>CAVOYC010000017.1:0-295053 GCA_963700575.1 uncultured Planctomycetota bacterium | reverse complement strand
AAAATGTTGTCGCGGCCGTAATGCTGATGGAAACCGCCATCTTTGGTGCGATAGACGACATTGTTCTCCATCAGGATGCCGGTGCTGCCTTCATCCGTGTAAAGTCCCCAGCCACCGTAGCCGGTTGGGTAACTCATCACGTCGTGGATCAGGTTGTAGCAGAGTCGCGTGCCAGGCGAGAGCCCCAGGCAGTAGATCGCGCCCATGTCGCTCAACTGCCGCCAACCCAAGTGGTGAATGTGGTTGTACTCGATCACGTTGTGATGGGCCGTGGAAGGGGCATAGCCCCAACTCCAACCGACTGAAACGCCCGTGTAGTAGAAGTCACAGATGTCGTTGTGAGCGATCTCGTTGTGCGACGTACGGCCGATCCACACACCGACTCCGGCGTGAAATACATGGCCGCCGTCGTGAATGAAGCAGTTGACGATCCTATTCCGCTCAGCCTGAGCTGACGGGGCCTTGGGTAACTCGGTCTGGCCCAAACGGACACCGCCGGCACCCAGGTCGTGCAAATGGCATTGTTCGACCAGGTTTTGCTGACAGCCATTCTCCAACCAGAGTGCGTAGCCGCCGGTGTGTGCGATTTCGCACTTGATGAATCGACAATCTCTGGCCCCTCGTGCAAACACAGCCGCCGACTTCAAGAACGCGGCGGCCTGGCCGTCAACCGTGCCTTCTTGTGGCATGGACCAGGCTGTGTGTTGGAATGAGATGCCCTCGAATCGCAGGTGGTCGATGAACCTGTCGGCTTCCGGGTTACCTTCGATTCGCAGCAGGTCATCGGCCAGCGGCGCTACGACTTCGGCCGTGGACATGTCTTCCCCTGGACGAGGGTAGTAGGTCAGCACACCGGTGGATCGATTCAGATGAAATTCACCGGGAGCGTCCACTGCCGCACGGATGGCTTCCACGTAATACCGTTCCTTGTCGCCCCACCAAAACACGGGCCATCCACTGGGATTACGAAAAAAGACTTCTTGTTGCTGCGTATCGAGTTCACGAATAAGATGTCGCGACGTTGTCCAGGCGTGGTAGTAGACGATCACCGCATCATTCAGGTCGGGCCAGGTTTGAAGATCGTCGCCACGGTACTTGAATCCCAACCGCGTCTTGGGATCCCGCCGCGCCTCGTTGCGATCACCCAAAGGGCGCAGCGGTCCGGCGGGTTTGAAGACGTCGTCATTGGGCGTGCGCAGGGATCGCTCGGCGGCCATCGACGAACATCTGTCGGAAGTACCATTGGCCTTGCTTCACCTGGGGAATGGTCGCGGTCCACAACGGGCCGCTGCCTTGTTGCCAGCCAGCGATCAGGCGTCCACCGGTAATCACCGGTTTTTCATCTGCGTGTGCCGCGTACGTGATTGGCGCATCTGCCGTAGCGGAATCCTCCGGTTGAAAGACGATCGGCTCCTCAATTCGGTAGATGCCGCCACGCAAGATGACGCGGATTGATCCTGAACTGTTCGTCTTCAGCATGCGCACGGCATTCCGCCAGCTGTTAGTGTGGCCAATGGCCCGTCCGTCATGTTTGCGTTCGGTTCAGGCAACTTTCCCGACCATTGATCGTTTCCGCGTGGCGAAACGAACAGTTGCGTGTCCGCGTGAAGGTTGGCCACGTTCGTCAGAAACCAGAAAGCAACAATCGTAGAGATAACGATTCGTCTCATCAGAGCTTTCCCCCCAGAATACAGAGCGCGTTGGCAGGCGGTTCTGACACCCCACCGGGCAACATACACCGACGATCAACTGGAATCAACGTGATTGGGCCTCTCTTGCCAGGTGGCACCGGGACTGACAGGCCCACCACCGTCGAGTCATTCCAAGTAGACTGGGCGCAGATGCTCGGTTCTATTCAAAAACTCACCTTGACGTGTCAGCGACGTTAAATAGGCCAAATTGATTGTCGAAGGGCGTTTCTGCGAATGACAGCCCTCTCTAGTCGTCGTCCGGCGGGTAACCGTGAATCCACTCCAGATTAGCCCGGGTGAGGGCGATCCGTTCCATCTCTTCCTCGGTCAGAATCACGTCTTCATTTTCGATCCATTCGAGATTGGCACGGTAGCCCGCGATCTTCTGCATCTGCTGATCGGTCACCTTCACCGGGCAGTCGGCCAGCCACTCGAGATTGTCCCGGTATGCTCGCACCGCGTCGAAGTCATCAGAACTGACTCCGATCTGCCGGGACAACTCAGTGATCTCCACGAGCAGATCACGTAATTCCTTTGCCTCTTCCAGCGTTAACTCTCGGTCTGCTTCAGCCATTTCCAGCCTCTTCAAAAATCGTTTGGTGCGTTGGCCGAGAACACGATCGGCAATCTGTCGCGCTGATTCTCGGGGCGTGCGTGGGAATGCTCAGGCGTTTTCACGCCGGGAACGAGGCCGTTGATATCATGGACCTCGCGGCAAGTGAGATCAACGATGTCCACTGCCAGATGTCGCGGCGTGGTCTTGGCATTGGCGGGAGTGGGGCGCGCTGTGCTCATGGTTCGCATCTCTTCAACACCGCCGGCGAACTCAAAGGAAACACGACTTCTTACCAGTGGTACCGCCGGCCAGTACGTATGTCAACGCGGGTACCGCCGACGAGCCCGCGGCTCACATCCGTTGCCGAGCAGTTACTCTTGCCAATGCACGACGAGTTACGGAAATGGGCTGCTGCCTGGTTAATCTTTTGCAGGGCCTTTCTCGATCGGCTGCTGACGTTCCTGCTCGCGTTTCGTATCGTCGAACTTCACCACCAGGTTGTCAGATCCGCAGACGCGGCAGGCCAACATCGGCAAGAAGTCGTACCAGCGCTTGCCGCAGGCGCTGCAGGTGTGGTGGAAATATAGGCCGTCGATCATTGCTGACTGTCTCCAATAGATTCCCATTCAGTCGCCGTGCTCCAACTTTGTGTGCCGCCCTTGTCAACCATCCGCAGCGTGCCGCTCTGCTGAAGCCGCAAAAAGGACCGTAGAGCAGTGTTCTTCCAGTTAGGATAATCCAACACGTGGGAGATTTCTTCCGCAGCGGCACCACAATCGAGGAAAATTCGTCGGCCGCCGGCCGACGCCGGAAAAGTGCAGGTCCCGACGAGTATGCCGTCAGTAGAATCGCCGCTGGTGACCACAGTTGACCTGCGGGATGGATCATCACCGCGGTCCTGCGCAATCATGTTTCAGCGTGGCTCGAGGCACTCTCCCAGCCGGATCCCTCCAACAAATGGCGATGAATGTCGGCGGCGGCCTTCTTGCCCGCCCCCATCGCCAGGATCACCGTGGCACTTCCGGTCACGATGTCCCCGCCCGCCCAGATCCCCTGTCGCGTTGTCGCTCCGGACTCGTCGGCCACAATATATCCTCGCTTGTTCAGCTCCACGTCCTTGGCGGTCTTCGTGAGCAGAGGGTTGGCTCCCGAACCGATAGCGATGATCACCATGTCGGTCTGCAACGTAAACTCCGCGTTGGGAATCGGCAGGGGCCGCCGCCGACCGGAATCGTCGGGCTCGCCCAATTCCATTTTCTGACAGCGGACCGCTTGGACCATGCCTCTTTCGTCTCCCAGGTACTCGATCGGAGAACAGAGCATCTTGAACTGGATACCCTCCTCCTCGGCGTGGTGGATCTCCTCCGACCGCGCCGGCAGTTCTTCACGCGACCGGCGATAGAGGATGGTAACGTCAGCTTGCCCCAGGCGCCGCGGTATGCGCGCCGCGTCCATGGCCACGTTTCCTCCGCCGATTACGCACACGTGGTGGCCGCGCATGATAGGCGTGCCGTAGCGAGGAAATTCGTAGGCCTTCATCAGGTTGGCTCGAGTCAGATACTCGTTGGCCAGGTAGACTCCCCCCAGGTTCTCGCCAGGGACTCCCATGCCGTAGGGCAAGCCGGCGCCCACGCCGATGAACACGGCATCGAATCCCTCTTCGTCGAGCAACTCGTCCAAAGTAATCGACTTTCCGATCACCTGGTTCATCTCGAAACACACTCCCAATCGCCGCAGGTAGTCGACTTCCTGTTCCACAATCCGCTTGGGCAATCGGAATTCAGGAATGCCGTACATCAAGACGCCGCCCGGCTGATGAAAGGCTTCGAACACGGTCACCTCGTGTCCCAGCAGCACCAGGTCGCCGGCGACAGCAAGCCCCGCGGGACCGGACCCCACCACCGCCACGCGTTTGCCGGTAGGAGGCGGCACGGCCGGCAGTTCGATCAGTTGGTTCTCTCGTTCGTAGTCGGCCACGAAGCGTTCCAGGCGGCCGATGGCCACGGGCTCGAATTTCTTTCCCAGAACGCACTTTTCCTCGCATTGTGTTTCCTGCGGGCAGACACGTCCACACACGGCGGGCAGGCAGTTGGTCTCTTTGATCTTGCGCGCCGCCTCGGCAAACTTCCCCTCAGCGACCAGACGCAGAAACTCGGGGATGGCCACATTGACCGGGCACCCTTCTTCGCAGAACGGCTTCTTGCACTGCAAACAGCGTTGGGCTTCGCTAACGGCCTGCATCGGCGAGTAGCCAAGAGGCACCTCCTCGAAGTTCGTGACGCGCACCTGCGGGTCTTGCTCCGGCATCGGTACACGTTTTTCCCGCCCCTTGCGTTTCGATTGCTTCTCGCCCATCGTTCACCTGACCTGTTTGTGGAGCGCTTCCAGGGCACACTTCTCTTGTTCGGCATAGATCTTCTGTCGCGATAACAGAATGTCCCAGTCAACCAGATGACCGTCGAACTCGGGGCCGTCCACACAAGTGAACTTGGTCTCGCCGCCGATCTCGACTCGGCAGCCTCCACACATGCCCGTGCCATCGACCATCACCGAGTTCAGGCTGACCACGGTCTTGACCTGGAAGGGCCGTGTTGCCAGTGAGCAAAACTTCATCATCACAGCCGGTCCAATCGCGTAGACACACCCCACGTTGTTCGAGGGCTCCTCGCCGAGCAGGTCGACGAGGGGCTGCGTCACCAGCCCTTCGCGCCCCGGCTGCCGTCATCCGTGGTGATCATGTGCCGGTGGCTGAAGGCGGCTCAGCCGATCCGTCCAGAACAACAAATCTTTGGAGCGGGCGCCGTGGATGGTAATGACCCGCTGACCGGTCTCATGATAGGCGCGGGCGATGGGGTAAATGGGGGCGGCTCCCACACCGCCGGCGACCATCACGACCGTGCCATGGTCACCGATTTCCGAAGGCTCACCGAGCGGACCGATCAGCGCGTACAGCTCGTCGCCTACCCCTCGCTCGCAAAGTCTCTCTGTACTGGCGCCGACAACCATCACGACCATGGTAATGGTTCCCGCCTGGCGATCGAAATCGGCGATGGTCAGAGGGATGCGCTCGCCCATTTCGTCGCTCATCACCACCAGGAACTGCCCCGGCTGCGCCTTGCGCGCCACGCGTGGGGCTTCCACGACGAGTTCGTAGATTCTGGGAGCCAATAACGACTTGGCGCAGATCTTGTTCATGCCGTGACCTCGCTATGGATGATGTGTCGAGCAGCTGTCAGCGGGCACAACGTCTCTCTGAATATTAGACGAATTAGCCTTCGACGAACGGCGCTGAGGGCATCAACAACACACGCATCCGTCGCACGAAAACCGTCCGACGCGTGGTGGCCGCTGCTTATTAGCAGGCGACAGCCCCGCGGCGACAACATTGCCGGCATTGACTCGTGCAGAAGCTGGTGGACCAGCAGACTCTTTTTCAATTCGTCAGTTGGACCGACGTGTCGCATGTCGGCTGGTGTCGGCCGGGAAATTGATCGCTGGAAGTTTATGTGAAGGAAAGAAGGTTTTTCAGAATGCCCTCGATGCTGGGAAGCAGTTCGGTGAGCACTTCGGTGGGCGTCATGTGTTGCTGGTCAGCGTCCTGGATGATGCCGTGAACCAGGCGATCGTCATGCGGTACGGTACCCGCAAGTGGAATCCCCTGTAGTAATGTCTGCACGGCTTCGAGATCCGTCTGTTTCCGCATACGGTTCACCACCGCGGCCAGGTTCTTGATCCCGATGTCCTCCGCAAGCGTACGGATGCGGAGCGCGGTTTGAATGCTCCAGGGGCCGTCGTCGACCACGACCAGCAGGGCGTCCATCGACTGGGCGGTTGCCCGGCCCAAGTGTTCGATGCCGGCGTCCATATCCATGATCAACGCGTCGTCTGACGCAAGAGTGACGTGCGTCAGCAGCGCTTTAATCAATGCCGACGCGGGGCAGATGCAGCCCGCTCCGCCGCCTTGGACGCCACCGATAGCGAGAAGACGAACGTTCCCGACTTTCTGTGAATACTCGTCCGGAATGTCATCAACTTTGGGATTCAACTTGAAGTACCCGCCATAGGCATCCTTGGCGCCGGTCCGCTCGGTGATGAGGTCTCTCATTTCCGCCAGGAACACAGGGTGCCGCTCCAGAGGCAAGCCGAAAGCGGACGCCAGGTTTGCATCCGGGTCGGCATCGATGGCAATCACGTTCTGCCCTTTCAGCCCCAAGGCGGCGGCCAGCATCGCCGACAACGTCGTCTTGCCGACTCCACCTTTGCCTGTGACTGCGATCTTCATGGTCGTGTTCCGATATGTGCCGAAAGTCCATGTTCATGTCGAGGAGACCACCGACCGTAGTATAGCGTAAACGGGAATCGTATCGAGAAAATGCCGAATTGGCGAAAGTTGTTTTTTGGCGTCACCGCAGACGCCGCACGAAGCCTGATGCGACACGACTGCGACATCGGCGTGGAAGAGCGTACGTTCCAGCTGCGGTGGAGTTCGGCTGTACCCCCAGATCTTGGCTGCTTGACGCGGGCGCATTTGTCACGGGTACACTTTGCAGGTGGTCTATCGGGTTTATTGAGGTTCCGTTACTTGTTCAGTTCGACTTCTGGATAGTCGGACTGCTATCGTCACCCCATAACCGACGGAACATCGTTGGGTGCATTGCCGGACGATGATGCAGATTTACCACGAATTGTGTCACAATCAATAAAGGGGAGGGTTGTCCGATGGCAGATCAAGTAGGTGTCGGCGTTGTGGGGCTCGGTTTTGTTGGGGCGGGTGCCCACTTGCACGCATTCCGTTCGCTGAAGCAGGCCAATCTGGCTGCCGTTTGCGACTTGAACGAGGAGACGCTGGAGAAAAGGGCCAAGCGACACAACGTCTCGGCGAAGTACACCGATTACGAGAAGATGCTCCAGGACCCGAACATCGACGCGGTGGTCGTCTCCGTGCCGACGGATCATCACGCTCGGATCGCGATCGCCGCGCTGCAGGCGGGCAAGCACGTGATCTGCGAAATGCCGTTTGCGGCGACCATGGAAGAGGTCGACCAGATGCTCGCTGCGGCCCAGGCGTCGGGCAAGATTCTGATGCCCAGCTTGAATTTTCGGTTCACTCCGAACTACGTGAAGGCAAAGCAACTGATCGATGCGGGCGAGTTGGGCACGCCCAAAGCGATCATGTACCGCGAGTGGATTCCGGCGGCCGACCTGGCCGCCCAATGGCCACCCGGCTCCTGGGTCTGGAATTTGGAAAAGACGGGAGGGCCTCTATTCACGCTGGCCGTCTGGTCGATTGACCTCATGCGGTGGCTGACCAACTCGGACTTCGAAGAGGTCGACCCCATTTGCCAACACTTCCCGATTGAGAAGCTGGGCGGGACGTTGGGGTACAACGCGTATGTGAACTACAAATTCCCGGGGGGCGTGGTGGGCGAACCTGCAGACCAGTGGCGCGGTCGCCCAGGC
Source organism: uncultured Planctomycetota bacterium (assembly GCA_963700575.1). Lineage (GTDB taxonomy): Bacteria > Planctomycetota > Planctomycetia > Pirellulales > Pirellulaceae > JAJRVM01. Next base: position 287,346 of record CAVOYC010000017.1, on the reverse strand, counting down.
GTGCAGCACATCCATCCTCGAGGTGATCGGCGACAACACGCGGTCGATCAAGGCCAACTGGAATAACGAACTGACTCTGTTCGGTGAAGACCCGGACACGCAGCATTGGCAATTCCGAGAACATGGTGGCCATCGCATGTGGGGCCACATGCAGATGGACGATCATTTCTGCGATTGCATTCTGGAAGGCCGTCAACCGTCGATCCTGCCGGAAGATGGCCGGCGGGCAGTTGAGGTTTCCCTGAAAATCGTTGGCAAATTGTAGGGGACGATCGGATATGCGTTCTTCCCTCCGCGCGGCCAGTTAACGCGCGGCGTTTACGGGTTGGTACAGTCGCTGAAACCGGTGCGCGATCGCGGGAGTCGGTTGCGGCCGTTCCAGTCCAGGGGCGGACGGACGGGAGGCGGCGAATGACAACGCGCAACCTTCGTAAGATATTCGATCCCAAGCGGATTGCGGTCATTGGGGCCAGCGATACGCCGCATGCGGTGGGCTCGATTGCCCTGCACAACCTGATCGTCGAACGGGGCGATCGAGTCGTCTATCCGGTCAATGCCACGCGCGAATCGGTTCATGGCATCCAGGCGTATCCGAACGTGGCCGCCGTTCCCAACCCTCCGGACCTGGCGTTGATCTGTTCTGAAGCGGCCGCTGTGCCGCAGGCCGTGTCCGAATGCGGCGAGATGGGGATCGAGGGCGTGGTGATCCTGTCGCCGGGCTTCCGCGAGGCCGGCCCGGAGGGGCAGGCGCTGGAGGACGACATACGCCGTCGCGCCCGCGGCTATCCGGAGATGCGCATTCTAGGCCCCAATAGTTTCGGCGTCATTGTGCCGCGGTTGGGTCTGAACGCGAGCCTGGCGATGGGATTGCCGAAACAAGGGCACGTGGCCTTTGTTTCTCAATCGCAGGCGCTGTCAGTCGCCACGCTCGATCGGGCGCTGATCGAACACGTCGGGTTCTCGCATTTTGTGTCGGTTGGCAGCGGTATCGACATTAACTTGAGCGACCTGATCGATTACTTCGGCGGCGATCCGTGGACGCTGGCTCTGATTCTGTATGTCGTTTCGATTGACGACGTGCGCGAATTCATGTCGGCCACTCGGGCCTTTGCCCGCAGCAAGCCCATCGTGGCCTACCGATCCGGGCGTTTCGCCGAGTCCAAGGAGGGCGCCGTCTTGCACACCGGACAGCTGGTGGGCGAGGATGCCGTGTACGATGCCGCGTTCCAGCGCGCCGGTATGGTTCGTGTCTCGCAAATCGACGACATCTTCGATTGCGCCGAATTACTGGCCCGGCAGCGCACTCCCCAAGGTGATCGGCTGAGCATCCTCAGTAATGCGGGAGAACCTGCGGGCGTGGCCGCCGATGCCTTGCTTGATCGCCACGGCGTCCTGGCCCCTTTGTCCGAAAAGACCAGCGGCCAACTGGCGCGATTGGTGCTCGACACCTACCCGCATACGAATCCGGCCCATCTGCCGCGAAGTGCCACTCGAGAAGATTATGCCCAGGCGACGCGGTTGGTCCTGGAAGACCCCAACGTGGACGCCGCACTCGTAATTCTTGTCCCACGCGGCACGACCGATCCCATGCGTGTGGCGGAGGCGATCAGTGAGGTCGCTGCTCATTCCCGCAAGCCGATCCTGGCCACGCTGGATGGGCGGGCCAAGCGGTACAGGCCGGAATCCAGATTCTCAAGGAATCGGGTGTGCCGGTCTACACGGCGCCCGAGCAAGCCGTGCGGGCCTTCATGTACCTGGTGTCGTACGCTCGCAACCGCGAAAGCCTGTATGAAACCCCGCGCGACATTTCGATCCTGTTCACCGGCCGTCGTGGCCGACTGCGTCGGCTGGTTTTCCAGCAGAAGACAGAAATTCTGTCCGAACGGCTCTCCAAAGCCCTGCTCGCCTCCTACGGCATTCCCGTCACGAAACCATTCGTCACCCACTCGGCGGACGAAGCCGTCGAGGTGGCGCGGCAGATTGGTTTCCCCGTCGTCCTGAAGCTGATGTCTCCGCAGATCACGTTCAAGGCCGAGATCGGTGGTGTCGCCGTGAACCTGTCAACCGATGTCGGTGTACGCATTCACTACGAGCAATTGGTGGCCAACGCCAGGCGCAACCGGCCCGATGCCGACGTCGACGGAGTCAGCGTTCAGAAGATGGTCGATGCCCCCAGCGGGTTCGAACTGATCCTGGGCAGCAGGCGCGATTCCACGTTCGGGGCGGTGCTGATGGTCGGGGCCGGCGGCACCGCCACCGAAATCATTCATGACCGGACGCTGGGACTGCCCCCACTTAACGAACGACTGGCTTGGCGAATGCTCGAGTCACTGAACTCCTGGCCGCTGCTCCGCGGCTACCGAGGCAAGCCGGGCGTGGACATCGAACGTGTGATCGATATCCTCATGCGACTTTCCTATCTGGTGGCGGATCACCCCGAGATCAGTGAACTGGATATCAACCCTCTGTTGGCCACCGCCCAGGATGTTGTGGCCCTGGATGCCCAGGTCCGGATCGACCGCCGCGTCATGGAACACCCCCAGCGGCCCTTCTCCCATCTCGCCATCCGGCCGTATCCGATTGAACTTGTGCACCGGACCACACTGCGAGACGGCACGCCGGTCGTCCTCCGGCCCATCCGGGCCGAAGACGAACCGTTCTGGCAGGAACTGCTGGAACGTTGCTCCGACGAGTCGATTCGTTATCGTTTCCGCGCATTGCTCAAACGCACGGCTCATGAAGTGGCCACGCGGTACTGCTTCATCGACTACGACCGTGAGATGGCGATCGTGGCCGAACTCGAAGGCGCCGACCATCCGGTCCTGATCGGCATGGGCAATTTGTTCGGTACACCCGACGGCGAGTCGGCTGAGTATGCCGTGCTGGTTGCCGACGACTGGCAACGGAAAGGGCTCGGCACCTTGCTCATCGTCTTCTGCCTCCAGGTCGCAGAGAGCTGGGGACGAAGTCGCGTCTACGCCGAGACCACGCCGGACAACTCCCGCATGCTCAGCTTGTTTCGAACACAGGGCTTTCAGATTGAACGTCACGACAAAGAATTCATCCGCCTGACCAAAGCTCTTCGCCCGTTGCCGCAGTGAGACGAGCTCGTGCTCAGCCACTTTCGAGCCGTTTGTTGTCTGCGCAACCTGAATGGAAGAGCTGGTTTAAGCGTTTCCGTCGGGCGGCGCAGCCAATACCTTCCCTGTCCGCGAACCGTGCCACTTAGGACTCCCACCTGAGACTTGGGACTCGCACCGAGAAATTCGCGCAAAATTGTCGCATCAAACTTGCCAAGCACGCTCCCTATTGGGTAGCTTAAGCTATGCAACGGCGATGTTACTCTTGTTTTCCGGCCGGCTGATCTACTTCGTAACTCGCGTTGCTGACCCAATAGGTAACTTGATAGCTCAAAGGCGAACTTGCGTATCAAGTGACAAGCAGGTTTGACGAATAGGCTGGTCGTTGGTGAAGTTGGCCTGGTGCGGAGGCGATCACGATCGGTGCCCCGTGCACATTGTAGGGCTGGCAAGTTCTTTTGTCTTAGTGAATTGGTGCTCACTTGAAAATGCGTATCTGCGGTATCTGAACTCTACCGTTGGGACGAGAGTGGTTCTGAATAAACGAGACAGTGTTTCCGGTGCGTACTCAGTGGATGGGAAAGGGACCTGCTTGCTGAAGCGCCGGCGGAGCGGTATGGGTCGGCTTTTCTGTTTTTTCTTCCTGGGCTTGAGGTAGTCTACTGCGCGAGAGGTGTGCGTGTTTGTCGCGCTGGTGCCGTCGTCTTGACCCGTTGCAGGAATACCGTTCGCCGAGAAGTGCGTCGTGAAAACCGCGCCACAGCATTTGCGTGCACATCCCTGCCGCGCAGGAGGTTGTGGGTTTCTTGTGAGGATTGATTATGAAGACGCCTGAAGAACGAAGTGTCGATCCCGCATCGATTCGAGATGCTGGCCTATGTCGCTCGAGCGGAACCAACAGGTTGCTTGGGACCGTTCTGACGCCCAGCAACCCCAATGTGGATTTGGGCAACTCGGTTTGTGCTGTCGCAATTGCACGATGGGGCCGTGTCGCATTGACCCGTTCGGTGACGGGCCATCGGAAGGCATTTGTGGAGCCACGGCCGATGTCATCGCCGCGCGAAATCTGGCGCGGATGATTGCCGCTGGTACGGCTGCCCATTCGGATCACGGCCGCGACGTGGCCCACGCGCTGTTGACCGCCGCCAAGGGCGGAGACTACGCGGTGAAAGACGAAGGCAAGCTCCGCAAGCTGGCAGCCGAATGGGGCATCGCGACCGAGGGTCGCTCGATCAACGAGGTGGCCCACGACGTTGCCGAGGCCGCCTTGGCCCAGTTCGGCCAGCAGGAGGGTGCGCTTGCCATTTCATCGCACGTGCGCCGAAGGCAACCCGCCAGCGTTGGAAAGAGGCGGGCGTCATCCCCCGCGGTATCGACCGCGAGGTGGTGGATCTGATGCACCGCACCCACATCGGCTGCGACAGCGACCACCGACATATCATGTTCGCCGGCGTGCGCACGGCGCTGGCGGACGGTTGGGGCGGATCGATGATTGCCACGGACTTGCAGGACATCCTCTTCCGCTCGCCGACGTGGTTGCGCAGCCGAGCGAATCTCGGCGTGCTGAAAGCCGAAGAGGTCAACATCGTGGTCCACGGACACGAGCCGGTGCTTTCAGAGATGCTGGTCGCAGCGACGCAGGACCGGGAACTTGTCGAACTTGCCAAGAGCCACGGCGCGGAGGGCATCAGCCTGTGTGGTATCTGCTGCACGGCCAACGAGATCCTGATGCGGCACGGAATTCCGGTGGCCGGGAACTTTCTGCAGCAGGAACTGGCGATCGCCACCGGTGCGGTGGACGCCATGATCGTGGACATCCAATGTGTCTTTCCCGCCCTGGACAAGATGGCGCATTGCTTCCACACGAAGCTGGTGAGTACATCCGAGAAGGCTGATTTCCCGGCGCGGTCCGCCTGGAGTTCCATGAGAGCCGGGCGTTGGAGACCGCCAAGGAGATCGTGCGGCTGGCGATCGAGAACTATCCCGAACCGCGACAAGACGACTGTGCGGATCCCGGACGTCAGCAGCGCGTTGATCGCCGGCTTCTCGGCCGAGAACGTCTTCACGGCGCTGGGCGGGCGCTACCGTCCGAGCTATCGGCCGTTGAACGACGCCATCATCTCAGGCCGGCTGCGGGGGCTGGCTGCCGTGGTCGGCTGCAACAACCCGAAACATCAGCACGACGCGGGGCATCTGGCGATCACCCGGGAGTTGTTGGCCAACGACGTGTTGGTGGCCACCACCGGGTGTACGGCGATTGCGGACGCCAAGGCCGGGTTACTGTGTCCCGAGTCAGCGGTGGCCAACGCCGGCCAGGGGATCCAAGAGATCTGCCGGGCCGTGGGGATCCCGCCCGTGCTGCATCTGGGCTCTTGCGTGGACATCAGCCGGATTCTGATCCTCCTCTCCAACGTGGTGGCCGAAGGCGGGCTGGGCGAGAGCATTGCCGATTTGCCGGCCGCCGCCGCCGCGCCCGGAGTGGATGAGCGAGAAGGCTGTGGCGATCGGCTTCTATGCGGCCGGATCGGGTGCCTTCACGGTGTTGGGCGAACCGTTCCCCGTCCAAGGGGCGCCGGGGCTGACGCAGTTTCTGACCCAGGACATGGCGGACACGTTCGGCGGCAAATTCGCTTTCGAGCGTGATCCGGTCAAGGCCGCGCGGCTGATGATCGACCACATCGACGCGCGGCGGGCGGCGCTGCACCTGCCCGGCCCGATGTATGAAGTGCCTTACGCTCCCCAAACCCTTCGAGAACTCGCCAGTGTGAGTTAGGAGGCCGTGCCATGACCAAGACAATTGTCACCCATCATGAACGCTGCCTGGGCTGCGGCACGTGCATGATCGAGTGCGCCATGGCCCACACGAATGCCGAGACGCTGGTCGAGGCAGTCTACTGCGAGACACCGCCTCAGTCGCGCATCCACGTGGAAAGCCTGGGCGACTTTGCGATGCCGATGCAGTGTCGTCACTGCGAGGAAGCTCCTTGCATTGTCGTCTGCCCGACCGACGCGATCCATCGTTTCTCGGATGACGGTCCGGTGCTGCTGGTAAAGGAGCACTGTATCGGGTGCAGGTTGTGCCTTCTCGTCTGCCCCTTCGGCGTGATCGAGATGTCACGCGCCGGTGCGGCCGTGGTCAAGTGTGATCTCTGCGTGGAACGGACCGAAGTCGGACAGGAGCCGGCGTGCGTGGCTGGCTGCCCCACCGGCGCGCTCCAATTCAGCGATGTCACCGATTACTTGCGAGAGCGTCGCCGTGAGGCGGCCAGACGAGTTGCGAGCTCGAGTCAGATCAACATGTCTGTGTCGGAGAGGCAGGATGGATCTTACGAGAGTTGACGGGATCATCGACCAGTACGATGGCGACAAGTCATGGCTGGTGATGATTCTCCAGGACATCCAGGACGCCTTCAACTACCTTCCCGCGCCAGCCCTGCGGCGCGTGGCGGACCGGTTGGGTGTGGGCGCGGGCCACGTCTGCAACGTGACCACGTTTTACAGTTCTTTCAGCCTGGAAGAACGCGGCAAGTACCTGATCCGAGTCTGTGATGGCACCGCCTGCCACCTGCGCGGTGCCGTTAACGTGCATGATGAGATCACCCGGCAGCTGGGAATCACCGAGGGCGAGACAACCTCCGACAAACTGTTCACGTTGGAGGTCGTTGCCTGTCTTGGAGCCTGCGCGCTGGCCCCTGTGATGGCCGTCGGCTCGCAATACTACGGGCAGATGACCGTTGAGAAGTTGAAGCACACGCTGGACGCCTACCGGCAGGAAGACGCTTCCTTGGCAGTCGGTTAGGATCGACGAAGAAACGGGACCCATACGAGACGATGACCAGACTTGCCAAGCCACAAGCCCTGGACCGGTATCGCGAAACTTTGATCGCTGATTGCGACCGAAGCCAAGCGTGTATCCTCGTCTGCGGCGGAACAGGTTGTCGCGCCGGGCGCGGACTGGCGGTGGCCAATCAATTCCGCAGCGTTCTGGCCGACAAGTCGTTGCAGGACGACGTCGTGGTCCGTGTCACGGGCTGCCACGGCTTCTGCGAGCAAGGACCGCTGGTCGTGCTGCAGCCTCAGGGAACGCTCTATGTACGGGTCACGCCGGACGACGTATCGCAGATTGTGGAGACGTCGATCGAAAACGACGGCGTGGTCCAGAAGCTCGTCTATCGCGATCCGGTGTCGAAGCAACGAATTGCCCACGAGGCCGATTTGCCGTTCTACGCCAGCCAGCAGCGCGTCGTGTTGCACGACAACGGCCGGATCGATCCAACGAGCATCGACGACTACATTGCTGCCGGCGGCTATGCGTCGCTTGTCCGGGCGTTGACGGAGATGGAGCCCGACGAAATCATCGACGCGGTGGACCGCGCCGGTTTGCGCGGGCGCGGCGGCGGCGGATTCCCGGCCGCCCGTAAATGGCGGGCCTGCCGGCACGCCGAGGGGTATCCCAAATATGTGCTCTGTAACGGTGACGAAGGAGACCCAGGCGCATTCATGGACCGGAGTATCATGGAGGGCAATCCGCATTCGGTGCTCGAAGGCATGGCGATCGGAGCGTACGCCATCGGTTCGGATCAGGGGTACATCTACGTCCGTCTCGAATATCCGCTGGCGGTCGAGAATCTCCGGATCGCCATCCAACAAGCGGAAGCGATGGGCCTGTTGGGCGAGAACATTCTGGGCACCGAGTTCAGCTTTAGGATTCGAGTGAGTCGTGGTGCCGGAGCATTCGTGTGCGGCGAATCGACAGCTTTGATGGCGTCCATCGAAGGTGCCGCGGGCGAGCCGCGGGCAAAGCATATCCATACGTCCGAAAAAGGTCTGTTCGGCTTACCCACCAACTTGAACAATGTTGAAACGTGGGCCAATGTCCCGGTGATTATCCAACGGGGTTGGCAATGGTACGCCAGCCTGGGCAGTGAGAACAGCAAAGGCACGAAAGTGTTCTCCTTGGTCGGCAAGGTCAAGAATACCGGCCTGGTCGAAGTGCCGATGGGGATTACCCTGCGCGAGATCGTTTACAACATCGGAGGCGGGATCGCCGGTGACCGACCTTTCAAAGCGGTGCAAACCGGCGGCCCGTCCGGCGGTTGCCTGCCCGAAGACAAACTCGATTTGTCCGTCGACTTCGATGCCTTGACCGAGGCCGGATCGATGATGGGTTCAGGTGGCATGATCGTCATGGACGACCGCACGTGCGTCGTGGAAGTGGCGCGATACTTCACGCAGTTCCTCTGCCGGGAATCATGCGGCAAATGCACCGCCTGCCGGGAAGGCGTTACCAGGATGCTCGACCTGCTCGAGCTCATCACTACCGGCGAGGCAGTCGAAGGCGATCTCGAATTGCTGGAGGAAGTCAGCACGTACGTGCGCGACAACAGCATCTGCGGGCTGGGCAAGACGGCTCCTAACCCCACGCTCAGCACGTTGACGCACTTCCGCGATGAGTACCTGGCCCATGTGGTCGACCACAAGTGCCCGGCCGGCGTCTGCAAAGCCATGACCATGTTCGTCATTGACGGGGAAGCCTGCACGGCCTGCGGCCGCTGCCGGTGCGCCTGCCCGGTCGAGGCGATTCGGGGCGAGAAGAAAGTCCCTCATGTGATCGACCAGGAGAAATGCATCCAGTGTGGCCTATGTCGAGAGAACTGTCCGACCGATGGGATCATGACTGTTGGCAGGAATTGAGGCAAAACTTAGATGGCATTAGTCACAACGCAAATCGACGGCCACGAGGTCCAGGTCCAGCGTGACCGCTGGGCCCTCGAGGTCGCCACCGAGATGGGCATTGAGATTCCGACGCTGTGCCATCATCCAGCCCTGGACCCCTACGGTGCTTGCCGGTTGTGCGTCGTCGAGGTCAGCAAAGGGACCTGGACCTGGTTGACGACGGCTTGCGACCTGCCGATCCGCGAGGGACTCAGTATTCGTACCGATACGCCTGCCGTGCGAGCGTCTCGCAAGATGACGCTCGAACTGCTCTGGACTCAGGCCCCCGAGGCAACGGAGATCCAAAACCTGGCGGCAAAGTTGGGCGTGACCAGGCCGCGCTTCGCCGCTCGCCGCGATCTGGGGAAGTGCATCCTCTGCGGGTTGTGTATTCGCGTCTGCCGGAGCGTGTTGGGTGAGCCGGCGATCTGCGTTTCTCGACGGGGCGCCAATCGGCGGGTGGGGTCGCCTTTTGGAGAAGCGTCCGAGACGTGTACCGGTTGTATGGCCTGCGTGCGGATTTGTCCCACCGGCCATATCGTCAGCACGGATGACGGTCTCGTGCGCCGGATGACGACCTGGAACACCGAGTTGGAGCTGGTTCGCTGCAACGCCTGTGGTGATCCCTTTGGCACGGTCAAAGAGCTGAAACTGGCGCAGGCTCTGGTAGGAGGAAGCTACGAGGTGGATAAGATCTGCCCGGACTGTCGACGGTCACAAACCGCCGGCCGTCTGGCAGAGGCGACCAAGAAAGCGAACCAGGCGGACTGCGGGTCCAGAGCAGACTAGCTGAGATAGGAGACGTGCTCATGTCACGCGAGGTGATGGCGGCGGCCATTCGAGGTGCCACCGCGTTCGTCGAAGAAGCGGAAGCCAAGTTCTCGGAAGCTGTCGAGCAGTACGGCGAGGACCAGAAGGTAGAGTTTCCGCAAACGGCCTTCTATTTGCCGATGATCTACTCGTTGATGGGCCTGGAGGTCAAAACGCTGGGCGAAATCAAGCCCGTCCTGGCTCACTGCCGCGAGCTGCTGGCCACGGTGCCGCAGGACCAGCTGTGGCTGCCGTATCTCGGTGACGGGTTGGACGCCGGTGCGGCCACGTTGTTGAGCCAGGAGGTGACCTGTGCCCTGCGGTACCTGAACGGCCAACCGGTTGAAGATGGGTTCCAAGGCTATATCTCCGACACGATCCTCCGCGAACTGGGTATCCAGCTGGTGGACGGCCGGATGCCTGGTTTCGCAGCCATTCTGGGTCCGGCGCCGACCAACGAAATTGCGGTCAGCACCGTGCGGGAGATCCAGAAGCGGAGCATCCTCACGTTCCTGATTTGCCAACGCGACGGCAAGAGCATGACCGACCAGTTGCGGGAGGAGGGCGTCGAGCTGGGGTGGGACACGTACGTCGTGCCGGTGGGCCGCGACACCCACTCGGCCATCTACGTGCTCGACTGGGCTATCCGTGGAGCACTGATGTTTGGCGGCCACAAGAAAGGAGACTGGAGGAACTGCCTCCGCTACACGCGCGAACGGATCTTCGCCTTTGGGATCACCTTCGGCCCGGTTCCCGACGACTGGTATGCTGTCGGTGCCGGTGCCATCGTGATGGGGTTCCCGGTCATTTCGGATGACGGGTCAACGCCGGAAATTAACCCGACAGGCGTGACCACCTACGAAGCACTCGTCCGCCAGACGGATCACAAGCAGATTGTGCCGACCTGTATTCAGGTCCGCGGCGTGAAAGTTAAGGTCGAGGAGATCGACATTCCCGTGTCGTATGCGCCGGCCTTCGAGGGGGAGCGAGTGCGGCGAGAAGACATGCATGTACAGTTCGGAGGCAAGTACTCGGATGCCGTGGAGGTGCTGGAGTCGGCCGAACTGGATGAGGTCACCGACGGGGAGATCACCGTCTCTGGGCCGGACGTGGACACGGTCACGCCTGGTGAAGCGGTCCCGGTGGGCATCCACGTTCGTGTCGCGGGCCGGAAAATGAAGGCGGACTTTGAAGGGATTCTGGAGCGGCAGCTGCACCGCTACTGCAACCACGCCATGGGCTTCATGCACACTGGACAGCGGGACCAGATCTGGTGCCGTTTCAGCAAGACCGCCGTCGAATCGGGCCTCCGCCTGAGACACATCGGCACGATCATCCACGCCAAACTGCACGATGAGTACGGAGGTATCGTGGACAAGGTCGCCGTGACGATCAGCAGCGATCCGGAGCAGGTCGCCAAGCTGATCCAACACGCGCAACCCATCTACAAGAAGCGGGACGAGCGGGTGGCCGGCATGACGGACGAGTCGGTCGACACGTTCTATTCCTGTACGTTGTGCCAATCCTACGCCCCCAATCACGTCTGTATCATTACGCCCGAACGGCTGGGATTATGTGGAGCCTACAATTGGCTCGACGGCCAGGCCGCTTACGAAATCAACCCGACCGGCTGCAACCAACCCGTCCCAAAAGGAAGGTGCCTGAACGAAGTGACCGGCGAGTGGGAAGGTGTGAACCAGTTCGTTTACAAGACATCCAACCGCTCCGTGGACCACTTCTGCGCTTACAGCCTGTTGGAAAACCCGATGACGTCATGCGGTTGCTTCGAGTGCATTCTGGCGCTCGTGCCCGAGGCGAACGGCGTCATGATCGTCAACCGCGAATACCCGGGCGACACGCCGATCGGAATGCCTTTCTCGACGCTGGCCGGCAGTGTGGGGGGCGGTGCCCAGACCCCCGGCTTCGTGGGCGTGGGCCGCTTGTACCTGACCAGCAAAAAGTTCATCTCGGCCGAGGGAGGCTTGCGGCGCCTCGTGTGGATGCCCAAAGAACTCAAGGAAGCCATGCGGGAAGGTGTCGAGAGGCGGGCTGCCGAAGAGGGGTTGAACGGATTCGTGGACAAAATTGGTGACGAAACGAACTGCACTTCGGCCGAGGAACTTGTCGAGCACCTGACCGGTGTAGAGCACCCGGCGATGAGCATGGATCCAATCTTTTGACGCAAGGTATTCGACTGCTCCGGTGGCAGCTGGATAAGGAAATCGAACTATGGCACTGACAGGTTTGGACATTTACAAACAACTTCCCAAGACCAACTGCAAGGACTGTGGTGTTCCGACATGCCTGGCTTTTGCGATGAAAGTCGCGGCGGGCCAGGTCGGTCTGGATGACTGCCCGCATCTGAGCGCCGATGCGAGGTCGAAATTGGATGAGGCGTCGGCACCCCCGCAGCGGCTGGTCAAAATCAGCGGCGAAAACGGTGCGATTGAGATCGGCCAAGAGACGGTCTTATTTCGACACGAAGAGAAGTTCCACCGTCCGCCGGCCGTGGCCTTGAAGGTTTCGGATGCCGACTCGGAAGCCTTGAGCCGGGTCGGTGCCGCGTTCAACGCGTTGGAGTTGAGCCGTGTGGGAGAAACCTTGCGCCCCCACATGATCGCGTTGTTCAATGACTCCGGATCTGCCGATACGCTGCAATCGGCAGCCGAGACAATCCACCGCGAACTGGGCGTGCCGCTGGTGCTGATCGCCGAGACGCCCGAGCCGCTCGCGGCGGCGGCCACGGGGCCGCTCAAGGGCACTCGGCCGCTGCTCTACTGCACGGGTGACGTGACGGTCAACGAGCTGGCCGCGCTGGCCCAACAGACCGGCTCTCCCTTATGCGTGGCCGGCGACCTGGAATCCCTGGCCGAGCGTGTTGAGCAGCTCGGGAAAGAAGGGGTCAAGGACATCGTGATTTCGCCCGGCTCCACCCCGCCCCGGCAAACGCTGGAATTCCTTACGCAATCCCGCCGGGCCGCATTGAAGCACAAGTTTCGCCAGTTGGGCTGCCCGGTGCTGGTGCGAGCCGATAGCGACGATCCGGTGATGAATGTCATGGATGCGTGCGCCTACATCTGCAAGTACGCCGGCATCGTCGTGGCGGATATCTGGGAGGGATACCTGCTGGCTCCCGTGCTGACGACGCGACAAAATATCTACACCGACCCACAGAAGCCGGTCCAGGTCGAACCAAAACTGCACGAGGTGGGAGAAACCAGCTCGGCAAGTCCCTTGCTGGTGACCACGAACTTCTCCTTGAGTTACTACTCGGTCGAGTCGCAGGTCGAAGCCTCGCGAGTTCCCTGCTATATCCTGGCCGTCGATACCGAGGGTACCAGTGTCCTCACGGCCTGGGCTTCGGACAAATTCAACGCCGAAACGATCACCGCCGCTCTGAAGAAGAACGAGGCGGAAGCCAGAGTGGCGCATCACAAACTTGTGCTGCCGGGACTCGTGGCTTCGATTGCCGCTTCCGTCTCCGATGAAAGCGGCTGGCAGGTGTTGATCGGTCCCAAAGAGGCCACGGGGATCGGCTCTTACCTGAAAGCGGATTGGACCAGCGCGTGAAGTCATGACGCTTGAGAATGGTCTCTAGGTGGAGCGTGACAACTGAGAGCGAAAGCCGTCTGATGCCTGACACCTGCCGCGTCGTTTTTCAGCCCGAGGATAAATCTACGGCGGTCAAGACCGGTACCACCATTCTCGACGCGGCGGCCCAGGCGGGAGTGTCGATCGACGGCATTTGCGGCGGGGACGGAGTATGCGGCCGCTGCCGCGTGATCGTCCGCGAGGGCCATGTCGCGGGCGGTACGACAAACCACGTGACGCGCGAGGAGATTCTGGCCGGCTACATTCTTGCCTGCGAAGGGCGCGTCGAATCGGATCTGATCATCGAAGTCCCCGCCGAGATGGGCCTGACGGAAACTCCGAACCATGTTGCCGACGAAGTGCCCGAATTGATCGATGTCGCAGGGCAACCCGGACGCCGCTTGCCGCTCGTTCCCCTGGTCAGAAAGACCTATCTGACCCTTCCGCCCCCCAACCTCGACGACAACGTCTCCGATCTGCAGCGCCTGGAACAGGCGTTGGCGCGGGCGATTCCTTGCGACGGGTTCCAGATGGGCTTGAAGGTCACGCGTCTATTGCCCGAAACCATGCGGCGTTCGAATTGGAAGGTTACTGCCACCACGGGTTTTCGTGGGCCGCTGACCGAAATCATCGATGTCGAGGCCGGGAACACGGCGGAGCGGAATATGTGCATCGCCGCCGATATCGGCACCACGACCGTCGTCTGTCATCTGGTGGATTGCCGCAGCGGGCAGACCCTGGGGCAAGCTGCCCGGTACAACTCTCAGGCCGCCTATGGAGCGGACGTCATCCGGCGCATCCTGCATGCCTCCGAGAGCCCGGAAAAGGAAGCGGCCCTGCGCCATGCCATCGTGGGTGATCTGAACGCACTGATCCAGGAACTGGTGCATCGCTATCACCTTGACACGCAGGACATCGTCGCCATCTCCGCTGCCGGCAACACGGCGATGCTCCACCTGCTGTTGGCGTTGCCTGCCGAGAACATTCGCAAACATCCCTACGTGGGAACGGCCTATCGCCTGCCCCCGTTTCGGGCCGCGGAGTTGGGACTGCAGATCAATAGCCGTGGGTTGCTCTACTGCTTGCCGTGCGTGGCCAGCTTCGTCGGCGCGGATATCATTGCCGGGGTTTACGCCAGCGGCCTGTCGGAGAGCGAAGAGGTCCGCATGCTGATCGATATTGGCACCAACGGTGAGATTGTGATCGGCAACCGGGACTTTCTCGTGTTGCGCAGCGCTTCGGCGGGTCCGGCGTTTGAGGGCGGGCAGTGCCGTTGCGGGATGCGGGCCACGCGCGGAGCTATTGACCACATCCGGCTTGCCGATGCCAACCACGTGTTGAGTTATTCCACGATCGGATCTGCCCCGCCGGTGGGGCTCTGTGGGACAGGCTATGTGGACTTGATCGCCGAGATGCTGCGCGCCGGTGTGATTAATAAGACCGGTGGCATCGACCCGGATGTGGCCCGGCAGCGCGTGCGGGAACGGGAATACGGCCAGCTGGAGTACGAAGTGATCTCCGCCGAGCGAACTGGCAATCGCAAGCCGATCTCCATCAGCCAGGAAGATGTCAGCAACCTGTTGCGGGCCAAGGGAGCGATCTACGCCGGCATCCACGTACTGCTCCGCTCTCTGTCTCTCACCCTGGACGACGTGTCCGAGATCATGGTGGCCGGGGCGTTCGGCAACTTCCTGAATCTGCGGAACGCCGTGTTTATTGGTCTCTTGCCGGACGTTCCGGTCGAACGCATGCGATTTTTGGGAAATACGTCCTTGGCCGGAGCGAAACTGGCGGCGTTGAGTCAACACGCCTACGAAGAGATCTTTCGTGTCGGGGACCGTTCGACCTATTTCGAGCTGTGCACTGACCCGCATTTTGTGGACCAGTTTGTCGCGGCATGCTTTTTTCCGCACACGAATATCGAGTTGTTTCCCAGCGTGATGGCCGAATTGGCTTCCCCAAAGGACGCATAACATGGCAGGCATTTTGGTTGCGATCAGTGGCAAGGGCGGCTCCGGCAAGACCACGCTGGCGGCCATGATGGTCCGGGAACTGATTCGCCTCGGGAAAAAGCCCGTACTGGCTGTTGACGCCGACCCCAACGCGACGCTTGCCATGGCACTGGGTACAACCTGTCCCTGCACGATCGCCGACTTGCGCGACGAAATGATGGAAGTTGCCAAGAAGCCCAGCGAAGTGCCTAAGGATCGGCTGATGGATCAGTGGCTGGCGGAACTCGTCAGCGAGCAGGCCGGTTTCGATTTGCTGACTATGGGCCGTCCCGAGGGCCCGCACTGTTACTGTTACGTCAATGGTCTTTTGCGGCGTTACTTGAAGCTGCTGCGAGACAACTACCCGTGCACCGTCGTCGATTGCGAAGCGGGGATGGAACACCTTTCCCGCTTGACCGTCGACGACGTCAACACGCTGGTCCTGGTGGCGGAACCGACCGGCGTGGGATTGGCCACGGCCAAGAGGATCATGCAACTGTCCGAGAAGCTGCCGATCCGGGTCGGGCAACGGATCCTGGTGGTCAACAAAGTGCGGGAGTCCACCGCGGAGATGGATCTGGCGCAGCAGTTCGCCGACCTGCCGTCGCTGCGGGTGGGAGTGCAAGTGCCGTTTGATGAGGACCTGGCGGATCGCTCTTATCGTGGAGAGCCGATCGACGAGAGTGCCGGCCTGGCCTCGCGCCAGGTTATCTCCGAACTCATAGGTGAATGTTTGACCCCCGCAAGTGGGCCACGCAACAAGGGCGCACAAGGAGCCTCAGTATGATCGTACCGAAGACTGCGGAAAAATGGACCAGTGCCGTCAACACGCTCACTATCGGTGCGACTGCGGATGAGGGTGGTACGCGCACCAGCAAGGTGACTCTGGGTGGGGCGGCTGCCTTGCCGTTCCTGTCGTACGAGGGGGACCTCGGGCAACGGCCAGCCGTTGCCGTGGAGGTCTGGGATGGCGATACGCAGAACTGGCCGGAACAACTTGCCAATGTGTACGGCGACCTGCTGAACTCGCCGGGCAAGTGGGCGGAGAAGGCCGTACAGCTGGGTGCGGATCTGATCTGCCTGCGATTGATGGCGGCCCACCCGGATGGCGCGAACCGGTCGCCCGAACAATGCGTCGCCACCGTGAAAGAGGTTCTTGGTGCCGTCGGCGTGCCGCTGATCATCTGGGGGTGCGGTGTGGACGAGAAGGACAGCCGGATTCTGCCGGCAGTTTCCGCAGCGGCCAGGGGTGAGAACTGCCTGATTGGCAGTGCCCGCGAATCGAATTACCGCACCGTCGTGGCCGTCTGCCATGCCGACCAGCACAAGCTGCTGGCCGAAAGTCCGCTCGACATCAACATCGCCAAACAGGTCAATATCCTCTGCCAGGATGCGGGATTCCCGCTGGAGAACATCGTGGTCTTTCCGACCACGGGTGCCCTGGGATACGGCATCGAATACGTTTACAGCATCCAGGAACGCGGACGCCTGGCGGGTCTCAGCGGCGATCGCCTCCTCGCTCAACCTGTATTGTGCGACGTGGGCCTGGAGACGTGGCGCGTGAAAGAGGCCAGGATGCCGCCGTTTGCCCAGGTCTCGGCCGAGGCGCGTGATCTGTCGGGCGCCATGTGGGAGGCTGCCACCGCCGCGGTGTTGCTTCAAGCGGGAGCAGAACTGCTGGTCATGCGCCACCCCCAGGCTATCGATTGCATCAGACGAGTGATTGATCGATTGATGCAATAGTCGTCGGATTAGAAGGCATTTCAACACTACCGTTGCAACCCGCTCTAAGAAAGGACGTTCTGGCATGTACATTATCGCGGACCGCATCAACGGGATATTCAAAGATGTGAATGCAGCGATCGAGGCCAAGGACGCCGCAGCGATCCAGTCGCTGGCCAAAGAACTGATCGCCAACGGTGCCACGGCGCTGGACATCAACGCCGGCCGAAAGACGACGGACCCTCAGGCAACCCTCTTGTGGCTCGCGGAGACCATTCGCGCCGTGAGCGACGTGCCGCTCTCTATCGATACCGCCAAGCCGGCCATTATGAAGGCCGTGGTCGCCCAGGTGCCAGGAAAGAAGATCATGAATTCCACCAAGGCCGACCCGGAAATGGCGATCGAGTATGTCGGCCTGGCGGTCGAGCATGACGCGAGCCTGATCGGACTGACGATCGATGTGGACGGAGTCCCCGGGAATGTCGAGAAGCGAGTGGAGCTGGGCGCGCAGCTCATTGCTCTGGCAACCGATGGCGGCCTGCCCATGAACCGATTGTTTATCGATCCGATCATGCTGCCCCTGAAAGTGACTCCCCAGAACCCGACGCACTGCCTGCAAGCGGTGTCACAGATCAAGCTGTTCGCCGACCCGCCGCCCCATCTGTTGCTCGGCCTGTCAAATGTTTCCGATGGCTGCGCCAGCTTCAACCTCATCGATCGGACCTATGTGGCCATGGCCATCGCGCACGGACTGGACAGCGTGTTTGCGGACACGCGCGATACGGAATTGGTCGACTCGATCATTACGGCCGAGTTGCTGTTGGGAAAAACGGTCTACTGTGATTCGTACCTCGAGGCGGCCCGCCAGGCGAAGAGCTAGTCATGGCCGACAAGTGCCCAGGTAAGCAGAGTCTGCGGCAGCTGGACAGTGTGGTCGTACCCTGTCCCGACTGCGGCCGGCTGGTGGAGTTCTTCACGGACGAACCGCGGCGCCGCTGCCGCTGCGGCAAGGTGCTGCTCCGCGAAGCGCTGCCGCAGTGCGCCGAGTGGTGTATGGCTGCCGCGCAGTGCCTGGGACAAGCCATCGATCTGCGCGAACTTCAAAAGCGCGTCGAGCAGGTCAAGAATGACCCCCGAGCTCAGAAATGTCTGGAGACGATTCAAGAACGACTTAAGAAAAAAGAGGATCATGAACAGCCGACCCGGCGCTCCGAAACCGACGACGAGACCGGTACCGCAGGAGCCTGATCGAATCGCCCAGCAGAAAGCGGTCGAATCGTTACGCAGCCAGCGTGATGGGCAACTCGAATGGCTCGGCGCGCAGCGTGCAGGCTCTGCATGGCGTTTACCCGTGCTGGACGGGGTGCTTGAGGTGCAGACGAGCACGGGAGAAGTCTGGCGTGACGACGGACAGAGCGTGCGATCCGGTTGGCGAGTGTTGGTGCTGCACTACCTGGACGTGCGCATCCAGCCTCCGGTTCAGCCTCCGGAAGTGACCTTCGGCGGTTTTCCCTCCGCGCACACCTACGCCAGCGTTTACGCGCAGCGGGTGAATGGGCGTCTGTGCGCCACCGTGGGCAAAGATCTCGACACGCTGCGCACCGCGGCTGAAGCGCTCCGGGCCCGAGACGTTCCTGGCGGCGACTTGGCTATTGAAGTGAACGTGCTGCCCCGCATTCCTCTCCGCCTGATCTGGTACGCCGGGGATGAGGAACTGCCGCCCGCGTGCACGCTGCTCTTGCCGCCGAACATCGAATCGTTCTTGTGTACGGAAGACATCGTCGTGCTCTCCGAGGCGTTTGTCTCCCGGCTCGGTGGACAACCGTTTTGAGTGCCGCATGGTCCCTGACGTGCCCTTGGCCGCCACCAAAGAACAAGCATTCAGCTGGCGGTGCCCGCCACCGGCCTCGCGCTTCTCGTTCCGCACCGGTCTGATTTCCATTGGGCTTGTCCCAGTGGGATCACAACTGGTCCGCTACGCCACCGGTCCGATTTCCATTGGGCTTGTCCCAGTGGGATCACAACTGGTCCGCTACGCCACCGGTCCGATTTCCATTGGGCTTGTCCCAGTGGGATCACAACTGGTCCGCTACGCCACCGGTCCGATTTCCATTGGGCTTGTCCCAGTGGGATCACAACTGGTCCGCTACGCCACCGGTCCGATTTCCATTGGGCTTGTCCCAGTGGGATCACAACTGGTCCGCTACGCCACCGGTCCGATTTCCATTCGGGCTTGTCCCAGTGGGATCACAACTGGTCCGCTACGCCACCGGTCCGATTTCCATTGGGCTTGTCCCAGTGGGATCACAACTGGTCCGCTACGCCACCGGCGCAAATTTTCTACTCTCCGCCGGGCTGGTCCCGGTGGGAGTTACGATTTCCTGCTACTGATGTCGCGTGCGAATGGCCGCTTTTCTCCTTCGCGAGCCCGACGGAGAGTAGAAGACGGTGAAGACAGAGGTGATGTTCTTGGTACTGGATGTAGTCTGTAAGTTGTCGCTCTCTCTGCGATAAGCGCAGCGGAAGCGTGCGCAGCCGATGTATAGTGCAACGACACCTCGCGTCGATGGAAGGCAAGTTTGTCGACCAACGCGACCAGCGGAGTACCTCGCCGGTCCACCGAAAGTGGTGCATTCGACCGGTACTCCAGGCAAGGCGAGGGCAAGTTGGCGACCTCACATTCACCCCGTACAATCTGTAGGGACAACTGACTTCTTGATTGTGGCAGTAAAATGGCTCTGCACGTGTCGCGGGAAGATCGTTTCGTTGGCTGTCTACTAGGGCTGGCTGTAGGGGATGCGCTGGGCAGCCATTTTGAAGGACAGTCACCAGACTCGATCCACAATCGCTACGCTGTGCCCGAGGCGTTGATCCAGGATCCTCCTAAAATGCCCTGGCGCTACACCGACGACACACAAATGGCCATCGGGGTCGCCGAGGCGTTGCTGAAAGACCACGAAGTCGTCGAACAGTCGCTGTGTGAAGCGTTTGCCGCGAACTACGTCCCGAGTCGTGGGTACAGCCATGGCACACGACTCGTCCTCGATGCGATACGAGACGGACTGGATTACAGACGCTGGACAAACGAATACTTTCCCGGAGGATCATTCGGAAACGGCGCCGCGATGCGCGTTGCGCCAATCGGCCTGGTGTTTCACCACGACCAGGATCGACTGTGGGAGCAGGCCCGGCTTTCGTCGTTGCCGACGCATGTTCATCCCCTTGGTATTGAAGGGGCCCAGCTGATGGCTCTGTCAGTTGCCATCTGCGTGAACAACCCGAGTATTGACAAATCGAACTACCTTACGGTTCTGCACCAGAGCGCAGAGACCGGTGAGTTTCAGAAGAAGTTACAATTCGCGAAGAAGACAGTGTCACGGAAAGACCTGGCGCGTCTGGGGAACGGTTTTGCGGCCCAGGACTCGGTAGTGACAGCCGTCTCCTGTTTTCTGCTTTGGCCAGATTCCTATGAGGAGGCCGTGTCCAACGCAATTCTCTTGGGCGGGGATACCGACACGATTGCGGCCATGACCGGTGCGATTTCTGGTGCCCATCTTGGTGTCCAGGCAATACCGAGTAACTGGATCAACGGTTTGGAGAATGATTCGAGAGGCCGAAGCTACATCGTGCAACTAGCGCAGCAGCTATCGACTGTACTGCGTTGAGTCATGGGCACGTGTCACAATCCAACATATAGTGCGTGGCGACTGCCGAGTGCGAGCGCCTCGTTCGATGGCCTGACCCTTTACGGCGACCGAAGCTCGTCGACCATGAAGAGATCATCGGTGCTCTGGCCTGTAAAAATACCGAAGAATCCACGCCGATACCGATATGACAGGGAGCAGACCGGCAACAAATATCGCGGCGAAAACACTTCTGAGTCCGAGGCCAATTGTTGCAAGGTCAACAACAATCAAAACGAGAGTGAACGCGGAAATCCCAAGGCCACCCACGACAATCGGCCAAAGCATGGTGAGGGCAAGCGAACGAGCCCAGGAACGCCGGTTCAAGAGACCCAGGCCAAGGACCAGCAGCAAGACGATGGGAACAATCCACAAGAGAGCCTCAAGGAGTAAAGGGACTAACTCAATGTTGTCCCAGTACTGCAGGAAATGCACCTTCACAAGAAGAATCGTCAGGCCGGCTGCCGCCAGGATATGTATGGCGGCGACGACCCGCAATCCGGGGCTTTTCGGGAGCAGCGAGCCTGATTTCTTGACTCGGTGTGACATAGCGGCATGACCCCCCAAGTATGTCCTTACTTGCCGGAATTCAGCCTTAGATCGCATCACAAAGTACCAACCTCATGGACAACGCAATGCCATTCAAGAACCCGACTGAAATAAACCTCGGGGTCACGCGACTTTTTGAGGCAAACTGGATAGGCAAGGTGGCTAATGGTTTCTTGACTCCTCCCGCCAAACGGCTCCAATGACAGCATCAGGCCATCCGCGTGGAAGAGGGCAGCATCATGGCGGCGGCGATCCCACGAGCCGGGCGATTTGGGATGTTTCAGCGAGACGCCGCCCCCTTCTGTTACGCTGGGGTAGTCGAGGTCGCGTTCGTCCGACGCCACAGCCACCGCGTTGACAAGGCATTTGTCCACTGGATCAGCGGCTTCATTCTGTTTTCTCGCGCTGCGATCCGCGCGAACCCGCTGACGATATCCAACACTTTTTCTGTTATCTGGCTATCAACAAGCAGTGTGCTGCGGCATCGCAGCGTAAAGCGTTGTGCGCTATCCCGGTTCCGAACGAAATATGATCTCCGGTGCCAGCTCAGTCTCGATTTCTTGAACTGCGTTACCACTGCCGATTGGCGGACGACGGACCAAAGTAGCCAATGTCAGTTGGTGCGTCGTGTGGCCATGCGCCAAGTCCACTGGATCGCTTTTACACTTCTTGAATCGCGTTGCCACATGCCGGTTTTCGCCTCTGCTTGACTCGGAAATTGCCACGACTATGTTGAAATGCGGTTGAGTCAGCTAGACTATCAGACTGCGAAGTCGAAACTGGTGGCCACGAACCGGAAGAGGTCTAGTCTCGAGCCACTGGTGGTGGGATGGCGTCGGCGCACCCCACGCCCCGTCCCACTTTGCGGCCGCGGCAAGCGATGGGACGAGATATGAAGATCGTCGCATGTAATATCTTCCGCCAGGAAATTGAGGCGGTGGCTCCGGAGATCGCGAGCCAGATCAACTGGCTCCCGGCGGGCCTCCACACGGACCTTGGTCGGCTGAAGGAGGCTCTGGAGCAAACGATGGACGGGGGCGAGCCCGTGGTGTGCCTTTACGGTTCGGCATGCCATCCCGATATGGTGGAACTGGTCACGTCCCAACGGGGGCACTGTCTGCCAGTAGAGGACTGCGTGACAGCGTTCCTCTCGAAAGAAGAACGTCGAGAGCTCCAGCGGCGCAAGGCCTACGTGATGACGCCAGGCTGGCTGCGGAACTGGGGCGAAATCTTCCGCGAAGGTTTGGGCTGGGACGAGGTGGACGCCCGGCAGAATTTCGGATTGTTCGACGTCGTCGTCCTGCTCGACTTCGGTCTGGAACCCATCGATGACCTGGCGGTCCTTGAGTTTTTCGATTACGTGAAAACTCCGGTCGAGATTGTGCCGACCGACCTCGGATACTTTCGGGAGAATGTCAAGCGTCTTCTGGAGGCAGAGGCGCACACGCGAAACGACGGCTGCCACGATCCTTGAATATGACCTGTGATCAAACACGAGCATCACGTCCGCTTCCAGCGCGTGCCCGAACGATGATCGGTCAGGCAAATGCCCGCGTTGCCGCAACTCACTCCTGAGTGCATCGGCCCGTCCGAAGTCCTTGTTCCGGCGCGCTTTGTTACGCTCTTCAACAAGTCGTTCCACCTTCGGATCGCTATCTTTAACTTCAAAGTCGACCACATCGATGATGCGGTTTGCCTGGAATACGACATCGAGGATTTGCTGCACCTGGTCCAGCGTCCAATTCCCCGTTGTCCATCAACCGGTTGACATGGCGAACGAAAGCGAACAGTCTCCCTAAGGCCTTGGGAACGTTGAGATCGTTGTCCATTGCATGTTGCCAACCCGTGCGGACGTCGTAGAGAGCCTGATCCAAATCGGGGTTGCGCCGACCAGGTTTGAATTCTCGCAGGCGAGCCACGAATTCGTTTAAGCGGGCCACGCATTGCTCGGCTCTGGCAAGTTCCCCGCGAGAATACGTGAGCACGCGGCGGTAATGAGTGGCGAGCAGCCAGTAACGTACGGTCGCCCCGTCGAAGCCTTCTTCCAACAAGGTCCGCAGCGTGAGGTCATTGCCGGTGCCACGGCTCACCTTCTTCCCGTCGGCCATCACCACTTCCGAATGCATCCAGAAGTTGGCCAGAGGTTTGCCGTTGAGCCCGCAGGCGATGGCAATCTCATTGTCGCCGTGAGGGAATGCCAGGTCCGTGCTGGCCGTGTGGATGTCGAACGGTTGGCCCAGATACCGGACCGCCATCGAGGAGCACTCAACATGCCAGCCAGGTCTCGCGTTGCCCCACGGAGTGCGCCAGGAGATGCCGGCCTTCAGTTCGGCCAACGTAGATCGTTTGAAAAGGGCAAAATCTTGTGGGTGGTCCTTTTCGTAGTAATCGTAGGTCGTCGAGACCTCACTTCGCATCTGTTCCGGTTCGATGCTCGACAGTTGCCCGTAGTCAGGAAAACTGCTGATCCTGAAATAGACCGAACGCAGCTTCTCGTACGCCAATCCTTTTTCCAGCAGGCTGCGAGTCTGTTCCACCATGTCGTTCACATGTTCGCTGGCCCGGGGATAATGGTGCGCCCGCATGACACGCAGCGTATCCAGATCACGAAAGAAAGCTTTTTCCCACGCGTCCGTGAATTCCCTCAACTTCCCTCCCGCTTTCAGACACTCGTTCACCGTGCGGTCGTCGATGTCACCCAGGTTCATGACATGTTTGACCTCATAGCCGCGATATTCGAGATGGCGTCGGAGCACGTCGGAGAAGACGACCCTGCGGCAGAGCCCCAAGTCGGGTGGCCCGTCCAGGCTTGGTCCGCAGGAATAGACCGCGACTTTGCCGGGACGGACAGGCTCGAACTGTTCCACCTTTCTGGTCAGCGTGTTGTAGAAGCGCAGTGGTACCGGAACCGTCTCCGAGGCGAACAACGAGGTGGAGAGGTACCGCTCGCCTCCATCCGGCAGCAGCGCAACGACGGTGCCGCGGCCCAAGGCCTGGGCCTCATCCAAGGCCACCTTCATGGCAGCACCGGCACTCATCCCCACAAAGATCCCCTCTTCTTTGGCCAGACGCCGGGACATTTCGTAGGCCGAGTCATCATCCACGTTGACGATGGCGTGTGGCTCGTCCGGCTTGAAGATCCCTGGCGGATAGCTCTCCTTCATGTTTTTCAAGCCTTGAATCTTGTGTCCCTTGAACGGCTCCACGCCAATCACGCGAACGTTGGGGGCCAGTTTCTTTAGAGCGCGGGTAGTTCCCATCAGCGTCCCGGTCGTACCCATCGTGAGCACAATTACGTCCACCTTCCCGTCCGTAGCCTGCCAGATCTCCTTGCCGTGCCGTCGTAATGGGCCTGCCAGTTGGCTGCATTGTTGAACTGGTCCACCAGCAAATACTTGTCGTGCTCTTCTCGGGCCAGTCGATAGGCCTCCTCAATCGCTCCATCCGTGCCCAGCTGGCCCGGTGTGAGGAGGATTTCGGCGCCATATGCCCGCAGAATCCGCTTGCGTTCCTCACTGGCCGACTCGCTCATCGTAACCAGGAGCTTGTAGCCCTTTACCGCACAGACCATGGCGAGCCCGATGGCCGTGTTGCCACTGCTGGCCTCCAACACAATCTTGCCCGGAGTCAACTCGCCGCTGGCCTCGGCGTCTTCGATCATTCTCAAGGCGATTCGGTCCTTCACCGAACCGCCAGGATTCATGGATTCCAGCTTCACCAAGAGCTCAACGTCGGCGACCGGGTTCATGCGGTTGATGCGAACGAGGGGAGTGTTCCCCACCAACTCGAGAATGTTATTGACTTTACAGGGTTTCATCACGTAGCCCTCGGCCGTCCCTCTTGAAGGTGTGAGTTTGTTGCCGTGTCGCCAGCAAAGAGCGTCAGACGCCAGCAGAGCAGGATGACACCCCCAGGTCAAGAGAAAGAAGAACCAAGGAACCATGGGTGCCAGGCAACAACTTGTGGCAAGAGGCGCAGAATAGCGAGACTCCGCTCAGCGGGGCTAGAGCATCCCCGCGTTATGCCGCGAGCGGACGGTGGCCTGGGTTCGCTGGTTCATTGTGGCAGGAGCCCCCGGGGGGGCGATCCATCGACTGCTGTTAGCACAGCACGTTGGAGACCTCGAAGCGGCAAATCAGCTGCCACTTCGGCCCCGTCGCAATTGCCGGCAACCGTTGCCAGGTCCCGCTCGGCAAGCGGGACCTACTTTCTGGCGAATCATGCCAGAATTTCAGCACGCTCCGTTGGGCCTCGGCGGATGATGAACGAATCTGGAACGCAGCACGTTACTGGGAGCGACCGCTGGTGAGGCAGATTGCGACAGCTCCGTCTCCGTGTCCGCTGTGCGATTTGCAGGACCGCTATCTCCGCTCTAGTGCCTTGTCACGCTTAAGACTTAGGGTTGGGCTGAGACGAATGTGCGACACCGCGTTCACGCGGTGTCGCGCCGCAAAGGTTAGCCCATTTCAACGGACGAGGACGTCCGTCGTACGCCGTTGAGAACAACGCTTCACCCCAATTCTTGGAGTTGACAAAGCACTAGCCCTGACAATTCCGAGTCAGCTGACGGCTGCGGCCAATGCTTGTTCGATGTCCGCGATAATGTCGTCGATGTGTTCGATCCCGACGCACAGGCGAATCATATCGGACGTGACCCCGGCTGACGCCAATTCTTCGGGCGACAGCTGACGATGGGTGGTGGAAGCCGGGTGTGCAGCCAGCGATTTGGCATCCCCGATATTGACGAGCCGTTTGAACAATTCGAGTGCGTCATAGAAACGCACGCCGGCCTCAAAGCCGCCTTGAATTCCAAATGTCAGCAGCCCGGACGGCTTGCCATTGGTGTACTTCTGCGCCAGAGCATAATAGGGCGAATCAGGCAGCCCGGCGTAGTGAACCCAGGCCACTTTCGGGTGTTCGTTGAGATAATTCGCCACGGCCAGGGCGTTACTGCAATGCCGTTCCATCCGCAGAGACAACGTTTCGATTCCCTGCAGAATCAGAAAGGCATTCAGCGGGCTGATGGCAGAGCCCGTATTGCGCAAGGGGACGGTGCGGGCACGGGCGATATAGGCGGCGGGTCCCATCTCCTTGGTATAGACAACGCCGTGATACGAGGGTTCCGGCACGTTGAGCATGGGGAAGCGTTCCGGATGTTTCTCCCAGGGGAATTGGCCCGAGTCGACAATGGCGCCGCCCAGTGAAGTTCCCATGTCCGCCCATGTATTTCGTGAGTGAATAGACGACGATATCCGCCCCGTAGTCGATCGGTCTGATCAGAACCGGTGTGGCCACGGTATTATCCACGATGACGGGCACGCCATGCTTGTGAGCCATCGAGGTAATGGCCTCCAAATCAACGATATTCCCCGCCGGATTACCGATCGTTTCACAGAAGACGGCGCTTGTCTTGTCGTCGATCAGAGCTTCCAGACTGGCAGGATTGTCGTCCTGAGCGAAGCGCACTTCGATACCCTGTTTGGGCAGCATATGGGCAAACAGGGTATAGGTCCCTCCATAGAGCAGCGGGACCGACACAATATTGTTGCCTTTTTCTGCAATCGTCAGGACGGAGTAATTGATCGCCGCACTGCCGGCACTGACCGCGAGGCCGGCGATTCCCCCATCCAATTCGGCGATCCGCTTTTCCAAGACATCGGTGGTGGGATTCATGATGCGCGTGTAGATGTTCCCTGGAACCGCCAGATTGAACAGATCCGCCCCATGTTGGGCATTGTCAAATTCATAGGCAACCGTCTGATAGATGGGAACCGCAACGGCTTTCGTCGTCGCGTCGGTCTCATATCCGCCATGAATAGCAATGGTTTCAGGTTTCATTTTTTGAGCCCTAGTGGATCATTTGGGTCAACACCGTCAATAAAGCAAATCTTGCGGTCGATATTGGTTAATTGGTAGACCAAGCCCAGCCAATTGTTGACGATTGATTTTCCCGTGTCGAGCCAGGTGTTGTCCAGATGTGGTTCAATTTGGCTCTCGGGAAAAGGGGGGATGGAAGTCCCTTGTCGCAGGCAGGTATGGACAATGTGTTCGTATTCGTCCACAATCGCTGCCGCTTCGGGTGAAAAATAATTGTCGAGGTGGGGTGGATAATCGTCGCGCTCGCCAGCGATGAACCGTGCTACTTCGCGCTTGTATTCCTTCAGCAGACTATTGTGATCATATTCCGGATGCCCTTGGAGATAGACGATGCGGAATTGGTCTGGGCTGACCGCCATGTGGACGCCACCCTCTTTGCCTTCCGCCAGAATGGTGAGCCCTGCCGCCTCCAATTGGGCGCGGCTGATATCGTTGTATCGCGAGTGCGGTACGTCGAAGCGTGTATTGATATCACGCAGTAGAGGGTGTTCCGCTTGAGTTACCCGATGGGGGTACACGCCCCAGAGCTTGTCAGGAAGCCGTTGTCGTTCGATGCCGTGAAGTGCTTGGACGATGGCGTGCGTGGCCAGACAAGAACAGAGCACCGAGGTGACGTGTTCTGATGCCCAGTTGATGATTTCTTGCAGCGGTTCCCAAAACGGCTCCTGATCCAACGTCGGATTGGCCACGTTGGCCCCAGTAATGATCAGCGCATCGAGGCCATCCTGCTTGAGCTGTTCAAAGGAAACGTAGTATTGGTCAATGTATGCTTGCGCTTCGGCGCTGCGCGGAAGGCCCGGTATGGTGAAAGGATAAACGAAGAACTGGGCAATCTGATTGCTGCTGCCCACCAATCGCAGAAATTGCCGTTCGGTAACTGCCAGAGCCGCGTCGGGCATCATGTTCAGGAAACCGATGTGTAGCTCTCGAATATCCTGATGCAGCGCATCCCCCAGATTGAGAATGTTCTCGCCACGTTGATTCAAATAGTCAAACGTGGGCAACGGAATATGTGCAACTAAAGGCATATGCGCGTGTCTACCGTTTCCGTGAGGTTCCTTCGTCCATCGGCTTGTCGCAATACACTTGCTCAGCCAAACGCATGACGCGGATTGCCGCGGGTGAATGGATATGGTCGGAAGCTGCGATGATCACCGTATCGGCGTTCTCGCTGCTGGGTCTTTCGATGTCCCTGGCCAATCGTCCACCAACGCGGATGCCGGCAAAGTTTAGTTTGATGTTAGCGCTGGCGGCAGACGCAGATCCCAGGAACTGCGGTGGTGCAAGAGCGAAAGTCATCGTGGCTGACAAACCGCCCACGAACTCGCGACGAGAAACACTAACTTGGCCCCCTTTTTTCTTCAAGCCAGGTACCTCATGGGCGACTCCGAAAGAATGGCGATGTTCTTACGGCAGAGTATTATCATGCCGGAAGTGAAGGATCGGATCGCGTGCAGGACTCATTGCGGCTGCTATCCCGTTCAACTGTCTCAGCCGACCTACGACTGACAAGAATTCTCTTCCCTGGTGCCCGCCGCTGCAACTGTGCGAACTCGGTTCTTCCAGCATTTTCTTGGGAATGGACACTACAGATCACGGGTGGCTGCCGGGATGGCCGATTCGAAATACTCGTATGATTTCTTGTGTTCTGGCCCCAGAATGCTATCATCGACGGCTGCACCAGCGTCACTCTGCCCGAATATCTGAGCACAAGACACCGATCCCACCCTACAACTCGGGCTATTTTGGGGGATGTTTGCATTGGAATATGTACTGGGACTTCGGCAGCTGGCAGGTGGGGGACATGGGCAGCCACACCATGGACCTGGCCTGGAATGCCATTGATGCGGGAGTTCCGACGTCGGCCGAGGCGCATGGCGATCCCGTCAATCCGGATGTCGCTCCGAGTGCTTTGACAATGACGTTCGAGCATCCGGCCAACGATTGGCGACCTGCAATCCAAGTAACCTGGTACCAGGGCGCCAACAAACCGAACAGGCTCGAAGGGGTCGATGTGACGAAGATCGGCCATGGCGCCCTGTTCGTCGGCGATAAGGCTTTGCTGGTGGCGGACTTCGGAAAGAACGAGCTCATTCCGCGTAACGCCAGCGCAGGTCTCACGCACTACAAGTCTCGCCCCGAGAGCGAGCAGATCCCCGCGTTAGGCGGTTTTCAGGACCAATGGGTCAAAGCCTGCAAGGGCAACCTGAAGACTGCTTGTGACTTTGACTACAGCGGGACCATGATCGAACAGCTGTTGCTCGGGCTGGTGGCTTTCCGCGTTGGCCAGAAGAATCGACTATGATCCATCGACTGGGCGAGTTACCAATAGCGACCAAGCGAACGCGCTGCTGAGCAAGAAGTACCGCCAAGGCTGGACACTGGACGGGTAGTTTCTGTCAGGCCCAAACCCCGCAGTCCCCCCCCCGATTTTGATGCGGCTGCGGCTTCCGGCTGCAGTGCGGCGGCAGGATGCCACCGCCCCGTTGTTTTGGCCGCCCGTTAGCTGCCAAACAGACTTTAAGTTCTCGATCGCAAAGACTAGAATGTATGGCTGGGCGAGAGCGAGTCCGGCACTCGGGAAGCCTGGGTCGCGCCTTATGGGCCTGTGAACGGGAAGACCTGAATCACCTCAACGTCAGAATGGAAAGGCAAGCAGCCATGTCAGACAGAATTGACCGTCGGTGTTTTCTGGCAAAGGGCGTCCTTGGCACGGCAGCGGTTGGTGCGGCGCACGTCAGCATCGAAGAGAACGCATTGGCAGCCGCCCTGGAGGACGGCTCGGCTAAGACCGCGAAGACGGAAAAGCCCATGACCGACATTCCTCCCGGCAGCCTGCCCTGCGGCAAGATCGGCAACGTCTCGCTCAGCCGGCTGTTCATCGGCGGCAACCTGATCGGCGGTTGGGCCCACAGCCGCGACCTGATGTACGCGTCGAAGCTGTTCACGTCCTACAACACCGAGGCCAAGATCTTCGAGACCCTGGAACTGGCCCAAGCGTGCGGCATCAATACGATCCAGATTGGACCCTGCGTGCTGGGACGCGGTGACGAAATACAACCAGCAGCGCGACCCCAAGATCCAAACCATGGTCTGCATCCCGGTGGTCGAGGACAAGACCGAGATGAACGACGAGATCAAGCGGCAGGTCGACATGGGTGCCACGCTGCTCTATTCGCACGGCGGGGTGACCGACTCGTACATGATGAGCGGTGGCTCGATCGATGTGATCGGGCAAATGGTCGATCTGATCAAAGCACAAGGCGTGCCTGCCGGGGTCGGCGGCCACTCGCTGAACATGCCCATGGCCTGCGAGAAGAACAAGGTCAATCCCGATTTCTACGTCAAGACCTTCCACATGGATCGCTACTGGTCGGCCACGCCTGAAGAGCGGCGGAAGGAATACGACTGGATGCGAGGCAATGCGTCCGACCACAATGCGAACAATGACAGCATGTGGTGCAACAATCCCGAGGAGACGGCGGCCTTCATGGAAACGGTCGAGAAGCCTTGGGTGGCGTTCAAGGTGATGGCGGCCGGGGCGATCTCGCCCGCGGATGGCTTTCCCCTACGCCTATCGCAACGGTGCCGATTTCGTCATCGCCGGGATGTTCGATTTCCAGGTCGAGAGCGACGTCAAGATCGCCTGCGATAACCTACAGAAACTCGACCGCCGCAAGCGGACCTGGTTCGGTTAAGCCGATTACCAGTCGGTCCTTCGCCGACACGATTTGGCCACCACCCAAGAGAAACGGTGCATGGCACGTTTTTGTAGTCAGCCAACTCTGCCTGTCTTGCCCTGTCGACCACGAAAACGGTGCCACGCACCATTACTGCGCGTGATGCACTGCCACGCTACTTTCTGACGCGAAGTGTCTCGGAGTCCGAGTCGGAATCGTTCACGGTCAGGATCACTTCGACCGTGGTGAACTTGCCGTCGAAATCACCGACCGCCTCTTCCACGTCGTCCTTGCTGCATCGGGCGACGAGATTCCCACAATCGTCAGACCAGGTGGCTATAGGGACGTCAGAATTATCACCGATGTCCAGGGTGACACTGTCCGCGGCCCAGTAAGGGAAGTCCGTGTGGATCGTAAGCTGATCGCCGCCCGACGATAGAACCAGCGTCCGTGGTCCTAGCTGAATCTCCAGGCCGAGCGCGCTGCCGGTCATCAGTGCCACAACGCATACCGCACCAACTAGTGTACATAGCCTTTTCATCAGAATAGCTCCTAATAGATATGACGAACGACCGAAACCTCTACTCTTGACGAGGGCAACCACCCATCGTCTGAGACTACATCTGCATGTTCGAAATTTTGCCCGAGACGAATCGGAGCGAGTCGCACTGGGAACGAGATGCGCAAAATTTTCACACTCGTTCGAGACTCATTGTCAAATTATTGCACTCCGCGCGGCATTTCCGTGAGGGTTCACCCGATTCTCGCGGCACCCCAGCCAGAACAGAATCGTTGGGAAACGCTGCATAACATCGTGTGCTGGAATGACTGCTTGAAAGCGGAGCAACTCTGATGCCAAACGGCCTTAGATAACGGGCACTTATAGCTCAGAGCACGCTCTTTGGTGATGCGCCGCCATTCCGGAATGTGTCTACAAGTTGACTTCTGGTGGGACTATCTCACGACCGATTTCTCAGGATGAGACAGTTGTCTCGGTTTGGTACAAACAGGCAGTCCGAAGTGCCCGATCATAGAAAGGTGTTTGGGCACTCTGCGATCGATAAAATCAGATTTGGCGGACTGCTTACACTTGCTTAGCAACATCGCATCTTTCCGATCCTGCTCGTTGTGGGGCAGCCCAGTGACAGGATCACGTGTGGCAGGTTTGTTGCCAATTCTGTTGACCGTGATATGGACGCGCCACGAATGCGCGATACACTGACGAATGCACGGTCGATGTCGGATGGTGTGCTTGTTTCGCTGTGGCGGCCAGCGCTAGGGTGACTGGTCGCGCAGGGGGCAGTGGGAGAAGTGCCGTGGTCCGTCATGCGCCGCAGGGTGACCGTGCAGGTAGTCAATCCGCTCCGCTCACTGACGCCGCCCCTCAGGGCGCGCCGTGTTCGGCCGGTGACGTGACGCAGATTCTCTCCGCCATCGAACAGGGCGACGGCCAGGCAGGGGAGCAGTTACTGCCACTCGTGTATGAAGAACTCCGGAAACTGGCTGCTGTCAAGATGGCCCAAGAGAAACCGGGCCAGACTCTTCAAGCTACCGCCCTGGTGCACGAGGCTTACATTCGCCTGGTCCATACCGACCACGCCGTGCACTGGAACAGTCGCGGGCATTTCTTCAGTGCCGCAGCCGAGGCCATGCGGCGCATTCTTGTCGAGCAAGCGCGGCGGAAGGCCGGTGCGGAGGCCGGAGGGGGGCTGCAGCGCGTGGAAATCTCGCACGTTGACCCGGAGACTCACAAACCGGCGCTGGACCTACTCGCCTTGCACGAAGCGCTCGACCGTCTGGCGGCCATATCCCCGCGCAAGGTGGAATTGGTGAAGCTGCGTTTTTTTGCCGGGCTGACGAACGAGCAAGCGGCGCAGCTGCTGGGGATCACGGCGCGAACAGCTTATGCCGATTGGGGTTACGCCAAAGCATGGCTGCGCGTGGAGATGGCTGACGCGGCTGAGACGCAGAGATGAGAATCTCCGCGGGCAAAAATTTTTCGATTTTTTGTTTCACATTTGGCTGCTCATTCTCGCACTGTTAATAGCGGCCCGGTTTCGGGCGTCACGCGGGGAGAGACGAGATGGTCGCCAAGCGGTTTGATGAAGAAGCGATATTCAAGGTGGCTGCGGGTATTCCGGCCCAGGACATCCGCCGCGATTACCTGCAACAGGTCTGCGGCGGCGACGAGGCACTTCTTGGCCGACTGCAGACGCTACTCCGGGCTCATGATGAAGCACCGAGTTTTCTTGAGCCACTCGCTCCGAGTATCGCCGCCACCATCGACTTCCCACCGATAACCGAGTGCCCCGGCACACAGATCGGTCCCTACAAGCTGATCCAGGAACTGGGCGAAGGCGGCTTCGGCGTGGTCTACCTGGCCGAACAGCAGCCAATGCATCGTCAGGTGGCGCTGAAGATCATCAAGCCCGGCATGGATACGCGGGAAGTGATCTCGCGTTTCGAGGCCGAACGCCAAGCCCTGGCCCTGATGGACCATCCGAACATTGCCCACGTGCACGACGCGGGAGCGACCGAGTCAGGACGCCCCTACTTCGTGATGGAACTCGTGCATGGAGTGCCGATAACGGATTATTGCGACCAACATGACATGACGATTCGGGAGCGGCTGGAGCTGTTTGTAACCGTCTGCCAGGCGGTCCAGCACGCCCACCACAAGGGGATCATCCACCGGGACATCAAGCCGTCCAACGTGCTGGTGGCCGAGGACGAGGACGTGCCGATCCCCAAGGTCATCGACTTTGGCGTAGCCAAGGCCACTGGAGCGCGCCTCACTGCTCGGACGACGCTCACCGGCCTGGGCCAGCTGGTGGGTACCCCCATGTACATGAGCCCCGAACAGGCGGGACGCAATGGTCAAGATGTGGACACACGCAGCGACATCTATTCGTTGGGTGTGCTGCTGTACGAGCTGCTGACGGGCGTGCCGCCCTTCGACAAGGAGCGCTTTCGGCAGGCCAATTACGAGGAGATCTGCGCGATCATCCGAGAGCAGGAACCACCCCGGCCCAGCACGCGGATCACCACGGTGGCAGCGGTTACGACGACAATTTCCACCCATCGCCACACGACTCCTGTCCAATTGAGCCGCACGCTGCGGGGCGAGTTGGATTGGATCGTGATGAAGGCCCTGGAGAAGGACCGCAGACGCCGCTTCCAGACGGCCACCGCATTGGCTCAAGATGTCCAGCGCTATTTGGACGACGAGCCAGTCGAGGCCTGTCCACCTTCTGTGCTGTATCGGCTCCGCAAATTTACGCGCCGCAACCGGAGCGCGGTGGCGGCGACGGGGGCCGTGAGTCTGGCTCTCATTATCGGTGCCGGGATCGCCACCGGCCAGGCGATTCGCGCCACCAAAGCGGAGAAGCTGGCAGAACAACATTTGCAGATCGCCGAGCAGCAGCAACGATTGGCCAACCAGCAGGCTCAGCTGGCACAGAAGCAGAAGCGACTGGCCGAACAAGGCGCAGAGCGCGAGCGCGACCTGCGCGTTGAAGCGGACACTGCTCGCAACCAGGCGGAGAAGGTCACGGACTTCCTGGTGGAGATCTTTCGCAGCCCCGATCCAGAGCGGGATGGCCGCACCATCACGGTAGCCGAAATGCTCGGTCAGGCCCAGACGCGCGTGGAGACAGAGTTTCGGGAGGACTCGGTACTGCAGGCCAAATTGCTGCGCGCGATTGGGAAAACGTACTCGGGCCTCGGCCTAGTTCAGGAAGCTCTGGAACTTGCCCAGAAGTCGTACGACCTGCTGCGTGATGCGCTCGGCCCCAAGCACGCCGACACGCTCGCCGCGATGCAAGACTTGGCGGATGCGTATGATGCTGCAGGCCGACGAGATGAAGCGCTACCACTCCTCGAAGGAGCGCTGCGACTCAGGAAAGAAATTCTCGGCTCCGAGCACCCCGACACGCTGGCGTCGATGAACAGCCTGGCAGGGTCCTATTCGGCTGCCGGGCAGCTGCATCAGGCCATCTCGCTGCACGAGGAAACGCTGCAGCTACGCAAGGAGAGGCTGGGCCCCGAGCATCCTGATACGCTGGAATCCATGAATAATCTGGCAGTCGCGTACTCGCACGCCGGGCGACGGAACGAAGCCCTGTCCCTGTTTGAGGAAGCGTTACGCTTGACCCAGGCGAAGCTGGGTCCCGATCACCCTAGTACGCTGGTGTCGATAATCAACCTGGCAGTCGCCTACAGGGACGCTCAGCCGTTATCAGGAGGCGATCGGGCTTGTAGAAAAGGCGTTGCCTGTCATGACGGACAAGCTGGGCCCCGATCACCCAATAACGATGTCGGCGATGGACACGCTGGCGGCGGGCTACGGTGATGCCGGGCAGTTGGACCAAGCCCTCTCACTGCATCAGGAAACGCTGAGACTGACGCGGGCAAAGCTTGGCCCCAAGCATCCTAGTACTCTCAACTTTATGAACAACGTGGCGGCAACATATTGGAAATTGCGTAAGCTCGACCAGTCCATTCCCTTGTTCGAGGAGACACTATGCCTTTACAGAGTCGTCCTGGGGGACGATCATCCTAAAACACTCCGCGTCATGGCTAATTTGGGCCAGAATTATAAGGACGCCGGTCGGCTGGACGAAGCCATGCTCATTCTTGAGGAGGCATTCAACGAGTGTCAGGAGAACCTGGCGCCCGAACACCCCGTGTCGCTGATCTGCATGCACATACTGGCAATGTTCTACCGTGAAGTTGGCCGTTTGGACGAGGCCCTGCCACTTCTGGAAGAAACGCTCAGGATTAAGAAGGTGAATCTGGGCCCCGAGCATCCTGACACGCTAACTTCGATGTGCAGTTTGGCGGTTGCCTACCAAGCCAAGGGCCGCCTGCACGACGCGTTGCATCTGCTCGAAAAGGCACATCGGCTTCTAGAGAAGAAGCTCGGCCCCGAACACCGTTACACGCTGCAATCCGGGGTTTATCTTGCCGATGGTTACTCGTGTGCTGGTCGCTGTCAGGCGGCAAACCAACTCTTCGAAACCCAGCTTGGCCTCCTGCGCAAGGTCTTTGGACCGGACCACCCGCAAACGCTCGGCATGATGTGCCTCTGTGTTAAAAACTACCGCAGAATGGGCCGGCGCGAAGAGGCCATGCGCATGGCGACTGAGATGTGGGAATTGACGCGGAAAGCGCTAACAGCTGACGAGCGACAGACTCTCTCCATCAAGTGCACACTCGGCGCCATGTACTGCGATGCCGGCCAAGTCAATGTGGCGATCAAGCTGCTTGAGGAAACGGTCCGGCGGCAGCGTGAACTGCAAGGTCCGCAACATCCGCAGATACTCAGTTCCATGCACTACTTGGCTGTAGCTTACTCCCGGGCAGGGCAATCGGATCAAGCCGTCACGCTCCTAAAAGAGACGGTCGAGGGACGGCAAAAGAATCTGGGTCGCGAAACACCCTGACACGCTCGAATCGATGAGTCTGCTGGGCAGCCTGCACGTGCAACGCGGCCAGTACGCGGAAGCCGAGCCATTACTCTTGGAAGCCTACGAGGGATTTGCCAAGCGTCAGGCCGCTGGCAGTACGCCCTACGACGATGAACAGGTCCAGGCTGCCGTGACGCACCTGGTGGAGCTGTACGAGAAATCCAACCAGCCGGAAAAGGCTGCTAAATGGAAGAAAGTCAGCTGGACACAATCAGAGAGTTCAACAAATCAGGAGGATGCGCAAGAGAAGTAACATCATGTGCGTGGCGTGAGCGGTTTGCCGATCGGACCGACCGACAGCTCACGCGATGCAACAAGAAACCGATTCAGTTGATTTTGATTAGTGCGATGAAAAGTGGCCGGTGAGCGTTACCGCCAAGCAACCATCTCACCGGCCCAGGTGTCACTCGGGCGCTCGTTGTATGCGCCAGGAGACTTCTCTCATGATAGCAAAGGAGGACTCCAGAGCCCAGCATTCACGCGCGGAACGCTCTACAAGGGCCGAATGGTGTGCATCGTTCTGTTTGCCATGGGGCACCCCGCGAGTGCGCCGTAACGGCCCACAGCGAAGGCCGTCGGACAATCACAGATTCTTTACAGTTACCCGTTTCTGCTGAGCTCTTTACGGGGCCTGCCCCCGGCTCGGCTCAGCCACTCTGTCACAGGAGATTCGGAAGATGTTACGCACCAAGAAACTGATCGTTGGGAGTATGCTGGCGACGGCCATGTTCATGGTGGCCGGCGACCTGGTGCTGGCAGGAAAGCCCGCTCCGCCGCCGCCACCGTTGCCAAATGTGAGATACGGCATCACGTACGTCCCGTTGCCGGACAATGCCGATCCTGGCTGGTTTCCGACGCCCGGAGGCATTACCAATGCCTTTCCGTTGGGCAATAAGTGGCAAGTGCAAGTGGTAGGAATGTATCGACATCTGGACGGTCGTAACATCGCTTTTCTATACGACCCAACCAGGAATGTGAATGCCTGCATCGATTTGAATGGTTGTTTTTTCACGGATGACGGTGTTCCGCTTGACCCTGAATCGCTGCCGGATACCTTCCCGGCCGGTCACCACCTTAGTGCGGCAAGGGACATAAATGACTATCAGGTAGTGATAGGCCACCTTGAGGACGAATCCGGAAATCGTCGCGGCTTCGCAATTGACCTCACAATCGACCCTCCTGTCTTGGACCTGTTACCGACTAACGCATCGATGAATTCTTCGGTAAGACAAATCAACGAGAACGGTGATATTTTGATCGCTTACCAGGATGCTTCCGGGACGTGGGGCTCGTTCCTCTTCAATCCTGGCTACTACTGTGCGCCGGACTTGCGAGCGCAGAGGGATGGGACACCTCTGGATTTCAGCAATGAAACCGAATCGCTGCAGATGTTGGACCTAAGTGGGGAGCCTCGCGATTTCCGACTGAATAATCCGTGCGAGGGGCGAGAAGCACAAATTGGCGGCAAGACATCCAACGGATTTCCTTTTCGCTATACAATCGGAGCTGCGGAACCACGAATTTTCAGCTTTCCCGTCATTGGTGTATCGGCGCTCAGTGATGATGGTGCCTTCTGCGGGGAGGCGATTATAAAGAATAAGGGGGTGCCGTTTCGATACTACGATCTCCACAACCCACCTTTCGAGACGCTATCGGGTACATTGAAGAACCACACGTACCCGCATGACATGAATTTCCAGCACGACCTCCTGACGAGGCTGCAGATATACCGTGATGACTGGGGTATCTGGATCGCCGTGAAAGATCTGCTCGTTGGTTCGCCCGATGATTTGGCTCTCTGGGAGATTGGCTGGCTAATGTGGCCATATATGAGTGATCGTGTTCCCGTGACCGACAGCAGTGGCAGCGTTATCGCCGAAGCCGGTATCATCGCCGGAGGACACAGCAATATAGATAATGTGCTAATCGTCCTCACCCCGGAGGCGTGGCCCCAGTAGGTGCCACAACACTCGGTGTGAACCGTGACTCGAGGGACGGATTGTTTCCGCCAGTGCTGCGACATGAAGTACTGATGGACCAGTTGCGGCGAACAGCAAAGTAGCTCGTGGTCCGGATCTCGCCACAACACCCTGCTGCCGGGTCCATCACGCCCGGCGGCACGGGCCGTGGTGGAACCAGGAGGGGACCTGTTCGCTACTCGCCAGCAGAGGAAGCGAACGGCAGGGGTGCGCACGGCGCAGGCAGGACATGTACGCGCGATCTCCGGCGGGAGCGTGTGTTGGAATGCCCAGTCTCCGAACTCCCCTGGTGCAAGTGTCCCAGTCCACGTTTCGTCTGCCCAGCACACCGGGGCTGCCGCAGAGGCCGAGCGTGCGAAGATGGAAGAGTAGAGGAGAATGCGAAATTGTTCGCCGTGTGGTGACTGCACTCGCCATCGAGTTGACTTGATCAGTATTACACGTCGCGGCCGGTGACGTAACCGCAAATGAGGCAAGTAACTGCCGGAACGCCTCAACTGGAACACGTGGGCATGATATGCGAGTCCGAGGAGGACCAGGTGTCCGGTACGGCAACAGAGCCACACCGACCACCAAACGCGTTGACCGGCCCTGGCAGCGATCCAGCAGGAGGACTCGGTCTGGACCCTTCACCAAATCGTGGCGTGCGCGAAGACAATCTGTTTAACCGCTATTCCCGGAGCACCGATCGGCAGCGCACGGTAGATAGGCGACAGCACTGAACGCCGATCGGTGCGCAGGGATGCGCGCTGAGGGCGAAGATGTCCGCCGCACCCGCAAACGCTCCAACAAGCAGATCGCAATCGGTTGTGGACGGGACAACGCGGCGTTGCGATTCGATGTTGCTTTCGCCCGCGCGCACCCCTCCGCCGCGTCCGGTGGGGACCTGCGCGACACGCCACGTTGCTTTCCGGACGCGCTTCCGGGTCAGCGGTGAAACAGAAGAGGTACAGGTCGTAATGCGGTCTTGTTGGCAGACTACTGGGGCACCTAACGGGGGAATGGCAACTGATCCTCGTGCTTGCCAGTGAGTGGCCAAACGGGGAAGACCATCTTCAGCGAATCGGCAAGAACTCGATCTCGGTTTGTCACCTCCTTGATGGTCATGATCTTCGCTATCAGCTCCAAATCGCGAATTGCCTGACCAATTGTAATCCGAAGTTGGTGAGCATACACGATCCCCGCGAACTCACGGCCGGAATTCTGCCATTGCCGACCGATCGCGAGCAAGTCATCGTCCTGCGTGAAGATGATGCGTCCCAAATGCGTCGCACGTTCCAATAGTCGTTCGTCATCCCAATCCGCGGCACCGTCCTCTTCGGCGGTTAGAACATCAACGTCGCACCGTCGCAATCCACGAGTGATTGCTGCGGGAACGTGGTGGTCCATGTAAAGCCCAACACTCACGGCAGCTTTCCCATCGCCTGGAGCTTGGCACGCACCGCGGAATCAGCTTGACTGGCCGCAATGTCTTCGACCTTGCCGAGACGCGCCGCGATATCACGATCTATCTCCTCCTGATGATCGTGATAATATGCCAGAGCGGCGTAGATCTGCGCGGGCATGAGGTGGGGATGCTGCCGTTGCATTTCGTCGACATCCCAGTGATGGGCCAAACGGTCCAAGACGATTTCCACAACCTTGGTTGTCGTTCCGGCGATCATCGGAACGCCTTCCTTCGTTGTCTCAATGTGAGGGTACGTTTCGGTCGTCATACAACCCTCCGTTCCGGCTGTCGTAGCTCAGGAGCCCGAATTCATATCCACTGCACGCGGTCCAAGGTCGAGCGAATTTACTTTCCCAATTGTACCACAGGCAGGAAGAGAAACGGTGCATGGCACGTTTTTGTAGGCAAACGGGGCAGCCTGGGTTGCAGGAGAGGGGAAGAGTAACCTGTAGTTCGAGTTTTTCCGCAGTGCTGAGGGATTGCGGGGTCCACTGGCAGCGGGGAAGCTCTGTGTGAGTGCGTGATGTCCGGAGAGCGGAGTCCGGATGGCTGATGGCGAAACATAAGAACGGGAGCAGTTTCATGTGTAAACTGACGGCACTTGGGGTGGGGTTGGTGGCTCTGGGCTTGACCGCGACAGTGTGGGGAGCCCAGCAGAGAGGAATCTGGACGGCGCAGTGGAAGGACGACGGGGTGGTTGCAGGAACGGTGAAGCGGATTTGTTCGTGGGGCTTGCAGCCGATGATGAGCCCGGACGGGACGAAGGTGGCGTTCTGGGGCAAGGAGCCTGGAGATACGACACACGACATTTTCGTCGCCAACGTTGATGGGAGCGGCATCATTAACCTGAGTCGTGATGCAAATAACACGAGCAACAACGATGAACCATTCTGGACGCCTGAAGCTCTGTGTGAGTGCGTGATGTCCGGAGAGCGGAGTCCGGATGGCTGACGGCGAAACATAAGAACGGGAGCAGTTTCATGTGTAAACTGACGGCACTTGGGGTGGGGTTGGTGGCTCTGGGCTTGACCGCGACAGTGTGGGGAGCCGAACAGAGAGGAATCTGGACGGCACAGTGGAAGGACGACGGGGTGGTTGCAGGAACGGTGAAGCGGATTTGTTCGTGGGGCCTGCAGCCGATGATGAGCCCGGACGGGACGAAGGTGGCGTTCTGGGGCAAGGAGCCTGGAGATACGACACACGACATTTTCGTCGCCAACGTTGATGGGAGCGGCATCATTAACCTGAGTCGTGATGCAAATAACACGAGCAACAACGATGAACCATTCTGGACGCCTGACGGGCGAATACTGTTCTCGGGTAACCGGAACGGCTCGCGGCGAATCTGGGTGATGAATGCGGATGGAAGCGGTTTGAGGCAGATAAGCGGAGGGTCGGACAGTTCATTGCATGCGCGGCCCTGCATCCGTCCGGACAGTCCTATTACATCGACAACACCAGTGGTGTTTACAAAAGAGCAGTGCGGACACTAGCCGCGCTAGAGGACCGGGAACTTTGCCTGTGCCAAATCGTAGAGTTACTCGGATTGGCGAACATCCACAGTCTCTAGGCACGCGTCCATACTTCAACAAGCTCGGCTTGTGGAATCCAAATCACTTTGAGGTGGCGATCGCCACGGCGACCATGCTCTTTGGACTGTCGTCCGGCGCTGCATTGGCGACTGTGGTGGGTGTACTCATTGAGGTGCCTGTGATGCTGTTGTTGGTCAAGTTCTGCCTCAAGACGCAGCCGGTTTCCTGCGTCACTCAGATTCGGCCACGTTTCCTGCCAGGTAGAAGCAAATTGAGTGGCATGGATTCATTATGGTGGAGCTGAACCGCAGGAGGGGGCGTTTGCTACGCCCAATGCTGTGGGACGTGAGCAGGTTTTCTTTGACGGATGCTGGGAAGTGGATAAGCACAAATCGTGTTACGGTACAGTGCTTCCATCGGTGCTCGCATTGCGAGCCGAAAATTCAGGTAAAGCGTTTTCTGTGATCCTGCGTAAGCCCCATGGGGCCTTCGTTACTGATCGCAGAGTAAAGGTTGGCATGGAGCAGTGGGACGACTGCCGGGCTTGTGAGGAGTTCGCGGACTGCCACAAGCTGTGCACTACTCAGCTGGCCCTTGAGTCAGCAGTGTGGCAATTGTGAATTGACCGTCACGTATGGAATTGTGCCGCTCGCAGTTACTCGTTCTTCGTAATCGTTCTTTATAGCGAGGAGCGTCACGTCCATCTGATGACGGTGCTGCCAGGCGGCAAGGCACCTTCCCTCCCACCGCTAATACTTGCCGCGCATGCCCCGAGAGCCTGGGATTGACAACTTTGCTTATTTGGCTAAACTTGCAAGTATTGTCGGTCCGATAATCAGTCTTGTGGCCCCGAAGCACGTGTTTTCACCGTTTTTTAGTTCACCTTGGTCGAAACAAAGCGGAAACATAGGAAGCCATGGACGCAAAGAACCGCGCGAAATACGAAGCCCGGGCCAAAATCGTGAAGTCAATGGCTCACCCAGCCAGGCTCCTGATCGTAGACGAGCTTTCCAAAAACGGGGAGCGTTGTGTTTGCGAGTTGACCGAGATGGTGGGTACCGACATGTCGACCGTTTCTCGCCACCTGGCCCAGCTGAAGCAAGCCGGAGTGATCATAGATGAGAAGCGAGGTCAGATGGTGTTCTACCGTCTTCGCATCCAGTGTGTGATGAACTTCTTCGAGTGCATTGAGTCCGTAATCAAGTGCAATGTGGAGAACCAGCAGGAGTTGCTGAATTAGCCGGACACTGTCCTATTTTTTACAAAAACGCTTGGTTATTCAGCCAAATAGCATAATAAAGATCGTGCTGAGAAAGGGTCTTTCGATGAATAAGAAGCAGCTGTCCATTCTCGCCGCCTTGGTGGGAGTGTTTCTCTTCGCGTACTTCATGAATTTCGCTAGTCCGAAGATACAAAACGCCATCATGGAAGCGTTCTACATGCTCCAATGGTATGTGCGTTATCACACCCTGGCTTGCGTCGTGCCAGCGATGTTTATCGCCGGCGCGATCGCGACTTTCTTCTCGAAAGAAGCCGTGCTGCGACACCTGGGGCCGAAAGCCAACAAGATCGAAGCGTACGGTGTGGCATCCACTTCCGGCACCGTACTGGCGGTTTGTTCGTGCAGCGTATTGCCGATGTTCGCAGGTATCTATCGAGTGGGAGCCGGACTGGGTCCGGCCTCGGCCTTTCTCTACTCAGGACCGGCAATCAACGTGATGGCCATCTTTCTCACTGCTCGTGTACTGGGCTTCGATCTGGGCATCGCACGAATCATCGGCTCGATTGTGTTCGCCGTCGTGATTGGCCTGATCATGGCGTTCATCTTCCGCAAGGACGAAGAGGACCGAACGGCCGCCACAATGCAGTTGCCTGACCCGCCGCCGGCCAAGCGGAAACTGTGGCAGACGGCCATGTTCTTCGTTTGCATGATCGTCTTCCTCGTGTTCAGCGATTGGGCGAACCCGAGCCAGACGCTCATCACGAAGACCGACGGGACGCAGATGCGCGGGACCGTGTTGATTCGTACGGCAGAAACCTATCGCCTTCAATTGGCCGAGCCACTTGGTGACCTGAAGAAGGGCGCCAAGGTCATGGTCAATCGCAGTGACATCGTTTCGGAACCGGACGTCACACCCGAAAACTACAAATGGGTTGCCTGGGTGTTTCACCATCGTTGGTACTTCGCCGGCGCGTTCTTCCTGTCGGTCTTGGCCATGGCGTGGAAATGGTTCGACCGCGAGGAATTGGCCGAGTGGATGGACCACACCTGGAGCTTCTCGAAGTCGATCATACCGCTCCTGTTCGGCGGCGTACTGGTGACCGGATTTGTTGGGGCTTTGATCCCCGAGCACATCGTGGCCAGCTGGGTTGGTGGCGACAGTTTCCAGTCCAATCTAGTGGCTTCCATGATTGGCGGGATGTGGTACTTCGCCACGCTGACCGAGATTCCGATCCTCGAAGCGCTGCTTGGACTGGGAATGGGACGAGGGCCGGCGTTGGCTCTGCTACTGGCAGGACCGGCCTTGTCGCTTCCGAGCATCGCCGTGATCTACAGCGTAATCGGATTCAAGAAGACACTCGCATTCGTGTTCTTGACGGTAATCATGAGTACGTTTGTGGGTATGGTTTTTGGCTGGTTCTTTGTGTAACAAAGGGACCATGGATAACACAAATCGATGAATGAGGGAGAACGTGACATGAAACTGATTCAGATTCTGGGTCCCGGTTGTGCCAAGTGCGAAAAACTTAAG
Organism: uncultured Planctomycetota bacterium; assembly: GCA_963700575.1. GTDB lineage: Bacteria > Planctomycetota > Planctomycetia > Pirellulales > Pirellulaceae > JAJRVM01. Next base: position 243,469 of record CAVOYC010000017.1, on the reverse strand, counting down.
CACAATGCCGAGGAGGCTGTGACGCAATCGGGCGTGGCGGCTTCCGTGGAAAAGATCACCGACATCAATGTAATCACAAGCTTCGGTGTGATGGTGACTCCGGCCCTGGCGATTGACGGCGAAGTGAAACTCGTTGGCAAGATTGCCTCGCCCGAAGAGATCGCAAAATTGCTTGAGTAGATCGTGTTCGATGGGAACTGTTCCAGGAAATCGCTCTTTCACACTAGGGGAATTGCTATGAGAAGTGATGTATCTCGGCGTCGCTTTTTGGGAACGGTTGGCATGGGAGCCGCGTCAGTGGGAGCTCTGTCGGCCATGGCGGCCGAGGGAGCGGAGTCCACCCGGCCGTTGAAAATCCTCGCCATCGCTTGCAGTCCGCGAAAAGGCAAGACGACGGCACAGGCCCTGGGCATTTGCCTGGATGCTGCGAAGGAGGTCTCGCAGGAGATTGAAACTGAACTCATTGAGTTGGCTGGACTCAAAATCCCCGCGGAACTCGCCGCCGGCATACCTCTGGAACCGGGCCAGACGGACGATTTCCCGCAAGTGGCCGTCAAACTTTCCGACCCCGCGGTTGGTGCCATTATCGTGGGAACGCCCGTGTACTTCGCCAATATGACGTCGCTCTGCAAAGCGTTCCTTGAACGCTGCGGAATGTTCCGTAAGAACAACTTCGCTCTCTCGGGGAAAATTGGCGGCGTGGTTGCTGTTGGTGGAGTTCGCAGCGGGGGGCAGGAACTGGCAATTCAATCGGTCCAGGCAGCATTATTCTGCCACGAGATGCTAGTGGTCGGTGATGGTCGTCCCACGGGGCATTTTGGAGCTCGCCTTTGGAACGATGGAAGTGACGACATCAGTACTGATGAGTTCGGTGTGAAGACCGCAGAGAATCTCGGCCGACACGTCGCAGAGGTTGCGATTGGTCGCAATGCATCATGATTGAACAAGCCACTTGGCGTAGAGCATTCAGCCTTTTCAGACAGAATCCGGAGACTGTCATATGAATGACGATATCAAGCAAACAAGCTGTGAATGTGCCGGTGCTCCAACACTCATATTCGCCTGTTCTGGTGCCGCAGACGTCGGGCATGTGGCCGACCTGGCCGCTCGCAAACTTACAGCCGAGGGTGTCGGCAAGATGTTCTGCCTGGCAGGCATCGGTGGCCGCGTCAGCGGAATCATGAAGACGACCGAGGCTGCCGCCAAGGTCCTCGCCATCGACGGTTGCCCGCGCAATTGTGTCGAACATTGCCTGCAACAGGCAGAATTTACCGAGTTCGAACATCTTCAACTGGCCGATCTTGACATGGTCAAGGGCAAGACGGCGCCGTCGGACACGGCAGTGGCTCGCGTGACAAATGCCGCTGCCGAGAAACTGCGTATGGTCTAGTCGTTGGTGTGGCTTGACGCGCCTTCACAAAACGAAGGCAAAACGGGGAGAAACCAATGAGCAGTAACAGACGCGAACCATATCGATCGTCGTTCGGTCCGGAGGTGTTGCCCGGCTTGACGGCCGTCATCCTGATGCTTGTTTTAGTCGGATGCAGTCAGGAGAGCGAGGAAGCTACGAAAAGGACGATACCCGTCGCGGCGGGGCCCCACACCGGTGTGCCGAAACTCATCGATCTGGGCGCCACGCAGTGCATTCCATGTAAGAAGATGGCTCCCATACTCGAGGAATTGGATGTTCAATATACCGGTGTGCTGGACGTTGAGTTTGTCGATGTTTCGCAACCGGAAAACAAGGAAATCGCGAAATCCTATGGAATTGAGGATATTCCCACACAAGTATTTCTGGATCCGGAGGGGAACGAATTGTGGCGGCACGTGGGATTTATTTCCAAGGCGGACATTCTGGCCAAGTGGTCCGAATTTGGATATCACCTGAAGCCGACCAGCGACAGTGAGAATCAAAACGATGAGGCGTCTGCGTCCGACTCCGCATCAGCAGCACCAGACGGCGCAGCAGAGACTATTGAGGGACCTTCGCGTATCAGCGTTTACTATCTCTTCAATACCTTTCGTTGCGCTACGTGCAGGAAAGTCGAGTCTTTGACCAAGGAAGCGGTTCTCGGAACGGAAGCCGTTCCCGGACCATTTGCAGACGATGTTTCCGCGGGAAAGCTGACGTTCGAATCGCTCAATATTGAACAAGAGGAGCACTCGCATTTCCTCACCAACTTCGGTACGCAGGCGAAAATCCCAGTCATTGCCGAAATTTCGGGAAACCGAATTGTGCGATTTGTCGTTTTGGACAAGTCTTGGTTTCTTTTTGATGACAAGCCACGGTATCTGGGCTACGTGAGAGATGCCATTGAAACGTTTCGCAAGAACGAGGAACTGGGTGGGAACGAGATTGCCCAAATTGGTGAGTACATCACGGCGCTCGCCGCCTTCGAAAAGGCGAAAACCTCTCCAGAAGAATTTCACATCATCGACGTTCGCACGCCGGAAGAACATGTTTTCATTGGGCATCCCGAGGGCGCTCGCTGCATTCCCGTAATGTTCATGGGCTATTCCTACGACCAGAAAATGGGAAGACAGACAATGTTACGCAACGCTGATTTCGTGGGTGACGTCCAACAGTACTACTCGCTTGATGATCACTTAGCCATTCTCGGTCAATCGGGGCCGCGTGCCGCTCTAGCTGTTCGGACGCTGAACAAGGCTGGATTCAAGCATCTCTATCCAATCACGCACGGGTTTGTGGGCGAGAAACAGGGGCACGCTGACCATGCGGATTACGGGAAACGTCGAGTAAACGGTTGGGTTAACGAAGGAGTTCCGTGGACTACCGCGCTGGTTCCGGAATTGATGTACGAGCGTGAACCAGAAGTCGCAGGACGATGACTCGCAGCGTTTGATGGATGGAGTGCTGCGGGACAGTGCTGGTCGGTTAAGACGCGGCCTTAGGAGGTTTGATATGGAATTGAAGAATGCCCTTGCGATTTGTCTGATCTCGTTGTTCTCTGCCACGCTGGTCATGCTGATTGCGAGGTCCTTGGACTCGCAGGCGGCTTTACGGTTAGAGCCACAACTCGCCAGAATTGCGGAAGAGCTTGAGGCGATACGCTCGTCCGGAGGTCTCGTCGCATCAAGCGGTGCTCAAGCGGATAGCCAATCGCTTTCCGAAGGCCTGCTTGTCTACTACTTTCACGGCAACATTCGGTGTCCGACTTGCCGCTCCATCGAATCGCAGTCCCACGAGACGGTCGAAGGGGAATTTGCGGAGGAGATGGAGAGCGGTGAACTGGCATGGAAAACGTTGAATTACGAAGAATCGAGTGGCACTGAGTTGGCGACACAATTTGAGATCCAAGTGCCTGTAGTCGTCCTAGCTCAAATGCAGGATGGGCAGATTAGGGACTGGAAGCGGTTGGATCAGGTTTGGGCACTTGTCGGCGACAAACCGGCATTTGCCCAGTACGTTCGCACTGAGATTCGCGGAATGCTCGATGCTTCAAAACCCGATCCAGAATTGGCCGAACCGTCGGACGCTACTTCCGCTGGTTCAACTACTGATAGTGAAACGGATGATCTTCCCCTTCCAACAGGGCCAGAATTGTTACCCAATTAATCAACAGCGGAGAAAACCAATGAAACAACTCGCTATCGCCATAATTGCATTCGCTACTATTTCTATCGCTTGGAGCTCAACGGTGTTCGCTGCCGAGCGACCGGCGGATCGTGTCGTGGCGATGTATTTTCATCGCACTCAACGATGCCCAACCTGTCTCAAGATGGGCAGCTATACGGAGGAGGCCGTAAAGAAAGGATTCGAAAAAGAGGTGAAGGCCGGTACCGTGGAGTTCCACTATGTTGACTTTCAGGACAAGAAGAACGCAGCGATTGCCAAGGCGTACAAAATCACCGGGCCTGCACTGATCGTCGCAGAAGTCAAAGAGGACAAGGTCAAGGAATACAAGAATTTGAAGGACATATGGGCGAAGGTGGCGAAGAAGCCCGAATTCATAAAATACGTTCGTGAGAGCGTCCAAGCTCAAGTGAAATAGTACCGATTCCGCACGAGCGAGTGTGCGAACAACGCGGCGGCACTGTCGCGACTTTGCGAGGAAGCTGTGCGCCTGCATGGATGGGAGACATTTTCAATGATCACGTATTTGCTCTACATGGTTGCCGCCCTTTACTTGGGTGTCCTGACATCGATTAGTCCTTGCCCGCTGGCTACGAATGTTGCCGCCATCTCCTACATCGGCCGCAAGGTTGAGAATCCGCGTCTGGTGATCAATGCTGGGCTGCTGTACACGCTGGGGCGTTGCCTGCTCTATCTTGGTCTGGCTGCGCTGTTGACGACCACCGCGCTCTCCATTCCTGCGGTTTCCGTATTCTTACAGAAATACATGCATTTGGCTCTCGGACCGGTCTTCCTGCTGCTTGGTATGTTCCTCGTTGGCTTGCTCACGATCACAAGCGGTGGAACCATGATGAGCGAGAAAATGCAGAAGCGCGTGGACGCGATGGGAATCTGGGGTGCACTGCTGCTAGGAATCTTGTTCGCCATTTCATTTTGCCCTACGTCCGCCGCATGGTTCTTTGGGTTGCTGGCCCTCATCATGGGCTCCGAGGCTGGTGCGATTACTGCCGTGATGGCAAAGGTGGGCATCAGCCTGCCGGAAGCCACGTTGCCAGGGGGAACAATGGTCTTGCCACTCATTTACGGCATTGGTACGGCGTTGCCTGTGCTCGTTGTGGCGTTCCTATTGGCGTACAGTGCCCAGGCGGTCGGCAAGACCTATAACGCTCTGACTAAGATCGAATGGTGGGCACGAATGACCACCGGATGGGTCTTCATCCTGATCGGCATATACTTCTCGCTCGTTTATGTCTTTGAAGTACCCTTGCGCGGGGCGACATAGGAAAAAGAAGTACTTGGAAGTTCGACATTCCACGGTCGACGCTTCTGAAACAGGTAGCTGCCCCTTATGTGACTCCCGCTATTCTCCAAAAGCGAAAAAATTGCGCGACGAAAGAAGACAAGAGCGAATCAGTTTCGAAATCAAATAGGAGCCCCTGTTGAATGAAGAGCATTTCTCGTCGAACGGCGTTATCGGCGTTCGGGGCCGTGAGTGGTGCCACGCTGCTGACTGGTTGCGGTGACGTGGGGCTGCTGACATCGGTTGCCGAAGGAAAATCACCAGCGAAGCAAAAGACACGCCCATCGGCTACGGACCCAACAACGCTCGCTCCCTCGTTGCCGACGGCAACACATAACTGGAAATATGTCGAGCTTGATGCTGCCGAGGTGGCTGATCGGGCGTACCGTATCTATCCCGATGGCGGATGCATGTACGCTGTTGTTGGCAGCGTTGTGACCGCATTGAGCGACAAGGTGGGTGAACCCTTCCGCTCGTTCCCAATCAACATGATGCGGTATGGCGACGGAGGAGTTGGTGCATGGAGTTCGCTCTGCGGTGTCGTGAACGGAGGGAGCACCTTATTGGGTTGTTTCACAATGAAAAAGCGAAGACGACCCGGGAAGAACTGATCATTGAACTGTGCGTCTGGTACGAAAGCTCCGCGCTGCCTCAATACGAACCGGCTCAACCAGAATGGGCCGATGAGGCAAAGCCCAGCATCGCCGGCTCGTTGCTTTGTCACGTCTCCACGGCACAATGGTGCAAGAATGCGGAGTGCGGGGCATTCACTATGGAAAAAAAAGAACGCTGTCGGCGTTTGGCTGCGGACGGTGCGGCCAAGCTTGTCGGTATCTTAAACCGGGCAAGCATCAACGAGTCCGATTTCGTGGAGTTGTCGGCGGAGGTGAATGCCTGTATCGACTGCCACGGCCCCAAAGACAAGGCCGACGCAATGGGTAACATGAATTGCTCTACATGCCACCAATTTGACGGAAAACATCCGTAGGCGAATTCTTGATGGTTCCGTCCAGGGACTGCGATTGTCTAACGAGGAGCTGACGCCTTGAAACGCGTACAAATACTAGGCACCGGCTGCGCGAAATGCGAAACACTTGCGGAGAACGTATGGACGGCCGTCAGCCAGATGGACGATGAGGTTGCCGTTGAGAAAATCTCGGACATCGGCGAGATTCTGTCATTCTCCGTTCCTGCGACCCCAGCCCTGGTCATCGACGGTGAGGTGAAAGCTGCTGGGCGCGTGCCTGACGTGTCGGAGATCAGAAACTGGCTTGCTGATTCAAGTAGCCTGCAACTCTTAGACGCGGGGATCATTTCATCTTCAGACGGCTCTGAACCATGTTGCTGCAAGGGAGCTGCTCCACCGAACGAAGAAACGCCATGTTGCGGGCCTATTCCTGTTGGGAAAGACTGGTCAACGGAACCTGACGACATGCCCTGGGTTGTCGGAAGGCTTGATACACCCGGTGGTGTTGTTTCCGAAGTCAACACCGTGCTCAATTGGTCTGATCGCTTGGGTGGCTGGAAGGCACGTTGGGGCGTCAATCGCATGCAGTATTGGGTGAAGCCTGGGCTCTATGCCGTGGGATCCCCGACCAGCGAGTCTCCTGTATTCGCCACGGCGAATTACAAGATGAGCTTTGACCAGCTGCGTTCGGCACTACACGGAATCGACGGTTGGATATTGGTACTGGACACGAAGGGCATTAATGTCTGGTGTGCAGCCGGGAAAGGGACTTTTGGAACGGACGAAATCGTTCGGCAAGTGAAGGCCACGAGTCTGAACAGCGTTGTCTCCCACAATCGATTGGTCGTGCCTCAGCTAGGGGCGCCGGGCGTGGCAGCTCACGAGGTGCGACGACACACGAACTTTCGAGTTGTGTATGGTCCTGTTCGTGCCCACGACATACCGGCCTTTTTGCGAGCACAAATGAAGGCAACGCCACAAATGCGGCGCGTCGAGTTTCCGCTGGCGGACCGATTGGCTGTGGTTCCCGTCGAGATCCTGCAGTCCGCGAAATGGGCGTTGTTGATCGCAGCAATCTTGTTTTTGCTAAGTGGATTTGGCCCAGACGGCTATACGTGGGGTGCAGCCTTTTCAGTGGGGCTGGCCTCGGCGCTGCTGGTGATTTCTGCCTACCTCCTTGGAACGGTCCTCACCCCGGTGCTGCTACCATGGCTGCCAGGACGGCCATTGGCTCTGAAAGGCTTATGGACGGGAATTGGTCTCTGCATTGTTGCTGGGATTGGGAGCTGGCAGCTGGGCTCCTGGTGGCTGTCGGGGTTGGATGCGGCCGCCCTGACACTGATCGTCCTCGCCATAGCCAGTTTTATGGCAATGAAGTTTACTGGTTCGACGACCTATACATCGCTATCGGGTGTGCGTCGCGAAATGCGAATAGCTGGCCCTCTCCAGGCCATGGGGAGCGTCCTGGGAATCGTGTTGTGGATCGCTGGGCGGTTCGTTTGAGAGACGGGGAATAAAGGAGCCTTTGCGGTGGGAACATACTTGCGTTATCTCTCGGACGTCACCACTCTTCGCCTAGACGAATCCAAATGTAATGGTTGCGGAATGTGCGGTCAGGTTTGCCCCCACGGAGTCTTCACAACGGGCAAGGGAAAAGCGCACATCACCGACCGAGATGCATGTATGGAATGTGGTGCCTGCCAGAAGAATTGCCCTGAACAGGCCATCGAAGTCCACTCGGGAGTTGGTTGCGTCACGGCCATTATCAAAGGGGCATTGAGCGGAACGGAACCAGACTGTGGGTGCTCCGCCGAACGTTCCGGCGACTGAAAATGACCTGTTCTACTAATTCTTGGAAACTTGTTCTCTTGCGCACATTTTAGCGACCACCGGGAGCGGACCAGTGCTCTCCGAGCGGTAGCTCGTAGGTGGTTGGCGGTCCTACCGCCCTGTTGCACCGCCTCTCTTCTTGACGTGGCACTGGCGATTGTGACCCTGCATGAATCGCCTGCGATAGCGGTCGCCCAAAATGCCCGCGCAAAGCAGCAGCCTCTTTGCCCGCGATGAGCGGCCTTTCTCAGCACATCTGCAAATATTCGGGCGATTTCTCGCCAGGCAGCTCAAGTTGCTATATGTGCCAAACCGAATATATTATATATTCGCATTGGCGTATGTAGTTACACCATTGAGGTAACTGCCTTCCTGATCTGCAGGCCTGCGGCCGAAACGACTTATTTGCGGTTGGAGTCCAAACACCATGACCAATGTACGATTAGCGGCCTCGCTTTCTCTGCTTGCGAGTTGTTTCCTCTTGCCCCTAGCCGGTTGCGGCAGTTCTGAGGCGTCCACCTCGTCTGCGCGTGCCGAAACAGCCGCGGCGTACGTCACCAAAGAAAATACGGTTACCACGCCGGTCGACCCGAGCCTTGCGTTTGCGGCCCGTCAGAAAGCTGCCGAAGAGGGCAAATACCTGTTTGCCTTTTTCACGAAGAACAAGGATGACAAACCGACGGAAATGCGTAGGGTATTTGACAGGGCCATGGCCAAGGCGACTGACCGGGCAAATGTTGTCGCCGTAAGCGTAACCGACCCAGCAGAGAAGGACATTGTTAAGGAGTACGGGCTGGAACGAGCGCCGATGCCGCTCGTGCTGGCCATCGCCCCAAACGGTGCTATCACCGGCGGATTTCCCACAACATTCAGTGAGCAAGATCTATTGTCCGCATTTGCCACTCCGGCAACTGAGCAATGCATGAAATCGCTTCAAGATGGCAAGCTCGTTTTCCTCTGTGTTCAAAACGAACAGACGAAAATGAATGATGAAGCGATGCAGGGTGTCAAGAGTTTCGCCGCTGACGAGCGTTTTCGTGATGCTGCAGAGATCATCAAGCTTGATCCAACCAACGAAGCCGAAAAGTCCTTTTTAAGCGATCTGCAGTTGGACGCGGCTGTGAAGACCGCCACGACCGTATTCTTGGCACCGCCCGGTGCCCCCATTGCGATCTACGAAGGCCCAACAACCAAGGATCAGTTGCTCGCTGAGCTTCAGAAAGCGGGATCCTGTGGGCCCGGTGGTGCGTGCGGTCCAGGGGGCTGTGGTCCACCGCAGTAGAACAGGTAGTTCGCAGCCACGCTAATACAAAGTCTCGCCAGCCAAATTCTTGGCAGTCGGTTCGCGACATACCGATTGCTCAATCTGTATCCTCTGAAGGAGAGCAAGATGAACAGGAAGGATCCTCTGCGTGTCGTCCTTACGGCGATGGCCGTGTGCGGGCTTCTCGTAGCCGCGCAACGGCAGGGAGCGGCTCAGAACTCACCTCAGTATTCCGTTGCTTCACGCCCGGCAACCGCAAATGCGAGTCGTGGTGTCGTGGCCATCGATTCGGCCGCGCGTAGCGGCAAGCATCTGTTCATCTATTTCTGGAAAGCAAATGACAAACAGAACCAGACCATGTATGGAGTATTCCAATCGGTGATGGGCAAATGGACCGAATCAGCGGATTCCGTCGCGGTTCAGATTACTGATCCCAATGAGAAGGCCATGGTGGACAAGTTCGGTCTAAATCGTGCCCCGATGCCGATGGTCTTGGCGTTAGCGCCCAACGGTGCCGTCACCAAGGCTTTTCCGATTAAATTCGATGAGAATCAACTCCGTGAAGGCTTTGCAAGCCCGTGTACTGCCAAATGCTTAAAAGCGTTACAGGAGCGGAAACTTGTTCTGTTGTGCGTCCAAAATGACCGGACTCAGTTAGCCCAAGAGGCTATGGCAGCTTCCATGGCATTTAAGGCTGACCCCCGGTACACCAAAGCGACTGAGATCGTCGTATTGAACCCTAACGACCGGTCGGAAACTACATTCCTTCGAGACCTGAAAGTCGATCCACGGTCTCCGCAAGCAGTGACGATCATCTTGGCGCCCCCCGGACAACCGGTTGCCAACTTCGTCGGTGCGGTAACGAAGGAACAGATCGTGGCCAAGATCCAAGCAGGACCTTGTGCAGACGGCAAATGTGGCCCAAACGGTTGCTGCCCCAAGTGATTGGAGTTGATTCTATGAAATTGCGAACGCTCGTCTGGCGAGAACTATTTGAGCGCAAGAGCCAGATGCTCACCTGCTTCCTGGCTATCCTGCTCGGAATCACTACCGTGGTGGCTATCAAGAACGTCACCCACTATTCGGAAATGGCCGTGGCGCGAGAGATGGACTCTTTGGGTGCCAACGTTTTGGTGCTTCCCAAGGCTGTCACTCTTCAGGATTACTATTCAGCGGACATGCACGATGAAGTGATCCCTGAAGAGTATGTCATGCGGCTCACGATGTCCGACATTCAAGGTGTTGACAATCTGTCGCCCAAACTGCATGTCCCCGTGGAGATCGGTGGCAGGAATTTCGCTTTTACGGGCATTCTGCCCAAAAGTGAGTTTCAGGCCAAGGCAGCTTGGGCCGGTGCCGGAATCTTCTCCCGCCCGATTGGCTGCGGGGCCGTCGACGTAGGGGCCGAGCAGGAGCCTGAAGATAAGAAGACACTTGTGCGCAATCGAGTCATTAAGGACCTCGACAGCCACGAGATCCTGGTCGGATCGGATGTGGCTACGGTGGAAGGAATCTGCAGAAGGCGACTCGATGACGCTTCTCGGCGAACCGTTCTCCGTCGTCGCGGTACTCCCGGAAACAGGCACCGTCGATGACTCACGCATTTTCGGCCATCTACATACGGTCCAGCGGCTTTCGGGCAAAGGCGAGGTCGTCAATTGCATCGAGATCGTCGGTTGCTGCAAAGAGATTGCAGCCGGTCTGGTGGATGGTGTCAACAAGCTCCTTCCCGAAGCCAAGGTCGTTACCGTCAAGCAAGTCGTGGCTACACAGCAGAACGTCAATAACATGATGGGGCGCCTGTCAGTGATCTTTCTGGCGATCATTGTCGTCGTGGGTGGTGCGGGGATTGCCAATTACATGTATGCCAACGTCTTCGAGCGACGGCGCGAAATTGGCACGCTGATGGCCCTGGGAGCTGAGTCAGGACTGGTCCTGCGAATCTTCCTACTCAAGGCATTGTTGCTTGGCCTCGTCGGCGGAATCGGCGGCTTTGCCATCGGGACGACACTGGCGGTTACGCTCGGTCCAAAACTTGCCGGAGTGCCCGTTCTTCCCATGCCGGTGTTGGCTCTGTGGGCAGTTGGCATATCAGCCGGAATCACACTGGTGGCAAGCTATTTTCCAGCTCGGCGGGCTGCTCGGCTCGATCCGGTTGCAACTTTCCAGGAGGTCTAAACCATGTTGAGAATGGCAGAAGTTAGCAAGAGCTATCAGCATCGCGGGCAGGTGGTCAGGGCCTTGGACGGTGCGACGGTTGATATTCCCAAAGGTGATTTTGTGTCTATCGTGGGGCCCAGCGGGAGCGGCAAGAGCACTCTGCTGTTGATGCTCGGCGGTATGTTATCTCCTTCATCGGGACAGGTACTACTTCGCGACGAGTCCATTTATGACCTGAACTCCGACGGTCGTGCCCGTTTGCGGAAGGAGAACATAGGGTTTGTATTCCAGACGTTCAATCTCGTCCCCTACCTCACCGCGTTGGAAAATGTTCAGATTCCCATGTTCTTGGCCGGAATGGACGACAAGTCGCAATTGGAGACGGCATCGGGTCTCCTGCAGCGCGTAGGACTTGGAGATCGGCTGGACCACAAACCATCGGAGCTGAGTGTCGGACAGCAGCAACGGGTCGCCCTGGCCCGAATGCTGGCGAACGATCCGGCGGTCATTCTCGCTGATGAACCGACGGGGAACCTCGATCCGGAAACGGCCGATCAAGTCATCCGGTTCTTCGAGGAGTTTAACGAAGAAGGCCGAACGATCGTGATGGTCACTCACGACCCTAAGGCCGCCGAGCGTGCGAGAAGAACGTTGCGGCTGGCTGACGGAAAGATCGTGGATGAGCGGCGCGGTGAAAGGGCATTGCACGTTGCCTAATCGCAACCGTGCGCACCAAGTAAGGTGAATCCTTCCGGGGACTCTCGACGCTACGGAAACCGACCGGATATAATGGCCGGCGGTTCATCATTGTAATGCTGGGGAGACATTGCCAGTGGCGACATCGAGCACGAAGAGCAGTCAGATTGATCTCATGTTTCGAGCATTTTGCGACGGAACTCGCTTGAGGATCTTGAGCTTATTGCAGGATGGCGATCTGTGCGTTGGCGATATTGTGGAATCGCTTCAAGTGCCGCAGCCGAAAGTGTCTCGGCACTTGGGCCAGCTTCGCAAGGCAGGCCTGGTAACAGCCCGCAAAGAGGGTTTGTGGAACCATTATTCGTTGGCCACGCCCACCACCGAGTTCCACCGAAAACTGCTCGACTGTGCTGTGACTTGTTTTCAGGAGGTTCCTGAGATTAAATCTGACAACAGCCGCGCAAGAAGCTACGGAAATCGGGTGGCTGTTGTCCGAAAAAGTCGAGCGGGGACGCTCGTGGCTCAAAGGCGAAAAAGGCCCGTCAATAACGCGCCGCAACCTGTTTGATCGAAGCACATCCATCGTGAACTGCTGGATGAACATGTTCTTCCATCGCAACTCGCCCGGAAGGTGAATGTCTGGGGAGCTAACGTGCGTTGAATCTCTATGTCTCATTCATGTCGTTTGTGTCAATTATCATCGCGGCGGCCGCGTGTCCGTATGTCTCCCAGCTGATAACGCGCGCCGTGAGCAAGCACCTTGGCCGTGAGGATCACATCCTGGCCTCGGCCTCTGGCAACGGGATGCTACGTATCTTTGTGTTTATCGTTGTATGGATCGCATTGAGTTTTTTGCTGGCAATTCCTCTGTTTCTCAAAACTGCTCCGACTAGTCCGCCCTGACGCCTGTGATTTGGTCCTTGAGGAAACAAGCGTGTTGGTGCGACAGGTCACCAACGGTTACGACGCGGAGCAAGCAGGCGATGCTAGCACTCTGAAACTGATTGCGTGAGGATTCGCAGTGCCGTGGTCAAACAGCAGGCCTAATCGTCCTGGAATTGGCGAACGAGTAAACCGTGAATCCCAGATGGTCGATCAAGAGCACAAGGCGGTTGACGAGGCCGTCCATGTCGAATTGGGCGCAGCCAGAGTGCAGCAATTCTGTTTACCGTTTGGAGTCAGAATAATGAACGTGCGAGTTAAGATAACGGAACGAACGTCGTACCGGTTTGTTGGCGTGCTGTTGACGGTAGCCGCCGCCGTCATTGGCGTCTTGGCAACTTATGTGTCCATAGCAAGAGTTGGTGGTCGCATCGCAGCAGCGAGCGATACTGCGACTGGTCGCGCCACCAGTTCCGAGGAGCAAAGACTGTCCAATGCGCAAGATCTATCCAACATGTTCGGGACAGCAGCCCAGGTAATGCTGCCGTCTGTCGTACAAATCAAATCCGTGTCGCCCCAAAATGATTCGAGAATCACGTCTGACTGGCCAAGCCACTTGGGCGCGATGCCATTCAACGATTCCTTCGACGAAAGCGAGTTGGGGGCAGACGATAGAGCTTCCGTTCCTACCCTCGGGTGTGGTGTGGTCATTGATCCGGCAGGCGGCGTGCTCACGAACAACCATATCGTGGAAGACGGTGGAGACATGATTGTGGAATTGCCTGACGGCCGGCAGTTTCGTGTCAAGGATGTCAAAGCCGACCCGCAGACGGATTTGGCATTGTTGACTCTTGACTGTACGAAGCCCTTACCTGCTGCGCAGCTTGGCGACTCGGACATTTTGCGCATAGGAGATTGGGTACTTACTATAGGCAGTCCATTGGGACTGGAGCAAACGGTCAGTGCTGGAATCATCAGCGCCAAGGGGCGTTCCGTCGATGGGGCTGGTAAAGCACGCTTGCTTCAGACTGACGCCGCCATCAATCCAGGCAGTTCGGGAGGCGCGTTGGTCAATCTCCGAGGTGAACTCGTTGGAATCACGACGGCGATTGCCAGTCGAGACGGCGGATACCAGGGAGTTGGATTTGCGATTCCAATAGACTTGGCGAAGTGGGTTACATCCCAACTCCGTAACCATGGCCGAGTCCGCCGCGGCTATCTCGGCGCAACATTCACCGCAAGGCCGGGCAGTCGGGAATTGGATGGGGCAATGGAGTTGCGTGTGGCACGAGTCATTGTCGACTCTCCGGCCCAGCGAGCGGGATTACGCGAGGGAGATGCGGTGATTTCGATTGATGGTCAACCGACGGGAAGTGTCGAGCACTTGAATGAGTTCGTAGAGCGGGGAGAAATCGGCTCAAAACATCGGTTGGAGATCGTGCGAGATCAGGCCCGCACGAGGGTTGAAATCACTATCGAGGAAATGTCTCGCAGAGTGCCTACGAAAAATCAAATTCCACCAGTTCGTGAGTCCCCAGACGAACTCGTGTATAGCCGCGATCTTGGGATCGTTGTAAGCGACGTGAGTGATCGCATCGCTCAGCAACTCGGGTTGGAGAGTACGGATGGGGTGCTGGTCGTTCGTACGGATCGCGGAGGTTCCGCATTGAGAGCCGGTATCCGAAAAGGCATGGTGATCGAGCGCGTTGGCAACCGGCCGATCAGAAATACGAGTGAATTCGCACAGATCATGGAGAACGAGTCGCTTGAGGCCGGGATTCGTGTACACGTGCACGGCCGCGGCGGACCACAAATCATCGACATTGGAGGTCCAGATTCGTAGGATGGACCACCGCGACACATTCCCATGAACGCCCACTCACTTCTCATTGTCTTTGCGACAATCGGAAGGACTTGCCAACCTGCGTCGGTCACATCGATTGCGCCAAGCAAAGCTTGGGAAAGGGGAATGAGATGTAATCCACAACTTTGAAACCTTTCATCGGAACCTTGCGGGTGGAAAGCCCGTCCAGTAGAGCCTGACCAGCAACTGGAAGCGAGTCTTGCGTGGTGTTGGAGTAATCCGCACTGGCGAAGCGTAGACAGCGAGTCCGAAAGCCATGCTATTGAGCGCCGAAAGACCCATCGTGGGAGCCTTTGCCTTTCGATGACCAGGGGCCACGCTGCTGCACTGCAATGGTCTGGTGCAAGCAGTCCTGCCGGCGTCGGATTGGAACATGTGCAAACGGACAATTGTGGTTCCCCAGGAACTTGGGAGAACCCTGTTCGCTCCTCGGCGAATTCCCGGCCGGAGATACCGGGTTACCAACTCCAGGCCTTGGCGGCGCACTCGTCCGCCAGGGAGCGAAAGCAACGAGTGCATCCGAGGTACCGCCAAGCGAAGGAAACGAAGTGCGGCGGGATGGCGGCAGGGCGTCATAGCGTCTTGATAGTACCGATGAAGTTGGCGAACAGCACCCGGCTGGAGCCAGCGGAGGAAAGCGAGACGCCGATTCATGGAACCGTTTTTGAGAAACACGACGAATGCCTCGAAATTCGACAATCGTGTCCACGAAACAGAAACGGATAGCAGCGTTGGCGAAACAGTCACCAGAGATGGCTTTCACCTCGCTCGCCTATCTGATGGACATTGACTGGTTGAAAGAAGCGTATCGACGCACGCGCAAGGACGGTGCGGTGGGCGTGGATGGAGTGACCGCGGACGAATACGAACAGGATCTGGAGGGCAACCTTCAGAGTCTGTTCGACCGCGCGAAGTCCGGCACGTACAAAGCACCCCCGGTGCGACGTGTGCATATTCCGAAGGGCGGGTCGAGTACTGAGACTCGTCCGCTAGGAATTCCCACCCTGGAGGACAAGTTGCTCCAGCGGGCGGTCGTCATGCTGTTGGAACCGATCTATGAACAGGACTTCCTAGACTGTTCGTATGGCTTCCGACCTGGGCGATCGGCACACCAAGCGTTGAAGTCATTTCGCGACCAGACGATGAACGGTCGGCCTAAAGGCGGCTGGGTGTTAGAGGTCGATATTCGCAAGTTCTTCGATAACTTGGAACATCGATACCTCCGGCAGTTTCTTCAACTCAGGGTGCGTGATGGCGTGTTGTTGCGCTTGATCGACAAGTGGCTGAAAGCAGGCGTCATGGAGGACGGGAACGTTAGTCACCCCGACTCCGGGACACCTCAGGGCGGTGTTGTTTCACCCCTGATTTCGAATGTGTTCCTGCACTACGTGCTGGACCAGTGGTTCGAACAGGACGTGAAGCCGCGGAGCGCGTCATCTTCCATGGTTCGAACAGGACGTGAAGCCGCGGATGCGTCAGCGTGCCTTCCTCATCCGCTATGCGGATGACTTCGTGATTGGGTTCCGCGATGATCGCGATGCCCAACGTGTCATGGAAGTCATCCCGAAGCGATTTGGCAAGTATGGTCTGACCGTCCACCCCACCAAGACGAAGCTGGTGCGGTTCCTTCCTCCTTCCTCGCGGAAGGATCGGAATGAGCCACCAGACGATCGTCCTGGGACGTTTGACCTCCTGGGCTTCACCCATTACTGGGCACGTTCCCGAAATGGGTACTGGGTTGTCAAACTCAAGACCGCCACGGATCGCTTTAGCCGAGCGGTTCGGAGCATCGACCACTGGTGCCGGGACAATCGGCACCTGCCGATCCATGAACAACACAAGAAGCTGAACGAGAAGTTGCGCGGACACTATGCGTACTACGGAGTGACGGGGAACTCAGGAGCACTGACACGGTTTCTCCACGAGGTCGGGCCGCGTTGGCGACGGTGGCTTAATCGCCGCAATCGCATTCGCTCGATGACCTGGGAGAAATTCCTTGCCATCCTCCGCCGTTACCCGCTTGCTCCCGTTCGCACGGTCCGTTCGACTCTCAGGCACGCAGCGAATCCATGATGAGAGGGACAAACAGGACAAACAGGCAGACACTCTGGCTTTTGACTGGTCATCGGCGCTGCTTGGTGGGTGCGGACGTCTTTTCGGAGACGGCGGGAACACTCGGAGAAGGGCCTCTGGCGGTGATTGCGCGAGCGAAACACGCTCCGCGCATTGCGTTGCACGCCAACTGCGGCAGTGAGCGCGCACGGCGAGCGCAAACGCGGTCAGTTCCACGTGGAAGACTTGCCGCGGGGCGCCGTCATCGCGCTACGTGAAGAGGCGCGGGCGGCAGCAACCCCTTTCAAGTGGCTGGCTTCCATTCGTTGGGCCACCTTGGCCAGCGACTCCGGTGAGCCGACGGCGTGACAGAAGGCGCGGTCGTAGCTATCGACCGTGTCGAGCCACTTCTCGTGGTTCACGTCGAGGCGGTCCAGCACCGCTTCCAGATCTTTGGGAATCGTGCTCCGCCGCCCACTCTTGAGCACTCGCGCCGTCCACTGGAACAACTTCAGGTAGTCCTCCAACGAAATGGGAAGCATTCCCAGATCCGAAGCGCGACGTCCACTGCGGGAAGCATAGCAGAGCGACTCGTCCGCCTTCCGCTCGGGGCGGAGCGTCAGTTCGGCCATCCACCCATCAGCTCGGTCCCGAGCGTTCTTGCGTTGCGATTGGGCCTCGAGACGCTGGAAGAGGGACGTGTAGCGCGCGGTCTCCGGGCTGTCGGCTTCCCCGGCCCGAATTGGGTTCAGGTCGACATAGATCCCGCACAGCAGCAGCCCACTTTCATCGGTGATTTCCCGGCACTTGAATCTCGTTTCCCAAAACCTACCGGTACGGTCATCCTCAAAATTGGCGCGTCGGGCGATATTCTCCAGGAGAATTCCCATGAACCAGGAGATATCGCTCAGCCGCCGCCGCAACTTCTGGATTTGCTTCTTGTTTCCGACCAGCTTGTCGATCCGTTTTTCATCCGGCTGTGGCATCTCATCCGACATGCTCTTGGCCAGCTTGGTGATGGTCAGCCAGCGGCGCGCCACTTCGCGAGGCCGCAGCCGCGCGGCGATCTCGGGCCGGGTACGGAGCACGACATGCAGATGGTTAGATAATTCCGCGCGGAACTCCACTTCAATGGTGAACAGCTGTGCCAGTTGCTGTTCCCGGTTGACGATCCAGTCGCGGCGGTGTGAATAATCTTCTCCACTGTTGGGATCGAGGCCACAGAGAAAGGCACGGCGGACACAGCGTGCGGTGCAGTGGAAGACAGCCTTGCGAGCACGGCCCAGGAGTTTACGGCGAGCATTGGCAGCCATCGGACAATTCCTCCTTGCGTGGGCAGGCATGGAG
Source organism: uncultured Planctomycetota bacterium (assembly GCA_963700575.1). GTDB lineage: Bacteria > Planctomycetota > Planctomycetia > Pirellulales > Pirellulaceae > JAJRVM01. The sequence continues at coordinate 225,512 of CAVOYC010000017.1, read as the reverse complement.
ACGCCACAGTTCGGCCGCTCGTGAGCGGCACGCTGCGTCGTCCCATGCTGCACGGAAGTCATTGCCCGCCTTTCCGTCGCCAGACGGCCATTATCTTACCACAGTGAGTCGTTACTGCAAAGCGGAAACGCGATGCGATGACATACGTGTGTCACCATGTGCCTCGCACGGGGGTGACCGCCACCCCACGCTGTGCTTGCTGCCGGCCTGCTCAGCCCGGGGGACAGGGCAAAGACCATGCTGAAGACCAGAGTGTCTGTCTGCTATCTGGCTCCACGATCTTGTTGGAGCGGGCATGGATGCTTCGGCCACGTGCGCCCTCAGTGCGCATCCCTGCGCACCAATCGGTAGACCAGGCTTCCGCAAATTCAGGACAGTCTCCCGATTGGTGCTCCGGGAATCGCGGTTAAACAGGTGGGCTCGCAATACCTTCCATTGCCGAAGCTGCGTTGTCATTTCCGCCGATGCCCTCACGACCTCGGTCACCGGCTCTCAAATACCGAAGATCAGGGTGTCTGCTATCACGTCTGCTATCACGTCCCGATCGAGTCGAACGAACGCTTGCTTTGATGCACCGCCAGGCTACTTTCTGACGCGAAGTGTCTCGGAGTCCGAGTCGGATTCGTTCACGGTCAGGATCACTTCGACCGTGGTGAACTTGCCGTCGAAATCACCGACCGTCTCTTCCACGTCATCCTTGCTGCATCGGGCGACGAGATTCCCGCAGTCGTCAGACCAGGTGGCTATAGGGACGTCAGAATTACCACCGATGTCCAGGGTGACACTGCCCGCGGCCCAGTAAGGGAAGTCCGTGTGGATCGTAAGTTGATCGCCGCCCGACGATAGAACCAGCGTCCGTGGTCCCAACTGAATCTCCAGGCCGAGCGCGCTGCCGGTCATCAGTGCCACAACGCATACCGCACCAACTAGTGTACATAGCCTTTTCATCAGAATAGCTCCTAATAGATATGACGAACGACCGAGACCTCTACTCGTGACTAGGGCAACCACCCATCGTCTGAAACTACATCTGCATGTTCGAAATTTCGCCCGAGACTAATCGGAGCGAATCGCACTGGGAACGAGATGCGCAAAATTTGCACACTCGTTCGAGACTCATTGTCAAGTTTTGCACTCCGCGTGGCATTTCCGTGAGGGTTCACCCGATTCTCGTGGCACCCCAGCCAGAACAGAATCGTTGGGAAACGCAGCATAGCATCGTGTGCTGGAATGGCCGCTTGAAAGCAGGGCAATTCTGATGCCAAACGGCCTGAGGCAACGGGCACTAATGGCTCAGAGCACGCTCTTTGGTGAAACGCCGCCACTCCGAGATGCTTCTGCGATCTGACTTATGGAGGGGATTATTTCACGACCGATTTCTCAGGATGAGACAGTTGTCTCGATTTGGTACAAACAGGCAGAGAAACGGTGCATGGCACGTTTTTGTAGGCAAGAGGGGCAGTCTGGGTTGCAGGAGAGGAAAGAGCAACCTGTAGTGCGAGTTTTTCCGCAATGCTGAGGGATTTCAGACGCTGATGGTGATTCTCCTAATAGAGGGCCTGACGTTGGCTTCGGGCGGTGTGCCCCGATCCGGCTGCCGGCCGAAGGACGAGAAGTCGGGAGAACATGTCATGCCGCGCCCCCAGCGATGCTGTCCGGGAGGGACCATTTTTCATGTGCTGAACCGCGGAAATGGACGGCAGACATTATTTGCCACATCGGCAGATTACCTGGCATTCGTACGTGTCGTGCAAGAATCCCTGCTGATTGTCCCCATGCGGATTGGTGGTTACTGCTTGATGCCCAACCACTGGCATTTTGTTTTGTGGCCGGAACGGGACAACGAGCTTTCCGACTTCATGCACCAGATGACGTCCACGCACGTGCGTCGCTGGCAGAAGGCACATCACTGCGAAGGAGAAGGTCACGTCTACCAAGGGCCGTTCAAGTCGTTTCCCGTGGAGAGTGACGAGCATCTCTATACGGTGTGCCGCTACGTCGAGCGGAATGCCGTGCGCGGGCGGACTGGTCGAACGTGCTGAGCAATGGGTATGGGGCAGTGCCAGGGCTCGGCTGCATTCCGGCGATCCTCGCGCTCTGCCCGTGTGCGAGTGGCCCGTTGCTCGGCCAGACGATTGGCTCGAGCGTGTGAACCAACCGCTGACCGGCGCCGAGATCAAGGCACTTCGCCGTTGTGCCGAGCGTGGTCGCCCCTATGGCAGCGGGCCCTGGATCGACGCGACCGCCAAACAGCTCGGGCTGCAGGTCACGCTCCGCTCCCCAGGACGCCCGCCCAAGAATAGGTGATCAGACAACTCTACCTGTCTTGCCCTATCGACCACGAAAACCGTGCCACGCACCATTACTCCCATTACTCCATGTCGGTGACGGGGCGGGAAACGCGTCTAATACCCAGCGAAGATTCGTTGACAACCGATCTGTATGGGATCGCCGGCGGGTGGGTGATATCCTGCTGCCTGGCACGCCGAAGAGGGCAAGTCCCAGGCAAGATCCGGGAAAAAGGGGTCGCGATTCCGGTCACGGCAGCTTGAAGAGGGTGTGGCGATGAAAATTCTCCTGATTGCACCGGCGAGCGGAAAGTGGCGACATGTTGGCCGGCGCCGTTTTCTCAATGGCAGGACGTTTCGCTTTTCACTCCTCAGTCTCCTGTCGGTCGCTGCCGAAAGCCCGCCCGCTGCCGAGGTTCGGATCGTTGACGAACAGATCGATGACATCCCGTGGGACGTGGACGTCGATCTGGTCGGCATTACCTGCATGACCGCCCTCGCACCGCGCGCCTACGAGATTGCCCACCGCTTCCGCCAGCGCCAGATCCCCGTGGTGTTGGGCGGCATGCATCCCACACTCTGTCCGGAGGAATCGCTTCGGCACGCGGATGCGGTTGTGGTGGGTGAAGCCGAAGGCATTTGGCGCCAGGTCGTGGTCGATGCTTCGGACGGGCGGCTCAAGGGGATCTACCGCAACGACAACCCGCCGCTGGTCGGCCTGAAGCGTCCGTCCCGCCACCTGCTATCCGCAACGAAGTACGCCCCGATCGGCGCCGTGCAAGCTACACGTGGATGTCCACACGGCTGCGATTTCTGCGCGATCGCCGCCTTCAGCAGACGAACCCAGCGCCAACGGCCGGTGGAAGAGGTGATCGCCGAAGTTAAGGAACTGCCCAGCCGGGTCTTCATCTTTGTCGATGACAACTTGACGGCTGATCGAGACTACGCCAAACGGCTGTTTGCAGCCCTGAAGCCGCTGCGGAAGCGTTGGGCTACCCAATCGACGTTGGCCATCGCGGACGATCCGGACCTGGTGCGTATGATGGCCGAGGCCGGATGCATTGGGATCTTCGCGGGGCTGGAAACGTTTTCCGACGATAACTTGGGTTCGGTGAACAAGACGTGTCATCGCGTTCAGCAGTACCGCGAGGCAATCCAGCTCCTGCATCGACACGGTATCATCGTGGAAGCCGGAATCGTTTTCGGCTTTGACGGCGATGGCCGCGACGTATTCCGGCGGACGTTGAAGACGCTTGACGATCTGGAAGTGGATGTGATTCAAGTATCCATCTTCACGCCGCTTCCCGGCACACCTCGGGCCAAACTGCTGGCGGACCGCATCTTCGATCGCAATTGGGAGGACTACGACTTCCACCACACTGTCTTTCAGCCGGCCCACATGTCTTCTCGCGATCTCCAGGCAGGTCACGACTGGGTAACGTGTCAGTTCTATCGGCCTTGGCGCATCGTTCGGCGACTATGGCGGCACCTGCGACGGCCCGGGGCCTGGGCCTCGCTCCTCTATCTGGCGGCCATTAACGCCGCCTACTTTGGACGCGCCGTTCGCTGGCGGATCCGAGGCTGGGATCCCGCCTCAGGTGCATCGACTGACGACGATTCTGTGGCACGCGCAACGGAACTCCGAACTCTTCGTGCCGCGTGCACCTCTCGTGAGACGCCTCACAAGGTTAGTGCCCAAACGGCGTAAGGCGCTGATCCGCATTCGGCCTCGAGAGAAAAGCTACCCTCTCCTCTTGTTCGCGGTCAAATTGGCCGGAACAACGTCCCAGATCGCTACGCAAGTTTCGCCGGCCCACGTCAAGCTTCACATATCATTCAGCCAACGGCGTGAATTTAAAACTGTGTACGATCAGCTCTTGGGGCTTGCTGCCGACAGGACCGGTCTCGGACGGCGTGTCACCAAAAATCCAGAAATTGATGATGGGAATCTCATCCAAATCTTTCGGAATCACCGGTCCGCTGTAGGAGTGCTTCACCGGATTCCCCTGGTTTGGCCCGGCTCGCTGTTCGGTCAGTTGAGTCAACGGTTCGGTTGTCGGCCGAGACGTGGCCCGCGAAACTCTCCCACACAATTTGTTTCGGCGTCCAGCGAAAACGGTGTGTCGTCAGATCTTGGACGGGCCTATGAAAGTAACTCTGACCGGGCGATTTGATGTCGGGATCATGTGTCGTGAAGAATATATTTGCATCACCCCACGCGCCGGTAAATTCGATATCAATTTCATGCGGTGTATCCGGTTCCTGGTTGCCAACAACGCCATCCGTTTGTCGGGCAACGCTGCGAGGTGACAGGTAGGTAAATAAACCGACGACGACGTTCGACGGCAATCGATCGTACCGGGAAGACAATTCCCATTGGTAGGTTCCGTAGCCGAGCGATTGGGTCAGATCGATTTCCGCGGCCACCCATTTCTTGTCCTCGCGCTTGCGTAATCCGCAAGTGCAAATCGCCTTTGGCATCGACGAAGACATTATCACGACTATCCGAAAAAATGTTCGGACCTGGTCCCTGAGTAGCCCCACGACTGGACCTGACCGTCCATTCATAGCCCGACCAGGTGATCGTCTCCGCCGCCGCAACGAACGAGACAACCTGGACCGACAGCCAACTCATTATGATCATCGCAATGGTGTTCTTGACTCGCATCACGGCTGCTCCAATCAATAGAATTGATACGGATTCGACTAACGACGGTCGTGTATGCAACGTTGGGGCATATGTGGCTGGACGGTAGGCCATTTTAACGAAGAGCCTGCCGAGAAAACAGGCAGCGACCATCAAGATGAAGGCCGGCACAGGCACTGCTCCCAGTTCGTGATCGATGCCGTCAGGATCAGAGTTGCCACGGTATTGCTGGACCGTGCCCCCGATACAACGTTACAATGTTTCACTATAGGCCAAACCTCCCGAGAGTCAGGTTGCCGCTTGCGGTGAAACAACCATGGCCCCGACAGACGATGACATCCAGAAATCACTGGCACTTCCTGGGGCAGGGCTTCCTGTTGTCCAGGCGTTTCTGCTGCGCTATCTTCTATTTCCAACTTACTGCCGTGTGACCTCCTGGCACAAGGCCTTGGCCGTCTTCCAGACCGAAGGCCAAGGAGTGATCGCTCTGGCTGCTCCGCTATCCCCGGAGCAAATGCAGAAGCGAGTACTGGTGAAGGCACCAATGGGCATCGAGGACAGCTCTCGGTTTTGGTCTGCGGAAATGGTTTTGGAGCACCTGATCGAAGTCGGCACTCGGATTGCCACGGGAATCGTGGCACTGACGTGTGGCGAAGAGGTCACGGTGAAGGCCGACGTTGCGGACGTCAAACCCAAGGGCGGGAATGGGTCACGAATCCTGGAGGACTACACGGCATTCCTGATAGACTATGCGCAGACGCTCACCGAAGATATCGGTGACAGGAAAAGCAATCGGACCCACTTTCACCCCTGGTTTGGCCATCTGACTGCGCACCAGTGGGTTTGTCTTGGAGCCGTTCACCAGACCATCCATCGGCGGCAGATGCGGAGGATTGTTGCAGGGCTGGCGGATGCGAAACTGCGCAGCGGAGGCTAATGGTTCCATGAGTTGGGCAGGTCGATTATGACCTGCGTCATTTTTTCGCTTCTCCCGTCGTGGCATCAACGGCCCATCGATAACGGTTTACGGGACAAGCGGAACAACAGGTCAAACATCCAGGCCCAGCTTATGACGGTTAACCGTCAACCAGTTGAATCGCTTATCGGACGGCTTCAGGTCGCCGTACGCCATACTGAGTGCCTGACATGCGATTGGTTTGTCGGATTCAGAGCGCAACTGCCGCTCGACTTCTTCATTTACATTGTGCTGGTTGTGTGGCGCAGATACCAGCGAGTGGCGTGCTTTCGGAACGTGAACATCAGGAAAAGATTTGGCCGCGCGAATAGAAGTCGCGTCACGATTCCCCAGAACCCCTGCTTGTGCTCGTATTCGATATGTTCCTGGACTTCCGTCGTCCCTGCGGTCACCGCCGCAAACGTGTGGGTGTGTTCCCACTTTCCAGCAGGTCCTTCCACTTGAACGTCCGTAAAGCCTTGCTCGGACACTTCCCGATGGACCGCCTTCCACCGCAGGGGAAGTGGTCCAACCCAAAGTGTGAATCTGGAAATGGATCCTTCGCCTAACGGCTCAATGTCATGCAGCTGAACGATTGTCGGTGGGGGGGTTAGTTTCTTCAGTGCACTGGTGTCGCGGTGAAAATCGCGGACTGCTTGGAGCGAGGCGTGAACGGTGAATTTGTAATCGAATACGGGCATTCGCACACGCGGGAAAGGGGAGTTGACGACTCCAGACGAATAATGAGTCTCGGCTAGAAGTCGCTCTTGAGAAGCGCAGCCCCCAGAGTTGCCACCGATGAAAGTGCAAACGCCAACAGCAGCGCCAACACCGCAACCGTAACGATTACCTCGGGCACATGACCGCCGAGCAGCGGTGCGGCAGTTCGTTCGTACCACTCACTGAGGGCCACGGCACACCTCCGCCTCCAGAGTCAATGGAAACTACCACCATGTCCTCATTATTGGCAGTATGTCGAGGCGTGTCCACAATTCCAGTCGCCGGGGCAAAAAAAAAGTGGCTTCCTCGGAGCGTCCGGCAATCCAGGAGAGCTCCGGGAGGGCTATCGCGATGGTGGTTTGACAGCCTGGTCGCCACGGTCGCGCGTCGAATCGGCCGGTGCCTCCAGCATCAAGCCTTCGATCACCTTTGCGACCTTCGGCGGGGACATTTTCTCGCCCAGGTAGGCGTGATCCTTGTCCGGTTGCGGTCTCCATTCGTTGCTTCCATCCTCCTGCACCTGCATGTAGCCCGTCGATACCAGATCCCAGAGGTCATCTAACCCGCCGTCCAGGCCGCGGACCGCGTACAGCACGGCCGTTTGATCATAGCTCGCCTTGCTCTTCAGCCCATTGAAAAGCTCGAAGGCCCTGCGTGCCGGGCTGGACTGAGGCTTCCCGCGAAAGCCGCCTCCGGTCAGGACGGGTTTGCCAATCTCGTACCCGCTGAAGATGATCGGCGTCGGCCAATTGCTGACGGCATATTGAGCCGCCGGGCCATCGTGGACAAAATTGGCTTCACGCCCTTTGGGGATCTTGCCACCCATGCAGACCCAGACTTTCACCTTGCGTCTGACAAGTTCGATTCCCGTGAGGTCGCTGGATTTATCGGGCTCGGTCTTCAGCAGATTCCTGAAGTTCGTCAGTTGGCCGACGCTGATCATGACGACACTGCTATTCAGTTGTCTCGCCAAGACTTGACGATAAAGGATCGCCGAATCGCTGAGCATCGGCGGCTGATTTCAGGCGGTGCGGAAATTCCTCGGCAACGTTTTTCGCATACGGTGACGGTTTGTAGAACGCCGGCCCCTTCACAACACCGATCGGGATTTCTGGCCTGCCGTAGTACGTGTTCAGCGCATCAAGACAGAGAGGACTCCACGGATTCTTGCACGAGACGCCCATTGCCAAGATGTCTGCCTCTTCTCGGTCGGCGAGTGCGTGCAACACGGCAACGGCCCCCACGTCATCGGCATCGCCTTGAATATCCGTGTCGAAAATGACGGGGACAGGTCGCTGATTCTGGGCAGCCGCAAAGTCGGGCAAGCCGACGATGACCAAGATAACAACGCGCATCTTCATTGGCAGTCTCATGTTCGCCTCCTTAGGCAGCCGCGTCGAAACGCACATTACGATCACCAGCGCCGAACGTCAATCGGGCCAGGCACTCCCGACACCGCCACTTGTGCACGAGGCTCACCTGCGTTTGGCGGATGCGGAGAAGGCCCAGCAGCGGGGTGGTCGAGTCACTTCTTCGCAGCACCGGTGGAGTTGAATTTGGATTAGACGGACAGACTGGTGAAGTTGGAAATGGGAAATGGCGACGATAGGGTTGCATGAGAACGTTATCTTGCCCTTGCCCGGGTGAGCTCCGTCAATCGCGATTGAGCACTGATCAGCAATCCCGTTCGTGGAGTCTCACGTCGTCAGGCCGCATGCTGGTGAAGATGACTCGTTGATTTCACGACGAAGGGCGCGGGCAACTTCCGCCACCTCGCCCAATCGCAAGTAGAAGGAGGCAGGCGCAAGCGTATAATACTCGTTGGCGTTTCGCGGTTTGTTCGATGTCCTTGTCGAGAACCTGGTCCAAGAGCGGTGGGCTGAGGCTTGGGTATGACTTTGGCCGCGATCGGATCCGATTTGAGCGTCCTTTGGCAGAGGAAAGCCACGTTGTCCCCGATGGAATGCACCAGTCATGTGGATGACTCACATCCTGTTTCCACTTTCTCCAAAGGAGTAAGACCGATGAGAAACGACACAGTTGTCCTCGCGATCGTATCACTGTCGCTTCTGTGCCCGGTGACCGCTGCTCAAGAGGCGGAGAAACCGACGCTCTACGCAGAAGTACAATACATGCAAGTTCCCGACGGGGGTGATGAACTCTACTTGAAGGTTGAAAATGCCTGGAAGAAAATCCACGCCATCCGAAAAGAAGCAGGCATAGTCGATCAGTGGCTGGTCTGTAAGGTCAATCGCACCGATGGTCCACCGGCAGATTACAACTACACCGTCATTCACGTCTTCGATTCCTGGGATAAGCTGAAGAAACTTTACCCATCCGGGCTGTTGCAAGGCAAGTTGTCTCTGCGTGATGAGGAACAGGAAGCTATTAACAGAACTCGAGAATCTCGAAAAATGGTCCGTACACAGTTGTGGGAGCTTGATGAAGTGGCGATTCCAAGTCGACTGGGCCAGACCGACATTGACAAGACGCTTGTACTGTCACTCATGAAGTCAAAGGACGCTGGGCGTCATATGGCACTTGAGAGAGAGGTGTGGAAGAAGATCTGGGCGCAGGCGGCAGAAGACGGATTTCGCGCCAATTGGCACTTGTGGATCTGCCGATATCCGGGCGGTCAAGACCGAGCGATCGATGAGGTGGCTGTACACCTGTTTCCCAAAGGCGAGCCCAAGAAGAGTCTCACGCAGCAGTGGTGGGAGCAATCTCTGCCCAAGATCTTCCCGGACAAAAGTCAAGAAGAACTTGATAAGCTGTTCGAAGAAACTCGCCAGGTCCGCGACATTCCCATCACTGAAGAGTGGCAGATTATTCTGACGCTTGACGACGAGCAATCTTGACATTGACAATGGGCGATAATGGCGGCCGGTCTTTCTTCTCGGCATTGTTTTCGGCGAGGGGGGAGTGTAAACCCGATCAGCCGAGGAGCAGATCCCCATGTGATCGGGCCTGCGGGGGCCATTGAGGCCGGGCAGGGGCGTGGGAAGTTCTTGCCGGACGGCTGCTCAGATTAGTTGGACAGCGCCACTTTCACTTTTGAGATCATCTTAAGGCCTTATTAGCAGTGGCTTTATCGCCACCGGGCTGGTCCCGGTGGTAGAGCGTTTGACAACTACCGTCGATCTTGGCCACCCATGAGGTTCGTTTTTCGGCTGCCAGAGTAGTCACCAAACGTCGAACCACCGGGACGAGCCCGGTGGCGAGGGACTGTTACGGAGACACGCGTTTACGCACATCCATCGCTGCAAAATGGCGCTGCTCAGATTAGGCAACAATCGCCCTTGACAAACGATCCATGCCATGTGCCACTGATGTGACGCTGCGTGCGACTGCAGCCAAAGTAGTTCGGACAATCCCGGCGGGCCATGAATGGAGCGCGATAAATGATGGACTACGACCACAGATGGTTTTTTGGTGTTGTCTTGGGTGGTCTAACGCTGGGGCTAGCTCTGGTCGCCGAGGCTGGCGAAACCGGCGCTGCGGCGTCGGTCAACTACGCGCGGCCCTTTGAGCCGCCGACGCGTCCTGCGTTGCTGCCGCTGCCGCCCGGTGCGGTGGAACCCGCCGGCTGGCTGCGCGACTGGTGCCTGGCGGCACGGGACGGTTTCACCGGTCACATGGACGAGTATGACGACGAGTTCAAGCGGGCCTGGGCTCCCGACCACAAGATGACCGGTGAAGGACTCCTCTGGTACAAGGGCGCCTGGCCGTACGAAGGGGGCGGCTACTGGTTCGATGGTCTGGGCCGCCTGGGTTACGCCTTGCACGACGAAGCGCTGATCGCACAGGCGAAAGAACGGTTGTACGCCGTGGCCGACCACATGAACGCCGACGGCCTGCTCTTCCTCTGGTGGCTCGACCGCAACAATCCCGACGACCGGAAGGCGGTCACCGCCGCCTTGGAGGGCTGGCCGCTTTGGGCTTGCGGCCTGCTGGGGCGTGCCATGACGGGATTCTACGCAGGGTCGGGTGACAAACACATTCTGGAGGCGCTCGAGAAAGCCTATGCCGCAGACCCGGACTGCCTGCGGTGGATCACCGGCAACATGTCGAATCCGTGGCCGGCTTATGACACCTTCTGCTGGACGGGCAACCAGGGCATCGCCGCCGCGCTGGACGCCATGTTCAAGCAGGAAGGCGCGGGACTCTTGCCGAGTCTCAACCGTTACCGCGACGGCGCCCGATCTGAATCCGGGCACAACCGTGGACAACGCCCACGTGGTCGAATTCATCGAAAGCACGACGCCCTGGGCCGTGGGCTATCTGTGGACTGGCGACAGGCGCTACCTCCAGGCAGCCGTCGGCTGGCACGACCTGCTCGAACGAGTGGCCATGCAACCTCACGGCGTCCCCGTCTCCGACGAGTGGTATGGTCCCACGGGCGCGTTCCGGGGCAGCGAGACCTGCGATGTGGCGGGATATGTATGGAGCCAGATCTGCCTGCTCTTCGTGTCCGGCGAAGGCCGGATGGCAGACCGGGCGGAGCGGGCGTTCTTCAACGCGGGGCCGGCCACGGTCTCGCGCGATTTCAAGACACACGTCTATTTCCAAAGCCCCAACCGGTTCGCCAACCTGTCGCCTGACTTCCCGCACGGCCCCAGGGCCGGAGGCGGCACCTATCAGCGGAAGCACTCGCCGCTGTGCTGTACGGCCGCGCTCAACCGCATTGTGCCGTGGTATGTCACGCACATGTGGATGGCCACCTACGACAACGGCCTGGCGGCAACCTGCTACGGCCCCTGCAAGGTGACCGCGCTGGTGGCCGACCGCGTGCCGGTTGTGATCACCTGCAAGACCGACTATCCCTTCAACGAAACCATCGAGATTTCCGTGCAGCCAGCGCGGGAGGCAGCCTTCCCGCTCGACTTCCGCATTCCCGGCTGGTGCATGGCCCCCGTCCTGGACGTGAACGGCTCCGCTGTCGCCATCGAGCGGAATCCCAGAGGGTTTGCGCGTGTCCACCGGACCTGGAAGCCGGGTGACACCGTCCGGCTGCACCTTCCGATGACCGCGAGTCTGCAGACCGGCCGCGATGCCGCGCCGGGCGCGCCTTACGACGGCGCGCACCGAGCCACACCGGTGACGATCCCGGAGGAAGACAGCACCCGGGGCGTGCCCTACGCCTCGGTCTCCTATGGCCCCCTGCTGTTCGCGCTGCCCATTCCTGACACCGCGGACGCCAACACGCCCGATCCGTCCGCCCGGTGGAAATTCGCGTTGGACGTGCAAGAACCCAACTTGACGATCGAGCGCGCTGCGATGCCTGCCAAATGGGACTGGCCGCTGGCGGCACCCCTGAAGCTGCAGGCCAATGCGGTCGAGGTCGCCTGGAATCCCGACCCGAAAGCCCCCCGGCTGCCGCTTCTGCCGGTTGCCAAGCGAAAATCCCCGGAGCGAGTGACGCTCATTCCATACGGCTGCACCAAGTTCCGGATCTCCATGTTTCCGGTCACCGCCGAGCCGGAGGTCAAGCCCTCGGCCATTCGCCGGATCCTCTTTCTGGGAAACAGCATCACCTTGCACGGTCCCAAAGCGGATATCGGCTGGACCGGGAACTGGGGCATGGCGGCCAGTTCCGAGGACAAGGATTACGTCCATCTCGTCACCAGCGCCCTCGCTCAGCATACCGGGTCGAGGCCCCAGATCATGGTCAGGAACATTGCGGATTTTGAGCGCAACTACGCGACCTATGACGTGGATCTGCAAATGAAGGACCTCTTCGCGTTCGACCCTGACCTGGTGGTTCTGGCCATCGGAGAGAATGTGCCCGCGCTGGACTCCGAGGACGCCAAGGCGCAATTCAAGGCCGGGGTGATGAACATCCTGAGATGCGCCCTGGCGAAACGCCACCCGCTGGTGGTGGTGCGAAGTTGTTTCTGGGCGGATGCCGCCAAGGACCAGGTGCTCAGCGAGGCCTGTCAGGAGGCCGACGGCATTTTCGTCAACGCCGGCCCACTCGGCCGGGATGCCGCCAACGCGGCGCGTTCGGAACGATCCTTCACGCACGATGGGGTTGCCGGGCACCCGGGCGACAAGGGGATGAAAGCCCTTGCCGACGCCATCGTTAAGGCCGTCCTGGATTCCCAGACCAAGGAGCACGGATTGTGAAGACGGGTGTCTTGGCCCAACGACCTTTGCACGGTGATTTTGGACGATGGCATGTTCGCCGATGACATTAATTGCATCAACCATTTTCCCCGTGCGAAAGCTCGCGCAAGATTCGCTGGGCCACAGGAGACAGTAGATTTGTCCCCGCTCGTTCGATTCCAGTTGTTTCTGCGCGTCTTTGAGCTGATCCTCTGAATCATCAATCGGCCGCTGCACGATGTCGCTTGCCAGGTAATGCACTCGATTCAGTGCCCGAATTCCATCCGAATGTTCTTCAGACAGGCCGTGAATACCTTGTCACAGTCGTCGGAGTTGCTCTTGAACACCAATCCGTTGGGGACCTTCGGCCTCACCGCCACGCTGACGTGGACTCGTATCCGCAGGTCCGCCACACGGCGAAAGGCCGCCGTTGTGTGTGTTACTTCTGCTCTTTCTTGGAGGTTCCTTGAAGATATTGCCTGCGGCCTTCAACCATGTAGTCCCAGACGCCTTGCTTCCAGGTCGCCACACGGCGTCTTTCCGACTCGGTTTCGGCCAGCTGGACGGCACGGTCCATGAGTGCCCCAAGTTCCTTCATACGCGATTCGGTGCCGAGCCGTTCCCACGATGCCTCAGGTGTTGTGCCCAACACTCCCTCTTCGCGATTGATCTCGGAAATGCGGTAGTAGAATCTCTTCATCGGTTCTCCAGCCGCGCCGAAATAGCGGGAGAAGAAATCGTCCAGAAGCTCTTCGCAGTGAGTGTCGGCATTGAAGGCGGTTTGCATGTACAGGTAGTAGTCTAATTGCTGCGGGATGCCGCAGAGGAAGAACCCTCGCACGCCGTCACGGTGATAACGCTTCACCCATTTCGAGATCACATCGGGCATGAAGCACGGGAAGCACTTCCACTCGCCGATCAGTGCGCGTTCCATGGGATGATGAAAGTAGTTCCAGACGTGAATCCGCTGCGGCTTGTCTGCGACCCATTGGCTGTAGAAGGCTGCATCGTTGGCGAATGTCCCTTTTTGATAGCCGTAGCACAGCTGTACACAGGGGGCCACCGCAACGTTGGGTTCGAGCTTGAATGTCGGTGGGTAGGAATAGACGTGATAGGCAAGCGTGGCGATGTACTTGTCCGGATGGGTCGTGCGCACCTCCTTTGCCACGGCGTTGACAAATCCGAATACATAGTCGCTGGCCGTTCCCGTACCGAAGGTGTTGGGGATGTGCCTTGCCTTGCCCGAAGCAAGCGCGGCTTGACACCGATCACACGCGCACCAGTGGTCGCTATCTGCCGGAATCACGGCGAAGTAGTCGCCGGATGCCGGTTGCATTCCCTTGAGGCCCTTGCCGTCGAAGAAATCCCGCGGCGTCCTGAGCTACCTGCCGCACCAGACTCGGGTTGGTCAAGCAGAGTTGCCGCCAATGCCCCTCGTTCTCCCAACCGACGGCGAAGAAATCGGGTTGACCGCGTTCCCACAGTTCGGGACGTTCGGGATTCTTTCTAAGGAAGCGATCCTGGTAGCTGGAGAACGAATGGTTGGCCGCCCACCTTTCACCGCCGAACCGCAGTCTCCGGTAGTAGAGATACTTCTGTCCGTCCGTCGGATTGTTCCACTGTTGCCGAATGATCGGCCAGTTCCCGCCGTCGCCGTGTCGATGCAGTAGCGAAGGCGAGCGACGCATCTCGGCCGGCGGCACGGTTAGCGTTTTCCTGGAAGGTAATACAACGTTGAGCGGGGTCGGTCCGTACCAGCGCACGTGACAAAACCGCTCCAGGAAGTCGTACGTCGCATAGCACGTCCCCTGGTCATCCAGAATACCGGGCAACTCGACCAATTCCTGCACCGTCGCGTCACGGCCCACAGCCTCGTCGTAGTTGATCTCTGTCCTGGAATCGGCGAGCGAGCGTAGATGCGTGTCGCAGCCCCGTTCCCTGCGGCTGGCCTCGGTGTCCTGCCAGTCCCGGCCCATGAGCACGATCGTGTTGTCACTGACTCGGATGAAGTACTCTTGCGGCTGGAAGTCCTGCCCCTTCAGGCCGAGCTTGCGGGTGGCCGCGCTTTCGCCCACCAAAATGCGCACACCTTCGACTGCTTCACCAGGGCTCTTCAGCGGCAGTACGACGCCCGTGATTTGCTCGATGTGATGCTGCAGCTCCAGCGCCGCCAGCCGCGCCGCGGGCGTCGGGTCCTGTGCCGTAACAATCACGCCGGCCGGCTCCCCATCCCGGACCAGCGTGGCAGCATGGGCCACGGCACATCCTTGGAGCCCCACGATAAACAAGGTTGCTCTCGCCAGCACATCTGTTCGACGTCGCATCCGAAACCTCCTCGATATTTGGGCCGGCCTCCGCGTGCGACCATTTGATTTCTCCACAATTCCACCGATAACCGATGCCAGGTATTTTCGGCAATTGACGAGGTGCTCGCAAGCCTAAGGCAGAGACATCGCATTGGGGGGCTTCGCGGGCGGTGTGCCGGTCCGCTCGACGAGTCATCCTGCGGCATCTTGTCCACGGAGGATGCTGACGCGACGGGCAAGGACTGCGCCGCTGATTAATTCCCGGACCGAAGTAGCAACACGTAGTAGGCCAGTACGACAGGGGCTTGTTGTTTGACCGATTGAGTCTCGTTCTGAACATTCGCGAGCTGTGGAAGCACAAATCCTAGCACGAGACAATTTGCGTTGCGCGGCACCCGAGAGATCTCAGAACCGCTGCGCAGGACCATCATGTCGTCAGTCCCCTCGACTTTCATGAGCAACGCATTTTGACGCTGCAATGTGCCTAAAACGGAACAATACGCGAAGACTCCTTCTCCCGCGTTGTCGAGCATTCCGTCGGCAAATGGAGCGAGTGACCCCAGTTGCCGACTGCTCCAAGTCAGCTTCTGCAGGGCAGCAAACTGCCGATCGGCCATGTCGGCGACGCGTCGGATGACGTCCGACTGCGGCTTTGTCGTCCGATTCTGCACGAGCGAGGCGTGTTTTGCGAGTGTCATCTGCTTGGCCAGCTCGGCCAGGTCTTCATACTGCTCGGCCGTACTTGGCTGCCACTGGAAAGCGGAAGCTGCGTGGAAAAGGTCCAGGATCTTGCTGCTGGATACCGCGGTCCGCAAAGCTTGGCGGGCCTCGGGCAGAGGCTCGATCGGGCCTTTGGCTGAGGCCACGAGTTCGCGCAGATATCGCACATGGCTGGCGTAGCCAAATTCCGCCTTGACATGCACAAACGTATTCATTCCGAAGACCTGGCCATGTTCGTCTATCAGCGGTCCGCCACTGTTGCCTGGCGATATTTTGGCATCATGCTGAATCCAGATCATGTCGTCAGGAAAAGGTGGCCGCGTGGAAGGAAGGCGCGGCGACCGAAGCGACCACTCCTTCGTCGACAGAATGCGGCTGACGATCCCTTTCGACAACGAGAATTCGGCGTCATAAGGATGCCCGAACGCGAAGACCTCCTCACCTAGCGCGACGTTGCCCTCATAGCCAATGTCGAGCAGAGCCAAGTCCGAGGGAGGATCCTTGAGTTTCACGATCGCCAAGTCCAGCTGAGGCGCGCGAGCAACAATCCCCTCGATTTCCAGCTGCTTTCCGTCCGCCAGCTTGACGCGTGCCTCCGTGGTAGCGCGTGCGATCACGTGATTGTTTGTCACAACCCATCCGCGACTGTCGATCAAGAAGCCAGCCCCGTATTGAGCCAAATCTCCAATCCCCAAAGGCATCACGAATTTGACAACGGCGTGCTTGGCCTCCTCGAGTGAGTGAGCCACTTTGCCTGGTGGTATTCCCGCATCCGTGGTTGGAATGTCAGAATCCGCCGGGCTTTTCTCTGAAGTTTCGAGTTTGCCCGCCGCCGGTGAGTCCGCAGCCTGATTTCCCCAGCGTCGCGCCGAGTAAATGGTCAAACAACCAAGCGTCAACGCCAGCACCGTGGTGACCACGATTTTTGTTGCGAGTGCAGTCTGCCACGCCCTCAGAGGTCGATCGACGCTCGAACCGGCAGTCGGCTCCCGCAAGCGTCGGACGGCACTGGTTTCGGCAGGTGAACATTGCTCCAGATCGCTGGGAGGCGTGAGGTCCTTGGGCAGCTCTTGCTCGCTGGTTCTCGTGGCCCCCACAGGTTGTTCCGATTTCCGCACACTCGTCTTCGTGTCGGCAAGCACACCCACCCTGTAGCAGTGCGTGAAACCGCATTGAGGGCAGACGACTGCGATGCTCTGTTCAGCCTCCATAACACGGAATTGGTGAGCGCAGCGGCCACAGGCGTATGTGATGTTCATGGAAAGCCCCTATCATTTCTGCAGCTGCGTCCCCATTTTTCCGGGCACTTATCCGGCAGGACGTAAATTCGGGTGTCCTTACCAATTCGACTGTTTGATTTCGCAAACAAGACCCCGTCCAGCCCGCCTCACCCACCGCACAAGGCGGTGGGAGTCAAAGTCAAACAGTCAACCTAATGATACCGTCCGCGTTCACGGACAAGGACCTGTGTCGTTCGCCACCGCGCGGGGGCGGGCGGCTAAAAGTCTCGCATACCGTCAGCAGCGCGTGACTGAGTGGGTGCCCCCGGGTGCAAAACCAAAAGGTTAACGAACTCAACGTTGCGTTTCATCGGAAAATTCTATGCGGGCGGTGACGGAACCGCGTGATGCGCTGCAGAACGGATTATGACCCTTTCATCGTGCCGTTGTCCAACAAATCGACAGTGCTTCCCAGTTCGGGAAGCTGTCTACCGGATCGACGTGCTTGCTTCGCTGATTCACGCCAAGAAGACGGTCTCGCCACACGGTGGGCCAGCGACTTTGGTGATACTGCGGAAGCCTACGGGCCGCAACTTGCGTTTCGTGACCGCCAACTGCTTTGGCGTATTGTCCGCACCGGCCAGATAATTCACAGCCAATGTCTTGGGATGAGACTGCTTGACGTAAGTGAAATGCACCTCATCGTTGACGATGAGAAGATGCTCGTCGACGGCCCTGATTGGGTTGTGTAAAATCTCAGTTGCAAGGCCGGAATGGCCCGACGGGACCTGCTGGGCGAGCCAGCAGTGGCACCTGGCACCCGGTGAGTTGAAATTGAAACGGGACACACAACGCGGAGGATGACGATGTCGCGCACGGACAAGAGACTGAAACGGCGCGTGTTCCTGACCGGCACGCTTGGCACGGGCATGTTGCTGGGCACGGGCATGGGGCGGTCCCGCACCGTGCGCAGCGGAGAACAAGCCCCCGTTTCTGGCGGGAGAGGGGGTGGTGGACATCACACCGCCGCTGGGAATTGAGATGGGAGGATTCCATCGCCCGCCGGGCCAGGAGCGACGAATCACGGGAATTCGGCAGCCGACTGCCGTCAGGGCGCTGGTGCTGCAACGAGGTGCGAGTCAAGTGGCCGTTCTCTCGCTCGATATCGCCGCATTACCCCTCGACTTGGCGTGTCGCTTGCAGCAGCGAGTGGCCGCTCAAACCGGCATCCCGGCCACTCAGGTCCGCGTCTGCGTCACGCATACCCACTCCATGCCCTCTTTCTGTTACTTAAGGCAATGGGGTGCGATTCCGCGGGAATTTATGGCAACGGTTGAGGCGAAAACTCTCGACGCCGTCAAACTTGCTCAAACGGACCTGGCGCCCGCGGCGCTTCATCTGGGAAGTAGCCGCGCCGTGGGCGGCAGTCACAACCGCACAACCAAGACGTTCCAAACCGACGAACAGTTTGATGAGGGTTCGACGGACGACGAACGTTGGCTCGACACCCTGTTGCATGTCCTGTATTTCGACAGGGGTAGCGGAAAGCGGAACTTGCTTTGGTATCACTTCTCGGCCCACCCGGTCTGTTTTGCCGACGAACTGGCCGGGCCGGACTGGCCGGGTATGGTGGACCAACGGATGCGGCAGTCGAGCGGACTGAGCACGTCGTATCTGCAAGGGCACGCGGGCGACGTGAATCCCGGATCCGGAGACCCGTGGCGAGGAGATTCGGAGCAGACGACCCAGGCCGTGTATGACGCCCTGCAGGCGGCGCTCAGCGGGATGGCCCGGATCGAAGTCGATACGCTCCGGTCGCAAACCACCTCCTGGAACGTGCCCTTGGATATGGAAATGTTCCAGAGTTGGCTCGCTCAGTATCGCGAGGACCCGGCAAAGTGTACCGCCGCATCATGGGTGGATGCCGGCTTCGCACAGGATTGGTACCAGGGAAATGCCCATCGGGACCTCTCCCAGCGAACGTTGCCGATATCGCTCAGCGCCCTGCAAATCGGCTCCGTGGGGTTAGTCTTTCACCCCGCGGAATTGTACAGCTATTACGGGTTGGCGATCCGGCGGTCTTCGCCCCTGCCGCACACGATCGCGGTAGGCTACGCGGACGGTGTAATCGGTTACCTCACGGACCCACGGGCCTACGAAGCCAGTGAGTATGCCGCGATCGTTGTGCCCAAGATTCTGGATTATCCCCCTTTCACGAGGACGGCGGCCCGCGAAATGACCGCGGAGTTGTCTACACTGCTGAAGCAGGTTGTGGCCTGACGCAGCGACACGAGAGTTGACACTTGGCCCGCTGCTGTTCAGCGTTTTTTCGCTCGTCGAGGTGATTGGGGACATAATGACACATTTGTGTCACAATTTCGGAAAGGGCGAAGAACGGAAGGGGCGACGTGCCACTGCTCAATCATTGCCGCGTTCCAACGGGAGGAATTCAACACAATCGACTCACCCGACTGAAACGAGAACACCCGATCTGAGCAGTGTGGGGCTGCGACACGCTTGCCACTGCCGCGGTGGAACGTCGGTACACGCTTCACACTGCGTGCTTTGAGCGGCGTTGAGTCATGGCGTGTGTACGTTGTGATGAGTGTTCCTCTGAATCAACACGCGTCTCCGCACACAGTGGCACGAAACGGGAAACGGGGCCAGAATTGCTGCCTGCGGATATACCGTAAAAGGCATTTCAGTTTTCTATGGCATTGCACCCCCGATTCCGTGGCCCCGATGCGTGTGTAAACTCCCCCCTGAAGTGGTGTTTCGCGCGCGGTTGGCATCTGGCAACTCCCGACAAACTCCCCTCTCTGACCGCTTTCTGTAACGGTCTCTCTCGGCCCTCCGGAGCTGACCCATGTGGGCTGTTTCCGGCTGCTGCCAAGCAAGCCAAAATAGACGATTTTGCAGGAAACCTATTCGACGAACTTGCGAAAATATCAGTAAAGGCGCAGGAGCCTAACAACAATGCGATGTACCAAGATCGACATTTCGCTTGATACACCGACGTGACTGGCGTTTCCGAAGCGGAATTTCCAGCAGCGTCCTTCATGCCACAGATATCCGCCGTTGAGGATCGTTTTCCAATGAAAGACGTTCCCCTCATCAGTCACCGTCGCACCTATCATTCAAGGAAAGACAATCATGGCTCGCATTAACACCACCGCCACTAGTCACGGCAACCGTTCCGAAACCTACTCGGACGGCTCCACGATTCAATACAACACCTTTGTCACGACGAGCGAGACAGATCGCCGACGTCTGCAGAAGATGCAGGATGCCTACGGCATTGTGAACCGCTCGGCAGGACGCCTTGATACGCAGGGGCAGTGTAATCGGTATTTCCGCAGCCTGCCGCGTGGTCGGTCGTTCAACGACTTGTGGGGCGACAACAACATCTTCCTTGACTTCTCTCCGTCAAATGCCGTTGGGTTTTTTGGTGCTACGCACACCAACGATCGGGACATCTGCATCAGCGCCTGGTGTTTGGACAATCAGAACCGTTGGATGGTGGCCGCCACGGTGGTACACGAGTTCGCACACATCGGAGGGGCGCCTGGTGGATCCTCTCACGCAGCCGAACTCGCCGTGGATAGGTGCTACTTTGGCGAGCAGTATGATCCCGACGTAATGGGCAGCATTCGAGACATTGCCGGCATGCTTGAGCGGATGGCCTGAGGCTTGAAGAAGTAGCCATGGGGTCGTACACAGGGATTCCGCAATTGTCCTTACGCAAGGCTCCGTCCGGCGCTTCTGCAGCCTGACATGATGACCTTTAGAACTCGTCCGGCAATAAGTTACCGTATTTATCGCCCCTCACCCTACCCTCTCCCCCGCTATTCCCGCTCCGCGGGGCGGTGGAGAGGGAAGCGGAACCGGTAACTTATTTCCGGACGAGTCCTTAGTCCAAGTGACGAGTTGAAACGGGGCACCGAGAAAGGATGTTACAGTCGTTTTCTGGCCGCCACTGAAACATGGCTTGGCAGACGAGTCGTGGGTCATTGAACAGCATAAGCGTGCGGACAAGAATGGCCGGTAGGGTCGTGTCGCACGGCGTCCTGCTCCTTGCGTGGCGCTTCCGAGGCGTGTAACTTGGCAACAAAGTTAGACACGAGGGCGCGACGATGAATGGCAAACACGAGTGTGCGTTTCCGATAACTGCTGACGTCGCTTGCAGGGCGGCGCTGACCGGTCGTTGTGCCTTAGCTTTGTTGAGCGGTGGCACGGCGCAAGATACAATAGATGAGCGTGCTATTCCCTCACCGTGCGTTCTCCCCAACGACGCGAGGGAACATCGGATAATTCTATCTTGGGCGATCCTTGGGATTGCCGTTCTGGGGATGCTCCTGATCGGATGTCCCAGGGCCGCCACGGGCGCGCCCACCAATGTGCTGCTAGATAAATCGAAACTCTGGGACCTGGCTGACGCCTGGCGTCAGAGTTCTCCCACTCGCCAGAGCGTGTGTCTCAATGGGCTGTGGTGGTTTTCGCCTGTTACCGAGGGGGAAGCTGGCGATGCACCTGCCGCTGAATCGGCTTGGGATTGGTTCAAGGTTCCTGGAATCTGGCCAGGGCGCGGAGGGCGTTCAGCCGTGCAAAGGGTCCTCGATGCGGACGGAGAAGTCGTCACACGTGGCCAGCGCGGCATCGAACAAGCGTGGTATCGTCGGGAGATCGATATCCCTGCGGATTGGTCAGGCCGCCGCGTGCTGCTCGAGTTCACGATGTTGCAGACCCACGCGCGGGTCTGGATCGACGGCAGCGGGGCCGGTGAGATCTGGTTTCCCGGCGGCAGATTGGACATCACGCAATACGTCGCGGCAGGTGACCGGCAGACGCTGACAATGCTGGTTACCGCGCGGCCGCTCAGCAGGACGGCGACGACATTCGCCGCCCCGGAGGGAGATGAGCGAGGCAGAGCCCGTGTCAACAATAAAGGAATTCCCGGCGACGTTTTCCTGGTCAGCGAGCCGAAGCAGGATGCTTTGGGCGATATCCATGTGATCACTTCGACGCGTCAGGGGACCATCACGCTCGACAGCCAACTCGTGGACCTTTCGCCCGGCGCGCGGCGGCTGGTTGCTACGATCTTCGACGACGCGGGAGCGGTGAAGGAACTGTCTTCCGATCCCTTCGATGCCGACATGCTTCGGGGAGGGCGGTGGTCGTTTTCCAGTGCCTGGGCGGATGCCAAACGTTGGGACCTGGACACTCCGGAGAATACGTACCGGGTTGTAGTCCGTCTCTACGACGACCAGTCCCGGTTGCTCGACGAGTCGCTGCCGATTCGATTCGGCTTTCGCGAGTTCTGGGTCGACGGGCGCGACTTCTACCTCAACGGGACGCCGGTTCATCTGCGCGTGCTGCACACGGAAAATGTTACTTCTCGGGCAGATCGGGGTTCCCTGGAAGGCTGTCGGAACACGTGCCGCAGTCTCAAAGAGTACGGGTTCAACGCCGCGATCACCTCAGCCTACGATTTTGCGCCCGGGACAGCCGGGTATCTGGACGCGTTCTTTGAAGCGGCGGACGAGACAGGTGTGCTGACTGCCTTCACGCTGCCCCATATAAAAGATTTCGCCTACGGGCTCGACGATCCCAAACAGCAGGCGCGATACAAAGCTCGGGCCGAATGGCTGATCCGCCGAGTGCAGAACCATCCGAGCATCGTTTTCTATACGATGAACCACAACAGCACGGGCTACTACGGCGATCAAAACCCTCTGAAGATCGACGGGAAGTACGACCCTGCCGAGGCCGGGGCGCTGGCATCGTGGAATACGAACAACCGCCGGCAGGCGAAGATCGCCGTGCAGATCGCCGAGCGCCTCGACCCCAGTCGCGTGGTCTACAACCACCAGTCGGGCAACTTGGGCAGCATGCACACGGTGAACATCTATCTCAACTGGGCGCCGCCCCAGGAGCGGAGCGACTGGCTGGAGCATTGGGCCACCGAAGGCGTCAAGCCCGTCTTTTTCGTCGAATGGGGGCTGCCACACATTTCGTCGTGGTCCAGCTACCGGGGGCCGGACTTCATCTGGACCACTCCGGCCTTGCAGCAGGTGTGGGATTCGGAGTTCGCGGCCCCGTATGTGGGCCAATCCGCGTACGAAATGACGTCCGTGAAGGTCAAGTCCATGGCTTATGAGGAAGAACTTTGGGCGAGCGGCCAGCCGTTCGCGTGGAGCAATCTGAACCGTTACCTCAGCCAACAAGCAGATAACTACCGGGAAATCCAGGCCCTGTTCGCCTCGGACAATTGGCGGAGCCATCGCACCTGGGGCATCTCGGCGATGCTCCCCTGGGATCAGGCAGGTCTGTGGGAGTGGGCCCGGCAACTCGAGACGCAGGAAAACCGGGCTGCCTACGACAACCTCAAACGGCCGGGAATCGTGCCCGACGTGTTACCGCCCGGCTCGCAACTGATCTATCGTCGCATCGCCGGTGAATTCGAACCCACCGTGTTGGGAGAGGCCTTCTTGCGTTGGAACCAACCGCTGATCGGTTACATCGGCGGCGGGCCCGCTCGTGTTACGGAGAAGGGTCACAACTTCGTTCCCGGCGAGACCGTCGAGAAACAATTGGTGATCCTGAACGACGCGCGCCGGCGGGTGATCTGTCGTTATCGGTGGCACGTCGAGCCGAGCGAAACGCCATCGACCGGCGAAGTCCTCGTCGAGCCCGGCACGAAGCAGTTAGTTCCCATCCGGTTTCCCATGCCGGCTGCCCAAACTGGACGCCAGGGAGCCAGCGATTGTGCGATCGTTGCGAGTTTCGACTTTGGCGACGGCAACGTCCAGTCCGATACGTTCGCACTGGACGCCGTGCAGCCGGTCACCGACCGGCCGCTACAGTCAAACATTGCCGTGTTCGATCCCAAGGGAATGACCGTCGCGCTGCTGGAGAAGCTGGGCGTTGGTTTCAAGCAGATTGACGCCGCGGCGGACCTGAGTCCGTGCGACGTCCTGGTGCTGGGCCGCGAGGCAGTCTCGCCCAAGGGCCGCCTGCCCGACTTGGCGCGGGTGAAAGACGGCCTGAAGGTCTTGGTCTTCGAGCAAACCGCAGAGGCCCTGTCCGATCGGTTGGGGTTCCGGATCAACGTGCACGGGATGCGCAGAGCATTCGTCCGCACCCCCTCGCATCCGGCCTTGGCGGGACTCGACCAGCAGCAGTGGCACGACTGGCGCGGTGCCGCCACGCTCACACCACCCTACCTGGACGTCCCGGAAGCGGAGACGCGCGACCCGACCTGGGAGTGGTGCAGCTTCGAAAATACCCGCGTGTGGCGGTGCGGTAATAACGGCAACTTGGCCAGCGTGTTGATCGAGAAACCGTCACGGGGATCTTTCCTGCCGCTTCTTGACTGCGGCTTCGACCTGCAGTACTGCCCGTTGCTGGAATACCGGGAGGGCTTGGGGCGGATCCTCTTTTGCCAGTTGGATGTCACCGGACGGACGGTGACGGATCCGGCGGCCGAACGGATTGTCCGGAACTTGTTGGCTTATGTGGGGGCCGTCCCGCGCGCCGAAGATCGCGCTGTGTTCTCTACAGAAAATGGCCAGGCAGCGCAGTTGTTGGAGCAGCTTGGCGTGTCGTTCAAGCCACTGGACCGCCAGGCTTTGGACTCGTCTGCGCTGCTGGTGCTCGGACCGGAAGCAGAGCAGACGGATGGACTGCTTACAGCGGTCGAGAACGGTGCCAACCTGTTGTGCCTTGGTCTATCGCAGGTAGAGGTTGAGCACCTCTTGGCGGATCGTGTGTCGGCCACGACCAAGAGGGTCATTCCGTCGCTGATCCGCAGCTTCCACGAACCAGCATGGCAGGGCATATCCAATGCCGATCTGCACTGGCGAACAACGCAGCTCGAGCTGGCAGCCTTGGACGCTCCGGGCGAGCAATCCAACGAAGCCCTCCAGGCGATCACGATCGGCAAGGGCAAGGTGGTGCTCTGCCAGGCGGCACCCTGGATGTTCGACTACGAGCAGCACCCGTATCTGCGGACGACCTATCGCCGCAACGTGTTCCTTGTCGCGCGGCTGTTGGCCAATCTCGGCGCGTCCTTCCGTTCGCCGCTTCTGGAGATGTTCCGCAACAGCGGGCCAAGGCCTGCAAAATGGCTGCATAGTCACTACTTGCAGGAACCGCAGGCTGTGGACGACCCCTACCGTTACTATCGTTGGTAGGGGTGTGGTGCCCTCTCACACTGCCCCGCTACGGTAGACCAGCGATTCTTCCGCATCGATAGATGCTGCAGTGAATGGTGGTGTGGTGGTCCGCCAATTTTTGCGCTCCGTAGACGGCGACGCGACCAGCCACTAGCAGCCAGTACCCCCTGGGAGGCCTGTCCGGCGGGCTGCGGCTGCCCCAAGAAATGTCCCCGACGGGCGAGATAGTACGGCAGGCGGGTCAGTCGAGAAGTGAGTTCGGGCAATCGCGCAAATAAAGGTGTGCCGACCAAAGGAGCGTAACAGACGCGGTCGTTTGATCGGCGAGCTCGCATGTGCTAGGCTAATAGGCTCAAACTGTGAGTCACGCTGTCCATGTAGCCGGCAAAGTCGCCTATTTGTGGCTCGTTTCCCCTTGCAAAGGGTTCGGAATTCACACCCGGTGTGGACTGGCAAAACGACAGGCTTTTCCGGCGTCGGATCCGTTGGCAGGGGCTGGAAGGCTTGCACTTTGAGTAAGATGCGTCCATGAGCTCGGTTGCCTATACTGACGTGGCTGGTTGAGTTGTTAGGAGCCCGACCCATTTGCTGTCTGTTGAACCGAGAAACTTGACCTGCTCATACAGAGAGAAGTCGGTGCTCGAGCGTCATCCGAGGGAGCGCAGATATGGCGGAATCCGATGAAGTAGCTGGCTTCTCTGCTCTCTACCGAAAGTTACATCGTCTTTGCCCTCGGTCGGCTTAAACTTCTGCGTCGAGGCCTTCCGCGTTGACACCGAAGGCTACCGGGAGATCGGGCACAAGATCGGGCAGCGCGCTATCACAGTGGCTCCCGTCCGAAGTTCTGCAGGATCTCAGGTAGCGGCCGTCTACACGCCTCATCGCGATCGACTCAGTGTGCCCGCCAATCTGGACCTGCACACACCGGGTCCGGCTCGAATCAGCAACCAGGCAATGATCGTCCACGAGGCTACCCATGCGCTGGTGGACTTCCATCGGTTTGCCTGCACCGGTGCCGTGGACGAAGCGTGTGGCTACGTCGCTGGACAGCTCTACGCCATGTCTCTGGGTCTGCGACAAACCGGTGCCGGACCCAGGTCCAGCGCCATCATCGCCGCTGCCCAGGCGGTCGTGACCGGTCGGCGAATGGTCTTTCAAACCGGCGCGCGCCTCAGCACCCGCGACCCCGATATGGTCGCATTGCTCGGAGCCATCACGGCCCATACCAGCGCCTATCCGGACGCTGGCGTGCAGAGCACACCTGACGGGATCCAAGGCGGCCTGATCAACCCTTGGTACACGCCGCGCCATTGATCGGCGTACGTCAGCGTCTGCGCTCTCGGAACCGTCCGTCCACGAGAGAGGCAGTCGCTGCAAATACTGCAGACTTTCCGGCCCATAACATGACTGCAAGAGTCGTGCAACGGTTCTGAAATCGCCTCTCGTCTCTCGCACGATGGACGTACTTCTTTTGGCTTCCATGCTTTCCTTTGGTGTGGCGTTCTGGTGTAATTGAGGTATGAAACCGCTCTTTCAACGACGGTTTCTTACGGGATGAGTGCCCGAGCCGCTCGCAAATGAGTTTTTATCAGCCAAAGCGTGATGCAAGTCGACGGAGGTATTCCAATGTGTGAACAATGCACGAGACGACAGTTCCTGGGAACCGGAGTGGCTGCGAGCGGTTTGATGTTCGCCGGTGCGGCCTGGACGCACGCTTGGGTTTCTGATTCGCCTCCCAAACCCCGAAAGAAATCGCGGATCTGCGTCATCTTCACCGGCCCTCCTGGACCGGAGGACCGCGGGTGGAACGCCGATCCCAAGCAGATGGCGGCCATGAAGACTCGCCTGGCCGAGGCGGAGAAGGAACTGGGCAACATCGAACTCTTGATCGGGCGAAGCGAACAATGCCGAGCGAGACGGCGGCTCTGCTGAAGAAGGCGGGGCCCGGAACGCCGGTGCTGGCCATCAATCTGCATTGTTTTGCCTTGACGCGCATGGTGCAGCCGATTCTCGACGGCAATCACCCGATGGTCGTCTTCTCGTTACCGGCCAGCGGTCATGATTGGATGTACCCTCACCGCTGGCAACGTCAGGGACATCCGGTCACGCTCCTGCCCAGCAGCGACTACGACGAACTCGAACGAGCGCTGCGTCTGCTTCGCGTGATCCCCATGATGCAGCAGACGCGGATCCTGCTCTTCCCTCCCGCTCAAGGCACGGCGCCTGCCCGGTCGCCGGAGGAAGTCAAGAAGCGTTTGGGGGCCGAAGTCGTGGCCGTGGACGAGAAGACCTTCGACGACCTGATTTCGGCCGCCGACGAAAAGGCCGTTCAAGCCGAGGCCGCACGCTGGACCAAAGGGGCGAAAGCCATCATCGAACCCAACCAGGAGGACATCACGAAGGCGGCCCGCATCAGTATTGCCCTGCAGGATCTGATGGAGCAGCAGCAGGCCCAGGGGCTGGCCATCGGCACCTGCATGGGGTGGCTGGCAAAGGGTTTCCCCTGCCTGGGCTTCACGCGTCTCCGCGACTGCGGCATCCCGGCCGCCTGCGAGGGCGACATGGACTCGTTGCTGACCATGCTCCTGTTCCAATACGCGATCGATCGTCCCGGGTTCCAGGGCAACGCGACCTTCGACACGTCGCGCAACGCTTTGTGGACCGCCCATTGCACCGCGCCGCTGCAAATGGACGGCCCGGACGGCAAGCCGGCACCTTACCTGCTGCGCGGGCATTCCGAAGTGGGCGGCAGCGGCTGTGTGCCGGAAGTCCAGTACCGCGTCGGCGAGACCATCACGCGCACCAAGCTGATCAACCTGGACACGATCCTCGCCTCCACCGGCAAGATCATCGAAGTGCCGGAGAAATCGGTGCGGGCCTGCCGCACCCAGATCGTCACCGAAGTGCGCGACGCGGCGAAGATGGCCGCCAACTGGAGCAGCGCCCTGGAGACCGAGGACGCGATGACGCTGCTGCACCGCGTCGTGTTATACGGCGACCATATGGACAGCCTGCAACACCTTGCCCGGCTGATGAAGCTGAACGTCGTCGAGGAAGGCTGAGATTGACAGCGGCGCGGCGACGGGTGGCAGTCCCCGTCCTGCGCACAAACTCATCCAACGTGTGACCGAGGTGACTGTTGCCATCTGTCGCTCGCAGACTGTGGCGTTTTCACACGACGTCGTGGAATGCAGTCGCCTGCCGGTCCAGCGTTTCCGCGCTCGTGTTGTGTCCGACGTGCCGTCGGCATACATGCTCGCATCGACGAGTTGATCGCCTGCCTCGGGGAGTATCGCGAGGCCCTGAGTAGCGATGCGGAGGCGCGTTGGATGACGCAGCACAACTGGCCGTTCGAAAACGAAATCCGCGGCGTAGCCAGCCTCGCAGAAATCCACGGGGAGGGTCACGAAGTCGTCGACCCGCTAATCATCGTATGAGCCGGCACACGTTACGTTCACTCACTCTTTGCCCGCCACGGTTGCCGACTCGGCAGGGCCGTGACAACGAAGCAGTTCGGTACCGTCAACCGGCACACAGGTGAGCCCCGCAAACGGTCGCGGAGCGACGAAATCCATGGGGCCACCTTGCACGGTCACGAAACCGTTTCGCTGCGTGATCCTCGTGGCGTTGGGAGCGATAGACACGACATAGCGGTGCTTCATGTCGGGTCGCAGTCGCACGACCAAGGCGAAGCCGATGGTCCCGTCCGACGCCCGGTAACTCTGATACCAATCGTTACCGTAAATCTGCTGATCGTGGAAGAGCCAACGGCCTGCCGCTTGCTCCCAGAGCATGGGGGCCTTATGCGTGTCGAACCCTTCGATCAGGATCACGTTCCAGTCGTTACCGTGCTCGACGACGAAGTCGGCAAAACCTCGTTCATCTGCCCGCAAACGCAGGGGAAAATCGCCGAGTTTCACGCCGTGCGTCACGCTGAGTGCTGCTGCCTTCTTCCCGTACAGATAGCGCTGCCGCTCGGCCGGCGCGTCATCGACAGCTTTGTGCCCATACGGCATCACGAAGAGGGACGCGTCGAGATAATCGCCTTTCTTCAGGAGCTGCAGCTCGTCGGGGGCCGTCAGGATCAGCTCGGTGCACTTTTTTCCACCGAACACGCTCAACCCGAACATCTTCGCGTCGCGTCCGCCGAGCCGGCCCTGGAAGTTGCGGATGAAAAAGGCCATATTCCCGTTCTTATGGGCGTATCCGGCCACGAAGGGCCCGTTTGGAGACAAGGTTTCGGCTTCCAGTGCCCAAGTGTCGTTGCCGGCCACTTCAAGATGGGCTGTTTCCCCCGACACACCGCAGTACGCCACCTTGGGCCACACCGTGCCGACGATGTACGCCCCGGCGTTCAGGAATCGCAGGTTGTGGGCGCTGTTGCCGTCGATGGCCACATCGCGCACTACGTCGTGTCGGACGTGAACGTAGCAACGAGTCTCGTCTTCCTCGGGCGTTTCGACGAATTCAAGCGTCGTTTTCACCGCTCCATCTTCGCTCAGGTAGTCCATGGCGAAGCAGGCGGCGTTCGGGGCCGTCAGGTAGATCCGCGTGTCCTGCAGCAGGTTGTTGACCCATGTTCCTCCAGAGCGGTAGCGAAGGAACCCCACGATCGACACGTGATCGTGCTGAGGCTGCCCTGGCCAGTAGAAGTTGCTCAGCGCTCGCACGTCGGCCAGGACGTAGTTTCGGTCGTCCTCGCGAGGAAACTCGAAGGGCACGTAGCACATCGTTTCGGTGGGCCCGAGCGATGCGTGGAAGTAGTGATGGAAAAAGCGAATTGATGAAATCTGTTTGAGAGGGTGTGTACCCCAATTGCCAAATAAGTGGTAAACCCTTCCTCGGAAGGGCGCCGTCTGGCTGACCGATACGGGCACGTACGCTTCGCCGTAGGCATGGTCACCCTCGGCGCGTCCTTCTTCTTTCTCGCCACCAAAGTTCTTGCACGTCATCACCTGTACCGGTAGAGGGAATCCATGCTCGTCCGTCAGTACAGACGCCTCGAGCACGCCGTACGTATTCCGCACGTTGAGAACGATGTCGCTGGGTCGCTCCGAGCTGAATACCGGGTCGCGCGTCACTTGAAGACCCACTTCGTAGCGTTGATTGGGATTGATCCACGCCGTCTCGAAGCTGCGCGGCCCGTCGTACACGGTGGTGATTTCATAGAAACCTTTGTGCGGCACATAGCCCTTTACAGCGCCCCCGTCGGCACTGATTCTCACCAGATGGTGCTGGCTCTCTTGACATCGCAAGTGAACTATTTCGTCCTGATCACGGCCCGCCAACAAGACAAGGGGAGCCGTGCGCTCGCCCTTGATTCCGACAGGCGCATCTTCGTTCACGCGAAAGGCGACGCAGCAGTCATCAACATCGCACCGTCCCGGCCACTGCGGCGTATATAGTACGTTCGACTCGGCGAAATCGCCCCGCCAGCCCACCGTCGCGCCGGGCCACGGATCAGCCACCACATTGATGTTGACGAAGACGCGCTTGGCATACGCGAAAATGGCTAGTTCGATATCTCGATCGGGAAAGCCGGGATGCTGCAGATCGCGCAGGTGAATCTCGTACATCTGCGTGCCAAAGTTATAGATATTCACGCGCCCCGGCCCCACCACGGGCGTGCCGTTGACGATCGGCACCAAGCGGTCGGTCAACGCTGGCCTGCCGCTGACCGAAAAGCCTTCCAACCCGGGGCGTTTCACGCCGAGGTGCAGAACATAGGTCTCTCCTTCGATCACCAGCGTTTCGCGGTCCGCCGAAGGCCAGCGGACGTTGACTACGCACTGATCGTTGGCAGGCGCCAAAGTGGCGGTCTGCGCGGTGAGACATAACAGGGTACAGAAGGACAGCATAGTCGGACTCCAGCAATGCTACAGTGCTCTTCAGAACGGTCGGATCTTCCTGCAATTTGGCCGCCATGTCGTCTGCCTGGCAGGGACTGTAACAAGCGCCAAGCAGATCCATTCAATAATATTACCTCCCGAGCTACGAACACGATATAGCCGAAAGTTGTGGATGAGGGCTGGAGAAGACCAAGGTGCCATGCCACAAGTTGCGGCAACAGACGCAGAATAGTCAGACTCCGTCCCGCGAGGTTACAGCAACCACACGTCACGCTGCAGGTGGCGGTATGCGAAGTGATTTTGTCACTGCGAGCTTTCTGAAATCTTCTCGCCCGTCATGTGGCGATCTGCACGGGACAGGTTGGCCTCGCCAGCGATCGAAGATTCGACGGTTTGGAAGCACGACGAATCTCCTATCCCAGTTGTGCCGCCCTGCCAGAAGTGGCGGCGTGGCCCTGGGAACGGAACGATTGTCGTGACACCTGGCAGGAAGCTGGCGAGGAGTCAAATTGTGACGGTCGCTGAGCGCCTTCTATCGGGCCTTTCGGCCGAAATTTGGCCTCCCATTGACTTAACGCGGGCTATGCTTCCGATGAGGTGCTGCGGGAGTACGCTGCGCGTTACGTTTACTGTTCGTGCGATCTGCCGGGGATATTGTGCCACTATGGGACAAAAACGCATGTTAACGCAACCTGCATCCGCGGGCTTGCTTTCGGTATTTGGATTTGGCAAGAGATCGTGCGAGGCGACCTTCAAGGACCGAGTTTCCGCGTTTTGGGATTGGTACCCGGGTGTCGCGGACCGGTTTTTTGAAATGATCGAAGCCGGGCGCTGCCAAGACCTCACGAAGGAAGCTGGCGACTTCATGCAGAATACCCTTCCCCATCTCAGTTGGGTTTTCGGCCCGGGGGAAAACGGCGGTCACTCGTTTACGGTGACCGGCGAAGGGCAGGTGGCGAAACAATTGCTGGCCGAGTATTGGCACAGCCGTAGCGTGGCGATCCCTAATTGGACGTTTTATGGATCGCGGCAGCCGACTCCTGCCGAGAAGTTGAACGACATTGCGATCGCTCTTGGCGAGCAAGAGCAGGTCGATGTTGAGACGCTGATACTGAAGACTTCCGTGGATGACCAGTCACAGACCATTGACATCGTGGCGTGGCACCCGGCGCTGGAGCGAGTGCCCCAAGAGCACCATTATCAGATTCTCTTTCTCTTGCTAGATGAGGTTTTGGGGGAATTCGGCACGCAAACCTGGCTGGGCAATATTAGCATTGAGCCAATCGCTCCGCATGCAAAGAACAGGAGCCTTGCCGAATTGCCTGATTTCATTCAGCAGGTATGCGATTATCATAAATGGGACAAACTTCCGCCATTAAGATCCTACTCGGTTTACGAAGTCTCCAAACAAACGACCTCGCGCCGCGGGGATACACTTGTTGGAACAACCAGCATCCCGCATATTATTTGCGAATTTCTAAAGCATGATGGGACACTTCCCGAAGATCCATTCGAAGGTACCGGTGCTGAGTTAGCCTACGTTGCGATGGACTCGTCCGTGCTGCCCGAAGGTGGTCAAAGCGAGGCCCGCGGCAAGATCGAAGATGCGTTGAGTGACTCCCTCGAGAAGGAGTGGAGTGGCCGAACGTTGGGCGGCGCTTTTGGCACGAGGGAGAGCTATATCGACCTGCTGTTGCTGGATGGCATCAACAGCCTCCAGATTGTCCAGGAAACGTTGCATCAACTTCAATTGAACGGTCGATCGCGAATCGAGAGCTTTGCGTAAGTGCCACCTGGACCCCGTGCGGTCAAAATACTCAGCCGAACTCCAGGCGGAGTTATTGAACCAGGTTGTGGCAACCGTTGGCTGGACATTTCGACCGACTTGGTCTGCCGCACTTTTCACCCAGCCCTGACAAACGGACTCGCGTCTCCGTCAACGACTCATCATTTGGCTGTTCTGCTCTTCTCTTCTCACTTTTCGGGGACCGTATCTAATGCCATAGCTCTGCAATTAGGAGTCGGAGGGGTACTTTTCGACTCCCATGGTGTTGCCGAGAAAGATGTTGTTCTGGACGATGTTGTTCTGGAGATCGAGCCGGAATTTGTCGCAAACGCGTGAAACCTACAGTCCACAGCGCAGTTCCCACGCGGCACAGGAAAGGACGAATCCCCCACGGACGGAGGCTGCTGTGCTAGGATGCTTGGCGCCGTCAGCCGGATTGACGGATGACTCAGATGAGTTGGCATGGCACACCACTCACAGATAACACGGCAGCAATATGAGACTTATCCTACTCCATCTATCATGGTGGCTCGCCGCTTGCACGTTGCAGGCCGCCGAATCCGCCGGCCAGGTCATTTCCGCTCAACGGCCAATGGGAAGTGGCCGAGGGAGAGATGGACACGATTCCTGCCCATTTCGTTCGCCACGTGCCCGTGCCGGGCTTGATCGATATGGCCGGACCACCATTCGAGGACGTCGGCCGCAAGAGCGAGCGACGGCGGGCATTCTGGTATCGTCGCACTTTTGCTGTGCCCGGTCCGTTGCCCGAAATGGCGATGCTTAAGGTGCATAAGGCGAAGTACGGTACGAAGGTCTGGTTGAACGGTGAGGGTGTGGGAGAGCATCTTCCGTGTTTCACGCCGGCTTGGCTCGATGTGCGGAATGCACTTCGCGCGGAAGGCGAAAACGAATTGTTGATCCGTGTGGGTGCCGACCGGTCGGTGCTGCCCGACGGGATGCCCAAAGGATTCGACTTTGAGAAGAAGCTCTACCTGCCCGGGATTTACGACTCGGACGAACTATGCCTCTGCAATGCGCCGCGAATCGTCAACGTTCAAACCGTGCCGGATATTCAGAGGCAACAGGTACGTGTCGTCGTCGAGTTGCAGGGCGGAAAGTCGGCCGTACATGCCAGTGTGAGTCTATTATCCATTCTCTCCATTTCACCGTGAAATATGTACTACCCCCCATTTCCTCCTGGTCTCCGCGGCAGTACGGTCAAAAGCTCGCTTGAGTCTTCCGACCCTACGGGATCAAGCTGGAGGGCTCACGAGGCCAGGTCCTTTCTCTCGAAGACCCATAGCCCGGCAAGGAACAAAACGATGGCCGCGACGCTCAGTAATATGATATGACCCCACGGAACGACACCGTCTATGAAGATGATGTCGTAGTCCCAGTAGTAGGTGATGGAAGCGTACTTCAGGAAGCTAAACCGCTCGCTCAGAGTGCCCAGGATCTCGAGGATACCCATCCCGAAGTAGAGTCCGAAGGACATCCCGTACGCCTTCATCGACTGGTTTGTGACCACCGAGGCCAACATGCAGAAGCCCTGCACGGCTTGGACAAAAGGGAAGAACGAGATCATGGTCCGGGCCACGTCGGCAAGCGGCGCGTCGGCCTGCCTGCCTACGGAGAGAACTCCCAGGTAGATCAAGACGATCCAGCTTGCGATGAACATAAGGTTCATGGTCGCCCAGGAGAGGTATCGGCTGACAAACAGCCCCCGTCTGCTCAGGGGCGTGGAGAGGACGACGTCGATGGTCTTATTTTCCATCTCGCAGCAGAACGCCCCCGCGTACTGAATCAGGAAGTAGATAATCAGGTAGATCGTCAGGCCGTTGAACAACTCCACGCAGAGAAACCCCTTGATGGAATAGATGTCCAGCTTCTCGCTTCCCACGAAGGGCTTGATCAGCGGATGCTCCAGTGAGTTCGTCCAAGGCCCCTTCGGCGACGATGTTCCTGGTGTTGACGGTCTGACTGGCCCCCTCGATGCTCGCATGGGACACCTCGCCCCGGAAGGCCAGCACGCCGAAGTAGACCAAGGCATTTTCCTCTCCGTATTTCCCGTCCAGGCCGGTTCGACTCATCTGCGTGGTCGTGGCGTCAAAGGTATGTAAGGATATCTTCCCCACGCTGGGCAGGAACGTTGCCAGCAGCCGAAGATCCACTCCGGATACATCCAGGCCCTTTGTCAGCGACAGGGGAAGGTCCGCTTCGGATTCCACCACCACGTACCCGTCTGCTTCGCCGTACTTGCTCCAACTCAGTGTGTAATCCCCGCTCGCCTCGCTATCCCGGGTGAGTGAGATCTCTATGTCGCCGCCGAATGCCTCGGCGATGGCTTTGCTCTGGAGCTGCGAGATCTCCGGGTAGATGTGCACCAGTGCGAAGATCATCACTGCCGTAGCGGCGATGAAAACTGCAAACCCTTTCCACTTGCGGCGGAAGGTCCAGAGGAACACGGCCAAGTGGCTATTTGTCGTTCTCATTGCCGTTCTGGTAGTACTCCAGGAAGAGATTGTCCAGGGAATACTCCTCTGCCAGCAGCTTGGTGATCTTGTACCGGGACAAGGCCTTCAGGACGCCGTCGTGGTTTCCCGTCACGTGCAGCGAGAGCGTGTGGCGGTCAAGCTGCACCTTGGACACGCCGGGGATCTTGAAATCTTCCGCGCGGAAATCGTTCGCGTCGAGCTGCCGGTCGAAGTCCACGGTAAGGACCTGTCCCATCTTGGCCTTGAGCGCCTCGATCCGCTCCACGGCCACCATCCGCCCTTCTCGGATGATGCCCACCCGGTCGCACACCCGCTCGACTTCCGAAAGCACATGACTCGACATGAACACGGTCCGTCCCTGGTGCGACTGCTGGACCATGAACTCGTAGAGCTGGTTCTGCAGCAGCGGGTCCAGCCCCGAGGAGGGCTCGTCCAGGATCACCAGTTCGGGATCGAACAGAAAGGCCAGCAGGATGCCCAGCTTCTGCTTGTTCCCCTTTGAGTACTCGCGGATCAACCGGGAAAGGTCGATCTGAAGCCGATCGGTGAGCTCCTTGACTATCCCGTGGTGTATCGATCCGCACAAGCCGGCGAAGTAGTCGACCATCTCCCGGGCCGGCACGCTATCGTAAAACCCCAACTCCCCGGGCAGGTAGCCGGTTCGCCTCCGGATCTCTTGCGAATGCTTGCGAACGTCCAGCCCGAACACGCGGGCGTTGCCGCTGTCGGCCCGGATCAGGTCCAGCAGGATACGGATACAGGTCGTCTTCCCCGCACCGTTGGGTCCTAAGAACCCGAAGATCTCGCCCTGATAGACCTCCAGGTCCAAGCCATCGATGCCGCGGTGCTTGCCCCGGTAGAACTTCCTGAGCTGCTCGATCTCGATGACGGGCGTTTGTGACATGATACGCGAACAGCCGCTTTCTTTCGGCTACGCCTCTTTGTGCCGACGGGGGTTCTCGTAACTTGCGTGATCTTCTGGCGCAGTCTCACTTAAGTCTCACGTTCCCGCTTTGCGCGCGTCGGAACAGAGGCCTCGTTTATTTCGCGGAAGCAGGAGGATTGGTCGTTGCTCGGCCCTCTTTTGTGGAACCGGCCACTCTCACGCGACAGGGGAGAAAGCCCATCCGATCGGCGAGTTTGCTGGCCCGATCGATCACGTCAACAAGTCGCGCATGCTTCAAGCGCGGTGGTGCAACGATCAGGATCTCCGCGTGCTCGCGGCCAGCGACCCGTTCGAACGCGGCGGCCAGTTCGTCCCAAGTCTGGAACATTCGGCCCTCGAAATTCAGATCTGCTTCACCCACTTGCAGGAGGAGTTGCCGTTGTGCTCGCTTTTCGTCGGGGGTCGGATCCTGGATCGTCTGCGACGGTCCACTCTTTGAACCGAGTGGATGCGCTCCGACAAGGCTCAGGTACTCGAAACCATGTTCCCGAGCCAGACGGCCTGCTCGTGCCCTGGCTTCGTCCTTCTGTTTGGGCGTCACTTCGTCTGACGCGATGGCGAGGCACAGGGCGGTCCGCTGGCGGTTTGGCACCTGTTCGAGTGACTGCGGCAACTCCTCCCAAGTCGTGTCTTGCCCTTCGAAGGTCATGCGTTTCTTAGCGACGACCAGTTGCACGAAGTATTGCTGCCGGATTCGGCGCCCGCGGTCATCGCGGCCATAGGAAGCGTGATCTCGCCATCCGGTGATGTTCGTATTATCTGCCAGGAGCCAGCCTTCTTCGACCCGAGTGGATGGACACCGACGACGCTCAGGTATTCGAAGCCGAGGTCCTGAACCAGCCAATGCGCGTGTCTCCTGGCGTCCTCTTTCTGTTTCGGCGAGACTTCGCTGTCTGACGCGCTGGCCAGGCACAAAACGGTATACATGCGGGTAGGAACCTTGTTAAGCAACTTCGGCAGTTCCTCCCACGTTGTGTCCTGTCCTTCGAAGGTCATTCGGTCCTGACCGACCACAAGCAGGACGAAATTCCGCGGCCGAGTTCCCGCCGCCGCTGCCGAAACCGCCGGCGCGTCGTCCGCGTCAGCTACAGACGAGGGCGGCTGTGCCGGCTGAGGCGGTTTCTTGAGTTCCAATTCAATCCGCGTGATGCGGCTGTTGCGAATGGTGATTTGCTGCTCGTACGGTTCGTACTGATCCAAGTCGATGACGATCCTGCAGCCGCCGGGTTCGACGGGATACAGCCCGTTGGAGTTACCCAGCGGCTCGCCGTTCAGAAGAACTTGGGCACCAGCCGGAATCGTGCGAACGTACAATTGCGTCGGTGGATTCTCCGACGATCGAACCGAGATAGCAGCGATGCCGAGTATAACTGACGACAGCAGCAAACTCGCTAAGAATGTTCTTGAAGGGGACATGAATCGCACCTCACGAATCCGGTGGTTGTGATGGACGGCTCGCGAACACGACCGTCACCCAAAACGGGTCCGAAGCAGTCCTCGGGCCACTCGCGCTGGAAAACCTCTACCGGCAAGAGATGTGGCGTCAACATTCGCTTGCCATCCTATAATACGCAACTGCAGGCAGCGATCAGGCTCGTGTTATTGAGACGTTGCTCGGTTTTCGGTAAAATATTATAGCTCAGGTCCATAAAACGACGCGACGACGCACAGAGTTCGAAAAACCGTCTTGGCGGAGTACCTGGCATGGCATCTAAGACGTCGGTGACACTGCTGGAACGCTTGCGCGATGGCTCAGACAACGTCGCCTGGCAGGAGTTCTTCCAACGCTACGGGATGCTCATCTATGCTTCTTCTCGGCGTCGAGGTTGTTCCGATCACACGGCTGAGGAAATCGTTCAAGATGTGATGCTCAAGGTTTTCGAGCAAAGGGATCTTTTCGACTATGATTCCCGACGCGGCCGTTTCCGAGACTGGTTGGGGACAGTGGTGCGCAACACGATTATCAGCCACCGGCGTCGACCGTCGCAGCGGATTCGGGTGCAGGGCGGCAGGTCCGACGTACGGTGGAACGAGCCCGAGGATGGAGGTGACGAGCCGGATGCCCTGTGGGAGACTGCTTTTGAGCACACACTCCTGCTGGCACTCTTAGACGTGATTCGCGGAGAAATGAGTCCCCAGGCTTACTTGGCGTTCGAACTATGTACTTTCCACGAACTGCCGGGTGCCAAGGTCGCTGCGTACACCGGTCTCACGCGCAACTCCGTATACAGGGCTCGCAGGAGGGGGCTGAGACGTTTGAGCCAACTTGGAACGATGTACCGCC
Source organism: uncultured Planctomycetota bacterium (assembly GCA_963700575.1). Lineage (GTDB taxonomy): Bacteria > Planctomycetota > Planctomycetia > Pirellulales > Pirellulaceae > JAJRVM01. The sequence goes on along the minus strand of CAVOYC010000017.1, from coordinate 187,017 downwards.
GAGTCGGCCAACTTCAGGAACAGATTAAGGATGCCCTCCGTTCGCGATCTGAGCCGGCGCTTGAGCGGTCACTGAGTGCCCGAATCGAGAAGACCATGTCCTCCAAGTGGGAGTCGTCAAGACGTGAGCGATGATCTTGCAGGTTCCTCCTCGCAAACGAGTCCATTGCCTCCCCAGGTGTCGGACTTTGACGTGATGCGGCCGATCGGAGAAGGCGGTTTCGGTCGCGTGTGGCTGGCCAGGAACCGCACCACGTGCCAGCTGCGAGCCGTCAAGGTGATTCCCCTGAACCGCTCAGGGACGGCTGACCCTGCAAGGCGAGAGATCACATCCATCACCCGGTTGGAGAAGAACGTGCGTCGTCAACATCCCAACCTGCTGAGCGTGCATCACGTCGGCCAGACGGGCGATCATCTTTTCTACATCATGGACTTGGCGGATGACGCCTCGGGTGGACCGGGATCATCGAACCCAGGATATCGACCAGCCACATTGCAGAGTCGACTGGAGCGCGGTCCGCTATCGCCGGACGAGTGCCTATGCTGCGCCCAGCAGCTCTTGGCTGGGTTGGCATACCTCCACGAAGCGGGCGTGATTCACCGAGACGTCAAGCCGTCGAATTGCCTGTTTGTCGACGGGGAGCTAAAACTGGCCGATTTTGGGTTGTTGGCGGAAGCGAGTCCCCACGCGTCTCGCGTGGGTACTCCCGGCTACATGCCGTCCGACAGGCACATGGACGTCCGGGCCGACGTCTACGCCGCGGGCCTGGTGATATATGAAATGATGACTGGATTGCCAGCAGGGAACTTCCCTCGTCCCGGCCCGGACGTGAACAGGGTTGTGGACAACCCAACTCTTGGCGTTCTCAACCGGCTAACGCTGCGTGCCTGCCAACCCAACGCTCAATCGCGCTTCCGCGATGCCGGTGAGATGTTGGAGGAGCTGGAGCCACCCCACACGGTCCTGTCTCGGGCCGGCTGGCGGCGCCACTTGATTGCTGCGGTCGCGGGAGTTGTCATTGCCTTGTGTATGATAGCCGTGGCGTACTGGGCGACGCGGCCAAAGAACGTTCATGTTCAGTTCATCACAGATCCTTTTGAAGCCACGATCTACCTCGACGATGTGCTGCAGGTAGACGACGAAGGAAACCCGCATCGGACGCCCTGTACGATCGAAGGTTTATCACCGCAGATCCACCACGTGGTATACGAGCGCGACGGGTTTCCCCGTCTCGATGCCGGCAGACGAGACTTCGGCCGAGAACGCTGCATTGACGAACGCTGGGATTGACCTCACGACGGCGGCCGTCTGTCGAACGTGAGAGTTATCAGCCTTTCACGTTCATCACCACCGGCGGCGTCAGCGCGCTGGAGACACGCGAACTGCGCATGCGGGAGGACGTGTTTGCCTACGTGCGCAAATTGGTTACCCTGCTCGCCCCCAGCTGTAACACGGCCATCGATGCGCCCTGGGAGACACTCCAGTGCTTCCGTGACGCGTGGCAGGAGCTGGTGCGTTAGCCCTACGTTCGGGCGATTTCATCAGGTGTTAATCCCCCGCGATCGCGCGCCGCCACCACGTCGCGCGCTCGGATCCGGTGGCCGGCAATGCGTGCTTCGCCGCCGAGCGTGCCCGGAGTAGGGACGATCTTGTGTTGGCACCGAATGCTAGTTGCCAAGAAGTGAAACTACAGCCATAAGCGTAAGAGCGTCGGCAGGCCGCGAGTCCGCCAATTTACCGTCGATTTGCCCCAGCGATTTTCCAACGAAAATCCGACCTGGGGATACGACTGGATCCAAGGAGCTCTGGCGAACATCGGTCACCAAATATCCGGCCAATCCGTGGGCAACATCCTCAAGGAGCATCGCCCGGGTTTGGATGTCACTCAGGTAGGTGATGTCCACGCCTCGATTCCGTGGAGTGGCGATCTCACATGGCATTCCCTATCATATCGGCGTGCAGATCCGTTTCGATGGCACGGCGTAGCGGCTGGTGTGGAGTCGAATCATGAGGTCTCTTTTCGAGTTGAAGGCTGCCGAATTGATCAGCTGCGGGCTGCCCCAAGACCAGGCGGAGGCCTTCATCGCCGCGATCGGAGAGCTGGATCAGACGATCACGCCGAGCCAGGCGTGGCAGTGGCTTACGGGCAACCTGCTCAGGCCGGAACACCCGCTGGCGGTTCACGAGCATCTGCACGGGATGATTTTCGCCGACTGGGACTCCGACAACGGACCCGCGCCGGCGTGGTTTCCCGAAGATCCCGAGTCCAGCAACATCGCTTGGCTGATGCGAAAGGTGGGCAAGGAAAACTACCGCGACCTGCACGCCTGGTCCGTTTCGCAGCCGCAAGAATTCTGGGCGACGATGGTCGAGCGACTGGACGTGCAGTTCCGTCAGACCTTCCTGCAATCGCTTCGACCTGGCCGACGGCCCCGAGTACCCGCGGTGGCTCGTCGGGTCGAAGCTGAACGTCGTGGACAGTTGTTTTCAAGCGTCCAACGATTCGGTTGCGGTCATCTACGACTCTGAGGACGTGACGACTCGATGCATGCCGGTCGCCGAGTTGCGGTCCTTGGTTGCCCGCGTGGCCAACGGCCTGCTAGACTTCGGCGCGAAAACGGGCGACCGTGTCGCCATGGATATGCCGATGACGGTGGAGTCCGTGGCGATCTATCTCGGCGCGGTGGCGATCGGCTGTCCCGTGGTGACCGTGGCCGACAGCTTTGCTCCGGCGGAGATCGAGGTTCGCCTCAGGATTGGCAAGCCTCGTTGCATCTTCACGCAGGATTTCGCGCTTCGCGGTGGGAAAAGGCTGCCCTTGTACGAAAAGGTGCGCGCCGCCGGCGCGCCGCCGGCGATCGTTGTGCCATGCGGCCAGGAAGTCGACTGCGAGCTGCGCGAGGGGGACCTGGCGTGGCGGGATTTCCTTTCCGACCGGGCAGATCTTCAGACAGTGCCACGCGATCCAACCGATGTCAGCACGATCTTGTTCTCCTCGGGCACTACCGGCTCGCCCAAGGCCATTGCGTGGGACCAGACCACGCCGATCAAGGCCGCCATCGATGCGCACCTGCATCAGGATATTCATCCAGGCGATGTCCTCTGCTGGCCGTCCAACATGGGTTGGATGATGGGGCCGTGGCTGGTATACGCGGCCCTGATGAACAAGGCCACCATGGCGCTGTATTACGGGGCGCCGACGACGCGCGACTTCGGGCAATTCGTTCAAGACGCCGGGGTGACGTTGCTCGGCCTGGTCCCCAGTCTGGTTTCGGCATGGCGCAGTACAGGCTGTCTGGACGGGCTGGACTGGTCAGGCATCCGCGCCTTCAGCTCCACCGGCGAATGTTCCAATCCCCAGGACATGTTTTTCCTCATGTCCCGGGCGTTGTATAAGCCGGTCATCGAATATTGTGGCGGGACAGAGATCGGCGGCGCGTACATCACCGGCACGGTGGTCCAGCCTGCCGCCCCGTCCACGTTCTCCACTCCGGCCCTCGGGTCCGACTTGGTGATTTTAGACGAGGAGGGTCAGCCCGCTGATCGTGGCGAGGTTTTCCTGATTCCGCCGTCGATGGGATTGAGCTTGGAACTGCTCAACGGCGATCACCACGAGGTGTACTACGCCAACACGCCGCCGGGCGGCCAGGGCCAGTTGCTGCGCCGGCACGGCGACCAGATGCAGCGCTACGCCAACGGTTACTTCCGCGCGCACGGGCGGGCGGATGATTCCATGAATCTCGGGGGCATCAAGGTCAGCTCCCTTCAGATCGAGGAGGTTGTGGGGAGTGTCGAGGGAGTTCGCGAGACAGCCGCGATCGCCGTCTCTCCACCGGGAGGCGGGCCGGTCATGCTGGTCGTGTACGTCGTGCCCACCGGCGAAATTGAACTGAACGCGGCCGATCTGCTGTCCGCGATGCAGCAGGCCATCCGGACAAAACTCAATCCGCTGTTCAAGGTCCACGACGTCGTCATCACCCAGGCCCTGCCGCGTACGGCGTCGAACAAGGTCCTGCGCCGCACGCTTCGCGCGGATTACGAGAAACGGACCTCGTAGCCGCACAGCAGCCATCTTCCAACCACAGCAGGAGAAGCTAGAGCGATGCAGGAACGGACGATGTTGATTACGGGGGCGGGCAGCGGAATCGGTCAAGGTCTGGCGGAGCACGCGGCCTGCGATGGCTGGCACGTGATCGTGACGGACATGGATGGGCATTCCGCCAACGAGGTGGCTCGAGGCATCCTCGACAACGGTGGGAAGGCCAACGCACTGCAGTTGGACGTGACCAGTTCGGATGACATCCGGCGTCTCCTGGATACGCTGGCCAGACGACGCGTGGACGCGCTGATCAACAACGCGGGGTTGCAGTATGTGGCGAACCTGGAGGACTTCCCTCAGGACAAGTGGGACCTGCTCGTACGCGTTATACTCAACGGCGCTTGCATGATGACCCGGGCGCTCCTGCCGGGCATGAAGCATCACGGGTCTGGGCGGATCGTGAACATCGGGTCGATCCACTCGCTGGTGGCCTCTCCTTTCAAGAGCGCGTACGTGTCCGCCAAGCACGGGCTGCTGGGCTTCTCCAAGGTCATCGCTCTGGAAACGGCCGAGATGGACATCACGATCAACACGATCTGCCCCTCGTACGTGCGGACACCTCTGGTGGAGAAGCAGATCGCTAACCAGGCGAAGGAGCACGGCATCAGCGAAGCTGAAGTGGTCCGAGAGATTATGCTCAAGCCGATGCCCAAGGGCGCCTTCATCTCCATGGAAGAGTTATACGGGATTGTCGCCTTCCTGGTCGGCGACTGCGCACGCAACATCACCGGCCAGGCCATCACGGTCGACGGCGGCTGGACCGTTCGATAAAGGCGAATGCAGATGGATACCATGGCGGGGAAGATCGGTATTGCAGGGTGCGGGCTGATCGGCGCGGGGTGGGCGGCGTTCTATGCGTCTAAGGGCTTGGCGGTCAGTCTTTATGACGCCGATGCGTCCGCGAGGCAGGCCGGGCATGAGAGAACACTGGCTTACCTTGCCTTTCTCCGTGATTACGGCTTACTTGATCCGGAAGCCCACGACCGCGCGGTCGATGGGGTCACGATGACCGCCCATCTGTCGGAAGCCGTCGAGGGCGCCGGGCTGATCCAGGAATCGGTCACCGAACGATACGACATCAAGAAAGAGGTCTTCCGGCAGATCGACCGGGTGTCCGAGCCACAGGCGATCGTCGCCAGCAGCTCCTCGGGTCTGTTGATTTCGGAGCTGCAGACCGTGATGGAGCATCCCGAGCGCAGTCTGATCGCGCATCCGTTTAACCCGCCGCACCTGATTCCGCTGGTCGAACTGGTGCCCGGCGCGCGGACGGATCCAGAAACGCTGACCGCGACCAAGGCGTTTTTCGAGTCGCTCGGCAAGGTCCCGGTCGTGCTGCGGAAGGAGGTCCCCGGGCATGTGGCCAACCGCCTTCAGGCGGCCGTGTGGCGCGAGGCGATCGACTTGGTCCTCAAAGGTGTGGCGAGCGTCGCGGACGTGGACAAGGCCCTCGCCGCGGGGCCAGGCATCCGTTGGGCGCTGCTCGGGCCCCACATGATCTTCCACCTGGGCGGCGGCCCCGGCGGGATCAAGCACTTCATCGACCACATCGGGAGTGCCTGGGACGATGTCTGGACTGACATGGCGTCCTGGACTTCCCTGCCGGGAGGGACCACTGACGCACTCGTATCCGGAGTGCAGGAAGAGGCCGGTGACCGACCCCCTCAAGAGATCGCCCAGTGGCGCGATGAGAAGGTCGTGCAGTTGCTTAAGGCGATCTACGGAACCTGAACCGACATCTATGAGTGCATCCATGGCAGCATCCAAATTGCCTTCTCCGTCCGTGACGCAGGTCGTCGTGGCCAGCTTTATTGGCACGACGATCGAGTGGTACGATTTCTTTCTCTACGGAACGGCAGCCGCACTGGTGTTCAGCCAGCTGTTCTTTCCCACATTCGATCCGCTGGCTGGAAGGATGGCGGCTCTGGCAACGTACTCAGTAGGTTTCTTCGCCCGTCCGGTGGGTGGCATTGTGTTCGGGCATTTCGGCGACCGGTGGGGCCGCAAGTCGATGCTGGTGATTACGCTGATGATGATGGGGTTGGCCACATTTCTGATCGGCGTCCTTCCCACGTACTCGCAAATCGGCGTGGCCGCACCCGTACTGCTTGTGGTGCTTCGAATCGTCCAGGGGTTCGGCGTGGGCGGTGAGTGGGGCGGCGCCGTGCTCATGGCGGTAGAACACGGACACCGTGGACGCCGCGGCCTTTACGCCAGCTGGGTGCAAGCCGGCGTGCCGGCAGGACTACTGCTGGCCACGGCGGTGTTCAATCTGTGTTCTCAGCTGCCCGAGGAGGCGTTTCTGCGTTGGGGTTGGCGCGTGCCGTTTCTGCTGGGGATCGCGCTGTTGGGCGTCGGGATGTTCATTCGTCTGCGCGTGTTGGAAAGCCCCTTGTTCGCGCAACTTCAAGACCGGAACACGCCGGTGCGCGTACCGCTCTTTGACGTTATCCGCCGCTACCCGCGGAACGTAATCCTGGCGATCGGCGCGCGGTTTGCCGAGAACGGGTGTTTCTACATCTTCACGGTTTTCGTGCTCGCTTACGCGACGGTGGAATTGGGCCTGGCAAAAACGACGATCCTCAACGGCGTCCTGGTCGCGTCTGCCGTGCAATTCTTCTTCATTCCCCTGTTTGGGATCTTGTCCGACTACACCGGCCGTCGCCCGGTGTACCTTGGGGGGGCCGTGGCGCTCGCCGTGTTCGCGCTGCCGTTTTTCAGCATGATCGACACGGGTAGCACGCCGGTGATCTGGCTGGCGATCACGATCGCACTGATCGTGCACGCGGCCATGTACGCGCCGCAGGCGGCTTTCTTTTCCGAGCTATTTGGCACCGAGGTTCGCTATTCCGGCGCATCGATTGGATACCAACTCGCTTCGCCCCTGGCTGGTGGTCTTGCGCCCTTGATCGCCGCAGCGCTTCTGCAATGGAGCGGCGGCCAGCCGTGGCCCGTTGCCGTCTACTTAATGGTGCTGGCTGCGGTGACCGTCGTTTCCGTGTGGCTCGCCGCCGAGACACATCGTGCCGAGCTTGACACTCTGGAATAACCCGCGCTGACATGGGAAGTGGAGCCCAGTGAATTCGGGGCGTCCGCGTCAAGGTGGCTCTGTCCAACTCGTCAAACGCATCGACCAGGTAAATACCTCAAGGCAACTGCGGGTCGAGTCGGCCGGCGGCCAGAAAGTACTTTTCACTGAGCGGAAAGGGGTGGAGAAACTTCGGCCAGGAGGCATCGACCAGCTGATCGACCATGACCGCTTCGACGGTTTTGCCGCGCCCGGGGATCCGCTGCACGGCCCCTTCCGCCTAATGCCGACCGAGGAGAACAACAACCGGTTCCCGTCGAAGTGCAACTTCAGATCGCCCACAAACACGGGCTTTTCCGGACGATAGAGCGTCGTGAGCTGTCCCTCGGGGCGAACGGGCGAGAGTACGGCGATTTTGTTGTCGAAAGCGATCTCGCGCAGGTAGCCATTGCCCTGGAAATTGATCGGCAAGCCGTTAAGGAACCCGATAGTGTCGTTGCCCACGAAGTTGCCCGCTTCGCCGGGGACTTGCGGACGTGGCGTCTTCTGCCCCGCGTCCGCACGCTTGACGAGTATCAGCCGGTCGAAATCCAACATCGTGGAGGCCTGTTTACACTGTTTAACGGCTTACGTGGGAGGTATTCTACAATCGACAATCTCGGCAGAAGATCACTGAAAGGAGTGGTTAGATGAAGATCTCAATTGAAAGCTCACAACGGATCACGATGACGCCAGAGACCGACCAAGAGAAGGCAGATCTCGAAGCTCTGTGGAAAGCCATCATTCGATGCGATGAGGACAGCAAGGTGCTCTGTCCCATTGGCGTCTATAGTGCAGCGCAGCATGAAGACGCCAGTTTTGTCATACAGGATCAGTGACGGCAAGCTGAAGGTTGTAAGAACGGCAACCCGGATCGCGTTTGCTGATTCAGAACAGCCGATTCGTCAATTCTTCTTGAGGAAGGTACGAACCATGTCACGCGGAACACTTGTTATATTCGTCATCCTGTTCGCGTGCTTCTTTCCGGCGGCGCGAGGTTCTTGTCAAGATGCCGAGCCTGACAAACGGTTGGTGTACGCGCCTGATATCCTGGGCGTGGATCGGCTCTTCATGATCGTGTTGTCCGCGCCGATCGATGTGCCGAAGATCGAGGTGACCGTTTCTCCACCCGACAGCGTAACTCTGTTCGACCGCACGCCCCTTCCCGCCAAATCGGAACAGCGACGCTACTACTTCCGCACGTTGAAACCGGCGGAGCAAGCCAAGATCACGCTGGCCCACCCCGCAGGGCGACGTGGTGGTGCCGATCACGATCTGGTCGTTCGACGATCTTAGGGAGTTTCGTAAACTCAAGAGCACGCAGTTGCCGCGCCGCTGGCCGTTGGGCGAGACCTTGCCCGAGTTGAAGCAGGGCCGCACCGTCACCACGCAGGCGGAGTTGGACGCTGCGAAAGGAGCCGGTACGGGCCGCGGCGCCAGTTGGATTGCACATTCGGACGATCAGATCTGGGCCATGCAGCCAGACAGCACGATTCCCCGCTGGCATTGGGTCAACGTAACACACGGCTGCCCGACACACGGGACGGAGATTTACAGGACGCGGGCCTACTACCCCTGGGGGAAGGATACATCGCTTCCCTACCGATGGAAAATCGAGTGTCCCGTGGGCCATGAACTCTACCCGTCCAACGACTTTGCCAACGGCGACATGACCGGCGGCGACTTCCCGGACGACGGATTCGGCGGCGCGTGCCTGCACGAAGGCAAACGCTACGGGTTCATCGCCGAGATATCCCAGGCCTATTGCCACCAGATGCTTCAGGTCGCTCCCGACTGTGCAGATGCCTACGTGGCCACGGGCGACGTCCGTTATCTTCACAAATCGCTAGTGGCGTTTTCGCGATTGGCCGTGGAGTGGGCCTACCTGGCAACCATGACGCAGCATCGGCACCGTAACAGCCGCACACAAGTGGACCGGCTCGGCCCGGCGCCGTTCAGCGAGGGGCCATGCCTTGCCCGCTCGGGTTTCACCGTCTACCCCATAGACCTGCCGGGATACCAATGGCGTCACGCGGAAGCGTATGACAAGGTTTTTCCTGACATCGACAAGGACCCCGAGATCATTCCCTTTCTTCAGGGCAAAGGTTTTTCCGTAAACACCCATGAGGACGTGAGGCGGTTCATCGAAGAGAACCTCTTTGCCGTTTGGATGCAGGGCTCGATGGATCTGGCCACCGCGTCGAACGACCCATACCACCAGCGCGGTCTGGCGCGGATGGCCGAGATGCTCAACTACCGGCGCGGTGATGAGTTCATGGACTGGCTCTACCACGGTGCCGGCAAGATGCGGGTCTTCGTCCCCAACACCTACTTTCGTGACGGGGCACCCTATGAATCAACCGGCGGTTATAACGGCATGCACGTCGTCGCTCTGGGGCCCATCGTGGAATCGATCGAGCATCTGCGCCGGCTTCGACCGGAAGTCTACCCCGAGGATCGATACCCTTCGTTGAGCAAGTCGCGACGTTACCGTAACGTGTTTGACTTCTGCATGGATACGGTGCTCATCGACCGGTCGTATCCCGTCATTGGCGACAGCGGCAGTTTTCCCGTCTATTCGAAGCTCCCCAAGATCACCTGGCACAGCGCCGATGCCGAGGCCTTTGAGCACGCATATCGGCTCTTTCGCGATCCCAAATTTGCCTGGGCCCTGGCCAACTCGTCGTGGCAACCATCGCGCAACTTTCCTTTCACGCGAGAGGAAATCGAAGCCGAGGCCGCGAAATGGCCCGACGACTGGAACGACGCCAGCTCGCTTCACGACGGCTACGGCATCGCAATTCTACGCGGCGGCCGAGGCGACGAGAAACGAGCGCTCTGGCTCAGGTACGGCCGGGCGCGAAGCCACGTGCAGGACGACCTGATGGATATCGGCCTACAGGGACACAAGGGCGTGCTCCTGTCCCACATGGGATATCCTCGCAACTGGGGTTATTGGGAACACTCCTGGTCGAGCCACCACCTGGCCCGGCAGTTTCCTTACGTGGACCAAATCGCCAAGGCCCAGTTTCTCGTCGATTCCGGCGCGGCGCACGTGGCGGAGGTCCGGGCCGAGCCAAACACGGGGTTCCGCGGCGACGGCACACGCACCGATCCGGCGGCCGACTACTGGCAGCGCCGTATGTTGGCCCTGGTCGACGTGTCGCCCGAGCAGTTCTACTGCGTCGACTTCTATCGCGTCTCCGGCGGCGAGGACCATTGGTGGGCCTTCCACGGACAGGAGGGTGACGTCTCGACCAGCGGTATCGAGTTGACCAGACAAGACACGGGCACGCTCGCCGGGCCTGACGTGCCCTACGGCGATACCGACTGGCTCAAAGCCAACGGATGCACGCTCCATCCCACTTATGGTTGGCGCGGACTGAACTTCGTCTTTCCGCATCTTTACAATGTCCAGCGCGGCGTGGCCGACAGGGCCCTGGTCGATCGATTGGAAGCTCAAGACCGACGACGAACTCCATCTGCGACTCACCGTGGTGGACGCCACCAGCGGCGCCGGGCGTCCACCCGTCGAAGTGAACATCGCCGACGGCACCTCGCCCGCCGGAGGTAAGCCGTACGAGATGAAGTGGGTCATGATGCACAACAGCCACGAGGCGCCGACGCGCACCCAGGTGCTCAGCCTCATCGAGCCGTATCTGGAGCAACCGATCATCCGGGAAGCGCGGAAGCTGGTATTGTCCGGACAGGACGAGCCGGGGCTGGGTGCCGCGGCCTGCCGGCTCCAACTGCCGGATCGAATCGACACCATCTTTTGCGCCACGGATCCGACCGTCGAGCACACGGCCGAGGGAGACTTCCGCTTTGCCGGTCGCTTTGGCCTCTATGCCGAAAAGGAAGGGAAACCGGTGACCATGTCGTTGGTGGGCGGTACCCTTCTCGAAAAAGGCGATTTCGGGATCACGCTCGAAAGCCCCGAATTTCGCGGCCGCATCGTCAAGGTCGACCGGCAGGCCGAGGCCGTCACCGTCTCGCCCGCCCCGCGTTCCTTGGAGAACCTGGCCGGCGCCCATGTGTTCATTACCAGCCCAGGGCGGCGCGTTGCCCACAAGGTTGTCAATGCACGCCGGGTAGGTGACGAAGTACAGCTCGAACTGGCCGCGGATTCGAAAATCGGCGTGGGCCAGGTTACCGGCGTGGAAGATTTCCTCGTCCAGAGCGCCACGCCGTTTACACTCCAAGGTTACGGGTATTACGACGGCGCCCGGCTGGTCAACGCCGAGGGCAGTGTGGAATACCGAATCAATGAAGTCCGAAGCGGCCGCGGCGTCATGATCGACCGCGGCACGCATCCCGGTGCCAAGGCCGATAAATTGGCCGCCGAGTTTTCCGACCAAAGCTGGTTTAACGTCTACGATTACGGTGTTGGCGACGAAGTAGTCTGGCCGTACGCAGTCAGTGTGACGTTCAACGCCGACGGGACTCACCGCGTTACGTCTTCTGCGCCGAGCGATTCGGTGATCGTTCGTTTGCCGGAGGGAGCACGGAAATAGACCTGTCGGCGCAAGGTTGTTCAGTTGAATGTGACCACGAATCCCTCTTCCAAAGTGCTGGAGCAGGCCTATTCGCGCCGCTGTGCTGCATGTCATCTCGCTGGCCCACTTCGCCAGGCACAGGTCTGGTTGCTGGTTCGACTGATGTGCCGGACCCCTCACGCCGCATATCACGGCGGGGATCAAGACTGGCAGATTTTTGGACCGGACCCAGCAGCCCCCTCGCGACAGGGCAGGGAGCGAAGCAGTCCCTCTCGCTACCGATCCCTGCCTCCACATCCGCAGCATTACTATTTCGCGTCGAAGTCGAAAAGTCCCCCGTGCGTCATCAGTTCCATGTGGGTCTCGATGCCACATTCCCAGGCCCGCGCGAGCTGATCAAGAAACGCTTGCTCCTGCGTCAGCGCAGAGCATCGGCACTCCGTAGGCCAAGCAGCCAATCGATCAACCGGTCCGTGGCTTTCGGCCCGCCGCAAGATCCAGCCAGTGACGGCGACCAGACAAATGACGGCCCGTTTGACGGTCCCCGACTTCTGTGCATTGGACCGCCGCCGTCTATGTCCTGCGCTGCTAAGTTAGACAACCAATTTTTCGGTCGCCGCGCGGCGTGAACGGTCGCCGCACGCGCGTCATCGGGTTTCCCCGAATTCGGGAACCGATGATCGGTCGGGCTTCGTGCGGAGAGGCGGCCGGAATGCCAAAGCCCAATTCTGAATAAACGCCTATCAGCAGCCGGTTTGACATTGGGTTGAGTTTTTGTACATTACGGGCCACCATGAAAACAAGGAGGTGGATCGCGTTAGCGATTTCGCGGTGTCCCGAGCTTCACGTAAGCCACTGCTCGTTCTCGCCGACACGGCTTGCCCGGAGCAAGACGGACGGCCACAACGTTACTCGTTTTCCTTCTTGGCAGCTTCCTGCTTCTCGGCTTCCAGCTTCTTTTTGAGTTCGGCCTCCTCTTTCTCCTTGGCCTCTCTCTCCAATTCCTCTTGGGAGGGGATGATCTTGGGAAGCGCGGCCATAATCGCCGCCAGATCGTTTTCGTGGAAGTCCGCGTCGTGCGCTGAGGAGAGAGAAGACGACCCCCCGCGGTCTCGCTTCATGGCTTCTCCTCGATAGGGACGCTGAAGCGCAGACTGCCGCGGGGCCGCTCGAAGACCAACACCGGACACGGCGGTGCGCCGGCCGCGATGGATTGCTCCTGGTCAATGCGCAGGCCGGCGGGCAGATCGGCGGCGCGGGGCGTCATCCTCTCGGGCATGCGGAGGTAGACCCGCAGTTGGCTCGCGTCACAAATCTCGGGGACGGCCACCGATCCTTTGATGGCGTGCGCTTCCCGGTCGTAACGCAGTTCGAACGACGTCCGCCCGAAGGCGGTGGGCGCGCCGGCAACGCGGACAGCTCTTCCCGAGGCAAGCCACTGCCGCGGCATGCCCATGCCGATGCATAGAGCGTCGTCGCGTTCGAGCACGAGGGCAGCGCGCAAGGCCGTGACCAGCGCGCCCGAGGTCCAGATATGCTGCCGGTCGCCGGTCACCGTGGTGGTTCCCGGGCGCTGATGACGCTCCTCGGGCCAGGTATCGAGCAGGGAGGCATGGTTGACTGCGGCGTAGAGTTGCCTGGCGAACTTGTCGGCCTCGCCGCGCGCGAGATAGACCATGCCGACGTTGTCGAGCACGACCGCGATCCACAGGCCCTCCTTCTGCCAGCCGGTGAACCGGGTCAGGCCCCCTTCGCTCTGGAAGGACTCCATCTTGGCGATGGTTCCCTCGACGAGCGGGTCGTCGAGGGCAAGCAAGCCGCAGGGGTGGACGGTATTGAGGGCGCCCCAGAAACTGCCGGAAGGGTCGTTGGGGGAACTGGGGATCCAGCGGCGGCCGTCCTCCTCGATGGCGCCCCGGTCGATCGCGGCGAGCAAGTCCTCGCGTCCCGCCCGATAGATGGCTTCGAGCTCGACGATGTCCTGCTCTTTCCCGAGCAGGCGCGCGACTTCGAGGGCGACCTTGTCGGCGTACACCGCCCAGGTGTTATGCGGAATGAAGACGCCCGCGCCAGTGGCGTCGTTCATGCCGCAGTCATGCATGGTGGGCTGGATCAGCCCGTAGCCGCGGATGGGACGTCCATCGGGGCCCCTGCGGCGCTGTTGCTCGCGACGTGTGGCGTGCCACCGCGCGCCGTTAAGCATGTAAGGGTAGAGATCCGCGAGGAAGTCCTTGTCATGGTTAAGCTGGTAGAAGACCGTAGCGACCCAGGCCTTGAGACCCGAAAAGGCGACGAAGTCCGCGAAATAGCCGCCGGCCCAGTTGCCGTTGTCCTGGGCGAGGTGGAATTGCGTATCGAAGACTTCGACGGCCTTGTCGAGCAGTCCCGCCCGTGCCAGCCCCACGACCCCGCCCGCGCAATCGCCCGCATTCGAGAAGCGGTAGACTTCGCTGCCGGTGGTCTGGGTAAGCTGGCCGTTGGCGGCTCTTTCCTGCATGGTGAGCAGGTCGGCCAGGCACGCATAGAAGGCCTGCTGCATCTTGGCGTCGGGCAGTTCGATGCGCATCGCCTGGCCGAGCAGCGCGTCCCAGCGTGCGACGGCTTCGTCAAACGCCGCGGACCAGTCGCGCCGCCGGTACTCGGGCAGGGCGTCCACCCCGGCATTGGCAGGCCGCACCAGCCAGCCCTCGCGCGTCTCGCCCGGCTCCAGTTGCCACAACAGCGCCGCCATGTCCGCGTCGCGCAGGTGGTGAGGCGCGCCGACGGTGAGAAACCGTAATCGTCCACGGCTGGGGCAGGTCAAGGCGTCGCCGCGCGCGTCGGGGCAGGTCCAGTCCAAGGCTTGGCCGCCCGCCGCGTCGAGGCAGCGTACCGCGATAGTGTGCAGACAGGCGGTACCGTTTTCAGCGACAACCCGCGCGATCATGCCGTCGCGTCCGCCGATGTACTCGAAGCGCAACGCCACGCCGTCTGTCTCGTAGCGGTCAAGGACGATCGGCAGGCCTTGCTGAGACCGTCCCCAATGGTGCTCGGCGAAAGGCGCGCCGTCGAGCGAAGTGAGAATGTCCACAAAATGGTCCGCCAGCGGAATGGGAGGCGCGCCGAGGGCGACCTCCGTCATGTCATGGTAGGTCCAGGAGACGCGGACGTGGCCGGCGTGGACATCGAGAAGCGTCTTGGCACTTGCTCCAGGCCACGACAACGTCAGCCGGTGCGGGGGCGCGAAGGTATACGAGTGGTCCAACGTCATGGGCAACGCGATAGGCGGGAGGACGGCCCCGGTGTGTGGGACCGGCACTTCGCCCTGCCAGGGCTCGTATTGTGCCTTGGCCACGCGCAGCACGTGCTTCCCTTCCGGCAGCAGCAACGAAAAGGCGCCCGTCGGGCCGGTCTGCACAGCGAGCTCCTGACCCGCAAGCGTGGTGCTGACCCGGCATCCTTCGAGAGGACCTGTGAAAGAGTGGACGGCGCCCGTCACGCGTTGCAGGTCCTGTTCGAGCGGGGTGAGGGTCAGCCGGACCGCCGTGTAGTCGCAGGTGTGGGCGTCGCCTCCGAACCCGACAAGGACGTCTACGGTATCGCCCTCCTCGAGCGCAACCACCCGAGCGCAGGACGCAGCCGCCTGGGGCGTACGCTCGGAGTGATCCCAGTCAGCCAAGCCCCGGATGTCGGCGGTGAACAGCTCGCTCTCACCATGCAGGAGGCGGACATCCGTCGAGGTGACGGAGTGGGTCCCGGCAAAGTGCGCGCTGAGAAGAACCGATCCGTTTGAGGGTGCCGTGAAGCGCAGCGTGGCTTTCTGATCCTGCGGGCCGGGATGGAGCAGGAGCCAGCCGGGCACGAAATGGAAGCCGTTGATCGCGCGCGACCCCGCGTCCGGGCTTTTCGCGATCGCCCCGCCCACGGTGGTCCAGTTGTCGGCCCACCAGCAGGCGAGCCCTTCACCCGTCGTGCCGGCGGTGTTGTGGCGGGTGAACGGCTGTTTGCCCGGCACGGTGTAGCCGTAGGACCACTCTCCCGACGGGTTGGAACGGGAGTGGAACGCCTGGACCGCGTCCCACGGGGGCGTCCCCGCAGAGGCCAGCAGTACAAGCCCAAGACACTGCATCGCGATTCCCATGACGAGCCCTCCTGCGGCCAGTTTTCATGCATAACGACGCACCACGACGGCGAGTATAGCATGGAAGCTGCGGTACCGATCAGCCCAAACGAATGCAGGATTCGGCAAATCGCCTGAGGACATCGGCCGCACCGTCACCAGTCGCCCAGTTTGTAGAAAGCCGCGTCTTGGCTCGTCAGCATTCAGCGCGCTAACTCGGGTGTACGTGGCCCTGAAATTTCCATCTTCCCGTGGGCGTCCGGCGCTTGGCGGGGCACTGCGGCCATCTCGTCATACGGCCGGTCGTAGCGGCCAACGTCTGTAAGTCTCGTTTCCGGCACATAACGGATTCTCACCAGAATGCCAGCCGCTCACGCGCCGCTACTCGCCCGTGTCAGCCTGGAATGCCACGAGTTCACTCAGTTTGGAAACTCAAGATCTGGCAATCCGGTGAAGCGGCAGTTCTACGCCGGTGCGGGGCAGTCCGACGTTTCCGGTGTTCCGCGGACATTGGTCGAGCGTTTGGTCAGGCCGCGACACGGGCCAAGCTGGGCGGCGTGGTGGCGAGCGAGGGTAGGGTGAAGGCACTCGGGAATTCAATGATCGCGGGGCAAAAGACGGCGGATTGAACTGACTGCATGCGTCGGCGTGGCAACGGTCACTCGCCGTCTGCAGATCGACCTGCGACGAATGCGGCACATTGGGCCGCCTGCGTCATTGATGCATACGAGCTGCGTGATCGTAAAACGTCGCTCTGCATGATTGGGCTGTCGCTACCGGTCGGCGCGTGGCGGCGAGAACGACCGATCGGGGCAGATCTCGTGCTTTCTCGCTGACCTTTTTCAACTCGTCACCTGGACTGCCGTGTGTCGTGTCGGCTCGGAAAAGGGTTGGATGGAGTTTTGGGGAAGGACAGGTGTCATCAAACTCGCGCGGATTTGCAGCGACAGGGCGCGATTTGCATCGAAGAAGGCTACCTGGCAGGTGGCACAAAGAGCGACGTCGCTTGGAGTTGTGCGACGGAAGAGATGATGCACCAACGACTTGCAGCAAGCGTTGAAAAGTATCCCCGACCATTTCTGTTCGGCACAAGATTTGCTCAGCCAGATTTCAGCCAAACTGGGCTAGCGCTCTCTGCGTAAATGCGCCATATTACCAAGATGGGACGCAGGAAGCGCGACAAAATTGAGTCGTCAGACATCAGCGGATTGAAGTACTTCCACAAGCTGCTGCCTGTGCTTGAACGGCTACACGATGTTGGGTGCGACCGGGATCGAGCCGGAAACCGCAAGCTGCATATGGATCAGTATTGCACGCTGCTGCTGTTGTTCCTGTTTAACCCTACCGTCACGTCACTTCGTGCGTTGCAGCAAGCCAGTGAGCTGAAGAAGGTACAGCGCAAACTCGGTTGTTCGCGAGCAGCGTTAGGTTCACTATCGGAAACGATTGAGGTCTTTGAGCCAGAGCGACTGCAGGAAATTATTGGTGAGTTAGCGGAGCAGTTGAAGCCCATCCAGAACATTGGTCAGGGACATGTCGATCATGTGTTGACTGCTGTGGACGGTACCATTGTAAAGACGCTGTCAACAATCGTTGAAGCAACGTACTTAAAAAACAGCCACGGTGACCCCATTCACGGCTGGCGTCTTCATGGACATTTTGACATTGACCGCTATGTGCCCACACGCATGGACGCCCTCGGTCAACAATGACCGTTACAAGGCCGACGAGTACCAAGAAGTCGTACGTTTTGTGGATTGGTTATCAAACCACCGAATGATGCTCACCGACGGCGTTTCGCCGTCAATCAAACTCGCTGAAGTAGCATCGCCCTCGTGCAGAGTCCGGGGCATTATGCACCGTCTGAGCACTGAAATCGCACGGTGCGAACTGCCTCAGGACAAAACGTCCTGAGTCGCGCACAGAGATCGCGGAGTAGGGCGTGTCCTAAGGAATCAGGGAAAAATAACTTCCAATTTTACTAACCCTCACCCTACCCTCTCCCCAAAGGGGCGAGGGAAAATGGTGAAGTTATTTTTCCCTGATTCCTAAGGGCATGCTCGGTATGTTTCTAGCCGTGCTGGTCAGACTCTTTGACAGTTGCGTGGCTTGCGTTTAGCTGCTACGGCGGGCACACCGGAGCCTTGGTAGAGTCTTAACAACTCGTCGGGAGGCCATTGTGATTCTTGGTACGCGTTGGCAAACCACCGTATTTCGAAACGGTAGTGGCCGGATGTCCGCAACTCCGCAAACGCCCTTGGATCTGTCCTGGGGTGGTTATGATATGCGGACCTACATATGACGTCAGATTGTTATGTACCTCCGCAAATATCGACCATTTTGAAAGTACAATGATCAGAAAGTTTCGAGAAAGTGACATGGAAGCTGTCTTGGCTATCTGGCTGGAAGCTTCTATTAAGTCGCATGATTTTGTCGAAGCACAATTCTGGAAATCTCACGTAGATGACATGCGTAGCATCTACATTCCAGCCTCAGAGACGTTTGTCTACGAAAGCAATGCTAAGGTTGTAGGATTCTACGCACTTCATGAAGATTGCCTCGCTGCCATTTTCGTTATCCCGGAATATCAAGGACAGGGAATAGGCAAGGCTTTGCTGTCACATGCGAGGGCTCAAAGGTCTAAGCTGACGCTCTCGGTATACAAACAAAATGAAGCAAGTTGTCAGTTCTACTTGTCTCAAGGTTTTCATATAGTTAGTGAGCAAACAGATGAACATACAGGACATCTGGAGTTCATAATGAGTACGGACTCATAACACCAAACGTTACTGGCGGCGACCGTGGTGTGTGCTGTGTCATCAACTCGTCGGACCGGATTTTGATTCTTGCGACAAGTCAACTAAGGACCGGTTTTGACACAGCACCGGCGAGTTGGCAGAATGACGTTGCTTGAGTGTTTCAAGTATTGAAGGTTTTCTGGGATAGTGGCGGGTGGGATGTTCGCAGTCCGGTTGGCGGTCTGTCTTAGCAGCCCGTTGCGCGTTAGGCCGCATATCTGACGGCTCCAAGTTATTGGCAGAAACTCTCTATACACAAGTTAGGCAGCCGAGGGATCGATTCATGGATACGTGGAAGTTCTACGACATCACTCATCGTAGGCACGTGGTGTGCAATCCCACGAGCGAGGAGAAGCTCACACGCTTGGTGGACCTGGTGCAGCTTCCGACAGCCGCACGTGTGGTTGACATCGCCTGCGGGAAGGGCGAATTCCTGATACGTCTGGTGGAGGCATACGGAGTGCGCGGCGTAGGCGTGGACCTCTCGCCCTTCTTCATCGCCGACGCAGAACGAAGGCTCAGATCGCGTGTGCCACAGGCAGGAATCACCTTCACCCACATGGATGGCGCTGATTTCAAACCCGACAAGCCACACAGCCTCACTCTAGCTTCGTGCATTGGGGCGAGCTGGGTTTTCGGCGGGCACGCACGGACTCTGGACGCGCTCGTCGGCATGGCCGAGCCCGACGGCTGGGTGATAGTGGGGGAGCCGTACTGGCTGCGGGAGCCGTCGGACGAGCACTTGCGGGCTTGTGGGCTAACAAGAGATGCCTTCGGAAGTCACGCGGAAAACGTCGAGGCAGGAGAACGGCGAGGGCTCGACCTCGTGCACACTTTGGTGAGCAGCAAGGACGACTGGGACCGATACGAAGGTCTTCAATGGCATGCGATGGCGGAGTACGCGCGCGCCGACCGAGATGACGCTGATCTTCCAGAACTGCTTGAGCGCGTGGCGAAGGAGAAATCGGTCTACTTGAGGTGGGGTAGAGACGCCTTGGGCTGGGCGATCTACGTATTCAGATGTCCACCCGCTCGGGGGTGCTGAGGCGGTGTCGGGTGCCTAACTAGCGGTTGCAGCCGCAACACGTTCCGGCCACTGTCCCATCAAACGATTCTTTCTTCGGAGCGAGTAGCCAGCGCCAGAGTCCGGATCGAACCTGCGTCGGTCTCCCTGCGTCACCCCCGCCGAAGAGTGGAAGAACAGGTTGCACAAATCCACCAGGTCACATCGCCCTGGTGCACCAAACGACGGACAGCCCCTTGGCCACTGTCATCATATCAGCGGCGCACGGACAAGTTTCTCTGACCGAGTCCGGGGTCGTCCGAATCTGAATGGGATTGCGACGGCGATGAACGAAGATCAACTCGCAAGCTGATTTTGGCCGAAGTAACAAAGACGGCTTAAATCGTCCGCTCGCTGGGCACAGGCCGAGCCCTTGGTTCCGCCCCCCTGAGTCGCCTACAGCGTTTCCACATATTTGAAAGGTGAACGTGAAATGTACACTCGATTTTCATCCTTGGCGATCGGTGCGTTGGTCGTCGCCGCAGTTGTCCTGATGCCCGGCCGCAGTTGGGCTGTCTTTTATGCGCTTGGTCCGTCGAGCGACGAGTGGGGTTTGAAGTACGATCTGGAGGTCAACGCCACGAGCGGCGACGAGCTGAATGTCGCATTCACACTTTCTGACGGAGGGAGACTTAAGCCCATCTATTCGATCACCGTGGTTGCATTCAGCAAGCCGAACCGTGATGGCGGTCGATCGTATCTCGTGAAGACGCCCATCGAATTGAAAACCACGAAGGACAGTAAACTCGCGGGGCAAGTGCAGATACGCACGGAGTACGCAGACATCGCCATGATTCGGATCCTCACCCTAACGGTCGATGGGCGGCGGCAAACGGCCGGCGCTGCATACTATGACATTCCGCTGAAGAAGTTCCTGAACAAAGCCCCGGTGGCGGCTTCATCCCCAACGCCGACCTCTATTGCGGCGCCGCCGGCATCGAAAGTCGTCAAGTAAGTAAGGCAGGGCAATGTGCCACGTCTTGCTGTGGCAGCGTTTCTCGACGCGGTGCTGGCTTTCTGAGCCCAGCGGACAACTTCTGCCAACTCTGTCGCGTAGACGACGGCTAGGCCCGCCCCGACCAGCTTCAGAGGGACAAATGGGGACAGGGACATTTGCGGCAACGGACCGGGCAAGATGGGCGAAGGCGACTGAATTGAAATGCAGAACCGTGACGTCGTGTGTGACACATATGTGGTATATTTCGAGCAACTACTCATCTGTTGTTTCAGGGCGTTCACCCAATTTGCCTTGTTCCCCGGGATAAACGTCCCAGTCCCGAATGGGATTACGCCCCTTCGCGTGGAGCTCCTAGGCTCGCCGCACGGGCCTGATTTTCCGCTAGTTTTTCCAGGTTGGCTTCATCACGTTCCCAGGTAATGTAAGCTGGAAGCCGGTCCTTCAACAGGACTGCACATTCCTCCGTTGGCACTACCGTACGTCCGGTCGAGGGACGTCCAGGAATTTTGCGACGCGGGTCCACTGCGCGACGACCGTAACAGTAGGCTCCAGCGTAGATGGGACGGTGTAAGATGTTTTGCAATGTTGGTCGATTGGGTCGTCTCCATTCTAACTGTCCGCGATTGGCGCCGTAGTGGGGCCGGAAGCCCAGAAGAATCTGGTGACGAACCAAGTACTGCAGCAGTCGCATTAAGACTGTCCAGCTCTTGAAACTTGTCAAAGATCAAGCGCACAACCGATTGCGCTTGCTCGTCTGGATCCAGAACCATCTCGCCTGAAGCCGTTCGCATGTACCCAATAGGCGCGTGGTTGAAGAGCTCTCCACGGCGCGCTTTGTTCATCCGGCCTGCGGCGAGTCGTCCGTTCATGATGTGGAGCTCCGCTTCGCTCATCGTCCCTTTGAGGCCCAACAACAATCGGTCATTGTAGTTGCCTGGATCGTAGACTCCGTCTGGATCAGCCAGTACTGTCCCAAACAGCGCACACAATTCGAGCAACTGATACCAGTCCTTGCAAGACCTCGCCAAGCGACTCATCTCAATGCCGATGATGATCCCCGCATGGTCTAATCCAACTTCCGTCATTAAGCGTTGAAAACCTGCCCGCCCTTCAATGTGCTTGGCCGAGATTCCCAAGTCATCGTCGATGACCACAATGCGGTCCTGCGGCCAACCTAACTGCATCGCCAACGGCACGAGCTGGTACTGTAGGTCAGTCGACTCGCGGTGACGCCGAACCTGTTGCGGATCAGATTGGCGCACGTAGACGAATGCCAGTTGCTCAAGATGACGATTTTCGATCTTGTTTGAACCAAACGCGAATACCGGCGAAATGTCACCACTTGATCCCGAGCCAGTGGAAAGCGTCGAGCGACGCTCGCGTGCGATGTTAGACGCGTTCATCGGATGTCTCCTTCCTGGCTGGAGGAGATTCCAATTGACGCTGCAGCAGCTGCCCTAGTCCCTGCACGATCTTGTGACGATTCGATTCCGGTAGGCTCGTCCAGAGTTCCTTCAGTGGAATGGTTCGGTCGGCAGTCGCTAGGCGGGGGGGGACTCGGTCATCCGTGACGTCGGACATCGCTCTACTCCTGGAGTGTCATGCTGGCATTGCTTGCATTGCTGGCACCATTGCACCAAGTCCAATAATGCCTTGATTTCCAGTATAGGCCGACTTATCTGCTTGCGGGAAGGTGAATCTTTGCACGTAGTGTGTCTGGTTCGTTTCGATTTGCCAGCGTTGGCAATACAGATCGGCCAAGGTTTTCAGTCGGTAAACCTCCGGGTTGACCAACGTCGTGACCAGCGTGATTTGTTTCGGGCGAAACCCCTTTTCAGTAATGGCATCGCGCAGCTCGCGAACCACGATCGAATCCGGTAACGCGGCGAATTGCTCGAGGCTCATCCATTTCGGCCGGTTGGAGCTGGCAGGTTTCAGCCACTCGACAAGCTGGTCGGTCGCTCCCAGCGAACGCAGCCAGCGGCACGCTGGATGGCAAGAAAGTCGATGACCAACACGACGTTTGGCGTCGCGTGAGCAAGTAGAGCGTAAAGCTGAGTCGAACATTAAACAACCGCCGGAGCGGCCGAGCGTGGCAGTCCGGATACTTGGCGTGACCCCCGCGGCTTCGCGCTGAAATTCTACACCACCGAAGGCAACTACGACATGGTGGGGAACAACACTCCCGTGTTCGTCCTTCGTGATCCCATGAAATTCCAGCACTTCATCCGATCGCAAAGCTTCCCGCCGAACACCGGGTTTTAACTGGGACGATTAACCAGAGTGACGCACTTGAGGTTCAGGTAACGCGTTTAGCAACCGAGTCGATGTTGGCGCGAGTCGTCACGATGGTCCGCGAAGCGGAATCGAAGACTTTCTTGTTCAGTTCGGCATCGAGATCATGCCCGGTCGAAGCGTCGATGCAGGCCATGAAGTGCTTGTATTCAGGCGTGTCGGCAGCCGCGACTAGCCACACGGCACAGGGACAATCGCGTAGCAACCGACGTCCGGTTGTTCCGAAGAAGCCTTTGTGAGAGCTGCCGTGGCCCTTGGCGACACGCAACAAAAGATCGTGCTGTCCTCGCAATACCTCGCGGATGATTTCAACGGAGGTCTTCCCCCAAAGCACTTTCGATTCGGCATCCACGCCTTTGTCGCGCGCAGCCTTCGCAAGTCCTTCGAGCTTGTCCTGTTTTTCTTCGGCGATCAGTTGTCGGACTTTCTCGTGATCCGGAATGGGTCATCCGAGCAGTCCACGGAAACTCCGGTACGACATCGACAATCTTCGACGAGGCGTTGTTTTGCCGAGCGATGTTTGCGGCTTCATCGACGATCGGGTGTGTATCCAACCGAGTGTCAACGGCAACCAGAATCTTGTGGAAGCGTGTCATCGGTGTGTCTCCCAATTGTTAGGTGAGATCATTCATGAACGTGAATCATCAAATTGCAAAAGATGACATTCTCAGCCCGAAAAGGAAGGCACCATCAACGCGATGATGAGGTTCAAGCACAGGCTTCGCACACGAGTCGCCTGAAGAACTCGCACCGGCGGTTTCGCATGAAGACTGTCGGCAAAGATAAAATCATTCGTCCACTACATCCTTGTCGGGATGTCCAAGTGATACAGCTCGTAGGCCAGTGCGGCCACGACAGCGGTTCCGATGAACGGCGGAGCGAGAATTGAAAATGTGTCAGTTGTGCCGGGATGACTTTCGCGTCGCGGGACGTGACTGTTCCCGCGAGTGACATATGTCGGTCGTTTGAATCGCACTGAACGTGCCGCACCAAGTCGCCACCGAGTGTTCGGTTCAGCGACAACACGGCACGTTCATGAAGCGGGACTTCGCTTGGTGAGCTACTCATTTACCAATGCAGGCGTGGTGTTGAGGATCGGATTGTCCGTCGTTCGCCGTCGCAAACGCAACGAATGTGGTCGTTTCAATTTTGTCACCACGATGCGACGGGCACGACGGGCCGCTTCGCTGACAGCGGCCATCAGCTTTTCGTGACGTGCCTTCGTCGTCACGGTGCCAACGCCAGGCATCAGCACATTGACTCGGCAAAGCTTGTCGACTCCACCACTGGGACCGTTCTCGTCGACGACCAACACGGATACTTGCGTGATTCGCGGCGTGAAGCGTGCGAGCGTACTGGACATCAGCGACCGAATGGAATCACGCGCTGACGTACTGAGTCGCTCGATGGAAGAGGTGACTGAAACTTTCATGGAGATACTCTCCAAAGGGACGGGGGAAGACCATCGACATACGGATGTGAAATGCAACGCTTACGCCACAACGCTTTCCCGTTCGGGTTGGAATATGAGTTCTTCGACACGCCAACGGCCAACGCCGCTCGGCACTTGCCACCGCACCAAGTCGCCGACGCGGTAGCCGAGAATCGCGGTTCCGAGCGGAGCCAGGATCGACAGTTTCCCCTTGGCGATGTTTGCCTCATTGGGGTAAACCAAAGTGAACGTCTCCGTCTCCTTGGTCTTCATGTCGCGCAACCGAACGGTCGAGTTCATCGTGATGACATCGAAGGGAACTTCGCCAGGATCAACGATCTGAGCGACATCGAGTTCGCCGCGCAGACCATTCAAGTACGGCTTGTCGCGGAATGCCTCCGCGATGGTGCTCAGGAATAAGTCGTCCAGGCGGTCGCGATCGGCCCTGGTAATGATGAGTGTCTTTCGAGCCATGATGGTGACTTCCATTAAGTGTGGTTGAGTGACTGAGCCATTCGTCTTCGAGAATCCATCGATCTTTTCGCATCACAACCGTCCGTGTGAAAGTGAGTTGGTAGGAAGGCCCTTACGCCATTGCCCGCAGTAAGATCGCGATGACCAACAACAGGATCAACACGACCTGACCGAGTAGCATTTCACGAGGCGTGTGAACGACGGAAGGTCCATCAAGCCCACGTTTGCTTTCAACTTGGTCTTCGACTTGGTATTCCGGAGTTTGCAGCAACATGACTGGACCTCTTTTGAGTGAGAAAAGTGTGAGTCACGCGACGTTGATAGTTTCCTAATGCAACGTTCATGCCAGCAGGCCGTGGTTTGCCGTGGTGTAGGCTTTCAGCCTGCAATAGCGACTCACGGGTTATCCGAAAGCGTCAAACGACGTTGCCAACGACAACCTGAGTTGACGCATTGCGAGCGGGGAAAAACCCCGGCAATTCACCTAGCCCAGGCCATCGGCCTGGATTGAGAGATGCCCAGGAAATCGTAGGGCCAAAGGCCGATTTGCTGGTCATGGGAACGCAGTGTCGCACGGGCGTGTCGGGATTCCTGATCGGCAACACTGCCGAATCGGTGTGGCCCGAGGCAAGGTCCAGCAGTTGTCGACGCTGCAAGACATCGATGCCAATGCGATCGGGACCGCAAACGCGCTGACAAAAAACGAAACAATTGTGCCGGAGACAACCAGAGCGTAAACGTCATCTGACACGACGCCCGAGGTGTGTCCGATCGCACCAAGTACGAATGCGAACTCGCCGATCTGAGCCAGCGCCAGTCCGGTGGCTGTTGGCACTCGCAGCGATTGCCGGAACGCCATGAAAATTGCGGCGATGATTGCCCGTTTGCCGATGGTTAACGCCGCCGTGGCTGCGACCACCAAGTGAATGTGCGAGAGAATCCAGAGTGGGTCGGCAACCATTCCAGCCGACCGGAAGAACCGCGTCAGCAACAACACTCGGAGCGAAGATACATCGGCGCGAATCTGAATCGCGAACGCGCCGCTTCCCAGCAACATGCCAGAAATGAAGGCGCCGAGTGCAGGCGAGATGCCCGCCGAGTGGGCAGCCGACCACCGATCAAACAAGCAGTGAGCAAGAAGTCGATGTCGACCAGCAGTGTCCAAGGTTTCTATCGAAAAGCGTCCGCTTCGATACCGTGTCGTTTAAGCAGCTTGCTCAAACCTTGACGCGACAAACCGGCTTGTCTCGCGGCGCTCGCAATGACGCCGTTGTGTTTCTTGAGCACCGCTGTCAAATAGGCCCGATCGGCATCATCGAGCGCTTCATCGCGTGAGATTTCCGACAGCACGGCTACATCAACACTGCCCGCGTCCGATGATCGCAATTGTGGCGGCAGGTCGGAGACCTCGATCATTTCGCCACGAGCAAGCGTGATCGTGCGTTCGACGACATTTCGTAGTTCGCGAATATTGCCCGGCCAGCGGTAGGTGCGGAAGCAGTCAATCACGTCGTCGGAAAAACCCGCCACCTTGGCCCCGCTCGGACGCAGTTGCCTAAGAAAGTAGTCGGCCAACGTCACAACATCTTCACCGCGATCGCGAAGCGGTGCGAGTTCGATCGGAATGACGGCAAGCCGATAGTACAAGTCTTGTCGAAACCGGCCCGCATCGACTTCGGCTTGCAAGTCTCGGTTGGTCGCACAAATTACCCGCGTGTCAACCTTCACTGGTTGGCTTTCGCCAACCGGCGTGAAGGTTTGCTCTTGAACCGCCCGCAGCAATTTGGCTTGAGAAGCCGCAGGCAATTCCCCCAGTTCGTCGAAGAACGCGGTGCCGCCATCGCAGTGACGCAGCAAACCCTTCTGGTCCTTGATCGCTCCGGTAAATGATCCCTTCACATGCCCGAACAACACCGATTCGAATAACGCTTCGGGAATCGCCGTGCAGTCGATGATCTGAAATGCGTGATCTCGACGAACACTATGGTTGTGGATCGCAGAGGCAATGACTTCCTTGCCGGTGCCACTTTCGCCAGTAATCAAAACATTCGTATTGCTGAGCGGCAACTCGATCAACGATGTCCAGCAACTCCAACATCGCCGGGCAGTCACCGATGATCTCTGGAAACTTGCCACGCCGATCAGTTTCCGAAGCTAATTCCGCTTCCGGTTCCGGCGGCGCACTCGGATGAAGCAGTGCTCGCTGGACCGCATGGTTCTTCGTACTGCTCATCCTCTCTGCGATTCTGACGCTTCTCTACATCGCCGTGAATCCTGACGCATTCATGATCGACATCACACCCAACACAGCTTATGGCTGTGGTATTTGCGCTGGAGCCGTTCGCAGACGGACCGGTCCCAGGAACGTTACCGTGAGATGATCACCGACAGGGCGTTTGTCGATGACTCGAAAGCGGAGTTTCAGCGTCGAACCCGGTTTGGCGAAGTTCGTCACATCGAGCGAGATCCACTCCTTCCCGTCTTGCGACGGGGCGATGTCTGCTTCCCAGAGCAGGCGGTCGCCGGCCCAGAGTTGATTGTAACGATGTCCCGGATACCGGTTTTCGAGATTCTGTCCTTGGTGACAGGTCAATTAACGGTCACGGCACTACTGGTTTCGTCGTTGCCGCGGTTCGATCACCTATTCTCTTGTGGAGTTCGCCACGGTGAATGGACACATCGACCGGTCCGTTGATTCCGAGGTTTACGCGATTGCGGTTAACCTTGAGTACCGTTAGCAGAATGCCGTCATCGATGACCACTTGCTCGCCGATCTTTCGGGTGAGAACCAACATGTATCACCTCCTTGCCGCTGGAACCGTATCGGAAAAAGCGTCCTGCACGCTCTGCAGGTAGCGCTAACCAAGATGTGCAAACGCCATGCCGCGTGTCGCAGTCACGAGGCACACCGTTGATAGTTCACGAGTGGCGGAACCCATGGAAGTTGTGTGGCCACCACCGCGGCGTGGTGATCGAAAGCCACGGTCAAGCTAGCTTGCGACTGTCAATGCAGGTTGACACTGTCTCCGGTGGGCGACAGGCAATGAAGCGTGATTCTCTTCATGGACCAGAGAAATGTAGCGTCTAGAGAATTGGCACGATTTTAGCGGCTACTGCTACTCCGCCGCCATTCCCGATGACGTGGTGACCATGAATTCAACCGCGCACTTGGGCGATAGGTGGTATTGAGCTTGCTTCTTCCAAAGAGTGCCTGGACCAGCGTTTTGCCACGGTCCCGACGAACGGCCTCCCAAGCAACAAGTTTGTGTCGAGAAATGCCCGCTCACTCTGGCGCACATTGTCCCCGAACACACAACGACAAGGAGTAGACACGTGTTCCAAGAACACCGCGATCTCTTCTCAACCTGTGAACACGTTCGAACATGTTGCCGCCGCAGCACACCCGCCGAGCCAATCTTCTCTTGTGAGCGATACACAGAGCATGCACCTGCCTACTCGCCGTGCGGTCCACCAATAGCTCAGGAGAGTAGCACCGAATCAGCCAGGCTCGAAGGTCTGTGCGCCAATTGCCGGCTACGAAAGACGTGCTGTTTGAGCAGGTCTGAAGGTGAAGTCTGGTACTGCGAAGAATACTGCTAGTGCATTCTCGCATCACAAGAACCTAGGAGAGAATGTCAAGTTCACCATGAATTGTTAGGGCTGACATGACCAACACATATGGAATTCTGAGAAAGCATGATGTTATGGCGACTCAAGGCGTTGAAACAGAAGAGATCACTGACCACCGCTCAGGTTTACAAACAGCACTTCACAATATCCAAGGCGCCGCGCAGCGACTCGAACTGGCGGATGACGTCGCACCCAGCGCGACCATCATGTGAGTTCTCAGGCCCGCCCATCGCCCGTGAAGTTCACGTTCGAGGCCCAATAGTCCGCCAAGCAGTGCCGCGACGAATAACCGCACGCAATCGTCAGCGAATGCGCGCATGTCAACTTGGTTTGCGACTCGATCGGTCATCTTCTCTTTCACTCCGTGTAAGATGCGCCTCGGTCGGCTGGTCGTCGTCATGGTCTTCGTCGGAGGGGTGCGGCGTCTCGCCGGAAACCGCGGCGTCCGTTTCATCGGAAAGGCGACGATCCGCCGAGTCCGTGTTTTCGGCAGGCACGATCGTCATACCGACGTATTGAACCGATGCATTCGCGTCGATTTCGCGAACGGTGAGAACGATTTGGTCAAATCGCACGGCGGCTCCCACGACCAAGTCGTTTTCACCCAATCTGGTGCGCACCAGTTCGTCAAGCGTCACGTCGGGATTGTCGGCAATCTTCAGATCGTAGAACTGTTCGAGTTCGCTCGCCTTGATCGAGCCTCGAAACGGGAACTCCAAGGTTGTCGGCAATTCCGTGGTTTCCTCTTGTCCACATTGGGTGAATACACGATCGACCATGGCGCGGACCGCGGGACGCAGTACGACGACAAGGTGATCGCCTGCTTCAATCCGAGAACGGCCCTGAGGCGGAATGATCTCGTCGCCTCGAACGATCAAGGCGACGACAACTCCGCCGGGCAAAGCAAGCTCCTTCACCATGCGACCTGCCGCAAGGCAACACGCGTTGACAAAGTAATCGACAATGTCTCCGTCCACATTTCGCAACGAGCTGATTTCCAGGGTGACCGGAGATGACTGTTTGGCGATCTCGTCAAGCCCTAAAGAGCGGGCCGCCGCGGGAAGCGTCCATCCTTGAATCACCGCGGAGACAAGTACGACAAAGAAGACGGTGTTGAACATCAGCGAAGCGCCGGGCACACCGGCAACCATCGGGAAGGTGGCTAGTGTAATTGGAACCGCGCCCTTCAAGCCCACCCACGACAGAAAGAGCAATTCTCGCAGTGAAAACCTGAAGTTGGACGCCGATAAGACCACGGCAACCGGGCGAGCGACTAGGATCAGCACGGCGGCAATCAATAGCGCCGGGCCCGCCGCGTCGAGCAGGCGGCTGGGAAAGCTCAAAAGACCCAGTGCCATAAACATCAACATCTGGCAAATCCAGGCAGCCGCGTCATGGAACAACAAGATGCCTCGGTGAAATACGGGGCGGCGGTTCCCGATCACGATTCCCGTGAGGTAAACGGCAAGAAAACCACTGCCTCCGAACACGGCGGCCAGACCGAACGCAAACAAGCCAATCGCGGTTGCCAGAACGGGATAAAGTCCCGCCGCGTCCAACTGGATTTTCTTGAGTACCCAAACGCCGCCGAAGCCCACGCACAGTCCGGCGGCCGCGCCCAACACAAGTTGCGTCAGAAACAACATCAACAGGCCGGGGCCAAGCGGAACCGCGTTGGTTAGCGCCTGAATCAATCCCACCGTGAGAAAGATCGCCATCGGATCATTCGATCCGCTTTCGACTTCGAGCGTGTCAGCCAGTCGTCGCCGGATATGGACGCCGCCGGAGCGGAGGACGGAGAAAACCGCCGAAGCATCCGTCGACCCGACGATGCTGCCGAGCAAGAGTCCTTCGAGGATCGTGATCCCAAGTATCCAGGACGCGGCCAACCCGGTAATCACCGCGGTCACAGTCACGCCAAGAGTCGCCAGGACGGCCGCCGGCTTCCATGCCGTTCGGATCGAGTGGTATGGAGTGCGCAGTCCTCCATCGAAAAGGATCACGCAGAGCGCGATTGTACCGATGGCGTAGGCCAGCGAGTAGTCCTCAAACTCGATCCCCCCGATTCCCTCCGAACCGGCCAGCATCCCAATTACCAGGAACAGGAACAAGACCGGCACGCCCATGCGCCGAGAATTTGCTCGACGCAATGCCCAACAGCAGCAATATTCCGGTGAACAGGATCGCGCTTCGACACTTAACATCATACTAAACGACTTGAAGAGGTGAGACAAAGCCCGCGGGTTTTAAAGCAATAATCGAGCAATCGATCTGATCGAGCAGAGCTTGGTCGGCGACCCATTCGACCAGAAAGTTCGCGCCGCTTCCGCCGGTGGTGTCGTCACGCTCGATGAGAAACTCGACGGTGGCGAGAGCAGCTAATCGACGCGGTTTCTGGAGATATGATTTCACTTCCGTCCCTTGAGTATCAAAATAGCGGACGGACTTGACGACGATATCATGATCGACACTCGTGTTCCGGATGCTGAGCGTGATGGTCAGCAGGTAGGGGTTTCCGTCCTCGTGGTAAATGTGAGAATAACGCCACGTTCCACGGCGAACAGTCGTGCCGGGTCGTGGAGAAGTGGTGCTGAACGCCGACTTGGACGAGGACCGAATCGTGCTCCAACTGCGGGCCCGATTCAAATACGAAGGCCGTTCGCACAATGGCCACACGTTGCACTGTTGTACCGCTTTGGCCGGCGAGAGAAAGACGACGATTGGCTGCTTCGTCAAGCCTGGCGTCTTCATCTTCGGACAACATCTCGACGATCTGAAGGAGACGTTGGATGTCTTGGATGGCAAGAGTCCCAGCCTCGATAGTTCTCGCCGGGCGCGTTACATATTGGTCGCGCCGCAGCAGGGGTACTGAATGCCGAATCGCTTCATCTTCCGGGGCGTGGTCATCTAAAGGGCCGCAACATTGATCTCTCTCGCCCAGCTTGCCACGAGGGCATTCCGGTTAACACTCTCCTGCCGAGTATGCCGATAGTACCAATATTGGTGGTCGGTCCAGTTGGGCTCTGTATTTCACCCACAGTCCACATTCGCAGCGAATTGGCGTTTGCTGAAATCGGTGCAGCAATTCCAGGCCACAGTAGTTTCACGCCAGATCCCCCCACGGTCACATCAGTTTCATGCCTGGAGCGACGAGGATGCGTTGGCGAATCTCAGTGTCGTGGTTTCGCGTACTAGTGATTTCCGCGTTTGCACTCGCCAGCTGCAGTTGCACGGGCATGAGCGATTGGTGGCACAACGGCTTTCAGGTTGGACCCCAATACGGGCCGCCGCCGGCGCCGGTTGCTGCTGACTGGATCGATAGTGGGGACATTCGAATACGGACGGACGCCCGCGAAGATCAGCAGTGGTGGATGGCCTTCAACGACCCGGTGCTTGACGCGTTGATTGCGAACGCCCATCGCGAGAATCTGTCGCTTCGCACCGCAGGTTTTCGTGTACTGGAGGCCCGCGCTGAACGGGCGATTGCTACCGGGAACTTGTTGCCTCAATCACAAGAGGCGTTTGGCGAAGCCCGGCGAACACAAACGGCGTCACGTATCGGCCAACCTGCTTCCGGACAGTCTTTCAGTGTTTGGGAAACGGGATTCAACCTCGCTTGGGAATTGGATTTTTGGGGACGATTTCGGCGAGCTGTCGAAGCGGCCGACGCTGACCTGAACGCCTCGATCGAGAATTACGACGACGTACTCGTGACACTTTTGGGAGACGTTGGGATCACCTATGTCGAAGTCCGGACGCTTCAAGACCGCCTCAGGCTCGCCCGCGCCAACGCAGAGGCACAGCAGGGCGCAATGCGCATCGCGGACTCCCGGTTCGAGGAGGGCGCCACAACCCGGCTTGATGTGTATCAGGCCAAGACCAACCTGGCTCAAACAGAATCCGTTATCCCCTCCCTGGAAATTGCGCTGCGGCAGGCCACTAACCGCCTTTGCATTCTTTGTGGGATACCGCCGCGGGATCTTTGGCACGAACTCGGTGATGGATCGATTCCCAATCCGCCGACCGAGGTTTCGATCGGTATCCCTGCGGACCTATTGCGTCGCCGTCCTGACGTACGCCGCGCTGAACGCGAACTGGCAGCCCAAAGTGCGAAAATTGGCGTGGCAACCGCCGAGCTATATCCGCATATTGCCATCACCGGATCCATTGGCCTGGGGTCGAACGAATTCGTCAACCTGTTTCGTTCCGAAGCAGTCACTGGCTCGATTGGTCCCTCCGTCAGATGGAACATCCTCAATTATGGGCGTTTGCTCAACAATATCCGCGCGGAGGATGCCCGCTTCCAGCAACTGGCTACCGAATATCAAAACGCCGTGTTGCAAGCCAACGAAGAGACCGAAAACGCGCTGGCAACCTTTCTGAAATCGCAGCAAAAGGTCAAGACGCTGGCCGAAAGCGTGGAAGCGGCGGAGAATGCGGTCAACTTAGCCCTGCTGCAATACCGCGAAGGAAAAACGGACTTCAACCGCGTCTTTACGTTGCAGAGCTCGCAAGCGATAGAACAGGACCGACTCGCCCAGGCTTCGGGTGATGTCGCGCGCGGCCTGATTGAGATCTACCGATCGCTCGGCGGTGGCTGGCAGATTCGTTATCAGGAGTATTCTCAGGTTGAGGCCGTGTTGCCTGTGCCGGCAGAAGCACTCGAGGAAATGAACTAAGGCGCGTCTAGACCAAGAATTGGGGTGCCACTGGCTTGGCCAGCGCTGGGCGTAGTTCGCGAGTCGCAACTCGCCCCTGGGAAAGTGCCACCCAACCTCAACTTAGAGCGTTGATAAAACACGAATTCGCGTCTACAGCAACGTTCTCGTCGCAATTACCGGAGATTTTGGCAGAGTCGCCGGAAGCCTGGGATATAATGAGCAGCCGTTCGGACGCTCACAGAATGCTCCTCGGCAGGCGAAATGCTCAGCGATGAAGAACTGATGTTGGATGTAGCTCAGGGCGACATGGCCGCCTTTGAGCAACTTGTACGCCGGCATCAAACCTCTGTCTGGCGTACGGCTTTTCGACTCCTGCGTAACGCGGACGACGCGGAGGAGGTCGCTCAGGACGCCTTTATCCGAGTTCTCCAGGCGGCTGGTCGTTATCGGCCAACTGCTGCCTTTCGCACTTACCTCTACCGCATTGTCACTCGATTGTGCCGGGATCGGCGCCGAAAAATGGCGCCGTTCTCATTCTCGGATCTCGACACAGAACTTGCGTCATCCCCCTCTCCCGTGCAGAACGCCGTCCAGAAAGAGGAGCGTGGCACCGTGCGAGAGACCCTGGATCTTCTGCCGGTCAAACAACGTGAGGCGATCGTTCTTCGATACTACGAAGACCTGGGTTATCACGAGATCGGCCAAATCATCGGGGCCACCGCCAAGGGCGTTGAACGCCTGTTGGCGAGAGGTAAGACCGCGCTGGCCAAACGGCTCGGTATCCGCCTTGGAGAATAATTGATATTCCGAGGGGGTTTCTTGCGGCTCGTGCGTTTGTTTTTTCGGAGGTACAAGAGAGATGCGTTGTGATCGAGCACGAAAGTCGATGGACCGCTATTTGATCGAGGGACTCTCGCGGGAAGAGCGAGCTGCTTTCGAGGCTCACCTGGACGTCTGCCAGGACTGCCAACGGCGAATCGATAGCCTTCGACGCCTGGTGGCGGTACTTCAGGGCGAACCAGTGCCGCCGCTCCCCGATCACTTTGCCGATCGGGTGATGGCCCGTGCCCGACGTGAAGGGCAATCTTTCAGGCCTACTTCAGGTGTTAGGCGGGCAGTACGCCTGTGGTGGGAGGAAGCGAACGTGGCAAGCATAGCCAATGCCGCTGCGGCCGTCGCAGCCGGACTTCTTCTCGGTTTAGTACTGGGGGAGCAAAGCTGGCAGCGTGTCGTGGAGCGACCCACCATACACCGAGACTCAGAGGCCCTTGAATCGCTGGACTTTCTTTCTGGTAATTCCGGCATGTCCTTTACCGAGACGTATCTGAGTTTGACCAACAATGCCCAGGGGTCCTAGTCATGTGGAACAAACTCAAGTGGTTCCTCATCGTAGCATCGTTCGCTTTGAACCTGGCTGTCGCCAGCGTCTGGATCGCTCATACCCTTCCCGTGAGCTTCGCGCATGAAGAGGCGGGGCCACCCACAACGACCTCGCAGATCTGGTGTCCGTTGCATCAACAGCTCGATGTAAGTGCCGAACAATGGACGAGAATTGAACCGCAGCTGCAACAGTTTCGCGAGTCCGCGCAAGCGGTCTCTAAGCACATCGGGCGGTTGCGGTCCGAAGTGCTCGACCTGATCGCGATGCCGACGCCAGACCGCGATGCCATTGCCGCCAAACAGGAGCAGATCCGGGCTAGTCAGCGCAAGATGCAGGGCATGGTCGTCGATCACCTGCTCGCCGAGAAGGAAATCCTGACCGCCGAGCAAGGGGAACAGTTGTTCACCCTATTGCGCGAGCATAGCAGCGGTGACCGTGGAGGCCATGCGGGGCTATCGGGGTCGCCACAACGTGGCTTTGGTCACGTTCTTCGAGAAGAACCCACGGCAGAGTGATCTGCCTCCAGGCACATACGAAAAATTAGCGGGAATCTCCATGAGCAATAGCATTGGCCAATCGTCCCAGGAACCGGGCACGCCCAAGAATGCTCGACACGATAGCGGCACCACGCGCGTTTCGCCATCGTCCAGTACACCGTCCAGTACTCCGTCCAGTACACCGTCCAGTACACGGCTCACACCGAAGTCCAGTACCAGCCGGTCGACGGCGCGCAAGAAACGCCGCCGCAGGAGACGGCTCGTTGTGTCGCTGTTGTTCCTGATCATCATGTGCTCGGTTGTCGGATGGTGGGGGTACACGCGTTACGGGTTGGGGACCCCAGAGCCGGCCACGCAAACTGCGATCGTTCAGCGGCGCGATTTCGCCTCGTCGGTTTTGGCCACCGGAGCCGTGCAGCCGCAAGTGGGCGCGGAGGTGCGTGTCGGTGCCAGAATTTCAGGCAAAGTCGACCAGCTTCGCGCGAACATCGGAGACCCCGTGACTCAGGGACAGGTAGTCGCCGAGTTAGAGAAAGCCGATTTGGAATCGATCGTCGCACAACGCAAAGCGGAGCTGGGGCTGGCTGAGGCAAAGCTTGCTGCCGCGACGAAGCTGCTTCCCAAAGAAATCCGAAAGGCCGCACTTGAAATGACTCGGTGGCAAGCGACTTGCAGGCTCGGCGAAAAAGAGATCGAGCGAGAATCAAGATTGTTCAAAGCCGAGGCAACTTCGGAGCAATCGTACGAGCAATCACAAGAGCGACTGGACGTGGCCAAAGCGCAACTAGCGGTGGCCGAAGAAGCCCATGAGCTGGCCATGGCAAGTTTCCAGGAGGACCTTAAACAGGCCGCCACGGAAATTGAGCGCGCACGTTCGGCCTTAAGCAATGCTCAGGTCCAGCTTTCCTACGCGACGATTACGGCACCGATCGACGGCGTCATCGCCTCCGTGGCAACTCAAGAGGGAGAGACGGTCGCCGCTGGCATGCAGGCACCAACGTTTGTGACGATCATCGACCTGGAAAGACTACAAGTGGACGCCTACGTGGACGAAGTGGACATTGGCAAGGTGAAGCCTGGCCAAGAGGCATTCTTCACCGTGGATTCGTTCCCGGACCGGGAGTTCAAGGGACGCGTCAGCGCGATCTATCCCAAGGCCGTCATTCAAGAGAACGTCGTGAATTACGATGTGGTCGTGGAGATTTTGGATGAACACGGCGGTATGTTGCGCCCGGAAATGACCGCCAGTGTCACGATCCTGCTCGAGGCGAGAACCGACGTGCTGGCGATTCCCGCTAAGGCCATTAAACGCGAGCGTGGGAAAAACGTCGTTTATGTCTCGAACAACGGTCAACCCGAGCCTCGCGTTATCACAGTTGGTTGGAAGGACGGCCAGTCGGTGGAGGTACTTGCCGGGCTAGACGAAGGTCAAACCGTGTTTCTCGAACTACCTGACGACCAACCTGAGATGCAAAACAATCCGAAATCCTAGAAAAGGAATTTTCATGATTCAACTGCAAGACATTGAGAAAACCTTCGTGACGGGCGATGTGTCAACGCACGTACTCAAAGGGATTTCGTTCAAAATGGACCCCGGGGAGTACGTGTCAATTATGGGATCTTCCGGCACGGGAAAGTCGACGCTGATGAATATCCTCGGCTGCCTTGACAAACCGACGGAAGGACATTATCACCTCGACGATGTCGACATGGTCAACCTCGACGATGACGAACTGTCCTACCTGAGAAACCACAAGATTGGCTTCGTTTTCCAACAGTTCCATTTGCTGCAAAGAACGACGGCGCTCAAGAACGTGCTCTTGCCGCTCATCTATATGGACGACTACCCAGAAGATGCTGAGGAGCTGGGGGAAACAGCATTGAATATGGTTGGGCTATCGGAGCGAATTGAATACCGCCCCAGCCAACTCTCAGGCGGTCAGCAACAGCGCGTGGCCATCGCACGAGCCCTCATCACAAATCCCTCGATCATCTTGGCTGACGAGCCCACGGGCAATCTTGACAGCCGGAGTGGCGCCGAGATAATGGCCATTTTCCAACGTCTGCATCGGGACGGCCGGACCATCATCATGGTCACCCACGATCGCGACGTGGCCGAGCATGCCGACCGCGTGATCGTACTCGATGACGGCCAGATCGCCAAAGACGAAACCATCAGCCAACCCAGGGATGCTGAGGCGGAACTGGCTGCCCTGCCCCCAGCCAAGGAGGAGGTGTCATGAAGGTACTACGCATTGCAGGAGAGGGCGTACATTCGCTGGCAGCTAACAAACTGCGGACGTTTTTCATGATGGCCGGCACAATCGTTGGGATTGCCGCGTTGACTGTGATCATGGCCATCGGCAAAGGCACCGAGAAAAAGGTCATGAAGCGAGTCCAAAACTTCGGCCCTACGGCCATGATGCTCATCGCCGGCGGGGGCAGGTCCCTGCCCCCACCTGACACGAGCGTGACAACACTCACCCAGGCCGATGCCGATGCGATCCGCGAGCAGGTCTCAGGCCTCGAAATCATCGCGCCGCAAGCCTGGCAGTTTGATGTGAACCTGAAGTATGAGACGAACCAAATTAAGACCGTCGTATGGGGAGTCGAGCCAAATTGGCACGACGCGTGGTCCTGGGACGTCGCTGAGGGAGAAAACATCTCTGACGAAGACGTCGCAACCATCAGCCGCACCTGTATTATTGGCAGTTCGGTCAAACGCGATCTCTTCGGCGGCAGCGATCCGCTAGGAAAAAGCATCTACATCAACAAAGTCAGTCTTACGGTTAAGGGAGTGCTTCAACACCGCGGCACGGCGGGTGGTGCTGGAGGAGACTTCGACAACCGAATGATCATACCTATCACTACCGCTATGCGACGAGTGATGAACGTCGACCATTTTGGCGCCATCCGGATTGTGACTGAAGACGCATCGCTCATGGCCCAACAGGCGGAACAAATTGAGCAACTCATCCGCAGCCGCCACCACATTTCGCCCCCCCTGGAAGACGACTTCAGAATTATCACGCCGACGATCATCGCCGAACTGGCACGTGGCACGTCGCGGACTCTCTCGACGCTGTTGATTGCGTTGGCGGCCTTGAGCTTGTTGGTCGGAGGTGTCGTCATGATGAACATCCTGCTCATTTCCGTGGCCGAACGCACACAAGAGATTGGGTTGAGGCGAGCTGTTGGAGCAACGCGGCGAGATGTGTTCGTGCAGTTCCTTACGGAGTCCTTGAGTGTGACAATTTTGGGAATGCTCCTCGGAAGTCTGCTGGGAGGGGCGCTGGCGATAGGCGTTGCCAAACTGACGCCGATGCCTGCCGTCATCTCGTGGCAGCCCCTTATCCTGTCAACAGGTTTTGCGCTCTTGGTCGGGACGTTTTTCGGCGTACAACCGGCACGACGGGCCGCACGACTGAGCCCGGTGGAAGCGTTGCGATGAAGCTGTCCAAGAGCCTAGCCCTCTCCGCTGAAATCCTGACGGCCCATAAGCTGCGGACGTTGCTCAGCGTGCTGGGCATCGTGGTTGGTGTGGCCGCCGTGATACTCATGGTGTCGGCGGGGAAAGGCGCTGAAAAACGCATCCTTGACCGCATCCGGCAGATGGGAACTAACTTGATCACCGTGAGTGCTGGCCAAACGAAGATCATCGCTGGCCGGCAGCGACAGATGAGCACGGTCACCACGCTTCAAGCACAAGATGCCTCCGCTATCCAGGAGGAGTGCTCCTCCGTGGCCAGGGCCGCGTCGGCGATCGATAAGAAGCTCGCAACTCGGTGGGAAGCAGAGAGCTCCAATACGACGGTCCTTGGAATGACCCCCGACGGATTCGACGTCCGTAACATCACGATCGTGTCCGGCCGTGTCTTCGATCAGGATGAATGCCGCGGCTCCCGGCGAGTTGCCGTGGTCGGGCCAACCTTGGTCGAAAACCTCTTCTTGGGAACCGATCCGATTGGACTCACGTTTCGGATCGGACGAGTTCCCTTCGAGGTGATTGGAGTCACGGAACCGAAGGGAATCGATGCAAATGGTCTGGACCAAGACGATGTGGTGATCGTCCCACTCGATACGGCCATGCGCCGGTTGATGAATGTCGACTATATCGAGACTATTTATGTCCAGGCCAAGTCAAGCGAGGCGCTCGAACAGGCGGAGATCGAGATTCACGAGTTGCTGCGACGGCGGCATCGGCTGGATGACAAACCGGACGATTTCACCATGCAGAACCAAGCGGTGCTGCTGCAGACAGAGCGTGAGACGGCCCAGTCGATGACGCTTCTGATCGGCAGCGTTTCGGGGATTTCGCTCATGGTTGGTGGCGTGGGAATCTTGGCCGTGATGCTTATCTCCGTGCGGGAACGAACCGGCGAGATTGGACTACGCAGGGCGCTCGGCGCTCGGCGGAGCGACATTCGCAACCAATTCCTCTTGGAATCGGCTGTGCTTAGCGGTCTAGGCGG
The DNA here is from genome assembly GCA_963700575.1 of uncultured Planctomycetota bacterium. Taxonomy (GTDB): domain Bacteria; phylum Planctomycetota; class Planctomycetia; order Pirellulales; family Pirellulaceae; genus JAJRVM01. The sequence goes on along the minus strand of CAVOYC010000017.1, from coordinate 147,598 downwards.
CCTCATCGGCGCGACCACTGGCGTTGGCTCGGCATGGGCCGTTTCCGCCTTGGGGTACTGGGACGTTGTTATCTCCTGGCCGGCGGCGGCGATCGGCGTCCTATTTTCTGTTACGCTCGGCGTGGCATTTGGGCTCTATCCCGCCGTTCGTGCCGCTGCTCTCGAACCCATCGAGGCACTTAGGTCCGAGTAGACACAAGAAGGCTAGGCAACCGCCCAAGCTGCACCTGGAGACCTGCGGGACTCGGGAGTGATGGCGTGTTCGAAATCCGCGTTCCTGACGCCGAGGAGTTGCGTCACAGGCGAATCGAAGTCAATGGCGATTGATGGAGTGTCATCACAGAACAATGTGTTCCAGCATTCACCGCAGAACGGACTCCGATCTTGTCCGACGGGCTGCGGGGCGCCTTCCCACCTTGCCCCGCAGTTCGCTGTAGGACTCTTCCCGCCGCGTGATTTGGCCGTGGTTCTAGCTCGCCAGCCCAGACTGATCGGCAGGCCCGCTTCAATTGCTGGCACGCTGAAACCAGAGAAATCGCAACCGTTCACGGCCTTCGGCCCGTGAACGGCTACTAGAAATCAAAGACCAACCAGCATGAACGATGAGCCTCAACGCCCAACTACCTAGCCCTGGGGACGCGTCTATCCGTGTTTTGGGTCTGTCTTGAGGTAGCCAAGCGGCAGTTCCACGACGATACGAGTGCCCTGCGCAGTCGCGCTCGCCCAGTATTCGTACGCGTTTCATCGTTCAGTTATCCCGTGCGGGATGTCGTCTGTTCCCGACGCAGGATCGTACCAGAAGGTTCTGTGAGCAATTGACCTGCCTGCCGCAGCATGGTGATGAGAGCGCCAAAATCACCAAAGCAACGGCCAAATCGAAAACGCTGTAAGAGTAGCGAGTAACAGCGTCGAACCCGGGTATCTTGAGGAATATCAACAGTCCCGCCACACAGGCCAGCAGCAGCGAAATGAACAGCTCACCGCCCGCAAGCAAACCCAACCACGATCGCTTCAATGGGCTACCGGACACTCGGCTCTTCAGTTCCCACGACAAGGCAACGAGTCCGACAATAGTGACGGCTATCGCCAGCAGGAAGTGGTTACTGTCCAGCCAGAATCTCGCGGGAAGCATGTACTCCATGAGTTGAGGTCGCCAGAGCAGCGTCATGGCGGCGACGGCACCGAGTATGGCAATAATTGCAGGCAGAAGCCTTAACGCTGCCGGAACAGGTTGGGGCTCGAATAGCCACCTCAGTGCCACATCAGCTGCCACTGCGACGAATCCGAGGCACAGTACTACGATCATGCCATAGGTGACGGGCTTCAAATAGGCTTCCCGCCAGACGCTTACTGTCACTGCCGGCAGCGAAAGTCCGAGGAGCCGATACTGCGGCTGCATGACTGGTTGAGCATTCTCGTCGAAGAGGTACTTCACATTGCTGGCAAAGAAGAAGTCCGACTCGGGATGGTGGCAATCGGTACAACCGTTCACGCCGAGGGCTGCATTGGCAGGCAACACGTCGTGGTTATACTTGTGCACATTGGCATAGGGAGACGCTTCCCACGAGTGCATTTCCACTGTTCGGTAGTCGGTGCCCGACGTGTAAACGCGGTCGTCCATCACCCAGACGACTCGTTTGCCTTTCATCGGGTAGTTCGTATCCGCGAGCGTTTGTGTAATTGATTGAATCAGTGCATCGATTTCGTCAGGCCGGTTGACTTCCGGCACGTCGTCTCCGTTGTCGTCGGCGATTGTGGATAGCCCCGGGTACTTTGTGGCATCCGCCTGGTGGGCCGCCCACATCCTGTAAATGTCGCCCATCTTCGGTTGCATCAGAGCCGTCTTCCCTTGCACCTCGATTGCAGGCCACGCGCTGTGAATTTGGTTGACCGGATAGATCTTCCCTTTGTAGCGGGCAAGCACTGGGCGGTAGGCATCTGTGGGCTTGTCGTCATAGCCCATCATCTCCAAGTCGCCGTAGTGATTCCAATACTTCCCGTCCGGACCGTAGAACGTCCACAGGTGTTTTCCCTTGGTAGGAATCCTGGCACCGGGGTTGAATACGTCGCCCGCTTGGACCATTGCCGCTTTCACCGGCCGTTGCGCGATGTGGCAAGTCTGGCAAGCGATGGTATCCAAATGCAGCGGCGGAAGCCAACGGTGCTTGGCGATCGGAGCCCCCATACGTCCTGTGTCGTGGCAGTCGGCGCACGAGACGCCGGTGTCGTCTAAGTCGTCTCGCACACATCCGCCGGGGTCGTCTCCTTTGCCGAATTGGTGCTCCTCGTGGCCGGCGATGCGGGTGTCGGTCGCCGAACTGCCCGCGGGATGGCAGTCGACACACTTCAATCCCGCGCACAGGTGCACGTCCGTGCGTGGACGGAAATTCGCGCCACGTTTTTTCCATCCCGGCTTGGCATGACACATTAGGCAGGCCTCGTTGCGAGGTTCGCGGACGATATGCAGCTCCACCGAGCCATCATCGTTGAAATGCTCCTTGCCATAGGCTACTTTGACAGGCATGTTCTCTGACACCGACCCGGTCACCTCGGCAAAACCCGCGCCTGCAGTAGCTGCCCAGCGAAAATTCCATGCGCCGAGTTGCTTCTTCCGTTCCGACATACTGTACTCGGGCATGTGGCACAGCAGGCAGTCGGCTTCCAACACGCCGGTTTCGCCCCACCGAGCTTTGTAGTAGTCGCCGTCGAAGTCGTTTTCTCCCCCGCTGGTGAAACCGCTGGACGGATCGTTCATCCAGAGATCGTAACGTTTGCCCTCTCGGTCGAACTCCGCAGAACCGCCGCCAGCGTGGCACGCGGCGCATGGCGACGTGAAGAAAGTGAAGGATGTCATATCCATCAGCGCCGGCGAATCGTTCCTCTTAGGCGACAGGTACTTGTAAAGCGGGGCTGGAGAACACCAAGTGCCGCCGTAGTTGCCCGGCGTCGACGCCCACAAGCAGCGAACCTTCTGGTCGGCCGTTGGTTCTTCTCCCTTTCCCTGCATGAAGTGATAGCCCCGAGTGATCTTGTCGTAGTCATGGCACTGGCCACACGTCTGCTTCGGCGAATACGGCTTGTCGGCGTTCTCACCCGCGACTGGATTGATGACGTCCCCGTTTTCGTCCCGCAAATGGAAGGGAGGACACACGCCCCATGGCGGCGATTGCTCGCGGGCGCTCGCAGGTCCGGCGTCACCTGATACAGCCTTCTCTTGCCCGTGGACACTCGAACCGCTGAGAATAATCGCTACGGTCACGATGACCTTTGCATACCCGTATCCGCTGGTCGACGTTGAGACGTACACGATCGCTATCTCCCGTGTCTACTCCTGGAACAGTTCCCATCGAACACGACTGCCCTTGGCCTGCACCTCAACGATCATCCTCCGATCCCCCCACCGGACGGTCGTTTCCCCAATTTTTTGGATCGTGGCAAACCGGGTTCTTGCCTCTTGGATCTCATCAGAAACATGAGGGGCTCGCTCAAACATCTGAGCGTACATTTCCGCCTGAATACGATTCATGTCCAGTTGAACGGCAAGTCGCGTGCCCAGGTGGTTCAGCTACCTCCCAGTCGAAACACGCGTGGCGCTGCAGCTACCGCCGGCGATTCGAGTTATTCGATCATTCGAAACGAGTTGCGGTGTGCGGTAGGCACGGGATTTGCATCTGCACTTTGGTGGCAAAGATCAGGAGTGCAGACATGAAAAAAATCCTCTACCCAACCGACTATTCCGAACCGAGTCGATACGCCCTGCATTTTGCAGCGGTACTGGCGGGCGATTGCCAAGCCGGGCTGCTGATCGTGCATGTGTCCGAATCGGAATGCTGCCCGATCGGAGAGTTGTATGACGATGAACCGAAGCCGAACGCAGAGGAGCTAAGGCAATTGCGGGAAGTCATCCCAGACGATGCAAGCGTGCCCATCGAACACCGTTTGGTGTGCCCTGCTCCCTCTTCGGAGAACGTGCATCCGGCCGACGAAATCGTCAAGCTCGCCCAGCAGGAAGATGTGCAAGCGATCGTCCTCGGCACACACGGCCGCACAGGTTTGAGCCGCCTGCTGACTGGCAGCGTGGCCGCATCCGTTATCCGTCATGCGACGTGTCTCGTCGTCGTGATCAAGAAACCAAGCGAATAGTCGGACTGCTGCCTTGGAGAAGTGTTTGCCTCCCTCTGGCGAGGGTCTTACCTCTCCATGGATGCGCGGTTCCTCTTGCCTGAGAACGATGGTCGTAACAGGACGGGGAGGGTAAGCGAGGGATGGAATGATCCGAGACACCCTATTTGATTTTACTTGAAAGGCCGGGACGATGAAGCGGCGCGATTTCCTGCAAAAAGCGGGCCTTGTGGCGACCGGCGCCACGAACATTCTGGCTCCCTGCGCGGCATCCGAAGCGGTGGATTCAGAGGTGCGTAGTCGGCGATCGGCGGACGCCAGCGATCAAGAAAGTTCTGGTGACCTCGGCCCACAGCGATTTGGCCCGCGTCATCGCGGCGGAGTTGAGAGGTAACTATCAGGTCCGTTTGACGGCCCCGGTGCACGTCGAAGCTCCCTACGAATTTGTCAAGAGCGCCCTGAACCCTGACGAACTGACCAATCTGGCCGTCCGGGGCGTAGATGCGATCGTGCATGTGGCCGAGCCGCCACCGGACGTCGGCCACGTCGAAGGGATCGACTATCGAACCCGCTGCACCTACAACCTCCTTCGGGCTGCCGGAAAAGAAGGCGTACGGCACGTTGTGTACCTCAGTTCGGTGCGCGTAATGGCCGGCTATGATGAGAGTTTCGAGGTCGACGAAGAATGGCGCCCTCTGCCGACGATCGCGACCGCTGGGCTCTCCGATCATCTTGGTGAGTTCACCTGTCGCGAGTTCTCTCGGGAGGGAAAACTGGACATAGTCGTTCTCCGACTGGGCAAGGTTGTGCGGGCCGAAGCGTTGGCATGCAAGGCAATCGACCCTCCTTGGGTTGACTCGCGCGACGTCGCCCAGGCAGTGGGCCGCGCTCTGAGCAGCCTGTCGGCCGGTAGTGTCCTGAGCGGGACATCCTGGTCTGTTTTTCACATCCAGTCCGGCTCACCGCGGGCTCGGTTTTCGATTCACAAGGCCAAGAGGGTTCTTGGCTATCAGCCTCGATTTGGTGGATTACAACCATGAATGTGTTGATTGTCGGTGCCAACGGATATCTTGGACCTCATGTGGTCAAGGCATTGGCACCCCATCATCATTTGCGGGTCACGGACATCAAGCCCCCGCCCGCTGAGACCAAGAAGAGATTTCATGAGCACGAGTTCCTGAACGTCGATGTCACATCACCAAGCCAAGTGATGGATGCGGCACGAGGGATGGATGCCATCATCAATCTGTCTGTCGTCCGGCGTGACCCCGTTCTCGCATTTCGCGTCAATGCGATTGGTTGCTACAACATCATGCGGACGGCGGTCAGACACCACATCCAACGGGTTATCAATACCGGCCCGCACTTCACGATTGCCGGTCCCAGCTACGAGCGATTTGATCATGCCATTTCACCCGACGTGCCGCCGCATCCGGGAACGGGTTTGTACCCGCTGACCAAGTCGCTCGGTCAGGAGATCTGCCGGGTATTTACGCTCACTCACGACATCTACGTCCAGGACTATCTCTTCTATAGTCTCCGTGACGAAGAGCAGCTCAAATCGGGAGCCGGCGGTGTGCCCTTTGTGGTCTCCTGGAGCGATGCGGCAGAGGTCTTCAGATTGGGGCTGGAAATCGACTTCGCCCGGTTGCCCTCAAGGTGCGAGGTGTTTTTCATACTCGCGGACAGCCCCCAAGGGAAGTTCCTCAACGATAAGGCCAAGCAGGTTCTTGGCTTCGCTCCCAAAGATGACGTGTCACTACTATGGAAGAAGAAGCGCTAGCCATAACGACACTGGCGGAGTACGCTGCGTGCAGAGCCTGGCGAAAATACACCCTGATCGACATGAACGGCAACCCATTGGCGGCTGGAGAAGAAATGAAAGTCAACGAAGGATCTGCGTTCAAGGAAAGCGAAGTCCGGTTGCAGGGAGTCTCCATTTGTCCCGGCATCGGTATTGGTCGTGTCCGCATCGTGGACCTGGATATTCCAATCCCGCAAGACGAGCTCGATTTGCCCCGCGTCGCTGCCGAGCAAGATCGCTACTCCCGCGCGGTGGAGGCGGCGCGGTGTCATTTGCCCGAACATATCGCAACCGTTCATGGCGACCCCATCGATCGAGGTGGAAGCCATCTTCGGGGTCCATCAGGCGATCCTGTCGGATGAGTCTTTTCATGACAAGGTACGAAATCGCGTTGCTGTCGAGCGGAAGCCGGCGGAATTCTGTCTCGAACAAGAGGCGGCAGCGCTGATCTCGGTGTTCGACGGCCTGAAAGACCCCTATTTCACGGCTCGCGGTGAAGATATCCGCGATATGGCGTACAACCTCCTCGCCGTCCTGTCCAATAGTGCGGACCACTCGCAGCGACCCATCGCAAGAGAGAATGTCGCGATCTCACGCCATCTGCACGCTTCGCATGCCATCCTGGCTCACCGCGGTCAGACTCCTGGGTTTGCCAGCGAGAGCAAGGCCTTGCTCTCCCATGCCGCCATCCTGCTAAAAGGATTCGCCATTCCGTCGGTAGGAGGCGTTCCCGATTTGCTCGACGTAGCACGAGATAACGATAAGATCATTATCGACGGGACGACCGGTTTGGTCATTGTGCGGCCCTGTGCCCGGACGGAGAACGAATACCGAACGCGAATCCTGGCCGCCGCCGAAACGTCACTTCCCGCTGGAGACGTGATTCCCTGCTTCACGAGAGACGGGGTCGAAATTGTGCTGAAGGCCAACATTGAGAACCCGGAACAAGTCAGGCTTATGCTCGCCCACGGGTTGAATGGTATTGGGCTTTTCCGAACGGAGTTTGCCATTTCCGCGGATGGCCGCATGCCGTCGGAAGACGAGCAATATTCGGTCTACCGCCAGGTCTTCGGACAAGCGGCCGGGCGGTTCATTACCTGTCCGAACGTTTGACATTGGCGCTGACAAACAGATGGGGCTATCGCGTGGGTGTGCGGGCTCCAACCCGGCACTGGGACTCCGTGGGATCCGCCGGCATCTTATGGATGAAACCGCGGAACTCCGTACGCAATTGCGGGCAGTTCTGCGCGCCGGCTACCAGCACCCAATCGGGATCATGTTTCCCATGGTGACCACGATGAACGACATTAGACAAGCGAAACGCATTCTGGCCGAAGTCGGCGAGGAACTGCGGGCGCGAGGTGCTCGAGCTGGCCCAGAACGTGGTTCTGGGCGCCATGGTCGAGGTTCCAGCCGCGGCCATTACCGTGCAGGATATTCTGGCGGAAGTCGATTTCATCAGTTTGGGCACGAACGATCTGTTGCAGTATTTCATGGCGGCCGACCGCAACAATGAGCGTGTTCTCCACTACAGTGACGCTACCGCTCCCGCCTTCCTGTGGTTGTTGGAATATATCATCGATCAGGCCGGCAGCATGGGGCGAGCCGCCGATGTCACCGTGTGCGGCGAGATCGCCTCGGATCCACGCGTCGTTCCCCATCTGCTGCGTCTGGGATATCGGTCTTTCAGCATTGCTCCGGTGGCGGCAACCATGGTTCGAGAAGTGTGCGCGAGGACGCAAACGAAATGATTCTGGATTTCTCGAATGGCCACATCGCAATACCGCCATCCATCACGCGGACTTTCTCGAATCCGGCTGCCTTCAGGATCAACGCGGCCTCGTAACCTCGCAGTGAGATCTTGCAGAACGTGATGATTTCCTTGTCTTTCGGCAACTCGTCCAGTCGATCCCGGAGTGCCCCCAACGGGATCAAGGTTGAACTGGGCAGTCGGACCTGCTCGTATTCGGCCGGGCTGCGAACGTCGAGGAAGACGAAATCCGCCTCGTCTTCCATCATTCGATGGACTTCCACCGATGAGACGCCGATCATCGTGCCGTCGAGCTTGTTTCTGGCGACGTTGGCGGCGGTGATGATGTTGTCCATGGCCGGAGCATAGGGCGGGGCGTAGCACAGGTCGGCATTGGCGAGCTGATCTACCGTCATTCCGGCGGTAATCGCCATGGCGGCCACGTCGATCCGTTTGTCGCCCGCACCCGGGCCCGTTGCCTGGGCGCCGAGAAGCCGTCTGGACTTCTTGTCCACCACGAGCTTCAGCAGCAACGGTTTCGCCGTGGGCATGAAGTGGGCCTTATCCGGTGCGGGAGCCAGGGCCGTGACCACTTCGTAGTCCAGCCTGTTGGCGGCTGCCTCAGTCAGCCCCGTTCTGGCCACGAAGTAATCGAACACCTTGCAGACGGTGCTGCCGAGAACGCCGGGAAAGGTGTCGTCTACGCCGCAGATGTTGTTCGCGGCGACGCGTCCCTGCTTGTTGGCCGTCGAGCCCAACGGGACAAAGCAGGGTCGGCCGGTCAGCAGGTCCATGCACTCGACGCAATCGCCGGCCGCATAGATGTCCGGATCGGAGGTGCGCATGTGCTGGTCGACCTTGATTGCACCGGTGGTTCCGATCTCCAGGCCGGCGTCTTGCGCGAGCTTGACCGTGGGCCGGACACCGATCGCGAGGATCACCATGTCGGCAGGCAGCTTCCCTTGACTGGTCACGACCGCGTCGACCTTGCCGTTGCCTTCGAAAGACTCCACTCTTGTGCCGGTGAGAACCTTTACGCCATGCGATTCCATGTGCTGCTCGACAAGTTTCGCGATTTCCCAATCCAGCATGCTGAGGATTTGCGGGAGCATCTCGACGACCGTGACCCGGCAGCCGTTCTCGACGAGCGCCTCGGTGGCTTCCACGCCGATCAGTCCTCCGCCGACGATGACCACATCACGGGCCTTTTCCTCGGACAAGCAGGCCTTGATTCCTTCCGCGTCGTGGACGCCGTGAAGCGTGAAGATGTTCTCCAGCTCGATGTTGGGAATCGGCGGTACCACGGGAGCCGCCCCCGTGGCAAAAACCAGCTTGTCGTAGTCCAACCAGGACTGCTCGCCGTTGTTCACGTCCTTCACTTGCACGCGTTTGCCGGCGCGGTCGACCTTGACTGCCTCGGTCTGGTTCATGACATGGACGTTCTTGACCTTTTGGAAGAACACCGGATCACGAACGACGCCCACCGGCGTGGACATGAGTTCCGCCTGCTCCTTCACGACGCCGGAAACGTAGTAAGGCAGCCCGCACCCGGCATAAGACAGAAGCTTGCCTTTCTCGACGATCGTCACTTCAGCGTCGGGCATCAGGCGGATGATCCTGGAAGCCACCTTCGGTCCGGCGGCCACGCCGCCGATAATGACGACTTTCATCGCACGAGACATGCCTCTTCCTCCTGGGATTACTTGTCAGCAAACAGACGCGGCAGAGATTGCTCGTCGCTCGGCGACTGATGGCTCCGTGCGCATCGCCACGGCGTCACCTATTTCCGCCCCTTCCGCGTCCCTGCCCCCTGCCTCTTCCCGCTCCACGGCCCGTGCCGCGCCGCACCAGTGCCTCGGCCACGTCCCGCACCGAAGCCACGTCCTGCGCCGAAGCCATGTCCCGTGCCGGCTCCTTCACCCATGGGTGCTGGAGAACCGCCCTGGTTCGGGACCGTCTGGATTTCTGGGGCCGGAGCACTGGCGCCAAAGTCGGCACCCAAGCTCGGCTCGGTAACTGGTGGAAGCTCACCTGCTTGGTATCGTTCAACGACCTCACGGACGGTACCAGAGCATCCGAGAACGACTTGAACTCCCGCGGCGGACAACGCGCTGACAGCGTTTGGCCCGCAGTTGCCCGTCAAAACAACTTGTGCACCGCTTGCCGCGATCGTTTGTGCCGACTGGATGCCAGCACCGTTGGCAAGCGTGGCGTTGGTGTTCTCCAAGGCTTCAAAAGTCCCCTGTTCGGAGTCCACAATGGCGAAATACGGGCAGCGGCCGAATTGTGGCTCTAAGGCTGCGTCCAGCGATGGTCCGGTAGCTGTGACAGCGATCTTCATAGCTTGCTCCTTTAGAAATCATTCCTCTCTTGACCCGCATGCAAGAACCGCGCCTGACGGTGCAACTGATGCGAAAAGCTGCGAAAGCTGTCGGGCAACGTCAGGAGGCGGTGACGGGTGGCCGCCAGAGACCGTTTGCAGGCTGCAGTGATGCAATGTGTTGCATTGCGGTATTGCGTATATGCATCTAGCGGCGTGACGTTGAGGGATAGCATCACGCGGCCCTTGTACTCACTGGAGGGGCCAAGTCTCTTCGTCGCAATTTGGTTGTATTTCTGCAGTTCAAGGAACTAATGGATCTTTCAACGTGCGTTCTGCACACTCCGTTCGCAGAAGGAGTGCCACTACGACCATGGCCGATGCATCGGTTCGGCACGAGCGATGCTATATGCTGGAGCGCTGTCTATGCCGTGCGCATGGCCAGGTAGACCTTGCGGATGGCCGCAATGATGTCCTTCACGTCGTCGTCGGTGAAGTTGGGATCCATGATCACGCCGCCCAAGCGTCCGATGATGTCGATGGTTCTTGGGCAGCATTCCGCGCCGTAGCGGATGGCCTTTCCCTGCGGCGTGTTGAAGCTGGGCCAGTCGGGGTGGACGGTCGACCTTGTTTTCGATCCGCTCGTCGATCGGCAGGATCACCGAGCCGCCCGGCCCCGAGGCGGCGATTCCCTCGGCCCGCAGCGCCCGCAGGAACCGATCGCGCCGCTCGCGGGTGCCGTGGTCCAGGAAGACCGTCACGCCCATGTCCCCCTCCTGGTCCGGCGTCTTCCGCAGTTTCAGTCCGGGCAGGTCGGCGATGCCCTCGCGCACCTTCCTGGCGTTGTTCCGAACGGCCTTGCAGATGGTCTCGAGGTCCTGCTCCTGCGCTTTGAGGATCGCGCCGGTGAATTCGTTCATGCGGAAGTTGGACGCGGCGAAGCCCGCGAGCACGCCGCCGCCGAGACCCTCCTTGTAAGGCGAGCGGAGCGAGCCCACGTCGTGGACGCGGACGGCTCGCTCGAAGAGCTTCGGATCGTTGGTGACCACGGCGCCGCCCTCACCCGCCGTGATGGTCTTGCTCTGCTGGAAGCTGCTAATGCCGATATCGCCGATCGAGCCCAGGTACTTTCCCCTGTAGCGTCCTCCCACGCATTGGGAGAAGTCTTCCAGGACACGCAGCTTGTGCTTCCGCGCGATTTCGAGGATCGGGTCCATGTCGGCCGGGCATCCCTGAAGGCTGACGGCGATGATCGCCTTGGTGCGCGGCGTGATTCTCGCCTCGATATCCTCGGGGTCGATATTGAGCGAGCTATCGACCTCGGCGAAGACCGGCAGCGCTCCCGCGAGGACGACGGTATCGTAGTCGGCGTACCATGTCCAAGCGGGCAGAATGACCTCGTCACCGGGCCCGATTTCCAGCGCTGCCATGGCGGTGGACAGGGCCGTCGTTCCCGAGGTCACCCCGAGGGCGTACTTCACGCCGATGTGGGCCGCGTACGCTTTCTCGAACTGGAGGACCTTGGAGTCGCTCTTCCACCAGCGGAAAGGCTTCCTCGATTCGAGAACCTCGAGGATTTCGCGTTTCTCGACCTCGTCGTAGAACTGGGGTCCGTAGGGCTGGTAGTGGAGCAGGGTCTTCCGTACCGGCGTCCCCCCGTCGATTGCGAGCTTCTCCTTGCCATCGGCGGCGAGGCTGGCCACAGCTCCGGCAGATCCCGCGACGATCGACGCGGCACCCGCGGCGCCAACCGTTGCCAGAAACTCGCGACGGTTCTTCATTGGCTTATTCATCGGACGGTCCTTTCAGATTCACGTGTTCGCGGTGTGGGTCCATTCTGTATGGGACACGCTTCCAGCCTGCCGCGGGCTTTTGTCAGATTGGAGACGTGTCCAACGGTATGATTCGCCGATCTGCGAGTGTGATATGGGCTCGACGCCCCCTGTCGCGCGTATCGCGGCCACCAATTTACGGTGGAGCAAATACTGTGCCCGGAAACGGGCGTGTCGTCATCGCTTTCCGGCGATGAACGGCCGCTTTGACGCAATCCGCCCATCATCGCGGCGCAAAAAACTCTACATTGCCCTTGGCATAAGCTTTGCACCCAATCGCACGTAGCGGCGCGAGGTAAGCTACCGAAACAGCAATTGGAGGAGGAAGGGAGGCTGTGGGAGAAGCAACCGACTAGCGCAGAGCGTCTCCAACGGCTGCAATGTAAGTGCGCCCAATAACGGGAAGACATCACTTAGGGAAGGAGTGCTACCATGCCGTTATTCGAATACCGGTGCAAAGAGTGTCGACACGTGACGGAGTTCCTGGAAAAAGCCGACGCCAAAGGCCAGCATAAATGCGACCATTGTGGCTCGACGAAAACCGACAAAGCCTTTTCGGCCTTTGCGGTCGGCAGAGGTGGATCCCCAGAGTCTACCGAGACGAGCTGCCCGACCGGGACGTGTCCGCTCTCGTGAGGTGCACAGAAAACCAAGCGGAAAGAGGATCATTCCTGGTCCGTGCCGGAGATGGAACACGCGGCTCTGGTGACAACTTGTCGGAGCATTGAAACAGCCAACGTTACCAGTAGTTCGCCGCAAAGAAAGAGCAAAGATGGACATAGCAGAGAACTCGGCAAGAGCTGAAAAATGTTGACCATGATCTTCCGCGCCGGCTCGCCAAATTGCTGTTTATGTTCTCGGACAAGCTCCAAACTGATTTCCAAGGCTTCTTGGTATTCACCGGCCGCGGCTAGCAGCTTCGGCCAACTTGAGTTTCTGACTCGGTTTGTCCGGATCCGCTTTTACGGCCACCCGGCACTCATCGACGCTTCCTGCTTCTCGTGCTCTGCTGTGAATCTCCAGATCGGCCTTAATCCTCTCTGCTGCCGGCTCAAGGAAGCCTCTCCGCTCAAGCTCTTCAATGACCTCGCCACACTCATCGAGCCGCCTCTGGGTAAGTAGCAATGCCGCTCAGCCCGATTCTGGCCTTCGGCAGATTAGCGTCGAGTTCGAGTGCCTCCCGATATTTCTGTTCGGCGCCTTGCGGATCGATTTGCGCGATTCTGTTCGCTTCCGCCGCGCGCTGCTCGGCTTCGGTTGGCATCAATCGCTCAAGCCATGATTTGATTTGATCCTCCGGCGGCACGCCAACAAAGGAATCGAGCAACTCGCCGTCGCGGAAACCATAGACCGCCGGAATGCTGTCGATGCGGAATTGTCCGGCGACTGCCTGTGTTTGGTCCGTGTTGCCTTTCGCCAGCACAAACTTGCCAGCGAAATCGTTGGCCAGTTTTTCGAGTATCGGCGCGAGCAGGCGACACGGCCGGCACCATTCCGCCCAGAAATCGACGACAACAGGAACCTCCTTCGAACGCTCGATCACGTCCTGCTCGAACGTCGCGTCGGTCGTCTCGATAATCCACTTCGCTTTGCCTGACATTGCTTAGAAAACCTCCAGCATCGTTCCATCACCTCGCGTTAACCAATTCGCCAAGCACCGGGTCCAGCGGATCACGGTGGCGGCTGTCGAAAAGTGCTGGCAAAACAGATCGCTACAATCGTCCAGAAACGTTCCAGGCACATCGGACCCGTTGTCGATGACGGTTACCATTTCAGTTGGCCCGGCGAATTGAGCGTCTGCGCGTGTGGCATCGTTGATGACAGGCCGTTGCGCTCTACTTCTGGAAACGCATGAATCCAATGCACAAAACGTGCCAAACGCGAGAACTCACGTAGAGAATGACGTGGGCAGGATTTCTCAGGTGAGGGAACGAGAACCAACGAAGACCTTGGGCCGCTAGATTGAGACAGTGCAATGTCGTGCATTGCACTGTCGCACTGCAGGTCCCGGTTGCGCGGTGTCGGAACCGATAATATTCGCTGGGCGCGTTGCTCATCGGTCAGACCGCTGAAGGGGAACCGAATACCGAATCGCAAGTGACCACTGGCGAAGCCAGTGCCACTCAGCCCGGAACTTGCTTTCCTGCCTTTCCTTCCGACTCGCTCCGCGAGTCGGAAGGAAAGGCAGGGAGCGTAGGTCATGCGGTCTCTTGGTAGCCCACCAGTTGTCGTCCCGCTGGGACAAGCCCAGCGGAAGCGGAAGGCGGCAAGATCAGTTGTCGCCCTGCTGGGACAAGCCCAGCGGAAGCGGAAGGCGGCAAGAAGTTTTCCGAGCTTGAAACACCGAAATAGAATTTCGCCAATTTGCCGAACTTATTCTGGACTCATCCCTTAGTGGCACTCTCCAGCCGTTCGAACTCAACTTGAGTCAAGTCGGCGCCCGTCACAACGAATGTAAGATTGGCACGCTCTTTGCACGCTCTTTGCCTGTGGAATAGGGAACGGTGAGCTGTCGGAAGCCGGCTGTGGGAAAACACGAGCAACCTCCGTGTCCAGACGAGGAGCCCCGGGGTTGAGCTAAGTCGCTTGAGCTGATTGGGAGGAGTTATGTTTCACTTGGCACTGTGGAAAAGTCGCAACGATAAAACTGAAGTTCGACAAGACGAACCAGATCGTGGCTTGGACGGTGACGGCTATCCGTTGGCTCGACTGTGCGAGAAAATAGATTCATTGATGGCAGGTTTTCTGGAAAATCGGCGGCTTGAGAATCGGATCCTTGGCTACAGGTCGGCTCTTTCGGATAACGCGCGATTCCACAGGAATTGGGGATCGGGCTGGGAAGGCAGGGAGAAGGAATACATCTTTCGTGTCGGTCTGCCGGGTTTTGATGCGGAGGACTTCGACGTCCAGTTGGACGGCGGCGTGCTGAACATATGTGCCCGGCACAACCAGGAGGAAACAGCCGTGACGAACGGCTCCAGGCACCGCTGTTGTTCGATCAACCGCACTCTAACGTTGCCCGAAGCCGTGGACGCGAACAGGATCGCCGCCCACTACCATGATGGTGTGTTCGAAATCCGCGTTCCTGACGCCGAGGAGTTGTTGCGCCACAAGCGAATCGAAGTCAATGACGATTGATGGAGTGTCATCACAGAGCAGTTTGTTCCGGTTTTCACCGTGGAACGGACTCCGATCTTGTCCGACGGGCTGCGGGGCGCCATCCCACCTTGCCCCGCAGTTCGCGTGTTCGTCGCAAGACTCTTCTCGCCGCGTGATTTGGCCGTGAATGGCTACGAAATCAGAGACCAACCAGCATGAACGATGAGCCTCAACGCCCAACTTACTGGGCCTGGGGACGCGTCTATTCGTGTTTTGGATCCTCTGCCTTGAGGTACCGAAGCGGCAGTTCCACGACGATACGAGTGCCCTTGCCCAATTCACTCTCGATGGTTGCATGGCCACCAAGTAGGCGTGCCCTTTCTTGGATTCCCTCCAAACCATAGTGACCGGACGGGACTTGTGTTCGATCAAAGCCCACCCCACGATCCTTGACTTCAACAAGAAGCTGATCGACGTCTTGTACCAGTCGGACTTGAGCATTGTTGCAGCCGCTGTGCTGTACGCGATTCGTCAAAGCTACCTGAGCAGTCGCTCTCGCCTACGTCCTTCGTTGGATAGTCACCTTTTTCACAATCATCCATTCCTGGCCAGGGCAGCGCTCAAACAGGTGCCCAACGCATGTCACCGGACCGTCGGTACAACGGTAGCACCACGTGTCGGGGGCGCCACGCGTCTCCTGGTCCTCACGCGCGACGACGTTCTCTGGTTCCCCAAAGGCCTGCACCCACGCTTCACGCGAACAACTGAGGAACCCACCGTGAACCTCTTCAGTGTCTGGCGTTCCGACTTGCGAATGGGTGACGCCGCCTGTTGCGCCCATTGCCCGCAAGGCTTGAAGGAAATCCTCACGACAAAATCGACCGTCTTGAGCACTTCGCTTCGTAGATACCTTCCGAGGGTGTCGATCAGTAGCAAGCATGGCTATTTCTCCCTTTCCGCCAACATAGAAGCAGAGTACTGATGCGCCTACTTCCTCAATACCAAGACAGGGCAATGACTCAACCTTACAATGCGCTCAGCGACCGAGCCGAGCAGCACGTGAAAGAGCCCAGTCCGACCGTGCGACGGCATCACGATCAGGTCGGCACTGATTCTTTTCGCGAAATCAGCCACGCGGTAGCCTGGGTCGCCAACTTCGACGTCAATCTGGACCTGCGCGTACATCTCGTCCGATAGTGCTTCGCGCAATGCCTCGGTTGCATGCTGCCGGCGGGTGGTGTCATCAATCTCCAGCCAAATCACACCAGCCTCGGCAACGTTCAATTGGGGAATGACGTGGACTACATGTACATCGGAGGGGCTTTCCGCGATGTCCAAGGCCGTGCCGAGCGCCGCGAGCGACTCTTTCGAGAAATCAACTGGAGCAACAATCGTCTTAGCTTGCAATCCGCTCATGTGACACCTCCTTTCCTCTTGAAGTCTCATCGCCGATTCACATCACCACAGTATGCAAATGCGATGCCACAATCCGCACATCCAATGTCGATACGGCTCACAGGCGAACACATTGTGAGTCTCCACCGCTCCTTGACGATCGGCGAAACGATCGACAGCGAGAAGATTTCGGCCGAACTGAGCAACGGCGTGCTGACGCTGCACCTGCAGAAGACGGATGCCGTCAAGCTGCGGAAGATCGAAATCAAGAGTCCTTGCTGCAGAGGGGTCTTGCGGGTGAGAGGTTGTTGCGCCGTGTAGGAGAGGCTTCCGCTCGCCACGGGAACGAGCTCAAGGAATCGCGGCGCTGCATGCGCTGTGGTTTCTTGTCCGGAACGGATCTCGCACTCTGTCGTCCGATCAGAGTCCTTGTTCCTACTGAACGATGGCCAGCCCACCAGGTCTAGGTAGGGATGGTCACAGCCGCCTCTCAAATCGATCGACCTTGTCGCAGAATGAGAGCCAGCACTCTAAGGCGGCAGGGCCGCCAACCAAATAGGTTCTACGCCCGCATTTGGGCGCTCCCGTTGGTCGCTCAGGAAACATGCGCAACCGTGCGCGCATGTCACAGACTGAGACTCTAACCGGGCGGCCCGCTTCTTTGAAGGCAACTCTCGTCCACGACAAATCCGGCGTATTGAGATTTCGACCGATACCGATGTGGCACGGCTTTTGCTGAAAGTTGAGTGCCGAGGGGAGTCTATCGAATGCACACGCATCACGAAACGACAGTAAGGCGTTGTGGCGGGTGCTCAAGCGGTTCGATCGGGAATTGTCCGTTGCAAGGCAACCGTGAGGAATCACTTCTTTCCGGTTGGCTCTTTGCCGTGGCCGCGATGGGTTTGTTTCTCGAGCCTGGCCTTCTTGCGATTGTTGGAGCCAGTTGTCTAGGCGAAGGTTACGGCGTCCGGTTCATCGGCGCGATCCTGGGCTTGTTAGTCGGATTGACTGGATCAGCGGTCGCCGCGAAACGGCTGAGCGCAGGCAGTATCAACGGACCGAAGAACGCAAGCGAATGATATGATCAAATCCATGTTCCGCAGACGAAACAGCTTCGCGGGGGGCGTCTACCCTCCGGAGCGAAAGCACTTTTCCGCGGACGCTGCGATCGAGGTCGTGCCGACGCCCAAGCTAGTGCGAATTCCCTTGCTCCAACATTTGGGCGCGCCCTGCGAACTGACGGTCAAGCCGCGGACTCAGGTTGAGCTAGGCGATGTCGTGGGTGAGGCGAAAACGTATGTCGCTGCCTCCGTTCACGCCAGTGCGGCGGGCACCGCCGCTCGGACATCCGTCGTGACGTTGCCCAATGGTCGTCACGTCTCGGTCGTGCCGATCAAGACGCGCGAGGAACAACTTCTGCGTGGTCGCTCTCTGTTTGAGGATATCTTTGGCGGCCCATGGCCCATGGACCACGTCGAACGATACGAGCCGCAACAGATCGTGGAGGCCTGCCGACGAGCTGGTTTGGTCGGCCTGGGCGGTGCGGCCTTCCCGACGCACGTCAAACTGAGGCGCAACGAGCAGAAGCCTATCCGGCAGGTGCTGATCAATGGTTGCGAGTGTGAGCCATATCTCACGGCAGACTACCGCCTGATGCTGGAAGCGCCGAAGCCAGTGATCGCCGGCGCGCTGCTTGCCCAGCGCGCGGCTGGGGCCGAGGGGGTCATGGTGTGCGTTGAGGACAACAAGCCAGCGGCGGTTGCCGCGGTCCGTGCCGCAGCGCGGGGCACAGGTGTCGAAGTTCGAGTCCTGAAGACGAAATACCCACAAGGCGGTGAAAAGCAGCTTCTGGTAGCTGCGGTCGGCAAGGAAGTCCCGACGGGTGGGCTTCCGCTGGACGTGGGCGTTGTGGTGATGAACGTAGCCACCGCTGCGGCCTTGGCGAGGGCCGTTTTTCGCGGCCAGCCGCTCACTCACCGCATCATTACAGTCACCGGGGCCGGGATTCACCAACCGAAGAACTTGCTTGCGCCGATCGGCACGAGTTTCCGCGAGCTGATTAGCTGCGCCGGCGGATTGACGGCCGACGCTGTGCGGATAGTGGCCGGCGGTCCAATGATGGGTTTCACTGTGGGCGATCTCGACACGCCGGTGACGAAAGGAACCAGCGGCATCACAGTGCTGACGCGCGATGAAACCCACCAGGCGGAGGAGACCACCTGCCTTCGCTGCGGCCGTTGCATAGACGCCTGCCCCATGCATTTGGTGCCTACGAAAATCGCGTTGGCGTCGAGGATGGGTAATCTGGACCTCGCCAAGCGATACCACATCACGGCTTGCATGGAATGCGGATGCTGCGCGTATCGGTGCCCGGCCAGCATTCCGCTGGTCCAACTCATACGTATGGGCAAAGTGATGCTGCACAACAGCCAAGTCTGAATACAACCGGATTACACACCAACCGGCACCGACGAAAAGGACGCCTCATGTCCCAAGGCGATCACCCGACTGCAGCTGACGCTTCTCGACCGGGTGTGGCCGAGATTGTGCCGGCCCTTCAGGTGGCGCCGTCGCCGCATCTGTCCGAGACATCTCTCACCACGCGGCGGATGATGATTGACGTGCTCATTGGCTTGTCTCCAATGCTTGTCGCGGCGATCGCCATCTTTCGTTGGTTCGCGGTGGTGCAAGTTGGGCTTTGCGTACTCGTTTGCCTCGCAACGGAGACGCTGCTGACGTGGATGCGCCGCAAGCCGGCCCCGATTGGGGATTATTCGGCGGCTATCACAGGAGTCATCTTGGGCTTATCGCTTCCCTGGAGCGCACCATGGTACGTTGCCGTGATTGGCTCATGCGTGGCGATCGGGATTGGAAAGGTGGCCTTCGGCGGCTTGGGCTGCAATATCTTCAACCCCGCCATGGTCGGCCGCGCTTTCGTGATGCTTAGCTTCGCCAGAGAGATGGGGGCATCTGCGTACGTGGTTCTCCGCTCCGATTTGGCTGTGCTTACCCAGGCTACCCCATTGACGGTCGCCAAGGAGTTTGCGGCGAGCGCGGCGGCGGGCAAAGTCGTTGCTGGCGACCTTCAAACACAGCTCGATTCCGCCCGGCAGTTCTGGCCTCTTTTCCTAGGACAGGTCAACGGGTCGCTCGGCGAGATCAGCGCGGTGGCTGTGCTGGTTGGCGGCACTTACCTGTGCATCCGCGGCTCGGCGTCATGGGAGATACCAGCAGGTGTCCTCCTGGGTGCGCTTCTCACGGCAGTCCTCGCGGGTTGGGCGGATCTGACGCCTTTTACCATGATCGAACACTTGGCCAGCGGCTCGTTGCTGTTCGGCGCGTTCTTTATCGCCACGGACCCCGTCACCAGCCCCTTGACCGCGAAGGGCAAGGTTGTCTTCGGACTGGGAATCGGGATGCTGGTGCTCGTGATCCGGCTTTTCAGCGGTTATCCCGAGGGCGTGATGTTCGCGGTTCTACTGATGAACGCGGCGGCCCCGCTGATCAACCGTTGGACGATTCCAAGGCCGGTCGGCGGGCCAACGCCCATCCTGTGGGGGAGCAAACCATGAATGAGGGAAGCCAACGAGTCAACTACGTCGGCCAAGCTTGGCTGGTGGTTCTGCTCGGGCTGCTTTATGGCAGTGCATTGGCCGGCGTGCAGACGACGCTGGGCCCCAGAATCGCGGTGAACAAAAAGAATGAGACGTACAACGTGATCCCCGTGTTGGTTCGCAACGCGGACAAGACGAGGACCGTCGAGCTGGTGGTTGAAGGGAAGGACGGCAGTTCGCAGCGCATATACAAAGCTGTTGCCGCCGATGGCGCACACTTGGGCTGGGTATTGCCCTGCGGCGGCCCGGGTTTCGGCGACCGCATCGAGCTGCTGATCGGCCTGGATGCACAGATGTCGACCATCACCGGTCTATACGTGTTGGATCAGAAAGAAACACCAGGCCTTGGCGCCGCCATTGCAGACGAAAGCTTTCGCGGGCAGTTTTCGGGCAAGTCAGCCGACCATCCTCTGGCGGTGGTGAAATCCGATCCCGAAGCCGACAACGAGATCGTTGCGCTGACCGGCGCGACCATCTCCTCGGAAAGTGTCAGCACCATCGTCAACGACGCAGTTGCGAACCTCAAAGGATCAACTCCTCAACGTGTCCGCGCTGACAGCGGAGCGACGACTCCTTGCCCACAGGCACTGGACAGAAGCGAGCAATAGGAAGACAGCGACCCCGACATGGCACAACAACCTCCCACAGCCTCTGAGCGGTTCATCAACGGAATAGTTCCGGAGAATCCGGTCTATCGGCAGCTTTTGGGGATGTGTCCCACGTTAGCAGTCACCGGCAGTATGAAAACGGCCATTACGATGGCAGGCGCTACGGCGTTTGTATTGATCTCAGCCAACATCATGATCAGCCTTCTTCGTGGACTGCTCAAGCCGCACCTTCGGATCCTCGTCTTCACTCTGACGATCGCGACGTTCGTAACAATTGCCGACAGGTTCTTGGCGGCTTACATGTACGAGATGAGCAAGCAACTCGGCCCGTACGTTCCGTTGATTATTGTCAATTGCCTGATCATCTCCCGCTGCGAGATCTGCTCCTCCAAGCAAGGCGTCGGCGTGGCCATTGCCGACGGGCTGGGCATGTCGCTGGGTTTTGCACTCGCGTTAGGCAGCATCGCCACGGTTCGCGAATTGCTGGGTTCCGGTACTTGGTTTGGCCTTCCCGTGATGCCCGACAATTGGCCGAACTGGGGCATTATGGCGCTCCCGCCAGGCGCCTTCCTAACGTTGGGGTTGCTGCTCGCTGTGGCGGAGTGGACAAGCCAGAAGTACTCGGAAAGGGCCAAACAGAACAAGGAGGACGCCGGAAATGGAAACCGTTATCATTTTGAGCCAAATCGCCATCGGTGCGGCGCTGATCAATAACTTCGTGTTGCACTACTTTGTGGGAATCTGCCCATTCCTGGGCGTCTCCCGAAGGGTCGATACGGCCTTCGGTATGGGTTGCGCGGTGACCTTCGTCATCTCCATAGCTGCCCTCTTGAGTTGGACGTTCACCTACTTCATTCTCAGGCCAAATGCACCGTTGCCGGTTTGGGTGTGGAATACGGTTGGGGGCGATCCGCAAGTCCATATCGACCTGTCGGTGCTGAGCTACATGATGTACATCTTCGTGATCGCCTCGTCCGTGCAGTTTGTGGAAATGTATGTCCGCAAATTCTTTTCGGACCTCTACAAATCGTTTGGCGTTTACCTGCCGTTGATCACGACCAATTGCGCGATCCTGTTTGCATGCCTGGAGATCATGAAGCACCTGCAGGACCCGACCAAACTCTGGGGCCCCCACGAAGCCCTCATGCTGGCCATGGGAGGTGGCATGGGATTCACGATGGCAATCTCGCTAATGGCGGGCATCCGGGAAGAGCTGGACGTGTGTGATGTTCCCAAGCCATTTCAGGGCGCCGGGATTGCCCTGATCGTGGCTGCCATCATGGCTATGGCGTTCATGGGTTTTACCGGCGTGGACAAGAGTATCCAGAGCGTGCTGAGCACCCTTCTCGAAGGAGGATGAATCATGCTGACTACGGCTACGATGATCCTGGCCGCGCTTGTCGTGGCGATCTTTGCGATGGTCGTGGGATACGTATTAGGGTGGGCAAATCGGGCCTTCCACGTGGAAGTCGATCCGAAGGTCGAAGCGATCATGCAGGTCCTGCCGGGGGCCAACTGCGGGGGCTGCGGTTTCGTCGGATGCGCGGAGTATGCCGAGGCAGTGGCCCAAAGTAAGGCCGACGTGACGCTGTGCGTCCCGGGCGGCGCCGACTGCGCCACAGACTGGCAGAGATCATGGGAGTCGCGGTCTCCGAGCCATTCTCCGTCCGCGCGGTAGTGCATTGTGCAGCCCGTGAAGATCAGCGCCTTCAGCGAATGGAATACCACGGGGAGCTGACGTGCAGCGCCGCCAACCTGGTGGCGGGCGTGCAAGGGTGTACATTCGGTTGTCTGGGCTTGGGCGACTGCGTGCAAGCGTGCCAGTACGATGCAATTCACATCATTGATGGCCTGGCTGTCGTCGATTACGAGAAGTGCGTGGGCTGCAATGCTTGCGCGCTTGCTTGTCCACGCAATGTTGTCTCCATGGTACCGTTCAAGGCGGACCGAATGCTCGTCTTGGCCTGCAAAAACCCAGATCTTGGGCTCGACGTCAAGAAGGTCTGCACTGTCGGGTGCATCGGCTGCAAAGCTTGCGCTCGCGTAAGCCGCGTGATAGATATGGATGGCAACCTGCCTATCATCGACTACGACCGGTACGACTCACAGGCCGACTTTGGACCTGTCTTGGAGAAGTGTCCCACGAAATCGCTGATCTTCGTGGGGAAGCCCGAACGAGAAATCCCCGGCCGCCATAATCCAAAAGAGGTCGTCCGAGCACCTGGAAGCCGACCCAAAGACCGCGGTCAACAACACGGAGTGTCGAGCGCAGCGTCTGGTAGTTGTGCATAGAGGACCCGAGCGGTCATTAGCGATGCCTTTGGCCCGTCTCGCAGACTATGATTTCTCGCGGTAGCGGCTTGCCGAGCAGGTCCCGTAACCCTGCTGTACACAGGATCTGATAATCGTCCTCGGAACCCATGACCATCAAGACCTCGACCTCGTCCGGCAAGCGTTCCAGCCCTTGCGGCCCGAGCACACTCAGCGCCGTGGCCCAAATGTCGGCGGTCACAGCTGTCGGTGCAAGCACGGTTACGGATTGGGCTGCTTCAGTCGGGCGGCCGGTCCGGGGGTCGACGATGTGACTATATCGTTTGCCGGCAATATTGACGTAGCGAGCGTAGTTCCCACTGGTCGCTACAGCGCCGTTACGAATGCGGATCTGAGCGAGACGGCCAGGCGCGAAAGGGTTCTTCACGTCGACCGGCCAGAATTCGCCCGCCGTCGGCCGTCCGAAGCAAACTAGATCTCCCCCAACATCGACCAAACCGCCAGCCACGCCGCCCTGACCCAACACATCCGCCGCTCGGTCGATCGCATAGCCCTTGGCGACGCCGCCCAGGTCGACGCAAGCATTTGCGTTGCGTTTGATGGCGCCTTTGTCCGTCAACTCAATGACTTCCCAACTGGACGCCTCCCTCGCGCACGCCATTTCCGTTTCGGTTGGAGGCACACCGCGCTGACCGGCCCGTTTCCACAACTCGATCACCGGTCGACAACTGGCGTCAAAAGTCCCTCTCGTCAAGGCTGCAGCTTCCCGGGCGGCCCGAAGCACGTCCAGGCTGTCCGGAGAAAGCAATACTTCTTCGCCTGTTACCGCCGCATTGAAGCGGGAGATCTCTGAATCCGCCAGCCAGATGCTCGTGTGCGCTTCAACTCTGAGGAGCGCGATCTCAGCCTCCCGTAAAGTATCCTCGGCGTGCATCTGCTCTCGATGTGGCACTACCACTGCCAGCTTGCAGGTCGTTCCCATCACTGCCTGCGGTTCCTGAACAACCGTGATCCAATCGTGGTCGCGCTGGCGGGCTGTTTGCCGAAGGCCGATGCCCACCAGAACGATGGTTGATACAATCAGCCCGCCGCGAATTATCCGTCGTCTTAACATCATGGCAACCGTGTCGTCAGCCTGCTCAACCAGACGGCTCTTTGACAGCCTTGCAGTAGAACTTGTTCGCAGTACGCGATTCCTCCAACACGTCTTCCGCGTTGAGATCTTCAATATACTTGATGAACTCATTTCGGTGCATATCGACTCCGTCGGCAAGACACTTTGCTGTCGTCCGTCTGCCGCAGCACGTACGGGTCGCGGTCGGTGGTCAACACGATGGTATCGACCCGGTGTGGTAGAGCCATACGCCAGCCGACAGGCTTGCCGTCGCCAAGCACGAATCGAAAAACGCACTGTTGGCAGGTGATTGGAGACCATTGTGGATAAGTGCCCAAGTGAGCGGGATCCTGTGCATTAGACAATAAGTCAACACTTCGAAGCTCTCCATTGCGAAAACGCAATTAGTTGCATTGCGGCCTTGCGGAAAAGCACTGCATATGTTCCCCTCGACGTGCTTTCGAGTACGGGGGTTACCTTTCTGACCGTTGCACTGTCGGGGGCAAATTCGCCTCGCCATCGGCCTTCTCGGACACAGCGGCACTCGCATTTCTGAGCTAAACTGCGGCGAGCGCCTTCACGTACCTGCCCTCCAGGACGTCAGATAGTCCCGTTGTCTGTCGCTGAGCGTATCGATTTCCACGCCCATCGCTTTGAGCTTCAACCACGCAACTTGCTGGTCGATGGCTTTTGGGACTGGATGCACGCCCAGGGAAAGCGAGCCGCCCTTCGTCGCAAGGTATTCGACGCACATCGCTTGGTTGGCAAAGCTCATGTCCATTACGGCGCTGGGATGGCCCTCCGCCGCGGACAGGTTGACCAAGCGGCCTTCCGACAGGAGATTCAGGCGACGTCCGTCCGGCAATACGTATTGTCGTACCGACATGCGCGGTTCGCGAATCTCGGTGGCCATCTGTTGCAGTGCATCAATGTTGATCTCGGCGTTGAAGTGCCCGGAGTTAGCAAGAATCACGCCATCCTTCATTCTCTCGAAGTGAGGTCTGTCGAGCACGTTGATGTCGCCGGTTGCCGTGACCAAGATGTCCCCGATTTCGGCGGCCTCAAGCATTGGCATCACGCGATAACCATCCATGAACGCTTCCAGCGCGAATAATGGATCAACCTCGGTGATGATTACGTTCGCTCCCATCCCGCGAGCACGCATGGCGATGCCTCGCGAACACCAGCCGTGCCCAGCAACGACGAAAGTCTTGCCAGCCAGCAGAACGTTAGTCGCCCGCAAGATGCCATCGATCGTCGACTGACCGGTACCGTAACGAGTGTCAAAGAGATGCTTGCTCATAGCATCGTTGACTGCGATGACTGGATATCGCAGGGCGCCATCGGTCGCCATGGCACGCAGTCGAATGACTCCCGTCGTGGTCTCTTCGGTTCCGCCGAGCATTGCTGTTAGCAGATCGGTACGCTGTTGATGCAACGTCGAAATCAGATCCACGCCGTCATCCAACGTAATGTTGGGTAGCAAGTCGAGCACCTGTTGGATGTGGCGACAATACGTCGCATTGTCCTCCCCCTTGATCGCATAGACAGGTACGTCGAGACGGGCGACGATTGCCGCGGCTACATCGTCCTGGGTGGAGAGCGGATTAGAAGCGCACAGGCGAATCTCCGCGCCACCGTTCTTCAGGATACGGGTCAGGTTTCGCCCTCTCCGTTGTGACATGCAGACAGGCACCAATTCTCGGTCCTGCAAGCGGCTGTGTGCGCACGAAACGATCATTGATCTGCTGGAACACGGACATTTCTCCAGCAGCCCACTCGATTCGTCGCCAGCCTTGTTCGGCGAGCGAAAGGTCGCGAACATCGTGGGCGTTTTCAGACATTAACGTTCTGTCCAGTTCGTGGAATCGCTACGGCAAACCCACGGCAGCAGCAATCCCGGCTGCAAGCCGGTTCGCCCATTGGTACGGCTGCTTTCTGTCACATTGCAGCTTCGATCGCTGATTTCAGCATGATCAAATGAGCCATCACCGTATGATGGTGCTTCTTGATCCGCTCGTGGGCTTCATGTTGTGTTTTGTGTCGTTCAGCAAGCTCGCGGTGCTTACGAGCCATTTCCTCTTGGAGGTGCTCGCCCACGTCCTGATTGTGATACTCGGACATCGCGCGGTCATGATCTCGTAGACCTTGCTGATGACGTTCGATGGCTTGCGCGTGTGATTCGAGCGCTTCGCCGTGTTTGCGAAACGTCTGTTGCAGCTTCGATAACTGTGACAACGCTGATTCGTGCTCTCGTCGCCAACAATCGATGTCGACTCGCCAGGTGGAATGTATGTAGTCCCACTGGCGGTGATCGGCCTCCGCATGCGAGAAGGTGAGTATTCCTTGCTTCATGACTAATCTCCTGACTTGGCGTTATTCGAGTTTCCCCGGCCCAAGACCCACAAAGCAGTGCCGCAAAATTCATGCCGCACGTGAATGCAAACGTACGCGAACTTGGCAGGTCGGACACCCCGGTTCGCAGCGAGTCTCCGCACCGCATCGATCGACGCCCTCCTGTGAATACCGAGTGTCTCGGCAGAATCAATGTCGATCCTTGGGAAAGCAACAATGTAGGCAGCGGTCGCTCGATGCCCTGCAGCGGGGCAAATACCACACTGAATGCCACGAGCTTGGGGTGTTCGTGAATCCGTGCTTTGAGCCTCAAAATGAAATCGTATCGGTTCTAATAGAGTTGGCAAACAGCCTGCACGCGTCCAACATTCGTCAACTGCTGTTGGATGTAGCCAAGTTCGAGCAGCAGGCGGCGGGGAAGTTGGGGGTAGCAGAACTGAGGGAACGCGACGTGCGACAACGTTCAGCTGCCTGGGTGACACATGCCTTGTGCTTGATTCCTCATTCGCCAATTCTCCCGCAGTCGCGAAACGCCGGCTCTCAATATTAGAGGTGACACTCTCATTGTGACATTCCCAAGCTTGAATATGGCAACGCTCCGGTGAGTTCGCTCGGGAATGCGCGTCAACACGATTCCTGACAACACACCCTGATTTGGCGCACGTGTTGCACTCTAAGTAACGTCAGCCATGATCATGGCCAAAAAGACATAGGCGGACAGACGCGCACTTGCGGTGAGTGCGTGAGAAACACATGTTTTCATTCTATTGAGGAGGTTTGCGAGATGCCCCGCACATTGGTACCTTGGGCCACGCGATTCCCCCGCGGCCTGAACGTTTTCCGCAACGAAATGGACGATTTGGTAGGACGTCTCTTCGGTCCTGCGGAAGGCGAAACGACTGCCTCGTTTGACCCGCACATGAACCTCGCGGAGACAGAGGCGGCTTATGAGATCACGGTTGACTTGCCGGGAATGAAGCCGGAGGAGTTCAACATCGAAGTCAAGTCCGGCGAGCTTTGGATCACCGGCGAAAGAAAACACAAATCGGAGGAACAGGGCAAGACCTTTCACCGAGTCGAACGACGGTACGGGACGTTCCGCCGCGTCATTGCGTTGGCTCCCGACGCGGACGCCGAGCAGGTGAACGCGACATACAAGGAAGGCGTCCTCCATGTAACGATCCCCAAGAACGAGGCCGCACTTCCTAAACGGATCGTAGTCGAGAGCTAACGCCACGCACGCAATGTGGTGAGTGAATTGCAGCTTCGTCCGGCGTTTGCCTAGTGTCGCAGCAGCTGTCAAAAAACAGCTCGAGCGCTAGCTTGGCATCCTTTTTGCATATGATACGAAGGCGTGGATTGGCTATCGGAGCGTGGGAACAAAACCAGGCTCCGTAGCGGCTGCATATCGCAGGCCGTGGGCCTTTTTGTAGTACGTTCGTGACGACGAGTTGGCTGGCACGGCAACTGATGGAGTTAGCGAGCCCTGTAGCTAGCGACTTCAGAAGCAGTTCTCTCCAGCTCACGTATTCTGTGGGGAGGTGTTGGGGGCACCTCCCACCAGCTTACCGAATTCCAAGGTTCTCGCCTCAGATATTGACGGCGTCGACGCGAGCAAGATCGTCGCACTATACCATAGCGGCGTGTTCGAAATCCGCGTTACAAGGACCGAAGAAGTGCATCACAGGCGAATCGACGTGAATGGCAACCGACGACGTGTCATCGCAGTACAATCCGTGCCGGGCTGCGGGGTCGCCATCCCACCTTGCTCCGCAGCTCGCATGTTGGACTACTGATCGGAGGCTCATTTCGATTGCTCGCGCGCTGAAACCATAGAAATCAGAGGCCAGCTGGCATGAACGATGAGGCTCAACGCCCGACTTCCTGGG
The DNA here is from genome assembly GCA_963700575.1 of uncultured Planctomycetota bacterium. Taxonomy (GTDB): domain Bacteria; phylum Planctomycetota; class Planctomycetia; order Pirellulales; family Pirellulaceae; genus JAJRVM01. The sequence continues at coordinate 119,425 of CAVOYC010000017.1, read as the reverse complement.
CTCAGGGGCGTTAGGAAGGGAGCCAGTCGTGAAGCCGTTTCCCGAGCGCGAATCGAGTCAACGTTCCAGCTAGCAATGATCATGCGCGAACTCCAGTCCGTGTGTGACAACGTCTACGAGTGGCGCTCGCGATCGATGAGGTATTGTTCGAGCAACGTTCGTGGTACGCCGATGTCGATGACGTGGACTTCGCCCGTGTACTGGCACGCCCGGGGGCGTCGAAGCCTTTCTTGCGCGCCACGAACGTGGCAGTATGCTGTGCGTTGATACATGGACCGAGGGGCTTGCCCGTTTCGCAATCCAACCCGGAAGGCAAATCGATCGACAATATCCTCTCGGCCGATTTGGTGAGGCATTGGATGACCGAGCGGACGGGATCTTGGATTTCGCCACGCGTCCCGGTTCCCAGGAGACCATCAACAGTCCAAGCCGCCTCGCTCACGGCACTTTCGACGGCAGCCATTTCCGGAGCGTTTCCCAGCTCCTGACAAGCGATGCCGGAATTCTTGACGATCCTCCAGTTGATCGCGGCCTCGCCGTGGAGCTCCGAGGACTCGGCAATCAGCAACACACGAACAGCATAACCATGGCAATCCAGGTGACGTGCAACAACGAATCCATCACCCCCATTATTCCCCCGCCCCGCTACAATGACGACTGGCCCCTTAATTCCCAGTTCTTCGATGAGATCAGCAGCTCCACGGCCAGCGTTCTCCATCAGGACGGTGCCGGGCACGCCGATGTCTTCAATCGCACGTCGGTCGATGTCGCGTATTTCATCTCGTGCGAGAGACCTCAGCGATAACGGCGATTGCCCCGCAGCGTCCGGTAGGATTTGTTGGGAACGGACTCTGTTTGCTTTCATGGCGATTTCCTTCAAATTAAGCATGATATCTGCGCCAATCGCGACGTCCGTTATCTCGCGATACCATCGCAGAAAAACCATCCGTCTGATTCCTTTTCTCTCTGAGTTCAGATGTCAGCAAATGGCAAGCCAAGTGAATGAATTTGAGGGGAAATGTCGCCACGGATCGTGGTCTCGTCTTGAGCCGTCAGTATGTGGAGGCAAGAATCCCGGCAGAGGAATGCGGCATTGTTCGTCGACGACCGCCACGCTCGCTACGGTGGCTCTCTCGCAAGTGATTTTGAGATAGACCGTGACGAGTTCGCGAGGAATTCTCGAAGCCGTGGCGAGCAGCCATCGCGCAACTTAAACCGGCGTTTGTTTGTCGGCATGAAACGTTGAGGCAACCACGGTGCGGCAACTGCAAATCATCGGAACCCTGATGCTTCAAGATGCATGACGCTCGCGTGCTCCCGTTCATTTATGAACCATGTGGAGTATCGCAAAGCGAGTATTGTGGTTCCAGGCATTTTCAACCTCCCGACAACTCTCTCTTCAACCGATTTCCTGGCCCGTTCCATCAACACCTGCCAGCGAAAGGGAAAGCTGCCTGCGGTCTAGCCGGTATCTTCACGGGAACTGATCATCAGCGAGGCAACGATCGAGACGGCCAACAACGCTGCAATCATTAGCAGAGATGCCCAGGCGTGCACTTCGAACTCGAGCCAGTATTCAGTGATCATCTTCAGCCCCACAAAACCCAGCACCCCGGCCAGCCCATAGTGCACGTGGCGGAACATCTCAATGACCCCGGCCAGCAGGAAGTACAACGCCCGAAGCCCCAGGATTGCGAAAATGTTCGAGGTGAAGACGATGAACGCATCTTGGGTGATGCCCAATATGGCCGGCACGCTGTCGAACGCGAACAGCACGTCGGTGCTCTCTATGACCAACAGCACCAAGAACATGGGCGTAACACACCACACGCCGTTGTCCAGAGCAAAAAAGTGGTGACCGTGCTGATGGTGGTCGTCGCGCGTGACGCAGAAGAAACGCCGGGCGATCTTGAGCACAACATTATTTTCGGGGTGGAGTTCCCTGCCTCCGTATCGGGCCAGCTTGTAGGCGGTATAGAGCAGGAATACCCCGAAGATCCACAATAGCCAGTCGGCCTGCGCGATCAGGGTGGCGCCGGCGAGGATGAATGTCAGCCGCATGATGATCGCGCCTAAGATGCCCGCGAACAGCACGCGGTACTGGTGCATCAATGGGACACCGAAAAACCGGAAGATCACCACGAACACAAAGATGTTGTCCATCGACAACGACTTTTCTACCAGGTAACCGGAGAGAAACGATACACCCGGGGCGTACCCCAAGCCCTCCCACTCGCCCCACCACCAGACCACCAAGTTGAAGATCAGCCCCATGGGACCCAGAAGACCGTTAATCCGACCGATTCGCGAAGCGTGGGCTTGCGGTCGTGGCGGTGAAAAACCCTGAAGTCGAATAGCAGCAAGACTACTACCAACACGCCGAAACCCAGCCAATGGTAGACGCCAGCGGGAAGATGGACGGACGCGCCAGCCCAATTGGCACCCGGTTGCGGTGCGGCTGATGAAAGCAAGAGCCAAGGCTGGGCACGGAGGACTTGAGGCAAGGTCTTCTCATCCTTCTGCAAAGAGAGAACGCTATGAAAACAGGATGCAATTGCAATACGGAACAATCGTGACCGATCAAAGGCACACGCTGACAGCGCACCTTCGGCGGACTTGATCTACGCGCGGCGTTTGCTTTCGGTCCGCTTACCGGAGTCGCGGGAACTCGGACCGAAGTTATTCTTTGCCGCAGTTGCCATAACTCGTCTCCTTCCCTGCGCCGGGCCATGTCCGTCGTTCGAGCCCCATTCCAGCACAACTACGTTCAACCCATAACTTCGCCCATCTAGGAAAGGGCGTCCATATCACGCCTGTTTGGCAGCGTTCCAAACGCGGTCTCCCTACCGCATCTCACATGGCGGAGATTCGTTGTTTACTCGGAACAGCCTAATATCGCAACTGCCGTGCCAATGAAGGTGGGAGTGTACCTGGCGACAGATGCGAGAAAGGGCGAATAAGCATCCTGGTCTGAAAAACAAGGCGCATTGTGCAGGATCAGTCGCTCGTCGCGCGGGACCGCCAGACCCCACGGAAAGCGCCCCATTCTTTCCTAAGCGCTGATTCTTCCGCCGTCGGCAAACGCCGCCTCACTCTCTATGAGAAGCGACAGTCTCATCGCGACGTTTCCAGGTTTGAACCAGACTCAGAGGCTGGAGGTGTTTGTGCTGCTGGCGGTTTTCGTACCGTAATTCTGGAGGGCAACATAGATCGTTTCATTGCTTTCGCCAGCCCGACATGCGAAAAAAACGATCCGGATGGTAGGAAATCGGAAGCAGCTCGCGCTTGACAGAATCGAATGAGAAGAGGCGAGACGCCACCTCGCAATTGTGCTCTACAATCGCGCGGCGAAGGGCGTCGTCGTCCAGGACACAGCGAACTTCATTGATGAACTCGTCTGTCAGGAACTCTTCGATCAAGGGAATACGACAACCGCAAGGATCGATGGCGGTTTGGTATATTGTATAGCGGTTGCAGACGAGCGGTCGCTTGTAGTAAATCGCCTCAAGGAACGCATTGCCGAACCCTTCGTAGTTCGAAAGGTAAGTGACCAGGTCGGCATGACCGTAAGCGTCCGCCATCGTGAACAGCTGTCGACCGTCAGGGGCTGTTCCCCGCTGGTCGGCGATCCCTTCGCTTGCGAAAATCACTTTCACATCGAGCAGTGCGGCGTAGCGACGAATGTGGCTTGCATACGCATGGCCTTCGTCGCCCGCCGAGTGAGCAATCACCAACTTGGGCTGGAGATCGTTCAGTTCCCGCACCAGTGCAAACGTGCGCTCGATTTCCTTCCGCGCTACCACGCGTGTCGGCTGCATAAGAAGCAGATCGTCATCGGAGATCTCAAGCGCGCGCCGAAAACCCTATGCGGGTTCGCAAAATCCATCACGTTTGAGATGATTCGGCACAAGAGCCCTGTGCGGCGGCTGAATTCCTCACCGGCCAGGCTGTTGATCACAAAGTGCTAGATCTCAGGCAATGGAGGGGGAAACGCGGCCCGGATGAAATCGCTTACCGCATTGACCAAGAACCGTGGTCGCTCCCAGTAGAAATCATGGTGGTGCGCCACGCAGGGGATCCTTGTCTCTTGAACCACCTACGATAGACCTACGCCCAGCGGGATATTCAGCGGAATTGTGAAGCAGTTCTCGGCGATCAACATGTCCAATATCAGCGATCGAAGCTCATCCAGGCGGCTTTTTGACAGCCTTGCAGTAGAACTTGTTCGCGGTACTCGATTCCCCCAAGCAAGTTTTCCGCGTTGAGATCTTCAACATACTAGATGACCTCATTCCAGTGCATGTCGATTCCGTAGCAATGTCAGCATGGCTCACCAACCGCACGCGAACACCGCGAGTCCTATCAGCAGGCCGACGACCAGGTTGACTGCCTTGACCGCCGTGAACGCCGTAAACGACTCACCCAACAGGGGGAGCATGCCGTGGCCGTCCTGTACGATAGAGCTTGCCAGCAAAATGCTAAATGGGATTTTGCCCTCAGCGAATAACGTCACGAACAGCAAATGTGGGCCGGATTCAGGAATGATTCCAAGCACGCACGCGACGATCAGTAGCGTGAGTGGATTCTGTTGGATCCATTGCTCGACACCGACATGGCTGCTGGCAAAATGGGTTATCAGCAGCGCGCCAAAGGTCCAGGCAAAGATGCGAGGCGCGTGCTTTCTGGCCACATGCTCCCACAGATGTTCTTCCAGGAAGTGGTCCGAGACGGTTGCCACTACGAAGACGGTGAAGAGACTCACCGCCAGCAGCGTGATCCGGATCCAATTCCACTGCTTCGGTCCGACCTCGCCTAGGGCCACGGCGCCGATGAACAGCAGTAACCCGATTGCCAGAATCCCTCTGTGTGCCGAGCACTGTTTCCAGTAGCCCACGGTTTGGCGCCACGAAGAAAGCCCACACGCCGCCTGATCATGTATTACCATTTCTTGGCAGGCACGCTTGCGTTCCCATTTTACGTTGGGGAAGAAGCGGTCGGTGAGCCAGGCAGCCCCCAGCCCCACCGCAAACAGAATCGCCATCAGGAACAGGCCCATCCTCGGATTCATTGCCAGCAACACGAACGCCTCGTCGCCGCTCGTTGCGATCATGCAGCCCACCAAGGCGCCCAGCGACAACAAGCCGTGCACGTATAGGCTCACGCTGGCAAACGCTCCCAGGCAACCCGGTGTGGCGCCCAATCCAGTCGCCATTAGGTATTGTCGCCAGCGTCCGCCGCAGATGGCGTGCTGCGCGGCCCCGCGGGAGGATATATTGACGTACTCGATCGCCAGCATCATGACGAACACAAACGCGGAAATCATCAAGGACTCGGTTAACACCCCAACAAGCATGATCCGATCTCTCCGATCAGGATTCCGCAAACCTCGTTTCCCGGATACGGCACGACCACGTTTCAACCGGTCGTTAGTGGACCGCTCGAAAGTAGCGCATGTTTCCGTCTGACAAGAGTTCTACCTCTCCTTGGGCACGCAACTCCTCCAAGTGTTTCAGCACCTCGTTCTGATGCATTCCAAGGCCTTGAGCGATGTCCTCGACGGAGCAGGGCCGCCTCTGAAGCATGGTGAGAACCTCGCTTCGGTCACCGACGAACTCCAGTTCCTGGTGAACGCCACGGAAATCAGCAATCACTTCTGCAGGAGGCTGAAAGAGCGAGCTTAACTCGGCCAGTTGCTCGCGCGAAACGCCCACCGTATGCTTGTCGGCCGGCGGTCGGGTTACCGTATTGAGTTGGACGCGGTCTGGGCGAATGCGGTCGACACAGTTGGCCAGTTTGGCGATCTCGCCTAGAGTATCGGTATGGCCGCCGATCACCATGACCTCCAGCCAATACTGCCCGAGAAACTCCTGCCGAAATGCGACGAGCCCATCCAACATTCGCTCAAATGTAATTTGCTCGTGGGGGCGGTTCACGATGCGAAACATCTCCGCGTCTCCCGCGTCGAGCGAGGGTATCACCAAGTCGGCTTGAAGGAGTTGGTGCCGCACGTCCTGGGACCAGAGGAGCGAACCGTTGGTCAGCACGGCCACGGGGATATCGGTCACTGCTTTGATCTTGGCGATAAGCTCGCTGACCTGCGAATGTAACGTGGGCTCACCGGATCCGCTGAGCGTGATATAGTCGGGCTTGCTCGACAATCGGTGCTCTAAGTCGGCGATGACGCTCTCCAATGGCACCCAGTCCTTTCTGTCGATCGTCCTGCAAGTTGTCGGCCCCAATTGGCAATAGACGCAGTCGTAGCTACATGTTTTGAACGGGACCAAGTCAACTCCCAGTGATCGACCAAGTCGACGTGAAGGCACGGGCCCGAATACGTGACGTGTCATGGCTGTGTCCTTCGAGCTTGCGGCGGCGGACATTTTCGCCGGACCGTATGGAGCAATACTTGATGATCCGCCGGTGTCGTGCGTGCCTTGTTATTGCTTGGGTTGCTTCTCAGCCTATACTCTTCCCGCTATCGCAATCGTGATCGCTTCAGTGGGGCATTGAGCAACGGCGTCATAGCAGGCATCCTCCATGTCGCTCGGAACCGTTTCGACCAGCACTTTCGCGAAACCATCCTCACCGATCTCGAAGACCTCTGGGCAGGCGTCCACGCAAAGACCACATCCCGAACACATGCTTTCATCTATACATACATGCATTGTTCCGTCCTTTCAGTCCTGCACTACAATCCTCACCAATGGCTTTCTCACCGTTGAAAAGCCGTTTCCATGCATCTCTTCAGTGCAAACGACATGCCAAGATGCACGTTGCTGCATGCATCGGCATCATCAGTCGAACAGCCGCAGCATGGACTTGTCCGTTGACGGCCAGGCGAAGTGGCAGGGGAGGAGTTGAAGCGAGTGAAACCGTAACGTCCACTGTTCCGAGAGCCGTCAATATGAGAGTGTGGTCTCACATTGAGATGGCTGACATACTGCTGCGACAAGCTCTGGGGCTTTGCCGCCTCTTGGCACGGCGGATGCTCTACTGGTTGGTTGGGAATACCTAACCTAAGAACGCAATTGGATATGAGAGAAAAGTGCCGAGATGAAACGCCAAGTAGTACTGGTAACAGCGGTCGGAACAGGTGAATTCGGACGCCCGTGGTGCGCACTGAACGAGTCATTTATGCGGCCTGGCGACAAAGGCTGGATCGGGCCTTTTGAGTTGGTGGAAGTCAGATACTCGTCTAACGGTCAGCTCATGCATTTCCTAAAGCCAGTCGCCGATCCATATGTTGGCGAACTGCTCGCCTTGACGCAGACCAATTCACCCACCCCCTCGCATGAAGTGATGAAACTAGAGAAGGCAACCACAAAACGCCAGAAGAACCACAGCCAGCACTCTCGACTACGACTTGCCACATGAATGCGAGTCGGGTCACTGAATACGCTGATGATGTGCGGTTGCGGGGAGTGTCCATTTGCCCCGGCATCGGTATCGGCCGCATCCACAAGGTGGATGTGAATGTTCTGATCCCGCAAGACAACCTTCAAGTCGCTCTCATGCTCGCCCACGGATTGGACGGAATCGGACTTTTTCGAACCGAGTTTACGATTCCTCCGGTCGGTCATATGCCGCCGGAAGACGAGCAATACACCCTCTATCGCCGGGTGTTCCAAGAAGCGGCTGGCCGGTTCATAACCTTTCGAACGTTTGACATCGGCGCTGACAAACAGATGGGGCTCGCAAGTGGGTGTGCGGGCTCTAACCCAACATTGGGAGTCCGCGGGATCCGCCGGCATCTGATGAACGAGCGAGCAGACCAATCGCTCATGATGAGGGCGACTTTGCCGGTCGGGCACCTAATACAGCGCCGCGGCCAAATTTGCGGCGATAGATACTTGTCAGTTCGGAGTCACTCGATAACAGCCGAAAAACGTCGACCATTATCTTCCGCGCCGGCTCGCCGAAATGCTGTTTGTGTTCTCGCACGAGTTCCGTACATGCAGGTCTTGAAGGGGGCTAGGTCAACTCCCAACGATCGACCCAGACGGCGTGAAGGTACGGGACCAAATACGTAACGTGTCATGGCTGTATCCTTCAGGTCACGCACTCCGGCGAGGACATGCCGATCCCAGCCACGGTCGTGCCGCAGCTTGGACAGCAAGACTTAGATCCTACGTAGTTGTCCGCGGTTTCGTACGGAGAACGGCGAATCAGCAACTTGCCGCAGACACGGCAGAAGGTGTTGGCTTCCTGGGCAACGTTGCCCACGTAGACGTGGTGAAGTCCAGCCTCCCGGCCGATCTGTTGCGCGTTCCGAAGCGTCAACATCGGCGTGGCGGGGACATGCGCCATCTTGTGGGCTGGGAAAAATCGCGTGATGTGCCAAGGTGTGTCCACGCCTAGTTCACCGGCCACGAACTTGGCCGCGTCTCTCAGTTCCGCGCTGTCATCGTTGATGCCTGGGATGATGAGTGTGGTTATCTCCAGCCAGATGCCTAGCCGCTTCATCGCTTTCACGGTGTCCAGCACCGGCTTCAATCGCGCGCCCACGTAATTCCGGTACGTGGCGTCACGGAACGACTTCAAGTCCACATTGGCCGCATCCAGCAAAGGATGGAAAGTCTCCAACGCTTCCTGACTCATGTACCCGTTCGTGATGAGCACATTGGCAACTCCCACTTTGCGGGCTAGCCGCGCCATTTCGTGAGCATACTCCAAGAAAACGGTCGGTTCGGTGTAAGTGTACGCGATGCTCCGGCAACTCTGGCGCTGTGCACTGGCGACAATCTCCATTGGTGTTGCTTCTTCGCCTCCACTCAAATCCCGCTCGCACGGCATCTGGGAAATCAGCCAGTTCTGACACCAACGGCAACGGAAGTTGCAGCCCGGCGTGCCTATCGAATAGGCGCTGGAGCCAGGGTAGAAGTGGAATAGCGGTTTCTTCTCGATCGGGTCCTCCTGCTGGGCGATGGTCCGTCCATGAACCAAAGTGTAAAGGGTTTGGCCCCGGTTCTCCCGCACCTGGCAAATGCCTCGCTGACCATCGGCAATAACACAGTGGTGACTGCATAACTTGCAGCGCACGCGTCCACCTTCCTGCTTCTCATAGAACATGGCTTCCATCAGCGTTCCCTCAGTATGAACGTGCATAACATAAGTGACGTGAGTCGCTCCTCCCCAATTGAGAGCCGTTGCATCAGGTCACCCATAACCCTGGTCTGATTCACCACACGGTGTAGACGAGCCGTTATGGATAGCCAATGAAAAAGCGCCGATAGATCCGCATGTTACCGGTGGAAAACGCAGGTTTTGCGGCATGGAAAATGACACTGCAAGTCATGTACCGTCCATCGGGCGCTTCAGCGGCGGCATGCCTGCCGCGGAGTCTCCACCATTGCTGGACCCGAGGAAGGTACAATGCCTCCGAAATTGACTACGCTGTCCGCAGACGACGTCGTTAGATAGGGCCCGTTTGTGTGACAGGATTGCCCGCGTGATTGCAGTTTTGCGGCCATGCAATACCTCGCGTTGCAGAAACGCAACTCGGCCGGTTCGCGTCACTTCCCCATTCTTCTCTCAGCCACAAAGTATGCGCCGATTCGACCTGCGACGTCCATTGCGCGCGTCAGCGGCGGCATGCCTGCCGTCCGATAGCGGCTTCATACCTCGAATCTCGACATAACGCGAGAACGGACATCTGCGGACGCGATTCTTGGCATGAGGTTTGCGGCACAAAGAGGGGGGATACGGCTTTCTTGACCGCGCATGGGGAGTAGTCTGCTGACTAGATGAAAGTAGGCGATGTGGCGGTGTGCAATCGCGGGGTTCTAGATGGGGAAACCCGGTCGATGCGTTCGTGGTTGCTGGGATCAGAATGTGAAGTGTAGTCAAGAAACTCGCTACACAGGAGCTTGTCCGGCGGATCCTTGGCCTCAAATAGAGTGGGATGCGCTTGATCTGAAACACAATTGCCAAAGACCGGAGGTGCACGATATCGCCGATCACACGGACGATTTCCTGGAACTGAGTCGTATTCAGAGCGAAGAGCTGGCAACGAGATCGCACCTCACGCGTCGATGCGGGAACCAAACGCACGTAACATTTCGTTGCCGATGACCGCATGACATCGCGAAGGAGCCAAACATGACTCACCAAAGGGCACTTCCAGAAGAAACCAAAGCAAAGCAGGATCATGCCGTCTGGCTCGATGACGTAAGGCGGTGGCGTGCCGAACACCACCAGGCTTTGGTCGATCTGACCAAGGTATTGACGGCCATTCTTGAACATGAAGAGGAGCTTGTATCTTACGCTAGTCAGATCCAGTCGCACGAGGAATATCTGCAGGAATATGAAAGCGCTCAGTGCGAATCCGGTTTTCACGACTTCGAGGAGTTGGAGGCTCGTCGGCTGCAATTCGGAGCCAAACACAACCTGCGTCGGCAGAAACACGATCAAACAAGGGCGCGTCACGTCAATGTGTGGGCCGAAATCGAGAAGCTAGTGCAGGGCGTGACTTGAGTTGGCGAAGTGACGTTGACATTGCGAAACTCGTGTTCACCGTAATGTCTCTCTTGATCTCAGCAGACGGTGACTTCCGCAGACGGTGACGCGGTGCTAAGGCCCTCACCACATGAGGTCCGAGACATCCGTTTACGCCAAAAATCAGCACGTTCATAGGTCACCAAATGTGGACTCGTAGCCGAGTTGTTTTCTGGCTCTGCCGACAGAAAACCGCGGGCCATCTGCTCCGGACTGGATGTGGAAAACCGACCGAGAGGGCTGAACAATGAATCCCTTCGAGGTCTATGCCGACGATTATGATCAGTGGTTCGATTCCCCAGTCGGGCGATCGATCTTCCTGGATGAGGTTTCCTGTCTGCGAGAGTTGATACCCGAAGTCAAAGGGCACTGGCTTGAAATCGGGGTGGGGACGGGGCGATTTGCCGAGGCACTCGGGATCCAGGAGGGCGTGGATCCTTCCGAGGCGGTGCTGAGACTCGCTGCGAACCGGGGTGTCCGCCGTACCTGCCGAGCCTGCGGCGAGGCCTTGCCTTACCCGGACAGCACGTTTAACGGATTACTGATGGTGATGACACTCTGTTTTCTGTCCGACCCTCAGCAGACTCTGAGAGAGTGTTTCCGGATTCTCAGAAACAACGGTTGTCTGATCGTGGGATTCGTGCCCGCGGACAGTCCGTGGGGCAGAGTGTACGCCCGAAAAGCACGGGAAGGACATCCCTTCTATTCCGCCGCGACGTTCTCCACACGCCAAGAGGTGCTCCATTTTGCGACGGAAACAGGCTTTGTCCTCGACACCACTCGAAGCCGCTCGCTCAGTCCTCCAGGTGAGTCGGATCCTAAGTATGCGCCCAAGAAGGGTCCGCAGCGCGCGGCAGGATTCGTGGCGGTGAAATTTTCGAAGAAGGATCCAACGCGTTGACTGTGGAGTTGGCATCCCCATGACGTCCAAGGCCAGTACTAGCTGGAGGTCTTCGCGCTTGACGCGTAGGCTGCGTTCCCTTCAACATCGATCGTTGACCGACCGGTACCGTAACGATTGTCAAAGAGATGCTTGCTCATAGCATCGTTGACTGCGATGACTGGATATCGCAGGGCGCCATCGGTCGCCATGGCACGCAGTCGAATGACTCCCGTCGTGGTCTCTTCGGTTCCGCCGAGCATTGCTGTTAGCAGATCGGTACGCTGTTGATGCAACGTCGAAATCAGATCCGCGCCGTCATCCAACGTAATGTTGGGTAGCAAGTCGGGCACCTGTTGGATGTGGCGACAATACGTCGCATTGTCCTCCCCCTTGATCGCATAGACAGGTACGTCGAGACGGGCGACGATTGCCGCGGCTACATCGTCCTGGGTGGAGAGCGGATTAGAAGCGCACAGGCGAATCTCCGCGCCACCGTTCTTCAGGATACGGGTCAGGTTTCGCCCTCTCCGTTGTGACATGCAGACAGGCACCAATTCTCGGTCCTGCAAGCGGCTGTGTGCGCACGAAACGATCATTGATCTGCTGGAACACGGACATTTCTCCAGCAGCCCACTCGATTCGTCGCCAGCCTTGTTCGGCGAGCGAAAGGTCGCGAACATCGTGGGCGTTTTCAGACATTAACGTTCTGTCCAGTTCGTGGAATCGCTACGGCAAACCCACGGCAGCAGCAATCCCGGCTGCAAGCCGGTTCGCCCATTGGTACGGCTGCTTTCTGTCACATTGCAGCTTCGATCGCTGATTTCAGCATGATCAAATGAGCCATCACCGTATGATGGTGCTTCTTGATCCGCTCGTGGGCTTCATGTTGTGTTTTGTGTCGTTCAGCAAGCTCGCGGTGCTTACGAGCCATTTCCTCTTGGAGGTGCTCGCCCACGTCCTGATTGTGATACTCGGACATCGCGCGGTCATGATCTCGTAGACCTTGCTGATGACGTTCGATGGCTTGCGCGTGTGATTCGAGCGCTTCGCCGTGTTTGCGAAACGTCTGTTGCAGCTTCGATAACTGTGACAACGCTGATTCGTGCTCTCGTCGCCAACAATCGATGTCGACTCGCCAGGTGGAATGTATGTAGTCCCACTGGCGGTGATCGGCCTCCGCATGCGAGAAGGTGAGTATTCCTTGCTTCATGACTAATCTCCTGACTTGGCGTTATTCGAGTTTCCCCGGCCCAAGACCCACAAAGCAGTGCCGCAAAATTCATGCCGCACGTGAATGCAAACGTACGCGAACTTGGCAGGTCGGACACCCCGGTTCGCAGCGAGTCTCCGCACCGCATCGATCGACGCCCTCCTGTGAATACCGAGTGTCTCGGCAGAATCAATGTCGATCCTTGGGAAAGCAACAATGTAGGCAGCGGTCGCTCGATGCCCTGCAGCGGGGCAAATACCACACTGAATGCCACGAGCTCGGGGTGTTCGTGGAGCGGTGTTTTGAGCTTCAAGATGAAATCGTATCGGTCTTAATGGAGTTGGCAAACAGCCTGCACGCGCCTAACGTTCGTCAACTGCTGTTGGATGTGGCCAAGTTCGAGCAGCAGGCGGCGGGGAAGTTGGGGGTAGCAGAACTGAGGGAACGCGACGTGTGACAACGTTCAGCTGCCTGGGCGATATATGCTCTGTGCCAGACACAATCCAAAAAGAACTTGGCTTTGAGGATGCTTGCCGCGCGGTACTGAGTAATCCCCGAGCGCCGGCGGCAAGAGGAGTGACAGACATGAAAACAATTCTCTACGCAACCGATTATTCAGAACCGAGCCAGTACGCCCTGCATTTTGCGACATCACTAGCACGCGATTGCTGGGCGGACCTCCTCATCGTCCACGTTTCCGAAACAGAATGCTGCCCGGTGGGAGAGCTGTTTGACGAGGAGCCTGAGCCAAGCCCGGAAGAGCTGAGACGCTTGGAAGCTGTTGTCCCGGACGATGCCGATGTGCCGTTCGAACACCGCTTGCTCTGCCCTCTGCCCTCCTCCAACAATACGCACCCAGCCGAGGAGATCGTCAAACTTGCCAAACAGGAAAACGTCCATGCCATCGTCGTCGGCACGCACGGTCGTACTAGTTTGAGCAATCTCTTGGTCGGCAGCGTGGCGGAATTCGTGATGCGGCAAGCACCATGTCCCGTGGTCATGATCAGGAAACCGATCCGTAGTTGATCTGCATGCGGTCGACGCAGTCACCCGGGCAGTATTTGGGAAAAGTCATGCCGCAGCAGCAGCTATTTCTATCCTGGGCCGACTTCAGCCAAACCCGCCATGCAATCGGTCGGCTCTACCCTACGGGTCGCTTGTGTTTTCTTCCTTTGTGTCCGCGAGCCGCACAAGATAGGCACGCCGTTTGCTGCACTTCTTTTTATTGAGGCAGGGAATCGGTTTTGTAGTTGCGTATGGTGAAGTCTGGCGTCGCTGCTGGACCCGACAGCGGCTCGCTTGATGTTCACGCTGAGGAGGTGTCGCATGAAACGCGAGATCGAATTGTCCGAAGAAGAATCTGCTTTGCTAGTTGAGTTGCTTGAGGAGGACCAGAACCGTTTGAATGCTGAGATGCCCCCCGCGGAGGGCCAGCGAAGGCGCAAACAGCTTCGTCGGCGGATCGAGGTCATGCAAAAGGTAGTGGACGGGCTATCACGTGAAACGAGCCAGGTCTGGTGCGACGAGTTCCTTGCTTGGTCTTCTCCATCCCGCACGGAACCAGTACGATAGGCTAATGCGATTACGCCCATACGTGTGCCGGGAGGCAGCTGTCACCGTATCTTCAATCCGCCTAACTTCGCAATGGTGGCGCCTCTCGGGCAACGAACATGGTCCATTCGAATTGTCGGTCATGTCCTCAAACTTCCGCCGGACTCTTTCGGCTCTAAGCCAACCCAGGCTCTTCCCTCCTTGATTGGGAATTTGTTCGACGTTGACGTGAGATTGCTTGTTGTATGCGCACGCTGCAGTAGTGGCCAATGCGATTGTCCGCTGCAGCGGCCGTCCTTCTCGGCCCTAACGCCTTGATCTTGCGCAACAGTGTGCTGGGATGGATGCCCAGTCGTTCGGCTGCTGCCTTGCGATTGCCGTCGTGCCGACGGATCGCCTGCCTGATGTGCATGGTTTCCAGGGCATGCAACGCAAGGCCGCACGGACTCTGCGGCGATTCGAAGCCCAACCTGTCGTAGAGCGTCGGTGGCACGTGTTGCCGTTCGATCAGTCCACCACGGCAAAGCACGAAGGCATGCTCGTTGATATCCTCCAACTCCCGCACGTTCCCCGGATAGTCGTGTTGTATTAGGATGGCCAGGATGGCCATCACTTCCGGGGAGACGCCAGCAACGTGTCTGTCCTGCAACCGATTGAACTGGGAGATAGAATGCTCTGCCAGGAAGGGAATATCGTCCTCTCGCTCACAAAGTGGCGGCAGTTTCATTTGCACGATTGTGAAGCGGTAGTACAGGTCCTCTCGCGTATCGAATATGCGCCGCAGTCGCCGCTGTTACGAATGCAAACGCGTTTGACTGACTGAGGCGCCCTACTGGGGGCTGCTGGCTCAGCACTTTACCGGTCAGGATCGAGTGAACAACATCGGAAAATGCCCGGTTGGCGGGTGATTGGAGACCATCGTGGATAAGTGGTAACCCGGCGTCTCCCGCCAAGACTACTTCGCGATCGATGGGGATCTGCCCGAGAAAGGGGACGTTCATTTCTTTCGCCAATGCCATGCCGCCACCGCGTTTGAACAGATCGATCTTCTCTCCGCACTTTGGGCACACAAAGCCGCTCATGTTTTCCACAATTCCGACGACGGGCAAGGACAGCTTGCTGCAAAATGAGATGCAACGGCGGACATCCGAAATGGCTACGTCTTGCGGTGTCGTGACGATGACTGCCCCGGCCGGCGACCCCACAAGTTGGGCAATCGACAAGGGCTCGTCACCCGTGCCCGGTGGCGAGTCCACGACAAGATAGTCAAGCTGTCCCCAGGCAACATCCTTCAGAAACTGACGGATAATATGGTACTTCCTGGGGCCTCGCCAAATCACCGGATCCTGGTCGCCGGAAAGCAGGAATCCGATCGACATGACAGCGAGATTGTCGTCCACTTTCACCGGGATCAGTTCTTCATCAACGATCTCTACGGGGCGACCCTCAAGCCCCATCAGCTTCGGGATGCTTGGTCCATGGATATCGATGTCCAGCAGTCCGACGCGTTTACCCCGCTGGGCAAGGGTTGCTGCCAAGTTCGCGGCAACGGTGCTCTTACCAACGCCCCCTTTGCCGGAGAGAACGAGCAACTTCTGACGAATGTCGTTCATTCGCCCCCGGAGCGCGAATTCCTCCGCTTGCATTCGGGCTTCGTCTTCTGGTGACGTTTGTTGGCTGGAGGTAGCTGTGGTATTCATGGGATTCTCGCAAGAACAACAGACTATCAGACGTATAAAGCTACGCGCACACCGTCTCCGCTGCTTGTGGGCATGCGACCGGTGCAGCCATCTGGTCAGAATGGGACATCCCGCGCTCGCACGCTGCTTAGCCCCGTGGAGCTAGTGACATCGACTCGATTGTCAATACGGGCCACACCATCGACCTGGGTGAGCAACGTCTGCAGGACTTGCTTCAAATAGAATGAGGGGACCTCGCCTCGGAGTATCAGCGTGTCGTCAGCGACGTCGATGCTTATCTCTTTGAAATAGAACGAATAGGGGCAGTCGTTTTTCAGTCGTTGTTTCGCCAGATCTTTGATCCTTGGCCTCCGTTCACTGTCGTGCGGCACTTCTCGTGCAAACTTCGCAGTGTGACTTGTTGCAAGCTTCATAAAGTGTGCCCTCCGTATTCAGTTGTCAGTCGGCGAATTGGTAGCGTGGCAAGCTCCGATCCGCGAGTACCGGGCCAGGACTTCGATGCTCTATTGCGGAAATGCAATTCGTTGTATTTCAATCTTGCAGGGAAGCACTACACGTGTTTCCCATCACGCACACTTTCGAGCATGGGGGTGACCTTTTGGATCGCTGCACGGTCGGGGGCAATTTCGCCCCGCCAAATGTGAACATCGTTGGGTGCCTCGATACCAAGTTTGACTTGCCGATGTCGCACCGACAGGACCTTGACCACGATACCTGCACCGATGTGGACTTCCGAATCGAGGTTGCGTGATAGAACCAGCATGTCGCTCCTCCTTGATCGCGTTGTAATACTGACGAACGTTTTGACGGGGCACGAGATGCCCACGATGGCCATTTCTTGTTCCCCTAGTACAGGCAGACTTTGTCATGCGTGGTGTCAGGTAACCTGGCCACGCGGCGTTGATAATGCACGACGAAGCAAGTGTTTCCCACCGCCAGGCGATGCCCAGGCACCAACGTGGTTGCGGTGGTGCGACAGCCGTTAACGTACGTGCCATTCATGGACTCAAGGTCGCAAACAAATAGAGTGCCGTCCAAATCTTCTAGTTTGCAGTGGAAGCGACTGACCGTCGGGTCATGCAAGCAGACTTGTGCATCCGCATTTCGACCAACAATTGCCGGCAGGTCGTCAACGCCGAGTTCTTGGTTTGGTGTGAGGTCAGTGCTTTCGAGTGTGACTTTCATTCTCACTACCCCCCGTCGCGGGCACGTTGTCCGCCAATTTCAAACGAGCCCCTTGGATGTCCCCGCTTCCACCTACGATTCTGAAGCCAGGACACGGCCAGCACGCCTGGGGTACTGCGTCGCGTCCTGTGTCTCTGCGTTTTTTCTTTTGCGACACGCGAAAACCCGAAAGCCCAGGGGGCAACTTAGCCGATACCACTCAGTTAGCAACGGATGTAACGAATAGGAGAGCAAGATCCGTGCCCAAACGTTAGGAAACGACGGCTGATCACAATTGCGTCTAGGCGTAAGAGAAATTGCGCTGGGAACCGCCGACTCACCGGAGGACAACACATCGCAGAATGAGAAGAGCGGGGAAGAAACAATCACCAGGATCTTCAGGCGGACCTAAGTGTCGTTGTCCTGTTGGAGCCTACGATAGAGTGTTGCTTGGCTGATCTTCAGGATCTTGGCCGCTTCGGCTCGATTCCCGTCGGTCATTTTCAGGACCCGTTGTATATGGTCCCATTCAACTTGAGCAAGGGAACGATCCGGGGAAGTCAACTGTTGTTGAGACGGAAGGGACCGGGTGATTTTCGAGGGAATATGTTCTGGCAGGATCACCTCACCGCCGCAGAGCACCGCGGCATGTTCGATGGCGTTCTCCAATTCGCGAATATTGCCGGGCCATGAGTACTCGAGCAACCAGTCAAGACATGTGGCATCAATCTTCAGGTCCGGTAACTCAAACCGGCGGGAACACTTCTGGACGAAATGCCGGGCGAGCGAGAGGATGTCTTCGGAACGCTCACGTAGGGGGGGGACTTCTATGTGAACAATTTCCAGGCGGTAATAGAGGTCTTCACGAAGCTTCCCATCTGCAACCGCTTGTTTCAGGTCTCGGTTAGTGGCGGCAATCACGCGAATGTCCACCCTGCGGGGGCGCGTTTCGCCAACGCGCATGATCTCCTGCTCCTGCAGCACGCGAAGTAATTTAAGTTGTGTTGCTGGCGTGGTGTCGCCTATCTCATCGAGAAAGATCGTCCCCTTATTAGCTTCCTCGAATAGTCCTGGCTGGTCTTTCGTTGCACCGGTAAACGCTCCCGCCTTATGGCCGAAGAGCGTGCTTTCCAACAGGGTTTCCGGAAGCGCTGCGCAATTGACCGCGACGAAGGACTTGGCACTTCGAGGTGAGAGCCCGTGGATATGGCGAGCAAGCACTTCTTTCCCGACGCCCGTTTCCCCCGT
This sequence comes from uncultured Planctomycetota bacterium, assembly GCA_963700575.1. Classification (GTDB taxonomy): domain Bacteria; phylum Planctomycetota; class Planctomycetia; order Pirellulales; family Pirellulaceae; genus JAJRVM01. The sequence goes on along the minus strand of CAVOYC010000017.1, from coordinate 101,175 downwards.
AATGAGGACCGAAGCATCGAATCCGCTGACGCGCCGAGCAACTTCCAGGATTTGCAGAAAAAGCCGGCTGCGGACTTCCACATCGGCGATAGTAACCCCCTGTTGTGCCTGCTCGAGTTTTTCCCGTTGGCGGGCTATCTCGAGTTGCTGTTCGCGCAACTGCTCGGTCAGTGTGCGGATCGTGGCCTGGATGTCGCCAGCATGAAAAAACTCTAGACTCGGCCGGATTTCGTCATCCCATGAATCGATATCCTTGCCAACGACGAAACAGGTTGGGTCTCCTTTGGCTCGGCACTGTCGTTCTAAAAAGTAGACACTCTTGTCGAGGCAGAATGAGGTGTAGCCACTGGCGTAGCCGACGAAAACCCAGCACGAAGGTTCGGCTGACTTGCCGAGTTCATCCCCGCATGCTTCCGCCTCTCCGGAATCGTGCCAATTGACCTCCATCGAGAACCGATCCTCGGCCTCGTCAATTTCAAGGGTCTTGACCTCCGCTTTGACGGCACCCTGCAAGGCAAGCAGCATGGGCCCGGCTTTCACCCATTCGGCGGCGTTTTCCCAGCGGAAAATGCGTTTCATGGCGGCGGCGTCAGCTTGTCCCCAGAAATAGCCCAGCCGTGTGAATATTCGGCGAGCCTGCTCCAGACCGACCATTTCGATGATGTCCCGACGGAATTGCGCCAAAGCGTGCAGGTCAAGAATGATCAGCCGCCGACCGTGCAGATCGACCAATCCGTCGGAGAACTGAATCAGTTCTTCCAGATGCAAATCTTCCGCCCGCATAGCAATCCCTCGCAAAATGAGTCACTGGACTCTCATTATGACATATCTCGATCCCACCGACAATTGGCCGCTGATGCTAAATGCTTTCACGCCTGCGATTTGCGCTGCACAGGCACGCCTGGCACGGTGGTTGCTCTCACGACTGGCGGTGCTCGAAAAGCCGAGAGAATCCGCGCAGAAACTTATCACAATGAGAAATCAAACCCCATGAGGGCGAAGGAAGCGATATGGATCCCGTTTTGTCCAGAAGGAGCGTCCGCGAATACACGGCTCAGCCGGTGCCGGATGAGATGGTGCACACGCTTCTGAAGGCTGCCATGACGGCTCCATCGGCCGGCGATGAGCGGCCTTGGCATTTCATAGTGATCGACGATCAGCAGATCAAAGAGAGAATCCCTGAAATCCACCGGTCTGCCCACATGGCTCCCAATGCCCCCGTGGCGATATTGGTGTGCGGGGACGAGAATCTGCAAAAACACCGCGGTTTCTGGGTACAGGACTGTGCGGCTGCGACGGAAAACGTGTTGATCGAGGCCCAGCAGCTAGGGCTTGGGGCGGTCTGGTTGGGTGTCTATCCGGTGGAAGGAAGAGTGCAGGGGTATCGTCGGCTTCTCAACACTCCCCGGCACGTGATCCCGTTTGCGTTGGTGCTCGTGGGATACCCATCCCAACGCAAGAATCCCGCCGACCGATATGACGATTCACGAGTCCACACCAATGGTTGGGAATGCTCGCCCGGCAAGTCTCCCGCCGGTATTCACCTACGCGAGTATGGATCAGAGTGCCATACCGAGCGTTGAATGGATGGCTGGCCCGACCGAAATAGGACGGGCACGTGCAACGAACCCAAAGGCGAATTGTTTTTTGGAGAAGAGGTCCGAGCTACGATTCTTCAGCAATCCGCCCGTGGTCCATCGTGACGATGCGGTGGGCTCGTTTCGCTGCTTGAGGGTTGTGGGTGACCATCAGGACAGCAGACCCTCCGACTGCATAGTCTCGCAATGCATCCAACACTTTCACTGCATTTCCCGGGTCCAGATTCCCTGTTGGTTCATCGGCTAGTAACAGCTTCGGCCGATGGAACATAGCGCGGGCCAGGGCGACACGTTGTTTCTCGCCGACACTGAGCTGCGATGGCACGTGATGAGCCCTCGGCTGAAGGCCAAAACGTTCGAGCAATTCCTGCGCTCTTTGGTGGGCTTGCGGGTGCTTCCGTGGGATATTGGCCGTCAAAATGTTCTGTAGCACATCCAAATACGGGATCAGGTGGAATTGCTGGAACACAAAACCGACATACTGAGCGCGGAAACCGCCCCGCTGCTCGGCTGACAGTTGATAGGGCTCAACATCGTTGACAAACACCTTGCCGTCTGAGGGTCGCAAGAGAGTTCCAGCCATCAGGAGAAGCGTGGTTTTACCGCATCCGCTCGGACCGCGTATCGCAACCGCCTGATTGCACTCGATTTCCAAGGTGACGCGCACTACTGCAGTTAGAGGTCGCTGCGGCCCACCGTAGGTTTTCGTGACTTCCTGCATCTTTAGCATGCTCAAGTATCCTTTAGAATAGCCGCGGGATCCTGTTGGGCGGCAAAGAGCGCGGGAATCCAACCGGCAACGACTCCCAGTGCTATGCCGATCACGGGACCACCAATGACCAACGGCCAGGACAACATGCCAGCTTCGCCTAGGAGTGGAACGTTCCACTCGCCACGCAGAAGCAGTGCACCCGCCAGCCCAAACCCACAGCCCACAACGGCACCGGTAAGGCCCACCAGCAGCGAACGGGAGAGAAAGAGAATGAGAATCTGGCTTGATCGGCAACCCACGGCCCGAAGAATCGCCACTTCCGGTCTCCGGCGTCGAGTGTTGACAAGGCTGAGAAAAAGAATCCACAAAGCGCAACCAGCGACGACACCTGGGACGAGCAGCGAGGCCACTCGTCTTCGTTCGTCTCTGAGTTGGCTCTGCTTCACCTTCTCCTGGTCTACTGCTCGGATCGCGTTTTTGCCAACAAGCTCTACAACTGACTCGCTGTTGGCGCCAGACTTGCCACACCGGTTCTGTCAACAGCGATAACTGCACGGTCCGCGACCAGCTGATAAAGGGGCGTTGTCATGATGGACGTGGGAACATCGCCCTGGCTGGGGATGAGACATCGCTTCGATCAGACAGTATTTCAAAGAAGAACTTCCGCAATTGAACACGAGTAGTCGCATTGCCCGCCCTCGGTTTTCAAATCTCATCGGACGTCCACCCACAGACGGGAACGCCTAGGAGGGCATGGCAGATGGCGGCCGTTCCGTACACCGCGGTACCAATGTTCGCAATGCTCACGTATTCATCGACGGTATGCGACTGGTCCTCGTGACCGGGTCCGAAACCGATCGTCAGAACGTCGAATTCGTTCACCAGAATTCCTCCACCAGTGCCGGTTCCCATCCTCCCAAGACGCCATTTTCCGGGATTGGACTGCACGCCGGCAGCCTGGAGGGCTTGCCGCGACCTCTGCATTAGGCGACTGAAGGGATCTGTGGACCAGGCTTGGGTGATCTGCTTAACTTGTAGGGTTTTTCCGTTATAGAGACGCTGTTCTTGTTCCTGGATGGCGACATCGACTACAACGCCTCCCACTTGCCTGGTGGCCAGCGAGGCCTCGCGCTGAATTCGTTGGAGAACGGAATCGACGCGATCGCCCTCGGCAATCCGGCAGTAGAGCGGAATGCGCGCCCGCCGGACGCCATTGCACTTCTCTAATTGGGGCAGCCCCACGTGAATCTCGCTCCGCGGGCGTTCGGGAGGACTCAACTGCAGAAAACCGATGTCGGTTTCCAGGTCTCGGACCACATGATCGACCCGTCCGGCGTCGCTCCCTTGCACGCGGATGTCGATCTGGGCCCAACCGTCATGGCCATAGTACAGCCCCAAATTCGTGGGCTCGCCCAGGATGGCGTAGTCGGGAGACAGGCCCAACTCCGGAAGAGTCTGGTCCATCAGAGTCCGTAAGCCCACACTGCGACCGTTCTCTTCGGCCACTGTTGCCGCAACAACCAACGTGCCTCGCAATGGAAGAAGGCTGCGGATGAGCAGGTCCCCCGCGTACAACTGAGCCGCCAATCCACTTTTGCAGTCCGCGGCCCCTCGCCCATACAACCGACCATCCGAGATCACGCCTTTGTACGGCGGAAAAGGCCAATCCGATTCATCGCCGATCCCAACGGTGTCCATGTGGGAAGCCAGCAGGACCACTGGCTCTTTCTCTCGTCCATATTTCATGCTGACGACATTCCCGACGCTATCTCGCAGGACCTTGTCGAAACGATTCGCCCGTATTTCCTGCTCGACCAAGTCCGCTACGCGCTCTTCATGCAGGCATTCGCTAGGCTCCCTCACCAGCCTTTGAGTGAATTCCACGGCGCGTGCCCCGCTCAATTTGTTAATTCGTCGCAACAAGTTGTACATGACTTTTCTCCTCACGCAGGTAAGAGGTTTCGCGAGAAGAGGAGAAGCACATCCCGTGCCAAGGCAACAAACGTCCTGTGCAAACGTGGCAAGTAAGCCACCATTAACGCGCTGGTTCCCCTGTGCAGGGATTCTGACGAGTGGAAAATGGTTTTAAACATGTGTCACCGAGATCATGACTCCCCGTCACCGAACGTGAGGGCGAAGCGCGCCCACACGTTTCCCGCCTATTGAAGGACTCTCGTAGAAACCGTGCCGTTTCCGTAGCGCATTAGCAGAACGGGAGGCTCAGCTCTCGCAACATGAGAGAGCCTCCTCTCATATTGATATTCCAATCCGCAGTGGGGCAGCATTCCATTTACATCGTGGCTATCGATTTAGAGTGCGTTATTCCCGTGCCAACGCATCGAGGACGCGTTAGATGGTGTGCGGTTCGTCAAGGAACTTTGTTCCGACGCCCGGCAAGGGGTGGCTATTGTGACGGCGGAGATGGAGCCGCGTGGCGACTATCAGGCTTTCAAGGATGAGATCGACACGGAATTGGCCGCCATCGACGACTTCCCTCCGGAAGCGGAAGACCCGGTGATCACGCACCTCCACACGACCGACTTGGTTTTGTCGATTTTGGTGACTGGCCCGATGCCGCTTGCCGACCTGAAGGCGTATTGCGAGGACTTTAAGGAGCGGCTTCAGCGGCAGCCCGAGGTCTCGCTCGTTGCGATCCGCGGCTTCTCCGACCACCAACTGCGCGTCGAGCTGTCCGACGAGGCACTGCGGAAGTACGACCTGAGCGCCACGGAAGTTGGAGAGATCATCCGACGGCAAAGCGTCAACCTGCCTGCCGGCACGATCGAGGCGCATGAAGGCGAACTGACGCTTCGATTCGTGGAAGAACGAAGATCGCCCCAGGAACTTGAGGATCTGGTGGTCTTAGCGGGCCACGGAGGTGCGGAAATCCGGTTGCGCGACATCGCGACGGTCTCCGACCTCTTCGAGCTGGACGAAGAGCAAGTCTTGCTGGGGGACCATTGCGCCGGCCTCTTGAATGTTGAGATGACGAAGAACCAGGACGTGATCCGTGTGGCGGACTCCGTCAAGACTTTCCTGGGCAAGGAGCAGGAACGCTATCCACAGCTCGAATTCGAGATCACGCAAGACGGCTCGACGTTGGTGAGCGACCGGCTCAAAATGCTGGTGAAGAATGCCTGGCAGGGAATGCTGCTCGTATTTCTGACGATGTGGCTGTTCTTCAACCTGCGGCTTTCCTTCTGGGTCGTGATGAGTCTGCCGGTCTCGTTCCTGGGAGCGTTCTTCTTTATGCCGTACCTCGGTCTGACGATCAACATGATGACCATGGTCGGTTTGCTGCTGGCGTTGGGAATTCTCATGGACGACGGCATCGTGATCGCCGAGAACATTGCGACGCACCGTGCCCAAGGCAAGTCGCCGCGAGCCGCGGCCGTGGCTGTGGCTGGCGAGTGAGCGAAGTCAAGGCCGGCGTTTTCTCGTCATTCATCACTATACACGATCTTGAGTGATTTGGGCTTGGTTGCTGCGGTGAAGCGGGGAGGTATCCCGGACGGGGAAAGCGGGGCTCCAGACGGCCCGCGACGCTGACTTGCTTGGAAGGTTGCAGCCACTCATACCGAGTAGACGCAGCATATCAGATGGGGAGTGGATCCGAAGAACCTCCCAAACCAGCCTTGACTCTGTAGTATGGTACGGACCATAGAATGCTCGTAGTGGCAAAGGAGACTCGATCATGGAACTGCTGAGCATCGGCCAACTGTCCCGGCGTGCTGGGGGGTGTCGAGACCGTGCGGTACTACGAACGACGCGAATTGCTTCACGAGCCGCAGCGCCGGCAATCGGGTTATCGCCAGTACGGAGAAGACGCGGTGTCCCGTCTTCGGTTCATTAGGCGTGCGAAAGACCTCGGCTTCACACTCCGGGGAATTGGTGAGTTACTGTCGCTCGGGCACGACCGGTCAGCGCCCGCGGTGGATGTGAAATGCCGGGCAGAAGCCAAGAACGCCGATATCGAGGGAATGGTCCGCTCACTTCAGCGCAGGCTTGAGGCCCTGAAGAACTTGACATTGGCGTGCAATGAGCACGGTACGGTAGGGGAATGCCCGTTGCTGGAGGCACTCAGTGAGGATGCCGAGCACGACCGGCGGACCTTAGATCTTTAGCGGTCAGGCTTCTCTCAAGAATTCCAATTCGATCTTCCCAACGGGGAAAGGAACAGATGCGATGAACAGGACGATGATTCAAGGCGGCTGGACGGTTTGGTTTACGCTGCTGGCGGCAACGGTCTTCACAGCCGACCCGGCACGTGCCCATTGTGATGGCCCGTGGGCGAGTACTGCGGTTGGCCAGATGCCCTTCCCGCAACCGGCGACCGCCATCGATCATGGCTGGGAAACGTGCACGCCGGAGGATGAACGGGTCGACTCCGCGAAACTCCAAAGTGCGATGCAGTACATGGAAGACGCCCTGGACGATCCCACGACTCCCGACGGCGGGGAGGATGGCATCCGGTTTGCGTGTGTCCTGCGCAACGGGCGAATGATCTGGCCCAACGGTTCGACGCCGGCGGGACAAGGTTCCGATCTCGATACGCCGTGCCAGATCTACTCGGCAACCAAGACTTTCGGCACGGGCGTATTGGGCCTACTGGTCGATCAAGGACTGGCCGATTTGGACATGAAGGCCAATGCGATCATCGACATCGACCTGACCCAGGAGGACGGACGGGGGGCGAAGGAGTATCCGGAATATGACACGATCACGCTACGCCACTTGGCGACTTTCACGGATGGCTACCAAGACGTCCGTCCGAAATGGCCCAAGCCGGGTATGTACCATCCTTTCAATCCCGAACCGCCCAAGTTCGCACCTGGTACGAAGTATGAATACAACAGTTCTCCACAGGTGCTGGCCTACTGCATGACCCGGCTGATCTACAACCATTTCAGTGGCCCTCCTCACTCCTGGCGCAAGGAGCAGTGCAATCTCGATCACTACTTCGAGACCTTCGTGGCTAGCAAGATCGGCATGGCACGTGGATCTTGGCGTTGGTCCAGCGAGTTCCCCAACCCCGGGCAGCACATGATTGATCTGTCCAACCCGGAGGGCCTCGATATCCGGCCCATCTCGCAGTCGATGTTCATGAACGCCACCGCGATGGCTCGCTGGGGACACCTGTTCTTAAGCCGCGGCAACTGGAATGGCCAGCAGATCATCAGTCGTTCGTTCGTTGACGAAGCAACCGCCGTGCGGGTTCCCCAAAAAACCGAGCCAAATAGTCGCAACGCGGGCTACCGATCGGCGCCGGGTAGGTACGGCTATATGTGGTGGATCAACGCCGACGGCGGCTGGACGGGAACTGGCCCAGAGAAACCTCCAATGCTCTTGTGGTCCAACGCGCCGAAGCGGTCGGGACCGACCCGCGGCGTGTACGCCGCCCACGGAATGCAATCCAACTATTGTATGGTGATTCACACGCTGTATAACGGAGCATCGGGTAGGGAAGTGCCGGCGAATATCGTTGTTGTGCGGCTCGCGCACGGCGTTGCGGCGGACGGTCAACACAGCACGCCAGGCAGATTTACATCCGAAGAGTACAATCGGTTCCTCAAGATGCTTGGGTCAGCCCTTCTCGAAGGAGAAGACTTTGAATCCGACGACCAGATGCCTGGCCCTACTTCTATGTGAAGTCGCCCTCGCTTCAGCTGTCTCCGCGATGGAGCCAGGCCCGGGCGGCAACGGCCCGATGCGTGTACACCCGGACAATCCTCGGTATCTGACCGACGACAGCGGGCGAGTGATCTACCTGACCGGCCTGCATACCTGGCTGAATTTCCAGGACGGTGGACTGACCTATCCGCCCGAACCGCTCGATTTAGACGCTTATCTCGACCTGCTCGAACGCAACCACCACAACTTCATCCGCCTCTGGATGTGGGAGAGCTCCGCCTGGGTTCGGCCTGACACAAGCAAGATCTGGCTCGATCCGCTACCCTTCGCACGAACCGGCCCAGGCGTTGCAGCGGACGGTCGCCCCAAATTCGACCTCACCAAGTTGAATCCGGCCTATTTCGACCGCCTCAAGAAGCGTGTCGCGGCGGCCGACGAGCGGGATATCTTTGTCGGCGTGATGCTGTATCAAGGCTTCAGCATATCGCGCAAAAGCAAATCGCGACGCGAGACGCCGTGGGACTACCATCCCTTTCACCAGGCAAACAACATCAACGGCATCGACGGCGACACTAACGGGGACGGAGAAGGCTACGAAATCCATGAGCTTGGAAGCGACCGCGTGACGGCCATTCAAGAGACCTATGTCCGCAAAGTCGTCAACACGCTCAACGAATTTGACAACGTGATCTTCGAGATCGGAAACGAGTGCCACGGCGACTCGACGGCATGGCAGTACCACATGCTGCGTCTTATCCGTGAACACGAGAAACGCCTGCCCAAACAGCATCTCACTTGGATGACCTACCAATGGGACGGCATTGCCGGGCGCGGCACGGATGACGATCTCTGGAAGAGCCCGGCGGCCCTCGTTTCACCTTCGGCGGGCAGGAACAAGGCCTGCGAGCTTGCACCGCCCGTAGCGGATGGAACCAAAGTCGTCATCGCCGACACCGATCACATCAACCCGCGCGACCGCGATCGGGTCGCTTGGGTCTGGAAGTGCTTCACGCGCGGTCTGCACCCGATTTTCATGGACAACCCGCCGGCGGTAACGTCCTACCCGATTCGGGCTTTGCACAGGGCAACGAGCTCTGGCACTGGGATTTCAGGAGATTGATACCAGTCAGATCGGATTGAAAGAGAATTTTCCATACCAGGAGGCGAAGCAGTGAGAACGAAGGTTGGATCACGAAGAGCGCTAGTCGCAGCGACGGCACTCATGGCCATAGCCGGCCACGGTCGATTGGCCCAGGCTCAAGAACGAGCGATCATCAACAACAGCCAGAGTCCGCACAGCAAGTTGCGGAGCGTCGACTTGTCCGACGTTCGCTGGACCGATGGGTTCTGGAAGCAGAAGGTCGATTTGGTCCGGGACGTGACCATTCCGAAGATGTGGGAATACTACAACGGAAACGGCAATTCCCACTGGAATAACTTCCGCATTGCCGCCGGACTGGACGAGGGCGAATGGTCAGGCACCAACTGGCATGACGGGGATTTGTACAAGTGGATCGAGGCGGTGGCTCACGTCTACATGGTCACGCACGACAGCGCGCTGGATCGGCAGATGGATGAAGCCATCGAAGTGATCGGCAAAGTGCAAGAACCGGACGGGTACATCTGGACGCGAGGCTCGTTGGAGAAGCGCGAACGGTTTCAGCACATCCACGATCATGAGCTCTACAACATGGGCCACCTAATGACGGCGGCGTGCATTCATCATCGCGTCACCGGCAAAGACAGTTTTCTAAAGATGGCTCGAAAGACGGGCGATTGCCTCTACGAGACGTTTAAGGACCGCAAGCCCGAACTCGCACATTTCGGATTCAACCCATCGCACATTATGGGGCTGGTCGAATTGTACCGAACAACGGGAGATCGCAAGTATCTCGACGTGGCTAACATCCCACTGGGCTTCCGCGTTGTCAAAGAGGAGGCCAAATCCTCCAAGGGCATTTCCGGCACAACGTCGTGTTCGATGGACGAATACGGATTCGACGGGCTCTACAACGACATGGGTTACGGGATGGGCGTCACGGTCTCCTCTCCCAGCGCGCAAGCAACGAGGCGTACTGTTAGGCCGAACCGAGGCGGCAGTATGCGGTCTTTTTCACGGGAGAGGGTGACGGCCGTGTGCAGCTCGAGCTGACGGCCTCGCAGTTGCCCTTGCAGTTACGCTGGCTCGATATCGCGGATTGCCGTTGGGCGGAAGAGACCACGGATTCGGGTCGTACACACCGCACGTTAACGGCACCACGCAGCGGGCATTGGGTCGCTGTGCTCACAGCAGTTGACCCATAGCGCAAATCGCTTCATCAAGCTGCAATTTAGGCGAATTCTGAACTGGTGGATTAGTTTGGTCTTTTCAATAAAGCGGCTCTCCGCGTGACAACGTCATACAGCCGCAACAGCACCTTCAACGGACCTTTGTTCCACCTGGACAGGAGAATCCTACGATGTCGAGACAACTGCCCCGTCGTGAAATTCTGCGAACCATCTGATGAACTGTGGCGGCGCGGCACGTTCTGCAGACCTTCGAGTTGAATGCCAACACGCTGGACTCTAGGCTGTAGACAACACACATGTTGCAGGCATTTCGATTGGACAAGGGAGACGATCATGCAGGAAAGGGCAACTCGGCGAACCTTCTGCCGGACGGCTGCTGGTGTCGGACTGTCGTTGAGTATATCGACGGGGACCTCGGCTTTCGCGGGCTCTGCTGACAATGCCGGCCAAGTGCGCGTTGGGCTCATTGGCACGGATGGACACACGGGCGTTCTCTTGGGCACCATCGCTCGGCTTCCCAACGTGAGCCTGACTGCCTTCACCAAGAGCCGGCCGGATGACGATGCCACCGGCATGAAACGCAATCAGGCTTTCACCGAGCGAACGACAATCTACGACCAATTCGAGGAGATGTTGGATAAGGAGGAACTCGACGTGATCGGCGTCTGCCTGCCGTACTATCGCAATGCGGAGGCATCGATTGCGGCAGCTCGGAAGGGAATCCACATTGTTTCCGAGAAGCCGGTCGCGACGAAGCTCGCCGACCTGGCGGCTCTGAAGAATGTGGTTGCTGAGTCGAAGATCCGCCTCACGGCCATGATGAACATGCGTTGCTTCCCCGCGTATCGAACCGCGAGACAGGTAGTCCAAGACGGGCTGATCGGCGAGCCGATCCTGTTGACGTCCCAGAAGTCGTATCGATTCGGGAAGTCACGCCCCTGGTTCTACAAGGATATGGAGACCTACGGCGGGACGATCCCCTGGGCGGGGATCCATTCGATCGACTACATGCGTTGGGTTACTGGTCGAAACTTCACTCGGGTGTCAGCGTGGCACGGCAACCGGGACCACCCCGAGTATCCCGGTTTCCAGGACCATGCGGGCGTGCTGTTCAAGCTCGACAACGGTGGGACTGCGATGACGAATTTGGATTACTTGCGTCCGGAGAGTGCGCCGACTCACGGAGACGATCGGCTAAGGATCGCAGGTAGCGAAGGTGTACTCGAGGTCTGGGGAGCTGAGAACCGCGTTCGCGTGATCACGGCTGCCGATGGTCCACGTGATTTGGAGTTAGCCGAGCCGATCGATTTCTTTGCCGATTTTCTCGGTGAGCTGGCCGGAGAAGGGGAACATCTGATTACTCAGGAAGATGCGTTTCGGTTGACGGAGATTTGTCTCAAGGCTCGGGATGCGGCTGACACGGGAGCATGGATCGAACTCTAAATAGAAGGGAGAAAAAATGATTGGCGCTAATCGACACTAGTTACGCGGGTCCTTTCTTTGAGACAATGCCGATCGAGGAGTCCAGAAATGATCGACCAACGCATGAGTCGGATTTGCAGAGCGGTCTTCGTGACCGCCGTAGCCCTCGTCGTCCGATATGCGGCAGATCCAGGAGCCCCAAGTGCGGCCTTGGCCGCCGAGCGAGAGAGCAGGGCGTTCGGCTTCGAAGCCAGACGGACCGAACTCCTTACGATGCTCACCTCGCCAGAAATGCTCGAGGGCGACATCGATTCCGGCGACTATTCCCATCGTCGTCGCTGGCAGCACTTCCATGCTTGCCTGGCAAGTGGAAACAACCTCAAGGCAGCCAATAAGTACTTCGCCGAATCGGACGAGTTGATGGCCGACGAATGGCCGGTGCTGCTCTATCTTCGCACGTACTTCGCCTTCAAGGATACCGTCCTGAGCGAAGCGGCACGTACGAGATTGGCCGGCGTGCTGGAGGACTACAAAAAGAACGCCCCGCGCAGCAAATCGATCGAACGATTTGGGACGAATGGTAACCACTCGATCGTGAACTACAGCATGTATTTGCTGACGGACCAGGAATTCGGCAGCGGTCCGAAACACGATGCCGTGCGGGACAAGTTCATTAGGTGGGTCCAGTATCAAGGGCGATTTGGTCGCGACGAAGTGAACTCGCCCCACTATCTCGAACGCTCATTGCTACCGCTTCTGAATCTTTACGACTTCATCGACGATTCCCAGCTCAAGCTCTGGGCGCGGTTGGCTCTCGACCAAATGATGGCGGACTTCGCCGTGCTGAGTCTCGACAATGTGCGAGGCGGTCCCTGGTGCCGGGCTCACCAAAACCATACGCCAGGTGTACATGAGATCAACGACGGTACGCAGGACGGTTTCTACGTGATCGGCTATCAATTCTTCGGCCAGTCAACGTTTCCCAAGTATCCCTTTACGGATCAGATTCTTAGTTACGGATTCGTCACGACGACGAGTTATCGACCGCCGCAAGTAGTCGTCGACATTGCGAACCGCCTGCAGCGTGGCACCTACGAATTCAAGAGCCACCAACGATCGGTTTCCCAGCACTCCAAAACATCCCCCGGCGTCATCGAATGGGACATGTATTACTACATGACGCCGACGTACTGTCTGGCGTCGCTACAGGATCGCGTCGAATTGGATAACCACGTGACCGGCCGACTCACGCAGGACTTCAAGAATACGCAAGTGTGGGAACTGACGTTCGCCGACCCCTTGAAGTTTCTCGGGCCGGCACGCGAACTGCGCGTGACCACTGGCGAAAAGAACCGGCAGTTCGAGGAGAAGCACAACTCGAACACGGCCAGCATGCAGTACAAAAACGTTCTCTTCTATAAGGGAGCGGTAATGGACTACAACGACAATCTTGCGGCAGATGGTGGCGAACATGTGCGAGAGAGACTGGCAAACCGAGCGTTCCGCTTCTGGAAGGTCGCCACAAGTGATGGTCCCGTCTACTTGGCTGTCACTGGCTTCCCAAACGCTGGCGGCGGTATTGCCCGGCCAGCGGTAGGTGCGGAAGCAGTCAATCACGTCGTCGGAAAAACCCGCCACCTTGGCCCCGCTCGGACGCAGTTGCCTAAGAAAGTAGTCGGCCAACGTCACAACATCTTCACCGCGATCGCGAAGCGGTGCGAGTTCGATCGGAATGACGGCAAGCCGATAGTACAAGTCTTGTCGAAACCGGCCCGCATCGACTTCGGCTTGCAAGTCTCGGTTGGTCGCACAAATTACCCGCGTGTCGACCTTCACTGGTTGGCTTTCGCCAACCGGCGTGAAGGTTTGCTCTTGAACCGCCCGCAGCAATTTGGCTTGAGAAGCCGCAGGCAATTCCCCCAGTTCGTCGAAGAACGCGGTGCCGCCATCGCAGTGACGCAGCAAACCCTTCTGGTCCTTGATCGCTCCGGTAAATGATCCCTTCACATGCCCGAACAACACCGATTCGAATAACGCTTCGGGAATCGCCGTGCAGTCGATGATCTGAAATGCGTGATCTCGACGAACACTATGGTTGTGGATCGCAGAGGCAATGACTTCCTTGCCGGTGCCACTTTCGCCAGTAATCAAAACATTCGTATTGCTAGCGGCAACTCGATCAACGATGTCCAGCAACTCCAACATCGCCGGGCAGTCACCGATGATCTCTGGAAACTTGCCACGCCGATCAGTTTCCGAAGCTAATTCCGCTTCCGGTTCCGGCGGTGCGCTCGGATGAAGCAGTGCTCGCTGGACCGCCATGAGTAGTTCTTCAAATTTGACCGGCTTGAGCAGATAGTCGGCGATCCCCAGCCGAACGCTTTCGATGGCCGTCGGAATCGAAGGGACACCGGTGACGACAATCATCGGGATGTGCGAGTACCTGGTGCGGCCCTCTTTTAGCAATTCCAACTTCAAGTTGCCCGGCATGTTCAGGTCAGACAAGATCAGATCGAACGAGTGTTCGTGCAACAGGCCAATCGCATCGTCGGCGTTCTCGACGCAAACGCACTCGTAACCCTCCTCTCGCAACAAGTCCGCCGTCGTGTCGCGGTAAAGTGGCTCGTCGTCGGCAATCAATATCCGTTGTTTGTTTTCCATATGGTCATCTTCAAAGTAGCGAAACTCGCGGAGAGTTTCGGAAGGTGTCGAGAACGAACGTCCCGGCGACGGTCACTATGTGTTGGCCGCGTCCTCGTCTAATCGTCTCGGCAAACACACAATAAGTTCTGTGCCTTTTCCCGGTTCGCTCGTAACGTCGATGGTTCCGTTCATCGCTTCCACGATGCCTCGCGTGACCGAAAGCCCAACGCCATGATTCCAGCTCTCATCGCCCAGCCGATCACACGTGAATCGGACATCAAACGTCCGCCACCGAAGCGAATCGTTCGTGAACTCGCGCCGCGAACCCCGCAGACTGTCGATGATCCGCTCAGCGACGAAGAAACGTACATTTTCAAACTGCTCGCATGGTTCTTCGTACTGCTCATCCTCCCTGCGATTCTGACGCTTCTCTACATCGCCGTGAATCCTGACGCATTCATGATCGACATCACACCCAACACAGACTTCTCAACATGGCAACCCGGACAACGACAAGGAGTAGACACGTGTTCCAAGAACATCGCGATCTTTGCTCAACCTGTGAGTGCCGCGACGAATAACCGCACGCAATCGTCAGCGAATGTGCGCATGTCAACTTGGTTTGCGATCCAGTCGATCATTCTTCGGTTCCTCGTAAGAGGCGAGCCATTGCCGGAGATGATCTGCCAGGCCCTCTCCAACTTGTTCTTCGTCGCCAACGACTGCGTGCGCTCCGGCCACAACGAAGTCGTTGGTGTGTATTTGGTACCGAGACCGAACCACGACGTGCGTTTGTGGCGATTGTTGGCGGACCTGCTCCAGGATCGTTATCGCAGAGTGGTGGTGTGGGACGGTAATCACGACTACCTTGGATTGAGCGACCTGAGCATGTTCTAGCACCTCGTTTAGTGTGGCGTCGCCAATTGTTCCGTGAAAGCCGAGTTGCCGGGCGAGGCGGACCCCCTCGCGATTGAGGTCGATTACGGTAACGCGGCAGTCGCGATCGATGAACGGCCGCGCTGCGATCTGGCCCGCCGGTCCAAAGCCAATAATGACCACGTCAGGAGCGATCTCTGACGGTACGTCGCTTCTTGCGAACGTAGCTTGCGTGCCGAGAAGCGTTGCGATGCGATCGCCGAACCGTGGAGCAGCGGGGACGAGGGCAGCGCTCAAGACAAAGGACACGATGGTTACCGAGACAACGAGCGCGTACGTCTCGGTCGTGACGACGCCACTTGCCACGCCAATGCTACCGAGCACAAATGCGAATTCGCCAACCTGAGCAAGGCAAAGGCCGGTCGCCGCCGCCACGCGAGCCGTGTGTCCCAACGTTTGAAAGATAGCCCAGGTCACGACGAGCTTGCCGATCGTGAGTAGCACGGTGACCACCGCAACTAGGTACCAGTTCGTCAGGATCCACACTGGGTCAGCCACCATGCCGGCGGCCCCAAAAAACAGAGTCAGCAGAACGACGCGAAGCGATGAAATATCCGCACGCACCTGCGTTGCGAACACCGAACTGCCGAGTAGCATGCCCGCGACAAAGGCTCCCAGGGCTGGCGAAAGGCCCGCCGCCCGGGCCGCCCATGCCGCTCCCAGACCAGTGACGACAGCGAAGATGACAGTCAACTCGCGATTGCGGTGCAGGGTCAGCATGCCTAATGCCGGCACGGCGAGCCTGTTCAAAAGCAATAAACCAACGACAAACGCTCCGGCCATCGCGAGAAGGCGGCCGACATCCCATGCAATCGCCGACGCGCTACCGCCGCCGGCTAGCAATGTCATCAGCAGGGCGAGCGGTACGACGGCCATATCTTGAGTCAGCAACACCGCGAGGCTGTTGCGCCCGTGAGGCATCTCCAACTCGGCTCGCTCCACGAGCATTCGCAGCACGACTGCCGTACTGCTGAGTGAGATCATCGCGCCGAAGGCAATCGACTCAGCGGATTCCAATCCGACAACAGACGCTGCGCCAGCACCGATGGCGATTGTCAGTGCAACCTGGGCAAACCCACCGACCAGCGGTCGGACACCCAGCTTCTTCAGTCGGTCGACGGAGAATTCGAGGCCCAGACTGAAAAGCAGCAGGGCCACGCCCAGTTCCGCGATCGCTTCGATTTCGTGCTCTGAGCCCACGACCTGTAAACTGCCCGGCCCCCCAAAGCCATGCCGGCGAGCAGGTAGCCTATAAGCGGACTCTGGCCGAATCGTGAGAAAAGCCCGCCGAGCAACAAACATGCCGCGAGCAGTACGATGATGTCGCCAAGAAGTGTCCACAGGTCCATGTCCGCCACGGAAGTCCTTTCTGGTGCTCGTGGCGGTCAGTCAGCGAGTGACCGGCCCAAGCGCGATGTTGGTGAGCGATATGGGGACGCAGGCATAACCGATCTCATTTCGCTTCGCTTGCCGGCGGAGTTGGCGTGCCTCTGCTGTTTGATTCGCCGGCACTTGTTCTCGGGACCATTTCACGAATGACCCTGCCGCTTCGTGCAAATGAAATCCCTTGCTGCCCTTTCGTATCAATCATCACGGCCTCGACGATCGGTTCGGGCACGGCCTGGTCGGCGACCCATTCGACCAGAAAGTTCGCACCACTTCCGCCGGTGGTGTCGTCACGCTCAATGAGAAACTCGACCGTGGCGAGGGCAGCCAGTCGAAGCGGTTTCTGGAGATGCGATTTCACTTGCTTCCCTTTGGTGTCGAAATAGCGCACGGACTTGACGACGATATCGTGATCGATACTCGTGTTCCGGATGCTGAGCGTGATGGTCAGCAGGTAGGGACTTCCGTCCTCGTGGTAAATGTGCGAATAGGCGGGGACGTAGACGACTTGCCCTTGGACAGGAGCCAACGGGTAATTGGTCGTATTGGCCGCCGCTGGCATAGTCCGTCAGCCTCCTGCGGAGGGCGATATCGCAAGGACTTCTCGAAGGAATCGAGGCGTCGCTCCAAGTAGAAGCTGTAAATCAACATCGGCACGACGAAGAGGGCAACCACCCCGACAATTAACAGCTTCATTTGCCGGAAAAATGCGTCGGCTTCCTCGAACGATTTTTTCTTTGCCATGCAATCTCCTCCGGGAATTCGGAACGGCTCTATTGTCACCCTGCTTCATCACTGAAGTCTACCACCCAGCGGGACATCCATGTTGGGACGCAGCAAGACGAGATTGCCGGACTGGTCCGGGGCACAGACCGTCAAAACTTGGGATTGATGCGTTCCGATCTGTCGTGGCGGCAGATTGATCACGCACAACACCTGTTGCCCTGCCATGCCCTCGCTTTCGTATTGGCATGGTTCACGGTCCAATCGCTTCCAACAATTGCTCCAAGCTGGCCTTGGCATCACCGAGCATGAGAATCGTCTTCGGATCCCGATAGAGCGGATTGTCCACGCCGGAATATCCGGGCCGATCGTCCAGGTTACAGACCAGCACCTGCCGCGCGTCGTGCGCGGCCAGGATCGGCATGCCGGTGATTGGAGTGCCCTCCACCTGCATCGCCGCCGGGTTGACCACATCGCAGGCGCCCACGATGACCGCAAGGTCGGTGTCCTGGAAGTCCGAATTGATTTCGTCCAGGTCGAAAATCACGTCCGGGTCAACCTCCGCCTCCGCCAGAAGCACATGCATATGACCCGGCATCCTCCCGGCAATGGGATGAACCGCCAGTCGCACCTGCTTGCCCATCGACCGCAGACGTTCGGCGAGTTGGGCGGTCTCGAATTGGGCATGAGCCAATGCCATCCCGTAACCGGGAATCAAGATGACCGTTTTGGCTTCTAGGGCCGCCGCGACGGCGCGTCGTAGCGGCGGTTCACGAGGTGGCGTGGCCGCAGCCGACGGCGACTTGGCCAGTGAAGTGTCCGCATGTAACGGGGCTCCCGGAATTTCCCAGATCACCAACCATAAGCTGCGGTTCATGGCCCTGCACATGGCGGCCGTGAGGATGAAGCCGGAAGCAGCCACCGTGGCGCCGCAGACGATCAGCAGGCGGTTCTCCACGACGATTCCACAGAGAGCCGCGGCCAGGCCGGAGAAGGAGTTGAGCAAGGAGATCAACACAGGCATGTCGGCGCCCCGACACGGATGGAGAAGACGATCCCCAGGGCAAGCGAAATCGAGAGCCCCGGCCAACAGAAGCCAGACGGCGGCCGCGCCTCCGACCAGTGGTACGAGAATTCCGGCTGACAAGGCGGCTGCCACGCCGCTCCGGAGCAGCCAGACATGGCCGGGAAGGACGACGGGCGTTTGTCGCGAGAGCCCGGCCAACTTCCCGGCGGCCACAAGACTGCCGCCGGCGGTAATCGCGCCTACAACGAGGCCCAGAACTCCCGCTGCCTCTCGAACGCCCAGGGAAGGCTCTGCGCCGTCGGTCAGTTCGACGAAGGCGACGAGAAACGCGGCCATGCCGCCCGCCCCGTTCTGCAATGCGACCATGGCCGGAATCTGGATCATGCTCACTCGCATCGCCACAGCCCAACCGGCCAACGAACCAACGGCAAGGGCTAGCAGGAGAATCTCCGAGGCTCCCAAGGGCACTCGGACCACAACAAGCCCCAGGGCACACGCGAGGGAGAAAGCCGAAAGAGCGTTGCCCCAGCGGGCCGTGTGAAGATTGCGAAACAGCCAGATTCCCAGCAAGAAGATTGTCACGATCGCCAGATCGACGATCAGGCGTGGATCCAGATCCATGCGAATTCTACCCAATGTGGTTGCGGCAAGTCATTTTCTTTTTCCTAGCGGCCCTAACAACGAGTGAGCCGCCCATAGGCACTGATGCACACAACTGGCGGTTTTGTTAGCGGCTTCTGAACAGCTTCAGCATTCGGTCGGTAATGGCGAATCCGCCCACGAGATTAAAGGCCCCCAGGGCAATCGCCGCGCCGCCCAGGAGCTTTTTGACGGCGCCTGTATCGGCGGCGAAAATAAGCAGGGCGCCGAGAATCGTCACACCCGAAACCGCATTGGTCATCGACATCAGCGGCGTGTGCAGACGCGGGGGAACTCGCAGGATCAGGAAATACCCCACGAAAAACGAGAACGCGAACACCGCCAGCATCAGTGTCACATCGAACATGGTTGTTCACTCCTCCTGCAGTTATCACCCGACCGTCGCACCCTGATTCATGGCCTTCAGTGCGCCATGGTGACGGATCTTGCCCTGGTGAGTGACGAGGGAGTGCTCGACAATCTCGTCGATCAAGTCGGGCTGGCCCATGCCATTCTTGAACAGGTTCTTGACGTAGTGGAGCACGTTGTTGGCGTAAAGCCAACTGGCGTGGACCGGCATCGATCCGGGAATGTTGGCCAGTCCGCACAACAGCACGCGGTGCTTGACCGCCTCGACGCCCGCCTCGGTCGCAGCGCAGTTTCCACCCTGGTCGATGGCCACGTCCATCACCACCGCGCCCGGCTTCATCTCGGCCACCATCCCGTCGGTAATGAGGACCGGCGCCACTTCCCCGGGAACAAGCGCGCTGAGAATAACGATATCGGCCTCGCGCAGCAGCGGCGTCAGAACCTTTTGCTCCTCCTCGATCAACTCGAACGGTAGCGACGTGGCGCAGCCGTCTTTGTCGTTGGTGATCTCGGGGGACGACTCGAAGCCGGCGACCTTGGCGCCTAGGCTGTCGGCCCCTTTGCGAGCGTCCTCACGGATATCGACGGCCTGAACAGCCCCGCCCAGACGCCTCGCCGTGGCGATCGCCTGGAGTCCGACGACGCCCGCGCCGAACCAGCTTTCTTGTCGGAGCGATTGTTCAGTGATTTGCACGATTACGAACCATCGTCATCGACGAGGCCACAACCAGTTGTCGCAGCCGGCGCGAGGTGATATCCCTTACTCGACGATACCATCGATGATTGTCGCTGGCGTGGAAACATGATTGCGATGCGAACCATGAATGTTCGACGACTTTGACCTCACGCAAGCATATTCTGGCACGCGAAGTGCGATGCTCCTAAGTGAGTTCGCGTCGTTTTGCTTTTCTCGGCAACTCATGCATCGTCTCTTGGAGATTCAGACATGTCCAAACGAAAAATAGTCATCACTCACAACGATTACCGGCGCCTGGGAGTTCTGTTGGCAAGCGACCTCACGGCGGCGATTGGGTCTAAGACGTATCTCGCGGATTTGGAATCCGAACTACAGCGTGCGGTGGTCGTCGAGTCGGACAAAGTCCCGGATGACGTCGTCACGATGAACTCAACGGTTCGCCTTCGCGATGTGGAGACCGGTGAGGTCGAGACCTACACGTTGGTCTTTCCGTATGAGGCCGATATTGCGGCCAACAAATTGTCGATTCTCGCTCCCATTGGTACAGCGATTCTCGGATATCGCGTCGGCGATGTCGTCCGATGGCGCGTGCCTGGCGGCGGGCGCCGTCTCAAGATCGAGGCGGTCCTTTGTCAGCCGCAGGGGGAGGGGGCGTTGCATCTCTGACCAATGAGACGCAGCGTGAGATGTTCTGGCTCGACGCAACCGATAGAATCGCTAAACGACAAGGAATCGTTCATGACACAATTTAATCTGAGCACGCCCGTCAGCCGTTGGGTCGCGCGGCATCCAGAAACATCGCGGATCTTCGCCTCCCTGCAGATTGAGTATTCCGACAATAATGCAGCGCCGCTTGAATTGGCGTGCTGGGAACGTCAGCTTTGTCCGCAACAAGTAGTCGCGGAGCTTGAACGGGCGATTCACGCCACCGAGGATACGCCCACGCGGTATCAGTGAGGAGCGAGGCCCGCCTCGCGTTGATAGATGCAATCTGGTTCGGCTGTTGTGTACTGCGACGCTTTCATGCCTTCCTGAAAACATCGGGCCAAAATGAGTTTTCACTGCGCCTGTTGTATGGAGTCATGCCTGTACGAAACAGTCCGCTAGAGCCGACCGCCGATGAGATGCGATCCATCGCGCATCGTGTACTCGATCTCCTTGTCGATACCGTTGAGGGGTTGGACCATAGCCCCGCATCATTGAACACACCGAGTCCCGAGCTTCTCAGCAAGGTCTCCTAGCCGCCCCCCGAGGCGCCCGAGGATCTCAGTGTGCTCCTTGATCTCATCTGTCGTGCGGCAGAGCAGAGCTACCAGACGGCGGCCCCGAGTTATCTCGCTTACATCCCTGGCGGTGGCATCTTTACTTCAGCGTTGGCAGGGTTTCTCGGATGGGTCGTAATCCTTCTTCGTACCAATGAATTGGATCCGATATCGGCCTTCCTCGCGGACGTCAATCTTTTCTTCGGTACCGCTCGAAAAACCGTGTGCTAGTCTTGAATCGATGCGAGCTCAACGCACCCTTACCAACTCTTCGCCGTGTTCGTCGATCCAGCGTCGGGAGTAGTTGACTGCCTCCAAACTCATGTCACAAAGCGGCGTGCAATGAAAGATCAAGCCCTCCACCTCACCCGACTTCAGCCAGCGGTACGCGCTGTCAAGCTGATGCTTCATCAATTCTATCGGGATGACGGCCTTGTCGTTGAAATTCCACATGTAGATGCCCATTCGGACTCGCACGTCGGGGCAGATGTCTCGAAACGCCTTGAAGTTCTCCTCCAGATCAACCAGATGATTAGCGTTCCACGTCCAGAAATAAACGACGTCTACCTGATCAATGTGCTGCTTGATCGCCGGGTTGAGCTGGTGCGTGTACCAAACGATCGACAGATCGAGTTTCTTGCCGCGGCATTTCGGGGCAGCTGTATTAAGCTCCTTCTGAACGTCAGTGATTTGCCGGGGCGACAGTGCGGCGGGAGCGATGACGACCGATTTCTCCGCTTCGTCCCATGGGCGCACAACCGCTTCGGCGGGGAATTCGCCGCGGCCCCATAGTGAACTCGGCGTAACTGTCGCATGGGCGAGGTTCAGCACGTTTTCGCCGTTCAATGCCCGCAATCGCTTTAGCCCGACCGAGCGCGCGCGGGTCTTGCCTGTGTCGTACGTCGAAACGATTTTCAACCGTACGCCAACCACGGTCTGACGCGGTACGCGTACAGCTGTCGCCGCCTTCGGCTCGTTGGTCATGACCGCTTTACCCGCTTCTTTCCAATCGGCGTCTTCGCTTTCTAACTCGATCATCACGTCCTTGGTGCGGAAGTTTCCGTCCTTCCAATCGACCTGAATCAGCTGGACTTGATCTAGCTCCAGTGGCTCAGCGAACTCGACGGTCAACGTAACCGGCCAGCGTTGTTCCTCGGGAACGTCGGTGAGGTTCCCGGCCAGCCAGACGTCGAAGTTTGTCCCGTTGGGAGAAGGGTCTGCATGACCTTGGAAGAAATCGTCCATGTCCAGCCCGACGAAATTCTTGTACTTTGTCGCCTGCCGCAGCGCCGCAGCTTTGATCTCCTGCGAGTTCCGTGCCGAGCCGTGGATGAAGCTCCACGTAAAACGTTTGATGGCAGGGTCGTCGAACTGTTTGGCGTATTCGTCGTACTCCTGCGGACGGGGCGTGCCGGTGAAGGGAACCATGCAAACGTTAGGAATTCCCATGGTCTTGATTGCCGCAGCGGGATAGATCTTGCCACCTTTTTCCTCCGCCGAGATGTAGTGTCCCAACGAGCCGGAATCATGGCCCCACATCCACAGACGGTCGCGGATATTGTTCTCGTATGGTATCGGGCAGTCAGGGTTGCGCCGAATGTCGGTTCCCTCGACGCACCTCGGCGCCGCAAACAGAGAACGGGAAACCAGTGGCTGGCAGGCACTCGCCGCTGCGGTCAGGAGAAACTCTCTTCGAAGCATGCCGCTCTCCTTTTCGTTTCTTGCATCCGTTTGTACTGGGTTGGGCCCTGCCAAACACAAGTATAGTCGCTCCTTCCCCTGCGATGCCAGAGTCCAGTATTATCGCTATCCGTCGGACCATTACCCCGTCACCGCCATATTGCGTTGAGAGTCAATATGGGCACGGAACTCGCCTGCTCGTTTTGACGGAGTATTGTGATTTGGGCTCGTACCTTCCCAAAGCTCTGCTTCGGCAAGTACTTGACCCCGTGGCGTATTGCCGGTACGACGAGGGGTTCTTGCATAGCCCAAGAGAGCCGCCGAAAGTCGCTGGACCACTTCACCTGAATGAAACACCGATGACACTCGGCCCGGTGCTACAAATGGACGCGAAGACCGAGACCTTTACCAACAACGACGCGGCAAACGCGATGTTGCCCCGGAAGTTCCGCAAAGACTTCGAGATTTCCAAGACTGAAAACTGACCGCTCCTGAATATCACGACAGCCGTGCCAGGCCGAGACGCAAGAACCACTCGGTGGTGAGGAGCCCGACGAAGAAAACCCAGAAAAGGAAAATGACGATGACGACGCAGAGGAACTTCTTGGAATACGTGGCCATGGATAATGAGACGCCTTTTTCACGACGTGCCTTTCTCGCCGCTTCCGGGTTTGCCGCAGCGGGAGCAGCCCTGCCCGGCGGTTTGTCCGCCGCCCCGGATGGGACTCCTGCCAAGAGACAACCTATCAAGATTGGGCAGATCGGCACCGGCAACCAGCACGCCTACTAAAATAGGAACACTGCGCAAACTGACGGATCTTTTCGAGGTTGTCGGCTTTGTGGAGGACGACCCGAAATTGCGCGAGAAAGCCCAGAAAAGCAGTTGTTTCAAGGGGTTGAAAGTGATGTCCACGGACGAACTGCTGGCCGTTCCCGGTCTTCAGGCCGTGGCGGTTGAAACCGAAGAGCGCGTTTGCATTCCTCCCGCCCTGCGCTGCATCCGGGCCGGAAAGCACATCCATCTGGACAAACCGTGCGGCGAATCGCTGCCGAAGTTCAAACAGTTGCTGGACGAGGCGAAAGTCAGGAACCTGACTGTCCAGGTCGGGTACATGTACCGGAATAACCCGGCCGTGCAGTTCTGCATCAAGGCCGTGAAAGACGGATTGATAGGGAATGTGTTTGATCTCGACACAGCCATGGGACGGTACGACGGGGAGGGCTACCGGAACCTCATCAAAGACTACAAGGGCGGGATCGCGTACATTCTGGCCTGCCATCTGATCGATATCGTCGTCTCGCTCATGGGGGAACCTGAAAAAATCACGCCCTATCTCCGCCAGACCCGCTCTGACGGCGTACTCGACAACTGCCTGGCCGTTTTCGAGTTCTCCCGCGATCGGCTGGCCACGATACGGACATCCATCACCGAGGCGAAGGGCTTTCAGCGCCGACGCCTCAAGGTGTTGGGCGACAAGGGAAGCATCATCATTCAGCCGATAGAATCCAAGGGTAACATGTCCGGCGGAGTCCTCACGCTTGCCCTGGAGGAAGATCGCGGCGGCTTCAAGAAAGGTATACAGACCGTTGATATGCCGCCCCTGAAAGACCGCTACGAAGACCAGTGGCGGGAGTTTGCCGCTGTTCTGAACGGGGATATGGTCAATCCGTACACATACGAGCATGATTACACTGTGCACAAATGCCATCTGGAGGCCTGCGGCATGCCGCTCGACGTGTGAGAGCCGACGGGTGCCCTCATTTTGTCTCTATCCGTGGCGTGCCCCCTGTCTCCGCGACGTCACAGTGAGTAAGGATGTCAGGGGTTGGGTTAGAATCTGAAGTACGAAGTGGAGAGTTTTGTATGACAAACAAACAATGGCGTGTAGGATCGAGCGAGGGCTGAACGTGACCAACGGCGGCGTCAACCTGTACAACATGTGCGTCGATGGGGCAGGCTTGGCCAACGTAGCCGATTCATTCGCCGCACTCCAGCACCGCGTGGAGGAACAGTGACGTGGTTCTTCTTATCCATTTGGTTCCTCGTGCCCCGGGGCCGGCTCCGTATTGACCGTAGGCTGGATCCTTTACATCAGGGCGCTTAGCGACTCTGAAATGTCACTGAGCATCCCGATGATCTCCTACAGCCCTTTCGTGCGCTACTACGCGAACCAGGACCAAGACTCATGCTCGCGGCTGCCGTCGTTTTCAGCTTCGCGGCGGTACTTGAGAAAGCTGGAATCACCCGATCGTCGGCGATACTGTTCGCGTTTTCCGAGAATCTGTTTGCCGCGCTAATCATGATCCCCATCATCTGCCTCAAGCATCGCGCTGGTTTCCGGGAGACTTCTTCGAATTGGAAGACCTTTTTGCCAATCGGTCTTTGTGTTGCGATGATGTTTGTATGCCAGGCCAGCGCCTTGAGGCTTGGCCCTGTGGCTTCGCGCATATTGATACGACCAGCCTGAACGCGGCGGGTGTTGAACGCCGATTCGTGGGGCGCTACGCAACCGGCGAACCACAGGGCGTGACGCACTTGCATACAAGATCGTGAGAGAGTAGCTTGGAGCCGTCGCCTCTCCATCCAAGGAGCCCAACATGTAGACGTTCTTACTCCGCGCCGCCCTCAAGGCACCGTGCAGCGGCTTGTTTCTGTGGCTCGCATTCCCGGCCTGGTTGTGCAGTGCATTCGTATCAAAGCCCGTTCGAAAGCGACGCAGACATTCGTTCTCCAGATATGCGGGTTCGGCAGCTACTTGCCTACCGAGCGGGCCCTGGCTGGCGGCTCGTATTCGGCCATTCCGCAAAGCAATATCTTCGGTCCGGAAGGCGGACAGATGCTGGTCGACAAGACCGTGGATATCATTGATGAACTGTGGAAGTAGTATCCTCAGTGGGCTATTTCAAAACTGTAGCCAGGTCCATTCTCCGGGAGAGACACCTTGAATTCGTCACGAACACTATCTTGCGTGGTATCGGTTTTCCTGATCGTTACGGCGATCGCTTCTCTGGTGACGGCGCAGACGCCGGGCGAACCGGCCAAGCCGGCGAGGTGGGGGCGTCCCACGGCGGAGGAGGTCTCACGCCAGTTTCTCTCGCGGCATCCGAAGCCAAGGGATGACGCGGAGAAACGCATCATTGCAGTGATGGATGATATGTTCGTTAACCAATCGCAGGGGATGGGAAATGTTTTGCCCGAGGATGGTCGGCTAATGCGAATGCTGACCGAATCCCTGCAAGCCAAGCACGTCGTCGAACTCGGCACCTCCAACGGTTATTCCTCCCTGTGGTTCTGCCTGGCACTGCGATCCATCGGCGGCAAACTCACGACGCATGAGCTCGCCCCGGATCGAATCGCGCTGGCCCGGAATAACTTCAAGCAGGCGGGCGTCGAAGGCCTACTGACGCTCGTCGAGGGCGACGCCCATCAAACGATCAAGCGGTTGGTCGGCCCGATTGACGTTGTGCTGCTCGATGCCGAGAAGGAGGGCTTTGTCGACTATCTGAACAAGTTGCTTCCAATGGTGCGGCCCGGTGGTCTGATCATTGCCCATGACTCGTCCGGCGAAGCCCACAAGATGCACGACTACTTCGAAGCCATCGCCGCACATCCCGACCTGGAGTCCGTCATGGTGGACGCTTCCCGTTGGGGAATGTGCATTACCCGGAAGATGAGGTAGCGAGTTTGTGCGTCGCAGGAAGTTGCTGCCATTTTCACCCGCTGTTGCCAGTGTCACTTGCGTTGTGTGGAGACTTTTTCAAACATTCCCGGAACTTTCAGACTTTGTGAGTCCGCAGAGCCGGAGATTTTCCTCGAAAATAGGTCGTGACGACAAACATGATCCAGCCAATCTGCCGAATTTTGTTGCTGCTGCTCGGGATGACGCTCACATGCGTCTTCGCGGGAGTCAATTGTCATGCCGGCGAGAAGAAGTCGCCACCGTTTTACCTGGTCGGACTTGGCCCTGGCGATCCTGACTTGATGACGCTTCGTGCCGTGAAAACCATCGAGAAGGCCGACGTGATTTTCTGCTCCAAGAGTTGGGCGGAGAAGCTTGCCGACTATCTGGATGGCAAGAAGTTGCACCACGGGTACTGGCGTCTCTTTCCCTACTACGGGCACGATCCGTCTGAATTCGAGGGTGACGAGCGACGCAACTGTGAGGAATACGCTCGGAAACGTGGTGAATTCGTCGCCCTAGTACGTGCGGCCATCGCCGAGGGAAAGACGGTCGCCATGCTCGACGGCGGCGATCCTTTGGTTTATGGACCGTGTGCGTGGGCTCTGGAGGAGTTTGAAGACTTGAATCCGGTCGTGGTGCCTGGCGTCAGCTGTTTCAACGCAGGTAATGCCGCCCTGCGCCGGTGCGTAACCACGAGCGATCGCACGAAGTCGGTCATTCTGACGGCGGCCGACTGGATTGGCGGAGAGGACACGATCGAGAAGCTGTCCGCTCACCGGACCACGATGGTGCTGTTCACGATGCGGACGGAGTTCGGGGAGTTCATCGAGAAGCTCTTGATCAACTATCCGCCCGAGACTCCAATCGCAGTGGTGAAAGACGCCGGATACGCTGAGAAGGAGGAGGTAATCGAAAGCACGCTCGGCACGGTTCTCGATCAAGTTGGCGAGAAAGGCCCGGGCTCCGCGTACTTGATCTACGTGGGCGACTTCCTGAACCATCGCTACAAGAGCCGAAAACGTTGAAGTGGTAAATGTCGGCTGCACCGTCCACGTAGCGATTGCACAGGAAGATGACGAAGGTGCGGGAGAGAGGATCAATCCACAGCATCTGCCCGGTCCAGCCCGTGTGGCCATAGCCGCCGATGGGGAACAAGGCACCACGCGCCAGCGTGTAGTTGTGCGGCGGCGTGCGGTAGGGCGTGTTAATGTCCCAACCGAGTCCGCGACGCACGGGAAGGTTTTTCGCATCAGGGCTGATGAGGCCAACCGGACTTTGCACACTTGTCATGAGCCTGACCGTCTCGGGCGCGGTGAAGCTGCACTGCGTATCCTGCTGGAACGGTGCTGTCAAGTGTCGCGATACGTTTGCCGGATTCATCCAGTACCGGAATCTTCATATCACTGCCGCCGTAACTGCCGACCTTCAGGTACCGTACTCGGAGCTGCACCTCGTCGCCTTTGGTGGCATAGACCAGGTACTCGCCGTACTTGCGCTGACGCACAAGCCGCGGTTCGGCCGACGGCAGTTTGGCATCGGGAAAGACGGGCACGAAGCGAGCGTCCGGTGAGATCGTAGCGCGGGATCCGTTTCAGCGTGCGCGTCGGCATGAGTTCGTCGAGCAGTTGCTCCGTGATGGGGACCACTCGCTCTTTGCCATCGCGGACAACCTTGAGTGTGCCCGTCACGTCGAGCACCTTCAGTTCACCGGCGTAGTCATCAAAAGCCATCAGCGGCCGATCCACCGGCTCCACCAGCGTGCAATCCACGAACTCGACGCCTCCCACATCCTGCGTGCTGCCCGCGCGAGCGGCGAACATGATCGGCGTGGCCCGCTTCGGCTCGTCGCCGGTGTCCGCCACGGTGCAGTTCTCGAAGCGCACGCGGCAGGCGTCTACCGGCAACGTCGCGCACACTGATGCCAGCCGTGCCGGTATCCTCGAAGCGGCAGTTGACGAACTCGATGAGCCCTTGGGCCGGGCCGTTCGGGCCACCGTTGGACGTGGTGATCGACGCCGAGATTGCGTTGGTGCCGCGAGAAACACAGTCCTCGATGCGCACGGAGATGGGCGCGGAGGTGCCGTCAAGCGGTCGCAGATAGAGCACGTACGCGCCGCCGTCGTTGTTCTCGGCCACGCAGTTCCGCATCACACAGTTCACGATCTTCTCGCCGGCATGGTTGGGTTCGAAGTCGATCCCGGCCTGGGGCGCCGTGCCGGACGTATTCTTGAGCACGGTGTCCTCGATGAGCAAGTTCTCCGCGCTGATCACGCTGATTCCCTGCCGGTTGTTGCCGTCGCAAACCACGTCCTTGATATGCACGTTCGTGTTGGTCACACCGCGTTGGGCCACGCCGAGGTAGATGCCGTCACCGCCGCTGTCTGCGAGCGTGAGACCGTAGACTTTCACGTTGCTGCAACTGAGAATGCTCAGGCAGTGCCGCCACTCGGCCCTGGCGTACGCATCCGTGTGGTAGTCGGCCTTCCACATGCGGAACGTCGCACCGTTACCGTTGAGCGTGACATTCTGTTTCAACCTGGCAGTGAACAGGCTGTCGCTCTTGCCTTTGAATGCGCCGCGTTTGGCGAGTACGACACAGTCCTTCTCGAAGAACAGCTCCTGGTCAGTGATCTCCTCGCCCAGTTCCTGCGGGGTCCGGCGGTTGCCTCATCGTGCAGGTACCACAGTGGGCACCAGATGTTATCAACACGTACTTAGGAACCGGGGAAAAATAACTTCCAGATTTGCTAGTCCCTCACCCTACCCTCTCCCCAAAGGGGCGAGGGAACTAGGTGAAGTTATTTTTCCCCCGATCCTTAGTCTGATGTCTCGGCTCCGATCAGCACGACACGGTCAACGAAGATCGCATCCAGTTCGGGATGGTGTCCGTGGGCGAACCAGAAGTATGCGCCGGGGACGAAGTCGATAACGCCCAGATCAATCCAGCGAAAGTTTTTGTCGAACGAGCTGTCTTCAGTCGCGAAATCTTTGGCGTGAAGGACCATGCTCTTGAGCGACTTTTTGCCCTGCACATCGTAGATGCCCCAGGAGCCGAGTTTGCCCTCTTTGATCGTTCCTTCGCAGCGCAGCGAGGCGAGCAGGCGGTACTTGCCGCGGACCGGTGGGGTATAGTTGGTATTCCAGTCAACCTTCGTTCCCATGCGGACGCTCTTGCCGTTCCGGCTCCAAACGTGATCTGCCGGACGCTGCGGTCGCTCAGATTCATGACATACAGATGGAAATCGTCGTCCCCGTCATGGCTGGTTCGCCGCATCGAGAACGCCAGCGTGCCGCCGTCGTACGAAACACAGGGATCTCGGACGACTCCTTCGGGACAGTCGAGAAGCACTTCGGTAGAAACCGTTCCGTCGACGTTGATCGTCATCTTGCAGAGCTGCGAGTCCATCCGATAGTCACGACCGCATTCACGAAAAACCGCGTCCGTCAGGTGATCGGTCATGGCAAACATCGCCTGACAATCGCCAAACACGAAGTGCTTGGCATACACGAACTCGCGCGGGTGATGTTCAAATACCTTCAAACGCTGCTTGCGACGCACTTCACACGCCTGGAAATACAAGCTCTTCCACGCGGGATCGTTGCCCGGCTTCTTGCCGTCCACGAGAATGGCAAGAGACTTCTCCAGCCCATCGACGGCGACGCTTCCAGCCTTCAACTCGGCAAGGACTTTGCGAACCATGGCTTGTTCCACTTCGTTGTCGTCCGCGGCAACAAAGCAGTCACCGTATTTCAAGCCATGATCCTGATAAATCCAGTCACGCTGCAGGCGGGATATCGGATAGGCAACGGTGTGTCGATTCTGAATGTCTTCTTGGGTGTATTCCTGGGAGAACACGGGCATGGACAACAAGACCAAGATGGCGGACAACGGCAGCGATCTCTGACAGGGATATCTTCGAGTATTTGAGAGACAGTGGCTTTTCGTCATTACGTTGTTCCCTTTCTGGCAAGTGGTGCTCCGGCTGCTTCCCAACAGGCTCACAAGCGAGTGGACTTGGCATAAAGTGTCCACTCGCTTGCGCTTCGTGCTGGTATCGTCGCCGATAGTGACGCAGTCCAGCTAATCTGCACTGATCTCCGCTTATCTGATTAGCGAAGATTAGTGAGGATCAGTGTTCCCAAATCCATTCTGTGCGTTGAGAACATGCCGAAACTGAACCCACATTGTTTCCTCCCCGATGAGTACCTGCGAAGGTGAAGGTACAATTTCCAGATGGAATAATTCGAGCACAGGAGCCAATTCATGCAGGATAAGGTGGACAGCCAACTCAGCTACGCACTGGAGGAGTGGCCACCGTCGGGCAGAACCCTTCTTTTCGGCCTCCAGTGGGCGGCGATGTCCTGGCCGGATGCCTGGGCGTCATCGGGCCGATCATCACTTTTCTGCCTGCCGATGTGTCGGGCACGTTTCCCGTCGTCCTGAAACCGATCCTGGGTAATGGCTTTGTGGTCGGCACTGTGTCGGCACAGTGGCGGCGGCCTTGCTCCTCGACAGGGCGATTTTCCGCCGCTGATGCAGTGATGTCGCTCAAGGCGGCGCCGGCAAATGCAGCGTCGCGGCGCTGGCATCGGTGCCGACAACCACAGCGACCATCGGCAAGACCACTCGTTGTGGGCACCAATGACCGTGTTCAACCCACCGATTCTATCAACGCGTTTCCGCAAGTTCCGCAAACATCTCCAGCAGGGCGTCGACGATCTTGACCGAGGCCTGCTCTTCCACCTTGTTGGTGCCCAGCCAGGTCTCGTAGCCCCCGAGCTTGTGCTGCTCGGGTGTGGGTAGATAGCCATAGCCGCCGTTGGCCAGTTCCATCGTGAAGCTGGGCTTGAAGGGATTGCGGGCCTTCAGCTCCAGGCCGATTTCGGAGAACACCTCGAAGGGGATGGCGGAGATGCCCAGACTCGCCGATCCGCACTGCCTGGAGCATGACGCGGACCGTGTCGGGCGACTCCTGTTGCTGAACGGCTCGTTGGGCATAGCTCCGCTCGTGCGGGAAACTCGTCGCGACGATCGGGATCGGCCAGGACCTTCTTGGCGTGATCGAGCTGCGCGGGCGTCGGCTTGCGCACGGCCAACTCCAGTTCCCGCTGCCGCATGCCCAGCGGCACCCGGTCGTGCCACACGAGCTTCTCGTACTGTCCACAAACGGCCCGGGCGCATTGGTCGGCGACCAGCCGGATCTGCTCGTACGGTTTGCGTTTCTCGCGGGGCTTCGAGTAGTCGATGTTGTTGATATTGGCGCTGGTGCCGTTGCTCATGGCGGCCACAAAGGGCGGATCCAGCCGATCGGCGGCCAGCAACTCCTGGACTCGATCGCAGAACACGCCAAAGTAGTCGGCGGAGATGTATTGCGTCCGGTTCCGCCCACGTAGTGCAGCGAGTAGTTGGCCAACAGGCCCAGCGGCCGGCCGTCGAGCGTCTCGATCGCGAGAAACGCGATCTGGGGATCGACGGGCCCGGCCGGCTTCAACAGATCGGGGCGGTTGCCCGGATTCATCTTGGCCTGGTCCGGTTCGCCGAAGGGGTTGAACAACTCGGCGCCCGGCTTCAGCAGCCACCGCCGGCAGAACACCTGGCCCGGCAAGTCGACGGTGCCCCAGGCCACCCGTGCCGGCTGGAGGTTGTGGATCGCGCATTGCACGCCGTCGGCAATCCGATGGGCCACGAACCGCTGGTACTCGGAGAATTCCTTCTCGGGCTGGAGCGGATTCTTCCAGCGGGCACTCACCGACGAGTGCGTATGCGTGCAGGACATGAGCATCCGATCCGCCGGCAACCCGGTCGCCTCGGTCACCTGCCGTTTGGCCTCGTCCAGCACTTCGCGGCTGATATAGATGTTGTCGCTGACGACCAGCGCGATCCGCGTGGTGCCGTCGTCCAGGACGAAGCACCGCGCGTACAGTTCGTCGTGGACGTACTTGGCAGGCGGCGGAGTGCCGAAGTTGCCCACCAGCCCATCGCCCAGCCACGGGGTGATATTGGCGGTGGCCGCCCCGGCCAGGAACGGTTTCTTGTCGGGCGTTTGAGCGGTGGCCGAAGCGGTCAGCAGCAAACTCGCCGCCAGGGCCAGGAATGCGAATCGGTACATGCTTGTTTCTCCTTGAGTTGATTGTCTCCACTACTTTCTCCGGCAACCAAGAACCAGGTTCTCCCCCGCGCGCAGGCCAATCTAGCAGATCGCACGGCGACCGACAACAAACTCTTTGGACCACAACGGGTTGTCCGTGAGTTCACACCGTTCTCGAAAGAACCTAGAATCAAAGAGGCGGTACTTGCGCCGGTCAATGAAATGGCGCGAGGGGTGAAGTAGGCCGCGATCCGAAGCAGGTTCGCTGGGATCACAAAAATGACACGGCTTGAATTGCCGTTGACAGGAGCCCTCGAATGAGTTCGTTCTCTTGCCCACACTACGATATGAAAGATGAAACCTGTGATCGCGTGAAGACAGACTGCGTTCCTGGACGCCCAGGGTGCGTCTTGCCGCGAACCACTAAGTTCGCTGTGCCCGTGGAAGAACGATTGCGAAGAAAAGCCATCGAGAAGGGTGAGCAGCCGCCGGACTCGACGGAGTAACGGCGGGAGAAAGGCGTTCGACAACTTGCACACTCCGACTCGCATCGAGCACGTGCAGCACCGGCCCCGTGAAAACGCTCGCCGCGTACCGAGGCTTCGTCCAGACGGAGTCGCTGGATCATGGTCCCCATCGCTCCGTCGAGCAGCAAGATGCGGTCTCGAAGCAAGTTGGTAAGCATCGAACAGTTGGAGGTCAACATATTTCTTTCAGGCACGCGAATGCCGTTGACAAAGAGTAACGCAGGAACGACAAAACATGTACCGTACGTACATCTTTACGGACGTAGCGTGTTCAGTCAAGTGTGAATGAACAAGGAGAAACCCAGTGAAACGCCTGCCGCTCGTCGCCTGTTGTGTTGTGTTGTATTGATGATCCCTTTGTTTGCGGCCATTCAGACCGTACCCGGCAAGGGCTGGTTTACGATCCTGCGATTGTACGGTCCGCTGGAACCATGGTTCGACAAGACCTGGAAGCCGGGCGAAATCGAACTCGTGAAATAGTGGGCGCTCAGATGCTCTCTCGTTGGACAAGCAAGAAGTCCAGCACCAGGAGAACACATGGACACTCCAATTGCAAATGACATGGGATGATCCATAGAATTTATCCAATCATTCTGTTTTCCTGCTGTTTCCTCGTATGGATGGCCGCAGCTCTTGTCGTTTCTTCGGTAACCGCCGTCAACTGTTTCGATAGGCGACGTACATTGTGTTATCAATCGACCGATTAATCGGACTGGTTGGTAGCTGAACGTGACGGAAGAGGGAATGATGCCACCAAAGAAAATATCGGCCGATGTGGTGACTGCGAAGGCGTTCGTGTTGGTTGACGACAAAAACCGGGAACGATGTACAATCGAGGTAACGCCGACAGACGAAAACGGCATGGTGATGCTTCACCTTTCCAACCAAAAAAGCCGGCCTCGAATCACGCTTCAGGTTGACTCGGACGGAAATCCAAGCATGTCACTTTGGACTGATGGCAATGTACCGGCAATGTTTCTCGCCGTGCACGAACGCGGTAACGGACTGGCCGTGGCTGACTCAAGTGGCGTTCCATGTATTGAGATTGGCGTTCCAAATATGGATTCTGGCCATCCTGCGGGCGACCAACCGCTTCCGTCAACGCGGCATCGGCCAAATCATCGTGGATGCGACGGTACAGGGCAAACAGCTTCGCGCAGCGCCCGGAGGAACCGACGGTTCTTGCCTGCCATGATCCACAGATAACACATCGAGTAGCCCGGAGCCGTGGTTACAGGATGATAACCTTCAGGAATCAGCACAGTGTGGTGGTCCTGAACCGTGTACGTTTCGTCGATCGACCGGTTGCCCAAGAAGAACATTATAGCCGTTTTCTCCTGGGTTGCAGTTTGCAGGATGGCTTTCAAAGCGAAACGTCGTCGTGGTTGTCGATGAAGCGGATGAAGCGCGCTCCGCCGCGAGGGCGTTCGTCCCACATCTTCTCCCATTGGCTCCTGACACCCGCCTCGCCAGCCGCCGGTGTAGGTGCAGCCGGTGCCCTCTATCTCCAGGTTGCAGTGGTCGATGCGGTTGTATTCTAGGGTGTGGAGCGCCCCGCCGTGGAAGATGCCGCATCGTGGCATGTCGTGAATCACGTTGCGCGCGACGCGGACGGCGAGTCCCACGGCGCACTTCGCCGCGAATCCGTCGCGCGTGATCCCGGTCATCATCATGGTTGTGCATTCACCGGGATTCACGGCCGGTGAGTTGACGGATCAGCGCGGTTTCCTGAGAGTCGAAGGGCGTCCCGTCGCCCCGCAGGATGTCGTGGTGCCAGACCTTGGGCTTCGGCGAGCCTACCTTGCTTCCCCACGGATAGTACGTGTTCATTTTGCCCGCCACCAGCCCGAAGTTGATGGCCCCGACCCGTTCGGCTTTCAGAATCGGAAGGATCGCTTCGAAGGTGGATGTGGGCCGTGCCATGGTACTCGGTGCATACCAAAGGCCGGTCATTGGTCTGCAGCCTCGCGATGAAGGCCTTCATCATGTCCGGGCCGCCATAGCAGTGAAAGCTCAGCACGTCACAATTCTGTTCCAGGAATTCGACGATGTTCAAGGCCGTGGTCTTACTGGTTGGCATCTGCCATATCGGCGCGGTCAATGGCTGCGAAGGGTTAACACTTCTGGCTTACTGGAACACCTCGCGCAACAGCGGCAGGCTCTGGGCGCCCTTCTTGGTATTCTGCGGCTCGTTGTATAAAGACCACATCACGATGCGGTCGTCCTGGGCGAAGGTCCCCACGACGTCCTCGATGGCTGCTTCCTGAATCGGTGAAGATCGAAGGTGCGCTTGTCACGTGAAGCGGCTTCTTCACGGTTCCCACGGTCACTTTTCGCGTCCAGTACGTCTTCCTCGTGCTCCGTCACGACCGGGCGACAAATGCTTCGCTTCAACGTTACCACAAATCCCTACGCCCGGTGGACGGCCCAGCAAATTGTTAACGCCTTCCCATACAAAGAAACACTGGCTACGCCAGTGCCGATTTCAAGACAAACGCCCCAAAGCAATTCGTGGCCGCGATCAAAGTTGACTGGGTTCCGCCAAGTCTACGCATTCGTTGCCTTCGCATGATATAGTACAGCGTGTCACAGACACCCGATTTGGTTTACACAAATCTTCGCTGGGCCGGCCATGACATCCGGTCACACACGATTACGCATCTGTCGCGGAATCACGGTTTCGCCCCCGAAGACTCCGAGAAGAACCGTGAGGTCGAATACCACAATGAATGGCCAGATCGACATGAGAAAGATGACCTGTCTGTTCGGCTTGTTGTTGTTGATTACGACGGCCACGGCCCATGCTCAGCCCGCGCCCCTTGCTCAGCCCGCGGCCCTTGCTCAGCCCGCGGCCCTTGCTCAGCCCGCGGCACAGTCAATTGAAGTTGATGTTTGCATCTACGCGGCGACACCGTCCGGGATCCTCGCTGCCATCGCGGTGAAACGCGAAGGGCATTCGCTGGTAATTGTCGAGCCCGGTCGCTGGGTCGGCGGTATGCTCGGAGCCGGATTGAAGCCCCTGCAGGACTGTCCCAACTATGCGGCGACAGGCGGGATGACGCGTCGGCTGCTGCCGACTCTCGGACGCGGAATTCCATGGCAGGACGCTTCGACTCGTGACGCGGCATCAAAGAGTGGCAACTCGAAGCGGCTTCAGTCAGCAAGCACCCAAGACTCCCGAGTCTACGGTCCGGAGTCCATTCGCGAGGACTTTCGGAAGCTGCTGAACAAACA
Source organism: uncultured Planctomycetota bacterium (assembly GCA_963700575.1). Taxonomy (GTDB): domain Bacteria; phylum Planctomycetota; class Planctomycetia; order Pirellulales; family Pirellulaceae; genus JAJRVM01. Next base: position 64,628 of record CAVOYC010000017.1, on the reverse strand, counting down.
CGGCATCCGAGTCATTATGGAACACCGTATCGCCCGGTGCGAAGATAAACGATAAGTCGATCGCTTCCGCCACGTTTGACTTCGCACCCTTTGACGAGCTGGGATGCCCGGTGCCCGAGCCCACGGCGCGCGATAATCTGCGGGTGGTGGCAAAAATCTTCATCGACGCCAGTTACGAAGGCGATTTGATGGCCCGGGCCGGCGTGAGTTATCGCGTGGGACGCGAAGCGGAGTCCGAGTTTGCATGAGCCGAATGCGGGGGTGCAGCCGCCCATGGAATTGACGCCCATCGATCCGTTCGTCGAGCCCGGGCGGTCGGAGAGCGGCCTCCTGAAATGGGTCGAGGACGAACATGGTAAACCCGTCGGGGCCGCCGATGGCTACACGCAGGCTTACAACTATCGCTATTACACAACATCCGATCCGGATAAGCAGTTTGCGATCTCGCCGCCAACGGATCATGACCCGATGGATTTCGAACTGGTTGGCCGGTACGTGGCGCACCTGGTCGAGACGACGGATGATCAGCAAAGGTTGCGACGAGCGGTTGGTTGGCATCTTTCCGGGTTGGATGAACTCGGGTGAGTGGAATTACCAACGGAACTCGCTGTTCTCCATGGCACCGCTGGGGATCAGCCAGTTGTATGCCGACGGCGATCACGCGACGAAGGCCCGCATCTGGAAACAGCATCAGGATTACTTGCGCGGCCTGCATCACTTCATGAGCACCGACTCGCGTGTGCCGCCATGGTATCGTGACGAGGTTGCCCGGTTGGGCCTCGACGCTCGCTTTCATGCCGACACGCACGGCTGGCCTCACCAACTCTACATTCGAGTCGCCCGGCGGCTGCGGGGCCGCTACACGATCACGGCTCACGATGTGTACAACAAGACCCAGGTGAACGATCCGATCGGCTTAGCGCAGTACGGGATCGATACCTATCCCTCACGGCGGATTTGGCTGCGCCGAAACGGCAGGATTCTGGTGGGGATCGAGGGAAAGATGTTCATCGGCGGCGACCGCGGCCCGACCAATGTGCCCTATCCCATTCCTTATCGTGCTATCACGCCGCGGGCCGATGAGTGTTCGAATCTACTGGTGCCCGTCTGCTTCTCGGCAACGCACCTTGGATACGCATCGGCGCGCATGGAGCCGGTGTTCATGATCTGCGGAGAGTCGGCCGGAATCGCCGCCTGCCGCGCGCTGGCGGAGAGCACCACGGTTCAGAAGATTGATATGGCGGCCTACCGGCGGACATTGGAAAAGGCCGGTCAGAAGCTCACGTGGGATCCAGTCCCCGTTGGCGCAAGTTTCCTGGGGATACCCTCCAACGCAATGGAAAAAGTTTCGAACGCCGAATATGGATCGTCTGGCGACCGAATGGATTATCTTCAGTAACGGACACAGTGCAGATTCGGTCTGTACGCCCTCCCGTTACGGGCTGTTGACTGGAAGCTATCCTTGGCGCACGAAGCGCAAGAGTGGGGTTATGAAAGCGGAGGGCAAGGGAATGATTGCGGATGGACGCATGACCTTGGCGTCGCTCTTTCGCGATCAGGGCGAGGAGCGAAAACACGCCTGGCAATCATTTAACCAAAAAACACATAAATGAAAAAATCACTCACACTCATGCTAGGTCTGGCCCTTGGGGCGCAGAGCTTATTATCCACTGCTTCGGATCCGATGGAAGCGTCCGCACGCGCAAAGGCAGACCTTCCGTGGCCTGCCCAATACATGTGGGGTGATCCCTTGGTAGTGGGATTCCCCGGGGAATCCGAGGCAGATCGCGTCAAACGCGTGCAGCCATGGAAAGATGCCCGCTTCGGGCTCTTTCTCCACTGGGGGCCTCAGGGCGGCGGCGGCGAATTCAAGATGACGCCAGACTACTTGCAAAAATTCAACCCGACCAGATTTGACGCGGACGAGTGGGTGCTCACCGCAAAGGATCTGGGGTTCAAGTATATCGTCATCACGGCGAAGCATCATGCGGGCTTCTGTATTTTTGATTCTAGATACACGGATCAAGACATCATGGATGCCACGCCCTTCGGTCGCGATCCATTGAAGGAACTGGCGGATGCCTGTGCCAAACACGATATGCTGCTCGGCTTCTATTACTCGGTTTGGGACATTGTTCATCCTGACTACTCCAAGGATATTGGTAGCCCGGATTACGCCAAATACCACCAATACATGATCGACCAGACCACTGAGCTGCTCACAAACTATGGTCCTATCATCACCTTGTGGATGGACGGAGAGTGGGCGAAGAGCTGGACGGTTGAGCGTGCCACCGACTACCGTGATGCCATGCGCAAATTACAACCGAATATTTTGTTTGTAGATCGTATTGGCCAGCGTCGAGTCGGTGAGGGCGATTACAGTTCTTCCGAGAATTTCGTGCCTTATATCGGCGACAATATCGATGGTCGCTTGTGGGAGAGTTGCGTGCGTTTCGACGGTCGCTGGTTCTGGAGGGGGAGAGATAGTTCGCAATCTCTGGATTGGGCGCTGCGCAATTTGTTGGATGCGGTGTCGCGCGGTGGTAATCTGCTGATGAACATGGGGCCGACGCCAGAAGGTTTGCTGCCGCCTGTGAGCGTCAAAAAACTCAAGCCACTCGGTGCCTGGTTAAGGAAATACGGCGAAGCGATTTATGGAACTGATCGCGGACCGCACTATCTATTGGACTGGGGCAACTGCACCCGCCGTGGCAATACGCTCTATTACTTCGTCGCTGACTGGCCTAAGGATGGTAATCTGGTGATTCCCAGATTGAACGTAGGTAAGGCCAACGCAGAGATCAAGAGTGCCTCCTTTATGGGCGACTCAACTGCGTCGTCGCTTTCTTTTAAACAATTGGACGGCAATGTCGTGGTCAGTGTGCCAGAGACAGCGGTGGATCCGTTGATGAGTGTGCTCGATGGAGCGCCTGTCGTTGATAACAGGCTGCGTCCTCTGACGGTTCCACTGCGCCCGCAACAAGGCAATGCCAACGTGAAAGTGGGGGACTACTTTCTCTCGGCCGCCTTTGCCAAGATTCATGGCGATAGTCTGAAGTTTTCACTCGGCGCCGGTGCTGGGGGCCAACGCGAAAACCTGAAAGACTGGACTAACCCAGCGGATTGGGCCGAATGGGAAATCGTCGTCGATCAGCCAGGCAGCTACGATGCTGAGATCTACTATGGCAGTATGATTGATAGCGGAACATTTGCTGTCGAAGTTGCGGGGCGATCTTTCGAACAAGAGGTGAAAGCTGCCCCTAAAAGGAAAGGTAAACCTGGTCCGTTTTCCCCCGGATTTAGGTTAGTCAGCCTAGGCCAGGTTCGATTCGACAAACCCGGCAGCTATACGGTGTCCGTCAAGGCACTTGAGATTACTCCAGAGGCGATCGACTGCGGTCGAGGTTTAATTTGGTTACGCGAAATCGTTCTGACAACAGTTCAATAACGTACTTTCCGCACATTCGTTTTTCAATTTGCCGGAATTTCTCGGCGGCCTGCGAGCGAGTTCGCTATTTGCACAACTTGATATGAGTAAGAGCGCCCGTTTTCATGGGTTTCTATCTCTGCTGCGGGTCTTCGTTTGATTTGTACAGCCAACTGACAGGCACGCGTGTGATCTGAAGCGAATTCAGCCCGGGGAATTCACAGTGGGCTAAGAGAACATGGTTGTCGACAAACTCGATGGCGGTGTAGCAGTACCAGCCCTGCGGATCGGTACCGATGTTTTGAATGTGCTGCCAAGTGGCTCCTTCATCCTTGGAGATCGCAGTGCTGAAAGGACGACGGCCGACCGGCTTCACGGCTGCCAGCGGATCGTTGCCGTTATTCCACACAAGAAGCAAATGCCCCGTATTAGGAATTCGCTCGATCGAAGCGGGCGACGCAGTGGGCTGAGCGATCTCGGACCGTTTCAACTGAGACCACGTGTCGCCTCCATCTTCGCTGCGCACGACCAGCTGACAATCGCGGCTGCGGCAAAACATTAGCAGTTCGCCGTCGTTCAATTCCACGACCCCCGGCTCCTGAGCCAGCAGTTCTGATTTCAGCGTACTGGTGCTTGCCCGCCACGACTTCCCTTGATCGTCGGACAAATAGCAAACAATGTCCGCGGAACTCTGAAATCCCGGCCAACCCGGCAGATAGTGGACGGCCAGCGGCACGAGCAAACGGCCGTTCTTCAGTTGAATCACGCGGTCGTTGTTCAGCACGCGATAACCAAGCTGGTTTTCTGGCACGACGTGCGTCGCATCGGACCAGGTCTTGCCTTCATCGGTGGTGGTCCGCATCAGAATGTTGTCCAGATACGGATACTTCGAGCCTTCCGGACTGTCGTACTTTTGAATGTAGAAGAGTGCGATCCGGCCATCGGCCAATCGCAGCAGCGAGACGGACATCAAATTCGCGTCTCGACCTGTTCGAGCGATGATCGGTACATCATCGCTGCTCCATGTCTTACCACCGTCCGACGAGTATCGTCCCACGAGTTCGGCGGGAGCATGGTCGCCGGTTCCGATGAATTTCGAATACACCAACAGAATACGTCCGTCCTTGAGCTGGATGAAATCGCCTTCGCTGTTGCGGCCGTTCTCCGGCCGAGGAGCAATGAGTAGCGGCTTCTCGACTCCTGGGGCGACGCCTTGCGGTAACCTCTGCTCAGCCTCGGCCGTCGCCGACACTTCCACCAGTCCCAGATTGACATCGGGACGAGCCAGATGCAGCGAACCCAAGTGGCGGCCTGCGGAATTTCTTGGCCCCCTAGCAAACATCAACTGGTTTGAACCGACTCCGATGATCCCCAATGAGCAATTGAACTCGTGGCGTCCGATTAGTTTGAAGTCGGCGTCGGTCTTCAACAGAATCGCAGGTGATCCATAGCAGCCGAACCACCAGGCTCCGTCGTGAAACGTGGCGGTTTGAATGCCCAGATGTGTCCACTTACTTTCGATGGTGTGTTTTTTCACAAACTGAAATGCCGCGTCGTACTCGTAGACGTAGTTTTCTTTCACGCCGTCGGGCAGTCCACCAACCACATAGAAGTGGCTATTCACAGTGCCGATCCCGCCCGCGCCGTGAAACACTTCCTGAGTTTCGTGTTTGGCCACGAAATCAAGTGTATTGGCGTCGTAGGTATACACCCACGAATCCGCATTGCCTTGGGGATCGTTGAATCGTCCGAGATTCACAGCGACGTAGATCTTTCCGTCATCGAAACACAGGTCGCCATGGTGGTTCGCAACGGGGATTGTTTTCAGTACTCGGCCCTGTCGATCAGTCTTCACAAGTTCGGTGGTGAATGACCAGAAGATCGCCGTCGCGTTGTCGGTACAGATACCTTGTAAATGATGTTGATAGTCACCATCGCATTTCACTGCGCTAAACTTGAGATTCCCGCCTCCGGCATCCTGAGACGCAACTGGTGAAATCGAGAAAGAGAACGCAAGGCCAATAACGAATGACCTGATGATGTGACATCGATGGAACATAAAGAGAATTACCTATATGAGTTTGAAGACTGACCGATGGGGCACTGGCTCGTGACTGACTCTGTCTCAATTCGCCTGTCGGCACTTTGCCGAGCGGCCACAGTTCGTACCGGCGGACAAACATTTCGGCTTCTTTGGTTTGCAACAGCAGCAGCTTGCCGAAATCCGGTTTCGCCTCAAAGGCTTCGTTGACAACCACGCCATTCACCTTAAATAGCCAGTGTACCACGTCAGGTCGGCACCATTAAGCAGGGATGTGAAACACTGTGGTGTTTCCGCTGCCGCTGATGTTTGCGGTCGGAATGTTCCAAGCGTTGCTAAAGGGATGACTGGCTCAATAGGATCCTTGCGATCGCGCAAGGTGGGCGGTTGACATCCTCCGTCTTGATCGATGCAGACGAGGTCCTCTAGGACAGCACTGCGGATATCGAAACTGCCCGGATGCTCCGCGTCGCGAAAGGCTGAGGGGATCATCGAACGAGGAACAGGAGGCCATCGAAGAGTATTGACAAAGGTGTCCATCGACACCATCATGCGCAAGATGCGGAAACGCCCTCCCCACCATTCTATCCCCTCCGAGTAACTGATGCAGCAAGACGTACCTGACGATAGGCACTTGGAAGGAGATCATAGATGAGGACCATACCGTTTGTCTTGGCCATGTTCGCCGGAATGACAGGCTTTGCGCTGCAAGCTGCGGAGCCCAGCGGAACAATGAGCGAGGCTTACTGGAAACTCTGGAATCCCGACGTGCAACGAAGGATTGACCGCGACATTGAGAGCAACCGTAAAGCTGATGCGGTTCTGCATTTGAAAGGCGTGCCGGAGGGAACGGAAGTCAGAATCGAGCAAACGTCGCATGATTTCTTTTTCGGTGCGCATATTTTCAACTTCGATCAGCTTGGCAAGGATGAGTACAACGATCGATACAAAGAACTTTACGGAACGCTGTTCAACTCCGCCACCATCGCCTTCTACTGGAAGAAATTTGAGATGGAGCCCGGTTCCCCACGTTTCAAGGCAGCGGAGCGGGATAGGGCGGAATACTGGAACACGATAAAGGAGCCGAAGAAAGAGACGCACTGGCGTCGTCCGGCCACGGATCCCGTGGTGGAGTTCTGTGAACGCAAAGGCATTCGCCTGCACGGGCACACCATCATCTGGGGCAACCGCACGTGGCATCATCCGCAGTGGCTGTTTGAAATGTTTTGCCCGCAGCATGAGAAAGAGAAACTTCTTGAGCTTGGCAAGGCGGGGCTTGCAAAACTCTCTCCCGCGGAAATCGAGGCCCTGGCGCCGGTCTATGCAAAGGAGATGCGGCGGTTGTTCGAAAAGCGTGTAGTTGAACTGGCGGCGCACTACAAAGGCCGTTTGCATAGCTGGGATGTCGTCAACGAGAGCGCGACGGATTCTGGTTCGGGCCGCATGATTCCTGGCGACGCCATCTGCAAAAGTCACTACGGGCTGATGCCGGGCGATTACACATTTCATGCGTTCAAGAAAGCGGACAGCGTTTTTCCAAAGAACGTGGCTCTGAACATCAATGACTACGTAAGCGACCAGAAGTATCTGAATCAGGTCAAGGACCTGCGGGCTCGGGGGTGCCGTATCGACATCATGGGTTCACAGATGCACCTGTTTAATCCACAACAGTGTCTGGACATCGCGGCCGGCAAACCGATCCAGTCGCCGGAGCAGATCTGGAAGCAGATGGAGACGTTGGCTCAGGCGGGACTTCCGATTCACCTCAGTGAGATCACCATCACTTCGCCTGGAAGTGATGAGCGAGGGCGGGAGATTCAGGCAATTATCGCGCGTAACCTGTACCGACTGTGGTTCAGCATTAAACCGATGATGGGCATCACGTGGTGGAATGTGGTTGATGACTGCGGTGCGCCGGGAGAGCCGACGATCTCAGGGATCTTCACGCGCGACATGCAGCCCAAGCCGGCGTACCACGCGCTGAACAATCTCATCAATCATGACTGGAAAACCCGCATGAATGTAAAAGCCGACCAAGGGGGAACCGTCACGTTCCGGGGGTTCAAAGGAAGATACCGCGTGATTTACAGCGATGCATCGGGTACACAGAAAACGCTGAGCTTCCATTTGTCGAAGGATGGCGACGGGATTCACACGGACGGCCTATAAGCGTTGAACTCGACGAAGAAACACGATCGCATCGTCCAACTCAGTACTCCGCAACACAGCCAGCAGCATTATCGCAAGGCGGTCGAGATTGGTACATCAAGACGTTTTTTGACATCACTGATCGTCACACGCATTCACGAAGTGTGATATGATGGGGTGTCCGCACGAAGTTGCGGTCTTCCCACCGTGAACAACCCTACCTACCTCAACTCGAGCGGAAGCCGCCGAATAATTCCGCAACGAGACTGGATCCTGCCCCATGCCGACTAATACTTCACGCCGCATTTTTCTCAAAACTTGCGGTGCCTTTGCCGCTACGACGTTCATTGCTCCTTTCCCTGCTGTCTCCGCGCAGAGCATTGGAGCGGCGCCACCGAAACGTTGGTTCAAATGCAATCTGCACATGCACAGCCAGTGGTCCGACGGTAAACCGCTCGCAGAATGGGCGGTCGACTGGTACAAGTCTCACGGATACGACTTCATCTGCCTTTCGGATCACAATATCGTTCAGTCAGACGAGCTTCGATTCGACGGGTTCGGATTTGACAACCAGCCGAACGACCTGGCCGCCTTCAAGGACGAAACGTCCCTGTGGAAGGTCATTTCCCCGCAGCCCGGCTGGCCGAAACTAACGCAAAACCATGTTGATGAATCGGTCGAGAAGTTCGGCGAGGAGTCGGTTCGAACGATGACCGTTGGCGGACAGACGTACGTCCGCATGACACCGTTTTCGGAGTTGGAACGCAAGTTCGTCGAGCCGGACAAGTTCCTCATGATCCCCGGGTTCGAGCAAACGGGCGGCTGCTACAACGAGCAGCAGGTCCACATGAACTTCATCAACGTCCGAAACGAGTTCCCCTACATCTCGGCAGAGAAGCCCAAGGATATCCTTGAACAAACATGGGCCAAGGGGAATCAGGTCTACGACGGACAGGACTATCTCACAACGGCGAACCATCCATTGTGGCGATACTATGACTATTCTCCGAACGATCTTATCGCGCTGCCACAAATTCGGATGTTCGAGTTGAACAACAATGGTGTCGACGGTTCCTACGATGCTCATCCCGAGGGTTGGACACCGGAGAAATTCTGGGACGTTGTTAATGCGCATCGTGCCTCGCATGACCAGCCGCTGCTGTTGGGGATGGGCTCCGACGATCGTCACGACTACAGCTCGGACGCCAAGGCCTGGAGCGTCGTACGGGCAGCGAGTCTCAGCGTTAGCGATTTGCTCGAAGCGATGCGCAGCGGTGATTTCTACACATCCAACGGTCTCGATTTTGTGGACATCCATTTCGACGGTAAGACTCTTTCAGTCAAACTAGACGTTAAAGAAGAAGGCCAATATCGAATTCAGTTCATCGGCACGAAGAAGGATTACGATCCATCGAGCCGAGTAGTCAAGGTGGAGAAGGGCCCCCGCTGCCCGGCCCGAAAGATAGACGTGTTTTCAGACACCATCGGCGTCGTTCTAGAAACGGTCGAGGGTACGGAGGGTTCTTATACTCTCCAGCCTGACGACTTGTATGTCCGGGCTAAAAGTGTCAAGGTCGCCGAGAATCTCAAGCCCGACTGGCAATCTCGTCCCGCTGCTTGGACCCAGCCGTATCGGTAGTCCGTGTAGCCTGTCGTGGCTTCGCTGTCCCCCCCAACTCTCCAGGAAACGAACGCAAAACGGATTATTTCCGGCAAATACCTGCAACCCATCATTTACCAAACCCGCTTTGCCGCCAGGAGTTCAACCGGGCGGACACGGCGGCTCGCACGGCTACCTCGGCGAAGACTTTATCGACGCGATTCTGCGAGGTCGGAAACCGGCAGTGAATGTAATCGATGCATTGAACATGACCGTCCCTGGCTACTACGCACACCTCTCCGCGATGAAAGACGGAGAAACGCTAAAGGTATCTCAGTACTCGCTGTAGCATCCGAGGATGACCTGCACCGCCGCGTACGGCGACCGCCTGGTCCAGACTCTCAACGGATTCTGCACGTCGGATATCATCGACAAAGCCAGCGAGAAGATGGGCAAGCTTGGCCTGCAAATGCACGGTGGCACCGACTGTGAAATGTTCTTCAAGGACTTCGAAGTCATGCCCATCACCGCAGACATGATGAAACTCATCGACCGGGGCATGGATACCGACAAGGAAGAGGCAAGCGGGTTACAACAATGAACAGCTATAGAATCATCTGTCTCACTCTCCTTTGCGTAGTCTCGCAAAGGAACCTGTCAGCGGCCGAAATTACGGTTCAGCCCCTGCGGCGTGTGAGCATTGCGGAAGAGTTGTCTTCATGCGGGTTCTGACCAGACCGTGAGGACGTCGTGACACTGGCTCGAGAGCTGATGCCGGAGTACAACGCGAACTGGCTCACCAGTTGCCGACTTCACCAAGAAAGCAAAATTCCGATGAATCAATTCCACTGGAGTCTCCGGTTCGTCCTTTTTGCCACTCTCGGCTTCGGCTTGCACGGCACCACGACGCATGCAGAGCCCATTCCCGTTATTCTCGACACGGACATTGGCAGCGACATCGATGATACCTGGGCCTTGGCCATGCTGCTGGGGATGCCTGAATTGGATCTCCAGCTCATTGTCACCGATTACGGCAATACGCCGGAACGAACTCGGCTGGTGGCGAAGATCCTCCAACGCGCCGGTCGCACAGACATTCCCATCGGCACAGGGATAAAGACCGGAGACGATCCCCTGCCGCAGAAGCGTTGGTTGGGCGATTTCGATTTGGACGCCTACCCGGGCAAGGTCCATGAAGACGGCGTCGCGGCCCTGATCGACGCCATCCACGCGCAGCCGGGCATCGTCACCCTAATCGATGAACGAAGAATTGCTTGGTCTGCTCAACCTGACGGACCGCATTTCGCATCCGATCGGGGCGTTGAAGCCGATGCCGGGAGCCGCAACGCCAGTCGATTCTCCCGCCGCGCGAGACATCATCGCCAAGGCCAACGCGATGCCCAGCGGAGAAAAGCTGCAGGTCTTCGTGCTTGGGTGCTACACGAACGTGGCATCCGCGCTGCTGCTCGACCCCAGTATCAAGGACAAAATCTCCGTTCACTTGATGGGTTTCAACTTTCTCGACAACCAGCTTAAGCCCTCCGAGTTCAATTCATTGGGTGATCTCCACGCTGCAGCGTTTCTCATCAAGAGTGGCGTTGAGCTAAAGGTCATGGTCAACACGTCGATGCAGAAGTTCCATTGGAAAAAGAAAGACGTGATCGCCCATTTTAAAGACAAAGGTGGGGTGCCTGAGTATCTTGTCAATCGTTGGCAGGAACATTGCCCAAACAGTTCGCAACGTATCCTCTGGGATATCGCTGTCTTTGAAGCCGTCTTGCGTCCTCAACTAGCGACGCTGACAGAAATTACCCAGGAAGGGTCGAGAATTCAGGTTTGGACGCACATTGATGTTCAGGGGATGCAAGCGGACTACTGGGAAGCCACGAAGCCGTCGCCTCGGGTTTCGAAAGAACCGCAGGCCTCAACAGCCCCAGCGGTGATCTCAAAGGGTAAGATGGCCCACAGCTATCAAGCCTTTCCGGACGCCTGCCGTCTGCAGAACGGCGACATCCTTGTCGTCTTCTACGCAGGTTATGGCCACGTCTCGCTCTCGGCCGACGATTTCCCACTCGGCGGTCGTCTTTGCATGGTCCGTTCGTCCGACGAGGGCCGCACCTGGACGGCGCCGGCTATCCTGTACGATGACGAGGACGACAACCGCGATCCCCATGTCGCACAACTCGATGACGGCTCCATCGTCTGCACCTTCTTCTCCGTCGCCGAGAAGAACCACAATCGCCTGAAAACCTACGAGGATCCGAAAAACTATGAGGTGGAGAGAAGGGACAGCGGTGTCCAGATCATCGTCAGCCACGACGACGGTAAGACCTGGGACACAAAAGCCCGTACGGCCATCCCGGGTTGGCTTTGCTCCGCCCCCGTCCGCCAACTCGCTGACGGCACCTGCCTACTAGGGCTTTACCGTGGAGACAAGGCAACGGGCCTCAGCATCGCCGGCACCGCTCGGTTGACCGATCGCGGCCGGACCTGGGAAGCACCCGTTGAAATCAAAGCGCCGCGAGGGGTCGGGCTCAACGCCGAGACCGACATCATCAGCCTTGCTGACGGCCGATTGTTCGCAGCCCTGCGTTCGTTCACCGATGACATGTACTATGCGACCAGCGATGACCAGGGCAGGTCATGGTCGGAAGCGAAAAAAGCTGGCTTCCCGGCTCATGCCCCGCATTTGACTCGCCTGAGTGACAACAAGATTATCCTCAGCCACCGCCTGCCGATGACGTCGATCCACATCAGCGACGACGACACGCAAACGTGGCAAGGGCCGCATTCGATCGATTCGTGCATCGGTGCATACCCTGCCACCGTCGAGTTGAAGGACCAGAGCATCCTCATCGTCTATTACACCGAAGGCGGTGGCAGCGCCATCCGTGTCCGCCGGTTCCAAATCAAACCCAGCGGCATCGAATTCCTGCCTCTGTAGTATGTCCTTGCCAAAGACTCGGTATTGCGGTGCTGATCGCCGGCAGGCCGTTCGGCGAGTCCTTGATCGTGAACGTAAATGGGTGACACGCAACGGCTACGACGCCGAGCACGCATCTCGCCAAGCGAACTCCCCCTTGAAAAACGGCGAGAGTCAGCGTAGAAACCGCGGTCGGTATTGGGTGCACGAAAAATCATCTGTTCTGCAGTTTCTTAGTCAACACGGGTACTAATTCATGTTTTGCACGTCTCGCTCTTTTTGGCCCCAAGCAACTGGTATTCGTGCGCACTGGTCGTCCGCGAGGGTGTGATCACCGGCCCGGGCGAAGGGGGCGCGTTTCACGCATTCGATCGGCAGACGAACGAGGCGATCGTCAAGACTCAAGGACGCCGTATTGTTGTGGACGGCACGAAAGTCTACGTGCTGCAGTCGCGATGGATCGAGGCCGTCGAGCGGCGCAATTACCTTGCCAGTGGGAACACCCGCTACGTCCGCCTGTGGCGGACAGCGTGCCCGCCCGGATACAGTATGCTCAAAACGGCCGAGCATCTCGTTGTCGGCGGTCAGGAGCAACTGCATTTCTTCGATATCGAGACTGGAGAGTTCGCTCACCAGTTGGACCTTCCGGGCGGAAGGGTCGAAGGATTGGCCGCCGCCGAAGGCCGGATTTTCTCGAGCAGCGCCGATGGCTCCATTTACTGCATGGGTCCTGCCGACGCCGGCTCGGTGCTCTCCGCCAAAGGGAATGACCATGCCGAGACGCAGGATGCCCAAGCTTTGCAGAACGCTGCGTTCGCCTCCGAGTCCGCAGCCGAAGCTGCGGACATCGGCAAGCAGTTGATCGACTCGTTAGGTTTCACGCATGGTCGAGTGTTGGTCGTGGGCGACGAACAGTCGACCGCACTGGCCATTGCCTTGGCGCGGGGCTCCGAGTTCCGCGTGACGCTGGCCATGGCCGATCCGGCCGCGGCCCAGCAGGCGCGCCGGGAACTCTCGGGGCTGGGCATGTTGGGCACGCAGGTGGCGGTGCACTCGTGGCAGCCTCCAGCGGTTCCCTACCGCCCGTATACGTTCAACCTTGTGGTCCTGACCGGATCGCCACAAATCGACTTCCGCGAGGCGGTCCGCGTGGTCCGTCCCTGTGGCGGTATGTTGATCGCCGAGCAAACACCGTCGGGAGCCGACGGCAGTCGACCGCCCGGAAAACAGATCGCGTCTCCGGTCGAACGATTTCGCTTCCGATTTCGCCGGGACGCTGTGCCCGGAGCAGGAGCGTGGACACAGACGTACGCCGACGCCGAGGGCACCGTCTGCACTGAGGATGACATGCCGTTTGGGAAGTTTCGGGTGCTCTGGTTCGGCCGGCCCGGGCCTCGTCGCATGTTCGACCGGCACTGGAAGGCCTCGCCACCCTTGTCCCGTGACGGCCTCCTCTACGTACTGGGCCGCGATTGGCTGGCCGGGATCGATGCATACAATGGTACGATCCGTTGGGAAAAGACAATCCCCAGTGCCGGTCGTGTAGGCGTGTTGCGCGATTGCGGCACCATGAGCCTCGATCCCGACAGCCGGTTGTATGTCGCCGCTGGTGCCGAGTGCCTTGTGCTGGAAGGTCCTACCGGCAAGCAGCTCGCCGGGTTGCAGGTAGCCAACTACACGCCTGATGGCAAGCACTGGGGCTTCGTGTCGTTGACCACCGACCGACTCGTCGGCAGCGCAACCGTGGCCGAAGCCGAAATAAGCATGAAACGGCCTGAAGACTACGCCGCCATCTGGCGCAACAATCAGCCCGTGGTCACCAGTCGCAGCGTTTTCGCCCTCGACCGCGTTTCGCACCAGCCCGCTTGGCATTACACGCCCGCATCGGGCGTGATCGTCAATCCGACGCTCATGGTTCTGGGGGACCGCGTATGCTTTATCGAGAGCACCAATCCGGCAACCAAGGAACATCCCACCGGCCGCATTGCACTGGCGGAACTCTGGGACGCAAACAAGCCGCAGGTTGTAGCCCTCGATGTCCACGACGGCAAGCTCTTGTGGCGAATGCCCTTGGATCTAGCGCCGACCTTCGTCAATGCCGTGTACATGCAGGGCTCGCAGGATGCGCTGGTATTGACCGGCACCCGTTTGGCCAAAATTGGAGATCGCAAGCTGGTCCAGTATCGCTTGATTGGTTTGGATGCCAGCGACGGCCACATGCTATGGCAGAAGGACAACACCCCAAGCTACGCCGACCGCATAGACGGCGGCCATGGCGAGCAGATCCAACACCCGGTGATCGTGGGCGATGTGGTTTACGGGCCGGGCTTCGCACACCTGCTGCACACCGGTGAGGCGTACACGGGTTGGCTGTGGGAGAAGAGTCCCCAGTGTGCGCCGCTCAGCTTGTTCGGCGAAGATCGCCTTCAGCCGGCAGGGCGGGCTTCCGATAGCCGAGGAGCTGGCCACGGGAAAACGACAGCCGCTGACATCCGTCACCCGGCCCTCATGCTATTTGAATACGTTGCCGGTCGGCGGCATTGTGCTGATTCCCGAGGGCAGTTCGGGTTGCACGTGCGGATACAGCATCCAGGCCAGTCTGGCCTTCTATCCCGAAGCCGTCGAGACGAGTGCTGACTCCACGCTCCCGGCGGGCCCTCGCTCCTCGGTGCGGTAGTACTTCTCGATGCAGCCTTCGAAAGAACTCTGGAAGGGGACATTGTCTGAGATCTGCCAACGCAACGCGGATTGGTGCCCCTGGTTGCCTTGCGTCATCGTTTGGCAGTGGAAAGGACGTGATCTTCAGAACCGGCCGGCGAAGGGCGGTTTCTGTCAGTATTCCCGGGATACAAGCGGATACAAGCTAGGGCTCTTCAACCACCACGTTGACTCCTCCAATGTCTACACGCATTTGTCGATGTCGACGGCTTGATCAAGAGCGTCTTTTGATAGGTCTGCGACATAGTCAGTCAGCAGGTTTGTACGTGCTGCAAGATCCAATATTGTGTAGCGCCTGCGGATGGTTTGGGCTTTGTGGAAACTGCTGGCAAGACGTACGGGAGTGATGCCGATTGATGGTGATTCTACCGGAGCACCGACTGCGGTTAGCATCGAACGCAGCTGATCGAGCGGGATCAATTGCTTTTGCAGACGCTGGCGTAGTTCGTGCCAGTATTTGTGCAGGCGCGTGAGCTGTGCTAACAGTTCGTCGGCGTCGCTTTGTTTGGCGGCGAGTTCTCGCTGAGCGAGTTCCTGAAGCGTGATGTCGTCGAACAGTTCACGAGTTCGGTTATTCCACTCCTGCAGTGATGGCCATTGTTTCGCGGCTTTTTCTGGATCGAAGGGCGGGGCTTCACTGGCAAAGAGTTTTTCGTACAAGCCTGCGACGGCCAGCGTGCCGATTCCGACCTTTTGACCGTGCGATGGTGCTTTGCCGTTGTGCGTGTGATGTTCCATGTCCCACAGATGGCTGAACTGATGTTCGGCGCCGGATGCCGGTCGACTGGAACGCATGGATTGCATCGCGAATCCGCCCAACATCAGGCCTTCGACCAACTTCGCCAAAGCTGTCATGTCGCCTGATCGCAGTTGTTCCGGCTGACCAACGGCGTCTCGCAGTCCACCTTGAACGATATTCCACGCGAGGGGATCAATCGGTTCAATGCCGAGAAAGTCGGCCACAATCCAGTCGGCTCCCGCAGTTACTTTGGCCAGCAGGTCGGCATATCCCCACGACAACATCTCGGCCGGAGCCGCCGCGATCACGTCGAGATCTGCAACGACAGCTCGCGGAGCCGGACAGTCGAAGGTTTGCTTTGAACCTTCGAACGTGATCGACGAACCGTACGCCGTGTAACCGTCCATCGACGCAGCGGTGGCGACACAGACGTATTGCCGCCCGGTTCGATGAGACGCCAGTTTGACCAGATCGTTGATCGTTCCCGAACCCACAGCAATCGGAATGGCATCGTGTTGTCGAAATAATGCTCCCAGCCGTTCAACAAACCGATGTTTTGCGTACAGATCGCTATCGTCGAAAATGAAGGGCTCAACCGTTTCGCAGCCAGCGGACCGCAGAGCTACGCAAACGGTTTTACCAGCGGCTTCGAACGTGTGAGGGTCCGCGACAACAACCGCCTTCCGCTCACCGAAATGCTGCTGAAACACGCGAGGGACTTCGCCTAAAATCGACGGACCGATTTCCAGCGTGAGAGTTTCCCGAGCGGCCGCCAGTGCAGCGCCGAGCGTGAGTAGTTCGCACTCCGGTACACCAGCGCCAAGAGATAATGATGAAACGCTCATTCCGCATTGCTTTCTTCGTGACTATGTTTCTTCTGTGTTCATAATATTTCTCCCGGCGTTGATCTCACGTCGGCCAAGAGTGCGCCGAATTCTGCGAGACTCGGCATTACCAGATGCGGCGGCGGATCGGACTGGTCAGCGTCCTGCTGTGAACATTCTCCGGTCAGGACCAGCACCCCCAACGCTCCGGAACGGTGAGCCATCAGGATGTCGGTGTAGAGCCGGTCGCCAACCATCGCAACCTGCTGCGACGTGATCGAGTAGCGATTGACGATTCCGGCGATCATGTCCGGGTCCGGCTTGCCGAGCACCTTGTCCGGCGCGCGGCCCGTCGCTTTTTCGAGCATTGCACAAATGGAACCGCAGTCAACCAGGACCGTTGGCTGGTCGGTTGGGCAAACCAGATCCGGATTGGTCGCGATGTATGTTCGCCCCTGAGCAATCCACCACGCGGCGCGACACAGTCGGTCGTAGTTGAGCGTCATATCGAAACCAACCACCACCGCATCGGGGTCGTCGTTCGGGTCATCGTCAACAAGTTCAAAACCGGCAGCAACAATTTCGTCGCACATGCTGGGTGTCCCCAACGCGAAGACTCGCTTCACGTCGGGATGCTCGCGACGCAGGAAATCAATCGTAGCCATCGCAGACGTGTAAAGCTGATCGGGCGACGGATGCAGGCCCATGCGTTCCAACTTGGCGAGGTAATCAGTAACGCTCTTCGACGGATTGTTCGTCACGAAGGTATAGCGAATGCCCAACTGCCTCAGTTGTTCCAGAAACGGAATCGTGCAGGGGAACAGCGTATCGCCGGTGTAGATCGTGCCGTCCATATCGAGTGCGATGTGTGCCAGCGAACGCAAACGAGCGGTAAGGCCTGCATCTGACTGGTGGTTTGTAGACGATGTCATCGAGAGGCGTCCTCCTCCCCGCCGCCAGCTGACTGTCGTGCGAATTCCAGCAGCGATCGTGCGCCTCGTTCGTCGATGAGCAGTTCCTTGATGAGTCCTCCGCGAGCCGCTGCGTGAATTGCCGCCGACCGATCACCCGCGGATGCCACGGCCAGCACCCGCGGAATCTGTCGTAGTTCATCCAAGGCAATACTGACGACTCGATCTGCCCACGGCGTCGCACATTCTTCACCGTTGGCGTTGAAGAACCGCCCACAGATTTCGCCAACCGCACCGGCGGCCTGAAGCTCGGCGATCATGTCGTCGGTCAGCGTGCCTCGTTCTGCGAAAGCCGAATTATTCAGCGAGCTGATTCCGACAATCGCCACGCGAGCGTTCTGCAGCGACCGTCGCACGCTGCGAACCTGTTCGAGTTCAAGAATGACGTCTTGAGCACAGACACCTCCCGCGGCGTGACTCATGATGGCTTCTTCGGTCACCGTGTATTTGGAATTGAACACGTGTACGATCTGCTGATTCCGCATCACCATCACTCGATCACTCATCCCGATCACCTCGGGAACTTCTGACGAGATCAGCAGGATTGAAACGCCGCGATCGCGAAGTTCTCGCAGCAAGTGATAGATTTCTCCCTTGGCGCCCACGTCGATTCCGCGAGTCGGTTCGTCCAGAATCAGCACGCGGCACTCGGCGAGCAGCCACTTGCCCAACACGACCTTTTGCTGATTGCCGCCACTGAGCGTTTGAGTTGCCTGATGCTGCGATGCGGTTTTGATCTGCAGTCGCTGAATCTGTTCGTTGCTCGCGATGACAACTTTGCCGCGCTGTACGTAACGCCACACCGGATGGCACAACTTCTTCAGACCGGCCAGTAATAGATTCTCTCGAACAGACGCTCCCAGCACCAATCCCTGTTTCTTGCGATCTTCCGGAACCAGCCCGATACCAGCCCGCTGAGCGTCCGCCGGGCAGTGGATTCGCAACGACTCGCCTCGCAAAGTGACGTCATGCCGGTAGGCTCGATCGGCTCCCATGATTGCTCGAATCATTTTCGTTCGACCAGAACCAACGAGCCCGGCCACGCCCAGAATCTCACCTTCACGAAGCCGAAACGAGTTCTCCGGTAGATGAGGTTTGCGTTGAATGCTCCGCACGTCCAGCAGCACCGATGTTGACGGAGAACGATCCTCCGGCGGAAACGCAAAACTCAAATCGCGCCCCACCATTATGCGGATCAACTCGTCTCGCGACAGTTCGCCGTCCTTCCATGAACCGACACATTCTCCGTCACGCAGACAGACAATTGTGTCCGCAATGTCGAACACTTCATCCAGGTGGTGCGAGATGAAGATGATAGAAATGCCCTGATTCACCAGATCTCGCATGATCTCCAGCAACCGCTTCGCTTGCTGGACCGTCAACGTTGCCGTCGGTTCATCCATGATCAACACGCGAGGTTTCCCCAGCAGGGCCTTGGCGATTTCCACGAACTGCTGCTGAGCGACTCCCAGCCGCGAAACGATCGAAGTGACCGGAAAGTCGACGAGCATCCACGGCCACCACAACAATGCCCGCCTTCTTTGCTGACTGCACCGCCGTTTCAACTCCGACTGAATCCGTCGGGTTGATGAGCAGAATATCGATGCCTTTCTGAATCAGGTCTTCGATGTCGCTGATCTGCTTCGTTACATCATGCCGCGCGTCGGTCAGGTGAAGTTCAGCCCCTATCGATTGGGCCGCCTCTTCAGCTGCTTCCTTCATGACGACAAAGTACGGGTTATCAAGTTCCTGAAACGAAATCCCAATGCTCAATGGCTTCGCCGCCGACGCCGCATTGGATCCCGCGCCGGCAGAACCGGTCGATGATGATCGCGAACAACCAGGCACCGACAACACAAGGAAAGCCGCAGCCAGCCCCACAGACACAAATCGCTCAGTCGTCAGCCGACAATTCGAACGAAGAACACGGTCATAACCAGCCATCCGGAGCTCCTGAATATTTATGCAGGTGGATTATTTATGCGTGCTCAGAGTAGACGGCGCCTACAGCAATGTCAATTCCGGTTAAGAAGCCCCGTTGGGCAGCCGGCAGACACTGCGATCGCGGCCACGCTCGGATCTCACAAATAATCCGGGCGAAACAGAACCTGCGTATCCAAAACCTCGATGTCGAGTGTGCGGAGGACGATCAGCGGCCGGCGCTGGTTTGCGACGACGTGCGCGAACTCGATGTCTTGGGCCTTCGCGCCATGTCAGGCTGCAAATCGGATGCGGTTATTCGATTCAAGAATGTGCAGGACGCCATGATTCATGGCTGCCGGTCGCGGGAATCGGTCAAGGCGTATCTGCGCGTCGAGGGCGATCAATCGCAAGGATTGTCGGTTGTCAGTAGTGATTTGCGAAAGGCCGCAAATCCGATTGTTCGTGCCGACGACGTTTCCGAAGACGCGATACGCACGGATCAACCGTGAAGTAGCTGGATGCCTAGACTTGCAGGGTTCCTCAGTGCTCGCAGTGAATTTCGGCGATTGCATGCCCCAAGCGTTCACCGCAGGAACTTGCGTGATGCAACACCATGGCGCTAGAATGCTTGCGCGTGGCAAGACAGGCTACAAGCGATTTTCAACTCCTGGCCGATATCCAATGTCGCGGAAACGGTACGCCGTGTGCCAGCCAGTAACACTCAGAACTAGATCACCGGTCAACAATTGCGAAGGGAAGAACGTTATGTGTACCAGGAACCTGTCTTGGAAACCGATACGTTGTTTTCTTGTTGCGGCATTCCTCTGCGGCGGCTCTGTTGTCGAGTCATCTGAGCAGGAACTGCTCACCGCAGCGGGAAAACCTGTGGAAGCGCCGCTGGACGTCTTTCTGGGGGCCCCATGCTTCGATACGCAGGTCGTCTTTGATGATGAGGGAAATAACGTTCGCGAGCCGTACCTCGCGATTGCTGTCGACGGGACCCTTCTGGCGTTGCGCAACAACAAAAAGCATCTTCGGCGCAGCCAAGACGGAGGCCAGAATTGGGGAGAAATCATCGACGTGTCCATCACGCATTCAGACAGCAATATGATCGTCGATGAAAACACCGGGGATATCATGTCGGTGCGAATGTGGAACGGCACCGACAGGGTGTTTCGAAGCACCGACCACGGCAAGACGTGGACGGAAGAAGAGATCACGATCAAACCCAACGCGTTAATGAAGCAGTTTGAAGAAACAGGTTTGAAGAAGCGAGCCACGAAGGGAGCACCGGACGAAGGCGGCACGTACTTCATGCATGCCAATGCCAGCGAAGCGGGCGTCACCCTCCGACATGGAAAGCACAAAGGGCGACTGTTGGTGAGTGCAACGTTGCGGCCACACGCCAAAGCACATCCGTCCGATAGAGATCCCGCCGATGTGATCTTCAGTTGCGCCATCTACAGTGATGATGGTGGGGCCACATGGCAGGTCAGCGGACTATTTCCGGAAGGTTATACCGAGGAGGCAGCCCTGGTGGAGCTGCACGACGGTCGAATTTACTACAACTCCCGAAGCCACAGCGGATACTACGACAAGACCCTTGCCCGCGAGCTGCGATCGGACGAAACCATGCGACGGGAGGCCTGGAGCAGCGATGGCGGGGAGACGTGGGAAAACCTGAACATCAGCCAAGTGCTTCCGGACGGCGGCGGATACGGCAGGGGCTACGGAATGAAAGGTGGGTTGACCCGCTTGCCCGTGAAAGACCGGGACGTTCTGATTTTCAGCAACGCGGATACGGGCGGGGGAGACCGGAAAAAAATGACCGTCTGGGCCAGTTTTGACGGCGGCAAAACCTGGCCCGTAAAACGGCTCGTCTACGCCCCGCACGGCGCCTATTCGTCATTGGTGGCCGGACGGCCGGACACGGCCAGCGAAGGTCTGATCTATCTGCTCTTCGAAGGTGGGCCGAACGGCAGGTACTCCGCCATGCAGATCGCTCGCTTCAACCTGTCGTGGATACTTGAAGGTGAACGGACGGGGAACGGTAAAGTGCCACAGTGGATCCTACCGTAGACAGCGGTTATCTGCGGGATGTGGACACGATCTTTGGAAAGTCCCGGAATACACTGCTGCCGTTCACAAAGAAAACAACATGAAAACTTCATTCGGATCGCATTTGAGTGCAATTGTCCTTGGGATGTTGGTGTTATGCGTCACGGTCGCCCGGGGCGATGATGCTGGTCACGGCCCCGTTGGTTGGTGGCCGTTCGATGAAGGGGCGGGTGTGTACTCGGCGCACGCGGTTGATCCGGTGGGTGAGGCTGAACTGCACAATGTTCTGTGGGTCAAGGGCGAGTTCGGAAACGCTTTGCGGTTTACCGATACCGACAGCTTCGTCGCCTTGCCATCGATAGCCAAGCTTGACGGCTCGGACGAGCTGAGTATAGCTATCTGAATCTGAGATCAACTGGAACCGTTTGGATCGGGAGTACAACATTCCTCGTGTTGTCACCCGCACCGATGGGATCGACAACGCATGGAACATCGTCCGCAGAGCCGACGAACTCAAAGGCCGGCAGGATAGTGCCCCCGTGTTGGAAATCGAAATCAAGGTCGAGCAGCTTGGCAAGTTGGGAAAGGACGGCGAGGCAGTCAATCTCGATACACCGATATTTACGATCGGCGACGCCTCGGTACGATTCCCCGTGCGGCTGCTTGCCGGGCAGCGGCTCACCTGCCGCGACCACACTGGCTGGCGAGTCTTGGGTGCGAACGATGAAGATGTGTCGTCGGGCAACGTGTCCGGATCGTTTCCAACGCTGAACGCGGGTGCGAACCGAATCTCGCTGGCTTTCGAGAAAATGCGATGCAGCGATTTCCGCGTATTGGTTAAGACCACGAAAGTGTATTGAACTCGCAGCTCAAGACGGGGACAGTAAAACGGCCTCGCCCAAGATCTCCTCAAAGGCTTCGTAGTCACGGTCCTTCTCGAAGATTGGCATTCGTGCATTCGCACGATTGAGAACGTGGTATACTAGAAATCTATTCTGTGCAGTCCGTCCTTTGAAGCATAGTTCTTCTGTATGTTCAGTTTCTCCATCCACGCCCGCACCTCAAGTGTCTTCCATGGACCCGAATTGCGTCCTTTCCCTCCTTGATTGTTCTCCCATAGCCAATCCGGCGTCGGCCATAATGCAAATTTTGGGTTTACGGCTTTATAGAATTCCTCGCTCACACCAGTTTGTCCGTGATGAGCCATCTGAACATAGTCGGCCTTGAGTCGGCTACGGTAAGGACTGGCAAGAAGTTTCTCACCCCCTTCTACTCCAAGATCGCCCAAAAATAGAATTGTTTTGCCGCCGCCATCTACACGCCAAACTGCGGACTGATTGTTGACTGCGTTTGCGGTCAATTCCGGATTTCGGATCGCAAGTATCTCGAATGTAGCCCCCTGGAATTTGATTATTTGACCGGGCGAAAGGTCCAGGATCTTGTGGTTCGATGCCTTAAGAGCGGCTTTTAGTGCTCGCTGAGTCTTAAGAGTAGGGTCCTGAAGTTTCTCCAGCCAAGCATCGTCAGGGAGTGAAGCGTAGATCGCATCGATTTTGATGTCCCCAAGATCGTTGAGAATTGCCGTCAGAGCATCAACATGGTCACTATGAGGATGAGAAATAAACCAAGCATGAACGTGATTGCCCTGGTCTTGAATGAATTCACGAAGATAGGCTGCGTCACCTTCGGTACCTCCGTCGATGACAATGACCTCATCGCCCGCCGTCCGGATCACATAGCTGTTCATCTGCGATCCAGTTTGTTCAGGCAACTGCCAGAGGGTGAAGGCTGGCGTCTTTGTTTCTGCGTACCCCATCTGAGAGACGAGTAAGCATCCGAGTACTCCGAGTATAGCGAGCAAGGTTTTAATGGTGAATGTCCTTCAAAGTAAACGTTAAACTCACGGGGGATCGTATGCCATTGTTTCTAATCTTCGCGTACAATGGGGAAAAGGTGTCAGGAACGGTTTTTTCGTTTCTTGGGACGTCCATGCGGACGAAGTGTACTCTCAAGGCTCTTCTCCAGGATAGTCCGCGACATTAATTCGTGTTGGTGGGTTTGTCCAGGTTGACTCGCATCTCTTCAAATTGAGCGGCGGCATTCAAAAAGTGGGCGGTCATCCAGTAGACGGTCCAGTCTTCACGATACGTACCTCGCATCTCGTCCACATCCTGGATGTGATCCATCCCCTGCACAAAATTGGTGCAGATCAAGTGTTTCCCGTAGCGGAACGCCAAATCCCGAGCCCTTCCGCTGGACCGGATACGCCTGCAAGTAGAAGGTCTTCTCGATAACGGCACCGGCTGGGACTGCCAAGTAGGTATCGTTGTAGGGAAAGAACTTGCGCTGGTTGGCCTTGACAAAGCTTCGTCGGCCGTTGATCGAACAGGGGCCGGAAAGCAGAGCCAATTCGGTGCACCGATCGCGTGCCGCCAGTCCCAGCGACCACCACTGATCGGCTCGGTTCGCGTGCGGCGCCAGCGAGGGAAGCGTATGCAACGCCGCGCCGCCGGTTTGCTGCTCGCCCTCCCACTCCAAGGCTACGAATGGCATCGTCAACCGATGCTCTTCGCAGAACAATTCGTCGTCCGCCTTGCCCGCATAGCTGGCGACTCGTTCTGCTCCCGAAAGGCTGCCCGAGGGATTCCCATGGTAGCAGACCCCCGGCAGCATGAGCGAAGCGCCCGCTTGAGGCGTCTGCCACCGCACCGAGAGCGTTACTTTTCGCGCAGGCCGTTCGACCTGCCACTGCCAGCGGCGAACACAGCGGAATCGGTGTCCTTCGGCGATGTACGCATCGCGCAACAGCCAATCGCCTTGCTCGGTTGACACGACCCCCGAGAGCACCAGCCACGGTCCTGAGCGTTCACAAGTCTGAGCCTGGCCGTGCTTCCAGTCGGCGGGCCAGTCGTCTTCCCAGTCCATGGCGACGGACCAAAGCCCTTCGGGCGGTTGAGCTAGTTGCCCGCCTTTCTCATTTCGAAGCTCGACGCGGTAGACTTCGCCTTGCGGAGAAATCTCGAGAAGACCGGCAGCGGATTCAAGACCCCATCGATGCGGGGAATGACTCGGATCGTTCGCCATGAGGTGCATGGGGGCAACCGCGAGTCCGAAACACGCAAGTGCCGTCAATATAGGCGTGCCAGTGGCCCTTCGCGGCGTAGTCGAGCTTCCGTCCCATCTGGAAAGGACGCCGTTGCGTTTGCGACAAACCCTCATGGTGTATCTCCCGAGTATTCGATTCTTCTCCAAGGCGACTCTCTAAGGCGACGGCCGGCGCTCACGGACTCGAATTAAGGTTCTTTCCTACCGAATCGAAATCCTGACATGTCGGCTCGCGGGTTGGCCAACATCAATTCCCTGCCGGCTTCGATAGCCTTCAACATCTGCTGGTAGTCGACATCGCTTGTGTCTGGAAAGAGCATCGTCGATTGTCCGTCGGTTGTCGTCGAGACACCGCGACCACCGGCTTCCTTCGCCAAGTGAGCCGCGAGCGCAGGACTATGATCGGGATGGGTGAAATTGATCCAGGCAAAGTGCCCATCCCAGATTCTGGAATGATCATTGGGGAGTGGGAAACTGCCATGACAGGATTCGCACCGTCGTTGGTACACGCTACGAAAACCATCTCGGAACCAAGCCGACTCGTGGCCCGTCTCTGTATCCGTGCACAAGTCGCGTCCCCCGGGCGAGCGAGGTCTGCTATGGGCGTAGGTGCCGTAATAGGGCACGTTAGCGTCGATCCAGAGATAGATGCGTTGTCGATCCTCCCGGGGAATCTGCCTGTCACAGTGGTCGGTATCGATGTACTTCAACAAGCTGCTGGCATGAGATCCGGTCCATAGCGGCTGGTTGACGGCTGTTGGAGTGCGCAACAGCCAGTAGAAATGGACCAGCGGTGGCTCTCTTTCACGTTCGGCGGCAAGCATCTCGCCCGTGGCCATATCGTGCTGGCGATACGACCGACTGCGGCCCAGCAGGTTGTCGTAAGCCATGTTGAATAGACACGTCTTGTCGCCAGTGAGCGACAGGCCACCATCAGGATTCGGTCCGCCATGACAGTCGGTGCAGTATTCGTCAAGCACCGGCTGAACAACTGACGGGAAGTCCACAACACCATCTTCCAACCACTCAGGTCGTTCGGGCTGCATGGGTGGATCGTGAACGGCCAATGGCTGCTTTCCAGTGGGCGGTGCTTCCGAACGAGGTTCATGACAGCCGATGCAGGTTATTGTTTGGCCGGGCATGATCTGCGAACCGGAAGTCATTCGTTGAAGTTCACGTCCGTCCTCGTCAAGAATCTGAAAGTAGATTTCTCGCAGCGCCGGCGCTTTGAAGTAGGCCGATCCGTCCTCGGCCAGTGCTACCGTCCCCCAACTCCGCTTGCCATAGTACGTGGCGTAGCTCATCACCGGTGACTGGTCAAATGCGCGGGAAACCAAATCTTCCGTCTTCCGCATCTGCTCCATAATTCGAAGATACTTGGCGCGTCCCCGTTCGATTCCCGAGAGTCCCCGATACGCGTCGACCAGTAGGTAAGTTCCCCACGGCGTGGCATCTTCTCGCTGTTCCGCTATTACCGGAGGCCGCAGCATCGGTGACAGAGGCAATGGACTGTAACAGCCGAACTCGGGATCCTCGTGCAACAATTTCCTGTTACCGTACAGATCGAGAAGGACGAGACGAAACTTCTGTACCTCGCCGCCATACGAAGCCAGGAACAGCGAATCGCTCAACGGGAACGGATCGCGATACGACCACTGATAGGAGCGATCGCCGATTTCAGGGAAGTCCTTCGTAATCCATGCGAAGCCATCACCGCGGGGCGCCTCCAGTCCTCGTCGATTGGTGATCAAGCCGATGGCGCCATGTGGCCAGCCATGATGCGGTGCAAACGTCGCGACGACTACGTTGTGGCGTCGTGGCAACGGTCGAGCTTGCCAGAATGTCCCCACATCGCGAATTGTGTTGCCAAAGAACAGTTGGTAATTCGTTCCATCCGGATATTGCGTCCAGAGGCTTTGCCGGTATGTAAGATCGCGATCGATATATTCCCAGCGAGTAAACAGGACGCGCCCATCTGGCAGCACTTGGGGGCTGAAATCGGCCAGTGTGTTCATGCTCACGCACCGAATATTGCCGCCGTCGGCGGAGATTCGGTGCAGGTTCGAGGCTGGGCCCGGTTGACACAGCGTATAGCCGCCCCGCCGTGTCGAAACGAACAGGATGTCACCATCAGGCAGTTCAACGGGACTGGTGTCGAAAAACGGCCCTTCGGTCAATTGGCGCAGTCCGCTGCCATCGACGCCGATTCGGTAGAGATGCCAGAAACGCTCGCCTTTGCCTCGATAAGAAAACAGTAACGACCGAGCATCGAACGATAGGTTCATGTCAAAGATGCAGCCATCCGGGTCGCTGAAAATTGTCCGGACGGGATCGTCTGGACGAGACGGATCAAGGATGTGAATTCCACATCCCGGGCCGGTAGGCTGACTTTGCCAAATAGCACAACTGATCGCGTTGGGACGACTCAAGGCGTGGCGAGTGAAAAATGCCACCGGTGGAATACGGGCATTCGACAATAGCTCGTGAGCATGCTCAATCGACGTGCCCTGTTGAAAGGGTAACTCATGATGTTGGCCGTTCGTCTCGACCCACAGGTTGCGATATCTCGCGTCACGTTGCCAAGGACGCAGCCCCACGGCACCAGCTGGCAACGCGCTGGTCCCGTCATCGTGGTGCAAAACGGAATTGCCGTCCAGCAATACTTCCAATGATGTCTTGTCGAATTTGACGACCAGAGAAATCCATTGGCCTGTCGGTACTTGGCAAGGCACATCGCGTATCAATTCAAAATTGTGCCTGTGACGGCCCAGACGGAGAACCTGATTGCGAGCGTCCAACGCGATTTCATAGCCGATGAAATGGTCTGCTCCCACGCCGGCTTCTCGAACTCGGGCGATCAGTGCAGCATTGCCGTCCTGGTCGCCTGGTAGCAAGATCTCGACACCCACTTCGCCGACGCTGAATTCAGGTGTGTCGGATATCAGTTTGGGACCAGGGCCAGCCTCCGTCCACAGTTCATCGCTCTTTACCGTCCATGTTCCGCCATATTCCGTGAAGTTCTCCACTTGCCGCAACGGTCTTGGAAAGGGCACTTCGTCTGATGCTGGACCGAAGTGTGTTGGACCCAGTGGCTGCTGGGCCAAGGTTGTCCTGAAAGGCAGGAAGGGAACGAGCTGAGCAAGCGAAAACAGTACGACAACTCGCCAGCATTTCCTCGCAAAACGATATCTCATGGGCACAACACCTACCTGACTAGATCTGCAAAACTGTTCTGAGTGCATCTTGTAACCGGCTTGCCAGTCAGTATCTGACAATGTCATCTGACAATGTCGTGGACACCGATGTCCAGTGCTGTTCGGTGGGATGATTCGCTTACACCTCTGATGGCCCGTCCCGCATCCAGAGCGAGTGTGTTCGGTTTTAGGTCGAACGTCCATTGTACCCGATAATGCAAGACACCGTGTCTTTCGGCGGGATCTTGAGACACACGTGAATATGGTCGGACATCGCATGCCCTTCCAATACTTCAACTCCTTTCTGTTGGCACAGGTCGCGAATGATACGGCCTATCGCTGCACGCGACTTGCCATAGATTACTTTTCTGCGATACTTCGGGATAATACTACGTGGCACTTGCACTCCCAACGTACGTGCGACAAAGATTCAAAGTTCTCCATACGCTCTTTCTCCTGCCCAGCGGGGCTTACCAGAGAAACAGCGTATTTTATTCACGCCGGAACGGCAGAGCCTGTCAGGGTCGCACGGCCGAAGGCCGTGGGTTTATGGCGTACTAAGAAAGGATCTGTGGATGAGCAAGAACCTCGTGACAGGCCCATCCGGACAAGATTCTCTGGTGCGGCGAATTCGGCACCATTCGCCACTGCCGACTGAAGTACCGGGAAAACTGGATGTGTGACGTCATCTCCCTGCTGAATGAGAACGGAATTCCGTACAGCGTGTGGAACTATCTCAGCACGCCGAACGACGGCAACCGGTTCAGCCTGGTCGATGATGATACGCGAGCCATACTCTCTCCGCGTTTACTGAGAATCATACAAGGTCTGGAATGAGACGTCGGCGTACCTCTTCCCCACTGAGTATGCCTTCAACAACATACGCATGCTCCCGACGCCTCGCTTCAAGACGTGAAAAGCCATTGCATTGCTCGAAAGCCGCACGCCACGCTTGTTTCAGAGATGGAACTGGAAGCCCTCGGCAAGGCATTGGAGGACGTGGGCGGGAAACGCTCGGCAAAAGCGGACGGACCAAAGTGACATCACGGGATTATCTCCAGGATCAAGACCTATGGCAATTGTCGGTTCAACCAATTGGTGCCCCATGATGTATCGATCGATCGGCCAATGCGGGGCAGCCATCGCGCTGGCGGTTGCCTGGTGGGCTGTGTCAGCGGTCTGTGCCGAGCCTCCCTCTCCTAAAGGAGACGCGCCGAGGCGGCCTTCGCTGGTCGTCAGTCCGAACCAGTTTCAGGGGACCGACGTCGAGCGGATCAACCAGGCGATCAACGCGGCCGCACGACTCGGCTGCCGCGTGGTCATTCCGCGAGTCAACGTCCAAGGCGAGGAGCGCCGGGAGGTCTGGCTCCTCGACTCGGCCATCCTGGTGCGAAGCAATACCACGCTCGAACTGGACAACTGCCGGATCAAGCTCTCCGACCGCTGCCGCGACAACATGATCCGCAGCGCCAATTGCGGCCTTGGCATCACCGACATTCGGCCGATGCAGAACATCCACATCCGCGGGATCGGCACGGTCATCCTGGAAGGTGCCGACCATCCCCGCGCAACCGGCGACAGCGGCAAGACACTCGGCCAACGGACCTATGGCACCGACGCCGGCAAGGACGGGGAGAGCCAGACCGGCGACTGGCGCAATATCGGCATCCTCATGGCGTTTGTCGAGAACTTCAGCATCCAGAACGTCGCGATGAAGGAGTCGCACTGCTGGGCCATCTCCCTGGAGCGATGTGCCCATGGCACGCTGCGGGATCTCGATTTCGCCTCCACTCAAGCGCGCATGATCGACGGCGTCCGGCAGACGATCCTCAACCAGGACGGAATCGATCTGCGCATGGGATGCCACGACATCCTCATCGACAACATCACCGGATTCACCGGCGATGACCTGATCGCCCTGACGGCCATCCCCAAAGCCGGCAGCGTCGCGGGCAGAACCGGGTCCACCATGGTGAGCAGTTGCGAGGATCGCGGCCAGGGACAGGATGACATCCGCCATGTCATCATCAGAAACGTCCGCGGCCATTGCGCGGGCGGCCATCACATCGTCCGGTTTCTCAACACCTCGGGCGTTCGGATGTACGACGTGATGCTGGACGGACTGATCGACACCTCGCCTCAACGCGTTCGGTGCAGAGCGGCCGTGACGATTGGCGACACCGCGTACGGCGGCGGAATCGCCCCGTTGGGCGACACGCGGCGGGTCATCATCAACAACGTCATCAGCCGCTGCCAACACACGATCCTGATCGGCGGTTCGCTTTGCGACTCCATCATCAGCAACGTCGTTCGCTACGACATGACCGGCGACGCGGTTACCGTGGCCTCGGGCCCGCAGCACGTCCGCGATGTGACGATCGCCAATGTTCGCGTGGTTGCCGCAGCAGGGTCGAAGTAGGGATACCAGCCTTCTTGTTTCATTTCGAGGGGTCCGCCCAAATCGCCGGGTCGCGGTGGTAGTTGATTCCAAGTTCGTCCAGGCGTCTCCCGTGGGTCTCGAGACGAGCTTTGAAACCGGCCCAATCGCGGGCGTCTTTCGGTGACCAGCCGACTTCGGCAAATGCACAGAGCCGCGGAAAGACCAACTCGTCGTGCCGGTGCTGTGGGAAGCCCCAAAGACAAGGCTCCAATCCCAGGATGTGTTTGGCCTTCTCGGACGACAACTCCGGCGGCGTCGGCTCGAAGGCGTAACACTTTTCGATGGCGAGCCCGCGGTAGTTGAGATAGCAGCTTTTGTTCGTCGACATGACGACATCGTGTCCCCTGCTTCGCGGCCTCGACGGCGTGCTTCGCATCGAGCCACGATTGAACCGTCGCCTCGGGCGCCAGGCCGCCTTCCATGATCTCGGTCCAGCCGATGATTCGTCGGCCTTTGCCGATCGCACGAACTTCTCGATCCGCTTGACGAAGTAGCTCTGTAGCTCGTCTTCGTTCTTGAGTCCCTCCTCCTTGATGCGTGCCTGGCACCTCGGACACGCCTTCCAGGCCCCTCGCACACGCTCGTCGCCACCGATGTGGATGTAGGGCGAGGGAAACAGGTCAATGACTTCCGAGAGAACGCCTTCGAGAAACTCGAAGGTCTTCTCGTTGCCCGCACAATAGTTGATTGGATAGTGAAAGTAGGAATCGACTCTGTCTGACGGGACTCTTCCAATTGGGGCAGAGCAATTCCGGATAGCATGCCAACGCCGCACTGGAATGGGCGGGCAACTCGATCTCCGGAACGATCGTGATGTGACGGTCTGCGGCATAGGCGACGATCTCGCGCACGTCGTCCTGGGTGTAGAAGCCTTGCGTACACTTGCCGTAGGCACGTCGCCAACGGGGCGCCACGGCGGGCCATTTCTCGATGTTGGTCAGTTCCGGATACTTCTTGATCTCGATCGCCCAGCCCATGTCGGTCAGATGCCAGTGCAGCCGGTTCATCTTGTACAACGCCATCACGTCGATGTAGCGTTTGGTGAACTCCTTGGTCAGGAAGTTGTGGCCCGGGTCCAGCATCAGACCGCGCCAACCATAGCGCGGCTTGTCTTCGATCTCGACACACGGCACGACCCAATCGACGCCGGTCGTGAGGCATTCGCTTTCGACAGCCGCCGGCAGCAGTTGGCGAAGTGTCTGGACGCGCGTAGAACACGCCCGTCGCGGTCGGCGCCTCGACGAGCACCCGATCCGCGAACACCTTCAGTTCATAGCCTTCCTGGCCGAGGCTCTCTCTGTCCGAAATCGTTCGCAGGACAATGCAGTTGACCGCCTCGGCGGAGCCCGCATCGCGAATCGGCAGTTCAAAGCCCGTGGGAGTCCTCAGCAATTCGGCCAGGTACTCTGCCTCCTGACGCGTCTGGGGATCGCAGACAATCGCGGTCTCCGGCCCGATGGTGAAACTGCCCTCACGGACCTCCATCTTCTCCGGCCGCGGGATGACGTTGGCAGTTTTGCGTTCCGCACCGGTGGCCACAAGCGGGCCGGCGGCCAGCAGGATCAGGAATGCCAAGAGTCGGTTTCTCATCAGATGTTGCCTCCGGATGTTGGAAGGGTAGTGACGAGCATCGATGGAACGCATTTCAATACTCATCTGCATCCACCACCTTCTGCACAGAATCGGCCAGCCGCTCCAGGGCGGCGGCCAACTCGGCGGGGCCGCGCGCGGCGGTGGGTTTCATCTTCGCCAGCGGCGTCGCGTAGAACTCGTCGGCAATGGCCTTGGCCTGTTCCGTCAACTCGGCCGGTTGTCGCCACGGGCCACGGTCGCCGCTCGCGACGCGCTTCAGCACCCAGTTCCAGTAGGCCTCGGCTTCGCGGCGGTTGACGGTGCGCACCAGTTCGTAATGGTGGCTGCGGCAGTAGCTGTTTTCCGCATTCGCCTTCATCGTCTGCTCGGCGTGCGGATTGACCTGCGGCTGCACGCCGCCCAGTTCCCGGGCCCGGTCCAGGCGGCGAAGGCTGGCCTCCATCGAGAACTCGTCGGACTGGGCGAGCACGTCGGCCAAGGCGTCGTAGAGTTCCAGATTCACCTCGGCCGTTTGCTGGATCGAGGCAGTCTCGGCCTTGTCCTCGCGCCAGGCCTCCATGCGTTGGGCGCCCTGAGCGAAGCTGACAAACAAGGCGCGGTTGGCGACCGTGCGAGCGATGTCCAGGGCGTCGCGCCGCCACAACTCGTCGGAGTACCACTTGGCCGACAGCCCGGTCAAGCGTTCGAGCACCTTGGGCGCCGTTTTCAGTTCCGGAGCCACGCGCCGGTGCGCGGCGTTGATCGCCTCCATGCGTTGCGGCGTGAGCGTCGCGAGTCCGCTTCGCATCAAGCGGAACTGGGGCTCGCTGAAGATGATGCCACGCTCGGAGGACTTGATCGACCAGTGCTGGGTCTGAGAGAGCTTGAGGAAATCGGCCCACACCGGCCGCATCGCTTGACCAAGCTCGGCCGGGTAGCGGGTCCGGCAGTATCGGTCTGCGGAGTCGGACGCTTCCAGCCCTTGCGGATGCCAACTGTTTTCGGCCAGGTATTCCAGCATGAAGGTGTCGCTGTGCGAGATCTCGGACCACAAGACCAGCCCCAGGCATTTCCGATCGGCTGCCGCTTCGCGCAATCGCTCGCTGAGGATGGCGTAATCCTCGTGGATGTCGCTGTTGCGTGCGAAGGAGTGGAAGATGCCGAAGATCCAGGGGAAGCGGCCCGGCAAGCCCCAGTCGCGGAAGGTCACCTTGTCGGCCATGTCGGCCGTGTACTCGTGGATGATCGTGCGCTGGGGGTCGAACTCCTCGGTCAATCGACGCACGTCCTCGTCGGTCCATTTCCAGCCGATGAAGTCCCAACTGGCGATCAACAAGGGAACGTCCGGGTAGCGTTCTCGGAGCTTCTGCTGCGTCTTGCGATAGACGTAGAGCTTTCGTTGCAGGTTGTCGCGGTCGCTGGAGCCGAACGTCCGCTCGGCCATGCCGATGGTGTGGAACAGTCGCGGCGTGCCCCCGCCGAACTCTCGGATGTGCGTTTCGGTCAGCTTCCAGTAGGTGTCCCACGTCGTCTGCGCCTCGATGTCCCAGATGGCGTGCGTCGAGAGCTTGTAGCCGGACTTCTGGTCCGTGATGACCGGGAAGCCGGGGTGGCTGGTGTAGAAGGAACTGGGCGTGTGGGAGTACCAATGGGTAATCGTGCCCGTGTCTTCCGGATGCAAGAGTCCGCGATCGCGGGCGTACTGCAACACCTGCTTGCGGAGCTCGCCCCGGTAGCGGAGCGCCCAGAACGACGTGCGATCGTTGTACGAGCGGTCCTCGGCGTCGGGGTCCTGGCCGTCGGTGGGCGGGTACGTTACCTCGCCGGGAAAGGCTCGCTGGAACAGATCGTCGATGCCGGTGCGCAGCATGAACAGGTTGAACCGCTCCTTCAGCAGCCAATCGATCTCGCGTTTCCAGTCGTCCAGGTCCCAGTGCTCGGCCTGGAAGCGGTGCAGGCCGCGGTGAGCGAAGTAGCGCAGGCCGCGGTAGCCGAAATGCGGCTTCTGGAGCACGTCGAGTCCGGCCAGCTCGATCGCATCGCGCCGGGGAATCCGGTCGCCGTCCCAGAAGTACTCCGCGCCGGCCTGACGGCGGAAGAAGTCGTACACGGCGTAGATCGTGGACCGCCCGCTGCCGCCGGCGAGGATCACCAGCTCTCGCCCCTGATGCGGCACGGCGAGCATGCGGTAGTTGTCGCCGCCGTACTGGAGGTCCAGGCCGTCGAGCACCGCGTCGTGGATCAACTGGTGGACCAGCGGGTTGACGGCATCGGAGCCGATGAGAACCACGTCGCCGGCCGGCGGGACCTTCTGGTCGATCTCCGCCCGCCGGAGTACCGGACGCCGGCCGGTGACCTTTTCCCAGAGGTCCGCGAACTCCTCGCCCGGCGATCTGATAGGCCTTCTCGCCGACGGGCGGGGTGAGGACGGTGACTTCGTCGGCAAGGCCGGTCGCAGTCGACAGGAGCGTGAGGATGCACGGCAGGAAGCGTGTCATGGTGTTTTCTCCCACAAGGAAGGCATGTCTTAAGGAATCGATTACGTGGGATAGGCTTCCACCTGCCGTCGGTGCTCGCTGTTGGCCGAGGCAAGCACGGCCGCCTCGATCTCGGGATGCCGATCGAACATCTCCGTTTCGTTGTTGTTTATTTCCGACGTGTACCCTTGTTTGGGGCATGATTCGTCTCGCGTCGTGCGTGCTCCACATAGCTCAGCCCGTAGTAACTGACGCCAGTCTCTTAAACAGCCATTGTTGTCGTGCCTTCAGCATAGTGCAAACTGCTTCCTAGCTGCTTTCGGCTGTCTCTTCTTTCATGGCCACGGACGAGCGGACGATCTTGGCCTGGGGGTCGGTACTCTGACGCACTACAAGGTGCGGTTCCAGCAGGATGCGGTGGGGCGGCCCTATTTCGTAAAGAAATTGGTCGACGGCACGCCAATCCCCACCGGAACAGGTTCGTTGATGGCGGGATAACGCAAGAGTATTTCGGTGGAATTCAAAGGCGGAGGTAGGTTTTGCCACGAAGACTGCAGTCGTCCGGGGTGGACTGCGATTGTCAATGGACCACTACGCGAGGCGGGCCGAGCAAATACAATGGTCTGGTCAGATACAGGGCGAGATTGTCCGGCGAAGGTCAACTGGAAAATGCGGATTTGCGTGGGAGAACACATGATGAGCAGACTTGGAACATACAAGACGAGCACATTGTCCGTGCTTCTGGCTGTGGGGACGATGGTCACATGCCACACGCACGCTTCGGATCGTGCGGTGATCGAAGTCCGCGGGGAATCGGAATCGGAGGTGATGTGGTTCCGGCCCGACGCGGTGCTGTTCACCGATCGAGGCTACCGGCTGGCGAGAATGCCCGGCAAGCCTGGCAGGGGAGAAGTTCTTGAGGAGTTCGATTGATTCCACCCAGTTCGACGTCGTGCAAGGCGGCCGTCTGATCGTGCTCACCCCTCAGCCGCATTCCCGGTGCCGCCTCTCAGGTAGAGGCCCTCGAGGCACAGGGGTTTGTCGCGGATGCGGAGACGCGCTTCCAGTTGTTCGGGAGCAAGGAGATTGATCAGGTGCTTGTCTACGAAAAGCAGGTCGCCTCCGGAGAGTCCTATCGGTTCGGGAAATGGGTGGTCGTGCTGGGGTTCGAGGATGCTCGATCCGCGAGAAACAGGACCCGTGCGGCTGACGAGAAAGCCGTTCTTCGTCTATCCTGCGGACATCCCCAACACGGGAGTGTTGTTCGTGGATCGGCAGAAGGAAGACCGTTCCGGACACGGCAACAACTCGATTGCCGAATGCCGGAACGGCGACATTGTCGCCTTCTACAGCGTGACCGGAACCGGTGCAGACAATTGGAATGGGCACGGCGCGGCGGGATGGTCGGAATACCGACGTTCGACCGACGGCGGCCTGACCTGGGGCGACCCGCGTTGTCTTCGACTATTCCAAGCGGATGTGGGAGGGGAGCGAGGTGTGCTCGGCCCTGGTGTACTCACTCATCACCGTCGCCGAACGGAACCCTGATCGCCACCGTGATACGGTACGCGAACGAGAGATGGGAGAAACAACGGGCACCGGTCTATTTTCTCAGCGATGACCATGGGCACACGTGGAAGGGGCCGCACGAGTTTGACGAATCCGCCACCGTCGATGATATCGCCTATACGATGAACACGTCGTTTGTGCATGACGGAGAGGTCTTCATCGTCTTTCGAGGCGGCACGTCGAACATGACTCCGGGGGGGCCACAGACGCTGTGGGTTTCCGATGACAACGGGAATCATTCCGCCAACGGAGCATGCTGCCCTTCGACGACGCCAGCTACTACTGGGCCGCCGGCGCGCTCGATGACGGCAGAATCATCGTCTACACCTACGACGCTCATCACAAGAGAGACGATCAAACGGCCGAACAGAACATCCCCTACGTGATCAGCAGGGATGGCGGACGGACCTGGTCGGACGTGCAGACCACGCACTTTGCCAAGGGGATCCGCAATATGCAGCTCTCCGGAAAACTGGGCGAATGGTACTTCATGCACGGGCGAAGCGGCAGCTACCCACGGGATCTGGTCGGCGACGACCCCGGTCCGGACAATTTCGTGCTCTACTCGTCGCGGGACGGCATCCATTGGGACGAGGGGATTCTGCTGATGAGCAGGCTTGCAGACTCCCGGCGGGGGCGATTGCTATTCCGCCAACGAAATCATCGGCAAGTACGATCCCGCGACACCGGAAAGGCTCTCTGATCCATGCCGACGTCAGCTATTCAGGAGCCAAGACAAACATGCACCAGTGGTGGGTGACAACGACCCCGTGGGCCTCGGAACCCAGGTAGACGCTGCGCAGAGCGAGCTGAAAGAATAAGTCCAACCGGCCCTGGGATGATCTTTCCGCGAAAAGGATCGGCCGAAGTGGCATCTGTTGCTTGGGAACGTGAGCAACAAGACAATTCGAACGGCGGAGGATCGAGGGCATCCCTTTGGCTCCAGAATCGGTCTTTCGCGCGGTCTGCAACGTCACAGCCACTGGCAAGACACTGTGGATGGCAACTATTGACCAGCGTTTCCGTTGCTCCTCCATCACCCAGTCCCCGTCTCGTGATCACATGTTTCGGAAGCTCATTTTGATGCACAGACAGCCCTCCCGCTGAAGAGTGTGTGAGCAAGCAGCTAAGTGATCGAGGTCGCCCCGACCTCTGGAGTTTGTGACTCGCAACGAATCCGATCAGTGTTGTCAGATCGATGGCGTGAAGCGGCCCCAACCGCAGTTGCGGGTAGATGAGCACTAACCATCCGACGGCATGCCGCTATCTGACACAGGACAAAACGTCCTCGGTCACCAACGCAAATCGCCGAGATGATCGAGGAGGTCGTGTCTTGAGCACGCTACGCTGCTGAGGTCGAAGTCACGTCGAAGTCACCGCCGTAATCTTGGTACGTCGTCAACTTGCCGAAAGTTGGACAAACCTCCTGCAGGAGAGTTGCTATTCTATCTACAGCGGTGTCCTCCAAAAAACGACACCGCTGCGCCTTGGCAAAATCTCTTCGAGCAGGCGGGCGATGCAACCGACTGCAGGAAGAAAACGACGATACTCGCAGCGGTGTAGATCACCTCGGTCACTTGGGGCAGCTCGCCAACCCTGGTCAGCGGTGCCATATCTGCCTCATGAGTTGTCGTCATGAGTCACGAACGGTTCTGGCGTTAACGACGCAGGACACGCCCAGGTGCACTCTGTCTAGATGTCGTTTCCTGCGTCGGTCGCGATCTCCGAAGGCTCGTAGCGAATCGCGAGTGAATCATTGTGACTGCGCGGTCCGGGCAGATTTCGCCCGACCTCGTGAATCAAAATGACGGCGCGGAGGTGTGGGCCACCTCTGTACTTTTGGCGTATCCGAAAAGTGCAGAGGTCGATTTCACCGAAGCGAGTTGGAGTCCAACGCTACTCGCAGAAGTCGATGCAACCGCTGCGAGTTTCAGCCGAGGCGAATTGACAGCGGTGGGAACACCTCTGCAGGTTGACGGTACGATTCCCGAGCCGAAAAACGGTCGTTGAGCTAAACGCTACGCGTGGGAAAGCCTGATGTGTATCCCGGTGGTACTCGTGTAAGCCGTGTCAATCGCATCACACAATTCCAATCGCACGGTCTGGAACCGTGGGCCATGATTTCCGTAGCGTAACGCATTCCACACAGCGTGGCTCTCCTACTCAGTCAGCAAGCATGATTCTCCTATCTCCCGACGGCTGGCGTTTCTCTCAATTGTTCGTAAGTGCCGATTCCAGAGGCACTTCCATACAATCCCCATAGCGTGCGCTCGCGTTCTGTTCATCGCACGTTTATCAGACGTGCCGTTCAAACCGTTTGCGCTGATTCTACGTCATGTCGCGGCACATCTGATAAACTACTCAGCGTTTTTTCGGCGCGTGTCGTGCTCGACGAGTAGATGGGACTTTGGGCCGGTCTTTCGGCTGTTGGACGCCCGCTCACCACGCCCAGAGCGTAACCAATCCAACGGCACTTGCGCGCCGCGATCTGCCTCGGTCAGTTAGCCCCCCGAGCATCTGAGCTCGTTGTACCCCCGCAACCAGGAGTTGTCGTCCTGCGTCGGTAAGGACATCCGCCAATCGGCGTCGGTCTTTTCGACAAATGGCATTTAGATTTGCGCAAACAACTGAACGGTGGATGCTTAACGATGCCGATGCAGGTTCAGGGCAAGAGGCGGCAGGGAGAGTGCAGCGACGATTGCGGCGGCGAGGTTGATTGTGGCAAGGACAATCTGTGTCGTTGATAACGGTACGGGCACAACTTCCAGGACTCCAACGAGAATTCGGGTCACACCGGTGACGGCCGTCAGCGAGACCACAGCGACGAAGATTCCGTAGATGGCACCAAACGGTCTTCGGACCATGCACACACAAATCCCGAAACCGAACGTGCAGGCGGCAGTGACTCCGAAGACGACCTGCACCCCTATCCAAAACCAGCCCATTTCCCAGTTGTTGATCAGATCAAGCGTACCAATGCCGATCAGACTTGCGCCAACGACACTGGAGATGTACACATACCGCTCTTTCGCGAAACCAGCCAGAAGTCCGAACGTCAGCATTGCTGCACTGCTGATTACGAAGAAAGATCCAAGCGCGGCGACAAGGTGAAGAACGTGGTACCAGGCCATTTGTCTCAGATGCCATCCCAGGTGATTGCCAAGTTGCTTCCAGAACGAAAAGTCTCCGGCACAGAACGTCTGAGCAGCTGCCGCCATCGCCATCAGCATCCAGCCGACGCAGGATAATACGGCGATCAGAGTCAGGATCGTGGCGATGGACGTATCGTCTCGCACTGGCTGCACTGCGTCGTAAATCGACAGTTCGGTCATCCCCTGCTTCCTTTTCAGGCCCGACATCAGTTCGGCGGCGATGATCTGGTAAACCACCGGAGCAAGAATGAGCGTCACCAGCCAGAAGGGACCACCGCCTCTCCACCGAGGGTCCACCAACTGAACTGCTGTGACGAACGCCGTGATGACGATCGTCAGGACTACGGCGGTCAGCAGGACCGTCTTTCCGGTTTGCCGCCAGTGCCGCCACAATCGAGCTTTCCATGGAGGCACGCCGGATGACGGTAGCATCGCCGATTTCATCCCGACAATCTCGGGCGGCGATGGTCGAAGGTCAACAGCTCGATCGTTCAGCAACCATCCGAAACGCAGTCGCTCGCCATGACGTTGTGCCTCAACCGCTCTGAGCCCGACCCACGTGGAAAAAGCTGCGGCCAGAATCAGCAACAACAGTTGATACGATTTCAGCGACAGAAACTCGGGACGGCCCAGAGCAAACAACAGCGGTTCGTCCGTCATGCGAGACGAACAGAAGGCCGTCGTCGCGACGACAAACACAACACAAACTCCAACACTTCCCAGAATCCGCGACATCCGACTCGAAGACGACCAGCGGGCATTCGTCGCACAAACGACGAAGGAACAGATTGCGACCATCGGCGAAACCACGTTGAGTTCCATCCCGCTGATCCACTCGAACAGCATCGCAGGCACCAGAAAACACAACGCGGACGTCACAACGGCGAACGCCAGCTGACCCAACACCACATGGCAAGTGGAAACCGGGAGCGTAAAACTGAGCTGAAAATCAAAGTTCGGCTCGTTCGGATCGAAACGAAACCACGACGAGGAAAAAAGGGCGCTACAGCAGAGAACCACCAGTGCCATACTGGCCAGAAACAGCGGAGGCACTTCGCCGTTGAGCGAAAATCGGCCGGCAACGCACGTCCCCATAAACGCGGCCCCAATGCTCGAATAGCCGATGCGCATCAGCAATTCGAGCCGACTCAGTCGCCACATTTCCCACAACCTCGCTCGACTTATGCTGGACATAGCGTTTCCTCATCCGATGCCGAGATAGAGCGGCCGGCACGCGCGATGAAAACTTCCTCCAGCGATGCTGATCGTGACTCGACGGGGTCAATTCCCACCGATGCCAGCCGTTGCCGAATTTCTTCGTCTGAGCCTTCCACGACCAGTTGCCAGTGACGACCGTGGCTTTCGGCGGAAAGTGTTCCGGCCACGAATGGAGGTGTGTCGGGATTTTCCGAACCCGTGACGTGGAACAGATGGTGGCTCTTACGAATGTCGTCGACTGTTCCCTGTAGCACGATGCGTCCGCGGTCGATCATCAATACGTGATCTGACATGCGTTCGACTTCGTCCAAAAGATGAGACGAAAAGACGGCCGTTCGACCATCGTCTGCCACCGCACGGATCACGGCGTTCAGGATGTCTTTCCGCACGACGGCATCAAGTCCAGTGGAAGGCTCGTCTAGCAGCAACATTTCGGGGTGATGAGAGACTGCCGCAATCAGTCCCACCTGAGCCCTCATGCCCTTCGAAAGGTCTCGAATGCGCTTCGATGGATCCAGAGCAAACGTGTTCAGCAGTTCCTGACAATATGTCGGCCTCCAGTTCGGGTAGTGAGCCTGCGTGTACCACATCAGCTCGTCGATGCGCATCCATTCTGGAAGCTCCCGATGTTCTGACAAATGTCCGATACGCTGCAGGGTCTCGACCGAGTTTCGCGCCGGATCTTTTCCGAACACGCGAACCGATCCCTGGCGAGCCCGCAGCAGTCCAAGAATATGCTTCATAATCGTGGTCTTGCCGGCGCCATTCGCGCCAACAAGTCCATAAACGATGCCTTCCTGAACCTTGAACGAGACGTTGTTCAGCGCCAGTTGCCGACCGAACTGCCGTGAGACAGACTCGAATTCAACGATGTTGGCGGACATGGCGTTTCCCTTGTTTCGTGTTTGGCAGGTTAGCAGGCTTCTGGTGCTGCATCAGCGTATGTCGTTTCTTCAACAGGTTCTGCAGGTCATCAAATGAAAAAGCGAGTCGACTGGCCTCAGCAAGCAACGTGTCGATTCGCTCAGAAATAATTCGCCGTTGCTCCTTCAGCGTTAGAGGAGACGACGTGTTTGCAACAAACGTCCCGGCACCTCGACGCTTGTAGATCAGGCCTTCCGCTTCGAGTTCTCCATACGCCTTGACGACAGTATTTGGCGTGACGACCAGTTGAACGGCCAACGAGCGAATTGGCGGCAGTTCCGCTTCAGCAGCCAATTGCCCTGACGCAATCAGATACTTGATCTGATTGACGATCTGCCTGTAAATCGGCAATCCGTCCTGTAGAGATATCTGAATGAGCATCGGATGTATGTTTCGCTGGTTGATCCTGTGTACCCGTATTGTGATACAATATCCACGATCGTCAAGCACCAAAGAGAACCGCGGGCAATGGTGCGCTCAGGACAAAACGCA
The DNA here is from genome assembly GCA_963700575.1 of uncultured Planctomycetota bacterium. Lineage (GTDB taxonomy): Bacteria > Planctomycetota > Planctomycetia > Pirellulales > Pirellulaceae > JAJRVM01. The sequence goes on along the minus strand of CAVOYC010000017.1, from coordinate 23,110 downwards.
TGGTCGTCCTATGCGCGCAACGGCTCCAAAACCGAACTGCGTGGGTCGTCGCGGGTGACCCGATTCCGTGTGCCGAAATACCTTCGATTGGTGCCACGCTTCCGCGCCGACACGTCAATTCATGATACCGCAGCGCCCGCAATCCCAAATTGCCGTTCCAAAATCATAGTCCCAGAATCTCATAAAAATGGTAAGCGTCCGTTCTACCCATGGTAACGACGGCCCAGCCGCCATGCACTGGCAGCGGGACCCGGACGCGGCGTTGAGTCGGGTGCCAGGGGACGACTCAAGAACAACTTCGGTAGTTCTCCAATCGGGTGGCACTGGCTGAGCGAGCGGAAAACGTTTTGCCATTCCCAAGAGACTTCAATCGCGAGCGGAGCCAGTGTGCCGGAGACTGAAACAGACGTCGAATCACCGAAGTTATTTCTGAGCGGTGCCCAAGGGATGGGGCGCAGGGCGGGATGCGAGAGCTCGACGTGCGCCGTGATCGAAGAGGTGGCAAGCGTTGGGCAGACCAGGTGTCACTGGCTTTGGGCGCGGCGATGTGCTCGGCGTGCGCGGGTGCGGATTGCTTTGGCGCGCGACTCCTCCAGACGGTGGTTGAGAATTGCCTCGGGATGTGCCGCGGCCCAGCGGTCTGGCAACATCTCCTCCAGACGCAGGTCCTCTGCATGTATGCGTAGCAGAATATCGCGGACGTAGCTCCACGGCTCAATGTGGTGACGTTTGGCCCCCGCAAGGATCGTGTACAACACCGCTGCTCGCGGCCCTGCAGCTTCGCTTCCCAGGAACAAGTAGTTCTTGCGTCCGATGGCCTGGTGCCTGAGTGTTCGCTCACTCAGGTTATTATCGATGCTCAACCGACCATCTTCCGTATAGCGACACAGGGCGTCCCACTGGTTACGTGCATAAGTGACGGCTTTCGCCAAATTGCTCTTCGGTACGGCCGTCTTTGCCAACTCCGCCAAGTACACCTCGATTTTGTCGAGTATGGGATTGGCCTCGGCAGTGCGAAGCTGACAGCGCGCCTCCACCGACCAGTCGTGGGCCCGATCTTCGATGTCATATAATTGCCGCACCCATTCCAGCACTTGGTGCAGTTTCACGGGGTGCATTGCCTACCGCATCAAAGAATTTCCGCCGCGCATGCGCCAACAGGCTACTTCAAAGATGCCTGCGCCCACATCCAAGAACATAGCGTCGTAACCAGTAAATGCATCGGCATGCAAGTAACCTGAATAGCCGTCCAGGAATTTTGCCGGACCGGCACGAGTGCGACTGTTGGTGAAGTCGTACACCGAGTACGGGTGTTGCTGGTCACCGATGTAGGTCCAGAAGTACCCTTGGAAACTGCCTTTGTTGCCTCCCAACACCGTGATGCGGGTGTCATCGGTCCACATCACGGAAGACTGCAGGACGAGTTCACATTGCAGGTCATACACGGGTCGGAGGAGCTCTGCAGTGAACTTCACCCAATCGCACAATGTGCTGCGTGAGAAGTACACACCATAACGTGTCAGAATGTCTTCCAAGCGATACAACGGAAGGTGGTCGCCAAACTTACTGACAATCACTTCCGCGATCAGGCCAGGACCCGCGATGCCGCCGGCTTGTCCGGCGGAGTCTCACGTTAGGTGCTACTGGCACAGTAGCGCGAGATACCTGGCGGCCGAGGTGATGAGATACCAGTAGGCGGCGAGAGAGCCGAGGCCGATGCAAGCCGCGGTATGACTCGGTCTCGGTTGGCCGCCGATCTGTGGTCACTCAAAGGACTCGACCGAAGAACGTTGTGCTGCAACACCTGTGTAGCAACTAACCTAACAATCCGCCGGATAAACCGGCGGGATTCGGCTGTTGTCGGTGCGGCACTTGGCGCTCCAATGCAGCGAAATCTTGCACACTACTTCACTTGGCTAAACGGTTACGAAAAAGAAAAGGACAGGAAGATGCCCTCGCGAGCTGATCTTCCTGTCCTCAATCTTCCTGTCAACAACAATACAGATGCTCTCAAAGAGCGCGACGATATCGCTTCCGTCGGCGTCCCGTGCGCAGATCGAGACCACCTAATATCCTGACCATCTGTGAATAGTCGAGCTCAATGCCTTCCTCGTCGTTGGTGGTTGTCAGCAGCTGGAATGTGCCGCGTTCTAATCGCTTGTACCAAATGCAGAAACCGTCGTGATCCCAAAACAAAATCTTCATCCGATCTCGATTGCGATTCACGAACAGGAACAAGTGGCCGCTGCAAGGGTCTTGGTCATAGACCTCCTGCACCCGCCCCATCAGTCGATCGAAACTGCAGTTCATGTTCGTGGGTGTTGTGCACAAGAAGATTCGCACGTCGGAATAACTGGTCATGACTTCGATGCCCTCCAGGGCCGCAGCGCACCCGCAGCTCGAATGACTTCCACCAGCACGGCCTGTCCGACACCCAGCGGCAGTCGCACAATGCCTCCGTTGGGCAATTCAATCTCGACCGGAGACGCCTTGAGCGAGATCGGCACGAAGGCCGCTCCTTCTGCTGACTCGGCCCGATCGCGAGTCTCTTTCTCCGCGACCACCTCCCGAGGGACACCTTCCTTCAGCCGGTCCTTCCAGCGATAGAAGGTCGATCGAGAAACGCCTTCTTCAAGGCAGAAAGCATCGATATCCATGCCACTGGCTTCGAAACTCTCCAGTCGCTCTTGCCAGTCCAGGTACTCATCCAGATCGCTTGGCGGTCGTCCCATAACTTGCTCCAATATCGAGTGGTGAAGTTGATCACCTCAGCCTAAACGACCTGGCAAGTATGGATCTGGCGTGCGCTTACATTTTCATGAGGTTTCGGGACTTTGATTTCCGAGATGGCAAAATGGGACTCGGCCTAAGGAGCTTACGGTAGAATGTGGCTGGCGCGTTGCTTCCTGCGCTAAACGAAGGATAGACGGGAACCTGCTCTGAAGTCCCTGAGCGAGGCAACTCCCAGTTGGACAACAACGATGTCGGACCCATCACGTACTACGGAGTCACATGGACTTATAACGCGATCACGCTGGTGCCTTCTGTGCCTTCCACTGCTTGTCGTGGCAATTGCCGCGGGCTATCTGGCGACATTTCTCACGCATGACTGGTACTACCTCATTTCGACACCCGCCGTTGTATTTGGCGTTCTGCTAATTCTGATTCTCTACACTCCCAAATTCGGGCTTCGCGTCGGCAGTTACAGCAGAGCAATGCTCATATGGCTTGGCTCTATGCTGGCACTTACGATACTGCTTGCCCTAATGGACAAGTGGATTCTGGGTCACGGTTTCTTTGAACCGGCCAAGCCGTATCACGCAGTTGCATGTCTGGTTGTGATGACGATCACGGTTGTCGGTGTCACCTGAGAGAAGGACAAGTACAAAGACGTGAATTCCGCGGTATATGCGTCAGCAATGGACCGTTTGATACCCGGCACTTCCCCACCCCGTAGAGGCGTCCGACGGTCGGTTGGATGGCCGGGCGGAGGTGGGTGGAATCGGGGTATCGGGAGCGTCCGATCATGGAAACGGGCATCAGCAATCTGACCCAGGACAAGGCACCGGCGTTGGTGCACTTTGAGGACGGCCAGACGCGACAACGGCTGATGGTACGGCTGGAAGAGCCGGCCGCCCCAAAGTAAAAAAAATCCTCGCACTTGAGCCGATTGGTGTATCTTCTCTTCTAGGGTGTGACAAGCTCGCCGCGACCAGCTATTTTGTGTACCATCGTTACGGGTTCTGGCGAGCGCCGTCACACCAGGAGGTGGCTTGCGCGATGCATCGGGTTCCCCCCTGGATCCCGATGTGTCGGCGATGGTCAGGCGAGACCAACGGAACGTGCCGGTCGCAGTGTGTTTCTAAGGTCAGTGACTGCACGCACATGCTAGTGGGAGATAGAAGATGACGATGACGGTGTCCGCAGCGTTCGCAACCACAGTCGCGGTCGATCAGGCTCTTAATCAGCCGGAAACTCGCCGGTTGCCGCTGGCGCGGTATGCAGGCGTTGCACTGATATTCGGACGATCAGGCCAGAGGTACCTAGGTGTTCTCTTGTTGTTGATCGTCGCTGCCGTGGGGTGCGGAACCGACGAGGATCGCGCCCCCGCGACTCCGCCCACAGTGACCGTAGCCTATCCGGTCGAGCGGCAGTTGACCGACGAGGATGATTTTAACGGCTGGCTACAAGCGTCTGAGGTCGTCGAGTTGCGGGCGCGAGTTCGCGGGCACATTCAGAAGATTCACTTCCAAGACGGCGACCTGGTCGAACGAGACCAACTGCTTTTTGAACTCGATCCGCGGCCGTTTCAGGCTCAAGTTGACCAGGCGAAAGCCCAGAGCAATTCCCTCGATTCCCAGAAGATCGCCGCCGACAAAGAGGTCGCCCGCACCGAGGCCTTGGTGGAGAAGAATGCCGCGAGCGTGCAAAGCCTCGAAAAGGCGGTGGCCGACGCGGGGACCTTTGATGCTCAGATTCTCGCCAAGAAGGAAGAGATCAAACAGTATCAATTGGATCTGGAATTCTCGCGCATCACGGCACCCATCGCGGGACGTATCAGTCGGGCCATGCTGACGGAAGGAAACCTGGTCAATGCTGGCGGGAGTGACCCGGTATTAACAACGATTGTGGCCCTGACGCCTGTGTATGTCTATTTTTCAGTTGATGAACGGACGCTCCAACGCTACATGCGAAGCCAGCCAGAAGAGACCCCGGATGCACCGGTCGTCTTACGCCAGCGCAACATTCCCTTTCGATTTGGACTCGATTCCGACAGCGGTTTTCCCCACGCGGGAACACTGGACTTTGCCGAAAACCGCATCGATCAGACAACAGGGACCGTACAAGTGCGAGGCGTGGTGGACAACAAGCAGGGTCTGTTTGTACCCGGATCGCGTGTGCGCGTGCGGGTTCCCGTGAGTGACCCCTATTCTGCCGTGCTCGTGCCGGACACCGCGATTCTTGCTGACCAGGACCAACGATACGTGCTGGTGTTGGACGACGAGAACATGGTTACCCGCCGCAACATCACGCCCGGCAAACTCCTCGACGACGCGATGCGCGTGATCCTACCCGGGAAGAACGACGAGAAGGGGCTGACGACGAAAGATCGGATTATCGTGCTCGGTCTCCAGCGGGCTCGCCTCAACGAACCAGTGACACCGATCGAGGAATCTGCTGGGACCACGAGCGACCAGGCCAACGCCGGTTAAGGTAATCCGTATCGGACCATCATCAGAAACTTCAAAGGTGCGCGGGAATGATATCTCATTTTTTCATCGATCGCCCGATTTTCGCGACGGTCTTGTCCATTGTGATCGTCATTATTGGCGTGGTGGCGTTGTCGCAGTTGCCCGTGGCACAGTACCCCGACGTCACTCCGCCGACGGTGCAGGTTACGGCAACGTACCCAGGGGCCAATGCTGTGACTGTCGCCGAAACGGTGGCTACAACCATCGAGCAGGAGGTGAACGGTGTCGAGCGAATGTTGTACATGTCCTCCAAGTGCACGAATGACGGGCAGATGATGCTCGACGTCACTTTCGAGTTGGGTACAAACCTCGATACGGCCCAGGTGCTGGTCCAAAACCGCGTGGCCGTTGCTGAAGCCAAACTCCCCGAAGAGGTGAAGCGGATTGGTGTCACGACGAAGAAGAAGTCGCCCAGCATCTTGATGTGCGTCAACCTGATCTCGCCGGACGGCCGCTACGACCAGCTTTACCTCAGCAACTTCGCCTTGCTGAGCGTCAAGGATGATCTGGCCCGTGTCCCAGGTGTGGGGGACGTCGCTTTTCTGGGCCCGCGTGACTACAGCATGCGGATCTGGGTTGACCCGAACAAACTGGCGTCGCTCGATATGACCGCCAGCGACGTGATACAGGCGATCAAGGAACAGAACGTGCAAGTGGCGGCCGGCCGGATCGGCCAGCCCCCGGTGCCGGCCGGATCGAATGTTCCGTTTCAGCTGCCGCTCAACGTGCAAGGCCGCCTCTCCGACGCGGAGCAATTCGAGGACATCGTCGTCAAACGAGGCGAGAAGGGCCAGATCGTCTACTTACGCGACGTGGTTCGCGAAAAGACCTACGACGAATCGGGGCAGCGTCATCGAAAAGGGGATCGAGCTAGGGGCCAAGAACTACGACGTCAACAGTTATCTCGACGGCGAGCCGTCCGTTACGCTGGCCGTGTTCCAGCTGCCTGGTTCCAATGCGCTCGAAACGGCGGATGCCATTCGTGAAAAGATGACGGAACTCAAATCTCGTTTTCCGGAAGGTGTGGAATACAAGATCGAGTACGACACGACCGTGTTCGTCAGCGAATCGATTGCCAGTGTTTACCATACGCTGATCGAGGCGTTCGTGCTGGTGTTTATCGTCGTCCTCGTATTCTTGCAGAACTGGCGGGCCACGATCATTCCCATGGTCGCCGTCCCCGTGTCACTTGTTGGCACGTTCGCGTTCATGGCCCTGTTTGGATTCTCACTCAATAATCTCTCCCTGTTCGGACTCGTGTTGGCCATCGGCATCGTGGTGGACGATGCGATTGTCGTCGTGGAAAACGTCGAGCGATTGATGGCGACCGGGCTATCGCCACGCGATGCAAGCCGCAAGGCGATGGACGAAGTGACCGGTCCGGTCATTGCCATCTCGCTGGTGCTCTGTGCCGTCTTTGTTCCGACCGCTTTCATGGCCGGGATCAGCGGCCAGTTCTATCAAGCAGTTCGCCCTGACGATCGCCGCTTCGACGGTGATTTCGGCGTTCAATTCGCTGACGCTCAGCCCGGCTCTCTGTGCCCTGTTGCTCAAGCCGCATGCTCACGATGTTGAAGGTACTGGGCAAGCGGGCCACGGCGGTGAATTACGCGAAGCGCTGCCGCGGTCTGGGGATCGCCATCCTCGGCGGCTTGATCGCCTACGTCTTTCTGACGGGTCTAGTGGCTCAATGGATGGGACTGGAGATCCACTGCGGCCGAAGGGCAGGCTGGACATGGCACCCGGCGCCCTTCTGGCTGCAGGATCGTGATATTTGCCGCTGGCGCGGTTGCCGGCTGGTTGGCTCAGTCACCCGGTGAATTGGGTTTTGAACCAGTTCTTCGACGGCTTTCAACTGGGTATTTGATGTCACCATCAAGGGCTATGGCTGCGTGTGTTGGGCTGCTGTTGCGGTCGAGTGTGATCGTCTTGATCGTGTACGGCGGCATGATGTTCCTCACCTATCTCGGGTTCTCAGCTCGTACCGACGGGTTTCATCCCGGAGCAGGACAAGGGGTATCTGGTCGTCAACGCGCAGCTTCCCGATGGCGCGAGTCTGGAACGGAGCGACGCAGCTGGTACGGCAGCTCAGCAAGATTGCCCGCGAGACGAAGGGGGTCGCTCACACGATCGACCTGGCCGGTTACTCCACCATTCTCAGCACCAACATCTCGAACGCTGGCCGGAATGTTTGTCATCCTATCGCCGTTTGAGGAGCGGGCGGGCCAAGCCGGAATTGGCCGCCCCGGCCATCATCGCGAAGCTGCGTCAGAAGTTCTCCGAGTTTCAGGAGGCCCAGGTCGCTGTCTTCGGTGCTCCACCGGTCGAAGGTCTCGGCAGCACGGGCGGCTTCAAGCTGCAAGTTCAGGACCGTCGCGGGGCCGGCCTGCGATCGCTGCAAGGGGCTGTCCAGAATCTCGCGGAAGAGTCGCTCCAACAGCCGGGCCTGGTCGGTGTGTTCTCCACGTTCAGCGTCGCTCAGCCGCAGCTGTTCGCCGAAATCGATCGGGAAAAAGTGAAGGCCCAGGACGTTTCGCTGGACGAAGTTCACTTGGCACTGCAAGCCTACCTCGGCTCGGCCTATGTCAATGACTTTTCCTTTCAGAATCGCAACTGGCAGGTGAACGTCCAGGCGGATCCGCGATACCGCATGCGCGCCGAAGATATCGGCAAGCTCGAAGTTCGCAATGCCAGCGGCACCCGGGTTCCGCTGGCCACTTTGCTCACAGTCAAAGACACCAGCGGTCCACCCATCGTCAACCACTACAATCTCTATCCGTCGGCTGAACTCAACGGCGCGACAGCCCCGGGAGTCAGTTCCGGCCAGGCCATCGCGATCATGGACGATCTGGCAACGAATTCGCTGCCTAGCACGATGGGTTATGAATGGACGGAGTTGACCTACCAGCAGATTCTGGCCTCCAAGGACATTCTCACCAAACTCGCGTTCCCGCTGGGCGTGGTGTTCGTGTTCCTCGTGCTCGCCGCTCAGTACGAAAGCTGGTCGTTGCCGCTGGCGATCATCCTGATCGTTCCGATGTGTATCCTCGCCGCCCTGACGGGAGTGTGGCTCGCCGGCCTGGACAACAACATCTTCGTGCAGATCGGTCTGATCGTGTTGATTGGGCTGGCGGCCAAGAACGCCATCTTGATCGTCGAATTCGCCAAGCAACTCGAGGATACCGGTCAGGACCGCTTTGCAGCGACGGTGGATGCGTGCCGGTTACGTCTGAGACCGATTCTGATGACCTCGTTCGCATTTATTCTGGGCGTGGTTCCGCTGGTGTTGGCTCAAGGTGCCGGCGCGGAAATGCGTTTCACGTTGGGATTGGCGGTCTTCAGCGGCATGTTGGGCGTGACGGTATTCGGCATCTTCTTTACACCAGTCTTCTACTACGTCGTCCGTTGGTTGAGCAGCAAACGGCCACTGTCAGACCACGCATTACCGCCAAGCGAAACTGAGAGCAAATCGGCAAGCAAGGCCACTTGAACCTGAGCCTCCGTCCGCCTGCGGCGGACTGCGATCCAGGCTGTCCCTTCGGGACGCAAGGACAACATTCGACGCTGTTGGCGTCCCACAAATGGACCGTATTACGAACAGATGAGGCCTAACCCGGCAGAGGTATATGAAGGCCGACGTGGAGTGGCCGGGCGGAGGCGGGTAAAATGGAGCCGTCGGTGGTTGCCGAGAAACGAAGGATTGTTAGTTGGGTTTGTATATGGCCTCCCGCACGCCCAGTCTAATGAAACTCTGGAAGATTACAGGTTTGAGTTCCCCAAGAGAATCCAATGGGTACGACGTTTGTTACGATCAGCGAAGGAACATCCGGTGAGGAACCGGGATTTTGGATGCGTGACGAGATGCTTGAACTATGGCTTCGCTTGCTCGCATTACATCTGCCCGAACCCAATGATCGGGGCGAGCACGCTGCAAGCTTGGGTATTCGCAATCGATGGCTATTGGCGTCCCGATTCTACTTCGGCGGCTGCACCCCTCACGACATGGAGAATGCCTGCTCGAACCCCGAAGGGCGAAACGTCGTCCGGCATGCAATCGACTCACTGATGTCTGAACTAGAAAAATCGGATGCGCCTTTACATGCGGACACAATAAACCTACTCGGCATCGAGGGTTGTCAATACTTCGACCTGGAGCGAGATTGGCTTCGCGACATTGGATACGCGTTTATTGATTTGCTCGAAGGCCGAATCACTGCAACGGCCCGCTCAACGGCTATAATGCCGGGTTCCAAACCGTACGCTCGCGATCGCAACAGAACGAAGCGGTGAACCGGAGCCGCCGATTCGGTCGGTTTTGAATGGCAAGTCACCTGGCGGCGGCCCAGTGATGCTGGTCGTTACGGCCTCTGCTGGTTCATTTACTCATACGTATTCCAGGACACACTGAAAAAAGACCGATTGCTCGGACTGCGAGGTCGCGGTCTCCAACGCAGAATCCGCGTGGGTCGCTCACACCGCGGCACAAAATGCGATTCGCCAACTCCACCAGGTCACATCGTCCTGGTGGCGAAATGACGATTCCCCCCCAGAGCCACTGTCGTCATATCGGCGGGCGCGGACAAGTTCCCCTGACTGAGTACGGGCGCGTCCGCAACCTGCTTCGGTTGACAACACCGAAGCGAGTTGCGCGGGCGGGTCTGCGCGCTCAGGAGTATCCGTCCGCAGGCAGAAGCTGCATGCCGCTTTCGCTCAGGACAAAACGTCCTGAGTGACGAAAGCAGATCGCCGAGATGACCAATGAGGGCGTGTCCTGATTGCGCGCGCGGAGGTTTGGTGCGGTGCGCAGGACGATAACTCCGATACGGTTTCGAGCAGGCGATCACGGGGGTACCGACAACTCGTCACGCCCCCCATCTGATTTCTGGGACAAAACAAATAGTTGACATCAAATGACGCGGCCTCGATAGACCCGATCAGCCGCACGATTCGGACGAGAAGTGGATGCTGTTCGTCGGCTTGCCCCGTACCGTCGGGGCCAATGGAGTATCGATTCGTTGTCGGTCGGTCTCTAGCACTTCCTCGTTTTTCCCATTGAAAGATGTCGCCGAAGCATGGCCCAGCGTGCGCCGTACGGTAAGAGCAAAGGACTAATTCTTCTTAGGTCTACGCACATACCCATCCATTGAGGGAGCAGGCGTCCAAGCCCAGTTGATCGCTCACTCCTTGCCCTGTAACATGCAGCAGTTGGTCAATGATTCTGAAGAAATCCCCGCCAATGGTGTGGAATTCTGTATCACAAGCAAAATGATGGCAAATACTAAGTTGCTTTGTCACAAATACTTGAGGATGTAGCTCAGTCGGTAGAGCAACGGACTTTTAATCCGTAGGTCTTGGGTTCGAGCCCCACACATCCTCCACTTGCCGCAACTTTCTCTAAATACAAGAGTTGCGGCTTTTCTATCGGCTCTGCCACACGGCGAGATGGAGATCCGACACTCAATCAGCGCTCCACAGTTGCGCAACGCCTCGCACGGTCTGCGAAGCATTGCAGAGCCGAATCGAACGCCACCGCAAGTGACATGTAGGCCTTGTACGCTTCCTGCTTCATTTTCTCCCCTGTCCACTTTCTTTCTGGCCCGCAACCTGCCTTTGAACCATCGCACGCTTTCAACGCTGAGTGTCGAACAAATGTGAACGTGTCACCTCGTTTTTCACCTCATTTCTCTAGCTCCCCTCCAGAAGCGTGGCCCCGACCTCTAATCCTGATCGCTACGAGAAAGCAAGAAATGAAATACGGCCACGCGAAGTGGCCGTGAGGAGAACATCCATACGGTGCTCTCATTCCGGATCGGCTCCATTCCAGTTACGCGCGTCGCCGCAGGAGAAACACGCCGACGCCAATTCCTAGCAGGCCAAGGACGGCAGTTGACGGTTCCGGGGACTTGTCCTTGCACTAAAGCGTCTCCGATGATCCCACCGGCAAGCGAGTCATTACCAGCCAGTAAAGTCGAAAGCTCAGGTGAGATGAGCAGGTTCGCGCCGATCACCAATCTGTCGGCAGTTGCTTCCAGGGTTGTCGGCACTTCAATGTCGAACAACGTGCCACCTAGCCCGTCCGGAGTCTCAGCCGTACTCGCGACGAAGAACCCAGACGCAGCTCCGATGGCACGGCCCGCATCGTAGCCAATTGAGAAATCACCCACGTCGAGCGGATCAGTGTCCGCATCGGTGAACATAAGGAGACCAGTGTGCTCGATTGTTCCTTCGAATGTCCCCTGGAAGTCGGCAGAATCGTAGAAGGCCGTGGTCGGCTTCGTGGCCGTGTCCCGAGGAGTTATCGGGAAAGCCACCAAGTAGTCGTCCGCTGCCGCCACGTCGCCGACCACGCCTGCCAAATTAATGCCAAAACTCTCCAACGCCGTCAAATCGAGATTAATGTTCGTTTGACCCCCAACTATCTTCACCACTTCGCCTCGAACCGGTGCGCCCAGGCACGAAACAGTCAAACAGAATACGGAAAGAATCAAACATCTCATAAACTGCACCCTCACGCGAGTTCCGTCGTAAACAGGTTGGTATCAGATAGAACCACAAGTTAGTGCGTTGGTAAACTGCCCGATCGAGCCTCGCCGCTAGCAGGTCTTCCGGCGGGTTGAACTGCCTCGGACAAGCCACACCGTATTCTTGTGAACGTGAAGGCGATGTCAAGTATTTTTTGGTCACGCAAATAGGGAAATTGCGAGCGGGCTACCGGTCACATCGATGAGCGTTGATCTCTCATCCCAGGCCCGATCCGGGAATTGACGAGTCGCCTGATTTCCGACGTTCCTCGTCCCCTCGCATTCCGGCGTGCCATGCCACTTTGCTCTAACCCTCGAATACATCCTTACTCAAATACACATCGAATTCATAGTGGCAGGTGTGGCCCCTGGGTGTGGCCCCTGGGCAGGGAATTTCCTGAGGGGGGTACCTATGGCCCGAGCACGGGAAATAGCAGGGGCTGGAAAAGATGGATTGATTTCCGCTCGCCGGCGAGGTAGGTTGAGGACTGATGCAGGGAGAGCGGAGTCGGGCTAAATAGGCGGGCCAGGGACTAAGAGCAATCGCAGTCTCACGTGGTGCGACACGAAAGGTCCAAAAATGATGTGTCGCTGCCTCGCCTGTTTTGTTGCCGTGGTCTTTCTGGCTGTGGCACCCGCCAGGTCGATGCGCGGTGAACTTTTCACATTGAACGCTTCCGCCGATACGCAAAATTACAGATTACCAGACACCCTAGTTTTTCGGGGTCTGGTTCGAATCACAATGATCGCGGCTACATGTACTGCGTCACCGACATTGGCGAAGTCGTGACTTACCCGATGATTAAGTTTGATTTGAGCGGGCACGCCGGCCAGGTGCTGACAGGAGCAGCCGTTTTCAAAGCTTTCTCGTTTAGCGGCTTTTCGCAAGCTGCCAGCAGGACTGTCCAGATAGGAGCAATTCGCCAGAGTTGGGATCCGGCCACGGTAACCTACGATAGCTTCGACATTCTGAGCGGAAACGTGGATTGGCTGAACAGTGAGTCGATTGTCTGGTACGATAGCAGGGGGACTGGCGATCCACGCTATGTGTCCTGGACGTTACCCCAGGCGGTGGTGGGCAAGGATGGATTGACGATCCCCGCGAGCAATCACGGAGTGGTGCTGTGGAACAGTGCTCCTCGCACCTGGGAGTACGATTTGGTCTTCGCGTCACGGGAGAACTCCACCTGGGATTACCCGGCATTGCTTGAGTTCCACGCGGTGCCCGAGCCCGGGATCGTGTATCCTGCTCGACTGTCGGCATGATATTGGGCGTCGCCGCGAATTGGCCCGGCCGGCGCAGACTGTAGGACGCTGGGCTGCAATGATCTACCGGTGTGTGGATTCGGGATTTCCGCGCGCTTTTGTCGAGACGCACACGGACGGAGCGCATTGGTAGCGGGGCGATTTCCAGAGAAGGGCCTGGCGCGTACCGTGCTCCGAGCGTAGCCGTTAGACGGGTTTTAGTGGCAACCGTGGGCCCAGAAAGTGGCATCCCTTGGGTGTCCTATCCCCTCGGCCCCTGTCAGGGCTGTGCTGACGATGTCGCGGGCTTCGTTGACAATCTGCTGCAAGTGGGATTCGTCTTTAAAACTCTCGGCATAGACCTTGTAGATATTCTCCGTGCCCGACGGACGAGCGGCGAACCAGCCTTCGGCCGTCACGACCTTCAACCCGCCCAACGATGCGCCGTTACCCGGTGCGTGGGTCAGTTTCTCCTGACGATTTCCTTCTGTCGCCCGCTACGTCGATGCTGCGCACCCACTCGGGGGACAATCGCTTCAGCACGTCTTTCTCCGCGGGAGTCGCAGGTTGATCGATCCTCCGATAATAGGGCTGACCAAATTGTCGAGTGATCTCGGCAAAGTGTTCCCCGGGATCGCGACCAGTCCGTGCCGTGATTTCGCCGCCAGCAACCCGAGAATGACTCCGTCTTTGTCGGTCGTCCAAACCGTGCCATCCTGCGGCAGGAAACCGGCCCCCGTGCTCTCCTCGCCAGCGAAGGCATACCGACCAGCGTGCAAACCATCGACGAACCATTTGAATCCCGCACCGGGACCTCAAACACTTTTCGCTCCAACGACTTCGCGACCCTATCGATAATGCCGCTACTAACAGCGGTCTTGCCGATCGCCAGATCCGATTTCCATTCTGAGCGAAAAGCGAACAGATACCGCAACGCCACAACCAGATAGTGGTTCGGATTAATGATCCCCATCGAGGGCGTCACGATTCCGTGCCGGTCGGCATCCGGATCATTACCAAAGGCCACGCTGTAATCATCTTTCAGCTTCACCAGGTTAGCCATGGCATAGGGACTCGAGCAATCCATACGGATCTTCAGGTCGCTGACCAACGGCATGAACCCGAATTGGGGATCTACTCGGTCATTCACCACGGTCAGGTCGATGTCATACATTTCCTGAATCGGCCGCCAGTAGGCGACGGCCGCTCCACCCAGCGGGTTGACGCCGATCTTGACACCCGAGGAGCGAATGACCTGGGAAGTCAATCACATGGCGCAGATCTTCCACATAAGGGCCCACCAGGTCGAGTTGCCGCAGGTATTGCGAGTCTCGCGAGGAATCGATCAACTGGCGTTTCACACCGCTACCGGCTCGCAGCAACTGATTGGCTCGATCCTCGATCCACTTCGTAACTTCCGAATCGGCGGGTCCTCCGTGGGGAGGATTGTATTTGAAACCGCCGTCGGAAGGTGGATTGTGCGAAGGAGTGATCACAATACCATCGGACAGTGCCGTCGAGCGCCCGCGATTGTGCGAGAGAATCTGCCGCGAATACTGCCGGCGTCGGCGTGAAACCGTCGTCCTCGAATGACCGTGTCCACGCCGTTGGCCACAAGCACTTCGAGAGCCGTGTTCTGTGCCGGTGCGGAGAGGGCATGCGTGTCCTTGCCCAGAAAAAGCGGACCGCCGAGACCGGCCTGTTCACGATACTCGCAAATCGCTTGCGTAATGGCAGCGATGTGCCCGTCGTTAAACGTGCCCTTAGCCGAGGTCCCTCGATGACCGCTGGTGCCGAACGAGACGAGCTGGCCCGGATCGTTCACATCGGGTTCAAGCGTAACGTCGTCCACCAACCGGTTCACATCGATCAGCACATCGCCGGGTGCCACCATTCCGGGGGTTCGCTCATTTGCCATCGTTTCGATTCACCTCCGCGGCGCCTCCATCCGCGTGTCATACCGCACATCCGTGCGCGGCAGTAAGGGGGGTTATGGAACTGCTCGCCGTGACCGACCTTCGCCAGGAGCCAGGCGGGACGACAGGGCATGTAACCGAAGATTGTCAACGCTAACGGCAGTCGTGCCAAGCCGGGACAGATGGTTGCCCGAGCGAACCCGATTCTCACTTGCTGCCGAACGGGGGCTTCGTCGTGGCGTACAATAAATAACCCGGGCAAGATTGATGGCAACCGGCAAATATCGACGCGAGTCCGGCTGGGGGCCACAGGGCCGACAAAACAGGGCAAATCTCCGTGAAACCCTACCGCCAGATCGCTTTCCGCAGGTGCCGGGCAACCGACGGCCTCATCGGCCTCGCGTGAGGATACGGCGACGGTCGCCAGGTCGCCTGAATCGGACGAACCGCCACAATCGCTACCAACGACTCCACCATGAACGAACGTCAGACAAGCAACTGGTTCACCGTCGAAGGTGCGGCGTTTCCGTTGGGAGCCACGTGGATTGCCGAGGAACAGGCGTACAATTTTGCGATCTACTCCAAACATGCGACGCGTGTTTTCCTGCTGCTGTTTGATCCACGTGATCTAGCCAGCGCGGTTGTCTGCCAGCCGCTGAATCACCTGCGCAACAAATCGGGGGCGTATCTGGCACTGCCGCATGTCGAAAGCGGACATGAAAAACGTGCGGCACGACGCGTATCAGATGGATGGTCCTCGCTCCAACGGGTCCCTCGAGTTACACGCGTTTGACTCGGACAAAGTCCTGTTGGACCCGTACGCCAAATCGGTTCACTTTCCGGAGAGTTTTGACGGCCAGGCTCGCCATGTGTCCCGGCTCGAACACTGGGCAAGGCCCCGTTGGGCGTTTTGTACGAAGACGAACCCCCCTTTGACTGGGGCGATGATCAAGGGTCTCTTGTTTCATCAAAACGACCTGGTCATCTATGAGATGCATGTCCGCGGTTTCACGCGACGCGGCAACAGCGGAGTGCGTGCGGAAGACCGCGGCACCTACCGCGGCATCATCGACAAGATTCCTTATCTTCGCGAACTCGGTGTCACGGCGGTCGAATTGTTGCCGGTTCACCAGTACGACCCTCTGGAGGGCAACTACTGGGGCGACATGACGCTCAATTCCTTGTGCCTCACAACGCCTACGCGTCCGCTGTTATAAGCACACGATGAATTCCGGGAAATGGTTCGCGAGTTACATCGGGCGGGGATCGAAGTGATTCTGGACGTTGTTTTCAACCACACGGCCGAAGGTGATCATCGCGGTCCATGTTACAGTTACAAAGGAATCGACAACAGCACGTATTACATTCTGAGCGGCAATCGCGAACATCCTTACATGAATTTCTCGGGCACCGGCAATACGCTGCACTGCGAAATCGCTGCGTCAGCCGTATGATCCTGGACAGCCTGCGACACTGGGTGATCCAGGACATGTTGACGGTTTTCGGTTCGACCTGGCATCCGTCTTCGCGTGTCAATCCGATGGCAGTGTCAGCCCTGGCGATTCTCGCATCGTGTCGGCCATTCGCTCAGACCCCGTGTTAGGAAACGTGCGATTGATCGCCGAACCATGGGATGCCGCCGGATTGTACCAATTGGGCACCGAGTTCCCTGGCAAGAGATGGTTTCAGTGGAATGGTCGCAGTTTCCGCGACAACGTGCGGCGATTCGCCAAGGGTGATGCCGGATTGGTTCCCGACATGATGCGACCTGCCTGTATGGAAGTGATGACCCGTTTCCCGACGACGTGATGAACGCATGTCATCCCTATCAAAGCGTGAATTACATCAACAGTCACGATGGTTTTACCCTCTACGACCAGGTTTCGGTACATCACCGGTGCAACTGGGCGAACGGACAAGGCAATACAGACGGTCACCAAACCAACTACAAAGCCGCTGGAATTGTGGCTGGGAAGGCGACACGAATGTGCCGGCCAGCGTGATGGCGTTGCGCAGACAGCAGGCCAAGAATTTCTGTTGCCTGCTGATGCTCGCCAATGGCACCCCCATGTTCATGGCGCGCGGAGACGAATTCCTCCACACGCAATGGGGCAACAACAACCCGTACAACCAGGACAACGAACAACCTGGCTGGATTGGAGCCGCCGGAGACGCAACCGCGACATCTTCCGGTTTTTTCGCCTGATGATCGCGCTGGCCGAATCTGCATCCCAATATCGCCCGCAGTCGTTACCTGCGCGAGGACGTGCAGTGGTTCGGGCAAGGGCCCGAAGTTGACAAGTCTGTCGAGTCGCGGCAACTCGCTGATCACCTCGACGGTGCATCACAAAGAGATGACGATTTCTATGTCATGATCAACGCCCACTGGGAAGATGCACCGTTCAGCATCCAGAAATTCCAACCCGGCCAATGGAAACTGGTCGTCGATACGGCCCGCAAGAGCCCCGCGGATATTCTGAACCGGCGAAGAACGACCAGTAATGGGGCCGTCGTATACCGTTCGAGGCGCGCTGATCGTCGTCTTGCTGCGACCAAGGCGTCCTGCATGATAGCTCTCATGGGGCGACTCGCATGCGCGTTGCGCAAGGATGCTTCAAGCTCGCCTTGAGTGTCGGTGAACCATCCCTGCGCAGCGGGCGAATGACGTGTTGCCTGCCACGCAGCACGTGCATCATGGCCGCAGCATGACCGACACACCTCGCCGCAACTCGACCACTTCGCCGATCACCGTGCTGGCCGTAGCGCCCGCCGCCGGGTGCGCACGCTGCACCAGTTCCTCAGCCCGTGCGGAGGGCACGGCAATCAGCAGACCGCCCGATGTTTGGGCGTCAAAGGCCAACTCCAATCTGTCCGCGTCACCCCCGACTGCACGCGCATCATCGGTTCCAGAAACTGGCGATTCGACTGACTGGCACGCGTCTTGAAGCCATCTCGACCAAGCTCCAAATAGCGCCGGGCAAGGCTGGCAGTCGGGCGACATCGATGCAGAGTGTGACGTGGCCGGGTGCGTCCATCTCACCCGCGTGCCCCGCCAGGCCAAAGCCCGTGACATCGGTTACCGAATGGACTCCGACGGCGCGCAGCGGCTTCGCTACCAATGTCATTCAATTGCACCATACTCGCGATAGTCGTGGCCAAAACATCGTCGGGACACTTCAGCGCCTTGGCAGCCGTCGTCACAAAACCAGTCCCGAGTGCTTTGGTCAATACCAACATGTCGCCCGGTTGTGCCGTCATTGGTAAGCAAGTGCGCCGGTTCCACCACTCCGGTCACCGAGAACCCATACTTGATTTCCGCGTCGCGAACCGTGTGGCCTCCCACAATCACGGCCCCGACTTTCAAGACCCGCTCCGCACCGCCCGCGAGTATCGCATGCAGGACTTCCAGTTCGAGTTGATCGTCGGGGAACCCGACGATATTCATGGCTGTGACCGGGTGCGATCCCATCGCCAAGGCGTCGCTCAGAGAATTGGACGCGGCAATCTGTCCGAAGACGTACGGGTCGTCAATCAAGGGAGGAAAAAAATCGACCGTTTCACAATGTACAGGTCATCGCGTAGCCGATACACCCCCGCGTCGCTAAACGCAGAACTCGGTGCCAACAATCAAATTCGGATCTTCAAACCGTGGTAGTCCGCGGCACGACCTGTGCGGTTCCCTGCTGGGGAAGTTTCCCGGCTCACCCCGCACAGCTTGCGTAGTCCACCATCGAGCCGCGTCGTCCAAAGAGGGCCACGTTGCTTTTCCTCTCTGTAGGTCTAATAAGGAGCCAAACGGCGACTGCCCAGGCTCGCCATCAGTGTAGCAGAGACTCTCAATGCCGCGGTGTGCGCCCGGCGACCTGTCTGGGGATCTCCGGCCCCGACGATTCACCAGCCTCGTAGGGTGGTTCGAGCAAGTCGTTCCGCTGGTCGGTCTTCGCCCGCCCGCTTCCGTTGGGCTTGTCCTGGCCGAGCGACAACGGATCTGCTACCGCATGACCTCGCCTCCCCGGTTGCTCGCCAGTTGTGATTCCGACCCGGGCAAGCCCGGCGGAAATCGGAAAACACCGAAGTTATTTTTCCCTCAAACCTAAGTGAATCATCCGGGCCAGATGGGACATGGTGGCGAAAAAAAACAGGAGAGTCTGTCCACTCGGAGAACTCTCCCGCCCGTTATCGTCAGCACCTGCCGCTGATTATCGCACGCGAACCTTCCGCTGCGACTGCGTACCGTGTTTCCCAAGTAGGTATTGCAACTGGGGCAAATGCGACAGAGGCCGGGTACCAACTGATGACAATTGGGACAGGGCCGATCGTCCGGCGAGGGTGTCGGCGACGGCGCGGCGAGCAAATTCCGCGACTCGGATGGTACGATCCGAGCAACCGCACAGCTTGCGTATCGGTCAAAACACCGGAAGGCTGTGGCTGAGCGGCGGGCTGGGGTAAACCGAAACCGGAAACGTGGCAGCGAGGGCACCTGTCTTGCGTCCCGCGTGCCGCACGTCGGATCTTAGTAGATGCCCGTTTCGACAGGCAAAGCGAATAGCCATAATGGGTGTCTCCCGCGCGATGCGTACAACAAGCCTGTCGCAGGGGTGTCCTTCAACAGTAGGATCCGTGCCAGCAACAAACTAAACCCGCGAATCAGGATGAAGTTTCACGGAAAAAACATTTTTTATTGTGGCCAGTCCACGCGACTGGGCCTCGCTCGGGTCACCTCGTACGAGACAATTGTCATCGCGGTCGCAGGTTATCGGTAGGTAGGACGCCTGGAAAGAGTACCGTGAGTTCCCTTTTCTTCAAACCTTCGCGGCCAGCATTCAAAGCGTCACATTGGGTAGGGGACAAGCGTTAGAATTCTATCGTACTCGAACGTTGAGGCAATTGCGTGACTTGGGAAATTTCCTGTGGATCGTTGGACTGGGCGTGGCATCGTTCGGCTTCACCCTGATGCTGATCGCTTATCTGATCGTTCAACTCCCCGCAACCTACTTTCTCGACTCGCATGTCCGCCAGCTTTGGATCGACCAGCACAAGGTGATTCGCTGGAGTGGGACGATTCTTGGAAATTTCTCGGCGTCGTGCTTGATCCATCGGGGGGGGCTTTATCCATACCAGCTATCCCGGACAGGGTCTCCTGACCATTCTGATCGGGGTAATTCTGTTGGACTTCCCCGGGCAAAGCGGCGTTTGGAGCGTGCCAGTCCTGCGTCCCCGCATTCGTTCGCGGCTCGACCGCCTGCGTCAGCGATACGGCAAAGCTCCCTTGAGACTGGACTGATTTCCTGGCATGGCCCCTCCTCGCCACGTCCGTCAGCCACGACCAATTCCGAAGAAGAAACTGAACACCTGCGTGTCATCCGTATCGGCCTTGGCCACGGAAACGCGAAATCGAATGCCAAGCGCGGGCCCTAAAGCCGGCACGGAAATCCGAAAACCAAAACCGGGGGCCACGCGGAAATTATCGACGTCGATCGTGATCTCCTGTTCGACAGTACCATAATCACAAAATGCCACCGCCTTGATCATGTCATCGGCCGTCAACGGCATCACATACTCGACAGATCCCAGCAACTGAAATCTCCCTCCCACAACAACAGAACTCACAACCGGTGATGCACCGCGAAACTCAAACCCACGCAAGGTCGAGAAACCGCCGGCAAAGTAGTTCTCGAACAGCGGCGTGTCGCTGCCCGAGAAGCCTGCCCCGAGACTGGTAGATATCGCGTGGCGTCCGGAGCCATCCGGACGTTCACGAACCAGGTAGTACTTACGATAGTCGAATTCCGTGCGGATAATCAAACTTGCCAAACGCCTGTTCGAAGGATAATTCGATCAGGGTGACCTTCGGTGGAGCGAAGGGCAAAATCTCGTGTGTCGTGGCGCAGTGAGAACTGGCCGCTGTAAAAGTCATTGCTCCCTAACACTTCATCAAGTTCAGCGACTCCCAACATGCGGGTCGCCGAACTCCACGTCCTCCATCCGCAACGCCGCCGAGGCGGAAAGGTCGGGCGTCAGACGGTATCCCAAGCCGAGGCGTCCGCCGGCACGTGATTCGTTCCAGTCGTAGAACCCGCGGTCATAAAGAAACCCACTGACATTCAGACTGACCGGCGTCGAAAACAGGTAGGGTTCGGTAAAACTCACCAATATACCGCTGCACTCGATTGCCAGGTATCGCTTCCAGACGAAACGCCTGCCCGGCACCCCGGAACGCTTCGCCATTCCAGACCTGCGACCAGTGGTGGGAATGCCGAACAAATTGAAGTTCCGCTGTTGACCGTAATCTGGCCGGTGACCCCTGCATCCGAGTTGATTCCGGCACCAAACATGAATCGACCGGTCCGGGCTTCCTCGACCATGATATCCAAGGGGACCGGGTGTCCCCGGCAGTCTGTTCTGGCTGGTGGAAGTATCCGCGGTCCGACTGATTCAGGTAAGGTGACGTGAGCCACTGACCGTTATCGGTGACGGTTGCCCTGGTAGCCGCAGGCGAACTTGACATCGTTGTGCTGTTGGTGGGCGCCACCGGCGCCATGGTTGGAGGTTGCGTGATGTAGCCGGTGGCGGCGATCCTGCCGGGCGCTGGTAGGCTGTACGATGCATGGCTTCCGCCTGATGCACCGATGCCGGCGGGACCGCCAGTGGTCGCCGGAACCGGCAACCGTCTGATTGTTGTTCCAGTCGTTCTGCCCGCGGCATGAATCCGGCCTGGGCCGACGCTTCGGAAGGAGCGGCTGGCACTGTACTCGCGGCTGGCACTGTACTCGCGGCTGGCACTGTACTGGCGGCTCTGCACCGCGCTCGCGGCTGGCATGGTGCTGCCCGGATGCAACCTGCTGGCAGCCGGCATCGCATTGGCCGATGGCGCACGGTCCGCCATCGGTATCGCGCCAGGCCAGGCAGCGGGAGACGAGTTGTCGTTAAAGCCGGCGCAACCGAGGGCGGCCACCATCATGGCGCTCCATAAGAGTGCCCAGGGGGTCATCCGGTTTATCCGACTCGTCGCGTGTATCTTCGTCATGCGATCTCCGATCAGCGCGATCACCCGAAGCGGGCGGTACGAAGACGTCCAGAACCATGAGTCGTGCTGGCCCCGCGGAAAGATCTCCGTCAGACACTCTGCCCGCGGAAACCACTCCGAGCTGTCCGCCATTCGCGCGGCCTCGGCCAGATCTGGCGGGCGGATCACGATCCGAGGCGGAGTTCCCTCGGCAGGATTGGCCACAAACAATTGGCTGGCCTTCAAGCGGCGTCTGCTCGCTCGCACTTCACGTATGTCCACAATATCTCCAGGGCGGAGCGAGAGACGATTCAGATCCACGCTGCGGCGTGTGTGAGGGTGATTCCCCCGCGACGTGGATGTTAATCTTGCCCACGCGAAACAGCTCGCCCTCTTCCACCTGAAAGACCAGGTCCAGTTCGCCAGGTTCCTCCAAGAAGCGAGGGGACGCCTTGATATCCGCGAAAATGTGCCCCCTGCTTCCGATAGAGGTCTGCGCAGTGCATTCTCGTCATGCTGCATGGTATCGAAATTGAAAAAGTCGCCCTGCTTCAATTTCAGGTAGTTGACCAATTCCTGGCTGCCAAACTTTCTTGTTTCCCACCACCGAGAGACTGCGAATTCGATAACGCGGTCCCTCGTCAATGACAAAGTTCAAAGTGACCCATTGATTCGACTCGTCATATTCGATTTCGCGGGAAACCTTTGCGAAATAGCCGAGTCCCCGGTAGTAGGCCACCATACGCTCTCGGTCTTGCTCAATGACCGAGTAGTTGACTTTGCCTCGGAACAGATATTTCAAGAACCCCGGCTTAGACTTGATTTGAGTCTTCAGTTGTGTGTTGGTGGCCAGGCTCGGATCGTTTCCCACAAAATGCACCGAACGATATCGTTTGAGCGCCCTCGTCTCAATCCTGAGTACAACCCGTTGGTCGGTCGCCTTGTCGCCCTCCGCAATTTCCATGCGTCTTGGCGAATCCTTTGGAACGGTAGAATTCCTCAACCTTGCGACGAGCTTCCTGAACCGAATAGATGTTCAGCGCTTCACCCTTCGCCAGAACTAGCTTCTTTGAGCAGCTTCTCGTCGCTGTAGTAGTGGTTACCGACAAAAAGAACCTCGCCAATCATTGGCCGCTCGACCACCTCGAACGTCAAGTAGACCCCTTGTGG
>CAVOYC010000016.1:0-326611 GCA_963700575.1 uncultured Planctomycetota bacterium | reverse complement strand
GTTGAGATGCTCGATACGTTCGTCAATCGCTCTCTCGATCAAGCACCGTACACTGGCCGGATCCTGCGTTACCTGATATCCCGGTATCCGCAGCAGAGTGTACCCCAGCGTTGCAGAAATTTTCAGGCCGCGAGGGCCTGAAGAATCTGCAACACCCGCTGTTTGAGGTTTTTCCCGGCACAGAATGTTAAAACTTGTCTTCCTGATGGCGTGGACAGTCGTCCGGCGCGCTGGAGAATCGTGCGGCGAACCGTTTCGACGCGTTCGAAGGCCCACAGTGCGGCTCGTTTGCGATTCGTGGACCGCTGCGGTGGTTGAACCTGCATCTGCAGGTCGCGGATGAGATTGAAGGCAAAGAGGCTGGCAAGCAGGTATGTTTCGTTGCCTGCGCGTGTGCGCACGGGAACGTAGTCCATGTGACAGTGTGTCTTGAGCTCACCGAAGGTGTTTTCCTGCGAGCCACGACCGGCGTGATAATCCACCACACTGCCCGCGGCCAGTGTCTTGTTGGTGATGATGACCTTGAATTCGTAGCCGTATACGTAGGGTTCGAACAGATCCAGTTGCACCGGGCCTTTGTGCTGTTGTTTCGCCCGGGTGCGAATGAAAAGGAAGCGGAAGCGTCGGCTCCACGACTTGGGTTTCCACTGAGCCTCGAAGTACGAGATGTCGTCATTGATGGCATACCAACGTTGGCGTTTTTCGATCATCCGCTTGAGTTCCACGAAGCGTTCGAAAGGGACGCTGATGCTCAATTCGATACCCGCTTCGTCCAACGCATTGACAATCTCATCGCTGAAGAACGCGCTGTCCATCCGCACCTCGATGATCACGCCCGGCAAGGCCGTTTGCGCGTAGCGTACGCATTTCAGGATGAATTCTCGCGCTCCGTTCGAATCATGAACGTTACCCGCTCGATGCAGAAAGTCCAGCACTTGCCCTGTCTGGGCCAGCGTGCAGAACAGTGGATAGTAGCTGCGGGCACCCTTCTTCTTCTTGTTGAATCCCACTGCCGTGCCTTCCGCGTGACGCTTGGTCGACTGGACCGAACCGTCGAAGTCCAGCGTGATCCTCACCAGACCACGTTCGGCGATCCGTTCCAGAACAAGTTCACGCAGCAACTGGCGGAGCTTGCTGACAGAACGCTCGTCTGCGCCTTTCAGCATCCGACTGATCGTGGCCACATTGGGAAGGCAGCGGAGTCCCAGTAGTCGTTGCACCAGGGGGTCGTCGCGATAGTGTGCCACATCTCGCAGTTCACGAAACCCAAGTACGAGATGAACGATCAACTGCAGGAAGATGGTGGTACGGTCGTAGATCTTGCCCTTGGCCAAGTGTCGAAAGCACTGCTGCAAACGTGTCTTGAGCGAAATGAGTTGAAAGAACCGCTGAAGCACCACCAATCCAGCGAAGGACGTCAGTCGCTGGTCTTCAAAGCGCAATGTCGGGATGGCGGTGGCTTTCATTCGGACGCTTTTTCTGCTATTCTTCATCCGTGACCTCTTTGCGTTGGAGTTCTGTGACTGGAACCCACAACGATAACAAAGAGGTCGCTTTTTTTGATAGGGGCCGTTTTCGTAAAAAGCGACATTATAATGTCACTTAGTAGCCGCAGACGGGATGTAGCGACAGTTCACGAAACGTGAATTTCCTCGACACACGAACGAAACGCGATTGCTACCAGAATACCAGTTGTTTTCTGCATGCCTGTGGCGGATATTATGCAACTGGAGGGTGTAGCCTTGTTCGGCCAGATAACGGTCGCGACGTTTATCGTGCTCGCGACCTTCGTCAGTTTGATGGTGCTCCCCATCTACTTCGACGATCAATTTCAAGGCTACACAACAAAAGTCGGCCGTGTATGGTGGAATCGGATACTCGCGACGAAACTTCTGGTTTCGGCACCCTCGATTGCGAACGATCTGCCACACGGCGCGTGCAAACTCGTTGGCGCTAACGCGTTGGTCTGCGCGCAAACACGATTGCATCTGGGTCGCGCGACGAATGTCTTGCTCTGCGCGAACGCTTCCTCATCATGCCCCTCACTCTTCACCGGACGGATCTGCCCCCTCACCCCCGACCCCTGGTATGTACCTAAATCCAAGAAATATCTGGAAAAGGACCACCCCAGTGGCTGTATTGGAGGAATTTGCCCAACCTTCAAACAGGAGACACTGGGATGGTCGCAAAGTCCAAGATACGGAAAAACAGGAGCACGAAGAAGAGGTTTATCGGCAAGCCGAACGGGCAGATTCAGGAACGGGTCCAGGCTGTGGGAGCGGAGCACTTTGGCATCCTCGCGGTGGACTGTGCCAAATGTCGATCCAAGTGGATGCTCTGCGACTTCTACGGCAAAGTGCTCGTCGAGCCCACCACGGTGGAGCACACTTCGGGCGGGTTGCTCGCGATGACACAGTGGGTGAGGGAGGCCTGTCGATCGGAAGGCCTGCTCGACTTGGTCGTGGCCGTCGAAATGACCGGCATCTATCACAAACCGGTGTACCGGGCGTGCCGCAAAGCAGGCTTCGACACGCGCATCGTCCACCCGTTCGCATCGAACCATTTCCGGCGAGCGCTGCATCCTGACAGTAAGACGGATGACCATGATTTGGAGGCGATCTTCCAGGCGGCCGTCAGAGGCTTTGGATTGGCGCACTTTCCGTGTGATGAGGTGTACTTGTTGCTGCAGGCCGCTTCGCGTCATCGCCACAACCTGGTCAAGCAACGTTCTCGACTCATGGTGCAGATACGCTATCTGCTTCACCAGACCATGCCGGGGTTCGCAGATCTCTTTGAAGAAGATGTGTTGTTTCGAAGCTCAGTGGCCCTTCCTGTCGCGCAGCAGTTCTCGTCCCCGGAAGCTGATTCGTCGCGCGGGTGTGGCAGGGATTGAGAGACACTTGCGCGAGAACAAGATCCGTTTTCAAGAACGCACCATCGAACGCATCGTCGCCTGGGCCGGTACCGCGAGCGAGCCATCAGAACTTGCAACGATCTACACACAGCAATGGCAACAGCTCAACACATTACGACGAATGTATGACGAACAAGTCGAAACGATTGAAGGCGAAATGGCCGGATTTCTCGCGAAAACACCGTATATTTTGCTCCTCAGCGTGACGGGCATCAATGTGGTTTCGGCAGCTCGTCTGGCAGGAGAAGCGGGACCGATTGAGCACTACGCATCGGCACGAGCGATCAACGGGCGCGCCGGCTTGTACCCTTCGCGGTACCAAAGCGATGAAGTGGATCTCGCCGATGGTGCGTTGGTCCATCAGTGCAATCGACGGCTGCGTGGAGCAGCCATGCTCGTGGCGGAGAACTTGATCAAGTGCCATCCGTACTATCGCGGACTGGCGGGATTGTGGAAGCAGCAGAAGGTGGATCCGCGCGATCGCCATTGCCGTATCGCCAATCGAGCAATGCGGATGGTCTTTCAAATCGTGGGCGGTCGCCAAGTGTGGCGTGGCAAAGGAGTGGACCGTGAATATGTGTTGGCAAAACTGCAGAAGTTTCATTGTCAGCACCATACTTCGCTCGAGCAGACGATCCGAGACCTGGAAGCGGCCTCTGCCTGGCTACCGAAATCCACTTATGCCGAGGAAGCACAACCGCTGGCGAAACTGGCTGGTACCAAGCACCGCGGACCTCAGAAAATCGGTGAATTGATGATCCCCCTTCTGATTCGTCTGGGGTTGTCTAGCGACGGGCATGAAGGAGAACTAGAATCGAATACGTCCGAAGCTCGGAGTTCTGACTGACTGGTCGTGCCGCCAGGCACACTGATAACATCGTCTTCTTCCCCGAGGGTATTGGCGGAATGACATCCGCAGTGCGTGAGATCATTCCAGCCGAGCAAGCCCGTTAGAGAGCGTGATGCTCTGTCAGCGGTTCGAACGCCGGATGAGACAGTGTGGGGCTTTCGAGCTTCGGATATCTACCAGGGTGGCGAGAACGAACCACCACAGCTGACAAAGCCGTGCCGGCGCCTTCCATCAGCTAGACACCGAGTCGCCAAAAAACTACCCTCACGGGGAGGCGCTAAGCGTATGCGCGTTACTCAAAACGCAAATTCTCCCATGACAGTGCTCTCCCCCAGCAACTGGGGGAGAGGGGAGGCAGAGTGATTCTTTTGCGGCGACTGCATCGACCGAGCGAAGACCTACGTCTTCCCAACAATCCTTCCTTTGTTAGTGTACTCCGGCCGGAACCTTAAACTCAATAACGACTTGTGGGCGACTGTCCCAAAAACTCATCTCATCAATCAAAGTGCCATCAACTCGTGGGAGCCGAGGTTTTTGACACATCCCACGACCCCGCTATAGGGCTGCCTGCCTGTTCACATGACATGCTCTATCTCCTAACCTGCAAACTCGCCGTCAGTCGTTTTGCGACCGCGCGGGTCGGTTCCCCAAATCGGCCAGACCTTGCCGGACATAAGAACCGCGGTGGCGCACGCCGGAGTCACTTCTGCGGTTCTGCTCGGGCACTTCGTTCCGACATCGACCGCTATTTTGTACCGTGCGCAAGCTGCGTCGGTGGCCCACACGAATGTCGCTAGTTTAAGGTTGTAGAACCCCTGATGGCGGGGCAGTCGCGAGAGCTGGTCGCGCGCCGTTTTCCGGTTAACGTCTTCTCTGCTCGCGCATCCGACTTCAAGGCGGATAGCATTTGAGCCAAAGCGGCAAGGCGATGGTTCATTTGGCCATTGCGATGCGGCTAGTGCGCAGCAAGAGAAGAATATGCCCAAGTGAGTGGTTGTGATTTCGTAGCGTCTCAAAACCACCTTTCTCGGTTCTCTGGTCGTTTGGCGATGCGTCGTGGTTGCATGAGTCGTGTTGCCTTCTTTGGCCGTCGCTTTCGCGCCCGTGGTTCCCATCTTCCAGGACGGTTGCCGACGCGGTGGTATGCAATAGTTGTGATCATCGCGTCAATCAATGCTGCGCGGTCCTCTGGCCGGGCAGCTTCGATCTTTGGAGCGAACGCAGTTAAGGCTTGCTTGGCTCCTTTGAAACTGACCTTGCGAGGCTCAATGTCTTCCTCGTTAGCCGCGACAGCGATCACCGTGCGGAGTAAGTTGTACGCCAGCAAGTGAGTCCAAATCTCTTTGTGAACCATCTCAGGCGTTTTGCAGCGCAGGATATCCATCTGCATCGTGCACTTGATCGACCTGATATCGACCTCTCCCTCCCACCGACGCTCATACAAATCGCCAATCTGCTTGCCATCGATCGATTGGGCGAGAATCGTGGTAACGACTTTGAATTGTTTGGCACGGTTATTCTTGTCACGAGCGTCAACCGTCACCTGCCGCATCACGAGCTGCTTTGGGTAGCTCCGATATTTCTCTCCCGTCATGCCGCGTGGTTTGTTGGGGCGTGGCCACACAAGGAGGTCGCCATCGGGTCTGCTTTCGACGGTCCAACTACCGGTCCGCTCGTACTGCGCGTGAGCCACGATGTCGATGCCTCGATGACACAATTCGCACGCGATGAAATAATCGTCAAACAAAGCGTCGGCCAGTATCACATCGCCAGGCTTGAGCGTGTCGTACATTTGTCGAAAGAGATTGCTTTCGCCAGTACCCTTGCCTTGGTACGATGCGATGGTCAAATCGTGGCAACTGCCAGTAGCGAGCGATAACAACACCCCGATCCGCGCGAGAGGGAAACCTAGTCCCTGCGCTTGCGTTGGTGGTTGCGGATACATCTGTTGATTCTCGGGAGTATCTGGCATCGAGACGGTTGAACCATCGAAGATGAACACCGAACGACCGTTCCATTTCCACTGGTCGCCCACACTCGCGTGCAATTCTTCCGCCGTTCGCTTTGCCAATGTAGAAAGGACTCCAGTCACCATACGACTCCGCGCATTGCAGTAGCTGCCGGTACAGGGTGAGCAAGCCGTATCACCACGAGTCACGCGGTGCGCGATGATTCGCGACACCGCATCGCGACAACTGTGGTCTTCGCTAAGTACTTGGCTCAGAAATCCCCAGATGGTCGTAACCGGGCTGAACACTCGGTCCCGATACGTGACGTTGTGGGCGTCAAGCACTTCACGGATGCTGGCCTCCGTCAAGATATCCGCAAACGGAAGTCCCTCATTGGCGCAAAGCGAGCGCGCACCACTTCCAGGCTCGTCATCGGATCGCTTTCAAGTTGACGGCGATCCCGGCTGTTTGATAAGAATGCGTCGGATCGCACTTGAAAGCAGAATTGCCGAAGTGCGAAAGCAATTCCTTGCCGAAATCCCTGCTTCGACAGAGGATTGCTTTTGCCGGTCGCCACAACCATGTATCGTCTATGTGTGCGTAGACATTGAAGAATCAGGCCACAGGACCTCAAGAAAGCCCCAAAAACATGGACGCCGACAGCGTAATGGACAATATTCGAACCGCGTTTGAACGATCGGGACTGACTCTCGATCAACTCGGTGAAGGCTTGGGCTATGAAGGCCCGACCGCGAGGAAACGTGCCTGGTTTCTACTGCACCGGACATATGACCCGCGCATTTCCACAGTGTGCAGCTGTCGCTCAGACCCTGCGCGTGAAGATCGGTGACTTCGTCAAATGATCACCGGGCAGTCTACCACGTGCGGCTTAAGCGTCGACGTTCCTACCAGCCTACAACCGCTTGCGATAGCACCCGACGCTAGCTTCAACCGTTTGTGGTTGCTGCCCTTAAACTAGTGCCATTCGTGGCAGTCACCTGTGCAGCTTGGCCAATGAAGAAACGCGTTTCTCCAGGAGCCCGCCGCGCCATCATTTTGATTCACGGTGCAGCATCAGCCGGTTGGAAACTGCATTCGGTCGATGTGACCTGGTGGATTTGTGCAAGCTGTTCTTCCACTCTTCGGAGGGGGTGACGAGGGAGACCGACGCAAGCTCGATCCGGACTCTGTGTGGCTACTCGCTCCGAAGAAAGGGTCGATAAACGAAACTCTAGCGAGGATCCGTTACTATTCGATGTTCGCGGAATTTGATCCGCGATGACCGTGCGACTACACGGCGTCAATGAGCTGCAACACAAAGGACATCGGCAAATGAAAGTACTTGTGATCGTCTCCATTCGGCCACTGGAAACCACACGGCTCGCCGTCCTCCGTATCGCCGTGGCATGTCCGAAGTAGCGTTCCGTCGTCCCGTGTTAGGCTGCCAAATTTCGGTCGCCGCAGTTTGGGCACACGAAACAGCCCGCGTGGTACGCGCGATCGGATACCGTGGTGTTTCCAAGTGGTCTCATGTCAGGAATGCATCCGGTAGAATATATGATCTCTTAAAGGCTGGTTTGATGGGGCAAATTACAAAAGGTACGACTTTGTAAGCGTCCGGCCGGATCCGGGCCGATGTCTTTGCTGTGAACGCCGTCGTGGCGTCCGCTGGCCGATGCGGCATGCCGGCACCGCCAGGGAAACGCCGGCGAGCGGATTCAGCGAACAGCCCGAGGCGTTTCGCACCTATTATTGCTGGTCGAAATCCTGATGGGCGTCACGGGGCCGCTGCGGCCGCGCCAGGGCGTAGTAGCAATCCATGCGTTTTTTCAAGTCTTCGACCACTTCCGCATACTCCGGATGGTCAATCAGGTTCTCCTGCTCCCAGGGATCGGACTCGAGATGGAACAATTGTTCGTTAGGACTATCGGCGGAATAGTATTTCACATATTTCCAGTCTTTGGTGCGGATGCCTTCGCATGGGGTCGTGGTCCCGTCAAAGTCCATCGTGAATTCGTAGAAAAAGTCGTCGCGAAGGCGTGACGTTTCGCTGCGGCGGAGATGCTGACGGTAGCTTCTGCCGTGAAAGTCGCCGGGGATCTTCAGCCCGGCGAGATCCAGCAGGGTGGGTGCGATGTCAAGGTGCAGCACCATTTCTTCCGAACGGGCGGCGCGCGTTCCCCGGCGGGAATGCGGGGATCGTACACGAATGTGGGGGACTCGGATCGATCCCTCGTAAGCGATCCACTTGCCGTAGCAGCCGTGATCGCCCAACATCTCGCCGTTGTCGGAAGTGAAGATAATCACAGTGTTGTCCGCCAGGCCGCGTTTCGCCAGCTCTGCGCAAGATCCCGCGGATTCCTTCATCCATCGCGGACACGCAGCGGTGGTGCCAGCGGAACTTATCCTGGAAGGCGGCGTTGTCTTCCACGACCTGCGGCTGGTATCCGAGCGATCCACGAATGTAGGCGGGCTGGTTCCTCGCCACGGTCCCGTTCGCGACGGGCGAACCCGTCATCGTTCCCGCATACTGCGCCGCGTATTCCGCAGGATATTCGACGGCCAGGGATGCCTTGGGCGTTCGGAAGGAGCAGACATAGAGGAAGGGTCTCGAACGGTCCCGGCTGTCGAGGAATCGCTTGAATTTCAGGGGGCGCAATTTCCCGATCGGTATGCAGGGCCGGGCCGGTGAGATCGCCCTTCCCCACCCGTGGGAAAGTGCGCGGCTTGTCGGCGGGCGGACAGTCACAGTAAGACGTCGTCTTGTTTGTCAAACCGTCGGTCTGCACAAACAGGCAATCCTCCTCGTGCCAGTAATTGCCGTGCCAGTGATCGCCATTCCAGAAGTCGAACAGGTTGGCGGCCTTTTCGAATCCTTGAGACCGTGGAACTCCCACATCGAACTTGCCGAAGTATCCCGTGTAGTAGCTCGCTGCTTTTAGCAGCGCAGGATAGGTCTGATTCCAGTCGCGGGGTTCGTCAATTCGGCCGGCGCATTCCGGTCCATCCGCGAGCGGCGATAGCGGCCGGTCAACATGGAAGTACGACTGGCGTTGCAGATGGAATAGGTCACGAAGGCGTTCTCGAAAAGCGTCCCCTCGGCCGCGAGGGCATCGAGGTGCGGAGTGTGGGTCACTTGCGGGTTGCCGTAAGCTCCCACCGAATCCCATCGCTGATCATCGGAGAAGAGGAACAGGATGTTCGGTTGTTCTTGCTCATTGGCGCAGGCGGCTTGGATGACCCCCGCCACGAACGCGATGCTGAGCCACGTTTTGTAATTCATTTCCAACTTCATGATGCGGTTTAATCCTGCCTAGTGACCACCTCATCGATCGCTGGCCGCAGATCACGCGGGATTTCGACGCTCATAGATAGGCCCTCTCCAAGACAACCCGAGTATAGCACAACGACAAAAATCAGCCCCTGTTACGTGCCCAGGTTGGGGATGTCCCCGGCGGTGTTCAGCTCATGTCGGTTACGGAAGTGCAGAACGGTTGGGCAAATGACGCAGTTTCAGCCCCAGATGTGCCCAGGGCCGGCCAGGTGACTCTCGCCACGAGTCTTTGGGGCACCCGGGACTATGTCACAAAACGTGTCCGACACCGGTGGGGAGGGCCGACGGCTGGTCCGCGGAGATCCGCTTTTTTTAGAGGTGGTATTTTGCAGTTGTGTTGTCTGCTGGAGTCGGTGAAGCCTCCAACCGGTGAGCTACTTGTCAACTCGTTTCGACGTGTACTCAGCGTCGTCCATTGGTTCACCATCTGCATCGAGCCGATTCGTGAGCTTCAACGTCATGCCTTCTTCCGTGACTATCACCAACATATCCGCCTTAGCCTTGTCATTCAGGGTGCTGCTGACTGGCAGAAATGAGAAGACACCAGCTTCCTTGGACTTCACCGCGTAGACGCGTACTGCTCCAGCCAGCGCGTTAACATCGATCATCTCAATACGTTTGGCAACGTGATTCCAAACGAAATAGAGCCGCGTTTCCGTTGTCCACGGTTCGTTTGAGATTTCCCTTCCAGGCGCAGCCCGTCGAATCTTCCCCTCGGCAACCAGCATCTTCTTTGAATACGACCAGGAATATGTCACAAGCCTTTCCCTTTCCCCTCCCGTGTTCGCGCTTGTCCATTCCGAGCGATATGTCCCGATTAGCGGTTCCAAGTCCTTCAGATCCTGTGCATAAGCAGATCCACATACTACGGTGAAGACCAATGCAATGGCTACTTGTTTCATCGTTGGACCTTTCCTCAGAATTACTTCAAAACTTCTCGCCGAAATTGCCAAAGAGCGATCTCATGCTACCTTCCTTTGTTAGTGTACTCCGGCCGGAACCTTAAACTCAATAACGACTTGTGGGCGACTGTCCCAAAAACTCATCTCAATCAAAGTGCCATCAACTCGTGGGAGCCGAGGTTTTTGACACAACCCCCGACCCCGCTACAGAGTTACCTGCCTGTTCACATGACATGCTCCACCTTCTGACCTGCAAACTCGTCGTCAGTCGTCTTGCGACCGCGCGGGTCGGTTCCCCAAATCGGCCAGACTTTGCCGGACATAAGAACTGCGGTGGCGCACGCCGGAGTCACTTCTGCGGTTCTGCTTGGGCACTTCGGTCCGACATCGACCGCAGTTTCGTACCGCGCAACCTGCACCAGGTGGCCCACACCGAAGCAGCCAGGATTGTGACAGCAATCCATCCCGCCACCAGCGGCCGCGCGTCATCATCTTGATGACACCAGCGGCGATGGTCACTTGGGGCTTCGTGCATTCGGTCGATGTGACCTGTGCAGATTGGCAAATTCCGTTCGTGACCTCGGTCGTCAACACCTACGCGAGTTGGAGGGCCGAATTCGCCGCCGAGGTTTGTCCAACCTCCTTCAGTTCGACTAGCGGCTAACTGCGGGCGGTCGATGTGACCGACCGCACTTAGCCGACACGTCGCAACCTGCGTCGGACGATGAATCCGATGCTTCGGACAGATTTTCTCGTCCTCGTGAAGGTTTTTGATCAAAGGGAAGACTTCGTCACAGAAAACGTCGAACATTTCCCCCGCTTTGAAGTCCTTAAACCTAGCCCAAGGAAGGCGTTGTTGTTTCTCGCTG
Organism: uncultured Planctomycetota bacterium; assembly: GCA_963700575.1. GTDB lineage: Bacteria > Planctomycetota > Planctomycetia > Pirellulales > Pirellulaceae > JAJRVM01. The sequence continues at coordinate 315,793 of CAVOYC010000016.1, read as the reverse complement.
AAGGTGTCGGGCCTTGAATGGGCGTCTCCGCCTGGACGTGGTATCGCAATTACTCGACGATGAGGATTTCATCGTAGCTTGGCTGTAATCAAAATGATTGAAATCGTTACCCAAAAGCAGGCGAGGGAAGTGATGCAGTTGGGTTTCTGTTACGTCTGCGGAGAGCCGTTCACCGAAGACGATCCTAGGACACGCGACCACGTTCCCCCAAGGTCAGTGTTCCAATCGGACGACCGCAACTGGCCGTTGATCCTTCCGGCCACGAGCAGTGCAATTCGGAGTACTCTTTTTCCGATGAACAAGCACAAGGACTTGTTGCCCTTGTGCACGCATCCGGCGATGGCGTTCCGCCAGTCGGCACGGAAGTAACGGGCATCGAAGACGAACAGGGAGAACTCTGCGGTGCGGCGATGAGTGGTCTTCAGTTGCGTCGAATCGTTGCCGAATCTCGCCTTTGTTACGCGGCGCTCTACGGAGAGTTCCTTCGAGAGGAACAAACAAACAAAGCCATCACTGTGCCGCTGCCGATTCTTGACTCGGAAACTACCGAACTTGATCCCAGTGAGCATCACCCAATGCACGAAGTCGTATGCAAGATTCTCAAGGACAATCGACAGATCGGCAACATCGACAGGACTGAAGCGTACAATGGGAAGTTCCGCTTCCATACGGTTTGGGCTACGACGGACGATGGGGGCAACCATTTCGGTATTTTCGCGATTGATCTCTACGGATGGCATCGTCTGGCGGATGAGATGGTTGGGACTCCTCAAGGGTGTTTCGGTACGTACCGATTGGGCAATTCGTTACCGCCGGAGAACGCGTCCGTTGCGACGGGTATTGAGTTGCCTTATCGGTATTCGCAACCGAGGAATCCGTTTGAAGAATGAGCGAGTGTCAAGTCTATCGGCTACGCTTACGTGCGTCGGAGTGAAACACCGAAGCAGGAAAATGCACTCCGCTAACTGCAGCGGGCTCTTCCACCGACTGCATTTCGCCGTCATTAGAATTCGCAGCGGATGCATCGCCCGCTGCGTCAAAGCGAATTGGCGAAGTGCCGTGGGTCAGAATCACCTCTGCAAGTTGCACAGCACCCGGCACCCCACGAGAGGGGCGGCAACAGAAGCCGATCGTCCACGCTCTAATCTGCTCCGGAGGCTTACTTCGAGGCGTCGGGAGAATTCCAACAACTCGTCGGGAGGCCGTTTTGATTCTTGGGATGCGGTGACAAACGACCGATTTTGGAACGGGTGCGGGATCGGTCGGAATCGGTGCTTCGAGAATTACAGCTCTGGAGCTGTTGGCATGAATCATAAGGAAGAGCGAAAAGTGGATGTCTGAAGTCTAGGTGGGTATTGACTAGTTTCGCGGGGAAGGAGAATCGCCGGTCATGTTGGGTATGGAATTAGCCCTCGCGTTGATGATTGTCGTCGGCATCCTAGCCGCGGCACTCCTTGTTGTGAAGTTAATCAAAGGGGAACGAAAGTAAGGCATTCGCGATATAGGCCAATCACCTCTCCTGTCCGACCCAAGAACAAAGCAGCGAGCCAACACAAGTGAAGTGATGAATCGGAGCCGAGCGAGCAAGAGAGAAAGGACCGGTTTACCGCACGCGACACAAGATGAACGTGGGACCGAAGAGATGCCGGCCCTGCTTCAGCCTCCACTTGTCCCTGATCAAGCGATGGCCGCAGGCCTTCGCTTGATCAGGGTCTAGTCTTATCTCGCCACACGGAACCCAATATAGTCACTGTCGCCCGGGCCAGTTCCGCTGCTGCTCGGGGGCAGATACCAGCCTCGAGAACTGCAACGGACGCCCAACGGTCCGTCATCCCAGCAACCACCCTTCACAAAATGATAGGCGTTCGTGTGATCGAACGGCTCCGGATTGCCGGGATAGGACTTACTCCAATCGGCAACCCACTCCCAGGCATTGCCGACCATGTCCATGCACCCATAAGGGCTGGCTCCTTCCGGATAACTGCCGACCGGCGCACTTTGATTCACTTTGTATCCACCACCGGCAGGATTGTGATCATCGGCGTTGTTGCACTTTTCCGGATCCCAGGTATCACCCCACGGCCAGGTATTTGCGTGCTGCTTCTTTTCATCCCATCTGGCAGCTTTTTCCCATTCCGCTTCCGTCGGCAATCGCCCGCCCGCCCATTTGCAGTACGCTTCGGCCTCATAATAGCGTTACGCCAACCACAGGATGTTTGTCCGTCTGGGTGAAGCGGGGGTGGTCGTGTCCATGTCCGATCCATTCTTGCTCGGCTTCCCAATGCTCGGGCTGACGGCGTTTTTCGTTGGCGTTTGGCCGCACGGTGTGAGTGACACTGCCATTCATTCCTGCATAGACGATTAGATCGCTCTCTTTCCATTTCCAGCCTTCGGCTGACCAGTAGCGTGAATCTTCATACCCGCCGGCTTCCATGAACCTGCGGTACTGACCGCGTGTCACCTCGTACTTGCCAATCTGGTACGTCGGTAGGTTCACCAGAGTGCTGGGGGAGTTCCTCGGGCCGCCAAATCGCTTCGTGACCGTTGTTGCCCATCAAGAAGTTCTCCGGCAGGGATAGTAACCATTTCTCCAAGACGATCATCCGTGTTAACGGTTGTTGTCACATTGCGTTTCCTCGTCACCTTCTTGTGGCGGGGAGTCGGTAGCGGCGGGTGGAGCAGCTTGGATCATTTCAGCGACAGCGAGAATCCAAGCCAGTATAACCAAGTGATTGACACCGATACGAGTTATCATGCGAGCGTGCTCCGAAGCGGTTAGATGACGGGAAATTCGATGATCTTTCACGACCACCGAGTATGCCTTGCGCGTGGGCGGGCGTAAACAGGAGGTTTGTTTCTCGTACGGGGAAACGATGGTGACGATTCGCTCGGGCGCGGCTGGAATTCCCGTTGCCGACGTCCCCGTGGATGCCTCCTGGTGGGAGCGACGGCTGTACAGGCTGCCGTTGACTTCTGTAAAGTACGGACTTGACCAAGGTCGATGCTGCTACTGGCTCGCTGCACGTTGACGGAATCATGACGGAGGCGGAACGCAAGGCAATGGTCGCCAGCCTGTTCGCGGTCGAGAAGCAGAACGGAGAATGGAACATCGTTTCGCTGGGTAATTGGACGCGGCACAACGGGCAACCGGACGACACTCTCAGCGACGGTTTCGGTACTGGATTCTCGATCTACGTACTTCGCCAGGCTAAGGCGCCGGCAAGCGGCGCATCGTCGAACACTTGAACGTGGCGAGGAGTATTGGAGGAGCTGGAGTTCTCACCATGAAAGACAAGGTGGCGATCGTGACGGGTGCAGGGAGCGGGATCGGCCGGGCTATTGCCGAGGCGTTGTCCGCTAAGGGAGCGAGCGTCGTAGTTGCCGAGATAGACGCTGCGAAGGGGCGCAAAGCCGTCGAGGGAATCCACTCCAATAATGGCATTGCACACCTGTGTGAGTGCGATGTGAGGCGAGTAGATCAAGTGCAATCCATGGTGGACTTTTCGCTGTCGGAACTGGGACGCGTCGACATTCTGGTCAACAATGCAATCTGCTCGATAGACGCCATTCATAGTAACTCCTGGGAGAATGTGGAATTCGAAAAAAGCAAGGGGCCGGTGTGCCACTACGAACACTTCGCGGACGACGGTCATTGAGTGCCATGTGTGCGTCACAATACACGGGCAGCCCACAGAGGCGAAACGCAGTTCTGCCAACCTGCCTGTCTTGCCGGCCGAAATGCACCACTCCCCTGGAAGCCTTACGCCCTCATTCAACCTCCAGCGATGCGAGGGGTATGACGGCCATCTCGGCACTGTTGCGGTTGGCACGCGGCCTCCATCATTGGAGTAGGCGACGTAGAGCTTGCCATCATGTTCGACGGCGTAAGGATAGGCGAGCGAGACGTCTTCCCGCAATTCTCCCGGACCATGGTGAACGGCATCACGGATGCGAAAGATACGGCAGTAGCGATTGTCCCCAGGTCGAGTGACGGCGATGGTCAACGGAGCTCGGCGATTTCCCGTATTGGCCGTCGTGGAACAAATCAGATATCGCTGTCCGCTCGACAGTACACCGGCAAATGGTTTGGACGCGACCATCGGGAGATTGCTCCTGCGAACGGGCGTCCAGGTGCGGCCGAAATCTCTACTGTCGGCCACCGTTCTGTTGCGCAGATAGACGCAGGTTGGCCGAAATGAACGTCGATTCTTGATTGCTGATTGTTGAATTGCGAAGGAAAAACTCCTGCTTCGACAATCAACAATCGCCAATCATCAATCATCAATCTGTCCAGCGGATGAGCTCAACAAGGCCAATTTGGATATCTTGCCAAGGCACGTCCAAACTCGGGGGAATCACCCACTCACCTCATCACCCACTCAGCCACAGGCCCCGTGCGAGCCGCAGGCAGACTGCCGTCACACGCTCCAGCTGGCCTCCAAAGCAGGGGCGGTCAGTGGCCACGTATGCCCCTGACTGCTATGATCAGACTCAAGACCCCGAGTCAGGTTAACTTGAGAGGATTCACGGATGCGTGGTTTCAGTTGCTGCTCATGGCCTTTCTACGTATGGATCATGCTGGCCTGCAATTGGGCTGCAGCTCAGGAAGCTACAGCGACCAAAAAAGCTGCGGCCAGCAAGGAGTCCGCGGTCGCGCAAGAGAAGGTGACATCGGTTGCCCAACCGAAAGCGGTGGCAAGCGATGATGCACGGGCCCATCGAATCAAGTACCGTTCGCCCGATTTGACGGCCGATTTGGGTGTGGGACTGTGGGCCTGGCCGATGCCCATGGATTGGGATGGAGATGGCGATCTCGATCTGGTGGTGTCCTGTCCGGACGTACCTTTTCGAGGCACCTATCTGTTTGAGAATGGTGACGGCAAGGTGGCTCTGCCGGTTTTCAAGGCCCCGGTACTCGTCGGACCTGGTCTGAGCAACGCGACGCTTTCGTTCGTGGCCGGCCAGCCGCGCGTGTTGGTACCGGGGCACGAACTAATCGATTTCCGGAACACGGGATTTGGCAAACAGGAGCAGATTCACACGACGAGCAACGTGCATCATAGCCGTGTCCGGGCCAATCAGTGGCGTTATGTCGACTACGACGGTGACGACGCGGTGGACATTGTGGTCGGTGTCGGGGACTGGGCTGATTACGGATGGGACAATGCTTTTGACAGTGAAGGGCACTGGATGCGGGGGCCGTTGCACGGTTACGTCTATTTGCTCCGCAACACCGGCACGACGGCGGCTCCCACTTACGCGGAAGCCGTGAAAGTGCAAGCGGGAGATGCGCCCGTTGATGTATACGGCATGCCATCACCCAACTTTGCCGACTTTGATCACGACGGCGATCTGGACTTGATGTGCGGGGAGTTTCTGGATGGATTCAGTTACTTCGAGAACGTGGGCTCACGCCAGAAGCCAAGTTACGCTTCGCCGCGGCGGTTGGAGTATAACGGGCAACCCCTACACATGGATCTGCAGATGATCGTCCCGGTGGCGCTCGACTGGGATGGTGATCAGGATGTCGATTTGATTTGTGGTGACGAGGATGGCCGCGTGGCCTTGATCGAACACACCGGGCAGGTCGTGAGCGGCGTACCTCAGTTTCTGCCTCCCAAGTACTTTCGGCAGCAAGCCGATTCGCTGAAGTGCGGGGCGCTGGTTACCCCGGTGAGTGTCGACTGGGACAGTGACGGTGATGACGACCTGGTGTGTGGCAACTCGGCGGGCTACATCGCCTTCATCGAGAACATGGATGGAAAAGCCCCGCCGCGGTGGGCAGAGCCCGTACGGTTGCAGGCGGATGGAAAGACCATTCGCATTCAAGCGGGATCCAACGGTTCCATTCAGGGACCCTGTGAAGCCAAGTGGGGCTATACGACGCTCAACGTGGCCGACTGGGACCACGACGGTCTGCTCGATATCATCGTCAATTCGATCTGGGGCAAAGTCCAGTGGTATCGCAACGTGGGAAGGAAGGGTGAGCCGAAACTGGCTGGTGCACGGCCCGTCCAGGTCGACTGGCCCGCCGGCACCGCTGCTCCAAAGCCCGCCTGGAACTGGTGGAATCCCGGACCGAACGAACTGGTCACGCAGTGGCGCACCACACCGGTGGTCATCGATCTTAACGAGGACGGCTTGAATGATCTGGTGATGCTCGACCATGAGGGCTATCTGGCTTTCTTCGCCCGCAAGCGCCTTGAGGGTTCACTGTGGCTGGAACCGGGCCGGCGCATGTTCACCGACCCCGCCGGCAATGCCCTGCGTTTGAATGACGGTATGGCCGGTCGCAGCGGCCGAAGCAAGTTCTGCTTCGCGGATTGGGACGGGGACGGGAAACTGGATCTACTGGTCAATAGCCGCAGTATCAATCTGTGGCACAACGTGTTCAACAGATCAGCGCCCTGGGCTTTCTTGGACGAAGGACCGATCGACCAGCGGCGTTTGGCCGGCCACACCACGAGCCCCACCGTCGTTGATTGGAACGGAGACGGTACGCCAGACCTGCTGATCGGGGCGGAGGACGGTCACCTGTATTACCAACCCAATAACTGGCAGCCGCCCGTGCGCCAGGAAACTGCCGACTTGATCATCGAGACGCGTCACGTGGCCGACGGAGTGCTCGACAATGGTGGTCGTTCCTTCGAAAATCGCACGTACGTTTGGTACGACGTTCCCGAAGCATTTCGAGGCTGGAGGTTCACTCGTACCTGGGGAGGTGAAGCTGCATTCGTGTCCGTCATGGCCAAGACAGATGGCACCGTTTACATGGCGACCACGCAGACGCGGGACGGTGTTGATCTGAGCGGATGGGTGCGGATGGAAGGCAGTGAGTTCGGTTACACGGACCCAGGTCGTTCGCGGATGGAAGTGTTCAGTCGCTCGCTGCGAGCCCATGATCGGATCACCATCCCACAGGGAAACTGGTCGGGTGGTTTATTGCTGCTCCCCCGTAAAGATTAGTCGGCACCCAATTGGCACTCCCAAGTCGAGTCCAAGCAGGTTAGCTGGGGTGATTCACAAGTGCCTCCGATATTCATGTAACCACGGAAGCTGTTTTCGCTGACACGCAGATTGTGCTCAACACCGCGCACCAGGGTGCGAGTAATTCGCGCCCGGGTGGGAAGCGGGTGTGAAGTGCGGAATGCGGAATCGGGAATGCGGAAGTCGAGGTGCAACGTCCTGGGCGTGTTCACGATCTGAGCCGCGCTGCCCTCGGCGTGTGGGCCGGAAATCTCGAGGTGCGAGAAATCCTCGTCCGCGTTACCTCTCTGCTCTTTCCGCTCAAGTCATCCAAGTTCAAACACCGGGGCCATACGGCATGCGGGTTTGGTCAGCATGATCTGGCTCACACCGATCTGACGTTCAGCGAATCCGGCCTCGCAATAGCACAGGTAGTAATGCCAGGTGCGGATGAAGCGTTCGTCAAATCCAAGCTCGCGGACCCGATCCACCTGGTCCCAGAAGTTTTGACGCCAGCAAGCGAGCGTCCGGGCGTAATGCGAGCCAAAATCCTCGAGATGGAACAGCCGGAAATTGGTGTTTCTCCGGATCGCCTGTCCGATGGCCGAAAAGGAGGGCAAAAACCCGCCAGGAAAGATATATCGATTGATGAAGTCAATGGATCGGCGGTACTGATCGTAGTATTCGTCAGCGATCGTAATCGACTGCAACAGCATGATCCCGTCGGGTTTGAGCAGCTTTGAGCATTGGCCAAAGTAGGTATCGAAATGCCGTTGGCCGACCGCCTCAATCATTTCGATCGAAACCAGCTTGTCGTACTGGCCCCGCAGGTCTCGGTAGTCGTCCAGCAACAAGTCGATCCGATCTTCCAGGCCGGACGCGCGAATACGGGTCCGAGCCAGTTCGAATTGCTGCCGCGAGATAGTGGTGGTCGTCACGCGACAACCGTAGTTCTGGGCCGCATGCAGAGCAAAACCGCCCCAGCCTGTACCGATTTCCAGCAGGTGGTCGCCCGGCCGGATCCTCAGCTTACGACAGATGCGGTCGTACTTGGCAATCGAGGCTTGCTCAAGTGTGGCGTCGGGCCGCTCAAAAATTCCGCTGGAGTACGTCATGGTGGGGTCCAGCATCAGGGCGAAGAAATCGTTACTGAGGTCGTAATGAGCGGCAATGTTGCGGCGACTGCCTCCCCGCGTGTTGCGACGAGTCCACCTCCAGAGCGAACGGAGGGGGCCCAGCCATTTGGCACACCAGCGGTCCATGCCCGACTGGACCTCGACATTGCGAGCGAACAAACGGAGGGCCGTTGTCAGATCGTCCGTGTCCCAGTCGCCTCGCACGTAGGCTTCGGCCGCTCCCAAGCTGCCGCCGGTCGCGATCTGCGTGTAGCACCGGGGATGACGGACCGTCAACCGAACCTGAGGGCCTGAATGGTTCTTGGTACCGAACTCGCGGAAGATTTCCGAATCCTCAAGCGACAGGCGCCCCGCGGTCATGTCACGAAGGCGGGAAACGAGCAGATCTCGACAGGCACGCTGCAGACGCGTCGCCTGCCGCCCACTTTCAGCCACGTGCTGCGCGGTCATTGCCGAACTCAGGCTTGAAGTTCGTTCAATGGGTTCCGCTTCGCAGGGTGTGAGTACACTGGACATTTCTTCCACCATAACCTGAAGGCTTGCCAATAAATGGCCGACATGATTTCGGCCGTCATAACCGGATAGCGAAACAGCATCTTGGTCAACTGCCAACGTGTCAGTGGCCGCCGCGACAAGGATAGCGACGCATCAAAAACACGTTTCTCGCCGCGGTGATTCTCCAGTCGCACTTTAAGTTCTTCCGCGGGAACGGAAAGTGCCCACCGGTACTCGAAATCCATGTCCATGAACGGGGAGACATGGAAACCTTTGGGATGGGCAAACTGAAGACCTTCACCACGGGAGCTCCGATTTTGCTCCGAGAGCACGTAGTGATGCTGCTCGCGCCACGGCGTGTTATTCACCTCCCCTACAATCGTCTCCACTTCGGTCCCGCCCGCATCAAAGCAGTAGAAGAGATTTAGAGGGCTGAAGAAGTAGCCGAAATGTCTCAGCTGTGTCAGCAACCGCACCGGTCCCTCAGGACGCTTGCCTGTTCGCTCCAGTACCAGGTCGCGCACCGCCCGATCGAGCGGCCCTGAGCGGCCGCGCAGGTGATCGACGGGCAAGAACGACGCGGCCGAAAAACGCTGCCGCGAAATCAGCGACCGCATCTGCGGGGACCGGTCTAGTTCGTCCAGGTCCAGGTAGGCCATGTAGAGCCGATACCAGAACTTGTGAATCACCGGCTCGTAGCGGCAGTGAGTGATTTTTCCTTCGTAGATGCAGCTGTCCATGATTCCAAATTTTTGCCAAAATAACCCGCCACCGCCAGCGCACTGTTGACGCCGTCTTCGTGAAATCCGTATCCCCAGTACGCTCCGCAGAAGTAGGTCCGACGACGTCCGTTGATCTCGTCAAATCGCCGTTGGGCGGCAATCGACGCGCGGGAATAGGCCGGGTGATGGTACGTCAGGCGTCGAATGATGGACTCCGGGGAAATCGCGGCAGCGCGGTTCAAGGTGAGTAAAATGGGAGTCGGCGTGCCGAGCCGCTGCAGTCGACTCAGGTCATAGGTCACCGTCGCGGGCTCATCGACGTGGCTCGAAAGATGGTAGTTCCAGCTGGCCCAGGCTCGACGGCGACGCGGTAACAGGCTGGTATCGGTGTGCAATACGGCTTCGTTTGACTGATAGGGGAACGACGCCAACACTTCGCGTTCCGTGGACGTGGCATCGGTCAACATGGCCAGAGTTTGATCAGCATGTGACGCAAACACGACTTGATCGAATCGTTCCGCGTCACCCCGCGCTGTTCGTATCTGCACACCGTCCGGGTGACGAGTCACGGACTCCACCGGGCAACTCAGTCGGACACGATCGCGAATCGGAGCCACCAGTTGCTCCACATAGCAGCAGGCTCCACCCGAAACCGTTTTCCATTGAGGTCGGTCGCGAAGTTGCAGTAATCCATGATTGCGCAGGAACCCGATCAGAAATTTGGCGGGAAAATCAAGTATCGACTCCGGACGGGCTGACCAGATCGCCGCGACCATCGGCAGCAAGTAGTGTTCGCGAAACGCGTCGCCCAACCCCAGTCGCTCCAAATAATCCCCCACCCGCGTCCCATCATCCAGTTGCCCCGACTCAATGGCCCGTCCACTCGCCTGATTGAAACGCATGATATCCCACAGCAGGCGATAAAAACGAGGATGCAACAGGTTCGATCGCTGAGCAAACAGGCCGTTGATGGAACTTCCTTGATATTCGAGGCCGGTCCGAGCACAACTGACGCTGAAACTCATGTCGCTTGGTTGAGCCTCCACACCGAGTTTCCGCAGCAATCGCTCGAAGTTCGGATACGTTCGGTCATTAAATACCATAAAACCGGTATCCGCCTTCCAACTCGCTCCAAACGCGTCAAATGCCACCGTGTTCGTATGACCACCTACGTAGCTGTTCGCCTCGAAGACGTGGACATCGAATTCAGTCGAGAGAAGACGCGCGATCAGGTTCCCACTGATGCCTGTGCCGACGACCGCAATTTTCATGGCTTCGTTCACTTAAGAGAGCACGAATCACTCAAATCTCTTGTTGTCACTTCTCTTCTTGTCACTGGTTGCAGAAACGCTGACCAATCAGTCACAGATACCTCCCGCGTGAGACAGAGCCTACGGTTGCCACGCATGGTTGGGATCCGGCATTCGCGATGTCGTGTCGCCTCGAACAGTCGTGGCGTTGTAGCCCAAGACAGATTTTTGACAAGCTGCCCGTCGGTCGCCCGGCGATGCTTGACGACACGATGACTGCGCGTCGGATCATCATTATAGCGTTGTCCTTTCGCCAGCGGGGCGTGGCAAGAAGAGCAGTGCCCACGAATTGTTCCCCACTTCGCGCTCGCCACAAATCGCGGTAAACGAGACGTTTTCTGGAATCACCGTGGGCCTGCCGGCACGCGTCGAGCAAGTTCCTGGGGGACCCTAGGGAGGCTGGCACGGTGGGCGGGGACTTTAGCGGTCAATTTGTCCGCGGTTTGCGGCCACCTAACGCGAACGCGGATACGACATGTCTGGGCCAGGTGACCGTGCATGGACCGAACGAGTCGCCGCGCGACTGTTCCGAAGGGACAAACCGCTCCCTCTCTGCCAAGCTCCTGCTTGAGCGTCTAGCCGAGGCACACGTCGGCTTTCGTTGACGCTCGATCTTCGCTCTGGATACCAATACCCAGGTGGGTTGTCCAGGCAGGATCCATCCAGCATTCGCTGCGCGGGACGTGGAGCACCACATTGCGCGACTCGTGCTTTGTCAGCTCTAAACATAGGGATGAAGCTTTGGTCTTAACGGCGTACGGCACCGCGCGGACGCGGTGTCGTGCATTCGTCTCGGCCCAACCCCAACTTTTAAGCCTGATAAAGCACTAGTCCACCACGCGACGCCCCGGCGCAGCCGCCCTAGGAACGGAGCCAAGTACACCTCTTCATGGTGTCTTCAATTTACTCATAAGAGCTGTTTTTCGTCTCTAATGGCTTCCCATTTGACCTATCTTTACACCGGCTCTCTACATGAACGTTTTGAACGAATTAATGACTTGGCAGGCTCCTGATGGTAACTACATTGCCGGAGATGGTTGATTACGAAACGGCCGTTCGAAATGTTGGGCAAAGCCGGCGATCTGCGTCTTGCCGGCCTACGTGAGATCTAGCAGTGTTGGGTACACATATCCTTTTAAGAGTTTGGAGTTTCGGAATGAGGAAATCAATGCGAAGAATGTTGTTTGGTGTTGTGATCGTGCTGTCCGTGACTAGCACGCAGAGCGTGACCTCCGCCGCGGACGGGAAGGATATCGTAGACACGGCAGTGGCCGCCGGGTCCTTCGACACGTTGGTCGCCGCCGTCAAGGCGGCTGGGCTCGTGGATGCCTTGAAAGGTGAAGGGCCTTTCACCGTCTTCGCCCCCTCCGACGAAGCATTCGCGAAGCTTCCGCAGGGTACGGTCGAAGGCCTTCTGGCACCGGAAAAGAAGCAGGCACTAATCGCTATTCTTACCTATCACGTTGTGAAGGGTGAGGTTCCTGCGAGCAAAGTCGTGGCGCTCAGCGGAGCCGTCACGCTTAATGGCCAACGAGCGGATATCAAATTAGATGGCAGCGACGTCATGATAGACCAGGCGAAAGTCGTGAAAGCGGACATCGCTTGCTCGAACGGCATCATCCACGTCATCGACAGTGTGATGCTTCCCGCAGCTGACGATATCCCCACCACCGCCAGGAACGCTGGCACTTTCAGCACTCTGCTAGCCTGCGGCGAAAGCCGGCGGATTGGTCGAGGCGCTCAGCGGAGAGGGTCCGATCACGGTCTTCGCCCCGACGGACGACGCTTTCGCGAAGCTTCCAGCCGGAACGGTTGAATCTTTGTTGAAGCCGGAATCGCGGGAGAAGCTCGTCAGCATTCTGACGTACCACGTAGTGCCGGGTCGGGTCTATTCGGACGCGGCAGTCAAGGCCAAGTCGGCGAAAACGCTGCAGGGGCAGAACGTGACGATCGAGGTGATTAATGGTGAGGCTCGCGTGAACGACGCGAAACTTCTGTCCACTGACATTGACGCTTCGAACGGCGTGATTCACGTGATCGACAGCGTGCTCTTGCCGCCGGCGAAAGAGCAGGTCAGTGCGGCGGAAGCGCGACAGATGATTGAGCATGCAGTCGCTCGCGGGTCGAGATTATTCAATGCCGGCCATCACGAGCGCTGCGCCAGCCTGTATACCGAGACGGCCCGGAAAATGGTTGCGTACGGTGAACAGATGCCGCCGACTGTCACGGCGACACTCACCACCGCTCTACACCAGGCCGGGCAGACGCATTGCCCCACGGAGCGATCGTGGACGCTTCGTCGAAGCCTGGATCGGGCTTACTTCGCCATGCAAAGACGGTAAAACGAAGCAACTGCGCATCTCTGAGATTCAACCGCCGGCGGTGCTACACAGCTCCGCCGGCTTTTTTTCATGCGGCTGCCGTCCGTGGCCGATGCTTTTCCACCGTTCACGCCTTTTGTGAACAGCACTCTAAGTCGTCATCCTCAGCCAACTCCGCCACTTCGACTTTTGAGATCACGTTAAGGCCTTATTAGCACGGGCTTTATCGCCACCGGGCTGGTCCCGGTGGTAGGGCGTTCAAAAAATACCGTCGATCTCGGCCACCCACGAGTTTCCTTCCTGCCGGTCATAATAGTCAGCAAACGTGGCACGACCTGGACCAGCCCGTGGCGAGGGTCAGTTACGGAGACACGACTCAGGCATCTCCATCGCTGCAAAATGGCACTGTATAAGCAATCGAACGTCTGCGATCAAACACGGACGTTGCGCACATCCCTCGGCGGCTATTTTTCTCCCGCCCCGGGGGGCCACACTCGTTTACACCGTCCACGGGTCGCGGGCTGGACGCGAACGCAACCCATTTGCTTCATCGTCACCGATGAACGCTTCCTTGGCGGGATCGAGCTTCAGTTTGCGATTGAGCATCCACGCTAGAGCGGCCGTGTGACAGGCGATATGCGAGTGCCGCATCACGGTTGGGTTGGCAGCCGTGACACCACGCGACTTGACACAGTCGAAAAAGTTGCGGGAGTGAGCCGATACGTCGAGGCCAACTGTTTTCCCGGCCTGTTGCTCGAGCTCACTTCTGAGTGAGGCGGGATGGACTTCAATCTCACCGCTGTCTCCAGTTTCCACCCAACCTTCATCTCCCACAAAGCGAACAGGACAGGTTCCCAAGTGCTGGATCCAACCCGGTCGTTCTCCAAACGGGGTTTCGAGGAAATCCAGTACCAGCTTGACCCCGTTGGCATAGTGCGCGGTAACACTGTTCTTTGTCGGCTCGAATTCTAGGGGCATCGTGTCGTCTGATTGGTTGGCCCACTGGCAGAGATCAACCGTGTGCGCCCCCCAATCCAGCAGTTTCGCGCCCGAATCGAAGTCATAGTATCCGCGCCATCGGCCGGCAACGTATTGGCTGTTGTAGAGCCTCCAGGGTGCCGGTCCAAGCCAGAGATTCCAATCGACGACATCGCGCGAAGGTGTCGGTTCGGCTGGCAACCAGGTTGTCTCGATAGCCGGCGTGTAGACGGAGGCATACAGCGTGTGGATCTTGCCCAGCTTTCCGCTGTGGGCAAGCTGTACGGCCTGCTGGAAGTTGGGGACGCTACGTCGTTGGGTTCCAGCCTGAAATACACGACCCGTGCTTTGCATCGTGTCAGCGAGTTCCTGGCAGTAGGCGATCGTCAATCCACAGGGCTTCTCGCTATAGACATCCTTTCCGGCTTTCGCCGCCATGATGGACGCGGAAGCGTGCCAGCGGTCGCCCGTGGCGATCAGTACCGCATCGATATCCTCTCGCGCGAGCAACTCGCGAAAATCGCGATACAGAAGACAATCCCGGTTACCATAGTGGTCGTCCACCAGTTTCTTCCCGGCATCGCGGCGGCTCGCCTGCACATCGGCGATGGCCACGCACTGGACATCGGGCAACCCGAGCATGGCTTTCAAGTCATAAGTGCAGCGCAGGACCGATTCCGATGACGCCCAGGGTAATTTTGTCGCTTGGGGCGACCGTGTCATCCCTTCCCACGGCGTGTGCCGGAATGATCCAGGGTAGTGTGACGGCTGCACCGGTTGCCACGCAGTGGTGGAGGAAATCACGACGCGAGGCATGAGGTTGCTGACTCATTTTTCTTGTTTCCTGTTGCGCGGTCAAAGAACGTGTCTGGCGTTTTCCCGGGCGGATTGCTCGAGCGACACAACACGATGTAATCTATCACAACTTCACATCGTTCACACCATGCGCGCCGCATCGTCTTGCATGGTTGTTGCCACGGCGCGATCGGGAGATCGCCGCCCCGTATGGATGAGCGACACAGCCGCTACGGATAGCGAAGCCGCTCGAACGGCCCCGCTTGGCCTGGCCGGGCAAGTTCTCGTGCTGCTGGTGGGCTGATCGACTTGTGCAGACCCACCAACACTGTGCGCGAGCTTGCGCCACCCTACGTGAATTCTTCGGACTGGGGATGACGCCAGAATCGTGGGCCGGGATCAGCCCAGACGCTCAGCCCATTTCGGTGTTGGCGGCGGCGAGAGCCGTCTCCAGATCGCCAACCAGGTCGTCAATCTCTTCATCCCACGCCCGACCGATCAAGAGATCGGTCAGTTTGCCTTGATATGTCGGGTGTTGCCGCAGAAATCGGGCGAAACTGAACTGGTCCGAGTAAAAGGCGTGAACCAGCTTGCGAAAACGACCTACTGCTTCCTCATATGCCGGCACCCATTTGCTGAGTTGAGCGGCAGAAAGATTGTTGCTTGCCAGACCTTCGCTGATGCAGTCGGCCGCCAACTCACCCGATCGCAGTGCCAGCAGAACACCGGTGGAATAGACCGGGTCTATGAAACCATACGCGTCGCCGACCAGCACCCATCCGTTTCCGGCATGCTGGGTCGTCGTGTAGGAGAATTCCTTGGAAACGTGCAGTCCCTCCACCAGCGTGGCCGCCACCAGGCGTTGGGACATCACTTCGCTGCCTGCCACATGCTGGTCGAACGTCTGGCCAGGCTTGTTTTCGCCCTTCAGGAGATAGTCCGCGTCGCCAACCAACCCCACGCTGACCTTATTGCCGGACAGAGGAATGTACCAAAACCAGGCCCGCTTCCCAGCCGCGTGCAGAATCGTCGTCAGTTCGGCCGATTCGGGCCCCGTGCGCTCCGCACCCTGAAAATGGCCCCAAATCGCGGCTTTCCGAAGCCGCGGATTCATCACCCGCAGCCCCAGTCGGTTCGCAATCACGGCCTGCTGACCCGAAGCGTCCACCACCACACGCGTCGAGATACGCTGTCGCCGAACCGATTCTCCTGTCTGCTGCAACACCACCATCGGCGACGTCTCTTCGGACAATTGGACGTCAACAACCTTCGTCCCCGTCAAACACTCCGCACCCTTCTCCGCAGCGTTTTCAAACAACAATTGGTCAAAGGCCGCCCGTTCCACATGCCACGTCTGAGAGCATTCACGCGGATCGTGCGTCATGAAGTGAAACGGTTGCGACTGCTTGCCCGAATCACCAACGAACTGTACACCGACTTTGCGGACAAAATCGCTCTGCCTCAACCGATCCAGAACGCCCAACCGGGAAAAAGTCCAGTAAGTTTCCGGCATGAGGGACTCGCCCACGTGGAAACGGGGCATGACCGAACGCTCGACCAGCAGCGTGTCGTGGCCCGCCTCCGCGAGGAGCGTCGCCACCGTTGAACCGGCTGGGCCACCGCCAATCACCACGCATTCGTAATCCGTTCGTCCGGGAATCATGCCTTCACCTGCAAATTAGTCGACCCTCAAGGAGCGACGAAGCAATAACTGTCGTACTGTCTCTTCTCCCCCGCCGCGAAGCGAATAGCGGGGGAGAGGACAAAGGTGAGGGGCACTAGAAAATCTGCCAGTTATTGTTTCGCCGATCCTCAGGGAGTGTCATAACCGCTCGTCGCTCCAAGGGGTAAACACGTTCCTCCAAAAGACGGGGCGCCGCGTCCACAACCTCGAAGCGCTTCGCCTGCCGCTTTGGAAGTGTAGCGGAATGGCCTCGAAAAATCGCCCTGCCCAGTAGTCCAAGCGATGCGATCTAATCGCAGGAGCCTTGCAGGGCCCTACTGACGACCGCGAACCCATCGAGCAACTGAGATTGGGTCCTGTTACGTAATAGACTGAACAACAGCGTTGACAAGTCGCGGTAGGACTCGATGCCGCCGCGCTCATTTGGTCGTTACGGTCGAACTCGGTACGGCGAATCTCACATTCGAGGCTACTGTTAAGCGGGATTCGGAATTGCCTCCAGTGGGCGGCACAGCGATGCTGCGGCGCCTTCGTATCGTGATTGCGTGGGCTCTTTCCCGGCCTTTCTTCACGGGCTTTCAACGCAGCGTGACGCAAATCGTAATCCGTTTCGCTTCCACCACTTCCTCGCCAAACGTAGGGCAGAGAAAGACTCGACCAAACGGAATCCCCCATTATGGGGAAGAGAGACTCTTCGGCCAATCCGCAAGGCGGTCAACACGTTCCTACGGCCATCTGTGATTTAGGTTCTTTTTGGCGGGCACCGGCGTATCTCGCTCGCCGGACTCCTGACGTTTCTCCCCGAGAGCCATCATAAACTTGCGAATCCGGATCTGCTGGGATTGCCGGCGATTGGCGGTCGGACCGGGGGGTGTTGGAGCGCCGTGTTGCGGGGATGACGGAGGCTCGGTAAACGGGTGGCGAAGTCCAGATTTCACGAACCGCTTCGCGACAAGACTCGTATTCTCCGTAGTCTGCGGTTCGGCGCCGGACAGGTGATTGTGCGGTCGGGCAGCTTCTTTTCGCTCGGCACGCTTCCACGACCCGCGCGGCACGGCCCCAGACACTTGTCAGACAAGTAGCGGCGAATACAACTCCATGGCGGCCGATTTTGTGGAAGAAACAGGCCGACAAGCGTCTTCACCAACGCCCAGCAGGTGACGGACAATCGCTAACGTAGAGCCCGCCCAGAAGAGGTGTCAGAGGCGGCCGGAGCAAAGTGAACCATGAAGATGACCCCGCAACCAATTGACGTCCGACGCTACGATGCCGTGGTTGAAGTGTTGGTCGAGAACCCTGGCATCAGCTTCCCCGAGGCTGCTCAGCGCGCGGGAGTATCCGAACCGACCGTCCGCAAAATTTGGGAAGGCGCCATTAGTCGGCCACCGATCGTCGTGCTGGAACGTTTGCCGAGACCACGTCGTTGCACTGAATGCGGTGCTCTCTGCGTTGATTGGCCCTGCGTGTTGTGTGAAATGAATCGCCGGACGCGACATCGAAGGCCGCAGGATTCGACAGCACGGTTTGTCTACAAACACCAAAAGAAGTAGCACGCGGCGCGGCGGTTGACCGGACGAGCCGCTTCAAAAACCTCTCAGGTCCGTGCTTTGCCGTCTTGGCAGCCCTTCTTTGGGAGTCCGTTTCAGCACTCGGTACTCCATGCCGTGCGCGGCACAATAGGCCCGTTTCTCGGGTCGATCCCCATCTTCGTTGACCGCGTAGATGTCGGGCTTGATCCGCTCGATCTCCGGTTCAGCATCAAGCCAGCCGTGCCCGGAAGAGATGCGGGCTTGATGCACATATTTGATCGAACCCGCGCAGTATCGCCGCTCAGCCTCGGAGAACAAGGGATGCCTGTCGCCTTTGAGTAGTCTGATATTTGCATCGTGCCCCACGACAACGTACAGCTCCCCCAACTGTGATACTTCTTCGAAGAATCGCACGTGGCCCGAATGGAACCAATCGTAACATCCCGTGACGACGACCTTGCTGCGCTGCGACGTTCCCACGGCGGGCGAAGGTGTCGGGTCGGGAAAATCTTGCAGTGTGTCCTCGGAGATCACTTGATAGTGCATCGCCCGTTCGCGGCACCAGGCGGCGTTTTGGGGAGCGTCCGCCTGCGGCTCAACCACCCAGGCCCCACCGGGCGTGTCGAACCCGCGCGGTAGCAGGTTCGCCGGGTCCACGCAGTCACGCACGGTCACCTTCGCCACGTAGCGGACCGCGTCGAGCATGTATTGACGTTCGGACTCCGGACATGTCGGGCGCTCGACCGTGAATCCTCTCAATTGCCGCGTCGGACCAGAGCAACACGTGAAGCGGCCCCCAAGCAGCTGCCACCTGCAGCACCCGCATATCACGCGGTAGGATTTTGTCGAAGGTCCCAATCAAGATTGCCGGTTTCACGGATGATACGCTCCTCTGCTAAGGCCCACGGCTGTTGTTGAACCATGCGGCAACCAAAACTCACAATTCGAAAACGGAAAGATGGCGGAATTGAAAGCAGCACTCATGGCCGCGTGCGAATCGTGGGACGAAATCCGCCCGGTACCGGCTGTTCGGAGACAACATACAAATACCCTCCGCCGCACCCGGAATACATGGCCCCAGCAGATCGGGCCTGATAGTACTTTAGAATCCCCAGCAGATCGACCTGGATGGTCGGATGCCGCACGGTGTGGGGCAGGATCTTCTCCCAGCACTGCATGCAATCATTCATCGAGGCTCCGAGCCGCCCGGTGTCGCGGTTCAGAATCGCGTCGTAGCAATCTCGTCCCGTCTGCCCCAGCCGCTGGATCCATTCTGGATCAAGACGCTTGACTCCCAACGGATTGTATCCAGCCGGACGTTGAGCGATCGGCACCATGTACATCACCTCCTGCAGCCAGGCCGCCACCTGCGGGTCGCGATTGGATTCGATGTGCCGGGGAAAGATCCCGCCCTCGTATTGAATGTCAAAATCCAATCGATTGACACCCGGATAGATCAGCCCGATCATGTCCTGCGATCCCGAGGGTTCAGTCCGGTCCTGATTCTCCTGGTCGTAGAGTTCGCGGACCAGCTGCGCGGGATCGTGGTCGGGCAATCGGCCCCACATTTCGAGAGCCACCTGCCGCGTACCAGTCGCCATGCCCGCTCGCTGCATGTACCAACTGGCGGGCTCGAGCCCCACGACAACCATCGAACCACTTGCATCGGGATTGAAACGCGAAACAAAGGGCTGGTCGATCCAGCCCCCCGCCAACGCCATGCGGTAGGGAAAATCACCAATCACCTCGGTCAAGCGTGGGCCAGCATCGGAAGGCATCTTGATTGTCTCCAGGAAAGCGGAACGCGTATCGTGCCACCGAGATCCGCAGCATCGGACGGCTGTTTCCTGGCACACTCAACTGACCGTCCGCTTGCCCGCCTTGCGGTCTCGATACTGCTGCTCAATCCAGGCGTACGTTTTTTCCAACCCGATGCGCAGCGGCGTGTCCGGTTCCCAGCTCAGAATCCGCTTGATCATCGTGTTGTCGCTGTTACGACCGGCGACTCCCTGCGGAGCATCCAACAGGTGGATCCGCTCGAGTTGCGTACCGCCAATATCCTCAGCCAGCGTCACCAGGTCATTGACAGAGACCAATTCACTGGAACCGAGATTGATGGGCGTGGCAATCAGCTCCTCGCAATGCATAATCATGTCGATTCCCTTGGTACAATCATCGATGTACATGAAGCTGCGTGTCTGATGGCCGTTACCCCAAATGTCGATCGTCTTGGTTCCCTGATCTTTGGCCTCGATAACTTTGCGACAGATCGCGGCCGGCGCCTTCTCGCGTCCGCCGTCCCAGGTGCCGAAGGGCCCATAGACATTGTGGAACCGAGCGATCGAGGTTTTCATGCCTCGTTCATGCCAATATTCCTGGCAAAACATCTCCGACATCAGCTTCTCCCAGCCGTACCCGCGTTCGGCCATCGCCGGATAAGCGTCAGATTCTTTGAGCGCCTGCACTTCCGGGTTCTTCTGCAGATCCGTGTTGTAGGCACAAGCAGATGACGAGAAAAAATAGCGTTGCGCACCCGCATTGTATGCCGCTTCTACCATGTGCGTGTTGATCAGGATACTTCTCAGACACTCGATGCGGAATCTTTCAATAAAACCCATGCCGCCCATGTCGGCCGCCAGGTTGTAGACTTCGACCGCATCCTCACAGACCCGCCGGCAGTTTTCCTCATCGCTCAAGTCCAAACACAGATTTTCCACGCCCGGCAGGCGCTGATACCACATCGGCAAGCGGTTTCTTGTCAACGGCTCGAATCCGCGTGAACCCTTGCTGCCGGAAGTACTTGACCAGCGCTCCGGCGATGAACCCCCCGGCCCCTCCAATCACGATCAGATCGTCTTTGTGCGGTTGGCCGCCACTTTTCGCTTGCATGGTTCATGCTCCTGTGGAAAGAAACAATTCAATTGGGATACACGCCTGGCCGCCGGTCTCCCCTCCCCTCGCGTCGCCTCCCGTCCTGGGCCTGGCCTGGAGGGATCCGCAGCGCCGGTGGGCCCATTTCCAGCGCCGAAGCGGCTGGCCGCCCGAGATTCCCCGCGGCACGGCTGCTCGCCTCTGACCGAGGAGTTTCTGAAGGGTAGGCTCTCACAACATGCCAAAATTTGCCTTGCTGATATTCGTGTTGTTTGCATAATAGTCGATGTTATAAAGAATCAGAATGGTCATTATTGACATGTGCATGGATAATTTTGTTTTCCTTTCTGGCGGGTAACGTGTTTGGCGGGTGTCATGGATCCTGATGAGCGGCGGGCCGCGCCTCCCGAGTTCTTTTCGGCTCAGGTGACCGAGGCGCGACGGTTCTACCTCGACCTGGCTCCACCCAGCACGCAAGCACTGGCGGTCGTCTGTGGGGGCTGTGAACAGAGTGCGCCGGACTACGAAATCCACCGTGGGACGTTTCCTTACTACTCGATCGAGTACGTGGCTGGTGGTACCGGCACCCTCGCGCTCGATGGAGGCACTCACCGGTTACTCCCCGGGTCTGTCTTTGTCTATGGACCGCACGTCCGGCAGGATATCGCCACCGATCGGAGCGATCCGCTAGTCAAGTACTTCGTGGACTTCGCCGGTTCGCAAGCGCTGCGGATGCTTCAGCAGCATGAACTGGCTCCCGGCGTGTCCACGCACGTGTCGGCGCTGGGGGAGATCGAAGCCACGTTTGACGCGCTGGTTCGAGACGGCTGCCGAGGCACCGGTTTCGCCACCGAGTTGTGCGCTGCGTTGCTCCGGTATCTGGTCTTGAAGATCGCTGAGTCGCGCGTTCCAGGCAGCGCCGGACGGACTCCCGCCCTGGCGACCTACCAGCGCTGCCGACAGTACATCCTCGACCACTGCAACCGTCTCATGTCGCTGGATCAAGTCGCTCGCGAGTGTCTGGTTGACCGGGCATACCTATGTCGCTTATTCCGTCGTTACGATCACCAGACGCCACATCAGTTCCTCATGCGTCGCAAGATGCATTTGGCGGCCGAGCAGCTTCAGGTGACCGATCTGCTGGTGAAACAGATCGCAGCACGCCTCGGGTTCAGCGATCCTTTTCATTTCTCACGAACTTTCAAACGCGTTCTGGGGCTCTCGCCGGATACGTTTCGCCAACAACCTCGTTAAGCGCGAACGCGGTTGACCTGCAGGCTTGTCGCCCGCGTCGGTTTTCGCCTGATCACTGCTGAGCGAGCACCGTCTGACCATCGGGGCCGCCGGCAATGCCGATGGCGAGGTAGTGGACGTCCTCATCAGCGTGGTTCCACATTTGATGCACTTCGCCCGGATCGATCAAAACAGCGTCGCCGCACCGCATCTCCAGCTCCTCGTCTCCCACGCGAATGCGAGTCGTGCCTGTCAGCACGACAAAGATCTCTTGCATATCCTGGTGGTAGTGCGCGGCGAACGTGTTGCCCGCGGGTAGCTTGGCCCAGTTGACCATCTGGATGCGGCCCGGCTGCAAGTCGTCTCGTCGAAACAGCACTTTCTTCCAGACACCTGGGTTCAGCGGATTCTCGTGTCCCGCTGCCTCGAACTGCTGGTCGCCAAACAGAATCTTTCGCATGATTACTTCCTCTGACTCTCAGATCGGGTGGGGGCATGATTCGTTGATGCTCGGCCACCACCAGGCCACGAGGGCGTGGCGGTGTCGATCTGTCGAAAAAGGTCAATTTCGCCGTCGAGGCCACCTCGACAATTTTCAGACGAACCAACAGCTTCGCGTCTCGGTGGGGCTCCGCTGGCAAGAATATGCCGTAGTTCGCCGTAATATAAGTGGTACGGTTGCCAGATAGATCGAACCAGCGTGTTCGTCGCGGAAAGGCGACCGCCAACTTGAGAGTCTCCACGGCCCAGAGGCTTGGCCGTGGCCGGAGCGAATGTCTGCCGAGTCGTCGTTTCGGACACTCAGCGCGTCTCGACCGTGAAGCCGACGACCGCGAGGCAGGCACGTCCTCGCAGTCGTCGGCATGGGGAGACAGGGCAATATCCGCAACTATCGCCGTGCGTCGTCAGGCAACTTCCGCGTACACATTGCCATCAGACTTCCAGGTCATCCACCGGGATCGGCGGAAGATCCGCGTCAAGATCAAACAGTTCCCCGTAGCCTTGTATGTCTTTAAGGCTTCCAAATGTTGGTCGTCGTGAGGTCTCGTACGTTGGCTTTGCCATCTCAGGTGCCGCCTCATACTCATGTGAAGGACAGCACGATCGATAGCAGCAGCAATTTCGTGACGAGCGGCAGCCAGTGTGGACGGCCAACAGAGCCGCGAGCATCAAGAACAAGGCCCGTTGTTTCATCGAGAGATCTCCGCCATGGGAACGTCGTAAACCTATCGTCAACTCGGTGTCCCAGGCCACTTGGAGCCGTGTCAAACTTCCAAAGACAAGATGGCATTTACCGTGTCTGGTGGCGCACTCACTGGTCAGCCGAGTACTGGCGGAATCTCGCTGGTCCCGAACCAAGAGTCACGACTGCCAGGTGGGGATCATCCGTTCCCCCGTCATTGTCGGTCGCCCGTGTGGACAACCGCCCTTTCGGATCACCCCTCATCACGCCACCCACGAGCATAACACTCGCGGGCGTGACACTTGTCACTGCTGCTTCTATCGGCTCGATCCTTGCGAATAGCAGCGGAGAATCGAGCGAAACGCCTCAATCTGCACCAGGCGGGGCCGCATCCGCCGAAGAAACGTTGTAGTGCGAAGCACAGGTATTTCGGCGACAAATGAAATGACTGTTTAAACCATCACGCGATGAGCAATGATTGCAGAGGATACAGCTTGTACGCATCGCAAGACCACACTTTCCGGCATGTTCGGCACAGCTCACCGTAACCAATTGCTCGGCAGACATGGAGCACATGGGACAGTCGTTACAGGTTGACAATGCAGGTGTATCCGGGGGCAATTCAACGGCTTCGGCCTGCGAAACGCTAACCGAACGTGTGAGCCAGTTCGCGGACGTAATCGATCGCTTCATCAAGTTCACAGACCGCCACACCGACCTGCCGGCCGTCCCGGTCGCACTCGGCCAACAGCCGCAATTCCTGGTAGCTTTCGGACTGTTGTAGCCGCCGCCGCGCGCGGACGCCGAGTGTGCCGTCGAGAATTTTGTGGGCCAGCATATGATGTTCGATCAACCAGGCTGTGCGCTGGGTCACGAAGTCATCGAGCGCGTCGAGACCGGCCGCCACGTGATCTTCTCGATCGATCGCCTTGCCCACATCATGGAGCAGCGCCGCCAGCAAGAAACTCCTCGTCGTATGGCAGTTCATCTCGTGCCAGCTCAAAGACCTGCAGACTGTGGTATAAGGCATCGCCCTCAGGGTGGTATTTCGGACTTTCTTTGACCTGCTCCAGTGGCAGCAGAAGAGCTTCGTAAACCTGAAAACGATCGACTTTCTCTTCGATTTCCGCCAGGGCGGTGTCGAGTTCGATTTGCGGATACTCCTGGCGCATCAAGAACTCCAGTTGGGCGATCGTGGCCCGTTCGATAGCTTTGCCAGTAATCGAGCTCTTGAAGACGTAGTGTGCCTTGTCCGCCGGGTAGACGGTCAGTTCGAACGGATACCGGTCCGTGACGTGGATATGGGTGAAAATACGCTCTTCGCCATGCTTGCGAACCCGTTTTCGTTCGACGTCATACACGACCCCTTCTTCGTCCAGTGTCAGGGTCACCGCTTCGACGCTGTTGGAAAAAACATGCAGGTCGATATCCGACCCTTGGCGGACGTGCCCGGTCAGTACGCTTCCAATCAGGCGTGGTCGAAATCGCCGCAAGACACGCATCAGTCGCAGCGCTTCCAATCGCATCTCACGCATGTTCTGAGTGCGATGATCCCCTTCATAGAGCCGCGCGAGGGCCTGAATCTCATCGCGAATTTCCGCATTGCTCGGCAGATCCGCCGGCTTGACCCAGCCCCGACAGATCCGCCGGCCCGCCTTCTGCTTGGCGCGAAAATACTCCGATTCCTGTCGGTGGTACATCAGACACGCGGCTTCCCAAGCAATCTGCCGACGCAATTTCGAGTGTTTCATAGCGTGGCGCCGTGAGCCCAACCAACCGTGCCGCGGGCATGTAGATCGAGCGGTCTATTCAGGCTCTCCTGACCCGAAGAGCATTTCGCACTTGCACCGGAAAGGTCGCGACTCATGCCGACTCGCCTATGCCGCCGTTTGCGGCGGACGGGCAGCAGCGGCCCGGAGAGTCAATCTTCCCGGGGGGTGCGCACCGACATTTTAGAAATTGTCGCCACGAGAACAAGGGCAACGCACCCACTCAGATTTCTTTCCCGATCGCGAAGGCATGCCCCAATGAGGCCCCAACGGCGCTGGCCGTGAGTGCCAGTAAGGCGACCAGCATGCCTCTCCGATGCCATTTCTGTCATTGTGCCCCCACTCGTTGTCGAAAGTGATCCCACTGAAAAAACTCGGGCAGCACAAAAGCGCCGGGCGTGGTGATGCGCGGCGCTCCCAGCGACTGGCGTACGGGAGCCACCGACCATTGTGGGTGTGCTGGATGGGGGGGGCAACCAGGCGAGGATCGGCCCCAGGGGACCCTCAATCCGCGGATATCCGCCAGACGGTGATCGGTGCCAACGACTTTTGACTGACCTGACTTTTGACTGACCTTGCGAGGGCTATTGCGTGGAGGTACCCCGTACGGGCACAGGGCGGCGTCGGTCGTCGCTCAGGTCTACCGCCACGTAAGTGACTTCTGCCTCAGTAACTTGTACGATTTCTCCACGCCGGTCGGATTGCACATCCACATGCATCGTGATCGATGTGCGCCCCACTTTCACCAGCCTCGTCCAGAAACTCACAACATCTCCTACGAACACGGGAAGGTGGAACTCGACACCCTTTATGGCCACCGAGACAATTGGCTGATCAGGCCATCCGGCCCGCCGGATCTCATGTTGTGCTCCGACCGCGCCAGCCTGGTCGATGTAGCTCAGCGTTACGCCGCCGAAGATCGTCCCGTGAGGATTCGTGTCACGGGGCATCATCACGACCTTGATGGCAAGGTATCGGTCGTTCGGCTGTGTGTCTGCCAATGGAGCACCTCGTTTCTTGTGTTGAGTCTTGTTGCCGTGGCCGAATTCGATCGTGCGACGTACGTTATCTCCTCTCCGACAATGGGCTGCGAGAAGGTCGGATGGAGTTATTGGGAAGCACGGGGCCAGTACCAAGATCGTTGAATTAAGCCAGGATCGAATCCAACGGCAAACCAGATACTGCGACAGCACGACCACGCTGGCACGACTACCGCGACAAGTGTACGACGGACGTCCACGTCGGTCACGCTGCAAAGGTAACTCATTTCAACACCGTTGAGAACAACGCTGCACCCAAGTTCTCAGAGTTGACAAGGCACTAATCCGTCGCTTGTGGTGTCGGACACGCGGCAACACTCAATCCGGACGACTGCTGCGTTCTTGGCGTCCGAGTCATCGATACACCTGGGTCCTCTCGCACTCTTGCCTTCGACTGGACTGCGAGGTGTCTGATTTCTGTACCTCAGTACTGAATCTTGTCCGGCGATCCGGCGTCAATGCTTGCTTGTGCAGAGCGCGGAGTGCTTCCACGTCCTGGCACTGCTCGATCTTCTGGCGCAGCGACTCCCTGAGTTCCACGTTGCCTCCCGCCTGCTCTCGCAACCCCGGAAGCACGACCACGGCTGTCAAAGCATAGGTGTCCAGGTTGTCCGCCACCTGCAACGGCGTGAGGCCTTTCAGCCTCTTCCCTTCAGAACCGCCTTGGCCCAGTCCGTCACCGAAACGCACTGCGGATCCGGTGCGTCCTTGACGCGGTTCAGGATCATCGGCTTCCAGGCGAACTGATAATCATTCACGGTCAGAAAAACTCCTGGCCTGCGCGACCCGCAGTTGACGATTGTTTTGGCCAGGTTGTCGACGCCATCGACAACAGCCAATCGCGGTCCATTCGCGAAAACACGATCGTTGTCGTCACCAGCGACCACGGCTGGAATATGGGACAAAAGGACTATCTTTTCGAGAACTCGCCCTGGGAAGAAAGCACGCGCGTCCCGTTTATCATCCGAGCGCCCAGGCGTCGCCAAAGCAGGAGGTGTCTGCCAGCAGCCGCTTTCACTGATCGACTTGTATCCCACGCTCGTCGACCTTTGTGGACTTGAAGGTGATATGCGGAAAAACAAAAAGGGAGCCAGACTCGACGGGCACGGCATTCGTCCGTTTCTCACAGACCCGGAGGACGGGAGGTGGGGCGGCCCCGATGCCGCACTGTCAATGATTTTCGTCGGTCAGCAAGCCACCAAACAGGGGTTTTCCAAAGAGCAGGCCTGGGATGTTGTCAACCAGAACTGGTCCCTCCGCACAGTTAACTGGCGTAACATTCGCTACCGTAACGGTGCGGAAGAACTCTACGACCACCGCACGGATCCACGTGAATGGACCAACCTGGCGGACGATCCGAAATTCAAAGCGTAGAAACGGGAAATGACCGTGCGGTTGCATGCAATGGTGCCCGCGTGGCCAGGAAATAAGCATCGAACGAACTGATCGGAACACTGAATATGAACAGACGCACATTGTTTTCTGGGCTTGCGGGGCAGGCATCGGCTGAGCAATCAATCGGAGTACGCAACATGATTCGTCTTAGAGGCAATCGCCTGTTACAATCACTTCCTCTGAGTCTGCTCCAGAAACGACCAAACCCTCTGCCGCCTGACCGAGATCCGAGATCCTCAAACATGAATAAACGAACTATGCCATCGGAGAAGCACCAAGAAAGAAACAATACCATCTTGACTTCCATCCAGCGTTTTTCCAGCGAGCTCGCCGGAATACTAGTCTTGAGCAGCATGATATGCACGTGCTCGATATCCGCTGTGAACGCCGGACCACCTGCAGACTCCTTTGGGGTGTGGGATCGTGGTTTCACCTTCAATCCCGAAGAGTATCCATTCCTGAAGGGATTGACGTTCAATAAGCGTTGGGCTGATGTGGAAAAACAGCCGGGCGTCTTTGACTGGAGTGAGTTGGATCAAGCGGTTGAAGTAGCCTTCCAAAACAAATATTTCATGTACGTTTCATTGGGGGCTGGTCCCGAATCGCCGGACTGGATCTACGAGCACGGGGTCCCCAAGGTGTTTACTGACGACACAAAACACGAAGGCAAATGGCAACACTACCCCTACTACCTCGCCCCTGCCTACAAATCCTATTACGAACGCGTCATCATGGAATTGGGGAAGCATATCCCCAGCTATCCCAAGGAGAAACAAGACTTCATCGCTTTTGTTCAGGTGAAATCGGGATGCACGGGCGATGAAGTTGCTTACAAGGGAAACCCCAACGACAGCCGATACGACTTAGACAAACAATCGGCCGAATGGTTGGCGTTTCGACTGGAGACATTCGCCTTATACAAAAAGACTTTTCGGGAAGCTGCCGGCAGGCCCATCGACCTGCTCTTCAACTGCGTCTACGCCAATCAAAAAGGAGACCCAGTTTACATGGAGGAATGGAATTGGGTGACCAGCCCGTATTGTTGATGGCCCACGGTTCGTCGGATGACGGGCTGTGCTGGACCAATCTCGCCAAGGAACTTGAGCAAGACTATGACATCATCATGGCGGACGCTCGAGGCCACGGTTTGTCCGACCCACCTGCGAAGTCTGATTCGGTGGACGCCCAGGTAAAAGATTTGGCGGGACTGATCCAACAACTCAAACTCAAGAATCCGATCCTGATGGGGCATTCCATGGGCAGCAGTTCGGTAGCCTGGTTCGCCGCCAAGTACACCGACGTTCCGCGCACGATCATTCTCGAGGATCCACGCCTGCTTCCCCGGCCAGCTGGTGATCCGGGCGCATCCGGAGCCGGCAATGCCGATGCCACGGCGGCACAGGAAAAGCGTCGTGCCCAGATCCTCGAACGGAACAACACGAGCGTCGAAGACCTCGTCGCGGAATGCATGAAAAAGAACCCGCACTGGGGACGATCCGAATGTGAATACTGGGCTCCTTCCAAGAGACGGCATCATCCTGACACCGCCTTGCGTAATCGCGGAGACAGACCGGCCGTCAGTGAGCTATTCAAGCAGATCACCGCCCCGACCCTGATCCTCAAAGCCGACGCAGAAGACGATGTCAAGAAACAAAACGAAGCAGTTGCCAGTTTGCTCAAACATGGAAAACTCGTGCACGTCACTGGTGCGCGACACAACGTTCGTCGCGATCAAAAGGAGCGTCTACTCGTTGCTCTGCGAGCCTTCCTGAGTGAGTTGTAATGATGGCGGTCACCGGTTTTGCGCAACTCCACTTCGCCTCAATGGATCTTCATGCGATAAGAGCGGGCATAACGGTGGGGGCTTCACCCCGCGACAGCTCATCGGCCCCGGCTGTGTTTCTCTCGAAAAATCGGCCGCTGGCACTGTGCCGATGGTGCTTAAGCTAGTGCCACTCGCGACAAGGGTGCACGCATCATGTATCTGGCCACGATCCTTTCGGCCACAGCGTAGCCCAGCATGCGAAGTTCTGACTCGATGCGAGGTGCGCCCCAGGTCAGGTTCTCCTGGGACATGCGCGGGATCAGTTTACGAATCTCTTCGTTGATCGGTGGCCGGCCTGGCTTGCGGGACCTCGATTTCCAGCACCAACAGAGTCGCCAACCCCGTCAACGCCATCCCATGACTGTCTCTGGCTTGACGATCACCAACGCCAAACGCCAGTCGGGCCAAAGTGCCGAAAGCAAAATCCAGAACACGCGGTCACGCCAATGTAGTCTGGGACAGCAGCAACCGAGCCATGCCACTTGTTGCGGCAAGCTGCGCAGATCCGGCAGATGTCGTAAAGTCGCAATAGTGTGTCACTGGCAAGCGGTGCTGAATTGCACCACCCAGGCTATTTATCTTACCAGCAATTGTGGCATGGCACTGGGCTGCTGGTAGGGACGCCAGTCGCTATTCCATCAGGATTCCGGTTGCGCAGCTTCCCGTGGGAAGCTTCCCGACCACGGAAAGACCGCTCACGGCAGACTCGAAGCTCTCGATGGATTCCGATAGCGTGCACGCTCCTCTTCGGTAAGAGTCCGGCCGGCAAGGCGCCGGGCGCGCTAATTGACGTCCAAATCCAGGTCCCACAACCTTACGTCGGGTCCACCTGTCAAGACCCATCGTCCGTCGGGACTGATGTCAACCGTGATACCGTCGAGTCGCAAGATCAAGGGTCTGGCAGCGAGGTCCTCGAGGTCCCAGATTCTGACGGTGCCATCTCGAGCTAGGTCACCATCTTCGGCACATTCGCGGCAATCTTCGCTGCTTCCGGAAATGCACCGTGGCCGATCAGGTGTCTTGCAGATTGCTGCTCAGCTGATTCCACTACGGCCAAGACGCTCACGCGATTGTCGCTCCAGGTGCGAAGTGCTGCGCAACTCGAATCGGGAGAGATTTGCAGTCCCAGAATCGGTCCTTCCGTGAATGCCGTCACCTCGCGTTCCCGAAAATCGGAACCGGGCTGCATATCAACGAAGACCACCTGTCCGCTGGCCTTCGCCGCCACCAGGTATCTGCTGTCGGGAGTAAATTCGCAATCATTCGTCCAGCGATGGCCGGGCATTTCCCTGACCAGGGCATTTTGGGGTGGTTCCTCACGCCGCGTCAACTTCTGGAAATCCCACAGTGAGATGATATCATCGTTCTCGGAATCGCCCCACGCCGCCACTGCGAGCCATCGCGCATCGGGACTAATGGCCACGCCATTAGCACCCGAACCGGGGCTGTCGATGACAATGGGCTCCACGGTACGGTCGGCTGGTTCAAGATCCCAGAGTCGCAGCGTATCTTCCAGGGCGCTCGTGACGAGCCACCGCCCCCCGGGCCCGAATTTCGCTCGCGCCACGTCCCCTGTATGGCCGGTCAACTCCCTTCGCGACGTGGCGATATCGTCCTTCCGCACATAAGGAACGGTGCTTGGCACGGTTTTGATGGCAGCCGGGGCAACATGGGCTCCCCCAGCTTGAGAACGGCAGTGTTCATGCTTTTGCCTGTCTTGCCTCACTGACCACCAAAACCGTGCCACGCACCGTTTCCACGTCCTGCCACGTTACTCGAACCTGCGCACGCCAACTTTGCGAAAGTGTACGGTTGTCCCAGGCGTGGCTTCCAGCGAGATGCGACCGCTTGTGAAGCGCCGAAGTTCATCGACAAAGCGTGTGACTGGCTGGCCGTTGACGAATACGGTCAGCTCGTTGTCGACCGCTCGAAAGTTCAGCGTAAACCATTCGTCCGCCTCCACGAGTTGACCGTCGAACCGAGTATGCCCATTGATCCCACCTGTGCGCGTCCCAAGGTAAGGCATGTTGGTGATTTGGGCGTGGTACCCCAGAATCCAGCTGTCCGGTCTTTCAGCGTACAGGGTGCGAACGTTGACGCCCGAGTTTCCCTGGTTGTTAATTCGGCACTCGACCGATACCTCGACATCATCAAACACGTCGTCCATGTACACGAGCCGACCACTCCTCTCCTGTTGAGGTACGCGTCTTCCAACGATACACCCGTCTTCGACCTGCCAGTCACCGTTTCCTTCGACTTTCCAACCATCCAACGTGGTACCGTCAAAAAGTGCCGTGAAGGAATCTGCTCGACTGGGAGTAAGACTCTCCAGCAATTCTGGTTCCTCGGGATTTAACAGATACTTCTCACGCTCCGCCCGGGTCAGTCTACGACCGACCAACTGCTGAGCACCCTCTATTAACTTATCCACATTTAGATCCCACAGGTGGACCACGCCGTCGGCGCTTCCAGATACGAGCCAGCGGTTGTTGGGGCTGATTGCGACGGCATCGCCCTCGCTTTCATGACCTCGTAAGACCAGGGTTGTCGACGACGGGTCGTCGGCCAACAAGCGGGAGACGCGCGGCGTGTGATCCTCGCCGCTTGTCGCAAACCAACTTCCGTCAGGACTGAATGCTTTTCCATGAACTGCGGCGTCATGATGGTGCGTGAGTGCGGGCGCGGAAAAAGGATCTGAAGAGGTCAAATCCCAGACTTCTGAACCTGTCGCCAGCCAGCGGCCGTCGGAGCTGAAGGGAAAGGGCCGCCAGATCAGGCTTTGCCTGGGCATGGCCCGCGAAGAAAGGACCTTCCCCGAGTTGGGCTCAAGTTCCCAGAAGTGCGTCGGCAGCCGCCATCCGCCAGTTAGTACCCGCAGCCTGTCGGGACGCGGGTCGACGGAGATGATCCAGTGCTCGTGCTCAAACAAGATTCTGGGCGTGATGGGTCCTTCGGTAGTCAAATCCCAGAGACGCACGATTCCCCCCTGTGACCCAGTAAGCACCGAGTTTCCATCCGGTGCGAACGCATAGGTGATTAGGCAGACTTCATGCCCGCCCAGAACACGCGGCGTTTGATCGTCTGGGGCGTCAAGATCCCAGACACACGCCGAATCCGCCGTCTCCGTGACCAGCCAACGGCTATGCGGACCAATCATCGCGGACCAAATGGGGCCAATTCGGCCATCAAAAACTCGCACCGACGTGCGCGGATCCGGCGCGGTCAGGTCCCACACGTGAGCTTCACTTCCCGCTTTCGGTTCACTAAAGGGCCGATAACCGCTCGCCGTCACCAGCCAGTGATTGTCCGCGCTGAATGCGATCGAACGGACAAGTTCCTGATGGCCTCCAAGAACCATTGACGACGCGGTCGGGTCGTCTGCGGTGAGGTCCCACAATCGCGCAGCTTGCCAACCTCCTGCCGCAAGCCAGCGACCATTCGGGCTGAACGCGATATCTGCAACACGGCCCCCGCTTCTCGCGAGCATCGTAGACGAGTCGGGGCTGTCTGAGGCGAGATTCCAGATGCGGGCGTTCCCGTCCCAACCACCGGTGATCAGCCGTCGGACGTCGGACGTGATCGCCACAGCCTTGACCTGGTCTTCGTGCCCACGCAACACAAAGTACGACTCCGGGTCATCGGTCGCCTCGGTGTGCCACACGCGAGTAATACTGCCGTCGCCGTCCTCCAGGCTGGGCAGCGCGGCGAGATCGATTGAATTGAGGTCCCATACTCGAGTGGTTCCATCCGAAGCTCCACACACAAGCCAGCGACAATCTTGGCTTAGCGCAACGGCGTTCACTGCGTGTCCCGCGCCCCAACCAGCGTCAAGAACGACCGCAGAGGGAGAATTCCCATCAGGATTGAGGGCATACAGCCGCACACAATCACCTGCGGTGGCCAGCCATTGACTGTCGTGGCTGAACGTGACAGAGCGTAGATATTGTCCGGTTAGCAGTCGTTCGGAAGACGAAACGTCGGCGGCGTCGAGATCAAGAAGGCGCGTGCCGTTGTCCATCCCGATCGCTCAGCCATCGACTGTTGGGGCTGAAGGCCACCGATGACCTGAAGGCCGTGTGCTCGAGTCGCATTTCCGATCCGGCCGGGTCGTCCGACTCCAGATCCCAGAGAACCGCCTGAGTTGTATCCACCGTCACGACCCAACGATTATCGGCGCTGATGGCGAGCTGGTCGTACCCCCCGCCGATTGCGACGCGTCCCACTTCGACCGCCGACGCTGCAGGATTCGGAGCCTCGAGGTCCCAGAGTTGTGCGACGAGCTCGTCACTCGATTGCTGCGTCTGGCTCAGTGTGACGAGCCAATGATTGTCCTGGCTGATGGCCGCCAAAATGTATACGGCGCCGCAAGGCAATTCAACGTGCGACGTGATCTGGTCGCCCTCGGCGTTCAGGTCCCACACGCGCGCGAAGCCTCCGAGGTGCGTCACGATCTTCCGGCCGTCACGGCTGACCGCCAGCGGAGACGTGAAATCTTTGGCGGCTTCCCCCATATCGACCAACCAGGTGCGGGGATCCTCTGCGCTCAGGTCCGTGACCAGCAGCGAGCCGTCGTAGCGAAACAACCGGTCGTTGTCGCTGATGAGGAAACCTCCGATACGTCCGTCGACGCTGAACAAGGGGTTTCCCCCCAGATTCGAGACGGCGTCGAGCAGGTGTGCGTGTGCGATAGAGAGCGTTTCGCGACGGCCCTTTTGGGCGAGTTTCACAGCCTCGACGGCAAGCAGCGTGCTCTGCAGCGGTAAGCCTTCCCTGATGACACTTGAACTCTCTGTCAGCCGAAACACTTTCTGTGTCAGTATTTCCAGGTCGCGAGCTGCCACAGCCTCTACTCGAGCTTTCTTGGAGTCGTCTTCGGCCGCAACCGCGCGGTCACGCTCTTTTCGGAAAATCACGGCAGCAGACGCCGCGCCGAATGCCAATAAAAGCATCATGCCGGCCAATACAAGAGAGAATTGCTTCCGTTGACGTTCCTTCAGAACCTCCGCCTGTTTCAATCGTTCCTGTACACCCTCCAGATAGCTCGACACGCGATCCGAAACGACTCCCGCATCGCGCAATCGCTCGGCTGGGTCGGCTGCCAAAGCCGCTTTTGCCAGGTCGACAAGCTCTTTATCCGCGCCGCATTGGTTCAGCCTAGCGAGGCAGTCATCGAGCTCGGCTTGTGAGGCTTGTCGGTAGACCTCGACCGTGTCGTCTCCTTCATACGGCGGCTTGCCGGTGAGGATCTCGCAGAGAATCGCGCCGAGCCCAAAGACGTCGGTGCGCTCGTCCAATTGACCGACCTTGCCCTGTGCCTGTTCCGGGGCCATGTAGGCCGGCGTGCCCATGACGCTGCCCATCTGCGTCTGCAAATCCGAGCGCATGCGCACATCGCTGTCGCCGCTGCGCGATGTCTGGACCCGGTCTTGGTCCGCCTGCCGCGCACGGGTGGCCGCTTCGTCGCTAGCTGCTCTCGGCGTCCAACACCTTGGCCAGTCCCCAATCCATGACTTGAACTTCGCCGAAAGCACCCACCATGATATTGGCCGGTTTCAAGTCTCGGTGTATGACTCCGCGAGAATGGGCATAGGCCATCGTTTGGCAAACATGTTCGAAGATGCCGAGGAAATGAGGGAGATCGTCGCTGGGATCTTCCCGGGCGTGCAGCAGCGAAGCCAGCGTTTCGCCCTCGACCAGTTTCATGCTGAAGTAGGGCCGTTGGTTGACGAATTGGCCCAGTTCATGGACGGGCACAATCCCCGGGTGCTGCAGTTGGCCTCCGATCTGTGCTTCCTCGATAAAACGGGCCAGCACGTCCGGGTCGTCCTTGTGCCGGTCGAGCAGCACCTTGATGGCCAGGTCGCGTCCCAGGTCGGCATCCCGTGCCTTGATTATCGCTCCCATGCCGCCGCGAGCGATTTCGCCGTGCAGTTGGTAGCGACTCGTCTCCTGACCCTCCCGGGAGCTTCTTCGATTCCGAGCTCAGCGCCCTGATGCTCTTTCGCGTCCGAATCGCGGAGCATGACGTGGGGGACCTTGGGTAGTTGTTTGCCAAGTGACTCGCAGCACACTGTGACCGGCGTCGCCAATCACCACCGCGGCCTCCGCGGCGAATGTCGCTGCCAGTCCGGCGTTCAGAGCGTCTCGATTTATGTTGACTGTAGGAGGATGCGAACCTGTCTGCGGGAGACTCTGAAGAACGGTTGTCCTTGCGGTGGGCCAGCAGCAATGCTTCCACATCTGCCCGCAGCTGTGGATCGTCGCCGCAGACATCATCCAAGTACTCGCGCAGTTCTGGTGATGCAACATCCGCCACGTAGGCTCCCGCAGGTTGGTCCAGCAGGCTGCCGGGCTGATCATGCGCCTGGAGCAACTGCTCGATACGAGCTCGCAGCGTCGTGTCATCTCCACAGACTCGCTCCAAATACGCCGCACGGTCTTCCACCGAGTTCA
Source organism: uncultured Planctomycetota bacterium (assembly GCA_963700575.1). Taxonomy (GTDB): domain Bacteria; phylum Planctomycetota; class Planctomycetia; order Pirellulales; family Pirellulaceae; genus JAJRVM01. The sequence goes on along the minus strand of CAVOYC010000016.1, from coordinate 280,088 downwards.
TGGCGGCAGCAATCGCAAAAATCGACTCCTCTTTCACGACTTGCACCTCGCGTTGAGAGGGAATGCTGGCGACAGCCCGCGTTACGCTGCCGCTCAGAAAGGGGTTAATTGGGCCGGGTATACGTTAACAACCTGGACGAGCCAAGTGCTTCGCTGGGCCTGGAACTGACAGGGTTGCCGGTGCTGCTGTGGATCAGGACAGCCCGTGCCCTCCACCGGCATTTAACAACGATCATTTCTGTGCACAATCGTCCCGTTGGGGAACAGAGGGAAGACCCATGTTCATTCGCTAAGGATTGGTCGAGAAATAAATGTCCGATATACCCTCGCCCCTCTGGGGAGAGTGCAGGGTGAGGGGTGAGAAAACATGTCAGTTATTTCTCGACCGATCCCAAAGATGTGTGTGAAGACCGTCACGAGGCGAGATCAACCACGGGAATACCAGAAATCTCGATCCACAGTGAGGACATGCCGCTCAGTTCGGCAGTCAGGCCAATTCCAACCGCTGAGTCGTTGCGCTCACTCAGTTTGTAGCATCACAAGCGTCGAATGCCAGTTGGAACTCGCTGACTTGGTAAAACTCGCAGCGCCTCGCATTGCCCCTGCGTCCCTGACGACATCCCTAATTTCCGCAGCGACCGTCGGAGGGCAAAGTCATTGTGTTGTGTGAAGTTTGCCATGGTGTCGCCTGATGGCTTGACGGACAAGACACATCCCGCAAATTCCGGCAACAGTTACAACTGCCGTCTCTGTACGAGATCCACCAGTAGCATGACTGCAAACTGCTGGCGGGCGTCCAGCCTCGCCAGCAGTTTGCCACAGTTAAAGTATGGTTCCGGCACAAACACGGGCCGGACAACCACTCGACCTCCTGGGGGAGGCGAGTTCATCACGGAGCACCAGATTCGTCCGGAGAGCGTTATCGCAAGCTCACCCCTTCGGAAAGATAATGATGCCTTCTACGTACAGCGGACCTGCGGAAGGCTGCAGCTGGCCACATGGATCCTCCTGAACGCCCTTCCAAATGGATTCAATGGTTCCAAACATCTGTATATGATTCTTATTGAATTTGTGCTTAAACGAAAATCCGGCTGGTATGGGAGCGGGAGGGCAGTTGAATGCGCCGGGCCAACCCTCAACCGGATCTACTTTGCCGTCGTGCAAGAAGAACCATCCTTCCAATGGGCTTGCCCAACCTTTAAAGACAATCGTCCTCACGAGTGCTCCGTTGAGAGAGATTTCGTAGGTCATCTCGGTGGGATTGATATAGCCGGGTCCGAAGAAATCCCCATTCGTGCCAAAACCCGGGAACTTCCTGTTCGCCGGAAGTGTCACTTTCAAATCGTAAATCTCTGGAGAGCCTACGAATTGGCCTTGGCCGTACCAGTAAGCATTACCATCCGTAAATGGTTCATCGCCTCCTCCCGCTTCAGTCTCCAGCACCTTAAAGAAGACAAACGCTGCAGGTTTGTTTTTCTTGGCCTTCTCTTTGGCCTGGCCGGGGCTGGCGCCGGAGATCACTATCGTTAGGGCCAGGCAGACCAAAGCAGCTTTCCAAGTCACGTGCTGAGCTACCATTGAGATGAATCGTTGCATTGAATCACTCCTGATAAGAAAAGAATCGATCTTCACCTACGAGCCCGGGCTCAGCGACTCATACATAGCGCATCCGCCAACCTCTTCAGATCTGCGCGAACCGAGTCCGACTCGTAAACGTCCCACCGAGACAAAACCAGACAAGTGATTCCTTGATTGGTGCGCGACGGATTCACTTGCTCGACTAAACGCACTGCCAACACTCTACAATGCGAAAAATCGCCCCTGTTTTGGGTCAGTTTTTTGCGCAGAAAAGTCAAAATATGCGGAAGGGGACCACCCACCTTCGGCGAGAATGGTTGTAGGAACGAAAGCAGACACCCAGCTTTTTCACCTCTTCACGACAATCTCTATGGAGAGGACGGGGATAGCGTGTGGTTAATGATCTGCAACGAATCCTGCGTACTCTCGCCCACGACGTGTACGCCACCATGAACAGCGGTGGTCAGGAGAAGCCACACCCCAATGGCTGTGCCACTGCGTGCGAGGACGCGTGTTGATTCAGCGGAACACTCGTCACAACGTGCACACGTCCGGACTCACCGCCGCTCAAAGCACGCAGTGTGAAGCGGGTGCCGACGTTCCACCGCGGCAGTGGAGTCCGCGCCACAGTCGCATACTGCTCAAGTCGGGTGTTGTCGTTCCAGTCGGCCGAACGGATTGTGTGGAATTCCCACGATGGGAACGCGGCATGATCGAGCAGCACGCGATCCGACGCGGAGAAGAAACAGGCAGAGTACCACCCTGCTTCTTTGCTCATTGAAGGCGATTCAGGGCGAACCGCCGAAGTCGCGATCAGGCTTAGAAATACAGCCGGTATGTGGGCAGCGTTGGAAGGTCTTGGGCAGTTCGGCACATCGGCGCATCCCGAGCGGCATTCCGTGCTTCTGATGCTAACAACAGGCTGTCCTTTCGCAGGACGCGGGGCCACGCCACTCTCTTCGCGATTAGTCAGGCAAACAGATCAATCTGGGCCGCGACGAATGTACGACGGACGTCCACGTCGGTCACGCCGCAAAGACAGCCCATTTCGACACCGTTGAGAACAACGCTTCCCCCAAGTTTTCAGAGTTGACAAGGCACTATTCCGTCGCTTGTGGTGCCCGACACGAGGCAACACCCAATCCGGACGACTGCCGCGTTCTTCGCGTCCGTGTCATCGGCACGCCTGGCTCCTATCACACGCTTGCCTTCGACTGGACTGGAAGGTGTCTAAATTCCGGAACGTCAGAACTGAATCTCGTCCGGCGATCCAGCCGTCAATGCCTGCTTGTGCAGAGCGCGGAGTGCGCCCACGTCCTGGCACTGCTCGATCTTCTGGAGCAGCGACTCCGGTACCGCACCGAACCGGACTTCGAGGGTCTGCCGCAGCAATTCCACGGCCCCTTGCAGTATCCCTTCCTGGCGGCCTTCCTGCAGTCCTTCCTGCAGTCCTTTCTGAAGTCCTTCCTGGCGTCCTTCCTGGCGGGCAAGTCGCTCCCAGCTGGTCACGTAGGGCATGTTCAACTCCTCCTCGATCCTCACCAATTCGTTGCGGAATTGAGTGGACAAGTTTTGGGGCAATCTTAACAGGTAGTCCATAAACCGCAGTAACTTGAGAATATCCTCCCGCTTGTAACCGCCACGATGCAATTGGCGGACCAACGCCAGCTTAAATGCGTACCGCCGTCGCACGTCCCCGCCCGCCTGCAACTTCCTCAACTGGATCAACGAGGCCACGGCAAACGGACTGGGGTCAGCGGCCAGCTCCTGTTCGCTCTTGTAATCGAGCAATTTCACCATCGGGAACGTGAACTCGTGCCGACATCCGGCCTTCTGGCGAATGAACCGGTCCGACCGGAAGCTTGGGTCCCCATCGACCAGCAACGCCAGACTGACGACCGGCTTACGGTATCGGTCCCAGATACGGCAATTATAGATGCACATCCGCTCCGCGAAATCGAAATCCCGCTGCGCCTGCACCTCGACGTGCACCAGAATCCAGTCGGCTCCTCCATCCTTCCAGTGGACCTGGATCAGTTTGTCCGCCTCACGTCTTCCCGATTCGGTGCCCACCATGATCTGAGCCAGCTCTTTGTCCAAATACTGGTAGTCCTGGTCAAAATCGACCCCTGCGTGGACTGCGGGGAAGAAGAACCGAAAAAATTCCTCCAGGTAGTCCTCGATGATCTGTTTCCAGCCACCGTCCATGTCTGCCGTCGTTTGCTCTTCCACTAGCGATTGCCTCCGTGACCGTGCCGGTGACCGATAAGGAGAGTGACATCACGTGCAGCTCCGCCTTAGCTGCCTGCGCGGTGTCTGGCCACCGCCGCACCGGTTCACAACACGCCTCATAGAGAGAATCGCAATGCAATGGAGCAACCCCTCAAACTTCTTGCGGGATCGGTTCGAGGTCAGGCGCCAGAATCCTGGTCCAGGCATATCGATCAACGAGGCGGGGAGGGAATGGCGGCGAACCACGCGTTTTTCGGTCAAAACGAATCCAGCGGACGTGAATTCCGCACGTGTGTGGGGGACTTTCTGCATGACCTCGTGGCCGTATCCAGCCACGCGTGTGGCCCTTTTTCGCCCGAGGCCCAAAAAGCCTCATGATTTGCTTGACAGAGATACGATACATTTGTACAGTATCGGCGAGGTGATAGCATGCGTGAACGGATGGCGATTTTGGAGCAGTCGGCCCCACAGTTGGTGGACTCGCTGCGCGCCCAATTACAACGTTTTGAAGCCTCGCACAGGCCTCACGATCCGTTTCCGATCTCTAGTGGTTGCCTGGGTTTAGATCGCATTTTGCCCTCCCAGGGCTTTCCACGAGGTGCGTTGGTCGAGTGTCTGGGGCATGGTCAGCGAGCGGGTGGAGCCGGCACGTTTGCCATGGTGGTGGCTCGGCAAGCGGCCTTGGAAGGAGGAGCGATTGTGGTGCTGGACCATCAGCACTGGTTTTATCCTCCGGCGGCGGCCGTGCTGGGTGTGGACTTGGAAGTGGTGATCGTGGTGTGCTGCCCGCCAGCCGCGTGACCAGTTATGGGCCTTGGAGCAATCTTTGCGTTGTCCGGCCGTGGCGGCCGTCTGGGCTCCGTGGGACCACTTGGAGGAACATGATTTTCGCCGTTTGCAGTTGGCGGCCGAGGCGGGTGGCGGCTTGGGGCTGTTGATTCGTTCGCACCAGCTGCGGTCGCAGCCTTCCTGGTCGGACATGCAGTTGCTGATTCACCCGCAAGCGGCAAGTACAGGGAGCTTGCGCACCGGGCGGCGTTTACGGATCGAAGTAGCGCGTTGCCGACACGGCCGCCAAGGTGGCAGCTTGGATATTGAGATCGATGAAGTGACAGGCGCGATGCAGCAAGTGAGTTCTCCGCATGAAACGCATACTGTGTGTCCGGCTACCGAGCTGGCCTATCCAGCGACTGGTCGTCGCTCAGCCCAAGCTTAAAGGTCGTGCGATTATTTTACATACCCGTGATCCACGTCGTGGCCAGCGCGTGATGGCTTGTTCGCAAGCCGCTTACCAAGGCGGCGTCAGGCCCGGCATGTCACTGGCGGAAGCAACTTCGCTGGCCGAAGCAACATCACAAAACAACCAGGTGACGGTTCCTTCGCAGGCTGGCGCGGGGGACACTTGTTTACTCTCGGTGTTGGATGCTCCTTACGTGGCAGCCCACAACCCGCAGGCTGATGCCCAAGTGCTTGAGCAACTGGCACAGTGGTGCGAACGATTTAGTCCCCTGGTTGGTTTCGAGCGACTGGATCCATTTCGCGGTACTTCAGAAGAACGCCGTGCGGATTGTTTGTATCTGGATGTCACCAATCTGGATTCTTATTTCGGGGGTGAACACAAATTGGCTCGGCGGGTGGCCGAATCGTTCCTGCAACGAGGCTATCACGTGCGCGTGGCGCTGGCCGACACGCTGGGTGCTGCCTGGGCCTGCGCTCATTTTGCGGCTCGCGAGGCGGAAGTGGTTGCGCCCCCGCCGACTGACGATACACAACGATCCTCGACACACGGTTCTTCCTTCCTGGTCGTCCCGCCTGGCGCCACCTTTGCAGCTTTACAGACTTTGCCCATCCAGGCGCTCCGCCTGCCTCCCGAGACCGTCTCCTTACTGGAACAACTGGGCATTTTCCACGTCGCTCAACTGGCACGTTTGCCCCGTCCGAGTTTGCAATCTCGTTTCGGTGATACACTGCTGAAACGTTGGGACCAGGCTTTGGGGCGTGCCACGGAGGTGCTGATGGCCTATCGTCCCGCGCCCCAGTTTCAAACGGACTGGTCGCTGGAATATCCCACCACGGACCACGCGGCCCTGGATGCGATCCTGGCAGAACTCACCAGACGTCTCACGAAAGCCTTGGCGCAACGCTCTGAAGGAGTCGTGGAATGCATCTGCCGCCTGGTGTTTACCCCTTCTCCACACTCCTCACCCCCTCACCCTCTCACCCCCTCACCCCCTCACCCTCCACTCTCACTGCGTATTGGTTTGTGCCAACCGGCAGCTGCGGCCAACCATTTACAACAGTTGTTACAGATGCAGTTGGAACGTCTGCACTTGCCGGGGCCGGTGGAACAGATTTCCCTGGCAGCAACACTCACCGCGCCGCTGCAATGGCGTCAACGTGAACTGTTTCCCGACGCCATGCGTCATACGTCCCAGCATCTGGTACGGTTAATCGATCGGCTCAGCAGTCGCTTGGGGGCGGAGAGGGTCGTGCGGCCGCGTTTGTACGCCGATGCGCAGCCGGAATGCGCCTACCGCTACTTGCCTTTGACAGGTGGTGGCCGTGTTCATGGCGGTCGTGTTAAACATGCTGCGTTGCGCAGCGTAACGCGCGGATCTTCCCCACGCTCGGCTTCTCACCATAAGTTGACTTCGGACCCAGACTCTTCCAGCCTGCAACGTATACGCCCGCTCCATTTGCGGTCCCCTCCCCTTCCCTTGGCAGTCACGGCTGTCGCGCCGGATGGCCCTCCCGCTCGCTTGCTCATCGACAAGCATTCCTATCGCGTGGCTCGCTCTTGGGGCCCGGAACGCATCGAAACGGGATGGTGGCGCGGCCGGTCCGTGCGCCGTGATTACTATCGGGTGGAGACGCAATCCGGACACTGGCTGTGGGTCTTTCGCCGGTTATCCGACGGCGCCTGGTTCCTGCACGGCATGTTCGGTTGAAGCGGGACGGGGAAGCGTGAGGGGATGAGGGAATGAGGGGATGAGGAGGTAAAGGGGTGAAGGGGTGAGAGGTGCATCGTTATTGACAGATGGGATTTTTTCATGCATGCCTACCGTGAACTTCCTTTGTGGAAACAGGCCCTTGACCTGACCGACGAGATTTATCGAGCCACACGTGATCTTCAACGCGATGGCGATTTCGATTTGGCGGCACGCTTGCGCCGCGGCGATCGTGATTCCAGTGCAGATTGCCACGCATTATTCGTGTGACGGGACCGAGTTTCTGCGGGGTCTGAAACGCGCACATCGTACTCTGCTGACACTGGAACACCTGATTCAGCTCGTCAAAAGGTTCCATTACTGGCCCACCTCACGGGCAACGCGTATCTCCCGGGAACTGGTTGACATCCGCCGGCACATCCAGGCATTTTTTCATTCGCTGGCGCCGGCACCGCCGGTGGTTCAGCCGGATTTCAGGCGCAGGCAGCGACAACGATGACCAGCAACCGCGTGTCTCCGAGCGATATATTTCCGAGCCCTAGCGATCGTCATCACCCGCGGCGGCGGCGAGTGGCTTACGCCGAGTTGCACTGCAAAACGAACTTCTCGTTCCTTGAAGGAGCCTCGCATGCCCACGAGCTTGTCGAGCGTGCCGTGCTGCTGGGCTATGCGGCTCTGGCTGTCACTGATCGCAATACATTGGCCGGCGTGGTACGCGCGCATGCGGCGGCCAAGGACCACGATTTCAAACTGATCATCGGCGCGGAAATGGTTCCTCTCGACAGTGCTCCCTTGGTGCTCTGGGCCCCGGACCGTGCTGCCTACGGGCGATTGTCACGTCTGATTACCTTGGGTCGCCGTCGCGCGATGAAGGGCGAATGTGAACTCACCTTTGATGATATTGCTCAACATGCCCAGGGGCTCTTGGCTGGTCTGGTCAACGACCCGGCCGTGTCGGTCGCTCCGCAGCCGGGCGCGACGGCCGCTGCCGCCACCGGAGCGGCTCACACCCAAGATGCTCCCGTTTCGCCGCTTCGAGTTTACCGGTCTCCTACGTTCTCTCCCGCAGACACACTCGGCCGGTTCCGGGACCTGTTTGGAGATCGCGGCTATCTTCTGGCGTCGTTGCATCGCGGCCCGGACGACCAGCGAGAACTGGCGCGTCTGATCGAACAATCGCGCCGCGTTGATATCCCCTTGTTGGCATCCGGCAACGTGCTCTACCATCACCCCTCGCGGATGCCTTTACACGATGTGCTGACGGCCGTCCGCCACGGCACCACGGTCGCCGCCGCTGGCGCGTTGTTACAACCCAACGCCCAACGGCATCTGCATTCGCTCAGCGAGTTGCAAGCTACGTTTGCCCAGGCGCCCGAGGCGTTGCAACATACGCTGGACGTGGCTGACCGTTGCTCTTTTTCCTTGGACGAACTCCGTTACGAGTACCCCGACGAGCTGGCGCCGCGCGGGATGACTCCCTTCGAGTACCTGCAGCATCTGGCCTGGAAAGGCGCGCACAAACGTTATCCAGGGGGCATTCCGGACAAGGTGCGCCAGCTGGTGGAACATGAACTGGCACTGATCCAGGAGCTGCAATACGAAGCGTATTTTCTCACTGTATGGGACCTGGTACGCTTTGCACGACGCCGCCACATCCTCTGCCAGGGGCGCGGCTCGGCAGCCAATTCCGCCGTCTGTTATTGCCTGGGAGTCACGTCGGTCGATCCGCAGCGGATGGATGTGTTGTTTGAGCGATTTGTAAGCCGCGAGCGCAATGAGGCTCCTGATATTGACGTCGATTTCGAACATGAACGGCGCGAGGAGGTGTTGCAGTACCTGTATGAAAAGTATGGTCGCGAGCGAGCGGGAATGACGGGTGTCGTCATCACCTACCGGTCGCGATCCGCGATTCGCGATGTCGGCAAAGCGCTCGGCCTGTCTCTCGATCGTGTTGATGCGTTGGCCAAGCAAGTGGATGGACATGGCATCGATTCAAAGTTGACCGAACGCTGCGAGCAGGTGGGGATCGATCCTCATTCAGAAACCGGTCGACGTTTGGTCTACCTGGTCGATGAAATATTGGGATTCCCGCGTCATCTCTCCCAGCATGTGGGAGGCATGGTCATCACACGGGGGCCCTTGTGCGAATTGGTTCCGATCGAAAACGCTGCCATGGCAGACCGGACGGTCATTCAATGGGACAAGGACGACCTCGATACGCTCGGACTGCTGAAAGTCGATTGCCTGGCGCTCGGTATGCTCACCGCCATCCACCGCTGCTTCGACATGACAGAGCAGCACTACGGTCGCCCGTTGACGCTGGCGAGCATCCCCGCCGACGATGCCCGGGTGTACGACATGATTTGCCGCGCCGACACGATGGGAGTTTTTCAGATTGAGAGCCGAGCGCAGATGAGCATGTTACCTCGACTCAAACCGCGATGTTACTACGACCTGGTCATCGAAGTGGCCATTGTTCGTCCCGGTCCGATTCAGGGGAACATGGTCCATCCCTACCTGCGTCGTCGCGCCGGTGAGGAAGCGGTCGCGTACCCCAACGCAGCCATCCGCGAGGTCTTGCACAAGACACTGGGAGTCCCCATCTTCCAGGAACAGGCCATGCGTCTGGCCGTCGTGGCAGCCGGATTCACACCGGGCGAAGCCGATCAATTGCGACGTGCCATGGGTGCCTGGCGGCGGCCCGGCGTCATCGACCGGTTCCGCCAGAAACTGCTCGATGGCATGCGGCAGCGGGGACTGAGCGAGGAGTTTGCGGACCAGGTGTTTCGGCAAATTCGCGGATTTGGCGAGTACGGTTTTCCCGAATCGCACGCGGCCAGCTTTGCGCTGCTGGTCTATGTGTCGGCCTGGCTCAAACATTACTACCCAGCCGCCTTCGCCGCGGCCTTGATCAACAGCCAGCCGATGGGGTTCTATGCACCGGCACAGTTAGTCCGCGACGCGAGGCAGCATGGTGTGACGGTGCTGCCGGTCGATGCGAATGCCAGCAACTGGGACTGTACACTGGAACCGACGGTGGAATCTTCCCCGCGTTCGGCCCGCCACGAACAACAGAATCAACCTGCAGCCAGTCGCGTTGCACTGCGACTTGGCTTTCGTTTGCTAAAAGGTGTCCCCCAGTCCGCCGCCATGGCCATCGAGAAGGCTCGGCTCGCCCAGGGCTCGTTTCGCGGACTGGCTGATTTCACACGTCGCACCTCGCTCGGACGCGCCATGGTCGTGCGTCTGTCGGAGGCCGATGTATTTCGTTCGCTGAGCCGTGATCGGCGGAGCGCCCTGTGGGAAGCACTTTCCCAGGACAAGAACGCGGAGCACCTTCCGTTACTCAGCACTCTGCAACCCGAAGACGAACCAGTGGCCAGTTTACCCACGCTCAGCTCACAAGAAGAAGTGTTTGCCGACTATCAGGCTGTCGGTCTGTCGCTGCGCGGGCATCCCATCTCGTTCCATCGTGAAGCTTTGAACCGGATGAATGTCGTTCCTGCAGAGCGTTTAAAACATCTGCAAAACAAACGTCGTGTGCGAGTGGCCGGATTGGTATTACTGCGGCAACGTCCCAGCACCGCCAAGGGAATCACCTTTGTGACGCTCGAGGATGAGACTGGCACAGCCAATCTGTTAGTCCATCAGGCAACCTGGCAGCGTTATTACCAGGTGGCGCGCCGCAGCGCCGCCTGGCTCGCACACGGCCACGTCGAATGCAAGGACTCGGTGATCCATGTGATTGTCCAACGTCTGGAAGATCTGTCCCAGGCAGTGGGGCCAGTCCAGATCCGGTCACGAGACTTTCGCTGAGCACCCCGCGCTGAAGCACGGAGCTAGTACGCTTCGCGACAGCATCCGTCAGCGGGTGTTCGAGACGACTCCTATACGCCGAATGATTCACGCTGGTGGGCGACAGAGCCGTGTGGATTCCCACCAACGGAGCTGGTGGATTACCCTGGATTAAGATTATGATGGAATTTTTCGTCTGGAAGATATGCGCACCGTGCGCGCCTGCCTGGGGTTGCGGATTCCTGCCGCAGTTCGGCGGCACAATGCCGCCGCCACTTGCGTTGCGGGCGCATCCCGTATTCGCTTCCCTTTCCTTCTTCTCGCGTAGCTAGCCATGTGCGGTCGATTCACGTTGCGGACTCCGATGAATCTGTTGGTTGAGCAGTTTCTTGTTCGAGATGCACGACACACCGTTGCCGGCGCGCTTCAACATCGCGCCCAGCCAGCCGGTGGCGACAGTGCGGACCCTGGACTCGACGGCCGGTCGTCGGTTCAGCTTGTTGCGGTGGGGATTGATCCCGTCCTGGGCGAAAGACAAGTCGATCGGTTATAAGCTGATCAATGCCCGCAGCGAGACGATTGATACTAAGCCGTCGTTCCGCAATGCGTTCAAACGCCGGCGCTGCCTCATCTTGTCGGACGGGTACTACGAATGGAAAAAGCAAGCCGCTTCGACCAAGAAACAACCTTATTACATTCGCCTGCGGGATGGACAGCCGTTCGCGTTCGCGGGACTATGGGAGACCTGGCAGCCAGGCGATGGCTCGGCACTCGAGTCGTGCACGATCATCACCACCGAGGCCAACGATCTGACGCGGCCCATCCATCCGCGTATGCCTGTGATCCTGGATCCCGATGACTACGACCGCTGGCTGGATCCAAACTCTTCGGACACCGCCGAGTTAAAGGCGCGACTCGGTCCATTTCGCTCCGAATCGATGACCTTGTTTCCGGTCAGCACCCTGGTCAATAGTCCCAAGAACGAAATGTCCGAATGTGTCGTGCCGCTCGACGGGCCTGACGATCAGGATCCAGGGCCCCGGCAACTCGATCTGCTGTGACGCGTCGTGTCGCCGTGCCTCCCCTCACCCGTTTAGAGCGATGCGACTTCCTCCGCGGTCTGGGCGTGGCGGTGCGTTCCACATGTGCAACATTGCGGTTCGACGATCCTTGCGCGTACAATGGAACGAGGTCCAGCATCCGTGGTATATTCTGCAAACGACGGTTGCTTGATTCGCGCAGGATTGGTCCTCAAGTTGGGGATTTCGAAGTATCGATCTCCGATTCTCGAGCCCGGCAGTTGCTCGGCACTGCAAACGACATAGCACCTCTCCGGCGTCCCGAACCGGTATCTCACCATCGACAGCGGATTCACGCAGCCATGACAAGTTTTGATTGCCTCGGGCCGTACATCATTCAGAGCTCGCTGGGAACGGGGGGCATGGGGAGTGTGTTCCTGGGTGTGGATAAAGATACGGGGGAGCGAGCCGCGGTCAAGGTGCTCTCACCGGCACTGGCAGCCGACCCCAGCTTTCGCGAACGTTTTGGCACCGAAATCGAGACACTCAAGAAGTTGCGGCATCCCAACATCGTTCAGCTGCTAGGATACGGCGAACAGGACGGGCAGTTGTTCTACGCGATGGAGATGGTCGATGGCCGAACACTTCAACAGGAATTGCAGGCGGGGCGCCGATTCGAATGGCGTGAGGTAACTCGCATTGGTGTGCAGATCTGCCAGGCACTCAAGCATGCGCATGACCGGGGTGTGATCCATCGAGACCTGAAACCCGCCAATTTGCTCTATAAGGCCGACGACCAGATCAAGTTGGCTGATTTCGGTATCGCCAAGCTGTATGGCATGACACAATTAACGGCGGTGGGAGGGGTCATCGGCACGGCGGATTACATGTCGCCCGAACAGGGCGAAGGGAAGGGGGTCACGGCCCGCAGCGACCTGTACAGCCTGGGGAGCGTCATGTTCACATTGCTGGCGGGACGCCCCCCATTTGCATCGCGGACTGCAGCCGAGGTGATTCACAAGCTCCGTTATGAAGAAGCTCTTCCCATTCGCCGTCTGGCGCCGGATACGCCGCAGGAGTTCGAACTGATCATTGCGCAATTGTTGGAAAAGGACCCCACGAAACGGATCGCTACGGCCCTGGCCGCGCAGAATCGACTGAAGGCAATGGAATACGCGCTGACAATGGAAACGCGAGTGGCCGCGGACTCCGACGAGTTTGATCTGGCGGAGGATGCCGCCACTCCATCGGGCGATGCAGGCAACGATCCTTTCAAGACATCACCGACGATGGAGACGCGGGTTGTGACACCTGCTGATTTGCTGACAGATTTGACTGATGACTCGCTGCAAGAGCATCGCAATTCGACGGTGGCCATGTCCAGTTTCCTGGCCCCGGAAGATGCGGAAAAGGAAACGCCAGAGACCCGCAGCACGCACTTCACCACCTACGACGAAGCGGCTCGACGACGCGATACATCGCGCGGCACGTCCGACGACGACTCACCGCTGTGGTGGAAAGTGGCACCGTTGCTCGCGGCCGGGACTCTGATCGCCGCAGGTATCTGGTATGTCAGCCGGCCGGCCACGGCCGAGTCGCTGTACCAGCGCATCGTGGAAGTGGTGAACGACAGTGATGCGGAGGACCTGTCAGACGCCGCGGGAGCAATTGAGGAGTATCTGCGGCGGTTTCCCGATGCCCCACAATACCCGGAAGTCAAGGCACTGCATGAAGAGCTCCAATTGGATCGACTCCAACGCAGGTATGAACGGCGTGCGCGATTGCGTGGCGGGACCGACGCGATGGGGTCGGTGGAGCGTGCCTACGTGGATGCCTCAAAACTGGCCAAGAGTGATCCGGTCGCCGCCGCCGAGCAACTCCAGGCCATTCTCGATGTCTACACCGGTGCCGACAACAGCGAGGATGACCAGCGATGCCTGACGCTGGCACAAGAGAGCCTGGAGGAGTTGCAGGCCACAGGGAACGCTTTGTACGATCAGGAATTGACATTGCTCCAACAACGGCTCGATGCCGCCGATGCCCTGTCCGAGTCACAACCTGATCGGGCAGAAGCCATTCGCCGCGGAATCGTGACGCTCTACGCTAACAGGTCGTGGGCGCAGCCGGCGGTGGCACGCGCGGAAGAAGGCTTGCGTGATTGACCTTGACTGGGCCTATCCCCTCTCGCGTGCGACTACTTTTCGACTCACGGTGATCAGTCAGCCCGCATCGCACGGCGCACGAGCTCGTTGTCGAAATAGTTGATGGACATGCCTGCATCGACCACGACCGCTTGGGCATTGATACCAGACGATCGTGGGCTCAGGAGGAACACGGCGACATCAGCCACTTCTTGCGTGGCCAGCGCTTTTTTTCGCGGTATCACCTGCTCGGCGTACAGGTAGGCATCAACATAACCGGGAATCCCGGCCGAGGCGGAGGTTTTCAGCAGCGAGGCGGCCACCGCATTGAACCGCACATGGGAAAACCGGCTGAACGACTTGGCCAGAAACGCGAGTGACGAGTTGAGTGCTGCTTTGACCGGCGCCATGAACCCGTAATTCTCGCTGGCCATCCGTGTCGTGGAAATGGAAATCGTGACGACCGACGCGTCCTGATCCAACAAGTCCTTGAAGGCATTCGCCAGGCCCAGCAGCGAATAGCAGGAGATGTCGACCGCGCGGAGAAACTGCGATTTACTTGTCTCGTGGAAAGGCTTTGCTTCGGCCTCGTAATCGGCAAACGCGATCGAGTGTACCAACCCGTGAAAACGGTCCCAGCGTTCGCCAATTCTCTGGCGGACTTCCTGTATCTCGGATTCGCGTTCCACGTCACAGACGAAAACGTCCCGATCACCTACCAGAGCCAAGACCTTCTGGCGTTGTTCTTCGCTACGCACGACATATGCGACTTGAGCACCTGCCTGCTCCAGCACGCGACTGATGGCGTACGCCACACTCTTGCGATTGGCAACACCGAACACGAGGAAGGACTTGTCGGATAGTTGCAGAAAATCATTCAACGTGTCCATGGTGTGTCCATTCGATCCGTGCACGAATCAGGTTAAGGCCAGGCACCTCATCAGCTACTAGCTTCGTCCAACACTCGGCCCGCGGTCGGGACCGTATTTACTCCGCGACGAGACGACTCGCGAGGGCTGCTTTCCAGGCTGGTTGTGTGGACAGCCGCGGATCCGTTTCCGACGGCATCACTTTGATTCAGTTCCGACCTGTGACAGAGTGCAGGTAAATTCCAGACGCACTGCCACTTTTTCGTCACAGATCACCCGTGCCTCGAGAAAATAAGCCCGGGAAACGTGCTCCCGCAGCTCGACCTGAATCTCCACGCGATCGCCAGGTCGGATCATGCGTCGAAATCGAACCTGATTCATGCGGGTCACCACCGGCACGCCAGATGCGCCCTTGACGAGCGACGCCAACAGCACTCCGCCCGCCTGCAGGGCACATTCGCAGAGAATCACGCCGGGAACCAGCGGGAATCCCGGATAATGTCCCTGAACAAAGAACTCATCCTCCCGAAACGTCTTGCCGCAGACAATCTTGTTGCCGGTACATTCGAGGATCTCGTCCAATAGCAGCATGGGACGACGATGCGGAATCGCGTTCTCGATCGATTGCAGACTCATGGTGCTTTCTCGGCAACGGACAGTGAGCTCGCGCGAGCGTGACTCTCCGCAGCGCGTGTCAACAGTGCGTCCACGTCATTGGCCACGATCACACCGTAGTTAATGGCACCCAACCACCCCGACATGATAATCCCCACGCTGCCAGCATGGTAGAGGCCGCGCACCTGCTCGGGCAAGCCGCGGCTGATGCCCAGTCCTTCGAACTTCGTCCCAAAACTCGACCCCGTCAAATGTTTGGTATAGTGTTCGAATGACTTGGGAGTTGCCGCCTCGACATGATCTATGCGGTCACGGCAATTCGGCACGTACTTGTCAAGTACATCGAGTGTCGACTCGACCAGATCTTGCTTGCGAGCTTCGTATTCTTCCGTCGGCAGATTGCCCCAGTCCTCATAACGCGCATTGGTGCTCGACACAATCAGACAACGCGGTCGCGACTCTGGACGCGTCTTGGGATAGTAGAAAGAAAAGGTGCGGCTCGTGATGCGACGATTGAGCAGCAGATCCGTTTCGAACGCCGGCGCAACGGAACTGAATAACAAATCACCCGTCAACTCGTCGAGCTGCTCGTCGTGCTTGAGTGCCATGTAGACCTGAGTGCTCGAATTGTTCAGCCGCACCTCCCGTGCCTTGTCAAGAAACTGGCTATCGAAATACTCAGGCCCGACCAGCCGAGTGACGGTGTCGAGCAAATTGGCGTTGGAGATCACCGTGGATGCCTTGATCTCGCGTCCCGACACACGAACGCCCGCCACCTGGCCTTGCTCGACCAGAATCTTCTCGGCATCCGAGCGGATGGCAATGTCGACCCCGTTGCGCCGCAGTTCCTCCTCCATCAGCCTGATCAGTTTGTCGGTCCCCCCCTGGAACGAAAACACCCCCTTCGACATGAAATTCGAAAAGACAATGCCGTAGGTAATCGCGGGGTCCTCGAGCGTGGAACCGTTGGCGTAAGTGATGGGCTCCATCAATAGTCGCACAACATCTGGACGTCCCGGAAAGAACTTGTCAAACAAGTCCCGGTTCGTCATCGATTGGTCGTCATAGAAGTTCATGCCGCGCACGGTCGTGAAGAAATCATGGACGGTCTCTGCCGCCACGCCAAACTCTTCCACCAGTAATCGCGTGAAATCGTCGCGATTGAACCGGGTGGTCAGCGAGAACATGGGATTGTCGAAGCGGATATGCTTCAACTGGACGACGGAGTCGGCAATCTCCTGGGTCCAGTACCGGCGGCAACTCTTGATCATCCCATGCGGAAAGCCGTGCAGCGAGATATCAAAGATATGCCCGCCTGGCCGGCGAAACCATGTCGCCAACCCTCCCAGCTTGTAATGCTGTTCCAACAGCAGCACGCGATATCCCGCTCGCCCCAGCACGTTGGCGGCCGTTAGGCCCGCCAGGCCACTCCCAATCACGATGGTGTCGTAGACCGGCTTTGCATCTTTGAGGAAATCTTTGGGCATGGATCAGTCACACTCTCCTGACATCTCTCGCGGCAGACTCGGCCGCGTCACATCGCGGCTTGTTCGAGCCACCAGACCACGTTTCCCACTCACGCCAGTTCAATCTTCGCTCAGCAAATGGCGATTGGCGACCATAATCCCGCTGATGATCGTGCCAATGATTCCGATATACCCTTGGTCGGTGCCGCAAATGAACAGGTTCTTGAACCGGGTCGTGCCATCCAGGTGTTTCTCGGGAGCACCGTACACGGCACCGTTGTCATGCCAGGTGTAGCGGTAAATGGTGCGTGGCGTAAACATGTCCGTCTCCACAATGTGGTGGCGAAACTCGGGGACAAACCGACTGGCGCTCTCTAGCGACTTGTCGTACCAGTAGAGTTTGGCCAGTCGGTATTCTTCCTCAGCTAACTGGGACCAGCGATCGTAGTCCGCCATCAGCGTCACGCGCATGACACCTTCCCGCAATACCTCCTCGTCGTAAAGAAAGTTGTTGGGCGAGCAAATGACGCCAGAACGGACATCACAGATCTCGCCCCGCGGTCGCTCCCAGTGGAATGAGTCGCTGTCGTTATAAAACACAATCGTCTGGTCATGTCCCAGTTGTTTGGGCAAGCGATCCAGAACGGAAATGGTCTCGATGAAGGACATCTGGCCCGGTTGCGATGACGTGACCGCGTTCTGATCGCCGCTCAATCGCATGGTCTCGACGATCCCCGCCGAGGACAAGACGTTGTGCGCCGCGAGTTGCTCGCCATTGTCCAGCACGACCCCCACGGCACGACCATGCTCAATCTGAATGCGTGAGACGCCGGACCGCAAACGCAATTCGCCCCCCAGGCTGCGAAAACGGCGAACCAGGTTGCGTAAGATTAACCGGACGCCGGCAAAGGGACGCGCGAAACCCTCCAGAAAAATACTCCGAAACATGATGCAGAACTGGCCGAAATCCATGTCGTGTTCGCGCGCGTTCCCGTACCACATGATCGGACAGAGAATCATCTCGCACAGCAACGGGTCCGAGATCGTCCGCGACAGGATTTCTCGCGTCGATCGATAGTAGAGATCGCCGTCCAGGTCATCGTAGTCGATCAGTTGTGCGAGCAAGTTCCGGAGATTGTCCTGTTGATGCGGAAACTTGGCGGCCACCTCCGACTCGAACAGCTCGAATTCGTTGCTGAACCGCAGCTGGATATCGGGAAAGGCAATCGCGGAACCGGCCTGAGGGGCCAGCGCAAAATCTTCCCAGCGGAACCGCAACTGGCGCAGCAACCTGGCGAGCGGACCGCGCTTCGCTCCCTTGGGCGTGTAGTTTGTAACAGCGTGTAAACCAACGTCGAAGTCGCGCCCGTGCTGGCGATAAAAGGAGTTCAGCCCACCGATCGTCGTGTGTCGCTCCAGCACGCAGACCCGCTTGTCGTAATGCGCCAAGCGAATGCCGGCCGCCAGGCCCGAAAGGCCGGCGCCGATGATGATGGTGTCATACATGGCGACCTCAGGCCGACTCAAGAATCCAACGCCATGACGGTGAAACTACCGGGCCAGAAGACCGCGACCAATGTGGCTGCCCCAATTAGGCCTTTTCCATGTCTTTCATGATCGGTTCAAGATACCGAACGGTACTGCTCATGCTGGCCAACTGTTCGTACTCATCCTCAGGAATCTGCACGCGGTACCGCTTTCGCAACTCCATGACAATGTCCAGGAAGTCCATGCTGTCTAATTCCAACTGCTCGCGGAAGGCGACGTCATCATGCATGTCGCTGAGATCTTCGTCGGGAGCAATGTCCGACAGGATGTCCAGTATCTCTTCTCGAATCTCGGCGGGCGTCATACCGCGTATTCTCCTCACTAACCTGTGGCGGCGTTGCCGCCAAGCACTGAAGGAAACGGGCCACCACGTGGCCGCTCCCGTTGGTCACTCACCTGTCATGTGCGTACCACACGCCCATGTCACAGGCACAGCCCGAATCGAGGTCGAACCTCGAAACCACCTGGAACCCACTGCGTGCTACCGCTGGCGGCGATAGCCCGCGCCTGCCACTGGCCCGGAACCCGACTCAAGTTCTCGAGTCTCGTCCAATCGGCAGACTAACGGTCAAATTTTTTCACGATCACCACCGAGTTGATGCCTAACATGCCAAACGAGTTATTGAGAATCAATTGTGGTTTCTCCACTTCGCGCGGCTCGTTCAAAACCAGCCCGTTCAGCTGGCAATCGGGGTCAAGTTCGTCCACGTTGATGGTGGCGTGGCATACGCCATCCTCAAAACCGACCAGATTGCCCGCCAACTCCAAAGCGCCGGCGGCGCCCATGCAGTGCCCAATAAAACTCTTCGTATTGTTGAAGTACGTCCTTTGTGAGGCCCCAAAGACGCGCCGCAAGGCCACGCACTCCTGACTGTCACCACTCAACGTGCCCGTCGCATGCGTGCTGACAATGTCCACTTGTTCCGACACGATCCCGGCACGCTGCAATGCCAGGTGCATGCATTCCGCCTGCCGCTCCGCGTTGGGCAACACGAAATCCGTGGCATCGGTGTTCATCGAATGCCCCACGATCTCGGCAAGTATCCGCGCCCCACGCTGACGCGCGTCCGGCAGGCGTTCTAAAACGAACACGCAGCCTCCTTCCGCCACCACGATACCGTTGCGATGCAAGTCGAACGGACGCGATGCACGCGTCGGATCTTCGTGCTCAGCCAAGGCACCTTGACTGCGAAAACTGGCGAAGATCCCAAACGTGTGGATACTCTCCGACACGCCGCCCGAAAGCGCGATATCGCATTCGTGCAATCGCAACATCTGAATTCCCTGGATCAGACCCGCGTTGCCTGCCGCACAAGCCGCACCGATTGTGTAGTGCGGCCCGATGATCCCCAAGTTCAACGCCACTTCGCCCGCCGGATTGTTGGCCACCGTGCGGGGATTGTGGTGATGAGACCAGAAACTCGTGTCGTAATCGTATCCCTTCAGCTCGAAAATCTCGTTTTCCGTCTCCACGTTGCCGTGCTCGGTGACACCGAGAAACACACCCACACGCGACGGATCGGCATTGGGCCAGTCCAGACCCGAATGGGCAATCGCCTCGTTTGTCGCATAAACACCCACACTTCCGGCCCGCGTCCCGCGCCGCAAGTCCTTTCGCGACTGATATTTCGTGGCGTCAAAGTCGCAGATCCCGGCGAAGGTCTCACCCACGTAACGGATCTCGTACGGCTTGACGCCGCTACGACCCGCCAACAGCGCCTCGCGAAACTCACTCAGAGTATTCCCATTGGGCGCCGTCAGACCGATCCCCGTAATCACAACCCGCTGATCGTCCGGGAGATTCGCATGCACGTGGCTGGAGATCATCTGAACAAACCTCGTTCACGTAAAACTACTGAGGCTAACTAGTTCGAATCCGATTGGCAAGCGGCACTCAGACGCCCGATCCCCGGGGGATGCCCCCCACAATGGAGCCTTGATGCCCTGCGCATCATGGCGACGCCATCACCGAGTCCAACGTGCTGATCCTCGAGAGCGCGTCCCCTGTCGGACCACCAACGAACTGCCCCCACCGTCGAACTGAAGGAACCGGCCCACGACACTTCATGATCCATGGCACCGCTGCCCACCATCTGCCACGGTCGCAAGCGGCAACCACCAGACGCTCTCCGACTCAAAAACACTTCCCACATTTAAATCTCTTTCCGCATCCCTGAACAGGGTCAGCTTCGGCTTGATGAGTTCCCCAACGAAACACGATCCCCGCAATGGCTTTTTGGAGGGGCGTTAAAGCCGCAACCGAACTGACAAACCGGGCTCCCCGCCTGGCGGATATTTTTCCTGCCGCAGTCGGTGGCGCCCTCCCACTCAGGCCGGTGGCTCTACGGCAGCCCATGACTCACCCAGCCGCCGCATTCCCTCTAGCGTGGAGACGGGGGGATCGTAGCCGAAATCGTTCCGCGCTCGCGTGATGTCAAAGTAGTGCGACGTGGCCAGCTGTGCGGCGAGAAACCGGGTCATCGGGGGCTCGCGCTGAAATCCTAACAGCCGATAAGTGAACTCCAGTGTGGATCCTAACGCTCGGGCCGCGCGGAGCGAAATCTTTTTGCGCACCGGGGGCAGACCGGCTAGTTCCAGGATCTGGTTAATCCAATGCCAGCAATTGACCGGTTCGCCTTGACTGATGAAATAGACCTGTCCAGGGACCGGTGACCCCGGAGTCAACTTTTCCGACGCCTGCAGGTGGGCCAGGGCAGCATTTTCAACGTAAACCATGTCAATCAGGTTCTTCCCGTCACCAATCTGCCGCAAACGCCTCCGGCGCGCTCGTTCGATCAATCGTGGCACGAGGTGCGGATCGCGTGGCCCCCAAATCAAATGTGGGCGCAGGGCACAGGTTAGGAGTTGCTCACGTCCGTTGGCGGCCAAGACCGCTTGTTCTGCCAGCGCCTTGGAATGCGGGTAATGGCATAACCACGTGTTCGGATAGGGTTCCGATTCATCCACTCCGCACTGGTCACGGCCGTCAAACGTCACGCTGGGACTGCTGGAAAAGACCAGCCTTCTCACCCCATGGGCCAGGCAACCGGCGATGACGTTCTGTGTTCCCACGGTGTTGATCGAATGGAAGTCTTCCCATCGCCCCCAGATACCGGCAACGGCGGCAGTGTGGAAGACAACGTCAACGCCGTGGCACGCTGCGCACACTTGCGCTGCATCCCGCACATCGGCCTGAATCGACTCGACTCCCAGTTCCATTAACTCGGTGTGTGATCTGCGCGACAACCCGCGCACGTGTACCCCTTGCGCAGTCAACTGGCGCGAGATTTCGTAACCTAGAAACCCACCCGCTCCGGTCACCAGCACATTCAATGCAAACTCCTTTAGCCGGAATCCGATTCGCGTGGCGCAAATCCGTCGATCATACTGATCGGCACTTGAAATCGAAAGTAATCGCTCAGGCCCACGGCCGCACCCGGTAGCGACAGCCGAAAATATTGAACGGTCGCACGATCGACATCGTCCGGAATCAGGAAAACCACAGTATCCTGGACGGTCTCTTCCGGATCGACCTGACCGGCCACACGTTGGCCCTCGATCTGCGTTACATCGTCAAATTTTAGCAGCGAATAGCCTCGCCCTTGATCATCGGACAACTCCGCAACGAACTCCCCCCCATCGTTGGTCATGAATGCATGGCCATACCAATTCTGGAACTGACGCGAGCGCGTGCCTCGATTATGCACGGAGATGGTGATGGCCAACAGGTTATCATCTTCGGTGGTAATGACTTGATTCTCCAGATCCTTGGCACGTATCGCACCGTACGCGGCGCGTTCGACCTTCAACGTGAATGGATTGCGCCGCTGCGCCGATCGCGACGCGTCGGTCCAGTGCACATCGAGCGGCCCGTCGGTAGCGGTGGTCGATCTCGATTTGCCCGGCAGGTCGCTGGTGGTGGTCCATCCCAATCCCGCCGCGCGGCGCAACATTAAGAACGCGGCGACCACGAGTGTCGCCATGATCACGCCGGCGGCCAACATGGCCAGCACGGTCCAAATCCACCCGTGCCGCTCAGGCAACGGATCCTCGCGTCCCGCCGATGCAGCACCCGAATTGCCAGGTTGTCGCCCGCAGGTAGACCGCCTGGAGGCTGCCTGCTGGGCATCCGACGCGGCGATGTTCAAGTCCTCCGTGCGCCACAACCGGCTCCGCGTGGGGCTGCTCTGAGAGCCGGGGATTTGATGGCCCGAGTCAACTTCCGACCTGGGGGAACCTGCCCGGTCACCGGACGTGGTCGAGGCTGTTGGTGGCGACGACCACTCTGCCGCATGGGACTCGGCGGTTCCCGGCGGTGCCGGCCCCTCGGGTTCCACCAGCGGTGCCAAGAACGTGGTGCCACAGATGTCACATTGCAGCAGTTGACCCACGGCCATGGCGATGACCTTGCCGTTGCCACACCCGGGACACCGGACAATCACGTCTTGTTGGGTCATCGGTCAATCCTCCCCTTTCGAGACGCCAACTTTGCCGCGGCCCACACCGCCAGTTTTTCACGGAAGATCTTGGCATTGTGCCGGATATCCACGGGCAGCGAAGGGTGAATCAGGAAATGCTCGATGCCGCAGGTCGTTTCATGCTTGACGGCGATCTCGCGCAGTTGCTCGAACAACTCCAATTCCGCGACTTGGGATGCAGGCCTTTTCTTGGGCCACGTCTCCACAACGATCACGGGCACCGCGCACCCCGACTCGCCAACCCCGACCAGTGCCGAGCGATAGACGGCCGGATGTTCATTGAAGACCGCCTCACACATCACGGTATACATGGTGCCCGATCGGGTCCGCACGCGTTGCGATTTGCGCCCGCAGAACCAGAATCGGCCGTCGCGGTCCAGGTAACCTACGTCCCCCATCCGGTGCCAGAACCCGCCGTCGTCACTGATCTTGTGCAGCGCATTGGCATCGGCACGCGTGACGTACTCGGTCGTTACCACCGGGCCTCGCACGACCAGCTCGCCAATCTCGCCGGGAGCGACCTCATCCACTTGCCGCATGCTGGCAATCGGCTCGTCCGTGATGGGAATCACCTTCCAATCGATCCCCGAGAACCTCGTTCCCACACACGTACCGCGCCCCAATCCAGTCAGTTCGGCCGTCTCATGCAGCACTTGCGTGGCGGAAATGGAAGCGACGGGCAGCGCTTCGGTCGCACCATAGGGCGTGTGAATGTCACCCTCCGAGTGAATCGCACGCTTCATGCGACGCAGCACGTGCGGGGGAACTGGGGCACCGGCCGAAAGCACGCGACGCAGCGTCGGCAATTGACATCCGTGGGCCTCGCAATATTGGCCCACCACGTTCCAGAGAGCGGGCGAACCGAAAGCTTGCGTGATATTCCAATCGTCGATCGCTTCGAGGATTCTTTCGGGATCCACCTGTGCGGGACGCGTGAAGTCCATGTCGGGAATGACAGTTGCCACGCCCATGGCACAGTTGAACAGCGCGAACAAGGGAAACCCCGGCAAGTCAATCTCACCCGGTTCGATCCCGTAATGCTCCTGTATCTGCCGCGCCTGGCTGGTGAAATTCCCGTGCCGATAGAGGACCCCTTTGGGAGGTCCGGTACTGCCGGTGGTGAAAATAATCGCTGCCGGGTCGTCGAGCCGAACGGAAGCCATCTGTTTCAGCGCTCGCGGTACGAGCACGCAATTGAGCCAACGTCGTGCCGCCCCAAAACCAGCGTCTTCCCACCGTGACATTCAGGCGTGCGTCTGGAAACCGTCTACGCAACAGAATTCGCACGGCGTGTGCCAGGCTGACCGCCACGAATCCGTTCGGCCGCGACTCGGCCAGGCGGCGCATCAGGCTGCGGCGCCCCATGCCAGGATCGATCAGAATAATCACCGCTCCGGCTTTGAACAGGGCAAACACCAGCGAAATGAAATCGATACCAGGTCGCACCAGCAACGCCATCCGCATCCCCGGCGCGACTCCCATGTCACACAACCCATCGGCCAGCAAAGTACTGTCGGCATCCAGCTGGCGGAACGTCATCTGCCGGTAAACGCGTTTGCCTTGGTCATCACGTCCTAACGGCTCGGCAATCGCCATCGCGTCGGGGCGTTCCCGCGCCGTGGCATGAAGCAACTCGGCGACGTTTTCGCCGCCGCTACGCAGGTCAACTGTCATGGGCTATTTGCATCGTCGACAATGTTCGCAAGATCAGCAAGTGAAAGCCACGGGTATAGGGCAGACGGTCCGCGTCGGGGAGTAGAGATTGGCTGTGTCACGCTCGGTCGCGCCCGCTCACACGTTGCTCCAACAATTCGAGAACCATCCGCGCCACATCCAAGCCTAATGTTCTGGCGATCGCTTTCCAACCTGGGACGGCGTTGACCTCCAGTACATAGACCGACCCGTCACGCGCCGGCAGCAAATCAACACCGGCCAGAATCGTGCCGACCGCGTCGGATGCGGTGCGGGCCAAACGCTCCAGAGTGTCGTCTACCGTCAACGGCTCGGTCGTGGCGCCTCGGCTCACATTGGTCCGCCAATCACTGTCACTGCGCCGGCGCATACCAAGCACGCGATCACCAATCACCAACAACCGCAAATCGTATCCGTGATGCGGAATGTACTGTTGAAGATAGAGCACTGCTCCCAGTTGCTCCAGCATCTTGAAGGCACGCAGCGCCAAGGCCGGGTCGTCAATCCTCGTGATGCCGCGACCTTCACCTCCGAAGACGGGTTTCACCACTACGTCCCCACCCAGGGAATCAAAGGCACTCATCGCCGCTTGCCAGGTCTGGCAGGTCATGGTCGCGGGAATCCGCAAACCGGCGTCCGCCATGCGTGCCAAGGTGAGATATTTGTCGACCGCGATCTCCAGCGCTCGAGGCGGATTCACGACACACGTGCCGCGCCGTTCCACTTGACCTAACGCATTCATGCGGAACACAACTTGCTCCAGCGATCCAGGAGGCATGGTACGAACCAGCACCGCGTCGCACGCCGATAGATCCTGGGTGTCGGTTTCCACGCAGGACGCGGTCAAGGGCCCGAGGGCCGTCCGCAACTGGCCGAACGAACAACAGGTCAACTTATGACGCTCGACCGCCGCCCGCTGCAAATCGCGCAAATACCAACTGTCTGGCGTGGAAAGAACGACTACCCGCATTGCAGCTCACTCATGCCGACCCCGTGTGCCCCACGCTTGCGCACCGCCACCTAACTCATCCGTCCGTGAAAGACCGAGCCAAAACCTGGGGATCCGGCTGCCCAAATCGGTGCATGACACCGGAATCGATGTTCACGAAATGGACTTCACTGGGACTGAAAAGCAGCGGATCAATACGATAGAAGTCCCGCTCGTAGTGATCAAATATCTCCTTGAACGGGCGACCATAATCGGGCGAGGCAGAACTGGGAACCCGAGGCCCTAGCGTTCGCAAAGAATCATCATCGCCGCGGACCCACAACGTCACCATTGCACCGTACAGAACAGCATCATTCGTGCGCCCGATGCCCACCATGTCATCTCCCGCCACCGGTGGTAAGGGAGCCAGTCCGGATCCAGCGACCACCCTGGCAAGATCGAAGTCCAGTTCGAGCAACTTGTGTAATGCCGTCTCCAGTGACCGAGCCACCACTTGAATCGTGCCCGCCAGGCTCGCCGTGGGGGCGATCAATAACGTCACCTGATCCGGCTCCACGTGGCACTGACGCGCCACGTCCCGGCAGACTTCGTTCGGCGGTATTCCCCCACTCTCCAACACCCCGACCACCCGCGACGCCTGCTCGGTGCCTCCGATCTTCTCGAACAACGGTTCGCGTCCTCGAGCCGCACGCATCGGGCCCGACGCCATGGCAAAATAATTCCCGTAACTCAGCGGCCAGCCAGCGTACTGCGACGCCATGCAGGCGGCAAGGGGCTGATCGGTCGCCACGGCAACCCACGGTCCACACCAGAGGTCTGAGTGCCCCGAATCCAACCGCACATCCGCCAGACCGGCCATGCAGATTTTTGCCAAACTGCGCCCCGCCTCCAACCCGCCCGTCACCGTCACCCCGCAATCGACCAGGCAGGTACCGCAGTCGGCAATCTCGACGGATATGTTCACTCGATCGGCGCGAGCGATGAGTTCTTGCGCCACGCGATTCGCAGTCTCGTTTAACTTCACGCTTCCCACTCCTTCGGAATCCGAGATCGATGACCTGGCGGACAACACCGATCGGGTCCACACGATATATCGGGTCAGAAAGGCCCGCTCTTTGCCAGCCACGTGCGTCAGTTTAGAATACAGCCCAACCGCGCCAAGGAGCGTCCTATTGCCGAGCCTGACGATCGAAAACTACGTGAAGACAATTTACCAGACATGTGCCGCCCAAGGGGAGCGGGCAGCCGCGACCGGTCAGCTCGCCAATGCGCTGGGTGTCTCTCCCGGAACCGTTACCAGCATGCTCAAGACGCTGAGCGATACAGGACTGGCCGAGTATACTCCTTACGAAGGGGTACGACTTACCAAAGCGGGCAGACACCTGGCCCTGCGCGTCGTCCGCCGCCATCGCTTGATCGAGCTGTTTCTGGTCCACACGCTTGGATTCACATGGGATGAAGTACACGACGAAGCCGAGAACATGGAACATGCTGTCAGCGACTCGCTGATCGACCGCATCGACCACTATTTGGGGTATCCTTCCAGCGACCCGCACGGCGATCCGATCCCGACCGCCGATGGCAAAGTGGAAGCCACGGACGCGACGCGGTTGTCGCAGTGGCCGGTAGGCCGGCCATTTCGACTGCAGCGTGTCCTCGATCAGTCGGCCGACTTCCTGCGTTACCTGAGCGAACGAGGGCTGGTCGTGGGAGCCGAAGGGACGTTGACAATCCGGCAGCCGGAAGCTGGGGTTGTCACCGTCAGTGTGGCCGGCCTCGCCAGCACGCTCGCCGCCGCCACCGCCGACCGGTTGCTGGTGGCCAGGGCTGGAGCGTGAGCTGCAAAAACGAACCGGGACGATCTCGTGAATCACGTCACAACACTCAAACTCCAACACACCCCATCCGGGCCCTTTGACGGAACCTTCTGGAGAGCCTAAAACAAGAGGGCTGTGTAGCGACTTTGTCACTGCCTTCCAGTGGCCCCCGCAAGGGGGATCCGCGAACCGGGTCAGGCCGTAACAGGAGCAGCCCTAAACGGTATACTCTTGTGCGGGGGCCGCTGGAGGGCAGGGTCGGAGTCGCAATCTCTTGATCGCACCATGCCTTCTCGCCGGCAGCTCGGCCACTGCGACCATGTCAAATGACGCTTCGTCCTCCGCCGCCTCGGACCCGCCGCCCGGGAACCGTTCTAACCAGGAATCGTACGTGGTCGTCGCGCGGCGTTATCGACCCCGGTCCTTTGAAGATCTGGTCGGTCAACAGCAGATGACACAGGCCTTGATCAACGCGATCAATACCAATCGCGTCGGCCACGCTTATCTCTTCACCGGTGCTCGCGGCGTGGGTAAGACTTCGACCGCCCGCATTTTCGCCAAGGCGCTGAATGCTCCCGATGGCCCGACGCCGAACCCGGACCAAGCCAGCGACATCTGTCGCGCCATCGATGCCGGAGAAGACGTTGACGTCCTGGAGATCGACGGGGCAAGCAATCGCGGTATCGACGAGATCCGGCAACTGCGTTCCAACGCCAACGTGCGGCCGAGTCGAGCAAGGTACAAGATCTACATTATTGACGAAGTTCATATGCTCACCACGGCGGCGTTCAATGCGCTGTTGAAGACGCTGGAGGAACCACCCGCGCACGTCAAATTCATTTTGTGCACGACAGATCCTCAGAAGATTCCCATCACGGTTCTCTCGCGCTGCCAGCGATACGATTTCGCGCCGGTTGACGTCCCTTCCATCACGCAACGGTTGCAGCACATTGTGGCGTCGGAAGGTCGGGAAGCGGATCCTGAGGCACTTCAGATGCTGGCCCGTCGAGCGGAAGGCTCGATGCGCGACAGTCAGTCCCTGCTGGAACAACTGTTGGCGTATTGCACCGGCACGATCCGCGTGGAGGACGTGCACCAGATGCTGGGAACAGCCGCGTCTGTACAGATGACGACACTCACCGCCCATCTTGTGCAACGAGAGGCCGCTGCGGCATTGCAGACGCTCGACACCGCAGTCACGGCAGGTGTGGATTGTGGACAGTTGGCCGAGCAATTGCTGGGTTACTTTCGTGATATGATGGCCGCGCTGGTCGGTTGCTCGCCCGACCTGTTGCGGCATAGTGGGGCCGCGGACC
Source organism: uncultured Planctomycetota bacterium (assembly GCA_963700575.1). GTDB lineage: Bacteria > Planctomycetota > Planctomycetia > Pirellulales > Pirellulaceae > JAJRVM01. Next base: position 251,625 of record CAVOYC010000016.1, on the reverse strand, counting down.
TGGAAAGCCTGCTGGCAGCGGGCGGACGCCTGGGCCTCGAGACAACGCTGGCGGCATTTGAGATTCTCGATCAGGCAGTATCGCGGATGCGACAGAGTACTCAACCTCGCACGCTATTGGAAATCGCCATCGTCCGCATCTGCAACCTTGAGAATCTGGACCAACTGTCCTCCCTGATCGCTCAGCTTCAAGATGGCGGTAGCGTGGCGTTGAGCGCCCCATCGAAAGGGGGAGCACGCCCCGCGACCACGCCTACAAAACCGGCACCGCCCCGACCGGCACCGCCCGGCTCGGGAGGGACAGCGGAAAAAAAAACGGCTGAGGTGGCCTCGCCGCCAACATCGGGGACCGAAGAAGCCACTTTTGCGCGCCGATTTGACCCCGCAATCCGTGGATGGGATTTGGACGCAAGCCCTGGAAAAACTTGGAGATATGACCGCCGATTTCGCGTCCTATTACGACCATGTAGCAATTTCCGCGCCAGATTCCCTGGTCGTGCACTTTCACGAAGCGTATACTCTTCAAAAAGAGTCGTGTGAGCAAGCTGATCGCAAGGCTCAGCTGGAACAGATGATGGCCCGTATTGTGGGGCGTCCCGTGCGCATCGACATGGCTGTCATTACAGCACCACAACAGCACGTCGTGGCACCCGCACCTTCTCTCTTTCAGCTGATGCGTGAGAAAGAAAGTCACCCCTTTGTGCGGCAGGCCGTGGAATTGTTCGATGCGGAGGTGATTCGAGTCGATGTTCCTCGCCCGGCGCGGGCTGACAGCCCGCCCAAAGGGCCAGTCAAGGCGGCTCGACAAGGATAGGCAAACTCATGTTCAAAGGCATTGGGAATCTGGCGTCGTTAATGAAAACCGCTCAACAAATGGGCGGCAAGATGCAGCACATCAATGAGCAGCTGAAGGCTGCTCGAGCGACGGGTTCCGCTGGTGGGGGCATGGTAGAGATTGAGGTCAACGGACTGGGAGAGGTCCTGCGTACCAAGATCGACTCGTCCCTTCTGGAATCGGGCGATTGCGAAATGTTGGAGGATCTGCTTCCGGCCGCGATTAATCTTGCCCAAACCAAGGCCAAACAACTGCATCGTGACGCGATGCAGTCGATGACCGAAGGGCTGAATCTGCCTGGCTTGCACGAGGCGCTGGCCCAGATTTCCGGGGGGGTGGAGCCGTCGGAACCGGATGCCTTATGAGGTCTGCCGTCTGACGGAGCATGTTCTGGAGTACCTGTCGGCGGCTATTGGACGCCGACAAGTCAGTCCGGGACGGCAGCTGTTTGGGCGGCCCGAATTCGCCGTCACGAGCAGTGGCCAGCCCAACGACTGCCTTGCAGCATGGGTGCATCCCAAGATGCGTTCAGAGCTTCTGGATCTCGGTCTCTCATGTGGATGGCGGAGTTCGAGCTGCGGATTTCGAAGTTTGAGACGGGCAAAGTGCGCCCGTGTCACATACTGAGTCTCGAAAACAGGTCTTATCATGGCGCAACTCACGGAATCCGTTGCCAACTTGATCGAACAGCTCGCCAAACTGCCAGGAATCGGCCGGAAATCCGCAGAGCGATTGACGTACCATTTGTTGCGGGTCAACCAGGTGGAAGCGCTTGATTTGTCAGACGCGATTCGCCAGGTGCGGGAAAACGTGCGTTACTGCAGCATCTGTTATAACTTGGCGGAAACCGAGCAATGTGCGATTTGCTCCGACCCTAAGCGAGACCGGTCACTGCTGTGTGTGGTCGAGCAGCCTCGCGACCTGATGTCGCTGGAAGCGGCGGGCATGTTTAACGGCTTGTATCACGTCTTGTTGGGTCGCATTGCCCCTTTGGATGGAATAGGTCCGGATCAGTTGACCTTGGATGAGTTAGTCCAACGGGTCCGCGAGGGTCAGTTCAAAGAGGTCATCATGGCTACCAACCCGACGGTGGAAGGAGACGGGACTGCACTGCACATTTCGAATTTGCTCGCCGAGTTCCCCGTTGACATAACTCGTTTGGCGCGAGGCATTACCACAGGCAGCATCCTGGAATTCACCAACAAGGAGATCCTGGCAGATGCCCTCAGCGGGCGCCGGAAGTTCTAGCCGTGTTGCGTTGCGACCTCTAACGCCATGCTGTGCGTGGTCTAGAATTGATTAAGACACGCACGGAGGCGGGCCAAGAGTGCTTCGCTTACGAGCAACGGTGGCAGGTTGAGCAACTCGTAGTGGAGGCATGCTCAGCGGTGTCAGAAACGTTTGGACCCGATTGAACGTCATAACCGGCCCGTACGACGCGGATGGGTTTTGGCGAGGGTTGGCGACGGCCGCCGGCACGGCATCGACGACTGCTCGATTATCGATGGAAAGCTGAAACCGTCATGAGATTATCGTTAGGACTCGAAACACGACAGGTCCAGATCCAGAAACTGGCGCCACGGATGATCCAGTCGATGGAGATTCTGCAGCTGCCGATTATGGCCCTGCAGGAACGCATCGAGCAGGAGATGAATGAGAATCCCCTACTTGAGGTCGCAGGAACTCGACCCGACACTGCCGGAAGAACCGCAGGAGCGTGATAACCCCGACGCGCCAACCGAGAGCGAACGCGAATTGGTGGTGGACGAGTCCAAGGACAACGCGGATGACTTCGAGCGGCTGATGAACCTGGACAATGAAGTCCCAGACCATTTTGACGATGGACCACGCCGCAGCCTGACACGGATCGAAGAAGAAGCCGATCGCAAACATGACGCCATGGCCAATGTTGTTGCTCGGCCTGAATCGCTCAACGACTACCTGATGCACCAGATTGGCGAATTGGAACTGGAGCCAGAGTTGTCGGCCATGGCTGAACGAATTATCTCCACGCTCGACGCCCGCGACGGCGGGTACCTGAAGACCAGCCTGGAGGATTTGCTCCCGCCCGATGCGGGACCGGAGCAACTGGATCTGGCGCGGGAAGCACTCGAGATTGTCCAAAGTCTCGATCCGCCTGGTATTGCCGCCCACGACTTGCGCGAGTGTTTGTTGCTGCAGCTTACCCCAGACATGCCTTACCACGACGAACTCAAAACACTGATCTCGGGGCACCTGGAGGACCTGCGGGACAATCGACTGCCGCAGATCGAACGCAAGACTGGATTCACGATCGAACGGATTCAAGAAGTGTGGGAACAGTTGCGCAAACTGAACCCGAAACCGGGAGCCATGTTCGCCGATTCGGTGGTGCCGACGGTGACTCCTGACGTGATGCTGGAACAGGCGGAAGACGGCTCCTATAAGGTGGTACTCGAAGACGCCCGGACCCCGCGGCTCTTCATCAGCGAATATTATCGCCGGCGATTGATCAGCGGGCAGGCAACGCCGGAAGAAAAGGAATTCATCAAGCGTAAACTCAATTCCGCGCAGTGGTTGATCGATTCCATCGAACAACGGCGCAGCACCTTGACCAGAGTGGCACAGGCGATTGTCGATCATCAAAAGGCATTTCTCGACGACGGTCCTGAACATATTGTCCCCCTGAAGATGCAGCAGATTGCCGATACGGTAGGCGTCCACGTGACGACCGTCAGTCGGGCCGTGGACGACAAGTGGATTCAGACGCCCCGCGGGATGTTCCCCCTGAAACGATTCTTCGTGGGAGGCACGCGCGGCGACGATGGAGATGATGTGGCATGGGACTACGTCCGCATCAAACTGCAGGAATTAGTCGATCAGGAAGACAAGCACAATCCGCACAGCGACGATGACCTGGTGCACGAACTGAAGAAACTTGGCATGAACGTGGCGCGACGCACCGTCACCAAGTACCGGCAAAAGATCGGGATACCAAGTTCACGTCAGCGCCGCGACTGGTCCAAACGCTGACCGCGCCATAGCCGTGTGCATTTTCACCAGCGGGGCCGGTCGATTACCTTGAATTCAGAATGCCTCAATATACAGACCGCGTCGCCGCCGTGCTGCTCGGCGAGCATGATCGATCTTGGTCGCCACTGAACTGACATCCTGGATACCTGTCAACAGCAGTTCTCCCGGCGACCGGTCGCCGGAAATGATCTGGATGGTCCCTACGCCCAGCAACCTTTCCACACGCTCCTGTCCGTACGCGACGTCGTCGACATCCACGAGATCAATGCGGTCGGTTATCCGCGTTAACAAACCCGTTTGATATATGAGCCGCTGATTCGTCAACTCGTAGTGTACGCTCAGACGGCGATACGCCAGATACAGTCCGACGCCGCCCAAACAGAGAACGGCGGTCACCAACGCAATAAACAAACCTGTCCGGAACTCCACCCAAGGCGCTGTCGTGCCCGCGATAAACAGGATGACCAATCCCGCCGCGATCCACATCGGTATCATGGCCCGGTAGCTGTATCCCCCCTCCCACAACTGCCGTTCTTGTTCCACATCCTCCTTCTGCTCTTCATCCTTTTCCACCCCGTTGCCTGCTGCTGCGTCGCTTGCCCCACTAACGGCTTTGATGCGCGCCACGCGACTTGCCGAACGGGAGTCGGGGCGAACCTCATCCGAGCTCAGCACTTCCCTCCTCGACGTCTGGCACCGCGTCATCAGACTGCAACCGGTGTGCGCATTGATGGCAATAAACGGCCTTCTCCGTCACTTCCGCTCCACATTCGCTGCAATGCCCGGTCATTTTCGTCACCATCCAATTATGAGAGGTGTTCGGAAAGATGCCCGTCAGGAACTGCCGACCCTGATTATAGCTGGCACGCGATGCGGCGTGTTTCCCCTCCGCCCGACGATTTTCGACGATTCAGCTGTCACGCACCCCGTGCTTGAGGCGACTGGCAGAAAGCCTGCTCTCCGAAGCGACAGCTGGCCGTCGCCGTTCTGAGGCAGAATACCGCCGCGAGCTGGATGGGCAGTTTTCTGCCCACCGCGCCAGCTCTGTACGATCGATCCCCATATATTGTATAGTCAGTGTGACCGATGCCTGAATCGAGATCGTTTGTCCAACCGGCTTGCCGACCGCCCCGCGGTTTCAGAGCAGGTGGGTTGTGCGTTATACCGGCCGGAGTTGTCCTTCGGTTGGCACGTGGCGCGGAGGCGAGCAGATCTTGGCTCGACTATTTTCGGAAACCCCACCCGAATGCGATGTCCTTTCTGTCGCGAAGACAATGACCGCGTGATTGATTCCCGTTCGGTGGATGAGGGATTTTCCATCCGCCGGCGACGCCACTGTCTGAACTGTGGACGCCGTTACACAACCTCTGAGCGTCCCGAAGAAATCGCGATCAAGGTCGTCAAGAAGGACGGGTGTCGCGAGCCGTTCCAGCGCGAGAAAATCCGGCAAGGCCTGGCCCGCGCCTGCTGGAAACGCCCCATCAGCGATGAGCAGATCGACCGCTTGGTGTCTGCCATCGAGAGTGACGCTTATGCCAGCTTCGACTCGGAGGTCGAATCACGCATGTTAGGCGACCTGGTCATGGATCATTTGCGAAACCTGGATCAGGTCGCTTTTGTCCGATTCGCCAGTGTGTATCGCGAATTCAAAGACGTCAACGATTTCGTGGAAGAGCTGCAACCGATCCTCAAGGACCGCGAGAACCGGCCCCGCTTAGGCGGAGCATGAGGAGGTGAGGAGAAGCAGTATTCGCCGTTTCCGGTGGTCTTGAAGTCGTGAGTCACGGGCGGCACCCCCGGAACCGAAGACACCCCTTGAAACTCCCGACAACGGCCCGACTTCGCTGTCGCCTGGCCCGATGTCGATCCGGTCGGTTCACCGTCTCAGTGTGAGCGATTCACGACAAATTCACCCAGTCGGTGAAGTGACTGCCGAGCAGGGCTCCGAGGCAGCGAAGCTAACTCGTCAAGGGCCCGCTGAGCAAACTCGCGCCCCTTTTCCTCCGTGTAGGCGAGCGCATCGCACTGCTGGATGTAACTCCGCAAAACGTCCGCCTGCCCGTTCGGCTCGCCACGCAGGATCGACAGCAGGTGCTCTCGCTGTTCCGGTTCGGCCAACTGCAAGGCGCGAATCAAGGGAAGCGTTGGCTTCTGCTGCGCCAGGTCGCTTCCCAGCGACTTGCCGGTTGAACGCTTCATCGCCCGTCATATCCAGTAGATCATCGGCAATTTGAAAAGCAATACCGAGGTAGCGGCCATACTTTGTGAGGCTCTGAATTGTGGCAGACGAAGCACCGGCAAAATGGGCACCCAACCGGCAACAGCAGGCACACAACTCAGCAGTCTTCGCGTCCAGGATCTCAAAATAGTCCTCTTCGCTCAAAAAGAAATCAGCCTGACTACCCTTCTGACGAATCTCCCCTTCGCACACGACATTTGTTGAACGTCCGATGAGTTGGCAGGCTAGTGTCGAATCGGTGGTACTGGCCATGTAGAACGCGTGACTGAATAGAAAGTCGCCTAATAACAGGCTGGCCTTGTCGTCCCAGCGCGCATTGACCGTTGCCAGGTGGCGACGCACACCGGCCTCGTCTAACACGTCGTCGTGTACCAATGTGGCCGTGTGGATCATTTCCACCACGGCCGCCAGCGTCAGATGCTCGGAAGCGACCTTCCCCGTCGCCTTGGCGCTTAACAACAACAACGCCGGACGAAGGCGTTTACCTCCCAGCAGACAGCCGTAACGCACTAATTCGTCCACAAATGGATATTTGCTCCGCATTTCACGGCGCAGAATACCTTCCACGCGCTCTAGCTCGTCTGTGATCGGCGCGTAAAGCGTTTCCAACGGCGTTAACAACGTGTTGTGTTCATTTCTCATTCAAACCACCACTTCACTGCTCTCCCCGCCAGGGGATGGATCGTCTCGCACCACTCCCTGCTACCCAATTCACGATGCGAATTGCGGATTCAACCGCACGCTGCCACACCGCCAGCAGATCCCATTCTGGATGTTCGCCACAATAGGTCCTCTCAACGAAGTGGAATTTTTCTCCCAACTACAAGGCAAGGGTGCCGCCCGGTGGGCAACTCAGCGCAAAAAATGACCGCTTTGTCCCCCCGACTTCTCCTCCAACTGCACATGCTCAATCACCATGGCTCGATCCACACCTTTACACATGTCATAGATTGTCAATGCCGCCACGCTCACGGCGGTCAGAGCTTCCATTTCCACACCTGTCCTGGCGCTTACCTGCACCCGCGACTCCACCAGGACGGTGCTTTCATCGGGGAAAAAAAAATCAATCGCAACCGAATCGATTGGCACGCCATGACACAATGGGATCAGTTCAGACGTCCGTTTCGCGCCCATAATGGCAGCCAATCGGGCCACTTCCAACACGTCCCCTTTGGACACCTTGCGATCACGGATCAAAGCCAAAGTCGCCTCTTGCATACGGACCCGAGCGGAGGCCCGCGCCAGACGGGCTGTGACCCGCTTGGCGCTGACATCCACCATGCGACTGGCGCCGGTGTCATCAAAGTGGGACAGTTGTTTGGCCACGTCTTCCGCCTCCGATAACGACCTCAAAACCGTTGGATGCTCAACAAATTCTGGGTGCTCAACAAACCCTGTATTTTAGGACTGGGACATCCCGCGTCGAGGGGGTACGACGCGGGCCACGCCTGGTCGAGGCGACGTCATCTCTGCCCGGACGGCTTAGTAACCGCAAGAACGCTGTGCACCTAACCGCCAGCGGCAGAAAACGACGGGCATCCTTCCTACCGGCAAGACATCCTCGAAAATGACGCGGCTCGGGGGACGCCGGGCGGAAGGGAGCCCCGGTGAGTGAGCGCAGCGTACGGTATTGCTCCGACCCCGGATTATTCACACATCTCGTTGGGTGGGTCGAGTTAGCCGTGCTGCAGGTGGGACCTTGCTCGCTTGTTTTCCGCCCGCACACACACGCACTGTTGCTGGGGAGCTGATCGGCAGGTGAAGACCCCGCAACAGGTTGCGCGAGCCTGTTCCCCATCCTACGTGAAAAGTGCGGGCTGAGGCAACGCCGCGCGATGCTGTTTTGCTCGGTAGGCAGGGCCCGCTGCCCAGCGTCAAGTTACGAAGAGGCAAGATGATTGTGTCGCGCGCACAGCGATTGGAGGGAACGCGGTGCTGCGGGAAGAAATGAGTAATAGCAGACGCCTTGTCAGGCAGTTCGAAGGGAGGACCCAGGGCCGGGATCCCTGGCGTCCCCTGTGGTCGATTCTTTCGACCGCCCATCGAAATATAAACCGTCGCAGCGGTCTAAACTGCGACGGAATGAGCGATTGCGGCGATTGGTGACATCCAGGTCGTATCAGACCAATTCTTTCTTGGCGCCGATCAACGTACGAAGTCGTTCGGCAAGAAGGTTGGCGTCAAACGGTTTCTTGAACGTCTCGTTGATGCTTGATCGATCAAAGCTCATGGGGCTGCCGTCATCCGGCAGCAGAGCAATCAGGATCGTTTCGGAAAAATCTGCATTCTTCCGAAGATTCTGGCAGATCTGTAGTGCCTCGACTCTTCCAATGGAAAAGTCGACAATAATGCAATCCGGATGGAAACTTTCCGCATGAATTCCAGCCTCAAAGCCACTGGCCGCCACGGCGACCTTGAACGACTTTTCGGGTGGAAGCTCACGCTTCATGTTTTCAATCAGGACCTGATCTTGAGCCACAATCAACACCTTTGCCATGGCCTCGTCTTCGAGGTCACCCAAAGGCATTCCGTGCTCTTTCAAAAATTTGATCAGGTATTCGCGCGGGATACGACGGTCCTGGGAACCGGGGATCCGGTAACCCTTCAGGCGGCCCGAGTCGAACCACTTGCTGACCGTGCGCGGGGCCACTTTACAGATCTTCGCGACCTGTCCAGTTGTGAAGACCTTCATCGCAGGCTCTCCATTACTCTCACGTTGACTCGTTCTCGGTCGTGCCAGACACGGTAGCCTAATCACGACTGCTGGGCCCCTTGTCTGTGGTGTTGACCGTGCTCTCGGTCCTTCTCGCCGGCTGTGGGAATCGGCCAACCACAAACAATCTGGGTCGGGGCATCACGACAATAAGCTTCTGCGTGGCTTAGGTTCAGTTCCTTCTGATCCGCGCCTCACTAAATCCATCGGCAATCTGAGCGATAGGAAGACGGTGAAAATCCGTAAAATGGAGAAGTTTCGTCGCAACCGCTCCCATGCGGACCGCATACCCAGCGTTCAAACGTGAACTCGGCGTGGTAACAATCGGGAGAGCCAACACAACGAAACGCGTGAACGGGCCGATCCACGCGCGGTCGTAGAGGTCATCAGATAATGCCCTCGGCAGGTTCCCCCCCTGCAAGGAATCTCCAGCTTGCCGGATTCGGTCAGGCGACCGTCCACAGCGTGCGACATTCCCTCCGAAAGATATTTTCGATTCAAACGGGGGGACTACTTTAGAAACTTTCCGGTTTCGTATCGAACTGTCCGATCAGACGATCGAATCCGAACTTGACAGTACGAACGAATACGCAGTCAGCGGAATCCACGAGTGCTAATTCGCGTAGCGCGGAATTTGACGGTTGGGCGACTATTGACGATTACGCCCGGCGGGTGCTGACAGAGGATGCTGAGCCGGTCAAGCCGCACCGCGCTCATCGCTATCGGTCGCCTCACGTTCGGAGCGTTGCAGCGCATCACGGCTGATATGTCCGTCATCGCTGACATCTTCGAAGCGAACAGAGACCTGCTTCGAAACGCCCGACTCCTGCATGGTGACGCCGTAGAGCGTCGTGGCGGCCGTCATGGTTTTCTTGGAGTGGGTGACCAGCACGAACTTGGTCCAACCGAGAAAGTCCTTCAGCACATCGACGAAGCGGCCGATATTCGCCTCGTCGAACGGCGCATCGACCTCGTCCAGCACACAGAAGGGACTGGGACGATACTGGAAGATAGCCAGCAGCAAGGCGACCGCCGTGAGTGCTTTCTCACCGCCACTGAGCAACGAGTTGTTGAACGACGGCTTGCCTGGGGGGGTGGCCACGATGTCGACGCCGCATTCCAGGATGTCGACCCCCTCCTCCAGCACGATGTCGGCACGCCCGCCCCCGAACGCCTTGCGATACAGCGCCTGGAAATTTGTGCGAATCGCTTCCAGTGTCTCGGAGAACAGACGCCGGCTGTCGGCATTGATCTTGAGAATGATCCGCTCCAGCGATTCTTTGGCTTGCATCAGGTCCTGGTATTGGCCGTCGAGGCTTTCGAACCGAGTCTCCAGCTCATCCAACTCGTGGAGCGCTTCCATGTTCACCGCGCCGATGTTACTGATCTTTCTCCGCAACGAGGCGATTTCTTCTTCCGCGGCTTCGATCTGTTGTTGCTGCTCCTCGTCATATTCGGCATCGAGTTCAGCAATCTCGATCCCATAGTCTTCCCGCAAACGATCGGCCAGCGTGTTACGATCGTGGCGGATTTCGCCCGCCGCCATTTCACACTTGTGGATCTTGTCGCGGGCCGCGGCAATTTCTCGCTGTTTGCGTTTCAAGCCATCGGCCAATGCACCACGTTGTGAAACGCGTTCACGATGCAGGGCACGCTGGCCGGCAATCTCATCGGCGACGGATTCCTTTTCGAGATAGAGCAAGGCCATCTCGGTCGTGGCCTGGAGGATGTGGCGCAACGCACCTTGTTGCCGCTCGGCTGTACCCGCAACCTGCGACTTGGCCTCAGCCATCGCCTGTATCCGCTCACGCTGATCGTCCTCAAGTTGGCTCAACTGCGCCCGGAGACCGTCAAGCCGTTGCTCGCTCTTGGCAAGTTGTACACGCACTGCCATCGCGGCACTCTGGTACACCTGCAACTCCGCCGTGCCTCGCTCCACCTGCTCTTCGTCACGCTGGACCGTCCGCTCCAGGGTCGCCGATTCTTTCTCCAACTGCCGCAGTTCGATCTCGGCGCCCTCCGTTTCTCCCGAAACGTCGCCCAACTCGGTTTCCACCGCTTGCCGCTCGGCCTCCAGAGTCACGATTTCCTCTTCCAACTGGCAGATATGGCTCTGCAACGTCTGGGACCTGACTTGATGCTCCGCCAGAGAACCACTTTGCAGCTTATGCCGCTCTCCCAGTTCCCGCACCAACACTTGCTGCTGCTCAATGTTCTCCTTCAGCCGCGCGATTTCCTGGTCCGCTTCTTCGATTTGCTCACGCAGCACTTGCTCTTCGCGCCGCAAATCACGCAACTCTGTCCGCCGGGAAATCAAACCCGCCACGTCCTTCGGCCCGGCAACGACAGATCCATCTGCATTGACCACTTCCCCGGCCAAAGTCACCAAACGCACGTCATCAAAACCAGCGGCACGCAGCTGCCGCGCGTGAGACAACATCTCGACGGCCCAGACGTTCCCCAACAGCTGCCGCACCAGCGGTTGTACGTCAGGTGCCGCCTGTACCAGGTCATCCAACCGGCCGAGAACCCCCACACCTTCCGCCAGGGCATCCGCCTTCGGAGTCGTACCTGGTCGTACGTCCCCCAACGACAGAAAACCGACGCGACCGGCCAGTCGAAACGTGCCGGCCTCCAATTGCTCCAAGACGCCGTTGTCGCGCAGCACGACGTGTTGGGCGATCGGCCCCAACGCCGCGTCAACCAGCGGCGCCCATTGCATGGGGACCTGCAACACGTCGGCCACCAAGCCGACCACCGACAGAAACGGCCCTGCTTGTGGCTGGCGTGAGCGAGCGAGGACCTGCTGCACACCCGCCGTCAAGCCTTCGTTGCGACGTTCCAGCTCATCCAGCAGGTCCGCCCGCTCGCAGATCCCGCTGAGCCGGCCGCGCTGCAACGACAATTCGTCACGCCGGCGCGTGAGCAGTCGATGGCTTTCGTCCAAGATACGGACCGCGCCATCGAGCTCCGTGGCAGTGGCTCTCAAGTCGTGTTGGACTTGCGTTTCCGCCAGCCGAGCACTCTGCAACTGCGCTGCGTACTCGCCTCGCTCTCCGACCAGCCGCTCAAGTCGCCGCGTGTTCTGAGCCAACTTCGACTCGGCACTCTTGCGAACGGATCGCCGCAAGGTAATTTCATTGGAGAGCAGTGCCGCGCGTCGCACATTGTCCACATATTGCCCCCGGCATTGCTCGATGGCCCGTCGCCAAGAGTCCAACCGTTCGTTCCACTGTGTCACCGCCGCATCATGCTCGGCAAGCTGTTGCGCCACCCTCTGATGTTCCTGGAGGGCCACCGCCAAGGCTTGCTGTGTCTCCTCGACCCGCACGCGAATATCGCCGCTACGCCCGGTCAGCGCGGCCAGCTGCGTGCGATATCGAGACGCCTCGGCTTCCAGCTCGGCGACATGCTGGCGTTCGTGCTCCACCAGCGACTCGCGGGCTGTAATCTGTTCCCGATTCCGCAACAAGTAGTGCTCGCGCTCGCGCATCAACTCGACCGCGCACTCAATCTCCGTCTCTAATTCCAGGCTGTGCGCTTCCTCCGCCGTAAGCTCCGTTGTCAGCCGCGCCAACTGGTCACCCAGCCGCTGCAACTCCACCTCCCGCTCCTCCAGCCTTTCGGTCAACTGCGCGCCATTCTGTCATGGCGACCTGCGTGCGGAGTTGCTGGAGTCGGTCGCTGTATTCACGATATCGACGCGCCTTGGCCGCTTGTGAACGGACACTGCGCAGTCGATTGCCCACCTCTTCCACAATGTCCGAAAGCCGCAGCAGATTCTGATCAACGCGCTCCAGCCGACGTTGCGCCTCGAGCTTCTTTGCCTTGAAACGGCTGATGCCGGCGGCTTCCTCGAAAATCGCCCGCCGGTCACGAGGCGACGCCTGCAGCAGCTTGTCCACCTTTCCCTGCTCAATCAGACTGTACGCGTCGGTCCCCACACCGGTGCCGCGAAAAAGGTCTCGCACGTCTTTCAACCGGCACGCCTGCCCGTTGATCAGATACTCCCCTTCGCCGCTGCGATAGACGCGGCGCGTGACGTGCACTTCCGGAGCGTCGACACTCAGGCGGCCTTCCGCGTTGTCAAAGACGATGGTCGCCTCGGCCGTGTTCATCATCTTCCGGCCGCCCTGCCCGCTCCCCTTGAAGATCACGTCGGACATGTCCTTGCCGCGCAGGCTCTTGGCACTCTGCTCGCCCAACACCCACTTGATGGCGTCCACGATATTCGACTTGCCCGACCCGTTGGGACCGACGACGACCGTGATTCCCGGCGGGAACTCGAATCGTGTCTTGTCCGCGAAGCTCTTGAAGCCAGATAGTTCCAGTGCTTTGAGCATGGGCTCAGTCAACAGAATAGGAAAATCGCAAACGAGTCTGGGAGACCAGACGCACCAATATGCACGCAATACGGGGGGATTGATCCCCACAGCCACCTCGATATGGCTCTTCAGCGATCGGGGTCCATGGCCGAACTCTCGCGCGTCGCCGGCCAGGGAACCACTGTTGTGGGGGGGCTCGATTCGCGCCGGCGTCCAACATCATGCTGACTCCGGCGCGGGAGTGACCGAGATACAGGGGTTGTCATATACCCGGCTGCCGCCGCGCCCAATTATCGCCGGAACCAGTCAGTCATTCTACCCATAAAGGACCCTTCCGACTCGTCTTTTTCCGCCGGTTCGGCGGGAATTTCGTCGGGCTCGTAACGGCGTTTCTCTTCGCCCTTCTCCAGGCGATTGGAAAACAATTCCGGGACCGGGTTGGCAGCGCGCAGGTGTGATGCGCCTGTATCCGCCCCGGCTTCCCTCGCACCGCGATGGTAGGTGCGATCCGGCCGTGCCAAGCGCGTTGACCACCAGCTTCGACTCGAGATAGCCACCTTTCCGGGCCTCCTGCAGCGCCTGCATGACGTCGGCATAGCTGCCTCCCAACGTGACAATGCTGCGCACCAGCTGGTCCACGTTGGCGTCGCAGATCTCTTGCTGATCTTCCCGCTCGCCGATGCCGAATCGCGTCAGCTTGATCTGGCCATCATCCAGACCCTTGATCATGATTTCCTTGCCGGCAAACAGAAATGCCGGCGGCACCAGGGGCTGGTTCTGCCCAAACAAGACGATTTCCGACCGCAGGGATTTCGACAGGTGGATCATCGGCGGTCCGTCGCTGTTGATCACATGGTAAGCAAACTCGTTGCCCAGGTACTCGCCGCGTACCAGGGGATCGGCAGCGTTGCGCGTCCGCAGCGCGCGAAAGGCACCGTAACGTGTTTCGGAACTGGGAACGTGTAGCAGTTCGTTGAGCGCTTCATAGGCAACCACGTGATCCATTGCCGCCAAAGCGGTCAGGGCATGCCAGCGAAACGCCGATTCGTTCGCGGCCGCCTCAGCCAACACCGGGGCTGCCTCTTCGCGGTCCAAGTAGGCCAAGGCTTCGGCCGCATAGAAACGGACCTCGGCATCAGGTGACTCGAGCCCCTTCAGCAAGATATGAGCCGCATCGTCGCCTATCGCTTCCAGCTGCAGAGCCGCTCGCGCCGCCGTGGTTGGCTCGAGCAATCGCCGCTCTAACGACTCGATCCGCACCACACGCTCACCCGCCGTTTCCCGCATCGCAATATTGCGAATCACGCGGATGTAGCGGGCAATATTGTGCCGGTACCGGGGATGGACCGCCAACTCGATGTAGTTGTCCCGCTTGGGAGTCGCGACTCCACTCTGTCCATTCCGATCCGATCTTGTGGAAACGAGCGTTGATCACGGCACCGATCATGGCACTCTGGCGCACCGTCGATTCACCGCGAATCGCCAGTCCGAGCGGCCGCGATACCTGTGATTGCCCTCCACCCAAGACGCGACCACGTGTCTTCATGCCACGTCGTCGTCCGTGCCGTCGAACAGGGAATCCACCACCACCGATCCCTGTGCCAGACCGGACACGTGGCCGGAACGAATGGCACCGTCCAGACACTCGCATCTCGCGCATGCGACAGCGCAGCAAGTAGCCGCCCCGCAGGCTGGTGGTCTTCGATTTCGGGGGAACGACCACTTCCACATCGAAACGATCACCTTTCTGGACACCCGGCGGGAAGTAGCCGCGGACGACCACCAGCGAATTCGTATCGGATTCCAGCAGCTTCTGGGGACTGCGCACCTCGTGCGACTGCATCTCGCCGATCAGCGTGCTGCGCAATGGCCAGGGACCGCGGATCGCTGCCGGTCGTGGCCAACCCATTGACCAACGCCACACCCTCGATCTTCTGGTACGTCAGTCCCAGCGGAACCGTCAGATCGCCCACGATGGCACGCTGTCGTCCTCTTCGTGAGCGAGGACTCAAGATCGTTCGCTTCCGGACTCTGCGAACGAATCAGCGGAGAGTTGCAGCCCACCATCCAAAACAGCCCGATGGTCGAGACGGTGGTTAGCAGTCGTGGCGTCATGCCCGATGTCGCTCCATGCTGGGCCCATTTCCCTCGTGATCAAGCGGCAGTCGCGGGAAAAACCGCAACATTTCCATGCCCCCATGTCACAAGCAAGGCCGTGGGAAAAGGAATCGTCGGGCGAACGATATCCGCCATCCATTGGGGGGTCAAGGCCGTTTTAGCGAACTTATGGCGGATCGTATCCGCCCGGACGGAAGGGGTGACACCGCAGAATGCGGCAAATCCCCTTCCAGCCGCCACGCCACGGTCCGTACTTATGTACCGCGTCCACAAAATAGGCACTGCAGGTTGGAGTGAACCGACATCCACCCCCCAATAGAGGACTCAGGGTCGCTTGATAGCAGCGGACGGCCAGAACCAGCAGCCAGGCCACCGCCGCACTAAAAACCGACACAAGCTTGCTCATGGCGACACGCGCCTCAACTGTCGATCGACTCGCCGTGCGAGATCCGCAAGCGAACGCCCTATCTGTTCGCGTGCCAGCGGCGCGCCTCGCCGTGGTCGCACGACCAGGTCCAGCCCAGCGGGCAGCCAACCGCGCTGCTGTCGAAATGCTTCGCGAATCGCACGTTTCCAGCGGTTGCGGACTACCGCGTTGCCGACACGACGGGAAACGGACAGTCCCCAGACGTGCGCTGGGCAGACCGCTTGTGCAACCCTGGACGACCAACGTCCGATCCGCCGCATAGACATTCTGGGAATAGACGCGATCGAATTCAGCCTGTCGGCGGATCCGATAGCAGCGTGGAAAGCGGAAACGGCGATCAATCACGGCACGCACTCCCAAACGTACTCAACGATGATCCTGATCGGGCCTGTTTCGATCAGGCTGCACGAGCGGTTTGGAGGCCCAATCGTCACGACTCACCCTGGCACGCAACTGCCTCACCTTGGCATCTTCACGGTGGAGACTGCGCCTGCCGACACGCAGTGCCAGCCACGAGAGAAACACGAGCGCCGTTCCTCCGATCGTCAGCAGAATCAAGGCACCGAGCAGTTTTACGCGGGCCACCGACTCCAGACGGTTAACCGGCATCTCCGTTGCCTGAGCCACGAGAAAGGAAGTCACAACACCCGGCAAATGAGCCCACAAATCTACCATCGCAAGTCGGCTCGCGGATTCATCGAATAGCGGCGATCGATCTCGCGGATCTGCCTTTGCGCCTCCTCATCCAACTCAGGGGGAAGCACGATGCGAATTTCCGCGTACAGGTCGCCAGCTTGTTTCTTGTTCTCGGAGACGCCATGGCCCTTGACTCTCAGGCGGCGTCCACCGGACGTTCCTGGTGGCACTGTCAGAGTGATCGTTCCCTGGGGAGTGGGAATATCGATTTTGGCACCCAGCGCCGCCTCGGCCAAGGTTACGGGGACCATCACTTCAAGATTATTACCGCGGCGTTTAAAACACGGATGAGGTGCCACTCGGATCTGGATCAACAAGTCGCCCGGTTTGCCGTCGGTCGCCGATCGCTCGCCTTGGCCGCGGAGCCGGATCTTTTTGCCGTCTTCGATTCCTCGCGGAATCTTGACCGAGATGGTCTCGACTTTTCCCCCCGGCCGCTGCAACGCCAAAGACGCTTCACCTCCCGTAATGGCGGTTCGCAGCGGAATCTCAATCTCATGTTGAAGATCCTTGCCACGCTGAGGCCGGGCTTGTCGGGTTGGACCACGTCCTCCGGTGAACTGCCGAAAAATGTCGGCAAACCCCTCGGACTGCCGACCACCGAAAATCTGCCCGAAATCAAACTCCTCAAAACCGGCTCCCGGCCCACCATGGGTGTGCGTGTACGTGCCACCGCCCGGGCCACCTCCAGCAGATTGGAACGAACTCCCGTAACGATCGTACATTTCGCGCTTTTCCGGGTCATTCAAGACATCGTAGGCTTGCTGTACGCGTTGAAATCGTTCCTTCGCTTTCTCATCTCCCGGATTCATGTCGGGATGGTACTTGCGTGCCAACTCGCGGTACGCGCGCTGAATGTCCGGTTGGGACGCGTCCCTCTTGATCCCCAATGTCTTGTAGTAGTCTTCGTCCATGGCCTCGTCACAAGATTCGTTGACTCAACGTTCTTCGTGGCAGCATGCCCGATCGCCAAAGCTGCGCTTGCTCTTTATTCTAGGCCCCACGCATAGAGCACTTCAAGCGGCGAGAGTTGTGCTAGACTGGAAGCACCCATTTTTGCGAGGACGCCAACATGAGCCCCATGCTGGGCATCGCCACGACCGCGGGTGTCGAATCCCCTACCAGCTGCATTCCATCGCAGGCCCACATGGCGCCGGTCGCCACATGGTCTGACCTGCCCTTCACGGCGCTGCCCTGGCTGAGGGCAACGGCTTTATTTGCGATTCTGACAACGTGCCCGGTTCTTGAGCTACCAGCTGCTGAGCGCAGGGGACGAGTCGAAATTCGGGTCGCGGATGTTGGCACAAGTCAACCGCTGGCCGTGAACCTGTTTCTCAAGAACTCGCGCGGACGTTCCCTGCCGGCACCCAATCTTCCGTTCTGGAAGGACCACTTTGCGTTTGACGGCTCGGTGGTGCTGGAGTTGCCGCCAGGACAGTACACGTTCGAAATGGAACGGGGACCCGAATATCACCTACGAAGCGGAAACTTCGAGATTACATCCGGGGCGAAGGCAACCGAAACCGTGACCATGCAGAGGTTTGTGGACATGAAGGCGGAAGGCTGGTGGTCGGGCGATCTGCATGTCCACCGTCCACCGGCCGACCTGCCGCTGCTGATGCGCTCAGGATCTGCATGTAGCGCCGGCGATCACGTGGTGGAACGAACGAAACGCCTGGAAAGATACGCCTCTGCCGGAAAAAACGCTGGTGCAATTCGACGGCGATCGCTTTTACCAGCTGTTGGCCGGCGAAGACGAACGTGGTGGCGGGGCGCTGATGTATTTCAATCTGTCAAAACCGCTCGATCTACCTCAGACCGCCGAACGAGAATACCCGCCCATGGCGCGTTTTCTGGAAGAATCGCAACAGTTCCAGGACGCGCATGTTGATATCGAAAAGCCATTCTGGTGGGACGTGCCGGTCTGGTTGGCCCTGGGCCTGGCCGATTCCATCGGTTTGGCCCACAACCACCTCTGGCGCGACGGCATGCTGGCCAACGAAGCGTGGGGAAAACCGCGCGACGCGACGCGCTACCCCCCCCCTCGCGGCACAGGCTATTGGTCTCAGGACATCTACTATCACATTCTCAACAGCGGTATTCGCATCCCCCCTTCCGCCGGCAGTGCGTCCGGAGTTCTGAACAATCCGATCGGCTATAACCGCGTCTATGTGCACTGTGGCAGTACTTTGACGTACGATGCGTGGTGGGAGGGATTACGTGCGGGTCGCGTCGTAGTGACCAACGGACCACTGTTACGGCCTCGCGTCAATGGTCAACTACCGGGCCACGTGTTTGAAGGTCGATTGGGCGAGTCCATCATGTTGACGATGGACCTGAATCTCGGGCTTCGTGATCGCGTTGACTATCTGGAAGTCGTCCAGAACGGCAAAGTGATCCACGAAGTGAGGTTGGACGAGTACAAGAACCGCCAGGGCTCGTTGCCTCCCGTGGAGTTCCAGGACAGTGGTTGGATGCTCGTGCGTGCCGTGACCACCAACTCCAAGACGTTTCGCTTCGCCTCGACTGGTCCCTATTACGTGCAAATCGGCGATCGGCCGCGGATCAGCCGCCAGTCAGCCGAGTTCTTTCTGGATTGGATCAACGAGCGTACGGCCCATCTTCAACTGGACGATCCGCAACAACGTAACGAGACGTTGGCATATCTGGAACGCGCTCGCAAGTTCTGGCAACAGAAGGTCGATCAGGCCAACGCCGAGTGAGCGTGTCGATCGCGCACGCCCTCTCCTGAGAAGGACGGCCGCATCTACACCCGCGATGAACCCTCGACTATACTCGGCCCATGACGTCCGACAATTCCTGGCGCGAGCTGTACCCGTTCGAATCCCACTATCTGTCTTTGGACGGAGTGCGTATGCATTATGTGGACGAGGGACAGGGACCGCCGTTGCTGATGGTGCATGGCAACCCGACGTGGTCGTTTTACTGGCGGCGGTTGATCCACGCGTTCCGATCCGACTACCGAGTGATTGCCGTGGATCACGTCGGCTGCGGTTTGAGCGACAAGCCACAGCAGTACCCCTACACATTGCAGAAACACATCGGCAATTTGACCCGTCTGGTCTGTCACTTGGAGGTCGAGCGGGCGACACTGGTGGCGCATGATTGGGGTGGTGCGATCGGTCTGGGGACAGTCTTGGCCGAATCGAAGCGATTTGCCGGCCTGGTTCTGCTCAACACGGGCGCGTTTCCACCTCCTTTCATTCCCTGGCGCATTCGGCTGTGCCGCATTCCCGGGCTAGGAACCTGGTGCCTGCGGCGCTTGAATCTTTTCGCCCGAGCCGCTCTGCGAATGGCAGTGGCAAAGCCGCAGAATATGACACGCGAGATACGTGCCGGTTTGCTCGCACCCTACGACAGCTGGCAGCACCGCATCGCGATCGATCGATTCGTACACGACATCCCCGCTTCACCACGCCATCCGACCTGGCAGACGTTGCAGCAGATCGAAGAGGGGCTGACGATGCTCGCGGATCGTCCGGTTCAATTGATTTGGGGCATGCAGGACTGGTGTTTTCGGCCGTCGTGCCTCGATCGGTTCCTCAAGATCTTCGTGGCGGCCGATACTCATCGACTGGATGACGCGTCGCACTATGTGATGGAGGATGCTCCCGAGCGTGTTATCGCCCACATGAACGATTTCCTGAAGCGGGTCTACACCGCGGGCGGTTGACCTACTCGGGATACGCGATGGAGCAAAACGCGTTGATGTCCGCATTACGGGATTCCAACGAGAGTCTGTCGATCGGCCAATGTGCCACTCTGGCCTGTCTACTGGAGGTGGCGGCTCCCAAACCGGGAAATGTCCACCGCGGTGCCGACTTTGAAGATGTGACTTTTGTCGATTTCGCCGTCAGTGCCGTGGCTATCGGTCCGGCGATGGAGCAAGCGGTACGCAGCGGCGTTGGGGCGTCGGTGCTGGACGCCGTGCGCGCCACGCGTCGGCTGGTGGGCAGTAACACCAATCTCGGTACGGTCTTGCTTCTGGCGCCCCTGGCAGCCATACCTCACTCAGATTCGCTGCAGAAGGGAATTGGGCTCGTCCTGCGATCTCTTACGCCAACCGACGCCGTCGCGATCTACGAGGCGATTCGCACGGCCCAACCGGGCGGTCTGGGAAAGGTCAACAAAATGGACGTGTCCGCCGAGCCGCCCCCCAATATTCTCGACGCCATGCGGGCGGCGGCCGATCGTGACCTGATAGCCCGGCAATACAGCGATAACTTCTCGACCGTTTTCGAAGTCGTGACGCCGGCGCTGATTCAGGGCCCTGGACGCGGTTGGCCCTTGGCCGATACGATCATTCATACTCAACTGCAGGTCATGAGTCGGTTTGCAGACAGCTTGATTGCCAGGAAGTGCGGAGCGGAAACGGCGCGCGAAGCTTCACTCCGGGCCGCCAGGGTATTGGATTGTGGCCAACCGGGCGACTCATCGTATCTGCAGGCGGTAAGCGATTTCGATTTCTGGCTACGCAGCGATCACCACCGTCGCAACCCCGGCACGACTGCCGATCTGCTGGCCGCTGGGCTGTTTGTCACTTTGCGCGAAGGTCTGCTTACGTTACCGTATTCCTAGGTGCCATCGATGTCCGAATCGTACTTCGTGCGGCTGGAAAAAGAATACCACGTGTTCAGCGCCGCCCACTTTATTACCTTCGACGGTAAAGTGTGCGAGCGATTGCACGGCCACAACTACGGCGTCTGGGTCGAAGTGGAAGGTCCGTTGGACGAGAACCAGTACGTGATCGACTTCATCGCGCTGCGCGACGCACTCAAGACGATCACTGGCGCGCTGGATCATCACATGCTGCTGCCCACATCACATCCGCTGATCCGCGTCAACGTCGAATCGGACGAAGTAACGGTGACGTTTGAGGATCGCCGCTGGGTCTTTCCGCGTCAGGACTGTGTGCTGCTGCCCGTCTCGAATACGACTGCCGAACTGATTGCGCGATATATCGGCCGCCAATTGCTCGATGACTTGCAGCGGCGCGTGGGCGTACGGCCCCGAGTCGTGCGGGTGGGTGTGGACGAAAACCACGACCAATGGGGAGTCTGTGAACTTTGTGACGAGTAGCCTCCCGGACAGAAACCACCCGAAAAAGGCCCGATAATCCGCACAATCCCCTCAATTTCCCCACTCTCGCGCGACGATACTCAACGAAGGACGTAAGTTTGTGCCTCGTGCGCCGCGTCCGTAGGGCACGTTGAACTAGTCCAACGTTGCTTGTTCATCGAATCGACCGACGGTACCTGGGGGGGAGGATTCTGCATTGGGGTCGGATCTGCGAAAAGCTGCCATTCTGCTGATGACGCTGCCGCAAGAGGAAGCGGCGATCGTCTTAAGCAAGCTCAAGCCAAAACAAATTGAAGCCGTGTCTATTGAGATCGCCCGCGTGGACCAGGTGTCCGGCGGCGAGCAGGAATCGGTCATTTACGAGTTTGCTGATGCGAATCCGACCGGGTTTATCGGCAGCGACGGCGGCCTGGACCTGGCCAAGTCGTTGGTTCAGAAGGCGCTGGGAAAAGAGGCCCGCGACACCCTCGACAACGTGCAGCAATCGATCGAAGCACTCCCTTTCGGCTTCCTAAAGAAGGTCGATCCGCAGAACGTTGTGACGTATGTCAACGACGAGCACCCGCAGACAATTGCCCTGATTCTATCCCACCTGCCGCCTTCCTACGGAGCGCAGATCATTGCCGGACTTCCGCCAGAGCGACAATTGTCCGTGATCCAACGTATCGCGCACATGGGACAAACCAACCCAGAGGTGATCAAACAGGTCGAAGAAGGTTTGGAGTCACGCATGGTGAGCGTCATGAGCCAGCAGTTCGAGAATGCGGGAGGGGTGACAAGCGTCGCTGAAATCTTGAACGTGACGGACCGCACCACCGAGCGGAATTTGCTGGAAAATCTCGCTCAAGAAGACCCGGATCTGGTCGAAGAGATCCGGCGCTTGATGTTCATCTTCGAGGACATCAACAAACTAACCGATAAAGCCGTGCAGGCCGTTCTGAAGAATGTCGAGAGCACACAGTGGGCCATGGCCTTGAAAGGGGCCAGCGAAGAGCTCAAGGAAAAGGTCCTGGGGAACATGTCGCAGCGAGCTTCCCAGATGCTGCGCGAGGAAATGGAATACCTGGGCCCGGTCCGCTTGTCCGAGGTCGAATCGGTACAGCAGCAAATCGTGGACGTCATCCGCCGCCTGGAAGACGCCGGCGAGATCTCGACACACGCCGAAGAAAAAGACGAAGAAATGATCCAGTAACAGGCTGGACCGAGGCATGAGGAAATCGTGACGGCGCTGGCTGCTCGCGTGTCACTCAATCGCCTCGTCACGCCTTTTGCCCCATTTCCCGAAACGGGTACTTGCCCGTATGATCAGGGGTTTCGCGGCGCCGTCGCGTGTTGCCTCCCTGGTCCCTCCGCGGCGACAGGCCAGGATGCGGCATGCTCGGAGCACCGCTTCTGACACCTCCTGGTGAAGGTCGACGCGGATGGCAAAAACGCCGATGATGCAGCAATACATGGATGCGAAAGCGGCCTGTGGCGATGCGTTGTTACTGTTTCGTATGGGTGATTTCTACGAGTTGTTCTATGAGGACGCGAAGAAAGCGGCTCGCGAACTGGGTCTGACGCTCACGAGTCGTGACAAAGGTGAAAACCCGATTCCGATGGCAGGGTTTCCCCATCATCAACTGGACGGGTATTTAGGGAAGATCATCGCCGCCGGGCACCGTGCAGCCGTCTGCGAGCAGGTCGAGGATCCCAAACAGGCCAAGGGCCTGGTAAGACGGGAAGTCACTCGGGTCGTGTCTCCCGGAACACTGACCGACGACGCGCTGTTGGACCCGCGCGAAAGCAATTTCTTGGTGGCGATTGCGTACGGCGTGACTGGCGTACAGACCGCCAAATCCGAGGACGGCCCACCGGCGGTGGGACTCGCCTGGGCCGAGCTCTCAACAGGCCGCTTCTTTGCTGCCACCTTTGCGGCCGCTCAGTTGGGAGACGAACTGACGCGGATCGGGCCGAGCGAGTGCCTGGTGGCAGACGACGCCCCACCGCTTCCCGAGCATTGGGCATCCTCGTGGATGGTGACCAGGCGACCCGCCTGGGCTTTTTCCTACGAGACGGCCAAGACCAATCTTACCAAGCATTTCCAGACGGCCAACCTGGAAGGATTTGGCTTCACCGATCACGACTCGACCGCCATCCGCGCGGCCGGAGCCATTCTGGATTACCTGCTCGAGACGCAGCGTAGTTCGTTGGATCATTTCGATCGCCTGGTTCCTTACCGCATCGGTCGTTATCTCGAGATTGACGAGTCGACACGCCGCAGCCTGGAAATCACGCGGACCATGCGCGAAGGACGGCGCGAGGGATCGTTGTTGGCCGTGGTCGACCGGACCACAACGGCCATGGGATCCCGTTTGCTCTCGGAGTGGATCGCCGCTCCGCTCACCCAGCGTGAGGCGATTGAAGCGCGATTGGACGCCCTGGACGAATTGATTCAGGAGAGTCGCTTGCGAGGCGAGCTCCGAGACGCTCTGAAGGGAATCTATGACGTGGAGCGGCTTCTCGCCCGCGTTGCCACCGGCCGCGCCAGCCCCCGCGATCTCAGTTTCATTGGTCGCACGCTGGCCAGCCTGCCGCCGATCAAAGAACTGCTGCACGGCCGATCGAGCAGTCTCTTGACCCGACTGGATGTGGCTCTCGATCCCTGCCCCGATCTGCGTGCGCAGCTCGACGCCGCGCTGGTCGACGAATGTCCCTTGACGGTGCACGAGGGGGGAATTATTCGCACGGGCTTCCATGCGCAGCTGGATCAGTATCGCGAGCTGGCCGCAGGGGGCAAGCAGTGGATCGCGCGCTACCAAGCTGAAGAAACACAACGCACGGGCATTCCCAAACTGAAAGTCGGTTACAACAAGGTCTTCGGATACTACATTGAAATCTCCAATACGCAACAACAACGTGTGCCGGACGAATACATCCGCAAGCAAACGTTGAAGAACGCGGAACGTTACATCACACCCGAGTTGAAGGAGTACGAGGAAAAGGTCCTTTCCGCGGATGAAAAGGCCAAGGATCTGGAATATGAGCTTTTCGCCCAGTTACGAGATTCCGTGCACGCCGCCGGCCGCCGCCTGCAGGCGACGGCCTGGTCGCTCGCCGAACTGGACGTTCTGGCCGGACTGGCCGAACTTGCCTCGCGCCAGCGGTACTGTCGCCCCCAGCTGGTATCGCAACCGACGTTGAATATCGTCGACGGACGTCATCCCGTACTCGACATCCTCGAACCGCAAGGCACATTCGTCCCCAATGACGCCGTCGCCAATGAGAAGGATGGGATGATCCTGCTGATCACCGGGCCGAACATGGCCGGCAAGAGCACCTACATTCGACAAGTGGCGTTGTTGACCCTGATGGCACAAATCGGCAGCTATGTCCCCGCCGCGCAGGCTACCATCGGCATCGCCGATCGGATCTTCGCGCGGGTCGGTGCCAGCGATGAATTGTCGCGGGGGCAAAGCACGTTCATGGTCGAAATGACGGAAACGGCCCGCATTCTCAACAACGCCACCCCCAGCAGCCTGGTAATTCTCGATGAAATTGGCCGAGGGACCAGCACTTACGATGGGTTATCGCTGGCGTGGGCGATCGTCGAGCATTTGCACGACCACATCAAGTGTCGCACCTTTTTCGCCACGCATTATCACGAACTGACAGATCTGGCCAGCACGCTCACGGCCGTGGCCAACTTCAACGTGGCGGTCAAGGAATGGGAAGACCACGTGGTTTTTCTCCACAAGATCGTGCCTGGGGCGGCTGACAAGAGCTACGGCATCCACGTCGCTCGGCTCGCCGGTGTGCCCCGAGATGTGAATGAGCGAGCCAAACAGATCCTCTCCCAGCTGGAAGCGGAACACCTGGACGAGCGAGGTCGTCCGAGAATCGGCACCGGCCGTTCCAAGCCTCAGCGCGGCGACATACAATTGACACTCTTTGCGCCCATGGAACATCCGTTGCTCGACTCCATTCGGGGCATCGACGTGAACGGACTCACGCCGCTGGAAGCCATGCAGTTGCTGCAGAAGTGGCAGGACGAGCTGAAAACCGACTGACCTGAGCAGCCTCAGCCGTCGCGTGCCAGGGAAAATACGGCCCGCCCCGTTTCTGGCCTGCATGGAAGCTGTTGGCCGCAAGCGTCAATCGTACTCACCCTCGTCGTAATACTCCTCGTCGAACTCCGCGTCCTCGGCGTCTTCCTCGTGCCAGGCGCGGAGGATCTGGAAAAGGTTGCTGTACTGGTCGGTCCAGACACGGATTTCGGGGCCCGGCTGTGCGACGGGAACAGCTGCCGCCGCAACATCGGCCGAGTTCAAAAATGTTTGGTTATTGGTCACCAACAGCCACTCCGAGGATGAATCGGCCACTCCCCCTCCGTCGTCCGCGTCGACAGAGACAACCTGCATCTGATAGTGCGCGGCCAAGAGCGCGACGATGGGGCACAGATCCAGATGCCGGTTGCTCGTGTGGACCGCCAGCACGCCGTCGGGTTTGAGATGTTTCCGATAGACGAAGAAGGCCTCCACGGTCAGCAGGTGCGCCGGGATCGCATCTCCGCTGAAAGCGTCCAGCGCGATGACATCGTAATTCTGCGGCGTCTGCTGTTCCATCGACAACCGCGCGTCACCCTCCGCCACGAATACTTGCGCCCGGCGTCCCTGGCATCACTCAAGTAGGTGAAATACCGGTTCGAAATATCGATCACGTCCGGGTTGATCTCGTAAAAACAGTAGTAATCATCCGGCTCGCAGTAGGCGGCGATCGTGCCGGTGCCGAGTCCGACGGTCGCGACTCTCAGCGGCAGCAGCTGCGACAAATTGAACAGCGTCAAACCGATTCCGCTGTCTTCGTTATAGTACGTGGTAGGCTCGTCACGTCGGCTGGCCTCGCGAAACTGAATTCCGTGGAGGATCCGTCCGTTATACAAGTTGCGGCGCGAGTCGGGGCCGTCATCGCCATATTCGGTCACGCGCAACACCCCGTAGAAATTGCGGCGCGAGACCAAGTCCGGATGGAAATTGTAGTCGTATCGACCCGCCACGTAGGCGGCCAAGGCTACGGCAGCTAACAACGGCACAGGAATCAAGACACTCCAAAGAGTCCACCACCGCCTACCGCGGAAAATGAAACGCAAGGAGCGGAAGATGCGATTCTGTTGAGCCGGTTCGCCCTGCAGGTCCCGCCGCAGAACGGAACGGGACAGATCCTTCACGATCAGCAGCGGAAAACCGACCAGCACCTGCCACCACGCAGCCCATCTCCGCTCCCGCCGCCACCAACTGTGCAGCATGACGAACAACGCCAGGCCGGCCCCGCCGATCAGGGTGATTACCGACTCCAGATAGTTCGAAAAAATCTTGGGGCAGACCAAGGCGACAAATGTTCCCCCCAGCGCTCCGCCAGCGGCGATGAACAGGTAGAAGAGCGTCAAGTGGCGAGGTGTCGGTTTGGTGCGAACCACTTCGCCATGACACAACATGCAGATACAAAAGAGTGCCGACAGGTAGAGTGCGGTCTCGAGAGTAATGCTGTCGAGGAAATCGGGAATCGTGTACTCAATCCCCAGGCGATCCACCAGCGGCTGCACTTCCTCCTGCAGCAGAATAGCGGCAATCATGCCGACAACCACGAGCGTCGCCAGGGCAAAAATGTTGCGCCGATACCACCGCTCGCTGTCGAAGCAAATGATGAACGTCATCAGGTACAGACTCAACGGAACAACCCAGAAGAACGGAACCACAGCCACGTCCTGACAGATCTGGTTAGTCACCGCCAACAGACTGACCGAACCGAACGCGGGTAGCACCAGCCAGACCAGACAACGAAAAACAGTAACGTGCCCGGATGCCTCATCAGGTCGCGACGCGTCTGTCTTCGACTCGGACTCTGAAACCAGGTGAACCTCCGGCAAATTCCAGCGCACCATCGCCAGAGCCAGACCGCCGCTCAAGATCGCGAAGGCCGCAAAACCACTCGACCAGAGCGTGCCTTGTTGAGGAATATCGAACGCCGGCTCAATCCAAAACGGATAGGAAAGCAGCGCCACCAGCGAGCCGATATTGGACAATGCGTAGAGTCGGTAGGGTGACCGGCCGCGAAACACGCGACTGAACCAGGCCTGGACCAAAGGCGCCGAAGCGGCCAGCAAGAAGTACGGAAGTCCTACGTTGGCGGCCAACAGGGTCAGAATACGCCACTGAGGCTGGCCGCTGTCGAGCGGCTTCCAGACCGGATCGGGAACGATCGGTAACACCCACAGCGCTGCCACCAACAGCGTGACATGGATCAGCCCTTGCCAGCGAGTCCGGGGCAGCCGATCCAGTAAATGCGCATACAGGTAACCGGCCAACAGGAAGACCTGAAAAAAGAGCATGCAGGTTGTCCAGACAGCCGGACTGCCGCCAAACCACGGCAAAATCATCTTGCTGATCATCGGCTGTACTTGAAACAACAGGAAAGCGCTGACTAGCACTGTCGCCGCACACCACCCTGTCAAACCGTATTTGTTTTGTTCCATAGTCGCTCGATTCTCACCTGCCACTAGACGATTTCCGGCCTGATCACTTGGCAACCGATTCCACCCAACTCGCGCCGCAAGTCCTCGAACATCTCGTCCGACGCACACACACCAATAATGGCACCACCCGAACCGGCAAACTTGGCGCTGGCGCCTACTCGCCGCGCGGTAAGCACCATCTGCACATGTCCGCGCGGCAGTTGGCAGATCGTTTGCCGCAGGTTGAAATTCCGATCGACCAGATCGCTCAGCAGTTCCGGGCGGTGGCCGACCAGCGCGTCGCGGGCTTGCTGGGCGATGTCGGCAAAAGCCGCCATCGCCGTCACGACGCGAACGTCCCGCTGCTCGTAGCGCGAGCGCAAGTTATTATGCAGCACTTCTGTTGGCTCTCCCACCTCCTCACTAAATGCCACGTACAGCGGTGGCAGCAGGCTGGGATCGAGCGACTCATAGACACCGCAGGCAAGACCATCTTTCTCGATCATTCGTTCCTGCGAGAAATCCATGAACACCAGCCCGCCGTAGACCTGCACAACTCGATCCTGCAAGCCGGCGGCAATGCCCAACTGATCTCTCTCCACGCTCAACACCAGTGACGGCAGCACTTCCCGCGGAATCGCGACCTGGTAGAAATCCATCAGCGCACGCATCGTGGCCACAATGATAGCGCTAGAACCCGCTAAGCCGACCGCGCGGGGAATGTTGGTTTGATAGCGAATCGAGAAGTTGCGTCCGTGCAACTCGTGGCGCTGCCGGCAGTACTCCACAAATGTCTTGATCGTCGCTTTTACCAGACGGATACCACCGTAGTAGCCGTGCAAATCGACGTCGCGCGCCAGATCATTGACCGTTCCGAAGCGGACTCGATCTTCCTGGGCCAGGACGATCTCAATATCTTCCCACTCGTAAAGCACCACTTCGGCAAAATAGTTGCGGACCACAATGGAGAGCGTCTTGCCGAAATAGCCATCGGAGGGATTCCCCAACAGGCCGGCACGGGCGTAGGCACGTCGACGTATCAGATCCATCTAGAGGTCCTCGCCATTCAACAGCTCGCGAACAAATCGCTGCAGGGCCGGCCCGTACTGCGGGTCACTCAGTGCGAACTGAGTAAACGTGCGAAAGTAGCTGTCAAAGTTGCCGATGTCGAACCGGCGTTCGCGCTCGTTCAAGGCCACGCCGATGCCTTTGCAGCCGCGCTGCGAGCAGCAGCCGGATGGCATCCGTCAGCTGGATCTCCCCCCCCTTGCCCGGCGGGGTCTCGTCCAGCGCTTCGAAAATGGCGGGGCTGAAGACATAGCGTGCTGCCACCGCCAGGTTGCTCGGAGCCTCGTTGACGGCCGGCTTTTCGATGAGATCCGCAAGTTCAAAGACCGTCCCACGTGCTCCGCGTGGTCTGGCAATGCCGTAGTGCACGACCTCCTCCGCAGGGACTTCCTCAAAAGCCACCACCACATCCGCGCCCGTGGACTCAAACTGGTCAATCATCCGCGCGACGATGTCGGATTGAGCGTGCAATCCGATAATCGAATCCCCCAGGGCTACGACGCACGGCTGGTTGCCGACCAGCGGGCGAGCACACAAAACCGCGTGGCCCAATCCCAACTGCCTGCGTTGCCGCGTGTAGAAGTACTCCATCTCCTGGCGCTCGAATTCGAGATCGCTCAGTTGCTCCTCGCGTCCCGTCTCGCGCAAATACGTCGTCAACTGCTCGTCAATGTCAAAATGCTGTTCGATCGACGCCTTGCCGTGCGAGGTGATAAAGAGCAGCCGCCGGATGCCCGAGAGAGCCAGCTCTTCCACCACATACTGGACCACCGGCTTGCGACCCACCGACAACATCTCTTTCGGTTGGCTCTTCGTGGCCGGCAACAACCGTGTGCCATGGCCGGCAACGGGTACGATCGCGATGTCAATACTCATACTCAGTGCGTTCTCGTTCTGGGGACTATCTGGATTGTTTCCTTCGAATCTGTTCCCGCAAGTCGGCATATTGCGGATCGCTGGGACGCAGTTCGATCAATCGATCGAGGCAATCCAGGGCTTCTTCATAGCGGCTGGTAATTGTCCAGAAACAGGACGACGGCATAGAGGAACTGATCGTTATCAGGCTCCAACTCGCAGGCTCTTTTCAGATGCTTTTTCGGCTGCCTCCGACTCCTGGTGCAGATACAGAGAGAGCCCGTAGCGGTACTGCAAGGCGGCATTCGTCGGAAGCAGGCTGACGTCGCGTGCCAGAAGCTCGAGTTCCTCACGCCGCAACCGCGTCGCTTCCTGCTGCTGGCGCAGTACTGTCTCGGTTGGTTCGGCGCCACGATCGCGCTGCAGCTGCAAAGCGACGGAGCGGTCCAACAGCGCGGCGAGATTCGAGCGCGGTCCCGTCATAAGCGGCTCGACACGCATCGCGGTCCGATACGCATCTTCCGCCGCGGCGTAACGGCCCATGGTCTCGTAGAGCACGCCCAGTTCCATGTGCGCACCGCCTCGATCGTTGGTCTCCAGAACGCCCGCGATGTAGTCTTCCAGGGCCTGGTCCAGTTGTCCCCGCTGGTGGCCGTTGAGCAGCGAAGCGATCAGCTGCGAGGGGAGACGCGCCAGCACGCGCGCGGCTTCCGCGCGAACGATGCGTCGCGGATCATTCAGCAGAGGAACCAGGGGCCGCACTATCGGCTGCAGGCTTTCCGTCAGCTGCTGCTGCTGTCGCGAATCGAGATATTCCAGGTGTGTCGGGGGAATGCGATCGTAAAAACGACTCACCGCCGCCGCACGGACCTGCGGATCCTCGTCCTGCAGAGCGTCGATTTCGGGCCTGAAACTGCTTACCGACATCAGACGTCCACGTTGTTGAATCGCGGTCGCCCGCACGATTCCGGACAGCTTGCGGTCCTGGGCCACTTCCGCCAGCCCTGTTTCGGCATCCGCCGCGCGCTGGCGGCCCGCTTCCAGAGCATAGGCGAAACTCTCCCCAAACGATTCCTTCTTGTACCACTGCTGCATCGACTCCAACATCCACGTGTCGATCCGTTTCAACTCGGCGCCAATCTCCTCGTCACCTTCTCGTGCCGCTCGGATCCAATCGTGATACTGCTTCAGCTTGCTCCGTTTTTCGTCCGAAATCTCGGCGTCGGTCAGGTGGCAGCGAGTGCAGGCGTTGGGAGTCCCGATCGCCAGGCTGACGTCAGGACGTGGAATGCGAATGCTGTGATCACGCCGCGGATCGACTTCCATGTAGGTTGTTTCGGGCATATGACACTCGGCACACGAAGCACCTGTCGAGTCGGACTTGTGGAAGTGGTGCGCGGGAGTATCGTATTTGGCCGCGGCATGCTGATGGCACGCGGTGCAGACTTTGTTACCGTCTTGTTTCAATTTGGCTGTATGCGGATTGTGGCAATCGGTGCAACGAATATCGTTGTGATACATCTTACTCTGAATGAACGACCCGAAGACATAGTCTTCGTCCAGGATCTGGCCGTCCGAGTAATAGGTCTCGGGCGCAAGTAATTCGTTGTTGAAGTAATCGTAAAACTGGTCCCCCGGCCGAAAATGCGGCGCGTGCACGCTGCGCCGCGAATGACACGGCGCACACGATTCGATCTGCGGTCGCGTATCGGTGGTCTGCAGCTTCGCCAGACCATACCCTCGTTTGCGATCCCAGAACCAGGAATCCTGGCGCACCAACTCGACATGCAGGCTGGCCGGACCGTGACACGCCTCGCAACTGACGTCAATTTCCGAAAACGTCGTGTGATATGTCAGTGTCTTGACGTCGAAGTTCTTCTGTAGGTCGGTCGAGTGACAATAGGCACACATGTTGTTCCAGCATTGTCCCATGCCAGTCCAATGCAGCACGTCCTGGGAATCAAGCTTCTCCGGAACATCGGGTGGCGGCAAATAGAACCACTCGCTCTTGACCGTGTCCCAGGATATGCGGAGCACCTGCAGTCGAGCGATCTCATGCTCCGGCATCCCGGCGGGTCGATCGAACTCCACCATGTACTGCTGAAGGGGACGAATTCCCAGCACGTACTTGACCTCGAAATCGGTCATTTCCCCGTCCGGGCCTTCTGTGCGGACCATGAACTTCGATCCGTCGCGGTACATGCGCGACGTGATGCCGTGATGCGTGAATTCGACATCGCCGAAATCAGCCACTACCGTTTCGTCGTTTGCCACGTCCATGGCCAGATCGTGATCCGAACCAGTCCACTGCTGCACTTCAGCAGCGTGACATTCAACACAACTGGATCGGCCCACATACGTCGGTTGCACGTCGTCTGGCAAACAGATCCACCAGTCGGCAAACAACCCAGCTCCGCCGACCAACAGTAGCGCGCCCACAGCCAGTGTGATCCACGCCAGCAACGAGCGTCGCCCCGGTGCCACCGATAAGGGGCGCTGCTGATCCAAATGTATCGCCTGTTGGCGAGTTCCTCGACCCATCGGTTATTTTCGGCTCCTACTGCGAGAACGCGACCCCCTCGGACCGCGGTGTGCCCACGAACGGGTGACAAACCAGGCGACTCCCCCGTACCAGATCGCTTCGGCGGGTCGGCAAGCTTGAAGTTGGCAAGCTCGAAGTCCCCAAGCTCGAGATTCGGGCACCCGTCGAAAGAGTCCACAGCACGGCCGCCGCATTGGCCGTTCGGGGCCGCGGGAAAGCAGGGTCACGACAAGGTTTGAAATTGCGGATCCTCAATTATCGGCGGAGCGAGGCACCGGAGCAACCGGCCCTTGATGACGGCTGACCGATATTCAAGCCCGCCTTGCCCCGTCAGGTCGAGGATGAGGATAATGACGACTCGAACGCAGAAAGATCTTCTCCCACAACCACAATGAGCTGCCACTCGAGTATGCTTGAACCGCCCAATGTGGATTGCAGGAATTGGCTCCCGACGTGCGATTCTTTCCCTGATTGGACCTCGAAGCGCGATTCAAGTGACTGCGATGATGCAGAAACTTCTCTCTCACATCGACTTTTTGCTGGAGGACAAAGACCTGTTCGTTTCCAAACCTACTGCAAGATCGACTGTAACTCTGCCTGATGGACAGCGGGAACAAGGGGGCCGGACAGGGCCCGGCTGGCCAACTCCTGCCGGAAGCCGATTTGCGGAAAGTGATTTGCCCGCCGCGGCTCACGCCGGCCAACAATCGACCGGCCACCTCGTGGACCGCCACTTCGGGGAGTCAAACATCCTCGAAGCGGGCCCGTGCGCACAACCGGAATTCGGAGGTTGGGGATGACTCGCGAGCGCCTTGCCATCCGTCCGTCGGGACCGATACACGCCACGATCCAGCCGCCAGGCTCCAAGAGTATTACCAACCGGGCCATGGTCTGTGCGGCACTGGCAGAAAGCCGATCCGTGCTCGAGGGCGTGCTGGAAAGCGAAGACACACAGGTCATGGTTGAGGCCATTCGAGCTCTGGGGATCGAGGTCCTCTGGGATCGACAACAGTGCCGCATTGAAGTAACCGGCTGCGCGGGCGACATTCCGTGTCGTGAGGCCGATTTGTTTGTAGGCAATAGCGGCACGACCATGCGGTTCCTGACCGCCATGCTGACGGCCGGTCGCGGTCACTATCGAATCGATGGTATCGCGCGGATGCGGCAGCGCCCCATCCAGGACTTGCTCGACGCCCTGAACGCGATTGGCGCAAATGTTCACAGCCAACAGGACGACCGTTGCCCACCCGTCGTGATCAATGCCGCAACACTCGATGGCGGTACGGCAACGATCCGTGGTGACATTTCCAGCCAGTTTCTCAGCGGACTGTTGATGGCCGCGCCATATGCCCGCCACCCGGTTCAACTGCGCGTCGACGGTCCGCTCGTTTCGCAACCGTATGTGAAAATGACGCTGGGAGTCATGCAGGCCTTCGGTGTCCATGTCGAACGACCTGGCGCTGCGGCACTTTCTGATCCAGGCGCCGACGACGTATCGTGGTCAACCCTATTCGATCGAACCGGATGCGTCCGCCGCCAGCTACTTCTGGGCCGCAGCCGCCATTACCCGAGGCCAGGTCACGGTCACGGGGTTGGGACCCCAGGCGCTACAAGGTGATGTCCGGTTCTGCGATTGCCTGGAACAGATGGGATGCGACGTGCTGCGTGAGCCCGAGCGAATCACGGTCGTGGGAAAACCGCTCCAAGGCATCTCGGTCGATATGAACTCCATCAGCGACACGGTTCAAACGCTGGCAGCCGTGGCCTTGTTCGCCACGGGACCAACGACGATTACTGGCGTGGCCCATATCCGTCACAAAGAAACGGACCGCATCGGCGATTTGGCGCGGGAATTACGCAGACTCGGTGCGGAAATTGACGAACTGCCCGATGGATTGCGGATCACCCCGGGACCTTTGCGCGGCACTCGAATTGTCACCTATAACGACCATCGAATGGCCATGAGCTTGGCTTTGGTCGGCCTGCGGGTCAGCGGGGTGGTGATCGAGGATCCGAAATGCACGCAGAAAACATACCCGCGTTTCTTTGACGACCTGGATGCGCTGCGCGGATGACGCCCTCCCAACATGCCCGCCAATGACGGGTCATTGGGCGATGTAGAATCAGAGACTCCCAATGGCGAAGCGCGTCAGCCGACGGCCCTCCATCGACGGATCCCAGCCAACACATCCCGAGGTGCTTGCTCAGCGCGGCCGATTTCGCATCGCGTCGTAAGACTCCAGCAACTGATTCGCACGCTCCAACAAGGACACGCCGGAGTCCGTTGTCGGCGCGGAGTGTGATGCATCGCTTGCTTCGAACAACGCCTCACAGTGTTTGCAGCGCACCGTCCGCCCCAGATATTCGACACGAATCTGCAGACGCCGACCACACGTGGGACACTCGCGGAGAAAGAAAGTCGCCCTCGACATGACACGGTCTCCTACCTTTTTGTTTCACCCATGATGGGTTTTCCAGAACCCGCAATGTACGGTATCGAGGACCGATTTTCAAGGAACGCTGTCTGATTTTTCACCTTACCATGCGGCTTGTTGGACGCGATTCCGCCCTTAGAGGATACCACGATCTTTCCCGAAAACCCCGTTGAGCTGGGAAGGCTCCGCCACACCCTCGCGCCGGGCGAATTGCGCAGAAAACTCTTTGAAATGAGGGCTTTCACCAGAAGACGGCCGCGTTTGTCACTGTCTGACCGCGCCGAACTGCGAAGCTGGCGGGGAAACCCGCAGGCTGGTCATATAGTTAGCCCCCAAAATGGCCAAATGGGGAATTCTGGCAAAAACGGAATATTCGAAAAAAATCACCCCCCTTCCGCGATCCGAACGGCCGTGGCCAATCGCCGCCAACTTTCCACACCCTGGCAGCCGATATTGGTTGACGGGAGAGTGTGGCCTGTCTGGCTTTGTCTTGACCCGCCAATCCACGGTCAGGCTGTCTCATGGAGACTTGGCTGCAGGCGACCCAGGCGCGGCTGCCAAACACCTTGTCTCCCCCGCCGTCCTCGAGCCGGCGGTCGACGAGGCAGGAGAAAAGTCAACCATTTCGCCCGCCGCCTCAAGATCAACCGGTTAGGGGGTGGATCGCGAAGGGTAGCGGGTCAGTCGTATTCCCGCCGGAACCAGTCCGACGGAGAATGCCAGTTCGTCGGTCAGGCCCCGCCTCTCTGGGCGGGGATCCGGCTGGGTAGGGATCCGCCGCGATAGACCGCAACCGGCACGGTCCGGTCTGGAAAACTAGCTGGTCCGAATTAGGAAATTGCCAACAGAACCTACGGTGACGACAGATCACTTGTCGCATCCGGCAGCTTAGGGTCGGCGATGAAAAGGAAGCAATTCTCAAACGCAATGGTGTTGTTCTGCGTCACGGCCGTGCTCCATGTCGCGATGTGGCACGCCTCGAACGTACAAGCTCAAGACGCCAAGAAAAAGAAGTTATCACTGGCCCAGGTCGGCACCATCACCTCCGCGCAACTCGCGCAACGCGAAGATTATCAGCCGGGCGATTTGCTCACCAACAGCGACGTGAAAGAAGTGCTCAAGGCACTCGCCGCTGCCGGCTGGCAGCCACCCGACCAAAAGGACATCCTGGCTCACACATTGCCCGATGATGACACGTTGGTTCGCACGCTCAGCACCGAGCGTGGCAAGCGCTTCATGCGTAAGGTGGCCGAGGACGATTTGATCTTTGATCGGCTCGATCGCGTGAGTCGCACGTACGGCGGTGAACGGATGGTCAACGACCTGGCAAAACTGCCGGACGGATACAAGTACGCCAAGACCAAACGCCCCAACGGAGTGCCAGGTTTTCTCGACTTGTTGCCTAAAACGGGTTCCGGTAAGAAGCGATCGATCAAGGACTACGACAAGCCGACGGGACGTATCTACTGCGAGAAGCAGCTGTTAGAGCGACTCGAAAACAGCTATGACGCCGCCGCGGCGCTGCCGGCTACTTGATGCGGGACACGGTTTCCACAATAACCGGCTCGACCGGCGTGTTCATGAACTCGCCCTGATCGTGAACAGGGAGTTGGGCGATCTTGTCAACGACGTCCATACCTTCCAACACTTCGCCAAACACGCAGTATCCATTCACTTGATCATCCCCGCCCGGACGGCAATCCAACTGCGGGTTGTCCACGACGTTGATGTAGAACTGGGACGTGGCACTGTTCGCAAAGCCAGGACGGCGTGCCATGGCGATCGTACCTCGCTTGTTCGACAAGCCGTTATTGGCCTCGCTCGGAATGGGTAGCTGAGCCTGCTTTTCTTCCAGTGCCACCGTATAGCCGCCGCCCGCGATCATGTACCCATTCTCGACGTAATGAAAGACCGTTTGGTCGTAGAAACCCGCGTCAACGTAGTTGTACAGGAAGTTGGCGACCGTTCTCGGTGATTTTTCGCCGTCCAGTTTAAGTCGCACGCTGCCCAGGTTGGTCTGAATTAAGACCTCCGGATAGAACTCTTCCTGAGATTGGGCGGGAGACTGGAATTCCTGACCATACCCCTGGCCGTACGGCATCAGAGCCACCGGTTCGTCGTCTCGATGATGAGCCATCGCAGAGGTACCGCCGGCCGACTCTCCAGCAGTCGGAATGCTGGCGGTGGGAACGCCGTCAGTGCCGCCACCACAGCCGGGTGCGAAACAACAAGTGCTCGCCACCAGGACGAGATTGAGAACTAGATACCCAGGAACGGACGTGAATGTTGTCTGCATACCGGTGCCTCCCTGCTGATGCTTTCACGCGCAGCCATCCTGCACGAACGGTGTTTGGCCGACAATCGCGAAATGCCGCGAGTGCCGCTCCTTCCATGAGACCGCTGTCAGTAAGCGGCCGCCTATCATCCGCTTTTATCGCAAATCATGCAACACGGCTTTTCCGAACCCCTCTCCAGACTGGCGGCAGCACGGATTCCCGCGATGCCATTTGTCTTGATTGCCTACACGCTCTCCTGCGTCGGATGCAGCCACGGGGTGCGGTACTCTCGCGCCAGTCGGCGGTTGGCCTCGTCATCCCCGACCACTTGACCTGCCTGGCTGTCCCATTGCAGGGAGCGGCCAAGTTCCATGGACAAGTTGGCGAGGATGCAACAGGCCGAGGAGATATAGCCCTGTTCGATATCCGCGACCGGCAGTTTTCCTTCGCGCCGTGCCGCCAGGAAATTCTGCATGTGGCGTCGGGTGGCCGGCGCCGCGAACAGTTCGGTGGCTTTGTGCTCGACGTCCTCCGGGTAGCGTTCGCGTTCGTCAACCGAGTCACGGTGCTGCGGAGATCCGTTTCCCTTGGGGATGAAATCGTAGCCGCGGATGCTCAATTTGAGCGTGCCTTTATCACCGTACAAGGTAGCGCCCCACGGATAGTCAGGATCGGGATTTTGCCCCCAATTGCGCTGGTTCCAGACGACTTGTACATCACCGTAATCGAACAATGCCGTTTGCGTGTCATGCGTGTTGATGTTGGAATCCGGACTTCGCATCAAGATTCCTCCTGAAGCCGAGATGCTTCTGGGCCAACCCAATTCGAGGAAGTAGCGGACCACGTCAAAAAAGTGCACGCACAGGTCCCCGGTCTGACCGTTGCTGAATTCTCGACAGGCACGCCAGCTGCGGGGATGAATCCCCGGATTGTAGTCGCGCCACGTGGCGGGTCCCACGTACGTTTCCCAGTCCAGATAATCGGGCGGAGGCTGCGTGGGCGGAAAGTCGCGTGGCCCGCCGTAGTAACTGTGGATGTCCACGAAGGCAATCTTCCCCAACTTCCCCGACTTGATGAATTCATCGCGTGCTTCCAACAGATGTGGGGTACTGCGCCGTTGGAGCCCGACCTGCACCGTCCGTTTGTACTTTCGGGCGGCAGCCACCATCGCCTGTCCCTCCACCACGTCCCAACTGATGGGCTTCTGGACATACACGTCCGCGCCGGCCTGACAGGCCTCCACCATCGGCAGGCAGTGCCAATGGTCGGGCGTCCCGATCAACACGATATCCGGGCTTTGTTCGGACAGCAGCTTCCGATAGTCACCATACGTCTGAGGCCGCTGTTTGGACGTTTGGCGCCGCGCTACCAGATCGGCCGCTTCATCGACCATCCGACGATCCACATCGCACAAAGCAACCACTTCTACCGGCGCGACCTGGATGAGATGGAACAGGTCCGTTTTGCCATACCAGCCCGCGCCGATAAGTCCCACTCGCAAAGTCTCTTCTTGCACGACGGCACGAACGCCCGACGGCGAAGCCGCGCACGAAGCCACACCCGCGATTCCCGTTTTCAGAAAGTCTCGTCGTTTCATCGTCGATGGTCCCTCGCTCCTGAATAGTTCCGCCTGCACATCAAAAATCCAGACTCTACGGTGACATTCAAACACGGAGGCACGGAGATCAGCCAGTTAGAGGCACATTGGTACCTGTCGCAAATCCCGTCACCTCATAATCTCACTCATAAACTCAATCTCGATCTTGCTCCTCAGTGGCCTGCGGCCGCAACCGGGTCGGTCCGGCTTGCCGAGTTCGTTGGCATCGGCAAGATTGATCTCGCTCCTCCGTGCGTCGCTGCCCCGTCGCCGGTCTGGCCAGACTGCCATTTTTGCCGTCGCC
Source organism: uncultured Planctomycetota bacterium (assembly GCA_963700575.1). Classification (GTDB taxonomy): domain Bacteria; phylum Planctomycetota; class Planctomycetia; order Pirellulales; family Pirellulaceae; genus JAJRVM01. Next base: position 212,594 of record CAVOYC010000016.1, on the reverse strand, counting down.
CTGCCAGGACGCAAACAGTTTTGCTCAAGTTTCCACTTTTCGCCGCTCTTCGGCTCTCTTTCCGACAACCGATGGACACCAGATATGGCCCCCGGCGAGGTTCGCGACGCCCTCGGGCGGTCGAAGCTCAGCCCCATTTGCCTCGATGTTCAGGAAGCGCCCTCTTCAGGGAACTCATGTCTCACGATCAGGTGGAAGACCGGGGCCCCGCGAGACCCACCTGGAACGCATCTGACCTAGGGGCGGCACGTCCGAGGTGGGCCATGGCCCCAACGGCGATGTTCCGGTACGGCACGTGGCGCGTCGGAACCGGAGATCTGTCGTTGCCCCCGGCCGGTTGCAGGGCGGGGGTCCGGGAAGTTATTATTTTAGAAATACGACCGGCCCGCCAGAACGTGTCTCCCCGTTTCTCACCTTTGCCCTGCCAGATGCTGCAAGGTCTTTCGTGGCAACCAGTATCAACGATTGATCCACGGCTGTACTGGAAAATCTTTCGAGGGGAGATGGTTCGCGAGGCGAGACCTTTGCGTTGTATTGCACCAGAACTGTTTGCAGGTCGTTGGCATCGCGTTCGTTCCACTCGCATCAACCAAGAGGATAGAGACTATGTCGAAGACAACACGTCGTACATTTCTCAAGACCACTGCGGCAGTTGGCGCCGGCTACTTTGTGGCCGCTGGCATCCCGCGGGCGTTGAGCCAATCGCCGAATGAGAAACCGAACGTCGTCTGCATCGGCGTCGGCGGCAAAGGAGGAAGCGATTCGAGTAACGCTGCCAAATTCGGCAACGTCATTGCCATCTGCGATGTCGATCGCAACACGCTCGAGAGCAAAGGGAAGGCCGAGGGATTCAAGGACGCCGAGAAGTTCACCGACTATCGCGAGATGTTTGCCAAGCATGGCAAGGAAATCCAGATTGCGACGATCAGCACGCCGGACCACATGCACGCGCCGGCCACGCTCGAAGCCATGCGGCTGGGCATCAGCTGCTACACGCAGAAGCCGTTGACGCGAACGATCTACGAAGCTCGTCTGTTGGCCAAGGTCGCCGAGGAAACCGGCGTCTGCACGCAGATGGGCAATCAGGGAACGGCCCTCGATTCGTCGCGTGAAGCGATCGCCCAGCTTCGCTCCGGCGTGCTCGGCACATTGAAGGAAGTCTACGTCTGGTCGAACCGTCCGATTTGGGCCCAAGGGCCGGATCGCCGCATGACCATGGAGAAATTCGCCGCCCAGGCCAAGACAGGAGAATCCGGAGGATGCCGAGCGACTGATTGAAGCGAAGAAGCAGGAAATCGCGCGAGACTCTGGAACGGCTCGATTGGAAGCACTGGTTGGGTGTCGCTCCGCAACGCGAATACTGGCCCGGCCTGTACCACAGCTTCCAGTGGCGCGGTTGGTGGGACTTCGGCAGCGGTGCCCTGGGCGACATGGCCTGCCACCAGGTGACCGTCCCGTTCGCCTCCTGCGGATTGCGCGATCCGATCTCCGTCGTCGCCAAGACCACGGGTCACGACTACGACAGCTTCCCGGCCAGTTCGATCATCGAGTTCCAGTTCCCGGAAACGTCCGAACGGCCCGCCATTCCGTTCTGGTGGTACGATCGCAAGGGCAACAAGCCGCCGCAAGAAGTCTTCAGCAAGTGGGGCATCGACCGCGTGTCCGACAGCGGCGTGTTGATCGTCGGCGAAAAGGGTGCCTTCTACAGCAGCGACGACTACTGCGGTCGCTACGAGCTCAAGGGCGTCGAGAAAGTCGAGGTCGACTATCGAGAAGGCCGAGAACAAGGGCAACAACGACGTCAACAACATGTACGAGCTGTTCCGAGCGGTGGCAGACGGGCGATCCGAAGATCTGCCAGTCGAACTTCATCGAGCGAGCTGGTCCGCTCACCGAGACCATCCTGCTGGGCAACCTGGCCGTCTGGGCCGCCGCCAAGGGTGGGCCGGAAGGTGCCATGGGCGACTGGGGCGAGAAGGTCGAGTGGGACGCCAAGAACCTGAAGGTCACGAATCTCGCTTCGCTCAAGACGCCGGGCGTGGCCGACTTGATCAAGCCGAAGTATCCCGAAGGTTATCGGCTGGACTAGAGGTCTTGGCCGCTGGACGTCCAGCGGGAAGTCTGATTGGGCATACTGTGGGGGCACGGCTGGCTGTGCCCCCACAGTTATTATCTTGGGGCGCGTGTGCATGGCACGCACAAAGGAGGGCGGTTTATCGCTGCCGCAAGGAAACAGACATCATGAACAGATTCGCTATGGATTCGTCGTGTGCTCGTTGGTTTGCCCATCGGTCTGATCGGTCTGGCTGGTTGCCCGGGACCGAAAAGCGACCGGGCGGATGTCGGTCCACGCAAGGAAAACGTCCGTGCCGACAAGGGTGCGGCAGACAAGGGCAAGCCCGACACGGTCGGCGATGCTCAGCAGAGACCGAGGGGCGTGTCTCCACGGCCCAAGTCGAAGACGTGGACGCGGCCAAAAAGTTGCTGGACGGATTGGGTGCAGCTGGCACCTACAAGGTTGCGTCGCCCGGTGTGTTGACCGAAATCGTCGTCTACAGACGGCTCGACTCTGACCGCCGAAGACATCGCCTTGTTTGGAAGACTGACCGATCTCGAGTCACTTCAGATTCTCAATTTTCGCGACCTGAACGACGAGATGGCCGCACAACTCGCTGGACTCAAAAACCTGAAGACGCTGGCGCTGACCAATTCGGTCATCGGCGACCCGACCGTCGAAATGATTGTCAAGTCGTTTCCAAATCTGACGACGCTCGACCTGTCGTACAACACGAACCTGACCAACAGTGTGCTGAAGACTCATCTGCCAGTTGAGCGAAGCTGCGAGCGCTTGACGCTCGTCCAGAACCGCTTCAATGACTTGGGCACCAGGCACCTCGAAAAGCTCACAGAAGCTGAAAGTGCTGGATCTCCGCGGCAACATGGAAGCCGGCGACATGACCATGGAGATCGTGGGGACGTTGCCGAAACTGGTGGCGTTCAAGCATCGCAGTACGACGGTCAGCGATTACGGCATGGAGTACCTGGCGCAGAGCAAATCGCTCAAGTCGCTGTTGATGCAGGATTTCGACGATCACGCAGCCAGGCTGGCCAGTACCTCGCCAAACTGGAGAACCTGCGCGAACTGGAGATCTTTCGCTGCCAGGGGTTTGGCTCCGAAGGCGTGCTGGCGCTCAAGGGCATGAAGCTCACGCGGCTGCAGTTGCGAGATCTTCCGATGGTCGACGACCAGGCGATGGCGGTGTTCGAAGATCTTCCCGAACTGACAACGACTCTATCTGCACGAAATTGATTCGATCAGCGACGAAGGGCTCAAGAGTCTGGCGAATCTGACAGTCGCTCGAGGTGCTCGATATCTGGTCCGTGTCGCAGATGGGAGACGCCACGGTCGACGTCATCGCCACGCTGCCGAATCTCAAGGAACTGTCGATCAGGACCACCGGCGTGACGGACGCGGCGGTGGACAAGATCCTGGCGATGCCTCAACTGCAATCGCTGACCTTCAAGGACAACGGTGCGGTGACCGACGAAGGCGCTCAAAAAACTTTCCAGCAGGAAATGGTCGAAACTCGACATCGGTCAGTAGGAGGGCGGCTTCGGCGACCGATCCGTTGGCAGACTGCGCAAATCCGTCCGCAGCTCCGCACGCAGTGGCACGACTCGGCACCATGCAATTCCGTGAGTCGGTTCCACTGCTCAAACCACCGAGTTTCCAACCCCGTAACCCCCGCGCAGAACCTTAGTCCACTGGAACCAGGCCACTCGACTTGAGCAGTGCGCCGGCCGCGGACACGCTTTGCACCACCGCGATGGTACGTCGGTTGCCGCTTCACACTGCGTGCCCCATGCCGTGATGAGTTGGCACGATTTCGGCTGGCGATCGTCTGTGTCGGCAGTTGACACGCAGCTCCGCACGCAGTGGCACGACTCGGACCATGCAATTCCGTGAGTCGGTGCCACTGCTCAAACCACCCGAGTTTCCAACCCCGTAACCCCCGCGCCGAGAACCTTAGTCCACTGGAACCAGGCCACTCGACTTGAGCAGTGCGCAGGCGCGGACACGCTTTGCACCACCGCGATGGTACGTCGGTTGCCGCTTCACACTGCGTGCCCCATGCCGTGATGAGTTGGCACGATTTCGGCTGGCGATCGTCTGTGTCGGCAGTTGACACGCAGCTCCGCACGCAGTGGCACGACTCGGACCATGCAATTCCGTGAGTCGGTGCCAGTCCGTTTTTTCAGCCGCGGAGCACGTCGGCCGCTGCGGCAGTGGTGGCATCGATGTCTTCGTTGCGGTGTGCGGCGGAGATGAACAAGGCCTCGTATTGGCTACAAGGCATGTACACGCCACGCTCCACCAGGCCCCAGAAATAATGGCCGTATCGCTGCGTGTCGCATCGGCTCGCCACGTCCCAGTCAGTCACCACGTCAGGGTTGAAGAACAGTGTCAACATGCTCCCTACGCGCGTGACTTGGTGGGGAATCCGCGCGTCACGACAAGCTTGGCGAAGTCCCTGCTCCAACCGCGCAGCCCGAGCGCCTCAAGGTGCTCATAGGGCGGGTGCTCCTGCAACTCGCGGAGTGTGGCAATACCGGCGGCGGTGGCGAGGGGATTGCCGCTGAGCGTGCCGGCTTGAAACACTTTTCCGGCCGGCAACACGTGGTCCATGACATCGGCCCGTCCGCCGTAGGCGCCGATCGGTAGGCCTCCGCCGACGATTTTGCCCAGCGTCGTGAGGTCGGGTGTGAAGCCAAACAAGGCCTGCGCCCGCCCGCCGCCACGCGAAAGCCGGTCATCACTTCATCGCAGATCAACAGCGTACCGTGGTGGTGTGTCAAATCGCGGAGGGCCTGAAGGAATTCCGGGGTCGGTATCACGCAGCCCATGTTGCCCACAACCGGTTCCATGATGACGCCCGCGATTTGGCTCCCCTGCTGCTCAAAGGCGTTGGCCAATGCCTCCACGTCGTTGTAACGCAAGACAAGCGTATCCTGGGACGTCCCCTTGGTCACTCCAGGTGAATTGGGAACACTCAGCGTCGCCGCCGCGCTGCCCGCGGCGACCAGTAAGCTGTCGACATGGCCATGGTAGTTGCCTGCGAATTTCACGATTCGGTCGCGGCCGGTGAAACCTCGCGCCAGCCGAATCGCACTCATCGTGGCTTCCGTGCCGGAATTGACCAGACGCACTTTCTCCACCGAGGGGACCAGATCGATGATCAGCTGGGCCATTTCGTTTTCGGCCTCGGTCGGCGCTCCAAAACTGGTCCCACGTCGAGCAGCTTCGATCACCGCTTCTGTGACACGGGGATGTCCGTGCCCCAGTATCATGGGACCCCAGGAACCGATGTAGTCGATATAGCGATTGCCGTCGACGTCGAACAGGTACGCTCCTTCGCCCCGCGCAAAAACAATCGGTTCGCCCCCCACGGCTCCAAAGGCCCGCGCCGGACTGTTCACTCCGCCGGGCATCAGTTGCCTGGCACGTTCAAAGATCCGCTGGCTCTGGTCATGCTTCATTCTTGGTGGCAGCTTTCTTACTGAAATCAGGAAACCACTGATTCAACTCGGTACGTGACGGCAGTGCCGCATGGCGAACGGCGGAAACCCACTCACACGGGCAAGTACGGCATTATAGGTCGGGGTCGCCCCGGCGAGGATACGACGGACCAGCACCGATGGCGATCACCCCTGGAGCCCGCGCACCGCTTGTCGTCCTCTCTCCGGCGGGCTCAAGAGGCAACCTGTGCGTTTGGATCGGGGCTGCCAGCTGCCGCTACGAGGATCGAGCTCTCGCCCGGATACGTCACCGATTCGCAGGAGCTGATATTGTAACCGCAAGGGCTACCGGCCTCGACCCGACGAACCGCGACCTCGCGACATGGTGGATCCGGACGAACGGCCCGCGTCGTCGTCGCCTCGGCCGCCGAAGGACCTGCGCGGTGACGGCGACGAGCTGCCGCGGTTGAGCCCCGCGCGGTGCCGGAAGGTATCGTGGGTGACGACCGCCGGGTCGCTCCGCTCGCAGCGCGCGAAGCCGGGGCTCGAGGAACGCTTGCCGCGGAATTGGCAGCCGGCAGACGCGGAGTGGATCGGACATTTGCCGGCACTTCACCGCGACCGGTTCGTGTTCGAGGGGGCGTGGAAGACTGACGCGTCGTCACTTGCGATCGCAGCTGGGTCGTCGGCAATTTGACTTCCGGGCGCCGGAATTGGGTCGTGGGAGGCGTCACGCGACTCGGGGCAGACGTGCGCGACCTGGATCGCTGGGCCTGCTGTGTCAATTCCGAAAGACGCCTGGAGAGGTCCGGCGAAATCCGTGACTGCGGAGACCGCGGCGTCGCACGACCGCTGTCCGAGCCGCTCGCGCGCGGCGTCAATCTGCTGTCGGTGGAGGAATTGGAGGGCGACCTGGATCGCTGGGCCTGTTGCGCCAATTCCGAAAGACGCCTGGAGAGATCCGGCGAAATCCGTGACTGCGGAGACCGCGGCGTCGCACGACCGCTGTCCGAGCCGCTCGCGCGGCGTCAATCTGCTGTCGGTGGAGGAATTGGAACGCGGTGGGGAGGATTGCGTGCCGGGTGACAATCCGTTGCGAGCCGCATCCGATGCCAAGGGAAGCCTGAACCGGTTTTCACTTGGTACTCGAGCCGGGGAGGGCGATGATGCGTCTGGCGTCGAGCCAAGCGTGGGAGCGCCGCGCCGTGAACGCGTTGCGTCACTCGGCCGCCGATCGACGCGCTGAAGGAAGAACGCTGCGGGTATTGTCGCTGCCGGCACGTTCATTGCCGTTACGGCCGCGGCGCAGGGCACTGATGTCGTCGGCGTCTCCGGGTCTCCGTTGCTCGCCCAGTCTCTCCGCCGGGCCGGTCGGTCTGAGTCGCTGCTGCGCGTCAGAGCTTAATGGAACACGCCGGGACCCGCCGTCGCGCTCACCATTCTGTCCCCGCACCGTTGGGATTCCCGATCGATCGCGTCCACTCGTGCGCGCCACATCGGTCGGTCGTCCGCCAGTGCGATCGGGTGCCGGATGGGCTGAGCGCGTCACCGGCATTGTCGACTCGGGCAAATGCCATCGCGCGTGCGAATTTCGCTGTCCGGACCCACGTGCGATCGTTCCCGCGCTGCTACCATCGCTGCCCAGTTCGAAGCGGCGGCGTTGGGCGGTCAGACCTCGCAATTGCTCTGACGCCTGGCGATAACGCTGCTGCGACTGCGTCGGGACACGCACCAACGGACGACCCGCGATGCGATCCGATTCACGCCGGCCATAGGGACGAGCCACAATGTCCTGATGCCATCTCCCTCCGACGTCAGGACCTCGATGATGCTCGATCTGACCGCGATAGGTGTGCGCGGGGCGATGGTCGCTGTGGCGTGCATAGTAGTTGTGCCAGTCACGTACGCGGCCAAGATAGTCGATGCCGTGGCGCCGATAATGGTGCTGGTAGTAAACGTAGAGCGAGGCAAAACCGAGGTGTCTGGCGTGGTAACTGTAACACGCCGTAAAGTGCCGCTGTCTGTAGATCGGTGCATAGTAGTCACCAAAATACAGGTGGTGACAGCTGGGCCGCACGAACAGGTGCAACAGCAGCGGTTCGTACCCGATCCAGCAAACTGGCCGATAAGAGTAGCCCGCGCGAAGGTAGATCGGCGATCGATAATAGACCGGAGCGAACAGATGCCCGCGCCGCGTCAGCGTGTAATCCCAATAACCCGGCACGTAGATGCAGCCTCGTGGAGTCCAGACATAACGAGCACATACCCACGTCCAACCGTCCCGATACGAATACCAGCTACCCGGATGCCATCGGTACTGGTTCAAATTCCACGACCAATTGCCCGGGACCCAGAAGTAATCGTCCGCGGGTGTGGGACTTGACGGACCCGACTCAAGACTCTCGGGCGGCACGTCGAGATACTCCAAATCGGCATCGGACACGGGGCCCCAGAAACCCGCGATCCACTGGTAGCCGGTGGAAGATTCCTGCCAGTAACCGGGAATCCACCGACGTTCCGGGGGTACGCGACGCCACACACCACTGACCCAGAGGTAGTCGTTGCGCTCGTCGTCCCAAAACCAGTAGCCGGGGATCCACGCTACGTCATCTCCTTCCGGCTTCATGTCCGGCGGGATTTCGTTGACCGGCTCGGGAGGAGCATTCGGAGCTACGAGTCCCGGCGCGGGATCGGGACTGATCTGCTCGGCAAACGCTTCGTGTATTGGGCCGCGCGTCAGTACGTCCAGTTCGGGATCGGACACCTCGGCGGGCATCAAAGGCAGCTCCGCCGGAATTTCGGTTTGCCCCCAGGCCATGGAGGCCGTGAAGAGGATTATCCAGGCTATGAAAATAAGTGAACGATTCATGTTAATTACCCCCCCGACTGAACGCCCCGATTGTAGGTCTCTTGACGGTTCGCGTCACGCCGCGCTCGCTCGCAACCATCGGCTCCACACCATTTGAGCTAACATTGTGCCGTTTCGCCTGCCATTATTAAAACGCTGTGAAATACGGGACAATTGAGCATTTGCGAAACCGAAGGCAAAACGGCCGCAACAAAGAGTGACATCATAATGATATCATCCTGACGTCAAATTGACTAAAGAGCTTCGCGCAGTTACGCGCGTTGGTCGGGCAACAACGCTCCGTGGGCTGTTGAAGTGGCGGCAACGCAAGTCGATTCCCGCCCGCGCCATGGAATGTGTCTGGTGCGGCAATACGCTTTCTGATCCCAGATCCCACGAGTCCGTGTCACTGGTTATCATACAGCCCCCAAAATGCCGTCAGGCAATCGCCGGGTTCTCGGGAGCGTGTTGACGATACCGATCAGCAACGGAACCGGGCCGGCACGATCCGCCCGGATGGGAGGGTGAGTGTTTTGTTTGGACTGCTGAATATTGACAAACCGTTTGACGTAACTTCTCGAGACGTCGTAAACCATGTGCAACGTCTCGTCCGTCCACACAAGGTGGGACATGCCGGTACGCTCGATCCCTTGGCCACCGGGGTGTTGCTGGTGTGCGTCGGACCGGCAACGCGTCTGAACGAATTCGTGCAACAACTGCCAAAGCGTTATGTGGGAACGTTCTTACTTGGCCATCGCAGCGACACCGAGGATACAGAAGGTGAAGTGGCAAAGCTGGACGATCCGCCGCAACCGACCCAGGCGGAGATGGAACAAGTTTTGCGCCAGTTTCGCGGCGACATCATGCAGCGTCCGCCGGTCTTTTCCGCGTTGAAAGTCAAAGGACGCCGAGCCTATGCCCTGGCGAGGCGCGGCCAGGCGGTCGAACTGGAGCCGCGCGGCGTGACGATCGAACGCCTCAAAATAATGCGGTACGCCTACCCGGAGTTCGTCCTGGAAGTGACTTGCAGTTCTGGCACTTATATCCGATCGCTCGGCCGTGATATAGGCGAAGCGCTCGGGTCGGCCGCCGTCATGTCGGCGCTGCAACGGACGGCCATTGGGCCATTCACGCTCGACCAGGCGTGCACGCTGCGCGAACTTTCCCCTGCGACCATCAAAAACTTGCTGTTGCCGGCGGCACGGGCGGTGGAGCATTTTCCGCGCGTCGATGTGACTGCCGACGACGTTGTGCAGCTCGGGCACGGACGATTTATCTCCGGCTCCCTGCCCGCCGGATGCGCGATGGCCGCCGCGATCGGTCCCGACGGACAACTGGTGGCTCTGCTGGCAGCGGCACCCGAAGGCGGACTCAAGCCGCACCGCTATTTCCGGCGTGGCTGAATGCAAACAGGCGCTAAACTGATGCCATGCTTGCATGCCATGGCTGGCCACCACTGCTGGCGAACTCCCTTTGCGTGGGCAGACCGGCGGGTCGCTGGTGGGACTTGCGTGTCGGAAATCATGGGCACCGTTGCCGGTGCGTCGAACCGTGAATGGGTACGATCCGTGCTCCGCAAGCAATCGCCCACCCAAAAAACACGTTTCCCGCGGCGTTACGGGTATCCGTCCGGGTTCTTTTGTTGCCAGTTCCAGCCATCGCGGCACATGGCTTCGAGATCGAACTTGGCGACCCAGCCGAGTTCGTTTTGAGCTTTGGTCGGGTCGGCGAACGCCGCCACGACATCTCCCGCGCGGCGGCCGACGATCTCATAAGGGATCTTGACGCGCGTGGCTCTTTCGAAGGCTGCGATAACTTCCAGTACGCTGTATCCGTGTCCAGTACCGAGGTTATAGGTCATCACACCTGGACGGGCGCTGAGTTTTTGCACGGCGCACACGTGGGCCGCCGCCAAATCGACGACGTGAATATAATCGCGCACCCCCGTGCCGTCGGGAGTGGGATAGTCGGCGCCGAACACGCGCAGCTTCGGCAGGCGGCCGATCGCCACTTGGGTGATGAAGGGCATCAAGTTGTTGGGAATGCCATGAGGGTCTTCCCCGATGTCACCGCTGGGATGTGCGCCGACCGGATTGAAATAGCGCAGTAGGGCAAAATTCCACTCGCGATCGCTGGCGTACAGATCGCGCATGATTTGCTCGGTCATCAGCTTGGTCCAACCGTAGGGGCTTTCCGCCGCAGCCGTCGGCTGATCTTCCGTAATAGGAACCTGCCGGGGTTCTCCGTAGACAGTACACGAGGAGCTGTATACGAGGTCCTTGCATCCCTGTTGTCGCATGACATCCAACAGGTTCACGGTGCCCGATACATTGTTGTGGTAATATTCAAGCGGCTTTTCCACCGACTCACCGACGGCCTTGAAGGCCGCGAAATGGACGACCGCGTCCACCGGGCGGACGGCAAATGCCGCCGTCATCCCGCGTGTGTCGAGCAGGTCGGTTTCGAAGAACTCCAGCGTTTTGCCGCTCAATCGCTCGATTCGTCGCAGCGATTCGATCTTGCTGTTGTGGAGATTGTCAACGACCACGATGTCGTGACCCGCGTTCAACAGTTCAATGCATGTGTGGCTGCCGATGTAGCCAGCCCCGCCGGTTACCAGAATTCGCATGGTGGGTTGTGTCGTCGCATCAAGAGTTGCGTGAATGGGCTCATATGCAGGGGTCTATTGTTTCTCGGTCGGCGGAATCTGTCCAGGCCACGGTCCTTCCGCGGCGGCACGCGGCCGTCGCCGTCATAACCGGCCTGATCGATACGACTGTACAGCGGCCAGGGCGAAACCGCCGGCCGCGGTTCGGAAAACCCTTCACCGGGCTCTGGTGCGGGCTAGACTTCTCCATGGGGAACGAGCACAAGGGGGAGTGCCGACGAGAAAGCAACTTCTCCGATTTTTCCTGCCACACCAGAAATTCTCGTCCTTCCCACCAGGCAAGCGGTGCCGCGGCGGCACAGGAAATTGGCGAGCCGCGGCCGATCGAGCCGAAAGTTGTTCGTACGTGGCGGACCGCCAGTGGCGGTACCGCGAGGGTCAGTTAGATGGCGGCCCACGTGCGACGAACTTGATCGACGCCTTGGATCGGCCGCGACACCACGCAAAATATGGATCAGATTTCGGGCACGGACGCGCCCAGAGTTGCCGTTGCCGGTGACCTATGTGCCGGCATTCCGCTTTCACGTTTGGCGCGTTCATGACCGAAAAACGCAATCTGAAACTCGATCTTTTTGCGATCGGCCTGCTGGCGGTCGTCGTCTTTCTCGCACTGGCGCTGTTGACCTACAACCCTGCCGACCCGGTTCTCGAATTGGTGGCGCCATTAGACCGGCTCTTTCAACCTGACGTGCTGGTGCATCCCCAGAACCCAACGGTGCAGAATGCGTGTGGCAAATGGGGCGCGCTGCTGGCGAGCATGTTGTTGACGGGGCTGGGGATCGGTGCCTACTACCTGGTCATTTCGCTGGGTACCCTCGACGCGCTCTTGCTGGCGCGTCGTGTCATCGATGCACCGCTGGTCCGCAGTTCCGGCTGGTGCATTTCGTTGATCGGCCTCACGACCATGGCCGCGATCGTGGTCCCCAACTGGTCCCCCGGTCCCATCATCGGATCAGGGGGCTATATCGGGGCGTTGGGCGCGGGACTGCTCGAAATGCACTTCGCGACCGTCGGATCTTTGATCCTGGTGACCAGTTTGATTCTCGGCGGGTTACTGCTGTCGACCGACTATGCCTTGATGCAGGTCGCCAGGCTGGTCATGTTATTGACCGTTTCGAGTGTGGCCCACAGTCGCCGGCGGGTCCCGGCGGGCAAATCGTCCAAGAACGGCAGGCCGAAGAGCGATCTTGACGAGGAGGAACTGTCGATTCGGATCGGCGGCGTGACCATGGAGGAAGAAGAAGACGAGGAAGCGGATGAAGTTGAGGACGAGGAAGCGGATGACGAGGTTGAGTGGGAAGAAGAGGGCGAGGAAGAGGAAGCCGAGCCCGCCGATCTTCAACCCGGCGTCGTGGTGAAAGCAGCGCCGGCAAGCGGCCACCGGGAAAAACGGGGGCGGCGGGTCCGCGAGTCCGAAATCGGAGTTCCAAGAGTGAGCGGCAACAGGTCATGCAGAGCCTGGACGAAGCCAGCCTGAACGGGGATCCGCACGACTATCAATTGCCAGCTCTAGACCTGCTGATCGGTGCCGACGATATTTGCTTCGAGTCACAGGCCAAAGAAGTGCGGCGCAAGGCCAAGATTCTGGAACAGACGTTCGCCAACTTTGGCTTCAACGTCAAGGTCGTGGAAATCGAAACGGGCCCGGTGATCGCCCAGTACGAAGTCGCAGCTGGAGGCCGGACTGCGGCTGTCCAAAATCACCGGCTTGGCCGACGACCTGGCCATCGCCCTGCGCGTGCCCAGCGTCCGCATCGTGGCGCCGATTCCGGGCAAGAACACGGTCGGCATCGAAGTCCCCAACGAAATGCGGCAGGTCGTCCGGCTGCGCGAGGTGATGGAAGAGACGAACGGGAAGATCAAGAAGATGAAGATCCCGCTCTTCCTGGGCAAAGACGTCTCGGGCAATCCGCTGACCGTCGACCTGGCCACGCTGCCGCACCTGCTGATCGCCGGTCGTACCGGAACCGGTAAGAGCGTCTGCCTGAACGCCATCATCTCATCGATCCTGATGACGCGCCGACCGGACGAAGTCCGCATGCTGATGATCGATCCCAAGATGGTGGAACTGAGCGGCTACGGGCGTCTGCCGCACCTGATGCATCCGGTCGTCACCGACATGCGGAAGGCCGAAGCCATTCTGGCCTGGGCCGTCGACAAGATGGAAGAACGCTACGCCCTGCTGGCCCGCGCCGGCGTGCGGCACATCTCCAGCTACAACCAGCTGGGCGAGGAAGAGCTGATGGAACGACTGCAGCCGGAAAACGACGAGCAGCGTGACGCGATTCCCGACCACCTGCCCTTCATCGTGATCGTGGCCGACGAGATGGCCGACCTGATGATGACGGCCGGCAAGGAAGTCGAACAGCACATCATTCGACTGGCCCAGAAGAGCCGGGCGGTCGGCATCCACCTGATCCTGGCCACGCAGAAACCGACCGTCGACGTGATCACCGGATTGATCAAGTCGAACCTGCCGGCCCGCATCTCGTTCCAGGTGGCCAGCCGCACCGACAGCCGCGTCGTGCTCGACGAAATGGGAGCCGACAAACTGCTCGGCAACGGCGACATGCTCTTCCTCTGGCCGGGCACCAGCATGCTGCTGCGCGGACAAGGCACCTACCTGAGCGACGACGAGATCAATGCCGTCGTCGACGCGGTCAGTACCGGCGAACAGAATTTCGTCAACGAACTGGTCAACATGAAAGTTGAAGAACCCGGCAGAAGGAGCCGGTCCGGAACAGACTGCAGCAAACGCGACGACCTGTACGAAAGTGCCATCGATGTCGTCGTGCGCGAAGGGCGCGGCAGCGTCTCGCTGCTGCAACGCGCCTTGGGAATCGGCTACGGTCGTGCCGCGCGACTGATCGACTTCATGGCCGAAGACGGCATCGTCGGCGAATACAACGGTTCGCAAGCCCGCGAAGTCCTCATCTCCGCGGCGGACTGGGATCGGATGCAGGGAGGCGAGCCCATCGCGGAATCGGCTCCCGCGACGAAACCCAAACGCTCGAATGTCGTGCTGCCCGATCCCGAGGCATCGTACCACGATCCGGGCGAACGGATGGCCGACGCTCAAGCCACTGCGGCGCGGGCAACCACCACGCGTCAACGTAAGGTGACGCTCGTCCCCAACGACGGCCCTCCCTTCGCATGCGGATGACGAAGAAGAGCCAGAGGCGTACGAGGACGACGAGTACGAGGAAGAGGACGAGAACGCGCGAGATGAGTACGAGGACGAGGAAGAAGAGGTCGAGGAACCAGGCGACGACGAGGCGGAAGACGACGACGACGAGAACGAAGACGAGGACGACGAGGAGAGAGTTCGAGTGACGAGTCGGACGACGAGGACGCGTATCTGAATGAGCCGGACGGCGAAGAGGACGAGGAGGAGGAGGACGCCACCGGCGAAGAGATATGCGGCGAGGAGGAATACGAGGAGAGAGGAGGAGGAGAGGAGGAGGAAGAGGACGCCGAGTACGCCGAGGACGAGGCGGCGGAATATGACGAGGACGAAGACGAAACCGAGATGGAAGAGGCGCGGTACGCGCCGATTCACAAGCGTCGGAAATGAGTACGGGCGTTGACAGAAATTGCAGCACAACGTATTTTGACACACGTAGTGAAGTCCCCCAGGGGGGTCGGCCGCCAACGTGACATGAGCTCAGCATTGAGTTGGCAGTTGCCCGTCAAGCCTCTGTGGCCCGAAAAACGAGCCTTCGCAACTTGTAGCAGTGGGTCTCCGAACCATGTGTAGCCACACCCCCAACTTCGATGAGATTCCGGCGTTTGGCCAGAGCGTCGGTATTGTGGCGATTATTGGAGTCAACGGACGGGCCTGAGGGGGAGCACCGAATCGAGAAATCATTCAGCCCTGAGGCCCACCATGGGTTTCAGGGCTTTTTGTTGTGATCCGGCGATCGCGACCATGCCGACCGGCAAGGGCCGAAACAGCCTTTAACTCAGACGAGTTGCGGCGTGGCAGGATAGATGTAGGTGGTTTGATGCGTAAGATCGATATTTACGACACAACGCTTCGTGATGGCACGCAGGGGGAAGGCGTCAGCCTGTCTCTGTTGGACAAGCTGCAGATCACCGAGCGGCTTGATCAGGTTGGCGTTGACTATATCGAGGGCGGCTATCCGCTTTCGAACGAAAAGGACATTGAGTACTTTCGCCGTGTCCAAGAACTCGATCTGAAAAACGCGAAGGTGTGCGCGTTTGGCATGACACGGCGCAAGGGGGTCGCGGCGCAAGAGGACCCCGGCATGCGAGCCCTGATCGCTTCGGCTGCCCCCGTCTGCACGGTGGTCGGCAAGACGTCCGATTTTCACGCGCGGCAGGTATTGCGTGTTTCGCTTAGCAGAGAACCTGGCCATGATTCGCGACTCGGTGGCCTATCTGGTCTCCTGTGGACGCGAGCTGGTGTACGACGCCGAACATTTCTTTGACGGCTGGGAGTCGAATCCTGAGTACGCGGCCCAGACGATTCGAGCGGCCGCTGAGGCTGGTGCCCGGCTGATCGTGTTGTGCGACACCAATGGCGGCAGCATGCCGGAGCAGATTGCCGACATGACTCGGCAGGCGGCCGAGGCCGTTCGCGAGTACGGGGCGGGCGTCGGGATCCACTGCCACAACGATTGCGACCTGGCCGTAGCCAACTCGTTGGCCGCCGTGGATGCCGGCGCGGTCCAGGTGCAGGGAACGGTCAACGGGTTTGGAGAGCGCTGTGGCAACGCTGATCTGATTTCGGTGATTCCCAATCTGGCACTCAAGAAACAAGGTTACGAGGTTCTGACGGGCGGGAGTCTCGAGCGGCTGACGGAGCTCTCGCGATACGTTTACGAGATCGCGAACATGAACTTCCGCAACGGGCAGCCATTTGTGGGGCCCAGTGCCTTTGCCCACAAAGGAGGCATGCACGTCCACGCCGTGGCTCGCGCCACATCCAGTTATGAGCACATTGCTCCCGAAACGGTGGGCAACGAACGGCGGATTCTGGTCAGCGAGCTGTCTGGCCGCTCGAACATCGTGGCGTTGACCACGCAATACAACATTCAGCACAATCGCGAGCTGATGGAGAAGATCCTCAATCAGGTCGTGACCATGGAGAACGACGGCTATCAATTCGAGGCGGCCGGCGCCACGTTCGATTTGCTGGTGAAACGCTGCGCGGGCGACTTCCAACCTCATTTCGAGCGGCTCAAGTACCACGTCGAGGTGAGTGCTGACACGCGTACCGAAATGCTGACCGAAGCGACAGTCAAACTCCAAATCGGCAACGAAATCCGCCACGAGGTCGCCGAAGGGGACGGTCCGGTGAACGCGCTTGATGCCGCCCTCCGCAAAGCGCTCAACGGTTCCTATCCCACGTTGCGCGATATGCGGTTGGTCGATTATCGCGTGCGCGTGGTCAACTCCGAAGCAGGAACGGCGGCCCGCATCCGAGTGGTGATCGAAAGCGCCGACTCGCATCAAGTCTGGGGCACGGTCGGAGTGAGCGAGAATATCATCGAGGCCAGCTGGATGGCCTTGGTGGATGCGTTTGAGTACAAGCTGCACCGAGAAGAACTGGGACCCGCTGCCACCGCTAATGTGCATGCGATGGTCACCAAGTACGCGCTCGCACTCGGTCGTCGCCGAGTCAGGCGGCTCGGCTGAGGGGAGATACCGAGTGAGCGCAGGTCGTGCAAGGACACAGTGTTGCAATGACGGAAGGGATGGTGAGAAGCGTTCGGTACTTCCGCACACCTCTTCCTCCTGACGAAGGAACCTACAGGCGATGTCAACAGCATTTTCTGCCGAAACGTTTCCGAATCGATTCGACCATACTTCAGCCCAACAGCGAATTTACGCGCGATGGGAGGAGGCGGGGTATTTCCACGCCGAGCCAGACCCGAACCGCCAGCCCTATACTATTGTGATTCCACCGCCGAATGTTACGGGTGCATTGCATCTGGGCCACGCACTGAACAACACTCTGCAAGACATCATGATTCGGATGAAGCGCATGCAGGGATTCAACGCGCTCTGGATGCCCGGCACGGACCACGCTGGGATTGCCACGCAGGCGGTGGTTGAAAAACGCCTCAAAGAGGAAAAAGGGAAGACGCGGCACGATTTGGGACGCGACGCGCTGGTGGAGCGCATCTGGGCCTGGAAAGATGCCTACGAAACACGCATTATCGAACAGCTCAAGTCGATGGGCTGCAGCTGTGACTGGCAGCGACTACGATTCACACTCGACGACACCTGCGCGCGGGCCGTCCGCCGCACATTCTTCGACCTGTTTCAGAAACAGAGGATCTATCGAGGCAAACGGCTGGTCAACTGGGACACTTATCTGCAGACGGCGGTCAGTGACGATGAAGTGTTTCACGAACCGGTGAAGGGGCACTTCTGGCACTTTCGTTACCCGGTGATCGATCCTCGGCCGGGTGAACCGTCGCACGTGACGATCGCCACGACGCGTCCCGAAACCATGCTCGGTGACACCGCGGTCGCCGTCCATCCCGATCCGGCCGAGGCGTTAGAGCGTGCCGAGGCAGAGACCCAGGAGAGGCTCGCCACGGCCCCTGCCCGCGAGCAGGAGGCGATCACCGCTCAGCTCCAGGAGGTCCGTCGGCGTCGTCGGGAGGCATTGCCGCAGTTGCAGCAACTCCGCGACATGGCGCTGGACGGCCGCACGCTTCGTCTGCCTCTGTTACAGCGAGAGATCCCGCTGGTCACAGATCCTTGGGCCAAACCGGAACTCGGAAGCGGCTGCGTGAAAATCACCCCCGCGCATGATGCCAACGACTATGACGTGGCCCGGCGATGTGAACTGCCCATGATCAATATCCTGAATCCGGACGGGACGCTCAATGCAAATGCCGGGCCGTACGAGGGCCAAACGGTACTCGAAGCCCGCCGCAAGGTGGTCGCCGACTTGCAGCGGGACGGGTTGCTGGTCGAGATCGAGGACCGCGAAATCGATCTGGCCCATTCTGATCGCAGCAAGACTCCGATCGAACCTTACCTGGCGGACCAGTGGTTCGTGAAAATGGAGGAGCTCGCCGAGTCGGCAATGGGCGCGGTGCAGGATGGACGAGTGCGCATCGTCCCGCCGCGATACGCCAAGGGTTACCTCGACTGGTTATCGGAGAAACGCGACTGGCCAGTGAGTCGTCAATTGTGGTGGGGCCATCGGATCCCGATTTGGTCCCGCACGTTTGGCGGTCCTGACGAGTTGCAGCGGTATGCCGACGCGCTGCAGCGCGGTCCGGACGTGCGGGCCGGCCGCGTCGCTTTTCAGGTCGAGCAGCCTGACGAGTCGCAGACAGCTACGAACGGTGAAGAAGTGCCGCCGACCCTGCGGGTCTGCCTGCGGGACGACGCGGATTCTCTGGCGGCACGGTATGAAGCCGATGGATTTGTGCAGGAAGAAGATGTGCTGGACACCTGGTTTAGCTCCGCCTTGTGGCCTCATTCCACCTTGGGATGGCCCGAACCGACTGCCGAGCTGAAATACTTCTATCCGACCAGCGTCTTGATCACCAGTCGCGACATCATCACGTTGTGGGTAGCTCGGATGGTTCTGACCGGCTTGAACAACATGGGTGAGGTGCCATTTCGTGATGTCTACATCCACCCCAAGATCCTGGACGGATATGGTGAGACCATGTCGAAGTCCAAAGGGAACGGAGTCGATCCGATCGATGTGATTGACAAGTTCGGGCCCGATGCATTGCGGTTCGGATTGGCTCAATTAACGACCGAAACGCAAGACGTTCGCATGCCGGTGCAGTTCGAATGCCCTCATTGTCAACAGTTGCTCGACCAAACCAAAGAGAATCGCGAGATGCCGCGGATCAAATGCGATAAATGCGGCAAGCCCTTCCAGACACAGTGGGCACGCGAAGCGGAAGACCTGCAACTGCAGCGTGGCGCGGTGGTGAGCGAACGCTTTGAAGGCGCTCGGAACTTCTGTAACAAGCTCTGGAATGCATCCCGCTTCGTGATGCTGAACCTGGAAAACTACAGGCCTGGTCCGGTCACGGACGAACAGTTGGCCTTTGAGGATCGCTGGATTCTCAGTCGGCTCACTTCGATCACGCAACAAGTGTCGGAAGCATTGGAAGAATATCACTACTCCGAGGCGGCGCGCACGCTGTACGATTTCTGCTGGGACGAGTTCTGCAGTTCGTACATCGAAATGATTAAGGAACGCTTCCAGGAACCCGCTCGGCGTGAGGTCGCACAGCGTGTTGCCGCGCATACGCTGGATGTCATTCTGCGGTTGCTGCATCCAATGATCCCGTTTATTACGGAAGAAATCTGGCAGTTACTGGGGACTGTGGCTCCGGCACGTGGGCTCGACACGGCCGCGGCACCTTCTCCCAGTTTGATCGTCGCCGACTGGCCCCGTGCCGAGACGAGTCGTCTGGATACCACGATTGAAGAGCAGTTCCGGCAGTTCCACGCCGTGCTCTCCGCGCTACGGGAAATCCGCAGTCGCCAGAATATTGCCCCACGTCAGCCCATTTCCTTTTGCGTGCAGTGTGATCGGCATGTGGCAAGTTTGTTGCATCCCCTGGCCGGCCACTTTGCCGCGCTGGCGCATGCCAAAGCCACCACCCTGGGTCGTGACGCCCAACCCGCCAGGACGAACGCCACCATCCATCTGCCCAACATGGACGTCTTCGTGGACCTGGCCGGCTTGATCGACGTGGATGCGGAAATCAGTCGGCTGGAGAAACAGCTGGAGAGGGTCACCGGCATGATTGCCGGCAAGGAAAGGAAACTCGCCAATCAGAGTTTTGTCGAGCGAGCGCCGAAAGAGGTGGTGCAAAAGGAACGCGACAGCCTGGTTCAATTGCGGGAACAACTCGACACGATACGGGCCGGTCTGGCGTCCTTGGCGCAACCTCTAGCGCGGCTTTGCTGAGTCGCATCGAGGCAGCTGGTCCTGTCGGGGGCCAAGCCAAAGCGAAGTGCAGACGTAGCACTTGCCGCAGAGCATGATGGCTGACGCAGGCCTTGCGCAAGCTTCTCTAGAATGCCTATTTCCGACCCCGCGACGTCATGGGCGGGAGGCCCTTACCGACTGGCCATCTCGTATGACGGCCGGCTGCCCGACGAACCGTTTCGCCTGCGCACTAGCCTCCCCCCCTTGCAGCGCCGTATAATCAGCGGTGCCGGATGGATCCGAGTCTTGTCATGGGGTACGTTTGATGAATCGCTTCTGCCGATCATTTCGATGTCGTTTCGACCAGTTACGGGGTGCGGCAGCGTCTGCTTTATAGATAGCGAGTTCCGACATGCCGGTTCAAATGCAGTTGTCGCGGATTATCATTAGCGAGATCAACGAGCAGCAAGTCATTTATTTGAAGGAAGTGGATGGAGACCGCCAATTTCCCATCTTGATCGGGATCTTTGAGGCGACCAGCATCGATCGACGCGTGAAGGCATACCGCGCCCCGCGGCCGCTCACGCACGATCTGCTCGTGAACATCGTGGAATCGCTGGGAGCCGAATTAGATAGTGTGGTAATCAGTGATCTGCGCGATCATACCTACTTTGCCAAGTTGCGGATCCGACAGGACGGCGAAATACTGGAAATTGACTCCCGGCCTTCCGATGCGATCGCGGTCGCCGTTACCTGCGATCCCCCGCTGCCGATCTATGTGGCGGAAGAAGTTCTGGAAGATGTGCTGGATTCGTGAACCGATGCGGGGCGGCGCGGCGAGCGGGGGTCGGTTAGCGTACGTCGGACGCGATTTACGGGCGCCGGGCGCCGGAACGTTATCGCAACACGTTGGCAAAAGCGGTTTGCAACTTTTCGAGACCTGATTGCCCGTAGCGCCCGTCTACGACAACGTTGACGCGCACCTCGCTGGTGCTGATCATGTTGACGTTGATCTTCGCTTCCGCCAGCGCGCGGAACATGCGAATGGCCACGCCGGTGTGGCTGCGCAAGCCAATCCCCGATACGGAGAGCTTCGCGACCCGGGGTCGATGCCGGACGCTGTGGCACCCGAATTCATCGGCCAGTTGTTGAGCCACTTTCAGGGCCGGCTGAAGTTGGCTGGCGGGCACGGTGAAACTGACACTAATTTGTCCCTGGTAGCCTTTGTGACTTTGCACAATCATGTTGACGAAGATGCCCCCCTCCGCCACACTCTGAAACACGTGGGCTGCCACACCGGGACGATTCGGAACGCCGACGATAGTCACCAAAGACTGTGATTCATCCAACGCGATGTCGCTGAGGACCAGTTCTTCCATATCGGTCTCTTGCAGACGCTCGAGAATATTGATGGCGTCTGGGCCGTTGCCGCCGTGCGGCACCTCGGACGACGACGCGGAGCGTAATGTGCCCTGTTCGGGAAGCGCTTCCAAGCCGAATGTCTCGTGCACGGCCCGGAGGGCCGGTAGCGCCGCGTCGCGATCGACCAGCGCGGAGATTTTGATCTCGCTGGTGGTGATCATTTGGATATTGATCTGCCCCGCGGCCAGGGCGGCAAACATGCGGTTGGCCACGCCCGTCTGCCTGGCCATACCGAGCCCCACCACGGATACCTTGGCCACATGGTCGTCGTGGTTGACCTCGCTGGCTCCCATCAATTCGGCCGCCTCTTCAACCGCCTGTAACGCAACTTCCAGTTCGCTGCTGGGAACCGTGAAGGAAATGTCCGATTTACTCTGCTCACCCACGTTCTGCACGATCATGTCCACAGTCACTTTGCGATCGGCCAGTCGGGAGAAGATTTCCAGGCTGACGCCCGGCACGTCCGGAACACCCACGATCGTGATTCGCGCTTCGCGGGGTGTCATGGCGGCCCCGCACACGGGCAGATCCGGCAACTCCGGTTCGGCCACGATCATGGTACCCGTGATATCACTAAGGCTGCTACGGACATGGATGGGCACCGAATACTTTTTGGCAAACTCGATCGATCGGCTGTGCATTACGCCGGCACCCAAGCTGGCCAGTTCCAGCATTTCGTCATAGCTGATCTGATCGACGCGGCGGGCCTCGGGAAGAACGCGCGGATCCGTCGTATAGACACCGTCGACATCGGTGTAGATCTCGCACTGATTCGCGCGCAGCACGGCGGCCAAAGCCACCGCCGTGGTATCGCTACCACCACGCCCCAAGGTCGTGATGTCATGGTCGTCGTCAATGCCTTGAAAACCCGCGGCGATGACAATGTTGCCTTCCTCCAACAACTGCTGGATGCGAGCCGTGGAAATCGAGCGGATGCGTGCCTTGGTATGCGTGTTGTCGGTGATGATTCCGATCTGCGCCCCAGTCAGGCTGACCGCCTTGTATCCCAGCGCGTGAATCGCCATGGCCATCAAGGCGACACTCACCTGTTCACCTGTCGACAGCAGCATGTCCATTTCCCGCGCCGGCGGTCGTGGATTTACCTCATGCGCCAAGTCGACCAGCATGTCGGTGTTCTTGCCCATCGCGCTGACCACCGTGACCACCTGATGACCGTCGCGTTGAGCACGAATCGCCTTGCGGGCCGCCGCCAGAATCATCTGGCCGTCCGCCACACTGGTACCGCCGAATTTCTGCACGATGAGTGTCATGGTTCTCTTGCTTTAGCAGTTCAGAACTGTCGATGTGGGTGAGTGTTGGCTTCGGACGTGCCGCGCCATGGCGCACGCTTCCGGAGACGCCACGTTCTTCGCGCGACGAACCCCAGTCCGGCCGCTGCCGCGGCACGAAAGGCGCGCGCTGTTCGAGATCCAGCCGAGTCAGCCATCTCCGAGGAAAAACGACATCAACCTCCAACCTTCTTCAAAGGCCAGCGGCGAGGCGTCGGAAGACCGCTCATCATAGGTCCTGGCAGCATCCTTTTGAATGCCCGTACCCGAAATCGCAAAGGGTACCGCCCCGTGGCTGTGCGTCTTCGTTCGCACGGGCGTCGGATGGTCGGGGCTGACCAGAATGCGGTAGTCGCCCTGCTGCCGGAGCGCCTCGTGCAGCGGACGCACCACATGCCGGTCGATCTCCTCCAGGGCCTTGATTTTGGCGGCGACGTCTCCTTCATGAGACGCCTCGTCCGTCGCCTCGACGTGCACGCAAACCAGATCCGTAGAGCCCAGAGCATCGATCGCGTAACGCCCTTTGGCCGCATAGTCGGTATCCGTATAACCGGTCGCGCCCGGCACCTCGATCCTTCGCCACCCGATCAGCGAAGCAAGTCCCCGAAGCAGGTCGACCGCCGTGATCATGACTCCCTTCCGCCCGTACACTTGGGCGAACGGCGTGAGGGAGGGTTTCTTGCCAAGGCCCCACAGCCAAACGTTGGTGGCGGGCAATTTGTCGGCCGCCCGCCGCGCCGCGTTCACCTTATGTGAGCCGAAGAGATCGACGGAGCGATTCATCACTTCCGACAGGAGATCACTGCCGGGCCCGCGAGGGAAATCGTCGACAATCGACTTGTCGGTCAAGTCATGTGGCGGTGTGGTGCGCGTCTCGGCGCTGAAAGGCACTGGCTGCCGGCCACCGCGATAAAGCAGCAAATTGCGGTAGCTCACCCCAACATGAAACTCCCACGGACCAGCTGCGAATTCCTGTTGCACGTCGGCAAGCAGGTCCCGCGCTTCCTCGGTCGAGATGTGGCCGGCCGTGAAATCGCGCATGATCTGGTCCTCAATCGTGACCAAATTGCAGCGGATCGCCCAGTCATCGGCCTGCAACTCGATACCTTGAGCGGCCGCCTCCAACGGCGCGCGGCCCGTGAAGTTGCTCGTCGGGTCGTACCCCAACAAGCTCATCGTCGCTACGTCTGAGCCGGCGGGGAGGTGCGCGGGGACATTGATAGCCCGCCCCACCAAGCCCCCCTGGGCAATTTCGTCCATGGCAGGTTTGGCGGCCGCCTCCAGCGGCGTTTTGCCCCCGAGAGTCTCCTGCGGTTCGTCCGCACATCCGTCCGGTATGACAATCACGTATTTCATGACATTCCGTTTCCCGCATTCAGGGTTCGTCAGCGGCGTTCGAAAGCGGTCTACGTGGCGATGTTCGTTGGCAGTGCTGGCAGGCCAGGCACCTCGGCCGCCGCGTCAGGGCCCTCCATGATCGGGCCGCTGCCGGCGGCGGCATCGGACAACGCCGCTTAGTCCAAAACACGCATTCGGACGCTCCTCTGCAGTACGCACGGCAGACGGTCGATTTCCTTGACCGACATGGCGGTGGCGCCTTCTGTGGTCATATGAGTCATAATCACCAACGGAACGACGCTGCCGTCACCGCAAGGATCAGGTTCGTGCTGGATGACGGACGCGATGGATACCTGATGACGGCCTAAGGCACCTGTGATCTGCGCCATGACGCCCGGATGATCCTCGACCATGAACCGCAAATAGAAGCGACCCCGGAGGTGAATGTGGTCACGAATATTGACCCGCGCTTCTCGCTGCGACCAGAGCTCCAGCGTTTTGAAGGTCAACGCGGTGCGACCGACGGCGGTGTCAATCATGTCGGCGACCACCGCCGACGCCGTGGGCATCTGGCCCGCCCCCAACCCATGGAAGAACACGGTCCCCACCGCGTCGCCAATCACGCTAATGGCGTTGTAGGCAGCGCACACTTCCGCCAACGGGCGTCCCACTTTCACCAAGGTGGGGGCGACACTCAGTTCCAACACACCGTCGGTCAACTGCGCCACTGCCAGCAGTTTCAGACGATAGCCAAGCTCCCGGGCATAACGCAGGTCGGCCAGGTCGAGCGTGTCGATACCTTGACGCGGAATCTCACTCCAGTGAATGCGAGCACCAAAGGCAAGATGAGCCAAAATGGCCAGTTTCTGCGCCGCGTCGGTGCCGTCAACATCCATCGAGGGATCAGCCTCCGCGAAGCCCAGACGCTGGGCTTCCTGGACCGCCGCCGCATAGGCCGCACCACTCTCCTCCATCTGCGTCACGATGTAATTACTGGTACCGTTAAGGATTCCACGCAGCGAGGTAATCTGGTTCGCCGACAGACATTGGCTGATACTGGTAATGATCGGAATGCCGCCCGCGACGGCCGCCTCAAAGGCGATGGAACGTCCCAATGAGCGGGCAGTGTCAAACAACTCGCCACCATGCTCGGCCAGCAGAGCTTTATTGGCGGTTACCACGTCCTTGCCGCTGCGCAGCAACTCGAGCATAATCGAACGTGCCGGTTCCAGACCCCCAATCAACTGCGCGACGACCTTGATCTCCGGGTCTTTCGTAACCCGGCTCAGGTCGTCTGTGAGGATTCCTTGCGGCAGATCCACGTCGCGCCGCCTCGTGACGTCGCGATCAACGACCGCCTCGAGCCACAAGGTTCGACCAGCATGCCTCGCCGTGCGGTCACCATGGTCGAGCAGCAGGCGAGCCACACCGGTGCCGATGTTCCCCATTCCTACCACGGCAACCTTCGTTTTTTCCATTTTCGGGACCGCCTCTCCACCAAGACAACAGGGACTGGGCCAGCACGAAACCCACATATTAACCGGCGCCCATGCAGTGCGAAAGGCGGAGCGTTGTGAGAGCACGGATCGCACGAGCATGTTGCCGGTGCTCCGAAGGCCCCAGTGCGGGTCGAGGAAGTTCTCGCGCCCGGTGGCCCGACGCAACGCGCCACGTTCGGCGGGGTCGTGCCGTGTGCGCGTCAGCCAGACGCCAATCGACGGCCCCAACAGCGCGAAAAAAGCTTGTATTCGCCACCGAAATCAGCGACCATCGTGAGCGGCCCGGGGCCCGCCGAGCGGCGGCTCGTGTGGGGTCGCTCGGATTTGGCTGGCGATCCGGCCGCCTGGCGAACGTGATTAGACCACAAGATACCGCGAGATACCGCGCAGAGAGCAGAAGAAGCAATGGATGAACAAGGACTTAATTTTCTCAAGCGGCTGCTCGAGACCCCCAGCCCATCCGGCTATGAGCGACCACTGCAAGACGTCGTACGCCAATATGTAACGCCCTTTGCGGATCGTATCACGAGCGACGTGCACGGCAACCTGATCGCCAGCCGTAATCCGGACGCTCCGCTGCGCATCATGTACGCTGGGCATTGTGATCAAATCGGGATGCTCGTGACGCAGATCGATGATTCGGGGTTCATTTATGCCGAAACGATCGGCGGCTGGGACCCCCAGCAATTGATCGGCCAGCGTATGACTATCTGGTCCGAGCACGGAGCCGTTCCGGCCGTCATTGCTCGAAAACCGATTCATTTGCTCAATGACCAAGAACGCAAGCAGGTGGTGAAACTGGAGGAGCTCTGGCTTGACTTGGGAGCCAAGGACAAGGAGGAAGCCGCGAGTGTCGTTCGAATCGGCGATCCGATTACATTGGAACTCGGGTTTCAGGCTCTGCGAAATCAGCTGGCTAACGGGCCCGGCATGGATGACAAGACCGGGTTGTGGGTGGTAATGGAAGCCTTGCGACGCGTGGAAAGCGATAAGTTGCAGTGTGCCATGCACGCCGTCTCCACCGTTCAGGAAGAGATCGGACTGCGCGGCGCCAAGACGAGCGCATTTGAAATCGCCCCGCACGTGGCGATCGCCGTGGATGTGACCCACGCGACCGACTGTCCAACGATCGACAAGCGACAGCGGGGGGAAATATCGTTGGGAAAAGGCCCGGTCATCTTTCGCGGTCCAAACATGAACCCGGTTGTAACGGACCGGCTCATGGAGATCGGCAAACGTCACGAAATACCTTTCCAGCTGGCGGCCATCGGACGCGCCACGCCGAATGATGCGAACAGCTTGCAGATTAGCCGCGGCGGCGTGGCAACCGGGTTGGTGGCCGTGCCCAATCGCTATATGCACAGTGCCGTGGAGACGGTTTCGCTGACCGATCTGGATCAGGCTGCGGATTTGTTGGCCCGCTTCGCCATGGATTTGCGGCCGCACGATGATTTCACTCCCTAGCCCCAAGACCGTTTAACGAAGCGCTGCCAGATAGGTTTGCGACACGAGTTGTTGTGCCAGCATGGTCGTGCTGTCGCCATATCGGGTTTGCCGTCGGATGCGATCATGACTTAATTCAACGGTATTGGATTTAGCCCCGACGTTCAGAGGCTGTCTGGCTGCTCAGCAGGCGATCGCACGCAGTTTTGCCTCGGTTTGGCTGACTTTCGTGCGATGACTGAATTCGCGTTCGAGGATCGCGAGGCTTCGGGCCGGTCGGGCTAGTCGCTGTTCAAACCGCGCGCGCACCAGTGCGCCCCGGTTTTTCGCGTATCTAGTTGGACAGCGTCACTTTCACTTTTTAGATCCTCTTGAAGCCTTGTTTGCACGGGCTCTATCGCCACCGGGCTGGTCCCGGTGGTAGAGCGTTTGACAACTACCGTCGATCTTGGCCACCCAGGAGTTTCCTTCCTGCCGGCCCTCGCCGCCGGAGGCGGCGAGGGCCGGCAGGAAGGTTCGTTTTTCGGCTGCCAGAGTAGTCACCAAACGTAGAACCACCGGGACGAGCCCGGTGGCGAGGGACTGTTAGGGAGACACGCGTTTACGCACATCCATCGCTGCAAAATGGCGCTGTACAACTAGACAGCGTCGTCGTTCCTGCTGAGCTGCCAGACGCTAGCAGCCAGACAGCCTCTGAAGCACGGGGCGAATACCAAGACCGACCAGCAGCACGGCTTGCTCGACCCACCCGACGAGTTTTGTGAATCATCCGGCCTCGTGCTCCGTCACGCCAAAGAACTAGGGTTGGGCCGAGACGCGCCGCAGCGGGTTAGGCTGGCGTACGCCGGGCGACTGCCAAAATGGCATTCAACCATGAACTCTGACTGATCTTACTCGATCAATATCGCTTTGAATATTGCCATAAGTCCTTTCATGTAATCACCTTGCGAACTGTTCTCAGTGTGTTGGCACAAAGCTTGCACATCACGGGGGGGCAGATCAGGGTCTGTCACCAGCTTGTCCCGCATCCGATAGTCGACCGGGAGAGTACATGCCCTGAGCCGCATGCTGAATAACCCGGACCGTCATATTGGTCGCAGGCGTGGCTAGTAGTTACGAGGCGGTTTGTCAGAGACGGTGGGATAAAGACATCGCAAGCAACAGGAGGAATTCAAACGTGGCAAAGAAAATGGTCTTTGATGACGATGCCAGGCAGCCGCTACTCAAGGGCGTAGAGAAACTCGCTCGAGCGGTGCAAAGCACGCTTGGCCCGCGCGGTCGCAACGCGGTCTTGGACAAGGGCTGGGGTTCGCCCAAGATTACCAAGGACGGCGTGACGGTCGCCGAGGAGATCGAGTTAGATGATCCCAACGAGAATTTGGGAGCCCAACTGCTGAAAGAAGCGGCCAGCAAGACCAACGACGTGGCAGGTGACGGTACATCGACGGCCACGGTACTGGCGGCCGGCATCTACCGCGAGGGTCTGAAGATGATCGCGGCGGGAGCGGACCCGATGGCGTTGGCCCGCGGGATTGCCTCAGCCACGGAGGCTGTCGCGCAGGAAGTCCTCAAGCAGGCGTCCCCGATCAACGACAAGGCCAAGAAAGACATCCAGCAAGTGGCGACAATCGCCGGCAATAACGATCCGACGATCGGCAATGTGCTGGCCGATGCGTTTCTCAAGGTTGGTAAAGACGGCGTGATCACGATCGAGGAAGGCAAGAGTGCTGAGACGACAGTGGAAGTGGTGGAAGGAATGCAGTTCGACCGCGGTTTCCTGTCGCCGCATTTCGTCACCGATCAAGACAAAATGGTCGTCGAACTCGACAACGCCTACGTGTTGATCTACGAGGAAAAGATTTCGAGTAACAAGAACCTGATCCCGATTCTCGAGGCCATCAGCAAAGCCAGCAAGCCATTGCTGATTATCGCGGAAGACATCGAAGGGGAGGCCTTGGCGACGCTGGTCGTCAACAAGCTGCGCGGTATTCTCAGCGTGTGTGCGGTCAAAGCGCCCGGCTACGGTGATCGTCGCAAGGCGATGCTCGGTGACATCGCGGTGTTAACGAAGGCCAAGCCGATCTTCAAGGATTTGGGGATCGATCTGGAGAGCGTTAAGTTGACCGACTTGGGTCGTGCCAAGCGCATTCGTATCACGTCGGACGAGACGGTCATTGTCGGTGGGGCCGGCAGCAAGGAAGAGATCGATGGTCGGGCGGGGCAAATCCGCCGAGAGATTGACCAGACCGACAGCGATTACGACAAGGAAAAGCTGCAGGAACGGTTGGCAAAATTGGCCGGCGGTGTCGCGCAGATTCACTGTGGTGCCGCCACCGAGACGGAAATGAAGGAGCGCAAAGCGCTGCTGGAGGATGCTCGTTCGGCCACCCAGGCCGCCCTGGAAGAAGGCATCGTTCCCGGTGGTGGCGTCGCGCTGCTGCGTTCGGACAAGGCGTTGGACAAGCTCAAGCTAACCGGCGACGAAGCGCTGGGGGTCAGCATCATCCGTAAGGTCTTGGAGTATCCGCTCCGTGCAATCGCCGAAAACGCCGGTTTCGATGGTGCTGTAGTCGCCAGTCGGGTACGCCGCTCAAAAGGCAAGAATGACGGCTTCAATGTCGAAAAGGAAGCCTATTGTGACCTGATTGAGGCGGGTGTGGTGGACCCGGCCAAGGTGGTCCGCACGGCGCTGCAAAACGCCGCCAGTGTGGCCAGCCTGTTGCTCACAACCTCGTCGCTCGTGACCGAGATTCCGAAAGAGTCCGAGCCCCCGGCAGGTGATCCGCACGATCACGGCATGGGTGGCATGGGTGGCATGGGTGGCATGGGTGGCATGGGTGGCATGGGTGGCATGCCAGGCATGATGTAATGCTCGGCCTTAAGCTGATGTTGTTCATCTGGAACCTGACAGGCAAATCAACAAACCAATTGCAAATACTTCGGGAGAAGGAATCACGATTATGGCGAAGATCAAAATCCGACCGTTGGATGACCGAGTGGTAGTCGAGCCCATTGAAGCGGAAGAAAAAACAGCTGGTGGAATCGTGTTGCCGGACACGGCGAAAGAGAAGCCTCAGCGGGGCGTGGTGGTCGCGGTGGGCCCTGGCAAGTTGTTGGACAGTGGCGAGCGCGGCGAGCTGTCGGTGTCAGTTGGAGACGAAGTGATTTATGGCAAGTACGGCGGTTCGGACATCGAGATCAACGGCGAGGAGGTCAAGATTTTGCGGGAGAGCGACATTTTGGCCAAGGTGATCCAGTAGTCAGCGACGGGCGGAACGGCCGGGTGGAAGTGAGCCCGGCTGGGACAAGTCAACGAACATCAACCCCTACCAGAAAGAGGGCTTTTAAGCGTGGCAAAACAACTGCTTTTTGAGGACCATGCCCGGCAAAAGATGATGCAGGGCGTCAACAAGCTGGCCGACACCGTCGCCATCACCATGGGACCGACCGGACGTAATGTGATTATTGACAAGTCGTTTGGTGGTCCTTCGGTAACGAAAGACGGCGTGACGGTGGCCAAGGAAATCGAACTGGAAGATCGCTTTGAAAACATGGGCGCCAAGTTGGTGGTCGAGGTAGCGCAGAAAACCTCAGATTTGGCCGGCGACGGAACCACGACGGCGACCGTGCTGGCGCGAGCGATCTTTCGGGAAGGGCTGCGTAACATTGTGGCGGGCGCAAATCCGGCTGCCATCCGTCGCGGTATCGAGAAAGCCGTCGACGCAGCCGAAGCCAAGTTGGTGGAGATGGCCAAGCCAGTGTCGGAGAAGTCCGAGGTGGCCAATGTCGGTTCGATCAGTGCCAATAACGACAAGGCCATTGGTGAACTGCTGGCCGAGGCCCTGGAGCGCGTGGGCAAGGACGGTGTCATCACCGTCGAAGAGGGCAAGACGCGAGACACGACCGTCGAGTATGTGGACGGCATGCAGTTCGACAAGGGCTTTATTTCGCCCTACTTCATCAACGATCCCTCAACGATGGAGTGTGCGCTGAGTGACGCGTACATTTTGATCTTCGAGAAAAAGATCAGCAACATTCGCGACCTGATTCCGATTCTGGAAAAGACGGGCTCGAGCGGCAAGCCGCTGCTGATCATCTCCGAGGATGTCGAGTCCGAGGCGTTGACGCTGCTGGTGGTCAACAAGCTGCGCGGCACGCTCAATGTGTGTGCGGTCAAGGCACCTGGGTTCGGCGATCGTCGGAAGGCGATGCTGGGCGACATCGCGGTTCTGACCGGCGGCACACTGATCAGCGAAGATCTGGGCATCCAACTCGAGAACATCACGCTCGAGCATCTTGGTCGTGCGAAAAAGATCAACGTCGACAAGAGCACCACGACCATTGTCGAGGGTGGCGGTGACCGGAAGAATATCGACAAGCGTGTCGAGCAGATCAAGAACCAGATCGAGCAGACCGACAGCGATTACGATCGCGAAAAGTACCAGGAGCGTCTGGCCAAGCTGGCTGGCGGCGTGGCGGTCATTTCGGTCGGTGCTGAAACCGAAGCGGATATGAAGCAAAAGAAGGCCCGTGTCGAAGACGCCTTGCATGCCACGCGCGCTGCCGTAGAGGAGGGAATTCTTCCTGGCGGAGGAGTGGCTCTTTTGCGATGTGCCGAAGCGGTCACTTCGACTCGCAACGCGGCTCGGGGCGACGAGAAGATCGGTGTCGACATCGTCTTGCGAGCACTCGACGCTCCGCTGCGTCAGATCGCGGACAACGGTGGTATCGACGGTTCGGTGGTCGCCGACGAGGTTGCCCACCGAGCTACTAACGTCGGATTCGACGCGAATACCTGTCAATACGTGGACATGCTGAAGGCGGGTATTATCGACCCCGCGAAAGTCGTCCGCACCGCTTTGAGCAACGCGGCGAGCATCGCCGGGTTGATGTTGACGACCGAGACGCTGGTGACGACCTACGACAAGGAAGACAAGGAAAAGTCGCGCATTGAAGGAAGTGTTGCCTGACGCAACCGGCCACAAACCGATCACGTGCTGCCGCTTGAGTGCCTGTGGTTCGTCGAGCATGGGTGGCGCAGAGCCAACACCCGAGGTCGGCGACTTTTGCCCCTTTGGTGCAACGGCGGGCAATCGGTGGTGGCAGCAAAAAAACGAGCTGGCCACCAGGCTGCTGGCGAGAGGAAACTCGACGCCGGCAGATGGGGGCCACTCGCATACCGAGCGAACTGTGGGGAAATGTGGACCGTGTCCCGGCATGCCAGGGTCCGTCGCGGTGGCCGCCATGCGGCGCTGGCGTTCAGACGGTTTGTGCCTGGTGACTGAGCCAAAGTCAGGGCCACTTCAAAGCGAGGTGGCCCTGTTGTCCAGGATGAGGTTCGTCGAGAGACGGTGCCACCTGGTTCTAATGACGACCTGTCCTGGAGCCGCGGGCCACAAAAACACACAAACCTAATGTATTTTATGTCGTTTCGCCGCGTCCCATGACGCACGCCGGAGGGTCCGTTTGCGACGGGTCGAGCGGGGCGAGGGCCGCAAGGATTTTCGTGTTGATGCGGGCCGGCAGAGCGAGATTTCTCGGCCTATTTTTTAGAAGGTAGTACTCGAAGCAAAATTTTCGGTCGCTGTGCTGCTTGAGGACTTTTCGGAGGTAGCGACGAGCGATGGGCTTGGTGCCGTACCACACGGTATACACTCAAACACGGTGCATATGCCAATGATTCGCCTGTGAGATGTGTCCCGCGTGACCATGTTTCCGGTTGGGTGGCGGCCCAGCTGCATCCAGGTTGAGAGCCGTCGCACGTATCAAGATGCCAGGCCACACTCCGAACAGGCAACCACTAACCAAAACGTAAGACGACCAGCTCGTGCATGCGTACCATGGCAACTATGTCGGACAAAACCTGTTACTACGACATTTTGGGCGTACCACGAAGCGCTTCCACCCAGGAAATCGCCTCTGCATATCGCAAGCTCGCCATCAGATATCATCCGGACAGCCATCCGGGTGACGAAGATGCGACCGAGAAATTCAAGCAGGCGGCGGAAGCGTACGAGGTATTGTCCGATGCGACCAAGCGCGCTCGCTATGACCAATACGGTCATATGGGTGTGGATGGTAGTGCCACGCAGTTCCACAGCGTTGACGATATTCTGGACGCCTTTGGCGACATGTTCGGGGGCAGCGTATTTGGCGATTTCTTTGGCGGCGGAAGTCGCCGTGGACGGCGCGTGCACCGCGGGCATGATATCCGCTGCCAACTGACACTCAATCTGGAAGAGGCGGCGCGGGGGGCTACCAAACGCGTTGAGTTTCAGCGGAGCAAACCATGTGGGCGTTGTGATGGAACGGGGGCGATGCCCGGTTCGACGCGCGAGACGTGTCGGCGGTGCGGGGGACACGGCCAGGTAGTCCAAGCTGCCGGAATTCTGCGGGTGCAAACGACTTGCCCCTCCTGCCGAGGCAGCGGCACCGTGATTTCCCATCCCTGCAACCAATGCCGTGGCACCGGCTATGAAGCGGGACAGGTGGCCATCGACGTGGCCATTCCAGCGGGCATTGATGATGGGATGCGGGTACGGCTGCCGGGGGAGGGCGAACCGAGTCCTGACGGCGGCCCACCGGGTGACTGTTACTGCTTTGTCTCGGTCCGCGAGCACCCGTTGTTCCATCGCGACGGCACACACCTGGTCCTGCAACTACCGATTACTTACACGCAAGCCGCGTTGGGTGCCACGATCGAAGTCCCGACGCTCAGCGGTCCCGACAATTTGACGATTCCCGAAGGAACGCAATCCGGTGAAGTCTTCCGTCTACGCAAGCGCGGGATGCCGAATCCGCACGGAGGCGTGAAGGGTGACCTGCTGGTGCAAACCTACATCGAAGTTCCCAAGAAGCTGAACGAGCGGCAAGAGGTATTGTTGCGGCAGCTGGCGGAACTCGAACACGCGGACGTGACACCGCAACGCAAGAGTTTCCTGGACAAACTGCGAAATTACTTCGCTCCGAGTGGTGAAGAGGGGAATGAGGACCAGTCGTGATGCCGAAGCAGCCCGATGATCAAGCGTTCGTGCCCGACGACGAACAAGTGATTCGAGATGAGTTATCCGACCCGGTGGAAGAAGTGGCTGATGCCGGCGACGAAATCGATCTGGAGTCGCCGCCGAACGCCTCCTTCGACGGCGAGGACGAGGACGTCGAGTCGCTGCGCATGGAATTGGAGGAGACCCGACAGCGGGTGCTGCGCCTGCAGGCGGAACTCGAGAACTATCGCAAGCGGGCTCAACGCACCTTAGAAGAGGAAAGGCGGTTTGCCGGACTGCCGCTGATGCGAGACTTGTTGGCCGTCGTCGATAATTTGAAACGTGCCATCGAGGCGGCCGAACAGAACGAGAACGCCACCGGATTGCTGGAAGGAGTCAAGATGGTGGCCGAACAGCTGGCGAGCATCCTGAAGCGGCATCATTGCGAAGAAATCCCGGCCGAGGGAGCCCCATTTGATCCCCACTTGCACGAAGCGATTGCCCAGTTTCCCAGTGACGAGCATGAAGCGGGGCATGTGGCACAGGTCACACAGACCGGGTACCAGCTTCACGGGCGCGTGATTCGCCCCTCGCAGGTGATCGTGGCGGCGGCCAGGCCCAAGGCTGAGTAAGCGGTCGCAGCGGGCGGGGGCTCAGCGTCACGTACAGCGTCACACCCTCGAACGGTTCGCACGCGTGAGTTGATTGAGGGGCCAGTGTGCGGGACCAACAGGAGCGTTTGCCGATTCATCTTGAGAGCAGGAATTGTTTTTGCAGGTCGGATGCGTAGGATAAGGCGAGCCGGAGGAAACCTGGCCCGCTGTTGTCTCGCCGACTAGGGTGAGGACGGATTACACACACGTGGAGATGTCTATGCCAACCTACGATTATCAATGCACCGCATGCGACCATGAGTTTGAGCATTTTCAATCCATCAGTTCGCCAGTCATGCGAAAATGCCCGGAGTGCGGCAAATCGAAGCTGAAGCGATTGATCGGCCCAGGAGCAGCAGTGGTCTTTAAGGGTTCCGGGTTTTACCAGACTGATTACCGCAGCGAATCGTATAAGAAACGGGCTGCCGAAGAGAGCAAGTCAACATCGGACACGCCCTCGGATTCCAAGTCCAAGTCCAAGACGGAATCGAAGTCTTCATCGAAAGAGACAAAAGCGACGAAGAAGGCAACGTAAATTTGCCAGTCGTCGTTTCAGCCTACAAACATGGCCATCCTGGTATGCCCTACCTGTTGAACAGAAGTTTGATTCTGACAAAACCCAGGCAATGCCGTTCTGTTGCGAGCGTTGCCGGCTGTTGGATCTGGGTCGCTGGCTGAACGAGGAACTCTCTTTGCCGGTCAACCCGGAGGCGGAAGAAGACGTTCAGCCGCCTCCCGACGGCCGAGAACCTTGACGGTGCGACCGCCAGGCAGGTTTGGAGCGACTTTCCCATAACCGCCGTTCTGCCGCGTCTCACAAACCCTTATAATGCCGGCTCGTGATTTCCGTTCACTGCGACAAGGGTTGTGATCATGTCGGACGATTCTGGGCCGCTTCGCAGCGTTGCCTGGGGAGAAATCTTTCCCTGGCTGATGATTCTTCGTGCGCTGCGACTCTCTACGGGTGCGCCCGTGCTGTTCTTAGCCACCGTTGGTACACTGCTCATGCCTCTAGGGTGGTGGGGAGCCGCGTTCGTGCTGCCCGAATCGCACCGAGCCGATTCGACGCGCTCGGTGATGGACGATTTTGTGCCTTCCCTGATGGAGCTGGACAAGAACAGGATTCCCCAACCGACCATTTCGATATCGGGGCAATGGAGCGATCTCTACGTGCCTATGGCTTCGGTCGTCACGCAGCTCGTGGCTCCCCTGCGTCCTCTGGGCCGGCTTGATGCCAGCTGGCCTGAATTGATCTACTATGGCCTGGGCGGATTCTGGAACTTGCTGGTCTGGGCCCTTTTCGGCGGCGCCATCACGCGGATCGCCGTGATGCGATTTGGCCGCCAGGAACGAGAGGGGATGTTCGACGCCTTTCGGTTCGCCGGGCGGCGGTTGCTGGGGTTCGTCGGAGCTCCCCTGTTTGCCCTGTCGGGAGTTATCCTGGTCATGGCCCTCTCCTACCCGGCGGGATGGCTGATGCGATGGGACGTAGGAGTCTTGCTCACGTCACTGGTCTGGATTTTCGTTCTGCTTGGCGGGCTGATCATCACCATCCTGGTGATAGGCGTGCTGATCGGCTGGCCGCTGATGTGGGGAGCACTGAGTGCCGAAGAGATGGGAGATATGTTTGAAGGGGCTCAGAGATCATTCAGTTACGGCTACGGCCGCCCACTCCATTACGCCTTCTACGCGCTCGTGACGGTTGTCTCGGGATCGCTCGTCTTCTGTGTCGTCAGAGCGTTCGCCCAAATGGTGGTGTACTTCAGTTTCTGGGCCGTCTCCTGGGGCTCGGGACTCGAGCCGCTCACCGGGGACGTGACGACCGGCCACGCCGGAGCCATGATCGGCATGTCCATCATCTCCGGGCTCAACGCCCTGGTACTGACGGTTGCAGCCGCGTTCCGCTACGGGTTCATCTGGTCGGCCGCCGGCGTCATCTATCTGCTGCTACGCCGCGACTCGGATCAGATCGAATATGACAATGTGTTCGTGCAAGACGAACAAACTCGGTACGGGCTCCCGCCACTCACGACCGACGAAGCCGGCGTAGCTGGCGTGGGAGAAGAAACGCCTCACTGAGGTTTACGAGCCATCGACGCACAGCAGTATTAGCCGCGGGCATGCATGTCGGGGCCGAAGCGGCAACCAGCTCCACAGTCAGAAGCCCCGTCAAACGGGACGCTTCACGAGCACCATCTGCCACGGCAACCGCGCTAAAGCACGAGGCCAATACGACTGATCCGACAACGCTCGCCCCGCCCGTGCAAAAAACTCTCCTGTCATCCGAACGCCTCGTTGCGCACCGAAATTTGCGAAAGTCCAGACGTCGAATAGAAGCGGATCAGGGGACCAGAATTTCGGTCCGGGTGTCGTGAGTTGCGTGCTGGGAATCGGGGCCCGCTCAGCGATACAGTGCAACCTGACACTGCAGAGTGCTCCCGGTTTTCATTCGACGTTGAACGTTCACGTCCGCACCAGCCTCGTTGTCGACCAGACTCTCACCAGCGGCTTCAGTTCACGGCCTCGGGCCCCGTGGTGACTCCCCCGATTCTGGTCACCGCATCCAAGGGCAGAACGAAGATCTTTCCATCGCCGATATTTCCTTCAGCGCCGGTTCGCGCCACGTTCATAATCGTATCGATGGTGCGGTCCAGGAAATCGTCGTTGACGGCGATTTCCAGCGCGATCTTGCGCAGCAGATGTGTCTTGTATTCCACGCCCCGATAGTACTCGGTATGGCCGCGTTGGCGTCCGAACCCCTGCGCATCGCAGACTGTCATCCGCTCCACCCCAATCTTCAGCAGCGCCTCGCGCACGGCGCTCAGCTTCGTTGGCTGGATGATGGCGATAATCATCTTCACGTGGCACTTCTCCTTGACGCGGGCGGCAGTTGGGTATTATCGTGCGTACCGTTGTTCGGCCACGATCTGGAACTTCCGGCTGGCGATGCGGCCGCGTCGATTTCGAGACGTTTGACTGTTGCTCTACAGAATAGCACGCGAGGCGAAAACGAGGGAAGGAAGATCGCTCACTTTTGCCGCGAAAACTATGATGGGCCGACTCTGGCGAAAAACGTCCTCGTGCACTATGGGGGCGAGCGATCGCTTGGTCCGACGGCGTTGGTCGAGTTGCAGAGCGGTTTTAGCGGTGCACAAGTCTGGCGTCTAGCCTGCCCGCTGGGTTCGATGTGTCTTCGTGCCTGGCCATTAGGGATGCGCGATGGGGCACGTCTGGCCTGGATGCATCGAACGCTCGCCTCGATCCATCGTCAAGGTTTTACGTTGGTCCCGGTGCCGTGGCAAACGTCGCGTTCGCATTCGTGGGTTGCCTGGGACGATCGGTTCTGGGAATTGGCGCCCTGGATGCCGGGCCAGGCCGACGACCCTTGTTCCTACGACCCGCGCAAGCTGCCGTCGGCCCTGACGACGCTGGCCGCTTTCCACGCTGTGGCGGCCAGGGTGGACCCAACGGGTCCGTTTCGGGGTATCTCGCCCGCACTTCAAAATCGTGCCGCGCTGATGACCGAAATCCGCACCGGACTCGATCACCAGCTACGCCAGGCTGTGACAGCTTGTCCCCTCCCCCGGCTTGATTCCCTGGCAGACCAGATCCTGGCTCTCTATCCGTCCCTCGCTCCGCGAGTATTCCAGAGACTAAACCGTGTCTTGCGAATAAAAGTGCCGCTGCAGATCTGTCACGGAGACCTATGGCGCGATCATGTGCTGTTCCGTGAGGCACGCGTTAGTGGATTGATCGATTTCGGCAATATGCGTGTCGAGTCGCGTGTCAGCGACGTAGCTCGATTGTTGGGGAGTCTGGTGGGAGATGACCCAGACGGATGGAAAAGCGGACTGGAAGCCTATCAGCAGGATCAGAAACTGTTGTCAGACGAATTGCGGTTGCTCGGCGTATTCGATCAGACGTCGCTCCTGTTGTCGGGCATGAACTGGTTGCGGTGGATCTATATCGAACGGCGCGAATTTCGTTCGTGGAGCCGCGTCGCCGATCGATTGGAGGAGATTGTTGCGCGTCTAAGTCATTTACAGCAAGTCATTTAGAGGCGATCGCGTGGCACTGCGGGGAAAACGCAGATGGTTTCGCGACCGCTTGGTCCACGGAATACTGCGGATTTCCTACGCCAGGGCGCGAAAATCCATTGGGGGCTGCTGACGATCGCAAGCGTTGACCGGCGCACTTGACAAGTCGGTAGAATTTCCGCGCGAGATCCAGCGCTGGCGACCAGAGGTGCGGCGGAGTTGCCACGTGTACGGCGATGCACGTTCCGAAGAAACAGCCCATGGGGAGGAGTTCTGAGCTTCGCTATACTGTAGATGCTGGTGCGGCGGTTGGGCCCGTGAATCTGGCCACCGTCGGATCGATTTGAGACGCGAAACCAACCAGACCACGAAAGA
This sequence comes from uncultured Planctomycetota bacterium, assembly GCA_963700575.1. Lineage (GTDB taxonomy): Bacteria > Planctomycetota > Planctomycetia > Pirellulales > Pirellulaceae > JAJRVM01. The sequence continues at coordinate 173,635 of CAVOYC010000016.1, read as the reverse complement.
ATTTGGAGAGAGGATTGACTCGCCCATGTATCGTGTTGTCGCTTTGTTGCTCAGTGTGACTGCCATAACCTGTTTCACACCATGGTTGTTGGCTCAGGCCCCTCCCGTTCCCCAGGAGTCTCCCGCGACTTTCGAGGACACGTTCAATCTGCTCCCCGATCTGGATGTCGCGCCCGGTGGTGACTTGTTTGAGAGCCGAGTCCAGTTCACCGGGATGTACGAGGTGGAGCAGGGCACCCGCCAAGGCAAGCTGTCGATTCAAGCCGTGTTGCAGCCCGGCTGGCATATTTATTCGACGACCCAGCCCTCGGGCGGACCGCTACGGACGAAAATCGACGTCACGACGTCCCCCGAGTTTCGGTTGGTGGGGGATTTCGAGGCGGATCGCGACCCGCATGTAATTTCCGATCCCGTATTTCCGGGCGTAGAGATCGAAGAGTTTCCCCGCGAAGTCACCTGGTCGGCACCCATTCTGCTGTCGGAAGACATCGATCCCAAGTCACTTCAGATACAAGTCGTGATCAACGGTCAGGTATGTGAAACGGGGGGCTCGTGTGAGTTGATCACGAATGAGCGTGTGGAGATGAAGTTCGCGGGGTATTTCCGGCCCCCAACGGCTACCGGCAGTTACCAGGACGAGAACGGACACATCACGATCGTCGGCCACGTGCAACCGCAAGTAGCGGCCCCCGGGGATACGCTACAATTGGTGCTGACTGCCAGGTTGGAATCTCCCTGGCACGTATACCGGCAGGCTCCAACCGACCCCAAGGAGATTGCCAAGCCGACTCTGATCGTGCTCCGCAAGACCGCTGGATGGAAATATGGCGTTCCTGAAGCGTCCGTCAAGCCGAAGGAGGAGGCCACGGACTTGCCGGATGTGCCCTTCCTGTACTACCACGAGGGAACAGTCTCCTGGACGATTCCCATCACAGTACCGAAGGATGCCGATGTCGGTGAATATGAGATTGCCGGTGGTATTGCCTACCAGACCTGCACGTCCCAAGCCTGCGACCTTCCGACGGCTGCGGATTTTCAGGCCAGAGTGGCGGTCGGCAAAGGGACCGTCCAGGGCGAGTTACCCTTGACGTTCACGGCCAGCACATATGACAAATTGGCCAAGGAAGCTGCGGCCATCGCAGAGACCGAGAAGCCAACGCCAGTCACAGCGGGAGAATCAAAACTCGACCGGATGCCTTTGTTCATGGTATTGGCGATCGCGTTTCTGGCCGGCCTCATACTGAATGTCATGCCGTGTGTCCTGCCGGTGATTGGCCTGAAAGTCATGTCATTCATCCATCAAGCGGGTGGTAGCCGCGGTGAGATACTGGCCCTGAACATCTGGTTCTCCTTGGGTTTGATGACGGTCTTCTGGGTGCTTGCCGCCGCCGCCGCCTTTGCCGGACATCAATGGGCCGAGCACTTTGGTGATATGCGTTTCCTGATCACCATGATCGGTATCGTGTTTGCGTTCGGACTCAGCTTTCTTGGTGTCTGGGAGATACCGATCCCGGGCTTTGTCGGATCGAGCAGCATGCAGGGGGCAGCGGAAAAAGAAGGGGCCGTCGGGGCGTTCAGCAAAGGCGTCCTGACGACGATCCTGGCCACTCCCTGTGCCGGCCCGATGCTGGGACCGGCGGTGGGCTGGGCCGTCAAGCAACCTACGGGATTAACGTTTACGGCGTTCACGATGATCGGATTGGGGATGGCCACTCCCTATCTTCTGGTCGGCGTCGCGCCGCGTTTGGTGAGTTTTCTCCCGAAGCCCGGGGCGTGGATGGATACTTTCAAACAGGTCATGGGCTTCGTGCTGATGGCAACGGTGATCTTCCTGTTTCTTTCCGTGCCTTATGAATATGTGATTCCGACGCTGACGCTGCTGTTGGGCATTGGTGTGGGATGCTGGTTGATTGGCAAAACGCCCATGACAGCCGATCTTTCTACTCGATTGAAGGGATGGGCCGGCTGCCTGGCGGTGATCGCCTTGTCAGCGGTACTTGGTTTCGTGGTGCTGATGCCGAGCTACAAGATCGATTGGCAACCCTTCTCGCGGATCAGCCTGGATCAGCATCTCAAGGAGGGGCACACCGTGTTGGTCGACTTCACTGCCAATTGGTGAATGACCTGCAAGTACAACGAGGCGGTCGCCTTGAACAGAGCAGAAGTCGAGAACCTGGTTTCTGAGAACGGCGTGGTGGCCATCAAGGCCGACAAAACGCACGACAGTCCTGAAATTGATCAACTACTCAAGGAACTTGGCAACGAAGGAGCTGTGATCCCGTATTTGGCCATCTTCCCCGGCACGGGTGGCGATCCCATTACGTTTGATGGTCCGATCACACAACAACAAGTGCTCGATGCGTTGAACAAGGCGGGCCCCTCCGGTAGTCGGCCAAAAGGCGTCGAAACGGTCGGTGCCGCGGGCGTGTTGCGCGCCTAGGGCGGTGCAACTTGACTTCGGCATTCCCTGTTCCGTGCCGCGCACCCGTTTCCCACCCGGGCGCGAAAAACCACGCCCCAGCGGGCCGTGTTTCGGGCAGTTTGTGCATAAGCCGAAACAGTTTCCCTGGTTACCTGGATATCGGACGCACTTGCGAATAGTTCGAGCTTAGGAACCGGGGAAAAATTACTTCGCATTGTCCGTCCATGGGTGGCACTGGCTTTATCGCCACCGGGCTAGTCCCGGTGGTGGAGCGTTTGAAAACTACCGTCGATCTCGGCCACCCATGAGTTTCCTTCCTGCCGGCCCTCGCCGCCGGAGGCGGCGAGGGCCGGCAGGAAGGTTCGTTTTTCGGCTGCCAGAGTAGTCAGCAAACGTAGAACCACTGGGGCGAGCCCGGTGGCGAAGGTCTGTCACGGAGACACGAGTTACGCACATCCATGGCTGCAAAGTGGCGCTGTCCGAGCTAAGGCTCCTTCCGCTCCACGCTGGTAACGCGACGAGCGGTTTGCGGGGGTATCAGGCCCACACAACATCCCCTGAGCCGGCAACGACTTCGCCAATCGGCCAGCTTTCGAGTTGCTGGTCTTTGAGAATCCTGCGAATGGCGTCGGCATAGTAGCTGCTAACAATCAGCACCAGGCCGATCCCCATGTTGAATACGCGGAACATCTCTTCCTGATCGATGGAGCCCAGCTGTTGCAACCACGTGAACACCGCGGGAATTTCCCAACTGCCGGAATCGATACGCACTTGCACACCGTCGGGAACAATCCGCTCCACATTCTCCCGCATGCCTCCTCCTGTGATGTGCGCAATGCCGTGGACGACACTCTTCACTTTGTAATGTTTGAGAACGGCGCGCACGGCGCGCGCGTAGATCTGGGTCGGGGTCATGAGCAGTGAGCCGACCGTGCGTTGGAAGCCGGCAACCTCGTCATTGATTCCCAGGCCGGCCATGTCAAACACCGCCTTGCGGACCAAGCTAAAACCGTTGGAATGCAATCCGCTCGACGCGACGCCGAGCACCACATCTCCTGGCGAGATATTTGACCCGTCGATCAGGTGTTTGCGTTCCACAACACCGACCGAGAAACCGGCCAGATCGTAGTCGCCGCGGGCGTACAGGTCCGGCATGATCGCCGTTTCGCCTCCCAGCAACGCACAGTCGGCGGCCAGGCAGCCGTTGCTGATCCCTTCCACGACTTGCTCGAGCACATCCGGGTCGTCATGGGACATGGCCACATAGTCGAGGAAAAAAAGGGGTTCGGCCCCGCAGCAGATCACGTCGTTCACACACATCGCCACCAGGTCGATTCCCACGGTGTTGTGCACGTTGCTCAAACGCGCCAGCTTCAACTTCGTTCCCACACCGTCGGTACCCGATACCAGGACCGGTTCATCGTAATTCCGAGCGAACAAGCGATTGCCGAAATCAAGCTGAAACAGGCCGGCAAAGCCCCCGTCAAGCCGCATGACGCGCGGCGAAAACGTGCGGTGCATCAGTGCCGGTAGCCGCGACATCGACTCGCGATACAGCTCCAAGTCAACACCGGAGTTCTTATAGGTTGCTTTGGCCATCGACGGTGCCTGGGGTGGGATGCAAAACAGGAACAAATTGCCAGTACCCTATCGGTACTCTATGGGAAATTTTCAACGAGAAAAACGGGGGCATTTCGACCGTCACGCTCGATAAAGGCAAGCCCAGGGGTACACGTCTCGTTGTACTACACATCTGCTGCATGCGCTTCCGCTGGGCTTGTCCCCGTGGAAATCGGACTTGTGTAAAACAACGAGGGGTACACGTGGAGGTACATAGTATTCGCCACGTCCCTGGACTAGCCACCCCGCCGCACTGGCGGCAGCACAGACTCAGGAGGCCAGTGCCGCAGAAGCGGCGCCGCAACACTCGGACCCGCTGCCCAGGCCAGTATAGCCCCTCCAATCGTCATCAGGCCATACGGGACGATGGCGCGGAATTCCGTGGCATGACGATCCCGTGGCGGGAGATGCGAGAATCACTTTGAGCGTGCCTTAATATAGCAGACACTCTGACTTCCTCCCCTCCAGCGGGGCACGTGATGACATGCGTATGTCACCGAATCGCGTTTCCGGTTTGCACCAACGACCCAATGTGGTAAGATTATAGCCGTCTGGCGACGGAAAGGCGGGCAATGACTTCCGTGCAGCATGGGACGACGCGACGTGCCGCCCACGAGCGGCCGAGCCGTGGCGGCTCCATGGCTGCCCATGCAAGGAGGAATTGTCCGATGGTCGCTTCTGCTCGCCGTAAACTCTTGGGCCGTGCCCGCAAGGCTATCTTCCACTGCACCGCACGCTGTGTCCGCCGTGCCTTTCTCTGTGGCCTCGATCCCACCACCGGAGAAGATTATTCACACCGCCGCGACTGGATTGTCAACCGGGAACAGCAGTTGGCACAGCTGTTCACCATCGAAGTGGAATTCCGCGCGGAATTATCTAACCATCTGCATGTTGTGCTCCGTACCCGGCCTGAGATCGCCGCGCGGTTGCGGCCCCGCGAAGTGGCTCGCCGTTGGCTGACCATCACCAAGCTGGCCAAATGCATGTCGGACGAGATGCCAGAGCCAGACGAAAAACGGATCGACAAGTTGGTCGGCAACAAAAAGCAAATCGAGAAGATGCGGCGACGGCTGAGCAACATCTCGTGGTTCATGGGAATTCTCCTGGAGAATATCGCCCGACGCGCCAATTTTGAGGATGACCGTACCGGTAGGTTTTGGGAGAGTCGATTTCGCTGCCGGGAAATCACCGATGAAAGTGGGCTGCTGTTGTGCGGGATCTATGTGGACCTGAATCCGATTCGGGCCGGAGAAGCCGACAGTCCGGAGACCGCGCGTTACACGTCCCTCTTCCAGCGTCTCGAGGCTCAATCGCAGCGCAAAAACGCCCGCGACCGGGCTGATGGTTGGATGGCGGAACTAACGTTGCGCCCAGAGCGGAAGGCGGATGAGACACTGGCTTATTCCTCTCGGAGCGGACGTCGCGCCTCGGATCTGGGAGTGCTTCCGATATCCTTGGAGGACTATCTGAAGTTGCTCAGGTGGACGGCGCGGCTGCTCCAGAGCGGGCAGCGGACCACGATTCCCAAAGATCTGGAAGCGGTGCTGGACCGCCTGGATGTGAACCACCAGAAGTGGCTTGACACGGTCGATAGCTACGACCGCACCTTCTGTCACGCCGTCGGCTCACCGGAGTCGCTGGCCAAGGTGGCCCAGCGGATGGAAGCGAGCCATCTGAAAGGTGTCGCTGCCGCCCGCACCATCTTCACGTAGCGCGCTGATTGCTCGCTGCGGCAAGTCTTCCACGCGGAGCAGACCGCGTGTGCGCTCGGCGTGTGCGCGATTCACGGCACTTGGCGTGCCAACGCAAGTGTGGCGTACGCTCTGCTCGCACAATCGCCGCCACGGGGGTCTTGCAGAAGCGTTCCCACCGTCTCCGAAATGACCTCCGCAACCACCAAGCAGCGCCGACCACCTGCCAAAAGCCTGGGTGTCTGCCTTCTTCGCTCCAAGCAGCGCCGAGCCCCTGCCAAAAGCCCCTGCCAAAAGCCTGGGTGTCTGCCTTCTTCGCCCTTCGCCTTCTTCGCGTTTGCAGCTCCACTACTCGAGGGTCGGCTAAGCTAACGCCAGGTTCCTGCCTTTCCGGCGGATTCGCGTCAAGGGGTGGCTCCTGGCCGAACAGAGCCATCTGGTGGGCGATGCATAGCAGCATGGCCCTGACGACAGCCGCGACACGCGTAACGTCCATGACGGCGCAGACGCCTGCCCCATGTCCAGGCCGCACGAAAACAAAACGCTGGCCTGGCGCGGCACGCACGCCGAGGCTCCGTTTTTTTGAGGATGAGCAAGCGCGGGCCGGGCAGTTCACTTTGGCTGGCGGCGCACACCACCTTAAAGAGTGGTCCGCTGCGTCTGTAATCGCCACGGGTTGAGATGGCCCCAGCCAGCGTGATGAGGTATCTTACGGCATAGAATCAGGAACATTGATGTTGACGATTGCGCACTGCTGGCAGACTGGCGAGTCTCGGTGGCCTCCATTTCGGTGTTTCTTGTTGCGATGACGTCGGAAGTCTCGGAGGCCTCGAACGCCGGAAGGCCAGCTATTTGGAGGTAGCTGGCCCGTCAGGTGCGCAACGTTTATGACGACTCGAGGGAGAATTTGGGATGAGTGTGAGCAGATCGATCGCGTGGGTCCAGGGGAGCGCTCAGCGCGTTGTTAGTGCTCAGTTTCGCGATGGTGTTGGCGGGGCCTCCCGCTGCGGAAGTCAACCGGAAGCCTTCCACGTATGCGCCGGCGAAAGATCTGGAGCGGCAAATGGTGTTCTTCATGGACCGCATCCAGGAGGATCTGGAGGACGAGTCAAAGTTTGACGCGCGTGCCAAGCGTGTGGTGCGGGACGCCAATACGATTGCCGTCGTAGCACTTGTGCTGGGCAAGCACGACGATAAGAACGGGCTGCAATTGCCGGCTGCCGCGGTCATCGATGCGGCGTCGGAACTGGCCCGGAAGTCGAATCATGCCGACGCCAAGAGCGCCTACGAGGCCCTGGTGGCCGCGGCTCAGTCGCGGGGCGGCGCAGCGGCTCTGGAATGGAGGAGCGTGGGCGATATTGAGCAAATCATGCTTCAAGTTCCGCAACTCAACACAAGTTTGCGGGGTGCTGTACGGTCCAAGCGATTTCCCGAATTGCGGGACAAGGCGGCGGGCCTGGCCGCCACACTGGCCGCGATCGCGCAAGTATCGATGTTTGACAAATCGTACTGTGCCGATGATGCTGACCACGCCGAGTGGGCTGAGCTGTGTGCGCTGATGCGCGACGCGTCGACCGATGTGTATGCTGCCGTCGAGCGAGGTGACCAGGAAGCTGCCGAAAAAGCCTTGAAGCCACTGGTGCGAACTTGTGACGACTGCCACGACCAGTTCAAGGACTGAGTCGTGGCACTGCTGACGCCGAGAGTGCGATCTTTTTTGGTGGGGCCATGGCGGTGCGGGCACCCCAGCGAGAATACCGAGCCGCAGCGCGAGAGCCGTGTCGATGCGGGCCGGCGGCCGCGTGCCGGCATGGCTACGTTCGATGTACGTTGAGTGCTGTCACAAGGGACCCTGGCTGAAGAGATCGTCGAGTGTTAATTGGTGACGGATTCAGATCCTAAGTGCTGATGGAAATCCGCACAGCGCCAGGAGATGTTGGAGTCTTTGCCTGAAACGCATGGTTTGCCTGGGCGAAACAACTTGAGTTGGCCTTGAAGTTTCGCCAGGCATTGCGACAGACGAAAAACTCGAGGATTCTGAGCGCTGAGCGGCTTGCGATAGGGCCTCGGCCATCTGGCGGTGGTATGGTTGCTGGTACATCAACGACCTACAACCGTGGCTGCGGCGAGGCCAGTTCTATGCTGATGCGACATCCCCATCCTGTTTTTCAGTTCACGCATACACTGCCGTATGGCGCGGTGATCCATGACGGCGGCGTGCAATTCGTCGTCTTCAGCCGCTCGGCGACGGCCATGCGACTGCTGCTGTACGATCACGTGAGCGATCGCGAGCCGGCGGATGTGATTCCGTTTGATCGCGACTCCGATCGCTGGGGCGATGTGTGGAGTGTTTTCGTGCCCGGCATCGGGCCGGGACAGCTCTACCATTTCCAGACCGATGGACCGCTCGATCCAGAACGGGGATTACTGGTTCGACGGCCAGGCGCGGCTGATCGATCCCTATGCCAAAGCGTTGGCCGGACATTTTCAGAAGTCGGACGACGGGATCATCCGTCCGCCCAAGTGCGTGGTGGTCGATGACTATTTCGATTGGGAGGGAGATCGTCACCTGCGACGTGATCTGTCGGAAACGGTCATCTACGAAACGCACGTCCGTGGATTCACGCGCAGCAAGACCAGCAAAGTCGAATATCCGGGCACCTATCTGGGAATCATCGAGAAGATTCCCTACCTGAAGTCGCTTGGGGATCACGGCCGTCGAACTGATGCCGGTCCACGAGTTTCCCGATCCGTGACATCTGGGGAAACGTTCCGGAACGCCCCAACTATTGGGGTTACGATCCGATGGCGTTCTTCGCGCCGCACCGCGGCTATGCGGTGGGAAGTGAGCCGGGCTGCCAGGTGCTCGAATTCAAGCAGATGGTCAAGGCGCTGCACCAGGCGGGCATCGAAGTCATCCTGGACGTGGTCTTCAATCACACGTGCGAAGGCAATGAACTGGGCCCCGTCCTGTCGTTTCAAAGGCCTGGAGAATCACGTCTACTACCACATCGCCAACGGCGGCAGCCGCTACAGCAACTACTCGGGCTGCGGCAACACGATCAACGGAAACCATCCGATCGTTCGCGAGATGATCTTCCACTGCCTGCGGCACTGGGTGCACAACTATCACGTGGACGGATTCCGCTTCGATCTGGCATCGATTCTCAGTCGCAACCGAGCGGGGCACCTGGTGCCGAATCCGCCCCTGGTGGAAATGATCGCCGAGGATCCCATGCTGGCCGACACGAAGATCATTGCCGAAGCCTGGGATGCCGCCGGCGCCTATCAGGTCGGTTCCTTCTCGGACCATTTGCGGTGGGCGGAATGGAACGGCCGTTACCGCGACGACGTGCGTCGCTTCTGGCGCGGCGATGCCGGAACGCTCGGTGCCATGGCCACGCGGCTGTCCGGGTTCGAGCGACCTGTACATGCGCACCGGCCGACCTCCGTCGTGCAGTATCAACTTCATCACGTCGCACGACGGTTTTACGCTCAACGACCTGGTCACCTACAAGGACAAGCACAACGAGGCCAATGGCGAAGGAAATCGCGACGGCGACAACAACAACTTGCAGCGACAACTACGGTGTGGAAGGTCCGACGCGTCGCCGAGCGATTCGGCGACTTGCGGGCACGGCAGATCAAGAACATGCTGGCCACGCTGCTTGCTGAGCCAGGGGGTGCCGATGATTGTGGCCGGCGACGAATGTCGTCGGACGCAGCGAGGGAACAACAACGCCTATTGCCAGGACAATAGCATCTCGTGGTTCGATTGGCGGCTGGTCAAACAAAACTCCGAGCTGTTACGTTTCGCTCAAACCTTGATTCGATTCCGCCGCTCACACGCTACGGTGCGCCGCAAACGATTTCTGACTGGGCATACCAACGGACACAATGGTTTACCCGATGTTGCCTGGTTCGGTCCCAGCGGCGAACACATCGATTGGGGCAGCACGCGGCTCGCCTTGACGTGCCTGTTAAGCGCCCCCGATGCGGCGGACGACCCGAGCGGAACCGCGCGCGACATCCTGCTGCTCTTCAACTCCACGCCCGATCCGTGCGAGTTCGTGATGCCCGAAGTGACTCGCAGGAAGAAGTGGCGGCTGTTCATGGATACCGCCAGCCCATCACCAAGAGACATTTACCCCAATCTCGACGGTCCCTCGCCCCCCCCATCGCGTCGCGTCACGTTAACCTATCGGTCACTCACGTGCTACGTGGCACAGTAGACGCAACGAGTGTGACACGGCGTGACGTTAACGTCGCGCCGCGGCAAGAGCCCGAGTCGAGGCCGGCTTGCGAAACAACCCTTGTCCGCCAGGATGAGGGTTGTTCGTCACGGGGGCCATGGAACATCGATGCCGCTGCCCGCAAATACCAGCTCATCCAGCACGCAATACCGTTGCGGATCGACGACGCCGACCGCAATTGCGGCACGTCACCACCCAACGATTACGACGTCCCGTGACGCCGACGCAGCGCCCAAACGCCGAGTCCCAACAGGCAACCAACGGACAACAGCGCCAACGAGCCCGGCTCCGGCACGGCGTTGAGCTTGACGCTGATGTCGTCCAACGCGAAATCATTGCCGATGGTGGCCGTGGTCAAGTCGCGGATGCTCAGCGTCGCCAACCCGGTCGATGTGGCGGTGAACTGCCTTGCCGCTTTCTTCCAGTCCCCTTGCGAGGTGCCGGCCAAATTGAGCGCGAAGAGGGGACTTCCGTCGATTTCAAATACCAGGTTCGCGGGAGCGTCACCCGCGCCGCCATAAGCAGAAGTCGCCCAGAACGACACGTCGTAGATCCAGCCGCGGTGTAAGTTGACATCCTGGTACCACACGCGATCCGTGGCATCGTCGCTGCCGTTGGCAATCAACATCTGCTTGCCAATCATGTGCGCCACAAAATTGTCGAAGTTGTTGTTCCACGCAGTAGCCTGCGGTACCACGCTGAACTTGCCCTCAGCCGGGGTATCCAGGTTATTGTCCGGGCTGACACCATAGTCGCTGCCAAACCTGCTGGGAGTCGATCCCAGGAATTCAAATCCCCCGTTGACGATCAACTCGCCGAATGCACTTCCGCAATTCAGGCACAACGCACTTCCCAACGCGATCGCAAACACGGATGACAACTTCATGATGTCTCACTCCCTGGTCAAAACGATATGTCAGCTCTCAGTGCGGTCTCGCCACCACTGCCCGCTTGAAGCAGCTCAAAAGAAGTACTTCCCCAACAACTGATGATTTTACTATTGTGGCAGGAGATTACAATCGGGAAAGCAGGGGTAAATACCGTAGCATTGGCTAACGACTTCGCCCGGGACATCCACGGTTGGGATGTTCGCCGTTGGGAATAAAAGTCGAAGTTGGATGCGGAATGCACCTGTTCGGGCTCGAACGAATGGCCAAATATGCATATTACATATGTGCAATGGGCATGATTTCCTGCCTGCTCAATCCGGGTGCCGCCACTTGTCTGGTAACGCGGTAAAGGCGTGCGGGGTCAAGTCGGTCGGTCGCGCCATTACGGAAGCGTTCGGAGACCCGTATCGACAGAGGCCGGTTCCATCTCCCATCTGGCCGAAGCCTTTCCTGGGTTTTGGGTTGCCGCTCAGGTCGCCTGCCCCGCCATCATCGTGGCTTCACATGTGCCTGGGCGTGTCGGATCTCACACATGTTCTCATCGCAAGTGTGCTGACCCTGCTTCGTTGACATCGACGCACGGATCGTGGATACAGTTGGTTGAGACCAGTTCCGAGAATCGAGCGCCTTTCTGAACCATTGGAGTTCCCATGGACCAGCTTCCTGGAAATAGACGACAGTTCATCAAGTCTCTCTCCATGGGTGCGGCTGCTGTCGGCGTTGGTGTCGCCGATTCGGCAGCTTCGGCGCAAGGTAATCCCACACACGCTCCCGGCATCAACTCGCGGGTGGAGTCCATTGAGGTCACGCTGAAAGAGAGCAAGCCGAATCCCGATCCGATACGAGACGCGTTGCAGTCACTACCTGGCGTCGGCAGCGTGCAGGTGAAGGTCACTTCCGATGACGGCATATCGGGTAACGGGGAGATCGGCTATGGCCGAATTCCTGGCGCATTGAAAACTCTACAGGCCCTGATCGAAAATGAGCTGGTCCCGGTCGTCAAGGACTCCCAACTCTCGCAAATACGCAAGACGTACGAGAGGATGGTCTACGAAACGGACTATCACGGCACGACGGGGCTGGCCACGCTCGGCATTGCCGCGATCGACACGGCCCTTTGGGATTGCCTGGGAAAAACTCTCGAGGTGCCTTGCTGGCAGATCTGGGGCGGTTGCCATGACAAGATCCCGGCCTACGGAATGCTCGGCTGGATCAATTACGATGAAGAACAACTGAAGCAACGCTGCGAGCAGGCAATGGAACAAGGTTATCGAGCCCTGAAACTCAAAGTCGGCTTCCCCACACTGAAGGAAGATATCAAGAGAGTACAATTCGTCCGCAAGATCATCGGTGAAGACCTTCGCTTGATGGTGGATGCCAATCAGGTGCTCACCGTTGGTGAAGCCATTATGCGTGGCAAGGCGTTTGAGGACCTGGGCTGCTACTGGTTTGAGGAGCCCATTGCGGCCCATGATCTTGAAGGGTATCGACGCATCGCGGCCGAGCTGTCCATCCAACTAGCGACCGGCGAAAACCTGTTTGGCCCTCACGATTTCGGCCGCTTCCTGAAAAACGACGCGGTGGACATCGTTCAACCCGATCTTCGACGCAGCGGGGGTCCCACCGCCTTACTCGAAATCGGCCACTTGGCCCACGCCCTCAATATTCCTTACGCCTCGCATGGTGGAGGAGCTGCCCACATGAATGTCATGGCCTGTCTCCCCAACACCATTTACGTGGAAACCGCCGGAAGAGATCAACTTGTCAACGGGATGTTGCACCTCCCACAAGGCCCTGGCTTCAGCTGGGAATAAGCCCCGGCAAAATCCGCTCAGGCGTCTGGGAACGAGGTGGTGAGGTCGCATCGTGGTGGGTAAACAACCCATTGCCTGCGACGAACCGCAGCGGGGCACCTCATTCCACTTGCCTCACCGCCGTGAGCAAGGCTAGGTGTTCCTCTTGACATTCCGCGCAGATGGCGAGGTGGAGCTCGACCGACAGCAGGCCTTCCGGGATGGGCTTGCCCGACAGCGACCGTTCGGCGCATTCGGCCAGATCCTTCAGGCACTTATCGCAAGTCGCTTCGTTGGAGCGCGTCAACGATACCGTGTGGACCAGAGCCGCTCCGCACGAACGCTGCGACGGCGGTTCTTGCGGCTGAAGACCACGCGCACGGTTACCGTCACCGTTGAATCGGGATGCTTCGCATCAGTCTACTACCGGCGAGCGAGAGACCACTCTGGCATCGAAAGCCCGACCTCTTCAAAGGGAATCGACCACCAGGCAAACAACGAGCAACACCACGAAGGTGCACATCGCTACCCTGCGATCTGCTGCCAGCGTCGCCACAGCGCTTTGCGCTCTCAGCTGGCCTCACCTGCCCGAGCATGCGGTGAGTGTCATGTCAAGGGACTGCGACCGATTGAGTTTCGATTGAGCACGGCCCCCTTGGCGAACGACCCCCATTTGACGTAAACTCTTACTGGAAAACATCTGCGAGAGTGGCGGAATTGGCAGACGCGCTGGACTTAGGATCCAGTCCCGCAAGGGGTGCAGGTTCAAATCCTGTCTCTCGCATTCGCTTGCCAGCCACGGTCTTGCGGCCACGGATCAGTTCGCGGGTGGCAGTGTGGCTCCGAATAACCAAGGTGGACTTGTGCAAGGCGTCAGACGTTGGCAACGTGTCCCACAACCAGGCTTTGCGGGACCCGGAAAGCGAGGTCACTTTTCCGCGTCTGGGGGCCGATCGTCTTGCTTCGGCCTCTCACGCACCGAACGCATGTTCCAGACGCGCAGCGTTTGGTCTTGGCTTCCCGACACGAGCTATCCGCTGTCGGGTGAGAAGTCCAGGGAGCGGACCCCGCCGGTGTGACCCTCCAGGGTGGCCAGCTCTTGCCACGAATCCGCATTCCAAAGCCGCACGAGCCAGTCGTTGCCGCAGGTGGCAAGTAGACGCCCATCCGGCGAGAACCTGACGCAGAACGCAACATCTCCATGGGCCGAGAAAGAGGCCAGTTCGCTACCTGTCTCGACATCAGTGATGCGGATCTGGCCCCGTTCATCGCTCGACGCCAAACGCCGCCCATCGGGAGCGAACGAAACGCAGCGGACGCGAGCCTGATGGCCCGTCAGTCGGGAGCGCACACTTCCGTCCTTGAGGTTCCACAGCAGAAGTTCTCCGCGCCCTGCTGCTCCGCCGCCGGTGGCCAGCAAAGCGCCATCGGGCGAGAACGCGACGCTCCAGATTTCTTCGGCCTTTCCACCCAACAACAAACGGGCGATCGGGTTGGTAACCGTGCGGCGGCAGCGGCGTCTCGCTGGCGTTGGGCCTCTCGTTCACCTGCAATTGCCCACTGTCCGTTCTCCTCGGCACGATGCCGCTCGCTCTCGGCCCGTTGCCACTGCATGTACAAAATATACGCGGCAAAACGGACAGGTAAACTCATCCGCGAGACTTTCAGCTCATTTGTGATGTCGTCGGCTTTGTGAGACCCAATTCGGACTTGCCGTGATAGCTCGCCATTCCCGATCCGGGCGGGTAAGCTATGGATGAAGTTCTGTCCTCGACGGAATACCTGTTCAAGGACAGTCCATCGAGATGATCCACGGGTTTGGGTGACGCCTTCATAGATGTCGTGCGAGAAACTGTCGCGAACTTGATCGCGGATCGGGCCCGGTTCGCACGCTTCGTCATCGAGTGCCGGTACAGGCGAGCTGCGAGTTTCTCCTACGTCGTCCTGTTCGACGTTGAGGTGGTGGTACGTGCCGAGATCGCCCGCGGAGCGTAGAATTGGGTACCATGAATCAAACCCCGCATACGACCGACACGTCGCCTGAGGCCTACGCAGTACAATTGGAACTAATGCGTCAGATGTCACCCATCCAGCGGCTGAGAAAGACCTTCGCGTTATCTCGACGAGTAAAACGAATGGCCATGGATGCAATCCGACGCCGCCATCCAGAGTTTGACGAAAACGCGGTCCGCCTGAAGTTCATCGAGTTGACTTACGGGAAATCCTTAGCGGACGGTGTACGACGTTGTCAAAAGGAACGCACGGTTGGATGAACTGCAGGAACTGGTCGATTCTCTATCGCCTGTGGTGGGTGCGTTACGAAGGCTGGAGATCCGTCACTATGTTGGTGGCAGTGTGGCCAGTTCATTCCACGGCGCAGCCCGCTCGACGTCGGTAGGTCACCGCGTTCGATCGTTGTTCGGCCGCGCTGTATGGGCCGTTGCACTGACGGCAATCGTCGTTGTCTCCCTTCTCAGTTACCCCAGCGTGGTGCCGTGGATGGTTGGCTTCTGGATGTTGTGGCACACGATCGCCGTGACCCGCCGCCGCCCCGGATGGGTGCCGCTGGTGACGTGTGCGGCGGTTCTCGTGGCCAAGCGTGTCTATTGGGCTCCAACGCTTGTTTCGTTTGTCGGAGTGGCCCTGCTCGTGGCAATTTGGCGGGCGGCGCGTGCAAGCCAGGAAATGCCCACTTCAAGATGGGCCTGGATGCCAACGCTGTGTTTGTGGGGCGTCTGGATTTTTATGGCATTACAGTGGCAGGCCATTTCCAGATGCAACCACGCCGTCAACATGGATCCTGTGCGCCCGGTCGTGTGCATCGGCGACAGCCTGACTTCCGGGCTGTTGCCGGATCGCGGCTATCCCGAGGAACTCAAGAGACTGATCCGGCCAAGCGTCGTGAATCTGGGGCAATCCGGCATTACCACCGAACATGGACTGGATCGATTGCCGCAAATCGCGGAAGCGAATCCTCAAGTGGTGGTCATCGAACTCGGTGGACATGATTTTCTGCAGGGAAAAAGCAGAGCGTCAACCAAGAAGAACCTGGAGCGACTGATTGTAGCTTGCCGGGAGATGGACGCGGAGGTTGTCCTGATGGAGATTCCTCGCGGTTTCATGACCGACCCGTTTGCGGGACTCGAGCGCGAAATCGCTCTCGAATATGATGTCGAACTCGTGTCCGACTCAGCGATCCGGCAACTGGTGCTCTGGAGTCCCATTTCGCCACCCGGCATGTGGATGCCTGGATCGCACCTGAGCGACGACGGTATTCACACCAATTCGCGCGGAAATGTTGTTGTGGCCCGCCATGTGGCTGATGCTCTCGCCCGCATGTGCGGCGAACAGATCCTTCGGCACTCGCTAACTGCCGACCGCAACCAGTACGACGGACTTCCAAGTCCGTCCATGGCAGTGCCAAACCGCGCCGGGAGGCCCGTTCACGAGCCCTGGGCGCGTTGCGATCCAGCGGGCGAACGAGACTTTCGCCACCGACCCGGTCGAGTTCCAAATCCCGGGCGCAGGCCCGCAGGAGATCGAGCTTGCCTCTGATCTCCCCCAAATTGTGCGGCCGATCATCATCAATGGATACTCCCAGGAAGGCAGCCCGGAGAATAATAACTCGTTCGAACAAGGTAGCAACGCGATCCCCGGAATCATCATTAACGGTGACTTGCTCGACCAACAGGAGTTCCGGATATCACACCTCGTTGACACACCTTCAGAGACACCCAATCACCCCGCCGAACTCGTGTCGGTGGTTTTGGGTTTGACAACTACAAGGCGATGCTTAAACACAACGCGGCCGAGCGAGAACGTTTCCCGCTGGCCGGCACGCAGCCGAGGCCGAATCACGCCGCGGTATGTTTCGGTCTCGGCTCAGTGCCGATTGAACTCACCACTTCCGCTCGACCGACATGTGTTCCCGTGGGCACGAGTAGTTTTCAAACGGGCCTTCCACCGGCGCAAGGCCGGTGGCGGGCAATTCCGGGTCTGGCAACTTGACTCCCCACCGACCTCGCGTCGGTTGGAACGGGTTTGACAACTACTACGGTAAGAGATTGACCACCCGGCGGCTGAGAATATGGGTCTCCACAGAAACGGCGTCTGGTCGAGGCCGAATCACGCTGCGGTCTGCCGCGGTTTCGGCTGCCTGCCGCTTGAACGCATCACGATTGCTCGACCGACGGCAGGTGGCCGGGAACTGACCAATTGCTTCCCGGACAACTTCGGTTCGTGTGGAGGCATCCCTGCGGCGGGCCACAATGCCCCCGCAGTTCACCCCGCACGATAATGCAATCCAAAAAAAATGACCAAATGTCAATAATGACGTCTTGACATTTTCTGACGAACAGTCGATATATATGGCATATGACCATGTCACCACGCAAACAACGCGAATACGAGCAGCGCAAGGCGCAGATCCTGCAGGTGGCCCGGCGGACGCTGGCTGAGCAGGGCTACCTGAAGCTGAATATGGACCGTATCGGACGGGCGATCGAATACGCCAAGGGGACGGTCTATCGGCACTTTGACAACAAAGAGGACATCATTGTGGCGCTGGGCATCGAGATGTCGGCTCACGAAGTGCGTCTGTTCAAGCAGGCGGCGTCGTTGCAAGCCTCGAGCCGGGAACGATTTATGGCAGTTGGAGTGGCCGTCGAACTGCACAACCGATTGTGCCCGGAACACCTGCAAATCCAGCAGATTTGTGGCAATCCGGCGATCTTCGAAAAGGCGCGACCCGAACGGCAAGAGCGGATGCGAGGTCTTGAAGACCAATGTATGCGCGTGATTGCCAGTATCTGCCACGATGCGGTGGATGCGGGCGACCTTGTATTGCCAGCCGGAGTGACGCCGGAGATCGTGATCTTCGGACCCTGGGCCGCGTTCACCGGTGCCCAGTTTTTGATGGAGGCTCATATTCCGCTGGTAGACAAGGGAATTCCCGATCCGCTGGCTGCCTTGTGGCTCAATGTGCAGAAAATGGTGGATGGATTTGGCTGGCGGCCACTGTCCACAGAGCACGATTATGACGCCGTCCGACACCGAGTGTTGCAGGAACTGTTCTCCGAGGACCTGGAATTGCTGGCTCAGCGTGAGATGGCCACGGCGTAAAGTCGATGCGTAGAAAACGTTACGTTGCGGGTGTTGACCTGGTCGAGATGGCTGCGTCAGCGTGCGGTTTGCGGAGTTAAGTTGAACACTTGTCAGAATTTTTTTTGCACAATAATTGACTAAACGTCAAAACATTACAAACAGTCATTAGTACAGGTGGGGGATCGGAGTGGCACCGTCCGGTGGTGCCAATGAGCGAGTTGACGTTTCTCCGGTCACGAGCATTACGGCCAGACAGAAAAAGACGCGTGACGGGTACGGCGTCTGGCCACGTCGCGTCCGGCTGTGATGCGAAACAACGTTTCGAGCTGCACGCACTCAGAGGAAACCTTCACGATGCGACACAAATACACTCGGATGATCCTGGTCACGATGGCTGTGCTCGGATGCGGCGCGGTTGTCGCGGCGTCCCTGGGCAGCGTGGCACGCGATGAGGTGCTGCCGCAGCGCGTGCTGACAGTCGCGACGTCGCAGCTGCAGCCTGTCACGACCTACACGACGCTGCGCGTCTACACCGGTACGTTGGTCGCCGCCCGCACCGCCGAACTGAGTTTTGAGCGGGCTGCTGAAGTCACCGCGCTGCACGCGGACCAGGGAGATCGCGTGGCGCAAGGAGAGCTGCTCGCTACGCTGAAAACCAAGGGACTGCAAGCGAAACGCGGGCAGCTTGTCGCCCAACGCGCCCAGGCGCAATCGGTACTGGATGAACTTGAGGCGGGCCCGCGTCCCGAGACGATCGCCGCGGCACGCGCCGAAGTGCGGAACCTGGCTGCCCAGGTCGAGCTGCAACGTCTGACGCTGCAGCGACGGCAGACGCTGCTGACGCAGCGTGCGGTTTCCCGGGCGGAGTACGATCAGTCGGAATTCGGGCTGCAGTCGGCCGAAGCGGTGCTGGAGGGGGCGCAGCAGAAGCTGGCCGAGCTGGAGGCGGGCACACGGGCAGAGCAGAAGGCGGCTCAGCAAGCGGCAGTAGCTCAGCTGGACGCGGCCATTGCCGGCACCGACGCTGATCTGGAACAGAGTCGCCTGACAGCACCATTCGCCGGCACCGTGGTGGCTCGCCACGTCGACGAAGGAACAGTTGTCTCGCCGGGACAAATCGTCTTGCGATTGCTGGAAGACTCGCAACTCGAGGCCTGGTTTGGCTTGCCAGTGGCCGCCGCCGAGCGACTGAAGGTGGGGGACAGACTTGCCGTACTGGTCGAGCAGCGGGAGTATCCGGCGCTGGTCAAGGCGGTGCTGCCCGAGTTGGACATGACGACGCGCACGCGGCGCGTCGTACTGGCACTGGCGAGCGACGCGCCCCAGCGTGCCTATCCGGGTCAGATTGCCCGCTTGACGATCGACACGGAAGTCTCGACAGACGGATTCTGGCTTCCCACCGCAGCCCTCTCGCGAGGCCACCGCGGCCTGTGGAGTTGTTTTGTCGCCAACGCCGAGCCGGGCGCCGCAACCACTCACATTGAGCAGCGGGACGTGGAAATTGTGCACACCTCCGGCCAGCGTGTTCTGGTACGCGGCATGCTTCAGGCGGGTGACACGATTGTCTCGGAGGGGACGCATCGTGTCACCCCGGGTCAGGTGGTTCAAGTCGCCAGTCATTAACGTCGGGGTGTCTTCTCATGCTCAGCTTGTTTTACCGCAGTCCACGCCTGCTGATCCTCACGATCGCCTTGATCGTGGTGGCGGGGCTTTCCTCGTATCACGTGATGCCACGTTTGGAGGACCCGGTGCTGGTAAACCGTGTGGCTTCGGTAGCCACGCGGATGCCGGGGGCAAGCGCGAACGAGTGGAATCGCTGATCACCGAAAAACTGGAAGAGAAGATCCGCGAAGTCAAGGAGGTGCGTCGGACCAATTCCAGTTCACGCGCAGGCATGTCGTACATCGTGGTCGAGTTGTACGAAAACGTCACGGCCGTGGATGAGGTCTGGTCACGAGTTCGTAACAAGATCGATGACGCGCGACCAGATCTTCCAGCCGAGGCGTCCGAACCGGAGTTCGACACGCCCGACTTCAAAGCCTATGCACTGATCGTGTCGCTGACCTGGGAGCTCGACGGCAAGCCGAACTATGCCATTTTGCGTCGCAATGCGGAACGCTTGGAAGAGATCTTGCGAAGCGTACCGGGTACAGAGAAGACCGAGTTGTACGGTGACCCGGAGGAAGAGATCGTGGTGGAGGTGCGCCCGAGCGAGTTAGATGCTCTGGGCTTGACGGCTGGCTCACTGGCCGAGCAACTCGGATCCAGCGATGCGAAGACCGCGGCCGGGCAGTTTCGTGGAGCGCACGACAATCTGTTGTTGGAGGTCGACAGCGAATTGGACTCGGTGGCCCGCATCGCCCGTACGCCGATTCATTACGCCGCGGACGGTCGCATCGTGCAGTTGGGTGACATCGCAGCGGTTCGCCAGGGCATAACTGAACCACCGTCCGAGCTGGCAATTATCGATGGTCAGCCGGCGATTGCCGTGTGCGCGATGGTGCAAGCCGATCAACGCATCGATCTTTGGACCGAGCGCGCGGAAGAGGTCGTCTCTGCGTTCCAGAAGCAACTTTCGCGCGGCATGGCCGTGAAAACCGTGTTTGTCCAGAACCATTACGTGGAGGCTCGACTGTCGGGCTTGTTCGCCAACCTGATTTTTGGCGCGGCGGCCGTCGTGGTGGTGATGACGTTCATGATGGGTTGGCGTAGCGCCGCGATTGTGGCTGCGGCGCTGCCGCTGACCGCCCTGCTCGTCGTGTCCGGTTTGCGACTGCTCGATATCCCCATTCAACAGATGTCAGTCACGGGCCTCGTCATTGCGCTCGGTTTGCTGATTGACAACGCAATCGTGATGGTGGATGACGTGCGGGAACGAATTCGCTCCGGGCTGACTCCCCCACAGGCGGTGACCGACGGAGTGCGACACTTGTCAGTGCCTCTGTTTGGGTCGACGCTCACCACCGCTCTGGCTTTCATGCCTCTGGCCTTGTTGCCGGGTGGAGCAGGTGAATTCGTCGGCGCCATTGCGGTCAGCGTGATTCTGGCAGTCTTCGGTTCCTTGATACTTTCACTGACGGTGATTCCCGCCTTGACCGCTTTGGCCGACCGATTGTCTCATCGCGCCGTTCGAGACACCTGGTGGAATCATGGATTCTCACACGCGGGTCTCTCGCGCTGGTATCAACGCACCCTGGACCGCGTTTTTCGACGTCCCCTGTTGGGCATCGCCCTCGGCCTGTTGCTTCCGTGCGGCGGCTATCTGGCCTTCGGTACCCTAACCGAACAGTTTTTTCCTCCAAGCGACCGTGACCAGTGCCGAGTGGAACTGAAGCTCGCCTCCCACACATCACTGGCCGAGACGCTCAAACGAGTGAATCAAGTGCGCGAACGATTGCTCCGAGATCCGAGCGTTCGGGAAGTGCAATGGTTCCTGGGACGCAACGCCCCGGCATTCTACTACAACATGCTGAGCCGACTGGAGGGTGCATCGTATTACGCCGAGGCGATTGTTCAGCTCGATCAAGCCATCGCGTCCGAAAAGACCGTGGACCGACTGCAGCGAGATCTGAACGAGTCTTTTCCCGGCACTTTCGCCTTGGTGAGACAGTTTGAACAGGGGCCGCCATTTGAGGCGCCCGTGGAGGTCCGGTTGTTCGGCCCCGACCTGGATGTGCTTCGCGATCAGGGCGAACAGATGCGCGGGATTCTGCGCGCGCACTCCGGACGTTGTCCACACGGCAGCCGGCCTGACACAGGCGGTTCCCAAACTCTCGTTGCGGGTCGACGAAGAGCAGGCGCGGCTGAGCGGGCTCGACCACGCGTCGATCGCCCACCAGCTGAACGCCACATTGGAGGGAGCCGTGGGTGGTTCCGTGCTGGAAGGGACCGAAGAGCTCCCGGTTCGAGTGCGGTTGGCCAACGATGATCGATCTGACTACAACCGCATCGCATCATTGAGCGTGCAGCCTGCGCGGCATGATCCGGGCGGGCCCTCTGAATTCGTACCTCTGGAAACCTTCGCTTCGATCGAACTCACGCCCGAGTTGGCGACGATCCCCCGCCGCAACGGAGAACGGGTGAATGTCGTGCAAGCGTACGTGACGGCGGGGGTCCTGCCGGGGCAGGTGCTGCAGAGCTTCCGCCAATTGCTGGCCGAATCGGATTTCCAGCTTCCGGCCGGCTACCGATTTGAATACGGGGGTGAGGCCGCTGAGCGAAACGATGCCGTCAACAATTTGATGGCCAACGTGGGGCCATTGCTGGTCATTATGATCGCCACGCTTGTCCTTACCTTTGGCTCTTTCCGGATGGCGGGCATCATCGGATCGGTGGGCGCTCTGTCGGCCGGGCTGGGGCTGGCCATGCTGTGGCTGTTCGGATACTCGTTTGGATTCATGGCCATTATCGGCACGATGGGCCTGGTAGGGGTGGCGATCAACGACTCCATCGTGGTCTTGGCGGCACTGCGTGAAGATGCTGAAGCTCGTCTGGGCAACGTGAACGCGGTGCGCGACGTGGTTGCCCGTTCCACACGGCATGTGATCGCCACCAGTCTGACCACGATGGCGGGCTTCATGCCCCTGGTACTCGCCGGCGGCGGTCTGTGGCCGCCCTTGGCTGTCACGATTGCCGGTGGAGTGGCCGGTGCCACGCTCCTCGCGCTCTACTTCACACCCTCCGCCTACCTGCTGGCCATGTGCCCCAGCCGATGCGCCGAGGCGGGCGAGCCGCAAACCTCGCTTTCGCCACAGAGGCGCAGGGTGGAACCGGAAGTCGAACCGTCTGCGCTGTTGCAGGCGTGAATTAAGGGGCGGTGATTGCTGCAAGGGGACTCCGGGCGTCCGAGAACACCCGCCCCGCCATTGCAGGTCGCTTCACGATTTGATCACTCCTTGATACAGCTTCAGCAAATAATCGCGGCTGGTTCCCAGTGCCTGATCCATCTCAGCAGGTTCGGGCTCATGGTGCATGAAGGGGTTGACGTATCCCTGGTAATTGACATCGGCCAGGGCGCAACCAGGGGCGCATATCGGTAGGACCGATTCCCGGCAGCTGTTGCGTTGCCTCGCCGTGCTGCCAGGCATAGAAAAATTTCAACTGACTACCGCAAGCACGGATCGCCTCTTCGACCGATTCCGCGTTCAACTGGACATGGTAGGGCGCCAGGGCGATTCCGAGTCGTTCGTTTCTGTTCAAGTCGGTGAAGATCTTGATCGAGTCAAGCTTATTGAGCAGCGCAGTGCCCGAGTGATTTTCAATGGCCAGCACGCAGTGATTCGCCGCGGCTAGTTCCAGTTCCGGCTTGAGAGACTCGAGGAACTGATGCATCTGCCGCGTGAGTTCCTTGGCAGTCACCTCCCCGCTGGCCGCCGCGGCCAGGGGGCCGCTGCCACGCACCACGACACCACCGCCCAGTTGTCCGAGCAGCGTCGCGAATCGGCTGAACGGCGCGGAGTAGCACGAGGCACTGAACAGCTTGAGTCCGTTGGTTTGCAGCAGCGCCGCAAATTTCTCCGGTCCCAGTCTCTCCAGACCGCCTTCCAGATGTTCGCATAGTGGTCCCGCCCACTCGAAATGAGCCCACACGTCAATCCCTTCAAACCCCAGTTTCCCAATACGCCGGCAGGCTTCCTCAACCGACAAGCTGCGATAGTGAAGCGAAGAAGTCGAAAGTTTCATTTTCCATGCTGGCTGAGCGTCGTCCTGGCGCGCGAACAAAGAGGTCACTGGACCCGCCGATACGACTGCAGCCGCAGTCGTGGCAAGTAATTGGCGGCGGTTATAACGAGCAGGCGTTTTTGAGGCAAGGTTGGTGAGGATTGTCACGTCCGCGGTTCCTTGTTCGATAGTGGTTACTGGCTGATCTGCTTGAACCTCCGTACCAGTTTAAACCATTATCGTGGTGAGAAGGTGGGTGAACATCGAAGGAAGCGAGTTCTTTTGTGGGGTAGGTGTCCTCGCCGGCCAGGGGTGTCTCCGCCGCGGAAAACAACGTCGGACGTCGAATGAAAGCGAGAGGAACCCTGAAGCGTCAGGATACATGGTTACGCCCTGGTCTATCACGCAGTCTACGTCGTGTTCTCGGCGTAATTCGACATCGTCCGTCGCCGGTCGCGCCGCCGCGCTGCAGCGCCTGAGGAGGGCTCGCAAGGGGCAAGCTCATGGAAGTGGTGAGTTGGCGGAAGAACGTCGAACTTCGAATGTCGGCTGTCTGGACGTTCGATTTACCGCGAAATTAACGTGACGTCGCCTAAACCCTCAGCCGACGAATTGTTCGGGAGGTATCGCCTGAATCACTTTTCACGATTCGTGGAATTTTTGGCCGAAGGCCATATTTGGCGGTTGCGAAACTTCCACGAATCATGAAACTCGATTTAGCTGTATAGCGTCAGCTTACAACAGCGGATATGCGTAACTCGTGTCTTCGGACAGACTCTCGCCACCCGGGGGCGGCGATGGTCGGCGGGAAGGAAATTCATGGGTCGGTGTGATCGACGGTAATCGTCAAACGCTCTACCACCGGGACCAGCCCGGTGGCGTTAAAGCTCGTGCTAATACGGCCTTAACATGATCGGAAAAGAAAGAGTGGCGATCTCCAACCAAAGACTGCATCACGCGGTACAATGGACCGCTTAGGATCGACGAAGCAATAACTGTCGTATTGTCTCTTCTCCCCCGCCGCGCAGCGAATAGCGAGGGAGAGGAAAAAGGTGAGGGGCAAAAGAAGATCTGCCAGTTATTGTCTCGCCGACCCTTACACGGGCCTGCAGCCCCATCATTTTGACTGACGAGACGCCAGAATTCAGCGAGGCAACGGCATGAAAACGATTCGTCCGCGCGTGCAGAACGGGCCACGCTTCTCATTGTATTGTGTTCCCCTGATCGCGGTTGCCGTCACGTGTTTGCCGGCAGCACGGTCTTCCGTCAACGCGGCTGATCAAATACGAGTGGTCCGGCACCCTGCCACGGACACGCGCAACTCGCACTACGCCGGGTACCGGGCACCGCTGCACAGCACGCCGCTCGTGGAGCTGCCAGTAGGCGCTGTCGAACCCCGCGGCTGGCTGCGCAGACAACTGGTGCTGCAGGCGGAAGGCTTCCACGGTCATTTGGGCGAAATTAGTCGATTCCTGAAGAAGGAGGGAAATGCGTGGTTGAGCCCCGAAGGTGTAGGTGATCACGGTTGGGAGGAGGTCCCTTACTGGCTGAAAGGTTACATCCTGACGGCCTAGGATGACCTGGTGGGATCACAGAGGCACCACTGAATGGGTGCAATATGAATTCGAAGCACCGCGCCAGGTGTCCGCGGTGCGGGTCTACTGGTTCGATGACCGAGCGGGTGGAGGCCACTGCGCGCTGCCCGCCACATGGCAACTGCTTTACCGAACTGCCAACAACAAATGGGTCCCAGTGCAAAATGCCACCCAATACGGCGTTGACGCCGATCAATTCAACAAAGTTACTTTTTCTGCCGTCAGCACGACAGCCCTGCGGTTGCAGGTGCAACTGCGCCCCGACTTCTCGGCCGGCATTCTCGAGTGGGAAGTGGCGGAGTCAGCCGCGGAAGGGCAAGCGGACCTGGGATCCGCATCGGCGATGCGGTGTCGCGCTGAAGATGCCTGGCTTAGAAGTGTTCGTGCATGAGGCGTTGCGCGATCGTTGTCTACATCAAGTTCAGGCGGCGGCATCGCCCTTGTGCGAGTGGTCCCACCAGCGTTCGGGAGACTCCCATGTGAAGCGCTGATGGGAGGATTCGGGAACGTCTTCTGGGCGTTCTTCTTCCTTAGATTCTACGTCCAGAAGAGCCGACTCGAACTGCTCCTCTTCGTCATCGTCAGCTTCATCCGCTTCCTCTGTCGCTGCCTCTTCATCGTCGTATTCCTCGTCCCAGTCCTCCTCCTCTTCCTCTTCTTCTTCGACGGCGTCGATTTCTTCCTTCTCGCTGTCGTCGTCGTCTTCCAGGAAGTGGTCGTAATCGTCGTATTCCAGGATCTCCTCTTCGTCCTCTAACTCGTAATCGCTGTCTTCGGTCGCCTCGTCTTGGATGTCTTCTTCCGGCTCGTCTTCAACAACTTCTTCGGGCTCGTAGAGGGGTCGTTCGTCCATCTCTGGTTCTTCTGAGGCAATTTCATGTTGCAGGAGGATGGTCACTTCTGGTTCAACAACCAGCTGCTGGTCAAGCGAACCGTGGTGAGGCAGATGGCGGATGGTGACCTGCAGCGATTTGAACAGTTGCACGATATGTTCATGACAGGTGAACAGGAGCACCTGGTGGCCCTGCTGGGCGAATCGGCACAAGACGGTGGCGGCGGCCCGGGCACGGTGCCGATCGAAGTTGACCAGTACATCGTCCAGCACCAGGGGGAGTTCAACACCGCGTCGGGCGAAGTCGGCTACCAGGGCCAGGCGCAGGCTCAGAACACTGCCTCACGCGTCCCGCAACTGAGCACGTCCAAGGGAAGCGATTCGCCGCTGGCCATATCGACGCGCAGCGACATATCGGTCAACGGTGTCCAGATGCGAACATACTGACCTTCGGTCAATTCATAGAAGTAGCGCGAAGCATCTTTGAGCGTTTGAGGTTGGCGATGCGTTTCATAGATTTCTCTCACGGTTTCCAGCAGGTGAGCTGTCACGGCCAGGACGCGCCACCGCTGCGCCGCCTCGTGGAGCTGCTGTTCGACACAACCGAGTTCCAAACGCGCTTCCGCCAGGCGGCGATCGGCCAGCAGCGTTTTGGATTCTTGTACCACAGCGCCCTGTTGTTGATGGATTTTGGCCAGCTGAGTCTGACGCTGCTCGACCAGGTCGGCCAACATGGCGTACCGTTCTTCGAGTTGTTCCTGGGAATGATCAACGAGTTCAGACTCGACCACTTCCAGGGGAAATCGTTTCCCCAGCGACAGCTGCAACTGTTCGCCGACTTCCGCCAGCTCTTTTTCCAGCGTGTGACGCTCGGCGCACAGAGCGACCACCTGCCGCAAGTCGTCTTCGGATTTCACGCCCGCCTCGGTCAGAATAGCGCGTCGTTGGTGACGCGATTTCCTCAGTCGAGCAACGACGCTCTCTCCTTCACGTTTGATTTGGCGATCTTCCTGCCGCAGCTTATGACGGCGCTGGTACAGGGTCTGCTGTTCGGCCGCCACGGCCGAGAGCCGCTGCAGCAGGAGTGTCGGATCGCTGACAGAATAGTTCAATTCCACAGTCAGCGCCAGTTCTTCAATACGTGAAGTGAGTGACGTTAATTCGCTTTCGCGAGCCTCGAGTTCCTCGCGACGACTCTGTAGTTGCCGGCGCACCTGCAACGACTGCGCGCTCCCTTCGGCCAGCTGTCGCACCGCCTGGGGAGAAAGCGTTTCGGGCAGGCCAGCGCGGCGCAGCGATTCGCGCCAGTGCGACTTTGATTCCTTGACGGCGGCGGTCAATTGATCCAGGCGTCGACGAGCGGCTTGGACGCGCTGACGCGCCGTTTGTAGGCTGGCTTCCAACGGCAACAGATCCTCCAGGCTTGCCAGCTCTTTCTCGCCCGCCGACAAACGCGCTTCGAGCGATCCGCCACCGCGGGGCAACAACGCGTCGAGGTCGGCCACTTCTTGCTGCGCCTGTTCGATCTGCTTGCCCAGCAGTTCCAGTTGTTTCTCGCATTGAGCGAGGTCACGAGCGGCCGAACGTTCCATCGAGATCTTGGCGATCACCGCCACCCCCCAGCCGGCCAGACCGAGAATCGCCACCGGCCAGCCCAGCGACGCCACGCTCGACCAGACCAGGCCCCCCACTACCAACATGACCCCGATCACGAACGGCACGCCCAGCCAGGCCAACGTGGTCAGGGAGAGGACTTGATCCTCCAGCAACTCACCATGGTCTTTCCGGAGGTCCTGCCGCTGGTGTTGCATCTGCTCTAGCCGCTGCTCAAGCTGCAACCGGCGGCGCATCCGATTGACTTGTGAACCTGCCTGCTCCACCGCCTCTGTCAGATCCTCCTGGCCTTGGTCCAGCAGCGCGGACTCCAATTTCACGACGATTTCGTCGCACTGGAGCCGTGCCGTTTCGTATTCCTCCTCGGCTTGTTTGTGGCGCTGGCTTTCGTCACGCACCGATCGGGCCGGTGAGCGCAGCAAACTGAGTGAGCGCCGCGAGATATCCGGCAGCCGGTCGGTGTCGATGTCTTCGCTCAGGTCAAGTTTGCTCACCTTGCCGCCCTGCCGAGACGCCAGTACCTGCACTTCACCCCTGAGTTGTTCGACCTGCGTCTGAAGAGAACCGATCCAGGGCAACAGCTCCGCCAGGGCCTCGATGCGCACGGCATGAGACCAGAGCCGTTCGTCCAAGGGGAGCAGAGCCGCCTCGCGACGAATCTCGCGCCGTCGCCGCTTCAACTGTTCGATCTGCCGTCGCCGTTGTTCCACTGTCTCGGCAAGCTGTTCCAGCTTCTGCACCGAGTCGGCCGGGATCTCGGCGACCGGTCCCAAGCGGTCCAAATGTCGCTGAAGTCGACTCCGTTTGCTCCACAGGTCGCGCGTCTGGAGAGCCACTTCGACAACCTGCAACGTGTCGCTCAACTCGTCGATCTGGCGATCCAGCGTCTGAGCTTCGTCGGTCAGCGTGATGCGGCGCGATTCAAGTTCCAGCCAGTTTCGTCCGGTCGCCGACAGGTCATCCACTCGACGTCGTAGCTGCTTGTGACGGGTTTGCAGGTCCACGATCTGACTCGAGGCGTCCTGCGCGTCCAACAACCGATGACACTCGGCGTCCAGCTCGCGCATCACGTCCACCAGCGATACGCGATCGAGTCCGGTGGTCAATTTGTAGAGCAGTTCCGCCGCGTCCGTGTCATCCAGCGTGCCGAGTTCCTGCAATTCACGCAATCCGACCGCGAAAACATTGTTGAACGTCGGTTCGTCAACGCCGGTGAGCAGTTGCTCCAACAGTGCCGGCGAAAGTACCGCTCCATCCCCCGAGCGGACCCCCAAATGTTCCTTTTCAGCGGCTGTGCCGAAATGCTCCAGATGTCTCAGGATCAGCAGGTTCTGGCGATTCGTGTTGAACTTGCAGCACGCCGCCAACTCGCCCGCCGTGCACCGGTGGCAGATACCGCCCACGACGATCCGGCGAAAAACCGTACAAGACGCTGCGCAGGAACTGCATCAAGGTGGTCTTGCCAGCTTCATTCTCGCCAAACACCAGCGTGACACGGTCGGACAGCTCGCCTAAATGCAACTCTGTCCAGACACCGAATCCATCCACATGCAAGTCTGTGACTCTCATCGGACTTCCTTCTTTCCGAGAGCTTCCTCTGTAACGGAGTCGCCGTCATCGCTCGGTCAACGCCCCGTGCGAGCACGCCGCACCGGGGCGCTGCCCGTTCATCATGCCTGGGAACGCGATACCATGGCATCGCGGCCAGCACAACTAAATCGCTTTCTCTCCTCGCAACAACGCGGCACCCAACACGGTCGCATCTCGCAACACCTGAGTGCGCATCGTGGCATCCGAAAGATCGGCAAGCCATTGCAGATCATCTCGAAGTTCGTCCGGCACGCGCAACGGCTGCAAAATCGACAACTGCTGCTCGTCCTGTAATCGTCTCACGGCGCACAGATAGTCTCCTAGCAGTGTGTCCTCCTCATAGGAAGACGGTTGTATCTGCTGCTGCACGTCCGCGCTCACCGAGACGGGCCAACACGCCTCCGCCTGATGGCCGAATTGTTTCTTCAGCCAGCCCATGGCGCGCCCCGCCATGCCCCGCACCACATCCGCGTCAACTGCGCCGTCGGCGGCAGCTATAGTCCACCGCACAAACAGCGGGAGTGTGGGAGTCTGGGATCGCATCTCCTGCACCCGCTGCGACAGGAGTTCCTGCAGATCGTTCCACGTCGCCGCCGCCGACACCAGCAGGCGTTCATGCTGCCAACGCACGACATCGCAAGGTACAAAACGCAAACGGGCTTCCTGCAACGAACGCACTTCCACCAGCGTGCAACCGTGCGGCCCGATATTCGACGGACTTCGCCCCTGGGGCGTCCCAGGATAGTGAGCGATGTTGGGTTCGGTGAATAGGGTCTTGCGATCGTCTTGCCCACCCAAGGCCCAGTAGTTGACGCCGCGTGCGGCCAACAGCCGGCTGTCCGTCGCGCCGGTGACCACGGCTATCGTGAACTGGCCGCTTGCCGGAGTGGCCCGAAAGGCGGCCGGTGACTGGTCCGCGTGGCCGTGGCCGACAATCTGCACGACGAATCCTGATGCGTCCTCGTGAGTTCGTGTCGCCACATCCGCCGCGTCGAAATGATGCACCGAATCCGGCAGCGGGATCGCAGCCGGCCAGTGCCGCGGAGCGTCCTGGTGACCACCGGTCCAATACACCGCGATGCCCAGATCGGCGAGACGCCCGAATTGCTCGTGCAAAAACGACAACGAACGAGCGGTCGGAACCAGAAGATTCAATAAGTTGCCGGACAGGCAAATGAACGCCACCTTCTCCGACACCGCCGTGTCAAACACGCGCTGCGCCGCGCGATAGCTGCCATCAATCAATACGTCGCGCAAATGATCTGGAATCTCGGTCAGGCCGTAGAGCGGCTGGTCCAATTGAAAATCGGCCGAGTGTATGAAACGAAAGGGCTGATCCGACATCGGTACCTCCTTGCACCTGACCCGCAGAGCCAGTCGCGGAGCGGCTGGTGGCCTACCGCCCGATAATGGGCAACAGGCCGCACTTGGCGGGAGCTTATGTAGCTGCGTAGTTTAGCTGAGACAGGAAAATGCTCAAATGGCGATTCCTGGCCGCAGTCGCTGCGAGCGGGGCATTTTCCGGCAGTGACAAGAAACTTGGCCGGGAAAGTGCTCACAGCGACCTGCTAGGCCGGATTATGCGCACAACTCGTAGAGTGGGTCG
The DNA here is from genome assembly GCA_963700575.1 of uncultured Planctomycetota bacterium. Taxonomy (GTDB): domain Bacteria; phylum Planctomycetota; class Planctomycetia; order Pirellulales; family Pirellulaceae; genus JAJRVM01. The sequence continues at coordinate 142,965 of CAVOYC010000016.1, read as the reverse complement.
AGCAAGCCGTGCTGCTGAGGGATCTTCGCGCACTCGTTTTCTGCCCGCACCAACACGGACTGTTGCTGAGGAGCTGATCGGCTGGTGAAGACCGACCAACATTTTGCGCGAGCTTGACCCACCCTACGTGAATCAACCGGGCTGTGGCTTTGTCGAGTCTAGGAATCGGGGTGAAACGTTGTTCTCAACGGTGTAGGACGGACGTGAACGCGGTGTCGAAATGGGCTACCCTACCGCAGCGACGGACGACGACGTCCGTCGTACACGCGCTCGGCCCAACCCCAATTCTCAAGCGTGACAAAGCACTCAGGCCGCCCCTACAAGCTACATCGCACATTGGACGCGCTGTTGTCAGCCCTTGGCCTCGCGCCCTCCGGCGGCGCGTTTGCCGCGGGCTGCAGGGGAACGCGAGTTCTTCGGGCGCAATTGCGGCGCTCGGTCCGCCTGGCCGGTGATCTCGTACAAGAATCGGCTCGCCATCGTCTCGCGCGGCTTGCCCCACTTACGGCGCGTCAGGGCCAGCGAGAACGTCAGCAGCTCCTGGGCTCGCGTAATACCAACGTAACAGAGTCGTCGCTCCTCATCGATCGCCGTCCCATCCAAATCCACGCTACGATGATGTGGCAATATCCCTTCTTCCATTCCGACCATATAGACCTGTGGGAATTCCAGTCCTTTGGCACAGTGCAAGGTCATCAGCGAGACGGCGCTGCGACGAAGTTCGTCTTGCTTGTCATGATCGAATTCGCGACCCGTCAGAGCCACTTCATCCAGGAAAGCGAGCAGCGAGGGCTTCTGATGTTTGGATTCGAACGCCGCCAGTGTATTAACTACCTCCTGCACGGTATCCCAACGCGACTGTTGTTCGTTCGGATCATCGTAAATGCGGCGCAGCTCGGCCTCGTAGCCAATATCCTGGATCAACTGGTGCGCAGCTCAGCCAAATGTGCCTTGCTGGCGGCGGCTCGTTGCCGGAACTGTCGCAGCAGGTTGGTGAACTGATTTACGGCGACGATGGCCCTGGGTGGCAGCGCCACGGGCAGGCTGGAACGCGTAGCCATGTCCCACACGCAGCATCCTTGCTCCACGGCCGCGGCCATCAGGGTTTCCACAGTTTTCGAGCTGATGCCACGTGGTGGTGTATTGATGATTCGCAACAGTGATGTCTCGTCGCGCGGTACCACGAGCAACTTCAGGTAGGCCAGGATATCACGCACCTCTTTCCGGTCGAAAAACGAGGTACCTCCAATCAGGACGTAGGGGATTTTGACGCGTCGCAGCTCGGCTTCAAAGGCGCGAGGCTGTTCGTTGGTGCGAAACAGAATCGCGATATCCCCTGGATCGACGCCGGGGCGACGCAGCTGGCGGCGCACCTCATCCACGACCGTCTGCGCCTCCTGCGTCTCGTCCTTGCATTGCATGATCCGTGGCTTGTCGCCGCCGGGCCGCGCCGCGCGCCAACACCTTGTCGTGCCGCGTCTTGTTAAATACGATCAACCGGTTGGCGTGCTCGATGATCTCGGACGTACTGCGGTAGTTCATTTCGAGTCGCACCACGGTCGCGTCCGGCCAGTCGCGTGTGAAGCGCAGAATGTGCTCGACTTCGGCACCGCGCCAACCGTAAATCGACTGGTCGTCGTCACCGACCACGCACAGGTTCCGATGCCTGGCGGACAGTGCCCGCACAATGCGATACTGGCTGCCGTTGGTGTCCTGGTACTCGTCCACCAACAAATGGTCGAACCGGGCAGCCTCCTCCCGCAAGACGTCCGCGTGACCCTGAAACAATTCCTCCGTACAGAGTAGGATGTCGTCGAAATCGACCGCCCCGGCGTTCTTGAGCGCACGTTGATAGCGGCGAAAAGCCATCGCGGCCAAATGCTCTTTGTCGGTCTGGGCCAAGGCGGTCGCCTCGCCCGGCCGCACGCAATGTGACTTCCAGCTACTGATCTGGTACAGCAGATCACCCGGTCGCAGGGCCTCGTTGCCGATGCGAATCTCTCGTAATACAGATCGAGCCAGGCTCTCCTGGTCGCCACGATCATAGATCGCGAATCGCTCCGGATACCCCAGGCGGCGGATGTGGCGACGCAGAATCTGCAGGCAGTGACTGTGGAAAGTGGAGACTTGAGGTCGGGTCTTGCGGCGTCGGCCCAAAAGTGCTCCCACCCGCTCCTGCATCTCGTGGGCCGCTTTGTTGGTGAAGGTCACGGCCAAAATACGTTCGGGACGCGTCCCGTGACGAATCAACTCGGCGATCCGAAACGTGACCACGCGCGTCTTGCCGGTGCCGGCGCCAGCCAGTACCAGAAGAGGTCCGGAGAGCGTGGCGACAGCTTTCTGTTGAGCAGGATTCAGTGCAGCACACATGGCCAGAGATCGTACCAGGAATCGGTCCGCACGAAAGGGGCGAGAAACGTGCACCTGGCCAACGGACCCGTTCCCCATGCGCTCATGGCAGCCGGCCGAAGATGTGCACTATGGAAAAACGTTCGGCGGAGCGGTCCAGACCGGGCAGCTTCCACGACACGGTCCGTGCCGTGCCGAGATGCACCTGAGCACGTGACCCTGCTATTGACGGTTTTCTCAAACCAGTTCTATACTTACGCGCTGGTAAGCATCCGCAAATCTTCCTCTGAGTTCCCAACGGCGTGGCCAAACACATTGCGTGCACCAAAGCCTGCCTGGGGATTCAAACAGCCACCCCCTGACTGGGCATTATGAAATCGAAACGACGGCATGAACTGCAGACGAACGAACTGGCCGACAGATTGGGACACTGGATCGAGAATGTTCGACCCCACCTGACGATGATCACACTATTGGTTGTCGGCGGCCTAGCCATCATTGCGGCCTGGTATTACTACGCATCGACCAGGGAGTCGGAAATTGCGCAGGCGTGGCGTGCCTATATGAATGCCGGTACCGATCCGTCGGGCAATATCGTGGGCGAATTAGGGGACGTGGCAGCCGACTACGAAGGCACTCAAGCGGGATTATGGGCTGCCCAGACGGCGGCCGACATGCAGTCTGCGCAGGGCGTACGATTACTGTTTCAGGACCGAGACAGTGCCACGAAGATTCTGAAAGAGGCCCAGCAGCGGTACGAGACCGTGCTCGACAGCAAGAAGACCAGCGCGATGCTTTCGCACCGGGCCCATTTTGGCTTGGCGCAAACTCTGGAAGCGCTGGGTGACCTGGATGACGCGAAGACGCAGTATGAGGCCGTGATTACGGCTGCCAAGGAGACGGCGATTGCCCACGCGGCTGAGCAACGTTTGGCTCGTCTCGAGTTGGCGTCGACGCAGAAATTCTACAATTGGTTTTCGCGACAGAAGCCGGCACCCCGCGATTTGGGAACCGGTGCGGGGGGGGGAAGCTTGGGACTGCCGGGAAGCGACTTGGGAATCCTGCCGGGAGGGCCGAGCGACGACTTCATAAACGAAGAACCAGCTGGCAAGAAAGAACCGGCCGGCACGGAAGAACCAGCTGGCAGCCTGGATGAGTCTCCGGCCGAGCAACCGCCCGGCAAGCCGGCGAGTACCGCGCCGGCGGAAGAGAGCGCCGCACCCAAGGAAGACACGGCGAAGCAAGAACCTTCGGCTGTCGAAAATCCAGAGCAGGCCGACAAGTAGGAGTGCCCTGTTCTGACGTGGCCTCAAGACCCGAGTCTTATTGCTGATGTCCTCTGCCGATTCCATCGAGTTGGTTGTCTCCGAAGAGGATTCTGGCTCCCGTTTGGACGCCTATCTGGCTGCGAAATGTCCCGAGCGCAGCCGGATGCAACTGCGACGTGCGATTTCCGCGGGCGGCGTATTAGTGGATGGCCGTCGCGCAAGCCGGCTCATCGTTTGCATCCGGGACAGCGCATCGTACTGGTCCTGCCGGACCTTCCGCGGGCCGCTGCCCAGGCGGAACCGATCGCGTTAGATGTGCTTTACGAGGATGACGCTCTGGCCGTCGTCAACAAGCCGCCGCGGATGGTCGTGCATCCCAGCAAGGGGCACGGCGGCGGCACGCTGGCCAACGCGCTGGCCCATCATTTTCAGCAGCTCAGCGCGGTAGGTGGATCGTGTCAACCGGGGATTGTCCATCGCCTGGATCGCGATACGTCGGGCGTGATTGTCGTGGCCAAGACGGATGCCGCCCATATATCCCTGGCCGCTCAATGGGAAGCGCGGGTGATCGAAAAGCAGTACGTCGCGATCGTGGCCGGGGTACCCGATCGTGACCGAGATCGAATCGAGCAGCCGATTGGCGTCCATCCCTATCAACGTGACAAGATGGCCATCCGCGCTCAGCACTCTACGACTCGCGACGCATCCACGTTTTATGAAGTGGAGGAACGCTTCCTTGGTTTTGCGTCACTGCGCGTGTTCCCCAAGACGGGACGCACGCACCAGATACGTGTGCATTTAACGCACATTGGTTGTCCCGTGCTCTGCGACCGACTCTACGGTGGCCGGTCCCAGATAACACTGGGTGAAATTCGCCAGGATGAAGACGCGACGGTGCTGTTGAATCGCCAGGCACTGCATGCGCACCGCTTGCGTTTGGCGCATCCCACCAGCGGCCAGCCGCTGGAATTCACCGCGCCGCTGCCAGATGATCTGGCCCGCGTGCTGGACGAGCTGCGTCAATGGCGCAGCAGAGGATAGAGCGAAGAACTGATGGGGCGCCGTGCCACTGCTCAAACCATCGATCCTCCAAACGCTGCATCCCGGCGCAGCGAACCTGGTCCCAATGGAACCAGAACAGCCGACTTGAGCAGTGCGCAGCTGGGCCACGGTTTCCACGGCCACGATGGACGGCCGGTAGCCGCTTCACACTGCGTGCCTCGCGCGGCGCTGAGTTGGATGGCTGTCTCGTTGTGAACGAGTGTGCCGGAATTGAACACGCACGGCCGCACGCAGTGGCACGACATCCGATCAAGCAAGCAAGGTGCCATGCCACTTCTTGCCAGAGAAGATCGGTGCAGCGCTACTTTTGACGAAGATCGGAGCCGCATATGGCGGCTGAAAAAGTAGGTCCCGACTGCCGGACGCCAGTATTTCCGCAGCTTCCGCATCCCTGACGGTAAACTGGGAAGAAAGCAAGCGCGTGATCGTTGTTTGCGGGAGACGTAGCTCACGCCCGACAACTAAACTACTATAACCTTGGTAACTGGCAACTCACGAATAACAGTGGTTTTCCCCGCGAATCGCTGAAAATGGATCACATTACCCAAGAACACGTCGGGCGAAACCGACAGACTCGCGATGGATGGGAGCTGTACGCGACGCATCGTCATCGTGTGACCCAGCTTCTGACCACAGCACCACGATCCGCGGGCGACCGCCTTTGCCTGCTGGGCGCCGGCAATTCCAACGACCTCGACCTGAACCGTCTCGGCAGCAAGTTTGGGGCCATCCATCTTGTAGATCTTGACGCCGCCGCGTTGGATTTCGGGATGCAGCAACAACGGCCCGCGCATGCCGACAAGTTCCATCAGCACGGTAATGTCGATGTGACGGGCGTCGCGTCCGTAATCGGGAATTGGTCTCCGCACGATCCTCCGTCAGATCGCGAGGTGGAGGCCTGTTTGGCCAGGTCGCTCGACGTCCCGATTTCCGGTTTGCCCGTCGAGTGCGAGGTGGTCGCTTCGGTCGGTCTGCTCACACAGCTGATCGACTCAATCGTCCTGGCGGTGGGGGCGCATCATCGGGCACTACTGAGCCTGGTACAGGCGATTCGTTTGCGGCATCTGCGTCTGCTGATCGAACTGCTGTGTCCCGGCGGTCAGGGATACTTGATTACGGAAGTGGTTTCGTCCGTGACGTATCCGCAACTTTCCGCAGTTCCCGATCACGAGCTGGCCGCCACTATTTCGTCATTGATCAACCAGCGGAACTTCTTCACGGGGACCAATCCCATGGTGTTGCGATCGCTGTTTGAGACTGACGCGGTGATGGCTCCTTGTGTCTCAGGCGTGGAAATTCTTGCGCCTGGAAGTGGCAGTTCGGCCCGCGCACGTACGCTGTCTGTGCGCTGCGCATCCAGCGAGCCGTATCCGCTTCGACCGAAACGGGGCCACGCCACTCCTTGAGGTAAGGCGGGCAAAATGAGGTGGCAGGCTCAAGAACTGACTTTGGTGCGTGATGACGGATTAACCGACATGGAGCTGTCATGTCGGTCCTGAGTCAGTCGACCGGTCAGAAGCATATGCGATGTGGGCTGTTACGCATATCGCATACGATCGCTCAAATCCCCGCACGCGTTCGACGGCGGCGACGGATCATGGCGAGACCGAAGACACAGAGCACGCTCCAGACCGCGACGGCGGCGGGTTCGGGAGCTGTCAGCGACACGGGGTCGATCGACCCCACTCGAACCAGTGACACGTCGTCGAGAAAGCCGCCCAAGCTGTTGTCGGTGCCCGTGGCCCAAAACTTGATCTGGTGAGTGCCTGCCGTCACATTCTCCAACAGGATGGTCTGCTCGATCCAGCCCAAGCTGGGGTCGTCAATGTTCGAGGCCCCTACGAGATCGGAAAGATTCCCCAGAATGCCGTCGACCGCATCGTCAAAGAAGACGTTGATTCCATTGTCGCCCACGCTGCTTGTGCGAGCGTGAAAATAATAGCTCAGCGAGTAGGTTCCCGCCAAGTCGAACAGCACGTTTTGGACCATGGCGCTGTTGGTGTCCGACCCCGAGTGGCTGTCCAGCTCCACGTAGTGGTTCGAGGAATGGCCGTTAACCACCGTGCCGTCCGTTTGAATCTCGATGCCCGGCCCGTGCCCCGCCGGGGTGTACCATCCCGGGATGCTCTTATAGACATCCCACTTGGCCTTCCCAGGTGTCCCCAGTAGATACAGCGGAGTGTTCGCGACAATGCCAATACTGCCGTCGGTTGTTTCAAAATCTCCATTCGTCAGGATGGACGCATATGAATTGCACGCCATAGCGAGCGATCCGAACACAACCGTCGCGAAAATCAATGCTCTGTTAGCCACTTCCGTTGCTCCAGACAGTGTTCACCTCAAATTTGTACTCTGTACCTATAAGTAGTCGCTTCTCACCGCCGAAAGCTGACATCAAGCCCCGGTGTTTATGCTATTTTACGCTCTTTTCTTCGTGGGACGAGGTGGAAAATCAGGAAACTCGCGATTCTGCTGACGGTAACGATCGTGCAATGCCATCCCGTTCGAACTCCTCCCGCTGCTGCGGGCACGCGCACTTTGTCACACGAAATCCGCACCAATAGCGAGTTTCCGCAGCGGAAAAGGTCGCCGCGCATCCGCCATTGCATTGTGGAACCAGAGCAGCACATTCACGCGTACCCCGAAAGTGGCATTATGGATTCGAGCCACGGAGTCGGCCGTTCCGACGTTGGGTGGTGGGTTGCCCGCTTGGCGGACAATTTGGCACGGAACTAGGCCGTTATCTGGATGCTGATGTGCCCGAGCTCGCCTGCGCGCGTGCGGGCGAGTTGAGGGCAACGGTCCTGATCCGGGGGGCAACCCGCCCGCAGCCCGTCTTTACACCTCGCACAGTTCGTCGTGCTGCTGGGCGACGCCCGGGGCTTCGTGTTCGACGTGGACTTCGTGGCTCGTGGAGTGCTTGGCCACGGCAAGAATGGAGCTGCCAAAACCGGGTGAGCGGTGTCGGAACAGAAATTGTTCGGCTCGGGAAAGGTAGTAGCAGATGCCGTTGAGCAGCGGCGACGGAACATGTGGCTGTTGGGGCAGCGAGAAAAACAGACGCTCTTTGATCCGGATGGCCATCTTGATCGGACACGTCCAATAGAACGTGTATTGGATGCTCGCCACGTCCAGCGATGCTTCGGAGAGCACGTGCCTCAAGCTCTCTTCCGTATACCGAGTGTAATGATGGTTCAGATCGTCATGCGAGGTCCACAACGAGCGGAAGGCAGGAACGTGGATCAGCACCAGGCCTTCGGGTGCGAGAAGCCGATCCACGTGCCGCAGCGCAGCCAGTGGATCAGCAAAGTGTTCCAGCACATCGAGCATCAGAATCAAACTGAAACGACCGCCGGGCTGATATCTCTCGTCGAACGGACCAACGTAGATTTTGCTTCGCCACGGATTATCTTGCGAGACCAGGTTTCCACAAACCTCGACTCCCTGCACGTCACCGAAGCGAGCCAGCCGGTCGAACAGCAAGCCATCACCACAACCGATATCGAGAATCCGCTCACGGCCACCCTGCTGGCAATGTGCGTTGAGCACGCGCAGGATCGCCGCCTCACGCGCGCCACCACCAGTGATTTTGATAGAGCGTTCGGTAACGAGCTGCGTAATCACTATTCATGGGCGGTCGTCGTGGCTGCCAATGGAGTTTCACACGGAGCGTTTTTCACGGTTGCCAGCGGTACTCGGTTGGCTGGTGCAACCACATCCGTCACTCGCCGCGAGGCGTTGAGAACCCGGTCGACGATGTAAAGCGGCCGTCGTTTGACCTCTTCATAGATCCGCCCGACGTACTCGCCGATGACTCCCAGGAACATCAATTGCACGCCGGCAAAAAAAGCCATGGAGATATAGAGTGCGGTGAACCCAGTAGGTGATTGCTGCAGCACAAACTTGGCGAACAGGCTGTAGATGGCGAACAAGCAAGACGCCGTGATGGCCAGCCCGCCGAGGAATGTGGCGGCTCGCAGCGGCACGACGGAAAAGGAGAAAATGCCATCGAACGCCAGTTTCAGCAACTTGCGGAAACTGTATTTGGACTTCCCCGAATGGCGACGTGCGCGTTCCACCGCAATTCCAACTTGTCGGTACCCGGCCCAGGTTCTCAGGCCCCGCAGGTATCGGTGCCTTTCTTCCGATTGCCGCAAGACATCGACCACGCGTCGCGACATGAGCCCGAAATCCCCAGCGCCCATCGGCAGATGGATATCCGCCAGAGCCGTAATCACTCGGTAGAAGTTGTCGTAGCAGAAGCGCAGCAGCCAGTTCTCTTTGCGGTCCTGGCGAACGGCGTAGACAACGTCGGCCCCCTGGTCGTATTGTTCGAGGAACCGTGGGATGGTTTCGGGCGTATCCTGCAGGTCCCCGTCCATCGCCACGACCACATCACCGGTGACGAAATCCAGCGCGGCGGACAAGGCCGCCTGATGCCCGAAGTTGCGCGACAGCTCGACAACCGTGACCTGCGGGTTGATATCTGCCAGCGTCTCCAGGATCTCCCTGGTACCATCCGAGCTGCCATCGTCAACGAAGACCACTTCGTGGGGGCCACCGGGCAGGTCGCGCAACACGGATTCCAGACGCCGATAGAGCTCCGGCAGGACTGATTCCTCATTGAAGATCGGGACGGCGACCGAGATTTTGGGAGCGCGTTTCATCTTCGTCTTCTACCCTTGAAGTAAACCATTTCCCACAACGCCACGCCGCAGCGACCGACAACGTATGGCTCAAAGACGACCTCTTCGAAGACTTCGCCGAACAGGTCCCGCCACGCTTCCCAAGGTCGCGGATAGTCCCCCCGATCGGCCAGGGCTAACAGCCGCGCAATCGAGGTTCGACGAGGCAAGACAAGTTCCAGAATGTGCACGTGTCCGTCATCAGTCAGTTGGCCGTGCACACTCTGCAAAATGCGTTTCACCGCCGGAGTGTCCAGGTGGTGCAACAGGCTGTTCACCAAGACGAAGTCAAAGCGATCATTGGCGGCAGGTTGATACGTTCGCACGTCGGCGACGAGAAACGTTCCGCCGTGCCGGCGGCGAGCTGTTTGAATGTACGATTCGCTGAGATCAATTCCCACATATTCCGCGTGTGTGAACTCGGGCGCATTCGTGCCCGGCCCGCAGCCGACGTCGAGCACGCGGTGCGCTGAGGCAATCTCATTGCGACGTGTCATTGGCGCGAGTTTGTCCCGGACAAAAGGTGCTTGCCACAGCCGATAAACGGCGGGGAAACGCGTCAGGCTCGACACACCGTAGAATTGGCCCACGTGCCACCTTCATCTTCCGAGTTTGGCTGCAACCATCCGCGCGGCTGCTTTGTTGCTACTTGTTGAAGCTCTTCGTCGCTGGTCCGGCTCGTTCGGGTCCTTCGCCGAACTGGCTTCACACACGTTCAGCTCAATTGCCACCCGACGGTCCCTTTCCGGCGGATGCCCGAGCCGCCTTTGGCGCGCACTATGACCAAGCCAGAAGAGGCCAGCCCAAAAAACTATAGCTCACCCAAAACGCAACCCACTCTCGTGCCAACCGATCCGTTCGGCATTTCCGCCCCAACGACCAGAACCGTCACAACTGATCAAAAGGGACTCAGTCCCCAGACGTGTGAGTGACAAACAGCCGGTGACCATTGCGCGACGTCGCTTGCCAGAAGACCGTGAACAACCGCGTCGCCGGTCTGCCTGGCTCTAGCGATCCCCGGACGACTTTGTGATTGGCGTACATCCTGGACAAGGCCGCAAGCGTCTCGTCTGTCAGCTCCGGTGAAAAGGGCGGGTGGTGATTGACTACGACAACTTTGATCTGCCGGCGTCGCAGCATGTCGAGCAGCAACTGACAGCGGTTTCCGTCGCTCTGTTGAAACAAGTCGTAGAAAGTACGAGTAGGGTTTTTCCTCTCCGAAAGAAAATAGACCTCGGGACAATCGGGTGCCGCGTAGATGTATCCCCCATCAGGCGTGAGCTCCTGAATCAGCTCAACAAGATCACCGTATACCCGGGCGTCTTCACGATAAACACGCAAGTGACAGCGAGACACGTTCATCGCGGCGGTGGGGAAATCGGGCATGTAGAAGCCGTTCAACAGCCGTGGGTCGGGTTGCGGGATACGCACCACGGCCGCGACCAAGGCAAAGACAAGCAGAGCGGCGAAAAGCGGCTTGGGTGCGTAAGGCTGGCTGGTCACCAGGTACAGCACGGCGAGGATCATCAACGGAGCGGTGTAGAAGAAATAGGTGCCGTACGCGTACGGGTATTGAACCAGGCTGCACAGAGCAGTGGCAGCCACAATCAGAAACAAGGCGGTGCGATCGGGGAGTTCTCGTGACCACAGCAGCCTGGCGACGCCCGCCAGGACCACCAGTGGAATCAGATTCCGCATGGCTTGGAACAGGTAGAAGTAGCCTCGAGGCGAATTGGAGGCGAGCAGCAGTGCGATGAGTGTGATGACCAGCGCCAGCAGCACGAAAGGTCGCTGAAGTAATCTCCCTGGCTTGACCAAACCCGCGAGCAACAGGCCCAGCACCGGCAGCGATAGCCCCATCCATTTCAAGTCGGGTGGTGCCAGTGCCGCATGTTTCAGCCGGGCCGCGGGCAGTACAAACAGGCCTCGATACAGATCTTCCACGGACCCGGACATGACGTAGGGCAGCAGGAACAGTCCCAGAATAACGGCCATTCCCAGGCAATATGGAAGCAGCCGTTTCGCCACGTCGCCGATTCGCCCAACGAGTGCCGTACGCTCTTCATTCCAGGCTTGAACAGCCAGGCACACGGCAATCCCCATTAGAGGAACCGTGAAATGCAGAGCGTTAGCCAGTGGTTTGGACCCGCGAATGAACAACAGTCCGACGGATGCAAGCAGCACGCAGGCGGCTGTGATGATGATCGCATAGACGTTCGAGCGATCCTTGTCGCGGCCCGCTGATACTGGCGTTTGGTAGGCGATGTAAAGCAACCCCACGGCCACAAAATACAAGCCCGTGATCTTCATTAGCAGTGAGCAGCCGGCGCAACATCCTGACCAGAACAGCCAGCGTCGTCTGCCGGTGTCGAGATGTTGAAGCAAAGCTAACAGTCCGAACGTGGCGAAAAACAAGTTGTACCAGGATGGTAGACCGGCCGAGTAAATGGGTACGCTGAGCGCCGCGCACAAGAGGGTGACCAGCGCGGCAACCCAGTTGGACGTAACGCGGATCGCGATGACGTAGATTGCGATGATGAACAGACTGAAATAGAACAGCAACATCCATCGCATGGATTCCGCACGAATCCCCAGCAGACGAAAAGCCATGGCGTGTAAATAACCTAAACCACCCGTGTACGGTTCATCGAAGTCGCGGTGTTGCATCTCGCCATCGTAAACACGTTCGGCCGTGTGCCCCAATTGCCCCGTATCGTGTGGGACCCAGCCGTCGTGCAGCGTGTGGGCCAGATACAAGACGCTCACCATCACCGTCGTCAAACCGGCGATGGACGTCCATATCGTGTGTCGCACGATCGGCCGAATTGTGAACGGTTTGGTGGCAACCATCAGCAGCAGTTCATTTGTGCCGGTCAGAGTTCCATGATGCGATATGCGCACACAGTGTACGCGCTTTTTCGAGCCTACAACGAGCTCGTGCAAACTTGTTCAATGACAACGACGCCACCCCACCGACCTCGCGTCGGTGGTTGGCAGGTTTGATAACTACAAGGCACTTCGTTGACGAACTGCGGCCGAGCAAAAACCGTTCCAACTCGCCGGCACGCCACCGAGGCCGAATCAGACCGCGGCTTGTTTCGGTCTCGGCTGAGTGCCGATTGAATTCACCACCTCCGCTCGACCGACCAGTGTTTCCGTGGGCCCAGGTAGTTTCCAAACGGGCCTTCCACCGACACAAGGCCGGTGGCGGGCAGTTCCGGGTTTAACAACTAAGTACCCCACCGACCTTGTGTCGGTGGTCTTGCCGGTTGTCCCGATTCGGCTGCTACTGCGCCGCCTCACGAGTCTACGTCCATTTTTCGCTGCTGGTCGTTGCTTGGCAGTCGGTTGTCGAGGTTGAGTTTCAAACAACATCCCGGCATGACGTTCGCGCCAGCGGTGCGTGAGCCAAGACGTTACGGCGGTGGCCAGGAGGGGCGGCCGCAGGGTTTGGGAATGGCTCAAGAGTCTGCCTCCCGATCCAACACTTCACGAGGCGCGCAGACGCTTTTCCGGTTGTATCGGTTGTAGTGACCGCTTCGCGCGAATTTGCTGAGTTGTCTCCCTCAGCTTCTTGAATCGGCTCCTCCAACGGGGTTATCTTCGAGGCTGAACCGTTTCATCAAGGCAAACTGAAGAGGGCAATATTAGCATGTTCAACCTGCATTCGAGCCGATCAGATCGCCGCAAATCTAAGAAATCGAGGAGGCTGGGTCGTCGCGCGACAGACCGTCGGACGCGGAGCCTCCGTGCGGAACAATTGGAAGACCGCCGGTTGCTGACTGGCGTGGCAATGGGGGACAACGAGCCGGCGGGCGGGCTAATCGTCGATCCTCAGCATTACGATTCGAGCAGCTTGCTGAATTCGATTCCGTGACGATTTTCGGTTCGAAAACAGCGGTCGAAGTCCCAGTTTGACACCCTTTCCATTTGCCATGGACATTGGCGCGGGGTTCGAATTGCTTCCGAGTCTGCACAAGGTAACGCTGCCCGCATATGTCAACGTGCAGACCGCGCTCGAACTGTTGCGCGATCACGAAGGAGTGCTTTACGCGGAACCGAATTATCGTGTCCGACTCAGTGCCGCGCCCAATGATCCACGATTCGATGAGTTGTGGGGCCTGAACAACGAAGGACAATCAGGGGGCACCTTCGACGCCGATATCGATGCACCGGAGGCCTGGGACGCGGTGCTTGGCAGTGGGGACACGATTGTGGCCGTCATTGACACAGGCGTCGATTACCTGCATCCGGATTTGGCCGCCAACATGTGGGTTAATCCCGGCGAGATACCCAACAACGGTTTAGACGACGACGGCAATGGTTATGTGGACGACATACACGGCTATGATTTCGCCAACCATGACAGCGATCCCATGGACGATCACGATCACGGGACGCACGTAGCCGGGACCATAGCTGCCGTGGGAAACAACGGCATTGGTGTGACGGGCATCAATTGGAACGCACAGAATCATGGCCCTGAAGTTCCTCGATTCTCAAGGTAACGGAGACACGGACGATGCGATTAGATGCCCTAAACTATGCCGTGGCGAACGGTGCAGAATTTCGAACAACAGTTGGGGCTTTACCGACGGCTTCGCGCAGTCTCTTTACGATGCGATCGCAGCGGCGCGCGATGCCGATCATGTGTTTGTAGCCGCGGCCGGAAACGGCAACATCTTTCGGGATTGGGATCAACACCGATTCCAGCCCGTTTTACCCGGCCAACTTACAATCTGGAGAATGTCATCTCCGTGGCGGCGGTGGACCGCAACGACAGCAAACCACTGTTCTCGAATTACGGCGCTCACCACCGTTGATCTGGCTGCTCCCGGGGTCAACATTTTGAGCACCGGTCCGAACAACGGTATGGTACGGGCTATCGAACGGCACATCGATGGCTTCGCCGCATGTGACCGGCGTGATCGCGCTGGTCCGCGATCTGCATCCAGACTGGGGCTACGCACAAGTGATCAACCAGGTGCTGCAGACGGTCGATCCCGTCAGTTCCATGGACGGCAAAACCGTCACCGGTGGCCGACTCAACGCGGCGTCCGCGGTCGGTGTGGAGGTGGTACCGTCGCCGGAAATCCAGGTGCTGCTAGGCACATTAAACATAGCCGACGGTTCGGCCGTGATTCATTACGGCAACACACCGCCCGGCCTGGCGATTGATTACACGTTTACCGATCAAGAACAAAGGCATCAGGCCACTGAACCTGGTCGAGCCGATCGCGGTCCCCGCCGGTTTCAGTCTCAACTCCAGTTTCGGCTCCACCACGCTGGACGTCGGAGAAACGCACGACATTTACCGTGCGTCTGGACGGCGATGTGGAAGGCACTTATACGGGCGAGGTGAGTTTCGGCAACGATGACCCAGATGAAAATCCATTCAACTTCACGGTCAACGGAACGGTGGCCATCCCTCCGGCGGTGCAGATCGTCGATAACGGCGACCACGCCTTCGCGTCGGTTGGTGAGTGGAAAGCGTGGACGGGCCAGGGATTTCAAAGCGATATCCACGAGAGCTTTCCGGGCAGCAGGTGCCGACACGGCCAGTTGGACCTTCGACCGTCTTCTGCCGGGCTCTTACCGAGTCGCCGCGACGTGGACCAGTTATACCAATCGAGCGACGAATGCTCCGTTCACGGTCTTTGACGACGATATCATCACTGGGGACCGTTGCGGTCAATCAGCAACTCACGCCCTCTGGTCTGAACGAGGCGGGAGCTACGTGGCAGTATCTGAACGGTGCCGTACACGATCGCCAGCAACACGCTCGCGGTACAACTGAGTGACGACGCGAACGGAAGACTGAACGCCGACGCAATCCGCATGGAACGCATTGACGATGGTGCCGGAAGTGGAAGTGCGCCAGACAGGACGCGAACATTGTCCGACGATACTGGCGTGTTCGATTTTGGCACAGCCACGACGGGCGTGCCGCTGAGCTACACTTTTACGGTGCGAAACCTGGGCGGCAGTCCCTTGACGCTGGATGAGCCCATCAGTGTGCCAAGCGGATTCTCGCTCGTCTCCAGCTTTGGATCGACGACGCTGGCCACGGACGAGACAACGACGTTCACCATTCGAATTGGATGCGGCATCTTCTGGCAGCTACAGTGGTGAACTGTCGTTCGGAAACAACGACGCTGATGAGGCTCCATTCAACTTTACCGTGCAGGGCACGGTGCAGATCCACCGGCCGTGCAAATCATCGACAATGGCGATGCCACGTTCGATACGATCGGGGCGTGGTCGCGCTGGACAGGCCAAGGTTACGAGAATGACATTCACGAGAGCTTGCCTGGCTCAGGCGCGAATGTGGCCAGCTGGACATTCGCCAACTTGCTTCCAGGATACTATCGCGTCGCCGCGACCTGGACGACACATTCCAATCGGGCCACCAATGCGCCGTTCGAAATCCTCGATGACACCGTCACTCGTGAAAACGTTCTCGTGAACCAGCAAACTGCTCCCAACGACTTCTCCGACGCCGGAGCGAACTGGGAGATGCTCGGTGGCTCGATCCTGGTCAACCATGGCAGTCTTGTCGTCCGCCTCCGCAATCTAGCTGACGGTCGCCTGAATGCCGACGCGATCCGCATCGAACGCGCGCCGGAGGCACCTGAGATCCAGGTTTCGGTAGGAAGTATGAACCTGGCCGATGGCGTAAGTACGTTCGATTTCGGCAATACTCCGCCGGGCGTCCCCGTGACCAGGTCGATTACGGTTGAAAATGTCGGCACGCAGGAACTCGTGCTGGACGAACCCATCACGGTCTCCGCCGGGTTCAGTCTCGTGACCAGCTTCGGGACCACAACCCTGCAGCCGGGTGAGACCACTTCGTTTGCCATCCGTTTTGAGGCGCCCGCGAGTGGTACGACGAACGGTGACATCACTTTCGGAAACAATGATCCGGACGAGAATCCGTTCAACTTTTCGCTCAGCGGTACGGTCAGTATTCCTCCTGCCGTGCAGATCATTGACGATGGGGACGTCGAATTCGCCACCGTGGGCGAGTGGACGCGGTGGACCGGCCAAGGTTATGAGTACGACATCCACGAGAGTGCCGCTGGCACAGGGACCGATGTCGCCAGTTGGACGTTCTCCGGACTGATGCCAGGCGACTACCGTGTAGCGGCCACGTGGAAGCACTATTTCAACCGGGCGACGAACGCGCCGTTTACGATTCTCGACGACACAACGTTTTTGACGACCATCTACGTCAACCAGAAGTTGGCACCCAGTGGGTTCTCTGATGCGGGAGCCAACTGGCAGTATCTGGGCGGCGTGCACGAGATTACGAGCAACACGCTGACCGTGCAATTGAACGATTTTGCCGATGGTCGTTTGAATGCGGACGCCATCCGGCTACAGCGGCTTGATCCAGTTCCGGAAATACAGGTCTCGCAGGGCGCAATCGAGTCTTGTTGACGGTACGAGCGTCGTGAATTTCGGTACCACGTCACTGGGAGCGCCGGCAGGCATGACCTTCACCGTGACCAACCTCGGCGGTGCCGTGCTGAACCTGAGTGAGCCGATCAGTGTGCCGACGGGCTTTAGTGTCGTCTCGAGCTTCGGCACAACGACCTTGGACACCGATCAAAGTACCACGTTTGTGCTGCAGCTGGATGCCACGGATACGGGGACGTCGAGCGGCACCGTCTCGTTTGGCAGTGACGATGCCGATGAGAGTCCCTTCGATTTCACCGTTCAAGGCACCGTATTGACTCCCCCGCCGGTCGTGATCGTTGATAACGGCGATACCGGTTTCAGCACGGTTGGTGAGTGGCGACGTTGGACCGGGCAGGGTTATCTTTCTGATATCCACGAAAGCGTGGCCGGCACGGGAGCGGACGTCGCGACTTGGACGTTTTCGAATCTGCTGCCGGGTGAATATCGCGTTTCGGCGACATGGACCACCTACACAAACCGGGCCACCAATGCGCCGTTTACGATTCTGGACGACTCGACGAGCTTGGGAACCGTCACGGTCAACCAGCGCCAGGCGCCCAGCCAGTTGCTTTACGCTGGCGTCTACTGGGACGACCTGGGCAGTTCGTACGATATCAGCAATGGAACGCTGGTGGTGCAATTGGCCGATAACGCGGATGGTCGCTTGAACGCCGACGCTATCCGCATTGAACGACTTGGTGCTGTCGCTGGCGGTTCATCGTTGAGCCAAGGCTGGGGCACACTGACTACGAAGACGTCACTGGAATCACTGAACGAACTGACCACGTCGATTATCAATGTGAAATCCGATGCACTCTCGGCAGCGGGACGAGTAGAATCGCTGCACCAGTGGGTACAGCATGTCTTGCCAGCGAACGGTCCGAAGAAACTCGACGGTCTCGGGTCGCCGGGAGATTTTTCATTCGCGCAGTGGCCCGAGCGTGAGGATCTAGTGGACGACTTGCTCGAGGATCTCGCCGGAGAGCTTGCGAAGCTCGAATAACCTCCGCTTAGGATCGACGGAGCCATAACGGTCGTATTGTCTCTTCTCCCCCGCCGCGAAGCGAAAAGCGGGGGAGAGGATCAAGGTGAATTGTCTCGCCGATCCTTAACACTAATGTGGAATCACCGGCAAGACAATTCGCGACGGCCGACCTGCCGCATGATGGATCGTGTTGACGGCCGTCAGTACGCGACGATTTCGATTGAGCGGTTCGCCCGTGTTGGGATTCACGTCGAACCGGGGGAAGTTGCTGCTCGATACGTCGACCCGGACGCGGTGGCCTTTTTTGAAGACGTTCGAGGTGGGGTACATCCGTACCGTGACTTGGTAGACTTCGCCCGGAACCATCAGACGTTCCTCTTTCAGCGACTCGCGAAACCGCGTGCGGGTGATTCCATCCGCGATGTTCAGGTCGAATCCGCCGGGAAAATCAGCGCCGGGTGGATAAACGTCGATCAGTTTGGCCGTGAAGTCCGTGTCGCACGCCGTGGACGACACCCACAGGTCGACTGCCAATTCCCCAGTGACCTCGAGATCCTCCGCAAGCGGCTGGCTCTGAAACACGACCACGTCGTTGCGAGCTGACAAAGGAATCGGCTGGGGCCAATTCCAGATCTGCTCGTTACCCCGCTGGTCCCACGCTCCCTGCACCAGGATATCGTTGCCGGAAGAGATGTTCCCACCGATCGTCGGCACCGGATCGCGTGGATCGAACTCAAAGCTGGTCGATCCGCCGTCTTCACTCGGCAATTCGGTCGAGAGGTGTCCGTCGGCGTGCAGGTACCAATTGGTCGACTGAGTGCGGGCCAGCGGCCATTGGTGCTCGTCGCGCCAGTAGCCGCCATGAAACAGCAAGCCTTGCTCTGTCTTGTGCCCATCGCCGGTACCCATGACGAAGACCCGCACCTTCGTCCGAAACGGTTCCACCTGACCGATGACGCTCGTGTTACCTTTGAGCCAACGGTCATACCAGGCCAACCGCCACGCCAGCGGATCATCAATCGCCGCCTCCTCGCCGAAACTCACCTGGCCGTGCTCAAACGAGCCCTGCTGCCCGTGTATCCACGGCCCCATGATCAGGTAAACGTCGCTGCTCAACCGCTGGCTTAATGCTCGGTACGTCGCGGTGGTATTGCTGGCCCACGAATCGTACCAGCCGCCCACCAGATAAACGGGAATGTCCTGATGTTGCTGTGGGTAATCGATGATGTTGTTCTGCTTCCAGAATTCGTCGTTCGCGCCGTGCTCCATCGCGTTGACCAGCCAGTCCTCGAATTCTGGGGCGAGTTTCAATGGTGTTGTTCCCCGTCGCAATGGCAGCAACTTCACGTATTGCAGGCGGTTCTCCGCCATTTGCTTGAGCACCTTCTGCGTCGCGGGGTCTCTCGCGGCGCGGCTTCCCTGGCCCGCATTTAACATGATCCAGTTCCAAAACCGCAGTTCGAACGCTCCGCCATTTCGCATGCTGGCGTAGCCCATATTGCAGACGGCATCGACAGGGATGGTTGTCTTCAGATGCGGTGAACCTTCCATTGCCAGTGCGTGCTGCGTGCCACCCACGTACGACGTTCCGAGCATGCCAATGGTGCCGTTCGACCACGCCTGTGCCGCGATCCACTCCGCTGCATCCGCGCCATCTGGACCGTCGTCGGTCAACCAGTGCCAGATACCTTCCGAGCCGTAACGTCCGCGCGTGTCCTGCGCAACGAACACATATCCACGCTTCGCGAAGTACTCGCCCGTCTGCCGGTTACCGTCCTTGTTGTAAGGTGTTCGGGTCAGGATGACCGGGAACTGTCCCTCCAATGGACGCTCGCCGACCGCCGGGCGATATAGGTCAGTCGCCAGTCTTGCTCCATCGCGCATGGGAACCATCACGTTCTTTTCCACGACGACTTCCCGCTCCTGTCCACGGGCGATCGGCGCGAGTCCGAGGATCCCGACCAGCAACAAACATCGGCACGCGACATGGTGAAACCGCTGATGAGGCTTTGAGCGTGTCATGAGCAACTCCCTTATCGTGGCCTGCGGCCACAACCAAAGAACAGGCGTCAGACTGGCGGTGCACGCCACCAGCCTTGTGGTGGTGGCAGTCACGTTTGTTAACGAAGAACTCGTCCGGAAATAGGTTACCGTATTTATCGCCCCTCACCCTACCCTCTCCCCCGCTATTCCCGCTCCGCGGGGCGGTGGAGAGGGAAGCGGAACCGGTAACTTATTTCCGGACGAGTCCTAACTGCGATGACTGGCTAAAACGCTGATCTCCGAACAGCACATCGGTGTGCATTATTCGACTCCACGAACAACCTGGACAGAAATGACGTCCGCGCCATTATAAACGGCACCGCAAGCCGAGGCACCTCGGGGGTAGCAGCAAGCAAGGCGCAGGCTTTGTCTCTTATGATCTGCGGCGTTGGTAGCCGCAGGCAACGAGGCCGAGGAGGGCGAGGCCAGCCAGGACAAAGCTGGAAGGTTCGGGGACGACAGTCACGATCGTCTCGCCGGTCAGGATGCTTCCACCGTCTGCTGCGCCGAATGTGGCGAAGGGGGAGTTAGGTCCCGAGGTGAAGAACTTGAAGGCGTCGTACTCTGTGCCTGCTTGCAGAACGGCGAGCGGATTGCTGGAATTGCTGCCAGCTTCTGACAACCAGTAAAAGGCCACATAGGTGCTGCTACCCCATTGCCAGGAGACAGCGGTTGTATCCATGGAAAATGACGAGGGAGGAGTGGCACCGATGGGTCGAATCGAATCGAAATTATAACCGCTGTTCCAGCTGTCTTTCGAAATCAGAGTCGAAATCCAATGGTCGTTCGCCTCCAATCCATCGATCGAAGCAATACCGGAAATAGAGGTATCTTGAATCGCGTCGTTGCCGACACCAAACGCCCAGGTTGATTCAGATGGCGTGATGAGAAACGTGCCCGAAAAGGCGTTTCCCGGGCTGGAGGGGGGCACCAGTATTTCCTCGATGACGGTGGCCGTAGACGTCTCCGACGCGAACAGAGCCACGAACAAAGCAAGGAGTAAGCATTTCAGGATCTGCATCATTGTTCTCCGTCGAGTTCAAGCGATAATCAGCGATCTGCATTATTTCAGCAGCCAGGACCCAGTCAAGGCCCAAAAGGCCATTCCCGCTGCCGTTCGATCAGCGCGGCCGCTGGGAGTGCTTTGGGTTAAGAATTGCTGAGTGTCTGGCACTCGGAACGCTGACGACGGCGACGTCTCCAATACCAGATGCCCGAGAGAGTGATGAGGGGAATACTCACGGCAAATCCAAATTGGACCCAGGCGCTCATCAGCAGGATCTTGTGTATCAGGCTGCTGTGTTGCTGATTGGTTTTGGGCAATTGCCCCGTGTACTGCGCGACGTGATGCAAAAAGCTCACCGCCAGCGACTCTGTGGGAATATCCTGATGGCAGGCCAGGCAGGTCCCCTCTCGGCTGATGTGCTGTTGCTCTTCTTTGGTGAAGGCCCGAGACAACTGAAAATGATGCCCGACTGTCGCCAATTGTTTGCCCTCCTCGTCCACAATCCTGGACCAATCGTGATCCAGATTCTCCACAGGCTCCATCTGCGGCTGCGCCTGTTCGGACAGAATCTTGCCGTCCACGGTTTCCAGATCGACGGTGTGCTGTTCGTTCCACGGTCGAGTGCCGTCGATGCCCAGCCCGAGCGCCTTTTGCGAAGCGTGACACGACTCACAGGTCCTGGCGTTCTTGGTGGTCGTATGTGGCTGCGTAGGGCTCATGTCGATCGCCAACTGCCCCTCGTCGCCGCCACCCTCCAAACCTGGGGCGGTCTTGTAGATGTGGTTGAGCAAGATCGGCTTGCCATCTTCACCGAGGATCGTCACCGAGGGCTGACAACCGGGCGCGAGCGGCGAGACGCGGCCTTCGCCGTTGATGCCAAGCATCGGCTCTTCCCAACGCAAATAGGAACGCTGTTCGGTCACCTTCCCCGGAACGATGGTATCGTAGCCCTCTTCGCCGCGATCGGCGGCGTGCTTCTCATCCTGATGTTTGCGCCCCGCCGCGACCCAGTCGAAGGCGCGTTGCGAGTCGTTGCACTCCGGGCACTTGTCTTTCTGTGAGTAGTCGATCTTCACGTGGCAGCCGTAACACTGCGGAGTCCAACTCGCGTGACACGTGTAGCACTCCATGCGATTCAGGTGGCTGGCGATACCCTTCATCGCCACGACCCCGCGCTCGCTGACCGCATCCTCCTGGAACAGCTTCTTGAGCGGCTTCATCCGCAAGTCTTCGCCGGCCGCCGTGTGGACGATAATCTCATCGCCGTCGCGCACGACGTTTTCGTACGGGTTGCCCCGCGCCGTCATCAGGAATCCATCTTGGGCGTCGAACAGTTGTCCCTGCGCGTATGTTCCAGTTGCTGGGGCAACACGCCGCGAGCCTCGCCCGTTGCGGTTTCCATAGCGAATTCGTCCATGAATCCGAGCGGCAGTTCCCAGGGGTATTTTGCCGGGGTGCCGTGGCAGTCCGCACACTCGATCTGCACCGAGGCGAGATTCGCAGCTGCCAGAAATCCGTCGCTGTGGACGTCCAAGGAGACGTGGCAGTCCTGACACGTCATGCCTTTTACATAATGGACGTCCTGTTCCATGGCGATGTAGTGTTTGGTGTGCAGCGCGGGCTGCGGGCCGCCATCCGCGGCGTAGGGAGAATGATAGGGCGTTTCCATCAGCCCCTGAAACGAAACTCCAATCCGCTTGCCGCGGTCGTGGCAGGTGGTGCAGGTCTCCACCGGGATGCCGCTGTAAGTGGTGTCGTGCACGGTGACCTTGGCCTCACGCGTGCCCTGGATCGAGTGGACCAGCATGTGCCCGGTTGCGGCCCGATCGATCGAGGGATCTCCTCCCTCGTAGAAACCCTCGTTGCTGTAGGGAGTGTGGCACGACGAGCAGCCGATACCGCGGTAGTCCCCTCGCGCCTGACGACCCTTCACAGCGTGATGACACCTCTGGCATTCCTGCCGTATATAGGTGAACGCGGCCAGCGTTGTGTCTTGGTGCAGCCGATCCAGTTCGTCGACTTTGAGCGCTTCGGGCAACGGTTCGTGGGCATCGACAAACACGTTGGGCTCCGTCTGTTTCAGCTTTCGCATGTATTCCCGATAGAGGGGCGTGCCAAGGCGATCGCCGGGGTCCTGCGGGTTTTGCACGGCGTAGTTGGCCCAGCGGTGCTGGTAGCCAGTGAGCGACCCGAACGACCAGCAGACACCCTGGATTTTGCCCGCCTCGGTCATCATCAGGCTGGTCCACTGCACGGCCACGTGCGTAGGATGGCACTGACCACAAGTCTGCTCATTGATCCAAGGGCTGCCCGGGGCTGGAAAGAAGTTGTCCCTCGACTCCCCACCGTGAGCGATAATCTTGTCCTGCGTTTCCTTCGGATCGCCGCCATGACAGACGATGCACCCGGCAGGGTCGCCCTGAGCCTGACCCTGAGTCATAATCTGCTGCATCATTTGCGAATCGGGCTCGCGAATCAACTCAATTCCCGTGTGGCACGCCATGCAGCCCGATTGCGCCGCCTCCGGAAAATGATCGGTGATCGGGTCCGCTGACAACGGCGATGAAAACGCCAGCCACAGCAGCACGATGCAGCTGAGATCTCTGCGAGTCCGGCGCAGCTGAGTCATGTTGAGTTCAATCCTATTTGCGTGACCAGCTCGACGGTCAGAGTTCATCAACGACTGTTCAGATGGGACTGGGCGATCAGCCGGCCGGATGTGATCGTCCAGTAAGACTCGACGTCCTGTGCGGGATCGTCTCGAGACGGGCCATGACGGCGCGGACGATCAAACACAAGGAGGAAAAGCAGTGCGTCGGACGACCCCATTCTACGGTTCGATCCATCGTTTGGGTACCGCGAATCCTTAAAGGTTTTACCGAATCTTACGGGTCGCCGCCGGGCGGCGGTTGGCTGCGCGGCCGCATGTTCATCGTGATTCCGCAGCTCCAGATAACGCGTAGATCATCACATTGATACGTGGTGTTTTCCCCGCTGGCCAAGTGCGTGGATCGCTACTGGCGGCAAACTTGTTCGTCACTGGAAGTGCCACTACAATCGGGAGTAGCGTTCGCGGCTTGCTGTGGCCGCGGGGTCGAATCGCATCGCGACCGTGAACGGAGGTTCGTCATGGTTCGTCAACACTTGGTTGCGGCGGTGTTTGTGACTTGCGGCCTGGGCATTGTCTGCCGTGTCGCCAGTCGGGCGAGTGAAACGCCGTCGAGAACAGAGACCGAATCCAGACCTCAAATGCTCAGTCTGCACACGGAGTTTTTGCCTTATGAGAAGGAGGTGGACAAAGGCATCGCATACCGATTAGGGAGAGAGATAGTCCGGCAGGCCATCCTCCTGGCAGCCCGTGATGAACTGGGGTTGGCGACCTGCGACGAGACACTCAAGGAAACGGAGCCTAAGAATGCTCAGGTTGTCCATGTGATGCCTATGGAGCGGGCGGACCTGCGCGGCAAATGGAACGTGAAACTGATTCCTTACGCGGCGGCCGATCAAGCCTGGGAGAAAACCTACGATTATGCCGCAAATGGAAGTTTGATGTATGCCGACATGATCCCCAAACTCGAAGCGGACTCGCGCGGCGCGTTTCGCGACGCTCTTCGGGCGTCCGGTTTGCAGGGTGATAAGCCGCAATCACAGGAATCACAACCCCCCGGCGAAGAGATTGAACAGCTGTTGAGGCAGGTGGATTTCATCGCCCAGTACGGCGCGGTACGGGCCGCCCATCAGGCGATTTCCGCACATGGTGAAACGCCCGAGTGGCTCGGTGTATTGGTCCGAGGCTACGCGAACCTGACGCTGCTGACGAATCACCATTGGACCTCCGCTACCGAAGTGTTTACCGCTCGTTCCTGGCTGTACGCCCAGCGAATGGTGGCATCCAGCCCGGATCGTAATTCGGCTTTGTGGCATCGTGCATATGCGTGGGCATTGGGCGGCGCGCTCCACCACGCCCTGACAGATCTCGAAGAGCTTCAACAGCCGCAACAAGAGGTAGAGATTTCGCAAGACACCGCCAACGTCAACAAGGCCGAACCATCCTGGTCCGAGCTGATCAAGCCTTACTGCATGTTCGATCGTGTGGCACTAAAAGAAGTTGGCGAGCACCGTGACGCTCTCAAGCCGTGGGCGTTGCGGCTGCAATTCGAACTCGCCAGCTCGTATGGCATTTCCCGGTGGATGTACGATTTGGCGGAAGAAATCACGCAGGTCGATCCCACGGCCTACGGTGTGTACGCCGATTTGGTAATGTATGGACGGCTTCTGGGGTTAAAACGTTCCGGAGCCGCCTGGGGACCGCTCATGTTTGGCCGATTTGTTCCGGAAAACCTCGGCAAGTTGCCGTATGTGCCCGAGGCGACGCGGCAGCTGATGGCCGAAAACGCTCCGAAGTCAGGCGGATTCAGTGGGTGGTTCGGCGATAGGGACTCATCTGAAATGTTCTCGCCGCTACCCATGTCGCTGGCGCGGCAGCTTCGCCAGGAAACCGAGGAGGGAGTCCCCACCGATCTCTCGTGGTCCGCTCTCGCATATCTATTGGAGGAAGAGCAGTTTGTACAGATCGTGCATCATTTCGTCAACGCTTCAGATGCCACGGAACATTCAATGGCAGCCGGCATGGCGATTGTGGGACTGTTCAGAACCGGCGACGCCTCCCAGGAACGCCTGGAGAGGATTGACAGTCTACTGTGTGAGCTGGATCCGACCACGCGAGGCGCCTATGCCTATTACGTCGGAAAGGAGCTGGACCGACTCGGGAAAACAGCCGAAGCAGATCGATACTGGCGTCGCTCCCTTGTGATTCCTGGCGGCGACACGCCTGGTGCGACACTCTCCGGGTGGGAACTCGCCAAACGACACAGCGTTTCCCGCCCCGATGACGATGCATTGGATGAAACCGATTTGTGGCCGCCTCCGCAGGCAGAAGAACTTGACAAGTAAGGAACCCTGCGCCCCGTTCTTAGGAATCAGGGAAAAATAACTTCACCTTGTACCCTCGCCCCTGTGGGGAGAGGGTAGGGTGAGGGGTTAGAGAATCTGGACGCCATCGCCGCGGCGATGATTTCGACGCGTACCTGGTGGCAACGCATGCCAGCGTGCAGACAAGGTTGCGCCAAGAATTGGAATGCGGCGTCAGCCGACACCTGGCAACGGCTGTGGACGCTGTCGAGCTACCGTTTGCCGAAACAGACGTCCATGAGTCTTTTTAGGCTATACCCTCCCAATTGAGTGCTGATCACATGGATCCTGGGGGTCTTTCCCAGCCCTCGTTGCTACGCGCCGACAACGGGATGAGGAAGTGGTCACCGCAGTCAAGCTGCGATTTGACACGCCTTAATCCCGTCCTACGATTCAGGACACGGAGGATTCAAGACACGGGGGCGCGGGGGCTCCACAGGGGGGTCTCCACGGGGGGACGCGGAGGCTCCACAGGGTCGCGATTTGTTTCAATCCGCAAATTCGAAAAAGGACCCCTTGGATGGCAGACTACGATCCGGACCTCACGGACGATCCGTTCCATGAGAAGCGAAGAGCGCCACGGTACCCGTACAATGTCGTGCAGCATATCGCCGAGATCGTCGACGGCGAATTGCCGGCTCCCGACAGTTTCGAAAGCATCCGCTGCCTCGACATCTCCCGCACCGGTTTCGCGTTCTACAGACCGACGTTGCCTGAAAGCGAGGAGCTCGTCGTCGCGCTAGGCGAAGACTCGGACCGCGTTTACCTCACGGCGAGAATCGTTCATTCAAAGCAGTCGGATCGCTGCGGCTACACCTTCTTTCGCATTGGCTGCGAGTTCACTGGCGCTTTGGATCTGAAGGATCGCTCACTCGTCCACAACGAAGAACAGGACATCGACATCGCGTTCCTGCTGATGTCCGGCCAGCTGGATGGCGACGAATGCGCCTCCGCCATGTCATCGCGATCCTGAATAGGACTTCGCTGCCGCGGCAACGTCGCCAGGAAACCGAGGCGCCAGCCCCCGCCGATCTCCCCTGACCTGTCGTTCCACGCGCCGGCAGGCGGTACAGACGCGCTGGCCCGCAAGGCCCGGCTAATCTTTTTTCTCGCCAGTTGCCTGGTCTGTCACATCTTTTCCGGTTGCTGCGGGCGGTCCGACTCGCAACGCTTCACGGGCGGCAACATGATCCGGATCCAGTGCCACGGCCGCAGCGAACCAGGAACCTGCCAGATCCTCCCGCTGCAGCTCCCGAGCCGTCACGCCAAGTTGATAACGGAGCTCCGCGTCATTGGTATCGACTGAGGCTTTCGCGTGCAAATCCGCAAAGTGGCTCCGCAGGTTGCGGTATCGTTCCGCCTCCTCGGAATGCGCCCGGGCTTGCTCGATCCTGCCCAGTCGAGTGCAGGCTTGGGATAGCTTATAGTGGACGCGATAATCCGCGGGATACAGCTCCGCGGCCCGAGCGAGTGTCGTGGCCGCCTCTTCGACAGATCCTTGTGAGAGTTCGATGGTTCCCTTCACTAACAGTGCCTCGAGATGGTCCGGCGCAAGACGCAAGGCCTCCGCGACAAACGCAGCGGCGGCTGTGGCATTGCCCTGCTCAGACTCTGCCTCAGCCTGCAGAACCAGTACATCCGCCGACACGGGACATTGGGCTACTATTTCGTCCAGTTCCTCGAAACTCCGTGTATTCAGCAGGCACGTCGCCAACTCAATGAGCACCTCTTCCCGCTGTGGCAGGTTAGGGTCTCGCTGCAGCGCTTCGCGGTACTCCTGGATCGCTGTTGCGTAAGCTTCCATATCCTTATGAATCAGGCCCAACAGGCGGTGCGGGCGCGGATCGTCCGGCGCCTGCCGCGAAACGATCCGCAGTTGTGCGACAGCCTCTTCGGTGGCACCGATGTCGTAGAGCACGGCTGCCAGTCGCCGGTGCGCATCGACCAACGAGCTATCTTGTTGTATGGCCGTTGAGAGCGCCCCGATCGCGGCTTGAAACTGTCGATTGCGATAGAGGGCTTCGCCCGCCAGCATGTTGGCCATGGGTGCGGTCTGCGCGTGCTCGAGAGCTTGTTGCAGCTCGGCCACCGCTTCCTTCAATTGTCCGCTGCGCAGGTGAATGAACCCTTTGAGCACATGTATTTGCCCCTGGGCACCTTCCAGCCCCTCGAGTGCTTCGGCTGCCACTTGCACCGTTCCCAGATCTGAGTGACGCATGGCTTCGATGCCGGCGTCGTATATCCGCTCGATTTCCGACGGGGCCCGTAACCACTTGAAGAGGACTGCGCCGGTCGCGGACAAGAGAAGAAGCAGCACAAGGCCTGCCGCGAGGACACGGCTACGGTCGAGGCGCACAGACGGCGATTCCACTGCGTGCTGTTTCATCATTGAGCGGACCTCTCACGTTGCATTATAGTCGTGAACGTCGTAGTGCCCAATATGAGGCTCTTGCGCCATTGCCGCTCTCGCTCGGCAAAACTATCATTGATTACATCGAGCGTGTGATGCTCCGCGGCCAAAGCCCCTGAGCCGACCTCGACGTCGCCGAAATCACCCAACTCGGGCAGTTAGGACTCGTCCGGCAACAAGTTACCGGTTCCGCTTCCCTCTCCACCCCCGCGGAGCGGGAATAGCGGGGGTGAGGGGCGATAAATACGGTAACTTATTGCCGGACGAGTTCTTAGCGGGTGAAACGGCGGCAGATTTGGGCGAATTCGGCGGCCATGGTCGGCGTCGTGGATTCGTTGTCTGACAGACTTGCGGCTTTGACCAACAAATGCTGACCGAACAGTCATCAGGTGGGTATCTCGGTGTCGAACGAACCGCTTGAAGTGCCACCAGGGTCCTCCGAACAGGCCGATGCATCTTCCGCCCAGCGCGGGGTGCGGAATCGGCCGCGTTCTCGCCTCCATCATGTCTTGCGAGTGCTTCTGCTGTCGGCAGTCATCGTACCGCTGGTGGTGTTTTGGGATCCACTGGCGATCCTGTATCGGCAATCGCGCAGCGCGTGTTGCTTGCCAAACGCCACGACTCGGCCGCACTCAATCCGCTGCGCGCCGCTTTGCGGAGTGATCTTGAGAACCCGAACACGCTGCTGTTGCTGGCCCGCGCACACCGTCGACTGGGCGATCTGCCCCGGGTCTCACTGCTACTGAACCGGGCCGAGGCATTGGGTGGTGATGCGCGGCGAATCGAGCGCGAGCGGCGGTTAACACTGGCTCAGTCGGGACGTCTCAGCGAGGCGGAACCCTTCCTGCCGGAAATGCTGCTGAACCCGGACGAGGACGGCCCGGACATCTGCCAGGCTTTTGTGCAAGGATACTTCGCCCATCTGCGCAGTGGCGATGCCGTCCGGCTGCTCGACGTGTGGCAGCAGTCCTATCCCAATGATCCTCAAGTCGTATTTCATGCGGGGCTACTTGATGCAGAGCATGGACGACACGAAGCAAGCCGAGCAGTTGTATCGACGAGGTTTAGAGCTGGCTCCAGACCAGACCACAATGCGCCGAAGGCTGGCCGAAGTGCTGATCGAAACTGGCGAACTGGACGAAGCTGAATCTGAATTGTCGCTCTGTGTCAAGCAGTCGCCGGAGGACGCCGAAATCGGATTTCTGCTGGCGCAAATGCGTACCAGCGCGGCGATCTCCAGCTGGCGACAGAGCGGCTGAACGAGACACTCCATCGGGCCCCCGACCATTTCCAGGCGCGTCGGTTAAAAGGACAGCTGGACCTGGTCCAGGGTAAACCGGACGAGGCACTCCGGGAGCTGGAGTCGGTTGTCCGTCAACGGCCTTACGACCTCTTGGCCCGCGAAGCGCTCGGCAGGACGTTGCGCACGCTAGGCCGCGGCGACGAAGCCGAGTTGCACTTTGATTTTGTCGCCGAGGGCGAACAAGCCAGTAGTCGCGTGAATCGCCTGATCCGCCAAACGATCGAGCAACCGGCGGACGCTGAGATACGGTACGAGATCGGAAAGATCCTTCTCCAATACGGCCCGCCGGAAGACGCGGCTCGCTGGATGCGGGCCGTTCTCCAGCTGCAACCCGACCACTTGGGTGCCCATCGTGCCCTGGCGGATTACTACGAAGCGCAAGGAGACGCGGCCGGTACAGCTTTCCACCGGCAGCGCGCCGCGGCGGACCGGCAGAAACCATGAGCACGAACTACCCCCCCTTTCAAACGCTCGCAGGTCTGGCGATGGGACTGATCCTGGTGGCTGTCGCTTCGGTCGCCGGCTGCCGGAACGCGGCATCAACCGATTCTACCGCCGGCGCGGGCCAAGCCCAGACGTCGGCTTCGCCCGGCAAGTCTTCGGAAGCGGTGAGCGCCTCGGGCTCGCTCGAACTGGCCGACTGGACCGATCGGTCCGGGATCGGCTTCATACACACCGACGGCAGCTCCGGCAAACGGTACATCATGGAAACCGTCAGCTGTGGGCTGGCGCTGTTCGACTATGACGGGGACGGTCTGATCGATATCTACTTCTGTAACGGTGCGCCGCTGCCGGGAGGCGAGTCGTCGATGCCACCGCCGCGACACGCGTTGTACAAAAATCTCGGCGGATTACGGTTCCGCGACGTCAGCGAAGCAGCGGGAGTTGTATGCACCGCCTTCGGCTTGGGAGTCGCCATCAGCGACTACAACAACGACGGCTTCGGCGACATTTATTTGAGCAACTTCGGGGCGAACGTCCTCTACCGTAACAACGGCGATGCCACGTTCACCGACGTGACCGCCACGGCCGGGGTCGGTCGAGGTGAACGAGTCGGAGCTGGCACATGCTTTCTCGACATGGACGGCGACGGTGACCTGGATCTGTTCGCCGCCAACTACGTGCGTTTCTCCGAGTCGATTCACCGCGCCCCGCGCCGCCGTGGCAGGACCGTGTACCCCGGCCCCCTGGACTATCCACAGGAAAGCAACTCACTGTTCCGCAACGACGGTAATGAACGCTGGACCGACGTCAGTCAGGCATCCGGAGTGGCGGCCGCCGGGAGTACGGGGATGGGTACCGTCGGCGGCGATTTTGACCTGGATGGCGACACCGATATCTATGTGGCCAACGACGAGATGGCGAATTTCCTCTACCAGAATGACGGCCTTGGCTCGTTTCACGAGGATGGCGTGTTCGCTGGCACGGCTTATGACGGTATCGGATTGGCACACGGCAGCATGGGCGCCGATTGCGGAGACTTCGACAACGACGGCCTGCCGGATCTATTTGTGACCGCCTACGAATCCGAAATGGCTACGATGTACCGCAATCTTGGCAACGGGTTTTTCCAGGACGTAACGCAACTCACAGGCGCCGGCGATGGCACGTCGGCGAACGTGACCTGGGGATGTGGCCTCGTCGATTTGGATAACGACGGTGATCGAGATCTGTTCGTGGCCTGCGGACACCTGGACGATCGCGACGAGAACACCGTGTATCGCGCCGAATCTGGTGCTCAAGAATCTACTTGTCGAAACGGGCCAAGCTCGTTTCGACAACATCTCCCGGCAGTGCGGTGACGGCCCGCAAGTGAGCGCCAGCAGCCGCGGAGCGGCCATCGACGATTTGGACAACGACGGCGATCTCGACGTGGTCGTCCTGAATTCCCGCCAGCGCCCACCGTCCTCAAGAAACTTGCTTCAAGAAAACGGTTGCCACCACCACTGGCTACAGGTCCAGCTTCGTGGCCGTGAGACGAATCGCGACGGCGTGGGCGCTCGATTGCGCCTCGTGGCCGGCACACTGACGCTTGTCGACGAAATCCACAGTGGCCGCGGGTACCAGAGCCATTGGGGCACGCGGCTCCATTTCGGGCTCGGGTCACACGAGCGCGTTGATCGCATTGAAGTGCATTGGCTCGGCGGCGAAACCGACGTGCTGGAAGACGTGGCCACAAATCAATGCCTCACTATCCGCGAATCGGCGGCCATCGCGGAAGCCCGCTGAGCACGATATCCGTCCGACGGACCGCTAGTCCGCCGATTCTGTTCGTACGTCGCCCAGCAGCAGAGGGCTGCGAGACGATACGGATGTCGCAGCAACTCAGCTTGTCCGCTTCTTCCCCCTGCGCCAATTTCCCAAAGGAATCAGCGCTCCCAGCATCACCACAATCAAACCGATGTAGAGCACCAGACCCATCGCGTTCTTGTGATCCACGCCCACCGTACCGGAACCCGGGATCGCCACTTCCGTTTGCAGGTTAGGCAGCGCCAAGGCGCACACGACGGGGAACAGAAAGGAGACTAAAATACCTGCCATCAGGCCAGACACAATGTTGAGACGCGCCGTGCGGCCCCCACCGACCACCAGTCCCACCGCGGCAGCCACACCTGCACCAAACAGTCCTAACATACACGCCTGGGTCAGAGACGAGCGTGCAATAGGAACCAGGGACTTGACCGTGGCGAGTTGTTGCGTGAGAAACTGCCCGAGAGCACCGCTCAGGCCCGCCACAATCGTGGCCAGCACCACCCCGGCCACCAGTCGTCCGATCGTACCACCGGAAAACCGCCGGACGGCTGCTTCGCCGGTTCCCATCAACAGGCTCATGAAAAAGCCGAGCGACCCCAGGGCCACGATAGCGTTGAGCATGCGGCACTGCAGCACGGAGGCCTCGCGGGCCACGGCAATCTCCGGCGGCGGAAACGGCGCCAATAATTCGGCCGGCACCGTAAAGAGGGGAAACACGGCAAGAACCACACACGCCACAATCCCACCAGCGGCGAGCGCCAGGATCAGAGATCGCGCCAAGGCGAGTCCCGCCGAGGATGGCTCGCTCAGGGCTGACGAAGGCGTTTGGGGCAGATCCGCGGACTCAGCAGCATCGACTTCCGGCTCCATCGGTTCACCTCATAATTTCGAGGAAGGTTTGCAAAAAACCGTCTCTGTTCTGCTGAGCAGTTGGCGTTCGCCATGATAGCGTACTGCCATCACGGCCACAACATATGACGGCTCTTACTATGCCGAGAGATTCGTAAGGTGGGTCGACCAAGCCTCCTGGCCAACCCAGATTCTTAACCGTGACACAGCACCAGCCCGGAATATTCACAAAACTCGTCGAGTGGGTCGAGCAAGCCGTGCTGCCGGTGAGTCTTCGCTCGCTCGTTTTCTGCCGGCACAAAAACGGACGGTTGCTGGGGAGCTGATCGGCCTGTAAAGAACCACCCACACTTTGCGCGAGCTTGACCCACCCTACGTGAAGAATCCGGGCCAGCCGTTCTCGACGGTCTTGGGTAACTCGACGCACAGCCCGTCAGGGCTCTGGCAGCACCAGCGCCGCGTCGCCGGGCCATCGAGACCAGTCTGCATCGCTGTCGGTACGAAGCGCTGGCGGGAGCGCCCGTCGGATTTCCTGGCGTGCCGCGGAAAGCTGGGCCCGGTCTTCCGGTGACAGCGGACCGTCGTACTGCCCCAGGGCCTCCCAAATTGACAACCGCTGCCCCAGCTGCGCCAAGGCGAACAACTCGACTTCGGATTCTCGCTCTTGGTCGTGGCTTGCGTTGAAGTGACGCAGGCAGCGCTCGTCGACAAACTGCAGCCAGTGTTCACCGGACAAGTATTTGGCTCCCGGCTGCCGAGTGACCCGATCGCGCCCGGCGGCCAATTCCACGCGCATGTTCGCAAGTGTATTGACGGGCCCGCCAGCATCCTGCGTTGTTCCGAGGTACAGCATCCCCACACCCTCCACATGGCGCATAAGCGGGTCGCGCAACTCGCCCCGGCGGCGCACCGCTTCGCAACGCGCACCAATGGTCAACCAATCCAGCCGACCGTCACGCAAACCGACTAACGCCAGAGCCGGATAGCGGCAGTCGAACGTGTTGCGAAACAGGTACGCGCGGGGGAATACCCGGCAAAACGTGTCTCGAATCACGTCCGCGTGATCGGGCGTCAGTTGGTAGGCGGCCAGCCATTGACAGAACACGCCGCCTTCGCGCAGCGCTGCGCCACGCCGCGAAAATGCTCCACACTATACAAACGAGCTTCTCCGGCAGCCCAGGGCAGCAGCAAGTCCCCGACCACGACATCAAACTCGCCCGGCGAGGCCGCCAGGTACGTGCGGGCATCTTCCACCACGACCACGCCCGATCACTGCGCGTGATGTCGTGGTTGAACGGGCCGAAGTACTGATCAGCGGCCCGCACCACCAGCGGCGAGAGTTCCACTGCCGTAACAGCTGCCACGGCAGACTGTTCCAAGGCCGCTCCAGGGGTAATCCCCGTGGCCAGGCCAATGCACGCCACGCGCTGGGGGTCGGGATGCAGGAGCAGGGGCAAATGGGTCAACCGCTCCTGATCAAAACGGAACTTGGTTCCACCCAGCACATACTGGTTCGACATGATGATGCGACGGCCCATGTTCGGGGAATCCACGACGGCGACCGTACCCTCCCGGCCGCTTCGCTGGTCAACGATAATCACGCCTTCGGGATTCACCTGGGGAAGCCATGAAAGAGGCCCCAGCGTCACGACCACCACGGCAGCCGTGATGCCGAGCGGCCAGACAAGCGACGTGATCGTGCGTGGAACACGCGACAGTGCCCATGCCAGCGCGGCAACGGCATAGAGAGTGGCTACACAGCCCATCGCCTGATGGACACCCGCAGTCGGCAAGACAAACCGGTATGTTGCCTCGGCCCCAATCAGTCCACCGAGGCCATTGACCGCCAGCAACCAGCCCCAGCGGTGCCCATATCGGTCTTGTCCGATAGTTCCCAACCAAGCCAGAACCGCAGGAAAAACCAGACCAGCCAGCAACACCGCCGGTCCCAGTGCGACCATGGCCACACCGAGCAACACTGCCAGGAAAGCGAACAGAGTGTCCTTTTGCCCGAGATCGACCCATTGGACCAACTGGAAGAAATAGAGCGGTGCCCCCGCCATGCAAATCGCCGTCCCCGACAAGCCCAGCGAAAGCACTCGCTGGGCGCCGCCCACGCGTGGTGCCAGCAAGGGGACGACCAACGCGGCAAGTCCCAGCAGAAGGACTACCACGGTCAGCACGGCCGTCGGAGCGTAGAAAGACAAGGGCGCCGATAACGCGACCAATTGCAGAGCCAGTACTTCAAAGGCCAGGATACCCATGCCGGAAACCATGGCGACCGTCAACGCCGGCAAAAATACGGACCAGGAAACGGTCTGCTGTTGAAACGCGGCGTCGCTGGCCGGCGTCGTCGGCGGACAACGGGCATCCAGCACCAGGCCCCCGGCTGCGACGAGCAGATTCATGGTGACGGCCAGCAACATTGAGCCGCCCGCACCGACCAAGTGCAAAGTCAGCAAGGACACGGTGCCGAGTCCCAGCACGCCACCGAGCGTGTTGATGGCGTATAGCCACACGCCGTGACGGGCAAGTTCGAACCGACCCCGCAGGACCGCGTGGGCCATCAATGGCAGCACCATGCCCATGCAGAATGCGGGCGGAAGAACCGCGATTGCCGACAGCAGGAACTTGGTTGTGGCGCCTTCCCAAGCGACCAGGCGCGCGGCACCCAGGGCAGGCCAGATCCAGCCGCTCCACTGAGGCAGACACAGCGCGGGCAACGCCAGCACCGCGACCCCAAGCTCGGCCAGAGCCACGGCCCGCCACGGCCGCCGCATGCGGCGCGCGAGCCGAGGTGTCACGGCGGCCCCCAGGGCCAGACCCAGAAAAAAGCAGCTGAAGACCCGTGTACTCGATGCCGCACTGGCACCCAGCAGATCAATCAGCCGCCGCGTCCACAGCAGCTCGTGCACAGCGCGGCGCTGCCGCTACCCAATGCCAGCATCAGCGCGGCACGAAAGCAGTTTGAGTCTTTTCGCATGGACAATGCTCCGCAGGGGCCTAGCCAAGCTGGCATACGCTCGCCGGTCACGTCGCCGAAAATGCGTCTTTTGACCGGCTGCTAACCGGTGCGCGTTCCCAGAAGTTCGATCCCCCTCACACCTCGTATCGAGCTACGCTATGTAACCCAAACTTACTGGCAGGCATCTCCGACAACAGAAATTCAAGTGTCGCACGGTGAATCGCGCTTGGGAAGCGGTTCGTCCGTCGGCACGCGCTGGCGGAGTACCACGGCGCGACGCATCCGGCGGGACGAAGAGGCATCGTCGGGCGTCAGCAGCCGAATTCCGAAGGCCCGTCCGGAGTTGGCCGAACACGCGGTCACCTCCAGCCCTGCACGTCGCGGCAATGCCGACAGAATTCGTATTTCTGCCGTTTAATACCAGCATTTTGTTGACTTCCGGCTGCCAACGGGGTACTTTGTAGTCGTTTAGGCAGGTACAAATCGTACCCTCAGAGAATGAAGAATCTCGCACCTTGAAAGACTGAAACGTTCGTCGTTGTCATCATCACTGAAGTGGCCTTTTACATTTCTGTCGATTGGAGGGTAGTTTTCATGTCAAAGTTCTGTCGTGGGAAAAAAGGTTTTACACTCGTTGAATTATTGGTGGTGATCGCCATCATTGGGATCCTGGTGGCCCTGCTGTTACCTGCCGTGCAGGCCGCGCGGGAAGCTGCGCGGCGCATGTCCTGTTCCAATAACCTGAAACAGTTTGGCTTGGCATTGCACAACTACCACGATGTGCACAAGACTTTCCCCTACGGTACCAACCCTCACATTGACCCAGCGTGGCAGACGCAATACCCGAAGGGCAGCCAGCTGTTCAAGCTGATGCCATTCATGGAGCAGAACAACATATACGACCTGGTGGACTTTCGGGTTAGCGTGGATAGTCAGATGTCCGATATCGGCTACGGACATCGGAGTTGGGGAACGTTGTCGAACGGAGCAGAAGGATTTGGTGAACTTGCGCTGTCCGTCGGACGGAATCACCAACCTGCCCAGCGTGTCTTGGTCTAACTACGCGCCGTCGATGGGCAATCAGAATATGCCCGATGGCGGTCGTTGCCCCGGCTTGAACGGCAACGACTTCGGCACGGGCCCGGCCGGTCACGGTGACAACGGAAACAACAACAACGGCAACAACATTTCCGGAATGTTCTCCCGCTTCTGGTGGGGTGGCAAGCTGACGGATGCCTCGGACGGCACGTCCAGTGTAATCGCTATGGGCGAGTGCCGTCCCCTCTGCGGGGATCATAGCCAGTATCATCCCTGGTCGCATTATAACGCGATCTGGATGGCAACCGTGGCGCCGATCAATTGGCCCACTTGCCGCGGCGAGGGCCTCGGACATGATGATACCATGGCCGGCGTTGAGGACTGTAATCATTTTCGGACCTGGAATATGTCGATGGGCTTCAAGTCAACCCACCCAACCGGCGCACAGTTCGTGTTTTGCGACGGGTCAGTCCATTTCCTGCCGGAGTCAATTGACTACATGACCTACCAGCAGCTCGGTGACCGCAGGGACGCCCGAATGCTGAGCTGGTCACCCTAGTCGACTCTGTGGGAGAATTGGCTTGAACGCGGTCTATACGCCATGCACGAGCGGGGCCCCGCTCGTGCATGGTCAATCTGTGTCGAGAGGAGAGAATCATGACGAGAACTTGGGGGGGAGTCGCAGCGGCGGTGGCAATCTGCGTTCTGGTCGGCTGTGGGAAAGGGGACGGACCTGCTTTGGCGCCTGCCACCGGGGTTGTGACTTTAGATGGCAAGCCACTTGAGAACGCTCGGGTCATGTTCCATCCGAAAGAGAAGGCGGCGCGGTACAGCTACGCCAGCACCGACGCTAGCGGGCGGTTCCAGATGTCGACCTTTGGCATGAATGACGGAGCGCTGGTCGGGCGCATACTGTCACGATCTCGAAAGTCGACATGCCCGAAGAGGCAACCAAGATCGATGTCGAGGCTTTGAAGAAGGGTGGTTACACTGGAGGTGGAATGCCCGGTTACGAGTCTATGATGGGCTTGGGGAGCGGAGGTAAGGCGCCGGTAGCCAAGCAGGAGGTTCCCAAGAAGTATTCGGACGAGAACTCCTCGCAAATCGATGCGGTGGTCACGGAGGAAGGCCCAAACGAGTTCACCTTCAACTTGGAGAAGTAGCGACGGTACGAGCGAACGGCAAGGTAGACGCGTTAAGGACCGGTCTCCCGAGCGGTTCGTGTGGCGGTGAACCCGATCTCATGCTGCGTGCGAGGATTTTCCGTGCTGTTTCGCAAAGCGATGACCGCGCGTGATTTCGCCGACCGTGCGGTAGCCAAGAGCCTTGGACATACAAACGAAGAACCCTATTGCGGACGGGTCCGTTGACCCGTCCGCGGTCGTTTAGCGACGATCGCTTGGCGAGTGTATCAGGCTGTCGATTCAGCGGGAATACCATGAGCCGGGATGGACAACGCGCGGGTCAGTCAAAATCGGTGCCGGATGCGTCATCCCGGAGCAGATACGGTTGGCGAAGCATGTTCGGTGAAGGAGTGCGATGAGACTCATCGGCAAAGGCTGGTGCCTGGCGGCCTGTGTGGTGAAGGCCGTCGTGTTCGCCACGTCACTGGCCGGTTGCCGACCCTCGGCTGATCCGGGCATGTCTGGTCAAGCGGATCGGCCTTCAGCGGGGCACGGAGACGGCGCCGCCGTTTCTTCCGGCCCTCGAGCGGGTCCGCTTGTCCAATCCGACTGCGCGATGTCACGGCCGACACAGGGATTCACTTCACACACACGGATGGATCGAGCGGCCGGCGTTACATTATCGAGTCCATGTCGGCCGGTGTCGCGACATTCGATTATGACGGCGACGGATGGATCGACATCTATTTTCCTAACGGCGCTCCCCTGCCGGGCGCCGACGACGTGGAAGTGTTGCCGCGACATGCCTTGTATCGAAATCTCGGTGGCTGGAGATTCCTGGACGTCACTGCACAAGCGGGAATTGACTGTACCGCCTATGGGCTGGGAATCACCATCGGGGACTTTGATAACGATGGTGCCCCCGACATTTTTTTGAACAATTTCGGTCCCAACATGTTGTGGCTCAACAATCGGGACGGCACGTTCCGCGGCGTGACTGAGCCGGCGGGAATAGGACGCGGCGGTTTGGCCGGCGCGGGGTGCTGCTTTCTCGATGTGGAATCGGATGGCGATCTTGATTTATATGTGGGCAACTACATCAGCTTGAATGTCTCCGAACATGTCCCCCGTGTGTTCCAGGGCGTCCCCTACTATCCTACGCCGCGCGACTACCAACCCGTGGCGGATGAGCTATACCGCAACGACGGCAACGGAACCTTCACCGATGTTAGCGTACTGTCGGGTATTGCGGCTCAAGCCGGGCGAAGCATGGGCATGACGGGTGCCGACTACGACAACGACGGGGACACCGACATGTTCGTCTGCAATGACGTGCAGCAGAACTTTCTGCTGCAGAATGACGGTCGGGGAGTATTCCAGGAAGTCGCCATGTTGGCCGGCACGGCGTACAACGGGAATGGGCAGGTACTGGCCAACATGGGCGTCGACGCGGCCGACTACAACAACGATGGTTGGCTTGATTTCTTCACCACGAACTACTATGGAGAATTGCCCGTACTGTTCCACAACCTCGGCGACGGACTGCTGGATGATGCGACCGCCCGCACTAACGCAGGCTCCGGATGCCACTTTCATGTGAATTGGGGTTGCAGTTTCGCGGATCTGGACAACGACGGTTACAAAGACCTGTTCATCGGCAACGGCCACACGGAAGACAACATCGAAATGCGTGTGACGGGAGCCGTCTATCGCGGGCATTACGTCGTACTGAAAAATGAGTCTGGGAAGTTCGTCAACGTATCGCAGCAGTGTGGCGACGGAGTGCGGCGGAAACTGGCGGCAAAGGGGGTGGCTGTGGACGATCTGGACAATGACGGAGATGTCGATGTGGTCGTGCTTGCCTCACGTGAGAACCCCATGATCCTGCGCAATATGTTGATGGAATCGAGACCCAAGAACCACTGGCTGCAGGTCCAGTTGGTGGGAGTCACGACCAACCGCGACGCGGTGGGTTCACGCGTGATCGTGTCGGTCGGCGATATGACGCTGACCGATGAAGTGCACAGCGGCCGTAGCTACCAGAGTCATAGCGGTTCACGGCTGCAATTTGGACTCGGACCGCACAAGCACGTCGATCAGATCGAAATCCGCTGGCACGGCGGCTCAGCGGACGTGATCCGGGACGTTGCGGCGGATCAACTGGTGACGATCATTGAGCGAAGTGGCTAGAGGAAGTCATGTGGCGTGAACGCCCTGGTGATCCGAAACCTCGTTCTGATGCGATGGTCCATCTCGCGACAAAGTGTCATCGCTTGGCGCCGCTTCGGCCCTGCCGTGATTCCGCTTGGCGCGGTTGCCTGTGCAG
This sequence comes from uncultured Planctomycetota bacterium, assembly GCA_963700575.1. GTDB lineage: Bacteria > Planctomycetota > Planctomycetia > Pirellulales > Pirellulaceae > JAJRVM01. Next base: position 102,867 of record CAVOYC010000016.1, on the reverse strand, counting down.
GTTGCGGATCGATGCGGCCGCCTTCTTCCGTATTGACTCTGAACTGAGCCTGAAGCAGCTGTTTGCTCGCTCAACTCGGGGCCGGTGGATATATTTGGGAGAGAAGCTATGAACGTTTCTTGGACCACACATCCTTTTTCGTTGTTGCGGGGAACAGCCATAATCCTGTGCGTTGCCGTCCTGATTTGCCTTACGCGGCCTGCAGACTGTACGGCCGGAATAGGGTTGGCGGAATGGACGATCGAGACGCCCGGGAAGCACCTGATCGCGCATGCCGATCCTCTGGCGGATGCCCACGGCGTTTATCTACGAAGACCAACCCAGCCTGGTGAGGATGTCGATGACCAGGTGGTGGTCGTGTCGCATGTTGAGTGGTGGATGTACTTCAAGGGTCATGTCGTCGGCAGAGCGAAGAATGGGTTTTTTATTTTCGACGAGCGTTCGCGAGAAGTCCAATACTGGAAGGATCAGGTGGGCCTGGACAAGCGACTGAAGGAATTGGACCTGGGGAAACCGCTGTCCAAACGTATGGTGCCGCAGGACGGCTGGAATATGGTGTGGGGACCGGTCATAAAGCGTCTCTATCAAAAGCAGCTGACGGAGTTGCAGGAGGGCCGCGGAGTAGCCAAAGACCTGAGCGCCGAAGAACGCGAATCATTAAAGAAGAGGCTGCAAGAAATGCTCGAAAGACTCAACCAGTAGCCGCTCCCCTCGGTGGTTACCGGATTCCGAGAGGAACGTGAGCGTTTGTATTCCCGGGCGGCATGCATCGGGACCTCCGCTAGTTCGCGGCGCCCGAGTCGTTTGTTCCCGATCATTTTTCTCCGGCGGATTTCGGTCCGTGGCGGAGGTCGTTCAGAAGGCGCTGTCCAAGCGACTCGGACATGGAACACGTAGTGACTCGTCGCCAGTGACTTGAGTCGCGAGGGGGAAACTGTGTTCTCCCGTTCGCGCCGCCCGGGGGGGTGCCTCGTGCGTCGATCGCAGGCGTCCACGCGCGCCGCCTGAACTACTTTACCGAGTCCTCGTGCATCGGTTATCATCGCGTCTTTAGCAATTCCTGGCCCGACAGAAATTGCCGGCTCTTACTATGTCATCTCGCGTCATTACATGAATGTCCTGATGCTCACTTTCGGCACGCGTGGGGACGTACAGCCCTACGTCGCACTTGGAAAGGGCCTCTCTGCGGCCGGCCACTGCGTCACCATCTGTACCTGCGCAGCTTTGAATCGTTCGTGACGGATCATGGATTGAGCTATGCGTACATGAATGACGACTTGCTTGAGTTCATGCATTCGGACGACGGTAAGATTGCCATGGAAAACACGGGCAACTTGTGGGAAGCGATCCGGACGGCGCTCAGGCTGTTGCCCAAGATCGGACCCATGGTGCGCCGTCAGATCAATGATTCCTGGGAATCAACGCAGGCAGCCAACCCGGACTTGATTCTTTATCATCCCAAAGCAGGTGGGGCTGAGGACTTCGCTGAACGATTGGGTGTGCGTTGTATGTTCGCATTCTATTTGCCCATGTACGTTCCAACCGGTGAATGTCCGGCGATGTTGATTCCAAATCTGAGATTGGGGCGCTGGTACAACCGGCTGACTTACCGTTTTATCGCACAGGCAGCCTGGTGGGGAACGGGCAAATACATCAACGAGTGGCGAAAGTCTAACGACTTGCCGCGGAGACGGGGTGACCGACGCCTGCGACGCGCTGATGGCGAACCAATCCCCGCACTACATGCCTACAGCGAATCAATTATTCCGCGACCTGATGATTGGCCCGAAACGGCGACCGTTACAGGATACTGGTTTCTCGACCATTCCGATGATTGGCGACCACCAGCGGAGCTTGAGTCTTTTCTCGCAGGCGGTGAACCGCCAATCTATTTTGGTTTCGGCAGTATCTTTGGTCGTGATCCGGTTCGTCTCACTCAGATTGTCCTGGAGGCGGTGAAAAACACAGGTGTGCGTGCGATTATTGCGAGTGGCTGGGGAGGCCTCGATCCGTCGCGGTTTGAATTGCCAAGCAGAGTTCTTGCCATTGATTCCGCCCCTCACGATTGGCTCTTCCCTCGGGTTGCAGCAGTCGTCCATCATGGTGGTTGCGGCACGACGGCGGCGGGACTCCGTGCCGGACGTCCTACAATCGTCTGTCCATTTTTCGGTGACCAAACTTTCTGGGGAGCAAGAATCAACGCTCTGGGAGTTGGTCCCGCACCTATTCCACAGAAGAAACTGAGCGTCGACAGATTGAGTGCTGCCATCACGCAGGTCACAATGGATGCGACGTTTCGTGCGAAGGCTGATTCGCTTGGTCAACAGATCCGAAACGAGGACGGCGTTGCCAACGCCGTCCAATTCATCGCCCAGTGGACGAAGCGGTAGAGTCATCGCGCAGCCCGCGGACAGGACAGCTGTAGACCTGTCGTTGGAGTAACAACAAGGAGTCGCACTCATGCAACGATCAAAGAAGCTGGGGTTGGATGTCGGGGCCGGATTGTGCGTGCTGTTTCTCGTCTCTACGGCACTGGCTCAATCTGATGACAAGACTCTCGTGCAGTGGCGGTTTGATGTGGCAGGTGAATTCCGCGGATGGAGTATCGGCGGCTTGATCGCCGAGGGGGCCGTTCGCGGTGGAGCGTTGCACGGCCGTGCAGTCGGCGGCGATCCGATTCTGTTCGGTCCGGTATTCGAAATTGACGCCGCTCCGCTGCAATGCGTAGAAATCTGTATGAAAGGGACCGCCCCGGCGGTAGCGGAGTTGTACTGGACCGAAACACTCGAAGGCCAATACGGCGGGTTCAGCGCCGAGAAATACCGACAGCTCCACACCGAGGGGGACGGCGAATATCACGTGTACCGCATCTGGCCATTCTGGCATGCGGCGAAAAAAATCATTCGCTTGCGGTTTGATCCACCCAACGCAGGCCAGTTCGACATTCAGTGGATCCGCATTGCCGAGAAGCAAGCGATGGCCACCTCGGCTGCGACAGCCTGGCAGGGCAGCGAGATTGATGAACAGTGGTATGCTTTGGGCGACGTGGACGAGGTTTCACGAGGGCCGATTCTGCTGAGCCCGCGACTCGCGATCCGCGCTGTGGACCATCCATTCGTGTGCCTACGGATCGCCACCGACCGCGCAGGGAGCGGCCGTTTATTCTGCGTTTCCAGCAACCGGTTTGGCTGGGAGAGCATGACGTTTCCTCTTCGCTCGGACGGCAAACTACATTCGTATAACCTGGCCGTCAATGGGCTGAGCAAGTGGCAAGACGAGATCATCATGCTCGGCCTCCAGGTGCCGACTGCCGAAGGCGCCAGCACCAGGGTCGAGTCGATCGAGGTGGCGGCCGAACCCTGCGGGCCCGCTGAGTTAGAGATCGAGTATTTCGGCCCGTCGGAGGGCATACAGCGCGCGGGGCGACCCGCGAAGGTGAGCTGCAGACTACGGAATCTCGGTGGACAAGTGGCACAAGACGTGACCGCCACGCTGCGGGTCGCGGCCGACGTCCAGGTGCTCGACGGCGCCGAGAAAAAAATCGATCAGCTTTCGCTGCACCTGCCCAGGACCGTTGATTGGAAAGTCCGCTCAGAAACGCTCGGTAAGATCGATCTGGCGGTGGAGGTAGCTGCCGTGGAAGCAGATTCGGTGGCTGCTCGAACGTCATTGAATCTGACCAAGGCGCCCGACGTACCTGAAGCCGACTACGTTCCCGAACCCAAACCGGTGCGGAGCAAGTACGAAATCGGCGCGTTCTACTTTCCCGGCTTCCCCACCGCCAGCCAGTGGCAGCCGATTCTCGGTTATCCCAACCGCAAACCGATTCTCGGCTGGTACGACGAGTCAAACCCGGAGTGTGCCGACTGGCAGATCAAATGGGCTGTGGAACACGGTATCAATTTCTTCATGGTGGATTGGTACTGGTGCCAGGGGAATCGCCAATTGGAGCACTGGGTCCACCATGCCTACGCCAAGGCCCGGTACAAAAACTACTTGAAATGGGCCGTCATGTGGGCAAACCACAATCCACCGAACACGCACAGCGCTGAGGATTGGCGCAAGGTCACGCAGTACTGGATCGACAACTATTTCAACACGCCGGAGTACTACCGCATCGACAATCGGCCCGCCGTGTTCATCTGGGCACCCGAAAACGTGCGTCGCGATCTCCAGGGCAGCAGCGAAGCAGCGAAGCTCTACGCCATGTCGCAAGAGATGGCCAAAGCGGCGGGATACCGGGGCATTTACTTCGTTGCCATGAGTGCCCACGATAGTCCCGAGCGCACCAAAGAACTGATCAGCGAAGGTTACGAAGCAGCGACGACTTATCACAGCTTCCAGCTCTCGTGGCAGCGGGCGCAAAGCGACCGTTTCCCGTATGCCAGCTTGCTCGATACCTGTCCCGAGTTGTGGCGGCAGGCGGAAAAATCCGCTCAGGGCCTGCTCTACTTGCCCATCGTCGATACGGGCTGGGACGCCCGTCCCTGGCATGGCGACAAATCGATCGTGGCCTACGACCGCACCCCCGAACTGCTGGGCAAACTCTGTCGACTCGTTCGGCAATATGCGGACGAGACGGACAAGAAGATCATCGTCTTCGGACCGATGAATGAATGGGGGGAGGGGAGTTACATCGAGCCGTACGCCGAATACGGCTTCCAGGACCTCGACCAGATCCGCGAAGCGTTTTGCGAACCGGGCGATTGGCCCATCAACCTGATCCCGTCAGATGTCGGCCTCGGACCTTATGACTTGCCGGCGGTGGCCGCCCGGACAGCCTGGGAGTTTGACACCGACGCTGGCTTGGAAGGCTGGACAGCCAACGGCGATGTGGCGGGGTTGGAAGCGAAGGATGGCTGGCTGTGCGGCCGCTCCAGCGGCCGCGATCCAGTGCTCCAGATCCCCGGTATTCAGGTCGAAGCGAACCGACTCCATCGACTGTCGTTTCGTTTGCGCAGCGACCGCCATCAGCGGGTCCAGGTCTTCTGGGCCACGACACTCACGGCGATGAACGGCGAGGCATCGTTAGGTATCGAAGTCGTCGGCGACGGCCAGTTCCACGATTATGAGATCGATCTGGCCCCGAGCCGGCATTGGCGCGGTGTCGTGAACATCCTGCGGATCGACCCAGCCACCGAGCCGGATGTCAAGTTCGCATTCGACTACGTACGGCTGCAGTGATTTTCGAAAAGTGGTCAGAGTCTTGCGCGGAAACATCTGCGTGCGGAGCGTACGTGTTCCAAATCTAAAATCCGCAGCAGGCTGGTCCTACACAAATCCCAATTTGACTGGCAAAGACGAATGACCAGGCTGCCGATTTCTACCAGTCACTTTTCCACCAGATGGCCGCGTCGCCCCCAGCATCACCTCATGCCAGACAGGTTCTTCGCGGCACGGCTGGTCGTGCAGATAGTCATGCTGCTGTGAGCGTGTTCAGGATGCGCACGGTTTGCTCGGCGCCGGCGAGCAGGGTGCGGGCGTTGTGGCGCGACGTCTCATCGGCCGCAGCAACGCCCACGATCTGGTCACCCTCCTTGAAGGCGTTGGCGGCACCGAGGATTTGTCTGTAAAGCGTGGCGTCGAAAACACCCGTGACGCGGCGCATGTCGGTGAAGATGTCCTCCCCCGGCTTGATGTCGGTGATGGAGACAGCGGGAGACAAGGACACGTCGGTCGGTCTGCTCGCCTGTACGACGCGGTGGAAGCTCACCTCCGCCGCGCCACCAACCAGCGCCCCACAGAAACTACGTCTGCTGATCATCGGGGTAGGCCTGGTACTTTGGCAGCTCACTGCTCGCACTGGCCACCGTTGCGGCATTGGCCGTTTACAGCTTCTATATCTCTTTGAGTGGGCAGCGCATGATCGGTGACATGCGGGTAACGCTCTGACCAACCGGGAGTGTATTCACTGCTCCAGGTGATTTCGGTCGCGACGAGAATACGCTTGCGCGATAGGCCGCAGATTTACGATCTACAGGTGGTACGCAGAAACTATCATAACTACGACTGAAAGGGTCCTTCCGTTGCCGTAAGTGGAATCGCCGCATTATGATGAGGAACTGCATTGAGAAACGTGGTGCCGTCTTGAAGACCATTTCAGGTGGAAAGTATCGATCGACTCATGAACTCAAAAGACAAAGCAATTGCGGTCATCAATTCCCTTGGCGACAATGTCACGTTGGATGATGTCGTTGACCGCCTCGATCTCGGACGCAAGATAGAACTGGGGATTGCTCAGGCTGACGCGGGGGATGTGATGGAACACAAGCAGTTCATGGCCGAACGTGCGCGCGAAGATGCCAAATAGGATCTTCTGGACTCGTCGGAAGTGCGAAAGAGCTTCAGATGCCTGAGAATCCCGTCAACCGACGGGAAACAGAAACGGGTGGGTTCACCGGAAGACGATCACAGACACCCGCTGTGACGGCACGTAAGACCGGGCCTCGATCCTCGCGGGGCGCGGACCGATCCCACCGGTGTCATTAGATATAGAAGAAATCGCAGCACTCCGGCGGAAAATATGCTTGTCTCTTCCGTCTCCCAGCGAGCCAGCAGCAGATCTACAAAAGCCTGATGGAATCGCCCCTCTCGTAGCGGTATGCTGGTCTTCATGGCCGACGTAACGCGGATTCCTTGCGAGATTGAGCAAGGCGATCCGAGCGCTGTCGAGCAGCTGCCGCCGCCGGTGTATGCCGTTGTTCATCGGAGGCAAAACTCAAGGAAACATCATGCCCCGGCAACAGACAACTCGCCGCCAATTTCTGACACAGTCCGTCGTCGCTACATCAGCTTCGGCGCTCGCTTGCTGTTCGGCAGGCGAGCGGGCTTCCGCGCAAGCTAGTGAAGTCGATCGATCCATCACGGTAAAACCCCCGACCGGTGTCCGGCAAATCGATGTTTTGTTCGACGCCGCAGCTTACACCGCGTTTCCGCACGTCGTGCGACTCGATGGTCATGAGTTGCTCATGGCGTTCCGCCAGGCACCCCACCAGGAGCGAGTCCGCCACACCCATCCGCGCAGCGTGATCACGGTCATTCGATCCTACGACTTGGGCGAAACCTGGGACATCGAAAACGCCGGCCAACTCGCCGCAGGCGGAGGCCAGGAGTTTGCACTTATCTATCAGGGCGGCGGAGTTGTCGGCGGGCTATTGGCGATGCACGAAGTCGTCCCGGTAGAGGAAAGCCAACGCACCTCGATTCCACACACCCACACACACGAGTACCCGTTTCGCAATGTTGGCGGATTCTGGTGCTGGAGCTGCAACTTTGGTCTCACCTGGCAGCTCCACCACAACGTGCTGTTCGCACCACAATTGCAGACATGCTCTTCCGCGATTAAGCTCGCTTCGGGAACATTGCTCGCCCCGTGCTACGGCAATATCGAGCAAGGGCTCACTGGGCTCTCTTCCAACGTCGTGTATCGATCAGACAACAACGGCAAGACGTGGTCATCTCCCTGGGTGATGGCTAAGGGCACCGCGACCACGCGAGACTACTACGAGCCGTGCATTATTGAACTGGCGGACGGACATTTGCTGGCAATGCATCGAGTTGGTCGATGCAAAGACGGACGCCACGGCCTGTTTTGGCAGAACGAATCGCACGACGGAGGGAAATCCTGGACGGAGCCGGTCGAGACGGACATCACGTCCGGGGCGTGTCCACGGCTGTTGAAGCTGTCCGATGGCCACATTTTGCTGACCTACGGGCGGCGTTACAAACCGTATGGGTTGTACGCTAGATTGAGTAGCAACGGAGGAAAAAGCTGGAGCGGCACATCGTGGCTGCTGCGAGCCGCACCGAATAGCAACCAGGGCTACAGTTCCTCCGTAGAGATCGAGCCCGGCCGGGTCTTTACTGCCTGCTACGCCGAAAATGAGGATGGTGTGACGGGCATCACCGGTACGTTCTGGAGTCTTCCGCCGAATTGAGACACGCAGAAATCATCCACTGCAATGGTCATTGGCATTGATACTCCAAGCGCTGGCTGCCGTGGAGTGAGAAGGAGAAGCCGAACCGGAAGAAAACGGGCAAACGGGCCACGCCACTTCTTGTGGCAAACTGGCTAGAGAAGAAACGCAACAGTGCCATGCCACTTCTTGAGGCCAGGCGAACAGCATTTCCGCCACGCTGACGGGTCCATCGTCCGGAGGTGGTTCGGTCGATTGATTGGAAGACCAGGCCGCAATCAGCTCGCGATACTTCTGGTACGACGCGTCGGATCCGTACCGACCGAGGCGGTGGCTGCGGCGGTCGATGACCACGCGTGCGTAGTCGCCACGATAGCGGGCATAGCTAAGAGGGGACGGGCTTGCCAGTCATGGCGTTTCACTCCTTTGTTGGAAATTCCCAACATTTCGGGCTTCGGAGTGTCGCACCGCCACAACTCAGGACGGGATGCAATTGCTGCTGTCGGCACGATTTAGAACAAGTGGGCGATGACGGGCTCGAACCGCCGACCCCCTCGGTGTAAACGAGGTGCTCTAGCCAACTGAGCTAATCGCCCGATGACGCCCGGCCAGCGCTTCGGTCAGGTTGGGAATAATACCTCACCAAAGCCCTTTTCGCAAGTTGGTGACGCCCATGCCGCTCGCGGATTGCTCGCCGCGTGCATGACCTCGGGCCGTCTGCCAGCACACACCCCTGCCCAGGCAAACGGCCCGGCCGCCGCCACATGCGGACCGCAGGACCCGTACGACCGACCCATACTTGGCCGTGCTACGCCACCACTTGTTTTCTTTCCAGAATGGTGCGACCATCGGAGACGGTTGGGCTGGCGGATTGCCATCGAATTTGCCCGCCCACTGGCATGATCAATATTCGTCTCACGCGAACTCATAAACTCCAGCTATATATCACTGCGGTCCATGTTGCCGGTGAAACCGCATGTTTGTGGTTGGTGTTCCATCGGAAACAGTTCGGAATTCATATCCGTTGCAGATTGGCAAAATCACAGGCTTTTCCGGTGCTGGATCCGTTGGTCGGGGCGGGAAGGCCTGCACGCTGAGTTATCAGGCCCCGAGGTAGAAAGCAAAGCATGGCTACACAGATCGTCACTCTTACGGACTCTCAGTCGGGGGCCACGGCCAAAATCCTGGCCAGCCTGGGAATGAACTGCTATCAGTTTCTAGTCCCCGACGCGTCTGGCCCGATCGATCTCCTGTGGGCGGAACAGGGTTTCGAAGAGGGAACCAAACGGGCGTCAGGCAGCGGTATCCCACTGTTGTTTCCTTTTCCCGGTCGGATCGCTGGCACTTCATTGCTCTGGGATGGCAAACAGTATCCGCTGGAAGCCGGCGACGGACTTGGCAACGCGATTCATGGTTTCGTACACGAACGACCCTGGAGAATCATCGAGCAGGAACAATCTCGGGTGGTGGCACAATTCCAGGCGTCGGTTGACGACCCTGCGCTACTGGATCGCTGGCCGGCCGATTTTCGGATCACGGCCACTTATGAAGTCCGCGATCGCTGCCTCTCAGCCAGCTTTCAATTGCAGAACCCCGACACCCACGCTTTACCCTGTGGTTTCGGCACGCACCCGTATTTCCGTATCCCTTTGGGAGGCGAATCCGCACAGCAGTGCCAGGTAAAACTGCCCGTCTCCAGCAGTTGGGACCTGGTGGATATGAATGCAACGGGCAAGAAAGTCCCGCTCGAAGACCCGCAACAGTTTCACCACGGACAGACTTTCGGATCGATGACGTTTGACAACGTGTTTTCGGACCTGGTCTTCAGCGGCGGGCTGTGCCAGGCGGTGATCGAAGACCCGAGTAGTGGAAAGCGCACCGTGCTGGCTTTCGATCGCGCGTTCCGCGAGTGTGTTGTCTACACGCCACCACACCGCGAAGCGATTTGCATGGAGCCCTACACTTGTGCTCCCGATCCGTTCCGCCTGAAACGCCTGGGTGTGGCGGCCGGCTTGCGCGTGCTCGCCTCGGGCGAGTCATTTCAGGCGCGTGTCGATATCCGACTTGACTGACAAACACAAGAGAACATACCGGGACGCGGATGCGGTCCCGGTACGTGGCTTGTCTGACAGATGCTACCGCGCGGGTCAGTCGTCTTCGTCCGTGGTCGCGACATCCTTGTATTCGAACGGAGCCTTGCCCGACTTGATCAGCTCGCCGAACGTCTTGTCTGAACCCTCCGCCTTTTCGCCTTCCACCTTAACCAGCATTTCCACGGCCTTTTCCAGGTCCTTCTTATCCTTCTCGGACAGATGCTTATTGAGTGCCTGGCCGTACGGGTTTCGATTTTTCTCGTTTGTTTTTCCAGTCTCGTCAGGTCGCGGATCGTGACAGATGAAGCACTTAACGCGTTTTACTTCTTTCTCCATCGATTTCTCGGTGTCCGTCGTCGCATCTCCCACATATTTTTGCTCAAACGCCTTTCTGAACGTCAGGTAGGCGCTGGCGGAATTGAGCCGCCCGTAACAGCACACAGCCATCACAGCCACCAGACAAGCAAGCAACGTAAATACTCTCCGCATGGGAAACCTCCGGCAAATGAATGATTCTGTGACGATTGCAGGGGACAAAAACGACGGCGATGGGCGTGTACATCACCCCACGCCAACGTCGCCTGCCCGTCCGGCTGCGACTTGGCCCGCCCCAGCTACCCGACGAGTTCTGCCAGGAAACAAAGAAGACAAATCATGGAATGCCCCACGGATGGCCGGGCCAACAGCCCAACACGAGCTATCACTCGGTGGACAGGGTCCCGCATCCATGGGTCGCTCGTTGGTGGACAAAAACAAGCTTCTCGGAACTTGCACCACGGCGGAAATCGTGAGGTTAACAGGGCGGTTTTCACTGGCCGGCAGGACACCTCCAGTAAAACCGCTCGATGGACGCATGTCAAGTGAGCGGACTGCGGCGAAGGGGACGCCGGCATGCAAAGGCCGACAGCAGCACACGCACCGGTGCGGTGCACAGACACTTGCCCCGAGGGCAGCCTGGCCGCAGAATCGCGCGAGTCAATAATAAGCGGCGTCGGGCCCAACGTCAGCTTGGGGGTCCAGCAACCGTCGTCCACTTTCCGCAGACGCACCGGCCGGCAACTCGTCGGGCAAGGACATCAAGTCGAGGTCGGGAAGCCGGGGAAGTTGTGATGGGGCAATGCCCAAAGCCCTCGTGAACCAGCCGTCTCCGATGCCGGGTGGAATGAAGTCATGCATCGACTGACGGTCAACACTCTGTAGCGGCGGCGCCCAATAGAAAATCGTGGCTGGCTGAGGGCTCTTTTCACTGAACCAGGTCGCGATGTCCGGACCCTTCAAATCATCGAACGTATACTGTTCGAACGCATTGCGATCCCCATTGGTTTCCACTCGCAGCACCACTTTCGTGTTCTTGTAGTAGTTGTTGCGACCACTAATGGCCAAGGGGACCGTACCACGTGAAAATGCCGAAGTCGTGCGCAGCACGTAGAGCGGCGTGGGGGGGAGGGTAGTTTGTGTGGCGAAAAGGCAATCTTCGCAGTTGATCGCCACCAGTCCCAGCGGATACGGAGCGACGTTGTCGGATCGCACCAGGCAAATTCCTCGGTCGGCAACCGACAGCAATCGGCGCAGAAACACCCGTACCCCGCCATGCTCCCACTGCGGTTCCACGATCATTCCGCCGACGTCCACCAGGCGCTGCGTGCTCACGAACAAACCGTGTTCCCACGAGAATGAAAAGGGGATGGCAAACTCGGCACGCACAAACGGAGCCTGTCCGCGTGCAATGCAATCTTCGAGCAGTATTTCTGGCGTGTCACCCGCCAACGGAGTGCTCTGGAGCAACAGCCCACCGAATTCACCCGACCCAATCAGTTCCAGAAATGAAACACTGCGCGACGAGGGAAGGCCCTCGGAATCGACGTTTCGGATGGTGAAAGTACATTGCCGAAATTCAAGCCGGTTGATGGTACCCAAACGGAACAGGGACCAGTTTTCGCGATCACCCGTTCGACACGGGTAACTCAAGATAGAACTGCGTGCCCAGCCAACTCACGTGTCCCCCCAGAATCTGGATCATGGAATGATCCATGGCGGCGGCACGCGTCTCGTCTCGGGGACGGAATGCGAGCACGGGTGAATAGCCATCGGCAGCCCGTATCGTAAGTCGGCCGTCGGGAAACCGTCTGGCATCCAACGCGATGGGCTGCTGGAGACGCACGCCGTCGAACCGCAACTGGATTTCCGCGATAGTCTGTAACTTCGCCGCCTCGCCGATCGCCGCTTCCAACGACGGCACCGCCAGGGCGTTCTCGCCACTTGCGATCGCTTCATCCGTAACCACGATTATCCGAGGTGTGTCGGCGGGAATCGCCCCCGGTCGGTCCGGCTGGCGGTCTAGGCCCGCAGCAACCGCTCCTGTTGACCGTTGGTCGGACTGATCTGACAGTGCGCCAATGTCAGATCGCTGTTCGTCAGAAACTGACTCACCAGGGCCCACCAACGGTTCATTGGGCGTTGATCCAGTCGGCTGGTCGTTCGTCGCGGCCGAAATATCACGGGGCGACTGCGACTGGCTGGGCGGCTTGACGTCCAATTCACGGCGCGAATTGTCCGTGGCCCCGCGCGCCGCGTCATTCTCCGCCGCCGACGGCTCCTCCACCGTGGGATCGGATAGCGTTGCCCCGTTGGGAGCCATCGGTTGCTCCAAGCCTGCTTTGCGTAAGGAATCCTCTTTCTCACCTGAATCACTACGCGTTGCCGCGTCGTCAGGATCCACAGTCGCCGCCAATCGCGGTATCGACACCATCGGAGGATCCGCCCGTGAGTCAGCCCAGCGATAGACTAACGCAAACGCGATCAGCAGCACGACCGGCACACTCCACGGCAAGTGGCGTGCCCACCACGGCAGCTTCTGTTCATTGGGGGTTACCAAGTAGGTGCTGCTCGCACGAATCCCCGGCAGTTCCAACCGGTCTGCCAGTAGCAGTAAAGCGCCAATCAATTCGCGAGGCGACGGGTATCGCTGGTCGGGTAGTTTGGCCAACAATCGACGCACCACAGCCGCGACTTCCTCGTCCACATCCCCCCGGTACTCTATCAACTCGGGTGGCTCGTCACTGCTGTGACTCAATAACTTCTGCAACACCGTTCCATCGGGAAACGGAGGCTGGCCGGTGAGCATGAAGAACAATGTGCAACCGAGCGAGTAAAGGTCGCTGCGCACGTCGGTGTTACGTGGATCGCGGGCTTGTTCCGGAGAAATATAGTCGAACGTCCCCAATGTTACGCCGCTGGCCGTAAGATCGTCGGTGGACGATTCGACTTGCTGCAATCGAGCCAACCCCATGTCCACCAGTTTGGCTCGACCATCGATCATAATCAGGATATTCGAGGGCTTGATGTCGCGATGGGTCACCTCGCGCTGCGAAGCATGTTCCAAGGCTTCGGCAATTTGCAGCGTAAAGCTGATCGCGTCTTCCAACGCCAGTGGGCCGTTGTGTTCGACAAGATCGCGAACATTCACCCCCTCGATGTATTCAAAAACGATGTAATTCCAGCCCTTGTCTTCTCCCACGTAATAGACGCGCGCGATGTTTGGGTGATCGAGTCGCGCGGCGCTCTGGGCTTCGTTCTTGAATCGTCGCAACGTGTCTTCATTCGTCTGGTCCCGTGACACGACCTTCACCGCGACCGTCCGTCCCAGCATGATGTCGGTAGCTCGAAACACCACGCCCATCCCACCGCCCCCGACAAACTCCTCCAGCTGGAAATGACCTAACTGCTCCCCTTCTAACGCCTCCCCCATCTCGAAGGGGTTGGCAGCCCGACTGAAAGCCGGTGCAGAGACTGGTGGTCGCTTGGAGATGACCGTCTTCTGCCGGTCCACGGCCCTGGCTGCCGCCGCGGGCGGCATCTTCGAGCCGGCACCCGTGGTCACACCGTGAGGCGAATCGGGAACGCTCTGCGCCGAGCCAGATTCGCCGGCGGGCCAGACCGATTCGTCGTCCTTGGGGGCTGCATGGCTAGATGGATCGTCAGACACAGACCAGGCACTCGCGACAGGAGATCGACGCGGCAAGCCACGTCAGAAACGATTACGGTCCACTGGGAGGCACTGCCGTAAGCGATTATTCGCGCACCGATTGCGTTGTGGAAGTCCCGAGACCACAACATTCAACACCAGTGATGGCAAGCCAACAGCGGGCAAAGATGAGCTAAACGTTCTCTGCATTGTAGTCACCTCACGTGCCGGTGTCAATCTTTAAGACGTTTTGGCACATGGGTTTACGTCGCCACGTCGAATCCCGGCAGATGCCGCGTCGATACGCCCCCCTCACCGGTCCCCCTCCCCATGGCAAGACGAAAAAAAATGATTGGCCCAAAATCACTCTAGTGTTTTGTTCGACTGTTTGATTTCGCAGACAAGACCCCGTCCAGCCCGCCTCACGCGGTGAATCTGACTGATCAGCTACGGCCATGAGCCCCTCTCCCCTCTTCCCTTGGGGGGCGGTTCGGGTAGCCTGTCAGTCAGATTCACTCACCGCACAAGGCGGTGGGAGTCAAAGTCGAACAGTCGAGTTTGTCAGGCTTAAGAATTGGGGTTGGGCCGAGACGCACGTACGTCACCGCGTCCTCGTCCGTCGCTCCGGACATCTTCTTCCCAGCGCAAGTATTCGGACTTGAGTCGATTGAACTGGTCGACGTGTATGTCTTTGAGGTCCTGTTTTTCGGCCGGATCGCGGACCAGGTCGAAGAGGAACTCGCGGCGTTGATCACCGTTTTGACGCCCGACGTATTTCCAGTCACCCTCGCGCACGGCGGTCCAGATGGTTTGCCCTCGCGGCTTGCGCCAGAACAGAGTCCGCTCGACGTCCGGTCTGCGCTGTGCCACGTGCTGCAGGATGTCGATACCTTCGAAGGGTTGATCTGCTACCGCCTGCACGCCTGCCGCGTGCGCCATCGCAGCGGTGAAGTCGAACGTGAGGCAAGGCTGATGCGATTCGATATTCGCTGGAATCACGTCGGGCCAGCGGATGATCGCCGGGACGCGAATGCCCCCTTCGAGTGTGGAGCCCTTGATGCCGGAATAAGGCGCATTGCGAGCGCTTGCGGTACCACCGTTGTCACTGGCAAAGAAGACGACAGTATTGGACGTGAATCCTTGTTCGTCGACCGCCTTCAGCAGGTCCCCTATTCGTCGATCCATGTGCTCGATCATGGCCACATAGACAGCCGGCGGCGCCTTGCCTTGTTGCCACAGTGGCGAGTCGAGCGGCAACGGATCGTGTCGTCTGTCAGCAGGACCCTGAAACGGTGCATGAGGCGCGGTGTAGGGCACATAAAGAAAAAACGGTGTCTCAGTCGACTGCAGTTTCAGAAACGCAATCGCCTCGTCTGTCAACAAGTCTGTGAAATACCCTTCGCGCCGAATCGGCTGACCGTTCTGAAACAGGTTGTAGCCGGCAACGGTGTCCAGGTAATGGAAATAGTCCATGCCGCCGCCGATGCAGTAGAAGGTGAAATCAAAGCCGTGAAGATGCGGGGCAAACTTCGGTTCGTAGCCCAGATGCCATTTGCCGGTCAGCGCCGTTCGGTATCCGGCATCTTTGAGCAGGCGCACAATCGTCTGCTGCGCAACCGGCAGGCCCAGGTCATTGGTTTCGCGAAGTCGTATTGCATCGTCATAGCGTCCCACATTGCCGGTGCCGATGGCGCATTCCAGGCCTCCGACTCGCTGTTGATAGCGGCCGGTGAGCAGCGCTGTCCGAGTCGGCGTGCATTCAGCTCCGTTGGCGTAGTGGGCCGTGAATCGTACGCCTTGACGCGCCAGTTGGTCGAGATGCGGCGTGCGAATATCCCTTCGGCCGTAACAGCCGAGATCGCCATACCCCAGGTCGTCGGCCAGGATGAAGAGGAGATTGGGGCGTACGTCCGAACTCGCGTTCATTGCCTGCACATGAACTGTCTGTAGGACCAGGACGGCCAAGATCGTTGCCGCCAAAGACGTTTCTGTGCATCGTAAACACCGCGAAAAAGATCGGTCGCAATCGGCCATCGTCAAGCCAAGGGATTGAAACATGGTAACTCCTCTCGTTCGATCCGCGCATTTGCTGCGTCAGAGCCTTGCGCTATAGGAGGCGCACGCCGTACTCGCATGTCTTGCCGCAAGGAATGAGTTAGTGCACGCTCGCTAATTGACCACCCTTTACGCCACCGACCTCGCGTCGGTGGCCACAGGTTTAACAACTGTTGCGTGATTCCCGCCTCCAACGCGGCAGAATCAAACCGCAGCCTGTTTCGTTCCCGGCTGGGTGCTGGCTGAATTCACCAGGTCCGCCCGAACGAACATCTTTCGGTTCCTGGCCGGTAGTTGGCAAACGCGCCTTCCACCGGCACAAGGCCGCTGGCGCCAGCCCTGACTTCGGGCATGCTGTCTGGCTAGGGCCGCAGACCAGGTCAGGCTGTTATGGGGCCAGGAATTCAATTTGCGTTCACGTTTTCTTCTGGTGGGGAAATCTCCAGGGCGTGATACCCCCTTGCCCAGATTATGGGATCTTTGAAGGTAGTTGTCATGGAGTCAAGCGTCCTCGGGGAGCCGCTTTGCCCCCCGCGGATGGTAAGACCGGCCCACGGATTCTTTGGCTCCAACTGCCGATTTGGTGGATATCCCGTTTCCAGCCGTATGGGGATAATTATCCTGCTATAGTAAGGTCAAACCTACAACCACCACGGCAAGGCCGAATCAGCTAGCGGCATGTCTGCATCGCGGCTGAGTGCCGGTTCCGCTGGCCGCTCTTCGCTCTTTCCGAGCGGAGTTTTACTGATGTCGGTGGGTTGACGTGCGTACGCGCTGCCGGCACGAGGCAAGTGGCGGGGACCGCCGCTTGATGCGCGTTCGTTGGTGCTGGCCGCAATCTTTTGTGAGAGGACCGACTGATGCGAACCGTCTGGCTGAGATTCATCCTCTGGCTGCTGCTCTGCCAGCCGATCTTCTGCCACCTGGCCCGGGCTGATGACTCGCTGCGAGACATTCCGCGTGTTGACGTTCACGCCCATTGCGGCAGCCCGCAGCGGATGGCCGAGTACTTGGAAATCAGCAAGGAATTGGAGCAGCGATACAGCGAACGGCTGCTCGCCTGGATCGATCTTGATTTTCTGCGCACCGGGAGCGATGTCACGGCGGACACGTATCTCAGTGCGGCGAACGAGCGATACGAGCATCGCTTCTTGCCCTGCCTGCACGACGCCATGAAAGACGGACTGCAGTACTCGGCTGAAGATATCGAAGCCTGGCAGCAGCGAGGTGTGGTCGGTTTGAAAATCTGGGTGGGGCTGTCGGACGCCATCGACAACTCTGCGCACGATCCGCTGTTTGCGAAGATGGGCACCCTTCAATTCCCTGGCGCCTCGATCCACATCGCTCAACCCTATCCGACGTCATGGTGCAGTGATCCCGTCGAGTTCTGGCGGGCCCAGAACGCTTGGGAACGCGTGATGGATCGTCATCCACAGTTGGTTGTGGTCAATGCACACATGCTGGATCACTTCAATTCGGATGAACAGCTTGACTACCTGGCCTACGTACTGACGACCTACCCGAACCTGCACGTCGATCTGGCAGCGCGGTTCCAGCAGTTTCACATGATGGACCGGGATAAGTTGCGGGATTTTGTGATCCGTTTTCAGGATCGCATCCTCTTTGGCACCGATATTGGCCGTCTGATGGGCTCACCGCAAGGGATGGCCGAGCGATATCATCGCTGCTTTCAGCTATTGGAAACCGATCAGCTGGTGAAGGGGAGTTTCTTTGACGATCAGCGAGAGCGGCGAGGTCTGGCACTACCACGCAGCGTTCTGGAAAAGATCTACTATCGCAACGCGCTGCAAATCTATCCACGACTGAAAGAGGTCTCTGGTCTGAATTAGCATTCGCGCATCTTTGTGGCTGAGGCATCCTGCCGCAGCTCGCTTGCCGAAAGCCGCCGACGCCGGGGTGCCACATGCCAAAGGCCAGCAAAACGGCGGCGCGGATCAGCAGCAACGTGTCATGATGGAAGGCGGCATGGGTGGCATGCAGGGCAGCCCCAATGCCGTGCAGATGGCGCAGATGCTGCTGGCCAATTTTGACCAGAACGGAAATGGCGCGTTAGAGCAAGCGGAGCTGGAACAAGCCCTGCTGGCCTTGATGCAACGCATGCAGCAGTTTCTCCGACATGGATTGACGACCGGTTTCAGTAGTATTGAGCTGTGAGAGCGGAATGGAAACGAGGTTGACGATTAGTCCCGATGCTAAGCCAAACGAACAGCAGGTCGTCCGGTTTGGCACTCGGTCATTGTTCGTCATGCTCACCGTGCTTGCTGTGATATTCGCTGGCTACGGATATTTTGACCGGCGTGTCTTGGAACCGAGCCGGCAAGCCCAGGCCGTCCAGACCCACATTATGTCGCTGATTACACGACGGCCCGAAGACATGACTCCACTACAGTGGGAAAGTGCGGTGGGTTGGACTATAAACCTTCACGCAAACAGCCTGATCTTCTGGCAGGCAGACGGGATGAGAATCCACGAATTTGAACAACAGTTTGCTCAGAAACTGGCGGGGGACGTCAACATGGACACGATTCACTGGATATGGGATGAGTATGCCGCTATTTGTCCGGGCGGAGCTAGTTACCAGCGATACAGGTCACAAATGCTTGGCGATATCCAACATCGTGGCAACGACTGCGGGTTGGGCGTTCAATGACGACAACTTGCCTGCGACGGACGTCCGCGAGCGGAGGGAACGCGCATGGTGAGGAGCTGTTTCACGACTACTCATTCCTTCCCTACCTGTCAAGTGATGGAGTTGGTACAATGCGCGGCATGTTCTGAGTCGGCGTCACTCCACGACTCGCGACTGCCAGCTCGTACTCGCTACGAAAGGGAACCGGTGGGCACAATGGAAGATACATCGCGGCGAAACGAACAGCAGGACTCGGCCAGCACGTCCGGTGACCGGCCGCCGGGCTCGACGGGGCCATTGATCAATTGGGAAGAGGCACTGGAAATGACCGCCGGCGACGAATCGCTTTTGGCAGAAGTCATCGGAGCCTTTCAAGAGGAAGCCCCAAAACTGATGGCGAACATGCAGGCAGCGCTCGCCGCGCGCGATGCCGAGTTGCTGCATCGCGCGGCGCATACGTTGAAGAACGCCTTCAATAGCCTTGGCGCACCCAAGACCGGGGATCTGGGGTTCGAGTTGGAGAAAGTCGCCAAGGAGGGTGATTTCGAGCGTGCTGCGCCCCTGCTGGCAAGAGTGAAAACTGAACTGCACAAATTCACTCAGGAAACGGACCAGTACTTGCGGAACCGAGGACAAGCCGGCGGTTAACGGACAAGCCAAGTCCCCTGCCAACCTTGATTTTCAAGCGTGACAAACCACTAGCCTGGATGATTTACCAAACTCGTACGGTGGGTTGACCAAGCCCTGTCGCTGTTGGGTCTTCGCTCGGTCGTTTGCCGGCCGCGCATGGCCGCAGACTGGTGATGTAGCGCGGATCGGCTTGTGAGGACCCACCAACACCTTGCGCGAGCTTGACACACCCTGCGTGAATCAACCGGGCCGGTGCGCCAGAAACGAGCTTGTACGTGACCGGCCCCAGGCTCTAGTGAGCTGAGCTGCGACGCGGGCGTCACTTGTCGGACCAGATGTCGGCGGTGCGGGCCGCGAGGTCGGGGATCTTGGGCAACGGAGCGCTGGGAAGCGGCTCGTACCAGAACGTAGCGGCACTCCAGTCGTCCGTGGTCTCGGCCAGCCCCTGTTTCCAGGCGATCTGCTGAATGGTAATCCGCGCCTGCCGCTGCCAGGCGATTGGATCGGGCAGATGCCAGCGATACATCGAGACGAACACCTTTCCGGTCTCCTCGTGCTTCAGATTGAGGCTGCAACCGTTGTAGAGAAACGGGGTTTGCTGGATGCCCCATGCGAGGCCAACATAATCCTCGCTTCCGGTACCGCAGATAGTGGGAAAATCTGTGTCGCCATCCATGTAGACTTTCACTTCACCCTCACCCCACCATTGGTCAGGATGCAGATTGCGGATGCCAATGACCGAGCCGATGAAACGTCCCTTGTTTGTTCGTTCCGGCAACAACTCAAAGTCCGTTTTCTCGGTCGTCGGGTTCTCACGCCGAAACAACACGTGCAGCCGTCCGATACCTGAGGGATGCTCGTCGCCGATCGTGTAGTCGATCTGGTAAAAGAGCGGCACGGCTTTCTGGCCTTCATTCACGAAGGTAATTTTGGCGCGTTTGGCGAAGGGCATGGGCAGCCAAATGTTCCGCCCGCCCGTTTCGCCGACCGAATGCACTGCGGATTGGTACGCCATTATCTTGCCGTGCGCGAACCCGAAGAAATCTCCCACCGGACATTCGATACTCGGATGCTCTTGATCGTCCCACCAGACACGTATCAGCATCGCTCGTTGCGCCAGCGGCTCGCGATCGGTCGTAAGCCAGATGTGCCGGATGGTGCCCGGTCCTTCGATGTCACACAGTTGCACTTCTTCACCAGGCTTAATGGAACGAGACGGAGCACCTTTGCGGCCGGCACCAAGTCAACTCGCTGCCTTTCCACCCTCGCCGGACGCCCCGCTCAGGTTTTCAAACGAAATCGATCGTGAGATGAGACCGGTATCCAGGCGGTAAGGAGCATGAATCAGATCTATGTCCTGGCCGCGGATTTCACTCCCGGGGCTGCCCAACAGGACGGCAACAACACTCAGAAAACAAAGACTGGTGGATTTCTGTACAGACATCTGCGATAAGCTCCTCAATTTCTGCGGTCGGCTCTGACCGCCCCGGTCACCGGCATTTCGGGCCCAGACCAGATCAGTTGGATAAATCACTTGACGCTTTCGCCACCATACCGGCCCGACACGCCGTTGCAAGCCCCGACGACGTGCTTCCTGGCCAGTATAGGATGGCGGAAATGGTCCGGTCAGGGTGACATCGAGCAGGGTGTTGTCAAAGCTCCGCTTTTGGCCCGGACTACTCACACGTGGTAACCGTGGCCGTGATCGGAGAGGCTGCCGGGAGATGTTGGAGACCGTGATGAGGGATGCGCAGAGAGCCCCCTGTCCCCCAAAAGCTGGTGCGGCGGAGAAGAGATGGGAAGGGGAGTGGCGGGACGACGAGCGATCGAAGGAAGTCTTTGTCTGATCACTTCTTACTCAAAGTGCAAACCTTCCTGCCCTTGCCAACGGATCCAACGCCGGAAAAGCCTGTGATGTCGCCAATCTGCACCGCAGTGAATTCCGAACCCTCTCCGATGGGAAAGGAGCCACACAAATGCGGCTTTACCGACTACATGGGCCGCGTGATTTACAGTTTGAGTTCTTAGTTATTTGGATGAGAGATCTCAGACGGCTGCGCTGATGCATGAGCCGGTTGGCGGAACACTGGTTGTGGAATCACTCAGGCTGCCCTTCGGGGCTCATCCTTCATTTGCTCAGGCAAGATGTTGTCGGCCGTCAGCTCGAGTACCTCGACGATGGCACCCTCGCGATCGAAGAACTTGACTTCGTTTTCTTCGATGAACCAGACGGCGTGCAAACCATCGCTGGTGAAGCGTCGTCCGCAGAAGAAGCCGTCGCGGATCAGCATCGCCTCGCGAGGCGATTGCTCGGCGGCGCCGCCGTATAGGATGAGCTTTTCTCGAATGAGGGATCGAATTTGCTCCAAAATCTGGACGTGATCCATCTCATCTCTCTATAAAAAAGCGCGTTTCCGTACACGTGCCCCAACCTCTGGATACCATCGGCACGGGGGTGGGCGACAATTCGCTGTTGCCAGTTGAACCGCTAAAGTTTACCCAAATTCAAAACCCCTCCGTCAGGAGGTGGCTGCAATGCGGCCCGTTCTCGCGTATCATAAGAGCAGGCGGGACTGGACGATCTGTCGGCACGGATGATCCAGGCTGACGTTCCGCGGTGCGATTTCTTGAATGGCGGGGCCGCCTTGCGATATTCTCCCGAGATGACGAGACGAAGGGCCAATGTGCAGGTACGTAATCGGCATGTGGGCCGTTATGAGGCAGAAGTACGGGTCGTGGGCCAGCTGTCGTGGGGAGATTTCCCAGGTGTGATTCCCCCCGGGCCGACGTAATTGAGTTCTGGAACCTTGTGGTGGCGGCGTCGAACTTGCCCCGCGAACCGGTTTAGCTCCTCGATGCCCCGACTTACTGCACGGATCCTGCGTTAAGAAACAGTCCATCCGTGGGGCCGCCTTGCCAGGGGCGGTCACCACCACAGGCACATGCTGTGGAAAAGCGATGCGCGAACAAGGTAATCGGGGGTGAGCATGTCAAAGACGCCTAGAATTTTTCGTTGGTCCACGTGGCTTGTGTTGTGCTGGAGCTGGGGCTGCTGGGAGGGTTTGGCAACAGGGTCGCTATTTGCGGACAACGCGCCACAGACGTTTTTTGAGGATCAGGTGAAACCGATCCTCGTCAACCGTTGCCTCGAATGTCACGGCAGTGATCGCAAAGGCGGTTTGGACCTTCGCAGCAAATCGGCGCTGCTCGAGGGGGGCGAGAGTGGCGAGGTGGTCAAGCCGGGCAATCCGTCGGAGAGTCTTTTGATTGAGTATGTTGAATCGGAGGAAATGCCCCCCAGCAAGCCGTTGGCGGCGAGCGAAATCGCCGTCTTGAGACGCTGGATTGACAGCGGAGCCTATCTTCCGGACCGAAGCTTGAGCTTGTTTGCCGAATCCACGTCTGAGCGTGCGGGAGTGGACTGGTGGTCACTTCAAACACTGGCGGACGTGACGCCCCCGCGGTTGGATGACATACCGGAGTCGTGGTCGGTGCATGTGATCGATCGATTCGTGTTCGCACGCCTGCGGGAACAGGGTCTCCATCCGTCGCCTACTGCCGACAAGCGCGCGTTGATCCGGCGCGCCACATACGACGTGACCGGTTTGCCGCCAACGCTGGCCGAAATCACTGCTTTTGAGCAGGATCCGGACGAAAACGCCTACGAACGACTCATCGACCGATTGCTCGCCTCGCCGCATTATGGTGAGCACTGGGGGCGGCATTGGCTGGATGTGGTGCGGTTTGGCGAAAGCAACGGATTCGAACGCAACCAGATTATCGACAATGCCTGGCCGTTCCGTGATTATATCATCCGCTCGTTCAATGAAGACAAACCCTATGATCAGTTGGTGCGTGAGCATCTCTCTGGCGACGTGGTCGCCCCGGGAGATCCGTCGGTAGAGGTGGGAACCACGTTTCTGGTATGCGGTCCTTATGACGACGTGGGAAACCAGGATCCTGAACAGGCTGCGCAGATCCGCGCGAACACGATCGATGATATGGTGCGTGCCACCGGGGAAACGTTTTTGGGTCTCACGATCGGCTGTGGTCGCTGCCACAATCACAAGTTCGATCCGATCAGCCAGCAAGATTATTACAGTCTTTACGCAACGTTTACTGGAGTACACCACGGTAGTCGCGAAGTGGGAAGCCCGGCGCAAAGAAAACAGCGCGACGAGCAATTAGAGCCGCTCAACAAGCGGAAAGGTGAACTGGAGAAAGAGAAGGCGTTGCTGGAGAAAGCGATTGCATCACTCGCCGCAGAGCGGGCTGAGGAGTTCGAGGCTCAATGGACGCGGCCACCGGTTGACCGTCGGGGGACGGAAGAGACTTTCGAACCAACGCTCGCTCAACACGTGCGATTGACTGTCCGCGGCACGGACACGAACCCGCGTGCCAACAGCGGTTACCGCATCGACGAGATCGAAGTGTGGACCAGCGAGGCGTCTCCGCGGAACGTTGCCCTGGCCCGCGGTGGAGGGAAGGCCACGGGTATGAGTCGTATCGCCGAAGATTTCGCAGACGCCTACAGCGCGGCACTTGCCATCGACGGAGAATTTGGTGCTCCATGGATCGCGTCAGGGCCTGAGTTGGTCGTTTCGTTTGCCCAACCCGAGGAAATTGACCGTGTGTGTTTTTCCAGTGATCGAACCGGTGCGGCGGGCGATCAACCGGTCGCGACGTTCGTTGGTGAATATAAGATTGATGTCTCTTTGGACGGCGAGAGCTGGACGGAAGTCGCCAGCTCCGCGACACGGCAGCCGGTGAGCGACGCACATCGCAAAAAGCGTATTGTCGATCGTGTCATGTCCTCGAAACAACGCCGCCAGCGCGCGCAACTCAACGCGCAGATTGCCGAGGTGAGTCGTCAAATGGCGGAGGTGAAGTCGCTTCCTTCCTGGTGGATCGGAAATTTTCAACAGGTGGATGGACCGTATCACGTCTTTGTCGGTGGGAGTCCGCAGAGGCCGGGCGAGGTGGTCGTACCGGCCAGCATGTCGGCATTGGATCAGGTTACGCGGAGTTACAAGTTGGCGTCGGACGTGCCCGAATCAGAACGGCGGCGGCGGCTTGCCGAGTGGATTACGGCTGCCGACAATCCACTGACGCCGCGCGTGATGGCCAATCGGTTGTGGCAATACCACTTTGGGACGGGAATTGTGGATACGCCCAGCGACTTTGGTTTCATGGGCGGATCCCCGACGCACCCCGAATTGCTCGATTGGCTCGCGCGGCAACTACGCGCAGGCGACTGGCGTTTCAAGAGCATGCACAAGTTGATCATGTTGTCGCAAACGTATCAGCAGGCGAGTGACTTTGATCCGGACGCGGCGAAAATCGATGCCGGAAGTCGTTACCTGTGGCGTTTTCCACCCCGCCGCCTCTCGGCCGAGGAGATACGAGACACCATGCTCGCTGTGGCCGGACAACTAGACTTGACTGCGGGAGGGCCCGGTTTTCGACTCTACCACTACATGCAAGATAACGTGGCAACGTACGTGCCGCTCGACCGCTTTGGACCCGAGACATATCGGCGGTCGGTATATCACCAGAACGCGCGAGCCACACAAATCGATTTGATGACGCAGTTCGACGCTCCCGACTGTGCATTTGCAGCTCCCCGCCGCGTCGCGACCACAACTCCCCTGCAGGCGCTGACCATGATGAACCACAGCTTTACGATGGATATGGCCCGTTTCTTCGCTCAGCGAGTAGAGGGAGATGTACAGGGTCAGCAAGACCCCAAGGGGGACACAAAGGAGGATGTTTGTCAACGCGTCACGCGGGCCTTCGAGCTGGCTTTGGGTCGTCAGCCCAGAAGATCGGAAACGACCGCTGCCGCGCGCCTGGTTGAGCAACATGGGCTCATAGCGCTCTGTCGAGCGTTGTTCAACACAAATGAACTGATCTACGTGAACTAGCTGGGCGGCTTCAGCACCCGCTACCGCTCGGCGGGTATTGGACCGCGGAGCGTTGGTCGCTCATGTGTTGCTAAGGATCGGCGAAGCAATAACTGACAGATTCTTTCTTGCCCCTCACCTTTATCCTCTCCCCCACTATTCGCTTCGCGGCGGGGGAGAAGAGACAAGACGACAGTTATTGCTTCGTCGATCCTAACTGAGTAAGCTGGTTCGACTTTGTAGCACAGGATAGTCATTCATGTCGTATCAACGATCAATGCACCTGACAAGAACGATGCACTTGGACAACGCGATGTACTCCAATCTGCTGTCGCGCCGCGGGTTTCTCCAAGACGTCTACACCGGCTTGCTCGGCATCTCCCTGGCCAGCCTGGTCAGTGACGATCTGCAAGGAAGTGATGGCGAGGCGACTTCGGATGGGGTGTTGGCGAAGTGGCGGCCCGGCCGTGGAGAATCTCATTTTCCCGCCAAAGCGAAACGCGTGCTGCAGATTTTCTGTCCTGGCGCGGCCTCACACATGGATCTGTGGGAATACAAGCCGTCGCTGGAAGAGTACCATGGCAAACCGCTACCGGGAGCAGAAGACTTCGTCAGTTTCCAAGGAAAGAATGGCAACTTGATGATGAGCCCGTGGCCGTTTGTGGCCTGCGGCGCCAGCGGCAAAATGATCTCCAGTATGCTCCCGCACATGGCGAGGCATGTGGATGAAATTGCCTTTATTCACTCGATGACCTCGAAGACCAATACGCATGGTCCCGGCTGCGTATTCATGAACACGGGTCATGCGACCGAAGGGTTTCCGAGTGCCGGGGCCTGGCTGAGCTATGCACTGGGGAGCGCCAACGACACGCTGCCAACCTACGTGGCTCTGCCAGATGTTCGCGGTGAGCCACCCAACGGCAAGGCAAACTGGAGCAATGGTTTCCTGCCGGCTCAGCATCAGGCCATTGTCATGAACGCACAGCAGCCGATTCGCAATTTGCAGTTGCCGAAAGAAGTTGGCATGGAAGAAGAGCAGGCAACGCGCGATCTGCTGGAACTGCTCAACCAGCAGCATGCCCAACGGCATCCAGGCGAATCGGAACTGCAGGCCCGCATCGAATCGTATCAGCTGGCCGCCCGCATGCAACTCTCCGCACCCGAAGTGACCGATTTGAGTGCCGAGTCTCAGATGACGCATCGCCAGTACGGAACAGATGATCCGAATTCGCTCAAAGCAGCTTATGCCCGAAACTGCCTTCTGGCGCGGCGACTGCTGGAGAAAGGCGTGCGGTTCGTCAACCTATATTGTGCCTCACGCGCTTCAGGAGTCGATGGCCTGCTGAACTGGGATGCACACAAAACGCTCAAGCCGGACTATGAGCGCCATTGCCCCGTGTTCGATCAACCTACAGCCGCTCTGCTGACCGACCTCAAACAACGTGGCCTGCTCGACGATACGCTGGTCCTCTGGACGACCGAATTCGGCCGTATGCCGACTCACCAGGCGGGAACGACGGGCCGCGACCATAACCCGGACGGATTCACCTGCTGGATGATGGGAGCCGGAGTCAAGGGCGCCACCAGTTATGGCGCCACCGATGAGTTTGGAAGGCGGGCGGAAGTCGATCCGGTCACCGTGTGGGACTTCTATGCCACCGCGCTGCACTTGCTAGGGTTCCATCACGAGAAACTCACTTACTATCACAATGGACTGGATCGCCGGTTGACTGATGTACAGGGCCATGTCATCCAGCAGGTGTTGGCCTGACGCCACAGAGGCGGTGCGCTTGGGTAAGGTGTGCGGCCGGCGAACGTCGAACGTCTGGAAGTTCGCAAATTTTGACAGGCAGATGGGCGTTCGGAAGACAGGAGGGTTGTTTGCAGCATCCGGATGAGCTTCGTCTGATCAGTGTTACTAGCCTCGCGCTTTAACGCGAGGTTGCTGTAGCGAATGGTGCTCGTCACGAGTCCCGTTTGACGGGGCTTCTGACTGTGCGGCTTGAGCCACGCTCCGCACGGCGTGACCAATGTTCTGCATGTTATCACTCGAACAAGTTTCTCGTAGATTGGCCATCCACGTCAGCATCTGACGGCAGAATCGCACTCAATCGGTGGGAAGTCATCATCCAGCGCGAACGGTGCTCGTCAAGAGGCTCAAGCCATAGCAGCGAGAAGGCTCGTAAACGAGCCTCCCTCCGTTGAGTTGGTGACCGCTTCTGCCCCGGCATGAATGCACGGGGCTAATACCGCTCCGCGTCGATGGCTCGTAAACGAGCCTGCTGTTTTCTGGCCTTAGTCGCAACGCGCGCACCTGTTGTTTGTTCCGCCGCGCCACAATACGCTATGCCATTTACTCCATTTCGCGGAGAAAAACCGACATGCAACTATGGGCGGAGCAACTGGAAAACTACCTGTTTCTCGCCGTTCAACTGCGTTCCAGTTCGCCACGGCACAGACGTCCCATGGCAGAGGCGGAAGACCTCAACTGCTACCACAATCGGACGCGGGCATAGCTGATTGTGTTTCCGCTGCCCGATTGTTGGCCGAGAAGATCAAGCACATGCGAGCGAGGTGACCCGGCACGGACGGTCGCGGTGAAGTAGTTGACAAAAGGACGCTTCAGCGGAACCACAACCGCATCTCCGGCCGAACCATCCGCGCGAAGATCCAGAACGCGATTCTCCGAGATTTGCTTCCCCTCGGGACTCGTTCCATTGACGTAGAAGAACACGCACAATCGACCTCCCTCGGCAACTTGAAAGCGAGCAAACTGAGCGGTTTCTCGTGCGCCACCTTCTTCAGCCAGCAAGAGCGTTCGTTTCAGCACGACCTGGCCATCCTTAACGATCGCATAGTTCAGCGCTTGCGATTGTTTGGCGGTAGGAAAGAATTTGGCCCGCAGTCGCTCATCCAGCGCTCTCTCGGTCCACAGGATATGGGCGCGCCCCTCGTCGTCAATCCACAGGTCGCTGGGGCGGACCCAGCCGCAGGTGTCGTCACGACTGGCAATTTCCACCCACGAGTGGAATTCACCCGTGGTGATGTCATCCGACCAGGTATAAAACAGCCGGCGGAAATCGTAGTCCCAATCGCGCCCGGTCAGTTCCTTTTTGTACTCGCGCCATTTCGTGTATGGTTCCAAGATATCACTGACCCCGCAGAAGTGCACCGCGCGATCCTTGAGCATCACGTTCGGGTAGCAGAGGCGAACAGGTTGCGGATGGTCATATTCCGCACCCCACGGCCATTTCAGCTGGCCGGCCGCGGACCATTGTCCTTCCGCATTGCAGAAGGCCCACTCCGCGTGGCCATATCCCACGTTTTGCAGCAGAATCATCTCGCCTCGCGCACCATCCGCGGCGAAGCTACGATAAGAATGTTCCGTAAATTCAGGATCGCCGCTCCAACCCGGGAGAACGCTTCGAAGCGAAACGTTCCCGTCCGCCACGCTGATCTGCAAGAGTTCGGGACGTGCCGGACCACCGTAGCTCGTCGGCTCGGCCAGCGTTGGGTTGCTGGAGAGAAAAACTCGCCCGTCGTGAAACCCAACCAGGGGACACGGTTCCCGCGTCCGACCTTTCTGGTCAGCGCTTATCCGTTGCCAGCCTTGACCGGTGCTTTGGAAGAGGGTCCAGCGGCAATTGTTCAGCGGTTTGAATTGCGCGAGCGTCTCCAGACCACTGGCCAGCAACCCCTGTTTGCCGCGTACCAGGCAAGTAGAGCCGCCGCACCACATGGGTCCCGCACCATTGTCGGCCGGTTGAAACTCATACACGCTTTCTTCCACTTCCACGACCGGCTGCAACCGGGGTTGCTCGGCTCGCAACACTGCCGCGCCGGCCATGACGACAACCCATAGCAGCGCCCGATAGGCGCATCGACGTGGCATTGCTTGTCGCATGATTTCTCGTTCAATCATTGCTCGCCTTTCTTTGTGCAACGTTGGGGACTAGGTGAATCATCGCGGCCCGGCTCAGACATCGCGGCGGCGGCGCGATTCCAATTCGGCCACGCGCCCGGCGGACCCAGGTTCGAACGGTCTTCATTTCGGACAGGGACGCACATCGATATCCACGCCCAACTCTTCCCCGATATGTATCAGGCTGGCCGTGAAACGGTTCAATTCCAGCTCGGCGGGCACTCTAATGGTGGCGCTCATATGAAAAAGGGGAGAACCACTCATGGGCGCCGGCGACACGCTGGTATCCATCGACTCGACATTAACGCCATGTCCGGCCAGGTAGGCGGCCACTTTGTGAACGATCCCCTCGTGGTCGGCGCCAGTGAGCTGCAGATCCATCAGCGAGTGGTCGGCCTGTGCCGCGGAGGGATCCTCGTGAGTTGACTTGACGGCGATCGTCGTCTCGTTGTCCGCGAGGGCCAGCAGGGCCTGAGTCAGTGGATCGGCATCTGAGCGTGAGACACTGATTTTCACAATCCCCGCAAAGTCGCCGCCAAGTCGGGCCATGCGACTATCTTCCCAGTTGGCCTTGAAATGGACTACTTGTTCGGTAATGCGCTCTACGATTCCAGGCCGATCGGGACAGGTGATTGTGACAATCAGATAAGTTCTCATGAGCTGCTCCTTGAGTAGGTCACTCGTGTCCGTGGCAAATCGCCCGTTGTTCATCAATACCCCAGATCACGGGGCTGACCACTTCCAAGCTGTTGCCAGCGGGATCCCGAAAATAGAGCGAGCGGCCGCCTTGAGGCCAATCCACGGCTTGTTCCACCACCACGCCACAACGTTCGAGATGACTGTTCCACAACGGAATATCCTGGTCCGGAACCGCGAATGCCACATGCCCGGCACCACGTGCTCCATGTCGTGGGAGACTGGAATCGGCAGCGTCGCTCTCATCAGCCAGGAACAGCAACAACATCCGGTGACCACATTTCCAGAACAGGTGTCGTGTCTCGTGGTACTCGTACAACTCCAATCCCAACACGTCACCATAGAATTGTTTGGCCACGTCCAGGTTGTCTACGTAAAGGCACGACTCGAGTATTTCGTTGGCTTTCATGCAACGGCTTCCAAAGCTGCCACTTGGCTCTCTGCCTGAAAGGACTCGCTTGCCTCGAAGAGCGGACGAGGTACGATCCTTTCATTTCATTCACTTCGACCACTGTCCAGTTGACGAGCGATTACGTCTTGGTCGAGCGGTATGATCGTGGTGTTCGCGACGAGGTCGGTCTGGAGCAGATCGGGCACGTGTTCATCTGTCGAGAAACTGTATTTGACGATAAAGGCCCCCACCTGAATCCCATGCCTGGAATAAATGGGAGGCCAGAATTCCTCGGCACGCGACGCCAGAGTGCGGGAGAGCAGCCGAGTGGCTCGGCCAGAGAACCCGCCTAACACCATCTCCAGGCGTCCGTGTGATTCACGATGGATGTAAAAGACCAGCGCCGAGTCGTGTTCGGGCTGATCCCAGCCACAATACTGCCAGTCGCCATCTTTCGTTTCGAAATAGATGCCGGGCGATGGTGACGTCTCACGATCACTCACCTGCAGACCGCCCGCGCAGGAAGGGGGATGAGGATCATCGGCCCGAAAGCGAAGGAAGAAGGGGCACCTTCGGTCGTGGCCCGCCAGTACCGATGCGTCCGGCACAAAAGGCTCACATCCAAAAGCTCCCGCTATGATCAGTTCCGCGACCGGATTGCTCTTCATGCTCCCCAGGCAGATCATGGCTTTATCACTGCCCGGCCCGCAGAAATTGTCATATACTTCGTGAGCCCGAGCGATCACTTCTTGGGATCCCACTTGTCCGGGACTCCAGACCAGTGACTGTTTCAGATGCTCCGGATGCGGAGAGAGAGTGGCTGGTTTGTGTTCGGCACTCTTGAATTTGTCCTGGTGTTTGGCCGTACCACCCAGGGTAGACACCCCATTAAGTAACTCACCCAGCAACACGGAATCCGACGCCACGACCCACGCACCTTCCGGCCACTCTTCATCTCCCGTGCGTACTCCCAGGCACATTTCCAGCCGGCGGCGGCGGGCCAGCAATTCCCAGAAGTGCTCCGGTTCCACGGCAAATAGCGCGCGGGCAATTGGTCAGCCGAAACGTAACCGTATTCAATCAAATAGTCACATAACCGCGACAAAGCCTGAAGCGGGATATACTTGACCTCATTCTTCAAGAGTGCCGCCACCTGATGGCGATCGAGTCCCGTGTATTCCACGATGGCTTTGATCGTCCCCGGACGCTTTCGCGGGTCGGGAACGTGGCCCAAGAGCTCTGCCAGTCGAAACGAATATCGCATGCTATTCCCCTCACACGGGTTCCTGCCCTATGTGCAACTGCATCTTCCTTGTACTACGTCCACCTGCTTGGTCCGTCCGCCGGCGCGTTTTGGGGGCCGGTCTCCACCCCTTCGCGCGGACAACCACGATTTGATGTCCGTCATGGGCATATTTTCAGCGCTGAAGGTGATCGTTTTGAGTCAATTCCTGGCGACCAAGACAAGAGGTTGCTCGTCACTGGTGCGAGGTCCTTCCTCGTCAGACTCCTCGGAGGCAACACGTGAGTGATTTCCGCATGAAACTGTAGCCTGGGTCGCAATACGGGAACTTCGTGCGAGCGGCCGCTCGCTGGCAGATCCCCATCCACCGTCGCTCCGCGCGCATTCCCACCGGTGGCCGAGCACTGATTTCCTCCTTTCAAGGCTCGATTTTTCCAGCGCAACGGGCGAGCAAAGTCACGACAGGGTTTCACAGATGCTCGATAACTCGCCCGCCCTGAGCTTTGTTTCTGATTTTTCTGATTCTACTTCCCCCAGAGCCGTCGCGGCAACCACCGGGCCCGATTCGCTTGAAATCCACCAGTCCGGCCGGCTTTGTTCAAAGTGCTACGCCGATTCATGTAGTCGATCAGCGCTTCGGCGATGCTCAGCGACGTGTCGATCACCATCCGTTCGACAGCGTTCCGCCGCGCGATATCGCCCAGACGATCCAAAAAACGTTCTAAGGCCGCCAGGTATCCGCGGCGCAGATCGTCGGGGTTGGCCAGCAGATGATCGGGGATCTCCAGCCCCACGAATTTGACCATCCCTTGAAGCGGAAACGTCAACTCGTCGTGGTCTAACACCTGCAACAGGACAACTTCATGGTGCGAGAAACGCAACCGCGCAATCGCTTTCTCCAACGCTTCGAGGTCACTGAAGAAATCACTCAAGACAATCACGATCGCACGGCGGCCGAGTCGGCTGGCCAGGTCGGACACACATCGCGCGATGTTCGTATCCTGTACCGGCTGGATGAGATCGAGGTGCTGCGTCATCTTCACGATCTGCTGCAGCGAGTTGCTCGGTGGCAGGAATCCTCGTACTTGATCGTCAAACGTGGCCAGCGACACTTTGTCGTTTTGACGCACGATGCAATATGCCAACATGGCGGCGATTTTCGACGCATAGAGCAACTTCTGACGCTCGCCAACCCCGTAACGCATCGAGGCGCTGACGTCCAACAGCAGGTGACAAACGAAGTTGGTCTCCAGTTCGTACTGCTTCACGAAGAATTTTTCACGCCGATAGAATACCCGCCAGTCGATATGCCGCGGATCGTCACCGGGAACGTATTCGCGATGCCCGTGGAATTCGACTGCGTAGCCCGACTGCGTCGACTTGTGCGCCCGGCCAGATTGCCCCGCACCAGCCCCTCCGGCTCGAACGGCCGTTGAGCGATCTGGCCAAGGACTTCGGGATCCAGGTAACGCGACAGTACACTCATTTCGTTCTCTCAACTCGGTTCGTGTCTACACCCTCATCACCTCATCACCCCCCCATTCCCTCCCCCGCTTCGCTCACATCTTGCCGGGGTCGCTGATAACTTCGGTCGGCAGGGACGGCTTCGAGCAGCATGTCGACCAGTTGTTGACTCGAAACATGATTCGCTTGTGCGGCGTAATTGCCGGCAATACGATGCCGCAGAGCCGGGCCTGCCAGAGCCTGTACGTCGCCGATGGCGGCGTGGAATCGACCATGCAGCAACGCCCGCGCCTTGGCACAGTTGACCAGCGTCAGCAGTCCGCGTGGACCCGCGCCCCAACTGACCCATTCGTTCACGAAGTCTTTGGCTTCGGCCGTTCCCGGCCGCGACGCGCGCACCAGGGTCCAGGCGTATCCCAGCACCTGATCACTCACCGGCACGCGGCGTACCAGTCGTTGTATGTCCAGAATTTCCGCGCCAGACATGCAGGCTTCGATCTGTGGGGACTCGTCCGACGTGACGCGGCGGGCGATTTCCCATTCCTCTTCGCCACTTGGATAGTCGACACGAATATGGAGCAAGAACCGGTCGAGTTGCGCTTCGGGAAGGGGGTAGGTCCCTTCTTGCTCGAGCGGATTCTGCGTGGCCAGCACGATAAACGGAGCGGGGACAAGGTGCTTTTCGCCGCCCACGCTGACCTGACGTTCCTGCATCGCTTCCAGCATCGCAGCCTGTGTTTTGGGTGGCGTGCGATTGATTTCGTCAGCCAGTACGAAATTGGCGAAAATCGGGCCCGGCAGGAATCGATAGCCCCGTTCATGCGAATGCGGATCTTCCTGAATCACTTCGGTGCCAGTCACGTCGCTCGGCATCAAATCGGGAGTGAACTGGATTCGTTTGAAGGTCAGGTCGAGCGCTTGTGCCAGCGAACTGACCAGCAGCGTCTTGGCCAGACCGGGAACACCTTCCAGCAGCGCATGGCCATGAGCAAACATGGTTACCAGGACCTGCTCGACCACTTCCTGTTGACCAACAATCACTTTGGCCAATTGCGTGGTGATCTGTTGATAGCTCTTGTGGCAACGTTCAACGGCTGCCAGTTCGTCGTCGGCAATGGGACTGTTCATGAGAGGGCTTTCGGCGGTGGACTATTTGTCAACGCTTTCAAAGTAGCGTCGCAGTCGGTCTTCGTAGCCACGTGGTGGTGGCTGCCGTCCTCGCATACGGATTGCCTCCCGCAATTCGGGCGGCAAGCGGGCAAACCAGGGCGAATCGGTGAACGATCGCCCGCCGATCCGTTCAGGGTGACCGTCGGAAAGCTGTGCTTCGCCAACCACACGTTGCGACTCGATCGCGTTGGGATCGGTGCGGTCAGACGGGAGAGGATTGGCGCGATTGCCGCGTGGGGAGCCGGGGCTGTCGGGCGGCGCTGCGTTGGCGGACGCCGCATCGGCGGGCGGCTTTCGCTGCGCGATCTGGGGCGTGGATTGGGCCCCCGCCTGTGGCATCTGGCTGCGCGCTGCCTGGAGCTGAGCGATCGTTTCGGTGCGCGCGGCCTGGAGCGCCTGCTGGACATCTTGTGCCATTCTGGTTCGCGCCGAACTGCCTTGGGGCGAGTGGTCCTGCATTGTCCGAGCCGCCTGATTGGCTTGCGCGGTGGCAGTTTGAACCGATTGCTGCACCGATTCCGGCAAACGCGGACGTTGGCTCTCCTCACCCAATTCACCGGCCACCGTTTGCTGATGCTGTTGAGCGGTTTCCGGCGCGGATGCGGCGTCAGCGACAACCTGTTCCTGTAGCTTGCCGAGTTCTTCCAATGCTTGATCGAGTTGCTCAAGCTGGGCGATTTGGGATGGCAGATGGCCCGCCGATTCGGATTCCGATGGTGCCCATTCGGCTGTCTCAAACACGTTCGCAAGCCGCTCCATCTGGCGCACGACTTCGTGTTGTTCGTTGAGGGCCGACTCTCGATTCCCTTGGAACAATTCGCTTTCGGCCTGTGCAGCCGCGGACTTGGCTTGACGTAGCGGTTCTTGCGCGTCGGCCATCCCGCTGCTCGGCGCGTCGAGTTCTCCTAGTTGCTCACGGATATCGTGTTGACGACCAGAAAGTTCGTCCAATCGCGGTTGGTCCGCGGCATCGACCGATTGCGTATCCTCGCTCAACTGTTGCTGTCGCGCCATCAGGTCACGGATCTTATCAAGAGTCGAGGAGCGTTCGAACGGTTCGAGCCCCTGCGCGGCCTCAATCTTGTCCAATGCCGCGGTCAGCTGGTTCAAGATTTCGGTCTGCTCTCTTTCCGCCTTGTCGATGTCCCCTTTCGAGAGATCCGTTTCCGCGCTGGTAAGCAGTCCGTCAACCTGACTGTTCTGCAGCTGAGCCAGGCTCTCCGACGCAGCTTTACCTTCCCGCGTATCCCACTGCTGGAAGGTGTCGAGCGACTTCAGCAGTTGACTGTACAACGTGTGCGTGTCTCGCTGGTCTTCCAGCGCGGAAAGCGTGGCTTGATCTCGTCGGTCTTTCGCCGTGTCGTGCAGCTGGCGGGTATCGCTGCGCACGCCGCTCTGTTTCTCGATCAGTTGTCTCATTTGCGCATGCACATGGGCCCCTTTCAATCGCCGACGCAGACGATCGCGTTCGGTCATCAGCACCGTCACCACTTCCCGAGCTTTGGCTCTCGCTTCTCGCACCAATACTGCCTGCTGGTCCCCCTCAGAGCGTTGAGCCCGATGCAACAAGTCGATGATTACGTGCATGTCCTTTTCCGTAACCAGATCCAGGTTGGCGCGCATCTGAATGACGTCTTGATGGACCGGCAGCTTGTCGAGTCCGTTCTCGGTGAACTGGCGAAGTTGGATATCGAGTACCGCGGCGATGAGTTGACGGGCTAATTCCACCGTCTTCTTCTGCTGCTGACGGCGCTGGCCGAGCTGCGGGTCATCCGCCTTCGCCACAGAGCAGAGCAATCCCGTCAAAATAACCGCGACGGTCACACACGTGGCATGCTCGACGGCCCGGCATCTCTCCTTCACGGCGCGTCTCCCAGTCCCAACTGCCGATCAATCATCTCTGTAAGTTCCTTTTCCGTACGATGATCCGCTTCCAGGATGGCGGCCAATACGCCAGCCTCGTCGGAGATCTCCAAGTATAACGGTTTACTCATCACAGAGGCACCGGCTCCAGGCCCGCGGTAATCGGTTATCTCGAGCGTCAACCTCAACCGGTCTCCGGAGCGCAGCTGCCAGCTGCGTAGATCCATGGCATGACGTCCCGTGTACGGAAGCCGTTCTCTTGGGATCGGAAAATCGACATCATTCAGCTCTAACCAGTGCACTTGAGCGGAGGAGTCACTGCCGGGCAACTCCGCCGCGATTCCGCGACGCCGCTCGATTTGCACCTGAAGTCGTAAGCGACTGATTCCAAAATCGTCGAACACCCGGTACGTGATAAGGGGCTCGGCGGTCGCAAGTATGACGCGGTGGATCGTGGCCGCCAGTCCGTCCGGCGGCATATCCGCCTGGACGCGAATCTCACCGCTTGGCTGCTCCCTGGGATGCAGTCCATCTTCGTCGGTCAGGTACAGGTTGAAGCGCAGCAGGTCCTGGACGCGGTTGAGTGGCTCGAACATGTCGCGGTTGAGCTGCCAGGTGGTACCTGACGCGTCTTGGGGCACGAATTCAGATCGAGTGTTGCCGTCGGCAGTTTGGAATTCGGCCCACGCGGCCTGCAATTTCTTGCCGTTGACGCATGACAGAGACAGGTTGACGCACGAACCTTGCAGGACCGTCACTCGGTACGTCCGCTGATCAGGGATGTCCGCCGGCAGAGAACCAGAATAGCGCGGCGGTTGTATGGCCATTCGAAGCTCGACCTGTGGCAACGCAATCATGTTGATTGTTGCCGGGTTGGTCCAGGCATCTCCCAAATAGACCTGATACTGGAGAGAATCCAACAGTAGCGGAAGTCGCCCCACAAACAGGACCGTGTCTGACGCGGACTCCGTATTTGTACGTTCTGTCGGAGATCGCGCCAGCGGCACTCGTCTCTGGTCACCTCCATCTGCTGGCCATATCAACAACTCACCCGCGGTCGGTGGATGGTGTGCACAGTGCACACGAAACTCGACGGGACCACGCTCGGCGCAGCGAGCGAGGTGGGGCGTGGCCCCGTCGCCGGGACCGAGCACGGTCATGTGATTCAACTCGATATGACTGATCACGGTGCGTGACGGATAGTGCTCGTGTCCCAAGCACAAACGCTGTAAGAAGATGGAAAAGTGCGCGGGAGCCAACACAATACCGCAGCCCACGACCGCCGCGGTCAAAGCCAGAAGCTCAAGCTTGCGCATTGGCTCATACCGATCTACCGCTCGGCTCATGTCCAGGTGGCGACCTCGAGCGACCATGTCCTGGATCACGGCCTCTCGTAGCGCCACAGAGCCCCAGGATGCTGCTTCCGGACTGGTGAACTCGATCGCGGCTACCAGGTCGGTGTCGATGTGGTGGTGCCGTTGCGTGAGCAATGCCAGATCGACCTCCGTTTCACGTACGCCAAAAAAGGGTAGCGCGTAACGGTAGATCGCCCACAGCAACGTCGCCGAGCCGATGAGCATAACCGTGAGCCGCTGAATCGTATCCAGCTCAAACAACACATCGATTACAAACACCGCCAACAGCGTCCAGAGCAAGGTTGTCACGAGAATGCTCGATCCGCAACACCAACGCCGCCGGCGGCGGGCCCGCCTGAGGCTTGCAAGCTGGCGACGAATGTCGGTCAAGGGTGCCGTCATACGAGGTTGATCCATTTACGAATCGCCCATTCTCCGAGCATCAGGGAGACGACTAATCCAAACCACAAGGGTGTATTCCAGAGTGGGTAATTGTGTTGTTCGGTCTCACGCAATGGAGCCAGTGCGATTCGGTCCGCCAATTGATCGGCATTTTCCAACACGCAGCTGGCACCTTGCGACTGGTCGGCGATACGTTCTTGCAGCGTTTCGTCGCGCACGCTAGATCGCATTTCAGCTGACGCTCCCGTTACCACGAACTCCTGTTCGGCATACGATCCGGTAACGGGGTCTTTGACTCTGATCCGATAGGTACCCTCAGCCAGGAGGGGAAAACGCGTCTCGAAAACGCCGGGGCTCAACGCTCCGATGCGCAATTCTTCGATCTGATTGCTTTCGCTTCTCTCTGCCAGCTGTACCACTTCGGCCTGAAGCGATTCACCGTTAACGGCGTCCGCTGCCAGCCGCTCGTAGTTTTCATCATAGGCTTGCACGCTGACAATCGCCTCATCTTCGACTCGATACTGCGTGCGATCCATACGCAGCACGAACCGTTTTCGTGCTCCCAGCGCATGGCTCAGGCCGAGCCGATCGATCAACGGCAACCAGAACCTGCGGTAGTACTTTTCGCCGTACTTACGCCGCAAACGCCAGGTTTCATTGAAGCCGAGATAGACGACCTCTCCGGCACCGTATCGGCGGATGGCGATCAGAGGTTGCGGCGTGACGCCATCCAGGCATTTGTCGGTCGGGTGTTGAGCGAGTACGATGGCACGCTCGTGCTTGTTTGCGACGCCCTGGTACCAGGGGAGCCGATCGAGATTGCCCCAGGCACGCTGCGCTGGCATCCTGATCGTCGTCCAATTGCATGAAGGAGAATTCGTGCGCCCGGGTGGTCAGTTCGAGCTTGAATTCCCGCTGATCCCGCAGCCTGGCATGAGGGTCGATAATCACGGGCAGCATCTTGGCCAGCGGAGTGTCGAGCAGCGCTTGCGGACCGTAGCGAGGTCCGGCGAGGACGACCAGTCCGCCACCCAGATCCCGCACGAATTGCTCCACCATGGAACAAAAGCCTGGCGTTAGCGAGTTCCTGGGCATATCGTCCAGAAACAGCACGTCCGTCGCGAAAAACTCCGGCGGACTCTGCACCAAAGTTGGCAAGAACAGTGGATTCGTTTCACGTACACGAGGGTCTGAGGAGGCCAGATAAGTGCGGAATCCGCGTAGCCCGACCGCCGGGTCGCGATGAAACACTTCCTTGACGAACCGCCATTCCCAGGTTGGTTCGTCGGCCACGTAGAACAAGCGGATGAAGTCATCAATGACCTGGATCCGTCGTGCAGCGCAATTGTTGTCAGTGACGATCTCGCCCGGCAGCACGCTGGCCTCAACACGCAGTTCCACTTCTCCGGCAAGCTGAGGTAAATAAGGGATTTCCACCAGAGGGTTGTCAGCTTGCAGAAGCACTTCTCGCGTGTCCACCACGGTGGCCCGGGCCTCGGACGTGTCGCTCGATGGCAGGCGGGCGGTCACCCGAATCGCAACGGTCTCGCCCTCAAGTTCCGTCTGTTGCAACCGCACGTTGATCGTTGTTTTCTCGCCACGCCGAATCTTGGCCTCGGTTTGCATTTGTACCGCAAGGTCTCTACTGCGTCCCGCTC
This sequence comes from uncultured Planctomycetota bacterium, assembly GCA_963700575.1. Lineage (GTDB taxonomy): Bacteria > Planctomycetota > Planctomycetia > Pirellulales > Pirellulaceae > JAJRVM01. The sequence continues at coordinate 63,492 of CAVOYC010000016.1, read as the reverse complement.
CCACGCCTATGGCATACACGGGAACACCAAGACCTGTCAGCGGAGATTGGCCCGCGAAACTCGAATCGGCCAAGGGGGGCTCGCCTGAGTTCTGCACGAAATCACTTATCAGCAGGACACCGGCCAATTGGCGATATCCAGGTTGCCGGCGAAGTTCGCGCAGCACGGTTCCCAACGCCGTGACTTGGCCCGACGAACTCAACTGCCTGGAGACCTGCACCCATTGGATCTCGTCGCGAGTGTCTTCAGCGGACGCCAACTCGCGCAAATGACTGTCGCTCTGTCCATCAAACAAGAAGACACGAAGCCGACAGGCTTTCGCTTGTTCGATCCGAGCCAGCAAAGTGGCTGGTTGGGCGCGCGATGCGGTCCTGGCCAGCCATCCGCGGACATAGTCTTGCCGCGAACGAGTCGCGGTCACGCCGCTCGACAAATCTTCGACGCCGGTCATTGCGGCCAATGCGGAGCGCTGTTTGGGTTCGTATTGATCCCGTATCTCCATGCTCGCCGTGCCGTCAAAGACAACAAATAGCCCGGGCAGGGTGAACCGTGAAACGGAGATCCGCAGCACCGGTTCGGCCAGTGTCACCAGCAGCAGCAACAGAAGAGCGATGCGACCGCTTGCCAACAGTCCGCGTGCCCGCCGGGAACCGCGACCCTGGAACTTCGCGTAGAAGGTGATCACCACGCCGATGATGGCAATCATGCCCAGGCAGAGCCAGAAGGGGCCTGAGCCACGCGTTGCCCATTCGGCACCCAATGCCGGTCGCACGCGGTCGACCGAGGCCACGCGTTCAAGTCCCAGAAGCCAGCCTGTGAAACGTGCAGTCATAATCGATGCGTGCTTGTTACTCGGTTCGTCCTTCGCCAGACAGGGGACTGGAATATCGGACCCGCCCGGCATCCCCCCTGTCGCTCGCCCTTCCTGCTTCCAGCCTCTTTCATTCAATGTTCGACGTTCGCCCGCCCACCGTCAAACGTCGATGATCGCTTCCGCGTGGCATCCCTCACGCGGCTTGCCCTTGCTGTTTCCTGTCTTTTTGTTTTGATGGCGGGGCCACACTTCCGGCAGCCAGAAGCGCAAGTTCCACGATCAATAGGACGAAAACGATCAGAATGAACCACCACCAAATCGCGCTGCCACGCCCAATACCGCTGATCGCACCCAGCGTCACACCGTCGAAAAACCGGCCCAATTCAGGGTCAATCACGGTTTGCCTGACTTTTTCGCGCTCGAGGGGCGTCAAATCGGACTCGCCCGCTTCGCCGTTGACGGTAATCTCCTGTCGCCACGAACCGGTGAAGGTCCCTGCATTTGCCACGTCGCGCTCGACCGGTTCCAGACGGTAGACGCCCCGGTTCCAGGCGCTGGGTATCGTGACGCCAAGTTGGTCTGTTTCGATGAACCCGATATCCAATACATCCATCGATGGGCCTGAGCCCGGGCCCTTCAGCCTCACCTTGGTTGCACGATCACGCTCCGGAACGGGAACCAGCAACCGCGATTGCGGTGTGAAGTTACGCTGTGGCATTGTCGAGCGAATCAGGCTCCGCAGAACGTGGTCCCAAAGCACCACCGCGTTCGTCTGAGCCAAATTGTTCCAGCTAGGCAGAATGCTGCTGGAGACAAACAGGACTTGCCCTTTGCCAACACGGTGCCTGACCAGCCACGGCGAGCCTTGCTCGTTGGTGAAGCGGGCACACACCTCGGCGGTATTCTTGCCCTCCTGCAATGACTGTCGATCTGCTGCCGTGGCTTCGACATTCAGGGAGGGAGATTTCCAGGCGAGCCAGTCAGCGTGGGAGCGGCGATTGCGGCTCTGACCTTCCATCCGCCGTGCCGGGAGGCGAGTGGATGTCTGCAGATCGACCGCGATGGCTTTAAAGAACAGCGGTTCCGAATAGACCTCACGAAGCTCGTCCTCGGACAGACCCGGCAGTCGCAGCAGCGGATCGGTGGCGAGGCTGTCGAACGACAGCGCAAATGGCTCGATCGTTGTCTCGCCCGCCTCCCCTGGGGCCACTCCCAAGGGTTCTTCCGCCAGCCGGCCGGGCAGGATTCTGTGTTCCCCTTCCCAAGCCGCGGTGTTCCAGGCGACAGTATCAAAGTCTCCCCCGGCGGCGATCACCAGTGGGCCTCCCTGGTGTACGTATTCCTGCAACAACGGAACGATGGAACCGGGATCGGTCGTGCCAGCGATCACTACCAGACGTGCGGTGGAAAGCAACGAGCGGTCCACGTCGCCGACTGTCACGTGTTCGATATCGACTAAAGGTCGTCGAACGTTTCGAGTCGATCGTGGCGCGAGCAGGTGCCGTAGGGGGCGCGTTTCCCCTAAACGCCCGAGGGCAGTATCCTCCTCAGCATCCGCATATTGGTCCACGAACACAACAGGCAGGGAAGCGACAACGGGAATCATGATGCAACGTTCGTCATCCAGTTCGAGGCGATCTGGTACCAGTGATACGCGCACGGGAACAAATGTCGCCTGGCCCGGTTCTACCGGCGCGTCGGCAAAAGAACAGTCAAAGGCAACTTGTCGCTCCGATTCCCCGGGCGGAAATTCGACGCGGCGCGTAGCCACGATCTGCTCGGCGATCGTCAACGTCACCTGCGTTTGTCGTGCGTTGGGGCCGCAATGCCGAATGGTCGCGAAGACCGTGGCGGGCATATCGAGGTCCACGATATCGTCGCGCACGCGAACGTCTGCCAAAGAGCAATTGTCCCAGCGCTCGACCGACAGATCCCGGATGTGCAACTGGGGGAGTTGAGCGAAAAGACTTCGGTCTATCTCGGTGGGCCAGCTGTTTCGCTGCAGGTCGGTGTAGAGGACTATTTGGTCGGCCAACGGCGACGCTGCCCCGAGGAGCTCGCGTGCCGCCGCCACAACACTCTCGATCCTCGAAACTCCATCGACGACCTGAATGGTCTGTAACAGCTCCAGGGCATCTGCCTTTCTCCGCAGCGGACCGCGCAGGTAATCGGTCGGACCGCACGTGGCCGCCAGCGATACCTGGCTGCCGTCTGGCAGCGACCCAATCAGCTCACGCGCCTGCTGCCTGGCTTGATCGAGCAGCGATGTAGCCACCGGTCGGTAACCCATGCTGAGGCTGTTGTCGATCAGAAGAATCAGGTGCCGAGGGCTGTTCACGTTGACTAGCGATCCATCCGATGAAAAGTAGGGGCGGGCGAGCGCCAATCCAAAGAGCAGTACGGCGACGGTGCGCAGCAGTAGCAGGATCAAGTCGCGTAGTCGCAGTCGGCGCCGTTGCCGTTGCAGGGCTTCGAACAGAAACTCCATGGCGGCCCACTCGATCAGGCGGAATCGCCGCCGATTGAGCAGGTGAATCAACACCGGTCCCGTCGCGCAAATCAGACCTGCGAAGGCCAGAGTCCCGCTGGAAAAGTGAGGCAGCCAGTTCATGGTCCCCGTCCCGCCGCATTTTGCCGCAGGCTCTCGATGCGGCCTTCCTGCAAAATCGGCAGATAACGATTAGGGATCGAGAGGATGAAGCAGGCAACACTGGTGGCATACAGGTCACCGCTCATTCCACTCAATCGCCCCTTGCCATCCGCCCCTTTGTCCACCCAACTGCCATGTCGGTCCGGATGGCTCGCGTCAATGCGTTGGGAGTCAGCCAGGTAATCTCGCAATATCGGATAGTGTTGTTGCCAGTCGTCGCCTCCCACCTGGTACAGCGATTGGCCCACGTAATAAAGCGTGTAGGCGTCGAAAGGCATGACGCCCTGGCCGGACGTGGCATGCGGCAGACGACCGATTGCCGATCCAATCACCTCCATATTCTTTGCGATACGCCAATCGTCATAGCATCCCAGTTCCTGCAGGCAGACCACGCCGGCGGCCGCCATGGCCAACGTAGGCCCACCCCCTCCTTTGCTGTAAGTGAACTGCCCAGGTCCATCGCTCGGCTGGGGCTCCGTATTTTTCCCTCGGCCGCTTTGCGGCCAATAGTGTTCACGAACACTCTGTACTGCCTTGTCGATCACTTCGCGGGGAACCTCTAACCCACTGTCCATGGCGCTGCGCAGTGCCTTGGCCTGCATCACCGCCAGGCTCAAATCATGGCCGCGTGAACGGGCCTCGGCCTGATAACCCCAGCCACCGTCATCACACTGGGTCAAAGCGATCAGACGCAGGGCGTAGTCGAGCGTGGTATTGAGTCGCGGATCCCGTCTCGTCGACATGCCGTGCGCCTGGCCCAGCATCAAAGTGGACAGACCATGGTTATACATGTCGCGTTGGGCGTTGGAAATGTTCAACAACCCCGATGGTTTCGCCTGATCAATCACGTAGTCAAGCGCTCGTTGTACATTCTCTCCGTACGGCCCCCGTCCGGGCGCGTGTCCAGCCGCCAGGAAGGCCAACGCACCCATGCTGACAAGGCCCAAATCGTTGCTTCGCCAATTCCCTTCAGGACCCTGATTGCCTGACAGCCACTCGAGGCCCATGCCCAGCGAAGCTTCGCTGCGTGGCGTCGTTTCCCATTCACCTTCCGCGGGCAGACGGCTTGCGGGCAGACTGGCCACAAGTAAGAACAGAAGGATTCCCCTTACGCGGGCAGAGAGCAACGCGGATGGGTCCCGCATCGGGAACCGACTCTCCGATTCGAGGAAATTCCTCAAAACACGCCACGCAATTTTTCTCAACGAACCTCTCCTTCAGCCGACCCCGCCCTACATTGCACCAATTCCCGCTGACCATTTGACGGGCCGTCACCGAAAAACATCCAAGTCCGGTCCGGACCGGCGATCACAGGGCCGAGATTCGGTTCGTCGCCAGTTAGCTGGTCGATCGCCACCGACTTGATCAGCTGGCCTGTATCCGCGTCGAGACAGATTAGCTCGACATGGCCAACCTCGTCCCCGTTTCTTTTCCGTTCGGCACGAGTATACACGATCCCCTCTTGTGCGTCGCAGCTGGCGGCCAGCAGCAGATGCGTGTCGGCATGCTGCCACTTGATTCGTCCGGACGCGATTTCCAGCGCGGAGATCCCGTTGTTCGATTTGACAATTACCAGGTCCTCCACAAATCCCAGGACCTCCTGCAAAGACGGCATGACTCTCTGCCAGCGTCGAATGCCCGTGACCGGTTCGACAGCTTCGACGGTAGGTACACCCACCTGCGTCAGGATGAGATAGCGATCACGCAACAGCGGCGGCTGATGTTTCTGAGCCATCCAATCATGATCGGCAACCGGCGGTATTGACGGGGAGGAACGAATCCACTGTACGCGACCCGCCGCGTCCGTGGAGAAGGCGACACCTCCCAAAACCGCAAACAAGCGGCGGTCCGCTACCAGAACCTGACAAGACAGGCGTTGCCACCAGTCTTCCCGCAAGCACAACAGAGGGTGCGTGTCCACTACGGCTCCCGTGGCAATATCGAGCAGCTGCAGGTGCAGACGCGACGCGACAGATCGTCGCCGGTCCAGCGTCAAGACAGCCAGCTGTCGATCGATCACGAAAGGGTCCGAAATGGGTATCTCTTCGTCCGTCCCATATTTCCATAGCAGCTGGCCAGAGGAGAGGTTCCAACAGGCAAGAAGGGCGCAGTTCCATAAAGCTGTCGAACCAGCACGCGATCACCGTGGACCAGGGGACGCATGGCAATCAGGGGCCAGTCGCGGGCTCGGAGTATCTTTTCGTCCAGCGCTGTGCTGGTCCAAAGCGTCTTGCCAGTCTGCCAGTCAAGTGCTGCCAACTGGAACCGGTTGTTTACCAGCAACCTTCCGTCGGATCGAACGGCTGCCAATTGCCTGCCTGTCCAATCGACATGCAGAGCATCCATGCCGGGCAGAATTTCCTTGCTCGGATCTTGTCCGACAGCCAGCTGCAGAATCCGCCTCACTCCGATGTCTGTCAGGTGGGGTCGTATCAGCGAGCCCGCACGATGTGTTGGGCCATTGGGACGGTCGCGTCGCAATAGTTCATCACTCAGCTCGGCCAGCTGATCAGGTGACAGAGTTACATCACCTATCTGCACGGCTGCCTGGATCGGTATGTCAACTCGCTCGCCGGCCAGGGCGGCCGCTATACGGCGGCGAGCGATCAAGGCGTCATCAGCTGCATGTTCGGGCGCATCGATTGCCTGCCGGTAGTAACGTGCCGCCAGGTCGGCATCGCCACGTGCAAGCGACTGGTCGCCGAGCCATCGATACGCACTTCGAGACGCCGCCAGTCCAAAGTACTGCTCGGCTAATTGCCACACCGCATGAAGCTGGCATTTCTGTATCGCCTGCGCAATCCTCAATCGGGCCAGATCACCGTGATCTCGTTCAAACCGAGACACAAGGTCAGGGTGGTGCTGCAAGGCGTGACGCACGGCCGCCGGCAAAGACATCAGCAGAGTCGAATCATCCGGTGACAGCGCAACGCCCTCGATAGTGGTCGTCAACGTGTGAGAAATCTGTTCAGCGGCTTCGTCCCACGAACCGGATTTGAGAAGTCGATCGAGCTGCACGAGTTGGTTGTAGGCGTCTCGACTCTGCTCTTCGCTCAGCAGGGGATGCCAGTTAATCGACGGCGTCCGCCGGTTGCTGATGACCGGCGCCGTCTGCAATCCCGCCGCAGAGAGCTGATCCGCCCAGACAACGAGTGGATCATTCCGGAACAGTCCAAAATAGTCCAGCACGCGACAGGTTCGGCGCAGCGGCTCCCAACGATTCGAATAGATCAGCGCCAGCAGCTGCTGCCGAATCACTCCGTCTCGATCCCAGTCAACTTCGTAGCGTGTTTCGAGTGGTGACGTCATCAACGCGGCGCGAATGGAACTCATCGGCAGCTCGTCGCGTTGTCGCCACAATTCGGTTCCCAGTCGAAAATAACGTTCGGGTAAGTTGGGACTGCTGGCAGCCGAGAACTGGCTGTTGGAAAGCAGCGCCACCTCGTCGAGCAGCTGTAATCGCCCGGCCAGCGTCCATGTGACAAGCGAAGGATCGTCGAGGAGTTGATCGAGCAGATCGCCACCCAACTCAGGTGCACAGCCTAACCCCAGGGACGCCACCGCACATGCCCGCTCCCAGGTGGCGGAATCGAGTTGCGGAGGACGAATGCGACGCACCGACTCTTTCCAGGCCAAGAAGTCCCGCTCGACCACCAGTTGGTCAAGAAGCTCGTGAGCCTGAGTCAATTCGTGATTCAAAGTGAGAGCATTGAGTTGCGGCAAAGGGCGGATGTAAACCTGCTCGACCTCGATACGACAACCCTCTACACCTCCCGGGCAAAAAAGGCCCAGTTGGTTGCACCGAGGCATGAGCGTGCCGATGGGTTGCTCCGCCTCAGCCCAATGCAGTCCGTCCGCGCTGACCCACCAACGGAGACTTCCCGCACCCAAGGCGAGCCGTAGCCAAACAACATCACCCACGAACGGAATGTCGTTATTCGAGAGAGTGCCCCAGTCGCGTTCCTGCCGGCCGGCACTGTCGGATAACACCACGCAGGTGCGGGCGGTTCGTCGATGACGCAAGAATTGAATGAGCGGGTGGCCACTGCCTGTATCGATGCCTCCCAGAAAAATACCGGTGCCGGGCGTGACGTGGGTCAACCGCAGGATCATCTCACGTGGGCCGTGTCCGGGCACGGGAGCAGTGATCCAGATCGATGATGGAGCACGATCGGCCGCTAATACGACCCTTCCGTCATCTCGGGCTTCGAACCGCGTCCCAGGAGACAATGGGTTATTCCAGGTAAGTGCGGTGCCCGGGACGTGGCTGGCCGGCAATTGCTCCACAGCGGATGGCAAGTCCGCACAGGAGAGGATGGCAAAGTCATGAAGTTCGCTTCGCCCTTCCAAAAAAATGTCTTGCGGGATACCCGGGATGTGAACACCCAACAAAACCAGATCACCGCGCGTAAGGACGAGCTCTTCGTTGATGTAGTGCAGACCGATGGGGACCGGCTGCCCGAACTCGCTGCGACGCGCACGGCCTCGATCCGTTGCGGCCAAAGTCAATTCGTCGGGATACGGTGCCCCTGATTTGCGCACGGTAACATATGCCGTCCAGCGGCGTTGGTCGGCGTCACACACCAGCGTCACTCCGCGCAGTCCGTGAAACAGGTGTAGTTGAAAGCGTTTCTGCGGCCACAATTGCAGACACATAAGCGTGTTGCTGCTCATCGCCGGTGCCAGCCGTAGTACGCCGTTCAACCGGCATCCGCGACCGCCGCGCGGCCCTATCAGCTCCAGCGTGTGCTTTTCCCCCGGTACCGACTGCAATATGTCCCGCCATTGTTCCAGGCTTCGATCCTGACCGTTCGACTCCAACGCTTCCAGGCAGAGATCGCGCCAAGGCCGGGATGGTTCCTGGCCCCTTGCGCCGACGGCAAGAACGAAGAGCAAGAAACAGACAAGCCACGCCAACGCGGTCCTGTCCGCGGGACGGCGCAGAGGCAGTAGGCACCCGGCGCGCAGGCAGAGCGCATTGCGGGTGAACCACCGGCTGGTCCGAAGTCGCCTAGCCATCGGATTGTCGCAGCATGTTGAGAAACTCGCGCAACAGGACCGTGTTATCGTGCCAGGTGCGAGCGGTCACGATGTTGCCGTCGATCGCGATTTCCTGGTCCACATAGTCGGGCGCCACCTTGCTGCGCGTCGAGGGCACACTTGGCGACGGTGGTAACCGTCCGCCCCCGTATACAATCAGCCGCTGTCAAGATCTCAATTCCATGACAGACACAGGCGATGGGCTTGCCGGCGGCGTGGATGTCACGTGTTATTCGCAGCAGGTCCTGGTCGTACCGCAGGTATTCGGGGGCACGGCCTCCCGAAATGAACATGCCACAGTAGTCAGCTGACTGGACGTCGCAAAACGCTATGGTGGCTCGAATGTGATAGCCGGGACGTTCTTGAGTGATATCCCACGGCACGTCTGAATTGGGGGGAATCTCGTGCAGCACGCTGTGGTACAGCCGAACCTCGGGTCCGGCCACCACGACTTCGTAACCATCCTCGGGCAGCCGAAAGAAGGGATAGAATGTGTCGAGTGCCTCCGTTGCGTCACCCAACGGCATCAATATCTTACGGTGACTCATGATCGTCCTTCACTGATGTCAAGGAGTGAATAAAACGCAGCCGCGTTCATTGTACATCGGGCATGGCATGAGGACACTGTTTTGCCTTGCGTGTTTTGGGCGACCAGCAAAGAGCTTGTTCCCCGTGGCGGCGGCTTCCAGCCGCCGTTCCGCGGCAGGATGCCGCAGCCACCTGCCTGCACGCGGGTCGCGACTCACAGCGAGTACCCCTCGCGATAGGTCGGAAAGACGATAGGCTGCAGTTCCGGAGCATTGGTGGCCGTCATAGACTTCGCATCCCACTCGACCTTTTTCCCGGTCGCCCAAACAGCCAGATTTCCCAGCAAGATGGTTTCGGTGAGCGGGCCGGAATAGTCTGGGAAGTTCGACATCGCAGGCTCGCCGCCCTTGATCGCATTTACCCATTCCTTGAAATGACCGGGTGAACGTCGAAAATCGAAGTCCCTTTCTTTCGGGCGCTCGACACCAATAAAATGCATCGTCCCTCCAGAGTCGCCCTGGCCGAATAAAGCCCCCTTGTCACCGATCAGCAACGATCCGGTGATCATTTTGTAGTCGGCACCGGGATGCCACTTGAGCGCCTTTACCAACGGCTCGCACTTGGCCAGCGTTTCATTTCCCAACAAATCGATAGGAGGCAACTTCTTACCATCGTACCAGGTCATTTTCAGTGCCGGCCGCGTATCGTTGGCGGCGAACTCAAAATCGATCATGGACCAGGCGGGATACGTTTCCTGGTTGTGACCCGATGATTGGGCCACCACGGAAATCGGGTTGTTCAGGGCAAGTGCTGCGTACGGCATGTTGACCGTGTGACACGCCATGTCTCCCAGCGCGCCGGTTCCAAAATCCCACCAGCCACGCCAATTGAACTGATGGTAAGCGTGACGTACATAGGGACGCCGCGGCGCCGGACCCAGCCACTCTTCCCAATGCAAAGGGGAGGGAACCGGATCGAATTTTGTGGGTCGCTCTACCCCTTGGGGCCAGATGGGGCGGTCGGTAAAGACGTGCACCTGCTGCACGTCGCCGATAACTCCTGCCTGAATCGCCGCCGCGGCAAAGCGGAGATTGCTGTTAGCCGTGCCCTGGTTGCCCATTTGCGTCGCAACGTTGTTCTCAGCGGCCAGTTCACCCAGTTTCCGCGCCTCGGAAATCGCGTGGGTCAGCGGCTTCTGGGTAAAGCAGTGCTTTCCCAACTTCATGGCCATGGCGGCCGCCACGGCGTGCGTATGGTCGGGCGTGCTCACGGTAACTGCGTCGATCTCCTTGCCCATGTCCTCCAACATCTTGCGGAAATCAAAGAACTTTTTTGCCTTGTCGAAGCCGGGACGGCTGGCTTTCTTCGCCAGGTTGTTCTCGTCAACGTCGCAGATCGCGACCACGTTGCCATTGCGTTCGCAGTCTTCGGAATCCGAGTTGCCTTTGCCGTCCACGCCGATGCAGGCGAAGTTAATGGTTTCAATCGCCGCTTGACTCTCCGGAATAGCCACGCCGCCCGCCACCCAGAAACCGACACCGGCCGCCGTGGTCAACCTTAGAAAGTCACGACGTGTTCTTCGTTCGTTCATGAGAAAAACTCCCTGCACGCAGGTAGGAGATGGAAGATTCTGCAGTCCGCTCGAAACGGAGTCATCGATTTGAGATTCGTACCCCAGTAACACTCTGTCTCGTGGTCTACCGAGTACGTAAGATCTGCCCAAACAACGGATCTCGTCCGTCACAAAGGCGAGTATTAGGCGGGGATTACCAAGGCTTGTCCTGACCCACGATTTAGCATTCTGCGGCGGGCTTACCCCGGCGCGAACACGACTGACCAACTCTACGCAGCCTATCCATGTTGGAAAGCAAATTCAAACCCTGCCATTCATTAGGGGGGGGCAGCGAGCAGGAGCGCCACCTTGGCCGACGCGACGGGGCGTCACTTGCCGATGCAAAAGCGATGGAACACACGCTCGAGAATGTCGTCGGTGTAGACCGCTCCCACGACCTGGCCGAGATGTTCGAGCGCACCACGCAATTCGAGAGCCACCAGTTCTTCTCCGAGGGCTTCCGCCATCACTTGTTGAGCGCGCTGCACGCACTCCGCGGCCGCCACAAGGCTATGCTCACAGCGCTGAGACGTGGAGGCAACAACCAGCGAATCGGGGGTACTGGTGGCAATCAGCAAGTCGCGGATGCGCGACCTGAGTTGCTCGATTCCTTGACCCGAGCAGGCGCTTGTTTCTACCTCCGCGGGAACCAGCGGCTTGCTCGGAAGGCCCTTATCGATTTTGGTCCAAACCACCAGTCGAGTGGTGGCAGGTGAGGCAGCCAGCTGCCGACGTTCCCAGTCATTAAGTGCGCGAGTGGCGTCGAGGCAAAGCAATTCCAGATCGGCCTGGCGATGCTGGGATTGACCCGCCCGTTGAGCCTCAATAGAGAGCGGATCGAGTGGGCGGAGTTCTTCCACGCCAGCTGTATCCACCAAGAGACCGGTCACGCCGCTCCACTGAAACCCACGCGTTACATAATCGCGCGTGGTTCCAGCTTCGTGCGAGACAATCGCCACGTCATCACCGGCAAGCGCATTGATCAGACTGCTCTTGCCCACGTTTGGCCAGCCGCGCAAGACCACTCGTGGCTCTCGCGTCGCCAGCCCTCGCGAGTGGATCTGGTGGAGCACTTGCTGGATCACCTCGATCGCCGCGTACAGCCGCCGGCTCGTCTCGTGCGCACTGACGAATTCAAGGTCCTCATCCACAAAATCCAGGGAAGCTTCCAGGTCCGCCAGCAGGTCGATCAAGTCGGATCTTAACTGATGCAGTGGTCCAGCCAATCCGCCCGCGAGTTGGGACAGAGCGACTTCGAGTGTGCGCGCGTCTTGCGCATCAATGACGCCCAAGACCGCTTCTGCCTGCGTCAGGTCAAGACGTCCCGCCAGAAAGGCACGCATGGTGAATTCACCCGGGTGAGCGAGGCGCACCCCATGCTGGCAGAGCGTCTGGAGCGCGGCGTCCAGCAGCGGGGGGGAGCCGAGGGTATGTAGTTCAGCCGAAATCTGCCTGGTATAGCTGCGTGCGTGCGGCCAGAAATAAAGCTCACACGGCAAATCCCCGATGGGGTCGGCAAGCTGGATGGTGCCGGTCACCACACGGGCCTGCCGTACCTGCGTCAGGTCGGTTTGGTCGGCGGGGTGAAAACAGCAGCTCAAACAAAACAGCGTCCGCGGCCCGCTCATCCGAATGATGCCTCGTACCGCTCCCCCCGGCGCGGAAGCAATGGCGGCAATCGTATCGTCCACACAGTACGTCATGGTCGACGGCGTTTACGCCTTTGACGGGCGGCCTCGGCGGCATCCGGTTCAGCCTTTTCGCGTAGCCGCTGCAGCCAGGATTTCTTTTCCGGCATCGGCTTCGTCGGGACGTTACCCGGCTTGGGCAAGAGTTTCCGCTCGCCAATCCCCCATAAGCTGGACGCGATGAAGTACACGCAAAGGCCCGCCGGCACTTTGAAGAACAATACACCCATGAAAATCATCATGTACTTCATCATCTTCTGCTGCATTTGCGTTTGTTCGTCCGTGGCCGGCGGCGTGAACATCTTCTGTTGTGCGATGAAGAGCACAATGGTGATGATCGGCAGAATATTCAGGTAGGGCCCCAGCCAACCCGTCTCGCCAGCCAGGAAATCAGGCAGCAGACCTTGCCATCGCCAGGCCATGTCCGGGCCCGCCAGATTCGAACACCATGGGATCCCCGGTATCAGCGGCGCTTGTCGCAAATTGATGTCAACGGACAGGCAGCGGTACAATCCGATGAAGATCGGCAGTTGAAGAAACATCAGCCAACAACCGCTCAATGGATTGAAATTGTGTTTCTTCCATAGCTCGCGCTGCGCCTGGCCTTGTTTCTCCAGCTCGTTCTTGTATTTCTCTTTGATCTTCTTGATTTCGGGTGCCAGCTCCTGCATGATCTGCGCGTTGCGGGCTGCCTTGCGGCCGATAGGGAACATGGCACCGCGAACCAACACCGTCAGGATTATGATGGCCAATCCGTAGTTTCTGAAAATTCCGTAGAAGAGGTGGAGCAACCACGAAAGAGGTCGGGCAATCTTCCCAAACCAGCCGTATTCATTGATGTCGGCCAAGTCGTAGTCAACGAGCACTTCCGGGTCTTTGGGTCCCAGGAACAAGTGGAACTGATCGGTCATCACTGAGCCCGGCTCAATCGGCATCGCGACACTTACCATCCGAAACGATGTGTTGAGTGTCTTGGTGCCCCGGCTCTTCAAATCTGGTACCGGGCCGACAGGCATCGCGTAAGCGTCTTGGCAAGTAAAGGCCTTCGGCTCCACCATTGTGCCCGCCATGAGCACTGCCGCAAAATACTGGGTGTCGACTCCCAGATAGTCCAGTGTTCGCTCCGCGACCGCGGGATTGTCGGTCAGCACGGAAGTCAATGGATTTGCCGGATCGTCCTTAACCAGTTTGTAGATCTGCGAAGCACTCCGCAGACTGTGCCGATTACCATGCACACGCCAAATCACATCACGGGCGCCCGCGGCACCCCAGGAGGGATGAATCTTGTTCGTGTACCACCAGCCTTCCAATGGCAGGCCGTTGGGACCGTCCAGGGCATACGAAACGGTCTGCGGGATGGCGCCCAGGTTGTGGATCTCGATATCCAACTGCAGATTATATCCGGAGAACGTCAACGGCGACTGATCGCTTCCAGCAGGTGATCCGAGGCGAAATCGTTTGACGAATTCGAGCTCACCCGCCTCGTCTCCTTGACCGACTGTGACGCGTTTGGTGAAGATGATCTCGGTCTCATTGGGCTGCGTTACATGCCACGTCCCGTTGCGTAACGAAGCGACGCCCGTCAGCTGGTCCGTATCCTGAGCAATGACGGTCGTGCCCAGGCTGTGCAGTCCCATCAGGTAGGACGGAATCGCCGGGTCATCGTCCACCGATTCTCGTTGCACCAGCTGTAACGGCCAGTGATCCAAGATTGTGGTCAACTGCACGTCTTTCGCGTTGCGCTTGACCAGGAACGTCACGGACTGATCTGGCTTGCTGCTCGCCAGGTACGACTCCAGCTCATCGCAGCCGCGGATCGGAATGATGTTGGCCCCCACGACAATGCCGACGACAACGTCGTCGACAGCAAAGCCGGCTGGCAGGGACCCGTCATTGGGTTTGGCCAGAGCGGCCGGGGTGCCCGGGGCCACCACCGTCACCACGCATTTGTCGGGAGTGTCACCATATTGCAGCCCGAGATAGCCGTACGGCTTGCCAAGATCACGGTAGCGCAGCCGTCCCTTGGCATCGCGGGCCACCAGCTCCACGCGTTCAATCGAAGCCCCGCGGTTGTCGAAGGTCACGAGCAGCCGATACGGGCTCTCCGGCGCAAACGTTCCCAGGGTGAACCATTGTTGCGGTAGCTGCGCCGGCTCAGGCGGCCCTTCTTCCGGCGAAGGAGGCGTTTTCGCTTCCTCACCCGGAAGTGCTTCGACCATCTCGGCTGGTGGCTCTTTTCCTGCCTTCTTCTCGGAGGGTTCCGCACCTGGCTGACCATCCACCTGCTCGCCCTTGCCCATTCCCCCCTGCTTCGACTTCTTGTCCTCGTCCTTCTGCTGCTTGTCCCCTTTCTCGTCACCAAGCCCATCCGCTTGCTGCGCAACGGGGCGTGCGGGAGGGAAAAACAGGTTCCGAATCATCACGTGGCTGGTGAGGATAAGAACTGATAACAGCAGGAATATGACAAGCCGCTTTTCCACGAGTACGCTGGCCTTCGCAATCGATTGAGAGGAACGGATGGGATCCAGCCCGGATCGCCAGCAGAGTGACGCCCGAGCGGGATTAACAGAGTGTCATTCTCGGGCTATGGGCCGATCTTGCAAAGGGGAGTGGAATTTTGGGCCAATTTGCCGGGGGTCACGCTCATTCGCGACGCCGTGTCCGCTGTGGTGTGCCACATGTGTCAAAACCCAAACACCGATGTGTGATCGCCGCGATGCCTGCCGATGTGCCTGGCCCGTCGCGCGGCTCAACACGTTAGGCGGTCCCTCTCGTTCGGCACAAACGGCCTCTCCGGTCGGCGAACAGCTGAAAATGGCGGAAACTGGCGGAACGGCGAGCTGGCTGGTTCCACGTACGACTAACGCCCTTCACGCAAGCGATCACCCAGAAAATTGTCCAGTTCCGCAATCGCGTAGATCTTCTCGACGGTTTTCTCCAAGGGATACTCGACGCGGCGGAAATGGACCGTATTTTCATCCAACAGGACATAGCAGCTTCGCGGGTCCCCATCGCGTGGCTGTCCGACGCTGCCAACGTTGACCATGGTCTTTCCGCCGGTGAGCACGTATTTCTGGCCAATTTCTCGCGGGCAGAGAAACCGCATCTGCTGGGTAAACACGCCGGGAACGTGTGTATGTCCCTGGAAGCAAACGCGCTCCACGACCCCAAATATCTTCTCGATCTTCCGCGTGTTGTAGACATCCTCAGGGAAGATGTATTCGTTCAACGGATTGCGGGCCGAGCCATGTACGAACATCAGGCCGTTCTCGCAGTGGTTGCGAGGTAGTTCGGCGAGGAAGCCGAGGCGGCGAGTCGCCGCCTCTGTGTCGCTGGAACCGTCCTCCAACTGCTTTCGCGTCCAGAATATGGCGCGCTCGGCACCGCTGCTGAATCCCTCTGGATCAAACAGCGCACGAGATCGTGATTGCCCAGGATACAGACATCGAACTGCATCACCAGGTCAATACACTCGCGTGGATTCGGACCGTATCCAATCAGATCACCGAGGCATACGATCTGGTCAGCCCCCTGCTGCTTTGCATCGGCCAAGACAGCGGTTAGTGCTTCCAGATTGCCGTGAATGTCACTTAGAATCGCTCGCTTCACACCGTCGCATCCTGTCCGACTTCGGGTTTGGACGTAAGTAAGTTTTTTGCGTGGGCCGCGGCCACAACCAGACAGTGCCCGCCTGTCGAGCGGAATCTGAACCGACGTGGCGGCTGCCGGGAGTCGCGTGTCTGTACAAGTCGCCACTTCCCATCCGGCAGATGGGACCTGCAGGACCCAATCGCCCTACCATCATCCTATACCGTCAGGCCGGGCGAGGCAGGGCCTCGAATCAATCACGAGCTTTCGCTCGGCTCGGATAAGCCGCGGACCAACGGTCGCTCGACGCGAATTCCGAGCAACTGGCTTGTCGTCCGCAAGAAGACTAACGCCCGCTCCGCAAACGATCCCCCAACATGTTGTCGAGACTCGATATGTTGTAGATCTTCTGTATCGTCGTGTCCAATGGATACGCAACGCGGCGGAATTCCACCAAGGGATCACTCCCCTCGTGCACAATGGCATAGCAGGCACGTGGATCGCTGTCACGCGGTTGCCCCACCGACCCGACGTTGAACATCGCCTTCTCACCCGTCAAACGGTAGTGAAAATCACACTCTTCCGGCGTGATGAATTCGCCGCTTCCCGTGAACACGCCAGGAATGTGTGTATGTCCCTGAAAACAATATCGCTCGATGCGGTCGAACAACGCGTCCATCTTCCGTTGATTGTAAACGTCTTCAGGGAACACATACTCGTTGGTCGGCTCACGCGGTGAGCCATGCACATAGAGGAAATCCTCTTCGCTGTAGGACCGCGGCAGCTCCCCCAGAAAATCCCACCGGCGGTCGGCCTGCTCTCCATTCCCGTCACGCTTTTCCAGCTCACTCCGCGTCCAGTACACCGCCTGCAAAGCCACCGGATTAAATCCGTCCGGGTCAAATAGAGCCGCCTGATCGTGGTTCCCCAGAATCGAGATCGAACAGGTACCTATGATGCTGTCCAGACAATCGCACGGATTGGGCCCGTACCCGATAATGTCGCCCAGACAGTAAATCTTCGTCACACCCTGCTGGCGAATGTCCTCCAGGACCACTTGCAAGGCTTCGACGTTCGCATGAATATCACTGATGAGGGCCCGCTTCACCGCCTGTTACCTTTCCGACCCAGCGTCTCGAAAAGCCGCGTGGCGGTTATTCCTGATGAACCGCTGGTATTGACGTAAATGCAAACCAAGTAATCTACTACGGAAGTCTAGGACGGTGCAATATCACGTGCAAGGGCGCGGCGCGGCTATCTGGAAAACGTGATGCCGAGGCCACGCCCTGGTGGGGCTGACGGGTGGGCGAATCGGTGATTCGCGTTCTCCGGCGGTGAGCGGTTGCGGAAATCGGAGTCGGCGTACACGGTCTGATCCGCGTAAACCGTACAATCCGCACGCACCCCGTGGCGAAGACCGGATGGCGGAACTGTCCAGCGGCGGAGCGAGGTGAGGCCATTATTAGCTACCGCTCAAATGGTGTTTGTACCCGGTAAATCTAGTTTTGGGAGAGCATGGCCGTTGCGAATACTGGCATTGGAGACATCGACCGCTCACGGCTCTGTCGCGCTGCTCGAGAACAACGTGCTGGTGCACGAGACGATTCTGGCCGCCGAACGTCGCACGGCGCAGGCCTTGGCACCGGCCATGGCGGGTCTTTTCCAGCAAGCGGATTGGGCTCCACGCAGCATCGAGCTGGTGGCGCTCACCAGCGGCCCCGGCTCTTTCACAGGCCTGCGTATCGCAGTCACCACCGCCAAGACGTTCGCCTACGCAACGGGTGCTCGCCTCGTGGCACTCGATACCCTTCGAGTTTTGGTGGAACAGCTGCGAGACGACGTGTCACAAGCCTGTGCTGTCATGGATGCCCAGCGTCGCCAACTGCTTGCGGCCCTGTTTTGTCGCTTGCCCGACCAGACGTGGGCTGCAACTGGCAGCTGCCAAATCGTCGAACGGCACGAACTCGCAGGTCTGCTTTCGTCCTCGACCCTGTTGACGGGGCCGGTTCTTTCCCGATTGCCCCCCCCGTTTCTGGCCGAACAACCGCGATCCGACCCACTCTGCTGGATGCCTCGGGCCAGCACCGTCGGCCGCCTCGCCTGGCAGGCGCATCTGGCTGGCCGCTACGACGACCCCCTGCTGGTCCAACCGCGGTACCACCGCCCGAGCTACGCCGAGGAAAAAGGGATCTGACGAGATCTGACCGCGTTCCTGGCTCCCAAACGTGCGCGCATCGGACACATGGAAACCCTAATAACTCCACCACCCGGCATAGGTCCCCAGGTCGAACAGCCACGGCTGCGACCAGGGGTTGGCGGCGGCGTAGGTCGCGGAAAACGTGCTGATCATCAACAAGACCAGTGCGATTACCCGCCCCGCTCTGCTCCGCAACAGCGAGTCGGCGGCAGGGGCCATACACAATAGCCATAACGGCGTAAACCAAAAGACCCAGCGGAACCCGCAACAAACACCTCCGTAATTGCGATCGATCATCGGGCGGCTGATGTAGAATACCAGGCAAACGACGCTCAGCGCAATCACCATCCCACCAAACAGTGACCAGCCGGGCTGCCCGCGGCGCAGCAAGGATAACGCCCCTACGCCAGCGAGTAACCAGATTGGCGTGAGCGAGAAGATACCTCGATGTCCCAACAGTACGTGTAACGCGTAGACGCCGCGTGAGGCTTCTCCTCGATCCACTCCTTGCCGCAAGGTACTCCAATACGAACCGCGGTAGTCATACCAGTTGTCCCAATGGCGGATCTCAATCTCCGCTTCGGTGGCTACCAGGGCCAACCGCCGATGCTCGGACCGATCCCATATCTCCCAGCGTGTCTGGGGTTGATCGACCAGCGTCACCGCCAGGTCAGAGAGTTTGATCCCGCCACGGGTCAGGACATCGCGCACTTCCTGTGGGAGTTTCTTCTGGTCCAGATCCGAACCCAGCGTCAGCGGGACGCTTGCCGCCAGCGGACCGTCACTGCGATGCGCGTAAGCAGTCACCCAGCTGCCGTGCGCCAGGTAGTTGGTACCAAAGAAACCGGCTGCCACGAGCGCGGCGGCTGGCACAAACCCCAGAAAAGCGCCACGCGGTGACTTCCACCACACGGCGAAAGCAACGCAAGCAAAAAGGAGAGCGCCGGAAGCTCATTCGCCGCCGCCAACGCGCTGCACAATCCTGCGCCCGCGAAATACCACCAGCGGCGTTCGCCCAGCCAGACATGGAATGCCAACGCGGTCGAGAGCAGTACGGCGATGGCCGCCACGCTGTGGTTGTTAATCGTCACGGCGTACGTCGTCAGAAAGGTCCCCCAGGTAGCAGCCGCCAGCGTAAACAGCGTGGCGGCCCGGGTCGAAGCCAGCCGGTCGACCAGTCGCCAGAGAACGACGAAATAGAGTACCAGCGGCAAGACGTTGGTAATCACCAACATCATGCGCATGACCAGAAATGGATCATCCGCCAAAGTCGCACCCGTCACAGCGCGAATGACCCAATATTCGCCCGCCAAGAGGGTCGGGAACAACGTTGGCTTGCTGGAATAGTAATGTTCCTTGCCGTCGGGACCCCGATGGCGCACCATATCGATGCTCTTCCAGAAACGCCGCTGCGTCTCAGGGTGCTTCAGGTCCACCAGGCGATCAATGGCATACGTGCCATCTTCCACCAAGGCTCGCACCGTGCACCAGCGACTGCGATCGTTCGCGCTGAGCATCGGAGTTTCACCCGTATCAGCACATACCGATGCTATGCGTCCGATCATGGTGGCGGTGCTCGTGATAATCAGCAACCAGACCGCCCAGCGACAGCAGTGGTCAAGCGAATCTTGATGTGGAGAAGACATAGGCAGGCAATCATTTTCCCGGAAACGTTGTGGCCATGGCATGCAACTTGCGCGAGCCGGCCTCGTTGACCAGCCCCTCAGCGGACCAATCTAATCCCTCGCTTCGGCCGCGTCAGCCCCAACGCGCTGACGGATGCTGTATTGCCTGTGGTCCTTTCCCAGGCGGGCGGTGATCAGTTCGGCAAGAAATCCGATCGCCATGAACTGAGCGCCCAATAAGACGGCGACGATCGAGTAGTAGAACAAGGCCCGTTTGTGGAGATGCTCGACCGGTATTGTTTCGACCAACCGCGAAATCACCCACCACCCGGACAGACAGGTGATTCCGAAAACACCCAAGGAAAAACAGAGCAAGCCGATCGACCCCAGCAAGTGTTGCGGACGTTGGCCGTAATCGGTCAGAAACGACACGGTCAGCAGATCCAGAAATCCCTTGATGATGCGAGTGACACCGTACTTCGATCGGCCGAATTCCCGTGGCCGGTGATGCACGACAACCTCGCCCACTCTCCAACCACGCGAGGCGGCCAGAACGGGAACAAAACGGTGCATTTCACCATACAGGTGAACTTCCTGCACGACTTCACGGCGGTAGCACTTGAAACCGCAATTGTGGTCGTGCAGACGCACACCTGTCATCGCGCCCACCAGCCAATTGAATACGCGGGACGGTCCGACCTTGTGCCACGGGTCGTGGCGGACTTTTTTCCAGCCGCTGATGACGTCCCATCCGGTACGCATCTCGCTGAGAAAACGGGGGATCTCGTGCGGATCATCCTGTAAATCGGCATCCATCGTGAAGACGATCGGCGCGGACGCCGCGTCAAAACCGGCGCTCAGGGCAGCCGCCTTGCCAAAATTGCGCCGAAAGCGAATGCCCCGCACCCGCTCGTCGCTCTTCGATAACCGCTCAATCACCTCCCACGAATCGTCACTCGACCCATCGTCGACAAACAGGATCTCCAAATCGTACTGCTGCTCTTGAGCTACTTCGTTCAGTTCGTCGTGAAGTTTTTCAAGACTGCCTTGCTCGTTATATACCGGAATCACAATCGAGATCTTGTCAGGCATGTCAAGAGCGCTGTGTGGGTCAAGAGGTTGGGGCTTGTCCAATCCGCCTGCGGATCCGACGGGGAATGACGGTATGTCTTGGTTTGCTGCTGCGGCACCCGACGCATCACTGCAGCCGGGGCCGTCCTGCGCCGGTGTGCCTGGCGCGACTCGGCGTACACGCCACACGTCCACGTATAGGATAGCCGATATCAGCAGCTCCGACAGCAACCAGACCAGACGCAGCAAGATCGCCGACACTAAGGCCACTTTGGCACCATACTGCGGGGCCAGCAGCTCCATCAGGATCCAGTCTCGTACTCCCAGACCACCGGGGATCAGCGACAAAAAACCTGCCACCATCGCCAAGCCGACCGTGGCCGTCAGAAGTGGAAACTGACCCAACGATGTCTCCAACCCTGGCAAAGAGCGCAACGTGGCCCATAGACTCAGCCCTAACAACAGCCAGCCGATGCTGATCGAGATCCAGCCCGTTGTCATCAGGCGATAGTCCACACCCGCAATCGCCTGCTGAATCTGCGGATTCGCCCGCTCCACACGCAGCATCCGCACCAGGCGGCGAAAAATGGGGGGCAAGGTGGGCACTCCCGCACAAATCATCAGCCCCACGGCCAGCAGAGTCAACGACAGATGTTCGCTGTAAAAAAGCAAGACCACCGAAGACAGAAACGCTCCCACCGCCATCATCGTCAGCGTTTCGACAAACACACTCGTGGCCGCCACGGTCTTGTTCACCCGGTCGCTGTATACCAGGCCGGTCCGCAAGACCACAACCATGGCCTTGCCCGGCACGTATTTGCCCAAGTGGCCAATCCAGAAGGCACGTAGCGATTCACGCCATCTCGGTTGCTGCCCCATGGCCACCAGCGTGCGATGCCAGAAAACCCAGCAAGGCACCAGCCCGAACACATAGAACAGCCCCGCCAGCGCCATCCAGGTCACGTCGACCTGACGCACCGAGAAATCGCGATTCTGCAGTCCCTCTCCCGCCTGCTCGATAGTCCGCCAGATGCCCCAACCGACCAGTCCCAAGACCAGCAGACGCACGGAAACCTTGATCATGCGCACCCAACGGCGACTTTTTTGGGCGTGGTCCACGCGCTGCCCATCCGCTGGCGGGACGACTCGCTGCTCATCAGGGGACCGGTCGCTGGAATCGCTCGACACAACTCTGGGCTCGTTCTTGCTGTCTGTTTCAAACGGTGACTCTGCGCAGCAGCTGCGACACTGCGGTGCACTGCAGTGCACTGCGGTGAGGACGTTTCTTATACCCTCTGACTGCCTGGTCGCGCAGACATGTATTGTGGAGTTTCGCCGCGCGTGCCACAAGATGAGATCCCGCACCCCGCGCGGTATCCGGGCAAGGCTGTCTGTTGCGATGAGCACTCACTGGACTACAATGCTCGTCAAGCGAAACCAGGCGACGGCAAACCGCCTCCAGAGCCGACTCATGAGCGTGACGTCTTGCCACACGGGCCGGAGCGTCGGCCGTTGTGCTTGGGTCTCGCAAAGTCTCGCCACTTGGGTTTCAAGGACTCCCGGTTACTGCGTGCGAGGACAAGCCGATGTCACGAATGGTTTCTTTCATTGTACTGATCGTCATCATTGTGCTGATCGGTTTTCTGTTCTTTCGCGTGATGGCCCCTTTCTTGTTGCCGCTGTTTCTCGCCGCTTTGATGGTCGTCATCTTTCACCCGCTGCACCGGCACATCCTGGCGCACTGTAAAGGTCGACATCGAGTGGCTTCGGCCGTTACGACCGCCACCGTTTTGTTGATCGTGCTGCTCCCGCTGCTCCTGGTCACGTTCATGGCGGCAGCCGAGGGAAGCGCCATGGTCTCCCGGCAGAACCCCTCGGAATTGCGGCAGAAGATCGCTTTCGCCCGCGACCGGTTCAAGCTCCTGTCCATGCCTCACGCCAACGATATCCGTAGCCTGGAGCAGATGTTCTCAACACTGATCGACAACGCCGAGACATCTACGCCCGTGCGACTGGGACGGATACGAATACCGGCCCTGTTGAAACAACTGGACAAACTGCGTAACGACTACAAAGCCACTACCGAAACCACGGGGGCGAGTTTTGACGCCGTTCGTCAGAAACTCGAAGCCGCCCTGGGCGAAGGGGAACAGGAACTCACCACCACTGAATACCGCGATACGATCCGCGCCGCCGCGGCTGAGTTTCACAACTTGAAACTGGAAATATTGGGTGGCGAGTTTCGTGCCTGGATCAAGGAACTGGCCAATCCGACAGAAGAGGAACTGCAGCACGCCCTGCGCACCGTGCTCGAACAGGCTCGGGGAACACTCTTCTCTATTGGCGGGCGCACGACCGCCTGGTTAGGCCGACTGGTCATTGGCTTGGTGGTCATGGCCGTCGCCATGTTCTTCTTTCTCTCCGACGGCCCCAGCATGGTGAAAACCGTGATGCGACTCTCACCGCTGGACGATCGATACGAAGAGGAATTGCTGGCCGACTTTACCAACGTCAGCCGAGCGGTCGTGGTCGCCACCTTGCTCTCGGCCGCCGTACAAGGATTGCTGGGTGGCGTGGGCTACTATCTGGCCGGCTTCGAAAGTGTGATCCTCTTGACGCTGTTGACCGGTGTGCTGGCGATGATCCCGTTCGTGGGAGCGGCCGCTGTCTGGGTCCCCGCCGCCCTCTGGCTGTATTTCATCGACCTGCGCCCCGGTGCGGCTGTGCTGCTGGCCCTCTACGGAGCCGCCGTCGTGTCGAGTATCGATAACCTGATCAAGCCATTGGTGCTGCACGGAAAATCACGGCTCCATCCGCTGCTGGCCCTGCTGAGCGTGCTGGGGGGTGTCAACGCGCTGGGCCCGATCGGAATCCTGATCGGTCCCATGACCGTCGCTTTCCTGCAAACGCTGCTCAATATCCTCAATCGCGAATTAACACAGTTCGATCTGGAACGACGCCGTGCCGAAACGCCACTGGCGCCCGACCCATAACAGTGTAGGCGCGGTCGATTCAGGATGGCTCGAGTGCCCCAAAATGTGATGGGTGGCCCATGAAAACGGAACCCGATCCAATGAGTGAGAACGGTGTAGGAACAGCTCTTGGTGTACCTGCAACCATGGGTAGTGCTAGGCACTGGCCCGGATTATTCAGGTAGGGTGAATCATCCAAGCGAGGGCCCTACAGCGCGATATGACGCGCATGGGGCTATGCAAACATCGCATTTTGCCTGTTTTTACCGTATCCTCGCTTGTGATGCGGTTTCTCTTTACGCCGAGTGCCCATCCCGGTTACCATATCGGCCCGAATTCTCCAGACTCTCTTTCCAGAGCGAGTAGGCCATGAACGGAATCGCGGTTCTCGTAACGCTGGCGGCGGTTGGTGTGGATTACGGCTGGCAACCTGCGCGTGACGGTCAGCTGGAATACATCGTGCAAATCGAGCCCTCGCTGCTGGAGTCACTCCAGAACGGGGCGGAGATCGCCAGCGAAATCCATCCTGATGCGCGCGGGGTGCGTCGATTTCGTATCAAGGTCGGTTCCGGTCCTTTGCCGAGGAAGGGCACGCTCCAGAACGATACGGCACCGGCACGTCTTTCTACATCGGGCGCCGCCGCACCCCCGTTGGGGAGTCGCGTCCTGGGAGCTCCCCCTGCTGCTGGACCGCAGACCGGTTTGCGCGACGCGGACAGCCGTTTCGATCCATCTTCTTATAGCGCCAACAGCGCGAATTCGGAGAACGAATTTCGTGCCGACGGACGGCTCAATTTGCCACCACCTCCGGCACTCATTGGGTCGGACGGCAAGAGCAGTATTCTCGTCCGTCCTGGCAACTCGGCGGCCGTGTCTCCCAATGGCAATCCGTCCTCCAGTGGCAATCCATCGGCTGGCATGGGGGCTCTTCCCCCACGGCAACAGAACAACGTACCGTCGACAACCGGCACTGGAATGATCGATCTGGCACCGCCTCCCGGGGCCGACGGCGGGTCCAGCCGTGACAAGGCTGGGCAACCTTCCGGTATTTCGCCGCCGGGTGGCGGAGTGTTTCCACCTCGGTCGGTTGGTGGTTCTTCGTTTCCAGCGGCTCCCAACAACTGGGCAACACCCAACGGCGATGATCGCGGTGCACCGCCGAACAACTCGAGGCCCGTGCGTCCCATCCCCTCGCCGAGTCTCGATGATAAATCGCCGGCGCCGATTCGCAGCTTCGGCAACATCGGAGCAAGGCCACCGGAATTGAATGGCCCGCTCAACCGTGGTTCGACGGCGAACGACAACAACCCGGCTTTGGGCGAGGGAGCGGACAACGGGGACTTGATGGCTTCAGTCGCGGCTCGAGATGCGGCCACTCAAAAACCGACGATCGACAAACAGACGGCCGACGAGCTGAAAGAGATGGAACTGGCCAAGCCGTGGCGCCCGCTGGTTCTCACCTCGCTGGCCCTCTTCGCATCGCTCGCCGCCAACGTCTACCTGGGCTGGGTAGCACTGGGGATCTACCGCCGCTACCGCGACCTGGCCGTTCAGCTCCACCAGGCCCAGGCCTCACTTACGTAGCACGGATGAACCACAAGCGCCTCCGGTATCCATATCGCCACGGAAGCTGTTCAGGCTGACACGCATCTTGCCCGCAACACGGCCCACTGGGGCGTGAATGATTTGCGCCCCCGGGGGGAAGGAGAAGCGTGTGTGAAGTGCGGACTGCGGGAGCTCACGCGGTGGATCGATGAGTCCGGGGAATGCGCGAGCCTCCAGGAGCGTCTAAGAAGCTATCAGAGGCTGACACCCATCGCGCCCTGCGTTTCCTGCCACAGCAACTTCGTGAAGCCCTCCGTATCAGCGGATCTCACGAAACCGGTTGAAGCGCACCGAGTTCAGGTACTGGTAGAGCTCGCACGACTTCGTCAATTCCGTGTGCGTGCCTTCCGCGTGAATCTTGCCTTCATGTAAGACGACTACCCGGTCCATCACGCGCAGCGTACTGAGTCGCGCGGGGAGCAGAATCATGGTGCGCTCGTGAGCTGCCAATTGCAGTGCCGCGTCGAACAGCGCGGAAGTGGATTCATTCCAGCGGCTGTTCGGCTCCACGACCGTCAGCACCGACGGATTGCGCAGCAGAGCCCGCGCCAGACCAATGCGAAAGGCTTGACTGGCATCAAGTTGCAGCCCGTCACCGCCAATCTTGGTCGCGAACCCATGCGGAAGTTCCGCGATGAAGCTGTGCGCTTGCGCCTGTTTAGCGGCGTCGGTGACCTGCAGCATGGTAAAGCCGGCATCCCCGCAAGAAATATTGTCGAGCAGCGTGCCGTCGAACAGCATTCCGTCGGCGGGGACTAACAGCGATTGTCCGCGAATCGTCTCGAGGGTGGCTGTTGCAATGTCGTAATCATCAAACAAAACTCGCCCGGCAGCCGGGTCATACAAACGCAACAACAGGCCGGCCAGGGCCATCGACGCGTCCGGATCGGAAGCCAGAATCGCGACCCGTTGTTGCGCTTTGATGGTCAGGTCAACCTGGTCGAGCAGTTTCAAGCCATTGGCGTTCGCCAGTGTCACGCGTTCGAGTCGAATCTCCTGCGACAGCCGATCGAACGGGACTGCGTTGCTCACTTCCTTCACGCCCGGTTCGCGCCGCAGATAGGCAAACAACTTGCCCGCGGCCTGGTCGGCAGCAGTCAAGGTGCCACGCAATCGATAGAGCCGCGCTGCCGGAAAATAGGCACCGATCATCGCGGTTGTCAGCACGACCGTTCCGGCCACGGTCACATAACGCGACAAGCCAACCACCAACGCCACATAGGCGACGGCCCACATGATCAACAACAACAGCGTCGGACCGAGTGATTCGCGACTGTACTGCATTTGCAGTTCCGCCTGGCGGTAACGGCCCAGCATTTCAGCAAAAGGAGTCCCCGGCGCATCGGGCAGGGAATAGCCGGTGGCCAAAGGTGTTAATCGCAGATTCGCCAGCATGTGAGCTCGTTGAGCTGCCGACTCTCGGGACCAGGCGGACGCCCGCCTCTCTGCACGCTGAGCAATGCCACGGTAAAGCTGCCTCACCAACAGTACCGACAGCAAGACCACCAACGAAAGCCAGACGTTGACGATCAATGCCACGAGTACCAGCGCGCCGGTTGCTACCGCCGCGTACGGCACGGCACTCCACCACCGCATCAATCCACAATACAAATCGACCGCTGTTTCCCCCATCAAGGTCTCTGGAGGGGAATGGCGACCGCCCAGCAAATCACTGGCTCCCAACCGATACGCCTGACGGTGGATCTCGGAATAAAATCGCAATATCACGTCCAGCGCGGCACGTTGGACGGCCCGATTTAGCAGCCACAAGGCCCAAACCTCGATCACTCCCACGGTCAACCCGAAACCGACCAATGCCAGGAGACAAGTCCGTTCATTACCCAGTAGAGGCCACATCACCACACGTCCCGAGATCCAGGGACCGAGCAGCCAGTCTTTCGGAACGGCAGCTTGTTGCGTGCCCAAAACCAGCTGTGTGAGCAAGCCGAGATCCAAGACCAGCAGCGGCAAGAGAAGCGCCGCACAGATTCCCAGCCAGTAAAGCGACCAACGGTTACGCGAGTTGCGCCATGCTCACACGCGCGTTGAAATTCTGGCCATCGCATCATAGCCTCCCGACGAATAAAGACCTGGAGGGAAATGGGCAATATCGCCACCAGCGGAACCGAACCGCCGCACGGATCAAGCCGATCCACCTTCCACACACGCCAAGTCTCGCCGGAAAAGGCAACATCCGACCACGGCGGGGAAGCATGAATCAACGAGCACCGGCGGCACGTTTCGTGCGCCCAAGTGTAATCCCACCAATCTGCCGTCAAGTCAGCGATGCAGGTCCGTCTGAAGCGGCCTGAAAAACATCAGGCCAGATCGCGGTCTTCGAACAGGATCAAGGCCAGCAACATGGCCACGATACTGAACAACAGACAGTATAGCAGAGAAACCCCCAAATACTCCCTGGGAACGGCCAATCCACTCGCCAGTGCCGTCTGCAGGTCGAAGGCCTCCAAATTGGGGAAGATCGCCGCGCTAAAACGCCCCACGAATTTCACAATCTCGAATTGGCCCTCCGTCGCCTGCGAAATCAGCGGGACCAGGTGGCCTAATACGTAGACCGTGAAACAGATCATGAAGTTGGCGAACATCGGCAAGCGGGTCGAGATAGCTACGCTCAAGGCCGCCAGAATCATTGTCTCCATGAATGCCAGCAGCAGACCGGGCACCGTGCTGGCGATCTCCAAATAACAAGCCTGCCAGGTCGGCAACTCCCCAGATGACTCGCGCGCGTCGTAAATCATCTTGTACGAAACCACAGCCAGCAGCACCGAGCCCAAGACAATGAACATGAGGAAGGTGGTCCAGCCGATTCCAAAGAACTTCCCGATGACAAACGAGCGCCGCCGGACCGGTTTGGAGAGAACCGTCAACGCCGTGCGGCCGTCGATCTCGTCCGCCAATGTGGTGCTCGCACCCCATACCGCCAGAATGATGCACAACACCCGGATCAAGGTCAGCCCGGAGTCCTTGAGCATCTTGATGTCTTCCCCAAACGTATTGTAGGGGATGTAGATCGATAGCAGCAGAATCACGATCCCGAGTATCAAGATGATGACGAACAGAGGCTGCGCCACTTCGGATTTGAATGTCGCCAGAGCAATCGCCGACAGGCGGGGCATCAGGGTGGCCTGAAGGAAATAGAGCAGGAAAATCGCAAATACCCCGACCGCCGCGATCGGGATCACTCGGACCTCGGGAAAGACCACATCCGTCGTGACGGTCACCTTGACGGTCGCGTCGTCCGCTCCGCGGTTGCGCACAAACAGCTGCTCGATCTCTTCCACTCCAAACGGGCTTTTCGAATTGACCCGTCTTCGCCACTTGAAAGCCTCGTCCGCCTTGATCTCCCGCGTCGCGACGGCGTCCATGTCGGCTTCGGAATCCTGGGAGATCGAGATATTCTCGCTGCTCTCGATCGCCAAATCGCGTAGCTCGGCACCGCGAAACAACACCAGTAATTCGTGAACCGGAGGCAGGACGATGTCCTCCTCGTTCACCGGAGGCGGAGTCCCCGGAATTTGGGTCGTGTAATCTCGGGTCCCAACCTGTGACAATCGAGTCAGCGACCCCAGGATTTCCATCGACTCGCCCACCGAACGCAGCGAAAACGTCCCCAGAATGCCAATGGCCCCAAATACCGAGGCGACGATCAGGATGTAAAACAACACCCCTTCGCGAATCGACGTCCAGAATTCGTCCGTGGCGCGACGCAAGGAAGACCATCCCGCCACTCGTGAAATCCCCAGCAACAACAGCCAAAAGAGGGCGACTAATGCCATTCCCGCCAAGATTCCCACCCCCAACATCCACAGCGGTGTTAGCGTGGCGACGGCTTTGCGGCCCAAAAAACCAAAGACCAGGAATTGGCTCATAATCGGTTCTTCTCTTCCCTAACGCGGCCGGTGACCGCAGCCAAATGAGCCTGGGATACGGTCCCAAGCCGGTCGGGACAGGGTCCCAACCTACCCGATGAACGCACGGCGAACGTCCACCACGATAGTGATGCGCTTACTCGATGCTACGCGGATCGATACGCGAAGGTTCGATCCATGCACAGCATGCGTTAAATCACGGCTCGCCACGACGCTCTCCCTCCCCTACCAGACTGCCCGCGTTCGAAATCAATACTCCCCACGGCGTCAGTGTCGGATCTCGAAGCTCTGAAATTGTCCCGTCGCCGCTCGGCAATCTTGCTGTGTGTCGCGGATGAACGGCCCCATTTGACCGACTATCTCCTCCAAAAACCGGGCCAACTCGGTTGCGTCTCCCTCCACAACAAGGTGCACTCGACCATCAGGCAGATTACGCACGAACCCCGTCACCTGGAACTGCCGGGCAAGGCGCACCGTCGTGTAGCGGAAACCAACTCCCTGAACGTGCCCCGCGTACCAGATTTCGCGCCGTTGTCGGTCCATCTCGCACTTCCGGCTTCTACTTCCAAAGACCGTCGAAGATCCCGCGACAGCCAAAAACAGTCATAATGAGGTGCTATGTATACCTTTTTCGAGCGTCATCCTGAACCACCCAGCACCTGATGAAGCGTACCGCGTTTTCCAATATAGTTGCACCCCCCCCACCCGGCCAGTCCCGAAAGTGATCTTGTGGCGTACGGCGGATTTTTCTAGCATCCGGCCGCCATGTCATATCTAAGATGGACGCTCGCCGCCTGCATTTTTGTGCTCGTGGGCGTCAACAGCGTCAACCAAGCTGACGAACCGCAATTCATGCCGCGTCCTGGGGTCCTGGTTCTGCGCACGGGACGAGTGCTGCGCGGAGATATCGTGCGGGTCGGGGACCGATACGTTGTGGCGTTGAGTCAGCAGGATGAAATCGGAGTGCCGGCAGACCAGGTACAGTGGCAGTGTGACTCGCTCGAAGACGCCTATGTGCGTCAGCGGGGTATGCTGCCCCCGAAGGCGAAAGTGGCTGATCACCTGAAGTTGGCCAACTGGTGTCTCCGTTACAATTTGATGACGGCGGCGGCAGAGCAGCTGATGGCAGCCCAGAGGTGCGATCCGCACGATCCGGAGAACGAACACTTCGAAAAACGCTTAAGATTTGCGGCGCAGCGCCCCACAACACCCCCCGTGCGTAGTGAGGCGACGGAGCAGTTCGTGACGCAGAAAGAGCTGGACGAGCTAACTCGATCATTGCCTCACGGCTCCGTCGAGCAGTTCACCAACACGATCCAGCCGCTCCTGATCAATCGCTGCGGTGCCAGTAGTTGTCATGGTCCGAACTCCGATTCCTCCTTTCGGCTCGTCTACCCCAACTGGAGCCGCACGCTGCCTCGTCGTTTCACACAACGCAACCTGCAGACAACGCTTTCGCTGCTGGACCGCGGGCAACCCGACCGCAGTCCCCTGTTGGTAATGTCCGCTCTTGCCCACGGCGGTTCCAAGAAGCCCTCGTTGAGTGAAGAGGACGTTGAGCAGCTTCAACATCTGGCTGGGTGGATATTTCGCAGTCTGGGTGACACGTCGCGCAGCGCACCTGCCGCACTGAACGTCCCCGATGCTCTGTTACTGCAACCGGGCGATCGCGCTGCGGCGACAGCGTCGGACACAGGTTCGCTTTCCGGCGGCAAGGGCCCTCATCCCGAACGCCTGGCGTATCCTGCGTCAGGACAGATCGACTCTGCCGTCCGACCAGCCAGTCACGCGGCGCAGGTCACGGTGGGCGAAGGCGACGGATCGGCCGCGGGCAAGGACCCGTTCGACCCCGAGATTTTCAATCGCCGCTATCTCGGCGGGTCACGATAGCCGCCCCGCTCAGCACGGGTCCCACAGTTGGAATTGACCGCCCTGCCAGGCGTGCAGGAATTGCCGGTTGCTTTCCAGCAGTTCGGGCAGCGCCAGCATCTGATCGGGTGTCATCCAGTGGACCGCTTCTACCTCATCCGGGTTGGGGTGCAGCACTGCTGCCTCATCGAGATCGGTCCACCACCAGTCGAGCGCGACGCGCCAGGAAGTGACGTTGTGCCACAGGGCTCGGCGCGGTCGGACGCGCACTCCCAGTTCTTCCCACAGCTCGCGGCGGACCGCATCTTGCGCTGATTCCCCCCTTCTATGCCGCCACCTGGAAAACAGTAACTGCCCGGCGCCTCCACGCGTTGCGATCGCCGAATCACCAGCAATTGACGCCGCTGGCTGATGACCGCCACGGCACCGCGGCGTGGGCCAACTTGTGGCTGTTCGCACATCTCGTGACCTCCTCATCTCCTCCTGCCGCGCCCTGGTCTTGCGCCTGGTTCCCGGTCTTTGGACCTCCCGAACCATGGACGTCAGTTTCGGGAACATGGTCCGGGCGTCAATACCCGACCTCCGCTACCGCAGACCAGAGCGTCAGGAAACCGTGCCGATCCGTCCCGATAGCGAGGACATTTGTTCGCTGCTGGTTGGAGAATCGACGGCATTTTTCTACAATGAACGGGTCCTGAAGAATTCTGGCGGCAGGCGCCTGGTTGTGGACGGATCTTGATGACCAACGAACGGCAAAACCACATCGAAGAGCGACTCGCCGCCTTCGCGCTCGATTCTTTTCGTCCTGGGCAAAAGGAAGTAATTACGGCCATCTTGAGTGGTCAGGATTGCCTCTGCATCATGCCCACGGGTGGCGGCAAGAGTCTCTGTTACCAGCTTCCGGCTATCCTCCAGGAGGGGGTAACCCTGGTTGTTTCGCCGCTGATCGCGCTGATGAAGGATCAGGTGGACGCGATGCGCGAGCTCGGTATCCGCGCGACGCTGATCAACAGCACGCTGGACGTTGGCGAGCAGAACAGTCGGCTGGCCGACATGGCGCGCAGTCGTTACGACCTGGTCTACATTGCACCGGAGCGTTTAAGGAACCCTCGATTTCTGGAGGCGGTGGCGGACACGTCGGTCCAGATGCTGGCCGTGGACGAAGCGCATTGCATCAGTCAGTGGGGACACGATTTTCGGCCCGACTACGCGCGGCTGGGCGAGTTTCGCAAGCGGCTGGGTGATCCGCCCACGATTGCACTTACCGCCACCGCAACACCGACGGTGCGTAAGGACATCATGAATCTGCTGGCCCTGCGCAGACCGAGCGTGTTCATCACCGGATTCGCCCGACCGAATTTGCATTTTGAGGTGATTTCGGCGTGGAACAACGGTGTAAAAGATGAAGCGCTGCTCGATTTCCTGCACGAGACGCCGGGGGCTGGGATCATTTACGCTTCGACGCGGCGGCGGTGCGACGAGTTGGCCGAGCTGTTACGAACCGTGATCGAGCGTAAAATCGGCATCTACCACGCCGGTATGCTGCTGGAGGATCGGCGAGAGGTGCAAGAGGCGTTTATGCGTGGCGACACGCAAATCATCGTGGCCACCAACGCGTTTGGAATGGGCATCGACAAGTCGGACCTCCGTTTTGTCGTGCATTACAACATGCCCGGCAGTCTGGAAGCGTATTATCAAGAGGCGGGACGCGCAGGACGCGACGGCGACCCGTCGCGCTGTTTGCTGCTGTACACCTCATCCGACCGGCATATCCAAGAGTTCTTCATCGAGAACGCCTACCCCTCACGCGAGACAGTCGCCCGCGTCTACCAATATCTGTGCGCGCTGACTGAAGACCCGATCGAACTCACCCAGCAGGAGCTGAAGGAGCGGTTGAGTCTGGAAATTGGCGGCGAAGGCATTGGAGCCTGTGAGCAGTTGCTGGAACGCTGCGGGGCTATCGAGCGGCTCACCACGCAAGAGAACCGTGCCTCGGTGCGCATCGACTCCGACCTCCCCGCGCTGGTCGATCTGCTGCCCAAAGAGGCACGTGCACAGCGGTGTGTAATGCAAGCCACTCAGCACATCGTCGGCCAGCGGAGAGGTGAGCGTGTGTATTTCCCACTGGCACGGCTGGTGGAGCAAGCGGGCATGAGTCACGACGCGGTATTGCGCGCCCTGCGCGAACTGCGTAAGCTCAGCTCGTTCGACTTCGTACCCCCATTCCGCGGCCGCGCGGTCCATGTGCCCGACCGCCGCCGCCCGTTCCGCGACTTGCAGATCGATTTTGAAACGCTGGAGAAGCGCAAGGCCAACGAATTCGAAAAGCTGGAACGGGTGATTCGTTACTCCAACACCAACCATTGCCGGCAACTGGAGATCCTGGACTACTTCGGCGATCCCGCCGCCCGAGAGTGTGGGATGTGTGACAACTGTGGCGGCGCACGGTGATCCAGACTGCCGTTCAGGATACCGACGACGACGAGAAGTTACTGCAGTGCGTGCGAATCGCTCTGAGTGGTGTGGCTCGCGCGCAAGGTCGTGTGGGCAAACTAATGGTCGCCAAAATGCTGTGTGGTTCCCAGTCACAACAGATCGGCAAATTGAAGCTGAACCAACTCAGCACATTCGGATTGCTCAAACAACTGCGACAGACGGAAACGGCAGCACTGTTAGACGCGCTGCTGAAAGTCAAATTGATCCAACAGAAAGAGAATCAGCGCATGCGGCCCGTCGTGGAACTGACGGCCATGGGCAAGCGCGTGATGACCGGACAACTTCGGTTGGATCGCCCGTTACCCCTGCCGGAAGGGTTGAAGAGGCAGCTGCGGAATCTTCATTTGCCGGCGCCGGTCACGAGCGTGCCCGAAGCGCGCGCTTCACAAACGGCTGCCGCATCTCCCTCCAGGTCGCGCGAGCAGGTGGCAACCGTTGCCCAATCGCAACCGGTAGCCGCCCCCGCGGCGATGCAATCACGTGACGAGCCAGCCGTTCAGCCCGAGTGGTACTGGACATGGAAGGTCTTTGCGGCCGGCTGCACGGTGAGCGAATGCGAGCGCATCAGGCAGCTGGACCGCACCAAGATCCACGAGCATCTGTTGGCCGCTGCCGATGCCGGCCGGCAGGTCCCTGCGGCCTGGGTCTTGAGCCCGCAGCAGCAAACGCAACTCGAGGGTGTGATTGCCATAGGTGGCCAGGCAACCTATGAAGAATTGGAGAAGCTGCTACCCGATACCGTCGATGCCACCCAATTGCGGCTCCTGCTGCGGTGGCGCGAGCAGAGCCAGGAGGATGTCGTGCAGTGACAGGGCGCGCGAGGCAAAGACGGAGTTGACGGACCGCACGACGCCGCGACGGCGTGAGCTACGTGAGCGGGGCAGGAGCTCGTTTTCGCTTCGTTCGGCGGCCATATCGCGATTTCACGACTCGTGCGATACAATAATCTCTCGCCAGCTGGGCCCCTCAGAGACACGAAAAGGACCGTAATGGAGAACTCCTCAACCGATGATCCGAAACGACGAGGCGATGGGAAACCGTCTCTCCGTCGCACCGGCCCCAACCTCTGGGTGCTCTTGCTGTTCGTGGGTATCATGGCCGCCGCGCTGCTGACCATGCAGGGTGGGCGCAAGTCGCTGATTCAGTATTCCTTCTTCTTGGACCAACTCCGCAACGAGAATATTCTCGAAGTCCAGATAGGGGAAAACGAGGCCACGGGGCTGTTTGTCACCCCCCCTCCCAAGCCATCCTATTTTGACCGCGACGGCAAGTTGAAGACGGACAAGGGAGAGACCCTGAGCAAAAACTTCCGAGTCATCCTGCCCCGCGACAGCGAGTCGCGTGGCAAGCTGACGGCTCTGTTGGACGAAAAAAAGGTGCGGTACGAAAACGAACCTCCCAGCAATGCGTTGCTGATGTTTTACATGCTCGTGCTGCTCGTACCGCTGGCGCTGTTCGCCTTCTTCTGGTTTTCGTACCGTCGCACCCGCGATCAGATGATGGGAGGCGGTTTTCTGTCGGGGTTCAGCAAGAGCCCGGCCAAACGCTACGAGGCAGTTCAACAACCCATTACGTTCGCCGACGTGGCCGGATTGGAGGGTGTCAAAGCCGATCTGATGGAGATCGTTGAGTATTTGCGGAATCCCGAAAAATTCCAACGTTTGGGGGGCCGCATTCCCAAGGGCGTACTGCTCAACGGTCCGCCGGGAACGGGCAAGACGCTGCTGGCGCGCGCCGTCGCGGGTGAAGCCAGCGTGCCGTTCTACTCGGTCAATGGCAGCGAATTCATTCAGATGTTTGTGGGTGTGGGGGCCAGTCGTGTTCGCGATCTGTTCAAGACGGCCAAGGAGAATTCACCGGCCATCATCTTCATCGACGAAATCGACGCCGTGGGCCGGCAGCGTGGTGCGGGCCTGGGAGGCGGTCATGACGAACGCGAACAGACGCTCAACCAGATACTGAGCGAAATGGACGGCTTCACGCCGAACGATTCCGTCATTGTGCTCGCCTCCACCAACCGCCCCGATGTCTTGGATCCAGCGCTCTTGCGGCCCGGCCGTTTCGACCGGCACGTGACGGTCGATCGCCCCACGCTCAAAGGACGGCTCGAAATATTCAAAGTCCATGTGCGCGATGTTCCGTTGAGTGATGATGTCGACTTGAACCGATTGGCGGCGGCCACCGTCGGGCTGACGGGGGCCGACATTCGGAACATTGTGAACGAGGCCGCGCTGTGGGCGGCGCGGCAGGACAAAAACAAAGTCGACATGGAAGATTTCGATTACGCACGCGACAAAGTACTGATGGGCGCTAAACGAGAGGAAGTCCTGTCGGAAAAGGAAAAAGAAAAAACGGCCTATCACGAGGCGGGACATACGCTGACCGCCTGGAAGTCATCGGGAGCCCACCGCGTGCACAAAGTCACGATTATTCCTCGCGGCCGTACGCTCGGCGCCACGCATACCGTTCCTTCCGAAGATCGATTGAGCTTGTCGCAACATGAACTGCGCGACCAGTTGGTCGTCTTGTTGGGGGGTCGCGCAGCCGAACACTTGATCTATCATGAATCGACCGCCGGCGCCGAAAATGACTTGGAGCGTGCCACCGGTATCGCTCGGCGCATGGTCACCCACTGGGGTATGAGCGAACGGCTCGGTCCGGTCAGCTACAAAGTGACCGACGAAGATCCTTTCCTGGGACGTGAAATTCATCGACAGCGCTCGTTCAGTGAACATACGATGGAGCTGATCGACGAAGAAGTTGCGCGGATCCTGCATGAGGCGTCGGAATCGGCCGAAAAGATCCTGATGGAAAACCGCGATCACCTCGAAAGCCTGACCAAAGCGCTGTTGGAGTCCGAGGAACTCAGCGAGAAAGAAATTGGCGCGTTGATCGGACCCGCAGCGCAAGATGAGTTGGTCGCTCAATCTGCTGACAGGTAAGACCCCAGTTGCTCGAAATCCACGCTTCGCGCCCGGATGGTAAGTTTGTGAATAAGAAGAAACGTAAGATTCGGGCCGAATTCCGGAAAAAGCACGATACGCGTAAACGCTCGCGCGACTTCACGCGACAGTTCGCCCGCGATGACGGTCAGCAACAAGAAGAGATGGCGTCAAGTGAACGTATCAGCGGGAAGGGCGAGCTGACACGCAAACGAACAATCGTCGGTGTGGAAACCGATTTCGACGAAGCGGGCCTCTCTGTCGATCTCGATGTTGATACGACCGTCAGCCTGCAGGGAAGGGTCTTGAGCGTGCACGGACTGGCCAGCGTGGTGCAAGCGAATAACGGGATCCGGTACCGCTGCGTCACGCGCGGGTTGCTCAAGTCGCTCAGCACCGATCAGCGACACGTGGTGGCGGCAGGTGACGTGGTCTGGTTCCGCTCCACAACCGCACAGGACGATCGGCAAGAGGGTTTGATTGAACGGATCGAGCCGCGACGAGGTGTGTTGAGCCGCACCAGCCGGGGACGGCAGCACGTGCTGGTGGTCAATGTCGATCAACTGCTGATCATCACTTGCGCAGCCGAACCCGCTTTGAAACCGCACTTCGTCGACCGCATGCTGGTCAGCGCCGACAAATCCAGAATCAAGCCGATCATTTGCATCAACAAGATCGACCTCGTCGACCCCGTTGATCTGCAGCCGCTGATCGGTGTCTACGGACAGATGGGATATCCCGTGCTGCTCCTCTCGGCCACTACCGGCTTCGGTGTCGATCGACTCCGCCGCGTGCTCCAGAACAAGGAAAGCGTGCTGGCCGGGCAGAGCGGCGTCGGCAAATCCTCCTTGCTCAACGCCATTGAACCAGACCTGCAGTTGCGGGTACGCAGCGTCAGCACCGAGTCTCAAAAAGGGCGACATACCACCACCACCGCTCAGCTCATCCCGCTTGAAAACGGCGGCTACGTGGTCGACACGCCCGGCATTCGCCAGTTTCAACTGTGGGATGTGATCCCCGAAGAAGTAGCTGGGTATTTTCGCGATCTGCGTCCCTACGTCTCTCACTGCCGATTCCCCGACTGCACGCACGTCCATGAAGACGGATGCGCGGTCAAAGACGCCGCCGCCGACGGAAAACTCGATGTGCGACGCTATGAGAGCTATTGCCACATGGCCCGTGGTGACGGGTAGCTGTGGGGTGAGGGGTGTAGGGTGTGGGGTGATGGGGTGTGGTCCCGACACCTGATTCGTCCCTGCCTGGTGCGGGTATCGCCTAGCTTTTTGCTGCAACACGGTTATCTCCCAGAGTTCAGCGTCAGCGGCGGAGCCGCGCACTCTGGGTACGCGAACCGGCAGATCCTCGTACGCTGAAGGCATATCGCAAGACGACTCTATCGCATTGTACGAACACAACCGGTAGGTCCGTTCGCGCTTTTGCCTGATTCGGACTTGGGTATTTCGTGCTTCCGATTTCCGAGGCCGAGCCTCTGGCTCGTCACACTTCCCTCGTTCGAGCGATACGGGTTCGCTCGGCGAGCCTGGCTACGGTCTGTTTGCCGCAGGTTGCCAGGGGACTGCGCCGCCGCGCTGCACTTGTAGGCGCAACGCTGCGGACAACTGGCGAAATACTTGCCGTTCTTCCGCCGCCAGATCGCGCTGCTCCAGCGGATCCTTGTCCAGATTGAACAGCTCCAGCGGTGCGAAAGGGCTGTTACGTACCAACTTCCAGGATCCGCGCCGTGCGGCAGCAATGGTCAGTCCCTGGTACCGGTCGCCCCCTTCACGCCGGTGGAAAAAGAGATCGCGCTGCGGCGCCGCCTGTTCGCGGCCCAACAGCATGGGCAAAAACGAATGCCCTTCAATTCCCGCGGGCACGCTCAGGCCAGCGGCAGCACAAACGGTGGCAAAGAGGTCCATCGTCATCCACGCCCCCGTCCCTGCCGAGCCGGCTCGCACCTTGCCCGGCCACACGGCACAGGCTGGCACGCGCAAACCACCCTCATACATGCTCTGTTTGCCATCACGCAGGGGACCGTTGTTTGCTCCAACCTCCAGCTGACCCCCATTGTCGGAAGTGAAGAAGACCAAGGTGTTCTTGGCCAGCCCGGTCTTGCGTAACGTCGTCATCACCTGCCCCAGTCCATCGTCCATGTGCTCGATCAGCGCTACCAGCTTGGCTCGCCCCTGCGAGATGTCCGGCTGGCGAAGCCGTACCTTGGCCAGCCACGCTTCGGGTGGCTGGATCGGGGTATGCGGAGCATTGTAGGCCAGGTAAAGAAAGAAGGGCCGATCGCTCGGCGCCACCTGCTCGATATAGTCACACGCCCACGCCGTGAACAAGTCAGTCGCGTGACCCTCAGGATCGATCTGCTCAAGATTCCAACGCATGTAGTTGATCCCGTGACGGCGATGCGTGTAGTAGTCATCCATCATGTCGCCCAGAAAGCCATGAAAAAACTCGAACCCTCGATCGGTCGGCCGGTTGGGAGCTTCCAGTCCGAGGTGCCACTTGCCGACGATAGCCGTCGCATATCCGGCTTGAGACAATATTGCCGGCAACAGCACCGCGTCTTGCGACAGGTATCCCCAGCTATTTTCGGCGTGCGTCCGAATAACACCCGGCACACCGACCAGTTCCGGGTAGCGGCCGGTCATCAGTGACGCACGCGTCGGCGAACAGACAGAACAATTGGCATAGAAACTGTCGAATCGCATGCCCGATTCCACCAACGCGTCGATGTGCGGAGTGCGCAAGTCGGTCGCCCCGTAACTGCTCAGATCCCCATATCCCAAATCATCCGCCAGAATGATGACAATGTTGGGAAGTACACCTCGCTCGCTTGCCACACACGTCAGCACCGTCTGTGTGAGAAACACGAATACGACGGCGACGACGAGTGTCCGACATAACGGGCTCGGCAATAGGCTCCAACGAATCGATCGCATGGCTGCAATACGGCAGGACATAAATCACTCTCCTGTATTTCAACTTGCCCACGGCATCGATTGTAACACGTGGCAGATCGCCATCGGGCAGCAGTGGCCGCGAAACGCGAGCTGAAACGGAAGTGTGCCAAAGTGGTCTACGCACAGAAACAGCTCTGCAAACGTGGCGCGCGGTTTTGGGAGCACAAAGGAACTGTGTTTAACATAATCGATCTGACCCGTTGGCAGGAAAGTGACGACGACCTGTGGGTTTTGCAGCCGTTCGTCTTGCTAGAAGAACTAGGTACCCGATACGACTGCACGGGTGGCTCTTCCGACAGGCAATGGTTGGAAATTGACGCGCACGGCACCGGGCTGTCCGATGCATCGGTCGCCTACTTCATGCCGCTCAGGAATCTGCGCGAGCTAAACATCAGCGATACGCGGATTACCGACAAGGGTTTTCGACAACTCCAACAGGCGCTGCCGCAGTGCAAGATCGTGAGATAGAGACATCGGAAGATGAACCTAACAGCAGCGAAACGGGCACAAAAAAACCGTACCGGGATGTCCCGATACGGGTTGAATGAAGCTCGAAAACGACCAGGTGCCGCGTCGGACCTATTTGTGCACCTTGTGGCAGGCGGCACAGTTCGTGGTCACTTTCAGCACGTCAAGACTTCCATCACGTCCGACAGCCACCTTGGCAGCAGCGACGACAATCGCGTTGGTCTTATCGCTCCAGCTTGCCTTCTCGCCCTTCGGAGGCGTGTTCTCCGCCAGGCTGACATAATGATCCAGCAAGATCAACTTTTCCTGCTGCGACGCATCACCTGACAAGACCTTTTTCAGCAGGCCTTCCTTGTGGGCATTGGTCATCACATCCTTGATCGTGTGTTTGGGCGCAGCTGGTTCATCTTCTGCCGCCACGCAGGTCCAACTCGCGATTACCACCACAGCCATACCCACTAGCCATTTGCTTAATGATGCCATCTGACACCTCCCTCGAAAAACTGGAAACAACCAAGATCTTTGAAGTGACGACTCATGTCTCACCTCTCTCAACAAGAGAGGAGAATTTCGGAACTCGCTTCGGGACGACGAGGTACCGCGTCCCAGCATTCTCAGCGATGGCTTGCCGAAATGCAACATGGTCTGAACCTAAGATGACGCTGCATGCATACCGCCGACGTGCGGGTCAGAGAAGAGAACGGGGCTCAGTCATCCCCAATCGCCGGGTCGAGGACAACGTCCCGGATTCGGTCTCGGCGGGGTTTCAACCCTGCACCATTTTCTCGAAAATTACTGCCGACCCGAATTGGGTTCCGCCGCCGCTTTCCGCTCCTGGTTTCGCGACCAGGCTTCGTCCTCCGCGGCAGCGAAAAGAGCTAGCATGCGCCCAGTTGTCCGCTGCCGAGAACTCCGATTGTCGAACCGGGTTGAATGACCTTGCTCATAGCTCTGAATTCTCCATCACTTCCTTTTCCTGGGCAGCTGCGAAATCATGTAGTTTTGCTCGATACTCCGGGTGTTCGTTCGCCAAGATGCGCACCGCCAGCAGCGCAGCGTTTTTCGCGCCCGCTTCGCCGATCGCCAAAGTTCCCACCGGTACGCCACCCGGCATCTGCACGATGGAAAGGAGTGAATCGAGTCCCGACAGCGCTCGGCTTTGGACGGGTACGCCAAGCACGGGGAGCGTGGTTAACGAAGCGATCATGCCCGGCAAGTGTGCCGCCCCCCCCGCGCCCGCGATAATGACCTTCAACCCCCGCTGTTCAGCGGTAGCTGCGTAGCTGCTCATCCACTTCGGCGTACGATGAGCAGAGACGACGCGCCGTTCATGCGGCACCCCAAAGTGTCCTAACATCTCGGACGCTTCTTGCATCGTTGTCCAGTCCGACCGGCTCCCCATCACCACGCCGACCAGCGGTTCCTTGACCTCGTCGATCTCTACTCCCATCTCTGCTCGCCCTTCTCTTGATGTGGCCGATTCACAAGCGTCCTGGCGTCAATCACGCTTGCTGCGCTGCTCGTAGTGGCTCTGCGCTCGCTCATTGTCCGCGTGCACGAAGACAGAAAGATGCTGTGGAGTTGATCGGCTCGTGAAGATCCATCGGCAATTTGTGCGAGTTGGCCCCACTCTTCGCGAATGATCCCATTGCGTTGCGGTGGTCACGCAGGATGAAGATCCCCGATTCAACTTTCGCGAATGTCAACGAAACGAGTTTTGGCAAAATCGAGTGGAACGAACTGCCTGCGCTGCGGGGGCCTCGTATTCGTCCGAAACTGAGTGTTCCAAGGCAACCCGTAGGCGACCACTTGTCCCGAGTTTTCCTCGGAGATGTAGACTACGCCGTCGGCAATTCGCTCGTTCCCAGTGAACTGCCGGAAGTTAGCCTGTCCGGCCACCATCACAAAACGCGGCAACTTGCCGTGCTGTAACGCAAAATCACTTCCGACGTTGTATCGATATTGCATAAAGAATTTGCCGCTGAATCGATCCAAGACGTACGCCGTCAAATCACACGTGATGTGATCGAGCGCCACAACGGCCTCCATGCCTTCGTCGAGTGGCACGGTGACCATTGACTTTTTGTCGCTACCCTGAGCCGTCATGGCATATATGGAATTTGGCGTACGGTCGGCATACCAAGCTCCCGCGGCAATTCCGGCGAGCAATGCAGCGAAACCCCAGACGGTGTGTTTGGACATCAGTTGTTTGGGCATGAAAAAACTCCCTGCGATGCTAATCGCGTTGACAGAACCGGTCCTGCTGGCACCAGCGTTGATACTCTTCCGTTCTCTGAAGCAATTCGAAGTCAACCAGCGCGTAAGCAATTCTACTGCCGCGGCGAAGCAGACCTTGCTTGGTTCGATTCCGCAAAATAAGATGGTTTGGCTTGGTATCGAGAACGCGGAATCCCTTGGCAGCGAGATCCCTCATCACCTGCAATACCAGCGACTCGGTCTCCTCGGCCGAAATCACGCCTTCCCTTTGCAAACTCTCGGCGTCTTCCCCACGCACCCAGTGGAACAAGGCAACGTACTGTCGTTCGATCGACAGCTCCACCGGACGCAAGCCGTTGTTTCGAGCCGACTGATCGCGTTCCAACTCGAAACGGTGTCAACAAAATCGATCTTCCGTCCTTCCCAGTTGCCAAGGCTCAAAGGTCTTTGCCGGGGAGTAAATCGCGAGTGGTCGCTTCGTCAGGATTCGCGGAGTGTCCGAACCCCATCTGCTGGTTCGCAGGTCCTCCAAAATCCCGAATTCCTGAAAAGGATCGTTAAATGCCGCACGCTCCACGACACTCGCCGGAACGTCATCGGGGAAGGACGAGGAGACGTGAAGGAAGACTTCCTGGGCCATCCGCGAAAACTTGACCACAAGGTTGATAGACCGGTTTTCCGTATTTCGACTCGACACCGTGTAAACGGCTCCCGTCCCTTCCGATAGCCGTTGACCGCGCCGGCTGTATTGCTGACCCGAGTACCAACGGGCCGGATCAAGATGCTCCAAATGTCGCCAACCGTGCTGGGTCACCCACAGCCGACCTCCCATCACATCGTCCAACTCCACGTAGGGCACGTGATACACGTCGCGCCGCATCGAG
Source organism: uncultured Planctomycetota bacterium (assembly GCA_963700575.1). GTDB lineage: Bacteria > Planctomycetota > Planctomycetia > Pirellulales > Pirellulaceae > JAJRVM01. Next base: position 20,370 of record CAVOYC010000016.1, on the reverse strand, counting down.
CCCGGGACTTGTTCGAACGGGACGCTTGCAAGACTACGGAGGTGTTCAATAGCCCAAGCGGAGGACAGTGGAGCTCGAGCCTCGCGATATTGTGCCGTCGTCATAACCTGTCGATTCCCCAGTAGAAGCAGTTTCGACTATCTGACCTCAATGCAACGGAAAACACCGCCTGATGCGATGACATGGGCCCGGATCGTGCCTCATTGGGGGGGGCAAGTTCTACGCCGCACCCACCTGATTCGCCGCAGTCCAGAAGGCATGTTTTCCTATGGCACCATAGGAGTCGAGAGCGCGAATTGACAAATAGATTCTGTGCGTATTACGTATAGAAAAAATCGAAATGTCAGATGACAGCAGCCGGTGGAACGACCAACTGCCGGAGAGTGCCCGGTTTCGCGATGGCATGGCCCGCGATGGGAAAGCGCAAGATGCGGCTATCCTCGTCGATTCACCACATGGATCGCCCGATCGGCCACCCCGAGGGCGGCTTCCCCAATCGATTCGGCAAGTGTGGGGTGAGCGTGGCAGACGTGAGACAGATCCTCGGCCGAGGCGCCGAACTCCATGGCCGCAGCGGCCTCGGCGATCAGGTCGCCGGCTCGCGGTCCAAAGATATGGACGCCAAGAAGACGGTCGGTGTGTGCATCGGCGAGTATCTTCACCTGGCCTTCCGTCTCGCCCAAGGTCCGCGCCCTGCCACTGGCCTGAAACGGAAAGAGCCCCTTGCGATATTCGCACCCGCTTTCTTTCAGCTGCTCTTCCGTTTTGCCGACGGTCGCAATTTCCGGGTGTGTGTAGACCACGCCGGGAATGGTGTCGTAGTTCACGTGTCCGTGTCCGCCCGCCATCCCTTCCACGCAGGCAATCGCTTCGTGCGATGCCTTGTGAGCCAACTTGGGCCCGCGGATGCAATCGCCAATCGCATACAACGTCTCCGCCGTGGTTTGGAACGTGTCCGAAACCGGTATTTCGCCGCGATCGTCAACCTCGACGCCGACCGTTTCCAGCCCGAGACGGTCCGTATTCGGCACTCGGCCCACAGCCAGCAGAACCCTGTCACAGCGAATCGGATCGGCTCCCTCGCATTCGACCGTACACTGTGCTTCTTGAACCCGGGCGTGCCGCACTCGCGCCGCCAACTGAAACTCCAAGCCCTGTTTCTGAAATACCTTTTGGGCGGCTTGGGCCAATTCCAGATCCATGCCTGGTAGGATGCGATCGAGGGCTTCGAGTATGGTCACCCGGGCACCCAAACGACTCCAGACACTCCCCATTTCCAGGCCGATGTAGCCGGCCCCGATCACCACGAGGTGCTGTGGCACTTCGTCATAGGCCAGAGCTTCCGTGCTGGTCCCGATACATGCGCCGTCCAATTCGATGCCTGAAAGCGGCGCCGGACGGCTGCCCGTGGCAATCAAAATCCGTGTTGCCCGCACGGTGCGCTGTTCATCCACTGATGTGATGTTCAGCGAACCCAACCCGGTCAGGCGGCCATGACCGTGCATACGTGTAACTTTGTTTTGCCTCAGCAGATTATCTACCCCGCCGGCCAAAGTCTTGACGATCTCCTCTCGCCGCCGATGCATGGCAGCCAGATCGAGTTGGACATCGCCGACCAGGACGCCATGGTCCGCCAGGTCCGACTTGGCCTCGGCGTACTTTTCGCTCGACTCCAACATCGCCTTGCTCGGAATGCAGCCGACCCGCAGGCAGGTTCCGCCCAGACGAGAGTTTTCGTCGATGCACACCACTCGCATCCCCAACTGAGCTGCTCGAATGGCGGCGACATATCCACCCGGGCCTCCGCCGAGGACGGCCAGGTCATATTCTTGAGTTGTCACAAGGCAAGGCTCCCAATCGCACAATAATCAATGGCGCAACACGGCTTTTTGTTCGTTTCTGAGTCGGTAACGTACGTGCATGTCAGGTGGTGACTCACAGTTGTGCCCCCATGCGGGGCGTCACCCCTGCTGGGTTGCGACCCCAACGTTTCAGGACCAGACGGCAGTAAACTCAGGCGGATTGGTGGAGCGGAGGAGGTATTTACCCCGGAAACAGCGTCAGGATCGTTACTTTTGCAGTGCCGTCCAGCCGCGGCCTCATCCGGGGTCGCTTGAGAGAATATGGACGTTCAGAGCTCCAGAACGGTTTACTTCAATCCCGCCAGTAACGCTAACTCCAACCACTACACATCTACAACCACTACACTTCCAGCAACAACCTGGCTGGGTCCTCGATGATTTCTTTCACACGTTTCAGGAACGTGACCGCCTCGCGACCGTCGACGATACGGTGGTCGTAGGTCAGTGCCACGTACATCATCGGCCGAATCACGACTTGTCCGTCAAGGGCGACCGGTCGCTCTTGAATCGCGTGCAGCCCCAGCACGCCGCTCTGCGGCGGATTGATGATCGGGGTGGACAGCAACGACCCATAGATGCCGCCGTTGGTAATGGTGAAGGTGCCTCCCTCGAGTTCATCCGGGCGGATCTTGTTTGTCTTCGCACGTGTCGCAAAATCGGCAATCTTCTGTTCGATTTCGGCGAAGCTCATCCGCTCGGCGTTGCGAAGCGTGGGCACCACCAACCCCTTACCACCCCCGATGGCGATGCCGATGTCGTAATAGTTCCGGTAGACGATCTCCTGGCCCCGGATTTCCGCATTTAGCGCCGGGAACTCCTTGAGCGACTCGATGACCGCTTTCGTGAAGAAAGACGAGAAACCGAGCTTGATATCGTATTTCTCCTGGAACCGATCGCGATACCGTTCGCGCAGTTCGATCACGGCCGACATGTCGATCTCGTTGAATGTGGTCAGCAGTGCCGCCTCCCGCTGGGCACGCACCAGCCGTTCCGCGATGCGGCGGCGGATGAGCGACATCGGCACGACCTCTTCCTGGCGCAGTATGTCGGCCTCTGGAGCGGCAGCTTCGTCTGCCTGGACCTCGGTTTTTTCCGGTGGCCGCTGCGACGCGCGCGACGACGATTCGGAAGCAACGGTCGATGCAACCGCCTGCGTCGAGTTCGAAGCGGTCGGCGTGGACGTATCTTGCTGCTGCTGGAGATGCTCAATGTGCCGCAGCACATCTTCTTTGAGCAGCCGCCCGTCAGGTCCCGTCGCCTCGACGTCTCGGCCCTGCAATCCGTGCTCGCGCAGCAGTCGCTGTGCCGCCGGCATGATGATCTGCGGTTCTGGCAGGGGGCCGGTTTTCGCTTCGTCAGCTTCCGCCGGAGGCGGCGGTTTCGCTTCGTCGTCAATCAGGGCGATCGTATCGCCGATGTCGGCCGCGTCGCCGTCCTTTTTGAGGATCTGTGTCAGCACACCAGCCACCGGCGCGGGCAAGTCCATGCTGGCCTTGTCCGTCTCCAATTCCACGACGTTTTCGTCGCGGTCTACCCATTGACCCTCCGTCTTGAGCCACTGCCCGATCTGCACCTCCTGTATCGACTCGCCAGCCTGAGGGATCTTCAGCTCATGAACCATCGTTGTGTCGCTCTCGTTGCTGGTTGCTAGAAATCTTGTGGGCTCGCACCGCGCGTCTGTCACGGACCATCGCCACACCTGTCACATCCTGGTCACCGCCCGCAAACGGTGTGCCTTGATCTATTCTTCGCCCATCGCTTTGCCGATCAGTTCTTCTTGTTCCAACCGATGCGAACTACTGGAACCGGTCGCCGGACTGGCCGACGGGGGCCGCGAGATTCCCTCGAAGGGAAACCGCCCACACAACGTGTCGCCGATCCGCACTCGCAGGAAATACCAGGCTCCCATGTTTTCCGGCTCCTCCTGGACCCAGTACACCGGCGTTCCATCCGGGTATTGTTTCAGCGCGGCAGCGAGTTGTGGTTCCGGGAACGGGTAAAACTGCTCGATCCGCACGATGGCAATGTCGTCGCGTTCGCGTTCTTTCCGGGCTTCGTCCAGTTCGTAATAGAGCTTGCCGCTGCAAAGCAACACGCGCTGAACCGGGCCGCCATGACCCCGTGCATCGGGCAGCACGCGCTGGAAGCGACCCCGTGCAATCGTCCAGCGGTGACACGGTCTGCGGGTTTCGCAACAGGCTCTTGGGTGTCAACACGACCAGCGGCTTCCGCCACGGCCGAACCACCTGACGCCGCAGCACGTGAAAATGCTGCGCGGGCGTGCTGGGGATGACAATCTGTATGTTGTCTTCCGCGGCCAGGTTCAGGAAACGCTCCAGTCGGGCGCTGGAATGCTCGGGACCCTGCCCTTCGAATCCGTGCGGCAACAGCATCACCAGTCCGCTCAGATGCCGCCACTTGTCTTCGGCGCTGGCGATGAACTGATCGATGATCACCTGGGCCGCGTTGGCAAAGTCGCCGAACTGGGCCTCCCAGATCACCAGGCCGTCTGGGAACACGAGGCTGTAACCGTATTCGAAACCCAACACGCCGGCCTCCGAGAGCGGGCTGTTCAGAATCTCGACTTCCGCCTGTTCGGGACAGATATGCTGCAGCGGTGTATACGTTTGTCCGTCCGCAACGTCGTGCAGCACGGCATGTCGCTGGCTGAACGTGCCGCGTTGCGAATCCTGGCCAGAAAATCGCACGCGGTAGCCCTCCGCCGCCACGCTGGCCAGCGCCAGCAGCTCGGCCGTGGCCCAATCCAGCGGCTTGTCGCCCTGGGCCATCGCCCGACGGTTGTTCGATCAGACGCTGCAGCTTGCGATGCAGCTGGAAACCGTCCGGAATTTCCGTCAGCTGGTTCAGGTAGTCGATCAGCTGCGGCTTGTCGACTCCCGTGTCGACGTCTTCCACAAAGCACTCCTCGTGGCCGACGTACCGTTTCCACATCGATTCGAGCGTGCCGGGGTTGTGGACGAAATCGTCGCGGCGAGCCACCGACAGTTCTTGTTCCAGGATCTCCTGCTGGCGTCGAGCGATCTCGTCGGCCTCCTCCTGGCGATACCTCGCCCAGTCGCAGCAGGTGATCGAGGTAGCCTTCGCGAACCGTCTCGCGATGCTCGATCGCCTGGTACATCAGCGGCTGGGTGAATGCCGGTTCGTCACCCTCGTTGTGCCCCCAGCGGCGGAAGCAGTACATGTCGATGACCACGTCGCGTCGAAACGTGTGGCGGAAATCCAGCGCCAGGTCGACCACCTGGGCCACCGCCTCCGGATCTTCGCCGTTGACGTGAAAGATGGGGATCTGCAGCATCTTGGCCACGTCGGTGGCGTAACGGCACGAACGACCTTCCTCGGGAGGCGTGGTGAAGCCGATCTGATTGTTCACGATGATGTGGATGGCACCGCCCACCTGGTAACCGGGCAGCTGGCTCAGGTTGAGCGATTCCTGCACGATCCCTTCACCGGCGAAAGCGGCGTCGCCGTGGATCAGCATGGCCACACCGACTTTGCGCTGCGGGTCGCCGAAGCGATCCTGCTTGCGCGCGGCAGCGGCCCAGCGTGACCGGATTGACGAATTCCAGATGAGACGGATTGAATCCCAGCGAGACGTGTACTTCGTGGCCCGAGCGCGTGGTGAAATAGTCGTGGTAGCCCAGGTGGTACTTCACGTCACCGCGATTCGTGAACAAGGCCGCGTCGACGTCCTCAAACTCGCGAAAGATAGTCGTGGTACTTCTTGCCGATGATGTTGGCCAACACATTCAGGCGGCCGCGGTGGGACATGCCCATGACGATTTCGCGGACGCCTTGCCGCGCCAGCTTCTCGATGGCCATGTCCAGCAGCGGGATCAGCGTCTCGGCACCTTCGAGCGAGAACGTCTTGGCACCCACGTACTTCGTGCGAATGAACTCCTCGAAGATCACGGCGTCGGTCAACTTCGTCAGAATCCGCACCTGTTGTTCGCGATCGAGTTTCAGCCGGTGTTCGGAGTCCTCCAACCGCTGCTGCAGCCAATCGCGGGCCTCCAGGTCGTCGATGTGCATGAACTGGGCGCCGATGGCCCCGCAATACGTCTCCTCCAGACGTTCGATGATCTGCCGCAGTGTCTGGACGTTGGAGCCGCGAATCGTTCTGGTGGAAACGCCGCAATCCAAATCGGCCTCCGTAAATCCGTAGTACCCCGGGTCCAACTCGACGGGGCGTGAGTGAAGCCGGCCCAACGGATCGACTTTGGCGATGATGTGGCCGCGCACGCGGTAGTTGCGCACAAGCAGGTCGACCCGCTCCTGCAGACGAGCCAGCCTCAGTGGCATGCCCGTCGCCGCGCCGTTACCGCCGGCAGGCGGATTGAAAATGCTCGCCGGGCGAAACGACGGACCGGTCCGGCCTGGCTTGGCCACCCCATCTCCCTCAAGATGGTCGAAGTACTCTTGCCATGCAGCGCTGACGCGGTGTCGATCGGCCATAAAGGCCGCATAAAGCTGCTCAACGTAATCGACACTCAACACGTTTTCGCGATCGTTCATCATGCGTATTTTCGTACCTGCCATCGGAACACGGGGGCCAGATGATGGTGGCCTTGGCGCGCGACCCGCGGGAAAGCGATCTCCGCCAACGGCCGCGGCCATTTATCAAGGCTAGTCGAGAGTCCTCGGAGAGTCTACGCCGTCAACCCGATGGGTGCAGTTTGGCAGTAGCCAGACCGGTTCGACTCTGGAAACCAAGACCTCTGTCATCGATTCCTTCGTCGCCAAACCTGGCAGCGTTTACCACTCCATGGGGGGCGGAGGAAGGTCGCGACCCAATCGAGGATGGCGATCACAGCACCAGCGACGAAACTCACCGCTGGTCCGCCGACGAGAAGACCAGCTGAAGCACCCATGCAGATCGGAGCGAGACCGATCGAAATCGACACGTTCGAGTCCTGAACCTCAAACTGGCATCCCCAAACGGCCTGCCAAGACGCCACAGCGGCCGTGACAGTATACCGTGTTCGGCTCGAACAGCAGGTCGAACGCGAACTCGCTATCGTAAGTGAACGTCGGAAGGCAGACGACGTACGAATGCTCAATCTCCTGTCGGGTGCTGGCGCGATAGAAGGCATTGACCGATAGCGTGTCAGGAGCGGAGAATGAGCGGTCGGTGTCACTTGGCGATACCAGGCGATTCGATCGATTTCGCGGGGTCGCTGAGAACGGTGTGGACGGAGAGCTAATGACTTCCAGCGAGATCCAAGAATCCGAGCAACGCCCGAGCCTGCTTACCGAAATGCGAACGTCGGAAGACTGGTGGGCGGTCTGGTGTGCCGCTTTTTTGCTGGCCGCGTCATTTCTCGCTGTTCGGTTCAACGCCCCGGAGAATCTCGCCGAAAAGATTGCCGCGGGTGACGCCGTCAAGATCACCAGTCCTCTCAAACCTTGGCTGGCCAAACCTGGTTCGTGGACCGAAACTCCTTTGCAGGCCTTTTACAGGCCTGCCGGGGGCACATCGTCGGCCATGAATGCGGCGGCGGGAATTCTGGGAGTGTTTGCTGTAATCGCGGTTCTGTTCGCCGTAGCGATACAACTGCGGGGTCATTCGGGCGTCGCGTTTCTCCGGGCGTTTCCGGTCGTCTTTCTGCTGGCAACGCTGGCGTATACGATGGCTGGCCAGAGTGTCGTCAAGGCCTACAACCTGGAATATGCGCTCTGGGCGTTGCTGGTCGGGCTGATCATCAGCAATACCGTGGGGACGCCGACGTTTTTGAAGCCAGCCCTTTTGACCGAGTTCTACATCAAGACCGGACTGGTCCTGCTGGGTGCGGAAGTGCTGATGAACCGCCTCCTGGCGCTCGGTGTACCCGGTATCTTTGTCGCCTGGGTGGTGACTCCGATCGTCCTGGTCAGTACGTACATTTTTGGACAGCGCGTCCTCAAGATCCAATCACGTTCGCTGAACATGGTAATATCCGCCGACATGTCGGTCTGTGGAGTTTCCGCGGCTATCGCCACTGCCGCTGCCTGTAAAGCCAAAAAGGAAGAGCTCTCGCTGGCCATCGGGTTATCGCTGAGCTTCACCGTCATCATGATGGTTGTGATGCCGGCCATCATCAAAGCGGCGGGCATGGACGAGGTGCTCGGCGGCGCCTGGCTCGGCGGAACAATCGACTCGACGGGCGCGGTCGCCGCTGCGGGCGCCGTGTTGGGTGATCGAGCCTTGGAAGTTGCAGCCACAGTAAAGATGATTCAGAATATTCTGATCGGAGTGACGGCGTTCTGCGTCGCGATGTATTGGGTTACACGGGTGGAGCGCGATCCCTCCGGTGCGCGGCCGAGCGTCTGGGAGATCTGGTACCGTTTCCCAAAATTTGTCATCGGGTTCGTGTTGGCATCCGTGGTCTTCTCGCTACTCTACGCAGCGCTCACCGGGGGTCCGGAACTGATCGATGCCATGATCGGAGATTCGACGAAGACGCTGCGCGGCTGGTTCTTCTGTCTGGCCTTCGTGAGCATCGGCCTGGAGACGAAGTTCCGCGAACTGCGGCCATACTTGCGCGGCGGGAAACCACTGATCCTTTACCTCTGTGGACAGACACTCAACCTGTGTCTGACCCTTTTTATGGCCTGGTTGATGTTCCACGTCATCTTCCGACACATGATCGATTAGATGGCCGTCGAATGAAAGACGAAGTGGGTCTGGAAGGAGGGACTGTGATGTGCGACGAGGGGGCAAATCGCTGGCGATTTTCGGGTATGGGTGGTCTTTTGCTATCCGCCCTGCTGTTGTTTGCTGCGTGGGTGGTGATGCTCCCCTGGCTGGCAGCTCGTCCCACGATCAATGCGCATCTGCGCTGGCTGGACGAGCGGAGGATTGATCCCAGCGCAATGTACTATACGGAACTCGAAGCGATGGCACCCATCCTGGACCAGCTCAACAAACGCCAGCGTCGCGGCGAGTGAAACCCGACGTGCCTTCCTGCCTCACGGTTCCCAAGTCCTGTAGTGCCGAAAAACTGGTTTCCTCCTCTTGGATGGCCACGGAGGACGCAATTCGGTTAGAATAGAGTCTCCACCGTATGCCCCTGAGGTAAACCATGCCCTCAGGCAGCAATCACGCCGTCAGGTTCGACCATTGTGGAGCATGCACCATGCCAGCATTTATCGAACGAGTCGATGTGCCGCGAGCTGACCAGATTCCCCCCTCGGCGACAGAGGGAACTCTGGTTTCGATCTTCCGGGGCATTCGCGGCTGGGGATGGAAGCCAATTCGGCAGACGGGCCAGGCATCGGCGCGTCGTGCGTCGCATGCCAGTTATCTTCTCCTCGCGTTTGCCGGACTGCTGGTGGTTTTGTGTCTGTCCGCTTCCGCTGCCACGGATAGTACCCCCGCCGTAAAGAATCCGCAGCCACACACGACCCGTAATGCCGTTGAAAACGTACTGCAACATGCCAGGCAACTTGCCACCAGGCTCCACTCCGAAGCAGACCCGGCTCGCTTGCAGCCGCTGGTCGTTCAACTCGGCGCATTGGAGCAACGTGTTTCGGCGCTACCCACCGTGGAAAATGACACGCTCGATGAGCTCCGGGAACTCGAGTCCCAGGCTCATTCGCTGGCTCGCCAGATCGCTTTCTGCAATCCGCGTCTGGACTTCGACAAGTTGCTGTTCATCAAGCGTCACGACGCGGCTGGCGTGTATCACATGTGCGACCAAAATTACGGCTGTAACGCCAAACCGGGCGGCGGCTTGTTCGTTTTAGAGCATCCACTGAGCGACCATCCGCACGTGGTCAATCTGTTACAGGACTCGGTGGTCCAGAACGGTCGCCTGAAAGGCCGCAAGCTGGAAGGGGGATCATTTCTTTCTCCCGAGTTATCCTTCGACGGCCAGACGATCCTGTTTGCCTACAGCGAAGCCCTGGCCTGGCAGAAATATCAGGGGAGCGAGGCCTACGAGTGGAAGCCCGAATACAGTTACCACATTTTCAAGTGCACTGCGGACGGCAGCAACCTCGTACAACTGACCGATGGGCAATGGGACGACTTCGATCCCTGCTTCTTGCCCAACGGCCGTATCGTGTTCATCTCCGAGCGGCGAGGCGGCTATTTGCGATGCGGGCGTCACTGTCCGGTGTACACCATGCACAGCATGGAAGCAGACGGTAGTGATATCATTCGGCTGAGTCACCATGAAACGCACGAATGGCATCCGAGCGTTACCAACGACGGTATGATCGTCTACACTCGGTGGGACTATGTCGACCGGGACACGAATATCGCTCATCATATCTGGACTTGTTTCCCTGACGGGCGAGATCCGCGATCGTTCCACGGCAACTATCCCGACAAACGGGAAAATCGCCCGTGGATGGAGATGGCCATTCGTGCCATTCCCAATTCGCGCAAATTTGTGGCGAGTACGGGAGCCCATCACGGCCACGAGTTCGGATCGCTGGTGTTGATCGATCCTCGCCCCGAAGATGACAACGCCATGTCGCAGCTAACGCGACTGACTCCCGAGACACTTTTTCCCGAGGCCGAAGGAGGCAAGGGTAATATTCGCCAGCACTCGCAATACGGGACGCCGTGGCCGTTGAGCGAAGAAGACTACTTGTGCGTGTTCGACCCCCAAGCGGAGAATCGTGGCATCTATTGGATCGATCGATTCGGCAATCGTGAATTGCTGTATCGCGATCCCGACATCTCTTGTGTGAGTCCGATTCCGCTGCGTCCGCGTTACCGACCGCCCGTGCTGCCCGACCAGACGATCGAAACCAGGTCTGCTCGTGACGCCGTGCAATACATTCCGCCGGCGACCATTGGAGTGGTAAATATCTACGACAGCGATTTTACGTGGCCCGAGAACACCAGGATCAGCGCGCTGCGCGTCGTCCAGGTGTTGCCCAAAACCACGCCTCCGCCGAATGTGCCACGCATCGGGATCGCTCAGCAGACCAATGCCCGAGCCGTGTTGGGAACGGTGCCGGTCGAGGAGGATGGGAGCATCTATTTCGAAGCGCCAATCGGCAAAGAACTCTACTTCCAGGCACTCGATGCCCAGGGTCTGGCTGTCCAGTCGATGCGCAGCGGCACCTATCTGCACGCGGGCGAGCAGTTGACGTGCCAGGGTTGTCACGAGCCGAAACGGCGCAGCCCGATGCGTACCTCACTCGTCCCCTTGGCCATGCAGCGGGCCCCGTCCACGATTACGCCGGACGTCGAGGGTTCCAATCCATTCAACTACGTGCGCCTGGTGCAAAACGTATTGGACCGCAATTGTGTCGATTGCCACCAGCGAGAAAAAGCGGTCGATCTGACGGGGACGGTCGAGGGACCGCACGGCTGGACACGATCTTATTCCAACCTCGCGCCCAAATATGGCTTCTATTTTGACGTCACTAATGGGGCTCTCCACACAGGTGCCCACGGCGGGTCGCGAACGATCCCAGGCCAGTTCGGTGCGCGAGCGGCCAGCCTGCTCGACTACCTGCACAAAGATCATTACGGTGTCCAATTGTCCCACGACGACTTTCATCGTTTGACATTGTGGCTGGACTGTAACTCGGAATTCTATGGTGCCTACGAGAACCCGGATGCCCAGTCGCTCGGCCAAGTCGTGCAACCCTCACTCGACTGACCGCCAGTCCGATGGCGGTCAAGCCAGTCGTGTCACAAAGTCACCGTTCTCGAAAATGCTCGGACTGGCGCTGTCCAACGCATTACCACGACAACTGCTCGTCGTCCGGTTCCATTCTGCCCGCCGGCCGAATGCCATCGCCTTGCCGTTGAGTCAGCTTGTCACCGAGATCGTCGCGTGCTTGCTCAGCGTATCGCTGCAGGCGCTGCACGATGTCTGGATTCTCGGCAGCCACGTTCTTCGATTCCTCTACGTCGTTCTTCAGATCAAACAACTCCAGACCGATCCGCGCCGTCTCGTAATTGACTGGCAGGCCATCTTTGCCCCCGGGGCGTCCCGCCAGAGTCCGATAGCCATGCGGGAAATGCAGCTTCCAGCGACGATCGCGTACCGCTTGCAGCTCACCACCGGCATAGTAGCAGTAAAGCACGTCATGAGGTGATTTTGCCTCGGGCTGAGCAAACATCAGGGGTCGGATATCCTTACCGTCGATCTTGTGCTCAGGGAGTTGGCCGCCGATCAAGGCTGCCACGGTGGGTAACACGTCGATGGTGGATGCCAGCTCGTTACAAACCGAGCCGGCGGGGATCTTGCCTGGCCAGCGCATCAACGTCGGCTCACGAATTCCTCCTTCGAATTCCGTTCCCTTGCCTTCCCGCAAGGGCTTCGCGGAACCAGCATGCTCGCCGTAGCTGAGCCAGGGACCGTTGTCGGCGGTGAAGATGACGAGCGTGTTCTGGTCGAGGTCATTTCGCTCAATCGCCCGCAGAATTTCACCCACCGACCAGTCGACCTCCATCACCACATCCCCGAACAGACCGCATCCGCTCTTTCCCTTGAACTTATCCGATACGTAGAGTGGCACATGCACCATGCTGTGCGGCACGTACAGGAAGAACGGCCGACTCTTATTGCGATTGATGAACTCGACCGAGCGCTCGGTGTACATGGTCGTCAACTGCTCTTGGTCCGTTCCCGTCACATCGGCATCAATGACCGTATTGCCGTCGATCAGCGGCAGATCGGGATACGCCTTTCTCCGCTCGGGCGCATCGGCTGGCAGTCCCGCGTAACGTGGGTGCCAGGGCCACATATCGTTGGAATAGGGCAAACCAAGATATTCGTCGAACCCGTTCTGCAGCGGCAAGAACTTCGGATGGTGCCCCAAATGCCATTTGCCGAAGCACGCGGTCGCATATTCCTTCTGTCTGCAAAGCTCGGCGATCGTCATTTCACGGCTATGGATGCCGATCTTCGATCGCGGACCCAGGGCACCTGCAATCCCCACTCGTCGATGATAGCAGCCGGTCATCAGCGCTGCCCGAGACGCTGAACAAACGGCCGAGGACACCAGAAAGTCCGTGAACTTCATCCCCTCGCGCGCCATGCGGTCCAGGTTGGGAGTCTCGTAGCCGTGGGCCCCGAACGGGCCAATATCGGCGTACCCCATATCGTCGATGAAGATCAGCACCACGTTGGGAAGTCGTGTCTCGTCAGCCAGCAACTTTTGCGCATTGACAAACACAAATGTGATGACAGCCACAGCCACGAACCAGCAAAACACCGCTCCAGGAAGCGGGCGGGTGAGGGCGTTCGTGTCCGACAGTTCCGGAAGTTGCCATTGCGTGCGGCACATGTCGAAGCCTCCCTAGATGGCTCAGGTCAAGATTATTTGTTCCTGTGTTTGAAGCGGCTCTTGTCGAGCGACTTACTGCCTGCGTTGCCAAATCGAACCAGCAGTGTTGGGGACTTGGCAATCGTCCCCTTCAACTGAAAATGATGCAGTCCCTTCGCCAGGTTCACCGGGACCATCATCCACTGCTTCGCGCCCGCCGCGGGATCCGCAGTCTGCCACAATGATACCCCATCCACCAAGACTTCGCCCGCCGCGTTGCCCTTGAATTGAAACTGGTACAGATCGTCTGCTGATGCCGAAAAGTAGGCATCGAGTTCCAATTGCCGGCCCGCATCCGGTTTCGTTTCGGCTAACCACTTGGCGTCCTTGGTCGATTCAACCACGGTGAACTCCTTGCCATCAAGCCGCATGGCAATCCCTGCCTCCAGCTGTTTCGAGCTGATTCCTCGCACGGGAGGCAGAACCGCTGGATAATCGACCACCAGATCCAATGGTTTACTGTAAACCGTCTTACCTTCCAGCATGGCCGACGCCTGTAACTGCACAGGCCCCATCCCGACAAGATGCGAATCGATGCGTAAGGATCCCCCGGCTCCCTCGATGGAACCCAGTGAAAGTCCCTGGTAAGCGACAGCAATCGACGGCGCTCCAGCAGCCTTGGCTTGAACAACAATCTCTTCCCCGTAGGAGATCTTGTTCGCCGTGGTGCCGGCTAATTCCAGTTCCACGGACTTGCCACCATTGTCGACATGCAATGGCAAGACCAGGCTACTTTGCGTTTCGATGGGCCCGGCTGCAATCGCCACCACTCGCAGTTCGTGCCAGCCATCGCCCAACTCGCGCGTATCGATGGAAAACCGTCGCGCCTTCAGATCTACTTGTCCGCGGCGACCGTCTACGAACAACTCGTAGTGGTCGAGCAGGGCGTCGGAATCGGCGACTCCCACGATTTTGGGCTGCACCACAACCTGGCCCGAGACGGTTTGATTCGGTTTGAGGTTGTCCACTTGGATCTGCCATCGATTGGCCCACGGCTGGCAGAGCGGATCTCCAACGATCAGCAGCTGGTAGGGCCCGAACACGCTTTGGTAAAAGGCTTCGGCCAGTGAGCAGCCACGAGCGTAGTGCACATGTATGAAAGGGAAGGGAAACTTGGCCTGTATGGCATAGGGCTCCGTCACCGTTCCGCTCGTTCCCGCCGCCCCAAAACGGATAAACTCGCTCAGTGGGGTCTGCCCGGCAGTTTCACGCATGGCCCCACCAAAACTTGTCAAATGCTCACAGATGGCGCCAGGCAGAATCGTACTGCCCGACGAACTCCACTTGACGCTGGCGGTACCAAGCATGGCACCCAGGACATCATCCTTTGACTTGGGTAAGACACCGTCGGCAATCTCCCCTTTCACACTCGTTCCCTCCAACGCTTGTGCCGCGGAAAGGAATGCCGGCTGCCGCGTTTTCGCGCACGTCCCCATTTTCCATGAAATAGATCGTCCCCTGCGGGTGCGTGGCATCCGCGGCCACGCTGCGCCGCAAAGAGTTGAGCGCCTCCTTGACCGAGTTGCCACGACCGCTCGTCACGGCCAGCACGGTAGACAACATGTACCGCAGAACACCGTCTTGTGAATTCTCCCCTTGTTGAGTCCACTGGTATACGGAACGAAACCCGGTTGTGGGCTGGACATCAAAGGGTCGCTTGCTGTTCTCGTCCATCTTTGCCAACAGCGATGTGAAACCCTCGGCACCGCGCAACAACTGGAGATCGTCATCGGCTTCTGCATGCTTGCGGTTGGACCAGCCAGCACTTACAGCACGCCCCAGTGCTTCGACGGCCGTTGTCTCTCGACCGAGTCGCGCAAGACAGCAGGCCAGATTGTATTGCAGTTCAGCGCTCTCTGGCAGCTTCGCCGCCAGCGGTTCCATGATTCTGGCGGCAGCCTCCCATTGCTTGGCCGCCAAAAGTTGTCTACTTTGCAGCAGCGCCTTGCGGTCTTCGTCGGTCACTGAACTCGACACGCGACCCATCGTCGGGCGACGCATGTAGAAGTTCACAACCAACTGCGCATATTGGGGATCTTTCTTCAACACAAGCTGATAAAGATAGGTCAACCCGTTGATCGATCCAACGGGAGTCTGAAACTTCTCCGGCTTGATTCCTGCCAGGTCCTGCTTGATGTCAATCGCGGTCGGAAGGTCTGCCGAGTAAACAATGTAGTCGACCTGCGGCAGCACCCGGCGATCCCACAAAGTCTTCAGGACGGGCAACAAGATTTGCTCGCGAAAAGCCTCCACGTTAATCGTGTCAAAGTCGGGCAGCCCGTTGAGGTGCACGACATTCGTGGCGGGAATTCCGCGCATGTCGATGTATTCATTGGCGATCAGCTTAGAAGCCCAGCTGTCGGTGTTAACGACAACCGCCACGTTCTGTGGGCCACCCCCCGCAGGCGCCCTTGCCGCCAATCCCAGCAGCACCAATCCCACAATAACCATGCGCATCCACATCATAACCGCCGCACCTCGATTTACAATTTTTCTTGACACCGCATCCGCTCTGCCCGCTCCCTCCCCCTGCCCGCTCCCTACCCTGCAGCGGAACCGCGGGGCGACGACGTTCTGGAAAAGTCGATCAGCCGAAATCGCAAAGTTCCGTGATTCACCCGGTCGGTATTCTGTAATCGCTCGATTCCGGCAATCCCTCCTCCCGCAGTTCGCGCCAGCGGGCTCATCCCAACAACCGAACCGACATCGTAACACATCTCACCGCACCATGCTGCGCACAGGTGCTGTGAGCGCGTCGTGGGCGGATTCGAGTCTCACGCAGAGTCGCGGAGATCGCCAAGGAGAGCCGGTTTCCTGCGCCGCCACGAACTCCACGCCTCGGCGAGACCTTATTCCCGCTGGCGGATTCCCCGTGACGGATTTGGCGGTGGCCGAAGACCGCGTTCAGTACCGGCGTCCTTCTTCCCCAGGTCTGCGCCGGTGGTCTGACGTCCCCCCTGCTACGCCCTGGCTGTAAACGGACTTGAAATCGCTTACAGTATGGGGAACTGACTCACAACTCTTTCGCGGAGAGAACTCGATGTATTACCACCGTCTGAACAGGATTTTGGCAATACGTACTAGTCATACATGCAAAAAAAAAAAACGCGAAAACAGAGTAGGTGGTATTTGTGCCTTTAGGATGATAGAAGGAAAAGCCGCGAATCAGCTTGGTCCCGAACGCATGCGCCAGCTCGCACGTCCTGCTCCGACATTCTTCCCAGGTATTCCGAACGGGGACGTAGCGGTTTTGAGTGCCATCATCCTGGTCCAAAAACTTCACCTTTCCGATGGGAAGATCCAATTAATGATGCATAGCCGAATCCATCGTGCAAATGCCGAAGCTCCGTGATCTCCGACTTTGTGAGGTCCATGACATTCTTGATTCCATGGCCGACATCGACAAAGCGGATGCTGTAGTACTGCAAGCCCGCTGCGGCAAAGGCCGCGAACTGCTGATGAGTCGTCTTGTCGTTGGCGGCTCCGTCGGCGAAGCCGGTGAGAATGACTTGAGGTGAATCAGGCATGGTAACGAGGCCCTCAGGGGCTGGAGCGGCTTGGAATAAGTACGAGCGGACGCGGGTGAATGAGGCCCGTGCCGTCGTCATTGTTGCGGGCTGTTCTCACACCGTGACAGGGGGAAGAACGACCGGCGGCGATTACTCCACCATTTAAGACTTAGCACTTGAAACTTAGCACTTAGCACGAGCACTAAGAGTGCCGCAAAGGTAAGAGACGGCATCCGGTAACGAGGTGGTTTGACTTCAGCCGTCCAAGTGTCTGCTAAGTGCTAAGTGCTAAGTGCTAAGTGCTAAGTGCTCACTCCTCACTCCGGCGTGCCACTTGCAACTGGGCCCTGGCCCCGATGATCGCTTTGTCACGGGCTTCGCGGAGTTCGTCGGTGTGAGCCGCTTGAGAATTCGGGAGATCCCAGTTCCTCTTCTGAATCGCCTCGCGGTCGATATCCGTAGCCGGAATCGCTCGGTCCGTCAGTACGGACACGACGTTATCTGCGATTTGGACGAAACCACCGTCCACGAAATATCGCACGGTCTGGCCACTTTCCTTCTTGATACGCAGCTGCCCTGGCCGAATCGCCCATCAGCGGGCCGTGGCCCGGCGAGCTACTCCCAATTCGCCATCGTAGAGCGGGACCACTACAAACGAAATACTTCTCCGTGAGGGCGGTGGTTTCGGGTGTGACCACAATACAGGTTAGTTCGGCCATGGTCGGTTAGCTGCCTTCTGCCATTCTTCGCTTGGGCTTCCGCCTGCTCGATCGCCCCGACGTACATGAATGCTTGTTCCGGCAGGTGATCCCATTTGCCGTCACAGATTTCCTCAAAACTGCGAATCGTGTCTTCCAGCGACGTGATCTCACCCGCTTTGCCGGTAAAAACCTCGGCGACCAGGAAGGGCTGCGACAGGAATCGCTCGATACGGCGAGCGCGATGGACGATCAGCTTGTCCTCTTCGCTCAGCTCGTCGACACCCAGAATGGCGATGATGTCCTGCAACTCGCGGTATCGTTGCAGGGTGGTCTGTACGCGACGAGCGATCGTGTAGTGACGTTCGCCAACGTACTGCGGCATCCAGAATTCGGCTAGAGGATGCCAGCGGATCGATCGCCGGATAAATTCCTTTTTCGGCAGATCGATCGCTCCGAGATAAATAAACGCGTCCAGCTGGCCAAAGGCGGTGGCCGGGCAGGATCGGTCGGGTCGTCGGCCGGCACGTAGACAGCCTGCACCGACGTGATCGCTCCCTTGCCGGTCGATGCGATTCGTTCTTGGAGGGCGCCCATTTCGGTGGCCAGCGTGGGTTGATAACCGACCGCCGAAGGCATTCGGCCCAGCAACGCGGACACTTCGTGCCCGGCTTGTGAGAAGCGGAAGATGTTGTCAACGAAAAGCAGCGTGTCCTTGCCGGTTGTGTCGCGGAAGTACTCGGCCATCGTCAACGCTGACAGAGCGACGCGGCAGTCGGGCACCTGGCGGTTCGTTCATCTGACCAAACACCATGCAAGTCTGTTCGATGACTTTGCGACCCGTTTGACCGATTTCGGTTTCTTGCATCTCCAGCCAGAGGTCGGTTCCTTCACGAGTTCGTTCGCCGACGCCCGCGAAAACCGAGTATCCGCCGTGTGCCGAGGCAATACGGGCAATCAGCTCGGTCAAAATGACGGTCTTTCCGAGACCGGCACCGCCAAATAGCCCGGCTTTACCACCACGGACAAAGGGAGTTAGCAAGTCAACCACCTTGATCCCGGTCTCGAACAACTCGGTGTTGGTCGAGAGTTCATTGATCGGTGGTGCATCGCGATGAATGGGCCAGCGTTCATCCGCTTCGACCTCGCCCGACCGTCGATTGGATCTCCGAGGAGATTAAAAACGCGACCCAATGTGGCCTCGCCAACGGGTACCGAAACAGGAGCCCCCATGTCCATACACTCTTGACCGCGGACCATTCCATCCGTGCTTCCCAGGGCGACGCAGCGAACGCGACCGCCCCCCAGGTGCTGCTGGACTTCGCCTGTCAGGTCTCCGACGGAACCCCCGGTGTCGACCTCGAATCTTGACCGCATTGTAAATGGCGGGCATGGGATCATCCGGGAACTGGGCGTCGAAAGTCGACCCGATGATCTGGGTTACCTTGCCGACCTTCGTCTTGCCAGAGGATTGCGAATTGTTGGTTTCGATGGCTGTAGTGGACATAATGCCTCGGTCCGTGTGACTGCTTGTAATGGGTGAATGAGGTTTGAATTATTTTGATTTGTCTATCAGCTGTATCGGCTGTATCGGCGTGCTGAGCTGAAAGTCGCCAAGACTTCAGTGGCTTGCCGATCGGCCTCCAATTCTGGCGAATCCGGCTACCAAAACAGCGCACGTTAATCCGCCAGAGCTTCGACGCCGCCAATGATCTCCTAGATCCGCCCGTAATCTGTGACTGGCGAGCTCGGTTGTAGGTCATGGAAAGCCGGCGAATCAAATCGCCCGCGTTCTCCGGCAGCGCCCTTCATGGCAACCATCCGTGCGATCTGCTCGCTCACGGCGGCGTCCAGGAGGAAACACTTGAACATTTTGGCTTTGAAGCTGGCCGGAATGACTTCTTTGAAAACGCTCTCCGCCGACGGTTGGAGTTTGAACATCGACTCGCCAATCGAGCCTTCTTCGGTGTCCGTGTTGATCTGTACTGCAACGCGACGAAATGGAGCAACGTTTCCGTGACTGCTCCATTGTTCGCGTGTAGGACTTGTGAACCGAGTATAAACCACGTCAACTCGGTCGATCCGCCCGCACCGAACATCTCCAGGTAGCGACTGGCGATCTCGTCCACTTCGTCGTACCGCGGCTTGTCTTCGAAGTTCGTAAATTGCTGGTCGATGTCTACTTTCCGATAGCGAAGCCCTGGAGATGTGGGTTTCCCGGAAACCTCCAAGGTAACGTTCCCGACCTCCTCTTTCACTTGCTCCAAGTGCAGCTGCGCCAGGCGAATAATATTACCGTTGTAACCACCGCAGAGGCCACGATTCGAGCTGAGGGCAAGGACCACCGCGTTCTTCGTTTCCGCTCGCGGCTCCATCAGGGGGTGCTTGATCTCGAGGCCCGCTTGGCTAGGTCGGAGACCATCTTCGTGATCCGCTCGGTGTAGGCAGACGCCGCCGTCGCTCGGTCCATGGGCTCTTCTGCGGCCGGGCCGTCGCGATCAATTCCATCGTTCGCGTGATCTTGCGGATGTTCCGCACCGATTTGTGCTTGTTTATCAGTGTGCGGGCCTTGGCCATAGCGGTGAGTCTCTAAAGTGGTTTGGTTTTGTTCTCGTTCCCAGGCAGGAGCCTGGAACAAGTGCACAAACGCCGTGTACGGGGCCACGGGTGGTTTGCTAATGTCAATTCTTCTGGGGCGGCTGGGTCGAAGCTAGCTTCTACTCTTAGCGGGTTTCGTCCATCGTCACTTCAATTTCAGCAGTGTAGCGGGCCTACCGGCTGCTGGGGCTCGCTGTCGCTCGGCCCCGGCCATCCAGCCCTAACGTCCTGGTCGCAAAAACATTACGCCACGAACTTGGCCGCGAATTCTTTCGCGGCATTGTCAAGCTCTTCTCTGGTGTCGTCGTCCAATCTTTTTTGAGTCGTTAATCTTGAACATATGCTCAAAGTTAGCTACAAAAAAGAAGGCAATCGAATGGAATTCAATTTAATTTAAACCAATTGTGA
>CAVOYC010000015.1:0-110817 GCA_963700575.1 uncultured Planctomycetota bacterium | reverse complement strand
TCGACGTATTGCTATCCCTGCCGGTGGTCGTGTTGGCGTGGCTGGGCGTTTCCAGGGAACACCAAGCACAGGGACTTGGCCGCCTGCTCCTGGCGCAGGCGCTCCGGGACTGCTTTCATGCGGGCGACACATTCGCCTTCGTCGCGATCATACTCGACTGCCTCAATGATGCGGCAAAAGCCTTTTATGAGAAATGGGATTTTCAACAACTCCCTGGTCACCCGTATCGGCTGTTCGTCAGCTACCGCCAGCTGGAAGCCATGATGTGCGACAGATGATTTCCCGGTGGCTGGATTAGCGCGCCCGGTTCCGGGCTGTTGACGGGTGTGGTGAGGTAATCACCGGGTTGGCAGGGATACGATCGACAAGCACAGAACGGTGCCTTCGAACTCGTTGGGATGGTGTCCGTGATTCATCCGTGTTTCGTCCGTGGCCCATTGGCTGTCGTGAACCGTGGGTTGCCGAGCAGCGTGATTCGGGAGACGGGCCGATTGAGTGTCCATTTGCTTCGCGGTGCCGATCGGTCCAGACGGGGCTGGCGCGTACTTGTTAGCGAGTGCGCCGGTACTTCGAGCAGCACTGGTCCGGCCGCAGCTGCGCACTCCCTGCTCCGAGCTGCACCGTACGGTCCGGTGGTTGGGCAGTGGTTCGGCAACATCACGGCGTGCTCCCGATCGCTGCTCCGGGCGTAGCGGTTAAACGGGGTGGCCGCAGCCGTGGGATGTCAGGTGCTGAATCAGATCGCGTCGCTTCATTCCGCTGCCAAATCAAACGGTTCTTTGGATACTTCTCTGCCCGCAATGGATCGCTCGGCCAGCTCGCGATTGGCTGCCAAGACCATGCGCACGGCTTCCCTCAGGTTTTCACGTGTCTCCTGCAGCGTTGAACCCTGCGTATTGGCCCCCGGAAGTTCTTCCACAAATCCGATGTAGCCTTCGGGAACAGGCATGAAGACGGCAGTCAATTGCATGTTTGGAACTCCGATTTGTGATGCCTTGCTCGTCGCGGACTCCGACAAATGAGCGCTCGAAGTATACCCGATAGTCTGCCCGCGGTCGCGAGATGATGTTGGGGACTCATGTCGACGTGACGGAACTGCCCCGCGCATGTCATGCCACGTCGTGCGCCCCGCGGGCGTCCTTACCGCGAAGCGGTTACATCCCGAAGCCCACGGTCGCGGTGCTTCGCCGCGCACCCTGGGTACGTGGTACGCTAGACGCACGGCACCCTGCAGGGGTGCGACTGAAATCGGTGAGCGATGTTCCCCAAAACATGCCACCGCCAAAAATCGGCAAAATTTCTGACGATTCGTGAGGGGAAAGCTCCTGGATCGTGATTCAACGATTAGATGCTGGTGAGAGTTCGCTTTCCCGCAATCGTACACCTGATACACCGCAATGCGTAACGGACCACGATACCCATGCCTCAATCACTCGCTCAGATCTATCTCCACTGCGTGTTTTCGACCAAATGTCGCAAGCCATTTTTAGGGGACCGTGATTTGCGGCAGGAGCTGCATGCTTACGTAGTCGGGATCTGCAGAAACCTGGATTCGCCTTCGCTCATCGTGGGGGGCGTGGAAGACCACATGCATGCGCTGATTCGTTTGTCTCGCAAGATCACCGTGGCCGATTTTCACCGAGATCCGAAACGCGACTCATCGAAATGGATCAGGCCACGCTCCAGGTCGTTGGATGATTTCCACTGGCAAAACGGGATACACGCGTTTTCCATAAGTCCGTCGCATGTTGATGCGACTGAAGGCGTACATTGCACCGGAAGAGCACCATCGGCATGAGACCTACCAAGAGGAATTTCGCTGGCTCTGCCGCAATATGGCGTCGAGATCGACGAACGCTACGTCTGGGATTAGACGTGAACCAATGTCTACCCGCGACGATACGTGATTTGGATTTGAACGACGTTCGAACCACGAACGTAGTGGCATCGTCTTGTCATACCCCGTTGGGGTATCGCCTTGTGAGGTGATCGATTCCCAGGGTGGCTCGCCGGTCGCGATGCGACCGGCGAGCCACCCTGGGCTTTGGGATTTCACGCCGTTGCTGCGTGCCATTTGTCGATCGCTGCTCCGGGCCACGATTTGGTGCGAATCGTCATTCGATAAGTCTCGCCAGGCCTTCGGCGTGGCTTAGTCCTGGGCTGGTCCAGCCGGCCCTGTTGGGCCGCGTTCTGCGTCATACGTTCCACCGAAGGGAGCGTTTCCAGCCAGGCGCGGGCAAGGGCTCGGCACCCTACATCTGGGCACAATGGCGCCGGTGTTGTAGGATGAGTTGTATGATGAAACGAGGCGGCTAGAGGAGCGGACAACATGATTGCCAAAGGCCGAGTTGTAAACGGGGTGGTGGTATTCGACGAGGGAACTTCATTGCCAGAAGGCACCGTCGTCTCGATCGTGCCGGCCGGCCCACGCCAGCGGTCACCGATGCCCACGACGTGATGTCTCAAGAACAGAAAGAGCGGTTGCAGGCCGCTCTGGCCCGGATCGACGCTCTGCCCAACGAAAACCCCGGAGACAAATTCAGCGGTTCGGACCACGACCGGCAGTTGTATGGAGCCCCGTGATGATCTTCGTTGACACGGGCGTCTGGTTTGCCCGATTCGTGAGCGACGATTTGACGATAACAACCGCGCGTGCGCTCGACCGTCATTTCCAGCAGTTTGCTACCGTGCTGCCGTAAACGCATTTCAACCTCCGCGATCGTTTGTTGTCTAGCGCCGGAGGCGCGAGGAAATCTCGACTCGTCTCTGCGTACTCCGCGCCCCTGCGTGAGACCTATCGAGTTGATTATGTTGTGTCAGCGTTCGCCGTAGCGTCATTCAATGCCGCACCGTCGCGTCACGGCGAGCTCGCGTATGTGGTCACCGATGTAAACGAAGTGTCCGATTGAACGTGCTGGCCCGCATGACTTCCGCCACCAGCAGCGATCAACCGCTATGCCCGCATCCCCGGATAGGTGCGGAGGGCTGCCGCTGTCATCGCTCGAGATTCGTGAGCGGTTCCGCACGCTCGATACGCCTCGTTAGCGTATGCTGAGTGTCGATCGCACGCCGTCGAGAGTCGCGAGTGGCTTTGCCAACGGCGCGTCCGATAGAAACTGCTTCACCTCAGCGCAGGCCTTCGTACGAAGCTCGGTTACTGGCCTCGAACAGGTGGGTACGGGTATGTCGGGGGCGAATCGTCATCCCGCAGCTCCGTCTGGTAGAGTCGCCGAGCCGTGCCAGCATCAACCCGGATTTCTTCACCCAACTCATGTGTGGTCGAGCATAGCCGTGCTGCTGGTGGGCATCCGCTCGCTCGTTTTCTGCCGCACAAACACGGGCTGTTGCTGGGGAGCTAATCGGCTTGTCAAGATCCCGTCCAACGCTTTCCGCGAGCTGACCCGTCTCTACGTGAATAATCCACGGCTTAATCGGCTATTATTTGTTGTCGTGGGACTACTTCTTGCCCCTTGTTGAATGTGGCGTGCCTGTTGAAGAAGAAAGTGACTGTGTGAATGGACTCAGCGAGAATCCAATCAGCTATGTCGAGGAACTCGGCAGGGTGACCCGTCGCACTTGGAGGCATGTGACCCAGGCGAAGCTCGATGCGCATGCCGTGAAGCGTTGTATCATCGATTCCTTGTCCCATGCCCTTGGTCGATTTCACTCATCGGACTACGACGTGGTCGTTTTCGGTTCCCTTGCGCGAGCGGAATGGACGACTGGAAGTGATGTTGATTGGACGCTTCTGATTGATGGTCAAGCGGCGCCGGAGCACCGTATTCTGGCTCAGAACATCTCGCTCGCACTACGAGATACGGAGTTTCGGGGCAACAAACTCCCCGAGCCCGGGACGACGGGAATCTTTGGCAACATGGCCTTTAGCCATGATATCATTCATCACATTGGCGGCGAGGCAGACTCAAACAGAAATACGACACAACGAATCCTTCTTCTGTTGGAGTCGGCTCGCCTTCGGTCGGTTGACCAGGAAAAGTCCGTAAGTGCGTACGAACGGGTAGTAAACAACGTGCTCGCGCGCTACCTATTTGATGACACCAACTTCATGGCCGCAGGACAGTCAGGATCACGGATCCCTCGGTTCCTACTCAACGACATTGTTCGATATTGGCGGACGATGTGCGTAGATTTTGCCTGCAAAGAATGGGAACAGGGTGGAGGAAAGTGGGCACTGCGAAACATTAAACTCCGCATGTCCCGCAAATTGCTTTTTGTAACTGGCCTTCTAACAGTGTTCAGCTGCTATGAAAATCGGGACCTCTCGGAGATCTTCGATCCCGGTGACACGGGACCTTATGTCCGAGAGATGCAGCGCCATTTGGCACGACTTGCAGCTTCGTGCTCCACTAGATATTCTGGCCTCCGAGTTCATGCGTGTCTCGCTGACGAGCGAGGCGGCCGATCTCATTGACCTTTATGACGTGTTCCTTCAAAAGCTGGATGACCATCAGCTCAGGGAGTATCTGAAAACCGTGCCCCCGAGCAATGTCTATTCGGACAGACGCTTCATGGAACTGCGTGATCTGAGCCACGATTTCCAGAATGTGCTGACAAAATCCTTCTTTATCGAAGACACGCTCTTACGCGACTTCAACATCAGGTATGGAGTATTCTGATGACCCCAATTGGCTTCTCGACCGGAAGTCTTGCTTTCGGCAATTTCAGACTCGGCCTTCAAATGGTGCAAGGACAATCGGCCGCAGCGATTGAACTATCTGCCCTCCGCGAAGAGGAACTTGTTCCTCTCGTTCAGGCCCTTGATAGTCTGGACCTGAGCCAGTTTTCCTATGTGTCCGTGCACGCCCCGAGCAAACTTGTGCAGTTGTCAGAAGCGTTCGTGGTTGAACAGCTTGGTGCTGTGGCCCAACGTGGCTGGCCAATCATCGTACACCCAGACGTGGTGAACACAACTTCATTGTGGACGCAATTCAGTGGACTACTTTGCATTGAGAACATGGACAAGCGAAAGCCCTCTGGTCGCACGACCGCCGAGCTTTCCGAAATCTTCGGCGTGCTTCCTGATGCGTCTTTGTGTTTCGACATCGGCCACGCGCGACAGGTTGATCCTACGATGTGCGAAGCAGAATTGATGCTGAAGGCGTTCCAGCAGCGAATCAAGCAGATTCACCTTAGTGCGGTTAGCTCCCAGAGCAAACATGAGCCATTGAACTTCGAGGCGATCGTAGCATTTCAGCGGGTCGCTCACTTGATACCGCCGAATACACCCGTAATACTCGAAACGCCTGTGACGCAAGACGAGGTACCGACTGAACTTCGTCGTGCACAGCATGCTCTTTCCCTGAACTAAATCGCGTTTCATAATTCGTGGAAGTTTCGCAACCGCCAAATATGGCCGAAGGCCATCATCATCGTAGCCTGGGGTGCAACCCCAGGAAATCGTTGCCACCACACAGGTTTTGGCTGAAAGCCAAAATCAACGGACCTCCGTCAGCAATGTGAATATGGCCTTCGGCCAAATGGATCTATCGTGTTTGCATTCCTGGGGCGATGCCCTCGTTGTTTTACACATCTGCTGCGCACGCTTCCGCTGGGCTTGTCCCAGTGGGAGCGACAACTGACGAGCTACACTCGTACCATGAGCATCATCTCTAACATCACTCATTTCTGCTCTCCGCCGGGCTTGTCCCGGGGGAAGTAACGACTGTCGCCGGTGCTGTCGCGTGAAAGTCGCCGCTTCCCCCGGGACAAGCCCGGCGGAGAGCTTAGGAATTGTGAGGGTGATAGGTAGCCAACCAGTTGTGATCCCACTGGGACGAGCCCAGTGGAAATCAGACTTGTGTAGAACAACGAGGGCGATGCCCCAGGCTACGATGTGAAAGTCGCCGCTTCCGCCGGGACAAGCCCGGCGGAGAGCTTAGGAATTGTGAGGGTGATAGGTAGCCAACCAGTTGTGATCCCACTGGGACGAGCCCAGTGGAAATCAGACTTGTGTAGAACAACGAGGGCGATGCCCCAGGCTACGATGACAAAGGCCTTCGGCCAAAAATTCCACGAATCGTGAAAAGGGATTTAGCTAAACCCAGGTGCACAAGTTGTTGATGTGGGTGGCGGAGCCGTCGCGGAGCCAGCCGTCGAGTTGGGCCTGCTCCTTGAGCTGCTGGCCGCGCAGCGCGCGGCACGACGACGAAGCGGCAGTCGAGCTGCGGGCAGGGCGGTCATGTCGCTCCACAGCTTCTCGAACTGCGAGACCGGGAAGACGTCCTCCTGGCCGTGGCCCCAGCGTTTCTTCACGTCCTTGATCGTGACGTAGGTCGGCATCCGCAGGCTCAGCCGGCGGACGGCGGCGGTGACCGCCTGCCGCGTCGGCCAGCGTCGTCGCGGGTCAGGCCGAACACGTCCAGCAGCCGATCGATGCTGATCCAGGTGGTCATCGAGTTGTAGTAGGTCAGCTTGAACTCGTCCTCCTCGCGCGGCATCGCCAGGCCCTCGAGCAGCCGCACCTGGCCGTCGACCCGGGCCAGCCCGCCGCCGCGGTCCTCGATCCGGCGGCCGATCACCTCGAAGGTCAGGCACGCGCCGCTCGCGGATGTGCAGCCCCAGCAGGCCCGGATCGACGTCGGCGCCCAGCGTGTCGATGTTGTGCAGCATCAGGTACTTCAGCTGCGGCCGATCCGTCGAGCAGCTGCAGCAGCGTGCCGTTGCGCAGCAGGTTGGGCACCTCGAACCAGTGGCCGACCGGGTGCAGGCACTGCAGCGGCAGGTTGTCGGTGTAGTCGTTGCCGCAGCCGGCGTTCTCGGCCCAGCCGATCAAGCGCGGCGTGCAGGCTCTCGCGGACCTTCTGCGCCTGCTCGTCCAGCACCTGCTGGGGCATCTCCTCCCAGGCGAACCGCAGGTCGCGCGCCATGGGGATCATCCGCAGCCCGACCGAACGGCCGCGAGACAGGTAGACGCGGGCCCGCGTAGCCGTAGTTGTCGTGCTGCGTGCAGGAACCGCTGCGATCGGCTCGTGGGTCAGGTAGCTGGTGGTGACGACGTGGGGCAGCGGCGCCCCGCACGCCTGGCGACCGCGCCGGCTCTTGGCCAGGTGGACCTCGATGAAGTTGCGGTAGCGGCCGTGGAAGCGGTGGAAGGGATGCAGCGCCTTGACCACGCCCGCCCCCTGGGTCCAGCGGCTGCCGGCCCCGGCGGCCAGCGTCACCACGGCCACCTCGCCCGTCGGCCAGCGCCTGCTCGCCCAGCTCGCGGCATGCGTCGTCCACGTCCGTCGCGGCCGAGATCACGTCGCTCGGCGTGCACATCCTCGATCACCGCGTTGGCCGGCAGGCGGTTCTGGGCCAGCCCGATCCGGCCGGCTCGCAGGTCGGAGCGGATCTGCTCGTGCAGCTCCGGGTCGAAGCCGTTCTCGTCGAGCAGCTCCTGCAGCGTCACGTCGCCGTCGCTCCTCGCGCGCCGGTCGCGGCAGCAGGCTGGACAGCAGCAGGTCCGTCGAGCCGGCCAGCCGGCCGCCGCTGCTGGCACGCGGCGGCGACACTCGCGCCACTTCCGCCCGCCGGCGCCGGCGTCAGCTCCTGCATGTCGCTGCCGCAGCCAGTCGGGCGCCACCAGCGCATAGTAGCCGGCGGGCATCAGCGCCTGCGTCGCCCCGCAGCAGCGTCGGCCACGGTGCCCCGGTCGTTGATCGAGAAGTCGTAGACGACCGGCTCCATGGCGAACGGCAGCGCGTGCTGCAGCTCGCGCTTCGTGTCGCGCATCAGCTCGCTGCAGGTAACTCCTGCGCCTCGGCCTTGCGCTCGCGGGTCGAAGATGAACCCCATGCCGCCGCCGGACATGCCGCCCAGCATCAAGAAGCCCCAGAACGTCGTCGCCGAACGCTGCCTCGCACCCGATCGATCAGCGTCTGCGGTGTAGTGGTTGGATGGCCCAGGGAATGATCGTCTGGATCGGCCCGAAGAAGTTGCGCGTCGTCGCCTCGGCCAAGCGCCCGGATGTCGCCGCCGCGTCAGCGCCGCCTCGATCGTCGTCGCAGGATCCGCATCGCCTCCTGCCGGCCCTGCCATTCCGCCTCGCAGCGCAGCAGGTACTTCTCGGTGACCATCTGCAGGATCGGGCCGACGTCCTGGGCCATGCCGCCGTGCACCAGCACGAGGCTGTCGCAGCAGCTGTCTGCCGCGTCGCTCGCGGCGACCTCGTCCGGTCGATAGATGCGGTGGTCGGGCAGCAGCCGCCCGCGGCTGATCGCCGTACTCCGGATCGTCCGCCGCCGGCCGCCTGCCCTTCGATCATCTTGATCCCCGGCCAGACGCCGCCGGAATCCTGCCAGCCGCCGCCGGAGCCGCCCAGCCACTCGCCCAGGATCGCCCGGGCCGCGACCAGCCGCCGCTCGTGCTCCTGCAAGCGCGCCGGTCAAGCGACGCGACCTGCCCGGTGGCCCGCATGCAGACCGGCGATGAGCGCCGCCAGCAGGTTCGTGGACACGGCCAGCCGCGAGCCCTTGGGGATGTCGTTCACCTTGCTGACGATCTCCAGGCCCATGCCCGGCCCGACCAGCCGCGCCAGCAGGTCGTCCAGCTTCTGCTGCGAGCCCTCCAGCCCGGGCGGAACGATCCCGGCGGCGATCACCGCCGCCTTGAGCAGGCCCAGGTAGTCCTGGGCGAAATCGAACACCTCGGCGCAGGTTGTCGATGTCCGCCTTGGCCTTCAGGTCGACGCTCGACCAGCCGCAGCACCGGCTCGTCGATCACCCGCAGGTAGGCCTCGATCGGCGGCCGCGGCTGCGGCATCGCGGCCGCGGACGCCCAGGTCGACCGAGACGTTCAGCACGCGCGCCCCTTCGGGAAAATCCATCCCCAGGAAGAAGATGTCGCTCCAGCCGCTGTGCGACAGGTCCATCCGCACCGGCGTCCGCTCCCGCAGGCACGGGATACAGGCCGCCGTCGCCGGTCGCGCTCGAGCAGTTCGGGGCGGAGCCGCAGCGGATGGTCGCCGGGATGCCCGACGCGGAACATCCACTGGTTGCCGCGCACCGAGCGCACGCTGCGCCGCACCTGGTCGGCCAGCGTCTGGAACCCCAGCTCGTGATAGGCCACGGCCAGCGCGCTGGCGACGGTGTCGCTGATCGGCTCCGTCGCGACCGTCCAGGAACTCGTCGATCGCCTCGTCGAATCGCCGGTTCAGCAGGTGCACGTAGCCGTCGTACGGGATGCGGCCGTAGGCTGTCGGCAGGCAGCTTCGTCGGGCAGGTGGTAGCGGTAGATGGCGCTCAGGAAGAACAGCGCCCGGACCCGCTCGTACAGGTTCGTCGCCGAGCGGCGGAACCGGTCGAGCTCGCGGCAGGCCTCGAGCAGCTGTGTCGTCGTGGCGCCACGCACTCGCTGTTCCAACGACTGGTTGCGGATGGCCGGGTCGGCGGACGTGATGAGTTGGATCAGGTCGATGGTCATGAGAGAGTGGTCGTTTCGGTCGTACAGTTGTGGTTCCAACCGGCGTTCACGTCCGTCGATTGTCATCGCCACCGGGCTTGCGGTCTGTCGATATGGTGACCCGAAGCGTGAGTTTGGATGTTGCGGTTATTGAAATCCGATTGTGCTTCGCCGAAGGCGAACTTCACCGTAGCCTGGGGCATCGCACTCGTTGTTCTACACAAGTCTGCATTTCCACTGGGCTCGTCCCAGTGGGATCACAACTGCGCTACTTCGCTACATGCCACCTACACAAATCTTCTGCTCTCCGCCGGGCCTGTCCCGGGGGGAGTAACGATTGTCGCCGGTGCTGTAGCGTGAAAGTCGCCGCTTCCCCCGGGACAGGCCCGGCGGAGAGCAGAAGAAAGTGATGTTGGAGATGATGCTCATGATACCGAATGTAGCTCGTCAGTTGTCGCTCCCACTGGGACAAGCCCAGCGGAAGCGTGCCAGCAGCATGTGTAGAACAACGAGGGGTGATACCCCCGGACCACGGTGAAACGACGCCTTCGGCCAAATAACTCACGGGCCCGCACTGCGGCCGGCCAGCAGCTCTACCAGTCGGGCGAGGACCTCTTCGCGTTCGGAGCCGTTGAGTGCCAGGGCGAGCTGGGCGATCAACAGGCCGTACTTCACTCCGATGTTGTAGCGGGTCCCGTTCAGCTCCAAGGCCAAATATCGTTCTCGGGTGGCTAACGCCGCCAAAGCAGGTGATAGCCCCACGCTCTCTTGTCCAGAGCTGCTGACCATGTCCTTCAGGATCCCCATCACCATCGGGGTCAGCACGTGCATGCCGAACAGGCACAGGTAGTGACCGGCCCGGAGCCCCGGCACGAGCAACTGCTGCTCGGCGTCGGTCGGTGTGGGCTTCTCGATCACATTGTCGATCACGTACAAATCGGTCCGACCCTCAACACGCTGACCTCCCACGGTCCCGTAATAGGGAAGCATGTTCTCGCGCGTCGGCTGGACCGCCGAGACCGGGCAATCCTCGGCGCGAGCCAAATCGACCAGCTGCTGCGTGCACCGTCGCGACTCGCCGCTGATATACAAATGGTCGCTCACCAGGTGCACAAACGGCTCCTCTCCCACGAAGCGGGCCGCCTGATACAAAGCGTCTCCGTACCCGCGTGGTTGCGGCTGCTCAACGAACGACAGCATCGGCACGTAATCGCCCGCCGCATCCACATACGACGCCTGGTCGCCCGGCCGGATCACGACGGCAATCTGCTTGACGCCAGCCGCCACGAGCTCCTCCACGATGATCTGCAGCGCGGTCTTCTCCGTGCCGTCCAGGTCCACGAACCGCTGCAGCGGCAGCCGCGTCTGATCTTTCCCCGCCGCCGTAATCACCGCCTTGCTGAGTCTCATGGTTCACGGTCCATTGAGTATGTGTAGGAATGGGCGCTTCGAGTCTGCCCTATCGTAATCCGGCGGCAGGCCGGGTGAAAGGACGCGGCGTTGAATGAGGGGGTGTGGGGTGTGAGGGGGAGCGTGTTTGATGGAGCTCTGGTGGACTGACAGACGTGATGATACGAGTGAGGTTGTTTGTTATGCGGGATTTTGTTTGGACGCGATTTGAGGGGCCATGCGCGTCGCGGCTGCATGATTCGTGGCCTCGAACCTGTTCGAGCGCGTGTTGCAGGTATTGTGCAGTTACAGTATCCTCGAACACAAGGACCTTGAGGAACTACACATGATCCCCGCACTCGGCAGCGAAGGGTACCTGCCGCCCGGTGTCCACGTGGCGACTTTGGATGAAATCGGCGCACGGTTTGGACGGGAGTCTGAATTGCGGCGTGTGCAGATGGAGTCGTTGCGCTGGCTGGTCGAACTTGCCTGGCGCACCGGCGTCGAGCGGATCGTCGTCAACGGCAGCTTCGTCACCGACAAGCTGGAACCAAATGACGTGGATTGTGTTCTGCTGATAGGACGAGCGTTTCTACGCGATGCGAATGCCGCGGAAGAGTTATTAAGCGGCCTGCCCTTCATCAATATGGAGTTGGTAGATCGGGAGGTCTTTGACCAGTTCACGCAAAAAACTTTTGCGACCGATCGTGACCTGGTTCCCAAGGGGATGATTGAGGTAATGCGATGAGCATTGAAAATCGCCACCAATGTGACAATACCCGCGTGAAACTCCGCGAACTGGAACAACTCCACGAACGGAAGCAAAAGGAACCGGGTGACGAGCCAGCCCGAGAGCTAACACTGCGTTCGCTCAAGAAACGAATCAACCAGTTCAAAGAGGAAATCGCCCGATTCGAGGCGCGAGCCACTTCTGCAATGCCCGATACGACAGAGGCGGACGGAAACCGGCCCTGACAGCGCACCCACAACAGGTTTCCTTGCCGCGAAGCGGTTACAACCGGCCCAGGAAAATTATTCACATACGCAACGCTTCATGTGTCTTACCGCCAACAACACTTCTTGTACTTCTTGCCACTGCCGCAGGGACACGGGTCGTTGCGGCCCACACGCGGTTGGTCCTGGATCTGGCCTGCCAGGACCTGCTCGGGTGCTGCCGCTGGTTTGGCAAACAGGGCCTCAGATATGACGGGAGATTCCACCCCGTCGTCGAGGCTGCGCTGACCGATCTCTTTCGCTTGTCGACAGCGTGCTTTGAACATCGCGAGGTCATCGCGGTACTCCTCCCACCACGCCGACAACACCTGTTTTGCCAGGTCGCGGCGAAATCTGGTTCGCTCCACAACCTTTAGTTGGCCAGTTAATGTCGCGGCTCCCAGGAACCGCGGGTAGATCTTCCTGCGCCCTTCTCTCCGTCCTCTCGGGAAACGGCCTCGAAAAAGTCAAGGTGCACGGTTTGGCAATCACAGTCCGGATTGGGACAATATCGATCCTCAATCAGATACTCGCGTCCTTCATGCTCGAAATCGTACGTGTAGCCAGCACCACCCTCTGACATGGAACCCTGGTCCCCCAGAACGTCGGCGAACGAGACGAGTTTGCCTTCGATTACGTCACGCGGATCCATCCGATAGTCGGCCAACCGTCTGCTGGTCCGCTTCTCTTCGTCGTAAAACTCGCGGAATTTGGCCCGTCGCTCGTCCGGGCACTGCGTCAGGAATTCTTCCACCCAGGCAGTAACTGCGGGCGGTCGCTGCGGGGGATCGATTTCCTCCCATGTCTCCAAGCTGACCCGCGCGAAAACTCACAGGGTTGGCCAACTGTTCGCCCCCATCGCTGATTTCCTGGAACCAGAGAGAAACCTCGTTACATGCGCAGTCCGGATTGCTGCAATAACTGTCTTCAACCAGAAACGGTCTCGGATGAGATGCAAACCGCACAGCATTATCAGATTCCATCACGCGACTCCCGCCCAACGACCATTTTGTTATCCGTGGGATTGTTTCGCTCTGCGACGCACTCGCCCCCGCAATCGTCGCCTGTAGTGGCACTCGCGACGTTCCGCGAGGGGTTCAGGACTGTCAACATACCGAAAACGTGGGTTTATCGGCAATACGGATGCGGCTGATGAGGATAGGCCGGAGGTTGGCTATGGATCGACAAAGCGGTAGCGCGGCCCGGTGGGCCTCGGGGGATTGTTCTGCGTCGCCACCCGGGGTTGCGCTCGGCCGCCTGACGGCGCCCTCGCTGCACCCCCGGGCTGTACCAGCGCGGCCCGTTGGGCCTAGGGTCTTCATAGCATCGTGTTGCCCAGGCTTGCTTACCGCTGGCGCGGTTACATCCCGAAGCCCGGGGTCGCGGCGCTTCGCCGCGCACCCTGGGGTACGTGACCCACCAGATAAACGTACGCTGAAGGCGTACCACAGGGCGGTCGCGTCACCGCCGAGCATGTACAACACCTTCGGCCTAGCGTGTTCGGAGCGATTTGTTACCCTGGTGTGGCGCTCCGCCGCTTCGTTGACTTTCAGGCTGTGGAATGTACCGCGCAGGAGCGTACGGAAGTGTCACAACGCCAGGTAGGGTCCGTCATTTGTGGTGTGCCAGCGCTCACCGAAAGTGCGACGTTTGCGTTGTCAACCAACATGACTGCGGGCGACAGATTCATATCGATCAGAATCCGGATGCTCATATGGTCGCCAGCGGAGTGTCACGTTCTTCCATTCGCCATGCCGCATAGGCCAAACATTGGTCAATGTCCTCGTCCTCAAGATAAGGGTAAGCCTTCAGGATTTCGTCGCGGGGCCGACCTGAGGCAAGGAGCCCAAGTATTACTGCCACGGTCACTCGCTGGCCTCGGATACAGGCCTTACCACCCATCACCGTCGCATCAAAAGTAATCCGATCGAATTTCGCCATTTGTGGATACCTGTTGTGGTCGCCCAAACTGGGCTGTTCCTGATAGGTTCTCATCGATCTTCAATCGAAGCATTACACAACCTCTGTTGGCAGCGGGACGGATCGTTCCCGTGCAAGGGGGGCCGATCATGCTTATCGATTGCTTGTTCTTGTCTTTTTCCTAATTGTAACAGAACATAGCTGCCCTGCCATTTTTCGAGAGCGGTTCCGGGCGACAATTTGGCGCGAATCGTCTTTCGATAAGTCGCCCCAGGCCTGCGTCCGACTGCGGCGTGGCTTTGGCCTGGGCTGCATTTGCGCGGCCCTGTTGCGCCGCCTCGGCGTCATACGTTCCACCGAAGGCCGCGTTTTCGGCTGCCTCGGGCGACGGCTCGGTACCCTATATCTGGGCACAATCGCGCCGGTGTTGTACGATGAGTTGTATGATCAAACGAGGCGGCTAGTGGAGCGGACGATATGATTGCCAAAGGCCGAGTTGTTAACGGGGTGGTGGTATTCGACCAGGGAACTTCGTTACCGGAAGGCACCGTCGTCTCGATCGTGCCGGCGCGGCCCACGCCTTCGGTCACCGATCCCCGCGACGTGATGTCTGAAGAACAGAAAGAACGGTTGCAGGCCGCTCTGGCGAGGATCGACGCTCTGCCTAACGAAAACCCCGGAGACACATTCAGCGGTTCGGACCACGACCAGGAATTGTATGGAGTGCCGTGATGCTCTTTACCGCTGACGCGGTTGCATCCCGAAGCCCGGGGTCGCGGCGCTTCGCCGCGTGGGTGGTCCCAATGTGCAAACGAAATTGATTCTGGCCAGTATACTTCCCAAGATCCACATCCCCGGATGTGAAGGACTGACGGTCGTCCTCGGGCCGCAGCGGCCGAATCTCAATCATCAAACAGCGCCTTCATCGCTGCCGTCGGAGGCGGTGGATTTTCAATACGCTCCAGGACCCTGTCTCCCGCTTCACGACTCAGTTCAGAACAGGTGGAATGAGTATGTCCGCCGGTATCTCATCCAGGGCGCAGGTGATGTAGCAGCGCCGTCTCAATCAAGTGGGACTTCTTGACCCCATGTGTGCGGACATATTGCTCCATCCGTTGCTTGGTTTCCACCGAAATGCTCGCGGAGATCTGCGTCAAACCGGTTCCCATGATTCCCTCTGCTTTCCGGAAAATCCCGTCCCTACATTATTGCAGAATTGTCTACGTACATGTGAAACTGCAGCGATCCTGGGCATTTCCGCGGACGGGAAGTGTTGACCGGTCGTGCACCAAAAGAAGAGATTTGTCAGATCGCGGAAAGAAGTCTTTGAACAGCTCACGCAAAGGACTTTTGCGACCGATCGTGATCTGGTTCCCAGGGATGATTCACGCCATTGGCAATGCTGATCGAGCACGGAGACGCCACCAGAGTAACGATTCCGCTACGTCTGCGAAGGCATATCACGACGAGGAGCGGTCGCGTTCGGGTCCGCGGAGCTGTCGTGAAATCGCCTTCGGTCGCTAACGTGAATGCGAATCGATCAGTCCAGAGAGTGGCGCTCGCCGCCGCTTCAGCCCCCTGCACCCCCCGCCCTCTCCCCCAAATAGTTCGCGATTCTGTCAACAGAAATGGATCGTCCTTCGCGCAACAATTCGGGGGAGACGGGGCCAGAATTGCTGCCTGCGGATATACCGTAAAAGGTATTCCCGTTTTCTATGGCAGACGCAGCCCAGGGCTGCGCTGGTTGCTTGACGGTGACCGTGCTTCGCCTTTCTAGTTCAGCGCCCCATTCGGGGCGGCCGGAGCACAAGAGATGTACGGCCGACACGTTTAACCGCTATGCCCGTAGCCGCGGTAGCGGCGAGGGCTGCGCGCTGGGGCGGCGGTGGGCATCAGCTCTCATCCGCGGTCACCAACCGATCCTGTCGGTGCGGGAGGCAGGCACGAGGTGTACTTTGGTGCGGGGCCGTATTGGGATGGAACGTGCACTGGCCAAAGCGCAGGCCGTTGGCCGTTGCGGTTAAACGGGGCGCACGCAAAAATATACCGGCAAGAAATTGAAACTCCGCCAACGCGAATAGCGCTACCAGCTGGACGCGGTGACGGGGGCCCTGGTGAGCAGGGAACATGGAATAGAAGGCGATGAAGGCCAACGCTACCAAAATGAACAGCCGGCACTCGCGGCTGCGTTGCCACAACTGGACCGCGCCGAGAATCGCCGGGCCGACGAACATCCACTGCAAAACCATCGGGATCTGCAAGAACGTATAATTCGGCGTGATGTTCCACGGCTGAGGCGTCAGCAGGAACCGGAACCCGCCAACCACAAGCAAGTGCGGATACAACTGGTGCTCCGTCGGTCCGATCTTCGCGTAAAACACAAACAACAATCCGATTACCAGTGGCAGAATCAGCCACTTGCGCGGGTCGGCCCACTGCACCAATACCCACATCCCCACGCCGGTCATGATCAAGAACGGCACGTATAACCGTAGCGAAAACAACAACAGAAACGATCCGGCCACACCCAACAACGACAGCCAGCTGCCGCATCGAATGAACCGAACCGTGCTGCACACGCTCACAACCACCAAGGCCTCGACCAGCGTCTCCTTCACATTGATCAGCGACGTCCACGACAGATAGTCCCAGTGCAACATGTGCAGCACCAACAGACCCCTGCACGAACCGCAACGGAAATTCGAGCAGTCTGAGTGTGCGGAACATCACCGCACCCGTGAAAAACGTCACGCCGACGTTGAAAAACACCGCGGCGCAGTAGTAGCTGCCGACGATCGACTGAGCGATAACGTTCCACAGATAGTACAGCGTGTGACGGCTCGCCGCCGCACTGGCCAGCAGATCACGACCCTCGGGGTCAAACACCAAGTCCCACGGACGGTAGCCCAGATGCAGCAGCGCCGCAGCTACATCGTAGTACTTGAGGTCGTCGTACAATGTCCAACCGCTGTGCTGGAAATAGTATCCAAAATAGACAAACGGGATCGCCGCCTTCACCGCCGCGATCAGCAACGCTGCCCAGACCGGCAAGTACCGCGACAGCACCACAAACCCCAGCAACAGGATCGCCAGAGCGGCACAAGTCAGCGGTAGCATCGGTGTGGTCATGGGCTTCGGTACTGCGGTTTCACGTCGTAGGTGTTGGGTCAGCGGAACTGCTGCGCCACACTGGGTACGCAATGGCAATCGCAAATGAACCCTGAAGGGCAACGCTGTGAAGCATTTTCATCACAACGAAAAGCCATGTTTCTCGGTGTTTTCGGTGGTGTTGCTGAGCAGTGCTGTGATTTCGGTGCATGTTGAGGGCGCCATTCTCCGGGAAACGTGGAATTCCTCGACTCAAAATGCTTCACAGCGTTGCCTGAAGGGGTTCCACACGGGCCTCGCATTGTGCAACCCTTACAGGGTTGGTGTTTGTTGTTGTTCGTGACCCAGGGTGGCGCTCCGCGGCTGTGCCGCTTCGCTGACCCTGGGCTGTGGTATGGCGACCCCTTTGGGGTCTGAAGAATTCAATCGCCTCGTAGTTTTCAAACGTGTCTCCACCGGGACGAGCCCGGTGGCGTTGGGGGACGACCGCTGCGCACGCTTCCGCTGGGCTTGTCCCAGTGGGAGCGACAACTGACGAGCTACCTGCGGCAGCGTGAGCACCATCTCGAAGATCACTTTCTTCTGCTCTCCGCCGGGCTTGTCCCGGGGGGAGGAACGACTGTCGCCGCTGCTGTAGCGTGAAAGTCGCCGCTTCCCCCGGGACAAGCCCGGCGGAGAGCTCTGGAATTGTGTGGGTGCCAGGTAGCCAACCAGTTGTGATCCCACTGGGACGAGCCCAGTGGAAATCAGACCTCGCGACGGTTAGTTTTCAAACGTGTCTCCACCGGGGCGAGCCCGGTGGCGATGGGGTACCAGCCTGCAGGACTTCGGTGTATTGCCGGGTTACCTCTTGTACGTTGTAGCGGGAGCGAGCGCGAGTTAGCGCCTGCGGGGGCAACGCGTGGAACCAATCTTCGTGCCAGTTGTCTAATCGCTTTACAAAACGACTGGCCAGCCCCAGGTCGCTGAGCATGCCGTAGGTGCCGCCGGGATGTCGCAGGGCCACGGTCGGGCAGCCGCAGGCCACCGCTTCCAGTACGGCATTCGAACTGCTCTCGCCGTGCGAACAGACCGCCATCAAGTCCGCCGCTCGCAGCCAGGGGAACGGATTCTGCTGGTAGCCCATGAAATGAACGCGGTCTGCAATCCCCAAACTGCTTGCCTGGGCTCGAAGACTCTTTTCGCAGGGCCCGTCGCCAATCAACCATAGCTGAGCTGACTTGCGACGCTGGACCAACCTGGGAAAAGCACTCAATAGTCGCTCGGTACCCTTCACCGGCCGCAGACGACCCAAGGCCACCACATGCGGGCCCTCTCCCGCGATCGGACAAAAAGCCTGGGTCCCCGCAAGATCGATCGCGTCAAAATCGATTGGGTTCGGAATCACCGTCAACCGAGACTCGGGCAGGTCAAATGCGCACCGCAGGTCTACTCGCATGTACGGCGTCTGGCACACAATCATGTCGGCACGCCGATACAGAGAGCGGTAAAGATGTCGTCGCACAGCGGGAAGCCTGGCCGCATGGATCAAGCGGTCGGTCAGAGCCGTCTCACGCAACACCAGGCGCGTAACGCCTGGCCAGGCAGGTCGAGTGAGCGCGACGGCCAGGTTCATGTGCGATATGGTCGAAAAGACCACGTCGGGCCGCAGCCGGCGAATGCTTCTGACCAGCGCCGGCAGCGCGTAGAGCGTGCGGCGCGCCCCCAGATCGTGCAGCGTGACATGGTCGGGTACATCGGCCACATGTGGGCCCGTCTTCTGCACCACAGCCAGATGCAGATCAAAGAGCTCCGGATCGAGATGCCGCAACAGAATCGTCGTCACTCGCTCCGCACCGCCACCACGCAACGAAGGGAGCACGAACAGACATCGTGTGCGTGTCATGCCAAGGCTCCTGCGTCAGAAGGCGTACTGTCCGCCTGAGTGTGATCAGATTGCCGGTTGCGTAGCGCACGATGAGTCACAAACGCCAGAAACCCGCAGGACACGGCGAATACCAGCGACGTCGAAAGCGCGATCCCCGCCACTCCCATCACGTGCATCAGCACGTAGTTCAACACCACGTTCAGTGTGATGCTGATCACCGTCGTCACGGTCAGCAGATAATTCAACCGCATGGAAGAAATCAACCGCACGTAGAGTATGCTGAGCGTGTAGAACGGGATCTGTATCGCGTACATGGCTTGGACCCAAGCCACCGCTTCGGTGCTCTCGGCACTGAACGCTCCACGTTGCAGCACCACGGATGTGAGCGGTCGCGAAAAGATGAACAAGATCACAGCCAGTGGGATCATGGCCAACAGCACCGCCCACCGCGACCTGGCCAGTGTCTGACGCAGCTCCGGCCAGTTCAGCGTTGCCACCTGCCGCGAAAAATACGGGAAAATCGCGCGGCTGATCGACAGCACCGGGAAACTGATCGCCAACGCCACCAGCTTGCGACCGTAACTGAGCGTGGCCACGCTGCCCGAACCCAACTCGGAAGCCATGGCATTGTCCACCAACGTCGTACTGCTCATCAGCGCCGCCGCCACCACCAGCGGCAGATATTGATGCAGCACCTGCCGCACCTCTTTCGACGGGCGCCCGGCGATCGGCATCAGACGATGTCCACCGCGATGCAAAATCCAGCCAATGAAAAACAACTCGACCAATGCACCCAGCCAGAATGCCGATCGCCAGCGAGCGGATACCCCAGACGCCACCCAGGGTGAACATTGCCAGAATCGCGAAGAGTGGCGTCAACGCGGGCACCAGGCCGCTGGCCGCAAACCGCTCCTCGCTGTTGAGCGTGCTGTTCCACAAGGACGTCACGCCGCACAACAAAACCGTCGGCGTCACGATCAGCATCAGAGTGCGTGCCAATGCTTGTTTCTCACGATCAAAACCCGGAGAGATAAGATCCAGCAACCAGGTCGAACCGATCGCCAGCAAGAAACATGCACCCAGGAGCAATACCACCGCCCAAAATGTTGACTCGCGAAGCAGTCGGTTGGCCGCCGGCTGACCGTCACGCTCGCGGATCTGAGTCAACGTCGGCAGCAGCGCCGATCCGGCGGAATTGCCAAACGCGATCGCCGCGAACGTGGGAAGTGTCAGCGCCACGACAAACGCGTCCAAGGCATCGCCGGTGCCGAACCAATAGGCCGTGACCACCTCGCGCACGGCGGCGACCGATTTGCAGACCACGGTCAACGCCATCAACAGCGCGCTGGCCGCGAAGATTTTTCGTGTGACCGACCCGTCGTGCCACCGCCCCCACACCGCGCAGGTCGATCGCCGAGCTCCAAACGAGACTCGATCCCCTCGCCAGCGTCGGTGCCGCTCGCTTCCACATGCGAAGATCAACCATCCATGGCTCAGAAGAGTAGGACGCACCATCCGCGTCCGCGTGCGACGGACCCAGAGGTCCGTCGTACGTTAAATCCCGATGCGCAGAGGGTTTATAGCCGCAAGTCGCGATCCGCCGCAAGGGGAAATCGGGTACACGGCGGACCCCTCGTTTTCGGCCACGGATTTGGCACGCCAACGGCGTGGAAACCCTAAGCCCAGCGCCACTCTGAGGATCGACCTGGACTATGTTGAACTACATTCTCCGGTTCGGCCCGGATGCAAGAATTCCTGCCTCCTCTCCCCCGAATTGTTCGCGTCAAAAGCTTTCTATTGCAGCCAATCACACCGCGAACAATTTGGGGGAGAGGGACGGGGTGAGGGGGCCGATATCACGCAAAAGGTTTGCCCCGAAATGTGGGCTCCAACCCCACGTGCTTCGCGATCGCCACGGCAATTGCGTCCACGTCATCAAGCACCTCTTCGTTGGAAAAGCGGATCACCTTCCAGCCTAACGCTTCGATGGTCTTTTGCCGTTTCTCATCTTTGTCATCGACGTAGTCGTGATAGCCACCGTCTATCTCCACCACCAGACGTTCTTCAACACATGCAAAGTCAGCGATGAACGGCTCGATGGGATATTGACGGCGAAACTTGAGGCCGCACAAGCGTCCGACCACGCAGGACGTACCAGAGCAACGATTCCGCTTCTGTCTGCGCATGCGCAGATCACGAGCGTGGGCGGTTGTTTTCGGGTTCTGGCGGTGTGTCATGAGTCCCGTCCCTTGTCCTACTTTGGACGCTAACCGAGCGCGGGAAATGGCCGGTTCGCCGCCGCTTCAGCCCCCTCACCCCCCGCCCTCTCCCCCAAATAGTTCGCGATGCCATCAAACAGAAATGGATCGTCGTTCGCGCGAACAATTCGGGGGAGAGGGGGCCAGAATTGCTGCAGACGATTATAGCATTGCGGTTTTTTGCCGCCGCTACGGCAGTGGGTCGTCGGCAGCTCGTCTTGACCCAAAAATAAGACGCCGGTACATTGCACCCCACCACAGGAGGTGGTGGAGCGATGATCGTCGAGTTCACAGGATGTAGCGGCTCGGGGAAAACCTCGCTGGCCCGGCGAGTGCACCGACTGCTGCGCGCGAGCGGTGTGCCGACGCTCCTATCTCGCGGTGTCTGCCCGCCACCACATTCTCGCACCTATCCACAGAACTGCTCGGCTGGCCGTGGCTGCTTGTGGCCCGCCGCCGTCACTCGGTTTGCGACGGCCTTGTGCGACGCTCGATACGTGAAGTTTCCCTGTCGCGCGGCGAATGCCTGCGGTTGTCACGCAGCTGGAATCGCAAGCTGGCGATGATGGGTGGTTATCGAACGAGCGTAATCGGTTCAGCCGTATCGCTGCAGGACGAGGGACCGATCCATTTCGCGATGACGTTGTTTGCGCGGTGGCCGTTCTGCACCACCGATAAGCTGAACCGGTACCTCGACCACGTTCCCTTGCCGGATCGTGTGGTCTGCGTTCGCGCCTCGCACGAACGATGCGCAGCTTCGTCTCGCCAAACGAGCCGCCCGACCGGTACCGGATCGTGACGAGCCGGCCCGCAGTCAGTTTCTTGAGCAAGCCCGTACCGTGCTCGACGTTGCCCGTGACCACCCGCGCGTCGCGTCGCGTTTGGTGTTGATCGAGAATGAGTCGGACGCCGCGGCGGCCCTCGACGAGTTGGCTCGCGTCGTTGTTCGACACATCACGACGTGGTACGCGGAAACAGATACGCGACGATTATGTCCGATTGTTGGACAATTGGGTTACCAGATTCCTTACGCCGCAGGCGTGCGGTGCGGTTCTCACCGCAACGCGGTGGCATCCCAAAGCCCAGGGTCGCCGCGATAGCGGCGCACCCTGGGAACGCGGTGTGTACACGAGTAACCGCATTGCGGTAAGGAGGGCCGGCCCGCTGCAGGCGTCGGCCAACGCAAACAAGGGACCGTCCCGTATGATCCAGCTCGTCGATCAACGAAGTGAAAGCACACATAGTCGCGAGTGCACCTCGCTGCAGCTGGCGGATCAACTGTTCATGCGGCTTGACGCTCAATCGATTCGATACTGTCATTGGAAGAGCAACCAGTCGCTGCCCGAGGCGCTCTCCGGTGTCGGGGACCTGGATCTGCTGATCCACCCGCACGACACGCAACGTTTTCAGGCGGTGCTGTCGGACTTGCAGTTCAGACTGTTCGCTCAACCAGCCTGGCAGCGTCAAACGTCCGTCGTTCACTACTACGGTCACGATGTTCCAACCGGAAAACTACTGCACCTGCACATCTACTACCGCCTGGTCACAGGCGGACACTTCCTGAAAAACTACCGCTTGCCGCTGGAACGCTTATTGTTTCA
This sequence comes from uncultured Planctomycetota bacterium, assembly GCA_963700575.1. Lineage (GTDB taxonomy): Bacteria > Planctomycetota > Planctomycetia > Pirellulales > Pirellulaceae > JAJRVM01. Next base: position 88,279 of record CAVOYC010000015.1, on the reverse strand, counting down.
GCGCAATCACATCGAACATGGCGTCGTGGTCCCCGACCGCGCAGCGGAACTGCTGGTTTTCGTGATCCGCAAGATGCTCGAGGCGGGTGGTTGCTGCGAATTGGCTCTGCAACGACGTGACCACGCGCACGTGCAGCGGGAATTTTCCTGGCTGCTTCCTGACGACACCGGACAACGTGGTGAGATTCTGCGCGACGCATGCCAGATGCTGGCAGAGCATCTTCCGCAGCTCGACGTGCACACGTTCTGCGCCGGCGTGCATGTGCTCTCTGCCCACGAATCGCCAGCGTCTCAATTGGTGGTGGGCTGCCGGTGTCGAAGCCGGCTCGCTGGTATGGCTCTGTCTGGCGCAGGGACCGCAGCGCTGACGACCAGCGGGCGCGTGATGCGTGCGCTGGCCAAGCGACTGCTGCGCGTGCGCGGCAAGAAATGGCCGGCATCTGGTGGTCGAGTCGTGGCGCTGGTCGGTCCCGAGGCGAGTGGCAAGTCCACACTCTCTCTTGCGACCTCGCGCTGGCTCTCGGCAGTGATGACCACCCGAGCGGTGCACATGGGCAAGCCGACCGCCACGTGGCTTGGGCGATGCGCGCATGTTTTGCGGCGTGTTCGACGCTTGGTGCGACGCCTCCAAGGGACAATCGCGGCAGGCCACGAAACACTTTTCGCTGAGCAGCCAAAACAAACAACGCTGCCCTATGCAATCGCCTCCGTGCTGCTGGCTCGTGATCGCTATCACGCGGCTCGGCGAGCGTATCGCGACGCGGCTCGGGGCACGATGGTGATCTGCGATCGCTATCCATCGCAGGAGTGCGGTGCGGTCGACGGGCCGCGTTTGAGCGAATGTGAATCCGCATCAGATCGCCCCTGGCTGGTCCGCTGGATGCGTAAGCTGGAACGAGCGTACTATCGTCGCATACCACCTCCGGACGTCGTGATCCAACTGTCCGTCCCTGTCTCCGTGGCTCAGGATCGCAATCGACAGCGCGTTAAACCCGACAAAGAAGACGATCGCTATTTGGCCGAGCGCCATCGACAGTTTCACCGTGCCCGCGCTGCGGGCGAGAACGTGCACCAGGTCGATACCACGAGGCCAAAGGATGAAGTGTTTGCAAATGTGCGGAGTATTGTGTGGGAGAGCATCGGATAAAGTGCTCCTTAGCCGACGCCGGGCTCGTCCCTCGTTGTTACACACAAGTCAGATTTCCACTGGGCTCGTCCCAGTGGGATCACAACTGGTTGGCTACGCGTCACCTACACAATTTTTCTGCTCTCCGCCGGGCTTGTCCCGGGGGAAGCGGCGACTTTCACGCTACAGCACCGGCGACAGTCGTTTCTTCCCCCGCTCGCAAGCCCGGCGGAGAGCAGAAGAAAGTGATGTTAAAGATGATGCTGACGGTGCCGAATGTAGCTCGTCAGTTGTCGCTCCCACTGGGACAAGCCCAGCGGAAGCGTGCGCGGCAGATGTGCGGTACAACGACGGCTTGTCCCGGTGGAGTGACGTTTGAGAACTAAGCGTTGGACATGGCAAGCAAACCCCTATCGGGTTCGTCCCCGCGCCGCCTGCGGCACGCTCGGGAGGGACGTCTGCGTTGGTAGTTGTCAAACCTGGAACCACCGAGACGAGCTCGGTGGGGAGTGTGTTTGGTTTGGGCGGCGTTGGTAGTTGTCAAACCTGGAACCACCGAGACGAGCTCGGTGGGGGGACTTAAAGCATGGAGGCGAAATCGTGATACAAGACCTGAGCGTCCAACTGTACCTGGATGCCGCCATTGAAGAGCGATGCTACGCCGACCGCGGTAATCTGCAGTTTCTGATGGAAACGCTCTACCGAGGCGTCGAGTTCCGCAACAAGCGTGTATTGGATATCGGAGGAGGCTGCGGCCGGGACAGCTTCTATGCAGCCTCACTGGGCGCAAGAGAAGTCGTCTGCCTGGAGCCGGAAGCGGACGGCAGCAACACGTCGGTTAACGACCGATTCCGCCGTCTGCAGCAGCGGCTGGGCCGCGATAACGTCACACTCAGGTCGGACACCTTTCAAGATTTCCAGCCCAATGGCAAACAATTCGACGTGGTCGTGCTTCACAACTCGATCAATCATTTGAATGAGATGGCTTGCATCAACTTGCTGGCGGATGCCGAGTCGCGGGCTACGTATCACCAGCTGTTCGCGAAAATCTATCAGCTGTCCAGCAATGGCGCGAAACTGGTTGTCTGTGATTGCTCGCGATACAACCTGTTCGCGTTGCTGAACATCCGTAATCCGTTCGCGCGCAACATCGAGTGGGATAAACATCAATCACCCAGTGTGTGGGCAGGCCTCTTGCGTGACGTCGGGTTTGTCAACCCAAGTGTTCGTTGGTCCTCGTTCAATTCGCTGCGCAAGTGGGGCCGCGTGTTGATCGGGAATCGACTGGCGGCGTACTGTTTGAGAAGCCATTTTCATTTGACGATGGAGAAAGAATAGGCAGCCGGATTGCCGGGGGTCAGGGGCAACGTGGCGTTCACTTGGTGCCCCGAACGGGGCGCGCTAAACAAGCCCTGGGTCGTGCCGGAAAAAAACGCGGAGGCCCAACGGGCCGTGCTAAGGGCACCGTAGCGCGCCCCGTTGGGGCTCCGGCTCGGGTTGCAATAGCGCGTGCGGTGCCACGGTAGTTGTCAAACCTGGTCTCCACCGCGGCGGAGAGCGCCGCTGGGGAACGTGGCGCAGTGCGGCGGGCGGCGTCGAAGTTGTCAAACCTGGTCTCCACCGCGGCAAGCGCGGTGGGGAACGTGGCGCGTGCGGCGGGCGGAGTAGTTGTCAAACCTGGTCTCCACCGCGGCAAGCGCGGTGGGGAACGCGGCGCGTGCGGCGGGCGGAGTAGTTGTCAAACCTGGTCTCCACCGCGGCAAGCGCGGTGGGGAACGTGGCGCGTGCGGCGGGCGGAGTAGTTGTCAAACCTGGTCTCCACCGCGGCAAGCGCGGTGGGGAACGGTCGGCGGGCGGAGTAGTTGTCAAACCTGGTCTCCACCGCGGCAAGCGCGGTGGGGAGCGTGGTAGTTGTCAAACCTGGTCTCCACCGCGGCAAGCGCGGTGGGGGACCATCGACATTACAGGTTAAAATGCGTATGAAGATCCTGCGACTGGCTTTGAACATTGGACCGACCAGCGCTCCGTACAACCAGTTCACTCTGCCGGTCCTCGACGTGCATCAGGTCACTTTCTTTACCTACTGGGCGTCGAATTGGCCGGTTGATCGTCGCATCGACTATCGCCAAGGGACCGGACGGTCCCTCACGTTTCTCCGCGACCTGTGGCGGATGCTGCGCACCGAAAAGTTTGACGTGGTGCACGTGCATTCGCCCCATTTGGGACTGCTATTCACTCTGGTCGCAATGTTTTCCAGGCCGAGCGTTCTGCGACGCAGCGTGCTGCATGTCCATAGCAACTACCACGTATACCGGCCCCGTAACCGCTGGATGCTGCTGCCGGCGTTTTTGGCGTTTGGACGCATCGTGTGTTGCAGTCGCTCTTCCCGAGCTAGCTTTCCCTGGCCATATCGTTTGGCGGCCGGGCGCCGGCTGGTGACCATCTGTAACGGTGTGGATCTGCGACGGGTGGACGCGGCATGGCAGCCAATGGGGATGAGGACACACAAGCGCGACCGGCCTCTGCAACTGATCACCGTCGGACATTTGCGCGCCTTGAAGAACCAGGCAACCGTTATTCGAGCAGTGGCTCAGGCCCGCAGTGAAGACGTGTGCCTGAAAATCGTCGGCGATGGTCCGGACCGTGGCGCATTGGAAGAACTGGCCGAGAGCTTGGGGCTGGCGTCACGCGTTACGTTCACCGGTCGGCTCGGGCGTGATGAGGTGTTTCAACAGCTGTGGCGAGCCGACGCGTTCATCGCTATGTCGCGGGGCGAAGGACTGCCAATCGCCGTACTGGAGGCGATGAGCTGTCACTGTCCGGTGGTATTGTCCGATATTCCCGGCCATCGCGAGGTCAGCGAGGGGCGAACGGACCTGGTCCCGTTTGTCAAGCCGGACGATTGTGCGAGCTTGGCGCGTGCCATCGACGCGTGGGCCGACATGCCGTTGGATGTGCTCCGCGCGTGGGGAGCGGATTGCCGGTTACACGTCGAGCAGCAATACACGATGGACAATATGCTGGACCTGTTGGAAGACGTGTTCGATCAGGTCCATCCAAGGTTCTCTCCCGAGTGGGAGATGTTCTGCCGCTGCATGCGCGACAAACGCCGCCCGCGCAAGGCCGCGTAGCGCGGCGCTCGATCCGCGCCAGGTGAGGGAGGGATCCGAGTCGTTTACGCCGTCAGCGCACGGGGATCTGGCCGTCGAAGTCTGGGCTCTGGGATCTCACGCCGTTGGCGTGCCCGACCGTTGGGATTCGATATAGTGATGCGCGAGAGGCCGCAACCATCGATATTACGACCGCAAGGCGTCGCCATCTTCACCGCTGGCATCCGGCTCAACGGGGCCGCGTAGTCCAGCCGCAAACAACGGCAAGGACGGTAACGGAATATTCGTATGCAGCAATTCTGGCCCCCTCTCCCCCGAATTGTTCGCGTCAAGAGCTTTCTATTTCAGCCCATCAAACCGCGAATAATTTGGGGGAGAGGGACGGGGTGAGGGGGCCGATATCGCGCGAAATGTTTGCCCCGAAATGGGAGCTCCAACCCCACGTGCTTCTTCTGTCCGGCGCGTGCGCAGGATCACGAGCGTGGGCGGTTGTTTTCGGGTTCTGGCAGTGTGTCATGAGTCCCGTCCCGTGTCCTACTTTGAACGCTCACCGAGGCGCGGGAAATGGCCGGCTCGCCGCCGCTTCAGCCCCCTCACCCCCCGCCCTCTCCCCCAAATTGTTCGCGATTCTGTCAAGAGAAATGGATCGTCTTTCGCGCGAACAATTCGGGGGAGAGGGGGCCAGAATGGCTGCCTGCGGATATACCGTAAAAGGTATTTCGGTTTTCCATGGCAGACGTAACCCAGGCTCGCCGCCGCTTCAGCCCCCTCACCCCCCGCCCTCTCCCCCAAATTGTTCGCGATTCTGTCAAGAGAAATGGATCGTCTTTCGCGCGAACAATTCGGGGGAGAGGGGGCCAGAATGGATGCCTGCGGATATACCGTAAAAGGTATTTCGGTTTTCCATGTGTGACGCTACGGTCGCCTGGCAACCTCCGCTGACCCTCGGGTTTGGAATGTGAACGCTTTGCGGTGCCCGGGTGGACTGCGTCCTCCACGAATAATCTTGTCCAAATTGGCGCACTCTGTTATGTACGCGGTGGGTATAGACTAACCACTGCTCAGCATCGCACTCGACATGGAGGTCGGCGAGCGATATGGCTCTCGCGACGCTTCCGAAGATCCGGCTCAATCGCCTCCCTGGGGTGGCTACCGGAATCGCCCCCCAAAGATCCGCTCAGCGGACTCGTCGATTGTTGTTGCTGGTCAACGAGAGCGGATATTTTTTGTCCCATCGCGTGAACGTCGCTCGAGCGGCCCTCGAGGCCGGGTTCGACGTGCACGTGGTCACTCGCCTGACGCACGATCCCAGCGAGCTCGAATGTCATGGCGTGCGTGTACATCATGTAGAATTTCCTCGCAGCCTCCGCAATCCGCTGGTGGAATTGCGCATCGTACGGCAATTGGCGCACATCTACCGCACCGTACAACCTGACGTGCTCCACCATTTTTCGGCCAAAGCCGTGCTGCTCGGTTCGCTGGCCGCACGGCAGGTGCGTGCCAAACGTGTCGTGAACAGCTTCACGGGCCTGGGATCTGCCTTCTCAGGCAGCGGACCGCGAGCCGCCGCGCGGCGCATCCTGGTCACGCACTGCTTCAAACATCTGCTACGTCCCAGCGCCTGGCGAGTCACGTTCCAGAACTGTGAAGATATGCAACAACTGCTCGACGCTGGAATGGTTCGATCAAGTTGCTGTGATGTCATTCGCGGATCGGGTGTCGACCCGACCGTATTCCAACAACTCAATGAGCGCGCTGGAACGCCCACCATCATGCTGCCATCGCGCATGATCTGGCCGAAAGGGATCGGCGAGTTCGTCGAGGCCGCTCGATTGCTGAAACAAACGGATACCCAAGCTCGTTTCGTGCTGGTTGGCGATACCGACGGCGAAAACCCTCGAGCTGTGCCAACCGCGCAGCTGAAAAAGTGGAATGACGAGGGGATTGTCCAGTGGTGGGGCCGACGCACGGACATGCCGCAGATCATCGGACGCTCGAGCGTCGTGGTGCTGCCGACCTATTATGGGGAAGGGTTGCCCAAAGTGTTGCTCGAAGCCGCCGCATGTGGCAAGCCGATCATCACCACGGACGTGCGCGGTTGCCGCGAGATCGTGCGCGACAAAGTGAACGGAATCCTGGTACCGCCCAGTGACGTCGAATCTCTAGCCAGCGCTATGTGGCGGTTGATCGATCAACCTGACCTGCGACACCGTATGGGTTTGAAAGGGCGCGAGCGTGTGTTGCGCGAGTTCACCGCACAGAGCGTGGCGGAGCAGACGATCGAGGTCTATCGCGAGATGCTTGAGCGTGTTCTGTAACATTTTGTAGTTGTGCATGCGCAAATCCGTAACGGTGGATGTGCGTAGCTCGCGTCTCCGTAAAAACCCTCGCCACCGGCTATCACCCTACCTGCTGGTAACGCGCTCGAAGGCCATGACGGGCTCGCCGACCTGGAAGACTGGTCGAGTGGCGGGCTGGCGACGCGAGTGGTCGTGCGACGGCAGCAGGCAGCCGACCGTTTGCAGAATGATCCACAAATCGGTGGCGAGCGATCGGCGTCGAATGTATTGCACGTACAGTGTCAGCTTATGCGGCAGAATGCGGTCGATATAGCAGCGTTCGGGGTTGTCGGCCCCGGCCAGCAGTTCTTCCTCATTGCGATATGCGATCGCCGCCGGGTCGGTAATCCCCGGCCGCACAGAAAAGACGATCTCTTGAATATGATCCGGATAGTGCCGCACGAATCGGGGCACTTGGGGACGCGGTCCGACAACGCTCATCTTGCCCGACAGCACATTGATCAGCTGCGGCAGTTCGTCCAGTTTGGAGCGTCGTAACAGTCGGCCCAATCGAGTGATCCGCGGATCATTGGACGCCGTCACCTGCGGGCCTCGCGAGTTGCCCTCCGCCACCATCGTGCGGAATTTGCAGATTTCGAAGATCTCGCCACGCCATCCCACGCGACGCTGTCGAAACAGAATCGGGCCCGGCGAGCTGAGCTTGACACAGACCGCGATCACCACGAACAGCGGGCTGAGCAGGATCAGGCTCGGGATCACAATGGCTAGATCAAGCAGACGTTTCATGACAGAGTCGAGCCGGCAAGAATAGCGGCGCATCTGGGGGACGAAAAGATTAGAAGATAAGCGGGCTGCTTTTAGCCACGCACGCCGGACGGGTCAAGGTCGGTTTTTTCGTCGATCGGCTCGAAGGGGTCGATGGTCAGTAGATGTTGCGGAGCGGCAAGAGAGCATTCGTATGCGCTGCCAGGCATGCATCGAGGTCGGCTGTCGTTGTGCGATGCTGTAATACCCCGTTGGGGTATCGTCTTGCGTCGGATCGATCCCCAGGGTGGCCCGCCGGCCGCGATGCGACCGGCGGGCCACCCTTATAGTTGTCACGGGACTCCGCGGAACTTCCGAGCGCGCTGGGGGAGCCGAAGCCGTCGGGATGTACCTGTGCCGGAGGCCTGCCGGAGGCATGCTGAAGTTTTCACCGTATGTCCTCGGCTCTTCACCGCACCGCGGTGGAACCCCGAAGCCCAGGGTCGCCGCGCGAGCGGCGCACCCTGGGGACGTGAGGCGTGGCATCAAGGGCACCCTGAAGGGGTGCGACATGTTACCGTCCAATCCGTTCGAACAAATAATCGACCGCCGATAGATAGACTCGCACCGATATCGCCCGACTGCACGTCCAGTGCTACGCGATCAAATCCGTATAACTCGTGGCGCGTTGTGGCTTCGATTCCTACGGCTATGTTACCCTGGCCAATGAATTGAGTGGCCGGGCCGCTCAACTTCAATTGAGCTACGTCGCTGTCGCCGCCGCTGTTCGTTACTCGAATCCGTTCGAACTGAGTCAACCTCACGCGACTCGCGTCCGTCTGCCACACGCTGCGGTCGTCGCCCACCGAATACTTCTCGGTGGCCAGGCTGCCATAGAGATACGCCATGTCCTCGGTCTGGCCTGTCGCCGCCTCGCCGCGCGAATCGGCATACGTGTCATCGAATCCGCGCGCGACGTTATAAAATCCGTCACCACGCAGCACCTGCTTGTCGGTCCAGGCAAATAGCTGATCCGCACTGTCGGAACCCCACAGCCGTGCCACGTCAGATGAACCACCGGTGGCGAAGGCATAGACCTGGCTGAAACCCTTCACCTTGTTGTAGAAATCGGCGCCCCGCATGAAACTCTTGTCGGGCCGGCTGTCGAACAGATCGTCGCCCGCTGAGTCATAAAGACGTGCCAGATCCGTGCCACCGGCCGTGGAGTAGCCGTAGACTCGATCGAATCCTTTCGCCTTGTTGTAAAAATCCGCGCCGCGCATGAAACTCTTTTCCGGCCGACCGTCAAACAGATCGTCTCCCGCGGAGTCGTAAAGTCGAGCCACGTCGTCATCACCGGCAGTGGCATAGCCGTAGACCCGATCGAATCCTCGGACCTTGTTTACGAACCCCAAGCCGCTCATCATGCTCTCGGTCGGAGTTCCCTCGAAAAGGTCGTTGCCCTGCGAGTCGTACAGCCGAGCCACGTCGTCCTGGCCGGCACCGGCATCGGCAACGATCGAGGCGAAACCATGGGCCGTCAGTTCGTAGCCCGCTCCCTGCATCTGGGCTCTGCCGGGATGCAGGATCAGCTCATCATCTCCGGGCGAGCCCGACAGGATCAGCCGGTCACTACCGCCCTGCCCTGCTATCACGAACCGCCATGCCACGTTGTGCGCGTAGCTGTGCAGCTGGCCGTTGATCTCCAGGCTGTACACGCTGCCAATCGAGAAGCGGACTGTGTCGTCGCCCCCCGTGCCGTGCACTCGAACTACATTCCCATCGACCGAGACAAACTTGTCGGGCGCGATCGTCAGCTGAAGATCGTACTCGGCCAGATGATCGGCGGCGGACACCGTAATGATATAGGTGCGACCAGCTTCCACTCGCAGGCCGGTTCCGCTAGTGGTCGATGCGAGTCTGGTGCCGATCGACTCCAGTGTCACGTCAATCGGGCGACTGCCAATCGCACTCCAATTCAATGCACCACTGACGCTCGCCGTGAACCGAAACGCGTCTCGATCGTCCAATCGTGCGAGTTGCCCGGAGACGCGTCGCGAGTTGCTGAGGGCTCCAAGATCAAACGCGTCCGGCACGCTCGAGCCAAAATCGTCACGGGGCATCAAGGTGTCGATGGCACGCGCCAAATTCACGTGCTGGTACCAGGCATTGGTAACCGAGTCGTACACCACGTCCGCCGTATCGCGCAGCTGTTGGTAGATGTCGGATTGAGTGATCGTGGTATGGCCGACAAACTGCATGGCCTCACGCACTAAGACGCTGGCTGCGGCCACATACGGCGCGGCCATACTGGTTCCTGTCGCCGCGGCCCAATCGTTCAGGTTCCCATCGGCCCCGAGAATGAAGTCAGGCACCGTGCTCATAATCGTCTCGCCCGGCGCGGCCAATGCCCTCTGTTGCCGCTGACTGAAATCACTCAGCTGGCCGTCCCGATCCACGCTGGCCACCGGCACCACGTAGGGACTGGCTGCCGGATACGCCAAACCCGGCACGCCGAATTTTTCGAAACTGTTCCCGGCCGCCACGGCAACGAAGATGCCGTCGTCGGCCAATTGCGCCAGTTCATCCTCCAGTGTGGCCCAGGCGGGAGGATCCGTACCGTTCCAGCCCGCGCCTAACGAGAGATTGACGGTCGTGATCGGAAAGCGGAAGTCGTTCTGATGTTCGTGGACCCAGTTCAGTGCCCGCTCGACCCACATCGTGTAGCCCAGCCCTGAGTCGTTGAACACTCGCAGCGCGACCAGGTCAACCTTGGCGCCACGCCGGGCCGTCGCGTGTCTTGACTGGCGATGATGCCGGACACGTGTGTTCCGTGAAATCCGGCCGGACCGTCATCGTACGGAATCGCGTCATTTTCTTCTGTAAAATCCCATCCGCCTACGACGCGATATCCTGGACCCAATCCACCTCCGAGTGCCACGTGGTCAAACGCAATGCCGCTGTCAATGATAGCTACTGTCTGGCCTTCGCCGTCGAAACCATACGTGTCATGCACGTACGCGACACCACTCTGCGTATTGTCCGAGGTGTTCGTCAGCGCAACAGTCGGAGCCAGCTCGACCCAGTCGGGCAGCGCGCCGACCAGGTCGGGCATCTGCGCAAGGCAGACCTCCGCTATCGGGATGGTCGAAAAGACCAAACGGTCCTCGTATCGTTCGAAGTGCGCATGGCGCACCGTCGAACGTGTAGACGGGATACGGCGCATCGGGTTGTCTCATCAAAGCTGCTAAATCAAGTGTGCGCTGGCACCGTTTCGCGTTATCACGTCAAAGCGTCGCTCTGTAGCGACCAACTGGTGCGAAACCGTGCCTACCGAGCCATCGCTCGGATTTGTCGGGCGGCCGAGCCGCCTCCCATGCGATCGCGTTTTCGGTGCTGCTGGTTTTCGTTGCTGCAGGTCGTCGGACTTGGAAGTCCGACGTACGATCCAGATTTGAAAACGATCAGCGCGAGAACATGCGACGCGACAAAATAGGTGGCGGAAGACATCCATCCGCCAGTGGGGAGACAATCACCTACACGAGTATTTGCATGTGTTGGGCTTGGAACCAAGCTTCAACCAGAGGGGTTAAACAGGCCTTAGATGAGTCCATGCTGGCCTGGGCAAATATAGGTTAAGAATAAGGTCACACAAACGACCTGCCGGTGAGTTCCTGGGTCGACGGTAACGGATGTACAGGATATTCGGATCGGCAACGCGACTCAGCAGCGCGCAAGCCAGGGAGAACAGGCAGGTCTGCCCGCCACCGGCCTTGCGCCGGTGGAAGGCACGTTTGTGAACTACCCACGCGAACGGAAATTCTATCGGTCGAGCGGAGTTGGTGATTTCAAGCAGCACGTGGCCGAGACCGAAACAGGCTGCGGTTTGATTCGGCCTCGGCCAGGTGCTTGTGTGTAAGGATTCGGGCGACGTACCCGGTAATATCTTTTTTACTGCTCTCGGTCTGCCCGCCACCGGCCTTGCGCCGGTGGAAGGCACGTTTGTGAACTACCGACGTGAACGGAAATTCTTTCGGTCGAGCGGAGTTGGTGATTTCAAGCAGCACGTGGCCGAGACCGAAACAGGCTGCGGTTTGATTCGGCCTCGGCCAGGTGCTTGTGGGTAAGGATTCGGGCGACGTACCCGGTAATATCTTTTTTACTGCTCTAGAGCTGCCCGAACGGCCGAAACTGACTAACAACAGGACTGCAATACAAGCGAGTCAAATCTCCCTCGATCGCAAAGGAATGCGTCGTTGAGTGCAGGACGTCTGATAAAGTACTTGCATCTTGCCTATTTTGCGAAACCTGCCGCCGACCGAGCTGTGTTCCGCAATATCCGAAAAATCCGTGCAGGCCATCTGGTCGGAATTGGGCTCGGCGATGGCGAGCTGGCCCGCAAGATGATTCTGCTGGCGGGGCAAGATACCACCCGGCCCAAGGTCCGTTTCACGGGCATCGACCTGTTTGAGATGCGACCCGACTCTGGTGCCTGCATGACGCTCAAGCAGGCTCATCGCATGCTCCACTCGCTGGACGCCCGCGTGCAGCTGGTGCCGGGCGATCCGTTCACGGCGTTGGCACGCACCGCCAACTCATTGCTCGATACCGACCTGGTCGTGATCCGAGCCACTCAGTTGGGCGACGCCCTGGATCGCGCGTGGTTCTACCTGCCGCGCATGCTCCACGACGGCTCGTTAGTACTGATTGAGCGGGCGGGCCGCGACGGGCAGGACGCTTCGTATGAAGTACTGGATCGAGCCGCGGTCCAGAGCCGCGTGGCCACCCCCCTGCGCCGGGCAGCCTGAAAAGCAGGGTGTGCCGAGCTCGCCGGTCAACGCGCTCCGATGTCAAACGAGGTTGCGGCGGGCGCTGGCACACCAGGCTGCGGTTTGCGGTTGGAATTTGGCGTGCCGGCGCTCACCATCATGTCTCTCACGTGCGTCCAGAGCGTGCTTGGCGAGCTCGGCACACCCTACACTACTGCGCTACGATGACGCCTGCACTCTCTCCATGATCCAAGTTCGAATCAGATCAGCCGAATGGAGCCCCTGCGACCGAGCCAAATTCTCAAGTGCATCGGCGTCTTTGGCAGGTAGATGGACCTGCACCACTTTCTCGCGCTCAAACACCGGCTCGGTGACTTCTTCAAGTTGGTCTTGGTAGTCGGTAAGATCGTGAGTATCCCAGAACTGGGCCAGTTCACTAATTGAGTCAGACTGTGGAATCTTGTCCGTGTTCACATGTTCTTCCATTCTCTGTATCGGCGTTTTTCTTTCTCGGTCATGGGCCGTGCGGTGACCGGGTAGCCATTACCGTCAGGAAACTGGATTAGGACGCAGAACTAGTACCGGCCTCGGTTGGTTTGGCCAAGGATATAGTAGACAGGATTCGCGCCCTCTGTTCTTGCCCTCTGAACCAGCGATTTTCCAAGACAGGCTTCCTCGAATTCTTCAGGCGTTACCGCGTGTCGAGCAATGTGGTCGACCCGCTCCTCCGGCCAGATGATTTGATGAATCCTCATCTCGCAATTCTAGCACGTGGCAGATCGCGTGCCCATCCGCAGGATCCGGGAGTAGGGTGTGCTGAACTCGCCAGCGCGAAGAGTGTTCCCCACCGGCGTTGTGCCTCAGTGTACAACACATCTGCTGCGCACGCTTCCGCTGGGTTTGCCCCAGTGGGAGCGACAACTGACGAGCTACATTCGGCACCGTGAGCATCGTCTCTAACATCACCTGCTTCTGCTCTCCGCCGGGCTTGTCCCGGGGGAAACGGCGACTCTCACGCTACAGCACCGGCGACAGTCGTTACTCCCCCCGGGACAAGCCCGACGGAGAGCACAGGAATTGTGTGGGTGACAGTAGCCAACCAGTTGTGATCCCACTGGGACGAGCCCAGTGGAAATCAGACTCGTGTGTAACAACGAGACCTTGTGCCGATGGAAGCGGGTTTGACAACTAACGTGCGGCTCCGCGATCATATTCGCCGAAGGTACCAACGTAGTAGCCGTACTTGAACACCGGCTTCATGCTTCGCGCATAGCGCAGTTATTCAAGTAGCCCAAGGCAACATCTTCAGGCGACTCGTCGATATTGCATCCGATCGCGACGTGGATATGGTCCGCCAGCAGGGAAAGTCGGGATATGCGGTGATGGTGCTTGGCCGCGGCGCCGAGAACCGTATCGCTGAGTTTCGACAACACTTCTTCGCGGATTTCCATCCAGCGTTCTTCATTAACAAACGCCAGATGCAGATTGTACCAGTACTCACCGTGCGCGCTTCGTGCTTCGCCGCGCCGGCGTTACGCCTTCCAGATCTTGCGGCGGCCGTCGGTGACGTTCTTGGTGGCGTTGCGCGTGTCGACGACCAGGGACGAGTAGCGGACGATGAAGTTCCAGTCGTAGGCCGAGTGGTCGGTGGCGATCAGTACGCAATCGAGCGATGCAAGATACTCGGGCGTCAGCGGCTCACTGGCCAGTCGAGGCACGTCGTAGTGACGCATCGATGGCAGAGTGGGAATGTGCGGATCGTTGTAGCTCAGCACCGCACCGCTCGCCTGAAGCAGCTCCATCAGTTTGAACGACGGGCTCTCCCGCGGATCGTCCACGTCCTTCTTGTAGGCCACGCCGAGCATGCCGATCTTGCTGCCGCGGATCGGCTTGCCGATGCTGTTCAACGCCTCCATGGTCCGCGTCACCACGTACTTGGGCATCGACGTGTTGATCTCGCCGGCCAGTTCGATGAACCGAGTGGGCATCTCGTGCTTGCGGGCCACCCAGCTCAGATAGAACGGGTCGATCGGAATGCAGTGTCCGCCCAGACCGGGCCCCGGATAGAAGGCCTGGAATCCGAACGGCTTCGTCTTGGCCGCGTCGATCACTTCCCATACGTCGATGCCGATCCGGTCGAACAGCACCTTCAACTCATTGACCATGGCGATGTTCACCGAGCGGTACGTGTTCTCCAGAATCTTGCAGGCCTCGGCCACTTCGCAGGAGGAAACCGGCACGGTGCGCACGACGGCCTTCGAATAAAGAGCGTTCGCCAGCTCAAGACTCAACGGGTCGAGCCCGCCGACCACCTTCGGAATGCCGCTGGCCGAGAAGTCGATATTGCCCGGATCCTCGCGTTCCGGGCTGTAGGCCAGGAAAAAGTCGTCGCCCGGCTTCAGCCCTGATCGCTCCAGGATCGGCAGCATCACGTCGCGCGTCGTGCCCGGATAGGTCGTGCTCTCCAGAACCACCAGCTGCCCAGGCCGCATCACCTTCGACACCATCTCGGTCGTCGCTTCGACGTACGACAGGTCCGGGTCCCGACTGTCGCTCAGCGGCGTCGGCACGCAGATCAGAATGGCATCGGCCTCCGACAATCGTGACATGTCGGCCGTCGGGAGGAACTTCTTCTCCGCAATGCAGCCGGCAATCCAGTCACCCGGGATGTGCCCGATGTAGCTCTTCCCCTCCAACAACGAGTCGACCTTCCGCTGGTCCACGTCGAAACCCATCGTGCTGTAGCCGGCAGCCATGAAAGCCTGCACCAGCGGGAGACCGACGTAACCGAGTCCCATAATGCCGACGGTGGCGGTCTTGTCTTCGATCGCGGCCATCAGCGGGTGAGTTGTCTGAACTGCAGTACTCATGCCTATCCTCTGTCTCTCTTTGCATCAAAAAAACAGTCTGGCTGGGCCCCACTTGGCTCAGCGGAATTGGTAATTGTCGGAATATCGGGGAAGATTCAGTCTCTCGCGTCGGTAGGGACTCGGTCCCGGAGAGCTCGTCGTAACCGATGGTTTGGCATTCTCCATCGGGACAAGCCCGACGGTGGGCTTGTCGATAAGTGCAGCCTTTCGGGAGCCATGCTGTTTGGGCAGACGAAACGCCCGTCCCACAATGACGTGGCTGAAGTATCGTATTACTATAACATGGGTGCAAAAAATGCATCAGTCTCGGAATTTCCGAGGGAATGAATTTGCCACTTCGCGTATGCACAATCGATCTGATCGTTAGCCTGTGCACGGGCAATAGTACAGCAGCGGTCTGAACCTGTCGATTGTTCGGATCGTGTGGGTCTTTCGCAAGGAATTGGAACTGGATTATGGCATATGTCCTGGTCACCGGTGCGGCCGGCTTCATCGGCTCTCACCTCAGCGATCGGCTGCTGCAGCGCGGCGACACGGTTGTCGGACTGGATAATCTGAACGATTACTATGACGTGCAGCTCAAGAAGGACCGGCTGGCCCGGTTGTCAGGCCGCGACGGATTCGAATTTGTCCAGCTCGAGTTGGCCGACCGCCCGGCGATGCAGCGACTGTTCCAGGAGCGGAAATTCGACCGCGTGGTGAATCTCGCAGCGCAGGCCGGAGTGCGCTATTCGCTGGAGAATCCCCACGCTTATGTGGACAGCAATCTGGTGGGGTTCGTTAACATCCTGGAAGGCTGCCGGCACTCGGGCGTGCCACACCTGGTGTACGCGTCGTCCAGCAGTGTGTACGGCGCCAACACGAAGATGCCGTTCTCGGTCCACGACAACGTGGATCATCCCGTCAGTTTGTACGCCGCGACGAAGAAGGCCAACGAGTTGATGGCACACACCTACAGCCATCTGTATCAATTACCGACGACCGGGTTGCGTTTCTTCACGGTATACGGACCGTGGGGACGCCCCGATATGGCACTGTACCTGTTCACCAAAGCCATCCTGGCGGGCGAACCGATCAACGTGTTCAATGAAGGCAAGATGCGCCGCGACTTCACCTATATCGATGATATTGTGGAAGGTGTGATCCGCGTCACGGATCGATTGCCTGAGCCAAACGAGGCATGGCGCGGCGACCAGCCGGATCCGGGAACCAGCCGAGCGCCTTACAAGATCTACAACATCGGTAACAACCAACCTGTGGAGCTGCAACACTTCATTGCATCGCTGGAGAAAGCACTCGGCATTACCGCCAAGAAGAAACTGCTGCCGTTGCAGCCGGGTGACGTGCCCGCCACTTACGCCGATGTCGACGACTTGATGCGCGATGTCGGCTTCCGTCCCGCTACCCCGATCGAAGTCGGTATCCAGCGATTCGTCGATTGGTACCGCGGCTATCACCAGGTGCCCTGAGCGGCCGCGACACCGTCGCACTTCCAACGGGGGGGCGGGCGAGCGGTCAAGCGGTGATAGTCTGTGCGGGTCGAACTGTATAGGATGGGGGGACGTAATGACCGGGTTGGCCGGCCGTCTTATTTAATGGGATTTCTTAGCGAGCGGAATGCATGGATGGCATACGAGAGGCAGCGGTCCAGCTGGGACCGAACGACGAAACGCTGGACGCCAGTGCGTCCGAATCACTATCGCTTGGCGGACCACGTCCGCGCGTCCGGTTGGTCGAGGGGACCGGGGCAGAGCTGACGCGCGAGACGCGCGTGCTGCTGCGGTCGCGGCTGCGCGTTGCGGCGTTCGCACTGGCCTTGGGGTTCGGCGTCTTCATCATCTGGCGATTGATCGCCGCCCTCTCTGGAACGGCTCCCGTTTCGATTGATGGCCTCTTTTTCGGCCAATTGGTCGTGTTTCTGTTGCTGCTTGGCAGTGCCATGCCGTTATGCCGCACGTGCGAAGCCAGTAGCCGAACGCTCCGCATCGAAGAGCTGATGATTTTTGGCTCGCCGGCGGTTTTCTTTTTTGCCATGCAATTCGTCATGATGCGTGAGTGTGCGGTCAAAGACCACATGCTGCCCCACCATGAAGCGCCCTGGTTGATGTTGATGTACACGTATTCCATGTTCATCCCCAACAATTGGCGTCGAGCGGCAGTGGTTGTCGGCGCCATGGCGTTATCGCCGATCGCGTTGACCATCGTTCTGTGGCTGACCGACCAGCTGTGCGCCGAGTTGATCGTGGCCGATTGGTGGTTGATGGTTTCGATGGGCTTGATCATGATTGTCAGCGGCGTGGTTTGCGTGATCGGAGTTTACACGATCAACGCGCTGCGACTCGAGGCGTTTCAAGCCAAGCAGCTTGGTCAGTATCGGCTGGGCGAGAAGCTGGGTGGCGGCGGGATGGGGGAAGTCTACCTGGCGGAGCACCAGTTGATGAAGCGACCGGTAGCGATCAAGGTGATCCGCCCGGAGAAAACGGGTGACCCTCGAACGATGGCCCGCTTTGAACGCGAGGTGCGCGCCACGGCCAAGCTCTCGCATTGGAACAATATCGATATCTTCGACTACGGTCGTGCGGCCGACGGCACGTTCTACTATGTGATGGAGTATCTTCCGGGTCTGTCCCTGGCCGACCTGGTATCTCGTTACGGCCCGCTGCCTCCGGAACGCGTGATCTTCCTGCTGCGACAAACGTGTGAGGCGCTGGCTGAAGCGCACGCCGTGGGTTTGATCCATCGGGACATCAAGCCGGCAAACATCTTTGCGGCCGAGCGGGGTCGTGTGTACGACGTGGCCAAATTGCTGGATTTCGGGATGGTCAAGCCGGTGGGGAATGTCGATTCCGTCGAATTGACACACGACGGCTCGATCACCGGTTCACCGCTGTTTATGTCCCCTGAGCAGGCGACGGGCGACGGGGAGCCGGACGAACGAAGCGACATCTATTCGTTGGGTGTCGTGGCTTACTATATGCTGACCGGGCGACCGCCCTTTGAGGGTACGCAGCCGATCAAGATCCTGGTCGCGCATGCCCACCGCAAACCCATACCCTTGTCGCAAATGCAAGTCGAAGTTCCCGCGGACCTGGAACAGGTCGTCATGCGTTGCCTGGCCAAATCGCCCGGCGATCGGTTCGCGTCGGCCAACGAGCTGGCCCAGGCCCTGGACAGCTGCGAATACTCGGGGCGCTGGACGCACGCCGACGCGGCCGCCTGGTGGGCCAACATCACCACGCCCTCGCTCCACCACCGCCATGCGGTCGCCAGCCTTGACGCCGCTTCAGCCCCCTCACCCCGCGCCCTCTCCGAATAGCCGCGATTCCATCACAGAAATGGATCGCCTTCGCAACATTCGGGAGAGGCCAGAATTGCTGCCTGCGAATATACCGTAGGTATTTCCGTTTCCATGGCAGACGTAACCCAGGCTCGCCGCCGCTTCAGCCCCTACCCGGCTCCCCTGACAGACCTACCGTCATTCGGATCGCTCTATACTTGCGGGTTCCAATCAGCAACTTGTTTGGCCCACAACCTAGACGGATACCGACGATGGCTTCACCGTCCACCCTGCCCCGTACGATGTTCCAGAAGATCTGGGACGAGCACGTCGTCCATGCCGAGCCCGGACAAGCAGACGATCCTGTACATCGATCTGCACCTGGTCCACGAAGTGACCAGCCCGCAGGCCTTCGAGGGACTGCGGCTGGCGGGCCGCAGCGTGCGCCGCCCGAGGCTGACGATCGCCACGCCGGACCACAACGTTCCGACCACCGATCGCTGGCTGCCGATCGCCGACCCGATCTCCCGGCAGCAGGTCGACACGCTGCGCCACAACTGCCAGGAGTTCGGCATTCGGCTGTACGACCTGAACGACCCCCAGCAGGGGATCGTCCACGTCATCGGTCCGGAATTGGGCTACACGCAGCCGGGCATGACGATCGTCTGCGGCGACAGCCACACGGCCACGCACGGTGCGTTCGGCGCCCTGGCCTTCGGCATCGGCACCAGCGAAGTCGAGCACGTGCTGGCCACGCAGACGCTGCTGCAGTCCGAGCCCAAGACGATGGAGCTGCGCGTCGACGGCCAGCTGCCACGCGGCGTGACGGCCAAGGACCTGATCCTGTACCTGATCGGCGAGACTGACGACCGCACGGCGGCACCGGCTATGTGCTGGAATACACCGGCAGTGCCATTCAGTCGCTCGAGCATGGAAGAGCGGATGACGGTCTGCAAC
Organism: uncultured Planctomycetota bacterium; assembly: GCA_963700575.1. Lineage (GTDB taxonomy): Bacteria > Planctomycetota > Planctomycetia > Pirellulales > Pirellulaceae > JAJRVM01. The sequence goes on along the minus strand of CAVOYC010000015.1, from coordinate 69,126 downwards.
ATGTCGATCGAAGCGGGTGCGCGGGCCGGCATGATCGCGCCGGATCAGACGACCTTCGACTACCTGCGCGGCCGCGAGTTCGCACCCGCCGACTTCGACGCGGCCGTCGCCCGCTGGCAGCAGCTGCCGACCGACGAGGGGGCGCAGTACGACGTGGTTCGCGAGTTCGATGCGGCGGACATCGCGCCGCAAGTCACCTGGGGCACCAATCCGGGCCAGGTCGCCGCGGTGATCGATCGAGTTCCCGACCCGCACGGTTGCGGCGACGAAACGGAACAGAAATCCGCCGCGCAGGCGCTGGAGTACATGGGTCTGAAAGCCGGGACGCCGATCACCGAGATCGCGATCGACCGCGTCTTCATCGGCTCGTGCACCAACGCACGGATCGAAGACCTGCGGGCGGCGGCGGCGGTGGTGCGAGGGCCACAAGGTGTCGCCACGCGTCCACGCGATGGTGGTGCCCGGCAGTGGGCAGGTGAAGCGTGCAGGCGGAAGACGAAGGGCTTCGACAAGGTCTTTCGCGAGGCCGGCTTCGAGTGGCGCGAAGCGGGCTGCAGCATGTGCCTGGCCATGAACCCCGACAAGCTGGCGCCGGGCGAACGGTGTGCCTCGACCAGCAACCGCAACTTCGAAGGCCGGCAAGGCAAAGGCGGCCGCACGCACCTGGTGTCGCCCGCCATGGCCGCCGCCGCCGCCGTCACCGGACACTTCGTCGACATCCGAGAGTGGGATTACAAATGACGAAGCACGAAATACCCTGAGGAGAAATCCGAAGCACGAAATACCCAAATCCGAAAGAAATCCGAAATCCGAAATACCCAAGCACGAAGGAAATCCGAAGCACGAAGAGAAAGTCGAACCTGGTTCTCTTTTCGGACTTAGGTCATTCGGGCTTCGTGTTTCATTCGAGCTTGGGTATTTCGTGCTTCGTGCCTCACTGACGACGCCAGGCCAGGAAGAGAGATAAACACAATGCAACCATTCAAACAACACCGTGGACTGGTGGCGACACTGGATCGCGCGAATGTTGATACGGATCAGATAATTCCCAAGCAGTTCTTGAAGCGGATCGAGCGCACCGGGTTTGGTCAGTTTCTGTTTTTCGACTGGCGATTTCTCGAGGATGAAAGCGACAATCCAGAATTTGAGTTGAATCGTCCCCAGTTCCAAGGCGCCTCGATCCTGGTCACGCGACGCAATTTCGGTTCGGGGTCGAGTCGCGAGCATGCCGTGTGGGCTTTGGACGATTATGGATTTCGCGTCGTCATCGCTCCGAGTTTCGCCGATATCTTCTACAACAACTGTTTCAAGAACGGCGTGCTGCCGATTCGGCTGGAGGAGGACATCGTCGAGCAGATCTTTCAGTTAGTGGCCCAGGACGAGGGCTATAAGCTGCTGGTCGACCTGACGGACTGCCGCATCACGGACGATCAACAGCTGGACGTCAAGTTCTCGATCGACCCGTTCCGCCGCCACTCGCTGCTGGAAGGGCTGGACGATATCGCACTCACGCTCCAACACGCGGACAAGATCACCCAGTACGAGCGACAACGCGCGTAAAAAAGGGGACAGGTACATTTTTGCCGGTGCATTGCGAGAAACTGGGTAAGCGACTTCGGCGGCGCGTTCGTGAACGCACACAGTGTGAAATGTTTATGGCACGTCGTGACCTTCCGGGGCCCATCTCTTGCACGCATCTTGACCCATTCTTCGTTGTTTGCTGGGGAAAACGCACTGCTACTCTTTATCTGTTCTCATGACCACTCAATACATGATTCGAATCGATGCTTACGGGACGATCGGCCGCTTCACCGCCGAGGATCAGGCGATTTACGAGCGAGGGATGCGCGTGGTGTGCCGCACGCCGCGAGGATTGGAGATCGGCGAGGTGCTGGTACCCGCTGTTCATACCGAAAATGATGCCGCGAGCGATGGTGCGCTGGTCAGGCAGCTGACCGCGCACGATGAGTCACGGCTGGTGACGCAGGCTCAGCAGCGCGATCGAGCGATTGAGGTCTGCCAACAGCTGCTCGACCGGACTTTTGCTCCGGTCGTCGTTGTGGATGCGATCTACCCGCTGGATGGCCGGTCTTTGTGCTTCTATGTACTGGGTGAAATGAGCGGTGCGTCGGAGCCTGTCGGGCGCGAGATGGAAAACCTGTTTCAGGTGGAAGTGACGTTCCAGTCGGTCACCGAGCCTTCCGCGCGTGGCTGTGGATCTGGTGGTTGTGGGTCCGGCGGCTGTGCCACGGGCGGTTGCGCAACATGCCCCGCAGTGGACGTTTGCCGGAAGCGGTGACGAGGCACGAAGGGAAATCCGAAGCACGAAATACCGTTGACGAGAAGCACGAAGTACGAAATACCCAAGCACGAAGAGAAGCACGAAGTACGAAATACCCAAGCACGAAGAGAAGCACGAAGTACGAAATACCTAAGGTCGGAGGGGAGAGATTGAGCGCGGTCGTCGGTTCGCTAGGCGCGTGCGAGGCCGGCGCGTTTAGGCCGGCCCGTTGGGCCTCGGGCTGTTTTTGTGGGACTAAATCGAGTTTCATGATTCGTGGAAGTTTCGCAACCGCCAAATATGGCCTTCGGCCAAAAATTCCACGAATCGTGAAAAGTGATTTAGCGTGAATTGCCAGAAAGTAGGTCCCGCTTGCCGAGCGGGACCTGGCAACGGTTGTCGGCGATCGCGACGGGGCGGAAGTGGCAGATGATTTGCCGCTTCGAGGTCCCGTCCGGCAGCCGGGACCTACTATTTCAGAGGTCTCCATTCGGGGCGGATGTTGCCGACGCGGGGCGTCCAGGACGAAGGTATGATGCGCCAGGCGATGTTCATGCTAGAGGCCTTCGGATTTCGCACTTCCTTCGGATTTGGGTATTTCGTGACTTCGTGCTTCTCTTCAAGGGTGTTTCGGACTTCGTGCTTTAACAGAGTGCCTCGTGTTTTCCCTGAGGTGAGAAAAGCATGCTTACGCTCAACGATGCGGCGGATGCGATTCGCACGGGCGCCACTTCACCGACGCAGCTGGCTGCCGGATGCCTGGAGCGGATTGAGCAGACTGACGGCACACTGCGCGCTTGGGCTCACGTGGATCGAGATGGTGCGCTGCGGTGTGCCGAGTTGCTGGAGCGCGAGCTACGCGATGGTGTGAGGCGCGGCCCGTTGCACGGCGTGCCGATCGGTGTGAAAGACATCATTGACGTTGCTGCGATGCCGACCCGTGCCGGCTCGCCGCTGCGTCATGGTCACATGGCTGCCACCGATGCGCCCGTGGTCGCTCAGCTGCGTGCTGCCGGCGCGATTGTGTTGGGCAAGACCGTGACCACGCAATTCGCCTGTTTCGATCCTGCCGAGACGGTGAACCCATGGAACCCCGCACGGACCCCGGGCGGATCGAGCAGTGGCAGTGCGGTGGCCGTAGCAACCGGCTCATGCTTCGCGGCCCTGGGCACTCAGACAGGAGGTTCGATTATCCGGCCGGCTACGTACTGCGGCGTGGTCGGCATGAAACCGACACGGGGCCGTTGGAGCACCGTGGGAGTGGTGCCGGTCAGCTTTCATCTGGACCACGTGGGGCCCATCACGCGGTGCGTCTCGGACCTGTGGCCCATCTGGCAAGCGGTGGCGAGTGATCCGCCGAGCCATGTTGTTTTGCCGAACCATGCTGCGGACGGCTGTGCGGCTTGCCGATCGGATGGTCAAGCGAAGTTGGCATTCCCGGCCGGGTTTTTCCGGGCAGCGGCCGACCGATCGATGATGCCGATCATTGACTCCGCCGTCGCTCAGCTGGTCGTTGCCGGTGCCGAGGTGGAAGATGTCGAGTTGCCGGCGCGCTTCGAACAGGTTCTGGAAATGCACCGGCGTATCATGGCTGTCGAATTAGCCGAGTCTCATCGCGCTGATTTTGAGCAACACCGTGATCAATACGCCGAGGGAATTGCGAGCCTGATTGCCGAGGGGCTGAGCGTTTCGGCAATGGATTACGTGGCGGCCTTGAAGCATCGCCGGGTGTTCATCGACGACATGCTCCGAGTTTTTGGCGGTGGGCCCGGTATCTGGTTGACGCCCGCCACCACCTCGCCTGCCCCGGGCCGCGAGTCGAACCGGGGATCCGGCGTTCAATGCCCCCTGGAGCTACTGCGGGTTCCCGGCGATTAGCGTACCCTGTGGCCAGACGGATGACGGTTTGCCGATCGGATTGCAGCTGATCACAATTCCCGGCCACGACGAACATCTGCTACACGCAGCGCAGTGGTGCGAGCAAGTGGTCGCGCGATTCCGGTTGTCTGCGGACGTGTAGGCCGACCAGTCGTGCCACTGCGTGCGAAGACGCGTGTCAACGACATGCAGAAACGATCACCAGCCGAAATCGTGTTAACTCAACGCCACCTGAGGCACGCAGTGTGAAGCGGGTGCCGACGTTCCATCGTGCCACTGGAAAGCGTGTCCCCGCTGCGCACTGCTCAAGTCGAGTGGTCTCGCTCCATTCCACCCGGTCCTCGGCGCGGGGATTGATGAATTGGAAACCTGGTGGCTTGAGTGGCACTGTCCGTCGGAATTCCAAGTCGGTCAACCGCCGATGATCTCGACGGGAGGTACTGGCAGAGCGAGAAACAAAAAAAACGCGGCAGGGTCCCCTCAAGCTCTCAGCTTTCCCCGCCGCGTCGTTGACACGACGCCTCTCCCCAAAGGCGTGAGTCCATGAAAACATAAGCTGTTTTTGTCGAAAATGCGCGGGAAATCGCACTCTGGCGGACGATCCGATTGATTCTCATGCCGATTGTACCGGTCGAGTGGACCGTGACTGCCCGCCCGGTGTGACAGAGCTACTCTACTGAAAGTGCAACCCTTCCCGCCCCTGCCAACGGATCCAATGCCGGAAAAGCCTGTGATTTGGCCAATACGCACTGGACATGAATTCCGACCCCTTTCCGATGGGAAGCGAACCACCAAAACGCGGCTTTGCCGGCTACATGGACCACTTGATTTCCAGTTTGAGTACTCTACTCGTGACGCAACGCTTCGATCGGGTCCATCATCGCCGCGCGGCGGGCTGGGTAGAGCCCGAACACCAGGCCCACACCAAATGAAATGACCAGCGATGCAACGATGGACCAGCCGGCAATCCGCGGTTCCAACTCCATCATCGTAGGCGGCAGACTGGACATCACGTCGGGGAACATTTTCAGCGCAAGATCTCGAGTCAGACTGACAGCCGGCTTGACCAGAAATCCGAACCCGACGCCAAGCGTGCCACCCACGCCGGTCAACACGACGGCCTCGACCAGGAACTGGTAGATAATCGCGCTGCGCGTGGCACCCAGCGCGCGGCGAATGCCTATCTCGCGGGTGCGTTCGGTGACCGTGGCAAGCATGATGTTCATGATGCCAATTCCACCCACGACGAGCGAAATGCCGGCAATCAAGACCAACAGGAAATTGAACAACATGCGCATCAATTCCGCCTGCCGCAGCAACTCCTTCGGAACTACCACCTTGACGTCTTCGTTCGGATGGTATTTTTCAATCAGCGAGCGAATGATGTCCGCGGTTTGATCCACCAGATCCAGGTCCGACACGGAAACCGTGACCTGACTCAGCTCCACCACCTCCCCTTCCCGGCTTCCTGAGCGGCTGGTCAACACCATGTCTCCGATGCGAGACCGCAAAGTCTCCAGCGGAATATAGACGTCCATGTTATAGTCTTGCGAGTCGAGACTGCCGCCGATCGCCGCGGTCGGATCGCGACGTTCCGTTTCTCCCACGACCGTATAGAAATCCCGGTCGATCTGCAGCTTCTGGCCAATCGGATTCTCGAAACCGAACAGTTTTTCCGCTGCCGCTTCGGCCACCACGCAGACATTGTCGGGTGGATTGTCGTCGCGATCTTCGAGGAAACGTCCCCGCAACATCTTCAGATGGTTCAGGTCGAAATACTCCGGCGTACAGCCGACCAGCCGGATTTCCGAACTGCTGGCGCCAAACCGCACCTCGCGCCGAATCTCGCGCATCGGTACGGCCTGCTCGATGATCGGTATGTTGGAAATGATCCGTCGGTAGTCGTCGCGTAACACGCCGTAGGGGATGAAAAGCGCGTTGCCGAGTTTGGAGGAGGTCTGAGGAGGTTTGACGCTGAGCACGATGATGTTGTTCGCGCCCAGGTCCTTAATCTGCTGCTGAGCCTGGTAGCTGACCCCTTCGCCCATCGCCACCAGCCATATCACGGCGGTGATCCCGATCAAGATGCCGAGCACCGCCAGCCCCGAACGGAGCTTGTGCAGCAAGAGACTGTAAATACCCAAGCGGAGTGTAAGTAAGATGCGTCTGATCAAAGTGCCCGTCCCGTTTCGGCAAGAATAATCCCCGCGTGCGGCCTTAGGATCGGTCGAGAAATAACTGACATGTTTTCTGACCCCTCACCCTGCCCTCTCCCCAGAGGGGCGAGGGTATATCGGACAGTTATTTCTCGACCGATCCTTATCGTGAGCCACAATGTGTCATTCTCCGTCGGACCGGTCCCGGCGGGAATACGACTGATCAGCTCACCACAGCAATCCACCCGCTGCGGAAGGTGTCTGGCAGCCTCGCATAGGTAGCCTGCAATCTCATGGCTCCATCAGGACAAGCCCCGACGTTGACGCACTCAGCCGGTACGTCTCTACTGTGGTGGACCGTCACCCGGAGGTCCACCGCCTGCCTGGCCAGCTCGTTTCAGCGCCGCTGCCGCTTCAGCCTTGTCCACAAAACCGTCGCCATTGGCGTCCATCACGTCAAAGAACTGCTGAGCGCGCTCGGGCATCTCCTCGCGCGAGATCTTCCCGTCGCCGTCCGCGTCGAACTGCATCGGGTTCATCGAGCGCCGGGCACCGCCACCATCTGGTCCGCCCGCTCCTGGTCCACCTGCTCCTGGTCCACCCGCACCATCTCCGGCAGGTCCTCCCTTGGCAGGTCCACCCTTTTCGGGTCCGCCTGGCGGGCTCTTTTCGGCGTCGGGCGCACGCATGCGTTCCTTACCAAACTTCTTGTCCACATCGACTTCCTCCGCGGCTTCTTTCACACCGCGCGCCTCGGGGATCACCGCACGTGGGTTCAGCACGACATCCATCCCCTCGACCAGGCCGTCTTTGACTTCGACAAATTGGTCATTGGTGTCGCCCAATACCAACGGTCTGCGTTCAAAGCCCTTGCCCTCTCTGATCCAGGCCAAATACACGCCCCGCTGCTCAACCACCGAGGCCACCGGAATCGTCAGCACGTCCTTCAAGTGTGCCACCAGGATCTCGCATTCCGCAGTCATACCTGGACGCAGGCCGTCGGGCGTGCCGTCAATCGAAATGATGGTGGCGTATTCCTTGATGTTTCCCGTCCACCATCCCGACGGTTCGGGCTGATTCGCAATGCTAGTCAGATTCCCCTGTAACTCCCGTTCCAGGACTCGCACGCGAGCTCGCAGGTCCTTGCCCTCGGCCAGACTTTCCTTCCAGGCCCGCCCGAGCAACTCGACTTTGGATTCGTGCACGTTTACCTTGACCTGCATCCGCGAGAGATCGGGTAATCGGAGGATCGTCTGCCGTTCGCGGACCATCGCCCCCTCTTCGACCTGCGGCTGCTGCGAACCGCCGAATCGTCCCCCCTGGTCGTTCGCATAGACCACCATACCGCTGGCCGGAGCTGTGATGACGCACTTCTCCATCTGGGCCTCCAGCCGTTTCAGGCGCGACTCCTCCAAATCGAACGACGCACCTTCGCTGCGCATCTGAGCTTCGGCCGAATCGCGGGCACTTTCCAATTCCTGCACCATTTTCAACTTGGTAAACTTGACCAGCACGTCCTTCGCCGTGCGGGCCGAATCGAGTTCCAGCTGAGCCCGCTGGACCGAAAACTGCTGGCTTTCCAAATCCAAGGCGCTGATGTATCCCTTGCGGAACATCCGCTCCGAATGTTCCAACGCGTTTTGCGCCGACCGCAAGTTCTCCTCGGAGATCGTGATCTGCGCATCCTGATCCTGGACGTTTTGGACAAACGTGCCCTGCAAATACTCTTCCACGGCCAGCGTGGCGGCCGCGTAGTTCTTTTCGGCTTGGATTTTCGCTGCCCGCGCCTTCTCGAACGCGATCCGTTGCTGGTTGATCGACTCTTCCAAGGCCGCCCCATCGAGCTCGACGATCTTCTCGCCCTTCGTCACTTCCGTGCCGTCGTCTACGATCCACAGGATCGAGGTGCCGCCCGCCACTTCGCATTTGATGTCGATGTTCACCGCACTCTCAAGGTTTCCGTCCTCAATGACTGTCACCAGCAACTCGTCCCGCTTCACCTTGGCTGTGAGTGTCGAGGAGGCTTTGTCGTCGCCCTGATTCTGCATCAGCTGCACCGCTCCCCACGCGGCACCCGCCAGGATCGCCACGACAATCATCCCCACCGTAATTCGGGTTACCAGAGACCCCTCCCGTGGTGGTGTTCTTCGGTTGCTCGGTGCGTTTTTGAGACCCGAACTGATTGTTTCAGCCACTCGGGGCTGTTGCGAAGTGCTACTGACCATAGCCAATTGTCCTCATCATTTATCTCGATTCGGAACCCTCACGGTTCCCGAAAGCTGGCGTGCGCATCGCTGCCGCAGCGTGTTTCTTGACGCTGTGACACCAGGATATCTCGCCGCGGCAAAAAAGACGGATGTACCGCCATCGCAGTCCAGTTTTTAGCAAGTGGCACGATAGCGGCCACTGTTAGCGGCATCTTGGGGAGCGGCCCGCCGCGGACCCCGCGCCTGTTCACACATGTATATTAACAACCTGACCAGCAAAACGGCTCCCCCGGCCAGCGATTTTTTGCCGCGAAATAGTAGATCGATTGTTTGACTTTGACTCCCACCGCCTTGTGCGGTGGGTGAATCTGACTGACAGGCTACCCGAACGGCCCCACAAGACTCCCTTTCTCACCCACTTCGCCGCCGGAGGCGGCGAAGTGGGTGAGAAAGGGAAGAGGGAGAGGGGCTCATGGCTGTAGCTGATCAGTCAGATTCACCGCGTGAGGCGGGCTGGACGGAGTCTTGTTTGCGAAATAAACAGTCGAACTAGAAAGCACGATCATAAACCGTGCCGATTGGGCGGTTTGAGGTTGTCACCTGCGCCGCCGGAGAGAAATTCAGACGCTGGGACTTTCGCAAGTTATGGCGCACCATCGGGCGATCGGAAGACCGGAGAGTTTTTTGCAGCGGCGGGGTGAGCGTTGTCTGGTCAGCTGTATCAGCCTCGTGCTTCAGCGCGAGGCTGCCGTGGCCGCCCCGGCATGAAGAGGCTGTCTGGCTGCGAGCGTCTGGCAGCTCGCAGGGACGACGACGCTGTCTAGTTGTGCAGCGCCATTTTGCAGCGATGGATGTGCGTAAACGCGTGTCTCTGTAACAGTCCCTCGCCACCGGGCTCGTCCCGGTGGTTCTACGTTTGGTGACTACTCTGGTAGCCGAAAAACGAACCTTGCTGCCGGAGGCGCCGCCGGAGGCGGCGAGGGCCGGCAGCAAGGAAACCCATGGGTGGCCAAGATCGACGGTAGTTGTCAAACGTTCTACCACCGGGACCAGCCCGGTGGCGATTAAGCCACTGTTAATAAACCCTTAAGATGATCTCAAAAGTGAAAGTGGCGCTGTCCAGCTAAATCACTTTTCACGATTCGTGGAGTTTTTGCCCGAAGGACGTCGCATGAGGTGATATCCGTTTTGGGGTAGGCGTTCTCGCCTGCCCGGCGTGCATCGGGGCGTTTGAGCATCGCTCCCCCTTCGTTCGACGTTCCCTCGGCAACGCCGTGCATCATCACCCCACACCCCACATCCCGTCAATCCCGGGGGTCGTGTGGCAGAAGCGCGATGGCGTGATCGAGTTCTTCGATCATGCCTTGCGGGACGGGGGGCGGCAGTTCCAGGTCCTCGATGTCACTGGGTTGCGGCAGCCGTTCCGGTTGTTCGATCCATCGACCATACTCGTCCAGCTGCATGATGCCGAGGTCACGTTCCAGGACCATGCGGGTGGCATAGTGGTTCAACCAGACGCTCATAAAGTTGTTTTGCGTGTTCCGCAGGTCGGACAGTGCGTTCAGCAAGTCGAGGGCTGCCGTATCGCCGAACATGGCGGGCGGGTCTCCTGGGGCCGCTGGCGGTCGGGGTTGAGACAGGTTTTCGCGCGTCAGGTCAACCCGGCGAATGGAGATTGCCACGGCCCGCCGCTGGATCTCCAGGTTGGTTTGCAGCTGGGCGAGGTTTCGCAGCAGGTTGCGCATCGTGAGATGAATACTGTCCATGAACTGAATATATTGGCGGCGGTCTTGCGCATAGTCGACCAGCGATTGGCGGTAGTTGTTTCGTTCCAGCAACCGCGTGAAGGGCGGGTCGATCTGCAGCGAGGCCCGCATCGAGCCTGTCTGTGACCGGAACTTGACGGGATTGTCCCCCGTGGTGGTCATGTCGGCGTTCAAGGTCACGGTCACGTCCGATTGGAGAGCATTGGCATTAAACGCGATCAATCGCCACGAGTTGACTAGCGCCGCTCGGTTATTCATCAGATCCAGACGGTTGGCCTGGGCAATATTGAGGGCCTGCTGCGACTCCAATTCGACGGGGTCCAGGATGACCGATTCCAGACGAGCCCGGGCTTGGACCAACGCCGCTTCTTCGATCAACCGGTCGAAGGCACCCAGCCACTCAACCACTGTAGCCAGCGACTCTCTGGTGTTGTCGGCGGTCAGACCGTCGTTGATAGCGGCAAGCTGCGCCTTGTAGCGAGCGAAACGTGTTTCGATTTCGGCCAGTTTATCCCGCTCTTGCTGCAAGTCGCTGCGAAACGACTCAATGTCGGCTGGTTGCATCGACAATAACCGCGTTGGCGTTCGTGCGTCTAAGGTGGCGTAATCGGCATGAATGTATTCGAAGTGCTCGCCCAGTTTGGCTTCGATCTGCCTGGCTGTGCCAATCGCTGTGGACAAGGCATCGACGCTGGGCGCTGCCGGAAGGTCGCCGACCGAGGTGCGCAGATCAGCCAACTCGCGCGACAGCGACGTTGCGCGCGGGTCAAGGAACTGGAACTGGCGAATCAAGCTGTCGTTGAGCGCCACTGGCAGATCAGGAGGCAAGCCCATCGTATTGATCTTGAACGAATCGAGAGTCGATTCGAAGGCGTTACGTGCCTGGAGCAAGTTAGCGCGTTCCGTTTCAATATTCTGACGCAGGTTGTCGACCTGAATCAGAGTGATCAAGCCTGCCGCATGATACGCTTCCAATTTGGACAGTTGGTTGACTTGCAGCAGGAGACTGTCCTCGGTGTTGCGGATCTGCTGCATCTGCTGGAGCAAACCGATGAACCCGCCGACGATACCCAGCTCCGCCGCCCGCCAGGCCAGCTCCGCCGCCCGTGCCGCCGCCCGTGCCGCCCGTGCTGAATCCGGAGCGTCCGAATCCGGTCGCCGAACCGACACCGCCCAAGCCACCCGACCCCGTGCCGGTGAAGCCGGTCAAGCCCGTGCCGCCGAAGAAACCGCCACGGCGTGACGGGCCGGAAACACCCAGCTCGCCCACGGCGATTTGCGTGTAGAAGCCCTTGCGATAACGCTGGAAAGCACGCAGGTTCGCCAGCAATGCACGCTCGACGATCGTCAACTGCTCGAGTGCGACGCCTCGGCCAGCCCCGCGCAGCAACGGTTGGACCAGGTTGGCGTTCAGCAGCGAACCGGTTGCATTCGTGTCGGGGCCCGCAAAGGTCCAAACCATCGAGTTGGCGAAACCGACCACCAACTCGCCCGCCGTGGCGAACTGTTTCTGCGCCCAGGCGTCGGTCGAGGTGCGCAGCGTGTTGCCTTCGCCGAGGATCAGGTTTCTCGCGCCACCGAGTCCCCGACCGCGGTTCGACGGTAGTCCCGACCCGCGCAGTTGTCCCTCGTGCAGGAACCGCGTGTCGTTACCGCCGAAGAACTGCGTCTCGAATCGAAATCGTTCCGTGCTGACGTCCAACGACGATAGATAAATCGTCTCCAGTTGCTGCTGGTAGGACGGGGAGTGGATCAGGGCCAGCTGCAGTGCCGAGTTGATATCCAGCACCACTTCGTCCTTGTCATTGAACTCGGCGTACTCCACCAGCTGTTCGCGCCAGCATTGGTTGTCCAGCTGGCGACGCACCCCAAAATCATCCCAGTGTTTCCAGCCTTTCATGCCGTCCACCTCGCGCATGAACAGGTGCGATGCCGGATCATCGGGCGGCATGGGCGGGCGGTCCGGATCGCAGTTGTCGAAATAGCGGCTGCGGGGGTCGCCATAGACGTTCCAATTCCGCAGCGCCCAGTGGGAGTTTAAGGCGTTCTTCTCACCGATCAAGTCGGCAGCTTGCCGGTCGGCGGCCAGGCGATATCGGCGTCGCGAGCAGCCAGTTTGGACGACCAGGCAGAACAGGACCGTGAGGCAGACCAGTCGTACGAACCGAGGGGAAGTTGTCACCGGAATCATCATGGCTGGAGTTCCAGAATGCGACCAAGGCGTGAAGTACTGGGGAGTGAATCTGCGTCGCGGCAAGCGCTAAGGAACGGCTCAGAAATAACTTCCTCAGTTCCCTCGCCCCCGTGGGGAGAGGGTATTTTGAGCCGTTCCTAAGCGCACTGCCGAACGCATAGGATGTATCGAATGTGCCGGGTAAATCACGTTAACCGGATTTCTGACATGCAGCGGTTGTGACCCTTGCCTGGAACATGCCAAATCTGTCGCCCGGTTCGATTGATCCGCGTGCAGCGGTTTCGCGTGTAGTCGCGAACATGCCGGTTTAGGGGCCACAGTGATTTTTCTGGCACGAGCTACAAGTGATGGCTCGGCAAGCGTTTGCAGTCGTGGCGTGTCGATGGTGGGTGGTGGTGTCGAGCCGAGGATTGGTGCTATTGCGAAAAGATGGTCAGCCGGAGAATGTTTGACGACGTTACGTTGTGGGGAGAGTGCGCAAAGTTAGCGTGTGAGATTGTGCGGATTGCGTTGACCCTGAGATGTTTGCGGGAAAGTCGTATCGGGGAAACTGGATTTATTGAGAGGTCGCGACGTTGCGCTTTGGCATTTCTGTGTGGCAGCCGAACAAAACGGCCCAACTGTCAAAGATCTTTCAGTTTTCTATGGGAGCCTAGTTGGACAGCGCTGCTTTCACTTTTGAGATCATCTTAAGGCCTTATTAGCAGTGGCTTTCTCGCCACCGGGCTGGCCCCGGTGGTAGAGCGTTTGACAACTACCGTCGATCTTGGCCACCCATGAAGGTTCCCGGTTTTTCGGCTGCCAGAGTAGTCACCAAACGTAGAACCACCGGGACGAGCCCGGTGGCGAGGGACTGTTACAAAGACACGAATTACGCACATCCATCGCTGCAAAATGGCGCTGTACACCTAGGCCGGCGGCCGCATGAAATCGTGAAAGCCTGAAAGGCCGCGCTACTGCCAGTCTAATGCGACGTCGAGCGAAACGGCGGAATGCGTCAACGCTCCGATGCTGATCCGATCGACGCCGCTGCGGGCGATGGCCGCGATGGTCTCGAGGTTCACGCCTCCCGACGCTTCGAGTTGCGTGGCTGCGCCGGCCGCGTCGCGTTGCGCGACCGCGCGACGCAGTTCTTCCGGCGTCATGTTGTCCAGCAACACGATGTCGGGGCACGCGGGCAGCACTTGCTGAAGCTGTGCCAGAGAATCGACTTCCACCTCCAAAATCATGCGGCTGGCCTCATCGGGCAATATCTCCTGCAAACGCGCGCGAGCCCGTTGCACGGCATCTGCCGGCGACAGGGTCATGTCGTTGTTGCGGGCCACGATCGCCAGGTGATTGTCTTTGATCAACACGGCATCGAACAGACCGGTGCGATGATTGCAGCCCCCGCCGCACCGCACCGCGTATTTTTCCAGGCGCCGCCAGCCCGGAGTTGTCTTGCGCGTGTCGTAAATCCCGGCTCGCGTCCCGCTCACGCGCTCCAAGTACCGGCGAGTGAGCGTGGCGATGCCCGACAAGCGTCCGATGAAGTTCAAGAGTAAACGCTCAACAGTTAGTAGATCACGAGCCGAACCGGAGAGTGTTGCCAGAGCGGTGCCGGCATCGACCGAATCCCCGTCGGCGGCGTGCCGCTTGCCACTGTACGGACGTGATCTCCATCTCGTCCAACGCCAACCTTCCCGCCCGCAGGCCACAGATCACACCGGATTGCCGAGCCATCACGACGGCCGTTCCGACCGCTTCGCGGTCGACCAGCGAAACGGTTGTCACGTCGAAGCGGCGATCCAAATCCTCCCGCACGGCCAGCCGCACCAACTGGCGGCAGTCGTCTTCCAGCACCGCGTCCCACTGCACCTGTTGAAACTCTTTGTTCACCCGCTGGCTCCTGTCTGAGGCGTCGTGCCGGCCGGCCTCGGGGGGGCTACGGCAACTATCTCTTGACGCGCCTGATCATTTTAGGGCAAATTAACACTGACGTGATCGCGGGCCAAGGGGAGGAAATCCATGGATCGCGATACGTCTGAACCGCTCGAATCGCGCTGGCGGCCGCTGCTTCGCCGCGCGGATCAGGGGACGGTGGCAGTGCTGATCGGCGGCTGTTTCATCGCCATCTTGCTGCACTGGTGTTGGCAGTTCACGTTTCGCTCGGCGCTGATCGACATCGAGCGAGCTGAGCCACTCACAATGCAGTTCCAGATTCAAGTGAACCAGGCCGACTGGCCCGAATTCACGCTCTTGCCCGGTATCGGCGAAACGCTCGCCCGACGCATCGTCGCCTATCGCGAACAACATGGTCCCTTCCGCTCGGTCGATCAGCTGCAATCGGTCAAAGGAATCGGTCCCAAGACCCTGCGCCGCATCGGCCCCTACCTGCGCGTGAAGGACGCCGAGGACGCCGCAAAGGCTCGGCAATGATATGTTCGTCTTGTCATTGAATCCCAACGGTCGGGCACGCCAACGGCGTGAGATCATGAAGCCCATCTGTGTCGATTCAAACGTCATCCGAACACACACCGCGACGTGTCGCACCCCTTCAGGGTGCCCCGGCTTCCACGGCGACGCGTCCCCAGGGTGCGCGGCGAAGCGCCGCGACCTGGGCTTCGGAGTGTAACCGCTTCGCGGTAGGGACCCTGGCTGATGTCCCCGGCGCCACCCCAACACCCCCTCACCCCCCGCCCTCTCCCCCAAATAGTTCGCGATTCTGTCCAGAGAAATGGATCGTCCTTCGCGCGAACAATTTGGGGAGAGGGGGCCAGAATGGATGCATCCGGATATACCGCAAAAGATGTTTCAGTTTTTCCATGGCAGACGTAACCCAGGGCCGATTTCGTAACAGCCAAGCGCCACCCCATCACCCCCACACCCCACACCCATCACCCCCGGCCCCTGGTTGACCAAATCTGGCTGGATGCCCAAGAATACATGGTTCGTCGCATTTGGCGACGAATCACGATTGTCAGCCAGCCCACGGACGACTCATGAAATTCCAATTGTCCAGCCCTTATGAACCGGCCGGCGACCAGCCGCAAGCCATTGACGCCTTGGTAAACGCCATTCGCAGTGATAGGCGCCGGCAGGTACTGATGGGTGTCACGGGTTCGGGCAAGACGTTTACGATGGCCAACGTGATCCAGGCGGTGCAGAAGCCGACGATGGTGATCTCGCACAACAAGACCTTGGCCGCCCAGCTATATTCCGAATTCAAGGAGTACTTTCCCCACAATGCGGTCCACTATTTCGTCAGTTATTACGACTACTATCAACCCGAAGCGTACATTCCACAGCGTGATATCTACATTGAAAAGGACGCCTCGATCAACGACGAGATCGATCGGTTGCGGCTGGCGACAACCAGTTCGCTGGTCAGCCGTCAGGATGTGATTGTGGTGGCCAGCGTTTCGAGCATCTACGGGCTGGGGTCCCCCGACGACTATCGTCGGATGATGGTCTCCCTGGAGCGAGGTGGCCAGGTCAACCGGGACGCGATGCTTTCGCGATTGATCGACGTGCAGTATGAACGGAACGACATCAGCTTCGAACGGGGTAAGTTTCGGGTGCGCGGCGATTGCGTGGAGGTCTGGCCTTCGTACGAGGAATATGCGTTTCGCATTGAGTTGTGGGGTGACGAGATCGAGCAATTGTCGCTGATCAATCCAACCAGCGGCGAGACGATTGCCGTGCAGGACCAGATGTTCATTTATCCGGCGAAGCATTTCGTGATGCCGGAGGAGCGGATCGAGCAGGCGGTGGCGCTGATCAAGGCGGAGCTGGACGAACAATTGGAGAAATTCCGGCAGGAGGGCAAGCTGCTCGAAGCCCAGCGGTTGAGCGCTCGTACGCGGTTCGACATGGAAATGCTGTTACAGGCGGGAGTCTGCCCGGGAATCGAAAACTACAGCCGGCCACTTTCCGGCCGCGAGGCGGGAGAGCCCCCCGACACGCTGTACGCGTTTTTCCCCAACGACTTTCTGTTGTTTGTCGACGAATCGCATGTCACGGTGCCGCAGATCCGCGCGATGTTCGCGGGAGATCAGAGTCGAAAACGAACGCTGGTCGAGCATGGTTTTCGACTGCCCAGTGCCCTGGACAATCGTCCGCTCAAATTCGAGGAATGGGAGGAACGCGCACACCAGGTCGTATTTGTCTCGGCCACCCCGAGCGACTACGAGCTGCGAAAGACGCAGGGCGAAGTGGTGGAGCAGATCATTCGGCCCACGGGGCTCTTGGATCCAGTTATCGAGGTGGTTCCGGCCCGCAACCAGGTGGTGCATTTGCTGGACCAGATCCGCCAGAGGACGGCCGCTGGCGAGCGGGTGTTGGTGACCGCTCTGACGAAACGGCTGGCGGAAGATCTGTCGGCGTACTTCAGTGAAAAGGGCGTCGCCTGCAAGTGGCTGCACAGCGAGCTGGATGCCTTTGAGCGGGTTGATCTGCTGCGCGATTTGCGCGAGGGCCGCTTCGATGCGTTGGTGGGAGTCAACCTGCTGCGTGAAGGGCTCGACCTGCCCGAGGTGTCGCTGGTCGCCATTCTGGACGCTGACAAAGAGGGCTTCTTGCGCAGCGAAACTTCTTTGATCCAGACGATCGGCCGGGCGGCCCGGAATGTGAACGCGACCGTGATTCTTTACGCCGACAAGATCACCGATTCCATGCGCGTGGCAATCGACGAAACGAATCGGCGTCGCGCGGTGCAGGAGGCCTACAACCAGCAGCATGGGATCACGCCGGAAACGATTCGCAAGAATATCCGAGCCGGAATCGAGTCGGACGCGGCTGCTCATCGAGCGGCCAACGCCGCGGTCGGACAGACCGAAGAAGAACAGTACATCACGTTAGAGTATATGAACGAGTTGGAGGCGGAGATGATGGAAGCGGCCGAGCAGCTTGAATTCGAGCGTGCGGCCGCCATTCGCGACCGCATCATGCAGCTCAAGGAGCACGAGGGAGAGAAGCTGAGCCAGGTCGATGTGAACTCGTACAAGCCTCGAGGCCGTCGGCGGAGTCAGAATACCGGGCAAAAAGTGCCTCGCCCCGGCAAGAAAAAATGACGAGCGCCCCGCTCACGGAACGCTCGCCGCTGATTCGTGCCACACACGCTGCGCAGTGGCTTATTCGGTCTTTGGCGCGGCTTCGTCCGTCTCCGTGGTGTCGGGTGCCGGAGTATCCGTGGCGCCTTCATCCGCTTTTTCCGTGCCGCCAACGGCCGGTTTGGTCACGGGCTTCTTCTCTTCCTTGGCGCAACCAGCGAAAACCATGGTGCCGAGCCCAAGCAGAACCAGACAATAAGCGAGCTTCTTCATCGATCTACCCTTCATGCAATAAAAAAAGTGTTTGCTCTTGGCCTCAACGTGACCAGGACGTGCTTCTCCCTAGTTCGATCCCCATCAGCCCCCAAATATTCCCAAAGAAATATCCCCTCACCCCCACATCTAAGAGGCTGTCTGCCTGCAAGCGTTTGGCAGCGAGCAGGGACGACAACGCAGTCCAAATCGAGTTTCATGATTCGTGGACGTTTCGCAACCGTCAAAGATGGCCGAAGGCCATCATCATCGTAGCCTGGGGTGCAACCCCAGGAAATCGTTGCCACCACACAGGTTCTGGCTGAAAGCCAAAATCGCCGGACCTCCGTCAGCAATGTGAATATGGCCTTCGGCCAAATGGATCTATCGTGTCTGCAATCCTGGGGCGATGCCCTCGTTGTTCTACACATCTGCCGCTTACACTTCCGCTGGGCTGGTCCCAGTGGGAGTGACAACTGGCCAGCTACATTCGGCACCGTGAGCATCATTTCTAGCATCACTTTCTTCTGCTCTCCGCCGGGCTTGTCCCGGGGGAAGCGGCGACTCTCACGCTACAGCACCGGCAACAGTCGTTACTCCCCCCGGGACAAGCCCGGCGGAGAGTACAGGAATTGTGTGGGGGACAGGTAGCCAACCAGTTGTGATCCCACTGGGACCAGCCCAGTGGAAATCTGACTTGTGTGTAACAACGAGGGCGTTGCCCCAGGCTACGATGGAAAAGGCCTTCGCCAAGAACTCCACGAATCGTGAAAAGTGATTTAGTCGGACAGCGCCACTTTCGCTTTTGAGATCCTCTTGAAGCCTTGTTTGCAGTGGCTCTATCGCCACCGGGCTGGTCCCGGTGGTAGAGCGTTTGACAACTACCGTCGATCTTGGCCACCCATGAGTTTCCTTGCTGCCGGCCCTCACCGCCCCCGGCGGCGAGGGCCGGCAGCAAGGTTCGTTTTTCGGCTACCAGAGTAGTCACCAAACGTAGAACCACCGGGACGAGCCCGGTGGCGAGGGACTGTTACGGAGACACGCGTTTACGCACATCCATCGCTGCAAAATGGCGCTGTACAACTAGACAGCGTTGTTGTCCCCGCTGGCTGCCAGACGCTGAGCAGCCAGACAGCCTCCTAATACCCGGGGCCAATATTTGTTAAAAAGCAGCGAACGGGGAATAAAAGAAGAGGTTTGAGGTTCACATTTGCTAGAGCAGGACGGCGCGATGGGTGACCAATCCGAATCGGTGCGTGCACCGCAGCCAGACGCCTCGTTGCCCACTGGCAGTGAGGGCACCGTGGAGGCGACTGAGCTGCCGAGCATCACGCAGCTGGTGCACGATCACCATGTCGCGGTGTACCGTTATGCCTATCGCTTGGTTGGCAGCGTCCCGGACGCGGAGGATCTGACGCAGCAGACGTTCCTGATTGCTCAGCAGAAAATCGAGCAGATTCGCGATCCCGGCAAAGTGGATCGGTGGCTGTTCGCGGTGCTGCGGAGCTGTTTCCTGAAAAACCGGCGCAGACGCCGACCGGCTTCTGCGGCAAACTTGGACATGGACATGGATACGGTGGCGCTCGAGCCGCCGGCAAGCGAGCCGATTGACCGGGAATTGCTGGATCTGGCCCTGAACGAGTTGTCCGAGCAGCAGCGGTTGATTCTGGCCATGTTTTACTTCGATGAATTGTCGTACAAGCAGATTGCCAGTGAGTTGGAGGTGCCGATGGGCACGGTGATGAGTCGTTTGGCGCGGGCCAAGAGCCGACTACGTGAGTTGCTGATGTCGCGTCAGGCATCGGCGGACGACCGTTAGTGCTGAAAGTGCGAGCCTTCCCGCCCCTGCTAAACGAATTCGAAGCCGGAAAGGCCTGTGGTTTTGCCAGGGTACATCGGATGTGAACTCCGGACCCTTTCCGATGGGATACGAGCCACAAACATGTGGCTTTGCCGGGTACATGATTCGCTCGATTTTCAGGTTGGGTAATTTGAGTTGATAGGGTCCGGTGGGTGTTATCCGGTTAGTGGAGCCGGGTCAGCTGGGCGGATTGGGCTTTCAATCTGCTGGTGAAGCGAAGACAATGGTGTGGTCATGGATCAAGATGAACTCCGTAAACTGATGGACTGCTGCCGGCCCGTCGGCCGGGATGGCCGCGGTGGCGAGCTGGCTGAGCCGGAGATGGCTGCACTAGTGCAGGCGATTGCGGAGAATCCGCAAGTTGGCGACGAATTTCGGGCCGTTCAGGCCTGGGATGCTTCGATCGGCAGTGCCATGAAGGACGTGCCGGTCCCCGAGGGGCTGGCCAGTCGATTGCTGGTGGTGTTGGAGCAGGCAGAATGCGTGGTGGGGGGCGGATCGGCGACGCCCTTGAGCGTGGAGCAACGTAGGTGGTGGAATCGTTGGCCGGTGCGCGTGGCGGCCAGCGTGGTTTCTGTGGCCGCACTGGTGGCCATTGCCTTTTATCTGGCCCGCCCGGACGACAACCTCACGGCCGCTCAGGTGGCGGAATCAGCGCTGCAATGGCGCGAGTCTCTTAATCCTGAGTCATGGCAGACGATCCAGGAGCCACTGGATCGCTACCCCGTCGATCGGTCTCTGCGTTTTTATGTTGTCGGTTGGCAACCACTTGATGCGCTGGGAGATTCCGATTCAGTGGCGTATCTGGCCCATTTGCCGCAAGGCCAGTCGAACGCTTATCTGCTAGTCTTACGGACCTCACGGGGACGCGCTCTTGATCCTGTTCCGCCACGGAATCCCGATGCCACGACGGGCGGATTCTGCGTGGGGGTCTGGAAGAAAGACGACTGTCTGTATGTGCTGATGGTGCCCGGCAATCGGAGTGAGTACCGTCGTTTGCTCAAGTCCCAGGCGATTGCCTGCGGCCCGCACGGCGTCACACTGCGCAAAGTCTGACGATTGTGCCTATCCTGCTGCGATTCGCTGCGGCCTATCCGCTATGTTGCGCTTAATCGCGCTAATCTTTTCGCCCGGCACAGGCCGAATCCCTTATTACTCAAAGTGCAAACGTTCTCGCCCCTGCCGACGGAATCAACGCCGGTCAAGCCTGCGATTTCGCCAAGATGCACCGGACGTGAGTTCCGAACCCTGCCCCGTGGGAAACGAGCCACAAAGATGCGGCTTTTTGCCGGCTCCATGGGCCGCGTGATTTGCAGTTTGAGTGTATTGGCTTCGCGCCGACGGTCGCACTGCGCCGGGCTGGTCACTGTGGCGTGCAATGCCGCACAAGAATAGACGAACACGATTGTTGAGCTGTACGCTCGGACGAGAAGATAACCCCGATTTGGGCTCGCTGGAATAGGCGATTTCAGATCAGGCCTGGACCAGGAGATATGGAATGAAACGGTTCATTTTCGGCTGCTTTATCCTGCCAGCTATGCTGATCTGCTCCGTACTCGCGGCGCAGGACGTGGACAGGCTGACAAAGCAAGCCGATCCGCAAGCGGCGGCCAATGACATCGCGCAGACTGAGGATATGTGGTTCTATTTACAGGAACTGCGGCGCTACGACGACCCCCAAGTGATGATCCGCCGCAAGGCTGAACGGAAGGGCGAGCAGCGTCGTCAGCGGTTGGCAGCCATGAAGTGGTACGGGTATTCACCCAGTCGGCCAACGGCGAATCCGATTCCGAGCATGGGGGTCTCTTCGCCGATGTGGATTGGCAATGGGGCCGACCCTTACCAGTGGATCGGTAACGCTTACGTCACGACCGCCGTGCGTATCGAAACGGCTGCGGTCGAGACAACCACGAAAACCCGATAACGCCGCGTGTCCGCGGCATTCCAATCGAGCACTCAAGCGAATTCTCACACCTCGTTCGTCGATTAAGAGAACACCACCGTTCACAACACAGGTGGTGGCGAAGCACCGCTGGTACCCCAGCGGTGCTTTTTTTGGTTTGCCGTCGCCCGGTTTTGCCGAGTCGGGGTTCTCGCTCGACCCAAGTGGCGATCATCGTCATCTATCCAAAATCTAACCTGGAATTCACTGAAATCCCCATTCCAGGGGGTTTTCGTGGAGGTTCGAATCGTACATTCTAGTTGCTATGGATGTTGTGTGACATCCAAGGAAGAGTCGCGGATTTGGGGCGGTCCACCACCAGCGTCTTGCGCTCTGTTGGTACCCCGCTTCTCTTGTGCGCTGTCCGTGCTTCAAGTGTCTGTGGTGTGTCGATGTTGACGCTTCACGACCATCCAGAGCAATACCAGCGACATGTCAGAACCGCTTCGCGGCGGTAAAGGAGTGAGAAAAGGAGCCGAGTTGGCAGGAGAGGTGTGAGCAATGATGCTCGCCAAAACAAATTATGGTTGATTATGCATTTGAACACTCCGGGCGCTGAAATTTCAGCGGGATCCAACGCGCCGAGAGAGAACAAGCATCACGAGAGGAACGGAGCAAATGCCAATCCTGGAAAAGGAAACGAGTGTCTTTCCCGAGACACTGTTCTTTGACCCCGCCTTCGAACCTGGTAATTCGCAGCGGCGTTGGTGGGCGATTTTCACGAAAGCACGCCACGAAAAGTCCCTGGCGCGCGATCTCCTTCGTTTTGAGATCCCCTTCTTCTTGCCCCTGGTGCCGAAGAAGAACTTGATCCGAAACAAGATCGTCGAGTCGCATATACCGCTGTTCGGCGGTTATGTGTTCATGTTCGGCTGTGATGATGAACGGGTTAGATGTCTGACGACGAACCGCGTTTCGGAGTTGTTGCCGGTCGACGACCAGTGGCAGTTGCGGCATGATTTGGAACAGCTGAACCGGTTGATCGACATGGGAGCGCCGGTGACGATTGAACGGCGACTGGAGCCGGGTCGTCGGGTGCGGATCAAGAGCGGGCCGATGCGAGGGCTGGAGGGAGTTATCACACACCGTCGAGGTGGACAACGCCGGTTGCTGGTAGCGGTGGAGTTCCTTCAACACGGCGTCTCGGTCGAAATCGACGATTTTATGGTCGAGCCCGCCTAGGGGATGTGCGGGTGTGGCGCTGGCCGTTTACGGTCCGCGAGGGGCGCTCGCACGTGGCGGAACGCCGCACACGAGTTTTGGGGCCAGGATATTCGGGTCTTGACGGTGTTTTTCGTTCCGGCGCTGCGGATTCCAAAGCTCGAGGTCAGCGAAGCCGCACGGCACGCCAACGGCGAAATCCTGGGCAACTATAAGGGTTAGTGATGCCATAGGGCACGCTCCACGGAAATCCCGGGCAACAGAAAGGGTCAGCGAAGGCGTATGGCACGCCAAGGGCGTGAAATCCCGAAGCCCAGGGTCAGCGACACCGCCACGCGGCGGAGCGCCACCCTGGGGATCGATCGCTGCAGCACTCCCATACCTCCCCCGGGGAGGGTCGCGAGGAACGAGCGGGAGGGTTGACCCATATTCGAGCGGTTTCAGACGACGATCAACGACTCCGCCCTCCCCGGGCCTTAGGGCCCGACCCTCCCGAGGGGAGGGCGAATTCTGTCAGCCATCGGTTAACCGTCTTTTCCGTGACCTCAAAATGCTTCACACGTTGCCCTTCAGGGTGCGAACTCGCGCGACACGACCGCACCCAGGGTGCGCCGCGAAGCGCGGCGACCCTGGGCTTCGGGATGCCACCGCGGTGCGGTGAAGGACGCGAACTGAGGGTGCGTGGCGAAACGCCGCCACCCAGGGCTCTGGGATGCCACCGCGGTGCGGTGAAGAGCGGGGAATTTTCGACGCACACCCAGGGTTCTGGGCGAAATACCGCGGCCCGGGGCTTTGGGACGTGACCGCTTCGCCGTGCGGAGCGAATTTTCGTGGAATCTGTGGACTGGTCGTTCCGATAGAAACGTATGAGACCGATTTGGCGAAATTGCGTATGATGTAGTGAAGTGTCCGTACACGATGCTGGACCCAGATGGTCGAAACTGGCGGTCAGACGCACGAGGAGCTATCCCGAAATGTTACGTACGAGAATCTTGATTGTTGCAGCCACCGCGTGTTTGCTGTTTTCCGCAGCGTCCGAAGCGCAGGCCCAGCGCACAAATCGCTCGGTCAGCCGACCGCCGTTAAACCCTTTCTCGAGTTATTTGCAGGGTGGATACGGGATGGGCTTCTATGATCCGTTGCTCTCGCCGTTACTGCGCAGAATCGAAATCCGATCACACGGCGACAAACGGGCGGTCAGACCACATCGACCTTGGGTGGCACGACCACCGGCCTATCGAGTCTCGAAGTGGAACGCGCTGAGAGCTCGGAACCGCACGCAGGGTGCGGGCGTCGGAGGGGCGCCTGTCGGCATCGCACCGACGGGCACGGGTAGTGTCTATATGAACTACTCGCACTTTTACTCCGTGGGCGCCGGGCGGCGACGGTAAAGTCGATGTAGTGTAACAGGGTGTGTCAAGCTCGCCTCGCACACCTCACGCTGCTGGACAAACGGATGACGGCGGGCGCTGACACACCAGATTCAACCCGGATTCCGGTGTTCCAGCGCTCGCCGTCGCGTTTCTTGACGGCGCAAAGTGGTTCGTGGCGACCAGACGAGCGTGGGCGGTTGTTTTCGGGTTCTGGCGGTGTGTCATGAGTCCCGTCCCTGGTCCTAATTTGAACGCTAACTGAGGCGCGGGAAATGGCCGGCTCGCCGCCGCTTCAGCCCCCTCACCCCCCGCCCTCTCCCCCAAATAGTTCGCGATACTATCCAGAGAAATGGACCGTCGTTCGCGCGAACAATTCGGGGGAGAGGGGGCCAGAATTGCTGCCTGCGGATATACCGTAAAAGGTATTTCCGTTTTCTATGGCAGACGTAACCCGGGGCTGTGCTGGTTGCTTGACGGTGACCGTGCTTCGTCCTGATAGTTCAGCGCGCCCCATTCGGAGCGGCCGGAGCACAAGAGATGTGCGGCCGACCTGGAAAGTCCCTGCGAGGCAAGAGCAACAGACACAGCGCGGCTCGGAACAAAAACCGGATCAGCGCCAGTTGCCCAAAAGGCCGACTTCTTAACAGCCCGCCCTCACTCCATCACCTCATCACCCCCTCAGGCCGCTCACCCGCACCTGGGTCGTGAGAATCAGATCGATTCGTACGACGCTCTCGACGCTCCCATTGTACGCAAATTACCAATCTTCCGGGTCTTGCTCAATGATCCGAAAAAAACTGCGATTCGGTTTGCTCGGATACCGATTACTTGAAGTGTAGAGGGACCCTGTTTGGATACACCCAGCCGATTCAACTCTTGAATGAGAACGCGAACCGATGTCTGGAACTCATCGTTTTCTGATTATTATCCCGCTGTTGACGATTCTGTTGAGCGCCAATGTTGGGTGTCATTTGACTTATAAACATGCTCCCACGGTCATTGCGCCGGACCGTTGTCCGGACGAGACACCGCGGGAGTTATACAAGGCCACGTTGCCGGAATACCGGATCGAACCGCCGGACATCCTGTCGATTGATGCGGTACGGCTGCTGCCCGGCCCCGGCTATACGTTGCACATCCAGGATGTAGTGACGGTGGCGGTGTTCGTGTCGGCCGAGACGCCCTTGTTCAATATCGACCCGGCCGAGTTCGTGATCGGCATCGACGGCACCATCGATCTGGGGCCCACCTACGGCGCGGTACCCATCGCCGGCATGTCGGTCAGCCAGGCCAAACAGGCCGTGGAGGACGCGATTGGCAGACAGGTGAAAGCCGAGTTGGCCAATGTCAGCTTCCGTGTGTCGGCGTTGCCGACGCTGCAACCGATTGCGGGTGAACACCTGGTTGGCCCCGATGGCAAAATCAATCTCGGCTCTTATGGCACCCTGTCGGTGGTTGGCATGACCGTCAGCGAAGCGACGAAGGCGATCGAGCGGCACTTGACCCAGTATCTGACAGATCCTCAGGTCGCGGTGAATGTCTTTGCTTTCAACAGCAAGAAGTACTACATCGTCACGGAAGGTGCCGGGTTAGGTGACACGGTGACGACTTTTCCGATTACCGGCAACGAAACCGTGTTGGATGCGATTGCCAACGTCAGCGGACTCGATGCCGTCTCGTCCAAGAAGATCTGGATCGCTCGACCCACCAGTGACAACTGCAACGTGCAGATCCTGCCGGTGGACTGGCGCGCGATTACCGCTCAAGGTGCCACCGCCACGAACTACCAGCTGATGCCGGGCGACCGAGTCTTTGTGGCCGAAGATTCACTGATCGCTTTTGACAATAACCTGGGCAAGTTACTTGCTCCGGTTGAACGGGTTATGGGCTTTGCCATCTTGGGCACGAGCACGTTAACTCGATTTTCCGGCCAGGTCCTCCGGGGCGGGGGAAACCCGTTTAGAGGAGGCAACTAGTCGAGCGCCTTCGACACCATTTGAGGGTGACGTGACCGTAGCGATGATCGTTCGCGGGCCCACGCGAAACCCGCACTGGACCCGAGCGCAATATACAGAATGGAAGAAATCGACGCGGACAAATCCTGTCCGTGTGGCTAACGAACGACGACTATTTTCGTAGAAGACGTATTTCCTTAGGAATCAGGGAAAAACAACTTCCAGATTTACTGACCCCTCACCCTACCCTCTCCCCAAAGGGGCGAGGGAACAAGGTGAAGTTATTTTTCCCTGATTCCTGAAAACTCGTACCGACATTGAAACGACCGTAGCCGGTGCCAAGGATTGGTTGGCTCGGAAACTTGTCCTCGCGACGGATGAACAGCGAGACAAGCATGCCTTTAGGGGGGCTATTGTGAATAGCAACTTCTTGCATAATCGACGCAGCGCTGCGCCTAGTGGTTTCCGATGCGGCGCGCCCAACGCGCTTTGGGCGGTGGCCACCGTTTGTCTGCTGGCCCCGTTTTCGGTTGGCTGCCACTTTGGCCAACAAGAGGTGGCCGTTGCGCACCACCCGGCGTTTCAACAGCTGGAACAAGGATGTTTCGGCTATGAACCGACCGTGTGGCGCAGCTTGCCAGGTGATTGCCAGCAAGTGGTCCGAATGATTCCGGAGGAAGTGGTGCACGTGCCCGAACCGGCCGCACCGGCCGAACCGGTCACGCCGCCGGAAGACGAGCTGCTGGATCAGCCGGCGCAACAAGACGTGCCCAGCGACCCGCTGCAAGGCATACCCCGTATTGTGCAGCCGATGGATGATGTGGAAACACCGGAGGCAGCGCCGAAGAGCGACATTCCGCCTGCGGAGCCGCCGAAGAGCGAGGAGCCGCCCGTGGTCCAGCCGCTGGATGTGCCGCCGCCGCCGACACCGCTGACCGAGCCGCCGGCGAAACAGCCCGCCGTTGAGCCGAGTGGTAAACAAACGCCTGCTCCTGGTACGGGGTCAGCGATCCCGGAACCTCCGATTCCCGAGTCGCCCAAGACGTTTCCAAGGGCGTATCCGCCACTGTCCCGATCGACGCCCACACTGCGGCCGGTGCTCGCACAACCAGTGCCACAGCCGGCCAGCATTGCAGCCTCGGAGCTGTTTCGCACGGTGAGCCAGGCGTTGGAAGAGACTTCTCGGCCCAACCGTGTGGCCAAGCAACCTGTCAAGAAAGACGCAGCGGCGGGACTCTCGAAGTTCATCAGTTATTAGCTCAAGGTGCAAGCTTTCCCGCCCGTTCCAACGGATCCAACGCCGGAAAAGCCTGTGATTTCGCCAATCCGTACTAGTTCGACTGTTTGATTTCGCAAGCAAGACCCCGTCCAGCCCGCCTGCGACGGTGAATCCGACTGATCAGCTACAGCCATGAGCCCCCTCTCCCTCTTCCC
This sequence comes from uncultured Planctomycetota bacterium, assembly GCA_963700575.1. Classification (GTDB taxonomy): domain Bacteria; phylum Planctomycetota; class Planctomycetia; order Pirellulales; family Pirellulaceae; genus JAJRVM01. The sequence goes on along the minus strand of CAVOYC010000015.1, from coordinate 41,636 downwards.
TTTCTCACCCACTTCGCCGCCGGAGGCGGCGAAGTGGGTGAGAAAGGGAGCCTTGTGGGGCGGTTCGGGTAGCCTGTCAGTCAGATTCACCCACCGCACAAGGCGGTGGGAGTCAAAGTCAAACAGTCGGGCTACATGGACTGCGTGATTTACAGTTTGAGTTATTAAGCCCTTGACATCTGAAGCTCAATGCCCAGGGTGGCGTTGCGGTCGCGGTGCGACCGCCGTTGACCCTGGGTTTCGGCTTTTGGGGGCCCGGCGTTTGGTTCGTGCCTGAGCATTGAGTAACGCCGCGAGCGGTTGTCACGGTGAACCGGTCGTCGAGCAGTACGCCTTAAGTGTACGTGGATCTGGCGGGTCCCGGACCCAGGGTGCGCCGCTATCGCGGCGAAGTCCCGGCTTCGGGATACCACCGCGCCAGCGATGAAGATGGCGACGCCTTGCGGTCGGAATATCGATGTTTGCGGCCTCTCGCGCCTTAATATATTGAATCCCAACGGTCGGGCACGCCAACGGCGTGAAATTCCAAAGCCCAGGGTCAGCGAAGGTCGCAACGCGACCGGAGCGCCACCCTGGTTATCGGTGTGCCCGCGTGTCGATACCCCAACGGGGTATTACCGAACCGTGTGACGCCAACGACGTCCACCATATCGGCGGTTCCAACGTCCTCCGAACACACACCGTGACCTGTCGCACCCCTGCAGGGTGCACCGGGTCTCACGTTAACGCGTACCCAGGGTGCGCCGCTGGCGCGGCGACCCTGGGCTTCGGAGTGTAACCGCTTCGCGGTAAAGAGGCGGGTCCACACATTCGGGTCACCACCCCATCACCCCATCACCCCACACCTCACACCCCACACCTCATCACCCCACACCCCCGCGGTGTGTCGAATTGCGAAGCGACGTGCTAGACTGGACCCATCTGTTCTGGAACTGCTCTCAGCACATTCATTTTGCGTTTCGGCAAGAAGAGACTTCGTGACGGCGATCCTTGGCATCTCGGCCTTTTACCACGATTCGGCGGCCGCACTGGTGATCGACGGGCGGATCGTGGCGGCGGCGCAGGAAGAGCGATTCACACGCAAGAAGCACGATCCCGATTTCCCGCAGAACGCGATCGAATTCTGCCTGCGGCAGGGCAATCTGGAGCCGAGCGAGTTGGATGTCGTGGGGTTCTACGACAAGCCGTTGCTGAAATTCGACCGTCTGCTGGAAACCTACCTGGCCTACGCACCGCGTGGTTTTCGCTCGTTTCTGATGGCCATGCCGTTGTGGCTGCGCACCAAGCTGCATCTGCCACGTGAGATGCGACGCGGGTTACAGGGCCAGTACCGTAAGCGGTTCGTGTTCACCGATCACCACGAATCGCATGCGGCCAGTGCTTTCTTTCCGTCGCCTTTTCAGGAAGCCGCGATTTTGACCGTCGACGGGGTGGGCGAATGGGCGACCGCCTCTTTCGGCTTCGGACGGGGCAATCGGATCAAGCTGACTCAGCAACTGAATTTTCCTCACTCGCTCGGATTGCTTTACAGCGCCTTTACGTACTTCTGCGGATTCCGAGTCAACTCGGGGGAATACAAGCTGATGGGGCTGGCTCCCTACGGCGACCCGATCTACGCCGATCTGATTCGCGATCGTCTGTTGGATATCAAGCCGGACGGTTCGTTTCGCATGGACATGCGCTACTTCAATTATTGTCAAGGCTTGACGATGACCAACGGTCGATTTGACCAACTGTTTGGCGGGCCGCCACGCCGGGCCGAAGCCCCGATTACTCAGCGTGAGATGGACCTGGCCGCATCGATCCAGTTGGTGACCGAAGAGATCCTGATGCGGATGGCCACACATGTGCATCGTGAAACGGGCATCAACAAGCTGTGCCTCGCCGGCGGAGTGGCGTTGAATTGTGTGGCTAACGGCCGCATTTTGCGTGAGGGACCGTTCGACGATCTGTGGATTCAGCCAGCCGCCGGAGATGCAGGCGGCGCGCTCGGGGTGGCTCTGTTTGTCTGGCACCAGTTGATGGACGAGCCGCGGCGGGTGGAGCCTCAGGATAGCCAGCAAGGATCGCGACTGGGCCCCGAATTCACCGACGAGCAAATCGCGGCGTTGTTGAAAGACCAGGGAGCGACCTATCATCGCGTGGACGAGGACCAGTCGCTGTGTGACCGCGTGGCCGAGCTACTGGCGGAAGGGAAGGTTGTGGGCTGGCTGCAGGGACGGATGGAGTTCGGTCCGCGGGCGCTGGGAAGCCGCAGCATTCTGGGTGATGCGCGCAACCCGCACATGCAGGCAGTGATGAACTTGAAAATCAAGTTCCGTGAATCGTTTCGCCCGTTCGCTCCGTCCGTGCTCCAGGAAAAGGTCCACGAGTACTTTGCGATGCAGCCCGAGCAGCCCAGTCCCTATATGCTGCTCGTGGCCCCGGTGAAAGAAGAGCGTCGTGTCGGTCCGGCAGGTCGTGCCGGACCAGTCCCGGAGTCGGCTGATCGATTGGGCCTGTCGAATCGGACGTCCGCCAACCGTCTTGAACTCCGCAATGAGATTCGTTCCGACGTCCCCGCAATCACGCACGTCGACTATTCTGCTCGTGTGCAAACCGTTGACGCCCAGCGAAATCCGTTGTACCACCAACTGCTGCGGTCATTTGAGCGAAAGACTGGCTGCGGAGTGATCATCAATACCAGCTTCAATATTCGCGGCGAGCCGATTGTTTGTGCCCCGCAGGAGGCGTATCGCTGCTTCCTGGCCACCAACATGGACGTCCTGGTACTGGGCCCGTACCTTTTGCTGAAGTCCGAACAATCCAACGCCCCGCAGCACGAGACTGACGAGTATCTGGCCAGTTTCGATTTAGACTAAGGAATCAGGGAAAAATAACTTCCAGATTCTCTAACCCCTCACCCTACCCTCTCCCCACAGGGGCGAGGGCACAAGGTGAAGTTATTTTTCCCTGATTCCTAAGAAATAACTTCCAGATTCTCTAACCCCTCACCCTACCCTTTCCCCACAGGGGCGAGGGCACAAGGTGAAGTTATTTTTCCCTGATTCCTAAGAACACGTTTTGAAATTGAATTTGCCCTCACCCTATCCCTCTCCCGCGAGCGGGAGAGGGGACTAGTGGAGCCGCTTCGCGGCCAAATTACTGAATTTCAAAACACGTTCTAAGGCGACGAGGACTCCACATGGCTTTGATCGAAATCAACACGCACCCGAGCGATCGGCAACTACGGCAGTTCGCCGGCCTGGTTCTGCCGCTGGCCGGATTGATTGTGGCAGGGATGTTCTGGTGGCAGTTTGCGTGGCCGAGCGTGGCCTTGACTCTGGCCGCCGTCGTGGCGGGCGTCAGCCTCGCGGGTCTGTTCCGCCCGGCCCTGGTGCGACCGGTGTATCTGTGCTGGATGTACGCGGCGTACCCGATCGGTTGGGTCGTTGGCCATCTGGTGATCGGCGTGATATTTTACCTGGTATTGACCCCGATCGGGCTCGTCATGCGGGCACTGGGGCGCGACCCGCTGCGACGCGAGCTGCAGAGGGACCGATCCACCTACTGGGAGCCGCGCGAGACGTCCACCGACACCTCGCGATATTTCCGCCAATTCTGACTAACAGCGAATCGGAGATACAGCGATGCCGGAAAACCAGGTCAAGAAAACGGATGTCCCGACAGACAAAGGCGGTGTTTCGTTCCAAGACCACGTCGAGGGACCGCAGCCGGGGCTGATGCGCGAGTTCTGGGACTTCCTGCGCTACAACAAGAAGTGGTGGCTGCTGCCGATCATCCTGACACTTGTCGTGCTCGGCGCGTTCGTTCTTCTGACCGGTACCGCCTTCGCGCCGTTCATCTACACGTTGTTTTAGCCCCAATACCAAAGGACTGATCCTTCACCACAAGCCCGCCGGAGAAGGCCAGATTCTGGGGCAGGACAAGGCTCGAGACAGCCGAGCTGCAAGACCACTCGATTCTGGTGAGTCGAGCTATACAGGGGATCAAGAAACGACCGGGACAAGCCGCTGGATCAGGATGCTGCCACGGTGGCGGACGACAGATCCAGCAGCAGTTCGCACCCGAAGGCATCGCCACTGGAAATGTACTGCTTCCACCGCTGCTCACTGATCAGAAAAACGGGGTTGCCAATGCTTGCTTCGTCGTCGTCGTCGACGGTCACCCGAAGCATCTGGCCCTGTCGGGGGTCGTGGCAGAGCGACGTCGTGCCGCACAGCACTACCTCACGTCCTTGCACGTCCATGACGAGTGCAATGCGTTTGGCGTTGTAATGAGAGGAATTCATAACGACTCCAAATCCCTGAAGTCCAGTCCTTGGAATAGCACGTCCCTGCGATATAACACCGCCGGGAAACGAAAGTTCTCCCCAGGAAGCCATAGCGCGACGGTACGCCATTTGATCGTCACAATGTATCGCAACCAGCGTTTTTCGTCTACGTAAAAACTCAGAAAGCTCCACCAGGCGGCAGGTGGTGCAGCGTCCCCAGAGCTTTTACCCAAGTGTCGCTGCCCTACTCCTGGTGGTCGCTTTGTTCGTGGATGACGCTGAGTTGGTCGATGAAGATGTGCCGTGTCCACAGCGTTGTCGCCAATGCCGCACAATGTCTCCGCATCTAATAGTAGATGACCGTGGGGCTGTTTTTCCTGACATTTCCGCTCCCACTGTGGGGGCATTCTTCGCTTTTTCGCAATGTGTTGCGCGTAGTCACCAACCCCCGCACAAGAGCGGATTTTGTGCTTCTGTCGCAATTTGACCTGAAGCGAATGTGACGTAGGGTTGCGTAGATCCTATTCACGTGTTCCAAGCACAATGTTCTAAGCACACGGGCGTTCGCCCCAGCTTGATTTCTGTTAAACGACTTTGCGGATGGATCAGCTGCTGGGTATCCAGGAGCTTGATCCTGCGGTACGTTGCGCATTTCACTGGGCCACTGAGCCTCTCGAGATACGTGCGTCCGTCCGCGCCGTGATTGCCAACTTCTCGAGGATCCGGCCATGACCCAGCCGCCCCTGAAGACCCGGACCACCGGTCGCGAGGTGGCTGGTTTCGAGTTCAAGATTGCCGATACTCCGGAGGAGCGAAGAGATGCGTTTCGGCTGGTCTATGATTCGTATTTGAGAGCCGGTCTGGCCCAACCGAACGAGCATCGAGTGCGGGTCACGCCGCATCATCTGCTGCCAACGACCCACGTCTTTGTGGCTCGTTACCAGGGTGACGTCATCTCGACGCTGAGTCTGGTTGGTGATAACGCGTTGGGACTGCCGATGGAGTCGATATACGGCGCGGAATTGGCGCGTCGCAGGTCGCAGGGGCTGGCCATCAGCGAAGTGTCCTGCCTGGCGGATCGGCGCGGCAGTCGGAGGGATTTCTTAACCGTCTTCTGCGGGCTCAGCCGCGTGTTGGCTCAGTTTGCCCGCCGTCAGGGATACGACCAGCTGCTGGTCGTCTGTCATCCTAAACATTCGGCCTTTTACATCCGCTTCCTCGGGTTCCAGGTGATGTGTGGCGGCGTATTGGAATGTCCCCATGTGATGAACAAGCCGGCCGTGGCGCTCTGCCTGGATTTCGAACGAGTCGATCGTGAGCCACCAGCGTGCTACAAGCGGTTCTTCGGCGAGTGGCTGCCCGAGGATCAACTGCGGCCCAGTTACATGGGCCCCTTGGAACGCAAAGTACTCGCCCGCATGGTGGACCGCACCTTCGATACTCCACCACTTGCTGCACCCCCCATTGTCGCCGCGTGCGGTCCCGCGCAAGAGACGCTCGTCCCGGCGCTGTCTTCGGTTTAGTGCCTGCCCCAAAAGAGATGCCTCCCCATTCGACGTCCAACGTCGAATGAAAGAACTGTGGGTCCACCCTCAAACCAATCTTGACTCATCAGGCGTCAATGCGTACCGTTGCCCGCCAACTGATCACTGGTCGTTTATCCTTACCCAATCAGACGTTAGTACAATACGCTCACGTTCATCCCAGCTGCATTCGATAACGAAAAAAGCAGCGGCGGTCATCGTGAAGCTAGCATCATTGCGGGGCAAGCGTTTTCGGCTGCCATTGTGCCAAACGAAAAGGCACACAGTTCGTGACCGTCGTGGAATTACCGCTCATGCATGCGGGGGCAGAGCATTCAAGGAACCGACATTTGTCGAGGACGCCAACGTGTCGGGAGCATTCCAACGCAGAATCGAGCGTGTTTTGGCGCCGTATGTGACACGGATTGCCACTCGGCGACAGGATCTCGTCAGTGCCTATCAACTGGTTTACCGGCGGTACTTGGATCGCGGATTCGTGCCACCTAATCCTGCCGGGCTCGTTTATCACGACACTTTTGGTTTGCCCTCGAGTCGCACGATCAGAACCATGTATCGTGGCGAGACGGTGGGGACCGTGACCGTGGTGGGGGACAGTTTTGCGGGCTTGCAGCTGGAATCGATTTATCCGCAGGAGGTGGAGCATCTGCGTTGTCAGAATCGATCTTTGGCTGAACTGACTTGCCTGGCTATCAAGCCCGACAGAGAGGCGCCACGTAACGGGACGTTCTTTGCGTTGACACGCTTCATGTACCAGTTCGCTCAGTGGCGCCGTTTTGACGATCTGTTGCTGGCCGTGCATCCTCGCCACGTGCGGTTTTATGAACGCTGGTTCCGCATCCATCGATTGGGCCCGTGTCGGCCGTATCACCTGGTCCGGGGCCAACCCGCGATTGCCTGCCGCATTGATTTGCAGAGTGTGGATGAAATGGTGGCCTCGGACGTGTACCGTTGGTACAGCGACCCGCCCATTTCGGCATTCGAATTCCAGCGGCCGCGGATCTCGCCCGCCGATCACTCGTACCTCTCCCAGAGCGCTGCTCCGGTAGTCCTGCCCCACGCCGCGTAATGGCGTGTCCGTTTTTGCCGTTCTCACCGCAACGCGGTGGTATCCCGAAGCCCAGACGAGCGTGGGCGGTTGTTTTCGGGTTCTGGCGGTGTGTTATGAGTCCCGTCCCTGGTCCTACTTTGAACGCTAACTGAGGCGCGGGAAATGGCCGGCTCGCCGCCGCTTCAGCCCCCTCACCCCCCGCCCTCTCCCCCAAATAGTTCGCGATTCCATCAACAGAAATGGATCGTCGTTCGCGCGAACAATTCGGGGGAGAGGGGGCCAGAATTGCTGCCTGCGAATATACCGTAAAAGGTATGTCCGTTTTCCATGGCAGACGTAACCCAGGGCGGCGCTTCGCCGCGCGCCTGGGGACGCGTCGCCATGAAAGCCGATGCACCCTGAAGGGGTGCGACACGTCGCGGTGTGTGTTCGGATGACGTTTGAACCGACAATGTCGTGGCACGATTCTGTAATACCCCGTTGGGGTATCGCCTTGTCTGGCTTTGGGATGTGACGCCGTTGGCGTCGAGAACCGTGAAACCGCCGAACATTCTGGGCTTTGGGGTTTAGCGCCGTTGGCGTAGAGAACCGTGAAACCTCCGAACATAATGGCTGAAAAATCCTTCACATCGTTGCCAACCGCTGCGGTGCGTATCGCGGCAATCTCGGCACGTTGCTCATAATCGCACCCTAAAGCGTAACCTACATTTTTCTAGCCGCGGGTCGTCTGCGCGCGTGGTCCGAGATGTGGTAAATGATGTGCGACCTGCGAGATGGCTTTTTGAGCTTCGCTTGTCGCGTTGGTCCTTACTCGCACGCCCGACGACGAATTCCGAAATGCGGGTCCGGACCAGAACGGAACCCGGCTCGATAGCGCCGGGGAACATTGAACCTGAGTGTACGTGCCATGTGGCGTATTGCCCTGAGAACCCTGATCGCCGATCGAGGCAAATTGTTCACCGCACTGGTTGGTGTCGTGTTCTCGATCGTGTTGGTCGACGTGCAAGGCGGTCTGTTCTTGGGACTGATCAAGAAGGCGGGCATGCTGGTCGATTATGGCCAGGCGGATATCTGGGTGGGGCACCGCAAGATCCACAACGTGGATTTCCCCCGCGATATCCCTCGCCGCTGGGTGCATCGCGTGCGGGCGGTAGCCGGAGTGAAGGCGGCCGAGCCGTACCTGTTGGGCTTCACGGAAATGACGCTGCCGGGAGGCGGTTTTGAGAATGTGTTGGTCGTGGGCGTGGAGCGTGCCAGCCGGCTCGGCGACCCCTGGAACTATGCCGACGGCACTCCGTCCGCGATCCTGCAGAACGACGGGATCGTGGTGGATTTGTGCGAGTCCGACAAGCTGGACTACCCGGTCGTGGGCGAACTGCGCGAAGTGGGACGGAGGCGCGCGCGTGTGGTGGCTCAGACGCAAGGGATCATGAATTTCCTCGTCACGCCGTACGTGTTCACCACGTACGAACGGGCGTTGGACTATTTGCGCAAGTTTCCCGATAGTTGTTCGTACATCCTGGTGCAGCTGGATCCGCAGGCAGATACAGAGCAGGTGTGTGCGGCGATCAAGCAACGACTTCCTGGTGTGGAGGCGTTTCCGAAGGAGAAATACAGTCGCATCTCGGTCAACTTCTGGATGACCCGCACCGGGCTGGGAATCAGCTTCGGTGCCGCCACGCTTCTGGGGCTGTTCGTGGGACTGGTCATGGTTGCCCAGACGCTTTACGCGCTGGTACTCGACCGCTTGCCGGAGTATGGAACGCTGAAGGCGATCGGAGCGAATGAAGCTCAGATCTTCAATCTGCTCTTGTCGCAGGCGATCGTGTTGGCCGTTATCGGATCCCTAATCGGCCTGTTGCTGGTGCAGTTGATCGCTCGTTATTGCAGCACTCCCAAAGCGCCGATCGTGGTCCCCTGGTGGCTATCGCTGGGCAGTTGCGTGATGGTCGTGCTGATTTGCCTCATCTCCTCGCTGCTCCCCTACCTGCGGATCCGGAAAGTCGACCCTGTCATGGTATTGCAGTAGTCACCGAATAGCCAACATCCCGAGCACCCGATATGCCTGGCCTTGCGAAGAACACGATGACCGACACGATCATTCACGCTCGGGCGTTGCGCAAATCGTATCGACGCGGGTCGTCGGTTACCGCAGTGCTTTCGGGGGTGGACCTCGACATCGAGCGCGGGCAGTGCGTGTTTTTCGTCGGCCCTTCGGGTAGCGGCAAATCGACGCTGTTATCGATCTTGGGATGCATCCTGACCCCTGACGAGGGGACGTTGAACATCCTGGGCTGGGACCTAAGTAGTCTGAGCGACCAGGCACGAATCCGATTGCGGCGGGACGTGATCGGATTCGTCTTTCAGCGATTCCAATTGATCCGGGGCCTTTCGGTGCTGGAGAACGTCATGGTCCCGCTGCAGTTGCAGGGCAAACCGCTGCACGCATCCTACCAGCGAGTGCGATCGTTGTTGGACGCGGTAGGCTTGAGTGAGCACCTGCATGCCAAGCCGCGGAATTTGAGTGCCGGGCAGTGCCAGCGAGTGGCCATGGCACGCGCGCTGGCGGCCGATCCGCAGATCATCCTGGCCGACGAGCCGACCGCGTCGCTCGACGCCACGACCGGCAACGAGATCATGCGACTGCTGCACGATCTGATTGCTCAATACAACAAGACCGCCATCGTCGTGACGCACGATCAGCGGATTTTCAAATACGCAGATCGTATCTGCCACCTGGAAAAAGGAGTCCTCACACAGCATTCGTAGGTACAGCGTAGAGTTTCGCGGCAGGATGCCGCAGTCACAAACATGCGCGCATGTTACCGGCTAAGGAATCAGGGAAAAATAACTTCACCTTGTACCCTCGCCCCTGTGGGGAGAGGGTAGGGTGAGGGGTTAGAGAATCTGGAAGTTATTTTTCCCTGATTCCTAAGGCACTAACCTGACTTAACCTAACCTAACCTAACTTAACGCAATCCAACACTTCACGCTTCAAACTCACATGGTCAAGTACATTATCAGCATGATCGCGGTCGGTTCGATTGTCTTCCTGGGGCTGGCGATCGATACTCAATCACGCATCCAGCCGGCGCGTCAGGCAGTGCCGACCGGTCCCACCGATATTTTTGCCAATGGCCGCGTGGAGGGAGCGAGCGAAGAGCTCGAACTGCTTCCGCAACTGCATGGTCGCGTGGCAAAACTGCAGATTGCCGAGTCCTCGCCAGTGGCGGCAGGTGACGTGTTGCTTCAGCTGGACGATCGAGAATATGTGCACAAGGTGGCGTCGGCCCGTGCGCAGTTGCAGCTGGCCCAGGCCAAACTGCAGCGATTGGTCAACGGCGCTCAGTCGGAAGAGCGCAAAGAAGCCACCGCGCTGCTGCACGCCAAACAGGCCGAGCTGGAACGAGCACGATTGAATTGGAATCGGATCCGGCAGCTGCGATCCCAGAACGCCGTCACCGAGCAGGAGGCGGACGACCATCGAATGGACGTCATGGCACTCGAGGCGGCGGTCGAGGCCGCGCAGGCTCGCGATGAACTGCTGAAAGCTCCGGCCCGCCAGGACGAGGTGGCCATGGCTCAGGCGGCCGTGGACGCGGCACAAGCGAATCTCGAAGCTGCCCAACTGCAACTTGATCGCACCAAGCTTGTCACTCCCTCGGCTGGCTTGATCCTGATGGTGAACACGGAGGTGGGCGAGCTGACCGGCCCCGACGCCACGCAGCCAGCGATCGTCCTGGCCGACACCAGCCGGCACCGCGTGCGGGCGTTCGTGGAAGAGTACGATGCGCCTCGAGTAGGCATCGGTATGACGGCCAGTGTGACGGCCGATGGCGTGCCGGGCCAGGTGTTTCGAGGCACCGTGACCCGTCTCAGTCCACGCATGAACCACAAACACCAGTTTTCGAATGCTCCCGACGAACAATATGACACCAAGACTCGTGAAGTCTGGATCGACCTCGACCCGCAGGACAACTCGCCGTTGGTCATCGGTCTGCGCGTTGACGTCGTGATCCACGCCTCCCCCCCGAACACTCCCCCGGCAACCCGGCCGAATTGACAATGTTCAATAACGGTCGATGAGTTATTAATCACATGACAAACTCGACTGCTTGACTTTGACTCCCACCGCCTTGTGCGGTGGGTGAGAAAGGGAAGAGGGAGAGGGGCTCGTGGCTGTGGCTGATCAGTCAGATTCACCGTCCAGACGAGCTGGACGGGGTCTTGTCTGCGAAATCAAACAGTCGAACTAATAATCTCCCAGACGAAGACAAATGCACCGTACTCGCCTGTCACCAGTTGAGCATCCGACATCAACCTGCGGGACCGACCCGATGGCTACACAACTGACCAGAACGGATGAAGCTTTATCGACGGCTCTCACTGCGTGGACCGAGATGTTCGGGGCCGAGCACGTGCGGGCCGATGCCAAGACGTTGGCCACTTATTCGCGAACGGCCCTGCCGCAGGGCACGACGCCTGCGGCGGTGGTTCGTCCTGGCTGCACGGCGGACGTGCGGCGCATCTGCGAGTTCGCTTATCGGCACGATATACCGCTACATCCGATCAGCGGCGGCAAGAACTGGGGCTATGGCGCCGCCTGTGCGCCAGATGACGGGTACGTGATTGTGGACCTTCGGCGGATGAATCGAATTGTCGAAGTGAACACGCAGCTGGCTTATGCCGTGATCGAACCGGGTGTCTCGCAGCAGCAGATGTATCAGTACCTGTGTGACCATGATCTGCCACTGATACTGGATGTGACGGGAGCCGGCCCGGAGGCGAGCATCGTGGGCAATACGCTCCAACGCGGTTTCGGGCACACTCCGTACGGGAACCACTTCACTCACACATCGGGAATGGAAGTCGTGTTGCGGGACGGTCGGGTGGTCCAAACCGGTTATGGGGGACTCCGCGGCGCTCATGCCACGCGGGTATTCCCGTGGGGTTTGGGGCCGTTCGTGGACGGGCTCTTCAGCCAGTCAGATCACGGGATCGTGACGAAGATGGGCATCTGGCTGATGCCGCGGCCGGAGTCGATCGAAGGTTTTGCCTTCAAATTGCCGCGTGATTCGGATATTGAGTCGGTGGTGGACGCGATTCGCGAGCTGCGGCTGGCCGGGGTGGTGCAGGGAACAGTGCACATGGCCAACGACTTGCGAGTGCTCTCGGCGCGGCGTCGCTACCCGTGGGATTTGACCGGCGGTCGCACACCGCTGCCGGACGCCGTGCGGCAGCAACTGCGACGTGAGGGTGGGATTGGGGCGTGGAATGTGATGGGTGGACTATATGGTACCCGAGCCCAGGTGGCCGCCGCGCGCAAGGCGATCCGGCGACGGTTGGGTCGAATGACTCACGTGCACATTTTCGGTCCGCGGAAGTTCCGCTGGGCGCGCCGATTGACGCGCGCCCTGGGCACGACCAGGTATGGCCAGATTCTGGACGAGATGGTCAGTAGCGCCGAGTCGGTATACCGGTTGTTGGAGGGGAATCCGACCGGCGAACATCTGAGTGGCGTTTTCTGGCGCACGCGGCACGAGAGTGTTCCGGACGGCTCGGATCCGGCCGAGAGTGGCTGCATCTGGCTGTCGCCCGTCTTCCCACTCGAAGCGAGTCATGCGCGTCGCGTGCTCGACATCGTCCAGCCGGTATGGGATGAATTCCAGTTCGAGATGCTGGTCACGATTACAGCGATCACCGAGCGCGCCGGGGTCGCCGTACTGAGTATCGGTTACGATCGCACGGTATCCGGCGAGTCCGAACGGGCCGCGGCCTGCTACAAGACGGCCTTCGAACGTCTTGCCGACGCAGGTTACTATCCTTATCGGCTCGGTATCCAATCGGCCCATGCCCTGGACGCCTACTATCAGCATCCGCCGTTAGCGACCCAGCTCTGCTGAATCGTCAAACGAGTCTGTGCCACTGCTTGATCCGGCCCAGTATCCATTGCCGACGACTCTACATAGCCTGTGCCGGTGATTCCGCGGACCACCCGACTCAAGCAGTGCCGCGGCGTCAGATGAGTCTGTGCCACTGCTTGATCCCGGAGAGTATCCATTGCCGACGACTCTACATAGCCTGTGATGTTGATTCCGCGGACCACTCGACTCAAGCAGTGCCGCGGCGTCAGATGAGTCTGTGCCACTGCTTGATCCCGGAGAGTATCCATTGCCGACGACTCTACATAGCCTGTGATGTTGATTCCGCGGACCACCCGACTCAAGCAGTGCCGCGGCGTCAGATGAGTCTGTGCCACGCTGCGCGGTGGAACGTCGGCACCCGCTTCACACTGCGTGCCCAATGTGGCGATGAGTTGGGACGATTTCGTGTAGTGATCGGTTGCCTGTGTAATTAACACGCGTCTGGGCACACAGTGGCACGACCACCCAGTACCCGCTTCACACTGCGTGCCCAATGTGGCGATGAGTTGGGACGATTTCGTGTAGTGATCGGTTGCCTGTGTAATTAACACGCGTCTGGGCACACAGTGGCACGACCACCCAGTACCCGCTTCACACTGCGTGCCCAATGTGGCGATGAGTTGGCACGATTTCGTGTGGTGATCGGTTGCCTGTGTAATTAACACGCGTCTGGGCACACAGTGGCACGACCACCCAGTACCCGCTTCACACTGCGTGCCCAATGTGGCGATGAGTTGGGACGATTTCGTGTGGTGATCGGTTGCCTGTGTAATTAACACGCGTCTGGGCACACAGTGGCACGACCACCCAGTACCCGCTTCACACTGCGTGCCCAATGTGGCGATGAGTTGGGACGATTTCGTGTAGTGATCGGTTGCCTGTGTAATTAACACGCGTCTGGGCACACAGTGGCACGACCACCCAGTGCTGCGGCGTAGTGCGTTCTCCACCCGAGAACCTGCTTTCCCCCCAAAATCTGTGGAAGTCCGGACGTCCAATGGAGTGGCATCCATGGTGGGGCGGGCGAACTTGCCTGCCGGGCGTGCCGACGGAAAGCCTGTATCTTTGCCGCTGAAAAATTGTTCCAAGGGCACTATACTAGTGGTGAGGTTCGTGGCGGCGGCTTCCAGCCGCCGGACTGCGGCAGGATGCCGCAGCCACGGTCAGCCACCTGGTGCAGTTCCTTTTGGAGTCACGGAGGCAGTGTTCATGGGACGACGTTCTCGTCGCAAGAAAAGTTCCGGTGCGTGCAGGCAGTCGATGCTGCACGCTCGTTCGCGCAAGCTGCGCCTCGAACACTTGGAACCACGATTGGTACTGTCACTACTGTTGGGCGACGACTCGGGCGGAGCGTCGATCGACTCGATACCGCTGCCGTCGAGCGTGAGTCTGTCTGACTTAACACCATCCTCCGCGGCGCAGATTCAGACCGCACAGTCTTACCCATCACAGTCGTCCCCATCGAGGGACCAGCCCCGGCAGTTACCTGGTTCTTTGCTGAGACAATATCCTCCCGCGGATCTCTACAAGATAGAACCGGTGATTGTGGCGGGTGATCCGGACGGGACGCCGCCCGATTCGCCCTCGAATCGCGTGGATCCCAACACGCCCGATTCCGATTTTGCCGGAGTCGGCAGTCTTCGGATCAAGAGAGGATCGTCAACTTCCACTTGCACGGCTACGGCAATCAGCCCGACCCACGTGGTGACCGCCGCCCATTGCCTGGATTCGAATCGGGACGGCATGGTGGACATCGACGGGTGCCGCACGTCACGTTCAATGTGAACATGTCGGGGTCCACATCAACCTATTCGATTATCGGCAGCGCGTTGTACTTGCACCCCGATTGGACGGGCTTTAACAACCCGTCGATCAACGACGATGTGGCGATCGTCGAATTGTCGAGTGAATTCCCGAGCGACGTGCCGATCTATGCGCTGAATGATGTGCCGTTCGATGATGTGGTTACGGCATACTTTGTCGGCTACGGGCGGTCTGGCAATGGTATCGACGGTTATACGACCAGCACGTCGTCCACGGTCAAGCGTTGGGGAATGAACGACATTGACTACTTCTTCACGGACGATGAAGGGAGCGGAGCTCGCGAGACGTTTCAGTTTGATTTTGACTTTCCCGATTCACCCGATTCGCTCGGCAATGATCGCGAGACCACGCTGGGCAGCGGTGATTCGGGCGGGCCGTCGTTCATCGAGGACGGCAATGGCGGCTTCAAACTCTTCGGTATCAATACGTACACGACGCAGTTCTCACCGAGTTCGCCTACGGCCCCTTACTTCGGATCGGGTGGCGGTGGGATGGTGATTGCCGCCTACGTGGATTTCATTGACTCCATTGTTAACCCGGCGGAAGTCGTAGACCGACGTATCTTCTATAACGGTTCCGAATTCGATGGGTTTGATGGTGGAGGTGTGGGGACCGATGACGATGCTATCGCACCGGACCCGGACGAATTGGCCGCTTTGGGCGCGAATCCGAATCTTGGCAAGACGGCGCTCTCTGCCGGGCCAGAAAGCGACTTTCAGTAACTACACGAGCTACAGCGCGGGAATCAACGGGATCATGATCGATGTCGCGGGTCTGGCCGATCCGGATGCGATCACGCCAGAGGATTTTGAGTTTCGCGTTGGCAACGACGATTTACCGGCAGATTGGGCACTTTTGACCGCCGCTGCTAAGGCCGCGGTACGCCCCGGGGAAGGTAAAGACGGATCGGATCGCATTTCAATCATCTGGCCGGACAACGCGATCCAGAATCAATGGTTGCAGGTAACCGTCAAGGCGACAATCAACACGGGGCTCCTGTCGCCGGACGTCCATTACTGGGGTAACGCCATTGGCGAGTCGGGAAATTCCACGGTCGATACGTTTGTCAATGCCACCGACGAGATCGGGGCCCGCAACAACCCCCATGGCCGTTTCACTCCCGCGGCATTAGAGGACCAGTACGATTTCAACCGGGATATGTTAGTGAACGCCACCGACGAACTTCTTGTGCTAATCATCCGGCCGGCCGCTTTAATTCTCTGCGGCTGATTCTACCGCCTTCCGTATGAGTGACGTAGGGCGGCAACGGTAGATTCGTATGCAGCAATTCTGGCCCCCTCTCCCCCAAATAGTTCGCGATTCTGTCAAGAGAAATGGATCGTCCTTCGCCAACGATTCGGGGGAGAGCGGGGCCAGAGTGGATGCACTCGCATATACCGCAAGAGGTATTTCCGTTTTCTATGGCAGACGTAACCCAGGGCTGCGCTGGTTGCTTGACGGTGACCGTGCTTCGCCCTGGGCTTGTTTAGCGCGCCCCGTTCGGGGCGGTTGATGAATAGGTGCCCGTTCGGGTCAATTGATCAATGGGCGACGCCCCGGGTAAGATTCCTCCAGAATGGGGCTTTGTCCCCTGCGCAAGTGGTGTTGATTCACGCCATTACAACTTCCGACAATCACGGTTGGTGATTACTGGGGCGGGCCGTCTCGCCGAGACGCCACGCTTCCACGAAGACAACCACACACTCGTTGATCAGGAGTTACACGATGGCAGGGCGCAAAGCGGTTCGGCGAAACACCAACAAGAGGCACGGACGTTGCGCGGGCGGTGACCGGCGAAGGCTGGCACTCGAGCTGCTTGAACGTCGTTGCTTGCTGGCCGCCATCTTGGGCATCGAACTGTATGCGGACCCGACCTCGGAGTCTGGGTTGGTGGACGCTACGTGGACCAGTCTCTGGACGAGTATACGGCGCAGGACGATTGGCGTGTGAGCCAGACGATAACGGAACGCGGCTGGACGTTGACCTGGACTTCACGACGGCAACCTTGGGGCGACCCGGTGTCGGTCGGAATCACCCACGGAACGGCAGACAACTGGGACGAATTCTCGGTCCAATGGGACGGATACTTGCGGGTGACGGGCGGGAGCAACGACTGGCAACCGAGAGTGACGACGGCAGTCGCATGTGGATCGACCTGAACCAAGACGGAGTCTTCGAGGATCAAGAGCTGTTTGACAATGGTTGGGGGCAGGGCCACGCCGCCACGTCCGGCGAACGGACGCCGGGCCTGCCGGAGGGCACCTATCCCATTCGCATCCAGTACTACGAACTAGGAGGCGACAACACGTTTTCGCTCGACGGCTCGTCCTATATTCCTCGACAATTCGTGGCATCCTCGAGAATCCGCAGCAGATGACCAAGGTGCTTGTGCTGAACTTATGATCCGCTCGTTCCTTCCGAGCAGAACAAGCCGATGCACGAGGTCTTCAACTGGTCCGACCCGCGACAGCTGGCGCGATTTCGAGCGAGACCTTGAATGGTTCACCGGCGGTGCCGTGGACGTTCAGGTTGTCGAGTGGCGTGAACTGAATGAATTCCCGATCTTCACCGACGGTTTTCGCTACAATCCGGACGAATACGTGGCCAACCGACGAGCGGGATCGGGTTGGGATGACGCCGGAACGGACTTCTACGCGATTGCCGACTCTCAAGAACTTGTTCCTTTGGTGAATTCCGGGCAGGTCGATGAGATCTGGATGTTTGGCGATCACTATTTCGACCTGCTGGGAGAGGCATGGATGGCCGGCCCCAACTCCTTCTTCATCAACGGTCCGTCGTTCGCAGACGTCGGATTCGACCGTGCCATTGCGGGCTACGGGTTCAATTACGAGCGAGGCGTGGCCGAGATGGTGCATAACCTGGGTCACCGGACGGAAAACCACGGTCAACGAGCCTTTCGGGTCCTGGAACCTGGCCAACCCGGTTACCGCCTGGGACAAGTTCTCGTCCAACTATCTGGATACGGTCACGGGGCCGTATGGAGTGGGCAGTGTGCATGTCCCAGCCAATGCGGACGGACACTATGACTACGGTGATGAACGAACCGTGCAATCGATGGCCTGGGATTTCGCGAACTATCCGAACCTGACCGGCAGTGACGGAAACCGTGGGACGCGACTCTTGGGCGTTTGGTGATCCGCCGGACTATCATCGTGACTATCTCAACTGGTACTTCGCCTTGATGCCAAACAACGCGGGAACGGCGGCGGATGGGCGCATGGCCAACTGGTACAAGTACATCTGGGACTTCAACAGCTATGAGGCAGGAACGGGACTTCCGCGCAGTGAAGATGCTTTCGGTTCCGGGCCGATCGTGAAGTCGCCTGGCGGGGATCCGTACCAGTTTACCGTCCGCTACTACGACCAGACGGGGATCGATCCGGACACGATCGACGACGGCGACTGCGCGTGGTGGGGCCTGGTGGTTTTGACGTAGCTGCCACGCCGGTGGACGTGGGCGTCGAGGAAGCCACGACGGCGGGAACTGCCAGAACGGTCGTCTACCAGATTTCGCCACCCGGTGGTTCATGGGATCTAGCCGACAATGGCATCTACCGGCTCAGTGCTTCAACCGGACAGGTTCTCGACACGTATCCAGAATGCCTTCCCCGCAGGTGAAGTGGGGTACTTCCGTGTTGCGATCCGACGACCCTTCGGCGATCAATGTGAACGCGGCAGCGGAGCGCAGGAGAGGTCGTGATCACGCACACGGAATTTGACATTGGTCCGCTCTCCAATCTTTTGACGGTAATCCCGGCACCCTGGTCCGCACACCAAACATGAACCCAGCCGTGGTCCAGCTGGATTTCACTTCCCCCGCAGACAATGCGAGGCTTCAGCACCTATTTCAGTCACGCAAGCGGTGATCCGGCATTCGATGGGAAGTGGAGACAGCCGACAATCAGGCGGATATGGATAGTCGTTCCGGCAGTTGGCAGCAGCGGTTGCCACGACGGGCACTGCCGTGGATCAGTATTCAGCACGGTCATGCTTGGCGTCACCCGTAACGGCGTCCGTCGTCAAACTGACGGCGACCAGGCTGTACGGTGACGACTATGTGCACATCAACGAATGGCAGTTGCTGGCGCGTCTCCACAGATAACGAGCCGCCGACCGCCACGACGCGTTCTCGCCGATATACGACGACCGGATCGACCTCCCATTTTCTGGATGTTGATTTCGAGGATTCCAGCGGCATCGACACCAGCTCACTCGGTACAGGCGACATTGTCGTTACTGGACCGGTCGGATGGAGACGGAAGCCACATTCTACGACGTCAGCAGCCATCTTGACGGTCCGTCGCGCACGGGAACCTATTGGTTCATTCCTCCCGGTGGCTACTGGGACGATGCGGACAACGGGACCTACACCTGGCGATCCGGTCTCAGAGGTGCGTGACATCTTTGGCAACTCCGCGATATGCTGATTGAGTTGGGTACTTTCGAGGTGAATGTCCCGGCCAGCAGCGCTATCCGAACACGATCTGGCCGAGGAAAATGCGGCACAGTGGACGGCGTGGGCGATGGACGCAACAGCAGGTGTTTCGGACGACACGGCTCGTCGCTTGCACGGCAATGCCTCGATCCGATTTGAAACGACGGGAGGCTTTGACACGGCCTTGCGATACCCGCCCCAATACGCTGCGGACTGGGACCTGTCGCAGGCCGGCAGTCTGCACTTCAGTGTTTATGCCGAGAACAGCAACCCGGGCCATTTCAGGAGAACAGTCCGTGGATACGCCTCTGCGATGGCGACGGGGACTTCGCCGACTTTCGCTACTACGATGGTGCCGGAAATCGAGCGGATCTGTTGAACGAAGCCCTTAACCAGTGGCAGACCTACGAGGTGCCTCTCGACGCTTCGCAGTCGACGCTCGACGGCTGGCGCCGATTCGACACGGGTCGGTTCAAATGGACCACATCGCGTCCATCGAATTTCACGCGGACACCTGGGGTGCGGGGTTCACGTTGTGGTACGACGGCGTAGGATTCACGCCGACCACCGCCGTCGTGGATCGGAACATCTTCTATAACAACTCGCGATGGGACGCAGTGACGCCGGCTGCCGGCGAAGCCGACGATCAGGCGATTGCCATCAGTCCGCACCAGTTGGAGATTCATGGGCAAGATCCCCACATGGGCAAAACCGCTCTGCTGCCCGGCCAGATGGCAACCTTCCAGAACTACACCAGCTACGACCGTGGAATCAATGGAATCATGGTGGATGTCGCGAACCTGGCCGCGCCTCAGGAGATTGGCGTGGACGATTTCGCTTTCTTCGCGGGTAATGACGATGAACCGGCGAACTGGCTCCCGGCTGCCCGTCCCCAGCATCATCACGGTTCGCGAAGGTGAGGGAGTGGGGGGATCGGATCGGATAACGGTCATTTGGCCGGACAATGCGATTGAGCAGCAATGGTTACAAGTAACCCTCAAAGCAACTCTGAACACAGGCTTGGAAGTCGCGGAGGTGCATTATTGGGGTAATGCCATCGGTGAATCGGGGGATTCGCCGACCTATACATTTGTGAACGCCACGGACGAGATTGGTGCTCGAAACAACCCGCATGGCCGTTTCACGCTCGCATCTGTGTACGACCAGTTTGACTACAACCGCGATAGGTTTGTGAATGCGACGGATGAGTTGATCAGCCGCAACCATCCCGCTGGCCGCTTCAATTCGCTGCAGCTGTTTGTCGCGCCCATGTTTATGGCACCTGATGGATCGAGTGTGGGTGCAGGTGAAGCCGGTATTTTGTTCAGTCCTTCCAACTCAGATAAATCGAGTGGTAGTCAGTTGAATGGGAGTGTTTTGCGTAGGAGTCTGTTTGAATGGGAATGTGTTGAGTGGGAGTGTGTTGAGTGGGAGTGTGTTGAGTGGGAGTGTGTTGAGTGGGAGTGTGTTGAGTGGGAGTGTGTTGAGTGGGAGTGTGTTGAGTGGGAGTGAGGATTGGCCACGAGGAAACAGTGACGACCTCGTCGCCTTAGACGAGGCCTTGGGCCAGTTGCTCGACGAATGGAGCTTAGTTCGTCTTGATTTTTGGCGGGCGTAGACCAATCCCAAGCAGGTCCATCTCTGGCGGCGGCCGCCGAGTCAAGCGCGGCCCGTTGGGGCTGAAACGTTGTTTTGCGGGCGTTCCCCAGGGTGCGACTCGGTCGCCTGACGGCGACCTCGCTGTACCCTGAAACTTGTTTAGCGCGCCCGTTCCGGGCGGTTGATTTATGAGCGATACGCACGGTGTGGATGATCGGTGGGAGATGCGCACGGGCGCTTGATCGATGGGCGATGCGCCGGGGGTGGTGGGGGAGATGGCTACGCACACGACGTGTGCGGTGATTACTGCCGCCCAATGGGGCGGCCGCGATTACACAATCCCCTCGCGAACCGTGATGCGACTTCGACGCTCAATCTGGTGCGCTCTGGCGCGCGAGTGGTGCGCTGAACACACCCTTCGCCTGCTCCGTGCGCCCAGCACGCCTGTGCCGGACGCGGACGAATCACGCAACAAAAACCGTCCGAGAGAACCAAAGCGACTCTCTCGGACTTGGGTATTTCGAGCTACGCGCGGGCTTGGGTACTTCGTGATTCGAGGTTCTCTTCACTCGTCAGCGAATCTTGCGGCGGCGTAGAACCACGACCACGCCGAGACTAGCAAGGCCTGCAAAAAGCAGGGCCAATGAAGATGGTTCAGGTACAAGAGTCACCGACCCATTGAAGACGTTCGTTTTGTTTACGTCCGATTCCCATCCCGCAAAATCGGTCTTGATTGATTCGTCTTCTTTCAATAGGTACAAAGGGAAAGATTGCGGAGTCAGCCAGCCTTGAGTGTTGATCGTTATTCTCGCGAAGAGAGAGCCAGTCGGACTCGCCGGTGTGACTGTCGGGGGGTCAGTGTCCCGTTCAATTCTCACATTTCCTTCCCAAGCCCCTGCGTAGCCAAAATCCCCGAGTCCGCCACCACCTTGGCTTGAATTGGAAGAGCCGAATATTGTGCCAGCACCCGTCAAGTCAACATCGACAATTGAGGGAACTTGGTCAGTCAACCCCACTCCAATCTGGACACTGAAATTCGCACCTTCAACCGCTCCATCTCCCTCTACCCAAACTTCAATCACTTGATCGGGCGTGTCAGGAAGCAGTTGGTGATCACCCGCAAATATGTTTATGACACCGGCGTGAGCCGGAGAAACAAATAAGAAACACGCCAGCAGGCACGGCAGAATATACCTTTTCATGAACCCAACTCCTCAGCATCGGTGTCGGACAGACGAGTCAATTCAAAACACCACTCACCAACAACAATGGCCAATTAATCTAAGACTGCTCGAACGATGTGCGGCCAAGTTGCCAACCTACCCCAAGACATAGAACCGGTGCGGTCCCTACAGTTTATTTGGCCCGATATTCTAATGCAACTGTTTTCGGTCGGTTTAATGAGGTAAATTCTCTCGGCTAAGATGCAAATACCCCGTGCTGGGGGCGTGGTGTTGCGTGGCATTCGTTCATACCGTGGGGATCACCCTCGGGGGCCTACGACTGGTCGCTATCCGGCGTGCACCTGCGAGCTGATAGGCTTGCGAGGACCCGCCAACACCTGACGCGAGCTTAACGGCACGCGAGTAATCCGGAGTGACGAAGCCACTACGCGGTCGTGGCCAAAACAGCAGCTCGAGCAAGGCCATGGGGCAGGCCACTGGCCTTGCGCGTGAAGAAGGCACGTTCGTCAACGAACTGCGACAAACGAAGCTCTTCTCGGTCGAGCGGCAACGGTCAATTTGGCCCTCCCGCAGGCAGCCAGCACCCGCGTGTCCATCCGGACGATCCCCAGAATGGACTCACAGAGTAGGTCCCCCATTAGAACGAGACATCGCACGCGAGCAAAATCGTCCAGTTAATCTGAGATGGGGCCATCTCCGTTGCGACACTTCTCGCTGGGAGAACTTGCTGGGAGAATTTGCGGAAAACGTCTACACTTAAGCTTCGACACATCTACATTAACCGCCAGCAATTCTACATCTGTGGCGATCTATTCTGTGTGACTTCTCGGAGACGAGCCATGGGACGGCTGTTTGGTCGATTCGGTAGACCCCAACTCTGCGCAAGAAGGTGCGCACGTCTTCGCTTGAGGGATCTTCGTCTGGAGCAGCTTGAGCCCCGCGTGGTGCTTTCGGTCTGGTTGAGTGGCAGTGACAACTTATCTTCTATGGATCAGGGTCCCGACGCTCTGCAGCAGCGGCTGGACGATGCGTCCCAATTGTTGGCAGCGGAGCGCAGCGGCCCGGCCATTGCATCGGTGGAGTTGCCGACTCCACGACTGAAGCAGCTTCCCACCTCGGAAGTCTATGCCATTCAAAAGGCCATCATCGCCGGCGATCCCAACGCAACTCCGCCGGACTCGCCAGCCAATCGAGTCGATCCCAACACGCCCGACTCGCGATTCGCCGGAGTGGGCAGTCTGCGCGTCAACACGGCGACGGATGGGTTCATTTGCACGGCCACGGCGATCAGCCCTAATCACGTGCTGACCGCGGCCCATTGTCTGGATGTCTGACGACAATGGCAGCATCGACGTGGAGCCGGCCAATGTGGAATTCAACGTCAATCTCGACTCGGCTACGTCGTCCACGTATGTGATTGTCGGCAACGCACTCTTTGTGCATCCCGATTGGACGGGCTTCGACAACCCGTGGGTCAATGACGACGTGGCGGTCGTCGAACTGGCGAGCGAATTGCCCCCTGACGTGCCGATCTACGCATTGCATGAGGCTCCGTTTCTGGACAATGAGATCCCGACACTCGTAGGGTACGGTGAATCGGGTAACGGCGTCGACGGTTACACGGTGGGCACGTCATTTACAGTCAAGCGATCGGGCCAGAACGAGGCGGAGTACTACTACACGGATGACGAAGGAACGAGGCGCTCGCGAGGTTTTCTACTACGATTTTGACGCCCCTGATTCGGGCAAATCGCTGGGCAATGATATTGAGACGACCCTGGGTGGAGGCGATTCGGGTGGCCCGGCCTTTCTGGAAGATGGCAATGGATCCCTGGTCATTTTCGGCATTAATACATTCACGCTGCAATGGCAAGACGACACGCCTCCGGCGCCTCTGTTCGGGTCGGCGGGGGGTGGAATGGTGGTGTATGAGTACTATGACTTCATTAGTTCCGTCATTAGTGGAGATGGAGTGTTCGTTAACCACACGCACGGTTCGACCGAAGTCGTCGAGGGTGGGGCGACCGATACTTACAACCTGGTGCTTCGCGGGGCTCCGTCCGACACGGTCCTCATCGATGTGACCGCCGACTCGCAATTGAGTGTTTCCCCATCTCAGCTCACCTTCACCGTTGAGAATTGGAGCACACCGCAATCCGTGTTGGTGTCGGCGGTTAACGACGCGGTGGTTGAAGGACCTCATCGCGGTAAGATCACGCATACCTCGACCAGCAATGACCCGGCGTATAACGGAAGCAGGATCGATGATGTTCGGGTCCGCATCATCGACGACGACTGGTCGCTGGCCGAGACGCCCTATGTCGACTTGGGGACCTCGGACAACGTGGCCTGGGATCAACCGCGCGTGGCGGTCGAGGTGTTGACTGACGCTGCGGGCAGCGGGAGCGTCGGCCCGACGATTTTCAATACATGGCTTTTGGATACGGGTGCTAATAGCACGATGGCATTTGCCACGGCCGTGGACGACATGGACGATCTGCCCCACATCTACCAAACGGTCGGGAAGTTCGAGGAATTCGGCGTGGCCGGCACGCAGCTGTTCGACATTTCTGCTCCCTATCGTTTCGACTTTGCCGGGTCGGACGGTGAGCGCAGCACGCTGCTCAACACCAGCCTCCTCTCCGATCCGAACGACGACATCAGCATCCTGGGCCCGTGGGGAATCGTCGGGATGTCGGCCATGGTGGACCGCGTGACCACCTTCGACTTCAGTGTCTGGACGGAAATCGACATCTTTGACTTGTACATGGGACTCGACTTCAGCGATGAAGTGCCTCCCGACAACGGCTATCGCTACAGCGTGGCGGTCGACAATCGACTTGTCTGGACGCCGGAAGAGCAGATCATCGAGGGCACTCAGGCGCCGGTGTGGGCGGACGTCCCGTTTTTTAACGGCATTGCGGTGCATAACAACATGGCGGCAGGAGGTAACTTCCTGTACGACAGCGGGGCTCAGATGAGCGTCCTTTCCACGCTCTTGGCCAAGGAAATCGGGCTCGATACCAACAATGACGGTGCGCTGAATGAGTTCGACGCCAACTTCGCCCGCTATGAGGTCGTGGGTGGCATTGGTGGCACGATCGCTGCACCGGTATTCCTGTTTGATGAGGTCCGCGTTCCTACTCGAGCAAGGCCCGGACCTGGTGTGGACCGACCTGCAATGGCTGGTGTTAGACATTGTGGACGGTCTGGACGGTGTGTTCGGGTTCGACCTGATGACCAGTGGTTGGATCGAGGCCTTTGCCGTCGATGGGAAATCCGGATACATCATGCAGGCCCAATTGGATTTCCGCGATCTGGGCACTGAAGGAACAGGCGTGATTTATTTCGACCTGAATCCGGAGGCCAGCCAGTTGATCGACCCGAATGGGCCCGGGGCGACGATCGTCGAGAGTGGTGGTTCGACGACGGTCAGCGAAATCGGGGTGGATGACACCTACCAGATTGCACTTTCTCAGCCACCCACTGCGAACGTGACCATCACGTTGGTCAATACGGAAAATCAGTTGGTGGCGGTCGACGACGCACATCCTGGTCGCGACTATCTCGTGTTCACACCCACAAACTGGAACGTGCCGCAAACGGTACGTGTGTCCGCGGTCGATGATGAGAGGGTGGAGATTTTCCACCGCAGCTCGATTCTGCACGTGAGCTCAAGCAACGATCCTGTCTATGACAGTGTCGGCATACGACGCGTGATCGCGAACATCATTGACAACGACTATCCCGGCGTGATGATCATCCCGACCGACGGGGCGACCGAGGTCGTCGAGGGTGGCATCACCGATACCTATCAACTGGTGTTAACCTATCCTCCCACCCATGACGTAACGCTTCATCTGGAGCATTTGCAGGGGCAGGTGACGGTGGTCGATGCCGCGAATCCGCTCCTGAAATATCTGGTCTTCACCACGACGAATTGGAACGTGCCACAAACCGTGCTCGTCACCGCCGTCGAAGACACGATGGAAGAGGGTTACCACGAAACATACATTACGCATCAGATCTCGACCAGCGATACCGAATACCAGGAGACCTTTTCGGTGCAGGAGTTGGTCTCGATCCGAGAGTCCACTGGTGTTGTGGACCGACGTATCTTCTACAACGGTTCGAAATTTGACAGTGGACCCGCGGGGACGGATGACGGTGCCATCGCGCCGGATCCGGACGAATTGGCCGCTCAGCGGCGCGAATCCGAATCTGGGCAAGACGGCGCTCTTGCCGGGCCGGGAAGCGACTTTCCGGAATTACACGAGCTATACCGCGGGAATTAACGGCATCATGATTGATGTCGCGGGTCTGGCCAACCCGGATTTGATCACGGAGGATGATTTTGAGTTTCGTGTTGGCAACGACGATTCACCCGCACATTGGGCGCTCGTCGCTACCGCCGCGCAGATTTCGGTGCGCACCGGGGAAGGTAAGGACGGTTCGGATCGCATTACGATCATCTGGCCGAACAAAACGATCCAGAACCAATGGCTGCAAGTAATCGTCAAAGCCACGGTCAATACGGGCCTGGGGTCGCCCGACGTCCATTACTGGGGTAACGCCATTGGTGAGTCGGGAAATTCCGCGGGCAATACGTTTGTCAATGCTTCGGATGAGATCGGCGCCCGCAATCACCCCCATGGCCGATTCAATCTCGCGGTAATGCAGGATGAATATGATTTCAACCGGGACGCGATGGTGAACGCCACCGACGAGCTCCTCGCTCGCAACCATCCCACCGGCCGTTTCAATTCGTTGAAATTGATCATGGCACCCGAAGCAGTGGGTGGTGCCGTGTACGGTGCACGTGGAGCAAGTGAGGCCGGCGTCTGGACCAGCATTCAATCCGCTACTTCCAGCTCAAGTCCGTCGATGGTGAGTCCGTCGATGGTGAGTCCGTCGATGGTGAGTCCGTCGATGGTGAGTCCGTCGATGGTGAGTCCGTCGATCGTGAGTCCGCCGATCGTGAGTCCGTCGATCGTGAGTCCGTCGATCGTGAGTCCGTCGATCGTGAGTCCGTCGATCGTGAGTCCGTCGATCGTGAGTCCGTCGATCGTGAGTCCGTCGATCGTGAGTCCGTCGATCGTGAGTCCGCCGATCGTGAGTCCGCCGATCGTGAGTCCGCCGATGGTGGTCCGCCGATGGTGAGTCCGCCGATCGTGAGTCCGTCGATCGTGAGTCCGTCGATCGTGAATGAGGATTTGTTGCGGCAGGTTGAGGATGAACTCGCGTTGGACGAGGCGCTCAGCCAGTTGCTCGACGAGTGGGCAGATGAATGGAGCCTGGCTCTTCTCGATCTATCGAGGTTATAAACTCACTCCCATGCGGGCCTGCCAATCCAGCGATAAAAAACGGCAAAACTGTGACGGCATATTCGCAAGCCGCAATTCTGGCCCCCTCTCCCACCGTACCGCGCGAAAGACGATCCATTTCTCCTGATAGAATCGCGAACAATTTGGGGGAGAGGGCGGGGGGTGAGGGGGCAGAAGCGGGGACGAGCCAGACATTTCCCGAGCCTCTGATAGCGTCCAAAGTAGGACCCGGGCCGTGCTATACGTCGTCGCGCTCCGATCGTGCTGCGGTGATCAGGTCGTCTCATGTTCCGTCAAGATGCGACGCAGATTAATCACCGTATGGATTATGCAGGTCGCGCGCAAGGAGCTCAATTGCTGTGCGTCGATGAATCCTTTGCGGTAGGCGACTTCTTCGATGCAGGCGATCTTCAAACCTTGCCGCTCTTCGATCGTCTGAACGCGGTTGACGGCACCCAGCAGAACCGACAGAGGTTAGTTGGGCAGCGCCACTTTCACTTTTGAGATCATCTTAAGGGCTTATTAACAGTGGCTTTATCGCCACCGGGCTGGTCCCGGTGGTAGAGCGTTTGACAACTCACCGTCGATCTTGGCCACCCATGATTGCGCGGCCGGCCCTCGCCGCCTCCGGCGGCGAGGGCCGGCAGCAAGGCTCGTTTTTCGGCTACCAGAGTCGACCAAACGAGCAACCACCGGGACGAGCCCGGTGGCGAGGGACTGTTACGGAGACACGAGTTACGCACGTCCATCGCTGCAAAATGGCGCCGTACAATTAGTTGCCATCGGCTTGTCATAAACGGGCAGCAACTGCTTGCTGATACCGCGCGTCATCGGGTACAGCCTGGTTCCCAAACCACCGGCCAGTATGATCCCCTTTCGGCCACGCTCAGGCTCGGACAACTCAGGGGGCATCATGCTAATTCTCTTTCTTTCCCAATCCCAATCTTTCTCGCCGATATGTGCCCGACTTTACGCGATCGATCCAGATCGGGTTTTCCAGATACCAGGCGACCGTACGCTGCAATCCGGTCTCAAACGTCTCCTCGGGGTTCCAGCCAAGTTCCGACTGGAGTTTGGAACAGTCGATGGCATATCGACGGTCATGGCCCGGCCGATCCTGTACGAACTGGATCAAGGACCGACAAGGACGATGAGGCAGGTCGGGGCGCGACGCGTTGACGAGGTCGCAGATCTGCTGCACGACATCAATATTGGTTCGCTCGCAGTCGCCGCCAATATTGTACGTTTCGCCAACCCGACCGGCGGCGAGCACTTGTCGGATGGCCAGACAGTGGTCGCCGACATACAGCCAGTCGCGGATATTCAGTCCATCCCCGTAGACCGGCAGCGGTTTCCCTTCCAGAGCGTTGAGGATCATGAGTGGTATCAGCTTCTCGGGAAACTGATATGGTCCGTAATTGTTGGAGCAGTTTGTTGTCAGCACGGGAAGACCATAAGTATGATGAAACGCCCGGACGAAGTGGTCCGAGGCGGCCTTGGATGCCGAGTAGGGCGAGTTTGGGGCATAGGCTGTCTGCTCAGTGAACTTACCGTCCGGACCCAGCGACCCGTAGACCTCGTCGGTCGAGACGTGCAGGAATCGAAACGCATCACGTTGTAGCGTGTTGAGACCTTCCCAGTACCGACGCACCGCCATCAACAGTTCGAACGTTCCGACCACATTTGTGCGAACGAAGTCACGAGGTCCATCAATGGATCGGTCAACATGCGATTCAGCCGCGGAAATTGACGACCGCAGTCGGTTCGTGTTCTTGCAGGACTCGCGTCACGAGCGAGGCGTCCCCAATGTCGGCCTGAACGAAGGCGTAATTTGACGCCCCGTCGACCGCACCCAACGAATCCAGATTCCCCGCGTAGGTCAGCAGGTCAAGGTTCACAACACGAGTGCCAGATGCGACGAGTTGCCGCACAAAACACCCACCAATGAACCCGGCGCCACCGGTGACCAAACAGGTGGTCTCAGATTGTTGACTTGGCATCGACAGTTGTACTCCTGGATTTGTTGGCCATTACGTTGTCCTCTATCGATTCCGCCGCGATCGAACAAAACGTCGCGAACATGATAACCACGGGTAGGCATCCAAAGGCAGTTGCCTCGTGCGAATCCTCAACCTGGATCACCCTTCCCTCTACAGTAATAAATGGGTGGGCAGTTGTCATCGCCCCCGTCATTCGCACCGGGCGCGGTGCTTCGACTGGGCAATAGGATCGTCGCGGTTAGGACTCGGTGCACCCTGAAGGGGTGCGACAATTACCGGTGCCGCTTCCCTCAAACATGCCGCCGCCGCAAATCGGCAATAGCTCCGACGAGGGGTGAGGGGCAAAATACGCTGAAACGTGATTCACCAGATAGATGCTCGTGAGAGCTCGGTTCAGCGACGTACAACTGATACACCGGAATTCGTAACGGGCCGCAATACCCATGCCTCAATCACTCGCTCAGATCTATCTCCACTGCGTGTTTTCGACCAAATGTCGTAAGCCATTTCTAAGGGATCGTGAGTTGCGGCAAGAGCTGCACGCTTACGTAGTCGGGATCTGCAGAAACCTGGATTCGCCTTCGCTCATCGTGTGGGGCGTGGAAGACCACATGCATGGCGCTAATTCGTTTGTCTCGCAAGATCACCGTGGCCGATTTTCTCCGAGATCTGAAACGCGATTCATCGAAATGGGTCAAGCCACGCTCCAAGCCCTTAGACGATTTCCACTGGCAAAACGGATATGGCGCGTTTTCCGTAAGTCCGTCGCACGTTGATGCGCTGAAGGCGTACATTGCCAACCAGGAAGAGCACCATCGGCATGAGACCTACCAAGAGGAATTTCGCCGGCTCTGCCGCAAATATGGCGTCGAGATCGACGAACGCTATGTTTGGGATTAGACGTGTGACTCAAGCCTATTGACGGCAGCACGCAATTTGTGTTTGAACGACGTTTGAAACACCGATCTCGTTGCACGATTCTGTAATACCCCATTGGGGTATCGCCTCGTGGGGTGATCGCTTCCCAGGGTTGCGCTCCGACGCGTTGCGACCGTCGCTGACCCTGGGCTTTGGGATTTCACGCCGTTGGCGTGCGGTGCTCCGCCCCGCGTGGGTTATCCGTCGTCGACCGCAAATGGTCGTTCGGGGCGGTTGGTCGCTGGGCGATCGGATCGCACTGGTTGATGATTGCGCCGCGACTGGGATCGCTGATCGCTACGCGACAGACCGGGGCAATTCCAACCTGGCAACGCGCAAAAAAAGCGGTGACCTTTCGGTCACCGCTTGGATGATTTCGAAATTCCGCCGATCGGCGTCTTACTTCTTGCGACGTCGCAGAGCGACAAAACCGAGTGCCAGGCAACCGGCCCACAGTGCCAAGGTGCCCGGTTCCGGAACGGCCTGCACGTACATCGGGCCGTAGCTCTCGAAGTACCATGGGCTGGTCGGGCGCCGACCGTTGACAGAGGACCTTCCTGATTCGGCAGCACCAAAATACGCGCTGACAAATCGGTCATGGGCTGTCCCATGGCAAGATTGAATGCTTCGAAAGTGATCCCAGCCGCGTCGGCCGATCCACCATCGGACGCCACCTTGTTCAAGCCGAACGACCCTGCTCCCTCGACCGGAGTGAAGTTAAAGAAGCTGCCATAGCCACCACTGTTCAGGGTGAAAGCCGCGAACAGAGAACCATCGGTGACGCTGTCCACACTCGTCGACAAGTGTCACGCCGTCCACAGCCCAGTCGTTAGCGTCATCGAACAGCGCCAGCGTTTCACCGTTGGCCACGTTCAGCTTGCCGAACGGATCCCACGTGGGTGCCTTGTAAACGACAGCCCCGAAGGTCGAGACCACTTCAGTCACTGAGTAACCCGAAAAGTACGGGGTAGCGGAAACCTGCGTGCCAGCAGTCCAGCTCGGAGTGCTGTTCCCCAGAACCGTCAAATCCTGGCCGCGAAAGGCCGACACCACGAAGTCCCCTGCCTGGATCGGAGTGCTGAGTGGATTAACGACGTTGTAGTTGTCGCCATCCCTCCGGACGATCACTTCCCGATTCACAAAGTCAATGCGGTTCGTGACGCCGTCCAAACTCAACGCGGCAGCAATGTCCGCCTGTGCCACAACCGGGCACGCCACTACGGCCAACAAGGCGACCAGGGATAATAGCTTTCCTACACTCATCGAACTGTCCTCTCTCCAAGTAGATGTCTCAATCTTCGCTGACGAGGCAATAATTAATTCTGTGGCCTAACAACCGCATCTATAGCAAATACCCGCTGAGTTTCTATTCCTGACGTGGAATGTCAAAACCTCCGAGAAAATCCCCCATACTCCCCAATTTGGCGTATCGGGCGGCTTGCGCGCTGCTCAGCTGCGCACGTAACCCGCCGGACTTTTCCCCGACGATGGACACCAGAATAAGCCGCTCAATCGGCAAAGTCAAGCATTTCCCCGTTATTATTCCGTGAGCCAGAAAGTAGGTCCCGCTTGCCGAGCGGGACCTGGCAACGGTTGTCGGCGATCGCAACCGGCGACGGAAGTGGCAGATGATCTGCCGCTTCGAGGTCCCGTCCAGCAGCCGGGACCCACTTCTACAGAGGTCCCCTCCAGCCGCATCCAACCACAACTCTACTGACTACAGTCCTTTCGGCTCAGCACCCACACCTTCGTACTTGGGTATTTCGAGCTTCGAACTTCCTTCGTACTTGGGTATTTCGAGCTTCGAACTTCCTTCGTATTTGGGTATTTCGAGCTTCGTGCTTCCCGGGCCCCGCCCGGGCCTCAGTCCTTGTCCAGGAACTCCAGCAGCTTCTTGCGGATGCGATGTCTCAGCTGCCAGGCGTTGGGGGCCGAAATCCGCAGGTGGTGGCCGTTGTTACCCATCAGCACGTGGTGGAAAAACTCTTTCTCACGGGGGGTCAGTTGGGGCAGGAAGTCCTTCACATCCAGTGCCATTTCGCGCAGCAGTCGGTCGTCTCGTTCCGATTTGCGCATCGACTGGGTCTCGTGCTCGCGTCTTCGCCGCCGATACTCGCTGCGCAGGTGTCGAAGAACCTCAAACCGGGCGATCGCGGCCAGATAATTTTCCAGGCCGTTGCCTTTCTTGGGCTGGAACCGCTCGAGCAGGTTTCGGTCGTCGGAGACCAGTCCAAACCAGACCCGGGCGGCAATCTCTTCGACCAGATTGTGATCACGTGCCTGGCGCCGAGCGTGTAGCGAATCTGCTTGAGCACGTTGGCGTGGCATCTGGTGTGCAGCTCGCGCCAGGCCGCCTCGTCGCCGCCACGGCACCGTTCGACCAGATCCAGCACGCTGTGCGGATCCTCAGGGCCGTGCTGGGTCTCGAGGGCATGCGCACCGTTGCCATTGGTGGATGCACCATTACCGTTGGCGCCATGACCATTGGTGTTGGGTGCGCCGGGACTGTGCGCACCGTTACCGTTGGCGGATGGGCCGGCAGAGCCTGATTGACGGGAGTGGGTCAAAGAGCCAGAGAGCTTATTCTGGTGGGCGAATCAGCCGCAAACCGCAGCTGTCGAAAGAAACCGTAGAGAAATCGAGGATCGGTTGCGAAGCGCAAACTCCGTCCCCTTGGGGTGCGTTGCCCAACCTCAAATGCAGATAAATTTGGGCGAAAACAAGTCTGTCGATACAAGACCTGCCTGCACCGGCAGACGCCCCATGCGTCATCAGTAGCACAGCCTAATCCGGCTGTCAGGGATTTGCAAGCGATTTGTCCAGAACTTCCTCCGGTTCCCTGCGTAACTGCTGGAGGGCAACGGACGCCCGACTCGCAGATCGACACCACCACATCCCTCATTCGAAGTTCGATGTTCAACGTTCGAAGTTCGACGTTCGTTTTCGGCGTCCCAGGCCGTTCGACGCAGCCAAGTTCTCCCAACGGCTAGCGCGCTGCCCACCCCCCACCGGCGTTCAGGAGCGTATGCCCTACAACCGGCCGCAAGTGGGGTAATACACCGACTTTAGAAATCAGACGGGTGCGCCAAACCGTTGACAAGATCGCGCTGCTGGTTATGCTGGGTGGAGATGCGGCACACACTTTTCTCTGCAGCCCAAGGGGACGGAGTCCACCCCGACCGCGCCAGGACGCCCGCCGCGGTTTTCGCCTGTCCAGCCTGTATGTGTTGCCTGCAAAACTTGGGTTTGGTTTCGCTCGCCAACAGTTCGTTCAATTCAACTGAGCGTTTACGGTATCCGGTATGAATTCAGAGAATAAGTCAGAGATTAAATCAGAGAAGAACCCGTGGCGGTTTTGGGCGATCGGTGGCGTCGTGGCCATCTTCGCCGTGCTGTGCTTCGTCTACTGGCCGTCCATGCGGATGTTGACCAGAAAGTGGGAAGAGCCCGATTATTCACACGGTTACCTGGTACCCGTGTTCGCTGGCGTTTTGCTGTGGGTGCGGCGCGAGATGTATCCCCGCGAACAGCTGCGAGGTTCGTGGTGGGGCGGCGCGCTGATAGCCCTGAGCGGTCTGATGTACCTGGGGGCCGGGATTCTGGGGTTCAATTTGATCATTGCTTTCGCCTTGATCCCCTGCCTGGCGGGGATCGTCCTGATGCTGGGCGGCTGGCCGCTGATGCGTTGGAGCTGGCCGGCGATCTTCTTTTTGTTGTTCATGATCCCGCTGCCCATGGCCCTGGAGACGATGGCCCGCATCCCGCTGCAGAAGATTGCCGCCCGCGCCAGCACCTACGCGTTACAGACATTCGGCCTGCCGGCGGTCGCCGAGGGGAATGTGATCCAGCTAAGCGACTACTCGATCGGGGTGGCCGAGGCCTGCAGCGGCCTGCGGATGCTGATGACCAGTGCCGCATTAACTTTTGGTTTAGCCTTCATTTTACAGCGGCCGCTCTGGGAACGACTCGTTATACTGGCCAGTGCGGTCCCGATTGCCTTACTGACCAACATGATTCGCATTACGGTCACGGGACTCTGCTATGAGTACTTCGGCCCGGAGGTGGCCGAGCAAGTGTTCCACGGCCTGGCTGGCTTGTTAATGATGCCCCTGGCCGTCGGATTGTTGTGGCTGGAGATTGTAATTCTGTCGCGTCTGACTATAGAACCCGCCGAAGGCGCCACGTTCGCCGGCGCCCTGGCCAGCAAGTAGTCTTGCCGGTGCGGACTGCAATGACGAGCAACTTCCTGATTTTGATGCGACCTTTGAAGCTCGACTTTCCCTATTTGCATGAAACGAACGAGGGAATTCACTGATGATTTGCAACGATGATCAGCAAAATCTTCCACAAGCGGGTTTGATCGCCTCCGGCCGCGCGCGTCCCCCGGCATTCATCGTCAATGGTGACTCGATGATGGGGATGGAACAAGCCGGCGCGGGTGCCAATCAGTTTGGACCGCTACATCCATGCGCTGCGTCGCAACTGGTTCTGGTGCGTGCTGCTTGGGCACTTTTTTTGCCGCCGGTGTTGGAGGCACAGTGTTTTATCTGGTGCCAGACCGCTACACCGCCTTTGCTGAGCTGCGTGCGTATTCACGTCCGCAGAAGCTTATGGAAAGCAGCGGCGGCCAACAGGCGGAGAAATTTGAGACGTACATCAGCAACGTGAAACAATTGATCCAGGCCCGAGCAACGCTGCCGCGGCCTTACGAAAAGACGAGGCGAAGAGCCTCTCCATTGTCCATGGGCAAGACGATGAATTGGACTGGTTGGGCAGGGAATTGCGGGTTTCCAATCCGAAGGACTCGGAAATCTTGATTGTCAGTCTCACCGTCGCCGAATACGGGAAGAAGCCGCGGTCCTGGTCAACGCGGTTGTCGATGCGTTCACTGTAGAATGTGGTGCAGAGAGACAAGGAAAAGTTATCGGCGAAGTTATCCAAGCTCGAGAGTATCCAGGTGAACTGGCCGACAAGGAGCAACGGCAACGCAACAACCTCGAATCGCTGGCCGACACGCTGGGAACCATCGAACGCAATACTCTGTCGCTGAAACAGCAGATCCAGATGGAGCAGGCACAGCAAGTTAAGCGGGAATTTTTTAAGACAACTATTGCAGCTCAACGCACGCTGAGGCAGACCGGGAATTCGAAGAAAGACTACTTAACGAATCCGACGACTTTCGAGATATTCCGCCGAAGATGAACTGACGTCGAGTTGGCCATGGATTCCGACGGTCGTTTTGTTACCCACGAGTTGGAGGCTCTGACGCGATACGTCGATCAGGCTGGTGCGTTGGCCAATAACCCCAACGGCCCCGCTTTGTCGGGTTTGGGCGGTGTTCGATTTGCGCATCCGAACGACTTGAACGAAGAGCTGGAGGCGATTAAAGGAAAGTGACGCTGAAGTGGCAAATCGAGCGAAGCGTGAACTGGAGACCTCGATTCGAGAGAAAGCGGCGAAGGTTATCCTCTTGGAGGCACTGGTGGCACATCTCCAGAACGGAGATGGCGAAGTATGAAGATGACGTCAACACGATTGGAAAGAAGTCTGTTTGCGATCGATGTGAAACGGAACGACATCGAACGTCTTGGCAAGTCGATGGACGAAGTTGCTGCGGAAATCAACTTGACCAAAATCGCGTTGGAGCAACTTCGATCGTTTGGAACTCATTTCACCCGCTCAGATTCCTATGACAGCCAATCGACCTGGCAGAAAGCTGATGGCGGCCGCGTCGGGGCTGCTGGCGTTCATGTTGCCCTGTGTCGGGCTGCTGTTCTGGGATGTCCGGTCGCAGCGTGTGAATACGGCGGACGAAGTTTCCGAACGTCTCGGTTTGCCCTTGATGGGTTCGGTGCCCATCCTTCCCTCGCGTGTTTCGCGCCGTCTGGGCGGTCAATCGGAACGCGGTCGCTGGTGGCAGGCGGTGTTGAGTGAATCGGTGGCGGGGATTCGCGCGAACCTGCTGCGGGTGGACGACGTACGCGTGGTGATGGTCACCAGTGCGGTGGGCGGTGAAGGCAAGACCACCGTGGCCACTCAGTTGGCGATGAGCCTGGCGCGGGCCGGCAAACGGACGGCTCTGGTCGACTTCGATTTGCCGCGACCTTCGGTCAGCACGGTCTTCAATCTGGCACTCGAGCCGGGCATCTGTGACGTGCTCCGTCGCGAATGTGAGATCGACGATATTGTCAACGACACGGTGCTTCCGAACCTGTACGTGATGCCGGCTGGCGTGTCTGATGCGTCGAGCGGGCGGGCAATGAACTCGCACGGGTTGCCCGAGTTGATGCGCGAACTGCGTGAAAATTTTGAATACGTGATCGTGGATGGCAGCCCTTTGGTTCCTGTCGCGGATGCCCGAGTCGTCAGCCGCTACGTGGACGGGGCAATCTGCTGTGTGCTGCGTGACGTCAGCCGCTTGTCACTGGTCCGCCGCGCGAGCGACATTCTGGAATCGTTCGACGTGCGCATGCTGGGCACCGTCGTAACAGCCAAGCAGGAAACCTACTACATGTCCCGGAACCTCAGGCACGAAGAGCACGCTCTCACGTAATGCGGTTTTCCAGGGCAAAGTAATTCTCGACTGAACATAGCCTGTGATCTCGTTCGATTTGCGGTTCAGTTCAACCTTAAGGTTGCCTGTGGCGGCAGCCAACGAGGGCATGCATGATCTCAGCATTGCTCGCCACCGGCCTTGTGCCGGTGGTTGGCACGTTTGTCAAACTACCTGCGATGAATGGAGATTTGTTCGGTCGAGCGGAGTAGGTGAATTCAACCAGCGCACGGCCGAGACCGAAACACGTTGCGGTTTGATTCGGCCTCGGCCAAATGGATCGCCGCGTTCTCGGCCGCACCTCACAAGACAATAACTCAACATAGTTGCCAAACCCAGAACCACCGACACGAAGTCGGTGGGGTGATTGGTGATCAGCTAACAGGATTACACGACCCCCGTCCCTGACCAACTTCCCTGGCTCACAAAATGAACAAACCTCTTTTTCGTCGACTCTGGATCATCGCCGGCGTCCTATTGCTTTTCCAGGGCGGCGCCTTCTTCCTGCTGCAGCGAGCCAAATCCTCGGAGGTGCGTCCGCTCACCCGAAATCTGAGCGAGTTGCCCTACGATCTCGGTAATTGGCATGGCGAGGATCAAAAACTGAACGAGGAAACCGCCAAGACGGTGGGTGCCCGTCAGAGCATCAGTCGGATTTATCGAAACGGATCAGGACGGCAGATTTCCGTTCACATGGGAGAATGGGACAGCTTGAAGCATCCGACGTTGCCGCACCCGCCTGGCATTTGTTACCCGGCAAGCGGAGCTGAGATTATTCGCCAAGAGGAAGTCGAGATTGGCAGCACCGAACCGATTACCGCTTCGCTGCTGGTCGTGGAGCGCCAGGGCGTGCAGTCTTTGGTTCTCTACTGGTACTGCTGGGACAAGCTTGTGTGCACCACGCGGGGCGAAGCGTGCCTGGCCCGCCTCAAGATGATTGGCAGTCGCGAGTGGCCCCCGGTGGTGAAAGTGTTGTTGGATTCACCCGTTGGGCCCTCCGAGAGCGAGGCGTTGACGAGTGTGACCGAACTGGCGGCGCACATTCGCGAGCTCACGAGAGACCTTTAGTTACCTTCGTCTCTTCACGGGCCGGGATTCAATCCCGGCCGACCTGTATTATTCGGCAGTAAAGAGCACCTTGAGACTCACATCATGACATCAGTTTCTCCCGAATTGAACGATGGCCAGTGTCCTGGTCACCGCCAAAAGCCCAAACCAGATTCGTCACGTGCCGGTGCCTTCAGTTTGCGTGCGATGGTCCCGGGTCTGGTCGCGCGTCCCTCGGGTGCTGGATTATGGTCGCCACGTTTCTGGTTGCTTGCGGTGGGGCATCTGGTCCTGTTCAGCCTCATCTACTGGCTGGCTTATGAGCTCCGATTCGGGTTTGAAGATTATCCTCCGTTTGCCGTTGACGCCCTTTGGCTCAGTCTTCCCTGGCTGCTGGCGGTTAAGTTGTTCATCTTTTATTCCGCGGGACATTACCACGGCTGGTGGCGGTATGTGACTTTCAACGATTTAACGGCCTTGCTGCGGGCCTCGCTGTTTTCTTTTTTGGCCCTCGGCACAGTCGATTACTTCGTCACCGCGTACCATGTTCCTCGCGGCGTTCTGATCCTTGATGCATTGCTGAGCGTTGTCGTGCTGGGGTCGATTCGGGCGAGTTGGCGTCTGGCTCGTGAACAGTTTCGTTCGCTGTTCGGTGACCATGATGGAATTTGTGCTCTGGTCGTGGGTACGGATGATACGACGGCACTGCTGGCCCATCAAATTCAATCACACCCGGATTCGAGATATCGTGTGCGCGGTTTTCTGGAAACGAATGGTGCACCCACGCACGGACGCCGATTGGGACAAATTCCGGTCGTGGGACACGTGAAAGAGGCGGCAGAAGTCGCCACCAAGAGCGGGATCAGTCACATCTTGATGCTCACCGGTGCTCTGCCCGGAAACCAGTTGCGCCAGCTGATGACGGAGTGTGAAGCAGAAGGATTGGAGCTGAAGATCATTCCGCGGGTGGAGGACCTGTTTAGTGGCGGTCGCCAGGTTCCGATTCGTGATATCGAGATCAGCGACCTGCTGCGCCGCGAGCCGGTGCAACTCGATACCGAAGCGATCGGCAAGCTGGTGAAGGGCCGCATTATCATGGTCACCGGAGCGGGTGGCAGCATCGGCTCGGAGATCTGCCGCCAGGTTCTGAAATTCGATCCGAAGATGCTGCTGCTGGTAGGCCGTGGTGAGAACCGCATTTTCGAGGTTGACCGAGAGCTGTCGCAGTTGGAAGGTGCGACCCACTTGAAGACTCTGATCGGCGACATCACGGACGAGCCGCGGATGCGCCAGCTGTTTGCCGCCTATCGGCCGGAAGTTGTTTTTCACGCGGCGGCTCACAAGCACGTTCCGCTGATGGAGCAGAACGTTGGGGAAGCCATCAAGAACAACGTGTTGGGAACCAAGTGCCTGGCGGATCTAGCCGACGAGTTCGAGGTAGAGCATTTCGTGATGATCTCCACGGACAAGGCGGTGCATCCCACCAGTGTGATGGGCGCCACGAAGCACCTGGCAGAGCGATACGTTCATGCGTTGTCGACCGAGTCGCGTACGCGTTTTGTGGTGACTCGTTTTGGGAACGTTTTGGGCTCGGCCGGCAGTGTGGTGCCGATTTTCCAGGAGCAGATCCGCCACGGTGGTCCGATCACGGTAACGCATCCGGACATGACGCGTTTCTTCATGACGATTCCCGAAGCGTCGCAACTGGTGCTTCAGGCGGCGGCCATGGGGCGCGGTGGTGAGATCTTCGTGCTGGCAATGGGAGAGCCGGTGAAGATTGTGGATTTGGCGAAAGATCTCATTCGGTTGTCCGGTCTTCCGGAGAACGCGATTGAAATTGTGTTTACAGTTACTCGGCCTGGCGAAAAGCTGTTCGAGGAGCTCTATTTCGAGCAAGAAGAACTCATGGAGACGACCCATCCAAAGTTGCACATTGCCTACCATCGCCAGATGACGCCTTCCGAAGTCCAGCAGGATATTGCGACCCTTCTTCCATTGTGCCACGGTCCCGAGGACGTGCTCCGCGACAAGTTGCAGGAACTGATTCCGGAATTCACGAATGGAGGCGCGACCGCAGCCTGCACGGCAGGATGCCTCGGTTGCTTCGTCTTAGTGGCCGCATTTCGCTCGCGCAGCTTTGTTCCCTCACCCCGTTTAACCGCCGGTCCAGAGCGGCGTCAGCCGCGCCGGGCCGCGCGCTGGAAGAAAACCTTCTCGGTGCGAATTCCGATTTTCCAGCCGTTCTTACCACGAGTGGGTGCCGGAGCCGGACATCCCGAAGTTGCCGCCCTGCTCGAGCTGAACCGCCACGCGAAGACGAGTGTTCGGATTCGCGTGACTATCCCGGTCGTGCCGGCACTGCTGGATGTTCCGGTTGGGCCTTCGCGGCAGCTTGCGCAATTGGCTTCTCCCACTCGCCTCGCCAAAGCATTACAAGTCTCCCACACCGGGTGACCAAAATGTCGTCTTCGGCGAAGTTACGCCCCACCTCTCTTGGTGTCGGCGACTATGGCGTAGAATCGAAAGGCTGGGAGCATGTTTTTCACGTCTCATCCTACGGGCACGGAGTCTGCGCCGATCGAGCGGAGGGCGGCGTTATTTCCGTACGTTGCCGTTTGTTTTCGTCGTTTGCCGGCCGAAGGGGCCGCATTAGGACTCGTCCGGAAATAAGTTACCGGTTCCGCTTCCCTCTCCACCGCCCCGCGGAGCGGGAATAGCGGGGGAGAGGGTAGGGTGAGGGGCGATAAATACGGTAACTTATTGCCGGACGAGTTCTTAGTTCTTCGGCCCTGGCTACGTCCATTGCGGTGGTCTGGCGCTTCGCTCATGGTAGAGTCGGAAGAGTCAAGAGCCAATGTTGATGTTTTCACGAATTCCAGTCACGGGCGAGGCGGGGTTCATTGGATCGAATTCTCGTGCGTCATTTGTTGGCCCACGAGCGGCACGTTCGGATCGTCAATCTTGATTTGCGGATGTACGCCGGTTCGCCACAGGACCTGGCGGACCTGTGCGACGCGGCCAGACATACATTTGTCCAGAGAAATATCGCCGACCCGGACCTCGTGCGTAACGCATTGGACGAATGGATCTCGGTAAATCATTTTGCACGTGAGGAGGCCTCTTAAGCTAATGAAGGGAATAATACTTGCTGGTGGTAGCGGCACTCGATTACATCCCATGACCCAAGCGATCAGTAAGCAGCTGTTGCCGATTTATGACAAACCGATGGTCTACTATCCACTCAGCGTGCTTCTGCTCAGCGGGAATTCGCGAGGTGTTAGTCATCTCGACGCCGAGTGATCTACCTGCGTACCAACAACTATTGGGTGATGGCGGTCGATGGGGGATTTCATTGCATTATGCCGAGCAACCGCGTCCTGAAGGTCTTGCCCAGGCGTTTCTTATTGGCGAGCCGTTTCTGGCGGGCGGGCCTGCCTGCCTGGTCCTGGGAGACAACGTTTTTTATGGTGCGGGTCTCCAGCCGCTCCTGCAACAGGCATTCATGTCGGCTGCTTCGGGTGGTGCGGTAGTTTTCGGATACCGAGTTTCTGATCCACAGCGATATGGCGTCGTCGAGTTTGACGAGCAGCACACGGTCATCAGTATTGAGGAGAAGCCTGTCCAGCCAAGAAGTCATTTTGCGGTCACCGGGCTCTATTTCTATGATACGCAGGTGTGCGACTTGGCCAAACAGGTTCAACCCTCCGCTCGTGGTGAGTTAGAAATAACGACTTTGAACAACCTCTACCTGCAGCAAAGGAAGCTGACCGTGACGCTATTGGGACGCGGCACTGCCTGGTTGGACACAGGCACGCCCGACAGTCTGGCTGAGGCGACCAGTTTCATTCAGGCGATCGAGAAACGGCAGGGACTGAAGGTCGCATGCCTCGAGGAGATAGCGGTGCATATGGGATACGTGCCTGCGGAGGAGATGCTGCAGCA
>CAVOYC010000014.1:0-454384 GCA_963700575.1 uncultured Planctomycetota bacterium | reverse complement strand
CCAGCTCGGTAGCTGGCTGCCACTGGCTCTGCCGGCTCTGCAGCTGGGTGCCACTGGCTCCGCCAGTGCTGCAGCTGGTGAAAACGCTGAGGTTCGTGGCCGTGCGTGATCGGTAGCGCTGCGCTGCCCATCGTTGTCTGTCTTCGTCTCTTTCTCACACAAGGAGTAACCTACTCATGGCAAGTCGCAATGGAATCCCCAAGCAGACGATCCCTGGTGATGCAACGGACCCGGCCGGTCTCACGGCCCTCTTGCACCGCTACCTGACCTGGCTGGAGGTGCACCACTTCGCCGAGAACACGGTCAACTGCCGCCGCCTGCAGCTGTCGCGCTTCATCAGCTGGTGCGAC
Organism: uncultured Planctomycetota bacterium; assembly: GCA_963700575.1. GTDB lineage: Bacteria > Planctomycetota > Planctomycetia > Pirellulales > Pirellulaceae > JAJRVM01. The sequence continues at coordinate 454,034 of CAVOYC010000014.1, read as the reverse complement.
GAGCGCGCGGTGACGCAGGCCCGGGACGTAACGCCCGAGCTGATCGAGCGATTTCAGCGCCACCTGTTCTACTACCGCAAGCGGGACGGCCAGCCGCTGTCGATCTCCAGCCAATCGCACTGGCTCACCTCGCTGCGGTCCTGGATGAAGTGGATGAAGGACCAGCACGTGCTCGAGCAGAGCCCGGCCCTGGAGATGGTCTTCCCCAAGGAAGAGAAGCGGCTGCCGCGTCATGCGCTCACGCAAGAGGAGGCCGAAGCCGTGCTGGCCCAGCCCGACATCACACGTCCCTGTGGACTGCGGATGCGCGCCATCCTGGAACTGCTCTACAGCAGCGGGCTGCGGCGTCAGGAAGTGCTGAACCTCGAGCAGAGCGACATCGACCGCGAGCGCCGTGTGATCCTGGTGCGCCTGGGCAAGGGCAAGAAGGATCGCTTCGTGCCACTGGGCGAGCGCGCCCTGCACTGGCTGGACAAGTACCTGGTCGAAGCGCGGCCCCAGCTGTGTGACAACCCGCAACAGCAGCTGCTGTTCGTGGCCACCACCGGCAAGAGACTGCATGCCAACTACATCTCCTCCCAGGTGCGCAAGATGATGAACCGCGCGGGGATCACCAAGGCCGGCTCATGCCATCTCTTTCGCCACACGGCAGCGTCTCTCATGTTGGACGCCGGTGCGGACGTACGCCATCTGCAGGAAATCTTGGGCCACCAAAATTTGGGAACAACCCAAATCTACACACATGTCTCGATCGGCAAGCTCTGCGAGGTGCACGAGCGCACGCATCCCGCGCGGCTCTTTCGGCGCCAGCACCCGGACGGCGTGATCATCACGCAGAGACCCTTCCCCCGGCTCCTCTCGCCTGCCTGGCGGCGCACACGCCAGTTGATCGCCCGCTTACTTGGCCGCGCACCCAGCGCCCCCGAGCCATCGTCCGCTGACTGATCGCCTTCGCCGTCTCACACGCCGCCTGGGGCCCCCAAGAAAAACGCCCCAGGCGGCCCTCGCCAACCGCAAATCCACGATTCCGCTTCACTCCACACCGCCTGATCGGCTACAATAACCCCAGTTGTTTGGCATGAGAAAATCACCTCGCGCGCCCGCGCGAGACAGGGTACTGCAAGGCGTGCGCACCCAGCGTGACGCCCCAGACGCCATACACGTAGCGGGAAACGGGCCAGAGTGACAGATGTCTGTCAGCGGTGTGTTAGGGTGTAGACTTGGCACCGGGTGTACGTGCCACCTCTGGGGCGATTCTGTAGTAGGGACCCGGCTTGGGGTGTGCGAGATAGCGACAGAAACCTGTTCGAGTATACAGGGAGTCACCCAATAGACTCGCTCGATTCAAGCGGCTTGTTTTGGAGGTGGATCAGGCGTCGCTTCGGCTGGACGCCGGTGGTTGGCACTGCGGCGCAATGCAGAAGTAGAGATTTTCCGGGCGAGCACTTTTCAGATTACTCATCGGTACCTGCGCCGTCGGAGTCTGACTGTTTTAATGCGCCAGAGATGGCCGTTCGAGACTGCGTCAACGGTGTAAACGGTCTCGTGGCAGGATATGTTGGCGATATAGTGGGTGGTCAATTCATTTCCCATGCCGTTGTCGACGTAGGTGTCGCTTTTGGTGGCGTTTACCTTGCCGCTAGACGGATGGTCATACCTGGAATGGCCGTCTTTGCTGGCGGCGCCATTGACGGGGCAGTGCTAGGTAGCTGCAGCTTTGAAGCTGCCGCGAGAATCAGAGCGATGGGCGAATTCGTCAAACGCAATTTGTGCCTCTGTCCGGGGACCCAATTTGGGTATGGTAGGGACAGGGAGCAAGGTTTCTCGGGCCCACGCGCCGACAGAATTCGGTAGGAGAGCTGACATGTCGTGCGCGTCGCGATTTCAAGACGTCCATCGTGTCATAAGCAACGGAATGCGCTATCGCCTCGCTGTTACCCTGATTTTTGCTATTGCACTTGCGAATGTGCTGCTTGCGCGACAACTAGTTGTTATGGCTGAAGTGCGGATAAGTCTCGCTGATCATCCTGGTGTGCGCGATTGGCTGCTGGCGGAACGGCTGATGTTCATGCTGTTAGTGGCATCTGCACTATGTCCAGTAGTCGTTTCGATTCGATTCATGTCATATGCCAGATACAGTACTCGCTGTCACCATAATCAGCTTTCCAAGGAAAAGCTGGATGACCAGAAACGGTAGCCACTGAAGGGGTCCAGCGACTTTCGTCGTGGACGGGCGTACAGCGCCAGCCACCCGGGAATGGTAGCCGAAACCCCAATAGAATAACGCTTCATCGGCCAAACCGGGTGACGAGTGAGCTGCAGGCGGACACGGGGCGGGAGCCGTGCCGCGTGTCTCGTAGATGGACCGTTTGAGACACAGTCCCGTGGCCCGACGGGGCTGCAACAGACCGACGCTGGAGGGGGTAGAATCGAGGCGTCGGGAACGCCCGACGAAACGAAGGATTGGTGGATCGCATTCGGCAATATGCCAACATGAAAGAAAACCGTGACTTGCGCCGGTTCTCTGGACGAGGCCTGCGCCGCGCACGCACTGAGATCGGGTTGCTGTCGTTGGCACACAATCTGAACTACGACGTCTTTCCACAGAATTCGGACGGTGGTACGCTACGCCCCATGCTTCAGCGTCAGCATGATCTGTTCGGTATCTCACTATCCCTTGTTCTTTGTGATTCGCATTACGTGACAGGCAATAATCTTGCTCTGTGCAGTAAACAGAAAATCACGCTTTGCGGTCCCTGGCAAGCAAACGACTATAGTTCCACGAAGAAAGCAAAGAAAAAGCCTGAGGAAGCGGAAATACCCAAGGAGCAATTTATTTGGTTGCCGGATGACCAGCAATACGAATGCCCGGAGGGACATCGCCTCCTTGGGATTGGCAAAGAAAACCGAAAACAAGCGGACGGGGAAGTGAACGTTGTTTATCGTTTCCGTTGTTCCCCGAGAGATTGTCAGGCCTGCCCGCGCCAAACATCCTGTACTACCAATCCCGCTCGCGGTCGAGCAGTCAGAAGAAGTGAGCACGAAGAAGTCGTCGAATTGCATCGTGCCTACATGGAAACGCCCGAGGCCAAAGCAACTTACCGTTTGCGTAAGCAAACTGTCGAACTCCAATATGCCAACATGAAAGAAAACCGTGACTTGCGCCGGTTCTCTGGACGAGGCCTGCACCGCGCACGCACTGAGATCGGGTTGCTGTCGTTGGCACACAATCTGGTTATTGTTGACAGATGCCTCCAAACACACCGGCTTTAAACGAAGCAAAAAGGGGCCTTAGATCCAACCGGCCAACTGCCGCTTTCACCGTGCGAGCTAAGTGCACAGCACCAATTCTCGATCCAGAGCTAACCACTCTGGAGACGACTCCGTCCACGGCGAATCAGCAAAGCGGGGCTCACAATACTTGCTGAACTGACCCTCGTGCGATACCATCGCTCTCGCCTCCTAAGTTGGGAATTTGTGACCGTTACATCTGGACACATCTTCCACTTCTTGGGAGGCATTTTCGAGTACCATTTTTCGCGCCCCCAAACGACGCTAGCAGTCAGACAGCCTCTAAATCGCTGGGCTATTATCAGTCGTCCCCAAGAATAACGCTTCATCGGCCAAATCGGGTAGCGACTGAAGGTGCGGGCGGACAGGGGGCGAAACCTGGGTCCCCAAGAAAGAGGTCCTTCCAGGTTCAGCTCGCCGCTTTTGAGGGCTTTGAGCTGGTCAATCAGCGCCGAGGCTTCCAGGCTGGTGAGCGCAGCTGGTTTTTTCCCGTACATCTGCTGGGCCAGCGCCTCCAAACGCCGTGCGCCCAAGCCCTTGATTTGGCGGGCCAACTGGTTGATGTACCAGAGCTGCTTTTCGCTGGCCGCGTATGGGGCATTTCCGTTACCGTTACCGTTGCTGTGGGAGCCGGGTTGGTGGTTGGCACCGGTGGCGGCTTCTGGTGTGCTGCCTGACTGTTTCGCGGCGCACTGGACCACAGTAGTAGCTGGCGGGCGCTCGCGAGCCAGCGCATCCTGCACGGCTTGTCGGCAGACGGTGTACGGTGCGGCTTGAAGTTTCGCCGCCAATATCCAATCGATCCGTGGATCGTGGACTTTGCGTGCCCGGCGCAGAAGTTGGTCGTCGAGATTGATGGGGGCTATCACGACTACGTCGTGGAAAGCGATTTGAAGCGTCACGAGCATCTCGAAGCCATAGGCTGGAAGGTGCTGCGTTTTATTGACAAGGATGTGGAAGAGGATGTCGAAGCGATCGCCCACGCCATCGCGAAGGCACTGCATCTGGAGTACGAGTATTCACTTCGCACAGCAACGGGATCAGGGCTGCGGAACATCAGCGCGCCGAGAAAGACGAGACCAAAGCCAAGGGAAATTCACCCTCCCGGGGGGAGGACTGACGATTCTGCGGTTGACCTGGGAAGCTGGTGAAGGAATTGGAATTCAAAAGTGCTACGGACGGTTTCTGGTCCCTGCAGCACGTTGACGTCCCCAACCGTGACTGCACCGGAACGCCGCTGCCCATCCCCTGTCAAATTTACCCTCCCCCGGGAGGGTCAGAAATTCGCGCAGCGAATTTCTGGGGAGGGCGGGTTGCAGCGCGACAGACGTTCTAACGAAAAGGTTGCAGCACGACAGACGTTCTAACGAAAAGGTTGCAGCGCGACAGACGTTCTAACGAAAAGGTTGCAGCGCAGACAGACGTTCTAACGAAAAGGTTGCAGCGCGACAGACGTTCTAACGAAAAGGTTGCAGCGCGACAGACGTTCTAACGAAAAGGTTGCAGCGCGACAGACGTTCTAACGAAAAGGTTGCAGCGCAGACAGACGTTCTAACGAAAAGGTTGCAGCGCGACAGACGTTCCAACGAAAAGGTTGCAGCGGGAACAGCGCTCCAACCGGCTGCGCGCAGCCAATTGTGCGGTTTGAAATTTCGACGGCAACATCCGAGTGAACGGTGGATCGTGGATTTTGCGTGTCCACTGTGCAAGAGGATTTGAAACGGCAAGAGTGATGGCCCGTGCCATCGCGAGGGAACTCGACTTGGAGTACCAGAGGTCACCTCGCAACGCAACTTGATCCGGTTCGCACTGCTTGGAGCGTCTGTCGCGTGTTGGAGCGTCGGTCACGCTGCGACCTGTTTGTTGGAGCGTCGATCGCGCTGCGACCGTTCGTTGGAGCGCCGATCGCACTGCGACCCGCCCTCCCCAGAAATTCGCTGCGCAATTTCTGACCCTCCCGGGGGGAGGGTGAATTTCCCAACGTGCAGCTACGTTTGAAACAAGCTGCCGGTTTGTCCGATTTAACGACCGTTAAAGAAACGGGCCTGCCCACCACCGGCGGGCCGAACGTGTGCAATGGCGGAATCGCCTGTTTTCGCACCCGGTCAAAGGAACCATTTTCGATATGCCCGATGATACCATCGAGAATTTCTGTGTTGGAGTTATAATCGCAACAGGCGTCAGTTCTTCCAGGGACAAGTCATGTGAAGCACGCCCGCTCGGCCATCTCTACTGGCGGCTCGTTGATCTTGTCGGTTCAGTGCTCTTGGGCGCCCTCTGAACCAACTACGCGCCTCGCTTGGACTCAAGCCGATTCGACGAATCTTCCAATGGTGGATTTCGCCTGACTTGGCAATCGGGATGTTTCCCGAGTGGTACGCAAAACCGCAACCAGATTGGCCATCACAGATGCGGATTGCCGGTTTTCCGAGGTTCGATGGCCAGACAGAAGAAAAGCTGGATGCGAAAGTGTTTGAGTTTTGCCAGGCCGGGGACCCGCCGATCGTCTTTACCTTCGGTACGGGAATGATGCACGCGACCGATTTGTTTCGCCAGGCGGTGGAAGCTTGCCGCCAGGTCGGCACTCGCGGCATTCTGCTCACCAAGCATCGGGCAAATTTGCCTGACGCACTGCCAACTTCCGTTCGTCATTGGGAATTCGTGCCGCTGCAACAGCTCTTGCCTCATTGTGCAGCCATCGTCCATCATGGCGGCATCGGAACAGTTGCCAAGGCCCTTGCTACGGGCACTCCGCAACTGATCATTCCACATGCCTGGGACCAACTGGACAACGCGAGGAGAGTCGTCCAACTGGGCGCCGGCAAGATGCTGAACCGCAGATGGGTCACTGGTGCTCGGACAGCAAGAGGCGCTTGTTGCATTGATGAATCGAGACACCAAGGCGCGGTGTCGCGAGATAGCGAGCCAGTCTGATGGTGAGGAAGTAGTCAATGCAGCTGCACAATGGGTCGAGGAACTCAGCGCCACTCCGTCATGAAGGAACTCGCGAGAGCCCGCGTGCATGGCATGCTGACGCCGATGATACGTGGTAAGTCAGCTATCCGCCTCGTGTCATCAAAAGAATCCATGTAAGCCGTGTTCCCAAGAATAGTCGCTGGTCGCTGGTCGCTCGTCCTGTATTTCGCCTACAGGTCGCCGGTCCCCAAGAATAACGCTTCATCGGCCAAACCGGGTGACGAGTGAGCTGCAGGCAGACACGGGGCGGGAGCTGGGTTCCTGGGGCGAGTGCCGGCGTGTGCCCCTGGCCAAGTTGAGGTTGGCATTCAGCCAACGAGGGTGTGCGCCAACGTCTGTGGTGACGTCGGCGTCGAGATTTGCGCTTGTGGTTAGCGTGCGCGTGCAATTCCAGGGGCGTTGCCCCTGGCTACGATGAAGTTGGCCAGTGGCCAACATGTGCGGTCGCGCTAACGGAGGAGCATCTTCCAGCGCGTTCATCTTTCTGCCGTACATCTTCCTGCCCTTACTGCGCATCGCCGGAACGCAGTTCCAGCAACAAGTACAGCTGAGGTGTTTCCTCAGCTTGCTCGGCTGAGTCTGCTGCCCTGCCTGCTGTGTCCGGTGGTGTCACAACGAGCGACGCGGGGGCGACGTAGGTCAATCCGCCCACCAGCATCGGTTTGCCCAGCGGTACGCGCAATGTAGTAGCCAGTACTTGGGTGTCGATGGCCACTCGATCGACCGGTGGCATGCCGCTGGCGTTTGTCGGCTGCGGGGTTGCGATAATCGACTGTCCCGGCACGGTGATCGTAGAACGCAGGTCGACGATGGCGCCATTGTCGCTGGGGATTAACGTGGGGCGGATCTCCAGCAGCGTCCCGAAATTGGGGTTATCGACCACGGGCTGGTATCCCACACTGCGGCCGCTGGTTTCCAGCATCGTTGCGTTTCCTGTGTTGCTGGGTGTCCCTTGCGCCGCGAACTGCTGCACGGCGGGCCATTGAGTGGCGGCGAACTGTGCGCCAAACTGCTCCGGTCTGCCCGCGCTGCCCACGACCGGCACGAAACTGCGGACCACGGACTGGCGCGTGCCGCTCACCAGATACACAAGCTGTCCGGAGAAGCAATGGGTCAAGCCGCGGATACTGGACGGTCGCCGCGTGAATTCGGCGAGCACTTTGCGGTCGATCTCTTTCTGCTCGGAGCCGGCGGCAGTCAGCTTGTCGAGATCATCTGAGTTGAGCAGCAGCCAACGCGCGTCGATCGACACGGTGGCGCGACTTCCGGAGCCTTTACGGAGCTGATCCAGCAGCGACTTGATCTGTTCGTGCACGGCGGGCGAATGGCGCACGACGAGCGTTGTGCCGAGCGGTTCAATTTGTCCCGCACCTCCAACTGCCGACCATGTTTCCGGGGCCACGATGTTCATCACCACGGCCACCAGGCTATCCATATCGATCGTCGGCCGGGCGTCCGCATCCGACGTGTAATCCATTCCGGAAACGCCTCCCAGTCCACCTCCTCCCGCAGCGCCCATCTGCGGGTTGGGCACCGAGAAGAAACCTCCACTGGCACCCCCACCCCCATATCCGCCTCCCAGACCACCGATGCCGCCGCGCTGTGTATGGCCGGACATCCCGTCCGAATAGCAGTGATCGCGTATTTCCAGGATCAGGTCCGTCACGTCGTAGGTCAGCACGACCAACTGGTCGTCAGGCACGTTCGTGTTGGCAGCAACAAGTTGCGCGAGTGCGAATGTCGGCCAGAGCGTGATTGTGGCGGCTAACAGGGCGAGACTCGCACGGGATGTCGTCGTGTATAGCATCGTACATTCCTCCTCTGTCGGTGATGTGCAGAGCTGTGATGTGTGAACAGCGATCAGTAGACGGTGCGTGCCCAATCGGCTCGGGCGCGGTTCAGACGCCCCAGCAAACGTGGATCCGTCGAAACATAGGCAAAGAACTTGTCAACGCGTGGATCGCGACGGGTCATCAGCGCGAGCCAGGCCTCCGAGTAGTGGCACGATTGCCCACTGACAAGGTCCACCAGGGCATCGGTTACTTCTGGACCTCCCGCGTGGCTCAGCACGAGTGCCGCGGCTTGGCGTTGTTGCTTGTTGTCTGTGTCGACCAGGTCCAACAGTGATGCCAAGGATGCGGAAGGCAGTAGTTCGCATGCTTGCAGCACCTCACCGCCAATCCGATTGTTGCCAACCAAGGTCAGGTACACGTCTAAACCGCGCGGTGTGATAAGTAGCTGTCGGTAACCAGCCAAGCGAACGTCACGGTGTGGGCAGCGGCTGATCGCGTCAGCCAGGCCGGACGGACCGACCAGCTGCTCGATCGACTGCAGGGCCAGTGGCCGCAGGTCCGGTTGAGCGGCCGACTCGAGCAGAGTGTCGACCGACTTTGCGCTGCCGCAGAGCCCCAGCAGGCAAACGGACAGACGCTGCTGGTCAAGTGTATCCGCATGGGCGAGTTGATCGAGCAGCAGTTGTTCGGCCAGCGGCGGGATCTGCGCCGCCACAGCTGCGATCTGTTGCCGCCACAGTTCCAGTTCGGAAGGTCCGAAACGACGCTTAGTGTTGGTGGTTACCGCGCGCTGCGACGAGTGTCGTAGCTGTGTACGTGCCAGGAGTACGAGCCGCTCATAGTCTGTTGACGGGCGCACGTAGTTTCTTTGCGGAGCGTCCCGTTGCGGTGGGGCGTGAGCGACGGAGGTACTGTCATCAAGACGGTCGCGTTGCGGTGGCGTGGGTTTCCTCACCTGTTCGGATCGTGGCGACTCAGTTCGTTCGGCACCTGCCAGCGGCGTGTGATTTCCCGCCGGTTGGGGATCTCCGGGCCTCAGGGAGCGAACCAACACGGTCATGGTGGCCAGGGCGATCAACACCGTCGCCGCCACGGCGCTGACCATGACAACTCGTCTGCGATCACGTTGCCGCCGCTCTGCCAACGACTGCCGTTGCCAGAACTGGGTCAGGCGACGTACCGTGTCCGGGGAAGGCTGGGTGTCCAGCAGTCCATGCAACTGCTGGTCCAGGGCCGCGTCTGAGTCGTCAAGTGGTGGCGTGCCGTGAGCTGAGTTCACGGTTTCTCTCCCGGTGCAGGCGCCAGGCCCAAGGCCGAGGCCAGTCGTTTGCGCACAAGGTGGATATTGGCATATACATTCGCGACGGTAGTGCCCAGCACCTCCGCTGCCTGCTGAGCCGACAGCCCTTTGTCCAGGCAGAGCAGTGCGATCTCCCGTTGGCGATCGGGCAGCGCGTCGATGGTCGCTCGCAACCGGGCCCGCTGCTCGTCGGCCACCAGCGCATCGGCGGGATGGCTCAACGGAGCACTCACGCTGTCACTGAGCAGCGGCCGTGTCACTCGGCGGCGCCGTCGGTCGCGATCTGCATTGACCACAATCTGCAACAACCACGTGGCAAAGGACGCATCCGCTCGGTAACTCCGCCAGTGCCGAAGCACGCGACACAGCGACTCCTGAACCAGGTCCTCTGCCAGGTCCGCGTTGCCGGTCAATCGCTGGGCAAATCGCAAGGCGGTCGGCAGATGTTCGACCACCAATCGATCTACTTCGCTTCTGTCCATGGGCGCATGTGCCTGGGGTCGTCTCGCTGCTCCGGAAGTGTTAGACGAGCGGAAGCGAGCAATCTAAAAGGTCAAATCGGCAGAAAGTGAAGTTTCACGTTCAGGGCCTGTGGCGGAGAACAGGTCACAGGTGCGTGCGAAATGCAGAAGCCGTCGATTCACTCGACGGGATGTCAGGATGCTTCCTCCACTTCGTGGGACAGACGATCGGCGAGCGACTGCAACACGGGCAGATCGCCTTCCGCCAACTCATCAGCAGGCGTCGTGTTCCTGGTGAGCAGGCGCTGACAGAGCTGAATTTGTCCTATCAGGGCCTGTTTGGCCAGATTGCGTGCGGCGTCCAGTTCGCTCTGGGCCTGGTGTCGTTGACTCCGCACCTCATCGAGTTGGCTCCGTGCCTCGCCTAGTTGGCTCTGTGCCTCGCCTAGTTGGCTCTGTGCCTCGCCTAGTTGGCTCTGTGCCTCGCCTAGTTGGCTCTGAGTTTCCCCCAGGTCCTTTCGAGCCTCAGTCAGCTGGGCCCTGGTATCATCAAGTTCGGCCTTGCCCTGAGCAATTTCCGTGCGCAGATCGGACGCATCCCGACGCGCTTTCAGGCGTCCCTCGTATATCTCCCGGGCCATTCTGTCCTGCGAGAACATTTTCAGTACTCCCATCGCTTGGACAACACGCGACGTGGATAGTGGGGCAGGCAACGCGTCCGCGTCCAATCTGTCACCATTCTTGAAGAAATAGAGCCATAAGTCCAGGGGCGAACGGAGTTCGGCCAATTCTCGATGGAAATTCGGCAGTTCCAACACGTGGATCTCGAGTTGGTCCGAATAGACCTGGCCGTCCTGGACATCTACCAGACGGAACCGGCGGTGTTCCGGCAGGCCGTTTCCCGTATAGACCCGGCCATTTACGAAGCAGATCGAGATGGTGGGACGCAGCAAGTGGTGGTCCTGTCCCTCATGGAGCTGTTCACAGTACAGCCGACCCCAATAGTAAAGGAACCGCTGCGGCAGCGCGGCGGCTGAGACCATCTGCATCTCCAGGTTGAACAGTCGGCCGCGCTCGTCACGCGCTTTGATGTCCAGGATGGCCAGTTTGTCATCCAGTGACATTCTGTCACTGTACGGGTTAAGCAACTCTAGTTCCACCAGTCGTTCGCCCGGGGCAGGTTGAAGGACGGCATCGATCAGCGACATAGTCAGTTCAGTCCATTGGGGGCTGCCGTGAGGCGATGGTGAAGCGAACGGCTGTATTCTGGTGTCGTTTCGGGATGGTCGAACCCGTATCGGCGGCACAGTATAATGGTGTCGCTTACCGTTGCAGAACACGGCAGCCAAGAAAACCTGCCTGACGCACATCGTTTTCGATGGCACCAGTCCTACTCATTGCAGCTGCTCATTACACAGGGGAACAGCCATGGATTCAGTACCGACGCGGCGGTCGTTTCTGCAGACGTTTGGGATGGGTGCGGCGGCGCTGGGTCTAGGAGCCTCCGGCTTGACCCAGGAGAAGCCAATTCCTGGGTTTGAGGAACGTCCCCTTGAGCCGCAAGACGCAGCCGGCTGGCGCCCGGTTTCCGATCGCAAGATTCGTGTGGGGATCGTCGGCTACGGTACTTGTCGCTTCGGCGCGGCATTCAGCTTCCAGGATCATCCGAACGTGGAAGTCGTGGCGGTCAGTGATCTGTTTCCTGATCGCTGTGCTGAGCTGGCACGTGCCTGTCGCTGCGAGAAGACGTACCCGTCCCTGGCGGAATTGGTCAAAGACGATTCCATTGAAGCGGTGTTTGTCGCCACGGATGCACCAAGCCATGTGGAGCATTGCATTGAGGTGATGCGGCACGGCAAGCATGTGGCCAGTGCCGTGCCGGCCGTGTGGGGCTCGCTGGAGGACGCGGACCGGCTGTTTGAAGCGGTCCAACAACATGGCCGGAAATACATGATGTTCGAAACGTCGATGTTCCGCGAGGACTGCTATGCCATGCGCCAGATCTATCAGGCGGGTGGGTTTGGTAAGTTGATTTACTCCGAAGGAGAGTACTATCATTTCCATTCGCGCCAGATTGGATCCTACAAGGAGTGGCGCATGGGCAGCGTCCCGCTCTGGTATCCCACACATTCCACGGCCTACTACGTGGGCGTGACCGGACAGTCGTTCGTGTCCGTGTCCTGTACCGGCTACAACTCGGGTATCGAAACCTATCGGCCCGGTGCCAACCGATACAACAACCCGTTCACCGACGAGATTGCCTTGTTCCAGACCGCCGAAGGCGGCGCGTCACGCATGCTGATGTGCAAAGGCATCCAGGGCAAAGTCTCCGAGACGGGCCGCGTGTTTGGCGAGAAAGGTTGGATGGATGGATTGGAGTACAAGGGCCTGATGAAGGAGCTGCCAAGCGTGCGTCGCCCGCCGCTGCCACCGGCCGTCAAACCGGGCGGCCACGGCGGCTCGCACGGTCAGTTGACGAACGAGTTCGTGTTGGCCATCCTGGAGGACCGGCAGCCGCTGGTCGACATCGCCGCTGCTCTGAATATGACGGTTGGAGGCATCGTGGCGCACCAATCGGCCTTGAAGGACGGCGAGCGACGGCCGGTTCCGCAGTACAAGATGTGATGCCATGCGAATTGCTCGAATGATTCAAGCCGTGGACGCTCACGCCTGTGGCGAGCCGGGCCGTGTGATTGTCGGAGGCGTGCTGGATGTGCCCGGCACCACGGTGCTCGAGAAGATGTTGTACCTGCAGCGGGAAGGCGACGCCCTGCGCAAGCTGATGTTGTGCGAGCCGCGTGGCTATCCAGCTACTTGCTGTAACCTGATCGTCCCGCCAACGCATCCCCGCGCCGATGCGGGGTACATCATCATGGAGCATGTGGAGTATCCAGGCATGTCGGGGACCAACACGATCTGTGTGGCCACGGTGCTGCTGGAGACCGGGATGGTCGCCATGCAGGAGCCGGTTACGCAGCTGACGTTGGAGTCGCCTGCGGGGCTGATTCGTGTCACGGCCGAGTGTTCGCAGGATAAGGTGCGGCGAGTGACCTTCCGCAACGTACCGTCCTTTGCGGTGTACCTGGATCGGCAGATCGAAGTGCCGCACCTCGGCACCGTGACGGTGGACGTGGCGTATGGTGGCATGTTCTACGTGCTCAGCGATGCCTCTCAGTTCGGTTTGCGGCTGACTTCCGATGAAGGAGGAGAAATCGTACGGATCGGCGAGATGATCAAGGCTGCGGCCCAAGAGCAGTTGCCCGTCGAGCACCCGACGCAGCCGGAGTTTCATGGCATCACCATCGCTCAGCTCACGGCACCACCGCTGGGCGATCAAGCCGACGGGCGCAATGCGGTGGTTGTTTCCACGGGCCAACTGGATTGGAATCGTCCAGCCACTTGGAAAGGGTCCATTGATCGGTCTCCCTGCGGCACCGGGACCAGCGCGCGCATGGCTGTGCTGCATGCCAAGGGCCAGCTGCCGCTGCACCAGGATTTTCGGCACGAAGGGATTCTGGGCACGGTCTTTACCGGCCGGCTCGTCGAGGAGTTGCCGTTGGCAGATCGGCTGGCCGTGGTGCCCACTATTTCGGGACGGGCGTGGATCACGGGATTCAGTAACTACGTCGTCGACCACGACGATCCGTTTCCCGAAGGGTTTACAGTCGGCGATATCTGGTAAGAACATCGGGTATGCTCAATTCCTGAGAGCGGGAGTGAAAATCATGCAAGCGTTCGTAGTGAGTTTGATGTGCTTGACCGCGGTAGGTTCGGCTCCGTTGGCGGTCGAGCGACCGAATATTGTGCTGGTGATGGCCGACGACCAGGGCTGGGGGGACATGGCCTACAACGGCCATGGGGTGCTGAAGACACCCCACTTCGATGAAGCGGCTGCGACCGGTCTGCGGTTCGATCGGTTCTATGCCGCAGCGCCGGTGTGTTCGCCGACACGGGCTAGCGTGATGACCGGCCGACATCCAAACCGTATGGGGGTGTTCAAATGGGGGTATCCGATCCGTCCCCAGGAGACCACGGTGGCGGAGGCGTTGAAGCAAGCTGGATACCAAACCGGACATTTCGGCAAGTGGCATTTGGGATCCGTACGCCATGCCAGTCCGGTACATCCCGGTCACAATGGTTTTGACCAGTGGCTGAGCGCGCCGAACTTCTTCGATAACGATCCGATCCTCAGCCGGCAGGGACAGGCCGTGCAGATGCAGGGGGAAAGTTCCATGGTGACGGTGGACGCGGCGCTGCAGTGGATCGAGGCCGCCCGAAAGAAAGAGCAACCATTTCTGGCTGTGGTCTGGTTCGGATCGCCCCATGGGCCTCATCAGGCCGCGGAGCAGGACCGGGCACTCTATCCCGATCAGCCGAAGGCCAAACAGCACTTTTTTGGTGAAGTCACCGGCATGGACCGGGCGTTCGGAAAACTGCGCGACGCGCTGAGCACGATGGGGATCCGTGACAATACCGTATTGTGGTATTGCAGCGACAACGGGGCCTTGAAGAACGTCGGCTCGGCGGGCGACTTTCGGGGCAACAAGGGGCAAGTCTACGAAGGCGGGTTGCTGGTCCCGGCCATCATCGAGTGGCCGGCGGTGATCGATCGCCCTCGCGCTGCCTCGGTGCGCTGCAATACGTGTGACATCTACCCGACCTTGCTCGCCATGGCCGGCGTGCAGTCGCAGCACCAGATTGTTCTGGATGGTGTTGACTTGCTGCCGCTGATCGAAGGCAAGACGCCAGACAGCCCGCGAGCTATGGGGTTCTGGGACTACACGGCGCCCGGCATTGGTACACCTTCTGCCACCTGGATGAAACAACTGCTGGACGCGCAGCAGGCTGGCGGCGATCTGGCACCACACGAGTCCAGTCAGAAGGCGGCCAAGCTGCCTGATCCGCCCTATCCACTGGATAAGTTCCCAGGCCACGCTGCCTGGATTCAGGGCGATTGGAAGCTGCACCGTATCGAGAACGCGCGTGGTGTGGTGAAGTGGGAACTGTATGATCTGGCGACCGATCCTGCTGAGCAGAAGGATGTGGCTCAGCGCGAAACGGAACGAGTCGCTCAGCTGCAACGTGAGCTGGACAACTGGCTGAAATCCGTGGTCGACAGCCTCAATGGAGCCGACTACAAACCGTGATGCGGGACCGCCTGTTCAACATTACATCATTAGACGACTAGTTTGCGACTGCACACGTGGTCGCTTGCCATCAACCACTACCAGAGAAACCACCATGAGACATCGCGTTTGTTCCATCGTCCCAGTTGTCAATTTGCTCAAGGGAATGCTGCTGATTGCTGTCGCGTCAGCTCTGACCGGCACCCTGTTTGCGCAGCAGCAGGAGCAAGAGCAGACACAGACGCCCAAGCAGGAGCAGAAGCAGGATGCACCGCAGCAGGCGGCGGTGCCTGTGTTCGAGGACGGCGAGGCGCAGATCGTAGAGGCGTTCAATTCGCCGGGCAAGTGGATCAAGCACGATCTGTGGGTGGAGACCGAATTCGACTCGGATGGCAATGGCAAGCCGGATCGTGTACACGTTTCGGTGACGCGTCCCGAGCAGACCGAGTCGCAAGGGTTGAAGCTGCCCGTGGTGTACGAGTCCAGTCCGTACTATGCGGGCACCGGGCCCAACGACAAGCAGTACTTCTGGAATCCGCGTCAGGAGTTAGGCGCCGAGCCGCCGAAGCGGACACCCATGCCGGCCGTGAAGCGCAAGGAAAATCGGCCGGTGATTTCGCAATCCCAGACCCGCAACTGGGTGCCGCGAGGTTACATCGTGGTCCATTCTTCTTCACCGGGAACGGGGCTGTCTCAAGGTTGTCCTACCGTGGGTGGTGACAATGAGTCGTTGGCGCCCAAGGCTGTCATCGACTGGCTCTGCGGACGCGCCCATGGCTACACGACGCCCGATGGAGATGAGCCGGTCGAGGCCTATTGGAGTACGGGCAAGGTCGGCATGACCGGTACGTCCTACAACGGCACGATTCCGCTGGCTGCCGCCACGACAGGCGTGGACGGCCTGGAGGCGATCATTCCCGTGGCGCCAAACACTTCGTATTACCACTACTATCGCTCCAACGGCTTGATTCGCCATCCCGGCGGCTACATGGGTGAGGATATTGACGTCCTGTACGATTTCATCAACAGTGGTGAACCGGATCGGCGCGACTACTGCAACTGCCACGTGCGCGACGAAGAGATGCTCAAGAAGTTTGACCGCGTGCACGGCGACTACAATGATTTTTGGGCTGGACGTGATTACCTGAACGACCTGGGGCCCCTGAAGGCCGCGACACTGATGTCCCACGCCTTCAACGACTGGAACGTCATGCCGGAGCACAGCGTACGGATCTACCAGGCTGTCAAGGCGAAGGGCGTGCCGGCGATGGCCTTCTTTCATCAAGGCGGGCATGGCGGGCCGCCGCCCATCAAGTTGATGAACCGCTGGTTCACACGCTACTTGCACGGAGTCGAGAACGGAGTGGAAGAGGATTCGCGGGCCTGGATCGTGCGCGAGAGTGATCCGCAGGACAAGCCCACGGCCTACGCGGACTATCCACACCCGGAATCTAAAGACGTGACGCTGCACTTGATTGGCGGCGCACCGAAAGCCGGCAAGCTTTCGCTGGAAATGCCGTCTCAGCAGGGCACCGAGAAACTGGTGGACAACGTGTCGTTTGGCGGCTCGATACTTGCTCAGGCAGAGTGGACCAACCATCGATTGATCTACACCACGCCCGAGCTGTCAGCGCCACTGCATCTGTCCGGCACACCACGCATCACCATCAAGCTGGCCTGCAGCAAGCCCGCCACCAATCTGTCGGTGTGGCTGGTCTCGCTTCCCTGGTCCAGCGACCGCAGGGCCAAGATCACCGAGAACATCATCACGCGCGGCTGGGCCGACCCGCAGAACTATCGCTCGCTGACCGAGAGCGAACCGCTGGAGCCGGGCAAGTTCTATACGATCAGCTTCGATCTGCAGCCGGACGACCAGATTATTCCCGTTGGCCAGCAGATTGGGCTGATGATTTTTGCCAGCGACCGTGACTTCACGCTCTGGCCCGAGCCGGGCACCGAACTGACGGTGGACCTGGACGCCACTTCCATTGCTTTGCCAATTGTCGGTGGTGCCGAAGCGTATCGGGCCAGCACGCGGTGACGGTCATTTTTCCTCCCCTCGGTTCGCAATACTGAGCGAGTCGGTGACGAGCCATGCAGAGTCGTCGTGCCCGACAACGGCACACCGCCATGAACGTGTTACCAGCGGATTGTATTCGCGGTCAAATAGGAGTCCTATTGTGCCTGGCCCGCATTACCACCGTCGCTCGTTTCTCCGCTTCCTGCTCGGTACTCCACCGGCCCTTGCGGGGCTGAACGGATTCGGCCTGGCCGGTGCCGATGCTGCCCCGATCGATCCGGGCGAATCGATCAAGGTGACCAACATCGAATCGTTCGTTCTGAAGAACTCCTGGGTCTTTGTGAAGATCTCGACCGACGCGGGCATTTCCGGCTGGGGCGAAATGTTGAAGGATGACGCCAAGGCCTGTGCCGCCGGAGCGTTGGAAGTGGCCGACTATCTCGTCGGCCAGGATCCGCGGCCCGTGGTCCGCCACTGGCAGGCCATTCATCGCGGGGCGTTTTATCGCGGTGGCCCGATCAAAACGGCCATCTCATCCGGTATCGATCAGGCGCTTTGGGACATTACGGGTAAGTGCTACGGCGTCCCGGTCTACAAGCTTCTGGGCGGCCCCACGCGTGACCGAGTCCGCGTTTACGGAAAGGTCAGCAACCAGACCGGCGTGAACGCCATGAAGGTCATTCCCGGCGCAGCGCGGAGGCCGTTCAAGTACGTGGAAGGAAATAAGTTCGTGGGCGAAGTGGCCGAGCGATTCAAAACGCTGCGCGAAGAGTTCGGTTCCGGTGTGGATATCGCTGTCGACTTTCATGGAGCCGTACAACCGCCGACGGCCATGCTGCTGATCAAGGCACTCGAACCATACCACCCCTGGTTCTTTGAGGAAATCGTGCAACCGCTGAACGTGGACGTCATGGCCGAGCTGGCACGCAAGACGCATATTCCGATCGCTACCGGCGAACGGATCTTTACTAAATGGGGATTTCGGGAGGTGCTGGAGAAGCGAGCCGCCACGATCCTGCAGCCTGACGTTTGTTATGCCGGGGGCATTACCGAACTGAAGATCATCGCCGGCATGGCGGAAGCCTACTACACTCCGCTGGCACCACACAATCCGCAGGGACCTTGCGCTTTGGCGGCCAGCCTGCAGATTGCGGGCGCGATTCCGAATTTCTTCGTACAGGAACGAGGTGACAACGAGTACGCTGACCTGCTGGCAAAGCCATTGCCGCCGGTCGTTGACGGGCACCGCCCCCTGCCTACAGAGCCGGGGTTGGGGATCACTATCGACGAAGAGAAACTGTTCGCTCAAGTGGGCGATCCTGAACCATACCGTGCCCAGTATGATTCCGATGACGGATCGGTAATCGATTGGTAGCAGTCCAGACGTAGGGCCTACTACAATCTCCGGCAATTGTGCCGCGAAACAGGCGGCCACAGACAAGCGGTGGAGTACTGCCAACAGTCACGCGAGTACGCTGTTGATCTAATCGTAGGACAGGGTTCCAGCGCTTCCAGCCTGTTATGTCGGCAATTGGAACAAGCGAGGCAATCGAACGTGGGCGGACCGGGCAGTCAAGGCCGCGGAGCATCATTTTCAGGAAGAGGTTTGGGAGCACTCTCTAGCGGCTTGTCTTCGGTGGTCCGTGCTCGATACCACTCGAGCAAGTCATCCACATCGACTTTCGTCGTGGACACGCGTACAGAATTCGCAGACAGCTCTATCTGCTCTACCCACGGGCGCTCACGAAACATCGCGCGAAGCGGATTGATCTTTGAAATTTGAGACGCGAAGCAACAGGCTCGGATCGTGTCGTCTGTGACGAAGAACCGCCGAGCCGTTTCTGCATGGCTCCCGCCTCCTCGCGCCTCTGGCTTTCTCACCGATCTTGTCACACAATAGCTCTCAGCGATAGGGAACAAGCCCCATGTCCGATGTCACTCGTATACTCTCCAAGATCCAGTCTGGCGACCCGGCGGCGGCCGAGCAGCTGCTGCCGCTGGTGTACGACGAGCTGCGCAAGCTGGCCGCCGCCCGGCTGGCACACGAGAAGCCGGGCCAAACGCTGCAGGCCACCGCCCTGGTGCATGAAGCATATCTGCGACTGGTCGATCATGCAGACCCACATGAATGGAACAGCCGCGGGCACTTCTTTGCGGCCGCAGCGCACGCCATGAGGCGCATTCTCGTGGAAAACGCGCGACGAAAAGGACGAGTCAAGCATGGTGGTGCCATGCAGCGAGTCGAGCTGAAAACCGACTGTGCAGAGGTCGAGTCACCTGGTCTCGATTTGGTGGCGTTGGATGACGCGTTGACGCGGCTGGCTGCCGTGGATCCAGACAAGGCGGAGTTGGTCACGTTGCGTTTTTTTGCCGGACTGACGATGCCGGAGGCCGCGATGGTCTTGGGGATTTCGTTAGCTACGGCCGAACGCCACTGGGTGTTCACGAAATCCTGGTTATTGGCTGAGCTGCAGTAGGCTTGTCGGGTAATCACCCGAGAGCCGTTGGTTTTGCACGACTTTTGTCGTTTTTCATTTTTTGTGAGGGGTTCGAACAACGACTGTCGCACTGATTAGCAGTGGACAACAGCAAATCCGTTTCGAGTTAAGCCCGGTCCAACTGTGGGAGCGACAAGAGTTATGAGTACCCTGTCTGCACTCGAGCAGGTCTTTTTCGCCGCACTGGAGCAGAAATCGCCGGCCGAGCGAGCGGCCTACCTGGACGCCGCCTGCGCAGAGGACGCCGACCTGCGGCAGCGAGTCGAAAAAATGCTCGCCGCCCAAGCCGGTGCCGCCAGCTTCCTGGAAGTCCCCGTTCATCAAGCCCAGGCCACCATCCGGCGGACGCTCACCGAAGGTCCTGGCACAGAAATCGGTCCCTACAAGCTGCTGCAAGAGATCGGCGAAGGTGGCTTTGGTGTGGTCTATATGGCGGAGCAAAAGGAACCGATTCGGCGTAAAGTGGCACTGAAGATCATCAAACCCGGCATGGACTCACGCGAGGTCGTTGCTCGCTTCGAGGCGGAACGACAGGCTTTGGCCATCATGGACCATCCCAACATCGCTAAGGTCCTGGACGGTGGAACGACCGACAGCGGACTTCCGTACTTTGTCATGGAACTGATCGAGGGCGTGCCACTGACCGAGTATTGCGATCGCAACAACCTCAATACACCGAGCGACTTAAGCTATTCACAGAAGTCTGCCGAGCGGTGCAGCATGCGCACCAGAAGGGTGTTATTCACCGGGACATCAAGCCGTCTAATGTGTTGGTCACGATGAATGATGGCCGCCCCGTGCCGAAAGTGATCGACTTTGGAATCGCCAAAGCGCTGAACCAGCAGCTGACCGAAAAGACGCTTTTCACACGCTACGGCCAAATGGTCGGCACTCCTGCCTACATGAGTCCCGAGCAGGCCGAGATGAGCGAGTTGGACGTCGACACACGCAGCGATGTCTACTCGCTGGGAGTACTGCTTTACGAGTTGCTCACGGGAGTCACTCCCTTTGAGGCGGATCGATTGCGCAGTGCTGGGTATAAGGAAATGCAGCGCATCATCATGGAAGAGCAGCCGCCACGTCCGAGCAAAAGACTGAGCACGATGGGCCAGGCGTTGAGCGGTATTTCCCGCCACCGCGGTGCCCAACCCGAGAAACTGCAACAGCTGCTGCGCGGCGAGCTGGACTGGATCGTCATGAAAGCTCTGGAAAAGGAACGGAATGCTCGGTACGAGTCGCCTGGCGGTTTGGCAGCTGACATCAGCCGTTTCATCCACAATGAACCCGTCGAAGCCGGGCGGCCCTCTCGCTGGTACCGGCTGCGCAAATGCTATCAGCGCCATCGGGCCGCAGTGATGGCAGTTGCCGGCGTCGCCGTGGCCCTGGTAATAGCCACTGCGATCAGCACGACTTTTGCCTTTCAGGCCAGCTCGGCGCGTGACCAGCTCGCCACCGCGCACCAGGCGCTTCTCGACCGCATTAAAGATCAGGCACTGGCGTTCGCGATGGGGGGAAATCGAAAAGCAGCTCTGGCGGAAAGCAAACATGCACGGCAATTGGGCGCGAGCGACTCGTGGTGCCAACTTATCGATGGGGTATCCTCCATCTTTTCGGGAAACGCTGAAGAAGCGATCGAAGTCCTGGAACTGGCGAAACGAAAGAACCCGAACAGCGTTGCCATGCGCGGTGCACTCGCCACCGCTTACCTATGGGTGGGGAGGGAGAAAGAGTGTTCCATCGAAAATACGGCGATGAGATCTATTCCCTTTTCGTCAGATGACGCCGAAGCTCACTTGTTCCTGGCATACAGTAAGGCGCTCGTGGCTGCGCCTGACGACCTCACGGAGCATCTGAACCGGTACTTTCAGCTTCGTGGGAACTCCCTGGCCGGCAGAATTGTGCGGGCATCCGTGCTGGTCGTCGCCGACCGCACCAACGATCCAGACTATCTAACGCAGGCCGAACGGGATCTGATTGTGGCAGCGGAACTTTCGGATACGAACATAGCCACGCTGACTATCCGTATGAGATTGCATCACGTTGGCTATCGAATCTACTCGCTACTGGGTGATCAAACACAAACGGAGTACCACCGGCGTTTGGCGGAGGAGACCATCAAGGAAATTCAGAACTCCAACGATTTCCGATCTCACAAGGAAGCAGCATCGTTTCTGCACCTTCACCTTCACGATGTGCATCTGGCGCGAGCATATTGGAAAAATGCCCTCAGGCTCTGCGACTCCGGTTACTGTATTGGCTACACTCGCTTCTCACTGAAGACGGATGGACCGGAAGCAACGTTGTCTGTGCTGTCTGAAACAGACTCGGAAGACTTTGGCCGAGCCATCATTGGACTGGACAGGCCGACACAGCGCGAGGCTTCCTTACAAATGCTCGAGGCGATCTCCCAAGATCTCGAGACCCATGCATCTCTGCGCAACGTAGCAATCGCACTCCTGCTGGCATCGGGTGACGAGGACGCCGCTCGGGCCGGCCGGGAAATACTGGGCGATCGGGAAGTGATTTGGGCGACTGTCGATAACGTTGAATTCCCGGGTGATCGATTGGAGCAGATACGCCCATTAGGCCTGCTCCTGCTGGGGCTGCACATGACAGCACTCGATCAGAGAGAAAACGCGCTGCGAAGCTTTACTGTTGGCAAGAGCGAGATGCGTACCGCGCTGACGATTTGGCCGGCCCTGTGCGACATTTTCGCCACGCTGATGGAAAACAATCCCAACTGGCCGCTGCCGTCCGACACGAGTCGTGGCTCGTAAGGATCCCAACTAACAACCAGGTTGCGTACGCCGATGATCACACAGTTGTCTTGTACGATGTCTTGGAGGCTGATGTGCGGCACGTTCTGCGCGGGCATTCCGACATCATCACAGACATCCAGTGGAATCCAAGTGGAACGCGTCTCGCCTCATCAAGCTACGACGGGACGATCCGCATCTGGGACCCCCAGTATGGCCAGCAAGTGCTGGCTCTGCCCGAACAGACCGACATTGTCACGTCGATCACGTGGCGGCCGGACGGTCAGGCCATTGCCAGTGCCTGTGCGGACGGTACGATTCGCATCTGGGATGCCTCGAAAGGCTACGAGCTGGTCAGCGACCCCACGTTCATCGTTGGCCAAACGCTGCAGAAACGGGAGAAAGCAAGCGAGTTGGAGGCGAGTGGCGAGTTTGAGCGAGCAGCGTTACTCCTCGCCGATGTTGTGGAGCTCAAACCGAATGACGTCAGCCTGTGCATGAACCTGGCGGATCTGTACGTGAGACTCGGCGATTGGGAGCGTGCGGCGCAGTATTACGCACAGGCAGCAAGTTCCACATCCCTCGATCGCTGGGCAATAGCTGCAGAGGCTGTTTGTCATCTCCGCAACGGCAACAAGGAGCAATTTCGCGGTCTTTGCCGGCAGCTTATGCAACGAGCTAAACAACTCGATTCAAAGCGTTACGAGAGTGCCGCCGCTTGGGCTTCCTGGATGAGACTAAGTGCCGTGATCGACATCCCTGAGATTCGCGAGTTCGTAGAAGGAGTTCTGGACAGCTTTGACCCGACGGCAGATCATACTCCTGGGTGGCTACTGGCCCGTCGCTACACCCTGATTTGCCTGCAGAAACCCACTCCCGAATTGGAGGAAAAGCCGGTGCCGCGTGAGAGCCTTGAAGGCGTCCTCGCCGTACTCACCGAGGCATTGCGGAGCTTGCAACTCAACCGGTTGCAGGAGGCCCAAGAGTACTACAACGCCGCTTCCCGCGCGCTCGTGCCATTACACCAGAACATGACTCGCGACAACATGTGGGAAATCACCCGCTGCGAAATCCTGGCCGACGAAATCCGGCAACGGTTGTCGGAAGCCAAAGAATAGCAGCTGCCTTGAGACGTGACGTCTGGCATGGCGACCAGGATACCGCCATCTGCCAGACAAACACAACTGACTCCCGGAGCAATTGGGCGGGTGCCCCGACGGCCCCTGGTGAGCAACGCCAGTACCTGTGGCATGCGAAGCTGGTAATTCCGCACGCGAGCGCACCAGCGGCCATGGTGCTCTCGATCTGCCGGTGTCCTGATTCATACTCTATAATGCTGAAGCCTTCAGTCATCAGCCTTCAGTCATCAGTCTTCAGTCTTCAGCCTTCAGCCTCAGTGATGCCCAACAAGCTGCTACTGATCAACATCGCCGGGTTAGGTGCGGGCGCCGTGGGCCAGCACACGCCGCACTTGCAGCGTTTTGCCAGCTTCGGCAGCGGCGTGCTGGCGCTGCAGCCGCCGGTTCCCGCGCTGACCTCACCGGCCCAGGCCACGCTGCTGACCGGGACCGTGCCGGCAAGTCACGGCATCGTGTCCAACGGCTGGTATTTCCGCGAACTGGCTCTGGTCCTCAATTGGCAACGGTCGGCCAACCTGGTCCAGGGCGAGACGATCTGGGAGGCGGCACGTGCTGGCCGCCCGCAGCTGCGCTGTGCGAACCTGTTCTGGCGCTACGCGACGCATTCTACCACGGACCTGCACATCGCCGAACGGCCGACCTACTGGGCAGACGGCCGCAAGTCGCCCGATATCTACACCCAGCCGAGTTCAGTGCGAGATCAACTGGTGGCCGAGCTTGGGCCGTTTCCGCTGTTCCGGTTCTGGGGTCCGGCGGCGGGCATCGAGTCGACACGTTGGATTGTGGATGCCACGATCCGGTTGTTGCAGCAAGATCAATACGATCTGGTGCTCACCTACTTGCCGCACTTGGATTACGACCATCAGCGCTTTGGGCCACAATCCCCGCAGGGTATCCAGGCGCTGCGGGATGTGGACGCTGAGGCTGGTCGGTTGATGGAGGTGGCTCGCGGCCTGGACCTGCAGGTAGCGGTGGTGTCCGACTACGCGTTCGAGCCGGTCAGTCGGCCGGTGTTTCTCAACCAGGTGCTGCGTCGCGAGGGTCTGGTGCAGGTGCAGCGAGCCGAGAATGGCGAGCTGTTGGAGCCGGGGGCGTCGGCGGCGTTTGCTGTCTGTGACCAGCAGACCGCGCACATCTATGTGCGGGACGAAAGTGGCATTGACCGCGTGCGATCGATCCTGGAGCGAACCGACGGTGTCGACCGAGTGTTTGACCGCCAGGAGATGCAGGGGCTAGGGCTCCAGCACGCCCGCTCCGGCGAGCTCTTTGCGATCGCTCAGGAGGACTGTTGGTTCGCGTTCCCCTATTGGCTCGAAGACCAGCACGCTCCCGACTTTGCGCACTGCGTGGCCATCCATGATAAGCCAGGTTGGGACCCCAGCGAATTGTTTCTGCGTGCAGGCCTCGGCGGCAAGCTGCATCTGGCCAAGCGATTGCTGCAGAAGATGCTGGGTTTGCGCGCGCCGTTCGACGTGATCAGCGGCGACATGGGTCTGGTCGGCGGTTCCCACGGGCGCATTCCCACCCGTGACGCCACGCGCACCGTGCTGATGACCAACTGGGACGTTGCCAACAGCAAGATCACTCGGAGTGATCAGGTAAAGGACCTGTTGGTACAGCGTCTATAGTGGCATGACTCTCCGAGTCTCCGAGTCGTGTCGTTTCTAAGCTGCACCAAGTGGCCACCTTCCTCCCTCGTGCTCGTGCTCGTGCTCGTGCTCGTAATCGTGCTCGTAATCGTGCTCGTACTCGGTAATCGACCGGCGTCACATCTTCCGTCGC
Organism: uncultured Planctomycetota bacterium; assembly: GCA_963700575.1. GTDB lineage: Bacteria > Planctomycetota > Planctomycetia > Pirellulales > Pirellulaceae > JAJRVM01. Next base: position 428,892 of record CAVOYC010000014.1, on the reverse strand, counting down.
ACGTCGCCGTAGGGTTGGGTGCCCTCACCGAGCTGCAACTTGAAATCGGTTGGTGTGTGGCCAGCTCGATTACGATCACGATCACGAGTAGAAAATGGCGCCGATCGTAGTAGCTTGGCCGATCCATTCGATTACGAGCAGGAGCACGAGCACGAGTACGAAAAAATGGGTCGCCGCGAGCCGTCGGTCGCCGCTTTGGGTACCGTCCTGGCTGTCTGCTGTGCTGGGTGGATCACCCGAGATGAAACACCTTTCGGAGCTGCAGTTGCGCTTGTCACGACTCGGAGAGTCGTGCCACTATGCGTCTCACCCGGCGTTTCCCGTTAGAACCGAGGCAACGATGGCTTGGAGCGTGGTGCACCACCGGTGTGCTGCAAAGCCAGTTGGCGGGCAAAGACGCCGAAGGCGTAGTCCAGTTCGCGCTGGGCCAGATACTGCCATGGCGTATCCGGATTCTGTTGCACGCAGCGGAGCAGCAGCAGTCGGGCTTCCTGGCCGCGGGCCTGGAACACTTGCGAGCTGCGCAGGGACCGGCTGGCCTCGAAGGAGATGAAGTTCGTGGACGAGTTGATCGCGCCGCTCGGCGCCAGATCTTCGCAGGCCAAGCGATATTCTTCCAGCCGTACCAGCGTGGCTAACAACCGGCCGCGCGTCAGGTCATACCAGGCTCGCCAGCGCGGGGATGTCTCCTGGCGATACAGCGCTTCCAGATCCTGGTCGATATCGTCATGGCTGCTGACATGCGCCAGCGCTCGCGCCGCGCGCCGCGCGGTTGTCTCGGTCTGCCGAATCAGCCCGGCGTGCTCGGTGCGCAGTTTGCGCTGAAATTGTTCCGGAGACAGGTAAGGTGCTTCGAAGGGGTAGGGCGGCACTTCCGAACGTTCGCCAAACAGCAGTAGCGGGGGCAGCGTCAGTTCATTCTGACCGCGAGTTTCCTGGACGGCTGCCAAAACCGCGGCGCGCAACGGATACAGCTCAATCAGCTCACGGTATTGCTCCTCGGACTCGTAGAGCGGTTGGTACTGTTTCATCGACTCCAGATCAAACGGGGCCCGATCCGCCGGATCATCCAGGATGGTGAACGAGCCGCCGGATTGGATAGCGAGTCGAGTGAGCGCGAAGGGGCTGAAGGGCGAGCTGATACCAGCCAGATCGTGCCCTCCGTACCAGGCCGGCAAGGCCGGGCCCGAGGCACCGGGCGGCTGGCGTGTGCGGAACCAGTAGCCCAATCGCAGGCGTTCGGGCACGGCCGTGTCGGGACCGCGCGTGACGGGCAGCAGATACTCCACTTCGGATTTCGGGTCCTGATAGGTGTGGCACCCGGTTTCCGCACCCAAGACCGCTGAGGGGCCCACGATGTGGACGGGAATGTCCTTCTGGCGGCATATGTCGATGGCCGTTTCGAGGCGACTGGCGTCGTCACCCGACTCATCCGTCCAGACCACCAGCATGGTCCCCTGGGGAGGCGAGTCGTACTTGCCCAGGCACGCGATGATTGCTTCAAACACGTTTTCTTTGCCCGAGGGGTCGATGGCCAGAGTTCGAATGGAGGACACGACCTTTTCGCGATCGCGTGGCACGCACTTGTTCCTTCACGCGGGCTCCGAACGATACCACCACATTCGACAACTCGCCCGGCGTGTCACGCGTGTCGGCCAGGAACGACGTCAGCCGTTTGGCGATCCGTTGGCGGTCATCGACCAGGCTATGCGAGGCGTCGAACGGCCAGACCACCGTCAGGTCGCCTTGGTCGAGTGCGCCACGAATGGCGGCGGTGATCCCGTCCACGGCATGTTCGACCGACACGGCTTGCCGCAGCGCGCCGGCCTGGACAACCTGCGGGTCCTGGTTGGCTGCCGGCTCGTCCGGAGTTGGCAGCAGTTCGTGGATGGCGTCCGCCAGCGGGTTTGGCAGGCGTGGCTCCAGCGCGGCGTCCGGCGACCGGTCGGCATCAGGCGGATCTTCCAGGTTCTCCGCCAACGGAACAGGGGCGTCGATAATCTGCACCGGGTCCGAATCAGCAGCAGCAGCGTTCAGGAAGAAGCCCACGCGCTGGATCGCCGGCACGAGCCACAGAGAGAGCAGAACCAGCGCCAACAGGTGCACAAACCCAGAGACCGCCAACGGAATGGAGTTGCGGATTTGTTGGCGCGATAGCATTCGCCGCCATAGCATCATCTAGCCTTCATGACCCCTGAATTCGCTCCCAAGTCTTGCCGCCTGCTACCTCGATTCTAGGCGGGGCCGTACGTGGCGGCAAGGAACTTTGATTGTGCCTGCGGATCACGATAAGATAGGGGGCTGAAGACTGGGGTGGCAAACGCCACCCTCTGGCGATGCCGCCTGCGATTACGCGTCCTGCACGTTCCTTCACTCCAGCTCGCACAGGTGCTCTCATGATCCGATCGTTCTGGCCTGCTCCCACGCTCCTGGCCGCCTGGAGCCTCACCTGCTTGTGCGCGACGACCGTGGCGAGCGCTGCGGCAGGGATCCCCGTGGCTCAGACCCTTGCGCGGCCCAATCTGATCTACATCATGACCGACGATCTGGGCTACGGCGATCTCGGTTGCTTTGGACAGCGGGAGATCAAGACCCCGCATCTCGACCGGTTGGCAAGCGAGGGCATGAAGCTGACCAGCTACTATGCCCCCTGCACTGTCTGCCGTCCCTCGCGGTTGGCGTTATGGACGGGCATGCACATGGGCCACACGGCGATCGACTCCAACGCCTCGTACGTTTTTCAGCCGTCTGACGTCACCGTGGCCGAGTTGCTTCAGACTCAGGGATACGTTACCGGCGGTGTCGGCAAATGGGCGATGGGAGGTCCTGGCACGTCGGGACATCCAAACAACAACGGGTTTGATTTCTGGATGGGGTACCTGGATCAAGGCGAAGCGCACAACTATTACCCGACGCATTTGTGGCGCAACGGCGAGAAGTTTCCGCTGCCCGGCAATATCATCGGCGACTATCCCAACGGTCGAGAGCGCGTGTCGTCCAAGCGTACGACCTATTCGCATGATGTGATGACCGATCAGATGTTGGAGTTTGTGCGTCAGCAACACGCAAAGCCGTTTCTGCTGCATGTACACTGGACGATCCCGCACGCCAACAACGAAGGCGGACGTGTTCTGGGAGATGGCATGGAAGTGCCGGACTATGGGATCTATGCCGATCGCGACTGGCCGAATCTCGAGAAGGGGCAGGCAGCCATGATCACACGCATGGATGGCGACGTGGGCCGGTTGATCGCGCTGTTGCAGGAGCTGAAGATCGTTGACCGGACACTGGTGGTCTTCACGTCCGACAATGGACCGCACAGCGAAGGCGGGCACAAGCACGAGTACTTTGACGCCAACGGACCGCTACGCGGCTTCAAGCGTGACCTGTACGAAGGAGGAATTCGTGTGCCCACCATCGCCTGGTGGCCAGGCCAGATCCAGGCAGGGTCGGTCAGCGACGAGCCGCTGGCGGGATACGATTGGTTGCCCACGGCGTGTGAATTGGCCGGAGCCAAAATGCCACAAGGCATCGATGGCATCTCCTATGTGCCCACGCTGTTGGGGCGGCCGCAGCAGTCTCACGAGTACCTGTTCTGGAGCTACGACGCCAAGAAGGCCGTGCGCAAAGGACAGTGGAAAGCGGTCATCCCCGGTAAGAACAAACCGCTCGAACTGTATGATCTGCAACAGGACATTGGCGAGCAGAGTGACGTCGCGGCAGAGCACGCCGACGTGGTCGCAGACATGCAGCGGATCATTGCCGAGGCGACTCGGTAGACCTGTTGGACCAACGGCAGTGAGCGTGGCTGAGTTCTCCCCCTACACATCAAATTCGATGGCGCCCGTCTGGAGGTCGTAGAAGGCCGTGACGATTCTCACGCCATTGGTCTGCACTGCCGCGCGCAGAATGGCAGAATTCCCTATCAGGCGGCTGGCGCTGAGCCGAGCGTTAGCGCGTACCGCCTGATTTACATCGCCTTGAGCGTGCGCAGCGCCGGTTGAATCTGTTCGATCAGCCGATTGAGATTTTCACCGGCATCGCCGCCCGCCATGGCTGCTTGAACAGCACCACAGTTCATATGAGCCAACACGACGATCAGCTTGGATTGCAGTTGAGACACGGCATATTCGATGCTGGCCACACTGGATCGGTTGGCTACGTTGCCGGCGACACGTACGACGAACAACTCGCCCAGGCCCGTGTCGAAGGCGATTTCCGGAGGTACGCGACTGTCGGCACAGCCCAAGATGACGGCGAAAGGCTGCTGGCCACCGACCAGTCCGCGCCGATCCGAGCTGTAGCGCCGCCCCTGATCACATTGATCCTGCTGGAATCTCAGGTTGCCCGCCTGGAGTCGATCCAATGCTTGTTGTGCATCCATCAATGCAAAGTTCCTTTCCGAGCTTTGGTGAGAGCCTACTTTGCCAGCCTAACGGGTATCAATTGTAGCAGTCCACTGCTGGGGGGTGGACCCCATGCTGGTCCGTACATCATGGCAGTTGACGTTGCGGTCGGCGGCTTGGTAAGGTTGCGGGCATGAACCTGATCCTCCAATCCGCTCAGTTTGCTCAGCGGGCGCATGCTCGGCAACAACGCAAATTCAACCTCCGCCCGTATGCCATCCACCCGGCCCGCGTCGCGGGGCGCGTGGCGATCCATCCCGATGCTACGGAAGTGATGGTCGCCGCCGCCTTCCTGCACGACGTGGTGGAAGACACCCCGCACACGTTGGCGGAGATCGAGGCCCAGTTCGGGCCGGGCGTGGCGGAATTGGTCGCACAGCTGACGAATCCTTCCAAGGGCAGCACGGCGTCACGTTCGGACCGCAAATCGCTGGATCGTGAACATTTGGCCCACGTGAGTCGCGCGGCCAAGATCATCAAATTACTGGATCGGATCGACAACCTGGATGAACTGGCCGGCGCATCGCGAGCATTCGTGGAAACGTACTGTGACGAGTCTCGCCAGCTGGCCGCCGTGATCGGTGACGCGGATCCGGCTCTGCAGACGGAACTGTTGAGCTGCATTGAACGCCGCCTGGCCGCGTTGTCGCCGCAGACAGACAAGCGAGGCGACGAGTGAAATTCGAGCTGCCGCGTGATATACTCGCTTTATGGCACGTCGCGACGAGCTGCGACGGGCATGCCGGCAGATGCGCGGCGCGGGCGTAGCGAATGTGCCCGATCAACAAACTGTCAGACCAACCGATGAGAATGTGGCATAGGAGTTAGACCATGAGAATCAGCTGCCATGTTGTTGTGACCGCTGGGCTGCTCGTCGCAGCTCAGGCTCTGTCTGCTGTTCGCGCAGCAGAGCCTCCCGTGAAAGTGTTCATTCTGGCCGGGCAATCCAACATGCAGGGCGCGGGCATTGTCTCAGCCGACGCGAAGCGTAATGGCGGGCAGGGAAGTCTGGAATTCCTGGTCAAGGAACCGGCCTTTGCACAGCGCTTTGCACACTTGGTTGACGAGCAAGGTGCGTGGATGACGCGCGATGACGTCTGGATCTGGTATTTCGAGCGGAAGGGTGGCCTGACGGTCGGCTATGGTTCGGGGTCCGATCGCATCGGCCCGGAACTTCAGTTTGGCCACGTAGTGGGTGACCATTTTGACCAGCCAGTGCTGTTGATCAAAGTCGCCTGGGGTGGCAAGAGCCTGGCGAAGGACTTTCGTCCGCCCAGCAGCGGCGGCGAAGTGGGGCCGTTTTACACCGAGTTGTTCCAGCATGTCCGGGAAGTGCTGGAGAACCTGCAGACGCACTTCCCCGCCTATCACGGGCAAGGGTACGAGATTGTGGGGTTCGGCTGGCACCAAGGTTGGAACGATCGAGTGAATCAGGCGTTCAATGACCAGTACGAAACGAATCTGGCCAATTTCATTCGCGATGTGCGCAAGCAGTTGGGTTGCGAGAAGCTGCCGTTTGTGATCGCCGAGACGGGGATGAGCGGCCATGCGGAGAAGCATCCGCGCGCGCTGTCATTGATGCGCACAGGCGGCAGTGGCCCAGCATGATGAGTTCCGGGGCAACGTGGCCTTTGTCGGCACCAAGGACTTCTATCGGCCGCCGGAAGTGTCACCGTCCCGGCAAGCGTACCATTGGAACAGCAATGCGGAAACGTACTTCCTGATCGGCGATGCGATGGGCAAGGCGATGCTGCAGTTGCTGGAGAATGCCGGTAGCGATAAGTGAGTTAAGGGCCTCTGGCTGTTTTGGAGTATGGTGGAGCACAAAGAGGAGCTGACGCGTGATCCGACGAACGAAGCTTGTGTGGAGCAGTGTACTTTTGGCCGCGATCTTTCCCCAGTCACTGGCGTGGGCAGACTTTCCAGTGCCCCGGCGTGGTTTCATCAGCGCACGGCCCGCGGAAACCTGGGAAGAGGGGTTGCTGTCCGGTAACGGCACGATCGGCGCAAATGCGCTGAGCCGCCCCTTGCAGGAACGGATCATCTTCACGCACGAACGGCTGTTTCTGCCCCAGGGGCCGCCGCTGATGCCCCCCGATACGTCTGCGCGGTTGTTTGAAATCCGTCAGCTCATTGACCGCGGACTGTATAAACAGGCAACGCAACTGGCGTTTGATCTCTCGGGGCAGGCTCAGCTTCATGTACCCCGACCCGTTCGTGCCGGCTTTTGATTTAGTCGTCGAGATGCAGGCCGATGGGGAGGTGCGTGAATACGTTCGCGCGGTCGACTTCCAGACCGGTGAGGCGGTCGTCCAGTGGTCTGATCGGCGCGGCGTGATCCGGCGGCGGTTATTCGTTTCTCGCGCCGATGGCGTGGCCGTGCTGGAGATCCAAGGGGAACGGCCCGGATCGATCAGCTGTCGCGTGGCGCTGGAGCCCAGGAAGCCCAGCGACAAGCTCGACCCGCAGCAGGTGCAGCGGTCCAATGAGGTGTTCAAAGAGCGAGTCACGGGCGTCGTCGCGCAGGCGGATGATTTTGGCCTGGCATTTCGCAGCGATTTTACCAATGCCTATCCCGGCAGCATCCATGCTGTGGAAAGTGTGGCACGTGTTGTCTCGGTAGGCGGCACGCGCCAGGTCCAGGCGGAGCAGAGCCTGCTGATCAGTGGTGCCGACCAGGTCTTGCTGCTGTTGGATATCCGTCCACAGTACGACCCGGACGTTTCGCAGCAGGAGGGCATGCGTTCCCGTTTGTCGCGGTTGCCGGTCGACTATGCCCAGTTGTTGCAGAGTCATGCCAGGCTGCATGGAACGCTTTTCAACCGGATGCGGCTGGATATCGGTGGCGGCGTGGACCACCAGCGCCCGACCGAGGAACTGCTGGAGAGCTCCAGCTATGAGCAGCCGAACCGAGCGTTGATCGAGAAACAGTTTGACGCGGGGCGCTACAACATTATCTCGTGCACCGGCGAGCTGCCACCGACCTTGCAGGGCTGCTGGGGAGGAACCTATGTGCCGGGTTGGGCGAGTGATTTCACGCACAACGGCAACGTCCCGTCGGCCATCGCTGCCAACCTGATGGGCAACATGCCCGAGTTGATGTTGGCATACACGTCGTACATGGAGTCCCTGGTTCCCTGGCTGGAGATCAATGCCAGGCATATGTTTGGTGCACGGGGGATCGTGCTTCCGTCGCGCTCGACGACCAATGGCTTCAACAACGCGTTGGCTCCCAATTTCGCCGGTGGATTCTGGGTGGGGGGCGCCCGTGGGCGGCACACTTCTTCTATGACTACTACCTGTATACCGGAGACCGCCAGTTTCTGGCCGAACACGCCCTGCCATTCATGGAGAAGGCAGCGCTGTTCTTCGAAGACTACCTGTATGAAGGCCCGGATGGCAAATTTGTCTTCTCGCCCACGCAATCGCCCGAAAACACTCCGGGCAACACTAACTCACAGGGCTCGTTCAACGCCACCATGGATGTGGCTGTGGCCAAGGAGCTGCTGAGCAACCTGATCTCCGCCTCGCGGGAATTAAAGGTGAACCAGCAGAAGATCCCGCAGTGGCAGGCGATGTTGGAGAAAATGCCGCCGTACATGATCGACGAGAACGGGATTATCAAGGAGTGGCTGACACCGCGTCTGGAGAATCGTGATAGTCATCGGCATTCATCACAGCTGTATCCGCTGTTTGATGGACTGCCTCAGGAGATTGCCGAGAGCCCTGAGCTGCGGCAGCGTTTGCGCAGAGCATTCAGTACAAGCTGGACCATCACTGGAAGGACAATCAACGGGGATTCATGTCGTTTGGCCTGGTGCAGTTGGGGCAGGCGGCGACTAGCTTAGGCGAGCGCGAGCTGGCTTACCATTGCCTGAAGCACCTTGTGAACCGATTCTGGCTCAACAACCTGGCTTCGATGCACAATCATCGTTCACTGTTCAACATGGATATCAGTGGTGGGATGCCCGCGGTGATCATCAAGATGCTGGTGGATTCTGCGCCCGGGCACATTCGGTTGCTGCCTGCGCTGCCCGACGCCTGGCCAGAAGGACAGATCGAAGGAGTGTTATGCCGAGGGGCGATCGAGATCGAGAGTCTAAGTTCGGCGCCTGGCCGAGTACAAGTCACGATGCGATCGGCCAGGCCGCAATCGATCACCCTGGAGCTGCCTGCCGATATCGTCCAAGGGCAGCGGACCGGTGCGGGTGATCCCGTCCAGGTGCGGCCCACGAACTCCCCGCGGCAACGGCAAGTGGAACTGCCAGGCAGTCAGCCAGTGACGCTGCAGTTCGTGCTGACGGCGAGTGATTGACGTGGGAGAGAACCGATGGTGGTGCCACACAGTCGATATCGCGAAACTGGCGTGGTGGAGATCGACCAGAGCAACTGCAAGCACTGCGGGCAGTGTGCGGCGATCTGCCCGGCCGACGTGTTGGAGCTGGATGAAGATCGCATCCGCATTCGTCAAGACAGTCCGTTTGGGTGCATCGCTTGCGGGCACTGCATGATGACCTGTGCCACTGGCAGCATCACCGTGCAGGGCAGGGGACTGGCACCGGAAGATGTGTGTGATTTGCCCACGCAGCAGGAGTGTGCTTCGGCCGCTGCGCTGGCCGCACTCATGCGGTCGCGGCGCAGTGTCCGCCACTTCAAGGATCAGGAGCTGGATGCCGCGCTGCTGACGCAGATTGTGGAAATGGCTGAGTCCGCTCCGATGGGGATCCCGCCCTGGGACGTGGGGTGCGTGGTGGTGCGCGGCCGTGATGCAGTGCAGGAACTGGCTGGAGAACTGGTCAAGATCTACCAAGGGTTCTTGAAGGTCTTTCGGCCCTGGGTGCTGTCACTGATGCGACCGGTCTTGGGCGAGGAAAAACACGATCAGTATCGGAACTTCATTCACCCGCTGGCACGCTCGTACGTAGAAGCTCATCGCGCGGGAAAGGACAAACTGTTCTACTCTGCGCCGGCGGTCCTGATCTTCTACCACTCGCCCTACGCTGATGCTGCGGACGCAGCGATTGCCTGCACCTACGCGATGCTGGCCGCCGAGTCGCTGGGGTTGGGCAACACGATCATCGGCGGTGCGCCACCGGTGCTGCAGCGCAACAAATCACTCTGCCAGCGTCTCGGGATACCAGCTGGCTGTGCCCCCTCCTTCGCCTTGATCGTCGGCCATCCTGCCACACATTTCCGACACGCTGTGCGCCGCCACTTTCTTTCCTAGTAGTCGCGGGCTGGGTCAGAGTGCTTTGGGGCGGTAGTAGATCCGGTACTCGGTCACGTCCTTATAGTTGGTGGTCGTTTCCGTGCGCGTATGGGTCGGGCCCAACGGTATCTTGAGACCAGCCAACGAGGCGGCGTGGTTGTCCGGGTCCTTGTCATCCTGTGCCACACGGCCGAGATCCAAGCTGGGGCTCTTTTTTCGCTGCGTATTGGATTGCGTGTGGGCGACCTGCCCGGTCACGACTTCTTTCTCTTCGACAATCTCGAACCCGTCCGGGCATCGCTCGCGCATCAGCTCTTCCGCCTGGTCGCGGTAGTAGTTGGGCCAACTGTTGGAGTTGGACGGGATGGCAACAACTCCGCCCTGGGGTGTTACTTCCACAATCCGCGCCTTCGCGCAGCCGCTCAGGCAACCGGCCGCGACCGCCAGCACGATCAGAAGACTGTTCCGCATCCCAGTTCATCCTTCTCAGACGAGAGTACCGATCCTGAACGCTACCCGTAAGGGTGGTGTCGTACTCGAAACGGCGCGGCACGTCCAGGCCAGTTTCTTGGTAAACTGGGGTGTTTCATTGGCCATTGTCAAGATGGAGGGCTCCTGCGATGTCGAGGCTACGTGTGTGTGGAAGTGGGTCCGTAGTTCGAGCGGGGCGACTGCGCGGTGCCAGCGCCGTGAGTGTCCTCGTCCTTGCGTGCCTGACCCACCGCGCTGATGCGGCCGCGGTGGACGACGGTCCTTTCGCGGCAGAAGTGCTGGACGTGCGGCCACGCATCTTCCTCCGCAACGACGTGTTCGAAGGCCTGACGATCCAGAAGCTGCGCGCCCGGCTGGCGGACCCGGAAGCGTCGAAAGTTGTGCGTCAGAAGTGGCGTGCCAGACCGATGGGACGTGCGCTGCTGTGGCTCGTTGATCGGCAACCGGAAGATCGCCGCAGGGCGATTGACGGTTTGAAACAGATGGACGCCTCAGATGGGACCTGGAGTGACCGGGGTTTGAAGCTGGTTCAACTGGCGACGCTGTTCGACTGGCTGTACAGCGAGTTGGATGAACCGACGCGCCAGGCCGTTATTAAGAAGATTGAGGCGAGTGCTGACGCAGCCGTATCGCACGTCCAGCGCGGCCAGGCACCGTTCTTCTACAGCCGCACACCGGGTGCCCTGGCCGGGCTTTGCGTGGCCGGCCTGGCGCTGCACGGCGTGAGCGACCGGGCGGACCGATACCTGCAGGTATTTCGAGAATTGGGTGTCAACGAATTTTTTCAGGCCTATCAATGGGTCGACGGAGCGGCCACCGGTGCCACCTATACGTTGTCGTATACCTACGTCGATCTGCCCAGTATCTGTGCCGCCTGGTGGTCGGCCACCGGGCACAACCCTGCCGATTGGATCCGTGAACAGCAGGGCGATTGGCTCGGTGGTATCGTTCGGTTCTACCTCTGGTACATGCGGCCGGGATTCGCTTTCACGGACATCAACGACCAGTATCGCGGCAACTGGCAGGCGCATGACCAGTTCTGCCAGGGCCTGGACCTGGCCAGCTACGTAACACGCAGCGGTTACGGTCGTGCCTGGTCACGGCGCTGGCAGGGCCGATTCGGCAACGCACTCTATCATCCCGAGTACGGCCACAACCTGATCTTCCAGGACGCTCAGCTGGCACCCCAACCGCTGGTAGACTTGCCGCACGCCGAGCTGTTTGGCCGCGAAAGTTGCGGTTATGGGTTCTTTCGCAGTCAGTGGCCGCGGGACGACCAGCCGGACGAAGCCACACATGTCTTCTTCCGCTGCGGCGATCCGATGAACGTACATGGCGGACTCGCAGCCGGAGAATTTCAGGTCTTCAAACTGGCGCCATTGGCCGCACGCAGTGGTCGGTATTCCAACTATGACTCGGAGCCCGACCAGTACCATCGCCACTGTGTCTCCACAAACGTGGTGCTGTTTACCGACCCTGCGGACCCGGATGACCGGGGTGACCAGCTGAGTCGACGCGGGCTGAAGACTGACCACCGGACCTGGGACGCTTGGCAGCAGATCCGGGCCCGGAACCAGTTGGACGTGGCCCAGATCACTCACTGGGACGCCCGACCTGGTATGGCACGGTGCCGCGCCGACCTGTCCAAGGCGATTCCGGCCAGCAAGTGTCAGCAGTGGATTCGAGAGTTCCTGTGGGTGGGTGACAAGCATCTGGTAGTACTGGATGTGATTCAGACTCCCAGTCCTGAAGTGGTCCGTCGCTGGCAGCTGCACAGTGCGGACCGGCCGGTCATGGGTGATCACCTGATCACAATCACTGGACAACTGCCCGACCTGACCTGGGCCAATCCGGCGCTGCAGCCACCTCATCGCGAAAGTCGTCTGTACTGCCAGACACTGCTTCCCCAGAACTACCAGCTGCTGGTGCACGAACGTGGCAGCGCGGAAGCGTGGGATGAGCAAGGCAAATCGCTGGGAAAGGCCGAGGGAAATCGCTATCACAGAGAATACGGCGACTTCGTCGTGCAACTGGACCCGGGGGCGAGTAGCACAAAGACCGCATTCCTGCATGTGCTGACTGCCACGGTGGATTTTGAGTCGCCGCCACCGCAGGCCTCGTATCGTGTCACCGGGCCGGGCCAGATCGAAGTGTCAATCGAAGATCTAAAAGCCACGTTGGTCGTGCCCAGTTGGCTCGCCCCGGCGAAATAAATGTGGACAGGAAGATGGGAGGGCAGTATTACACGCTGTACTGCGGGATCTTCATGGTTTCTCCGTCTTTCAGCGCCGACAGGTGCGCGTAGTAGCCAGGGACGGTCATGTTCAGGGCATCGACCACATCCACGGCCGGTTTGCGGCCGCGGAGGATCGCATCAATAAAGTCGTCTCCGAGGTAGCCATGCGAGCCGCCGTGTCCGCCAGGACGTACGCCCGGCGGCAGCGCGTATTTCTGGATCTTCAGGCCGGCTTTAATCGCCTCGTTATAGCGTTTCTTGCCCGTCGCATCGCCAACAAACGTCTTGTTGAATCCGGCATACTCGCCACGGATCCGGCCCGCCTCGAGGTACTCGCCCTGCGACGAGCAGATGATCATCCGCGACAGGCCGCCTTCGGCAGTGCGGAACAGGCCGGCCTCTGATTTGAAGATGTTGCCAATCGCGTTGGGGACGCGTTGCGTGGGGTCAAACAGTGGCGTGCCCTGACAAGAGACGTCCAGAAAACTCTGGTGAGTCACGCCGACATAGTAGGCGGTCGCATGGGTCGGATACCACATCGGGCATCCCTTCTTGCGCCAGTCCTTGTAGGAGCCCAGGGAGGGAGCGCCCAGCGAGTGAGGATGGCAGTATTCGCCCTCGGAGTAGACCAGATGTCCGAACACATCAGCGGCGTAGAGTTTTTCCATGGCGTACAGGTCGTCATGGAACACGGAAGTCTCAAACATCGCATAGACCAGTCCTTGGTGCTTCCGGCAGCACTCCAGCAGCCGCTCGGCATCTTCAATATCGCCCCGGAAGGCCGGCACTGCAGTGGCCACGTGTTTGCCGTGCTCCAGGCACAGGATGGCGTGCTTGGCGTGCGACGGCGCGTCGGTCGCGCAGTAGATGGCCTCAATCGTGTCGTCCTTGACCATTTCTTCCAGTGAATCGTAGGTCTTGCCGCATTTCGCCTGGGCCGCCATCTCGGCGCGACGGTCGGGAAACAGATCGCTGACCGCCACCAGGTCGACATTCGGATGATGTTGCAGGTCGAACGCCAGCCCGAACTTGCACACGCCATGACCTACGATTCCCAAACGGATCTTACGATCGCTGAAGGGTTCCCACGTGTCCGCGCGATCGATGTCAGTGCGTGTCTGGTCGAAGCCGGGGATCTGTGGAGTCTGCTGAGTGGCATGCGCGATGGAACTTGCGGCGGCAGCGGCGGCCACCGAAGCAGCCAGGAACGAGCGGCGTGAAAGGTCGGCCATGGTGGTTCTCCTGAGTGCGAAGTGTGGGTGCGTGATCGCCTTCATCGTATCGCAACGAATTGGTTGGTGAAACAGTGGCCACGGGGCCCGTCAGGCGGGGAAGTCACCTTGATAACTTTGCAACCGCTGCAGGTAGAAACACAGAGGGCACGGAGGAGCGAAGGCGGAGCCGTTCCACTTCTTCCGCTCCGCCACTCCCCCAGAACGTCTCAAGCACTAGTCGACAGACCGCAGGGCCATGATCACGCGACTGCGGACGCTGGAGAGATCGACCTGAAAGGCCAGGCTGGCGGGCACGAGATCTTCCAGATACCCCTGGCCGAGCAGCAGCCACGTGCTGGTTGGTGAGAACGGCACAGCGACGGTTGCTCGATCGCCAGTCGACACGGCGCACTGTTTTCCAGACACGCGCAGATGTACGCGAGTCCACGCGTTGGGGTCGAACTCCGCGATCGGAGTCAATTGGCTCCCGACACGTGTTTTGAGCATATGTGGCTGAGTGCCGTCCACGACGATCCGCAACGGACAATCGCCTCCACCTGTGGTCGCCAGCACAACTTGCTGGCCGGCGGGTACTGGCGACGCGAGCCGAAAGGCGAACTGGAATTCCACCGTGTCGCCGCTGGCCGGTCGGTTACGGTCCAAATCCACACTGGCGGAAGCCTCGCCGTTAAAGTGGATGATGGACTTGCCATCCGACTCCATGCTGCGCACACGCATCGCAGTATCGTCAAGGCGTACCAACCCCTGTTGCCAATCTGGCCGCGATGGATCGAGCAGGAATGACGGTTGGGGCAGCGTGTTGCTGGCGGGCAGAGCACGTTCCTCCGAGTCCTGCGTAAGTGATTCTCTGGCGGCGCGATGCTGGTCGGGCGACAGGCGGAGACCGTCGTAGATGGCAGCCCAGCGAATCTCGCCCGAGAGACCGGCACAGCGGCTGTTGTCGAACCGCTTGTAGCCGAAGAACACCGTATCGCCGGTCAGTTGGGCCGGTGCCTGAAACGTCTTGGTGTCCGTCTTGTCGTCGACAAAGAACTGCACTGTCCCAGCCCGGTTATCCACACTCAGGCCCAGATAGCACCATTTGTCCACTGGCATCTTCAAGTCAGACACTAAGTCTCGCTCGGGAGTGGACAGGTAGGCCGATGGGGACAGTCCGTCGGCGTTGTTCTTGATTTGAAACAGCAGGCCAGTGCGACCTTTGCGCGCATCCAGCAGCACGCCATTGCCCTGGAGACGCACCCACATGGCAATGCTCACGTCCTGATCGTTACGTTTGGCCCACCGTGTCTCGATACGCTGCAATTGCTGAAAGCAAAGGACGTTGCCCTCCCGGCGCGGCGTGACTGGTTTCGGAGTATTCGAGCGAGGGAAGAGGTAGTACCGATCGGGGTCCGGCAATGGTGTGACGATCGAGTACCGCATGGACGCGGGTGTGCCTTGCCGTGTGTATGCAACGTGTGCGGCGTCGTTTCGAATCCACATCTGAGGATACGCGACACGCGTGTCCTGGCCACTGAAGTTGATGCCGGGCGCGAAATCGCAGTCCCCGCCTCGATTGAACCAGAGTGCTCCGTTCTGGCGATCCAGGGGGAAATCTCCCTTGCGCCAGTCGTTCATGACCATGGCAAAGCGATCGCCCGCCGCCCGTAGCACGTGGGCGCGCGACGAGATGGTCGCCACCGGAACAAATTGGTACGGCGACCAGGTTCTGCCTTGATCATGGCTGATCGAGTGGGTCATCATCCGAGTCGTCGGGTCACCACCTTGATGCTCGTCGCCCCAGTTGTTGTTGCGTCCGAGCATATGCACCAATTGGTCGTCCGTCTCCCAGACAGTTGGTTCCCAGCAGGCCCACGGCAAGTCGGGGATCGTGGTCCCTGGCGACAGGTGCCAGGTTTGGGCGTCGTCGTCGGTGTACAGGACCGTGTCGCGCTTCATCCGCCGGCGCCAATCGGCAATCTCCTGGTCCACCTTCCAGGGCGGGCCGCGCACTGTCAGCGGTGCCAGCACCCGGCCCGAGCTCAACTGGCAGAGATTCTGTGTGGGAAAGAACCGGTCGTATCGGATCCCGTCAATCACTGCCTCGTCGCCCACCTCGATGCGGTGGTTCGTCCACTTGCCCTGCGGGTCGCTCAGGACCGAACAGTAACAGCCTTGCTCCCCGGCCGAGCCTTGGTTCCAGACACACCACAGTCGGCCACGGACCACGCCCAAAGTCGGCTGCCATTGGCGGCCCTGACCCAATTGGACCGGGTTCGTGCAGTAGTGCACGTCACTGAACGGGCGGATCGGCAGTGACCAGTTGCGAAAGTCGCGGCTGGTGGCCAGTACGATCGGCTGTGCCGGTTCACCCTCACGGGGAACCGTATTGGCATTCCACAGCACAAACCAGCGGTCCTGGAACCAGGCTGTGGCCGCGCAGTGATTGTACTGTGAGCGGGCCCGCGGCGCCGTTATAGACGTAGCCCGTCTCCACCTTGGGGCGTGTACAGTTCGTACCTGCGCCACTCGCCGCCTGACGCGGTGGAAGCGGCGAGCACGCAGATGGTCCAGGTGGCGACGAGTCTCATGAAGCGATTTACGTGACTACTCTACAGTGATGTACCATGTGTTGAAGAACTCGATCCCAAAACCGAAATTGTCGGTGATGTAAAGGGTCAGTGTGTGTTCGCCGGGCGGCAGCGGATTATGGACGAAGCCAATTCCTTTGACCCAGATGGCGCTATCCGCTCCGTACCACGTTGGTGCGGCGTATTCGATCGGTTCGTCGAAGTATTCCGGTCCAAAGAAATACTCATTCAGATCATCAACTTCGCTGTCGATGATTGGTTCACCGTCCAACATGATCAGCACATTGGCGTCCGTGAAAAACTCGTCCGGGATGAACGCGGGGTCATCATCCGGTATCTCCAGTTCCGGCAGATATGTTTCGCCGATATACACAAACATCGGCAAAACGAATTTCTCGCCTTTGCCGAGCGTCACATCCAACTCACCTTCCTCGGGCAGCGGCAGGAACACTACCGACTTCACTTGCCCAGGCTGGTCTCCGCCCAGGAACCAGGTCCAATACAGCTCCATCCAAGATCCCAGTGATTTGCCAAAGGCCTTCGATTGGCCGGGCATGGGGCCACCAGCCTGCAAGGCGGCAACGCCGATCGCCAGGATACACATCGCGATCGCACTCAGAAGAAAACGTCTGTTCATGACAGCACCTCCACAAAACAAGAAGACAGAGGAAATCAACGCCCAATGATGGCCTACTTCTCTTTGGCTTGCGAGAGTTTATTGAGCATCTGAAAACGCGTGTCAGGAGATAATGGCGAGCGACCCGCCAGTCGCAAGACGCTCGGTTCCTGTCACGGTGTTGAGAGCATCCTAGAGCTCCGAGTGTTCCGAGGCAACAATTCAGCGGCTGTTTTGTCCAAGGGCGGGTTGCACTCAAACGGGTCAATCGGGGGGCGGTCTACTGCGCTGCAGGTGCCAATGTGATACATTGACGCCTGTCGTCCAACTTGAGAAATGGAGCCTGGCAATGAACGCAGCACGAATCGGGAGTTTGATATTTGCAGCTGTACTGGCAGTCGTGATGGCGGGCCAATGTCTGCTTGCTGGAGAAGCCAATGGGGAGGGCCAGAAGCTGGTGATCTGTGACGGCACAAATCTGGATGGCTGGCGCCAGCCCACCGGCCAGTGGTTGGTTGCGGAATCCGTGCACACGAAGGCTGACAACCCGCGCGTCTTCGCCATCGAGCAAGGGCAGGGAGTGCTCGTGAATGGCGAGACCGGCAAGACCAGCAACTTGCTCAGCAAACATGAACATGGTGATGTGAAGTTACACGTTGAATTCTGCCTGCCCCGGGGCTCCAACTCGGGGGTCTACTTGATGGGTCGCTATGAGATCCAGGTGTATGACAGCTGGGGTGTCGAGCAGCCGAAGTATATTGACTGCGGCGGTATCTATCAGCGCTGGAAGGACGGCCAAGGGTTACGAGGGGCATGCTCCGCGCCGCAACGCCAGCAAGCCACCAGGCCAATGGCAGACATTCGACATCACGTTCCGCGCGCCGCGATTCGATGAACACGGCAAGAAGACAGCGAACGCCAAGTTTGTGAAGGTGGTTCACAACGGTGTCGTCGTGCATGAAAATGTCGAGGTTACTGGTCCCACGTGCGCCGCGACCTACGAGAATGCGGCGGAAACGAAACTCGGCCCGCTCATGCTGCAGGGCGATCACGGTCCCGTTGCGTACCGCAACATCTACCTGGAACCGATTCGCTAACTTACTGGTCCGGCCCGTCGCGGCGAAAACTGGGAGGAGGAATGAACAAGAAAATGTGTGGCAGGAAGATGTGATTGCTGCTGCCCATCCGCACACCGGCGCCGCGGCAGGTGATCTTCCTGCCGTCCATTTCCCTGCCATTATCTGAGCATTCCCTCGCTACGAACTGCCGTAGGGCAACCTACAGCTGCTCAGGCACGACATAGGGCTGACGGTAATCGCGCGTCAGCATGGCGTCGGCCTCCGGATCGTCTGCGAACCGCTCCTGATCGCTAACGAATTTCAGCGAGCGGCCCAGCCGATACGAGATGTTGGCCAGGTGGCAGAGCGCGGTCGAGAGATGTCCTTCTTGGATGTCGCAGTGCAGGTCCTCGTTCTTGCCGGAACGTACGGCATCCAGGAAATTGGCCCAGTGGTTGGCTCGCTCTGACTGAGCCTCGGGGGACTGTGCGAACGGCTTCTTCTCGCGCCGCCGAAACGCGTTCCACGTGTGACCGCTGATCTCCAGCCAGCCTTCGGAACCATAGAAGATGTTCCCCACCGGCTGGCCCGAGCTGCCTTCCTCATTAGTGTAGCGTCCGCGCGTTTCGAGCTCGATAATCTTGCCGTCGGCGTAGGTGTAGGCGGCGGTCTGCGTATTCGGCGTCTCTTGAGCGGTCTTGTCGTGGCCGTAGGTTTCCACACCACCATAGACCATGGTGCCGGGCGTCTTGCCCTCGTCGTCAGTGAAGCCGAACAGCCCGCCCGTAGAGTAGACGGCCACCGGGTGCTCGTTTTTCTGCATCCCCCAGCGGGCGATATCCAGCGGGTGCGGCCCCGTATTGCCTGTGTCGCCGTTGCCGGTGTCCCAGTACCAGTGCCAGTTGTAGTGGCTGCGCTTCTCGTTGTAGGGCCGCTTCGGTGCGGGGCCCAGCCAGCGGTCGTAGTGGAATGTCGAGGGCGGTGAGCTGTCCGCGGCCAGGCCATAGGAGTCGCGGGCCTTGAAGACCAGCGCTCGCGCCATGTACAGCTGGCCGATGCCGCCGCCGTGCAGCAGCGCGATCGCCTCGCGCACATTTTCGGCCGAGCGGTTGTTCAGGCCGACCTGCATCCGCGTGCCGTACTTGCGCCAGGCATCGACCATCTTGCGGCCTTCCCAGATATTGTGGCACGTGGGCTTCTCGACGTAGACGTGCTTGCCTGCCTGGCTGGCCCAAATGGCGGCTAACGCGTGCCAGTGATTGGGTGTCACAATCGAGACGGCGTCCACCTGCTTGTCGTCCAACATCACGCGCAGGTCCCAATCGGCGGCTGGCGTAACGCCCGACCGCTCCTCGACCAGCTTCCGGGCCGGGGCCAAGAGCGCTTCGTCAGCGTCACAGATCGCGCGGACCTGCACGTTGTGACTGTCCTTGAGCAGGCACCAGCTGCGCAGATGCACCGTGCCCTGATTGCGCACGCCGATCACGCCGATGTTGATTCGTTCGTTGGCGCCAATGATCGACCCGTACGACGCGGCGCTGAGTCCCAGGCCTCCGATCGAAATGCCAGCCGCCCCAATTACGCTTGCCTTAATGAATTCGCGCCGGTTGTGTTGCTTGATGTTCATGGAGTGCTCGCATCCTGTAAGGAAAAGAAAATGGCGGCCTGCGTGGACCCAGCTGCTCGCCGCAGCCAAATCCTCACACCAACGACCCGTAGCCTACGCTTCGGTGGGTGAAAGTCAAGTTGCCAGCACCCGCCGAGACGCTCATGCTGATTTGCGGAGCCGGCCGGCAGAGAGGGTATCCCACGTCATGTCGTGGTCCAGCACCTTTTGTTCAGCCATGCCGCCGGGCTTCGGACCCGCCAGCTCGACGCGCGCAGCCCGCTCGTCCAGGCGGTTTGCCTGCCGGAACCACCCCAGCCGGTGAAAAAACCACGTCATGCCGGCACCCAACGCCAGCATCATGATCAGCAGCAGCGGGTAACCTCCTTTCCAGGAGAGCTCTGGCATGTGTTCGAAATTCATTCCATAAATACCAGCCATAAATGTCAAGGGAATGAAGATGCTGGACATGATGGTCAGCACTTTCATAACCTCGTTGGTGCGTTGACCCAATGAAGACAGGTAGGTATTCATGAGCCCGGTAGCCATTTCACGAAAGCTCTCGACCACTTCAGACGTCTGAATGCAGTGATCGTGTACGTCGCGCAGAAACGCGCGCACATCCTCGTGGATCAGTGATGTGTCTTCACTGGTCAGCGAACGGACCATTTCGCGTTGTGACCAGACGATGCGGCGCAGGCTTGCCAACCGGTTTTTCAAACGCGTCAATTGTCGCAATTGCTCCGGGGCAGGGTGGTCCAGCACTTCGTCCTCCAAGCGTTCCAGATGATCACCCAGTCGTTCCAGGATGGGGTAATACCCATCGACAACGGTGTCCAACAGGGCGTACGCCAGATAATCTCCTGCCAGTTGACGGAGTCGCGAATTCTCCAGTCGGATGCGCCGACGCACGGGATCGAAGACATCTCCATACTTCTCCTGGAACGTAATCACGAACTGGGGTCCAAGGACAATGCTGACTTGCTCGAGATCGAGTTCGGGCGTGTCGTGCACGTGGTTCGCCATCCTGCAGATGATCAACAGCCGGTCACGGTGCAGTGCTGCGGAAGGACGTTGCGGCGTGTTGACCACATCTTCCATGGCCAGAGGATGAATGCCAAACAGATGAGCTATCCCGTGCAGCAGCTGCTCGTCGCCCAACCCCTGAACGTCGATCCAGGTGACCCCATCATCGGTCAGCTTCAGGGCCTGCAGGTCGTCGAGCTGGACGTCATGGGTCTGGGAAACGGATGTGGGCGAATACTGAATCACGCGGATGCGAGGAGCCGGCGCGGACTGCGACACGACCAGGGTGCCCGGTCGCGCACCGACCGACGGATGGCGTTTCTTGAACACGATGACTTCCCTCCCGTAATGCTCCCACCTTGACATCCCGTCACCTGGCGTGGCGGTCAGGCGGGAAGTAACAGGATCCGCAAGGGCGGTCAAGGTGAAGTGGCTGCCTGGCTGCCCGCGAAAAGGACAGGTCTGACTTTCTGGCGGTTGCCTAGCTAGTTGGCTAGCACACTCTACCGTTCCCATGCTGCTGAGCAGCTGGAGATGTTGTCAGCGGTGTTCCTCGGTGTGGCCCTTCGACGCTGGCGTCGCAGCAGGCCGATGCCGCCCCGGGGGCGGCGAGTCCGAACAGGGCCACGCCGGATGGTTCGGGGACGTAATGGAACGTGGTTGTTGTAGTGAAACTCGGTACGATGTTATGGATGTGACCGCTCAGGGGGATTTGGTGGAGAGGGAAATTCCATGTCTGCTGGAACGGTGAAGAAGAGGAAGTTGAAGGTGGTCCCGGGCAGCAAAGTGGCTTTAACTTCAGCGCCGGTGTTGGCCCCGGAGAACGACAGAGCTAGGCGGCGGCGCGCTCGCAATGGGTTGCCGGAAATACTAGACTGCCGGTGTGCGGTCGACGCAACGCAACGGGCTTTTTCAGGAGTGCCTGATATGAACGCCTCTTTTGACCGTCGTCAGTTCGTGCAGGGCGCAGCCGCCGCGGCAGCTTTTGTGGTGACACAGCGAACTTGGGGCAGAGTGGGGCCGGCCGCGCGCGTGCGCTTGGGTTTGATCGGCTGTGGCGGACGAGGCCGTGAGCTGGCAGGCGTCTTTCTGCAGTACCCGGACGTGGAGATTCCGATCGTCAGTGACGTCATCGAGCCGCGGATGGATGAAGCGTCCAAGCGGATCGAGAAGGCCGGGCGCGGGCCTGTCCAACGCGTGGTGGAGCACGAACGGATACTCGATCGCCAGGATATCGATGCCGTGATCATCGCGACTACCCAGCATTGGCACGGCCGTCCGTTCATCCAGGCGGCGCAAGCCGGGAAACACATCTACGTCGAGAAACCGCTCTCGCATACCGTGGCGGAAGGAGCGGCGATGGTGGAAGCTGCCGAAAAGTACCCGGTACTCTCAATGATGGGTACGCAGCAACGCGGTTATGCTCACTACCAACAGGCGCTGGAGATCATTCACTCGGGGCGGCTGGGAAAAATACCGCTGGTGGAGTGTTGGAACTATCACAATACGGGTTCGCGAGTCGGCCGCGCCGCCGATAGTGATCCGCCAGAGGGCTATCACTGGGACCGCTGGCTGGGCCCAGCACCAGAAGTACCGTTTAATCGCTCGCGGCTCAACAATTCGTGGTGGTTTGCTTACGCCGGAGGCATGATGACCAATTGGGCGATCCACCATATCGATATCGTGTTGGCCGCCATGAAAGCCAACGCCCCGATGGCTGTGAATTGCTCGGGAGGGAAGTTCGTGGTCGACGACCTGGCGGACACGCCGGACACGATGGAAACCTCGTGGGAATTCCCGGACTTTGTCCTGCAGTATTCCTACCGCGGCTTCAACAACTTTCACACCATCCCCAGCCGTCCGTATCATCACGGCATCTGTTTCCATGGTCAGGAGGCTACCATGGTGCTGGATCGTAGCGGTTTTGAGATCTGGTCAGAGCGTGAGCGGGGGCAGTCGGTCGAGAAAACGAGTAACCCGCGCTACTACGGTGACGGCCAGCCAGGAAACGAGGTGGATGGGCCCTGGCAACGGTTGTTTGTCGACTGCGTAAAAGAAGGTCGCGAGTCGCCGCTGGCCTTGCGAGAGAGTCACCAGGCCACCGTGTGTTGCCACCTGGCGAACATCTCGTACCGGTGCGGCCGCAAGGTGCAGTGGAAGGACGAGAACATCGTCGGAGACGCCGAAGCGGCGGTGATGCTCGATCGACTACGGCGGCCCGGCTACGAGCTGCCAGACGTGTGATGGCGATTTCTAGCAGCCAGGAGCGCTGAAAAAAAATGAACAAGATCTATGTCGGCATTGCGGCACTGTTGGCCGTGATGGAAACAGCTTGGGCAACCGAACCGGTGACCAGAGTTGTGGTGCGCAATCCGGCACAACGGTCGGTCGAAAACGTACCGGTCACTTTCGGCCAGGTATTCAAGCAGGGCGACATCCAGAAGGGTGTCGTTGTCAGTGCGCTGGGTGCGGTCGGCCAGGCTGACGTCAAGCGGCGCTACGACGACGGTTCGGTGCGCTATGCGGTGATCTCGGTGGTTGTGGCGCGTCTGCCTGCCCTGGGGGAACTGGCTGTCGAGTTGACTGACGGAGTCGTCACTCCGGCAGCAAGGGTCGACAGCCCGGTGCCGGAGGATCTGCTGAGCACGCAGTTCGACGCCACGGTTCGCCTGCATTTTCCCGACGGCACGCAGCGGTCTGTCTCGGCCCGCGATCTGATCAAGGACTCGGCAAGTCGGCCGAAGGCGTGGTTGATCGGGCCGGTTTGCAGTGAGTATCTTCTGGACGGGCCGCCGGTCGACAAGCTGGGTGCTGCCGATCCGGATTTGAACGTGCAGTTCCAGTTGCGCGTCTACCGGGGCGTCGCGGGGGTGCGCGTATCGGCAGTAGTCGAAAATTGTTGGGACACCTGGGCCGGCAACATCGGCTACGATGTGACCGTCGACACGGCCGGCGCGACGGTCTACGAGAAACGTGCCGTCAATCACCGTCGGCTCAGCCGCTGGCGAAAGGTATTCTGGTGGCCGGAGGAGCCAGCCACGCTGGATGTGATCCATGACCTGGCGAACCTGAGCGGCAGCGGGGCGCTGCCTCACTATGACCGGACGCTCTCAGTTTCAGCAACGAAGCAGTCGCCAACTGGCCAGCAATTCGACATCATGGGTTCGGGCTCGCTGACCCGGTACATGCCCACCACCGGAGGCCGGCCGGAGATCGGCCCTTATCCGCAATGGGCCGTCCGTTACCTGCTGACAATGGATCCGGCCGCTCGGGCACTGGTGCTGGCCAACGGCGATTTGGCGGGGAGTTGGCCGATCCACGTGCGCAACCGCCAGACGGGCCGTGTGCTGACGATCGACGAGCGCCCGGCCTTCTGGTTCTTTGGCTACCGAGACGATCACGGCTACCAGCGGCCGGTTTGGCAAGAGGATCGCCAGGCGCCGCCCCCGCCCCAAGACGCTCGGGGCCAGTGGAATGCTCTCACGCCCGACGTGGCCCACATGGGTTCCTTTGCGTACATCCCGTACCTGGTTACCGGTGATTACTACTACCTGGAAGAAGCCTATTTCTGGGCGACCTACACGCTGCTTGCCCAATGGAATCATCCTCGCCAGGGAGCTCAGGGACTGATGGCCGACCAGGTGCGCGGCAATGCCTGGGGCCTGCGGAACATCGGTGACGCCGCGTTCATCGCTTCGGATGGCGACCCGGAAGCCGCGCACTTTGCCGAGAAGATTCACAACAACATGGCAGCCTGGACCGCTCGGATGTATGGCCCGCCGGAGAGTAACCGCATGGGCTTCGATCGCTGGCGTACCATGGCCGATGCGCGGATCGCCAACCCGGCCAATCCAAATTGGTTGGCCATGGTCTGGTGGGAGCACGACTACTTGATCTGGAGCCTGCATCATCTGACCGAACTGGGGTTTGGCGATGCCGCCCGGCCGCGGGATTTCCTGCTCCGCTGGCGCGTCGGTTCGTTCATACACCCTGACGAATTCGATCCGAGAATGAGTGCTCCGTACCGCGTTGTCGTTGGCGAGTCGGTTCCCGGCGGCCAACCGATCTTCTACGAGGACTGGAAGAAGTTGGCCGAGGAGAACATCCGATTGGGCAACAAGCCGGAGTTGCCCACGTACGGCGGCAGCTACTCGTACAGCGCGAGAATGGCGGTGGCCTGCGCCGTGGACGCGAAGTTTCCGGGGGCTGACCAGGCGCTGCGGGTGTTCGCAGAACTGCTGCCGGATTGGCATCAGCAACTGACCGCGGACCCGACCTTCGCCATCTCGCCACGTCAGACCGAGCACGAGGGAGGGCAGAATGATCATGACAGGAAGTAGGTGGTTGCCATTTGTTTGGGCGATTGCCTCTGTGGCAGCGGCCCAGGAGCCTCTCGAGCGGATCTGTGTCCGGGCCAGCGAAAAGGGAGCGTCGTTTATTCTCCAGGATTCTGGGACGCCTTTCTTCGTGAAGGGTTTCAACTATATTCGACTGGCGCGGCAGACGGCAACAGCGGCGGCGATCACGCCACTTTCGATGCTGACACCAGGAACACGAAGGCTCACTACGCCCCGGACCGAGCCGAGGCCATGTTCCGTGCACAAAGTGAGGCGGGCTCCAACACAGTGCGTGTGTTCATCGTCGGCCGAAGCAAGATCAATCCTGGAATCGCCGGGGACTATGGCACCACCAAGGCGCTTTACGATACGTACTCGTAACGGGCCGGCGTCGCATCCCGTCGCACGTCGCCGTAGTGTGCCGTTCGTTTATTCACTCTCCGTGCCGCTCACGACGAACTTCTGCGTCACGGGGCCCACCGTCTCATAGGTTCTGCTTTGCTCATGTTCGTTGCCCCACATGATGTTGTTCTTGTCATGTACCAGTCGATGCTCTTTTGTCAAAGCGACGCTCACAATCACCGTGCCACCCGTGCCATCGGAAGTGCCGGTGATCAGGCCGGATTCCGGGTCGATGCTCATCCAACTCGGCTTCTGCAACAGCGAGAACTTTAGTGGTTCGATCTTCCAGAATCTGGCTCCGGGTTTGGGCCGGGCCGAGTCGCGTCGCGTGAGGTCACCTAGCGATCGGATGGCCTGTACCTGGTACCGATAAGTCTGGTCTTTCGGCGCACTTGTTATCGGAGTGCTGTAGATGAGCGGTCGGGGAGCTTCGACATAGTCCGAATCGCCGCTTCTTTTGCCCTGGTCGTCCACGGCCACGACGCGGTAATAGGCCCGGTTGGCGTTGGGTAGTTCGTTGCCGCAGCCGACGACTGCCAACGAAGTGCCCGCGACCTCGGCCACGAAATTGGCAGGAAACGGGTTGGCAAGTTCCCGGGTATCGCCGAGTTTGACTTCATAGGGTTCGTCGTGGATGGTGAACCCCTTTTCGTCGCTGCCATAAACTCTGTATCTGGCCGGCGGTGTGCCCACGGGGTTGGCCTGCCAGATTAAGGTGCCGATGTCGGAGTCCGGATCGAACTGCAGGGCCACGTCGATGGGGTACGCGGGTCCCTGCGCCGTGAAACTCCAGGTGTCGCTCCACGGTCCCCAAACGCCGCGCGCGTCCTTCGCTTTCACATGCCAGTAATAGGTCGTGCCGGGCGTCAAGAGACCTGGCCGCGGAAGCGTGTAGCGGGTATTGCCCTTGTCGGGTGTTCTGGAAATGTACTTGTCGAAGTGGGGAGACAGAGGCCAGCGTATGTCAGGACGATCGGAAAGCTGAAAGTGGTAATCCGTGACCGCGTCGCCGTCAGGGTCCGTAGCAGCTTGCCACCGGAAGGCCACATTCGTGCCATCGCTTTGGCCGCCGTTGGTAGGATCGACGGCTGCTGGGGGCGCCTCGGGGGGCGCGTCTGGGATCGTTCGACCCAGTTGTGCGTGATCCGCAGGTGCCTGGAGACACTCTGTCCGCTGCGTTGATCCGGGTGTTCTACATAGGTGAATCGGTTGTCGCCCACGGTCATGGACGGCATGGCCAGCGGTGCCATCTGGATGTCGTTCTCGATGGTCAGCGCCTGCAGGGTAGCTTTGCCCTTCAGCGTACAACGGAGCCAGTACTCGCGCCCGCCCGTAGTGCGGCTTTGAAACTGGACGTCAAAATCGGCCAGCGACGCCAACGGCACGTAGTTGGTCTTGCGCCAGTCTTTCGCGTCCAGAGAACCAACTTCGAAGGCATATCCATCACCCACAGCCGACAGTGTGCCTCCAACGAATTGATAGGGCGTCTTCATCGGCCACACGACGGTGCCTGTGCCTCCATCCGCGGCCGTCAGGACACCGCCCTGGTTGGCGATGTTCGTCACCGCCGCGCCGGCTCGCCACTGCGCATCGTGGGTGAAGTCCGGCAGGTATTCCCAGACGCCGTTATAGATCGTGCGGGGGACCGTCGGGGGATATCCGGACATGTCGCCGTGATACTTGACTGGCTTCACATGTCCCCATCTCCACTCGATGGCTTCATGCGGACGCAGGACCATGGCCATGTTCCACCAGGCCCAACCGTCGAGTTGTACGGTTGAGTCTCCCTCCCAGGTGTAATACTGAGCGTAATCCTCGTTATTGCGGACGGTGTGCATGGGACTCATGATCCCGTACTGATGCACACGCTTGATCAGATCGTGGTCGCGCACCAATTCCAGTTCGTTGGCCAGTGTGCGGTTGTCTCGCAGCAGCATGAACGTGGCCATGTCTCCGTCCAGCGTGTTGTATTTGCCGTCGAAGTAAACCTGGGGCACAACATGACCAGGGCAATGGCTGAAGATGCAGTCGCGGATGCCGACTTTGTCCAGCAGGTCTGAGAGACACAGCGTGCTGTTTCCGCAGGTGTTGAAGCCGAAAACGTTTATGGCCTGGGAAACGTCGCCCTGCGCTGTGTTGTCGCCATTGCCTTTGTGGTAGCGATGGGTGATATAGAAGTAGAAGATCGCTAGCGCCTTCTCCCGATCGGTCGCGAGCCCCGCCACTACCGAGTCCGCAATCGTCTGCTGCGAGAAGAAGTCGATCGGGCCGATGGTCAGCCACGGGTTGATCACGTCCTGCGCACCGATATTCTCCAGGCGTATCGAACGGTTCGATTCCCAGGTTTGCTCGTACGGTTCCCAGACGCCGGGGAGCGTTGTGCACATCTTCCCATCCATCGTGCCGCCCTGTGTGATGTTGTAACTGAAGGGCGACGTGGTGACCTCCTGGACGTGGCGTTTGGGAACATCCGTCGGGTCGGTGTCGGACGCCCACGGCTCGCACTGGCCGCCGGCCACGGCGCGGTAGCTGCTAAGGAGCACAACCACAGCGAACGCAAAGAGTCTGGGGGATGTCATCACGGTTCGAGCTCCACAAGGTCAGTCGCAACGGCGAGGAATCGGGAATTCTGGCAGGCAGGGACGAACGGACTTGCTGGCTATTCTAGTTGGGAATACACCCTTAATCTAAACGACTCGTAGCCTACGCTTCGGACAGTGGATGTCAAGAGAGCGGACGGACGCCCGATTCCCAGTCCTCACGGCAAAGTAGTTACTCCGGCGGAAGGACCGTGAATGTGGCAGGACGCGGAGTGGTCGGATAGACTGACGTTTGCGAAAAAGGAAGCAGGATCGTGCGGTCACGGACAACGGTCTGGCAGGTCCGCATTGAAACTCGCTCACCGAGCTGTTGTCGCACTGACACGCATTCCAGGAGCACTTAGTATGCTACGCCGAACCACGACTCTCGTTTTCCTCTCATTGCTCACTGTTTGCCTTGCACCGTGGCGTTTGGACGCGGCAGACAAGCCGCTGGTGCATCCGTTGTTCGCCGACCACATGGTGTTGCAGCGCGACTTGACCGTGCCCGTGTGGGGCTGGACGGAGCCAGGCCGTGAGATCCGCGTCAGTTTGGCCGGGATGACTGCAGCGGCGCGTGCCGACGAAACCGGTCGCTGGCAGGTCAAGCTGGGCCCATTCTCGGCGGGCGGACCGCACACGATGCGGATCGAGGGGCCGCAGACCATTGTCATTCAGGACGTGCTGATCGGCGACGTCTGGATCTGCTCGGGCCAATCGAATATGGAATGGGGCATGTGGGGCGTGAACAACTCGCCACAGGAAATCGCCGCGGCCGACCATCCGCAGCTGCGTCTGTTCACCGTACCGAAGAAGATCGCCACACGACCGGAAGAAGTGCCGGGCGGCCAGTGGCAGGTCTGCAGTCCCCAGACCGTCGCCGGCTTTTCAGCAGTCGGCTACTTCTTTGGCCGCGATCTGCAACAGGCCATTATCGACGGTGACACGGTCGTCGTTTCCTCGCCCGATGTCGCGGCACCGGTTGCCGTCCGATACGGCTGGGCGAACAACCCGGTGTGCAATCTCTACAACCAGGCCGGCCTGCCCGCCTCGCCGTTCCGCACCGATGTGGAAGGCCCATGAAAGCACTGGTTGCGTGATATCAGCCTTGGAATTGGCCCGCGCAATAGTTGGGAAGATGTACCATGAAGGCAGTCGGTCGCGGTTCTTGCATCACGAAAGCGAGGAACGTCTCGCGCTGGGAGGTCCTCCTGCTGCCCGTGCTGTTGAGCCTCAGTCAGGTGGCGTGCGCGAGTGATTTGGAGACGGGCTTTTCGCACCCGACGGGCGACGCCCAGCCACTGGTCTGGTGGCATTGGATCAACGGCAATGTCACGAAGGAGGGGATCCGCGCCGATCTGGAGGACATGCAGCGCGTGGGTCTGGGCGGCGCAGATCCTGGACGTCGAGATCTACATGCCCAAGGGGCCTGTGCGTTACGGCACGGACTGCTGGCATGAGCATATTCAGTTTGCGATCGAGACGGCCGCCGAACTGGGCCTGGAGATTGACATCGCCAACAGCCCTGGGTGGTCCGGCAGCGGCGGACCGTGGGTCACTCCTGAACTTGGCATGAAACGCGTGGTGTGGAGCGAAACGAACGTCGCCGGCGGCGCCGTGAGCGTTGCTTTGCCGCAGCCGCCGACGAAGTTGGATTACTATCGCGACATCGCCGTCATCGCGGTGCCGCCAACTACCGAGCGACTGGAGGAACTTCCCGGCAAGATCGTCGAGGCGACGCGGCCCGTGCGGCGTCCGGCCCCATCGGCCGATACCGGCATCCCCCCCGAGCAGATGATCAATCTGACTGACAAGATGGACGCACAAGGACGCCTGCAGGCGTTGCTGCCACCGGGCGATTGGGTCGTGCTCCGCTTCGGCTATACGCCCACCGGCGCGAAAAACCACCCCGCTCAGCCCGAAGGTAGCGGTCTCGAAGCTGACAAGCTGGACGTCGATATCGTGACCTATCAGTTCGAGCAGTCCATCGGGCGCGTCATCCGCGAAGCTGGGTCGCTCAGCGGCACGACGCTGAAGGGCGTGCTTTTCGACAGCTTCGAGGCGCAGTTTCAGAACTGGACGCCCACGTTCCCGGCCGAGTTCACGCGGCGCAAAGGCTACGACTTCACCACCTATCTGCCGCTGCTCACCGGACGCGTGGTCGGCTCGCGGGAACTGTCGGAAGCGGTGTTGTGGGATTTTCGTGACGTCATCGAGGATCTGTTCACGGAAAACTACTTCGGCACCATGCAGCGTCTGGCGGCTGCACACGGTTTGAAAATCTACTCGGAGTCTCAAGGAGGGCCGCTCAGTCCGCTGGCTAACAACCGCCATGTCGATGTGCCCATGAACGAGTTTTGGATGCAGGGAATCGAGTCCCGCGCATCACGGATCAAATTGACCGCTTCTTCGGCTGCGTTCTTTGGGTGCGGAATCGTGGGCGCCGAGTCATTCACCGCGAAACCCCAAGACGGCCGCCTGCAGGCCGTTCCGGCGACTCTCAAGGGCCCGGGCGACTATGCCTTCACGCTGGGCATCAACCGGCTCATTTTTCACCACTACGTGCACCAGCCGGTGACGGCGGCCGCGCCCGGTTTTTCGCTCGGCCGTTACGGCACCCAGTTCGGCCGCCTCAACACGTGGTGGCCTTTTGCCCACGCCTGGGTCAGCTACCTCTCGCGCTGCCAGTTCCTTTTGCAGCGGGGCCGCACAGTGGCCGATATCTGCGTGCTGGCGGATGAAGACATGGGCTATAGCCTGCCTGGCAAACTCGCCAAGTCCACGCCGGGTTACGACTATCTTGTCTGCACTCCCCAGCAACTTGCCGAGATGTCTGTGCGCGACGGCCGTCTGACTCATCCGCAGGGATTGAGTTTCGCGCTCCTTCGGCTGCCGGACACATGGCCCGCCCGAGTGTCGACCTTGCGGGAACTGAAGCGGCTCGTGCAGCAGGGTGCTACAGTCCTCGGCGCCGCGCCGATCGCTCCGGCCGGCCTGGTCGATCTGCGCAGCCGCGCCGAGTTCGACGTGCTGATCGCCCAGATCTGGGGCGGAGTGGACGGTAAGACCTCGCAGACCAAGAACGTCGGCGCGGGCATGGTCTGCCAAGGACTCGCACCGGCGGACATCCTCGCCCAGATCGGCGTGACGGCTGATGTCTTGTGGAGTGATCCTGAAACGGACTTCAAATACACACACCGTGTGACGTCCGAGGGCGATGTCTATTTCGTGTTCAACAATTCTGACCAGCAGGTGCTGGGCGACATTCGATTCCGGCAGCAGGGCCGCCGACCCGAGATCTGGGACCCGACGACCGGCCTGCGCTCGGACGCGCCCATCTTCAGCTCCAGCCACAACGGCGTGACCGTGCCGATTCAGTTCGAGCCGTGGGGCTCGGTCTTCGTAGTTTTTCGTCAGCCTCTGCCTGGCCGCTGGGTCTGCTCCATCCCAGGAGCCAACCTGGAGTTCAAAACCGGTTCGGCGCTCTGCAGCGAGTCCTCGTGCGCGGTGACGTATTCGGACGGCTCGGTGCGCACCCTGACCTGGCCTGCGTTGCCTGCGACGTCCGATATCCGCGGGCCGTGGCAGGTCACGTTCACCGACGGCCGCGGCGCCCCCGCGTCGAGCAGCTTCGATCGACTTGTTTCCTGGTCTGACAACGCTGAAGCCGGCATCAAGTTCTACTCTGGTACTGCCCTCTACCGTACGACGTTCGTGTCCTCCGCCGCCCGGTCTGGTCAGCATGCCATCCTGGACCTTGGTGGGGTGGCTGACATCGCGCAGGTCGCCATCAACGGCAAGGACATCGGCGTGCTCTGGCGTCCGCCTTTCCGCGCCGACGTCACTCGGCTGCTGCGTGAGGGAGAGAACGCGATCGAGATCAGCGTTGCCAATCGTTGGATCAATCGCCTGATTGGCGACGAATCGATCCCGGTGGATTACGACTACCAGGCGCCGGGCAAGAGCAAGTTTACCGACGGCCGTGTGCTATCGCTGCCGGCGTGGCTGTACGACGCGTCCCAACTGCCGCAGCGCAAACGCCACAGCTTCTACGTGTGGAAGCACTACGACGCAGACTCGCCGCTTGTGCCTGCCGGCCTGCTCGGCCCGGTGCGCATCGAGTGGCAAGCAGCGGTGCACTCACCGACCTGTGAACCATGACCGCGTTGTCGAATCGGTCTTGAAGAACTGCAGCAAGAGAGCTCCCATCTTCTCGATCCCAGCGCTGGCGTGATGGGTGCCATCGCCGGCGAAATCGCTTTGCTCGGGACGGTAACCGTCGGAGCGGGCGACCACGCCATTACCCCACAGATATGGGCCCCAACTCAGCCACGGAGCCTTCACTGGCCCTTTCTGGGCGTCGTAATTCAGAGCCGGATCGCTTTCCAACTGCTGTTCGATCAACCACTTCACGGCGAAGCCGGACTCGTAGGCGTACGGTTCGGGGTTGAGCGGGGTGCTGGCAAAACCGCCATAAGTGCGGCTGGACAGGTAGACCAGCTTGATGTTGGGAAAGCGCTTTGGCAGCAGTTGCACGATCCGCACCAGTTCCTGTTGAAGTTGCTGCGCGTAGGCCGGGAACCCTTGCGTGGGCCCGGCGTCTGCCTGCTTGATCCACACCACCTGGACCTGGTCGCACGTAACGCCCGCAGCGTCGAGTCGTTCATCGACGACAGACCAGTACTTTGTGCCGCGACCGTTGTCCTGCGGGTCCTGAATGGCTGCCGCGGTCATTCCGCCTTGAGCGCCGTTGACGAAAACCAGTCGCGGGTTCTTCTGCGTTTCGCCGGCGAGTGCCCTCTGGAATCCTTGCGAAATCTGTGACGTGTTGCTCATGCCGACCGACAGCAGCACGATCGAGCCATCGGGGTTCGGCGTGCCTGCCTGGTCCAGCGGCTGGACCTGTTTTGCCCAGGCCAGCCCGGCGTCTTCGTGTTCAGCGGGGCGATCGTTCGTGCCGTCCGGGTACAGCCCGCCCTGGCGGCCCTGGTACTCTTTCTCGCCCAGCGCGGTCAGCGGCACTAGCTTGTCACTTTCGAATTGCGACATGCGGCGTGCCGGCTTGCGCGTCTCCCTGTGCCGTCTTCACCGCGACAACGACGAACTGGCCGTCACGTTGCGTCGCCTTGAAGAACACCTCCATTCCTTCCTTGATGCCGGCGAACCGCTCGCGCAGGTTCTTTCCTGAAACGCCGAGAACCTGAGCATCTTCGGCCAGCCGAAACTGCTCGTCTTTGCTATCGACAGTCAGGCTCAATACCCGCTGTTCCAGATCGAGTTTCGTAATCCTGCCACGTCGGGGCCTTTCCTGGGCCTCGGCCGAGATCGCAACCAGCGCCAGCGCGAATCCTGCGGAAACCATCCAGCGAATCATGGAATGCTCCTTTGTGGACGAAGGACAAACTTGTCATTTGGGCTGTGCTGCTGGCGATCGGTAACGATCTCGAAGGCCCATGCAACCATGCTTCGGCCAAGGTCCGCTGGCGGTGTGATTCGCAGGCCCTGCTGGGTCATCGCCCAGTCGACTTCTGCGTTGGAACCGAGCAAACGAACCGCTATCACCTGACCAGGTCGCCAACCCGAGGTTTCCGTGATGGTAAACGGTGCGGAAGGCTGTGTGAGCTTGATGGCATACAGCGTTTTACCCTTGGTGGTGAAGGCGAGGCGCTCGTCCTTCTGGTCGCACACCTTCCAGTAGCGTGTGCCGTAGATGGCTTCGCCGTTGATCCGCAACCAATCGCCCATTGCACGCAGACGCTCGACCTGGGGCTGCGGAATCGTCCCGTCAGCCCTCGGTCCAATGTTGACCAGGAAATTGCCGTTGCGGCTCACAACCTCGATCATTTCATGAATGACGCCTGGAACGGTCTTGTAGGTATCTCCCTCTAAGTAACCGAACGAGGTGCCGAATGTCGTGCAGCTCTGCCACTTCGGACCGATAGCTTTCAGCTTCAGGTTGTCTTTTTCCAGGCAGCCCACGCCATCGGGCCAATTGCGATTGGCGCCTTTGTTGTTGCAGTACACTTCCTGGCCGCGGTCGGCGGCTTCATTCATGAAGTCGGTGATCATCGCGCGGATCTGATCGTCCAGATACTTGATCTCCGGCTTCATCTGTCCCTGGCGGACGTTGTTGCCGTCACGGGTGTAGATGGGAAAGTCATCTACCCACAGGAAATCGGGCTGGTACTTGGTCTGAATCTCCTTCCAGCGTGCGACATAATCATCCGCAAACGCCTTGCTATAGCTGAACTCAGGTCCGTAGAGCATGGCGGCCTCGGGCTCGCGCTTGATCTCCTCCGCAATATCCGGACGGGGCTCACTGTGGATGACGTATTTCTCTTTCGCGAAGAATCCGGTGTGACGTTCGCGGTGATAGGACGGAGCGTATTTGAGCCCTAGCTTTCGCACGGCTTTGCCCAGATCGCCGACCAGATCGCGATGCGGCCCCTTGTCGACCGCATTCCACGGCGTCAGATCGGAGTCCCAGTTGGCCCAGCCATCGTGGTGTTCGGCCGTCAGCACGACATACTTGGCACCGACTTCGGCGAACAGCTTGGCCCACTGATCGGGATCCCAGTCCTCGGCTTTGAACTCGGGGATGATGTCCTTGTAGCCAAATTCCGGCGGCGTCGAACCCCATCGTTCTTTCATGTAAGGGTAATAGTGCGCGGGATCTTCATAGATCATCTTCGGCACATGTTCAGCATAACCCCGGCTGCCCTTGCGGTAACCGATCGCGCTGTAGGGGCCCCAATGGATGAAAATGCCGATCTTGCCATCATCGAACCAAGCTGGCACGGGCATCTTCTGAAGCGATTCCCACGTGCCGTCATATGGCTGTTTCGCTGTCGTCTGACCTGCCGTAGTCCATGGCTCGGGGCCCTCACCCTTTCGCTGGAGAAACTTCGCGTTTACATCTTTGTACCATGCATGAAGCCGCGACCGCATCTGACTCACTCGCTCAGGATTGCGATCAGCGATATCGCGCCGTTCTCCCACGTCATCGGCCAGATCGTAGAGATGCACCCGGCCATCCTCGTATCGCTCGATCAGCTTGAAATTGCCCTCGCGGATCGCGCCTCCCGGAATCCCGCCTTGGTTGCTGTAGTGCGGGTAGTGCCAGAACAGCGATTGGCGGTCCAGTGATCCTCCTTCCAGGGCAGGTCGCAGGTCCATCCCGTCGATTTTGTGACGCACCGTCGCGCCCGCCGCAGCGGCCACCGTGGGGAACAGGTCGATCGAGCAAATCACTTGTTTGCTGACCGAGCCGGCCTTGGTCACGCCCGGATAGCGAATGATCCACGGTTCACGAATTCCGCCTTCGTACAGCCAACCTTTGCCGCCGCGCAGCGGCAGGTTGCTGGTGGGAGATCCTTCGGACGTCGACAAGCCACCGTTGTCGGATGTGAAGATGACGATGGTGTTGTCTGACAAGCCCGCCTCTGCAATCTGATCCAGGACCTTTCCCACGGCGTCGTCCATGGCCTCGACCATCGCGGCGTATACGGCATGCTTCTGCAACACCCGTACCTGGCGCTTCGCGCTGCCGAACACCTGCTCTTCATCTGCGAACTCGACGCCCGTAATGCCCTCTGCTTTGGCCTTGTACTTTGCTACAAGGTCAGGTCGCCCCATCAGCGGCGTATGCACGGAATAGAAGGAAAGGTAAGCCAGGAAGGGGCGATCCTTGTTCTCGGCAATGAACCGTGCCGTCTCACGCGCCAACCGGTCCGGAAGGTGCGTGTCTTCGGGATCGTCCTTCATCTGCGGGTTCTCGAAGGGAGGAAAGTACTTGTTTCCCGTGTAGGGTCCACCTCGGAAGTACCCGCCGATATTCACATCGAAGCCACGGTTCTGGGGGAAGTACGGCTCGGAAGGCCCCAGGTGCCATTTGCCGGCAAAGAAGGTGGCGTACCCTCGTTCCTTCAAGGCTTGCGCGATCGTGATTTCCTCCAGGGGCATCATGTCGTTGAGCGGCGCGGGGTTGAACTTCCCGCTGCGCTTTCCGGAAAAGAAGTTCGTCGCATCGACTCGCGTCGGGTACTTGCCCGTCATCAGACTGTAACGGGTCGGTGAACAGACCGGGTTCGCAGCGTAACCATCGGTGAACCGCATGCCTGATTCCGCCAGGCGATCGATGTTTGGAGTTTCGTAGAAGCAGTCCGGATTGTTGGCTCCGACGTCCATATAGCCCAGGTCATCGACCAGAAACACCACGACGTTAGGAGTAGGGCGTTCAGCCGCGTACGCGCCATAACCCTGCACCAGCACACAAATACCCAACACGCATTTCCATAAGACTGTCGAAATTTCAACTCTGTTCATCATCTACCTTTCGCTTGGATTGCTGCAGTCTATGCTGCCTATCTTTGTTGAGTGTCGATTGTGCGCGAACTAACTTCTAGTTACCAGACCCGGGAACCACCGGCACAAGGCCGGTGCGTGTGCCTGTGACACCCGTGTCGCATAACCGCGCACGGTCATTTAGCTCGACGTACTCGGAACCTGGCGTCAGATCACTCGTTCCACCCTAACTTCAACGAATCCGAAAGCCACTGACGATCTTTCCTGGCAAGGTTTTAGGCAACTGGATTGTCAGACCATCGGAAGAACACTTCCAGAAAATTTTCTCGTCGCTGCCCATCAGCTCGATGGATGCAATCTCACGGTCGAGCAGTCCACCGGTCGCCAGCGTCTTGATCAGAATATCCTTGCTCGGCGGAGCCAGCACGAAGGCATAAAGCACACCGTCTTTTTGTGTGAAGCGAATGTCCTGCTGCGAGAAATCCTCATGGTTTTCTCCCTGACGGCCGTCTTTCATCTTCAAGGGGCCCTCGCCGAACGTCTTCCAAGGACGGGTTCCGTAGATGCCTTCGCCGCAGGTTTTCAGGAAATCACCAAACGCGGTGAGGTAGGCGGCCTGGTTTTCGGGCAAGGTCCCGTCGCCGCGCAAGGCGACATTCATCATCACCACACCGTTTTTACTGATCGCATCCACGGCGTTGCCGACCATCACCGGAATGCTCATCCGGTTGACTGCGCCTTGGCGGTAGAACCAGCCGCCGGAAAGGTCGGTCGCCCACATCCACGGGTAGGGTTTGATCTCACTGGCGCTGCCCCGCTCAAGATTATAGGTGAAGGCGGCCTTGGGCTTGTTACCGCTCTTACAGGAGAAGACAACAGTTTGCTTGCCATTGTTTTCCTTCAGGTCGCGGTTGATGTAGGATGAAAACAGTTTGACGCCCAAGCTCTTGCCTCTTTTTTCATCTGGAAAGGGGGCGTCGTTATTGAACATGTCCGGATCATATTTTTCGATAATCTCCCAGCAGCGGGCATACCAGTGCTCGTTCCAGCTGTCCTGACTCGCATATCCCTTCGGATCAAACTCCATGTTGAACAGCTTCGCCTCCAGCGTGCCCGGCGTCTGGTATTGCCGTGCGGTATTGAAGAAGCGTGGCGACCAGTAGAGGTGGGTTGAGACGCCGAACTTCAGGCCGTACTTGCGTGCCGCAGCCTTCCATTCTCTCAGCGTGTCGCGTTTCGGTCCCATGTCCATTGCGTTCCAAGGATGGAACGAATCATACATATCAAAGTTGTCGTGGTGGCAGGCCACCGGCATTACGAACCGCGCGCCGTTGTCCTTGAAGAATTTCACCAGCGCCTCCGGATCCCATTTCTCCGCCTTGAACAGCGGAACCAGATCCTCGTACCCGAACTCAGAGGGCGGCCCGTAACGCTTCGTATGAAATGCAGAAAGCTCTTTAGTCATCTGCAACTGCATGCCCGCTTCGCCCGCGTTGGGACCGTACATGCGGCGACCGTAATGCGAGCCATCGTTCGGCCGATTTTCGTCGGTCGCCGAGGGCACTCCCCAGTGCGTCCAGACGCCAATCTTGCCGTCTACGAACCACTGCGGAACCCGATAATTCTCCGCCATCGACTCCCACGTCGGTTCAATTTCCCCGCTCGAAGCCACTCCTGCCAACAGGCCGACCCCGATCAACACGTTCAGATATTTCATCGATAGTCTCCTCGTATCACCTTTCCCGGAATTTGCCGGCCAGGCGAACCACCGAGCCATCTTTCAGAGAGATGAAGTAGTGGTCATGAGCCATCACGATTCCGTGCCAGACTGCCTGGGGCACTTCGGGTCGCCCTTCAGTCCCTCCCTGCGATTCGGGGCGGCTTTCCGTTCCTTCACCATGAAAGGCATCTTGTCATCCAGCGGAATCGTTCGATCGAAGAGCACCGCGTATCGCTGGTAGTCGTTGTAATCCACGGCCTGCCGCTTCCACTTCGCGAGTTCCTGGTCGTAGCGTTTGCGCATCTTCTGAAGCGTCGCGGTGCTGTCCGGATTGGCGGCAAGGTTCGTCAGTTCCAGCGGATCGTTCTCAATGTCGAACAGTTCCTCGACGGGCTTCATGTTGTCGTTGCCATACCACCAGTACGTATATTTGTATTGCTTGGTGAGGCAAGTCAGGCTGTGCGTTGGCAGCGGACCATACACGTTGATGAATGCCATTTGCTCGCGTCCGCCCCTGGTCGGATCTTGCAGAAGTCCCAAGAGGCTTTTCCCATCCATATTGGATGGAATCGACTGGCCAGCCAGTTCCAGGATTGTCGGTGCGAAGTCGATATTGCCAGTCAACTGATCGCAACGAATTTGTTTTCCCCTCAGCGGACTGCGCGGATCGTAGATTATCAGCGGAACGCGGGACGATTCTTCCATCGGCAGGACTTTGGAACCGTAGCCGTGCGAGCCGCAGATGTAGCCGTTGTCGCTGGTATAGATCACGACCGTGCTATCCTCGACACCCTGCACCTTCAACTCGTCTCGGATCATTCCCAGAGCCACGTCGATTCCATAGACCTGTTGATGGTACTTCGCCATTTCACCGTCGTAATCGGTGTCGTAGTGCCACTCGGTAAAGCGAGGGTACTGCCGTCCTTGCTTGCTTTGCAGCGAAAGGTGTTCGCCGAATTCCCGACCGAAGTTTGCAGGCTTGGTGAATGTCCTGCCGGCGTAGACCTCGTTGAAGCGAGGATCCGGGGTCGCCGGCTTGTGCGGAGCCTTGAAACTGATCGACAGACAGAAGGGCCTCTTCAGCTTGGCCGCTTCGCGAATGACGTCCTGCCCGAATGCGCCGTATGACAACGTCGAGTGGGGATATTTCACCGCATACTTCTGCATCGACTGGTTCTTGGCCGTTTCGTAGCTCGTTTGGCCAGGACCGCCGCCCCAGACATCAAAGTCGTCTTCGCAAAGCCCCTTGCCTTCGACCACGATCCCGAACTTGCCCGCAAAGGCCGTGAGGTAACCTGCCTCCCGCAACAGTACCGGATAGGATTTCGCCCACACGTCGGCGTGCATATCCCCGTGGCTGAAATTGCAGCCCGTCTTGTATTCATACATTCCCGTGAACACGCTGGCCCGGCTCGCCATGCAGATCGCCGTGGTGTTGTAATGCCTGTCGAAGACCAATCCGTCGCGCGCAAGCTGGTCCATGTTAGGCGTTTGGACATCTTGATTGCCGTAACATCCGACCGAGTAAGTGCATTGATCGTCGGCAAACAGAAAAACGATGTTCGGTAGGGAAGCCGAGTCGTCAGCCGCAGAAGCCGACGAACCGGAGTTCGGATATGGCACGAGACAAGCGGCAATTAGCAAGAGGACTTTTCTGCTTATCATGGTTGAGTACTCGTGGTCGGTGTTGAAGTCGAAAGAGCCTTACCCGTTGTCCTGTCTGAAGTCTCCCGGAAATGCTCAATGCCAGACAACCTCGCCGGTTTGGTTCTCAAGATCGAGCCGGACCGATGCATGGGCGAACTCCCGGGCGTAAGTGTAGCCGTTACGAACCGCCGGTCCCTTCGGCGCACCCAGCGGGCGGTCATAATCAGCCGGATGCGTCAGCCAGGTTTTGCTTGTTTTCGCATCGTAGCCGTCTTTCAAGTCGAAATAGCTGTACTTCTCGGCGCAGATCAGAAACATCGCCAACTGGTAATTGAAACGGCTCTTCGCGTCCCGGCCCCGCTTCACGGGGTTGCTAACGATGCTGTTGTTTCTGGCGGCAGACCTCGGAGTCTCATCCGCATCTTGCTGGTTGCCTGCCACTCCGCACGTGTAGGCAATGATCGACCCCTGCCGGGCGGCTTTCTGAAAGTCCCTGATTCCCTGGGCAACATAGTCCTTCTGGGGCATCCCCACGGCGCCCTCAAAGCCCTCGATATAGGAACCGTCCAACGCCTTTATGTAACTGAGACCCGAATCCGGGAAACGCGCTCTCAAGATATTTGCCACCATCAGCTTCTGCGGCCCGAGCATCTTCCGCGTATCCTCCATCATGGTCACATATCCGGCCAACTCGGCAGCTTTCTTCTCCTCGCCAATCGAACCTTTCAGGAACGCTGGCTCCAGCACCTTGACCACACCGTCCAGAAAGATCCCGTCGATGGCGGGATCGGAACAAACTTCTTCTGCGGCGTCGATCCACCAGTCGCGCACCGCCTTGTTCGTGAGATCGTAGGCTTGAAGACGGTTGCGAATGAGTTTGTCGTTGCCACCGGGCCTGACCAGAAAGGCCCCGGGAATATTCTTCAACGACGTGTTCGCTGCGTAGCCACCGTAATGCACGATCACGTTCCGGTAATACAATATCTTCGTGGCCGGGTTGATCGCCTTCACGGCCCGGGCGGCCTTCAGCGTTCCCGCCTCAACCGAGCCGGAATCCGTGTGCCCCGTGGCTTTCTCAAACGTAACGAGCGGAAAGGTCGCGAGGTATTGGATCTCTTCCTCGGTAAACGCGGTATCTTTGCGGATATGCACATACAAGGGCACGTGGTCCCAGGAGAAGGCCGGCATCCGCTCCGTATTTGCCACGGGCGCCGGTGATTCTTCCGCCTGCAGCGCACTGAGGGATGCAAGCAACACGGCGAGGAGAGTACCTGAATAAATAGTTTTCATATCATTTCTTCATCATGAGCGATTCGTTCGGTCAAAAATCCCGCCCCAGTTGTGGGGCCAACCAGCGTTTCGTCAACTCTCTGTCGGCAATAGGCAATAGGGTATTCTCCCCATTTCAATTTCCAACAGCCAACACGGAATATCCAATATCCAAGGCAACGGCAGCGCTGCCTTGCCTTGCACATTGGCCCTTTCCTTGGTCGGTTGGATATTCCGTGTTGGCGATTGGATCTTCAATCTTCAATCCGCCGGTTTCGCGCTTTCACAAAACCTGTGACAGTTCCATGCGATTCGTTCGGTCAGGAATCGCGCCCCAGCTGTGGGGCCAACCAGCGTTTCGTCAACTCTCTGTCGGCAATAGGCAATAGGGTATTCTCCCCATTTCAATTTCCAACAGCCAACACGGAATATCCAATATCCAAGGCAACGGCAGCGCTGCCTTGCCTAGCACATTGGCTCTTTCCTTGGTCGGTTGGATATTCCGTGTTGGCGATTGGATCTTCAATCTTCAATCCGCCGGTTTCATGCTTTTGGTCAAATTGCCTTGCCTTGCACATTGGCTCTTTCCTTGGTCGGTTGGATGTTCCGTGTTGGCTATTGGATCTTCAATCTTCAATCCGCCGGTTTCGCTTTCAGAAAACCTGTGACAGTTCCATGCGATTCGTTCGGTCAGGAATCGCGCCCCAGCTGTGGGGCCAACCAGCGTTTCGTCAACTCTCTGTCGGCAATAGGCAATAGGGTATTCTCCCCATTTCAATTTCCAACAGCCAACACGGAATATCCAATATCCAAGGCAACGGCAGCGCTGCCTTGCCTTGCCTTGCACATTGGCCCTTTCCTTGGTCGGTTGGATATTCCGTGTTGGCGATTGGATCTTCAATCTTCAATCCGCCGGTTTCATGCTTTTGGTCAAATTGCCTTGCCTTGCACATTGGCTCTTTCCTTGGTCGGTTGGATGTTCCGTGTTGGCGATTGGATCTTCAATCTTCAATCCGCCGGTTTCATGCTTTCACAAAACCTGTGACAGTTCCATGCGATTCGTTCGGTCAGGAATCGCGCCCCAGCTGTGGGGCCAACCAGCGTTTCGTCAACTCTCTGTCGGCAATAGGCAATAGGGTATTCTCCCCATTTCAATTTCCAACAGCCAACACGGAATATCCAATATCCAAGGCAACGGCAGCGCTGCCTTGCCTTGCCTTGCACATTGGCCCTTTCCTTGGTCGGTTGGATGTTCCGTGTTGGCGATTGGATCTTCAATCTTCAATCCGCCGGTTTCATGCTTTTGGTCAAATTGCCTTGCCTTGCACATTGGCTCTTTCCTTGGTCGGTTGGATGTTCCGTGTTGGCTATTGGATCTTCAATCTTCAATCCGCCGGTTTCGCGATTTCAGAAAACCTGTGACAGTTCCATGCGATTCGTTCGGTCAGGAATCCCGCCCCAGCTGTGGGGCCAACCAGCGTTTCGTCAACTCTCTGTCGGCAATAGGCAATAGGGTATTCTCCCCATTTCAATTTCCAACAGCCAACACGGAATATCCAATATCCAAGGCAACGGCAGCGCTGCCTTGCCTTGCCTTGCACATTGGCTCTTTCCTTGGTCGGTTGGATGTTCCGTGTTGGCTATTGGATCTTCAATCTTCAATCCGCCGGTTTCATGCTTTTGGTCAAATTGCCTTGCCTTGCACATTGGCTCTTTCCTTGGTCGGTTGGATATTCCGTGTTGGCTATTGGATCTTCAATCTTCAATCCGCCGGTTTCGCGCTTTCAGAAAACCTGTGACAGTTCCATGCGATTCGTTCCATGCGATTCGTTCGGTCAGGAATCCCGCCCCAGCTGTGGGGCCAACCAGCGTTTCGTCAACTCTCTGTCGGCAATAGGCAATAGGGTATTCTCCCCCATTTCAATCTCCAACAGCCAACACGGAATATCCAATATCCAAGGCAACGGCAGCGCTGCTGGCGATCTATCGCTCCCTACTCTTCTTGGCTGTTCCTACGCAAGTGAACAAGATGGCGATCAACTCATCGGTCTCTTTGATCAGGGGCGTGAGCTTCGATTCCGGTGTGAGCAACTTGGCCCTCTTGATCACCTTTAGCCAGATCTCCGTCTCGCGCGAGCTCTTTGAGCGCTACCTTCAGTTTGTGCACAAAGTCGGCCTTTGATTCAGCGCTCTGGGCCTCACCGTAGTTCGGAGCCGGAGACGTCCCACTGCGCAGAATCTGCGAAGCGACGTGTTTGCCGGCCTTCGTGTCCGGTAACGCCTCGGATAGCGCAATGATCCGCACCGCGTAGTCGACCAGACGGTCTTGCAGGTCAAATTGTTTTGCCTTGCTCATTGGCTCTTTCTTGGTCGGTTGGATATTCCGTGTTGGCTATTGGATCTTCAATTTTCAATCCGCCGGTTTCGTGCTTTCACAAAACCTGTGACAGTTCCATGCAATTCGTTCGGTCAGGAATCCCGCCCCAGCTGTGGGGCCAACCAGCGTTTCGTCAACTCTCTGTCGGCAATAGGCAATAGGGTATTCTCCCCATTTCAATTTCCAACAGCCAACACGGAATATCCAATATCCAAGGCAACGGCAGCGCTGTCTTGCCTTGCTCATTGGCTCTTTCTTGGTCGGTTGGATATTCCGTGTTGGCTATTGGATCTTCAATTTTCAATCCGCCGGTTTCATGCTTTCACAAAACCTGTGACAGTTCCATGCGATTCGTTCGGTCAGGAATCGCGCCCCAGCTGTGGGGCCAACCAGCGTTTCGTCAACTCTCTGTCGGCAATAGGCAATAGGGTATTCTCCCCATTTCAATTTCCAACAGCCAACACGGAATATCCAATATCCAAGGCAACGACAGCGCTGTCTTGCCTTGCACATTGGCTCTTTCCTTGGTCGGTTGGATGTTCCGTGTTGGCTATTGGATCTTCAATCTTCAATCCGCCGGTTTCATGCTTTTGGTCAAATTGCCTTGCCTTGCACATTGGCTCTTTCCTTGGTCGGTTGGATATTCCGTGTTGGCTATTGGATCTTCAATCCGCCGGTTTCATGCTTTTGGTCAAATTGTTTTGCCTTGCACATTGGCTCTTTCCTTGGTCGGTTGGATATTCCGTGTTGGCTATTGGATCTTCAATCTTCAATCCGCCGGTTTCGCGCTTTCACAAAACTTGTGACAGTTCCATGCGATTCGTTCGGTCAGGAATCCCGCCCCAGCTGTGGGGCCAACCAGCGTTTCGTCAACTCTCTGTCGGCAATAGGCAATAGGGTATTCTCCCCATTTCAATCTCCAACAGCCAACACGGAATATCCAATATCCAAGACAACGGCAGCGCTGCCTTGCCTTGCACATTGGCTCTTTCCTTGGTCGGTTGGATATTCCGTGTTGGCTATTGGATCTTCAATCTTCAATCCGCCGGTTTCATACTTTCACAAAACCTGTGACAGTTCCATGCAATTCGTTCGGTCAGGAATCGCGCCCCAGCTGTGGGGCCAACCAGCGTTTCTTCAACTTCTGTCGGCAATAGGCAATAGGGTATTCTCCCGCCATTTCAATTTCCAACAGCCAACACGGAATATCCAATATCCAAGGCAACGGCAGCGCTGTCTTGCCTTGCACATTGGCCCTTTCCTTGGTCGGTTGGATATTCCGTGTTGGCTATTGGATCTTCAATCTTCAATCCGCCGGTTTCATGCTTTTGGTCAAATTGCCTTGCCTTGCACATTGGCTCTTTCCTTGGTCGGTTGGATATTCCGTGTTGGCTATTGGATCTTCAATCTTCAATCCGCCGGTTTCATGCTTTTGGTCAAATTGCCTTGCCCTGCACATTGGCTCTTTCCTTGGTCGGTTGGATATTCCGTGTTGGCTATTGGATCTTCAATCTATTGGATAGTCGTCTGCCCAACACGGCGTCACGCTCACGGCGATCAGCAAAGGGCAAA
Organism: uncultured Planctomycetota bacterium; assembly: GCA_963700575.1. Lineage (GTDB taxonomy): Bacteria > Planctomycetota > Planctomycetia > Pirellulales > Pirellulaceae > JAJRVM01. The sequence continues at coordinate 384,231 of CAVOYC010000014.1, read as the reverse complement.
GCAGCGCCCCACATATACTCTACCATTGCATGGCTTGTTCTCCTTTTCGATGAGGGCGGCGGATACCGGCAAGGATATTCGCGCCGGCACAACCCGAAAAGGGCTGCCGCCAAGTTTCGTCTTCATCCTTGCAGAAGATATGGGGTGGACGACCACGAGTCCATTTGCAGCTGCAGCAAAGCGCATCTGCATGCTCTCGAAACCGGTAGCGGAATAGAGATCGGACTCCAGCAGCACGACGTCCGGGGATTGAACAGTCACGGAGGCCGCAAACAGATTCGTCGCAACCAGGGCGCCTACGGCAATCGCTAGCAAGTGCTTCTGCATCTACTCTGCCTCCACAAGGTTAAACCGCTGAATGAATGGGAGCGATCCCTTTTGGTTCCCGATATGTACACCCCACTCAATCCGCTTTCCCGTACCGCTATCCGTGAAAGCTTCCGGCCGATAGGCGCCCCCCGCGGTAGGAACATTGAGGATGCAATGCGTCTTCGAGAAGTGCAAACCGTCCTCGGCATACATAATGGAACGAGTGATCTCTTTCGGCCCGGTGGTACCGATCATCGCAGCAACACCCTTGCCCTGCGGCCAGACGAGTACTTCGTGATTGCCGGGGATCACCGGATTCCCTTCCTGTTTCACATAGGGCCCCTGCGGCCGGTCGGCAACCGCGACTCCCAGCTTGGTTTGCACGGGCTCTTTCCCAACTGACGCCCTTTGTAGTAGAACCAATATTTCCCATGGCGCTTGATCAGGCAGGCATCATCCACCAGGTGACTGTCGAAGTCCTCCGGCTTATCGCTGTTTTTCAATGCCGGGTTGGTGGCGAGACGCTCCCAGGGACCGTCAGGCGAATCCGCAACGGCGATGCCGATCTTTGAGTCCGGATTGAAGGGCTTGCCGAACTTCCGGGAGGTGCCTGTGTAGAACAGCCAGTAGCGACCCTCGGCCACAAGAATGTTGGGCGTGAAGACGCTGGCCCCTTCCCAGGTACCGGGCTCGCCTTTCGCGAGTGCCATGCCCTTCTCTGTCCACGCATGGCCATCCATCGAAGTCGCGTACCAGACAGTCGCATCATAGCCTGGGGCGATCTTGCCCTTCGAGTACCAAACATAATACAGATCACCGACCTTGATGATATCGCTCGGGTCCCGGCGCATCACGCCTTCCTCGGCGCCGATGCCGCTGGCCTCTGAATAGGCCGTTTTCAAAGTCGCAATTTCTGCCCGAGCCGAGGAACTAAATCCCGCGGCCAATCCGATTACCAACCATCCCAGTTTTCGTTTCATTTTGCATCCTTCTTTTTGGTTACGCCTTGTCGGGATCGGCCAGGCCTTTGTTCTTGATCAACCACGGGCCGTTGTCGCTGGTGAAGAGAACGTAGGTGTTCTCGGCCAGTTTCATGTCGTTGAGCGCATCCAGAATTCGGCCGACGTTGAAATCGACTTCTTCGATCACGTCGCCATAGAGTCCCCGCCTACTCTTGCCCTTAAATCTCGGAGGCGCATCAAGGCGCGTGTGCGGCATCGTGTGCGGAATGTAGACGAAGAACGACTTTCTCACGAAGTGCTTCGTTGTTTGTTTGGCCACGGATTCCTCAGGTGTTAGTCATTGATTTCCGGATATTCCGTGAGCACTTCCGCGTCGAACTGAAAGTCATCAACGGTGATGTGTCCCCAACCTGTAGTCGACATGTCGACGATCTTGATGAACATCCCTGCGCCGGCATAGGGAGCGAGGTCCCATCTGGCCTTCTGCATCAGTTGGTCATTGACCCCGCGAGCCGTTTGCACCTCCGTGCCGTTTGCCTTGCATAGGGCGACATAGGTGGCAGGACCGCCACCGCCGCCAACGCGGAACGTCATTTGGCCGCCTTTGGGAATGAAGAGTGGCGACACAATCACACCGGTCTGCTGATCCGATCCTCTATCGGCCGCCCAACTGGTTTCGAGCGTGGTCAGGTAGTAGTCGCCCTGCTTGTTGTACTCTCCCTTGTTGTGGAAAAAGCGGTCTCTGTTACCGATGACGTGTCTGAATTCTCCCACGACGACTTTCCACGGCTCCAGCTTGCCTGACTCGAAGTCGAAGGACACGCTCCGGGCACTTGGCGTTGCGGCGGTTCTTGTTGCCACGCCAATCGCCGCAGCCGCTTTGGCTTTCCCTTTCCTGGGGGCCGAGATCTGCTTCGGCGGCGCACAGGTAGCGAGCAGATCGCTCATTTCCTTCACGACTTCGGGATATTCGTTATACAAGTTTCTCGTTTGGTTGATGTCGGCCTCAAGGTCATAGAGCTGGGCGGGCGGTGCATCCTCCTTGATTCTTCCGTTTTCGATGTCGCTGTTGATGCCGCCGACGAATTGAACAGCCGGTGGACCGCCCCAGGCATGATCGCTGGGCTTGGAGCCGGAGAACCCACCGCTGCCCCGCGCACCGATATACATCCACTGGCCCTTACGAACGGCGAGATGGGTGGACTTATGGGGAGAAAGAATCAACTCCTTACGGATCTGCTCTTCCGGATCATCCAGCAATGCAGGCAGAACATTGACACTGTCCTTCTCCTCCAGCGTGTTTGGGTCCTGACCCGTAACCGCCATGAAAGTGGCCAGCATATCGACATTGCAGATGAGTTGATTGGATTCTGTCCCCGGCTCGATCTTGCCGGGCCAACGGGCGATGAAGGGAACGCGGTGCCCGCCTTCCCATGCGCCGAATTTGAAGCCGAGCAGGTCGCCGTTTATGCGATGCCCCGCCCTCACGGCATTACGTCCTCCAAGATTCAGCATGCCTCCATTGTCACTGGTGAAAATCACCAACGTGTTTTCGCTCAAGCCGTACTCCGCGAGGCACCCGGTCACCTGCCCGACCATCCAGTCCAACTCTTGAATGAAGTCACCATAGAGCTCTGCCTGGCTCGTCCCCTGAAATCGCTCCCCGGGCGTGAAGGGATGGTGAATATGGGTCGTGGCCAGGTAGAGAAAGAAAGGCTGTTGGCGGTTGGCAGTGATCCAGTCGACTGCCTTTCCCGCCAAGACAGTTCCCACGGTATAGTCATCGTACTTCTTGTGAGCTTCCATCGCTCCTCTGAACATATTGGCTGTGCGCTCAGAGGCCTCGGGCGGGATCGGTGTGATCGGTGTTGCCTCTTTATGCTGCCCCCTGCCGAGATAGATCAGAGGGTCAGCAGGGTCTCCGCCTACAATGTGATCATTTTCTACATAGACATATGGAGGAGCGCTGTTCACGACAGGTAGACCGAAGTAGTAATCAAAACCAAGATCCTGCGGCCCAGGACGCAGCGGTTCTTGCCAGTTGTTTGTCCCTTCTCCAAATCCCAGATGCCACTTGCCAAACGCTGCTGTAGCGTAGCCTTTGTTTTTGAAAACGTCGGCAATCGTGAACTTATCCGTGTCGATGATGAGCCCAGAGGTAACGGGTGCGGGGCCCCACACACCGGCGCCGCCGTTGGCTCGGACAGGGTATTCGCCCGTCAACAGTGCATACCGCGAGGGCGTGCAGACAGCGGAGGCCGAATGGGCATCGGTGAACCGGCGACCCTCTTTCGCCAACCGATCGATGTTGGGTGTCTGCACCTTCGTCGCGCCATAACATCCCAGGTCTCCATAGCCGAGGTCATCGGCAAATATGAGTACAACGTTGGGTTGCTCAGCAGCGGTAAGTGGCAGGGCCAAACCAAAGCTCATGGAACAGATGAGGATCAGGAGTTTCATTTCTCTTGCTTTCGTCGTGTCCTGGTTTGTTTCCGAATCGGACGACTTCGGCCCGCAACGTGAACACACCGTCGACCGGCTTGAACACGCCCAGTTCCAGCGGACCAAACGGACCGGGCTGCTTCGCATAGGTATCAATGTCCTCGGCCACAGGCCGCCCGTCGACCCTCAGCCGCAACACACCGGGAGGCGATTGAGCCACTGGTGGCCCGCAGGGCGGTACCCCACACCTGAAGACGAGCAGGAGTTCATGCAGGGACGGCTGATTGACACAGTTTTGACACAGTTAAACTGTGTAAATCAAGAAGGCCGCCGCAAGTCATTGCTGCTGCAGTACTTGCGACGGCGTGATTCAACGAAGCGGAGGGCACGGGGCTCGAACCCGCAACCCCTTACGGGGCACCTCAATACATTAGGGCATGTGAAAAGGCCGACAACTCTGCAGCGGGGTCGGGGACTGCGTCAAAAACCTTGGCTCCCACGAGTTGATGGCAATTTGATTTGACATGGCAGCGCGTCGTTTCACGACGCAAATTGATACCTTTCGGAGAAAGGACGTTAGAACGCCACGTTGCACTAAGTACTCCCCGTTCCGGCTGTGGGCGCCCCCGTATTTTTGATCGTTGTCTTCGTAGGCTTGTTTGGACTTCCGCTCCATCTGCAATCGCGACTAACCAGGAATTCGTCCCCGCCGGAGTGACGGGTGTTCCGTGTCAACCGAGAGACTATCAGTCACTTATGGCAAGTCGATGCCAAACGCATTACGTCGGTATTCGCCAAACTTATGCGTTGACAGACTCGATTGGGAGTCAGCGAGATGTTCTACATGTTGGACCCGTCCAAGAAGCCCAAGTGGATTGACCTCGCGAGAGTGCGAGGCGGGGAACAAACGAAACCCCTCTTCGGAATCTACGCTTTCTTGCTCGCTGGTTGCATACCGGCTGCATAAGCTGAATTGGCCCCAAGAGACTTGGCCGAAAGTCTGGACCCAAACGTCATGTTCTCTTGTTGAACCCGCCAGTAAGTAGCTGTACGGACGCCAGTGTCGCCTTTGCTGGATTTTCGAGAGCCTTGTGGGAGGACATGGTATGAAGAACTTCGTCATTTGGCCCGTGGTACTTCTCGCAATGGCAGCGACCGCTTACAGCAAGGCTGCCGAGCCTGCGGAGCCGGGGAAGGCACCACAGGAATCCAGTGCCGGCGGCAAGACGGAAGGCACGCCGAAGGAACTTGCGGTGGACCTGGGCGGCGGAGTGAAGATGGAGATGGTCCTGGTTCCGGCGGGCGAGTTCATGATGGGCTCACCCAATTCGGACTGGCAGGCCGGCGATACCGAAAAGCCACAACACCGGGTTCGGATTACCAAGCGATTCTATCTCGGCGTGACCGAGGTGACGCAAGGGCAGTATGAGCAGGTGATGGGGAAGAATCCGAGCCGCTTCAAGGAGTCGGGCCTCGACGCACCCGTGGAGATGGTGTCCTGGGATGATGCCCAGGAATTCTGCCATAAGTTGTCGGAATTGGCAGAGGAGAAAGAGGCGGGGCGCCATTATCAACTGCCGACGGAAGCCCAGTGGGAGTATGCCTGTCGCGCAGGCAGTGCAAAGAAATACTGCTATGGCGACGACGAATCGCGCCTTGTCGACTATGCCTGGTACAGGAAGAACTGTGAAGGCAAGATACATCAGGTGGGCCAGAAAAAGCCGAACGCCTGGGGCTTGTACGACATGCACGGCAACGTGTGGGAATGGTGTGCAGACAGGTATGCTCGCAACTACTACGCGAATTCCCCGACGAATGACCCGACGGGGCCTTCCGAAGGCTCGTACCGCGTATTCCGTGGCGGCGGGCCGCTATGGGGTGCCGGGGTCTGCCGATCGGCATGCCGCCCCGACAGCCGCGCTGCGCCCGGGTTTCGGCACTACATCCTGGGTTTGCGTGTCTCCCTGGTTCAGTTGAACAAGTAGACCAAGCGAGCAGGACGGCCTACTCGCCTGGCAGCGAGGGATTGCTATGTTGACCGGCATATCGCCTGCACCTCTTGAGAGCAAGACCACGAACGCTTCTGCCCACCCAACGTCATGATGAGCATCACGGCAACCGATGAACGTCTTGTAAGACTGCCTTCGCGCGTGGCGTGGTTGAGCGGCGTTCACTTCCTGATCGCGCTGGCGCTGCTGGCAGCGGTCCCGCTGACGCTCCACGAAGTGTTGCTCGATACGTTCTTCTCTCCAAGTTACGTGTGGGCTCGGCACGGCGAACTGAAGGGCTGGGCCGGTTCGGCCCTGGACGAGTTCTTCCTGGCAACGCCATATTGGGCTTCCTATGAGCCCGGGTGGATCATCGGGCTCTTGCCGGGCTTGCTCGTGGCCTCTGCCGCCTGGGGACTACGAACAGCAGCGGGCCTGGGGAAGACAACTGGCGATCGGCTTTCATGCGGTAATCGCGATTGTCGCCCTGGCTACAATCGCGTGGGCCGTCTACGGTTACGGCGCGATGGAATGGGCGTTCCTGCGCGGGGACCGAGGCGGGGGCGGACCGGACAGTCTGTCCGGAGTGGCCGGCGTTCTGTATGCGATTCTGGGCGCGGCTGCGCTGGGTATCCTGGTTGTCGCCGGCGGCCTTCTGTGGTGGCTCCGTCGGCCGGCGACGCGAAGTTGTTTCCCGTCGGCAGGCCGACGAAACATGCGTATGCTCTTGGCGTGCTGCATCGGTCTGACGGTCGGAGTCCTCGTGCCCGAACTTGCCTACAACCGCATCGCGGTCTATCGCGGCGAGGCCACATACCAAGGCAAGTCGACCGGTGCATTGGCTCACCCTGCTGGCATCGCACAACGTCGCCACGCGCCAGGCCGCGTTGGAGAAGCTGGGCGAGAGTGCGGAGGCGGCGCCGGTGCTGTGTGAAATGGTCCGCGACAAGCCGTCCCGTCCCGACGCGGTACGGCCGATTTTTCGTGAGGAGGTACGGCGGAGTTCTCGTGAGGCAGGACGGCCACTGTATTGGAGCCGCGCCTGGCAGACGCCGGACTGGAAGGCGTTGACAGAACTCTGGAAACGAACCCAGAAACTCCCGGGGGCAGTCGAGGGCATTCTTCCCAAGCCCGTGACAGTGAAGTTGAATGACAGGGCATCCTGCTTGGCCTTCGCGCCTGACGGAAAGATGCTTGCGATTGGCGTCAGCGATACGGTCGAGCTGGTGGACCCCGCCAACGGTCAAGCGATTCGCACGATTCGTGATCCGGGGATGCTCCAGCCTTACCGCACCGAGAAGAAAATGTGCCAGGTCAAATCGATGTCTTTTTCACCCGATGGAAAGACGCTGGCCGTGGCTTCGGACTTGGGTGTGAAGCTGTGGGACGTCGCGGAAGCGCGCGAAGTGGCGACGCTGTTCGGGCACGGCAAGCCGGGTCTGATGCCCCACGAGTGCGACGCCCACTGCGTGGTGTTTTCTCCCGACGGCAAGACGGTGGCTACGTCGCGCCGCTGGTCTATCGAGCTGTGGCATCTAGACAAACAGGTAGTTCGCGAGTTGACGCACAGCTGTGGCGGGCTGGCCTTTGCGCCCGACGGGAGAATCCTGGCCACCGCGGAGTATCACAATCGGATGCACCTCTGGGACGTCGCCAGCGGACGGCAACTGGCCGAGGATCATCCGCAGATGGGGACTCTGCACGCGGCGGCATTCAGCCCAGACGGCAAAGTGCTGGTGGCCTTAAGCGAGAGTTCCGTGGCGCTATGGGACGTACGCGTGACGTCTGCCGGGCACGAACTTGGCCAGCGTCCCGTTCGGTTGAGGCACGGTTTCCTCACCCAGATCCACAGCCTTGCCTTTTCCCCCGACGGCAAAACGCTTGCCACCGGCGGTGGTGGCCTGGCCAAGTTGTGGGAGGTGGCAACAGGACGGGAACTGGCCACGGTGGACCGTTCGGCCCGTTGCGTGGCGCTCTCGCCCGACGGTCGCACGCTTGCCGTGGGCGGAGCCGTTTTGCAGCCTGGCCCGGTATCGGAGGTTCGGCTGTGGGAGGTGGCCGCCGCACTGAAACCGGAGGTCCTGGCGGCTCGGGCCAGAAAGGCGGCGGCGGATCTGGTCGAGGGACTCCAAGCCAATTCTGCCAAGTCGGAGAGGGGACGCGATGAGGAGTCTCTAGGCAACGCCCTGTTTGCTCTTGGCCCGCACTCCGAGGCGGCGGTGCCCTTGTTGATCGAGTCGCTGGACGACCCGCGCGTAGACGTTCGAAGGCAGATTTGCCTTGCGCTCGGCCAAATCGGCTCACAGAATGAATACGTCATGTCGGCACTGATCGAGGCGATCGAGGACGAGTCGTCTGAGGTCCGCCGTGCAGCGGGTGGGCTCCTACGGCAAATGGCCCGAGACGACGTGGAGATGCGCCGCCGTGTTGAGGAGGCGGTCACCCACGCCCGCCGCCGCATGGAGTCGGCCGCCGCCGAACCGTCGGCTGTGGTACGCCGCGACGGAGAGACCCTTTGTGACGGGAGAACCGTTCAGGAGTGGATCGCGCTGTTGGGTCAGCACTACGTGCCCAATGAAATCATCGGCCGTTCGGGGCGCGGACGGCCCGCAGAGGCCATTCGGGCGATCGGCCCGACCGAGGCGGTCCCGGCGATGATCGAGGCGTTGACGAAAGACGATTGGAAGATGCGGGTCGGCGCAGCCGACGGCCTGGGCATGTTCGGCGCGGACGCCAAGTCGGCGATCCCGGCGCTCGTGCAGGCCTTGGAAGACAAATCCCAGCAGGTCCGTCATCTCGCCGCCTACTCGTTGGGCGAGATTAGCAGTTCGGTCGGCGCGGAACCGACTGCCGCGCTGCTCAAGCTGTTGGAACACGAGGACGCTTCGGTGCAGCTCGCTGCCGCGCGAGCGGTGCTGGGGATCGACGCGGATCACAAGCCCGCCATAGGACTATTGAAGGACGCTCTTGCCGGCTTGCTGAGACCCGGTGCAGCTGCGCGTTTCGGTCTGGAGGACCTCGAAGAGGAGGAGTTCGAGGCTGTACCCGAGGAGCCCGAGCCCGAGGAAGAGCCGCAACAACCGATCCGGAAAGTCGCGGTGGTCGCCTACGGGCCGCGCCATGAACTGGCGATGGAGGCGATGACTGTTCTGGGCAGTCTCGGAGCGCGGGCTGCGCCGGCAGTTCCGGAGCTGATCGAGATCCTCTGTAGCGACGACGTAAGAAATACCAACGCCGACGATTACAGTCGCCGCGCGGCCGCCGAGACTCTGGGGCAAATTGGACCGGCCGCAAAGGGCGCGATTCCCGCCATGATCCAAGCGCTGAAGGACCCGGAGCATGGCGTTTGCGCCGCAGCGTCACGCAACTTGGCAAAGCTCAGCCCCGAAGCGGTACCCGCACAACTCATGGATCTCATGGACGATCCCAATGCCGATTACCGCCGGGCCGCGCACTGGGCTTTGCGGCATTTCGGCGAGGTGGGAGTGGCCGTGCTCGTCGATCGGCTCGGCCACAACGATCCCAAGGCCCGTATCGCCGTGCTAGAGTCGCTCAATAGCTATCCAAATCCGGAGGCGGACTTCGTTGTCGTGGAGAAGGCTTTGGACGACGATGATCCCGAGATACGACTGGTCGCGGTCGAGAAGGTGAGGATGGAGTTTTGCCCGAACGCATCAAGGGCTCTGGCAGCACTGAGCAAGGTGGCAGAAGACGAGGACCCACGGGTGCGCGAAGCCGCCGCCTTGAGGCGCAGGCAGATCGAAGAGCGGATGAGGTTGGGGCGCGTGTCCACGGTTGGTCAGGCCATGTGGAAGCACTGCGAGGCCCATGGCTCTTTCCCGCTGGCCGCTTCGCGCGACGAGGAAGGCAAGCCGCTGTTGAGCTGGCGAGTGGCGTTGTTGCCCTACCTCGGCGAACAGGCGTTGTTTGACCGGTTCGACCACGACCAACCTTGGGACAGCCCGCACAATTTGAAGCTCCTTGACCGGATACCCGAAATGTACTGCCCGCTGGGCAGAAAGAAGGACGGCAAGACCACGCTTATGGTGTTCGTCGGTGACGGGACACCGCTGGGCGGACGGGAACCTGTCAGCATGGCAGATTTCACCGACGATCCTTCCGAGACGATCATGCTCGTAGAAGCCGGCCCAAACAAGGCCGTGCCCTGGACGAAGCCGGAAGATATCGCTTTTGACTCCCGAGATCCAATGGCGGCCCTGGGTGCGATCCCGGAAGAAGGACTCGTTGCCGTCTTCTTCAGCCAACATACCGATATCATTCCCAAAGACATCGACCCGGAAACCCTGAAAGCGCTCGTCACGTACCGCGGCGGCGAGAAGATCGATTTCCGGAAGGCCGCGGAGCGACGGAGACGACTCGGGCCGGACGCCAAGCCACCGGAACCGAAGCCGCCGGTACCGTTTCAGTTCACTCCTGCACCACGGTCCGAGGCACACCGCGAACGGAACACCGAGAGCCCGCCTTCTTGGTCTGTGGTCGCCTCATGAGTTGCCGACGCCACTGCATGGACGCATCGGTGAGACAGACTACGATGCGCAACCCCTGCCTGGCGGGAACGTCAGTGTCTCGATCTGCCTACCGCGAGACCGAATGCGCATCGAGCCGCAGTTGTTCCGGAAAACCGAGAACCAGTGTCCTGGGACAAAGATCGGACCCTCGATTCGTCCGCTGTTCAACATCGGTGCGCAGTCCGTAGACATTGGGTGTACTGGCGACAAGATCGAAGCGATCTTTCCGGGAGAGATCATCCGAGTTGACGAAGCGTTCGCCGAGCAGGTTGTCGTCCTACTGCTGCAACTGCGTCATGAAGCGACCGTTCAAGAAGTCGCGTACGGAGTGCAGCGGCGACCGTGGATAAAGGAAACAGAGAACGCGATCGACGTCAACGGAGAACTCGTCACCTTTGAGTTCTCAGCGTGTCTCATCGATACCGACGAAGAACTGGGCACGTTGGGAAACCTCGACGTGATGGTTCGAACTACTCCGATCCTCCCGCCAGACAAACTCACAGACAACCTGTGGCTGGAAGTGCCTGGGTACGATGAACTGCTCCGTGCGCCGGCCTACGGTCAGGTTGAAGGCGGGTTCGAACTCAGCTTCGCTCTGGGGGATCTCGGGCCAAGCCTGGGCTTCGATGGGGACCGCTGCCGAGAATGGAGACGCGAGACGGTCCAAACGCTCCAGGAAGTGAACGTGTTTTGGGGAGATACCCGGGAGACGAAACTGGCCACCCTGCGGTGCATGCGTGCTTCGGAAAGCGCCTGACAAGTCGTTGCATGCCGATTTGAATGGCATCGGCGTTTGCTCTGGAATCAACGTCATCGCGGCCGGCCACGCGAGTGAACTCAACCGCTAGATGGCGTGATCAAAATCGATCCAAAGACCAACACGCACTCGGCGAAAAAACCGCGCAAACTCCACCGCACTGTTGGCAGTAGCCATGTCGGGCTCTACGTCGCCGGGACGTTATTACAGAGTTGGTGATGGAGAGTCAGGTGAAGCTCTTGCACCACTTTCGCAAGTTAGCGGTGAAGGCAGTGTTACCATGAAAGGCTCGGAATCGCCCCGTCGCTCGTTCCTCATAGTCCTACCGTGGCTAGTAGTAATGGTCGCAATCGGCGTTCATCTGATGGTCGATTATCCCAGTCGAACTGCTCGAAAAAAAATGGCTGAGGAGCAGGCCAATGAGCGGCGAGCTGTGGCGGAGATTCAGAATCTTGGAGGATTCACCAAATACGGTCAGCCACCGGAGTTTCGGGTGATATCGGTGGAGTTCATTGCCATCGGCGAAGTCATCAATGGGAAAGCCGTCATCGATGAACCAAAGATTACTGATGAGGGGCTTGTGCACCTACGAGCATTGCCCCGTCTGCAAACGCTAAACCTTGGCGGCACCAAGGTCACCGACGCCGGGCTCGAATATCTGAAGGGACTCGGTAGTCTCGAAACGCTGAATATCCGCAATACGCAGGTCACAGACGAGGGCGTCAAGATGCTCCAAGAAGCACTGCCGAACTGCAAGATTGCACGTTAGCTGCAGCCGTCAACCCAGCGATTGCTTCAGCAACTCGTCGCACGGCGGGCTTGCCCGCTACTCGGGAGGACTGACAATGGCATGTCTCAATCGAGTCATTCTCTCTGTGGCCTGCGTATTGGGTGTTTGTGCTTTCGTAATTAGCCAAGCGGGTGCAGCAGATCGCGAGGCCAAACCCGGTGGCGGCCTGCCACTTCGTGTCGAAGAAGTACTGCATTGGCTGCCGGCCGACACACAGACAGTAGTCGTTGGAATCGGTCCGTTTGGGTTTCCGGAATCCACGCCGGATCAAGAATCGATAGAGTGGAATGAATCCACTGTTAGGAGTTGTCTATTAGGATTAAACATGTGGTTTACCGGGGACAGATTGAAGGAGATGGGTGGTCTGCAAGTGGAACTGGCTATCGGAGGAAAACAACGGAAACAGTTTGAGACATGTCAAATCATCATTCTTAAAGAAGCGGCAGGTGAAGCATCCCAGGTTGCGATGCAAGCGATCAGGCACAGCGCCTCAAAGAAGATTGACCTTCAAGATTCGCCAGTCTCGGTATTCGAGCTGAAGGATAGATTTGGTGCGAGATCCTACTATGCGGAACCCAAGCCAGGGGTCCTCTTATTCGCGACATACCTGGAACGCGTGCAAGAGGTGCTTAAGCGAATGGATCGCAAGGACACACCACGTGCGCTGCCTAAGCATCTCTCCGAATGGCAGCAACTCAACGCAGAATCGCGTCTCTGGGCCATTTGGCATCGCCCAGGTCGTGCTGACTCAAGACACAAGCCCGGTCGCGTGGGGGTGGTCTTCTACATTCATCCTGAAGAGGAAGATCTGGCCGTGTTCCGTTTTCTCACACGTGCGGACGATCCTCTCAGCATCCATACACGATCTGGCCGCTCGTTGATTGAAAGGGTCGGTGGTGATATCAAGGAGATCGAACGTGGGGTGGTGGAGGTTACGATTTATCTGGAGAAGCTTGGGAAGGACTCCTTCTCGCGTAATTGGTTCGTGTGGTATCTCGCGGGAAATCTTGGGTATCAAATAGGGGGTCACTGACCGCGTCGGAGGGCTGCGTTTCCCCCGGTCCCCACGTCACGTAAGCTATGATCCCTTTGGTCGGAGACCAGATCTAATATGTACACAAAGCAGTAGCAATGTCGTTACGTAGGACAGTGCGTTCCACCGTTGGGTAAATTCACAGATGTCGGGCACCAAGTCTAGATCGAAGTTCCCATGCCCACAATGTGGTGCTACTCGCGATTCGCGGTTGGCTGACTGTGAATCATGTGGCTGGCCTCACCGCGAATCGACGGATTCTCCAAAGCCAAGCTGCCCCTGCTGCGCGTCAACTCAATTCGCATGGGGTTGCGTGCATGTTTCGGGCTTGGTGAGTCGCAAGAGCCATTTGAGATTCGGAGCTGATCGCATTAGCTTGGGTTGGCTGAAGAAGGTGACCAGTACGGACGGTGAAGACATACGGGCACGGAAATGTCAGCAATGCGGGAATGTGCAGTTGTTTGTCTGAGCCGACCAAAGTGACTCCTTTTCCGTCGTTGGCTGTAACGGTAATCGCGAGTAGGTGCCACCATGGTAACTGAACCGTGACGTAGTATTGCGTTGCCTCACGACAATATCTACCTCGACATGCACGACCCGCTGGCCACCATTCGAAGGAGCAAGCCATGTGGAATCTACTGCTTTTGCCCGCCACGATTTCGGTTGGACTGTTTAACGCTTCAGCCGATGACTCCAAGGAAATCCGGGAGCTGATACCGTCTGAATCCGCAATGATGCGAGCGGACTTCGAGAAACTTGGCACTTCGAATGTCCCCAAAGCCTCCGATGTCGCAGACAAGTCACTTACGTTGATGCTCTTAGCCTTCATGAGGGTGGAAGAAGGTCAGACGCCCAAGCAGCAGGAGCAGTTTCGTTATCTGCTGACTGATGGCCGCCCCCCAACTCCATCGGACCTAGCCAGAGAAGTATGTCGAGAAAGGAGAACCGGCAAGCGACGCGTTGTACTGGCGCCAGTGACTTCCATTCATGGGGATCGCATCACGAACTGCACGTGCAACATTGAGAAAGATGTCGCCACTGGCACCGTTTCCTTCCAGGCCCCTCGGCTGTATCAAGGCAAAGTGGATTACGTGGCCCGAAGGGTCAAAGGCAAATGGCTCATTGTGGAGTTCATCATGCCAGCATGCAGAATCCACATCCTTCGGGGAAAGAGGGAATGTGGAAAGAGAAGTCCGCAGAATCGGAATCCGACTGATGCCGTCTCGACGCGGTAACGGACGTCCCTCGAGCGGGAGCCGCGTTGGTATCGACTGGCGAATTCTGGTCGAATGTGGGCGTCACAATCGCCCGGTTTGAGAGCCCGCCAGAGGTGGCAAAAACAGGGCGACGCCGGATCGGGTAGAATCGGGGCGGAACAACTTCACCGCGAAATGTGTTTCGACCGGCCAACCAAGGCGAGAAGTCCATGGTAATCTCACTTGAGATGGGCCAGGCAGGCACGCGCGGGCAATATACAAACCCGCGATAGTTGCGGGAACCCGGCCCCCGATATGATGCCCACAGCGATGGATACCACGACCGTGTTGTAAGGGATTCTCTTTCCTCTCATGATCCCACCAAGAATTTGTCATGCCGGCCAATTATCTCGACCAACAACAATGTCGGGCTCTACGTCGCGGGGACGTTTGTATAACGTTGGTCTCCAATTGAACGAAGCAGCTGTGGCCACTGCTTCTTTTGTCTTCTGGCGAAGCTAATTGTTGCAGGAGGTCTGACAGCGCGGAAGAAGGTCATGCCGAGGGTCGTGCCATGCGACATGCTATTACGATGGTTGCCAATCGTCTTGGCCGCAATCGTTGGCGGGTTCGGATCGGCCACTCTGTATCCGCTCGCCTGGAGAGCAGTAGGGGCTCCCATGAACGGCCTGGCGGGCATTGGAGCGGTTTTGATTGGCTTCGCCGGTGCGGTCTTTTGCGGATTTGGCGCTATGGCCCCCTGGAAGGCATGGTCCGGTTGGTTCAGGGATCCGCAGTTCATCGGCATATGTGCGATGATGCTCGTTTTGCTGCTCATCTTGCTGATAAATGAAATACCCGAATGGCGCTCCGGGCGTTGGCATTCTCTCGCTTTCTCTACGCCCTTCAGCATCGGCTCCTTCGTCGTTGGGGCACTTATCAGATTCTCGTTCGATGGTGTTGTGTGGCTGTACGGCCTGTTGGTTCAGCGCCTAGAGCGGCTTCGCGTCAGCAACTCAAGCGTAGACAAATGTCTGTAGTTCACCATAAGACCCAGATTCATCTATTTGAGCGTACTCGCCGCATGGTCATCATATTGGCGGCCGTACCTGCCTGCCTTTTGGTCGTTGGGTTGCTGGTCCCACCTGGAAGGCCGGTAGATGTCCGCCGGCGATTTCGGCGGGCGGTATCGAGGCTCGCAGGTCACCGATGCTGGCTCGCAGCATTTGAAGGGGCTCACCAAATTCCAAGTGCTCCAACTCACCAACACGCAGGTCACCAACGCCGGCTGGGAACATCTGAAGGGGCTGACCAACCTCCACTTGTTGATGCTCTGCTTCACGCGGGTCACCGACGCGGGCGTCAACGAACTAAAGAAGGCATTGCCGAAATGCCAAGTTCTTTCTGTGCCGGGGCGAGGACGCCCAATACAGTCGCCACGATAGCGCCTATCGCCCGAGCGTTGCTTTCTGGTCTTGGCGTCACATTTGTCTCAGGCTTACTTTCACGGGTTGAGGTGGAGCGCGATCAAAATCCTCTGTTCTCGCGATGGCGCGAGACTGCCGGGCTGGCATGCCAGGCTCAATCGCGGGACAATGATCGATAGGTCCCAGTAGGCACGAAGATGGTCGAGCACAGGGAAAAATGCGATGTATCTCAGCCCGGAAGAGGAAGCGATCGGTAGGGAGAACTTCAACGCCGCGCTCGGCAGCGACACGAGGAACTCGCGAGGCGTGAACCGGAGAGAATTCCTCAAGGCCGCCCTGGCAACGCTCACCACAAGCAGCACACTGGGGGCGTCGTATTTCGGTTACGGATCGATTGAAAACCCGCTCCGAGTGGGTGTGATCGGCACTGGCGATCAGGGCGGCGTACTGATCGGGGCAGTCAACCCCGCATATGTGAACGTGACCGCGATTTGCGACATCCGGCCGTACAACGTGCATCGCGCGTTTCACGGTGATCACTACAGTCCGACCGCGCTGAAGGTGCGTTGTGGTCTGATTCGCAAGTACGGCTGGTCAAGCGAGGACGAAGCGCGTCGTCGCGTGCGTGTATATGAAGACTACCGGAAACTGCTCCAGGACCGCGACATTGAAGCCGTGATCATCGCGCTCCCGGTTCACCTGCACGCGCCCGTGGTGATCGCCGCGCTTCTGAGCGGCAAGCACGTACTGGTCGAGAAGCTCATGGCCCAGACGGTTTCGCAATGCAAGCAGATGGTTCGTGTTGTGAAGCAGACGGGCCTAGTTCTGTCGGTGGGCTACCAGCGACACTACAACACCATTTATGCCGGCGCAGCTGACATGGTCCGTCAAGCACTATTGGGTAACGTGCACTACATGCGTACCCAGTGGCATCGAGGGAACTTGCCAGGTATGGATAGTTGGCAGCAACCGCTTCCCCGCTCAGTAAAGCCTGACGACCTGCAGAGCACACAGCTGGAGGGGAGGCTCGCCGCGTGGAAACGCAGGCTGGACCCCAAGCGTGGCGAATCGAAAGCCATGTGGGCCTCGCGCGTTGCCCAGATCGAAGCCCAGATCGCGGACGCGGCCGTCGATGCAGAGAAGCATGGCTATCAGAGCCATCAGCTCAAAGATTCGACAGGCAACGTCATCTACAGATGCCCGGCGATTGAGGAGCTGATCCGCTGGCGACTCTGGGACCGCACTGGCAGCGGACTGATCGGCGAGCTGGGGAGCAACCTGATCGACGGCGTGGGCGTGCTGACGGCACCGGAGGGCGGGAAACCGGGGCCGATGCCGTTGAGTGTGACGGGCTTCGGCGCTCGCACGATTTTTGCACCAGACCGCGAGGTGGACGACCACGCGTGTGCAACCTTTGAGTTCGCGGCCCCGGAGTACGATGCGACCGAGGTACACGCCAGCCGAAAACGCGTCGCTGCGCAACAATCGGTGGCCAACGGCAGCGGGTTTGGCGGTTACGGAGAGATGCTGTTAGGCACGGAAGGCACCCTCATCCTGCAGCGAGAGACGGAGGCGATGTTGTTCGCCAGGCATGGACCTTCGGGAAAGCTGCGCGTGACCGAGAGTGCGGACGGCCCGCGACTTGATTTTTCGGCCGATGGCGATCCATCGGCGGCTGCGTTGGGCAACCTGGCCACTGTCAAAGTCAGCCGCGGCTATCGCGAGGAGTTGGAACACTGGGCTTGGTGTATCCGCAATCCTGATCCCGAGAACCGGCCCCGTTGTGATGCAACGGTCGGACTGGCCAACGCCGTCATCGCCTTGACCGCCCAAATCGCCGTTAGGCAGGGCCGGCGCATCGAATTTCAGAAGCAGTGGTTCGACCCGGACAACGATGAAATGCCAGTTTGGTGATTTTCGGCGGCTGACAGGGTTTTCTCGATTTTCCCCGTAATCACGCCGTCCCGATCACGCTTGTTCCCATAGGGAGATGCCATGAGTCACCGGGCCAACAGCGAAGACGGGGGACTGGAGGAGTTTCGGGAGTATCTGTGCCTCCTGGCCCGGCTGCAACTTGATCCAAGGCTCCACGGCAAGGTCGATCCTTCCGGAGTTGTCCAACAGACGCTGTTGGAGGCGCACGAGGCGATGGGGCGTTTCCAGGGGAGCGGAGATGCTAACCAAGCTGCGTGGCTGCGGCAGATCCTCGCGAATAACCTCAAGGACGAGGTCCGCAAGTTCAGCACCCAGGCCCGGGACGCGACCCGCGAATGCTCACTCCAGGCCGCACTCGATGCGTCATCATCTCGGATCGAGGCCTGGCTGGCGGCGGATCAGTCTTCCCCGAGCGAGCACGCCGCGCGGCACGAACGGTTGATCCGACTGACCGAGGCCCTGAAGCGACTGCCAGAAGATCAGCGGCAGGCGGTGGAACTTCATCATCTGAAAGGCCTCCCGCTGACTGTTGTCGCTGAGCAACTCGGGCGTAGCAAAGGGGCCGTCGCAGCGTTGCTTTTTCGGGGGTTGAAGAAGTTGCGCGAATTGCTGCAGCACCAAGACGGGGATTAAGTAATGAATAGCGAACATGGGGAATCATCTGAGCGTCAGCAGCGGCTTCAGGACGTGCTCGTCACTTATCTGGAAGCCGTTGAGAGCGGTAATGCCCCCAACCAACAGGAGTTTGTCGAGCGTCACCCGGAGTTCGCCGACGAATTGGCCGAGTTCTTTGCCGGCCGCCAACAAGTTGACGAACTTGCTGCACCCATCCGAGAAGCCATGCAACCGAGTGATTCCGACCAAGCCATCCCATTTGGCGATCCGACCATTGGCGCGGAAAAGGACACCGGCGACGGCGCTGTGGTCGAAACAAGGGTCCGGTACTTCGGCGACTACGAGTTGCTGGAAGAGATCGGCCGCGGCGGCATGGGGGTAATCTACAGGGCCCGGCAGGTCAATTTGAAACGGATCGTGGCCCTGAAGATGATCTTGGCTGGTCAATTGGCCGGCGAGCAGGATGTGCAGCGATTCCTGCGCGGAGGCCGAGGCCGCAGCCAAGTTGGACCACCCGGGAATCGTGCCCATTTTTGAGGTCGGTGAGCACGAGGGTCAGCACTACTTCTCGATGGGTTACGTGAAGGGGCTGAGTCTGGCCCGCAAGGTCGCTGCCGGGCCGCTACCGCCACACGAAGCGGCAGAACTCACCAAGAAGGTTGCCAGGGCGGTCGGCTATGCCCACGAACAAGGTGTAATCCACCGTGATTTGAAACCCGCAAACGTACTCTTGGACCAGGATGGCCAGCCTCGGGTGACTGACTTCGGTTTGGCCAAACGGGTCGAAGGCGACAGCGATCTGACGGCCACAGGCCAAGTGTTGGGTACGCCAAGTTACATGCCGCCGGAGCAGGCCGAGGGTAAACTGTCCCAAATCAAAGAGACTACCGACGTGTACTCCTTGGGGGCGATTCTGTACACGCTGCTGACAGGCCGGCCTCCGTTTCAGGCGGACAATGCACTCGATACGCTGATGCAGGTGATCGAGCGAGATCCGGTCTCGCCGCGATTGTTGAACCACAAGGTGCCGCGTGATCTGGAAACAATCTGCCTTAAATGTCTGGAAAAGGAGTCCGGTCGGCGTTATGCGTCAGCCCAGGAGCTTTGGGACGAGTTGGAGCGTTTCTGCAATGGAGAACCGATCCAGGCTCGACCGCTTAGCGGGCCGGCGCGAGCCTGGCGGTGGTGCCGGCGCAAACCGGTGCTGGCGGGTTTGTGGGCATCGGTGGCGTTGCTGCTACTGACTCTGGGTATTGGCGGGCCACTGGTCGCTTTCAACCAGGCGGAGAACGCGTGGACACAGACTGAGTTACGCAGTCAAGCGGAGGATGCCCGCATCGAGGCCGAAAGGAGGGGGCAAGAAGCAGAGGATGCCCGTGCGGACGCGGAAGCGAGGCGTCAGGAAGCGGATCAGGAAAGCCTTCGCGCCTATCGCAGCTACTACCTTGTCCAAATGAACCTGGCTCAAAGGGACTGGGAGATTCTAGCGATCGAGCAGGTTCTTGACCGGCTGAATGCGACGAGTCCGGAAGGTACCGGCGGATACGACTTCCGTGGGTTCGAATGGCATTATTGGAACCGCCGCTGTCACCGCGATCTGATGACACTGAGAGGACACACGGGGCACGGTCTTCAGTGTGTCGTTCAGTCCGGACGGGACACGCATCGCCAGCGGAGGTAGGACTCCTCTCCAAGAATCGCGTCAGCAACCGGGTGAGTTGAAAGTGTGGGATGTTACCACGGGACAGGAGACGCTCACGTTAAAAGTACCTAGTGGTTGGGTCAACAGCGTATCGTTCAGCCCGGACGGGACGCGGATCGTCTCGGGCGGTTTCACTGGAACGGTGAAGGTGTGGAATGCTGCCACCGGCCAAGAGATGCTCACGTTCAAAGGACACAAGTGGCCTGTGAACAGTGTGTCATTCAGCCCGGACGGGCGGCGGATTGCCACTGCATCTGGGATGCCTGGAGGATCGGGTGAGCTGAAGGTCTGGGATGCTGCCACAGGCAGAGAGACGCTCACATTGAAAGAAGACGTGGGCCCGGTCAACAGCGTATCGTTCAGCCCGGACGGGACGCGGATCGTCAGCGGAAGTGGTTTTGGGCTGCCGCCGGGTGAGTTGAAGGTCTGGGATGCAGCCACGGGTAAAGAGATACTTACGCTGAAAGGACACGCGCGCGACGTTCAGTAGCGTGTCGTTCAGCCCGGACGGCAAGCGGATCGCCTCGGCCAGTTCCGATGGAACGGTGAAGGTCTGGGATGCCGCCACCGGCCAAGAGACACTCACTCTCAAAGGACACACGGAGCCAGTCCACAGTGTGTCGTTCAGCCCGGACGGGATGCGTATCGTCTCGGCCAGTGAGGACAAGATGGTGAAGGTCTGGGATGCTACCACGGGCCAGGAGGCGTTCACGTTAATTGGACACACGGGGTATGTAATGGACGTGTCCTTCAGCCCAGATGGAACGCGTATCGCTTCCGCCAGTTGGGACCAGACCGTGAAGGTGTGGGATGCTGCCACGGACCAAGAGACGCTCACGCTAGAAGGACACACGGGCGATGTCCGTGACGTGTGTTTCAGCCCGGATGGAACCCGGATCGCCTCGGCCAGTCATGACAAGATGGTGAAGGTGTGGAATGCTGCTACCGGCCAAGAGACGCTCACTCTAGGAGGACATATGGGCGATGTCCGTGCCGTGTGTTTCAGCCCGGACGGGACGCGGATCGCCTCGGCCAGTCATGACAAGATGGTGAAGGTATGGAATGCCGCCACCGGCCAGGAAACGCTCACGCTGAAAGTACCCAAGGGGTTAGTCTCGTGCGTGTCATTCAGTCCGGACGGCACACGGATTGCCTCAGGGCACGACCGCACGGTGAAGGTGTGGGATGCGACCACCGGTCAAGAGATAATCACGCTGAAAGGACAGTCTTACACTGTCTCCAGCGTGTCGTTCAGTCCGGACGGTACACGCATCGCCAGCGGAGGTGGGACTCTTTTCATGCCGCGTGAGCAACCGGGTGAGTTGAAGGTGTGGGATGCCACTACGGGCCAAGAAACGCTCACGCTCAAAGGACACCGGGGGTCTATCTCGTGCGTATCGTTCAATCCGAGCGGCACGCGGATCGCCTCGGCCAGTGTCGATGAAACAGTGAAGGTGTGGAATGCTGCTACCGGTCAAGTCATGCTCACGCTCAAAGGACACACGGGGGCGGTCTCCAGTGTGTCGTTCAGTCCGGACGGCACGCGAATCGCCTCGGCCAGTGAGGACAAGATGGTGAAGGTGTGGGATGCTGCCACGGGCCAGGAGACGCTCACATTGAAAGGACACGTGGGCAAGGTAAACAGCGTATCGTTCAGCCCGGACGGGACGCGGATCGCCTCGGGCGATTCCCACGGAACGGTAAAGGTGTGGGATGCGAGGGCGCTGGTGGCGGAAGCAGTTCGAGCAAGATCTGGACGGATCTGTTCCTGGTGATCCAGGCGTTGAGTTACCCGGGCAATTTCGTGGCCGATGAGCCGAGCATCGAGCGCATGGCCGATAGAGCGAAGTGCTATGAAAAGACGACAAGCGAGGAAACGGACAGACGTGACTGGAATGCCAAAGCTGATACACGCAGCCTTCGTCACGTATCTGCTCTCCTATGCCTTGTTGCCGTTGTGAATCCTGGGAACTCGATTTTCCGCTAGGAACAAATCTGTATCTGGCATTAGATGCCGGGGGGTGAGAATGCACATTCAGAATTCACTAACAGCCCGCTTAACGTCTACTTTCGCCGTGTCACTCGCAGTTGTCGCCATTTCCGGTTGCGGTGCCTCTAAGGAAGAAAAAGAGGCGAGATTCAAGGAGTTCTGGGACAAACAACATGTGGAAATAACGGCAGAAATCATGAAAGTGATACCAAAAGATGAAGAGGGCGGCGAGGTTTCCTATGAGCTATTCGAGGGTCAGGATGGACTCAACCTTGCAATTCTGGCCTACGAGGTCCCGCTAAATAACGCAGCATACGGCACCATTACCCCCAGTCATTCAGCCCAGTACGAGTTTGAAAATGGGAAATGGACTCTTACGCTACTTCGACACAGTGACGGCAACACCTTCTTTCCCTGGGAGCCAAACGACAAACTGAAAGCTCTACTGCAAAGCGCAGAAGAATACTAACATGGACGACTGCTAGGCTCTTTGAGTGAGTCTTTGCTGAGATGTAGCTCAGGGTCTTTGATGGAGTAGATCGGCGTGCCGCCCCGACAGCCGCTGCGAGCCAGGATTCTGATGGTTCTTCCTGGGACTGCGAGTTTCCCTGGTTCAGGTTGCCAAGTAGACTGAGCGAACGGGGCGAGATACTCGCCTGGCAGTGAGGCCTTGTTATACCGACTGGCGTATCGCCATCCACCTCTTGAGGGGATGACTATGAACGACTGCACGCCGCCGAAACCAGACACGCGGGGGGCCGAAGACAGTCGACGCGGCTTCGGTATCTTTGGGCGTACCGTCGTTTACGGCATCGCTTGGCTGCCATTGCTGGGTCTGATTGCGTTGCTCGTTCCGAAATTTGAGGATTTGTTCAGCAGGTTGCGGGAAAACGCCGAAGTGCCCGCGGTCACGGAGTGGCTGCTGTGGTTCACCTCGCTGAACAAAACGCTGTTTTTCTTCCCTTGTCTGCTCGTCTTCGTGCTGTTGGTTGTGGCTGACGTGGGTGTGGCCGGCTTGTTGAGACATTCAAGGCGAGAGTGGCTATCTTGGGCGTGGTTTGTGGGCGTTATTGCTGCGGGCATCTTGGCTGCAGCTGTTGTTTCGGTAGCCCTGTGGCTGCCAATTCGAAGAATGACTGAGGTCGAACAGGGCCCTCGCCTTGGGCGAGGAGTTTCCGTCCATCTCAGAGTGCGCCAAATGCCCGTGTCAAGACAACTTGACGGGCCAGGCCACGTTTTGGCGTGCCTCGTCTGGGCTGAGCGACTGCGAGAAAACGTCAGTGAGATGGAAAGTGTCCGCGAGAAAGGATACTCGGAAGATGAGCAAGGAAAAGGAATCAGTTGGGACACGAGCGTCGGCACAACGGGTGCGGAATTCGCATTGACTGAAAACACCGCTGAGCCGGCAATCCTGATTGTCATGCGGGGTTACTCGAAAGGGCGCTCTTGGGGTGGTCGATTCTCGTATTCTCCTCGCGAGGGCCCTGAGATCGCAAAAGGGAAAATCGAACTAATAAGAGGTGACGAAGTCTGGGCGGCCTACGAAGCAACAGCCGAACCATTCACTGAGTCTTTCATGCTGGACGGCAAAGAGCTGGGGCTGGACGCCGGACGCGTTGTGTTAGCTGATTTCGCGGGCGACTCGGTTCGAGTGCAGCAAATCGAAATTGGGGGCCCGGAAGTTGCAGAGGCGCGTGAAGCCCTTGCTGACGACCCCGTCAGCTCGAAAGAAGTGGAACGCCAGCTGCAGACAACGCTCCGGCAACTGACCAATCAAAATGAAACCGTCCGCGAGTTCGTTGGTGATGCCCTGGAATTTCCGTCGACGCACTGAGAATGCAATATTACGCGTTAGGGCCAGGTTTCTCCATCGTCAACACATTCGGGAAGTTGACGAGCGTATTGCTGACCACGATCAGGCGATTCGATTGAATCCCGACGATGCAGCGGCGTACTACAATCGGCGTTTTGCCCATAAAGAAAAGGGGGATCTCGACAAGGCGGAAGCCGACCTCAAGCGAGCTATGGAACTCGATCCGAATATTCGGCAGAGTTTTTGTGGAGAATAGGCCACGCAATGAAGAAGCCCGGGCCGATGGAGTAGAGCAGTCGAAGGCAAGCGAAACTGAACTCAACCGCTAGATGGCGAGAATCAAAATGACTTCCAAAGACAAACTACGGTAGTCTCGGCGTGAAAACGGCACTCCAGATCCTGCATGTGTGGGACGGAGGGCCTACTGCGCCAAAGACTCGTGTAAATTCCGCGTCCCAAAGTCAGGTTGCCCAAACTGGTGAGGTGACCCATGCAGACTCGCATCGTTGTCACAGGCGTCATCGCTATCGCCGCGGCTGCGTTTGGCTGTGGTGTCTCGCGAGTTCCTTCGGGGATGACCGCCTTTGCGGTTACTTTCGAATCCGGAGTCTCAAGCGAATTCGGACTCGCAAGGGCCACGACGATGATTCAGCTCGGCGGGGCAAGATGTTTCCTGTGCTCGAATACGAGGGACATGCCCTCATACACTCCCGAAAACTACTACGCATGCTCTGGCTCTCACCCATTGCCGGATGGCGAGTCTGTGAAGTGGAGGTGCGAAACCGAAGACGGCCGTGAGTTCACCAGGATCACGATCGATTCAGTAAGATATGAGCTTGCGAAGGGGCGGCTATTCCTTTTGTCCAGAGAGGAAGGGGTACTTGAAGTCATGCAACTGCAAACCGGCCCGACAAAGCCATCAGGCAGCGGAATGGAGGACTTGATCAAACTGGAGAAAGGTCACCCTGAGATTCGAAGCTTTTTCGAGAAGTGACCGACAGAGGCTGACAGGCTCATCGCCTCACGGCAATAGATCGGACCGAGACGGTGGGTGCGACGACGAGCACCGGCACCGCCTGGACTGCGGTGAAAAGAAACTGTGTATCGACCGCCTCATTCCATCGCCCATTACCGAGGTACAAACCATGTCCATCAGCGTTGAATGTCAGGGTTGCGGACGCAAGTTCCAGGCACCCGACAGACCTCGCGGGCAAGCGGGCAAAATGTCCCAAGTGCTCCGCCGTAATCCAGGTAGGCGCCGGGCCGCCGCAGCCTTCCGGGCAGGTCACCTCCGGGGTGGATTCGGTGCGACCGATCTCCGTCACTTGCGGTTGCGGCAAGAAGTTTTCGGGCGAAGGTCGAGTTGGCGGGCAAACGGGTGAAGTGCCCGGAGTGCGGCCAGGCATTGGTGATTCCCAGCGTTGGCCCTGCCGCCGGCACAGCCCCGACAGGCTCGCTCGATTTCGACCAGTTGATGGCTGCCGAAACGGCAGCGGAGACGTTACGCCTCTCCCCTTTGGGCCCGTCGAAGAAGTCGAAGAAAAGAACAAACACGTCGAACACCCGGTTGATTGTCGGTCTGAGTGTCGTCACGGGCGCGGCCGTGTTGGTGCTAGTGCTGGTGGTGCTTCTATGGCCTTCTGAGGGACAATGCCGAGCTTGCCAAGGAGGGGACAACACCCGGTACGAAGCCCTCAGAGTCCGTCGAGGCGTCCCTTTCGCCGTCCCCTCCACCGGCGCCAGCCAAACTCGCGGCAGCGCGTACGTATCCGTCTTTCCCGGACGCGGTGACCGAAGTGCCGGCGTGGAACGACGCGAAGCCGCCTTTCGACCTGGCCGAGTTCCTCAAGGCCCCGCCCGACGAGGAAAACGCCGCGCCGTTGTATCTGGATGCCCTGTTCGAGTTCGAGTTCAGAATTGTCGATCTGCTATTGTCTGTCCGGGGAAAGATCCCCAAGGAGAGACGAAGCGGCGAGTGGAGATCGCTAGGCAGCGTTACCAAGAGTACGCGCGGCTCGACGAAGCGCGGCGAGAAAGACCCGGAATCTGTCGACAAGGCCGCCGTGGACGCCTGGTTGGCCCAGTACGACGTTGGGTTTCAGAAGCTGGCGGCAGCACAGCAGCGCCCGCGGTGCGTCTTCCAGACGGGCCTGAGCTTCGACTCGCTAGCTGCCCCACTCCCACGTGGCCCGTCAGGTCGCCCGGGTCGTCTTGTGGCGAACCAGACGAGATCTCGAGCGGGGAGATTTCCGAGCGGCCGATCCAGGACCTCGAGACCGTGCTGCGGCTGAGTCGCGATCTGCGGTCCAGGGGAGTGGAAGTCTCCCAATTGGTCAGCATTGCCGTGGACGGGATCATGCTGCCAGCAAATGGTGCCTGAGATCCTGACCGCCCCGGCCATCGAGACCCGGCACTGCGACCGCTTGTTGGCGCTGCTGGTCGAACACGAAGCCAAGGCCATCGATCCCTTTCTTGGAGGCCAATCGGGCATGGTACTTCATGGACCGCCAGATCCTCCACGACCTCCAACACCGCACCGGCAGTCTTGACCCGCAGTACATGAAAGAAGAGCTGGACGTCAAAGGGGATGTGAACTCCCCGATGGCATGCATCGCATTGCTTATTCAGTTCGATGCCATCGGTTCCCCATTGGCAGCGGAGAAATACGGAGCCCTCGCTGGCGGTTCCCGGCCGCCGGGTGGGGCCGACGCTCCGACATTGCCGCTACTTCCCAGCGCGTGCTCCGGCGGCAAGATGCTGGCCGACGACGACTATGTCAAGGAAGTGGATGCCCTGAACCGCGTCTATGCGTCGATCCTGGACCTGGCCGACCAGCCGAACCTCCCACGGCTCGGCGACTTTGAGACGGTCGTTGCTCCTTTACGTGAACCCTTACGCGAGACCACGTTGGCCGTGTTCCTGGTATCTCAGAATCAAAGCGGCCTGATGAGCGCGATCCTTCGGGAGGAGGCAACCTTACGGGGCACGCAATGCCTGGTTGCGCTGCGGCGCTGGCAGCTTCAGCACGCGGAATTGCCCCAGGACCTCGACACACTCGTCAAGGACGCCGGCATGCCGGGCGTGCCGATCGACCCCTACTCTGATCAGCCGCTGCGAATGACGGTGATCGACGGCAAACCGGTGATCTACTCCGTCGGCCTCGACGGCAAGGACGACAAGGCGCTCTCGGATTGGCAATACGGTCAGCAGCCCGGAGATTTCATCTTTCGGCTCGAGCCCCCGTCGGACTAGCGAGGGCCAGCCCAGCACGGTTATCATCGATGCAGGCACCTGCATGGCCAGTCACAACGACAAGGCTACCGCCACGGCCCGGCGGTTCCCGCCTTGCGTACCGACCGAGGGAGACGACAGGCAGTGGATTCCAGCCGTGAATCTCAGATTCTCATTCGTATTCCGGAACATGCTGAGAAACGACCGATTGATGAGAATCGCCCATAGCAGCACAGGGGCCGCGGAAGTGGCAGAAGCACTCCTTCGAGGACGGACCGAAGCACATCAGG
This sequence comes from uncultured Planctomycetota bacterium, assembly GCA_963700575.1. Lineage (GTDB taxonomy): Bacteria > Planctomycetota > Planctomycetia > Pirellulales > Pirellulaceae > JAJRVM01. The sequence goes on along the minus strand of CAVOYC010000014.1, from coordinate 357,222 downwards.
ATCGAAACTCCGATGACCAACCCGTTTGAGCCACCGTACGAGAAGCAGGGCCATCCTCGGGATACACAGAAGAAACGCTCTCAGCTGACCTCTGTTGGCATGGTTCTGCTGTTCGCCGCGGTCACGATGCCAATTCTCGGGGTGTTGGGAACTGTCATTGGAATGATGCTCTCCTTCAAGGACCTTGCCGGAAGCGATTCGGTGTCTCCGGATGGTCTCGCGGGCCACATTGGATTGTCACTTGTCACAACCGCAATCGGGCTTGCATTGGGCGTAGTGCTGGCAATTGCTGGCGTAGCATGTGTCGTTTTGGGGCGTCGTAAAACGGGCGGAGCTGACAGCAGAAAGAACTGACTCATCAAGAGACCGATTTTGACGCAGAGTTGACGGATCGTCAGAATGGCGTTGCTGGATGCGTCATCAAAGGAAGGATTGCTGGGACTCGCCTTCGAGCACGTCAACTGCTGAAGAACATGCGGCGAGCGGAGCCTGATCGTATCGCGAGTGCTTCCCGGCAACAGTGAGGCCAATATACTCGCGGCTGAGGACGCCCGTCTCTGATATGTTGGGATATGCAACCATCGACCCTTCAGCCTGAGCCTAGCTCTGACACCGAGCGAACCGAAAACTGCGGAGTCGTGCCCCATGACTACAACGCACAAAACATACTGGTTGGTTCTGGCAGGCGCCATAGTTGGCGTGGCGTTTGTCTGCGTCGGGCTTTGGCTGGCGGCTCTCAGTAACCCGAGGCGGTTTACGCTAGACGTTGCAGCGGACAGGCAAATTGGCGTCTTAGCGTTTACTGGGTTTGCGTGCACTGTCGCTGGGATTGGGCTTTTTCTCAAGGCGGCAAGCTACACGACGAAATCGATGTCACGGGAAAACAGAAACAAGATCGCCATCGGTGTGGGGATCGGGTCTGCTCTTCAACTGGCCGGATTGTTTCTGTCCGGGACCGGGCAGGTTGCCGTCCAGACTGGCCTACTGCTTGTTCTTGCCGGCGTGCCGGCGGTCATCTGGGGCTGTCTGAATTACTCAGAAGGAAAGGGTCACTCAAAGTGGGTCGGTCTGGTTGGCGTCGCGGGAATCATTGGGCTCATCGTTCTGATTGTGTTACCTGACCAACATGAAGAAACGAAATGAGTTTTCCACAAAGCCGGGGCGCACTCATCAATCCACCCTTTCTTCGGAGCGAGTAGCCAGCGCCAGAGTCCGGATCGAACCTGCGTCGGTCTCCCGGCGTCACCCCCGCCGAAGAGTGGAAGAGCAAGTTGCGCAACTCCACTCAGGTCACATCGACCTGGTGCACAAAACGACGGAAAGCCCCTTGGCCACTGTCGTCATATCGGCGGCGCGCGGACGAGGTTCTCTGACCGAGTCCGGGGTCGTCCGAACCTGCACAGGTCGACAACACCGCCCGCAATTTGCTTCAACGTCAACTCGCGGAAGTTGGACAAACCGCCCGCACAACGGCAGCTTGCTAACTCGCAGAGGTGCAACAGACCGACGCACTTTACGCAAGTTCCTAAACTGCGTCGAATTCATCGTCCGACGCAGTTTACGGCGTGTGGGTTAACTCGCGTCGGGGACATCGACCTCATGCAGGTTCAACTCCGGTCAAGTCGCTTCGGTTGGACAACCCTACGCGAGTTGAGTTCGCCGCGAGTTTGCTGAGGTTAAAACGACCTCTGCACCGAAGCCGCCGCTCATGGCGGCAATTAGCCTTTTCTCGCGACTGCCTCGAAACGCTGAACGCGGCCTAAACCGGGCAGCACCCCTGAGTCGCTCAGCGTGCTCGGAGACGCCCTCCGAAGCAGCGAAGCCGGGAGAGATATTGGATCCCAAAATCCGTTCGTTTACCGCAGGAAGCGAAGCGGCAGCCGCATTCTACCGTAAGTTCTTTCGGCCGAGTCCCATTTTGCCATCTCGGAAATCAAAGTCCCGAAAACTCGTGAAATTGGGACACGATTAAGACACGCTCACTGACGACCTGAACGCCCCGTGCGAGGGATGATCATGCGATGTACTTTGCCCCTTGCCAACGCGCACAAGTGGCCAAGTGGTGTGGCCGTGCTTTTGCCGCTGGCACGCTAATGCGGGAATTTGCCGCCATGCTCAAAGAAGAGCGGCGCGACTTTCTGCGGCTTCGCACGAATCTCCCCCCATTGAAGATCGTCTGCGTATCGATGCCCGTGCATGGATGCGCCTGCGAGGCAAAGGGCTCGAACAGGTAGCCTACCAGGTTGACGCCGTCCCAAGAGCATGAATGAAGCATCGTCTGGCAGCCTCGGTTGCGTAGTGCTAGGAAAACGAAATTTGCTGGGCGGGCGTCGGCGAACAATTGTTCGGAAGACTGTTCGTTGGCGAATCGTGTGAAACGGTTCTATACACATGATCGCTGCTCGTGGGGACGCGCTAATTCGTTGGACCATTCTGGTCCTGCTCATCTCGCTCCCGATCCCTGACCACGTGAACGCTCAACGTCCGGCCGTGACCTGGCCAGGTCCATTTCTTGCCGCTCAGCAGCCGAGTGCGGATTTCGAAGATCTTGGACCGCTCGGCTTCATTACAAAGTAGTTCCTTTGGGGGTAAGTGGATCGGAATATGGTGAGTTGCGACGTGACGGTGGGACGGTAAACTCTGTGATATCCTTGCAGACGCTATGAGCGGTGCGTGTTACGCCGTTGGTCCAGTTTCCCACTCGCGGCGATTGTGCGTCGCGCGGAATTCCGGCCTTCGCGCGGAAAACGCTTGTTTTGCGAAGAATTTACCTCGGGTTCTGTCGCCCGAGTTGCTGTCGGCACGCGACATTGGGACGTCCCTCTAATGGTGGAGAACCGTCCCGCCTACTTGCATCACGCACAGAATCGGGAACACTGGTGTGTTACCATCGGTGCTGCAGCTGGTGGGGCGAGCGTAGCTGGCGGGACGGAGCGACAGCCGGTTTGACTGAAGGTGGTACCCCGCTGTCGTGAGCGAGTGAGCAAAGCGCTGGCGGCAGAATCATAATCCCGCTTATTGGGTCCATTGTTTGTGTAAAGGTAAGACATGGCAGAAAAAGCAATCTTAACCATCGGTGACCGTCAGTTGGAGCTTCCGATCATCGTCGGTACGGAAGGTGAACGGGCCATCGACATTCGGCAACTGCGCGACGAGACCGGACATATTACGTTCGATCCCGCGCTAGGAAACACTGGTGTCTGTGAGAGCAGCATCACATTCATTGATGGTGAGAAGGGGATCCTTCGTTATCGTGGAATTCCGATCGAGCAATTCCAGAAGGTGCCGAGTTTTGTCCGCGTCGCCTGGCTGCTGATCTTTGGTCGCATGCCAACGACCGAGGAGTTGGCAGATTTCAGCGAATTGCTGACCAGCCATTCTTTGCTCCATGAGAGTGCTCGCCATCAGTTCCAACAGATCCCGGTCGATGCGCCCCCCATGGCGATTCTTTCGGCCAGTCTGAACAACTTGTCCTACTACCACCAGCAGTTTATTGCGATGGAGGGAACCGAATCGTTTGTCGAAGCGGCCGCGCGACTGATTAGCAAGATTCGCACCATTGCCGCGTTTTCCTACCGCCGGTCGCAGGGCCTCCCCTTCAACTATCCGGATCCACACCTGCGTTATTGCGAGAATCTGTTGCATATGATGTATTCCTTGCCGCACCAGCAGTACATCTGCACGCCCGAAATTGTCGATGCGATGAACCTGGTGCTGATTCTGCACGCGGATCACGAACAGAACTGTAGCACGTTCACCGTCCGCGTCGTCGGTTCGTCCCAAGCCAATTTGTTTGCCTCCTGTTCGGCCGGCGTGAGTGCCCTGTGGGGACCACTTCACGGTGGTGCGAACGTCAAGGTTATCGAGATGTTGGAGCAGATTCATGTGGGTGGCATGACACCGGAGCAATGCATTGCGGCGGCCAAGGACAAGAAACGATCCTTTCCGTCTGTTCGGATTTGGGCACCGCGTATACAAGAATTTCGATCCGCGTGCCAAGATCATCCGTGAATCGTGCGAGCGGGTGTTTGCCACCCTCAAACGTCCCGACCCATTACTGGACATTGCCCGCAAACTGGAGGAGTTGGCGTTAAACGATCCCTATTTCGTCGATCGAAACCTCTATCCGAATGTCGATTTCTACAGCGGTCTGTTGCTGCGGGCGATGGGTATCCCGACGAACATGTTTACTGTCATCTTCTCGATTGGCCGCCTTCCTGGATGGATCGCGCACTGGAAGGAGCAGCACGACGATCCTACCAGCCGCATTCTGCGTCCCCGCCAGGTCTATACCGGCCCGAATGAGACCGATATCGCCACCGCCATGTCTGATCCGAGTGTATTGGTACGCACCGAAGAATAGCCTGACGACGCCTCACTTTCGGTCCCGCGAACAGGAGTTCGTGATAGAGCGTCTTCCTCGAGAGGTGGCTGGCCCGCCCGCCTCTCGGACTGACTGTGTATCCGCGCGACTTGACACGCGCGGCGTGTTCCTGCTTGCTTGAGAGGAGTCCTGGTGATGAAACGCGTAGTGGTTTGCGGGTTCGCCGTGATCGGCGTGGCGGCGATCATCGCTGATTACGGGATGGGAGCTGAACAGGTTCCTGACGAGAGCGGGTTCGTATCCTTGTTCGACGGCAAGTCGCTCGAAGGGTGGGACGGCGATTCCAAGACTTTCCGGGTGCAGGACAACGCCATTGTGGGCGGCACGTTGAAAGAACGGATTGCCCGAAACGAATTTCTGAGCACCAAGGAGGAGTACGGCGATTTTGAGCTGAGGTTAAAGTTTAAAATCGTGGGCGAGGGAGCTAATGCGGGAGTGCAGATTCGCAGCCGGCGGATTTCCGACCACCACGAGATGATTGGGTATCAGGCGGACTTGGGAGACGGTTGGTGGGGATGCCTGTACGACGAGTCGCGACGGAGGAAGATCCTGGCCGGTCCCGAGACGGAAAAGCGCGGAGCCCTCATCAAGCAGGGTGAATGGAACGACTATCGCATCCGCTGCACCGGGCCCCGCGTGCAACTGTGGATTAACGGCACTCAGACCGTTGACTACACCGAGCAGGACACGTCGATTGAACAGAAGGGGCTCATCGCGGTCCAGATCCACGGCGGCCCGCCGAGCGAAGCCTGGTACAAGGATGTTCGCATTAAGAAACTTGACTGAGAGCGCCGCAAACGCGAGGAGCAGAGGCAGTGCCAATTGCAGTCGGATCCTGTTCTTGGACTCAGTCATTCCCACTTTCGGATTTCTCCCGCGCCGCAGGCACATACATATCATCCTTGACCAGTTCGTATTTCCCCACCGCTTCGAAGCAGCGGGTCATGTTGATGGGTGCATCATTGAAGTTGTTCGAACCGAAGCTGAATTTGGCTCCCATCTCCTTGGCCATGCGGATGAAGCGGTCGTGAGGCCACTGGCTCGACGCATTGATCTCGAGTGCGACATGGTTGTCGATCGCGGCCTGGATAACCTGCCGCATCCGAGTGTCGGTCCAAAGTTGATCATATTGGTCTTCCAGTGCTGGCGGCAAATACGTGGGATTCGCCAGGATGGTGATCGGCTCGGACAACACTCGCAGGTTGTGTTTCATGTAACGCACCATCCAGGCCTCCGGATCCGCGATCGCATAGGTATCGGCAAGCCACAGTTTCGCCGGTTCACCGTCATCGTCGGGCATCGGCATGATCATCGTATCGGCCAGCACAAAATCAAGCCGCTGGATCAAGTCGCTCGAGTGACGATCCATCCAGTCGCGATCGTTCACCTGCAGTCCCACAAAGAGGGGCAAACCCTTTACGCTCTCAAGAAATGCCCTCAGTTGCGTGTCAGTTTCGATCGGCCACCCCTGGCCGATATTCCTCAGGACGCCGCAGTTGATTCCGGTCACTGCTTGCCGATCGATCGCTTTTTGGGGCGTCATCCCTCCACGAAGGTGGATGTGATAGTCAATGAAAGGGAGGTAATCGCTCGCGAACTTGTCCATCGTTGCGGGTTGCAGGCCGTATCCCTCGTCCGATGCACGCGGGTCTGAAGCTGGATCAGCATGGTCGGAAAGCAAGCGAATTCGTACCGAACGAAACGACACGGAACTTGCCGCATCATGTCCTTGGAGCGCGATCGTACCGTGACCTAGCAGACGCTGTGACATCTCAGCTTTGCGAGGCGGATTTTCCGGCTGTAAGTAGTCAACCGTCAGATGATCGTTCACCCAGACTCGAATACGCGTTCCCACCACCATCATACGAACCCGGAACCACCGGTGGTCATCCGCGCACGACTTGTAGATATTGCGGATGGCATAGAGACTTCCCGTGCGTTTCAATTCCCGGTAGTTCCCGGACCCGCGATGCGAGTTGTTAATCTGTACTTCGTATCCCTTATCGGGCCAGCCCGACGGTTGATATTGCGTATGAAAGTAGACTCCGGAATTCGCCCCCGGCTGCGTCTTGACTTCCACCTCCAGTTCGAAATTCCGAAAGTCGTGGTTCCCCACGTCGCCCACATAGAAGAGATGGCTGCGTTGGCCGCGGGCCAAGAGAGCATCGTTTTCCACGCGCCACGTCTGGGGATGCTCAGTGGCCTCCCAGCCATCGAGCGATTTGCCATCGAACAGTGAAATCCATCTGTCCGGCGTGCCACTATCGTTCGGGGCCGCGACGACTTGCGGAGCCGCCGCGAGCGTGGTTGATAACCAGGCGGCGATCAAGAGCCAACAGAAGGAGGGCCAGAAGCGAAGTGGTGCGTGGTGCGATGTCATGGCATACAGCTTTACAAAAGAAGGTCGAGACTAGTGAGGATGATCGAGGACGCAGGCGCGCGTTGTCTGAGCGGACCAATACCCGGGACTCGCCGGCTGGCAATATCGCACCATGTCTCAAAACAACGGGACTTTCCGAGTACTACGGCGAGGCTCAGTCAACCAGGGCTCCAGCACCTGTCATGCGTCCACCGTGCGCACACGTGCGTCAGCGGTCATAACTCAGCGTCCCGTAGGTGGACGTAATCCCCCTTTTTGGCCGACGGCCCTGGCATCTCGCGATTGCGGCATGCTCTCCGGCTGGCACTCATTATAGCGCAACCAAAATCAACTCACCATATCGCGTGGCGCGACATCACTGGTTCACTCGAGATGCCCCAATGTGGCGGGAGGAATGCCACCCGCCATCCTGCGACGTGCTCAGATGAACACCCCGTCACCACATGTGCGAATTCTTGAGGTCGCTCCGGCTTGTTCGGCACTGCGAAAACCGTTCCAATAACATGCCGTTCGCAGTTTCGCAATCGGCAGCAGACAACCTATTCAGGTCGTGGCCACCTTATGCCACGCCCACGGAGACAAAGCGGGCCCCCTTTCAACTTGTCAGAAACAGTGAGTCGTGCAGCCGTGCAAGAGACGCGTACATCGCGTGGGGCCACGGCGGAAGTTCCCAGCGCCGCTCAGACAGCTCGACCTTTGTCTGTTAGCCGAAACACTTCACATTCCAGATTTCGGGAGACTTGACCGATGAATCTCACCTGGATCATGTCCCGCCAATTTGCCGGATGTGTTTTGCTATCGTCGTTCGTGTGCATGGCTTTGTCCGCCGATATGACGCAGGGAGCCGAGTACTTCGTGGCGGTCGGTGGCGATGATCAAGCACCGGGAACACGTGACCAGCCATTTGCCAGCCTGCCTCGCGCCCAACAGGCTGTGCGCGAGGCTCTAGCAGCACAACCGCAACAGGCCATGACGGTCACACTCAGCGCGGGACGGTACGAACTGCTCAGCCCGATGGAATTCGGACCTGGCGATTCCGGCCATTCCGCGGATCAGCCAGTCATTTACCGAGCCCAGGCAGACGCGGACGTGGAATTGAGCGGAGGACACATGATTGACGGCTGGCAGCGCGACCCGGCGCGTACCGGGGTGTGGAAAACGCGGGTTGCCAATCCCACGCCTGGGGACGATGCCTCCTGGCGATTTGAACAACTGTGGGTCAACGGTCGCCGCGCCACGAGAGCTCGCACACCCAACTACTGGCACTTCTATCTGTTGCTGAAAAACGTCGCGGAAGAGCCGTTGCCGGCGCAGCGCGGACGCGTTAAGCACACCTTTTCCGCGCGCCCAGGAAATCTCGACTCGCTCGCTCCGCTCAACGAAACTCAGCTACACGATGTGCAGGCACTCGTCTTTCACAAGTGGGATACGACGCGCGAATGGATTGCCAATGTGTCGGCGGCCGACAACGTATTTACCACTCGCGGGTCACCGATGAAATCGTGGAACTCGATGACCCGCGATTGCCTCTACTTCCTGGAAAACTACCTGGCGGCGCTCGACGTACCGGGCGAGTGGTTTCTGGACCGAGATGGGTGGCTGTACTATTATCCGCTCCCCGATGAAGAGATGTCAGAGGCGAGCGTCATCGCACCGCGAATCGATCAATTCATGGTCGTGCAGGGAGTGCCCGAGGATCCCGAGAAATGGGTACAGCATATCCGCTTCGAAGGGCTGAAGTTCCGACATGCCGAGTTTCGCATCCCGGCTGAGGGACAACGGCCTCATCAGGCGGCCATGAGCGTCCAGCAAGTGGCGATTCAGGTGGATGGTGCGCGCGATGTTCAGTTTCGCGACTGTGCCGTGGAGCATGTCGGTACGACCGCGTTCTGGTTTCGACAGGCCTGTCGCGATTGCCGCGTGGACCGGACGCGGATGTTCGATCTGGGAATTTCGGGGGTCCGCATCGGGGAAGACAAACTCGTGCCGGAACCTGTGCGGACCGGTCGGATATCCATCGACAATTGCATCATCCAGAGCGGCGGAAGGATCATGCCTTGCGCGGTGGGTGTGTGGGTTGGCCACAGTGCCGACAACGCCGTCACACATTGTGACATCGCCGACTTCTTCTACACCGCCGTCTCGGTTGGCTGGCGATGGGGCTACGCCGAAAGCGGCGCCAAACGCAACCGGATCGAATTCAACCATCTGCACCATATCGGCTATCGAATCTTGAGCGATATGGGAGGCGTCTATACGTTAGGGCCGTCGGAGGGGACCAGTGTCAGCCACAACGTCATTCACGATGTCTACTCGACGCGTTACGGCGGATGGGGACTGTACCCGGATGAAGGGAGCACCGGCATCCTGTTTGAAAATAACCTGGTCTATGATGTCCGCGATGGGTGTTTCCACCAACATTATGGCAAAGAAAACATCGTGCGAAACAATATCCTGGCCTTCAGTGAAGAAGGACAGATTGCGGTGACCCGGGCGGAACCGCACCTTTCCTTCACTTTTGAACGAAACATCGTCTACTGGGATCAGGGACGTCTGCTGGGATACGGCGGATGGAAGGCCGGTTCCAAGGTGGTGATGCGCAGCAACCTCTATTGGCGCGCAAACGGCCAACCGTTTGATTTCGGCGGCCAGACGTGGCAGCAATGGCGGGATGCCGGAAACGATCAAGGGTCGCTTGTCGCAGATCCACTGTTTGTCAACGCCCAACAGCGGGATTTCCACCTGCGACCCGACTCGCCGGCCGCCCGGATTGGATTCCAACCGTTCGATTTCTCCCAGGCCGGTGTCTACGGCGATCCGGAGTGGAAACAATTGGCCACTGCTACCGAATATCCGGAACCGTTCGTCGTGCCCGCTGATGAACCGCTTTCACGGCGTGGCGGCGTTGAGCGAGCCGAGCTACTGGGGACGTTCCGCCAGCAATGAAAGTCCCACGTCTAGGAACTGACCGCCCAGCGGGTCCTCAACGGACCTTCAGCAGGCTGCCCATCAACGGCTAGAAGACTGCGGCAGGCCAGCACCATCGCCACTGGCAGGGAAGACGGGATAATGAGCGGCCGTGTAGTCGTCAAACAGGGAACCACCGGGAAAAGCCCGGTGGCGAGAATTGGCTACTTCAAAGCAAGTTACGGTCATTCACGGGCACGAAGTGGCGCTGTCCTCCTAAGCGTATTCTTGTCAGAAACTCGATACGTCGATGTAGCGATAGCTGCCGCCGTTCTCGCGAGAGAGCCGGTGCAGGAATGTCTCTTCTCCGTCCCAGGCACGGTTGGAGAACTGGATACAGTGGATGGTGGTACGTCCCGAGGCGCGTTTGCGGATCTGTACCAGTTCCGAGTCGCTCAGCGGCGGATCGCCGCCGTCGGTCAACAGGAACACGACGTCGGGCGAGCGATTCACGGCCGACATGATAGCCATGAAGTGAGCGGTTGCTCCGAACGCCGCCAGGCCGCGCATGAACTTGTCAACCCGTTGTTTGTTCTGGTCGGTGGCCGGCACCAGCTTGTCGTCATCGCCAAAAAAGACGCGATCGTGGTTATAGGCCAGGATCTGAAACTGATGCACGGGCTCGAGCATGGTGAGTGCCCGCTGAAATTCCTGGTTGGCCAGCGCCAGCACTCCCAGCCCACCGCGACCCATGCTTTGTGAACGATCGACAACGAAGATGAACGATCGTCCTTCCGCCATGCCGCCGCCAAACAGGGAGACTTGAGTGGTCGGCCCCTGAGGACCGGACGCACGTCGCATCGCCGCATCTTCGGCCAGAATCTTCCCGCGATCGACTCCCGTGGGCAGTTTCGCTCGGCCGCCCGGCGCGTAGTCTGCTTGAGGAATCAACGATTCCGGAGAAACCAAGCCCAGCTCCTGACTCGGCAACGCCACATCGGGATGCGGCAACTCGGCCAGATGGCTTTCGTCCGGCAGCGGTAGCGACGCGGAGCCAACGCTCGTATTATGTTGAGCAACCGAATCCGCCCGATCCAAATACTCGACTGCCTCCTGAGAGACCTGCGCTAGAGCGATCCCCACAGACCGATCGTCCTCCGGCAAACCCTTGGCTTGGGGCGAGCGAATGAAGTGCGCCAGCAGGATCAGTACAACCAGGTGCATGCAGAGGCTCAACAACCAAGACGGGACCGAGCGACGTGGCAAATCAAGCTGTAGCGTTTCCAGCGTCATGACAAGTCCGAAGCGTACGGGCGATACCCGTTTTCCCCTGGCCGCGTGAAAGGCGTCCCCCAAACTATTGATTATATCATGCAGCTCGGATCGCATGTAGATCATTGGCAAAGGAGCAAAGTAACCGATGAATGAACAACGCGTGATTGCCTTGACAGGTGCCAGCCGCGGACTGGGGCGGGCCATGGTCGAGCCGTTTGTTCAGCGTGGACACATTGTATTTGGCTGCGCCAGGTCCCGGGACTCGATGGAACAGCTGAGTCACCAGTACGGACCGCCGCATCATTTTTGCAGCGTCGACGTGAGTATCGAAAGTGACGTACAGCACTGGGCCGACCGATTGCTGTCACAGACGCACGCTCCAGATCTGCTCTTGAACAATGCCGCCTTGATCAATCCGCCCGCGCCACTGTGGGAGGTGCCGTCCGACGCATTTTCGCAAGTGATCGACGTGAACATCCGGGGTGTCTACCACGTGGCGCGGCATTTTCTGCCGGCCATGATTCAGCGGGGGAGCGGCGTGCTGGTCAATTTCACTTCCGGCTGGGGCCGCACGACGGCACCCGAAGTGGCGCCGTATTGCTGCTCAAAATGGGCCATCGAAGGACTGACCAGAGCTCTGGCAGACGAGTTGCCTGAGGGGCTGGCCGCCATCCCGCTCAATCCAGGCATTATTGACACCGATATGCTGAAGACCTGCTTCGGGTCACGCGCGTCGGCATTTCCTTCGGCCGACGCGTGGGCGCTGCGCGCGGTGCCATTCCTGCTGCAGCTCTCGAGACGCCACAATGGCCAACCGCTGACGGCTCCGGCCTGACCGGGCAACGCTAATTCCCAGAATGCCAAGACGATGCATCCCAGCGAACTGACCACCGACGATCTGCTGAGGGACTGCGATATGCGGCGCGAACGCCGCTCCGGTCCCGGCGGACAACATCGAAACAAGGTGGAAACGGCGGTCGTGCTCATCCATCGACCGAGTGGTGTGAAAGCGGAAGCATCCGAACGGCGCAGCCAACACGAGAACCGGCGTGTGGCGACGACACGTTTGCGGATCAAACTGGCGTTAGAGGTTCGTCATCCGCGCCCGCCCAATACCGTCCCTTCGCCACGCTGGAAACTGCGTCGCCAAAGCGGCTCGTTCCGAGTCAACCCCGACCACGACGACTTTGCACCTCTGCTGGCTGAGGCCCTGGACGTTATCGAAGCCCAGCAATACGATCTGCCGGCCGCCGCCGCCAGTTTGCACGTCACCACCTCGCAGCTCGTGCGTTTCCTGAAACTGGAGCCTCGAGCGATGGACCGCATCAACCGACAGCGTGAGTCAATCGGCCTGCGCCGGTTGCGATAGCTGGGCTTTTCGGAGTCCACACTTATTCGCCCCACCACGCGCCGCCGCGGTCATCTTAAGATCGGCGAAGCCATAACTGGCAGATTCTCTCTTGCCCCTCACCTTTATCCTCTCCCCCACTATTCGCTTCGCGGCGGGGGAGAAGAAACAATACGACAGTGATTGCTTTGCCGATCCTTAGCCCAGATGATTCACCCGACGTGCATCATCCCGGTTAATGGCACGAGTTGCATGGCGGCATGGTCGGCAGCCAGGGCGCCACGGACGCTGTGGGATTTTTCACGATTACGAACGCCCCCGGCGAACGTCCCCGTGTCTTGACACGCCGCCACTTAGTGTTATACTTACACTAAGAAGGGAGCTGGGCGATGAATGGCAGAGCGGAATCCGAAGGCTGGGCGTTGCTGACCGATCTGTATGAGCTGACGATGGCTTACGGGTATTGGAGGCAGGGGCTCTCCGAACGCGAGGCGGTGTTTCACCTGACCTTTCGCGAGAACCCGTTTGAAGGCAGGTTCGCCGTCGCCTGTGGCCTGGCCCATCTTGGTGACATGCTGGCCGATTTTCAATTCTCGGCGTCGGATATTGCTTTCCTTGCCACCTTAGAGGGAGCGGACTCGCGACCCTTGTTTGATCCGGGATTTCTGGAATATCTGCATGATCTGCGGCTCACTTGTGACATCGACGCGGTTCCGGAGGGAACGGTCGTATTTGCTCACGAGCCGTTGCTACGCGTGCGCGGTCCGTTGCTGCAAGCCCAGATTCTGGAATCGCTGCTGCTGAACGTGATCAATTTCCAGACACTGGTGGCGACCAAGGCCGTGCGGATCTGCCACGCGGCCGCCCCCGGCACGGTGCTCGAGTTCGGTCTGCGACGCGCTCAGGGGGAGAGCGGAGCGATGGCCGCCAGCCGCGCCGCTTACGTGGGTGGTTGTGCGGCAACCTCAAACGTGCTGGCCGCCAAACGCTATGGCATTCCGGTGCGCGGGACGCATGCCCACAGCTGGGTCATGTCCTTTGCGAGCGAATTGGAGTCCTTTCAGAAGTATGCCGACGTGCTGCCGAACAACTGTATCTTCCTGGTCGACACGTTTGACTCGATACAAGGCGTTTCACACGCGATCGAAGTGGCGCATCAACTGCGTCGTCAGGGGCATGAACTCGTCGGCATACGGCTCGATTCCGGCGACCTGGCGGAACTGAGCCAGCGCGCACCGGCAGATGCTCGATGAGGCGGAATTGGAGGATGCCTTGATCGTGGCCAGCAATGATTTGGACGAGTACGAAATCGAGTCGCTCAGGGCACGCGGAGCGCGGATTGACGTGTGGGGCGTGGGTACACGATTGGCAACCGCTTACGATCAACCGGCGTTGGGCGGCGTCTACAAACTGTCGGCTTTCCGCCACGAGGAAGGCCGCTGGGAACCGAAACTGAAGCTGTCCGAGCAGCCCATCAAGGTGTCCACGCCCGGCATTCTGCAGACACGACGTTTTCGGCATCAAGGCCATTACCGGGGCGATATTGTCTATGACCTTCTGACGGGAATCGCCGAACCTGCCGCAGTTACGATCGACGATCAGTCCAGCCTGTTTCAGGTCCCGGCGGATGCTCACGCCGAGGACCTGCTGGTCCCTGTCTTTCGCGGCGGAGAGCTGGTATACCACTTTCCATCGCTATTCGATTCACGCCAGCGGTGCCTCCACCAGCTGGCAGAGTTTGGCGAACAGCTTTACGACCCACGACGCCATGCTCGGTACCGAGTGGGACTTGAGCGGACCTTGCATGAGACGAAGTCGCGGATGGCCTCAGCGGCAGGAGAAGCCAGACCATGAAATTGATTAAGGTTGCGGCCGGCGTTCTGAACCAGACACCTTTGGACTGGCACGCGAACAAGGCGAACATTCTGGCGGCCATCGAGGCCGCCCGGCGTCGAGGCGTGAGCATTTTGTGCCTGCCCGAGCTCTGCATCACCGGTTACGGTTGCGAAGACGCCTTTCATGCTCCCGGCGCCCAGCGTACTGCCCGTGAAGTGCTCCAGGAGATCGTGCCGGCAACAGAGAACATGATCGTGTCACTGGGACTGCCTCTGCTCTACGGTGGGAGTCTCTTCAACACCGCTTGCCTGGTCGTGAATCAGCACATCTCAGGTTTCGTCGCCAAGCAGAATTTGCCCAGCGAGGGCATTCACTACGAACCCCGCTGGTTCAAACCTTGGCCAGCGAAAACTCAAGTCCAGCTTGACCTGGACGGCAGCAGTTACCCCTTGGGGGACATCATCTTCGAATGTGGCGACGTGCGGATCGGTTTCGAGATCTGCGAAGACGCTTGGGTCGCGGATCGCCCGGGAGGAGACTTGGCGACACGCGGCGTGGATATCATTCTGAATCCAAGTGCAAGTCACTTTGCTTTTGGAAAGCATGCGATCCGGCAACGCTTTGTGCTGGAAGGCTCACGTGCTTTTCACGTCAGTTACATCTATGCCAACTTGCTGGGCAACGAAGCGGGGCGTGCGATTTATGACGGAGATGCGATGATCGCCTGTTGCGGTCACATGCTGGCCACGGGGCCACGTTTTTCATACGCCGATCATTACCTGACTGCGGCCGTGATCGACCTGGATCAGTCGCGAATGCAGCGGGCCCGCGCAGGGACCTTTCACCTGAATGTTAAAGACCGGACCGAACGTTGCGTGAGCGTGACCTATCCTTTCCCCACGATTTCGTTGGAGGAGAACCTTGTCAGAGTGCCGTCGTGGGAGAAGAGCGAAGAGCTGAAAGAGGAGGAATTTGCCCGTGCCGTCGCGCTGGGACTGTTCGATTACATGCGCAAGAGCCGTTCTCACGGCCTGGTGGTGTCGTTGAGCGGCGGTGCGGATTCCTCGGCCGTGGCCTGCCTGGCCGCCTTACTGGTTCGCTTCGCGCTGCACGACATCGGCCAGCAGCGGTTGCTCGAGAAGCTTTCGCACATCAAATCGCTTGCGGGAACGGACGATGAGCGAACGATTATCGGTCGACTTTTGACGTGCGTCTACCAGGCGACACGAAACAGTTCGGACGTGACCCGCGACGCGGCGCGGTCGATCGCCGAAGCTCTGGGTGCTCAGTTTCTTGAATTTGATGTGGATGCCATTGTGCACCAATACACGCAAATCGTTGCGTCGGCCATCGGGCGCCCGTTGACGTGGGAGCAGGACGACATCGCTCTGCAAAATATCCAGGCTCGCGTGCGATCGCCCAGCATCTGGATGCTCGCCAATCTCCGCGGCGCACTGCTGTTGTCCACCAGCAATCGCAGCGAAGCAGCGGTGGGTTATGCCACGATGGACGGAGACACGTCCGGCGGTCTTTCCCCCATCGCCGGAATTGATAAAGCCTTCCTGAGACGCTGGCTGCAGTGGCTCGAGTTACGCGGGCCCGCCGATCTCCAGTCAATTCCCGCGCTACGTGCTGTCAACGAGCAGCAACCGACGGCCGAACTGCGGCCACCGGCGTCGGGCCAAACGGATGAAGACGACTTGATGCCGTACGAAGTGTTGGATGTGATCGAGCGAGCCGCCATCCGGGACAAACTGATGCCAGTTGAGGTCCTCGAGCGGTTGGAGGTCCTGTATCGCGGGACCATCAGCCGCCAACAGCTCGGAGAGTACGTGGAACGGTTCTTCACGCTCTGGTCGCGCAACCAATGGAAACGGGAACGCTATGCCCCTTCTTTTCACCTGGACGACGAGAACCTGGACCCCAAGACGTGGTGTCGTTTCCCCATCTTATCGGGAGGATTCGCCCGAGAGTTGCAGCAATTGCGCGATCTCACGAGATAGGACCGGCGGATGAATCGTGCTTCGAAGGTTTGCCCGCCACCAGCCAGGTGCCGATGGAAGGCACGTTTGTCAACTACCTGCCACGAAAAGAAATCCAATTTGTGATGGAAAAAATATGCGTTCGATACGCGCGTCCAATTCTCTGAGGCTTGCACCACCAACCATCATGTCCAAGAAGTTCACCTATCGATATCCGCGTCCTGCACTAACAGTTGACTGTGTCGTGTTCGGTCTGGACGAGCAGGATCTGAAAGTGCTGCTGATTCAGCGTGGCGCGCGCCATGCGCAGGCTGCTGGGCCTTGCCCGGCGGGTTTGTTCGTGTGGACGAAACACTCGACGCGGCGGCGTGGCGGGAGTTGGAGGAAGAGACTGGCCTGCGAATTCGCTTTCTGGAGCAGCTCTACACTTTCGGCGACTTGGGACGGGATCCGCGCGAGCGAGTGGTGACGGTGGCCTACTTTGCGCTCGTGCGGCTGGATGAGCATCCGGTACAGGCCGCGACCGATGCTTGCGATGCCGGGTGGTTCCCTGTAAGGAATCCTCCGCAGCTGGCATTTGACCATCAGCACATTTTGCGGACCGCCTACCTGCGGCTTCAGAGCAAAGTCCGCTATCAACCGCTCGGTTTCGAGCTGTTGCCACGGCAATTCACGCTCCGCCAGCTGCAACATCTCTACGAAACAATATTGGACCGCGAACTCGATAAACGAAACTTTCGCAAAAAGCTTTTGGGCATGGATCTATTGATCGAACTTGACCAATGGGAGTCCGATGTCGCGCACCGCGCCGCACGACTCTATCGCTTTGACCGGCGTAAATACCAAAGACTCACGAAACAGGGGTTCAACTTTGAAATCTGAGCAACCGCCAGCTGCCATGTCCCCATTCGATGATGCCATCGACCGCGAAGATCTGTCTCGTGATGCGCTGATACTGGTCGACCTGCAAAATGACTTTTTGCCTGGTGGAGCGTTGGCGGTCCACGACGGTGACCAGGTGATCCCCGTCGCCAACAAGTTGCAGCCGCTGTTCGACTCTGTTGTGGCCACGCGCGATCGACATCCGGCCGATCACACCAGCTTCGCAGGTTCGCATGCTGGCCGAAGTCCTGGCGAGGTGATTGTTTTGCATGGTCTACGGCAAGTGCTCTGGCCCGTGCACTGCGTCACGGGCAGCCACGGCGCGAAGTTGAGCGACGATTTAGACCCCCATCCGCAGCGGGAAGAGGTATGCAAAGGCGAGCACGTCCAGTGGGACAGCTATAGTGGCTTCTTTGACAACGGTCATCAACACCAGACGCAATTGGACGGTCTCCTTCGCGGCCGAGGAATTCAACGCGTCTTCATCATGGGACTGGCGACCGATTACTGCGTGAAATTCACGGCGACTTGATGCCCTCCGTCTCGGTTACGAAACGTATTTGATCCTCGACGGGTGCCGCGGCGTAAATCTTCGAGCGGGGGACGTGGACCGAACCATTGATGAGCTGCGTCAGGCAGGAGTGACGATCACCGACAGCGACGCGGTGGCGCGGGACCGGGTAATTTCGCCTGGCGATGGCGACTCGCTGCTGGCCCAGACGCCGCACCTGCAATTGCTGCGACGCAACGGCTGGGATTTTGTCCGCCGCACGACGGCCAGCGGCGTGGTCGCCATCATCGCGGTGACACCGCATGACGAGCTCTTGCTGATCGAGCAGTATCGGCCGCCCGTCGGGCAACGAGTGATTGAGTGGCCCGCCGGTCTGGTCGCGGACACGCTCGCAGCACAAGGTGAATCGCTCGAACAGGCTGCGGTTCGCGAACTGCTCGAAGAGACCGGCTACCGTGCCGGATCGGTCCGCAGCATGGTAACGGGCGCGTCCTCCGCGGGACTCACCGATGAACTGACAGACTTTGTGCTGGCCACGCAACTCGAGCGAGTCTCCCCCGGGGGCGGCGACGAAAGTGAGGAAATCACGTTGCATCACGTGCCGCGAGCCCGCGTCGATAGTTGGCTGCGTCAACAAACGCAAGCCGGTCGCTTGATCGATGCTCGAGTGCCGTCGGGACTCTACCTGCTCGAGCGGAAATGGTGATGATCGGTTGAACGTGCCACGGAGTGAATTCAACACAAGCGACCCATCCGACTGGAACGGCACTGGCCGCTTCACACTGCGTGCCTTGAGCGGCGTTGAGTTGGGACGTGGTCACGTCGCGATGCGTGTTCCCTTGAATCCACGCGCGTCTTTGCACACAGTGGCACGACTCCATTGCCGAGGTGGAACGGCACTGGCCGCTTCACACTGCGTGCCTTGAGCGGCGTTGAGTTGGGACGTGGTCACGTCGTGATGCGTGTTCCCTTGAATCCACGCGCGTCTTTGCACACAGTGGCACGACCAGCGTTAAGACGGACCTGAATTCATTGGATGGTTCACCGGAGATCCCGTTCTTGCGGCTGGGCATTCTCCAGCTGTTTGGAGGATGTGCCGAAGAAGGGAAGGGAGATGGTGGGTTCACGGCCCTGGCGTTGCATATCAATGTGGCTGTGGATCACCAGGCGATCTGGGTACTTAACCAGACGCGCGTCCAGCCCGCGAAACCAATCGAGCGGCGGCGTGACGTAGTCGTCGGGAACCCGGTAGTCATTTGTTGCGGGCCACGAAGTGCTGCACCAGAGGCTTGTCTCGCCATAGGGTCTCAATTCGTATTCACCGCCGAGTGCACAGACCAGTTTCGCGTTGAGTACATCCTCTGCCACACGCTTCGCATCCGCACGTGGTACCTTCAGCTGCTGCGTGAAGATGCCCAGGAATCTCGCATTGGCGACGGACACCTGCCGCGCACGTTCGTAGCCCATCGCGTTGAGCCAACCGCCAAATTTCGATTCGCTGAGATCGCCCACCCGAACGCGAATCTGTGCCGCATCGTCCTCCTCGACGAATCCCAACTGTTGGCTGGCCTGCGTCAGGATTCCTTGGTCTAACGACAGGACGGAAAACCCGCGTCCCTGCCAGCGAAGCAGGCCCAGCGGCAATTGAGAGAAACCGTCTTGGTCGGGCATATCGGCGCGGACCAAGGGAAGCAGGTCCAGAAAACCGGGTTTCGGCCAGGCGCCGAGAAATCCCGGCGTGGTGCGCACGATCCGCAGCAGTCTCAGCACATCGTTCGGCCGGTACTCGGCAAGTGGAACATGATCCTGTACGGCAAGAAACAGGCGGTGCGGAGGAATCGCGGGAAACAGGATTCCTCCCCGCAGCGCCGCGTCGATCGAAATGAGATTGTCTTCAGGAGGTACGAGACGATGTCTTGAAGGGTCGCCCAGCGACGACATCACAACCTGATACTTCACGTCATTCATCGGTGTGATGAAAGCATCGACCGTGATTCTCTCACCACCTTTGCCGGGGAGCTGATAGCGTTTCAAGGCGACCAGTAGCGGGTCAACCTGTTTCCAGTTTTTGGCATAGTAGTCGGCCTGACGAGTATAACGATCGTACTCGACGCGCGATACGCTCTCGATCGCCACGTCAGGCACCGGAGTAAAGTACCCCCGTGCGCCGCGCAACGAATCGCTGATCCCTCTATCGGACACGATGGGCTCACTCCCATCCGACCTGTCCGCAAAACCGGGAGGAAGCAGATCACAATTCACGAGCTCGTCGAGTGTCTGCCCCGGCACAGCTTCCGCTGCGGCTGCCATTCTGGCCAACGCAACTAACTCGATGTCGGTTGCCGCTTGCATGCGTCGCTGCAACTCGATCTGATATTGCGGGCTCAGCAGATTGCGAAAAAAGGCGGAAGAAAAGTAGACGAAAATCGTATCTTCGCGACTTGTGGGAACCACTGAGCGAGCATAACGAAACTCGCTGTTTTCGCCCAACGACCCCTGGCCGTCTGCCACGGCCAGGAACCGCTGCACAATGACCCTCGAGTTTGTCACCAAATGGTATTTGCCGTCGACCAAATAATACGAACGGAGGCGGTTGTCCGGCGTCGAAAGAAACGACACGTCACGGCCAGAGATCTGCACCGTGGTCAAAGTGGCCCCATTGTCTTTCTCACGGAATAGAGCCTCATGGCGCTGTCGTACCAGGTCGACCCCGAGCAGACTGCCGCGCGCTTCAAAAACCGCCCCCAACGCCGCTCCCTCACGCGTAAAGGTATCCATGCCGATCAGCGCCACATCGGCGATCGCTTGCGGACCGAGCAGTTCGGCAAGTACACCCTGCTCCATCGCCAACTGATCCTGTACTCGCTGATTGATCTCGGTGCGATACCCGCGCGGAAAGCATGCTGCCAATGTCACCGCTATAGTCTTCCGTCAGTGCGTTCAGCCAAAGGTAATTCGCATACAGTCCAAACCGCACATAAAAACACTCCTCCGGAACGCGCATCGCCATCGGCTCGATCGCCACGTCTCCCTCGACAGAAGGCAGACGCAGCGAACGCCAAGCGACTGCCTCGGGCAAGGGCCGAGTCGCTTCTTCAGCCGGTGGCAGGACTCCGAAACTAGCCGCCTTGAGAATTTCCAGGCGCATCGTTTCGGCACCGGTCAGCAGCTCCAAGGTCTGGCGGCCCTCGGTCTTGTCAGGCTCCGACCTCAGTCGTTCGAGCAGCGGCGCGGCCAGGTCGAGGCGCCGCGCCAACATGGCTGTCAAATAGGTTTCGACAAGTGGCGGATGATCGGTTTCGCCGGCCATCTCACGAAACAGGCCGTTGTAACTTTGCCACCAGCGCCGCAAGACGCGGGCATGCGCTGCGGCCGACTTCCGTTGCGGGGTAACCGCGAATCTCTGGAGCGTCGGCGTGCCCACCGTGATTTCAAACGGACGTTCCCCGCGGAACAGAAACGTCACTGTGAGATTCGCGCGCGGCGGAGCATCCCGCCCCAGGAGTCGCTTCAAGACGCCCTCATTCACCGCCGGATAGTGGACGCGTCCAGGAGGGCCCTCGAGCGTCAATGTGGTGCGTTCCGCCCCCAAGCCAGCGTCCTGACGCGGCATCGGTACCGTGATCTGGGCCACGCCAAACGGCTCCCCCACGACGGCCTCCACCTGGGCAGATGCCGAATGACCAAACAACATGGCCGCCATACACGTATGCAAGAAAAAGACCAAACGATAAGTCACGCGGTCCATGTAGCCGGAAAAGCCGCCTTGTTGTGGCTCGTTTCGCATCGGAAAGAGTTCGAAATTCACATCCGGTGTGGACTGGCAAGACGACAGGCTTTTCCGGCGTCGGATTCGTTGGCAGGGGCGGGAAGGCTTGCACTTTGAGCAAGAAGACAGTTGCCAACCGCGGTCTCGCATGAAGATTACTCCCTCAGATGTTGGTGGCGTGGTCATCAGTGCCGCGCGGCGTGGCCTGACTTGTTCCGCGGTTATGATTCTCGGTGCTTCGCCGGAGGTCAAGTGGGTAGTAGTGAATCCGCAATGAAGAGAAGCAAATGGCCAATCACTGGTGTTCACATCTCCCCACACGATCCTACAATGCGGCGGTACCGAACCCCGATTGCTCAGCAGGTCGAGCAACCACAAGCACGAATCAGAAAAATCATGGCCCACAATCCTCTGCGCTATTATGCTGCCGCGTGTCAACTCGATCTGCCCAATCCCCAGCGGCACGAGGAGATCGCGGCACGTGTGCAGATCATGCTGAACATGATCACGTACGCGGTCACTGGTTACGAGCCGCTGCACGATGTACGACTCGTGGTGTTTCCGGAATTCGCCCATGCGGCGCCGATTTATCCGACGGTTGACGAATTACTGGATCGACTAGCAGTTCCCATCCCCAACGAACACACCGATCGATACGCGCGCAAGGCCAAAGAACTGGGAATTTTCATCCAGACGGGAACGTTTCTGGAATCGGACCGAAAATGGCCGGGCCAGGTCTTTAATACAACGTGCCTGATTGGGCCCGATGGTATGCTCGCCAAATACCGCAAGGTCCACACGTGGCTGCCCTGGGAGATCCACACGAGCCCGCACGATTTGCACGACTATACTGATCCACTGTTTCCCGTGGTCGAAACGGAAATCGGGTGCCTCGGTGCCGCCATCTGCTACGATTGGCTATTCCCCGAGGCCATCCGGCAATTGGGGCTCGCCGGCGCGGAAGTGCTGATCCGCGTATCCGCCTACATGGACCCCTGGGGAACCGCTCAGCCGATGGACTGGTGGACGTTGATTAACCGAACCCGAGCGATTGAGAACATGTGTTTCGTGGTGGCCGCCAACCAGGCTGCCTCGCTGGACCATTATCCGCCTTTCAGTTGGCCGGGCGGCAGCATGATCGTCGACTACGACGGACGACTGTTGGCCCAAACCGATCCGGGAGCGGGCAGCAAAATCGTCGTGGGGCCGATCGACATCGGCGCTTTGCGACACGAACGCGAGCGGCGTCGCGGTCACCATTTGCTGGCGCACCTGCGCAACGAAACATATCGCGCCTACGCGCAATCGCTCTACCCACCCGGGCAGGCCGATCAGAGCGGGATCACCGTCGCCCGCAATGACCAAGCGACGGAGGCGGCGCAAAGACGACTGCGCGACATGCGACGCGCGGGAAACTGACCAGCCGACCCGGCCGCGGCGCAGCGCACAGCTGGGTGAATCATCCCGGCTAATTGGTCAGAACGGTCGGCAGAGGAGCGGGCTGTCCGTCTGTAATGGTGGCCAGTCGTGGACGTCGCGTGTTGCCCCCCAAGCCGTCCCACTCGACACGTCCCGACAACCCTTGCCACGGCGACAGGTCGCGCAGGGCCCGACCGATCCCGACCCGATTCAACCCCGCTTTTTGAATCGCCTGGATGGTTAGTTGCACGGCGTCATAGGTATGCAAGGCGGTGAAGTCCGCGTCAGGCCACAGCGGTCCACCAGACAGCGGTCCACCAGACAGCGGTCCACCAGAATCCGCTCGATCGGCATGTGTCGAAGAACTGCGTGCCCACGCCTCAAACGCCTCCGCACGAACGTCTACAGCACCAGTGAGTAGCGGAAATTGAATCTTGCCGACCTCCTTGCCGAGCTGGCCGAGAAACCGTCTCTGACCCAGGCTCGGTCCACCAAAGATGCACCCTTGGTACCCCAACTGATACAGCAAGCGAATGACCTGTGCCGACATGCCGGCATCGGCCACCACGACAACCACTCTTGGGTGGACATCCATGCATTCTCGGACCACGTTCTGGATGTGATCCGTTTCTGATTTCAGTTCGAACTGATACGCGGGCACGATCCGCAGCCGATCGAGCCATCTGCGCAGCTCACGATTTAACAGGTACGAGTCGTGACTATTGGCCGAGATGAGGACGAAGGTGCCGTCTCCCACGGACTGCGCAATTTGGGGCGCCATGCATTCCGCTATCAGGTGGTCACCTGGTGCGAGAGAAAACATCCAGGGCACATTCGCCAGATTCACTGTCTTGTCCGTACTGACCGGACTGACCAAGGCAAGTCGCGCTTTGGCCACTACTTGCTCGGCAAGATGCGTGGAGGGACCATCGGTACCTCCTACGATTGCCCAGACCTCTTCTTCGTAGACGAGGCGAGTCAATTGTTTGATCCCCGTTCCCCACGGGTTCTCTGACCAGGCAGGCATAAGCCGAAACGGTTTGCCCTGCAAACCGCCGGCAAGATTTGCATCGTTGACGGCTTGTTGTGCCGCGCGCCACATCGGTCCGGTGACTGGATGGTCAGGATCGGAGGACCCAAAATAGCCGATGCGGATCTCGGTGAGTTGATCGGGCGATGTATCGACCTCGGCGGGACCAGTGTACAGAGTGCGCTGGTCGCGTGCATTGAAGTACGGCTTTGCCCGCTTGGGCAACTCCTGTTGGGCGTGGCAGGTCACGGCCGGTGTCAGCAGAGCGCCCAGCGTCAGTGTGAGCAGCGTTTGAACGAGCCTGGTGCGGATCACCGTGGAATGCCTAGCTCGTCTCGAGCGTAATACTTCCATTGACCGTTTTCGCGCCGAGCCAGGAACACTTCACCCGCGTCGTCCAATGCAGCGCTGAGAGGAATGTCACCGGTCACTCCCGGCCACGGTTCGCTGCGATACGCAATCATGTCGCGAATCTTGGCGCGGTTGAGCCCAGCGACCTGGGTAGCCCAGATCAACATGTTCATGCCGTCGTAGGCATGCGCCGCATAGGTCTCCGGTTCTTCGCCATACCGCTCTCGATAAGCGACTCGGAAGGCGTCCAGCTTTTCATCCTTGCGCTCCGGATTCCAGGGAAATCCGCAGATCACGCCTTCCGCATTATCACCGGCGATTTCGAGGAACTCATCCGACACACACCGATCGCAGGCAAAATAGGGCTGGTTCATGCCCATCTCGCGCATCTGGTTCAGAATCATGGCGCCGTCGGCAGCGTCACCCCAGTGGACCACGGCCTCAATATTCGAGTCGCGCAAACGTTCCAGCTGCAGCGTGAAATCATCCGTGCCCAGCTTGTACGCCATCTCGAAGGCGATGGGATGACCCAGTCTGCGGCTGCCGTCGCGAATCTCGCGGACACCGAATCGGCCGTAGCGGTTACTGGCGCGAATCACCCCAATCCGTGTCAGCTTCAGATTCTTGTACATGTAGTCGACCAGCATGTAACATTGCTGTCGATCGTCCCCCACGCAGCGAAAGATCCACGGAATGTTGGTCTCCATCAGCGTGGGGTCGAGGTCACCGGAATTCATCATCGG
Source organism: uncultured Planctomycetota bacterium (assembly GCA_963700575.1). Lineage (GTDB taxonomy): Bacteria > Planctomycetota > Planctomycetia > Pirellulales > Pirellulaceae > JAJRVM01. The sequence goes on along the minus strand of CAVOYC010000014.1, from coordinate 332,405 downwards.
GATCTCGACTTTCAAAGCCACACGAATGGCAATGTGCGTGTTCGCCCCGTCGATTGTCCCCAGGATGGCCCAGACTTTGTCCTTGTAAGCTTGTTTGATAATTTCGTTGCCCGAAGCGCCCCATAAACCATTGTCATTGCTGACCACCAATTCAAAGGGGATGTTCCGCTTCGTGTAGCCGCCTTTCTCGTTAGCATGTTCGATGGCCAGTTGAGCGCCGCGGAGCATCATCACGCCGAGGTCCTCTTCGTGGCTCTTGCCCCCGGTGGCTACTGACACCGTCGCCATGATGGGGCCGATGAAACCCAGCTTCACCGACTTGAGATTTTCGGGCTCCGGCACGCCGCGACCCGGCCCGTAGTACACCATCTGTTCGAGGAAATGTTCCTTGTAAGGCTTCACGTGACGAAATGGTTCGAGCTCATTGGCCGTCTTCGCATAGTTTTCGTCGATCTTCAGTTCCAGATCCGGAGTTCCATAGACACCGGCCGCCTCCACCTCCTTGACGATCCTCGCCGTCGCGGGATCCGCCCCCATCGGTTCCGGCGAAACAGGCGGTTTTGTTGTCTCAGCCGCAATGCAATACGCGGGCGCAAAAATGCTCGATCCCGCCACGAGCCCGCAAAGTACTGTACGAAGGAGTCTATGCATGATCTCAGCTCCCGGAAAAACCCATCCCCGTCGGCAACGCTTGGTGAAGTGAGCCAAGCACCAGAGGGAAAATACGATACGAATAAAGACCCATTATAACGAGTCTGCAACTGTCGAGTGCCACTCGGCCACGAAGGGACGAACACCCCGCTTGCCTCTTAAGGGTTGATCGCGGGACGAACTCCCGGGTAATAGTCCGGACCTTTTGCCAGCGCCAACCCCTTGGAAGTACCGACCCACACGTCGTTGCCATCGATGTCCGCCCACAATACGTAATTGTGGGGGATGCATTTTTCCAGCTCGATCCTCTTCATCACATCTGCACCGCGACGGACCACGGCCTGACCGCGGTGTGTTTCCGGATCCATCGTGTAGGTGACCCAAGTATCGGAACGGAAGTCTGTGATGACACCCAAGCCCCGATCAGTGCAGTACCAGGCTTCGTCCGAACTGCGACCCTTGACCGCGTTGCCAAAGTCACTCGGCAGGCCGGTCTCCTTTTTGTAGTATCCACGCCAGTTTCGCCCATCGTAGCGACACATGCCGAAATAGGTGGACACCCACAGTGTCTTGTCAACGTAACTGGTTCCTGTCGTGATCACGTGCACGATTCCATCGTCGCGGTAGAGATCAATCTCCATCTCTCCATCCGGATCGAGGTAGTCTTTCCATCGCTCCGTGGCCACGTCAAACTCCAGCACGCCACTTCCCCAGACGCCCAGGTACACTTTTCCGTCGTTGGCCGACACTCCGTAGTTCCAGATCTCCTCCATGGGAGCATTCTTCTCGGTGTAGATCGTCCACTTCTTGGTCACCTTATTGAAGCGACTGGCGCCCGCGGTCGTCGCAGCCCAGACGTGGTCATTTTCGACCGCCACGCCATAGACTACATCATTGACCAGACCGCTGTTGAGCTGATGAAAATGATCAAAACGCCCTCCGCTGAAGCGAGCCAGCCCGCCGCCAAACATCCCCAGCCAAAGATCTCCCGTCTCGGGGTCGACATCCAACGCGGACACCACCTGAAACGGCAGACCATCCTTCTCTTGCCAGCTCTGGAACGTGCCGGTTCGCTTGTTGTAGCAGGCCAGGCCATTTTCCGTTCCGACCCACACCTTGGAACCGAACGCTTTGACGGCAAACACGTGGTCGTTTGGCAGTCCATCCTTGGTTGTGAAATGCGTCCAATCGGTGTAGACGTAGGGCAGTTCGAGGGCCTGCTCGGTACCCGCCGCCGCTGGCGTGACCGCGGCGACGGTCTGAGCCTGCTCCGATCCCTCCTGCGCACATGCCATCCCGCAGAATACCAGGTAGACCAGTCCGGTGACCGACGCCAAGCGACAAATGCATCGTAGGAGACTTTTCATCGTGTTGCCTCAGAGTGTCTTGAGATACTCAATCAGATCATTGAGTTGATCTTTGGTCATGTCATTCGTCACGCCATGTTCATCGTAAGGATTATACCGGGTCCAGATTTCTTCCAGTGTTTCCGCAATTCCATTGTGCAAATAGGGAGCCGAATCGTAAATATTGCTCAAATGCGGCACGTCGAATTTCGATTCCCGGTCGAACTGCATTTGCGTGCCAACGTCATGGATATTGCGGTCGGTAAAGAGCGGCGGAAAATGGCAGGTGACACACCGGTTCTGTTTGTCGATCAGGCGGCCATCGTTGGTGTGCGTGCGTTCAAACATGGCCTTGCCGCTCCGCTGCGCGTCGGTCAATTCCGCCCCTAACGGACGATAGCGGTTGGGTGGTCGCGGGATGGTGCAAATGTAGCGGTCAACGGCCGACAATTGCTCCGGATTGAAGGGCTGGATGCGGGTGAAGAAGACGGACAGTCGTGGACCACACTGGCGTTGCAGGCTGGGATTCGTCCCCTCCCATTTGAACGGCGCGGTATCCAGGATGCCGCGCAACGTACGGTTGTCGAACGGGGCTTGAGCCAATCCCATCGGGTTCGATGTCGTAGGTCAGTCCGTCCACATGACCATCCGGGTGACAGGTGTGGCAACTGAACTGCCGGTGAAAGGTAACGTTCGCACTGTGGAACAATCGCTCGCCGTAGCGTGTCTTGGTGATCTCGTTGGGACCCCCGAGATCGATGCGTTTGACCGCCTGCAGGCTGTCGATGTCGATCACCGTGATGGAGTCATCGAGGGAATTGGCCACGAAAGCGGTCTTTCCATCGGCTGTGATCACCACTGCGCGGGGACTCTGCTGGGTCGGAATGTGCTTGATCACAAACTCGGTCGGCTTCCCGAGATGATTCGGAAACACGTGCTGCCGCTCGTATTCGGTGGCCTCGTCCAGCATCGAAATCAGCTTCGGCACGTCGACGACCGCCACGCGATTCGACCCCGAGCTGGTGACCAGCGCATACTGGCCGTCGGGAGTGATGGCCACATCGGTCGGATCCGGGAAACAGAGATTCGGCTCGTCCAGCAGCACCTGATCGACGCGACCGTCGCGCCAGATGACCGCCAATCCACTGGTGATGGTCCAACCCTGCAGCAACCGCGTCATGGGCACCAGATTCTTCGTCCGATTGTGCGTGACCAACGCGAACTCGCCACTGGGATGCCAGCAGACCCCCATCAACAAGTTCGCACCGGGAACGACGACACGACGATCAATCACCCCCGATTCGGCATCGAGAATCGTCACTTCGGCCATGGACGGGGTGCGGAAGGGTACAAATCGCGGCAAGGTGTTCGTGACGGCCAGCTGCGTCCCGTCGGGCGAGAGCTCCAGGGACCAGGGACGACGACTCGCTTCCAGTCGCTTGATTCGAGTCAAGGTCTCGGTATCGATGACAGAGATATCATCGGTGGAGGTGTTGACGACGTAGAGCAATTTGCCACTTCGATCTGTGCGCACACCGTGCGGATCATCTCCGACTGGAATCTCGGCGACCACTTGCTGCGTGGCCACGTCAATCACCGATACCGTATCATCCAATCGATTGCTGACGAACGCTCGTTGGCCAGAGGGGTCGAAGGTCACCCCTGTTGGATGATGTCCCACGGGGATCTCGCCCACTTTCTCCCGCGACTGAGCATCCACGATGGCCACTGTATGGCCAGCTTCGCAGGTCACATAGAGTTGCCGGCCGTTGGGAGCAAGTGCCATGCGGAGCGGCGTTTTATAAGAAACCGCGGAAACCTCCGCTTCCACTTTCAGCGGATGTGCGATTTTCTTGACTGCTTCGTCATAGTCAAAAGGTTTGCCATGCGCATGTTCGTGACATTGCGCACAGGTATCACGACCGACGGGCTTTAGTCCAGCAAGGATGGCCGCCGGTTTGTCGCGCATGATTGCCTCGACCGCAAAGTCGCTGCCGGCGCCGTGGCACGATTCGCAGCCGACTCCCTCGTACACGGCATATGATTCGGCAACGCCACCCGCCGGGTCGTGATAGGCCGTCGCATGGCACTTCAGGCAGGCTGATGCAATGAGAGGATCATCTTCGACACCCGCCTGCTGGGCCATCTCGCGCGCCTCTTTCGTTCCCAAAACCGCGTACGCACGCGCGTGAGGGCTCATCCGCCACTGGCTGAACTGGTAGCCCATTTCGGGCCCCTTGTGGCACTGGCCGCAGGTGATCGAACCGACATACTTGTGCCTGTTCCCGTCTGTCGGCTGGGGAAACACGCGCTCGTCCATGTAATCCCACGATTCGGGCGTGGGATGCAGCATCGACTCCCACGCCGCATCGATGTCAAAATCAGGCGACTGAAGCACGGCCACGTGGGAACCTTTGACTTTGTGGCAGTTCATGCAATCGCTCTTCTTAGGCATCATCAGGCCGGCGGCCGCGCGCCGCATCCGGGTCGCTCATGACGTCTTCGTCCATGTATTCGCTGCCGGGACCATGGCACATTTCGCATTGCACACCATCTTCCATGTGAAACGTTTCGTCCTTTTCCCACTCTTCGGTTTCGGAAGCGGTAGTGTGACAACCGAGACAGACCGACGCTTGTTGCGGTTCCTGAGGAATTCCACTGAGCCTTGCGATTTCCTTCGACTCGGGCATGGCCAATGTGGCGTAGGCCTTGGAATGAGCGGTCAACAGCATGAGACACTGCTGGTATCCGAAATCAGCTCCGTCGTGGCATTTGGCGCATTGCTTCGCTCCGACATAAACAGGCTGTTTGGTCTCTTGCCCCACAGCGACTACCGCCATGGAAAGGCAGTACAAAAGGACACCGAAGTGGAGACCAAACGACCTTTGGAACCCGATTTGAGCGTTTGTGAACATCGCGCTATTTCACTTCCTGAACCACGATGAGTGTCTCGTTGGCAGCCACATCTTTCAACTCGCTAAGCTGACCGTTGGGCCAGCGAATTCTCACCATGTCGGCCTTCTCGGCCAGGCCCAATCCAAAATTCAGCCGCGGATCGGCCTGTGAGAGATAACCCGTAACCGGTGACACCTCCGCGACCTGCGTCAGACCTCCCGTCTGCACGAGAACTCGCGCACCGATCGCCTGCGACTTGCCACCGGCGAGTCGCGCGTTGACCTTCAACCAGTGAGAAGTATTGCCCCCGTCATTGCGCAACAGCGTCGGCCTGTCGTTGAGGTTCACAATCAGCAGGTCAAGGTCACCGTCATTATCATAGTCTCCGGACGTCGCTCCACGACCAACTCGCTTGGTTCGAAAATAAGGTCCCGCATCGTCGGCCACATCCACAAAATGGCCCTGACCGTCGTTTCGCACCAGCACGTCGTTCTCAGTGTACTCGTGGTGGGCATTGCCGTTGGCCACAAACACATCCAGGTAACCGTCATTATCGGCATCAAACAATACGGCACCCCAGCCGGTGTATTGGCCACAGATGACGGCCAGTTTGGCCACGGCCGTGCGATCGTTGAAAAATCCTTCGCGGTTGATCATCAGACATCCGTACCCCATGTCGGGTATGTACACGTCCAACCAGCCATCGCGGTCAACGTCTCCCGTGGCGGGCCCCATCGACGAGACACCTTGTCCACCTTCTCCAAACGACAAGCCGCGCAGCAACCCATCGTTCTCGAAATGACCGTCCCCCAGGTTGCGAAAGAAGCAGTTCTCCATGGCATCGTTGGCGACGTATAGGTCCAAGTACCCGTCATTATCCAGGTCGGCTACCGTCGCGCTCATGCCACGACCGTCCGGGTAAAAGAGCCCCGCTTCCTTCGTCGCGTCGGTGAAGGTGCCGTCACCATTATTGCGGTACAGTGCATCCGGTTGGCCACTGTAGCTGAGCGGCCCAGGATAATTCGCGGCGGCGTAGAAGGCGCGAAACTTGCCCGCATCGTACTGTAAGTAGTTCACCACATAGACGTCCAGATCACCGTCGTTGTCGTAGTCGAACCAAGGCGCCGACAGACTCCAGAGATCGCAGTCCAGCCCGGAGGACTCCGAGATATCGGAAAACGTTCCGTCACCGTTGTTGCAGTAAAAAACGTTCTTTCCGTAGTTGAGCACGTACAGGTCCAAATCGCCGTCTTTGTCGAAATCTGCGGCAGATCCCCCAACGCTAAAGCTCTTGTCCCCCACGCCTGCCAGTTCGGTCACATCCTCGAAGCTGCCATCGCGCTTGTTGCGGTAAAGCCTGTTGGTCAGCTTGTCGCGATACTTGCGTCCCCGGTTGTCACTCACCTCCCGGTGCCAGCAGCCGCAGAGAAAATAGATGTCAAGCCAGCCGTCGCCGTCGTAGTCAAAGAAAACGGCACCCGCACCGGTTCCTTCCACGATATTGCTCAACTCGTCATCGCCGAATCGGTGACTGTGATCGATGCCCGCTTCCCGCGTCACATCAGTGAAGACCGGAAACGTCTGAGCGCGGAGGGGAGTCGTCCCGACCAGAACACCTGCCAGGACCACAAGAATTCCACACGTCTGCCGCACACGCCACACCATAGACCAGATCCTCAAAAATTAGATATCTTACTCGTCGCCCGTCAGGTCATCGGGCCCAGGAATGCCGTCCCACATGGCTCCCATGTCAACCCACTCGGCCCAAGCGCGCCGCTCCAGATCCGTCAGCGGTGCCACACTGCTCTCCGGAATCGGCGTCGCCTCACGCTGTACAATCTCACCATCCCAGGGACGTGACAAATTGCGGCCGAAAACGTGCCAGATCAAAGGGCTCGTGCGGGCCTGGCCCGGATCAACATAAATCCCCGTGAAGGAATCCCGCGTCTCCGACATGCGCGTTGCCAGCAAGTTCCGATACGCGCGATTGAAAGGTGCGGAGCCGTCCGGTTCGGTCACGCGTGTCATCCCGCCGTCAAGTCGCGGCGGATCACCGTGCTGATCATGACACGCAACGCACTTTTTTTCGATAATCGGCATGATATCGCGGCGAAAATCGACGGTGCGGCGACGATCTGGAGGCAATGTCAGGGCCACCGACTTACGCTGCAGAGCCTCCACAAAAGCGTTCTCGGGAGTCAACTCGCCGTCTTCGTGGCACCCGATGCAACCGCGCGGCTCCTGGTTCTTCGACCAGATCCAACCACAGGTGCGTAACGCCACGCCATGTGCATCTACCGTCTGCAACTGGATGGGCGTGTTGGCCGGGATCTGCACGTTCATCGAGCCGTCCTCGTGGATATCAATCTCTCCCAACAACCGCCGCTGTACTAATGGAGGAAGTCCGTTACGCGACGCACCAGTGCGGGGCGCTGACCCCGCCAACGGCGTCAGGTACGCCTCCACGTCATCGGCCGCCACGGGGACCCCCTCGAGAAATCGCAGTCGCTTGGCCGTCCCAGGAGGATGCCAGCGACGGTCCGGCAAATCGTCAAGATGAATGTTAAGACAATACAGATTGCCGTAGGAATTCTCTTCATCCACCACGCTCGATCGACCGTCTGACTCGCGACGCGGCTGGACCGCAATGGCCTGCAAGTCGTCGTACTGGGGATCGTCAAAGACCTTCTCGGTAGTGCTCGTGTAGGGATCGAAAAGCCAAACTCCAAATGTGGGCCGGCCAGACATGGGGCGTCGCGACACGAGAATTCGACCTTCCGGCCAGGGAGATGGGTATAGATAAGTGAATCCGTCCGCTGCCGTCGTGATGGATTGGTAACTCTTCAACGGACGACGAAACGTCACGCATGATAACTGTCCGGCACCGCAAGCCTCCATCCGGTCCGCCTCGATAAAAACAACCAAACCTCGATCCGTGACGCAGGGCATCCGTTTGATGCGGTGGCCACTCACGTCGGCGAACAGCGCACAGTCCGTGCCGTCAATGTTCACGCCAAACAAGGCCACCCGCCCCAATGTCCCACGCTGCAATGTGCTCCGCTGCCAACTCGCATACAGGAGGCGACCATCGAGCATCAGAAAAGGATCCACATCGTCGGACAAGTTGTACGTGAGTCGGCGCACCTCGGAACCGTCCAACTTGCAGGAATACAGACTCTGTGCCGCGCCTGATCCCACCTCGTTCATGGCACCTGCCAGGTCGCTGACAAAGGTCAGCTGGTACCAAGGTTCGGTCGAGACAATGGTGTACAAGGTTAACTGATAACCGGGCTGCCGGCAGTTGCCCGCGTTGCGAGTGATTTGCCGTGCGGAAGCGTCCTGGAACTCCATTTCGTAGACATTCCAGCAGTCCACCGCCGTTCGCTTGCCGGCAAACAACATGCGTTTGCCATCGAACGAGACCGTCGGATCGGCCGCACTATGGAACTCCTTCGTCAGTGTGCGAAGCTTCCCATCGGGTTGGACCAGCACGATGCGGGCACCCTCCGCTCGAAGTGGAGACAATCTGGCTACCGCATTCGGCTCCATGGAATCCCCATCGTGCTTCGGCGCTACCTGAGTGACAAGTATCGGTGCGTCTAACGCAGCGCCAGCGCCGGCAGCAGCGCATGAGAAAACCGTGTTGGACGCCAGTGCTAAAAGCAAGGCGAGCCAACGTGGCAGCATTCGCGCACAGCAGCGACCCCACCATGAGGGTGGGGACACGCGGGCGATGGATCGAATGCCGCCCCACCGCAGGGTGGTTTCAGGATTAGTCTCGTGAGCTGCAAGCGATGAAATGTGTCGTAACTGCGGACCCCAATGATCATTCACGTGGATAATGCCATTTCGCCCGAAGAACAGATGGATAAAAAGTGGAATGCTTCAGTGTCACCTGACCCAGATTTACTGTCAACCAATAGCTCGAAGGGACTAGTCAAAGCCGCGTTTTTTGCGGACCACCACGAGAAATGGCGGACTTCAAACGGATGATTTAGTCTACGCCTTTCGAACCGGGGAGGTTCGACGACGAAACTGGAGCCCGCTAGAATCCGTTGCTGGCGCGAGACGCATTCACACCGGTCCGCCCAAGCCGATGTTGATCGCGGCGGCAGATTTGGCACTCAATTGATGGGGAACGCCAATTTCGTCGCACAAGGAAATGATCTGGCCCACGTGCCGGAACACGCAATTGTCATCGGGCCGGATCGTGACGACCGTCTTCAGGTGCTCCTCCAGCTGATCATCGAGCAACGGTGCGATCAGCAAGTTTTTAACGCGCCAGAAGATCCCTCCGGGCCGTCTTGTCAGGCGTCACTGAGCCGAGCAGGACGAGTTCTTCGTCCTGGAGGAAGTAAGGGGTACGAGCAAGTACGACGACATGGTCGGGGAGTTTGCCAATCTGTTGCACATGACGTGCCGTCGTGATGACGAATCGATTGGGATTCGCCGCCAGATATTTCCAGGCATGCAGGTACGGCTTGGTTTGCCAGTCCTTGGTGCGTGACGGGCCCAGTTGCGTTTGATTCGCAGGCATATCGGGCATCAATTCCGGTGCAAACAGATGGTCCATCGGCTGGCGCGTGTAAAACACCCAACTCGGCTCCAAGACTCCTAAAGTCCCGACCTGGGGATTTGCGGATCGTTCGTGAACCACGGTGACAAACGTATCAAATGTCTGATGACGATCCACGCGGTAAGCCCCCAGAGCGAAAAGCGATGTTGTCAGCAAGATCGCGCCCACGCCAAAGCTGACGGCGGCGCGACCCGGCGCGTCCTGTTTGGCAAAGACGTATGCGGTCACGGCGGTGAGAAGTGGAATAAGCCCCAGGACGGCCAGCCATTGCTCGCCAGGCAAATGGCGCGCGGCGGCCAACGCAATGGCCACGATCATGCCCGTCGCGACGAACGCCAGGCAGATCAGCGCAGCGCACGGCCAATAGCGGGCGGACAGAGCTCGGCCCGCCATCCAGGCACAAACAAACTGGGCCACCAACATGGCGACGGCCGGATAGCACGGTGTGATGTAACTCGGCAGCTTCGTTTTCGCAAGCGAGAACAAACCGACGTAAACGCCTATCCAACAGGCGGCCAGGACGCAGCTGGCGCTCGCGCCGTCGCGCCGCCGCATGCGATGTGCTGTCTCAAACAACGTGGGGGCCGCAAAAACCGACCAGGGAAAGAAACCGATCAACAACGCAACCGGATAGAACAGCAGCGAACCGCTGTGCCCCTCCAACGTTTGAGCAGCTCGACCCAAATTGTGGTCTAACAGAAAACCTCGCACCCACTGACCGTCGGTCCGGAGACCGACAGCCACATACCAGGGCAAGGCGACGACCAGCACCACGCCCAACGCAGTCAGCGGCCGCATCAACCAGCAGGTGCGTGCAAAGTGCCGCGGTTCGAATGGGCGCAGCCAGCCGATGCACCAATCAACGCAGCGCCTTCCCCAGCCCGACGACACATTCACTTCACGCGGCGTCAAGCGTTGAATCAACAGGTACATGCCGATCACCGCGGTCGGCATGACGAGACCAACCGGTCCCTTGGCCAGCACCGCCACGGCCATACAGCCGTACATCAGCACCGCCGTCGGCCAATCGGGAAATAACCGCACCGGCCCAGTCAACGTCGCGTCAGAGGCGACGGCGGGGTACGTACCGCAGACATAAACGAACAGGGCAGCGGTCGTCCAGAAGATCAGCGCGCTGTCGGGAGTTGCCGCACGGGCCGCCACATCGAACATCAACGTGGTCACCAAAATCACAGCCGCCCAAAGGCCGACTTGAGCGGAAAACAGCCGGCGAGCCATTGCGTACGTCAACCACGCCGCACCGACCCCCATCGCGGCAGACCAAAACCGAGCCGAGAACTCGTTGATACCCCACACGGCGTAGGCTGTCATCATCAGCCAATACAGGAGAATTGGCTTGTGCGTTCGAAGTTCCCCGTCAAAAACCGGAGTGACCCAGTCACCTCGCCCCAGCATCTCAGCCGCACAGCCGGCATTGCGTGGCTCATCGCGATCCCACAGCCGAGGTCCACCGAGGTTGGTGAACAGCACCACAATGGCGACCAAGCTCACAAGGACCAGGTGGCGCAAGTGGGCGGCATGTTGATCCCTCGCAGCTCGCTAGGAAATTCCGTTTCTGGTCCTCGATCTCGCGCCATGTGTGCGCACGATGGCAACGGCGGAGTGTACGGAATTGCCCGTCCACGCGACAAGCTCAGTTCACGCGAGTGTGTCCGCCATCAGGCGTCATTCGCGGTGGCCGACGTACAATTCGGGCCAACGCCGCGGAAAGCTAGGCAAAATCCGGCGACCTGAAAAACTGCGAACCAATGTGAAGATGGCCCGTTCGAGCCCTGCCGGTAACGCCCCACAGTGCAGGTCGTGGCTGCGGCCAACGGCCCCGTCAGAAAAACCGTATTCCCCCTCGGACTGACTCTTGCTACCCTTGCCCGCGTCCAACATCCGTGACCGCATTGGCGCAGGCGAGGTTGATCGCCGGGCGTGAGGCGGATCGCTGCCGCACACCAAGAGTTCCTGATGCTCGTGAAATCGCGCCGACTAACATACTCACTGGCCCTGCTTTTCGCGGTTGCTTCGGTTGTCGCCGTGGCGATCGACATGCCGATCGCTCGATGTGCCACAAAATCCTGGCCGATTGGTGATTTGCGCAAAGCAATTGACGTTTCCGAGGTCTTCGCGCACGGCCTGGGAGTGTTGCTGATCCTGGTGACGGTGGCGGTGCTGGATCCTCTGAGTTGGCGACGTCTGCCACGAGTTGCGGCGTGTGCTTTTGGAGCCGGGTCGCTAGCCCAGCTGGCCAAACTTCTACTTCCACGCATCCGTCCCCACGAGTTCGATCTGTCGGGCAATGCATGGAGTTCCTTTTTCGTTTTTGGTGGCGCCGAATTCGCCCAGTCGAGCCATTTGAGTGGTCGTGCCATCCAGTCATTTCCCTCGGGTCACTCGGCCACGGCGGTAGGTCTCGCATTTGGCTTGGCCTGGCTCTACCCGCGAGGGCGTTGGCTGTTCGCATTTTTTGCATTCCTGAGTGCCCTGCAACGCATTCAATCCATGGCCCATTTTGTCAGTGACGCTTTGGCGGGTGCCGCGCTCAGCCTGCCTCGTAGCCGGGATGTGTTGGGACGACCGGTTCCTGAACCGGCTGTTCGTTCGACTCGAAACTAACTCTGGGCTGCCCCAAATTGCAGCGGGCCAGGGATGCGAACGGGCGGCGACGGCCGCGCCAACCGAATCATGCCGCCCGGCCGCCTGAACCGGATGTTCTTGCAGCTTCTTACCTTGCGCTCGAACTTCGCATCTGCCTGTCCCGAGAGCCAATTCTGTTTGTTGCCGGACGTGGATAGAAAAAGTAGATTGGAACCAGCACAGCGGGGCTGGCTGTCAACGCAAGGCCGAACAGGATGGGAGGTCTCCCCTGGCGACATCGGCAATGGCAGGCTCATCCCCGATTCAGCCCCCTCACCTCACATCCCCTCACCTCCTCACCTCCTCACCCGCGGGCCCGCTGTTGCGCGTACTCAGATAGATGCAAAGCGTGGCCACGGCAATCGCCAAGACGCTAACCACGAGCCAAGTCCAAGGGAGATTCTCACTCCGCTCTTGGTCCCAGCCCCACGTCTGGAGCAACTCGCGGTTTTGCACCATCAACAGCAACACTCCGTTGTGGCAACCGTGCAGCAGCATACCGGGCAGCACGCTTTCCGTACGGTAACAGACCCATCCCAGAACAAGTCCCAGGAACGTGCTGGGGAGAAACCGCTCTGGTGTCAGAACGCTGGGGGAGAGCACATGGAACACTCCAAACAGCAGCGCCGAGACGACAATGATGCTCCATCCCGAAAAACGCTGTCGTAGTCCGTGGAATAGATAGCCGCGGAAGAAGAATTCCTCTAACACCGCGGGAATGACGGCGAGTGTTACCAGGATCAATGCGGGGGAAATTCCCTCAAAAGCCTTGAGCAAACGTTCCACGAGGTCGAATTGGTGCTTGTCCATCGCCACCAATCCGGCCCATTTCCCCAGCAGGAACAGCTGTTGCGCCACAGGCCACAGCGTCAGGCCGAAGACCAGGGCGCCGACGAAAGCAAGAACTCCGGCGCGGCGAATCTGGAAACCAGAAAGGAAACGCACGCGTTGCGCCGCGGCAAAAAGCAGGGGCCAGACACCAAAGACGACAATGGTCACAAGTGCGTTGAGCCAGAGCTGGCTGCGGCACATTGAAGGATCGCGACTGCGTCAGATTGGCGAGCACGAAGAAGAGCGGAAAGAGCGTCGCCAGGCAGGCGATTGTGGCGGTGGGCGTCGCCGCGGCAAGGCTGCGTCGCGGGCCGCTGAAACAACTCGGACCAGCTTCCGCGACTGGCGTAGAGCAGCGCATCGTTTCCGAAGATCCTGGAGGCGATGGCGATCGCGGCCGCGGCGTAAACCGCGGTGGAACCGATGGCCAATGCAGCCATGGAAGGCATGACATTCCCCTCGAGAATATCACGCGAGAGCAACACAATATTGACCAGCGGAGCCACCGCCATCAGGCCGCGCAGTTCCAGACCGGGAATCAGGCTCAACAAGCCTGGCGAGATCGCCAGCAACATGACCGGTATCAGATAAGCCTGGGCTTCCTTGAAGCTGCGGGCAAAACTGGTGATGGCCAGCACGATCGCCGAAAAGAAGGCGGCAAACAGGATCATCAGTCCGAAGATCTGGATCATCAAGATCGGTGACAGCCCTCCCGGAAACAGCTGGGACCCCAGACTGGAGGTGAGCAGCGTGACGGTCATGGCGACAAGATTGACCATCGCCGTCAGCACGGCCACGATCAGCACCGCGGCGTATTTGGCCACCAGCAGCGCGAGACGCGGAAATCGGTGCCGCGATGAGTGTTTCGAGCGTGCCTCGTTCTCGTTCGCCAGCCGTCAAGTCGATGGCCGGATACACGGCTCCGGTAATCGTCATCAGGATCAAGACCAACGGCACAAGCGTGGCCAGCGAGAAGGGCGCCGAACTGCCGACGGAGATCGGTTTAAGCAACATGTCTGCCCGCAGTCCCGACGGCGCTCCGACGCGCGCCAGCCGAGCTCGCAAGGATGCCTCGTTAATGGCCTGCAACCGATCCTCAACAAACCGCATGGCCTGTTCGCTGATGGGAGAATTCTCGCGATAAATCAGTTCGTATTGAGCCGAAAAACGGGGCGGGCGCTTGGCCTGATCATCGTCAGGATACCGGATTCGGACCGCCAATTGGACGTCGAGATTGGCCACATGCCGTTCCAGCGGTGTGCCGTCGAACCATTGGATCTCGAAGGTCTCGGCCGGCGTCTCGCCTGAGTCCACGATGCCCGAGGATGGCTGTTCTCGCTCGGGCTTTCGACCCGACGGCAGGCCCGACTTCAAGTCCAGCAGTTGCGTCCCCCGCAACAGCAACTGTTCCAGATGCACCGCGTCGCGAGGGGAATCAACACCGATCCCGTAGACGGTCTTGGACGTCTGGCCGGCGGTCAGCAGCAGCGACTTGTTGAAGGAAATACTCAACAACGGGTAGACCAACAGCGGCATCAAGACGAGCGTGATGACGGTGCGACGATCGCGCAGCGTTTCCCGCAATTCTTTCCGCGTCAGACGCACCATTCGCCCCAGTGACGAACGTTCAAGCTGTTTGGCCGGTTGACCCTTCATGCGGAAACCACCCGGTGATCCTGGTCGCCGTCAATAAACTGCAGAAACATCTCGGTCAGGGAATCGCATCCGGTCCGTTGCTGTAGTTGCTGCAACGTCCCCTCGTGCAGCAATCGGCCGCGGTGCAACAGGCCGAATCGGTCACAGAGGCGTTGTGCTTCATCCAGTCGGTGCGTGCAGACAATCACCGCTTTGCCCACGTCGCGGAGGTGCCGCACGTAATCGAAGATGACCTTGCTCCCCAGCACGTCCAGCCCTCGAGTTGGCTCGTCCAGGAGCATGATTTGCGGGTCATGAATCAGGGCTCGAGCCAGGTTGACGCGTTGTTTCTGCCCGGTGCTCAACGTCGCACATCGTTGATCCAGGAACTCAGCCAGGCCCAACATGTCGCTGATCCGCGTGACGGACGCGGCGGCCACGCTCGGCGGAACGCTATACAAATCGGCGAAGAAAAGCAGCGTTTCGCGCGGTGTCAACCAGGGATACACACCGGCACTGGCGGAGACCAGCCCCATCCGCGCTTTCACCGCGTCAGGCACCACGCTCGAGCGAAACCCGTCAACCTCGGCGTAGCCCGAGGTGGGCGTCAGCAGTCCCAAAACCATCCACAGCGTGGTGGTTTTTCCCGCGCCGTTGGGGCCCAGCAACCCGTATACTTCCCCCGCCTCGACCTGGAAAGAAAGATCATCCACGGCCACAATCTTCCGACTGCCCGTGGAAAAATGTTTCGTCAATCCAACCACTGAAATCATTAGTCGCTTCGTCCCGGCATAGAAACGTTCGCCTCGGCTCTCCGCCTCCGGTCCACCGCAACAGGGTCGTCGCTGAGCCCCTCTTTCCCGCGGCCGGACAGGAAGCTTGATGCACGCAGGCCTCGGCTGCCAGCCGCCCGTTTGCGGCAACCCGCCGCGGCGCCCGGGGTCAGTTCTTTCTGCCAGTCGTCAGAGCCCTAGGAAGTGGTCCCAAGTCGCCAGCGAATCGAACACCCCAGGTTGAGCAAACACGTTGAGCAAACACGAGTGCTCGTCCACGTCAAAGCGACATTATAGGCGTCGGCAAGAGCGTCTGCCGCAAAATTACGGAAACATTTTCCAGACCGAGCGTGCGTTTCACTTACTCCGGGCGACCGCGATCAGTCGGGATCTCCTACGCGCGGGATTCGCTGGTGTTCCAGTGGCAGTATCAGGCTTTGCGTGATCCGCAGCCGTGTGAAATTCAGCGACACCTCATTTCCGTCCTGTTTAAACGTCATCGTGTTCATCTGATCCGGGAGGCGGGTGAAGAAGAGTCGGTTACGGACCTCCCATCTGCCGGCGAACTGGGGACAGGGAAACTCGAAATAGAGCCAAGCGTATTTCGCGCTCACTTCCTTGCCGACCCATTGCAGGGCCAGCGGTTCCTTTCCTAACGGATGCAGTACCAGCGTCTCCTGCAGATACTTGGCAATCAGGCGATCGACTTGCTCCAGAGTGGCTGGCCTTCTTTCGGATACAGCGACATGGCCATCACGCGGTTCCCACCTAATCGCTGAAGCTGAGCGTCCCAGGCAAACTTCCGCGAGGAAGCAAAGGCAAAATCCCGTACTTGCTCGGCCTGAAAGATCCACGTCTGAGTCTCTTCCGCCCGGGCAGATTCCTTCGCCTCGGCTTCCTCCGGGGTAACAATAAACACGGGCTCCGAACTGGTCTCCGCCTGTTTGAGTCGCGCCCGCTGCTGGTCGTTGAGTAACTCGTTCCGGTTCAGCAACACACCCGTCGCCGCGACGATGTGATCCGAGGGAACGGTGATGCGAACCAGGTAGTCTCCGAACTCGAGCGCGAACTCGCCACTTCCCAGGTATTGTTTGTGCTGCCAACCCGCTGCATCGGTGTAGGGAGCCAGGCGGGGATACCACTGAGCGATCTCGTACAGGTAGTTGCCGTCATCGGGGAAATACTCATATCCGGTACGTCCACGTATCAGCCGTGCGTCGTTGATGGAGTAATCCCAATCGACGCTGAAAACAAAGGAAGATCCTGAAGGAAGAGGGTGCGGCAAGTCGATGCGCATCATCGTCTTGACAATGGTAAAGTCCAACGCCTCTCCCGCGCTGTCGGTCACCCTCGTCACGTGCGTGCCGCCGTCAAAGGTCTCGCGAGCCAGCCAACTCTTCAACCTGGAAAAAGGGACGCGGTCCATCGCCGGTGCCGTGGCTGTCAAAACCGCCTCGGAATCGGGTCGATAAAGGTTGCTGTCCAACTGCAGCCAAAGATAAGTCAGGACGTCCGGCGAACGATTCGTGTACGTGACGCGCTGCGAACCGCGGATCTGCTGCTTTTGGTCATCGAGCGTGACATCGATGGCGTAGTCCACCTGCTGCTGCCAATAACGGTGACCCGGTGCGCCGGACGCGGTCCGATACGAATTCGGTGTGGGTAACAGCTCGTCGAGTTGCCGAAAGGGGTCGGTCACGCCGGTGAACGTGGCTGCCGGTTGGGCCCATACCGGTGCCAGCATCGCCAAACTTGCAGTGGCCCCACAAGTGACAGCAGCAGCGAGCAATTCATGGACATGGTTCTTGAGTCAATAAGAAAGGGACTATTCCGAATGTTGACGCAACACAAGAATTGCTCTCTTTCCTGCGTCTGGGCGGGAAAAATCAAGCAATAACCAGGGATTTGCTCGAGATCAGTCCTGCCGAACGACACCCGGAGGGAGCCCTGGGACCCGGCCGGTAGCATCCCAGGAACAGACGCCTGCGTGGGTGTTCCCTGCGGGATTGGCCCCGGCGGGAATGCGACTGAACCGCTACCAACATGAGCGATCCATCCACCGGTCCGCAGTCAGGTCCTGTTCGAAGAGACCCGGCAGTGGCCTCGTGATCCAGGTTAAACCAAAGAGGGGGGGCCGCGTTCGTGGGGTATCGAATGTATTGACGATGCGGGAGGTGCGTTTCTGCGGGACCCGATAAATTCGTGATGGATGACGCGAAACGTTGGGAATTTTGGCTGGTTAGATAATAATGAAACGATTAAGCTCGGGCTATCACTACGTTTGCTCGACCCCAGACCGTCCGTGAAGCGTGGTTCGAGAAAGACTTGCTGAGTTTCCAGCAATTTTGCGATAGCCTGCCCGCCTTCGGTGGTTCGGAAGGGTCTTATCCGGAGAAGATTTCCTTGAAACAGCTCATAAACTCACCACGATTCGCGCAGCGTGTTGGCCGGTCCACGATCGGTGTGGTAGCGGCCGCATTGCTGTTTGCCACCGCCGCGCAGGTACGAGCGGCTGATCCGGCGTTTGTCGGAGTGTTGGCATTGGCCACGAACGACGCGACCGCCCAACGGCTCGGATTGTCGGACGAGGTCAAGGAGCAACTCCGCAAACTTGTCGAACAGCGAGAAAACGCGGCTATTGATCTGGCGTTATCGATTAAGGATCTGCCGCCCGAAGAGCGTGCACGGCGTCTGGCTCCCTTTGTGGAGGAATCGGAGCGGTTGGGAATGCAGCTGTTATCGATGAAGCAGCGCAGCACGCTGAGTCAATTGCATTTGCAGCAGAAGGGTATGACCTCATTGGCGGAGCCGACCGTGGTCAAGTTGTTGGAACTGGATGAGCAGCAGCAGGCAGAAATTCGTCGCCTGCTGGCCGAACGTGCTGAGGCGATGACGCGTGGCGGACAGCAGGAACGTCGGTTGACTCAATTGACTTATGAGCGCCGTTTGCAGTCCGTCCTTAATAAAACGCAGAAAGCGACTTGGCAGCAGATGGCCGGGTTGGGGCCAGGTCCGGTTGCCGACAGTCTGCCACCGTCAACGGATGTCGTCGCGTCGGCTCCCACCGACCCGGCTGCCGCGGACACGGCCGTTACCACGGCGAGCGAGAATCCGCCTGAGGCCAAGCCGGCTGTCGAGCCTGCCGCGGCGGAGGCCGGATTGCCAGCGGCGGAGGCATCGACCGCGCAAACGCAGTCGGGCGCTGCCGCCACGACGCCGACGCAAGAGCAAATGTCAACGCAAAACACGGCATCCGGCGCGCCAGCCACCGCGGCGGCGCAGCAGCCCGTTTCACCCTCCGATACGACGGCGCCCGCCACACTACCGCAGGCGAATGTGACTGCACCCGCGGCCGATGCGGATGTGCAACAGCCAGAAGAGGGTGCCCCGCGACGCGACCCGGAAGATATCAAGCTGCGTTTCAATTTCCGCTTTCAGCCCTGGGAAGAGGTTCTGGACTGGCTGGCGGAACAAGCCGATCTGTCACTGCAATCGGCGCTCATTCCAGAAGGTACGTTCAACTATTCAGATCAGCACTCCTATACACCAACCGAAGCCATCGATTTGATCAATGGCGTGCTGCTGACCCAGGGTTATACGCTGGTGCGTCGCGGGCGACTGCTGACCGTGATCAATCTGGATGATGAAGTCCCCGATGTGCTGGTGGAGTTTGTGCCGGTCGAGCAACTGGACGAACGAGGTGAATTTGAACTTGTCAAGACGGTCTTTCATCTGGCCAAGATGGAACCCTCGGATGCCGAACAGGAGATCGGTCAATTACTGGGACCGGGACGCAGCATGGTCGTGATGCCCAAAGCGCGACAAATTCTGGTGACGGAAACGGCTGGCAAGTTACGCACGATCCGCGACGTAATTGAGCGTGCCGAGAATCCGACCGGTGCGAAAGACAAAGGCGTGACCGAGTTCAAGCTGGCCTACGTTTCTCCTGAAGAGGTCTTGTTGATTGCCCGCCCACTGTTGGGGCTCAACGAAGGTGAAAATGTGGGAGAGGAAATCAGCATCGCTCAGGACACAACGGGGACCAGGCTGTTTGCCGCCGGCGGTAAGGACAAAATCCAGATTCTGGAAGATCTGGTCCAACGCGTCGACGTGCAGAGAGCCGTCTCCCCGACCGCCGTGGCGTCGGAGCAGCCTCAGCTGATGACGCACAGTATTCGGACCGCGGATTCCGCCGAAGCACTGGCCGTGATGCAAACACTGTTGGCCGGCCTGCCGGACGTACGCATGTCCTTGGACCCGAAAACCAACAAAATCATTGCCCTGGCGCGTCCGTCGGAGCATAAGACCATCCAGGAAACGATTAGACAGTTGGAGGGCGAAGCGCCTCGGATCGAAGTCATTCAACTGCGGAAAATCGACCCGCAACTAGCCGTCTTGACGATCGGCAAATTCTTCACCGAAGACAGCGAAACGGCATCGACGATCAAGATCGACGCGGATCCCACCACGATGAAGCTGTACGTCCGAGCGACCGACACGGAAATCGAGCAGATCAAGCAGTTGATCGAGAAACTGGAAGGACCGGCCGAGGGAGGATCGAATGGCGGTAACTTGCGTTTCATCCCGCTGACCGGTGGTAGTGCGGAAAGCGCCGTGGAAACGGTGCGCCGCCTGTGGCTGGGACCCAACCGTATACAGCTGACCGCTCCCTCGGAATCGGGACCCTCGATCTTCGACTTGCGGGAAGTGAACCCCGAAACGCCCTCCGCTCCACAACGCGACCTCCGACCCGCCACGCCCTCGGCGCGTTTGCAGCCGCCGGGAACCATGCACCCCGCCTCCACGCAACCGTCGCGTCCTGCCGTCCAGGCCAGTGAGGACAAGGTCACCCTCGAGTCCCACTCGCTGGACCCTCGCGGCCAGGCTTACTTTGGACTGGTGAGTTGGCAGGTGGACGAGCCGGCTGATGAGACGACGACGGTACGATCGGGGCAGGGCGAATCCGAGATAGTCACCGCTGCGCAGGAGGCACCGCAGACGGAGCCGGGGAAACCGGAAGAACCCGCCAAAACGAACGTTAAAGACAGCGACATTCGGATCGAGTTCACGCCCAACGGCGTGCTGATCACCTCCGAAGACACCGAGGCTCTGGACAAATTTGAAGACCTACTGCGCACGGTGGCCGGACCAACAGTGCTGACGCCCGGGAAGAATTTCACGGTCTACTTTTTGAAGTTCTGCAAAGCGGATGTGGCCAGCCAGTTAATCCAGGATATTCTGGGGGGAACGAGCAGTGATGGCGGCGGCGGATCGTTGGTGGGGGATGTGGCCGCTAATCTCATGGGTGGCGGCGGCATTCTGGGTGCTCTGCTCGGTGGCGGAGCGACGGGCGGCGGCGGAGGCATCACGACGGTCCAGGCAACTGGACCGGTCAGTATCGTGGCCGATTCGCGTTTGAACTGCCTGGTGGTCCAGGCGCTGCCGGTCGATCTGCAGTTGATCGAACAACTGCTCAAAGTGATTGATCGCGAGGGGAGCATTACCGACATCCAGACGGCGGGAAAACCGCACATTATTCCGATCATCTATATGAATGCCACGCAAGTGGCCAACGTGCTTCGAGAGGCGTATGCCAACCGCATTGCGACCAATAACAGTCAGGGACGTGGAGGCCAGCCCAATCCGGCCGATTTGATTCGCGCTTTGCGCGGCGGACGCGGCGGTGGGGCCACTGAAGTGAAAAGTGAAGAAGCGAAAATGACCATCGCGGTGGACACGACCAGTAATTCGCTGATCGTCACAGCCCCCGACCAACTGTACCAGGAGGTCAAGGAACTGGTGTACCAGATCGATCAGTCGGGGGTCGATCAGCAGGAAGAGGTCCAGGTGGTTTCGGTCAAGAACGCGAATCCGGAAGCGGTCCAAAAGGCCCTGGCGGCGATCATGGGCCAACGTGCTTCAGGCAGCTCGTCAAGAAGTTCCAGTTCCTCGTCTCCGACCGGCGTGCCGGGTGGCGGCGGGATGCCCTTTGGCGGCGCCTCGGCGGGGGATATTCAGGCCCGCATCGATTTCTTCCGCCGCATGCAAGGCGGCGGTGGGTTCCCAGGCGCCGGGGGACCCGGTGGCGGAGGCGGATTTCAGCCGCGTGGCATCCAGCCGGGAGGTGGAGGATCCAGTGGACGCGGTGGGTTTCAGCCTGGCGGCGGCGGATTCGGTGGACGTGGCGGCACGCCGGGCGGTTCCTCGCAGCGGTCGCCCCAGCGGAGGTGGCTCGAGCCGACGCGGGCGGTGAGTCGCGGCCGGGGTTGACACACTCAATTCAAGGTGATCCTCACCGACTCTGCGCGAAGTACGTGACTTCCTCTTCGCGCTGGGGATCCTTGACGATTGGGGTTGCTCGAGCGTTGGATTTCTCGTGTGATGCCTTGTCGTAGGTTCGTCTCGCACCAACCCGCATTCTTCAGCGTGACAAGGCAGTAGTGCCCCGGCCTCATCTCGCCGCTGGCCGGACCGAGCGGCGGGCGCGAAAATCGACCGAGGGTGAGGCAATCGCTGCTGGCGGACTTTCCTTCGCGGGGTCTTTTTCCTCGCGCAGTAACCGGCCGTATGTGCTGGCGTGGATCGGCCGGCAAGAACACAATTGCAGGTCGGGTGAGCTTACCTCATCCTGCCGTGTCATCCTGGCTGTGCACTTTTCCCGAATTCGCCGAAACCCTTTGCTGCGTATCGGGTTCAATGAGACAGAAATCGCGCCACCCTTCGTATTTACAGGTGTCGGTATTCCACTTTTTTTTCAGGAGAATCGTCCCATGAAGCAACGACCGACAACGCTTATTTACTTCGTAGCAGCTCTGCTGGTGGTGGCCTGTGCCAGCAACGTGGAGGCCCAAGGACGGCGTGGTGGGCCGGGTGGTGGCGGTGGTCCGGGCGGCAGAGGCGGCTTCCCACCTGGCGGTCCGGGAGGAGGGATGGGAGGTATGTTTGGTGGTGGCAATCCGGAATTGGCGCTGCTGCGCCGCAGCGACGTACGCAAAGAACTTGAGCTTCTTGACGATCAAGTCAAAGAATTAGAGGGAGTTGCGGAGGGCATGAACTTCCGGGAAATGTTTCAGCAGTACCAAGATCTGCCCATGGAAGAGCGAATGGCCAAAATGCGGGAGGCCGGTGAAGAAATTCAAAATAAGATCCAAGCTAAAGTAGACGGGATTCTACTTCCCCACCAAGCGGGCCGTTTGAAGCAGTTGGCGGTCCAGTTCCAGATGCAGCGTGGTGGCGTTGCCGGCGGCCCGGTTGCCGAGCAGTTGGGCATCAGCGAGACGCAACAAGAACAACTCCGTGAAAAAGCTCGTAAACTGCAGCAAGAGATGCAGAAGAAGTTGCAGGAAGAGCTCATCAAGGAACTTACCCCCGCCCAGCAAGCCAAGCTCAAGCAGTTGGTCGGCGAGCCGTTCCAATTCGATCCGGACGAGCGACAAGTACCCGGTGCGGGCGCTGGCCGTCAGGGCGCTGGCGGCCGTCCCGGTGGACCCGGCGCTGCCCAGGGTGGCCGCCGCGGACGTGGAAACTAGCCCGCGCGGAGGTGGCGAGTAAGAACAAGCGGGCCGAGAATCGGCGACGCCGCAGCCCTCGTTGTGACACACAAGCCCGATTTCCACTGGGCTTGTCCCAGTGGGATCACAACTGGTTGGCTACATGTGACCTGCACACATCTCGTGCTCTCCCCCGGGCTTGTCCCGGGGGAAGCCGCGATTCTGACGCTACCTTGGCAGCAAAAGTCGCCGCGTCCCCGGGGACAAGCCTGGGGGAGAAGCAGAAGACCGTGAAGATAGAGATGAAGTTCATGGCATTGAGTGTAGCTCGTCAGTTGTCGCTCCCCCTGGGACAAGCCCAGCGGAAGCGTGCACCGCAGATGTGTGGTACCACGACGCCGCCAGCCGGGGACGACAGATCGCCCCAACGGCAGTGCAGCAAACGGGGCGTCGTACACCGTGGTGGGGTGGGACGTTGGTGGAAGTCAGTGATCGAATCGTACGCCGGCGCGTGCCCGAGGTGACGTGCTCTCCCAACGCCACGCGGGATGCATCGTGTGCGCATCCAGCGTGGTCCTTGCAGGCGGCAGGTCGGGAAGTGTTGTTCCGCGGCGAAGTGCCTGAAATTTAACTATGCTCCCCGGTGTATTCGTTTAGAATGAAACGTGGAGCATTTTGCACGAGTAGACATAGGTGCCCCCAGGCGGGACGCGTGGAAAGAACGCTCTCGCTCGCACCGCGAGAACCGCTGTTGACGGTTTGCTCCTTGTGAGGCACCCCCCGTACATGGGAGATTGTACTACCCTTCCCTGGTGTACTGAGCGGGTACGCGGGCGATTCCGAAAACTAGGGTCAGACTGGTGTCGCACACGGTTTGATCCGCCCAGGTGAGAATTGGAACCAATGGAAGCTGGCGAGTTACTGCAACGACGCGGCCTGCTGAATGAAACTCAGCTGGTGCAACTGCGTCAAGCGAACGGAGACGGCGCATCGCTGGTGGAAAAAGCGGTGGCGCTAGGGTACGTCAGGGAAGAAGCGGCGTTGCGCGCTTGGGGGATGAGGTAGGACTGGAGTATGTTGATCTCCGCGATATCGACGTCGATTTGACACTTCTGAAAGGGTTTCCTCACAAGCTGATCCATCGCCAGTCGTTGTTCCCCATTCGCCGCGACAATGGCCAGTTAGTGGTCGCCACCAGCGATCCCTTCGATTTGTATCCGATCGACGAAGTCAGTGCCGCCACGGGGCTGTCGGTGGTACCGGTGCTGGCGAGTCGCAATCAGATATCGGCCTTGATCAAAAAGCATCTCGGTGTGGGTAGCGAGACGGTCGAAGGGCTGATGGAGCAGTTTACGGACCGGGAAATCGAATTGCTCGACGAGATCGAATCTGATGGTTCCGAGCTTTCGGAGATGGCCCAGGAAGCATCGGTCGTTCGTCTAGTGAACGAGATCTTGCTGGAAGCAATCGAGACGAAGGCCAGCGACGTCCATATCGAATCGCAAGCCACCGGTCTGGTAATCCGCTATCGCGTCGACGGAATTCTGCAACCGCAACCGGTGCCCCCCGAGATTAATCGCTTCCAGGCAGCGATCATCAGCCGCTTGAAAATCATGTCGCACTTGAACATCGCCGAGCGGCGGTTGCCGCAGGACGGCCGGATCAAGTTACGTGTAGCGGGACGCGAGATCGACGTCCGTGTATCGGTCATCCCGATGATCCACGGTGAAGGTTTGGTGATGCGTATCCTGGACAAGGGCGCGATGGTTTTCGAGCTGCGCAGCCTGGGGATGGAACCCGATACGTACGCCCGGTTCAGCGAATTGATTCGGTTGCCGCACGGAATCATTCTGGTAACGGGACCGACTGGTTCGGGTAAGACCACCACACTCTACAGCGCGCTGATCGAGATCAACCAACCGGATGTGAAGATCATCACCACCGAAGATCCGGTGGAGTATCAATTGCAGGGAATCAATCAGATCCAGGTACACCCGAAGATCGGACTGACCTTCGCCAGTTCTTTGCGGAGCATTCTGCGTCACGACCCGGACGTGGTTCTGATCGGCGAAATCCGCGACTTGGAAACGGCCGAAAATGCCATTCAGGCCGCACTGACGGGCCACCTGGTCTTCAGCACATTGCATACGAACGACGCGGCAGGGTCCTACGCACGACTTTCGGACATGGGAGTGGAGCCTTTTCTGGTGGCCAGTACGGTGGAGGCGGTGATGGCCCAGCGACTGGTCCGCCGTCTGTGCGTGCATTGCCGGGAACCATACCAACCTGATCCTGAAGAGATGCCGAGCGATTTTCCCTACGATCAGTTAGGGGACCGGCCCTTGTATCGCCAGGCGGGCTGCAAAGAGTGCCGCCACATTGGATATTCCGGTCGATTAGGCCTGTACGAGTTGTTGCTGACGGACAATAACATTCGTCAACTTGCTCATGACCGTGCCAGCACGTGGTTAATTAAGAAAGCCGCGATGCAGCAGGGAATGATCAGCTTACGCGAGGATGGTTGGCGAAAGGTGATACATGGTCAGACAACGGTCGATGAGGTGCTGCGCATCACCAAGGGAGACTACGACCTGCTGGAACTGGAGAAGATGACACACGGACGTCATGCCGGCAAGCAAGCAATAGCGGGTTGAGTCGAGCGTGCGTGTTTGCTCACGGCTGGTTATTCGATGTTCGGCCTGCCACCGGTAAGAGGCACGCTGGGAAAGTCGGCTCTCAGTGGCGTAGCTCCCACGCAATGATGCTGGGTTTAGCGGACTAGTTCATGCGGTGTTCGACATGCTGCGGTCTCCTGGCACTTCCCGTGGCTGGACGGTTACCACGATTTCAATCCTTCAAAACGGTCCGGCTTTGCCGGGCACCCTGGCACCATGCCTGACTTTGCCTACGTAGCCCGAAACTCCTCCGGTCAGAAAATCACCGGCTCGATTGCGGCCGCCAGCCAACGCGAAGCAGTAACGCTGTTGGCGGGCCAATCGCTCTTTCCGCTGCAGGTCACGACCGACACGCCTCGGGCCCCGCTATTCGGCGGCCGCGTGAAGGGGCAGACGATGGCTGTGACCTATTCCCAGCTGGCATCGCTGCTGCGTAGTGGCGTGCCGCTACTCCGATCGCTGGAAGTGCTCCGCAAACAGTCGTCCAACCAGACGCTGGCTCGTTCGCTGAGTGAAGTCGGTGACCGCGTGGAGCAGGGGAGCACGTTGGGAGACGCGATAGCGCGCTATCCGCGCGTGTTCAGCGAAATGGCCATTAACATGGTCAAGGCGGGCGGCGAGGGGGGGTTTCTCGAAGAGGCGCTGGAGCGGGTGGCACAGTTCACGGAGCAACAGGAAGACTTGAAGGCCCGTACCGTGGGCGCTCTGGCATACCCCGTGTTCCTGGGGGCGGTGGGCAGCTCGATCGTCACGGCATTGATCATTTTCTTTGTGCCGCAGTTTGACGAATTGTTCCAGTCCCTCCGCGAACGGGGCGAACTCCCCATACTGACCGAATGGTTGCTCGGTTTCAGTCGTTCGCTGCAGTCTTGGGGTCTGGTAATCTTGTTCATCCTGATCGCGGCTGCCATCGCGCTGAAAGCCAAAATGGCCACGGAAGGAGGCCGTCGATTTCGTGACATGATCAAATTGAAGCTGCCTCTGCTCGGGATGGTTTTCAAGAACCTGGCCGTGGCGCGGTTCTGTCGTGTGCTGGGAACGCTCTTGCGCAATGGTGTACCCATTCTGAAGTCGCTGGAGATCAGTCGTGAGACGTCCGGCAATCGCGTGCTCTCCGAAGCGATTCAGGACGCGTCGGAAAACATCTCGGCGGGCGAATCGCTGGCTTCGCCTCTCGGTGCCTCAGGTCACTTCCCCATGACCGTGGTCGAGATGATCAGCGTGGCCGAAGAATCGAACACTCTGGATAAAGTCCTGATTGAAATTGCTGACGGACTGGAAAAACAGACGACCCGCAAGCTTGACTTGGCGGTCCGACTGCTGGAACCCATTCTGCTGCTGTTCTTGGCGGGGGCCGTGTTGTTCGTGGTGATCGCCCTGTTAATGCCGGTCATCAAAATGAGCAGTACGATATGAGACCTGCACAAGACCGGGTGCCTCGCCGATCCAGCCAGGCAAACTGGACAATTCAGGTTTCTGCGTGCGGCACCGGTCCACGGCAGTCGCGGTTGGGGTTAAATTAGGTATCAGGGTCGAATCTGCCCAAGCCGAGCAGATCTCGGCCATCGCAAACCGACAGATAACTCAGACCTGGTTGCAAGTAACCGATCCGATGGGAGCTAGTTCGATGAAACGACGCACAAGAACTGTGTACCGACGCCGTGGGGCACACCGCGGCTTTACCCTGATGGAAGTCTTGTTGGTGTTGGCCATCCTGGTCATTCTCGGAACGCTCGTGGTGGCGAACTTCTCCGGCATTTTCGCCAGCAGCAAGATCAAGGCGACGCAGGCTCAAATCAGCGCCTTGGAAACCCAGCTCGACATATATCAGCTCGATATGGGGACTTATCCGACCAGCCAGCAGGGCCTGCAGTCGCTGCGCGTCCCTCCTGCCGATCTGGCGGATCCCACGAAGTGGACCGGTCCCTACGCCAAGAAAGATATTCCACCCGATCCCTGGTCCAACCCCTACTATTACGAACTGCTGGGCCCCAACCAGTATCGAGTTTATTCGGGCGGTCCTGACGGTCAGCCCGGCACGGAAGATGACATTGGCAACATCTCCGGTTAGGTTGCGGATACGGATACCGCGTTGTTCGAGCACTCGCCGCCTCGCCGTCTCTCGTGAGGAATACTCCTCTGGTGACGCCGGGGCGGTTTGCCGGAAGTGATCAGGTCGGTGAAGGGTGAAACGCAGGTTGTTTCGGATCATGACGCATCGCACAAACACAGCATCACGCAGCCGTAGGCCGTCTGGCGCGGTGGGACGCCGGCGAGCATCGCGCCACGCCATGACGTTGCTCGAATTGATGCTGGTGCTGGCCCTGTTGGTAGTGATGGGCGCGCTGGTCTTGCCGTCGCTGCAGGGCCCTTTCGAGAACCAGAAGTTGCGCAAGGCAGGGGAAGTGGTCCGCGTACAATGGAACAAGGCTCGGATTCAGGCCATGAAGACAGGCCAGATTCAGATGTTTCTGTACGAAGCGGAACAAGGCACGTTTCGTATTCAGCCTTATTACACCGAACAGGACTTTCTGGAGGCGGATGCACAACACAGCGTGATGATGAGCGGCGGTATGAACAATCCGGTTGGCGGCATGCCGGTAAGCGGGACGAGTTCCATGAGCACGTCCGCGTCACAGTCAGAGGAGGCTGCGCCGCGGACCCTGCCCGAAGGCGTGATCTTTGCCTCCAGCGATGTGCAGGCCGATTTGCGTTCGATGCAGATACAGCAGGAAGTGCAGGGAGGGCAAATGGCAAACACGCAAGATCTCCCTCCCCTCCTTTTTTATCCTGACGGTACCACGTCGGACGCGAGACTGGTGCTGACGAATGAACGTCGTTTGCTTTTCGTGGTGGTTTCTCTGCGCAGCTTGACCGGGATCGCCAAAGTCAGTGAGTTAGTGACGGAAGATGAAATACAGCAGGTCCCATAAACTCCGAAGGTGGCCGTACCGCGGTCCATCACGTGGCGTCGCAACGGCTGGCTCGCTCGCCGTGATCGCTGGGGGAGCGTGCGTTGATGCGGCGGTGCGGCGTGCGCCGATGACGCGTGCTGCCATGACGTTGTTGGAGGTCATTCTGTCTATTGCCATCCTGGGCGGCTCGCTCGCCGTGTTAGGCGAGCTGGCGCGCGTCGGGACGCGTTCAGCGCAATCGGCGCGAACGCTTTCCATAGCGCAGTTGTTGGCCGATTCACTCACTGCTGAGATCTGTGCCGGCATCGCCACCCCAGAGTCAACCGAGGGAGTGGTGGAAGACTTTGGTGGCCGCCAATGGGCCTATACCGTACAGGTCGAGCAGGTCGAGCAGCAGGGATTACTCGGCATCCTGGTCACGGTTCGCGAGAATGTCGATCCGTCGCAGCAGCCAATCTCGTTTTCGCTTGTCCGTTGGATGATCGATCCGCAGACGGAACTCGACTTGGAGATGGCCGCCGCGGAGGCGGAAGCCGCCAGTGGCGCGTCAAGTTCCAGTAGTTCGGGAACATCCAGTTCCGATTCCTCATCCGGTTCCGGCGGGTCCGGCTCCACGTCGCCTTCGGGCTCAGCGGGAGGTGGACGATGAACAGCGGCAAAACATGGAGGCGGCAATTCAGACAATATGGCTCACTCGGTGCGGGCATGACGTTGTTGGAGGTCATGTTGGCATTGGCTTTGACGGCCGTGGTATTGGCAGCCATCTCGATGGCGATCGATCTGCATTTGCGCCTTCTGGACGCTCGTCGTGGTGACGTCGAGCGCATTCAATTGGCGCGTGCCATCTTGCAGATCATGGCCAACGATCTGCGCAGCGTCATCCAACAAAACACGACGGACTTCTCTTCCTTGGCTTCAATGGCGTCCGACGCGGCGGCAAGTGGCGGGGCGTCGGGTGACCTGGGAGATCTGGCTGGCGGAGACGCGGGCGACATGGACGCCTTGGCCGATGCCGCGGCGGACATGATGGGTGGCGATACCGGGGGGATGAGTGCCAGCCAGGATATTGCCACTGCCGGCACGCCTCCGCCCGTGCCCGGTTTGTACGGCAACCAGTATGAATTGCAGCTCGACATCAGCCGCATCCCGCGTGTTGACGAGATGCAGCGGATGGTCGCCTCCAGTCTCACGAATCCGATTCAAGACATTCCCAGCGATGTGAAGACTGTGGCGTATTATGTTTACGACCCCAGCAGCGGCGTGTCGTCGGGGGACTTTCGCGATGCCGCGGGAAATCCGCAGGGCGGTCTGGTGCGTCGTGTGCTGGACCGAGCCGTAACGCTGTATGCCATGGACAGCGCCAACAGCGACTCGGTGCAGCAAGCGGGCGAGATTATCGCTCCGGAAATCGTCGGCATCGAGTTTCAATATTTTGACGGATTGGAGTGGCTTTACGAATGGGACTCGGCCGAGAGTCAGGGACTCCCCATGGCGGTTCGCGTCACCATCGTGGTAGCCATGTCGGAGGCGGCCGAATTGTCATCCGCCTCTCCGCTTTCCGCCACGGACGAGCAACTGGTACCGGAACAGACATTTTCGTTGGTCGTGCGGCTACCGACCGCTCAACCGGCGGAACAGAGTGACGTGACCGGCAGTAGTGGCATGGAGTCGGTCGGCCTTTAGAAGACAGATGCACAAGCTCCCCTCCGGGCGAAGCAGTGAGGTGAGCGAAGTGACAGACGGAAACAAACTCGAGAAAATCTTGACAGACCGCCCCTGGACGGGCACGAAGAAACGGCTGTTGATAGGGTCAGGAAGCGGACATGAATAAACCATCCGGAAAACGCGCTGCATCTCCTGCTCGCCAGGGGATGATCATTGTGGTCGTCCTGGTGGTGGTCGCACTCTTGTCACTGGCTGCCTATACGTTTGCCGAGCTGATGTTGACCCATTACGGTGCGGCCAAATTGGGCGGACGCCAGTTGCAGACGCGGGCTCTGGTCGAGTCTGGAGCCGAGGCGGTGCGACTGTACTCTGATGCAAGACGACGCGTCGCGGGACGAGGCGGGGGGACACTTCAACAATCCTACTTTCTTTCAGGCCATACCGATCTTGACTCACGAGGACCCCACGCAGTGCGCCAACTTCACCGTGCTGGTGCCCAACATCGACGACACCGGAACGCTGGCGGGAGTCCGGTATGGATTGGAGGACGAATCGACGCGGCTGAACGTCAACGCGCTGGTGGAACTCGACAAGTTAATGGAGAACGCCGGGCGCGATCTGCTCATGGGATTGCCGGGCATGACAGAGGACGTTGCCGATGCCATTCTCGACTGGATGGACGAAGACGACGAGAGTCGAGAATACGGAGCCGAATCGGACTACTATCAGGAGCTCACCCCTCCCTACTACGCGAAGAACGGGCCGCTCGATACGGTGGAAGAGCTGCTATTGGTGCGGGGCGTGACACCGCAATTGCTGTTCGGGTCGGATACCAATCGCAACGGCATGGTCGACACTCACGAAGTGAATCAACTGGCGTCACAGGGCTCGGTGATGCCGGGCACCGCGGCGACCGCGGCGGGGACCAGTGCCGTCGATTCATCACTTGGATCCATGGATCGCGGCTGGTTGGGGTACTTGACACTTTACAGTCAAGAGAAAAACGTGAATTCGCTGGGAGAGCCGCGAATCGATCTGAACATGGATGACCTCGAGGCGCTGTACGAGAGTCTGGCGGCGGCGTTGAACGAAGATTGGGCCAAGTTCGTCGTTCTCTATCGTCAGAACGGTGCCTACGACGGCAGCGAAGCGGGAGAGGATGTGGCGACGGTCGGCGATCCTGATTTCTCGAAGCCGGGAGAAACGAAATTGACCCAGGTATTGGACCTGGTCGGCAAGAAGATCCAGATCCCTGGTCAGGGTGGTGGAGACGCGACGGTCGTGGCGCCGGCGTTTCCCGAATCGCTGGTCGAGATGGCGGTCTACATGCCGCTGCTCATGGACAATGTAGCTGCGGTAACGCAGGCCACAATTCCCGGACGTATCAACATCAACCAGGCTCCGCAGGCACTGCTGATGGGCATTCCCGGAATTGAAGAATCGGTGGTCAACGAAATCCTCAGCCAGCGCGTATTGGAGGCAACCGACGATGCCGAGGCCGTGGCCCGCATGCACGAGACCTGGCTGCTCACTTCCGGCATCGTGACGCTCAGCGAAATGAAGCTGCTGTCCACCTTTGTCTGCGCCGGCGGCGACGTATTTCGTGCGCAAATTGTCGGTTATTACGAAGATGGCAACGCCGCCTCGCGGGCCGAGGTCATTTTTGATGCTACCGGTGCGGTGCCACGCATAGTATCCTTTAGAGATATAAGCCATCTGGGACGTGGATATCCCTTGGAACTGCTGGGCGTGCGCATGGCAAGCAACTATTGAGTGACGAGAGTTCGCTCTCCAAATGGAAGGTATCGGAAATACGATGGCCAAACTGATCGCTCTCGAATGGGACGCGCGTGAAGCCCGGATTGCGGTGGCCAATTCGCGCGGCAACGAAGTGGTGGTGGAGCAGGCGTTTGCGGTCGAGCTCAGCTCCACGGGCGATGCCCCATCGCACGCCGAGGTGGGGAAGCTGCTGGCCGACGTGTTCGCTCGGCATAGTCTCACCGGATCCGACGCGCTGGTGGCGCTGCCCCGTTCCAGCATCGAACTGCGTACGTTGTCTCTTCCCCTCGCGCCGCCAGAAGAGATCCCCGACTTGGTCCGGTTTCAGGCCATGCAGGCCTTTACCTCTATCGGTGAAGACTGGCCGTTGGACTATGTGGAACTCGACGCCCACGAAGAATCGCTCAACGTGTTGGCTGCGGTCGTCTCGCCCAAACAGGTCGAGCAGATTCAAAGTGTGTGCGCGGCCAGCGAGTTGCAAACACGCTGCCTTGTACTGCGTCCCTTCGCGGCCGTATCGTTGCTCCGGCGATGCGACTCGATGGACGTGTTTCGCGGCAGCTTGATCGTCGATCTTCTGCCCGATGGAGTTGATTTGACGGCTGTCTCCAAGGGCCAGGTCGTCTTCATGCGATCGGTGCGCCTGCCGGCCCAAGGTGACGCTCAGGCACAAGCCAAGGCGCTGGTCGGTGAACTGCGGCGCACCATCGGTGCGGCACAGAATCAGATGGGTGGAGGCAGCATCGAACAGATCATCATTTGTGGTGGCGAGGCGGAGCACAAAGTGCTGCACCAGACCGTCTCCGACGCGCTGACGCTCGATGTGGTCTCCTTCGACCCGTTCGAAGCCGTCCGCGTGGCGCGACCACTCAAGAGCAACATGCCCGACAATGCGGGCCGGTTTGCACCGCTGCTCGGCATGCTCACCTGCCACGTGACCGGCACCGGTCATCTGCTCGATTTCCTGAACCCGCGAAAACGGCCCAAGCCCCCTAGCACGAAACGCCGCAATCTGGCCCTCGCCGCCGCCGTGGTGGCCGTGGCCGCGGTAGGTGCGTTCTTGATCTTGTATCAGAAATCGAAGATGGACTCGGAGATCGCCGCGCTGCGGGAACAATCCATGTTGCTGACCGAGGCGGTCGACAAAGCCAAGCAGCTGACGCAAAAGGCCGACGCCGTCAAGGAATTCACCGATGGCGACATCACCTGGCTGGACGAGATTCGCGAAATCGCCACGCGCCTTCCGGACGCCGATCATGTCATTCTGCACGAAGTCTCCCTGGGAGCGCACATGGAACGCG
Organism: uncultured Planctomycetota bacterium; assembly: GCA_963700575.1. GTDB lineage: Bacteria > Planctomycetota > Planctomycetia > Pirellulales > Pirellulaceae > JAJRVM01. The sequence continues at coordinate 299,227 of CAVOYC010000014.1, read as the reverse complement.
GCGGCTTCATGACCCTCAAAGGAAATGTCGTGACGTCGGATGTGATTGCGGAGTTCGAGGAATCCTTGCGGTACGGCGAGAACGTCGTCACGGGACGGCTGGGAACGATCGACCGCACCAGTCGCGACTATCCTTATGCCCTGGATACAACGATCGTGGTGCCCCCGGACATCCAGGAGAATGGGCGTTCCCTCGGTCGCCCCAAACTCCCCCCAGACACCTCAGCGGAGACGTTGGCGAAGCCGGCAGATTCCGGCGAAACGGAATTAGCAGGCGAAGCCCCGCAGATCGAGTCACCAACAGACGCGACGACGGAATCTGTCAGCGCGAATTCGGACGCCGTGACGGAGCCAGCGGAAACCGGGAAACCGGAGACTAACGCCTCACCCGTTGAATCGGCAGAGCCAGCTGGCGACGCGGAGCCGGCGGCAGCGGGAGACGCGAGTCCGGCAGTCGAAAATGCGACACCGCAGACACCACCGGCCACACCTGAAACACCTGTCAAGACCAACTCCGAAGAACCACAGCGAGCCGACCAGGCTGGGAGCCAGACATCATGAATCGGCGCGAGAAAATGCTTGCCTACGCCGTGGGACTGCTGGTCGTCGTGGCGGGGCTGAATTACGGCATCAAAAGGGTGATTGGGATCTTCACCGTGCGCAGTGAGGAGATTGCCACGCTCACCGAGGAAATCAATGGCAAGGAGGTCATGAAGCATCGTGGCACCGTGGCCAACCGTCTGCTCGAACAGTACCGCCTCAGATCGCTTCCCAGTAACTCAAATCTGGCTAATTCCCGATACCGGGCCTGGTTGCACGAGTGGTGCGAAAAATCGCACGTCTCCCGTGCCAATGTGAAGTACGTGACGAAACAGATCTTCCGTGATTCCCATGAACGCCATACTTTTTCGGTGACTTGTGAGGCTGATTTGCCACGGATGGTGAATCTGCTTTATGACTTCTACCAGCAAGACTACTTGCATCGCATCAAGTATCTGAAGGCAAAGCCGGGTGATGATAACTCACTCGGCCTTACCTTCACCATCGAAGCCGTCGCCATGCCCGATGTCGACGATAAGGAAATGCAGGCCATGCCGTCCCGGCGACTGGCCTCCCAGGATCTCGATGACTACCTCGACGTGATCGTGGCTCGCAATCTCTATTCGCCCGCCAACCAGCCTCCCAAATTTACGTCGGCCAATACGCAAACTGGCTATGTCGATCAACGTATGTCGTTTTCGCCCAAGGTGGACGATCCCGAGAAAGGTAAATTGACTTACCACGTCGATTCCAAGGGACTGGCTGGCCTGTCAATCGACGAAAAGACTGGGAAGATCGAGTGGACCCCGGATAAAACGGGCGAGTTTGAGATTTTGGTATACGCGGTGGACGACGGTTTGCCCGCCAAGGAAACTTCCCAGTCCATCCAACTTGCCGTATCGGAACCACCGCCACCGTCAGAAGAGCCTCCGCCGCGGCCAACCTTTGACGAGGCGAAGTACACGTTTGTAACGGCCATCGTGGAAGTCAACCAGCGGCGTCAAGTCTGGCTGACCGTTCGTACCGAAGGCAAGTGGTTGCGACTGTTCGAGGGCGAGACATTTCAGATTGGGTCGTTGAATGGAAAAATCGTCCGCATCTACCCGCGCCATGTGGAAATCCTGGCCGACACCACACTTCTGTCAGTGCGTTACGGCGAGAGCCTGGGCGAGGGGAAAGTGATCGGCGAAAGCGAAGCGGATGTCGCTTCAGCCGACAACTAATGCCTGCGGGCACAGCGTGGCGTCGAGCCGGAGTGATTCGGCCACGCGTGAAGCCGGGTCGGAACAAACCTTGGTGTAACCGCAGAGTTGACAAAGCAGTAACGACTCACCCCACCTCTAGCAGTTTGGCGTACCCACCCTGAGGGGTGTTTCCTTTCAGCTCTTGCTGGGCCGCTAGACCCACAATTCTGCGCATTCTTCTCATTGTCACAATGGTCCGCTGAAATGGTTGGAGTGGCTGTATCGATTGTGCCGATTGTTCCAAACGAGTGGATTCTTGCGATCATACCGGCACGCGCATGGATGGGCCCAGGCCGATGAAAGTGCACACTAGGGAAGGCAGGAACATGTCGGCGAAGCGTCTTCAGCGTCGCGTGTGGAACTGGAATCACACTGCACGAACATCAATCCTGGCGGCCTGCCTGGCCACGCTTCTCGTCCGCACGCCACCCATGGTGCGGGGCCAGCTGCTACCAGCCGCCGATGCTCAGTCATTCCGCCTGGTCAACGCCGAAGTGGGGAGTGTCGGGCCGCAGCTGACAAAGATGTTAGACGACTACGGTGTGAATGCCGAGGTGCTGATTGACAGAGCCCAGAACCGCATTGTGGTACGCGCCCCCGAAACCACGCGGCAATTGGCCGCTCAACTGATTCACACCCTGGACAAGCAGAACGTGTCAACGGTCGTTGCGGCGCAGGCCGAACAACGGGGAACGGTCAAAGGATATCCCGTGGATCCCGCCCGGATGGACGAGTTGGCGGAGGCCGTGCGCCGGCAGTTTCCGGCGTCGATGGGGGTGCGAATTGCACCCGATGCCCGCACGGGGCAACTGGTCATCATTGCTCCGGTGGCGGTGCATGCGCAACTCGACGTCTACCTGCGCCAACAGTCGACCGTTACCGGCGGCCTCGGCGCAGGACGGGTCCCTGCTGGGGCGATCCCACGGTACCAACTGCAGAACATCACGTGGCGCGAATTCGAGCGCAGTCTTCAATCCCTGTGGGGCAGCGCTTTGCAGGTCGTACCCGAGGCGAACGGCGAGACAGTGGCGGTCCGCACGGCGGACGATCCGCAGGGAGTGCCCATTTTCCGCGTCAATCGGCAGACCAACGAAATCGCCTTTACCGGTCACAGCAGCTCCAATCGATCGTGGCGACAAATCGCGATTGCCTTGGATCGCGCCCAGAACATTCGCGGCACCACCACCCAACTGGTTCCGCTGCGGCGGGCCGATCCAGCCAAGGTGCGCGAAGCGGTTACGGCGATTCGCGATGCGGCCTTGCGGACCGCACCCGGTGAAACGATGGCGGCCGTCCCGGTCTCTCGCCCAGGGCGACCACGCGACGCATCGAACCTGGTGTCCATGATCTTTCACCCCGCCGGCCAGGCGCCGCAGAATCCGCCGGCAGCCCAGGACGCTCCCTCGAATCAGCCGCCGGGTCAACAGCCGGGTCAACAGCCGGGGCAGCAGCCGGGTCAACAGCCGGGGCAGCAGCCGGGGCAACAGCCGGGGCAGCAGCCCGATCAGCAGCCCGATCAGCAGCCTGACCAATCTCAGTTGCCGGGCATGGAGGATGAAGAGGTGGGACTGCTGGGAGATGTCCAGATCGAGTTCATCCCAGAATTAGGTGTGATCATTTTGCGCGGCAATCGACGCGACGTCGAGCGTGTGCAGGGGATCATTGATGAGATCGAGAAGCAGAGTGAAGTGACCCGCCCGGAAGTGCAAGTGGTGGTGCTGAAACACACCAACAGCGAAGCCATGACCGACATCGTCACACAGGTTTACGAGGCTGTTTACGCGCCACGTCAAGGCTCGCTGAGCATCACGGCACTGGTCAAGCCGAACGCCATCTTGCTGGTTGGTCGCCAAGATAACATCCTCACGGCCCTCGAACTGATGGAGAAGCTGGACCAGCCGGTGGCACCCGATACCCAGATCAGGGTCTTTCGTTTGCTGCACATGTCGGCCACCAACGCCGAGCAGTATCTTCGAAACTTCTACGGCGCGGCGGGAGTGACGACAACCGGAGCCGCTCAGCAGGCACAGCAGACCGCCCGCGGCCTGTCTCCGCGAGTGACGGTGATTGGTGACTACCGCAGTAACAGCCTGATCGTGCAGGCCAGCCCCCGCGATCTGGAGGAAGTCGCTGAGCTGTTGAAGCAACTGGACGTGGACAAGACGGAAGCCACGATCGAAGTGCGGATTTTCCCTTTGACGAATTCGTTGGCGACCAACATGCAAACCGTCCTGCAAAACGCGCTGGCGTTGCAGGCACAAGGCGTAACACCGGGTCAAGTCACTCCCGCCGGACAACAGACCCAGAATCAGACCTCGCGCAGTGTGCAGATTGTCGGTATTGATCAGGCCGGTAACAAGATCATCGAATCAGGCTTGCTGACCGATGTGACCATCGCCGCCGATGACAACTCCAACGCGCTGGTTGTCAAGGCTCCCTCGCAGAGCATGGGCTTGATCGAGGCGTTGGTCTCACAGTTGGACAAGATCCCCTCGGCCGAATCGCAAATCAAAGTCTTTCAAATCAAGAGTGGCGATGCCACGAGTTTGACCCAGACTCTGCAAACCTTGTTTGGCCAGCAAGTGACGGCCGGACAAGTCGGCGTCTTCTCGCAGACCGTCGGTCGGACCTTCGGCACACAGCCGCAGCTACAGCAAAGTACGGCTGGCGAAAGCTCTTTGATTCCCTTGAATTTCGGCGTCGATGCGCGAACCAACAGCATCATTGCGTCGGGCTCGGCCGCCGACCTGGCCGTGGTCGAAGCGATCTTGTTGCGGTTGGATGAAGCGGACCTGCGGCTACGCAAGCTGATCGTCTACCGCTTGAACAACGCTCCCGCTCAGTTTGTCGCCGATGCCCTGAACACCATCCTCACGGAACAGTACCAGCTGCTCTCGCAACAACAGTCACAGCAGTTCTCGCTGATCAGCCAGTTCGAACTGATCGACCAGCAAGTATCCATTGTGCCCGAAATCATCAGTAACACGCTGATCGTGAGCGCCACACCCAAATATTTTGAACAGGTGACGGAGGTCATTCAGGACCTCGATCGCCGGCCACCCATGATCATGATCCAAGTAGTAATTTGCCTGATCCGGCTAGACGACACGGAAGAGATGGGAGTCGAGCTCGGTATTCAGGACTCCCTGCTATTCGATCGCAGCAGCGTCGCGTCGGGACTGCTCGATCCGGGATTCGACTTCGTGAACCAGACGCTTGGCAACTCCGACACCCCCGCCTCGTTGGCCACCCGGGAAACGCTGGCCGGCCAAGCCTTTGGTGCGTTTGCCGTGGGACGCTCTAGCGCGACGGAAGGCTTCCCAGGGCTGGTCCTTTCGGCCAGTAATGAATCGCTCAGCATCCTGATCCGAGCCCTCGTCCGTAAATCACGAGCGCAAGTGCTGAGCCGCCCCCAGATCATGACCTTGAACAATGTCCCGGCTTCGGTTCTGGTCGGTCAGCGCATTCCCCAGATCGCGGACTTCCAGACAACCAATGCGGGTGGCACGGTCAACTCCATCGAATTGGTCGACACGGGCGTTTCACTCGGCGTGATCCCACGCGTCACTCCGGACGGTTTGATCATAATGGACATTGAAGCCAACAACTCGCAGGCGGGTGACCCGGCCGACGGAATCACGGTCGGTGTCTCGGATGGTGTCCCCATTCAGTCACCCATTTATGACGACATCACAGCCATCACCACGGTGGCGGCACGCAGTGGTCAGACCGTGGTGTTCGGCGGCCTGATCAGAGACGATCGTACAGATTCGTTCCGCGGCGTTCCCTACCTGTCTCAAATCCCCGTGCTGGGACGCTTATTCCGATTCGATACCAGGTCAGACAACCGAACCGAGCTCGTTTTCTTTCTCACGCCCCACATCGTGATGAACGACGAAGATCTGCAGACGCTCAATCAGCGCGAATCGGAACGAATGAGCTGGTGCATGGCGGACATCATCGAGCTGCATGGTGATCCGGGATTCACCGGTCGCGGTGCCGACGTCTGGAGTGCTGGAACACCGATGATCTACCCCCATCTCGACCCCACCGCCGAAGGGGTCCTGATGCAGGAGACAATGGAACCGATCCCAGCCCCACAAGGCCAGTCCATCATCACTCCCCAGAAGTCCCCCAGACCTGAGGAGAAGCCATTCATTCTGCCCCCGGACCAGCGTGAGGAAGGCAAACCCTTCCTTCTGCCACCGGAAGAGCGATCGGAAGGCAAACCCTTTATCCTGCCCCCCGACGAGCGTGAAGAGGGCCAACCCTTCCTGGAAACACCCCGGGAATCCCGCCGACAACCGTCTGGAGCGCGGGTTGAATTGCAGCAACCGACCATCGGTTGGCAACCACCACAAATGCACGAGCCTTGGCAACGGCAGACGGCCGCCAACCGTCCGAATTACGGCACTGCTAGCCCGCCGCAATACGGCGTGGCTCCTTACCCTGGGTCGGCAAACGGAATCACGTTTCCATCACCGAGTCCGGGTAGGCAGATGCAGGGCGTGGTACCGGCGCATTACCAGCAGCCAGTCGGTGCTTCGCCGTACTACTACCCATCAGCGTCCCAGTAGCCAATGGTTCGCGGTACACGCTCAGCTGATATCGTCCGCCGCCCCGTCAGAGAACACGAGAGTCCTGTCATGAGCCGCCATAGACTGCCACCACACGTTTACTTGGCGATTTGTTTCCTTGGGCTGGTCACTGGATGTTCCACGCTCAACGTCAACAAACCGACACTCCCCTGGTCGAAGACCGCCGAGAAAAACTATGAGACCCCGGAGCGGATCATCGCGGTCTGGAGCGACACGGTATATCAGCATCCCGGCAAGCCGCCCACACGCGGATTCGGAGGTCGGATCTATTTCTATAACCGCGAAGGAAAAGTCATTCCGGTCAATGGCGAACTGGTCGTTTACGCCTACGACGACACATCCGCGAACGTGGCATACGATAAGCCGACGCGAAAGTACGCCTTCACGGCAGATCAACTGACCCGCTACTACAGTGAATCTGACCTGGGCGCGTCCTACAACGTCTGGATTCCCTGGGATGCGGTCGGCAACAACGAAAAACAGATCAACCTGTTCCCCGTCTTCAAAGACGACTCCGGACGTCTGGTACGGGGTACATTCGCCAGCAACCGTCTGCCCGGAAAACGCAACCTTACCGAAGAAGAACGTCGCGGATTCTACGTGTCACCAAATCAGAACCGTCGCCAGCCAACAGCTGAGAACGGAAACGGTAACGTGCAACAGGTGCAGTTTCAAACGCCGGTGGCGGACGCAACAGCGGACACGACGCGACGCGAATCGGGGTTGAGAACAACCACCATCCGAGTGCCGCGCAGCCTCTCGCAACGCATGGCACAAGCGCCTCCGCTCGTACTGCCGACGCCGCGGTACCAGCCACCCTGGACGACTGACCCTGCGGTGCAAAACCGGCCGTCAAACGACCTAACCATCGGCAACACGAACACCAACAACGACTTCATGGCTCCGACGTCAAACCTCCTGCAGAACGCTGGCATACCCACGCAAAATCAGAGGGCGCCAACAGGCAGTTCGTCATACCCGCCAGTGAATCAGCTTCCCCCCAACGGAACCAACATCGTGACGGTTCCCATCGGCCAACAGGGTTTTAGCGGCGTTGATCCTCAGAGTTCGGTCTCCGCGAATTCTCGGGCGTGGGCTCGGCAGGACCAACGCTCAGCTCATTTCGAACCTCCGAGATTCCGGGTTCCAACAACGCCAGGCGCTCAGCAACATCGCGAGCGTGGCTTGATTCAACAGTCCCCCTTAACACCGCAATACGGCCTTCCATCGACAAGGTGACCTGGCCACTGCCGTAGTCGCCCCGCGCCAAAACACGCTGGATCACCACCCCATAATTGGCGGTAATGGCGGACGACGGACGTGAAGATTGAACAAATCCCAGCCGCTGCCGGGTGCGAATCACCTTGTTTGCCTGAGTGGTCTGCTGGTTGTTCATGCCGCCAAACATGTTTCGGCCGAGCCCATACATGCCTCCAATGCCACCCAGGCCACCAATGCCACCCAGGCCACCAATACCTCCCAGGCCACCAAATCCACCCGCGCCTCCCACGTTTCCAGTACGGCCGCCGGTGGCGCCACTGGTCGATTGACCAAATGCTCCGGACGTGGCGGCCCGCGCCGGCTGTTGTGGAACCCATGGAAGTACTTCCCAGGGTGAATTGATTGAAGCCGGAGCCCATGAAGCGGCTGTCCAGACCGTAACCTTGTGCGGCGGACAACGTTGATGCGCTGCCGGCCGTCTGATTCGCTTGGCCGGCACCTCCCGTGCCCCCTGCCCCCCCAAACTGGGCAAACGCTGTCCGATCCCCGCTAAGCCACGCGGCGGTCAACAATGCAGCAAGGTAGATCCACTGGCGGTTCATTTCTTCATCTCCCAAGCCCACGGGATAATAGAGGGCGCATCAATATTTGGCTCGGCACGCAGCTCCTACCAACCGCACTCGACGCGGCTCAAAACAGACCGACTTGGACGCTGTACGTTCTATTGTACCCGATATTCGGCTCGTGCAGCCCAAGAAAACCAAACTCGACCGCTCGCCGAACAGGATCTCTGCAACTTGGCTCAGCGTCACTCGGGCCGGACCAATTTGGGGCACCTGCAACTTACAGCTTGCGCCCATTCAGGATTCTCCCTCGAATCAGCCCACAACAGCACGTTTACTCTGCTGCCAGCTCACAAGGGTTCGTCGGCCCGGATGTTAGGAACCCCTCGCGCGGCAAGAAGTTTCGCTCACACCGGGTACGGTATTGCCACATCACGCAAAGGTGAAACCAACCGCTGGCCGGCCGGGTACACATCGCTGGGTATAACCCGACCGGCAGAAGTCCTGCAATGTGCGGCCTCCTGTGACGAATACCTCGTGTCACCAGTTGTGAATTTCCCGCGTCAAGCGTCAAGGAGAGCCATCCGTGTTTCGCGTCCGCACCCAACGGTTGCCTCAATCGTCTTCCCTATTGAAGGTCGTGCTGGCTGGTTGCTGTCTGGCCTTACTGGCGTTACCGGTCCAGGCCGAGCGTCCCGCCGCCCCGAAGTTGCTCCCCAAGACCACGCTGGCCTATTTGCGTGTGGCGGACAGTCGTGAATTGGTCGACAGTTTCATGCAGACCTCGATGGGTCGATTGGGCCGGGACGAGAAGATAAGACCGCTGGTGACTCAACTCTACGGGTCGGCCGCACAGGCGTTTACGCAGGTGCAGGAGCAAATCGGCCTCTCGCTGGACGAAATCCTGGCAATCCCGCAAGGCGAGATATGTGTCGCCTTGGTGGGAAACGAGGCCGGCGAACCGGCGGTGGTGGTGTTGCTGGACGCGGGAGACAAGTTGCCGACGCTACGGAGACTTTTGGAAGTGGCGATTCAGCAGGCCTTGCGTGAGGGCAGGACCAAACGCACCGAGGAGTTGGACGGGGTGACGCTGACCATCTTGGATGACCGGGCAACGCTGTGCGAGCGGGACGATACGGTATTGTTCAGCTCGTCTCCCGAGTTGCTCAAGGAAATCCTGCACACCTGGAATGGCGATGAAGGCGTGGAAACGCTGGCTGACAACATCGAGTTCACGACGATCATGCGGACCAGTGTCGGGACGAAGGATGAACGGCCGCAAGTAACGTGGTTCGTCGATCCGATTGAGCTCGTCACGAACATTTCGCGGCAGAATGCGGGGGGCGCCATGGCCATGGCCATGTTGCCGATACTGGGACTCGACGGCGTCAAATCGGCCGGTGGAAGCATCATCTTGGCCACGGAAGAATTTGACTCTGTTTCACACCTGCACCTGCTCTTGGACAATCCTCGCAGCGGGATCTTGGAGATGTTGGCCATCGAGCCGGGCGACGTCGAGCCGGAAGATTGGGTACCGAGTGACGCAGCTTCGTACATGACGGTCAACTGGGACACTGCTCAAACGTTTGCGTCGCTCGAGAAGTTGCTCGACCAGTTTCGCGGCGACGGTTCGTTCCGCAACTTCATCCAGCGCCGCCTGTCAGACCCTTTAGGGATCGACTTCGAAGAGGAAGTGCTGGGACAGCTTGACGACCGCCTCACGCACGTCAGCTGGTTCGAGAAACCGGCCCGGGTCAATAGCGGCACGAACCTGGTAGGAGTTAAGCTGAGGGACGCCAACGCCTTCGAGAAAACCGTGGAGAAAATACTGGCCAAGGCGGGCGAACGGGCTACGAAAAAGAACCATCGCGGTGTGACCTACTACGAATTCACGCCGCGTCGGCAGCCTCCGAATTTTGATCAGACCTTGATGCGGCTCCCCACCCCCTGTCTGGCAATCGTTGGCGATTACATACTCTTGTCCGATAGTGTGCGTTGCCTGCAGACGGCCATCGGGGCCAAGCGAGACCCATCCAAGTCCTTCGCGGAAGAGCTGGATTACAAATTGATTGCCAGCCGGATTCAACAGCATCTGGGTTCCCGCAAGCCAGGCATGATCGCCTTTCAGCGGCCCGAGGAAACGATGCGTTCCTTCTACGAACTGGCGACTTCCCCCACAACCCGACGCAGACTCGAAGAGATGGCCAGCAGTAACCAGGCGATGCGCCCCTGAACGATGCTCTGAAAGACAACCCTCTGCCCCCCTTTGCGGTCATTGCCAAATATCTGGCTCCCGGCGGCGGGATGTTGGTCAGCGACGAATCAGGATTCCACTACACGACCTTTTCGCTCAAACGCGAATAGGCTTTTCGCTCAAACGTGAATAGGCGGCGGCGAGTCAGAGAAAGCGAGTCTATTCTCGATTCCAGGACGCGTCGAGGCAGCTTTCACGGCACCTGACCTTGACGGCGTCAAGAGGTCGTTTCCCCCGCTTGCGGGCAGTTTCTCTCGCCCACTCGGTTGCAAAATCGGCCAATCTCCGCTACTTCTATAGCGTAGCGACGGCGTTACACTCCCCCTGGACATGTCCCCTCGCGGACATGCCCTCCCGGCGGACACTCTGTAAAGGCGATTCATCGATGGCTGAAGAGAAAGCCAAGGACGAGAAGTCTCCCGCGACCGATACCAAGCGAGTTCTCTTGGTGGATGATGATGCGGAGATCATCGAGGCCATGAAATACGCGCTCGAAGCCAAAGGATATGGGATTCTGGTCGCGCGCGATGGCAATCAGGGACTGGCGATGGCTGAACGGGAAGACCCGGACCTGGTCATTTTGGACATGATGATGCCGAAGCGGAGCGGTTTTCTGGTCCTGGAGAAACTGCGGCGTACGCGTCCGGTTCCCATGCGGATTATTATGATCACGGCGAACGAGGGGAGTCGACACAAAGCTTACGCCGAGATGCTTGGCGTGGATGACTACATTCGCAAGCCGTTCCCCATGGATCGCCTGGTGGCAAGCGTAGAACGTCTGCTCTCGTGACGCATCGACTTCGGTCGCAGAGTGGCTTTGTTGCGAGACTTCTTTCGGGTGGAGTGGATTAGAGACGCACCAAAGATTTCGTCGGGTCCTTGTCTCGCCATCCTCTATTTCCCACGAATCGACTGTATTTTGAGATGAAGCACGGCACATCCCCATCACAGCAGCAAACCGCTCCCTCGCTGGAACCGCTCGAAGGCTGGCATTGCACACACACGTTCTACCGCTTTGATCGACGACGTTTGGGTACGTTAGGTCCTGAACAACTGGCGCTGGGAGTGCAGCAGTTTGCGGAGTGTCTGGATCCGGAACATGGCGAGGCGCCGGCGCGGCTGCAGTCGAGCATCGTCAGTGGGCACAAGGCCGATTTTGCTGTCATGGCGATGGATTCCCATCCCCTGAAAGTCAACGTGGTGCATCAACGGCTGCTGGCAAGTTCCCTCGGAACGGCCCTTAACGCCACCTACTCGTTCGTTTCCATGACGGAGGTTTCCGAATATGTCCCCAGTGTTGAGCAATACGCCAAGCGGTTGGTGGCCGAGGGGGAAAGCGAAGACAGCCCGGCGTATGCGGCCAAAGTGCAGGCCTACGAGCGACGCGAACCGATGATGCGGCGGCAACGTCTCACGCCCGACTTGCCTACCTGGCCGGCAACCTGCTTCTACCCGATGAACAAAAAACGAAAGGTCGGGGAAAACTGGTTCACACTCGATTTTCGCGAGCGAAATCGGCTAATGGCCGAGCATGCTCGAAGCGGGATGGCCTTTGCCGGCATGGTGTCTCAGTTGATTACCGTGGCGGTGGGATTAGACGACTGGGAATGGGGCGTCACGCTGTGGGGCAAGAATCCAGCCTACTTGAAAGACATCGTGTACCGTATGCGTTTTGACGAGGCAAGTGCTCGGTACGCCGAGTTCGGTCCCTTTTACGTCAGCTATGTGGCACCAGCGGAGGCTATTTTGGCGCACTGTCGAATTCCCTCGTAAAGGAACAGTGTGTCACATGCGCGCCGTCAGCACGCCCCCTGAAGTATGAGGGAAAAATAACTTCGGTGCTTTCGATTTCCGCCGGGACAAGCCCAGCGGAAGCGGGCGGGAAGCAATTTTCCAAGCATCAAATACCGAAATTGTTCTTCCCATGATCCTTAGCGGCGATCAGAGCTCGGTGATCCAAATGCCGGCAAGTTCACGATTCGGTTGCGGCCTTGCCGCCTCAAGCTGTTCTGCGTTCCATGGCCAAGAAACTCGATCTTGCACTCGTCATCGACGTCGAATCCACGTGCTGGGTCGGGGTGCCGCCCCGAGGTCAAATCAGCGAAATCATCGAAGTCGGTCTCTGCCTGGTCGACCTGCAACTGCTTCGCCGACTCGAACGCGTCTCGCTGATGGTCAAACCGATGCGGTCCGAGGTGAGCGAGTTCTGCACCGAATTGACGGGTATCACCGCGGACATGCTGGCTGACGCGCCGCCGCTGTCGGCAGCCGTGCGCGTCCTCCGCGACCAGTATCGAGCCGCCGACCGGTTATTCGCCAGCTGGGGAGATTACGATCGCAAGCAGTTCCTGCGCAACTGTCAGACATACGATCTCAAATATCCCTTCGGTCCCACCCACTTGAATATCAAGAATCTGTTTTCTACGGCGTTAGGGCTGAAGCAAGAACTGGGTATTGATCACGCCTGCCAGCGGTTGGGGTTGACCATGGAAGGCTCACATCATCGCGGCGTGGACGACGCCTGGAATGCCGCACGCATTTTATGCATGCTTCTCAAACGCACGCGCCGCACGGCAATCTGAAGCAACGGTCGGCCACCCACCACACACGGCCAAGCACAGGTCCCCGTCGCTCCATCCTGAATGTTTGTCGGCGAGGCTCCGCAGGGCCCCTGGTCAGGTCTACCGTTTCCGGGCCGACTCTACCTCGGCGGACGGCGGCTCCTGTTGCGGCGCCGTGTCCTCTTTCGTCGTCTGTTTTTTCGCTCCCAGCTCTTTCACATTCTGTTCACGCGTCGGTGTATCGCGCAGCTTGTCCGGTTCCTTCCGTTCCAGCTGGGGAGTCAGAATCAGAAAGAGACGCGTCCCGCGAGGTGGAATCCGCTCGGCAAACGCACAAAACATCAACGTGTCATTGGCATCACTGCTCTCGACCGGCAGGTCGAGCATGGCGGAGGAGAAATTCGAGACGCAGATAAACTCGCCGCCGTCCGCACTGTAAAACCGCTCCCCGGCAGACTCGTCCGTCCAGAATCCACTGCCGGCGAAAACCCAGGGATATGCGAGCGCTTTTCCCGACTTCACTTGTTTGACCCACTCTTGACCACGCACCCGATGCTCTACCCCCTGGTCATCCTTCCACAAGACGACAACTTCGACCGGAGTGCCTTGAGCAGGCCTGTAATCTGGCTCGAATTGCACGGGAGGCCCCGGCTTTGCACCTAAGGCGACAAGCCCGCCGTGCACGTACCGTGCCGGTGTGTTCACCGACACAACCGACTCGTGTTCCTTCGTGCCTCGTGGACAAGCGAACATTTCCAACATGCCTTCGCGCAAGCAGACGCTGCCACCCACCAGGACCTGTTTCTGTCTGAGATCGAGCCAGACCTCGTAATCTTTGGTCACACGCATCCAATTCTTGCCCGGTTCGAAGGGCAACGGCTGCGGTTTCTCTCCTGCTTCCGGCTCTTGCCCCCAGCCCGTCAGAGGCAAGATGATGAGTGCCAGCAGCGCGATGACCCGACAGCATCTTCGCCCCGGGGAACTCGCCACCGCAGGGCGAGGACCAAGAGTTCGCGGCCAGAGGGTCCTCGGGCCAAATCTCGCATCCGACAGATCTACCGCATGGGCTGCTGCTAATGGGTTCATCGGTTCTTCCAGAAATTGAAGTCTCTATATTCGTTTTCGCTTGGTCAGCCATAAACTACTACACTCAAACTGTAATTCACGCGGTCCATGGAGCCGGTAAAGCCGCGTTCTTGTGGTTCGTTTCCCATCGGAAAGGGTTCCGAATTCACATCCGGTGTGGATGGGCAAAACGACAGGCTTTTCCGGCGTCGGATCCGGTGGCAGGGGCCGGAAGGCTTGCACTTTGAGTAATACACTTGGTGAAGTGGGGGGCAGCGTATCTTGGAATAGCATGATAAAATGGCGAATCTTCTGAAATGGGTGGTTGCGATCACTCAGCTGCGCGCCCCAATTCCTGATCTCAAGTCATTATACGTTAGCGGCGGTGTTTACGGATGTCCAAGAAGACCCGATCGAAAACCTCTGCCAAGCAGGTGGAGACTCTCGCTAGGCAGCCGAAACGGCGTGGTGCGGAGCGAAAGAAAGACAAGCGATCAGACCGGCGGTGGCGCGATCTGCCGGCCACGGATCAGTGGGGAGATTGGATCCGACACCTCTCGTCGCGACGCAGCCCTCTGGCCATGATGAAACTGGCGAAGGGCACCCGTGCCCACCCGTTGAAATGGGTATTGCCGGACGAATACGACCGGTTGGCGTCGCCGAATCTTCTGAAGCAACTAATTCGACTGGCCGAAGGTAAGCGGTTTACGTCGAATCAGCTCTCGCAATGGTTGCGACAATGGCTCGACGAAGTCTCCCAACGTCGGCCCGACGGTCTATTCACGCTGGAATGCCTGGCTTGGTGCCATGCCCTACCTCGCCTGGGCCCGCTTGTCTGCGAGGCCCAATGGCGGAGTCTTCTCGCCTGTCTGGAAGAGTTGGCGCGTGCAGCCAGCGGAGCTGCTCCGCTCGATGATCCCGTGTCGCACCAATTGCTCGGTGGCGAATTACCGCTGTCGCTGGCCTACCTGTTTCCGGAGATCCAGAGTTATCGCGACCTGGCGGGACTGGCCAAGGCCGCTTTATCCTTCGGAATTGTGGAGCTGTCGGACGGTGAGGGCTTGCTGAACGCGCGGCACATTGACAGGTCGCGATCTTTGCTCGCCTGCTGGACTCGGTGCGCGCTGATGGAGTCGGGATCCGCCTACCAAGCCTTCGACAAAGAGGCCCGGCATCAATTCTTGTGGTCGGTCCGTCAGGCACTCAGGTTGAGTCGGGCGGATGGGACGTTGGTTCTTTCGTCCGGCCTGAGCGGGGATTGGTGTGCGGACTTGTTTCAAGCGGCCTTGCGCACCGCTGACGATCCACTGGATCAGAAGGTTGCCCGGTTGGTTTTGCCGGGCCAGAGCCTCAAGGTTTCCGATCGGCAAATGCGGAAATTGCCTGAGCCGCCGGTCTATTCGGAATGGTCGGAAGTGTGTGTCATGCGTCCCAAGTGGTCCCGCAAGAGCCCTCAATTCACGTGCCTCTTCAGCGACCGCCAGCTGCGGACGGAATTGAGCACCGCAGGGCGCGTGATCTGGTCGGGACGCTCCGATCCCGAGGTGCGGATCGATGACCAGCCGCTTTCGATGCGTTCGGACTGGACCGAATTGTGCTGGTACACGGACGAAGACGTCGACTATCTTGAACTGGAAGCCGAGTACGAAGGGGGTTGGATGCTGCAGCGCCAAATGCTCCTGGCACGCTCGGACCACTTTCTGATGATGGCCGACGCGATTTTGGGCCCCCGCGCGGCGGACATTCAGTACCTGGCAACACTCCCTTTGGCGGACGACATCAAATTCCAACCGGACGGTGCCACACGTGAGGGATACCTGACCAACAGTCGCCCTCTTTGCACGGTGATTCCCCTTTCACTTCCCGAATGGAAGTCTGCCCCAGCTTTGGGCAGTTTGGAGTCGGAGAAGAATCGGCTTCACTTGCGACTGCGTCATTCTTCGCAACGTCTTTACGCACCCCTGTTCATCGATCTCGTGCCGCGACGAGCGACCGACAGACGTACCTGGCGGCAATTAACCGTGACTCAGGAGCTGGCATTACTGACGCACGACGTCGCGGTAGGCTACCGGGTCCAGTTCGGGCGCAAGCAGTGGTTAATCTACCGCTCGTTGGCCCCACGCAGTAGTCGTTCGGTCCTGGGGCAGAATCTGTCGCATGAGTTTGTTTGTGCCCGATTCGACCTGGACGGTGGGGTGGACGAGCTGATTGAAATCGAATGACGGTACGGGATCATGGACACGCTCGATCGAGTATTGGCCGACAACCTGGCGACCGTGCGCCAGCGGATTGGTGAGGCGGCGCGGCGGGGTGGCCGAGACGCGGATGAGGTCGAGTTAGTGGCGGTGACGAAGTACGTGGACGCCCAGGTCGCGCGGCGTCTCACCGCCGCCGGATGTCTGACTTTGGGGGAAAGCCGGCCGCAGGCGCTCTGGCAGAAGGCCGAAGCCCTCCAAGATCTTCCGATCCGATGGCACATGATCGGACATCTCCAGCGAAACAAGATCCGTCGCACACTCCCCTGGCTGGTCTGCATTCACTCGGCCGACAGCGTTCGGCTGCTCAACGCGTTAAACGACGAGGCGGGGCGCACCACGCACGACGTCCGTGTACTGTTGGAGGTCAACGTCGCTGAGGACGCGGAAAAGACCGGTTTCCTGCCGGCCGACTTGATCCCGTTGGCTGCCGAGCTGACGCGATGGGACCATCTACATATCTGCGGACTGATGGCGATGTCGGGTCGTTCGAGCGATGCCGGCCAGGCGCGAAGCGAGTTTGTGCAAGTCCGGCAGCTGCGCGATCGCTTGCAGCAGGAGTGTTCTGCGGGCATCGCGCTGCGGCATCTTTCCATGGGTATGAGCCAGGACTATGAGATTGCGGTCGAGGAAGGAGCCACGGTCGTTCGCGTGGGAAGCGCGTTGTTCGAAGGAGTCCTCAAGTGATCGAGCTGTCCCTACATCGCGACGGCGTCGTGTTGCCGGTGCCGCGCAGCCGGGATCGCGGGTGAATGCCATTCGTGGTGTTCAGGAAGGAGCACTCAAAGTCGCGGTGACCCAGGTGGCCGAAAAAGGCAAGGCCAATAAGGCGCTCGTCCAGGTGCTCTGCAAGACACTCCTGCTGCGGCGATCCCAGTTGCAGCTCATCGCCGGTGAGACCGCCGCGGACAAACAATTCCTGGTCCGAGACATTACCAGGGACGAACTGGCGGCACGCGTCCGTGACTGCCTGCAACGGTGATCGCACATCCGTCGGGAGCCCCCCTCCGCTGCTGGGGCGCACGTCGAACGTCCACGTATGAATTTCGCAGATTCTAGCACGCGCATGCGCGTTCGGATGGCGGGGGATGAATTGCTCAGCAAAGAGAACGTCGAACGTCTGGACATTCGCAGATTTTGACGCGCCAACGGGCGTTGGGAAGACGTGAGAGGTTATTGCCCAGGGGGTTGAGCGTTGTTGGATCAGTGGTATTAGCCTCAATACCGTTGAATTAAGCCATGCTAGCATCCAACGGCAAACCAGATACTGCGACAGCACGACCATGCTGGCACAACAACTCGTATCGCGAACCTATCTGGCAGCGCTTCGTTAAACGGTATTGGTATTAGCCTCGTGCTTTAGTGCGAGATTGCCGTGGCAGAGCGTACTGGTGAAGAGTCCCGTTTCACGAGCCTCACTATCTTGAGATGGTTGCCGCTTCTACCCCGGCATGAATGCCAGGGGCTAATACAGCTGTGCGTCGAACTTCGAATGAACAGCGGGCGAACTCTGAAGCGTGCCCGCCTGCCGGGGTCGCCGCGGCAACCAGGGGGCGTCAGTTCAAGGATACGTCGGTGGCGCCGTCCTGCACGAAGAAGTCGGCGAAGTCGGTCACGCTCTGGGCAGTACCCTCCATGTCATACTCATCGGAGATCATGGTCCCGATGAAGGCCTGCAGCTGGCGCGCCGCCTGCGCGGAAGCGCGGTGTGTCGCCATTTCGCTGGCAAAGTTCAGCAGATCATAGACGCGGCAACGTGCTGGCAGTACTCGCTGCCTCTTCTGGCTGATTGCATCGAGGTTGGCCAGCCCGTAAATCGTATTCAAATTGCCGGTCATCCGGTGAAAGTCGCTCAGCCAGTGGTCCGCTCTGATCATCTTGCCGTCGTTCATTCGTATCAAGTTCTTGCACAGCTCGGCACATTCGCGCACCGACGCCCACGACTTCTGAGCGCTCTCAAAACGCTGCCGCAGCGCGGCGTAGCCTTCCCCGTTATCGAATCCGTCGAGCGCGCGCGAAATACAGTGCGCGATATCTTTGCCCAAGCTGATATCGCTGCGGAATGCGCGACCATAACCGACCATGCCGTTCGTACAGACAGTTCGTAGAAACGACAGATAGATCTTCGGATGACTAAACCCGTCCACCGGTGTTTCCATCACGAACCGGTGTTGAAACGAGTCGCCACCGATCGTGAAAGCGCGTTCACCAGAGCCAGGGGTGTGCGTACTGGTCACGACTCCCTCGGCGTAGTGCACATCCTGACCACCATGTCGTTGGGTCAGATCGAGAACTTCTCCGTGCCGTATCACCGGGCGGTTGGGGTTGGTGACAGCCAGCAGTTGCGCGGCTCCGCCGGCATCGCGTTCCACGCAGTAGCGGAGCAGATCATCTGATGCGAGCTCCGAAATCCGCTCAAACACCTCTTCCGGCTGGAAGTAGCGAAACACGCTCTCCGAAATGCCGAAGCGGATGAAGAACGATTTCCAGAAGCGGCTTGTGGGAATTACGCGAAGACCATCCACTTCCATTCTCTTGACGGTCAGGCGTCCCGAACCACTTCGCACCGCTTCGCAAACTTTCAAGGCCTTGACCTCTGTGAGACCATACTCAAATGACCATTTCATGTGGGAAACTCCGTTTTGTGAAAGTGACATATCTTACTTGGGAATCAGGGAAAAATAACTTCACCTTGTTCCCTCGCCCCTTTGGGGAGAGGGTAGGGTGAGGGGTTAGAAAATCTGGAAGTAATTTTTCCCTGATTCCTTGGCAAAGACATCATGACGAACTCCGGTGCGGCCAAGCTGGAACGGCCGGTGGCTACAAAGCAGTCGGTCCCCGTCGACGCTGCCAGGGCAGCGCTCGACGACGATGTTGTGCCACGATCTTTGGCAGTTGGGACGGAGAATGTGCGATCGCATGGCGTGCCAGTTCGCTGATGGCGGCGATACGGCGGTTCAGTTTCAAGGCTTGCCAGCCCTCCTCGGTCCACGTGTATTGCTCATCCGCCAAGGCCGTTTTGACGAAGGGGTGCCGCGTCCTCTTGCATTGGACAATCTGTTTGTAAGGCAGTTCTGCCTGTCGGCGAAAAACACGCCCCGCCATCTGGATCGTACAGGCACGGCCCGACGGGCGGCAAAAAACGGTCTGGAGTGATGGACAGTCGAAGCCCTCCGTCAGAATCGCCATGTTCAACAGCACGTCGATTGTTCCCGACACGAACTCGGCGATCTGCCGCTGGCGGTCCGTCTGGGCCGTGACCACCTCCGCACGAAATCCGTGATGGCGCAAAATATCGCGACACGCTTCGCACTGCACCAGGCGGTGAAAGAAGATCAGCGACTTTCCCCACCGCTCAGGCTCACGCGCAAAACACTCGGCCACCAACTCGGGTGAGAAGTGGCTGATCGTATAGTGATGGTAGCGGCTCAAGTATCCATCCTGAATTAACTGGTGAATGCCGGCATCCTTGATCACCTTTTCGAAACAGAGCTTGATACGATCCGTGCGATACGGCGTGGCCGTCATCCCCAGTACTTTCTGGGGACGGATCTGGCAGTGAAGATTCGCCATGCTCATGGCCGCGTCATGTTGGGCCTCGTCCACCACTAACATGTTGACTTGCGGCGGAGCCTTATCGAACATCGAGATCAAGTGCATTTTGACATCGAAGCCGCGCCCACATTTTCCCTATCCGCCTGCGCCAGCAGATTCCGGCGCATGGCGACCCAGCCCACGCTGTAGCCGTAGCGGCGCTGCATCTGGCGGGCGATCTCCAGCCCCATCACCGTCTTGCCGCTCCCCGTAGGACTCTCTACCATCACCGAATGGGCGGGCCGCTCCACAGCAGCCTGCGAATCGGGAGAAGTCCCCTCGAAATGAGTCAGCGCCTTGCCAACGATCCGTGCCTGGTAATCGCGAATCTCGAGATTCAGGCCGGCGAACAGACCCGGCGTGGGGAAATCTTGACCGGTGGACACTTCGTGCATGCTCATTCTTCACGACTCTCCTTTGGTCTCCCCTGCTCAGTACTGCTTTCGTCAGACTGCTTTCGTCAGACTGCTTTCGGTGCTGGCCCCCCGGTGACTGCTCGCGCTGCACACCGTGCGCATCAGGTGGACCAAGGGTAACTGAAAACAGGGGATCACGTAGCGAAATCACTGACGGTTGAAATCTGTCGGTTGAAATCACTGTCGGTTGACGTTCCACGCATCGCACATGCCTGTGCCTGCCGTCATGTGTGTGGATCATCGGTTGCACACATGACACGTTTGGTCACGTCGAAACATCTTCTTCGAAAAAATGGACTCCGACAGGTCTGCCAGCGGTGGAGAAGCTCGCCGCTCAAGCTCGGCCTGAAACGTCGCCTCGCGGCGGATGCCGCGTGGCTGGGCCCCTAGGAAGGATGGCCATCTGCCGCCGAGGGGCGTCGGTCCCACGAATACGGGGGCCGTGCCTTCGACAGGCTCGTGTGCCGCCGCCAATGCCAGGACGGCCCGGCAACCTTAGGATCGACGAAGCAATAACTGTCGTATTGTCTCGTCTCCCCCGCCGCGCAGCGCAGCGCTGCGGAGCGGATCAAGAAAAAATCTGCCAGTTATTGCTTCGCCGATCCTTAGCGACACCCATGATCCTACAAGCTGCCCTGCAAATCGGCAAGCCAATGACCAATGACATATGGTCCGGACCGCCTCAACGCGGATACGTGGCTTCCAGACGTTGATACAGCAGTGCGAAAGTCCCGTCTCGATCAACGTCGCTCAATCGCAGAATCTTGCCGTGCGTCTTGTGGCGAGTGTAGAGCATATCCCAGTTCACTCCTGGGGCGTTGACGACCTCTTGCTTGACCAGTGTCGGATCCACCAGGGCTGCGATATCGCCCAAGTCAAAGAAACCCTTCTTGGGCGACTGGAAATGCTCGTTTTGGTATCGGCATTCGTGCAGGAACTTGCCCAAAGGGCCGAGCGGATTGATGCGCCGTTGCGATTCCTGCATGGGGCAGGTCAGATGTGTCCCCGTGTCGAACAGAACGAGTGGCAACTCGGAGGTGAAAAGAATTCGGACTGCCTTCAGATCGTTGTAGGCGTTGAAATTCCAGCACTTTTCCGGCCACTGAGTGCGCCCGTGCCAGAAAACCACCACGTGATCTTTGATTTCAGGTCGTTTCAGATAGGCCGCCGCCACATTCGTGCAAGCTCCCAACGAAACCACCCACAGCGGACGATCCGGCGGCGAGGCCAGGGCATGCTCGATCAAAAAGTCCACCCCTTCCGATTCCACAGGCTGGCTGCTGTAGCGAAACGGGTGGGAGCCCATTTTGACCGGAAATGCGCCTTCCATGCCGGCCGACTGCAAGACCTGATGGATCCGCTCAAATGACTTCTCGACACCGTCTGGACCACCGGCATCACCAAAGTGGGCCGCCACAAAGCCTTCGATTTCCAATCGCTGTGGGCACAACACCGCCAAGGCGATGGCATACAGATCATCGATTTCGCAGGCTGCGTCGGTGTCGATGACCACACGCATACGCTGGTCGGGAGGAGGAATTACTGGAAGCTTTCGCTGGGCAAGTGCATTGGCTGCAATCAAACAAACGCTCAACGCAACCGGCACATTGATGAGTCGCTTCATCTGTCCGCCTCTTCGGTCTGTGATAACGGTGATTCTTGAGATAACGGTGATTCGTTTAGCTGATACAGGACGATACGGACGGCCATCGTCAGGATGCCGGTCAGCAGTCGCGGTGAATCCCATCAATGTGACAAACACACGTCCGCTGAGACCAATCCCCTCCAACATCTCCCACAGCATTTCCAGTTGCGCTTCGATCGAATCCCAACCCCGGCCAGAGTAGCCGGATCGTCGCCAGCCGAACGAACTCCAGGCCGAAAAAAATCCCAACCATAATTGGAGCAATACGAAAAGCAGGGGAATCAGGGCGCCAATGCCAAACGCTGCGCTGCAACGGACTACCGTTGGCGATGACCACGATCGTGGCGGAAGTCAAGAAGAACGTCATCAGGCAAATATACAAGCCGACCAGCGAAGAGGGACCCAGCCAGATCAAGATCAGGGACAAGATGCACCATCCGCAGAAGGAGAGCAGAATCGCCATCGTTACCTGTGATAAGTGCCGCGTGCCTGACGATCGATTGGCGGCGTTCGTGGTCAGCGCGGCGCGGCGCCCGACGGAAGAACTGAGTGAGCGCGTCACGGCGACCAGCCACGGGAGGCGATATCCCAGCAGTGCTATCCCGAATCCCGCGAGCATTATCACTAAGCCGGTGGAGTGGATCGTGCGCGCTGTCGCGCTGAATGCGTCTCCCCCCGTCGCCAGCTGCCGCGCACCAGCTAACGTGACGATCAAGCCAACAATGCACGTGATCCATCCGGCGCGGACCACCTTGTACTTGGAGCGGTTCGACGACTCCCGGTGTTCGTCCGATATCAACTCAGCATCAAGGGCGGGACGATCTGCGGCATCGTGTTCGTCTGTCATGGTGCCTCGTGTCCTTCGTGCCGCGACCAGCCCCTCGAACTCCTCCCGACCTGCGCTCACACAACGCGTCAACTTGCGTTCAGACTTCCGCCCGGCCTGTTGCGGCGCAGTCCGCCACGCACCATCATCTACCTGTGTCTTGCTCAAATCAAGCAGTGTCACGACCCGCGGATGGGAGAATTCACGGAACCGGGCTCGACCACAGGTGGACACCCCGAGCCAGGCGCGCCGGATATGTTTGGTGGCAGAGGGCGAGCCGGACGCGGCCGTCCTGGCAACCACCATCTGGCGTCAATTGCTGGTCAGGCGAGCGAAGTCGTGTTACAACTTGAGCAGCGTTGGTCGCTGTGGATCGAAGCGATCCCTCCCCACGATCTGATATGAACTACTGGTACCAGACAATCGGAGATGAACACCATGCGATATGGCGTCGTTACGTCGGCGGTTTTCGTGGCATTGAGCGTGGTCTCTCAAATGAGAGGCGATGAGCCGATTCCCGGAAAACAAGTGGCCTGCGAACTGTCGGTCAAAGGCGTCCGAGCGGACGCGGCAGAGGCAAAGACGATCCATTACTGGCTCTTTCTGCCAGCGGACTATGAAAATAAAGCATCGCTGCCCCTGATGGTTTCTTGCACGGCGCAGGCGAGCGAGGCCGGGACCTGGAACTCGTTAAGAAGTGGGGCCCACCGAAGATTGTACAAGACAAAACCGATTTCCCGTTCGTGTTGGTCTCACCTCAGTGTCCGCGCGGCGTGCGGTGGGATGTCGATCTGATCGCCCAATTGACCGACCACGTGGCAGGTACGTTGAAGATCGACAAGCGACGCATGTATATCACCGGTCTGAGCATGGGAGGCTACGCGACGTGGGACTTATTGGCCAAGCACCCCAAGCTGTTTGCGGCGGCAGTTCCCATCTGCGGCGGAGGTGACCCGGCGAAAGCCGCCCACATGAAGATCGTCCCGATCTGGGCTTTCCACGGCGACCAAGACAAGACGGTCCCGCTCAGCGCCAGCCAGCAAATGGTCGATGCGGTCAAGGCGGCAGGCGGCGACGTCAAACTCACCGTCTATCCCGGTGTGGATCACAATTCGTGGTCGCCGACGTACGCCAATCCGGAAGTCTACGCGTGGCTGCTGTCCCACCAACGGCCCGAGCAGTGAGACACGACCGGCCTCTCGAGTGAATCTCCCCATCACGCCTGATAACTTGGCAAGTTCGGCCACGTGATGCATCGAACACGGCCACGAACGTCAGGCAGCCTGCCGCGAACTTGGTGGTGCGTCAAGTTGCCCTTGGCATGCCTGCAGGCACTTGCCGAGGAACTCTCGAGTGCTGGCAGACCAATCCGGGAAGCGCGAACTGGTCGGGTCTGCGCACGGCGGGAAACTGGCCGGTCTGTTCGATGTCGCTGATCAGTCGTACAAGTTCATCGGGGGTCTCACGGTTGAAGTAGGTGCAGAAATCCTGGCCTACTTCTCGGTGAATTGGTATGTCGCTGGCCAGCACCGGCAGACCATGCTGCAACGCCTCCACCACCGGCAAGCCGAACCCTTCGGCATGTGAAGGAAAGAGGAACGCTTTCGCATGCTGGTAGCAGAACTCCAATTCGGAATCGGACAGGTCGTTGAACATGAACAGCGAGCGTTGGTACTGCGGGTGCCGGCGAATTCGCTGGACCAGCGACTCACACAGCCAACCCACACGCCCGACAATCAGCAGGCGTGCATCGGAATGCCGCTGCCAGATGCGTTCGAAGGCGTCGACCAGAAGGACATGATTCTTGCGTGGTTCAATCGTTCCCACCGTCAAGTAGGGACGTCCGGCACCTGAATTCTCGGCGGCCTGGTTGCCGGCGGCAGCAAGTCCAACCGCGTTGCGCAATGTTTGCCTGACCGCAGCCTTGCGTGAGACCATATCAAGCGAGTGCGCCCAGTCGAAAAGAAGTGAATGCGGCGTCGTGCTGCAGTCGTTCCGGTCCGTGCTGGCGCGCATAATCGCGGAGTTGATCACGTACGGACCGTGAAATCGCGATGAAATAGTCTCCTTGCTCTAAAGCCAATTTCAGGGAGGCCGTAAACGGTTCTTTGACATTCGATTTGAAAAACTCCGGGCGAGTGACCGGCAACAGATCGTACATGACCACACCGATCGAGGCCCCATCCAGTCTGGCTTGCGCGACGGTCGGCCAAATGTTGCGATTCCACCAGGCATCAAGCAGTACGAGGGTGTCGCCCGCACCAGGTACCACTTTCTCGCCCCGAAGTGACCAACGCCAATAGGCCAGTTTGCGCATGATCGAGCGAGGGTAGAGCAGTTTTCGCAATCGAATTCCCACCCAGTGCAAGAACCGCAACGTCATATTCTGCTGCCAGAATTCATGGTGGGGCCAGATCTGCTTCAGCGTGTCCAGCCAGTCAGGTTTCGAGCGGGCGATGAGCGGTTTCCAGGGCAAAGCCAGGAAACGGTCTCCAATCCGGACAATCGCCTTGCATTCCACTCCCAATTCGCCGCGCAGCTTGAGGCTCTCAGCGGCGACATTGCGCACCACTGCGCTGAATGCCCGTGTTCCATTCGGTGAAATAGGTGTCCGTGCACTCGAGCAGTATTCGACGCACGTGGGTTCCCGATTGAGATTCGCCCGCCATGGCTGCCCTTATCTCCTTCAAGCGTTCTGTGCGACCTGCGTTGACGACCTTTTCGCCACGCGCCCGGTACTCCTCGATGCCCGGCCAGACCAACGGCCTCCCCCCCGCCCCCGCATACCGTGCGGGACCGACGTGGGCCGGCGGCGGGAAGAGTAGACGAAGATCTCCGCCACGGCAACATTAATTACTGCAAGTGCAAGCCTTCCCAACTCTCATCGTGCCGTTCAACTGAGGTTGACGCTGACTGCGTGGCTTCTTACCATCCCGCATCCCGGGCAACTCGCTCGCACCGCCTGTAAATTACCCAAACCTCCAGGACGGCCTGTGCCATGGTCCGTTTCGTGGTTCTCGATCATTCGCTGACCCGTGTTGGCGGTCACCACTACGAGCAAGCGACTCAGATCCTGCGGGCCGCCGATTCCCGGGGCTACCAACCGGTACTGGTGACCCATCGACGGTTTTCACAGCAGGACCTGCTGCCCGAGCACTGGCAGGTGTTTCGCGCTCTTTCCGGATGAATCGTACGATTGTCAATCCCAGTACCCTCTCGATGACGAGGCAGCCTCCCTTTTTGCCGAGGTTCCCGCGGCGGACGAAGTCGCCGGCGGGCGTTCCCTGTGGGCTTTCTGGAAACAGGTGCGGCAACGTCTGGCACACCGTCAGATGCGACGTCGAATCGTCCGATTTGCAGCCGCTTGCAGGCGCATGGAACAGCATATCGGTCTGCGTGACGGAGACCAGGTTTTCATCCCCACAACTTCGCTGTTTGATTTATTGGGGGTCATTCGGTTCCTGCAAACACTCTCACCGCCTCCCAATGTTGTCTGGCACGCCTTGTTTCATTACGGTTTTCTGGAGGGACGCGAACCAGAGTATTCGATGCAGTCGGAAAAGGAACACAAGATCGAGCGTCAGTTGCACTATCTGGTCGAGAACGTACCGGCGGGCCAACTGCGGTTTTATGCTACCACGCAGAAGCTGGCAGAGCAGTTCAATCGGCTGACCGCCACGCGTTTCGACGTGTTGCCGTTTCCAGTTGACAATCGTGCGTTGGCCCACATGCTGACCGACAATGGGTCGCGTCCGCTGCGACTCACGTGCGCGGGCTTCCTGCGACGCGAGAAGGGGAAAGCGTGGGCCAGCAGATTGGTTGCGGGGCTTTGGCAATCAGAGTTGGAATCGGGACAGATTCAGCTGGTGGTGCAGACCAATCGCCGGCAGGCACGGTGCATGTTACCAGCATACGCCGCGACCTCTTTGCGTTTTCACTCGCACTTGCCTGCCACGAGTCGCGAGAAGATGGTGTGGCTCAGGCATCCGTTGACGCGGGAGGCGTACCTTGATCTGATCCGACAATCCGACGTGGCTCTGTTTCTGCACGACGATCGTGCGTACTACACGCGTTGCAGCGGCGTGCTGGTCGAGATGCTGGCGGCCGGAGTGCCGGTGCTTGTGCCGGCCGGTTCCTGGCTGGCAGACCAGATAGCCGAGTCGATCTACACGCACTTGGAACATCTTGCCAGAGAGGCGACAGGTTTATTAGCAGGGTCTGTGGAACAGGTCGGTTGGCACTGCTCAAGTGATTTGCAGCATCTGGACGACGACCGCCCGCGTTTACTGTTTGGCGGCCCACTGCATGAAGCACACTGTGAAATCCACGTGCCTCTGGACGCTGCCGCCTTATTGGTATCCCTGCGTTGGCACGCGGAATCGCAACCCGGCACCTACATTCACCTCCGCGCTGAGCAAGTTGTCAAGCCGGTTGATCAGCCGTTTCAGGCGGCCGGGTCAGCTGCGGAAGTGATCCTTTCACCACGTTCGGTCGGCAGCTCTGTCTCCACGCTGCTGCATCTCGCCGAGGGCACATCGCGCGTGCGATTGCGGTTGCGAAACGCTTACGATGATGCGTTGATTGCGGTCGAAGGCACCACCCTTTCGTACTTGCCCACGCCGGGCGACACGACGCGAACGTACCCCGCCGGCAGTGTCGGACTGATCTTTTCCGATGTGGACCAGGTGCCGGCGTTGGTCTGCAACATGCGAGAGCATTTCCAACACTACCGGCATACCGCACACCAGTTTGCCGAGCACTGGCGTCACCGCCATGACGCTCAGCAAATCGTTGCCACTCTGTTGCGTGATCGTCAGGCGGTGCGTGCCGTGGCGTGAGGAAGTTTCAAGGTGCCCAGCTGGCTGCAGATCGGATGGATACTGCCTGCGGCTGACAGCGAGTGCAGGAATCCAAGGTTGGGAGAATCCGTTGTGATTGAGCTGAGTGGCACGTTGACACGCAGTGCGAACCGGTGTCGACGGTCCGTTATGCGGCGTCCTTGCAGCCCTGTATGGCCTATGCAGCTGCGGCTGCTCACTGTTTAACGACCATGCATTGTGTCGTCGGCTGCTCGATGATCTCCTCCGGCTTGTCGGCGAAGAACTCCTGGAATGCTTGTTCCACGCCGGCCAAAATACCGTAGTCGTGCGAAAGCATGATCCCCCCCGGAACCACCCGCGGGTAGAAATACTCCAGACAGGCCAGCGTGCTCGCATAGAGATCGACGTCGAAATGAGCGAAGCAGTACTGCTGCTCACTGATCCCTGCGGTCGAATCGGGAAAGAGCCCCGGATGATAATGCACGTGGTCATACTTCGCCAAATAGGCCTGCACGGTCTCCAGAGAGCAGGCGTATTGACCCGTGCGGTGGATGGCACGATCATGCTCCGTGGCCGGCGGCAGACCGGCGAACGTGTCAAACAGATGCAGTGCTTTGTCGCCCTTGATTTCACAGATTAGCCTGGCTGAAGCGCCGCGGTACACTCCCACCTCCGCCATAGCGCCCGGAAGTGACCGCTGGGCTCGAGCCAAAGCGTAAACCAAATACTGCTCGAAGGCACTCAGCAAGGAACGCTTTTCCCGGTGTATTTCCCGCAGCAGGGCCACAACCTGAGGGTCCTTTCGCCCCTGCAAGGCGCTGAACTGCAATCGCGACCAGAGACGCAGCCCGAATTGTTCCAAGACCCCACCGCCGAGTCGCTGAAACGTTCTATTCTTCATCCACACGACTGCTGCCTCCGCACACAAGTTATGAACCGACAAGTCGCCGCGCGACAGGCCCACTATCGTACGCTGGAGGTGTTGCGGAGAGCAACGCGACACCCAGGGAAATATCAAGAAAATTGTGCGCAGGAATCCCATGGTTGGAAGATCGAATGGATTGAGAGGCACGCGGATGCCCGTTGGAAAACCGGTGCCCGCAAGATACCCCGCTTCGTAGCGGTGTGTTTCGGCTAACTCGCGTCGAAATCAACGTCACATGCTCAGGCCATCAGTGGGCCCTGACGATCCCGGCGGCCACCGCTTGCGTGAAGATGTCGGCGGTCACACGGATTTCCGTGTCATCCTCCAGCGCCAGGCGGGCCGGGTTGATCGACTCGACAACTCCATCGAGCCAGCGATTTCCATCGTTGTATTGGATCCGAGCTCCGACCTTCAGCGGCTTCGCGTGTCCGTTGCCGGCACTCGTAGCTTTGACACTCGGTGTGGCCGGCGAGCCTTTGTCGAACAAGCCCGCCAGCTCCTGCAACAGCCGCCAGTTTTCCAGTCGATCCTGGTTGGTCTTGAGCAGCAGTTCGCTGGGATTTCCCTGCTTGTCAAAATGCTTGACAAACCGTCCTTCGCTCCGCGCGAAGTCGATGAAGTCCACACGCTTGCCCGTTTTCGGATTGGTCCACCAATCTTCGGACGCGGCTGGATTGCCCTGCAAAGAAAGACGTTCGCGGATCGTATCGCCTTTCTGTAGGATCATGGATCAACAAGGGAAAAGCCCGCGTAGTCGACGGCCAGTCGTGCCTGGTCCGTGGCCATATTGTCGGCCACACCATGTTCTGGCTGACAAGTCGTATAGCAGACAGACCACGGCCGGTCCATCGAATTCCATGGCCCCGAGCACACTGCGATAGAAGTGGTTGACGTGCGCACAGGTGGTTTGAGCCACATAGGTGCGCGGGTGCATCATGGCGATTTGAGCAATTTCCTTGCGCCGTTCCTGTTTGCCCTGGATCTTCGTGCCGTGCACGCTCATCTTGGCATTCTGTCCGGTATAGGAACTGGTGGATGCCTGGCCACCCGTGTTGGAGTAGACCTGCGTATCGAGCACAAAGACCTTAATATTCAACCCGGCCGCCAGCATCCGCGAGAGGGCCTGGAAGCCAATGTCAAACATGGCTCCATCACCTCCGATGCACCAGATCGGCTTGTCGCTCCAGCCCATCTGATCCCACCGCATGCGGACTCCCGCCGCGAACGTGGCCACATTCTCGAACAGCGAATTGCTCCACGGCACGAGATACGGGTTGTATGGATAGGTCGACGTGTAGACCGTGTTGCATCCGGTGGCCGCCAGGATGCCCCAGTCGTTACCATACCTGGCACCAGTCGCGGCGCAGAGCATGCGCAATGCGCGTCCCTTCGCCACACCCGGCACAGCTCCCCGCGCCACCCACATAGACGTGCGACTGCTCCTTGAGCATGATATCGATCAGCAGATTATCGTTGACAAACCGCTCGTCGGACGGCCCGAACTCCTTGAACAGCCGATGGCTCTTGCGAATGTCACGAATCAAGTCGTCATTCTTCTCGATCATCTTCAGGGCATCGTCACCGCAAACCGTCACGCACTCGGCACATCCCTTGCACTTGCTCGGATCAATGATGATGGTGAACTTGCCACCTTCACCGAGTTTCTTTTTCGGCCCATCATAGTATTTGCGCGGCTGCGACCACTGGCGTTCAAACATGTCACGATCGGCGGGATCCGCAATGGAATCGATCTTCTTCCGCCAATCACCCTCCCCGGTCACTTTTCCCAAAATGGCCGTGTCAGGACAAAGCGTGACGCATTCCATGCACCCGGTGCAGTTCTCCGGAATGTACTCGGGGATCTCCGGCGCCACGTAACTGAAATCACGCAGCGCGGCCGTACCGACCGGGATCAGTGATCGTGCCATCGGCAGATCGGCGACGAGTCCCTTTTCGGCCGTTCCCGATTCGTACGCGTGTATCACGCGGTCGTTGAATTGATCGACATCCAGGATCTTCACGTTCGCCGGCGTATAGCCGGAATCAACTAACGTGCCGTACGAGTTGTTGTTGAACGGATCACGATCATTCGGCTCGTTCATCGATTTGACAGAGTCCGCGGTTGCCATCTGTATATCCTCACCCGCTATTTTGTGAAAGATTGGCCTCGTTTCATTTTGCCTGAATCACGTCCGGCGGGATTTCTTTCATTTCCTGAAACCCACGTTTGACACAAGTCAGGTTATCTTGCACAACCTGCTCTCCCCGTTTGCCGAAATACTTGCGCAACGCTTTCTCCACACCGCGCAGCACGTCGTCGTCCGAAACGCCACTCTCGGTGGCGTAGGGGGTTAATTTCAGGAATGCCCCCAACGTGACGATGCCTTGCATCCGCATTTGCAGGTCCGGCTCCGAAGCAACTTCGCGTGCAATGCGAACGGTGTCGGCATAGTAGACGTGGATCTCCTGGTCCCGAATGGTGCGCCGATGGTGGGCCGGAAGATGACGCCAGACGTCGGTCGGAGTCTGCAGCGGCGATTGCATGAAGATGGCACCTCCGGCGACCAGGCCTTTCAACGGATTTCCACTGAAGAGCGCGTTGACATCATTCAGGATCACCAGGTCGACGTGCTCCAATTCGCTGTGCGTGCAAATGTGCGCGTCCGCCACGGTCAGGTAATAGGTTGTCGGCAACCCCTTCTTTTCCGAACCATATTTCGGATAGGCCTGGACATCTTTGCCAAACACGTCGCCGGCGATGGTGGCAATTACCTTGTTGGTCGTCACCGACCCGAAACCTCCCACACTGTGCCCCCGCATGGAAAACCCTCCCGAAGGCCGCAGATCGGGATCTTCCGTGCCGTGCAAGGTCAGTTCATGTTCGACCCCCACGCAGAAGAAATCCCGCTGTCCTTGCGCCATGTTCTGGAAGGCGGCAATAATATCGCTGGGTCGCACATCTCGGCTGCCGAGCCCCGCCGCGGCATGATAAATCTTCGGCAGTCGCTCAATCCGCGTGTGTCCCATCTGGCCGTTCATGGCGTCGCAGAACGCCGATTTTACTTCCCGCGTCAAGTGATTGCCGGTGGTCGAAAGGGGATCGTCCATCCGCTCGAACACGGTGATCGCCTGGCAGTGCCTCGTGGCATTCACGATCTCATGCATCGGAAACGGCCGGAAGCAGCAGATCGTCAGACACCCCGCCTTGATGTCCAGCTTGTCACGCAGGTAATCAACGGTTACTTCGGCCGTCTCCATATAGCTGCCCATGCCGACCAATACGTACTCGGCATCCTCGCATCGGTAGGGCAACACATAGTCGTACTTGCGGCCCGTCTTCTGATGGAACAGTTCAAAGGCCTCGGACAGCGCCGGCGCCACTCGATCGTAGTACCAACGCTGGGCGACCTTCCCTTTCATGTATGAATCCTGGTTCTGGACCACGCCCGACATCACGGGTGAGGTCGGATCCATCAAGTTCTGTAACTTCTCTCCCGGAGAACCGACAAACTCTTTCATCAACTCCGTCTCGAGAAGCCGCACCGTCTCCACCGTATGGGTCGTCAAGAATCCATCTTGTACGTTGAGAAAGGGCGTGGCAGATGATTCCGCCGCGCGACGGGCGATCAGGCAAAGGTCGCCCGCCTCCTGAGCATTGCGGGCAAACAGAATTCCCCAACCGCAATCGGCAACGCTCATCACATCATCGTGCCCCGCATGCACGTTCAACGAGTGACTCGTCAAAGCTCGAGCCCCGATATTGAACACCACCGGCAACCGCTTGCCCGAAATCGTGTACAGAACCTCCTTCATCAACACCAGGCCCTGGCCGGAAGTGAAGTTGGTCACACGTCCACCCGCCAAGGCGAACCCTTCGCAAAACGATGCCGCCGAATGTTCACTTTCGGGCTCGAAAAATACCAGCGAATCTCCCCACAGGTTCGGTCGTCCGTTGTTCGCGGCAATGTTGAATCCGGCACCCATGGTCGTCGAACTGGTAATGGGATAGGCACCAGATCCCTGTGAAATATTTGTCTCGACGTGGACCACAGCCTCCGCACCGTCGCAAGTGACCGGGATACCGGGATACTCGTATTTCGATTCGACTCTCTCCACCGCCGGCACTTCGCGACCTACGCCGTCAGTCTCTTCGCTTCGCTTAGACAACTCGATGGTCTGACTCATGACACCACCCGCCTCGCTAAAGATGATGAGAATGGTTGAATCGCTTCCAGCGACTCAGTTCATACCACGCCGTCGCACGACCGAACTCGTAAAACGAAGGTCACCTGCCTAGCGATGGTGCTCCCTGCATGCCGCCCCTGACATGGGGACCCCATCAGCCGTGCTCAGCGCAATCTGGTCTCGCTGTGAAATATGTCTCTGAGTGGGGTTGAGTGGCGAGGAGCTCAGCGCTAGAACGGGTGCGCACTTGCACATCGATCAATAGCCAGCCCTCGATGACCCCGAACACCGTATCGCAAAACAGACTTCGCACCAGCCTGTTCCACCAGATGGTGACTGCTTGCCCTGACTGGCGAAATCTCGCGACCAACGAGAGCAAGCCAATGGTGTCCGAGCGTTCGCTCGGTGAGGGTCAGCGGTTTGACCGCCCAGCTCGACCCGACATCCGACTCCGAGATGAAACCGCAGGCACCCAAAACCGCTCGTACGCCGACACGCACTAGCTGGTACCGCAAGCCGCGTGGAGGGTTCCTCACGTTCAACCGAGTGGCAAACTCGCGGTTTCTCCACACGATTGCCCAACTCGTAAGGCGACCCAGCTACGCCCAAGCACAAGCCCGCACCAGGTGGGCGGCCCGACCGCCGCACCCATTCATCAATGGAAAGAATATCCTTGGCGGACCCTCAAGGCAAGAAAATCCTTTGCCAGAGGCACCGTCGATACCTTCCTGGAGGGTGTGTGCACGGGGAATTCGCACGGGTCACTGCGGTTGAAACGGAAGCCGTGCCCGCCGGCAGCGGCCACTTCGGGCCCAACCACACCACGTTTTGGCAGCAAGTATTCCACTCGCGAAGGGGGTAATGCCGACCGGCCCGCCAGTCGCCCATTTCGCCGCTCGTGTGATGCGGTACACTACACGGACTGCACGGTGGCAAACAGGCGCGGCCCGCGACCTCCCCCCCATGGGCAGTCCGCCGAGGCTAAAATTTACCGATAAAACAAGTTACGGACGGTGCCTACCGCGAACAGGGTTTTCTTCATTGGGGGGGTAAGTGTGGGAAGTCCTCCGTATTCCGGAGCCCACTTTGGCGGCCCTGGCGAGACGCCGTGCTGCATCGGGCTGCTGCGAGCGGGGTACCCTGTGGAACGCACATGGAAGAGTACTATGAGCTGGATCTTTGAGTCTCACAACGCGCTGTGTGCGCCGGTCGCGACCATTTTCCGAAAGGGGAGCACGTCAGCGGATCGGAGAGGATCGCGATCTGATTCACTTGGCGGTCGGGCGACCTGTTCGGCTGCTGCAGGGTTCCACCAACTCTTGATTTCCAGCAGCTGGTTATTCGTGCTGGCGGCGGTGATTTCAGCGGGACACGCGCAGGAGCCAGCGGCTCCGGCCGAGCAACCGCCGGTGCCTGCCGCGGCCAACCAGGTGACGCTCGAATCCGTCGAGCGGCAATTGAAGGAAGTTGATGGGATTGCGAACCTCGATGACGCGGCGCGGGAGGAATTGCGCGGCGTGTACCAGGAAGCCATTCGCGACCTGAATTCAGCCAGCACGTTTCAGAAGCAAGCGGCGAGTTTCGCCGACATGGCCAAAAACGCGGGAGAACGCCTGCAAGCGGCTAAGTTCCAGATGTCGGCGATGGGCAGCACGGTCACCATCGACGTTCCGCCCGACGCCACGCAGGCAAAGCTCGAAGAGCTGCGGAACGTGGAAGTGGAGAAGCTCGCCGAAGCGAAGCGGCAGAGGGAGCAACTGGAAGCGGAACCCGGCCGACGACAGGCGCGCCGCGTGGAGATACCGGGCAAGATACAAGGCTTGCGGGACGCGCGTCAGAAACTGGCAGCGGAGCTGGCTGCCGTGCCGGCAGGCACGGATCCCAAGACAATCGCACTACGGACGCGGCTGCAGGCCAAGATCCTTGCCGCCGATGAAGAGATCAAGCTCTACGAACAGGAGCTGGCTGCGTACACGGCCACCTCCGAGCTGCTGCCTGTCGAACGTGACCTGGCCCAACGCAATGCTTCGCTGGTAGAAAAGCGCGTCACCCTCTGGCGTGAGAAGGTGGAAGAGCGACGGACGCAGGAAGTGGAACAACAAGCGATCAATGCCCGCATGGAAGCCGAAAGGACCACCGGTGCGTTGCACCCACTCGCGATGCGCAACAGCGAACTGGCGCAACGCAGCAGCGACCTGGCGGAGAAGATCCGTGGCGTCAACCTGGATCTAGACAGGTCGCGCGAGCTGCTGAATAAGACCGAGCAGCAGTTCAAGGTCACCAAAGAGAAAGTGGATCGCGTCGGTTTGAACTACGCTATCGGCATGTTGTTGCGGAAGGAAGATTCTGCTCTGCCCGACGTCAGCAAGTACCGCCGGAACAGCCGCGTGCGGGAGGAGACTATCCGGGCGGTGCAGCTGGAGATCATTGACTTAGCGGAGGAACGAAGCCTGTTGACCGACGTCGACTATGTTGACTCGTTCGTCCGCGGAATTGCTTCCTTGCCGCAGGGGATTACGCGTGACAAGTTTGCACAAGAAGTGCGCAAGCTGGTCGACAAGCGACTGGATCTATTGGCGACGTTGCAGCAAAACCAGGATGCCTATTTCGAGCAACTCGTCGATCTGGAAAGCACGGAACAACAGCTGCTCAAAGCCGTGGCGGAATATGAGAAGTATATTGACGAGCGGGTCCTGTGGATTCGCAGTTCCGAGCCGATTGCGGCGGACGATTTTCGCCACAGCGTGACCGCATTACGTTGGTTCGTGGACGGCGAGTCCTGGTCGAAGACCATTCGAATTCTCTGGAACAGCATTTTTCAACAACTCTTCCTCTGGCTCTTGACTTTGGCCCCCTGGCTGGCGTTGTTGGCAGTGCAGCCCCGCCTGCGTCGGGCGGTCACGATAATGGGGGAACGATCGGCGAGCGGAAGCTGCCGCAGTTTCTTACCGACGCTGATGGCCTTACTCTGGACGCTTTTGATCACGGCCCTCTGGCCCGCTCTGATTCTATGGATCTCGTGGCGGCTGGCCGTCTCGCCCGACGTCACGAGTTTCGTCAAGGCGGTGAGCACGGGCTTGATGGCGGCCGGAGTCTACTATGCGGCGACGGAGTTTCTGCGACAGGTCTGTCGCACACGCGGCCTGGCCGACTCACATTTCGATTGGGCACCAGGATTTCGCACGTCGCTGCGCGGCAACTTGCGCTGGATGATGGCGGCCAGTGTACCGATGGTGTTTGCGGCGGCCATGCTGTACGACGATGCTGGTAGCCGGTCCGGCGATACTCTGGATATTAGCCGCTCTCAGGTGTCTTTGGCGCGGTTGTTTGTCATGGGGGTGTTGCTGGCCGTTTTGATCTTCGCGCATCGCACGTTGAAGCCGAGCGGCGTTATATTCCGATCCGTCGAGGCGGCGGATCCCGCCTCGCGGTTTTATCGCTACCGTCGCACGATCTATACAACAACTCTGTTGCTGCTCGGCTTACTTTTGGCATTGGCGGTCGTCGGTTATGACTTCACCGTGACGCGTCTGATCCAACGCTCCTTCGAGACGGCTGTCCTGCTGGAAGTCCTGACTGTCACGCTGTCGCTGCTCAAACGCTGGCTGATCGTCGTGCGTCGTCGCATGGCGATTGAGCGAGCCCAGCAGCGACGCTCGCAGACAAGCGGGCAGAGTGAGATGGCGGCGACTTTGGCGTCGATCTCCCTGGAAGAACGGACACCCGACCTGACGACGATCGGCGAGCAGAGCCGCCGCCTGCTGCAATTCTTGCTGGTGATTGCCGCGTTGGGAGGGCTGTGGATCATCTGGATCGACGTGCTTCCGGCGCTGAGCTTTCTCGAACGTTTTGAACTCTGGACGGTAACGAGTGGCGTGAACGCGACAACGATTACGCTCAAGCACCTCGTGGTCGCCTGTATCATCGTGATGGCCACGATGTTGGCGACGAAGAACATCCCCGGCCTGCTGGAAATCGCGGTGTTGTCGCGCCTTCCCCTCGATGCCGGCAACCGTTACGCCATTATCACCATTTGCCGCTATGTCATTATCATCCTCGGTTTGATCCTGGCATTTGGCTCGATTGGCGTCCCGTGGACGAGCTATCAGTGGTTGGTGGCGGCAGTTTCCGTCGGCCTGGGATTTGGGTTGCAGGAGATCTTCGCCAACTTCGTGTCTGGACTGATCGTGCTGTTCGAACAACCGATTCGCGTCGGTGATATCGTAACGATCGGCGACGTGACCGGCATTGTGTCTCGAATTCGCATGCGTGCCACGACGGTCACGAACTGGGAACATCAGGAATTCATTGTGCCGAACCGGGAGTTCATCACCGGCAGTCTGCTGAACTGGACCTTGTCGAACACCATCAATCGGGTCGTGATTTCCGTCGGTGTGGCCTACGGTACCGACCCGAATCTGGCACGCCAGATTCTGCTCGACATCGCCCGGCAGCACCCGATTGTGCTGGACGACCCCGCGCCGAACGTGACCTTTGCGGAATTCGGAGACAGCACGCTGAATATCGTCCTCCGCTGCTACTTGCCCAATCTGGAAAATCGTCTCGCGACCATTCACGAGCTGAACACGGCGGCTCAGCGTGAACTGAACGCTGCCGGGATCGAGTTCGCGTTCCCCACGCGCGAGTTGTATATCCGGTCGGCCGCCGGGGCGGGGAGCGAGGGTCCGCTGCCACCAAAGCCGGAGGCGAAAATCGACGGCAACTGACGGCTCCAAGTACGAAGCCAACGACCCCCAGCGGCGTTGCCTCTGGCGTCAACTGGAAAGCTGTTTGGGAGCATCCCAGGTTGGGATGGCCGAGACGCGGCCGTGGTCACAAATCAAGCGTTGGAACCGATCAGGCCTCTCAGGGTGCCCAGCGCCAGGCCACCTATTCCCTTTTGGGGCCCGACAAGGGAAGATACTACGTTTCCTTCGCGCATCGTCGTCAGGCGAGCGATGTCGTCTGGGAAATCGCGCTATTGCGATCAGACGGGAAACCACATGACGCGGCAAGGGCCCGGGAAACACAAGACCGTTGTATTCGAGCCAGGGACGCTCCGACATCGTCTCCGCGCCACGACCGCGCAGGCGCTGCGTGACGGCGCGCTGCAGTCAATCGACAGCGAAGCTCTGTTGCTCGAAGATCGCGGCATTCCGTTCCTGGTGCGGATGGTGTCCCACCTCCGCAACAAGCCCTCAGGCAAAGACCCGCGCAACCCGTTTCTTCCCTATGAACAGGCGCTCTATGTGGCAGATGCCTCTTCCACACATGTCTGTATTCTGAACAAGTACAATGTCGTCGATCTCCACTTTCTGATCATCACGCGGCACTTCGAGCATCAGGAAACCCTTCTGACGCTCGGTGATTTTCAGGCTCTCTGGCGCTGCCTTGGCGAATTTGATTCGCTGGGATTCTATAATTCGGGAACAGCTTCAGCGCCAGCCAAGAACATAAACACTTGCAGCTGATCCCACTGCCAATGGTGTCGGGCGTCGGCTCCCCATCGGTGCCCCTGGAACCTCTTTTCGAGTCAGGGGACGCTTCGCCAGGCAAGATCCAGCGGATCTCGGCCCTGCCGTTTTCCCACGCCTTGATTCGGTGGACCATGCACCCCACCGACGACAATATCGAACATTGCGCTGCCCATTCACTGGATGTGTACCGCGACATGCTGCGTCATGTCGGGATTGCGCTACCCGTGGGCGAGAAGGAGTTGGTGACGCAGCCGTACAATCTGCTAGTGACACGTCACTGGATGTTGCTGGTCCCCCGCCTCCACGAGTGTTTTGAATCGATATCCTTCAACGCGCTCGCTTTCGCTGGCGCACTTCTGCTGCCCAGTGTCGAATCTCTGCCAGCCTTGCGCCGTGTGGGACCGTTCGCCGCGCTCACGTATGTCGCGTCACGCTCGCAGTGATGAACAGCAAATCGCATGAAGCTCGGCGGTGCACGGTTATTCTTGACGTGGTGGCGGCAAGAATCGTGCCGCGAAATGCCCTCTTTCAGATCGAGCGGAAATCGTCCCGGTACATGGAGCCACCCACGCCCAGTCAACGTGGCCGGCAGGCTTGCATCGGTTCGCATTGAATGGGAAAATGGCCGACACCATACCCTTACGTGGCATCGATTCGTCCTACCTCAGGAGCCCACGACCATGCGACCTTCAAACAACGTTACGAGACGGCGTTTCATTCAGCAGACGGCGATGGCAGGCGCGCTTGGTGCCGCGGCCCCATACTTCGTGCCCGCCACGGTTCTGGCGGGGCCGAATCGGCCCGGAGCCAATGACCGATTGCGAATCGGGTTGATTGGTGCGGGGGGTATGGGTCGCGGAAACCTGGATAACTGTGCGGCACATCCGGACGTGGTCGTGACCGGCGTTTGCGATGTGTGGAAAGAGCGGCGTGAGCCGGTGCTGGCCAAGTACAAGACCGCCAAGCCATACCACGATTTTCGGGAACTGTTACAGCAGGACGATCTCGATGGGGTGATCATCGCGACGCCTCCGCATTGGCACTGCCTGATGGCCGTCGAAGCCTGCAAAGCGGGGAAGGACATTTATCTGCAGAAGCCGATGACGTTGCACGTGGCCGAGACACTGGCAGTCAAGACCGCCGTCGAGCGTCATGGTCGAATCAGCCAGATTGGTACCCAGATCCACGCGGGCGACAACTACCGACGCGTTGTGGAGTGGATTCAGAGCGGTCGATTGGGGAACATTACTGTCGGGCGGACAATGAATGTGATGAACCAGGGTGCCCAAGGAATAGGGAACCCACCCAACACCGAACCGCCAGCCGGTTTGGATTGGGATCTCTGGGTTGGTCCGGCCGCGATGGGCCCGTTCAATCCATTAATGACGCGCAGTGCGTACGAGAACTGTTCCTTCATGCGTTTCAGCGGCGGCTGGACTCCCGGCATGGCACCGCATATTATCGATCTTCCCTTCTGGGCGTTGCAGCTCGGTGTGCCTCGGCGAACCAGCTGCACTGGGGGGCGTTACACGATCCAGGACGCCGGCGATGCTCCCGACACTCAGGAAGTCGTGTGGGAATTCCCCCACACCACTTTGACCTGGTCGATGGCCCTCGCTAACAGCTATGCCTTTGACTTCGGATCAGGTGCGCCGGCTCGGCGACTAGGCATCTACTTCCATGGCGTCAACGGAACGCTCTATGCCGACTACGGCATGCATAAGATCGTTCCCGAAGGAGATCTGTTGGCCAACCTCGATCCGCCAGAAAAATCCATACCCTCCTCACCGGGACACGAACGTGAGTGGCTCGATTGCCTGCGCACGCGGGAGCAACCGAGTTGTCACGTCGGCTACCATTATCGGATCGATCTCGCCGTGAACCTGGCCAACCTGTCGATGCAAGTGGGACGAGACATTCATGTCGACCCCCACACGGCCGGCATTGTAGACGACGCCCAGGCCGCCAAGCTCGCCGTGCCCGAATATCGAGCCCCGTGGAAGTTCCCCCGCGAATATCTGTGAGTCTGGCCCGCCAAAAATGCACGAAGAACGGCTTTCGGCGCACGGATTCTTACTCTTGCACTTGCACTTGCACCGCCGAGTGTTGCTTGAGCACACGGTAGTTGCGCGCACTGTGTGTGCATCCCAAGTGCCGCGACGTCCACAGCTTGAACGCCGTCCCATGGTGGTGCGATACGCATTTCCGCTCCAAGACTGCATCACACCGCACATTGGCACCGTCAACCTACATGCTCAATCTCGCATCATACTCCTGCTCTGCTCTCCCCAGCGCATCGACGTCATAGTCTCACACGATACGCGTCTTCGAGTTCGCTCGAATCAATCCCACCAACATGGACACAATCTCGACCAGCATCCGCTTCCCGTTACAGCGCCGCTTCCAGATCCTGGCCGAAATGCTCCTGATAACGGCGGCAGAGGAATTCAAGCTTGTCCTCCAGGTCGGCACATTTGGCGGTGAGATCGTTACGTAGCGTTGACACCTCGTTCAAGGACTCCACGAAAGCCCCCACGGCACTCTGGATCATCCAGACATCTTCCTGCTCCTTCAACACGCCGCGCAAGTCATCAAACCGCTCGTGCAGCAGCTGAATCACCTCCGTCGCATTTTCAGTTGGCTTCAGGTCCTGCACCAGCTCGGCCAAATGCCCTCCGATCGAAAACATCATCACTCCGCACGCTTCCAGCGGTGGCATCTCTTCGAAGAAGTGCATGTTGGTGTGACTCCGCTGCCACACGCGCTGGTCGTCACTCGATGCACCTTGCTTTTCCTGTGGCTGACTCGCCTGCTGCTCCCAATCACGGTTCATTTCCTCCCATTCGCGTTGAGCCTGTTCCCATTCGCTACGGTCGGCGAAGAAAGAGGTGGCGAAACGGTGCTCAAGCATGAAGTTATCCAGTTGCCAGATCATCGGCTGTCCGCTGTCGAACATCATGCGGCAGATGGGGCAATCGTCGTGCTCGCCCGTATGCCCCTTGGGCACCACGGCGGGTAAACGGCTTCGTTCCCGAGCAATCAGCGCCGCGGGACTCTGGTCGTAAAGCTCTTCCTGCGGCTGGTGCAGCCATTCCTGCTGCAGTTGCTCCAGGTGGCGTGTTTCCACCGCCACGTCAACCTCTCTTCCGGGACGCATACGTCGCTCGCAGTGCATCAGCAGGTACGCCACCAGTTCGTGGTACAGAATGATCTCATGCGATCCGAAACCGCCACAACGGTAGGCATACGAAGCCGGTGCCAGGCCAGGCGGACAGCGTCCGGTCATGGTCCAAGTCTGCCCCTGGTCTTGAATATCCCCGTCAATAAATTCGCGTTTCGCCAACAGCATCTCGCGGGGCGACTTGTTGCCCAGATCTTCGCGAGGGGTCAGCAACCACCAGTCCTGGATTTCCAGAGTCGGTTCCTCCGATTCGGCAGCTTTCTCGATCCAGCGGTGGACCAGACACGCAGCCAGCGCACCGTAGAGCAGTGCACGAGGGTCCACGTTCCAGTTCGGCGCAGCTCGCCCGTCGCTCCGCGGCACGCGTCTCCCAATCGCGCGTCGAAAAGATCATCTCCCAGTCGTCCGGAATCCGGTAGGGAAGCCATTGCTCCAGCGTGTCCTGTTCGTCACACGCCAAAACGTTTCCCAAGCGGGGCATTTCGGGGATGGATGTGTCATTGACCAGCAGTTTCGCTGTCAGGTCAATGATCATGTGACCCCCTTCCACGGACCTGGTTGCCAATCCCTCCTGCATCTGCTGCAGGAAGTAATCGGCCACCGAGGCGTTCACAAACCGGCTCATGGCAGCCCCCAGTTCGTCGACTGTGACCGGTTCGGCGCTCAACGCCGCCAGGGCGATATCCACCAAGGCGTCATGGACCTGCACGTGGACCGTTCGATCCACATCGACTAAACTAACCATCGTCTGTAACATCGCAGCTTCCCTTCGCCCCCTTCGCCAAGCGAAGGGTTTGCCCTGCTGCGTGTCGCCAAGGTCATCACCCACGAGGTGACTGGGGCCAAGATACCACGATCACCAGATCCGATCAGGCGATTCTGCGAGCCCGGGGCAGATATTCCGAGAAATTTTAGCCCCGCAAGCCGCCACGGTGACATACACATGTCATCGAATTGCGCATTTCGCCAGAAGTTGTCCTGAAAAGTGACTCGGAAACACGGTCCGTCGCCGGTGCGCAGCTGACGGTAACCTGCCCGGGCCGGCGAAATCGCTCGTGACTCTGCCCTGATGAACCGATCAACTGATCAGCAGGTGAAACACGGCCGCCACACGACCGAGGGGTGACCTCGCCATCTCTCGACGAAGGAAAACGAACCATGAAGCGAATCCACATCATTGGTAGAAAAAACAGCGGCAAAACGACCCTTCTGGTGCAACTCGTTCAGTACTTTACGGCTCAAGGTGTCTGCGTGGGAACGGTCAAGCACACCCACCATCAACATGAACTCGACACGCCCGGCAAAGACTCGCATCGGCACCGTCAAGCGGGGGCCAGCGTGGTGGGCATTCTTTCTCCTGGAATGAATGCCCTCTACTTTGCGCCGATTCACCAGCACGACTCGCCCGATCGATATGCCGCCATCGCTCCGATGTTCCACCACTGCGACATCGTGCTGGTAGAAGGTCATTCACAAACCAATGCGCCCAAGGTCGAGGTGTGGCGAGCCGTAAACGAGACGCCTCCCATGGCGCAACAAGACCCCTCCATCCTGGCCGTGATTACCGACGATCCTCTGAAAATCGATCGGCCGCTCCTTGCCCGCAGCGACATCGCCTCACTCGCTCGGTACCTCCTGGAGGTGGCCGGCGAGTGAGGTGAGAGGGTGATGAAGTGTGAGGAGCGGGCCGGCATCCTCGCGCAAGGAAAGCGTCTTTCGGGGCCGGAGGGAACTTCGAACGTCAAACTTCCAATGAAGAAGCCTGGCGGATGAAGTCGAAAGCCAGTGGGACGCGAGATGCGCGTGGAGAGTCGGCGCCAGTCTGCGTGCCGTGGTGCCACGTCGCCTGACGCAACCCGGTTCTGTCCGCTCTCATTCGACGTTCGACGTGACGTCTGAAAACCATCGGGGCGAGAGGGTGAGGGGGTGAATTGCGGGGGAGCCTGGGCGCGGGCTGTGAAGTTGGATCCTTCGTCGACAAGGCACTAGCCGGGCAACTCAAATCCGGAGCGCTGTGGCCGGGCCAGCCACGTGTTGGCCTCGGCGTCGTCGCGGAAAAATTCAGAATGCGGATCCCACTGCAGTGGTCTTCCCAGAGCGCATGGCGATGTTGCCGAGGTGGCAGGTTGTCACGCTCTGGTGTTGGCTTACGACATCGGAAAGTGGTGTACGTCGCGTCTTCACACAGTCGAAGAAGTTCCCCATGTGGTTAACAATGGCGTCCAGCT
Organism: uncultured Planctomycetota bacterium; assembly: GCA_963700575.1. Taxonomy (GTDB): domain Bacteria; phylum Planctomycetota; class Planctomycetia; order Pirellulales; family Pirellulaceae; genus JAJRVM01. Next base: position 255,630 of record CAVOYC010000014.1, on the reverse strand, counting down.
TGCCCATCCGCGGGGGGCGATCAAGGTTATCGCCTGCATAGAGCGTGAATGCTTCGCGCGGCAAGGGATCGTCCTTCAAGGCCTCGACCGGCTGGCCCGACACGGTGCCACGGTTCACGAATATTCTCCCTTCCGATCCGATAAACATGACACCATTGCGTCCCGTGTCGGCGACCGTCATCGAGACGCCGTTGGTATACCGATATTTCGCGTCGTAGTCGATGGCCACGTTGTAGCCATTCTCCACACTTGGGAACTTCGCCTGACCCTCGGCGGCCACCGGCAGCGCGCCGATTCCCCATTGAGCGATATCGAGATGGTGTGCCCCCCAATCGGTCATTTGCCCGCCAGAGTATTCATACCACCAGCGAAATGTATAATGAGAACGTTCCTTGATATAGGGCACGTCCGGCGTCTGCCCTTGCCAGAGATCCCAGTTGAGATTTGGCGGCGGCGCTTCGCTGTGAAACGGCCCGCCGGTAACGTTTTTACCCAAGACCACTTCCACTCGCTCCAGTTTTCCGATACGTCCCTGTCGGACCATTTCTACTGCCAGACGAAAGCGATGGTCGCTCCGCTGCCACGATCCGACTTGCACGACCCGCTGCGTTTCCTGCACCGCTTTGACCAAACGTTTTCCCTCGTCCACGGTTAGCGTCAGCGGCTTTTCGCAGTACACGTCCTTTCCCGCCCGCACCGCATCGATGACCATGGCCGTGTGCCAGTGATCGGGTGTTCCGATCGTGACCACGTCAACATCCCGCCGCTCAAGCAACCGGCGATAGTCCTGGTAGAGTGTTGCTTTACCGCCGAATTGCTCGCGCGCCTTTTCGGCAATCTCCCGATCCACGTCGCAGATGGCCAGAATGTCGCCATAGGGAGCCGCCTTCTCAGCGATTACCGAGCCTTGGTACCGCATGCCGATCGTCCCGATGCCAAACCGGTCTGTCTTGCGCGCGGGGCGTCGTCGCCGCACGTCGAGGCCTGGATCCATGGAATTGCGGCCGGACCCGCCAGTAACGAAGCGGCCGAGGCCCGCAGGAATTGGCGTCGATTCTGCTGGTCATATCTGTTCATCTCGTCACCTCGTTCCCTCTCAGGTAATAGGCAAGTAGTTCAATCCCGTGGCTTTGGCTTCCGGCCGCAGCGTCCAGGTAGAATATTGGTTGCTGTTCGCCTGACGGTGCACTTGCCTGCCGGTCGTACCACAAAGTTCAGTGTCTTTTTGCGGGTTTCTCACGGCTCACGACCAGCACCACCCTGATCATTTTCCGCCCGTACGATGATCGCTCCTCAATGCGAACTGAGGAGCTCGATACCGGTCCCAAGCCGCACCTGCGCGGCGGAAACGACAGGAAAAACCTCGCCGGATGCCATAAAGCTCTTTGCTCGGCCAATGCACACTGTCGGGCATTACTCAAAACCGGGACGCCGGCCCGGTGCGATAGTCGATCAAATGGTGGCGGGCAGTGGTGTCACACGCTGTGACACCAGGTGGTGATCCAACCGCTAGTATGACGTGTCTGGGAAGCCCAGCCAACTGCCGCCCGGTGAGAGCGAGCATGGTATAAGCCCCCCCACGAAATATTCTCAAACTGTAAATCACGCGGTCCATGCAGCCGGTTAAGCCACATCATCTGTGGCTCGTTTACCATCGGAAAGGGTTCGGAATCTCCTTCCGGGGCGTCTTGGCGACTTCACAGTCTTTTCCGGCGTTGGATCGGCTGGCGGGGGCGGGGAAGTTTGCACTTTGAGTAATGTCCTCTACTTGCAGCACCATGTACGTCGTTGCCCAGGTCGGACGGGCGAGAAACGGCATTGGTGGGATTCGTGCGGTCCGACCCGGCCCGTGCTACAATGGCGGCGAGTCGGGATGCCAATCCGCCGAGGTCGGCGATGCGTTAGAGCAACGGTCACCTGAAATGACGACACCGTCAGGTCGCGACGATTGTTCGCCCCGCCAAACCAGTAGGGGCGATTTCGAGAACTGGGCGAGTCGGCAGCGGAGAATCCGCCGAGCGTTCATGCCGGAGCACCGGCTCGTGATCGCACCAGCGTCTCTCGCTTCCCGCACGCGAAGCGGCTTTCTGAACCGAACACGGCGTGCCGATGCGAGAAATGCAGGGCAGCGAACTGCCAGCCACCCACAACCTTGAGAGTCTTAGATTTCCATGGCGAGTGATCATCAAGAACAGGCATCTTCCTATCCCGACGCGTCCCGGACGGAGTCGCCAGGTGGCGAACCGTTGCGGCCGGCAGCGCCGCCACACGGCTCCTTGCATCAGGACGATGTGGAAGCGATTGACCAATTGCGAACTGTCTATGATCGGCTGCGCCGCGAACTGGCACGGATCGTGATCGGCCAACACGACGTCATCGAAAAACTGTCGATTTGTCTGTTCGCCGGTGGACACGCCTTGTTGATGGGCGTGCCCGGACTGGCCAAGACCTTGCTCGTAAGCCGTCTGGCGGAGACGATGTCGCTGAACTTCAGCCGGATCCAGTTTACGCCAGACCTGATGCCGATGGACATCACGGGCACGGATATTCTGCAGGAAGCTCCGGGCCAGAAGCGAGTGTTTGAGTTCGTCAAAGGCCCGGTCTTTGCCAACCTCGTGTTGGCCGACGAAATTAACCGCGCCCCGGCCAAGACACAGGCAGCCATGTTAGAAGCGATGCAAGAGCACAAAGTCACTGTTGTCGGCCGGACGTATCGCTTGGAGCCACCGTTCTTTGTCCTGGCGACTCAGAATCCGATCGAGCAAGAAGGCACGTACCCGCTACCCGAAGCGCAGCTCGACAGATTCATGTTCCTGATCGAAGTTGACTATCCCGATCGGGGTGAAGAAATCGAAATCGCCCGCACCACCACCGGTTTGGCCCTTCCCACGCTTAAGCAGATGCTGACCGGGCCGCAGGTCATGGAGTTTCAAGACCTGGTTCGCCGCGTCCCGGTACCGGAGCACATTTACGAGTTCGCAGCCGATCTGGCCCGTCAGACTCGCCCCAAGAGTAAAGAAGCTCCGGCTTGGCTCAAGCCCTTGGTCAGCTGGGGCGCCGGACCGCGTGCCGCGCAATACCTTGTGCTCGGTGCCAAAGCCCGCGCGGCTCTGCGTGGTAGCTATATGGTTGGCCTGGAAGATGTGATTGCCGTCGCGCAACCCGTGCTGACGCACCGCGTCATCACGACGTTTGCGGCCGAGTCGGAGGGAATCACCAGCCGTGACGTGGTCCGGCGACTGGTGGAAGAACTGTCAGCGACGTGACGCATTCTGTTGTGCCGCAGCGGGAACGAGCTGATCGGCAGGTGATTCATGGAATATCTGTCTGACATTTCCAAATCGACCGCATCTCGATTCCCAGATGCTGCGTGTCCGTGACGACGAGACTACGACTGAAAGGGTACTGTGACCGTGTCGGAACAGGTGCACCGTGATTACCTGGAACCGAGCGTGTTGGCGCGTTTGGCAGCATTGCCGCTCGACGCCCGCCTTCCCATGTTGGGAAACGTGTCGGGGCGGCATCGCAGTCCCATTCGCGGATCCAGCCTGGAGTTTTCTGAGTACCGCAAATACGTCCCCGGCGATGATACACGTCGCCTGGACTGGCGGGCCTATGCCCGCAGCGATCGTTTCTTCATCAAGGAATTCGAGGCCGACACCAACTTGCGGATGTGTCTGGTGGTCGATACGAGCGGGTCGATGCAATATGGAAACGCCGTGCTGACGAAACTGGACTATGCCCGGCGGCTGGCTGGTACGTTGGCCTATCTGGCAGCGCGACAGGGCGACGCGGTGGGACTCTACTGTGCCGGAGCGACATTCACGCGGGAGATTCCACCCAAGCGAAACGCCGCTCATCTGCGCCACGTATTGGATCAGATCGGCAGCATGGAGGCGGCGGGAGTAACGGGATTACCACAGGCCTTGCACGAAGCTGCCGAACGCGTTCGGCAGCGAGCCTTGATCGTCATTATCTCTGATCTGTTCACTCCCCCGCCCGAATTACGCAGCTGTTTTCAGCACCTTCGTTTCCGCCAACACGACGTCGCGCTCTTCCATCTGCTGGAACAGAACGAGCTCGATTTCTCGTTTGATCGTCCCATGCGATTTCTGGACCTCGAGGGAGGCGCGCCGGTGTTGGCCGATCCGACTGTGATCGCGCGACAATATCACCGCTCCTTGCAGCGATATCTTCAGGAGCTGGATCAGGCCGTTCGCGACACCATGGTCGATTACCATCGTGTCGGCCTGCATGAGCCCTACGATGACGTGCTGGCTCGATTCCTGTTGGCCCGCCGGGGTGAGGGGGCGAGGAGGTGAGGAGGTGAGGAGGTGGATAACATTGGTGTCGCACGTGGAAAGTTGGAGCAATGGTCTGTTGCTGATGGGCGGCATGGCCCATGTGCAGGTTTGGGCTCAGCATACAGGTACTCTTGCGACCTCCCTGCCCAGGACGGCCGTCTTGTGAAGCACAGCAAATGACGTTTCTTCAGCCAATCCTGCTCGCCGCTCTGCCGCTGATGGCACTGCCCATCTTGATTCATTTGATCAACAGGCAGCGTCATCAGACGGTTTCCTGGGGCGCGATGATGTTTCTGCTGGACGCCAAACGCATGACGCGTGGGATGGCGCGGCTGCGGTACTGGTTGATCATGGCGATGCGGATGCTGGCAATTGCCACGTTGATCTTCGCAGTGGCTCGGCCTTTAGCCAGCGGCCGGATGGGTCTGGCGTTGGGCGGCGCACCCGACACGACCATCATCATTCTGGATCGCTCGGCGAGCATGCAACAGCAGGACCTGGAGACGGGGGAATCGAAACAGGTGGCCGCGTTGCGGAAACTTTCCCAATTCCTGCAGACCACGGGGACGGCCGCGCAGGCCGTGCTGATCGAGAACGGCGACAATCGCGCGTGGCCCATCGACTCGACGGATAGGCTGTTGCAGCTCCCCGCAACGGCGGCCACCGACATCGCATCGGACATACCCGCCATGCTGCAAACGGCCTTGGACTACGTGGTGGCCAATAACACGGGCCGCACCGACATTTGGATTTGCTCCGACATGCGCCTGAGCGATTGGAAAACGCAGGATGGCCGTTGGCTTGGCCTGGGCGAAGATTTCCGCCCTCTGGAAGGGGTACGTTTCTATATTCTTTCCTACCCCAACATGGCGCCCCAGAACCTGAGCGTATGGGTCGAGCGCTGTCGAGTTGCCACGTTGAACGAGTCGGCGCAGCTGGTCCTGGATATCGTTGTGAGGAGGCCTTCAGGTGAGTCGGCGGCGGTGAACGTGCCACTTGAGTTGGTGATCAACGGAGCGCGTTCGGTCGTGAACATTGAAATGACGGATAGCGAATACCGGCTGCAGGGACACATGCTCGCGCTCGACGATCAAACTCGAACCGGCTGGGGATACGTCGAACTGCCGGCTGACGCCAACTTGCATGACAATCGTTTCTACTTTGTGTTTGGCGATCTTCCTCAGCGGCATGCGGTAATCGTGTCGGACGACGTTCGATCGTCGCGGCCGATGGAGATCGCGACGATTTCACCGGTCGAGCCAACGTTGTCGTATTCGGCTGAAGTCGTGTCGCCTGATCGACTTGATGCACTCGACTGGAATCGGGCTTCGCTGCTGCTGTGGCAAAGTGCGTTGCCCGAGGGCGAATTCGGTCGTCACCTCGAGTCGTTCGTACGCAGTGGTCGACCGATCCTTTTTTTTCCACCAGACCAGGTCGGGACGACATCGTGGGGCGGAGTTCGCTGGGGTCGTTGGGAGTCCGCCGAAGCGGAGAAACCGCTGCAGATCCAGTCGTGGCGGGGCGACAGTGATTTGCTGCAGCACACGCTCAGCGGCGTACCGTTACCGGTGGGCGACTTGCGTATCGACCGGTACTGCCCGATTGACGGCGAGGGCCAAACTCTGGCAACGCTCTCCAACGGGGCGGCGTTGCTGAAACGGGGCACGCTGGGGCTGGGAGCTTTCTATTTCTTTGCCACACTGCCGCGTCCTGGCGAGTCGAGCTTGCTGCGCGACGGTATCGTATTTTACGTGATGCTGCATCGTGCGCTTGCGGCTGGCGCCGCCGCGCGGAGCAACGTGCGCCAACTCTCGGCCGGCACGGTCGAGGCACGCCAGGTAGCGACCTGGCAGCCGCTGTCGGCGCCACCCGCGGGAAATATTTCCAGCGCTCGATTTTTGTCTGCCGGCGCCTTTCAGGCCGAAGAGCAGTGGGCCGCGTTGAATCGTCCTGCCACCGAGGACAACGTCGAAACGATCGACAACGAACAACTGGAACAGCTGTTGCAGGGACTCCCTTACCGTCAGGTGGAAGAGGAAATTGGCAGCGCCTCGGCGCTGGCCAGTGAGATCTGGAGAGTGTTTGTATTGTTGATGGCAGTCGCATTGATTGTGGAAGCCCTGCTCTGTCTCCCCGAAAAGAAACCGGCCGCCGGCGGTATTTCCGTCGTGGGCCATTGGGAATCGTAAAGCAATCATGACCGGTGGCCTCTCATTGGCTTGGACCCCCTGGGGCGTACTGATCGGCGCTCTCGTGGTGACGATCACGACGCTGCTCGGCTTTCTGGCGTGGCGTCGCAGCGGTTCCGCGCCGCGGGTCGCCATGCTGGAACTGCTGCGGTTGGTGATCGTCGCGATGGTCGTCGCTACGTTAAACCAACCAGAGTGGCTGCAACCGTACAGGCCCACGCAGCGCCCTACGCTCGTCGTCCTGCGCGACAATTCGGATAGCATGAAAACGAAGGATGTCGTGGGCGGCGAAGCAGTAATTCAGCTGCCGGAAACGCGAATGGATCGGGCGCAGCGGTTGGCTGATCGGACGCAGTGGACCCGTCTCCGCGAGAAACTGGATGTCATTGTGGAACCGTTTTCTTCCACGCTCGGAAATCCCAGCGACGGAACCGACCTGCACGCAGCTCTGGCCGAGTCGGCTGCGGAACATAGTAATCTACGCGCCGTGGTGCTCATTTCTGATGGAGATTGGAACACCGGTCAGCCGCCGGTACGCGCCGCCAGTCAGCTGAAGATCAAGGGGATACCAGTCTATTGTATTGGTGTGGGGAGCAGAACCCAAATGCCTGATCTTGACCTGGTGCGTGTGGACGCCCCAACCTTCGGCGTGGCGGGCAAACCGATTCGCATCCCCTTTGTCATCGACAGCATGCTGCCCCGCGATCACGAGGCAACGATCTCGCTGACACCGTCGACCGGCCAGGAAGTGACTACCCGGCTGACGTTGCCGGCGATGAGCCGGCTGGAGGAAACAATACTCTGGCATCCGGAGAAGACGGGCACATACCAATTGACGCTTCGTGTTCCCGCCGCGCCACAAGAGCTCATCACCGAGAACAACGAACGTGTGGTCCCGATCGAGGTTCGTGAGGAGGCATTGAAAGTGCTGCTCGTCGAATCGGTGCCACGCTGGGAATACCGGTATGTGCGTAACGCGCTCGAGCGCGACAGCGGTGTTGACGTTTCCTGTCTGCTGTTTCATCCCGGCTTGTCCAAAGTGGGAGGAGGCCACGGTTACATCAAGGCTTTTCCCAGCAGCATGGACGAGCTCTCGCAATACGACGTACTCTTCCTGGGCGACGTGGGAGTTGGTGAAGGGCAGTTGACTGTCGAGCAATGCCGCTTGATCAAAGGGCTGGTGGAGCGGCAGGCCAGCGGGTTGATTCTGATGCCGGGACTGCAGGGAAGGCAGTTGTCGCTGGCCGATACCGAACTTGAATCGCTTTATCCGGTGGCACTCGATGTGACTCAACCCCATGGCTGGGGAAGCCGCACCGCCTCGCAGTTTGAGTTGACCAGTGCGGGGCGACGCAGCCTGCTGACGCGATTGGAGGACTCGGAAGACGCGAACGCCCAGCTGTGGGAGACGTTGCCTGGTTTCCAGTGGTACGCGGCCGTGGACCGAGCCAAAGTCAACAGCCAGGTATTGGCCACACACAAGACCGAACGCAATCAATACGGACGTCTCCCGTTGCTGGTTACCCGGACGTATGGAACGGGGAAAGTGCTGTTCATGGGTACCGACGGCGCGTGGCGCTGGCGAGAAGGTGTGGAAGACAAGTATCATTATCGCTTTTGGGGCCAGGTGGCACGTTGGATGGCGTACCAGCGGAGCATGGCGTCCGGTGAACTCATGCGGCTGTATTTCACGCCTGATCGACCCCAAGCGTCTGATTCGGTAACGTTCTACGCCAACGTGTCCGGTGTCGGTGGCGAGCCGCTGAAAAACGGCACCGTGTTGCTGCGAGTCGTGTCCCCGTCGGGAACGTCAGAAAGTGTCCGCCTCTCGCCGCGTGGTGAGGAGTGGGGGCTTTTTTCCAGTGCCTACGTGCCGCAGGAACATGGCACGTACCAGCTCACACTCAGTTGCCGTGAGAACGGTTCGACGCTGGAAACCACTCTGGATGTGCAGGGCACCGTGCAGGAGAAGATGGGCCGCCCAGCGCGTTTTGACGTACTACAGGAGCTCGCCGAGGTGACCGGCGGGAAACTGGTGGAGCCTGCCGAGGTCGCCCTGCTGCTCGAGGCGATTGCCAGCCTTCCCGATCCGGAACCGGAAATTCGTCGGCTGCGTCTCTGGTGCCACCCGCTGTGGGCGGGAATCCTGGTCTTTCTATTAGCCATCTTCTGGCTCGGCCGTAAAATGGTGGGAACCGTTTAAAGGAACGACGCGATGCAGATAGGTACCCCTCATCACCTGGAACTCCCGACTGGTTTGCGGAGCAAACTGGAGGCGTATCGGCGGCGCGTCTGGATCGTGAAACTGGCCGAGGGCATTCTGGCCGGCATGTTCGGTCTGCTGTTATCCTATCTGCTGGTATTCACGCTCGACCGTTTCTGGGACACGCCGGTCGGCTTTCGGTGGCTGCTGTTGCTCACCGGTGCCACCGGCTTCGCGCTCTGGTTTCCTTTCAAGTGGCATCGCTGGGTGTGGCAGACGCGCCAGTTGGACCAGGCAGCTCGACTCTTGCGGCACCGTTTCCCACGAGTCGGCGATCAACTGCTGGGCATTGTCGAACTGGCGCACAACGAGATGGAACAGGAACGTTCCGAGTCACTTTGTCGGGCGGCGATGCGTCAAGTTGACGAGGAGGTCCGCGACTGTGATTTCCGCGGCGCGGTGCCGGATCCTCGACATCGCCGCTGGGCTTGGGCCACGGGCGGAGTGTTGCTGCTTGCCGCGGCGGTCTTGGGCATCGTTCCGGCGGCCGGCACCAACGCACTAGCTCGCTGGTTGTATCCCTGGAAAAACACGGAGCGGTACACGTTTGCGCAGATCGACCAACTGCCTGACCGGATGGTTGTGCCACTGGCGGAGCCCTTTGTCGTGGATGCCAGGCTCTCACCACGGAGTGCCTGGTCACCAGAACAGGGTCGTGCGCGTTACGGCCGGCAGGAACCGGTGCTTGCCGATCGAGATGTCGATCAATATCAATTCGCGTTGCCACCGCAAAAGGAGCCGGACGAGCTGACCATTTCGGTTGGCGATACGACGAAGAAGATCTCGATTGCTCCCACTTCGCGCCCGAGCTGACCGAGATCGTGGCTCGTATCGAATTGCCTGATTACCTGCAATACAGTTCCTTTCCCCAGCAGGACGTGCGCAGCGGGTCGCTGTCCGTGGTCCGAGGCAGCCGCGTGTCAGTCGCCGCGTTTGCCACACGTCAACTTACGGAAGCTTACCTGGAAAATGTTGCCCTGCCGACACGGGGCAATCGTATCGACGTTCCGGCGCGGCGGGTAGTGGACTCGGGTCGTCTGCAGTTGCAGTGGCGAGACGATCTCGGATTGTCGTCCAAGACGCCCTTCCAACTGCGTGTCACCGCTTTGGACGACGAGCCACCGACGATCAGCGGCTCCAAACTACAGCGTGAACGGGTTGTCCTGAGTACGGACGCCATTTCCTTCGAAGTCTTGGCTCAAGACGACTTTGGCGTGAGAGAAATAGGCATGCAGTGGCAGGGGATCGAAGACCCTGTGCGCAACCCGCAACCCGCCGTGGGCCAGCAGGTCGTCGCGGCTGGGGGTCCCGAGAGAAGTGAACTGCGCGTGACAGCGGTTTTCTCGACCGAGCGCTTAAGAATCCAACCGCAATCGTTGAAGGTGCGACTGTTCGCGGTTGACTATTTACCTGACCGCGAACCAGTTTATACCCCCACTTACATTTTCCACGTACTGAGCCCCGAAGAGCATGCCATCTGGCTGACGAATCAATTGCGCAAGTGGTTTCGCCAGGCGAATGAGGTTTACGAACGCGAACAGCAACTCTACCAGGCGAATAAAGCACTGCGGGCCCTTTCGCCCGACGAATTGGATCGCCCGGAGACGCGGCGTCGCGTCGAGGAGCAGGCTTCTGCGGAACAAAGTAACGCCCGCCGATTGAGCACGTTGACGCGTTCAGGTGACGAGCTCATGATACAGGCAACACACAACGATCAGTTCAACGTGGCTACGCTGGAAAACTGGGCGCAGATGTTACAGGCGCTGCACGATATTGCCGAAAAACGAATGCCGTCGGTGGCGGATTTGTTGACGGAGGCCGCGAATGCACCGGGGGCGAAAGCGGCGGCGCCGCCCCAGGACCGTGTCACGGCCGCTAAGACGCCTCCCCAGGTTGGTATCCGGCGCGACTCGCGATCCGGGCCCCCCGACAAGTCACAGCCGGCCGAGTCGGCACCAGTACCCGTAATTTCGGACGTCGAGTCTGGCTTTAATGAACTTCAGGAATCCAAAAAAACGCCGGCGGGGTCTGGCCAACCGTCCCTTGGCCTGCCCACCACCGATGTCGTCGGCGGAGGACCTACCGAAGACGAAAAGGCCGGGTCCTGTCCCGCCGAAGAAAAGTTGGCCGAGGCGGTCACGCACCAAGAGGATTTGCTGGCTGAATTCGCGCGCATCGCGGAAGAGCTGAAGAAAATTCTCGGTGACCTCGAGGGAAGCACTTTTGTCAAACGGCTGAAGGCCGCTTCGCGGCGGCAACTGGACGTGGCTGGGATTTTGAACGAGACCCTGGCCGCGGACTTTGGCCTGAGTGCGTATCGGATGGACGAAGCACAGCGCGAGCTGCTGGCCGGCATCGCCCAAAGGGAATTGGCACACGGCGATGAAGTGTACGTTATTCAGGATGACTTGGAAGCCTATTACAACCGAGTGCGAGAAGGAAAGTTTCGAACAGTTCTCAATGAAATGAAGGCGGCCCAAGTCGTCAGTAACTTGCACGGGATCGCCAAAGGAGTGCAGGAAAACCTGAATGGGCAATCGCTGGCGGAAGCGGAATTCTGGGCCGATGCGTTGGATCGATGGGCGGAACAGCTCGTCGGTCCTGGGTGACCGAGCGGGGGCTCGTGACCGGGCTCAATAGGTGGCAGTTTGCCACCGTCAGTCGTTCTGGAAGTGATGCGTATCCTGCACGATGAAATGGCGTTGCGCGAAGAAACGCGTGCCCTCGAGCAAGCGAGGCCCGCCCTGGAAATGGACGCTCACAAGCGCCAGTCGCTGTGGTTGGCCGACACGCAGGGTGATTTGGCGGAGCGTGTCGAGGCGACGACGCGGAAGATTCGCGAATTACCTGACGGAGATGCCCTGTTTGCAAAGGAGATCAACCTGTTGACGCGGGTGCAACAGGTGATGGTGGAGGCCCAGCAGTTGTTAGGGCGGCACATCACCGGTTCGGAGACTATCGCTGCCGAAACGGAGGCCATCGAACTGCTCCTGCAAACGCGGCGAATTAATCCCAAGCGCGGCGGCGGTGGTGGTTCATCACCGGGAGGTGGTGGGACAGGAGACACCGACCAGTCGGCGTTGGCGGTGCTGGGGTTCGGCGAAGAACGCCAGGCTGGCCCGACGTTTCGTAATGTGCATCAGGCCACGGGAGTCAGTGGTAGGGAGTTACCGGCGGAATACCGCCACGGCCTCGATGCGTTCTTCGAGGCGCTGGAGAAAAGCGGCGCGGCCGGTCCAGATTCACAAGGTCCGCTGAGGCGCGTGCCTCCGTAACGAGAAACCTGCTGATCCGTGATGCTGTTGTAGAGGGTGGACTGTCACACGCGTGAAAGCATCGCTCGCGCAAGGCTTATGGCCCACCGCAAGTGAAGGCTGCTCTGGGGCGAAGACGATCGGCCACGGCAGCCCGACGGCTTCGAAAAACCGATTCAGACAGCGTGGATACGTAGCATGCAACATGTCCGCAACGCCAATCCGCTCGTTCCCGTGATTTTCGGCGCGCTGGTTCTGCTGGGCGTCGGCGGCACGAGAGACCGCGCCGAAGCTCAGGGACCGGCGATCCGATATGGAGCCAAAGTGCCGCAGGATGTCCGCATGGTATACGAACGGGGTTTGAATTACCTGGCCCGTTCGCAGCAGGAGAATGGCACCTGGCCCAGCGCCTATGGCCAGGGCATTACGGGAATCTGCCTGCTTGCTTTTCTCGCCGACGGCGAAGATCCGAATTACGGGCAATACAGTCTCGTTGTGCGACGAGCCATCCGTGCCATCATTATCAGCCAGGATCCCACTACCGGTTATATACCAAACAGTATGTACTGCCATGGATTTGGCATGTTGGCACTGGCCGAATCGTATGGCGCCATCGACGAATCTCAACTCTGGGTCGACGCAAATCAAGCCACTCGGCCGCGCTCGATCGGTCAGGCGTTGGAATTGGCCGTGCGCGGTGCCGTGACAGCACAGAAAAACAACCAGGTTGGCGGTTGGCGCTACTCACCGAGCGACAACAGCGCTGACACATCTGTGTCCGGAGCGGTGCTGGTCGGACTTCTTGCCGCTCGCAATGCCGGAATGGAAGTCCCTGATCAATGTGTCGATCGTGCATTGGACTACTATCGAAACTCAACATCCTCCAACGGTATGGTGGCCTATTCCGGCGGGCTGGGAGGCATGGGGGAATCGATGAACCGATCGTCGATTGCCACGCTGGTCTACAGCGTTGGGAAGCGGCGGACGTGGAGCGAGTACGAGGCCACGTTGGACTACATCAGTAGTCGCCTGGAGCATCAGGAGACCGGGTATCCGTTCTATTTTCGCTACTACATGTCTCAAGCCCTCTTCCAGGGAAACTATGAGGCATGGACCAAATGGAAACGCGAGAACACGCGTATTCTGAAACAAGCACAACAAGAAGACGGTAGCCTGCAAGGTGGCCACGGCGGACCGCAGTACTCGACTGCGATGGCCCTCTTGTCGCTGGCCGTTGATTACCGTTTCCTGCCGATTTATGAGAGGTAGCAGTGAATGATCAGGAGACCGCAACGGCCCGCCGAGAGGTTCTCTCGATACCGTCGTCGAGACAGGTCGATCCTTGTGACAGGTTTGTTGTTCATTCTTCCTCCCGGCCGCGGAGCGACTGCCAGACGCTGTTGGGCAGCGTGCCAGAGCGTAGTTGGCGTTCCGTCAGGCAACTTGCGATTGCGGGTCGTGCTGCTGGCGGCATGGCTCGGCATGATGTTTCAAGCCGGGGCGGAAGAGTTGAGTCAACCGATGCTGTCGTGGAAGAATGGGGACCGGTTGGCGGGCGAATTGCTCGGTGCCGATGCCGACACCATCCAATGGAAATCGCCGCTCTTCTGCTCGCCGTTCAATTTGCAGGTCGAGCAGCTCCGCTCCGTTCGCTTCCCCGATCGGCAAACGGCTGGCAGCTCCGATTTGCCATTTCGAGTGGTCATGTTGTCCAATGACGTGCTGTTCGGCGATCTGGCCGATCTGACCGAAGACAGGATCTTGATCCGCAGTCGCCGCCACGGGCGTGTGGACCTGCAGCGTTCTCAGGTCGTCGGGCTGCAACGCAACGACCGCACCTCTGCCGGATCAGTGGGACTGGGAATATTGGCTGACTGGACAATCCTGCACCGGGGCCGCGAGATTTCGGAATGGACAAGTGACGCGGGCGGTGAAATTGTGACGAAGGTGACCGGTGCCGAACTCTACCGTAATCTCCATTTGACGGGAGCTTCCGAAATCGAGATTGCGCTGGGCTGGAAGGGGAAGCCTGGGTTCATGATCTCCTTTGCCGGCCCGGACGATGTGCGATTGTCGAAGCAGGTTGTGAAGCTGGAGACCTGGGATAACGATCTTGTGCTTCAGACACTCAGCGTGAACGGCAACTTCGAGGTCATTCAGAGCATTCCGGCCGATGCAGAGTCGTTGGAATTGCGGCTGCAATGGAATCCGTTGAACGGAGAGTTATCTGTCTACACGCTGACCGGCCAATTCCTGGGAAAAATGCACGGGGATCCTCTACCGAGTGATCAGCTGTCGGGGCTCTATATCCAAAATCGAGGAGCCGTTCTGACGCTCACGCGACTGCGCCAACGGCTGGGAAGGCGCCGGGGGGGCCAAGCGTTGCCCGCGGGAACAGCTCGCCTCCGTTTGAGCGATGGATCAGCCGTCGCCGGACAGGTCATTGCGTATGACGCGCAAGAACGGTCGTTGCAGGTGACGCTCAGCGATGGTCAGGATCACCGCATTCCGATTGACCAGCTGGACAGTTTGGATCTGGGAAACAAGATGCCGGGCAAACGAAGCATCGGGCCGGTGCGAGTCACGTATTGCGACGGCGCGCAGATCAGTGGCACGCTACAATCCGTTCGAGATGGAATCGTACGTGTCGCAACAGACTACTCCGATCAGCCGATCATGGCCCGAACCGGCGGCATCAGTCAGATCCGCTTTGCCTACGAACCGTCCGAACCTGAGACGTTGAACAGGGACACAGTCCATTTCCCAAAGACTCAATTGCGAGGACAACTGAGTGCGGTGGAAAGCGAGAACCGTGCGGTGGGATGGCGCCCGGTCGGCAGCTTGAACGCCAGCATGATTGCTGCTGACACGCCGATTCGCATCACGCGCGAACAGGTCCCCACGGACAAAGAGAATCCGCAGAGCAGTTTTGTGGATCGCATTTTCTTGCACAACGGTGACGCGGTCCCCTGCAAGATTCATACCATCGACGAGTCACACGTGCGCGTTGACATGCCGCTCACAGACAACAATCTGATCGACCGCGAAAAGGTGTCGGCGATCGAGTTCGACACGTTCGCCGACGCCACCTCCATGGGGTTCGCGGACCCTCAATGGGTCGTCACGGAAGTCAAGGAGAAGGCAGCTGTTCGTGACGACAACAAAGTGGTGGTCCGAGAAGCCGCCATTATCGGCTATGCGAATATCCGGGATGCCACGGAGATTTCGTTCGATGTCGAGTGGGATCTGACAGCCCACTCGATTATCACTGTGGCCTTGTTCACCAACAGTCCGAAAGAGGCGTCCGGTAACCCATCGCTCTTGTTGTACCATACGAATGGTCAACAGGTGATGATTCAGGCGATGCAGGGGGGACTCGTGGGTGGTATGGGAAACGTGCGAGCGGCAACCAATGTGCGGATGAACACGGGCCATCATTCGTTTCGACTCAAGTTGAGAAGCGACCGGATTCTTGTCTTCGAGAGTGAGAAGCAGTTGATGGAACTGGCGGTTGACCGAAACGCAGTGCGCGGAAGGAGTTTGGCCATCAGTGTATCCCCCTTTAACGTCAATGCGGCCGGCGCAGTGGACGGAGACAACACGCGGAATCTGGTGACTCTCTCCAACGTGGCGGTGCATCGCCGAGGGGGAGATGTCTTGAATTTACTGGTTGACGAAAAAGAAAGAGAACGTGTTCTGACGATTCCACGTTTTCGCAGGCAGAACCCGCCCACCGAAATCCTTGTGGGTCAAAATGGTGACGTGTTGCGTGGCCGTCTGATTGCACTTGACAATGATGGAGTGACATTTGTCTCGCGTTTGGATGAAATCCGTGTCCCGCGCGATCGCGTGGCGGGTGTTATCTGGACGCAGCCGGAGTCATCCGCCGTCGCGACAGATGGCGGCCAACAGCGGCTGGCGCGAATTCAGTTTGCAGACGCGGCGGTCATGCGCATGACGGCCGATCAGATTATCGACGGTGCGCTGGTGGGCCAACATCCCGTGCTCGGCTGCGTCGCGATACCGATCTCGCTCACGCGTGAGCTTCAATGGGACCAGGAAACGGACATCCGTGATCAAAGGCCGTTTGCCGAGTGGAAGCTCCGTGACGCTCCGGAGCCGAATTGGGGTAAGGCCGAGGGGACTGGCCATCGAACCGGAGGCGACTCCGGAAGGGATTCACCGCTGGTGGGAAAAACGACCCCAGCCTTCACGGCCGACCTGCTCGACGGCTCACGCTTCAGCACGTCAGATCAACGCGCCAAGATAGTGCTTCTCGATTTCTGGGCCACCTGGTGCGGCCCCTGCGTCAAGACGATGCCACAAACACTCGCTACCATCTCCGATTTTCCACCGGAGAAAGTCCTGCTCCTGGCTGTCAATCAACTGGAAACTGCCGACACGATCCGCGAGTTTCTCGACAAGCGTGGCTGGGACCTCCCCGTGGCGCTTGATCCGGACGGCCGCATTGGAAAGCTGTTTCAAGTCGATTCCATACCCCAACTTGTGCTCATCGGTCCGGAAGGTAACGTAGAACGCGTGTTCATCGGCAACACGCCCGAACTGCAGACACAACTCAAGGAAGCGCTGAGGAACCTGACACTTGACGACTCACCGCTGTAGTTCCTCCGGGACTCCTCGTGGAAACATATCAAAAACGAGAAACTGGCCACGCCGTCGCACGGCAACATAGCGGCTGTCGGAAGACATCGCGAGACCATCCGGTTCCCCCGGTTCGAAAATCCTGACTAGATCCATCAATCGTTTGGCAGAGCGGAGATTGCAGACGCGTACCGTGCCCATCGAGTCGGCAATGGCAACGCTCGTGTTACGAGGTCCCATCAACAGTCCCTCCACATCACCACTCAGCCCGGTGCTGATCTGAGCCTCGGTCTGCGTCAATGTGTTGTAGATCAGCACCGCCCGATCGTTTGAAGCGCTGACGACATACTCTCCCCCCGGACTCAACGCCATGTGACGAATTGTGGTATCGTGTTGGTTGAAGGACCCCACCTCGCGATTCTGTTCCACATCCCAAATTATGATCTTATCCAATTCGTCGAGCGCGACGTACACCTGATCTCCTTGTGGCGAGAAGGCGACATGCCGCCAATTGAGCATCGTCTTCTCGAAACAGGGCGTACCGTCTGCCAGGTGGAAGAGTTGCGTCTGGCGAAACGCCGATCCCTCCTGAAAGGTCACCACAGCTACCAGATCTTGTCGTGGCGAGAAGTCGATTTGCACGACCTCTTGTCCGACTCGCCACCGGCGGATCAGCTTTTGCGTGTGCCTGTTCCAGATGGCCACCACCCCCTCCCGCGTCCCCGCGGCAATGAGATCACCCGTGGGAGCGCAACCCACGCATTCGGCACCCGGAAGTGGTAAACTGAGTTGCGGGCGGTCGCAGGGCGTTTCACAATCCCATAGCTCGACACCCACACCGGGGTTGGCCGAGGCGAGCATCGGCGAGCCGGGAAGGAAAGTGAAACTGTGCTCGGATTCGCCATTGCCGGCAACCCAACGATGCGATGCGTCCCGCGAGCGCAAATGCTTCACGTTCCAACCGCGTGCCTGCCCATCGCTTCCCACGGACACCAGCTTGTCGCTCCGCGGAGAAAAGGTCAGGCCGTAGACACGCCCTTCGTGGGCATGCCAACCCGAGATCGCGTCCAGGGTGTACCCGCATTTGCTCTCGCTCGACTCGCGAATCGACCAGATTCGCACCGCTCCGTTCCGATCTCCAGCCGCCAGCAGTCGGCCATCTTGAGAAACGGCCACGGACTGAATCGGATGCGAGGTCGCAATTGTTTCCACTTCACCCGTCTCGGAATTGGCGACCATCAGCCGCTCGCCAAGCTCTCCCGTGATGACCAGTTTCCCGTCAGGAATGACGGCCACACAAGTGGGACGTTTCGCATGTCGTATCCGGGGACCCACCAGCTCCTGAGAATCCAGATCGAACTGCAGCGCATACCCGTCCGCCGCCACAACCCAGACAAATCGCTCGTCGCCAGTCACCGCAAATGCGTCAATCGGCTCGGAGCCCCTCTTGAGGGTCCCGATCTTCGCCCCCGTTCCAACATCCCAGAGTTGGAGTTCCGAGTCCGCTCCACACGTCAAGAGGGCCGAATCATTCCGCAGAAACTTGACATTGAAGGCCTCTGGTTGGTGGGCAGCAATGGCACGTATGAGCTGACCGGTCGACACATTCCAGATGCGGACAAAGCCGTCACCACCGGCGGTGGCGACCATGTTGCCCTGGGCGGAGTATGCCAGACCATTGATATCTCCGTGACCGGTACTGATGACCGACAGCAGTTCCGCACCGTGGCTCTTGTAGATTCGGAGTTCGCCATCCCCACCGCCAATACCCAGCGCCTTTCCGTCAGGCGAACAGCTGACGTAATAAAGCGGTGCGGAAACCGTGGCCATGATCTCGCCGGTGCGTACCTGACGTTGCTGCAACACATACCACTCGAAACCTCGCAAGTCCTCCTTGCCTTCCGGCGGCACGTTCCGCTGCAATAGATCATTGCTGCTGCGATAGTCTCCCTCCAACGCGTAAGGCTCCACCAACTGCACGTCCGAGACGTACTGCAGATTCCGGGCTCTCAACTCGTTCTGCCGCGATTGGACCAGTGCGTTGTCCAGTCGGAGAATGGTCGATTCTAAACGCTCATTCAAACGGGAAAGCTGGCTATTGTGCATTGTCAGCCCGGTCGCGGCACCGAGGACCAGCAATGCCAGGCAGGCGATCGCAAGTGACGTACTCGGATGCCGCCGCACCCAGCGTGACGTCGCGGAGATCGCGCCCAAGCGGCGGGCCAGAATCGGCTCGCCGGCCAGGTAGCGACGTAGATCGTCGGCCAATGCCGCTGCCGTCGCGTACCGAGCGGAGGGTGACTTCTCCAAACACTTCATGCAGATTGTTTCCAGGTCACGCGGAATTCTGGCGTTCAAGACCCGGGGAAAGACCGGCGTTTCCGTCATCACCTGCCGCACGGTTTCCATGACACCCTCGGCGCGGTGCGGAGGCCGGCCTGTCAGCAACGCGTAGAGAATCGCCCCCAGCGCGTAAATGTCCGCCGCCGGCCCCACTTCGCCGCGGCGGGCCGCGGCCTTGCTCCGGCGACATGTAAGCCGGTGTCCCCAGCACCTGACCGGTGACGGTCAGATCCTCCCCAGCTTCCACATGTTTGGCCAGACCAAAGTCCGTGATGTGCGTGCGCCCGTGCTCGTCCACCAACACGTTGGATGGTTTCAAGTCGCGGTGCACGATGCCGTTGTCATGCGCCACTTGAATGGCGTCGGCGATCTGCAGCACATATCGCGTTGCTTCCGGCGCCGGCAGCGACGTCTCCATCACGCGTTTGGAGAGAGGCTCACCCTCGACGTACTCCATCGAGTAGTAGGGTGTCCCGTTGTGCTGTCCCACTTCGTGGATCGCCACGATCCCGGGATGACTCAAACGAGCAATCGCGGTTGCTTCCGCACGGAATCGTTTGTATTCGTTAATTTCGGCCAACTCCGCCATCAGCATCATCTTCACGCAGACAATGCGGTTGAGCGACCGTTGCCTGGCTTTGAAGACGATCCCCATCCCGCCGCGTCCCAGCTCCTGGATCAGATCGTAGTCTCCGAATGACATCAGCCTGTCCGCAGGATCTTCCACCCAATGACGAGCGTCCATGCGGATGAAGCTGTTCGGAACCCCACTGCCATCCGAAGTGCGCGTGATGTCAGCGGTCGCGTCCATCTCCCATCCATCGCGATGTTTCACTCGCTGGCTGATGAAATCCAGGTCGTGGAAGAACTCTCCCAGCTCCTCGGCCACGCCGTGATGCGCTTGCAGGAACCGCTGACGGTCAAGCTGCTCACCACGATCCAACCGCGTCAGGTAGTCGGCGATCACCGAATCAAGCGGTTCACTCAATCCGCTGTTATTTCTCATGATTCACTCGAGTCTTCCGCTTCTATCGCCTCTCGCAGCCGACGCACGCTCTGACGTAGCAGGCCGGCCACCACCAACTCTTCCAGTCCCAAATGCGCCGCGATACGAGCCAGAGTCCATTTGTGGAACTGGCGAAGTCGAACGACCTGTGCAGGTACGGCGGGCAAGTGTGCGATCGCCGCCCTCAGACGATCGTCCGCCTGGGTCGATTCGGCCGATTGCTCCTGATCCTCCACAGACGACGAACACCTGCTCAGTGCTGGCGTGGGTTCGTGCCGCTGGTCCACAGGCACCGTCGCGTCGTCCCCCGCAGCGTCTCGGATATCGACGTCGTCCACGCTCCGCTCAACAATCGAGAACAGCCAGGCCAGCCATTGATCGTCCGTACATCCGGCGAAACTGCCAATTTCGTCCTGCGCTAACCGCACGGTCCGCTCCAGCACTTGGGTCGGGTCGATACCGAGGCGATCAAATCGTTGAAGCTCGTGCGCCGCCTTGTCGCGCAACGTTGACATGTGAAGCGTCAGCAATTGGCCAACTGCCTCACGATTTCCTCGTCGCGCTTCACGAAATAGGTGTTCCGTCATGCCGTCTTTCAGCCCCACGTGTCGGTTCCATCCGACGTGTCGGTATGTTTACGGGAGCGCGCACGTTTGAACGCCGCTCCACGATGGTGAATGAACAGGTAACGACCCCAGGTAACAAAGTACGAGGTGTGGCCCGCCGACGGAGTGTCGCAATAGGGTCATTCAGAATTCAATTGGGTCCGCCTGCATGCAGATGAAAAATGAGTGCGGAATATTGATAGGGCAGCCCAATTGAGGAAACGTCCCATGACGACAGCCGCTGGCAAACTGCAAAATACTCCTACGCAAGAACGCACCTGAACACGTGCCGCGGAACTCTTTCTGAACGTCTTCCGGTCGGCCTGCCATCCATGCTGATCAGCGTGCACCAACGCCAATCGCCATAGCGTGACCCGAGGCCCATGAAAGAGTTTGGGCAAACCCCCGCGAACAGGAGAACATATCGTTGGCGCCCCATTTACCATTGCGCAGGTCACTTTACCTCAACCGCCAGACCAGCCTAGACTGGCACGATACCCGATTTGCCCCGAAAAGACCTGCTACGTTAAGGCTACCATCGCCCTGCCCCGCTGACAACAACGGTCCAGCAGAATTGGCTCAGCGCTCAAGCAACATGGGTAGCAACGAAGTGTCCAACTGCTCGCCAAAGCAAACGGGAGCCCGAATCGCGACGGCCAAGCGGCTTAAGAAGTCATTCCGGGGGATTTCTGTTGCCCCCATTCGCATAGCATGTTGCGTGGACTGCTGTACGTCCAACATCAGATATCCTCGCGCCCGGAGATGACCAACGAGCGCGACCAAAGCCACCTTGGAGGCATCCCGCTGTCGGTGAAACATCGATTCCCCGGCAAAGAACGCTCCCAGACTGATGCCGTACAACCCGCCGACCAAGGACTCTTCGTGCCACACTTCGATACTATGTGCGAAACCGGCCTTGTGTAACTGGCAGTACGCTTTGTACATCGACGGGGTGATCCAAGTTTCCCCAAAGGGAGAGCGTGGGGCAGCACACCCCGCGATCACGGCGGCGAAATCCAGATCGCACGTAACGCGATAGCGACCGCTGCGGACGCGTCGCGCCAGTCGTCGCGAAATATAGAGTTGTTCCAACTCGATAATGGCACGCGGGTCGGGCGAAAACCAAGCCAACAGCTCATATCCCTGATCGACGATGGGCCAAGGAAAAATTCCGCGGCGATAAGCCGCTAAGACCCAGCTGGGGCTGAGTTTGCCTCCCACCATCAACAATCCGTCCTCGGTCGCCGATGAGACGGGTGGAAACTGAACGTCATCATTCAACAGATCCATGGAGATGTTGGCCCCGTGCCGAGTGACCTGATCGCGTGACCAGTGAAATTCAACGACTTCCGCCACGGGTCGTCAAGAAGTACGCGCTGCGTGTCGCCCGGTTTCGCCCGATTCGAGCGCCGCCTGGCGTGAATTCCCGTGGTATTGCCCGCGAGTGTTCGGTCCGAGCCGACCACTTCTGGGAGAGCATCGGTTTCCGGCTGGGTATCGCCCATAACTCCGACCAGTCTGCATTTGGTTGGCGCCGCCGTCACCTCCATCTTATTCTGAATCCGGGATTCACTTTTTCGCTCAGTCGGATCAAACCTATTGTACAGATTGGCGGAGGCCGACACGCTTTGCGTAGACAGTTCAGAACGGCGTCTCCGTGAGCTAATTTGCTGTTGCTGACCGCCAATTACCCCAACAGAGGGGAAACGAAACTCCGCGCGACGTTATAATGCTCGCAGGCGGCGGGCCTCAAGTGTGAAGAGCAACCTTCGTCCCTGCTCCCACATCCACCGTCGGGCTTGTCGTGATGAAGACACGACGGCGGCCGGACCGTGCAAGGGCCACTCCACGATGCAAGTCACGCGTAGACTGGCAACCGGCGGTGGCTGGGGCCAGAGCAGAGTGCATGGAGAGGAAACTAGCGTGACGGAGCATGCCCAGATCGGTGATAGCGTTACTTCCGACAGCGTACAGTACATTGTGTGAGTCAAGAGTGAACCAAATCAACCCAGCAGGTGATTCAGGCGTACGATGACAGATCCCGTTGCCTCTAATTCTGAAATTCCTCACGCAAACCCGGATTACGTGTCAACAGGTTCTGTCATCGACGTGGACGAGGGCCGAACCAATCGCGGGTCCTCCCGGAAAATCTCTCGGCTGAACAACGGGCCCGCGTCGACGAGCCAGGATCGGTTCGCTTGGTTGCTGACCAGTTTCGCTTTTCTGGTTCTGCTGAGTTTCTTCTTACCCTACACGGTCGAGAAGATGACGTATGCGGTGGCGCGGGGGCGCCAGCGAGCGCGCTACGAGACGGCAGGAGAACACCTCAAAGACGTGGCCTTGAAGGAATTGTCTGACGCGTATCAGCTGGTGGCGAATCGAGTGGGACCCAGCGTGGTACACATCAACGTGGCCTCGACCGCTGTCGACTCGGTGGCGAAAATGCCGGGGCACCCAGCCTGGCAACACCCGCCCACGAGCCAAGGTTCGGGTGTCATCGTGGACAAAGAGGGATACATTGTCACCAACGCTCATGTGATCCGGGACTACAGTCGGATTCGCGTTAAATTGAGTGACGGTCGGACCGTTCAGGCCGAGGTAGTGGGAGTGGATCGTCCGACGGACATGGCGGTGCTGAAGATTTCGGGGGACAATCTGATCGCGGCTCAATGGGGAGATAGTGACGACCTGGAGGTGGGAGGCCTGGTATGGGCATTAGGCAGTCCCTTGGGACTTCAACATAGTGTGACATCTGGGATCCTCAGCGGCAAGAACCGATCGTTCAGCACGGACGAGCGTTCCGGACTGATGGAAGCTCAGGGGATCACCGGGACCTCACCGTATCACAATTTCCTGCAGACGGACGCGGCGGTGAATCCAGGCAACAGCGGTGGACCCTTGGTTGATTCTGCGGGCCGCGTGGTGGGGATCAATACGGCCATTGTGGGCGAGGCTTACCAAGGGATCAGCTTTGCGATTCCCAGCAGCCTGGCGCGTCCGATTTACGAGCGGATCCGCAGCGAGGGTCGCGTCACGCGGGGCTGGCTGGGTGTGGAACCGCAGGATGTTTCGGTGGACGAAGCCGAGCGACTCGGGTTGCCTACCACCCTCGGCGCGCACGTCATTAAGGTCTCGCCCAATCTGGACGGCGCAGCCTCGCCCGCCCAACTGGCCGGAATCATCGCGGATGATGTGATTGTGCAATGGGACGGCAGACCGGTTCGGAATCGCGCCGACTTGTTTTCGCTCGTGGCGCTAACCAAAGTCGGTTTTACGGTCGAGGTAGTGCTGATCCGCCATACCGAGCAGATCACGCTGCAAGTGACCGTGATGGAGCGACCCTTTGGCACCGGTTAGTTTTCCGAACCAGATGGCAAACTGTTGTGGCAGTTGAAGTTAGCATTGTTTTTTGGAAGTGTGATGACCGTGGGTTCAGGACAATGTTGACCCACTTGCCGGGCGTCACTATAATTGCCGGCCGTGCTTCGGAAGCACGATCTGCTGGTTGGCCCAGAACCGGCGGCAATGGAGTCTATCAACACAGGGAAGTGACACTCCGCCCGTGGCCGCGCTTGGGACTCTCCCGCGGCCCAAAAGCCACAGGAAGCGCCGGTGTCCTTCGGATTATCGCACGATTTTAAAGAGCAGGTGCGTCAGGCCACGGATCTGGTGGATCTTGTGAGCCGCTCGATAAGGCTGCGCCGGCAGGGCGCAACTACGTCGGCCTCTGCCCGTGGCATGATGATTCGCGCCCCAGCCTGCAGGTCAACCCTCAGCGGCAATCTTGGAAGTGCTGGGTCTGTGACTTGGGGGGGGACATTTTCAGTTTCGTAATGAAACGTGAAGGCGTGGATTTTCCCGAAGCGTTGCGCATCCTGGCGGATCGAGCCGGGATCGCCTTGGTAACAACCGGCCAAAAGAAAGCCGAGCCGGGCAGTCCGGACGACAAGCAGACGCTATATCGCGCGATGGCTTGGGCGGAGGAGCAGTTCCATCATTGCCTGCTCGACGCTCCCGAGGCCGAACCGGCACGCGCGTACCTGGCGAAACGGGGCATCAGCGACGACAGTACGAAGCGGTTCCACCTGGGTTTCTCTCCCGACAGCTGGCAGTGGCTGATCGATCGATCCCGAACGACACCGTTCTCGCCCGCCGTGCTGGAAGCCGCCGGTTTGGTAAGCCGATCGCAGGACGCCCGACGTGTCTACGATCGCTTTCGAGGTCGCCTGATCTTCTCGATTCGCGACACGGAGCATCGCCCGATCGCCTTTGGGGCACGTATCCTGCCGCGGACCGCGGGTGACAACGACGGCCCCAAATATGTGAACTCGCCCGAAACACGCTTGTTTACCAAGAGCAACCATCTCTACGCCCTCGACTTCGTCAGAGATTCACTGTCGCAAGATCCGCGGATCGTGGTCGTCGAAGGCTACACGGACGTGATCATGGCTCATCAACACGGCATCCGCAATGTCGTCGCCGCGTTGGGAACGGCCTTGGGCGAAAGGCACGTGCGATTGCTGCAGCGGTTTGCCGACCAGATCACGCTGGTTCTCGATGGCGACGCGGCGGGTCAGCGGCGGACCAATGAGATTTTGGAATTGTTCATTGCCGCGCAGGTCGACCTGCAGGTTCTGACGCTGCCTGCCGGTTTGGATCCATGCGACTTCATTCGTCAGCAGGGACCGGAGGCCTTTCGCGAATTGCTCGACCGTGCGGTTGATGCCCTGGAACACAAGACGCGGACGGTAACCGCAGGCTTGGACGTCGTGCAGCATCCCGACAAGTCACACCGGGCGTTGGAGGAGATTCTCAAGACGATGGCCAACGCGCCGCGTCTATCGGGAGTCACTTCACAGTCTCTTCGACTGCGCGAACAGCAGATGCTGGTGCGGCTGGCCCGCCAATTCCATGTGGACGAAACGTCCCTGCGAGCCCGGTTGGCGGAACTGCGTCAGAGGCGTCAGCCGTCCGATGTTCCCCGCTCGAGCTCCGCGGATGCGGGACCCGCGAACATTGCGCAGATGTTGCCGATGGAACTCGAATTGTTCCACATCGTGCTCGTGCATCCGGAACTGGTGGAAACCGCATTCGAGGCGGTGCTGGTCGGGCAACTGTCCAGTTCCCTGGCAGGCCAATTATGGCAGCTTTACCGGCGCGCTCGTGACGAACGCGTCGGCTTCGACTTCGACAACATCATGACCTTGGCGGAAGACGCCGCGATCAAAGCGGCCCTGGTGCAACTTCACGAAGACGCCTGCTGCAAAGCCGAGTTGGCTTTGGAGGACGCGGAGAACCGTCTGCACGGACTCGTCAGCGACTTGCATTTCCAGCAGGAACGGACGGCCCAGCGTCGGCGACTGGCCGCGTTGGAGCAACGCGACTACGATGAGGAGGAGGAAAGCGAAATCCTGCGAAAAATCATCCAAAATGAACGTGACCGACAAGGTATTTCCGCACCCACGGACGGGTAGCATGCCTGGTCGGAGATCCTCGCACATGACGACCCGCAAGGGGGGGCGCCGCGAGGATGCATCCCGGTGTCTTGAGCGCAAGAAGCGCAGGAGGAAATGACACGTGGACCACTTCGAAAAGGATCTGCAAGACCTGATTGCCAAGGGGAAGACACAAGGCTACCTCACCTATGATGAGGTGAACGACTATCTGCCGGATGAAGATGTTAATCCGGAGAAACTCGATAATCTACTCATGGCGCTCGACGAACGCGGCATTGAACTCGTCGACCAGCCTCCCAAGGAGGAATTCGAGCAGCCTCAACCGGCTCCCTCAGCCGAAACGCTCCAACTGGTTATCGACCAGGATGAAGCGCGGCTGCGGACGGCCGATGAATTGCCCAAACTCAGCGACGACCCCATCCGCATGTATCTGTCGCAAATGGCCGAAATCCCGCTGTTGACTCGAGACGAGGAAATCGCTTTAGCCAAGAAGATCGAGGTCACACGCAAGCGTTTCCGCCGCACCGTCTTGGGTTGCCACTACGCCATGCAAGTCGCTGTTCAGACGCTGTCGCGCGTCTATCGCGGGGACCTGCCATTCGATCGTACGATTAAGGTCTCGCTGACCGAACGCTTGACCAAAGAGCAGATCCTGGCCCGGATGCCACACAATCTGAAATCACTGAGCCACCTGCAGGAAACCAATCAGCGGGATTTCGCCCGGTTGATCCGCAAGTCCACGGACCGCACTGAGCGGACCGAGGCGCGGCGGACCTTCCTGCGACGGCGTCGAAAGTGCCTGCAGTTGGTGGAAGAGATGAGCCTGCGGACACGGCGCGTGCAACCCTTGATGAAACAACTGGAGGAATTCAGTGCTCGAATGGATGAAATCCGCGACCGCCTGCGTTTGATCGCCCAGGATCCGTTGCGAAAAGATGAACGGGCGAACTTGCGGCGCGAGTTGCGTGATCTCTTGCTGATGACCCAGGAGAGCCCGCAGAGTCTGCGTCAGCGCTGCGAAAGTTTCGCGATCAATTTGAAGCTTATGAGCAGGTCAAGCGGCAATTGTCGAGCGGCAATCTTCGATTGGTCGTGTCGATCGCCAAGAAGTATCGCAATCGCGGCCTGAGCTTCCTGGATCTGATCCAGGAAGGCAACACGGGACTGATGCGGGCCGTCGACAAGTACGAGTACCGGCGTGGATTCAAGTTTTCGACCTATGCCACGTGGTGGATTCGGCAGGCGATTACTCGTGCGATCGCCGACCAGGCGCGAACCATTCGCATCCCGGTCCATATGATTGACGTGCTGTCGAAACTGCGGAATATTCAGAAGAGGCTCTTGCAAGAATACCGCCGAGAGCCGACAACTGAAGAGGTTGCCTGTCGTGCGGGGCTCTCGATCGATGAGGTGAAGCGGGTGCTGGACATTGGTCGTCACCCGGTCAGCCTGGATCGTCCCGTGGGAGAAGGCGACGACTGCAGCTTTGGCGAGTTCATCGAGGACTCCACGAGCGACAACCCGGTGCGGACGGCCAATAATGGCATTTTACGCGAAAAAATCGAAAGCCTCCTCAAGACGCTCACCTACCGTGAACGCGAGATCATCCGCTTGCGGTACGGACTGGGGGACGGGTATACCTACACCCTTGAGGAGGTGGGACGCATTTTCCGCGTCACTCGCGAACGGGTGCGTCAGATCGAAGCCAAGGCGGTCCGCAAATTGCAGCATCCCGTACGGAGCCAGCAGTTGGCTGGCTTCCTCCGCGGCACAGCGGGCTGACCTCTGTGCCGCCCGCCGGCAAGCGTGCAGGCTTGCCAGTCACCGCGCCCATCTGAGCCGCCGGTTTTCTGACCGGCGGCTTTTTTATTGTCTCGCCGGTACCGCTTTTTTCGTGTCGCCGCGCTTCCCGGCGCCCCGGGCCGGCGGCTGTTGAAGGAGTTTCATCAAAATGTCTGTTACCGCATCGGCTCTACGCGAAATTCACCGGATTCATCGTCAGATTACCGATCTGCGAGGGCAGCTCGAACGCGGTCCCCGCCAGGTCCAGGCCACTCAACGGCACCTGCAGCAGGAACAAGATGCGTGTGCACAAGGGAAACTGGCCTTGAAGCAGACCCGAATGAATTCCGATGAGAAACAACTGCAACTCCGCCAACGCGAAGACCGCATCAAAGACCTGCAGGGAAAACTCAACAGCTGTTCAAGCAATCGGGAATATCAGACGCTCAAGGAACAGATTGCGGCCGATACGCAGGCCAACAGCGTTCTCTCCGACGAAATCCTCGAAGCCCTCGAAAGAATCGACCAGCAACAGGCTGAGGTCGCGGAGCATCAAGAAGAGTTGGAGAAAACGACGGCATATCTCCAGTCGCTCACAGCTACCGTGGAGGAAGATCAAGTGCGGTTGCAGGCCGAGTTGAAGCGAGTCACTAACGAATTGCAGCAGGTGGAAAAGTCGTTGCCGGCGGAAATCAAGGTGGACTACGAACGGATGTCCCGCGCACGGGGTGAAGACGCGCTGGCCGCCGTCGATGGCGAAACCTGTAGCGGTTGCTTTCAAATGCTTTCGCCGCAGACGATGAACAGCCTGTTGCTGGGCAAAGCCATATTCTGCAGCAGCTGCGGAGCGCTGCTTTACATGACGGAAGATACTTCGCCAGGAGCGGAGACCTGAGATGTACATGCTGCGGGGCGCGGAGCAAACGTCACGTTCCGCATCCGGGTCGTTAGAGGTCCTCGTAGCGAATGGAGACGACTTGGTAGTGTAATACGCCGCGGGGCACGGGAATCTCAACCACTTCACCGACCTTTTTGCCAACCAGGCCTTGACCGATCGGGCTGGTGATCAGGTATCGCCCCTCGTCGTAATCTTCGTCTCCCGCGCCGACGAGTGTGAATTCCTCCTCGTCATCCGCGTCCAGGTCTTTGACGACGACTGTCGCACCGAAAGCGATTTCGTCCGTGGGCACCTTGCTCGGGTCCACAATCGTGGCTAATGCCAGGTCGGATTTCAGTTTATTGATTTTGGCCAACAACATCCCTTGTGCTTCACGCTGGGCATGGTACTCGGCGTTCTCGCTCAGATCGCCTTCAGACCGGGCGACAGCGATTCGCTCAGCGATTTTGGGCATCTCTTCGTTCTCCAGTCGGGCCACCTCTGCCCGCTTCTTGTTGTACCCTTCGCGAGTCATAGGGATGTAGTCGGTCATGCTTCAGCTCCGCCACAGACACAAAAAAACAGACCTCCCCGCGAGGGAGGTCAACCATGGTTCTTCTAATCGAGCCGTATTCTGATTGATTTCGCACCGGATGTAAAGGTAAGAGTTGCTCGCCCCCCACTAGAACCATCGAGTGTTCCGCCGCCGGAAAACGCGCCTCTGGCGGCTGATAGACCTGCTCTTGAAAAACGTTTTGCATCACAAAC
The DNA here is from genome assembly GCA_963700575.1 of uncultured Planctomycetota bacterium. Classification (GTDB taxonomy): domain Bacteria; phylum Planctomycetota; class Planctomycetia; order Pirellulales; family Pirellulaceae; genus JAJRVM01. Next base: position 226,181 of record CAVOYC010000014.1, on the reverse strand, counting down.
AGCAGAATAAAACTGACCAATGCTGCCACCACAGGTGTCGAGACCCAGCCCGATGCGATGTTCAACAAAACCCTCCAACGGACCTGACGCAGTGCTTTGCCGCGGCCCTGCGCAAAGGCGATACCCAAGACCGCACCGATGACAGCCTGGGAACTGGATACCGGGATGAGCGGAAGCGGCGGAAACCCCAGATCGACCAGAAATGACTGCAGGTGGGTGGATGAAAAGATGAACAGCACCAGTGAGTGGGAGACCACCACGACCCAGGCGGCGACCGGGTTGAGGGGCATGAGATTTTGCCCCACTGTCAACATTACACGGCGCGAATACGTGAATATGCCCATCGCGATGGCCAGCGCGCCGAGCAAGAACAACTGCTGTACGCCCGTAATCGTCCCGAAGTTGCCGAAACGCACATCTCGAAACGGCGAAGACGCCACAAACACTCCCATCACATTGGCAATGTTGTTGGCACCCAGGCTATAGGATCCAAAGGCACCGGCCAGGATCAGGCCCCAACGCGTGTAGAAGTCTGCGCCGCAGCAGATGTGGTTGAGCGCGTTGAAGTGCCCTGACGGTTATTCGATAGAGACTGGCCGAAAAGAGAGCCCCGAGAATCGGGCATGCCACCCAGGTACCTGCGATCTTCATCAAGGCATTCAAGTCGGTCGCCGATCCGCTGAACAAGTTCCACCCCACAATGCCACCCACGATAGCCTGTGTGGTCGATACCGGAAGACCGCCGCGGGTCATCCAGAAGACGGTCAGCGCCGCCGACAATGCGACCGTGAAAGAGCCCGCCAACGCGTTGACCGCTCCCAGTTCCCCCAGGCCCTGGGCCGCCCCCGCGCCACCCACAACGGCACCCAGGACCACAAACAGACTGCAGATCCACGCCGCCGCACCAAATCGAATCATGCGACTGCCTACCGCCGTGCCGAACACGTTGGCCGCATCGTTGGCGCCCAAGGACCATCCCAGGAACAAACCGCTGGTCAAGAACAACAGCGAAGTGCCCAACTCCCACTCTCCATTCTCGGGATCCGCTGGCGGCCCATGCCGCTCTCCCGCCAAACGCATCGCGGCCCATCATGCGCGTCATTCGCAGTCGCTCGATGATTCATCTACTACAGCGATCGCTTAATGGCGAAAATCGTCAACCGGTCTCCACAATCCTCGGCATTATCTGCGATTTCACTGATAAAGCGAATAGCATCTCGCAGGTGCATTTTGCGCGACAGAGGAAGCCCGGACGCAAAGATCTGCCGTCGCAACCGCAGCGCTACCCGGTCCGATTCCTCCTCAAAATAGCCGATCTTATGCACGTGGTCGCGAATCGTCGGAGCGTCACGAAAAAATGCGCGGGCCGCACGTACGGTGTACTCACAGGCTTCGATCACCTGTCCCCCCAATGCCACCAGCCCCTCGCAATACTCCCGAGGCACATCCGGCTGCTCCACCACAAATCCCATCAGGCTGTGCTTGAAGCCATCCAGCAAATCGTCGATATCGCTCAGCAGCTGCAACACATCGCTTCGCGACTCCGGAATCAACATCTCCGTATAAAGCGTGGTTTCGATCGTCCGCCGCAGCGCGTCGCAGCGTTTTTCGAGCGTGGAAATCTGCGCCAGCTTCTCCTCGGCCACCGCCAGCTTGCCTTCCAGATAAGCGCCCAGCGCTCCCTGATAGACCAGTCCCCCCTCCGACACCTTGTTCAAGAATTCGTCGATCTGCCCCTCCAATTCGCGGGTCGTACCAAATGGTGAAAACGATCTCAGTGACATGGCATCCTCTGTCGTCTGGATGAAAAAGGCACCCGTATTGAGCGTCCGCATTCAGCAACGTGGGAGTTCTTTTTCCCTTATGCGGGCGTTACCCGCAACCCAATTGACTGCGGCATCTTGCCGCCGTACTGCGGCAGGATGCCGCAGCCACAAATCGTACTGCGGCAGGATGCTGCCGTCACCAACCTGCGTGCATTTGACTCGCCAGGCGGATACGATAGAGACAATATCGACCAGGTGGACTTGCCAACAAGGTCCTCGCGACCAGGAGACCCTTCGATGAACCGTTCTGCAATCGGGATCGGCGTTTTGACTCAGATGTTCACTTTGTGTGTGGGAACCACTCTCGCTCAGGCACCGGATGTGAATTACGACGAATCCAAAGTGCCTGATTATACTCTCCCCGACCCACTGCTGGGCAAGGATGGTCAGCCGATCACGGACGCTGCCGTTTGGAACAAGTCGCGCCGGCCCGAGATTCTCGAGTTGTTTCGGGAGCAGATGTACGGACGCAGCCCCGGACGACCGAAAGACTTGTCGTTTGAGCAATTTGACGTGACGAGAACGCACTGCAGGGCACGGCGATTCGCAAACAAGTAACCATCTACTTTTCGGCCGACAAACAGGGTCCCTCACTCGACCTGCTGATCTACCTGCCCAAATCGGCGCGGACCCCGGTGCCAACCTTCGTTGGTCTGAATTTTGGCGGCAACCATACCGTGCACAACGACCCCGGTATTCGACTCTCGAAACGCTGGGTCCGCAACGACGCGGCCAGCGGGATTACCGATAACCGGTCGACCGAGAAGAAACGAGGCGCCGCGGCGAGTCGCTGGCCGATCGAACAGATCCTGGGTAGAGGCTATGCCGTGGCCACTGCATACTATGGGGACATTGACCCCGATTTTGACGACGGATTTCAGAACGGCGTGCACCCGCTGTTCTATCAGGAAGGCCAGACGCGTCCCCGTGCCGATCAGTGGGGCTCCATCGCTGCCTGGGCGTGGGGACTGAGCCGGGTGATGGACTATTTCGAAACCGTGCCGGAGATCGACCAGCGGCGAGTGGCCGTGCTGGGGCATTCGCGGCTCGGAAAAACCTCGCTCTGGGCCGGCGCGGAGGATCCCCGGTTCGCCATGGTCATCTCGAACGATTCCGGCTGCGGCGGGGCGGCGCTCAGCCGCCGTCGGTTCGGAGAAAAAGTCCAACGCATCAACACGTCGTTCCCGCACTGGTTCTGCGGCAATTTCAAGCAGTACAACGACAACGAAGATGCGCTGCCGTTCGACCAGCACATGTTGATTGCACTGATGGCGCCCCGACCCGTCTACGTGGCGAGTGCTCAGGATGATCAATGGGCCGATCCGCGGGGCGAGTTCCTGGCCACGTTGCATGCCGCACCCGTCTACCAGCTGTTGGGGACGGACGGCCTGGGTGTCCGAGAGATGCCGCCGGTCGATCATCCCGTGATGCGACGCCTGGGCTACCACGTCCGAACTGGCAAACACGATCTGACCGAGTACGACTGGCAGCGTTATATGGATTTTGCCGACCTCCATTTCGGCTCCCGTTAAACGGCCGCCGGGCAGCGGGTTGACGAGCCGCCGCTTTTCGTTCCCCTTCGCTTGTTTGGCGATTATACTGGATCATCTGGTGGCTCGGCTGGCCGCGCCGCTCTGGTCCCGTCGTTGATCCGAGGAGTAGAGTGATGCCCCGTTTTATTTCTGCCTGGTTGGTGATTGCGTTCTGCGCTCTGGGAAACACTCCACTTCGAGCGCAGGCTTTTGGAGAGAAAGAGGACGCGGGCAAGGCGGGCGCACGCCCTTTCGGTGCGCCGGCGGCCGCCGGCGCGGCGGTGGTCGTGCATCCGCTCATGCAAGCCTTGGATACCGATCGTGACGGAATGTTATCCGCCAAGGAGATTCGCGCGGCCGTGCGAGAGTTGAAAAAACTGGACACCAATCGTGACGGCAAGCTGACGCCAGACGAGCTGGTTCCCGCCGCCCCCATGGGCGCCGTGGGCGCCGGCGGTGACGCGGGAGCGGCCGGACGAGCGGCCGGCGGCGCGGGTGGTCGCGGAGGCGTTGGCGGCGCCGGGGGCTTGGGTGCAGGCCCGGCAGGCGGTGTTGGCGGCGGGTTTGCCAATCCTGGCGGCATCGGCGCAGCGGGTCTCGGTGGCGCGGGTCTCGGTGGCGCGGGTCAGGGGGGGCGCGGCGGCGCGATGAGTCAACCGCCCGGGGCCGGGTTACCCGTGTCCGCCAGCCGGATGATGGCGTTTGACAAGAACCGAGATGGCCGCGTGTCGCGCGAGGAGTTGCCGGATCAACTCTGGGCGATTGTCGGGAGGTTCGACGCCAACCGTGACGGAGCACTCGATCCGCTAGAGTTACGCACGGCCGGTCGCAGTGGCCGGTAGTCGCGCGGGTGGGTTTTCGCTCGTTGGTCTTCCCCGCCACTTTTCCGGCGGTTTTCCTTCAGCAGGATACAGACAGAATTCTGTTGCCAAGTAGTGGGACTGTTTGATTTCGCAAACAAGACCCCGTCCAGCCCGCCTGGACGGTGAATCTGACTGATCAGCTACCGCCATGAGCCTTGTGGGGCGGTTCGGGTAGCCTGTCAGTCAGATTCACCCACCGCACAAGGCGGTGGGAGTCAAAGTCAAACAGTCGAGGTAGGGTGGTGTGTGGAAAACTGCCGTGGTGTCACGCGGGCTCGACCCTGCTTGGTTCATCCGGTCACATCCCTCCTGACAGCCTTCAACGGATCTTGCAGAGAAACCCCATCCCTGAAGCAACGTGCACCGGCAACGCTCAGCGCGCGATGCTGACCGGGTCAATTTCGTCGTGCTAACTTTGCTGTTCTGTTGCGCCGACAAACGCAAGTTGGCCGAAAGGAAGGGCGATGGTCGATTGTTGATTTGCGAAGGAAAGACTCCTACTTCAACAATCAACAATCGCCACTGATCAATCATTAATCTGTCCGGTGAATGAGCGCAACAAGGCCAATTTGGCCATCTTGCCACGCCCGCGACCAGCTTCCGGGGAATTGACCACGGCAGTGCGGATGCCCTCCACAGCTGTTTGACGATCAGTCGAGCGGTTTGGTCACACGAGGAGCCAGCACGTCTGCGGCGAGTTTCACGAATTGCTGATCGATCCTCCGTTGATGGGAACGCACTCGCACACTCTCGCCCTTCTTTCGGCGTCGAAACTGGAACTTGACCAGAAAGGCTCCGACACTCTGTTTGTCCGTGTCAATGGCAGGAGGCCAGAATTGATCGGCCGATCCCGCGCGAAGTAACTCGGCCAGGCAGCGAGTTGAACGGCCAGAATAGCCACCCAGCACCATTTCCAGATTCTGCGGTACTTTCTGGTAGCGGTAGTAGACGATCGCCACGTCATCCAAAGGGCCCCACGGCGCCCATTCCCACTGCCCCGGTTCACGTTCGAAATAGATCCCCGGCTTGGCCTTCTTGTCGTCCTTGAACAGCTTCAGACCAGCCCAGCAACTCGGCGGGTGAGGATCCTCTTCCCGGTAGATCATCACGAACGGACAGCTCCGCTGCTGGACCGCATCGACGTTGTCCTGGGACTCAAACGCCTTCGCTTCCCGTTGACCGTGCGCGATCACCGTTTCGGCCACCGGGTTGCTCTTGATCGAGCCAATACAGACGATCGCTTTGTCGTCATGTTCGCGGCGGAACTGCCGAAAGAACCCCTTTGATTCGGCCTGAACTTCAGAGTTGGATGTTCCGTGACAGCCCCAGCTGAGCGCCAATTCCGAGTTGATCACCTGCTGCGCATGACGATAGAAGCGGGCTTGCCTGGAACGGTTCTCGGCGGCCACACCGGTCAGGCGATTTACCAGTACGCTTTGCAGCACCGCATCGGCCGCCATGACCTGCTGATCCCAGCCCAAGTGCTTGAGCCACCGCACACCCAGAAAAAAATCGATGCGTTGTCGAGATGCCAGCATCGGCCAGAACGAGTCGGGCTCGACCCCAAACACGCGCTGGAACATGTTGGCGGGCGTGACGCGTCCATGCCCCACCAGATATTCGCACACCGCCTCCAAGGTCTTTCGATTGATCTGTGGTGAGCTGTTGTCCAACAGGTGCATCAACTGATGTCGCGTCACGCCGATGGCTCTCGCCAACTTGCTCAAGGGTATGTGGCGTGCCCGATCGAGCCCCAAAAGATGTGCCAGACGCAGCTGAATCCTCATTTCGTCCCCCCTGCAGGGAAAACAATTCAAGTGTGCGCGTTGCGCGGATTCGGACGTCACGCAGAGACACCGCGCTCGTTGAAAAGAGCCATCTTACGGATCTCCGCCGACTCCCCGTCTCTGCGTGAGTCTGCTTCGAGTGACGGATTCGGCTGCAGCCGCCTCCTGCCGATTTGCATTAAGTGTCCTTCTCGGTGGAATGAACTAATTGAAGAAACCACCCGAGACACCTAAACCTACAAGAGACCTGTAAGAATTTCGGACATTTGTGTTCCTAATTTGCACGCATTATCTTACAAGCCAAATCGATGGAAGTGGCACGCGGCTCGAACAGCGCTGACGTCTGAGTCTACCATAGATGCACGAAAACGCGGTATCCCCAAAATGGCTGGATGCGGTTTCCCCGAGAATTCGCGTCCTTGTCGCGGGTGCGTCACCTCTTGTCGCCGTTTTCCCACGCCGTCTCGTTAGGTCAGTTGACGCTGCCGCAAGCTCCAAAACTTGACGGTGGACCAGTCGTAGCTCAGCGTTCTAAACGGGCGAAAGTGGCCATAGCCATCCCTGGTTCCGGGTGGCATGGGAAATATGAAACGTCGGTGGGAGGTCGTGGCATATGTACAACCCGAAAGATCCTTCGGAAGAGCTGTGCAAACTGTTCGAGAAACTCGCGAAGGCGATTGGATTGGTTTCCGGGACAATTCAATTGACGTTCAGTGAAGCGCGGGCCGTAAAAATCGAGGTGGCCGCCCACTCTTGGGCCAAGTGCGTCCGCCGCAAGACCAACGAATGGAAGATCGGCGTGAGCAATGTCCAGCTGAAAATGGACGCGGCACCCGATTTCGTGACCCGGTATATGGAATCGGTCATCGTGGCAAGGATCGGTCGTTTCGGGTCGGTGGCAGCGCGACTCGACGATGGGCACGTGACCGGCCTCTCTACCTTCGAGCCCCGACGGCCCCCGCCGGAAGAATGATGGGGGGAGATCTGGAGAGCTGAGATGCCAGGCTCGCGTCGCAGGTCGCGAGCCGGTCGGTATGAGAAGGCGTTTGCCCCACCCCAGTCACCCGGCGCAGCACGACCTCAGACGGCAAGGGGGCAGCCAAACGCCGGCGTGGTCAATTCCCCGGAAGTTGGGCGTGCTTTGGCCAACCCGCGTTTATCGGCGCAGCACAACAATAAAGCAAGCACGACGAAGGTGAATGGCCCAGCCAATCGCCCCTCTTCGCTTGCCGCGCGTCGGAAGATCCTCAGCCGCGGTGTCCTGCTGCGGCCCAACCACGCAACATGTCCTGAGGCAGTTCTGTCGATCCGAACGACCCGCCGCGACCGCAGGAAATTGTGGCATGAGCCGGCAGTTCGTATAATAGGCCCCGTGAAATCTGGTACCGCAGTCCTTCCCCTAGCCGGCTCTCGACCTTCCGGCCGGCAGACTCTTAACTCGATGGAGCCATCGAACCATGCGTAACTGCTACCTCGCGGCAACTATGTGCCTGTTACTGCCCCACATCACGATCGCCGGCGACAACGGCGCGGGGGCGACGACCGCCCTCTCGGCCCAGGAGGTGGCGGAGGGCTTTGCGCCCATTTTCGATGGTACATCACTCGACGGGTGGGTCGGCTTGAACGGCGATACGAGCAGTTACTACGTCAAGGAGGGCATGCTGATCTGCAAGGAGACAGGCAAGGTACACATTTTTACCGAAAAGGAGTACGGTAACTTCGTGCTTCGTCTGCAGTTCAAACTTGATCCTGGCGGCAACAATGGGATCGGAATTCGTGCGCAATTGAGCAACACGCCGCATCTCAACGGTATGGAAATCCAGGTGCTTGAAGACAGCTACTACGATGACGGCGATCCGATCAAACTGAAAGATTATCAACACCACGGTTCGATCTACGGTCTCGTCCCGGCCAAGACGGGTCATTTGAAACCAGCGGGCCAATGGAACGACGAGGAGATCATTTGCGATGGCAGGCGTATCAAGGTGATCCTCAACTCGGCGGTTATCGTGGATGCCAATCTGGATGACGTGAAACCGATTGATGGTCAAGAGCATCCGGGACTGCAGTACACAAAGGGGCATATCGGCTTGCATGCCCACGGCAACTATGGTGCCGAAGTCTTCTTTCGCAAGATCCGCGTGAAAGAACTCGACTAGTGCTATGTCACGCTTAAGAATTAGGGTTGGGCCGAGACGAATGTACGACACCCCATCGGCGCGGTGTCGTACCCCAGAGGCAGCGCATTTCGACGGAGGTGCACGCGGTGTCGTACAACGTTGGGAACAACGCTACCCTTCAGTTTCTTGAGTTGACAAGGCACTTGGCAGCCTATTGGAAATGGAACACCAACTGACGAATGCGCGAGGAGCGTCATGGCAGATCAGCAATCGCCCGACAAGGATCGTACTTCAAGCGAGTTGGAAGAAGCTGCATCACCGTTCGGACAATATACTTCGGCTGATGAATCCACGTTGCCCGATTCGGGCACCTTGCCGGTGCATCCACGACTCTGGCCGGCGGCCGTTGTGCTGGTTGTCATGTGGTTGGTCATGCTCACCGCGTCGGTCGTCGTGCCCGGGTCCACGTCCCATTTTATCTCGATGGCCTTGGCCCCGTTGGTGGCCGCGGTGATGCTCTTTCTATGGTGGCTGTTTGCCAGCCGCGTTCCGTGGTGGGATCGATTGTTGGGAATCGCCCTATTCGTTCTGGCCGTCGTGGCTGCCGGGATGCTGATTCACCCCTCGATGCAGCCCGGTATGCTTTTCTACGTCTTGCCAACCGCACTGACCGTCTCCGTCGTGGTGCTGGCCGTGAGCGGTTCCAGGCCCTGGCAACAGCGGCGAGCCGTGGTGGTGCTGAGCATCTTGGTGACCTTCGGTCTCTGGTGCCTGATACGTAGTAACGGGATGGACGGGAGCATGAACACGGACTTCGCGTGGCGATGGAGCGCGACATCCGAGCAACTGTTTCTCGACTCACCTTTCGCCCAGCAGCCTGCGGACGTGATGCTCGGCGAGCCAGGTAAGCTGCCGATTCCGACAGCGGTGCGTGATGGTGATTGGCCCGAGTTTCGCGGGCTGCAACGCGACGGAATCGTCCGCGACGCCGTCTTCTCTACCGATTGGACCACCCAGCCACCACGCGAACTGTGGCGACGCCAGGTCGGGCCCGGCTGGTCCTCGTTCACCGTCGTAGACCAGTACCTGTTCACGCAGGAGCAGCGAGGGTCGAGCGAAGTCGTGGTCTGTTATCGCAGTGAGACGGGCGAGCAGTGCTGGGTCAACGCGGTGGAAACGCGGTTCAACGAATCGGTCTCGGGTGCCGGACCGCGAGCAACTCCCACATTCCACGAGGGTCAGCTCTTCACCACCGGCGCCACAGGGACCGTGCAGTGTTTGGATGCAAGTACAGGTCGGACCATCTGGTGGCGCGATCTCATTCAGGATACGCAAGCTAAACAGCCGATGTGGGGATTCTCGAGTTCACCACTGATTGTGGGAGATGTTGCGATTGTGTTTGCAGGCGGTCCGGATGGCAAGAGCGTGATTGCCTATGATTGCGGCAGCGGTGAGATTGTCTGGACCAATGGCGAAGGACTATTGAGCTATAGCTCGCCCCACCTCGCACAGGCGGGCGATCAAGCTGTGGTGCTCATGCTGACCGAACTCGGTATGGAAGTCTATGAACCGGCGACCGGCGAAGTGCTCTGGAAATACGACTGGAAAGTGCAAGGCATGCGGATCATTCAGCCGCAGGTTCTCAGCGACCAGCGGCTGATTATCGGTGAAGACTACAGCGGCTGCCGGATGGTGCGTTTTGACCGCACGCCTTCCGGCTGGACGTCGGAAGAACTGTGGGCGTCCAGAGACTTGAAGCCGTACTTCAATGACTCCGTGTATCTCAACGGATTCTGCTACGGATTCAGCGGTAATATCTTCACCTGTATCGACGCCAACACGGGCCGGCGCCGGTGGAAACGCGGACGATACGGTTTCGGACAAGTACTGCTGGCCGAGAAGATGAACGCCTTGCTGGTCCTCTCCGAGACGGGTGAGGTCGTCTTGTTGGAGGCGAATCCTGCGGCGCACGTCGAGTTCAGCACGTTTCCAGGCCATCGAAGGCAAAACCTGGAACCACCCTGTGATGGCGCATGGGAAGCTGTTCGTGCGAAACGGAGTGGAGGCGGCCTGTTTCGAGCTGCCTGCGACCGCATCGACGGTAGCGGCTCCGTAGAGGGTCGTTCGCGCTGCAAGCCTCTCCTCGATGACGGTTCCGCCTTCCAGGGCCAGGTTGCTGCCGATCGCGCCGATCACTTAATCCGTAGTGGTGCGTTCTCGATCCGCCGCACCTGACAATCGGGGATCGCCTGATGGATCTGGTCCATCGCCACGTCGCTGACCATTGTGTTGAATAGCCACAACGTGCGCAACTTCTTGAGCCGCGTGAGTTCGCGCACGCCCCGATCGGTTACCTGCGTGTTACTCAATATCAACGCCCGCAGATTTTCCATTTGACCGAGCTCACGACACGCCAAGTCGGTGATCTGAGTGGAATCAAGATTCAGCGTTGCCAGTCGTTTCAGGTTCCGTAAGTCCACCATCGCCGCATCCGTGACGTGCGTCTCCGCCAGGACAAGGCATTCAAGTGTCTTGGTGCGCGACAGCTCTTTCACTCCCAAGTCGCCGACCGCCGTGAACGAGATGTAGAGCGACGAGAGTTTCGGCACCCGCGCCAGCCACTGCATGCCTCGATCCGTGACCTTCGTACCGTTCAAGTAGAGCGTCTCCAGCTGCGGGAGATGAGTTAAGGTCGCGAGACCGAGGTCGGTCACCTGAGTCGACTGCAGACTCAGCTGCTGAAGTTTCGTCAGTCGGGGCAGTGTTGTCAGCCCCGCGTCGCCAACCTGAGTATGATTGAGATAGAGTTGCCGCAGCTGACGAAGAGGTCCGAAATGGCAGAGCCCGGCATCCGTGATCCGCGTGTTGCCAAGATACAGATCGCGGAGTTCTGTCATAGGCTCCAGCGATTTCAGACCGGTGTCGGTGATCTTGGTGCCCGCCAAACCGAGCGTCTGAAGTTGCCGAAGTCCCTGCAGGTGGCGGAGCCCAGAATCGGTCACCACCGAGCCCGTGAGGTGCAAGCTCTTCAAGTCAGCTAACTCACCCAGCAATTGCATGTCGGCTTCACTCGGTTGTGCGTTGAGGAGCGTGACGGCGGTCAGAAGAGCGCCCGGCACAGACTCATCTCGCTGAGCGGTGCCGCCGAGCCGACCAAGCATCTCCAACACGGCGACCGTCCCGGGCGCTGCACCCGCGGCGTCGAAGTCGTCCTCATCCGATTCCCGCTGCGACACGTCTGCCACTTCCACCGCAGGTGCCCTGCCCACCGTGACTCCCAACTCCGCCGCAGGCAGCCGATCAACCACGCTGCACGCCAGCAGCCAGTAAATCGTGATCATAAATCCGCAGAACCAGCTCATGGAATCCACACGCATCTAGCGAAAAGGTCACGACCAGACGATTTAACACTGCGACAAAATCGGGTCCACATCGCAGCTATCAAACTATATTAAGCGGCCGAAAGCTGCAACTCGCCGTCCGAGACAATCACGTTCAAGTCGCGATCAGCTGGCAGGGTGAATCAAGCGATCGGCGCTTTCCATTGCGCGGCCGGTGCGTCACAATGGGTCCGCGACGGACACTCGTTGGTCCGGCGTGCGGACAAGAGTTCCGAACGTGAAGTCCGAAGCTCGAAATATCCAAGTCCGGACCCAACGTGCAAACCGGATGTTTCGTCCTGACATAATCACGGTCGAACGTAGTACAACCCAACGTCGGAGAAAACCAAATGACCAGGCGAATTGTGATCACAACCCTCCTGATTGCCAGTTGCATAACGCTGGGATTCGTGGCTTCCCAATGGGCGGTGGCCCAAGATGAAGAAACCCAAAAACCGACCCGTTTGGCCGTGGTCTGGACGTCGGGTGACCCCGATGTGGCACATAAGATGCTCCTGATGTACGTCAACGCATCGCAGCGCGCCGGTTGGTTCGATGAGAACCTGGTGATCGTCTGGGGCCCCAGTGCAAAACGGTTGGCGACAGACACAGAACTGCAATCGAAGGTCGCTGCCATGATGAAAGCGGGCATCCGGTTTCAGGCCTGTGTGGCCTGCGCCGACATGTATGGCGTGAGCGACGACCTGCGTCAGATGGGCATCGAAGTCAAAGGGATGGGCCAGCCTCTTACCGCGCTGCTGCAAGATGACGGCTGGGATGTGATGACGTTCTGAGCGGCCTCCGCCGCATGCTCGTTCTCCCGTGGCGGCGGCTTCCAACCGCCGCACTGCGGCAGGATGCCGGGAGTCACCGGGAACAAAAAATCCAAGAAATCGCTTGACGGTCCGCCACGCACCGGTACAATGCACTGCTGCATTAGTTAACTAATGCACTGGTGAAGTTGGCCGCGGGGAGGCGTCTGGCGCAGGTGCGGCCCACGAGATCCTTGCCACAGGAGATCACGGTGAAGATTGACCCGGGAAGCCATATCCCGATTTATCTGCAGATCGCCGATGGGCTGCGTGGCGCCATTGCCGCGGGCGTGTTTCGGCCCGAAGAGTCGTTGCCCTCCCTGCGGGCGCTGGCGGTGCAAGTGCGCGTGAATCCCAACACGGTCCAACGGGCCTACGACGAGTTGTTGCGTGAAGGGATCGTCTATTCGCAGCGCGGTCGAGGATTGTTTGTAGCCGCGCAGGGCGCCGATTCCGCTCAGTCGCATGCCGAGCAGACGGTGCGCGCCGCGTTAGATGAAGCTATTCGCACGGCTCGGGCCGCCGGCATCAGCACCGCTTCGATTCGCCGTCTGTTCTCAACCGCTTTGCAGCAGGCTTCCTCCGCGGGAGTGAATCGTCATGAATAGTAAATCCCCCTCGACGCCAGCCGTCGAGCTCACCGGACTTACCAGGTTCTTTGGCCGCAGCGCTGCCGTTTGCGACCTGAATTTGGAGATTCCGCACGGCACGGTGTTCGGGCTGATCGGCCCCAACGGGGCCGGCAAGAGCACGACCATCAAAATGCTGATGGGATTGCTCCGTCCCACCAGCGGCTCGATCTGCGTGCTGGGACTCGATCCGCTGGCGGATCCCGTCACTTTGAAACAGCGCGTGGGCTACGTCCCCGAAACACATCACATTTACCGTTGGATGCGCGTGGAGCAGGTGATCGGTTTCAGCCGCGCTCTGCATCCGACCTGGGATGATGAAACGTGCACCGCGATGCTCAAACTGTTCGCGTTGGATCCTGGCAAGAAGGTCAAACATCTCTCCAAAGGGATGCTCGGCAAGCTGGCCATCCTGCTGGCTGTTTCTCATCAACCGGAATTATTGATTCTGGACGAGCCGATGGCGGGCCTGGACCCGATCGCGAGGGAAGAGGTACTGGACGGTGTACTGCAGACGATTGTCGAGCGGCGACAGACGGTGTTCTTTTCGTCCCACACGATGGACGACGTGCAGCGTCTGGTTGACACGGTTGGGATCCTGGTGGAAGGTCGGCTGTTGGTACATGACAAGCTTGACAACTTGTTGGCATCCACCAAACGGATCCGGGCCACACTTGTCAACGGCAGCCGTCCCGAGAGCCTTCCTGACGATTTGGTGTGGCAGAGCATCAACGGGCGCGAATGGCAGTTGACCGTCAGGAATTTTTCGCCCGACAAAGTGGAACTGCTTCGCCGCCAGGCGGCAGTTGATCATGTCGAGGTCATCGACCTGGGACTGGAAGACCTGTTCAAGGACATTGTTCGTGGCCAAAGGACCGCATCATGAAATGGCTCATCTGGAAAGAGTTTCGGTTGAATTGGCTGATCCTCGCACTTGGTGCGATCCTGCTGATGGCGCCCTATGCTGCTCCTCTGTGGGTCTATCTCAGAGAAAGTGGGACGCCGCCATGGATGGAGTTGCTGCACGGGCGCAGATGGGAAGCGTTATGTGCGGTGTCCTCACGCTTGCCCTCTTGGGAGGGAATGCGATTGCCTGCGAACGTGCCGACCGGTCGGCGGAGTACCTGTTCTACCAACCAGTGTCGCGTGGCAAGATCCTCGTTAGCAAACTTCTGTTACCCGGTCTTGCCCTATTGGTCATCTGGGGCTTGAATCTGGCAGTGCTGGCAATCTGTATCAGCCATCAGTCCCGAGCGCCTGACACGATGCTCGGTTATGTTCCGTTCTTCATCGCTACGTGCTGCGCTTTTTCCGTGGGTTGGGGCCTGTCGGCCGTCCAAAACAGCCCCACTTACGCCGTGGCGACCGGAATCGCGGCTCCGATAGTCGTCGTGTGGTTGATTGCGATGGTCAATTGGATGTTGGGCTTTCCCTATTCCACTTGGACCGTCATGCTTGCTTACGTGGCGATCACCGCCAGCCTGACCATGTTCAGCTTCGTGGGCGGCACTTGGTACTACCTGCGGCGTGTCGAGCCATAGTCCATTGCGTGATGCTGGTCCTCGCCACCACCGTCATTCCGCGCTGTGTTGCGGCGGCCCACGAGCTCCTCACCCCATCACCCCTTCATTGCCGCTTGCTGAGCGTCAGTACCCACCGGCCGTAGGCGTAGATGCCCAGCGCCGAGATCGACGCCGACGGCCCCCATGATGTACCAGACGATCGTGATGTCATGGGTATCACGAAGCACGTCGGTCAGCGCCCTCGGTGAATCACCGGTCATGGCGACCAGCCAGTCAAACGCTTCGCCTTGTGGAATGGCATCGACCACCTGCACGGCGGCCTGACTTGACAAAGCCTGGATTTGATCCGCGTTGAGTGTCGAGTTCGCTGCTAGTTGCGCCAGCACGCTGTCATGCGGCACGGCCGCGGTGCCCGCCTGCAAGCGATCGATCAGCAACTCGCGCGAGAAAAGGTCCTTGGATGCGAAAACACCATAAAGCCACGGACCGAGTCGTCCTTCCAGTGTCCAGCCGATGGCCAGTGGAATCTGCGAGAATCCCAGGTACATCGCCTTCTTGTCGTGCGGAGCGAAGTTGCCGATGTATTCGCTGAACTTGGGACTCGAGAGCATCTCCCCTACGCTGAAGAGCGTGATCACGCCCACCATCACCCAGCCGGTCGTCGCGTGTCCGGTGGCAAACAGGCATGCGCTGGCAAACAGCGTTCCCACCACCATACTCGTCGTGGCCCGCATCAATCCACTGATGTAGGCGAAGATGAAGCAGGTGATCATGATCAACCCGGCGTTCAGATTGAGCATCCCTTCCGGATTGATGTTGGTTCCTTCGCGATTCATCCCGAACAGAAACTTCCAGAAGGGGTTGCTGGTCTGGCCACCGGCAAACAGCGTGTCCATGATATCCGAGCGGTCGACCCAATCGCGGATATGCAGCGGCAGCACGTCAAACAACGCATTGAACATGAACCAGAATCCGGAGAAGATCAGCAGATAGAGGAACAGATGTGGCTTGGCCAATTCCGCGCAGCGACTCCACCCACAGGCTCTCTTCCTGCAGCTTGCCCGCGCGACGCAGTCGCGCCCGCTCCAGCCGTTCTTCTTTACCGACTTCCCGGTACGTCAGCAGCAGCAAGAAATTGCAGCTGATAATGATCGCACATGCCAGGAAGACCATCGTCCAACCGTGTGCCGGCGTAATAGCCGAGAACTCAGACCGCATACGGGCGGCAACGATCGGCCCTAAAAACCCACCAATGTTGACCGTCTGGTAGAAGATCCCCCAGGCCATTGAGCTGTTCGAGCGGTTGGTGGCCTTGACCAGCGTCCCCTGGATACCGGGCTTGAAGACAGCCGTCCCCGACGCGAGAATGACCGCCCCGCCAAAAAATCCCCAATAGGTATGGAAGAAGGCCATCGTCAGATAGCCCAGGATCTTGATCACGGTGGAGCAGAAGATGGTCAACTTGTACCCAAAACGATCCGACAGCCCACCGGTAAAGATCGGCAGCACGGACTGCACCATCGCCCACAGCATCAGCAGCCACCCGAACTCACCGGCCGTGACCCCCAACCCGCCTTTGGAGATCGGATCGGTGGCATAGAGTGCCGCCACGGCTTTCACGCCGTAGTACGCCAGTCGCTCCACCATCTCCATGGCGCCCACGACCCAGAACACATAGCTCAAGCTGGCGATGGCCGCGAACAGCCCCAGTTGCTGCACATCGTCCATCGACGTGCTCTGTTCGTCACCCGGTTTGGTCACCTGCGCATCTCCTCGTCAGACCCAGCCCGGACACAACAAGCCCCGACACAACAAAGCCCGAAACAGCCCGCGCGGACTATTTGCTGGGGGGGCGCGTGGGAAGGTCCTTCCAGAGAGCCACCACGCGGCGCGCGGTGCGCCGCGGCAGTCCCTTGCAAGGTTTGACTTCGGGCCAGGTTATGGCCGGCTTCGGTAATGCAGTCACAGACATCTCGGACTTCCGAATTCAGGCCCAAAAATGCCCCTCTTTGCCCCAATACCATTGAATTAGGCCATGCTGGCATCCAACGGCAAACCCAATATTGCGACAGCACGACCAGGCTGTCATAACAACCCGTATCCCAAACCTATCTGGTAGCGCTTCGTGAAACGGTATTGCTTCTGGCCCCGGCCGTCACAAGTCGCGTCACTATAACAAGGCTGGCAATCTCAAGATACTCGGGTTCGCCCCGATTCTCGCCGATACGCCGTGGATGCCCGATCCGCGTGATTGACACGGGGGTACCTCGTCACGTAGAACGGCGTTTGAGCCCAACTCGGCTCCTGTCAGCGAGGGGCTCGTGTCGAGAAGAGGTTCGCCTTGATCACCGGCAGCGGATCGCGGGGATTTGAATCGAAATAAGCGAGTTTTCACCGCCAGGTAGACAAAAATGCCATCCACACGGACCACGCGGCGCGCATTTGTCAAACACACCGCGGCTCTGGCTGCCGCCGCCGGCGGAGCGGCTTATTGGCTGGCCACCCCACAAGGCTCAGCCGACAATCGTCGGTTGGCCGACGATCGTTTCTTGGTCGGCGCCATCGGTATGGGTGGGCGGGGACGGGCAATCGCGGATCAAGCAGCGGTGCTGGGCGACATCGTCGCGGTGTGCGACGTGGACCGTAAACACGCCGAGCAAGCGAAAGAGCGTTACGGCGGCAAGCCCGACATGTACACAGACTATCGCCAGTTGCTCGAACGCAAGGATGTGGACATTATCCTGAATGCCACACCAGACCACTGGCACACGGCCATCAATGTTGCTGCCTGCCGCGCGGGAAAGGATGTCTACACGGAAAAGCCTTTGACGTTGACGATTGACGAAGGCAAGATCCTCTGCCGCGTGGTCCAGGAAACGGGACGCGTGGTCCAGGTCGGAACGCAGCAGCGCAGCGAGAAGCCATTCCAGACCGCCGTGGAACTGGTCCGTAACGGCCGTATTGGTACCCTGCGCGAGGTCACGGTAACGCTTCCCTTCTGGTCTACCAAAGGAGGTCCATTTGCCAACACGCCCGTGCCACCTGAACTGGACTGGGATTTTTATCAGGGTCAGGCACCCGAACATGAATACTGTTTCCCGCGTACGCACTTCGTCAACGGTGGTGGATGGCGGTGGTGGTACGAATACGCAGGGGGCATCATGACCGACTGGGGCAACCACCATATGGACATCGCTCACTGGGGTATGGATTTGGAGTCGAGCGGACCGCTGACCATCGAGGGAACCGCCCAATTCCCCAACGCGGGTCAGGCCAATTGCTACAGTACGCCGGACCGTTTCCAGGTGCGTATGAACTATCCTGGCGGAATTCAATTGCTGTACGAAGGCGCCGAGAATGACCGCAACGGGATCATGTTCGCTGGAGACAAAGGACGCGTATTCGTAAATCGCGGCGGCGTGTATGGGAAGCCGTTTGAGGAACTGGCGGAGAATCCGTTGCCCGATGACGCCTGGCGCGTGCGGCCGAGCGACGATCATATGACCAACTTTTTCCACTGCGTCAAGACCCGCGAAAAACCGGTGTCACCGGTTGAGATTCAACATCGCACCATCACGGCCTGTCACCTGGCAAATCTTGCTGTGCGGCTCAAACGCAGGCTGACGTGGAATCCCGAGACCCAGGAGATCATCGGTGATGACGATGCCAACAGCTGGCAGCAGCGCCAGCAGCGCAAGCCCTTTACCATTGACGCCTGAACTACGGTCGCCACGGTCCCCCGGCAGCAAGGCGCGGCAATTCGACCTGAAATCGCTCTTCTGGCTGACGATAACGATTGGCGTCGCCATGGCTTTTCTGCGACCGTTTGGCAAACAGGTTGTTATCGAGGGTTCGATATGCATCGGCATTGCCATCGCGGTGGGCAATTACCTGACACGGCTGGTGGTCCCGTTTGTGTTGCTCAGCGGCCGTCGTTACCCTGCTGCCCGGCTGCGGTGAGGCCAAGTTGACCGTCGATCCGGCACCTTTTGAAGCCGCGGTCGCCGAGTATTTGAAGAGCAATGACATGGCGCTGAGGCTGAAGGAAATCCGCGAGGGTCCCACAGTTCAGGCTGATAAAGCCACCATGGCGGCATCCATGACCCACCGCGAACTAGGCGGTCCCAGCGTGGTGTGGTCGTTCGAGTTTCGGCGTGAAGAAGGGGACGCCTGGACGGTCGTCAGCCACCACGACAACTGACGGCAACAAATTTGGATGCGAGATATCGGGGACCGCCTGCACAATGATTTCGGAAGCGTTATAATCTCAAACTGCAAATCACGCAGCCCATGTAGCGGGTAAAGCCGCATTTTGGTGGCTCGTTTCCCATCGGGAAGGGTTCGGAACGCACACCGGCACAATTTGGCGAAATCACAGGCTTTTCCGGCGTTGGATCCGTTGGCAAGGGCGGGGAGGTTTGCACTTTGAGTTATAATAGTTGGCGGTTGAATCGAGTCGGTGTTGTGTTGATAGCGACGCTGTCGCGACTCGTTTCGCGGGAGATGAGTCACTCGTCACGGCTGTGTGTCAGAGGTCGACCATGAGTCTGATATCCAAAGTGTTGGGGGCATTTTCCACGCGCGGCAAAGCCACGACGATGTACAAGCGTGGCATGCACAAAGCGGGCGACCGCGACCTCGACGGCGCGATCGCCGACTATACGGCGGTCGTCGACATGAAGGGCGCTCCCGAAGATGTGGTGGCCATGGCTTTGCTCAATCGCGCTCTGGCATACTCGCGATCCCATGACGACGACAAAGCCGCCGAGGATCTCGCCCGCGTCTTGACCATGCCGGGCGCCACCAAGCAGGTGATCGATGCCGCTCACGAAAAGCTGCATCGTATGAAGAGGCGTTCGTCACAGTCGGAGTGATGACCGGCTGATCGCTCTGCAAGCCGCGTTCACGCCCGCCGCAAACGGTCGAAGAACATGAGACCGACCATGGTTTTGGCGTCTTTGATCGTTCCGTCCGCCACCATGGTCATCGCCTCGTCCCACGAGACGACCAGATTTTCGATTTCTTCGCCTGGCTCACGAGCGGCAGCACCAGGCGTCAGCTCGGTCGCCAGAAACAAATGCATTTGCTCGTCGAGGATTCCGGGCGACAAGAAGAACGAGTGCAACCGCTCGACGCGCTGGGCACGAAAACCCGTCTCCTCGATCAATTCGCGCGCTGCCGTCACGGATGGATCCTCGCCCGGTTCGAGCGTGCCGGCAGGCAATTCGATCAGCGTCTGGCCGACGGCGACACGATAGTTCCTGATCAAACAGACTTGCTGCGGATTCACCATCGGGAGAATCGTGACCGCACCTGGATGGCGAATCACTTCGCGCTCGTGAGCCGTTCCATTCTTGTTCACCCGCACCGCCGTCTCGACGCGGAAGCGACCGGTTGTGAGGAGGATCCTTGGGGCGTTCATAGGCTGAGAGAAATCCGAACAAGGCACGGGGTGGGGGATTCTCCGAGGGAACCGTTCCACCGGCGAGAAAACCCACTGCGACCTGAACGATGGTACAGGATCCCTTGGCAGACCAACAACCCGAAAACGGGCTCTCAAGAGGATTCGTTCCCAACGCCAGGTCCTCTGGGCATGCCGCGGCGGCCAGCCAACCATGATCCAGTCCCGCCCCAACTTGGCTCGCGAGATCCCAGTTGCAGCACCCGACTCGTATGCAGCTGAGAACGTGGCTTGACCCTAATTTTTTGTGTGGCCCAAGCACCAGGTTCTGAAACGCCGAGCTACGGCACGCGGGACTCGCACGGCCGTCCTGGATGGCGTACGATGAAGGAGGTGCGAACGACGTCATTATTGCGGCTTGCTGTGGGGCTTTTGTGAGGAGCGTCGTTGTGGGACGCGTTGCTCGGGATCGTGACCAGGAAAGGAAAAGCATGGCGGATGCGAACCGACTATCGCCTGCAGTGCTGCGGTGGACCTGCGATGTAGACCACCTGGCATTCAAGACAACGGACGACTTGGCCGACCTGCAGCAAATCTTGGGGCAGGCGCGGGCCCTGGACGCGGTGCAGTTCGGGATCAGTATTCGACGCGACGGCTACAACATGTTCGTGCTCGGTCCTCCCGGATTGGGAAAACGGAGCACACTGAACCATTTCCTGGCCGAGAAGGCGGCTACGGAATCGCCTCCCGATGACTGGGTGTATGTCAACAACTTCGAGCATTCGCATAAACCCTTGGCGCTGCGAATGCCGAATTCGCGTGGTCTCAAACTCCAGCGCGACATGGCCAACCTGGTCGAAGAGTTGAAGACGACCATTCCGACCACCCTGGAATTGGAAGAACACCAGAACCGGATCCAGGAGATCGAGCAGGAGGCCAAGGAACGGCACAACCGCGCCTTCAAGGAACTGACCGATCGAGCGCTGGACCGGGGCATCCAACTGGTGCGTACTCCGGCCGGATATGCCATGGCTCCGATACACGAGGGCGAAGTGATTGGCCCGGAGGATTTCGAGAAACTGACGGCCGAAGAGCGGGCTCGAATCGAGGAGGCGGTGAAGGAACTTCAAGAGGAACTGAGGGAGTTGGTGGAGCGTGTGCCTCGTTGGCGGATGGAAACACGCGAGAAGATCAAACAGCTCAACCAGCAGGCAACGCAGCTGGCCATCAGTCATCTTCTGACCCGGCTGCGCGGCGAATATACCGATCTGCCCGAGGTATTGGCCTACTTCAACGCGTTGGAGAAAGATGTCGTCGAGAACTCCGAGGAGTTTCAGCCACAAGAGGACGGCCAGAGCAACATTCTCGGCCTGCCGATACCGACGCAGCCATCGTTCCAGCGTTATCAGGTCAACTTGCTGGTCGACAACAGTAACACAGTCGGCGCGCCGGTCGTTTTTGAAAACCACCCCAGCTACCATAACCTGATGGGGAGGGCCGAACACGAATCGCGGATGGGAACACTGGTCACGCATTTCACCCTGGTCAAACCGGGAGCGTTGCACCAGGCCAATGGTGGCTATCTGGTGCTCGATGCGCTGAAAGTCCTGCAGCAACCGTACGCCT
Source organism: uncultured Planctomycetota bacterium (assembly GCA_963700575.1). GTDB lineage: Bacteria > Planctomycetota > Planctomycetia > Pirellulales > Pirellulaceae > JAJRVM01. The sequence continues at coordinate 204,682 of CAVOYC010000014.1, read as the reverse complement.
GGGAGGGGTTGAAACGGGCCCTGAACACGAAACAGTTGCGGATCGAATCTCTGGGTGAATCCTTGAGTTTGGTCAGTACCGTTTCCTTGGAGCCGCAGCCGATCCCGCTGGATGTGAAGGTCGTGCTGGTTGGCGATCGCACGCTCTACTACATGCTCTACCAGCACGATCGAGATTTTCCCGAGTTGTTCAAGGTGGCGGCTGATTTTGACGAGCAGATGGACCGCAGTCCGGACAACTGTCAGTTGTATGCCCGCTATATCGCGACCATGGCGCGACAGGAAAAGTACCGGGCATTCGACAATACAGCGGTCGCTCGAGTGATCGAGCAAAGCGCCCGGATCGCCGGCGACTCGGAGAAGCTCTCGACCAGCATGCAATCGATCGCCAACCTGTTGCGAGAATCGGACTACTGGGCTTCGACCCAAGACGCCGACGTCGTGACGCGGTCGCACGTGGATTTGGCGGTGGACAAACAGATCTACCGTGCCAATCGCGTGCGGACTCGTGTCTACGAGCAGATTGAACGCGGTACCGTGATGATTGATACTCAAGGTGAATGCGTGGGCCAAGTCAACGGCCTGTCGGTGATCGACATGGGTAACTTTTCCTTCGGTCAACCATCGCGGATCACCGCCACGGTGCGCATCGGCAAGGGTGAAGTGATCGACATCGAGCGAGAAGTAGATCTGGGTGGCGCGATTCACAGCAAGGGCGTACTGATCCTCTCCTCGTTCCTGGCCACGCGATTCGCTCAAACACGTCCGCTTTCGCTTTCGGCCAGTCTGGCGTTCGAACAGTCGTATGGTCAGGTGGACGGCGACAGCGCCTCGGTGGCCGAATTGTCCGTACTACTTTCGGCGCTCTCCAACATACCGATCAAACAAACTCTGGCGGTCACGGGATCGGTGAACCAGCACGGGCAAGTCCAGCCCATTGGCGGTGTGAATGACAAGATCGAGGGCTTTTTCGATGTTTGTCGCTTGCGAGGCTTGACAGGCCAGCAGGGAGTCGTGATCCCACGCAGCAACGTGAAGCACCTGATGCTTCGCCCCGACGTGGTCGAGGCGGTCAAGGCCGGCCAATTCCACGTCCATGCCGTCGAACACGGTGGACGAGGCCGTGGCGTTGCTGACCGGGGTACCTGCCGGAGCACCGGACGAGAAGGGTGAGTATCCTCCGGGCACCGTCAACCATCGAGTGGCGGCGAAGCTTGCGGAGTTGTTTGAGATTCGTCGGAAGCTGTCTCAACAAATCAAAGAAGAAAAAGAATCATGACCACACCTGGCGCACCCTTGAAGGTCCGAAGTGTCCTCGTGGCGTTTGACGACGCGTCCGCGGGTCACGAGACGATGGAGGCGGCCGTCACTTTGGCGGCCGACCTCCAAGCCGAATTGCAGGGAATGTACATCGAAGATGACGACCTGCTGCGAATTGCCGATCTCCCCTTTGTCCACGAGATCACCAATGGCTCGGGAACGGTGCGTCCTATCGATGCCCAGTCGATGCAGCGCGCCATGCAAAAGAAGGCCGACCAGATTCGTGCCATGATGCAACGGCGCGCCGAGTCGGCGCACATTCGCTGCTCGTTTTCGGTCACGCGCGGCCGCGTGTTGCATCGCGTCCTGGTGGCGACGTCCGACGACGAAATCCTGTTCTTCGGCTGCCGCAGCCATGCGTCTGTCGTGCGACCGCCGGCTGGTCTGCGGCCCAGAGCGGCGGTACGCCCCGTGTTGGTGCTGTTGGATGAATCGCCGCGTGGCCGGCGGGCGGTTGACACAGCGACTACCGCGGCCACCAAACAGGTGCGGCCTATCGTGGTCCTGGTCTTCGCGCGCGACTGCCACGTATTTCGACAACTCTGTGCCGACGCCCTCGAACTGCTCCGTTTGACCGAGCTACCCATCACCCTGCTCCCGCAGCCGGTGTCCACCACCGCCACGCTCATCCGCTCGGTACGAACGCAACGACCCAGTTTGCTGGTGTTGAGTCGCGAATGCCCGCTCTTGTCTGAGGCCACGCTCGAGTCCCTGGTGGACGAGTTGGATTGCTCGACCGTCCTGGTATAATTCCACTCGTCACCTGATCCACCGATCGTTTACCACTGTCCGCTGACCGCGAGCCCGCAAATGGAATACCCTGTCATGATCATGATACGAACAATCATCCTGACGCTCATTGGTCTCTGCACAGGTCTCTGCACACCCCACCTTCTTGGCGGCGAGTGGCGTCACTGGCGCGGACCGTCCTACAACGGATCGACCGACGAGACAAATCTGCCCTCGCAGTGGAGTCGGACAGAAAATATTCGTTGGATGGCCGAACTTCCCGGGCGCAGTGCAGCAACACCGATTGTCTGCCGGGATTGTGTGTTCATTTCCAGCACCGATCCGCAGTCCAACAAACTGCTGGCGCTCTGCTTCCGGCGCAGTGACGGCACGCTATTGTGGAGACACGAGGTGGCCAGTGACATCGCACGGGACACGCGCAGCACGTTTGCTGCTTCATCCCCTGTAACCGACGGTGAGATTGTGGTTTTCTTTTACGGCAATGGACCCCTGGCGGCTTTCGATTTTCAAGGCGACCAGCTGTGGAAACGCGATATCCAGCAGGATTACGGCGAATTCGCTTTCGGCTGGACATTCAGTTCCACTCCACTGCTGTACGAGGGCAGGTTGTACCTGCAGGTCCTGCAACGAGATGTGCCCGTTCGCGGTCGAGGATTCACAGATCGCCAAAATGATTCCTACCTTTTGGCAATGGAACCCAAGACCGGCAAAGAGCTGTGGCGGGTTGTCCGGCCGAGTGATGCTTACGCGGAATCGCGCGAGGCATTCACGTCCCCGATTCCATTCGAATATCAAGGCCGCCAGGAGATTCTCGTTATCGGTGGGGATTGCCTGACTGGTCACGATCCGAAAACCGGCAGGGAACTGTGGCGGTGGGGGACCTGGAACCCCAGCCGAGTCGGGGATTGGCGACTGGTTCCCTCACCAGTGGCCAGTGAGAACGTTATCTTAGCCTGCGCACCCAAACGTGATCCGATCTACGCCATCAAAGCAGGCGGCAGCGGCACGTTGGACGACAGTGCCATTGCCTGGATCAGTCAAGAGGTGCGGGAAGTCTCCAGTGACGTGCCGACCCCGGCGTTCTACGACGGTGATTTTTTTGTGCTCAGCGATGTGCGCAAATGCGTGTCGCGGGTCGAGCCCACGACGGGACGAGTCAAATGGACCACTCCGCTCCCGTCGCGCGACAAATTCGAAGCGTCGCCGCTGGCAGCCGATGGAAAGATCTACATGGTCAATTTCGCCGGACTGGTGGTGATCGCCGACGCTGAGAACGGCGAAATCGTGGGGGAAATCCCCATGGCCGCACGGTCGCAAGACCCGATTCGATCCACGATCTCCGCGGCTGGCGGTAATCTGTTCTTGCGCACCAACGACAAGCTGTACTGCATTGGAAAGTAAGAGTCTCTGGATCAGTCGGCGTTCACCTGACGCGGCCCTGGGCCACCCGCCACAGAGTGCGTCTCGCCGCCGTACTGTGGCAGGATGCCGCCGCCACAGAGTATTGAGGCGGCACTAGCTGGCCAACAGATCGACCACGATGCAGGTGATATTGTCGCGCGATCCCGCCTGCTGGGCGAAATCGGCTAGTTCCGCGGCAGCAATCTGCGGATCCGGATGTTCATCCAGTAGCATGATAACCTCTTCCCGATTGACCGCATCGGTTAGGCCGTCGGTGGTGAACAGCAGACGATCACCCGACTGAAGCGGGTGCGACTCGACCCGCAACATCTTCTCAAGTTTGCGCGTCCCCACGCTGTGCAACAGCACATGACGCATGGGATGTTTGGCCGCTTCGGCGGCCGTCAGTGCGCCGGCACTGACCAGGCCCTGGACCAGCGTGTCATCTTCCGTGAGTTGCCGCAACTGGTGTTGACGACACAGATACGTGCGGCTGTCACCGACGCTGCAAAGGAGCAACCGATCGTCCTGCACGATCCCCACGACGGCTGTGGATCCCATACCACTGAGCCCTACATCGACTCGGGCCATCTGCATCAACTCTTCATTCGCCGACACGATCGCTTTGCGGATGGCCGACGCCAGCAGCGATTCCGACATATCATCACCATCTAAACGATGGCCCAACTGCGAAGCGATCACCTCAATGACCGTTTGACTAGCCTGTTCGCCACCAACATGCCCCCCCATACCATCGGCCACCACGAACAAGCCGCGGCGTTGATCGGCATAACAACGATCTTCATTGACCTCGCGGATGGGCCCTTTCACGCAGCGTGATCCGACACGCAAGCAGAGTGGGCAGCGGTCACGACCAAACAAGCGGCGCATCAAGCAGGCAGCACGGGTCAATCGATGGCGCGACCACCGCCAGATGCCGAACAGGCTGCCCGCAGCGCGCGGGCCAGAAGTGAAACGCCCCTCAACCTTTACCTGCACCACCGGCCGACCAGACCGATCGCGGGTCTGATCTCGATCGTTGCGGCTGTTCATAGAGTTGCCATTTCGCAGTCAAGGATCGCACCGCGGGCAAACCAATGCCACGTGCTCACCTTTTCCCAATAACGTCATGGTACCGATTCGTGTATGCCCATTGCAACCCGCATTCCAATTCGGGCCGCTCCGGCGCGGCGTGGGATAGTGTATTGCAGGCCGTATTCGTTTATCATGGGCAACAGCATGTGCGTTCCAGACGACGGGAATAGTCGGCAGTGCCGCTGCGGGGCATGGAGCCATCACTGGGACATCATGGGCCTCTCCAGCGGTGGTGGACCGAAACGTGGCGCGCTTGCCTCGTCTGCGTCAACCAGGGGAACAGCAAGCTGACAACTCGGGAACACGAGGGGAATATCCACACCCGGGATATCTTTTTCCGGCCAGCTCCAGGGAACCGTCTTCGACCAGTGTCGGGGTCACGCTGCAGAGCCGCGTGCCCACAGATTTCACCGGGCAAGGCCGCTATCCCATGCGCGGTGTCGCTCGTGCAGCCTTGGGCCCACCGAGCATTGGTCGCGACAAACGGATGCCAAATGAGCCACGTTTCGCTCACAGATAAGGATCGACGAAACAATCACTGTCGTATTGTCTCTGCTCCCCCGCCGCGAAGCGCATAGCGGGGGAGAGGATCAAGGTGAGTGGCAAGAAAAAATCTGCCAGTGATTGTTTCGCCGATCCTCAACTCCTTGACCACATTCGGACGCTGCCATGTCCAAACCCCACTGTATGTACATCAATCGGGAACTGAGCTGGTTGGAATTCAACCAGCGCGTGCTCGACGAAGCGCTGGATCGGGAGATTCCGCCTCTGGAACGCCTGAAGTTTCTGGCCATCACCGCCTCGAACCTGGATGAGTTCTTCATGGTGCGCGTCGGCGGCCTGCAGATGCTCGCGCAGCAGGATCCCGGCAAGCGTGATCCGGCGCAAATGACGCCGCATGAGCAACTGGCGGCCATCCGTCGCCGCGTGCCGCGATGTCGGCTGACCAGTACCGCTGCTTCCTGGACGACCTGGAAGGGACCTTGATCAGCGCGGGAATCTGCCGCCGGGAGCCCGATCAGCTAACGCCCGAACAGGCGGAAGTGGTCCGAAATCTGTTTGAGCGCGAGATATTTGCGGTCATGACACCTATGATCGTTTCTCCCGGTGATCAATTCCCCTTACTCGTCAAACAGAACCTCACGGCATGTGTGCAGTTGGCAGGCTCGCGCGGTCAAACCGGTCCATTTTTTGCCGTGATACCCTTGGGTCAAACGATCGATCGTATTGTGCCTCTGCCGGCCATTGGGCAATTCCACTACATGCTGCTGGAAGACGCCGTCCGTCTGCACGTGGACCGATTCTTCCCGGGCTTGGATGTCCTCGACTGTACGTTCTTTCGTGTCACCCGCAACGCCGACATGCGTGTGCAGGAAGACTCCGCCTCGGATCTCCTGTCGGGCATGCAACAAGTACTCGCGGCTCGCAAGCAGAGCGCCTGCGTCCGTTTGGAACTGGAACAGGGCGCTGGCGAGACGATGCGAAAGTTTTTGCAGACAGCGTTGAACGTCCTCGACGATGATATGTACATGGTCCGCGGCCCGCTCGATCTGGCAGTGTTCATGCGGCTGAGTGCATTGGAGGGTTACGATCACTTGCGATACGACCCATGGCCGCCACGTCCATCACCGTTAGTTCCTCCGGGCCAGAGCATTTTCAAGACGATTGCCGCCCGCGATATCGTGCTCTTTCAGCCCTACGAAAGCTATGACCCGGTAGTGCGTCTGGTGGAGGAGGCAGCGAACGATCCGGAGGTACTGGCGATCAAACAGATCCTTTATCGGACAAGCCGCAACAGCCCGATCGTGGCGGCCCTGAAGCGAGCCGCGGAACATGGCAAGCGCGTGACCGCGATCGTGGAACTGAAAGCGCGATTCGATGAAGCGCGCAATATCGCCTGGGCCGAGAGCCTGGAGCCGGCATCGGTGCAGGTGATCTATGGTGTCAAGGGACTAAAGACCCACGCCAAAGTTTGTATCGTGCTGCGTTCCGAACCGCGGGGAATCCGTCGTTACATTCACTACGGCACGGGAAACTACAATGAAATTACCTCCCGCTTGTACAGCGACGTTAGCTTCATGACCTGTGATGAAACATTGTCGCAAGATGCCACCAGTTTCTTCAACGCCATCACGGGGTATTCCCAGCCGCAGGCGTTCCACAAAATCGAGTCGGCACCGATTGGCCTGCGAGAACGGATCCTCGACTTGATCGAAGGAGAAACGCGCCGCAGTCGCAAAGGAGAGCGTGCTCACATTATGGCCCAGCTCAATGGATTGGTTGACACCAAAGTCATTAACGCACTCTACCGCGCCTCGCGTGCCGGCGTGCGAATTGATTTGAATGTGCGTGGAGTCTGTTGCCTGCGTCCCGACGTTCCCGGCATCAGTGACAACATCCGGGTGGTCAGCATCCTGGACCGTTACCTGGAACATAGCCGCACCATCTACTTCTACGCGGGAGGCAAAGAACTGGTATTCATCTCCAGCGCCGACTGGATGCCGCGCAATCTGGTCCGCCGCGTGGAACTGATGGTGCCCATTGAAGACGTCACCGCAAAACAGCGACTCAAGGAGATGTTGTTATCCTATGCTCGCGATAATGTGAAAGGTCGCGTTCTACAGGCCGACGGACACTACGATCGCGTCCATCCCAGACCGAATGAACCACGGCACCGTCACCAACAGCACATGTATGAGTTGGCCGTGCAAGCAAGTGGCCAGGTGATACAACAGTGAACCGTGCGCGCGTCAAGGGTATCGCAAGCTCGCCACGACGAAGCGTCGTTCGAGAAATAACTGTCCACTATCCCCTCGCCCCACTGGGGAGAGGGCAGGGTGAGGGGACCAAGAATACGTCAGTTATTTCTCGAACGATGCTAACCTTCACGGGCCCCGCACACGTGGCGGCGTGAGGCGGGGCATCAGCATCCAACTCACTCGCATGTCCCTGCTGCCGGTGGCGGTCGCCTCGTGGCTCGACAGGCAGCTTTTTTCTCCGCGCACGCCGCCGCCCGATCAGCTACAATTGAGGGTGGATATGGGAGCAGCGAAACGTGTCGCGCGGCCGAGCGCCTGAGGTGCGTGCAACCTGCGATATCCCAGACCCGTGCAGCCAGGTGTTGTTACATCCGCGGTGCGGCCTGCCATGGGTACCAGCGTGGCGGCACGTGGCGCGACGTGGAAGCGTTCAGGTTCATGTTCTCTCATCTGTCTTCCCCGTTATCGAGGCACCACCAACGGACCGAGTGTTGATTGTCGTGACTGAGTCGTTCAATCCTTATCGCGAGTGGCTGGGTTTGGAAACGGATGCGAGTCCGTTAAGCCACTACCAGTTGCTGGACCTCCCCCTGTTTGAAGACGACGTCACGAAGATCCATGCTGCCGCCGACCGAGCCCTGGCTCGAGTGCGTGCACATCGCCCAGGCGCTCAGGCCCAAAAGTGGGCCAGGTTGCTCGATGATCTGGCACAGGCGAAAGCCTGCCTCGGCGACCTGGCGCGGAAATCGGTTTACGATCAGTCGTTGCGTGAACGTTTGACGTCAGCATCAGAAAACCCTGGCCAAGAGGACGTAGAGAACGTGGCGGCGCTGCCGGAAGTCGCTTTCGTGAACCGGCTACCCGACCTGTATCCACCCGGCATGGCGCCTCCCGCTCCGACCGGGCAGGCGAGTCACAATTCAGTCGATCGAGGCTCTTTGCCGGGCACATCGACCACTCCCTTGCCCACAGCCGTACCGTCGAAGCACTCGCCAGCGAATACCGGCGCGTCAACGGCTTCAGCTCCGGCCGCGCAGCCCACAAAGAAAAAGAAACCTCGGCCGGTTCCTCCCGCTCCACCAACGCCGCAGCCCCCCGGCGCTCAAGTCACGGTTCCTCACTCCGACGGTGATTCCTCGCCAGACGCCTCTTCGCTTGGCGATGTACCCGAGCCCGTGCCTCCCGCGCCGATGAACGCACATGTCGCGCCGCCGCGCCGCCAGCGGCCGTCGCAGTGGCCGATCATCCTGGTCATCGCGGCGGTGCTGCTTGTGTTGACCCTGATCATCATGCTGCTGGCCCTGCGTGATGAGGCCGGCGGATCTTCATCGCTACCAGCGTTCATCCCGATCCCAGACCAGTCACGCGGCGCAGCCGTGCTGCCTGGCGAAAATGGTGCACCGGGGCTCCCAAGCGAACCTGCCTTCGACCAGCCCCGTCGACAACCGTCCGCGGCCACCACCCAATCTGACCTGGACGCTCCTCAGAAGCTCCCCTCGCACCGCAGCCGCCAGCTCCGTCATCACAGGACGCTCAGCAACTCGCTGCGGGCACCTTCCCAGATAACACGATTGCCGGCCAGCCTCACGTCGCTGGCGCCAGGCAACGTGACGCGGACGAGAATGCCCGGCCGGCAAACGACCTGGACAACGACCACGCCAACGAGACGCCCGAATCGATGCGCGAAGAACTGGTACGACTGAGCCAGGCGTTGGCGGGCGCCAAACGTGCGCTGGCCGAACACCAGTTCGATCAGGCCGCACTGGAGCTGGAGCAAGCCGCCTCGTTGGCAGTGATTCCAGAACATCAAGAACTGGTGCGGCGGCTGGGACGGCTCGCGGCGTGTGGGCAGCAGTTCTGGAGCGTCGTGGCACAGGTCATGCGAGGTTTTAGCGGCGCCGAAGAGCTGACCGTTGGCGCCGACGAGTTGATTGTGTTGGTCGTCGAAACAGGCCCCGATTGGATCATCATTCGAAGTCAGGGAAAGAACACGCGTTACACGTTGGCCGACATGCCTGTCGGACTCGCCTTGGCCATCGCCAGGCGACGACTCGACACCGGCCGGGTCGAAGATCTTATCTTGCTGGGCGCCTGCTTGGCCGCGCAGGCCGACTTGAATCCGACCTATGTCAACGAAGCACGCAGGTACTGGCTGCAAGCCCAGTCGGCCGGGGCCGATGTGGACGATTTGCTGCAGACGCTGACCGACTCCTATGATCTAACCGAGTAGTGGTGATGGGGTGGAGTGTCAAACATGTCGTGCGTATGTTAAGGTCAGATGATAGCATCCAGAGCCCCGATTTCTTCACGAGGAAGATCGATGAACACGAGGACCACCACCGTAACGGCAGCGCAACTCTTGGAGAAGCCGGACGATGGGAACCGGTACGAGTTAATCTCGGGAGAGCTGCGTATGATGTCGCCAGCGGGAAGTCGCCATGGCCGCGTGGCCCACAACGTGGGACTCGTTTTAGGAATTCATGTCCGCTCACAGGAATTAGGTGTTGTCTATGCGGCAGAGACCGGCTTTCTCATTTCTCGCGATCCGGACACGGTCCGCGCGCCTGATGTGGCATTCGTGAGCAGCGCGCGACTCGCGCAGTTGGAGGAGTACGCCGGATATTTGCCACTCGCACCGGACCTGGTCGGTGAAGTGATTTCACCGAGTGATACGTTTTCGGAAGTCGAAGAAAAGGCGCTGGGCTGGTTGTCCGCCGGCACTCGCATGGTGATGTTAATTGACCCGGGCACCAGGACTCTGCACGTCTATCGATCTGCTGACCAGATCGTGGTGCTCAACGAGGACGCAGAACTGGATGCCAGCGACGTGGTGGCCGGTTGGCATTTCCTGGTAGGCGAGTTGTTTCGATAGCCGCGGGGTAGTGGGCGCCCGTCCGGTGCGGGTCTCTGCCCCTGGACCGTCGCCTTTTATCGCACACTGATTCCACCCATCCGATACCAACCTTCGGGACCTCGGCCGGCAATAGCCAGCCGGATGGTGGGAGACGTGCCTGCCAGATCAAGCAGTCCGATCGCCAGCTCGTAGTCGCCTCGCGGCAAGTCGCCCGGCACGGCAATCTGGCTGTCGAACAGGTTGTCACCCGGCAGCCACGTGCGAATGTCGGCATCGGTCTTGAGCACGATCGTTTCTTGAGCGTTGGAAAGCCGGATCGCCAATGGATACTGCCGGTAACACGGTGCGACTCCCTTGTTCTCCCACCATGACGTGATCGCCAGTTTTCCCCCGGCTCGATCGTCCTGGAGTGCGTCCATTTGCGCAGCGCCAACCGGTATCCCATGCGGCGAAGCCAGCGGTCGACGTTCGGCGCCATTGTTCGGGAACGGGCGATGACTTGGCGTTAAACGAGGAGATGTGCCACTTCAACGACTGGTCGATGATGTAATCAATGTCCCAACCCTGGTCTTTCCAGTGCTGGATCACCCAGCAGACTTCCAGGCTGACTGGAGCCTTTTTCCAGGCATCTCGCATCCCAAAATTGATGATCGCTTGCGGGTAATAGTCGTTCATGTGGGACCAGTTCGAACTGAATCCACCCATATCGCCCAGACAATCGACACGCCAGCCCACGTCTCGTTTCGACAACCCGTAACGGTTCGTCTTTTCATCAGTCAGCAGCATAATCAGGGGAGTCCGTGGAAATGCTTCCAGATAACAGTCCACCAGTGCCTCGCGCGTCTGCTGAGTCAGCCGGTCCGAACCTTCCCCCTCCCCCCATGCTCCGACCAGGGACATGTCGACACTCTCCAGGTCCGGGTGGCCGTCGTAGCGTTGGCCGAGCGCCCGCACCATACCCCCGAAGTGTTCCACGTAACGGGGATCTTCCGGATCGGTGCGCCACTTGCGGACGGGCAGATCCTGTTCCTCGCCGACGAGCTCCCGGTACCAGTCCGGTACGTCGTTGTCGGCACCCGTACCGTAGGGTGCGATGCGCAACAAAAGCGTTTGGCCACGTTGTCGAGCAGTCTCGAGTGCCTTGTCGATCAGTTCCCAGCGATATTGTTTGATTGCCGGATGAACAAACTTCCAATAGATCCGCAGGTAAGCCAGCGATGTCTGAGGATGTTGTTGGTTGGTCAGATTTCCATCAAATTCTTGATATTCGATCGGGTATCCTTCAGTCCACTTCTTCCCTTCGTTCAACGCATCTCCGTTGAACCGCTGAAACGTCATGAAGCCGACGCCCGGATTCACCAGCACATCATCGATCTCCTGTGGTCGCACCGTCACCACTTCCTGTCCGAGGCCGACCAGAACGGGCCAGACGCTCAGTACAAGCGCAAGTAGTGCTGTCACTCGCATGTGTTGATCCCTTCCTGCTTTCGCTATTCAAACACGCTTTCGGTTGGCATTCGTATAAGCACGTATTCGCCACGCCTCTTCGCACGCAGTGGCACGACTCTGACCATGCCATTCCGAGGGACGGTGCCACTGCTCAAACCACCGAGTTTCCAACCCCGTAATCTCGACACCGAGAACCTTGGTCCACTGGAACCAGACCGCTCGACTTGAGCAGTGCGCAGCGCGGACACACGGTCCACCGCCGCGATGCAGCGTCAGTAGCCGCTTCACACTGCGTGCCCCATACGGCGTCGAGTTGGCACGCTTTCGGTTGGAATTCGTAAAAGCTTGTATTCGCCACGCCTCTTCGCACACAGTGGCACGACTCTGACCATGCCATTCCGAGGGACGGTGCCACTGCTCAAACCACCGAGTTTCCAACCCCGTAATCTCGACACCGAGAACCTTGGTCCACTGGAACCAGACCGCTCGACTTGAGCAGTGCGAGCGCGGACACACGGCCCACCGCCGCGATGCAGCGCCAGCAGTCGCTTCACACTGCGTGCCCCATACGGCGTCGAGTTGGCACGCTTTCGGTTGGAATTCGTAAAAGCTTGTATTCGCCACGCGTCTCCGCACGCAGTGCCGCGATCGTGACTATGACTTCAGCAACTCTTCTAATGCAGTCAACAGAACCGATTCCACTTCCGGTGCCACGCGGGACGCACCTGGACTCGTCTCATAGCCACCTTGACCGTAGGCCACCTGCGTGCCGATATAGCCCGGTCCATAATCGCCGTAGGCAGCCACGCAGACAGCTAGTTCGGGCCGTAACTTTTGGGCCGCAAGTTGGTATTCGACGAACAACTCACCCGGCATCTGAACCAGTGCGGCAGGTCCGATCCGCAGGCAGCTGAGCGGAATCTTCTGCCCGGAAAGACAACGTTCGAGCCAGGCGAGATTCGAGGCGGCCGCCAAGCGGTCGCCGTCGGAGGCGTCTGGTTTCTCGAGTGTGCCCCGAAGAGCATTCGCATCCAAATGAGTCGCCATCGGCAATGCCACCGGCACGACCCGCCACTGCACGTCCGCCGACGTGACCGGCGACTTGACCGTGCCTTCCCAGGCGCGCCGCATCGCATCGGACATGCGTTGTGCCAGCAGACCGCGCACGTCGGGCGATCCATCATTATATTTGCCGGCCGCCACGTTGCCTCCGGCCCCGGTGAAGTAAAGATGCGTGACACCTGTCGTTCGCTCACGCTTCGCGCGCCAGGCCCACAAAGTCAGCTGACACGTCGCCTTTGCCGTAATGACTCATCGGATGGGTGGCATAATACGTCAGGCATGCCAGTGCCTGGTTCCCCTTCCAGAAGCTGACCAGACGCAGCCAGGGATCAATCACGCCCTCGGGCGCGGCAATGGCCTCGGCGTCGCGACAACTGCTAAATCGCATCTTCGCAACTTTGCCGTCGGGACCGAGCAGGCGTCTGTTGGACGCCACTTTTTCGACCTCTGCCTTGCCGGTACCGACGTGTGTGACCGGTTTCGCCTCGCGGACCGCCGCAAGTATCGCCTGCACCACGTCGTTCTTGACGCGCAGGTTGAAGTCCATGTCGAAATGAGGGCGAACCTGGTCGGCGTTGGCAAGCAGTGCCACGGCGCTCACGTCGCACCGTGGTCCGTCATGCTGGTGCACCGTGTGCACAGCCACGCGATCTGGCGAGGTTCGTGCCGCGACCGCCAATTCACCCCGCCACCAATCCTGGCTCGTGTTCGCAATTCCGATCCAATCGAGAACGCAAATCACGATCGGCTGCTGGCCATCAGGCAGTAGCACGATGCCTTTCGCGTGCAGCGGATCTGCGACCGATTTGACCAGCGCGTACGCCACCGGGCTGCCAAGCGGTGGAGTCGCTTCGACGTCAAAGGTCGCCAGACGAAGCGTGGATTCTTCCGCGGCAGAGGCGACACTGAACAACGGAAACAGAACAGTACAGAACAACAAGAGACCACGAAGCATCAACCTTCTCCTTGTTGGTGACTCAAGCGGACGTTTGCCTTGGATGATGGTCACGTCAAAGACACCGTCATTCTAACCTCAATCCGAGGTAATCCACCAGCTCCGATGGCGAGAATCCCCAAGGCTCTGCCGGTAATGCGTGACTGGCACCACTCAACGCGCCGGCCTCTAAACCGCCTGCATCCTTGCGGGTGCATTCGACGTTGGCTGCCGAAAACGTACAGCGATTGAGAGCTGGTGTCACAGTGCGTTTGGGTGGAGCATTCCCGCCCGCCACCAGGCGGCTCTGATGAGCCGCGCTCTATGGTGGCCGGCGGATCCCGCTAATCCCGGATGTCGATGACCGGCATGGCGGTCATCACATGCTCGTCCTGCATCAACTCCATTTGTTTCAGAGCGGCCAACACACTGCGAAGTCGTCGAGGCTCCAGGGCTTTGAGTTCGGGCAGGGCCATCTCGATCAGGGATGCAGGCGCCGGGGAAATCCGCTGCACGGCCAGCGAGAGGGTCTTGTTATCGGTATCACCGCCCTGCAAGTCGCTCATCAGCATTTCCATGAGGCCCTTGGGACGTGGGATTACACGGACATCGTAATCCTCCAGCTTGGCCTCTTTCGCCGCAAATTCAATCGCGTCATCCAATCCGCCCAGCTTGTCGATCAGGCCGAGCTCCAGCGCCTGCTTGCCCGTATAGACGCGGCCGCCCGCCAGTTCGTCGATGCTTTTGCTCAACTTCTCACCACGCACCGCGACGACGTGTCCCTTAAACACCCCGTAGATCTCATCCATCCAGTTTTGCATCAGATCACGTTGTTGCTCGGTAAACACGTCATCGGATGCCAGCATGCCCGCATTGGCACCGCGTTTGACGGCACTCCAGTGAACGCCAATCTTGTTCCACATGTTTGTCGTGGCAAACTTGCCAGACACAACGCCGATGGAACCCGTGATTGTCGTACTGTCCGCAAAAATGGTCTGCGTGCCGCAGGCGACGTAATATCCACCGCTGCCGGCGACATTGCCCATCGACACGACGAAGGGTTTCTTGGCGGCAACACGCTTTGTCGCGTTCAGGATGATCTCGCTGGCCACTGCCGATCCGCCGGGGGAATCGACGCGCAACACCACCGCCTTGATGTTCTCGTCGTCCGCGGCCTTGTCCAACGCTTTGGCAATCGGCGTGCTGTAGGCGATACCACCGCTCAAAAAGGGAAATCCCGACGGATCACTCGCACCGGGCAGAATGACGCCTTCCACATAGACAATCGCGATCGCGTCTTTCTTCGTATCCTTTTTCTTGGGTCCAGAGAGCAGCTCGCCGTAGAACTTCAGGATCCCCAGCGGCGAGGAGAAATCGATCTCCAGACCTTTCTCTTTGCCAAACTTCTTGTCGAAAACAAGGTCGTCGCCGTACTTCTTCTTAAGGTCATCGACAAAACCTTGACGATACTGCACATCGTCAATGATTCCGGCTTCTTTGGCTGCTTCCGCGCTGTAAATGCCATGGTCAATCCAGGCACGCACTTGGGCCACGTCGACATTCCGTCCTTCGGCGATCAGTCGCAGATAGGCATCGAATATTCCGTCCATCAACCAGTCCAGGTTCTCTTGCGCCGCCGGGCTGGGTCCGTTGCGCATGAACATCTCTCCGGCGCTCTTGTAATTGCCACATGTCTGGTAATCTGGCTTGATGCCCAGTTTGTCCAGCAGTTCCCGCAGATAGGGGGACTCGCCGTAGAGGCCATTGATCCAAATGTCACCCGTGGGCACAACGCTAATCCGATTCGCTGCCGAGAGAAGCAGATAGGTGCCCATCGACATGCTGTCCGCATGGGCCACGACCTCTTTGCCGGCGGCCTTGATCTGGTGCAGCACCTGGCGGACTTCCTCGATCTGCGACCGTCCGAGCGATACGTCGGAGACCAGCAACACGACGCCTTTGGCTGTCTCGTCCTTCTCGACTTTCTTCAGTCGGGCCAGCAAGTCCTTGAAAGATTCGCTGGACGTCGCGAACAGAAAGTCGTCCCCCAACGGTGCCTCAGTAATCTGTCCGCCGAATGTAAACACAGCCATCGTCGGGGCTTTTGCGTCTTCCTTTTCCGCTGCGGTGCCCGGCGACGTGCCGGCAACGACGACTGCAATCGTTGACAGGAGTGAAAAATTCAGTAATCGGCGTAACATGCGATAGACTCCTCGAATTTAACAGTGAAAGCGCAAGTATTGTGCGTACATTCTAGCGAGCCAGCAGCACGAACCAAGTGCGAGCGACCACCGGAGGCGAAAATTGCGGTGGCGAAGCTCGGAAACGGGTCGCTTTGTGGGCCGCGTCCGTGCGGCCTGAAATCGACATTTGGCCACGTTTTCTCGGGTGGCTGCTGACAGGGACTATTCGCTTGTGAGCCGCCGATCTTGGACGCGTCACATGTCTGGCAACAGCCCCACCATTTCCAGCAGTTTCATCGCATTGGTTGTGGTGGCCACACCGCTGTGCAGTTGGTAGTCGAAAGTCATTCGCTCCCGGCCTTCGTCACCATGCAGGGTCTCACGAAAATGAACGGCCCGGCAGCAATCAGCCAATTCAGAAGATTGTGCCAGTTCGAGGTCGTGTGTCGACACGGCCCCGATCGCACCTTTCGATACCAGGTGCGATAGCACACGGGCCACGGCCAGGTGTCGTTCCACCGAATTGGTGCCCTGCAAGATTTCGTCGAGCAAATAGAGTAACGTGCGATCATCGCGTCCGGTAAACTCGGTCGCCTGATCGACGATGGATTTGAGTCGTTTGAGCTCCGCCATGAAAAACGACACACCGTCCTCCAGCGAGTCCTGAATGCGCATGCTGGTCGTGACGGTTAGCGACGGTAGTTGGAGATCCGCGGCACACACCGGTCCGCCAGCTTCGGCCAATATGGCATTCAAGCCAATCGCGCGCAGCAGCGTGCTCTTGCCCGACATGTTCGAACCCGTAACCAACAGCACCGTTCCCGAAGGCCCCACTTCCACATCGTTCAAGACTCGTACCGAATCACTCAGCAGGGGATGCCCAATTCCCTTCGCGCAGCAGCTTTTTCTGCAGATGGATGTCCACCTTGGGGAAACACCAATCGGGGTGGTCGTGAGCCAGGCAAGAGAGAGAGCAAAGCGCCTCCAATTCTCCCAACGCGTCGAACCAATGGCGTACCAGGTGCCGGCAGCGGACTTGCCAGCGTTCCAGCAGCCAGAGCACATGGAAGTCCCACAACACGGTCGCCTGCAATCCGAAGTATAAGATGCTCAGTAGCGGATCGTGGCGCAGAGCGGCCAGTCTCATCACCCAGCGCAGTCGCATGAGTTGATGTAGCGCTCCGTGCTCCGCTTTGACCGCATGTTGTTGGATGGCCGCCAATCTTGGTGAACGGCTGGGGATCTGGGAGATGAGTTCGAAGAGTGCCAGGTAATGCTGCATCTCGCCGTTTCGCGTCGAGATATTGTCGAAGATATCGTGCACCTTGCCCGTGAAGATGACGCTGAAGAAAACGTTCAGCACCAACACGGCAATGAGTGAGGCCGCACCGATGTTGGGTGAGAGTGATCCGGTGACGACAGCCACGAGAGCCACCAGGCCAATCGCCGGCAACGTTCGTGATACCCATTTGATCCACGGAAAGCGAGCCAGAAACGGCTCACCTTCCGCCCAGCTGGCGAACGCGTCCGGACCGGCCAGGCCACTTGAAAGCATGTGGCCACGCAGCACCAGTTCTTCGCGCAACTCGATCTCAGGAATCAGCTGCCGGACTCCCATTTGCCGTTGCCCGATCTCTGCCGGCGAGGCAGGCTCGAGGATCCAGTCACGTAGCATTTCGATGCCACGCGGTGTGTGTGCCAGGCAGAGGAGTTGAAACAGGGAGGCTTTACCGAACAAGTCGAGGTCTTTCGCCACGGCGGCGTATTCACCCGGAACCGCGACCCGAGGGATGGGCACCGACGTCCATTGCCGCAGCTTTCGCGCCAGCTGCCAATCGTTGACCTGCTGCAACTTCCTTGCGTGCTCGCGGCGGCGCTTCATCCAGTCATCGAGAATCGCAAAGCCGAGAAACACTACCAGCAGCAACGTGCCGCCGGCGATCCAGATCGCGCGCACGTTCTCGTCCAGATAGCCAAGGAAAAAGGAGCCAATCCCAGCCAGGAATGTCAAGCCGCGTGCCAGAACCAACTTCCCCTCGTGACGACCAAAACGTTCCGACTCGAGGGCGAAATGCGCGCTGCGCTGGCGGTAAATCGCTTCGACCGATGTGTCACTGTCGTTGTGTGGAGACACAGATACCTCATGGACTTGCATTGTGCTGTGGGCGTTTTGCCCGCCAAAGTGAGACGTTAGTTGTACAGCGCCATTTTGCAGCGATCGTTGTGCGTAACTATTGTCTGCATAACAGACTTTCGCCACCGGGCTCGTCCCGGTGGTTCTACGTTTGCTGACTACTCTGGCTGCCGAAAACGAACCTTTCTGCCGGCCATCGCCGCCTCCGGCGGCGATGGCCGGCAGAAAGGAAACTCATGGGTGGCCGAGATCGACGTAGTTGTCAAACGTTCTACCACCGGGACAAGCCCGGTGGCGATAAAGCCCGTGCTAATAAGGCCTTGAGATGATCATGAAAGTGAAAGTGGCGCTGTCCATTTAGTACCCCACCGACCTCGCGTCCGGCGGATCTCGGCTTAATAACGAACACAACAAGATAATGATCAACTGGCGGCCGAGAACCGTAGCATCCACGGAATCGGCGATTAGGCGAGTCCGAATCACACAGCGGCTTGTTTCGGTCTCGCCCAGAGTAGTCAGCAAACGTTCAACCCACCGGGACGAGCCCGGTGGCGAGAATCTGTTACGGAGATACGAGTTACGCCTATCCACTGTAGCAAACTTTCGCTGTACGATTAGGAACGAGTCCTTACTCCTTGAACGGGCGTTTGTTTCGCGGCACGAGCTCGATCAGATTCTTGGCGCCAACATACAGATCGTCTCGAGGCTGCGCGCGCATCAGACGTTCGTGCTGCGCGATGACCGCCTCATACCTGTCACGATGATAGGGATGCGAACGGAGGAAGCTGGGCAGATTTGTTTGGCGATCTCCCTGCTTCTTCTCCCAACGCAGAAAGAGTTTCGCGAATTCACGCGGATCGTAACCCAGATGATAGGCCCAACGGACACCATCTTCATCAGCCTCTAATTCCTCCTCCGGACGGAACGGACGGGCAAACGACCGGGTCAAGAACATCGTATTACTCATCATCTGCTGGAAGTCAAAACCCTGTTGCCCGGTGGTGAATGTCTGCTGAGCCAGCTTCATGGACTTCAGAGCGCAGCTGGTGCCCATGGTCGATGTGCGACAGTTCGTGCCCCAGCACTGCCACCAAAGTGGCTTCACTCTGAGCTGCAGCCAACATGCCACGCAGTATGATCAGCGTACCTCCGGGGAAACAACGCGCGTCGGCGTCGGGAGTCTCGGCCACCAGCACCGTGATGGTTCGATAGCGATGGCTGTTTTGCATCAGTGGCTGGAGTTCGGCCACCAGACTCCGCAGATACGCCACTTCCGGACCGCGCGAGACGACTCGGATCTGTTTCCGGCGGAGCTCTGCCAGGAATGCCGCACACGCCTGCTGGCCGAACCGCCGTTCGTCTTCCCAAGGCACCGCGATATTGTCCAGCTTCTCTTTCTGCTCTGGCAGATCCGGCCCCAAAAATTGCTCCAGAAACTTCTCCGGATCGAACAGCTTGGCGTCGTCGCCACGTCCGCGTTGAAAGGGATCGGCCCAGGTGCGCACAGCGCTGAATGATCCCGCTCCGGTCACCAAGAACAGCGGCAGAACAGCGGCCAGCCAGAATCGGGAACAGAGCACAGTAGGTCTCGTTTGAAACGACACGGTTCACTACCCAGATGCTTGTCGTGGCGTGGTTCATCTTCGGACACACGGCCCCATCGCGCTTCGCACGCCGTGGTGCCAGCCAGATACCATGCTGGGCGAGGCGGTCACCTGGCAACGACGACCAGGGCCTGAGTCGTTGCACCACTGTATCGAGTGTATCGGAGTTCGTTACATCCCGCAAACCGCTGCGCTTATTCGTACAGCAACCACGCGGCGCGGCGCACGAGAAACTGGTCCAGCTGCTCGCGATACGCGGCTTCGATTTCCGACAACGATTTTGCCTGCGTTACAGCTTCCCAGGTCGAACGGCTGATGAGCAGTCGGTCATACTCCGTCGCTTTCCATTGGTCGTGGTAGAGCTGGCTGAGTTGCCGGGCGATCTCGAAACCCGTTGTGAGCGGTTCGAATTTCCGTCGGTCGGTAATGATCATGGAGATGCCTCCGCACGATTCACCCGCGAATTTGCTGGCGTCGGGAGTGAATCGAAGGGGGACAAATCGCACGCCACGCAGGGACGAGTCGTTGAGCCGGGCCGCGAGGGGGCGTCCATCGAGCCACGGGGCACCAATCACTTCGAAAGGCGTATCGGTACCGCGCCCGACGGAAAGATTCGTCGTTTCCAACAAGCCAATTCCAGGATACAACAGGGCTTGGGTCAAGCAGCGCATGTTGGGCGATGGGTTCACCCACAACAGCCCAGTTCGATCGAAGAAATCGGCGCGCCGCCATCCTTCGACGGGGACGACCTTCAGATCCAGCGGCAGTTTCAATTCGTGTCGAAACAATTCCGCCAACTCACCCACGGTCATCCCATGGCGCACGGGTATGCTGTGAAAGCCGACAAACGACTCGCGCCCCTTGTCGAGTACGGGGCCCGCCACATCGACACCGTTGATCGGATTGGGACGATCCAAGACGATGCATTGCACTTTTTGTTCGGCTGCCACCTGCATGGCGTATCCCAACGTCGAAATGTAGGTATAGAAACGCGTGCCGATGTCCTGGATATCGAACACCAACGCATCGATGCCGCGCAGGCTCTCGGGCGTTGGCCGGCGCGTCTTGCCGTACAGGCTGAAGATCTTGAGCCCGGTACCGTGATCCTCCGCGTCTTGGATCTCAGGTACGTCCAACTGGCCTTGGATGCCGTGTTCGGGGCTGAACAAAGCCACCAGCTGGACGTTGGGGGCATCATGCAACAACTTGATCGTGGAGACGCCTTCTCGATTGATGCCGGTCTGGTTGGTAATCAATCCCACCCGTCTGCCATCGAGTAGCTTGAATCCATCGCGCTGCAACACATCCACGCCGCACAACACCTCAACAGGCTCCGAACGCCGCTCGCGGAGCTGCACGGCGGTGGGCTCGCGGATGGCCGCCGCCGCAATGGACCCGATCTTGCCGGCCAGGGGATTGACCGAGCCTTCTCCATCAGGGTGTACTCGATTGCTGAGAAAAATCACGAACAGATCCAAACCTGGGTCGATCCACATCGCTGTTCCCGTAAAGCCGCCATGTCCGAACGCGCGTCGGGAAAACAGATCGCCGCGGTTGGATGAATAACCCGTGCGTTTATCCCAGCCCAGCCCGCGCAGGCCACTACTGACCGGGTAATCCGCCGTCATCACGTCCACGGTGCGCCAGGCCAGAATCTGCCGGTCGCCGGCTCGACCTTGATCCAGCATCATTTGGGCGTAGAGCGCGAGATCCTCGGCCGACGAAAACAGGCCCGCATGTCCGGCGACACCGCCCAGCAGGTAGGCGCGCGGATCATGGACTTCGCCCAGCATCCAGCGTCCTTCCCGCTGTTGAGTTACCGCTGCGCGATCACGCAGTGGCGGGGCGGGTAGGTACCCCGTCTCGAGCATTCCCAGTGGCTCAAAAAAATGGCTGCCAGCAAACTTGTCGATCGTTTCGCCCGACACGCGATGCACCAGCTCAGCCAAGACCAGGTATCCGACATCCGAGTAGATGAACTTAGACCCTGGTTCCGAGCGGAGGCCCAACGCGTAGATCCGCTCCCAGGCTTTGGCTGCCCCGTCCTGGTAGTCGCCCAAGGCGTTGTCCGGTGTTAAACCGCTCTGGTGTGTCAGCAGATGGTAGACGGTCACTCGCTCCTTGCCGTTCTGGCCGAATTCGGGAATATATTGCTCGACCCGGTCGTGAAGACGGATCTTGCCCTGTTCGATCAGTTTCATCACGCTCGTGGCCGTGGCCAATGGCTTGGTCAGCGAGGCCAGATCGAAGATCGTGTCGGTTGTCATCTCGGATCGCTGCGGTTGGATCTGCCGCGAGCCGAAGGCTTTCAAATAGACCAGTTTTCCTCGTCTTCCCACGGCGACCACGCAGCCTGGCATGCGATTTTGCGCCAGCCCCTGCGCGACAACTCGATCAATCTGCGCAAGTTGCTCGGCCGACATGCCAGCCATCGCCGGTTCCACTCGGGGGAGACGCCGCCCGGCCGGTCCGTTCGCTGAAACAGCGGCTGTTGAGCCGCCCCAGAGCGTACATCCGACCAGCGCGAGTAATGCCCATAGAAACGAAGCCTTCCGCCTGGTCGGTCGTCGATTCGCCTCACGCTCAAAAGATAGTGAAAGAGTGTCAAGCAGTTGCATAGGTCGCCTCACTAAGTACTAATGTGGCTGCGGCGTCTCGCCACAGCTGCTGCGGCAGGATGCCGCAGCCACAAACACGCGTGCGCCGTGCGCACATGTCATGGACAAACACTCTAAGCCATCGGATCTGCCGATGAGCGTCGATCGAGCAATCTGTCGTGCGGCAGCAGGTACGACGCGGCCACGCCGATCACATAGGTCGCAGTCGCTCCAATCAGCGCGTACCAGGTAAACGCAATATCGGTTCGGAACTTGACCACCGCAAGTACCAGGGCTCCCCCGACCAGTCCCACCAGCGCTGCACGCTGCTTGACCCGTGGAGCCAGCACGCCCAAGGCGAAGACCCCGAGCAGGACGCCGGCGGTGAAACCGGCGATGGCCAGTACATCATTGACCACGGCAGTTGCCAGATACATACCGGCGATGCCGATGGCAATCTGGATCAGGCCAAAAAGTACCGTGAATCCCCGACTGACCCACAACAAGTGTGACGGGGAAGGTGGATGTCGAAAACAGGGTAGATAGAGGTCATTCACAGCAGACGACGCCGAAGAATTGAGCGAACTCGAGAGCGTCGACATGGCTGCGGAGAAGACCGCTGCCAGAATGATCCCGATCAGACCGATTCCTGCCGGAAGTTCGTCCACGATGAAGGTGGTCAGCACACGGTCCGTTTTTTGAAATGGCTCGACGGGTGGAAACTGGCTGTAGTAACAGGCCAACGCCGCGCCCAGCAGCAGGAAGAGCCCGAACTGCAGAATCACAACGATCCCGCTGCACACAATCGCACGCCCAGCCTGACGTTCGCTGCGCGCCACAGATAACGTTGCACCATCATTTGATCCGTTCCGTGCGTGCCGAGTGCGAGGAACGCCCCACCGACCAGGCCAGCCCAAAAGGTGTAGGGAATCGTTGGATCGAGCGAGGGGTCAAAAACGCGGAATTTGGAAGTATTCTGAGCAAATGTCGTGAACTGTTCCCAGCCACCCGGCAGTCGAGCCAAGATGATCGCCAGCGCCAGTGCACCACCGCCCACGTACACGACGAATTGCACGCAGTCGTTCCAAACGACCGATTTGATACCGCCAAAGAACGTGTACACGATCGTGAACAGCCCGACGATCCCCACGCACGCGGCAAGTGGTATGCCGGTCACTTTCTCCAGCACAATCGCGGTGAGAAACAAGCGCAGCCCATCTCCAAGGTTGCGGGCAATCAGAAAGATGATCGACGCGGCGCTCTTCGTGGCTCCCCCGAAACGCACGTGTAGCACCTGATAGGCCGTGAACAGCTCTCCGCGAAAAAACAGGGGCAAGAGAAAATAGACAATCAGGCAGCGGCCGACGAGCATCCCGACGGCCAACTGCAGGAAACGCATGTCGCCTCCCACTCGCGGATCGAGAAAGAGGGAACCGGGGACCTTCTCGGCATAGGCCAGGCCCGGCACGCTCAGGAACGTCGCCGTGCTGGTTTCTGTCGCCACGATCGAGCCAAGGATCGCCCACCAGGGAAGATCGCGTCCACCCAGCATATAGCTGGTGATGTCGCGCTGCCCGCGCCCTACCCAGACGCCAAACAATACGATGGCCAACAAATAGGCAAGCAGGATGATGGCATCCAGCGGAGCGATCGCGATGTCGAAATGCATGAGCGTCTCAAGCTCCCTGCGTGAGCTTTGAAGGAGAGTGTTGCGTGTGTAAAGTAATACAAACAGGGCACCGCGCCCGATCTCACCCGACGCGTGGAACCGGCAAGCGATCTTGTGACGCTGTCCCGATCGGGTGACCGTGCACCTCGTCAGCAAACGTGTCTTCTTACTCTTACTCTTACTCTTACTCTTACTCTTACTCTCTTCTTCCAAGGGGGGGCTGCCACACGCGTCTCACACGTTCCGGATTATTGAGTTGGATCGGATCAATCCGATGAGCATCGAGACGATTTCAAGGAGCGGTCTTTTCCTTTCGTCGTCACAGCATCTTTAGTCATGGTCATTGCGACAAGATGACCGAGGCCGGTGCCCAACGCTCTCATTCGACCCTCCTTCGCGTGAATCGCACCAGGAGAGCAGCTCCCGATCAGATTGCGATTATGATTAAGAGTAAGAGTAAGAGTAAGAGACTAGGGTTAAGATTAAGAGATAGGGTTAAGATTAAGAACCAGCCGTCACGCCGGGCGTGTGAACGGTTGCCCCGTATCATAACCGACTGCCGACTGCCGACTCAATCGTGCCACCGGTAACGGATTGCCAAGCGAAGAGGAATGTGAGACAAAGAATGCAGGCGAGGAGACTCATGCTGAATCATCTGACAACCGAACAGCGGAATCCCGATTCCGAATCGATTGACGGTCTGGGTGCGCGAAATCGTTGACTTGATGAATCGTGAAGACGCCAAAGTCATCGCGGCCGTGGCCAGCCAGGCGGCCGAGATTGCGCGGGCGGTCGACGTGATCGTCTCGCGCCTGCAGGGTGGCGGGCGTCTGCTGTATATTGGAGCGGGCACTTCCGGCCGGCTGGGTGTGCTTGACGCGGCCGAGTGCCCACCCACGTTCAACACGCCTCCCGAATTGGTGGTGGGGATTATTGCGGGAGGTGAGACAGCGCTCACGCGGGCCGTGGAAGGAGCCGAAGACCATCCTGAATTTGCTGTGCGTGACCTGGGCGAGAAACGGCTCTCGCAACAGGATGTGTTGGTCGGTATCGCTACCAGTGGCCGGACTCCATACGTTATCGGTGGGCTGCGTCACGCGCGTGAAGTGGGTGCCTACGCGATTGGACTCAGCTGTAACAGCGATTCCGCGCTCACCGCCGTGGCGGACCTGATGATCACGCCGGTCGTCGGTCCCGAAGTGATCAGTGGATCAACGCGGCTCAAGGCGGGCACGGCCACCAAGATGGTACTCAATATGCTCACCACCGCCACCATGGTCCGCCTGGGAAAAACTTACGGCAACTTAATGGTTGACCTGCGGGCCACGAATTCCAAATTGTTGGAGCGCTCGCGGCGAATCGTTGCCCTCTTGACGAACGTGTCCGGATCGCGACGCGGAACAATTGCTCAATCGGTGCGGGGGCGAGGTCAAGACCGCCGTCGTGGTCCATTGCCGCCAGGTGTCGCCTGACCAGGCGCGAGACATGCTGGTGCAAGCGCAAGGCCATTTGCGCCGCGCGATCGAGTCGAAGTGATAATTGTCCAGCGGATGGCGCTCGAAAGAAGCTTGATGATGGCACTGCATGGCGGCATCGCGGTATGAGCCCCGGGCCTGCAGAGACTGTCTGGCTGCTGGCAGGGCGAGCCGTTCGGCGTTTGCGGACTAGACACCCCACCGACCTCGCGTCGGTGGTTCTGGGTTTGACAACTACCAGGCACTACATCTACAAACGGCGGCCGAGCAAAAACGTTTCCAACTGGCCGGCACGCGGCCGAGGCTGAATCCGGCCGCGGGTTGTTTCGGTCTCGGCTGAGTGCCGATTGAACGGACCACCTCCGCTCGACCGACCACGGTCCACATCGGCCACGGTAGTTATCAAACGGGCCTTCCACCGGCACAAGGCCGGTGGCGAGCAGTTCCGCTCTGTCACGGTTTTTCAAGTACTTGGTGCCGCGTCGTTGTCCCTGTTAGCTGGCAGACGCTGGCAGCCAGACAACCTCTGCATGCCGGGGTGCAGAAATCGCCCAACGTTGCCCAGGGGAGGCTCGCTCACGAGCCTTCTCGCTGTGTTGGCTTGAGCCCACGACGATGAAGTTTCGTCCAGGACATTTCGCTTCAGCCCGTCCTGCAACGGTCTATTTACGCGACGTCGCGTTGGCGGTCATGACGCTGGCGGCGTGCAGTCGTTTGAGGCCCCTGGGTCGTGCTCACGCATCCCAACACCTTACGGCTAAACAGTCACCAATATTTGAACTACAATCACCTCGTAGATCCTCTCTGAGTTCCGTGCATGTCTCCTGGTGGTGTTGGTCATGACCGCACGTCACAATCAGGCCGTTCGGGCAGGTCACACGAGTACGCGATCACTCCTGTTAGGGATTGACGGGGGTGGTACGAAAACGGACGCGTGGCTGGCATATGATGACGAGTGTCCGTCACCTGCTGTGGTGGGACGCGGGCGCAGCGGTTCTTCGAATCCCCAGCTCGTGGGAGTGGGCAGCGCGCAGCAGAACATTTTGTTGGCGGCCGAAAAGGCATTTCACGACGCGCGATTGACCTGGGCTCCGGCGGATGTCGCGTGCGTAGCCCTGGCCGGTGTGGGACGTGAACCCATTCGTCAGGTGATGCTCGAGTGGTCGCGACGTGTGCCGTTGGCCCGGCACGTACGCGTGGTGCACGACGCACAGGCAGTTCTGAGCGGTGGTACAACCGAGGGCTGGGGCGCCGCCGTGATCTGTGGAACAGGCTCGTTCGCGTATGGGGAATCGTCAGCCGCGCTGCCGGCCAGGGCCGGAGGTTGGGGATACCTGTTTGGCGACGAAGGGAGTGGTTTTGCTTTGGGGTGCGCCGCCTTGCAGGCAGTCGCTCACGCTGCTGATGGTCGCGGAGCGACGACGCTGTTGACACCACTGATTCTCGATGCCCTGCAGGTGCGTGAAACGGCCGAACTGATTCCAGCCATCTACGACTCGTCTACCATCCGGCAAGATATTGCGGCGTTGTCGCCATGCCTGTTCCGCGCCGTGGAGGAGGGTGACCAAATTGCCCAACAGATTTGTCACAACGCAGTCGATGCGCTCTGCACGCTCGTCCTTTCCATTAAGCAACAACTTTGCTTTGAGCCACACGGGTACGAACTGGCCATGGCTGGCGGTGTGCTGGAGAACCAGCCAGCCATGCGTGACGGCATTGTCTCGGGTCTGGAACAGCGCGACGCGGCACCGAAATCGATTCGGCTGGTCACTGAGCC
This sequence comes from uncultured Planctomycetota bacterium, assembly GCA_963700575.1. Lineage (GTDB taxonomy): Bacteria > Planctomycetota > Planctomycetia > Pirellulales > Pirellulaceae > JAJRVM01. Next base: position 177,620 of record CAVOYC010000014.1, on the reverse strand, counting down.
CGTAGCGGGGGCTCTGCTGCTGGCGGCCCGGATGCTCGCGTAGGTCGGTCTTCGCCCGCCGAGATCTCGCAGGGTGTGCCATGCCCGCTCGAAACCACGCTGCGCCAACGAAGAGAACGGGCGGCACGTCTCGGTAGTCGTGGTGATCGGTCTGCGGAGGCGTCAACGGTCGTGTAGTCCGCCGCAGACCCTGCCGGCAAGAAAAACATCGCTTTGAAAAAAAATCTCATTTTTCGTGAGGGGTTTCCCTGCCCGTTGGTGATTGTCTTTACAGAGGCGCGGGCATCGTTGACCCGCCAGCGAAAGGACGGGGACACTTGAGAGGATGGACTCTCGGCGAAAGGGGGAAGCGATGTACCGCGCTTTATTTTTCTGGCTGTTGCTCGGATCGACTGCGTTGGGATCGGTTATGGACAGTCCGATCTGGATTAACGAGTTGCACTATGACAATGAGGGAGCGGACCAAAGCGAGTTCGTAGAGGTGGTGGTGCCGGTGGCGCTGACTGATCTTTCCGACGTTACGCTCACGCTCTACAACGGCGGCAACGGCACCGCGTATGGAGGTCCGACCGCGCTGAGCTCGTTCACGCCAGGGGATACCGTGGATGGATTTGCGTTCTACACGTGGGAGGTTTCGTTGCAGAATGGAGCCCCCGACGCCCTGGCATTGGCTCTCGGCGATCAAGTGCTTCAATTCCTCAGTTACGAAGGGACTTTCACCGCGACCGATGGCGTGGCGCAGGGATTGCTCTCCACCGATCTGGGCGTCCTGGAAGACACGATGACGCCGATTGGTTCGTCCCTGCAACTCTCGGGAACCGGGGCCAGCTACCTCGATTTCGCCTGGCAGCCTTCGGCACCCCAGACGCTGGGCAGTCTGAATCATTCGCAGTCGTTTGCCGTGCCGGAACCGGCCAGTCTGCTGGCGTGGCTGGTGATGGGCAGTTCGGCGGCCCTGTTGTGGCGAAAGTGGCACTGCAAGCAGCCAAACCGTCGCGGAGAAAACTGAGGGAATCACGTGTCGCAACGGCATCCAGCCGTGACGTGGACGACATTGGCCTGTGAACTGGCGTCATGTCACGCGCAAGGGGCGGGAAATGGGGGGGCTGCCCACCGCCCGAGGCGAGCAGGCGGCTGGCCTGGCTCCTCCATTTCAATTCCCGCGCGAAATGCCTTAAGATGCGGAGCAGTTGCTGGCGAGCGTTGTCAAGGATTATGCCGACATCCCCGCCGGTCGCCGCACTTTGGGACAGATGGCTGAAGGTGATCTGTTTGAACTGCAACACCTGCAGATTGGCATGACCGCGCCGGACATCGAGGGAGCGGATGTCGATGACCAAACTTTCAAGTTGTCTGATTACATAGGAAAAGTCGTCGTCCTTGACTTCTGGGGCGATTGGTGACCGCCTTGCCGAGCTATGTATGCGCACGAGCGGTCGCTCGTGAAACGTTTGGCAGGCGAGCCTTTTGCTGCCGATTTCGACCACCACGACGCGGCGACTTGTAGTCGCCGCGTATTTATTTCTTGATCGGTTTTGTGTCCGCCAAGGGTGGGAATGACCCGGTCAATGACCGCAAGAACGCGACCAACGCCGACTGTTCCTTGTCGGTTAGCTGAAGTGGCTTGATCACGGGATCCAAGTGCGGGTTCGCGGTCCCGCCGCGACTGTAGAAATCGACGACTTCTTCCAAACTCTTCAGGCTGCCGTTGTGCATATACGGCGCGGTGATCGCGACATGCCGTAGGGTTGGAGTCCGGAAACCACCCCGGTCCCTGTCCCAGCCAGTCACCTGGAACCGCCCCAAATCCAATGGTGCCTGGCCCCACGACACGCCTGTGTTGTGGAATTGCTCGTCGCTGTAATTCGGCCCCCGGTGGCATCTCCAGCATCGCCCGCGACTCTCGAATACCCATAGACCTTGCCGCTGCTCGTCCGTAAGTGCCGAAAAATCCCCCCCTTGAAATCGATCCACAGCGCTCTCCCCGCTCAGCAACACGCGCTGGAAACTGGCCAAGGCTTTGGCCAGATTCTCTGCGCTGATCCCCCCGTCATAGGCCGCGGAGAATTGCCTTGGATATTCTGCGTCAGCACGTAATCGTTCCAATACCACGCTGACCTTGGTGCCCATCTCTAACGGGTTCTCGATCGGCTGCAAGGCCTGTTCTTCCAGTGTCGCTGCTCGTCCGTCCCAGAAGAACGATGCGCCGTACGCGCGATTCAGCAGGGTCGGTGAATTGCGCGTGCCTCTGGCCCCGTCCACGCCGATGGCCACGCTGTCGGAACTGGAAAAACCTTGTTCCGGGATGTGACAACTGGCACACGAAACTGTACCGTCCCTGGAAAGACGACCGTCAAAGAACAGTCGACGGCCCAGCTCGACCCGTTCCCAATTCAATGGATTGTTTTCAGGGACGCGTCGCTCACCCAGCCCCGTGGGGATCGTCGAGACAGACAGCTCCACGGGCAAGTTGTCGAACTGGAAGTCCAGCGGGCAATTGCTGGCCGTACGCGCACGCCGGCGTTTCCAACAGGGCCAGGAGCAAGATTTGCCCCACGATACGGACCAGGTAATACGATGGATGCCCGTTGCTCATCATTTGTCGCTTCCCAGGAGGGAGCATTGTATCAGATGTCGAGAGAGGGAGGGCAGAAAATCCTGCGCTGAGGCGTAGCCCTGCCGATCGACATCGGGGACGACGGGACTTCGAAGCACGTAACCGCGAAGCCAGACTACGCAGCAAACGTGCGCCTCGACGCTGCGACGGTAGTCAAGTCGCGGCTCAGCGTTCCACGGTGCGGCGGGAAGGGTCTGAAGTGCGATTGGTGGCGGAGCGATTTTCGGCGGGGCGATGTGAGCGTGTCGGGTTTTGTCGGCAGAAAGAGAGCTTGGGCAGCGAGCGTCGCTGATCTTTCGGCAGAAATTCCTGTTCCATGATCTCGGGATCGTACTGCGTCCACGATTCGCGAATCGTCTTCGCGTGAACCTTGCGAAGTATCGACCCGTCACGCCAGACCGCCACGAAACGGCCCGATTCCTGGTTGCGCCGAGGCATCTGAAACGGACTCTTCAATAATCGCCAATCTCGGACATCGTAATGCCCCTTGGATGCACACCAGTCATAGAAGAGCAGCTGGTCGAAGACGAGCTGCCCATTCTCGTCATAGCAGTGGTTGATTTCGATGAGATCAACCTGGTCGGAAAGCATGTCGGTCTTCGGCTGCGATGCCGACGTTGCCCAACACACGGCCAATGCGATTGCCACGGTATCCACGGCTTTCCTCCTTGAAATCGTGTCTCGTGCCGTCCTTGGACACGCCGCTGCTCCAGCGCCATCTTCCTTATCGGATCAAATCGGTCAGCGGCACCGAATGTTCTTCACGGTTTTATTGGAATTTGGGTGCCGCAAGAAGAGTAAATGGGGCGGATGAAGAGGTTGGGTAGTCTATTGGCTCGCGGCGGCCCGGAAAAAGGGTCACCAGACCTGGATCCGGCACGCACTTTACTTCCTGGCGGCAGACAGGCGCCTTCAGTTGCTCACTCGACTGTTTGACTATGACTCCCGCCGCCCTGTGCGGTGGGTGAATCTGACTGGCAGGCTCCCCGGACCGCCCCACAAGGCTCCCTTTCTCACCCACTTCGCCGCCGGAGGCGGCGAAGCGAGAACAAAATGCTCTACGAATACGGTACATCGCCACACGCCTTTCATCAGTCTCACGTGTTTCACGCGCAGCCCACGACGAGGGGCAAGGCAATCACCGCGGCGGCAGTCGAGTTAAACGCACGCTGCTCGTGACGCCAGCGACCCGACGACCTCGAAATCTCCCTCTATTTGAGACCATGCAACATCTGAACGGCCTGCTTCACCAGGATATCCGCCGCCTCGGGTGCGAAGCCGGTGCTGCTGATCTCGTATCCGCCCTCTGGGTACAGATCCTTCGGTGGAAGATAGCCAGCCCTGCCGTTGCAGTGCGTGATCAAGAACGTATGCTCGAACGGTGATCCGGCTTTGATTGCCATACCGACCTCGGTCAGCAGTTCGCAGCCCACGCCGACGAAGCCGACGTCATCGATCTTGGCGACCGTCACGTTCAGCTGTTTCGTGGCAGAGGCTTCCCTCTTATCGCGATCGTCGACTTCTTCTTGGCGGGCAGTTCGAGCGTTGCGAAGTCGGTTCGGATCTCGGCCCGCGTCGAAGTCGTCTTGATACCCTGAAAGACATGCACCACTTCTTCACCCAGCAAAATTCCCAGCAGCTGGGGTTCAGGGATCCAGCCATTCTGCGTGTTGAACGAGGGAAGAACGCGGTACCACGGATCAATGTCCCCTGAGGCACCTGCAAAGACCGGTGCCGTCACTTCCGGCCCCAAATACTTCTCGACAAATTGCGCGGCAAGCCCCAGTACGTCGCTACTGATCTGCAAGTTCCTGGGACCCATGGACGTGGCGTGGGTGGCGTAGTCAAACAGTGCGGCGATCGGTGCGCCATCGGGCTTCGCGAGTTTCATCACCAGGACCTCTTTGTCGGTGGGCCCGTACGGATTGCGACCCAGTCGCACCGAGCCATCGGGTTGCTTTTCGCGCCGATTTGAACCCACCGGGCTGTAGCCTCGACCGGTCCCCATCTGCACCGGACGGCTGTTCTCGATAGCCCGGCCAATGACCTCCAATAACTTTGTCTGCAGATTGCGTGTGTACTCGAGATTGTTCGGATGCCCGTCCTCGCTCAAAGTAGGCGTCGGCCCGCTGTGAGTATGCGTGCTACTCAAGAAGATCTCGTTTGGCTGGAGGTCGAACCGATCACAGATGGCGTCACGGATCGGTTCGTACGTGCGATAGAAGCCAATCAGATCGGTGGAAACCAGCACCAGACGCCTACCGGCGCTCTCGAAGGCCACAACCCTGGCGTACAGGCGGGTCGTGAACGCCGCTTGAGAGTTCTTTACGACCAGCGTACCCGGACATCTTGACGGGTTTTTCCGGTGTAATATCGACCTTTGCGATGCCGACCCGCAGAGAATCCTCGACTTCGGCGGGCCAGGCCCGCGACTCGTTAGCGGCGAGACAGAACGCGAGGAAGACGGCCGTGAGGACGATTTTTCCAGACCATGAGATGCGCAATTTCACGTTTATACCCTTTCCTGTCTAACGCGTGGAGATGTCCAAGTTAGCTTCGATCCCGGATCGCGTACTTAGTGTAGCACAACCTGCAGATCTGCGTGTCACTAAGCTCTGTGCCCACGGCTCAATGGGAATTTGATTTGATACGGCAAAATGGGACTGAGCTTCCAGGAGTTGAGCTCACTCTCAGCTGCGGCAGGAGATGTGGCGGCAAAGGAACGAATTGCGGAACTCACCAACGGACCCGCTAAGGATCGGGGGAAAAATAGCTTCGGTATTTGATGCTCGGAAATTTGCCTCCCGCCCGCCCGCTTCCGTTGGGCTTGTCCCGGCGGAGCGACAACTGATCTGCTACCGCATGACCTCTGTTCCCCCACTCTCCTTCCCACTCGCGAAGCGAGTGGGAAGGAGAGTGGGGGAGGGGATTTTCGCCCTCCCCGGTAGCTGGCCAGTTGTGATTCCGACCGGGGCAAGCCCGGCGGAAATCGGAAAACACCGAAATTATTTTTCCCCGGTTCCTAAGGGGCTCCTGCGATCGGCCTCGAGGTTCTCGGGAGGTCCCTGACCGGTCGAACGAAGTCACTCGTAACGAGTGCGATACTCAGGGAAATATTGCGTCGTCGAAATGAGGTGTTCGAGGACTACGATCGGCGTCAAAACCATCACGCACAACGGGGAAGGTTCATGGGGAACGTGGCGCGCAAGAGATGCGAGAGATTGTGCGGGACCGCAACCTTCGCTCGCTGTGGGCGAGCCGTACCATGCGGAGGTCATTGTAGATTGGCGGGGCGGAAGTGGTAAGATAGAGCTGTCGGCGAGTCGCCGATAAACGAACCTGTGCGGCAAAGAGCGACTTGACTGTGAAGCCCCAGTTCAGCATTGGCAGGAGAGCTCAAATGTCCTGGCCGTTTGCGTGGCTGGACTGTACTCGCTCAACCGGAGAATCGAGATGACAGTCAACACGAGCATTTCACGGTGGTTGTCGTGGAAAACGAGGGCAGTGCTCGCGTCTTTTGCGGTGATCGTTGGCCAAGTAGCGCTGCATGCCCAAGATGAAATCCCCGTTCCGATGGTGGCTGAGACGAGCGGGAATAGTCCGGAACTACTGAAGGTGATAATCACGCAGAGCCGTGCCAACATCGCGAAGATTCAGGATTGGCGTGGCCGCGTAAGAATCCGATCGAAACGTGTCAACAAAGAAGCGACAGACGGGAAGCCGACGGAACAGGCTGCAACCGTACTGGTCACTTTTGTGTACGACTTGAATCATGGGAATATTCACTCCGACTGGGTACTGGAAGAGAGTTTCAACTTTCCCGACGAGCCTCGCTTTCACCTTCGAGCTTACTTGGCGCAGAAGTACGGTCGTTTCAGTCCCGTTTGCTGGCAGTTCCCCATGAAAGAAAACGTCGTAGGAATTGCCTTCCAGCATTGGCACACGCTTCTGACGAAAGAGGCGGAGTTGCCCGAGGACAAGATAACTCGAAGCGGCAGTATCGTGCGTTTCTATCTGGGGCTGTCTAAGGATAATTGCGACGTGTATGAGTTTGACCTCGACAAAGGTGCCAGCCTCGTCAACTGGCACACACTTAGGAATGGCGAAGTCGAAAGCACCTGGAAGCTTGATCCGCAACTGGTGGACGATATCTGGATTCCGCGCAAGACAACACGTATCTTTAACGGAACTGATTTCACAGAAGAAGAGACGATTGACTGGTTTGAAAACGAGATCAAATAATCGATTGCGGGAAGTGAGCCCAGCAAGCTCCAGCATCGTCAGTAAACTTTGTGGCGAACGGAGCCAGTGTGTGCGACCCTCTCGGTTGGCGCTTTCGAGAGCAAATAGCGCGGATGTGGCGATTCCAGGAACGACCGATAACGAATGTTGTGCTTTGCGATGATTGTGCCAGAACACCGTCGCGACGGCATCCGTGTATTGAAAAACTACCCTTTTTGGAACGCGTGCGGGACAAGTTAGAATGAATGCGACTGGCGTGCCCGATCAAAGGAACAAACAGTCCTGTTGACTGATGTCTTGCACCAATGTGCCGACCCGTGCCAAAACCATTTCGATTTTCGACTCGGACTCTCTTCATCGTGACGCTGGCCGTAGCAGTGGTCTTTGGGCTATTGACTGCCGCGCACCGTGCCTGGCAACGCACGTTAGGAATCGGAACGATACGGACTGCCGACGATTGGCCGCGTGCATTTGCAGAGCTAGTTGCCGGCGACCCAAAACGGGCTGCGAATGCTCGGCTGTACGGTCTCGGCGACTTCATCGATCACAAATCAATATGGATGATTGATGGTGATTCTCCGCTACTAGATGATCTGATTTCGTTGCATGCGATAGAGTCCACAACGGCTTCACATCCTCTCGCGAACCATCTGATTTCGTCAATCCCTGATTTCTGGCCACGCCCGAATTTGCAGTCGTGTACGTGGCACGTGACACCCGGGTATGGCAAACGGCATATCGAGGGCGTCGACTTGTATCTGGTCCTGCGGGATCAGAAAGCCAACCGGGCATACGTTCTTCACGAGTGGATGTTCTGACGCGCTGTTTCGGGCAGCGTCGAACGCCCCACATTCGAGCTTGTTACGTCGCAGCTCTTCCTCGATGAGGCGTCCCTAGGCGACCCCACGGCTGCCGACCGCAGGAGGCTGCTAGGTGGTCTTCCAACCGTCCCAATCAATGATGTGGTACGTGCTTGTGCGCGTGCCATTGTTTCGGCGTCCATCATGCCTTCGAATAGCTGCAGCTGATGCGCTCCACGTTGCCACTGCCGCGGTGGCCGGGGTACAATACCTGTTGACACTGGACTGCAGACATATCGCGAACGCACATGAGCTACCGCGTATCGATCGGCTGTTGGAAGACCTTGGGTATGGTCAAATGTTGATCTGCACGCCGGCCGAATTTCTCGGCGGAGATGATGACGATGACGAAGAATCCGATTGTTGACGAACTATACTCAATCCGGGAGCAACTGCTCGCCGACTCTGGCGGAACGCCTGACGCATTAGTCGACCGCTTGCAAGCGGAGGAACGAGATTCGGACCGACTCCGATACGAAGCACGACCAACGAGGCGATGTACGGGAGCGGCGAAGTCAGACGAAAGTGCAACGGAGGTCACAACCAGGAGTCGTACCGTGCGAACGTTTATTGCCATGCTGATAGGAGTTGCCATGTTGACGAACGGCCGGACGTCGGTTGCGGGCGAGGACCTGCAGGAGCGAGTCGGGGAATTGAGCCGCGAGATCGCGCCGTCGGTGGTCCAGTGGCGGCGGGATTTCCACATGCATCCGGAACTCTCCAATCGGGAAGAGCGGACGTCGCGGGTCGTGGCCGAACAGTTGCGGGCGATGGGGGTCGACGAGGTGAGGACTGGCGTGGCCCGCCATGGCGTCGTGGCGCTGATTCGCGGCACGAAGCCGGGGCCGACCGTGGCCCTCCGCGCCGACATGGACGCGTTGCCGATCCAGGAAGCGACCGGGTTGCCTTTTGCCTCGCAGCACCAGGGCGCGATGCACGCCTGCGGCCACGACGCTCATACGGCGATCCTGCTCGGCGCCGCCAAGGTGCTCGTCCAGATGCGCGATCAGATCCGGGGTCAGCGTGAAGCTGCTGTTTCAGCCGGCAGAAGAAGGGCCGCCGGCAGGCGAAGAAGGCGGAGCTCGGCTGATGATCCAGGAGGGGGCACTGGAGAATCCACCCGTCTCAGCCATCTTTGGCCTCCACATCAATCCCGAGTTGGAGGCCGGCAAATGCTCCTACCGGTTCGGCGCGCTGCTGGCTGCCGTCGACCGTTTCGAGATCCTCGTCAACGGCAAGCAGTCGCACGGAGGAATGCCCTGGCAGGGTGTCGATCCGATTGTCGCTGCGGCCCACATCATCACCGCGCTGCAGACGATTCCCACCCGCCATATCGACGCCCGCCAGCCGGTCGTCATTTCCGTGGGCGTGGTCAGGGCCGAAGGGGCGTGGAACATCGTGCCCGACCAGGTCCAATTGCTGGGCACCGTGAGGACCCACGACGAGGACGTCCGTCGCCAGGTGAACGAACAGTTCCACCGCGCGGTCCGGCAGACGGCAGCGGCACACGGCACCGAGGCCCAGATCGTCTATGACGACTACGGGCCCGTCGTATGGAACGATCCCGCCTTGGGAGTAGGTGCCCTGGAAACTCTTCAGAAGGCCGCCGGACAGCAAGACGTCGTCGAGTCGAAGCCGATCATGGGCGGCGAAGATTTTGCACATTACGCCCGCAAAGTCCCCGGCTTCTTCTTCTTCCTGGGCGTGCGGAACGAGGAGATCGGGGCCGTCCATTCGCTGCACACGCCGCAGATGATCATTGACGAAGCCGCTCTGCCGTTGGGAGTAAAGGCCATGGCGATGCTGGCGCTCGACTATCTGGCGCGGAACGAGGCGAAGTAATCGCTCAGCAGAACCGAGATGCCGGCGATCCAGGCGGGAGATGTGTCCCCAGACTTCACGGGGCAGATCGTGACACTCAGCGAATGAAGGCGTGAATATCCTCCCAGATTCTTGCCTGGCAATGAACTCAGGCCGGTCACGATGGCACATGCGGCCCGGCAGAAATCTGATCACGACACGCACTCCTGGAGTTACTCGATGCTTCGTTTCAGCGCTACCGCTTTTCTGTACATCATGCTCTTCTCGGTTCGCCCGTCGTGGGGGCAGACTGACTTGTCCAAACTGCCGGGATACGACAGTTACCAGCGAGTCAGTCAAGCTGTTCGAGACACGGCGTCAGAGGGTCGTGTGAGCGGAGTGAAATGGAGTCGAGACGGCGAGTCGATGACTTTTACGCGAAACGGCAAGCAGTACGCTATCTCGCTGCGCGACTTGACCATCGAGCAGTACAAGCCCTCTGAGGAGCCGGAGGCACAGAGCGAACCGAGGTCAGGTCGCAGTGGGCGGACGCCAGCGGCCGCGGCAGGCCGATCGTGACAGGCCGGGTCGTGCAGCAGGGCACCTGGATAACGTCGCCGGATGGAGAGTGGATCGCGCGCTATCGTGACTTCAATGTGGTGTTGGAGAAGGTAGACGCACAGCCGGTGAAACCTGCTGAAGACGCTAAAGACGCTGTGAACGAACAGCAACCAGCCAAAACAGAGGAAGCGGTTTCCGAATCTCTCAATAGCGATACGAAGAAAGACGACGCTCAGACGGAATGCGTCCCGGTCACGTTGAGCGGCACGGCCGAATTCCGCTACGGAACCGGTTGCTGGGTTTATGGAGAGGAATTGTTCCAGTCATCCGCCATGTGGTGGTCGCCCGACAGCCGCAGGCTGGCCTTCTACGAAATGGATGAACGCCATATGCGGGAATACTACCTGACAACGGACAATACCGATCTCTTCACGAACGTGCAAATCGAACGCTATCCCAAGGCCGGAACGGACAATCCCTATGTCGCGCTGCTGGTCTATGATCTAGAGACCAGACAGACCACTCGCGTTGATGTGGGTGGAGACCGTCAGCAATACGTGTACAACATTCGCTTCAGCCCCAGCGGCCGTGAACTGCTATTGAGCCGAACCAATCGCTGCCAGGACACGTTGGAAGTGTTGGCGGCCGACCCGCAATCGGGCGAGACGCGCGTGGTGGTCACCGAGAAGCAGTCGACGTGGCAAGAAAACAGGCCGTTGATGCAGTTCCTGGAAGACGGCCAGCGGTTCATTTGGGAAACCGAACGCACCGGTTGGAAGCACTTTGAGCTCCGGCACTTGGACGGTCGCCCGCTCAACGCCCTCTCGGCCGTTCAGCCGTATCCTGTCGAGTCGATTTTGCGGGTGGATGAGAAAGCGAATTGGATGTATTACACCGCTCACAGCGGTCCGAATCCAAACAACGCGCATTTGCATCGCGTTCGCCTCGAAGGTACCGAGCAGAAGCGACTCACCAGCCAGCCGCTGAATCACTCAAATTTCAGCATTTCGCCCGACCACAAGTGGTTTGTGGCCAGCGCCGAAGCAGTCGATGTGCCACCCACGACCGCCCTGTTCAACGCCCAGGGCGAGCAGGTGGCCGTGTTGGCCGAGCCGCATGTGGAAAAGGCGAGCGAAGAGCTGAAGTTGTCGTTCGGTGAGCTCTTCCAGTTCAAAGCCGACGATGGCGCTACGGATATCTACGGGACATTGTACAAGCCGGCCCATTTTGACCCGAATCGAAAATATCCGCTGGTGATCAACGTCTATGGAGGACCTGCTTCTCGCGGAATCCGCAATCGGTTTACGCTCGCCAACGCGTTCTGTGAGTTCGGTTATCTGATTGCGACGATCGCCAATCGCGGCACCACGGGGCGCGGCAAGGCATTCGAGTCGGCCACCTACTTGGGCCTGGGGGGGGCTGACCTCCAAGATCAAGTCAACGGCGTCAAATGGCTCTGCCAACGACCCTATGTCGATGCCGAGCGAGTGGGAATCTACGGACATTCCTACGGTGGATATTTGTCGGCGTTGGCGCTGGTGAAGTATCCAGAAGTATTTCACGTGGGCGTGGCGGGAGCGCCGGTGACCGACTGGAAGAACTACGACACCATTTACACCGAACGCTACATGCGTACGCCTCAAGAGAATCCGGAAGGATACCGGAAGGGATCTTGTCTGACTTACGCCAAGCAGCTCCACGGAAAACTGCTCCTGATGCACGGACTGATTGACGACAACGTGCATCCATCGAACACGTGGCAGCTGGCAGACTTGTTGCAGCACGATAATCTCCGTTTCGACATGCTGATCTACCCCAACAGCAAGCACGGTCTGGGATCCGGCTCCAGCTCCATTCGCTGGCAGTACTTGCAGCAGCATCTGCGTCCCGAACCACTGCCCGCGCCGGCGACGCAGGACGAGGATGAGCAAGTGAGCAGCAGCGCCGTGATTCAGGCGGGATCCACATCTCGATAGGCTTGTATCAGGGCCACTTCTCCTTCTTTTCCCCGTTTTGATTTTCCGTGTTCCATTCCGATGATGAACTCGCGGCCATCTTGTTGGCTCTTGTCGTAGATCATCTGGAACACGTTGCGATAGTTGATCTCGGCAATCTGCTGATGGTTGATGTCGAATAGTCGGACAGCGCCACTTTGCAGCCATGGATTTGCGTAACTCGTGTCTCCGTAACAGACGTTCGCCACCGGGCTCGCCCCGGTGGTTCGTCGTTTGCTGACTACTCTGGCAGCGGAAAAACGAACCTTCCTGCCGGCCCTCGCCGCCGGAGGCGGCGAGGGCCGGCAGGAAGGAAACTCATGGGTGACCGAGATCGACGGTAGTTGTCAAACGCTCTACCACCGGGACTAGCCCGGTGGCGATCAAGCCCGTGCCAATAAAGGCTCAAGATGATCTTCACAGTGAAAGTGGCGCTGTCCTAACAAGATCTTGCACGACGGGCTGTTGACGGCTTTGCAGATAGCATACGCCTGATCGCGGTGCTGCAGCACACGACACACAAAAGGCTCGTCAAAATCCCCCGCTCTCGCTCTTGCCTGCGGGTTATGGTGCCTACCGGACGCTTTGACGAGCGGAGCGTGACGGTCACCAGGTGACCAGATAGTTCGGAAGATGGGCGACACAACTGTACTGGTTCAGGGTCGCGGTGTCGTCGGTGACGGTGACCGTTGTAAGTGACGCGTTCCATGACAGGTTGAGTGGTATGGGGTGAAAACAGCCGAGCAAGGCAAGCAAGAAATCGCCGTGCATGACGTATGCCACGCGTTCGTGTGACCGGCCAAGTTGGGCACACGTGCGGGCCAGGAGTCGGGCGGCGCGCTGGCGGCACTGCACCTCGGTCTCCATCGGCTGGCTTCCCCACCAACCGTCACCGTCTATTTCGGCAGCGATTTGACTGCGGGGAAAGCGGGCAGCGATCTCAGCGCGAGTCATGCCGGGGCGGCCGACCATCTGATCGGGGGGCGAGCCCGATACGCAGCCGCCTTTTTCGTGCAGGTCAATCCACACTTCCGGCTTCAGGTCCGTAGCCATACTGAGATATTCGGACGTTTGCATGGCACGCAGAAAGGGACTGGTAACCACTCGTGTCAACCGCAGCGATGCCAGGCGAGAGGCGAGCCGTTTGGCCTGTTCGTGGCCCAGCCTGGTGAGTGCCGGGTCTTCGATACGTTGGGATTGAGCGCGGGCGTTGTTTTCGGATTGAGCATGGCGAATCAAGAACAGCTGCATGGTCGGGGCCTGCCGGATGCGGACTGCGAAACGACTCCTTGTCGCTCAGTGTATCAGCTGCCAGCGCGACGTTGATAGAGGGGGTGACTGCGGCCGAAACGGAGGACGGCCTAACAACGAATGTGTACTTGCACTTTGAGTAAGAAGTCTTCAGAAAGGCCAATTGGGAATGTGCCCGCGCCAACTGGCGTACGTGAACAGAAATCGCGTGTCGGGTGCCGTGTTCTCTCCGCGGAAATCGTTCCAGCGTGATGTGGGCGACACGACGATTGGAGTTAAGCTGGGCAGCAGGCCGCGATTTGTACGAATCGTGCCACCGTGGGCATTCTCATACGTGTTGTCATAGACAGAGAAGCCGGTGGCGGCGATGTACATTCCGTTCTGCACGTTGCGGATGATATTGTCATGCACCGACGCCCCGGTTTGATACGAAACTGGTGAGCCATAAGGAGTCTGGTCGTACCAACCCTCCGAACCGAGGTAGATGCCGCTGCCGCAGTTTCGATGGGGTCCTCCGTCAATCGTGTTGTTTCGTATCTCGGTGCCGGAGTAGTTTCCCGAGGTGCTGGCCCACTTCTGGATCATGATTCCGCCAAACGCGCCAGCGTGGAGGTCTGAGGTGTGGGTAACCTGATTGCCTTGCACGATCGAATTTACCAGCCCGCCGAAAATCAGATCGATATCCGAGTTGTCCACGAATCGGTTATCTTCGATACGTGAGTCGACCAGGTCGGCGATGGTCAGGCCGTCTGCCCAGAGATTTCGTTGTGTGTGTACACCGTTTCGGGCGAAAAGGTTGTCCCGGATCGTGACATGATGATGCGGCTCGTAAATCAACAGGCCCGTGCCCCCCAAAGCGTTCTTGAACACGCTGCCCGCCAACGTGAAGTTGTCGGCGGAAATGGTCGCATTGAAGGCATAGCGATTGTCTGTCAATGTTGATGCCATGCGCACGGCGAGCGTATCGAGTCGCCCGGTTCTGTTCCCATTGAAGATCACGTGATGGATCGCCTCCAGATCGGTGGCGTACAGCATTCCCCACATTTCGTTCAAAGCGCGCGACGCAATCAACTCAGCACTGTCATCGTCAGATTCGGAACTTGGCGGATCGTTGATCGATTTGCCCTGCGAGGTGATGGTAATCCGTCGATCGACCCGAATCTGATGATTCAAGTGGTACTGGCCGGGAGGAATCTCGAGCGTAGCGCCGAGTGGAGTCCGGTCGATACAGTACTGCAGAGCCCGTGATACATCAACATTCTGACCGGACCAGGTGGCCAGGGAAGTGCAGCGATAGCGTCCGTCAATCAACTCGGGTTCCGAGAACTGGTCGTCGCGCAACGGCAGAGGAAGCGCCGTCGAACCGCTACCGGCGGTGACGAATTCCGCCGTCCGGGCTTCTTCTCCCGGGATGTGGACCCACCACATGTAGAGAGAGCCGGGCTTCAGGGGCACCGTGATGCTCGTCTGAGTCGTCGCTATGGAGAGATAGTGGACGCGACTGTCGTGCACGAACCCGGCGACCTGTCTTCCATCCCAATTGTAGTCATGCAGGCGAACCAGATACGGGCCGGTGTAGCCGGTGACTGGCTGGAAGGAAAGGGTGACGCTGAGCGGTTTGCACCAGAGTTCCCGTCACCGGGCCGAGAATGTCGGGCACTCGTTCGGTTTCTGCGAGTGGTTCCACCTCGGGTGAAACGGAGAATCTTCCGACAGCCACTTCGCTATCGGGATGATGCACCCACCAGATGTAGGAAGCCCCCGGTTTCACAGGCACGGTGACGCGCGTCTGGTCGGTCAACAAGCACAGATAATGGGCTGACGCATCGTGGTTGAAACCTGGGGCTTGCCTGCCGTCCCAGTTGGTGTCGTGCAGTCGCAGGAAATATGTACCGGTGTATCCGGCGATTGGCTGGAACTCCAGCGTCACGGATGCTGAAGGCACGACCGATCCTTCTTGCGGTCCGAGAAGTTGCGGCACATTGGTTTGTGGGTCGGGTGTCGGGGGAACGATGTCCGCGTCAACTGTAAAGCTACCTAACGCGACTTCACCACCCGGCTTATGGACCCACCAGGTGTAGGAAGCACCGGGCCTAACGGGCAGGGTTATCTTTGTTGAATAAGTCGCGATGGACAGGTAGTGGACCGTGCTGTCGTGTTTGAATCCCGCTGCCTGCCTGCCATCCCACTGAGCGTCATGCAGTCGGACCATGTATTTGCCGAGGTAACCATCGATGGGATCGAATTCCAAAGTCACCGTCGTGGTGTCCACGATCGAACCGTTGGCGGGCCCAAGGAGTCGCGGGACATTGAGCGTGGGGCCAGGCAGGGGCACGACGACACTCGCATCAACCGTGAAACTAGCCGACGCAACGTCGTTGTCGGATGTATGAACCCACCACGTATACGACGCGCCGGGTTTTACGGGCACAGTGATGTTCGTGTCATAGGTAAGCAATGAGAGATACAGCCCACTGCTGTCGTGGTGGAAACCAGGCACCTGTTGACCATCCCAATCGTTGTCCCGCAGACGCACCATGTACTTGCCGAGATAACTATCTGGGCGAGTGAACTCCAAGGTTACCGTTGCCGTGTTAACGATCGTACCATCCAAGGGCGCCAGCAATCCAACACGCTGTGTATTGCTTTCTCCTTCACCCATTTCAGGGTCAGCTGTTTGACTCTCGACTCCTGAAGTGGCGGTCGGGTTCGCAGGAAACGCGACGCTTGTGAGCAGTTGCGCGGAAGCTCCGTAGTCGGAGGCGAATCGCGCGATCGAGGCGTCTGCGGAAGCGGTTGGTAAGGGCAATACCTCCGCGAATCCCGAGTTGACCAGGCCTGACAGGAGATGGCGTCGTTCCAGGGATTCGAGCAACAACGTGCGTTTTGGAAACGCGGACTTCGTCGAATGTTTCAATGCAATTCTCACGTGCTGGGTCAAACACGGTGCAACTCAAGGTTCTGGCGACGCTCGGTGGCCCGGGATGGGGCGTCAGAGTTGCGATCGAGCCAGCCGCCCTGTGAGCGGCTAAGATCCATGGTAATTAGCGGGCATGACGACTCAACAGACGCGGGGCCATACGCATCGATTTGCCGGCAACAAGCCGTGCGGGTTGTGCCGATTGAAGAGGCTGAGTTGGTCGGAGTCGCGACGTGGTCGCGCAAATGAGTCGGTCAGAGGTGCCGGCCAAAGGTGATTGCCCGACAAACGTCTGTCGCCGCCATCGCGAACGCAAGTGGTCAAGTGGTTCCGGGCAGCCAGCTCAATGCCGTCGAGTTGGCTTGCGGCGACCCATGCTCGGGGAGCCAGCGGCCCGTGCGCGGCAGCTCGTCATTGGTTCACGTCCCTCTGGAAGGCGTAGAAATCCCGTACCGTGCTCACTCGTCATCGTTTTCGCACTGCGGTAGGTATGCAGGAATGGAGCCCTTGGCCAGAACCTGCTATTCTTGCTATTCTGGCTGTACTTGGTATTCTGGCTGCTGGGCGGACGGGGGGTACCTGGCACAGAACATGTGGCGGACAGTGCGTATTCTCGAGAGTGGATAGTCTGCATCGGCCAGGCGGCGGAGTGCGGGTCGGTCGCAATCGGCCAGGGCCCCGGGCCCTGGCGCTCGGAGAGTCCAACTGTTGTCTGATCACGATTTCGTCGCGCTAAGAGTGCGGAGGATCGTGGGGCTGAAATCGATTGCAGGCCTCCTCAAGTTCCAAAGGACCATTACTGTGAACACCGAACAGACTGCGACATTTCTCAAGACGGTTCCCCTGTTTCTGGAACTGCCAGAAGAGCATTTCAGACAACTCGCTCAGTCAGTCCGGACCGTGAAGTTGACGGAGGGCCAATTGGTCGCCGAATCGCCCGACGGCGAGCCGTCGTTGTATGTTATCGTCGAGGGCGAGTGTCTCGAGTATACCGAGCAGGGCGGACTCGGCATGGAAGTCCAGACACGGCGCTTTTATCCGGGCGATTTCTTTAACGCCGAATCGGTCATCGAAGATCAACCATCGCCGTGCCGGGTCAAGTCGTTGATGGCCGGACGGGCACTGGCTGTGCCCAAGAGTGAAGTGGACAAGCTGTTAGCCGCTTCACCCGAATTTGCCCGGACGCTCTGTCGCATTTTTGCCACGCGTGTGAGGCAGAGCCTCGAGACCGTCAGCGGTATTCGCTTCGTGCACTTGAAAGATTTTCGCAATCTCGATTCGTTGGCTCATCTCGTTCCGCGAAAAGTGTTGAGTATCAGTCGCAGTATTGTGGTGGAACAGGACGGTGACCGTGTGACCGTGGCGATGGTAAACCCATCCGATTTGCGTGCCCGTTCGTTTATTCAGGATGTGCTACGCGATTACCACGTACATTTCACGGCGATCGGGGAAGAGGATTTCGAAAAACACGGTCGCAAGCTGCTTGGCGAGCGCATTGAGATGGGGCCGACAAATATCCCGTTCGACAGTCTGATCTACCAGAACAGTGAAGGGGTGGTACGTCCTTTGAGTGGAAGCCCGGAAGATGACCTGCTATCCAAGATCTTGACTTTGGCCGTGAGACGCCTGGCCAGTGACGTCCACTTTGAACCGTTTCGCGGACGAGCGCGGGTGCGGTTGCGGGTCGATGGACGTATGATCGTGATTGATGAGGATATTGCGGCGCCGACCTACCGTCACATGGCGGCCCGTATCAAAGTGCTGGCCGAGTTAGATACCACCCGGATCCGGCGGCCACAGGACGGTCGATTTCTGTTGCGCGTGGACGATCATCCCATCGAGTTTCGGGTGTCGGCGAGTCCCTGCCATGGTGGAGAAAAAATCGTGCTCCGTATCGTGGCGCCGAGCAAACAGTACAGTGACCTGTCACGACTGATAATCTGTCCACCCTTCGAGAGGACGGCTCAGGAACTGTTCCGCAGCCCCAGTGGATTGGTCCTGGTAACCGGACCTTCGGGGGCCGGCAAGACGACGACGCTCTACGCGGCGTTAAGCAGTGTGGTGGCTGCGGATGGCACCAAGAATATTGTCACCATTGAAGACCCCGTGGAATATGATCTGCCGTTTGCCACGCAAATTCAAGTCAATCGCGAGACCGGCATGGATTTCCCGTCCATACTCAAATCTGTGCTGCGGCAAGATCCAGACGTAATTCTCGTGGGCGAAATCCGTGATCCGGAATCGGCTGCCATGGCCGCCGAAGCCGCGACCACCGGGCACCTGGTACTCTCTTCGCTACACACCTACTCGTGCGCTCGAGGCAGTCGTCCGGTTGCGAGACCTGCGGGTTCCTCCCTATTTGATCGCGGCGGGACTCAAGGGCGTGGTGACGCAGCAACTGCTGCCGCGTCTGGTGCCCGGCTATACCGACGATGTGCCACTCGATGATCCAACCGTGCGACAGCTTATGGAGTTGGGAGTTCTCGACGAAACCTGGAGTAAACCGCTGGCGCGAGGGCGGGACGCAGCAGACGGACCGCTGGGCGGCGAACGAGGAAGAGTGGCGATTTACGAGATGCTGTCAATCACGCCATCTTTGCGGGCGGCTGTGGAACACTCTACATCGCTCGGTGAAATGGAACAGTGTCTGGACAGAAACTGTTTTGCCTCCTTCGTTGACTATGCCCGCTTCTTGCTGGACCAGGGTATTGTCGCGCCGGAACGTGTGATCGGCGTCGTTCCCCGTGCGCTCGGCTGGGACTGGAGTCGTTCGATCACCGACACCGAACGGACCGGACCGCATTCCGTGGCTGCCGAGCGATCCGAAACGGAGGAAGTGAACGGCGCCGATTTGGACGCTGATTCAACTCCCGTGTTCCTGGACGTTGATTCCAGTTCGGAATGAGGTTTCGGTTCTGACTGCACGGGGTGTGACAAGTCTTGTATGTTGGTCGCGGCAGAGCCACGCTGCACCCAGCACGAATCAGAAGCCACTCGATGTCGTTTGCCCGCACCTTTGGCGGTCTTCCGGCGCACCCGCCTATGTATTAGATTCTCGGTCTGTGGGATGCGCTTCGAGCACGTTGGTGGTTGCCCCGCGCGGCCGCAGCACGGCGGCAGGATGCCGCCGCCACGTGGGTCAGGGGCACGACCCGCACTACGGTGTGAAGCAACGAGCCCCCCCCTGGGCGGTCTGCCGGGGAGGTCCCCGAATCGGTCTGGACTACTTCGAGCAGGTCTCTGATGGATAACGTCGAAACGCAGGATGAGCTGGAACTTTTTCGACGCGCACGCGACGGACAGTGGGAGGCGTTCGAGGCGTTGGTCAATCGACTGGAGCCCCGTGTCTTTGCGCTTTCCATGCGACTGCTGCGCCAACGGCAAGATGCCGAAGACGCCACGCAGCAAACGTTTGTGAAGGTCATGGAAAACCTCGACCGTTTTCGCGAAGAATCGAGCGTGGCGACCTGGGTCTTGCGAATCGCCACAAATAACGCACTGACTATGCTGCGTAAACGGCGGCCCGAACAGTCTCTCCGGCTCGATGTGGCGTCCTCTTCCGACGGTTCGAATGGCCCGCTGCCACATCCTGAAGTCATCGCCCAATGGAAGGACGATCCGGCTGATCTGGCCGAACGTTCGGAGGTGAAGCAATTGCTCGAACAGACGTTGAGCGAGCTGAATGAGAAGTATCGTGTGGTGTTTACGTTGCGGGACGTGGAGCAGTTCTCGACACGCGAGACAGCCAAGTTGCTGGGGATTACCGAGAGTAATGTCAAAGTGCGACTGCTTCGAGCGAGACTCCAATTGCGGGAAAGACTGACCAAAGTGTTGGGAGATGACGCGACGAGAGTGGCTCGTGCGGATTACCACCATTAGGGGGGCGGTGCCTTGCGATCGACCGAGCCCGCATCCGGATGGCAGGAAATTGTAACCGAGAGAGGCTCTCACTAGTCTAAGCAGGTATACCTGAGGGCATGCTCAATGAACTGTGACGAACTACTCAAAGCGCTGAACGAGTATGTTGACGGCGAAGTTGACTCGGCCATCTGCCAGGAGTTCAAGGAACATCTGGAGGGCTGTAACCCTTGCCAGATCGTTGTTGACAATATCCGCCAAACGATCACGCTCTACCGTGACGGCGAGCCTTATCCGATGCCCGAAGAGTTTCATGATGCTTGCGCGAGCAGTTGAAGGCCAAATGGCGCGAGAAGTTTGGCTCCGCGACCTAGCCCGGTGACTACCGTGAACTCCGGCTTGCGGAAACGCATCGACCCGCGTGCGTTTTCAGTGCCCGAGTGCCTTCTTGATGTTCGGTACGCCCGTATGCTGAGCCACAAGATTTCCCTCGTGAAAGATGATGACGGTCGGCACGGATCGGACCTTGTATTGGCGCTGGAGTGCCCTGTCGTGGTCGATGTTTACCTTGACAACTCGCACGTCTGATCTTTCGCGAGCAAGGTTGTCGAGCAAGGGCGACAGGGTCTTGCACGGACCACACCAGTCGGCATAAAAGTTGACGATCACGGGCACGTCCGATTCCAACACCACCTGTTGGAAATCCTCCGTGCTGACTTTCTCCACTTTCTGTACTGATCGCGGCGCCGACTGAGCAGCCGAGAGGCCTTGAGCTGGTGACGGCGTTAATGAACCGTGCGAATCAGGTGCCGGTGGTGAATCAGCAGTTGGCTGTCCGTGCGCTGCGGGTGGCGCGCTCGGCTGCTGGGATGCCTCCGTCGGAGACGCGCCGCGACTGCTGACCGGGATGATCGGGCCCAAAGGGATCGGGGGCATTTCCAAACCGAGCGCATCGGGTATTTCCCAGGAGGTTCGCTCCGTCGCGCGATCATCGTTTGGCGGATTCAAGTCCTCGACGACCGGATCGGAAGACGATTCGTCGGAGGGTATTTCTTCGTCGTGGGCGGCCGCCAGCGTCCGGGCGGCAGCCGCATCAGGGTCCGAGTCGTCAGCGAGCTTGTTGCTGCTCGTCAGTCCGCAACCGGTGAAGATCAGCAGTATTGCCAACAGGGCGAAAACGCCAACTGCCTGGTGGTGGGCTGGTTTCTGGTGAGACATGTCTCGAATTCTCCGTAACTCGATCGGCATGGTGTCGCGTCGTCACTTCCTGCGACGCCCTCTCCAGGAGAGACGCGCAGCCGCTGATCACGGTTACAAATCCGCCTCCAGTTCCAAAGAATTGTGGACATTATGCCAGCTGTTCGGTGGGGATTTGCTGCGAAGATAAGCCGTATTGACGCTGAGCCCTGAGCCGGACGCAAGCGGGGGCATGATACTGGCAATCCCAGTTAGCCGGAAGACGGAAGTCGGGCTGTTCCTGGTTGAAAATGGGTGTTTTGCGCCGCAAAATCAACCTGTAAAGGCTCGCGTCCCCAGGAAACAGGGGCGATCGCTGTTGGCGAACGCCGCTGTTACATCTGGGTCTGCGGACGAACCGGGCTACCCGGTGTCAGGCCGTAGCGGACTTATCGAGGTTGTCCCAGGCGATCCCCACACGGCGCAGGGCATAGCCGATTTCTTTCATATGGTCGCCGTAGGCGGTCATCCAGTGGAACCCCGGCATCCGCTCGGCTACGACCTGATCCGGCACTTCATAGGCGACGTCGATCTGGTCGCGGCAGATGGGTAAGAACGGTGCATCGACAATCTTGCCGAGCAGGCCCATCCAACGTTCGCTCTTGAAGTCTGGGGCGATGTTCGTCACGACCTGGCCCTTGGGCATTTCCACCTTGGGAGCCGCACCGAAATCCGATTCGAAATGCGTGACAATGCGGGCTGGATCGAGCGACTTGCCGTTCATTTTCCGCGGCCCCGTGCAATGGGCCAACGTGATGACACCGTCGTGCGGATAAGTCGGGTCGTTGAGGAACACCGGCAGATTGCTGATATTGGCCATCAGCAGTCCTGACGGAATGACCACGAAATCAGACTCACAGAAGGCCAGATACCCATCGTCGTTAAGCGTGCTGAGCGTCAGGCAGGCAGATGTCAGGGCTTTGGGCATGATGGTGGACATGCAACCCTGAATTGTAATCGAGCGGCAGTCGGCCTCGGCCATAATCTGGCGAAAGACCTGGTCCAGCAGAAAACAATTGTCGACGTATTCGCGTTTTGTTTCCAGCTTCGTCTCGGGAAGTCCCAGGTAATCATCCGCCCGCCGCCTGGCCAAAGCCATGGCTTTTTCGTCAGCGCGGGCTTCATTAATCAATCGCCCCAGATCGTCATACGACACCGTCTGCATATCCAGATTCCACACCTTCTTGACGAGGTCCGGAATCACACCGGCCGGTTGTGCCCAGCCAGCGGGTCCTCCAATGCACATGATCTTGGTCGACTTGGTGTTCTTCAAGCCGCACAGCGCCCGCAAACGCCAGGTCAACTCGTCCAGACTGTCGGTCACCACGTCGTCAAACGTGATATGTTGTAACGCCAATGTGTCTGTATGCTGGCGCAGGAATCGCGGGCTGACAATCTCGTACTGCAGGTACACCGGACCACTGCGGTGCCGTTGGAAGATGATCACGTCCTTGCCGAAATCCTGGCAACCATCGACGTGGATTCCCGCTCCGTAGACAATCACTGCGTCGGCCGTCTGGAGCTGCTGCGAATCGGCCACCTGCTTCACATTGTTGACCGACGCGACTTCCATGAACTCGACCGGGAAGTCGGCTGTCTGGGTCAGCTGTGCCAGCTCGCGCTGGATGCGTTTCACTTCCTCTGCAGCTTGTTCAGGTTTCTCGATGCCGCCCCAATGCCGCCAACTTCGCATTTCGGCCGGCCGCGCATGATCCCAGACGAGGACCGGCAATACTTTGATCGGCTGGCGTGTTTGCGGCATCGGCAACTCCGTACCGGATGCCTGTGTGAGGCGCGTCCAGGTGAGCCCCGTCAGCATGGCGCCCCCCACGGCCGCCGTAGTCAAGAAGCCGCGGCGCGACAGCGCCAGTTCCTTGTGCCACGCACCGTCCGGGCAGCAATGGCAGTGAGCGGCATGGTGTTCGTGGCTTTCCTGATCGTGTTGATCCTTCGGTGCGTTCATGATTCTTGCTCCCTATCAAGTGCTTCCAACTCCACAACTTGACCCTCGTTCGCCAGACGGCACGTTCACGGTTGACGACCCGGGAGTGTCATCTGATTGAGCGGATGCGTGAAAACAGAAAATGATGTCGAATCGGCCTCGGGCGTCCGCCATGCGTTCGGGACACGCATTGCCATGCGTGTCGGCCGCAGATCTCTCGCCTCCCACCGCGACCCCGTGCGATTACCGACGCGCAGCGGTGTGTCGTGACGGAATCATTTTCACACAATATGCCATGGTGTGTTCCATATTGCGTCTGAATAGAAATCGTGATACGATTTGAAACATGCAAGTTCCCTACATGGATATTGAAGCCCAGTACATGGACGCGCCGCATCGACGCGTCTTGGATTTGCGGCAGGTTGGTCTGGCCGAGGTGCCCATGCTGGGGATGTATTCCTACGCGCATGCGCGGCCCGACTTGCCGGTGCATCGGCACGCGGGCGGCTGGGAGATCTGTTACTTGGAGCGTGGCAACCAGGTGTTTGAAGTGAACGGGCGGGTGTATCACCTGCGCGGGGGGGACGTTTTCGTCACGTTTCCGGACGAACCGCACAGCACAGGAGGCAGTCCGTCGGAGCCGGGAGTTCTGTACTGGTTGAATGTCCGCCTGCCGCGTTCACGCTCGGGTCTCCTGGCCCTACCGCGTGACGAAAGCAGCAGGCTTGTCGCTTCTTTGTTGCAGTTGCCGCATCGGCACTTCCGTGCGAGCCAGCAGACGAAGACGTTGTTCAAGGAACTGTTCCGGTGGTGTGACCATCAAGAGGTGTTGCACCGCACCACGCGTATGCGTAGCGCGATAACGCGTCTGCTGCTGGAGGTGATCGATGCCTCTCGCCGCCATGCGCAATCTCAGTCGTCGGAACGAATCGGAGAGATTGTCCGTTTAATACAGGCGCACCCCGAGCGTGAGTTTCGGCTGGAAGACCTGGCCCGGCACGCGCGTCTGTCGCTTTCGCATTTCAAGAAGCGCTTCAAGACGGAGACGGGTTTATCGCCTCACCAGTTCATTCTGCGCGACAAAATCGAGGCTTCCAAGCGTCTGTTGCATGGCGGAGGCAAGTCGATCACCGACGTGGCCCTGGACCTGGGATTCGTGTCCAGTCAGTACTTCGCCACTGTCTTCCGACGGATTACCGGCAGCACACCGTCCGAGTATCGTCAGCGCATTCAACCGACACGTCCCAGCACGCGTCGCACTGACGGACAAAGCTGACCTGACTTTCTCGACGATGGTCGGGAATTTCACTCCTCTGACCTGGTTCGAGGGATGGTCTTCTTTACACGGCTATTGAACTCGACGGTGCACGCTCCCTGCCAGCTGTCGTCTCCTCACGGGTTTCGGTTGTCCGCGGCGTTGGATTTTCTTCGATCTGGTTTTCCCCGCTGCGCGATTGTGCGATCTTCCACAGGTCCTTGAGCAGCTTCTGCCGGCGAATCGTGCACGTCTCCTTCTCCAATCGTCGCAACAGGTGTTGTTCTTCGGGTGTTTTCATCGTCGATCCCTTCGTAGTTTGGATGTCGCGGCTGCTGCGCGGCTGGTGATTGTGCACGCGTTCGTCGTTCCGTTCGCATTGAAGAAACGGCGGCATCCGGTAATCTGTCTGATGCGAGTCGCCGTGGCTGCGAAACTCTTAGGAACCGGGGAAACATAGCTTCGCATGTTCTGTCCCTGGGTGGCACTTTCCTGAGCGAGCGGCTTGCTATTTTGCCCTCATCAAGCGGTCAATCGCGAGCGGAGCCAGTGTGGCGGACGGCTCCCCAGCGTGTAGCAACCATGTACGTCCACTGGCTCCGCTCACGATACCCTCACCCTACCCCTCTCCCGCAGGCGGGAGAGGGAACAGCAGCCTCGCTACGCGAGCAGTTTTTTCAATTTCAAAACACGTTCTGAGAAGGATCAGTGTTTGCCGCTCGCTCAGCCTGACCGTTGCCGCATTTGCCGAAGTTATTTTTCCCCCGATCCTTAGTTCATTTTACGCACATACCATGCCATCAGGAGACGTGACATGACGAGCCAATCATTGACGTTGCTCGCTCAGATCTACAGGTCGTACGAGTGAGGACGGAGTGTCGCTCTCTGTACAGTCTCTGAACAGGACTGACCAGGGCCCGAGCAGTTGCGGCCCGATTCCGCGCGTCACGCGGCGGCGTCGATGAGCGGTCGCGTTCTCTGGTGATCCAGACTTGGGCATCTGTTGGACAGCGTCACGCTGCGCCCTCGGCACGTGCGCTGGTAGATGCTTGTAGATGAGGTGCCCGACACAACGGATTGAGGCGCGTGCGGTGGCGGTCTGCTGCGGGACAGGCACCATCTTTGCGTGCTTCATGGCAGCCGCGCCGGATCAGTTGCGAGAAGGGGGACTGGCGGGGAAACACGCACGGGAGCAGGAGAATGAAAGTCGCCGCAAGATTAGTCGGTTCGCTTATGATTGGCGTCGTCGCGCTGTTGCTGCTGGATGCATACTTTTCTGTTCAGCGGCAGTCGGCGCAGTATCGCGGCGACATGACGCGAGACGCGCGGTTGCTGGGCAACGCGCTAAAAGGGCTGGTTGAAGATATCTGGCGAGCGCGGGGCCAGGAGCAGGCGCTGCGATTGATAAGCCAGGCGAACCAACACGAACATGCTGTGAAAATTCGCTGGGTGCCACAGCAGCAGATCGATCAGCTACGGCGAGATTCCGGCAGCCAATGGGCGCTGACCGAGGAGCCAGTTTCCGTTGTGGCCCTCGGAAACGACGGCCAGGAACAGATGCGCACGTATGTGTCCGTTTCGGCCAACGAGCCGGTCATGGGCGCCTTAGAGTTAAGCGAGCCGATGTCGTTGCTCAAGCAATACAACCGGGCGATTGTGACCAAGACCGTCGTGCTGGGGACGGCGCCGTTTGCCATAAGCGGAGGCGCGGTGGTGTTGCTTGGCGTGTGGTGTCTGGGGCGGCCCTTGCACAGGCTGGCGGATAAGGCTCGGCGCGTCGGCCAGGGAGATCTCTCGGGACCGTTGGAGATGCCCCAGAAGGACGAACTAGGCGAGCTCGCATCGGCCATGAACGAGATGTGCAGGCATTTGTCAGAGTCACAAGAACGTCTGCGGCAGGAGCAGCGAGAACGCATGGAGACTCTGGAGCAGCTGCGGCATGCGGACCGATTGCGAACCGTGGGAAAGTTGGCGGCGGGGGTAGCGCATGAACTCGGTACGCCCCTCAACACGATATCGATCCGGTCGGACATGGTCGTTCAGGACCCGGAAGCGTCGCGCAATTGCCGACGCAACGCCACAATCATTCAGGCCCAGACGGACCGTTTATCGAGGATCGTCCAACAGCTCCTGGCATACGCTCGACGGCGTTCGCTGCAGAAGTCTGCCAGTGACCTGTGCGTCGTCCTGCAGGAGACTTCCGAGTTCCTGAAGCCGTTGGCTGCGAACACGGGCGTTCAGTTCAGGCTGAGCACCGAGACGGGACCCGCGGTCGCGTTTGTCGATGCAGATCAGCTTCAGCAAGTCTTGACCAACCTTGTGATGAACGGGATACAGGCGATGCCTGAGGGTGGTTTTCTCGAGATCGATATGCGGCGAGAGTATGGACAACCTCCGGCCGGCCAGGAAGCCCGGCCGGGCGACTATTTCTGCATTTCCGTGCGAGACGAAGGCGAGGGCATTCCGGCCGAGAACCTGAAGCACGTCTTCGAGCCTTTCTTCACGACCAAGGACGTGGGAAAAGGCTCGGGGCTGGGACTTTCCATCGCTTTGGGCATCATCCAAGAGCACGGTGGTTGGATCGACGTTACCAGCCAGCCAGGTCGGGGGAGCTGTTTTCGTGTATTTTTGCCTTTGGCGACCCCTCTCGATACGCCGAGTGCCACGAAGAGCAGGCAGCCGACATGAATTGTCAGCCAAGGTTGGCCTCGCTTTCTGGCACAAGGTTTGCATAACGAACATGTGACGGATACACCCCGTGCCCAACGCGAGTCGAGTTGTGGGGTATGTTGCCCACGCGACGTTCGCGTTTGTTCTTCACTTGCGGCCCTGCCACCATAAGAATGGGAGGACTTACCTTGGCCAGTGACACTCCTCTACGCGTCCTCATTGCCGAGGACGATGACGACTTTCGTGCCGCACTTTGCGAAGGATTCCACGATGCCGGATACGTCGTGACATCATGCCGCCACGGCATGGATCTTGTTCGTGAATTACGACGTCTGGAAGTACCTGCGCGGCCAGAAGAATTCGACGTGATCGTTTCCGACATTCGAATGCCGGGCGTGACGGGGTTGAGTGTCCTCGCCGGGCTGCGGGAAATCGAAGGTGTTCCGCCGATCATTCTGATTACGGCCTTCGGAGACGAGGAGACACACGCGGAAGCGCGCCGGTTGGGGGCCGCGGCACTGCTCAATAAACCGTTCGAGATGACGGAACTGCTGGAACAAGCTCGTGATGCCATCTCCAGCCGCGCATGAGCGACAACGAGCGAGCGCAGGCCTACCAAGCCAGCGACGCGGCTTGATTGACGCTCGAATGGAGCGAATTATCCCGGTTTATCGGTGCCGATTTGCGTGCGGCAGAGGGGTGGGATTATGTGGTGGGAAACGGCTTACCGCGAAGCGTGGTCAATTCATTTTTGACTCGGTATTCCAATCTTCGCTTGCCCAGCAGAGATCTCCACTGCCTGCAGGTTGACGGATTTGTTCATGCGCAGCCTTGGGTTCCGTGTGCGTGTCAGAACGAACATGAGTAGACCTTCGGAGTATTGTAGAAGGACCCCTCCACAGGCTGCGGACGCAGCATGAGTGTCCAGAACCAAGCCACCAGCAGTAAGCTCAGCACCACAAGTGTCCCCAGCATCCAGAGCTCCCAGCGAAGGTGTCTGTTGCCACGGGGTTTGTGATCTTTCCGAGAACGGGTGTTCGACCTCTGCTCGTCCGATACGTGCCACGTCTGACTCATCGTCTTTGCACCTGTTGCGTTTTGAAGCGATCCGCGAGGGCTTGGGCCCGTTGGAAGCTGCCTTCGCGAAATGCTCTCGCGCTGAGCTTCGCCGTGGGACCCGGTAACTTATTTCCGGACGCGTCCTAAGTTGACCGAAATCATGCCATGCCAGGTTGGTGCGCTGCCAGAGGAACGGCTTCTGGCCGACGCGGGTAGGAGGATGGGCAAGGGACCTGCACAGCGATTGTTCAGGGCTGTTCAGAGTCGTCATCCTTTTCTCGATTCCCCGCCGCATCGGCAAGTAGATCGAGTTTGGCCCGGAGTGTGGTGCGCGAGATCCCCAATATCTTGCTTGCCAGCACCTGGTTGCCCTCTGCCACGTGCAAGGCTCGCTCCAAAAGAACCCGGTCCAATTCTTCGTGCATCTGATGGTACAGGTTCGCTTCGTGATTCTTGATACGGTTGCGTACCTCTTCGGCAAGTTTGGCCAACGGCCGGACGCCTCTGCCTGCAGCCGCGTCGCGTCTGCCACGAGAGCGAACCAGCTCGGGCAGACATTCGGGCGTGATCACGTCGCCCGACGCCTGGACAAAGGCGTACTTCAAGGCAGTCTGCAGCTCGCGCACGTTGCCGGGCCAATCGTGAGACTCGAGCACCTGCAACACCTCGGGAGATACCGCCGTCACGTTTCTGTCAAATTCTCGATTAAATAGTCTGACAAAGTGGTGCACGAGTCGGGGCAGATCGTCCTTACGGTCCCGAAGTGGAGGAAGCTGGATCGAGAACACCTTGAGGCGGTAATACAAATCTTCGCGAAATTGTCCGTTTTTGATCGCGCTCTCGAGGTTCTTGTTGGTGGCGGCGATGATTCGCACGTCGGTCGTGATTGTCTCGTTGCCGCCAACCCGTTCGAAACGACCATCCTGCAAAAGTCGCAGGATTTTTGCCTGCGTCGCCAATGTCATGTCACCGATTTCGTCTAGAAACAGGGTGCCATTGTTGGCTTTCTCGAATTTGCCAATTCGTTTTCGATCGGCGCCGGTAAAGGAGCCTCGCTCATGGCCGAACAGTTCACTCTCCAGGAGCGGCTCGGGAATCGCGGCGCAGTTGATGGCCAGAAAGGCCCGCTGGTGGCGGCGGCTGTGCTGATAGATGGCACGGGCGACCAATTCCTTCCCGGTTCCGCTCTCGCCAAGGATCAAAACGTTCACGTCTTGCGGCGCGACGCGGCCGATGTCCTTATACACCCGCTGCATCGCTGTCGAGAGTCCTACGATGTGATCGGCCGAGGGATCGTCGGTTGCTTCCATCTCGAACACGGCCGGCACGTGCCTCAAACGGCTCAACTCCATCGCCTTGCCGACAATCTCCCGCATTTCATGCACGTCAACCGGCTTGACCAGGTAGTCATACGCACCGCGTTTCATCGCCTCGATCGCAGTTTCCGTCGTGGCGTGTGCCGTGATGATGATGACGGGCAAGCGCGGATCGATCTGATGCATCTGGTCGAATGCATCCAGGCCCGACATGTCGGGAAGACGCACATCCAGGAGCACCGCATCAGGTTGGACCTGTTCCACCAGTTCGATACCTCGCCTGGCACGCGCGGCGGTCACCACACGCAGAGTCTCGGATGTGAGCGCCTTCTCCAGCGAATAGAGAACATTTGGTTCATCATCGACGATCAGGAGTGTGGGCATGGTTGCGCCTCCTGGCAGCCGGGGGTAGTCGTACGGAAAACAGGGCGCCGCCGCCCGGAAGGTTCGCGGCAGTGATCTGGCCGCCGTGGTCCTCGACGATGCGTTTGCAGATGGACAGGCCCAGGCCGGTTCCCGATTCTTTCGTGCTGACGAATGGTTCGAAGATCTTATCGCCGATGTCCGACGGCAGGCCTTCCCCTTCATCTTCCACATCGATCCGTATCCAGCCTGACCCTCCCGCAACCTGTGCCCCCTCATCTCCGGGCGAGCAGGCCTCCTCACTGACTCGCACGAGCACCGTGCCGTGTTCAGGTGACGCGTCAATGGCGTTGATCAGCAAATTGAGCAGAACCTCTCGCAGCTGACCGGCGTCCGCTTCTAACCTGAGTTTCATCTCAGGAAACTCATGTTCCATCCGAATCCCCATCTGCTCGGCACGAAACGACACGAAGTCAATCGTCTGAATCAGCATTTTGCCAACGTCGAACGGACATTTTACCGGCTTGGATGGACGGGCGTAATCGAGAAAGGACTGGATTCGGTTCTCGAGTCGAGTGATCTCCTCAGTCAAAACAGCCAGGTCACGGCCGTCGAGTGTGGGACCGTCGTCCTGATCCGCGGCCGTCTGCACGATAACCTTCATGGAGGTCAGCGGATTACGCAACTCGTGAGCAATTCCCGCGGCCAATTGTCCCAGCGAAGCGAGCTGCTCCGCCCGCCGGGCGATTGCCTGAGATTGTTGCAGCTGTTCGACGACCGTGCCGACGTGATCCGCTACGAGCTGCATCGTGGTTTCCAGGTCGCCCAGCGTTTCCGCCGATACACGGATCGGGCCAATGACTTCGCTCAGCTTACCTGCCGTGTCGTGCACGGGGACTGAAAACTGGACGATCGATCGGTGAACGCTGCGGGCAAAGCCAAACCCGGCTACCAAACCGGCGACTGCTCCACACACGCCGAGTACGAACAGTCCGATTCCCATCCGATCGGCAAGCACCTGGTCCCGCTCTGCCGTTTCTTTCATCTGTTTGCCAATGCGTCTACGGTATTCGAGAACGGGCCCCAGAATCTGCTCCACTGCGACTTGACGGGTCAAGTCGAGGGCAAGACCGCGAGAGTCAGTGGGCGAGTCGGCGCGGGCGACTTCAGCAAAGGAGGCGGCAAATCGTTGATATCCATCCTTGATTCGGCGGGCCAGCTCACGCTCCGTGGCAGAGTCAGCCAGATTTTCACATTCGGCCATCCAACGATCCGCTCTCTTCTGGAGGCTCGAAATGGACTCCAGGTGGCGGCGGTCCTGCTGGGTCAAATACTCGGTCAACTCGTGTCGCAAGTCGTGACTGATAATCACAAGCTCCTCAGCCGCCGTAACTTTGGCGACGTTCGTGATCTGCGTCACAGCCGTCTCTTCCTGCAGATGATGCACATACCACGCCGCGAATCCGCCCAATGCCGACAACATCAGGGCTACGCCTACGGTCGGAGCAATCATCCGCCATATCAAGCGCGAGTCCATGGGAGGATCACCTCGAATTTGTGGTGTTGACAGAACCAGGTCTTCTCAAAGCCTGGCGGCCAATGGTGTGCGAGACGTACGCGCACGGTTGTCAATCGATGGACGCTCGAACGCCCGGCCGCCGTTGGCAAGCCCTTTCGCCAGGGAGACGGAGGACATCGACTCAGATCCCATGCCGAGGCCGCGCCATGGCCGGTTGTCGCTGCAAACCTGTGTCGCGTATTCACAATATACTGTGTCAGAACGACTTATCGCCATCGCGCGATCCCTGCTTTTTATGAGTTCCCCGCCGTTCGATGTGATCAGTATCTGCTCAATTGACCGGATACTGGTCACATCCACACCATGGCCCGGCCAAGCGCTGTCACGACGGCCGCTTGCTCCATCGTCGCTCGCTGACGGCGACCGCTGCATGATCTGTCCTTCGTTTGCTGCTAAGACTGACCGGATTGGCGTGCTCCGTACGAGGACGTCCATGCATTGAAGGAGATGAAATGCAATCGACGTGCCGATCGGCTGGGATGTGGCGTCGTTGGTCAGTGCTTGCGCCAGCACCGAGAAGTCTGAACAAATGACTTTGGTTGAAGCGATTTCGCTGGACCAATTCAGCGGCGCTGGAGATATTGCGCGAGCACGGTTAAGATACTCAAACCGTAAAGCACGCCGCCCATGTAGCCGGTAAAGCCGCATTCTTATGACTCGTTTCCCATCGGGAAGGGTTCGAAACGCACCTCGGGTGCGATTTGGCGAAATCACAGGCTTTTCCGGCGTTGGATCCGGTGGCAGGGGCGGGAAGGTTTGCATTTTGAGTTAAGATATGTCAGCGGTGAAACGCCGCGCGTCAAGTGTGCGCCGTGGGCGGATGGACCGACCTTCAGTGAGAACTCCTTCGATGGCGGCTGTGATGTACGATATTCCAGCAATCCGTGCCGCGTATCCTATTCGCTTTGCACTGAAGGCGTGCTCCGCCGAAGTGAGTTGCATGCTGCATCTTCTGGTGATGGCCATGGCCTTTAGCGGGGGTGTGACCTCCACGCTCCTGGCGAGTGACATTCGACCGGCCAGTGACGCCCCGCCGCCCCTGTCACCCGAAGAGAGTCAAAAGCTGTTTCAGGTACCTTCCGGATTCCGTGTTGAGTTGGTGGCCAGCGAGCCGCACCTCGCCGATCCCGTGGCGATGGCGTTCGATGCGCAAGGCCGGATCCTCGTCTGTGAGATCCATGGCTACAACCTGGAAGGCTATTACGACATCCTGGAACTGAACAAAACTGGCGTGCTGGACCAGCAGGTGCGCCGCATCCTGGCCAACGAGGAAGCGATCAAGAAGGCGCAACAGGAGCAATATGGGACCGTGAAGCGTCTGGAAGATGTCGACGGTGACGGCAGAATCGATCGCTCCACGGTGCTGGCCGACCGTCTGCCGCCCTGTTATGGATTGGTACCGGCTCGCGACGGCGTGATCGTCTTTTGCGCGCCCGACATAATTTACTTGGCGGATAAGGACGATGATGGCAAGGCCGAGTGTCGGGAAACGCTGTTCAGCGGATTTGGAGTGGGGGAAATGTGGACGCGGATCAACAATCCGCGATGGGGCGTTGACAATTGGATCTACGGCGTGAGTGGTCAGGGAAGTGGCGGAACCATTCGCGGGCCGCATCTGGACGGGAACGTCGTACTGCCCTCGGTCTGCTTTCAATTCAAAGCGGATGGTAGCGCGCTGCAGGCGGCGAGTGGTACGACACACGGGTACGGTCAGGCGATCGACCAATGGGGTAATCGCTTTCTGGTTACGAACCAACAGCACGTCCTGCAGGTGTTGCCCATTCCCAACCGCTACCTCGCTCGTAATCCTTATTACGCCGCGCCCAACCTGACACAGAACATCTGCTCCTACGGGCATCCGGCCGGCGTGTATCCCACCAGTCATCCCGATCCGTGGCGCAGGGCGCGGGCGGCGGATCCCGCTTGGGTTCGGTTCTATGGCGAAGCGGAAGCGACCGCCAACGGCTACTTCACGGCGGCCAGCGGGCCGGTCATCTACACCGATCGACGATATCCCACTGAATATTGGGGAAATCATTTTTCGGTGGATAATGCTCAGAACTTGATTCATCGGTGCAAATTGACACCCGATGGAATCGGGTTTCTGGCAACTCGTCCGCAGGACAACGAGCGCAGCGAGTTCCTGACATCGACCGAGCAGTGGTTTCGCCCGGTGAATATGGTGACCGGCCCCGATGGAATGCTCTATGTGGTCGACATGTATCGCGATATCATCGAAGACTACTCTGCCATTCCGCGTTATCTCCAGCAACTTTATGTCCGCTCGTTGATCGCGGGAGCCGAGCGGGGACGAATCTGGCGCATTGCCTATGGTGATGGAGGCGCACGGGATTCGAGCGATCTGAGCGGGTTGAGCAGTGAGGCGCTGGTCAACTGCCTGAATCATTCGAACAGCTGGCGACGCCTGACCGCTCAGCGTCTGCTGGTCGAGCGTCAGGATCGCGGCTGCGCTCAGAAACTGAAGGATTTGGCCGCACATGCCACGGAGCCGCAAACGCGGCTGCACGCGTTGTATACGCTTAGCGGACTGGAGCTGCTCGATCCGAGTCTGGTGCGAGACCGTCTACTCGATCCCGATGCGCATGTACGAGTGCACGCGCTGCGGCTCGCTGAACCGTGGCTGGAGTCTGATGCCGATGAGCGGGCTGCAGCGCTCGCCCTGGAGCGAGACGCGGAGCCGATCGTGCGGTTGCAGGTGGCCCTCTCGCTCGGTGAATGCTCATCAAGCCAGGCGGTCGAAGCGTTGGCCCGCATGGCGATCGCTAATCGTGATGATTCTTGGCTGCAGGCGGCCATTGTCAGCTCTTCCATGCGGACCGCCGCTCCGCTGCTGAAAGAGGTCTTGTCGGCCGCGAGTGCCGAGTCCATTCCCCATCGGTTGGTGCATGATCTGGCGTTTGTCGTGGGGGCACATCGCGATTTCGAGCAGATCGCCGACGTGCTTTCGGCGCTGGATGTTCCGGTGCAGGACGGCCGTCGCGAACGACAGTTGGCAGTCCTCACGGGGATGAACGAGGCGCTGGATCGCGGGAGCCCGGCAAGCGGCTCAGCGGCGCTGGCTGCGCGGTTGCGCCCGTTTATCTTGAGCGAGCAGGAGGAGGTTCGTCGTCTGGCACTCAAAATGGCCCACAACCTGCGAATCGAACAGCTCCCGGAAATGCGGTCCATTTTCCAATCCGCACGCCAAACCGCTTTGGATCCGAGCGTCTCTCTGACCGAGCGTCAGCAGGCGTTGGCAACGATCGCTGCCGCCCCATTTGGCGAATTGGAGCCGGTGGTTCGCGAACTACTAAGTCCACGTCATCCGATTGACCTTCAGATCGCGGCCGTGCACGCCGTCGACAACGTGCGCGACGCGGGCGTCACCAGGTTGTTGCTCGAAGATTTTGCCCAGTATACGCCAGCGCTCAGTCAGGCGGTTGTTGACGCCCTGTTCGCTCGCCAGCAGCGGCTGCCCGCTCTGCTTGGTGCGATCGAAAATGGCCACCCCGTCCGTACCGCACTCGACGCCGTCAGGCGCGAGCAACTGCTGCAGAACCGCGATCCAGGTATCCGTGAAACAGCGCGGCGGTTGTTCACCGATACCGCTGCTTCGGCCGGTCGCCAGGAAGTGCTGGCTCGCTATCAACAAGCGCTCCAACTGCCGAGAGATCTGGATCGCGGCAAGGGGGTGTTCGACAAGCAGTGTTCCAAGTGCCACAAGCTGGCCGGTTTCGGCTATGAGGTGGGGCCGGATCTGGCCAATGCTCAGACGCGCACGGACGAAACGCTCATTTCCGATATCTTGAACCCCAGCGATCAGATCACGGTCGGTTACAGCAGTTACACAGTCACAACGCAGGAAGGCCGGATCCATGCGGGAGTCCTGGCGACCGAAACGGCGACCAGTATTACCTTGCGAGCCGAAGAGAGTCGTGAAACGACGATTCTGCGATACGACATCGACGAAATGTATGTCTCGGCAATCTCGATGATGCCCGAGAATCTGGAGTCCGAAGTCACTCCGCAAGATGTAGCCGATTTGTTGGCCTACCTGCGCCAATCGCTGGGGTCGAATCAGGCTTCGGCGATCATCCTGTTCGATGAAGACCCACGTTTCGCGGATTGGCTGAGCGAAGGGGAGGGGAGGGCAGTGATCGAGCGGGTTGACTGCGCGCGAGGTGCGGCCGCTCTTCGGATTTCCCCGCCGCAGCGCTTTGCCACGTCGATACCGGGCTGGGATTATTGCATTACCGAGAATCCCGGTCCGGGCGAGTTTCGTTATCTTCGATTTGCCTGGAAGCAGGACGCGGGCGATGGAAGCATGATCGAACTGGCCTCCAGCGGCAGGTGGCCCGATGCTGACGATTCGCGATTTCGGTACTACAGCGGTCGCAACACCACGGCCTGGAACGCGCTGCGGCTGGCCGCCGAGCCACCTCGAGAATGGACCGTGGTCACGCGCGACCTGTGGCGAGATTTCGGTGCTTTCACCTTGACAGGCATCGCCCCCACCGCGATGGGAGGCGACGTCCTATTGGACCGCGTGGAATTGCGGCGGACCCCCTAGGGCTTGGCTTTCTTTGTCTTCTTCCTGGTCGGCGCCAGGACTTTTCTCCCCTTCCGTACATCGGAGACACGAATGAACACCGTGGCCTCCTTGCCGCCGGAGGTGCCGTAGGCATATTCGATGTTCACTTTGGCCCGGGAAAGTTTTCGGGCAATTTTGGAGAGTTCCCCGGGATGGTCACTCACTTGCACGGCCAGCACATCCGTTTCGACCACCAGTACGCCATGATCGCCCAGAATGTGGATTGCCTTTTTGGGATCATCGACAATCAGGCGGACCACTGCATGGTCAACCGTGTCCGAGATCGACATGCCCCGGATGTTGATGTCGTTGGCCGCCAGTGTCTTGCACACATCGGCCAGCACACCCGGCTTGTTCACCAGGAACAGAGAAAGCTGTTTTTCGATCATCGAAGATCCTCCACACTAACATGAGAAGGCAATGGCCAGTCGGCAGACGCGAATACGTCGCACCGTTATCGAGAACCGACTAACCGGAAATATCCTCCACGTCCTATTGTAGGAGCCCACCCTCCCGGAATCCAACGCCGTGAAGAATCCCACTAGTGCGATTTGTTTGATCCGGACCGCGGCTTGCGAGCTCAAGACTCGGCCAGCTGCATTCGAACACGCTCCAGCCGACCGGATAACAGCTCGACAATTTTGCTCAAGACCTGGTACCCCAGCTCTTGGTCTTCGTCGCACATGGTGCGGAGCTGGATGGCGTCGAAGGCGATCACCTCGGACTGCCGGCTGGCAACGGCCGTGGAGGTATAGCGATGCGGCTCGACCAGCGAAGACCAGGCGAACAGCTCTCCGTCCCCGACCGTATCCATCACCCGTTGTTCACCGCTTCCCATTTCGCAGCAAAGGCAGATGTCACCCCTTACCAGCAGATAGAGTTTGTCGGCCGGATCCATGTCCGCAAAAATCGTCTCTTGAGCCGACACGACACGCTCTTCCGCAATGGCGGCCATCTTCGTCAGGATGGCATCCGAGAGATCGGCAAGATGTTGGCAACGGCGTAGTAACTCCGGAGCGACCATCATCCTTTAACCTCGATTCCATGTGAAAACGGGGACCAGCGATTCTGCACAAGGCGGGACCTGCCGCCGAACGGCAACTATCAACATACGATGCAAGCACGACGTAACGCAACCAATTTATCGATGAATGTGGGGATCGCGTGAAGACAGGTGGACACTCGGAGTCCAGGAACCCGCGACGCGGACGATCTCGTTTTGCCAATCACGGAATGCGGCCTGGGCTTCAGCGGGACACGAAATCAGTCGGTTCGTGAGCTTGCCTACTCACGTCTCACGGTATTTCGATCAACGGCGACACGCTTACGGACTTTGTGCGCGAGAATCAGGGCAGAGACTGAAACACGTCTTGACGCCGAGCCTGAAATCGCCGTAGGCTCATCAAAAATCCCCCGCATTATACGCGGAATGTCGTCCATGACAGTCAAGCGAAAGTCGGTTAAGAAGCTGTTTCTACTCGATACCGACGTCGTACGAGCAGGCCTGCAATCTCGTTCGTGACCGACCTGCTTCTGGAGTCAACGCCATGCACCATAACATCACTTCACTCGGTCTCGGTTTACTCCTCTGGACCTTGACGAGCGATGGCGACACGCTTGGTCAGAACTTGAAGTTGGAATCACCGGCGAACCTATCGACTCCGACGGGGGACGTTCGCCAGGCGTCCGCAAACGGACAGCCGATTGACGCGGCGAATAGCGGAACGGCTGAGCCGACCGCTGAACAGGCGAAAGAGGGGCCGGAAAAACTGTCGCTGCAGAGCCCGCGGGCCTTGATGCACACTTTTGTACTGGCGATGGAAACGAAAGACTACCGGACGGCGGTTATGGCGCTGGATTTCTCTCAGATCGATCCCGCTCCGGACACGTTCCAGCAGATTCACTACGCGCAAATGCTCAAGATGTGCATGGACCGGATCGCGCTGGTCGATCTCTCGCTGTTTAGCGATAACGCGGAGGGACCCGTAGAGTCATTTCCACCTGGCAAGACCGACGCGATGCTCATGCTTGGACGCGGGCCCGACGGTCAGTGGCGTTTTACGGCGCAGACAGTCGCAAGCATCCCCGCAATGAGCGACATCCTCAGGGACCGGCCACCGATCGGCGAAGCGGAGCCGTCCGCGACAACCGTGCCCTCTGGGAGTGACACGACTGAAGAAACACAGCAGGAGGCAGAACAGCAGCCGGGCGAGCATCAAGAGAAGCCCGAGTTTGCGAGTCCGGAAGTGCCGGATCAATTCAGCAGTGCGCGGCGTACCATGCGGACGTTTTTCGACGCCATGCAAGCCAAAGACTATCCCAGTGTCGTGGCGACGCTCGACTTCTCGAAGATCGAGAAGACCGATCCCGATTTGGGATCCTACGCTAAACTCGAATACGCACGACGTCTCAAGGAAGTCATCGAGCGGATGGCAAACGTCAACTATGCGGAGATAAATGATGACCCTAACGGACCATCATTTCGTTTTCCGGTGGACGCGGTTAATCAGCCGATTGTGATCAGTCGAGGCGAAAGCGGGGCATGGCGTTTCTCGGCGGAGACCGTCGATCGCATCGACTCACTGCACGAGGTCTATCGTGGCAGAAAAGTCCTGTTCATAACCGGAGCTCAGCGACCTTGGTATATGCGAGAATTCGTGCTGGGGAACGAAGTATGGCGGATCCTGGTACTGTTCGCCGCGATCTTCCTGAGTATCTTGGCCGGTCAAGGCATCCGCTACTTCGCGCAACGCCGCGCTGAGGTGCTCAAGAAACGTGACCGCGTGTTGTCGTCCTTGGCATATGAAACTGTTGCCAAGACCGCGAGGGGTGTTACGTTGATGATCGGCCTGGCGTTGGGCATCAATGCGCTCGTGTTGGACTTCGGTGTCGAGCGGTTTACCGAGACCGTCATTCACGTCGTTCTTACGCTGGTTGTCGGGTACATCAGTTTTCGGCTCGTTGACGTGGTTGTCGGCTTCTTGCGCGAATTGGCCAAAAAGTCAGGCAGTACGCTCAATGATATGCTCGCTCCAGTGGTCAGCACCGCCCTGAGAATTACGATCATTTTGCTCGTGATCCTGGAAATCGCGACGGCCGTGAGCGACCAGCCGCCATCGGCGCTCATTGCTGGCCTGGGGGCCGGCGGGTTGGCCATCGGTCTGGCGGCGCAGGATACCATCAAGAACTTCTTTGGCTCCGTGATGATCTTTGCGGACAGGCCGTTCGAACTGGGAGATCGGATCGTGGTGGATGGCCATGACGGACCTGTCGAATCAGTTGGTTTCCGTTCCACGCGGATTCGCACACTGGACGGTCACCTGGTCACAGTGCCCAACGGAGAGATGTCGAACAGGACCGTTCACAACATCGGGAAACGTCCCTTTATTCGGCGGGTTATGAACCTCCGCGTGGCGTATGACCTGCCGACGGAGAAAGTGCAGCGAGCTTTGGAGATTCTAAGGGATCTGCTGGATCGTCACTGAAGGCATGAAAGAAGAATTCCCGCCCCGCGTATTCCTGCACGATTTCCTCGAATCGGCCATCAATATCCGAGTCATATACTGGTTTCACCCGCCCGCCTACTGGGACTACTGCGATTTCGGCGAACGACTTAATCTGCAGATCATGCATCATTTTGTTGCAGAGGACATCCGCTTTGCATTGCCATCGCAACGCCTGTTTGTGTCGGATGAATCTCCCACAGATGCCGCGGGGCAGGGGCCCGCGGACCTTGAATCATAGCGGGGATAACTCGCGGCCTGTCGAGACCGGCGTGTCAGACGGTCTGGGCAGAGGGCGAAAGTGCACGCCCTGGTGCTGGCTCGGCCTGGTCGGGTGGTGCGCTGTCGTGGAGTCGTCGTCCCGGTCATCGCTTAGGGCCCCGCCGCGGTGCACTCCGACCGCTTTGTTGTGTCTCTTTGAGCTTCGCTTG
The DNA here is from genome assembly GCA_963700575.1 of uncultured Planctomycetota bacterium. Classification (GTDB taxonomy): domain Bacteria; phylum Planctomycetota; class Planctomycetia; order Pirellulales; family Pirellulaceae; genus JAJRVM01. Next base: position 137,572 of record CAVOYC010000014.1, on the reverse strand, counting down.
CAATGCATCCACAATCTCGGGACGCTGCAGATAGAGGTTGGTCGTTTCGCCAGGGTCAGATTCCAGGTCGTACAATTGGCCCGGAGCGGTGGGAGCCGTGTCGGGCAGAGCATACTGCCGCAGTGGTCCCCGTGCATAGGAGTTGCCGCCGGAACCTCGGTGATGCAGGTATTTCCAGCGATCTTGCCGCACGCCCAGTGCCAGGCTCATCGTCTGGTGCAGGGTCACATCGCGCACGACGTCAGCGTTCTTTTTTTCGAGCAACACGGGCAGGAAACTAAAGCTGTCCTCGGCGGCCTTGTCGGGCAGATCGAATCCGACCGCGGCGGCACAAGTGGCCATGATATCGGTCAAACACAGCGTCTGAGTCGCCGTTGTGCCGGGGGGAATTTTTCCAGGCCAGCGTACGACAAACGGCACCCGATGGCCTCCCTCCCAGTTGTCGCGTTTCATTCCCCGCCACGGCCGAGCGCCATCGTGATGATGATCAGCTCGCATGTTCAGCGTGGTGGTGACTTCCGGACCATTGTCGCTGGTAAACATGACCAGCGTATGGTTCGCAACTTCCAGACGCTGCAACGTCCGCATCAGCTCACCCACGATGTAATCGAGTTCAAAGATGAAGTCACCATGTGGGCCGGCTGTCGTCTTACCTTTGAACTTGTCGGCGGGAAACGACGGAAGGTGAACCGCCTGCGTGCAATGATATAGAAAGAACGGTGTCCCAGGCTTTTCACGTACATGTTGTTCCAGAAACTGCTTGCTTTTCTCCAGAAACACAAGGTCAACTTGCTGCAGGTCGAAATCGGGAGCGATCATGCCTGGTCGATTATCTTTTGAATAGGCGTGTTGGGGCAATGTTGTGCGATCCAGGACATGAGTAGGCGGGACGGGGACGCGATCCTGATCGATGAAAGCGTATAACCAGTCTGTTGTGGGACAGCAAGCCGTTCCGAAGAACCGGTCAAAGCCGCGGTGAATGGGGCCGTCGGGAATCGCTCGCGAGTAATCGATGCGCTGGACCGCAGGCAAGCCATTTTCGCATATGGGGGCGCCGGATCGATCCAGGAACGTCATGCCGACGTGCCACTTTCCGGTGCAGGCTGTCGTATAACCCTGGTCGCGCAGCATCTGTGGCAGCGTCAGACGACCTTCTTCGATCAGGCATGGTCCTCCGGCGCCGGTGAACACGCCTCGCATGCCGGTGCGGAAAGCCATACGTCCTGTCAGCAGACTGTATCGCGTGGGCGTGCAGACGGTTGCGGGACTGTGGGCATCGCTGAAACGCATCCCCTCGGCAGCCAGGCGATCGATGTTCGGCGTCGGCACCTTCGATTCCGGGTTGTAACAACGCACATCCCCGTAGCCCAGATCATCGGCCAGAATGATCAGGATGTTGGGAGGTGAATGCGGTTCGGTCGCACAGCCCGTGGAGTCCATACCATGAGTGATCATCATCAAAACGAGAACGGTGGCCCAAGTGGACGATGTGTGTCGCAAGAAAGCGGCCGTCAACGAACCGTGGACCGTCGAATGAGGTGCTGGAAAGCAGCACATGAGAACTCCTTCCTGGTGGACCTGGGACGTGATGGGGAGATGGTGGATCAGCATACTGCGGACGACGGCCCGCGCCAAATCCCGCGCAACGGCGGCATGACGCTGAGCTGTCAGAAATATGGCATTTCGTGCACCGCGCATTTGACGTCGTTATTGTTCTGGCGATTGAATCGCGTTAATTCTGCCGTCCGCCGGGACCGACAGGTAATGGCCGGGTCCGTTGAGGCCCGGAAGACCGCCCATCCGCTTTCACGTCCACTTGGAATCGGCCCATAGCGTCTGATAGGATGATGAGTTCGGTTGCCAGACCGTCTACAACCACAGCGGAGAGTGTGCACAAAGGCAGGTGATGCGATGTGTAGGGCTTCCACGAGACGAGCGTTCCTTGGCCAAGCTGCTGCGGCCACGGCTGGATGGGCAGGCGGGAGTCTCTACGCCGCCCAGTCCCCGGCCAGACCAGGCCCCAGCGAGACGATTAATCTGGGGCTTATTGGCTGTGGGGGCGAAGGTCGTTCGCTGCTTGTGGCACACCAACAATGCGCCGGTGCACGAGTGATCGCCGTCTGCGACGTCCATGAAACTCACATGAGTTGGGCCCAGGAGCTTGCCGGCGGGAACAAGGTGCTGCGTTACGGCGATTATCGCCAGATGCTCGACAACAAAGATATCGATGCTGTCATCATCGCCACGAATGATCATTGGCATGTGCTCTGCACCGTGCATGCGTGCCAGGCCGGCAAGGACGTCTATGTTGAAAAGCCTCTGGGCACTTCGATTGGCGAGGGAAGGGCTGCCGTCCGAGCCGCGCGGAAACACGGCCGCATCGTTCAGGTGGGCACGCAACAGCGTTGCTGGCCGCACTACGTTGAGGCAGCGCGCATCGTCCAATCCGGGCGGCTGGGCGAAATCTCGGAGGTGAAAGTCTGGGATTACGATTACATGTATCCCGGATTCGGTTCGCCTTCTGACAGCTCACCACCCAGGGAACTCGACTGGGATTTCTGGCTCGGCCCGGCACCCAAGGTTCCCTACAACTCCAACCGGTACGAGCACCACTATTGGTGGTTCGACTACGGCGGGGGTTGGCAAGTTGACTGGGGAGTTCACCACTACGACGTGGTGCACTGGTTCATGGACGTCACCGCGCCAGTCTCCGCCACGGCGACGGGCGGCATGTTGTGTTTTGAAGAGACCCATGTCCAATGGCCCGACACCTTCTCGGGCATCTGCCAATACGCTCCCGGTCCGGTAGCCAAGAAGGGTTTTCTTCTGCAGTACACTTTTCGCAGCGGTTGCCGCCGCGAGCAGCGGTCGCACGGAAAGTGCTTTTTCGGCACGCAAGCCTCGCTGTTGATTGATCGCAGCGGATACACCATCCAACCGGAACAGGGCGCGCCGGTGAAGGAACAAACGGTGGGCAATGCCTACACGGGTAATGTTCATGTGGAAAGCCTCAAGACGCACGCTCAGGTCTTCTTGAACTCGGTGCGCAGCCGCGAGAGGCCTCCTGCGGACGTGGAAGTTGGCCACCTTTCCAGCAATCCCGGTCATCTAATGAACATCGCCTGGAGGACGGGCCGCGTGATCACCTGGGATGCCGAGCAAGAGTCAGTGGTCGGCGATGACGCGGCGAATGCTCTGGTAACCAGGCCCTATCGGAGTCCCTGGAGGCTGGATGTCTGACCTCACGGAAGGAGATACTCTCGTACGGGGGCAACAGTTGACGGTTCGCCGCACACGCAGCGTGTGTTTGTTTTCTGTTCCGATCCAAGGTTTATGTAAGAGATATGCTTGACGACGAAAAACCAGTGTGCGAAGACGTATGGGACACAGGTGATTTGGAGTGTGGCGAATTGCTGCTGCCACTCCGCCGACGTGTCGAAGCCCTTCCAGCTGGAGGAGTTATAATGCTCATCACGCGAAGCACGAGCGCCACCTTGGATCTGCTCGCCTGGTGCCGCGTGACGGGACATCGCATGCTGAAGTCGGATCCACCGGAATTTTATATTCAACGAAAGGAAGACTAAACATGGCGGGCAAGTTTTGCGTTTCCCTCAGCTGTGCCAAGGACGATACCGATCGCGCCACAGTTGCTTTTGTGGTCGCCAACGCGGCGCTCGGGTCAGGGCAGGAGACTCTCGTTTTCTTGAGCACCGAAGGGGCCCGGCTTGCCGAGCAGGGCTATTCGGACGATATTCACGAGCAAGGGTTCGCTCCGCTGAAGGAGCTGATGGATAGCTTCCTGGAGGCAGGCGGCACGATCTATGCCTGTGCGCCCTGTTTCAAGAAGCGTGGACTGGACGAAGGGAGAGTCGTGCAGGGGATCCAGATTGTGGGTGGCGCGAAACTCGTTGAATTCCTGTGCGATGGAGCCCCGTGCATCAGTTACTGAACGAGTGCCCGGAAGAGAAAGGATGGTGCCATGGCGGCCAGACCTGCGCATCCGTATCGAGCTGTGGCAAGCTTTGATGGCGGCGATTTGGATTGTGGCAACGGCCTTCTGCTGCTGATCCGCAAGCATATCGATCCGCTCCAGACGGGACAATTGCTCGAAATCCAATCGAGCGAACCGACAGTCAAGGAGGATCTGCCCGCCTGGTGCCGGCTGACTGGTAACCAACTTGTGTCTCAGATGGAGCTGGCCGATCGCCACAGTTTTCTGGTGTCAAAGGGTCCTTTCACCGCGGCGGAACCGGCAGCCGATTCAAGGCCGGAAAGTGCACAACGGGAAACGACCCCCGCGCCCATCACGCAGCCAATCAAGGATGTTGTCATTCCCGCCTCCTTGCCCGCGCCCGCCGAAGCGCCTCGCATTGAGCCGCTGTCGGTGATGGGTATTGGCAGTTGGCCCAGACCGAGCTGGTTGCTGCGCGCCTTGCACGAGCAGCTGGCCGGCCAGTTACCGGAACGGGAGTTTCATTCGACGGCGGACGATGCCGTGCGACTGGTCGTGGACGCGCAAGTCCGCGCCGGAGTGGATGTGCTGACCGATGGCGAGCAACGGCGCGATGACTATTCAAGCTTCGTCGGGGGCATTCTCGACAACTGCCAACTCATCCCCATCACCGATCTCCTGCCGTATGTGGAAGATCCGGACCAGTTCCGCGAGGAATTGAGTTCACTCGACGTGCCGGCTGAACGAGTGCGCCACCCCGCGGTTTTCGGCAGGCTTGGTCGCAGTCAGCCGCTGGCGGTGCACGAACTGGAGTTCCTGCGCTCGATCTCCGATGCGCCCTGAAAATCGCGCTGCCGGGACCCTACCTGTTGACACGCACGATGTGGATGGAATGCATCTCGGACCGGGCGTACGAAACGCGTGAGCAGCTGGCAGAGGACATTGTTCGCGTGCTCCGCGAGGAACTCCATTTCTTACTGGCACGTGGTGCCAGCATCGTGCAGTTTGACGAGCCCGTATTGACTGAAGTTGTCTATGGCCGCGTCGGCTCGGGCGGACGCAGTTTTATGTGCGGTGCTCTCGGCGCCAAAGGGCCGGTGACCCAAGAGTTGTCTTTTGCCGAATCATTGATCAATCAAGTCATCGAGGGATTGCCGGCCGAACGACTGGCGCTACACATTTGCCGCGGTAACTGGACGCCTGACGAAAGCGCCGCGTTGGCGGGAGACTACCGACCGTTGCTCCCACTGCTCTCAAATCTCCACGTTGGGACATTATTTCTGGAACTTTGTACCCCGCGGGCGGGCGAACTTGAGGTGCTGAAATCCCTGCCCGAGAGCTTTCGCATTGGGGTCGGTTTGGTAAACCAGAAATCGACCCGCGTCGAGGCGGTTGAGGAGATCGTGGACCGCGCGGAGACGGCGATCCAGATGTTTGGTGCCAGACGCGTGCTGCTGAACCCGGACTGTGGTTTTGCCACGTTTGCCGACAATCCGATCACGGCGACAGCGGTAGCCGAGAAGAAGCTGGCTGCCTTATCGAAGGCGGCTGCTACCCTCAAGCAAAGACACAAGATGTAGTCCCGTTTGTCATGTCGTTCTGGCGGCAAAGATGTGTCGAAAACTCGAAACGTTGGACATCCAACACGACATTAGGAGGCAGCTTTGGTAACGACGCATAGCGAAAAAACGCCCTACCGCACTCGGTTCACGATTGACGGCCACGAGGCCTTTGCCGATGCGAGCCAGGAGAAAGGGGGCGGCGGCGCGGGATTCGGTCCACACGCGCTGCTCGAGGCGTCGGTCGCCTGTTGTATCAATATCTGGCTGCGGATGTACGCCGATAAACGGGGAATTCCGTTGTCTGGAGTCGCGGTCAAATTGCGCTTGAATCGGCAAATGCCAGGCGAAACGATCTTTCAATACAGTGTGGACCTGCAAGGTGATCTGACCGAAGAACAACGCCGCGACATCCAGCGGCAGATCGTTGCTTGTCCGGTCAGTCAAACGCTGCTTAAGAATATCTCGTTTCAGGCTCTGGAGACGTAAGGATCGACGCAGCCGTCGTCCGGGAGGATCACGAAGATGCAGAAAATCACGACATTCTTGATGTTCGATGGACAGGCTGAAGAAGCCATGCGCTTCTACACTTCCTTGTTCCCCGATTCAGAAATAAAGAGCTTGTATCGTTATGGTGAACATGAGGCTGGTGCCAAAGATACCGTAATGCATGCGGTGTTTTCACTCCACGGACAGCTGTTTATGTGCATCGATAGTAGTGTGAAACACGAATTCACCTTTAACCCCGCCATCTCGCTGCATGTCACGTGTGAGACGGAAGAGGAGATTGACGAAGTTTTCGGCAAGCTATCTCAAGGCGGGAGTATCCTGATGCCGTTAGACGCCTACCCGTTTAGCAGAAAGTACGGGTGGGTGAATGACAAATATGGCGTTTCCTGGCAATTGACGCTTGCCGATGCGTAATCGGGTCTGCGGCCCCAATTTGCCTGGTATCCAAGGATGGGGACGCCAAAAAAGATCCTGGGTCGCGTGATTGCGGTTCTGCGTGGTCTTGACTGTTTCCCTGAGATGGACGCGCACCTATTACGGAGATCGTCATGGAAGATCAACGCTCATCAACTGGACTCTTGGGAAGTGTGCTGCAGCTGCTCGTGGTTGCCACGTACGTCTTTGGCTTAGCCGTCTGGTCGCCGCTGTTTCTCTTCTGGCCGCGATGTTACCCAAACATGACGTATGCCGAATCCGTCTCCGCGCGTTGGGTGCTTGTTCGACACATCTGGACAAACCTCGTGCGGAAGGCACCGTAACCAGGCGTTCGATCAGATCGGCCGCACCGGCCAGTCGTCTGGCAGTTCCCCCTCTTTGTCCAAAGGTCTCTCTGAGATGCCTCGTGCCGCGGCAGGCATTGAACGGACTCGGTAACGCATGGAACTTCGTCACCCGTTTATCGCGGTTGCGGCGAAGCTCCCCCGTGACTTGCCCGGGCGATTCCGGCGCCATTTGCGATATGGCAGGTCCCATCACAACGGTTGACTCTTGAAGCCGTTCTCGAGGCGGCTTCCGCCCGTGTTGAAAATCGCCAAGCTGGTTGACGCCGGCAGGGTCAATCAGCGTTATGGCCGGTTACATGCACGGCGTTGGATATGGGCTGCGACAGGCTGAGTCGCCGGACAAGCTCCTGTGCGATTTGTTTGAGATAGTATGACGGGACCGCGCCCTGGAGCACCACCCTGCCATTCTCAACGCCACAATCCAGCAGTCGAATTGACGCGTAGCTGCTCGATTTGAGGCAAGAAACGCACTTTCTCAAGGACCAAAGCGTGTTGGATGACGGGACAATTGACCGACACGTTCCTCGAAGCGTCACAGCCAGGAAGTCGATCGCCCGGTTCCTGTTCAAGGTTCGGCCCACGCCGACTTCTCGTTTCGGTTGGCATCCCAAAGACCCCATTGTGCGAGAGTTTCCGGCGATTAATGACACTTCAATACCGCCCGATGCACGCCCGATGGCTACGATACATTGGCTAGTGATGCCGCAGCCCGCGAGCAAGAAAGTAAATCGGCGACCGCTGCCTTGAGAGCAGAGAGGTCTTCTGATTTGATGACTGCAACATCAAACAGTGAGCCCGTGTATCGCTCGAAGTCCGTGTCGGCCGTGAAGAGGATCAGAGGCAGACTGGGGTGCCACTGCTTGATGCGTCTGGCCGCTTCCCGTCCGCTGCAGCGCGGCATGTGTTCGTCCAAAATCACGAGATCGACGGCACATGTTTCCAGGGCGTCGAGCGCGTCTTCGCCGTCTTCGGCCAGGAGAACCCGGTAGCCGACCGCTTCGAGTTCTTCCTTGCAGAAGCGTCGAATACCACGCTCATTGTCAGCAAAAATGATCGTGTGCTGCATGACTTGGCAAGCTCCGCTGTGGGTTGGAGGGAGGCGTGTTGGAGTGCACGCCAGGTGAACGTTCATTGAACCGTAATTATTTGGTGTCAGACGCCGTGACGCACCGCACCAGGAGCGAGCGGTCTGCGGAGGGTCGTCAACGGCTGGCCGGATTTCTTGTCACACCGGTTCCGGCACGGTTTGGTCTATCGATTCTCGCGCCGAATGCTCGAATTCAACATGCATGCGGCAAATCTCCGATCGACGGATATGCACACACTCGGGTGCCACCACCCCGATCCGCACTCGTTTTCCATGAACTTCCAGGATGCGAACTCGCACGTGATCCGCAATCACGATTTCCTCTCCCACCCGCCGGCTCAATACCAACATCCTTGAACTCCTTAACAGAAGGTAGCTGACGACCATCCTGACTGCCGCGCTGCGGGAAGACCTCACGAGCAAATTTCGCGCCGTGCTGGATGAGATTTTTCCGCGGCCATGGGGCAAAGTGCGTGGCAAGCGGAAATCATGTGTTTCACCCGTGATCGAAACGACCTGTTGCGGCGGGGGTTTCCCGGGCCGCACCGCGCCTGTCAGAAACTGGACAACTGTGCCAGAATCTGGACAGTGCTCAGCACGGTTGATGGACCTGGTTTTTTGTCAGGCTTAAGAATGAGGGTTGGGCCGAGACGCACGTACGACACCGCGTGGACGCGCTGTCGTACGCAGCTGAGAACGTGGCTTTACCCGAATTCTTAGTGTGGCCAAAGCATTCGTCTGCAGGGCCGGTGTGAGCGAGAAGTGTCTTGCGTGCCGAGAGTCGCCGCAAGACAACGATTGCAGATGAGTGAAAGGACGTCCGCCCCGACCCATACGATCCGCAGGCACTCGGTTGACGCCTTTCATTTTTGGAGGGGTTGGATACCGTATCGATGCATCTTAGCGTGCAGCGTTGGCCGTGTGAGGCCGAGTAACTGGGCCGCGTGAGTTTGGTTTCCCGCCGTGCGAGCCAAGGCCTCCGTAATCAGGAACTGCTCGATCTTGGCAAGCAGCTTGTCGTGGGTGCCTTCGCCGTGATGAGTCTCAAGATAACGACGCACTAGATCGAGCAACGTGTTGTCGTCCACATCCGACGACTGCTGACCATCCTCTTGCGTCGTGTCACGGGCACGAGCGATATCAATGGCCTGGATGGGATAGCCGCGAGTGAAAATGAGTGTCCGATAAACACAATGCTCCAACTCGCGCACATTGCCTCGCCAGTCGTCGGTCCGGATGGCATCCAGCGCCTCGCTGGAAACAATGGGCTTGTCGATCTGCAATTCCCGGGAATAGCGGTCCAGGAAGTAATTCAGCAGTTTCGGGATGTCGCCACGACGTTCGCGCAACGGTGGGATGTGGATCGTCACCACATTCAATCGGTGATAAAGGTCTTCGCGAAAAGTCCCTTCGGTGATGGCGCGTTCCAGGTTGCGGTTGGTAGCCGCCAAGATTCGCACATCGGCCTGGATTGTTTCGCTACCTCCCACTCGCTCGAAAGTCTTTTGTTGTAACAGGCGGAGAATCTTGGACTGCACGACCGCCGCGATATCACCGATCTCGTCCAGAAAGATTGTGCCGCCATGGGCCTGCTCAAATTTGCCGATTCTCTGCGCTTGAGCGTTGGTGAACGCGCCGCGTTCGTGTCCAAACAGCTCACTCTCCAGCAGCGCTTCGGGTATGGCCGCACAATTGATGACCAGTAATGGCCCCTCAGAGCGGAGGCTGTGTTGATAAATGGCCCGCGCCACCAGCTCTTTGCCGGTGCCGGATTCACCGCGGATCAGCACCGTGGCGTCCGTCGTGGCAACCCGGCCGATCGCCATGAAAACCTGCTGCATGCCGGCACTGTCGCCGATGATAGCGTCGGCCGAACCAGTTGCACCGGGATTCAATTCGACACTCCGTCGCATCAAGCGAACACTCTCCAACGCCCGCTCAATAGACGCCACCATCGAAGCGAGATGGAGTGCGGCTCCACACACATCACCGGCGGCCTCGCAAATTCCAGAAAATTGCGGACAATGCTCTCCACCCTCGAAATCTCGTCCGAGATCATGTCGAACTTCTGCTGCACTTCCCCGTCTTGGCTCACCGTGCGGCGCAACGAGTACAACCACATCTTCAGGGACGTCAAAGGATTGCGGACTTCATGTGCGACGCTGGCGGCCAGTTTTCCCACAACCGCCAATTTGTCGGTCTGGGCAAGTTGTGTCCGGCTCTGTTGGAGATCGGAGCGAGTCTCGGAAACATCAGTCACCAAAAGCCTCACGCAGCGCCCGATGTTCCGAAGTTCATCGCCGCGTTCATCTGTGACGTCCTGTTGTGGATCACCCGCCACCGTGCGCATCTCGGCGGCCATTTGCCGCAACGGAAAGACAACGCCGCGGAAAAACAACCATAGCAAGGCCACGCCCAAGCCCACCGTGACGACAAGCGTACCGGTTATGACCACCGTGGTCCGCCCCACCTGACGCCGGACTTCGGCGCTGGCTGCATCAACCATTTGCTGGTTGGTGGCAATGAAGTCCTCGCACAATGCGTGGGACCGGTGATACAGCGCGGAGACCTCTCTCAGCAGCACCTGTCTCGCCTGTTCCTTCTCGCCCGCGTCGAACAGCTTGATGACCCCGTCGCGTTTCTGAACGTAAGCCTCTTGCACATCCTCCAACTGCATGAGTATCTGCCGTTCCTCGTCTGAGCGAGCGACTCGGTGCGCGCGGTCCAGCCAGACGTCGAATTCGCTGCGGTATTGATCAAGTTGTTCCAGCCACTGCGGGTTGCCCCCGTCGAGGATATACGACGCGACGTTGCCGCGCTGTTCCAACAAGGCAATTTCCAATTCCTCCGCTGCCTGCACACTTTCCAGACTGACCGCTACCAGTGTCTCCTGAATGGCCTCAAACCGGTATGCCGAGCGAATCGCCACGCTGCTGCTCAGGACAGACAACGCCAGCACACCAACGATCGCGATCGAGATTTTGGACGCCAGTGAGAGTCGCATAGGGATCCTTCCCTGTCTGGAGCTAATTCAGGACCAACCGCTACCAACGTAACCGTTCACGGATTTGCGTAACGTCGGTTCTTAGAACTCGTCCGGCAATAAGTTACCGTATTTATCGCCCCTCACCCTACCCTCTCCCCCGCTATTCCCGCTCCGCGGGGCGGTGGAGAGGGAAGCGGAACCGGTAACTTATTTCCGGACGAGTCCCTAATCCTAATCCTAATCGGGTCCGCGTTAGTTGGTCAGTAGGCTTGTTGCGGGATGGTTTCTTAGTTGAACGGTGAGGGAGGCGAAAAGAAACCAGAAGCAATGGCGGTTTTGCCTTTTTCAGGTGGCAATGGCTGTCCACCACGCCGCAACGTCTTCCGCCGTCCGGGGGCTTTTTTCGGCTTGGGCTTGGCAAGATAACTCGACGACGACTGAGATGAAGTCGACGCTTCTTTCCTCGCCTTTGCCAACGCCCGTTCCAACCCAGCAATCCGTTTGATCAGCACAGCTATCAAGGCTCTCAATTCTTCCATCTCTTTGTCCTTTCTGTTCCTGCCGAGACAGTAGCAGGAACAACTGTCAGGCCGCTCTTTCCGTTTCTGAACCTCCACGACTGCAAGGGATTGAGATTAAGATTAGGATTAACATATAAGATCAGGATTAGTTCGACTGTCCGAGATTGGATTATCACAAATAGTGGTTGTGCAAGCATCTGAGGTGCTACCACAACATGTGGTGGCGAAGACGGCAATCTCGGACAGTCCTCTTAATATTAAGACCAGCGTTTACCGGGCCCGTGAACGGTTGCGATAATTGAAGGGTGTGAATGATGAGCCGTCTGTTTGTGTTTGCCGCGATGTTGGTCATGAATCTGAGCGGCTTGTCTGTTCTTCGCGCTACGATTGCCTCAGAGCCGGACTCTGCCAGGAACGATGTGTGGAGCGCCGATGACTTCCGGTGGATTCGGGGGGCGAATTACGTGCCCTCGTATGCCGCTACCGACGTCGAGATGTGGCTGCATTATGATCACGACGCGCTGGAGAGGGAACTCGGTTATGCCGCGAAGCTTCAATTGAACTGTGTGCGGGTCTTTCTCCAGTCGCTGGTCTACCACCATGAACCCCAGACCTTTCTCCGGAACTTCGAGGATTTTCTGGCCACGGCCGACGCGCACGGATTGCAGGTCATGCCGGTCCTGTTTGACTCTTGTTTTGGCGTGGCTCCGAGTCTCGAAAGCCGGCACATGTGGGTGGCCAACCCGGGTCCCGACCGGATGGATCGGAAGTGGTGGCCCGAGTCGGAGGCCTATGCCAAGGCGGTTGTGGCGGCCCATGTGGGTGACCGCCGCATCGTGATGTGGGACGTGATGAATGAGCCCACGGCCACGCATCTGGCGGCGCTGCCCGGCGGGAAGTCGAAGATCGACGCGTTTGTGGCCCATCACTGCGAATTCGTCAAACAACTCGATCGGACGCATCCCATCACGGTGGGAGTGGCAAAGTGGGACAGCCAAGACGTCTTGCATCTGGTCGATGTGCTCTCCTGCCACAGCTACGCACCAGGAGCCGAGGCGTTTCGTGCCGATCTCCTGCGGACGCGTAATCAGGCGCGAGCGGCGGGCAAACCGTGGATCGTGTCCGAGTGCGGTAACGTGGCCGCCGGATCGACATACGAGATGGCATTGCCGGTAATCCGGGAGCTGGGAGTCGGTTTCTTCGTGTGGCAGCTGGTCATCGGCCGCGACATGTTCAACACCGCGGCCGGGTTGGTCTACCCGGATGGCACGGTGCGCCGCGTGGAACAGATCGAGGCGGTGATGAATGCCCCGGCAGCGGGCTTCACGGAAAAGCCAGATTCCCAGGGCGTGCCGTTTGGGGACAGCCTGGGCGTGCGATTGCTGGAGAGTCTTGAAGCAGCCGTCACTGCCGGCGTCGACGACGCCGCGTGGCGGGAACGCAACACGCAGGTCGAAACATTGCTCGTTCATCCCCGTGTTTTCGGTGACGACACGTTGAACGTCTATCAGCAACTCCTGGCGGCGCAGCGGCACTACGAATCCGGGAACAAGGAAGAAGCGTTCACGGTGGTGTCTGCTTTGTTGAACCGCGCGGGATGCGGTGCGAGAAAAGTTCGCCAAGCTGGTACCTCCCAAGCATCCCCAGGCCACGATCTACCGAGACGTCTACGGAGTGCCACACGTTTTTGCCGACAGCGAGGCGGCGGGGGCCTACGCACTGGCACTGGCTCAGTGCGAGGATATGGGAAAAGTCGTGTTTCGAGCCCTGCGCGTGGGTGTCGGGCGTCAGGCCGAAGTCACTGGCGAAAAACTGCTGGAAGCGGATCGCGATCTGCATTTGTGGCGCCTGCCGGAGACAGCAGAGAAAACCTGGCAGGCGAGTCCGCCTCGAACCAGGCGATTCATTCAGGCGTTCTGCGACGGGCTGAACGCCTACCGTGCCTCGCATCCGGAGGAGTGCCAGGATGCCCTCGAAGCCACTCCGATCCAGGTTATAGCTCTTTTGCGCATCACGGACGTACAACCATCGATCGCGATCGTGAAGGCGGATGTCAACGCCGCCCTGCGACAGCCCCCACCCGAATTTGACTTCCCGAACCAATCGAGCACTTGGGTACTGGGACCCACGCGCACCGCCGCTCAACGCCCGATTTTGTTCCTCGATCCCCACTGGCCAGACAGAGGTCACCTCTCCTGGTGGGAGTTCCATCTGCACGCCGGTCGGATGCAGGTCGGCGGCTTCGCGATGCCAGGGATTCCCTTCGCCGGGCTGGGCTACACCGATGGTGTGGCGTGGGGCGCCACCGCTGGCGGCGCCGATTCGGCGGACGCTTTTGAAGTGCAGATCAACCCTCAGAATCAGAACCAGTACTGGTACGACGGAGCGTGGCGAGAGATGCTGGTTCGCACGGTTACGATCAACGTGAAATCGGACCAAGGCGTGTTGGAAGAGCGGCCGTTTGTTTTTCGGGAGACCGTCCATGGACCGATCGTACGCGAAGAGCAAGGGCGCGCTTTTGCCGGCGCGATCTGTGGAGTGCGCGATACCTTGAAACTGGAACAATGGCTGGAAATGAATCGAGCTCATAGCAGCGCCGAACTGCGCAACGCCTTGCGCAACGACCAGGCCGCGTGGCTGAATCTCACCTATGCTTCTGGCGACGGACATTTTGGGTACATCCAGAACGGTATGTGCCCGCTCCGTGGAGACGGCGGATACCAGCGCCTCGGGGCGCAGGATGGAACTCGCTCGACCGCCAACTGGCAGGGGCGTATTGCGCTGGATGCGCTCCCACAACTACACGACCCAGAAAGCGGCTGGCTGCAGAGCTGCAATACTGCCGCGAACTACGTCACGAGCGGCCAGTCGGAAAAACCGGAAGACTTTCCCGCGGGGGTGATGTACGGGCACCTTGCGCTGGGTGACGCTCCCATTTGGCGCGGCCGCGGCCTGCGGTGCTTCCAGGCCATGCCCGACATGTGGCAGGTGACACTCGAGCAGGCCAGTTGTTTTGCATTCGATACGTTTGCCCCAGCCGGACCGATTTGGGTCAAGCCGTTACTGGAAGCCTACGAAGCAAACAAAAAGGATGTTGCCGACCCGGACCTCAGCATGAAAATGATGGCCGATGCACTCAGGCAGTGGGACTCTTGCGTCACCAAAGACAGTGTCGCCGCCACGGTCTTTCGTTACTGGCGGTCCGAATACGCCAAACTGCAACCAAATGCCGTGGGTGAAAATACCGCCTATGGATTTCCCACAACGAGCCTCCAGCAGGCGGATGCCGTGAAAGCCCTGCGCAGTGCCGCCGACTATCTAACGACCACCTTCGGCTCACCGCTCGTACCTTGGGGCCAGATCATGCGCCTGCGCCGTGGCCATGTCGACCTCCCGTTGGATGGTGATACGGCATTCGCCGGCGGTACGGAATGCCTGCGGGCGACCGGTACGTCCAACACAGACGACGACGGACATTACGTCTTTAACGGCGGTCAGGTCATCCCGACGGTTGTCGAATTATCCGATCCCGTGCGGGTTTACAGCATAGTTCCCTACGGCCAGTCGCGACGGCCCGAGTCGCCGCACTACACAGACCAGGCGCATCTCTACTCGCAAGGTCGCATGAGACCGGCCTGGCACGCCTGGGGCCAGCTGCGTGATCATGTGGAATCGAAACAAGTGGTCGAGTATGCCGGGAGTGCGCCGAGCCGGTAGATGAGAGGGTGATGGGGTGAGAGGGGCTAGACGACTGGTGGTCGATCAAGGTCCGAGTAGGGATAGTGCTCTCGTTGTTTGAGCATTGTGATAAGCCCGGCGCCGTCATGTTGCATGGCGTACTCCATTTCGCTGCGGTGGACTTCGATGATCAGTAGCAGACCCATTCCTTTCGGTCCGCGGGACGAGGTGTAGCCGTCGAATACCAGACACTTGCCGCCGACAAGTTCCATCTCTGCGGGAAATTCGCAGGTTTCGTAGGGATTCAGTGTTGCTTCGCGGCTATACCGGGCGATTACGTTCATCACCGCATTCATGCTCGCGTGCATCGAGCCGAATGATGTCGTGCTGTCTTGTGCATCATGCAGGTTGATCGGTAGCCTGGTGAACATCAGCAGCTCGTAGCAATCGTAAACCGAGTTGGAAGGCCCGTGGCCGTGCGCGTCCACCAACTCCTTGGTGGCGAATCCCGTGCCGGCGATGCCATGGGGATAGTAATAGAGATCCAAGCCGCCCCCAGAGGCATACGGGACCAGTGAATGCATGGCTTTGTCATATTCGGTCCCCAAAACGGACTCCATGTAACTCGATTTCTCGTCATACCATGCGTCCTCGGCCTCGGCACTATCTTCTCGCGGGACCGGAGAGCTTCGGAACCAATCAAAGAGTCTTCGTAACATGGCGATTCCTTGGCCCGGCCGTTTGGGAAGGTACCGTGAAGGGGACAGCGTGCCGTGATATGTCCAATCGCATCCAACGCGTCTAGTCCATCAATTCTGCCGGCATTGAACATAGCGTCGGCCTCTGGGCATCGCCGGTGAGGCGTTTGCGACCGTGAAGCGGTGGCCTCGTGCAGGCCCGTAGGTCTGCGGGAAGCCGCACTCCCTCGGTGTTTTCCGAGTCCGCCGGGTTTCGCACCCTGAGTCGGGATGCGACAACTCGCCAGACGGCTGGCAGCCCGAAACCGCGGTCATGCGGTAGCAGATCAGTTGTCACTTCAGCCGAGCGTAACGCCCAGCGGATGCGGGCGGGAAGCAATTTTCCGAGCCTCAAATCGAAATTTTCTTCCCATGTTCCTTATTGCGGTCGTTGGCCGAAACCTCGTGGGCGGCTCTCGCCGCAGTTGCTGCGGCAGGATGCCGCTGTCACGCTAAATCGCGTACACAGTACACACTCTCACGAACTGCCGGTGGCCGCCGGTAGACGATCCTGATGGTATAGATCAGCCGAGGACTTGCTCAGTGGGATTCTTGTGTTGCAGGCACGACGGGCTGCCGAGCGCCAGCCGGGCGTTCAGAAGAGAAGGAAAACGCAAAAATGGTGCTCGTGAATGGCATCGCGCATGGTAAACTCGATCGCGTGAGCTGAAGCCGGGGACAGAAGTCTAACGAAGTCGCACCTCGAGCGAACTTCGAGCGCTCTGGCGAGCGAGTCTGCGACGAGTTGCCCCAAGGCAAGTGAGTCTTCAGCCGTCGGCAGGCGGAAAGGAGAACGCACGTGCAGTGGAAGACCTTCGTCGCGATCGGGATCGTGTTGCTCGCGGCCTGCAGCGGATGTTATTCACGACCGGCCACGCCAACGCACGAAGAAGACAGCTCATTCGATATGTCGAGGAAAACCATGAAACTCACAAGCAGCGCGATTGTGGATGGGGAGAGAATGGATAACAAGTACACGGTGGAAGGGGATGACATATCGCCACCACTGTCGTGGTCCGATGTGCCGGCGGGAACCATCTCGTTGGCACTGATTTGCGACGACCCTGACGCGCCGAGTCCCGCGCGACCCGCCGCGGATCCCTGGGTTCATTGGGTCCTGTTCAATATCCCGTCTGATGTCACCGAGTTACCCCCGGGTATCGAACCGACAGAAGATGCCTCGACAGGTACCCGACGCTCGGCAAGGCAGCAATTCATGGCCCAGCGAAAATATTGGATATCGCGGGCCGGCTCCGCCACCTGGCAGCGGAGAACACCGCTATGTCTTCCAGATCTTTGCCTTGGACGCGCGGCTGGATCTCCAGGCAGGAGCGAGCAAACGTCAGCTGGTGGAAGCCATGTCGGGGCACATTCTGGCGGAAGGCCGACTGACCGGAAAGTATGCTCGATGACGCCCTGCAACCTATGTGGCTCAATCCAAGGTAAATTCACCAGCTCCGCTTGCGAGAATCCACAAGCTCTGCCGCCAAATCGAGTTTCATGATTCGTGGAAGTTTCGCAACCGCCAGATATGGCCTGCGGCCAAAAATTCCACGAATCGTGAAGAGTGATTTAGTACGTGAAACATCGGTCGCAGGGCTCGTAGCAGCTGTAGCGGCCGTGTTGCCCTGCGGCTGCCGATCGCAGTCGAGGGAAAGCCTCGTGGCTGGCGAATACCTGTCGTTTTTCACTGGCTTGTCGGGTCTTAAAAGGTAGAGTTCGGCTGGACATCCATGCACGCATGCTCATTCGCGTGTCGTCTACCAGCAACGCGTACCATGCCGGTCATTCGGCGCCCGGCGGGGGTCATCGGGAAGCAGCCTTGATACCAGCTCAAGTGAGATGCGATGGCAGTCGAAACGAAAGTTCAATCCAGCACCTCAGACAGTGTCGAATTTCGCGGCATGCTCCCGATCGCTTTGGGAACTCTGGTGCCTGCCGAGAGTCTGGACTTCGACCTCTTCGTCCGCTCGGATGCCGAAAAGGCGGTTCTTTTTCGGGGACGAGACTACCCGTTGGAGGCCAGCGATATTCGTCGCCTCTGCGATTCGAAAGTGGCGACTCTGTACATCCGTGTGGGGGATCACGAGCAATACTGCGAATACCTGCGTGAGGTCGTGCTGAATAACGCCGATCTACCGGCCGAGCGGCGTGTTCAGGTTCTGATGGCCGTCAATCGTTCCGTGTTCGAGTCCGCCTTCAGCAGCCCGAACGTGAACCGTTACGTGGAGTTTGCCGAGAACTTTGGAAGCGACTTGACTGATGCGATTTGCGGTAACCAGGTGGCGATGAATGACTTGATGCGATTGATGTCACACGACTATTACACGTTCACACATGTTGCCAATGTCACAACATACTGCACGACCCTCGCAGCGCGACTCGGCAACGGCGATCGCGAGTTCGTGCATCAGATCGCCGTCGGCGCCCTGCTGCACGACTATGGAAAGCGGTTTATTCCCGCGTCAACTCTGAATTGCACTGGACGTTTGTCAGAAGAACAATGGCGAGCTATCCAGCAACATCCCCTCGATGGGTTTCGTGAGTTTTGTGAACGACAGGATGTGAGCTGGGGACAGCTGATGATGATTTATCAGCATCATGAGCGGCCGGATGGAAAAGGCTATCCGGTAGGGGTGGGAGCCTCGGAGATTCACGAGTGGGCGCGAATCTGCAAGGTGGCGGATGTCTTTGATGCACTCACGTCGGATCGCCCGTATCGCAAGGCAGATCGTCCGGCCAAAGTGCTGGAGTTCATGGCCGGCAAGCTAGGCACCGAGTTTGACAAGGAGATGTTCGAATGCTTCCAGGCGACGATCAACTGCAACGAGTAGTCGATGTCGTGGGGCCACTCAAGTTCGCCTTGCAGTTGCCGGAAACGCCCGACGAGTATTTTTCGGCCAGCGGTGTCGTGCCCACGATCGCGGCGGACAAACGCCGATTCGTCCGTAAGTACATGCGCGCGACGGCGGCACTTCAACACCGTCCGTCACTTCCTAATTTGGAAAGATCGGAAGTGTGGCACAAGGTGGTCACGCGCGACCTGAGCCGCAACGGGATCAGCTTCCTCCACAGCGAACAAGCCTATCCCAAAGAGCAATGGACGCTGGTCCTGCCCGACTGTAAGCCACGCTGTATCGAAGTGGTCCGTTGCCGACGACTGGCGGAGAACTGCTATGAGGTGGGAGCCAACTTCATACCAAAATTTCGGGCCAGTTAGGGAGTGCGGCTCATTCACGAAACCGCAGCGCCACCAGCAGGCAAGGACCACCGGCAATCACGTTCGCTCCACTTTCCTCCGCTCGTGCTATCGCCGCCGCGCTTTCCGCGCCGGGCTGCATCCAGATGTGCTGAATGCCCAGCTCGGCAGCCTGCTCGACGATCGCTTCGGTCACCTCAGGCGGTGTAATGATCGAGATACCGTGCGCTGCTTCAGGCAAATCCGCCAACCGGCGATAGGCTGTCAATCCTTCCACCTCGTCTGCATGAAGATTCACCGGATAGACGGTCCGGTGGGTCTGAAGATACGCGCGCAATACCTTGTTACCATACTTGGCGCGGTCAACTGAGGCGCCAACGACGGCGTGTGGTGCACCGCCGAGAAACTGCTCGATTTTCTGCTGCAACTCCATCAATTGGCCCTGTTTCGTGTCGAGTATGCATCACAGCTTCCCGTGCCTGCCCCGGCAGGTGTCCCCTTGTCGTTGCCGACAAGCCCGCCTGAGCATGCCCCATCGGGCGTCAGGAGATGACGCGCGTAAGCCGGAGGCGAATACCGCGCCGCGCCGATGCAGTCAACGGAGAAGTGAACAACTCGATCGAAAAGAGGGACACGAATCTACCGTCGCTTGTTGAACAATATCTGCGTTCCGTCCTTGCCCGCCACAACGATATCGATGTCCCCGTCCGCGTCAATGTCGGCAGTACGCACCTGCAGGCCGCCGCCAGCTTGTCCTTCGTTAATCGTGAAGCCATCAAACGATTTTGTCTTGGCATTCCAGACGTAATACCGCATGATCGGTGGATCGCTGCTGCCCGGATCGCCGCCGTTGTGAGCGCGAACGCGCTTGCCGGTAATCAGCTCCTGCGAGCCGTCGCCATCCAAGTCGGCCAGGGTAAGGCAATGGGCCTGTGAGAAACTTTTGTCGATCAATTGGTCTTCGAACTGCAGCTTGCCCTGAGCGTCGGGTCCCTTGCCACGCCACAGGTGGATGCCGTAGGCGTGCGCATCAGACCAGACCAGGTCATTTGTGCCGTCCCCATCGACGTCGTAGACCAACATCGGGCAACTTCCGTGCAGGTCCCAGTCGTCGTGATACGTCCATTGTTGAGTCAGCGGATCGCCGGCGGGGCGTTCGTACCAGCCGAGTCCAAATACGATGTCGTCGCGGCCGTCGTTGTTGATGTCACCAAAGCCCACTCCATGGCCGTTGATCGAGCCGATCGTATGTCCGGCCAGTGCGGGGACCGTTTGCTTTGCCTTCGCGGTCTTGTTTCCCTTTTTGACGTCCACCTCGCGCGGCTCACTGACCAGCTGCCAGATGATGGTGGCCGTTTTAGGGTTCCACTGATTAGAAAACCACTCCGGTTTTCCGTCCCCGGTGATGTCGACCAGATAGCAGACTTCGTTGGTCGTCTGCTGCGTGTCGACCAACAAGTGTGGCGGCCAGAGATGGCCCATTTGCAGCGCTTCCGGGCCAGGGTTCTCGTACCAGTAGACTGGTCCGGTGGTGAAATCCATCGCCACCACGTCGGGGCGTCCGTCGCCGTTCACGTCGTAGGCCCAGTCGCCGTTGGACCGCACGTAGCCATTCCAGTCGTCGATCAGCCTGACCGGTCGCGGGACCCAGTCGCCATTACGGTACCAGTTTCTTCCCGCCACGACATCCAGCTTTCCGTCCCCATCGAAGTCGGCCACGTCACAGCCTTCGTTGGCGTCGACCGCCAGCAGTTTCACGTCGAACGGCACGGGATGCTGCGCAGCAGCGGTGGCCACGAGAGCGGCGACAATCAAATACGACAGACCCATATTCTTACACATCAAGTTGTCCCCCAGTTCTTGGCAACCCAATACCCGTTAGAACCCTCAGTTTCGTCTGTGGACTCTCGGCAATCAAGCAGGCCAGCGACCGTTTTCGAGCTGAGAGCGTGTCCTGAAATGCAGGAGGCCCTCACCCCAGCCCTCTCCCGCACGCGGGAGAGGGAGCCAATTGTGTCGCTTCGCGACCAGTCTGGCCATTTCAGGACACGCTCTGAGTCCGCCCGATCCCGGGTCGCCTGTGAGAATGCCGTTGGACTCGTGCGAGTTCAGTCAAACGCTCTTGGTGGGGCGGATCTGCTGCGGTTGTGGACGGGCCTTTCATTCCGACCACAACGGTATGTTCATTTGGTTGCTGGATCATGCGGCTGGTCAAGCCATGTTTAAGTCAGGGGCCAGGTTGACTTCGGCGGTTGTCGAGCCTGGCGAAAGCTGTTTTGCGGTTCCCGTCAACGAAGACAAGATCCGTGTGCTGCGTGCTATGCCTGCCAGATTCCTGCTTGTTTATCGATGGATGGAATTTGCCTCCGAGTTGCCGCGCGTGCGAATCTGATGTCCGTATCGGTCGCGCTCTGCGCGCACCCGTCAGGCCCTCGTATTTCGTGCGACAACGTCACCCACGGCAGCCAGGGGAAAGGTGTCAATAACTCTCGGCGCAGTTAGCTTCGCCGTGCGCACTGCCCGTGGATTCAATTGCCCGAGTGTTGCAGGCCAAGGAAGATGTTCAGAGTTTCTGGCTTTGCATCTGGTCTTGCATGCCAAGGGCATGGCACCCCGCAGCCCAGGGCGGAGCGACGATTGCGCCGCAATCGGAAGCGACACCCTGGGTACACAGGCCGGGCGAACCACGACCCTGAATGGGTCGGACAATGCCCAGGGATTGTGGCACTCCTTCAGAGTGCGTGATTTTCGACCCGCTACCGCTGGTGCGCCGCTGACGCGGCGACCCGGGGCTGTGGAATTGCATGCCCTTGGCATGCCCCGTCGGATGAACACCACGCGGCGAGCGCATGGAAAGGGCTCCGCGGCAACAGCGATTTGTCATAGACCGACCGAAATAGACTGCGCCAGCGTTTCACCGGGCAGCCACATGAACGATTATTCGGGCACGATGTTCGGGGTTTTGACGATATTCAGAGTGTCTGGCTTTGCATCTTTTCGGTTGCAGTTTCTCCCCCCCCGCAGTTCGCATGCTCAGTGGGACTTTGGCCACGCGCCGAATACCATCGCAAACTGTATCACCTTTTCATGCGCTCTGCATACACGCCGTCGCCGCGGTCCTCTTCGCGCGAATCGGCTTCCTCCGGCTCCCGCTCTTCAGGACCACCGACTTCCAGGACCTTTCCCTGTGAGTTCACCGAGGCAAAGCCGAGCGGCCGGTCGCCGGCGAAGAAGTGGACCAGCCAGACGTCCCATCGCTCAGAGAATTCTGCTGTGGTGCGGGGCGCTTCCGTGTCGCGCAGGAGCTGCAGCACGCGACGGTCTGCCCGAGCTGCCGCGATCGCCTGCTCACGTGTGAGCTCCTCGGCGGCAGCCGATCGCGCATCCGCCCGCACGACCATCGATGTGATTTTCGGCCGCAATTGGGCCGTCCATCGGACCTCTTCGCTCGCCCGCGCGGCCGACGGGTTTATCAGGAACCGATTAAAGCCTCGGTAGCCATAGCGAGTGAGTAGCACAAGCATTTCCCGCAGCGATGCGCTCGACGGGAAGGCCCACTGACTGCCGAAAGACCCCTCGGATCCCAATTCAGTTGCCTCTTTGGCCGCGTTCTCTTCATCGGTGACGTGCGGCCCGAGGTAGCCGACTTCGTTGGCCCAAAGTTGTTTCGTGCAGCCACTTTCCTGCCGCACTTTGCTCATCCATTGCGCCAGCTGGGCCAACGCATGGGACTCGTACCGCCCACCATGGCCGTAGTGATTGCGGCTCAGCCCATCCACACCCTCGCGGAGTGCCCAGCGATGTAGCCCCAGATACTGGTCCGGATCGCCGCCGATAGCGGCCGAGCAGACGAAGACCGGTACATCACCGATAGCCGCTTTGGCCATCCTGGCATACTCGGCCAGCCAGTGGCCACAGAGCCAGATTCGAAATTCGTCTTGCAAGCGACTGACCGTCCGCACCTGCTCGACCGTGCCGGCCAGCTCCCATGCCGTTTCGGCCCCAGCCCAGGATTCCTCCCGCTCGGCTGCCTCATCCGTATCAGCCAACTGCGGCGAAAAGGGATGCAGCGGCACTTGCCATGGGACCTGATCGAAGGAGGCGTAGACGCTGCCGAATTGCTCATTCAGTTGCTCGAGGCGGCCGAAACGCCGAGCCAGCCAATCGCGGTAGGCCTTAAGTGCCACCCTATCTTCTCGAATATCCAAGTAAACCCGAGCGGTCAGGAGAGATTGGGGAAAGGTGTTGATCTCATCGCTGAACAGCATGCCTCGCAAACCCGGCTTGGCATACGCCGATCGAAAGGCCTCCAGGCTACGGCGGAAAAACTGGCGAATCCCCGGCTTCCACAGGGCCGGCAGGCCGTTGATGCCGGGCAGTTCAGCCGCCGACATGTCCATGGCCACAACCAGTCGAAGCGAATTCGATTTAGGAAACTGGATCGGTTCCGTGCGCACGCGAAGTGCCTGTCCTTCGACCCCACTGTCGTCGCCGCG
Organism: uncultured Planctomycetota bacterium; assembly: GCA_963700575.1. Classification (GTDB taxonomy): domain Bacteria; phylum Planctomycetota; class Planctomycetia; order Pirellulales; family Pirellulaceae; genus JAJRVM01. Next base: position 114,065 of record CAVOYC010000014.1, on the reverse strand, counting down.
CGGCCTTGAGGCTGAATCCAAATGGGCCCGGATGACGCTGACGTTGTGCACTCGATCACTCAGGTCGTGCTTCGTCCCATGCTGCAGATCGAACAGCACCGCAACCGTGCGGACAGGTGCGTTGCGATCATGCCCGTCAGGGCGGATGGGAGTGCGGACCTGAAGGTCCAACGCGGTATGCTGGCCCGCATACCGCGTGACGTCCTGCACGTCCCGGACGAACACCGACGCGCGGTCGGCTTCCGTAATCAACCTACCGTAACGCCACGGCCAAAAGGCATTTAAACTCGCATAGTACGTCGCCCCGGCCTTCTCCAGCCGATCCGAGGTCTCGTCCACGCTCCGGACAATTGCGGGGTCGGGGCCAGAGGTCGGCCATTGTTCGGAGGGCGTCAATGTGAACTGATCGAAGCCCGCCTGCATCATCTCGTCGATATCGCCATTGCCGGTAAAGGCGAAACGTACATACGGCTTATCGTCCCACCACATCAATCCATCATCATCGATATGCCATCGATGCCCCTGATATTCTCCCGAGGAATTCGACATATCGCGCCGCTCGGCTCGATCTTCCTGGCTTCGTGATTCCGGCGACTGGTCAGCTTCCGCGGGAGAACAGATCGATCCGCCCAGAAGAGCGGTCAGAAGCACCAGGACCACAGTGGTCGTACGACAGCCATGCATGATTGCCTCCCGCGAACTGGTCTGACGGACTTTGGTACAGCAAATGGTGAGGAACCGCTCTCTGCGACAGCCCCTTCCGCGAAACCTGATTTGGCCCTCTCCGCCCCCGACAACCGATGGCGAGGGATCGCGGCTTTTTCCCTCGTCAGGTTGCATGCTTCCCAAGCGCCTACTGATCAGCATTTTAATTCCCGGTTGTCGCCGTCTGCAAACACGATCCTCCGGTGCGGGCTGCCTTTTGGCGGCAATCGGGGCCTATTGCGTCATTCTTGGCGGCACGTGATTGCCGATTGGGGAGCCCGCCGCTTGTCTGGTGCCCCGTGGTCAGTTCTCCTGGCCGGTCATGCGCGAATCGTAGTACGCCGCGCGGTTCGCGGCGTGCGGTGAAGTTCAACACGCCGGTGCTGGAATTCTGCCTGAGGCGTGGAATTCGAGTGCCTGGGGTCAACGAAGATTCCCACCTTCGGCGAGCAGCAACCAGCTGCATCCCCGTGGCGGCGGCTTCCAGCCGCCGTTCTGCGGCAGGATGCCGCAGACACCAGGTGACGGACCGATTCAGGTGGGAGTACCGACGGCGTAACACAGGGCCAACGATGATGCGTCGCCGTGTGCGCTGCCCATGGATTCAGACGCCCGAGCGTCGCAGGCCAAGGAAGATATTCAGAGTGTCTGGCTTTGCATCGCATCTGGTCTTGCATGCCAAGGGCATGGCACCCCGCAGCCCAGACATCTGAGTTGTTTGGTCAAGGGGGTCGATCAGATTTTCTCAAGTTTTTTTCCTCCTCAGGCAGTTTCCGGGTCAGCAACCAGGTACTTCAAAGCGGGCGAATCTCGACGTCGGAGGCTCTCCAAATACCGCGACTCGTCGTAGCGCTGGTGGTCGTTCCAACAGCGGTAGAGAACGCGGATCCATTTGAAGGCCAGAGCGCGCAAGGCCGCATGGTGCTCTCCGGTCCTTTCTTTCATCATGAGATAGTAGGCTCGAGCCCAAGCTGAGAACTTGATCGAGTGGGCCGCGTACTCGTGAAATGTCTGTCGCAGAAATTTGTTGCAGGCCCAGCGTCGACGGACCACTTTGGACTTGCCACTCTTTCTGGTGACCGGAGCGATACCACTGAGCGACTGCACGTCCAGGGCAGAGGAATAGCGTTCACGGTCGGTGCCAAAGGCGCTCAATAATCGAGGTCCCATGGCTGGTCCGGCGCCAGGAAACGAATGGAAGATGTCGTAGTCGCTATGGGCGTGGAACGCAGCTTCGATGTGCTGGTCGTATTGCCGGATGGCGTCATTGAGATCTTGGATCTGAGCGACGATGGCCCGCACCAACAACTGGCGGCTGTCGATGATCGCACGGTCGGTGGTGAGGGGAACTCCATCCTGAATGATCTGCATTCTTTCCTCACGTTGCTTCTGGCTGTAGCAACGACAGTCGTGAAACAGCTGGTGGATCTCCTCCTCGGTCGCCTGCTGAATTTCGGAGAGGCTAGACCAGCGTGCCAACAAGGCGCAGGCCAGCTGGCTGTAGAGTGTGCCAAAGAGTTGCAAGGCCTGTGGAAAATACTGTTTTAGCTGCGATTTGAGGCGATTCGTGAGAGCCGTCCGCTCATCCACCAGGTGCCGACGGTCTTCGACCAGCAAGGTCAGGAAACGCGTTTCCGGAGTGTCTGGTTTCCAGGCCCGCAAGCGTTCTCCATGTTTGGCAAACAGTTCCGCGAGCAATTCGGCGTCCTCGGGATCATCCTTCGACTCGGAAGCGCTGATCGCTTCACGAAAGCGGGCGAGCTGTTTGGGATTGACCGGCACCAAGGTCAGAAACTCAAATTTCATCAGAGCGTAAATCAGGGCACCACGCGTCTGCTCCAGACAGACGGCAATCTGCGTGTCTGGAAACCGCCGGCGAAGTGAAGCGACCCAATCGGCGATCGCCTCGGGAGTCTGCTCCACCGTGCAGGGCTCTCTGGTACCGTCTTGTCGATCCATGAGAAATACGGCGTGCTTCTCGTCCGCCCAATCCATACCCACAACAATCTGCAGCGACTGCATCGTCTGGTCCTCCGTTCAACAAATCTGCTATCTGTGCCGCGGCAGAAAACGCTGGCTTTGATTCGGCGAAATCCTTATAGTGAGACATATGGCGAAGTCATCGCACATCGTCATCATCTGAGCGATTCGTTGATGAATCAAAGCGCGTCGTCCCGCTCGAAAGTCTGGGCTAAATCGTCTCGCCGATCAGGGTGGTTCGTTCGTAGCGGGACGATGCGTTTTCTCCTTCATCCAGCATGGGGAATTTGCGAGCTGTTCAACCACGCGCTCGAGCGTCTGCCGCTCTGAGCTGTGGGAGGGCTCCCGCAGCAGACGCTCGGAAGTTCCCGCGGGGTCCCGTGAGCAACTATAAGGGTGGAGCGACGATTGCACAGCAATCGGAAGCGACACCCTGGGTACACAGGCAGGGAGAACAACGACCCTGAATGGGTCGGACAATTCCCACCGATTGTGGCACTCCTTCAGAGTGCGTGATGTTCGGGCCCGCTACCCCGGGTGCGCCGCTGACGCGGCGACCCGGGGCTGTGGAATTGCATACCCTTGGCATGCCGACGATTCCCACCTTCGATGAACAGCAACCAGCTGCACCCCCGTGACGGCGGCTTCCAGACGCCGTTCTGCGGCAGGTTGCCGCAGACACCAGGTGATGGACTGATCCAGGTGGGAGTACCGAAGGCGTAACACAGGCTCTGCGGTGATGCGGTCGTTTTGTGGAACGCCTTCGGCGCACGTGGATCTGGCGGGTCTTGGACCCAGGGTGCGCCGCTGCGACTCCGGGCTTTGGAGTTTAACCGCTTTTCGCGGTAAGGAGGCTGGACGATACACCTTCGTTGTTATTTGCAGGTCTGATTTCCACTGGGCTTGATCCAGTGGGATCACAACTGGTTGGCTACCTGTCACCCACACAATTCCTGTGCTTTCCGCCGGGCTTGCGAGCGGGGGGAGTAACGACTGTCGCCGGTGCTGTAGCGTGAAAGTCGCCGCTTCCACTGGGACAAGCCCAGCGGAGAGCAGAAACGATCGATGTTAGACATGATGCTTGTGGTACCGAATGTAGCTTGTCAGTTGTCGCTCCGACCGGGACAAGCCCAGCGGAAGCGTGTGCAGTAGATGTGTGGTACAACGAGGCGACACACCCCAGGCTGAGACGAGCGAAATGTCGAAGAAGATCGCTCACGGCGAGGCCTTTCGCGGCGGCCGCTGGATGTAGCTTGCGCGGTACGCGGCCCGCGGATGATCGTACCCGTGACTCCGCTTCAGCTTTCGACTAGCCACCGGAAGACGTGGCCGGTTGGTGATGTATCAGCCGTCACCAACAAAAACAGGGACTTCGGCCCTGCCGGCATTTCGCCATGAGCCAATGCCGGCAAGGCCGAGTCCCTAGTCCTAAAATCCGATCGATCGAAACGCTTTATGGGCAGTTCACTGAAAACGACTAGATCAAGTCGATCTCAACATGCATCTACTTACGGCGTCGCCTCAAAAACACTAATCCGGCTAGTCCGCCAATACCCAGCAATACCAACGACCCTGGCTCTGGCACCGGACGCATGGCTGTACGAGCTGTGGCACGAAATCCAGTGATCGGCCAGCCAAGCTCCGGAACATCTCCGAAGACCGCGTCCGTTAACGATGAGATGAGCCGATAATCGTTTGTACTGTCATTCCAAGCAACGCCATGGAACAAGATGACGTCCAGCGCTAGGTTTGGTACGGGCTCCGCGCCATCGTCTACGTGTACTGCACCACCGGTGATCTCGAACGGGAATTCCGACGACAATAGGAAACCTGTGTCGCGATCCTCTGGGGGAAACAGTTCCGTCACAGGTGTCCAAACCTCAAGAGCGCCCAATATCACTCTCGCGTCAACGATTGTGATTTCCGCCCGGTACTGGTACGGCGTAAAGGGATCTATTGGATCGTTGGATGTCCATACGAAATCGTTCCCTGTGTTATCTCCCGTTGAATCATTCGTTGTTTCGATTGTCCAGTCAAACTTCAGCCAATCAGTATCACTAAGATCGCTATACCAATCTGCTCGAAGCTGAGCTGGCAGGAGCAGCAGCGCCACAAGAGCGAAAACGAACTTGCCGTTCATCAGCCAAGGCTTACCAGCACGCATGTTACACCTCCCCTTCAAAGATACCGACATGAGTCTCTCGCTGTTCGACCAATGATCCCTGCACCAAATACAAAAGCCACTAGTTGCATTGGCATCGAGTAAATTGAACTCAACATCATCCAAGCAATGGATTCCTCGGAACGAATTCCCACACCCCACTTTGATGTACCAAGACTTCTGGAACAACTTTGCGGACGCCTCGCCCACTGCCACAGAGTACCGCGCAACTTACCACCGCAGTCCGACGCGGTAATAGCCCAACAGAAAGCGAATTCTAGTTTCTTTTCCGTAACTAAGCCTCCAGCAGTCTCGCTCGCTGTGCATCTCGCGTCAATAGCCTTAGCCGGAAAATAGGCATATTGCACAAAATAGCAACCCCTCCTCGTGGGTGGATTTTATGTGCCCCTCTGGTGACTCAAGTGACCGGCTTCGGCATCCGCAATCCTGCCGCACGATAAATCCCACGCCGTCGCCAACTGATCGCGCAGCGGTTTCTATTCTTCTCGTATGAAAGCGTCCGGCCAATGTCATCTGGTTTCACACCGGCACGTTTCACTGTCCCGACGCACCAAGGAGGAATACCAGGTTTTGGCAAGTCGCTGCCGACAGCTCTCGATATTGCGTGTAATAGCGGGGGATTCGTGCGGCCTGGGCCGAACGCCATCGCGCATCGCCAACAAGGCCGGGATCGAACGCATTTGGACATCGCCAAGGTAGATTTAGCCTTCGACCACCACGCCCAGTCCCAGCAGGTGGGCCAGGTGGCGAATGCTCCGTGTGTGGTCGCCGTAATAGGCCACGCGGTGGAGCGAGGCATAGTAGTCCTTGGCGCTTGTGCCCAGCACGCCACCGCCCCAATTGGCGAGCAGCTTGTCGGCGTCGTCCACCTCGGCGACGAACTCCGTGCGGCAACCGCGTTCGGTGCCTTCAGGAACCTCGGGAACTTCGATGATCGTTCCCGTGAACACCAGCAGCGTGTCGAGGTGGACGAGTTTTGTGAAGGTCAGCTTCTGGCCAATACGATAGTGAACCTCCGGTACCGCGCCGCCCCGTACCTCGGCATGCCGTCGCAACAGATAAGGCGCCGCTTCGCCACCGGAACCCTCCATCTTGAAAGGAGCCGAACAGTGGGAAAGATGAAACGCGTTCTTCGCCGTGTCCACGCCCGCGGCATTGCCCAGGAACCCGGGCTGGTTCAAGGCGTGCTGGAAAATCAGCATGGTCAGCAGACAGTCCATGTCCCCGTCGCAAGCCGCGGGGATTCCTTGATCATTGAGACGCGAGAAACCCAAACAAGGAAAACCACGCGGCAGCCAGCCCATGCAGGTGCCGACGCAGAGTCCTTGGGCATGGTTCTCGTCGATCAGCTGATCCAAAGTGAGGCTGGCCTGTGCAGCTTTGACGACATCTTCGCGAGTGGGCTCGACAGTCCGCTCCGCCTTGTCGAGCCACTGTTGAGCCCTGTTTTCCGCAGCCGTCTTGTCGACTTGCGTCAGCAGTTCATCATATCGGCCATCAGCGATGGGGACGAGTTCGACGCCCAGTTGCGCTCGCACTTTGTCCACGTCGTAAGACTCGGGTGTGCCTTTAAAGGGTGGAGAGGCGAGCACCCGGCTTCGTCGCAGCAAGGGAATCACTCTCAGTAACGCCGCCGCGTGTTCCAGCTCGTTATAATCGCTGCTGTTAAACAACGTGATGCGATTTCCTTCCTCGCGCCACGGGTTGACCAGGCACCAATCGTGTCCGCCCACTACCGGCAGGTGAAAGACGGCGGTGGGCCGGCCCTGTTGGAAGACCGTGGGCATGACCGCCTGACTCAGGCCAAAGATATCGGCGCTGATGGCCAACACCGGGGCATCCGGTCCCGCTTTCTCCAACAACTGTGCTGTCTCATCCGCGGTGCGCGCCTGGCCCATCACGAATTCCACGTTGCCGAGTTTCGTTTCTGCTTCGGCCAGTCGATTCTTGACGGACGTAATTTCGCTGTCCGAGAGGGCCCAACTGCGATCGGCGGACTTACCGGCAAGGATCGCGCAGATCCGGACTTTGGCATCGCGCTGCAATGGCGTGCCAGGCTCGTCGCTGGCGGCTACCAGGTGACTGGATGCCAGAGCCATCCCACCTACGGCGCCGGCCCCGAGAAACTGCCGACGCGTGCAATGCATACACATGAGTCGTCCCTCCCCATACTGCAATGAGACAGAAAAACGCCAGGTGGCTATTGGCCAACCTATGCCGATACTGGTTGGAAAGCTCGAATTCGATTCGCGCTTTGTATCTGTTGTGTGCTTAGCTGGACGGCGCCACTTCATGGCCACGAATTAGCACAACTTGCTTCGAGGTAACGAATTCTCGCCACCGGGCTTGTCCCGGTGGTTCCACGTTTGACGACTAGACGACCGCTCATTTTCCCGGCTTCCCTGCCCGTCCCCGCCGCCTCCGGCGGCGGGGACGGGCAGGGAAGAAACACTCGGGTGGGCGAAGCCACTTCTAGTTTTCAAACGTATTTCCACCGGGGCAAGCCCGGTGGCGGTACAGCCTTTCGAATTAAAGAATTTCAGTCCCCAACATGCTCAAAGTGGCGCGGTCCAATTAACACGCGACGCGTGAAACTCGCGCTTTGTTGGTCTTGATCCCTCTGCCCGACTATACCGCGTTGATGAACGTCAGTCTACTACTACGACTGTTTGACTTCGCAAACAAGACCCCGTCCAGCCCGCCTGGACGGTGAATCTGACTGATCAGCTACAGCGATGAGCCTTGTGGGGCGGTTCGGGTAGCATGCCAGTCAGATTCACCCACCGCACAGGGCGGTGGGAGTCAAAGTCAAACCGTTGAGCATCCGGGCTAGTCGCCACCGCCGAGTTCTTCGTACCGCAACTCATAACAGTTCGAACAGAGCGCAACACCGTCCAGGGAAAGGACGGTCAAGATGGGGGTTCCGCAGCCCGCACAGCGATTTTCCTGGTGTTGACGCGTGTGGTAACAAAGCACCAGCAGATCGTGCGTCAGTCCGTTGGCGTCCAAGGCGTTATCCCGCAATACCGCCTCCTCCTCAAAACCAAGCCGCTGGAACAGGTTCTGCGCTCCGATCTGGTCTGGCGTCATGCGGGCGACCAGTTTCGTAGTCCCCAGTTCCAGGGCCTTCTCGAACACCAGTTCCAGCAGCAGTCGGCCCACACCGATTCCGCGGACCGCTTCCGCCACGACCACGCGCAATTCCACCACGTGGCGGGTCCAGCGAGCGCTACCTCGATCGAGAGTCGCATATCCGACAATCGCGTCCTTCCGCCAGGCTACGATGGTCAGCGGGTTGCCCGCCGCGACTTCATGGATCCAGTGGTCCACGACGTCTTGTTGCGTGATATCGCGCTCCAGGAAAAGCAGATCATCCGGGGGCAGGTCGCGCGCGAACTGGATCATCGCATCCCGACCTTCCCCCGCCAGGGGACGAACGACAATCGTCTGGCCCTGCAGCGTGAATTGCATGGGAAACGAGTGCGTGTGCTCAGCAGGCGTGTTCATGAGTGTGTGCCGCGATAAGAACCAGGAATTGTCCAGTTACACCTTGATTTGGAACTCTTTGAAGCTGGGTGTCGTTGACCATGGCGTTTCTTACTCAAAGTGCAAACCTTCCTGCCCCTGCCAACGGATCCAACGCCGGAAAAGCCTGTCGTTTTGCCAGTCCACACTGGATGTGAATCCCGAACCCTTCCCGATGGGAAACGAGCCACAAAATCCGGCTTTACCGGCTACATGGGCCGCTTGATTTACAGTTTGCGTTTCTTACTTCACGGATTCCCCCAGCAGTTCGGCGATTTTCGATTTCAGTACTTCAAAGTCGACCGGTTTCTCGACGAAGGCCGTCACGGGCAACCAGGTTGGATCGATATCCTTGCTGCTGAATCCGAGTGGAAAATGCTGGTTCACAGCGGTCAGCATCAGGATCGGCACGCTGGTGGATGACTTGCGAATCACCCGTGCCAGTTCGAATCCGCCACTTGGGTCTTCCGGAAACATCACATCCAGAATGACGGCGTCCGGCGTGCGCACGGCAAATCGCTGCCGTGCGGAACTGGTGTCATTTTCGACAACTACTTCGTGACCTTCGGCCCGGCACACCGTTGCCACGGCGTCGGCAAAGTCCTCGTCGTCATCGATGATCAGTAGGTAGGCCATAACAAACTCCGGGGTGGTCGAGTCAGGAGATGGGCGCATCAGGTATCGCGGGTATCTTCAGCGAGAAGCGGCTGCCCCATCCTGGTGCACTTTCCAGGCGGACGGAAATCCGCAGGGCGCTGGCTACGAGGCGGACGACCGCCAGTCCCAGTCCGGAAGAAGCTTTATTGTGTTGGGTCGCCTCGGTGGTGCGGTAGTAGTCTTGAAACACGTGCGGCAATTTGTCGGCTGGGATGCCGATTCCATAGTCTCGGATCGTGACGCCCGCCATCGTCTCGTCGCGTCGATGACAGGTGATTTCGACTTTCCCCTCGTTGTACGAATAACTGACCGCATTACTGAGCAGGTTATCGACGAGCATCTTCAAGTAGTCTTCGATCCCCCAAACCTGAATTGGCTCGAGTTGCGATTCGATACGAATGCCCCGCATCGCCGCAGTCGGTTCGAATCGCTCGATCGACGCTCGAATCAATTCGTGCAGGTCAATCAGCGTGGCCGTCTGTTTCCCCTGCGATTGCGAACGCAGGTTCGCCAACTGCAGCATCTGCTGAATCTGTTGGGACAGCATCCGCGAACGCGACGCGATTCGCTCAATCAACCGCTTGGACGGTTCGGTCAGTGTGCCACTGTAGCCCCCCAGCAGCAACTGCGTATTGGCATGGATGGCGGCGAAAGGGGCTTTCAATTGGTGCGTTGTCTGAAGCATGTGGCGCGCCCGCTCCGCGCTGCTGGCCTCCAGACGCAGATTGATGGCGGCCAACTGACGCTCGCGATCTCGCAGTTCGTCTGCCAGCCGCGATGCCAGGTACCAGATGATGGTCCAAATGGCGAGCAGGAAACAAAGCTGCCAGTTCCAGATACCGTGTTCCACGGAAGCTGCCAGCAGCGCCGATGCGCCGGTCACCGCGGATTGCTGTTGCAAGACGCCTGCGAGCTCCAACAAGACCAGTCCCACGTACAGCCCAGCGGAAACGACCGTGACAACGAGGCTTTCCCAACGATGAAAGAAAATGCAGGCCAGGATGATGTGGAACAAGTAGGCGAAGGGTGCGTAGGTGACCTGGCTGCCGAGGAAATGAATCACGGCGGTCAGAACGAGCAGGTCAAACACGATCTGGCCGCACAGGAGGGCTCGCAGCCTGCCGGCGGCCGCGTTGGCGGGCAGTCGTCTCAATAACGCCAGGTACGCGCAGTTGGCAATTGCCAGCATGACTGCCGTCGTGAGGAGCCAGGAGGGCTGGAGCTGTAATCCGAACTGAAGCACCCAGTCCGGAAAGAAGGCCGCCACGCCGGCCAGTGTGAGCACGCTCACGACGGTCCAGCGGAGTCGACAGAACCACGATGCATTCTGCCGCAGTAACGCTCGATCGCGCTGTGCGTCGTATTCCTCATTGTTGAGCGTCACCGGCGCATCATCGTCGTCAAGTGGCAGTGCGTAGACGGCCACCGAGGCGTCATTCGATGCGGGCGGTGAAGTCGTTGCCATCGTTTGTCAGCCAACTTCCCACGTTGTGCCAGCGTTCAAAAGGCGACTTACATCTCCATTGCCGCGGTCGTCCACGTGGGCCGCAATCTGAGACATCATCAGCGAGTCGTAGGTGGGCCTTTCCACAGCGCGGAAGACACCCAGTGCCATGGGAAACTCGGGTGGCTCCAGAGCGGCCAACAGGGCTGCCAAGGCCGGCGAGGTGGCTTGGACATCGTGAAACAGCAATTCGCCCTCGCTTGCCTCGCCGCTCTCGAGATCTACGATCTGGGGCGCTAAGTTCTTCTCCGCGATCCCTTTGCACCCCCGGGGACCGAATCGGATCGGCTGGCCGTGTTGCAGCAGGATACGTTCGTCGTCCGCGGTTTGACGAGCCGCAATGGGATCGAAGGCACCGTCATTGAAAACGCGGCAATTCTGCAATATCTCGATGAACGATGTGCCTCGATGGCGAGCTGCTGCCTCCAACGTATCTCGCAGATGAAGCGGATCGGCGGCAATGGTCCGCGCCACAAACGTCCCTTCCGCAGCTAAGGCCATCTGAATCGGACGAATCGGTTGTTCAATCGTTCCCAAGGGACTCGACTTGGTCTTCTTGCCGAACTCGGACGTCGGTGAGTATTGTCCTTTCGTCAACCCATAGATCCGATTGTTAAACAGCAGAATGTTCAAGTCAACGTTTCTCCGGATGCAGTGAATCAGATGATTCGTCCCGATCGAGAGACCATCTCCGTCACCGGTGACGACCCACACCGATAACTCCGGGTTGGCGCACTTGACTCCCATGGCCACTGCCGGAGCCCGACCGTGAATAGTGTGGAACCCATACGTATTGACGTAATAGGGAAACCGCGACGAGCAGCCAATGCCGGAGACAAACACAAACTTTTCTCGCGGGATGCCCAATCCGGGGAGCACTTTTTGGATCTGCGTCAGGATCGAATAGTCCCCGCAACCAGGACACCAACGCACCTCCTGCTGGGTTTGAAAATCCTTGCGAGTCAGCTCGCGCAAGCAATCACTGGCGGTCTCCTCGCCCACACCGAGCGTGGAATTCTTGACATTAGCCACGGTTCATTATCTCCTGAATTGCCGACCGGATCTCACGAATCAGGAATGGTCGCCCCTCAACCTTGTTCAATTGGTCAAAGTGCAGGTCAAAATGGTCGCGAAGGACTGTTTTAAGTTGCCCCGAGTTGGTTTCCGTCACCAGAATCCGCTGAAAATGCTGGAACACCTCTCCCACATTGCGTGGGAGCGGATTGATGTGTCGCAAATGCAGGTGCGCCACGGCGTAGCCTTCGCGCTGCAATTCTCCGGTGGCTGCCGCAATGGCGCCGTACGTGCTGCCCCAACCGACTACCAACACTTCTCCGGAGTCCGGACCAACCACTTCTGCCAGGGGGATATCTTTGGCAATGCCGGCGATTTTGCCGGCCCGCAGTGCCACCATCTTCCGGTGGTTTTCCGCGTCATAACTGACCGCACCGGTCTCGTGTTGTTTCTCCAGGCCGCCGATCCGATGTTCCATGCCCGGCGTGCCGGGGGTGACCCAGGGTCGAGCCAGCGTCTCCGGATCGCGTCGATAGGGCGCGAAATCGGCTGGCGTCGGGTGGGGACCAAGGTGAAGATCGGGCAGCGAGATCGGGTCAGGAATGCGAAACGGCTCGGCGCTGTTGGCCAAGAAACTGTCGCTCAACAGCAGCACCGGAGTCATATATTTGGTCGCCAGGCGGACGGCTTCAAAGGCCACGTAGAAACAGTCGCTGGCTGTCGCCGCAGCCAACACCACTGCCGGTGACTCGCCGTGTCGACCGTACATCGACATCAATAAATCCGCCTGTTCCGATTTCGTCGGCATGCCGGTGCTGGGCCCAGCACGCTGCACGTTCAACACCACCAAAGGCAGCTCGGTCATGACCCCCAAGCCGATCGCTTCCGTCTTGAGCGCCAGCCCCGGCCCACTGGTGCCGGTGACGCCAACCGCCCCGGCGAACGATGCCCCCACGGCAGCACAGCAGGCCGCGATTTCATCTTCCGCTTGGATCACGCGGATGTCGAATTCCTTGTGTTTCGCCAGTTCGTGCAACACTTCGCTCGCCGGCGTGATCGGATAGCTGGCATAAACGAGCGGGCGACCGGCACGATGTGCAGCCACGATGCACCCCAATGCAAGAGCCTCGTTGCCCGTCACGCGCCGGTATCGTCCGGCCGGCAACTTGGCTCGCGCCACTTCATAATGCACCCGGAAGAGCTCGGCAGTATTCGCAAAGTTGTAGCCCGCGCGAAGACTGGCCGCATTGGCTGCCATCACCGCGGGAACCCGCCGGAATTTCTTCATCATCCATTCCAGCAGCGGTTGCAACGGACGATCGTAAAGCCACAACGTGATGCCCAAGGCCAAAAAATTCTTGCAACGCTCACGCTGCGCCTTGGATAATCCGGAAGGGGCCGTGGCCTCGTCGTTCAACCGCGTCATCGGGACGGGAATCAGCCGGAAGTCCCGTAAGGAGCCATCCTCGAGCGGATTGGATTCGTAGTGAGCCTTCTTCAAGTTGGCCGGATTGAAAGCGTCTTGATTGGCAATGACGATACCGCCAACTTGCACCTCCGGCAGGCACACTTTCAGCGCCGCCGGATTCATCGCGACCAGCACTAACGGAGCGTCTCCCGGCGTGGTGACCCGTTGATCCCCAAAACTCAGTTGATACCCGCTCACGCCTCCCAGCGTACCGGCGGGAGCACGAATATCGGATGGGAAATCAGGGAACGAGCAGATAGCGTTGCCGGTCATCGAGGCGATATCCGCGAATTGGCCCCCGATCAGCTGCATACCGTCGCCCGAATCCCCGGCGAAACGCACGGTGGCGTGTTCCACCTGCACGAGTTCCTTACCGTCGTTGACCGCGTTGACCATGAACTTCCTCTTTTTGCGTGGGACCGATGCCGTGGACAGCCCAAATTCTACCACGACGCCAAGAATGTACCATCCGCTGAAACCCCGCTTTCCCTTCCGCCTCAAGGGGTTTTGGGGACCACTTGCGGAGAAACCGCCCGACCGGCTTGCGATACGCTATTGGATAACAACTCGGCGCCCATCGCAACCTCGGGAAATCGACGGCCAGCAGGTGGCCGGCGTGGGTTACATCGCGAGAATGCCGACGAGCGGTCTTCTGACCAACCCATTTTGTGGGCGATCTCGTTCACCCCAAGTGCCTCGTTCCACGGCAATCCACCAGCCCCGCTGGTGAGAATGCACAAGGCTCTGCCGTTTTCCGCGTGAATCATTCGGCTCGCAGTATGGAGTCGTTTCGAACGCCCGTTTACGGATGCCGTCGCGAAGCATGTTAGCCCGGTGCTTAGGAACGGTTCCACAATAACTTCGGCGTTTCCTACAGCGGGTGCCACTTTCCTGAGCGAGCGCACAAATCGTAACTATCACCACGAGTCGTCAATCGCGAGCGGAGCCAGTGCTGTCTGGGACTCGCTGGCACTCGATGATGCTTCGAGCCGTCACGAGCACTGGCTCCGCTCGCGGTAAGCGTTTCTCGTTGTTGGCAAAGTCTTCGGCGCTCGCCCAGGAAAGTGGCACCCATCCAATATACGGAAGTTATTTTTGAGTCATCCCTTGAGCAGGGGGCCTGCGAGTTGTTTCGTACCGGTGGCCCCGCTGCACGGGGCTTCTCGCTCACTTGGGCTTGAGCCATTGAGTGGCAGCGAAAGCCCTCACACCGAAAACGCCCGTCAACGGGCTTTGGCACCGGTTCGGTCAGGTTTGACCTGGTCGCACCGGTCGAGGCATAATATCGACGTGGGACGGCACAGCCAGATGGCGTTGTCGGCGGTGACTTTTTGCGCAAGCCCATTTGAAAGCATCGGACTGACTATGATGAGCGACGCGATTTGCACTGAGTCTTCGCGGTTGGTAGTTAAGCGATTGGCTATCTTGGGCCTGCTGTTTGCCCTTTCAGCGGGAACGTGTGCTCTGCGATGTGCGGCAGAGACGATCGAAGCCAACGTTCCTCTGGAACTCGTTCTGGACGCCCGCAAACAGTACGCGGACCCTTTCAACGAGGTGACACTGGATGTCGTATTTATCGAGCCGGACGGCACCGTCCGCCGAGTACCTGGCTTTTGGGCTGGCGGGCAGAAGTGGAAAGTTCGCTGTGCCTCGTCGCAGATCGGGGTACATCGATGGTGGAGTGAGTGCAGTGATACCACGGACCAAGGTCTGAATAACGTGAAGGGTGAGTTCCATGTTGTCGCCTACCGGGGCGAGAATCCTCTGTACCGACACGGCCCTATTCGCATTGATGAAGAGCGGCGACATTTCGAGCACGCAGATGGTACCCCCTTTTTCTGGCTGGGAGATACGTGGTGGATGGGACTGTGCCATCGACTGCGTTTTCCAGACGAGTTTCAGGAACTCACCGCGGATCGAAAAGCCAGAGGCTTCAACGTGATACAGATCGTTGCCGGCCTCTATCCCGACATGCCCGCATTCGATCCGCGAGGCGCGAACGAAGCAGGTTTTCCGTGGGAGCACGAGTATGCACGCATCCGTCCCGAATATTTCGATCAGGCGGACAAGCGGCTGCGTCACCTTGTTGAACAGGGGGTGACGCCCTGCATTGTGGGGGCCTGGGGCTACTTCATGCCGTGGATGGGAGAGGAGAAGTTGAGAGCTCACTGGCGTTATCTCCTCGCTCGCTACAGCGCCTGGCCTGTAGTCTGGTGTACGGCCGGTGAGGCCAATCTGCCTTGGTATCAGGCGGAAGGTTTTCCCTACGACGACCAAGCCACGGCACGTCGATGGTGCGACGTGATGAGATACATTCGCGTCACCGACCCTTGGCGCCGTCCGCTGACGATTCATCCTACCGCCGTAAACGCCTACACTGCGCGGCACGTCGTGGATGATGAATCGCTGCTCGATTTCGACTTCCTCCAAACTCCTCACGATGCGCCGGGAACGACTGCCGAGGCGATTGCGGCGCGCACGGTGATCGAAAGTCGTGCTGCAGCGCCGACGATGCCGGTGGTCAATGGCGAGGCGAGCTACGAAATGTTGCTGGATCGGATTCCGGCGGAGAAAACACGAGCCATGTTCTGGCTTTGCATTATGAACGGCGCCGCGGGTCACACGTATGGTGCGAACGGGATCTGGCAAATGAACCGCAAGGGCGCACCGCACGGTCCATCGCCTACCGCCAATAGCTCACCCGAAGGATATGGCACTATCTCCTGGGACGAGGCCATGCATTTGCCGGGAGCGCAGCAGATCTCGGCCGCCAAGGCATGGTTGGAACGTCAGGGTTGGTCTGAACTCAGCCCGCACTTCACATGGGTGGCCTGGGCTGAAGCAAAGGCAGAAGTCGCGCCGGCCGCGATCGGGCAGAACGACGGTCCGCGTATCTTCTACATGTTGGAGTCAAAGCCAGTGGCTCTGCATCAACTCGAACCCGGCCGCACTTATGCGGTCACGCATTTCGATCCGGCCGAGGCCCGCGAATCCGACGGTGGCACGTTGACCGCGGATGACCGAGGTGAGGCACGCTTGTCGGCTCCACAACATAACCATGACTGGGTCCTGCTGCTCAGGCCCGCGGCCGGGAAGGACCGAGGCGGAACATGGGTCGAGGTGCCCCAGTGATAGGTGAGAATTGGATTCGGAGTCAATGCGTGCGTCGGAGAAGTTATCATTGGCGGCACGCGGTTGAGAGCTTTTCTGCTAATGAGTGAGGTTACTTAGTTGGACTTGGCACGGGCTTTATCGCCACCGGGCTTGTCCCGGTGGTAGAGCGTTTGACAACAACCGTCGATCTCGGCCACCCATGAGTTTCCTACCTGCCGGAGTAGTTGGACAGTGTTACTTTGAGTATGCCGGGAACCGCAAGTCTTTGATTCAAATTGCTTTACCGCCACCGGGCTTGCCCCGGTGGAAACGCGTTTGAGAACTAAGAACGGCCTCGCGCAGTCGAGACGGGATAATGAGCGGCCGTGTAGTCGTCAAACAGGGAACCACCGGGACAAGCCCGGTGGCGAAGATTCGTTACTTCAACGCAAGTTACGGTAATTCACGGGCACGAAGTGGCGCTGTCCAAGTAGTCAGCAAACGTAAAACCACCGGGACGAGCCCGGTGGCGAGGGACTGTTACGGAGACACGCGTTGCGCACATCCATCGCTGCATAACGGCGCTGTACAATCAGGTAGGTATCCCATGATCAATGGACGAGTCACGCGGCGGGACTTTTCACGACTTCTGGCCAGTGGTGCGCTCGTTGCCGCGGCTGCCAAAGGGGCGGAGCCTGGTGAGACACAGTCGCAGCACACCCAATTCGCGTTTGGCGTCATCGCGGATGCTCAGTACTGTGATGCCGACCCGGCCGGCACGCGGTTCTACAGGGCTTCAGAGCAGAAACTACGGGAATGCGTTCAGGCACTGAATCAAGAGGAACTCGCTTTCACCGTGCATTTGGGGGATTTCATTGATCGGGATTTTGCCAGCTATGACGTGATGCTGCCGATCTACAACGGCCTGCGGTCGCCTCATTATCACGTGTTGGGCAATCACGATTTCGCCGTAGCCGCCCAGAAGCTTGACGATGTTCCCTCGGTGCTTGGTCTCGAGAATCGCTACGACTCGTTTCGCTGCCACAAGTGGCGTTTCATCACGCTCGACGGGAACGATCTGAGCGTGTCTGCCCGCCGAAAGGGCAGTTCTGAATACGCTAAGGCCGAGGCGATGCTACATTCCTTGAAGGAGAAGCAAGCCCCCAACGCACAGACCTGGAACGGTGCCGCGGGTGAAGAACAGCTCTCCTGGTTGGAGCGGCAACTTCACGATGCGGACGTCGCGCAGGAACGGGTCATCGTCTTTTGTCATTACCCGGTGTTTCCGGAAAACATCCACAACTTGTGGAACGACAGCGACGTTCTCAGACTTCTCGACGCGCATCGATCTGTGGTGGCCTGGATGAACGGGCACAACCACGCAGGTAACTACGGGCAGAAGAACGGCGTCCACTATGTGACGTTCCCCGGCATGGTCGAGACAGAACGCACGACGGCCTTTGCAGTCGTGCACGTGCAGGCCGATTCTCTGCGTGTTGTCGGCCACGGGCGAACACCAGGCCGGGTACTTGAGTTGGCACGGTGAAGAACTCGTATGACAAAAAGATCCGTTCAACGCTGGCTGCGACTGGAGATCGACCCGGTCATCCGCCGTGCGGAGGAAATTGCCCTACGGGTGCAACGAGAATTGCCGCAGCATGCCGGGATCATCCGTGCGGCGGCCGGAGTGGCCGGGTCGGCACACGAAGCGAAGCGAGTCGCCCGAGCCTTGCACCGACCGTGGGGACTGCATCGGCTACCGGCCCTCTTCCTGGCACTGGCGCTGCTGGTCTTTGCTGTCTGGATCTACTGGCAATTCCTCCACGTCGCGACGCTGCGCATTGCGGTGCCCGAGGAAGATGCCGTCGCGCTGCAACAGCGGGTGTCGCGGAGCAGTCGGGTCAAATACGAGCAGGTCGTCACGCGAGGCTCACGGGCGAGCGTTGACATGTTGATGAAAGGCAACGTTGATGTGGCGTTTGTCCAAGGTGGCATACCGATTCCTCCAGGTCTGCCGCGCCTGCGAAATCCCGGGTCCGAGGTGGTGCTCTACTTCGTCCGCGAAGGCGTGACTCATCCAAGCGGCGTGCGGCGAATCATGACCTCGGCGGAAGGGCAGGGGAGTCACAGTGTGGCCCAGGTCTTTGCGGAATTCTGGAAAATGGAAGGTCCCGTGCGGTTCGTGCACGACTGGCGGTCGTTTAACCGCGACGTTACCTATCCTATTGCAGCCGACGTCGATGCGGTGTTCGTGGTCAAGGATATGGCCGAACACGACACGCTCTACGCCGTGGAGCGATTGTCAGCAGCCGGCTTCCGACTCACTTCGCCGGACCTCGGTGCACACGCCACGACGTTAGAATATCTTCAGAGAACCGAGATCCCGCCCGGCTATTTAGGGTTGGACCCGCCGCTGCCCGATCAACCCCTCGTCACCTATTCTGTGGCCACCTACCTGGTGGCCCGCCCGGACTTGACCCCTCGCCTGTTGGCGGCTGCCGCCCACCTGCTCGATCGCGACGTCAATACGTTCTCGCTTCGCGGTTTCGAACCGACCATTGGTGAAGCGTCCGAAGTCTTGCAGGGGTTGGAGGCGTTTCTCAGTGTGCTGATATACATCGGATTGGCTTTTCTCGCCATGCTCGGTTTGGAAGTGGCGAGTTATCGCCGTCGCTTCAACGAATTGAACACGTTGGTCAGTCTGATCAGCATGCACCAGAGCGACAAGGATGTGTTGGGCCTGACCAACGATAATCTACAACGCGAGAACTTGCTCTACCTGTCGATGTGTAGTGATCTATTGGGACTGATCAGTGTGATCAGCGGATACTATGCGCAGGAAAATCCATCGCTCTTGTACGGCAATTTGCTGGAGATCATCCATCAACGTTGCGATGGTCTAAAGCTGAACATCCAAATTAAAATCCTGCACGTTTCAGTTGACATCACCCCCCCCGCGGCCGAACCATCGGGGACGAAAGATGAGCGCAGCGAAGAACCTCACTGAATAAAGGGAATTGGTTCCCCGCGTGCTCGAATAATGTACACCTCTTCATGTCCTGAACGGTCTGACTTGGTGCGCTTCAATGGCGAAACCAATCGGAGGCATTTGGTGCAGGGTCGGCCAATGCCTGCCTCTATCTCTGACCGCAACCGGAACCGGTGCCGGAGTCGGCAGCCAAGCGTTCCACGGTCCCTTGTTCATTTGTGCGGGAATCGTCTCCGCGAAAGGTTGCGAAGATCGCATCACCAAGTTTCTGTAGTTGTTGCGTCGGTCCGGCTTGTATGTCCTGTTGCGTTACGGCGGGCTGCGAGCGCCGTGCTGAAGTGCCGAAGAATCTGCGTCAGCTGGTACGTCAGGAGACTCAGAGACACAGAAACAAGCAGGATTACGGCAGCGAGTTGCGGCACGCGAACGCGCGCCCCGCTCAGCAGTGATCGAGTCAAATCGACGGCACGGGAAGATACGCCAAGTGTGGTTCCTCTGCCCCCGATGCTCAATATGGCCGAACGTACGGTGGCATTAATTAAGACACCAGGAACCTTACACTTGGCGGTATTCTCGAGCAGGAGGACGGTCAGCAGACCGGCTGAAAAGGAGAGACCACGACGTCGCAGTCGGGCTCGCATCTTCTCCCGCGCCACGGCCAGTCGACCGGAGATCGTTCCCACGGGACATCGCAACCGTTTTGCCGCTTCCGTGTGAGTCATTTCCTGCAAGTAGCATAAGACGAATGGTTCCCGGTAAGCCCTGGGTAAACGGTTCAATTCCTCGTCGAGCACCTCGCGGAGCTCGCGCCGCTCAATTTCGCTAATAGCGTCGGTGTCGGGCATGGTCAGCGTCCGCATTTCGTGATCGTGGCGTATGATCGCTCGCGCTCGTGTCCGCGAGGCAACGCGATAAGCCACTCCGTAAAGCCAGTTACCCAGCAAATCGGGTTCTCGAATGGAGGCGGCCCGGCGAACCAGCACGAGAAACGTGGCCTGAAAAGCATCGTCTGCGGCGTGAGGATCACGCAACATTCGGCGGCAAACACTCAATACCATCGGTCCGTGTCGTCGCACCAGCTGCTCAAAGGCCTGCGCATCCTGCTTCTCGGCAAACCGGCGTAGCAGATCACGGTCCCCCATGGCTTGATCGTCCGGCATTCTCACTTGGCGAGCACCCGGACGATCGGTCGCGTCGGTCTGTACGGTCGTCATGTCGATTCGTTCCCCAGAGTGGCGGTCTCAATTAGTTACTGCAGGCCAGCCACCAATCGAATGCGAAAAAATGAAAAAAATCCCCATCTTGTTTGCGACACTTGTGTTGGCTGGTCCCGCAAGATCCACGCACCAGCCACCGTGCTCGTGGCGAAAATGAGCGACAGGCGACCGGTTCTTCAGCCCATTGAGCAACATGCAAACAACCAGTTGAAATATGCGTTTTTGGCGATGTGAAATGGCGAATCAGCCTGCCAGGAGACGAATGCCCTGGACTGGCGGACGGCCGAGTGACTGTCCCCGATTGCACGATAATCCCACCTCGCCCACTGACAAGTCACCGATGCTTGCGTTCCTCACGCGAATTCTGTTCCTGGATGCGGGAAAGTCCAGTCTCAGGGGCTCGGCAGCGAGTCGCAGCGAAATCGTCCCCTTCCATGTAGTACCGCCAGATTGGGAGCAGACGAGCGATAGCAGGCAGCCACCGGGCCTGGCTGATCCCGGAGGAAACGCGGTCAAGATTCTGATCTTGGTGGCTGTGCCGGTCACCATCGCCTGCCACGTGCTCCTCTTCAAGCAGACAGCACGCAATCAGCTTGAGTTTTCTTCAGTCTGCCCGTCGGCCTGGCTCCGACGCTTGATCTCTAGTCTCTGCTGCCAGGCAACGGCAAATGTGGAGTTGCCACAGAGCACACAACCTGGCCGCCCCGGGACACAGACGTCACCCAGACGATGGCAGTAGTCGGCGCGTTGATCGTAATGAGGACAGGAAAAAGAAGTCATGCAGGAAGACCGTCACTCAACGGAAGCTCGATACACGATCGCCCCGATCGGCGTGTCCATTGTACCATACCTCTGCCGAGCACGCTTGTGCTGGGCTGGTCCCATTGGAAATCGAACTTATGTGTAATAACGAGATCGGAGCGCATGGCTTGACGTCCGCGTAATGCTCGTGACGCATGACGATGCCGTCATTCAAGCCACCGCTGGTCGAAGCGCCATAAACCTGCCTCGCGAGCTGCTTTCAATGCGCCAAGCATCTCGTCGTGCGTGGGACAGCGATCGATGTCAGCGAATCTGCGTTCACCCTTGTGCTGGGGCTTGCCAACTTCATATTCTGGGCGATATTGGCCCATGATGTTAACGTAGGTATCGGGCGAGACGGCTTCCGCCAGCCAGCGAAAGATCGCCGCCGATTCGTCGGACTGATCCGGCATGACGAGATGGCGGACCAATACGCCGCGCCGCGCCAAGCCGTTGGGCGCGAAGCGGAGCGGACCCACCTGGCGCTGCATTTCCTGGATCGCCGCTCGGGCGTGCTGCGGATAGTCCGGAGCTTTAGCCAGTCGTTTCGCCGTCTTGGCGTACCAGAATTTGAAATCGGGCATATAGATGTCAACGATTCCATCCAGCAGTTTCAGCGAGGTCACCGAGTCGTATCCGCTGGTGTTGTAGACAATCGGCAGCCGCAGGCCACGGGCGACGGCGACGGCGATCGCTTCGAGCACCTGCGGCACAACGTGCTCGGGTGTCACCAAGTTGATGTTGTGACAGCCGCGACGCTGTAAATCGAGCATGATCTCGGCGACTCGCTCAGATGGCAGTTCGATGCCACCCGTCCGCTGACTGATGTCCCAGTTCTGACAAAACACGCAGCTCAAATTGCAGAGCCCAAAAAAAATCGTCCCCGACCCGCTCCAGCCGCGCAGACAGTCTTCTTCGCCAGAATGGGGCGATGCGCTGACGACCCGCGCATGACGGCCCGTGTGACAGACCTTCATCTGGTTTGCCATGCGATTGACGTGGCAGTTGCGTGGACAAGCAGAACAGTCCGCTAACTCGACCAGACCGGCCTCCACGCGGCGGGCCAATTCCACAGCAGGCAGCGACAAATACGCCGGCTCGAAAGGATCGAGTGTAAAACGCGGGTCGAACTGCGTGATTCGGACGTTGCCCATCGGATCTATTGTAGTGCCTTCGGAGCGATTCGCCGCCAGGCCCCGGGAAACCCGTTCAGAAGGTCGGGCCCCCGGAAAGTGGCTTGTTTCTGGGGAGCTGGCTGGCTGGATCAGCGTGAAATCGCCGGATCGGGTTCCGGAGGGCCAGCTCGCCGTGACAAAATGGGGATGCCGCACTGGTGGATCGGACGCCATGGCGGTTCAAGGCGAACCTCAAACTTTCAACTTCGCACGTCCAATAGGATACCACTTCCATGGATGGCGGTAGTGCCTGATGCAGGCAGAGGCGGCGGCGGCCTGTTTGCCCCCAGAGCGCGACTAGAACCGAAAGAAGCCAACTGATATCCTATCCTCTCGTCGCCAAGACAGGCAAAACAGTTACTCACTGACGTGTTTCAATGCAGGAGAGACGCATGTCCCCAGGACCGCTGACCGTTGACCAGGTGCGCCAGTTTCAGGAAGACGGCTACTACATCGCCCGCGGACTGTACGATGCGGAAGAGATGACTTTGCTGAGCCGAGCTGCGCGACAGGACAAAGCCCTTGACGAGCACGCGATCGAGCGCGGCGACGGCGAGGGGGGTGTTGCCAGGTTGACCCTCTGGAACCACCCCGGAGACGACATCTACGGCATGTTCTCGCGGGGCCGCCGGTTGGTCGATTCGATGGAGCAGCTGCTTGGCGGCGAGGTCTACCACTACCACTCGAAGATGAACATGAAAGAACCGCGCGTCGGCGGAGCGTGGGCCTGGCACCAGGACTACGGCTACTGGTATCAGAACGGTTGTCTGTTTCCGTATATGGCCAGCGTGATGATCGCGGTCGACCCTGCCACGCGCGAAAATGGCTGCCTGCAAGTCCTTCGTCATTCGCACCACATGGGTCGCATTGATCATGTGTTGACAGGCGAACAGGCAGGGGCCGATATGGAACGGGTCCGCGAGGCGCTGCAACGACTCGAGTTGGTCTACGTCGAGATGGAAGCGGGTGACGCGCTTTTCTTTCACGGCAATCTGCTCCATCGGTCGGACCAGAACCGTTCCGACAAGCCGCGCTGGGTGTTAATCTGCTGCTACAACGCCGCACGGAACAATCCTTACAAGGATCATCATCACCCCCGTTACACGCCGTTGAGCAAAGTCGACGACGACGCGATCAAGCGAGTCGGCGAAAAGCGATTCAGTGAAGATGCCAGCAGCAACTTTCTGGACCCGAAGCGCGACGCGAGCGCGAAATCACTCAAGTCAAAATGATCGCCTTGTTGCCCCCAAAGTTGACGGAGTTGCCCACACCTCGGATGTCATCTTCCGAGGTGTGCGCATTTCTTCGCGGCGGTAGCTCATGGTGGCACGTGGTGTATCCAGCGAGATCCAATTGTGACATGATGGACCCGAGAGGGCGACGCTGTGAAGCACTTTGACCGGAGGATGAGACTGCGGTCCCGTCCGAGTCGTCCAGTGGTTTGATCGGGACCATGGTCCCAACCCATCATTTCCGCACGAATCATGCTTCGCAGCCCTGGTCGAAAGGGGAAGAATCGACTTATGCATGAACCTCAGTCGGTCGCGGCGCTGTTGGCGGTCCTGCACGTGCTGATTCAATTCGTTCTCTGTCTGCGGGTGCTTCTGCGGCCGCATCGCGAACCGGCATCGCGCATCGCCTGGATCGTTGTGATCGTCGCCCTGCCGGTGCTGGGCATCGTGGCCTATATCCTGCTGGGCGAGGTCAACATTGGCCGACGGCGTGTCGCGCGGATGCGTGAGGTGCTGGCGGGGATGCCGAACGTGACCGACGCTGCCGGAGCGGAAGCCGAGAATGTGCAGGCCGACGTGCCAGAACGCTATGTGCACCTGTTTCGAGTCGGACATTCGATCAACGGATTTGAGCCGATCGGCGGCAATCGGGCAGCGTTGCTGCGAGATTCGAACGCGACGATTGACGCCATGGTGGCCGACATCGACGCGGCGCGAGACCATGTCCACCTGCTGTTCTACATCTGGTTGACCGACACCAACGGCTGCAAGATCGTCGAGGCATTGAAGCGGGCCGCCGCCCGCAACGTCACCTGTCGAGCCATGGCGGACGGACTCGGTTCACGGAGTCATGATCGCCTCGAAGCACTGGCAAGCGATGGACGCGGCAGGCGTCCACCTGGCGGCAGCGCTTGCCCATCGGTAATCCGCTGCTGCGGCCGCTCAAAGGACGTATCGATCTGCGCAACCACCGCAAGATCGTCGTGATCGACGACCGCATTACCTATTGCGGCAGTCAGAACTGCGCCGACCCGGAATTCCTGGTCAAAGCCAAGTACGCTCCCTGGGTCGACGCCGTGATGCGATTCGAAGGACCGATCGCTCGTCAGAACCAACATCTGTTCGCCGGCGACTGGATGGCGCACGTCGACGACGATATCGATGACCTGTTGCGGCGGCCGATCCCGCCGGCCGAACCGGGGCTGACGGCACAGGTGATCGGGACCGGACCGACGGTCCGCTACTCGGCCATGCCCGAGATGTTCGAGTCGCTGATGTACACCGCTCGCCGCGAATTGGTCATCTCGACCCCCTACTATGTTCCCGACGAACCGATGCAGGCCGCGTTGTGTGCCAGCGCCCGCCGCGGCGTCAGCACGACCATCATTTTCCCAGCCAGAAACGACTCGTGGATCGTGGGTGCGGCAAGCCGCAGCTACTATGCCGATCTGCTGGCCGCCGGGGTGCGGATCTTCGAATACGAAGGCGGGCTGCTGCACACCAAGTCGCTGACCCTGGACGGCGAGATCACGCTGATCGGCTCCGCCAACATGGATCGCCGCAGCTTTGAACTCAACTACGAAAACAATATCCTGTTCTACGATCCCGCGCTGACCGCCGAGATGCGCCAACGCCAGGACAGCTACATCGCCAGCTCCCACGCGGTCACGGCCGAGATGGTAGCGAGCTGGCCGATGCACCGGCGGCTATGGAACAACACCATCGCCATTTTTGGCCCGGTGTTGTAAGCTTTCGACGAGGCTGGCGTTGACGATTCCGAGCAGCGTTCCAAACACCTGGGCCAGCCCTCGCTCCCGTTGCGGACGGGCCATGCGGCGAGAGCGTCGCGGCCGAAGATCCGAGTCGCATGCTGCCTGACGTTCGCTGCCCGTCGGAAAGGGTTTCAAGTTCACATCCGCTGTGTACCGGTAATATGACGGGTGGTTCCGGCGTCGGATCCGTTGGCAGGAGCGGGAAGGCTTGCACTTTGAGAAATAGGGACTCGTCCGGAAAAAAGTTACCGGTACCCGTTCCCTCTCCACCGCCCCGCGGAGCGGTAATAGCGGGGGAGAGGGCAGGGTGAGGGACGATAATCACGGTAACTTATTTCCGGACGAGTTCTAAGTCTGAACAACACCGCTCGCTGACGGCTCATCAGCGGGAATCGACAGGAGATATCGCCGGTGGCTGGCCTTGCGTCACAGCCGGGTTCTTATGCAACGGTGTCGTGTACACGAAAATCCCACTGCTTTGTTCGCCGTCCTCGGACGGTATCTGAATGTACTTGTCGGGTTCCACACCCGCCATCCAAAACTCATGCGAAATAATGCGTGATCCAGGTTTCATTTTCTCGAACTGCGGCAACAAGTCATCCATCATCCACGGCAGCAGATACATCATGGCCACATCGGCTTGGCTCAGATCGACTCGAAAAACATCTTGCTGCTGGAAAGATACGAGGTTTTCGACTCCGTTCAGTGTGGCATTTTCCCGCGCTTCGTTCACCCGTTCCGCATCGATATCGAAACCGATGCTGTGACAACCGCTGAGCAACGCCGCTGTGATGGCTATTCGACCGTCGCCGCAACCCAGATCATAGAGCAGATCGTCTTTCGTCAATCTGGCTAACTCCACCATCGTCTCTACGATGGAGTCGGGAGAGAGGACGAACGGCGCGTTGCGTTTCAGGCTTGGCAACGGCGCCACATCGTCGAGCTGCTGGCCGACATCCAAATAGAAAATGTAGCAAGCAGCCAGGCCGATCAACAGACAGACGAAACCGATGACGACCAGAGCATACAGCCTCGGACGGCTGGCAGGTGCCACCGGCAGTTCTTCGTGACTCATGCGATTTCACGACCTTTCCCATACGGATCCTTGGCCATCAGCAAGCTTCCAGTCTAATTGTACAGCGCCATTTTGCAGCGATGGATGTGCGTAAACGCGTGTCTCCCTAACAGTCCCTCGCCACCGGGCTCGTCCCGGTGGTTCTACGTTTGGTGACTACTCTGGCAGCCGAAAAACGAACCTTCCTGCCGGCCCTCGCCGCCGGAGGCGGCGAGGGCCGGCAGGAAGGAAACTCATGGGTGGCCAAGATCGACGGTAGTGGTCAAACGCTCTACCACCGGGACCAGCCCGGTGGCGATAAAGCCACTGCTAATAAGGCCTTAAGATGATCTCAAAAGTGAAAGTGGCGCTGTCCAGTCTAATCTACGCGATGCTGCGATCGCAGTGGACGAGTATGTGCAAAACCTTCGGCCCCGCCCGCGACGGGCGAAGTGGGATCCCCGCAGAAAGGAAGCTGCTGAAGAAGTAGGTCCCGGCTGCTGAACCGGACCTTGTCGCGTCGAGAACCGCTCTCAGGCGAGCTCGCGCTCGGCAAGCGAGACCTACTTTCTGGCCATCGGCGCTCGTGTTTCAGCAGCCTACGGAGGGGTTTGCGGTGAGTATCACGGATGGACCGACGAAACCAGTGGCCATGCTGTGCAGCTATTCGCGATTTGCCATTTCCTCGTCACGTGTCATGCGTCATCGACTCTCACCACGTGCCACGGTATGTTGAGTATCAGGGACAGTCACACAACGTAGGGAACGCGCCGAGCGCGGGAAACCGGACACGTGAAAGGGAGACCCGAGCGGCTGAATTCCCATGCGATGGTCCCCAATGCGATGTGTGCTCGAACGGACCAAATCCATCTCAATACCCACAGGAGCAGCTTCATGAAGCCGCTGATGTCACGACGTACCTTCACCCAGACTGGCGTGGCTGCTGCGATCGGCATGACGGCACTCCAGACAACGCGCGTCTTGGGAGCAAACGATCGCGTTCGCCTGGGTGTGATCGGCACGGGGAATCGAGGCCGCCAGGTGATGGAATTCCTGCTGCAGCAATCCGACTGTGAGATCGTTGCCGTCTCGGACGTCTCGAAGTCCGCGATGGACGAGACCAACACCAGGCTGCTGGGCGGCAAAGCGGCCGCACACGGCGACTTTCGCAAGATTCTCGATCAGCGGGATATCGACGCGGTGCTGATCGCCACACCCGACCACTGGCACGCGCTGCAGACGATCATGGCCTGTCGGGCCGGCAAGGACGTTTACTGCGAAAAGCCGCTCTCAAAGACGATCCACGAAGGGCGGAAGATGGTCGAGGTCGCCCGCGAGACGGGTCGGGTGGTCCAGGTCGGCACGCACCGTCGTTCCGGCCTTTCGTATGCCGACGCCGCCAACTTGATCGCCTCGGGGAAACTGGGCAAAATCACGGTGGCGCGGGCCTACGACACGACGAACATGTTTCCGCTGGGCATCGGCAAGGCCGAGCCGAGCGACCCGCCCAAGGATCTTGACTGGGAGATGTGGCTCGGTCCGCGGCCTCTGCGACCGTTCCAGGCCACGATCACACCGTTCAAATTTCGCTGGTGGGATCTGTATGCCACGCGTTTTGCCGACAACGGGGTACATTTCATCGACATTATGCGATGGCTCTCGGGTGACGAACTTGGCCCGGCGCTGATCTCCGCGCTCGGCGGCCGCTTCGTGATCGACGACGATCGCACGGTGCCGGACGTGATGGAGGGCATGTTTCAATTCGCGTCGGGCCGGATGATCGTCTTTGCGCAGTACGAAACCAGCGGCAACCGGGCCCTGCCGCGTCAAGCGTTCGCCGAGTTTCGCGGCACCGAGGGTGCACTGTACGCCAGCGATGCAAGCTACGAAGTTCTGCCCGAGCGCGGCGGCCGATACCAGGACGATCGCGAGCCGAGAATGGAGCCGATTAACAAGGATTTCGGGGAGGGGTATGCGCAGCATGTCCGCGACCACGTGCGAAACTTTCTCGACTGCACGAAAACACGGGCCAAGCCACGGGCGGACGTCGAAATCGGCCACCGTTCCACGTCGATGGCGTTGTTGGCCAACATCTCCCTGGCCACGCAGTCAACCATTCACTGGGATCCCGAGCGTGAGCAGATCACAAACATTCCGGAAGCGAACAACCTGCTGCACTACGAGTACCGCAAGCCCTGGACGCTCGAGTGATTCAAAACGCCGGGTCGATCGACTCGAGAGGTTGTGGAGTGCGGGAGACTGACTCGACGAGCCGTACGAATCGATCCTCTCGACGAATATCGCTTCGCGATCGCTCTGGTCCTGTGTTCAGGGGGCGTCCTGTTCGTAGGTATTATCGTTGTTCAACGTCGCTCGTATCCGCTCACAGCGGTCAGGCCAATCGTGAGCTTCTGCGACCACCAGTGACCCCGCATGCCATCCGATTGCATTACTCACTCGGAGCTGATATCGTAACCGCCACATGGAATTTTCCTTCGCATGTTTCAGGGCCTGGGTTGTATCGGAGTGCGGCGCGAGGCCGGCTGATGCGAGCGACCGACTGGGATGGCCATGCTGTGCTCAAGTCCCACTCCTTTGACGATTGGGTCGTATCGTGGACGACTACTTGAAGCCGTACGGTGACATCGAACTGCAACGGCGGATGGTGAGCGATCGTCCCCGCACGAACGCCTTCGCCGCCGCGATCCGCGAAGTCGTTCAACCGGGCGATGTCGTTCTGGACGTGGGAACCGGCACCGGCATCCTGGCGATGTTCGCCGCCAAAGCCGGAGCGCGGAAGGTCTACGCCATTGATGTGACCGACATCGCGGAGGTCGCGACCGACCTGGTCAAAGCCAACGGCCTGTCGGACCAGATTCAGAGTCTTTCATGGTCGGGCGGGTGAATCTGCAATTGGATCAGAAGGTCGACCTGATCATTAGCGAGTGGCTCGGTAACGCCGCCTTCGCCGAGGGCATGCTGCACGCGGTGCTGGATGCTCGCGATCACAATCTATCGTCGACCGGCCGCATGCTGCCATCCAAGGTTCGCGTGCTGATCGCGCCGCTGGACGAACCGATTCTCTACAACAGCGAGGGCCCCGGGTTCTGGCGCCAGCGGATCCACGATCTTGATTTCAGCAGCCTGCAAGAAGTTGAGTTATCACAAGGACGCACGATGCAGATCCGGGTCGAACCGGCAGCCAGTGCTGGCGCCTGGTCAGGCATTACTCGAACTCGATCTGCTCACCGCTTCAGCTGAAGATGTCTGGTTCGAAGGTCAACTCGAGTTTGTTCCCGTCCGCGACGGTGTGCTCAACGGCTTCTGCATATGGTTCGAAGCGGAACTCTCCCCGAGTGTCACGCTGGACACGGGACCGCTGAGTCCGGAGACCCACTGGGCTCAGACGTACATGTCCTTTTCACCACGACCGGTGCGCGCTGGCGAGCGCGCTGGAGGTGAGCGTCGACTTCTCCTACGACCCGGATCTGGCGGACGTCCGCCGCTACGTGGATCTCCATTTGGGCGTTGGTCGAACACGAGGTGAGTACCTGATTGAGTAGTCGGACTGAATCGAGCATCTCGTCGCTACCGCAACTTCCCGCAGCGCATTCCGG
The DNA here is from genome assembly GCA_963700575.1 of uncultured Planctomycetota bacterium. Classification (GTDB taxonomy): domain Bacteria; phylum Planctomycetota; class Planctomycetia; order Pirellulales; family Pirellulaceae; genus JAJRVM01. The sequence continues at coordinate 84,080 of CAVOYC010000014.1, read as the reverse complement.
AGGTGCTCGACCAACGCAACCGCCATATCGAGCCGTTGACTGGCGCGGCTCTTCTCCTCGGACGTCGGCAGCGCCACTCCCTCGACCGCCAGGAGTTCTTCGAGGGAATGACAGCCGGCTCGCCATTTTCCAAATATCGACTTGAGGACCAAACAACGCGGCTGCGCAGCTTCGATATGCTGCAAGAGTTGGCATGTCCTCTGGTGGTAGACGATCAGAACATCGTGGCGGCGAAGGAAGTGATTCCACCGATGGCGGAACTCATCCTGAGAAACGGCGACGTCGAAGTCCGCGGCCGAAAGCCGCATGTGCTGCAATACGGCATCGGAAAGTGGCGGTTGCTGTCGGAGGCGGCAGGAGAATCGCTCCGCCGTGCCCAGGCGTTGCGCGACCCAGTTCACCGGCGACGGAGTGGCCGTGCGTGGCCCAAACCGGCCCGGAGTCGATTCACCATAGGCAACGACCAGATTCCCCGCGTTCTGCAACAATGCGTGCGGAAGATGGCGAGGCCGGGATTGCCGCTTGATTGTTTTGCCGCCACGCCACATGACCGGCCGGGTGTCCCAACTGATTCTCCACCATCTTGTGGAAGGCGGACAGTAACTGATCCAGACCGACCGTGTCGGGCTCCAGCGCCTGCAGTGCCGCGACGGTGGCTTCCAACGTCGAGAGACTCTGTGCATTGGGTTCACGTCGAATCCGGTATTGCCCGGGAGTAGAGGGGGCGCAATCGGTAGCACGGCATGTCCCGCAGTTGAGGGACATCGCGGACAATCGTCTTCGCCTGATGCCATGTACCGTCGATGATCACCAACTGATCCGGCCGCTCGGCGGCAGACAGTTCGGTCAGCAACGGTGCATTGGCACGGGGATACAGCAGGCCGGCGTTCGCCTGGATGGGCAGAGGATGCGTCCCCAAACGCTGGTTGTGATCGGCAATCAGATGACAGTGGCGCAGCGCTTTCTGCACGATCCTGGCCGTATTGAAGGGATGAAATCGCTCGCCAACGTGCTGCAAAATCAAGACGTCCGTGCGATTGTCGATCCGTGGAATCGCCTCGCAAAAGCAGAGAGACATCGGACGAAAGCATTGATAGCAGCGCTGCCGCACTTCGTTTTCCAATTCGCGCGCTCGTGACATCTTCAACGGTTCTTTCCAACCGGGTTGCGGGCACCCGCGAAACCTTCGGAAGGCGGTGACTGATTGTTTGCCCGAATCATAGCGTCCATCCCTCGTTTGATCGACCTGGATCGCCAAATTGGCTCCGCCAACCTGCGAGCTCGGCGCCTCTGCGTGAGGTCCATCTGCGTCTTTGTCTGCTGTGGCTGGCATACAGAGGGAGTGCCACGACTTGCCAATTGGTGTCTTTCACAGCCTTGGCGCAGTCCATAGCTTGCTGCACGAAAGCGGTTCATGGTAATCTACCAGCGGCGGAAGATCTAATATCGGTCCCGATAATGGACGATCTCGCCCGTTCATCGAGCAGCAAGGGTGGGAAACCGCATTTCGTCGCCGGACCGGACGACAACCCGTTGCGCTGCAGTGAGATCCTGTATCGACTGGAACGCCACTGTGGCCAGGGCGGATACCATTACACGATCCCATTACGAGGGGTGGTTCCTGATGTCGATGAAGACTTCGACCAGATCGATACGGACGATGTTGCGGACGATTAGACTTCGCTGCCCGTCTGCTTATCGTGCCCGCTCGCATTCGCACTAACGAATCAAGAGGCAAGTATTTCCATGACGATTTCCCTTCACAGAAAGCACGCTCATCGTCCGAGTCAATCCTGGACACCACTACGATCGACGTGGTTGGTGCTGCATGCGGCTTGTCGCACGCTGTTGCTCTTCATCGTGATCTGGATTGCACCCGCCGCGTGTGCTGAAGTGCGAGACGTGCCGCCGCTACCCCGTACCGCTGGTAGCGAAGTTGTGGTCAGTGACGCGGGGCGGCTAAAGGAGACGATCGAGAACGTTCCTGACAATACCACCATCCTGATTGCAGATGGAACCTACAGGCCGGGCAAATTCATCTACCTGCGAGCCAAGAAGAACGTGGTGATTCGTAGTGCGTCGGGCGACCCCACGAAGGTCGTCCTGAGCGGCATTGGCTGGGACAGTGAAAACAAGGGGGACGATATTCTGCGTATTGGGGATTGCGAGAACATCACGGTGGCTGACATCACGTTTTCCGACTGTCACGCGTACGCGGTCAAGGTGGAAGCGGAGAACCATCCCCAGAATATCCATATCTACAACTGCCATTTCCGTAATATCGGCACGCGTGCCGTGAAGGGTTCCGGTGGCGATGGATGCGCTCTGGGCGGTTCCATACGCTATTGCGACTTCGAGAACTCCAAGGTACCTCCGGCTGACTGGTTGTTCGGCGGCAACTATATCAGTGCCATTGACATGATGGCACTCGACGGCTGGACCATCAGTGACAATGTTTTCAAGAACATCAGGGGCCGCACTGGCAGTGCGCGGGCGGCCATCTTCGTCTGGGTGCGATCCCGCAACGTGACGGTCGAGCGCAACCTGATCCTGGACTGCGATCGCGGCATTGCTTTGGGGAATCCTTCTGCGTCCACTTCGCGTGTCAATGACGACGAGTTCCACGTGCGCGGTGGCGTTTGCCGCAACAACTTCATTGTGCCGGGACCCGACGCCGGTATTGAACTGTGGTGGGTCGCTGACGCTAAGATCTACAACAATACCATCTGGCGTAGCGAGCGTGCAGGGCGTGGGATCCGATACGGATCGAGAAACAAGAACGTGCACATTACCAACAATCTCGTGCGGGGGGAGATCATCGCGGAAGGTGACAAGACTGGGCGCGAGGTTCGCCTGGAAAACAACCTTACTGGTGACCTCGACAATTACTTCGTCAACCCCTCGGCGGGCGACTTGCATATCACGGCACAGGCCGTCGCGGCTCTGAACGCCGCGATCCGGCTGCCGGAGATCACGGACGATTATGACGGTCGCCCACGCGATTCGCAGCCTGATATCGGAGCGGACGAGTTTGACCGGTTCTGAACAGCCCGAAGGAGGAGAAGTGAATCGTGACCAACAAAACACTCTTGGCCGCCGTCCTGCTCCCAATCGTAATTGCGAGTGAAGCCGGCGCGATCGAACCAGCGGCCCGTCGGCAGGCGGACGCGATCTTCGCCGCGACAGAGTTCCGCGGCGGCGTCGTCGTGCACGTGGGATGTGGCGATGGGCGGGTGACCGCGGCTTTGTCGCGCAACGGCCGGAACCTGGTGCACGGCCTGTCGGCCGAGTCGGCTCAAGTCGACGAGGCGCGTTCCCACATCCGCTCAGAAGGGTTGTACGGGCCTGTCTCGGTGATGCATTGGCGTGGTGTCTCGCTGCCGTACGTCGACCATCTCGTAAACCTGCTGGTCGTAGACGATCCCGGTGAGATCCCGAAACAGGAAATGATGCGCGTGCTGGTTCCGGGCGGTGTGGCGTATGTGAAGGACAGCACGGGATGGACGAAACTTGTGAAACCGGCTGCTCAAGGCGTAGACGAGTGGACGCATTACCTTTACGACGCGACGGGAAATCCCGTATCCCATGACAGCCTGGTTGGCCCGCCGCGCTATCTTCAATGGACGGCGGGCCCCGCGCACACGCGCAGCCACGAGTTCACCTCCAGCATCGCCGCGGTCGTCTCTGCGGGTGGACGCATGTTCTACCTGGCGGATGAAGGACCAACTGGCAATTTGCAGGGAGCGGCCGACTGGCACCTGGTAGCCCGGGATGCCCACAACGGCACGTTGCTCTGGAAACGCCCGATCGAGCAGTGGTACACGCACATGGCTGGCTGGACGTCGGCCCCGATTCAGTTGCAGCGGCGGCTTGTGGCGGTGGGAGAGCGGGTGTACGTCACCCTGGGTTACCACGCGCCAGTGAGTGCTCTCGACGCGGCGACCGGCGAATTGGTGAGGGAATATCGAGGGGACGGACGGGACGGATGAGATCATCTGGCACAATGGCGTGCTGATCGTGGCAACCAAGTCCATGACAGACCAGCAGCTGGCTGAATACAAGAAGCTACAGGACTGGACCCGCCGCCGCAGCGGGCCCTTGCACGAACGGGAAACGGGCCAGCCCTTGATTGCGGCATTCAAACAGGCTGAGAACCGAGCCGGCCGGTCCATCGTGGCGCGGGATGCGGACAGCGGCGCGGAGCTGTGGAAACTGACTGGGGCGGACGCCGCGGGGCTCAGGCCGCTGAGCCTGCGAGCCTGCGGCGATCGCGTCTACTTTCACAGCAACGGCGTCCTTTCCTGCCGAGAGCTGAAGAGTGGGCAAACACGTTGGTCGAAAAAGAGTGACGCTCCTCAAGCTGCAAGTGAGTCGGCACTCGTATGTTGGAGTAAAAAGGCGGTGACGTTACTCTCGCCCGACGACGGGAGTGTGCGCTGGACCCAGCCCCCGACTATGGTGTCTGTCCGCGATGTGTTCATCACGAAAGACTCCGTCTGGATCGGGGGCTTCAAGCCATTTGACACGGGTCGCCAGCACACCGGCCCGCCCTGGGGACCTTACTTCGCCGTCCAACGCGATTTCCGCACGGGCGAGATCGTGAAGGAAGTCGCCCCCGAGAATCCGGGGCACCATCACCGCTGTTATGTGAGCAAGGCGACGGAGCGATACATCCTGGGCGGGCGGCGCGGTACCGAGTTCATCGACCTGCAATCGGGCGAGTACCTGTGGAACAGCTGGGCCAGAGGTGTCTGCCGCTATGGCGTCATGCCCGCCAACGGTTACCTGTATGTGCCTCCTCATTCGTGCGGTTGCTACATTACGGCCAAGCTGACCGGTTTCAACGCGATGGCGGCCGTGCGCGAAACGCGTAGCGGAGAAGCCGAAGCAACGTTGCCTCAGCTGGAGAAAGGCCCCGCCTATGGTCGGTCGGGCGAACCACCCGAGGCGGAGGACTGGCCCACGTACCGTGGCAATTCCCGTCGCAGCGGCGTCATCGCGTGTCGTGTGCCAGCGGAGCTGCAGGCCAAGTGGCGTGTCCCACTAAGCAGGCGTCTCACGGCTCCGACCGTGGCTTGTGGCAAGGTCTTTGTGGCGAGCGTCGATCAACATACACTCCAGGCATTGGATGCCGCCTCGGGCGAGACGACGTGGAGTTTTGTCACCGACGCGCGCATTGATTCCCCGCCCACCATTCACGATGGACATGCCCTGTTGGGCTGCCGCGACGGCTGTGTCTACAGTCTGCACGCGGCGGACGGCACGCTGGAGTGGCGTTTCCGGGGCGCTCGTGACGCGCAACGCGTGTCTTCATACGGACAGCTTGAGTCGGCCCGGCCGATTCACGGGAGCGTACTTGTGGACGACAATGTGGCTTGTTTCACGGCCGGCAGGTCTTCCTATCTGGATGGCGGCATCGACCTGTACCGTCTCGATCCGAAGACCGGCAAAGATCTGTCCGTGACCAATCTCTACAGTCCCGACGCCGAGACCGGGCGGCAACCGGCTCAGTACAATCAGAACCAAATGCCCGGCGCGCGTTCGGATATACTGGTGGCGGACGCCGACCATGTCTATCTGCGGGACTTGCCGTTCACCAAGACGGGGGTCCAACTGGAAGAACGCGTCCCGCATCTGTTCACCCTGACGGACTTTCTGGACGATTCCTGGACCCATCGCTCCTACTGGGTATTTGCGGCCAATTCTTCCATTGCCACGGGCTGCAGCAGTCGCGACAGAAATCTGATCTACGGTCGGCTGCTGCTCTACGACGACACGCACGTCTACGGATACGCGCGCAAGAACGTCCATTGGTCCAACCAATTTCAGGACGCTCCCTACCACCTGTACGCTCGCGGTCGTGACGCGTCGGATCCGGCCTGGTCGCAATCGGTGCCGATCCAGATCCGGGCCATGGTCAAGGCCGGAGACACGCTGTTTGCCGCCGGGCCCGCGGCGGAAGCGGTGGGGCGGACAGAACCAGCGACCGGGCGGCAGGGCGCGCTGCTGTTGGCCTACTCGGCCGCTGACGGTACCGAACTGGGACGCTGCGAACTGATGGCCCCGCCCGTGTTCGACGGCATGGCGGCCGCCCGCGGGCAGTTGTTCCTGGCTCTCACCGACGGCAGCGTTGTCTGCATGGGGGGCAAATGAACTGACCGCGACGACAAGGATGTCAAGGCCGGGGCCCAATAGAGACCTCTGAGAAAGTGGGTCCCGGCTGCCGGACGGGACCTCGAAGCGGCAAATCATCTGCCACTTCGTCCCCGTCGCGATCGCCGACAACCGCAGCCAGGTCCCGCTCGGTAAGCAGGACCTACTTTCTGGCGAATCATACGGTGATTTAAGCACTCTTCAAGGGGCTGCGCCGACTAGCGGGCTCACACTGGTTCGCCGGCGCCATTATCATCGCCACTCAATCCCCCGGGAACCAATTTGCCGACGTGTGAGAGTGGGCCGTCGCATTGAACTTGTTGACGTGAAGGTCGTCTCCCAGGACAATCTGCACAGAGGAGGCGCGCTATGACCAACTCGACAACCTTTCGGTCCACAATTCTCGCCTTAGTTGTGGCCAGTCTAGCGACGGGCGGCGTCGATCCACCGGTGCGCGAAGCGAAAACCTATGAACTGCTACGGGTCTTTGAAGTCGCGGGCCGCCAGGGGATTGCGACGGACGGTAAACGATACTACGTCAGTGGGACTACCGCGCTCTACGTCTACTCGACAGACGGTCGTCTTCTCAGTTCCAACGAGGCCCCTTTCACCCAACTTGAGAAGGCGGCCAATCACATAGGCGATATCAGCGTGCACGACGGCAAGCTCTATGCCGGCATCGAGTGGTTCGAGGACGGACGTGGTCGTGATATCCAGATCGCGATTTACGACACCGAGACGTTGAATTACCAGCGGTCGATACATTGGGAGCCAAAGTCGGGCCAGGTAGAAGTGAGCGCCTTGGCGGTGGACACGGAAAACGGTCTCGTATGGATGACTGATTGGGTGAACGGCGCCTATGTTTACCGGTACGATTTGGCCAAGAACAGCTACGTAGGGAAGCTTCACCTGCGACCCGTGCCGCAGTGGCAGCAGGGAATCGCCGTCTACAACGGGTCCCTCTTTATCACCGCTGACGATGGCGACGCAGAGGAGCACGAGGTGGACAATCTCTGGAAGGTCTGTTCCGACCAAACAGCCACGGCGGCCTACGTCAGCCACGAATTGGCGTTCCACAGTTTTCGAGATGTCGGCGAGATTGAAGGCATCGCATTTGATGCCAAAGCCGGTGAGATGCTGGTGTTGTCCAATCGAGGAAAACGGATCGTGCTTGGAATGCCGAAAGGGCTCTACCCCGGCTATGAACGTGAGATGCACGAGGTATACGTGTACCGAGTTCCCTAGACGCTTCCATCCTCGGAGTGCGGTCGAGGGGTGTCTGTACGCGGATCCACCTCGCCCCATCAACGAGTGGGTTTTCGAAGGAGGGCCTCGCGACCTGCGGCAGATCTAATGCTTTGTCAGAAACAACGTTGAGTACTGCTGAAATTCATCAGACTTTGAAGCTCAGTCCATCCGCTCGGCCGGTGCTTCGCAGAGCGCCGCCTATCATTATTGGTCCTCGGACACCACGTAGTACCAACCGCCTCCCATTACTGAAAAGACCAGCCGCCCCGCTTTCACCTGGGCGTTGACGCGCTCGCCGCGGCTACCCGGTGTTTTGCCTTCACAGAACACCGCCGCTGTTGTCAACTGTGGGGCGGGGATCCGCAGCTCGCCTTCGCCCAGCGCGTGAACCTGCAGCGCGGCACCGTCTTCCACACGACGATCGTCGGGAACGGGCGCCCAGGCCACCGACAGCATTGGACGGTCGGCAAAGACCGTCTCGTGTCCATCAATGGTAATCCGCTCACAACCGTGTCCTGCAAAGCCGACCAACGTACCCGACTCGTCAACTCGAAAGGCAACAGCTCGATTTCCCCGGTAACAAATGGTGTGCCCGTTCACGTGGAAATCGTCCAGCTCGAGCGCTTCGCTCGGCAGGTCCAGTTGTTGAACGATCCGGGCATCCGCGTCGCGGTCGCGATGGAATCCACCAGGCCAATTCTCCTCGACGTCGCGCAGATGCGGCGCGAGACTGACTGTCCCGTTGGGAAATCGCGCTGCAAAGTACCCAGTGACGCGCGACACGTGCTCCGTGTTGTCGTTGCCGTCCGCGAACCGGCCGGTCGGTGCGTAGCAGCCCAGTGTTTGAAGGATGTCGAACCAGTGGCGTTCGTCATAGCCCATGGTTCCAGATTGGTCGTCGCGTGGTCGGAAACCAAGGCACGTGACGGTACCACCGCCCTCCAACCGTCGCTGCGTGCCAACGATTCTCCCCTTCATCAAGGCAACGGCCTGCGTATCCCCGACCGGTTCCAAAGCGTAGACTCGATCTGGCAACAGGTCAGTCAGGATCGTCATCGGCCCAATACCTTCCAGCGCGGCGCAGAATTTGATCAGCCGACCCGCGGCGCGCGTACCGTCACTCGCCGTTGACCGGTACCGCACGCCAGAGAGCGCCATCCAACGTTCGCTGAGCGTCGGTATCATCGCGGCAGATCAGGGGCGGTGGACCGCTCCAGACAATACGGCCGCCTGCGCGAGCCATCTCGTCCATCAGGGCCAGCAGTGCCGGCTGCGGGAACGGCTCAAACGTGGCAACCAGCGTGCTGTAGCGCCGCCCCGCCACCTCGAGCAGACCGTCAACGACTCGCCCCTCCTCGAGCAGCTTGGCCTGTGTGATCCAGTTGGCATAAGCATACTGTGTCATCCAGCTCCCAAAACGCTCGTCGACCGCGACCAGATCGAGCGGGTAGAGCATGAGTACTTCGACCTCGCGGTGTTCCATGTTCTGCACCATTCCAAAGTGCGAACTGGCCCAGGTTCCCCACGCATCGCTCAACGCCGCGCACCGCCGCGAGACCTCCGCCGGCATGCCCCAGTGCGCGGCGTAGGCATTGCGCACGCGGTTGAGCACTCCCAGCGAGCTGGCGAGTGCAAAGCCCCAGTAGTTGCGGTCCAGCCAGCCGCATTCGGCCGTGTCGTTACCGGTGCCGTGCAGGAACTCACCCCACTTGAAATAGTCGTGACAGGCCGAGGCGGCTTGGTGCACCGTATTGGACCAGATGAAACTGGACGTGTATTCGTACTTCTCGGCGTAGACGTTGCGCTGCCCGGCTTCGTAGAGATCGATCGTCGGGCTCTCGGCCCAGGTCGCATGGGCTCGCGAGTGAATCTGATGGCCCATGCGTTGCTCAAGATATTGCTTGGTATCGGCGAACAATTCGACCACGTGATTCTGCAGCAATTCGTAGTAGCGGGCCCGCAAAAGAGCTGTGCGGTGAATGTCCGCGGGCCCCGGACCCAGAACGTGCATGGCCCCCTCCGTTGCCGTCAGATCGTTGGCCGTATCGTGTTGACCGCGGGTGAAATAGACGAGCCATTTGGCGAAATCCGTGTACTGCGCGCCGAACTCGTCGGCGAACATCCGCTCCAATCCGGGGCTCACATAGCGCAGTGCGTATTCGTTGTGGTCGTGATGGCTGAAGTAAGTCCAATCGCCCTGGATGTGCGTCTCGTCGGCATAGATGGCGTTGAAATGCACTCCGGCGTCAGAGTACCGGTCGACGAGTTCGTGCAGGAAGGGGCGAGCGGATTCGCTGAAGTAATCCATTTCCGGCGTCGTGTATTGTTGGACGACGAGCACGCGATCTAACGGGCCGACGTTGTCCCGGCCCGTGCCGTGCACGCGGACACGCTCCGCCGTATACCCCCCCAAGTCCGCAGGGTCCTCGCCGATTTCGCCTGTCAGCTTCCGGCCCGTTCGTAAGTCGCTGTAAATCTCAACCTGGGCCGTCTCGGTGACTTCGACGATCTCGTCGGGGTCGACAACGTAATAGGGCGTTCCCGGAACCCGTCGTTCACGGAAGGCGAAGACACGCACGCCCGCATCGTCGAGATGGATCGTCCCCTTGTTGTTGGCCCAGGTCAGTTGGCGCCAGAGCTGGACGCTGTAAGCGCCTGTCCGGGGATCACGCAGGCCCTCGCGGTATTGCATCCAACGACCCGTCTCGCCGGTCTTGTCGCGGTATCCATGTCCGATCTCCAGCGGGCTGAGCAGGCTCAGTTCGATACCCAGTCCGTATTGGCCGGCAAATTGACTGATCTGGCCGATGAGTTCGATGTAGCGGTCCGTATCGGGCCACAGGCGACGAGGCACATCTCTGGTCTCCGTGCGGTATTGGGCCCAAAAATAGTCGAACGCGATGGCCAGCGTGCGGTGACCTCGCGCTTGCGCTCGCTCGCAGATCTGACGCAGTGTATCCATACGGGGCGTGCTCGTAAGCGACGTGTTCACCGACTTGTCCGGATCGCTCGCCAAGTCGATTAGTTGCTGGTCGCTGACCAGGATGATGCCGCTATGGCCGAGCAAGAACGACCAGGGGTCGGGAAAGGCAATCAAATCGGTCCGAAAACGTAGTTGCGGGACGTCGCCGAACGCCGCGCCCTCGGGGTCCGTCGCGAACAGCTGTGGCGAGGCAAACAGCGCAACCATTAGTATCAGGGCTGGCAGGCAACGAACTTCGGTAGCCATGATTGTGCCTCTAGCTCGAAAACGGGAAACTTCTGAAGTGCTTCGGGGAGAGTCGTCGCACGGGCGCCGTAGTGCAAACGAGGCCGAAGCTGCTATATTCTGCCTTCCTGGCTGACGCTTGGAGTTCCAGCCTCGCAATTTGACATCTTCAACTTAACAAAACGCGAGGCATGTTCGCAATCAGTGACCGCTCGGCGACATTTCGTACGCAGCTCATTCACTTTGCCGCATCGCATAACTACCTCGAGGATCGGTGGCACGAATGGCTCGACGAATTCGAGCAACTCCTTCGCCAGATGTGTTGGATCGGAGCCCACGTTCACGTTGACTTTGACCAGATCTCGAAGTCTTTCACGTTTTCATGGTCAGCATCTTGGAGTGCGGTCGAGGGATGTCTGTACGCGGATCTACCTCGCCCCATCAACGAGTGGGTTTTCGAGGGAGGGCCTCGCGACCTGCGGCCTGGGCTGGAATAACGCGGCCCCGCTGGGCCGCATGTTGGAGGGAGTTGAACAGGCGGACCCGAAAACACAGATTGGCAGAGGACATTTCGGCGTTGAAATGCGATATTTTTTGACAGCCCAGCATGGCACCTTTCTTTTCCTTTGCGACGACGATGCCCGTTTCGCATGGCGCGCGCACCGCACGTTACGTGAGGTCAGTTCGCATTTTGTTGCCGCCAGCAAACCACCTTGGGCAGGGCGTTCGACGCACCTTGCAAGCTGTGGCGTTAACTGCGGATCGTCGACAACCGGCTCGTCACACGGCTTTCACCAACGCTTCGCTGTGGGTCTGTATCTTCCGGATAGCTTCGATGATGTGGTCCATGTCACTGCGCTGGGCCAAGAACAGGTTTTGGAACAGACCGACCGTCGTCTCACAGACTTGACGGTTGCCGGGCAGTTCCTGCAAAGCTGTCGCGATAGTCCTTCAGTCGCTTCTCGCCAAACAGGCGCTGGAAGCCGCGCGAGGCGATCGCTTCGTCGAGCAAGCCGTCGTTGTACTGCTCATGATAGCCGTCGCTGCAGGGAACTCCCTCGGCGCCGAGCGCCCGCATAAAGCCGGCTCGCGAAAGTCCGTGGAAGTGTTTGGCATCGTACCGCAGCGGGTACAGATGCCACACTGCCCGGCTGTTCTCCGGCAAGCGGGCGGGAGTGATGCCTGGGATCTCCTTCAGCCCGGCGCTCAGATAGTCGGCATTCTGCCGCCGGATCTCGGTTTCTTTAACCAACTTGTCGAACTGCTGCAAGAGCATGGCGGCCTGAAAATGCTGCATCCGGAAATTGCTGCCACGCGTGAAGCAACCACTTCCTTGGAAAGTGCCGGTGGCGCGGCCGCAGTTGTGAAAGGCGTCGCAGCGGTCGACCAGTTCATCACTGTCGCTGGTGATGGCACCCCCTTCGCCCGAGGGAATATGTTTGGAATTCTGGAAACTGAAGCAGCCCAGGTCGCCCAGCGTGCCGCACATGCGGCCCTTGTATTCGGCCAACCAGGCCTGGCAGGCATCCTCGACGACGCCCAGCCCGTGTTTTTTCGCGATCGCGTTGATCGGATCCATGTCGCACGGCATGCCGTAGATGTGCACGGGCAGGATGACGCGGGTCCGATCCGTGATCCGGCTCTCGATCGACGCCGGGTCCATTGTCAATGTGGCCGGGTCGGTGTCGGCGAACACGGGCAGAGCCTTGTGCATCAGGATCGCGTTGTAAGTCGCGATGAATGTGTAGGGCGAAACGATCACTTCATCGCCCGCGTCCACGCCCATGACATGCAGGCTGGTGATCAGCGCCGTGGTGCCGCTCGCCGTGGCCAGACAACGCTTGGCACCCAGCAGCTTGGCGTAGCCGGCCTCGAACTCCGGCACCTTTCCGCCGCCGCCGCCGCGGTACCAGCGGCCGCTGCGCAAAATCTTGAGAATCTCGGGCTCCCACGACTCACGCCACTCAGGCCATCGGGGCCAGCCACCCGTGTGCGACGGGCGCCTCCCAGCAAGGCGGGTTTGTCGCCCTCGCTGGCGATCACCATCGGTGCTCGCCGCGCTCCCAGCCACGACAACGCGACAGAACCAGCTGCCGCCATCCGAACGAAACCACGTCGTGTCACCTGATTCTTCATCGCTATGGAACCTCCCGGTCGTGGAACAGAACGCCGATAGCCTGCCCGCAAGAGATCCCCATCGGGCAGGCCGGCTTGTGACAATATCTCTTGAGCTTCACGCACGCCGCGCCGTACTCACATTGTGGCGCGCGCCATCCTTGGCATTGTAACTTGTTGCACGGATCAGATGCTACCAGATTCGGGCAGGAAAAAGGCCGGTTCGGGCCTGTGGACCGTTCGTGGAAGCAGCACAGTAACAAGTGCGAATGCGGCAAGAAGGGCGGTCGGCACTCGCTTCATGAGTCGTCTCCCAGAATGTGCCTTTGTGGTGCGTGCGTTCACTTCAGCTTCTCCGCGATCCAGACGGCAGCCAACACGGGCGCTGCGCGGGTGTGGTGTGACCTTTCGGTTCGGGAAGCACGAGCAGGGTCACATCGGCGGGTTGCCCTTTCGCGAGCGACAGCCTGGTGACGCGCCGAGCAAAGGCAATGGCATGGTCCGTGCCGACCCGTTCATCTCGATCTCCTATGACCAGCCAAAGAGCTCGGCCGGCCAGTGCTTCAGCTCTCGTAGCCAGCGATAGCGCGTCAACGTGCTCGCCGTTCGTCGCACCACGAAACTCGCGGAGTGCCGGCAGCGCGGTAACGGGCGCAAAGCACGCAGTGGCTCGGATACGCGGCTCGACGGCGGCCATCTGCAGTGCCATGAATCCACCGCGCGATGTGCCACACGCGGCAACGCGTTCGGGATCGCTGTAACCCGCCTGAATCAGGTAACTCAGAACCCCCCGCGCCTGCTGAGTGAAGGGTGTGACGAAATCCTCGCCGCGATCGCTGCGAAAACGCCAGGCCTCCAGTCCCCTGGGTTCGTCATGGCGTTGGTCCAAGCCATGACCAGGCAGATCGAGTGATACGCACAGGAATCCCTTCGCGGCGAGCGCATTGCCACACTGCCGGTAATAGGGGTCTCCCAGAGATTCCTCGATCGTCGCGGAAAACACGAACAGGGTTGGCGCGGGATAGCCGACGTTCGTACCCCAAATGCCGAAACGAACGCCGTCTGGCGTCGCCAATGTCAATACGTTCCCCTGGGGCGCAATGGGTGTGTCAGGTGGAGCGGCTCTGGGCGATTTTCCCCAACAGGCGACAAACACCAGCAGGATGACGCCGATCATTCGCTTCATGGTGCGAGCAGAATGCTCGGCCTTCCTGGGTCGCTCCAAAGAAATTACTACGAACAAGATGTTACGGCTCGTTTCTAGTTCTAGCGCTGGCAATTCAGGATCTGGTTTCAGACTCAGCGATCGTGGTGGGCGATGCCGACGCGACGATGTTGGGGGGAGCTTCTATGCATTGCCGGGTAGCGGCGTGATCTGGGCAGAGGCTCGGCAGTCGGGGCAGAGCGTGTGACGGAGCTGTGGGGCCCGCTCCTCCTCGAGCAGGTGCAGCCGCGCCGCGGCGTCCTCAATGTCCAGCCACCCATTTGGCTCGACCAACGCCCGCCTGCAACAGCTGCAGAGTGTCAACGCATCGCGCGAACGGGGGAAGTTGCGCTCCAAGAGGTTGAGCCGCTCGGTCGGCTCGACCCGCTCGAGAATGCCATCGAACTGGACGCCGTCGTGCGGTTGGCAAGAAATCTCCAGCCGCATGTAGCGACGCAGCGTTGGCGAGTCGCAGCGAAACGGCACGATGATGAGCGGCGCGCAGTCCGAACTCGATGGAGTATCGTCTGGTAAAGCTGGTTGGTTTCGTGACCGTCAATGAAGTCCCACAACCGGCGCCCGGTCACAGCCTCCTGCGTAAGTTCCGGTGCTCCGTTTTCGCGGGCAAATGCGAGCCACAGCGGACTCACGGACGTGATGACGTCCAATGCGTTCACCATGTATCGGTACCTGGGCAGCGAGGGATAAACCATCAGGAAAACTCCTTCGGTCGTACGCGGCCAGAGCCGAGGTCAAGTTGTCGCGCAGTGCCCGAAAACTGCCGGCATTGAGCAATCTCCGATCATGCGGCTGCGTCGGACATTGTAACAGATGGCATAGCATGGGGAATACGGACAGGGCGGTGCGCTTTCACTGCCAACGAGTCTTGGCTCGCGGGGGCCGGAAATCGCCGCCCGTCGGCTCAAGCCTTGGACGGAAGATGCTTCGCTTTCGGGTCGATCTCCACCTTGATCGCCAAAGAGCACTGGGTGCAATGAAGGGTGCCCACGGGATATGCGGCACGATGACCACAGCGTGGGCATGTCAACTCGATGTGATCCAGCCACGATTTGTCGGAGGCCGCAGCGGCTTTGCCACCCAACTTGAACAACACTGGAATCAAAAGCGAACCACACCCATCGAGAATCCCCAGCACACCCATAGCACGGAGCAGCCACTCGTCATCTTCCTCGAATACGATCATCCCAGAGCCGAGTGTGGCCAATGCAAGAATGACGATGGCCGTGGCAAAGAATATCCATCGAACGGATCGCTGCAGCGGAACGAGGGTCAAAAGACAGATTTGTGCCAACGAAAAGGCGAAAATGGAAAGAATCACCATCGATTTGGCAATCGCCTCCGAATCCCACCACTCGGCCCAAATACCGGGCATGAAGAGGAGGAAACCAAGCAGGCTAACAACCAGCCCGGTCATTGCCGGCCAGCGCCCGCTTTTGCTCTCCAATGTGGCGGCACATGCCAGCGACGTGACACTGAAATAAGATATGCTCAGCGTCGTCAGCAGGATCTTGGCCTCGGTCTTCCCAAATTCTCCGAACAAGAAGGTGTAGATCCCGACCAACGCGCTGGACAACAGGGCGATGACCAGCGTTCGGAGAAAGGCTCGTTTTAGCGACCATTCAAGGGGCATGATCGGGCTTTCTGTAGTCTAGGGCCTTCGATAGACTGCGCGGACAGCATGTTCCTAAACGAAGAAACTCTCAGGAGGCCGAACGCCGGCGGCCAATTTCCGCGCGAAAACAGCGAGTTGGTATTTCGACTGTTTGACTTTGACTCCCACCGCCCTGTGCCGTGGGTGAATCTGACTGGCAAGCTCCCCGAACCGCCCCACAAGCCTCCCTTGCTCACCCGCCGCGAAGCGAATAGCGGGGGAGAGGATAAGGAACCGGGGAAAAATAACTTCGGTGTTTTCCGATTTCCGCCGGGCTTGCCCCGGTCGGAATCACAACTGGCCAGCTACCGGGGAGGGCGAAAATCCGCTCCCCCACTCTCCTTCCCACTCGCGAAGCGAGTGGGAAGGAGAGTGGGGGAGCAGAGGTCATGCGGTAGCAGATCAGTTGTCGCTCCGCCGGGACAAGCCCAGCGGAAGCGGGCGGGTCGGGCTAGTCGCTGTTCAAACCGCGCGCGCACCAGTGCGCCCCGGTATTTCGCGTATCTAGTTGGACAGCGTCACTTTCACTTTTTAGATCCTCTTGAAGCCTTGTTTGCACGGGCTCTATCGCCACCGGGCTGGTCCCGGTGGTAGAGCGTTTGACAACTACCGTCGATCTTGGCCACCCAGGAAGGTTCGTTTTTCGGCTGCCAGAGTAGTCACCAAACGTCGAACCACCGGGACGAGCCCGGTGGCGAGGGACTGTTAGGGAGACACGCGTTTACGCACATCCATCGCTGCAAAATGGCGCTGTACAACTAGACAGCGTCGTCGTCCCTGCTAGCTGCCACTCAGCAGCCAGACAGCCTCTGAAGGTGAGGGGCAAGAAAAAATCTGCCAGTTATTGTTTCGCCGATCCGTAGTATTTCTTCAGAGCTGCTATGCCTCCAAAGGATGCGCCATGAAATTCACGACAGTCATGGCGATGGCAGTCCTAGGAACGGTTCCACATTAACTTCGGCGTTTCCTACAGCGGGTGCCACTTTCCTGAGCCAGCGCACAAATCGTATCGATCACCACGAGTCGTCAATCGCGAGCGGAGCCAGTGCTGTCTGGGACTCGCTGGCACTCGATGATGCTTCGAGCCGTCACGAGCACTGGCTCCGCTCGCGGTAAGCGTTTCTCGTTGTTGGCAAAGTCTTCGGTGCTCGCTCAGGAAAGTGTCTTCATTCTTCGTTTCCTCGTTCAGCGGCTCGACACCGAGCCACGAGATCCGTAAATCTGGGAATGTTGCGGACATCAGCGTCCGGTGGAATTCAGTTCAAGAGCATCCGAACACGCTCACACTGACGCGCCGTGAACACTTTATTCTCAATGAGTGAAAGGCAACAGTCTGCCATCTCGATGTTTTGGTCAACCGTTCTGTCTGCTACATGGAAGAGAATCTCGTATCGCTCACGCTGTCGAGCTATTCCCTGCTGTTGCTTTCGACATCCGCGACATCGCACGCAGTCGGATTCAAGTCCGAAACCCAGTTCCTCGTACCAATGCTTCTGTTCTTTGGCAAAAAAGACGAATGGCCTGCCACAATCACGACAGTAATGCGGTTGGTGGCGGGGGCGCGGCAAAGTAGATTGGGTCGGTTTTGCAGACTGATGGTATCGGCGAGGAGAAACCACGTGTGATTATGAAATCAGAATGCAGTGTCAGGATTCTGTAACCGTCTTACTGAAGAGCCTCTCAACCGCTGCGGGGATTTCACCACGAGCGGAATGGAAGATAAAGTCCGGTCGCCAGAAAGAGAGGCGATCAACCGAACAGAAACAGCAAGGCCCGGACAGTCGAGGTATTGCAGCACCCCTTCTATCAGTAAGCTACCGCATCACAGAGCCAGTTCATCTTTGCTTACACGAGAAACAATGACTGTTGCTATCTCTTTCTTCGCCACCTGACAACTCCGGCCACACATGAACCAATTGCCAACATTAACAACGAAGACGGCTCGGGGACTGCCCGAGTGGCTATAACGAACTTGTCACCAAGGACTATGGAATCGGCCCACTGGGCCACTCCGCCCTTCTCGACCTGAATGTAGATTGACCCCGGGTCCCTGCCACCGTGGAGGTACCATCCCACCCACGTGCCTAGTGTAGGGTCGTTGAACAACAGCCCAGCCGGATCGTTATTCGGCTGAATAGCCTGGAAGTCAAAATACAATTCAGTTGAACTCGCAACTAACGGAACCTCATCGACAGCCCAGAGGAAGGCATCTCCCGTGCTCGACGTCGTGGTGTATTGAGTGCCAATCGCCGTGTACGTGACCGACCAGTCGCCAATATCCGCTAACGCAAGGGACGTGGATAAACTGTCGACTTCGATGAACCCGTCATCGATCGACCAACTACTGAGGATACCTACCGGAATGATATCGTATTGAATGTCTGCAGTAGCCGTACTCGCCGTGGCCACTATCACTGAGAACGACAACGCGACCCTACATAACAGCTGTCTCATGTTCTTACCTCAGTTTTTGCCTAAGCAATCTCAAAGTGAACCCAACCACCTGAAAGCAGACGCTTTAGCCGGGATTCCCCAGATGGATCAGCAGGGAACCGCTCCCGGTCCAGTTCGCCCCCAATTTTATCAGTTACGCCTCCCCCCTGTGTCTATTCCGCGGAGAGTTTATGGCATTTTTTTTCGTGCCTTGGTACGCAAAAGACGGTACAAGGCCCGTCCATGGGCTTCGAATTAGCGTTCGGTGCGCAACTTCCCCTGAAGACTCGGATTACACTCGCCGTTTGGGTTAGCCAGGCAGCGCAACGACGCTTGGCGGATGGATCGGAATCCGCCAAATCCGGTCGAGGATCGCGGCGAACAACCTCCGCGGCACTCCACGGCTCCCAAACGCTAGGTGGATGATCCCCATGAATTGTTGCTCGATGTCGCCTCTGGCTTGCGGGATCGACGGCATCGACATCAGTTCCAGCCGTGTCGCCGGATGCGAAGTGCAGGAAGTAGGATTGAAAACCCTTGGCTGGATTGACGTACTTCTCACCGGACCGGGCTTCGAAGTACGACTCATAGAATGCTCTGAGCCGTTCAAGATCCTTAGTCCAGATGGCAACGTGTTCGATGTGCATGGTTTGTCTCGATAGCGTTCAAGGGCATCTTCGTCGGCGGCAATGATTCTGAACTATGGCATTGAGCCTTACTTCCGTTTTGACGTGCTCAAAGTCCATCGGTCCAGGCAACTCGCCAAACAGCGGAGAACCGCCGCCAAGCAGTTTGGCCGAATAGGGCCGAACTCATTCCGTGAATCCGCCTTCTCTCATTGCTTCGCTCTTCGTGAAGCGTGCCATGCCCGTTTTCATCTTTCGGAATCCGTGTTTCTCGTAGAATCCTTCTTTGCCCGGTGATGCGTACAGAATGACGTTGCAGTGCGATACGTGATGTAGGATGCCGTCCTTGTCCAAAAGAAGATCGAATGAATCGTCAACGAAAGTAATTCGCTGGTCCTTGTTTGCATTGGATCGCAGGAGACCGTTTGTCTTGCGCACCTTGTCCACGATGCTCCAACGGACGGGGGCTGGCTTGAGAGCCAACACGATCAATTCGGTTTCCGGCAATTGCTTGAATAGGAGAGTGGTAAAGGTCTCGAAGTCGGCAGCAACCTGCCGGGGAGGTTTGCGTCCCCAGCCACCGCAGGAAACGATGTGCCGAACTCAACGACAAGTTTGGCAGAGATTGAACGAGTCACTGCGTACAGGAACCGACCAGCATCCCTCGACACCGGCAATAGTGCATCCTGAAGCATGGTCGCCTTCTGTTGGGAATTCGCCGCCTTCCACGCTGGATCGTACCGGGCCTTCTCTCCAAGTGCTTCGTCACCGTCATCAGCGAGAACGTGCAGTCGCTCCAGAACGGCTTCCACTTCGGGAAGCCACAGAGTTGAATTGGCAGGGATCGTCATGATTCTCCTCAGCAAGTAGACCTCTGATGCGATGCCGATGATTGCACTGGATACAACGACTGGTAGTATCAGGCCACGACCTGACGATTCGCCTCTGCGTCCATTTCCAGCAAATAGGGAAGACCAAGTGACACGGAAGTCTCGTCGCCTCGTTGTAGTGCAGCGAATCCAGCTTCATAGAGCATCCGTCTTGCGGCAGCCATATCGAGCCCTCGACTCTGGGATGTGTCACGTTCCATATCCCGAGGATTCGCACCTGTCTCGGCGTAAACCACGTTTGCACCGGCTGCCAAACCGAGCAGGTTCGGTTCATGCACTGCGACGTTCCGGGTTTCCTTGCATTCAAGTGTGGCAAGGGCAACCACCGCCACGACCTGGGCCAACCGCAGTTCGGTAATCTGCCCTCGACTGCTCACCGGCAGGCTCGGCACGTAGACTCGTCGCATCGCCGCATGTTGGAAGCACCCATGTTCAATACCAAGGAACATCTGTTCTACGAGTTCTTCCGGCGTATGCTCCGGGCCAATGGGCTCGCAGCAATAATAGAAATCAAGCCCTGCATCTCGAATGATCTTAAAAGTCTTCTTGCGTTCTTCGGGGTCTAAGACCGTATCCACGCCTTCTCGAAGACGGCATACATGATATGCTCCGCAGACGCCAGCTTCTTTCAGTAGCTTCCCCTGGCCAAGATCGAAGTCTCCAATGTTCACGACGATCTGAGTTTGCCGAGGAATGGATTGACGCACATCGGCGATGACCGAGAGCAAATCGTCCAAGGAATACTCGTGCATCGTCATCAGAAAGATGGCGTAGAGGTCACCCGACATTGCGAAGGAACGGGCTCTGTCGATGACCTCTTCGTTCGTCAGTCGAGTTTTCTCGAACGTGGTATGCTCTTCGCCGAAAACGCAGAATCCGCAGTTGCCGGGACACGGGGCCGTCTCTACTCCTATCTGCCCGAGTAGCATCCCTTGGTTGCCGAATCGACGCCGAGATACAGCGTCGGCCACGGCCATCAATGCTCTCGCTTCCAGCGATGCGTCTGAAAGGTCGAGCAAGTGTACGCATTCCTTCTTCGTCGGCGCTGAGCCATCAAGAGCCCGCTGTAGGATTCTCTCAGTTGTGTTTTCTAGCTGCATTTCCTTCCTCTCGTAGAATGCTTGGTCTCGTTCTATTGCTCGTCAGACAAGGGTGACACTCAAGGGCGAGTTGCGTGCATCAGAAACACAGAGAACTCCTGCTCGCCCTGTCCCTCGACAGGCTTGTTGAACGTCAATGCCGTGATATCCTGCATCTCGGCAAAGCCAATCTCGGCCAACTGCTGCTTGAGTCGATCTCGATTGAATCCATGATGATGTACGATATCATCCATATCGGCAGGATGGAACGTGCCGGGCTCGGTGTCGAGGTCGGCAAGGCAGAGTGTGCCACCCGGCAGCAGCAGTGCGTGAAAGGCACGTAAGACTCTCTCCGTGTCGGCAATATGATGCATGGCCATGCCGACCGTGATTAAGTGATACCGGACGCTGGGAAGCGAATCCTGCTCAAGATTCAGTTGGATAGCTTCCATGTTCTCCAATTCATCGCTGGCGATCTTACCCCGTAAGACTTCAAGCATACCCGTGGAGTTGTCGGCACCGGTCACGGACTGGACGTGTGGAAGCAGGAACAGCCCGATGAGTCCTGTTCCGCAACCGTAGTCCAATACATCCATGTTGTTGGTTGGTTTGGTTTCTCGGAGAATTGCCTCCCCAATGGCCTTCATCAGGGCAACTCGCCTCGGTTCGCTGTCCCAGTCCGCAGCAGCGTCGTCGAAGTGCCCTGTTGAACTGACCATACTTCCAATCCATTTCCTGACACGCTGTGTGCAAGTTGGCAGCAGAGGCCGTTTTGCCATTTCCTCGCACTCTTTCCGTGAACGAGACCGCCAGTAGTTGGTGGTCTTGGTTCAGAGCAAATCAAAACTGCTCGACGACCACGCTGGGTGGTGGAGCGCCTTCCTCGAAGTGCTTCTCGACCCAGCCGCTAATGGCGTCCTCTCGACAGTCGAAATGTCGCACATAGGGCTTAACCTCGACGTTCTCCATTCCCTTGTACTTGATCTTCTCCTTGATCGTTCGCAGCCAAGCGATGTGGCTGAAGTTGCTGTCGATGGACAGTCCGATCAGCTTGCAGTTCAACGCTTCGAACTGAGGCATCAACGTGGCGAACGTCATGAACTCGGTCGTACAGACCGGTGTGAAATCCGCAGGGTGGCTGAACAGGATGACCCACTTGCCCTTGTAGTCATCAGGAAACCGAATCGGACCTTGCGTTGTTACCGCCTCGAATGCCGGGGCCGGTTCGCCAATCAAGGGAATCCGTGTGGCTTGTGTTTCAGCGAGTGCGACCGGTGCTTCATGTGTGCTTTCCATTCGTGCTTTCCTTCTCCGTGTGTAATGGTGGTTACTGTTTTGACGAATTGCCGAATCGGCTTGTGGTCTGAACTCAGGTCAAGTCGATGCGCCTCCACGCCTACGTCTCCGCTGTCGGCCCCGGCCTGATTCGGCTGCGGTCTCTGTTTCGCCTTTTGGGACGCCGCCGACCGAGGCAGCGGCTCCATCACTGGAACCGCCTTGCCCCTTTCCTTCTCTGCCTCTGCGGCCTCGTTCCTCTTCCGCTCGGCGGAAATTCTTGCTCTGACACTGGGGACAATCGTTCGGTCGCCCTGTGCCAAAGGGCAACTGCCACTCATGTTCGCAGTCGCCACATCTGAATGTTCGTTGTTCGGCCATCTCAATCACTCCTCCTTCAATTCGTAGGGCCATGCCCTGTATCAATGCTTGAGCCACTTTCTTTCGTGCCGAGTCGATGATCCTGCCGAACGTGCGGCGTGACACGCCCATCTGTTCGGCAGCCCGCTCGTAATAGAGCCCATCGACATCCACCAATCGCATCGCCTCCAGTTCGTCCACGGCAAGCACCACCTCTTCGAGGGTGCTCGTGGGTACACCGGCAGGCTTGAAGTACGTGCAATCCGGCGACAGGCAGACACGTCGGCACTGTTTCGGTCGTGGCATATACGGTTGCTCCTTGTTTCGATAATTGATATTATGCCCATATGGGCATATCGTCAAGCACGGATTCTGCTGAATTATTGGAGGGCACAACGATGATCTCACGAATGTCGCCGCTGATGTGGCCACTGTTGGCATTGGACCGACTGTGCCAAGAGCTTGAAGCGGAGACAACGGTGCTGGAAGCCGGGAAGACCTACCAACTGTGACTATTTCTCATGATCACGCAGTCCATTCGATGGAGTTTTCAAGATGCGAACGACCTTGACAATTCTGATTGCTGCCACATCTTTCGCTCTACTCGCTGCCGTCTGCACCGTGTCACTCGGTGACGACGAAGAGACACCGAAGGAATTCAAGGTTCATCCAATTGGCTACGTCAGGAAGACGGATGACAAGACCACGATTGTCCTGGAGAAGAAGTACGAGCCCGGTCTGTTGCGGATGGAGAAGCAGTCAGAGATCTGGGTTCTGTGGTGGTTTGACAAGAACGACACACCAGAGAAACGGGCCATCCTTCAAGTACACCCACGGGGCAACCCGGACAATCCATTGACCGGCGTATTTGCCACGCATTCGCCCGTCCGCCCCAACTTGATTGCCATGACCCGATGTAAGATCATTTCCGTTAAGGACAATGTGATCGAGATCGAAAGCATCGACGCCTTCCCGGACACACCCGTGCTTGACATCAAGAGTTGACTCAAGGTGGTGCGATGCGACAGAAGCTAATTCAGAAAGGACGAACTCCGATGGTTCTGCAAATCCGACTGCGGCGCACTTGGCTCTTGGCCCTCTACCTCGTGTCACTCATCGTGTTTTCGAGCATGGTGACTGCCGAAGACCTTCCGCCCATCGAGTGTCCGCTGAGGAAGGCTGGTATCGACAAGACAAAGCTCAAGCCGTTCGAGGAAGTCGAGGATTACATCAAGTTCCTTGAACGTGCAGATCGAGCCAAATGGCAGAAGCCGGAAGCCGTCGTGAAGGCGCTGGGGCTCAAGGGAACGGAATCCGTCGTCGATCTCGGATCTGGATCGGGTTACTTCACGTTCCGGTTGTCGAAAGCGGTGCCCAAAGGGAAGGTGATAGCTATCGACAGTCAGCCTGAGATGGTTCGTCATGTCCACAGGAAGGTGTTGACCGGAGAGTGGCCCAACGTCCGAGCACAGGTTGGGAAGCCTGACGATCCGGGATTGCCGTCAGATGCCGATTGTGTCTTCGTCTGTGACGTTCTGCTTCACGTTCGCCAGAAGGCAGAGTGGCTGAAGACATTCACTCCCAGATGCAGAGTGGGGCGAAGCTCGTTCTGATCGATTTCCAAGAGGGCGAACTACCAGAGGGGCCACCGGAGGAAATCAAAGTGCCGAAGAAGGAGGTACTGCGGCTCTGCAAAGAAGCTGGTTTCGCCCTGAAGCGAGACGAACCGGATCTCCTGCCGTACCAAGAGTTTCTTGTCTTTGAGAAATCGTGAATACAACCATCCAGCAATTGGGCTAATCGGTTCGGGAATTCCGTTTGCGGTGGAGGATTCCCCGGAAGGCGGCGATGGCCATCACCAGTAGGAACACACCCAGACCGCATAACACGAGCGATGGTACAAGGTCGGCTCCGCTCTCCGGGTGTATCAGCGTGTCTACTCCAAAAAGCAGGAAAGCACCTGAAGCCGGTAGCCCTAGGACGATGAGGACCAAAGCAATTGCGGTCGGAACACGGATTTCCAGGAATGCCATGGGAACCTCCTTTTGGGATAGACGACATCCACTCTCTTAATTTTAACCGGCGACAAGAGAGTTGAAATATCACGGTGCTTGACATCCACGTCGCATATACTGGACTGCGCACTGCACAATTGACAATCTCGCTGCCGCTTACGCCGAAGCAGGTGACTTCGAGAACGCCGTCAAGCGGCAACAGAAAGCGACGGACATGGCCAACGATCAGGAGGTGACCGATTTCCAGTCCCGCCTTGACCTCTACAGAGCCGGTAAGCCGTATACCGAGGAGCCTGGCGAGAATCCGATGCCGAAGTAGGGGATCACCTTCGACCTGATCGATGTTGAAGACGGTATAGGTTTTTACGAAAAAATACGTCGTCTCCTGCTCTTCGCCTCTGGCATCCGTTTCTGTCTTGGTCACATTGCGCCAGAAAACAATGGCTGTACCCCACTGTCCACGAGCAACATTGTGGGGCCGACGCATGATGCGGCCACCCAAATCCGACCATTGTCGAAACGTACCCCAATGACGGGATTGGAAGCCGTGTTTCATCGAGGATATTGCCAACAGTAGCGGGTTAATCCCTCGGTAACCCTTTTTGCTCAATACATTGGCTGGGTGGCCTGCATTCCGGTCCAAAGCCCAAGGCCGACGCCATGGCGCAACGTTTCCGGCCTTGAGGTGTTCAACGATCTGGTTGGTGATCGATTCACGGATCTCATTCTGAGTTGCCATCGTCGTTCTCCAGCGGGGTTGGTGAAACTGGTGACGACGAAGTGGGGATCGCGAGATCCTGGATTGGTATTTCCATCTGGCCGACGAGCAGTCTCACGCCGCGATGCGGCGGCTGTCGCAGTCGCCCCATGGTCCACAGAACGACTTGCCAGCGGATGGCCAGTCAGCGCAATCTCAGCACAGTTCCCAGGAGCACTCACATGAACGCAGCGCAAAACGAAAGCCGCCAACCACTTAGGATGACGGCTTCCCATCAGAGCGGAGAGGACAGGATTCGAACCTGCGGACCAGTTTCCCGGTCACGGATTTAGCAAACCCGCGCTTTCGACCACTCAGCCACCTCTCCGAGATCGTAAGTTCTCACTTCAGCGTATTCTATGAATCTAGTGCTTTGTTACAGCTAGGAATTAGGGTCGCCGCATCGATTGGTCCGACGAATCACGGAACCAATCGCGTCGCTCATCCTAAAATTGAGCTGTAACAAAGCACTAGTCTGTTCGGCTCTTTCAAGCTCCCGTAGGTGGAATACCCGTTTTCACAACAGGTAGGCCGCTTTGCGCCCTAGCATGCTGCCTCGACCGGCCGTGAACAAGGGGCGGACACGGGTCCGCACGCCGATTGCCCGATTATGCCCAAGTCTAATGATTCATCATCGGTTAGCAAGCCCAAGATGCCTTACGACACCCTTCCACTTTCACCCATTCACACATCCGAGCGGTTGGCCAAGACGTTCCGGGGCAGGCGCCGCTATTTCGGTATTTGGCGGATGTGCCGGGAGGTGACGATTGGGTCGCGTTGGCACGGTTGTACCTCCGAATAATTCCGTCGTCGTTTGCTGTTAAGGACTTGCGTCATTTGGCCTGCGTCCGACGTCAGTTTAGGATGGC
Organism: uncultured Planctomycetota bacterium; assembly: GCA_963700575.1. Classification (GTDB taxonomy): domain Bacteria; phylum Planctomycetota; class Planctomycetia; order Pirellulales; family Pirellulaceae; genus JAJRVM01. The sequence goes on along the minus strand of CAVOYC010000014.1, from coordinate 58,176 downwards.
CGATTTGGACGATGAACGAGGATGCGAAAATGGGCATGTTGAGAGCGTGCGCGCTGGTTTCCGGGCGATGCTCGTTCCCAAAGCCTGGTTGATTGTCCAGAAATTGGCACTTCGCCAGCAACGCACCTGTCAGTGAACTCGGATGGCGCACTAGCTCTCTCTCATGCCGCCGCAGTAAATGGACCGTGAAGCGGTGTCAGCCAAGCGGCTCGAGTTTCTCCGATTCTTTCTCGTCCGATCCTCGATCGGTTTCCGCATCTACTCTTTGGAGGCGGAAAAACCATGAGTACTCGATTCACCAAACTGCGCGTTGACGATCGAATCGCTTCAGCAGCGTCTGCTGCTGACCGCGAACCAGGCGGAATTTTTTGGTGGCCAAGGCACGGTGCTGGAAGGCACGGTCCCGGATCAGCGGGATGTCATGCGAACCAGCATAAATCGGCCAATTTTGACCGAAACGGTAACTCTGAATTCCTCTCCGATGCTCGAGTTTCTGTCAGGCGAAGTGAAGTCGGACGACGCTTGCGATGTGAGTGGAGACGGCCAGGTTACTCCGAGAGACTTGCTACTGCTTATGAACGATGTCCACAACCACGGTTTCCGACAGTCTCGACGGAGAAGGCGAAGAAGCCAACTCCCGGGTGGATGTCAGCGGCGATGGGTATCTGTCGCCGCTTGACCTGCTGCTGGTGATCAATGCCCTGAACGAGGAACGGACACTGGAGTTGCAGCAGTCTCAGGTCCCCGCATCGAATGGAAATCCTGATCACTTGCTTACGGTCAATTCAGAAATGTCGCCGGATCTGTGGGGACTTTCTCCGTTGCAGGATGGCGCGGACTTGCCGACGGATGCGGCGGAAGTCCCGAAGGACTCACTGCTGCAAACACACTCTCTTTCCCAAAGCTCGGCGTCAACGCACACGGATATCCAATTCACCGCCGCGTCTCGCGCCGTCTTCAACCCGCCTCTCGCGATGGAGTCACTCAGCAGTGACGAGGATACGTACGGGACCGACGATTTCTGGGCACGTAGTGTCGACCACGTTTTCGAGCATGGGGACCTGACGCACGCTCCTCTCGGAGCAATCTAATCGCCTACCACCTGCTTCTGGTTGCCCGCCGCACATCAGCCTCACGCCGCACAACACCGAAAATCCCGCGAGTGAGCTACACCGGCGCAAATTGGTTCGTCTGGGGGTTGACCATCTAGCTAAAAAGTATAGACTTTGTGACGTTTTCGTCGTTTCTACTTGCGATGGCAGATGGACCGTAGCTCTGCAGCAAGTTGCTGGTGCGAGTGCGGCGAGTGTTGTGGTGCGGAATGCAGACCGATGTCCGGTCGGAGTCAACCCCGAGGTGCCCAATGACAGCCAGAGTATTTTGTTTTGCGGCAATGATGGCTATGTTCCTTGTTCCCCAGCGGGGAAACGCGGAATGGATGTATACCTACACCGGTACCCCATTTGACCAGATCGACGGTTCCGCTTTTACCACGGAGGACTTCGTGTCCGGATACGTCCAATTCTCGACGGAACCGGGACCCAACGGAGCATTGGGCATGGGGGATGTGGAGTTCTTCAGCTTCACGGCTGGACCGCTGATCATTGACAGCGACAACGGGGTTATGTTCCAGGGGACCTTCGACTTTGACGCAGAGGCAAACCTCGCTCAGTGGGATCTCGGCGTAGTCACCATTTTGGACGAGATCGACATTGGGACTTCTCCGATCGCGCAATTCGGTTATGACGTGGCCATTATTGGCGTTGAATACGGCTCCACTAGCAAGGTAGGGACGTGGAAGGCGGTGCCTGAACCGTCAGCCATTTTGCTTTGGTCTGCAGTTGGCGCAGTGGGCCTGCTTGCCGCCCTCGGCCGCAGACGCTGGCCCACTTGATTTTTCGCCGTGGGTGTCACGCCGTTCGCCGTCCCATGGCCACGTGTCGCAGAGGTACCTCAAGGAATGGAATTTCTGTCCCTTGAGTCCGCGCGTGACGTCGTTTCTGAATCCGAGGCGATCTAATCCGAATGTGACACGTCATAAGAGTGTCGGAGTGGCGGCCGTCTCTTGGGGGCAAGAGCCGGCACTGACACGGCGACCTTTAGTCGCAGCGCGAAAGTGCCAAGATCTCGATCTGGGCATCGATCGCGTGGGATTTCCGCATCAGCCGCGCCGCACCGAAGATCCATTTCGCCACCAGGTGTCCAATTCGCAACACGCTGCAGCGCTGCTGGTGAATCTCCGGTCCTGGCCCGCCTGTTTCTCGCGGCAGGTGGCCAAAGGCCCCGTTCTTGAGCTATATTTGGCCATTAGCCGGGTTCGTTCACCGAACTTGCGGGGTGGTTGAAGCAAGCCATGCCGCAGCTCGGTTTTCACTCGACGTGCTCGTTTTTCCGTGGAACGACTGAGACTGCTGCTGCGAGAAGATCGGCTGGCGATTTCCCTCAGCAGTTTGTGCCAGTTTGATCCACCCGGCGTGCATAATCCCGCATAGGCAGTTCGACGCTCGTCGGCACGGCAAGGGTCAGGGTGTCAACGATTTTCGAGCATCGAGCGCCGCGCACACACTGACATTGATGATACACCTCGGAGTGCTGGTTTCATGTGCACCTTTCGCCGTTCAGGCCTCTGCAGCGTCCTTGCGGCGTCGTTTGTGTGGGGCCTTCTGTGTGCTGCATCACCGCTCACGGCCGCTGAAAACCAGGCCTTGGCTGCGGCGCTCAACAGTATCACGGCCCCGGAACTGGGACACCATGTCGACGTCTTGGCGGATGACACGTTCGAAGGGCGCGAAGCGGGCAGCCGGGGTGGTCGAGCGGCGGGCGGATACCTGGTCCAGCTGTTGGAAGAGTATCACATCCAGCCGGCGGGTGAAGACGGCGGTTACTTCCAGACGTTCGGCGCCGGATATCGCAATGTGTTGGGCATGATTGAGGGACGTGACCCGAAACTCAAACACGAGTTCATCATCCTTGGTGCACACTATGACCACGTTGGCTATGGCAACTCCCGCAACAGCTTCGGCCCCACCGGCTATATCCACAATGGGGCCGACGACAATGCGAGTGGCACGTCCGGGCTGATCGAGGTCATGCAGGCGTTCACCATGCTGCCGCAGCCTCCGCGGCGCACGATCCTGTTCGCGTTCTGGGACGGCGAAGAGAAGGGCCTGCTCGGCTCGAAACACTGGGTCGCGTATCCCACTGTCTCGCTCAACAACGTCGTGTTGGCTTTTAATTCCGACATGATCGGACGCCTGAACAATCAACGCGTCGAAGTCTACGGTGCCCGCACCGCGCGGGGACTCAGGCAACTGGTCAGCGAGCAGAACTCCGGCTTTGGTCTGCAGCTCGATTTCATGTGGGACGTGACGGCGAACAGCGACCATTATTCGTTCTTTGAGCGCAACATCCCGATTCTCATGTTGCACACGGGATTGCACGAAAACTACCATCGTCCCAGCGACGATCCGGAGACAATTAATCGTGAGGGGATGCAAGCGGTCTCGCAACTGTTGTTTCGCATTATCCATGAAGCGGCCGAAGCAGAGCAGTTGCGCGCCTTTTCGGTCACAGGCTCGTCAGGAAACGAACTACACGCGGTCCCAATTTGAACGGACCGCCCCCCCCTCTCCACCGCGATTGGGCGTATCGTGGAGTCGGGAAGATGACTTGGCGGGTCTGTTGTTGACCAGCGTGACGCACGGCTCGCCGGCCGAAGTGGCCGAATTGAGGACGGGGGATCGCATCGTCCGATTCGACGGCCGCGATGTCGAGAGCGGTGATCATTTTCGGCTGATCGTGCTGGCGGCAGAGAGCGACACTCAGGCGGTGATTCAGCGTCCTGGGGAACCGGAACCGATTGAGGTCGAGATCCATCTGTCAGGCAAGCCTGTTCGGATTGGCATCTCATGGGATGAGGATCGAGCAGATTCGGCCATGGTGATCTTGACCAAGGTGGTTCCCGGCTCGGCCGCTCAGCAAGCGGGCCTGGCCCTGAAGGATCGCGTCTATGCTGTCGCCGGACACAAGTTCGCCGACGGTGACGAGTTCGGGCAACTGATAACCCAGGGGGACGGCCCCGTGGAATTGCTCGTCGAGCGGCAAGGCATCTTGCGGAGCGTGACGGTCTCGCCGCTGGAGGACCCCGTTTCACTTGATGCGGTCGATACGTCGCCGGACCCGGGCGTGCACTGATAAGCCTGCGCGCCATGTTCATCGCCCTCTGCGGTTCGTAGATCCGGCTTGTGTGTGCTATATTCGAGCCTGTCGGTCGGACGCGACAGAGCAAGACACATCGAAGTTGGTCGGAGTCGAATCGTTGGCAGCAAAATCAGACAGCGCTTCGAAAGCCGCGGAGCTGAGCGTCGAGCAACAACAGCGGTACGCGCGGCAGTTGGGGCCGGGTGTCTTGTCGCGCGAGGGTCAAGTGCGACTCGGGCAGTCGGTGGCACTCGTGACGCGCGTCGGCGGGATGGGTGGTCCGGCTTCCCTGATGTTGGCCCTGGCCGGTGTGGGACGCGTGATCATCGCGCACGGTGGTCCGCTTGTTTCCCCCGATCTCAACCGGCAGATACTCGGTTCGGAAGATGGCCTGGATCAACCGCGAGCTCCTCAGTTCGGTGCCTACCTGCGATCGATGAACCGGTTCGTGGAAGTGGAATCGCTCGGGCACGAGCCGGACGATTCTCAGGCGGATGAACTGGCGCGACGTTGCGATATTTTTCTCTCGTGCGCACCCACATTTGAGGAGCGACTTCTTTTGAACGCCGCGGCGGTACGGCACAATATTCCCTTGATCGATGCGGCTCAGTGGGGCATGACGGGCACTCTGATGGTGCTCAAACCCCATGCGACCGCCTGCCTGCGGTGTGTCTATCCCGATCCGCCACCCTTCGAAGAGTTGTTTCCGGTGGTCGGCGCCATCTCGTCCGCCATCGGCTCACTGGCTGCTCTGGAGGCGATCAAGATCTTGTCGGGATGCGGGCATCCGATGTGGGGACGGCTGTTGACTTACGATGGTTACCACGGCCGCACTCATGACATTGACCTGCGACGTGACGAGCATTGTGCTTGCTGCGGAACCGCCGCAAAGTCTGCCGAGTGAGAGGACGAAGAGAATATGAAATTGCGTTTCACGATGATGGGTCGCAGCTATGACGCGTCGGCCGAGTTGCCGGCCGAGTTGGAGTTGTCGGCGGATGCTCGTATCGATGACGCTCTGCAAGCAGTCGCGCGGTTGTTGAGCCAGCAAGAATCGTTGTCGTCCAGTTGCCTGTTGGTGCTCAACGGAAAGCATCTCGGGACTGTCGGTCGGCACGAGAACGCCGTACTTGCCGACGAGGATGAGATGGTACTGATCGCTCCGGTTGCAGGCGGCTAGGGAACACTCGCCGCTTCAGTCAGGCGGCCTTGTTCCAGAAAGATCGTCGTTTGCGCTCGGGAAGCGGCCTGCTGTTCGTGCGTGACCAGCAGGACGGTACCACCTTCTTCGTGAAACTGGCCGATTTGCTCCAATACAACGGAAGCGTTTCTGGGATCGAGATTTCCCGTCGGCTCGTCGGCCAGCAAGATCTTGGGGCGATTGAGCAACGCACGAGCTGCAGCGCCACACGCTGCCGCTCGCCGGCACTCAACTGACCGGGCCGATGATGCAGGCGATCTTGAAGGCCCAGTCGTTCGAGCAACGATTCCGCGCGACTGCGGGTATTCTTGTCCGCGGCCCCTGGTGCGGCCACCAACACATTATCCCGGACCGTGAGAAACGGCATCAAGTGGAACATCTGAAAGACATATCCGACGTCCGTGCTGCGGAATTGCGCCCGCCGGGCCGACGAAGCTTTCGACACCACGAAACCGTCCACGGTGACGGTCCCCGACGTGGGGAGTGCCAGGCCACCGACGAGCGACAATAAAGTCGATTTTCCACATCCGCTCGGTCCCCACACCGCCGCGTAACGTCCCTTGTCGATGGCGAGCGTCACCGCGTCGAGTGCCCGCACGTCGCCGCGTCGCGTCGAGTAGACTTTCGAGACGTTGTCAAAGTGGATCATGATACCGCGTCGTATGGGGTCGTGTTTGCCGCCTGGTTTGCACTGGTCACCGACGTGCAGTGTACCCAATAAACGGGCGACTGGGAATTCGAGCGCGGCGTCAGCGGTCTTTGGGCAAAGCGCGCCACAGCGATAGAAGAATGGAGGACCGTTAGATCGCGGGGCCGCCATTTACTTCGGACGCAGCACCACGAACGTGGCGCCAAACAGCACGACCAGCGCACCGATCAGGCCGGCGCCTACCCACAGCATGCCGCGAAACGAGGAAGTCTGCTCCCCGTCACTCGACGCGTCAGACGCCGCCGACTGCTGCCGGTCGAGAGGTGCCGTCATGGCGATCTTCTGCGTCTGCTGCTCTGGCGATTCTTCGAGTCCTGCTGTGGAATTCACCGCACCAGAATCTGGCGCTATCCCTTCCTGCGGCGGATTGCGCGGCGGCCGACTCAGCCGTCGTGTCCGAGTCCGGGGGCAGGTCCACCTGTGCTACCGCTTCGCCAGTCTGGTCCGGTTGCCCATCAGGCTCCGGTTGCCCATCAGGCTCCGGTTGTGTATCCGCCGCTGCTTGACTGTCGGCCATCCCACTGTCGGGCGGTATAATCAATTCGGGAAACAAGGCATTTCCGCCAAAATCGTAGGGACTTCCTTCTTCCGTGCCATGTAGCTGCGCGAGTGCTTCGGCGGCGGCGTCCCAATTGTAGCGCATCAGCAAGTCAACGCCCGGGTTCTGTTCCTTCACCGTGCACGAGCAGGCACCGGTAATGAACTCCACATCTTGAATCAAGTTGTCGCGGTGGATGCCTTTCCCCAGACACGAGAATAGAGCGCGACCACGTCCGTACAACATGATCACAATCGGTTCGTTCGATGCCCGCAAATCCGATTCCAGCCCCAGCAGGCTGTCGACCAACCACTTCTCGGCGGTATCGTCGCGAGCCACTTTCAAGAACCCGATCTCCAGTTTGGCACTGTTCTGGCCCTCTTCACCTTCCCCCGCCATCAAGGGCATGGTGTAGAGTGAGATCTTGCCGGCCGCCACATCGTTCACTACGCCCTGGATCTCCTTCTCGGCCGCCGCGTTAGCTGCGGCATCTTCACCCAGCATGAGGATGTAGACCCCCACCTTCCCCTCCTCCAGCAACTTACCTGCCTGCTGGCGCAGGGGCGAGTCGATCAGCGATTCGAGCTCACCGAGCGTGAGGTCGCCCAAGAACAGGTGCACACCCACTGGCGAGGAAACCAAGTAAGCCGGGACCTTGGCCTGTTCCTGTTTCTGCCATGCTTCTTTGATGTCGGGGGGCACGCCGCTGAGGTCTTGGTCCTTCACCAGATCCACCGGAAGAAAGACGACATTGGCGGGCGCTTCGGCGTTCTCCCCCGCCTGGTCCACGGCAGCCTGCATCTGCTGCGCCGCCGCGTCCAATTCGCCATTGTGAAAGTAGTACAACTCATAAGGGGCGGGCAGCCAGCGGTACATTGCGTAGCGATAAACCGGAGTGTCACAAGCCTGCGCGGACGAATTGATGGTCGCGCACCAGGCCGCCGTGAGAATCACGCCCAGACTACACAATTCAAGCCCGATCCGACGAGACATGATCAGCTCCCCAGTAAATGACGCTGCAAAAAACGCCGTCCAACACGCAGCCTCGAACAACGAGTCGCTGCCGCGGGACCGCGAAACTGCTTACCGCCCCGACCACTCTTTCCGCCGCGCGGTCAGATCGGGTGAAAGTTTACGCAAGTTGCCAGTAGCCCCAGCCAGCGCTCCGAACCAGTCCACAACATACCAAGCCAGACCGGGCGTCTGCAAACTTCCCCTCCCAAAAAAGCCAACACTTGGCGGGCTGTTGGCCTCCGGCAGCCAGCAGAGAGGCTCGGATTAGCCACGCGACACGATCTCGTTCTCCGCCCGAAACCAACCCTGGCCAAGGCCGGTTTGCACCCCGAGAAGCGACTACTCCTGTGTAATCGTCACCGATGTCATCTTATCGCCCTGGGCGATCGAGTCCACTATGTCCTGGCCTTCAAGGACGCGTCCAAACACGGAATGCTTGCCGTCCAGCCAGGGCGTGGCCAAGTGCGTGATAAAAAACTGGGAGCCGTTCGTGTTAGGGCCCGCATTGGCCATCGATAAGACACCTGGTCCATCATGTTTCAGGTCAGGGTGGAATTCGTCTTCGAACTGGTAACCTGGTCCCCCGGTTCCCGTACCGTTGGGACATCCCCCCTGGACCATGAAATCTTCGATCACCCGGTGGAATTTCAGATTGTCGTAGAAACCGTCTTTCGCCAGCTTCTCAAAGTTCGCTACCGTCTTCGGGCACTGGTCTTCATACAGCTCCAGACGGATGGTGCCCTTGGATGTCTCGATGGACGCAACCTTCATGCTCATGCTCTCCCTCTCCCGCGCTGACGGGACTACAGAATCGACTTAGAAACGCGTGTCTCGTGCCTTGTCACCGCTAAGAACCGGGGTGAAGCGATGTTCTCAACGGTGTAGATCACCGCGTCCACGCGGTGTCGAAATGGGTTAATTGTGCGCCGCGACACCGCGTGGACGCGGTGTCGTACATGCGTCTCGGCCCAAACCTAATTCTTAGGCGTGACAAAGCGGCAGCCCACACCTTAAGGCGCAGCGGTTGCACCGTGCAAGTGGTGCCGTCGTGGCTCGACGTCGCGGCCTGCCCCGCCACGGATATCAACCTAATTGACTCCATTCGACGTTCAACTTCTGAGTTTACGCAGATTTTCAACGTGGTTCACTTGCCGCAAACAGGTGGTTTTCCCGTCGTTGCGTCCATCGCTGCGGGTCGGCTTCTCGTCGCGAGGTGGCGTAACTTGCAGGGCGGATACGGATGCAGCGGAGCAATGAACGTGCGTGCACGCAGCAGTATTAGCCCCGTGCATTCATGCCGGCGTGGACGTGGCAACCATCTCCACTGGGGGAGGCTCGTTTACGCGCCTTCTGGCTGCTTTGGCTTAAGCCGCTCGACGGGGGCCGTTCGCGCCGGATGATGACTTCCCACCAACTTGGTGCGATACTTCGGACTTGTCCGGCAATAAGTTACCGGTTCCGCTTCCCTCTCCACCGCCCCGCGTAGCGGGAATAGCGGGGGAGAGGGTAGGGTGAGGGGCGATAAATACGGTAACTTATTGCCGGACGAGTTCTTAGTGCTTTGGCCACACCAGAAACTAGGGTCAAGCCACGTGCTCAGCTGCGTACGACACCGCGTCCACAAGGTGTCGAAATGGGCTGCCTTTCCGGCGCGACGGACGAGGGCATCCGTCGTACATTGGTCTCGGCCCAACCCTCATTCTTAAGCGTGACAAGGCACTAGGCACCCTTTGTTTCTTTTCCGTTCGGTTCGATCAGCGACACGCCACCGTGCTCGATCCGGAAGACGATGTCGGCCAGATGTTTTGCCTCATCGAGGCTGTGCGTCACGTGCAGCGTGGTGACGCCTGTTTGATGGCGCACCTGCTGCAGCAAAGCGTACATCTGGGAACGAGTGATGTCGTCCAGGGCGCTCAGTGGCTCGTCAAGGCAGAGCGTCCTGGGGCGAAACGCGAGTGCTCGGCCAAGTGCGACTCGTTGACGCTCTCCGCCACTGAGTCCCACGGTGGTGCGATCGAGGAGATGAGTGATCTCCAGCATTTTGGCGAGTTCGTCAACGCGCGTCTGAACGTCGTATTTCTTCTGCCGCCGGATCACCAGAGCGAACGCCAGATGATCACGAACACTCATGCCGGCGAACAACGCGCCGTCCTGAGGCACGTAGCCGATATTGCGTTCGGCCGGTTTGAGATGCGTCATCTCGACGCCGTCGATAAAAATACTGCCCGCAAGACTCGGTTTGAGTCCCGTGACGGCCTCCAACAGAGTTGTTTTTCCGCTGCCCGTCTTTCCCATCAGCGCAGCGTAATCCCCCGTCGGAACATCAAGATCGACGTTCTTCATAAGGAAATCGCCAGCTCGTACGGTTAGTCCTCGTATGGAAATCACTCTGCTGCTCGGTCGAAGCTTGATTCCAAGGTCGTCTGATTCCAGGGTAGTCTGCCACGGGCTTCGCCGGTGCTCGTCAGCCCAAGAGTCAGTCGAGGGGCCGCCAGCACAGCCGACGGCACCGCTATTCTGAGCCTTGACCAAACACCAGGCGACCCGCGTCTGCCGGCACGTCGGCGAAAAGTCTGTTTTGTCTCCTCGCAGGCGACGAACAATCAGCGAGGCGCACGCGCTCGCCTGTATCGACAGGTTATTCTATCGAGAGACTAACAGGACAGCGCCACTTTGAGTATGTCGGGAACTGCAAGTCTTTGATTCAAATTGCTTTACCGCCACTGGGCTTGCCCCGGTGGAATCGCGTTTGAGAACTAACAACGGCCTAGGGCAGCCGAGTGTTTCTTCCCTGCCCGCCCCCGCCGCCGGAGGCGGCGGGGGCGGGCAGGGAAAACGGGAGAATGAGCGGGCGTGTAGTCGTCAAACAGGGAACCACCGGGACAAGCCCGGTGGCGAAAATTCGTTACTTCAAAGCAAGTTACGGTAATTCACGGGCACGAAGTGGCGCTGTCCTACAAGGCTATATTGAGAGACTGTGCGAACCCCACATGCGGGCGATAATCAACACGGTGACGGCCGCCATGACCATAATCAGCGAAACGGCCACGGCAGCTTCCAGATCGCCCACACTTAATTCGAGAAACACGGTTGTGGAAAGCACTTCGGTCTTGTTTCGCGTGGCACCGGCGAAGACCAGCAAAGGCCCAAATTCGCCGAGCGATCGTGCCCAGGCCAGCGTGCCGGCGGTGAGCATCCCACGTTGAGCTTCGGGAAGCACGACACGGCTGAACGCTTGAGCACGGGTACAGCCGAGTGTCAAAGCCACTTGTTCGCGCCGATTGTCAATTTGATCGAATGTGGCTCGCATCGTGCGGACGGCAAACGCGCAGGCGACCATGAATTGCGCCAGGATCACGGACGGGATCTGGTAGACAATCGCTTCACGCACAAACCGCGGCGCGAACTGGAACAAAATCAACAGGCTCAAGCCGACTACCAGTGGAGGGAGCACAATCGGGATGTCCAGAATCGCATCCACCAGGTTCCTCCCGAAGAACTGATGCCGCGACAAGAGATAACCCACGGGCACGGCGACCCACAGCGAAAGAACGGTGGTGATGGTACAGGAAATCAGGCTCAATTTGACGGAGTACTGGATTTCCGGTTTCGCCAGAGCTTTGCCAATCGGATTGTCAGCCACGCGGGACAGCCACGGATGGTCCCGAGTCCATGGGCTACTGGCGACCGTATCGCTCCGCTCACCCTGGATCATGTAGGCAACATCCGCGACCAAGAGTCCCACGATCAGCAATACGTACGCACCTCCGATGGTCGCCAGAATCAGGTAAAACGGCACATCGGATGCCACGCGATAGGGTCGCGTTTCGGCCTTGCTCGAAGAAGGAAGCTCAGCGGTCATTGCGTATCTGATGACTCCACGTTGTCGGCTGGGGAAACACCTGGTGTAGCGGAATCCTGCTGCGGCAGTGGTTCCAGCCGCCAATGGAAGCCGGCAGCTTCAAATGCGTCTCGCGATTGAGAAATCGCCTGGTACAACCTGCCGCGCCAGGCATTTCTGTCTGCTCGATCGCGCAATACTGAACGGCTGGATGGCCTTGGAGAGTTTGGAGTCGAGGGTGACCACATCTACTTTGTCACTTTCCGCCAGCGTGTCGGTGCGGTAAGCGAGTGCTGCATCCGCCGACTTGTTCGTGACCGCCGGCACCAACGGCGCCGAGGTTGGCTCCTCCGCAACCACGTTCCTATTCGACAGCCGATCGTAGATTCCTTCATCCTCCAGCAAGCGCTTCGTCAGCACGCCGATTGTGCATTGATCCGGCTGACCGATTACGACACGCACTCCCTCTTTCAACAGATCCTGTAGCGATCCAATTCCTTTCGGGTTGCCTTTTTGCACCGCGATCACGATATCGGTATCCGAAACGTTAACCGCTTCCTGGAACAATTCCTTGACCGTTTCCAAGTAGTAGACATCACAAGCCATGTAAGTATCGGGAAACCCAGAATCTTGATTCTTCTCCAGCACGCGCATTTGTCCCGTCAAGATCCCGCAGCCGTTATAGATCGTGTTGATCCGGACACCTTCGCGCTGTTCGAACGCCTTGATGATCGGCTCCAGCGCTCGCCGATTCACCGACCCCGCAAAAAATGTCAACTCGGGCACATCCTCCCAGATATCTCCCTCAACCACCTGAAAATGTGCCGACTCGAACGATTGAAGTCCCTTGTCGCGAGCACCCGCGTAGCGAGCGAAATGCAGCGCTGCCGTGGGATGGCGGGAGGATTTCAAAACAGCAATATCGACGTTGGCCACACCCGACTCCAACTCAGGCACGCGAATGGCTTCCAGTTCCGGATACTGCGCCGCCGTCGTGTCCCAAATGATTCCGGCGTCAACGCTCCCCAATTTGATGTCGTTGGCCACTTCGTTCACGGTGGGTTTGAAGACACCGCTCTCGTTAATCTGCCTGTCTAGGGAAGCCCAATGTCCGGATTCCTGGAGCAGCGATTTGGTTGCCTTGCCGATGGCAGCCGCATCGGGATTCCCGCAGGCAATGCGCAGACCGGGCTGCAGCAAATCGTCCACCGAGGCGATTCTCTTCTTGGCGTCTCGGCGGATCGCGATCACCGGCCGCATGGTCGCCAGCGGAATGACTTCCTGGGCCAGTCCCATTGTCTGCGCCTCGCGGACATAACTGTCGTCGGCGGCGAGAAACAGATCACCACTCTTGCCAACCCGAAGTTGACTCAACAGTGTGTTCGAACCTCCGTACTGCACTTGCACGTTGACGCCGTACTCTTTGCTGTAGGCGTGCACGATTTCATCCATCGGATAGCGCATCCCGGCGGCGCAGTAAACGAACAGGTCGGCGACACCGGGTGAACGGCGCGTGATCGCAACCAAGAAAACGATCAATGCGACCATAACGCCAAGCGAGACGGCAACCAGCGTTCTCAAGCTGATCGCACCATTGCGGCGCGCCAAAACCGAGGTTTTCGAGGCGATCCGTTTCAACATGGAGTCGATTCCTTGGTGCCCGTAAGATCTGTCGTGACGGCAAGCAATCCGGCGGATTTCGGCGACTCGGCAACGGGGTGCGGACGCGGCCGGCAACAGCCAGTAGGCGTGCGAAAACAGGCACCCGACGGCCGAAAATCGCGAAAAGTTGACTCAGATTCATCGACTTCTTGCGGTGCGGCGCACAGCCGCACGGCGGCTGATGTAGATCAAATTACATTAGTTTCGGACCAAAAGCGAGGCTAGTGCTTTGTCACGCTTCAGAAACATGCGCGCACCGTGCGCTCATGTGACCGAGTAACACTCTAAAGTTCACACGGCACTAAATCGAGTTTCATGATTCGTGGAAATTTCGCAACCGCCAAATATGGCCTTCGGCCAAAAATTCCACGAATCGTGAAAAGTACTTTAGGGGAGCAGCGTTAGTTCGATCCCGCATAAGAGGGGAAGTCCCGATGGCGGCTCAGCTTGGTCCGCTCCGGTGAACTCGATGTCCAGGAACTCACGGACCAAGACGTCTGAATATTCGCGCACCAGACCCCGCTCAAGCTGCTCGGACATGTCTGCCAGGTTCCAACGATCGCGCACCTTTCCCTGCAATTTCAAATTCAGCTCGCCTTGGTCCACCGCTGCATGGGGGTGGGCCAGCAGATAGAAACGCACGCGGTATCTCACGTCCGTACTGCCGGCGTCTTCGTGGCTGGCCAGCCGAATGCGCAGTTCCCGAGCGTCCCGCACGCCGGAGGCAAATACCCACCGCGGCTCGCGCGTCTCGACGACCGACATGTGCCGTCGCACATACTGCGGCGTGTCGTCCGTAGTTTCTGCCCCCGCCGCGATTCCTCTGACGATGATCGGCACATCGGGTGACGGTCCACCCACGCTGGGGAAATCGAGCCAGAGGGTGCCGTCGGCCGCGCGGCGGTCACCGGGAGCCCCGAAGTTGATTCCCATCCGCTGGACTCGCTGGCCGCTCGATGCGATCGGATTGAACGTCCACATCTCGACGTCCGGCATGTGGATCAGGGCCAGCGAACACTGATTCTGGTAACTGCACGTGCAGGTACGCGTGTAGTCGGGTGCGTTGAGCAAACCGTCGGCGGCGATCAAGTTGGACGTGCAACTGGAACGAAAGCCGCCCAAGTTGCCAGTTCCACCGTCGTGCGCCAGATCAAAATAGCCGGCCGCCGCACTGCGAAAGGTGAGCAGATTGACGCAGCCAATCGCCGTATTGCAGCCGTAATTGCGCGCGAATTGCCAAGGCAGCGACTCGCCGGTCAACGGATGTTGACGCTGCCTTGGCTCACCCGTACCGAGATCATAGGCGGCCCCCTGAGTCACGATCGTGTCATGATAGAAAATGGGTGGTCCCGCGTACGCCGCATCGGTCCGCCACAACAACCGACCGGTAGGGCCTTCGTGAAGCGACATTCCTTCCCCCACCTCGTCTTCGGCTCGATCCCGGTTCTTGCTGCCTGCTTGCAGCAGAAGTTTTGTCCGCGAGTTATAGGTCAACCAGGTACCAAAGGCGTGCTCGGTCGACTCCCACATGGTTTCGCCGGTCCGCAAGTCCAAGGCATACAAGCAGAAATCAGTCACCGGCACGTCACCTCGGCGGCGGAAAAATGCCAGACGCTGTTCGGTCATGCGATCCAAACAGAACAGAGTTCCGTCACCAAGGGCGATGGCATTGTGCCGGAAGTTGAAGCGCGCTTCGCGCGTCCAGAGCACATCACCCGTGAAGCGGTTCATCACAACCAGCTGGCGACTCCCCTCACCGAACTGTGAGTAGAGGGGTATATCACGCTTTGTCTCGTCTTCCGGAGCCGTCTCGCCCGGTCCCAGCGCGAGCAACAACATGGGTGTACTGCCGGCCACCAGGTAATCACCTGACACCGAAACATATCCCCAGTAGGGATCGTCTTGAGTGGTGGGTTCTTTCGGCAGTTGAAACTCGGCCAGCGTCGCGCCCGATCGGGGATCCAGACGCACACAACGCTTGCCCCAAAACAGATACACACTGTCTTGCGTGGTCACGAAATTCCCGCCGATTGCGTTCGCCCCGGGATGATGACGCGTGTTGTCGAAAAAGAGTCCCACGTTCTCGAAAGCACGCTGCCACAACAGTCGGCCCGTATAAACGTCAACGGCGCGCAGCATATCGCGGCCTTCGATGAACAGGCGACCACCGATCACCTGAGGTGTCGGGCCGTGACCGTGACGGGGAAGCACTTCCTTGTTCGAGGGGCCTCCAAACCAGAGCAAGCCCAACGGGGCTTTCACCAGATGATCCTGGGACACTTGCGTGTTGCCTGGATCTCCGTTCTGGGCGGTCCAAACTCCGGCACCGGCTAGAGGACCGGGACGCCGCAGCACGAGTCCCTCAGGAGTGGGTTGCAGCGTGCTCTGCCACAGCACATGGGGTGATGTAAAATCTGGCTGCGAGTCGCGCGACGTAACCGCCGCGGCATGAGCCTGCTGAAGCCACTCGCGTTCGTCTGCTGTGACGCTCAGACAGGCGGTCCCGCCATAGGGACGTAGAACGGAAAAGATCTTTTGAAGTTGCTCGGCGGCATTCGCGGACGAGACACCCAGTTGGTCCGCAACAATCAAATTCGCTACGTACGGAGGTAGCTGCGTCTCTGTCAGCGTGCCGGGAACGATGGCCACGCGTGTTCCCAATAAGTCGGCCTGGCGCAGCTCTGCTCGCCAGCGTGTGCGAAGTTCCGCGCTGGGCTGCATCGCGAGAATGTGAAATCGCGTTTGTTGGGCAAGCTCGATCAGCAAGGAAATATCCGCTGCCGTCTGCACGATCGCATACCCATCGCGGTCCGGCAAAAGGTCGAGCAATCGGCGCACAACATCTTGGCTGTTAGGAGTAGCAGCGATTTGCTGGTTGTCCGATGCGAGTGTCTCAGGCTCCACTTGGCTCACGCCTTGAGGACGTTCGTTGGACTCTCCAAAGCAGTAGATTCCACCCTCCTCGCTAACGACAAACAGTCGCTTGTCGGAGACGAGCATGCGCCAGACAGTGCCGCTGATTTGACCTTCCCACTGCAGACGGCACGTGTTGTCGGTGGGACCTGGTCGATCAAAAACATAGATGCTCGATCCTCCGTCACCCGCTATCAGCTGCTGGCCAGCTTTCACATGCAGTCTCGTGACGTTTTCGGGTAACGGGACACGCCACAGTTCGGCCACGCGGTATTTGACCGTCTTCTTTTCTTTCCCCTTGCTGTCCAGGGTGGTTTCCACGTCGCGGACAATCTTGTTGCTCAAGCCCACGAGGTTCTTGCCCGTCACGCCTATCGTGCAATCGGCGGTGAATATGTCGGCAGGCGATTCAAGCAAGGGCACACCGTCAGACAGCCGATGCCGTCGACCTCGGTTGGCGAACCAGGTGTCGCCCATTACGACCTCGTATCCACCTTGATCCTTTCCCAGCGTTCGATCCCCGGGGCGAAAATAAAGGAACCGCCCCGTCTCTCGGTCGAAGGCCGCGGGGACCGTCATACCTCCCGAGACAAGAACGACCTGCTCGTTGACCGCCAGATAACCTTGAGGCGTTACGCCGGCAAACGCCGGACTACCGTGCTGCTGAACGATGTAATTCGATCCGCTGCCGCTGTTTGTCCATATCGCTTGACCAGACGCGATATCCACGGCATGCACAAAAACACCCATAAAGGGCCAGATGCCGGCAGCAAAGTAGACCGTGTCACCGTACGATACAGGCGCCCCACGTGCCGGC
The DNA here is from genome assembly GCA_963700575.1 of uncultured Planctomycetota bacterium. Taxonomy (GTDB): domain Bacteria; phylum Planctomycetota; class Planctomycetia; order Pirellulales; family Pirellulaceae; genus JAJRVM01. Next base: position 41,281 of record CAVOYC010000014.1, on the reverse strand, counting down.
CACGTCGAAACGAGCCGATCGTTGCCCAACACCCAGCGATCTGTGGGACCGCCTCGATATTTCCAGAACAGCTCCCCCTTGTCGGCAGACACACAGTACAAATAGCCATCGTCCGAGACAAACAGCAGACGCTGGCCGTGCACCAACGGCGCAAATCGTACTGGCGCGTCCGCGAAAAACGTCCACAATGGCTGGCCGTCGGCTAGGGCGTATGCTGTAACGCAATCGTGAACCATCGAGGGGACAAAGAGTCGACCTCCTGCCACAACCGGTTCGTACGACGCGTCAAATCGCACTTTGCCTTGCTCCGCGGGCCAGGCCGGGCGCGGCGTTGGCAGTTGCAGAGACCAGTGCAGTGTGAGCTGGGCGGGCAGTCGCTCGTCCGTCGACGCCGTGCGAGCAGGGTTGGCGCGCCACATCGGCCAATCCGCCCCAGCGCGAGACACGGATAAACTCAGGGTTACACAAATCGCAGCAAGGATGCGTCTGCGAAGGGGTGAGAATGCGATCATATCAGGTCAAGTTCCAGCGAGCCGCGCGCGGCGGGTCTTGTGGGTCAAGCTTTGGCTCGTGTGGCCTCGTCGAATCGAAGTTCAATCTGCGACGGTTGATCTTCTCCCGACCACCGTCGAGGGCAGGATACTCAGTCCGTGCGAGGCACAGCCTCGCCAAATTCAATTATGCCTTCCAGGTGATCATCGCGTCACCCCTCCAGGCGGTCGGATTAGGATCGACGCAGCAACAGCTGTCGTATTGTCTCTTCTCCCCCGCCGCGAAGCGAATAGCGGGGGAGAGGATCAAGGTGAGGGGCAAGAATAAATCTGCCAGTTATTGCTTCGCCGATCCTTAGCTGGCTTGCCGACGGCACTCAGGAGGGTGGTCTTGGCCACCGCTCGAGCAGTGTGAGACGCAGGAAGTTCAGCGCCTGTTTGGCGCTCCGTTGACACTGGATAGAAGGATGCGCCGCAAACACGGATGAGCCGTTAACCAATTTCTGTGGGGTCGCTACCGCAAATAAAATATGCTCTGGATCCTCCCCAAGGGGGGATTCTTTCGGGGCGGGCCCCACGGCCAACCCGAAGTCGGTCTGAAACTGGTCCCTGGCCGCGTTCGCCATCTGCGCGACGCTTGCCGGGCCGTCTTGAAGGGCGTCATCGGCTGGTGATTCGCAGTCACCTAGCGCGCTCTGCCAACCGTTGGCATGGGCGATCACAAGACCGCCTCGGTAACACCCAGCTTTTCGAGCCGCGCTGGCGAGCCACGCGGCGACGAGTCCCTCGGTACCCCATTCGATGGAGGCTAACGTTTGCCGGCGTTGTTGCAGCATGTCCATCACGGCGTCCTGCAATTCATCGTCGTCCTCGCCGTAAACCAGTGGGCCGAGGCATTCGTAGATCGTGGCGACGGTGGGCTCCATGGCGGCCCGGCAAGCATCGGACGTCTGGCCGTGCGCGGTCACGCGCAACGTGATCGTGGCCTGACTGGCCGTGATTCCAACCGAGGGATCACGCCCACGCCGGATCAGGTCGGGCAGTCTTTGTTCGATGTCGCTCTCGCCAGCCCCAAAGCAGCGGATCATTCGGTGGCGAATCACTCCGCGACCGGCACCCAGGAGACGGTCCAGCTCGAAGATTACCGAATCAGTCCACATTTGCCTCAGTTCGGCTGGCACCCCGGGCAGTGAGAACAGGTGGCAGGGCGGGGCCGCGTCTCGCTGCAGGTGCATCTGGATGCCCGGAGCAGTACCGTGTGGGTTCGGAATCACGCGGCTCTCTTCGGGAAACTGCACCTGGATCACATTCCGCCGAGGCATCGTTCGACCTCGGCGGGCAAATAACTGACGGATCTGAGCTAAAACGTCCTCGTCGAGTATCAAAGATCGGCCGGTGGCCTCTGAGAGGGCCTGTCGAGTCAGGTCGTCGGCGGTCGGGCCGAGCCCGCCGCTAGTGACCACCACATGGGCCCGCTGCATGGCCACTCGCAAAACGTCGACCAGGGCGTCCAACTGATCGCCAACCGTCGTGTGGTAAGCAACGGGCACGCCCGATTGTTCCAACTGCTGGCTCAACCAACGGGAATTCGTATCGAGTCGCACGCCGCTCGTTAATTCATCGCCAATCGCAATGATTTCCGCTCGCATCGCACCTTCCCATGATCTACTCTGCGGTGATGACCATGCCTGCCGATGTGACAGCCACGAACATTTAGCCCGCACGGATATTGTGACAGGTGCAGGCCGGCAAGGGCAGGGCAGGGGAGCAGGCCAGCCATATCACGTTGAGCTTCGAGTCCCGGTCGTCGTTGCCTGAAAAGCTTGTCACGTGGCGGGACCCGGGTACCACGGCGGTGTTTGATGCCCACGGTGGTCTGGAGAACACTGAACGTCAATCATTCAATGCAAGAGATGATGTGAGCGGCGAAACCTTGACTTGCGATGCCAGGCTGCGCGAGCGACGCGGAGTGGTGTGGGTGCTTCGGGTCATAGGAATGGTAAGTCGCAGTACAAAATGATGGCAGTAGTATGATCAACATCACATTCCCAATTCAGGGACTACGGTGCGAGAACTGTGTCCAAACGGTCTCGGCGGCCCTCGGGGCGATGGATGGTGTTGCCGCGTGCCACGTCGATCTGGATACGGGTTCAGCCGACATTGAATACGATCCCGACAGAACGTCGCAGAAGGCAATTGCGGACACGGTCGAATTGTGCTCAGACCATTGAACTGGTGCGGAAAGCCCAGGAGTCGAAAGCCAATGTACAACGATTCGCGGATCGAGTCGTCGCCTGGTTTGTTCCGGCCATTCTGGGAATTGCCGCGGTGACGTTGGCGGTCTGGCTGTTGCTCGGCGAGCCACGCTGCGGACCATTAAACAGAACTTGTGGTGGGTATTTGGCTACAACTTGCTGCTCGTTCCCTTGGCTGCAGGTTTGATTGTGCCCCTGGCCGGCAAAGGCGTGCTGTCGGTTCTGCCCGCCTTCTCGGCGGCCGCCATGGCCCTGAGCAGCGTGTCTGTAGTGACCAACAGCCTCCTGCTGCGATCGAAAAGGTTGGTTTAGCTCGGATTGTTCACAAGTGACCCGATCGCCATGTCACCACGGACAGTTTTTGGTCGTACAGCGCCATTTTGCAGCGATGAATGTGCGTAACTCGTGTCTTCGTAACAGACCCTCGCCACCGGGCTTGTCCCGATGGCGATAAAGCCCCTGTTAATCAGGCCTTAAGATGATCTCCAAAGTGAACGCGGCGCTGTCCATTTAACCTCTCTCGCCCATGGCCCGAAACACGGCGTACCGGGGCGTGAATGAATCAGGTGCTAAGTTGTCGATTGGAGGTCGCGATAATCCGGGTAATCTGTTACGATCGCGGGCGACTCGGGGCAGCGGCGGGATGTCGATCAGTGCCAGGGCCTCCGGACCCGCGGCGTGTGTTGTGTCGAGTATTCAATCAATCGCTGGTGGCGGATATACGACATGGGTCTCCTGAGCGGATTTGAGCATATTGTGTGCGAACGTGAGCCTTTGGCGCCGTTCACGTGGTTTCGTTTAGGCGGTGTTGCGGAGTATTTTGCCGAGCCCACTTCCGTTGAGGAGCTGGAGGCACTGGTGCGAAGTTGCCGCGAACAGGGTCTCCCAGTTCGCATTCTTGGCGGCGGCTCGAACCTGTTGGTGCGCGATCAAGGCGTGCCTGGCCTGGTAATTCACCTGGCGGCAGCTGCCTTTTCCCAGATTTCGGTCGAGGACAATGTGATTGCGGCCGGTGCCGGCGCTAAGTTGGGGCATGTCATTTCCACAGCGGTCCGCGAAGGACTTGCCGGTCTGGAGCATCTGGTGGGGATCCCCGGTACGATCGGAGGAGCGCTGCGCGGCAATGCAGGGACCGAAAACCACGACATTGGGCAATGGACCGAGCATGCCGAGGTAATGACGCGCAGTGGAGAAATCGTGGAGCATCAACGAGACGAGTTGCGGTTTGCCTATCGCTACAGCAGCCTCGATGAATTGGTCATCCTGAACGCCCGTTTTCCGCTGGAGCGCGACGACCGCACTGAGTTGACCAAACGCATGCAGACTCTCTGGATTGTCAAGAAATCCAAGCACCCGTCCAGCGACGAAAACATGGGCCGGGTGTTCAAGAACCCCACGGGCCTGCGCGCGGCCGATCTGGTGGAGCAGGCCGGTCTCAAAGGTGCCAAGATCGGCGGAGCCGAGATCAGCGAGCAGCATGCCAATTTTATCATCGCCAGAAAGGGTGCTAGCAGTGATGAGGTCCAGCGGCTGATTGAACTGGTGCGGTCTCAGGTCCGAGAGCGTCTCGGGGTCGAGCTGGAAACAGATATCGAGATTTGGTAGATAGTGCACCATCATGGAGGATGGTCATGGCATCTCGAAAAGCAGCAGGCTTCACCAGGGCTGCGGTTACCGCTCTGCGGCGCCTATTCGCCCCTCTGGCTGGCAGCGGGCGAGGACTGTTGGGCATCACCATGCTCGGCATTCTAATGGTTGCCGGCGGTTACCTGGGCTGGGCCAAGTGGGGCGCGCTGATCAAGCAGCGTCCGCAATACGTGCTGACAGCTGAGAGCTTTGAGATTACTCCGCAGCCGGCCTGGATTCAAACCGATGTGAGGGCCGAGGTGATGCGTGATGCCAGCCTGGCCCAGCTTTCCGTGCTGCATCCCGATCTGACCAAACGTGTCGTGCAGGCTTTCGAGCTCAACACGTGGGTCGCGGAAGTGCTATCGGCGGGTAAAAGTCCGGGGAGAAATGGCCCCAGGGTGATCGTTCAATTGCGCTATCGCGAGCCGGTCATCATGGTCAGAACCCGTGACGCAAGATGGAAAGGCGATTGCTTCTGGCCTGTCGACACGGAAGGGGTGTTTCTGCCGCCGGACGAGTTTTCAGCTAGCCAGACGCGCAATTACCTCCGCGTCGAAGCCGGCAATTCGCCTCCCGTGGGAGCGGTGGGAACCACCTACGGCGACCCGGCCGTGGCGGGTGCGGCCGGGGTTGCGACAGTGATTGGCGAAGCGTGGAAATCGATGGGATTGCAGTGGATCATGGTACACCGCGAGCCGGCGGCCGAAATCGGACAACCGGCAGATTCGACCTACGTGCTACTGACAACCGGGGCCAATCCGCAAGCGATGCTGTCGCATCGCACTCTACACATGGCAAACGCTCCGAATCCTGACGACACCTCGGTAGAGATTCGGTGGGGCCACGCTCCGGGACGTGAATCGGTTGGTGAAGCGACGGCTGCTCAGAAAATCGTACGGCTGCGCCAGTTCGTCAGCCAACATGGGCGACTTGATCATCTGCCGCCCACGACCACGATTGATCTTCGACCTGGTCCGGCAATGTCAGTCATGGATCAAGATGTAACGTTCAAGCCTGCTTCGCTGCCCTAAGACGCCGCAGAGTGTCTAAGTCGGGCCACAGATGGCAGACGTTGCTGGCCTTAGAACTCGTCCGGAAATAAGTTACCGTCTACCCTCTCCCCCGCTATTCCCGCTTCGCGGGGCGGTGGAGAGGGAAGCGGAACCGGTAACTTATTTCCGGACGAGTCCTCAGTTCGACGGATTGATTTCGCAAACAAGACCCACCGCACAAGGCGGTGGGAGTCAAAGTCAAACAGTCGATTTCGAGGAAATAGCTTCGGTGTTTTCCGATTTCCGCCGGGACAAGCCGAGCGGTAGCGGGCGGGAGGCAATTTTCCGAGCATCAAACACCGAAATGATTCTTCCCATGATCCTTATCAACGCATCTGCCGCAGTGTGTCATCAACAGAACTGGCAGATCATCTGCGTTTCAGCGGGCTTCGCGCCGGCTGATCCGTCTGCTGCTGCCTCTCGTCCTGCAGTTCTTCCCGGATCACGGCCATTTCCGCCGGAGCTTCAATTCCCAGACGTACTCCACCACCGGTAATGCGTACCACGGTCACGGTCACGTGATTCCCGATCAGAATCCGCTCGCCTACTTTTCGACTCAGCACAAGCATGGCGGTTGTGGGAGTTGCCGCGACGAGACAAGTGGGACGTGGTGCAGTGCACGCGGCGAACTCTCAATCCTCCCTGACAACAATGTTCGAGGGGTAGAGATGCGCACAGTCCGAGTCGATCACAAGTAACGGTGTTTTACCGTTTCCGGACTGGAGCTACCGTGATTCACGCGCAATGTAACAGTGCATATGCCCGGTTGCAAGCATCTGCTTCGTAAATCGTTTCAGGTTTGCGCACCGAGAGCCACGACGACACGAACAAAGGACCATGGTTTGGCCACCCTTCGTTTCGGAGTCGCGATGCGAGGCAGTGATCTCGCCGGGCGCGGACACGCCCGCTAAACCGAACTGCGACCTGGTCTGTGAACGATCAGATGCATTCTGCCTTCCAAGAAACATCCTCATCAACCATGGCCGTTAAGGTACTCTGCGACCCCCGGCCGATCACCGGTCGCCCTACGTCCGGTCAAGTCGAATCTGCTGTTGGGGTCGGCGTTCCCGCTTGCCAGCCTACCCTTGGCGCGACCGAGCGAGTTGTCTCGTCCGCTCGTGTACGGCCGGTGGATCTCGGTCCACGGGAGATCCAACGCACAACGCGACGGGGGATCCTAATACCGCACAGGACGCTATTCCGGGGGGGGCTCTCGTACCAGGGCGCTGATCTGTTTAAATTCCGCCGTCCCCGCCACCTCGCACCATTCGAACAAAGCAGCTTCCGTCGTGGTCAGCGTCGCGCCGGCGGAGTCCATTCGCCGCAAGGCCGTTTCGTAATCGAGTGGAAATCGGGAGGCGACCGCGTCGATGGCCACGTAGACGCGGAATCCTGATGCCAAAAGGTCGAGTACCGTCTGCTGTACGCAAACGTGCGCCTCAATCCCCGCCACCAGAATTTTGTACCTTCCCGCAGCTCGAAAAGGCTCGAACAGCTGGCTGTTTTCCCGGCAGCTGAACATGAGCTTGGACGGAATTTCTCCCAGCAAATCAGTCAGCTCGTCGGTTGTGGGTCCCAGTCCTCGGGGATATTGCTCGGTAGCTTCGACAGGTAGGCCGAGCGTCTGCGCCCCCCGGATCAGGCGGCGCATGTTCCAAATCAATGACTTGGGTGGGGACATGGCTGAGAGCAACTTCGTTTGGACATCGATCACCAACAGTGCCGAGTCGTGTCGCGACATCAATTCCGGGCTGCGGGGAAGTGGTTCTCGTTCGTTCATCCTGGTTCCTGTCGCGTGCTCTGCGATTGATCGTACGTGCCTGGTGGTCGGCCGGCATCCACGGCTACCGACCCGGCACCACGAATCCCGCTCCGGCTTTGTCAACTCCCAAGACTGAGGTGTCGCGGTGTTCTCAACGGCGCAACCCCGATTCCTCGGCGCGACAACACGCTACGGCGTTCCTTGCGTATGCAGCGGATTCCCAGAATAGCTCAATGGCCACGCTCACGGCAAGCAATTGCCGGCCGTGCAGCTGGAGTCACGGTGCCGCGGCCACTAGAGAGAACGCTTACGATTCGCCACAATGAGGGTTTGGTGAAGGCGGATCCGTGTGGGTGAGTGCCTGTTTGGGTGGTACTGGGCGCTTCGTCTGGCGAGTCAAGGGGCTTGGTCAGCGGGCGATGAATTGAGAACTCATGAGAATACACGCCACAACTATTTTGACTGTACGGCACAAGGGACGTGTTGCGATGGCAGGTGACGGCCAGGTCACGCTCGGTGCGGCCGTCATGAAGAGTGACGCGGTGAAGCTCCGGCGGTTGGTCGACGGCAGCGTGCTGTGCGGTTTCGCTGGGGGCAGTGCGGACGCCTTCGCGCTGTTAGAGCGGTTTGAGGCCAAGTTGAAGGATTTTCCGGCGAATATCCCCCGCGCGGCGACGGAACTGGCGAAGGACTGGCGAACGGATCGGGTCCTGCGGCGGCTGGAAGCCTTGCTGGTCGTCACGGATGCCGAACATACACTGTTGATCAGTGGAACGGGCGACGTGATTTCTCCCAACGACGGGATCGTGGGGATTGGATCGGGGGGCAACTACGCCGTGGCAGCAGCCCGGGCGCTAAAGGCTCATTCCGACTTGACGGCGGCCGAAATCGCTCGTGCCGCGATGACCATTGCCGCGGACATTTGCATCTATACGAACAACAACATCACGGTGGAGGAGTTGGAGTGCAAAAATTGATTGGCAGCACCACCGATTCGTCAGACAGTCTGAAGGACCTCACTCCGCGCATCATTGTCGCTCAGCTAGATCGCCATATTGTGGGTCAGGATGATGCGAAGCGATCCGTGGCGGTGGCGATACGCAACCGCTGGCGGCGCAAACAACTCTCTGAAGAAATGCGGCAGGAGGTGGCGCCCAAGAACATTTTGATGATTGGCCCGACCGGCGTGGGAAAGACCGAGATTGCTCGCCGTCTGGCCAAATTGACAGGTGCTCCGTTCATTAAGGTCGAGGCGACGAAGTACACGGAAGTCGGTTATTATGGCCGAGATGTGGAGAGCATGGTTCGCGAACTGGTGGAGAACGCGATCGGCCTGGTCCGTGAGCGCGAACGCGACAAAGTACAGGAAGAAGCCCAGAGTCGCGTCGAGGAACGACTGTTAGAGTTACTGATTCCGCGCCCCGTCAACTTTGGTGATACGGACTCGGAGGATGCCGAGCGATACGAGCGCAACCGCGTGAAGATGCGCAAAATGCTGATCGACGGCCAACTGGACCAGCGGACTGTCGAACTGACGGTCGAGCAGAAAGCGACGCCCGTGGTGTTCAGCGGCATGGGCATGGAACACATGGACGTGGATCTGCAGGGGATGTTAGAGAAAATCATGCCGCACCAGACCGTCACGCGGGAGATGACCGTGGCGCAGGCGCGCGACTTCCTGTTCGAACAGGAGTGTGACGCGCTGTTGGACCCCGAAAAGATCAACGCCGAGGCGATTGAACTGGCCGAGAATCTGGGGATCATCTTCCTGGACGAAATCGACAAAGTCGTATCCAGCGAGTCGAAGGGGGCCGACGTATCGCGGCAGGGGGTGCAGCGTGATCTGCTGCCGATTGTGGAAGGCACCACGGTGCAGACTCGTTACGGCTACATCCGCACCGACCATGTTCTGTTCGTGGCCGCCGGGGCGTTCCATCGCGCCCGGCCCAGCGATTTGATGCCCGAGCTGCAGGGGCGATTTCCCATTCGCGTCGAGTTGTCGGATCTGACGAAGGACGATTTCGTGCGGATTCTGAAGGAACCGCAAGGGTCTTTGACACTGCAATACACTGCGCTGATGAAGACCGAAGGTGTGGAACTTGAATTCACTGATGATGCCGTCGAGGCACTCGCGTCGCACGCCTTCAAGGTCAATCAGTCGACGCAGAACATCGGTGCGCGGAGGCTGTACACGATCCTCGAACGGTTGCTTGAAGAGTTGAGTTTCGAAGCGCCGGAGATGAATATGGGCCGCGTGACGATAAATGCCGCCTATGTCAATGATCGTTTGGATAAGGTTACGGACGACGAGGATCTCAGCAAGTTCATCCTGTGAATTAACTGACGATGCAGCAATTCTGTTTCACGGCCTCTGACGAGCAGGATACCAGGCGACTTGGCCAGGCACTCGCGTGTCACCTCCCCCAGACCGCGACCGTGGCTCTGGAAGGCACCCTCGGCGCCGGCAAAACTCGATTGGTCCAGGCGATTGCGGCAGGATGTGGTGTCGATCCCCAAACGGTAACCAGCCCGACCTTTGTGCTCTGTCAGCCTTATCGGGCCGATCGCCGCTTGTATCATTTGGATGCGTATCGCATCCGCGATCTGGATGAATTCCTCGAGTTAGGGGTGGACGAGTACTTTGAGGGTCCCGGCCTGACGTTGATTGAATGGGCGGACCGCGTCGCGGCCTGTTTGCCGGACGACCTGCTGGAAGTCCACATCGAAATCATTGGTGAAACAACGCGTCGATTTGATCTGGTCGCCCGCGGACCTGCTCTCCAAGCTGCCTTGTCGGAAATCGCCGATGATCTGAACCGCGGGTAGACCGCCGCCACGGAATCAAGCCCCATGGAAACCGAATTCATCGCCTGGCTCCGTGAGCAGCTTCCGGCACATCCCAAACTGCTGCTGGGGCCGGGTGACGATGCGGCTTTGCTGCGGCTGACCGACGAACGGGACGTCGTTGTCACCAGCGATCTGCTGACCGATGGAGTCGATTTCCGGTTGGATCAATGTGACGCCTGGCGTGTGGGGCGAAAGGCACTGGCGGTCAACCTGAGTGACCTGGCTGCCATGGCCGCCGAGCCGATCGCGGTGATCGTGTCCGTGGCGCTGCCGCGACGCGACGCGGGCCCCCTCGCTCGTCATTTGTATCAGGGACTCCTCGAGCTGGCGTCTCGTTATGACGTAGCAGTGGCTGGAGGTGACACGAATACGTGGGATGGGGGCCTGGTGATCTGTGTCACCGCTATCGGGCAGGTCACGTCTCAAGGCGCTTTGCGGCGCGATGGAGCCCGCCCCAACGATCTGATTCTCGTCACCGGCAGTTTTGGTGGCAGCATTCTCGGCAAACACTTTGATTTCGAACCACGGATCGAGGAGGCCTTGCTGCTGCACCGTCGATACGAGTTGCACGCGGGGATCGATGTCAGCGATGGATTGTCGCTCGATCTGTCTCGCATGGCCGCCGAAAGCACCTGCGGAGCGGCAATCTCGCTGCCAGCTATCCCCATCGCGCCAGCCGCTTACGAGCTGGCTGGCCACGAAGATCGGGCTGCGGCCGCTCTGCGGCATGCTCTGACCGACGGCGAGGACTTCGAACTGGTGTTAGCCGTGCCACAACAGCAGGCAGAGCAGATACTCCGTGATCAACCGCTCGCCGTTCCCGTCTCCTGTATCGGCCGCATCATCCCGCAACTGGGGCTCTGGCAGATCGATGCGACCGGATCCCTCCAGGCGTTGCCCGCGGAAGGTTTCGAACACAGGTGAATCAGCTGGTGGCAGCAACGACGGGGATTTGGCAGCCATCGATACCGGATAACCGCTGCTGCTCAGCGGCACGGCGCCAGTTGAACCCACTGGCCGCCGAACCGTACCGGCTAATCTTCCAGTTCCGCCCGCATGGTGCCGTAGAGCGTGTCATTGCCGCGCAAGATATAGAACTTGAACGGCTGCGTCCCCTTGAATTCGGCGCTGCTGAGAATGTAGGCAATGTTGTCGTGTGAAATGGTTTCCCATTTGTGCATACCGACCAGGATGTCGCCGCGTCGAATCCCATGTTCGTACGCAGGGCTGTCGGGACGCACCGAAATGACTTTGAGACCACCTCGATAGCGAGTCTGGTATTTGCGAAACGTGTTAGCCGGAATCGGAGAAAGCCGCAATCCGAGCATATTCCAGGCCTGGTCCGAAACGGTTGTTCTCAGACCCGTGCCTTCCGCCAGCACAAGACTCAACTGCCGCGTCTCTCCATCGCGTTGCACTTCAAGCTCAACCTCTTCACCTGCCTGCCGATCCAGCATGGCCCGCTCAAGGTCCAGCCGACGTTTGACCGTGCGGTCACCGGCCGAAAGAATCACGTCGCCAACTTGAAGGCCCGCCTTGTCGGCCGGGGTGGCGGAGCTGACCGAACTGACCACCACTTGGCTGTCGTGCTCGTCGAACTCGGTCTTGACTTCCACGCCATGGGAGATTTGAGAGATTCGTTCGGCGGACATGAGCTCCGCTGCCACTTCCATCGCCTCGTTGATCGGGATCGCAAATCCGATCCCCTGCGCCCCGACACGCACGGCGACGTTAATGCCGATCATGTCGCCGTCAATATTCAGCAACGGGCCGCCCGAGTTTCCCGGATTGATACTGGCGTCCGTCTGGATCAGGTCCATGTATTTCTGATAGTCACTCACCTGCACCGTTCGATGCAGCGCGCTGATGATGCCCTGGGTGACCGTATGTTCGTAACCATAGGCGTTTCCGACCGCGACAACGGTCTCGCCCGGCATGAGGTCGTCAGATGTGCCGACGCGTATCACGGGAATTGGCGCCTCACTGGGAATCTTAATGATGGCCAGGTCCGTTTTCGGATCGTTGGCAACCAGTTCCGCTACCGCGGTACTCTCATCGGCCATTGTGACGCGAATCCGCGACACTCCCTCGACGACGTGATAGTTCGTGATGATGTAGCCCCGTTCGTCAATGACGATGCCCGTTCCCATCCCGTTGACTTGACTGCCGGCCTCGGAGGTTCCCGGTGCATCATATTCTACCGGGACGATTTTGCGGCCGTGAATGTTGACCACCGCTGGACGAGCGTTGGAGACTGCCTGCACGATTGCCGAGCGACGAAGAGCGGAGGCGAAGGTAGTCGATGGGAATATGAACTGGGGCGTCAGGGAGATGACAATCAGAATGGGAAAGAGGCATGTGCGGCCATGACGGTCAAAAAGATTGGGTACTGGCATCGGTGGGCTCATCAGAGTTTGTGGACCGTCGTCTCCCGTCAACTTCCGTGTAGCGACTGTTGGTTTCTGTATCTGGTTCGGGTGTCGGTAATTGCAGACTTTCAAACCACAGACCAAGCCAGTCCCCTCTGTATTTCGTCGTCAGGTGGCTGCCGCGTTGAGCGGCGGGTGGATGGGCCGCAAACTTTGCCCAGGTTGCCAACGACGGTTTCAAGCAAGGCAGTTTATGAGGGGTCTGGCAGAGAAGTGCTGCGGGCGTGGTGTGCATGACGAGGTCGTCGCGGGCCGTTTTGCCGGGCGACAGCCAGCAGGGACGACGACGCTGTCTAGTTGTACAGCGGCATTTTGCCGCGATGGATGTGCCTAACTCGTGTCTCCGTAACAGTCCCTCGCCACCGGGCTCGTCCCGGTGGTTCCACGTTTGGTGACTACTCTGGCAGCCGAAAAACGAAGCTTCCTGCCGGCCCTCGCCGCCGGAGGCGGCGAGGGCCGGCAGGAAGGAAACTCCTGGGTGGCCAAGATCGACGGTAGTGTCAAACGCTCTATCACCGGGACCAGCCCGGTGGCGACAAAGCCCGTGCAAACAAGGCTTCAGGAGGATCTAAAACGTGAAAGTGGCGCTGTCCAACTAGATACTCGAAAAACCGGGGCGCACTGGTGCACGCGCGCGGTTTGAACAGCAACTGGCCCGACCCGCCCGAAACCTTATGATCCGCGAACGCGAAATCAGTCATCGCACGAAAGTCAGCCAAACCGAGGGAAAACTGCGTGCGATCGACTGCTAGCAGTCAGGCAGCCTCTGAACGTCCGTGCTAATACCGCTTTGGGGAGAACGAGTGTTGACGCCCGTCCACGCGGTGTCGTAGACCGTTGAGCACAACGCTTGCCCCCAAATTCTAAGAGTTGACAAAGTACTAGCGGCGTTTAAGAACCGACTGAGGTTGATGCGCGGTGGGACTTGGATCGGGCGATGTTGCTGGTGGCGATGGAGGTGTCACGACCGGGGGCAAAGCTTCGGGAACGGGAACCACCTTGATTGGTTTTCCGTCGGGCGAGAAGTCGTTGCCGTGCGGTATCGGTCGGGTCGGTTCCATTTCGCTCATGGGCGGCAGCGTTTGGGGTACATGGAACGGTTTCTTAACCGGTGTCAGCATCAATTGCGGAGGTTCATAGTCGTAGGTTGTGGCGAATACGGGGGCGGTGGGCACCGGATGGAAGCGGGAATGCGGTGGCAGCAGTTCGGCTTCGGCCAATTGCTCTCCATCCGGGTGACCATGGCGGCAGAAAAGGGGGCCCAGATAGCACAGCCAATTACATCTTGGCACCACCAGTATTGGTGGACAGGGTTCTTCACCGCAGAGCCCAATGATGGGTTCGCCGCATATTTCTGCCGTGCTCTGGGCGAGCTCGGATCGGTACGCCGTCGCGGGAAGTCGTTCTGAAGGAATGCCCTGGTCCGATTGGGGGGGCAACACTCGGTGTGGGGCGCACTGCGGCAAGGGCAGCGGAATTGGCTCGGTCAAGGCCTGCGAAAGCTCGACCGATGATCCCAATGCGTTCGAATCCAGCTCCACCAGCGGAGCTGGCGTGGGAGACGGTGCGACTTCGTACCTGTTCGGCTGCGTAAACCGCGCGGAGGGTAAAGGTATCGCGCAACATCCAGCCAGTGTGATCAGGAAGGTCGCCGCGGCGCAAGCACTCCACGGCCGGCCGGAGCCGGCAGACAGCTGGTTTCGAAAAAGGTCCGCTGCCCGGATCTGCATAGAAGGTCCCCGATCAATTCCACTTCACATCATGGAATTGATCGGACCAGACATCCGGAAAACTTGACGCAATCCTCAAGATCGCTCCAAACCATCCTGTTTTAGCGCGCGGCCGTACGACGCCCCTGGCGGGAGCGCGGCGTCACAACTGCCGGATGTGGAAGCCGCCGTCCACGTGGATCCGGTCCCCGGTGGTAAACGGGAAGTCGTTTCGCGCAAGCGAGACGACCGCTTTGGCGACATCCTCAGGCGCGCCCAACGACGGATCGGGGTCAGGCCGTCGGCGATCAGCCGGTCGTACTTTTCTTTGACACCGGCCGTCATGTCTGTCGAGATGATGCCGGGACAGACTTCGTAGACACGAATTTGATCTTCCGCCAGGCGGGTGGCATAGAGCAGCGTCATCATCCGCATGGCGGCTTTCGTCATGCAGTAGTCCGCCCGGTTTGTCGAAACGGCGAAGGCGGATATCGATGAGATGTTGATGATGGTTCCGCGTTGGATACGACCATCGCGTCGCGCCTCGATCATTTCCTTCGCGGCCAATTGAGTCAGGAAAAACGGTCCTTTCAGATTGGTGTCAAACACGACATCCCAGCTTTCCTCGGTAGCTTCGAGTACGTCCTTGCGGCCCTGGGAAGTAATCCCGGCGTTGTTCACCAAGAGATCAAGACGTCCAAACGCGGCACGGGTCGCGTCGATCAGCGACACTCTGCCTGCGGGATCGGCGACCGACGCCTGAACGGTAATGGCGCTGCCGCCATGGCCACAGACATCTTCCACCACTTCCTCTGCGGCTTCGGCACTGCGAGCGTAGTTGACGGTAACGGCGTAGCCGGCTTGTCCCAGGGCGACAGCGATCGACCGGCCGATGCCCCGCGAAGACCCGGTGACAATGGCAGCTGGTTGTGACGTCATAATCGATGTCCGTGAGTTGATGAGCGGCTTCACTTGAGGGCGACCAGACTTCAAGGCGGCGGTGCGATTCTCGATTATCACGATAAAACGTCGGGCGTGAATACCCCTGAACGCGGGGCAGCGAACGCGGATGTGCCACGGCCGATACAGATGTCGATACTTGCCACAGCGCGACAAAAAAAGCGGAGTCCGCTTGGTCAGCGAACTCCGCTTCGTTGTTCCCTGGCACTGGAGCGGCCGAAGCCACTCCAGTGCGCAGTCGTAAGTCCCGTTGCGAAGCGCTCGCTGGGGCGGTTGACCCAGAAACCGCCCTATTCAGCAAGCATGTTGCTCCAGCCCAGGAGGGAGGGCTGTATCGACTTCCCGCAAAGCCGACACTTACAACAGGACTTCAAATGTTTTGTACTCGTTCGCGCGGGCGAGTTGTTTCTCCTCTATGCAGCCGCTTGAAGTGTGCGGGCTGCACACCTCAGGTTGCGAGTCGCCGACTGAAGATCGGCGAGCGACACCGACAGCAACTCGCCAATCGCTACTGCCATGAGTGCCGCTGTCAAATAGTCTTCTCCCCCTAAGGGGAATTCGAAACGACGACCATCCACGTCAAACGTCAGTTGGCCGTTGTGAGAGCAGACGCGTTGAGCCGATACGTCGCAGTCACTGCCGCGGCCAACCCACAGGGTTTTTCTTGAGCACATGCGCGCCGCACGTCGCAGCACGGGGTCGTCTCCGTTGACGACCACCAGTGCGCTGTGGGGCAGCGTATTCAGGAACCTGGTTTGAGTCTCGGCGAATGCCTCCAGGTCCGGCATCGATTTGTGATGTGATTTCTTATGCGAGGACGTAATAGCGATAATCTGGGGACGGCACAAGTGCGATATTTCAGCAAATTCCGGATCGTCGCCGCGCCCCAGGTCCAGAATGGCATATTCGTCTTGCTGACGCCAATCCAGTATCGATAAAACGGCGGCCGACTGGCTTGCCAGCGGATCGAAGTCGGCACTTCCTTGCAGGTTTGCCTGTAACAGCTGGTGCAAAACAGCGCCGGTCGTCGCGCTGCCCGCTGCTCCGGCCAGGCCGATGACCGATCCGTGATACTGGCTGCGTGCCCAGCCTCCGAGTTGCACGAAGGCTCGCCCGGCATGCGGCACCCGAATGCTGTATCCACCCGCCCAAGGTTCAATCAACCGCCCGGCGATGACGGTGCCTTGTGCACCTCGCATCAGCGCCTCTTCCGCATAGTGAGCGCCGTTATGACGTTCTCCTTCCAAGCCCCAAAAAAGATCTCCGGGCATGATGGTGCGGCTGTCGGTGCCAATCCGCCCAACTGGCTCGCACTGGCCGCCCAGCGGCGGCATCGTGCCCAATGACAGACTGCCACCAATGATGTTCGTGAGTTCTCTGAATTGACAGGTCAGGCATGGGCGAGAAAGCTTGCACTTTGAGTAAAAGTTGTCTGGGGCGCTGCTGAGAGACACGCCACGCAATTCAATTCCATTGGCAGCCAAGACGAAAAGGGAGCGTGACGGTGCTGTGGGTACTTTCCAGGTTGGGGCGGTGGCCGAAGAGCCACTGTCGGGCGATTTGGCAGTCGTCGAATGCCATCGGCCGCTGACCGATGATCTGATATTTCTGATCGCCCTTGCCGGCGATCACCACCGTGTCACCCGGCCGGGCTTCGCCCAATGCCCACTGAATCGCTTTGGCTCGATCCGGGATGATGTGTGCCCGTCCCGGGTTCTCGAAGCCGTCGAGAATATCGTGGGCGATTTGCAGCGGCGCTTCGTGTCCCGGGTTGTTGCTGGTGATGACGCCCACGTCGGCGATTTTTTCGGCAACTTGACCCAGAGCGGCCCGCTGTTGGCCCTCCTGCCAGGTGGCGGCACCGTACACGCAGATCAGTCGTCCTGAGGTGACCTGTTTCAACGTGTGCAGGCAGGCCGCCAAAGTGGTGGGAGTGTGCGCTTGATCGACGAAAACACTGAATTCTTGTCCGCATTCGATGCGCTCGAGTCGGCCTGGAATGTGCTCCAACGCTTCCAGGCCTCGCACGATCGCCGTCAGGTCCAGTCCCATCACCAATCCGGCGGCGGCGGCGGACAAGCAGCTGTAGATGTACTGGTCGCCAACCATCTTGGTGCGTACCGCCGCGGTTTCCTGTCCGGCGACCATCAGAAAGGTCTGTTCGCTTGGACAACGGTCCAGCAACTGGGCCTGCAATTGTGCCGTCTCGTGCATCCCGACCGTGATGAGTGGCACATCCAGGTTCTGTAGCAAACCGCGACTGGCAGTATCATCCGCGTTAACGATGGCGAAACCACCCGGTTTGAGGTGTTCGAACAGGCGTTGTTTGGCTCGGCGATAGTTCTTCACGCTCCCGTGCAGATCGAGGTGTTCGCGCCGCATGTTGGTCAGAATGGCCGCATCAAACTGGACACCCGCCAACTGCCGAGATGCCAGGGCCTCACTCGACACCTCGACCACGCCATGCGAGCAGCCGCTGACCACCATCCGTGCCAGCCATCGTGCGAGTTCCGGGGGTGCCGGTGTCGCCGTATCGGCTGGGGTTGTTACCTCCGAATCGCTGTAGCCCAACGAGCAGGTGACACCTGTCGGCCGCTGGGCAGCTTCCAGGACGGATGCCATGAGCATGGCCGTGATCGTCTTGCCAAACGTGCCGGTGATACCGACCAGTTCCAGATGGCGGTGCGGCTGGCCGGCCAGGTGCTGGCACAGGATGCCATAAGCTTCACGGGTGTCGGGTACCACGCAGCAAGCAACGGAGGCGGGGATCAGTCGTTCGGCGACGACCGCGACGGCGCCGCGTGATAAGGCCTCGTTTACGTGATCGTGCCCGTCCTCCTCGGCGCCGACCAGGGCCACATAGACGTCGCCGGGACGGCAGTTGCGCGAGTCGCTGGAGCAGGAACGGACGCGAATATCCTCGCCGCCAAAAAACTTGCCACCAGGAAGTACATCGCGCAGAGAGATACTGTCCGCGCGGCCCAAGAGCTGCTGCATCACCTTGGCCTCCTTGCCTCGGATCGCCGCATTTTATGTGGGGTACGTAGGTCACTGCATGTTGCCGGCATCTTGCCAGCAGCCAGGATGCGGGTCCTGACCGATTGCAGGTGTGGTCGAGCCATCGACCGTATCCGTGTCGTGTCTGGGGACGGATTGTGGCCATTTTCGGTCGACTGTCAAGGGAGGTTTTTGGAGCCCCCGCAGGCCCCAGACCGGCTGAGATCCTTCGTGCAAATCCGATGTCTCGATGACCCACACCCGACACCTCGCGGGACCGGCTGGGGCCCTCTCGGGCCTGGACCGTCGCCGCCTGCCAGGACATAATGCTTTCGCCATGCGCTGCGGGTCCCGCCAGGCGGGCGGGGCTACGTCGTGCAGGCGGTGGGAGTCGCGGTGAATGCAATCCGGCGCCCCAGTCTTTCCTCGCTCAGCAAGCAGCCCCATCATGTCCTCACGCGACTTCGACATCGACAGTTTGGCAACGTACATGCGTTTGACTCCCGCGCAGGTCCGTCGGATGGTGGACCGCGATCGTCTGCCCGGCCGCAAGATCGGCGGTGAATGGCGCTTTTCGGAAGCGGAAATCCACCATTGGCTGGAGGAGCACATCGGGGATCTGGAAGATGACAGCGAATTGGTGCGCGTCGAGAATGTGTTGCAGGGGGCGATTTCCGATGAGAAAGACATCTCCATCGCTGACGCGTTGCCGATCGAGGCGATTGCCGTGCCGCTGAATGCCCGCACGCGTGCCCGGGTCATCGAGCGGATGGTCGAAGCGGCCGCCAAGACCGGTTGGCTATGGGATCCGGAGAGAATGATCGACGCCGTCAATGTGCGCGAAAGCCTGCACAGCACGGCGCTCGACAACGGCGTCGCGCTGCTTCACCCCCGGCGACCTCAAGCCAGCATACTCGCGCAACCATTCCTGGCCCTGGGACGCACCTACAAAGGCATTCCGTTCGGCGATTCGCAGGGCCGATTGACCGATGTCTTTTTCTTGATTTTGTTGACGGACGACCGTGGGCATTTGCGAACATTGGCGCGGCTCAGCCGCTGCATTGGCGAGCCGGCTTTTTTGGAGTCAATTCGCGGCGCTCGAGATGCCACCGAAACACATCAGGTCATTGCGCAATGCGAACAACAGCAATTCGGCTAACGAATCTCCCCCACGCAGCTCTGTCGCACGCGCAAACCGTAGCGCAGGGCACATGGATTTTCGTGCTGTGTCGGATCCCATGACGCACCTGCTGGCCGTAACTAATTAGACCGAACACAATACAACTTTCCCGTGGACTGAGAGATTGGACGCTTGTCGGCCTTCCGTACTGCTGGTCGGTGAATCGGAGCACCACGAGTTTGAGACCGCGGTGGCGTGGTTGCGGCATCACACCTGTCTGGAAACAGTGCGCGGGATCGATGGGGCGATGCAACGCATTGGCGGCAATCCGGCTGGCTGGCAGACGGTGGTATTCGCCCAGTCGCGCCCCGGTCTGTTCGCAGCGCGAGACATTGATCGCGTGGGACGTGCGCTACCGCTGACTCACTTTGTCGCCTTGTTGGGCAGCCTTTGCGAAGGCGAAACGCGTAGTGGACAGCCATGGCCCGGAGTCGTCCGGGTCTATTGGCACCAGTGGGGCGTTCGTTGCGCGTCGGAGCTGGATTCCGCTCTACAACTGACCAGTTGGCAATTACCTCGGACCGCGTCCGAGGTGGAACGCACCGAACTCCTGCTGGGACGCAGCGTCGCACAGGAACAGGGTTTGGTGGCGATCTACACGCGTCGTGCATCGTATTTCGACGCCCTGGCCATAGCCTGCCGGCTGGCAGGCTATGCGAGCGTCTGGTCTTCGGCTTGCCGGCGTCCGAACTTTCAGGGAGCGGTTGCCGCGCTCTGGGACGCCGAGACGCTCAGCGATGCCGAATTCCAGCAGTTGCAGCAGATCACCAGTCTACTGCCGGACGTTCCCGTGATTGCCCTGCTTGGTTTCCCTCGCCATAACCATGTGCGGGCAGCCTTGGCGCGAGGTGCATCGTCGGTCGTCTCCTGCCCTTTCCTGCTCCCCGATCTGTGGACAGCGATCCGCGATGCCGCGTCGCAGCGTACCCGTCCATGAGCAATCGATGGGGCGCTGCTGCGATCCGCCTTGTGCCGACGGGCAGAAAATCGCTGATCCAGGTAGCTGCGACATCCTGCCGCAGGACGGCGGCTGGAAGCCACCGACACGGGGATAAAGCTCGCGGCCGGTCGGATCCGACCGGGGCGGGTTGGGTTTCTCTGTTCGCGCGTCTATCCTGCTGTTCAAGCCTTGATCTTAACGGCAATTCGGCATGCTCCGCCGGACGGGTCACGGCGGGAATGCGACGGACCCGCTCGCTACCCGAGCGAGCCACCCGCTTGCCCCAACACCGTTTAACGAAGCGCCGCCAGTTAGGTTTGCGATACGAGTTGTGTTGCCAGCATGGTCGTGCTGTCGCGATATCTGGTTTGCCGTTGGATGCGATCGTGGACCGCGCCACTTTCACTTTTATGATCATCTCAAGGCCTTATTAGCACGGGCTTTATCGCCACCGGGCTTGTCCCGGTGGTTAAGCGTTTGACAACTACGTCGATCTCGGCCACCCATGAGTTTCCTTCCTGCCGGCCATCGCCGCCGGAGGCGGCGATGGCCGGCAGGAAGGTTTGTTTTCGGCTGCCAGAGTAGTCAGCAAACATAGAACCACCGGGACGAGCCCGGTGGCGAAAGTCTGTTATGCAGACAATAGTTACGCACAACCATCGCCGCAAAATGGCGCTGTACAACGATCAGGGCTTAATTCAACGCTACTGCCGCTCAGCCCGCCGCACGTCGCGTTAAGAACACAGTGCGAAAGCGATGTTCAACCAACTTGCATTACAGGAACGTATGAACGACGACAGAAGCCAGAATGCCCCCAAAGGGCGATACGCGTTCATCAGTCTTGGTTGCCCCAAAAACCTGGTCGACAGCGAGCGGATGTTGGGACTGCTCCAACTCGAGGGCTATCAGCTGGTGGAAGATCCCGAAGACACGGATTTCGTGGTCGTCAATACCTGCGGGTTTATCGAGCTTGCCCGACGAGAATCGTACGGTGCCATCGACGAGATGCTGCGTTTGAAACGCGAAGGAAAGACGCGCGGCGTGATCGTCTCGGGGTGTCTTGCCGAGCGACAGAAAGAGCAACTGCTGGAGCAGCGTCCGGAAATCGATAGTCTGGTTGGGGTCTTTGGTCGCGAGCACGTCACGCAGGTCGCCGACCGGTTGCTGGGCGATCTGCACGAGCAGCGAACAGTGTTTCAACCAGCCCCGGTGCGGGCGTCTTCCGACGAAAACCGGCTACGAATTACCCCTCGCCATTTTGCCTATCTCAAGATTTCCGAGGGATGTGATCGGCTTTGCACGTTCTGTGCCATTCCTAAAATGCGCGGCAAACACGCCAGCAAGCCGATCGAGAACGTCGTGGCGGAAGCACGGCAACTGGCGGCCGATGGGGTCCGCGAGCTGATCGTCGTGGCGCAGGATACGACCTACTACGGGAAGGACCTCTATCAGGCAGCCCCGCTTGCGTGAACTGTTGCTGGAATTAGAGCAGGTCGACGTCGATTGGATTCGGCTGATGTACTTCTACCCGATGTACATCGATGATGCCCTGATCCAGACCATTGCCGGCTCGTCCAAGATTCTGCCTTACATCGATCTACCCTTGCAGCACATCAACGACCAGATGCTCCGACGCATGGCGCGGCGAGTCACAAGAGCCCAGACAGAGGACTTGTTGGAGCGATTGCGGGCGGGTATCCCTCGTTTGGCACTTCGAACCACCCTGATCACCGGTTTTCCGGGTGAAACGGAGGCGGCCTTCGAAGAACTCGCCGCATTCGTGCAACAGCAACGTTTTCAGCGGCTCGGCGTGTTTACCTACTCGTATGAAGAGACGACGCCCTCGGCGGCGTTGGAGGGGCATCTGCCCGAGCCGGTGAAACAACAACGGCGGGCGCGGCTGATGGAAATTCAGCAATCGATCACAAGCCAGCAGAATCGGGCTCAGGTGGGTCAGACTCGGCAGGTACTGATCGATCGGAGCGTGCCTGGTGAAAGTGGGGTGTGGATTGGACGCACGAGCGACGATGCACCTGATATCGACGCTCTGGTCTTTGTTACCGAGAGTGAAGAATCGCTGCTCGGTGCCGGTGCCATGACCGCTTGCGAGATTGTGGCCGCCCAGCAGTACGATCTGGTGGGGGTGGCCATAGAAAAGCCCTGGTAGTTGCTCGGTTTCGAGGCCTGGAGTCGTCGGCCTTTGAAAACCTGCTATTGTTCGTGTTATGCTGCTGATTCGCATTGGCATCCATTTGGCGTTTGCAGCAGTAGGGTCGACTTCCCATGGCAGATAGCTCTAAGTCCATACAGAGCCAATTCAAGAACATCCCGAATCAGATCACGACGGCTCGGCTGGTGCTGTCAATTGTGGTGTTTGTCTTGATCCCGCTCCAACAGTTCTGGCCGGCGATGATCGTGTTCCTGATCGCGGCATCAACGGATTGGGTCGACGGTTTCTTGGCACGTCGTTACGGACAAGTCACCAAATTGGGCCGGGTCTTCGATCCGTTCGTGGACAAGATCATTATTTGTGGAGCGTTCATTCTGTTAGCCGCCGAACCGAACTCGGGCGTTCAGGCGTGGATGGCAGTGATTGTCGTGGGACGCGAGATACTCGTGACGGCGCTGCGCGGGTTCATCGAACAGAGTGGCGGAGATTTCTCCGCCAATATGGCCGGAAAACTGAAAATGGTTTTCCAGTGTGTGGCGGTTGTGGCCAGCCTGCTGGTGTTAACCTACAACGAGAATCAAGCTCCCACATGGATGGTGATCACACTGCATGTGTCGGTTTGGGTAGCAGTGATCTCGACCATCTATTCAGGCGTCGGATACGTCGTCGCGGCGGCGAAGTACTTTCGTTAAACGTGCCTTATCGCCCGACCGCGCGAGCGGGGCGAACTCGGGAAGTTCACCGCGATGTTCAGTATCTTATCTGGCGCCGCATTGGCAGGACTCGTCGTGGCCGTGATCTCGGTCTGGACACAAGTGGCGGCGCGATCCTGGCGTGGAAGACCCCTGCTTGACTTTCAGCCTCGACCTGAAGCTGCCTGGGACTTGCTCGACGTCGTCGTGACGGTGGGTCTTTACTTTTCGATCAGCATACTGGTGATGGGTGTCATCAACCACTGGTTTGGGATTACGGATGTGGCTGCCGTCGAAACCGCGCCGGTGCAATACCAACGCTGGTTCGTGGGGGGCGGGGCGCTGGCGTCGCTGGCTACGCTGAGCGTCTCCGTGATGGTGGTCCTGCTACGTCACCGGTCACTGCGCGATCTGGGTTTCGCGCCGGGGACACTGGTGCGCGATATGAAGTTGGGTGTTGCCGCCTTCCTGGTGCTGGCGCCCCCGACGTACGGGATGCAGTTTGTCTTGGTGCAGTGGTTCAAGTCGAGGCATCCCATTGTGGAGCAGATTCGCGAGAATCCGGACGCCTGGTTGATAGGGGCCAGCGTGTTTTCCGCGGTTGCCGTGGCACCTGTGTTTGAAGAGTATCTGTTTCGGGCTCTGTTGCAGGGTTGGCTCGAAAAACTCATGTGGTCGGCACACTCTTCGTATCGGTATTTCGTGGACCAGGAAGACGCGGGCAGGGTAGACGTGGGAAAAAACGGCTGGGACCAGACCTCCGCACCGCTGGCAACGAGCGACAGCGCTGACGTGCCCGGTGACGCCGCACGCGACGATGGGTCGCCAAGCAACCAGCAGGCTCACTCGGATGCCGGCATGCGGTCGAGCGACCGAGGGACGGGCACGATGGCTGCTTGTCCGCCGGGTGCTGCCGGTATCCTTCCGATTCTCGTCAGTTCGATGCTGTTTGCGGCCTTGCACATCCAGCACGGTCCGGACTGGATCCCGCTCTTGTTCCTGGCCGTGGGACTCGGATATCTGTACCGGCAAACGCATCGGCTGTTGCCCTGCATCATCGTCCACCTGCTGCTGAACGGTTGCAGCATGGGAATGTTTCTGGTGGAACTGCTGAGTTGATTGCATGACGTGCTGTGTGGCCGCAAGCGATCGGGGTGAGTTTTGCATCCTGCCTTGGCCGCCATCTTTTCGCGGCGGCAAACAGCGACTTATAATGGGGCTGCGTGGCTGAGAGATGCTGTTGCTTAGTTGGGCAGCCCCACTTTCACATACCGAATGCTCGCAAGACACTGGTATGAAGGGCATTACCGCCACCGGGCTTGCCCCGGTGGAAACGCGTTTGGCAACTACTGACGGTTTCAACCGCGCACCAGTAAGACGGGGTCTTCAGCTGCCGAGCTAGTCGGCAAACGTGGGACGGCCGGGACGAGCCCGGGGGCGAGAGTCTGTTTTGGCGAAACGAGTTGCGCATTTTCACGGTCACTGAGTGGCGCTGTCCGATTAACGATTTGTGTGACGACAAGCGAAAGGGAGTGGTACGGATGGCTTTTGGATTCGGTATCGTTGGTTGCGGGATGATCGCGAATTTTCATGCACGTGCGGTGGCTGATATCCGGGGTGCCAAGGTGGTGGCATGTTATGACACGATTCCGGCATCCGCGGATCGGCTTGCTCGGTCAGTCGGGTGCACGCCGTACACTGATTTGAAGGCCATGATGGCCGACCCGCAAGTTGATGTGGTGACCATCTGCACTCCCAGCGGGGCACACATGGAGCCCGCACTGGCGGCGGCCAAAGCAGGCAAGCACGTGATTGTCGAGAAGCCGCTGGAGGTCACACTGAACCGCTGCGACAAGATCATTGATGCTTGCCGGAAGGCTGGCGTGGTGCTGTCGACGATTTTTCCGTCACGTTTTCACGAATCATCGCAGTTGCTGAAGCGGGCGGTGGAGCGGGGACGATTTGGCAGGCTGACCGTGGGGGACGCGTACGTGAAATGGTTCCGTACTCAGGAATACTACGACAGTGGTGCCTGGCGCGGGACTTGGAAGCTGGATGGCGGCGGTGCGTTAATGAACCAGGCGATCCACAGTGTCGATCTGCTGGCCTGGCTGATGGGGCCTGTCGAGGAGATCTCGGCCCACACTGCGATGCTGGCCCACGAGCGAATAGAAGTCGAAGATGTCGCGATGGCGACGCTGCGGTTCGCGAGCGGAGCGTTGGGTGTGATCGAAGCCACGACGGCGGCCTATCCCGGCGCCTTGAAACGCATCGAAATTCACGGCTCCGACGGATCTGCGGTGCTGGAGGAAGAGGATATCACGATGTGGGAATTCGCTAAACCGACGCGGAGCGACGCCGCACTGCTGAAGCGAATGGCCGGCAAGACCAGGACCGGTGGTGGTGCCGCGGATCCGGCGGCCATTGGGCATCATGGGCACACGGAACAATTCAAGAACGTGCTTCAGGCTATTAAGACGGGTACTCCGCCATTGATCGACGGACCCGAGGGGCGACGCAGTGTCGAGATCATTCTGGCTATCTACAAGGCCGCCGAACTGGGACGAGCCGTGCGTCTGCCGCTGAAATCCGATCCGGCCCTGCAGGCGCGGAAGAAGGGAATTGGCTGAGCTCGGTGTGGCCGATTGTCGGCAAAACGGGCAAGCTGCGCAGAATCACCGCCTGATTTGCGGGTGGTTCGGTCTTTTCTCGAAACGGGCGAGTTGTCACAATGGGGCGCCGCTCGAGGGTCCAAGGATGCGACCAGAGCCGAACGTGCAACTCTTCAGACCGCAAGGAATTGCCGTGCGTTTGCGACGACTAATGGATTGGTTGGTGTATGTGCTGTTGCGGGTCTTCATCTGCGTCATTCAGACGTTATCGCTCGAGGCCTGTCAATTCATCGCACGGGGCCTGGCGATTCTGGCCGCGGATGTCGTGCGTCTGCGGCATCAGGTCGTCGAAGAAAACCTGAGGCACGTGTTTCCCGAGTGGAATTCCGCTCGACGCCGGCGCTTTATTCGTCACATGTGGGAACACCTGTTTCTGATGGTGGCCGAAGTGGCCCAAGCACGCCGCAAGATCCACGAAACCAGTTTTCGGAAATATGTGACATTCACCGATAAACCCCTGTTGGTGAAATACCTGCTCGATCCCCGCCCGACGGTCCTGGTTACGGGACATTATGGGAACTTCGAAGTGGCCGGTTATGTCCTGGGGATGTTTGGCTTTCCTTCGTTCACCATCGCCCGAAAGTTGGACAACCCCTACCTGGATCGTTTCTTGAACCGTTTTCGTGGTTCGACCGGCCAGTACATTCTCCCCAAGCAAGGGTGTGCGCCGCAGGTTGAAGCCGTGTTGAATTCGGGTGGCACGCTGTCCTTGCTGGGGGACCAGCATGCGGGTGACAAAGGTTGCTGGGTCGAGTTTCTTGGGAGGCCGGCATCCTGCCACAAGGCAGTCGCAGTTTTCACTCTATCCTCGGGTGCGCCGCAATTGGTCTGCTATGTGCGGCGAACTGGCAGACCGATGCATTTTGAGATCGGCATTGTTGGCGTCGCGGATCCGGCGACTTGGGACGAGGCTCTGGCAGGTGTCAAACCGCTGACGCGCTGGTATAACCAGAGGATGGAGGAAATGATCCTGGCGGCACCAGAACAATACTGGTGGGTGCATCGACGGTGGAAAGGGCAGCCTCCGAAGCGACGCGGACGTTCCGCGCAGGCACCGGATGGGGCGAAAGCAGCTTAGTGCCGTTTGAGAAATAACTGCCCACGATCCCCTCGCCCCGCTGGGGAGAGAGCAGAGTGAGGGGACCAAGATACGCCCGTGATTCCTCGAACGATGCTTGGTGCTGCGGCACACTCAAATCGACCGCGAGCCAACTCGGGGTGGACGTTCGTCGGCTCCTGTCGGTCCAATGTCTCCAATCGCAACAACTCGGACGCTTTCGCAACGGTATCTGCTTGGACAGCGCCACTTTCACTCTCAAGATCACCTTGAGGCCTTTTTTCGCACGGGCTTCATCGCCACCGGGCTGGTCCCGGTGGTAGAGCGTTTGACAACTACCGTCGATCTCGACCACCCATGAGTTTCCTTCCTGCCGGCCCTCGCCGCCGGAGGCGGCGAGGGCCGGCGGAAGGTTCGTTTTTCGGCGGCCAGACTAGTCAGCAAACGTAGAACCACCGGGACCAGCCCGTGGCGAGGGACTGTTACGGAGACACGAGCTACACACATCCATCGCCGCAAAATGGCGCTGTACAACTACGCTGAGCATCGTTCGAGTAATCACTGTCCACGATCCCCTCGCCCCGTTGGGAAGAGGGTAGGGTGAGGGGATTAAGAGTACACCACGATCCCCTCGCCCCGTTGGGGAGAGGGTAGGGTGAGGGGGTTAAGAGTACACCACGATCCCCTCGCCCCGTTGGGGAGAGGGTAGGGTGAGGGGGTTAACAGTACATCAGTTATTTCACGCACGTTGCTTAGCCGCAAAGCGTGTTTTTCGGCGTTCAACTCATAGCCTGTATTTCTTAGCTGGTGGCGCAAGTTATGGCGGATTGGGTTCGAATTGGCACTCTGGCCGACGTCCCACCTGGGACGGCGGCCGAATTCGTCGCGGGACATCAGGTCGTGGCCCTTTTCAACGTCGAGGGCACGCTGTACGCTCTGGACGGTATCTGTCCGCACCAGGGCGGGCCGTTGGGAAAAGGGCACCTCCAAGATGCGGTGGTTACCTGTCCCTGGCACGGATGGCAATTTGATGTGCGCACGGGCCAACATCAGGTGAATGCATCTCTGTGCCACCCACGTTTGGAAGTGCGAGTTGACGGTGCGGACATCCTCGTTCTTTTGGGGAATCAGCAAGAACGCGATCGATAACGGATTGCCAACTTCACACCCGTCGCACAATTCCCCGAATTGTGAAAAAGACAGGCATGTGCAGACTTGTAGCCCAGGATGGTTGTGCCCATTGCGTTTGACCGACCACCATGATCGACTACCGACCGTTCCGCAACACCGATCCACCTGCCATCTGCGAAATCTGGCGGAACCACGCTCCGCTGCGGGCGCTCTTCCAGCCATTGACCCCGCCTGTGCTCGAGTTGACCGTCCTGTCCAAACCTTTTTTTGACCGAGACGGTTTCATTGTCGCGACCGAGGACCATCATCCGATCGGATTCGTTCACGCCGGCTTCTCCTGTTGTCACGACGGATCACAACTGGATCGGTCGATTGGCGGCACCTGCATGTTAATGCTTGCTCAACCGCAACTGCGCCGCGAGGTGGCTCGGGAACTTTTGCAGTGTAGCGAGGCCTATTTGCAGCGACACGGTGTCAGGCAACTCTTTGGAGGCGGATCGCAGAAGATGGCCCCTTTCTATCTCGGGCTCTATGGGGGCACGACCGTGCCCGGCGTGTTGTGTTCGGACTCCACGACGGTCGAGTTGTTTCGCGAGGCAGGCTACGGCGAGTCGGTTCGGCGTTTGATCATGCAGCGCCAATTGGCCGGTTTCCGGCCGCTCGTCGATCGGCAGCAAATCCAGTTGAAACGTAGCCTTCAGGTCCAGTCGCAACCTGATCCGCCGTCTGCCAACTGGTGGGAAGCTTGCACCGAAGGATTGACGGATCGGTATTTCTTCACGGCGACTCCGCGCCTGGGGGGTATCGTCGCCGCCTCGGCGGTGTTTTGGGATGTGGAGCCGCTTTCGAGCAGTTGGGGGGTTCATGCACGCGGTTTGACGCGTCTTGAAATCCATGCGCCCCAGGATCGCAAAGCGATTGCGACTTTTCTTATCGGTGAGGCACTACGATTGATGGCAGCGGATGGAGCGACGCTGGCGGAAGTGCATTGTAGCGCGCCTGACGACCCGCTCCTGCCGATTCTCATCAGACTTGGGTTCCAGGAAGTCGAGCAGGCCATCGAGTTCGTGAAACAGCCTGCTTAGTATCGTTCGAGAAATAACTGTCCACTATCCCCTCGCCCCACTGGGGAGAGGGCAGGGTGAGGGGCCCAAGATACGTCAGTTATTTCTCGAACGATGCTTAGTGCTCTGGTGGCCCCGATTCGTCCTCCCCAAAATTTCACGTGTGACATCCGCGCATCTTCGTGGCTGCGGCAGGCGGCCACAACCACGTTTCGTTGCCCGCAACGCCCGTATTGGGAATCATCAGTGCTCCTGTTTCTGAGCTTGGAGCATCAGTAAATGTTCCACCAGAGCGCGATGGGAGAGCGGGTCAATCCCGCGCAGGACATCGGAAAGCGGTGGAGCCGATCCAGTGATGCGCATGCGAGCCAAATGATTTCGCAAAACTTCACGCCGCTCGGGCGTGCTCTCCAGCATCAAATGCATCCAGGCCCAGGCTTCCGCGTAATGCTCCTGGGACATTTCGCCGGGAGATTGGAGCTGTTCCAGCAGCGCCATGTTGGGCGCCCACCGCTGTTGCTGCATGGCGCTGATCAGTAATTCGAGATGTGGTTGATTCAGGCCGCGTTGGCCGCGCGGCACTTCAAAATACTCCGCCAAACCCTCGTCTATCCACAGCGGTAGATAAGGGACCATGGTGTGCAGATACCCGTGTGTGACCTCATGTCGAAGATCCTCGGCGACGCGATCCCCCCAGTAGGCGAAAATTGTCAAGCGTGTGTCCGTTTCGACGAAGAACGCCCGTCGATTCGGGAACTCCGGGTATTGCCGATCCATGAATGTCTGAAATCGCTGTGCCGAATCAAACAGATACACGTGGATCGGTTCGTCCGAAACCGGCAGCCTCAAGCGGTCCACCACGTCGTGTCGGCGGGCGACCAGTTCTTCCACCAGCCGGTGGTGCTTGGGAAGGCGAAAATCGCTGTAAATGACCAGCTGGTCCCGCACCAGGCTATCGTCCGAGGGCAGACTGACGACCCCGCGGCTGAACGAACAGCCAGCCCACAGCGTGAGCGTCCACGCCGGGACTGTCCAGAGCATTGCACGCGTCCATGCCCGCATCAAAGCACTCCCAGAAATCCGTTTTGTCACCCGTGCCTTGTCAACTCTAAGAATTGGGGTCAAGCGCTGTTCTCAACGGTGTACGACACCGCGTCCACGCGGTATCGAAAAAGGCTACCTTGGCAGCGCGACACCGCGTGGACGCGGTATCGTACACGCGCCCCGGGCCCATCCCTGAATCTTCAGCGTGACAAAGCACCTGCGGCACCACCGCACAGGCGATGTTCCCCCCCGATATCGTGTGATTGCTATCACCTGTCGTTGTAAGTCGGGTGTCGCCTGGCAGCTGACCGTCCGCTGAACGCACTCTATGCTATCAGAATCATCGTGACAGACGAATGCCGGCTTCTCGCCGCCCGAGGATGCCGATGGTGCCTGCCGATGTGCCAGGCCCTTCGGGATGCTCTGCCCCGTCTCACCGGGCCGCTTCCTGCCGCTGGGCGATCAAGCGGTCCAATTGAGACTTGAGTTGGTCAAGAATTTCTTCGTAGGGCCAGGCGCCCAGATGCTCGCCGCCCCGTTTCAGATTGACGTAGCTCGGACCGCACCAGAGTCCCAGGTCGGCATCGTCCGTTTCTCCCGGTCCGTTGACTCGGCAGCCCATCACGGCGATGGTAATGGCATAGTCTTCGGCGTATGCGGTCATCGCCTTGACTTGCTGAGCCAGTTCGACGAACGCCTGGTTTTCGACACGCGAGCAGCTGGGGCAGGAGATGATATTCAACTTGTTATTACCCAGGTCCACTGCATTCAAGAGTCGGCCTTGAAAGATATCTTCGATGATCTGGCGGCCCGCCACGATTTCCTGGTCCTTCTGGTCGTTGGGCACCGTGAGCGAGACGCGCAGCGTGTCGCCGATTCCCGCACCGACCAGCTGCTCGACGGCAATGCGTGTCTTGAGAACCCCTTCGGGTGGCAAACCTGCTTCGGTGACGCCCAGGTGCAGAGGGACGTCGGGTCGAGCTGCCGCGAACCGCCGATTGACTTCGATCACTTTTGCAGGATCTGAATCCTTGAGCGACACGCAGTAACGGGTGAAGTCGATGGAGTCGAGCAGCGCGCAGTGTTCCAGGGCACTTTCCAGCATCGGAGTGATAGAATCGGACGGATCATATTGGGACTTTTTGGCCGGATCGACACTGCCGCAATTCACGCCGACGCGCAGCGCGAGTC
The DNA here is from genome assembly GCA_963700575.1 of uncultured Planctomycetota bacterium. GTDB lineage: Bacteria > Planctomycetota > Planctomycetia > Pirellulales > Pirellulaceae > JAJRVM01. The sequence goes on along the minus strand of CAVOYC010000014.1, from coordinate 10,009 downwards.
ATGGGCGCGGGCCACGGCCGCGATGTAACGCACCTTGTCCTGCCACGGTTTGTCACGTTCGTGATGATACAGATGGCCCGGGTTGTATCGGATCTTGTCGACGTGCGGCGCCACCGCTTCCGCCAATCGGTAGTTCTCCTGCAAGTCCACGGAAAGATTCGCCGTGGTCCGAGCGCGAATGGCGGATAGTGCCTCGGCATCCGCCTTGCTGTCCACCGCGATCCTGACCAGATCGGCACCCGCTACACACAGATGATCGACTTGAGCCACGGTGGCTGCCACGTCTTGCGTTTGGGTCGCCGTCATACTTTGGACCGCAATCGGATGAGTGTGGCCAATAGAGATCGCCCCGATCCTCACGGAGCGCGTCGGTTTGCGTTCAATGTGCATGAATGTTTTGCTTTCAAAGCGAACAAACGCGGCCCTGGCGCGCGCCGGGACAAGCACGCCCAGGCCCGGCGCTCACGCGCCGTGCCGGCCCAGGTCGGAGCTCGAAGTTCTTGAGGGTTTCCACCAGGAAATAATCGCTGCAAACCAGCGATTCGTCTACTCCCGTCTTCGTGCCATCGTCATATAGGCCCTGTTTCAACATACCTTTTCCAGCGGGCTTGGCGCAGGCCAGGTACGCGGGATCGACGAGCACGTCGAGCGCCGCGGGGGCGGTGGTTCGAGAGGAGTCGCGTGTGAATTCTCACTCGTATAAGCTGCCAGATTGTGCGGTCCGCCATCGCGAGCACGGTCGGGAACGCGTCTCTCGCCTTCTCGGAACGCGGCGATTTGGATCGTGACCTCGAGCACTCACAGCTTGACGGCCTTGGTGCCAGCTGATAAGCCACGATTGTGAACGATACCGCGCCACTACATATTGTGCTGCACGAGCCCGAAATACCGCAGAATACCGGGAATATCGGGCGCACCTGTGTTGCGCTGGACGCTAAACTGTGGCTGGTGCGGCCACTGGGATTCCGCGTGGATGCTAAACACCTGCGACGAGCGGGTTTGGACTACTGGCAGCACCTGAAGTGGGAAACGGTAGATCAGTGGGAAGAAATTCCGCGCAGAATGCCCGAGGGCCGCTGTTGGTTCTTTACCAAGACAGCGGCACACCTCTACTGGGACGTGCAGTATGAGCCTGGAGATATCCTGGTGTTTGGTGCCGAAACGCGAGGTTTGCCGCGAACGCTGCTCGATCAGTATCCCGAGCGAACGGTGCGGATCCCCGTGGGACCTCGTGTCCGCAGCCTGAATCTTTCCAATGCCGTGGCCGTCGCGGCTTACGAGGCCGTACGTCAATGGAGTGGTCGTGGAAATGAGTGAACAGCAGGGGACGGGCTAGTGCTTTGTCACACTCAAAGAAATCTGGGTTGGTCCGAGACGATTGTACGACACCGCGTGCACGCGGTGTCGCTCCGGAAAGGCAGCCGATTTCGACGGACGTGGGCGTCCGTCGTGCGCAGCTGAGAACATGGCTTCACCCTGTTTCTGGTCTGGCCAAAGCACTAACCGCGATCGAATCGAGCAAAATCACTTGCATGGATCGGCAGTGTTGGGCGATCATGTACGATGTACTGTTGGCGTCCTGGCCTGGCAGATTGGGTCAACGCGGTTCCATGACGCAGTTCCATAACACGTTTCCATGACACGGTACCGCTGACTCGGCCGAGGGACGCATCGTGCGTGCTATTATCGAGCGGAGGTGGAGAATGGATGTGGGGCAACGAGCGGGTATTTTCCTGTTGCTGCTGGGGGCGACCGCTGCGTCGAGCGGCACGTGCTGCGAGGTGCGGGCCCAGGAAGCGATGACGCGGGAAGTGGTGCAAGCATACGCGCGACCATTTACTGCGGCGGATGCAAGTGCCCAGGCATATCGACGCGGCGAGCAGCGTCGTCGAGCCGACGTGGCTCAGCAGGTGGGCGTCACGCAGTACATACGTTGGCTCAATGGCCTGCCTCCCACTTTGTCTCGCGAAGTTCGAGTGCCGGCGGATCGTGCGGCTTACTATGCGTATGGTGCGACACGCGATCGAGGGTGGTGCTTCGGCGTCTTCGAACCCTGGCCCTACCTGCCGGGCGATATTTGGGGGTTTTCTTTCGACCGACCTGTGCCTCAAAGTGTAGGCCAACGGCAAATTCAAACCGGGCCGAATCGCTGGGAGTCGCACCCGATTTACCGCCGGTCCGAGTCACATCCGCCCCGCCCGACCGGTCCGCGCTCGTATTAGTTGAGCCGATAGGCGTAGATGGGCAGATGGCGATAGTAGACTTCCAGCATGTAAGTCGACAGACAGGTCGTAAAGAGTCGACCGCCGTGGGCACCCCATCGATCCCCTTCGGGGTCCCAACTGCCTTTTTCCGGGCCTTCCAGCACCTGATTCTTGGGCAGTACGTTGCGCATGACTCGGTTCCACTTGTCCCAATCGGGACCCTCCAGGTGATGCAGCGTCTGCGTCGCGTAGTACCAGTAGTACACATCACGTTCCTGCCAGTCGACCGGGTTTTCCAACAAGAACTCAGCCCCTTCCTTGAATCGCGGATCGTTCTGTTTCCAGCCCAGGTATTCCCGGCACAACAATCCTTCGGCGGTCATCGCCGGCGTAAAGCCTTTACGGATCGGCTGGTATTTGTAGAAACTGCCGCCGTACATCGCCACGGAGTCGAGGTACTCTGAGACTCGCTGCAGCGTGGGGCTGGGTACGTCCAGACCTGCCATTAAGCCGCTTTGCAGGCCCATCACGAACCAGCCGGTAACCGACGTATCGGAACCGACTCCGGGCCGATATCGCCAACCACCTTCCGGGGCTTGATATTGCACTGCGTAGTCGATGGCTCGCTGGGCCGGTTCACGAAACATTTCATCTTGAGTCATGCCGTAGATTTCGCACACCGCGATCATCGCCTGGGCCTGGCTGTAGAGGCGATGTCCGTCCTCCTCGCCGTGGTAGAAGTTACCGTCCTTGTCCTGCATCTTCAGGAGCGAACGCCAACCGCGGTTAACTTCTTCCTTGTATTTCCCGCTCTTGTGCGTGTGTCCCGCGCCCTGGAACGCCAGCAGCGCCATCGCGGTAGCCGCAGTCTTATTCTCGTCGAACGAACCCTGCGTGTAGGGCCCCTTCAAGCTCCAGGCTCCGTCCCGCCGTTGGTTGAGTTTGAGCCATTCGAGTGCCCGGGCCACGGCAGCCTCGGTGGTTGCGGTGCCACCGTATTTGGCCAGCAACGCCTCTTTCATCCCGCGTTCGCGGCCGGTCAATGCCAGGCCGATCGAAGGCGCGGTCATGGCGTCGGTCGGCAAAAAACCGTCCAGACGTGGCGTGATGTCGGGGGGCCGTGCCAGTGGATTTTCGGCTGCCAGCACGTCCAGCGAGAACAACGGGTCTTTCAGATCGAGTGCGTCCGTCGAGGCAGCTTGAAACGTGTCGTCCTCCAGTTGTTCGCCAAGTGTCTCGGCGTAGGTGGCGTCAAGTGCAATGCTCTGCGGGATCTCCTTGGCGACGTAGATCAAGGCCAGCGCGATGATCAGCAGCGTGTGGAACACCAGACTGACGAGCCAGGCGGGAGCGGAGCGGGCGGCCACTTCGCTCAAATCTTCGGGGGCCAGCGGATCGGTCTCTTCGGCGTCGATCGCCAACGGTTCCGTGGACGATACTTTGCGTAGCGAAGTCGGCTTGGAGCGAGTCTTAGCGGGTCTTGTTGCGCCTCGATTGACAGAGGGTTTGGGGCGCCGATTGTCCGAGACTGGTTTGATTCGCGGCAACGAGTTTTCGCCCACGGCAATCGGCTGGCCTGGATCGCTCTTCTTGGGGGGCTGTTCCGTGTCGGGCTGAGGCGTACTGACAATTGGCGGAGCAGAGGGGGGCGGGGGCTTGGGCATGACGGGGCGAGTCACGATCGGCGTCTGTGGGGATTCGGCGGATCCCGGCTGGCGAGTCACTTTGCCGCGTTCTCGTTCCCTTCGCGTCATTCCAGTGATACCGATAGTGATCAGTGATGGGGGGCAGAAGTGGATACAGGGACATTATACCCACTGGTTTTGGGCGACCGAGGCTCGCGACGCAAATAACGGAAGAACAGGGAACTCACGCCGTCAACTCAGACAGAATTGAGCATGAAACACTCGACATGGAGGGAAACGTTGTTCTCACCGGCGTACGACGGACGTCCACGTCCGTCGAAATAGGTGACCTTGCGGCGTGACGGACTTGGAAGTCCGTCGCACATTCGTCTCGGCCCTACCCCATTTCTTGAGTGTGACAAAGCACGACGGCACTTTTGAGTCTACCGCTGCGTGCGGCAAGCGGCAAGCAAGAAGTCCCTAGGATCGCGGGAGTTGCGACGATCGAACTGCTCCGAAGCGGTGCAATTGTCATCACCGTTGGCGATTGCCGCGCTTGGCTGAAAGAGAGTCCCGTGGCAGGCGGTACTGAGGGAAGTTTTTGCGGAAACAGCGGAACGATTGTAACGGAAGTAAAGCTACCCCCCCTCGACGGCCGAAGTGTCACAGGTACAATGTGATATTCCTCAATGACGCGGGGTGGAGCAGTCCGGTAGCTCGCGAGGCTCATAACCTCGAGGTCGCAGGTTCGAATCCTGTCCCCGCCACTTGAACCCCACGGTAGCGAATTGCCGCGACCGTGGGGTTTTGTTTTGCGCTGGGGGAAAGATGGGGCGTGTTATCCGCAGAATTCGCAAGGGTTTGCGACGCTCTTGACGTTCATGGAGTCTCTCTTTCGACGCCGCGCGCGACACCGACTATTCACACGGGTGGCCCTCCGGCGGTCCGATTCCGGCCCAAACTCTCGGCCGTCTCTCTGTCTCGCGCGGCCTGGGTTAAGAGGTGTTGGCTTCGCTCTATCGGTCGCAACCTACCGGGGTTGGGAGCGGAGAGGGAAGGCAACACCCAGTGATGCAATCCTTTGAAAATCGATGTATCCTGAACCTAAACCGGGCACGGATCGCACCTGTCATTCGCAGCAGCTGATAACCCTCTTGTCGTAAGCCGGCTGGGTATGCTGCGGCAAGCCGCCGCCGAAGTCCAGCGGGACCGCGTAGAATTTCTGCATCCATGCTGCTTCGTCGAGTGGCTCGAAGCGACTTTCGACCGGCTCGAAGCGGATCGGCTGTCCGGGGAACGTATTGGCCAGAGCCTCGGAGTCGTCGACGGTCACGGTTCCGTTCACGATCACATAGGGAATGCCGCTCGAAGGCAGGTTGCCCTTCGCATAGGTTGCGTTGTCGGTCACGTTCGCTGGGTCGAAGATGGTGATGTCGGCCACCATGCCTTGCTGCATGCGGCCCCGCTCCTGCATGGCTTTCAGGCCGAGTTTGCCCAGCGGGCGCGCCGAGTTGTAGCTCAGTTGCGCGAGGCTTTGCATCAACGGGATGCCGTTTTCCCGACCCATCCGCAGGGCTCTGGCGCAGCACCCGGCGCCGCGCGGGTGAGAATTGGGAAGCTCATCGAAGGGCGTGTCCCAAGTGATATCGTCGCCGATTATCGGCATCCCATCTGATGCAATTGCCACGTCTGGGAGCTTAAGCCAGTCGATGATCGCCGATTGCGGCATCTTGTAGACCTGCACCAGACGCGCCGGTTCCTTGGCGATCATCGCCGCCCGGGATTCCTGCGTGTAGAATTCGCCGCTCAGCGCATCCTGGATCGTTTCCTCGTACTTGTATCCCAGCTGGTCCACCCAGACCTCGGGCTCGAGGAAGACGGCGTTGAGCGCCGTGGATCCCGCTGCATATGGATAAAGCTCTCCCCAGACGTTGTGCCCTTGTTCCCGTAGCCGCACCAGCAATTCATGGACGAGGTTGTATCCGGGGTTGTTGAAGTGGCAAGCGATGGCCGGAGTGCCTAGCGCGGCGGCATTGGCCAACATCTCCTGGATGCCGTTCGCTTCCGAAGTGTCAGTGCCCGGCGTGTAGCGGAAATGGAACGCCGACGGACGTCCGTAGCGCCCGGTAAGCCGCTGAATCTCGAATACCTCCCGGGCCGAGACCCCGTCGCGCATATAGCCGAGCGTCGAGCCCATGCCGATGGCCCCGGCCGCAAGACCCGCGTCGATGATCCGCAGGATCTCGTTTCCCCTCGCCAAGTCCGGCCGCGTCAGGGACCAGCCGTTTTTATTCGAACCGCGATGGTTCATTGCTTCCGGCGTGTCAATTGTCGTGATCCCGTCTAGGACCCGTGCCCGCGCGAATTCATGGGCGGACGCGCAACCGAAGTTGATGGGGTTCTTGCCTTCGCGCTCTGCGTACCAGTCGGCCACATGCTCGCCCAAGGTACCCATCTCGAGGTCCATGACCGTGGTGCGCCCGTCGAGAAGGGCCAGCTTGTTCCCCATCGGCCGCGGCCAGTGGAAGTGGGTATCGATGAAGCCTGGTGCCACGACATGGCCGGACGCGTCAATCTCGCGGGCGCCGGTAATCGCATCGCCCGTGATCGCGACGATCCGTCCGTCCTTCACCCCCACGTTGGCGACCTGGTCGAATCCTGTTTCGGGGTCCATGACCCGACCGTTTTTGATTACGAGATCCAGAGAGTCGTCCGCTGCATTGGCATAAAGCAATGAAGGAGCAACGACACTTGCCGCCGTAACCATGGCAGCCTCTTTTGTGAACTGTCGTCGTGTTACGGACTCGCCCAATTTGTCTGTTACCTGGGATTTCATCAGCGTTATCCTGTTCTGGGAAAAGCGTTTATCGAGATTCGTGCCGTACAAAACGCCCGCACGAGATCTGTTCCGCCAAAATGCGGCACTAGTCAATTCGATTTGGTTCAGAGACTGCTTTAGATCATAGCGCTCACCATCACCGAGTTCGCGATAGCCCGCGTCGTCCATGTAGCTCAGGTGGTAGCTGCTATCTGCGTAACGTCATTCATAGGCGAGGCTTTTAAAAAAATAATTTCACGCCTGTGATTATACGCTTGCCGTCTCCTTGTTCACAGCGGTGATGATGCTGTCCATGATCCGGTCGGTGTCAAACTGCCAGGCGGCCCGATCCCGCACACTTTGGCGATCCATCGCCTGGGCTTGTTCGATGGCCTCCATGAAGACCGCCAGAGCCCGCACGTCATCGTCCGATTCCGCACACTGACGCCCGGGAGGCAGTCGGTCTATGATGACGCCCGTTTCACCAGTCCGTACGAACGAGGCTCCCGTCCGCACCCCGACGGTCGGGTAGCCCGCCAGCAAAATCTCCTGGAGCGCAAGCGGGCCGTGGTCATCGTCCGCCAGGTACGCACACGCCCGTGAGCGACGTGCTGCTTCGAACAATTCCTCGCGCTGGTACTGACCGTAGTGAATCTGAATGTGGCGCGGGAAGACTTCAGCAAGATGCTCGAGCAACTGCGGCCGGTGCCCATTCTTGGCATAAATGAGCAAGTCATACTCATCCGGCAGCGCCTCGCCTGGCCAAGGATCGATCGGGTATGGCCACAGGATGATGGGCGACTGGTTGGCTGGCCCGCGGTGCTTTCGGATCAAGTCCGCGTACCATTCGGTGTGGCAGAACATCGCTCGGCAGTTGGCTGCATCCAGCAGAGCGCATTCTTCGGCATCAATCCGTGGCGATCCGGAATGCGTGAACAGCATGTTCGGACCTTGCACGAACGGCAGCCCTTCCGAATCCCACCAAGCCGCGTAACGACGGTCGGCCCTGTCCAACCTTGAATATTCAGGCGTCGCGGTAGCACGTGCCGACCGAAGCGTCTTGCACTTGAACGATTTGGGAGCGCGATCAGCGCACCGAAGGTCGATTGCGCGTTTTGCATATTGATTTCTCGGCTTCAAGCCTTCCGCTGAATGGCGCGGGCATTTCCTCGGTTTTTGCGGCGTTTTCCAGCCAGGGGTTTCCAACTCGCCTCCGCCGACAAATCCCAGTTAAGGATGATTTGAACGTTTTTTTCTGTTGCGTGGACTGCCGTCTCGCGGACCAATTTTGTACGCTTTGTAGTGGTTTCCGCACAGCGAAGAACGAGGGAGTAAGCGATGTGGTTACGAGCACTCTACCACTAACAAGCGTTCCTCAGCATCCAAAGCCATTAGGGTAGAGACTTGGCGCAGAAGGCCTCGGCGTGGTTTTGGGCGAGTGAAATGGAGATGACGAATATGTTCGATGACGACGCGTCCAGCCTCGCGCGGCTGTGCGACACCGGCCTATCCCTAGACTCGCAGCGAGTCGCCCTCATCCAGGGCAAGCGGTCGATGACGTATGCAGAGCTCGAGCAGCGCATCAATCGGGTCGCCAATGGGCTGATCTCGCTCGGAGTCGAGCGGTTCGAGCGCGTCCTCGTCATCTTCGAGAACGACATCCGCTTCCCCGAAGTCCTGCTCGGTATCGTCAGGGCCGGCGCCGTAGCGGTCCCGGTCAACTTCAAGTTCAAGCCGCCGCAGCACATCGACCTGGCTCGAGACTGTGGGAGTCGCATCGTCTTCGGCAGCGCCGGGACGGCCGAATCCGTCCTCGCCTGCCTGGCCGACGGGGTTGCCGAGGTCGGTATCGTCGTCGATGCCGACCGGGGTCCGCTTCGAGGCTATGACGACTGGCTGGCCTCATCTTCGCCCGAACGCTGCGATCATGGGTCGGCCGGCAGCGACGTCTGCATCCAGGCGTACACCTCGGGCTCGACCGGACGGCCCAAGGGGGTTCTTCTCTCGCACCGTGGCCTACTGCGTAACGTTCAGCTCCAAGCGGAGTCCAACCGGATCGACGAGAACTCACGGGTCTTGTTGTCGACGCCGCTCTTCCACATGAACGCCACTGCCGCGGGGCTCCTCCCGTGCCTGAGCCAGGGCGGCTCGGTGGTCATTCTCAAGGAGTTCGACGCGGAGCGCGTGATCGATGCGATTGAGACGCACGGCTGCACGTACACCACCGGTGTACCGGCCACCTACAAGCTGATTCTGGCTGCCGCGCGGCAAAGAACGCACGTGGATGCCTCCAGCCTCGAGTTCATCGCAGTGGGATCTGCTCCCATGACACGCGCGCTTCTCGACGAACTGGTCCAGACCATGCCTGGTGTCGATGTGATCGAAGGGTACGGGCTGACGGAGTCTGGGCCCATCATCACCCTCAACCCACGCGGCCGAAACAAGCTGGGCACGATCGGTCCCGCTCTTCCGGGCTTCGAGTGCAAGGTCATCGACTCCGACGGGAACATTTTGCCACAGGGAGAGGCGGGGGAACTTGTCGTGCGGAGCGAGTGCAACGCCCTCGGCTATTACAACCGGCCGGACGCCCAGGCGGAGCGCTTCCGGGACGGCTGGGTCTATACCGGGGATATCGTGTCGTGCGACCCCGACGGCTGGTTCACCTTCAGGGGGCGCGTCGACGACCAGATGAACGTGGGAGGCGAGAACGTCTTCCCGGCCGAAGTCGAGAACATCCTCGCCACTCATCCGGAAGTGCGGGACGTCTGTGTCGTTCCTGTCCCCCACGAGGTGAAGGGCCAGGTTCCGGTGGCCTTCGTCGTGCGCAACGACGGGTCGAACCTCGGCGAGAAGGAACTCATCGACTACTACATAGAGCGCGGACCCGCGTATTCCCATCCGCGCCATATCTACTTCATCGACGAGATGCCGCTCTTGGGGACCGGGAAAACCGACCTGCAGGCTCTTGAAAGGCAGGCTCGCGAGCTAGGCCCGTAAAATTTACGGCGTTTCAGAGCGTCATGTCTTGGTGCTTACCGAGGCGGGACGTAAATAGCGTCGAAGATGATTTCACTTTTAAAAAATAGGAGAAGAACATGGCAAACAAAATCGTACCTAAAGATGAGCTAGTCAATTACATTGGGACCAAGGTTGAACCAACCGGATGGTATGAAGTTACGCAGGAACGCATCAACGAATTCGCCCACTGCACAGGCGATAACTACTTCATGCATGTTGATGTCGAAAAAGCGAAAAAAACTGATTTGGGTGGAACCATTGCTCACGGCTTGTTGACGCTGTCGTTGACACCTTATCTGATGGATAACTTTCCAGTACCTGAGAATATGCCACATGGTCTGAAC
>CAVOYC010000013.1:0-94809 GCA_963700575.1 uncultured Planctomycetota bacterium | reverse complement strand
CCGGTGGTGCTGTTCACGGCCAACGCCGCTCCTGGTGATGCCGGCGAGGTGGTCATCAATGCCGCGTATGGCTTGGGCTCTTCGGTCGTCGAGGGCCGTGTGACGCCGGACACCTATCGAGTCGACAAAGCCACCGGCCAGCTGCGCGACCGGATGATCGGCAGCAAAGCTAGGCGAACGATGCTCGAACGATCGGGCGGTGTCCGAGAAGCTCGAGGTCGCGCTCGCAGATCGAAAAGCGCCGGCGCTCAGCGAGCAGCAGCTCTCGCATCTGACCGATTTGGCTAAGCGAGTCGAAAGCCATTTCGGAAATGCCCGCGACGTCGAATGGGCGTTCGCCGAACACGAGCTGTACGTCCTTCAAGCGCGACCGATCGTCGTTCCAAGCACACGAAACCGCCGCGGCTCGAGACACGACCGACCTGTGGACCGTCGTAAGATCGTCTGGAGCAACGCGAACGTCGGAGAGGCGCTTCCGGGCGTTGCCACGCCGTTCACCTGGTCCGTGCTCAGCCAGTTCAGTGACCTTGGCTTCCGCCGGGCGTTCGGCGCCATGGGCTGTACCGTTCCGCGCGACGCCGAGCTCGTCGGCGACTTTCGAGGGCGGATCTACATCAATCTGACTGAGTTTTCCGCAATCATGTCTCAGATCCCCTGGATCCATCCGTCGACCCTAGTGCGGCTCGGGGGCGGCCAGTACGCTTCCGAGCTCGATGAGGTCGTCGCCGAGCGGAGCTCGACAGGCTTCTTGCTGCGCTTGCCGCAGACCGTTTCTCGATACGCGCGCGAGAACTTCCGCCTCGAGGCCCGGGTCGACGAGTTCGAAACGTATTTCTCCGACGAGCGGACGCGCATCAACGGAATCGACCCGCGCCTTCTCGAGCCCAGCGGCCTCGACCGAATGCTCGGCGATGTCGAGCACCTCCTCGACGAGACCGGTTCGATCACGTTGACCGCTTACGCAAACCTGCTCAGCGCCGTGCTCGCGATGATCGGCTTGTTGCGCACCTTCGCGCGAAGTCAGGGGTCGGGCTTCTACCGCGAGCTGCTTTCGGGTTTACAGGACGTGTCCAGTGCACGCCCCGGGTTTGCCCTTTGGCAGATCGCTCAGCTCGCCCGCGACGAGCCCGAGTTGGCGGAGTGCATTCGCACGGCCGGCATAGTGTTGCTGGCATTCCAGGATGTCGTCATGTGGGTCGCCCCCAACTGGCAGGAAAGCAGTTTCGGCTGGCTGTTGTATCTGCTTCCCTTGACCGCCGTGACACTGGCATTCCCGCTGCTGTTGAGCCGGATCTGGCGCACGTCTCCTCTTCCAGCCAGTCCCCTGCGCGCGCAGTTGGAAGCACTGACGCGGCGCGTGGGCGTGCCGACCCGCGACTTCAAGATCTGGCAAACGGACCGGCAATTACTCAACGCGGCTGTTTCCGGTCTGCTCCCCGCGGTGCGCTACGTGTTCCTCACCGATGCGCTCTAACGCAACTGCGCGACGAAGAAGTCGCATCCGTCGTGTCCCACGAACTGGGGCACATACGGCGGCGGCATATCTGGTACCGCATGTTACTGCTGGCCCTGCCGATCTGGATCCTGGGCAACCTGCAGACCTTTTCTCCCAACTTGAGCGACCAGTGCTCGCAATGGTTCGCATCCGCATTTGGCAGTCAGTTCGTTGTCAATTCGATGATTATTCCCGCACTGACCGTTATCTATGCCGTGGTCGCGCTCGGCCGATATTCCCGACTGTTGGAGCATGACGCGGACCTGTCGGTGTACGATGACGGCCAGGCAGAGGTCTTCTGCTCGACGATCGATCGCCTTTCGTACTTGTCGAACGATCGTCGTGAGCGGCGAACGTGGTTGCATCCGAGCACCGTGTCACGTATCCATCTGCTGCAGCGGGCCATCCTGGATCCCACCGTCGCGGCGCCATTTCGTGGGCGAGTTAATCGATTCAACTTCGCCCTTCTCGCCGCCTGGATACTGACCCCCGTGTTGCTGTTGGTGTTCTGAATCGCCTGTCGTCCCATCCCCGACATCTCCAAGCAGCACAATCTTCACAACCGGACGAGTTCCCTGCAGATCGCGTATTTTCTCAGTGGATACGTTCTTACTTTCACAATCGGGATGACGATTCTACTGGCAGCACAAGGCCGCAGCCATCATATGTCAGAAGAGGTTGGGCACTCATGTTTGCTCTCCTAGGGTCGCCGGCCTGCCTGTTTATACGGTGCGCAGCGGTGGCGCACTTTCTCACGCACCATTCCAGCAACCTGGATGTAAATCAATGTCAGGGGCGTCATCCATGAACGAAACTGGGACCTGCCTATCCGACCGACTGGGCGAGGCGCTGACCACCAGCCCACACTTGTTTGGCCGCAAACTGGATTATGAGACCGATTCCGGCGTCGTGGTCCTGAGAGGCAAAGTCAACAGCTACTTTCAGAAACAGATGGCTCAAGAAGCCATCCGCCGCGTTCACGGGGTCGAAATGATCGACAACCGCCTGGAAGTAGATTGGGCCTGAAAGAAGCCCGCGGTGCCCTCCCCAGGAGTTGGAGCAAACCAATACGCTCCGGCCCCTCTGGGGTGGGCCCTGCCCGTGCACCGGCAGGCAGCCGGTCGCACAGCATGATTGCAGTCCTTGAACGCTTGAGTGGTATTGGATGCCGAGACCCTCATTCTCCGTATGGTGGCAGGCAACAGCAGGCGTGCAAATCAGCGATTCCAGAAACGTGTGGATAGGCGTGGTGGCGTCACCGCACTATTGAAACTGCTTCGCCAGATGCAACGGCGCCGATGGATCGCTGATTTCTGCATCTTCCTCTGCACCGGCCTGTTCGTAGACCTTGCCTCCGAACTTGTAGAACAAGGCGGGCGTAACGATCTGGTCAAGGAGTGTCGAGCTGAGTAAGCCGCCAATCACCACGATGGCCAACGGGTGGAGGATCTCCTTTCCCGTTTGACCAGCTCCGAGAGCCAAGGGCACCAGGCCGATGATCGTCGTCAGTGCGGTCATCAGTACCGGCGCGAGTCGTTCCAAACTGCCGCGGATGATCATTTGCTCGCCGAAGACCTCATCCTCGTACTTCATCAGATGGATATAATGCGAGATCATCATGATGCCGTTGCGGCTGACAATGCCGATCCGCGTGATGAAGCCGACCCAGTGAGCTACTGAAAGAACCGAAGCTGCAACCCACACGATTGAGAGGCCGATGCCGGAAGCGGACCGCACGCGGCGCACGTCACTCGCCCCGTTCATCGCCGACTCGATGGGAAACGACACGAGCGTTTCGACTTCTTCCGGTGCCAGACCGTGGGCTTCGACCATGATCGTGACCGTGGGCCGGTTGAGGTTGGGGAAGACGTCGATCGGCAGTTGCACCGCCTGCCGCCCGCCGTAGATCACCAGTACCACGGTGACCGCCAGCACGAGCACGCGGTTTTTCAAACAGAAGGCGATAATATGGTTGAGCATCAGGCGTATACTCCTCCTCCGTTTTCGGCAGATCCGGCCGATTCACCTGGTGGGCACGATTGGCTGCAGCCGGCCTACATCGCCGGTACTGCTCTCACCCGCCGATTCGTCCATGATGATCATCCGAGCCAACATGCCGCTTTTGAGCAACCGGTCGGGATTGGATACCTCGACCCAGACGGGCAGGACCCGCATGTTCTCGTGCATTAACGGCGAAATCCGCACCACTTTGCCACTGGCTTCCAGCTCGGGATAGGCTGTGAAATGAACGTGGACGGGCTGCCCGAGGCGAACACGATTGGCGTCTCGCTCGTACACGAATCCTTTGACCCACACCGTCGAGAGATCGTGGATCTCGAACATTGGCTCCTCCGGATGAACAACCTGCCCCGGCACCACGCGAAAACTGGCGATCCGACCCGAGGTTGCTGCCCGGACCGGCACCGTTTGGACCAGCTCGGCCAGTGATCCAAATCATCGCAAGGTCTCCTTGCGGTTCGTTTACAGAGATCCAATAGAATGCCTCTTGAGGATTCGGTGACGTTTAGCCCCCCGCAATCTCCTCCAGGCCAGCCACCTCCTGGTCGATCGCGTCAGCCACGGCGGCAAAGTTCGGATCCTTCTTGTTGTCAACGTTCTGATGGACCTGCTCGAACAGCGTCCTCAGTTCGTTGGCCGAAGTGTTGACGGCCTCCCAATGATCTTTGGCCACCCCCGAATTGCGGGCGATTTCCGGCAGCCGCCGTAAAACCAGGTCTGCCCGGTCGAGCGCCTGGTGTGCCTTGTATGGGTTCTCTGGGATGCCCCCTGCAGTCTCCTGCTCAACCTCATTACGAAACTGTCTGATCGTCGCTACCGCATCGGAAAACTTGGCCGTCTGGTCGCGCAGCCGTGTCTTCTGCTCCTCGGTGATGGGGACGTCGTGTGGGTTGTAATCATCGTTGCCGTCTGCGACAGCATCCCCACCGCCGCCGGTCGCCTTCTGGTCGGTCGTGCCACAGCCAGCCGGCACGCCAAAGAAAGGAACACCGAAAGCCATCAGTAGGGCGAGATAAAATCGTCTCGACATAGAACCATTCCTTGCAAAACGGAAATTGCGAATCGCCATAGACTTTGCGCGCCAAAAGCGGGGATTCTCCCGAGAGACACTTAGGTGCGCACGGACAGAAAGCCAACGAGTCAAAAGACTGCAGAGCGCGCAAACAAGATCACGCCAAGAGAACGCCTGAGCGCTCGCGGCGCGCACTGTCACACAGAGGCCTGCAGGAGACTGGCGGGGGAGCAGAGACAATCGCCTGCATGGGAGTGGCGTCAGCCAGCACGCAGGTTTTTGACTGCGCCTGGTCGTGCTCTGCCGAAGCCGATCGGGTCGCCTGACAGGTAAGCTGTTGCTGGTCCGCAGCCAGCACCAGCACTTCCACCTTCCCGGGGGACTCACGCTCGCTTTGACCGGACGCCGGCTCCGGAAGCGTGATTTCAAGGCCCAGCAAATGAAAATGGAGGTGCCACCAAGGGCCGCTTGTCATCGCGGCACAGTTTCGACCCTGGCTGGCCGCATGATGTTGGCCGTCAAGACTGTGATGATCGTGACCCCCGGCCGAAATGCGTCCAGTGCTGTGACGGTGCTGAGCTCCATCGTCCTGCGCAACTGGGTGGATATGCCGGACCCCGGGCGGCGGCAACCGCAAATGCAAGCAGCACCGCTGCCAGCAGCTTGCTGGTACTACGAAAGAGGGGAGGTCGGACCATTTGGAGACTCATTGTCCACGTGTGCTTCAGCAGACCCGCAATTCCTTTAATGTTAGAGTTCGCCTGAAGGCTGGTAAAGGCGGACCGTGCCATCAATGTAGTGCAGAAATCTTGATGGGACGTCTGGCTGCCCGACTTGGCCCTCCACTCAACTCTATGGGTCCGCGTTGTCTACGGTGCTTTTCGAGTCTCGATCGAGGCCCCGTCATCGCGGCACAAATACCCCATCAATTCCCCTGCACCAGGTATGCTGGCGGGGTGTCTCGCCGTGGCCCGCAAGGTCTGCCTCGGGAGCCGATGGATTGCCTTTTTTGATGGTGGACAGAATTTGCGTCGCGTAGCGCACAGTAGAGGGCCATCGCCCCCCCGAAATTGTGCGATTCGAGGCGAGTGGGCAAGGGAATTTGACGGGGCCGGTGCCTCCCAGCCTTTCAATTGGCCTGGAGATTCCCGCGCTGTGACGAGCGAGCGAACTGGCCCACACCGGGCCAACTAACAACGGGGCGGGAGGATGGCAGCCCTTCGCTTGGCGGCTCCGCCGCCTTATGCCGCTCGCCATCCACGGCTCCGCTGTCCTCCGGTTCGGACGAATAGCGGAGGTTTACCAGGAAAACTCCGCCCTCCGAATTCGCGATCGTTTCGCCGAACAGGCCGACTTATCGTTTCAGCTCGTGCATTGGGCTTCCCTGCTCCGTCACGACGCCAGTTGTAACTTTCGATGTACGAGTGAGTAGACGCATGGTACGAGTACGAGGGTTAGCACGGTCGAGACGATCATGCCACCGAGAAGCGCACGGGCCAAAGGAATCATTGCTTCATTGCCGGGGGCGAGTTGGAACGACAACGGCAACATCGAAGCAACCAGAGTGAGCGAAGTCATCAGGATGGGCCGCAGTCGAACCTGTGCTGCGGACAGGGCGGCGTCACGAGGCGACAGCCCATCAGCACGGCGTTGATTGGCGAACTCAACCAACAGAATCGAGTTGTTCACGACCACGCCAATCATCATCAGAGTTCCCATCAGGGATTGGATGTTGATATAGGTGTTCGTCAGATACAACACGACCAGTACGCCGCCCAAGCCGAGCGGTACAGCCAGCATGATAATCAGCGGATCGACAAAGGAACGGAACTGTGCCATCAGGACGAGATAGACCAAGACACCAGCGACAGCCAACCCGATGCCGAGCAGACTCATGCCGGATTGCATCGTTTCGACTGGTCCTCGGATGGTCGTCGAGACGCCGTTTTCAAACTTCATCTCGGCCAAGGCTCGCTCCACATCACGGGCGACCGAGCCAATGTCTCGCCCGGAGACATTCACATGCACGTCGTTCACACGGGAAATGTTGTAGTGAGCGATTTCACCCGGAATGGTGACTCGCTTGACGGTGGCGACATTGGACACGGGAATCGTGATCGGACCATCGAGAGTGTCGAGGGACAACGGAATGTTGCGGATTTCATCCAGAGATCGAAATTCGTTGTCCTCGAATTGCACCCCCATGAAGAAGTCTGTCCCAGACTTGGGATCAATCCAGATCGTAGGCGAATACCCGACACTGGAACCCAGGGCTGTGAGGATATTCTGAGCAACCTGCTCCTGATCCACGCCAAGATACTTGGCCCTCGTACGGTCTACCTGCACATCGAACTGCGGGTAGTCCAACGATTGGGCAACCTGGACATCCTCAGTTCCCGGTATCTGCTGGACAACATTCACAATTCGTTCGGCGGCATCTCGACATTGACCGAGCGTGCCTGCGGAAACCTGCACGCTGATCGGCGTCGGGACGCCTTCGTTCAGAGCCATATTGACAATGCCGCCAGAGACGAACAGAAACTCTTCCAGCGGGTACTCTTCGGCCAGCTTGTCCCGCAGAGTGTCAACGTAGGTTTGCGTGCTGGTTCGGCGTCCGCTTTGTTTCAGGTTCACGATGAGATAGGCGGTATCCGGCCCCGAATTGGAGCTGAGAACGGTCGAAAAACCGGCTCCCTTACCGACCGGCAAACCGATGTTGGCAATGAGGGTGTCGATCTCTTCTGCGGGAATGACTTCTTGGATTGTTCCCTCGATTCGTTCGACCAATTTCTCGGTGTCTTCAAGGGCATTGCCCGGAACAGTTTTCAATCGGATTTCAAAAGTGCCTGCATCGACATCGGGGAAGAGTTCTGTTCCTAAGAATGGCAAGACGACGAATGACGCTCCGACAACCAAGACGATCAGCAGGGCGCTGAGAGCCGGAACTTTGAGGGCGACATTCAAGAATCGCCCATAGACCCCGCGAGGTTTCGCATCGTCCTCGGCGGGTGAATCGTGGGAAGGATTGGTCGTCGCCTCTCGGCTCAACTTCTCTCGCACGAACGTCGCACAGAAGGCGGGAACAACGGTCAAAGCCAAGACGTAAGAGGCACCGATCGTCAAAGTCGCCGCCAGAGACAGCGGTTCGAAGAGATACTTAATCATTCCGGTGAGGAACACCACAGGCAGGAAGACCGCCAGTGTTGTGACGGTGCCAGCCAAGATCGCCCCAGAAACTTCTTGTGTCCCTTCACGGGCGGCGTCGAGAGGCGACTTACCCATTCGTTGATGACGTATGATGTTCTCGACGACTACGATTCCGGCATCCACGACCGTACCAATCGCCAGGGCAATCCCACCGAGGGTCATCACATTGATGGTCTGTCCGGTGAAGGCGAAACCGAGACTGCCAATCAAGATTGCCAAGACAATGAGGGACACGATGATGAGGGTCGGCAGAAACCGCCTGAGAAAGAGCAACACGACGACCGCCACGAGCAGGGCACCGAGTCCCACCTGACTGTAGAGATTCGACATGGCGTTGCGAATGTAATGCGACTGGTCGGAAACCAGCGTCACTTCGGTCGCTTCGGGAATATCGCCCCGCTCCTTCATCTTGGGGATTTCGGAGGCGATGCCGTCGTAAATACGATCCACCACGGCAATCGTGTTTTCCCCTGGCTCTCTGAGCAAGGGACAGTAAACGCTGCGTTTGCCGTTCACCCGAACGATGTTGTATTGCAGTGCGGCATCGTCTTTGGCATACCCGACATCACGAATAAAGATGGGGCGTTCATCACGTACGGCGATGGGGATGGCTTCGATCTCTGCGGTGGTCGGCAGCGTGTTCTTGGGATGCACTTGATAATCGGTGCTCCCTAGCCTTGCCGTGCCCCCCGCCAACACAAGATTGGATTTCCTCAACGCATCGACAACATCGGTCGCACTCACATGATGGGCTTGAAGTTTCGCCGGATCGACATAGACCATCATCTGACGGAACTTGCCGCCGAACGGATGGGGAATCTGCACTCCCTTGAGTCCGCCCATCTTATTGCGAACCGCATAATAGCCGATGCTGTAGAGTTCAGATTCGCTTAGTCCTTCGCCGGAGATGGCGGCGAGAACCACTGGCAGGTTGGATGGCTCGCTTCGCAATGTGAACGGCCATTCGATTCCCGGTGGCAAGTGAAACATGTCACTCGCTTCAAGATTCACGATGTCGTTCATCGCCGAACTTGGATCGGCTCCCGGCTGGAAGAAGACCTTGATGACGGAGGCACCGGGAACGGTGCGGGATTCCTGATGCTCGATCTTTCCTGCCAGCGTCAATGCCCGTTCCACACGGGAACTGACCGACTTCTCCATGTCGAGCGTCGGCAGACCGGGATAGGAAAAGAAGCTGACAACGACCGGCTGCTTGAAGTCCGGCAGAATATCGACGGTGATCCCCGGAATCACCGCAGCACCGAGCAGACACAGGGCGATGACCGCGGCAAGAACGGCAAACCGGTTCTTCAACGAGAAATTGATGAGTCCCATAAGGTTATTTTCTTCACTATGTTATCCGTCGCCGCAGGCGGACTGTGAATGAATAGGCTTGAGTCAACGGAGCTCAATTCTCGACGATTGCCACCTTCTGTCCGGTCGTAAAGCGTTTCAGGTGAGCGTCAATCACCTGTTGTCCGGCCTCGACCCCCGTTTTCACTTCGATGGAGTGGCCGTTATCGATACCGGTAGTTACCGGCGTCACCGTGACTGTCCGGTCCTCCCCCACGATGTACACATACGCTTCGCCAGACTCCTTAAAGCGAATCGATCTGGCCGGAAGCATGTTCGTGGCCGTTTCAGTGGAAAGCGAAATCGACGCCTGGCCGAACATTCCTGGCAGCAACTTGCCATCGGTATTAGGCATTTCCACTTCAACCATCATCGTACGAGTGCTCGGATCGAGACTGCCCGACACTCGAGTCACGTTTCCAACGATAGGTGCTTCAACGGCAAAAGACGGGAATGTCAACGTCACCTCATCACCTTGCCTGACAAGCGGGGCGTCCGCTTCGGGAACGGGAATGCGGATGCGAACCTTGTCGACTTGGCTGATGACGAATAACGGTTCGCCTTGGCCGACCTCACTCAATTCGCGAACCAAGTCTCCGGGTTCGATGTTCCGGTCCGTGACCACGCCGGCAAACGGAGCTTTTAGGGTCGCGTAAGCGAGCATCACATCAAGTTCTTCCAGTTGTAGCCGTGCGATGTCGGTTTCCGCGCGAGCCACTTCGAAGTCGGATTCTGCCGAAGCCTTTCGTGCCTCAGCAACCGCGACGTCGGCTTCGGCCGATGAAATTGATGACGATACGGCGTCCGTGTTTGCCATTTCCGAGTCACGCTTCAAGCGAACCTCGTCCAACATGCGGCTGGCCAGCGATTGTCGTTGAACCAAATCTTGTGTACGGCTGAACTCGGCTTCAGAAGCCGCCAACGAGGCTTCAGCTCGGTGCATTTCGGACTTCGCTTCGGCCAACTTTGCCTCGGCTGAACGAACGCTGGCGGTGGCCAAATCGACGCCCGCCTGCGACTGACGTTCTCCCGCTTCGAGCCGACGGATGCGGGATTCGATGATTTGTCGTTGCTTACGCACCTCGGGAACGTCGATTACGGCGAGTTCCGCGCCGGCTTGGACGTAGTCGCCGACGTCCACCTTGAGTTCCCTCACAAACCCGGATGCTTTCGCTCGAACTTCGGCGCGGAAGTAGGCATGAACCGTCGCGGGCTGCAGCGTCGTTTGTTGAACTTGCGAATGCGTGACCGCGACGGTCTTGACCTGAGTCGTTTGGACTTCTTCCGATGCTTTCGTCGCAGGCTTGCCCGAAGAACAACCAGCGACGGCGACAAGCATGGCCAGGCATGCCAGAGACGTCGAACTGCATCTTGACCAGTGGATTGTCATGTTTGTTGATTCCTTGAGCGTTCAGTCATTCGGCAACGCAGCCCGGGGCGTCACACGTCGAGCATTTCGCCTCTCGAACTCTGGCGGGTGGGGCAACGTTCTCTTTCGTCTCACACGTGATCGTCATTACCGGAACAATCGATACGATCGTTACCGGCGACGAACCTTCGCCGACCCATTCATTTATTATAGTTCGCACAAC
This sequence comes from uncultured Planctomycetota bacterium, assembly GCA_963700575.1. Classification (GTDB taxonomy): domain Bacteria; phylum Planctomycetota; class Planctomycetia; order Pirellulales; family Pirellulaceae; genus JAJRVM01. Next base: position 84,131 of record CAVOYC010000013.1, on the reverse strand, counting down.
GGTCATTATCGATGAGCCGAAGATTAGAAGCCGCTAATCTGCGCGGTCCAGTCGTCATCATTCGATCGATCGTTTGACGAAGTAACTTCCACATACTTGTTACTTTCGGAATATCGTGCATAACGGTACCGGTTCCACGAAAAAGGAGGGCGCGATGAACCGCTCGATTCTTATTCTTGGCTTGATCGGTTGCGTCGGTTGTGCCGGTTGTGCCGGCAACCAGCACTTGACTCGACACTCCGCCCCCCCAGCAGCTCGTCCCGTCACGATGGTCGCTGCGGAGGAGCCCAAGCCTCGACTGGATGGGCGCGATATTGGCCCCAATAGCGTAACTGACGATACCGGGAGCTTTGCGGGCGAACCGAACGCAGGAACGCTGACGATCGATGGTCACCAATACACAGTACAACTCGCGGATGCCCATCGAAACGAAGTGAACGTTGTGACCGCTGGGCACTCACTTGTCGCTTTTCAAGACAGTGACGCGCTGAGTGCCCCAGTTCCAGAAACCACGACGAGTCCACTGCCTGTTGATGCAGGAACTTCCGCGATGGGACACGCCACCGCTGTCGATATGAATTTGCCATCCGTTTTGGCGATGGTTGACTCTCAACATCCCGCGATCGGCTTCGCCCGGTGGCGTGTACAAGAAGCCTATGCCCAGCTCGCGCGTGCCGAAGTTCTCTGGCTGCCATCCATTCAAGCCGGTTTCAGTTTCGATCGACACGACGGCAACTATCAAGCAAGCGATGGCACCATCGTCGACGTCAATCGCAACTCCTTTCAATACGGACTCGGCACAGGTGCGACCGGAGCGGGCACCACGCCACGTCCGGGTCTCGTTGCTCAGTTTCATTTCGCCGATGCAATCTTCCAACCCAAGATCGCGGAGAAGACCGCGTGGGCACGAGGCCATGCCGCCAGCGCAGTCGTCAATGAGGAGCTTCTTACCGGGGCCAGCGCCTATATCGAACTCCTTCGCGCTCACCAAGACTTTCGCATTTTGGAAGAGTCCCGTGATCGCACGTCCAAACTGTCCAAAATCACCGGTGACTTTGCCGTGGCGGGTCAGGGGCTGCAAGCCGACGCCGACAGAATGCTAACCGAACTGAGCCTGGTTGAGAATCGAGTGGTCCGGGCTCGCGAGCGAATCGCCATCGCGTCAGCGCGTTTGGCTCAGGCTCTCAGCATGGACGGGGGAAGCCAAATCGTTCCGATGGACCCGACTGTTGTACCGATTGAGTTGGTTTCCGTCGAAAACGACAAACCGTCGCTGATTAGCACTGGCCTGGCAAACCGTCCCGAACTCAAGGAATCGCAGGCCCTGGTTGCTGCCGCATGTGAAGCGTACCGCCGCGAGAAGTACGCACCGTTTATCCCGAGCGCTTTGCTCGGTTTTAGCACGGGTGGATTTGGTGGCGGTCTTGGCAACAACCTTGACAACGTCGATGGCCGATATGACTTCGACGCCTTAATGTCGTGGGAGGTCCGCAATCTTGGCTTCGGCGAGCGAGCGGCCCGACGCGAATCGTGCTCACGTATCCAACAAGCCAAGTTTGAGAAGGTTCGTGTGATGGACCAGGTCGCTCGGGAGGTTTCGGAATCCTATTCGCAGGTTCGCTTTCGCCGCGAGCAGATCAACATCACTCAGAAGGCCATCGCATCAGCCCAAGAATCCTACGAACGTAACCTCGCCCGCATCCGTGACGGTCAAGGATTGCCGCTGGAAGTACTGCAATCGCTTCAGGCATTGGAGTCGGCTCAAAGGGCGTACCTGGAAGCTGTCATCGATCACAATCAAGCGCAGTTTCGCCTCCAATGGGCGCTCGGCTGGCCAGTCACCGCACCCAGTAACGGGCAAACGGGGATGTAGGGTTCCCGTTCAACCTATCGGGCTGAGTCCCATCGTCGAAGAGAGAACGAGAGAACGGTGCCATGCCACTTGTTGAGACAACTTGGGCAAGATCAGTAGGGAGACTGCGGCGACAGGATTTCCTCGCATGGCACCCTTTTTTCTATTTGGCCATTGCTTGCGGCAACTTCTGAGGTACCAGTCGTGAGATACCCGCCCCCACTGGCGTTGCTGCTGTTCGCTTCTTCCATTCTCGCCACCAATGACCTTCGCCCCCTGCCTTTCGGCACAGACATCTTTGGAGGCGTATACACACCCGCCCGTACGTCTGAATCGTAAGTCGTTGAGAACAGTACCATTCTGGATCCGACGGGCGAGCTGCTCCCACCATTCATCGCCACACGTTCGCTCGGCAAGAAGGATTATTTTGAGTGGTGTCTCCGATGGAACCGAAGGCAATACGAACTTGCGTCGCACCGCGCCGTTCCACCCAGAGAGATTTTCGGTTGGGTGACGGACCGCAGGAGCTTTTCACACAGCGGATTGGCGCGTGGAGGCTCATGCTACGAGTCCACTACGAGAAGCCGCCAGCAAGTATGGCACGTCGGTGGCTACGGAGGGGGACCGGTGACGATCTACAACCCGTTCGTTGAGCCACAAGCCGACAAGAATTAGGCGTCAGCCTTCGCCGCGTGTGTGTGCCGCCCTGTAGGCGAACGTCAACGCTGCCCGGGGGATTCCCCTCAGAATCTATGGCGCAATTCATCTCAGCCGACCAGCTAAAGGCGGTTTCGGCAACGTCCTCCGTGCGATGCAGCGCCGTACCATCCATGCGCAACAGCATGCCAAGGGCATGCAATTCCAAAACAAACAGCCCAGGGTCACGCCACTTGGCAGTCTTTTCGAGGCGAACTTCGCAGAGTGGTAACATGTGCGCATGCATTACGGGGTGCGCATGTCTGTTGTCACCAGACAGTCTGCACGTCGACCAACCATCAATGTTGAGCCATCCACCTCTCGCGACGGGCTCATCTAGCGAGGCTCGCCGCAGCGGATCCCCATGACGGCATCTGAGCGGGTGTCGTAGTGGGGAAAACAGCGTTCGAGTCGCGTTACACGCAGCACCTCCAAGTTGGCGGGGCTAAGTCCGCACAAACGCATCATTCCACCATGACTCTCAATACGCTTGTACAAACGGACCAGCTCGCCCATCAGGGCGCTGGGGAAACAAACCAGCTCGTCAAGTTCCAACACCAGACGGTGCGTGAACTGCTGTTGCAGAAGACCCCAAAGCGACTCAGCCAGCCCGCGGACATCGTCCCACTGATCGTCGGGAACATGCAACCGCACAAAGAGCCAGTCGGGGCCGCGACTCACATCAAACGTCCAGCCAGATGCGACTTCCAACATGGTTGGGTACTCCTTTACGATGCACACGGCGTATTCCACTTTGGCTACCTCCATCATACGATCTATCCCGCACTTGGCAAGCACCCGCGTTGGCAGACTGTCTTGGCAGACTGTCACTGCCGACGTTGCGTGAATCGATCAAGGAGATGGCATGTGTGGATAGATCGGTAAGTGGGGGAACAGGCGCAACAAAAAGTTCATCCTGTGGCAGGCACTCGCGTTGCGCATGTTTGTGGTGGCGGCCTGCCGCAGTACGGCGGCAAGATGCCGCCGCCACCTAGGTTGCGGGCACAAGCCCGCATTCAAGAACATGGCGGTTTCTTCACGCTTCAGGCCTCCTCGCCGCGCAGCATCTCGGCGATGAGGCGCCGCGCTTCGGCCAGCGCGGCGGGGAGTTTCTCAGGGGATTTCCCACCAGCCTGAGCCATATCGGGACGACCGCCACCGCCCCCTCCGACAATCGCCGCGGTCTGCTTGACCCACTGACCGGCACTGGCCCCTTGATCGACCAACGCACGACTGAGCCCGGCAACCAGCGTGACTTTGTCCGAGCCTTGGACGGTCGCCAGCAGCACGGCGGCGTTGTCGGATTTCTTACGAACTTGATCAATCAACTGTCGCATCAAACTCGTGTTGGCCCCTGGCGTTTCGCACACCACGACGCGGACCGCTCCCATCATTTCACCGCGCTCGATCAACGCATCGGCAGACAATACGCCAGCCGCATTGAGTTCGGCCACGCGCTCTCGCAGCTGGGCAACCTCCGTCAACAGCGAGGCAATTCGATGGGGAACATCAAAAGGTGTCACATTCAGAAGATGAGCGGTCTCGCGCAGGGCGGCGCGGACGGCTTCGAACGTCGATAGTTCGGTGGCCGACTGCGCAACCGGGCTCGTGTCCGGTTCCTTGGCCGGCGGAGTGCCGGACGTAATCTGTTTACGAAGATCTCGTATACAGCGCGTCAAAGCTCGCGTGGCCTGTGGGACCTCAGACGGGGCCACACCAAAGAGTTCGGCTGCCTGCCGCAGCGTCTGGCCCGTTTGTGTGGCATGTTCTTCCGCCTTGTCACCACTTAGCGCAACGACTCTCCGCGTTCCCATCGAAACGCTCTCCTCCGACACGATCGCAAAGGCGCCGACTTCTTTCGTGTTTCGCACATGTGTGCCGCCGCACAGCTCACGGCTGAAGTCACCCATCGTGACCAGTCGCACCGGGTCGGGGTACTTCTCACCGAACAGCATCATCGCCCCTTTTTCCCGGGCTTCCGCCAGCGAAACGTCGTCCCAGGCCACCGATTCCTCGGCCTCAATCCGGGCAATCACATCCCGCTCGATCTGAGCGATTTCGTCATCCGATACGGGAGCAAGATTGGTGAAATCAAAACGCAACCAGTCACCGTCAACTTTCGAACCCTGTTGTTGTGCGTGGCGTCCAAGATTCTTCTGCAGTGAGTAGTGCAGGATGTGTGTTGCCGAATGGGCTCGGCGGATCGCCCGCCGCCGGTTGGTGTCAACGCGCGCCCTGACCGTCGCCCCGGCACGCATCTTACCCGACACCAAATGACCGATATGCAGCACCAGGTCCCCGTCGCGCTGCGTATCGGAAACGCGAAACGCAAAGTGGTCTCCGACAAGATCCCCCGTGTCGCCGACCTGGCCACCTGATTCGGCATAAAAGGGTGTTCGATCGAGTACCACGGTCACCGGGGATGCGTGCCCAATTTCCGTCAGCTCGTCACAGAGTTGATGTCTGCGCGATGATCCCCTTGATCTCCACGTCGGCTTGTTCGTTGTCATATCCGACAAAGGGGGTCAAATGCAGCACCTTCTTGAGCGCTTCGATCGGGCCGGTCTTGAATAACTCCGTTTGTTGCTTGCCGGAATCCAGTCCATGTTGGATCATCGCCTGACGGAACCCCTCCGTGTCAAATGTGAAGTTCCTCTCCGCCGCCAACGACTCCACCAATTCGGGAGGTATGCCGTAAGTCGAATACAACTCCGCCGCATCATTCCCATCGACGACAACGCGATCCTGGACCTCCATGGCCGAGAAAATTCCTTCGACTCGTGCCAGGCCAGCATCGATCGTGGCAAAGAACGCCTGTTCTTCCTGTTGAATGACCTGAGATACGCGTTCGACCGTGCCAGCCAGGTCCGGGTAGGGCCGCTTCATCATATCGGCAACGAGCGGCGCTAATTGAAACAAGAAACGGTTGCTCCACTCCCAACTGCCGTCCATCCAACACGGCCCGTCTCAGCAACCGGCGTATCACGTACTTCTCGGCCTTCGCTCCGGGATAGACGTTCTCGTGAACAGCGAAGACACAGGCTCGGACGTGATCTGCAATGCGGCGAAACCGTCGTCCCGTCTCATCATCGGGGTCGTACGATCGACCACAGATCTCTGCCGCCGCTTCCACAATCGGGCGCAGAATGTCGATGTGAAAATTGGTGGTCACGCCTTGCAGCGCCGCGGCAGTGCGTTCTAAACCCATCCCCGTGTCAATATTGCGGCTGGGCAAGGGGCGCAGGTTCTCCGGCGGGTTTCCCACCCGATTGAACTGCGTGAACACCAGGTTCCAAATCTCGACCGTTTCACCGAAACGGTCACGATAGAAGATTTCGCTGCAGGGACCACATACTCCGTCCGGCCCCTCGCTGGGCGCATTGGCAGGCCAAAAGTTGTCGCCCTCCCCCATGCGCTCGATGCGCCGGCTCGGTAATCCGATCTCGTCCGACCAGATGTTGGCCGCCTCGTCGTCGTCCAAATAGACCGTGACCGACAGTCGCTCCGGATCGATGCCCAGCCACTTCTTGTCCGTACAGAATTCCCAGGCCCATTGGATGGCTTCGCGTTTGAAATAGTCGCCGAAGCTGAAGTTCCCCAACATCTCGAAAAACGTGTGGTGATACGCCGTCCGCCCCACGTTCTCAATATCCCCCGTCCGCAAACACTTCTGACACGTTGTGGCGCGAGTGAAATCGAGCTTCACCTTGCCCAGGAAGTGGTCCTTGAACTGGTTCATGCCCGCCGGCGTAAACAGAACCGACGGGTCCCAGGTGGGAACCAGCACATCGCTACCGCAAACCGTGTGCCCCTTGGATTCGAAGAAGGACAGATATTTGTCGCGTAATTCGTCCGTTTTCATCGCTATTTCTGCTCAATACACCAAAGAATCCGTGCTCTGCGGGTAGACGCCACATAATATCCCACGGGACGATTCCTCACCAGATGCCCCACCCGCGGTCCCCAGCCACGTGGTAAGGATCGGCGAAACAATAACTTCGGCGTTTCCTACAGCGGGTGCCACCCAGGAGCAGACGGAAGTGACCGGCAGGATGGAGCGAGATCGCCCACGTCGTGGCTCGTTTGCTCCGCCAGATATACACTACTGAGATGGCGGCGAGACAATTCGCAACGTGTCGTCATCGTCGCCGACCGCCAGGCGCAGTCGGACTTCGCCGCGTTGGTCACCCACCGCTGCATGAAACTCAGGGGGAGTCGTCACGCGACGTGTCCCCACGTGACTGATGTACTGGCCGCGTCGCAGGCCGGCCTTCCAGGCAGGCGAGTCACGCTCGACGTTCAGCACCGCCACGCACCCCTCTCGGTCCACGGCCAGGAGGGCGTCGATGTTCAACTGAGGAGGCAGCGCCGAAGGATACTCGACCGTGAGCCCGCGCCACACAGGATCATGCTGCTGCGCAAACGGCTTCCGCGCACGTCTCGACATACTTCTTTGAGAGCACCACGTTGGCCGTGGTCGTGCGCCGACGCTTGAGCAGCGGATCGCGTCGATCCAGCGTAAGCGTGACACGTGTTTCCGCGGGTAGCCGGCTGAGTTCACGAAAGAGCGTGTTCTTGTCGTACACCTTCTCGCCATTGACGTGCGTAATAATGTCATCTTCACGGATACCCGCGCGATCAGCAGGCGTTCCAGGGACAACGCGGAGGACCTGTGCGCCGAACTTGCCCTGCTGACGGTCCGCCAATGACAAGTGGTCTGGCTGCACACCCAGAAAACCGAATGTCGGCAGACGTCCCTGCTTGAGCGTCTCGACCGCTTTGCGAAACGCCTCATCGACCGGAATAGCGAATCCGGCCGGCTGCTCGTAGCCCGACAGTGCAGCCAGGGACGTTGTCAAACCGACCATCTCGCCTCGAAGATTCACCAAGGCGCCACCACTTGTGCCCAAATTCAGCCGCGCGTCCGTCTGGATCAGCGTTCCGATACTGATGTAGCGATTCCACCTCGGATCCCAGCCGAGCGCTCTGAGTCACGGCCGGACCCGCGCGACGCAGGTTCGAGACAATTCCCCAACTCGCACTCACCTCACCATCCCGGGCGATCCCGTAGGGATTGCCCAATGCAATCACGATCATTCCTTTGCGCAATTGCGAGGCGTCACCCAGCGGTATCGGCTCCAGATTCTCGGCAGAAACTTTCAACACGGCCAGGTCTGTCCAGGGATCCCCGGCACGCACTTCCTGTGGCTCGCTCGATGCTTGCGACACGCAGCGGCCGGCGCTGGACCCACATGTAGTAGTCATTCTCCTCCGGGTCACCCAAGACATGGTAGTTGGTCAGGATGTGCCCCTGGCGATCGATGACCACGCCGGTGGCGAACTCGTTGGGCACGAAATCCGGGCTGGTGGGGATCGCATCCACCACCCCCGAGCCGCGTTCCAGGGGGAATTCGTTCCCAACTGTGAGAGGAAGCCTGATGCCTCGCCCCCCTTTGCGGACGCGGGCAATGGCCACAACCGACCTTTCGGCCCGCGCAATCGCCTCGACCATCGCCTCTTCCATCGCCACGGCCGCCTGGTATCCGCTAGGTGCCTGACCGGACGCCACGGCAGGTCCCATCCACCCCATAGCAATCGCCATGAGACAAACCGGCAACGAGCCAAGCCGGGGCACTGCGGCACACCACTGCCGTGGCGCACGTGCACGCGGCAGCCGCCTCGGATGCCGTTTCGCCGTCAGAGCGCCGCAGAGGTCCCGACCACGGCAACGGCCTTCCCCGACCCCGCGGACGTCGGGCACTCGTGGTGGTCCGGGAGTCCAACAGCGCGATACGGGCCCAAACAATATTGGCGAAAACGCCATCAGGTATGCTCCCATCCCCAGCGAAATCAACGGGTCCCTGAGCTTTGAAACGACCTGGATCGACACCGCCAAACCGAACCTACGGCAGCTATCTACAGCCTAAGAAGGTGGCTTCTGATCGCACTCTTGATGCCATTCGAACGGCGGGCTTCGAGTTTCCAAAGCGGCCCTCTGGGATAGCTTTCACTCTTGTGCTTCGTCATCGAGAACGGCCGGTACTTCAAGGCCGTAGCCGCCGGCAGCGAGCACCTTTTGCTTGATCTCTTCCGTGATCTTCGGATTCTCGATCAGGAAGCATCGCGCCTTTTCCTTGCCCTGTCCCAGATGTGTGTCCCCGTACTTGAACCACGAACCGCTGCGAGCAACGACCTTTTGGGCAACGCCCAGATCGAGCACATCTCCTTCGTAACTGATGCCGTTGGTATGCATCATGTCAAACTCAGCGACGCGGAACGGCGGTGCCACCTTGTTCTTGACGACCTTGCAACGCACGCGTTGGCCGACCACCTCTTCACCATCCTTGAGCTGCCCGATGCGGCGCACGTCGATGCGACAGGAGCTGTAGAACTTCAGCGCACGTCCGCCAGGCGTCGTTTCGGGGCTGCCGAACATGACGCCGATCTTCTCGCGAATCTGGTTGATGAAAATCACCGCCGTTTTGCTCTTGGCAATCGCACCCGTCAATTTGCGCATCGACTGGCTCATCAGCCGAGCCTGCAATCCGACATGCGAATCGCCAATCTCGCCCTCCAATTCCTGCCTGGGAACCAAGGCCGCCACCGAATCGATGATGATGACGTCGACCGCATTCGACTTGACCAGCATTTCGGTGATCTGCATCGCCTCCTCGCCGGACGTCGGCTGGCTGACCAACAGTGTCTCCAACTCAACGCCCAGCTTCTTGCCCCAACTCGGGTCAAAGGCATGCTCGGCGTCAATAATCGCCGCAATCCCACCCAGCTTCTGGGCCTCGGCCGCCGCGTGCAGTGCCAAGGTCGTCTTGCCGCTCGACTCGGGGCCAAACACCTCAACGATCCTGCCCCGCGGAATCCCCTGCCCCCCCAAGGCAATGTCCAGCGACAGGCTGCCCGTCGGGATCCCCTCGATCTGCACGAGGGCCCTGCTCCCAGGGCCATGATCGACCCTTCGCCGAATTGCTTCTCGATCTGCTGCAGCGTCGTCTTCAACTGCGGATTTCCGTCACCCACCCTGCCGGTGGTCGAATCGACAGTCCTGCCGGCAGCAGTCTTGGCAGCAGACTTGGCAGCGGTCTTAGCAGCAGACTTACCGGCAGCGGCCGACTTGCTCTCTTTGTCCTTCTTCGCCATCGAATTACTCATCTTGTTGTCCGTGGTGGCAACCATTGTGTGACTCCTTTATCAGCTACCGGCAACAGTTCAGCAAGCGAGGGTCCCAGCGAGCATCCCTTACGACACGCCAAGAATAGTGTACAAATGAATACCACAGCCTCCCTCGCCCGTCAAGGGAAAACTTCCTGGCTCTGTAGGAATGATCGCCAACGGCGGGACACATCAGGTCACGCAGCGGAATTTTTTTCAAATTTTCTTGGCCCCGCCGCGTAGCAGGCCGGGAGCATCGGCGTGCGAGTGCGACCCGTGGTGGCAGCCTTGTGGCGGTGCCGCCGCTGTATGTGCGCGTCCGCCCCCGGCGCGGTTCAGCCCTGGAGGGGTGCCCGCGCCAACACTTCGTGCATCGGTCCGCCGCGTTGCAGTTGGCTGGCAAATACGAGTACTTCCTCGGCCAGCACCGGTCCCAAGGCGAAATCCTGGCATTTTTCGACTTGCTGGCCCAGCTGTTCCAGACCGGCGCCTCCGGCCCGAACCCGCCCGATCGTCAGGTGTGGCTGAAACCCGCGGTGTTCCCGCGGAAAATCGTGATCTGCCAGTTTCCGCTCGACACATTGCTGCAGCTGCTTGAGTTGCTCCGCTCCTTCACGTACTCCGATCCAGATCGTCCGAGGTCAACGACAATGGGGAAAAGCACCGGCTCCCTGGCAAGAGAACTCGAACGGCGGCACATCCAACACGGCTTGCTGTACCGCCTGACAGATAGTCGCCAGCTGATCGTCGGTCTGGTCGCCGAGGAACTTCAACGTGATGTGCATATTGGCGGGGGCGACCCAGCTGACTTTCACTTCGCCGCCCTGTAATTGGCCGATCAGATCCGCGGCTCGCTTGCGGACCTGCGGCGACACTTCGACAGCGATGAACATGCGCAGTTTTGGACATGCGTGATTCCGTTTCACTGGCGGAGAAGGCTCCACACAGGCCCCTGCATTATTGACCATCACCGGCAAACTGCAAGTGCGCCATCTGCCGTTGGCACGATCGCGAACACCAGCCGCCCGGTCACCACCGTCGCGCGAACAGGCGGCTATAACGGGCAAACTGCAAACCACGCGGTCCGCGCAGCCGGTAAAGCCGCATTTTTGTGACTCGTTTCCCATCGGAAAGGATGCGGAATTCACATCGGGTGCAGATTGGCGCACTCATAGGCCATGGCGGCGTTCGATTCGTTGGCAGCGGCAGGAAGAGTGTGCTGAACTGCGAGCATGATTCGCCAGACAGTAGGTCCCGCTGGCCGAGCGGGACCTGGCGATGCTTGTCGGCGATCGCGACGGGGAGCAAGTGGCAGATGATGTGCCGCTTCGAGGTCCCGTCCGGCAGCCGGGACCTACTTTTTCAGAGGTCTCAGGAAGGCTTGCATTTTGAGTATAATGGCGGCATGAAAGTTAGCTGCCAACCTCCTTGCTCAATGTCCTCTGACCACGCATCGCTTTGCCATATCCTGTCCATCGGCGTCGGCCTGGTGGCGTGTGTGATGCACCTGGTGATGAGTCCCCCAGGTGCCAACGCCGCGGAGCCGCTGCGGTACGATGCGGGTTTTGCGGACGGATCACGACTTCGTGCCGCACGCCTCACCTCCTGGTCCCCCCCGCTCGCGTCGGTGAAACTGGACGACCGCGAGCTGCTTGGGCAAACGCCACCCGTGAGATGGATCTATGATCGACGGGCGAAGTTGGCGGCCAGGGCGGCGGCTTGGATCGAGACCTGGACAGGCGATCTACTGCCTTGCCTGGTCCTGCGATACTCGGACGGTCAAGAGACGCCCGGCCCAACTCAACCGGCGCACCTGGTCGCGCGCAGCGTGACACCCACCCGCCCGCCACAGCAGCAACCTAACGCTCAAGTGCGCATTCGTGTTTCCTGCGTGCGGCGCATTGTATGGCAGGATGAACCGCGCGATTACGAACCTGGCACCGTGGTGACGCGCGATGGGCGTCGTGTGGCGTTTCGGGCCTTACGATGGAGTCCCGACGCGGTGACGCTGTTAACGGATGAGGGACGCCGCACCTTGGGATTTGCCGACCTTGCCGAATTGAACCTTCCTGCCGCCTCCCCCTGGCCAGCGCTGGTCAACGAGTTGGCGTTGCTCTCGCCAGACCTGACCGGGCAGCTCATGCAACTGGAAACATCGCAAGGTGTCGTGGTGACCACGTCGTGGCAGCGTCAGCGCGTGGCGACGCCCCGCGCTGCGGAGCTTGCGGACGCCTGGCTGCACGGAGTGCATCCCGCTTGGAGCTTGGATGTCTTGTGGCTGCCGGCCAACGAGACGCTCGTGCGACGACTCTTCCCGCCGACCGAAATACCACTTAGCCGTATCCGTCCGGAACGCATCGTGCAACGATCTCCCTGGCTCAGCAGGGACGACCATGGCGGCGGGACCGCAATGTCGAAGGCGGTTGGCTGGAGAGCGGGCCGGGCGTGTTCGGATGGGGCTTTGGCGTGCATGCGCACGATGAGCTGCATTTTCCTCTGCCAGGCGTTGCCCAGGCCGTCAGTGGTTTCTTCGGACTCGACACCCTGGCCGGGTCGGCCGGATGTGTTCAGGCCCGCATGTTGCTAGACTCCGAGCCAACTCGGGTCTTGTTCGAGACGCCGGTCATCGTTGGGTCACAGCAAGTCTATGCCGCCGGGCTGCGCCCGTTTCCCGACTCGTCCATCAAACAGACACTGGTGCTGGAAGTGAATCATGCACACGATCAACGGCCTGCAGGCGCGGACCCATTGGATATCCGTGACAGCGCCGACTGGCTGGACTGTGTGTTGCATCTCGATCCCCAGGTGTTGGCCCCACTGGTGGCCCAACAATGCGCCTCGCACATGCACGCGTGCCAGGATTGGGAGTGGAAAACGGCGTCCGGTGGGCAACTGCATTTTCGCAGCGTGTGGGACGAACTCTCGGCGGCCGACAGCCATTACGGCTGGGGCGTGACGGTCCAAGGCGATCAGCCCCTGCGACTCGTACGCCACCGCCGCCTGGCGGCCACGGATCGGCAACTGATCGTCACCGTCAGTTGTGGTGTGCCCACCGCATCGCCAGCGCGAATCGAAGTTCTGGCCGTCGGCCGATTGCTCGCCGCCTTCGACGTGCCGGTACTCGACCGGGATCATGTCGACTTGATACCGCAAAAGATTCCGCTCGACAACCTTGAAGTGCCGACTGACGGATCTGTCGAATTTGAGATCCGTCAGTACCCCGGACCGGCGGAAACTCCCGTCCAATGGCACGGCATTGAATTTGCATCTTCGGGTTAGGCCATTGATCGGTAAAACGTGACTAATTGGCGTCAAATTTCCGCAGACAACGGTCCGACTTCGGTGGGTTGGCCGTCGCCGCCACGGCAAGAACCTCGTCCGCCTGCAATCCCCTGCAACACGAAAATGCAAATCTGCAATCTCTGCAATCTCTGCAAATTCAGGGAAACTCAATGGCGTACTTTTTCATCTTCCGCCACAACGTGCTCTTGTCGATGCCCAGAGCTTGGGCGGTGTGGCCACGGTGCCCACTGTGATGGTGCAACGCCAGGCGAATTGCCTCGACTTCCGCCGTGGCGAGAGGATCGCGTTGCAGGGCCGAGTCACGAGTCAGCGCACGCCAACTCGGTCGGCAGGCAGTCCGAATCGATGATTTCGCGGCGGCACAGCACCAGCGCATATTCCACGATGTTCTGTAGTTCGCGAATATTCCCAGGAAACGCGTGCCGCATCAACTGCTCCATGGCTTCGTCCGTCATGCCTCGTATTTTCTTGCCGCGTTGCGCGTTGAATTTCCGGATGAAATGTCCCACCAGCAACGGAATGTCTTCTCGCCGCTGCGCGAGAGGCGGCAGATCGAGCTTGACGACGTTCAGACGATAGAACAGATCCTCCCGAAACGTACCGCGGGCGACTTGCTCGTTAAGTGGCTGGTTGGTGGCAGCCACGATACGAACGTCCGACTGCACCGTCTCAGTTGCGCCCAAAGGTTCGTATTCCCGTTCCTGCAACACGCGCAGCAACTTGACCTGCAACGTGCCCGAGAAATCCGCGATTTCATCCAGAAACAACGTCCCCTTCTCCGCCAGGGCAAACCGACCGGGCTTGTCACGTTCGGCCCCGGTAAAAGCCCCTTTGCGGTAGCCGAACAGTTCCGACTCCAGCAGCGTGTCAGGAAGAGCGCCGCAGTTGACGGCGACGAACTTGCGTGGGGCGCGACGACTGAGATTGTGAATGGCTCGAGCTACAAGTTCCTTGCCGGTGCCGGTGGCCCCCTGAATCAATACGGTGCTGTCACTGGCCGCGACATCGGGCAGGACGTCCAAGACGCGGCGCATCAGGTGGCTCTTGCTGATGATGTCCTGGAACGTATACCGCTGGCTGATCTCGCGCCGCAGTTGCTCGAGGGCCGAAAGATCGCGAAACGTCTCGACGCCACCCACCGGCTGACCCTTCTTGTCGCGTAGGATCGACGTGCTGATACTGATCGGGATCCGCTCCCCATCGCGATTGAGGATATCAATCTTCCGGTCAATCCACCGCCTGTCGTTGAGCATGGTATCGCGCAGCGCACACTGGCTCTGACAGATACTGGCCTGAAACACATCAAAGCACTTTTTGCCGATCGCCTCCTCGCGTGCCATACCCGTGATTTCCTCGGCCGCTCGATTGAACGAAGTGATGGTCCAGTCGCCGTTGACCGTAAAAACGCCGTCGGCGACGGAATCCAAGATCACTTCGTGTTGCTCTGACGTTTCTGTCATAGCTCGCATCGATCGCGCTGCTCAGCGTGTATCCGAGGCTGACGCATCCAGGATGTATTGTTGACGCTCGTCCCTAATATACCCGATAGACTCGCACAGGTGCACTGTAATTTCCTTGTGGCAGGGTTGCCCGTGCACGTGCGAGAGGACTTCATTATGGTGTCAGAAAGTGGTTGGGGTGGCGGTGCTTAGGACTCGTCCGGAAATAAGTTACCGGTTCCCATTCCCTCTCCACCGCCCCGCGGAGCGGGAATAGCGGGGGAGAGGGTAGGGAGAGGGGCGACAAATTCGGTAACTTATTTCCGGACGAGTTCTTAGCGGCCTTACTTCCCTCGTTGCTGGATCTTGGCCCAGGAATCACGCAGGGCGACAGAACGGTTGAACACCGGTTGTCCGGGGCGCGAATCGACCGAATCAGCCACGAAGTAGCCGAGGCGCTCGAACTGAAAATGCTCACCTGGCTGCGCCTCGCTCAAGCTGGGTTCCAGGCAGCATTCCGGCAGCACTTCCAGCGACTCGGGATTCAGGTTCACGTGCCAGTCCTGGCCCTGAGGCACTTCTTCGGGATCCAGTTCTTTGAACAGGTGGTCGAACAACCGCACCGTGGCGCGAAAAGCATGTGGTACGGAGACCCAATGCAACGTCCCCTTGACTCGGCGATTGGCACTGGCCGTGCCACTCTTTGATGCCGGATCGTAGGTACATCGCACCTCCACGACCGTCCCATCCGAGTCTTTCACCACATCGACACATTGGATGATATAAGCCGAGCGCAAGCGAACTTCCTGTCCCGGTGCCAGGCGAAAAAATTTCTTGGGAGGCTCTTCGCGAAAGTCATCTTGTTCAATGTAGATCTCGCGTGAGAAGGGAATCTGACGCGTACCCATCGAGGGATCTTCGGGGTTGTTGACCGCCTCCATCTCCTCAACCTGCTCCTTGGGATAATTCTCGATCACGACTTTCAACGGGCGCAAGACAGCCAGGCGGCGGGCGG
Organism: uncultured Planctomycetota bacterium; assembly: GCA_963700575.1. GTDB lineage: Bacteria > Planctomycetota > Planctomycetia > Pirellulales > Pirellulaceae > JAJRVM01. The sequence goes on along the minus strand of CAVOYC010000013.1, from coordinate 68,662 downwards.
TACGCCGGTTCAGGTCCTCGCGCAGGCTGTTCTCCAACACGGCCATGTCGATCGTGCTGTTGAACTTGGCGACACCGATCTTGTCACAGAAGGTACGTATCGATTGTGGCGTGTAGCCCCGGCGCCGCAACCCGCAGATGGTCGGCATCCGCGGATCATCCCAGCCACTGACACGTTTCTCTTTGACCAGTGAGAGCAACTTACGTTTGCTCATTACCGTGTACGTCAGATTCAAGCGGGCAAACTCAATCTGTTGCGGGTGATAGATCTCCAGCTCGCGGCAGTACCAGTCGTAAAGCGGCCGATGATTCTCGAACTCCAGGGTGCAAATGGAATGCGTAATACGTTCCATCGAATCGGACTGACCGTGCGTAAAGTCATACATTGGGTAGATGCACCAGGCGTCGCCCGTGCGGTGATGCGTCGCGCGCAGGATGCGGTACATCACCGGATCACGCATGTTCAAGTTAGGCGAGGCCATATCGACCTTGGCACGCAGGGTCTTCTCGCCATCCCGAAACTCCCCACCGCGCATCCGCTCAAACAAGTCCAAGTTCTCGTCCACACTGCGATCGCGGTAGGGACTGTTACGGCCGGGCGAGGTCAACGTACCTCGGTACTCCCGCGTCTCGTCAGCCGTCAGATCGCACACATACGCTTTCCCCTTCTGAATTAACTTGATGGCCCATTGGTACAACTGTTCGAAATAGTCGGAAGCATAGTAAAGCCGATCCTCCCAGTCGAAACCCAACCAGCGCACGTCCGCCTTGATCGCTTCAACGTACTCATCCTCCTCCTTGGTCGGGTTCGTATCGTCAAACCGCAGGTTGCACAAGCCGTTGTATTTGGCGGCCAGCCCGAAGTTCAAGCAAATGCTCTTGGCGTGGCCAATATGGAGATATCCGTTCGGCTCGGGAGGAAATCGCGTGTGGACGCGACCACTCCACTTACCAGACTTCAGATCCTCTTCGATGATCTGCTCGATGAAGTGCAGAGTCCGGGCCGTAGAAACTCCACCCGACTCTGGCTGGGATGGCCTGTTATTGGTCTTCTCGTCCGAACCCGATTTATCTGTCGGGGCGCCCATCTCTTCTTTCCTCCGTCCGCGATACCGAATAGCAATACACAATCCACGCATTCAAACCAGAAGGTTGCCCGCATCAAACGGTTCATCCGCTCCAGGCCGTGAGTGCTTCAACACACGCCTTCGCAGCCGCGATAATCCAACTCCCCACCGCTCGTCAGCCCCCCAGCCCGGACGGCCCAAGCGCGACGATTTCCACGCCACACACTCTTCTCCTCAACGGTCCCTATTGGCGTCGAGAATCTATGCCGCGTGGCAGGATGAACTTTTCCTACTCCAACGAGCCACGAAAGATGGCGCGTTACCGGCTCCATGGACCGCGTGATTTGCAGTTTGCGTATCTTAGAGCATATCCAGAGCGCGGTCGATGCGACTGAGCACCCGCTCACGTCCCAGAATGGCCAGACAGTCGAACATGCCGAGCCCCACCGACTTGCCCGTGACGGCCACGCGCAGGGCATGAATGATCTCTCCGATTTTGACCTGTTCGGTTTCCATGAACTGCCGCATGCTCGCCTCCGTACTCGGAGCGTCGAACGGATCGAGGGACGCTAATTGGACGCGGTATTTGCGCAACAAATCCGCCGCGGACCCTCTTCGCAATCGTTTATCAAAGGCCTTCTCGTCGTAGACCAGCTGCTCGTCCGGGCAGAAGAACTCCCGATAGTCCAGAATGTCACCGGCCGTCTTGAGGCGGTCGCCCGCGGCCGCCGCGATCTGGCCCAACAGGAGATCCACTTCCCGATCCCTCGTTTCCCCCTCCGTCGCTTCCGGCTCGGCGCAAACGGGGACCCATCCGGCTTGCCGCACAAAAGGTCTCATCATCACGACCTTTTCGTCCCTGCCGAGCGCCAGCATATCGCGCTGCTGGAACGCCCAGAGTTTCTGCGGATCGAAACTGGCCGGTGACTTGTTAACCCGCTCGAGCGAAAAATGGTGGATCATCTCGTGGCGGGTGAACTGCTCCGTCTTGTCGTCCAGCGACCAGCCCAGCAGCAGCAGATAATTCAGCAAGGCCTGGGGCAGATAACCGACCGTCTGATAGAAGTCCACGATCACCGGATTAAACGTTTCCGCACTCGCTTCGTGTCCAATCAACTCGGCGATCCGGACGCCGTGATCATAAAGTCTCTTGAATTCGGGATGCTTCAGGTACTTGTCCAGCTTGCGTTTGCTGAGCTTATTGGAGCTACCGGGCTCAGCGACATACGGCAAATGCGCGTATTGGGGCAAGGCATAATCAAGGCTCTGGGCCAGGAAAATCTGCCGCGGGGTATTCGATAGATGCTCGACTGCACGGATCACGTGCGTAATCGCAAAGTCGTGGTCGTCGACCACGCTGGCCAGATGATAGAGACATGATCCGTCAGTCCGCTGAATCACATGGTCCTGTTCTTGAGCCCACTGGAACTGCACGTCTCCACGCACCACATCACGAAACTGACAGATTCCCTCGCGCGGCATCTTCAAACGAACCACCGCCTGGCGACCTTCGGCGGCGAAACGAGCTGCCTGGTCAGGCGTCTCCGCCATCCACCGCCGACTATAGGTGAAAGGGCGTTTTTCCGTTTCGGCGGCCTCTCTCTCGGCCTGAATCTCTTCGGCCCGAGCATAGTCGCGGTAGGCCCGGCCGCTCTCTAGCAGCTGCTGCACCGCCGCCTGGTAACGATCCGCACGCTGAGCCTGGAAATACGGTGCATGCGGTCCTTCCACATCGGGCCCTTCATCCCAGTCGATTCCCAGCCAGCGAAAGCCGTCGAGGATAGGCTGCAGCGATTCCTCCACGTTTCGTTGACGGTCCGTGTCATCAATACGCAAGATGAACTGGCCGCCATGCTGCCGCGCGAAAAGCCAGTTGAACAGCGCCGTGCGGACGCCGCCTATGTGCAGGTAGCCAGTAGGACTAGGTGCAAACCGCGTGCGTACCATCGCTCTGCCTCAGTGAATGCCACAGATCCAAATGCTCAGATTAGAGCCTGGAGCGGGCATCGGTCAAAGGGGCCGGTGGAGACCAGTGAGCCGCACTGGATTGCCTGCTCTCTACTGGCGGTCCTGTCGCCGCTGCCTGCGCAACCGCTTCCGCTCGGCCTTGGAGAGTTTCTGACGCTCCTCGACATGATCCTCGTCGGGAGCACAGAGGGTCTTCTTGGGGGACGCACTCCCGGCGACCGCCGCCTGAGCCGGCACGCGGCGTTTCTCTTTCCTCGCGGGCCTGACGACCGACCCGTTGGATGTAGCGGGTGTCGCGCTTGCTTGTTCCGTTCGCGCTGCCTGCGACACATGAGCCGCGTCCTGACGGCGCAACTTGCCCGCCAGCCGACGGTCTGCCGCAGATTGTGCCGGCTGCGTTTCCGAAGTCAATGTCGCACCCGACACATCCTGGGACCGGCGCCGCTTCTTGACCTTGTCACGCCGCGTGAACTTCCCGCAGGCAACCTGACCGCAAGCGTCCCGATGCACGTGCCGCGCGTAGAGGCACGTGGCCATGAATAGCGCGATGTGGCCCCCCATGGTAAGCCCCGACATGGCCATGTGGCGAAAGACGCCACCGTCGACTAGACACCACTCCAATCTGGCTGACAACACCACCCCGAGACAGGCCAGGGACACCAGCAGACACAACGTCGCCAGACGAGAGGCTCGCATCTCCAGGGCCAGACGCACTACGATCGCCGCCACAATTACCGCCATCGTTGTGTTCCAAACTAACAGCGCATCTGCATAATCCGGAATTCCAGCCGCATACAACAACGCTATGCGGACCGTTTCCTGGACGCCCGCCACCCGGTCTACGCTCGCCAACAGCATGACGGCAACCATCCAGTACCACATGCGGTACCGACCTCGGTAATCATCCACCCGGTGACGGCGAATCTGATACGTCAGCACACCCATCACCCCACAAGAGGCCAACAGGGCCGAGCAGAACCAGGTGGCGATGTTGCCGGGGGAAGCCAGGTCAATGGCAGGAAGCTGCGAGACTTCGACCGGAATGTACCCCAGCGCCACGTAACCATAGAGTGCCTCCAAGGCGGCGGCACAGGAGAGCATCAGCGAACAGAGAACCAGATTCGTCCAGCGGCGTGCCGGTATCAAATCGATGACCTTGGGTTGCCGAGGTGACAAAGCAGCATCCGTGTACCGACGAACCGATTCGCCCGCCACCGTCTTGATGGGCGCCGCCCCGCGCGCAGGTTCGCTCGCCGAGGGCTGCTCGCCAGCACCCGTTTCTTCGATGAGCACGCGACGACGACGCTCATCTCGATGTCCACCTCGTCGAAACTCCATGTCCTTTGTGCCACACTCCCATTGCAGGTCCAAGTGGTCCCCTTGTTGGGAATTCGGCACGAGTCCCCTCGAAACCTGAACCGTTGCTCGGGGAATTCCCTGGCACACCTCTGAGGAGCGTGTTCTCAGCAGCGAGCCGCCTTAAGAGACGTGGCCCGGGCAAGAAGCGTCGTCCTGGCAAACTACCCTGTACAAGAAGCGGGCGGAGCATAGAGCATTCAGTCAAGAGCAAGAAGACAGCCAAAGCGTGGCGCCAATGCGTCCACAAGCGGGGCCCAGCCCTGGCGTGGTCCATTGCCTGGAAGCTGGGCGTGCCGTGGCAAGACCACCAAATTGGCCTTGTTGCGCTCGTCCACTGGACAGATTGATCAGTGGCGATTGTTGATTGTCGAAGTAGGAGTCTTTGCCTTCGCCAATCATCAATCACCAATCGCCGTCCCTTTCGGCCAACTTGCGTTCATGGGCACAACAGAACAACAAAGCGAGCACGACCAGACGGACCAGGTCAGCCCAGCCCCCGCGTCAGGCATAGCCCAGCGTCACTCGACGGCAGATGGCAGCGTGTGGCAGTCACGCGGCACAATTGACACGATCGGACCGCCGCAGCTCAAGTTTCGCCAAAAAATTTTACGCTGGAAAATCCCCGGCCGCAGTCCGGCCAGGCGCCGCCAGCGGCACGAATCGTGTGGAAATTGAGAACCGCAAAGGCAAATCCGTCCGGCGACACCAGCCAAAAGTGGGAGCTGGGATAGGGCCACGTTCGCTTCAGCCTGTCCGTCGGCCTTTTTTGTCACGATGTTGAGTTTTGAGGCCTTCGGGCCAGGCGGAGCAACCGGTCCATTCGTGCTGATCGTCGCGGCGGGGCCAAGGGTCGTCTGTTTGACGTTAGTTCTGGCGCAACCTAGGTTTTCAACAGCACAAGGCGCGTTTTCGCCGCCGCCTGCTCTCTCAATTGATGCAGCAACATGATGATTCCGACACGTGGTGAGCCCCCGTGCGACCGGGCACGTTACAGGCAGGTTCATGGAAAGTACGCCGAAGCCAACCGCACACTCGCAGACCGACTCGGCCAGCACGCCGACGACGAGCGCCGCTGCGGACTTACGGTTGTCGACAATCACCTCGCTGATTGACCACCTCGATGGTCCCGCGGCCATGGCTGCGCCGCCGGAATGGGGCGGTCCCATGGCATCCCCCAGCAGCCTGGAGCTCGAGTATCAGAACAAGCTGGTCCAGGTACGCTTGGGATTGGCCAGCAGCTTGTTTGTGGCCTTGCGGGCCAAGCATTTGCCCACCGCCTCCCATTGCCTGCGGGTGGCCCTGGGATGTTCGTCGTGGAGCGACGAACTGAAACTGTCGAATCACCAGCGTGACGAGCTCGAAATCGCGGCGCTGCTGCATGACATCGGGAAGATTGGCATCCCGGACCGTATTTTGTCGAAGCCCCAGAAGCTTAATCGCGAGGAAGCCGCCACGATCGATCGACACCGGGCCATTGGTGTGCAGATTTTGTTGAGTTGCTGTGCTTCGGAGGAAGTCCTGTCCATCGTGAAATACGCGCCGGCGTGGTACGACGGGAGCCGAAGCGGTTTCGACCGCCGTGGTATCGGCTTGCCCTGGGGCGCCCGCGCGGTCTCGATCGTGGACGCTTTTGACGCCATGACCACCGACCAGGTTTATCGCCGCGCCATGTCGCGAGAACGAGCGGTAGCCGAGCTTTACACCTTTGCGGGAACGCAATTCGACCCAGAGCTTGTACAGCAATTCTGCGACCTTCTCAACGCGGATCAGGGAAGACTGTCGGCGAAGTTGTCTCGACGCTGGCTCAGCGACCTGTTGACAGGGCAGAGCAACACATTCTGGAGCCGAAACACCGCTGCCAGTAACGTCTGGCCGGACCCGATTGCGGTCGATGCGTTGTTTCACCAGAAGCTGCTCGACAGCATGCACGACGGTGTGGTTTTCGTGGACACGAATCTCCAGATTCTGCTGTGGAATCGCGCGGCAGAACGTCTGACGGGATTAGCGGCAGCCAGCCTGCTTCACCAGCGCTGGTCTCCACGCCTGATTGGGTTGCGGGACGAGAAAGGCAACCTCATCGACGCCAAACACTGTCCCGTCACGCAGACGCTGTACGGCAAGGTCCAGACACTTCGGCGGCTCACCGTGCAGGGACGCGGTGGCGAACAGTTAAGCATTGACGCGCATCTGGTACCGGTGATCGCGCGCGACGGAGTCATGCAAGGCGCCACGTTGCTGCTGCACGACGCTTCGTCCCAGATCACCTTGGAAGAACGTGTCCAGACCCTCCACCTCAAAGCGACTCGCGATCCGCTGACGAACGTCGCGAACCGCGCCGAATTCGATCGCGTGCATACCGAGTTCGTCGAAACGCATCTCGAACGCGGCCTGCCTTGTGCTTTGATCATGTGTGATATCGACCATTTCAAAAAAGTCAACGACACCTACGGTCACCAGGCAGGTGATGAAGCACTGGTCTATTTTGCCTCGCTGCTCCAACGCTCCGCCCGGCCGGGAGACCTGGTCGCCCGCTACGGTGGCGAGGAATTCGTCATGCTCTGCGCTGACTGCGACAATGCCACCATCACCCAGCGCGCGGAAAGGATACGCCAGGAACTGGAGGACGCACCGCAAAGCTGCCTGGACAATCGGCCGATCACAGCCAGTTTCGGAGTCACTGAAATCCAGGCCGGCGACACGCCGGAAACGATGCTGCGACGGGCGGACCGGGCGTTGCTGAGAGCCAAGGAAAGCGGTCGCAATCGTGTGGTCCAGTTGGGAACTGGTATCCCCTGCGATTTGGGTCGGGAGCGGCGGAGTCTGTTGCGGCGGTGGCTCAAACCAACCCCGTCAAGTCATTTGCTGCGGCAGACGCTCGTGACCGCCGTGCCGCTGCCGGTGACCATGGAAAAACTGCGCGGTTTCATTTCCGATCACCACGCCGAAATCGTGGCTACCGAAGACGGCAAACTTCGCCTGCAGATCACCAAACAGTCCCCCGCAAGCCGTCGAGCTGCCGATCGGGCCGTTTGCTTCATCGTCTCCCTGCAGTTCGTAGAGAAGCGGGCCAAGGATCCATCACAGCAGCTGCCCGGGACCGGGCGTACCGTGATCCAGGTCTCGATTCAATTGGCGAACTACCGCGACCGCCGGTGGGGCAACACTTACGAACGAGCGCGACAGCTGTTTGCGAGCCTCCAGTCGTATTTCATGGCGCAGGCTTTTGACGGCCCGTTCGAATGTGCGGAAACGGAATCGCACCCCACGTTCCTCAAACGACTACTGGCCCTGTTGCACGCCCGGTCCCACGATCTCCCGCGGTAACTACGCAAACCAGCCACCGCGTGTCCACGACTGACCTCCGCCTACCGCGAGTCTGTCCACCGGCCGTGCCCGGCTCCACAGCTGCAGCTTGACACCGTACTATAACAAAGCAAGCGGCTGGACCATGCGACGTCATCCGTGATGCGGGGGCCGCACACGCGTTGCCCCCACTTTGGATGCCCTCTGGCGGTCCGATCCGCTCGTCTTGCTCCCCCGATGCCTCGCCGGCCCGCCCCGGTCCCGGTTAAATTTCGCTCGGATAGGACCGGCCGGATGACCGATCGGTCACCTGCTCACAGCTTATGAGGCCCGCTCGCGAGCGATCGGCTGGTGGCGAGCTGTCGTGATGGACCGCAACCTCGGTTGCCTTTGATTTCTCGTGTTCTCGTGTTTGTTGACTTGAAAGGACCCTTGCCCATGGCTTACACACTCCCCAACTTACCCTACGCTTACGATGCGTTGGAGCCGCACATTGACGCACAGACGATGGAAATTCATCACACCAAGCACCACCAGGCGTACATTAACAAGGTCAACGATGCGATCGCCGGAACGCCGCTGGAATCAAAGAGTGTGGAAGAACTGGTGACGGACTTGGCCCATGTCCCCGAGAACATTCAGACCGCCGTGCGTAACAACGGCGGTGGCCACGCCAACCATACGTTGTTTTGGACTGTAATGAGCCCGAACGCCGGGGGTACCCCGAGCGGCGAGCTCGCCAAAGCCATTGACAGCGGATTGGGAGGCTTCGAGAAATTACAGCAGGATTTCAATTCGGCGGCGGCCACACGTTTTGGGAGCGGCTGGGCCTGGCTGAGCGTTGACAATGGAAGACTCGTCGTCGAGAGCACGGCCAATCAAGACAGCCCGCTGTCGGTCGGCAGAATACCCATTCTTGGTCTGGACGTGTGGGAACATGCCTATTACTTGAAATATCAGAACCGCCGCCCGGATTACATCTCTGCGTTCTGGAACGTCATCAACTGGAACGAAGTCGCTCGCCGCTTTGCGGCAGCCACCGCCTGATCAACATTTCTGCTGTGGATACCTCGCCCAGAATCGACCGTCCGTTTTGGCGGACCGTAAAGTCCGCCATCGCGGACCTTCAAGACGTGACGGTCGTTTCGTTTCGCCATGCGTGTCACGCTTGGTTGCGGCTGGACAATGGCGATCGGTCATCTCCTAAGCACCGGGTAGAGGCGTCTTATTTTCCCCTGAATTGGTCCGACTGCGATTACCCAAAGGCAGAACGTGGCAGAGAGGTGCGCAGCCAGGGTCGCGTGCCTCGGGAGTTCCCGAAACGCAATTAGAGACCCCCCGCGACAGAAACGCGCTGACGAAAATCCGACGATAGCAACCCCCTGACGAGCTATCACGTCGAAACTGTCGTTGTGTCGCCGCAGCGAGTAGTGTAGGATCGAAGTGCAACGATAAGCGGCCCACCCACAGGCGACGTCCCCGATATGCCGGCGCGTGTTGCTGTTGTTTATGGCGCCATTCTCCCGGGCAGTACTGATCTCCCGGGCAATACTGATCTCCCGGGCAATACTGATCTCCCGGGCAATACTGACGCGCTGTTTCTTCTTCACCGATTTGGCAAAACGCGGCCAGGTCACTGCGAGCTATTGCTCGATCGGAATCGATCCGTTGAGCGTGGGTCGTTTGATGGCTACCAGAATCACATTCGCGTGCGCGTTTTCGGTACAGACACGATCACGCGCATCATCCGATTTGTCCGAGCAGCAACCGCATACGATCAGGTTTCCGTAGACGTCATGGCGCCATCGCGCCGGGAAAACAATTGCGGCAACGCGCAAAAAACGACAGAAACGACTTGCTTCTCCGCGCGCCTTGGCATTAGGATGACAGTTGAATCAAGTCTCGCGAGCGGAAAAGGGATTACGCTCGCTCTTCACATGCTTCATGTAAGGACTCCGAGTGATGATCCATTACTCGTGCGATCGCTGCAAGCGGATAATCAACCCCGAAGAAGACCTTCGGTATGTGGTTAAGTTGGAAGTGCAGGCGGCGATGGAACCGTTGGAAGTCGACGAGTTCGAAGACGATCGCGACCACCTTTTGGAAGTCCAAGAGATACTCGAGCGATTGGAAGATGCCGACAGCGAAGCGATCAGCGAAGAGCTGTATCAGCGTTGCCGCTTCGATCTGTGTACCGATTGCTATCGAGAGTTCATCAAGAACCCGGTGGGGTACGAAGGCCGCGCACACTTCGGGTTCAGCCAGAACTGATTGACCAGAACGAATTGATGTTCTGGCCCGTTTCCCTGCCGGGGACACCCTTTCGGACGATCCGGAGCCTGGAAGGTGTGCCATTCGACTCCGGTGCCGTGGACCGTTCACGCGGATGGGACCGCGGGCAAGGACGATTTCGTTGCGCCGATACGATCGGCTGCGGGGGCTGATCGCGGGAGCCAGAGGCGACACGCATGGTTTCAGCTCCCCGGGCAGACGAAGCGATTGCGACTGCCTGGCATCCGCTACCGCGGGGAAAAAGCCCACGGACTCGGGGCCGCGGATGAGCCGAAGCGTGGTTGCTCCCATCGGCGTCTCTCTCTGCGCTGCTTGAGGTCCTCTGCGACGACTGCTAGAATCGGCTCTTCGCAGTTTTGCGGTCCCTTCTTCGCGACAGAAATCCAACCTGACGTGCGCGATGGGGACGGTGACGGATCCATGAAGAACGCGCGGGAGACCGCTGTCACGGCGGCGCGTGTTGATGACTTGCCCGATAGAGACAATCAACACGCGGCCCGCCAACGATTCCACTTAATCGGCATGGGAAGTAAATGGTGAAGCAGAAAGACTCAATTAAAATCGCAGTAGTTCCCGGCGACGGGACGGGCCCGGAAGTCACGGCCGAAGCCTTGAAGGTATTGAAGGCCGTGGCATCGCTGGAAGGTTTTCGTTACGAACTGGAGGAGTTCGACTATGGAGGCGAACGGTTTCTCCGAACAGGTGAAATTCTGCCGGATGGCGCCGTTGATCAGCTGCGCACGTTCGATGCCATTCTGTTGGGCGCCGTCGGCCATCCCGACGTCAGCGCCGGGAATCCTGGAAAAAGGGCTGTTGCTGGAACTGCGGTTCCAACTTGATCAGTACATCAACCTGCGTCCCGTCAAGCTCTATCCGGGCGTGGACACTCCGTTGGCAGGCAAGGGCCCGGAAGATATCGACTTTGTCGTGGTGCGTGAGAATACGGAAGATCTCTACTGCGGCGTCGGCGGGTTTCTCAAAAAGGGCACGCCCGACGAGGTTGCCATCCAGTCGGCCGTCTACACACGCAAGGGCTGCGAGCGTTGTATCCGCTGGGCATTCGAGTTTACCCGCCAACGCAATAATCCCAAAGGCAAACGACTGACTCTGGTCGCCAAGACCAATGTACTGACGTTCGGCCATGATCTCTGGTATCGCACGTTTCAGGAGGTGGCGAAGGAATATGACGACGTGCAGCCGGACTACAATCATGTTGACGCTTGCTGCATGTGGATGGTGAAGAATCCCGACTACTACGATGTGATTGTGACCACCAACATGTTTGGGGACATTATCACGGACCTGGGGGCGATGTTGCAGGGCGGCATGGGAGTCGCCGCCGGCGGCAACATCAATCCTGACCTGGGCGGTTGCAGCATGTTTGAACCGATGGGAGGCAGCGCGCCGAAGTACACCGGAAAAAATGTCATCAATCCCATCGCGGCCATTAGCGCATTGGCCATGTTGCTGGAGCAAACCGGTTTCGCCAAGGCCGGTACGCGGGTGCTTGATGCCATACAGGTTGTGACCGGCACCAAGATGAAGAGCCAAAGCGCCGGGAAGATGGGGTATGGCACTTCGGAAGTCGGAGACCTGGTCGTTGACGCGTTAACGATTTGTTGATCCCCAGGCTGATCTGCAGCGGAAGAGGATGGCAGCTGGTGGCAACGAAGGCAATCGTCAACTCGACACGTCAAACAGGAATCACGTCGCATGTATGAATCACTTTTCGATCTCCGTGGTCGCGCAGCGCTGGTCACTGGTGGCAGCAAAGGCATCGGCAAGGCCGTGGCACGCGGCTATGCGGAAGCGGGAGCCGACGTCGTCATTTGTTCCCGCCATGAGAGTGAGTTGCAGGCCGCCGTGGCAGACATTGCCGATCAGTTGTCCGTGCGTGTCGAATACGTGGTCGCCGATATGACGGATCGCAATCAGGTCCAGGAACTGGCGACGGAGGCCACGCGCCGGCTGGGCCAAGTGGACATCTTGTTCAATAACGCCGGCAGCAACCAGCCGCAGGCCCTGCTGGAGACGACGGAGGAAGTCTGGGAGCAGATTCTCGAACTCAACCTGACCAGCTGCATGCTGCTGGCCCGGGCCCTGGCAGCCGGGATGGTGCAAAGGCAATGGGGACGCATTGTGCACACTTCTTCGGTCATGGCATTCGCCTCCAACCCCGGTCGCGGTCTCTATTCGGCGACCAAGGCAGCCCTGATCGCCATGGCCCGAGCGCACGCGCTCGAACTGGGGCCCCATGGCGTGACCGTCAACTGCCTGGCTCCCGGACCCGTCATGACCGACTTGCCCATGAACTTGTTGAATGATCAGCAAAAGCAGCTGTTTGCCGAACGCACGGCGGTCAAACGCTGGGGGCAGGTGGCCGATATGGTCGGCCCTGCGCTGCTCCTCTCGAGCGACGCCGGTGCTTTTATCACGGGCACCGCCATCCTGGCGGACGGCGGCATGCTCTGCCGCACATTTGACTGACCCGGATGACATGGATATCGGAGACGCGTGTGAATAGGCCAAGCAGATGCGAACTGCAGGGCAACACTGCCTGCAAGCCTTCGGTCAGGCGACTTTCTCGTCATCCACGATCGGCAGTTGGCTCCTTGTGGCACTGACACGCCGCACGCTGTGGCTGATGCCGCAGTACTGTGTGCACTTGGCCATCTTGCGCCGCACACGATCGCTGCCAAACCAGAACCGAGCCAGGTCGCCTCTCTGTCTCAACTGCGTGCCGGGAAACCCGGTCGAGAAACAAAGCCTGGCCTGGCCAAACATGTTGACCATGATGTTCCGCTCGTACGAATTACAGATCGGCTCCGATGTCCCCTTTCCAGCCCAGCCTTTGGTGGCATCGCCGTTGGCCTGCACGCTGCGGTGATACAGTTTCACCACCCGTATCCACTCGGGGTCGAGACCGAGATGATATTTCCGGTCGCAGGCCTCGATCATTTCGCCGAGCTCGTCGTAGTCGACGATGATATTCTCGCGATAGAACTTGTCGTCCAACAAAGTCTCCAGGGGGCCAAACGTCGGTTGAAGAAAATTGAGCTTCAGTTTGTCTGCGCCAGATCCTGCAGCACGAAATCATAAAATGCATCGAGCTCTCGGTAATTCTGTTCACAGATCACCGCCATGGCGTAGATGGGCTTCGCGACTCGCAGCCGCCGGCGAGCGGCAAGTAACAGGCGGAGGGCTCCGGTGGCCAGGTCGAACGAGCCCATCATACCCCGAGTGCGATCGTGTACGGTCGCGCGATGACTGTTCAACGAAACCGTGATCTCGCTGGGCCCCTCCACGATCAACTGCTCGGCAATCGCTTCGTCAGTCACCTTGGTTCCGTTGATGACTGAAAAGCAGCCCAAGGCAAGCATCTGGCACTGCCGCGTGATGGGAAAGTACCGCTCCGGGTTCAGCATGCTCTCGCCGCCACATACAACAACCGTTCCCCGGGGGCTGAGCTGAGCAAACTCGGCGATAATCTGGGCACGACGTTCAACCGAAATGTGGCCTCTGAGCGTGACTTCTTCACGCGCCCAATACATGCAATGCTTGCATTTCAGATTACAATGCTGATTGATATCGACGAAGAGAAATCGCGGCGGGTGTCGCATACGGCCGTCTCCGAGTGGAGCGAGAGAGAGGCGAAGAGAGCTCGACCAACCTGCCCAGGATTTAAATTGATGGGCAGCGGTAGCGAGCCGCACTGTCACGCGCCGCTCACACCTCCGTCGTGTCCCCGCGCAGCGAAGTGCATCGATTGCCATTATCGGTCGGCTGATGACCATCGGCAGCTTGATAGAAATTCCGCCACACTTGGGGACTATGGCGGATTATTCGCGTAGGGTGTCTCAAGCTCGCGCAACGTGTTGGTGGGTCGTCACAAGCCGATCCACGCTGCCGCAACAGTCTGCGGCTGGGCGATCGAAAAACGAGCGAGCCAAGACCCACCAGCGAGTACGGCTTGTCCGACCCACCCTACGAGTTTGGTGAATGATCCCGTTTAGTGCTAGCCAATGCTGCCGCACACCGCGCATCACATCGCAGTATGCCGCCGTGTGAATGTGGGGCATCCGCCCAGTTTGGTAGACCAACTGCCCGACCGCCGGCTCCGCTCCGAGCTGAATGTGGCAGCTTTCCCTGATCGTGACAACTTACCCAGCCGATACTATTCCTGCGATCGGTATCATTACGGGACACGATCTGCTGCGCCCACGCATCTCATTACTTCCTTTCGGACCACGGTAGTCGCCATGCACGTTACCGTCACCATTTCTACCTGGAATCGTGCCACCCTCCTCGACGGCACTTTGACCTCTTTGGCCCAGGTGACGATTCCACGCGGTGTCACGTGGGAAGTCATTGTGGCGAATAACAACTCCACCGACGAAACCGAGGAGGTGCTCCGCAAACACTCGAGGCGATTGCCATTGACGCGTTTATTTGTCCCGCAGCAGGGAAAGTCGTACGCCATGAACCAGGTCGTGGATAGGCTGGGCGGTGATCTGGTGCTGTGGACGGACGACGACGTGTGCTTTTCGCGAGACTGGGTGGCCAGCTACCTCGACGCCGCGCAGCGGTGGCCCCACGCGGCATTTTTTGGTGGACAGGTGATACCTCGGTTTTTGGGTCACGAGCCCGACTGGCTGCGCCCGCCTGGCGCGTGATTTCGGGTGTGTATGCCGCGCGAGAGCTGGGCGCTGAACCGTTTGTGTTCAAGCGCAACCAATTGCCGTTTGGAGCCAACATGGCGGTTCGCGTGGCCGTGCAGAAGCAGTACCGTTACGATCCCGCACTAGGGCGTCATGGCGAGTTGTTGCTGGCCGGGGAAGAAACGGCGCTGATGCAAGAATTCATCCGCGATGGTTACGTCGGGATGTGGGTTCCGCAATCGCGTGTGCAGCACATCATCACGCCGGATCGCTTGGAACTCGATCACATTCGTCGGTTCTTTTTCAGTCTCGCCGAGAGCAAGCGGCCTTGCGGCGGCCTGGCAGCCTGGCCGCTGGTGCGAGCCCTGCGCGGTGGTTGGTACACGTGCC
The DNA here is from genome assembly GCA_963700575.1 of uncultured Planctomycetota bacterium. GTDB lineage: Bacteria > Planctomycetota > Planctomycetia > Pirellulales > Pirellulaceae > JAJRVM01. Next base: position 53,626 of record CAVOYC010000013.1, on the reverse strand, counting down.
GAGCGTTGAAGTACTTGGCGCTGAGCAAACTGCATCCGCAAGCGGCTGAGCCCGATCGCTGGATGCAGTACTTGACACGGATCAGTTACTGCTGGGGGCGGGTGGAAGCCGAGTGGGGCGGCCTTCCGGAATGGTCCAAACCGGCTCCGGTACGGCGACTGAAGCGACATCGAGCACAACCCCGAATCACCATGCCAGGCCCGCACCGCAGGGCCGCCTGACGAGGCACTCGCAGCCACGATTACAAAATATGCTTACCGTATTGATTCCCTGTAAAAACGAACGCCACAACATTCACGCGTGCGTGGCATCCGCCCGGCTCTTGGGAGGTGAGATCCTCGTCGCCGATAGCGGATCAACTGACGGGACACTCGAGCTGGTCGCCGCGATGCCTGACTGTCGGCTTATTCAGCGGGCGTTCGTGAACTACGCCGATTTCAAGAATTGGGCCATTCCGCAGGCCCGCCAGCCTTGGGTGTTTGTGCTCGACGCCGACGAACGGATTTCACCTCAACTGGCAGACGAAGTGCGGCGGACATTGGCCGCAGAACCACAATCGGTGGACGCCTACTGGATCGCGCGGCGCACCTTCTTCCTGGGGCATGAAGCCCGTTACGGCCCCTGGTTGCATGACGGTGTGTTTCGCCTGTTCCTGCGTGACCGATGCCGGTATGCTGCCTGCCGAGTGCATGAAGCTCTGGTAGTTGACAAGCAACGCCGAGGGCGTCTGCGCAACAAGCTGTCCCACTACTCGATCAATTCGTACGACGAGTACTTTGCCAAATATGTGGACTACACGCGGTGGGGAGCGGCCGACCGGTGGGACCGTGGGCAACGCACGTCCTGGATCAGGATGTTCGCGAGTCCGGCGTTTCGCTTTCTGTGGCTCTATCTAGCCCGCCGCGGATTCCTCGACGGGGCCGTCGGTCTGCAAACGTGCATGTTGCAGGCGTTCTTTGTGACGTTCGTCAAACAAGGGCGGCTCTGGGAATTGGAGCATGGGCAAGTCGCGTCAGACGAGACGCCTCCCCACATCATTCCGTTCCCGACATCCTCGCGGCGCGTCGCGTAAACGGCCCTTCATCGCGCGCTCAGCTGGCAGGGATCTTCACGCATCGCGAATCGACCGCCGTTGAATTGATACATCTTGCGCCTGCGCGCCGGTATTGATCCGCCATTTCACGCACCTCCGCCGGGAGATAGGCGTAAAATTCATTCTGTTCAATACTGGTGGGACCATAGATGATGCGGTCCAGCCAGGAGTCGGGGATCCGCGGGTCATACATGTCCAGCATGGCACCGACCTTATGGACCAAGCTGGGAACCGAACGTTGCTGGATTTGCCGCTGGCATTGAGCCACGGTGCGACGCAGCGTGGCTTCGGCCAACACCAAGTCTTCGGCCGCACGGCGCGCACCCTCATCACCTTCCGCGTACAGCCCCACTACAAAACGCGTGACGAAGCGCGGCACCAGTTGGCCACGGCGCTTCTGTTGCGCTTCGCAACGCACGTACATGACGTCTCCCCGCCAGGAACGGGAAACACGCATCACCAGCTGGAACTCGCGGGAGCCTTCCAGAGACCGGTCGGGTGACGGTTTCAGCTTGAAATAGACCCCCGTTCCCCGCTCCACCGTTCCCGCCACCAAGACAACTTCCATCGGTGGCTTGAGCTCATATTTGATCTGTGCCGCATCCTTGGCCCCAAGGTCCGAACCGGCTGTGCCATGCACGAGGTTTTGGAAACTTCCGGACAGGGAAACTCCGAGCGATTTGCTGCTTTCTTGCTTCTTTTCAACACTCACATTCCCCGCCACCGCCGTGCTCTGTCGAGTCTTCGGACGATAGTCCACGATTTGCAGTCGCCCCGTCGGATTGACAATTCGGTAGACATACTGCGTTCCTTCCGGCAAATCCGCCTGGTCGACCAGGGCCGAAATGCGAAAGCGGCCTTCCACGAGTCGCTCTTTCGGGTTCGCGGCGGCAAATTCGTCCGTCGTCACGTCGCGACAACCCACCAGGTAGGCCATGTCGAACCGCACGTCCGGCGACGAGGCGAGGAGTGGCGACAGGGCGCACAAACAGACCACGGAACTGAAGCACAGAATCTTTGCCGCTGGCGAGGCTGATCGCGACAATCGCGAAACGGCTCCCTTCGCCCGTCGTGATGTGACAGGGCACGCAGACTCGACCGCTGTCGAGATGACATTGCTTTGCATCGAACGACTCCTTTCATGGCACGTTGACCGGCCGGCGTGACCTGGCGCGGAGGCATCTAAGGAGAGGTACCTCCGCCGTCCTGGAAGCTCGCACGCGTGTCGCGATGGATCGAACCAGCAAGCAAGCGGCCTGGCGACGGCCGCCGAACCGACAGTTCGAACGAGGTAACACCAGTGCTACCGAAACAAACGTCAGGGGCCGCCGTCGATGGCAGCAAAGAAGTTTCCGATGTCCCCAGACATCCGAAAGCAGCAACCTTCGTGGCGCTGCGGAAAATTGAGGAAAATCACCGTTCCTCGACGCGTTCCCGAACATGGATGAGAACGAGCAGGTCCAGGGAGCACGAGGATTCGCGAGCGTGGAGGCTTATGAACAAGCCTTAGGGGGCCACAGTCAAAGGATCCCATGCTGCCACCAAGACATCCTAGCGCGACGCTCCGGGAAGTCAACTATGGACGCGCGGCAAAATGTCGCCACGAGCGATGACCTCAGCTTCCGCCGTCGCGAGTTCGTCCAGGCGGCGGCGTACTACCTCCCGGTCGGCGAAGTGTCCAGCCAGTCGCACATACGCGCTGTGATGCCCCGCTTCGGACTCGAACAAACTCCCGAAAAAACGCGCCAACTCAGCGTCCTGTATATACTTGCGAAGCAGGTCAAATCGTTCGCACGAGCGCGCTTCGATCAGTCCGGCGATCAACAATCGGTCCACCGCGCGCGCCGGCTCCTGCTTGCGAATCAACTCGTGCAGTTGCCGCCCATAATTGCTTGGCTTGAGCCTTCGGAAACGGATTCCGAGACGATTGAGCTGCGCCAGCACAAGATGAAAATGATCCAGCTCTTCGTTCACGATGCGCGTCATTTCCCGGCACAACTCCTGGTCCTCGACGTAGGCGAACATCAAGTTCATGGCGGTGCCGGCCGCCTTTTTCTCGCAGTGCGCATGGTCGATCAGGATCTCGTCCAAATGTGCATCCACCTGGCCGAGCCAACGCCGCTCAGTCTCCGACTTCAGACTCAACATGGTCCCATCATATGCCTGCCGCCCCCTCCGTCGCAACCACGCGCTGCCCGATGGCAGGAGCCATGTTGCGATGTGCCCATTTGGTATATGATCGCGGGCACAGGGTCCGGCTCAAGACGCGGCATCCGGCCGGCATCCCCGTTGCTTGAACGCCCCCACGGTGCCCCCGCACCCGATGCGGCCATCTTTGCTCCATGCCACAACGCTTCACGATATGATATTGCTTCATGTCCAAGATATCGCCAAACACTATGGCCCTGAGCCGGTACTGGCAGGAGTCACGTTCGACGTCCGCCAAGGCGACCGGATCGCCGTCGTGGGGCCCAACGGAACCGGCAAGACCACGCTACTGCGCATTCTGGCCGGCCGCGAGGAAGCCGATGCAGGCCTGGCACAGCTGGCCGGAACGACTCGCCTGGGTTACTTGGAACAACAACCCGAATTCACCGCGGGACGGACCGCATGGGAAGAAGCTCGAGACGCTCTGAAAGAACTCGTGAGCATGGCTCAGGAAGCTGAAGAGCTGGCCCACGCGATGGCCCAAGCCGACGATCACGCCCAGCGTCAACGATTGGGGCGGCGCTTCGATCACCTGCAACAAGAATTGCACCACCGCGACGGTTACCACTTGGACCACAAGATTGAACGGGTACTCACAGGACTTGGTTTCTCGACCGAATCCTTCCAACAAGACGTCACGCAGCTGAGTGGTGGGCAGCAGAATCGACTGCTGCTGGCAAAACTCTTACTGCAAGACACCGAGCTGCTACTGCTGGATGAGCCGTCCAATCATCTCGACCTGGAAGCAACACGGTGGCTGGAAGACTTCCTGATCGCCAGTAGTCAATCGCTGCTGGTGGTCAGCCACGACCGCTACTTTCTGGACAAAGTGACGAATCGCACTGTGGAACTGTTTCGCGGGACGGTGGATGCCTACGCGGGCAATTTCACTGCTTACTTGCGGCAAAAATCGGACCGGCTGGAGGTGCAACGACGCACATTTGTCAAACAGCAGACGGAAATCGCCAAGATGCAGGACTTCGTGCGTCGGCATCATTACGGGCAGAAACACGCCCAGGCCGAAGACCGCCGGAAGAAACTGGAACGTATCGAACGTGTCGAGGCGCCGCGCGAAATCGCCGTGCCCCCCATGTCATTCCCCCCTGCCCCGCGCAGCGGCGACATCGTGCTGCGGGTGGAACAGCTCGCCAAGGCCTTCGATCGACCCCTGTTCAAGGATCTGACATTCGACATGCTGCGAGGCGAGAAATGGGCGGTCCTGGGCCCCAACGGCTCCGGCAAGACAACACTCGTGCGCTGTCTGCTGGGCCACCTCAAGCCGGACGAGGGACGCGCCGTCAAGGGAACAGGCGTCAAGGTGGCCTACTTTGACCAGCTCTTGCAGTGCATCGATTCCCATGCTGAAGTAGTCGAAGCCATTCGCCCGGGGCACAAGGAGTTCGTCGAGGGACAACGTCGCGACCTGCTGGCACGCTACGGAATCACCGGGGATATGGTGTTCCAGAAAGTCGACAGCCTCAGTGGCGGCGAACGCAATCGCGCCGCGCTCGCCTACCTCGCCGCGCTCGACGCAAACCTGCTGGTGCTTGATGAGCCAACCAATCATCTCGACCTGTGGGCGCGTGAGTCGCTGGAGAAAGCCTTGCGCCAATTCGAAGGCACTGTGTTGCTGGTCAGCCACGATCGCTATTTCCTCAATCAGGTTGCCGACCATTTGATCGTGATCGGCCATGGGCCACCACAGGTGATCGAAGGCAATTACGACACGTACCTGCATCTCGTCAGCCAAGGAATTGCCGCATCCGAGCAGACGCCTGCCCCAGAAACGCACCCCGGGCAGACAGATTCAAAACGTCGCGAACGGAATCAGCCGGCGCGACGCAGACGCAAGTTTCCGTATCGCAAAGTGAAAGACCTCGAGGCCGATATTCAATCTTGCGAAGTGCGTATTGAACAACTCCACCAGGCTCTCCTATCGCCGCCGTTGATGCGCGACGGCGAACGCGTCAAGCAAACCCGTGCGGAACTCGAGCAGCAGAGCCAGCGGCTCGAACAACTCCTTGAGCATTGGGAAGAAGCTTCCGAACTCAATGGCTGACCAAGCGTGGGGATGCGTGCCCCAGCAATACGGCACTGCCGCGCGGTCTTCAAAAGCGAATGTGGATGCCGAAACCACTCGAATGCACGTTGACGCCGCCGTGATAGCCGGCACCGCGGCCGTGAATCCCCTGCCAGGTCGGAACATGGCGGTGAGGTCCATGATGACGATGTGCGGGAACAAAAACCGGAATTCTACCAACCGACGGACGGTAAACCGGCGGATAGTAATATCGCGGGCCCCCAGCCCCGTGGAATGACCGGGTCCCGTGGTGCGATGGCTTCCACCCGACACCGTGACCATGTCGCGGCCCGGCCAGCGCCGGGGCGGCGGTCAAAGTCAGGACGGCGGTGGCGATGACGGCAAGTTGGGTCCATTTCTTCATGGCTCTACTCCTCGCGTTTGCTGGTCAATGATGGCTGGTCAATGGTTGTTAGAACGTCGCTCTCGGATGCGAGTAATCCCTCTTCGCGCGACGTCCGATCTTCCGGGCCTCCTTGTCCCGCTCTGACCAATAGAAATGCACCCGGCATGCCAAACACAAAAAAAAAGGAAAGAGCATCTCACGGTGAAGCGGAGAAAAGGCGAGGTAAAAGCTCGGTAGAACCCAGCAAGGGCTCCGCACTGGAATTCCGGCGCCGATTTGGCAACAAGACGCCTGCGCAATTCACGTTTTTGGTGCCACGAAAAGGTTCCGAACGATTCCGTCGCGCGTCCGCGGCCCGGTAATTATGTAGTCATTATGACACGCCCTGATACCAGATAGATGGCGCACGCGTAGGGCCGTTGGGGCGTGGAAAGTGGGCGTTGGGAGGAGATTCCTGGGGCTGAAGCGCCGAGCACTGGATCTCCCCCCCCAAAAAAAACTCCACGGGGCTAACCCAAAAAGCCGTGCTGGGCTGGCACCGTGGAGCGTAGGTCTGTACTGGACAACCGCGACTAGTATCGGACGTTGAGTCCGAAACCGGGAACGCGGACCTGGACGCCACCACCGTAATAGTAGGGGCCGCCGCCCACGATCACGCTCGTGCGCGGTCTGTAGTAGCCGTAATCATAGATGTAGGCTGGTCTTTGGACATAAACGGGCCGCACCACCGGGGCCACGTATACAGGTCGAACACGGACCACCGGAGCAACCCTGACGCCCCGCACGGCGCGACGATAATACCGGCCCGCCTCGGCCGACGGCGTGCAGAACCCAACCACGGCTACGGCTGCCAGGACCAGGACCATTTTCTTCATCATATCTCCATCCTCCAATTCGCTGAGTTGTCTGAATCGAACCACACAGTTGATGGTAATCATGTAGCTGCAAGCGGTGTACCAAAACCGGTCGCAGGTCGCAGGGTATAGTAGCGAGTCGTGCGCGAAATTCAACACTGCCGTTTTCGAGACAAGCAAGCGGCCACCCGGAAAAACCCCTCCCGCAGGGGGCGCATGATGCGACATTCTGGCGACCTGCCTCGTGTTTGAGGCCCCGTCGGCGTCGCACATGCCGAAGGTGGAGCGAGTTGGAAAATGGGCTGGCGCGCCGGGTGCCCACGACCGAGGGCAAAGGTAGACTGGTGGGTGCCGTGGCGTTGACGTGACCGGCAGAAAACGGCTTTCGCCAGCAGCGGCGGCACAGGTGGTGACGGCATCCTCTGCGGCAGACCGGCGGCTGGAAGCCGCCGCCACGGAGGTAGAACGGTCTGCCGGTGGCCGGAGAAAGCATCGCCCGAAGGTAATCAAATTACGCATGAATGACCCACAACAGGCCTCAGCACGCACGAATCGAGGGCTGCCAGCTGAAGAGCGCTCGCGGGCCCAAGACTGCGACACAGCCCACGCTACCATCATGACTGCCGACGCGGTGGCTCGGTTGCGGGCTGTGGCCGAGAGCTGTTCGGATTTCATTTTGCTGGTGACACCAGAGGGGCGGATCGAATATCTCAATCGGACCTACGGTCGCCTGCCGGCGGAGGCGTACCTCGGTACCAACATCTTTGATTTGCTGCAGGAACCAGATGCGAGTCGATTACGGGGCGGCTTTGAGCGCGTCGCGAAGACAGGAAAGGTTGTTCAGTGCGAGCTAGAGTATCGACACCATGACGGTGCACTGAGCTTGGTGGAAGCCCGTGTTTGTCCAGTGCTGCAACAGGGGCGCGTCACGGCAATGGCAGTCGGAGCGCACGACGTCAGGATTCGCGCCAATGAATTCGCATTGCTTGAAAGTGAAGAACAACTGCGGCGTCACCAGGACGAGCTGGCGCATGCCGGCCGGCTCAGTACGATGGGCGAGCTGGTAGCAAGCATTGCGCATGAAATCAATCAACCGCTCTACGCCATCGCGAACTACGCCGGCGCTTGCCAGAATGCTCTGTCGAATCCTTCCGAAGAGTCCCGGGCGAGGGTTGCCGGGTGGGCCCGCGAAATCACCCATCAGGCACGACGTGCCGGTGCCATCATCACGCGACTGGGCGATTTCGTGCGCAAGGCGCCTCCGCATCGCTCGACACTCAACATGAACAACCTGGTGATCGATTCGCTCGATCTGCTCCGTTTCGAAGCGCGACGACACCAGGTGCGAGTAGGAATCGAACTCGCCCCCCCGGCCCCGCTTATTCTCGCCGACCGAATTCAGATCCAGCAGGTAATTGTGAACTTGATCCGCAACGCATTGGATGCCCTCGAATTTGTGCCCCCCCCTAATCGCCGTGTCGCGATTTCGATCAACACCGAAGATGCTCGAGTCGTGGTGCACGTCGAGGATGGTGGCAAAGGCCTGACTGCCGACGAGCACGCGCTGCTGTTCGAACCGTTTTTTACCACCAAAGATCAGGGGATGGGGATGGGCCTGACCATCAGTCGGTCGATTATCGAATCGCATGGTGGACGTTTATGGGCGACCCGCAATGAAACGGCGGGTGCGACGTTCCATTTCGAATTGCCGATGCATCCGATAGGATAATCCTGCTCGGGTCAGACGGTGAGGACATCATGTCCTGGTGAGGCAGGCGTCATGTGCAGCCGTGGCGGCCAACCATACAGCTCCCATTTTACCTAGACCTGCGGGGTTGACACATTTCGCCAAACCGGTCTGGCCTCAGATCGCAGATCGTGCCATGATTCCACCTCGAAACGGTAGGGCCGCAGCCGAAGCAGTGCGCGGTTCTCCGAGTCGAGCAACCGTCAGACAGACGCGCAGGATGCGCGCACGGTGCGCGCACGGCACACGCCGCGATTTGAGACCGCCAGAAGTTCCGGAATTTGCAGCATGGATGCCGCTCAAACCATTTCATTCCGCCCGCACTTGGCCGGGCAGGGTGCCGTTTCCACGGCATTGAACACGCCCAGCATTTCGTTGGTGCTACCTGCTCTCAACGAGCAGGAAGTTATCGTGCAAGCGATTGATGAAGCGGACGAGGCGTTCGCGCGCATCACAAGCGACTACGAGATTCTGGTCGTTGACGACGGGAGCACCGACAGGACGCGCGAGTTGGCTGAGCGGGAAGCCCGTCGGCGTCCCACGGTGCGCGTCCTGGGGTTTGACAGAAACCGTGGCTACGGAGCAGCGCTGCAAACCGGTTTTGAGGCGGCGAAGAAAGACTACATCGGCTTCACGGACGCCGACTGCCAGTTTGATTTGAGCGAATTGAGTCGGCTCGTACTTCTGTTGGCCAGCTGCGACATCGCCTGCGGATATCGCATCAATCGCCAAGACGGTTGGCTGCGGGGTCTTTACTCGAAAATCTACAACTTTCTCGTCCGGTGCATGTTGGGCACGCAAGTGCGCGACTGCGATTGCGCACTCAAGCTGTTTCGCCGCCAGGCGCTAGGCGCTTTGTCTCTGCATTCCAGAGGATTTCTGGTCAATGCCGAGTTACTGAGCAAAGCCAATTTGCGCGGCCAGAAAGTCATCGAAGTGGGTGTGAGCCATCGGCCGAGACTGCGTGGCGAGAGCACGGTGTCGGCATGGCATACGATACCTGTGTTTGTGGCGTTGGTTCGCTTCTGGTGGACGACGATTTTGTTCCCATCGCGCGTCTTGCGGCGTTCGAGAACAGCCGTCGCCTGGCGACCGAATAAGACACGGGCCGCAATGGCGTCTCTGGCTTTGTTGGCCGCCGTGGTCTTTTTCGGGAACCTCGCCTATCCGTTCATCGAACCTGACGAAAGCCGCTACGCGCAAATTGCCTTGGAAATGGTGCGCAGCGGCGACTACGTCGTCCCGCGGCTCCAGGGCGAGCCGTATCTCGACAAACCCCCCCTGCTGTATTGGGCGACGGCCGGCAGCTTTCAGTTGTTTGGCGTCAGCGAATTGTCGGCGCGGATTCCCTCGGCGCTGGCGGCCACGCTGACCGTGCTCGTCACGTTCCTGCTGGGAAGACGCCTATTGAACGACCGCGCGGCGTATAGCGGAGCCATCCTGTTGTTTCTCTGCTTCGGCTTTGTCCTCTCGGGGCGCTTCGTGATCATGGATGGACTCCTGACGCTCTTTACCACCACCTGCCTGCTGGCCGGCTTTCTCGCCCTGCGCGGGTGGCACCTGCGCAGCGGCTGGTGGCTGGTCGCCGCCGTGGCCTGCGGGCTGGGGATGTTGACCAAAGGTCCGATTGCACCCGTACTGACTATCCCCCCCCTACTGGCCCTGCAGGCATTGAGCCGTTACGCGGCACGCATTCACTTGCGGCACTGGCTGACATTCGTCGTCGTCGTCGCGGCAATCACGGTCCCGTGGTTCGTGGCGGTCGGCTTCGCACAACCCGAATTCGCCGGGCACTTCTTGTGGAAACATCATGTGCTGCGGTTCGTGTCCGCCTTCAATCATCGAGCGCCGTTTTGGTATTACCTGCCCGTGTTGCTGATCGGTATGTTCCCCTGCTCGCTCCTGACCGCTCCGATCATAGCTTTCCTGGTGGGACGAACGGAAACACTGCGCAAGATCAGAACCGAAGAACTTGGCTGCCTGGCCCTGGCGGCGGTCTGGATCGTGGGCTTCTTTTCCGTTTCCAGCTGCAAGTTACCGACATATATCCTGCCAGCGGTCCCGCTGTTGTGTCTCGTGATGGGGTGCATGGTCAGTGAGTTGCTCAAGGGAACCAGTCCCCTGATGGCGTTGGACCGACTGGCCCATCAATTGCCCCAGTATGCCACAACCTTGGCCGTGTTGATCGGTGCCATGATTGCGTTCACGGATCTGACTCTTGAACCGGATCGGGGTGCGGGAAAGGCCATCAACTACTGCATGCTCATCCTGGCAGCTGCCTTTCTCCTGCACCGACTCGTGCACCGACGTGCCTGGTCCAACAACACCGCAAATTGGGTAGTGGCAGCCGGCGCGTGCCTCTTGATCACGGTCTTCGCGTTTCAGAAGTTCGTGCCCGAATTCGCCGGCTACCGTTCTATCCACGCCAATGCCGCTCGGTTGCAGGTGAACCCGGTGGGCAAGGTACTGCCGGTCGTCTACCTGGATTGGCAATCCGATGGATATCCGTTCTACCTCCCCTACGATCACATTGAGCAGTTCACCGAACATGATCTTCAGGAACTCACCGATTACGTGCGCAGCCAAGAAGAGGTCGTCTTTGTGGCCAATCCGGATGGCGCCGACATGCTGCGCGAAGAACTGGGTGACGACGCCACCTTCACCCGCGCGCGTGGTGCCCGCGGACGTCTGTACGTGGTAACCGTCACGCCCCGCCCGACAGCCCTGTTCGGATCGCGCCGGCCTGAGCGCGTCCAACGCGGTCGCATGCGCCGATAACGATTTCCAGTCGATCCAGAGCATCGACCATTGCCACCTCAGCCCGACACGCCGCGCTCGGCGAGCTCCACACCCCCTCACCGGCAGCTGGCAGGCCCTTTTCTCCACGCTGTGACCAAACGTGTCACCCGCCTCGCGATACAACTTGTGGCGAGGCACAAGGTGCTGCAACAGACCAGCTCACCTCGCCGACGGCGATGCCCGCACGGGCCGTCGTGAATCAGGAACCTAAAGGGAGGTGAACCATGCCGAAGTATTACGTCGAGTCCGGAAGGGTAGCACTGGTGTTACAGGCCAAGAGCGCGAAGGAAGCGGCAATCAAGGCGTTCCAGTGGTCTTGCGACCGTCAGGCCACGATTCACGCCGCTTCGCCCTTGCAACACATCCACATCGCAGAACGGCTGGGCTGGCAACTTGAAGAATCGATACAGGTGGGTGAACGAGGGTTCGGCCAACGCGAAGCACGGACCTTTGAGACGTTGGACATCGTTGCTGCCTGGCAGGGTTTTGCCTTTCCCTGGACCGCACCCAATACCGCCGCGCCCGGTACGATTCTCTCCCACGGCGGCTGAGCGACCGCCGTGTGGCTCGCGTCGCGACCGCAAGTACGGGTGGCCCGGTTGTCCAGACTCGGGACGACACGAGTGCCGGATGGGGCGGTGCAGGGAAGTTCGCTGCACCGCCACAGGGGGCGGCAGATCCTTTATCTTTCTCGGCGCCCGGTCCCCATCTCCAGCGGTTCGCCCACAGGGCGTGCCGCCTGGCGGGCGACGTCCGCAGGATGTTCACCACCACCGCCACAGGCTATAAAGAGGACTGCCGCCCGGTTTTCAGCGGCCATGTTTTCAGCGGCCATGTTTTCAGCGGCCATGTTTTCAGCGGCCATGGAGACTACCATGAGCATTGAAGATTGCTCGGTCGTCATCGAGCACGCCGACGTCCACTACACTCTGGCCGGGCCGGAGTCGGGGCCGGTCGTCGTGCTATTGCACGGTGCCAGTTTTTCGTCGGTCACCTGGCAGGAGATGGGCACGATAGGACTCCTGGTGGAGGCTGGGTTTCGAGTTTACAGCGTCGACCTTCCCGGCTTTGGCAAATCGCAAGCGACGGAAATCCCCACGACCAAGTGGCTGCGGAAATTTCTGACTGCCCTCGCGATCGAAGCACCCGTGGTCGTTTCTCCGTCGATGAGTGGACGATTCTCCTTCCCGCTCGTGACAGAGTACCCAGACGCCGTCGCGGCCCTGGTGTTGGTCGCGCGGGTGGGAGTTCCCAGGTACCTCGAGGACCTGAAGCTGGTGTCATGCCCGGTTTTGGTCATGTGGGGCGAAAATGACAAGCTGATCTCCGTCGAACAGGCCGATCAGCTTGTCAGTGCGGTGGGCCGGGGTGAGAAGCTGGTGCTCCCAGGAGCTGGACACGCAGCCTACATGGAGAAGACACCCGAATTTCACACGGCGTTACTTCGTTTTCTAGCGCGGGTCGCACCGCAGCACGAAGCACGTTAACCGGCTATCACACCGAGCCATCCGCGATTCGCAATATTGGCTTGGCCGCCTGGCAGAGCGTCAAACATATCTTGTCTGCGTTGTCGCGCGGGCCGCCAGAGCTTCGCTATGACGGATGGTGAGCCGTAATTGGCGAGGCCCATGGCGGCTGGGATTGCCGCGGCTTTCAGTTGCCGCGGCCATGTTACTTTCCGCGCCGCTCGCTGATCAAATACAAAGGGACTCCGATCGCCAGCGGCAACAGACCGATGATGGACAGCCCCTTGGCATACATGAGGCTGGAGTAAAGCATGTACGTGCACATCGCGCAGAAGATAATCGGCGGCAAGGGAAACAGTGGCGTGCGAAACGGCCGCGGTCGATCAGGATCGATAACTCGAAAGACGAACAGCGAAATGCCGGTCGACAGGAAAAACGCCCAGAACACCGGAGCAGTGCCGCTGACCAGTGTCTCGAATCCACCAAAATACTCCTCCCAAGGCAGCCCACTCAGGCCGATGGCCTGCAATGCCGTGTCGATCGCCCCACGTCCCATATCGGTGCCCACTACCAGCACCAGAAACACCGCGATCGCCCCCTGAGCCACCAGCGCTGCAACGGGAGCGCCGCGACGCTGATTCCAGCGTGCCAGGCCGGCAAACACTCGATGGTCTGCCCCCAACGACGCATAGACACGCGAGCCGGTCAGGATCAAACCGTTGATAGCACCCAACGCCGAAATCATGACCAGCGTGCTGATGGCGGTGCGTCCCCATGGTCCGACGGCCATTTCCAGCGCGTCGGCAGCGGGAGTGAAGGACTGACGAGCTCCTTCAAAACCCAGGACCAGCATGTAAGCCAGTATCACCAGCAGATAGATGGCGGTGATCAGACTGATACCCAGCAGCAGAGCCAACGGCAGGTTGCGTTTTCGGCCACGCACTTCCGCCGCCACAAAGGCAGCATCGTTCCAGCCGCCGTAGGCGTAAAGCACAAACACCAGCGCCAAGCCCAGACTCGCGTCGGGCAAGCCTCCGCTCGAGCGAAATGGCTCGCTCGACTCGCTCCAGAAAACCGCCTGAAGGACTCCCGCCACCACGATTCCCACCAGGCCCAAGACCTTGACCACGCTCAAAATGTTTTGCACGAGCTTGCCGAACAGTACCCCCATCAAGTTCATGACCGACAAGGCAACGATCGATCCGATGGCTAACCACAGCGTTGCCGGGCCCTGTTCCGGATCGCCACCCCACATCCGCACACCATACTCGGCAAACGCGTAGGCCATGGCGGCAATGCTTCCGGTCAGGATCACCGCCAGTTGCGCCCATCCGAACAGAAACCCCATCCATCGCCCGAAGGCTTTCGTTAGATAGTGATAGTCACCGCCCGATCGCGGATACGTGGTTGTGAGTTCCGCATAACAGAGCGCACCAATCAACGAGAGCACTCCGCCCAGCAGCCAGACTCCCATCGCCTGCCACGGACCAGACACATTGCGAAACACCATCGTGGGCGACTTAAAAATCGCCGTGCCCACCACAATACCCACGATGATACTGACCGCGTCCCACATCCCCAAAGTGGGGGCTATGGGCATCGCCCCATCCAACTCCGACTGATTTGCGTCTTCTTCCGGCGTGTTCATAGATACCGATCTTCTGTGTGGTGGTGCGTTCGTACCCGGGCGCTGTGGCGGCCGAGATCACAGCGAAAGCCGGGCAGGCAATAGTCCACCGGCACGAAGCCGGGACGGGGCCATTCCCCAGAGCCCGTTGGACGTCAGGTGCCAGGTGGCAACAGGAATCGGGCAGCATTCTGACCCGTTCGGGCAACAATATGGCTTCCGGCATGTCCGCAGGGTGGTGAGTCCACGTTTGAAACACCGGGCTTGGGACATTGTTCTGCGGCGGGGCCCACGAGCGTCCATTGTTTGCGACGTGGCCTGCGGCGCATACCCGGCTGCCGGGAGAAATACGATCCCAAACCCCGAGCCCCTTGCCTGGCAGCCGTCCGGGTTCGGGCTAGGGAATTCTTAACGTTCTTACGGACTGTCAACGGGAGTCCTCGCCGGGCTCAAGTGTCAGGGCTTGACTGATCGGTGCATGCAGGCCTGAAACCAAGCTGTTCAGTGAAATATTAAGTCCCCGAAGATGGAATTGACGTCGATGCGAGGTAGACTACAATAACGTTAGATCTGACTGCTGTTCAGCAGAAAACAAACGCCCGATTTTGTAGGTCACATAACAGGAGGGGCGACCATGCATGATCCACCGGGCATGGTGACATGAGAGGCGGCGTTCCCAAGTCGCTTCTCAGAATCAGGTTCAGTTCTTTGGTGATTTTTTACCCCTCGATTGCATTCATTGTTTTGTTGAGTGATTTTGTGTGGGGCACCGAAGTGTGGTGGCGACTCTGCTGCCAACGTCGAGTGAGGCAACTGCAGCTAGTTCTGGTACATGAAGGACGGTGATACGCGACTGGTGGTTCGAGACGATTGGTCAACGTGCCAGAGATCGCGCCCGTCTTGCCCTGTGGGGCACTGCTGAATGGGCTCCAGACGATTCGCCTGATCGACGGTGCCGGTAATCTCCAAAAGACTTTAATGATCCAAAGGTACAACTTACTACGACTGTCGTGGCACCGGTTTGGTGGCCATCGAGCCAACCAACATCGGCATCGAGTTCCGCGGTAAGTTCACGCAATTGACTGACGGCAGCACGCTGTGCTCGCAGAGTCGTTGTGTCGGCCCAGACACAATGCTCACAGAGACGCGGCAAGCGAGTCAGGCCCAGCGGGGCACAGATAGGTTGGACGAAGCCTCGGACGAGATGCACATTCGCCGGTGCTAGTGTCTCCAATCCATTCCCTGAACCCCTCGTCCACTAGACCGTGGTTACGAGGGGTTTTTTCTTTGCGCAGGCGGCGCGGTGTGGTGACTTTGGACGTCGCATGAATGGGCTGCTGGCGTGGGTATGCCGCTGTGGGGATCAAGAGTGCACTGCGCCTGCGGAGGGAACGTTGCCGCGCAATATCAACCACGTCCCCGGCACTCGCGTGACCCTCAGGAATCTGCGAAAGTACAGACATTCGATGTTCCCCCGGCAGCCACGAGCGTTCTCTCTCCCGTCACCGGCGTTTTCCTCCTCTCCGCTCCGGGCTGGAAGATCGACGTCATCATCGCGTCACGTACGGGTGCTGCCAGGGAGCTCGGTATGCGCGCTTCAGCAGCGCCGTAGCGGCTGGGTTGTCTACGACCTCCAGAGTGTCCGCGTCCCACTGGACGGTAGAGCCCGTTTCATAAGCAATCATGGCTAGCTGCACTGTAGCGGTCGACTTGAAGGCGTCGCGGATGACACATGCGGGCTGACGCCGCTCGCGCACCGCACTCGAGAAGTCGGCCATGTGCAGTGTTCCCAGATCGGCGTTGGTCTTGTGCTCTTGCTTCTCTTTTCCGGGTCGCAGCACAAACCAATCGCGATCCGCGGCAAAGACGGTTCCTTCCTTGCAGAAGAAAAAGATACCGTTATTGACCTCCGGATTATATTCGGTGGCGCCCCACAATCGGTGCCGCCAATGGACGGGTACTTGTTCGAATTCGAAATGCACGGAAAGAGTATCTGGCGTGGTGATGCGTCCTTCGTAGGCATAGAGGCCGCCCGCCGCGGTAATGGATTTGGGCATATCAAGCTTCAATACCGTGCGGATGGCGTCAATCAGGTGAATGCCCCAATCAACGAGATGCCCGTGCCCACTCGTCTTTTCCAACCGCCAGCTCTTGTGGCCCACCTGGGGGCTGTAGGGAATCAACGGACCGGGACCGCACCAGAGCGGCCAATCCAAGCTGGCGGGAGGATCCTGCGGCGTGGGATCCTCCAATCCCGCCCGATAGTGGATCTGGGCATCCACCTGGACTAGATCGCCGAGGGCTCCCGACTTCACGAACTCCGCCGCTTCTCGCATCGCCACGCTCTGGCGACGTTGGAACCCGACCTGCACAATGCGGTCGCTTTGCTGCACGGCTTGGACCATGGCTTGGCCTTCGCGCACGTCGTAGGCCACCGGCTTCTCGCAATAGACATCTTTGCCGGCCTTCAAAGCGGCGATCAATTGTAGGGCGTGCCAATGCGGAGGCGTACCGATGATGACCGCATCGAGCGACTCGATATCGAGTAGATCCTGGTAGTTCGTGAATGTCTTCGGCTTGGCTCTTTGGATCTTCTCCAGCTCCGTTGCCGCGTTTTCCAGGTGCTCCTGGTCCACATCACAGACGGCCGCGATTTGCACGTCGCCGACCTTCAGTGCCGCTTTGGCGTCAACCATGCCATACCAACCGACGCCGATCACCCCGATCTGCAGCTGCTTCTTCTCCTGCGCCTGGACCCTGCCAGCGGGAAAGACCATCGCTCCCGCAGCGACGGCCGCGGAAGCTCCCAGAAACGTGCGTCGGTCGGTTCGAGTCATGTTGTTCTCCTTCGGTCTAGGCACGGGCATCTGTAATTGTGATTTCGTCCATTGAGAGCCACTCGGGCAACACGCTGCGGTGGCGGTGCTTGCGGCGATCGACACAGCAAATCCCGCCGGCAATACTTGTCCACGGTACCCGTCGGCTGAGGGCCGGTCAACTGACGCGATGCCCGGCAGCCGAAGCCGTAAGAAACTACAAATCGGTCCTCCGCCACGTCACTCGGCTCACGGGATCAGAGTTGGTTTCCCCGCATCTGTCCTCTCACCCTCTCACCCCGATGGTTTTCAGACGTCGCGTCGAACGTCGAATGAGAGCGGGGAGAACCGGGTTGCGTCAGGCGACGCGGCACCACGGTACGCAGACTGGCGCCGATTCTCCACACGCATCTCGCGTCCCACTGGCTTTCGACTTCATCCGCCAGGCTTCTTCATTGGAAGTTCGACGTTCGATGTTCGACGTTCCCTCCGGCCCCGAAAAACGCTTTCCTTGCGCGAGGATGCCGGGCCCGCTCCTCACATCCCCTCGCCGTCACACCTCCACACCCCCTCACCCCCTCATCTACCCAGGGGGGAATTGAGACGAGGCCTGCCAGCGGGTATCCTGGCAGATTACGGTCGGGCAAGTCGCGCGTGTGGCACGTACGTGCCGCGCATTCCAATCGCGCGTGGTCACGTTCATCGCCGATTCTGGCTTATCTGGGAGAGTGAGCTGCATGGAACTGCTGCGTATGGGGATGCTTTCGCTGGCGCTCTTCTGCGTGTTCACGATCGGTGGCGTACGGGTAACCGCGCAATCTCCCCAGACGGCCAGCTCGTCACAGGCTCGGGGTGTGACGTGCCGTCTAGGAGCGGAGGATGGCGCACGACGTTTTCGCCCGGGCGCTTGGGGGCTGGTTGAGTTCGTGGTGGAGAATCGGACGGACGAACCGGTCGAAGCGGAAGCGGCACTCCAATTCATTGACGATCCGACGCTGCAGTATGGGCGGCACGCGGCCGTACCGGCCAGATCGATTTTGCGGACCACGTGTCCCGTGCTGGTGCCCGATTTCATGTCTTCGAAGGTTCGGTATGTCAACTTTTTGACAGAGCAGACGGAACCTCCGCCGAGTGCCGACGTGAAGAGGCGGTCGCCCAGCGAGGCGATCATCAGTTCGCAACCGATGGTGCTGGACCACGAAAGCACCACGCTGGCCATGATCTCAGAACTGCACGAGACAAGACCACCGCCGGGCTATGTTCCGTTTCATACCAGCGGTCCGCGATCGACGGGTCCGCTCGACCATCCCATTTATGAAATGATGCTGGCTGCCAAGCGTGCTCGGGAGCTATCGCGCAGGATCAGTGTTTTCGACGCGGAAGATTTACCGTTGGCCGCGGGTTGCCTGGACGCGATTGATGTACTGTTGTTGTCCAGCGACCGTCTTGCTGGGGATCCTGGCGGTATCGCCATCGTCCGCGACTGGGTTCTGAGCGGAGGCAATCTGTGGATGATGTTGGATGAGGTGAATCAGGACACAGTCGCTGCGGTCCTGGGCGACGCCGTGGCCATCACGTACATCGATCGCGTGGGAATGACGCGCGTCACATTGGAGAACACGAGGCCGGTCCCGGAGTACTCCGACATCGGAGAACTGGAATTTGAGGAACCGGTCGAATTTGTGCGTGTGATCCCAGAAGGTGTGACGGTGACGGACCGGGTCGACGGTTGGCCTGCCTCGTTCTGGCAACCGTTTCGCGCAGGGCGCGTATACTTTACCACACTCGGTCCTGCGGCTTGGATGCGGCCCTCGACCCCGCTAGATCCACCACCTCCGTCCCGCATCGACGAAACTCAGTTTTATCCCCGCGAGCCGCTAGTAGCCTTGGCCAACGAATGCATCGAACCGCGAAAGGCGTCTGAGTTCGAAGCCAGTTTATTGCAGCCGTTCCTCACTGAGCAGATTGGCTATCGCATTCTCAGCTGGCAAGCGGTGACGGCGATTCTGGGCACGTCGTGCCTCACGATCCTGGCAGCCGGTCTCTGGTTTTTTGGCCGTGGCCGCGCGGAACGCCTGCTGTGGTTTGCCCCCTTGGTGGCAGCCGTAACCAGTCTGGTGCTGCTCACCATCGGCACGACCAACAAGAGGTCGGTGCCACCCACAGTGGCCACCATCGCCCGAGTCGTGTTGGAACCGGGCGTCGCCGCGGGGCGCGACATTCGGACTGGCCGCCATGTACAATCAGGACGCCTGTGACGATCTGTTAGGGGCAACCCGTGGCGGGATTTTTTTTCCCGACATGACGGCGATGAGCGGTCGTCGCCGCCGTCTGATTTGGACCGACGAGGGGGCCTGGCACTGGGCCGCTTTGGAATTGCCTGCCGGCGTCCGCACTGCACCGTTCGAATATCCTTTGCATTTGAAACAGGCTGCGGAATGCCGGGCCCAATTCGGTCCCGACGGCCTGCAAGGGTACCTTGGCCCACTCCCCTTTTCCGCCTTGGAAAATGTGATCATCGCGGTTCCTCATCAAAGTGCCCTGTCGGTGAAGATCGATAAAGATGGATCGTTTGTGTCGGGAGTGGGCGACGTCCTGGCAGTGGGCGAGTTCGTACAGGAAACCTGGCTCAGCGATCAGCAACGAAGGCGCAAAGCGGTGTATCAGCAGTTGCTGCGGACGGGACCGGAACTCGAGTCTCTGACGCGTCCTTCGCTCTTTGCTTGGGCCGGCACCCTGGACACCGCCTTCGTGTTCCCCCAAGATAATCAGCTGGGTTCCACGTTGCTTTCCATTCCCTTGCGGTTCGAGAAGACTCGGCCCGGAACAGAAGTCTCGATCCCGGCTCCCTTCATTCCTTATCGAGCGGTGCATGCGCCTGACGGCAGAGCACCATCGGCCTATGCGAATCTCTTGCACGCGTGGGTCGAAAGCAAGTTGGCGGTGACGGACCATGTGCGGTTTCAATTGCCGCGCACGGTGCTCCCCATTCAGCTCAGCCGTGCCACGATCTCGCTGACGGTGCGTGCCCCGTCCCGTACTGTGGAGATCTTGGTTCCCACCCCCGACGGGCCGCAGGTCGTGATGACACGGTCGCACCCTATCGGCACCTTTTCGACCGTCGTGAACCGCCCCGAATTGCTGCAACTCGATGCCGACGGTGGTCTCCTGTTAGCCGTGCGGGTGAGCGATGATGAAACGGCGAATCCCCTGGACCAAATGACTCTGGCATTGTGGAACATCCAAAAGCTTGAGTTGGAAGTCACCGGCACGGTGCAAGGAGAGTAGAGATGATCAACGACTCGGCTGTCGTGGTTGTGAAGGACTTGACGAAAGTCTACGGCGACTTGACGGCGTTGGACCGCCTCACCTTGACACTTGAACGTGGCCAGATCCTCGGGTTAATCGGTCCCAACGGGGCCGGCAAGACCACGGCGATCAAGATCCTGGTCGGGTTGGCGCGTCCCACCAGCGGTTCCGCATCCATTGCCGGATGCGATTGCGTCCATCAGCCAAAGAAGATCAAACGCCTGGTGGGCTACATGCCGGACATCTTCGGCTCGTACGACAACATGCGTGTCTGGGAGTATCTCGACTTTTTTGGGGCGGCTTTCGGAATCCACCGGTCCAGACGCATCAAACGCATCGACGAAGTCATGGAGATGACCGGCTCGACGTACATGCGCGACCGCTACGTGGAAAGCCTCAGTCACGGCATGAAACAGCGGATCGGAATCGCCCGCACGCTGCTGCACGATCCAAGTGTCCTGATCCTGGACGAACCGGCCAACGGTCTCGATCCGGAAGCCAGGATTGAGATGCGACAGATCCTGCTGCGACTGGCCGAGCTGGGCAAGACTCTGATCGTCACCAGCCACATCCTTCCCGAGTTGTCGCGCATCTGCGATCGCGTGGCGATTCTCAATCGGGGACAACTCCAGGCCTTCGGCACACTGGCCGAGATCATGCGTCACGTGAGCCAGCAGCGGACCATCGAAGTCCAACTGAGTGAAAACGAACGGCTGGACCGCGTGTGCGAGATCGTCCGCGAACAAACCGGTCCCGATACCGAGATTTCTCAATCGCCTTCCGAGGCGGTGGTGCGATTTCGAACGACGAAGACCGAAAAGGAGTTGGGAGGTCTTCTGGCCAGTCTGGTCAACGCCCAGATCGACGTCACTCAGTTTCGTGAGATTGTGTCGGACCTGGAAGACGCTTTTCTCTCCGTCACACGCAATTCGCAGGGCAGCGACTTGCGGGTCAACAGTTCCCCGGAAGATCGTCCCACAACAGCGACCAGTGACAGTCACTAGTCCTGCGGCAGAATTTAAATTCGCCAAGGTCGTTAAGACGAAGTAAATGAGGCAGGCAGTCTATGGGCCATCCGATCATCCAACGGGAACTCATCGGCACGCTGAGAACCAGACGTTCGTTCACGTTGCTGGTCGGCGCGACGATTGTTTTTGCACTGCTTGTGATCAGTCGGTGGCCGGGCAACGCGACCGTTGAGCTCTCGGGAGCCCAGGCGCAGGAAGTGTTTCGGCTGTTCGCCTACGGCCTGCTGACCGTGCTGTTGTTGCTGGTCCCCGCCTTTCCTGCTACCTCGATCGTGAGAGAGAAAATTCGAGGCACGCTCACCCTGCTGCTCAATTCACCCATGTCGTCGTGGTCGATTTTTTTTGGCAAAGCAACGGGCATGCTCCTCTTCGTCTCGATGCTGCTGGTGATGAGTCTTCCCGCGGCGACCGCAGCCTATGCCATGGGAGGAATCTCCTTCTCGTCGCAAATCCTCCCGCTCTACGGTATCCTGCTGCTCGTCCTGCTCCAGTACACCGCCCTGGCCTTGATGATCAGCAGCTATGCGAATTCGATCGATGCTGCCTTGCGGATGACGTATGCCTTGGTCTTATTGCTGGCCGTGGGGACGCTGGGGCCTCATTTCTTCCTGCAGGGGCAGCCAGGGATCTATTCCCTGTTGGCGGAATGGCTCCGATGTGTCTCGCCGATTCCCGTCTTGATGGAATTGGCCGGCCATGGCGATGTGGCGACGTTCGGGTGGGACACATCCTCGCCGACAGTTCGACGGTTCCTACTGTTTGCCCTGGCATCGACGGGCGTTTTCGTGAGCCTCACCATCGGGCGACTGAATTCTTTCTTGCTGGACCGACCTCGGCCGCAAGGTATTGTTACCGATCAGCGGCCGACGGGCCAACGCTGGTTCCGGCGGATGGTGTTTCTCGTGGACCCGCACCGCCGCAAGAAGGGAATCAGTTTCTTCTTGAATCCCGTGATGGTGAAGGAGTTTCGCACCCGCCGATTTGGCCGCACCCATTGGCTGCTCCGGCTGGTCGCTCTGTCGGCGGTCATTTCACTCCTGCTGACCTACGCGGCCACAACCGGGACGATTGACTGGGGTGTGGAAACGATCGGTGGAATCATGGTGGTACTCCAAGTCGCCTTGGTGGTGGTGATCACGCCAAGCCTGGCGGCCAACTTGATCAGTGCCGAGCGGGAGAGTGGTGGATGGGATCTATTGATGATGACACCACTCTCGGCCGTTTCCATTCTCGTGGGCAAGCTGGCCAGCGTCCTGCTGACGCTGGCGCTGGTCCTGTTCGCGACATTGCCGGGATATCTGGTCATGATCTGGATCCATCCGCCACTGCGGTGGCAGGTTTGGCAAGTCCTGATCTGCCTGGGCTGGATGGCCTTGTTTGCCGTCCTGCTCTCGGCCGCCGTCAGCAGCCTGTTCCGTCGCGCCGCGCCGGCGACCACCATCTCCTACGCCTTGCTGGGAACCGTCTGTTTCGGCACCATGCTGTTCTGGCTGGGCCGTGACACCACGTTCGGACACGCCACCGTCGAGTCCGCGCTCACGATCAACTCCATGGCTGCCGCCTTGACCATTATCGAAGCTCCCGGATTCACCACCTACAACCTTGTGCCAGCTAACTGGTGGTGGATGGGTGCCTGCTGCATCGCGTGCGGCGGCATCGTGGTGGTGCAAACGTGGCGGTTGACCCGTCCCGAATGACCTTTGGCTCCTTTTCCACAGTTGTTTTACTTCATGCACCATTTGATACAACGACTCACACGCCGGCCAAGGTTTTCCTCGCGCCGGTTCGTCGCGATGACCCTTGGGCTGGTGGCGACGACCACGCTTTTCGCGCAGACCGCCCCTGCCGTCGAGGCCGACTGGATTATGTATCAGGATCCGATCCTGCGCTTGCCCACCTACGAAGTCCGCTTCCGACCCAATCTGGTTCCCTTGTGGCGGCGGGCGCTTGAGTGCCCTGAACGAGATCTGAAGCGACGAGCCGCTGCGACGATTGCGTTGGCACACGCCAAGGGACTTCCAGGACTGGAGGCAACCATTCAACCACTGATGGACGTGTTCGAGCAGGCTAGTCAGGATCGTCTGGTTCGACTCAACGCCGCTCGGGCGCTGGTCGCGTTGGACGCGCGACAGGCGGCTCCGCTGCTGTGCCAGACCCTGCTACCGGGCGATCTGGACCTGGCGGAACTGGTCGAGCCTGCGTTGGCCCGTTGGGGTTACAGTCCGATGCGGGAAGTCTGGCTGGAACGGCTCAACGCTGAGGTCACGTTAGGGCGGATGCACGTTCTGGCCATCCGCGGATTGACGGCACTTGGTGAAGTGAGATCTCTGCCGCGACTGCTCCAGTTGGCACAAGATGACGAGACACGGTCCGATATCCGCGTGCAGGCAGCAACGGCGTTGGGTCAGATGCAGCAAACGGGACTGGAAGAGGCGGCGCGGGCATTGCTTGCCGACAAGACGCCACGAACGGTCGTGGATCGCCTGGTTGCCGCCCGCATGCTGTCGGCGCATCGGGGCATAGCCACCGAGTCGCTCTTGGTTGAACTGGCTACTGATCCTCAACCGTCGGTGCAGGCGATCGCCCTGGGTCACCTGTTTCAGATTGACCCTAACTTGATCGTGCCGTTGTTGGGCCAAACGATCACGTCTGCCGATGCCAATGTCCGTCGCTGGAGCGCCCAGGTGTTGGTCGTGGAGCCCTCGCCGGAGAGACTGGCCCTGCTGGCACCGCTGCTTGACGATCCTCACCCTGACGTCCGGCAATACGTATGCGACTCGCTGGTGCAGCTGGCAAGCGACGATTCGCTGCACGACGTGGTCCTCGCTGAGGGACGACGAATGCTGTCAGCCGATGGCTGGAGAGGTCGGGAGCAGGCCATTCTGCTGTTAGTCACGTTGGACGACAAATCGATTGTGGACCGGTTGCTGTCACTGCTCGAAGACGATCGCACGGAAGTCCACGCCACAGCCGCGTGGGGGCTATGCCGGCTGAACGTGGCCGCGACCACCGAGCCGATCTTTGAGGTATTTACGAAGAAGACCGAGCTTTGGATGGCCGGTGAGCGGCAGAAGATGGGCACATACATCCAACTCAGCCATTTGGCGCAGGCAATCGGGAAGATGAAATACGCCCCGGCGGATCCGATCCTGCGCAAGTTTATTCCCAAGAACACGGCATTTCATCCGACCACTCGCGCGGCTGCCATCTGGGCGCTGGGCTACTTGCACGCCAATCAGCCAGACACGGAATTGGCAACGCAGCTGGCACAGCGCGTCACCGACGTCTATTCGATGATACCCGAGGAACCGGAAGTGCGCCGATTGGGGGCGGTGACTCTGGGACGCATGAAAGCCGAAGAAACGCTTCCGGCACTGCGCAGCATGATCGAGGTCGAAGGTCTGCAGGGCGGAGCGGGATACGCCTGCGCCTGGGCGGTCAATCAGATCACGGGCGAGGAGATTCCCGACATCCCCCCCTTCATTGTGACCGAGGACAATTGGTTCCTGACGCCTGTCGACGAACCGCAGTAGGCTGCAAAGTCAGTTCCGCCCGGTTGCCGGCGCGCCCTTCATGACGTATGCCTTCCGGGCCATGATACGCGTCGGACGGAACGCGACAATATTAACTGGTGGGAACATTATCTTGCCACACGGACGGTGGCACATTCGACTGACGCCAGTTGCCGAATCCCTTTGAATCCGCTTCAATGAATTGAGAACCGGGATTCGTGCGGCGTCACGCCCCCCTGCACGCGCGACGCACCGGCCGATTCAGCATTTCCTATTTCTGTTTATCCAGGCCGCTGATGACGGACAAGAAACGAACGCCTGACCCGCAACAGCAACTGGCACTGTTCCAGTTAATGGCCGAGAGAATGCCTGGGGTAGTCTGGGCCACGGACACCGACCTGCGATTCACGGCTTCATTCGGCGCGGGACTGGAAGCTCTTCAGTTGCGACCCGCCCAGGTCGTTGGCATGGAGGTTTCCGAGTACCTCCAAACGCAAGACGAACACAATGTGGCCATCGCCGCTCACCGTCGTGCGTTGTCTGGCGAGTCGGTGGATTACGAATTCTCCTGGCACGACCGCCTCTACCACACGTATGTGCAGCCGCTTACCGATCAAAAGAACGCGGTCATTGGGTGCCTTGGCTTCGCACACGACATCACGAATCAGAGACTAGCTGAGGATGAGTTGCGACATAGTGAGGCGACGTGGCGTTCGGTGGCCGACAACGCGCCGGCATTTGTCGCGATCGTGGACAACGCCGAGTCAATTCAATTTCTGAACCGATCAACTGCCGGCACGTCGGTACAAGAAGTGCTCGGCACGAGTGTCTATGATCACGTCGCTCCCGAGTATCGCAAAACGGCTCAGGACTGCATTCGGCGCGTCCTGAAATCTGGGGGAACCGCCACTTACGAGTCGATAGGCAGAGGGCCGCACGGTGCCCCGTCATGGTACGAAACACGAATCGGACAAATCTCCGTTGACGGAAACGTCATGGGTGTTACCTTAATCTCCAATGACATCACCGAACGCAAACGCTCCGAGGAGGCACTGCGCGAAAGCGAGCGAAGACTTTCGACGTTGATGTCGAACCTGCCCGGCATGGCCTATCGGTGCCGGAATGACCGCGACTGGAGCATGGAATTCGTTAGTGAAGGGTGTTTTCAACTGACCGGCTATCCAGCATCCGGACTGATCAATAATCGCACGATGGCCTACGGCCAACTCATCCATACCGAGGAACGCCAGGCGATATGGGAGCAGGTGCAGCAAGCAATCTTCGAGCGACGGCGGTTCGAATTAGAGTACCGGATTATCACGGGACAAGGTCACGAGAAGTGGGTCTGGGAACAAGGTGTGGGAGTGTTTTCCGACACGGGAGAAATGGAGGCATTGGAGGGCTTCATCGCCGACATTACGGCCCGCAAACGAGCTGAATTGGGGCTTCGAGAAGCGCGCCAGGGGCTCGAGCGACGCGTGGACGAGCGAACAGCTGAACTGCGACAATCGAATGAACAGTTGGAATTGGAGGTCAAGGAACGCCGGTTGGCCGAAGAACAACTGAGCATCTTCAAGGCCTTTGTGGAAGCCTCCGGGCAGGGCTTTGGCATGTCCGACCTGGACGGACTCATTACCTACGGAAACGCCTCCTTCGCGGCCCTTGTCGGTGAGGACAAACCCGAGAACGCCTATGGCAAACCTGCGGCGATGTACTATACCGAGGGGTATCAACACCGCGAAGAGACGGAGTTGTTCCCGATGGTCCGAGGTCTCGGGTTCTGGCAAGGCGAACTGACCATGGTGTCCACCACGGGCCAACACATCCCTGTTTTCCAGACCTCGTTTACGCTCACAGACCAAGCGGGGAGACCGATCCGACGCGGAGTGGTCATTACGGACCTGCGAGAGATCAAGCGTGCTCAAGAGTCGTTGCGAACAGAACAACGCGCGCTGCGTCGGATGCTGCAGGCCAGTGACCGCGAACGGCAGCTGATCACCTATGAAATCCACGACGGCGTGGTGCAACGCATACTTGGAGCGTTGATGCAGTTCGAGTCCTACCAACGCCTGGACCGTCACGGATCCGACAGAGCCCAAGCGACGTTTGATGCCGGCATGAAGGCGCTGCGTGAGGCCTCGTCGGAAACTCGCAGTCTCATGAATCGCACTGCAACTTCCGTACTCGATGAGTTCGGTGTGCCGGCTGCGATTGCTGAGTTCATCCATCAGCTATCTCAAAGTCCTTCCGCGCCCGAAATCACCTACGACTGCCAGGCCGCTTTTGAGCGACTGACCCCCATACTCGAAAACACGATTCATCGAGTCGCGCAAGAGGCCATCACGAATGCCGTTCAACACAGCGAAAGCGACAGAATAGCCGTCACGCTGACCAGCGTTGATGATGAGGTGACCTTGGAAGTCCGTGACTGGGGAAAGGGGTTTGTGGCGGGCGACGTCGCGGAGGATCGCTATGGCCTGGCCGGAATCCGGGAGCGGACCAGGTTGCTTGGCAAGAAACTCAGCGTGGAGAGCAGGCCAAGCCAGGGAACCTGTATCCGTGCTACCTTCCCGCTGGTCTACCGCTCGAAAACCGGTGGTGTCGGAAGATAGCCGTCGGCACCGCGCCGCAAGAAGGGCCGTCGGTCGGACGCGAAAAGCAATTCGAACGTATTTCATTTTTGGAAGCCCACAACATGATACTGAAGGCATTTAGAAAAGGCATTTTTAACATGAATACCGTGACCTCGGGGACTTTTTTCCTGGGACTGTGCGCCCTGCTGGTTCCTGTCGCGGACGCCCAGTTGACGCCGACACAACTCACCTGCGAGTACCTCAGCAATCCCTCCGTGGTTGACGTGCTGCAGCCGCGGCTGGCCTGGGTCAATCTTGCGGATCCAGGCGAGCGCGGCCAGACACAAACGGCCTGGCAAATCAGAGTGGCCAGTTCGGAAGACAAGCTCGAAAACCCCGATTTGTGGAATAGCGAGCAAACGCGCTCCGCTGTATCAAACCGCGTGCAGTACGGTGGAACGCCACTCTCGTCGCGCCAGCAGTGTTGGTGGCAAGTCCGCGTGTGGGATCGGGACGGCCAGGTGTCGCCATGGAGTGAGCCGGCTCGCTGGAGCATGGGATTGCTGAAACCATCAGACTGGAAAGCGGAATGGATTGGGGCACCGTGGCAGGGAGCGGAGGCTTTGCCGAAACCCCGTGGTGGCCCCGATGCCAGCCCCGAGGTGCTGCCTCCCCCGGCTCCCCTGCTTCGAAAAGAATTCTCGATCCACAAAAAAGTCGTTCGGGCGGTGGCCTTCGTCACCGGACTCGGGTATTTCGAGCTGTACGTGAATGGCGCGAAGGTGAGTGAAGATGAGTTGGTGCCAAACCAGACGAACTATGGGAAACGATCGACATTGAAAGACGCGCCGATTCCGTTAGAGGACAACTTTCGTGAGTACAAGGTCATGTACCTGGCCTATGACATTCAGCCTTACCTGACTCAGGGCACGAATGCCGTGGGCAGCATCCTGGGAAACGGCTTCTACAATGCACCCAAATATTGGACGGCGTCCTACGGGTCGCCTCGATTTCTCGCACAAATCCACATGACGTTTTCCGATGGTACAGAACAGCTTATTGTCAGCGACAAAAGTTGGAAGGCCGCCAAGAGCGCCATCCTAATGGACCTTGTCTATCACGGCGAGCATTATGATGCCCGCAAGGAACAACCGGGATGGTGCACCGCCGGCTTTGACGATTCCGGGTGGGAAGCGGTCGCGAAAAGAACAGCGCCTGAGGGGCATTTGGTCGCCCATACGGCGGCTCCCGACCGAGTCACCAAGCGGATTCGCCCCACCCGAATCGAGAAGACAGGCGACGGCTCTTACAAAGTGGAATTTGGGGTCGAGATATCTGGGCGACTGCGCCTCAATGACGTCGAAGGACCGTGCGGCCACAAGGTCGAGATCAAATATCTGAGCAACCAGTATTCCGGTGACAACTCCTACATTTTTCGGGGCAACGGACCCGAGTCTTATGCGGCGCGGTTTAACTGGTTCGTCTTTACGCGCGGTGGAGATCAACAATTGGCCCGGAGAACTCACTGCAGAACAGCTGACGGCCGAGGCCGTGAACACCGACATAGAAGAAACGGCCGTTTTTGAAACGTCAAACCAACTCTTCAACGACATCCATCGCATCTGGAAAAGAAGCCAGCTGGATAACATGCATGGTGGGATTGCCAGTGATTGCCCGCATCGGGAAAGAGCCGGTTATACAGGTGATGGCCAGGTCGCCTGCGTCACGGTCATGCACAACTACGACGCCAGATCCTTTTATCGCAAATGGATCGGGGACATCCTCGGTGCTCAGAATGTCGACACCGGCTATGTACCCAATGGAGCACCTTGGGAACCCGGTTGCGGCGGCGGCGTGGCATGGGGCGCTGCCATCAACATCATGCCCTGGGAGTTCTACGTGCATTACGGTGACCTGGACATGCTGGAAGACAATTACGAAGGCATGAAAGAATATATCCGGTATATGCAGACCTGGGTCGATGAGGACGGAATCATGTTCTCTCAAGCCCCGGGAAGGGATGGCAAACCACTCCGGTGGATGAATCTCGGAGACTGGTCGGCGCCCGGCAAGCTGGTGCCGGAGCACATGGTCCACACGTTTTATTTCTGGAGATGCGCTGATCTGACAGCTCTGGCAGCCAAAGCGCTCGGCAAGCATGGGGAAGCCGCGACTTACGCCCAGCTCGCTCAGCGAACACAACGCGCCTTCCACAAGAAGTACTATGACCATGAAAAGGGAACATACGGCAATGCTGGTGGCAACATTTTTGCTCTCAGAATGGGTCTGCCGGCCGAGCAGTATGAAAAAGTCGTGGCCTGCCTCGCGGCCGATATCGGAGCCAACGACGGACATCTCGATACGGGAATTTTTGGAACGCAGTTCTTCTTCGAGGTACTCTCCGAGAATGGGCTTCATTCGCTGGCCTATCAAGCGATGAACAAACGCACCAGGCCGAGCTATGGTTACTGGCTCGAGCAGGGGGCCACAACAACACGTGAAGCCTGGGACGACAGCGGCTCACATAACCACCCGATGTTTGGAGGCGGAATCGTATGGTTCTATAGAAAACTGGCCGGCATGAACGCGGATCCTCTGCAGCCAGGATATCGTCATATTGTCTTTCGACCGCAAAGAGTTAAAGAACTCGACTATGTAACTTACTCGAACAGAACGCCGCTGGGCCAAGCTGGCATCACGTGGAGGAATCAAGACGGCCGTTTCCTGATGAATATCCTTGTACCGGTTGGCAGCACGGCGACCGTCTACGTTCCGGCTTCAAACACGCAACATGTCACCGAGAGCGGAAAAGACCCGGCTGAATCAACGGGCGTCAGCTTTCTGCGAATGCAGGACGGCTACGCGATCTTCCGTGTCAGTAGCGGGGCATATCATTTTCAAGTGAACTGACTCATTCGACGGCGCCACCTCCACTTTTCCGATCATCTCAAGGCCTTATTAGCGCGGGCTTTAACGCCACCGGGCTGGTCCCGGTGGTAGAGCGTTTGACAACTACCGTCGATCTCGGCCACCCATGAGGTTCCTGGTCGCCGGCCATCGACGGACAAGGATGTCCGTCGTACTTGTCTTGTCTGCAATGTTGGGGTCTATGGGCTGGACGCCCTACCTGCCACCATCATCGCGTAGGGGACCAGCCGACGCTGCGGCAGAGCACGGTTGACCATCGGTCGGTTCGCCTTGGCCCTCGCCCAACTCGGCCCACAGCCGGGCCAGTATCGAACCGGTGAGCATGCAGCCAAAGGTGTAGAGGGCAGCCGGCAGCGCGGCGGCCGGGTCGTCAAAGATGCCCATGGCCAAAGTGCTCCCCAGACCCGCGTTCTGCATGCCGACTTCGAGAGTCAACGCGCGGCGCATCCCGACCGGCAGACCGATCAGCCTGGCACCGAAGAAGCCCGCCATGTAGCCCAGGACATTCACCAGCAGCAAGGCCACGATCAGTCTCGGATCCAGCCCTGACAGGCCGTCCCGATTGGCCGCCACCACCACGGCGATGATCCACAGGATCGTCAGGTTGGCGATGATCGCGGCCGTCTGTTTCGCGACGGCCGCCCAGATGGTGAATCGGAACCGGCGGCATCCTGACCGTGCATTTGGCGGCAGGTTTCCGCCGGGGTGTAATCAGGCCACGCTATCGCGATTGCGTGCGTGAATTATTGGCTAGTACCCGGCACAGCTGGACGTGTCGCAACTCGAGTCGGAGCACGGTTGCGCGAGGGGCACGTTGGCGGGAACATTTTCCCGGAAAGCTGAGGCGTGCTGGGTAGGTTCAAGTGGGTATCCCTGGCAATCGGTCACGCCAACGACTTGACGAGGTCGATCCGTTGCTTGGCCCGACGATAGCGTCGCTCGTCGGCGCGTTGCTGACGCTCCTCGGCGCGGAAGTCGCGAACGTGTTGCGGATGCTTGGCCTTCCACACGTCCGGCAACAGCTCTTCCAAGTTCTCCTCGCCTTTCGCGAGCCGTTCCAACACGTCGCGAAGGTAAGCCCACACATCCAGGTCATGTCGATGCGCACTGGCCACGACCGTCAGGATGATCGCGGTCCGCTCTCCGCCTTCCTCGCTGCCCACGAACAGCCAGTTCCGGCGTCCGACAGCCACGCGCCGCAGATCGCGCTCCGCCTCGTTGTTGTCGATCGGCAACCGCGCGTCGCTGAGGAATCGTTTCAAGGCCTCCCAGTTGTTGCGCAGATAACTCAAGCGCTTGGCCAAGCTTGCTCTTGGGCAGCAGCTTCATGGCCGGAGGGCTGTTGATCACCAACTCCATCCGCTTCATCAAGCGGCACGCTCTCTCGACGCCGTAGCAGCAATCGCGCCGCCGGATCCAAGCGACTGGCACGCTCTTCGATGTCGTACAGCACGCGATACAGCGCCAGGATCTCGCTACTCAATTCGGCGTGCTGCTCGCGCGCGTTGAACACGTAACGCCGCGCATGCGCGTTGCAGGCCGAAAACGCGATCCGACCATCCGTGACGTCCTCGATGTTCACGTACCCGCTGTAGCAGTCTCCGCAGATCGTCCCCTGAAAGTCCTGCAGAAATTCATCCGGACCGGCCCGCGCGCGACTGTTCGTGAAGGCGAAGGCGTCGTACCTCGCCTGCTCCTCGTTGCTGCGATAGATCCACAGGCGAGCCTTGCGGCTTCCCTTGCCCTCGCCCGGCGTGAGCAGCGTGACCTCGGTGTCGTCCGTATTGATCACCAAGGAGGACAGCACGCGGTCCGTTTCCAGCATCGCCAACGGACGCAGCAGTTCGGCGGAGTTGATCACGATCTGGCACAAGCGTCGACCGATTCGGTGCCCAACCCAACTGGGCGAATGGATCTTGCTGCCGATACAGAGGAACATGCAGGGCGAACTTATTGAACAGCACCTCGGCGCCGATGCCAAACCCGAAGGATCCACCGGGGATCAAGCTGGGCACCCGCTCGCCTTGCACGATATTGAGTTCGTGGCTGCGAGGGAATCTTGTACTTGGGATACTCGATTCGTCGAACCCACAGTCGCGGCCGCTCGAACTCCAGGATCTCGACGACGTCGACACCGATCTGTTCGCAGTCTTCCGGCCGAATGCCGTCAGGAAGAATCGGTTCGATTCGTTCGGTGCGTCGCTCCAAATGGTCCGGAAACCGTCCGCCGCGTTTCTTCCTCTTGCGGCGTCGCTTCTTCTGTCTCGTGCTCGGCGACGAATTCCTCGTCCTCCGTCACGTCGGGCACGACTTCGACGACATCCCCGTCGCCAAAATCCAAGGCGAGTTGATCGGGAGAAAACTTGGTGACGTTCGCTGCGCCGCCCGTACAAGCGGTTCATCAGTTCCTTGATTGTCTGCTTCCAGCTCGTCCTTCTCTTGTTCCAACTTCTGCTGCGATTCCTGCATGCTCGTGCAAGTGTCCAGCAGCTCGTCGTAGACCTGTTGCAAGCGTTCATGGGCGGCCGACAGCTCGAGCAGCATTCGCTGACAAGTTTGCAGATCGTCGGGAAGGTCTTGTTGTTCGAGCATGTTGAACAGTTGTAGCGAACTTTTTCAAATGCGCAAGAGGGGATGCCTATTTCATGAAAAAGTCAGAAAAAGTTTTCCCGACACGACGCAGCGTCGTCGCGAGCGCAAAAAAAAGGCGATCAATGCTGTGCGCAGCAATTGATCGCCTTGACGCGAAGTTGTCGTCGATCCATCGCGTTCAAGCGACGCGTGAATACCGTTTGCGACGCTTGGCCGATTGGATGTCGACTGCCGTTGAGCAGCATCGCCAAGTCCGTGGCGTCGATCTCCACTCCTTGCGCAGTCGTCGGTGGCCGCCGGCAGTTGGTAGGTTCCGGCTTCGAGCCGCTTGTAAAAAATCGCCAGCCCATCACGGTCCCACCACAAGATCTTCACGCGATCGCCGCGACGATTGACGAACAGAAACAGATGGCCGTCGAGCGGATCGCGTTGAACACTTGCCGCACCAACGTGTGCAGCCCATCGAAGCTTTTCCGCATGTCGGTCGCCATCGTACACAGATAACACGGACACGTTGGCAGGAATGCTTAGCATGACGAACCTCCCGGCAGACATCGCTGCCGGCAGTCAGTGCCGCGCGCAACGCCTCGGCATTCGTTGCCGGTACGCGGACTCGCACGCCGTTGGGAAATTCGACTTCGGCGAATGTCGCATTGGGGACACTCACCGGCACAAAGGGACTTGCTGGCTTCGGCGCGCTTGCCGCGGGATTGCGGGAACTGCCTTCACCTCCTGTCGCCTCCTGCTTCGTCAGACGCTTACGCCACTGATAGAAAGTCGGATCCGATACACCTTCCTGTCGACAAAACTGCTTGACGGTCAAGTTGCTCCTGCCAAACCTGGCCAGTCGATCACGCCACACCAACTCCGCCGATTCACTCTGCTTGCGACCCATCGAAATCTCCTTGGAAAGGGAAGTGAAAAAACAACCCTCCCAAGGTAACCGCGCCGTCAACCACGGTTAAAATGGGCGCGTACGACGCGACCGGCGGCAAGCTGACCCAGCAGTGTGCCGAGGACTTCCTCACGTCGGCTTACGACGCGCTCGCGACTCTGGCCCAATGGCCAAGTCACGAAACCAAGACATGATCAACGATATACTCGATGCCTGCAGAGAAGTGCTGGAGATCAACGGCGATCCGCAGTCCAGCTATTGGCTGGCTTTTGCAGATGGTGGAAATGCGACTGTGGCGAGCGAGTGAATCTCATGTCAGAGCCGCTCTTGAGACGGACATCCACCAACTTGGCGAGCGGTCCCTATTCGCGATAGTGGCCGACGATGAGTACGCTCTGCGGTTGTGGATTCGACGTTAAGCCAAGGAGCTGGAACTCAATGACTGACCACTGACAGCACAGGGGAAGTCAGTATTCGTCTGCCACGCGTAATCGCTGTTCTGGCGACCGAAGGGCACTCCAAATGACGCGAACGACATCTTGGTCGTCCAGGCCCCTCCGCGCCCGTTTCAGGTGCCCGTGAGCGGCGCAGCCCCGTCTAATTATTGGGAAAACGGAACCACCCCAGGCCAATGCTTGCGATACCCGCCCGCTCTGGCACAATGGTGTGTGTCACATCGTGATGGAGCCCACCATGCACATCCGCTGCCCGCACTGCCGCAACCCGATCGAGGTGATCGAAGACGACCAGCTGCGCTGACATCACCTGCCCCAGCTGCGGCAGCTCGTTCAACCTGCTGCCGGACGAGACGGTCAGTCACCGCAGCGTGGCACACAGAACGCTGGGTCGATTCGAATTGATCGACCGGATCGGCATTGGTGCATTCGGCGAAGTGTGGACGGCACGCGACAGCGAGCTGGACCGCACGGTGGCCATCAAGATCCCGCGCAAGGATCAGCTCACCGTCGAGGAAGCCGAGGCGTTCTTGCGGGAGGCTCGGTCGGCTGCCCAGCTGCACCATCCCAGCATCGTGGCGGTGCACGAGGTGGGCAAGCAAGATGACCAGCTGTTCATCGTCAGCGACTACGTCCAGCGGCATCACGCTGGCCGACTGGCTGACCGGCAAGCGTCCCACGCCCAAGCGAAGCAGCCGAGCTGTGTGCCAAGATCGCCGACGCCGTGCAGCATGCCCACGAGCACGGCGTCATTCATCGGGATCTCAAGCCCAGCAACATCATGCTCGACGACGACGGCCAGCCACACATCATGGACTTCGGCCTGGCCAAACGAGAGGCGGGCGAAATCACGATGACCATCGAAGGCCGCGTGCTGGGAACGCCGGCCTACATGTCACCGGAGCAGGCCAAGGGTGCGGCTCACGATGCCGATCAGCGGAGTGATGTGTACTCGCTGGGCGTGATTCTGTTTGAGCTGCTGACCGGCGAGCTGCCGTTTCGCGGCAACGCCCGGATGCTGATTCATCAGGTGATTAATGATGAGCCGCCAGGCCCGCGAAAGTTCAACAATCAAGTGCCCCGGGACTTGGAGACGATCTGTCTGAAGTGTTTGGAGAAAGAAGCGGACAAACGGTATCAGACGTCCGGAGAGTTAAGTCAGGATTTAAGAAGTTTCGAGGCCGGTAAACCGATCACAGCCCGACCGGTGTCGCGATTCGAGCGAGGTCAGCGGTGGTGCAGACGGAATCCAGTAGTGGCGGGACTTTTGGCCTTGTTGCTTGTTACACTCTCGACTGGGCTCTCCACGACGACAAGTCAATGGTTTCGAGCCGAAAAGAGCGCTGCAGCCGCAACCGAAGCTGAGAAAGAGGCTGTTGTGAAAGCCGAAGGTGAAATAGCTGCGCGGTTGGCTGCTGAGCGTGCACTTCAAAGTGAACGAGACGCCCGCGAGCGAACGCGCCGACTGCTATATATTGCGGACATGAATACGGCGAGGCAAGCCTGGGACGAAAACAACATTGGCCGAGTTCTTGAGTTACTTAGACGTCACACAGCGACGGTAAACCAGCAAGATCTGCGAGAATTCGAATGGTATTACCTTTGGCAACAATGTTTGCGGAGCCAGATAACACCTCGCCTAGGGCTGTCGTACCAGCTCATGGATCAAGCCTACGCGCGTAATGGGGCAGTCATGGCAATTGGGCTGGCTGACAATACCGTTTCCATCGTGGATATCGCAAGTAAGAACGTGAAATACTCGCTCAAAGGCGCACCAAGCACACGGAACGTACCACTGCCCAGCCAGCGTTGCTCTTTCCCCCGACGGGTCTCTGCTAGGCTTTTCAGATCGCACTTCAATTAGGCTAAGGAACATGAGATCGGAGCATGAACACATTTTGTCAGATTGCAGCAGCGTGGTAAATGATATCGATATTTCACCGGACGGACACTTTTTGGTGTCGGGCCACGAAGATGGCTCCGTTCAGTTGTGGAACATCGCGACGGGAAAACGCGAGAAATCGTTTACCACTTCTCTAGTCGGGGCTGTGGCATTTTCCGCAAATTCGGGTCGAGTTGCTGCAGGCAACGAGGATGGCAACATTCATATTTGGGAAATTGCCACCGATAAGGAGGCGATAGTCCTTCACGGACATGAAGACAGGATTGGGTCCCTAGTATTCTCATCCGACGGATCGATGTTGGCATCCGGTAGTGACGACAAAAGTGCGCACGTTTGGGATGCGACAACTTGGCGGCCTCTCTATCGGTTCGAAGAACACGCAGATGGCGTGTTCGGTGTTGACATATCGCCTGATGGCAAGTTACTTGCGACGGGAAGTCGTGACAATACCGCGAAACTATGGGACTTATCTTCGGGCAAACTCATAGATACCTTGATAGGACACTCAGGTGGTGTGATGTCAGTGCGTTTCTTGTCTGACTCGCGGACGCTGACCACAGCGAGCGGAGATCGCACGTTGATGTTTTGGGATGTTCGCGAGGATCAACCAATTGGTGTCGTTACGCGACCAGCACCACTTGCCATGGTGGCATTCTGTCCGGATGATCGTGTTTTGGCGTCTTTGGACGCGAAGGCGTCAACAGTTGAATTGTGGCACTCGGTGACCGGCAAGCGGAAGGCAACTCTGAATGTGGGCAGAGAAATCGGCGCGTTCGCGATATCAGTAAAGGGAATGATGTTCATCGGAGACGCCGAGGGCAACATTGTTCAATGGGATTTGGCAAAATATGAACAGGCTGTGAGCTTCGGAGAACATCCGAAAGGAATTAGCGTACTCGCGATTTCTCCCAGCGGTCGCCTGCTGGCCTCTGGTGGCAGAGACGCTACAGTCAGATTGTGGAACGTAGAGACTGGCAAGGAGATTGCCAAACTCTTGGGACATGATGACTCCGTGGAGTCATTGGCCTTTGCTCCGGACGATGAAACATTGGCTTCAGGAAGTATGGATCGATCAATCATCTTGTGGCACGTACGTAGTGGCGTTCAAAAAGTACGCCTCAATGATCACGCGGCAGCCGTGCTATCCCTTGCGTTCGCTCCCGACGGCAAGTTACTTGCTTCTGCAAGCTGGGACTACACCGTCAAATTGTGGGATATGGCTGACCTGTCCGTTAATCCACACACGCTTATCGGACACCCCAAGTGGGTGAGGGCTGTTGCATTCTCATCGGACGGAAAGACGCTGGTTTCTGGTGGCGGTGATCGTACTATCAAGATCTGGGATGTTGCTACACGCCAACTTAAGTGCACGCTTCGCGGACATGATGGCGGTATCTCCAGCATTGCATTGTCCCGTGATCAGATCACGATTGCTTCCGGAAGTATTGACAAGACGATTCGTTTCTGGCGTGCCGCCACACCGGAGAAGGTCGAGGCATCCGAGTGGTGGCGGGATGTCGTTCAAGGAAATCGCTAATCCGACACGTCGCTGTGCCAAACGCGACTCCGCCGCTCCCCAGACCGAATGCAGCATCCACATCCCCGGCTCAGCTGCGTCACGGGCTGAGCTAACGAGCGAAACGGGCACCGGACGACTCAGATGTCATGACACGCACAACATGCGTCAGGAGCGATCCTGGGGCCTCTGGTGAGCTGAGCCACCCATTCGGGCTGAGCCTAACAGCTTTCCGCCAAGACAGGCCACCACGCTCATTTTCATCCCGGTTGAATTGGTGCGGCTCCGTGAAGACCAAACCATCGCCACCGGGCGTGGTGATCGGCCCGCTAGAGCCGTGTCCGCCTGCAAAACGAGCCACGGACCCCTCTGCAGGCTCAGCTCAGATCGGTGCTGCCATGTGTTGATTCTGACCAAAAAAGGTGGACCACAACGTCGCATCGGGATAGCTTGACTGAACTGGGCAGCAACTCCTACTCGTTCGCGGGGGCAGGTCGCCGACAACGATACACTAAACGTTCAGACGTGCTTCTTTCGACGACGCTTGAACCTGACTATGAGACACATGCGAATCAGATCCGAATTGCGCATTACTCTACGCACGATATTCATTCTCATGGCTATGCTGTGCGTTGTGTTCGGGCTACTGGGACGACAGGTGCGGCAGGCGTACAGGCACGCGGCAGCGCTTGAGTGGGTGAAGGAGCAGGGAGGTAGAGTGGACCATGGACGCCTCGGGCCAGTGACGTCTGTGGGGATGACCAACACTGCAGTCACCGACATTTCACCGCTGGCGAACATCCAGAATCTGGGGTGCCTGTACCTGAACTGTGATCACGTCAGCGACTTATCACCGCTGGCGAAAGCGACGAAACTGGGGGTACTGCACCTCAGGAGCACTCAAGTTCAAGACCTGTCCCCACTTGCAAACCTGATGAACCTAAGGGTACTGAGCGTTTGCGGCACCCAAGTCCAAGACCTGTCCCCACTTACAAACCTGATGAACCTAAGGGTACTGAGCGTTTGCGGCACCCAAGTCCAAGACCTGTCCCCACTAAAAGACCTAACGGCGATAATGTGGCTTGATCTGACCGGTACTCAAGTCAGCGATCTGTCGCCACTGAAGAACCTGACAGCGATGAAGGAATTGCGTGTGGTGGACACTCCGGTTACTGGCGAAGAAATCGCCAAGTTGAAGCAGGCGTTGCCGAACTGCAGAGTCATCATTTTGAATGAACATGCACTGAGAGCGCATGTCACGAGAGAATTGGCACCGCGTCTCATAGAAGAACTGAAAACGCGGATCGAAGAAGAACTGCAGGCGCGTAACGAATAGATGGAGCATGCAAGTCTACCAGTGCCTCAATAGCATTTGCGGAATCCTTGGTCCGTCTGCTGAGTCACGGGACGGTGTCAGAACTCCTTCCTTTAGCCGCAAAAACCGGGGCAAATTCGGCCGATGGCTGCATATTCACGAGCGAAAATCCCAATCTGCCGTCCCAATCAGAATAGAAAGAAGTTGTGGCACGACGAAGTATGTGGGACAGTGGAAAATCCTCACTATAGGGAGATGATCGCTGTCGTGACGGGCGTTGACACCACGTGTCGCAGTTGGCGGCCGACCGTGCATCATCCCAGACGCAAAGCAGCGTCTACCTACCCCAACTAGCTGCGTCACGGGCTAGGCCGACGTGCACTCAGGCTGCAATTTGCGGTGGCGCAGGCCGTGGCCGTTGAGCTGGCCGCCGCTTCCCCGTGGTTCGTGTCGTTTCTTGGACTCCGAGACGCCTCGCCATGCAACGGGGCGACATCCCGCTCGTGCAGCCCTGACGGCGCGCGTCTGCACCCCGGATTTTCTCTCTGGCCTATCGCTTCTTCCGAAAATCCTGGCGGGCCTCACGCCCCACTTGCTAGTTCCAGACCAGGAGCGAGAGCCACGACGACGGCTCTCCGGTGAGTTTCCTGGTCACTAGCCAACGAGGTCCGCCATGAAGTACGAATTCCTTTCCAACGCCGCCACCACCGAGCAGATCGCCCAGGCCGTCACCCAGTGCCTGGGACGGCTGCAGCAGAAGCGTCAGCTCGACGACGCGGCTCACGATGATCTGGCCACCGTCCGCAGCATGCTCGAAGCCATGCCGCTGTCGACCGACCAGTTCGGTCTGGCCTGCAGACGGCTCCAAAATGCCCAGCACTACCTGCGGTACACCGAGCCCGGCGCGGCCCGCTACGAGTTGCAGCTGCTGGCCAGCAGCCTGAAAAACGCCAAGACGGTCCGCGAGCCGAACCGTCGGCTGCGTCACCGGGCGTAGCGTTTTGCCTAATCCGGGCAGTTTGACAACTCCGGGGGGCCGTTTGCGACGCCCCCTCGCGGGCCTGTAAAATCACCGGCATGCCCGATATCGATCCTCGCGCAGCAGGAGTCTACGCAGTGAACGACATGTCACCCGGCGCCAACGAGCAAGATTACGATCTTCCGTTCTCTCAGGAGCAGGAGATCGACCGGCTCTGCACTCAGTTCGAGCAGCAGTGGCGCGCTGGTCAGAGTCCGAGGATCGAAGAGTACCTGGACCAGGTGGCATCACCCCTACGCGCCGCACTGTTGGTTGAACTCATTGCCGCAGAAGTCGACCTGCGTCAGCAGTCTGGCGAGGAAGTGCAGGTCGACGAGTATCACGAACGATTCTCGGACCAGCGGGAAGCCGTGGAAGCTGGCTGGGCCATGATCGAACAGCGACGGGCACGTGACAGTGGACAGTGCCGTCGAGCCGCTCGCCTGACTCCTCGAGCACGACACGGGGCGGCCAGCCGGATCGGACCGACCAGAACTCGCCGCAGCCAGTTCCCGCGCAGATTGGCCGTTATGAGATCCGCGAGGTGCTGGGCGAAGGTGGGTTCGGTCGCGTGTATCTGGCCTACGATCCGCAGCTGCAGCGTAAGGTGGCCCTGAAGGTGCCACGGCAGGAACGACTTTCGTCGGAAGAACGCGTCGCAGCGTTCCTGCATGAGGCCCGCTCCGCCGCTCAGCTGAAGCACCCGGGCCTCGTGGTTGTCCACGACGTGCAGCAGGACGGCGATGACATCTACATCGTGCAGGAGTACATCGACGGTCAGGACCTGGCCCACTGGGCGCGTGACGAGCAATCCAACTGCCCGAGCAGATCGTCGCGCTGATGGTGGAAGTCGTCGAAGCGGTCGGCTTCGCCCACCAGCACGACCTCGTGCATCGGGATCTCAAGCCCGCCAACCTGCTCATGGACCGGCAGGGTCATCCGCATGTGGCCGACTTTGGGTTGGCCGTCAACGAGAGTGCACAGCACCTGCGCAAAGGCGTGATCTGCGGCACGCCAGCCTACATGTCCCCCGAGCAAGTGCGCGGCGAAACCCACCTCCTGGACGGCCGCAGCGATCTGTGGAGCATCGGTGTGATCCTGTACGAGCTGCTGACAGGTCGTCGCCCATTTGCCGGGGCGACGTATGGCGGAGATCTTCGAGGAGGTGAAGCGTCGCGATCCCAAACCGCCTCGGCAGATCAGCCCGGACGTTCGGGTGGAGCTCGAACGCATCTGTCTGAAGTGCCTGGAGAAACGACAAACGGACCGCTATGCCTCGGCGGCGGAGCTGTTGGAGGATCTGCAGGCGTGGTTGCAGGAGTCTTCGACCGAGGCCCGTGCCCCCTACAGCCCGTGCCCGGGAAATCGCAAGATTCTGACACGACTGCGGGATCCTCTAGTCCCACTGCCCTACTCCGACAGCCACCAGTCCGATCAAACAACCCCGCCGCCACGCATTGTGCCCAAGGGGCTGCGGTCCTTCGACGAGCACGATGCGGACTTCTTCCTGGAGCTGCTGCCCGGGGCACGGGACCGCGACGGACTGCCCGAGAGCATCCGATTCTGGAAACAGCCGCATCGAGGAAACGGATCCGAGAAGACCTTTCGCGTCGGCCTGATCTATGGCCCGAGCGGCTGTGGTAAATCGTCGCTGGTCAAGGCGGGCCTGTTGCCGCGCTGGCATCGCACGTCGTGACCGGTCTACCTGGAGGCGGCCCCCGAGGACACGGAGTTGCGACTGCTCAAAGGACTCCGCGGACGCATCTCCGGCATGTCCCTGACAGATTTGTCCTACCCGAGGTGCTGGCGGGCATTCGCGAAGGACTGTGGGTCCCGGATAACAAGAAGGTGTGCGTGGTGCTGGACCAGTTCGAGCAGTGGCTGCACGCCCGGCGCGGTGAGCAAGACACGCAACTGGTGCAGGCACTGCGGCATTGTGACGGAGGTCGGCTGCAGTGCCTTGCCCTTGGTTCGCGATGACTTCTGGGTGGCGCAAGCCGCTTCATGAAGGACCTGGAAGTCCGATCTGGTCGCAGGGCAGAAAACATGTGCACTGGTCGATCTGTTCGATCCCGTGCACGCCCGCAAGGTGCTGGCCGCCTTCGGTCGTGCGTACGGAAGGTTGCCCGAGGGAACGGTGGACCTGTCCCACGAGCAAGAGCAGTTCCTGGACCGCGCAGTCGAGGGACTTGCCCAGGACGGCAAGATCATCTGCGTGCGGTTGGCGCTGTTTGCCGACATGCTCAAGGGCAAGCCGTGGACCACCGCGACGCTGACCAAGCGTGGGCGGGACCGAGGGGCTGGGCGTGACGTTCCTGGAGGAGACGTTCAGTGCCCCCACTGCACCGGCCGCCCATCGCCATCACCAGAAGGCGGCCCAGGCGGTCCTCAAGAGCCCTGCTGCCTGAGGCCGGTAGCGACATCAAGGGCAGCA
This sequence comes from uncultured Planctomycetota bacterium, assembly GCA_963700575.1. Classification (GTDB taxonomy): domain Bacteria; phylum Planctomycetota; class Planctomycetia; order Pirellulales; family Pirellulaceae; genus JAJRVM01. Next base: position 11,112 of record CAVOYC010000013.1, on the reverse strand, counting down.
GACAATCGTACGAGCAGCTGCTTGGAGGCCTCGGGCTATGCCCGGCGGCCAGAGGATTTCCGTGATCTGATTCAGATTCTTGACAGCGAGATCCGCCTGATCACACCGACGGTTCCCGAAGGGGAGGACGATGATCATGGAACTCCGGTGGACTCGCCCGAGCTTCAAAGAAGATTGCGGAACCGGGTACCCAGCCGAAAAAGTACTATCAGCTGACCCACGACTACCTCGTGCCATCGCTGCGCGACTGGCTGACCCGCAAGCAGAAAGAAACGCGGCGTGGTCGAGCCGAGTTGAAACTGGCCGAGCGCGCAGCACTGTGGAACGCCAAGCCTGAGAATCGACATCTGCCTTCCCTATGGGAGTATGGCAATATCCGCGCACTCACGCGCCGCCATGACTGGAGCGAATCGCAGCACAGGATGATGCGCCGTGCCGGACGGATTCATGCCGCGCGGTGGGGCACGGGCCTACTGGTCGCGCTGCTCGTCGGGCTCGGCATTCAGCAGGTAGTTTCCCATGTCCAACGGCGCAATCTGTCCGAACGAATCCGCACGGCCGTGGCGACGATGGCTAACAGCCGGGGACCGGTGGTACCACTAGTCATCGAGGACCTGGAGGAGTTTCCCCCTGACATGGTACTCGCTCAGCTTAGGACTGCCTTCGCCGATCCAGACAGCACCAGCGGCCAGAAACTGGCACTAGCGTACGCGCTGGCCAAGTACGGACAGGTCGAACGCCAGTTTCTAGTTGAAGCGATGCACGCTGCGTCGAGCGAGGAGGTCGAACAATCTTGTCACGGCTCTGGGACATGATCGTGAAACGAGCGTGCAAGATCTCAAGCTCGGCGCAGCTACAGCCACATCGAAGCAGGACTGGAGACTCAAGACCCGATTGGCCACGGTCGCCCTGCACCTGGGTGACCCGTTGATCGCAGCGGAGATGTTGCGAGCCGAGCCACCGGCCGCAGAGTCGAAGCCGGATTGGAAAGATCCGCCGCTGGACCCTGGCTGGACCCAGGTCAACGACGCGACCCGAGTCGCAATCACTGCGGCCCACGGAATGCTCGAGGATCGTTTCGCGTTCTGCCTGGACATGCCCTGGGAGACGTTTCTCGCGACGATCGAAACCTTGCGTCCCAGTGGCTATCGCCCGACGCGAGTACGTCCTTTTCTCAAAGGTAACGAGCGATTGGTGGCGGCCGTATGGCGGCGCAATTCTGTGCGCTGGGACATTGACTACGATCAGACGCCCGAACAACTACCGTCACCTTACGAGCCCGCAACGAAGGATGGACTGGTACCTGAGGACGTGGCGGGATACACGGCGGCCGACAACGCCTCGCTGTTCTGCGTGATCTGGTGTCAGCCGGGTTCCGAGGAAGAACAGCGTCGCCTCGCCGTGAATATGACGGGATACGAATTTTCGCAAATGTCAGGGAAGATCGGCCTGCGATCGCAGTTGAGACTACAGGCGTACTTGGCAGGTGATGACACGCGACGCTATGCCGGGGTCTGGACCAGCCACGGCGGTTTCTCCCGTGTGGAGGCAATGTACGCAGCGTCAGACCAGCTCGATCAATCCGCGTTCCTGCAGACGGACATCAGCATCGCGCCAACGGGCCAGTTGCCTGACCTCCTCGACGGGTTCCGGCATCAACTCGCAGCGCAGGAAGCCGTCCCACCAGACTCGCAGGCCAAATTGATTTTCGGATTGTACAGGGCCGGCGCAGCTCTACTTCCTGGATCAGGGGGAACAGGCGCTGGCCGAGATAGACAGACTGCCGGACGAACAGGCGTCTGCGCCGCGATGGACTATTGGCGCCACTGTGTCTGGCCCAACTGGGTCGGAAGGACGATGCCCAACAAGCCGCGCAACGATTCTTGGCTACCCGAAGCGCAGGTTCGCAGCGAGCGTTTATCCAAATTATGGTCCCCGGTTGGCTGGGCGATTTTGAGGAAGCCCAGCAGCAACTCGATGAATTCGTCGCCACGGGGCAGGACAATTCTTCCGTCCTATACGATGCCGCCTGTCTTGCCGCCCAGCTGGCGCGCACCGTCGGCCGCCACGTGGCAGTGGACGCCACCAGTATTCGACAACAGCCACTGGAATTACTGCGTAGGGCCATTAGCAGTGGTTGGCAGGATGTCGCGCACCTGCAAAGCGATCCCGATCTGGCTGCACTGCATGACGATTCTGAGTTCACCGCGTTGGTGTCGCAGCTGGCCACTACGCGATGTTACGCAGGGTTATGGCGGTCCGACTTGCCGTTTGACAGCCGAGTCCTGGCTGGCGTGTCGCTGGAGGAGCAATGCGAGCGGTCTGAGGAATGGGCAGCGGAAGGTTTTCGCCCCCTGGCTGTAGCGGTAGATGGCCTGGAGAACCCTTCAGCGCCTCGGACGGCGGCCGTCTGGTATCGGCCGGTGCGTGTGTGGGATCCCGTTCAGCGCACCATGTTCATCGAGTACTTTCCGAAGTGGTCGGGAAGCATAGAGAAGCTGGTGGATGCGCTGCAAGCGGCAAATGATGCATCGCTGCGATCTGGCATTAGCTTGGCGGTGGGAAGCATCGAGGCCCCGTCGGTGGAAGCAGAACAGGCCTGGGGACCTCGTGCTGCAAGATTGGCACAGGAGCCAAGGGGATAGCGGGGTCCATAGTGCCACCGCTTGGGCTCTCCGGTCATGGGAGCTGTCACCGCCCAAAATTGAAGAGGAAAACAGGCGGCGTCCAGGATTCGACTGGCAGGTGACAAAGTCGGGCCTGACGCTAGTTCGCATACCAGCGGGCGAGGTTGTTGGGGCTGACAACGAAGGCGGACCGGGCGGAGGCAACCGAAAGCAGATCCAAGTCGAGCACGATTTCTGGCTCAGTGATCGAGAGATCACGGTGGAGCAGTTTCTCGCCTTCCTGGATGACGAGGAGGTCGAGAAACCGACTGAACCGGATAAGATCAGGCAATACAACCAAGGGAATCCTCTGCAGCCGGTTGTCTATGTGAGCTGGTACGACGCGGTGATGTTCTGCAACTGGCTGAGTCGCCAGGAGGGGCGCGACCCCTGTTACAGGAAAGAAGGCAAAGAACAGATCACCGACTATGACAGTAAGACGACGGAATATGACGCCTGGACGCTGGTTCCCGGCGCGAACGGCTATCGTTTGCCAACTGAGGCGGAGTGGGAGTATGCCTGTCGGGCCGGGACCACGACGGCATATTCATTTGGGGACGCCGAAGACCTACTCGATCGCTACGCGGTGTTCATCAAGAATTCGAGCAGCCGGGCGGAATCTGTGGCCAGCAAGCTCTGCAATGCGTGGGGCCTGTTTGATATGCACGGCAACGTGTGCGAGTGGTGTCAGGATTGGTACGAGGAGGGCTCGTTCCGCGTGTTCCGGGGCGGTAGCTGGAACGACCCTGCGGCGTTCTGCCGGTCGGCGTACCGTGGCAGGAGCCAGCCGTACGACCGCAGCAACAACCTGGGCTTCCGCGTGGCCGCAGTTCCGTTTGCCAGTCAAGCCAGTCAAGTGAACGACGCCCAGAGCGGAGGCCGCTAGAGCCGCAGGGCGGAGCCCCGGCTCTGGCGAGCCGCAGTGATGGGGCGGCGCGAGACGCCAGATTACACGCAATTTCATCCAACTCCCGGTAACACGCGATGCCCTTCAAGTTCTTCTGTATTCCCGCGAGAGATGACGGCACGGTCGAGACCGAAGTGAACACGTTCTTGATGAGCCACCGCGTGCTGGCAGTCGATCGCCGCTGGGTTGACCAGGGAGCGGACTCCTATTGGGCGTTGTGCGTTGATTACGTCGGCAGCACACAAGGCACGTCGGATCGATCACGCGGCCCGAAAGGGCGCACCAAAGATTACCGCGAGATTTTGAGCGCTGAGGATTTCACCGTGTTTGCGAAGTTGCGGGAACTCCGCAAGGAAATCGCCCAGGCCGAGGCAGTTCCCGTCTACACCCTCTTCACGAACGAACAGCTGGCGCAGATGGTCCAGGCGAAGGCACAAACCCGATCAGATCTGGAACAGATCGACGGGGTGGGTGACCTATCGACCGCCCGGTGTTAGTAGCAGCAGCGAAAGCTCCGGGCGGCACTTCTGTGTTTGGTCCTGGTACGTCTGAGCGTAGGAAAGGACCTCAATTCGGCGAGCCTCCCGTCGGCCCGTGTTGTTTCCTGACCTGCGAGTCGCGACCCTGTTTGGTGATTCACTGGTATGGACACCAAACAACACCCCATCGACGTGACCGACCCGAAGGTGCAACAGGCCTGCGCCGCCATCATGGCAGCCGTGCTGCGGCGCGATCCAGATGAGCTGCGGCAGGTGTGGCGGCTGGTGGCAGCAGCGGCAGCATGCTGGTGGGCGTCTGATGGTCGCAGTTGAACGATAGACCGCAACGCCCGTTTTCGTTCTCGTCGTGCTACCGCAACCAATCCCATCAGCCCCATGCCGATGAGGGCGGCGAAGGAAGAGGGGGTGGGGACGGCTTCGCTGGCAAACCTAACGTTACCGCCGAAAAAACCGGCGCTGGGAATGCTACTCGTGGAAGCTGGAAACTGGAGAGGTCCAGCGGCATAGCGGCTCATGTCAAACGTTATTACCGATGTGACAATGCTGGAGGGATGCGTCGGCGTTTCGTCGATTATGTACTCCATCAAATCGGATTGAGCGGCGACGACATAACTGCCAGGGCCCAACGAGAGACTAACGTCCTTGAAGACCCACTTACCGGACTTTGTCGGCGTCATCGTTACGGACCCATCGTTCGTTACGCTAAGATAATTTGCGATGTTCACAGTCCCCATCAGTGTCGCATTCGTGTCCCACAATCCAACTTGAGTGTCATCGAACATACCCGAACCAGTCCAGAAACCGAGCCCCGTTACGGTGGCCGACTCTTCCAAAGTAAACTGGTACCCCATCGTCAGACCACTTAGGTTCTGATAAGAAATGAAGTTGTCACCTACCAAGTCAACACCGATGGTATCGGCGTTGCTCGCGTTTACGCACTGCAATCCAATCACGAACATAGCTACTACTACAACGGTTCGGGATCTCAATGCTTGAACCCACCCAGTTAAGTGAGCTGTTTTCCGATTCGAGACGAATCTACTCCGTTGGGTTGAATGTGTTCGTATCTGGCTTAGTGTTTGCGACACCATGGCCCGACTCCTCGAAACAGAAGTAGCTGATCGGAAATCACTCGCACCAACGAGAGATGTACGAGAGATGTATAACGGGCCCGCAGCAGGGTGCATCCCCCTTGAGGGGATTAACTCCCCCCTTTTTTGGTAATTCGCAAATCCCTTCGCCTTTGCGAACCCCTCTACAGGCACGCCGGTGACATTGCCTTCCCTGACGCTGCAGTAGGCTGCTGGCAGTCGCAGCAGCTCACTGGTGGGCAGAGGGGCAGCGAACCAAGAAAGGCCCACCGCAACGAGTGACCCTTTGTGGTTCGAGTTGTGCAGGACGGCTACGTCTGTTTACGCCTGCGGCTTGCCACGGCGATCAGTCCCATCAGGCCCATGCCGACAAGGGCGGCGAAGGAGGAGGGGGTGGGGACTTGTTCAGCACCCTCAAAAAAAAATGTGGCTTTGACACGGTCATCTTCACCCGTTGTGAAATCGTTAATACGCATGCTTATGGAGGAGATGTTGAACCCCGCCAAGTCTGGATTTCCAGCGCTCCCAAACCTCTGAACTGAGGACTCAAGGGCCTGAATGCCTCCGCCTCCACCTGACAGCCCAGGTCCTCTTAACTGGTAGACGGTGATCGTTTGATCGACGCCATCGGTTATGGCAGCAACGAAGTCGGAAAAGTCAGGATCGTTCGCAGCTGAAACGGTGAACGTTTGGCCGACAGCGGCGGTTGAAATATATATATCCTCAAAAATCGCAGGACCGTTTGCATCTGGTATGGCCAGACTCACGTAGGAATACCCTTGTGATGGTGCAAGGGCAAGCGACCCATCAAACATAGCGAGCGTGTCAGCCCGCACCGCCCCAATCGGCAGTGAGCTTATCGCAAGAGCAAGAACAGCAACTGAAACAGCTTGCAGATTCGAAATCTTCGCTGACCAGCCGATGAGACATTGCCTGACCATAAATACCTCCAGCTAGGAAAAGGGGCGACCACGCACCCGTAAGAACCTTCCGACTCGTTCAGAATGCTCAGCCTGTCGCACCAAGCTGAGCCGCAAGAGATGCGCTACGCTTGCTTCCTTCGTCTCCGGACGACCGCGACTACGCCCATCAATCCCATGCCGATCAGGGCGGCGAGAGATGATGGGGTGGGAACGGATTCGCTGGCTGTGTTGAGGGTAATTGACCAATTGTCTATGCCGTGCGTGACCACGGTGTCACCGAACCTGGTCGAAACCGACCGGATATAACCGAATTCGATCTCGCCTCCAGTTTCGCTGAAATCAGGGCTATCTAAGCCGGTATCCCAATCCACAAAGAATGACTCCGTTATCGACGACTGGCTACGCGTACTCCAGAAGTTAGATACTTTGAAGAACCCACCACCGAAAAGAAAGATGTCGTTTCCTTGCATCAACGCCGGAGTTGCACCCGTAGCGGCACCCGTAGCTGCGGACGCCCTGGAGTCTTCCGAATAGTCTAACGTGTTGATGGCACCTTGGATTGAAGGATTGTAAGACACATCGAGATACTTGTGAAACACAACTGTTAATTCTATTACTGTATCGACCATCTCGCGATAGTCACCAGGGTTGCCATCTGATACAGCCTGAGTGTAGGTACCTAAGGCACCGTCAAGCGGATCCGCCTCCCAACTTGTCGTCGAGAAAGTTCCATCTGAAATGACGATCGTATCGGCATGGGACGAAGACGACAGCAAGAGACACGCTAGGACGCCGGACAAGGTTATCCTCAACATTTTGACTCCGAAATCGCGATGATAATGACCGCTGACACTGGGTGTGAAACAGAACCGTTAGCCGACTCCCAATACAGAACGCCCAGCCTGTCGCACCAAGCTGAGCTGCGGTAAATACCCTACGCTCGTTTACGCTTCCGTTGCGCCGTAACAAGTCCCATCAGCCCCATGCCGAGCAGGGCTGCAAGGGAGGAGGGTGAGGGGACGGGCTCAGAATGCAAACCTTCGGTGAACACCAAATCGTGGTCGCCGCCGAAGAGACCGCTTCCGCCACCTGAGACCAAAGCGCCTGCCGCGTATTGGTTTTCAACGCTCGCTTCTGCCGCAAAAGAACCCGAACCAACGATTGACAGCGTGTAAGTTTCACCGGGTGTCAACTGTATTGTTGACACAAAATCGAAATGAAAGGTCTGGAATGAATAGTCGTTCAAGGTCTGCATCGATGTTGAATCCAGCAGTAGCCCGACGCCCGCACCTTTGTACAACTTCAGAACACTGAAACCGGCGACACCGCAGCTTTGCGCAAACTGAATTCGGCTGCATCGATCCCCGTAAGCGTTGGCGTAAAAGTCTGATAGAGAGTTGTGGAACTGACATTACTACCTTGCGCCAGGTTTTGTTGGTTGACTGTGGTGATCGTGTCGGCTGAGCCTGGTGCTGTAAAGACAATCAGTGAGGCCAACGCCAACGATATTGCCCGTGCCATTGAGCTGAATCCTGGTAGTTCAAGTTGTGGTGGTTGGCAAGGTCGCTTGTTTCCGTCTTCGTCGAACGACCGTGACCATGCCCATAAGTCCCATGCCGATCAGGGCGGCGAGGGAGGAGGGGGTGGGGACTGTGTCGGGCGCGGCGTTCAGGAACTGCTCTGTGCAAGCACTTGGTCGCTCACGCGAACTTCGTCGAGAAAGCCCTCGAAACCCTCATCAGTGTGTCCAATTGTCAGGCCATTGAAGTGAAACCACCCGATGCCAGTGCCCGTTGAGGCTCCGTCAACGAACAGCTCAAATGTGCCTGACCCGTTCTGAGTGAGAGCTACGTGGGTCCACTGGTTAAGGTTTAGTTGTTGCGACAAGACCGGTGTGTTCGGACCCGCGAACATTCGGACGCTCCCATTGTACAAATGCAGTCCAGAATTCGGGCTAAGTCCATCTTCGTTCACGCTTTCGGTTATGAACAGGTCATTGTATGTGGCAAAGGAAGTAGGATTGATCCAGAACTCCAGAGTATACGCATTTGACCCACTTCCGAAATCAATGTTCGTAATGTTGATAGCTCCGGTTTGCGCAACATATATTGAACGTGTGTTTGAGGTTCCAGTCTGCGGTACGGTGGCCCCAAAGATATCATTTGTGCCTGACCGAGTGTACACTGCATCGTGGACACTTTCCCGAGTTCCGTGTCTCGCAAGTCCTGACGAGTCGGTGACGAAATTCAATGTTGAGGGCAACAGAGTACCGTCAGCAAGCCCGTTCTCGAACCTCCAATAGCCGATAGTATCGGCATTCACTATCCCCACAGAAGAGATCACGAGCAACAGTACGGAGCATGATGACCGAATGTTATTGCACATGAAGAAGACTCCCAACCTGAGATCTCGCACCAATGCCAATAGCTGGCAATGAGTGATTATTCATCGACTTCCCTATTGCAGACTGCTTAGCTAGTCGCACCCAGCCAAGCTGCGGCAAGCATACGCACCGTGGGTGGGCTTATGTCGTATAAAAGTGGCATTTTCTCAGAATTGTCGTAATGTGCAATGCCGCTGCGGCAAGGCGCAACACCGCCCTAGCCTCGTGACCTAGTGCGATTGCTTAGCAAACGAAAAAGAGCCACCCGCGACGAGTGGCCCTTGGTAATCGTGAGTTGAGCTAGATACGGCTACGCTTTTCTCCACCGCCGTCGAGCTGCCGCAATGAGTCCCATCAGCTCCCAGCCCAATCCAGACAACGAGCGCAGGAGGGGGCGGGGACAGCTGCAAGCGGAAGTTGTCGAACAGGGCACCGCCGGTGTTCCTGCCCGCATTGTCGATTGTGATGGCGGCGATGCCACGCCAGTACTCGAGAACGTGAGCGTATGATAGACGCTGTCCGGACCCCACGGTCCTGCTACCGTGACATCATCGAGCAGGGATCCAGAGCGACTAAAGAACCGGATGTCCAAGGAATCGAGTGTCGGCGTTCGCTACATCAAATGAAATCACCGCTTGATCCAAGGTGTACAGGACTGTCAACGCACCTTCGCCGATTGCTTTGGTGTCTGGGTACCCGAGCGGACCCAACCCGCCGATCACGTTTGATGACGCCCTCTGGTAGACCGCGACGCCGAACTCGGGCGATACGGAAGTGTCTAAGTCAACGGCGAAGACGGCAATCCGCCGATTAGTTCACCCGGCCCAGTAACCGACGAGCCAGATGATGTCGTGCCGGTGATCGTTTGACCGAGGAGTCTTTCTCCGAACGAGATTCCCAGAACGGAGTTGGTCAATACGCTATACGCCTCGCCAGGAAACGTACCCACTGCCAGGGACTCAAAGTCAATTACAGCGAGGCCGGACGTATCCCCGCCCACGACGAATGTGGCAGCGGCACAATCCGCGACGCCAAAGAGAAGACACACAGCCACTGCCAACAACAGACCATCTCACGTGAGTGTCCCCTTCACGGTTCGTCGCCGCATTCCACCCCGCAAGTTAGGGGATCGTCGTCCAAAGCCCAGCCGAGTGCACCCTACTTTCGCGTCAGACCCAAAGCAATTGAAATAACACGACCAGGGGGCAATCGGGACGAACTGGGGCAGACGTGGCGACTGGTGCCTGCCGCACGTGAAGGCCACTCGCTCGTGCACCCCGTAACAGGAACTCCTGGCGCCGTAGACGTGTCTCAATCCCTCACGACTGCTGAGTCGTCGAACCGTCGTTGCGCTGGTTGCAGCTCGCCACAAATTGTCTTTGCCATCGTTGCCACCCTCGGAATGGTGACGTCGGAATCAGAAAAACAGCACGGCAACCGTTCCGATGGCGGCTTTCGGTCCGTCGACCTAGCCGTGCTGTTGTTCAACCTACAGTCGACTAGCGGTAAATCGGAGCACGAATAAGAAAGTGTCCGCAAACACCCAGAGCAGCAGGGCGAAGCCAACGACGTAGAGAAACGCACAAATAACGTGCCCAGGGGTGACAATCGCCACGACAGTGGCTCTAACGAAATGAAATGCATCTGCGAAACAATCGTCTTTGATGTCGTAATCGTTGACGAGAGTGTCAGATGTGACGTTTGTCCGCTCTCCACGAAGCTTGCAGAACTGACCGATAAATGCAGTGACTTCACGCAGACCGCGTGTTTTCGCATGCGCTACCAATGGCATCTTGAGGAGAACCTGACTAAGCCCATCCTGTCGTCGGAAGGCGTCGTAATCCTTGTAATCCTTGATGATGGTGGGGACAAAACATGGCATAAATGGCCGTGGCAGCGGCAATGGCAACGGAACTGAAATAGAAAACCTTCCAGCTGAAACTTGCGGTAGGTCAACAGTGATTGTGAATGATGATCCCAGAATGTGAATCGTGTACTCACTCGCAAATTTGGCCAGACACTTTGCCAAGAGCGGCACCACAATCAGCCAGAGGAATGACGAACGCACTATCCGCTCCTGGCCGATGCTACTGAGACCTTGCCAGTTTGTACAATTATTCAACCACCGTGCAGCGTCTTCTAAAGCGGGTGACATGTTTAGTTGCCCTCTATGTAGCCTGAGGCGATTCTGTCAGACGTCGTTCGCGGTAGTCGGCTTGCCGACACGCACCAGCAAGCGGACATACTTGGCTTGTGCCGACCGACCATCCATCCGACCATCGCAGCCGAGGATAGAGCACAACGCCGACCCGTGTGGCTGCCATCGTCCTGGTCGACCAGTTCGACATCATCATCGACGTCCGGGTGCCGGCATTCCGTCCCCGCCCAAGCCGCCACGCGGCACCGTCCAGAACAGTAGTCACCACGCAGGGTGTGTTGCTGGTCGCAGTGGAAGCAGGGTCTTGTCGAATACGCGGTTTTCATGTCCAGAAGTGTAACGGGTCGTGGCTATCCTACAATGGAAATCCGGGTGATTCTCGTAACGCCAAATCGCGTTCGTGGGTGCGGGGTGAACATCTTCGTCAAGGGACCCGTTTTGCGTGCGTTATTCAAGCCGCTTTCTTCACCGTGAACGGGACGGT
>CAVOYC010000012.1:0-454159 GCA_963700575.1 uncultured Planctomycetota bacterium | reverse complement strand
GTTGGACCGCGCCGATACCCTTGTGCTCGATCCAACTCGATTCCAACGACAAGTTGGGGTTGTTGGCGGCCAGCCTTGAAACGTTCTATGTAAACCTGAGTAGAGCCCAGAGAGCCACCTTGAGGATGCTGCGGGCCTGGGCAGCAGCATGGCAGGTTCGACCAGGGCCAAGCGTCTTGACATGTGAGTTGTTTCGAGCGGGCGGAGTGCGTGAGGACGCTGAACGGCGTTGACTGGCCACAGAGAACTGTGTATTGTATTTGACAATAAATACGTCTGAGGAATAATGCATAAAATGGAGGACACACCGTGTCTGCCGCCCTCGGTGATCTCGAAACGCAGCTGTTTGCCTACGTCCAACTGCGGCGACGCCAGGTGCTAAGCGGCTCGGAGGTGGCCCGGGCGCTGGGACTGTCGCCCACGCAGGCTCGCAGTCTCCTGGGCCGACTGGCCCGCCGCCGCCTGGTGGCGCGGGTGCGGCGAGACCTCTATCTGCTGCCTTTGCGGATCCCGCCCGGAGGCCGTTGGAGCCCCAGCGAGTTCCTTGCGCTGGCCACGCTCATGGCCGATCGGCAAGCGGACTATCAGATCTGCGGACCGGCAGCGTTCCACCGCTACGGCTGGGACACGCAGGTTCCGCAGCGGCTCGATGTGTACAACACGGCGGCCTCGGGAATTCGGCAGATCGGAGCAGCGACCTTCCGGCTGATTCAAGTCGCTCCGGAGCGGCTCGGCGGTACCGAGGTGGTTCCTACGCCCGACGGTGTCGACGCGATTTATTCATCACGTGCGCGGAGTCTGGTTGACGCGCTCTACGATTGGTCGCGATTTGGCAGTCTGCCGCGCGCCTATGACTGGATCCGTGCGGACCTCAAGCAGGATCCGCGGATGGCAGCCAAGATCACGACGGCAGCCGTCGCGTTCGGAAACACGGGAACGATGCGACGCCTGGGCAAACTCCTCGAACTCGAAGCAGTTTCGGAGCGGCTGTTGAGAAAGCTGGCGGCCCAGCTTGCGCCGACGACCGCCCTCATCCCCTGGTGCCCCACGCGGGTGAAACGCGGAACGGTCGATCGCCGCTGGGGAGTGTTGTTCAATGGCTGATCGGCCGATTGGATATCACGAGGACGCCGAGCTGTTTCGCGACGCGCTGCGCTTCACGGCCGCCGAGACGTCGTTCAGCGAACGGCTCATCGAGAAGGATTACTACTGCTCCGTCGCGTTGGCCGACCTGGCAGCTGCTCAGCTCTCTCTGGCGTTCAAGGGCGGCACCTGCCTCAGCAAGGTTCACGGTTCTTTCTCTCGGTTGAGCGAGGATCTTGATTTCAGCATGTCCACACCAGTGGGTGAGAGTCGCAGCAAGCGCAGCCGACTGATCGCACCCCTGAAGTCCCATCTGAGTGGGATCGAGCGACGGTCAGGAGTGTTTCGGGTCTTTGAGCCGCTGCGCGGCTTCAACAACTCAACCCAGTACGCAACGCGGCTCGCCTATCGATCAACCGTCACGGGCCAGGAGGACTTCATTAAGATCGAGGTGAGCGTACGAGAGCCGATCGTCGAGCCGGTGAAGCCGTTGCCTGCCCGTACATTACTCATGGATCCTTTCCGCCGAGTGTCCGCCGTTCCCCCAGTACTGGTCGCCGTTCTCTCTCATCGCGAGGCATATGCTGAGAAACTCCGCGCGGCGCTAACACGCCGCGACGCCGCGATCCGTGATTTCTTCGATCTCGAACATGCGTTCCACCAAGGACGTATCGACGTTTGCGACACGACCTTGCTGGCGCTGCTGCGAAGCAAGCTGTCGGTCCCTGGCAACGAGCCGGTGGATGTCTCGCGGGCAAAGCGGGACCAGCTTCGAGCGCAGCTGGTGCCCCAGTTGCGTCCCGTGTTGCGAAGTGACGATTATGACCGTTTCGATTTGGATCAGGCATTCGAACGAGCCGCGGCCATCGCAGCACTACTGTGACCGCGATACATCTGGCGAATTTCGGACCTCGATAAGGACCGCCCCGCGCTCAAGTCTTGTTCCCTTCACGTTGCCTTGATGATGGCGACCGCCGAGCGAAAGCGGCGTCGGAAGCGTGACCACCAGTCCAGAACCCATTCGCCGTTTCCGCACGTCTTGCGGCTGGGTGAATGGAGAGCCCCGATCGTCTCACTATTGCTGGAGCGAGCCACCCGTGAGCAATGTCTCCACGAACAACGAGGAACTCCCTGCACAAACGGCACTGGCGATCGGTACTCTGTTGCCCCCTTCCGATGGAAGGACTTGATACAGAACCTGATCTAGAATGCGTGGGTACGCAATCAACGCCAAAGAACTTATGGAAAATCTGGAAAGTGGCCGGCAAAAAGAAAACGCGTCACAAGCGATTGCCGGAAAAGAAGTTGCGGCGAAAAAGCGAGAAGACGCTCGGCTGAATTAAAAGTCCGTTGCTCTACCGACTGAGCTACATCCTCGATGTGTGCAAGCCATTGTAAGTTATTGGATTGGAACGATTCTTCGCGGTCTGTTACCGTGTTGGGCAGGAGGCCTAACGCCCTCCAAAAAATCTGACCACAGAGGAGACGGCGCCTACCTGCGTACGCGGCAAGCGTTCCTGCTGTCGTCCACCGGCGAAGCCCAGAGCGAAGCCCACGGCACGTCAGTCTAGCAGCAAGACCCCCGGCGACAAGCCCGCCGAGCACGAGTCGCCGTTATCGGTGTGCTGAAACCAGCAGAACTGGTGGCCAGAGGGCCGGGTGAAGATGCGTCGGCCGGCGGTGACGCCGTTCAGATGGTCCAATTCCCTTCCCCCCATTGGCAAACGAACAGGAAAAGCGGCCACCGGTACTCGCTCGCCGTCAGTATGCGCTGTCGCGAGCAGGTCCACACTTGGCATATCAGTGAACAAGCGGGCCGCCTGATCGAGTGGCATTATCTGGGGGCACATCGGCAGAAACAGACGCTCATGCGTGAAGATGACCCGCTCGTTCAGCGGGTGGCTCAGGGCGTCGGCGCCGATCGTGCCGTTACTGTCTTTCTTTGCCTTGTTCTGGTGATTCTCACACCCGTATGGGGATGGGCTGATGCCGAGCCGCGCTACGTGGTGTTCCAGTTCCAGGGCATGGAGAGCGATGCCTCGACCTAGCCCAAGGTGCGGCATCTCGCCGGAGGCAGGGGCGTGTCCGTGAGCGACGTAGTGGTAGTACAATGACCCGTGATTGTGAACCGAAGAAACCGGTGACGACTCAATCAACCCAAAAGAGCCCGCGGCCATGACAACAACGTTGCTTCGACTCAAAGTGTATTGGCTGGTCGTGACACTATTTCTCTCTGCAACTTTTTGCTGCCCTATTCGCGGCCAGGGTCTTCCAGCAACCGTCGCTATCGACGTCAGCAAACCCGGGTCGGCCATCAATCCGAACGTCTACGGACAGTTCATCGAACACCTGGGCCGTTGCATCCGAGGTGGCATCTGGGCCGAGATGCTCGACGACCGTAAGTTCCTGCTTGAGCCGGGCAAGTCTTGGCAGACCGTCGGCCCCGAGGGTGCCGACTTCGACGCCGCTCACGACACTGCCGGCGCCTACTGCGGCGACCACGCGATGGCCCTTTGGGTCCGCGACGCCGGCGGCGGGGTGTGCGGCATCCGGCAGTCCGGCCTCGGATTGATCGCAGGAAAAGACTACGTCGGTTACGCCATCCTGTGTCATGTGGCCGATCCATCGCCGGTGACGGTCCGCCTGGCTTGGGGCGAAGAGGAGTTGGCTGGCCAGAGTATCGAGTTTGACAAGCTGGGCACTTCGTACGAAAAGCTTGCGTTCCGCTTTCGGGCCGCTGCGACAACAGACGAAGCGAGCCTGTCGCTGACGATGACACAGCCCGGCTATCTTTGGATCGCCTGCCTGTCGTTAATGCCGGCGGATAACGTGAATGGAATGCGAGCCGACACGCTCGCGCTCCTGAAACAGCTTGATTCCCCGATCTACCGCTGGCCGGGTGGGAATTTCGTCTCGGGCTATAACTGGAAAGACGGCCTTGGCCCGCGCGATCGCCGTCCGCCGCGATGGGAGCGGGCCTGGGAGGACGTGGAGGACAACGACTTTGGAATCGACGAATTCATCGCCTTTTGTCGCGAGATCGACACCGAACCGCTGATTGTTGTGAACACCGGGCTCGGGCCAGTAAAGGATGCCGCCCAAATGGTCGAGTATGCCAACGGCGCGCCGAAAACCCGCTGGGGCTCGCACCGCGCCCGGGCCGGACATCCCGACCCCTATGGCGTTGAATGGTGGGGCATCGGCAACGAAATGTATGGCGTGTGGCAGCTAGGCAACGTGCCGGTCGAACGCTACGCCCTGCGGCACAACGCGTTCGTCCGGTCGATGAGAGCCGTCGATCCACGAATCAAGGTTGTGGCGGTCGGGCGCCGGGGAAGTGGAACGACCTTGTAATATCGCGATGTGCCCCGTCGATGGACCTGCTCAGCGCTCATCACTATACGCAACGCGGTCTCCGCATCCCATTCTCCCCTGATGATGCCCAGAAATACGAGGCGGATTTCCTCGAGTACTCCGGGCATGTGGCTACGGGCGTTCGTCGCCTGATTGATGATTTCAGGTCGCGCCGACATGGCAGCGACCCGGCCATCGATCGCCTCCTCCTTTCCGTTGACGAGTGGGGCATTGTGCGTGAATGGGACCCCGCACCAGACGGGCCCGGCATCGGCAAGTTCGAGGTCTACTACCCGTTGGGTGACGCCATCGCAAACGGCCGGGCCCTTCACGAGCTGATTCGCGCGGCCGACGTCGTGGGGATGGCCCAGTGGGCTCAGACTGTCAACGTTATTGGAGCGATCAAGACCAATCGTACGCACGCTTCAATGGGCCCGGTCGGGCACCTGCTCGCTCTGTATCGCGGTCAGGTCGGCGGGCGGTTGTTGCCGGTTGAGGTGGGCGGAGACGTGCCGCTTGACGTCATAGCAACGCAGGACGACACCTCCAGGACGATGTGTCTCGGCCTCATCAACTACTCGCCCAAAGACAGCCTCGCGGTGCGATTCGAGCTTGACGCAGCAGCCGATCTCCAACCCGCGACCGCCTGGCGTATCCATGGTGAGAACTTGGCGTCGATCAACGTACCGGGTCAGCCGGAAGAGGTGACCACACGCCAATTACCTGATTCGGTCCCGCTCGACCAGCCCTTGCTGATTCCCGCCCACTCAATTACCGTTCTCCGCGCGAAAAGATAGGCTGGCACAAAGACAGCGTGACAAGAGGCAATGAGAAGTTGTGTCGTATGTTCATCGGGCACTCAACAGCAGGCGCACCATTAACTCATTTGAGCGGAGATCGGTTGTTCATGCGGCGCGCGGCTGGCCAACAACGCCCCGCCAGACTGACGCTAAGGAACCGGGGAAAAATAACTTCCAGATTTGCTAGTCCCTCACCCTACCCTCTCCCCAAAGGGGCGAGGGAACAAGGTGAAGTTATTTTTCCCCGATCCTAAGTGTACCCCAGAATCCGTGGTGGGCCAAGGTTCGGGGGCCATAGACAGGGCTGCGCCGGAGTTGATAATGAGGCACGGAATGGCCTCTTCACGTGCCGGTAGCCAGAGGGCCGCGGCACTCGTTACTCCCCCCGGGACCAGCCCGGCCGAGAGCAGGAAATTGGTGCAGGTGACACGTAGCCAACCAGTTGTGATCCCACTGGGACATGCCCAGTGGAAATCGGAACGCCTAAGCAAGGCTGGTCCTTCCATTGCTGGACCAGGTGAATTCCTGCCAGCAACTGCGGCTCAGAAGTTTCCTGTTCTTCTGTTGTCGTTTTCGCTCCTGGTCGCCCGCCCTCCGGTGCCCTCCTCTTGCTGAAAAGCTAATCCGATTCACAGGGTCCTCGCCAACTTTCGGAGCCATCGGATCCCCCACCCAACTCGTCATCACTCGGACGACTGTGTCCGGGACTCCTGTTTGGTGTTGGTCGAAAGCAAATCTGATATGACGTTGATACCTAGTGTACCATCGCGTCCCCATCGGTGTCCAAAGTCTGGAGCAAGATTTTCCAACCTCGCTTGGACATCAAACTCTGAGGCCTTGACCGGTCGATGAGGAATCTCGATGACTCGATTTTCGTCGCGGCGCAGCGGTGGCTGGGACCGAAGTGACAAGCTCCAGTTGCCGGTCAGGTCTTTGGTCACGAAGTACAGATCTTCCAGAGATCGCTCCCGGTCAGTTCTGTGGAAATACATGCTCCCAGCCGGTCCCGGTGTCGAGCGCGGTGGGCTTGATGTCGCCGAGCTTCTGGCCGCGGTTGAGGCAGGCATCCTGGTAAAGTCTCCAGGCGTCACTTGGCACCAGGTGAACATCCACGGGGCGAAGCTGCCCTGACGAGACCGCGGTACGATACTGTGGATTGCCCCGTAAGTGCTCTTCCAGTCGTTCTGCTAGTCGCTGCCGCAGTGTTGTGTCGCCGCACGGACTGCACTGCAAATAGAGTCGATAACGGGCCGGCCTCTCGCAGGTCGGCGCCAGCAGTGCGAATTGGGGGGCGACCCGCAAGTCGTCACAGGACTTGTCGATGGCATGGCGCACATGCTGTTCGTGGAGTTTCTCGCCGACAAGATCGCTGATGGCATTGTGGCGTCCAAGGAATCGAATCAGGGGACACGCGTTATGGAACCCAAGGACTTCTACTTCGTCGCCCAGGTCATAGCGATAAAGCCCACCACCGGTTGTCATGACGACGCGGTAGCGTCTGTGCAATTCCAATTCATCCGCCAGGCAGATCTCTTGTGGTTGGAGCTGCTTGTCAGTCCTCACATCAACGAATTCAAAGAAATGGGATCGTAATGCCAGTACGCATCCTGTGGCGCAGACCATAGGAAAAGAGACTATGCCCTCGGTGGCCAGTAACCCCTTGGGCTGAAGCACGGCCTGAGGAAGTATTGCCTGCAGGGGTGGCACATACATCGCCGAGGACGCATCGGCCCAACAGCTGATCAGGGCCAGCTGTGGCCAGCAGGCGTTGAGTTTCTGCGATAGATCCTGGGAACCGGCGAAAATGTCACGCAGCTGGTCGGCGCGACGGTAGTCTCGCGACAGCGGGACGCGGAAGTCGTTCTTTTCGTCGCTTGGGCGCGGCAATCGCACACAGCCGGCGCAAGTCGGCGCAAATGGCTTCCCAGCACTGCGGCAGGTCGGTCAGCAATGCCGTGAGGAACGTGGGACTCCAGATGGAGACCAGGGCCAGGTCGGCAGAGGCCAGCAGGTAGAGCAAGGTGACGTAACGAGCGTTTTCGGGCGACCGCAGCTGACCGATTTGCGGTGGAACCACCAGTAACCGGGAAACTGCCCAGCGTTGCCACGCAGCCAGATAGTCACGGTCATCTTCGAAGCCGATGGGGATGCCACCTTTCGTTTGACGCGACTCGTGCGCCATGGGCGAAATCGACCAATAAGCTCGGCCCCCTCGCGCCGCCGGCTGATTGGTCATGACGTCGAAAATCCAAGCCGCCAGTGTGCGCTGGAATTCTTTTCGCAACGCGTCTGTGTAAGGTATCAGTTTTTCCCCACTGGTCGAGCCGCCCGTCGGCTCGAACAACCGCACTTGCTGCTTCGTCAATACGTTCGGCTCACCTCGGGCGATCCGATCGATCGGCGGGCGAAACTGGTCATAGTCGGCCAGCGGAACTCGTTGCTGATAATCCTGGACCGTCCTGATCTTGGCGAACTCAAACCGACGGCCGTACCAGGTGTCGCGATTCTCGCGCAGAAGGTGCAGCAGGCGATGTTCCTGCGTCTGGCGAACATGGTGTGTGGCGCGGCGAAAGGACCGTGCTTCGCCAGCGCAGCTCTTCATCCAAGCCGTGTTGAGCCAAAAGGCTGCGTTCATGCCACGTCACCTAAGTCCTGCTGCGCACAGGAAGCCTGAGGGCGATGCTGCGGATCGAGCAGGCGAATCCCCGCCGCCGTAAAATTCGCGACATCAAGACGAGCCACGCAGCACAGTTCATCGCCGCCAGCGTGGTCTGGATTTCGATCCACAAAGAACCGGACGTGCGGATCCTCCAGACGCCCAGTGGTAATGCTGCCAATGCCAGGTCGCAGCCGATCCTTGTGCGGGGCCGCGATCACCAGCCCGCGCCGCGCATCGTATGCCTGGCTGAACATAGTCCGACCGAGCGTGTCGAGCAGGCTTTTCGCCCAGGCTGGCGTGGTGCATTCGTAACGTGGAAAGAACTCACGAAAGAACACGGGTAGAAAGCGATACGTCCTGTATCCTTTCGCAATCAGGAACCAGTACAACGTCGCGGGACGCATTGTTTCCATCAGTTCGACGGCCAGTCTCCCCCATTCACGCATCAGCGTCGTTTCCCGCCAGCAGGCTGGATCAACGATCGTATCGCCCGAAAACAAGGCGCTCACGGTTCCGTTTCCAATGCGCACCTTCAGCAGCACCTGCGTCGAAAAACCACAGAGTCTTCCCGTTGCTGGATCAAGAAGTTGGATCACCCATTGCTTGTTGGCCAGATCAGCCTCGAAGCGGTTCCTGTCAGCGTCATCGAAGTACTGCGCGAAGAGCGCGAACATATCTGCACGATCGCTACTGGTCAGTGCGGGCACTACCATGCGGCGGCTGTGAAGTCTCATGCGTGTGTGCTCCGGCCAGCGAGGGCCTGACTATTTCTCTCGGAAAAGCCATTTCATTACAGGCATCCCAGTTCCAGGTACAGGTCTGCGCCCGACAAATCGTGATGGATGATCAGGCGGTTCATTCCAATAGACGAGATACGCGTGTGTCACATATCGAAACAAGCTCGCCTGCCGGCAGACATCGAACAACGGGTCCCGCTCGAACGCTCCCACCAGCAGGCTGCGGCAATGCGGGCGTCTGTGCCGCACATAGTTGCCGGCAGCCAGCAGCAATTTCTGGAACGCGCGTACATGTCCCGCGGCGGCAAGAGGCACTGCCGCCATCAAAGCGTGCAACGGTTCGCCGCGGGCCGGGAAACGGGGCCAACCCAAGCACCAGGCCAGGGCATTGTAGGCCGGTCGCCCACAGCGAATGGCCGTTCGATAGCCCTCCACGACCGTTTGCCTGTAACGGCTCTGATCCCACAGGCCGAGTGAGGCGATGAGTCGGGAGCCACGCCGGGCAATCAGAATATCCTCTGGCGCGAGATCTTGGAATGTCGCCTGTGGCCCCAGAAAATCTTCCTGCGCGTAACAGGGGAAAAACAGCTTGGACTTGCCTGTCTCCCGCAGAAAGTCAATCAGAGCGGGGAATTCGTTCGGCGCAGTGGCCGGATTTCCAAATCGCCCTCATGCCAACTGTCGCGACGCTGTCGCAGCGGGATCACGAACGTGTGATACTCTCCGAGCGGAAAATAGACAGGCAGACCAGCCCGCCCTCCGGTCAGCGTTTTCAGCGCTCGCCGATTTCCATCGGCAATGGTTGTCAGGTAGAAGTCGGTCGCGCCATCTTCGTGCAGCCTGTGCATTTCCCGATAACCACGTGCCAGCAGAGTTCCGCCGCGGTGCGTGGGTAGGATCCTCAGACCCGACAGGTAGCCCACTGGCGTGGCGCGCTGATCGACATATCGTTGACGGATGCTGCGACAGCCCAGGGCGACCACGCGTCGGCTGGAGACTTCGGTGACAACCAGAGTCTGCCGATACGGTCCCTCCACGGTTGCCGCTCCGTAATAGCTAGGTTCACGGCGCAGCGAAACTCGGATCGGACCGTCCATCGGCGTTTCGCGCAGCAAATGCCTTAGAGCCGCGTCGTCAGCTGGGGTGGCCAGACGTACCGAGTAACGTTCGCTCGGGGACGACGTCATTACGCCTTCAGTAACTCGCCCTGCCACGTTTCATCTCCCATCGGCAATCCGCTGCGTCCCTCCACGTCCCAGTGATGCAGCGCATTCATTGCCAGGTAGTTCCACAGTACAAACGGCTGGCGACGATTTACCGGGCGCAGCCGCGGCGCAGGATGCTCCGCCACCCGTAGAACGATCGTCGCGCCTCGAGGCATCGCCGCTCCAGCTCGTCCGGAGACATCGTCTTGGGCTGAAACGGAATCATGTTGTAACGGTACCGCTCGTCGAGCCACCATGGATCGTACAGCAGCCGACCCTCTTGCCGCATGCGTTCGTAGAGCGGCGTGCCTGGAAAAGGCGTAATGTGATTGAAAGCGGCAACAAACAGGCCTTCGCGCTGGGCAAATTCGACGGTCGCCGCGATCGACTGCGGTGTGTCGTGGTCGTACCCGAAAATAAACGTGCCGTAGACCGCCAGCTGATGGTGACGCATGTTGGCTAGTGCCGTTGCCGGCCCCCCATGCATCATGTTAAACCCCTTGTTCATTTGTCGCAGGCTATCGTCATTGAGCGATTCCAGGCCAATCAATACTCCCTGACAGCCGCTGCACTTCATCAGCTCGAGTAATTCCTCGTCGTGTGCGACGTCGATCGACGACTGGCTCACCCAGCGGATTTTATAGGGAATTAGCGCACGCATCAATTCCTTGGCTTCATCGAAGCCGGACGTGATATTGTCATCAATGAAGAAAATCATCTGCCCACCCTGCCGGACGCGCTGGATCTCCTCGATCACTTGATCGATCGATCGGTGACTGTGCGTGGAAGAGAAAAACGATTGGATCGCGCAGAAATCGCAATGAAAGCGGCAGCCGCGGGCAAACTCGACCAGCCGAATGGGCAAGTACCGTTTGCCGTGGAAGATCGAACGGTCGGGTGATACACGCGCTGCCGGACGGCCAGCGGCTCGATAGATCTTCTGCGGCGTGCCCCAGTGATAATCGTCGATCACCTGCCCAAAGATCTCTTCCGCCTCTCCCACCACGATCGAATCGGCGTACTGTTGCACCTCCTCCGGGCAGAGCGTGGCGTGGAAGCCGCCCATCACGACCGGGACCCGTCGGCGACGATATTCGCTGGCGATCTGATAAGCCCGGCGGGCCGTGTAGGTTTCGACGCTGATGGCCACCAGGTCGGTTGGCTCGTCGAACGGTATTGACTCCAGGCGATCATCGTAGAATCGCGTCTCCACATCGGGCGGTCGCCAGCGCCGCGATCATCGCTGCTGGCAGCGGCTCCATCTGCCATGTGCGCACGTACCGCCGGGTGTTTCGCCGGCGGCCGACGCACGGGTGCACGATCGTCAGACGCAACGGGCCTGTTTTCGCCCTTCGATTCGGCGGCCGAGTTGCCTGGTCCTGGCGAATCATGAGCGTCTCGGCGGAAGCGAAAACGAGGAAGATGCTCGGTGGTCGCAATCTTCACGCGCGCAGCAGCGCAGGGAGTCATGGCGTCGCACGTGTAAAACGTGTCCAGATGATAGGCATAGTGACGATAGCCGATGTTTGTCACCAGCGCGTAAAGGCCAGCCGGCCGCGCCGCGCCGAATCCGGCGCACGATGTTGCGATACGAATAGACCGTGTTTCCAGGCCCGTTCGGTGCCTTGCCGCAGCTGCTCCACGCTCATTTGGGCCGGCTCGAAAACAACGTGCTGCCCGTCGTAGAGTTCCCAGTTGCGGGTCAGGATGCGCCCTCAGTATCGAGTTGCCGATAGAGCTGCGTTCCGGGAAAAGGCGTTACGATTGCGAACCGCGGCAGATCGATGCCGCAATCGACAGCAAAACGGGCTGTTCGTTCAAAGACGTCGAGGGAATCGTCGTCCAGACCAAATACGAAGCAGGCTTGCAACGCAATTCCGCGACGATGTAATTGTTCGACGATGCGCGGATAGTCTTCCGGATGATTAAACCTTTTGTGCGTGCCGTGGAGGGACTGCGAAGAGATCGATTCCAGTCCCATCAGCAGTCCACGGCAACCGCTGGCAGCCGCCAGGTCAAGCAACGATCGATCGTCGCACAGCAAGGTTGTTGCCAGACCGTACCACTGCACGCGAAGCGGTACGAGCGCCTCGAACAACCGAGCAGCGTAGTCGCGATCGGCAATGAGATTCAGGTCGACAAAAATGGCCCGCCGCGCGCGGCGGCGCCGAATATCAGCCACGATCTCGTCAACCGGCTTCTGCCAGGGGCGTCGCCCCCAGGCGGCCGGTACCACGCAAAACGAGCAGTCATGGACACAGCCGCGCGTCGCCTCGAACACGTTGGCGGTCAGATACCGGTGCTCGGGCAGCACCGATCGATCGGGCAGCGGGTTGCCACGCAGCTGAAAGTCGGGTGACTGAGTGTAGCGGGGATGCAGATCCCCGCGGCAGAAGTCTCGCAGTAATTGGGGCCACGTTTCTTCCGCGTAGCCGACTACGATGGCGTCGCCGTGGGCCTGCGCCTCTTCCGGTACGAGCGTCACGTGCGGTCCGCCCAACACGACCGCAATCCCGCGACTGCGGAAATGCCGCGCCAGCTCGTACGCTCGTGGTGCCGTGCCGGTAATCACCGTCAAGCCGACCAGGTCGGCCTGCAGATGCACGTCAACCTCGGTGATGCCCTCGTCGACGCAAGAGATTTCGGCCGTGATTTCCTGGGGGACCAGTGCTGCTAGAGTCGGTAAGGTGAGCGGCATGTAGCGGAGTGACTTGCCGAAAATCCCGCCGCGATGTCGATACAGGGGCCCCTTGGGCGAAATCAACGTCAGGCGCAAGACGCTGGCTCGCTCCCCGTTCGTCGGTGATTGCTTAGGTCGTTGGATCATGTGCTTCTTGTCGAGCATGTTCGAGGTACGCTTGTGGTCGGCGAACGGGTTGTGGTTTCGTTCACGCGTGTGGGGGCCTGCCCCAGGCGGCTGCCGAATTCGTGGCGGGACAATCCAAACCGCATGCCTTGCCGCTTGCGAGCCTCGCGGCCGTAGAGCGGGTTATATCGCAGGTAGGCGGCCAGCCGCACCGGGGAACTCAGGTGCGTCTTGAAGTCCCACATCCGCCGAAACACGGAGCTCGGCGTATTCCACTTGCAGCGGCACTCCCAACAGGCTTCGGTAAGCTGGTCGGGAGTCATATGCCTGGGGAGGAAGGCCGCGTGATTGAAACGATATTGCGGATGCAACCACCAGTTTCCGTCGTACAGCAACCGGTCCTCGCTGCGCAAACGTCGATAGAGGGGCGTGCCGGGATACGGCATCAATACGTTGTAGGCCGCGAAACAGAACTTGTGTCGCATCGCGAAATCGCAAGTTTCGCGAATCGAAGCAAGCGTGTCATGGTCGTGTCCCAGGGTGAAGGCCGCCCAGGTCTGCAAGTGATGATCGCGCAGCACTTGTATCGCCCGCTCATAATAATCCCAACCGTCACGCAGCGGTGTGCGTGCGTCGTGGCGGAGAAAATTGGGAGCCTTCTTCATCAGCTGCAGGTTGTGCGGGTTCAGCGATTCGAATCCGATGACGTTTCCCAGACAGCCGCTGTCGACCAGCAGTTGCATCAATTCGAGATCGTTGGTCATATCGAGCGACGCTTGCGAAACCCAGCGGATCCGCAGAGGTATCAATTCGCGCAAGAATCGCTTGGCTGCCTCGTGGTTAGAAAGGAAATTGTCATCCACAAAGAAGATGAACCGACGTTCCTGGCTGGCTATTTCATCAAGCACTTCGGGTGTCCGACGCACATAATGCTGACGTTGAAAATAGACACTAATCGCGCAAAAATCACAGGCGAAACGACAACCTCGGCTGAACTGCATCAGCGTCACCGGCAGATATCCCTTCCCGCGAAACAAGTCCCGGCGCGGCTTGACCCCGTGTGGCTGCGCAGGGCCAGGTACCGCTTGATAGACCTCGCGCAATCGTCCGCCGCGGGCGTCGTTAAGGATCTGCGGCCAGATGGACTCGGCATCCCCCATCACGATGGCGTCGGCATGCAGACGGCATTCTACGGGTAACAAAGTTGGATGGAATCCTCCCATCACGACCGGCACTCCGCGCATCCGATATTCTTCCGCAATCTCATAAGCGCGTCGGGCTGTATAGATCTCGACGGTAATCGCTACCAGGTCAGTCGGTTGGTCGTAGGGAATTTCATCGATGCGATCATCATACAGCAGGCATTCGACATCGGGAGGTGTCAAGCCGGCCAGCACGCCAAGTTGCAGCGGCTCCATCCGGCCCTCGTCCACGTACAGGCTGTGTTCCAGCCGGCCGATGTTGGGTTTGATAAACGTAACACGCATACAATGCCTGTCGCCTAACGTCACGGACTAGGAAGTTGCCAGTTTCTCATTGACACAAGCGCGATGTGCCAGTTGATCCAGGACTATCAACACGGCCGCCAGAGCGAAGAAGAAAATCATGTTGGACACGTTGCGGCTGCTCGCAATGCCAAAGATGTCGCTGATCTCCTGTCCCCAGACCAGGCGCTGCAGGGCCCGCACGATGAAAATGCCGGCGAACACGTAAATCGTGGTCCGATTTTGCAGCGGTTTGAGCGCCGCCACCGCCGCCAACACGCCCAGTGCGACCATGAACACTCCCAAGGGCCGCAGGATGTAGCGGAACTGCGGTGACCATTGCGTCACTTCGGCACCGTACCAATTCGCCGCAGTGTTGACAAAATCGCTGGAGAGGTTTAGACCCGCCCCAGTGAGGACGTGGAAGGCGCAGACCATCCACATCATGCCTTGAAGTCCTAACAATGCCTTAGGCGTCATGGCCAACCCTTTCATAAGATCGCAGCCCCGATTCGCCGGTCCGCAGGAAGGAAACAGTAACGTATGCCAATACCGGTGCAACAAGGCAGATTATGTGACAAGCCGCGACAAGCGGCCACAACAGCTGCCGTTGATCCCGAACCACCACAAAGTACTCCAATGTGCCGAGCGAAACGCCGTAACACAACCCGAAGATACCAAACAAGGCAGGTGCATAATCAGTGGCGATGGCTGCGGCGTCAGCCGGTTCGGATTGTCTTCGCGTGTAGACCTTAATGAAACCCGACTTGATGGCGTACACATCGTACAGCCAATTCCAGAAAGCCAACACGGAACCGAGCACAAATCCATTGCGGGCGATTCCAGAAAGAGGGGTTTCCCCCGTGGTGGGCAGGGAAATCAGGGCAAACAAGCTGGTGGCGGTCCCGAACACCAGCCCATGGTGGGGTCGAAAACGTCCCACTCGTAATCGAGTGTTGAATTCCCACAGATGTAACCAGTTGGTGCCAATGCCAGGAATCACATAAGCGAACACGATCGGCAGCGAAAGCGAGGCAAGCACCATCGCCTGATCGCCAGCATAACGCTGAAACCACAGCCAATAACTG
Source organism: uncultured Planctomycetota bacterium (assembly GCA_963700575.1). Lineage (GTDB taxonomy): Bacteria > Planctomycetota > Planctomycetia > Pirellulales > Pirellulaceae > JAJRVM01. The sequence goes on along the minus strand of CAVOYC010000012.1, from coordinate 438,943 downwards.
ACTGGTAGCAGCACTGTCGGAGCGACAATTTCGTACACGCGAAAAAATGTCATGGGGCGTCTGAGTCGCTGTTGAGGTAGCAGTAGCGAGCGATCTGATATTTCTGCCGTATCGCCGGGGACAAGCGTAGCTTACCCATCGTGAGCGTTCCCAGAAAGTCTTGATCGTATGCCAGTCCTAAACGAACGTCATCCGGATCGACGTTCTCCGGATCAAGGTAGGTGCCGAACAGGCGGTCCCAGAGCGTCGTGAAATTTCCGTAATTCCCGTGAGATTCCACGGCGTGATGCAGCAGGTGTTCCTGTGGCGTAGTCAACCCCGCGCAGCGTATGACCCGATGTGTTGCAGGCCAACGGCGCAGAAACGACGAGTGGCTGGCGGTCAGTACCAGGCTGATCACTAGCAGTGTGGGAAGCAAAGGGCGCAGATCCCACAGCGGTAGATCCAGGGCGCACAGCAGTGCGTACGCCGCGGCCGCGGTCGCCCAGGTGGACATGGCTACGGGCAGGAATCCGAACGGCCGCACAAAGATGCCGGGCATCAGCACGTTGACCCGACGCGGCAAGTGATGGTACTCGTGCGTCACCCAGAACCAGCGGTGGTGGCTGAAATATCGGTGCACGATGTAATCCCAGAATCCGGCCATATAGAACAGTGCGATGCCTGATAGTGCGGCCTGCCAGCCCGAGATCGACTGGCCGACACGATCACCTGCCCACGCGGAGGCGATTGAGCGCGCGGATTCGAGCATCTCCAAGGGCGAGGGCGTGAGTCGGCTGCCCAGCAACTGCACGGAAAAAAACACTCCCGTCACGACGATCAGAAAGAACAGCGTCCGCCATGGCAACGGCTCTTGATCATCCCCCGCTCGTCGTCCGCGACGCACTTCCCACACGTCTAGCCCCACCAACAACAACTGTAGCGCGAAGAATACGCCAAGCATCAGAGGGTGCATGCCAGTTCCTCATGATCGTTTCCCGGTTCCCACACAGGCACGAGTGGCACGGATGGAGCCCCGAGCGGACGACCCTGTTTGCGGTGAATTTCACGCCGCGACGTCAGGTTCGCCATGGCAAAGGCGGCGGCATGCAGGAGTGTGCGAGAATTACTCTGGAAGTCAAAGGCCCGACGCAGGATATTCGACGCGCGATTGAACTCGGTGCGTGCCCAGTAACAGCCTTCCAGCAGTTGCTCGGATGTCATCCCCCGGGGCCGAAACAGACAGTCGCCGTAGCGATAGTCCGGATGCAACCACCAGGGATCGCGCAGCAGTCGGTCTTCTGCTTTCAGGCGATCGTACAAACGCGCGCCCGGCGTGGGAGTGAGCGGGTTGAAATTGGCCAGAAACAACTTGTTGCGCAAGGCGAATTCCAAGGTGATCTGGAAGGCATCGGGCCCGTCATGATCATATCCCAACACGAAGCCACCGTAGACCATCATGCCGTGGTCGCGAAACACACTGATCAGTTCATCGTACGGGCCGTACGCGCGCTGCCATGATTTGCGCATCTGACGCAGATTCGCCGCGTCCAGAGACTCAAAACCGACCATGACACCGAGGCACCCGCTTTCCGCCATCTGTTTGACCAGGTGCGGGTCAGCCGCCAAGTCGATACTGGCCTGACAAGACCAGTGGACATGCAACGGACGGATCGCCGCGAGCAATCCCGCCAGTTGCCGGCGATCATTAAACAAGTTGTCGTCCGTCACGAAAACGAATCGGCGACCGGACTGGGCCATTTCATCCACGACGCTATCGAGCCCGCGCCAGCGCAAGTGGCTGCCGTAAAATGCATGAATGGAACAGAAATCGCAGGCATATTTGCAGCCACGGCCAAATTGCACTAACGCAACGGGGCGATATGGTTTTCCGGCAAAGATCGAGCGGTCGACACGCAGATCATCCAAGGGTGTCTGCCCGCCGCGATACACCCGCTGCAAGGTACCACGACGGACATCGTCGAGCACTCGGGGCCATACTTCTTCGGCATCGCCGATCACCACCGCGTGCGCGAACTGCAACGCCTCCTGCGGGCAAAAACTGGGATGATAACCGCCCAGCACCACCGGCACGCCGCGGCGCACGTAGTGCGAAGCGATCTGGTACGCCCGTCGCGCCGTGAAAGTTTCGACCGTGATCGCCACCAGATCCGTAGTGTCGTCCAGCGGAATCGGTTCGATCCGCTCGTCGTACAATACGCACTCCATATCCGTCGGAGTCAGTCCACGCAGCACCGCGAAAACCACAGGCTCCAGGGCATCAGCCGAGCGGTCCGGGTAAAGGTTTGGACGTATAAACGTGATCTTCATCGACGCCCCGAGGCTCCTGCGAGATTGTGATCGTTTCCCTCGTCGATTCCGTCTTCGACGCCGCAATGAGATGTGAACCGCCGCACATTCTACCAGCGCTCATGCAATTGGCACTACCTCAAACCGCCATCCGTAGAGCGCCCCAGCCAGAAAGATCGACCAGATGTCACTCGCTCGAGACCAGGATACTGCCGCCAGAAACAGATACGCGACAGCGCTGTACACCAGCCAGGTGATGGCGAGGTCCGGCAGCGAGTCGTTTGGCCGCCAGACCGTCCAGAATACTCTTTCCGAGAACATGAACAGAATGTAGCCCGTTGCGAGCGCGCACACCAGATTCCTGCTTAGCTGTCTCATGGATGGTTGCTCTCGACTCCACTGCAGCATCAGAACAGGTGATACGCCTTCGCGTCCCAGGCTCGCTTCAATGCAGGATCACCGGCACGCCGCAGAAGGTCGTAGTAGCTGTAGGGGTACTTAAACACGTGCCCGATGCCCACGGCGTGGTCCCCTCGCTCTTGCCAATACTTCGCATCGGTCGGCCGCAGGTCAGTCGGCTTGTGATCGCTATAGCGTTTCGAATCCGCGTCTGGACCACGGCGCGTAACCGTCACATATTTTCGAAAGGCGGTGCGGCAACTCTCGGCCCACTGGACGTCACCCATTGCCGCCAGTTCGACGAGCGCTTGGCCGAAGGTCAGCATGTGTCCGGCGAATCCCTGACCGAAGCCCACGAACCGATCAATTGCCGCGCTTGCCTCGCGCAGGATGAACTGCGACGCGGCAGCCGACTCGGCAAACGGTGGCGGATTGACGTCCGGGTCCGGATCCACGTCGTGCCACGGAGTAAAAGACCGAATCAAAGTGCATACTCCATCGACGCGCTCCGACGTGGCAGCGCTAGGCAACATGCGGAAAGCCTTGATCGCCAGCATGGCGAAAATTGCGTTGTGGCCAACCTGTCGAAGCACTTCTCCACCCGCGGCAAGTGCCACGCCGATCTCGCTGATGCGCGCGGCTCAGGCTGGGCGTCGGGGAAGGGCTGGCAGAGTGCCGACGAAGCCCAGTTGAGGTCGACCAGTTCCACGATCCGCGAGGTGGCTTGCTGGTCCAGATCGTTGTCCATACACAGCAGGTGCGCCGCCACCATACTGGCGCCGCGATGCCCGTCAGCGAAATAGTCGAATTTGGGAGCCCTGGCCATTGCATTGAGCCCCAGCAACAACAGGCGTTTATCCGATGTATCAGGGCCTCGGGCGGTTACCGTTCCGTCACCGAACAGGCGCCGGTCAGTAGGCCGCCGACGGCAGCCGACGTCTGCTTGGTAAAATTTCTGCGGTCGATGCTGTTGTCCATGACGCTCACTCTACTCGGGTTGAAAAGGAAAGGCGAGTCCGAAAAGACCGGACCAGGCAGCGGTTCCATCCTGCAGACTATCCTAGCAGAATTTCGCCAAACGCAGCAGGCCGCACACGAAGCGCAGGATAACAAAAGAGGTCCACTTCACACGGCGTGCCCCATACGGCGTCGAGTTGGCACGATTTCGCTTGGTGACGGTGTATGCATCGATTTGACCCACGTCTCCGCACGCGGTGGCACGACTCTGATTATGCAATTCCGAGGGACCGTGCCACTGCTCAAACCACCGCGTTTCCAACCCAGCAATCTCGAAATCGAAAATCTTGGTCCACTGAAATCAGACCGCTCGACTTGAGCAGTGCGAAGTGCGCGTCTGCGCACCGGATTGTGCCGGTTGTGCGGATAAGCACTTTACTCTTGCCACTGGTACCTGGCATCGCGAGCTGTGTGAGCTACGGTTTTGGTGGTTGTTTGTCTCGAACACAGGAATGTCTTCATGGTCACGATGAATCCGTACTATGCGTATCCCTCCTCGGTTGGCCCCGTATTCGCTGTTGGCAAGTGGTCCGGTTGGCGGTGCGTCAAAATGGGAGTGATCGTGGCCGTGGTGGGCATTGGCGCTTTGCTGGCGACTGGTTTCATGTACGACCCGACTCTGATGCTAGGGAAGCCCAAACAAGAACCGTTCAAAGGGCTTGTCAAGGAAACCGTCTCCGCGCAGAAAAAATACCCATGGCGTATGCGAGCGGGCACTGCCGCAACCGCGTTGATTGGCTGGTTTTGCACCGCGGCGGCGACGGCGACCTTCCGTAATGTGCGGGGGGATTATTTCCTGCGTGTCGGCCCGGGTGGCATTTCGTTGCGTTTACCCAACGGCTTGGATTTTTCTCAGCTAGGATTTGGTTCTAAGGTGGTCAGTCTGGAGGTTCCGTGGAATCAGGTCCGCAATCTGACGGTCACTTCCCACAAGCAAATTGGGTCGCTCTCGCGCAACGCCGGGAACATTGGCAGTTCGGTTCGTTTGTGGCTGACCTCCGGCGCTGAATTCGGTTTTGACACCAGCATGCTGTCGCTGCCTGGATATCTGGTCCATCAACGGATTCAAGAAGCACGGGAGATGGTGGTCGGCAACCTGGATTTTGACGATCAGGTAGCCGAGGAGCCGGTAGCCGTCTGAAATGCGTTAGAAGAAACTCACACTGTAAGTCAAGCGGTCCATGTAGCTGGCAGGGCGATCAATCCGAAATCGAGGTTCGCTGGATCTTCTTCGGCATCATTCGTGCCGTCCCGTAAACTCTCCAAATCGCCGCGAAAAGCGTCTTACGATTGAGCTGTTGAAAAGTCGGCGTTTTGGGGCCGATGTGCCTTTGAGTGTCGCGACGGTTTCTGTTCCGATATTGAGGTTCTGATCGTACCAGGGGGGCCCCTCATCCGGCCTTCGGCCACCTTCTTGCCACAGGGGAGAAGGGGCAAGCTCGAGGGGCTTGCTCGAAGGAGATACGGAACCAGAACGCGATAACGCGAATTGCCGTTCAGCACCACCTTTTCATCGCGCCATACTACGCCCCGTTTTTCGCGCGGCGCCAGTTGCGCAGGAGGGCCCTGGCGGCGCGCACGATGGCGGCACGTTCTTCGCCATCGAAGACAGGCAGGTACCAGAGCCCCGCGATGGCGAGAAGCACGGCTGCCGACTCGACAACAGTCGCGGCGGGCCAGCCCCAGGGTAACTCGGTGATCAACACGGCGCCCACCGCATATCCTACCAGAAAGACCGTCCCCAAGATCCCCAAAGCCAGGCCGGTGCGGGCGTAGTCGAAGGGAAGTCGATACGCCGCCTGCGACGCGAGCCAGATCGCCATCGCTCTGGCGGCCTGGGATAGCAGGGTCGTGTACGCGGCGCCCAAAATGCCAAATCGAGGAATCGCCCAGAAGTTGAGGGCAACGTTCATCACGGCGGCAGATACGTTGATGGCGCTGATCAGCGCGGGTCGTTTGACACGATGCAGCCCAATGTTCGCCGTGTCAGCCAGGCCGGCCAACCACCCGGCGACGGTCAATGGGACGATCACCACCGCTCCCTGTGCAAACGCCGCCCTGATCAGCCAGTGAGTGAGGTCGTCGCCGAGCAGCGCCAGAGCCATTGCCACGAGGCCGCCGGCCAATACAAACAGTTTCATTCCCCGCGCAACAAGGGCGCCCCGTCTTGGAGAGCCATGTTTCGGAAGGCGAATCGTCGCCACGCCAGCGCGAAGGCCAGGTTGCCGAACATGACGATGGAACTGATGCGCTCGCCGACCGAATATAAACCGATGGCCTGGTCAGGCTGGAGCAAGGTAGCCTTCATGATCAGCTTATCACATCCGACCATCAGCCATTGGGAGACGAAGGCGGGGGTCAGCAACAAACCGTACCACAGGGTACTGGCCATCGTGGCCATTTTGATGGTGGGCCGTTGTTTCGGCCACGCCATGACGACCAACAGCGGCAGGCTGAGGCAGAGCCCGATCAGTTCGCCCACGATCCATCCCCAGGGCCCGTAGCCGAGAAGCAGTAGCGTCAGAGAGATGCCTCGCGAACAGAGTACCGCGGCCAGATTCACCGTGAGGTATCGCCAGGCGAATCCGTCCGCTTGCAGACGACCGGCCCCCAATGCAATGAGTGTTGTACAAACGGCATTGCCCACGAGCAATAGCGCCGGCCAGGTCTCGGAGATCCCGAACAGCCGCGCCGAGATTTCTTTTCCGATTGCGAGGGTCAGCCACAACGCTGCCGCGGCTTGCAGCAGGCAAAGGAGCAAGGAGGATCCGAGCATTCGAGCCTTTTCTCGCGACTCGCCAGACTCGGCGTAGAAGCGATAAAAGGCGGCGGGCACGCCCAACGAACCCAGCACCCACAGCAGACTGGCCGTGGCGCCGAACAACCCGAGCACGCCGTAGTCGTCCGGGTCGAGAATAGCAGTAGTGACCGGCAGCAAGAGGAAGCCAATCGCCCGGTTGGCTACGCCCGCGGCGCCGTAGATCAGCGTGTCACTCAGCAGATCGCGGATGGTGACCGCCCGTTGGTTTGTGGAACCGTTCATCGGCATAGAAGAGTGAGGCCCACCAATCGAATCCCTCCGCCGCCCAGGGGGACTTCCTTGCTAAAGAGTTGAGTAGATCATGGCGTGTTGAGACGTGGTCCGTGGCAGCCATGCGACGTCGCTAACCACCGCGGGCCAGCCAGATCATCTTATCAATTAAACCCTTCGCAACCAGACCCTTGCGGGTTCCTCGTCAATCTGTTGCCGTGCTGGCAACGTGCTGATTGCATCTTGGTGCTCGCCGCCATGCAGAAGTGTCGAACCCAGTCAAGCACTCCAACACTTCCAGACCATCGCGATAGCGGTCGAGCAGCTGCAACCGCGTCTCTTCGGGCGGCGGCGCTGGTTTGTCGTCGATAATATACCATTCGACTCACTTGACGAGATCGAGCAGACGTGGAATGTCGGGCGACTGGGCTTCGTCGGCACCTTGATTCGCTGACATGACGATCGCCGTCAGCGAAGTGCCACCCTCACCATTAAGTACCTGCTCACGAGGGGGGACGCCCCCTTTGTAGCAAGAGAAGCGGCGGAAAACAGCCTTTGCTCCACGCATAAGGCTTCAATTTTTTTAGAATTTGTCCGGGTTGACGGCTGAGCTGCTTGTGCCGCAGGAGCTGTCACGTCCGTGGTTCGTCCGGCCGCCACCCGATCTCGCCTCTGTTGCTTCTGCGGTGAAGACAGATAAATGCGCCGTGGGTAGAATGAAGTTCGGTGGAGGTCGTTCATGGTCGCCACATGGCACCAACTCGTCAGGGTCATCTGGGTCATCGGGACTTGGCCTTCCAGGTCCGAAATTCGCGAGACCGAAATCCGACATATTCAGGGCCGCCACGAATTTAGGGCGAGAGCGTATTCGTAGTCCCGCATCTTGTGCGGCCACGGACTTCTTGGGCTCAGAGCCCCGGCGGTCGGGGTCTTGACCGCTGGGATTGTGCAGCGAGATGGGGGCAGTCAACACGACGAAGGGGTGCCGGTGGGGTGGGCGGCAATCAATCAAGACTGTCCCTGCACTGGAACATTATTGTTGCGGAGAGGCTGCCGTGGTATCACCTGCGAAGCATGCAGAGCGAGAGAATTACTGGCTGACCGCCGTCATCGGGATTCTGCTCCTATTGGGTCTCTACGCCACCAGTCGCTACAGCTATCTGCTGTTTCACAGCCTGGCTGAGATATTCAGCATTGTCGTGGCCTGTACGGTATTCGTGGTCTTCTGGAACGCGCGCTCCCTGATGGGGAATGCGTGTTACTTGTGTATTGGCGTCGCTTTCCTGTTTGTCGCGCTGATCGACGTGCTGCACACGCTGAGCATCGGCAGAATGAATGTCTTTCCCGGGTACAACACGAATCTGGGCGTTCAGCTGTGGGTCCTGGCGCGATATCTCGAGGCCCTGTCGCTGATCGCCGCTTTGTTGTTACTGCGGAAACGTATTGCCCCGTCGTTTCTCATGGGACTGTACGTTGTCGTCGTTACCCTGGCTCTGGGCACAATCTTCTATTGGGACGTCTTTCCCGATTGCTACGATGTCGCCAGCAAACAGCTCACGACGTTCAAGATCTTCAGCGAGATGATCATTTGTGTGCTGCTGCTGATAGGGTTAAATCTGCTCTTTTGGCGGCGGAGGGAGTTTGATCCGACGGTATTCCGCTTGTTGGCGGCTGCCATCGCGGTCACGGTGGCGTCCGAACTGGCCTTCACGCTTTACACGGATATTAGGGGGCCCGCGAATGTTCTGGGGCACTACCTGAAAATCGTCTCGTTCTACCTCGTCTACCGCGCGTTTGTGAGGGTCGGGTTGAAGGAACCTTATGCGCTGTTGTTTCGTGATCTGCAGCGCGCAAGGAGGAAGCAGAAATTGCCAATCAGGCCAAAAGTGATTTCCTGGCGAACATGAGCCACGAAATACGCACGCCCATGAACGCGGTTATTGGCATGACCGATCTCGTGCTTGATACCGAGCTGACCGATTCGCAGCGTGACTACTTGCGGATGGTCCGCGAGTCGGGATACGCGCTGATGACGTTGTTGAACGATATCCTCGACTTTTCCAAGATCGAAGCGGGCAAGCTGGATATGGAGCGTATCGTATTCAGCTTGCGCAGTCGGGTCGGGGATACCATGAAATCACTGGCGATCCGCGCGCAGGACAAGGGCCTGGAGCTGGCATGCCACATCCACCGCGACGTGCCAGACTCGCTGATTGGTGATCCTGCCCGGCTGGGGCAGGTCATCATTAATCTGGTCGGCAACGCGACCAAATTCACCGAGCAGGGCGAAGTGGTGTTGGAAGTCTGCTGCGAATCCGAGCGTGACGAGGATACGGTCTTGCTGTTCGAGGTGCGTGACACCGGAATTGGAATCGCGCGGGAGAAACTCGATCGAATCTTCGATGCGTTTACACAGGCAGATGCCTCCACGACGCGCAAGTACGGTGGTTCCGGCTTGGGGCTGACGATTTCGTCACGTATTGTGCAACTGATGGAAGGGCACATTTGGGCGGAAAGCCGCGTCGGTGTGGGGAGTACGTTTTTCTTTACAGCCCGATTTGAGCGGGCCAGCGGCCAGCCGATCAGCAGCGCCCGGATCGATCTGGGCGCACTACGCGGCACGCGAGTGTTGATTGTGGATGACAATGCCACGAATCGCTTCATCCTGGAAGAGATGACCAGGAACTGGGGTCTCACGCCGACGGGCGTGTCCGGAGCGAAGGAGGCGTTGGAGGCCCTGCAAGAGGCCGCCCGCGAGGCGGTGCCTTATCAAATCTTGATCTCCGATGTGAATATGCCAGAGATCGGCGGATGTACGCTGCTGGAGTGGGTTCGCAGCGATCCAGCCATCGCGGAAACCGCTGTGATCATGTTAACTTCCGGGGCCCGGCCCGGCGACGTACAGCAATGCGAAAAACTGGGAATAGTCGCTCGTCTGATGAAACCGGTCATTCAGTCGGAACTGCTCGATGCCATCGGCATGGCGGTAGGTGCAGTTTGGGACCAGCGCAAGCCGGGCGGGGAACCGGTAGTGGGTGATGAGCCATCGCTACCTCGATTGCGCATCTTGCTGGCCGAGGACAGCCTCGTTAACCAGAAGCTGGCGGTCGGCCTGCTCGAGAAATATGGTCACGTGGTCGAAGTCGCTAACGACGGACAGCAGGCTCTGGAATTGTTCGAGGCCAAGCCGTTTGACGTGATTTTGATGGACGTCGAGATGCCGCAACTTGACGGCCTCGACGCCACGGGTCAGATCCGCGATCGCGAAACAGATACGGGAAAGCATATGCCGATCATTGCCATGACGGCACATGCCATGAAAGGGGATCGCGAGCGGTGTCTGCAAGCGGGAATGGACGACTACATTGCCAAGCCCATTCGTGGCGAACACCTGATCGAAGTGCTGCGCAAGGTGCTCAAGGTTTGAGTCCGAGCGCCAGGAGTGTCACACTGCATGGCGGGACCGAAAGCGTGCTGGTCAGATTGTTCACGTCGGTCTGCTGAATCCGTACACGGGGCGGTTGTCCAGGCTCATTATATGCCATTGGATCCGCACCAGCGATTTCCCATCGTCTGCCACTGCCCGTCAGCTCAGCACCCTTGAGAGTTAGCGGCAGGTCCAGATGCTGCATCGTGGGATTTACGATGCCAATGGTCATGGTCTTGCCATCTTCGGACAAGGCCGCGGCCACATCCAACGGTGACTCGGTGTCCACTTGCAGAGGAATCGTTCCATAGTGGGCTCGGTACAGTTGCAGCACGAGTCCGGTCGTGGCGAAGCTGGCGTCTGTCTTCGTGGTTTTAATACAGCCGATGACGTTGACCGTCTGGGCGTAGTTGGCCATGAACATGATGTCGCTCTGGCGCGCATATTCGTGCAATCCAGCCGCGACGCCCAATGCATCTTTCAAGAAGTATCGCGTTCCGAGTTCACCGAAGGCATGCGGGCCATACCAGTAATTCCATTCATCCAGCGCGATGTCAATGTCCTTGCCCTGCAACGAGTCGAATCGACGGCGGTACGATCGGTGCGCATCGGCTTTCGCGCGAATCGCTTCCGGGATTTGCGACACGTGGGACGCCAACCCCGGACGCTCTTGCCGATAAAAGTGCTCGCTGATCAAGTCCATGTTGTCAGCGCAATGCTGCATCATCCCTTCGCTCCAGGGGCCCGTTTCTCCGACGGCCACGAGCTTGACGGAGGGATCTTCTGCGCGAAAAGCCTCGGCAAACTGATTGTGTTTGTCCTCGTATTCCTCCAGCGTCATGTGCCCCAGTTGCCAGTTGCCGTACATCTCGTTGCCGATCCCCCACCATTTGACTTGAAATGGTTCGCGGTGGCCGTTGCGCGTTCGCCAGGCACCCATGGGTGTGTCGGACGCTGCGTTGGCGTACTGCAGCTCTTTCACCCCATTCTCCACGCCCCCCAATCCGCTGTTGACCGCGATGTACGGTTCGGTATTCAGAAGGCGACAGAAGGCCATGAATTCATGCATCCCGAAATCATTGTGTTCGACCCCGGTCCAGGCCGGATTCTTGCGGGGCGGGCGGCGGTCCCGGTCGCCGATGCCATCCTTCCAGTCGTAACCGCTGACAAAATTCCCACCCGGCCAACGGTAGACGGGAGCGTTGAGTTCTTTGAGCAGCTGCAGGGTGTCTGCTCTCATACCCTGCACGTTGTCGGCTGGCATCAGCGAAACGGTTCCAACCAGGCAAGAATTTCCCCCCACTTCCACCGCCAACGTGGCTTTGTCAGAAGACTCGGTTGCCGCAAACTCAAACGCGTGTTTGGTGAATTCGCGATCATCGCACTTGAACTGAACCTTCTCGCTCGTGCCAGTGAGAGTGACGGTGACCGTGGCGGGGCCGTCTGGCGTCTTGAGCCAGATGGTACCAACGTATTGCCTGCCCTTCACGACGGCCAGATCATGTTGCCGTATTCCACCTCCGGCTTGCACCAAGGGTGTCTGCTCACCCACAAACGAATGCTCGCTGACCATTGTCACCGAGTCGTCTTCACCCGTGATTTGCCAGGGGGAGCTCTTCACGACCGGAAAGGCGACACGCTCATCGTGCCGCTGTCCGTAGGGACTGTAGTCGGCAGTGACGGGGTAGTAGAACTTACGGTCTTCCAGCATTTCGGCCCAGATTCCACCGTAGATGCAACGTCCCAGATGCTCGATGAACTGGCCGTAGATATATTTCGAGACGGGGTGCCCTTTTTGGGTCGCATCGATCGCGATGGCAGGGTTCCAGTCGTCGGCTGACAACAATTCCAGTGCCACATCATCGAACCAGGCTTTGCCCGTGGCGAATCCCCAACCACCAAACAGGCAGTTGATTTGCGCGGCATCGTTGCTGCCGGTTTCGAACACGACTTCCACTCGGGTCCAGTCCCGCGTGCCCGACACCGCTGGGGTGGCCACTCCCTGCATGTTGTGCAGATTCAGCAGCGCACCGCGGCCCCGCCGTTGCACCAGCGGCTGCACCTCTTCGGTCTTGATCCAGCCGCTGAGTCGATAGGTCGCGTGGGGCTGCACTTCCACCGTCGTCGACCAGGAGATGTCCGCTCCAGCTGCGGAAGAGATCATCAGCGATCGAGTTCCCGACCGCCCGATTTGATCTACCGAGAGAAGACCTTCGCCCCCCCACCGGCTCTCTGTCCACGACGCCGGCCCACCCTCTAGTGGGTTTTCAAACGAGGGATTAGGAACCAGGTTCCGCGTCCCTTGCTGGCGCAGAGTTGCGTGAGGCCAAACGTTGCGAATACAAGACAGGCCATCAGCAGCCGTAAGTTGAACGATCCGAGATTCATGTTCATGTGGGATTCCCGCAGCGGTTGCAGAGGTTATTGATCAGCGAGCGTAGTCGTCGTACGGTTCTGGCGGCGGTTTCCGCAGCGCACCGTCAGGGACGCGTGCCAGGTCACTTTTTCGAGTGGCGAGGGTGACAAACATGGCATGTCACGCTTGGTTCTCAGGCCCTGATCCAGACAGACTATCAGCTATCAGTGTCGTTGACCGGCACTGCTGTCGCAACTCCCCTGGACGGCCTGGCGAGGGGAGCCTTGTGCGAGTCGGGCAACCTGTTGGGCTTATCGCCCGAGCGTGGCGGGTCGGCCGCCGCCGTCCGCCGAAATACCGGACACGAGATAGGTTGGTCCACTGGCCGAGCAGCAGCTACCGCCTTCTGGCCGAGAATTTTCCCATTTGCAAAGAGGGCCGGTACTGGTTTAATACAGGGAGTCCGCGAGCGTCCATTCGGTACGCCCGGGGGTCGGATTCGACTGATTTGAGCCGCTTGGAAATGGAGTGCGACCTGGCAATGCGTATGCCGGCTGTTCACGACCGACAAGGCCGCCGCATCTTGATTCTCTACCGATTCTCTCCTGAACTGGCGGGGAGCTGTCTTCGTCCAGGCTACGAGGCACGGCAGTTCAAAGGCTACGCGCTGGGCGGCATTGCTCTGGTGCGCCGTCACGGAGTTCGGTCGCCGTTGATCCCCGCCCGCATCATTTCTTCTGAGAACGCGCTGCATTTCGTCGATGCCGTGCAGACGGTCCGTCAACGTGCGGAGGCGCGTGCGATGATTATGCGGCACGACACATCATCTCGCTTACACGCTTGGATCGGTGGCCGGGGGCGATGGCAGTGTCCGCACTATCATGCACGATTTCGTGTTGTCGAGTCGCCCGAGTCAATCGACATCTGTGGTGACAGTGACGACCGGCAAATGCACGTCGCCGTGCAGGCTCGCCTGACGCGGGGCATGCGGCGGGAATCCATGTTTCGCTCGACCGACCAGGTGCTACGCCTGTTACAGAACGAACTCCGTGGCTTGGGACTGATTCACCGTGATCGGGGTGGTTCTGCAGAACCTCGTCTCGCTCTCCGTTGCGAAGTGATTCCGCTTCGTGTGGACCGATTGGAGTCGAGCTTCTTCGGCGATTCGACGTGGTTTCCCCGTGGTACGGTGGAGTTCGACAGCGCCTACTGGTTACGGGACGTGGAACTGGTGTGGAGCGATGCGCGTGCCGCGTGCTGCGATGTGGCGACGGCATAGGGGCCTTCGACCATGGTTGGGCGACGATTCCCAGGCGGGGCGTGGTGCTTTATAATAGTTGCCACCCGCGCCTCACAGGGGGCCTCTGTCGCGTGTTGCCACGTGGGTCGTTCTGCGGGCTGGCGCTGCCGCAGATTTGGCGTTCGCTGGGAAAACCTGAGGGGGCCATGAGCGTACACGCATTGTCACCGCAGCTGAGTCTTCTCTGAGGAATCATCAAGCATGTCACTTTGCCGGATTGTCGCGTCGTTGGTCACGCTGGGCCTGGTCATTCCCTCCGACGTTTCTTCCTCGCCGGTGTTGGCTGACGAAGGAATGTGGCTGTTCACCGATCTGCCGACAAAGTACCTGCAAGAGAAACATGGATTTACTCCCACACCCGAGTGGGCTCGACGCCTAATGCTGTCAAGCGTGCGTTTCAACTCGGGTGGGTCCGCATCCTTTGTATCGAGCAAGGGGTTGGTGCTGACCAACCACCACGTCGGTGCGGACACGTTACACAAGATTTCGACGCCCGAAAAGAACTATTACCGGGACGGGTTCTACGCCACATCGTACGAAGAAGAGATCAAGGCCCCCGATTTGGAGCTGAATCAACTGATCTCTATCGAAGACGTCTCTCAACGTGTGCAAGAAGCCGTCAGCAGCGACATGGAGGCGTCGCAGGCAGCCGTGGCGCGGCGAGCGGTCATGGCCAATATCGAGAAAGAATCGCAGACGCAGACGGGATTGCGCAGCGATGTGGTGACATTGTACGGGGGCGGACGTTACCACTTGTATCGATACAAGAAGTTCACCGACGTGCGACTTGTCTGGGCACCAGAAGCGGCGATCGCCTTCTTCGGCGGTGACGCCGACAATTTTGAATACCCGCGCTACAACCTGGACGCCTGCATGTTTCGTGTTTACGAAGACGACCATCCGGCCCAGATTGAACATTTCCTCAGCTGGTCGGAAGGGGGCGTTCAGGAAGGTGAATTGGTGTTTGTCTCGGGGAATCCGGGCCGCACCAACCGCATTTCTACTGTGGCTGAACTGAAATACTTGCGCAACGTTAGACTCCCTTATCGGCTCAACTTCATTCGTCGTCGTGAAATCCTGCTTCAACAAATGGGGCTCAAGAGCCCGGAAAAAGAGCGGCGAGCGCACGATGAATTGTTTGGTGTGCAGAACTCGCGCAAAGCGTTAACGGGAATGCTGCAGGGTTTGCAGGACCCGGCGTTCATGCAACGCAAGCAACAGGCAGAAGCTGATTTGATGGCGGCCGTCAACGCCGATCCCGAACTGGCAGGATGTGCTGACGCGTGGGACACCATTGCCCGCGTGCAGAAGCTGCGGGCGGAATTATTGGGCAAGGGAATCGCCCTGAATGTCCGCCTGTTTCGCAACGCGCAAACACTCATCCGTATGGCGGAAGAAGACAAGAAGCCGAGCGATCAGCGGCTGCGGGAGTATCGCGATTCCGCGCGCGAGTCGATGCTGCAACAGTTGCTCTCCCCCGCTCCAGTCTATAAGGACCTGGAACAAGCCAAACTGGCTGACTTGATCGCTTTTCTGGCCGAGGAGCGAGGCGGCGATGATCTGCTGGTTCAGAAAGTGCTCGCCGGCAAAAGTCCTCTGCAACGCACCGCGGAACTGGTGCGGTTGACGCAGCTGGATGATGTTGTCATGCGGCGACGACTCGCCGAAGGGGGGGCCGCCGCCATCGAGGCTTGTGATGATCCGATGATCGAGTTGGCGCGTCTGCTCGATCCGGAATCACGTGAAATCCGCAGAATTCAGGACCAGCTGGAGGAAGAAGAACGGCAAGCGTACGCGCGGATTGCGGATGCTATCTTTGCTACGCAGGGGACATCAACCTATCCTGACGCCACGTTCACACTCCGCCTGGCCTTTGGGGTCGTGAAGGGTTATGAACAGGACGGCGAGGATGTTCCGGCCTGGACGACTTTTGGCGGAGCCTTCCAGCACGAGCAGTTGCATGGGGCACAGGAACCATGGAAACTGCCCGCTCGGTGGCACGAACAAAAGGATCAACTCGATCTCGATACGCAGTTCGACTTTGTCTGCACGGCGGATATCATCGGTGGTAACTCGGGCAGCCCGGTTGTTAATGGGCAGTTGCAACTGGTGGGCCTGATTTTTGACGGCAATATTCAGTCGTTGTCGGGCGATTTTCGCTACGATGACGAACAAGACCGTGCCGTGTCCGTCAGTTCGCAGGCGATCCTCAAGGCCTTGCAGCAGGTCTACCACGCAGATCGCATCGCCCAGGAACTCGGACAATAGATGCCGGCGATTCACGCTCGCCTGTCGGGCCGCTTGAGCCGACCGGGCATCGGTGGCAAGAACCCCGGTCGCGGGGTCGCAGGGGGCAGGCAGAACCGCTTGCGGTGCGACGTCAGATGGCTATTGTTTGGACCACTGGATATAGCTTGAGTAGTAACCGGTCGAGCGCCGCGCGTGGCTGCGCGGTTGCACGCCGAACCATCCGTAAGCGTACGCTTGCGTGCGGACCTCGTATCCGCGGCCAGAGTAGTAGGTGTGTCCCTTGGGTGTCCGCGCGGGAGCCCGCAGGATCAAATACGATGGTGCCCGAGCTTGGGCCGACTGGGGCGCCGATCCGAGGTACATCAGGGCCATGACGAGGGCGATGGTTGCTACAAGCTTCTTCATGGATGTCGTTCCTCAAGGAATTTTCCGGCCAGGTGTTCTGGTTGCCGGGCTCGTCATTAGCATCGGCGCAGGCAGTGCGTCAAGGCCGCAAAACGAGGTGACGTCCGAGCGGAAAACGGTCGATTTGTCGGGCAGTTGCGGGTCGTCGGGAATGCGCGGGTGGTGCGGATTGTAGGGGCCAGCCAGGTGGCGCGCCAGCCCTGGCTTCAGGCATGCTCTTTATCGGCAGCCAAATTCCCCGTCAGGACAGGAGCTGGAGGCCTATCTCATACACTTCTTCGGCATCCAGAACCTTGTCGTTCGTTTCGAACAGGGCTTTGACCGCCGCCCTATGGATTCTCATTTTGAGTCCACCGACGCCGATCGCCCCGTAACAGGCGACTCCCGGTCTCCGCTCGATGCCGGCATCGAACGGCTCAATGGCCGCGATTCCGGTCGGAGGAACCGCATTCAAGTCGATCGCCACTCGGGGGTTGGGAATTCCTTGCCAGACTTCTGCGGAAACCAATTCAATTCCTGCCGCACCGGCAGAGACCACCACGTCGGACCCCTGCAAAGCGGTTGCGGTTTCAGTTAACGCGGATGTCGCGAACGGAGCGAGGCGTGCTTGTTCGTATCGTTGACGGACTTCCTGGCAAACACGTTCGGCGCGATTCAAACTGCGTGAGGCAACGCGGACATTCGCTCCAGCGCGGGCCAGCAATCTGACCGCTCTTTGCCCTACGGGCCCCGTGGCGCCCAATACGGTAGCTGTGCAATTCGAGAGCGGCGTGTGACGTGACGCCGTCAGGACGGCGGCTGCCGCCGTGGTATTGGCTCCATTCGCGTCGAACAGAACGGAGACGCGCATCGGTCCCAAAAAAGCATGTACCACTTCGACCAGAATCAACTCTGCCGCCCGCACATCGGAGCCGCCGATGAAAATCGCGGTGTTGTGCAGTTCCTTGGGACCACGCGTGAAAATGGCTCCATGCACCAGATCACGCACATGCTGTGGCTCCACGGCACCGTAGCAAAACAGTCGATCCACTCCCGCATCGACTGCCACGACCCGGTCAAAGACACTGGCGTGTGTGTTGACGTCCAGCTGAATGAGAATACTTGGCCTGCTCATAACTTTCTCATGCCTCGCAGAAAGGAAACGCCCACCGCCTCGAGCGCCGAGGCAATGGGCGGGTCAACAGACGTGCCGTGGCCGAATCCTCGCTTTCCGCGGGGACCTCGCACCAGGTGACACGCCTCCAGGCAGACAAGCGAACCGATCAGAAGCCCTTGAAAGGATGCTCTGCGCTGTCCTTTCCAGCCACGACCTCGGCGGCGGTCGGCTTGTTGCCCATGGCATGGACGATCGCCATTTTCGTCGCTTCGTAATTAAAGTCGTAGATCTTCTTGTTGTCTTCCGCGGTAGGGGCAATGAACACACCGCACACGATGACCAGATCCTCACATTGGTCGGTGGGGATCACCCCGTCGGCGACCGAGTCGGCAACAGCCTTGGCGACCGCAGCCTGAGCCGGGCCAAACATCTGAACGGCCTGTTTCATGCCTTTGATGGTCACCTTGGTGACGAGCACGGTGGACGGCTTGACGGCCAGGTTGGGCGTCAAAACCGCCAACAAATTGGTGTGCCCGGCACTCTGGCGCGCCAGCGCATTGGCGAACGCTACGCCCACCGGGCCGCTCTTGTCGCCAATCATGAGGTCGATGTGGGCAATTTCGTCGCCTTCGCCAACCAGCGCTTCACCGATGTACATGGACATTAATTTTCTCCACCTTTGCTGTTCGTTCCGCTTCCGCTCCCATGATCCTGTCCGACAGCTCCTCACGACTCCAAACCTACTCGCCAAGCTGCTTGGAATGGTAGAAAATCAGGACAGGCTATCCGAAACTAACGAAGCGAAATGCCTTGAACTGTTGATATGATGTGTGGTCATTCTCCGCGATCCGTGGCACAACTCTGCTCGACGTTTCCACCTGCAACGCACCAGAACCCGAGGCGAGGACGGGTCCCGTCGGCCGAGCGACTGTTACCAGATTATTTCCAAGCCGCGAACTTAACACACCTACCGCCAAATGCAACCGCACAGGCGACGTGAACGCGAAATTGGCCCGTCGCCACGCGGTAGCGGGCTCGCCATTGCTTCCAGGATTTCCGAACCGCCCATGTTGAAAGAGATCTTTATCGCCGGAGCCAGTGCACGCAGCGTGGCGCAGTCGGCCGTGCGCTGCGGGCTAAGTGTCGCCGCCGCCGACCTGTTCTGCGACCGAGACCTGGAAGACTGCGGCCAGGGCCGGCTCGTGGAAGACTATCCCCGGGGTATTCTCTCGATTTCCAACGAGATTTCTCCGAGAACGTGGGTCTATACCGGGGGGCTTGAGAACCTGCCCGATCTGGTCGATGCCGTGTCCTGCCGTCATGAACTGTGGGGCAATCCGGGTTCCGTATTGAGTCAGATTCGCGACCCCTGGCAGCTGGCACACGTGTTACACCGTGCGCGGTTGCGTTATCCGGAAATCGGGTGGGGGCCGGTCTCAGAAGTGGATGGCACATGGATCCACAAGCCCCTGCGCAGCTGCGGTGGAATGCACATCAGGCTCCACACCGGACGAACGTCGGATCGCACAACCGCTTCCGGCCAAGCGACGCGGCGTGACCGAGCGGCAGCGACGTGCGGCCACGGCGATGGCGACGCCGACCCGCCCAGTCGTTTCTACTATCAGCGGCGTCGGGACGGCTCGCCGCACGGGGTCGTCTATGTCGGCTGCCAAGGGAGGGCCACCCTGCTGGGCGTGACGCGCCAATTGGTGGGATCTCGCTGGGCTGGGGCCAGCGGATACCGGTATGCGGGCTCCATCGGACCGCTTGCGTGCGAGCAGCGCAAACTTGACGAGTTCCAGCGTATCGGCGACTGCCTCGCGGAAGCCTTTGGCTTGGTTGGGATTTTCGGCGTCGACGCAATCGTCGACGGTGATCAGGTCTGGACGATCGAAGTAAATCCTCGTTTCACTGCTTCCGTCGAGCTGATCGAGCGCGCGACAGGCGTGGCGGCCATGGAGATCCATGGCAATGCCTGCCGGGGGCAAACGTTCTCGGAGCCTCGGCGGAACCACACAGAGAAATTGTATGGAAAGGCGATCGCCTATGCGCGGCACGATTGTGTGATTGACGCCGCGTTTTACCGGAGGCTGGACAGGCCGGATGCCCGCACCGCGCATCCTGAGTACGCGGATTTACCGCGTGTGGGAACGACGATCTTCGCGGGACATCCCATCTTGACCGTGTTTGCTGAGGGTCACGATATCCATGCGGTGTATCGCGGTCTGAAGGCGAAAGCCCAGGCGGTTCGCGCGTTGTGCTCCTGATAGATGCCGCGATCCGCATGGTGTCGTGCCAACGCTCGCTTTCACGTTGTTCGGCCGTGCAGTGCGGTTACCATCGAGCTTGGCACCCTGCAACTGTCTCGTCCGCGTTAGCGTACCAGCCAGACAGGCGAATAGATGAAGTGTCCCGTGGAGGTTGATCCGGGATCATATACGGTTCCTGTACACACGATCGACGCCGGTTGGATGGTAACGCGTTTACTGCTCATGCTTCCGGTGAGCTTGACGTCCAGAACGCGGATCCCCACGAAATCGACAATTTGATAGGTGGCGTTGTTGCCGTTGCCCGTCACTTGTCGAAAGATGGGGACAACTTTCGGTTCGCCGATAATCGACGCCAGTTCGTCCTTGACACCCGCGCTGATTCCCGTGTCTCCGTTCAAGTAGATGTTTCCGTATTCATCAAAGACGAGTTCTCCACCGTGATGTGACAGGTCGGCGGCGGTAACACCGTCCAGGATTTGCCGCGAAATGTCGCTGGTGCTGTTGTTACTACTGCCAATGTCGACCGTACCGCGGTTGCCCGGTGAGCCGGTTCCTTGCGGGTAGAGGTTGACTTCGACAGCCCCGTCCTTGCCCGAGGCGACCTGTTGGTTCGCGTGGTCCCAGCGCCAATGATCCTCGCCCTCTCCTGCCAACATGTCCAGGGCGGTATCTTCGTCCAAGGCAAAGGGAAGCATGCCGATCGGCTTGCCACTCGGCGGTGTGTGAAATCCCCGGATATTCGTTAACAGAGCCGCCGTGGCCTGGGCCTGGATTTCGGCATCCTGATGGCCCAGCAGGCGTGCGAAAAAGAGAGGCGCCGCGCCATTGACCTGATGCGAGCGACGCACCGTGACGCGCACGGCATTGGGCGGCTTGAATCCGTCAAACACCAATGGCGAGCTTGGGTCCGACGGATTGTTCAGATAACCCACTTCAATATCCTCGGGAGCCAGGTAGGTATCTTTTCCAAGCACCTGGTTTTGCAGCGCGAACTCATTCGCTGTCGTACACGCCTCGTACTCCAGGGCATTGGAATCAGACTGACCCAAGGGAGCGTTCAGATCGACCAGTTCCCAGCAGGCTGCCATCGCAGCCGCATCGGCGGTACGCTGCAATTGGTCACGCGTAACATACAAGAATCCGACGTCCACCGCGAAGGCAATCATCGCCATCAGGCCGATCAGCAGGATCAACGTCAGTACGACGAAATTTCCTCTGCGTCTCTTTCGTAGATTTCGCCTTGACATGTTCGATTCCTAACGTGGCAGGGCCACTATCAATAAAGGGAACTCGCCCCATAGCAAGCGTGTTTCCGTAGGGAGCCTAGGAAACATGCACGCACGATGGGAGCATGCCACCATACGAGATCCCATGAGCGCGGAATGACAAAAACTCTGAGCGTGCAGGACAGTCACGCGTCGCCCCTTTACTCGTTCGGCTGGTCTTGCTCATGAACCATCCGGTTCAACGAGATGCTGACGACCGTTCCGTCGGCCTTTACGGCTCGTACCGTCTTGAGGACCAATCGCTGCACGCAATGGGAGGCATAAGTAACGCCGGAGTTTTCCGCCGACACGTTGGGAGTGTAGGCATCCAGGCCAGTGAGTTCGGTGGCCACTGCGGCTTTCAAGTTTCCCTGACCGCCAAAATTGCCCCAGGTGGCGGAATGGCCGTCAATGATCTCGAAGATGATCTGACCGTTCTCGAGCCGCATGGTCTGCGTCCAGCAAACCACCTCTCCCTCGGTTGACAGCGCGTCGTAGTCAGGAAAGGTCTTCGTCGTCTCGTGCTGCTCCCCTCGCCAAAGCTGCATGTGCAGGCCGCCGCCGTGGCAGTCTGGAGCGGTACGATGATTCAATTCGAACGTTACGTAAAGCGAGTCAAGGTTGCAGACCGGCGAAATAGCGCATGCCACTTGAGGTCCGTCACTGTTGATGTCGGGAGTGGCCACCACCAACTCCCAATCCTCTTCCACCCGCACGATAGGATTCTCAACACCTGATGCCTGGCTTACGTAGCCGAACAGAACGACCAGCAACGCGGTGGCAAACACGGCGCCGCGCGAATTTGAACGCTGAGCGATGCTATTGCGTAAAAACATGGATTGTGCCCCATTTACTGCTTCTGAACAAACCGAAAACGAACTTCGAGCGCAATTGGCTGTGACGTGAAGCATTTGCCATTGCAGAATTTGCGAAGGCGCGTCCCGCAGTGGTCAAGTTTTGTTGCGCGTTGCCTGAACCGTGCAGATCGCACTTCAGGCCTGTTGGAAGCCTAGGTCACCGATCGCGCTTTGTCAAAATGAAATGCAGAGTGACATGTCCCGCGACGGTATTACGCGACCTGCGATGATGCCTGCAGCGCTCGATGCGGAATTACTCGGGTCTGCGACGGGTCCTATCGCCGCCAGACTTGTCCCGGTGGCGAGGGTCTGTTACGGAGACACGAGTTACGCACGTCCATCGCTGCAAGAATGACGCGCTCTAGTCAAACGCCTCCAAACGCGCTGAACGCGCCGTCAACTGGGATGACCGTACCCGAGACAAACGCCGAATCATCACTGACCAGCCAGAGCAAGGCGCTGAGCAAATCATCGGGGGTGCCGTATCGATTAGCCGGTGTGTGCGCCAAGATGGTCTGGCCGCGTTCGGTGGGTTGATGCGTCTCCTTATTGATGAGTAGATACTCATTCTGAGCGGTGAGGAAAAAGCCCGGCGCAATCGCGTTCACGCGGATACCGGGGCTGTACTCCTGAGCCATGTGCACCGCGAACCACTGGGTGAAATTAGCGATGGCTGCCTTGGCGGCGGAGTAGGCGACGACTCGCGTTAGTGGCCGAATCCCGGCCATCGACGCGATGTTAATCACCACTCCCTTCTTTTTTTCGATCATGTGCGGGACGAAAACCTGGCAAGGTAGAATCGTCCCCAGGCAGTTGAGATTGAACACCCATTGGATGGCTTCGCCCGGAATGTCGAAAAAGGACTGGGTCGGACTGGCCGTGGCGTCCGGTTTATTACCTCCCGCACCGTTGATGAGGATGTCGATGGGGCCCAACTCGTCGCGGACCGCGGCTGCCGCAGTTTCCAAGTTCTCTTTGCTCAGCACATCGGCTGCCACGGCAATCGCGGAACCGCCATCGCCGCGAATCTCGTCCACCACATGCTGGGCGGCCTGGGCACTCAAATCGAGTACTGCGACCTGCACACCTTGTGCGGCCAGTGCTTTGCACATGGCGCGGCAGAGAATTCCCCCGCCGCCAGTCACCGCTGCCACCTTACCTGTCAGATCCGACATCAGCGTTTCTCCCAACGTTTTGCGTATTCTCTCAAACCGGCTGATCCTGCAGATCGAACTCGGGATCCTCCGGCTTCCATTTTCGCCCGGCGACCTGAGGCACGAAATCCGGGCGATCGGCCAGTGCTGCGATGGCCGAGACACACTCGATCAACAACTTCCGAACCAGCTCGCCGTCTTTCTCCTGGCCGTAATAAGGCGAGAGATCGATCGGTGTTCCGTAACGGACGCGCGTCCGGCGCGCATCACGAAGGGGCTCCAGACCGTGCCTTTGTACGGCGCATTTTCAATGTAACAGGGCACAATGGGAGCCTGGGCCTTGAGTGCGATCAGGATCGCACCTGGCCGCACCGACCCCATGAACTGCTCCGTCGTATTAATCCGCCCCTCCGGCAGCATTCCGACCATGCCTCCTTCCGAGACGAGGCGAATAGCGGCCTTAGTCGAGGCCGTGTCGATTCCACCTCGATTGACGGGGATCACCTCGGCGATCTTCAACAAGGCTCCAAACACCCGGTGCTCACAGTATTCCCGGGCCACCATCCAGTGAACCACGCGGCGGACCGAAATTTGCACGAAGAATGGATCAACGCTACTGCGATGATTGCAGATAATGACCGCACTGCCTGCACCCGCAATGGGAAACGGATTCTCGATCTTGGCCCGCCAGAAAAAACGTGTCAGGAATTTGGCCAGGAGCCAGAAGAAGGTCTGCTTGGCGGAATACGCGGTAGAGCGGACAACGCTCAGGAACCAGAGGGCCGCTGCCAGCATCACAAAGCCCACCACTGAGAATATGAGAAGCAAGGGGTTCATCGTCTCAATTATCCGACCATATACTGTTTTGTAACCGTTCACGGATGTGCGTGACGGGGGTTGTTAATCGTAATCTCACTCGTCATCTTAATCCAATCCGCGTTGGTTGTTGAGCAGACTGGGTGCGGGGTAGTTTCTCAATTGGGCGGTGATGGTGGCGAGAAGAAACGAGAAGAAATTGCGGTTTTGTTTTTTGCGGGTGGCAATGGCGGTCCACATCCGCCGGCGGGCAGGGCGTCTTTCGGCTGCCAGAGTAGTCAGCAAACGTAAAACCACCGGAACCCGCCTGGTGGCGAGTGTCTGTTGTGGAGACACGAGTTACGCACGTCCATCGCTGCGAAATGGCGCTGTACAACTAAGGTATGCTGTTCGGAACCATCTCCCATCTCTCAACCCTCAACTCCGATTCCAATCGACATGAATCTTCCATCCACGTCGTTGCGCAAGACAAACTGGATCGGCGTGGTCAGCGATACGCATGGCCACCTTCAAAACACGCAGCAAGCTTTGCGAAAACTGCAGAGTTTTGAGGTGCATGCCGTGCTCCACTGCGGTGATATCGGTTCGTCGCAGATCCCGCCGCTATTTCGGCCGTGGCCCACGCACTACGTATTGGGGAACGTCGATCAGCCGGGGCGAAGACTGCTCGACGCCATCCACGACGCTGGGGGGACATGCCACGGTCGTTTCGGCTCACTTACCTTGGGTGGCCGAAAGGTGGCGCTGTTGCATGGAGATGACCTGCCGCTTCTTGATGCAACGATTCAAAGTGGTGACTGGGAACTGATTTGCCATGGCCACACGCACCAGGCGAATCAGTATCGCGAGGGTGGCACGTTGGTTCTCAATCCAGGCGCGCTGTATCGAGCCTGGCCATTGTCGATCGCGATCGTGGAACTCTCCGGGATGCAGGCCACATCGATTCCCATCGACTGATCGTGGTCAGGCTTTCTGGTAACCTTGAGCTGGGTCTCCACCAGCTCCAGGTACGGTTCGTCCTACCCGGCCAGTCGTGAGATGCGGTTCACCGGTACGCCAGCGACAGTCTCAGTCTCCGCGGAATACCGATATTGCATCAGGTAGGCGTCCTCGGTGGTATCGTCGTAAAAGTCCTTCAACACCGAGATGGCGCGGAACCGAAGGTCGCGGAAAAACAACTGGGCCTCCAGATTGGTTTCCCGGACTTCCAGGTGAATTCGGCTGCGACGTTGGCCCGAGAGCTTGCCGATCAGCTTTTCCACCATCTGTTGACCGACGCCTCGCCGACGGAACTCCGTTGCGACGGCGAAATTTAAGATGTGCAGTCGATTGCGATGCAATTCGTAGATCATGAATCCCGCAACGCGTTCATCATGCTCAGCGACCATGCCGATACAATTGCGCTGGCGCAGGCATCTAATAAAATCGTCTTCCGACCAGGGGAACTCGAAGCTCTGGGACTCGATATCCAGAACTTCCATCATGTCGCGCCGAATCATCCAGCGGATATGGACACAAACGTCTTGTTTTCCAAGCGGTTGCATTGCGGACTCCTTCCCTGATAGCCCATGACACCAGGCCGTTCCTAACGGCGACGCAACCTATCAAATCGCGGCCGTCGTGCCAAGATGAACTAGTTGATTTTCGTCCCGCGGACCGAATGCAGGAGAGGGGGCGACCCCTGCCGCCCGACACCGCAGAGGTAGCCCACTTCGACAACGCGTGGACGCGGTGTCGTACAGCTTTGAGGACACCGCTTCACTCCGATTCTTGGAGTTGACAAGGCACTAGGAGGTTAGGAGGTATTTTCCGCGGCCAGCTCGCCGGACGTCTCGCGTACCCGCTGGACCGGTAAGGGGAAGCGCCAAGCGCCCCATAGACTTGCGCCGATCAAAATCCAACCCAGAAAGCTGGGGGAGGCGCATAACCACCACGCCAGACCGATCAGAACTCCAGGAACATACGGCCATTGGCGGAGCCACGTCAGCACGACACCGCGCCGCACACCGTAGTGGAGCAGTCCGCCCAGGCCCGCTGCACCAACCGCTGCCGCGATTTGGCGCCACCAATTCGAGTGGTTGGCAGACGGCCAGGAGATGGAAACCGTCGGAGCGGTTCCCTGGAACGCGTAATGATCGGCCACCATCTCCGGCTGGCTCGAAAATGCCAGCATGTCGCTCGGTTGCGGATGTTGCTTAACCCGCCGGCGGATTTCCTCGACGCTCAAGGGTGCATTGAGCCGTTGGGCGATGATCTCCTGCTGGCGGTTGATTGCTTCCAGCGCGGGTGGGTCAACAGCCTGCTTGCCACCGTCCGCTAAGTGGCGGTCGCGGGCAAGTTGCGCGTCGGAGCACGCGAGCCGGACGGACCAGGGGGTAAACCACGCCTTGATGTCGCTGGCCGGGCTGTCCATGACCGTCTGCACGGCCGATTCCACGAGATCGGCGGTATTGCGCAAGCGCATCGTCTCCTGGACGGCGGCACTAATACGATACGACTCGAGATCCTCTCCCTCGAGCGAGGTAGTGGAAGGCCGGCGTACGGTCCACAGGGTGCGAACCACGTCAAAGTCCGTAATCCAAGGAACGCGAATCGGCAGCGAAACGCCTGGCGACGCACTGCCGCCCTGGCGTCGAAAGAGAACGGCTAACTGTTGTGGAAGTTGTTCCGATGAGAGACGAACTTGCCACTTTCGATCCGCCAAGGGAGTGAGAGAGGCGGGCACCCCCTCTACTGTCACGTGCACCACTTCGCACTCGACGGGGATTTCCAGGGTACAGCTCCCGGCTCCGGCCGGTTCGATCTCGAACGTCACAACGCCAAAACACTCGCCCTGGGCCTGGCAAGCTACGTGTACATCCGCCAGACTGATTTGTTGTTCGCCGGCTACCCGTTGCACATCGGCGATAACTGCCCGCGGCTTGGAATACACCCGGTACGCGACCAAGGCACGCGAGTCAATCGGTCCCTCTGGAATCGCGTCTCGCAACTGTACCAACTGCAGACCGCTGGTTTCCCAATCGATTCTTTGTTGATCCAGTTGCGTGGGGAGCACGAAGTATCGTTCAGCATGTGCGGTGTCCAGCGGTATGATGTTGGGCGTGCGGCCGCGTTCATTGGCGCCCAGTACGAGAGCCCCGCGGATGCCCACCGCGAACCGATCGGCGACCGGCTGGAGCGGACGCACAATTAAGTGGCGGCGCTGCCCCGGGATCGATCGGATCTCGTAGGGCATCGGCGGATCGAGCGTCAATGGCTCAGACCACTCGGCCGGTATTTCGAATCGGAACTGGTCGGCAACACCGCCCGGCTCGGGGGCCACATGTGCTTCAAATTCGGCCAGGGCTTCCCATTTGTCATCCACGCGGCGGAGCGTGGTGACAAGCCGAGCATCGATTGTCGGCCGATTCGGGTGAACTTGGATGGAAGCGTTACCCAATCCGCCAGAGGCGTTACTGCTCAGATCGAACGCCGCCACCAACCTGCCGAACGATTCGCGAAATGGTTCGAGTCTTGTCCGCCGAAGACGCTCTTGTGCCGCGGGCGTCGTGATGCTCACGAGCACATCGGGTTGACGGTAGAGGCGGACGAAACGGCTGGTAATCGTGGCATCCTGGAGCGTGATATCCGGAATCGATAGTGCGTGCTCGCCTGGCTCCAGGGCCAATTCGCCGTGCACTTGAAGATGATGTTGTCCCGTGACGGCCCGGTCCAAAAATACAGTCAGGCTTCCGGATCCGTCATGACTTGCTTCGGCCGTGATTGGATCGCCGCTGGCGTTCACCTGGACGGATGTCACGCGAAGACCCCGCGGGACCGACAAAGAATGCTGAAATGCCGTGCCGTTGATGGTGTCGATATCTGCATTCAAGACCAGGTTCATCGCCGCGCTGCCAATGCTGATATCCAGCTCTTGCTGCGATTGGGTCCGCGTTTGGCGCGAACGCGTACTGATATTCCAGGTTGGATCGTCCGTCTCCACGCGAAAACAGGAGTTTGGCGCGGTTTCAGCTTCTCCCCAGACCGTGAGGAATTCGGCTGCGTCGAGTGATGTCATCGAATCCGATGAGCTTGTATTGAATTCCAGTTCCGATGACACGCCAATCGCGAGCCAGCGCCGTTGCACACGACCTTCCACAACCTCCAGACGCGGAAGAGAGAGGTTACCGAGTCCGGTGGTGTTGAGCATCCAGAACTGAAGATGGAGTGTGTATTCACGCTCGAAGGATTTGAGAAAACGGACCAGCAGCCGCGAGTTGCCGTCCTTTCGCGGTATGCCTTCCACAACCTCGAACAGCTGGTCATCCGCGATGGGAAGCAGACGCAGCCGTGGATCGCACTGGAGTGTGAGCTGATCGATGCGACCGCTTGATGACTGAAGACGAAACTTCGCGTCCACCACGACTGAATCGGGCCGATCTTTGGGGCGGATCTTGAGCCAAACCAGCTGCTGCACGTCTAGCTGACGGGCGCTCAAACGGCGAGTCGTGCTTGTGGACCAGCGCAGTGACAACGATTCCGCGGGCCCCAGTTCCGCGACACCTTTCGCCGGACTGCGCGTCCATGAGCACTTCTCCCACCGAGGTAACGACTTGGATGTCGGGCGACGTCAAATGGAGTTTGAATGCGGAGTTGAGACTGGGAAATCGGTGGGATTGGAAACTGCAGTCGGCGCCGCCCCCTTCCTCCACCGTCGTGGGCAGCAATACGAATTCCAGTTGACTCACCCCGGCCGAGGGCACGGTGAGGAAAAACGCCGTGCGGTCGGCGTTCCAGATGAGTTCAATCGGCTGTCCGGCCAGTCGAGCCTCGACGATCTTGACGGAGGCGTTATTGCCATCCCAGGGGAACTCGATTTGCTGTTGCGGGCGAAATAGCTCCAACTTGAAGACTGCGATCATGCTGGTCAAGTCGAGCGACGACCGCTGCTGGGTCCAATCGAACACGGCCCGATAACCGGCTCGCCGGACCAGCCAATGGTGGGGCGAAGACGTGCTCTTGAGGGCGCGAAGATGGATGGTGTCATAGAACTCCAGCGGCAGGTAATCGTAGTCGCCCACCGGGTTCAGATCTTTGTCCATGGGAACGATCACCTGGTATACAGGCGTTGGATCAACAGCATTATCGCGCGCGGGTGCATCTTGGGCGTGAAGTTCCCGCGCGGCCAGTACTGCCGTGACGGTCAACAGGATCAGAGCCATGGTGATCGCCACGTTGGTTCGCGACTCAGTTTCCGCCACAACGGTGTCGTCAAGGATCGATCGGACCGGCGCCAGACGGCGGACCAGGATGGTCAAGCAAGCCAGCAAAGTCCCGAGAAAGAGGTTGGCCGTCAAAGGAATCCATGTGCCAGGGACCAGCATCGCGAGAATCGCCGCCACCACCAGCATGGGAATGAGTTTGCTTGGCCATCGCGTTCCGAGCCAGGACACTGAGCCGGCCGTCACCAAAAGAACGGCCCAACCGATCGCCCATAAAGACGCCGGCTGCTGTATCGAAAGCACGCACGATCCTTCTGGATCAACTTCGAGCTCGCATGCTTGCCAATAGGTCCCCGAGACACCTCGACGCGTCATATCACGACGCGTCTTCCAAGGTGCGCCGGCGATGACCGGGTCGGCCACCCACGCCTGGAGCGGTAGCATGCCGGCCGAGGTCCATTTGCCCAAGGACTGCAGCTCGACGCCAAGTGGACTACCTTCGCACACCGAGACTACCGCCGGGTCATTCGTCGGTCGAATGGATGTCGGACTGTGGGCCAGGCCGTCAAGGCTGGTCAGCAGCAAGATGTTGCCGTGCGTGGCCAGCACCAGTTCGTCACTTGCCAGGAGATTGCTGGCCACGTCAATTGGCAACCCGCTGGAAGCATCCGAGACGAGTTGATCCAGGGAAAACCCGCCGTCGGCCAGTTGCCCCGCATCGACCCAGATTGCCAGCTCCAGATTCCGACCTGCCAACCCCTGCTGCAAATCGGTCAAGAGCCCCCGCCAGGTGACGCGCGTCACCGATCGCTCTGCGATCGCTTCCAGGTACTGCTCGCCAAGTAGCTGCAAGACAAGCTGACCCTGGGCACTCGACTGCCCACTGCCACGGCGGGGATCCGCCAGTGACAACCAGTCCTGGGGTGAAAACAAGCGAAACGGACGCTCGCCTGCACCCGCGGCGAACGTGCCCAACAACCTCTGCGCCACAGTTGTTTGTGGGTTGGACGGTGGCCAGACGTTGCCGGGGCTCGCCACCGCACGATACTTGGGTGGCAACCAGACCGTCCAACGTCGAGCCAGCACGGGAATCTCGACCTCGGGAAACGGCGCGTTGATTTGGCCGATAATACCATAATCCTCTGGGGGTGACTTGTAGGCGACGTTGACATGCGGGAAACGGGCGTCGACTGGCAATGGTATCGTATAGGAACCTCCCGACTCGTCGCGTCCGGGCCCAGAAGCGTCCACACCATTTATTTCCAGGCCGATCAGCGAGCAGGCGGTTGGCAAGTGAAACTGAAATTCCGAGCCACCGGCACTCTCCAACAGAAAAACGCAATGATGGATAGTCTCGCCGGTAGCGAGAAGCTGCGACGTGAGGTGGCAGTTCCAGGCCCAGAGCGGCGCGGGGGCTGTGCCGGGACGCACGTGGTTGACCATGATCTGTGCGTTTCGAGAGGGATCGAAACGATAGTGGGCTCTTGACGTAGGACGCCGCTCTGGTTCTCGGGGATCGCAGGGGATCGGCTTGGAGGAAGTCGCCTTGATCGCCAGCGTCGTGCCGTCCCGCGGCGAATCGTCAGCCAGCCCTCCTGCGAAGTTGCCTCGGGCAGCGCTGCCAGCGAGACATAGGTAGCCGATGAAAACGGCGTCTTTCTCTTGCCCACGATTTCCAGCCGCTTATCTTGAGGTGTTCTCAAGACCAGTTCCCAGACTTCGCCCGCCCGCCCGAGCCGTGCCTGTTCCTGTTCTTCCTCGTTGAGTTTGCGCGGACTCAACAATGAGGCATTGTCATGGTCCAGGTACCATTCGATATCACTAGGCCGCGGTTCCGACAGCAGAACCAACAATCTGGTGATGGGGGTCGACTCGGGTATACAGACCAAGCGATACGACTCGGTGATCGAAGTGGCATCGATTTCCGCTTCCACATGGATTTCCGATGCGAATGTCGGGTCTTCACGGGTGACCTTAATAGTCATCGAATCGGCCTGTGGACCATCACGAAAGACGAGACCTCCCGACCGCGGGCGCACGAGCCCGGCCAGCGCGGGGCCGAATCCGTCCGGGTCGAGTCGTTCGATTCCTGCATCACCACTCACATCGAGGCGAAAACTCGGATCGGGCGCGATGGCGACCAGTGGTGCGGCGAGCGCGGCACGGTGGAACCGAACGGGGCGGAAATCATCCGCGCGGAGGACAAAGTCGGGCGTGCGGTGCAACCGGATGGTGAGCCGCGAGCGATGATTGGGCGAAAGGGGCCGTGCCAGGCGAATCTGAAGCCGTTTGTGGTCCGCCGCGTATTCCACGAATTGATGGCCCTCGATGGAATTGGGGGTTAGCGTCTCCACCGTATCGAGCGACCAGGCGTTGGGCACATCCGCTTCCAGCAGGTACCGCTCGCCCAATTCGCAGGACAAGTCTGCCACGACTTGCGCTGCCAATGTGCCCTGATCCAGTTCCATGGTGGTCCCGATCTCACCGACCACCCAGTTCG
The DNA here is from genome assembly GCA_963700575.1 of uncultured Planctomycetota bacterium. Taxonomy (GTDB): domain Bacteria; phylum Planctomycetota; class Planctomycetia; order Pirellulales; family Pirellulaceae; genus JAJRVM01. The sequence continues at coordinate 407,310 of CAVOYC010000012.1, read as the reverse complement.
TGCGTCGTGCGACATTGATCTCCAGAAAGCCGTCGGGCGCGAACAACTGGAAACGTCGCGCGGCTGGTGTGGAGCCCGCCTCGCCCGACGATGCCGCCGATTGGCCGGCCTGCTGGGCTTCCAGATGAAGCAATTCGAGTGTCTTCGGCACGACCAGCGACATGTTGCCCTGTCGCCAGAAGATGTTCTGGGGATGGAATTGTGGTAACCGCCAGGTTTCGCCCGTGCGCAGCGGCCCCACGGCCGAGACCTGCAATGTTCGGTGAACACCCGACAACGGCTCGGCAAATCGGACCTGCAGTTGCCGCGAGCGTCCGTCGGGTCCTTCCAGCATCGACCACGACACGTCACGGCTGCCCAGGCGTACGGCAGTCACCTGCAGTTGCGCATCAACGCGAAACAACAACACGGCCAGTGGCTCACGCTGCACATCCAATTCGACGTGGCAATCGACGTCCAGTCCATCGTCCGTCAGACGATACAGCGTGTCCTGTTGCAGGCTGACCAGCTGTTTACGGCGGCGCATGGCATCCTGGGAAGCCACGATCAGACGAAACTGGTTTGTGCCCCCAAGTTGAATGACCCAGCGTTGCAGGTCGGCGAGACTGGCAATCAGCGGTTGTTCGGTTGCCGTGCCCGTGTCAAATCGCGAGACGATGCCTCGATCCGCGAGCAATTCGTAGTCTCTGGGCAGATCGATGATCATGCGGTTCATTGGTGCCGACGCCAAGGCCACCTGAAAACTCGTTTCACCCCATTCATTAGCCACGCCGCGCAGGGTCCACGGGATCCGCAGTTCGCCCGATTCCCTGACGACTACCACGAGATTGCCTGCCAGATCATTTCCAACCACCGCTTCTTCGGCCGTCTCGGCGCTCTGCCACATCGACGGCCCGAGGGCCAATTGGCAGGGTGACAAATTCAACACAGAGGGACCGATCGCGGAATGTGTCACATGCAATTGGGCCAAGCCGGACGTCAGTTGGTTTTCCGAAAAGACAGCCGAATAGTCGGCCGATTGAATCCATGTCGCGTCGGTGTTCGAGGTCTTGGCAAGCGAGTTGATGAGCTCAAGCTTCCGCAGAAATTCGTCACGTTTGAACGACATATGACCGTCGGTAAACTCCTCGAGCTGATCCTGAGGCACAAATACGCGGCGGTACCTCAAAGGAGGAGAAGAGGCGGGCTGCAATGAAATCTCTTGGGCCGCGACATTTCTGAAGCTGCAGAGTGCCATTACCAGTAGCTGGAGACCGGTCGCAGCGCCTGTGCGAAAGGACGTCATGGTTTCAATTCCGCCGAGGTTGTCTGCACGGTCATGGGGCCCGAAGCTGTCTTGATCTTCGAACTTCCGTCTGCTCGCGGATATCGCAGTTCCATGACCTTCGAGTCCGAGTATTGCACCTTTCCGGGGACCGCGGATGCGGCGGTCTGGGCTCGCAGGAGAGCCGCCCGAAAGAGATGGGCGGAGAGGGCCAACACAACTCCAAGACTGGCTGCTTGGGCCAGCTGGATCGAGATCTCAGGAGCTGCCACCGCCAGCGTCAACAACGCGATGCCGGTAACGAACAGCACCGCCGGATGCCGGAGCGCTGGCACATAGATGAGCAGCAACCCGATCGCCAAGGCGATTCCCGACGCACTCAGCAGCAACAGCGAACGGGAAACGGTGGTCAATTCCAGCTGCCTGGCCGCGCCGAACGTCGTGAACAAATATCGGTTGGTTCCCGGTGGGATCGGGTCTTGCCGAACGGCGCCAATCCATCGCTCAAGATCCGCCTGTTGACGCAGCGGCTTCCGCGTCCAGCCAAACCAGCCTTGCCACACCAGCTCAGCAGACGAATCCAGACTGCCCCACATCGCGACTTCGCCGCGCGGCAAGATGAGCTGCCAATAACACCGCTGGGCGTGGTCCACGGCCTCCAGCGATGCCGACTCCAGTGTCATCCGGCCACGAGCAGGTCGGCCCGCCGTAAAGCGGTACCACACTTCCACGACATGTTGGCTGTTGGCGCCGTCCGATGACGGGGGGACAGTGAATGTGATGCCGTGGTTGTCGTCGGGTGGTTCCACGGTCACTTTGCGATGATCGACGGCCAACTCGATGGATGACGAATCAACTCCGTCGTCCAGTGGCAAACGTACACGCATGTGGGATTCGTTCGTGCGGAACCGAAACACAGCTCGATCGCGACGCTCAGAACCGGCGATCCAGGTTTGAATCCACACCTGGTCGAGGATGGCTGAACTGGTGAGACCGGTGCCTCGCAAGGACACCTTGATAGTCGCATCGCCACTGTCTGAACCGGTTGTCAACACGAGCTTGCCCGGCCCCGTTTCGCCTTCGTCGACAGTCCAGTCGCCATGGGCCGCTTCCACGCGCAACGGATCCGTATGCAGGATACTCAAAGTGTTGCCAATCACGGTCGTGTTCGTGACGCCTCGGGCGGAACTGGATGCCAGCGGAATCAAGAGCTCAGCCGTCTGGTCCGCATCCAGTTCCATCATCGGCTGCCGCGGATGCACGATGCGAAGGTCGATCGGGCCGAGCATCGGTTGCGACAGACGCACGCGAACGCCCGTCCGTCCGCCTGTACGACTGTCCTCAAAAGTGGGCGTTAAAGGTTGGTCCTCCAACAGGATCCGCAGTTTGCCTCGGTCGCCTTTTGCCAACGTCGCGGGAACCGTCAGCTCGAGCGTGTCCACAGCTTCATGCAGCACCATATACGAAAACCGCTGTTCGACGCTGTACGATCGACGGTCGATAGTCACCGTATTGGCCACGGACACCGAAATGGACAGTGGCTGCACCTGGAAGTCTCCGACGAACACGGCTTGTTCCGCAGCGCCTCGGTCACGATATCGGAACAGGGTTGCTTCGTACCCGTTCGCGGCTCCCGAGCCGGGAGTGACACCACCTTCGGCTGGTGTTCGCGGCGGGTCCGCCGACGACATGAGCGGCGGTACGACCAGCGACGACAAGGCTTGCATCTTCTGGGGACGGGGCGTCAGCAGGACATTATCGGCGGGAATCATGGTCACCGTGCCCGGACTGACAATCAAATTGACCCGTGACGGATTCGCCGCCTCCACCATGGGCGTCGCAATGCGCAAGGGACTCGTGCCCGACACGACGCTGGCTGTGAGATCCTGCCGCGCCTCGATTTGAAGGCTGAAACGACCGGCGGCCTGCGCCTCGACCGGGATCGGGATCACCAGAGGGTTCGCGTCGCTCGTATCAATCGGCAGCGGGTTGTCAACCTCGGCAAAGCTGACGATTTCCACCGTCCATCCCGGCAGTCGGACGGCCAGCGGCCCCGCCTTAGAGCCGCTGGTGCGACAGACCAAGCTGGCAAACAGACGCGCTTGTTGGGGGTCCACGTAAATGTCATAGGTCGGCTCAACGCTGATCCGGGACGGCTTCTGCCGAATTGAAACGCGCAATGCCCGGTTCTGATTGTGGTATCCAAAGCGAGCCGTCAGTCCGGCACCGGTCGCGTCTGCGTTGGTCGTTTCGAGCCTGGGGAAATCCGAGTCGTCCAGCCAATGAAGCGCCCAGTCACCGTTGATCACAAAGTCGATTTGACCGCGGTGCCGTGCCGCGTCAAGGACCTCGTATCGAGCGGGCTCGAACTCCATGGGTGAATCGACCAACTTGGCCACCGTCAGCGGCCAGGTCGGATCGTCCTGGTTCGACGGGAGCTCGGTCACCAAACGTACGCGCGCCTCGTTGGATGTCGGTCGGTCCAGCCGGATTTCTACGGTCTGTCCTTCCGCTTTCGTGTTCGCCTCAGCCGGCAGGACTTGCACTTTGTAGCCCGGTTCGGAAGATGCCCGCAAGCGCATGCCGGGAGGTAATCGGACGCGAAAGCTCTCAATCGGCCCGCCCAGCCCACGCACCACAAACCGCCCGTCAGAACGCACTTCCTGTAACAGTTCGTCCGCCGTGACAATGACGCTGCCAAGAACGTCCAGCCGCACGTCGGTCCGTTCCTCCGCTCCCCGTGATTGGTGCCAGCTGAATGTGACATTGCCACGAATTCCTCGAGTCGAAAACAGCCCCCATCCGTCGGAGGTCGTGGAAAAGGCCAGGGGGCGCCCCGCCTCATCCGTCAGCTCGCGGACCGTCCCTTCCGCCGGGTTCTCGGGAACACGAAGCGACAAGGTGGATGCCAGTGGGGAAGGTGCCTCCAAGGTGAATCGCGACTCTTCTCCCACGCGCGTGATCGGGACCAACAACGAAAGGCCGACTCTGTGCATCGCAGGACTTGTCATCTGGATCCAGCAAACATAGCCCCCCTGTTTCTCGTCAAATGTGAGGAAATGTCCCCCGGGGCCTTCAAAGCTCGGCTCCTTGCGCAGGTACGCTTTGTCGAACCGCAGTGGCACCCGCAACCAGGTCCCCTCGCTCACCCCCTCTAACTGCCGACCCTCCAGATGGAACTCGACGTCCATCTCCAGCTGATTCCCGGCCACCCGAGCGTCGATAGCCATGTCTCGCATCACAAACGCCGGTCGTTGCGGGTTGTTCAGGTTGCGTTGAATTTTGAGCAGTTGCTCAAACTGCTCGTATGGATAGTCCGGGACGTAGACGAGATCGCCACGCTCGTTGCGCAAATAGAACCCCCGCGGCTGGACCTCCTGCACGACCGAAGGCTCCTGGGGCGTGGACGCACCTGGCGTCGTGGCGTTCTGCGGAGCTGCGTTCTTGGGAGCTGCGTTCTGCGGAGCTGCGTTCTGCGGAGCTGCGTTCTGCGGAGCTGCGTTCTGCGGAGCCGCGTTCTGCGGAGCCGCGTTCTGCGGAGCCGCGTTCTGCGAAGGTGGTCTTTCTGTGGCGCCCAATTCCTGGCCATACAGTAGGGAGCATGCCGCCAGCATGCCTCCGTGAACTAATGCTATCAGGACTGGGAGCCTTGTACGCACGATCTTCGAGCCCATTCGTAACACGCCAGCCCGGCGCGAATGCGGTTCCGGAATTGCACGAGAAATGCACGAGACGAGTCAAACTTCTAGTGTAGGCTCGTTCCGTCAATTGGCCAAGAAAAATCCGCTCGCACCAAAGCGTTGCCAGCTGGAAGGCCTACCGCCGGGCACTCAACGCCATGTCTCGCTCGGTCCCGCGCCCGATTCACTCCGCTTATTCAGTAACACTGCTACGTTCCCACCACCCACCTGCGGGCTCTACCTGTGGGCTCGCCGCAAAACGTCAATCAGCTCGCTATGCAGCTGCCCCGTCGCCGCCGCCACGAACTGCGGTCGGTCCAGTTCAAAGGGACTGCCGTCTGGACGAGTGACCGTCCCCCCCGCCTCGCACACAATCAGCTGTCCGGCTGCCACATCCCAAGTCTTTACGCACATCGCCCAATATGCGTCCAAACGGCCCATGGCCAGGTAACACAGGTTCAGAGCTGCGGAACCCAAACGGCGAATCGACTGTGCCGTGTGCATCACCTCAATGAAACGAGCTATTTCCAAAGAATCACGAGGAATGTCCACAGGAAGGCTGGCAGCGACAAGTGCCCGATCCATTTGCTCACACGTACTGGGCCGGATCGGGTGACCGTTAAGCGTTGCTCCCTGTCCCCATTCGGCACAGAAGCACTCCTGGAGGACGGGATCGAACACCGTTCCACATACGACTTGACCGCCGCGTCGCAAGGCCACCGACACCGAGTAGTTCGGAAGTTGGTGGACATAATTGAGAGTGCCGTCCAGAGGGTCTACCACCCAGCAGTATTCGGGATCTTCAGGCTGTGGAGCCGACGCTTCCTTCCTCACGGGGGCCGGCCCCTCTTCTCCCACGAACCCGTGGTCCGGAAAAGCCTGGGAGACGATGCTATAAATCGCCTCCTGTGACGCGAAGTCCGCTTCGGTGACGAGATCCTTAGGAGCTTTTTCACGAGGATTGACGTGTCCCCGCAGGTCGAGAAGCACTTGTCCACCGGCGGCTGCGGCTTGCCGACAAACATCCATAAAGTGTGTCATAACGCGTCTTTCTCAAGAGTCATCTGACGATGCGCCTGGACCCGAATTCGTCACGAAACCCGTAGTGTGTGTCGAGCAAGTCGTGTCTCTCCTCGCGCTCTGTTCGCTCGTTCTCCACCGAGAGAGGCCGAGACGGCTGTCTGGTGATCGGTCGAAAGCTTGGTCCCCGTGGCGGCGGCTTCCAGCCGCCGATCTGCGGCGGAACGCCTCAGCCATCTGAGGACGATTTTTTTCCACCGATTGCCCGCCACTCGCACGCCCGCTCGGCACAATGTACCACGCTGGAGGGAGGCAAAGTCGCGGCTGGCAAACCATGGCGATTATAGTGTTTCGTGAAGATATGGGCGCCCGGGTGGGTCTGACGCCGCGGCGCGGGTTAATGTGCGGTTTCCCGCAAGGCGGGAAACCAGGCCGTTGATCATCGGTAGAGCGAAATGAGCGTCCCTAGAGGCCAGGCAAAACCTGATATTTTTCGACCAAACTATGGACATAACTCTTGATCCTGGTATTATCAGGGTAAGTTCATTCAAGCGAGGTGGCTGACGCGCACTTCGCAGCGGTTGTTTTCATTCATTATTGTTGCCCTGCGGGGTGAAACCGGCCTCTTCTCTGTTCCGGCCCCGCCGTTACGCCTAGCTGCGTGCGGCGGGGTTTTTTCGTTTGGTTTCGCAGCGAGGCGACACAGCGAAACAGTGACTCTGTTCTGTGGCACGGAGTAAGTCATGTGGTTTCTCGATGGATGCTCAGCGCACTGGGAGTCTGAACAGCTCCAAGCCTACATTGACTTAGGCCGACCCGACCGGGGACTCGTTGAAGTTTCCTTTCGAGGGCAACCTCTTGCTGGGGCGTCGTTGATGCAGATGCATTTGCAGGCGACCGCGCTCGGTTCCACCCTCGAACTTCATAATGTTTATACACGGGGTCCGGACCTGGTCGCCACCTATGCGGACACGCGTAAGCAGCTGGTGTGTCCGGAGTTTCTCTGGCGCATCGGCGACGAAGTCCCCTCCTCCACCGCGGTAATCTTCGAGACCCTCGTGTCGACACAGACACCACTTCTCGACAGCAGCTCTGAAGTGACGGTCCAGTGTGTGATGCGGTCGGACGCTTGTCACGCACTGTGTGAACCCGGCGACTCCAACGAAGCGCGAGGAGAACTGTTAACAAGTCGCCCGGCGATGATCGAGATCTCGGCATCCGGTTGTGCGCTCGTCTTCCAACTCGTGGCGCAACCGTTCGTGTTTGGGCAGATTGTTGATCCGGGTGACGCCTCGCATGCCGAGGTGTTTTGTAACGCCGAAGGGCACCTGGCCAACTCTCGCGTATCCTATTTTCGCGGCCGCATGGAGAAAGGGGTGATTCGGCGCGCCCGCCTGCGGGGATTCCTGGCAGGGCGAGACGATTCGAGTCAGGTTCTGAGGGACCAGTGGAACAACCTGCTGCACGCGCCACCGCCCCTGACGACGTGAGAGGCCGTTCGGCCGAGACGCGGCGTGAGTTTGGCGGTACAGGTGTCGCTCGGCAGGCCCGTAGTCATCGCGCACGGAGGCGTAACGCGTTCGGGCCGCAACACCTAGCCTGCTTCCCGATCATGTTGCGGGAAACTGACGGCGGCAGCTGGCTGAATTTGGGCCTTATCGAAGGCGGCAGCCTTCGATTGGGCACGTGCACGGCGACATTGCGAGCATTTGCAGGGTGTGCGATCCAATTTCAAGCCGTCGATTTCATGTCGCTGACGATTCACTTCTTCGAATGTCAACGGGACGAGCTTGGGGCGGCGCCAGAAAGCCCTTTGTCGCGCGATGCGAGGGAGTTGCCTACATACACTGCGGGCCAAGGAAAACAGGGACATATTTCGAGATTCCTTTCTCACGCGTCAACGTATTCGACTCGAGTCTCAGCAACCGGGGCGTTTGAAGAACGCACAATAGGCGTCCCCTTTTCGCGCTCGTAATGTCTTCACAGGGCCTGGCGAGTCGCCGCTGCTGCCGCCCGTGACACTTACCAGTTCCCAACCTTCCTCGCCCAAGCGAGACAGCATCTGGCGGACCGCACTCAGGTTCGCCATTTCTTCGACGTGGTATTCCCACTTTTGTAACACAGCTTGCTGCATGGGACTTTCATCTCCGCGTTTCGGCCGCCCGTGTTGACGGCGCGGCTCACTAATTGGCCTATTCGTCTAGTTTCGGTTGGCGTCATTGGACGGCGTTACTCTGAGTCCGCCGAGAAGTGGGGAGTATGCCAATGCTTGCCATTCAAAGATAGGCCAGCGAGCGGGATGTTGGCTTGAGAATCGCCTTTCGCGCACCCGCAAGGAGGGGTGGTGTGGACGGCTGCCACACACTTGCAGCGAATATGCGGAATCTGCATAGGTGCTACCCCATCGCCAGGGGGCGGCAGAGCACCTTAAAGTCCCTCGATTCGGGACGGGCCGATCACGAGGGTGTGCACCGCTCGCCGAGCCGTTTGGGGCGCGACGAGCTCCGACCCCCTAGCGGCGCGCCGACCAGCTGCGAATCCTTCTTTTCGGCAATAATGGCCTCTTGCAGGGCCGCCGGGACACGGCGATAGCGAGCCAATTCCATCGTGAAAGTGCCCTGTCCCTGTGTCATGCTTCTGAGATCGGTGGCATAGCCGAATGTCTCCGACAACGGCACCTCGGCCACGACCTGCGCATTGCTTTCGCGCATTTCGGTCGACAGGATGATTCCTCGCCGGCTGGTGATGTCCCCGACGATGGAACCTTGAAAGTTCTCAGGGCACTCGACGTCGACCCTCATGATCGGTTCCAGCAAGACGGGGCGGGTCTTGGGGAACGTTTCACGAAAGCAGCCTTGAGCGCAGATTTGGAACGCCTTGTCACTGCTGTCCACCTCGTGATACGAGCCGTCATTCAGGATCGACTTTCATTCCCACCACGGGGAATTCCGCCACGGGCCCTTTGGCAATGCAATCGCGGAATCCACGTTCGATTGATGGAATGTACTGCTTGGGAATCCTCCCTCCAACGACGTGCTCTTCGAACACCAGATCGGATTCCATTTCGTTTTCGAGTGGTTCCAGGCGGCCGACGATGTGGGCGTACTGCCCGGAACCTCCCGTCTGTTTTCTGTGCCTGTAGTTGAAGTCAACCGGCTGTGTAGGTGATTCACGATAACTGACTTTGGGTGCGCCGACCTCGACAGCCACTTTGTACTCGCGCCGCATCCGCTCGACGTAAATGTCGAGGTGCAATTCACCCATACCGGCGATCAGTACCTCGTTTGTTTCTTGATCGGTCTTCACGCGAAAGGTCGGATCTTCCTTTCGGAAGCGAGCCAGCGCTTTGCCCAAGCGATCTGCATCCGCGCGGTTGGACGGCGAGATGGCGACCTGGATTACCGGCTCGGGCACAAACATGCTTTCCAGCGAGCAGAAATTGGGCCGGTCGGAATAGGTATCGCCGCTGGCACAGTCGATACCCATCACCGCCACGATATCCCCAGCCGTCGCCGTGTCTATTTCTTCGCGTTTGTCGGCGTGCATCCGCACGATGCGGCTGAAGCGATCCCTCTTGCCCGTCCGCTGGTTCCAATACATCTCGCCCTTTTCGATCCGTCCCTGGTAAACGCGCAAAAAGGTCAATTGCCCGTAGGGGTCGTCCACGATCTTGAATGCCATTCCCACGAAGGGGCCGTCGGGATCAGGAGCCAGGGGGACCAATTCTTCCGGGATCTCCACTTTGCGCGCCGAAATTTCACGTGCCAAAGGTGACGGCAGAAATCGCACCACAGCATCCAGGAGTGTTTGTACGCCCTTGTTGCGATACGCGGTCCCCAAAAAAACCGGGTGTCACGTCCTGTTGTTGGCAGGCAGCACGCGTGATGGTGTAGATCAGTTCGTGGGGAACTTCTTCTTCGGACAACAATAACTCCATTAACTCGTCACTGTACATGGCCAGGGACTCAAGCATTTGTGCCCGCGCCGATGCGGCCTCTTCCTGAAGCTCGTCCGGGATTGCAGCCTGGCGGATGGTTTCCCCGTTCGACCCGTCGAAGTAAAGGGCTCGTTGAGTCACGAGATCAATGATCCCCGCGAACGACTCACCTGCTCCGATCGGATACTGCATCAGGATCGCGTCGTCACCCAGCTTTTCTCGCATTTCCTGGCAGACACGCACGGGGTTCGCACCCGTGCGATCCATCTTGTTGATGAACGCCAGGCGAGGAACGTGGTACCGCTTCATCTGGCGATCGACCGTGATCGATTGCGACTGGACTCCTCCCACCGCACACAATACCAGCACAGCGCCATCCAGGACTCGCAAACTCCGCTCCACCTCGACGGTGAAGTCGACGTGTCCGGGCGTGTCGATCAGGTTAATGCGATGGTTATCCCACAGGACACTTGTCGCGGCGCTGGTGATCGTGATGCCCCGTTCTCGCTCCAGTTCCATGTGATCCATGGTGGCACCCGATCCGTTCCCTTTGACTTCCTCCATCTTGTGGATGCGGCCGGTGTAGTAAAGAACCGTTCGCTGAGCGTCGTCTTGCCCGAGTCAATATGGGCGGAAATCCCGATGTTCCGGATGAGGTTGAGGTTCATGGTCCACCTGCTCTCTGCACAGTTGTCGTCGCCACATGCCCGCTACGACGATTTCCCGCTTCCTTGTCTGTTTCTCTGCTGATTGTTCTCTATGTGACTTACACGTCGGTTTGTATGGCTGTCGTCCGCCCCGTGGCTGGATACACCCTCCTCGCGGGAAGCGGTGAACCAGGCACGATGCAGACGCGGATCGTTCTGCGGAAAGTCGTCACTACGAACGGGAGCCAGTCGGCAGCCCGGCGCGGGGTCGCGCGCTGGCAGCCCGGTGCAGCGAAACCGCACCCAGCTAACGTGGCTGGCGAAGGGCTCCGCGGACGCGTGTCTCGTCACTCAACCCCGGACTCCAATCGGGTTGGTGAGGCTCAAACCGCTCGCGCTTCATGCCGGGAATGAGGGCAGATGCCGCGTCGCGGTGAGGGCTGCGCAGACGCTCCATAGAGGATTTTCGTCTTGCACACCACGCTTGCTATCTTACTCCATTTCCCCGGGCGGAAAAGGTCAGAAACGACGAAAGTCAGGGTTAGGGGCACGGATTGGTCTACCCGGAGGTACGAGGCCGGTCATTTGGAGTACACTTTTGGTGACCGATGCCCAGCGGAGTGACCCCTTGCCGTCGGTGCCTGCCACAGTTGACCATTGGTCCTGAGGATCCTGACGTTTTTGAAGGCCTCTTTGAGCATGCTGAAATACTGACATGACTCGCCGCAAAGTAGGTCCCGCTTGCCGAACGGGACCTGGCAAGCGTCGTCGGCGATGAGACGGGGAGGAAATGGCAGATAATTTGCCGCCTCGAGGTCCCGTTCGGCAGCCAGGCCCTACTTTTTCCGAGGTCTCCATTGGAGCATGTTTTCTTTGACCTCTTGGCGTATATAACTCGTTAACGAGGTCGGACAACTTCACCGTTTCTCTTGCCATTTTGGGACTTGCACTGGCCGTGAGTGAATCAGCAGACACCGTAACACCGGAATTCCCACACACGACGACCCTTTCTCTCTGGGCGGGCATGCTCCAACGCCATCATTGGATACCATACGTGTTGCCTTTTGCGGTCTTCATGCTGATGGGCCTACTCGAGCCGGAAATGCCTGCTGGCCCCTCGGCCGCCGACGCCGTCGCGACCCCAGGCGGGTCCGCTTCGGCGGCCTCTCCCGAGCAGGCCGAACTACCGGCGGAACCGCTCCTGAGCTACCCGCTGGCCTACGTGCTGCGGATCGTCGCCACATCGATTGCCATACTGATGGTGTTTCCCGTTTGGAGGTCGAGCCGGATGCACGCCAGTTGGCTGGCGGTGGTCGTAGGCGCCGTTGGGGGGGTGGCTTGGATTCTCATTTGCCGCCTCAAACTTGAAGACCAACTGCTTACGGCAGTCGGCTTGGCAGATTGGACGACCATGGGGGACCGTCCCGCACTAAATCCCTTCGTGGCATTCGCGGGCGCCCCGGTCACAATGGTGGCATTTCTGACCGTTCGATTTGTGGGCTTGGCGGTGATCGTGCCGCTGATGGAAGAGTTCTTTCTCCGCGGGTTTGTGATGCGGTTCTTCTTGAAGCCGCAATGGTGGACGATTCCTTTGGGGACCGTGACGTGGAGCGCCGCTGTGATTGCGACGGTGTACGGAGTTCTTGCCCATCCGGCGGAACCTTTGGCGGCCGCCATCTGGTTTTCGCTCATCACTCTGCTGTACGCGGGCACCAAGAATATCTGGGATTGCGTGCTGGCCCATGCCGTGACCAATGGCATGTTAGGTGTCTACGTGCTGGTGTGGCACGACTGGACACTTTGGTAAGCAGCAATGTCGGGCGCGGGCAGCCCGCTTCCCCGATCGCATCGTATCGACTCCCTCCCGGCTCAGGACCGCTTAGAACGCTGCGTCGCACGCTGCGCGGTGGCACCAACTTCCTGGCGATAAGGCCTCCGCGCGCGGTAGAGTTTCAGACGCTCTTGAAGGGGTGCGACGTTCTCCTTGGGAGCTTGTTCGATGGCGCGACGAAGGACCCTCTGTGCCTCATCGAATTGTCCGTTATTCGCCAAGGCGGCAGCCAGTGTATCCAGATAAATGTACTCGGCACTGTCCTCCAATTCGATCGCTTTTTGCGCCGATCGTACGGCCAGGTCGGGATTACGGAACTGGGGATCGGGGCAGGTGGCCATCAGCCAGGCGGCACTCTGATAAGCGCGGCCGTAGGTTTTGTCGAGTCGGATTGCGTTGCGAAAGTCGTCAGCGGCCTTTTCCCACTGACCGAGGCTCCGCAGCGCATCACCGCGATTGGCATAACACTCAGGGTTCTGCGGATCGAGCGTCGCGGCCCGCCCGTAGTCATCGAGCGACTGACGGAAACGTCGCAACTGGAAATAGGCGTGGCCGCGGCTGGTGTAGAAGCCGGCATCTTTGGGCTGTAATGCAATGGCCTGATCATAGTCGGCCACTGCCTTGGCAAATTGCCCCATCTCGTAGTAGATCTCGCCCCGGTTGAACCAGGCACTTTCGTATTCCGGCCGCAGTTCGATCGTCTTCGAGAAATCGCTCAGTGCCACCGCGAAATCGCCTGAGAGCGCGTAACAGACGCCGCGATGGTGATACGATTTCCAGCGTTTGGGATCCAGGGTGATGGCGGCGTCAAAATCCTCCATCGCTTTGGCGTCCAGTTGACGACTGGCTTGACGGTCCCCCTGCGAATTGGCCTGGGCCGCTTGCTGGACGAAGGTTTCACCTCGCTGGTGCAGGAGCCACGCCTGGAGATCGATCAGATAATCCTTCAGCGGCTCACTAATCTGTGTGTTCCGCAGCTTCTCGAACTTCTCCAGCACGCGATTCTGCTCGGCCAGGGTTTTGGCCGCCCGAGCTTCGTTGAGCAATTCGTTCCCCAGTGTTTCCGTAGTATCTTGGGCGGCCAGAGAAGTCAGATTGAGGCCGCATGTCACCAGTCCCACGGCGACTTCCAAACTCACTGCAGACAAGAAACATGTCCAGAGAACATGCAGGGGGCGAGACGACTTAACCACCATGTCAAAGTCTCCGCAAAAGTGTGGCCATCAGGCACTGGGTTGCGTTGGGAATACCCTCGGTATCCCGTCCTCGGTTGACGCGTCGCGAAACAAATCGCCGTTTCGCGGTGTTCTGCTTCGGTTTCCTCTTCTCGGGCAGAGCTGGCTGTGAGGACGACCCCGCAGGGACCTCGTCTGCCACCAGGCAAACTGTAATCTCGTTCCTGCCGCGACCTGGTTCCTTATGCGTGCGGCCGAGTCATGCTCATCGGGTCGAGCGCTTCCTGTAGTGTCGCCTCGGGCAAAATGCCTTGCTCGCGACATAACTCGCGGATCGTCCTACCGGTATGAAAAGCTTCCTTCGCCAGCTGGGCCGCTCTTTCATAGCCGATCAACGGATTGAGGCTGGTGACCATGGACAGGCTCTCTTCCACGCTTGCCGCACATGATTCCGCATTGGCTTCCATGTCGGCGGCACAAAAGTCGACAAAAGCGCGCGTGGCGGAGGCCATCAGTCGCACGCTTTCCAGCGTCGCGTGCCCCATAATCGGCATCATGATGTTTAACTGGAATTGCCCGCCCGCCGCGCCACTCAGGGTGACTGTCTGATCGTTTCCCAGGACACGGGCAGCGACCTGCATCAGGCTTTCGCACATGACTGGGTTGACCTTTCCCGGCATGATGGAGCTGCCCGGCTGACGCGTCGGCAGTTTGATTTCGTAAAACCCGCAACGAGGACCGCTGCCAAGCCACCGGATGTTATTGGCCAGGTTGAACAGCGTCGTCGCAATGGTCCGCAGCTGGCCGTGGCAGGCGACCAGCCCGTCACGCTGCGCATTGGCTTCAAAATGATCCGCTGCTTCCACAAAAGCAATTCCGGTCTCCTCGGCCAGCACGCGGGCGACTCGGCTGCCAAATTCCGGATGCGTGTTGATTCCCGACCCGACTGCCGTACCACCCACTGGCAATTCCAGGATCGCTTCGATCGCCTGTTCGGCCCGGCGGCACGAGAGCTCCATCTGACGGGCGAAGGCGCCCACTTCCTGGCCCAGTCGCAGAGGGGTGGCATCCATCAAATGGGTGCGCCCAATCTTGATAACCTGGTCCCAGTCCTTGGCCTTTTGCGACAGGGTGTCGGCCAGGCGTTGGAGGGCAGGCAGCAAGTCGCTCTTGATCTGCTGAGCGACGGCCACGTGAATGGCGGTGGGGAATGTGTCGTTGGTGCTTTGCCCCATGTTGACATGATCATTCGGGTGAATCGGCTTCTCCGGACGGAAACGATCTCCTTCCATCAACTCGATGGCTCGATTCGCAATCACCTCGTTACTGTTCATGTTGCTGGAGGTCCCCGAACCGGTCTGAAAAACGTCGACCGGGAACTCGCCGTCCAGCTTTCCTTCCGCCACCTCGCGGCACGCACGCAACATCGCGTCCACTTGCGCGTCGTGGAGCGGATTCTTGCCGCTGCCGGTCAATTTGCCGAGCTCACGGTTGGCGACACCGCAGGCATACTTCACCAGTCCCATGGCGTGGATCATCGCGGCCGGCAATTCCCAACCCGAAATGGGAAAGTTCTCCACGGCGCGCTGGGTTTGGGCACCGTAGTAGGCCGCTGCCGGGACCTGAACCTCACCCATCGAATCTCGTTCCGTGCGAAAATCGCTCATCGCTCAGCCCTTTCTCAGGTCGCCAGGTCACGTTGCTACGCCGACATGATAGCTTCAAACGAGACGAGCTCCAAGACACACTTTCTGGCCCCCGTCTGTCGGCCAGCCACCGTTTCCCTCAGCCCTCTCCTCACCTCCTCACCCCCTCACCTCATCAACCCCCCGCCCCGGTGGCGGATCGGACCGCCACGTTGACGCGCGCCGCGACTTGATTGGCCATTGAGTCTATGCGATGCTCTGTGAGCGGTTTCGCGCCGCCAAAGTTGGGGCCGTTGGAAGCAGGTTCTCGACGGCGACAGGCCGCCGATTGTGGCAGCGAATCGGCTATCCGAGAGCAGCGGGGAGGGCGCGACGGTGAACGGCTCCGGCGGGGGGCCGCACTGGGCACGGCAGCTGCCCGACTTGGATGTGGATTCGCAGGGATGCCCGCAGGCGTCCATGAGAATCCAGACAAACAGGCGTATGTGGTCGCACATAACAGGAGGAGAAGCCCGTGAGTTGGCGTACTGCATTGACATCATTACTGTTCGGTGCTTGCATCGTCGGGGCTTCCGCCTCAGGCATGACGGCTGCCCAGCCCGCTCCTTCGGCGGTGCCGTCCGCTGCATCCGATGAGATGAAAGAGCCGTCGGCGTCAGGCGGCGAAACAACGACGGAAACTGTGTTCCGCGAATACACAGTCCGCGCGGAAATGAGTGTTGTGTGGCCCCTGTTTGTGCTGGCCGTCGGCATCCTGATCGTGTTGGGGCTGATCATCGGCATGAAGGTCAATGCCTTCCTGGCATTGATCACCGCGGCGATGGTGGTCAGCCTGTTGGCCGAAGGGGAGCTGAGCGACAAGATATCGCGAGTGGCGGTGGCGTTTGGCGACGCGGCGGGGAAGATCGGCATCGTGATCGCACTGGCTGCCGTGATCGGCAAATGTATGCTCGACAGCGGTGCGGCCGATCGGATCGTACGAGCATTTCTGCGCCTCTGCGGCCAGAACCAGGCCCCGATTGCGTTGATGGGAAGCGGTTTCTTTCTGGCGATCCCCGTTTTCTTTGACACCGTGTTCTATTTGCTGGTCCCCTTGGCCCGCTCCCTGCACCGCAAGACGGGCGTGCATTTTCTGCTGTACGTGCTGGCGATTGGCGTGGGAGGCGCCATTACCCATACGTTGGTCCCCCCGACGCCAGGACCGCTCGTCATGGCCGCGCAGCTGAAGATCGACATCGGCGTGATGATGATGGTGGGAGCCACCGTGGCGCTGCCCGCGGCCGTTGCCGGACTTCTGTTTGCCATGCTGGCCGATCGGTTGATGCCAACCCCGATGCGCAGTATCGGGTCGGAACCGGAGCCCAAGCCGTTGGAGGACAACCAGCTCCCGCCGCTCTGGCTCTCTGTGGCACCAGTACTTCTGCCAGTCTTTCTGATTTCGGGCAACACGATATTCAACTGGATCCAGGTCACGCCGAGCAGCCCGTCATGGCTGCAAACCGCTCAAGCTATCAGTGCCGTGGTGGGCAATGCGAATTTTGCGCTGCTGCTGTCGGCCGTGATCGCGCTGGTGACGCTTCTTACGCAACGCAACCTGACACGCCGGGAATTGGCGCATGTCATTGAGACGTCTTTGATGAGTGGTGGATTGATCATCCTGATTACCGCCGGAGGCGGTGCGTTTGGAGCGATGCTGCAAGCGGCGAAGGTAGGGCCGGCAATTGAGACTGTCTTTTCGGGCTATGGTGCCTCCGGGCTCATGATCCTCGTGCTGGGCTTCAGCGTGGCGGCGGTACTCAAGATCGCCCAGGGATCCAGCACGGTGGCGATGATCACCGGTTCCGCCATGCTGGCCGGGGTGACGGCGTCGAGTTCGTTGGGATTTCACCCGGTGTATCTCGCTACGGCCATCGGGTCTGGATCGCTGGTCGGATCATGGATGAACGACAGCGGTTTTTGGATTTTTGCCAAGATGAGCGGATTGACGGAAGTCGAGGCCTTGAAGTCGTGGACCGTGGCACTCGTCGTCCTGGCGGTGACCGGCCTGGTGGTCACGCTGTTGCTTGCCACGGTCATTCCGTATCCGCCGCTCACGCTGCCACCGGGAATCACGTCGTCATGAGCCACGTGCGGGATCCAAGAAGGCGACGCACGGGCTGCGGTCTATTGATTCTGGCATGTGCGGTGACCTGTCTGCTGCTGGTGATCAATCGAGCTCTTGTCACGGCGTTCTACGAGCTGCTGGTGCCGGCGGCGATGGACGTTGACCGCCTTCGCGTCATCGTGCAGTTCGTCGGTGCTATCGTCTTGCTGTTGCCCGAATGGTGGTTGATGGATTTGATCGCCAGCCGCATCCGAAGACTATATAACTCAAATCACGTCAATGGTCCAGTTTGAAGATGACGCCCCGAGAAGCAGACTCAGACAATCCGCAGACGTTAGCGGCGAGTGTCTGAGCGGGTGTTTGACGCACGCACTGTCGCGCCAGTATCAGCACCCTGATCCTGTAACGAGGCGTGCACGGGGAGCGCGGCCGTGCGCGGGGCGGTAATATCGATATCGTGAGCGCCCAGAGCATACAGTTGACCCGACTCGTCTTCCACAAATACGCGCACGTGGCACGCGCCACGCGCGTTGAGTGGAATCTTCAGTGCTGTCAGAAAGTCACCTTGGGTGACCAACATCCGTCGTTGCGACCAGCACGGATTGTTGGCCTCCGCATAGGTCCGGTTCAGGGCGTTGAGTAGCTTCGGCGTGTTTTCATAACGGTGCCGCGGTGGCGGATCTATCCGCATGTGATCTCGCCGGCAGATCAGCTCGACCATCCCCGTGCCAGATATCGGAGTCGTGCCACGGATCTCCAAGTGTGTTCCGGCCATCGCCTTGTCGGTGATGTCCAAATCGACTTCTTGTGGATAGTACATGCGCATTAACGGGTCGCCGAGCAGATTGAACAGCAGAACGTGCTCGCGTCGTTCGGCATCCAACAGCTGCGGGTCGGGGCTGACCGCCCTGGCCAGTAAATCGAGTAATTTTCGGTCCGTCCTCTCCGGGGATTCAACGACCATTTGGCGCTTGGCATTCAGAATAATCTCGCCGAGCGTCGCGGTCCGCTGGCGAAAGTACTGGTCCATCAAGCCACTTCCCAGCACCGCCATGGCGTACGGCATGGTGACTCGCGACCCAGCAAACACAGCTACCGGTCCGCCAGGGGTTCGCAGCATGTGTTCGGCCAGACAATCGTAGGGTTGATCATAGGCGCCGGTATAACAGGCCAGAAAAATGGCGATCGGGACACCATGGTAGTTGTCGAGTTTCGGGATGTCGGAAATGCTCAAAATATGGTGCGACCTGCCGGGAACTCGTACGCGATCCAGTTGATACGGATAGCCATGGCCAATGTAGACCCAGAACAGACAGCCTTCATTGAACCGCTCGATGGTCGTCTCGTGGAACTGGTACGGGCTGGGACAAAACGGACTGCGCCAACTGCCGTACGTCATCGTCGTCCGGTATTCGGCCGGTATTCCGTCCGTGAGAAACTTCTTCGTAGCCAACTCGACAATCGGATCGAGCAACGGACCAAAGCCTCCGATCCCGGCCACGAAGTTTACGCGCTGACACCAGGGTCCGGGACGACGTTGGGATTCATACAGAATGATTTTCTGCACCATCAACGCCAGTTCCTGCGGGCTGTCGGCCGGCAGCCGACCGATCGCCAGGTCGGGCACACCGTCGTCGTCGAGATCGGCGTACCAGTTGTCGGTAGGCAATTCCGGCGTGGAATTCCATCGCACGTTGACTCGCGCTTCCGCCATAAAAGCCGGGATCGACCGGGCGCGAACACGCGGATCGAGAACCGCTGCCGGCTCCGCGTCGCCAACCAACAGAATAGAACGGACCGTACCCCCTTTCGCATACTGTCGGATCCGGTCGCGAATCTCCACCGCCGTTCCCGCGTTCGAGACGAAAACCAAACGATGCCCTTGGGTCGTGCGATGGGCGACCCAAGGACCAAGGGCGTCCAAGTAGTCGGGTGGACTGACCACGACCGTGTCCGGCCCAGCCGCCATCAAACTGCTGATCGCCAGAACGAGTGTCACTGCGAACATATGCCAACCGATCCGCTTCCGTGCATCGCGATGCCATGATAGACGAGCTGCGCGACGGGGCCGAGATCGATCGGCCGAGGGATCCTCTACCGCCGGGCAGGATAAGGTGGCGGAGTCTAATCGCAGTGGCCCAGTCGCGGCAAGGTGAATATGGAATGTCTGGGTGGCTAGGGAGGATGGGTGTGGCAGGGGGATGTGATGGTGTGCCGGAGGGCTTAGGATCGGGGGGAAAACTAACTTCACCTAGTTCCCTCGCCCCTTTGGGGAGAGGGTAGGGTGAGGGACTAGCAAATTGGGAAGTTATTTTTCCCCGGTTCCTTAGGGCGAAGCCTATTGAGGCTGCGAACGACCGACACTCCCGAGCCGTCGAGACGACCCAGCCCGTGCGCTTCGGAAATCGGGGCTTGCCGAGCGTGTCAGGCTGGGAAAAAGAGAGCGGGTGAGGGGAATCGAACCCCCGTATCAAGCTTGGGAAGCTTGTGTTCTACCATTGAACTACACCCGCTGGGGTATTCATAAAACGCTTCGTGGAAGTGATTATATCCGATTTTTGGCTTTGTGCCAAATTTCATGTGTATCCCCCGCCTCGACACACTTTACGCTGATATCGGTTCCGGCGGCTGCCACGGCCAAGTCACTACACCGGAGGAAAACACGGGTGAAGGAACGAAAAGCCAAGTCCAACGCAGAACTCTGGAAGCGCATGGCTAAGAGTGCAAAAGTACCATGGACGATTCTACTATCGGGGAACCAATTACGACAGGGCGCTTTTCAGGTGGCTGAGAATTCTTGCCGATCTAACAGAAGGCAAGGATCCCGATCCGAATAAGCCGACGGTAAAGGCATTGGCCAATCGATACCTCTTCCGGCAGCAGCGGAAGCGTGATGACGGACAATTAACCAAGTCCTCCTTTACGCTCTGTGAGAAGTCCACCCGTCACCTGGTAGAAACCCTCGGCAAGTACACCCTGCTGACTGACGTATCCCTGGCTGACCTGGAGAAACTCCAGTGATCTGCTCCTGGCTCTAGCCCACACACCAAGGACGGCTACTCGCGACGCATGAGGGCCGTCCTCAAGTACGCATTTGATTGCGGGCTGGTGGAAGTGCCTTTTCGGCTTCATTTGCGAAGGGGGCCGTCAGTCATCTGCGTCAACGGGGATCATCAGCATTCCGGCGCCGGATGGTGAGGTGTCGAAGCTGAACGTAGCCGGCACGCAGTCGGTACGAGGAGGCTGGCGCGTGTTTCTCGTCTGGTGGGGCCCGCGTGTGACATAGGGGCCCAGGGACTGGGAAGCCGGAAATCGCTAGATGACGAAGGGTCTTGGATTGGTCAACTGCTTACCGTGCGAGCAGATGGCTCAGTAGTCATCGACGGCGTTCGTGCCACGCAACAAGTTACGAAAGACTTCTGGTTGCAGCATTTCCGTAATGAACCGTACGGAGCCGTTACGGAGGCCAACATTTGCGCCAGTGGGGTGCGGGCTCGCGATGCCGTTTACGGGTGTTTTCGCACCGGTGATCGGGTCGTATTCAACATTGACGCCCGCGTCGGCTTCTGCTTGAGAGACCTCTTTTGCGGGTTCCATCCAGCAGACGGGCACTGCACGTTCGACCAGCAGGATCATGTCTTCGCTGTCTGGGCCAAAGTCGGCCAGCTCCTTGCCTTCACCCCCCTCGAAAGGCATATCGGGGCCAACGACAACCGAGTAAGTCGTCTCGCCAGGTTTTGCCGTTTCCACGCTGGGGCAGCGGTAGAAGGCCACGTCTTCGTCGTGGAATTGCTGGTTGTAATCGCTGTCCCACGGTTCGTTGAGCCGGATCCTTTCGTAGATCTTCTCTTGCCCCAAGTACGGCAGCAACAACACGCGCCATGAATGCAAGGGGTTGCCCGCTGCATCAGCCGTGTAGGTAGGTGGCAGCGTACCGTGATCGCATTCGTAGAGCAGCATGGCCAGCGAGATGCGCCGTAACTGTTCGAGGCATCGGGCACGGTTGGACGCCTCTTCCGCAGCATCCACGGCAGGGAGAATCAGGGCGCTATACTTGTCGCCGATCATCCTCGAGCGAGCGCGACGCGAGATAATGAACATCGGGCTGAGAGACGGCTCTGACGGTTCGACACCGCTGGCAATGATCGAGTCAAAATGCTCGTTAAACCGCCTTGCAGCGATATTCCAGTCGCAGCTGAGGTAACGTTCTAGAAACAGAGACTCGCCAAAGAGTTCATCGAACGAATCATCGCCCTGGGACATCCCTTGCAGGACATCGAGCCCTAAGTATCGCTCAAAACGCATCTTCTCCACGAGTTTTGCCGCCGGTGGAAGTCCATCAAGCTCGCGCACGAATCGCTCTAGCTGGACCTTTGTTGGGGGGTGCTCTAGTGACCCTGCAAGACCGATGCTATCGGCAATCCCTTCAATGGCAATGCCAACAAGCCAGTCGACAAGCGACGCACCGTGCCCGAAGTGGCGGCCGAGCCGTTTGCACGTGACAATATCGTCGATGGCCCCATCTATGTCGCCCGTTCCAATGCGATATTGTGCACGAGTGGCGAGCCCCCGAGCGAACATCCGCATCTGTTGCATGTCGGCCATCGGCAATGAATACAAGCGGTCGTTCTCGCTCTGGCGAGTCAAGGGAATGTGGAATGTCGGCTTTCGGATCGCCACGCCCACCAGATCAAGCGCAGGACTGTTGCTCTTGAGCCACACTTTCATCATCGGCAGATCTTCAAGGGTCCAGGGGCTGAAGACCCTTCTGAGGACCACCCACCCGAGTCTATCTGCCTGCGTCTCGTCTAAGTTTTCACCGAGCCGCTCCTCGTCTCCTTCGACAATCATGAACTCATCCGTCGTCAACTCTTCGCTCGACTCGCCATCAAGGGGCAACTCATGGAGCTTCCTTTCTGCTAAAAGTCTCTTGACTATCGTTTCATCGTATTCCTCGCTCGTGACATACGACCTCAGGAACTCGTCTGCATCTTCATAGGTCAGGTCGGAGGTGATGGAATCGGCGTCGAGTCCCAGCTTTGTGCAGACTTGTTGGAATTGCCACAGCTTACTATCAGGCGACATGCCCAGGTGTTGCACGAGCAGCCGATAGCCGTTTTCCTCGGTCGCAAGATTGTCAGGATAAGTCTCTTTCTCAACTGCGGCGAAATAGTCAACCTGTTTGCCGTCCGACTTGAGCGGCTCGGTAATGTAGGTCGTCTCTTTCGAGATCCGCAGCGGTTTCGAAACAAACAGGCTCGTGACCAACAAGGCGACTAAGAGGACGCATACCAACAACGTGCGGAGGCTGAATCGAAACCAACCTGCCTGGGGTCGGCGCCAGAGCTTCATGAGCGACTCCGCAACGCAAAATGTGACGGCAGGCCATCAGCAAAACCGGTGGTCCGCCATCGAACGCGGTTTTCGTAGGACGACACCAATCCATTCTATCAAGATTACGGCGAAAAGGTCGGTGACCTGGTCGATCATCGAATCTCTGGCGCTCGGGAGGATCCAGCTACCCCTTCTCCAATCACTGATCTAGCCACAACTCGGGCCCGTCGCAGACAATGCACGCTGGTCGAACAGGCCAACAAAGGATGCTCCCAAGCATTGGACCGACTGCGGCAGGTCCTGGACGATTCCCCCGAACTCTGGCAGCAGGTGGCTGATCTGGGATCCCATGTCGAGGCGACACTGATGGAGGTGATCTGTGGTGCCGACTCGCTGATGAGGTCAACATGGTGTTGCATGACAAGGGTGGTGGACTTG
Source organism: uncultured Planctomycetota bacterium (assembly GCA_963700575.1). GTDB lineage: Bacteria > Planctomycetota > Planctomycetia > Pirellulales > Pirellulaceae > JAJRVM01. Next base: position 384,234 of record CAVOYC010000012.1, on the reverse strand, counting down.
TTTGGGGTATAGAGGACGAGGCAAATTGCGCGGCGATCTTCACCTGTATACCGTCGAAACTCTCGGGGAATTAGGCGATGTGGCAACACCGGCCATACCGCAGCTGAAAGAAATGAGCACGACGCCGGACGCCACAATGAGAGAGGCCGTAGAGGATGCTCTGGAGAAGATTACATCGGGCCACAAGGAATAGGATCGTAACGCGCAAGCAAAGCAACAGGTGCAGCTGGCACGATCACTCGGAATTGCACAGTCAGTAGTCGTGCCACTGTGTGCGGGAACGCGTGTTGAGGCAGGGAAAAGGTAGCACGACATGAGCACGTTCTAACTCGCCGCCGCATGGGGCACGCAGTGTGAAGCGGCCACCAGCGTTCCATTGCGGCAGTGGAAAGCGTGTCCGCGCTGCGCACTGCTCAAGCCGGGTGTTTTCGTTTCAGTGGACCCCTCGGTTGCGCCAGCATTCATTGATTAGAGGATCCATCGATTGAGCGGTGGCATTTCCTCCCTTCCGTGCGTCGCCTGCGTTGCCGAGAAAAGCGTCCCAGCCCCCTTTCCACTCAGCTGCTCGATGGTTCGTCTGGTTCGCCGACGTCAACCTGTGACCAATCAACCTCGGTTTCGCCTTGCTTGAATTCGGCAAGTGCTTGTTTCGCATGCTGCAGGTCCTTGTGTCTCACGATTACGTTCACCTGGCCGGGCGCTTCTGCGCGAAAACCAGCCGTGTATCCCCCTGTCGTGGAGGCCTCGATGCCAAACGTGGCCAGGGCGTTGACAATGGCCGCAGCTTCAAGATCCCCTGGCACACGCACCAGGATCTCGGGATTGTTGGGGTCAGTTTTCATATTTCATACGCTCCATCAATGCGATTGGCTCGCGGGAGCAACGACGATGTGGCTCGCTTTGAGTGGGCGACCCTTAACGAAACAGTTCCAAGACGTCCAATCGAAGACCTGGCATGACTCGATCCAGATCGACAAAGTCCTCGGTGTAAATGCATATTTCGGTGGAGGAACAGTATTCACGAATTGTTTTGGTCTGAGGATCAACCACCAACACCACGGCGACGCCCGCTGCCAGCCAGTCGATGGCTTTCTCTTCCACGTCTGATGAAAGATCGTTGGGTGACACGACCTCCGCCACCAGATCAGGCGCAATGGGCAAATAGCCCGGGTGGTTGCCCAAGTCGCCCAGTCGCGAGCGAGCGATGAAAGCGAAATCGGGTGCACGGACCGTGTCCGGGTTCTGCCTGAGGAGAAAGCCGGTCTCGGCTGCAAAGGTTTCGCCTAGTTCATGTTGCTCAACATAATTACCCAAGCGCCGCAATAATTTCTGAGCAATACGTCCGTGTCTCCCGCCAGCTGGCGACATCATCCGCAGCTCTCCTTGCACGAGTTCATATCGCTTGCCGTCAGCCGGCATGGCCATCAAATAGTCAGCGGTAACATTTTTGGCAGTTTGCGACATGAGCGATTTGAAGATGTCTCCGGCGGTCGATTCGTGAAACTGGTCCTGGCCAACCCTGGCATTCTAGCATGCGGATCGCCGGTTCGTCGAGAAATGGCACGTCGCACCGCTGTGCGTGCCGCCGCAACGTCGAGCGTCATGCCATTGGTGGGTCTTCGCTCGTTCGCTTTCTGCCCGCACCAACACGGGCTGTTGCTGGGGAGCTGTTCGGTTTGTGAAGAGCCACCCTACGTGAATAATTCGGGCCAGGGCCCTCGTTGTTCTACACAAGTCTGAATTCCACCGGGCTTGTCCCAGTGGGATCACAACTGGTTGGCTACCTATCACCCACACAATTCCTGTGCTCTCCGCCGGGCTTGTCCCGGGGGAAGCGGCGACTTTCACGCTTCAGCACCGGCGACAGTCGTTATTTCCCCGCTCGCGAGCCCGGCGGAGAGCAGAAATTAGTGATGTTAGCGATGATGCTCATGGTGCGAGTGTAGCTCGTCAGTTGTCGCTCCCACTGGGACAAGCCCAGCGGAAGCGTGCACAGCAGATGTGTAGAACAACGAAGCCAGGGCCCCTGGTGTCGTGGCGCTTCGCATCGGCAAGAGGTGTTGAGCCGCTCCATATCCAGGCCCACCGCAATGGTTCGGCTGCGCACGCCACTCCATTTTCGACTATGCTAGTGCTCGTCCGCCCGACCACCGTAGTAGCCGGGCAACGTCGGTTACGCAAATTCACAGCCGCCCAGTGACGCCACGAAATTGGTCCATACATTGACTTGCCGCGAGATGATTCATTCCATGAGAACGCTTCGTGCCGCAAAACGGATTCTAGCCTGTATGTTGTTGTTTTTTGTGGCGCAGCACGTGGACGCACAGCCATGGCGCGAGATGGACTATGGTCCGTTTCTTACGACGACGATCGAAGTCGAGCCCGAGAACATAGCCTATAAAGCGATCGCGATCCGGCTGGACAAGGGCGAGGGGGGCGTTTCCGAGGGAAGTGCGTTCGTGGCGTTTGACACAGACACACTGCGTTACGCCGCGAGTTGGACCGGTACGGGGCTGATCGACTGGCGGAGCGTCGTGTACGATGGATCGCATGGCACGCATCCGTCGCTGGTTGGCCGACGCGTATTCGTGAATCCCGCCGGACCGGGTTGGGCGGATCCCGAATCGGGCACGTTCGACGATTCGCGTTTACGTGGTGTCAACGGCCGTGCCTATGGGCCATTGAGCAGGCAATGGGGACGATGGAAGGGGCTATTTCGTCACGGGCAGCGTACGATCCTGGCCTACACCATTGGCGGCACCGAGGTGCTTGACTCACCAGGTCTGGAGCAGAGTGCTGGCGGACCGCTCATCACGCGATCAATTCAGCTCGGCGCACGCGACCGGGAACTGATCTTGCAAGTGGCCGCGTTATCGGGATGTCACGGCCACGTGCAAGAAGTGTCCATGGACTCAGGCACTGTGCTGCGTATCGGCATGTTGACCCCGAGCGATCTGGGCCTCGCCTTCGCCGACCAGGAATCAAGCGACTTCCATACCTTCACCGGTAGCGATCACTTTACGGTCGTCCGGGCGGCCGACCTTGATTTGACGAATTCTGACTTCACCATCCTGGCCACCATCCGTACGACGGAGGGTGGAACTATTTTTTCCAAGGCAGCTCGCAGCGGCCCTTGGGTGCCGGACGGCAAAACGTTCTTCATTCGTGACGGTCGCTTGTGCTACGACATCGGTTGGGTCGGCGCCTTGCAGTCGAGATCCCGCGTCAATGACGGCCAGTGGCATCAAGTCGCCGCGACGTTCGACGCCTCGCAAGGTCTCCTGCGTCTTTATGTGGATGGTGCCTTGCAGGGGCAATCGTCTTTGCGGCCCAAGGCTGCGGTCCGCGACCATGTCGTGCGGATCGGCTACACCGCCCCCAATTTCCCGCAGCCAACGGGTGCGTTCCTGGGCGACATCCGACAAGTGCGTTTCTACCAGCGTCGATTGCAGGAAAATGAAATCCGGGAACCAGGAGGAGCTCTGGCCGCAGAACTTCGCGCCGCGTGGGATTTGGGCAATCTTGTCGAAGGAAGCCTGCAGGATCACAGCGGGGCAAATCACGACGGGGTCTTAACGCGGGGCGAAGGTGCGGCAACGTCCAGTCACGCTCTGGCCGTCGCTTGCGTGGGGCTTGAGCGTCCCGATTGGATGATCGCCGGCGACGGCTCTCTGCAGTTGCGGATCCCGCGTGGCGACGCCCCGCTGCGGTTCAAACTTCTGTTCGCGCCGCTCGACCTGCAAGCCAAAGTGCAACCGCTCGTGGACCACGCCGCACGCTCAGCCGGGCCTGACGACCTTCTTCGCTACACGCAAGGCGCGGCGCGATTGTGGCCGGAGACATTAGAGACGCAGGTGACGCCGCTCGCCGAATCGGACGGACCTTTTGCGGTCGAAACACTCACGCTGCCCGTAGAAAATCCGTGGCGCAGTTGGATGCGGCTGGGGGGATTGGATTTTTTTGCCGACGGCGATCGGGCGGCAGTCTGTTCCTGGCAGGGAGATGTGTGGTCAGTCAGCGGGCTGAGCGATGGGGCTGGAAGACTGCACTGGCAGCGAATCGCCAGCGGTTTGTTCCAGCCGCTGGGACTGAGGATCGTGGATGAACAGATTTACGTTCTCGGGCGTGACCAGATCACGCGTCTGCGCGACGTGAACGGTGACGGAGAGACAGACTTCTACGAGAATTTTAATAACGACGCGCAGGTCACCGACCACTTCCATGAGTTCGCGATGGATTTGCAGACGGACGAGGAGGGGAATTTCTACTACATGAAAGCGGCTCGGCATGCCTTGCCCGCCGTCGTGCCGCAACACGGCACGCTGATACAGGTGAGTCGTGACGGCTCGGCTTCGCGCATTCTGCGCGCGGCTTTCGCGCTCCTGATGGCCTGCTGGTCAATCAGGACGGCACGTTCATGACCTGCGACCAGGAAGGGCACTGGACCCCCATGAATCGGATCAACTGGATTCGTCCAGGGGGATTCTACGGCAACATGATGGCGGCCAATCCTCAACAGGTGGCTGCCGACGCAGCTGATCTTCCGCTCTGCTGGATTCACCGTGAAATGGACCGTTCACCCACCGAGCAGTTATGGGTTCCGCTCGGCCAGTGGGGACCGCTGGAAGGTGCTCTGCTGAGTCTTTCCTATGGCACGGGAAAAACGTGGCGCGTGTTGTATGAACAAGTGGGGGACATCTGGCAGGGAGGCATTGCGCAGTTGCCGATGCCCGAGTTTCCGACGGGAATTCAGCGCGGCCGATTTCATCCCCGTGACGGAATGCTTTACCTGTGCGGTTTATTTGGCTGGTCGAGCGACAAGACGCTTCCCGGCGGTCTGTACCGCGTGCGGTACACCGGCCGGCCGGTGCGTGTTCCCGATCAGGTTTCGGTATCCGAAACCGGCGTTCTGCTGCATTTTTCCCTGCCGCTGAACGCGCTTCTGGCCGCCGATCGCAATCACTATGCTGTGTCGCGCTGGAACTATCAACGGACCGCCAACTACGGATCGGATGATTACCGAGTCTCGGACGGTAAGCCGGGGCGCGACCGGGTCCAAGTCACTCACGTCTCCGTCTCCCGGGACGCCCAGAGCGTCTTCCTGCATATTCCCCACATGGTCCCCTGCATGCAGATGCGTCTGAAGTACCAGCTCCAGGGTGCGGACGGCGCACCCGTGGCGGGTGTCGTGGATCACACCGTTCACGTTCTACCGGCACTGGCGGCGGAGGTCCGGGAGAGGTTTGAGGACCGCTTGGATTCCGCGATGTCTGACGACGTAGCGCGACGCGAGGTGCGTGTCGAAACGCAGCCCGGCCTGGTTTTTCAGATCGCATCGCTCAGTGGCAGCCAGGGCGATCCCGAGGTGCGCGTCGTGCGTACGGTCGCTCTGCGAGCGGACCAAGGTCGGACTCCGGCGGTGTTCGTGCCAGGCGGGCCGTTTGCCGCCGCTTGGAGTGGTTTCATCAGGTCCGATCTTGCCATGCAGGTAACATTGCAGGCAGAGTTCATGGGCCGGCTGCTGGTGAAAGTCAACGGGAACCCGGTGCTTCACGCGGATGCGTCCATCGCGACCACGGTGACCGGTGGTCCACTCTCGCTGCACGCCGGCTTAAATGACCTATCCGTGCACCTCACCTCACTTGCGGATGGGCATGGAGCGGTACGTTTGCTGTGGCAATCCAACGGTGATGTACAAGAGTTATTGCGACCTCAGGTGTTGGTTCACGACCCGGCATCGATTTCCGCACTGGCAAGTCAGAATTCGCTGCGGACGGGCCGCGAGCTCGTCGGCGCCTATCATTGTGGGCGATGTCACGCCGCGGGCGAGCACCCGGCGGGGATGCCCGAGCTCAACATGGATTCACCATCGCTGGTACGCGTTGGTGATCGATTAAGTCGTCGTTGGATCGAGCGCTGGATTCGCGATCCACAGTCGATGCGCAACGACATTACGATGCCTCGAGTGCTGGAGTCGGCAGGTGAAGAGGAAATATCGGATATCGTGGCGTATCTCGAATCGTTGCGATCCAGCTCTGAAGTGACAGCCAGTGACGTGGCACCGCTTGATCGGGAAGCGATTGATCGGGGTTTGGTGCTGTATGAGGATCTGGGATGCATCGGTTGCCACCACTTTGAGCCGCCAGGTTATGAGGATCCGTACGAGCGCACGTCACTGCATTTCGTGGGCGCAAAGTATCGGCCGGGTGCCCTGACCGGTTTTTTGCTCAAGCCGCATGAGCACTACGCGTGGCGAAGGATGCCCGACTTTCGCTTGTCCACGTCGGAAGCTCTTGCTTTGGCAGCTTATTTGCGCGACAAGTCACAGAAGATTGAGGAAGCGTCGGTTGGCGACGGCGAGGCGGCGCGAGGCAAACAGGCGTTCGTGGATCGCGGCTGCCTGGCTTGCCATGCGATAGAGGACGAGGCGGCAGCGCCGGTCCCCTCGGCACAGCCACTGTTCGCACCAGGCGATATGTCGCGTGGCTGTCTCTCAAGCGATGATTCACAGCGGGGCTCGGCCCCCTTGTTTGACTGGAACGAAGAACAGCGTGACGCGCTCATCGCCTTTCTCAAGACGGGCGGCGAGTCCCTTGCGCATTACGTCCCAGCCGAAGCGGCTCAACGGTTCGTTGATCGGTTGCGTTGCAGCAACTGTCATCGACGTGATGGTCAGTTGCCGACATTGCCGGAGATTCTGGCGGACGAGGGAGGGCAAGGTCATCCGGCGGAATTTCTTCCGCCGCTGACATGGGCCGGTGAGAAATTGCAGCCCGATTGGCTGCAGCAGATGCTGGAAGGAACGCTCAGCTATAATACGCGGCCCTGGAAACGCGGGCGGATGGCGGCGTTTCCCGCCTATGCGCGCGTGCTGACAGAGGGACTCGCGGCGCAGCATGGAGTGCCGGGGAAGCGTGATGCCCAACCGTCCATTGATTCCCAGTTGGTCGGGCTCGGGGAACGCTTAACACAACCGAATCAAGGCTTCAATTGCCTGCAGTGTCATGGCCTGCCTGGTCGCCCCCCCGAGGCGCCGTTCGAATCGAGAGGGATTGACTTCCAGCATGTCAAAGAGCGGCTGCGCCACAACTTCTATCAGCGTTGGACAGGAAACCCGATCCAGTTTGACGCGGCAGTTCCCATGCCTCGTTTCTCTCCTGACGGAAAGACGACCCCGGTGGCCGGCATACTCGACGGCGACGCTCAGCGGCAATTCAACGCCATTTGGCAATACCTGCAAACTGTCCATTGACGCAGTTGGTCTGTGGCGACTTGGATCCGGTCACTTCGCTTCGGAGACCCACTACCGCGAGACCTTTCCTGAGCCACAATCTGGCCTTCTCCGTCGGGCTTGCCCCGGTGGGAGTACGACTGGCCCGCTACGGCGCGAAGGGTCCGCCGAAGCAGTTGGCCGAGAAGCGATAGACCACCGCTTCGGGATCTTCCCAAGTATCTTCGGGCAACTGTGCTTTGCGGCAAACCGCCTGGAGAAATCCGACGGCGTCACAGCCAAGATCGACGGCCACGCGAGGCAACAACAGGCCGGTGCGTCCACGATATTGGATGTCCAGGCCATGTTGGCCAATCACGACCTGGAGCGCACGCTGCGGCGCGGTGTCGCCCAGCAGTTGCCGCGTGTGGAGCACCGATAGATCGACGGTCAATCGTGGCAACTCGTCGGCCGTGATGGGTGGAAAACGGGGGTCGTGGCTGACGACCCCTAACGCCGCGCGCTGCAAGGCGGTCCCTAACGGTGTCGAGTGGGCAAAATTGCCGATGCAACCTCGCAGTTCTTGCTGCTGACGCAGTGTCACAAACACTCCCACCACCGGTTGTTCCGTCAGTCGTCCCAAGGGAAAATCCGCGATCGATTTGGGTCTGCCGCTGGCGGCCGCTGCGACAATTTCGCAGGCAGCGTGGTGGAGCAGCTTGATCTGCTCGGTCTCGAGAAACAGCGGGCCGGGCGCGGCCGCTTGGTCCGGCGGTTCCATGTCGCTTGACGCCCCTCAGAAGTGGAAACAAGTGCGATCGGCCACCTCTGGGCAGCTCCCCGCGCGACGTTGGTTCTAACACGCGGTGCGGTGGGAGACAACCAGAGTCTCGCCTCCGGTCTTGCCCATGGACAGCCGTCTTCGCGATCGAGGATACTGGAATAGGGCCCCGATAGATCGTGGATTCATTTACGAGACATTCCGATGGAAGTAGATATTCTCCGAATCCGTCAGGCACATCAGCGCGTCGCACAGCATATCCGCTACACACCGATGATGCGATGTGCCGCTCTAGACAAATGTTTGGACTCCGAGGTTTACCTCAAATGCGAGAACTTGCAGGCGGCAGGCGCATTCAAGTCGCGCGGGGCGTGCAATGCGGTCTTTTCGTTGTCCGACCAGCAAGCAGCACGCGGTGTCGCCACGCATTCGTCCGGCAACCATGCGGCGGCACTGGCACGCGCGGCGGCGCGGCGCGGCATTCCAGCTTACATCGTGATGCCCGAAACATCGCGACCCATGAAGATCGATGCGGTCCGCGCTTACGGTGGCCAAATCACCTTTTGTGAACCGACGCTCGCCGCTCGTGAAGAAACCGCCGAACAAATTGTCGCTCAAACGGGCGCGGTCTTGATCCATCCTTACGATGACGAACGCATCATCGCGGGACAGGGGACCGCCGCTCTGGAAATGCTGCTGAAATGTCCCGATCTGGACCTGATCATCACCCCGGTTGGCGGCGGAGGTCTGTTGAGTGGCAGCGCCATCTGCGCCAAAGCACTGCAACCAGATATCCAGGTCTGGGCCGGGGAACCGAAAGGAGCGGATGATGCCTACCGCAGTTGGAAGTCGGGACGACTGCTACCGTCAGTGCAGCCCGAAACGATTGCCGACGGCCTGTTGACCAGCTTAGGGACGAGGAATTTCCCGATCATCCAACAGCTGGTCAACGATATCCTGTTGGTCAGCGAAGAGAACATCATTCGCGCCGTCCGGCTGCTGTTTGATGAAGCTGACCTGGTTGTGGAACCTTCTGGAGCTGTGCCACTGGCCGCGATCATGGAGAACCGCGTTAACCTTCGCGGCAAAAAAGTCGGCATCATCTTGTCCGGGGGGAACTTTGACATGGCCGATTTGCCGGAGTGAGAGTGGAGGGTGGAGAGGGGAGAGGGGATTCTGGCTGTTTGCCTCGCCGCGCAATAGACGTCATGTCACCGAATTCACAGCCTACCCACATGTCTGCGGAGGTACAGACGTGGAACGGTCTGGCTTCCATTGTGGTGTAGGTGTCTTCGACTGCCTGGGCCCTCCTGTAACGACCGGGAGAACGTCGAACATGTGAACTCTCGCAGATTTTCAACGTGGTCAACCCGCGAAGAATAGGTGGTTCTCCAATTGCTCGGTCCATAGCTGCAGGTCAACTTCTCGCCGTGACATGGCATTAATTGCATGGCGCATATTGATGCGGCGGAGCAAGGAACATGTGTGCACGCAGGAGTCTTAGTCCCAGTACCGTCGAATCAAGCCATGATGGCATCCGACTCACCATGCCCGGACGATCCCGCGCACTATGGCGCTGACCGTGAGAAAGTAAAGGCTCCATCCCGGTAGTCGATCTGCACGCAATCTCCTTCGCGGAAGTCGCCGTGCAGCAGTTCCACCGCCATCGGGTTCTGGATCCGCTGTTGAATCACTCGTTTCAACGGGCGCGCACCGTACGTGGGGTCATAGCCTTCGTGGGCAATCGCGTTGCGTGCCGCTTCTGTGACGTCGATCATCAAACCCTGTTGTTCGACCAACTGAGCCATCCGGACGATTTGCAGGTCCACGATTTGTCGAATCTCGCCGCGTTCCAACGGATGGAAAACGATCGTTTCATCAATCCGGTTCAGGAATTCGGGAAGCATTCGGGTTTCGAGCACTTTGTACACTGCGTTGTCGATGTCATCCTGCATTCCCCCCTCTTCCGTAATCCGCTGGATCGCCTGGCTGCCGATATTGCTGGTCATGACGATAATCGTATTCTTAAAATCCGCGGTTCGACCGTGGTTGTCGGTCAACCGGCCGTCGTCCAGCACCTGTAGCAGGATGTTGAACACGTCGTGATGTGCCTTTTCGATTTCGTCCAGCAGGATGACGCTGTAAGGGCGTCGCCGCACGGCTTCGGTCAGTTTTCCTCCTTCGTCGTAGCCGACATACCCGGGAGGCGCGCCGATCAAGCGGCTGACCGAGTGCCGCTCCATAAACTCGCTCATATCGATCCGCACCATGGCATGTTCATCATCGAACAGTTGTTCAGCCAGGGCTTTGCAGAGTTCGGTTTTGCCGACACCGGTCGGTCCGAGGAAAATGAACGATCCAATCGGACGGTCCGGGTCCTGGAGACCGCTGCGACTGCGGCGCACGGCATTCGCCACGGCGGTGACGGCTTCGTCTTGTCCAATCACGCGTTGGTGCAGTCCATCTTCCAGCTTCAGCAGCTTCTCGCGCTCGGTCTCCATCATGCGTGCGAGCGGAATCCCCGTCCAGGCGCTCACCACTTCAGCAATCTCCTGCTCGGTCACTTCTTGCCGCAATAATCGTCTTTCGGGCTGCTGGGCATCCCGATCGTCATCCACCTGTTCTTCTTGTGCAATACGTTCCTGCAGCTGGCGCCGTTTGAGATCCAACTCGTAAAGCCGTTGATAGTCTTGTTCGCTGACGGGGCGACCGACGGCCTGTTGTTCTTTGATACTGGCATCGAGGCGATTGAACTCCAGGTCAACTTGTTCATGATCTTGACGCACTTGTTGTACGTCCCCCAAACCGAGTTTTTCCGTTTCCCACTGTTCGCGCAACTCGGCCTCCAGACGTTTTTGCGTGTCGATTTCCGCTTCCACGTCGGCCAGTTTCTGCTGTGCGGAGTCCTCTGTCTCTTCGGCCAATTGCCGCTGGGCCAACTCTAATTGCCGGATCCGGCGTTGGACTTCATCAATCTCACCCGGCACGCTCTCGAGCTCCATGGCCAGCCGACTCGCGGCTTCATCCACCAGGTCAATTGCCTTGTCAGGGAGGAACCGATCGGCGATGTACCGGACAGAGAGTCGGGCGGCGGCGACCAGCGCCGAGTCCTTGATCTTCACGCCGTGGTGCGCTTCGTAACGAGGCTTTAAGCCACGCAAGATGGAGATCGTGTCTTCCAACGACGGTTCGCCGACAAAAACGGGTTGGAAACGTCGTTCGAGTGCCTTGTCCTTTTCGACGTGTTTGCGGTATTCATCGAGCGTGGTGGCACCGATGCAGCGCAGTTCCCCGCGCGCAGCGCGGGTTTGAGCAGATTGGCGGCATCGGAGGCTCCTTCCGCCGCGCCGGCTCCCACAACCGTGTGCAGCTCGTCAATGAACAATACAATGCTCCCGCCCGCATCGGTGACCTCGCGCAGCACCGCTTTGAGCCGGTCCTCGAACTCGCCACGGTACTTCGCCCCCGCAATCAAGGCTCCCATATCCAGGGCCATCACCCTTTTGTTCTTGAGACTTTGTGGCACGTCACCCTGGACGATGCGCAACGCCAAACCTTCCACGATGGCCGTCTTCCCCACGCCCGGCTCGCCGATCAGCACCGGATTGTTCTTCGTGCGACGGGAAAGCACCTGGATCACACGACGAATTTCCTGGTCTCGGCCAATTACCGGATCCAGCTTGCCCTGCTCAGCACGCTCGACCAGATCGATGCCGTATCGCTGAAGTGCCTGGAACTTGTCTTCCGGGCTCTGGTCGGTGACCCTGGCACTGCCGCGCAGATCCTTGAGCGCCGAAAGTACGTCCGCCTCACGCACTCCGTTAAGCTGCAGGAGCTTGCCCGCTTTGCAGCTGGTATTGGCCAACGCCAACAAGAGATGCTCGGTAGAGACAAATTCGTCCTTCATCTTCTCGGCTTCACGCTGCGCTGAATTCAAGACGTCCGACAGGTCTTTGCGCACACTGGGCGATGTGTCGCCAGTAACCTTCGGATATCGCCCCAGTTCCGATTCCAGCATCTGGGTCAATTGTTCCCGGTTCACACCGATCTTCTGCACGATGGGAGTGACAATGCCGTCCGTCTCCTGAAGCATTGCCATCAGGAGATGGAGTGAATCAATTTCGGAATGGCTTCGCTCCAGCGCCAGGTTTTGCGCTCGCTGAACCGCTTCCTGCGCTTTGATCGTCAGTTTGTCTAATCGAAAACTCATATCGGTACCTTTCAAAGGGCCGCGCCCTGGAATTGTGTGTGGAAGGCGTGATCGGTCGTGGTTGCCTGTTCGTCCATTGGCAGGCGGGAGCCACGGGCCAGCTGGTGCCAGCTGGTCGTTGCTGTGGAGTTGAAAACAGATTCAGAACTCACAGAAACGCCGGCAGATTCCGGCCGGCGACTTTGCTGTGGCGGCCCACAGAAATTCTGGAGATTTGGGGGCTGGGAGCCGGTTCCTGCCAGAAAGGGATTCATCCGCATTGTCCTGCGATCTGAAGTGCAAATGCTGTGCCGTCGTGTTGCCGAACACCGGAGAGGCTGCAGCGAAAAGTATCGGCCCATCGTCAGGTTTTTACCAGCGGACGGCCAGTCTGCGACGCCCGGGCGACAATCTGTCCGGACAGAATGGCATGACTGGGAAGTTGTCAAACCGGGAACCACCCCACCGGCACGAAGCCGCGTGGGGCGACCGTGTGTCAGGTAGCAGTAGATACTCGCACGCGTAAATCCGCGGCTCTATTCCGCGCTCGAGAACATGCGCACGGTGCGGGCCGGCGCGACTCAGATGCCCAGGGGGTGTCGTCAGGAGCTGCGTCGATGCGACATCCGTGTCGTGTCAACCGCGCCGCGCGACAGGCTAATTGTACAGCGCCATTTTGCTGCGATGGATGTGCGTAACTCGTGTCTCCGTAAAAGTCCCTCGCCACCGGGCTCGTCCCGGTGGTTCTACGTTTGGTGACTACTCTGGCAGCCGAAAGACGAACCTTCCTGCCGGCCCTCGCCGCCTCCGGCGGCGAGGGCCGGCAGGAAGTAAACTCATGGGTGGCCAAGATCGACGGTAGTTGTCAAACGCTCTACCACCGGGACCAGCCCGGTGGCGATAGAGCCCGTGCAAACAAGGCTTCAAGAGGATCAAAAAAGTGAAAGTGGCGCTGTCCAACTAATCACTGCTGCGGTTGACCAGCAGGTCGTCGATCAGCCGCATGGCCTCCTCGCTGCGATCCATCGAGAGGGCGACCATCGCTTCGCCTGCTTGCCGATGTAGAATGCGCATACTCGCGCATTTCGACTCCCGCTTCATTCAAACGGCGCATGACCTTCGCCAGTGCACCGGGCTGATCCTTGACGTTAATAACCACGGCATCTTCGGTAATCGCGTCATAGCCCGCATCACGCAGCACATGCAGCGCTGCGTCATAGTCACTGACGGTCAGCTGCACGATATCCCAGTCGCGCACCACGAATGCCTCGAGCGTTTCAATGTTGATTCCCGCGTTGCCGAGATGATCGGAGATGTCGGCCATCAAGCCCGCCTGAGCCGGAGTGACAATTGTGATCTGTTTCATGAAGTGGCCTCTTGTTGAACGGCTGTGGCGATATCGTCGGTCAGCGTATCGATTAGCTCACGGGTGATATGAGGCATGCAGATGATATGCGCAAAGTCGTCCTTGACGGCAATCTGCCATCTCTGCAAGACCGGTTCGGGAGGTCGCGGGAACACCACCGTGACTGCATGCCGGTTCTTCCAGGCGTCAACGCCGAGTGTTTTGAAACGTTCGACGGCATATTGAGCCACCTCCTGACAATGCCGAGCATTGGCAGTGAATCCGTCACGTCCGTAGCGGTGGATGGCATACCAGAGGAAGATCGGCGTGATGCCGTTGCGCGAGCCGGTGACCGTCGTATCGAGCGTACCGACATACTCAATCGAACGGGCAATTCGATCGACATTGCCCTTCTTGGCCAAGGCGATCCCGCAGGGGATCGGCGAGCCGATGAATTTGTGGCCGCTGATGGCCAGACTGTCGATGCCGCCGGCAAAATCCCACTGCGGCGGATCTTCCACGAAGGGGAGAATCATGCCGTCCAACGCCGCGTCGCAATGGATGTAAGAGACCGGAATAGCCATGTCGCGAATCATCTGGCGAATGCGCGGGATGTCATCGATCGCCTCTTTCATTGTGGTTCCCACATTGGCCATGACGATCGGAGGAATGTGGCGATGAATGCGGATCGTTTCACGCAAATCGTCGTAATCGATTTCGCCGTTGGGCAGGGAACGGATCATGATGTGGGGCATCTTCAGCATCCGCAGATTCTTGCTCACGCTGTAATGCGTGTCTTCCGAGTAGTACACCATGCCGTCCGGCATCAGCTCGCGGGCCAGGTAGAGCCCGTACAGGTTCCCCTCGGAGCCACCGTTCGTCACGTATCCCCAAAACGTCTCCGGATTGGCGTGTGTGAGTTCGGCGAACCAGGCCAAGACCTCTCGTTCCAGATCCTTGGTGTTCACACGATAAGTGCTCGGCGCGTACGGGTCTCCCACGTTGTTGATCGGGAACTCCAGGAACCGGAACAATTCGGAATAGTCAAAGATGCACGTGCACGGATAGCCGACAAACGTTTTCGATTCGCGTCGCACCCGCTCGTACAACTCGTCGAGTCGTTCTTGTTGCGCCCGCGATAGGGTGTGCATGACGATTTTCCTTGGGGGTGAAGCGTTGTTCTCAACGCTGTAAGACACCGCATGGTTGTCGGTCGTACATTCGTCTCGGCCCAACCCCAATTCTCAGGCGTGAAAAAGCACTAGACTACTTTTTGCGCTCGTATTGCTTGGAAGTGGCCTGGACATCCAGTGGTTTGTTGGTTCGTCGGTTCCACCAGAGAGGAGCCTTCGCGGGATCGTAATGGGGGTTTGGGGTCGGCATTCGGGCGCCAACCTCTTGCCGCCACCGGGCGAGTTGCGACTGCAGTTGTGTGGCTCTCTCAGGGAATTTTTGTGCCAGGTTCGTGGTTTCTCCCAGGTCATCCTTTAAGTTGTACAGTTCCGACGCGGTTCCATCGAAAAACTCGATCAACTTCCAGTCACCGGCGCGAATGGCTCCCGCCGGGCGCGAGTGATGATAATGCGGATAATGAAAGTATAGGGCGTCTCGGCCCAGCGTGGAGCTGGGATCGTCGAAAAGGGGGACGAGACTGTCGCCATCGAGCGGTTGATCGGGCGGCAAAGCAGCGCCCGCCACCTGGCATAAAGTCGGCAGCAAGTCGATCGTGGATGTCGGTTCATGGCAGACCGTGCCTGGCTGGATCACGCCGGGCCAGCGGACAACCAGAGGAACACGAATCCCGCCTTCATAAAGCGTGCCTTTTTCATCGCGCAGTGGCGCGTTGGTCGAGACCACCTCGCCCTTGCCAGTGTATGTCTTACGTAGCCCCCCGTTATCCGACGTGAAGACCACGATGGTGCGCTGTTCCAGTCCCAGGTCGGCCAGCTGATCCAGGATCCGCTGGATACTCGAATCGAGGTCCTCCGTCATGGCCGCATAAACGGGATTGTTCACGCCCTCGGCGGGCTTTGCTTTGCGGCGGTACTTGGCGATCGTCTCCTCGCGCGCTTCCAGCCGAATGTGCACCGCATGGTGTGATAACGTGACAAAGAACGGGCGATCCTTGTTCTGCTGGATGAAATAGAGTGTCTGTTCGGTGAGCAGGTCAATTTGTTTCGGCCCAGCACCTTTGGTCTTGCGCCATTGACGAAAATCGGGGCCCAGCGCGCGGGCGGTCACCTGGTAGCCGCATGTTTCGGGGCCCCGTCGTGGCTCGGGGCCCAGGTGCCACTTGCCAAAATAACCGGTGGCGTAGCCGGCCGCCTGGAGCTGATCGCCGGGGGTGCGAAGGCCCTGAGGCAGTTCGTTTTCGATGGCCGGTACAATCAGCTTTTCAAACGGGCGGAAATGGCCCGGTATGAAGTCGGTAATGCCCACCCGCGCTGCATGCTGCCCGGACTGGATGGTGCAGCGGGTCGAAGAACAGACTGGCGTGGCTGCATAGAAGTCAGTGAACTTGAGGCCCTGGCGACACAAAGCATCGATCGTTGGCGTCTCGTGAAACCGGTGTCCGTAACAGGCCACATCCGGCCAGCCCATGTCGTCAATCAAAAGGAATACAATGTTCGGCTTTGGGGGGAGCGTGTGCGCTGCGTGGGTAGCGGCGCAGAACGTAGTGCCGAGCCCCAAGGCCAACGCAACTGCCAAGACTGTGCCGTGCCGTGAAGGGCTGAATCGTTTCATCATAGTGGTTTGCATCGTGAGTCAACTTTCGATACCAGATGTTGCTTGCGGAGGAGTTCTCTAGGCCAATGTACGAGCATGCCGAGAGACACGCAACAGGCCCGCGAGTTGGTTTGAAAAGCATCAGGATGCCTTCCGAGGTCGGTCCCAGACCCAACACAGCGGCAGCAAACTCAGCGCCAGGAACGTCGTGAGACTGCAGACATGAGCAATGTTGCGTCTCGTTGTTTTTCCGACATACGAAGCGTCGGCGTACCCTTCGGTAAACACCTCGTCGATTGGCTGACCATCGTCAAATGTGAAAAGCGCCCGCCATTGGTCCGCCGTGGTATCAGGTAGGATAGTCCCCACGTCAATATCGCACATAGCGACGTGCGAGAGAATGTGGTAGCGATCAACGCGGCCCTCATATCGGTGTCCGATTCGACGCTGCAGATCGGTCGTTGTGAGCAAGTCGATGGCTTCGTCCAACCCCAAGTCTTCGGGCTTTGTCCAAGGAATCTGGCGTGCGTTGTGTTCCACGACCAGTACGGTATTGGAGGTTCCATCTCTGTCGTCAATATCGGCGAGTCGGCGACCTGACGCAGGCCACGCGGTGCGTGAACCCGTTACGGCCACGTAACTGGTCCAAGTTGGACGGCCGACAGAGGGCCACGGATCCGCAGAACACCAGTAAGCGAGCGGCATTTCGTCCTGCAACTTGATATTGGTTGGGCCGTCCCAAGGTTCGTTCAAATCGTACCGATCGTACAAGGCCTGCTGCTCGATGTAAGGCAGTATCAACACACGCCAGCTGTGCATGGGTGTCCCCGCGTCGTCGCATACAACGGGTGGCGGAAGTGTCCCGTACTGATCGGAGTAATTGTGAAGAGCGAGACAGATTTGCTTCATATTGTTCAAACAAGACAGGCGACGTGCGGGAGCGCGCACCTTACTGACGGCGGGAAGGAGCAGGCCGGTGCAACAGGCCCCCAGGCAGAGAGCCAAGCAGGCCTGGAGCAGTCCCTTGGGACGCGATTGCCGAGTAAACACCCAAGCCCAGAATCCGACAACAATCGGCCCCGCAATCACCCCCCAGCCCCCCATCAACGCCGCGCTCGTGGCCAACACGGCCAGGGCATACAGCAAGTGAACGATGCGGAATTGAAGTGGGGGTGACGACGGCGCTGCGGCCGGTTGTGAATCCGATTTCTCCGGCGAGTGCTCGGCGCTCATCGAGAATCGGCTCCAGACTGCAATGCCACCTGACGAATGACGAGACGGTTTCAATCTACGCCGCCAATTTCCATTTCGCAAGGCGTAGGACAGCGTGTGACCCGACGTGAAACGTCCGGCCTAACACCGCCTACGGCGGCGCAAGACCGTCAACGGTCCGGGATCGAAATGTGTTGTCGCGAGCTGCCGGCTCGTGTCACCGACATCTCCCAAGACGAAAAAACAGGACGAACCCTGGGGCTCGTCCTGTTGATCGTTTTCGTTTCAAGTCGTACCGCTTAGTCGAGGAATCCAACCAGCTCGGCGCTGCGGCTAGGTTCCTGCAACTTGCGCAGTGCGCGGTCTTCGATCTGACGGATACGCTCGCGGGTCACCTTGAAGATCGAGGCCACTTCTTCGAGGGTGTAGTTATAGCCGTCTCCGAGTCCATAGCGGAGGTTGATGATCTCGCGTTCCCGGTAGCCCAGCGTTTGCAGCAGGTTACGGATGCGCCCCTGCAACATCTGGTAGCCGGCGCCGGCCGCCGGCTCTTCCATATTCTCTTTCGTCAGGAGATCGGCGAACTTGCTATCCTCGCCACGTCCCACCGCCTGGTCCAGGCTGGCGGGCATCTGGCGAATGCGCAGTATCTGCCGCGTTTCGTCCAGTGACAAACCTGTGGCTTCGGACGTCTCTTCCACGGTCGGTTCGCGGCCCAGATCGTGGTAGAGCCGACCGTATACCTGTTTGACACGAGCGATGACCGGAGCCATATGGACTGGCACGCGAATCGTGCGACTCTGGTCCGCCACGGCTCGCGTTACTGCCTGGCGGATCCACCACGTGGCGTACGTGCTGAACTTGAATCCGCGCCGATACTCGAATTTCTCGACCGCGCGCATCAAACCGGCGTTACCTTCCTGAATCAGATCGAGAAAGCTGACGCCCCGGTTGCGATACTTCTTGACGATCGAGACCACCAGCCGCAAGTTCCCTTGCGAGAGGCCTTTCTTGGCTTCCTGGTAGCTGGCTAGCGCCTCTCGCAGACTTTCCCAACGCTTCTGCAGGCCTTCGGAAGTGTGCTGCGTCATGCGCAGCAATCGCCGCAATTCGCGACGGTACTTCGTGTGTTGGCCGTCTCGCTCGCGTTTCGTGGTTTCCTCCAGTTGGGACAATGCGGCAACACGCTTCGCGACGCGTTCAAACCGAGGATAGACCGCCTCGAAATGCTCCATCCTCAGCCCAAGTTCTTCGACCAGTCGAGCTGCCCGACAGCGTCGGTGGATCAATCGCTGCCACGCGTCGCGGCGCTGCGCCTTGGTGGCACCTCGCAACAAGGCGATTTGATAATCGTCGGCGTTGCGCAGCAAAAGCGCTTCGAGTGTCCGTAAGTTGTGCGGAAAGCGGCCCGTGATCTGGTGTTTCTCCAATTGATCACTCACCGAGACCTGAATCGTCCGGTCAAATGGCAGCTCCTTGCCGTGAACCTTTTCCAGGGTCCGTACGGCTGAATTGAGCACAAAAGCCACCTGTAGCAGCTCCCGGCGAAACCGCCGGCGCGATAACTCAACCTGCCGCGCCAAGGCAACCTCCTCCTTGTGGGACAGGAGCGAGATCTTGCCGATCTGATTTAGGTACAGTCGCAGCGGATCATCAGGCCAGGTGACGTTGTCCGCTTCGACCCGCGCTCGGTCATCGTCCCACGCCGAGGAGGGGTCAGGGGCGATCGCCTGGTCGTCGTCGGGTGTCAGATCAACGCTTATTGCCCCTGCTGCACGGGGCACGGTATCTTCGAAGTTTTCGTCCTCTGTCGCGTAAGTCTCGTACATTTTTGACACCTGGGGAGCCCGGTAGAGTTAGGAAAGCGAAACTGGATCGCCAGCCATGAACCAAGAGGCACCAGAAAAAGATGGTCTATGCCGCGGCGTGACTCTGCGCATCCCGCGCCCTGCGGCGGGTGGGTGGTAGGCATCCTGCACTGCCGTCCAACGTCCCAGTATACGCTCGACCTGGACTTGCGGCCAGGACTAGTATGTGCTAAAGGCCGGCGACTTGCCTAGCCCCACTCCTTCTGTATCACGTAGGTGGTGCCGGACAGTTAGGCAAAACGAACTGCCTCGCGCTGCGAAACGCCCACCTAGCCGACTGAATCTTGGCACTCTCCCACGCGAATCGGCCCCAGGGCACGAGTTTGCTGCCAGCTGGTCCGTCGCACCAAGGCCGTGTCTTGGGGCCAGTAGTTGGACGCTGGGCCAGAAACTGTCGTTTCGGGCAGGCAAGTCTGCGCGGATGCTCGTCTGGCGGACCTCTCATCCCACAACGCACGATCGCGTGTACACCAAGATCCGGTCCTACCCAGCTTCACACGTGGTCCGATCATGTCCACTGCTCAAGTTGAATGGGACACGGCAATTTTGGCCTTCCACCGAAACCAACGGAAGGTAGTCGCGTCAATGTCTGAAAATAAGTGTCAGCTGTCAAGAACGGAGCAAGATTTCGCGTCCTTGGAACATCCGTGACGGTCTGCGACCCTCTGGTGTGTTCTGCCAACCGATTCCCAAAGCTCCAACGGTGGCACCCGGTGCGTCATCCGCTTACTCGATGCCTCGCCCGGGTACATGGCGTTGGGGTCGTTTTTCGTGCCCGGCACGTTTATGGCTCAGAACGCTCCACAGTCGCTGTCGTGCGTGGCTGCCAGACGCATTCGCGGTGCGCTGCGGCCGACACCTGTTGCCAACCAGCCCGATCCAAATACCATATCGGTTCGTAGCACACATGTCCCGTCCGTGGCGGATGGGGGCCACGAATCGGAGAAACCGCTACGCCGAGGAGTTTGGAAGCCAGGAGAATCCCAATTGGAAAAAACTGGAAAAATATAGACAGAATTTGAATCTTCCAACGACGGGCCGCCTCAGGCGACAGGTCCGCCGACCGCACGCCAGCGCCAACCAGTCGTTTCTTGCCGCAGAAGCAAGGCTCTTACGCATCCGACACACGAGGGAGTGAGACAATGAACAGCAGACAGGTAACAGTGGTCCGAAGCCGGTTGGTCAGGGGAACATGTGGAGTGCTGGTAATTTCGCTGGCGGCCATTGCTTCGGCCCAAGAGGCGGCCGCTCCGGATCACTCGCAAGCCGCCGCGTACGCGGAGTCGTTGTCGGTGGCGTTCCGGCAGGCTTCCACCCGTGTCCTTCCGACCGTGGTCACGATCAAGACCGCAGCCAACGCCCGGTCCATTCCTGGCATGCAGGGAGGTCCGAATCCGTTTCAGGGTACGCCCTTCGAAGATTTGTTTGACGAGGGTATGGGGCCCCGGACGGTGCCACGCCGCGAGGGGCTTGGTTCGGGAGTGATCATCGACCCCAAAGGTGTGATCTTGACCAACAACCATGTGGTCGCCGAATCCGACCGAGTGATCGTGGAGTTATCGGATGGTCGTGACTTTCCTGCTGTCGAGATCCAGACAGATCCCGAAACGGACCTGGCGGTGGTGAAAATCGATACCCAAGGGGAATCCCTTCCGGCCGCCGTGCTCGGTGATTCCGACAAGCTGCAGATTGGCGACTGGGTGCTGGCCGTGGGAAGCCCCTTTGGGTTGGACGCCACGGTCAGCGCGGGCATTATCAGTGCGAAGGGACGGGCGTTACGTGCGGCTGAGCGTGCGCAGTTTCTGCAAACCGACGCGGCAATCAACCCCGGCAATTCGGGCGGTCCGCTGGTAAACTTGCGGGGTGAGGTGATTGGTATCAACACGGCAATTGCCTCGCGATCTGGCGCCTATCAAGGTATCGGTTTTGCCATTCCTGCCACGCTTGCCAAGTGGGTATCGGGTCAATTGATGCGCGATGGGCGTGTGAAGCGAGCGTTTTTGGGCGTGGGTGTGAGCGAAATGACCGCGGACTTGGCTGAACAATTGGGAGTCCGAGTGGGGCAGGGTGTGGTGGTGATGAACGTCTATCCCAATTCGCCAGCCGATAAGGCGGGACTGCAACTGGGTGACATCATCACGTCTTTCGAGAAGACACCGGTCAAAACGCCCGGAGATCTCCAGCAATCGGTAGAGAAGCTGCAGGTGGGAACGAAGGTACAAGTCACTTTCGTCCGCGACGAGCAGACGAAGGTAGTGAACATCGAGTTGGAGGAGCTTCCCGATCTCTCCAGCGAGGAAGCTCGCGTGCCGACGAGTCCGCGGCGGCGATCGGAGCCCAAGACGGAGACCGAGAATGCCGTGGGCGTCGAAGTGCAGGATCTGAATGCTCGGGTGGCACGAGAACTTGGCTACAGCGACCGCACGTCCGGTGTCGTGGTCGCCTCCGTGGATCCCAACGCCTTGGCGGCCGAAAAAGGGATACGCCCCGGAATGTTGATCACGCGCGTCGGAAAAACGGATGTGCTGACCGTGGCTCAGTTCCGCCAGGCACTGGCGCAGGAGTCACTGGAGAAGGGAATCCTGTTGCTTGTCGCGACCCCGTCGGAAAACCGCTTTGTCGTGTTGAAGAAGTACTAAGGCGAGCGGCAGAGACAAACGTACCCGAGTGGCGGCGGCCAGATGCCGCAGTCACAACATGCGTGCATGTCACACTCGAAGGCTTCAACGCTCGATGGCGTCCAGGGCGGTCTTGGCGGCGCGGCGAACGGTAGGGTCTGGATCGGATAGCGCTTCGGTCAGCGCCCGACCGCGTTCCCGGCGCCGGGACCGATGCCTCCCAGCACGGTTGCCGCCCAACGACGTACGACGGGGCTCGTGTGTGTCAGCGAATCGCGTAACGCCGGCACCGCATCACTTCCAATCCGCGACAGCACGTCGGCGCTGGCGGCTTCCAGGATCAACCCGTCACGCAGTCGATCGCCCGACTCGCGGTTGGACTCTTCTTGCCACCGTTCCAGTTCCTCGTACGCTCGGACCAACTCGTCCTGCATCGATTCCAAGTCACTGACCAGGGCCTCGTGTACCGCGCGTGCCATCGACAGCTCGGCCTCCAGCCGTGCGGGATCGGCTGCCTCGTCCGACACCGCGGCACCCTGTTCCGCGCCCTCCATGTCGCCGGTCGGATCTTGTTCTAACGACGCGGCGGCCACCGACATCACGTCGTCATACCGTTTCTTGAGTTCTTCCAGGTCGGATGCCTGACGGGCGATCAGCTCAGATTGTTCCCGCAATCGCTCCGTCTTTTCGGACAACATCGTTTCGAGCAGGCGAATCCGCTGCTGATCCAACGCCGCCAATGTAGAACTCTGGCCCACCGCGTTCGGAGTCAAGTCCAGTTGGGTCACGGCGAATTCAGGAACCGGATCGCTCGGATTCGATTCCAACGCCGGCACGCGCGGTGCGGCACCGTAGTAGAAAATACCGAGACAAGCGACCAAGACAATCAGCATGGTTGCTGTCAGATATGCTGCCAAGGTGAGCAGCCCGTGTTGATCATCCACGCCACGCCTCCAAGTCCCCGCGTCAGCGTGTCAACGCACTGCATGTCGCGGTTTACGTGGGGAGCGGGCCCAGGATGAAAAGAATCAGGAAAAGCCCATCGACTTTGCCCATCCATCCCCACACCTGATTTTAGTGCGGGGCAAGGGGCAGCGTCAACGAAGTTCACCGCAGCATGCTCTCGGGTGCCGCACACGCTGGAGTCAGGGATCCCGTAATAGCATGGGCAGAGGCAGGCGAAGTGTGGACGGTCCCCCGGCCGAGACGTGTTCGGGCACCGGACGAGGTCCCGAATGTCCGGTATATCGCGAACATCCGGCTCCTGCCGCGGCCAGGCCCGTCGTTTTTGGTGCCAATCGATCCCGTCATGGCCCTCCGGCAAGGCATGCTTGTGTGGCATGCCTTCGCCGGCTGCATCACGGGTGATTCTGGTCGGAGCTGGTAGTACCGGCCGCCACCATTTGGTTCCCCCTTCGGGAGCGGCACCATGAGTGCTTCACGCGATGTCCGATTTGACCCTGCTTCATCTCACGACGCCCCAGGCTCTGCGTCACCAGGCCGATCTCTGGGATGACCTGTGGTTGCGCAGCGCAGTGACACACCCGACGGCACGTGCCTCGATGATCTGTAACTGGCTGGCACATTTTCGCGATGATGCTCGATTTCAAGCCGTTGTGGTGCGTGACGCGACACGATTCATGGCGGT
Organism: uncultured Planctomycetota bacterium; assembly: GCA_963700575.1. GTDB lineage: Bacteria > Planctomycetota > Planctomycetia > Pirellulales > Pirellulaceae > JAJRVM01. The sequence goes on along the minus strand of CAVOYC010000012.1, from coordinate 360,636 downwards.
CCTGCCGCTGGTGGCGCGGCGTCAAAGGGGGCTTCTGCCCTGCCGGGATGTGCCTGGCAATGAGTGGGCATCGGCTGGCCAGTTGTTATTAGACCCCGATGGCGACGTCGAACGGGCGTGCGAACTAATGGTCCGATCGTTGGCGGAACTCAACTGTTCCGCGTTCTGGTTCGCGTCGATTCCGGTCCAGGCGCCTTGGTGGCAGGCGTTGATCGAGGCAGCGCATCGCGCCGCATGGAGCACCAACGTGCGGACACGTTATCAGGTGGGCTACCTGCCTTTGCAGGAAACGTGGGCCAGGCAGAAGGCCAGCTTGTCGAAAGGATTTCGCAAGCAGATCGACCGTTCGATACGCCAGCTGGAACGGGCGGGCCCGATCCGATTGCGCTTCGTGTCTCCCCGCAGCGGACCAGAAGCTTCGCGCTGGCTCGAGGCGGGGCTACAGCTGGAGCATGCAGGTTGGAAGGGAGCGGCGAAGACTTCGATTCTTGCCAACCGAGCTGCCCACGACTTCGTGCGCGAGCAGGCTCGGCAACTAGCTGAGCAAAGACAATTAACGCTGGCATGGCTGGAGCAAAACGGCGATGATATCGCCTTCGAATACGGCTGGTCTGCCAAGGGCGTTTATCATTCCTATAAGGTGGCCTATGATCAACAGTTCCAGCAGTTTAGCCCAGGGCAGCTTCTGCTGTACTTCATGTTGCGACACTTTCACGATACCCGAACAGTGCACGCTGTCGACTTCCTCGGCCCCCTGGATGATGCGGTCAGACGCTGGCGGACGCAGGTCTATCCAATGGGACGACTACTGCTGGCACCTCCAAGAAGCATCGGGCAGGCGATTGTCTTGGCGTCCCGATGTTTGCCGACGCCCCCACTTTGCGCGTCTGGCGAAGCCTGTTCTACTTGGACCATGGAGGATCATTAGTGAATAAAGCTGCGCCCCTTCAAGCGGTCGTATTTGACCTGGACGGTTTGATGTTCAACACGGAGGAATTGTACGAGGAAGTAGGTGCCCGGATGTTGGGGCGACGCGGTAAAGAGTTTACGCAGGCGCTGCTCGATGCCATGATGGGGCGGCCGACCCCGGTTGCTCTGCAGATTATGATCGATTGGCACCAACTCGACGCGACCGTCACCCAGTTGGAGGCCGAAACGGATGACCTGTTTCCCGCCATCCTCGATGCGCGTCTGGAGACCATGCCTGGTCTGTTGGAGTTGCTCGACGCGCTCGAAAAATCGGGGATCCCGGCGGCGGTGGCCACCAGTAGCCGTCTCCCTTTCGTGCAAGATGTGCTTGGTCGATTTCGTTTGGAGCCCCGATTCCAGTTTCTGTTGACGGCCGAAAACGTGTCGCAGGGGAAGCCCCATCCAGAGATATACGAGACGGCTTGTGCACATTTGGACTTGCCACCTTCCCATGTGATGGTGTTGGAAGATAGCGAAAACGGCTGCCGCGCCGCCGTCGCCGCCGGCACCTATGCCGTTGCAGTGCCCGGCAAGCACAGTGCGCGGCACGATTTCAGCGGTTGCCGATTTATTGCCCGGTCGCTCAGCAGATTCGCGGATCTACGAGGCACTTCAACTCGTACGTCGGACTTCGTCTTGACCGCCTGGCAACTCCGGTGCTAGACTTCTGCTCCCCAATACGAGATCGCGTGCTGCAGACTGAGGTGCGTTGGTCGTTCAGCGCTGCACGCGTTGCGGTGGAATGATTCCCCGCAAGAGCAGTCGCCATCGGGCGACTTGTCCAAGGTTCGGAAAGGAATCGAGCAACCATGGACGCCACGAGGACCCTCAGGCCGAGCTATATTCGTCATCAGTCGCTTCGGCCATCCGAGTTGCTGCGGAGGCTTCGAGACCCTTCTCCACCGGTGGCCGGTTTGCTGGTCGACTTGTGCGGTGTTCTTTACGACGATTCGATCTGGCGACGCTGGCTATTCAAGCTCGTCCAGCGACTCGGATTGCACACCACCTACATACCGTTTTTTCGCCTCTGGCAGCGCGAGTATTTGGAGCGCGTGAAACGCCACGAATTGGAATACTGGCAAGCGCTGCGCATGTTCCTGCGAGCGGCCGGTCTGACGCACGGCCAGATCGATGAAGTCGAAGCTGCCGGCCACGCTCAACGCCGCCTGTTCGAAACTGAGGTCTTGCCGTTGCCCGGCGTCGTGAACGTATTGAACCGGTTGAATGAACTTGGAATTCAGCTCACGCTACTCAGCAGCGCCTGCCTGGACACGCGTGGTGTGCATCAACAACTCGATCGGCTCGGCCTCGAATCTTACTTTCAGACCGTTTTCTCCATGGCCGATTTGTGGCAAGAGCACCCCAGCAAGTCGGCATTCCAAGTGGCGATCGAATGGACAGGCCTGGCTGCGTATCAGGTGGGGTTCGTCGGTCGTGACAGCGCCGCTTTGGCGGAAGCCGGACAGGTTGGCGTGCGGCGGATTGCTGTCAACTACGATGAAGATGCGACGGCAGATATCTTCATGGACAATTTCGACCAGCTTCTTGATGCCGTGCCGTGGGACACCGCCCGGGCCATGGTCGGTTGAGTGCCACCCTGCGGCAACTCCGCCACATACTTCACGGCTGCTCCGGGACCTGCTCCAACTCACCATAATAGAGATCGGCCTCCGTGGCCGACTCGCCCATCCCGCCCGGTTCCGTAAACTGCATCGCCGGATCACTCAAAATCGAGCCGACTCGACCGTGAACCCGATCCTGACGCTCGCGAATGCCACCGTAGGCGGAATAGGTATCGTCGTACGGTGTGTAACACATGGCGCAGCCGCTTGCAGACACAATCAGGCCGAGACTCAGCAGTGTAGGGAGTAAGCGTTTCATCCTGTCTTCCGGTCGTGACGGTCAGGTGGTGATGCTGGCAGAGCGATTCCACGCAAAATCGTCTCTACGTCCTTTTCGGCATGCGCGACGACGGGGCTTTACGTAAACTTTGGCGGTTGTGGCGATTATTCTGTGAGCATCGCTCGACTAACCTGGATCATTCACGACAGGCAAACGTGTCCGTGATCGGAGAGGCTGCCGAGAGATGTTGGGAGACGGTTGCTGAACACACCTGGGACGGTGCGCCATGGCTTCCGCATTGCGCACTTCACGCTCGTTTCCCACCCGGAGCGCGAATCATTCACGCCCCCGTGCGCCGTGTTTCCGGCAATATGCATGTCCGCCCACAATCAAGTTCTTAGACGCTCACGGAAGCTCCATAACATTCCAGCTTCCTCGCTCACCCGCGTTCGCTCCCGCATTGCAAACGTGTGCCCATGATGCTCGGGCATAGAGAATGCGGCATCGGGACGTTGTCACCGCCTGTTTCCTCGGCGGCTTGCTCCTGGTACCGTAATTGCATGCTCTCGAGGGGCATCGGAAGCTGCTGAAAAAGGTAGGTCCCGGCTGCCCACGCGAGACCTTGTCGCGTCGAGAACCCCTGGTAGGCGAGGCCCCGCTCGGCAAGCGGGACCTACTATCTGGCCGTTGACGCTATTATTTCAGCAGCCTCCAGCGTCCTGCTTCAGCTTGGGGAGACGGGGGAATTCGCATGGGCCGTCCGGAAGATGACATGATATTGGTCGAACGGCCTCCCACCACGTTGCGGGGGATCCTGTATCGCCTGGGGCCGGGACTGATCATTGCCGGCTCGATTGTCGGATCGGGAGAGTTGATTGCCACGACAAAGACCGGTGCGGAGGCTGGATTCTGGCTGTTGTGGCTGATTCTGATCGGGTGCACGGTCAAGGTGTTCGCCCAGGTGGAGTTTGGGCGGTATTCGATCGTCACCGGCCGAACAACGATGGATGGCTTGAACGAAGTCCCCGGACCCCGGCTACCCTGGGGAGGCAGCAACTGGATTGTGTGGTATTGGTTCTTGATGTTCTTGGCGAGCATCAGCCAGCTGGGAGGCATTGTAGGAGCTGTGGGGCAAGCGCTGGCGATCAGTGTCCCGCTGACCGAGAGGGGCCGCGTTTTCAATGAATATGTGGATTTGCAGATTCAACGCAAAGTCCAGTTGACGGCGCTGGATCGCAACGACCAGAGGGGCGTTTACGCAGGTAGCGCGGACGAACGTGTCAAACTGGAACGGGAAATCGACCAGCTCGACCAGCGGATTGCACTGCGCAATGTGGAACTGGCCGCGCAATTGGGTGCCGAACGTTTCCGTTCTTTGGGCAGCCGGCCTCCGCCGCCACACGATGACAAGATCTGGGCCACCCTGGTGGCCCTGGTGACCGTCGTCCTCCTGGTGGCGGGTCGCTACCGATTGATCCAGGCATTATCGACTGCCATTGTGGCGTTGTTCACGCTGGTGACGGTGGTCAATCTCGGCATGCTGCAGTCACATCCGACGTGGAGTGTTGGGTGGCATGACATCTTGGAAGGCATGCGATTCCGATTGCCTCCCTCCGACGGCACACCCGGTTTAACTCCCGTGGCGACGGCCCTGGCCACATTCGGGATCATTGGGGTCGGGGCGGCGGAACTGATCGCATATCCCTATTGGTGTCTGGAGAAGGGTTACGCGCGCTTCACCGGACCTCGAGACTCATCGTCTGAATGGGGCGAGCGGGCACGCGGCTGGATGCGCGTCATGCGTTGGGATACGTGGTGTTCGATGTTTGTTTACACCTTTGCCACAATCGCCTTCTATTTACTCGGAGCTGCGGTATTGGGACGGGCGGGATTAAATCCCGAGAAAAACGAACTGATTCAAACGCTCAGCGTGATGTACGAGCCGGTATTTGGCAGCGCCGCCCAGGCATTGTTCCTGTTCGGCGCATTTGCCGTGCTTTATTCTACTTATTTCGTGGCGAACGCCGGCCATGCCCGCGTGTTTCCAGACGCCCTGCGAGTTCTGGGCCTGGCCAGCAAGTCAGAAGCCCAGTATCGCAAGCTGGTCAAGGTATTGAGTGGCGTTTTTCCGATGGCCTGCCTGATCATTTACGTGATTTTTCCGCAGCCCGCCGCTCTGGTTTTGCTGAGTGGCGTGATGCAGGCGATCATGTTGCCGATGCTGGCAATTGCGGCCCTGTTTTTCCGCTACCGTCGTTGTGATCCGCGACTCATGCCGGGACGCCTCTGGGACGTGCTGCTGTGGATTTCGGCCGCCGGCATGTTCGTGGCCGGCGTCTGGACGTTGTTGAGCCAAATCACGAAGTGGGGCGGTTAGTCACGGTGGTTCGAAGTTACCCGACAACGACTTGCAGGCAAAAACACGTATCCAGCGCGCCGCCGGGTTGTTCGACCGGAGTTGCCTCTTTTTTTCCATGTCCCCGCCACGTCAACGTGTGGCTTGGCCGCCTCACTCGGCTGACGAGAGCCGTGCCATGTCAGCCGGGAGTGACGTACCCTTGCTGCACAGGGGGGCAGGGCCGCCAATCGTGGACGAGCCACCGTTCGGTGCGCTCTGCGCACGTCCTCCAATCGCTACGATCCGCAATGTCGAGCTACGCTGATGCCATCGAACTGCACGAAAACGAACCGCAACGATCGCCGTCAGGTGATGCATGTTATCAACGGCGAACATTATTCGGGTGCTGAACGAGTACAAGACCTATTAGCGCAGCAACTGCCGAAGTTGGGGTTCGATGTGAGCTTTGCGTGCGTCAAGCCGGGGAAATTCGCGCAGTTGCGGCACGATCAGCTGGCACCGATCTACGATCTGCCGATGCGGATGAGGATGGATGTGCGTCCTGCGCTTTCCCTGGCACGCATGGTCCAGCGAAACGATGCGCTGCTGCTGCACGCGCACACCCCTCGTTCGCTGCTCGTGGCGCGGCTCGCTGCAATGATCAGCCGCGTGCCACTAATCTACCATGTGCACAGCCCGACCTCGCAAGACTCAACGCGCGGCGCTACGCAACTGGTTGAACAACACGACCGAGCGTTTCAGCCTTGCCGGCGTCACTTGTTTGATCTGCGTGTCCGAGAGCCTGACACGCCACATGCAACGAGCAGGGATTGCTCGCGGGCGCATTGTGACCATTCCCAATGGGGTGCCTGGTGCGGGCCCACTGACGCACCGTCGGACGCCGCAGGATCTGTGGACGCTCGGCACGATCGCGTTGTTTCGGCCACGTAAGGGTCTGGAAATACTGCTCGAATCCCTGGCCCAGTTGCGCAGCGAGTCGGTGCCGGTGCGGTTGCGAGCTGTCGGTCAGTTTGAGACGCCGCAATATGAACGCGCAATGCACCGGCTTGCGAGCCAGCTGGATGTCGACGCGTTGATTGACTGGGTGGGCTTTACACGGGACGTGCGCGGCGAGCTGGAAAGAATGGATGTCTTTGTGCTCCCCAGCCCGTTCGGCGAAGGCCTGCCCATGGTGGTGCTCGAAGCCATGGCAGCCGGTGTGCCGGTCGTGGCGTCACGTGTCGAAGGCGTCCCCGAAGCGGTTCGCGATGGAGTGGATGGCGTCTTGACCGCACCAGGAAATGTCGGCGATCTGGCACACGCTCTACGCTGGTTCGTCGAACACCCCGGGGATTGGCAGCGGCTGCGCGAGAGTGCTCACCGAAGGCACGGCGAGACGTTTTCCGATCTCCGCATGGCCCAACAGGTGGCGGGTGTCTATGAGCAGGTATTGCCTCGCGCGCCATCGGCATCGATCGGCACGGCTTCAGGCCTGTGATGCGGTTTCGGGCGAAAGTCACGTTTACTTCCGCGAGAAGTGAACGTCCAACCTCCCAACCTCGTGTGAAAGCGAAGAGGTCTCGCAAGGGTCAGGCTCGTTGAAGTGAGGAGACGGCGGAAGGACGTCGAACGTTGAACTTCGAACGTTCAACGTCGAATGAAAGCGAGAGGAATCCTGAAGCGTCAGGATGCATGGTGACGCCGCACCAGGGGTGTCAACGAGAACCGATCCTCAACACACATCTCTCCATTCCCGCCGCCGTATTTTCACCTGAGCAGCTCGCCCATTCGACGTTCGACGTTCTCTCCGCTGGGCAATTCCTCCGGCGTCCTCCGAACTCGCATCTGCCTGCCAAAACGTGCGCTCAGGAATCCTCGGCTCCGGTGAAGTTTGTGATCAAGGCTCGCAGCTTGCGCCGCAACACGGTGTAGCCGAAGTAGTCCTTGCCCAATTCAAAATTGTGATCGACCATCTCCCGACGATATTGCGTGTCCTCGATCACACGCCTCACGTGGGCGATGGTGTCGCGTGTCACATCGCCGCTCATGTTGATCAAACGAGCTCCACGCGGTTCGATGTCGGTCACGAAGATCGAATAGCGGTTAACCAGGACCGGTTTGCGGAAATAGAAGGCTTGCAGCAAAGCGTTGCCAAAGCCCTCGCAGAGGGTGGGATAAGCAATAAAATCGGACTGTGAATAGGCCTCCGCCAGCGTGTACGTGCGTTGCCCCTCCTGACTCCGCGTGCGGATTTCACCCACCCGTGTGCTCACGAACCGCAGGTTGACGTTCTCCCGCGCAGCCATGCCGCGCAGCGCGAGCATATAGTCGTGGCTATCGTCTACCGACTCGTGTGGGACCACCAGTTTGCAGCGGGGATTCTGCAGGCCCGCGACCAGGGCGATGGAATGCTCGATGCCTTCGCGCGGTACGATCCGCGTCGGTTGCAGGAACATGATGTCATCCGGTTCGAGTCCGATATCCTGGCGCAAGTCCGTCGCCAACTCGCCCGGGGCCCTTGGTGGCCTGTCAAAGTCCAGTACGTGGGGGACCAGCACCGAAGACAATCCCCGCCTCTGGCACAGATCCTGTTGCGCAAACGAGTTGATCGTAACGTGCTGGATGGACGGCAACGAGGCGGGGAACGCCATACTCAGTATGTCCTCTGCCGCGTTCACCAAAAATCTGTCTCGCTGCCAATAAAGATCGTGGTGGTGTGCAATCGTCGGGAAGCCCGTTTCGGCAACAAAGTGGGTGAAGGCGATCCCCAGCGGGATGTGCGTCGGGATGGTCAGACAATTCTCGGCAATCAGTAGGTCAACGTCATACTTGCGCGTGAATTCATAAAGCGTGCCTTTGAGAAAATCGCTGATGGCAAAGATGCGGCGCGTCACCTCGGGTGATCGCGTGCGGACCCCAAACACCCGACTGTTGATCCATTCGATGTCGGGATGTCCGAGATGCGCGTGCGGCACGTGCATGCTGACGTCGGGACTGCGGTCCAGCTTGCCGCCGTACCAGTAGCTCACGTGCCGATGATCCCAGAGGACCTCAGCCCACTTGGCGCTCTCCGAGGAAACGCTATCCGTCCCCGCGAACCGCGTGCCGATGAATCCAATACGACTTCCCATTTGAGCACAAATCCGGACTCGTTGCAGCCACAACCATGCGCACACCGCGCCGATCACGCGCCAAAACTCTCACTACGACATCACTCAGCACGATGCGATCCGTTGCTCCGTGGTTGCTCCCCTTTCGCCTGGCCGGACCCCGACTGGGCTGCGACGCATCTCCATGCGTGTTGCCAATCAGATCGTACCAGAGGGCTCTCCACCCGGCTACACGCGCCCACCGTCTCGCGGCCTTTCCTGGAAAATCAACGGGGCTGACAGCGATTTCACGCACCGCGGCACGCGTCTGAGAATCGGTCGGGCCAAAATCGATAGGGCGGGCTGAGTCAATATAGGTTTGCACGAACAGAAGGCGCGTGATAAGGTGCAGATTGGTTCGCCCGGGGGGGAATGCACACAACTTGTGAATGGACGGTCCGATGACAAGACGCCTTTTTGGTTTCGCGGTATGCGCCGCGTGCTTGGGCTCGCTGTCGATGGTGGCTGCGGCAGACGAAGCCGTGCCGCCGGCAAGCAGCGCCGGTTCTCCGACTGTCGTGGTGCAGGAGAGTTCGTCTTACGGCGAAGCTCCTAAGGTCGTGCCTGGCAATCCTGGACAACCGTTGCCAGGTGTCCAACCTGGGACGCCACCCGCCGTCGTGCCACCGGGCGCATCACCACCGGGGGGCAAGCCATCGCCACGCGGCGGGCCGGAGGGGAAACCGGGTTCACCGCCGTCGGGACAACCGGGTGCAGCGAGCAAGGAGCCATCGGGAGCCGGCACGGTCAAACGACCCGACAAACCGGCAACCCCTGCTGATCCGGCAGAATTCCAAGTGCGCCCGGACGAAGGTGGAGTGGTTCGATTTCAATTCCGCGGGCAGAAATGGCCGGACGTGTTGGAGTGGTTTGCCGAGATCTCGGGGATGAGTGTCGATTGGCAGGAGTTGCCTGGCGACTTTCTGAATATTTCCACGCAGCGTGGCTACACGGTGGATGAGCTTCGCGACGTGCTCAACCGGCTCTTGTTGGCCCGCGGTTTCACGATGCTGCAGCAGGACGAGTTCCTGAACGTCGTCAAATGCGCGGATTTGAGTGTTAGTCTGGTTCCGCGTGTCAGTCCGAACGAATTGGAGGACCTAAAGGCTCACGAGTTTGTGCGCGTGATGTTCGATCTTGACTGGATGCTGGCCGACGAGGCGGCCACCGAGTTGGAACCTTTGATGAGCCAGAACGGGAAACTCTTTCCACTCAAGACGACCAACCGCATCGAGGCCATGGATGCGGTGGTCAATCTGCGACAAGTGCAGCGATTGCTGTTGGAAGAGCAGCAGCAGACCGAGGACGGTGAGGGGCGATTAGTACAAGAGTTCGTCTTGCGTTATGCGCGCGCCGAAGACGTGCGCGAGTCGCTATCTCAGTTTTTGGGGCTCAGCAGCAGCAACGCGACGACGTCCCGCATGGGGGTATCTCCCCAACAGATGGCGGCCCAACAGCAGGCCATGATGCAGATGCAGCAGATGCAACAGCAAATGCAGCAGCAGATGCAACAACAAATGCAGGCTCAGCAGCGTGCTTCTTCGCGCAGCAAGCGTCCGACGCTGCCGGGAATGGAAAAGGAGCAACCAGTTCGGATGATGGTCAATCGGCGACGAAACAGTCTGCTGGTTCAAGCGCCTCCCGACAAGATGGCCACGATCGCGCAGGCCCTCAAGTTGTTGGACGTGCCCGAGGGGGGTGCCCAGTCGCTGCAAGCTTTTCTCGGTCGCATGCAGGTCTATCGCCTGGCTCAGCTCGACCCGAAGAAACTGGTTGAATCGCTCCAGGAACTGGGAGGGCTCGATCCCACAACGCGCCTGGAGGTGGATGAGACGAACCGTGCCATCATCGCCTACGCGACGCCGGCCGACCATTTCACGATCAAGTCGACCGTCGAGAAACTCGATGGATCCGCGCGACGTGTGGAGGTCATCCCGCTCCGGCGGCTGGCCGCGGATGAGGTGGCGGGGACGATTCAATATCTGATGGCCGGGTCGAATGATCAGCAATCGTCGCGGCCTGATTACCGGGACTACCTTTACGGTTACAGCTCGCGTCGCAGTCGCGCCGAAGAGCCTCAAGATGCGTTTCGAGTCGACGCCGACGTGGCTAATAATCGGCTCCTGGTGCGCGCCAATGACATGGAACTGGAGGAGGTGGTCAGCATTCTCGACAAGCTGGGCGAGATCTCGCCCGCCGCGCGCGAGGACGGCCTGACGCGCGTGCTGGACATTGCGCCAGGCGAAGAGACGGACGCGTTTCTCAAGCGGCTCGAACGGGATTGGAAAGCGCTCGCTCCCAACCCGCTGGTGCTTCCTCCGGAGCGAAAAAAGGAGACAACGAAAACAAAGCAACCCGCAGCCGGATCCGACAAACAACAAGCCGTCCCCGACCGAAAGTCCGATGTGCCGGCCGACGCCGAGCGGAAAACGACGACGGCCGGGTTGCAGCGAGAACTGTACCAGACCGCCCAGTTTCGGCAGAGCGTGATCGATGGTGACGGGGTGGCCGAGCCATCGACGGACGCTTCGGCTGCGGATCCCCGTCCCGCGCCAAACCGCTCGTTCCCCACGGATGAGCCCGCTTCCACCGACGAAGCTCCCAGAGCAGCGGGCGTTCCACCGGCACCGATCGTGGTCTCGATTGGACCAGACGGTCGCCTGGTCCTCTCCTCACGCGACGCCCAGGCGTTGCAGAGGCTGGAGGAACTGGCCATCCTCATCGCTCCGCCTGAAAAGGATTATCACATCTTCGAACTCGAGTACGCCCCAGCCAGCTGGGTCGTGTTGAATCTGGAGGAGTTCTTTGAGGATGAAGATGAAACCGATAACCGCCGGAGTGATCGGATGATGTCGTTCATGTACGGCTTCTCCTCGCGATCGTCTTCGTCGCGTGAAGACACGCGGCGTCTGTCCAAACGCAAGCCGCTGCGGTTCATCTCGGATCTCGACACGAACACGATTCTGGTACAAGGTGCCAATGCACAAGAACTGAACACCATTTCCGAGTTGATCGAGTTGTACGATGTGCCGGAACCAGTGAATTCACAAAAGGCGCGCGTGACGAAGTTGTACACGGTCCAATACTCCCGGGCCAGCATCATCGCCGAAACGATCAAAGATGCTTATCGAGACTTGCTCAGTTCGAATGACAAAGCCCTGCAGAACGCCAATAAGGATGGCAAACAGCCGCGAGGAGGCGGGATGACCGTGATCTCGGCATTCGGCGGTCTTGGTGAGGAGTCTACCCCCAGCGATACGCGGACCTCGGCTCGTTTTGACGGAAAACTCTCGATCGGCATCGATGATCTCTCCAATACTCTCTTGGTGTCCGCCGAAGGGGACAACTTGATGAGCGTTGTGGGGGGAATGATCGAAGCCCTGGACGAAGCGGCCAAACCGGTTTCCGAAGTCCGTGTGGTGAAACTGAATCCCTATACGGACGGATCGCGGCTCCAGAAAGCGCTCAGCAAAGTCCTCCAGGCCCAGTCGCAGGCCGGACAGGCCGCTCAACGACAGAGTCCCAGCCAACCCGGTCAGCCAACTCGGCCCGGGGCGCCCAACGGAGGACGCGGTGCGCCGGGCCCACCACAGGTGACCGAATCAGCCTCCCTTCGCTGAAATTGAGTTGCAGCACCGGTTTCTGCTACAATCAGGCGCAGGAATTGGAACCCAACGAGCCGCGAACCACGCGGCGCTGGGTAATGCCTGAAAGCCCCGCCGACATGCCGCTGATAAGAATTGAGTCGCCGGACGACCCGCGTCTGGCTCCTTACCGCGATTTGCCTAACAAGCAGCTGTCGAATTGCGAGGGGAGATTCATCGCTGAAGGCAATCTCGTGGTCCGCCGGCTGCTGGACAGCCGGTACGCCGTGGAATCAGTGTTGATCGCCGAGCCGCAACGGGACCGTTTGGATGTTTCACCAGCGGTGCCGGTCTATGTCGCACCAACGAAGATAATCGAAGCGCTTGCCGGCTTCCGTTTCCATAGGGGAATCTTGGGGTGTGGTCTTCGCCCGGCGCCTGCCGACTGGTCGGGCATGCTGCCGCCGTCGGACCAGTCGGCGATCGTGGTCGTCTGTTCAGCGGTGCGGGACCCACAGAATCTGGGTGGGATATTGCGCAACTGTGCCGCCTTCGGCGTGGACCTCGTGATGTTCGGAGATCACTCGGCGGATCCGTTTTCCCGGCGGGTATTACGCGTCTCGATGGCCACCGCGTTGAAGCTGAATCTCCACCAGTCGGCCGAGTTGCATCAAGATCTGATTCGATTGCGGGACCACCACGGGATTCACTGCATGGCGAGCGTCCTGGACCCTCACGCACAGCACCTGGCGGACACGCCGACTCCTCGGCGATTGGGTCTGGTGCTGGGCAATGAACTCTCCGGTCTCGACGCCTCGACTCTGCGGCTGTGTCAATCCCGCGTGACGGTACCGATGAGTCTGCAGACCGATTCGCTGAATGTGGCTGTTGCATCGGGGATTTTTCTATATCATTTCAATCAGCTGACAGGCCGATACGTATCGGCGTGAGGAACGGACTCGCGCCATTGTGCGCGAGATAAGGAGCCGATCATGGACAGTGCCGTAGACAGGTTACTCACGCTCAAGGTCAAGGACGTCATGACGCGCAAAGTCGTTTGCGTGGCGAAAGACCAGTACTTGTCGGACGCCGCCGACATGTTCGTCGAGAAAGGCATTTCGGGGGCGCCCGTAATAGACTCGCAAGGCCGCTGCGTCGGAGTGCTGAGTGCCATTGACTACGTCAGACGCGAGCACGTTTCGCGAGGTATCGGTCCCGAGGCGGCGGCAAGTGACCGTGTCTATCAAGAGATGTCGTCGGACGTGCGGTCGGTTCAACCGGAACAAACGCTGCTGATGGCCGCCCGCATTATGTGCGAGAAACACGTGCACCGTCTCCCGGTCTTGAATCCTGACGGCAAACCGGTCGGCTTGATTACCTCGATGGATGTCGTGGCTGCCTTGGTCAACGCCATTGACGAGCGCGAGACGTTGGCAATGTAGGTTTGGCCTACCGAAAATGACGAGCGGCTGGATGTAAAACCTGTGTAAACGGGATCTGGCATCGTCGTTCACGACCGTAGCCGACGCGCACTGTCCGTGACGGCTGGGAGATCCCGAAACGGGTGGTGCGCGGACACGCGTTCGGACGGAAGTGAGTGCAGTTTTGGCGGAGATCGGCTCGGTAACTCGCCCGTTTCGGGAGCTGATGGATCGCAAGTTTCGTCGCCCTGCCCGGCATTGCGTTGTGCGACCGCGCAGTCTCTAATTGCATACCTTGCATCCTGCTGGAAATACGGTCATAGTGTTCGGGTTCGTCTCGGGGAATGTGCGTGGAATCGCATGAATGGTCACGGCATCGAGCAACAAGCGGCTCGTCCAAGCTGCTGTGATGGGAGGGAAAAGGGCGATCCGCTGGCCGTTTTTTGCGACGCGTGATCCCGGGGACACGCGATCGGAGCACTGGCCTGCGGGCCAGGGTTGGAATGTTGAAGGTCCCGCCGGAGTGCGGCCCGAAGCTCACGAACCGTCTGTTCGCGAGCCGGGTGCGGTTCGTGATTGAATCTTGGCGAGCGATAGGAGAACTGGAACGCATGATCGCCCGCGAATATCGAAAATTCTTCAGTGAATTGGTTTGTCATCCGAAAGCCGTGGGGGCCGTCGCACCGAGCTCATCGAATCTGGCACGGCACCTTGTCTCCTCGATCGATTGGGGTACTACATCAACCGTCTTGGAGTACGGTCCGGGAACGGGGGTGATCACCGAGGAGATTGTCTCGCAGCTTCCCTCTGAGTCGCGGTTTCTCGCGATCGAGATCAGTTCGCGATTTGCGGACATGTTGAGAAATCGATTTCCGGGTGTCTGTATTTGTGAAGGCAGCGTGGGGAAGGTCAAGAATCACTGCGAAACTAATGGCGTCCAGGACGTGGACGCGATTGTCAGCGGATTGCCCTGGGCGGTGTTCTCCGACGAAGACCAGACGACCTATCTGGACGCTACCATGCAGGTATTACGACCGGGTGGGCAATTTATCGCGTTTGGGTACCTGCAAGGACTATTGCTCCCCGCCGGCTGGCGATTCCGCAAGAAACTGCAAGGCTATTTTTCCGAAGTCCTTGTCAGCAAGCCCGTTTGGGCCAACCTCCCGCCCGCGTTCTTCTACTGCTGCCGACGCTAGGCCGTTCGCCCGAAAAGCGTCTCTGCCGCGCTGCCCGCGCGGAGCGTGACATTCAGGCAGCGCCTGACTTGGGCCGCGCCTTGGCGATCACGCGCTCAAGCATCCTCCACGGGTGTCGCGATGGCCGCCGGACTGACCGTCGCTTCGCGCCGACCGCGTGAAGTAGCTCGCAACCGCAACTGATTGACCGGTGGCGCGAAGACGAAGTAGCCAAACAGCACCGGCAGCGCGAACTCCTTGAGCGTGATCACGACCACCATGGCAAAGACTAGCTCCACCAGCTGTGAAAAGCTGCGCCGACGTGACAGCTCGCCGGCAATATGCGGATAACGGATGTGTGACACCATCAGCCAGGCCAGCAACGCGGTCATGATCGGTACCGCGATCATCGAGATTCCGATGAGACGCTGTCCCAGATCCTGAGACGCTATCGGCATCGCCTCGTTGGACAATTCAATGAGCGAAGGCATGGCGATTGCAAAAGAGGCGATGGCACCGGCCGCCATCGGCGTCGGCAGACCCTGAAAATAGTTGGTGGGGGCATGTTCGTCCTTTTGCACATTGAAGCGTGCCAGTCGCAGGATAGCGGAAACGGCGTATAAAACCCCGATCCCCCACAAGAACCGGCCGTGAAATACATCGTTGTAAGTGAGCATGATGAAGACGGGAGCGACCCCGAACGTGATTACGTCGCACAGACTGTCCAGCTCTTTGCCGAACTGGCTGGTCTGTTTCGTCATCCTTGCCACGTGGCCATCGAGTACGTCGAAGACCATGCCCAGGAAGATCAATACGGCCGCATAAAAAGCCAGATCCGTCGGCGCGTGGTTGGGAACATGACTGGTGACGACGGTGATGGCTGCCAGACCACACACGCCATTGGCTAGCGTAAATGCCGTGGGAAGCGCCGGAAATGTAATGTGGCGAAATTTGCGTCTCGGTCGTCTCGTTTTTTGCATCGATCGGTAGCCAGTGAAAAGTGTGAGCGGTTCGGCTGACAGGGGCGACCGGCGCTGGGCCGGACTAACCTGGCCCACGAGGGACGCCGATAAGCGGCGGCCCGGACCAGTCTCGTCAGTCTAGGACGGCGTCCCGCCATCGGCGTCGTTCCCGGTCCTGTCGTGCCCGTAGCGCGCCATGACCGTCGAGCCAGCGCGAACTTTTTGCCCCTTGGTAATCAGGAGCTCAAGCCCCGGTTCCTTGGGCAAGGTCAGTTCGGTACGCGATCCTAGCTTGATCATCCCGAATTGTCCTCCTCTTGGCAAGTCATCTCCCGGTCGGACCCAGCAGACGATGCGTCGGGCGATCGCGCCGGTGATTTGCCGTACCCGCATCACTCGCTGCGGAACGCTAAGCGATGCGATCCGCAATTCAAGCGACTCGTTTTCCAGAGCCGCTTCGGGTCGCAGCGCGTTGAGGAACTTTCCCCGATGATACGCAATCCCCAATACTCGGCAGGCAATCGGCGCACGGTTAATATGGACGTTAAAAATCGAGAGAAAGATGTCGATTACGATCGCCGGTCCGTCGAACTGTTCGTCATGTTCCACTTCCCGGATCGAAAACACTTGTCCGTCGGCTGGAGCAACGACTTGTCCTGGTTCCCGGGGTATCTGACGCGGTGGGTCCCGAAAGAACCACAATACGAACAACGTCAGCCCTAACGGAACGATTGCCAGGGGCCAGAACAGATAGGCTATTAACGCAAACAGCCCGAGGAGACCGCCGCAAATAATCACGATTTCCGCCAGGCCGACACGAGCAAACGGCAACTTATTTCGCCAGGCAAAGGGATCATCGGCCCGGTCCCAGTGGATGTCCCCCTGATTGCAATAGAATTTCAGGTCGCGCGGATCAAGGAGGTCGTGCGGATAAATGCCTTCACCCCCCTTCCGAAGCCCCCGCATCCGCCGCAGGTATGAACGGCGTAACGTCCGCAGATAAGCGCGTCTCCCATAGCCCCAGGCCAGTTCGCAGGCCATGCAGAATCCACCGCCGGGCTGGATCGACTGAATGTTTTTCGGCAAGGGCTCGATACCAGGCGATGCCGACAAGGAGTTGGCGAGGGATACCGGATCGGGGTCTGAATTGATGGACATGAGTGTCAAGCGTATCGGAAACGAGGTTTCGGGCGCGGGCTCAAAGGGCACGCAAACCATGCATTGTGGTTGTTGATCCGCCGCGGCGTCAAGCGCGTCTGGCGGTGGCGAGGTGCCGTTGAATCAGCTGACAGGCTCGATCCATCATGGGCCGCACGGCTGCCTGGACGGCGGGTGAAAGCTCATAATTGGCGTAATCGAAGTTGACCCCGCGGGTCGAGAGCAATAGGGCGGGCGGGGCGCATCCATAGAGTCCCTCGGTCCAGGCAAGCAGACCGCGCGCATCGACCGAATGAGTAATGGTGTCTGTCGGTTCCCGCCGCGGCGACAGGTGGTGTTGCACGACCTCGCCCACGGGCCCGTCCGTCGCGGCGTCCAGAAACAGGACCAGGGAGGCGTCACGCAGGCGCTCGGCCAATTCCGCCGTCAGAATGTGCCGACTGAGGATCTCCACCCCGGGGATTTCAATCGCGTCGGCAAGCGCATCAGCCACCAACGGACCGAACGCATCGTCGCCGCGAATCGGGCTGCCGAACCCGATGACCACGACCTTGCAAGCAGGAGCGTGCTCGGCCTGCGGGGTGTCAGCTTCGGGCGACAACATCGATTACCTTACCCCCTGTGTCGCGTAACTCGATCTGCATCGGCATCTGGCCGAACGCATGGGAAGCGCAGCTGAGACAGGGATCGTAGCAGCGAATTAAGGCTTCGACGCGGTTGAGCATGCCTTCCTGGAGTTTCTTGCTCTTGACGTACTTCTGTGCGACCTGCTTGATGCCGCGATTCATCGCCAGGTTGTTGTGCCCGGTGGCAATAATCAGGTTCATCCAAGTCATCAGGCCGTCGTCGTCGATACGGTAGTGATGAATGAGGGTCCCTCGAGGAGCTTCCGCGATGCCAATTCCTTCGTCCGTGTTGCTGCGGGCCCGCGCACGGACTCTTTTGTCGAGCAACCGCGGGTCCTCCAACAATCGCTCCATGCTCTCCAGGGCGAAGATGATCTCGACCAGCCGCGCATAGTGATAGTGAAAGCTGCTGGCCACCGGTTTCGATTCCTGCAACGTGCGGAATTCGGCCAACGCGACATCTGCAAACGGAGTCCCGCAGTGGTCACAGTTGTTCAGCCTTGCCAGCGGTCCGACACGATACATACCGTTCGGGTAGCCGCGGGGACGGTAATAAGGAAACTTCATGTACGAAAACGGCTCCACCGCCTCACCGATCACCCGCTGATAATCATCTGTCGGGACCATGTCCTCCACGAGATGTCCGTTCGCGTCCTTGATGCGAAGAAATCCATCGTAGTGCTCCAGGCCGCCTCGGGGCGTCACCAGACTCAGGAACAGCGAGGGGAAGTTGCCGAAGTGCCGGGCTTCCTCCTTGAATTTGGGGACGACTTCGTCTTTGTAATACTCGTAAGTGCGTTTGGCGATATCGAGCCCTTCATCGACGAGACCGCGCATGCTGCGCTTGCTTTTCCTCGGTCAAGGGTTCACTCACGCCGCCGGGGACCATCCATGAGGGGTGCACCTTTTTGCCCCCCAGCATCTCGATCACGGTCTGACCTATTTGCCGCAAGCGAATCCCTTCGCGAGCCAATTGCCGGTGGCGGAACATGACACCGAAAATGTTCCGTTCGGCGGGATCGCAGTCCCAGCCCAACAGCAGGTCGGGGGAGGACAGGTGGAAGAAGAGAGCGCATGCGACTGGGTCAGCTGCGCAAGATTCATCAGCCGCCGCAGCGATTCGGCGACTTCCGGGATGCGCACGCAAAGCAGCGCGTCACAGGCCTTGGAGGAGGCCATCAAATGGCTGACCGGGCAGATGCCGCACGTGCGGGCCGTCAGGGCGGGCATCTCGCGATACGGTCGCCCTTCGCAAAATTTCTCGAAACCACGGAACTGAGTCAGATGGAACCTGGCATCCTGCACCTTGCCGGCGTCGTCGAGGTCCAGAGTAATGCGGGCGTGACCCTCAATGCGCGTCACCGGTTCGATGGTTATGGTCTGGCTCATGAGCGGTTCGCCCTCATCTCCCGAAACGTGTTAGTTGCAGCGGATCCGGTATACGACCTTCAATCAATTCGCTCAGCACATGCCAGATGACATCGGCCGGCGGCGGACAGCCCTGGATGTACAGATCCACGTTAACCACACCATGGACGGGCTGGACGGTCTGGAGCAGTTGGGGGACGCCCACGGTCGGCAGTTGGGGGTTCTTCTGCACGTTCTCTATATATGCGCGATCCAGCACATCGCTCAGTTGGAACAGGTTTCGCATGGCCGGAACATTCCCGGCCACGGCACAGTCGCCCAGGCTGATCAGGAACTTACAGCACTTGCGAAACTCCTTGGCCTTGACCACATCCTCGTCGGTGCTGACGGAGCCTTCGATGATGCCCACGTCCACCGATTCGGGGAGCTGTTTGGAGTCCACCAGCGGGCTGTAGACGATGTCCACTTTGTCGGCCAAGGCAAACAAACGGTCGTCGATGTCCAGCAACGACATGTGGCAACCGGAGCAGCCGTCGAGCCAGGTCGTGGCCACGGTAATGCGGTTGGATTCCATCATTGCAAATGCCTCATTCGCGACAGGTAGGGTAAGAACTGCCGATCCTTGACCATTTCGCCCGCCGACGTGCCGTGTTCGACCAGCGCCCCGGTAGGACAGATCTGCACGCACTTGCCGCAACCGGTGCACGTTTCGCTCTCACCCCAGGGCCGATTCAAATCCGTGATCACCTGGCAGTTAATACCCCGGCCCATCAGATCCCAGGTGTGAGCTCCTTCAATCTCGTCGCAGACCCTTACACAGCGCGTACAGAGAACACAGCGATTGTGGTCGACACGGAACCAGTCGTGCGAAGCGTCAACCTGGTACACCGCGCTGCGGTAGGGCACGCGGACGTGATCGACACCACACTCCTGGGCCAGGTTCTGCAACTCGCATTTGCCGTTGGAGACGCATACCGAACAGACATGATTGCGTTCCGCAAACAGCAGCTCCACGATCATCCGCCGATATTTTTTCAGCCGTGGCGTATCCGTCAAGACCTCCATTCCTTCGACGGCCCGCGTGGCGCAGGCGGAGAGCAAGCGATGGTTCCCCTTGAGTTCGATCATGCAGAGCCGGCAAGCGCCCCAGACACTCAAGCCATCCACATAGCAGAGCGATGGCAAGTGAATTCCATTTTCACGAGCAACTTCCATCACTGATTCGTCTTCGCGGGCGCTGACGTCCCGCCCGTTGATCTTCAACGTCACCACGCGGACCTGTCCCGCGGCAGCTGCTCTGGTCATGACGCGGCCTCCTCGGACGCGGTCGACGGCGGTCCTACCGCCACCTCGCGCCGCAACTTCTCTTCATACTCGTGACGGAAATACTGCAGTGTACTGAGTACCGGATTGGGTGCGGTCTGGCCCAGTCCGCACAGGCTGGTCGCCTTGACCACTTCGCATAGCTCCTCCAACAAGGCCAGGTCCTCCAGCGTCGCTTCACCTCGACAGATTTTGTCCAACAGGCTATGCATTTGCTGGGTACCCGCACGGCAGGGAATACACTTGCCGCACGACTCGTCCATGCAGAACTCCATGAAATACTTGGCAACATCCACCATCGACGATGTCTCGTCCATCACGATCATGCCTCCCGATCCCATGATCGAACCGACTTCGCGCAGCGTGTCGTAGTCGACCGGCAGATCGAGATGCTGCTGCGGCAGGCAGCCTCCGGAGGGGCCGCCGGTTTGCACCGCCTTGAATGCGTGCTCGCCAGGCACGCCGCCTCCTATCGTCTCGACAATGTCCCGCAACGTGATTCCCATGGGCACTTCGATCAGACCCGTGTTACGGATACGGCCGGCCAGGGCGAAGACCTTGGTTCCCTTCGAGTTTTCCGTGCCGATGGAGGCAAACCACGCGCCGCCATGGCGAATAATGGGCGGCACGTTGGCCAACGTCTCCACGTTGTTGATCAGCGTGGGGTGACCCCACAGACCCAACTGGGCCGGATAGGGAGGCCGCGGGCGAGGCTGTCCCCGCTGTCCTTCGATCGAGGCCATCAGCGCCGTTTCTTCACCGCACACGAACGCTCCGGCGCCCAAACGGATCTCGATGTCGAAACTGAACTGCGTCTCACAGATGTTGTGCCCCAAGAGCCCCTGACGCGTGGCCTGACGGATGGCGGTGGTCAGACGTTCGATCGCCAGCGGATATTCGGCGCGAACGTAGATATAGCCGCGACTGGCCCCCACCGCATACGCGGCCAACGCCATGCCCTCCAGGACGCGATGAGGATCCGATTCCAGCACCGCACGATCCATGAAAGCGCCCGGGTCCCCTTCGTCGGCGTTGCAAATCACGTACTTCTGTTCACTCGGCATCTTGGCCACGGTCGACCACTTCAGGCCGGACGGATAGCCGCCGCCGCCACGCCCGCGCAGACCGCTGGCGACCACTTCTCGCAGCACCTCGGCCGACGACATTTCGGTCAACGCCGTCACCAGCGCGCGATAACCGTCCGCCGCTATGTACTCGTCAATCTGTTCCGGATCAATGACCCCCGAGTTTTCCAGCACGATCTTCTGTTGACGGGCGAAGAAAGGTACGTCTGTCGGACAGAGAAGACGCTCAATCGGCTGGCCGTCCAAGCTGTCGATCAACTGTGGAGCGTCGGACGCCTGCACGTGCTGGTACATGGTGACCCGGCTTGTTCCGGGTGAAGTGACCTCCACCAGGGGACCCGCCGCACAGAGCCCCATGCATCCGACACCTTTCACCTGCACCTGTGCCGAGTCGGCGGTGGCGTCCTTCAGCGTGTCGAGCAACTCGGCAGCTCCCGATGACTGACAGCCAGCCGCCATGCAGACGCGCACGCAATGATCGCATTTCTGCTGTTCCTGACGCGCGTTTTCGGCATGTTCGGAGAGTTCGTCAAGTTGCATGAGACACCACCTTTTCGATCTTGGCCAACAAGGCGTCGACGGTCAGGTTCCCCAATACCGTGCCATCGACGACGGCGGCCGGAGCCAATCCACAAGCGCCGATGCAGCGGGCACCCAGTGCCGACAATTGGCGATTCTCGGTCGTTTCGCCCAACACGACGTCGTACCTTTTTCGCACTCCTTCCGCCAGGTCGCCGGCACCCTTGATGTAACAGGCCGTGCCCGTGCAGATGACACAAGTGTGTTCGCCCTGTGGCTTGAGTGAAAAGAGATGATAGAAGGTAGCCACGCCGTACACTTTGCTGAGCGGCAATCCAAGAGATTCAGCCACAAAATGCATCGCCGGCTCGTCCAGGTAGCCAAACAGGCCCTGCACGCGGTGCAGCGTTTCAATCAGCGCATGACCCGCATAACCGTTTCGTCGCATGGTCACGTCAACCATCTTCCACCGCTTGTCCTCGGTCGGCGGTTGCGGTCGGGCAAGTTGAAGCGTCATTGCTGTGCCTACTCCAGGCGGCGTAACCGCCGAGCTATCATGCGCGAAATGGTTACGATTTCCGTGATCTAGGTTGTCCGTTGTCGCTTGACCCGCCCGGCGTCTTACGCTTCGCTGCAAGGACCCGCCACGCCACCGTGCAGTTCGAGCCCGTATCGCGAACAAAGACCGAGCGGCGTCCGACGTCACACGAGACGAGTCGAGTACCGACGGTATGCCGTGACGAAAGTCTGATCACGAGCGGTTCAGAACCGCTCGTGGCACCGGCGGAAAACTGCTGCTTCCACACCTGTATCGACCCGATGCGGCACGCACGTTCCTCCCGGTCGTGATTCCCCACGCGGTCGCTTCCTGCGCTCTCTCTGAGCCCCATTACCATGCGGAATTCACCATGGGGATCTTCTGTCGCCCGTTTGCCACGGCGCTGCTGCCACGGCGCTGTCGCGCCCAGGCCAAGTCTTACTGAGAATAACCGGCCTGCAACGGGTGCTCTCGCAAGACACAGGACCCCCATCCGCGACGAACCAGTCTCAGACTGCCAGAGGCGGTGCGCAGGCCACGCTAGGATAGTACCGAAACAAACCGATGTGGGAAAGCCCCACGGCCGTTGTCGGTCGCCCCCGTGGGTTCATCACAAGACGCATGCTCAGCTCGCTGACGCGTCGAGCGGTTCACCGGCCATAAGTGCTTCGCGTCGGCTCGCGATCCTCGATCTTTCGCCAGTCCATTGCTGGCCTATTTACTGCACGTAGGATCGACGAAGCCATAACTGTCGTCTTGTCTTCTCTCCCCGGCGCGGCGGCTGGAGAACGTGTCGAGGCAGGGCCCTTGAAAGTCGAGGCCCCCAGGTCGCTTTGAGTCGCCATGGTGGAAGGCGTCGCCGCGACGGCGCACCCTACTCCACGTTCGACGGGTTGCGTGAAGGGCTTACGAATGAGAAAGTGTGTGAAACCCAGCGCGTTACGCACAACGGTGCTGGGGCGAAGCGCGCTGACATGCTCAATTTGTGCGAAAACGCGCACCTGACATGCTCTGGTAGTGTGCGTATTGGCGCGATTGTTGATCGTAGATTGGTCCGCGGCATCGTCGCGGTGGTTTGCAGCAGTTGCGGACAACGTCTGTGCGAGACGGGGTGCGCGACTGCGGGGTGCTTGTGAAGATAAGAGGAGCGACTGGTGAGTCCACGATCATTTGTCACCATCGACGGTAACGAGGCTGCGTCTTTGATAGCGCACCAGACGAACGAGGTCATCGCCATCTATCCGATTACTCCCGCATCGCCGATGGGTGAGTTTTCGGATGCATGGTCGGCGGTCGGACGGAAGAATATTTTTGGCACGGTTCCGGACGTGATTGAAATGCAGAGTGAAGCGGGTGCCGCGGGGGCGGTGCACGGTTCGCTACAAGCGGGTGCGATGACCACGACGTTCACGGCGTCGCAGGGTCTGCTGTTGATGATTCCGAATATGTTCAAGATCGCGGGCGAGTTGTTGCCGTCGGTCTTTCACATTTCGGCGCGCACGATTGCCACGCACGCGTTATCGATTTTCGGAGATCACAGCGACGTGATGAGTTGCCGCGGCACGGGTTGGGCCATGTTGGCATCCAACAGCGTGCAGGAGATTCACGATCTGGCGATGGTGGCGCACGCCGCCACGCTCGAGGCGCGCGTGCCGATCTTGCACTTCTTTGATGGATTCCGTTCGTCGCACGAAGTGAACAAGATCGAGGTGCTGAACCCGGACGATATTCGCGAAATGATTGACGAGCAGTACATCACGGAGTTTCGCCAGAGAGCGATGAATCCCGACCGCCCGGTGATTCGAGGCACGGCGCAGAATCCGGACGTGTTCTTTCAGGCGCGGGAAGCCTGCAACATGTACTACGATGCGGTCCCGGGCATCGTGCAAGCTTACATGGACAAGTTGGCTGGTGTTGTCGGCCGGCAGTATCATCTGTTTGACTACGTGGGTGCTCCGGATGCCCAGCGCGTGATCATCATGATGGGTTCGGGCGTGGGTGCGGCCGAGGAAGCGGTCAACACGCTGGTGGCTCGTGGCGAGAAAGTGGGTCTGCTGAAAGTGCGGCTGTATCGCCCCTTCGTGGTGGAAGCGTTCATCCAGGCTTTGCCCACCACGGTCCGCGGCATTGCGGCCTTGGATCGCACCAAAGAACCGGGTGCCATTGGCGAGCCGCTCTATCAGGACGTGATTACGGCGCTCAGCGAAGGCTGGACGCAGGGGGGCAACATGCCCCGTGTGATCGGTGGCCGTTACGGCCTCTCGTCGAAGGAATTCACTCCGGCGATGGTGATGTCGGTCTTCGACGAACTGCAGAAGGACGATCCGAAGCGTCACTTCACCGTCGGCATTGTCGATGACGTGACGCACTTGAGCCTGAAATATGACAACGAGGTGACGACCGAGGCGGACGACGTGATTCGGGCCGTCTTCTACGGCTTGGGGAGTGACGGGACGGTGGGTGCCAGCAAGAAACTCGGTAAAGATTGTCGGCGAAAACACTCCCATGTATGCCCAGGGGTACTTTGTTTACGACTCGAAGAAAGCCGGCTCGGTCACGGTCTCACACTTGCGTTTCAGCCCGCGGCCGATCAACTCGACGTACCTGGTCAACAGTGCCAATTTCGTGGCCTGTCACCAGTTCAACTTCATCGAGAAGATGGACGTGCTGGAAATCGCCACCCCCGGCGCGACGTTCCTGCTCAACAGCCCTTACGGCGCTGACGAGGTGTGGGACAAGTTGCCGCAGGAGACGCAGCAGCAGATCATCGACAAACGGCTCAAGTTCTACGTGGTAGACGGCGTCAAGGTGGCGGCCGACGCGGGGATGGGAGGCCGCATCAACACGGTCATGCAGACTTGCTTCTTCGCCCTGGCGGGTATCTTGCCGCGTGACGAGGCGATTGAGCAGATCAAGAACGCGATTAACAAGACCTACGGCAAACGAGGCGAGTCGATTCTCAAGAAGAACTTCGCGGCCGTCGATGGCGCGTTGGGAGAAATGGCCGAGGTGAAGATTCCTGCGGCCGTCAGCAGTTCGTTCGGGCGGCTGCCAATGGTTGCCGATGGCGGGACCGACTTCGTGAAACGCGTCACTTCGATCCTCTTGGCTGGCAAGGGGGACTTGCTGCCGGTCAGTGCTCTGCCGGTGGACGGAACCTTTCCGACCGCCACGGCCAAGATCGAGAAAAGGAGTATCGCTCTGGAAATCCCGATCTGGGATCCGTCGATCTGTATCGACTGCGCCATGTGCGCGCTGGTCTGTCCCCATGCGGCGATCCGCATCAAACCTTACCTGCCCGACGTGCTCCAGGGAGCTCCCGAAACCTTCCAGTCCAAGGAGGCGAAAGGTAAGGAGTTCACCGGTCATCGCCTGACGATCCAGGTGGCGCCCGACGATTGCACCGGCTGCGGCGTCTGCGTGGAAGTCTGTCCGGCCAAGAGCAAGGAAGCGGTTCGGCACCGGGCCATCAACATGCAGCCGAAGCTGGATCATCTGCAGGCAGAGCGCGACCAACTTCGATTTCTTCCTGGAGATTCCCGAGTACGATCGGACGAAGGTCAATACGGCGACGGTCAAGGGCACGCAGTTGCTCCAGCCGCTGTTCGAATTCTCGGGTGCCTGTGCCGGTTGCGGCGAGACGCCCTACGTCAAGTTGATGAGCCAGTTGTTTGGGGATCGCATGATGATTGCCAACGCGACCGGATGTTCCTCCATTTACGGCGGCAACTTGCCGACCACCCCCTATGCGGTGGATGCCGCGGGACGCGGCCCCACCTGGTGCAATTCGCTGTTCGAGGACAATGCGGAGTTCGGGTTGGGCTTCCGCCTGGCACTGGATCAGAAACGGGACTACGCCGAGTATCTGCTCCAGCAACTCAGCAGCTCAGTGGGCGGCGATTTGGTCAAGCAGTTGCTGGAGTCGGCCCAGCAGGATGAGCTGGAACTGGCGGCTCAGCGTCAACGTGTCGCGCGGCTGGTGACGCGGTGTCAGGAGCTGGGGACTCCCGACGCGTTGCGACTGGCCGGTCTGGCCGACGGACTTCTCCGGCGCAGCGTCTGGATCCTGGGTGGCGACGGATGGGCCTTTGACATCGGATTCGGTGGCTTGGATCACGTGCTGACCACGGGTCGCGACATCAACATCATGGTGCTCGACACCGGCGTTTACTCCAACACGGGTGGCCAGGCCTCCAAAGCGACGCCGCGTGGCGCCGTGGCCAAGTTCGCCGCCTCGGGCAAGTCGTCGCGCAAAAAGGACCTCGGCATGATTGCCGTCGCCTACGGCAACGTCTATGTCGCTCAGATCGCTGTCGGGGCCAATCCGATGCAGGCGATCAAGGCACACCGCGAGGCCGAGTCGTATCACGGCGTCTCGCTGATCCTGGCCTACAGCCAGTGCGTGGCGCACGGGGTGAACATGACCACCGGGATGGCGCATCAGAAGGAAGCCGTTCAATGCGGTTTCTGGCCTCTCTACCGGTACGACCCACGTCAGGCGCACGAAGGGGGCACGCCCTTCCAGCTGGACAGCCGCAAGCCGACGGCTTCCTTCAAGGATTTCGCCATGCAGGAAGCTCGTTTCGCGATGCTGGTACGGACCAATCCGAAACGGGCTGAACAGCTGTTTGAACTGGCACAACGCGACATCGACGATCAGTGGCACTACTACGAACAGATGGCCGGAGTCAGCCGCGACATCATCGACGAATTGGATGAGGTGGAAGCATGAGTATAGATCTCTCAACTAAGTATATGGGCCTCGAATTGAAGAACCCGTTGGTCGTGGCGGCATGTCCGTTGAGCGGTGACGCCGATACGCTCAAGCGACTGGAAGACGCCGGGGCTTCGGCCGCGGTGTTGCCATCGCTGTTCGAAGAACAGATCGTGCACGATGAACAAGAGGTCAACAAACTCTACGAGTACCAGACGGAATCGTTTGCGGAATCCCTCTCGCATTTTCCGGAACTGAACTCGTACAACACAGGAACCAAAGAATATCTGGACGTGCTGGAATTGGCCCGAGCCAAAGTCAAGATGCCGCTGATCGGCAGCCTCAACGGTGCCACGGTGGGGGGGTGGACCAGCTATGCCAAATCAATGGTGGACGCCGGTGCGGACGCGATGGAGTTAAATATCTACTTCATTCCAACCGATCCGAACATGACCTCCAAGAACGTCGAGGAGCACTACGCGGAACTGGTCGCGTCCGTCAAGCAGTCCGTCTCCGTGCCGCTCTCGGTCAAGATCGGACCCTATTTTACCTCCATGCCCGGTTTGCTCAGCCGAGTGACCGCTGCCGGTGCGGACGCCATCGTGCTCTTCAACCGGTACCTGGAACCGGATATCGACCTGGAGACCCTTGAGGTGGCTCCCAACCTGGTGCTGAGCAGTCGGCATGAACTGCGGCTGGCCTTGCGGTGGATCGCCATTCTGCGCGATCAAACGGACATTTCCATCGCCGCGACCGGCGGCGTGCATTTCGCCGACGACGTGATCAAGGCGCTGTTGGCCGGTGCCGACATCGTGCAGATGGCCACGGCCCTGCTCCGCTATGGTCCACCCTATATCAAAAAGCTGCTGGAAGAAATCGAGCGCTGGTTGGAAGAACACGAGTATGTGTCAGTCGAGCAAATGAAGGGAAGTTTGAGCCGGGGCAACAGCCCCGACCCGAGCGCCTTCGAACGCGCTAACTACATGAAAGCACTCACTTCGTTCACTAGTGAGTTCCCCACCGGCTAGCCGGTACCATGGCTTGAACAAGAGTGAGATCAGGGCGGTTTCAGAGCGGGCGAACGGAGTCGTTCGCCCGCTTTTTCTCAACTGGTGGTCGTTGTCACAATTCTACCCACCGGCCGCTTGCGCACGAGGGACCTTAGGGAACGCTTCCGACTAGTCGTTAACATACGTTTCCAGAAATCGAGCCAACTGATGGAAATCCGAGTCGGGGCGGACATAGCGGACGATGGTCACCAGCGTATCGGGGTCAACCAGCGTGCTAAACGGGACGTAGTGCAGATCCAGCTGCCCGGAGACCGAGACCATGACACCGCTGCGCTGCTCCTCTACCAGTGCTCGGTAGGCTCCGACGCCGAGTTGGCTGCCGAGCATGACGTCAAACGCCTGGGGGCGAGCACACCGCGATTCGTAACCCAGCTGCAGGCCGTTGATGCGTTTCTTCCTGCCGGTTTGGCGAGTATATTCCTCACCAATCAGGCGGCTGAACAAACTGCTCAAGTTGATGTGCGAGATCGAGAGATGGCCATGCTCGTCCCGTGGAACGTCCTTCACATACTCATAAGGTAGGTACTCCGCCAGTCCTTCGGCCACCACAATCACACCGTACCCCTTGCCTTCGGACTCTTCTCGCACACGCATCGTGGCTACGATGCGTTTGATTGCCTCGTCGATGTTCATGACGGGGCGCGTTAGCGTCTCGCCCGTCTTGGGATTCGTGACCTCTTCTTCGGTGCGAAACTTGCCCGTGATATCCTCCACACTCACCACCAGGCTGGCTTCCCCCGCCACGGCGGCGCCATAGGCGATCCAGCCCGCGCTGCGGCCCATGGTCTCGGCCAGGAAGTAGCTGGCGGTCGATTCGGCATCGGCCAGCAAGTTGCGAATTTCCGCCGCCAAGGTCTCCACGGCAGTAAAATAGCCGAAGGTGAAGTCAATGCCCATGTAGTCGTTGTCGATCGTCTTGGGGACGTGCACGACCGGAATCTTCTTGCTCCCCTCCGGCATCCGATCCTGGTACACCTGGAATTTGTTCGCCGTCTTGAGTGTGTCATCACCACCAATGGAGACCAGCGCGTCGACGCCCAATGAGCAGAGCGCGTCGTAGACGGTCTTTAGCGGAGCCGTCTTTTGGATGTCGTCCAGGTCCGCTTTGCAGGTGACATACTTGCCCGGATTCGTACGCGCTGTCCCGATCATGATCCCTTGACTGTTGCGTGTTCGCTTCAGACGCGAGTGATCCACAAGCACGTAGTCGCGACCCTGTTCCATGGGACGGTCCGGACTATACTGAACCAGATTCGAGTATCCGTAAAGTACGCCAATCACCTCGATGTCGTTTCGCAGAAACGACACAGCCGCTGTCGAAATCACGGCGTTCGCGGCCGGCGCTGGCCCTCCCGCAAACAGGATCGCCACACGCTTGAAGTTGTGATGGACTTTGGGAGGACGAGATAGTGTTGTGGGCATAAATGTTTTCTCCTAGTAGGTCATCCGACGCACGCCCGTCGCGGTTGTCAAAGCCGATTCTGGTGTCCACGCTTCGCCCAGCTTCTTCTTCGCTCTGCCGTCCCCGAATAGCGGACGTCCCGGTACCGCACACCGCCAGTCAGGTAGCTGGTCGCCAGAACCGGAAGGTAGCAGAAGGTGGCAGGTCCCCCCGGCACAGGCGCACGAATACAACGCCCGTCAACGGCGCCTCGGCACCAGTCTCAAACCATGATTCTCGACGCTCGGCCCGCTAGGTCAACCGGCCATCCACCAGGAAATCCTAGGTTGCCAACTGTCCACAGCATGCCCGCGGAGCTGGTCGCCGGGCGAGTGGTTTTGTGGGACCTGCGCAAGGTTCCCATTCACGCCTCAATGAGCCGCTCTTCGCGCCATTGCAGAACATAACGCCCGGCAGGCACGGAACCACGGGAAATCGACGCCCATGGTGCCATCACCCAGACGCGCGGACCATTTCTTCGCCACAAGAAAAACCTGGCACGCCGCCACGGCTAAGGCGGGTCCCGACCAGGGAACGGCTCAGAAATAACTTCCTCAGTCCCCTCGCCCCCGTGGGGAGAGGGTAGGGTGAGGGGGAAGAAAACACAGTAGTTATTTTTGAGCCGTTCCCAGGGCTCGCGCTGGCAACGCGTGGTGACGAAACTCTGCCACTCACTTCGCGAGAGCCGAATGGACATGCTGCCGGACAGTGTGATCAGTCAGCGCACAACCAGTCATACGTCCAAACGGGATTGCCACACACGGCGCATAGATCTCCGTTGTCCAGCGGCCGTCCATGACAATCGTGACAGTCGCTGATGGCGGGCAACCAGAACGTCTGGCGGTTCCGCAGTTCGGCGGCATCCAGATGATTGCCAAAGGCGATCGACGTGACGATGCATACGGAGAGCGGGAACAGCCGATACAGGATGAGGGGGGCCAGCCGGGCCTCGGGAAACACATTTTCCAGGTTGCGCGAGAAACTCAGTCGCAACTCATCATCCGACATGGCCAGGTAATGGCGGATTCGGCGACGCCACTTTGTGTCATGGATCGCTTCGCCCATGCAGAGGTGAGCCAACCAGTTGGCAAACCACTTCGCGTCGCTACTCAGGTATCGACGATTCTTCACCGCCAACGCGGCCACCGAGACCTGATACGATTCGATTTCGTGTCGTGCCGCGAAAGTGCTCTCCTCAACCGAGACCGGCAGCAACATCGAATCGCGACCGACGTTTACCTCCACGTCCTCGTGAATTCGCTGGAATAGAAGATTTCGCAACGAATTCAGACCATAGACGAGACTGTGCGTCACTTGCTCAGCAGGTAGTCCCGGTTCCTGCTCACTCAATTCAGCTGCCGCCGCAGTGCGTCGAGCAAGACACTCCTGAAAATGCTTTTCCATATCGCCACCCGCAAAAGAAGAGTCATAATGCTGCCAGCGACCATGTGTCAGAATTCCCTTGAGGATCGGCGAAGCAATAACGGGCAGATTTTTTCTTGCCCCTCACCCCCGCTATTCGCTGCGCGGCGGGGGAGAAGAGACCATACGACAGTTATGGCTTCGCCGATCCTTAGCATACACTATTTGAGGCAACTCTTTCCAGCCGCGCGTGAAAACAGTCCGTTTCTGCCAAGGATATCATGGACATCTCCGCGGTGAACGCGAAAATGGGTGAAGCCGAGTTGAATCGCAGCGCGGTCGCCACGATAACACCAGGTGAGCTTTCATGTCCCTCAGGGGATAATGGCCCAAATGGATGAGATGAGAGGTGTCATTGCCGATGAGTCGGATCCAGCAAGATTTATTTGAACTGATTCAGTCCAAAACCGGGGTTCTGCCGCAGGTTGACGACACCTTTGACGCGCTCAAGATTGACTCTTTGGCCATGGCCGAATTGACGGTCGAAATGGAAAAAGCTTTTGGCATCCGCATCGGCGACGACATCGTGAACGTGGCCACCATCCCCGAATTGGTCCAGTATATCGAGCAGAAATCGCGTGACGCCGGCGCGCCGTGAACGCCTTTCGGTCGACCTACCTTGACGCGGCGCGGCAGAAGCAAGCAGCCTGCGCAGCTGGGCTCGTGATCCGCGCTGAGCGATCGAGAACGTATGGGAGTGCAACCGGCAACGGGAAAGCACCGTCAGACTTTCCCTAAACTGCGTGCGCTGCCAGGTGGTCCCCCTTCTCGAGCGTTGACCGCCACCAAATGTGGCTGCCGCGTCTTGCCTGCCAGTCAGATTCACCCACCGCACAGGGCGGTGGGAGTCAAAGTCAAACAGTCGAGCTAAGGAACTGGGGAAAAATACCTTCGCATTGTCCGTCCCCGGGTGGCACAGGCCGGGCGAACCGCGCGCTCCGCCTGTCTGGTTGCAACATTTGCCGAAGTTATTTTTCTCACTATCCTAAGTGCACCAAGCCGACGAGCAACCGTCGATTACCTCTCAAGAGTGGTATTCGTGCACGTTGCGCATCGTGATTTAACTTCATTGGGTCCGATTGTAACGGCTGTGCGATAAAGTCTATGGCCAAGGAAGATTCACGTCGAAGCTAATATGCGGGTGGACAATATGTGTTGGTTCCGCGTGAGAGACCCCAAAATGAATCGATTCAGCCAAGCGTACGGGTGGGCCTCGCTACTGCTCGTGGCCTTGTGGAGTGCCGGCGCACCGTCGTGGGCGGCCGAGACCTTCGGCTATACCTCGCGCAAACCACAACTTTGGGAGACGGAGCGTCCCGCGCTGGAAACGGAGCCCGGGACGAACCTCTACTGGCACGATCCCCTCCTGGGTTCTTGGGAATCATGTCGTGCCTGGCCGCCTGCATCCAACGGTTGCCCGCCCGCCTGGTATGGCAGAGCGGAAATGCTGGCCTTGTTCCGTGACATGCAGGACGGGTACGGGTTCGCAACCATTGGACCGGCAGGGCCCGTGGCGTTGGGGACCGGTGACTTCCGCTCGGAGTTCAGCGCCGGCGTGCGCGCCCTGATTGGCAAGTCTTTGGGAAGCTGGTACCGCGTGGAACTGTCTTATTTCGGCTCGCACTCCTGGGATGATTCCGTGGCGGTCCGCAATCTGGATACGAACGACCAGGCCGGTTTGGGGAATCTCTATTCGCCCTTTACCGATTTTGGCAATCCGGCGGGAGTCGTGGGACGTGACTACAACAACTTCGCTTCGATGCGATTCAGTTCCCGCCTGAACAATGGCGAAGTGAATCTGCGTCGCCGAGTTCTGATGCGGCCCGGTTCCTATGAGGCTTCCTTCCTGCTCGGCGGGAGATATATGGATATCAGAGAGGAGTTCGACTACTTGACGCAGTCCACCACTCTCGGGCCGGGCGTGAGCAGTAACGCGCTGGCGCTCGACACCGGCAACAAACTCATCGGTGTACAGATCGGCCTGTTGAGCCAGTTCTTGATACAGCAACGTTGCTGGATCGACTTTGAGATGAAGGGTGGGATTTTTCAGAATCGAGCCACTCTCAGCCGATCGTTTACGGTGGACGATGGTGCGGGAGGTGTCAGCAGCGTGCCGGGAACGGACGATATCGACCGCACGTCGTTTGTGGGCGACTTGTCACTGCAATTCAACTATCAGTTCACGCCATCCTGGACTTTTTATGCTGGCTACAATGCCATTTGGGTCACCGGATTAGCTTTGGGCGCCGACAACTTCGAAACCGATCCGGCCGTGCTGACGCTGGGTCCGACGCTGATCAATCACAGTGGTCAGGTCGTGTATCACGGTCCGAATGTCGGTCTTGTCCTGTCGTATTGAACCCACATCGAAACACGCTTCGTGGCGAATCGATGTGGCCGTCGCCGGAACGTAGCTGAACTCGCCCCAGCTCAGCTACTTCCGGCTGTTGGCGCGAACGACACAAGGCTGCTATCGTATTAGCTTGACGGGTTCAGCCGCGACGCGTCTCTGAGTGCCGTGTCATCTGAGCTTTGGCGGCTTCTTCCAAGAGTCGGGCTATACTATGTTCTCGCGTCCAGTGGCTCTGGCCACGGTGATCCTGTTCTATCTCACGTTCTTTTTGATCGGTACCTGGGCGGGGAAGCGAACGCGCGGCGCGCGTTCAACGAGCGAGATGCTGCTGGCCGGCCGTCGGTTGCCGTTATGGCTGGCCATTACGACTTTGATCTCGACGTGGGTAGGCGGTGGGTACATCAACGGCACCGCCGAGGCGGTGTATGACAAGTCTTCGGGGCTCGTGTGGGCTCAGGCACCATGGTGTTATGCGCTCAGCTTGATCCTGGGCGGCATCTTTTTCGCGCGCCAAATGCGCCGCCATGGCTTTACGACCATGCTGGACTTGTTCGAACGTCGCTACGGCCGGCGCGTCGCCGCGATCCTCTATGTGCCCGCGCTGTTGGGCGAGACCTTTTGGATGGCCGCCATCCTCGCCGCACTCGGCACGGCCTTTGGCACCATCCTGGGGCTCGACATCAACACATCCGTGATCGCGTCGGCGATCGTGGCCGTTCTCTACACGGTCGTCGGGGGCCTGTGGTCGGTGGCCTACACCGACTCGCTGCAGCTGTTGTGCATCGCAGCGGGAACGTGTGTTGCCGTCCCGTTTGCCTGGGAACATACCGGGGGCTTGCTGGCGACCTGGTCTGCCTACCATTCGGATTATGGCGCGGCAGCCGGCTTGATTCCGCAAACGTCTGCCTGGCTGGGAGCACGGCCGTGGGGTTGGATGTGGTGCGATGTTGCCGTGTTGCTGATCTTGGGAGGCATTCCGTGGCAAGTCTATTTTCAGCGCGTGCTGGCCTGTCGTACCGATCGCGCCGCTGTGCGGTTGTCGGTGTGCGCCGGGATCGGGTGCCTGGTGATGGCGATTCCGTCCGTGCTGCTGGGTATGATCGGGGGGACGGTTGACTGGTCTCACATCGCCGCCGGGCCGCCGCCGGAAGCCTCCATGGTCTTGCCGCACGTGCTACGATACCTGACGCCTCCGTTGGTTGCCACGTTGGGACTCTGTGCCGTGGCCGCTGCCGTGATGTCGTCTGTTGACTCGTCAATTCTCTCGGCCTCGTCGATGTTTGCCTGGAATATCTACCGGCCGTGGCGCAAGTCGTGTACCGATCGCGAGATCCTGATGGTCATGCGTGTCATGATTGTGCTCGTCGGATCTGCCGGTGCCGCATTGGCGATTCAGGTCAGAAGTGTCTACGCACTCTGGATGCTCAGTGCCGACCTGGTTTTCGTGATCTTGTTTCCCCAGCTCGTCCTGGCGCTTTTCGACCGGCGAACCAACCGTATCGGATCGTTGTCGGGTGCGGCTGTCGGGTCGATCTTGCGTTTGGGGGGAGGTGAAGCGACGTTTCACATACCGGCACTGTTGCCTTACCCGATGCAGGGTCCCGAGCAGGAAATACTGTTTCCCTTCCGCACGTTCGCCATGTGTGCGAGCCTGGTCACAATCTGGCTTGTCTCGCGTTTGACAACTCGTTGGCAAGCCCCGAAGTGTTTGGAGTTGCCCGGCGCGTCTATCGAGGCCTAACCATCGTCATGTCTGAAGCATCCAGTCACAAGTCCCGTCCGGTGTGTAAACGTGATCGAATGGCTGCCTACGGCGTGCACGTTTTTACCGCCCTGGGAGTGGCTGCAAGCGCATGGATGATTGCAGCCATCGCAGTGGGCGACTACCGCACGACATTCCTGTTGATGGTGGCAGCCGTAATGATCGATGCAGTCGACGGCACGCTGGCACGGCGGTTTCGCGTCAAGGAAGTGTGTCCCGAGATCGATGGCCGAAAGTTGGACGACATCGTGGACTACCTTAACTATACATTCGTGCCTCTCCTGCTTGTCTGCCACGCTGGTTGGCTCCCCTGGCCTGCGTGGGCGTGGGCCGCCGTGCCGTTGATCACCAGTTTGTTTGGCTTCGCCCACACGGGGGCGAAAGAGGAAGAGGCTGGGTTTTTTCGCGGGTTTCCCTCCTACTGGAATATTGTGGTGCTGTACGTCGCCCTCTGGTTGCACACCTATGGAACCTTGCTCGTCTTGGGGATCGTGCTGGGGCTGAGCCTGCTGACTGTATTGCCGGTGCGCTTTGTCTATCCCAACCGCCCTCCGCGATGGGTGCCCCTGTTTCTCGGCGGCGCAGTCGCCTGGCTCATCTGCCTGTTAGCGATGATCTGGCAGTATCCCCACGTGTCGCCGACGCTCTTGGCCGTCTCGCTGGTCTATCCCGCAGTTTACGTCGTGCTGTCCGCCTACCTCGACATCGTCCAGCGCCGATCGCGCCGCCGCGTCAGCGGGTGAGAAAGTGAGCAGGTGATGGGGCAGCGTGGGGCGCATCATCGAGCGTCCTTACC
This sequence comes from uncultured Planctomycetota bacterium, assembly GCA_963700575.1. GTDB lineage: Bacteria > Planctomycetota > Planctomycetia > Pirellulales > Pirellulaceae > JAJRVM01. The sequence continues at coordinate 325,021 of CAVOYC010000012.1, read as the reverse complement.
GCGTGGCGGTGACACTCCAAAGCCTAGGGTCGCGGCGCTTCGCCGCGCACCCTAGGTGCAAGACCCAACCAGATCCACGTACGCTGAAGGCGTACTACAGGACGATCCGACCACCGCAGGCGTGACCCACTCAAATCCGTCCGTCACGTGGAACCTCCAATACGTTGGTTGCTGAGGCGAAGAGGCCGGTTGGGCGACGGAGGATGCACCGCGCTGTCAGGGGAACGTCGACGTTCGACGTTTTCTTCCGCGCTCCAGAGATCTTCGCGGCAGGCGGGTACGCCTCACCCAGAACGGATGCTACCTGGCTGCACATCTGTACTTTCGCAATTTCTTGAGGTCTCAAAAGAAACGGGGTTCCTTGTATTCCTCGCCGGTTAACTGCGTTGAAAATCTGCGAAAGTTTAGAAGTTCGACGTTCGATGTTCTCTCCCGTTTCCGGGGGCACCTTGGCGTAGGCGCGGATGCTGCCCTCCCTCTCACCTCCTCACCTCCTCACCTCCTCAACACTCCCCGCTCGACCCGTGATTCTCCCGTATTGGATGTCGTGTTCACACTGTGATACGATACACACCTGATCCATCTTGATGTCATGGACTTTGGCAGCAGCTGAGGAGTACCGGCAATGCACTGGCGGCCCGTGAACGGCAACTTTGTGATTTTGATCCTGGCGTTGGTTTTGTGCCCCGTTCAAGCGGCTGAGGTGGTGAACGAATCGGCCCGCGAGATACCGGTGGCCTACGAAGTGGACGTCGTGGTCGTGGGAGGTTCGACCGGAGCCGTGGCGGCCGCGGTCGCCGCGGCGGAAGAGGGGGCCAGAGTTTTTCTGGCAGCTCCACATCCTTACCTGGGAGAAGACATGACAGCCACGCTTCAATTGTGGCTGGAACCGGGAGAGGCACCGACATCACCACTGGCTCGACGTATTTACGATGATGAAGTGGTGCAAGCGGCCGACCCCAATCGGTTGAAGTTCACTTACCAGGCCGATACACCCAGTGCCGACATGCATCGGGACACGACGCCGCCGAGTCGGCTGACCGACGGAAGATGGTCTAGCGCGGCGCAGGAGAGTGTGCAGTACGATCACGACACGAGTCTTGTGGCTGACCTGGGATCAGTCCAAGATCTTACGCGTGTGCGCGTCATGTTCTTCCGACGGCGTGAGTCGTCGAGTGCGGGAAGCGGCTTTGACGTCCAGCAGGCGACGGTTCATACCAGCAACGACAAACAGCAATGGAATCTCGTCGAGGTGATGGAAAACACGCAGCCGTTTCAGGATGCGGGTACGCTGTCGTTGCCGCTGAAGGTGCAAGCACGCTACGTGAAGATCGACTTGAAGATCGCTTCGCCCAGCACACGTATGTTGTTGGGCGAAATCGAAATCCTGGGACCCGAGCCAGCCGAGCCGGAAAATGGCGCTTCGTTGCCGGCACCGCCACGTCCCATGCATGTAAAAAAAGTTCTTGACGACGCGTTGCTCCAGGCGGGGGTGCAGTATCTGTATAGTTGTTTCGCGACCGATGTGATCCGCGACGCGGACGGGCGACTTGGCGGGATCGTGATGGCCAATCGTGCCGGCCGCCAGGCGGTGATTGCTCGGCAGGTGATTGATGCCACGCCCACGGCGACTGTGGCACGCATGGCCGGCGTCGAGATGCGAGGTACTTTGTCCGAGAGCCGCTGCCTGCGACGGGTGGTCATCGGGGGCAAACCGCGGAGCGATTCGAACTTCAGCGTCCGCCAGCCCTGTGCTCCATACAGCATCCTGTTCCCCAATGCGACGGCCGCCACCGGTGGTGTTTATCCCGTCTTTGAGTACACCATGGAGTTGCCGCTGGACGACTCCTACGCGTCGCTGATGAAGGCGGATCAAGTCGCCCGAAATCGGACGTATGACCCGGATCAGCAATACACGTCGGACGTGTTGTTTCAGCTTCCCGAAACCGCCATCCGGGGTGCCGCCGCGGCCCGCGGCGGATCGGTCGATCAGCTTGCTCTCAGTCAATTTCAGCCCGCAGGCGAAGATCGTTTGTATGTGCTCAGCGGTTATGCGGATGTTCCGCGTACGTTGGCAGCCACGCTGATACGGCCGGTCAACTTGATCCAGTACGGCGAGCGCATGGGCCGCGCGGCTGCTGCGAAAGCCAGCCATTTGCCGACTCCGGAAGGCGTGCGGTTGGTCGGAGCGGAAGGGGCTCAGCCGGTGGCGGAAGGAGATGTGCGCGAGTTGCTGCAGGGGACTCGCCCGGTCGGCGACTATGCCACGATCCCACAAGATGCCCGAGCGATCCCGGTCCTGGGCACCTATGATGTGGTCGTGATTGGTGGAGGTACCGGCGGGGCGCCGGCGGGAATCGGCGCCGCTCGGCAAGGTGCCAAGACGCTGGTCGTTGAATATTTGTATGGTTTGGGCGGCGTGGGGACGGAAGGTGCGATCGCCAGCTACTACTGGGGCAACCGTGTCGGTTTCACCGGCACGGTACTCGACGGTGCCACCAAATGGGACGTGGAACCTAAAAAGCAGTGGTATCGCCAGGAACTGTTGAAAGCCGGTGCCGACGTTTGGTTTGGTGCGATTGGCTGCGGCGCCTTCGTGGACGGGAATCGAGTGATCGGGGCGGTCGTGACGACCCCCTACGGCCGCGGAGTGGTTTTGGCCAACACCGTCATCGACGCCACGGGAAACTCCGATGTGGCTGCGGCAGCAGGCGCTGAGTGTGACTATACCGACGCGTCCGAGTTTGGCATGCAGGGGACCGGACTGCCCGGGCGCCGATTGGGCGGATCGTACAACAATACCGACTTTACCATTGTTGACGAGACGGACATGGTCGATATCTGGCACATGTTTGTCTACTCCAAGGAGAAATACTCCGACGCGTTCGATCATGGTCGACTGATCGACACGCGAGAACGCCGGCGCATTGTGGGCGAGCACACGATCAGTATTCTGGATGAAATTAATCAGCGCACGTACCCCGACACGGTCGTGCGAAGCTGGAGTAATTTTGACACACACGGCTATACGATTGACCCGTACTTTTTGCTCGAACATCCCGAGGAGGCAGGCATTGGCGTTTACATCCCGTTGCGAGCCATGTTGCCCCAGGGGCTGGAAGGAATCATTGTTACCGGTTTGAGTATCAGTGCGGATCGGGACGCCATCCCGCTGATTCGCATGCAGGCCGATATTCAAAACGGTGGCTATGCTGCCGGAGTTGCCTCGGCCATGGCTTCCTACGCAGAAACCACCGTGCGGCACGTGGACATCCGACGTCTCCAGGAACATTTGGTCAAGATAGGCAATCTTCCCGAGTCGGTGCTGGAGGATAAGGACTCCTACCCGTTTTCGGACGAGGCGATGGTGGCCGCAGTTCGGGACTTGAGGGAAGGACGTGGTGCGGCGGTGATCTTGACCGATCCCGAGCGGGCATTACCCCTGTTGAAGGAGGCCTATCGAGGTACAACCGGGGCTGATCGCTTGAAGTACGCCACCACGCTGGCCACACTGGGTGCCGATGACGGAGTCGAAACGTTGATTCAGCAGGTGCAACGCATCAAGCAATGGGACGAGGGTTGGAACTATCGTGGCATGGGGCAGTTCGGCGCGGCGCTCAGTCCGCTGGATGTGCTGGTCATCCAGTTGGGGCAGACCGGCAATCGCCAAGCGACGCCGGTGATCCTCGAAAAAGTTGCTCTGCTGGATGCACGGGACGATTTTTCGCATCACCGCGCCGTGGGGTTGGCGCTGGAATTGCTGGCCGACTCTGGCGCGGCGCAACCGCTGGCCGAACTCTTGGCCAAAGACAAAATGACAGGCCATGTGCATCAGGATGTGGCGACTGCCAAGCAGCTTGGTGTGGCGGGAGGTACCAACGCCGAGCGAACGCGTCGCGAGTCGTTGCGCGAACTGATGCTGGCGCGGGCGCTTTACCGCTGCGGTGATTACCAGGGGGTCGGCGAGCGGATTCTGCGCGCTTACACGAAAGACCTGCGCGGCCATCTCGCTCGACATGCCCAAGCCGTGCTCGAGGCGGGAGAGTAGCCGTGGGCATCTCCCGAGCGTTTGGCGTCAGCCACATGGCCGAAGGCCTGTTTTCATCGTAGCCGGGGGCTTGATCGGGTCGTTGAAACTCGTCCCGCGAGTCGCGGCGCTCACTCTAACTCAATCGTGTGGACCACTACGTTCTCGCCCTGCTGCGGCGCTTGAGCGGCCCAGTGGCCGCTGGGTGCCAGCACGCCACTGGGGGCAGAGCAGGGGATATTGTCTGGCGCGCAGTTGTCGGAGGTGACGATCCAAAGCTTGCCGGATTGGGCGCGGATTCTCAAGTTGGTTTCGTGAAATGGCCAGAAGACGTTTCGTGACCAGTCGCTGCCGTTGCGGCCGCCGTTAATGGCCTGAAAGATGATCCTGGCTCCCATCTCCGAGAGTTGCTGGCTCAGATGCGGGTCGGGCATCGGCGTGCACATCGGGTTGGCCCACATGTCGTTACAGATGAGACCCGCGATCGTGATGCCGTTTAACTGAAAGGTGCGCAATGGTCGGACGGCGTAGTCGTTGATTTCGCCTTCGGGTGGGTCGGTCATGGTTCCGCAGCGCAGCGTCTTGCTGTGAAATCCCAGGAATTTTCCTTGCCCGTCGTAAAAACGGATCTGGTTGTAGCATTTCCCGTCATCCGGTTCGATGAAGCAGGTGCCGAGAGCCAACGCCAGTCGGGCGGAACCGGCTTTCTTGACAATTCTCTTCAGGTGTGCCTCCACGCGCTGTTGATCGAACTTCGGTGTATAGCCGCTCAAAGAGCCTTCGGGAGTGAGCAGAATGTCTGCTTTTTCCGCGATGGCTCGGTCCATGGCACGTTCAATCGTTTTCGCGTTTTCGTCGATGTCTCGTGTCACGGCGATCTGCGCCGTAGCCACACGAACAGCTTTCTTGTTGGGCTGCTGACCCAAGACCTGAGCGCGGAATGTGCCAGATACGATGACGATCACGATAAGGAGTGCAGGCGGAGTGGTTTTGCTCGAAATCCGGTTCATCGACGCTCTCCAGTCAGTTCCGTGGCGTATGCCGGGGTGTACGACGGACGTCCACGTCCGTCGAAACGACCGATGGTGCGGCGCGACACCGCGTGGACGTCCGTCGTACATGGCTGAGTTATCGACTTGACACGGAATCCGCTACGTCTCGTAAAAGCCAAACTCGCGGGCCGCATCATACATGGCCAGAATATTGTCGGCTGGCACTCCGGCCTGAATGTTGTGAACATTGTTGAACACGTATCCACCACCAGGCTTCCAGATCTCTATGTTGCGCCGGACATGTTCTCGCACCGTTTCCGCGTCGGCATGCGGCAGGACATGTTGGGCGTCAATGCCGCCGCCCCAGAACGTCAGCTGCGCGCCGAACTCAGTCTTCAGATCCGATGGAGCCATGTCGGTGGCGCTGATCTGGACTGGATTGAGCACGTCGATGCCATTGTCGAGCAGGTCTGGGATGTAAGTTCTGCAGCCGCCGCAGGTGTGGTACCAGATCTTCGCCTTGGTGCGTGACTTAATGTACTGGACCAGTTGCTTATGGCGTGGTTTGACCACGCGACGATAGAATTCAGGCTGGAACAACGGGCCCCGCTGCCCGGCGATGTCGTCCCCGATCATGATCACGTCGACCAGGTCGCCGACTTCGGTGAGGAAGAGACGAAACCAATCCATCCAGAACTCCAGCGTACGGTCGATCAACGCCTCGCAGAACGCGGGCTGCTCGAGCATGTCCATAAACCATCGCTCCAGACCGCGCATGTACCAGCAGATTTCGTATACGACCCCCGAGATTCCGCTGATCAGCGCGTAAGGCGTTTCGTGGCGGATCTCCAAGGCCCTGTCTCGTAGTCCGGCAAAACGGCCCGGATCATCGCCTCGCGGAAAGGGATAACTCGCGATGTCATCAAGCGTTGCTTCGGCCAAAGGATGAAGCGTGATGTCCATATAAAGTGGAGCGTCGTCGGGCATCGACCAGCGAACACCGAACTCATCGACCAGGTCATGCCACCGTTTGCCGTCGCGGCTTTGCGTGACGATGGTGCCGTCAAAATCGGCTGCGGCCCCGGCATGGATGTATCGCGTGTCGACATGCAGGCGTTCCAGCACCGCTTCACTGGGTCGTGCCAACTGTTGGACCGCGTCCATGATTTCGATTTCCTCCACCAGATCCAGGCGCTGCAGCAGCGCCTGATAGGCAAGTTTGTGGATGCCCGTCTGGTTGCCTCCCAGATCCAGGGGAACGCGGTCCGGTTGCTGGTGCTCCAAAGCGGTAAGCAGACGCTCCCGCGAACTCATCGTTTCGATGGACGAGCTCATCTGAAAACCTCACCTGTGAATGCCATGGTGGTGCAGGCGTCCTCGCCTGCCTGAATACACGAGTTCCTAACTTGCCACTCAAGTTGCCCCGTCTCGAAGAGCCCTTGCCAACACGCGGGAAATGGGCCTCGCCGATCCCACGAGTCCTGATCGCACGAACAGAAGCCCCATACTGGTCCTGCGCAACGTACGCCACCAGCCGATGATCGCTCGTCGCGGGACGTGGGTCAAGATGGTCCATGGCGATTCAGTCCTGGAAGGCGTTGCCACGCGAGAAATCGGTCCCCCTCGATTGACAGCCGCCGGTGAGCCGGATAAGCAAACGGTTGTGGACGGTGACCGAAACCTTCATATGGGGGATCTGCAGATGGGTCAGATACGGATTGGAATGAATCTGGAAGCGACGCGGCACCACGACAAGCCGTTCGAATGGGGACTCGATCAAGCGGCGGAAATGGGCTACGAGTTTGTTGAGCCGATGGTGCACTTTGGCCGCGAGTTGATGAGTGAAGCCGGCTACTATCACACGGTATCCATGTTCAATGACCCGATCGTGATGAAGGAAATGGTGGCACAACGCGGCCTGAAAATATCCGGCTTGCAGGCACACGGCCCGCTGGGAAGACCCGACTATCACTGCGAGTACCTGAAAATGGCCATTCGTTACGCAGCGGAATGTGGTGCGCCGGTGGTGAACACGGACGAGGGGATCAAAGCCCCTTGGACGTCGGAAGAGGAAGATTTCGTGCTGATCAAGTATACCTTGCGCGAGGCGTCTTTCGTGGCGGAACGTCGCGGCGTGTTAATTGGCCTGGAATGCCACGCCCAATACTCACAGACGCCGGACGGACTCGATCGGATCTACGGACTTGTCGATTCGCCGGCTATCGGCATCAATCTGGATACAGGGAATGCCTATTTGGCCGGGCAAGACCCCTACCCCTGGCTGGAACGGGTCGTCGATCGGCTGGTTCACCTGCACGCGAAAGATATCAGTGTGCAGCATTCGGATGCGGAACGAGGCAAGGTGACTGGGACACCGGTCGGCTGTGCCTGTGGCGACGGCATTATTGACTGGAAACGCGTGATCGAGATCTGTCGCCAGGCGCCGCGTGATATCGTGTTTTCGGTCGAGTGCGGCACGATCGATCAGGCACGGCGCAGCCTCGACCATCTCCAATCCTTGGTGTAAGGAGCGTTTCTCCAACTACCAGCGAAAAGTGAACCCCGCTCGGTCGAGACGCCGTGCTGTATGCCACTGGCACTCAGCCGAAACCGAAACAGCGGGCGGTGCGATTCGGCCGAGTCGATCGGCCGACTCCTTGGTGGCACCAGGTTCCGGTCGCCAGTGGAACTTGACCTTGTTATAGTAGTGGTCAAACCGATCACCACCGACGCCGCGTCAAAGGGTGATGGCATGTTCGGTAAATCAGCGCATACGAAGTGTTGTTGAGCAAGTCAGCCTCTCGGTGAGGAAACCTGTTATGTGCATGACAGAAACGATAGCGAACCGCCGTGCGAGGCGAGCGGGAACCGCTGGGTGTCAACCCTCGCGACGTTATTCGCGCCGCCAATTTCTCGGCGCGGCGTCGGCCAGTATGGCGGTGCCGTTGGTTGTTCCCGCTTCCGCACTGGGACGTGAAGATCAGCTCCCCCCGAGCGAGAGGGTCACCATCGGGTTGCTCGGCGTGGGCAATCGAGGTAGCAGCTCGCTGCGAGCGATGCAGCCACTGCCAGATCATCAGGTCGTGGCGATTGCCGATTGCCGCAAACCGCGCGCGCTCTTGGCGCAGCAGCAGACCGAGAATTTCTACGCGCAACGGACGGGCCGCCAGCAATATCGCGGTTGCCGGATCTATGACGACTTCCGCGAACTGTTGGCACGCGATGATATTGATGCCGTGTGGGGCTGCGTGCCCGATCATTGGCACGGCGTGGTGTACAGTCAAGTGATCGAGTCGGGCAAAGACCTCTACGGCGAGAAACCGGTCACACGCTGGATCAACCAGGGCATCCGAATTCGCACCGCGGTGCGCAAATACAGCTGCGTGTTTCAGACAGGCACACAGCAACGAAGCTCGACGCACTTTCGGCACGCCTGCGAGTTGGCGCGGAACGGGTACCTGGGGAAAGTCCACACCGTTTACGTCGGTGCCCCAGGGGGAACTTCCTACCCGGCTGAAGCTCCGTCCGCACCTCCGCCAGGATTTGACTACGACATGTGGACCGGTCCCGCGCCGCTGTTACCGTTCGACACCAAACGCTGTGAATGGCTGGCCATGTATATGATTTCGCACTACTGTGCCGGCTTCATCACCAACTGGGGCGTGCATCATCTGGATATCGCCGGGTGGGGATGTCCCGAGATTTTTGCCCAACCGTTTGAAATCGAGGGGACTGGCGTACTGCCAGCGGAAGGTATGACCGACACCTGGATCGCCTGGCAGATGCAGTTGCGGTGGGAGAGCGGGCTGCAGATGAGCTACAGCAACTCGGACAACCCCAACCAGCAAGGCTGCAAGTTCGAAGGCGATGAAGGCTGGGTGCATGTGAATCGTCAGGGCATTTGGGCCCAGCCAGAGTCGTTGTTGCGTTTGAGGCTCAAACCAGGCGACCGGCCTCTGCACGCCAGTCCGGATTATCCGGATCCTTACACGGCGCATACGGCCGACTTCTTCCGGTCCCTGCGGACACGTCAGGATCCTGTTTCCCCGGTTGAAGAAGGGCACGCGGCCAGCACACTCGGAAACGTCTCGGATATTGCGCTGCGATTGGGCCGGAGACTGAAATGGGACCCGGTCACGGACCGATTCTTGGGGGATAACGATGCGAACCAGATGCTGGATCGCGCGCTCCGCAGTCCCTGGGCCATGTAGCGAGGCGCGGCCGGGGGTGAGGGGGTGAGGAGGTGAGGGGGCAGGACAGACCAGGCGTTGGGGAGATGAGCGATGGTAATGGGTAATGAATCGGCCGTTGGGCGCATGATCAAGTTCGGCAGGCTGTGGTGGAAGGCGGTGGGGATTCTCTTGGTGTGCTGCGGCCCTCTGGTGGGCCAAATGCCTGTCGACCAAGCGTGGGAAGAGCTGCCAAAGTACACTTATGGCCAGGACATGGCCTCCTTGTTGACGATCGACCGCGTCGTGATCGAGGCGATGCAAACGCCTGAACGCCGCTCCGCGTGCGCTGCTCGCCTGACCAGATTGCTCCAATCGCCCGCTACGACACCAGACGCCAGGCAGTACATCGCGTGTCAGCTGGCGCAGATCGGCACTGAAGCAGAAGTTCCTGTTCTGGCGCAGATGCTGATTCAAGATGCGACATCCTCGGCGGCCAGGTACGCTTTGGAGAATATACCGGGTGACGCCGCTGCCGAGGCGTTGCGCGGCGCGTTGTCGAAGTTGCAGGGACCGCACCTTGTTGGGCTGGTCAATTCACTGGGAAAGCGGCGCGATGTGCCATGCGTCGCACAACTGGCGACCCTGACCGATTCGAGTGACGCCACACTACAGGCCGCCGCGCTGCGGGCGCTGGGAAACATTGCCGACGCTCGTTCGCTCGAATATTTGTCTGCACGGGCGGCGAAAGCTCCCGATCCTCTGCCGCAAGAGCTGGCCGTGTCGCTTCTGCGCTGCGCTGACACCCTCGATTTGACCACGCAACGCGATGCCGCACTGGCTCTCTATGCCCGGATGGCGGAGCAGGGGCAGTTGCGGGCTGTGCGGCGGGCTGCTTTGGAGAGTCTGCTCGCGCTCAACAAGGCCGACGCCGGGACAACGATCAGCGACTGGCTTCTCTCGGGCGACGAGCAGAAGTGGCTTGTGGCAGCCGGACATCTTAATTCGTTGTCCGATGCTCAACTGGCGTCGCTGAGTGACAACCTGACTGCATTGTCAACGGACGGTGTCGTCGCGCTGATTGATGTCATGGCCCAACGTGACGCGGCTTCCGTGTTTCCCAAGATCCTGGCACTGGCCGCCAGTGACAATCGGGAACTCAAGCTGGCAGGCCTGCGGTATTTGGGCGCGGTGGGCGACGAGCGCGCTATTGCATTGCTGATCGCTCAATTGGGAGCCGACGGCCTGTTGGCCGAGCAGGCGAAGCGATCACTACAGCAGCTGCCGCGTGAGTCCGTGGGGACGGCACTGATCAAGTCGCTCGAGGATCAGAAACTTCGTCGCGGTGCAATCGATGTGCTCAAGCAACTCAGGTACTACGAAGCCATCGATCCGCTGATTCAGCTCGCATCTTCTCCCGATCCTGACGTGTATGAAGCCGCCATGGACGCCTTGCGCGGTATCGCTGACCCCGACACGCACGATCTTCCCCGATTGCTCAGGCTGGTACTGACTTCTCAGCCAGGTGCACATCGCGATGAGGCCGAGAAGACGGTATTGATTGTGTGCGACAAGTCGCGCGATGACGCGGATCGAGCCAAGGTCTTACTTGGGGCGATGCGCGATTTTGGGTCCGCCGAGAGAGTCGCGACCCTGCCGCTGCTGGGACGACTTGGCGGTCCTTCGGCATGGCAAGTGATCGACAAATCCCTCTCTGCTGATGGTGAGGAAAGGGAAGCCGCCGTGCGTGGGCTCTGTAACTGGCCCGATGCGAGCGTGTCCGATCGTCTCCTGAGCATTATCACGCACGACGAAGACAAACGATTTCAACGCTGGGCTCTGCGGGCCTACGTCCGCGTTGTGTCGCTGCCCAGTGAGCGACCGCAAAAAGAAACACTCGCCATGCTGCAGGACGCCCTGCAACACGCCGAGATGGTGGAGGATCAGCGTTTGATCATTCAGCGCGCAGCGACGGTGCGCAATATGGATGCCGTGCACTGGATTGGGGAGTTTCTGGACAAGCCGGAACTAGCGCAGGCGGCGTGCAGGTCGCTTGTGGAACTCGCACACCATCGCGAATTGCGGCACCCGAACATGCAGGATTTCGGCCCGCTGCTGGATCGGATCGCCAGCATCAGTAGCGACCCGGAAGTAGTGGAACGGGCCAAGCGGTATCGGTTGGGATTGTAGTTTTCGTAGTCGTCAAACCGGGTACTGCTCGCCACCGGCCTTGTGCCGGTGGAAGGCCCGTTTGAAAACTACCGGGATCCGTTAGAACACTGGTCGGTCGAGCGGAGGGGGCGAATTCACCCGGCGCTCAGACGAGACCGAAACAACCCGCGGCGTGATTCGGCCTCGGCGGCGTGCCGGGAAGTTGCACACGTTATTGCTCGGCCGGATTCTGTTAGAGCATTGCCTTGTAGTGGTCAAACCTGGAACCACCGACGCGAGGTCGGTGGGGTGCTTCGTTGTCAAACCTGGAACCACCGACGCGAGGTCGGTGGCGAGAAGAGTGTTCCATTGACAAGCGTACACCACGTCGCTCTTCACTCCAGTAAGATGCGCACAACACGCGCACCATACAGCGATCGACTCTTACTCTACTTCCACCGTCTCCAACAGCACACCGTTCTCGTCGTGACGCTGGATGATGATCTTTTCCTCGGGATCGGGCGACGCATCAGAGGTGGCGGGCATCGTGATCGTGACAGGGCCGGCAGCCAGTCTGGCTGTAAGCTTGTAGTGGCCGTCCGTTGTCTCCAGGGTCACTTTGGCCGGCGGCGACCCACCGGCTCGGTACGGCTGCAGCACGGCAAGAAAGTCGGTTTGTTTCGTTTTGCGCGGCGTTTGGGCGGTCAAATGCCACTCGCGCAGCGTGATGCGCGGTCGCGGGTTCGGGTCGTATTGATCGGTCTGCGAGATCTGCAGCTCGGTGGGAGCCAACAACGAGATGTTGCAGTTCACATCTTTCACGCTCAAACGAATATCACGCTGATCTTGAATATCGAACTTGTCTGTGGCATGCAGCCAGTACTCGAACGTCGCAGGCTCGCGGGCCACGAGGCGATCGAATACTACCACGAAGTCTGGTTTCACGAACAGAATCGCGCGCGTGAACCGGTCCAACTGGGATGGTGCAGTGGCTTTCTCCCGATAGGCCTCTCCCGCCTCGCCCACCACGACGTCAATCGTGGGACTGGTCTGGAACCTGACGATGCGGCCTTGTGAAGCTTGAGAGTGAGGAAGTTGTCCCTGGCCATTCACCGTGATGTTGTTAACGCTGCGCGTGCTCCACATCCAAAGTCGATGATGTTCGGTGCCGTAGCTGTCGCGGTATCCGGAGCGGATGAGCAGTCGCTGCCCGTAGGCCCAGAGCAGAAACGAGTTGTGTGACTCGTAACCGTGCGACCAGGTTCCAAAGGGACTGGACTTGAACACGACTTGCACGTCGTCGTCGGCGTTCTTGATGGTGCTGTTCAGTACGGCTTGTCCCACACCGGCAAACAACCGCGACGATGGAAGGTCGTCGACATCCACGGGCTTCACCGCCGGGAGCGCTCCGCGTACGAAGCCGATGTAACCCGACTCCGGACGTGCGCTCCCCAGTTGATCGACATACCATTGCCAATGGCCATTGGACGCCTGGACCGCCAGCTGGCTCATCAAGCCAGCCGCAGTTGCGGAGGTGTTTCGAGCGTTCAGGTCTCCGAACCCGCCCCCCACTTTTCCCGGCGGCAGCAGGTACATCGGGTAATAACCGATTTGCGAGAAGTAGGGTTTCTGGAAGGCGTTTACGTCCATCGCCGCACGCATCACATCGGCCCACCAGGTGAATCGGCCAATGTAACTGCGCCAATAGCCGAATCCTTCATGCCAACCTCCGTCGGCGTCGGACCAGACGGGATAGACGTTGTAGAAAACGTTCATCGCGAACCAGACCCAGTCGTCTGCCTCTTCGACTTCGTCGAGCATGGCGACACCGACCTCACCCAGAAAATGCCAGGCACGATTACTGTGGCTGGAATAGGGCCGCCAGAGATGTCCTGGGTAGAGGTGCCGGTACATCTCATCGCCGCGAATCTTCATTACCCGGCGACACGTTTCCCGTTCATCTTCGTTCAGCAGGTCATGCACAAACGTGTACGTACGCACAAAGTAGTAGTTGTACGGCATGCCGGCTTCATCGTTGTAACGATAGCCGGTTGCGCCTCGGGGGTCCCACTGCGCACACTCCAGTAGAATCCTCTTGGCCAGTTGCCCGTATTCTTGCTTGCCGCCCAGCAGACGCGTGAACGCCAGTGTGGCGGCGCCGTTGAGCGTGCGGGTGGTGTACTCGCGATTGCCCCACCAGATCTCGCGCCACGCGTCACTGTTCGTGACCGTGCCAGGTGGATACAAGGGCGGCTCATTCGTAGGAGGCGGATCCTTCAGCAATCGTTCACACTGCTTGACCAACTCCTGGTATTGAACCTGCATCGGGCCCGCAGCCAGCTGACGCAGGCGCGGCAGGTCCTCGGGACGCACGAAGAGTCGCGGATGTTGTCGCGGGATCCGCGCGAGCAGGTCCTCGCGCGGTGGCATCGGCATCTCCACGGCGCTGTCGGGAACGGTGAACGTGCGCGGTGTGCTCCAATTGGTCTGCTGCCCGTCCAACTGCCGCCCTCGATAACGCCACGTGTAAGTACCTGGCGGAAATGTGTTGGGCGGACAATGCACAGTCATACCACTGACTTGTGCGCGGTAGGCCGAGTTCGCCGATTCCACGGTGCCGCGGCATTCGAGTTCCCACGTCACGATTCCCTTTTGAGGACGCCATGAAAAGCTGGGCGGGTTAACTGCCGACGAGCTTTCCTCGGCAGGTCGGTAGCCCCATTCTTCCGGCCCGGCCGGCCGCTGGTCCAGCGGCACATCGGCCCTGGCCTTGGTCGTGGCCGCAGCAAGCAGAACCGAAAACGTGAAGGCGGCGACAAACGTCCTACGCGTGGGCATGGTGTGTATCCCTTCCAGGCTAGCGGTAACGGGGCTGGTCAGCATCGTCAGTCGTCGGTCGCGATGGCAACGCAAACAGTCTACCACAGATGGCCGAATCGTAGGGGAGTCGCACCTTTTTGCTGGCACGTGGATGACCCGGTGTTTGTTGTCTGGGAGTCGCCCGCGGAGAAGGATTTTGTTCTTGTCGGATGGTCCAACGCTCAGTCCGTGATAGGCGGCGGCGGGGTTGTCTCGCAGAATGCCGTTGAGGGCAGCGAAGCCGCGTGTTGCCGTCATGATCTTCGCGTAGTCCCCACTCCGCATCTGCTCGGGAGTGGGGCGACCTTGGATGCCAGCCTGGCGGAGCATATCATCGCGCGTCACGTCGCCGTAGACCATCTTGGCACGCGGATAATGTCCGCCGCAGATTTCGGCATACACCTGAAAGGCCTGGGTGATGTGGTTCACCTGCTCCTCGACAGTGGGCGGTTTGGGCGTAGCGTCCGTGTAGCCGGGCGGCGGCTTGGTTTCCGGAATCAAAGGGGACTGGCACCTTTTTACCGGCAGGCGGCGCGAAATAGGCAAAAGCTCAGGGAACTCGGCCGCAAGTAGAGCAGCCGATAAACGGCTTGGGTAGGTCGAGGCCCGGACGTTCTTGGCTACTTCACGCTGTGCCCTGGGGACGCTGTTGGCCTGACGAATCCAAATCTGTTCTCGACGAACCCAGCCCATCGAAATTCAGAAGGACCACGTTGCGGTCACGATAGGTGGCGGTGACCGCACCTTTGTCAGGTTCAAACCACCACGTCTATTGGCCCTCAAGCTCTCGTAGACGTTCAAGAGAGACGGTTTCCGTGTGGAGGTCGCCGTAGATGACCTGGTGTTGGCTGTCTGGGAGTCGCTAGCGGAAGAGGATCTTGTGGGAGATGAGTGCGGCCATCCGTTGATCTTCGTGATGCGACTGTCGGGATCCAGTTCGCTCTGTCATTCTCGATTCGAAAATGTCACTCGTCCTGGCATTTCTGAGCAAAATCAAGAAGCGGATGGGCTGGGATTCGAACCCAGGGTACCCGCAAGGGTACAGCAGTTTTCAAGACTGCCGCCTTCGTCCACTCGGCCACCCATCCGGGAGGGGCTCGTCGGTATGCTAACCGAGGGCCTGTGGTCGCCCGCACATGATAGCAAAGATGGTAAATATCGCTAGTGCTCTGTCACGCCTGAGAATGAGGGTGGGGCCGAGACAAATGTACGACACCTCGCTGGTAGCCCATTTCGACACCGCGTGGACGTCCGTCGTACACCGTTGAGAGCAACGCATGACCCCAATTCTTAGAGTTGACAAGGCACTCGTGCCGGGTGTGGGAACACGTCCGGTCATCGGATGTCCGTGGCGCTTGGAAAGGGTATCGTAACGCGAGCGGAATTGCGGTCTCGCGCGACCACACCTCGGACCGGCCCAAGTCGGGGCCCCAGCGGCGGGCGCTAAAAAACTTCCGTTTTCGCGGAAGATCCAGGGTTCGACTCCACGGTTCCTGGAGCCATTCGATTCCCCGACCCTCGGCACGGCCGCGAAGTGATCATAATCGTTTTGAATCCGGATGGCAATTGCGATAGACTTACAGGTGGCCGCCAAGCTGGAGACGAAAGAAGGCCCTTGGTCAGTATGGAGATGAGTTCATGTCTGTCGCGGTTCGCAATCCTGAGGACTATTGCCCGATCTGTGGATCCCACTTACCACAGGGCGGCGAGCACCGTTGTGAAACGAAAACACTTACCGCCATCGATGGTGCCCGGACGCGAAATGATGTCCGGATGCGGCGCCCCAATTTGTCGGACCGGTTCCAGGATGGCTTCCGATTCTCGTGCGACGAAAAGGAAGTCGAGGACGAGTTAGCCGTGATGTGTCCTGCCTGTGAGGAAACGGAGATACTTCACTGGTTCTGATGGACCGAGTGCGATTCTTGTCGCACACTACTGCGACTGTCGAGCTGTCGCCGCTTGCTTCTTTTCTAACGTCTTTTCGTAGCGGCGCTGCATTTCCACTTTTCGCCACTCGAGAAACTCCTCTTGCACGCGGTCACGCTCCGCGACGTTCGGTTCCTTGGCGGCGCGGATAGTGATTTCTGCGAACGTGATCCCTTCGTCCTGCCGGTTCAGCGCTGCAACCCGTCCCTGATCAACAATCAGACTCACACCCACGTTGGCTTCCACGACGGGGACGTTCAGCTCCCGGCCCCGACTCAACACCGCTTCGTCTTGACGGGTCGCTCGACTGCCATACGACGGAATGACGAGAAACTGAGCTCCGTCGAGCCCCACGATGCGGGCCAACTGAGGATTCCAGCGGTCGTTGCAGATCAGAATACCGCAGCGCCCCAGCGGGGTGTCGATAGCTCGACAGGTTCTTCCCAATCGATTGAACCACCAGCGTGCGTGGTATCCTTCGGCCAGTTGCATCTTGTGGTACTTACCGCAAATGTGCCCCGATTGATCGATGAACACCGCGCAGTTGAAGACCTCCTGATCCATTCGCTCGGCGAACCCGAATACCATGCACAGCGTCAGCTCCAGTGCCAGTTTTTGGAATCGTCTGATCAGCGGATCGTCGATCGTGATCGCCACGCTCCGCATCCGCTCGGCCTTCTCCTGGCCCGCAATGATCTCGTTGACCACATAGCCGTCCAACGCCCCTTCCGGAGCGACCGCCAGTCGAGCTCCACCCGCCGCCGCTTTGCGAAAAGCCTTTTCCAGCCGATCCGCATTGCCCTGCAGATCGAACTTCTGCGGGACAAAAGAAATGGCGGCCACCCGAACGGTTTCGGCGCCCTCGTGTGCGCTGGATCCTGCCCCGGCGACCGACCGCACCAACAAGCAGGCCAACAACGTGATGACTCGCGCTAGGGTGCGTGTTTGGCGGCAATTCGCTCGAAGAGAGCGGAATAACGATCGACAGGATTCTCGAGTAGAGGGCATCATGTTCCGACTTCTTGTCTCGCGAATTAAGGTCTGGCAAGTGACCTTCCACGTTGCCGACCACGAAGTGCGACGGACGTCCAAGCGGTGTCGAAATGGACTACCTTCGCGGCACGACACCGTGCAGACGTCCGTCCGTCTCAGGGGAGTTTGCAGCTGCAGGCTATCCGCTCTGTGCCACTTTGCGCTGCGGGATGCATCGCGGTTTGGCCGCCAGTATAGCACTCCGTCGGCTCGCGCTGTCTGCCTGTCCTGCCGCGACCTTTCCGTTTTTGCGTGAGCGTTTTTTTGCGGAACTGCAATGCGCGGGGCGGAACTCGTGCGAAACCGCAATGTATCTCGTCGCTGTTCTATACACACATATTGTTCGTGCGCGGCGTGGGGCCGGATCACCGGATTGGTCGCCTACCAGCGTTCACCTTTGCGCAAACCGCGTCGATTATCACGTTCTCGCCCGGCTGACGGCAAATCTGCGGTCAGCAGGCGGCAAATCGGCAAATCACGGACAAGCTTGCGGCGGTTGCTTTCCGATAGGTACCAATGAGGACGATTGTGACGCATGTAGGAATTCGCGCGGTCAATCGTGACATTATATCGCTCCAACTAGGTGAGAGGCCCCCCCATGAAGCGCAGCAGACTGGTCTTGTCGGTGAGTATTCTCTGTATCGCTGGATTCCCGAGCGTGGTGGCCAGAGCGCAGAACGTGGTCCCCGGCCGGGGCACTTTGATCGACTATGTGGGGGACGATTTTGAAGACCCGGACTGGAGTTTCGTGGCCCGACACCCCAAGAGCTCGAAAGAGATCGACGGTCAGAGCCGTTCGCCGATGGGGTATTCCGCTAACCGGCGGTGGTTTGAGGGGCCCGAACGGGGTGACCCCGACATGTTGAAAGTCATCCCCACGCCCGATAATGGATTGCCGGGCAGCGAATACGCGCTGCTGATGCGCACATTGCATTCGGGTATCCCGGGACGTATTTCAAACGATGTCCAGCAGGACGACCTGATCGTTGACTGCATTTCCCGCTTGGGTACCAGTATCATGCCGTCCGAGTTGCCTAACTGTGTGGTTCGCGTCTATTTGCCTCCCGCCGACAAATGGGAGAACCGATCGGGGCCGCACTTTGGTTTTCGCATGGGGCTCTCCACCACGACACGAAAACAAGGCAAAGGGTTGTTTGGCATGGGGAGCGAAGTGACGAACGAACCTTACTGGCCAGGCATGTGGATTCATTTCCGCAGTGAGACGGATCGAGGCGTCGAGAGCGATTCGGCCTTCATCAAAGTGCGTGGCGACCGCTACGGACGTGATTTCAAAGTGCTGGATATCGAACAGCTCGGCTGGTGGACGCTCGGCATGTCGGTCACGTCCGACGGGGCGGTGCACTATTACGCCAGCCCGGGAGTCAACGCCTTGACCGCTCAGGACCACATCACCTCGCAGTATCCTTACAGCTTTCGGGCTGAGCGGTTTCGCACGTTCTTCTTCAACGTCTGCAACCGCAACGACGGTGCTTCCTGGTCCACTCCGTTCGTCATCGACGATCCGCAGTTGTACGTGGTAAATTCCAGCCGGATCGCGTCGATCGTGCAGCGTAAGGAGCAGCAACAGAAACGCAATGCGACGGCCCGCAGCGGCAAAAACTCGACGCGCAAACGCTAGGGCACGTTCAACACTCAGTACATCACGTTCACCACTCCGGCCCAAACGCAGAAACAGACGACGCTCAACGTGCAAGTTTGCAGGTTGAGCGTTTTTTCTTTGGGCATGCATTTCCTGCAATTCCCGCTTTTTTTCGCCTCATTCTGGACTCACCCTGGCAAACGTCTTACCATGAACGTTCATTCGAGCGGCCTTGAGTTTCTCGCACTACTGTTTGAACTGGGAGGCGTTTCATGCCATTGGATGTTAATCGCCGCAGGTTTGTGGGATCCGCCGTCGCCACGGGAGTTTTTACCATCGTTCCGCGACATGTCTTGGGTGGACCCGGGTATGTTGCCCCGAGCGAAAAGATCACGCTGGCGCACATCGGCATGGGGACACAGGGATTCCGTGAAATCGGCGGACTGCTGGCGAATCCCGAGATCCAGATCGTCGCTGTCTGCGATCCGAACACAGACAGCAATGACTACGTGGAGTGGGGCAAGAACAACATCCGCAACAGCATTCGATCTTATCTGGGTGATCCCAACTGGCGAGAAGGGGACGAAGGGTGCCCCGGGGGCCGTGAGGTGGGTCGCGAGGTGGTGGACACCTACTATGCCAAGAATCGTGGCGAACAAAATTACAGCGCCTGCCGCGCGTATGCCGATTTCCGGGAACTGCTGGAAAAGGAAACAGATCTGGACGCTGTCAAGGTCATGACGCCCGATCATCTTCACGCGACCGTCTCGATCGCGGCGATGAAGAAAGGCAAGCACGTCATGATGCACAAGCCGATCGCCAATCGGCTGTACGAGGGCCGACTGGTCATCGAGACCGCCCGCCGGGCGAAGGTGGCGACACACCTGCTGGCGTACGGCAGTGGCGCCGGCAACGGGAAGATCTGCGCAGCGGATCAATGAGGGAGTGATCGGCAAGCTGCGCGAGATCCACAACTGGACGAACCGCCCGGTGTGGCCGCAATACGCTGAGATTCCGCAGGACAAGCCGCCGGTCCCCCAGGGGCTCGATTGGGATCTGTGGTTGGGTCCGGCCGTCGACCGACCGTATCACCCGCACTACACGCACACGGTATTTCGCGGCTGGTACGATTTCGGCGGCGGCAGCATGGCGGACATGGGCATCTACAGCCTGTGGCCGGTGTTCGAAGAGTTGCAGTTAGGTGTGCCGGTGAGCGCCCGGGCGTGGGCCACGCACACCTGTGCCATCGAGGATCTTGTCAGTCGTCCCACGGTCAATGACTTCTCGTATCCAACCGGCTGCCAGTTGCGATTTCAATTCGCGGCCAAAGGGGATGCGCCGGCAGTTGAACTGTTCTGGTACGACGGGGGCATGAAACCTCGCCTGCCCGAGGAGTTGGAACGGCATGACGTCGACATGCAGCGGGAAGGCATTCTGTATGTGGGTGATGAGGGATGCATTTTGGGAGGTTTTCACGGACAGGAGCCAGAACTGTTTGCTCGAGGCAAGCGGCAGCCGCTACCGGAGTCCGAGTCAACATCGCCCCGGGGCGAACGATCGCGCGATCGGGCCGCCGGGTGGATTGAAGCGATACGTGGCGGTGGTCAATCGCCCGGCAGTTTTCTGAATGCCGGTCCTATCACGGACACGGTCAATCTGGGAACTGTCGCCTTGCGCGGGCAAGAAGGTGCTGTTTGACAGCGCGAAGATGGAGATCACCAATGTGCCGCAGGCCAATCGCTACTTGCGTCGCGAGTATCGGCCAGGCTGGGAGCTGTAGTCTGCGGCGACCAGATAGCTCGCCCCAAAACATGCTAACCGGGCAGGGCCGTAACCAGCTGTGGAGTTTGGCTGATCGTAGTTAGTTGCCAAACGTGCCATCGACCGGCACGAGGCCGGTGGCGGGCACCGTCGGCTCGATGCATGTTCCTTGGTTTTGCCCGAAGGCCACGTCAGGTACCCGGCGCGCACGAAGGTGGAGCACCAAGGTCCCGTTCCTATCTCAGGAACAGGTGCGCATCTTAAATTCAAGACTCGAGACCGGTCGCGGCGTTACACGCCGTTCAGGCCTTTTCCAGCTCGGGGAGGCCTCGCAATTGTCTCGCCTGCCGATGACAATCTATGATGCGTTGTCGTAGTTCCGCAATCAGTGCGTCGTCGGAGAGCTTTTCAATTTCCTCGCGCGAGATCTGCGGCCCGAAGACCGTGCAGATCTTGGTGGGCCGAGGAAAGTGACTGCTACGGGGCCAGGCGTCGTAAGCACCATCCACGGCAGCCGGCAAAATAGGGACCTTGCCGCGACGTGCCAGGGCCACGAATCCCGGTTTGAGTTCGCCGACACGGCCGTCGAGAGTGCGAGTCCCTTCCGGAAACAAGACCACCGTTTCACCCTTCTTGAGTCGCTTCAGTGTCTCTTTGATGCCTCCCAGACTCATTCCGTCGCGATCGATGGGGATGGCGTCCAGGTATCGGATCAGGCCTCCAAAGAGGAACGAATCGAACAGGGTCTTACGACCCAAAAAGTTCAGTTGAGCGCGAAAACAGATGCCAATCAACACCGGATCAAAGTAACTCTGGTGATTCCCGCAAATCAACGCTCCCCCTTCCGTGGGAAAATACTCCTTGCCACGCCATCGAAACCGAAAGAAGATCACAGCCGTGAGCCAAAACATAGATTTGATCGTCTGATAACCGGCGCGTTTCCAGAGTGGTCGTGACATGAGTGCGAGCCAAACAAATGGGAGTAGTTGTATGACGATCATCTGTGCACGGTGCAGTGTCTTACGACGTGGCGCCCCATCGTAAACCGACCCGCCAGTTGACGGCAAGCTCTACCCGCTCAGCGTCCGTGGGAAACGCCCGGTTCTTCTGTCGTGAGGAATCCGGGAAAAATAACTTCCAGATTCTCTAACCCCTCACCCTACCCTCTCCCCACAGGGGCGAGGGTACAAGGTGAAGTTATTTTTCCCTGATTCCTAAGGGCGAGAACGAAAATCCCTTGCCCCACTTTCCTTCCCACACGCGAAGCGAGTGGGAAGGAAAGTGGTAGAGCAGAGGTAATGCGGTAGCAGATCAGTTGTCGCTCCGCTGGGACAAGCCCAGCGGAAGCGGGGGGCGGAAAGAAATCATCCGAGCATCAAATACCGAAATAGTTCTTCCCACGATCTTTAGCCGTTGCCACGTTGGCGCATCCGCTGCTGCCATAACCGCAGCAGCTCGTGGACGACTTGCTCCAGGCCGAGTCCATCCGTATTGACCACGATCGCATCGTCGGCGGGCTTCAGGCGTCCTACTTTGCGCGATTCATCCTCCTGGTCGCGACGGTTTTGTTCGTCCAGCACCTGATCGAGCGACACGTTTTCGCCTCTTGCCTGTCGCTCCTGCATGCGGCGTCGTGCCCTTTCTTCACTCGAAGCGGTCAGGTAGAACTTGCAGTCCGCCTGGGGGAATGCGACCGTTCCCTGGTCGCGACCTTCTGTCACGATATCCGATCCCTCAGCCAGGCGACGCTGCAGCGCAACAAGTTGCTGGCGAGCGCGCGGGTTGTTCGCCACGTGACGGGTGTTGACAGTCACGTCGGCCGAACGAATGGCCTCGCTCACATCTTCGTCGCCGAGCATCACACGATCTTCGTGCAAAGCGATCGGGGCTTGCGCCGCCAGGGAGGCGACCGCGTCCTGGTCCGCCCAGTCCAACTTCTCGCGCATCGCCGCCAGCGCAATCGTGCGATACATGGCACCGGTATCCAGGAAACAGAAACCAAGCCGTTGAGCCAGTCTGCGTGCCACGCTGCTCTTCCCCGCACCGGCTGGTCCGTCGATGGTCACAATCATCCGCGCCTACTCCCAGGTCGGCGAAGTAAAGTCCCTGGCGTTGTCGATGGGGGCTTCCTGGCCCACTCAAAGTAACGCGGCCCGGCTACCCCCACTGTTCTACGTCACGGTTCCGCTCCCGCCGCCGCTCCACTTCGCTTCCACTTCAATCCACTCATTGGCCCCCACATCGAGGACGGCGGCGCCAGTTTCGATGGCACACGTTCCCAAGCTCCCGCCGACAAAGTCGCGTCGGTCGGCCGCCCTAATCGGGTGACAAGATTGGAGCTTCGTGCGCGCGGCTCGCCCCGAGGTTTCCAGCAGCCGGACACGAAAGCCGGTCACGACATGATCGGTGCACACTGGTGTCCAGGCGGTTGCGAGTACATTGCGACTGTCAATATGAAACAGCCAGCCGGACGACGGGCCCTGCATCGGCATGCCCGGGATTCGACGACCGGCAGCGGGCTGACCAGCGTCAGCGATTCCTGGAGCGGATACTTGATGTTCACGCCGATACCGAGTTCAAAGGTTCGGGCCGTTTCCCCTTCACGATCAGCAGGCTATCAAGCATGCGCAGAATCAGTCCGCCGATGATACGGGAGTCCGCCGGTCAGCAACGTCGTGTGGCGGTCCGTCATCGTCGATGTCGATATAGTTCGGGGCTTCAAATCGCTTGGCCTCGGCACGCTCACGTAGTTGATTCACGCCACGCCACAGTGTGGCAGCTTCGTTGGCCCATGCGAATCGGCAGCAATAGTAGGAGTTCCAGGGATCGTCCTCCAACGAGGTGAGCGGCTCCAATTCAATCGTCAGCTGCAGCACCCGGCTGCCGCGCCAGCTGCGGAATCGCTGTCGGTAATTCGCTTGCACGTCGCCGGTCTGGTTCAGGAGTCGGCCTTCGGACGTGATCTCACCCATGACGGTTGAGGCGGCCGAGACAACCACGCGGTCGGCGGCCATGACCGAGTAGTTGCCGGTGGCTTTCCTGGATGGTTGAACCACGACGAAGCCCGCGGAGAGCCAGTTGTTGTGACAAACGATTGCCACGCTGTTCGTATTCATAGAGGGCCTGCAAGGCTCCCGTCGTCGGATTCACGTATGCTTCGAAGTACTCGTTGAAGATCCGACACTCCTCGGCCAGCAGACGTGGCGCTACGCTTGGACGGTTTCGGCGCAGGCCCGCCGGTGAGCCATGCAAATCCCATCGAGGGAACATCCACCACGACGTATTTGTGATCCTCATCGGCGTGCGCGGCGTAGACCGGCTTGGTCACGGTCGGCAGGCTGGCCAGGCCAGGCAGGTCGACCACGCGCGCCGCAACGTGATTCGACGGGTTGACCACCAGGTAGCCTCGTTCTGCCGGACCGGACGTGCCGCGGAACCAGGTCGGACACACGCTGGGCCGCTTGTCGCAACGACTCGGCGATCCGAGTGTCGAGATCATCCGGCGGCAAGTGGTCGGCGGTCGCATCGACTTCGTCGATCAGCTCGGATGTCGTGTCGTGGGCTCGATTTTCCATCGCTGCCCCCAGCATCTCGCAGTGCTTCGACCGCGGAGATCTGGCTGCGACGTCGCCAGTATCGGATGGATGTGGAGATCGGATCGGCAGTTTCCTGTCTGACGGCCTGTACCAAGTAGGGTGAGCGATATTGGTCGGACTTGAACTGTTCGGTCTGACCGGGATAGTCCGTATCGCGAAAATACGCGTCGACCGTCACGAACTTGCCCAACATCGCGCCGTACCGAGCCACCCGGCGCAGGTCGTCGTACCAGGGACAGACGCGACCGGGCCAATGGGCAAGACAAATGGTCGCGACATGATCCATATCCATGGTCTCGCCCAATTTGCTGGCCAGCGACAGGAACGTGGCCGAGCGGGTCGCGTCGAGCGGCATACGCGCCGATGGTATCGATGGCGCGGTGGTCGGGCCCCTCCCAGCGGATTTTCAGCTGCGAGCCTTCCGGGTACTGTCCTTCACCCAAAGCCGCATGCAACACACCGACATAACCCAGTCTTCCGAGCAACTGGGGATGGAGCACGGACAGACCGTAACGCCGCCGCCCGTAAACCTTCGGACGCTCGCCCAATGCATGCTCAAACGATGCCAGGCCCTTACGGAGCTGGTTCAACACCGTCTCGCAGCTCTGCAAGTGGAGCGCGCTCTTCGAGCAGATCACCGCCAACCAACCCGACGTGCCCTTGCTGTACGCCTTGCTGCAGAGCGGCATACGATTCCGGTTGCAGCTGCTGCATCTGTCTGAGCAGATCGCCCGTCAGGAGCAGATTGACCGGAATGCCCGGCGCGAGTTGCTCGCGCAACGATGCTCCCAATGTTGTGGCAGCAAGTAGCGTGAAGTCGAGGACGTAGGCATCCACGGCATAGTAGTGATCGCGTTCCTGAGCCAGCAGATCGAAGCAAGCCGTGAGCTGGTCCGCGCCTGCTGCAAGTCACCCGCCGCCGCTGCCTTCGCTCCCTCGATCGCCTGGTGATAGAAGTGGATCTCGTCAAGGTTCGTGCTGTAACGCATTTGGCGCGTGAGCAATTCCACCTGGAGATAACAGTATCCGAGGGCGAGGAAATCAGCCACCAAGTCCCGATCGATGGCCGCCGCCAGGTCTGCCAGAGGTTCAAGTGCCTGGCGCAGAATTTCCTCACGAGAAAGATTTCCCAGAATGACGCGGGCCCCTTCCTCCTGCTGCCCGCTGGGGGAACCCGGTCGGGATCTCGTTCTGGCTCACCCCGGGAGCCACGATCAGCATGTTGGCAAAGATCTTGCGGGTGGGCTGTCACCGCGGTGCCAGGTGGGCGCCGATCCGGTGGTGGCCAGCAGAGCGGGGTGCCAGAGGGCCGTCCAGGCGGCCAGCAGCCCATCGGCGTCCTGTCCCTCATAATGCATGGGAAAGTCTTCGAGACTGTGACACGGAAGCAGGATACAGGTATTCCCGGTATGTCATAGAGGCAATCGTCGCGGTTGTGTGAGGCTCGTGGCGGGCACGAGCTTGAAAAAAACGGGTCCGATTCCAGCGCGTGACGGTTGGCCATTGATGCCCCCCCCGAGTGGTGATTTCTCGTGCGTCGATGCCCCTGAGGAAGCCTGGCGCCAAGATTACCAATCCCCAATTCGGGTTGGAACCGGATGGATGCGCGGCAAGCTCTCCACCATATCGACCGCTCGCATCGATGTCGAGGAAGGTGCGGTTTGTTTTGCCAGCCACGCCACGTCCGGGGCATGCAAGCGGAATACCAGGACGGAATTAGCCCAGTCTGGGGGGGAAATGATTGACAATTTGCGTAAACCCTTTGTACAGTGGAAAGGAACAGAGAATCTGGTGGCTTCCACGCTGTCTCCTGTTCTTGTCTTTTTTCTCCGCCAAATTTCTGGTTGCGATGAACATTGGGAGGGGGTCACCGGGACCAGCCTCCAGGTGATGTAATGCATGCGTGGAACTCGCTTCAGCAGCCGCCTGCTTGTGGAGGCCGATTCAACTCGGACTGGAGGGGATGATCGATGGCAAAGTATGCCGGTGTATGGGGGATTGATATTGGTCAAGCCGCGTTTAAGGCGCTGCGATGCACCGTGCAAGATGGCAAGGTTGTCGCGGATGCGTTTGACTATATCGAGTACCCGAAGATTCTGAGTCAACCGGAAGCCGAACCGGAGAAGATGATTCAGGATGCGATCGAGCAGTTTCTGTCGCGCAACGACGTCAAGGGCTACAAGGTGGCGCTGGCCGTACCGGGCCAGAGCGGCTTGGCAAAGTTCTTCAAGCCACCACCGGTCGACGCGAAGAAGATCCCGGAGATCGTCAACTACGAAGCGCGACAGCAGATTCCGTTTGCGCTGGAGGACGTGATCTGGGACTTCCAGCAAATGGGCGGCGGCGCGAAGTTGACGGTTTTGCGCTGGAAACGGAAGTCGGCCTGTTCGCGATGAAACGCGAGCAGGTGTATCGGGCCATGAAGCCGTTCCAGGAGGCGGGTGTGGAACTGGACATTATCCAGCTGGCGCCGCTGAGCATCTACAACTTCGTGTCGTACGACATCCTGGGTGATCAGATCGTCACCCGACGAGTACGATCCGGACAATCCGCCCTCTTCGTTGGTCGTCCTGTCCATGGGGACCGATACGACCGACTTGGTGATCACCAACGGTTTTCGCGTCTGGCAGCGCAGTGTGCCGTTGGGTGGCAACCACTTCACCAAGCAGTTGACCAAAGAACTGAAGCTGACCTTTGCCAAAGCGGAACATCTGAAACGCAACGCGCGGCAGGCCGAAGATCCGAAGATGGTCTTCCAGGCCATGCGGCCGGTCTTCAACGATCTGGTGACGGAAGTGCAGCGATCGATCGGTTATTTTCAGGGCATCGATCGCAAGGCAAAGATCGGTGGCGTGGTGGTACTCGGCAATGCGGTCAAACTGCCGGGGCTCCAGCAGTACCTGGCCAAGAACCTGGGCTACGAAGTGAACAGCTTCGAAGCTTTTTCGCACCTCTCCGGTCCCGCCGTCACATCCTCCCCCGCATTTCGTGACAACCAGTTGTCTTTTGGCGTTTGCTACGGGCTTTGCTTGCAAGGCTTGAAAGTCGCCAAACTGCGCACGAATCTTGTTCCTCGCGAGATCATGACGGATCGCCTGATACGCTCGAAAAAACCGTGGGCGGTCGCATCGGTCGCCGCGTTGCTGCTGGCCTGCACGTTCAATGTGTTCTTCTATTGGGGCCGTTTGAATCAAGCGTCGGATGAGCGAGCGGTTGACGGCGTTTCTTGGAAACAGGCCAGCTCGGCCATGAATCAGGCCGAATCGATGAGCAAGGATTTTGAGAACAAGGACAGTGAGTTAGTGACGCAGCTCGGCCGCGTCACGGCGATCGGCGAAGAACTGGTGGGGAACGCAGATCGAAAAATTCTCTGGCTGGAAATGCTCAGATCGCTCAACGTTGCCTTGCCGCTGACGCCAGGACTCAAACCAGGCGAGATTCCCGACGTCGAGAAAACGCCGTTTCACCAGCGCCAGGAAATCCACATTGACGAGCTGGAAGTGAAGTATTTTGAGAATCTCGCGGACTGGTACACGGAGACCGTCAAGAATCGATACGTGGAACAGTCCCTCTCGGACCCAGCAGCTAGTGCCCCGGCCACGACGGATGATGCATCCGGGGCGACCGCCGAGCCGGCGGCTCCTGAAGGTGAAGGCTGGGTCGTGCAACTGGATTGTTATCACTTCTACAATCAGGATCTTCAGACGCAGGGCCTGGCTCACGTGCTCAGGACATTGGTTTTCAATCTGAGGTACGGTACGCGCGGTCTTCCCCGTGCCGGTGATCAAGATCCGCCCCGGTGTTGTGGTGCAGCACGTCGTGCAGCGTCCCGGGAAGCCCAGTCAGTTCATGGCGCTTCGCGTGACGGACATCGCTCCTGTCGTGCAGCCGGTTAGCGGAATCGATCAAGTGACCGGTTATCAGCTGAAGCTGGAAGGTGTCGAGAACCCCATCCCCGTATCGGCTGATGGCCAGGTACCGGTCGTGTTCACCATGAAAGAAATGGGTATTGATTATCCGGTGGTGCTATCGGATCAGCCCATCAACAAGTTCTTCAAGGTGCCCAATCCCAACTTCGAACCGCCCGAGTTCGGATATCCGGGAGCTGGCGGGATGGGAGGTAATTTGGGCGGTCCCTCCAGCATGGGCGGGCCAAGCGGAGCGATGCTGGGTATGCCCGGAACGGGGCTTGGCAGTAGCCTCACTCGCGGTGGTGGTGCGAACGCGTCCACGGCAGACGGCGAGAAAAAAGAAGGCGAGAGTGAGACGCCCCTGGAACCTCCTTTCCTGACCGTTCCGCGGTACGACTTCACGTTCCAATTCGTCTGGACCGAAAAACT
The DNA here is from genome assembly GCA_963700575.1 of uncultured Planctomycetota bacterium. Lineage (GTDB taxonomy): Bacteria > Planctomycetota > Planctomycetia > Pirellulales > Pirellulaceae > JAJRVM01. The sequence goes on along the minus strand of CAVOYC010000012.1, from coordinate 296,568 downwards.
GCTCACCGAACGATTGGAGCAACAGTCTGCTGACTGGGAGCAGCAGAAGCAGGGTGTTACCGCACCACCTGCGAACGAGGGGGATCTTGCCGCGAATTCGAGAGGAGGTGCCTAGATCATGGATCAGCTGAAACAAATCTTTGCCGTCTTAAGGAAATATCACTTCTGGCTTCTCTGCTTCCTGATCTTGGCCCTGTATCTGGGAACCTGGTTCATGGCGACGTCCTCCATGACGAAGGAGACGGATGCCCGAGTCAGCAAGATCACGACCGCGTTCTCCACGGGGACTCAGATTGTGGGGGTCCAGAATCATCCTAATGATCAATCGCTGGAAATGATGGAGGCGCTCAACAGTGCGGAGGCGGAAAGCGTACGCCTGGCGTGGGAACGTCGGTATCGCGAACAAGAGGATGTGTTGAAGTGGCCGGAAGAGCTGCTGCCGGACTTTATCGCTGCCGTGGAGCCGCTCAAACCGATCGAAACGAAAGTCACCTATCCGACCCCTGCCAACGAGGAACTGAAACCCGATTTCCGCAACCGCTATCGGGACTACATCCGGGATGAATTGCCGAAGTTAGCCGAGATTATCGGCGCCGAGTGGCATATTGCCGCCGGGGCCTCGTCCTCGATGTCGCCTTACGGAGGTATGGGAGGCATGGGCGGCATGGGCGGCATGGGCGGCGGTATGAGCGGCGGTATGAGCGGCGGTATGGGCGGCGGTATGGGCGGCGGTATGGACGCTTACCCGGGCAGCAGCGGTGGCTACCCAGGGGCCGGCACCGGCATGGGCATGGGCATGGGGATGGGGATGGGCATGGGCATGGGTGGGCGGACGATCATGCCGGAAAGCAAAATTGTGGTCCAATGGGGCCAATCGAACCAGGCTGCCTTGCAGGCGTTCAGTTTCAACTGGACTTATCCCACCACGCTGCAGGTGCTCTATGCACAAGAGGACCTGTGGGTCTTGCGATCGCTTATGTTAATGATCAAGGCGACCAACGGTGATGCGGACGCCCAGTACAATGCGGCCATCAAAGAGATCCTGGGAATCGACTTGGGACCGGTCGTGCGCGGAATCAAACAAGTGGGAAAGTTGAAAACGGGCAAAGAAGGTGCTGGCGGCATGGGTGGCATGGGTGGCATGGGTGGCATGGGCGGGATGGGAGGCGGCTACGACATGACCGACTCCATGTCCGACCCCTCCAATATGCCCTCAATGCCCTCCACAGGGGGCGGCCCTGGCTATTCCATGGATCCAAGCCAGGCAAGTGGCGGCACAGGGGTCAGGGCGGCTCCCGACCCGGCCAACGGCCGCTATGTGGACAACAATATGGAGCCGCTCGAAGGCGAGCGTTTGCGCACGGCGATGGCCTCAGGTCAGGCCGAAGATGCGTTTTTGGCGGTGGCCAAGCGTATGCCCGTTCGGCTGCGATTCAAGATGAATGTGCTCAAGGTACCGCTGCTTCTGTGCGAGATGGCCAACGCGAATCTGCCGATTGAAGTGCGTCAGGTGCGAATCAATGCACCGGCGGCGTCATCCGGTGGCATGGGAGGTTATGGCAGGGGGGGAGGAATGGGCATGCCCGGCATGATGGGATCGGGCGGTGGCATGGGAATGCCGATGGGGATGGATGCGGGCAGTTCGTATCCGGGCGGCAATATGGGCTCTGATATGGGCAGTGATTACTCTGGCATGAGCATGGGAGGTAGCAGTGGCGGATACCCTGGAATGGGTGGTAGCTATGGGAGGTCATCGGCCAACCAGTACGAGTCCCCGTATGATGCAACGGTAGAGATTTACGGTTTGATTTATATTTACAACCCGGTTGATCCCGTGAAACTGGGATTGGAAGATGAAGAGGTGGCGGCAACGGTGCGCCTTGCCGGCGGATGCGGCAGTCGGCACGCTGGACGCGACGGCGCCAAGTCAGGAAACGCCTGAAGGTAACACTCCCCAGCCGGGAGCAGACGCCACTGCGCCCGCGGCGCCGGCGGATGCGGCCGAAACCAGCGCGACGCCTCTGCCAGGCACACCGCCCGCGGCGACTCCGCCGGCTGATGCGCTGCCGGCTGACGCGCCACCGGCTGACGCGCCACCGGCTGACGCGCTGCCAGCTACGTCGCCGGCGGCCGGGACACCGGCCGCTGGAGCGGGACCTGTGCCCGAGGCGCCCTAGGGATCGCATAACGAGGAAGATGAGTAACAATGCCGATTTGCCCAGCGGTCGGCCTGTCATCAGCTTTGCGGACTGGGTGACCACACCCTGACGCAGCGGTTGGGTGGCACGTCAAATCGCGGCGAAGCGAAATTGCCAAGGAGTTTGAGGAAATGAAGAAGCCAAAATTGAGCCTCGGCCCGGATGGTATCAAGGGATTGTTCGTCCAGCACATCGAAAAAATCGTGTTTGGTGTGGCGATTCTTTTGGTACTGGTTTTCGTCTATCTGGGCTCCCGCCTGGAATCGAACATCACTGGTAAGACTCCCGAGAAACTGCGCGAGTTGGCGACCACGGCGGTGGCGAACATCGAGCGGCCGACTTTTGAGGAAGTCAAAAAGGAACGGATGCCGCGTGAGGGTAAAGGTGGCCAATACGATGTTCGTCTTGGTGTGGTGAGTGGCCAGACCACCCCAGGGCCTTACGAATTGCTCGTTCCCTTGGATCCACCGAAGGGTAAGCCGGGCAGTAAGCGTGAAGATCCGCAACTCTTTGCGCCATGAAGCTCGAAACAACCGCGCTGACTGGAGCCCTATGCGTCCGGACCGAGGATCCGAGTCTGCTGGCCGATCTGGAGAACGCACCGGCAGAGCAAGCGCGCAAGCCACGGGTGAAGAAAAGGCGGTCTCGGGGAGGCTACGGCGAGGGACCCGGGTATGGAGCCAGCATGAGCAGCGATTACGGCGCGGGCACGTCTGGCGGTTCAATGTCCGGACCTCCCGGCTCAGGTAGCGATTCGTACGAATATGATATGGCGGGCAGCAATCCGTACGGTAGTAGCAACCCGTACGGAGGCCGCAGTGGCAGTGCACGTCGCGACAACAAGAAGGACGAACGGAAAGCCGGCCCGGCTCGCAAGATGGCGGCGAACAAAGTCTGCGGGTATCGGCCGCTCGGAGCGACTTCCAGCAGTATGTACGGTTCGATGAGTGACAGCGCGATGTCGGGGATGTCAATGCCGGGGATGTCGATGCCGGGGATGTCGATGCCGGGGATGTCGATGCCGGGGATGTCGATGCCCGGTAGTACCGGCGGTCCAGGCTATGGAACGGGACCGGGTCGAGTTCGGGGGATGCCCGGGGCTGAATCGCGCCACATGATTGCGGTCAAGGCGTTGGCACCTTTTCGCAAGCAGGTGGATGAGTTCAAGCGGGTGTTAGGTGACGCCATCGGCTACGATCCCAATCGCGACAACCCGCGCGTGGTGTTCTTCGAGGCGCAACGTGTTGACGTGACCGATGATCCAAGTAAGGAACCGTCCGAAGACGAGTGGCAGGCAATTATGAATCCCAAGGCAGCTGCTCGCATGGCCGAACGGGACAAGTGGTACGGCACGATACAAGAGGTGGCCGATCTAGCTTATGTGGATCGCAGTATTACGATGAACACGCCACCCATGATGCTCCGCTGCATGGATGAAGTGATGCTTCATTCCGAGGTTCCGCGGAGTACCGTGATGCCCACATTAAGAACGACCGCCGAAACAGAAGAAGGCGTTGAGAAAGAAGAACCGGAGGATGTATCACCGGACATGGACATGCCGGGTGGTGCTGGTGTCGCCGGCGGCATCCCGGGCATGGGTGGCTATCCCGGCATGGGCAGCGGCGGCTATCCGAGCATGGGCAGCGGTGGCTCTTCAGGCATGGGCATGGGTGGCTATCCGAGCATGGGCAGTGGTGGCTCTTCAGGCATGGGCATGGGTGGCTATCCGAGCATGGGCAGTGGTGGCTCTTCAGGCATGGGCATGGGTGGCTATCCCGGCATGGGTGACTACGATATGGCCGGTTCTTCGGGGATGGGGAGCGGCGGTTATCCGGGAATGGGGAGCGGCGGTTATTCGGGCATGGGTGGCATGGGCTATGGTATGTCCGGTGGTGGCTATCCTGGCAGTTACTCGGCACGCATGGAACCACCCCAATACAAGTTGATCCGTTTCTATGACATGGACGTCGAGCCGGGCCGAGTTTATCGCTATCGAATTCGGCTGTTCGTCGAGGATCCGAACAATCCCAACACGAATCCGGTCAACGGCTTTGTCAGCATCCCGCCGCGTCGCCGGACTCTGTCGATGAAAGTGATCGATCGGTTGAACAGACAACAGGCTGATCCCAAAGAGAAAGACGTCTACTACATGATTACCGACTGGAGTGAAGCCACGCAGCCGGTTTCATTGCCGTCACCTTCGCGTGTCTATGTGGCGGATGTTTCTCCTGCTCGCACGTCCACCGCCGCGGACGGTTCACAGATTCAGCAGAGCGAGGTTAGCGGATCGGTGGTTCCGGTCGTCTGGCATGACAGTCTTGCGATTGACGTCTCCAAGGAGATGAAGGCTTTTCGTGGCGCGGTGCTGAACACAAAGGGGCAGTTTGACGTCCTTGATCCGATCACTCTGGTGATCAAGCTGCTCAAAGACTTTGAGTGCAGCAGCCAATTGTTGGTGGTGGACATGCGCGGCGGCGAGGATTTGCCCGGCGATCGCGAGAACCGCGTGACGTCATTTGGTGAATTCGCCATACTCGATGATCGGGGCAATTTCGTAGTTCACAACGAGTTGGACGACTACGAGAAATTCAAGCGTTTCACATTTGAAGACGAGATCAAGCTGAACACGGCCTACGGCGGCATGATGGGACCTGGCGCAAGCGATGGAGGCTATCCCGGAATGCCCAGCATGGGGGGTAGCGGCGGCATGGATATGGGAATGCCAGGTATGCCCAGCATGGGGGCGCCGACCACGGGTATGCCAGGCAGTAGCGGCGGTGGATCCCCGCGTGGTAGTCGAGGGCGGCGCTAAGGAGATGGGTTCCGGCTGGATGCCAAGCCCCCCGATTCTTCCGTAGACTGCGAACGATATCATGATACACACGACGCCCGGCACCTCTGTGCCGGGCGTCGTCTGGTTTGGGGTGCGGCGAATTTTCTGAAAAAAATCGCGATCTGAGAAAAACTGGTCTTGACCGGATTTTCGGCTGCCGGTATTTAACGCCTCTCTTATCCCAAAATTTCCCTGTCAACGGTTGTCGGAACCCATCGGCGGCGACCGGTCAAATCAGCTCGTCGTAGAACCGCGCTCACTGTTCACTGGCGTTTGTGCCGGCGACCATTGAGTTCGACGCCTTGCGCATGGAAGCGCGACGGCTGGCATGTGGTGTCGGATCGTTTCCGTCCACATTCGGGGGTTTCGTGCATCTCGAGGAAGGAGAAGCGCGTTGAGTGCGACCGCGAGACTACTTGGTTGTTGCGTAGGCTTAGGGCTTACGCTGTCGGTGTCGTCTGTGCTAGCCGGCCCGCACGTGTTGGACGGCAGCACACATGTCTGCTGGATGGCCTTGGGCCAGGCAGATCAAAGCAGCAGTTCGGATAGCCGCCGGGTGGCCGAGAAGTGGCTCCGGCAGGCGCGAGATGCCATGAAGAATGGCAATCTCGAATTGGCCGAGTATTGCATCGAGCGAGCGGAGAAGCAGAATGTGAAATACGATCCGCTCTTCGCTCGGTTCAAGGATACTCCGGCCAAAGCTCGCAAGGATCTTGAGGAGCTGCGTGGTCGCCACGGCGCGGCCGAAACGAAGGCTTCGAATCCGCTGACTCGGCTCTTCAACCGGGATCAAGACCAGCAACCGCCTGCGGATCCATACGGAAAACCGGCCGATGCGGCATCACCGGTGGCGCAACCGAGTGCCGCGGGGCGAGGGTCGCTACCGCCGGCGGGGAGTGTCGCCAACTCCTTGAGCAGACTGCCTGCGACCACGGATCTGCAGGCCGGTTCCGGGCCGCAGATGGTTCCCGCGCTCAGCGGGGGTATGCCCGCGGCCAGTCCTGTAAACGATCCACGGCAACAGCACAGCAGCCAGCTGCTGTTGGCCGCTCGACAGGCCTTGGCCAAGGGCAACGCGCAGCAAGCGGGGCTGATGACCGCCCAGGCCAAGAGGCTGGGACTGACCTATCCGCTGACTGCTGATTCGCCCGAGAAGGTGGAGGCCCTGGTTCGCAAGGCGGCCGTCTTCGCGCAGGGGCCAGGCTCGAATGCCGAGGCCTCCGCGTATACACGCGATTTCGCGCAGTTCTTGATGGATCAGGCGGTCGGACTATTGGGTTATCAAGCCTTCGAAGGTGCGCAACAACTCGCGCAACAGGCAAAGGATTTGCGTGCCCAATATGGACAATTTGATCGGAACCCGGAGCAGGTTCTCGCGCAGATTGCCGCGGCGCGCCGCCAGACGCTGGGAGCGGAAGGCGGGATCACCGACGCTGGATCTAGTCTGAATCTGTCGGACAACAGTTCTTCTTCACCGCGTCGACTCCCGCCTGCCGAGGGCGGACCGACCGACAAGAAGGCGGAAGCCTTGCAGTTGGTTGCACGGGCGCGAGCGGCATTGGACCGAGGTGACTTGCTGGCCGCACAACAAATGGCCCAGCAGGCCCAGATGATGGTCCCCGATGAAGCTTACGGACCGAATGATACGCGACCGTGGATGGTACTGTTGGAGATCAACAAGGCCCTGAACAGTCGTGGCGGAGCGGTGGTCCCGGCGGCCAATTTCGAGTCGCAGCAGGCCGTGGCCACGGGTGCCAACGAGGGCGGCGCCTATCCGGTGTCGCAAGGGATCTACGATCCGGCCAGAGATGCTTCACGGAACATGGCCGCGCAATCGCTTCAAACACCGACCCCGGCCGATTCGCGAACGGGGCAAGCGATGCCCCCCACGCCGGGCGAGAAGTTGTATCAGGACGGCATGCGGGCTTTGGAAAACCACGACCGCGCCACCGCCCTGCAACTGTTTCGCGATGCGTGGAAGTATGAAAGTGAGCTGGACCCGCAGGTACGGCAACTGCTCCAAGACAAGCTTATACTGCTCCAGTCCAACTCGACGCCACCGCCCGGCGTAGCCGGAACCGAACCGTCTCCGCTGGAGGCCGTGGATTCGAAGCAACAACTGCTCCGCCAGAAGCTTTATCGCGAGATCACGAGCGAACAGGCCGAGGCGCAGCGGATGAGTGCTTCCGATCCGAAAGGTGCCCTGGTAAGACTCGAAAAACTGCGCGAACGGATCAGCAGTTCCGAGGTCGATCCGGGTTCCAAGAAACAGCTGCTGACGCTTGTTGACCGCAGTGTTGACAGTCTGGAGCAGTACATTGAGATGAACCGGGCGGACATCGATTTGGCGGAACGAAATCAGGAAATCGTGGGAGGTCTTCAACTCGATAGCCAGCGCAAGCAGGAAATCCAGAACAAGATCGCCAGCCTGGTCGAAGAATTCAATCAACTGCTGGAAGAACAACGTTACGCGGAAGCGGAACGCATTGCCAAGCAAGCGAAAGAACTCGATCCGGAAGCTGAAGTGGTGCAGAACCTGTTGTGGCAAAGTCGATTTGTTCGCCGGATGCAGGAGCAAATGGCGATCAAGGAACAGAAGGAGCAAGGTTTCTACGACCAGATTACGGCCGTGGAACGATCTGGCGTTCCGTTTAACGACAACCAGCCGTACCAGTTCATGGACGACGCCACGAGGTGGCGGGATATCGCCACGGGACGAAGTCAATTCGAACAACAACGTCAACGCCTGACCAAGGCGGAGTTGGAAATCCAGAAAGCGATGAGCAACAAGGTTGACGTGAAATTCAACGAACGACCGCTCTCGGAAGTGATGGATATGTTGAGCGAGTTGTCGGGAGTGCCGATCGTGCTGGATCCCGTGGGGATGGCGGCCGAAGGTGTCACCAGCGATACACCGGTGACCATTCGACTGACGCAGCCGATCTCCTTGCGGAGTGCCTTGAATCTGATCCTGGCTCCGTTGCGGCTGAGTCACGTGATTTCGAACGAGGTGTTGCGTGTCACGAGTGAGCAGACACGTGATTCGAACGTCCATGTCGAAGTCTACAACGTGGCAGATCTCGTCATTCCGATTCCCAATTTCACGCCTGGTTACAATACCGGGTTGGCCGGCGCCATTAAGTATGCTCACGACACTTTGGGCTACGGCAGCAACGCGATGCCTATGGGGCGGGTACCGATGACGCTCGTCTCGAACGACAACGGTGCCGCCAACAGCAACACGGCGGTGTTGGCTCAAATGGGAGCCCGTGGCATGCTCCCGTCACTCAGTTCGCAGCAGCAACAGCCTCCTGGGCTGGGCCCCGGCGGAATGGGTGGCGCCGCGTACGCCGATTTCGACACCTTGATCGAGCTGATCACGAGTACGATCGCGCCCGATACTTGGGATGAAGTCGGCGGGGCGGGTGCGATCGAACCGTTCCCGACCACCCTGAGTCTGGTCATCAGCCAGACCCAGGAAGTCCATGAACAGATCACGGACCTGCTGGACCAGCTTCGCCGGCTACAGGACCTGCAGGTAACGATCGAGGTTCGATTCATTACGCTCAACGACAACTTCTTTGAACGGATTGGTATCGATTTCGACTTTACCATCGATGACAACGTGAATGTTGATCGGATTCGTGGGTCAGAGCGGACTGGTGGTATCGGCGATGATGCCGGCCCCAGTGCCGTGTTTGGCATCAGCGAGACTGGGCCAACCACGAACCTCGATCTGGAGTTTACGCAGGGTAGCTTTGGTGCCACGCTGCCACAGTTCGGTAGCTATGACGCGGGGAGTGTCGCCAACTTCGGATTCGCGATCCTCAGCGACCTGGAAGTCTTCTTCCTGCTGCAAGCGGGCGAAGGTGACCAACGCACCAATGTACTGCAGGCACCCAAAGTGACGTTGTTCAACGGTCAAACCGCGTCGGTCAATGATCAGTCGCAACAGCCGTTCGTGACCAGTATCATCCCCGTCGTGGGTGACTTTGCGGCGGCTCAACAGCCGGTGATCGTTGTGCTGAGTGAAGGGACGCAGCTGAATGTGCAAGCGGTTGTCTCCTCAGATCGCCGTTTCGTCCGCCTGACGTTGGTCCCCTTCTTCAGCCGGATCGGACCGGTCGATGAGTTCACCTTCCAGGGCAGTACGACCACCGACAACGGTTCGATCGTGATCGATCCGGAAACAGGTGAAGAAACCGGCCGGGATAACGCGATCATCTCGCGAGACGGCACGACCGTTCAGCTGCCGACCTTCATCTTTACGTCGGTGTCCACGACGGTCAGTGTGCCGGACGGCGGTACCGTGCTGTTGGGCGGTATCAAACGATTGAGTGAAGGACGCGTCGAACGCGGCGTACCGATGCTCAGCAAAATGCCGTACGTCAACCGGCTGTTCAAGAACGTCGGTATCGGTCGTGAAACGGAAAGCTTGATGATGATGGTGACACCACGCATCATCATCCAGGAAGAAGAAGAGTTAATGCAAACTGGCTATGACAGTTCGCAATAACCATCGGACGACAACTTGTTTCGCTCAGTTGCCGCCGGCCCTATCAGGGCCGGCGGTTTTTTTTCATGACATAGGCAGGTCACCGGCCTCACGCAGGCTGCTTCGCCACTGGCAATAGCAGGCTCCTCCCCTGGCGTGGTCAATTCCCCGGAAGCTGGGCGCGGGCGTGGCAAGATAACCAAATTGGCCTTGTTGCGCTCATTCACTCCGCAGATTGATGATTGATCAGTGGCGATTGTTGATGGTCGAAGTAGGAGTCTTTCCTTCGCAAATCAACAATCGACAATCGACAATCGACAATCGCCGTTCATTTCGGCCAACCTGCGTTTATCGGCGCAACAGAACAACAAATCTAGCACGACGAAATCGGCCAGGTCACCCCTCCCCTGCCTGCCTGCCGGGGCACCGGCCTCCAGCGAACTGGCAGGGAACTCTAAATGAGCCACATCATGACTGGGGCCCGGACGGAGCGCAACTGAAGGTACCGGTTGTGCTACAATACGCCTCTCGTGGCGCCGCGTGGCCGCACCCACAGTTTCTCCCCTGGGCCGAAGGATCGCTGTGGGGGGCTGTTGCCTCGTAATTCCTGCCGGGACGAGATCGCCGGAGAGTACCAGATGGTGGGTGACCATGGGGCTGGAAGGCGCCGCTACAGGAAAGAAGCTTGGGAGGTGCGTCGCATGAACGGACGATTCTGGATGCTGCTGGGGGCCACTCTGGCGGCGCTCGGTGTGTTGTTGGGGGCCTATCACGCGCATGGACTCGAAACGTGGCTGGAGAACACGCCAGCCAGCCCGGAGCAGGTCGTGCGGCGCCTGGATAGCGCGGAAGTAGCGGTTCGCTATCAGATGTACCACGCGCTGGCTTTGCTGATACTGGGGAGTATCCTGGCGAGGGAATCACGAAGACTGCTGCTGGCCGCTTGTTTCCTGCTGACCGGTGGCGTGCTGCTGTTCTCGGGCGGGTTGTACCTGATTGTGTTTGCCGGGACGTCGGTCCATTGGGCCATCGTTCCCGCTGGCGGAGTCGCCCTGGTGATCGGCTGGATGGTGGCCGCCGCGGGACTGGCCGCAAAGAGCGCGACGAGCTAGGCTCGACGTTAAGATCCCCGGAATCATGCAGTTCGATCTGGCATGAGTCTTTGCCGGAAATGCGCACTCTGTAGCGCCGCGCTACGTCACGAAAAAAAACGCCGACGCCAGAAAAGATCTCCGGCGTCAACGCGGCTTTCATTTAACGAGATTTCCGAATCTATACCGCCGTCAGCGGCTCCACCTCCTTGGCCAACCGCTTTCGGGCGACGTGCAGCCGCCGCTTGATGGTGCCCAGCGGGGCCTGGAAGTCGCCACTCATTTCCTGCAGCGACCGACCTTCCACGTAGAAGGCTTCCAGCGTCTGCCGATCCAGTTCACCCAAGCGGGCCAGTCCATCTCGCAGTTGAGCGCACCGCTCGCCCGCCAGCACGTTGCTCAGTGGCGTGGCGTCGTCCGTGCCAACCGCTTCCAGCATGGCCGGCTCAGCTGCCAGCTCCGGGCTCCGTCGCACGGCCCGATTAATCGCCATTCGGTGCGCAATGGAGCGGATCCAAGCGCCGAAGCACTCCGGATCTCGCAACTGATCCAGCTTCAAGATCGCCTGCACGAACACGTCCTGACACAGCTCCTGAGCCTCTGCGTAGTCGGCCAGACGCCGCAACGCAATCGCGAAGACCTGTCGCTCGAAGCACTCGAACAGTTCGCCGAAAGCATCCCGGTCGCCGGCCTGAGCGGCGATTACCAGCTCCGCAATGCGGATCTTCTCAGTGTCAACGATGATGCAGATAGTCATGATTCTCTCTCGAACAAAGGGTAACCCGCCTGGGAAACGCCGCTTGGGGAAACCGCAGGACGTAGCGTCACGCTACGCGACTGCAGCTTGCACAGCGCCTCGCTGGGGTCATCGACTGGATCACCGACTGGGCCGGCACTACCGCGCTGATATCTTGCAGCTGCGTTTGTGCGACATGTGATCCGCTAAGCGCCCACCGCGACACTGCCCGTCCGTCACCGCGCAACACGATGAAGTCACTACGGGACTCCAATCTGCCCTGCACGGCTGGGTCGGTTCGGGTAGCCGGACGCTCGCATGGACGCGTCGGAGGTGGCCCACGTACAACGGCATGGCGATCCGCGTACCGGTGTGCTGTCGGTTAATACCGAAGGCCACGCTGACGGCGGATGTTGTGTCGTTTCTACGCATTTGCTCATCCTCCCCTGCGCTGTCCACGCAGATCGAGAGAGAAAAAAGAACGGCGAGAAATCTCGCACTGCCAAGGGGGTAACCTCACCACGAGATCCGTTCGCCCCCCAAGGTATCTGACTTCCTAATCAAGAATACTGGCCGATTGCCCGTGGGGCAAGAGAATTTCCCGCCACCCACGTTCGCTCGACGCACCACCTTAGACGATCCATCGGCAAAATGGTTCGCGGAAATTCCGGCGAATTCTCCAAAAAACGCGCTTCGTCGCACAGGAAATGCCAGTTCTGGTAGTCGGGGTAGGGTGTGCCGAGCTCGCCGCACACAGCCTCTGCAGCTCGACAGGCACGATGGCGAGCGCTGGCACTCCGGCATGGTCTCGACTCCGGCCCGCCGGCGCTCACCCTCACGCTGCCGGGGCAACACCATGTGGTTGCCGACGCGCCTGGCTCCCAACTGCGGCCATCCCTACCGCCCGAAGATCCGCTCGACATTGCCCCGCAGGACCTGGAAACCGAGTTCCAAGGCCCGTGTTTCCGGCCAGCGGCGATCAATCACGAATCGCTCGGCCAACACTTTGGCCAGCACTCGCTTGTACATCTTGAATTTGGCGAACCCAAACTCCAGCTTGTACATATCGCTGTAGTAACCGATCTGCTTGCTGCGCGGTATGGCCTCCAGTCGCGCTGCCAGATCATGTTCGATGAATGCCGGCGTATTGGAATACCACCAATGCCCGCTGGCGATGACGTTGGGAAAAATCCAGGCAAAGCTGGTGAGTTCCTGGTTCGTCACACTGGCCAGTACCGAGATGGGAAACGTGACCTGAGGGAAAGCGTTGAGCAGTTCCCGGTATTGAATCAGTGAGACGCGGCTGTCGTACAGGTCTTGCCCCTGGTAGACGCCCGAGGCATAAACGCCACGATGAACACCGATCATCAGGTCGAACGGCATCCGGTACTCGGCACAAAACTCGGCCAACGTCCAAAACACGAAATGGGACAACGCGCGCCGATCCCGCTCGTCGCTTTCTCCCGCAGAGGCCAGGACGTTCTCCAGGGCCGTGGCCACTCGTCCTTCGGATACTCTGGTCGGCGTGAAATCGGGAGGCAACGAGATGGCGCATGCGCGCGCATTGTGCGCCGCAAAATGCTGGAACAGCTGCCCAATCGCATCTCTTAACGACCGGGGGTCCGAGACATTCACACACGACGCTTGTTCTAATCTCGCGCGTACGACGGATTTGTCAAGGTGAAATACCAGGTCATCCGTCCGGAGACAAGGAACGTAAACGCCGGTGTCAAAACCTTCCAACGGATCATCGAAATCGTTGGTCAGGAATACCGCCTCCAATTTGCTCCGTTGCAAGACCTGGGTCGGCCAACCTGGATCGCCCATCTTCTCCAATGCTCGATCATAGAGTGATTCCCAGTTGTCTGGCGTTACCTGGTCGTCCTCGAAATCGAAAAGCGTTTGCGCGATATCGATCAACCAGCTGTACTGGATCGTGTTCTGCAATGGTCCCAGATTGGCGACCAAACGTGCCACCTTCTCACGTGGTGGCAGGCCCGGTTCCTCAATCATTTCTTTCGGCATGCCGGCCGAATGGGCCAACTCGGTGTAGTAGTGGTAGCCGAGGATGTCAGCTAATGTCACCGATGCAGGAGCATGAGGATTGATGTGCGTATGCGGGTCGATCAGGACAAGCTCATCCAGTTCGGCGAACAGGCGATTTCGAAGTTCAGTGGACATAGCGCGAAGATCCTGGCAATTGGGTTCCCAAGAGAATATGCAAGTTTGTGCGCAGCGTGACTGGAGCGTTTGTATACCAGATACAGTGCATTGGCAAGCACTGTGGGGCAGGCGTCGCCTGGCCGGAGCGCAGTGCAGGTAGGGTCGGCTGATCTCGCCGCGCAGCAGTATTAGCCTCGTGCATTCATGCCGGGGTGGATGCGGCAACCAATTCAACGTCAAGAGGCTCGTTTACGAGCCTTCTCGCTGCTCTGCCTTGAGCCACTCGACGAGGACCGTTCGTGCTGGATGATGACTTCCCATCGACTCGCTGCGATTCTTCCGCGAGATGCTGACGCGGACGATGCCGCGTTCTCCGAAACAACTCACGTTCCAGTAGCGCTACGCCAGCTCCCAGCCGGGGCGGTAGGGGCAGCGAATCAGTGGATCGACTTCCGGTGCGTTCGACGCCTTCAGGTTAATCGGGTCCCACTGCAGTTTCTTGCCGATGCGGTACGCCACATTGCCCAGGTGATTGGCTTCGGTCAGCAGACCGGAATACTCGAAGTTGGCGCTTGCCTGCGTGCCGTTCCTGCAGGCCTCCAGCCAGTCGTCGTAGTGGGAAGCCACGCGCGGTATGGTCGGCTCGGGAGGTTTGAAGTCGGCGAACTCCTCTTCGGGCAATAGCACGTGTTTGCCGTAGTCGGACAGCAACATCCCTTTCGCCGATGAAGAGATGCCCGTTACCCCATTGCGGGATTCCGTTCTGTTGCCAGATCTCCGGCTTATTCTCTCCCTGGTACCAGGTCATTTTCACCGGCGGCATGTCGCCACGGGCGCCGAATTCGTACGTTGCCTGCATCGACGCCGGAGCGATCTCTGGGTGTGGTGGCGGGCCACTCCCCTCGATGGTCAATGGATCGTTCAGCTTGAGTGCCCAGAACGGCAGATCATTGAAGTGGCTGCCCAAGTCGCTCATGGTCCCGTTGCCGAAGTCCCACCATCGATACCATTTCGGGCCGGGGAAGTAGACGTCGTGAAACGGTCGCTCGGGTGCCGGGCCCAACCAGAGATCCCAGTGTAAACCGGGGGGTATCGGCATTTCCTCCTGGGGACGCTCGGTGACGAACACGATGTCGCCATGTTCCTTGGCCGCTTCTTCACTCTGCCATCCCCAGGCACGCGAGACCCACACGTGCACTTCGCGCACCGGCCCAATCGCTCCGCTTTGGATCAGTTCGACAACGCGACGATAGTTTTCGGTGGCATGAATCTGGATCCCCATCTGCGTTGCCACCTTCGCCTCGCGGGCGGCCAGGCGGATCTGGCGAGCCTCGTAAACATCATGTGTCAGTGGCTTCTCACAGTAAACGTGCTTCTTGTGCTTCAGGGCCAGCATGGTCGCCAAGGCATGTGTGTGTTCGCAGGTGCTCACCACGACCGCGTCAAAGTCTTGCGGCCGATCGAAGAGCTGGCGGAAATCGACCTCTTTGCGCGCTTGTGGAAAACGTTCGGCGGCCTTGTCGAGCCGTGGTTCATAGACATCGCAGAGTGCCACGATGTTCTCGGACGAAACACCGCCCAGATTGGCTCCACCGCGCCCCCCGGCAGCAATAATCGCAATGTTCATCTTCTCGTTGAGATTTTGTCCACGCAGAAACGCCGGTGCGGCAAACAGCCCGACCGCAGTTCCTGCTACCGACAAGTTGAATTGTCGCCGGTTCCATCTCGAATGGGATTTGGACCAAATGGGTGGTGTGCTGCTCATCATAAGTGCTCCATAGTCATCGCGTTGGCGGCGGAATAATGAATTGGTGGATACCTCGAATTGGTTTCGACGACCTGCGGCGTCCGGCCGTTAGGAACGAGGGACGCAGGAATGTTCAAACTCTCTTGGCGTTATGGATCTTCATCCGACAAAGTTCCACGAAGCAGGTTGACACGGATGCTTGGTCAATCCGGACGCTTCCGCTTCACTCCATGGGCTGTGGTCAGTTCAATGCACCCCTCGTGCATTGTATCAACCTCGCCGCTTGCCAGACAGCGACACACCTCGAGTCGGGTGGTTTCGTGCCAGTAAACTTCGGTTCTCGGCGCCAGGATTGATCAGTTGCAGAACCCGGTAGCCTGGGCTGCCGGCACTGTCCCTCAGAATTTCAAGCCGGTTAACCGCCGATACTCGAACGGGCCCCCGGGCTGCACCAACACAACGTTCGGCGTTGGGCCGCGTCCTGGAGAATCGCTCCGGCCCACGATGTTGCTGCCTACGGTTACTTCTCCAAGTCACCAACACGGTCGAACGCGGATACGTAGTACGCAGTCGGCGCCGGGCACGCGGAGCAGCATACCGTCGCGAACACCCGGTGGCACGCAGATGCGCAAGGGGAGCCGGCGGACAAATACGCCTTGATGGCCGCATGCGGGACATCCGTTGCCCTGGCAATTGCCGCAGCGCTGTGCAGCTGTCAGGGCAAACGACACGCTCGCCCCCCAACGGGCTTCTTCCGGCGTGACGGGCAGTTCCGCAACTGTGTCGGACGTGCCGACTTGTGCGCTGCGTAATGTGCCGCCGATGGCGTCGGCGAGTTCGTGGAACAAGTTGAAGCTTGAAGGTATCGGTTGTGCATAGATACAGCGTCAAGGCGCCGATCTTCCGTTTTCCAATGCGTTCGCGGTGCGGCCTCACAGGTCGCGGTGGCGGTCTGCACTCTTGTTCAGCAAGCGACGCAATAAGGAACGGTTCCACAATAACTTCGGCGTTTCCTACAGCGGGTGCCACTTTCCTGAGCGAGCGCACAAATCGTAACGATCACCACGAGTCGTCAATCGCGAGCGGAGCCAGTGCTGTCTGGGACTCGCTGGCACTCGATGATGCTTCGAGCCGTCACGAGCACTGGCTCCGCTCGCGGTAAGCGTTTCTCGTTGTTGGCAAAGTCTTCGGCGCTCGCTCAGGAAAGTGGCACCGCTCCAATATGCGGAAGTTATTTTTGAGTCATCCCTAAGCGTGCCAAACCTGTGCTGCGAAGTGTGGAAATCGTGCACCAGGTCGGGACTATTGGAGCCGGTTGGCAGTTGCCTATAGGGAAAGGAGCTACCGACGGTTCGGCTGGCTCGGACTGCGACGCCATCGTCTGCATGTGCGCAACACTCGAGTCTTCAACGCGAAAAAGTGGCACCGCTCCAAGACATTTCGTCCGGACAAGAAGACGCTCCTGGCTCCTTCGCGTTGTTGGGTGTAGCAGAGTCCGGTCGCCGTGGCAGATGAGCCGGCAACGCGCGCCGAGTGTTGCGTCCCGCAAACTGACGCTCGATTTGACACGGCTCGCCCCCTTCACGAAAATTGACCTCCGTTCGGCGCCAACGCACATTGAGGGGGAATTCGAGAGGGGAGGGGAAAGTTCGGCATGACTCCGAAGAAACGTGGCAAGTACTGGTACGGAGACAACCACCATCATTCACTGCGAGGTTTCGAAACCATGTCGCGGATTCTTTGCACTGTCACATTGCTGGCGTTGGGGCTGCTGCTTTCCGGAGGCTGTGCTTCGAAACCTTCTGCACCACCGATAACCGCCGACTTCACCAACAGCATCGGGATGAAGTTCAATCTGATCCCGGCCGGCGAATACATGATGGGCAGTCCCAAGGGCGAACTTTCTCTTCCCACCGAACGTCCCCAGCACAAAGTGCACATAACGAAGCCCTTCTATTTGGGCGTGACCGAGGTGACCCAAGAACAGTATGAGAAGGTGATGGGGAAGAACCCAAGTCGATTTTCAAGTGCGGGAGACAGTGCGACTCAGGTTCAGGGAATGGACACGTCCAGCTTCCCTGTGGAGCGGGTCAGTTGGGAAGACGCGGAGGAGTTCTGCCAGAAGCTAACGGCAATGGAAGGACGGGAGTATCGTCTGCCCACGGAGGCCCAGTGGGAGTACGCATGCCGGGCGGGCACGACGACCGAGTATTGTTTCGGAGATGACGCGGCGCGCCTGCAGGAATACGGCTGGTACGGAGATAATGCCGATAAGAGAACACATCCGGTCGCGCAGAAAAAGGCGAACGCCTGGGGTTTGTACGACATGCACGGCAATGTCTGGGAATGGTGTGCGGACTGGTATGACACGGATTACTACTGCAAGTCCCCACTCAGTGATCCACCGGGCGCTGCGCAGGGCACGTACCGCGTGGATCGCGGCGGGTGCTGGCGCGTCTCTGCATCGGTCTGCCGGTCGGCCTACCGCGGCGGAGGCCTGCCGATCGTCCGCAACGGCTACCTGGGCTTGCGCGTGGCTACCTTTCCGTCAGCCAGCCATGCGAGTCAAGAGAGCGGAGGTGACCGCTAAGGAACCGGGGACCAATAACTTCGCATTTTCCAACCCTGGGTGGCACCCGTTGCAGCATTTGCCGAAGCTATTTTTTTCCCGATCCTAATACGACAGCGCCACTTCGTGC
Organism: uncultured Planctomycetota bacterium; assembly: GCA_963700575.1. Taxonomy (GTDB): domain Bacteria; phylum Planctomycetota; class Planctomycetia; order Pirellulales; family Pirellulaceae; genus JAJRVM01. The sequence goes on along the minus strand of CAVOYC010000012.1, from coordinate 278,606 downwards.
CCGTGAAATACCGTAACTTGCTTTGAAGTAACGGATTTTCGCCACCGGGCTTGTCCCGGTGGTTCCCTGTTTGACGACTACACGGCCGCTCATTATCCCGTCTTCCCTGCCCGCGCCGGCCGCCGGAGGCGGCCGGCGCGGGCAGGGAAGAAACACTCGGTTGCGCGAGGCCGTTCTTAGTTCTCAAACGCGTTTCCACCGGGGCAAGCCCGGTGGCGGTAAAGCAATCTGAATCAAAGACTTGCAGTTCCCGACATACTCAAAGTGGCGCTGGCCAACTAAGGCCGCAGGGCGGAGTTCCGGCATTGGCGAGCCGCAGGGCTGGCACAGCGACTTATAGCGAAGGCGATGTGTGTTTCGCATCGCCCACGATGCTGCAGTCGTATTCAGATCTCACCTTGAAGAACGACAACGGTGCGGCCTTGAGCTACCATACGTCGCCTTCAGCGGCGCTTTTTCTTCGCCGTCCCTTCGGGCTTTTCGATCTTTTCGTATTTGATCAGTAGATCGGGCTTGGATTGGTCTCCCTCTTTGCGATCACTGATCTTCAGATCAAATTTGTTCGCTCCCTGCTTCTCGATTCGATACGTTGCCTTTGTGGGGTTGCCGTTAGCGCTCACTCCGGTCGAAGTCGCCTCCTCGACTTCGGGAGATGCAATCTTCCACCGCTCCATACTATGTGAACCGTCAGATCTGTATGAATAATCGACGACTTCTTTGGCCAATGCGTCCCAGCCAGAAAGCAACGTCTCCTGGACAATGCCGTCCGGCGTCTTCGTCCTGCTAGTGAGTAGAGTGCAATGCTTCCCCGGGACCCACTTTGCCGTGAATTGGATCGAGCATGCTTTGCCGTCTTCCCTCCATTCACCCCGCCAGGTGCCGATATAGTACGCCATCGAAGCAACTATGTTTTCGGGTACGTTCGGTTTCTCGGCCTGCCCCACCACCATCGAAGCCGCCAACAACACTGTAGTGCTGAACATGATCCTCACTCCTGTTGCGAGAGATAAACGGGCGACCGGCGACAGCCATTATTCTGGGGAACACGATTTCAAGATGCAACCATGACACGGGCAGAATAGCAGGGACAAAAATAGCAGACATTTAGCTTTTTGACACGGCCAGCAAAGTTGGCGAGCCGACTGCAGGGAAGAAAGCTCGACGTCAGCCATCCAAGCTGTCGCGTTGAGTCTCGTGGTTGTGGTAAAATGCGGTCGTGTGATTCACAGACCGAACGTTGGATGAACGCATCTTAAGCCAGGGGGTTGGACAATGGACCATCGATGTTCGCGCAGGCGCTTTATGGGAACTGCCGCTGGGGCGGCCATGTCCGGTACATTCCTGTTTGCCCGACGATCGCCGGCGACGCCAGCGGAGGATACCGTGGCGCTGAATCAGTCCCCGGATGTGGCCGGGCATCGATCGGTGGTGTCGCTGATCAGCGGCGAAAGCCGCCGCCACAATGTCTGTGAGTCGTTGGTGGCGATCGAAGATCAGCTCCTGCCGTTGCTCAAGTCCAAGAAGCATGTCGTGATCAAGCCGAACATCGTGAGCACGCGCCAGCAGCTTGCGTCAACCAACGTGGACACGCTTCACGGCATACTCGATTTCCTTGGGCCGCGGTTCAACGGTCCCGTGGTCATCGCCGAATCCTCGGCCGGATTCACCACGGAGGGATATGATAACTTTGGCTACCAGCAGGTGATCTCCGAGCACAAGCCTCTTGAAGTCAGCCTGGTCGATTTGAATGAGGAAGGGCGATACGAGACCCACACGATCCTTAACGGCGACTTGCACGCCGTGCCCGTGCGACTGGCCGCGCGCCTACTCGACCCCGACGCGTTTATTATCTGTTCGGCCATGCTCAAGACCCACAACACGGTGGTGGCCACGCTGTCGCTCAAGAACATGGCCTTGGGCGCACCGCTGCACAGCCCCCGAAAAGAAGCAAAACGTTGGAACGACAAACGGCTCTATCACGGCGGGGTGCGGCAAACGCACGTCGACATCATGCTGACTGCCCAGCGGCTGCAGCCGTTCTGGGGCGCCACGGTCATCGACGGCTTCGAGGGGATGGAAGGCAATGGGCCGACCAATGGCACCTTGGTGCCATCTCGGATCGCGATTAGCTCTACCGACTACGTGGCCGCTGACCGCGTTGGCGTCGAGGCGATGGGTATCGACGCATCCTGGGTCGGATACCTGCAATTCTGCGGGCAAGCCGGCTTGGGTCAGCACGACCTGTCAAGGATCGATATTCGAGGTGCCAAACTCGCGGATGTCACCAGGAAATACAAAATGCACGGCGACATCGAGCGCGAGTTACGTTGGATGGGTCCCATGAAAGACGTGCCCGAAAAACTCGGTTGATCACTCCGTCAAGAAGGCAAATCGCCTCGGCTTCCTGTGCATCAACGATGCTCGGTTTCGATTCCAACAGCGATAACCCACGGTGGAATAACAGGAGCAGGCACCCAAGTATTTGCCATAGCGTGCGCGCGGCTTGTCGAGTGGCGATGTCCTGACAGGCAACCGGGGCGAATGTCCATTATCAAGAACTCGTTATCATCAGGTCATCTGTCACCATGCAGCTCATCGACTTCAACTCCCGGCCCGGAGGGCTTGGACGTTTGGCGTCCCGGAAATCAATGAGGCATCTTGTGGTCAGAACACTCAGACACACCCTCGCAATGTGCACCATCGCACTGCTGCTGATCCCGCTCACGGCGACCCAGGCCGCGGCGCCCTTTCTTGAAAAGCTCGATCTGTTCGTAGCCTTTCAGAATGACTACAAGCTATCTCGCATCCCGGGCATCGTGGTCACTAAATGCGGTACCGTGCTTGCCTATGGCGAAGCCCGCAAAAGCGACGCCGGCGACTGGGGACAGATCGATGTATTTCTGCGTCGCAGTATCGACGGGAACATCTACCGCACTGGCTGCCTGACGGTGGCCAGACTGAATGTAGAGTGGGTTCGAGCGGCGGGTGAGGAGGCTGATATCTGTGTCTACGGAGGCACCTCCGGTGGTGTCGTGTCGGCCGTTCAAGCGGCACGCATGGGAAAACGTGTGGTCCTCGTCGAACCCGGCCGCCATCTCGGCGGTATGACTTCCGGGGGACTCAGCGCTGTTGACATCGGTGATCCGCGGAGCGTCGGCGGCCACGGCGGCATGCCTGGCCATCGACGACAATGTCCCCGTGCAGCAGTTGCACTATGACCAGCTGAAAGCGCGGCTCGTTGCCGACGGGCAGGTGCTGGATTGACCCAAGGTTACTCACCGTCTTCAGCAACGACCGGCGTCTGGTAGGAATTGCCGTACCAATCGAGAAAGCACGCGGAATTACGGCCGCATGGCTCTTGGCAACGGTTCACGGATCGGGCTGAATCGTCGGACGGTCTTCAAAAACGATATCCAGCGTACACGGTGCAATATCTTCTCGGATCTGCTCAAAGCCGTCCTGCTGCTCCTGCATTCCCCGCGTTGCATAGACCCGAATGGCATTCTGCGCGATACGAACGCCAACCGCGTGGATTCCGTACTTTCCGAGGTACTTGGCGCGTACCTGTTGTTTCACGTCACGGATCGCCGGCGGTTGGCTCACATGCTCCGGATCGTCTTTCGAGGTCATAGTATGTCGATCTGAAGTTCATTCATTACGTCTTGGATACGGTTGGCTACGCCATAGGATCCCGAGGATGGTCCCGCGAAATACAGGCCGACAATCCGGTTCTGAGTCTTGTGGAACACCGCAGAACCGCTGTCGCCCCCTAGACCGATCGGCTGCGAAGTTGTGGAGACAAGGCGTAACTGGCTGTTGAACAATGCCACGATGCTCGGATCACTGTGATCCATCCCCACCAGAGCGTCGTACTCCACATCATCGATCTTGCCTTCGGTGTAGCCAGTGGTTCGACCGTGCTTTCGCACTGGCATATCTTCGGCCCCCTGCAGTGTACCAGAAATCGAGCCGATCGAACAAACCTCCGCCTTGTACGGCACGCCTGGCAGAAGACCTCCAATCGCCGCATCGACTCGATTTGCCTCCGTTCCACCCAAGCTGATGTGTACGTACCGGTCGAGCTTCGCGAAATAGTCTGTCAATGTACCCCCATCGATAGGACCAGGTTGATAGAGTGGATCACCCAGCAGCGCCTGGTTGACGTTCGCGAATACATGGTTATTGCTCAAAGCGTACACCGATGTAGGATCATCGCCGACGCGTGTCGAGCGACAAAAGCAAGCGATCGTTCCCGCTGTGATGTCGCGATGTCCCGCACTGATGCCGCCGACCACAGGGCGCTGTCGCTTCCGTCGATTCACCGTGCAGGTCGGTATCGCCATGGCAGCATTCCTCGTCTCATGCGGCCTCCTCTTGGCGGCGGTTTGGCGAATCGTTTTCTTTTTGGACAGAACGAATGCTGGTTGCGACTCGATGATGTCGGTCGGAACCCCGTCAATCGTCGCCGGGATCACATCTCGCGGCGAAAGCAGCGACGCCGGTAATTTTTGGACGACATAGACGCGGACGCACATCTCGCTGCTTCCTCTGTCCGCGGTGACCTTTCGGCCGATCCCAATTGCGTGAACGCTGCGGCCGGCTCTTTCCACTGCCGAATTCACCGAAAGCGTGGCTCGCATTGCGACCACGCCGCCACCAAGACCCAATTGGAGTAGTTGACCACGCAATGTGGACTTCACCGCCCGGAGATCATGCAGAGTAGCCATTTGTTTCCTCCCCTTCTCAGCAGTCGATGCATGCCACAACGTACTGCGCGTTGTCAGGTCGAACCCCCTGCTGTCTGCTCGGCGTTCTCTACGGGAATCTGTCGCAAATTGCGGCTCAGGCGAATTTCGAACGTCGCATGTTGGTCGTCACGCGGCAATGCTGTGGGCGATGTCGGAATCGTCGAACCCCATGTGCCGTATCGCTGCGGAAAGGAACCGGTGGCATGGAACGACTCCTGGTCGCACAAAAAACCAGACGCTTGCCGCCTATCTCGCGCATGCCGTACTCCGTGCGCAATGGAAAGAGCCGCTATCGCGCAATTCAGAGTGTGGGGTCTCGTTCCTGTGCAAAGAAACGACACAACGCGCTCCCGGCCCGTGCATGCTGCGGCAGTGCCAAGCACCCCCTATTGATCTAATAGCGAAACGCGTCACAAACCGGGCATGAAAAAACTGGAAAAGATGGACAGAACTGACTTGGAGGTCACCGATGGGGGAGATTCAAACCCCCATGCTCAGTTGCATTTCACGCGCCCGATTTCCACGATGGGGTATCGATTGCAGGTCGCCGCTATGCGAGTCGCCTTACAGATTGTCGGCCCGCACGCTTGGCGTCTCGCCGAAGGTGTTCTGACCGACCGGCCGCGGACTGCAACATACACGGCATCGCCTCGACAATCTCTACCCAGCTCCGCAGTTGACATGGTCCTGGTCGGTTGACTGGCATGCCGCCCACTCGCCGATCAGTCGGATGTACTCGGCGAGACTTTCCATAGAGTTGTAACTCCCCGGCAGGTAGTGCTGTTTGTCGCCAATACGGACGCGGACGCCTTGGCGATATTTACAGTACTTAGGGGGACGAGATGCGCATTTCGGCATGATGGCGCCCTCCGCAAACTGTGTAGGCACAGTTTTGGCCTCGTGGAAACGGAGCCCCGCCGCCGAATGTAGGCAAGATGCAATTTTTGCTATTGGCGAGGCGTACGACAAAGTACCCCCGACAGGACTCGAACCTGTGACCTGCAGTTTAGGAAACTGCCGCTCTATCCACCTGAGCTACGAGGGCTAAGTTGTTGAATATAAGATATTTACATACATTCAGTCGATTTCAGTTTTGAGTCTACTGCTCCCTATACTGCCCCTTTTGTGTTCAATCGCGCTGTGAATTTTACTCTTTTAGCATCGGCAGCGTTTGGACAGGAGCAGTGGATCATGGCAAAGAAGGCGTCGAACGCGAGCCCAAGAGGCACGACGACGATTTTCCATTATGGCTGCATGCCGACTCGGGGCAATGGGACTGCTTGGAGTCCGGCTCAATATTCTAACGACACCGGTTTCACCAGGTTCCATAGATCCGGCAGATCGTAATGCCGCAGGGCACCGTGGACGGCATTGTGCAGATGCGCGTAGGCGTTCGTATCCGTTAAAAGGTGTCGCCACGACGTCAATCCGTCGTCCACTAAGACGGAGGTAATCCACATTGGCTCCAATGCAGCCGCGTGCAGGGCCGCCGGTCCGATCTCACCCGCGGCGACGACACGCACGGAATCCGTACCTTGTTGCGCTGCAAGCCAACGGGCGCAGACGAGCAGGTCTTCCGCACGCATTGCCAGCCAGCAACGCCCCAGCATGTAGGCGATATAGTAATCCGCGCCCTCGAAACGCCAGTTCCGGGTTTTCGTTTCCCCGGTATCGCGCACGTCCACGAGCAGCACTGGATGCCCCTGGGCATGTAACCGTCCCGCTTCCGTGACCGCCGAATTTAAGCCAGCGTCAGGCGCAATCAGCACCGGCACGCCACGGCCCTTCGGCCAATGCAACGCCGGCAGCACAATCCCGGGCTCCGGGTGAAGCACGATCCGCGTTGGCGACTGGTCGGCAGCCACGATTTCGACTCGCGGTTTCGGGAGTTGTTGAAGCGGCCGAATTCCGGTCACCTTTTGCACAACCGCACGCGTCAACTTCGCTCGCCGGCCCGCAAGTTGCCGCTCGTACTCATCGTACAGCTCGAGAATCGACCGCTCGCCCTTCATCTTTCGCACCTGTCCTTCGGGCGTGACCTGTAGCTCCGCGTCGGATCGGACAGGAACCTGGTCGTCCTCGAACACCTCGATCTGCCGCCCTTGGAGCCAATGGGCGAAGAAGCGTACCGCCGCTTCACGCAATCGGTAACTGAACCCATGCTTCTCGTTGGCTTCGACCAGTGCAACGCGTTCCGCATAGCCGAGCTGGGTGTACACGCGTTTGGCCTCCCGAAAAGCTTCCCACGTGCCTTCGATTGGTACGAAATCCTTTGTGGCAGACAGGATCAACGTCGGTTTCGGGGCGCGCACCAGGATGAAATCGGAATGGTCGAAGCCTTCCCGAATCTGGGCGAACAGGTTCTGTTCGGCGTCGCCGGGACCAGGGCTTTCGTTCTTGTGTCGGTGCGTGGTCAGGAAGCAACCGGGCGCGGCGGCGGCGATTCGCTCGTCATAAGCCATCAGGAAACTGGTCATGTTCCCGCCGCCGGAGTTGCCCATGCAGCCGATTCGCTGGGGATCGACATCCGGCCGGCTGCAGAGGTAATCGATTCCACGCACGCCGTCCCACACCATATAGGTTGCCAGACCGCGGCCGAGCAGGATCGGAGCCACACCGAGCTGCTGGTGCTCGCTACTGGCCCGGAAGGCAGGGGTGCCGTCGGGCGCAAAGATCTGTTTCCGTTCGCCCTGGCCAATGGGGTCATAGCACAGCACGATGAATCCGTTTCGCGCCAACAGGCGATTGGCCAGCTGATACAAGTCGGCTGCTTTCCCGTTTTCTGAGTGTCCGCAGGGATGAAGGATAGCGGGATAGGGGCCCTGGCCCCGGGGACGGTACAGGTTGGCCGTCACGTGAAAACCCGGCTGGCTTTCAAACAGAACCTTGTCAACGGTAAAGCCGGCTTCCGCAATCGTGCCGCTAACCCGCGCGTGTAGCGGAGTGCGTTCCGGCATCTCGCCCAGCGTCCACCGCAGAAATTCGCGACGCGTTTGCTGAAACTCCAAGATCCTCTCGCGAGAGGCCAACGCGACGTCCAGTTGACTCAGGCGGTGATCCAACGCGTCATGCACTTGGTGGCGCAGATACGCGCGCATCATCTGCTGTTCTTTATCTGCGTTGAAGTCGGCCGGCAAAATACGGTAATCACCCTGAGCCCACACGCCGCCGCCACCGTCGAGGAAAATGGCCGCCAAAACGATGGGAGCCCACAAGTTGCTGATGAGTGTGATATTCATGGATTCCTGGTTGTGACGGTGTGCAACACCGGCGCGGGATTTCACCAAAAAGTGGGAAATGGCACTGCCCAGCGAGTCGCCGCCGCTAAGATGAAGTGGAAGAAAGTGGTAGATTTCTTTCTCTCGGTCCGAATTTGCCGGGGAGTCCTTGCCGGTCGGGCACGAACGCTTCCCCAAATACTTGAAATACTTGAAAATCTGTGATTCATGGCCGGTGCGTCCCACTTGCCTTACCAAGGAGAACACGACATGGTTAAGACTGCCAGCACGATGATGCCACTCGGCACGAAAGCCCCTTTTTTTTCCCTCATCAACGTCAACGGTCGTACGGTATCGCTGAGTGATTTCCAAGCGGCCCCGGCCCTGATCGTAATTTTCATGTGCAATCACTGCCCGTTTGTCAAACACCTGGCCGCCGCGTTGGCGGCTTTCGCGCAGCTATACCAGGAAAAGGGCGTGGCTATTGTCGGGATCAGCTCGAACGACGTTGGTGCGTATCCGGCTGACTCGCCTGAGCAGATGGTACACGAGGTCGAGGAACGAGGCTATACATTTCCGTACGTGTACGACGAGACACAGGAGGTCGCCAAAGCGTATCGCGCAGCGTGTACCCCCGACTTCTTCCTCTTCGATGGCCAACAACGGTTGGTGTATCGCGGGCAGTTTGACTCGAGTCGACCCGACTCCGGAATTCCAGTCAATGGCGAGGATCTGCGGGCGGCGGTCGATGCCGTGCTGGCCGGCCAACCGGTTACGGAAGACCAGCGGCCGAGCATCGGCTGCAACATCAAGTGGAAAGCGGGTGGTGAGCCGGACTATTTCAATTCGGCCGGCACCGGATAGCGAGTATGCAGCGCGGACACGCTTTCCACTGCCGCGATGCAGCGCCGGTAGCCGCTTCACACTGCGTGCCTCACAGGGTGTCGAGTTGGCACGATTTCGCTTGGCAATCGTAGATGCATGTGCTTGACACGCGTCTCCGCACGCAGTTGCACGACCCTGACCATGCAATCCCGAACGACCGTGCCACTGCTCAATCCACCGGCTTTCCAATTCTGTAACCTCCGCACCGACAACCCGGTCCACTGGAACCAGACCACTCGACTTGAGCAGTGCGCAGCGCGGACACGCTTTCCACTGCCGCGATGCAGCGCCGGTTAGCCGCTTCACACTGCGTGCCCCATAGGGTGTCGAGTTGGCACGATGTCGCTTGGCAATCGTAGATGCATGTATTTGACACGCAACTCCGCACGCAGTGGCACGACTCTGACCATGCAGTTCCGAACGACCGTGCCACTGCTCAATCCACCGGCTTTCCAATTCTGTAACCTCCGCACCGACAACCCGGTCCACTGGAAGCAGACCACTCGACTTGAGCAGTGCGCAGCGCGGACAAGCTTTCCACTGTCGCGATGCAGCGCCGGTAGCCGCTTCACACTGCGTGCCTCACAGGGTGTCGAGTTGGCACGATGTCGCTTGGCAATCGTAGATGCATGTATTTGACACGCAACTCCGCACGCAGTGGCACGACTCTGACCATGCAATCCCGTGAGACCGTGCCACTGCTCAATCCACCGGCTTTCCAATTCTGTAACCTCCGCACCGACAACCCGGTCCACTGGAAGCAGACCGACTCGACTTGAGCAGTGCGCAGTCGCGGACACGCTTTCCACTGCCGCGATGCAGCCGGTAGCCGCTTCACACTGCGTGCCCCATAGGGTGTCGCGTTGGCACGATTGCGCTTCGGCAATCGTCTAGATGCATGTGCTTGACACGCGTCTCCGCACGCAGTTGCACGACTCTGACCATGCAATCGCCGAACGACCGTGCCACTGCTCAATCCACCGGCTTTCCAATTCTGTAACCTCCGCACCGACAACCCGGTCCACTGGAACCAGATCGCTCGACTTGAGCAGTGCGCAGCGCGGACACGCTTTCCACCGCCGCGATGTCAGCCTCGGTCAATGGATTGGCTTTGGCATATCGTTCTCATGCACCGTGTACTCCGCTTGGCCGCATGTCATTTGTCATCGCCTTCGGCCCGATTAACCACATCAAGGACGGCTTTCCTGATGACAACATATGAGGCATCAATTGGCAGGATGCCGAAGTTGCCATGTCCCGTATCGTCTGTCTTTCCGATCGCTGCCGTCATAGACGCACCACCGAAGCGGCCAATCTCAAAATCAAGGATCTCGAGAATCCCGGCATCGTCGCCCGTGGACCACACGCGGAAGCTCAATGGCTTGACAATCCCGTTGTCGGGCGGCTCTCGCTCCGAAGGACCCATGTTGAAATGAACATCAATTCGGCGACCGTTGATCGTAATGGACTCAAGCAGCATCCACGCAAGATCATTGTCTTCCGCGACAAATTGTGCCATGGCCTTCTTTGCCGCTTCATATCCTTCTACTATCGCTCCATGCGATTCGACTCTCGCATTCGCGTGCGGAGAAACGACCCCGATCCTTCAATCCCGTTGGTCAATGCCCGTGGCAAGCCGCCATATGAAGTCCTTGATGTTGAGCGTTTCGGAGTCAAGATCGCCGTCCCCACCATCGTCCTTCTCGTCAATGCCAAAAGACCAGACTAGCTGCCGCGTCGCGTCGTATCTAATGGGATGCCCGGAAAACGGGTCAACCGGTACTGTGTCGAGCAGACCTGTGTCGACCAATTCAGATAGCTCTTGTGGTAGCCGCTTCTTTGCGTTTCGGAAAAGTTGACTTGTCGCAAGAAACAACAAAGACCCGCCTCACGAGTTGATGACACGGGGAAACGGTCCCCGCCACGACTAACGCTTGGCATCACTGTTCGGCAGCCAGTGAGCATTGGTTCCAAATCACGGCATCCCCGCCGATACAGGGCATGCCGTGGTTCGGCAGCATGCATGCGCTATTACATTTGCGGCGCACCCCTGCCCGGAGCTCTCCACTCGTCAATACAGTAAAAGTGACAGGTTTACCACCACGTACAAAATCGCGTATGTCCTCGAAAACGTCGTCGATCTTGACATCAGCAAAAGTACAGTTGCGAAAAGATGCTCCCCACCCATCGACGAGCATATTCGCACCGTCGAAGCAGCATTCGCGAAAATTGGCCGCAAGCATTGCCCTGCGTAGATTTGCACCGGTGAAGTCGCAAGCCTCGAAAGTACCGACCAGCCCTGCCTGCGACGCCCGGATCTTTCGAAATGAACAGTAGCGAAACGTACCGCCAATCGAGGCGAATTGCCCAGCCTGGTCAAAGCAGACGTTTTCACAAGTGACGGACGAGAGATGAATCAACGTATCGACGCCGTATTCGTTCTTTTGCGATCGAGCTCGACTGAAATCGACGGCGTTCATGGTCACGCCGAAAAGCCTTCTCAGCGGATACCGTTGGTAGTCCTGCAATCCGTTCGAGAGCGTTCCGTGAGGAGACGTCGGTAGTGGTCTCGCAGGCGCGTGTTTACCTGGTGGGCGAACAGCGGCTTCGACCCTCTCAATTTCATCAACGTTCCAAGTCATTGGTCGGCCGAACTATGTGATTCTGCTCGTAACGAAAGTCAACGCCGTTTCCCAACATCCACCCGCTGCGCGCAGCAACTTGCGTGAAGCGTACCAGTTTTCCCAACCCGTCTAATGAGCCAACTCTCGCGCTGATATTGTACAAGAAACGGCCTTCTCTCGCCTGCCCGTCTTGCCGCAAGAAGTGGCGTGGCACCATTTCCACTCTCGTGAGATGATGGAGTGGGCAAACGAGCTTCCGCACGCCCAGAACATATGATGCCCCATGCCCAGTCAACTCGAAGAAAAGCAGTCCTCACACGCAGCCTTCTGGCGTGGCGAAGGCCCAAGCCTGATCCTGACCCCGGCTGATCAACAGGAATTGTACGACTTGACCCATTATCGGGCGCGGTTTGGCGATCCGCAGGCGATGTGGCATTCGGAGATGCGCCGTGCCGAGCCGCTGATCGACTGGCCCACCGACGGCATTCCCACCGTGCGTCCTAATCTGGGCGTGATCTTTGTTCCGGCCATGGCTGGTCTGGACTATCAGCTTCCCGGTGACGCCATGCCCTGGCCGGGCGAACCGCTTGCGCACGAGGCGATCCGCGCGGTACGCAGTGTCGATGTGACGACGACCGAGACGATGCGCCTGGCCACGGAGTTCTATGCCATCCATCGTGAGTCCGGCTGCCAGAGAAATCGCTGCCTATCACGCCGACACCCAAGGTGTCTTCGACATTGCTCACCTGCTGAACGGAGACAACACCTTTTACGAACTGGCCGATCCGGATGAATCGGGCTGGATTGACGAGTTGCTGGAGATCTGCCACACGTTGTACACGCGGGTAACCAAGCATCTGAAGTCGCTGCTGGACGAGTCCCGCGCGGCGATGATCCACGGACACGGCACCAGCCAAGGTGTGTATTTCCCGAATGCCGGAACACGGATGGCCGAAGATACGGCCATCCTGCTGTCGCCCGCCACGATCGATCGCTTCATCCTGCCGACCATCCAGCGGGGCGCCGCTGCTCTTCGGAGGCACGTTCGTGCATTTCTGTGGCAAACACAAGCCACTGTTGGAGCGGCTGTGTCGGCTCGACGAAGTGCGTGCGATCGATTTGGGCAATCCGGAGATGTACGACACACGCTGGGTGCTGCAGCGGTGCGCGGAAACGAAGACCGTGTTGTACAGCCGCCTGGCCGTTGATTCGGGCGAAGATTGGCAGCATTACATCCGCCGCCTTGGCACGTGGGTTCGCGAGACCGGAGCTCGAGTGGTTCTGCGGCCGGTTGTCTTCCCCGCTGATCGCGAGCAGTGCCGGGTGATGATCGATCTGTGGCATGAATTGACGGACAAGTAAAGAGCGGCTCAGAAATAACTTCCTCAGTTCCCTCGCCCCTGTGGGGAGAGGGTAGGGTGAGGGGGAAGAAAACACAGTAGTTATTCTTGAGCCGTTCCGAAGAGACGTTATACGGGTTCCACTCGAGCGGACTCCACTGTTCTACTGAGGAGCTATTTGTTGTTATCCTGCGCACATTGTGGGCTCGAGACATGAAGTCACCATAGCGAAGCTAATGCCCCACACCGACCTCGCGTCGGTGGACGCGGGGTTTGACAACTACCAACAAACACCGCCCGCGCAGGCGGCCGAGGGGCAGAGTTCCACCAAATCGGCATTCTGGCGATGCGGATTCCATCCGCGGCTAGTTTCGGTCTCGGTGTGTCGGCGATTGCGTTCACTCACTGGGCTCGACCGACCAAAGCGCTGAGTCGTCGGGAGTAGTTTTCAAACCTATCTACCGCCGGTACGAGGCCTCGTTGTACCACACATCTGCTGTGCACGCTTCCGCTGGGCTTGTCCCAGTGGGAGCGACAACTGACGAGCTACACTCAATGCCATGAACTTCATCTCTATCTTCACGGTCTTCTGCTCTCCCGCGGGTTTGCGAGCGGGGGACGCGGCGACTTTTTCTGCGAAGGTAGCGTCAGAATCGCGGCTTCCCCCGGGACAAGCCCGGGGGAGAGCACGAGATTTGTGCAGGTCACATGTAGCCAACCAGTTGTGATCCCACTGGGACAAGCCCAGTGGAAATCCGACTTGTGTAGAACCACGAGGCACGAGGCCCATGAGGGCACCAATCGAGCGCGGCGATGGTGAGTTGCGGCCAGAGACTGCGGTAGGCAACCGGGTGCCAACCCCATGGGCTGCGAACCGACACTCGTTTGACATCAGTGTTGTGATCGCCCATCATACCGGCTGAGGAAACGGCTGGCGGCCCCGGCGAGCGTTGGCCGCGTTTCAGGCCCTCGCCGAGACAACGTCGCCAGAACATGTTTCTTTTGCGCGGCTGTCAACTTTCCACGTCCCAAAGTGATTGCCCTGGGTCGTTTGCCAAACGAGGAATACCATGTTTCGACGCTTACTTCCGTCTGCTCTGCTGATCGCGGGACTTATGTCAACCGATTGGCTGATGACAACTGGCGCAGCGGAACCCGAATCCCTGCCCGGCCGACAGGTCAAGGTGGCCACGATCCCGATCGGCTTCGGTGGAGACCACGATCAGAAGCTCAAACTGGCGATTGAGCACCTGGAGGTTGCCGGAACCCAGCATGTCGATATTGCCTGTTTGCCGGAGGAGTTTGCCGGTACGATCGCTGAACCGATTCCCGGCCCCACGACGCAGGCCGTCGGCCAGTTGTGTCGCAAACACGACATGTACGTAGTTTGCCCCATCCGCGAGCAAGCTGATGACGGCCAGCAATTCAACACGGCGGTGTTGCTGGATCGCCAGGGACAGGTGGCCGGCGTCTATCGCAAAGTGTTCGTCTTCTGGGGCGAAGGGCTGAACGTCAGCGAGGACGGCGTGAAGGTCTTCGATACCGACTTCGGCCGGATCGCCATGCTCACCTGCTTCGATGCCAATTTCGACGAAGTCTGGCAGGAGGCCGAACGGAAAGGGGCGGAAATCGTTTTCTGGCCCAGCGCTTACGGTGGCGGCATGGTCTTGAACGGATACGCGATGGTCCACAATTATTACGTCGTGGCCGTTGGCGATGGCAACATGATTGACATCCTTGGCCAGACGATCGAAAAAGTCGCTCGGCCGCGGAACGGGCAGTTCATCGCGACGCTGGACCTGGACCGCACGCTGATCCACACCAACTTCAACGAGGCCAAAGTGGCAAAGCTGTTGGCCGAACACAAGGATGAGGTCGAGCAGGAACGGTTCTTTCCCGCCGAGTCGTGGTATCTGTTGCGTGCAACGAAACCGGGCGTCCAGGTGCGAGACCTGTGCCGCGAATACCAGATCGAGACTTTGCGACAGTATCGTCACCGCAGCCGTGAGCAGATCAACGAGGCTCGCCGTTCGGGAACGAAGATCTAGCCCGGATGATTCACGTGAGGTGGGGCAAGCTCGCGCCACGTGTTGGCGGGTCTTCACAAGCCGATCAGCTCCCCAGCAACCGTCCGTGTTTGTGCGGGCAGCAAACGTGCGAGCGAAGACCTACCAGCAGCACGGCTTGCTCGACCCATCTACGAGTTGTGTGAATCATCCGCACTAGCCGTCGCGCCCGCCGACCGATGGCGCGTTTGGGGGTACGAACGAGATTAGGCCGGCGCGAGTGCCTTCACGGCTCGGAGAGTCGTGCCACTTTGGCCGCGTCTGCAATCTGGGTCCGAAGTCTCATTCGTCCCGGCAGGTCCAAGTCAATCGTGTATCAGCAATAGCTACTGGGAATCAGATCCGCCTGTCACTGTCACCATGGCCTCGGTCCACTCGCGTAGTTCCCATTCTCCCCAACGCAGGTCTGCGGTCAGGATAGAGGTGCCGGCGGGTGCCACGTCCGGCACCGTGATCGTCATCTCCACCGCTCCCTCCTCCCGGGAAGGAATGCGGATGGGGGCCGGGGTCAGGGAGCAGAGGGTCCATCCTGGTGGCAGGTGAAGTCGCACCTCGAAACTCTGTTCGACCGGCGAGTGGTTCATAATGCGCAGCGAGAGCTTGATTGTCTCTCCCGGACTCGCCGCACGTGCGTAGGGATAGAAGCGCGCCCAGCCTTCATCGAGGCCGAAGTTGGGATCGTCCCACGGAAGCAGCGACTGCAACAGATCGAGACGCTGCTTGAGCACGTCGATCATGTGGTCAATTTGGGCACCCGAGAATCGAAAAGCGGGAGCAACGTGTTGGTTGATCAGCATCGCGCGGGTGCCACCCGTTTCACATGCTGCAGGCAGAACAGATATCCTGTTCCTTCGCGCAGAAGATTCCGGTTGAGAAGACAATAGTCGTCAATCCCCGCCGGCGTGAAGGAGTCGCCAATGAAGAAGAACTGCTCGCCCGTGTCTTTCTTGACCAGCATTGCATCGTGCTGAAGCGTCTGGCCAGGGAAGTAATAGAGGGTCATCTCGAACTCCTTCCATCTCCAGCGGGATCCCACCTCGGCCCGGCCGGAAACGTGAATCGGATTGGCGGTCAGGCACGGCAGGCGATAGGCGGCCGGGTTCTCCAGGATGTCCCAGTTTTCACGCGTGGCGTGGACGGTGGTGCCGAAGGTTTCGACGAGCTTCGCGACCTGATCGGTGTGGTCGTCGTGATAGTGGGTGATGAAGGTGTGCTCGATGGTGGTCAATGTGCCGGCGGCTTGCAGTTTTATCAATTCGTCAATGATGCGTTGGCTGCCGCAGTCCACCAGGAATCCGGTTTTGTCCGAAGAGACAATCAGTCGTGCGTTGTTGATCGGCACGATCCACGAGGGGAGTGGCTGAGTCGTCTCGGCCATCGGCATCGACTCGACCTGCGCTTCGGGGCCCAGCACGCGTCTGGCCTTGGCCACAAAGCGATCCTCCGACGCATAGTACCGATGAGCATCAATGGACAGGTAGTTGGCGTAGAACGCCTGGATCCTCGCCATCAGAGAGTTGATCGCTTCCTGCGGTTTTTGAATAATGGGCCCGCGGACGGGAATGATCACGGAGGGCTGCTCCGCAGCGATTTTTCGGAGACTCGTTATCAGATCGCTGAGTCGGGCAGCATAGCCGTGGTAGGCCATCATTCCTAACTCGGGGATGGCATCCTGAAAGCTGTACAAATCCAGAATCTTCCCGTCCCCGAATAGCAGGTCGCCGGTCAGCGCAATTCGTTGCCCGTCGAGTTCCACCAGGTAAGAGACGGCTCCGGGTGTGTAGCCGGGCGTGTCGAGTACGCGGATCGGGAGTCCCTCCCACGTGAGTGTCTCACCTCCCTGGACTGATTTCCACACTGGCATCGGCTCACAGAGCACCTTGGTGCTCTTGTGGGTGTAGTCGTGAAAACGTTGTTGTTCGAAGCTGGACCAGAACTGCCGGATGTCGGAAAATTCCGCCACTTCGGCCGCGGGCACGACCGCCTTGGCTCCCGTGGCGACGAGCGTGCGACCGGCCCAGACGACATCGCGGCGATGATGGGTGAAGAGCACCATGTCCACGGGGTGGGGGTTCTCACGCGGGTCGCCATAGACGGCCAGGGTTTTTCCATCACGCTGTATCAGCACGCCGTTGACCGCTCCCCGCACGACCTGGAGGCCTTGCGTGATCTCTTCAATCGCCGGCCCTTCCGCCGAATGGACGTAGGAAGTCAGAGACCAGAGCGCGACCACCATTGCCAGACAAGCTCTTCCTGCATGAATTCGCATCAGATAACTCCTTCGCTCAGATTTCTCCCACAAAGCGTCGGGCGATCGGACCACCATCAACCTGGTGGATTGAGTTTTGGAACCACGGAATCTTCCGGCCATTCGCGTAAACGTGGTTTGCCTTCGTCCGGCAGTTCCTCGTCGCTTTGGACCGACACGTCCACGTGGCGGGCGATGGCAGTGGCTTCGCGGACACAGCGATC
This sequence comes from uncultured Planctomycetota bacterium, assembly GCA_963700575.1. Classification (GTDB taxonomy): domain Bacteria; phylum Planctomycetota; class Planctomycetia; order Pirellulales; family Pirellulaceae; genus JAJRVM01. Next base: position 261,253 of record CAVOYC010000012.1, on the reverse strand, counting down.
AATCCACGCCTCCACGTCCTCGTCCTGCTGCACAAATCCCGCAGCGATGTAGGCCGAGTAGATCTGTGTCGCCGCTAAGGTGACCGTTCTCTTGCTCGGTTGAAGTGTTACATTGGGTCTTGGCATCTACATTTCTCCAAAGCGATGCGCCAGCGCGGATCTGCTCGCGGGCGGGCAAAAGAGGCTTCGCCACCGCCAGTATTGCCGCATGAATGCAACCGATTCCACCTGAACTTTCCAAGCGGCCGGTCCCACTGCCGCAACTGCTCTCGTTTTCACGGCGAACGTCTCGCGACAGATTCCGGTTTTCGGATGGGAAGTCAGCTTCCATTGTGGGACCTGCCGCAACAATCATCAAGCGCGTGTCGTGTTGTTTGGTAACCGTTCACGGACTTGCGTGACGTCGGTTCTTAATCTTAATCCTAATCTTAATCCTAATCTTAAGACCAGCGTTTACCGAACCCGTGAACGGTTACCTTCAAGGAGGCCCAATTTTAGGTGGGAGGACGTCAACCGAATTTTTCGGAACCGGCTTCTCAGAGACCGGGATGAGGAGTATCGTGAGTAACTCCCAAGAGCATCGGTGCAGTCGCCCCTCAAGTGGCTGGAGTCACTCTGCTCGTCACCCGGAGCCAACCGACAGAGTATGGCCGTGAGAGAGCTTTTTCACACGAATATTGTGCTGCGAGCCGTCTCCTTTGCCGCTCGGGCACATCTTGGTCAGAGTCGCAAAGATAAGGTGACGCCGTATTTCGCACATCCGGTGCGCGTGATGACCGTGCTGGCGACAGTCTTCAAGGTCCAGGATCCCGAAGTGCTTGCCGTGGCCGTTTTGCATGACACCATCGAAGACACGACCACCGACTACGACGACCTTGCTCGCCAGTTTGGTGAACGCGTGGCGAAGTTCGTGGTTTTGTTGTCCAAAGACAAACGCTTGCCGGAGGACGATCGCGAACGAGTCTACTTCGCCGGCTTGGCCAAGGCCCCCGTGGAAGTACAGCTCTGTAAACTGGCCGACACTTACGACAATTTGATAGACTCGGAAGCCTTGCCACCGCCGGCTCGCCGCAAAGCAGTGCTCAAGGCGCGGGAGTTGCTGCGACTTTTTCGGCCAGGCATGGTGGCCGATTGGCAACATGTCTTGGACGGCGTGGAAGAGCGGATTCGGCAGGCTGCCGATCAATGATGCGCGGATCCGGCCGATGCGCATGCTGTTGCTCGTTTCCGAGTCGGGCGTGCCCGGCGTGAGGTAGGTTCGATGGGTGGCGACCGCCGATCTGCGGGACTTGATCGTCCACTTGGCAGCTCGCGAGGCGTTGAGTTGTTTTCGCTCGCCGTGTCGTCACGAGGGTGCGTGCGACGTAAATGGTCGAACACCCTGGGCGCTGTGCGCTACGTCAGGCGGAGCGTTGTAGCTGCTTGGCACAGCTCACGGGTCCGGTGGTGCTTTCTCTTCCCGGCTTGCTTCGGGCTGAGGCAGGAGAGCATCGATCCCGCAGAATTGGTATTTGACGAGCATGGATGCGGCGTTCCACAGCTGGGACATCAGTTTCGCCAGCCGATGCCGGTCACGCTCGTCATAGAGCACGTCGAACCAAATGCTTGGCTTTGGCTTGCGGGAGCAGATGAATGAGTGCTGGAACAACCCATTGGTCGATTCCGTAAGGGGGCGTCTCGTCTGCTCGAGTACAGGCGGGGACGATGCCGGCGATACGACTTCCCAGCAGTTCTTGCGTAACCAGGACGGCCTCGCGAATGGTCTTTTCTTTGGCGCGGCGCGGTTTGGGCCGCATCCAACCATCGTACGGCGGTGACCATTCCAGGCTGGGTGAGAGTCGGTCGATGTGGGTCAATACAGCCAGTACCGGAGGGGGACGGCGTTCGGGATGCTCTGCGAACCAGGTTTCCATCGTGCGCAGGAACGCGCAATCGGGTTCCCGCGCCGGTTCGCAGGCGTTCATCACCAGAATGCTCATCGCCGAGTCGCAGACGACCCGCATGGTCTCTTCGACGCGATCGGCTTTGAGTCCTTCGTGCGCGTAGCCCACGGTATCGAGCAGAGTCAGTTGTGCGTTCGTGCCGCCAGGGTGAAGCGTGTATTGGTTGATGCAGTCGGTCAACGGCAGGATATCGACGGCCGCTTGCTGTCGACCGATCAACGCGTTAACAAGACTCGATTTGCCCGACTTCACCTGCCCCACCAGGGCGATCTGTAGCGTCGCCGGCGCGTGACGTTCAGCGGCGCTGGCCGGCTCGGCTGCAGTAGCCACGTGCGCCGGAGCGTCGGATTCGGCATCCATCAAGGCCCGCCAGCGTTCGGGGCCGACCTTGAGCCGATGGCTGTTCAATTCGATCAGATACTTGCCCAGCTGCAAGACGAATGCGCAAAAATGCCCGCCAGCCCCTCCTTCTTGAGCTCGTCTATCACCGGATTGACGACGGTTCCCTCGGCCGCCGCGCGTGATAACACGGTCCACGGGTGCCAGAAAACCGTAGCGGCATAGTAGAGCGGTTTGGCTTGACTCCAGGCAGTCGTGATTTGCGGTGCTCGTTTGAGCCAGCGGACGGTCAACAGATGGCTGCCGGGAATCTGCTGTTCCACGAATCGGCGGATATCGGAAACTGCGAGTTCGGTCGCCGTCAAGATTTCCGGAATGGTGAGACTCTCGAACGCATCTTTCGCCTCGGGGTGATAGTGAACCGCCAGTTGATGGGAGAGTTCCTGTGCCGTTTCCAGATACAAATCCGCGTTGAAGAACTGGTCGGTCGTAGCGGTGCTCAGCTGGTCAGCGTAGGCCACTACCTTCTGCCACGCCGCGCGATCTTGATCCGTCCAGTGGAGCAGAATATCGCTGCGCGGCTGCCAGAGGGATCCGTAACGCTGCTTACCGAATCGGAACAGCAGATAAGCAACGGTCCAGCAGATGGGCACGGGGATCCAGAGCCATTTCAGCAGCCAGGTGTTTTCCCACAGGAAGACGAGTCCGGTGACCAACAGCACCAGCACAAAGGGCGCCAACAACAGGACCGCAATGGATGCCCGAAGTGCTCGTCGGATGGTCAAGCCTGTGTGTGCCTCATGGACTTCCAAATCTCATGACCCTCGCGCCAGTGGTCTCGAAAGACCTGCGATATCTCTTGCTGGCTTGGTTCGTGGCCGTCGAGCACGTTGCTGTGGTACCAACAACAGACACGGCCCAAGGCATAAGTATACGAGTATGCCATGGCCGCTCCGAGGATGCCGCCAGCGATGGTGCCGACATAGGGGACGATTTTCAATAATTCGCGAACTCCGAGGCGGGCTGCGAACCCAAGACCCGCTGCCGCCAACATCTCGAGCAGTTGCGGTACGGATCCCTGCTGATGATAAATGCGGGCGATCGCGTACGCCATGCGTGTCTGCACGGCCGCCACGATCGGCATGTCGATCCACGGAACAGGTGTTAGTGCGGCGGTGGCGGCCAACTTTGCCGCACTGTGAATGTACGGCATGGCCGTCCGCTCATGGAGATCTTTCAGGTCCATGAGCGCTTCAGGCATGCCCTTCAAGCAGAACTGGTAGGTCGACGGGAGCATGCCGGTGAGCGTCTCCAGGAACCGCTCCGCTCCGTAATCCGGTGGATGATATCCCTCCTCGGGCCGGGTCAGATCAACGGGAACGATGGCATCCACCAGGGCCTCGAAGGTCTTGCACTGTGATTTCAGGGCCCGCGCCAGCTCGGCATCCATACCATCCGGCGTCAAGGAGTCATGGAAAGGGTAGGGCGGATGTTGCTGCTGCGGATAAGCTTCGTGAAGGCAAGTCAGCGCCAGCAGTACGGGCCGATTGGGTGACGACCGACGTATCTTCCGCAGCGGTGCGATCACCGTTTCGGTGGCAAAATCCAAGAGTCGCTGCGAAACAATCATGGCGTGCGCCGCTCCTTTGAGCTCCACGATGTCTTGCTCCGCATCGTAGCCCGCCTCGCCTAAACCACGCGTGTCCAGGAAATGCATGATCGGCATTTCCGGGGCTGGAAAAGTGTATCGGCACGTCTGCCGCGTGGTGGGGCGAAAGCCCTTTCCGATCTGCACCCTGTCCGCTCCAGTGAGCAGTCCCACGATCGAGCTTTTCCCGCTGCCGGTCTTGCCGAATAGCCAGATCGTGGGTGCTGGTATCCGACGGATCAGTGCGTCTCGTCTGGCGTCCAGCTCACGCTGGGACGGGTCGTGTGATCTCGCCAAACGCGTTTTCAGCAACTGGATCCAATTCATGTTCTTCACACTCCAGACGCGCTGCAAGCACCGCGAAGCGCCATGGGCTGCCAGCCGTCAGGATATTCTATCTCGCCGCGCTGCTGGTTCCCAAGCCGCTTCGCACACAGGACGAGGGATCTCGAATTCGTACAAAAACCAGCCAGGGTGGGAACCCACCACATGATCATGGTAATCTAATAAGAAGGGATCGAAGGGGACGGGATGGTCGCTGGTCCGCCTGGTGCGGGCGAGAGGAAAGTCCGGGCTCCACAGGACAGGGTGGTCGGTAACACCGACCGGCCGTGAGGTCAGGGAAAGTGCAACAGAAAGGATACCGCCTCGCGCGACCCCCCGTGGGGTCGCGCAAGGTAAGGGTGAAATGGCGAGGTAAGAGCTCACCAGCAACTGGGGTGACCCAGTTGGCTCGGCAAACCCCACCCGGAGCAAGGCCAAGCAGAGTGCAGGCGGTCCGCTTGCGGGTCGCCACGGACTGGTCCGGTCCGTTTTCGACACTCGGGTAGGTCGCTCGAAGCGTCGAGCAATCGGCGCCCTAGATAAATGGCCATCGATCGATTGCCAGGATAGCCCGGCGATCGATCACAGAACCCGGCTTACAAGTCCCCTTCGTCCCTTCTCGTGTCAGGGTTGCTGATGACTCGGGTTTTGAGGAATAGACTGCTGCACGGGGGACGGATCGGCGGTGGTCACCGTCACTTGAGCTGGGCCCGTCAGCTCGCCGTCGATGACTTGCAGCAGCTTCGAAATGCACAGCTTGTTCATGCTGGTTTGGTACAGGTGCGCTTCGGCCTGCAGCGCCTCGTGCAGGCTCTGAGGCAGGCGGACCGTGATGACGCGTGTCGGCTCCGGTGTCTCACTGCGATTATCGCTCTTCTGGCGAAGTCGGGCCAGCATCAACTGAATCTCGGAATGCTCGTTCGACTTTTCAAATTCCAACAGGGCGCCGTCTTCCGAGAACAGCCGACGGACCACACCGCCAATCCCAAGAATTTCGCGGAAGAAGGTCACCCAGTCGGGATTCTGATTGTACATGGCTAACGCAATACGATACGCCTCTTGCTTGCGATCCTCAAACACGGACGTGAATGTCGATTCATTCATGCTGGTTCCTTCCCTTTCCTTTCGTTCGCTCTTTCACAGGTTCACGATGCGACGATTCCTCACCGCAGTCTGGCCGCGCCATTGCCAAATCGTTTAGGAAGAGTCAAGGGTAAGACCGATGTCATTGCATTGCTTGCACTTACAGCAATGCTTGCACTGTGCGTTCATGCGCGGCATGGGTGCTTAACATGAAGGCACCTCGCTTGTTGCACAATGTTTAAGCAGCCGCTCGATTTGCGTTTGACCACGTGTCCAGTTGGTTGGCTGGAAGAAAAGAGGGAAATGAGCCTCCTTTTGTGTTTTTTCTCAAGTGGACCGAGTAGCCACGGGGTGTGCCCGATAGCCGAATGGTGCCGTAGGAAGCGAAGCGGGCTGTTCGATGGGGTTAGTCCGCCCTCGGATCCGCGATCGGATCGGGGCGGTGAACCCAATGCGCCGCGGTGTGTCTCTATCGAGGTGTCTGGCGTCAAGGCGGGGGGGGTGACGGCACGTGGACCCAGAACGTGTCCCGCCTTTGGCGACGCGCGTGGTCGACGCTGGGGTCCGCGACAGCTTGCCCGCGAAGGTCACTTCGCGTCCACCAACCTCTTAGCAAACCCACTCGAGAAGGGTATATTCTCAGCGGGTAGGCTCGGCGGTTTGGTGTCCCAGCCGCCGCCGCATCCATCGACCGGCATCCCGTTTCGGGGGCTTTTGAAACGCTGATATTGGGACGCCACGGGTGTACACCGAGATTACAATAGTAGGGGCAAAAAGCCTGTCGCAATCCACCAAGATCGCGCCGATCGGTCATCGCGCCGGGCGGTTGTTCTTCGGCATATTCGAGATCCGTGAATGACCGGGGGCGTGAGATTGCAGGACGTGGTAGCGCTTGCCCGTCGTCACCGAGTATTTATCAGGAGGCCTTAGAACGCTGTGCATGAACGAGAACGTGCAGAGAGTGTCGCGAGCGAGACCGCCGTGCTGGCTCGGGTAGTTCTTCCCGACCAGCGATTTGAAGAGGATCCGCTGGAGGAATTGGAGGGGCTTGCCACGACAGCCGGCACCCGGGTGGTTTGCGGGTTGACGCAGCGTCGTCAGAAACCGGACGCGGCCAGCTGTCTGGGGCGGGGCAAGGTAGATGAGCTGGCCCTGCTGGTCGATACGCACGATGCCGACGTGGTGATCTTCGACAACGATCTGACTCCGGGGCAGACGCGAAACCTGGAGAAGGCGTTCAAGTCAAAGTCCTCGATCGAACGGAACTGATCCTCGATATCTTCGCGACCCATGCGCAGACGTACGAATCGCGGCTGGCGGTTGAGTTGGCACAGCTCGAGTATTCGCTGCCGCGTCTCAAGCGCATGTGGACTCACTTGTCGCGCATGAAACTGGGGGTCGGCATGCGCGGTCCGGGCGAGAAGCAGTTGGAGGTTGACCGCCGTTTAGTGGAACGGCGGATTCACGATTTGCGCGTGGAGCTGCGCGGGATCGAGAAACGCAAAGCACGCCAGGTGGCTGGTCGCCGTGGTTACATGACGGTTTCGCTGGTTGGCTACACCAACGCTGGCAAGAGCACCTTGATGAATGCGCTGACCACGGCTGACGTGTTGGTGGAGGACAAGCTGTTCGCGACACTCGACACACGCACGCGGCGCTGGCAACTGCCACATTGGGGGCCGGTATTGTTGAGCGACACGGTCGGGTTCATTCGCGACTTGCCGCACCGCTTGATCGCCAGTTTCAAAGCCACTCTGGAAGAGGCGCGGCAAGCCGACCTCCTGATGCACGTGGCTGACACCAGCAGCCCCCGCGTGCTCGATCAGATCTCCGCGGTCTACGATGTGCTGGAGGAGATCGGCATGCAGGAGAAGAACGCGTTACTGGTTCTCAATAAGATCGACAGTCTGGAGTCGCATCAGCAGCTGGAAGGAGTGCTGCGTCGTTATCCCAACGCCGTGGCGATTAGTGCTCGAACCGGCCAAGCAATGGAGCGGCTGGCGCTGTCGGTCAGTGATGCCTTGAGCCGATCGTTTCGCGATGTGGACGTCGAGACGGGAGTGGACAACGGCCGGCTGATGGCTTTTCTGGCCCGGCACGGCGAGGTGCTTTCGAAACAGTTCAACGGGGAACGCGTAACGATTCACTGTCGCTTGCCGCAGAAACATCTGGGGCGCATCTCCGCGGACGAAGCCACGGTGACGCCTCATGACGCGGTCAGCGAAACGACTCAGTCCCCCGACGCGAACGCCATCGAGGATGTAGCGTGAACCGATGAGCAGACGCACGCTTCAAGGGTCACGGGCCATCGTCACGGGAGCCTCGAGCGGGATCGGTCGCGAGCTGGCTCGAGAACTGAATCGTTCCGGAGTCGACCTGGTATTGACCGCCCGTCGCGAGCAGCGACTGCAGGAACTCGCCGCGGAATTCGAATCGAGGGGACGAAACGTTGTGTGCGTTGTTGGCGACATCACGTCGCCGGACGTCCGCGCGCGACTCCTGGAGGTCGCACGCGAGCAGTTGGGTGGACTCGATATTCTCGTGAACAATGCCGGGATCGGTGCGCGGGGACCGTTTTCGCCGGCCGGCGAAGAACGTTTGCGGTGGGTCATGGAGGTCAACTTCTTTGCACCGCTCGAATTGATTCGTTCCGCGATCCCCCTGTTGCGCGAGGGGGAGCGGCCGCTGATCGTGAATATTTCGTCCGTGTTAGGCCATCGGGCGGTGCCGAAAAAAAGCGAATATTGCGCCAGCAAATTCGCTTTGCACGGGTTCAGCGACGCCCTCCGCGCCGAGTTGGCCCACGACGGTATTGACGTTCTGTTGGTCAGTCCCAGCACGACACAGAGCGAGTTCTTCGACGTGGTCCTGGATCACGAATCGCAGAGTGCCCAGCGTCATGCTCTACAAATGTCTGCCCCGCGGGTGCGCGCAAGGCGGTCCGCGCGATGCGGCGCGGATCGCACGAGATCATCCTTTCCCCGGCCGGCAAACTACTGGTCTGGCTGGACCGCCTGTCCCCTCCCATCATGAATCGCTTGATCGCTCGCTTCGGCTGATGGCCCAATTCGTGCACGCGCCATGCAAGGTGCCGCGAGACACCGGGACAGCGCGAAGGGCGCGCGTTATGATGGGGGATCAGCGAGATGTCAGTTCCTGGCCCTTTCGACCAACCAATACCGTCACCCCATGTCCAAAAGAAATCGACGCCAATTCCTGGAAGAGTCCATGCTGGCCGCCGCCGCCGCGGCAGCGGCGATGTCTGGCGCCGACGAATTGCTGATGGACCAGCGCCCCACTGGTCGGAGCGTGAACGACCAGCTGGGAGTGGCGGTGGTGGGAGCTCGTGGTCGCGGTAACAGCCACTTGGGATTCTTTGCCGGTCGGCGGGACACCCGCGTGTTGTACGTCTGCGACGTTGACAGCCAGGTCGGAATGCTCCGTGCTCAACAGGTGGCCAAGCGTCAGGGCGGAAGTCGTCCGTTGTGGGTGGAAGACGTGCGTCGCGTGCTGGAAGACCCGCGCATCGATATCGTCAGTATTGCGGCCCCGAATCACTGGCATGCGTTGGCCGCCATCTGGGCCATGCAGGCGGGCAAAGATGTCTATGTCGAAAAACCTGTCAGCCACAACGTTCAGGAAGGTCGCCGGATGGTGGATGCGTCGCGTCGCTATCGGCGCATTTGCCAGAGCGGTTTGCAGGCCCGATCGAATCCGGGCATGATCGCGGCCATCGACTACGTGCGTGCGGGCAAGATCGGTTCGGTGCGCGTGGCACGCGGACTATGCTACAAACGTCGCCGGACGATGGGGCCATCGGGGACCTATCCGATTCCTTCGCATGTGAACTACGATCTGTGGCTCGGGCCGGCACGGGCTGCTCCGCTGACCCGGCGGCGATTTCACCACGACTGGCACTGGCAATGGCCGTACGGGAACGGTGAATTGGGATACCAGGGAGTGCACCAACTGGACCTGTGCCGGTGGGGATTGGGACTGCCTGCGATCAGCGATACCGTGCTCAGTTATGGAGGACGTTTCGCCTGCCACGATGCCGCCCAGACGACCAACACCCAAGTGACGATACACGGTTTTGGTGATCAAACTATTGTGACGGAAATGCGGGGGCTCGAGAGTCGTCCGCTGCGTGATGTGCACGTCGGCGTGATGTTTGAGGGGACAGACGGCTATGTTGTGATGACCAGCTATCACAGTGGGACGGCGTTCGATCTGCAGGGTCGAGTCGTGAGGCATTTTCGAGGCGGCGGTGGCAGTGAATTGCATTTTGCCAACTTCCTGCGGGCCGTTCGCTGCCGAAACTGTCTGGCACTGAGTGCGGACATAGAAGAAGGGCATGTCTCGAGCGCGCTGGGACACATCGGCAACATTTCTTTTCGCCTGGGCCAGGACCTGACCTTTGCCAATGCGAAACCTCGTTTGACGCAGCTCGAGGCGGCGGACGACATGCTGGCCACGTTGGAGAGGACCGAACAGCATCTGATTGAGCATGGTGTCGATCTCGACAAGACACCGTTGCGGCTGGGGCGAGTATTGGCGTGCGACCCGGTTGCCGAGACATTTCTCGACGATCAAAAAGCGAATTGCATGTTGACGCGTTACTACCGTCGTCCGTTTGTGGTTCCTGCCGCCGGGTGTGTGTAAATGAAGCCCTGCGGGTTCGACATTCTGTATGAAGAAGGTCCTTGCCTGGCGGTGGCGAAACCGGCCGGTTTGCTCACGCAGGCACCACCCTATATCGACAGCCTGGAAAGACGCATCAAGGAGTTTCTCAGGCTGCGTGACGAGAAACCGGGACGTGTCTACCTGGGTGTGCCGCACCGACTCGATCGCCCGGTGTCTGGAGTCTTGGTCATGGCGAAGCACGTGGCGCGCTGCGCGGCGATTGTCCGAGCAGTTCGAGCGACGGATGGTCGACAAAGTGTATTGGGCCTGGCTGGAAGGCGTACTTGACCATGACGAAGGAACGTGGACCGATCGCGTGCGGAAAATACCGAATCAAGCACAGGCCCAAGTGGTGGCTGCGGATCATCCGGACAGTCGCCAGGCGGTGCTGCGTTACCGCGTCCGTGGACGCACCTCCGAATTGACGCTCCTGGAGATTTCGTTGGAGACCGGTCGATTCCACCAGATCCGCGTTCAGTGCTCGGCGCACGGGACGCCAGTGGCGGGAGACCTGCAATACGGGGCGACGCGGGTGTTCGGACCGGCTTGTGAAGATGAACGCCAGCGCTGTATTGCTCTGCATGCTCGACGGCTTTCGTTCTACCATCCCATGACCCGTGAGCCCCTGACGATTGAGGCGCCGCTGCCCGATTATTGGGACGAGCTTCCTTGTGGGTAACCTCGCCAAGTAGTAGCCGTTCACGGCCAGAGGCCGTGAACGGGTGCTCTTAATCTTAGTCATACTCTTACTCTTACTCTTAACCCTAACCCAAATCCTCTTCTGGCCATCGCTTGCGGGGTGAGCATCTCAAACAGGGCGACATCCCGCCTCGCGCATATTCGCCGATCCTTACCGGCTACATGGACCGCGTGATTTACAGTTTGAGCATTTAACGCAGTGACCCGCAGGGCTTTTTTTTCTCTGGCGTTGATGGTTAACGTGTAGCTGGCTCTGCGGTTCCTTTACTGTGCGAAAGCGTCGTGGTGGCCTGAGCCGAGTGCGCCGCAGGCGTACGACTGGTGCCCTGGTCGGCCAGGGAGGCTCCAAATATAATGCGAGGTTTGCCCGGTGAAGGTAAATGTTCGGTGGCCGTGAGGAGCCACAGGGTGCCGCTGGAGTGGACCAGCGTTGTATCGTGTGGCACGTGCGCGGCGCCCGCATGTTTATGGCTGCGGCATGCGGCCGCAGCACGGCGGCAAGATTCCGCCGTCACAGGGATTGCGGGCCAAGCTCGCACGATGAGAAGGCAGGTCCCTCTCAGCGTTAGGTTTATGGCGAGTTAGGAGCGGGTGCGTGACACGTCCAACGTCGAGACCAAGACGGCTGAAGGTCGGTGCGGTCTCCTACCTCAACACCAAACCACTCATCTATCGCTTCGCCGAATTCTCACGTTCTGCCGAATTGATTCTGGATGTACCCAGTCGATTGGCCGATCGGCTGGCCTCGGGCGAACTTGACGTGGCCCTGATCCCGTCGATTGAAGCTTTTCTGAATCCTGGCTACGGAATCGTGTCGGACGCGTGTATCGCCTGCCGTGGGCCTGTCATGAGTGTGAAACTGTTGAGTCGTGTGCCGATTCCCGCCATTGGCTCGCTGGCGATGGACGAAGGGTCCCGGACCAGTGTGGCCTTGGTGCGGATACTTTTGCGCCAGCGTCATGGATTGACGCCGCGCATTGAACCGCTTCCCATCGGCAGGGGACTAGACGAGATCGAGGCGATGACTACGGACGCCATGTTGGTCATCGGCGATCGAGCGATCCATTCATTTCGGACTGGGGTCGTGGACCAATGGGATCTGGGTGAGGAGTGGTGTCGCTGGACGGGGCTGCCATTCGTGTTTGCCATGTGGACAGCTCGGCAGAACGTTGACACCCGGGAGTTGGAAGCCGCGCTGGGACAGGCACGCGATGCGGGGGTCGCGAACCTGGAACTGATTGCCGAGGTGGAAGCGGGCCGAGTCGGGCTCCCGGTAGCCGCATGTCTGTCGTACTTGCGCGATAATCTGCACTTCACGTTGGGAGTCTCTGAGCAGCAAGGGTTACAGCTGTTTCATCATTTTGCCGTGGAGTTCGGATTGGTTTCCCCCGAGTGCACTCCCGAGACGATTGGATTGACTGTGTCATGATTAAGAATGTCCTGCAGAAGGCCGTATCTGGCGAGCGGATTTCGCTCAGCGAAGGAGTGACACTGCTCGAATCACATGACCTGGTTGCCTTGGGTCGGGCAGCAGATGCCGTGTCGCGGCGCCGGCATCCGGAACCCTATCGCACGTACAACATCGACCGTAATATCAACTACACCAATGTCTGTACCGCGGTCTGTGATTTCTGCGCGTTTTACAGGTCACCCAAGAGCGATGAAGGTTACGTTTTGCCGCGCGACGTCCTGCTGGCGAAAGTGGAAGAGACGGTTCAACTGGGCGGCAACCAGATCTTACTGCAGGGCGGCCTGCACCCCAAGCTACCTTTGGAGTGGTATGAGGAGCTGTTACAGGCGATCCATGGCCGGTTCCCGCAGCTGAACGTGCATGGCTTCAGTCCACCTGAGATTCACCACCTCACGAAGATTTCCAGACTCCCCCTGCGCACCGTGCTCGAACGATTGCGGAATGCGGGATTGGGGAGCATACCGGGAGGAGGGGCGGAGATCCTGGTAGATCGTGTGCGGCGCGACATTACCCGCGGCAAAGTGCTGACCGACGATTGGCTGGACGTGATGCGCGTCTGGCACGACTTGGGAGGACGCAGTTCCGCCACCATGATGTTCGGACACGTCGAAAGCCTGGCGGAGCGGATCGAACACCTGGATCGCTTGCGTCAACTTCAGGATGAGACAGGCGGGTTCACGGCGTTCATCTGCTGGACGTTCCAGCCCGACAACACGGACATGTCCCACATTCGCCACGCCAGTGCGTTCGAGTATTTGAAGACGCAAGCCGTGGCGCGACTCTATCTGGACAACTTCGCGAATATTCAGTCCAGCTGGGTGACACAGGGCTTGAAGATCGGCCAGCTGGCGATGCTGTTCGGGGCGAACGACATGGGAAGCCTGATGATTGAAGAGAATGTTGTGGCCGAGGCCGGAACCATCCACTTCTTGACACTCCGGCAGATCCGCAACGCGATTGCAGAACTCGGTTTCATACCCCGCCAGCGTAACGTGTTTTATGACCTGGTGGGAGCCGAACAGGAGAACCGGGCGATTGCCGCCAATGAGAAGTGGCAACGACACGAATTGGCCGTGACCGGGAAATAGCCAGGCAAGGTCCTGGTCACAGCGCGCCCCACGCGACCTCACCGCGGCACATCGTGGCCCGCACGGCGGAGGCATGATCAAACAGCGCGGCATGAGGATCGTGGCTTGCCGACCCGCTGGTGCCGAGTTCAATGATTACCAGGTCCGCTTGCCTTCCGGGCTGCAAACTGCCCACCCGGTCCGCACATCCCAACGCTTTCGCGGCGTCGCGCGTTCCCATCCGCAAGATCCGATCGGGCTGCACATCGCCGTGCCGCACCGCCGCGAATCGCAGTTCCTCGAACAGACTCAAGTCCGGGTTCGATGCGCGGCTGTCGGTGCCAATCGCCACGCGCGCGCCGGCTCGCAACATTTGGCTCAGCGGATACTTGCGATGCCGGAAGTAATGGTGCGTCCGCGGGCAATAGATGGTGGTCATCGAGTCTCGATGCTGCGCCAGGAATTGCCAGTCGCTGGGGGTCAGATAGTTACCGTGGATAACCAGGCTGCGTCCCGCCCGGCTGAGAAGGTGCAGGTAGTCGAGGGGTTTCATGTCGCCGGGAAAAGCACTTTCCACCCAGGCGTTAAGCTGCTGCAATGTGTCGCGCATGGGACCGTCCCCCGATCGGAGCAGCCGCAGTTCATCTTCCGACTCGGCCAGATGCATGGCCACGGGCACGCCCGATTGTCGTGAGAGCTGAACGATTTCGCGAACCAGTCGTGGAGTCGTGGTGTATGGGGCGTGCGGGCTGAGCCCCATCAAACGCGATTCACCCGAGTACCCCCGTGTTGCCACGTGACGACGAGCGGTGGCAACTTGCCGCGCCAGTTGGTCGTCGGTCCAGCCGATGAGTTCGCGAAACACGTAGTGCCGAGCAGTCGAGAGGGAGTTCGGAAGTTCCCAGGAGTCCCAGCTGGCGATATCGCCGACCGTTGTGACGCCCCCCGATAGGCTTTGCCGCAAACCTGCCAGCAGCGGCTCCATGTGCCGTTGCGTTGGTGACTGATCCAGGGCACTCGTTTCGTCGCGGCGACGAGCCACCAGGTCACGGATCCAGGTGGAAAAAGGCATGCCCGGTTGACCGAGCGGGGATGAGAACAAGCTGAGTTCCAGGTGCGTGTGTGGATTCACCAACCCGGGCACGATGGCCACGTTCCCCAAATCGCGCAGTGGGCAAGTCGGTTGACCCCTGCTGACCGCGGCAATTCGATCTCGATCGATCGTGACGATGCCATCGCGTAGAGGAGGCGAGGTAATGGGAAAGACCAGTTGCGCTCGCAGCGCCACGCGTGTCGCGGGCTCGTTCATAACAGCTGGATGTCCATCAGGAAGCTGCTGCGCCGGCGGACTGGTGGCTCAGCGCCTTGCGTAACTCTTCCTCTGGTGTCACGGCATAAGGCAAACGTCGGAACCAATTGAGAATTAACACGGACATGATCGCGCCGGCGGCGACCAACGGCCACTGATAACTGATCGCTTCTCCTTCTGCCGTGAATATCCAGTGAAACCAGGCATGGTCATGGATGGTTGCGGCGAAGCCAAAGAGGGCCAAGAGTCCAAGCGAGTTGTAGATGAAGTGGAATACCATACACGGTAACAGGCTGCCTGTCTGCACGGCGATATAACCGATGACCATCCCCACCAGGGCCGCGCTGATCGATTGCTGCAGAATTCCGTGGATCACTCCAAAAAGCAGGCTGCTGATAACGATCGCCCCCCACTTGCTGCCCAAGTGACGCAGGCCTGACAGAATGAACCCGCGAAAGGCGAGCTCTTCACAAATGGCTGGCGTCAGGGCCATCAATCCCAGTATGTACCAGATACTGGGAGCGGAAGCCAAAATCTGTTTCATCTCCACGATCTGAGCCAGGACTTCTTCATTGATGGGATACAGCTGTTGCACACCCGCGGTAACCAGCATGGCGATCGGATGAATGGTCAGCGCCAGCAGGAATGCCATGCTGATCGATTTGACGCTGGCCGGCCTGAGCAACAAGGTGGCCCGCGGACTGCGCACCAAGACGGCCGTCATCAACAGAACCGGTGCGGCCACCAGCACGGCCAAGGTGATGAACTGCATCGACGCAAACTCGTTCCAGTTCTCCGGCGTCTTGGCGGCAAACGTGGCAAAGAAGCGAATGGTCAAGAGTATCAGGCCGCACGCAATGGCCTGCGCGAAGGTGGGCGTTGCGCCGCGCTCGCGAAAGGCATGCCGGAGCCACAACCGGATGTCGGTACGTTCGCTTTCGCGAAACAGGACCGACTCATTATTGAACTGATCGACGGCCCATCGCACGGCCAGAAAGCAGCATCCGGCCGTCACTGCCAGAACCGGAGGAGCATAGACGGCGGCCTCCGCAAACTGCCCCTCGACCAGAGATCGCAGCAGAAGCATCATGCCCGTGATCGGCACCAGGCTGGTCCCCAGATTCAAATTCACCGCGGGCAGCATGGGCAGGATCATCAGCGGAAGGGAAATCAGCAGTAACGGCATCAAGTAATACTGGCCTTCCTTGGTGCTGCGAGCGAACGCGGCAATCGCCAGCGCCAAGGCGCTGAAAAGTGCGGAAATCGGGATCAGGGCCAGGAAGAGCCATGCCAGCGCGGCAATCGGCGGCGGCCCGATCGGGAACTGGCCCGGTTTCAGCACGATGACCGCCGTCCCGGTAATCGCCATGCTGAGCAGATTCAGCAGCGACGTGGCCGAACTGAAACCCATAATGGTCAACAGCTTGCCCAACACGATCTCGCTGCGTTCTGCCGGACTGCTCAACAGTGTCTCGAGCGTACCCCGTTCCTTTTCACCGGCACACAAATCAACTGCCGGATAGAACTGCGCCTGTCAGCGCCCAGATGAACACGACAAACGGTAAGACTTTCGACCAGAAGGCGGCCCGGCGACTCATTTCCACGGAGACGTCGACATCCTTGATCTCGAAGGGGTCCGTGATCGTCGGCGGAATGTGACGATCGGAAAGGTATTGACGCACAATCGCCCGCTGCCACAAAGAGAGCACGCGTCGAATTCGGCCGTTCGCAATGCGCGAAGTATCCCTGGCGGCGTCGTAGATCAACTCGGGTGAGGGCAACTGCGGGGGAGTGCCCGTCTGCTCGACACCCGTCCGCTCGACATCGTCGGCTGAGCCGTCGGACGAGTCACTCTTGCGACCGGTTGTCCGGAAGCGGTCCAAGGCGTCGGCGAACCCTGCTGGAAAGCGGATGACCGCCGCGTATTTGCCTTCCTGTATCAAGTTGCGAGCATACCCGGCAAAATCAGCGTCGCGGACGTGGCGCGGGCATCTGCTTATCGACGTGCAGCACCAGAAGTCTGCGCCTCGTCACCGGGACAAAGATCTTTGTGGAATTGTTCGCCTTCAGCCAATGGCGGTTCGGCGGGCAGGTATTGGGCACCCACAATCCAAATCGGTGTCGGCCGCTCGTGCATGAATTGGGATATCTGCAGGAAGCTCATGCCCAAAAGTGGGTAAAGCAGCAGCGGCAGTACCGCAATGGTAAAGAGCGTACGGCGATCGCGCAGCTGGTCGCGGACCTCACGCAGA
Source organism: uncultured Planctomycetota bacterium (assembly GCA_963700575.1). Lineage (GTDB taxonomy): Bacteria > Planctomycetota > Planctomycetia > Pirellulales > Pirellulaceae > JAJRVM01. The sequence goes on along the minus strand of CAVOYC010000012.1, from coordinate 244,435 downwards.
AAGATCAGTTTAACATTGGACCAATTCATGCATATTCCATTGATCGGTTTCGCGACTATTCGTTCTGGTGACGGTTCGATTGAGGTGTATTTGGCCAGGCGATCACCGCCAGGCTGCCGACCGCCACCTTGTGGCGTCATGCCGTGGCTTGTGTCCAGCGGCTTTCGTCGTGTTTGGAAATCAGCCCGAAGAACAGCTCCTCCAGGTCGTCTTCACCATGAATCTCCAGCAGTTCTTCCAGCGATCCTTCGGCCAGGATATTTCCACGATGCATGATCGCGATACGGTCACACAGTCGCTCTGCCTCGCGCATAATGTGCGTCGAGAAGATGACACACTTCCCCTGTTCCCGCAATTCTGCCACGGTTTTCAGCAGCGCTCGAGCAACCAGAACATCGAGTCCCGCGGTCGCTTCGTCGAAGATCAACACGGGTGGATCATGGACGATGGCTCGAGCGATCGAGACCTTCTGCTTCATGCCGGTTGACATCTTGGAGCCGAGCACGTCGCGTATCTCGTTCATCTGTAGTCGATGAAAAATCGATTCCATGCGTTCCCGTACCAGGTTCTCTTCCAGTCCGTACAAGCGACCGAAATATTCGACCATTTCCCAGGCGGTCATCCGATCGTAGACTGCCGTATTCGCCGACACGAAGCCGATCTGGTGACGCACCAGTGACGGCTGGGTCAATACGTTGAAGCCGTTGACCGTCGCCATGCCCGAGGTCGGCCGCAGGACCGTGCTGAGAATCCGCAAGACCGTCGTCTTTCCCGCTCCGTTCGGTCCCAACAGACCGTAGATCTGGCCCGGCAAGGCTTCAAAACTGATCCCGTCGAGTGCGATGAACTGGCCGCGGCGCAGATCCGAGTACGCTTTGGTAAGCTTTTCCACGTGAATCATCTACGATACCTGTCATGGAGTCGTCGAACTCGCCGATCGCCGCGCAGAGTATCTCGCGACACACGTCTAACTCGACTGTTTGACTTTGACTCCCACCGCCCTCTGCGGTGGGTGAATCTGACTGGCAGGCTACCCGAACCGCCCCACAAGGCTCTCTTTCTCACCCACTTCGCCGCCTTCCGGCGGCGAAGTGGGTGAGAAAGGAAAGCGGGAGAGGGGCTCATCGCGGTAGCTGATCAGTCAGATTCACCGTCCAGGCGAGCTGGACGGGGTCTTGTGTGCAAAATCAAACAGTCGTACTAATAACTTAGAACGTAAATCACGCGGTCCATGTAGCCGGTAAAGCCGCGTTTCTTGTGACTCGTTTCCCGTCGGTAAGGGGTCGGAATTCACATCCGGTGCATCGGGGCGAAAACGCAGGCTTTTCCGGCGTGAGATCCGTTGGCAGGGGCGGGAAGGCTTGCACTTTCAGTTATAATACAACGTAGCTTATCGCACGAGATCATCTCCCGCTGCGTGAATCCAGTTGGTGCAATCGTAACGATTGCACACCCTGCAAAGGTGATGGTGCCGGTCTACTCCCGCCGACAGCGTCATCGTCATCGGGCGGTCACCAGCCGCGAGGGCGTCTGGCGGCAAAGTATCACATGTGCTCGCCGCGTTGCAGAGTGACTTGATCGCCAACGTTTTTGGCGGCATTCCAGGCGAACCCACCGATATCCGCTTCGCTTCTCATCCCGCGCCGCGCTTCACAGCCTGCAATTGTTGATGGGCGTTTCCAGGATCGCCGAGGCACCGATCGCTTCCAGGCGTTCCATGACATCGATGACTTCGCTGCGACGCACCATGACCTGTACGGCGCACCAGGTAGGGTCCTCCAAGGCGTTGACGGTAGGTGAATTGAAGCCGGGAGTCACTTCCTCCGCTTGAGGTAGCTTGTTACGTGGGATGTTGTATTCCAAGAGCGAGTAGCTGCGCGCGATAACGACACCTTCGAGTCGGCGGACAACACGATCGGCCATCTCCGGATCGCGCGGCGCATGATTCTGAATCAACACCGTCTCGTAACGTCCGATCTCCGCCAGCACGCGCAGCCGGTTGGCAGCCAGCGTGCTGCCGGTTTCCACCAGGTCCACAATGGCGTCCGCCACGCCCAACGTGATCATGATCTCCACGGATCCCGAGAGCGATACGAGATGTACTTGCGTGGAGTGTCCCAGCAAATAGTCCGCGGTAATCCGCGGGAAGCTGGTGGCCATGCGGCATCCCGCCAGTTGATCGGGCGAGTGGATCGCGCTGTCCTCGGGAACGCACATGGCCAGCCGGCACTTGCCAACCCCGAGGTGCATTCGCGTCACGACTTCGACGCCGCTCTCCGCGACCAGGTCACTGCCGGTAATCCCCATATCGATGGCGCCTTCCGCACAGAGCACGGGGATGTCGTCGGTTCGGAGAAAGGTGACCTCGACCGGCAACTCGCCGACCAACGCAAACAGACTGCGGGGTTGACGCCGAAAGCTCAGCCCCGCCTGACGCAGCAACTCGCTCGCCTGTTCCTCCAACCGCCCTTTGCTCGGCAGCCCGATGCGCAATTTACTCATGACGCGCTTCCTTCTCGTCCAACCCGCAGATGCCGAAGCGGCGGCCGAGTTCCGATTCGATTTCGTCCCAGCTAATATCTTTGTAGCCCAGCAACACGCACACGTGATAAATGAGGTCAGCCACCTCATACACCAGATGCTGGCGGCCGTCGTCTCCCAATTCGCCGGCAGCTTCTACGATTTCTCGTGCTTCCTCGCGTATCTTGGCACCTATCTTCGGCACGCCCCCCGCGAACAATGCGGTGGTGTAGGACCGTTGGGGAGGATTGACTTTACGATCGTGGATCACCGCCATCAGTTGCTGGATCACGGCAAGATTGTTGTTCACGCGACTATGGACCTCTGAATCGATTCCAACGCAATACGCCGCAGGAAACGCCGGTGCGGCATGTACGAAGTGACACGCCACCGTGTATGATCCGGGCAGGAGCCTCGAGCGATCAGCTCGTGGCGCGTCGGGGCCGCGGTCGGTTCCGTGTCGGGACGCTCCGCTCATCCTAGAGAGTGCTTCGGCGGCTGACAATCACAGGCCCCGTCGCGGTGGCCGGCAGCCGCCGTTCTGTGGCAGGATGCCGACGCGTGTCTGGGGAGTGCGTTTTCTGCCGTTCGCCCGAATGCAAGGGTGCTTCTGCGGGTGATGCCGGTGGTTGCCGTCCCCGCTCCTGCAGGGCAGGTCTTGCACAAGGCGGACACACTGGGATTGTCTAGGTATCCGAAACGATGAATACATCAACTGGTAGGCCGGGTGAGCCGGAATCGTTGCATCGGCCCGAGCCCATTTCCGCGGGATTTCCCTCCCCCATGCCGCCCGCCTTGGACTGCTGGTATTTGACCGGTCCTACCGCTGCGGGAAAGACGAGCGTGGGGATCGAGATGGCTCGTTTGCTGGACGCCGAGATCATTTCTCTGGATTCGATGGCCGTCTATCGCGGGATGGACATCGGGACCGCCAAGCCGACGCAACGGCAGCGTGAGACGGTCGCGCATCACATGATCGACATCCTTGAGCCGACTGAGGAGTTCAGTGTTTCGAATTACGTGGACGAAGCCCATCGTCTGATTCGCCAGTTGCGAGAGAGCCGGCGTGCGGTGCTTTTCGTGGGCGGCACACCCATGTATCTCAAGGCCATGCTGCGCGGCATTTACCAGGGCCCGCCAGCCGATTGGGATTTCCGCAAGCAAGTGGAGGAAGAAGCCCGTCAGGTCGGTATCGAAGTGCTCCATGAACGGCTCGGCCAGGTGGACCCGTTGGCGGCCGAGAAATTGCATAAGAACGATATTCGCCGGATTATTCGAGCTCTGGAGGTGTACAAGCTCACGGGTGAGCCGATCAGCCACCAGCAGTTGCAGTTTGACGAAGGCGGCCTCTGCCGGTGAGTGTCGCGTTTTCGTGCTTGGATGGCCACGTGTGACCCTTCATCACCGGATTGACTGCGCGGGTTGATTGGATGTTTGAGGTGGGCTTGATCGACGAGGTGCGGTGGCTGCTGGAACGCCACACCACGTTGGGAAGAACCGCGGCGCAGGCCCTGGGCTATCGGGAGGCGATCGAGCATCTGCGGGGCGGCTGTTCGATCTCCCAGGCCAAGTCGCGCGTGAAAGTGCGTACCCACCAGTTCGCGCGTCGCCAGGAGACCTGGTTTCGCAGCCTGAGTGAATGCCGCCGGATCGAGCAGCATGAACGCTCTGATCCGGCGGATGTGGCGGCCCAGCTGGTGGAAATGGGTCGGGACGTCCGGTGACACGCCGACGGCGGCGGGTCGGTGCCGGCCGTGGGGGGGCTGGTACAGGGATGCTTTGCAGGTCGCCCTACGGCGTCTAGAATACGAGATTTGCTGGATTTTCCCCCACCGCCTGGCACAACCCCCGTATGTGCCGGCGTCGCGACTCAAGAAGTCGGCGGCCGATGACGAGAATGACTGGCGATTGCCCGGGCGTGGGACACGGCGGGGATGGGACGCGTTTTTGCTGGGGACGAGGGACGAACTATATTCGAAACTAAGGATTGCGCCGGTGTTACGCACGCACAATTGTGGCGAACTGGGTGTTGAAGACGTAGACCAGACGGTGACGCTTTGCGGCTGGGTGGACAGTTCACGCGACCATGGCGGGGCCGTCTTCTTCGACCTCCGCGATCGGTATGGCAAGACACAGGTCGTCGCGGGTCCGGAGAGCGGTCGGGAGATCGTGGATCAGGCGGGGCGGCTGCGCAGCGAGTTCGTGATGCGCGTCACTGGGAGGGTGGCGCACCGGCCGGCGGGAACCGTCAATTCGAAGCTTTCGACCGGAGCCATCGAGTTGCGCGTAACGCAGCTGGAGGTGCTCAACGCCAGCGGAAATCCCCCCTTTACGCCTGCCCAGCAGGAGTTGCCGGGCGAAGACATTCGGTTGCGTTATCGTTACATTGACCTGCGCCGCCCGGAGATGCAGCGGACCCTGGTGCTTCGCAGCCGCATCATCAAAGCTATGCGGGATTACTTTGACGAGCATCAGTTCATCGATGTCGAGACACCCGTGCTGGGGCGGAGCACTCCAGAAGGGGCGCGCGACTATTTGGTGCCGAGTCGGATCCATCGTGGCAAGTTCTACGCGCTCCCCCAATCACCCCAGCTCTACAAGCAGATCCTGATGGTGGCGGGCTACGACCGTTACGTGCAAGTGGCACGTTGTTTCCGGGACGAGGATCTGCGCGCTGATCGCCAGCCCGAGTTCACGCAACTTGATATGGAAATGTCTTTCGTCGACGCGAACGACGTGATGAGCATGATCGACGGTCTGGTGGTTCGCCTGGCCCGCGAGATTCTCGGCCTTGACGTGCAGGCTCCACTACCTCGGATGACCTATGACGAAGCCATGCGTCGGTACGGACACGATGCGCCAGATTTGCGATTTGGCATGGAACTGGTCGATTGCACCGATCTGGCTGCCCAATGCGAGTTTCGCGTATTCCACGACGTGGCCCAGAACGGCGGATTCGTGCGAGGCATTCGTGCGCCCAGGCGGCAGAGCGATTTTCTCGCAAACGTATTGACGAACTGACGGACTACGTTAGGACAGACTTTGGTGCAAAGGGCCTGGTCTGGTTTCGTGTTGATGAACAGGGTGCGCTTCAATCGTCATCCGCGAAGAATTTCAGTGACGAAATGTTGGCAAGTATCGGCCAGCGGATGGAGGCCGAGGCGGGCGACCTGCTGTTGTTTGTGGCGGACTCTTGGGAGGTGACCTGCAAGTCGCTGTATGGTTTGCGGAAGCGGTTGGGCGCGGAGTTGAAATTGTATGATCCGCGTCACATGCACTTCTCGTGGGTCGTCGAGTTCCCCATGTTCGAGATGGACGAGCAGGAGCATCGTTGGGTGGCGATGCACCATCCCTTTACGTCACCACGACCGCAGGACAGTCACCTGCTGCGCACCGAACCCGGAAAGTGTCGCGCGCAGGCTTACGATCTGGTGATTAACGGTTCGGAGGCAGGTGGCGGCACGATTCGAATTCATGATTCCAAGATTCAGCAACAGGTATTTGATCTGCTGGGGATGGACGAGCGTACGGCCAAGGAGCGGTTTGGCTTTCTGCTGGAAGCGCTCCAATACGGTGCGCCGCCGCACGGCGGCATCGCGCTCGGAATCGACCGGTTCGTCATGCTCTTCGGCGGACTCGACAATATCCGCGACTGTATCGCCTTTCCCAAGACACAGCGTGCCGCGGACATGATGACCGAGGCGCCGGGAAGTGTCGACGACGCGCAGCTCAGCGAACTGGGGATTGATGTGCGGTCTGTACCTGAGTAGTGCCCTTTGCGCGATGAGATCGTTGCCAACAGCGGATTTCGAGACGTGCTCTCCTCCGCGCTGCCAACGGACGTCGAGCCATCGGAGGCGGTGTTGATCGAGGGCTGCCTATTGGGTGGTGGCACGCCGGGGGGGTGGCGAAGAGGACGCTGCCGTGTCGGGCATGGTACCGGGGCACGCCGTTGACGCGCGAGCCTGGGAAGAGGAAACTGTTAGTCTGTCTGCGGAGGGAAGGGCAAATGCCGGGAGTCCATCTCCCACGACGTTGAAGATTTGCTATTTCGTGAGCGGAGCCGGATGCAGGGTGCGCGTACGGAGCGATGCGACTTGGTCGTGTCGCCCTGCGAGTGGTAGACGAATTTGTTTGCGCTGCTGGCGAAGAAGCTGGCGCACGGTCACGATTTCATTATCCATAATCAATGTCGAACACGGATTCGTGTCATGTCAAGTCCAACGCCATGGTCGCGTTTTTTCTTCGGTTCGCTCCTTACCGTCGCCATGGCGTCGATCGTGGTGGTTGTGTTCTCGCGACCGTCCGTTTCCAAGCAGGACGCCCAACTCTTGTGGTCTGAACCCGAGCGTTCGGGCGATGGAACGAATAATGTTGAGGCGCTCGTTGACCGCGCTTCGGTGGGGCGGCAGGAGTCGCGTGACATGGCGGCCGAGCAGGCACGTCTTTCCGCAACCGTTACCGATGAACCGCGGGTGCCCGACGCCACTCTGCCGGATGCTGAAAGTTCAGCGAAACGATTAGCTGCGGAGTCGACGGAATTGACAGCAGCTCCGCCGCCGCCGCCGGCTGACAACTCAACGCAAAACGCCGATCCGCAGTCACAAGAACAAGGGACGCGGGCCACGCCAGCGGCGCGTCAAGATCAGAAGCGGCCGGCAACCGAGACGACCGCGAAGAGGCCGGACGAAAAGTCGGATGAGAAGACAGAAGAGAAGGCGAGCAGCGTCGAGCGGGACCCGATGAAGGCGCTGTCGCGGGAGTTTGCCCGGCGCCGCGCCGCCGCCGCCAGGCAAGGACGAAAAGAAACGGCGACGGTGGTTTCGCCGCCGGCTCACGAGATTATCAAGCCGATCGTGGCCATGAGCCAGGAGCATCGGCAGGCCTGCCTCGTGTTCGTTGGCGATGACATGCCCGACAGCTCGCTTTCAGACCTCGCCGGTGCGAAGCATGAGATTCGTCGATCGCTCGGCAAAACCCTCACGGTGATCGTCTGTTGGGAAGCCGCCAATCCCTATGCTTTGGATGAGTTCGAGGAGATTCCGCACGACCTCGTCCCTCTGAATGAACTTGGTGTAGAAACGATTGCCATCCATGTCGGTCCGGCACCCGAGAACTACGAAGCACTCTGCCAGGAATATGGTGAAGAGGTACTCTGCCTTCTGGATCCCGACCGGCAGTATTATGAACGCCTCGCCCAGAACCGACTTCCTCGCACTTATCTCCTCGACGCGCAAGGCAAAATCGTGTGGCTCGATATGGAGTATTCACGAACCACACGATATGAATTGCGCAATGCCATTCACTTCTTTCTGCAGAAGTGATTTCATCGCTTCGTACCTGATTGACCAGCCGCGGTCCCATTTGCTGAACTGTACCAAGCGGGCCCGCGTGAGGTGGGTGGTGCCACTGCTCAAACCACCGGCTTTCCAATTCTGTAACCTCCGCACCGACAACCCGGTTCACTGGAACCAGACCACTCGACTTGACTCCGCACCGACAACCCGGTTCACTGGAACCAGACCACTCGACTTGAGCAGTGCGCAGCGCGGACACGCTTTCCATTACCGCGACGTAGCGCCGGTAGCCGCTTCACACTGCGTGCCCCATACGACGTCGAGTTGGCACGATTTCGCTTGGCGATCGTATATGCATGTACTTGACAGGCGTCTCCGCACGCAGTGGCACGACTCTGACCATGCAATTCCGAGTGACGGTGCCGCATCTTCATGTACTGCTTACCGCTGGCGGTCTGTCCTTCGACGGCACGCGCGGAGCGTGATGGCGAGACGATTCAGCAAGCAGCCGAGCGCGTGGTGGCGTATCTGGCGCACTATGTTCGTCGCACGGCGATCTCCAACGATCGGTTGATCGGCATCGAAAACGAGGAGGTCCTCTTCTGGTACAACGACAAGCGTGACGGCGGCAAGAAGACGATCGCCCGGCTTCCGGCCCTGGAGTTCATCGATCGCTTTTTGCAGCACGTGCTGCCTCGCGGCAAGCGGCATGTGCGCAACTATGGCTATCTCTCGCCGGGTAGACGGGTCGCCAGCCTCCAGTTGCTGGCGAAGCTCTTCGACTTAAATGCGAAAGAGGAGGACGATGAGGAGGAGAAAGGAGGCGAGCCCAGCAAAGAGAAAGCCGAGCGGCCCGAGCGGATCTGTCCGCGCTGCCAGGAAGGGGTGATGGTCTCCGTCGCCGAGTTCCCCCGCCCCACGGTCCACGAGATTATGCAGATGACACTCGACCAGCTACGGCAACCAACGCTACCCTTCATGTGACGATCACCAGAGAGCGATGACACATCAAGCCACCCGAAACGAGGCCTTCCCACACCCACTCGCGGTGAGGGTCCGCGCGCCACGGAAAAACGGCCCTCAAAACGGCTCCCTGATGCTCTCTCAACCGCTGCGCCGTCCTCTTCGGCGCTTCACGGAGCGCGACTATCGCACCGATGTTAGTTCGCCTTACCCATTGTGAAAGCTAACAGCGAGCGCGGTAATAGTAAAACGCTCCTTAAATCCCCTATAGCAGGACGTGTGCCAGTGGAGCGTTTTCAGGCAGGATCGACCTCAACTCTTAAGAGGTCTAGGGAAGGACCGGAATCAAAAAAGCACAACCCAATATTATGAGAGCTCCGAACATCGCCACTCGTCCCGAAAGATGCCGTCTCCCGAGAAATCCCAGCGTCAACGCAAGGAACTCCGCAAGGAGACTCAGTCCGACAACCGGATCAAGGGGTACATCGCTCGAATAGGCAGGACGGCCGAGCAAGTTCATGATGAACGGGAATATTGGTCCAAAGATGAACGACGCTAATGCCCACCGGGCAATGAGCCGACGATTTCCCAAGTAGTCGATTCTCTTGTCCATTGCGTTCCACATCGGGTGTATTTCAGATCTTCCCATTACTGCTCCGCAGCCGTCAAGCGGTCACTTCCAGGGCAATAATCTTGGCGTGATTTCCCGACACCAAGCTGGGTCCCTTCGTCTAGACTCTCCTGGTGGAAAGACACCACCCCAAAATCCAGAATCCAGATAGAACGTTGTAGTCTCGTCGCACATCGTGACCTGGATAGCCGCGTGTCCCGGACAATAACAGGCCGCCCTAAACGGGTTCGGAATTGTCGGCCTCACCCAACTTGTGCCCCCGGTTTGATAACACTCGTTTTTCTCAAGCTCTCCCTTTATCTGTTCTACAAATCCCAGGTACCATCTTTGGCACAGTTCCCGGCCACCGAAGATATCAAAACAACTCTGCCAAAACCTCTCGGGCGGAACCGGCGTCACTCTCCGTGCCCTCTCGAGAAGCGTCCTGCCCCTTTGTTTGCAGCGTGCGGCTGTGCATCCCAGTTTGCAGCAATTGCGCGTTTTCGCGATGTTATCGCAAAGCGCACCCACGTTGAGTTGGTGATCCGGTCCCCATACCACGGTAGGCGGGAATTCGTAGAAGACCGGTGGCCCCTGTACAGGTTGCAGCCCCGATGAGTCGTTTCGATTCGTCGGCGAGTCCCACGCGTACTCGACGAGGTTCACTCCCGTCTGATACCCCACCGGATCCCTACTACCGAACCGCCCCAGCTGCGAAGCGTAGAAACGATGCCGGTAGTAGTACAGCCCCGTTCCGCGATCCAATCGCCTACGTGTGCTAGTATACTTAACGTTGGAACCGGAGGCACGGCAAATGCTGGACCAGCCGGGCACCATAGACGGTTGGGAACCCGTTTCGGACTTAGACGTACGGTTCGATCGCGGTGCCGCCGGTGCCCACCAAGGTGGTCACGTTGAAATTCGCATCACGCGATTGGCAGCCTTACCCATCATCGCGAAGTTGTGGGGGCACATGCGGCCGCTCAAACATCGTCCAAGGCGTTGACGCTGGCGAAGTCCTGTCCTTCGAGCATCGCAAGGCTGGCGCCGCCGCCGGTGCTCACGTGCGAGACATCATCGCTGAATCCCAATTGATTAATCGCCGCCGCGCTATCCCCACCGCCGATGATGCTGGTTCCCGAACTCTCTGCGATGGCAGCCGCAACGGATCGAGTACCGGCATCGAAGGGAGGCATCTCGAAGACGCCCATCGGACCATTCCAGACGATTGTCCTGGCAGCTCTCACGACGTCGGCAAATGTCTTGGCCGTCTCCGGGCCAATGTCGAGTCCCTGGTAACCATCCGGAATCTCGCCGGCAGGGACCACCAGCTTGTTGCAGTCGGCATCGAAGGCGTCGCCACAATGAGTATCCAACGGCAACATCAGCTTATCGCCACCAGCAGTCAACAGTTCCTTGGCCAACGCGACCTTATCCTCCTCCACGAGGCTCTTGCCCACCTTGCCCCCTTGGGCCAGCGAGAACGTGTAAGCCATCGCGCCGCCGATCAAGACCTTGTCGCAGATCCCCAACAGGTTCTTGATCACATTGATTTTGTCCGAGACTTTTGCTCCACCCAGAATCGCCACAAACGGACGCTGCGGATTGGCGATGGCGTCTGACAGGTACTGAATTTCCTTGGCCACCAGGAAACCGACCACCTTCGGTTTGGACCCCATCGCCTTGGGGACGGCTAACATCGACGCGTCCTCGCGATGACACGTGCCAAAAGCGTCGTTGCAATAGATATCCGCCATGTCCGCCAAGGCCTTGGCAAAGCCCTCGTCCCCCTTTTTCTCCCGTTTGTCAAATCGCAGGTTTTCCAGCACCAGAACGCTGCCCGGCCTCAGTTGTTTGGCCTTCGCCCGGGCGTCGTCGCCCACCGTATCCGTGGCGAACGTAACCTCCTGGCCCAGCAGTTCACCCAGCCGGACCGCAGTCGGTTGCAGGCTGAATTTCTCCGCATCACCAGGCTCACCCTTCGGCCGTCCCAAATGGCTCATCAAGATCAAGGAACCGCCGCGCTGGAGCACGGATTGGATCGAGGGGAGCGCCATCTGGATTCGCGTGTCGTCGGTGATGTTCTGATCATCATCCAGTGGCACATTGAAATCGACCCGCATCAATACGGTCTTCTTGTTTACGTCTACGTCCTGGATCGTCTTCTTGGCCATGGTCCGTTCCTTATTCCTCACAACGTGCTGCTGTCAAATCAGTTACGGGATGATAGGGGCAACGTGGCGACCACTGGGCGACGGAAAGGGAGTATTTTCCGCCGCTCAAATCGCGTCCAAGGCGGTCGCGAAGCTGGTGGTTGAAAACTCCGCCAGCCGTCGAATTCTGCCGTGCGCCGATTCCCCATCATGTCCGTTTTGGGCTCGTTGGTGAAGAGGTGCAGCGCGGAAAAAAAGAATGGGGACAACGGCTGTCGGCTTTCCAGGTTGCCTTTGCGGCAGGCGAACGTCCGTACAGACTTTGGCGGGCTCTAGGTGCCATGAGCAGGTCTCGCGCGGCACCAGGCGGGGATGATGTCGTCGGGTTCAAGGAGTCATGTCGACAGCTTGACCAATCAGTGCGCCGCGATCGTCGACCCTTTCGAGCAGCGGTACAAGTCGCGGGTGGACGAAGACCCGTACCCGCTTGACGTAGTCGTCGAATTGCTGCTGAGCCAACGTCTTGACCACGGGCGAAACATCACCCAGCGAGCGATAACAAGACTCGTTCGGGAATTGAATCTGAATGTTGAACTGGACCTCCAGTTTCATTGGTGGCGCGTCGAACAGCACCTCGTGCGCTGCCACACACAGCGACAAGTGGTCACCGAGCACTTCGGCCAGATTTTCGGCACACGCCGCAAGATAGGCGTATGGTTGGCGTGCCAAACGCCGGTACTGCTCGGGATTTTCGAAGGCACTGAATTGGGCGAATCGCTTGTACAGTCGCCGCGCCGGCCCGAACAAGCCATCCAGCAGTTCCGAAGCGGGCTGGTTTTCGGCGGTCCCCCGCAGTTGAGCGATCATCTCCCGTTCGTCCAGGCGAAACAACGTGTCGAGATCCAATTGCTCACGCAACAGAAAGAACGCTCGCTGCAACATGGCAGTCGCGCATCGCACCGCATGATGCCAATAGACTTCGCTGAACATGACGTAGCGCGCAAACACCATCATCTCGGCCGCCGTGCGTCCCTTCTCGCTGATGGCCAGGCCATCTCCTGCTTCATTCAGGCAGAGACTGCCGATCAGTCGTTGCTGGTCGAAATGTCGGCCGTACGGGACGCCCGCATGCAGGCTGTCGCGCATCAGGTAGTCCATCTTGTCGACGTCGATGGGGCCCGACAGCATGCTGGTCAGCAGCTGTGATTTCATGTCGCGCGGTTTGGCGGACAGAAGTGATACGATTTCTCGCGGGGCTATTCTCCAGTCATCTCGCAAGGTGTCCGCAATTTCGCTCTCCAACACGAAGCTATTCGCAAAGAGTTCGTGTTCGGGTACGCCGGAAAGGTTCATATCCTCGAGAGGATGGCAGAAGGGCCAGTGTCCCAAGTCGTGAAGCAGAGCGGCGGCGATGAACCGTTCGGCGTCGGCGGGCGAAATGAGAGAGACGAAGCGATCGTCGTACGAGAGCTGTTTCAGGTACAGCAGCGCCAGACGGTAAACACCCAGCGAGTGTTCGAAACGGGTGTGGTGCGCTGCGGGGTAAACCAGTGAGACAAGTCCCAACTGACTGATCCGTCCCAGACGCCGAAACTCGGGCGTGTCGATGATCTGCCGCACGCGGGGCGTCAGCGGCACATCGCACTCCGGCGGAATACGTACCAGGTGGCTCCGGCGATCGAGGCCCTGGATCTCCGGTATGTCACCGATCGTGTTCATCGCAGATCCGATTGGGAGTCAGGCGGAAGCGGCAGGCGTGGTGCCGAGTAAACTGATGCCCATGATGAAACAGAGCACGACGGTTATCAGTAAGTAAAATGCGTAATGAATCAAGCCGGTGCCAAAGTCGAGGTCCAGCGTGGCAAACGCTGCCAGGGCTCCCACCACCATGATCGGGGGCAATATGAACAAGAGATGGAATAGTTCTAACTGGTCCAGGCTCAAAGCCAATGGCGGCAGCCAGACATACGCGCCCCAAAGCAGCGCGTAAACCATGGAACAAACCAGAATCCGCAACACCAGCGACTGGCCCCGGTGCGGCTCCAATTCGTCATCCCGCAAGAAGCTGTAGCCGGCCCACACTAGAGGTACTGCCAGCGCGAAAGCGCCGATGCCCAACACCCAGGGAGATATCTTGTCCAGACTGCGCAGCAACAGGGCGGCCACCAGCACCATGAACACGCCCGAGATGATGCTCACCAACAGCAGTGGAGACAGCTTGACTTCCTTGCGCGAAATCGGCTTCAGCACGCCGACGCCCGCCTTGGTCTTGGGGCCGAACTCTTCGGGCGCATGAACGACAACCTCGTCCGCCTTAGAGGGAATCTGGATGACCGTCTTGCACTTGGGGCAGGGCCCTTTCTGGCCGGCAAACTTCTCACTGACTTTGAAACGGGTTTTGCATCCGGTACAGGTGACATCTATGGGCATGGAAGCTCTCGGTGCAAACGGCTCGAATCCGTTTGCCTCATCAGAAGGGGGGAGATGCGATCAACGAAGTGCGGACTTCACGTTCCGTCCTGTAGCACGACCGCGTTGCGAACCAGGACGAACCGGGCCGCACAACCTCCAGTAGGCACGCCTTAGTTTGGCAAACTCGACGCCCGCGTCAAGAACGGTCACCGGGCTCAAAACACAGTCGCTGCCCGCCGGGCTGAAGAAGGAAGTCAAGCGCCTCGTGGCTCGTCGTAACCGTGAAAGCCGCTCGTGGTCAGCAAAACGCTGCCCAGTCGGCCGTGCGGTTGCGCCCTATTCGACGTCCGCCAGGTCGCCCTCGGTGATCATCCGAAAGCCCTTGTTGTCCAGGGTGTCCATCGCCAGTTCGATGTTGTCCACCATCAGTGCCACGGCGGGACGGCCACGTGGTCGCATGATTAGTGGATACGCCTGGACAATGTTGATTTCAGCCTGCAGCAACGCCGTGCAGACCTGCAACAGTGGTTGCGTGCCTTCGGGCAGCTCAATCCCGATCAAGTCACTTTCGATCATGGCCAATCCGGCACGCTCAAGCACCTCCCGGCCCTGTTCCGGGTGGCTGAGCAAGAAACGAACGAAAGCACATTCCGTCGCATCGTTGATCGAGAGGGCGACAATGCCGCACCTGGCTCCCCTCAAATCGGCGAACCACTTCCAGCAGCTGGCCCACGCGATTTTCGAGAAAGACCGTGAATTGACGGATCGTAGGATAATTCCGTCCCCGCATGGTCGCGAAACCGGTTCCCGAGCCTTCGCCGACGCTCATCAAATTTGCCTGTCGTTGCAAGGATGTCAGCCGAGCGATGCCGTCACCGCGTGACGGCGCAGTTTTCTAGGGCGGCCGTGAGCCGCAGCCAAACGTGGTGGCGGCGCGAGCGCCACCGGACTGCGGCAAGATGCCGCCGCCACAAAGATGCACGCACGGCGCGCATCATACAGCCGAAGACGGTTCGGCGGCCCAGCCGCCGCCAACTTGGGACCATGTCCGCCTTTAGGCGATTCCCGTCGATCGCTTAGTGAACAGACGCGCCCAGGGCACGCCTGTTGTGAATTCAACGAGATCGAGCTTCAAAACCAATACAACCCACCGCTCGCGCTGAATGAAACGTACTTTCGTCGCTTGCCGAAACTTGACTCCAAGGACTCAAGTTCTTTCCCAGAAGTACACTAACTATAGACAAGCAGACGAGTTCGGTCAACGCGATTCCCTCGGCCCACGCGAGCACGGTGCCAGATCTCAGGACCGCCGCGACGCCCGTCCGGCGCGTGGCTGGATGTCTCCATGCGGCTGCCGGCCAACCGCGTGGATCCGGGCGAGAAACCGCTTCACGAACCGATGTACCAGCTAACCGGATCGGTCTGCTCGGGGTTTCGAAGCCCGGCTGCTGCCCGTTACGATGCCCACTGGCCTGAGTGGGGGGCTTTGTCAATATCTCTCCCACCGCATCGGATTGTATCAGGAACCCAGGTATTTCCCATGCTGCAAGAACACGAGATCGAGATTCGCGTCCGTTACCAGGAAACGGACGGGCAACGGCGTGTCCATCATGCCAATTTTCTGAACTTTTTCGAGATGGGGCGGATCGAGTTGTTGCGTGCCGGTGGCGTTTGCTACAAAGAGCTGGAGGATCAGGGGACATTGTTAGTGGTCGCCGAGATTTCCTGCCAGTATTTTCTCCCCGTCGAATATGACGACGTGTTGCGTTTGCGCACCGTGACCGAGAAAACGAAGGGTGCTCGTATCACGATGGGCTATGAATTGTACCGTGGTCAGGACCTGTTGGCTCGTGGCAGGAGTATTGTGGCCAGCGTGGACAGACACGGAAAAGTGCAGCCGTTGCCGGATGCGCTGTTGCTGCCATGATGTGCTGCCCTTGCGCGAGGTGGACAGTGTACTGCTACGTTGCACACAAAAGATGATTGTTTCAAAAGCCAATTGTTTCGAGGTGGATTGATGTCAGGCATGCGAATACTGGTCGTCGTTGTGGCGTTGTCTCTTCTTTCGTCTCCGGTTCTTGCGGACCGCTTGCTGGTTGGCGTGGCGAAACGAATCATCACACCTGATCCCCTGTTGCCCGTGTCGGGGGGGCTCGGGCCGACCTCGCCGGCGACGGAAAAGCGAGGCGAGTTGACTGCGCGGGCTATCGTCTTGGCACGCGGAGACACGAAGGTGGCGCTCGTCAGTCTGGATCTGCTCGGATTCCCGTCGGTCTTATGTGATCGGGTGCGAGCGGCTGTGCCGCGTCTGGCTGGCGAAAACATCTTGATCAGTTCGACTCATACACACAGCGCGCCTGACTGCTACGCCTTTCCGGATGGAAAGGGTGGACATACGGGTGACCTGCCATACATGGGTCTGGTTTGTGATCGCACGGCCCAGGCCATCAACGAGGCGCTCGACTCACTACAGCCGGCCAGAATCCGGGTGGCGACCGACGAGGCTCAGGGAAAAATTGCTTACAACTATTACGCACCCGATCTTTACGATCGCCGGATGAGTGTGATCCAGGCTCTCGACGCCAACGCCCGGTCGTTGTTCGTGCTGGTGAATTATGCGGTGCACCCGGAAGTGTTGGGCAGCGATGCTGGGGTTGTCAGCCCCGACCTGGTTGGGCCGATGACCGATCGGATCGAGTCTTTAAAGGGCGGCATGGCCATCTTTATCACTGGTGCTCAAGGTGGCATGGTCACGGCGGACAATCGCGTGCTCGAGGATTTGAAAGATCCCCTGCGTGGCGTTTGGCGGGACAGCCGGACCTGGGCGGAGTGCGTTCGAATTGGTGACACCATGGCCGACGAGGCGATACGGATCATTTCCGAGGCACAATTGCAGGACGATCCTGTCCTTTCCTGCGATACGGCGGAGGTTCGCTTGCCGGTCGACTCCGATTTGCTTTGGACGGTCATCCAGCACTCACCGCTCAAGTATCCCTGTCACAGCGATCGGACGATCTCGACTCGCATCAGCCTGCTGAACGTGGGAACGGCCCAGATTCTGACAATTCCCGGCGAGGCGCTGCCGAATATCGGGTTCTATCTGAAACGCAAGATGCGCGGGCAGCACAACCTGCTGTTCGGACTGACCCATGACGGCCTGGGATACATGATGACGAAGGTTGATTTTCAGAGTTTTCCGCGATACGACTATATCTCGAGAACGTCGTTGGGCGAGATGACCGGCGAGATTTTGATGGAGGAGTCGCTGAAATTGATCGACCGATCCGTCGCCACCGCTTCCGACGCGAAATAGCATCAGCATTGTCTGCGCATGGAGTGCGCTGGTTTTCGTTGCCGCGGCATCCCTGTTGTCGGACCGTTGGGGGAGTTGTAGGGGAGATTCCCTGTCGAGCAAATCCAGAGACCGAGAGGTGTGCGAGGGTGAACGGCAAGCAACGAATCGCTGCAGCGATGCGGCATGAACAGGTGGATCGAGTGCCGGTGATGTGCCAACTAGCACTTGGACACTACTTGCTGAACGTTCATCTTACTCCCGTCGAAACCTGGTTCACAAGCGAAGGGTTTGCCGAGGCGTTGGTGACGCTGCGAAAACGATACGCATTTGACGGCATTTTGATCAACCTGTTGGGAACGGATCCCCAGTGGCAGCGGCACGTGCGGCGGATTGACACGGCTGACGATGGTGGTCAGACGGTCTATTTCCACAACGGTGATGTGGCCCGATGTCCGCCCGACGACAACGTGCATCATTTCCCCGCGGGTGGCCGCCGCCTCCCGTCACTCGAAGAGGTAGATCCCGGTCAGATCTATTATGATGACCCGCACGGCCTCGGAGGTCTCAAGTATCCGTTCTACTTCGGCTTGGAGCCTTACGAGACTGACCGGCATGACTATTGGCCGGAGTACTTGTTCCGCACGATTGATCTGGTGATCGAGCGTGTTGGGCGTGATGTGTCGGTACATAGTGAGGTTTTTTCGCCGTGGACCCAGTACATGGAGTTATTTGGATACGAGCGGGCCTTGATGCATGTGCTGGATGACGCCGCTCGAGTTCATGCCATCCTGGACGCTTATACCGAGGGAACGGCCGATCTGGCTCTCCGCCAGGCTCGACGCGGTGTCGACGCGGTGCTGATCTCGTCCGCGTTTGCCGGGGGCGGGTTCATCTCGCCACAACAGTATGAGGAGTTCGTGCTGCCCTACGAACAGAGGGTTACGAAGGCTGTAGCCGGGACAGGCGTGCCGGTCTATACGCACACATGCGGGAAGATCGGGGATCGACTCGAGCTGATGGTCGAAACGGGTATCCAGGGGATTGATACGTTGGATCCGCCGCCACTGGGAACCGTTGACCTGCAAGACGCCAAACGGCGGGTGGGGAGCCAGATCTTTTTCAAAGGCAACATCGACCCGGTGAACACGCTGTTGAACAAGTCCCGCGAGATTGTTCGGCGCGATGCGCTGCAACGCCTGGCGGTGGGGAGCCCGGGTGGCGGGTATATTTTGTCGAGTGCCTGTTCCGTTTCGCCGCGCGTTTCGCCCGACAATCTGACCGTGCTGGTCGAGGCTTCGCAGGAGTTTGGTATGCCATGACGCCCCAGCCGAGGGCTCCGTGCTGGAAACCCGAAGTACGAAGTACCCACGTCCGCAGCAGATCAAGGGCGCGAACAGAATGCCCGCCCCTGGCCGCGCACAGGGCCAAGGCGACCGGGAAGCGCGGCAACGGCCCGTGACGAGTCGCTCCCTGGCCACGTCGATTCCTCGCGAGCACTACGAAACGGGGCTGCTGCGACCTCGACCGCGACGGGGAATTTCGGCCATCGGTTAGGGAGTTATGCGAATTCATGGAGCTGGACCAGGGAAGACAGCCGCATAGGTAACGCGAGGCGATCCGCGTGGTGGCGTGGAATTCCGGAAGGGGCGTGACGCAGGGGGTTACATTGGGGTAGCCTCATCCTGTCTAATTGTAGAACTGTAACCCCCCGGGCTATCGCCTCTTCCTACCTGATGTGGAGTCACTAATGAGGTTTAAGTGCTTGCTCTCATGCGCAGTGCTGTGGTTTTCCGTCTCGTCGCTGCTGGGCCAGCAAGACGCCGATGATGTCACGAACAAGCTGCGAGCGAATCCGAACGACGTGCAGCTCATTATGCAACTCATGAACACCGAACTGGCTGAAATCCAGCAGGTGATCGACACCGATCTGGATGCTGCGCTGAAGAAAGTGGATGAGTTGTCGGCGGTTCTGGAAGGAATCGCTCCCGATGACGAGAAAGCGAAAGAATTGCTCGGCAATGCGAAGCGATATGCCGTGACTCTCAAAGAGCGTTTGAATTTGAAGAAAACGCCGGTGGAGGAATTGATCAAGAAGTTGGAAGCGAATCCAGCAGACCAGAGTGTCATATCGCTATACGGCGGCAAGGTGATGCAAACGGCGGCGGATTTGGCACGAACGGATCTCGATAAAGCCGCGGCCTCAATCCAGGACGCGAAGAAGTTTGTGGCCACCTTGCGCGACAAGGTCAAGGACAACGAAGACGTGGCCAAGGCGTTTGATCAGATGGAACAGGGTTGGGATCGCCTTGTTCAGCAGATTGAATATCAGATTGAACGTGAAAGGAAGTTGGCGGCTTTGATTGGGCAGAATGCAGCTTCCTTGACAGCCGACGCCTGGGTCAATGGCGAACCGGTGAGCGACGCAGATCTGAAAGGCAAGGTTGTGTTACTCGATTTCTGGGCCGTCTGGTGCGGGCCATGCATCGCGACGTTTCCTCACCTTCGCGAGTGGCACGAGCAATATAGGGATCAGGGTCTGGTCATCGTCGGCGTGACCAATTTCGAGAAACGATTCGTCTGGAATGATGAACGCCAGGGGATTGAGCAAGCGACGGGAGAAGTTACGAAGGAAGCCGAGCAGGAGATGCTGACGAAGTTTGTCCAGTATCATCAATTGCATCATGTGACGGCGGTTCAGACTGACAATACGCTGCATGAGTATTATGCTGTCGAGGGTATCCCCGAAGTCGTACTGATCGACCGGGCTGGAAAAATCCAGTTGGTGGAAGTGGGTGCGGGTCCGGAGACGGCCAAGAAGATCGAAGCGATGCTCAAAAAGCTGATCGAAGCGAAATAGTCGGACTCTTTCTTGCCGAGCCAGGTGCGGCGGTCGCGCTTGGCAAGCTGGCGTGACGCTATTCCCATCTGCGAATGGCGGCCGTGTAGGCAAGCGGTGCGAAAATCAACAGTGGAAGCCAGGCCGCCAGTGCGGGGCTGATCATTACGGTGTTTCCCATTGCCTGGCAGGCCAGCGATACCACGAAGAAGGTGCCGACCAACAACAGGCACTGGCCCGCGGCCACAAAGATGTTGCGGTGCGATCGGGCGAGGACCAGCGGGAGTCCGAGAAACAACAACGTGACATCCAGGATCGGTTGCACGAAACGCCGATGGACGGTGACACGCGTGTCCGCGCCATAGTCCAGGCTGGGATTGCGCAGTGCCGCGATCAGCTCCTGGGTGGATGAGTACTGCCGCCAGGAAACATCGGCCGCCAGATGCTCGAAGGTGACCTCACTGGCGACAAAGCATTGATCGCTCTTCAGCCACTGGGTGTCTTGAGGGCTGAATATGATCGTGGCGGCGGGGGGAAGGGGCAGCGACGGCATCTCCTTCAAGTTCTCAGGTTGGCTGACACTTTCCAGCAAGTAGCCTCCGGGATGCTCACCGGTGGCGGGACAGTAGGTAGCCTGTTGCGCGACCAGCTGTCGTCCCAGCTCGTACAAATCCGGGGGGAGTTGGAAATTGGGCTGGCTGATCTGACGCGTAGCGGTGATGGTGGCTTTGCCGCTGATCAAGATGTTGGTTTGGCTGTCCCGCCGCGGGTTCAGACGCTTGGCTTTCTCACCCAGCCAATCTTGCGCGTTGCGGCTCAGTTTGTCACGCACCATGGGCAGAGTCAGCTCGCGATTCAGGGCTGCCAACAGCGCTACGACGCACGTGGCCACGATCAATACGCGCACGGCACGAGCTCTCGATATGCCGGCCGCCATGACCGCTGTCAGTTCGTTGGAACGCTGGAACCAGGTAACCGTGAAAATAGCGGCGATCAGGACCAGCAAACTGCTGATGCGATCAAAAAATGACAGAACGTGCGCGCGATAATAGTCGCACAGTACTGCCAACAGGCTCCCTTCGCGCTCCGCGTAACTGAGGAACTCTTCCAGATTGCCAAAGAGATCTATGATCACAAACAGGCCCGTCAAGCTCAGGAAGCTGACCAGCAGCACCCTGATGAACATTCGCAACACGTATCGGTCAAAGATCGACATGGCGGAATTCCGTTCCCCCTGAGCGTTGCCGAAGCCAACCCGGCTTCAGATGTCTTGGAATGCTGATTAATTGGACAACACCGTCTTGAGCATGTCGTGGACTGTAAGTCTCTGATTCAAGAGGTTTTACCGCCACCGGGCTGGCCCCGGTGGAAACGCGTTTGAGAACTAAAAACGGCCTCGGGCACCCGCGTGTTTCTTCCCTGCCCGCCCCCGCCGCCGGAGGCGGCGGGGGCGGGCAGGGAAGGCGGGAAAATGAGCGGTTGTCCAGTCGTCAAACGTGGAATCACCGGGACCAGCCCGGTGGCGAGAATTCGTTACTTCAACGCAAGTTACGCTTATCCACGGCCACGAAGTGGCGCTGTCCAACTCAGGAATCAGTGAAAAATAACTTCCAGCTCTTCTAACCCCTCACCCTCCCCTCTCCCCATAGGGGCGAGGGAACAAGGTGAAGTTATTTTTCCCTGATTCCCAAGCCCCGGCAGGTCCTACTTCACCCTACCCTCTCCCCCGCTATTGCCGCTCCGCGGGGCGGTGGAGAGGGAAGCGGAACCGGTAACTTATTTCCGGACGAGTCCTAACTGCTCCTACACGTTGCAGGCGACAACCTGGCGGACGGCGCGGGCCAGCGAGGCAACTCCTTCACGGATTTTCTCCGGAGTCTGCACGCCAAAACTGAGCCTTACCGTATTCTTACAGACCGGTTCACCGCGGGTCGGATAGCAGTACTCGCCGGGTACGTACAGTACGCCTTCGCGAATCGCTGCTTCGAACAACGGGCTGCGAGGACTCGCTGAGACGGCGTCGGGTAGTTGCATCCACACATAAAGTCCTCCCGTCGGTTTCAACCAGTGGACTCCGTCAATGTCCGCGAAATGTTCGTCGAGTGCCGAGAGCATGGCTTGCAGTTTCCCACGATATCCGCTCCGTACCCGGGCCAGATGCGGATCGAAGAGCTCCTGCGTCATGATTTCGGCCATCAGGTGCTGGCTGAAGTTTGGCGACCCGAAGTCCATATTCCCCTTCTGGCTGCAGACCGGGGCGACGAGCGGCTGCGGCAGGATTCCCCACCCCACGCGTATGCCCGGAGAAAATGACTTGGAGAACGTGCCCGTAATGATGACCGTGTCACCTTCGCTATCGACCGTCAGCGTACTCGGCACGGGCGCTCCGTCGTAGCGCAACTCGCCGTAAGCTTCGTCGGCGATGACATAAATCTGCTGGTGAACCGACCACCGACGGGCGATTTCGACAATTCGTGCTCGGCGTTCCAGCGGCATGGTGATGCCGCAGGGGTTGTCAAAGTAGGGTACCAGATAGACTGCCTTCACCCGCTGCAATTCGCCTGACTCGCGCAAGTGTGTGAACGTCGATTCCAGGGATTCGGGCATCATCCCGTATGCATCGATTGCCACACCAAGACTGCGAGCACCCAGATTGCTAAGCGTGCCCAGGTATACAAAATAAGTCGGCGCGGCGCACAACACGATGTCGCCCGGGTCGAGGATACTCTCGCTTACCAAGTGCAGCAGTTGGTTACTGCCGGCCGTGACCACGACCTGTTCGATTGACAGATCACACCCGCAGGTGTCGCACTGCAGGAATCGTTCTAACAGACGCTCCCGTAACAGAGGAAACCCGGACGTCGTCCCGTATTGAAGAGCTGCACGTGCCTGGTCCACGTTGCTCAGGAGCGTCTCGACCGCCCTGCGCGTCGGTTCGACCGGCAACGTATCCTGGTCAACAAACCCGGCTGCCAGCGAAATAAGATGAGGTTCCGCCAGGGGGCGACTCATGAGCTCGCTAATGGGCTGACCCTCAGCCCACAAGGCGCGACGGCTTAATCGCAATTCTGAAGTCATGGTCCAACCCGATTGGAGGCGACTTTCTGGCGGTGAACTCGCGACCGTCACCTGGACAGTGTCACTCGCCGCCAGGAGCCGCTTGTGGCTGACGCGGAGCACCCGGGACGCCACAGTGTCGGTACAATAGGTTACTTTGTCAAAGCCATCAAGACGGATCCCCGGCGTGACATTTCGTCTCGATTCGGGTCTAATGGGGGTGTCCCAAGCCCCGGTTCGTCAACCGACCGTGGCACGATGTAATTGGTCTGGCGACCCGGCCGCTTCCGCCGTCTGGGCAGGCGTGACGCATGGACGGAGTCGAACGCATGTTCCCCTCTCGCGCCGCCGCGTGGTTGAGCCAAGTCGGCCAGCAGGCGGCCACCGCCATGCATCACCGCATGGTAAGCGGCCTACGTGCCGCAGGCCATCTGCTATTTCCTCCAGCTTGTGCATTTTGTGGTTGCGGCCTGCCCTACGCTGGGCCCTGTCGCCCCATGTTATGCCCACCATGCATCGATCGGCTGCGACCATCTGCGTCCCCCTTCTTGTGGCCGTTGTGCCAGTCCCCTACCGCAATTCTGGGCCTTGGCGGATCGCTGTCCACGGTGCCGCGACCGGGATTATCGTTTCCACCGCTCCCTCGCCTTGGGAAATTACGAGGCTGAGCTGCGTCAGGCGGTCCTGCGGATGAAGCGACTCTCTTTCGAACCGTTGACCCATGCGATGGGTCTGCTACTCGCCGAACATGTCGCTCAGCAGTGGCAAGGCTTGAACTTGGATGTGGTGGTCCCGGTACCGATGCACTGGTGGCGCCGTTTCAAGCGGGGAACGCATACGGCCGGAGTTTTGGCGGGTGCCGTCGCTCAGCAACTCAACGTGCCCTTGGCGGGCCAGTTGCTGCGGTGTCGTCATAAGTTGCTTAAACAGGGTACTTTACGGCCGAGCGAGCGTTTCCGGAACATGCATGGAGCGTTTCGCTTTTCTTCGGGCTACGATATAACAGATAAATACGTGGTACTGATCGACGACATCATGACGACGGGGGCGACGGCGAGCGAGGCGGCCCGCATTCTGCGACGCTCTGGAGCCAGCGAGGTCGCTGTGGCGGTTGTGGCGCGGGGGATCGGCCAGCAATGAGCTCGATGTAAAGACTACCGGCCGACGGTGAGTTGTCGCTCGGGGGGGGTGGGCAGTCTACCGTTTGTCGCTCAGTCATGTTGATAAGGCAGAATCGGAGACTCGAGGAAAGGCGACCGAACTCGCTGCCGGGCGGCCGTTGCTGGAGGCGGAGGAATTACGCACGCCATTGCTCGAGTGAAATTGCCTGGCAATCATCGCGCCGTTCTACCGAATGCATCTGGTGTGGCCGATTGTTGCTCACCTGCGTGGAGACGGATCATTGCTGACCCGAGGCAATTACGACGGTCGGATACTGCGGTGACAGCACGTCCGCGCGTCAATTGTGTTGGTCCCAAATACAATATTGGGGGGCGTTTGGCGGTTAGGATCGACGAAGCAATAACTGTCGTATGGTCTCTTCTCCCCCGCCGCGCAGCGAATAGCGAGGGAGAGGACAAAGGTGAGGAGCAAGAAGAAATCAACCAGTGATTGTTTCGCCGTTCCTTAGCGCGATCTGGCATCCGGCGTGAAATCGATCCCGCCGTCCGATAAGAATCGTCCTGTAGAAATCGTCCTGTAGAAATCGCCGTATAGGAATTCATGACCGGTTCATCATCACAACCTGTTGATCAAGTAAAGACGGGCAAATCGCGGCCTTTCCGCCGTGCCGTGCTGCGCGGGTTGGGGGTCGTGATGCCGCCGCTGCTCACGATTGTTCTGTTCATCTGGGCCTGGGCCACGATCGACAGCTACGTCTTGAAGCCGATCGAGAACGGCATCGGTGAGGTCGTAGTTTTCTTTTCCATGCGATCCGGAGTCCAGAATGATATTCCCAAGGACGTGGATCCCGAGCGGATCTGGGTCTTGGACCGGGACAATGAGCGAGTCGCGACCGACAAGGTGATGCGGCTGGCCGGTCATGTGCGGGGCATTCCCCGAGTGGCTCCGGCCCAGTCCTGCGCATCGCGTCCTTTGACTATGGCGATATGGTCTTTGTTCCCACGCCCGACCACAAGTGGATTCCCGATTACGTCTACAACGAAGTGAAGCAGAATCCAGGCAAGTTGATATTGCCGACGGCCACGGCGACGGACTTCTTTGAACGTTACGTCAAGATCCGCTATTTGCCACGCTGGCGAACGATACCCGTGTTCTTGATCGTCTTCGTGTCGCTGCTCTACTTGCTGGGCAGGTTCCTGGCCGCGGGAGTGGGACGCATTTTTGTCACCGCTGCCGAAGCGCCGATCAATCGGTTACCCATCGTCCGCAACGTGTATTCGTCCGTGAAACAAGTGACGGACTTTGTTTTCAGCGAACGAGAGATTGAATTCAATCGCGTGGTTGCCGTGCAATATCCACGCAAAGGTATCTGGTCTATAGGATTTGTCACGGGAGAGAGCATGCTGGATATTCAATCGGCCGCGAACGAGCCGGTGCTTTCCGTGCTAATGCCAACGTCCCCTATGCCGGCAACCGGTTTCACGATCACGGTCCGAAAGAGCGAAACAATCGATCTCGACATCACCATTGATCAGGCGATCCAGTTCATTGTCAGTTGCGGGGTCGTCGTTCCCATTCAACAGCAGCAGAACGAGACGAGCGCCAAAATATCCCAGGCCATCGCTCGCCGACTGCAAGGCGAATCATCCGGTGTCGAATCACCGTTGATTGCCCGTCTTTCCCCGCAGCATCTTCCCCGGATCCGTCCCATGACGGAGGCGTCTCAAAATGGGGACGGACTGGAAGAAGACGCTGACGAAACGGCAGATGAGCGGGCAGATGAGCGGGCAGAAAATCCGATCTCGAAGCCGTCCGCGGATGAAAACTGAGCGAAACGTGGCGGTGGCATCCTGCCGCCGTACGGCGACTGCAAGCCGCCGCCATGGCCGAGTCGGAAAACGGTTGTTCGGCCGGCCGTTGGCTGGGAATCGCCGGTTTCTCTGACCATCGTCGCTGCCTGACGTGAGGTGGTCATGGTTGCCATGATCGCACGAGCCAGAGTAACATAAGGCGGAAAATGTGGATCGCGGATCAGAGCAACCTGAAAAGCTCAACTGGTAAATCTCGCGGTCCGTGTAGCCGCTAAGGACTCGTCCGGCAATAAGTTACCGGTTCCGCTTCCCTCTCCACCGCCCCGCGGAGCGGGAATAGCGGGGGAGAGGGTAGGGTGAGGGGCAAGAAAAAATCTGCCAGTGATTGCTTCGCCGATCCTAAATCCTCATTTTGCGGCTCGTTTCCTGTCGCAAAGGATTCGGAAAACCCCTCCGGCGCAGATTGGCGAAATCGCGGGTTTTTCAGGCGTGGGATCCGTTGGCAGGGGCGCGAAGGCGAGCATTTAGAGTTACAGGGTTCCATGATGAATGAACGGCGGACGTTGAGACTGGGGACTCGAGCCAGTGCACTGGCTCGGTGGCAGGCACAATGGGTGGCTGCCCAGTTGGAGGCGGCGGGGGTGGAAGTTGAGTTGGTGTTGATTACCACCCAAGGTGATGCGCGCTCGGGCCCGATTGGAGCCCTGGGGTCCCAGGGGGTGTTCACCAAGGAGATTCAGCGCTGCGCTGCTTGACCATCGGATTGACTTGGCGGTGCACAGTCTCAAAGATTTACCGACCGAGGCGATTGACGGTCTGGCATTGGCGGCCGTACCGTCGCGTGAAAGTCCGGGGGATGTGCTTGTTTCGCATCAGGTCAGCGAGTTTAAGTCGCTTGGTCAGGGGGCTCGCGTGGGAACTGGCAGTATGCGGCGTCGCGCCCAGTTGTTGCATGTGCGCAGCGATCTGAAGGTCCTGGATATTCGCGGCAACGTTGACACGCGATTGCGGTTGCTGGACGAGGGTGAGTATGACGCGATTGTACTGGCCGAAGCGGGATTAACGCGACTGGGGCTGGCTGATCGCATCACCCAAGTGCTCCCCAAATCGTGGATGCTGCCAGCAATTGGCCAAGGGGCCTTGGGCTTGGAGACGCGGGCCGAGGACGAACCCTCGCGAGCCTGTGTCCGGCATTTGGACCACCCTGAAACGCACGCGGCGGTCATCGCCGAACGCGCATTGCTGGCGGCGCTTCGCGGCGGGTGTCTGGCGCCCGTCGGAGCCTGGGGCCGCGTGCAGGAGGGCCGGTTGCATCTGGACGCCGTAGTCCTCGATCCGCAAGGCACGCAACGTGTGACGGCCAGCACGATGGTGCGCGCCGGCGGAAGCCATGGTGCTGGGCGAGCAGGCCGCGCGCGAACTGTTGGAGCAGGGGGCCGGCGATTTGATTGCTGCGTCCCGGCAGGAAAACGCCTGAAGAGGGTGTGAATCGTCGCGCTCTCGTTTTCCCCCCGTACCCTCGCGGACGGTGACCGCGCAGCTGATTCGCCTGGCCAAGACGCGTTGGATTTATCTGTCGACGCCCGCCGTCCGACACGCGGTGTAATCTGCCGCTGTGTCGAAGTTTGCCGATCGTCAGCGGCAATTTCTGCGTCTTGTAGGCTTATCATGATCGGGACGTTGGTCCCATCCGGCAGATTTTTTTTCAGCGCAAGTGTCGAGTGATCACCTGTTT
Organism: uncultured Planctomycetota bacterium; assembly: GCA_963700575.1. Lineage (GTDB taxonomy): Bacteria > Planctomycetota > Planctomycetia > Pirellulales > Pirellulaceae > JAJRVM01. Next base: position 216,624 of record CAVOYC010000012.1, on the reverse strand, counting down.
GGCGACGCTAGCAGGGAACGAAAGCAACGGCTGTGGTGGCCGTTGGCGCGGCTTGCATTGACTCGACGTCGCAAGCTGACTGCCTGGCAATCGACGTGTGCCAGACTCGCAGTCAGGAAAACTCGCTAGACACTCGATGTTGCCAAAGAAGTGATGTCATGGATTATGGGTTGTATGTCTCAGCGGCTGGTGCGGATACGCAAAGCAAAAGGATGGAGGTGTTGTCCCACAATCTGTCGAACGTGGATACACCCGGCTTCAAGGAAGAGATGGCCGTCTTGCAGGCACGTTCCAGTCGTGCCGTCCGTGACGGGACTGACGTGCCGGGCAGTCAAGGCCTCAATGATCTCAGCAGCGGCGTTTCGATGATCGAGACGCGTACGAATTTCGCGCCGGAAAATACCAGAACACCGGCATGAAGTGGGATATGGCGGTCCAGGGAGATGGTTTCTTTCTGGTGGAGGACAACGGTCAGCAGCTGTTGACGCGGGCGGGAAATTTCCAGGTCAATGCCCAAGGTGAACTGCTGACTCAACAGGGATTCAACGTGTTGTCATCCGCCGGCAACCCCATTTCCATTAATCCCAATATGCACTCCCGTGTGCACAAGGACGGCTGGGTGGAACACAGCGGAGCCGGCGAACATCTGGGGATCGTCAAGCCGAGCTCCTTGGGTGATCTGGTGCGCGTGGGCGAGAACACGTTTCGCCCGCTCGGCCCGCTCACGCCAGTGCCGGCTGAGCAGCGTCACGTGGAGTCCGGGTTCTTGGAACTGTCAGGCGTGACACCCATTCGCGCCACGATGGATATGATCGAGACGTCACGGATGTACGAGGCGAATGTGCGGATGATTCAGAGTCACGACCAGATTACCGGCTCGCTGGTTAATCGCGTCTTGCGGACTCGGTAGTCCAGCGTAGAGAGTCGGCCAGGAATCGCGTTCTGGCCCCGCATCAAACGAACCTGAACAAGTCAGGAAGAGAGACCCGTTATGAGTGTTCAGACGCTTTACACCGCCGCCACCGGTATGGAGGCGATGGAAACCAAACTGGATGTCATCGCCAACAACCTGGCCAACGTTAATACGACGGCATTCAAGAAGGGACGCGCCAATTTTGAAGATCTGTTTTATGACCAGGAGGTAATGCCCGGGACAACCGATGAATCGGGTGGCATCACCGCCACCGGCACCGCCGTTGGATTGGGCACCGCCGTCTCCAGTATTCAAACCGATTTCCGCCAGGGAGCCTTCCTCGATACGGGAAACAGCCTGGATGTGGCCATTGTTGGCAACGGCTTCTTTCAGGTTCAGGATGTTGACGGATCGACCATCTACACGCGAGCAGGCAACTTCAGCATGAATCGTGACGGTGCGCTGGTCGTCGGGTCCGCCTCCGTCGGCCGCTTACTGCTGCCGAACATCACGATCCCGGAAGGGGTCAAGGACGTCTCGATTTCCTCGGAGGGGCGCGTCCAGTATCGGTTGGCCGGGGAGACGGAGTCGCAGGACGCAGGTCAACTGCAGCTGGCCAGTTTCATCAATCCGGAAGGATTGCTCAAACTGGGCGAAAACATGTACTCCGAAACCGAAGCCTCCGGAACCGCCCAAATCACCATACCGGGACAGGACGGAACGGGAATCCTCAAGTCAGGAATGCTGGAAGCGTCGAATGTCAACCCGGTCAAAGAACTGATCGACCTGATTACGACTCAGCGTTCCTTCGAATTGAACTCACAAGCTGTACAGGCCGGCGACCAGGTTCTGCAACTGGTAGCCAACCTGCGTCGCTACTAACAGTGGCGCGGTTCGGCACGGTTTTACAACAGATCTGAAGTGGTTTCGGGAGCAGTTTCATGGACTGTCGAGCATGTAGCGCAACGGTACTTCCTGTGGCGCTCGCATTATGTTTTTCCGGATCGGTAGCGGCATGGGAAATCGAGTTGCGCGGTGAGGTAGCGACGCGAGCAGCGATTGTTCGCTTGGGTGACATTGCCGAGATCACCGGTGTTGATCCGGAACAGGTCGAGGCGCTGCGACAGATCACGTTGGTTCCCGGGCCGAGCAAGTCGCTGAGCCGGTCGATTACGGCGAGCCAGATTCGCCTGATTCTGCTTCGCCGCGGAGTCGAACTGGATGCTTGTCTGATCCGCGGCGCCGCTCGAACCATCGTCACGTATGACGCCGATACTCGACTAGCTTCCAGATCACAGAGCCAGGTGCGTCGCGCCAGCCTCCAGGCCAGCGACAACTCGGCCAGCGAGCGGTTAGTCGAGCAGCGTGTGGCCGAAGCGGTGCAGACGAAACTGAAGCAGCTGGCTGATGACCCGACACCGTGGAGTGTTGACGTTTCGGTCAGTCATCAGGCACTCAGTGACTTGCCGGCTCAGTGGCAAGAAGTGACCGTGGAGGGCTTGAAGATGCCGCGTGAGGGGAGTCACCAACTGGTTGCCTGCTTCGCGGTGGAGGGTGGTGCTGTTCGGATACCTTTCACGGCCAAAGCCACGCAGATGGTGCAACTCGTCGTGCCAGTTCGTCCTCTCGATCGCGGGGTCATGGTCGGGCCTCGGGATGTGGAATTGCGCCATGTCACCTATCAGACGGCCGAAAAGACTCTGGCTCGGCGACTGGAAGATGTCGTGGGACGCCAGGTGCAGTTCCCGATGAATGCGGGTGATCCGATGAACACGAAAGCACTCAAGCGCCCCATCCTCGTCAAACGGCGCGATGTGATTGAAGTCAGCGCACGCCGTGCGGGTGTCGCCGTCAAGACGCAGGCTCGAGCAATTGATGAAGGCGCCGAGGGAGACACCATCACCGTCGAGCGATTGGACGACAGAAAAACACGATTCGTTGCGCGCGTGACTGGTGTACAGCAGGCCGAGGTATTTGTAGGCAACGCGTCAGCGGAATGTGTCGCAGAAAGGTGAGCTTCTGAATTCGTCGAGAAGGTGTCGGCCGATACCGAATCGTCGGTGCGCACGAGCTCAGTAAACATGATGGTTGGGCATTGCGTATTCGGGATTACACGTCACCGCCAGGGAAGGGGATTTCATGGTCAGAGAGAAGATCTGGTTGGCGGGAGTCTGTGCCGCCATTTCTGTCCTGCAGGCAGTGCCGGCTCGGGCCCAGAACTCGAGCTTGTTTTCGCGGGATATGCAGCAGTACGGCAGCAGCCTGCAGCTTGGCCGCAGCCCGCAGCTTGGCGGCAGTCCGCAGTATGGCAGCAGTCCGCAGTATGGCAGCGACCCGCGGTCGGGTAGCAGCCCGCAATTTGGCAGCAACCAGCAGGGACAACAAGTGGTGGGAGATCGGGGCTTGACGCTCAAGGATACGAGCTGGACGTATACCCCGATCCCCCCGCCGCGCGAGATTCAGAGGCATGACATTGTCAGCGTCCGGGTCGATGTGCTGTCTCGGATGGCTGCGGACGGTGAACTTCGCCGTCGTAAGGACGCCCGCTATGACGCACGGCTGAAAGACTGGGTCACGCTCGAAGGGTTGCGGGCCGTCAGGCCCGATCCGCAAAGCACTGGTGAGCCGCGTATCCGGGGTGAATTGCGATCGGATTACCGATCCGTCGGCGAATTGGAGACGAGTGAGTCGCTGGCATTCAACCTGGCATGCGAAGTCGTGGATATCCGCCCCAACGGTAACCTCGTGCTGGAAGGTCGATCCAAGATCGTGTTGAACGATGAGTGCTGGACATACGTTCTCTCGGGGTTGTGCCGGCCGGAAGCCATTGGACCGAACAATGTCATCTTGTCGCGTGACATCATCAATCTGGACATTCGCAAGGACGAGACGGGAAGTGTCGCATCGGGATATCAGCGCGGCTGGTTCCAGAAGATCTTTGATCTCTTCCAACCGTTCTGATTGGCAACGTAATACGGTTTACACACCAAATGACTTTGTACGCGCAAACAACCGCTGTCTCGGGAAAGCAGAAACGGGTGGCCGGTCGCCACATCGGAGGTGCCGAACCCGTCAACGGCCATTCGATGAAACCGTCCCTCAAACCGGGACTATTGATGCTGTTCCTGCTGCTGTCGCTGGCCCTCTGCGGGGACCTGGCGCACGGGGCACTCAACATCGGAGAGATCTGTCGAGTCAAGGGGCAGGAGCGCAACACGCTTCAGGGAATGGGACTGGTGGTGGGGCTGAAAGGAACCGGCGACGGGACGTTTGGTCCCACCGCGCGCAGCCTGCTGCAGATCATGAACAACATGGGTGTCCCCGTGCCGGAAAGCGATCTGGAAGATGCCAAGAACATTGCCCTGGTCGTCGTGACCGCGGAAGTTCCCGAACAAGGCGGTCGTCAGGGGGACGAGTTCGACTGTACCGTGAGCGCGGTGAACGCGAAAAGCCTTGCCGGCGGCGTTCTGTTTCGGACTCCCTTGCTGGGCCCCATCCCTCCTGGAGAACGCCCCGAAAACGCGCGGATCTACGCGCTGTGCCGCGGTCCCATTCTGCTGGACGATAAGGACAACCCGACCACGGCCAAAATCTCGGTCGGATGCCGTCTCGAAGAGACTATCATGAACCCGTTTGTCAAGGACGATAAGATCACGCTGGTTCTGAACTACAGTCACGCACGCTTCCAAGTCGTGGAAGAAGTGGAATACGCCATCAACAGCGCCAAGGAATTTGCAGATGTCGTCACCGGACCCGGACACGAGATCGCGCACGCCATCGACCAGCTCAGCATCGAAGTCACGGTTCCCGAAAAATATCGGATTAACCCCGTCCAGTTCGCCTCTCGCGTGTTGGAAGTACCGTTGTACGAGATTCCCAACATTGAGACCGTGGTGGTGAACGAGACGACCGGCGTGATCTCGATGAGTGCCAATCTCGAAATCGCTCCCCACGCGCTGACGCACCAGAACATGGTGATCGACATCGGAGAGGGAATGGGAGCCAGTCAGTTTGTGGAATTGGACCCGTCGGCCAATACGGCTGCGCCCACCCTGCAAGCGCTGGTGCAGGCGCTCAATGCGCTGCGTGTGCCCGCCAAGGACATGATCAGTATCATTCGCGTTCTCGATCGGGCCGGAGCGATCCACGGACGCGTGATTTACGAAAGATAGAAAGGCCCACGGTCGCCTTATGGAAATCCACTCGCTCGCCAACGCCTCCCTTGAGACGGTCTCGAGACTCGCGCCGACAGCCGATACGAAAAAGCTCGAAACGGCCACGGAAGATCCACAACTTCGCCAGGCCTTCCAGGACTTTGTCGGCCAGACGTTCTTCAGCCAGATGTTGAGCGCCATGCGCAAGACGGTGGGAAAACCGGCCTACTTGCACGGCGGTCGCACGGAAGAAGTCTTCCAATCCCAACTTGATCAAGTTCTCTCCGAGAAGCTGAGCGATGCCAGCGCGGAAACGTTTTCGGAACCAATGTACCAGTTGTTCACTCTGCAAAGGCGCCGAGCTGATATGACGCTAACCCTGGAACCGATGCCTGACATGACGCATGAAACGAATTCAGAACACGTCTGGGAAAATGACCTGGCCGATTTGCTCCAGGACCTCACTCAGGTGCAGGATGAGTTACTCAACGTGCTGTCGCGAAAACGCCAGTGCATGGCGACGGGCGATACGCAAGGCATGGCTGGGCTGCAGGGTGTCGAACAAGCACTCTGCGACCGCCTGCAACAATGCCACGACCGCCGGACGGTCCTGCTACAGCAAGTCGCGCACCAGGGAATATCGTCGGGAAATCTGGGTGATCTGGCGTCGCTGGTAAAGCAGCGTGGAGGTGGGGATCTGCGCGGAGATGTCAAACAGGCTTCGGCTCGAATGCGTCTTCTGCAACACAATTGCCTCGCCAATTGGGTCCTGGCGCAAAAAGCGCTGCTCCACGTGTCACAGATGTTGGAGATTATTGCGACCGGTGGTCGATTACAGCCAACGTATGGCAACCGTACCGATCACACAGCGCGTGGCGCTTTGGTTGACCGGGAGGTATGAGCGGTTTAGGTGAAATGGGTGTTTCTTGTGCGGTATGGCCTGATCGTTGCGGCGCATTCCGCACCTCCAAAGTCACAGGTGTGATGATCAACGGGTCCTATCAGATGCCGAACTTCTCCACACGATCTCGCTTCGGCGCCAATGTGTCACCATGACTCTACTGTCCACAATCCACATGGCCAAGAACGCCTTGTTTGCCTCACAAACAGGCATTCAAGTGGCCTCCAACAACATTGCCAACGCCGACACGCCGGGCTATGTGCGCGAGAAGATGATCGTGACGACGGCACCACCTCAACAGTTGGGGCCGGGCATTGTCGCTGGCAATGGTGTGCGAGTGGAGGGTATCGTCCGAGAGGTTGATGCGTACCTTCAGGAGCGTCTTCGTGCGGCGGTCAGCGACATGGCCAACGGCGAAGCGCAGGAGAGCATCTACACGGAGCTCGAGTCGGCCATCGGAGAATTGTCCGAAAGCGATCTCAGCACCGCCCTGACCGACTTCTTCAGCAGCATCCACGACGTGCTGAACCAGCCAGAAGACGCGGCCGTGCGCAACCTGGCGGTGCTGCGCGGCAAGGGTTGGCCACGCAAATCCGCCAGCTCGACGGCCGTGTACAAGACCTGCGCGAGATGACCAACGAACGCATTATTCACGCTGCCAACGACATCAATCAGCTGGTAGGTGAAATCGCCAAGCTGAATGTACAGATCGTGGTGACAGAGCAGGGTGGAGTGCTCGTCAGCGACGCGGTGGGCCTGCGCGACAAACGAGACAAGGCGTTGGAAGACCTGGCGAAGATTGTCAACATTCACGTGCAAGAGCAGGCGTCGGGCGCCGTAAACGTATTTGTGGGGGGGGACTATCTGGTCTTTGACGGTGCCACTCAACTGGTCAAAGCGGTCCCTCAAGAGGATCGCGGTTTGTCGGTGGTGGAGATTCGTTTGACTAACACCGACTCGAAACTGCGTGCCAACTCGGGAGAACTGACCGGGCTGCTTGCCGCACGCGACGACATTCTAGCGGGGTTTCTGGACGAGCTGGATGATTTCGCGGGATCGCTGATCTTCGAATTCAACAAACTGCATGCTTCGGGGCAAGGACTCAGCGGATACAGCGAGATCACTTCCGAGCACCGTGTAGAGCAGGTTGACGTGCCCCTGGATGAAGCGGAGCTGGCATTCACGCCGGTGCATGGCTCGTTTCAAGTGGAGATCGTGAACAAGGACACCGGTCTGCGCACAACGCACGAGGTGCCGATCCAGCTGACCGGCATGGCGGGCGACACGACCTACGAGAGTCTCACCGCGTCGCTCGACGCGATCGACGGCTTGTCTGCCGAGATTATTGTGGGCGGCCAGTTGCGATTGAGCAGTGATGCGCCGCATCTTGTGTTTGCCTTTTCGAGCGATACGAGTGGCGTCTTGGCGGCGTTGGGCATCAACACGTTTTTCAACGGCACGGTGGCGTCGGACATAGGCGTGCGCGAGGAAATGCTTGCCGATCCGGGGAAACTGGCGGTCAGCCAAGGCGGAATCTCTCACGATACGAGCAATGGCGAATTACTGGCGGACATGCTCAGCATGCCGCTCGAAACCCGTGACGGAGAGCACCTTGGTGCAGATCTACGAACGCTGGATGGGAGAGACGTCGCAAGCCGTCGGCGCTGGCGCAGGCCGTGGCCGAGGGATATCGATCGTTTCATGCCACCTTGGAAGGTGAACACCTCGGCTTGAGCGGCGTGAGTCTGGACGAGGAAGCGGTCAACATGATGACGTTCCAGCGATCGTATCAGGCGTCGGCCAAAGTCATCAGCACCAGTTGATGAACTGCTCGATGTGCCTGGTCAAGCCTGTAGACCGATTGGCGGAGCGATCTGGGTGCGGAAGCCCGCTCAGACGAGCACGAGTTGGGAAACAGACGTGAATCCAGTGAGTCACGGACAATGGGGCGCGAAACACGATGGCAGTCTACCCGATTCCCGCAGGACGCACGAGCGACGCGTTGCTGACGCGTCGACTGCTGTCGCAGCTCCAGATCGGAACAGAAACGCATGCTGAGTGTCGAACAGCAGCTGGGTACGGGGCGACGGATTCAACTGCCCAGCGAAGATACTGCTTCAGCCAGCCGTGCCGTGTCGTTGCAGCGGATGCTGGAAGTGAAAACCCAGCTGCGGACCAATCTCTCGACCAACCAGTCGTATCTCGATGCGACCGATACGCGCCTTGAGCGGTGTTGCCGGATTGCTGGCCGAAGCTCGCGGTCTGGCGGTGCGAGCGGCGGACACCACGACCAGTGATCTGGAACGGGAAGCCATGTCGTTGGAGATTCAGGCGACCATTCGGCAGATGCTTGATGTGGGCAACAAGACCGTTTCGTAACCGTTATCTGTTCGCGGGAACCGAGTTAACCACACGTCCCTTCGAGAGCCTGGGCAAGCTACATTGCCTACCTCGGCAACGACCGTACTTTTCGGTCGCTATGCCGAACAGGACATCCTGTTCGACACCAACGTACCGGGACAGGATTTGTTTGGCGCTGTTTCGAGCGAGGTACAAGGTATCGACCTTGATCCGCTGCTGGGTGCCAACACACGTCTGTCCGACCTGCGCGGAGGACTGGGGGTCGCGGAGGGAAGTGTTCTGATCTCTGACGGAACGAACACCAGCACCGTGTCGATCGCGGGGGCCCACACGATTGGGGATGTGGCCCGACTGATCGAGGCCAGTCCTCCCGCGGGACGCATCGTGCAAGCCACCGTCGGCCCCCGAGGACTCGTCATCGAAATCGACGCCGCCGGAGGGGGAAGCCTGATCGTCAGCGATCTGCAAGGGGGTTCGACAGCGGCTGAGTTGGGCATCGTCCGCTTGAGCGGCCCCGCCAATGTGCCAATTGTGGGCGGAGATCTCGACCCGATATTGCGGCTCACCACGCGACTTGACGATACCCTCGGCGCCAGCGGTTTGCCGTGGGACTATCAATCGGGGTTACAGATCGTCAACGGGCAAGAGACGTATGTTCTCGATTTTCAGGCTGCCGAGACCGTGGAGGACTTGTTGAACATCCTCAACGGTTCGGATGCCATGCTGCTGGCCGAGATCAACACCGATCAGACGGGCATTAACGTTCGTTCGCGACTCAGCGGGACGGATCTCTTCATTGGTGAAAACGGTGGAACCACCGCGACCGACATGGGACTCCGCACCTTCTCGCGCAACACGTCGCTCAGCGAACTGAATTATGGCCAGGGCGTAATGACCGCGGCCGGGCCCGATTTTACCATTCAACGCAAGGACGGCGTTCAGCTGGAAGTTGACATTTCGTCGGCCGACACGGTCGGTGACGTGATCGATCTGATCAACAACCATCCCGACAATCTGGACCCCAGCACGGCGGTCGTGGCCAGCCTGGCAGCGACGGGTAATGGAATTCAACTGGCGGACAACAATGGGGCGGGCGGTCAGCCACTGCTCGTGACCAGGCAAATAACCAGTCATGCGGCGTGGGATCTGGGGCTGGTGCCGCGTGGCGAAGACACGTCGTTGCCAGCCGACGCGCCGACCCAGGCAGCTGCCACGGTGGCACTGCCCGCACCCAATGACACCAACACGGCCGTGCGAATCGTGGCGGTCCAAACCGGCACCGGACTGAACGGCGTGGACAGTCGAATATCGCAACACACTGGTGGGGGACGTCGCCATCGCCACATTCGATCCGCTGGGACGCCGGCTGATCATTGACGTGGCGGATACTCAGACAACCGCCAACACGGTGATGGCTGCGGTGGCCGCCGAAGGCACTTTTACGGCCCAACTCGACCTCACGAACGATCCGACAAACGACGGGACCGGAACGATCGTCGCTCCACCCGGGGTCGTGGCAACCACAACTGGGGGTACTGCCGAGTCGTTGTTGGGGCGAGATACCAACCCCGTGGAAACCAAGGGCGTTTTTAACTCGCTCATCCGACTCTTCGACGCGATCCAAAACTACGATGTGGCCGCCATGGAGCGGATCGTGGAAATGCTGGACGACGATTTCGATCGCTTGAACTTTGGTCGCGCCGCGCTCGGGGCGCAGGGAGAGGGCCTCGATGGCATCGCCATGCGCAACGAGGACGATCAGGTCGAATTGCAGACGGTCCTTTCCAACGAGATCGATATGGATCTGGCGGTCGCGGCGACTCAATACAGCGCACGCCAGGCCGCCTACGAGGCTTCCTTGCGCACGATTGCCGGCATGTTTCGGCTCAGTTTACTCGATTTTCTTTAGTCGCGAATCCGAGATCAAGGATCACGTCATGCCTTGGGGGGAACGTGACCGTTCTGTATCGATTTTGCTGGCCGTAGCGGTCGCGGCCTGCCGATGAATGCTACAAGGTTCAGTCTCATCTCAGGTTATGAGTCGGCCTCGGAGTTCGAGAGGCGGAGGTACCGCCCCTGACTCGAGTTATGGGCAGCAGAAGCGATTGTTTTGCGGCAAAGTCCGGCGACCAGCGCTCGGCGGGCGACCAGCGCTCCAGCGGTAGCTCGTATTTGGTTCGAGGCCCTGCCTCGTTAGCTTGTTGAGGGGTGTCCCACCATGCAAATCAGTACCACACGTTTTGGCACACTTGCCGTCGATGTTGACGACCTGCTCCATTTCCCACACGGCGTGATCGGGTTTGAGGAGTGCAGGCACTGGGTACTCTGGCCGATCCGAACAACAGCGCCGTCGGCTGGCTGCAAAGTGCAGACCGGCCGGCGACCGCTCTGGCGGTGGTCAGTCCCAGACGCTTTGTGGAAGGCTACCGGGTCCGTGTTGGACAGAGCCAGTTATCCACGTTGGCGCTGGCGGAACGGGACCGATTGTATGCTTTGTGCGTCGTCAACAAGCAGAGCGGCAGTTGCATGATGAATCTGCGGGCTCCGATTCTCATCAATCTGGACCGGCGGCTGGGCTGCCAGGTCGTCACGATGCGACGAGCAACCGTTGCAGGCGGAATTGACGAAACCGTCGGCGCAATTGCGCAAAAGCGCGTGATGCGGTCGTCGCCGCCATAAAAACGCAAACCACAATCGGCCTTCCTTGATCTCTACCTATCGTGGCTACCGATACTTCCACAAGCAGTCGGTATTGCCACCCCTCGCGTGTTGGCTCGACTTGCCGAGTACTTTCTCGAGCGTGTTTGAATTTGTGGAGCGTCCGTTAGCGGGGGTGCGTCTCCTTGCGAGCCACCATTTATCGCTCGTTGCCTGAGCGACACGCACTCACCTGCATGACCTGCGTTGATCGATTGCAGATTGACTTGGTAGAGAGGGAAGGAGCCAACGATGCTGGTTCTGTCGAGACATCGTGACGAAAGCATCATGATTGGTGACGAAATAGTCGTCACCATCGTTGATATTCGAGGCGACAAAGTCCGTTTGGGAATTGATGCACCTCAGGACATCCCGGTGCACCGCCAGGAGGTGTATGACGCCATCCAGCGGGAGAACCGTAAGGCGAGCCAGATTCAGCCCAACGAGACTCGTGACGTGGGCAAGTAGCGTCACCGGAATATTCGGCCACGTGCGGGCAGCCGTGGTCGCTTTCCGATGCGTCTGACGACCTTATCTATGTCTTGCCCCGCATATTTCCTCATCCAAGCTCGTTCGCGGCTGTTTCAGCATTCTCCTGCCCAGGGTTCGTACCGCGCGGCGGCGCGTGAGGCGATCCGAACGGATCTCGACAGGTTCCATTCCAGGCCAGGCCGCCCTGCTTCCCACGGCCGGTTCCGCAGGATGTCTGACGAGCACCACCGTCAGCTCACGCGTTATCCAATCGTCATAATTCGCCTGACCGCTACGACCGTCACGGTGCGTAGGGGGAGCGGAGGTTAATCCTGTCGGATTACCTAAAGTGCTCATGTTGACGCGACGATGTTTGCTGTAGACCGTTGTGAGGCCTGCGGGCTAAGTGCGGATCCTTGCGATTCCAATCAGCCCGATTGTTGAGACTTGGCAATAGTACAACTGAGGGGGCTGCGCTGCGACGTGGGGCGAGTGTCCTGAGGTCCGAGCAGCCATGCCAATTCGGAGTACTCCCCACATCCGATTGGACACGAGGGTAACTTTTCAAACGAGTAAGGGGTGAACTGGCATGACCCGGATCAACACAAACGTAAGCTCTTTGGTTGCGCAAAACACGTTAACCCGCAACTCAGCAGACTTGCAGCAGGCGCTGACCCGCTTGAGTACTGGTCTGCGAATCAACGTGGGCAAAGATGACCCCGCCGGCTTGATTGCCAGCGAGGCTCTGCGAAGTGACATTACAAGCATTGAAAAAGCCGTCAGCAACAGCGAACGAGCCAATCAGGTGATCGCGACCGCTGATAGTGCACTGGGCCAGGTGAGCGGACTGCTCAATGATATCCGCGGCCTGGTTGTGGAAGCCGCCAACACGGGTGCTCTGAGTCCTGATCAATTGGCGGCTAATCAGCTGCAGGTTGACTCGTCGCTCGAGGCGATCAACCGCATCGCTCAGACGACCACCTTCCAGGGACGCCGTCTGCTGGACGGCAGCCTCGATTTCATCTCCACGATGGGATCGGTGGCGAGCATCCTGGACGGTCAAATCGACCAGGCCAACCTCGGCACAGCAGGCCAGGTTTCGGTTGACGTTGACATTTCCACCGCCGCAACGCAGGCGGCCATCACGAATTCGTCCGGATTTTCGGTCGCCACGAACGCCACGGCGACCATCGAATTTGCGGCGGGAGCCACGTTCGCGAACAACGCTGGCACGTCGAATTTCTACCTCAATGCCACGTCGCTCGGCTCGGACGAGAGTGGAGTCGTGATTAGCTTTACGAACGGGGGTGTTGGTGCCGCAACGACCGCCACATACACTGCGGGTGCCACGTTGGTGATCGATGCCGACCTCACCACCGGTATTACCGCTCAGGATGTGGTGGATGCCATCAACAACCAGACGACTGAATTCACGGCTTCGACGGATGTAGGGGCGGGTGTCGTGAATGCGGCGGATTTGGCCACCACGGCGACGACCGGTATCGACTCCCTGCAACTGGATGCCGTCACCGCCGGCTCCGATTTCAACGCTGTGGCGGTGACCGTTGAGTTGACGACCGGCGCGACCGGTGCCGCCTACGATGCCACCCAGAAGACGCTGACAATTTCCATCAACAACGCGGCTCCCGTGACGCTGGCCGCATTGGAGACGGCGGTCGATACGGCCCTCGCCGGTGTCTTCACGTCCACCGCCACCGCTGGCGGATCTGGTCTTGTTGATTCGACAAGCGTTGACACGGAGGCCACTGCCAGCACGGACAACACGGGCGGTAACGTCCTGAATGCCGATCTGGTCGTGTCGATCGGCGGGACGACGGGCCGGGAGGTCTTCAACTTCGAGCAAGGTGCGTCGATCAACCAGATCGCCGACGCCATCAATCTCGTCACCGATGCCACGGACGTGGCTGCCAGCGTGGCGAGCGGCACCCTGACACTCAACTCCATCTCTTACGGTTCCTCAGCACTGGTGGACACGGAAATCATCAGCGAAGCGAGCGGCGGAACATTCAAGAGTGGTTTGAGTGCCGCACGTGCTACCGGCACCGATATCGTGGCCTCCGTCAACGGCGTGAACGCCTCTGGCGACGGCAACACGCTTCTGCTCAACACCGCCACGCTGGATTTGCGTATCACGGTGGAGGACGGAAGTTCGACCAACTTTGAATTCGAGATAACCGGTGGTGGTGCCCTCTTCCAACTCGGGCCAGATGTGGTCAGCAACCAGCAGGCGCGCCTGGGTATCCAGAGCTTGAATACTGCCAAGCTGGGGGGTGCCAGTGGTCTGTTGCACGAGCTGGCTTCAGGTGGTTCCAAAAACCTGGAAGACGATCCCAACAGCGCTTACCGCGTGGTGGACGAAGTGATCAGCAAGATCACGAAACTCCGCGGCCGCCTGGGTGCCTTCCAGCGTACCACCGTAGAGACGAACATTGCTTCATTGAGCGACACGCTGGTGAACTTGACCGAAGCCGAGAGTTCGATCCGCGACGCCGACTTCGCGAAAGAATCGTCGGCCTTGACGCGAGCTCAGATTCTCGTCCAGTCGGGTACCCAGGTGCTGTCGATCGCCAACAGCAATCCGCAAAGCGTTCTGACGTTGCTGCGGTAAAGAATACCCTCGACACACCCCTAATGCTTAACTCCGGCTTGAACTGCCCCGGTTCGAGCCGGAGTTTTTCTCGTACTCTCTTGCGAAACGCAGCCGGGCTGCAACCCAGTGGCGCAAATACCCGCTTTCGACCACTCGCGGCGGTCACGAGTTCTAACGATATGCACGCGGTCAGTGTCGGCCACATGCCGGGACACTAAACTTACTTCAACTTGCGCCGTTTAACATGCCGAATAGATAAGAGGCGCGGCATTCTCGAAAGCGTAAAGAGTTAACGAGCGTTAGTGGACAGGGGACGGCCGATATGGGACGCATTCAATCTTCGATTGGCTTGGCGACCGGAATTCCGATCACCGATACGGTCGAAAAACTGCTGGAGATTTCCGCGGAACCGCGTAATCGACTCCAAACTGCGCAACCAGGATTTGCAGCAGCAGCAGATTGCGGTTGGTGAGCTGACCGCGTTGGCCATTGCGATCCAATTGTCGGCCACTCGGCTGGGATCCGAGGCCGTATTCAACAAGCTCAACGCGACCTCCAGTGACAAAACGTTGCTGGCAGCAACCGTCACGGGAGGCCCGGCGGCCGGCACGTACCAATTCACGCCGGTACGCATGGCCCAGAACCATCAGTTGATCAGCGGTGGAGTGGCAAGTCTGGACGACGCGATTGGGGGCGGAGCTCTCAGTCTGCGACTCGGCGGCTTTACCGACCGTGGTTTGGACCTGGAACTGCTCAACGGTGGCGCAGGAGTGGAACGGGGCAAGATCCGCGTTACAGATCGCAGTGGCACCAGCGAAGTGATTGATCTGCGTTTCGCGCTGACGGTTGACGATGTACTCGACAGATTTAATCGAGCGGAAGAGATCAATGTCCAGGCGGTGGCGGATGGCGATTCGATTCGGTTGCTCGACCAAACCGGTTTGACGACCACCAATCTGAAGGTTCAGGAAATTGGCGGTGGGAAAACGGCGGCCGATTTGGGTCTGGGGGGGATCGATGTCGCGGCCAGCGACGTGACCGGACAGGACCTGGTGCGCCTGTTCGAACAGATGAGCGTGCGTCAGTTGAATGACGCGGCAGGGCTCAGCATTCGCGATGAACTGCCCGACTTGGAGATCACATTTGGCGACGGCAGTGCCCCCCTGGAGATCAATCTGCAACGCGACGAAATCCGCACGCTCGGCGATCTGCTCGACGCACTTAATGCCGCCGATCCCGCGCGGCTGCAGGCCGAGTTGAGTTCGGATGGCGAGCGACTCGTGTTGACCGACTTGACGTCCGGCAGCGGGGGAACTTTCGCCGTCTCAAGTGCCTTGGGAGGAACCCTGGCCGAAGACCTGGGCCTGACAGGCTCAGCTGCGGGAGGAGTGATTGCCGGGCGGCGACTGCTCGGGGGTCTCCAAGGTCCTTTGTTACATAGCCTGTCAGGTGGCTCGGGATTCGGTGCGCTCGGTGATTTGAACTTGACCGATCGCAGCGGGGCGTTGACCAGCGTAAACCTCTCGTCAGCCGAGACGTTGGCCGACGTGATGGATCTTATCAACGCCGCGGGGGTCGGAATCGTCGCCTCAGTCAATGCTGCTCGCAGTGGAATCGTACTGCGAGATACAACCGGTCTGAACGCCAGCAATCTGATTGTCGCTAATGGAGATGCCACGAACACCGCGGACAAGCTGGGGCTTGCCATCGATGCCGCGCAGTCAAGCGTCGATAGTGGATCGCTCGACCTGCAGACCATCCATGAGAATACGCTGCTCGAGTCCCTCAACAATGGCGATGGTGTCCAGCTGAGCTCGTTTATCATCACCGACAGCACGGGCAAAGAAAGCGGTGTGAACCTGAAAATCTCCGATGCCAAGACAATTGGCGACGTGTTGGACTTGATCAACGGACTTGATCTTGCCGTCGAGGCACGGATCAACGATACCGGAGATGGGATCGCATTAATCGATACGGGAGGTGGCGGTGGGCAATTGAGTGTCGCGGAGTCGGGATCGGCGAGCACGGCCGCTGACCTGGGGATACTCGGGACGGCCAAGGTGGTCGACATCAATGGAACCCCCACTCAAGTCATTGATGGCGCCATGACGGCAATCATCAATTTCGACGCCAGCGATACTCTGGAAGACGTCGTGGTGAAGATCAACGAGCTGGATCTCGGCGTGACGGCCAGCATTTTTAATGCCGGTAGTGGTTCAACACCCTATCGCATTTCCCTGGTCAGCAATTCCGATGGCACGGCGGGCGAGATGCTGCTCGACACGTCCCAGTTCGGTCTCGCGTTTTCCGAAATCGTTTCCGCTCAAGACGCAATTCTTCAAGTCGGATCGTCCGCGGTGCCGGGAGCCGGCATCCTGGCCACTTCCAGCAGCAACCAGTTCACCAGTGTGATTGACGGAGTGACGCTGTCCATGGGCGGCGTTTCGAGCGGGCCCGTGACGATCAACATTCAGTCCACCGATAGCGATCTCGTGTCGAACGCCAAACTGTTCGTTGACCAGTACAATAAGCTACGCGATAAAATTGATGAACTGACGTTCTACGACGCGGATGCTGGCGTGACGGGGATTCTATTCGGGTCGAACGAAACGCTGCAAATTGAATCGCGTCTCTCGCGACTGGTGACAGACCGTTTCTTCGGCGTTGGCCCATTCCAATCGCTCGAACAACTGGGAATCAGTGTGGACGAGGAAGGCCAACTGGCCCTGGATGAAACCAAGCTGAAAGAGGCGTTTGCGCGGGATGCGGAGGGCGTGGAGCAGTTCTTCACAACCGAAGTCCAGGGGTTTGGGGAAAAGTTTAATGCGGCCATCGAGACGATTGCGGGACTGGGCGACTCGTTGCTGCTCACACGCACCGAAATACTGCAACGGAAAATTGATGCTAACGCTGACAAGATTGATTTCTACAATCAACGCCTCGAGCGCGAACGAGAGAGGCTGTTGAAGTATTACTACAACATGGAAATCGCGATTTCCAAGATTCAGGCCAACATGTCAGTGGTGCAAAGCTTGGCACCGATGCCACTGATTATCGGGGGCTCAAGTAGCCAGTCTTCGGCGTAAAGGGTCTGGTTTTTGCTCCCTGTTTTTGGCCTTAGGGATCGACACGCTTGGCGTATACCATGTCTTGCAGCCGATGATTAACTAGACAGGCATCGATCAGCAGTCGCCCACATCGCCAGCATTCTGGTCGATTCGACCGTCATTCCCCGCGCCACCGCGTGCCAGCCCCCCCAACACACCAACCAGGCAGGATCTCTCCATGCACCAGACCGCTCGTGATGCTTACCTGGAAGCGGAAACTCGCACGGCCACTCCTCAACGCCTGCGCCTGATGCTGATTGACGGGGCCATACGTTTCGCTCGCCTGGCGCTGGAAAACTGGACTTCCGAACGTATGTCTCCCGACAGCTACCAGGCACTGGTTCGTTGCCGCAGCATCATTACGGAACTTTGCGGCTCGATTAAGGCTGACAACCCGGTCGCTCAGAAAGTCAAGGAAGTCTATCTCTTTCTGTTTCGGCAATTGGCCGAAGCACCTGCCTACAATGACCCGCAACGGATCCGAGACGTGATTGAAGTGTTGGAAGAGGAACGCGAGACTTGGCGTCAGGTTTGCGAAAAAATGCCTGAAGTCCCACACCGTGAAGACGCCGCATTACATGGCTGCCAAGAGATCACCGCTACGGGAATGCGTGCTGTGGAACCCCACGCCCCTGGAATTCCGGCCGCTGCCTCGCCTCCGATCGATCGCTTTTCCCTCGAGGCGTAAGGGGATACTCACAGTCCGGTTGGCCGAGTTGCCTGGTTTCTCCATGCTCTCTTGCTTGCCCTCAGCAGCCGACTCGCGCCGTGATACGCATCCGGCGGAAATCCCCGGTATCCTCATTTTCCACGTCCCGGGACGGGGCTGCCTTGACAGACTAGACTGCTCGTCTTGTCCTGTCTCTCGCCAAGAATATGCACCCGCAGCGTTATCTTCGACAGCCCGGTGCGGTTCCTATCGGGGAAGAGAGTGCGCTGCCTGCAGGTAATCTCGTCTGGGGCTTTATGCTACAATACTGAAGTACTGAAACTGAAAACGTGCAGTCCATGTAGCCGGCTCAAGCCGCATGTTGGTGGCTGTTCTCCCATCGATAGGGGTTCGGAATTCACGTCCGGTGCGTATTGGCAAAACCACAGGCTCTTGCAGCGTTGGATCCGAGGGCAGGGGCGGGAAAGCTTACGTTAAACAGTGTTCTTTCGAACACGAAACGAGGGAGTGATCCGTTGAGCGTAACCAAGCGTTTGATCCGTGTTGGCCACAGTCCGGATCCTGATGATGCATTCATGTTTTATGCACTGGCCAAGGACAAGATCGACACCGGCAACTACACTTTCGAGCACGAATTGGTTGATATCGAGACACTCAATCGCCGGGCAGAGCGAGCCGAATTGGAGCTGACGGCGGTCAGTTTGCACGCTTACGCTCATTTGGCTGACAAGTACCTCCTCTGCAACTGTGGGGCCAGCATGGGGGACGACTACGGCCCCATCGTCGTGGCCCGCGATCGATGCGAAGTGGGCGATTTGCGACACCGTTCGATTGCCATCCCGGGGACGATGACAACGGCTTTTCTTTGCCTGCAGCTCTGCCTGGAGGACAGCTTCGATTTCGTCGAGGTGCCCTTCGACGCCATTCTGGAAGCGACAGCTGCTGGCCAATATGAGGGCCAAAAAGTAGATGCCGGGCTGGTGATTCACGAGGGACAGCTGACCTACATGCTGGGCGCGCTGGAGTTAGTCGTCGATTTGGGAAAATGGTGGAAAAGCGAGACAGGCTTGCCTCTTCCCTTGGGTGCCAACGCGGTTCGCAAAGATCTGGGCGCGGAGTGTGTGGTGGACGTGAATCGTCTGTTGCATGAGAGCATTCAGTACGGGCTGGATCACCGAGACGAGGCCTTGAAATATGCCCTGTCGTTTGGACGTGGGCTGGACGAGTCCAAAGCAGATTGCTTTGTCGGGATGTATGTCAATCACTGGACACTTGATTTTGGAGAGCGAGGACGGGAGGCGGTCAGTGCGCTGCTGCGGCGAGGCCACGAGGCCGGCCTGATCCCCCAACTCGTCCATCCCGAGTTCGTTTCGTAGATGTTGGCGATAATCTCATCGGCATCTTCTCGTGATTTCGGCGTCGATCGGTGAAAGTGCGAGGCGATTCTGTACGCAGTGGATCACGGTATGTCAACGAATTGGCAACAGGAACTGGACCGCGCTGTCGACCAGCGCTACGACGAGATGGTGAATGTCCGTCGGCATTTGCATCAACATCCGGAAGTCTCCGGGCAAGAGCGGGAAACCAGCTTCTACTTGTATCAGCTGCTGGGCGACGCCGGACTCGACGTGCGGATGGGGCCCGATGGTCGCGGCGTGATCGTTGACACGGTGTTGAGCGAGGAGCGGAAGGAAGTCGGTCGGGTCGGTTTGCGGGCCGACATCGACGCGCTGCGAATCCATGACGAGAAGGACGTACCGTATCGCAGCCAGGTGGACGGGGTCATGCACGCCTGCGGTCACGACTGTCACACGGCGATCGCAGTGACCGCGCTGCTGACGTTGTGGCAACTGGAGCAACAGCGGCTCTTGCCCTGGCCGATCCAAGTCCGGGGCATTTTTCAGCCGTCGGAGGAGACCGCCAAAGGCGCGCGGGAAATGATCCAGGTGGGAGCGATGGACGAGGTGAGTGCGATCTTCGCGCTGCATGTCGATCCGAGTCGCCGTTTGGGTAGGATCGGTCTGCGCAGCGGCGCACTGACAGCCACGGCGGACGAGGTGGAGTTTCGCATTGCCGGCCGCGGCGGTCATGCGGCACGTCCGCATGAGGCGAGTGACCCGATTGCTGCAGCTGCCCAACTGGTCAATGCTCTTTATCTGTTTATTCCTCGTGTCACGGACAGTCGCGACGCCGTGGTCGTAACGATCGGGCAGGTGATTGGCGGCCACACCGCGAACGTGATCCCTGAGGAGGTCATTTTGCGGGGCACCATTCGCACCCTCGACCGCGATATTCGGTCAACGACGTTTCGGCATATCGAACGGCTGGCAGAAGGAATTGGAAGAACCTCAGACACACGCATTCACGTGCAGGCGGGATCGAGTACTCACTCGGTGGTGAACGATCCACGGCTCATCGCATTGCTCTCTCAGGTGGTGGCTCAGGTTCTGGGTAAAGAGGGCGTTGAGCACATCGACCGACCAAGCATGGGAAGCGAAGACTTCGCCTTCTATCTCGACTGTGCTCCGGGAGCGATGATTCGCCTGGGGTGTACCTCGGATCGTTGTGGAGGTAACACGCTGCACTCGCCATGTTTCGATGTTGACGAAGAAGCCCTGCGAATTGGAGCTAAGGTGCTGGCCCACGCGGTGATCCGCTGGTTCGATCCCGCGACGGGCCGGCAGGCCGATGGAAGCTCCGTCATTGCCACCATATGATTAAACGGAAGATTCTCCCACTCGTGGCGCAGAGGTCACCGCGATGCAGAAACTGCATTTCAACAGCAACAAGCGTCCCACGTTGGGTATTGAACTGGAGCTTGGCCTGGTCGATGCCCGGACGATGGAGTTGTCCAGCTCCATTCATCGAGTTCTGGAACGCTTGACGGGATCTAATCAGGAATTCAAACCGGAATTGATGCAGTGTTGCATCGAAATCAATACCGCAATTTGTGAAAACGTGGCCGATGCGGAAGCGGACCTGCGTGCCAAGATTGCGCAAGTCGAGGAGGTTACGGACGTTTTGGGGCTGCGTCTCTGGTGGGGCGCCACGCACCCCTTCTCGCTCTGGAAAGAGCAGCGAATCACTCCCAACGAGCGATACCAGGATCTAGTGGGGTTGCTGCAGGAAATGGCCCGCCGATTGGTCACCTTTGGCCTCCATGTGCACGTCGGCGTTGACTCGGGCGATAAAGCCGTGATGATCTGTGACCGGATGATGCGGCACCTACCGACACTTCTGGCGCTTACCTGCAACAGTCCTTTCTGGGAAAGCCGCAACACGGGGCTTCATTCCCACCGCTCCAAAATCATGGAAGGACTCCCCACCGCCGGGCTCCCGACGTTAATGCGAAATTGGAGCGAATACGTGTGGTTGGTCAACCATATGGTCGATACCGGCTTCATCAACACCGTCCGCGAAATCTGGTGGGATATTCGCCCCCACCATAACTTCGGCACGGTGGAGGTCCGCGTGTGCGATATGCCGGGCAGCTTGCAGGACGTGCTCGGTGTCGCGGCACTCACACAATGCTTGATCAAAGCGCTCTCGGACAGCATCGACGAAGGAACTTATCAACACGACTGTCATCCGATGATGGTCCGGCAGAACAAGTGGAGAGCTTGTCGCTTTGCTAAAGAGGCTTCCTTGGTCGACACCTACTCGTTTGAGGTGCAGTCGGTGCCCGAAGTGGTCGGCCAGCTAGTGAGCGATCTTCGCCCCCATGCGCGTCAGTTGGGATGCGGCAACTATCTGGAGTACGTCCTTGACATGGCTCACTCTCCGGCCTGGTCCGAGATTCAGCTGAAAGTGCTGGACGAAACGGGGGATCGGGCGGAAGTCGTGCGGCGTCTGTGTGCCGAGTCGCGGATCAGTGAGCCCCGTTGCGAGTAGAGAGGGGAGAGAGGAGAGAGGAGGCGACCAGGAGGCGGTGCGTCAGTCGAACGCGAACAACTCTCTGGCGTTCGCAGTGGTCAGTGCGGCGAACTCTTCCCATGGTACACCTCGCTCGGCAGCCAGACACTGTGCGGTGTGAATGATCCGCGCCGGTTCGTTCGGACGTTGGCCGCGATGGGGATGGGGACTCAGAAAGGGCGAGTCGGTCTCGATCAGAATGCGATGGGCCGGAATCGCTCGGGCAATTTCTCGCAAGTCGTGTGATTTCTTGAACGTGACCATACCCGCAAAGCTGATAAAGAGTCCCAAATCAAGACATTGTTGTGCAGTGGTCAAGTCTCCAGTAAACGAGTGCATCACACCCCGCAAGGGGCCTCTCTGGCGGGCCGCGCGCAGTATCTCGACAGCCGCCTCGCCACAATCCCGCATGTGAACGACAAAGGGCAAGTCGAGGTCTTGCGCCAGCCGCAAATGGCGATCAAACAACTCGCGCTGAACCTCGAAAGGCGTGAAGTCCCAGTAGCTATCGAGGCCGGTTTCGCCAATCGCTCGCACCTTGGCGGCGGAGGCCAGTTCGACAATCCTCTGCCAGTCTTCCTCACTTGATTCGCTGCCGTAATTCGGCTGGATACCTACCGCGGCATAGACCTGCGGCCAGCTCGCGGCAATTGCTACCGCCGCCTCGCTCGACATGGTGGTCGTGCCGATGGTAAGAATCTTCGTTACGCCAGCTTCCGTGGCACGCTGCAAAAACCGGTCAAGACCGACCTGTAATTGATCATCGTCCAGGTGAGCATGTGTGTCGATCAGTTCAGCGGCTGAAAACATGTCTCCCATCCCGCAATGTTGTCGCGTCCCCGCATGGAGAACTTCATGGATGGACGAGGACGTCCGTCCTTCTGCCTGAAGCCTGCCACTGCAGCATCAACTACCTGTAATAAGCGGAACTCCGCTCGATGGAACCTCCTTGTTGCAGGTTCCCGGCGCCACTGGACCTATTTCGCTGTCTCCACGTGAAACTCTCGCATCGAATCAAGGTGCGCTTTGGCCACGCCGAGAGACTCCTGCGTCAGGGCTTGAGCCATCGAAGCTCGAGGAAGCATTGCGACGGCTTTCTCAATCGCCTCGATCGTACGCTGCTGATAGCTGAGCAATACGGCCCACATGAACTCGGATGCAAGATCATGCAACGCCGCAAATCGCGCCGGAAACTTGCCTGGCGCGAGTTCCCCACCATACTCCACCATCATCGTGCCAAAACGATCGGCCAGCCGGCGCTGATCCTCCACGACGTCACGCAGCAATTCCGCGGCACTGGCGTCGTCGTCCTTCCACCAAGGTGGCGCATCGGAGACATAGTTGGCAAGCGAGTATTGATGAATAACCCAGAGGCGATTGAGCACTTGGCTCGTGGAATCAGAGTTCATCGACGAGTTCCTTCAACAGCCACCCTCCCAAAACCACCACTGACGTTCCGGCCCCTGACAACCTTATGTAAACAGCGAGCGGGCCGCGGAGAGTACGATCGCATTGAGTCGTTCCCACTCAAGTATCAATAGCGCGGTGGGCAACGTCAGCAGTAAGACATAGAGGCCATGCAGAGAAAGGAGTGGCAGCGAAACAGCGGCCGCACGCGATTCTGCTTCCGGGGCCATCGTCATCAAGCGTATCACGCGCAAATAGTAAAAGAGGCTCACGGCAGTATTGATCCCGCCAAACAGCAGCAACAACATCAGGTATGCCGAACCAGTAGCGCGGAATGCGTCGGTCAAAGCAGCAAATACGGCGAACTTGCCCAGAAATCCGGAGAGTGGCGGAATTCCAAACAGTCCCAGCAAAATAATCGAAAAACAGATTGCTACGCCGGGGTTGGCACGCAACAGACCGGTGTAATCGGCGATCTGTTCACTCTGCATCCGGTCGCGAAGGAAAGCCACGACGACGAAAGCGCCGAGATTCAGAAACAGGTAAACTGAAATATAGATCGCCAGTGACGCCGCGGCATACTCCGCATCAGACGTCGAAGAGCCCACCAGTTCCAGCAGGGCGGGGACGGCCATCATCATATAGCCAGCGTGCGCGATCGTGGAATAGGCCAGCATGCGTTTGATATTTGTCTGGCCATAGGCCGCCAGATTGCCAAAGGTGCAGGTCACGATGGCCAACAACGCAATCAAGCGACTCATAAAATACCGCATTGGCTGCAGCCTGGCATTGACGACATCCCGTGCGCTCGGATCGACGGCCGCGGGCAGGGCGGTGTAGGAGACTGATTCTGCTCGCCTCACGGATGCCTCGGCGGTATCGCGCACCGAGTCCAGGCCCCGTCCCGCAGTGGCTCGAGCGGCCATCGATGTCGCCTCCTCCGAACGTGCTCCAGGACGAACTCCTTCCGGCGCCAACCAGCCAATTCCAATCACCACCCGCAACAACAACGCCAGGGCTGCTGCTTTTGAGGCGACGCTGAGAAATCCGCCGATTTCCGCCGTGGCCCCTTCGAACACGTCGGGACACCAGAAATGGAAGGGGACCGCCGACAGCTTGAAAGCCAGTCCGACCGCGATCATCAGCGACGCGAGAGCCAACACCATCAACTGTGGCGGACCCATTTCCGGCAGCGAGTTCGCCAAACGCATGGCCACGGTCGGTAGGTGCACGGCGTTGACCAACCCGGCCAACAAGCTGATACCGTACAGCATGATACCGGAGGCGCCGGCACCATACACGGCGTATTTCAGAGCCGCTTCGCTGCCCAGTCGCTGCCGCCTCATCATGCCGGCCAACACGTAGGAAGGAACGCTCGCCATCTCAATGGCCATGAAAACCATCAGTAAATGGTTGGCCGATACCATTAAGCAGAAGCCGAGTGTGGCGCCGAGAAGCAAGACGTAAACGTCGGGACGGTCGTCCTGGTCCGGGATTTTCGATAAGGCAGTGAAAATCACAAACAACACGAGGAAACCAAGGAGCAAACCTCGCATGAAGACGGAGAATCCATCATAGACGAGCATGCCGGTGAAAATCTCCATCCGCTCGCCCGCGTCGGCAACGGTCATCCCCTGCCAGGCGACGACAACCAGCAATGCCGCCGCGCTTCCCGCCAGTGCAATCCAGGCCGCATTGATCTGGCGTCCCCATCGAGGCATACGCAGCAACAGGATCAGCACGATGGTGATACAGATGATGATCTCAGGCAGAAAGACGCCCAAGCTCGAGTCGGCTGTGACGCGCAGCATTCCCGCGTCGGGCGAGCCCTTCGTATCGACAAGCAATTGGCTGACAAGGTCGTGCAGATTCACGATCATACTTTCTAATGGATGCGGCCTCGTTCGACTCGGTTCATCAGGCGGCGCTGCTGATCGGGTGAGGCCGCGGCACGCAAATCCTTCGCCGCGGTGGCTCCCGGTTGGACGTCGGCCGAGGGCTCATCATCTCGCGAAACAAACAGGGGAGTAGAGTTCGGAATGGATCTCACCTCATTCTCCGCGACCTTGGCCTCTGGGGCCGCAGGTGCCGGATAATTCGCCGCGGTCCACTTGGCCAGGCTCTCGACTTGCTGATCGACGGTACGATCCATGTATCGCAGCACAAAAGTCTGAGGAAACACGCCCAGCAGGATGGCCAGCACAAACAACACACCGGCGATCGTATTCTCGCGAGCATTGGCCGGACGCAGGGCTTCGGCGTGAGGTCCCCGATACTCGGGTCCCAAGTAAACACGCTGAATGGCCCACAGAATATACGCCGCCGTGAGGATCACCACGGATGCGGAGATCACTGCCATAGTCTCATTGAATCTCCAGGCGGAGAGCACCACGAAAACCTCACCAATGAAACCGCATAAACCGGGAAGTCCGAGTGCCGCGAAGAAAATTCCGATCGAGAGCGCCGTGTACACGGGCATCCTGCCGAACAATCCTCCGAACTGGTTCAGGTCGCGATGGTGCACCCGATCGTAAATCACGCCGACCATAAAAAACATGCCGGCTGAGCTGATGCCGTGAGCGACCATCTGGAACATGGCACCTTTCACGCCCATGATCCAGTAATCGGAGTTGTACATCTTGTCCCACGTGGCGGACCATACGCCGAGCCCCAGCACAACATAACCCATGTGGCTGACCGAACTGTAGGCCACCATGCGTTTGAAGTCGGTTTGCGCAAGTGCCGCAAAACCGCCGTAGACCATACTGACCACGCCGATCCCGCAAACCAGATACATCAGTTCGTATCCGCCGTGCGGACAAATGGGATAGCAGATACGAATGATCCCGTACCCTCCCATCTTCAGCAGTACACCGGCCAGTATCATGGAGATGGGAGTTGGAGCTTCGACATGCGCGTCCGGAAGCCAGGTGTGTAGCGGTACCGAGGGCACCTTGATGATGAATCCGATGAAGAGCAGCAGAAAGGCCCACGTTTGCCACTTCGCATCAAAGACGTCCGTGTGCTGGCCCATGGCCGCTAGCGCTAGAAGGTTGAAGGTGTGCCACGGTCGACCGCCATGGGTCGGGTCAGCTTTGAGCGCGTCGGTGGTGGCCTTCGGCAGGTTCAATTCGTCCCACACAACGGTCGGCGCCGCGTTTGTGTCATTCAGGTTGGAAACCGCGGCCACCGCACGCAAATCGCTCTTGAAGTACAGCATTAAGATGGCGATCAACATCAGCACGCCGCCCAGCAGCGTATAGAGAAAGAACTTGATAGCCGCGTATTCGCGCCGCGGGCCTCCCCACACCCCGATCAAGAAGTACATCGGCAGCAGCATGACTTCCCAAAACACGAAGAACAGGAAGAAATCGAGCGCCAGGAAGACGCCTAACATGGCGGTTTCGAGAATCAAAAACAGAATGCAATAGGCCTTCACGTATTTCGTGACCGACCAGCTGGCAGCCATGGCCAGCAGACTGATGAGCGTGGTCAACAGGACCAGCGGCAGGCTGATACCGTCAACACCCAACGAATAGGCGATGTCAAATGATGGAATCCAGCTCACCGGGTAGGCGTTCTGCATTGTCGCCACATCTCTGTCGAAGTATGTCGCCGACGCCGGAAGCAGCAACACTCCGATCGACGCCAAGAACGTCAGCCCCGTGATAGCCAGGCTGAAATTGCGCAACGCCTCCACGCGATCTTTCGGTATGAATGCGATTACCAGCGCCCCGACGGTGGGCAGAAATACAATCAAACTGAGCCAGAAGACGTTGTTCATTATCTTATCCGGTTGTTTTGACAGCGAATTTGAGGAGCGAGCTCCCAATCGTCAATCAGTACCTGCTCAGCGAGCAAACGTTGGTGACCAGAAAAAACTGATGATCAAGAATACGGCAATCAATCCCACCGCCAGAAACAGCACGTATTGACGCAGGCTGCCCGTCTGAACGCTCCGCAGAGAAAGGCCCGTACGATAGGTCCAGCTGGCGATTCCGTCGGCCACGGCGTTCGACGATTTTCTTGTCGGCCAGCCATTCCCAGAAAGTTGCGAAACGCGTCGTTAGCAGGGCCAGCGTATCAATAAACCAGTCGATCCAGTTTCTGTCTACGGCGGCCACTAACCGCGATATCGCATGTGTTGGCAGAACGAATAAGTAACTATACAGCTCATCAAACCACCACTTGTTTCGCAGGAACCGATAAAGGCCCGAAAACTGCCGGCGCACTTCGGCAGGTTTGAGCACGCCAAACAGATACATGGCCATTGCCAAAGCGATGCCCCCGACTGACGCCGCGAAGGCCATCCAGGTCACGGGCACCACGATCGCCTGGTGATTCTCTGCGAAATGAGCAATATGTTCGTTCGGCCAACTTAACCCGACCATCGCGCTGGATGCCGTCACCGCGGTGCCCAGTGGGCGCGCCTGCTCAAGCAACCCGTGTAGCGATAACGACGTGAACGGCAGCCGCCACGCCACACCGGTCGCGAACACCGCCAGGATGATCAACGGAACGAACATCACCTTCGGTGATTCATGAGCGTGTTCGTATCGGTGCGCGTCACGAGGGGCACCGGCAAAGGTCATGAACCAGAGCCGGAACATGTAGAACGCCGTGATCGCCGCCCCGCCCGCCGCGGCGATAAAAAAGAACGCACCCCAAAATGTCTCGTTCGATCGCCAAAACGAAAACGCCTGCTCCAAGATCCTGTCCTTGGAATAGTGGCCACTCAATCCAATCCAGACAACGGGAATCGCCAGGCCGGCGATGGCAAGGCAACCAATCAGCATCGTGATCGCCGTGATCGGCATCTTCTTGCGCAAACCACCCATGTCCGTCATCTCGTTGGAATGGACGGCATGAATCACGCTGCCGGAGCAGAGAAACAAAAGGCTCTTAAAGAACGCATGCGTGATCAGGTGCATCATTCCGGCCAGCCAGCCTCCCAACCCGAGGGCCAACATCATATATCCAAGTTGGCTGACGGTGGAATATGCCAGCACACGTTTGATATCGGTGGCGGTAATCGCAATCGTTGCCGCCATGAACAGTGTGATGACGCCGATCACGGCAATTACCAACAGCACTTCTGGAGTAAAGACGCAGTAGAAGCGTCCCACCAGGTAGACACCCGCAGCCACCATCGTGGCCGAGTGGACCAACGCCGAGACCGGAGTGGGACCTTCCATCGCATCGGGCAACCAGACATGCAGCGGAAATTGAGCACTCTTGCCGACACAGCCACAGAAGATGCCGACTCCGGCGATCATCAGCAGCCAATACCCGGGACCAGGCCCGGATTCTTCGTCAGCGCCTCGACGCAGGCCGTCCCTGTGATCGGCATAGTACTGTTGAAAGTCTTCCTGGCTGGCGTTCGGATTCGAACGCAGCCACTCGGTCACTTCTTCGTTGGCCGATGCGAGCACCATGCCGGCGGGAACCACCAGCGCATGGTGTTCATCCGCCGGACGCACGAGGGAGAATATCCCCTGTTCGGACGGCTCGATCACTCCATTCCCGCTGGCATCAATGTCACCGAACGCGAACGTTCCCAATCCGGACCAGAGGGCCATCATGCCGATGAGCATGCCAAAATCGCCAATTCGGTTCACGATAAATGCTTTGTTCGCGGCATTCGATGCGCTCTTCCGCTCGATGTAAAATCCAATCAGGAAATACGAGCAGATTCCCACCAGCTCCCAGAAGACGAATACCATCGCCACGTTTCCGGCCAGCACCAGCCCCAACATGCTGAAACTGAAAAGCGACATGTACTGGAAGAAACAGGCATAGCGGCCGCGTCGCTTCAAATGGGAACCATCCTGCAAAGTCACTTCATGGTCAGTGACCGGATGTTCTTCTTCGTGCATGTAGCCCATGGAGTAGAAATGAATGCACGAGGCGATCAGCGACACCATGCAGAACATGACGACAGTCAGCGCATCGATGTAGTAACCGATGGTGATCCGCAAGTCGCCAAACGTGCCGAGCACGTAGTAATCGCCAGTAACGGGAATCGGATTGGCATGCTCGGTGGCCGACTCACCTGCGGCTGCCGTTTCATCCCCCTTGAGCGACACGGGTGATACCGCAATCCAGTCCTGGTCCTTCCGATCGCTCGGACGCTCGGCGGTTCGAGAATCGCCCCGTTCGACCACCGCGAATGAAACTCGGGGCGGTTCCTGGGGGGCGATTTGCGACGCGTGCGACTCCTGAGCGTGATGCTCCTGCTCCTCCACCGGGTGCAGGGAGAGCCAGATGATCAGGCTCCAGGCGGCGAGGACACCGGACGACACGATGGCACCCGTCGCGATGTATCCTCCCACTGCCGGTTTGAGCCAGCGGCCGGTCGTCAGCAGCACGAAGAACGACAAGAGCGGCAGCAGCACTGCGATGCCCAGCAGTATTGGTAACGAGGATGATGCGTCCATTAGCCTTTCAAGTCTTCCGCCTTGTCGACATCAATGGTCGTGTGATTGTTATAAAAATTCAACGCGATGGCTAAAGCCACGGCGGCCTCTGCCGCGGCCAGGACGATCACGAACAGTGCGATCAGGTCGCCATCCAACCCCAGCGAATCTGTCCGCAGATACCGGCTGCCAAACGCGACGAAATTCACATTCGCGCCGTTGAGCACCAGTTCGATACCCATCAAGACCCCCAGAGCATTGCGTTTGGTCGCCATGCAGAGGACACCGGTGACAAACAACACGGCGCCCACCGCCAAATAATGCGACACGGAAATTTCTGCGATCAGCGGATACATTGTGTGGCCTTCTAATGGTCCTCGCCTCGGCGTTTCTTTCCACGTGCTCAACGCCGCTAAGACGATTCGCCGCTAAGACGATTCGCCGTCTCGGTTCCCCGTCTGCCGACCAAATCGGGGTCGCGCCGCGCGGTCGTGCGTGACACCATCTTTGTGTGCGCCATGTAGGCGGCGCCAATCAAAACAACCAGCAGGTGGACGGAAACGATCACAAACGGAAGCAGATAACCCGACAAGCCGCGCTG
Source organism: uncultured Planctomycetota bacterium (assembly GCA_963700575.1). Taxonomy (GTDB): domain Bacteria; phylum Planctomycetota; class Planctomycetia; order Pirellulales; family Pirellulaceae; genus JAJRVM01. The sequence continues at coordinate 186,403 of CAVOYC010000012.1, read as the reverse complement.
CGCGGGTCCTGCTGCGCGATGTTCAGTTTGTCAACACGTACGCCCGACAAGGCAGCTCCCACTGCCGTGGCCGTCTGAGCATCGGCGAGAGCGAGCGAGGGAGGTGTCTGGCGAGTCCGCCACTGTTCCACTCCAAAGGCGGCGAACAGCAACAGAAACAGGAGCGCGCTCCCCACAATGATCGACAGCACCCACTCCCCGCTACGCGTACGCATCGTAATGAAGCGCGACTGGGCGGTCAGCATGACGCCGAAAATCAGCAGGACCAGGGTGCCGCCGACATAGATCATCAGCTGCATCGCGCCCACAAACTCGGCGCCCGCCAGAAAGAAAAGGCCCGCCGTGGCGCCTAGCGACAAAGTCAAGTAGAAGGCCATCCGCACAATATTGCCTGTGAACAGCACGGCCGCCGCGAACAGGCATGCGATCGCCGCGAACAGCGTGAAGAAGAATGAATACCAGTTGACTGCCGCCAGCAACATTATCGTGCGCCTCCCGATGGGTCGATCCCAGCCCAAGCAGAGCGGCTGTTCTCAGCCTCCGATGTTGAGGTGACTCGTGCCCTAGCGGGCGTCACGCGAACCACTCGCGCCGCGCCGGCCGGCGCGGCTGCCGATGCGGCACGTGCGACCCGGTCGTCCCCGTTGCGCTGCGGCTCAGCCAAATGCTCGGGGATCCAAGTTTCATTGATTCCCGCCGCGCCCGTCTCTGCCATCGGCAGCCAGCCATTCGGGCTGGGCAGACCCACCACCTGCCACGTCAGTACGCCGACGAAACAGATCGCGGAGAGCGGCACGCAGTATTTCAGGCACATCGTCATGACCTGGTCGATCCGCAATCGTGGCAACGTCCAACGGATCCACATCATGATAATCACACCCAGAAATGCCTTGGCGATGAAGTTGACACAGCCGGCGAGATTGGCGAGATAGCCCGTCAGTGTCCACCCGGTGGCTCCCGACGGATACACCCAGTCGAGCATGTGAAAGACGGGAATCGGGCCATTCCAGCCACCGAAGAACAGAATCGCTGCCAGGCCGCTCACCAGCAGCATCGACCCGTATTCGGCCATGAAGAAATAGCTCCATCGCAAACCGGAATACTCGGTCAGGAATCCGGCAACGAGTTCGCTTTCCGCTTCCGCCAGGTCGAACGGCGCTCGATTGACGCTGGCCAGAGCACATGCGAAATAGACCCAGAACACGGCAAACGTGAAGGGGTCGTGGAAGATCAGCCAATTGGTGAACCACCCCGCCTGCATGTTGGCGATGGTAGTCAGATTCATCGTGCCGCACAAAAGAACCGGAATGACGACACAGATGCCCAGCGGGACCTCATAGCTGACCACTTGAGCCGCTTCACGCATCGCTCCGAAGAGCGACCATTTGGAGCCCGATGCATACCCGGCGATGATCACGCCAAACACTTCCAGGCCCAACACCGCGAGGATGAAAAAGATACCAATGTTGATGTCGAACGCCACCCAGCCGTTTGAGAAGGGGAGCGCCAGAAACGCTGTGTAGCTGGCTGTGAAGCTGATGTAAGGCGCGGCGCGAAACAGCATCCGATCCGCGTCTCTCGGCGCCAGGTCCTCCTTGGCGATCAGCTTGATTCCATCGGCCAGAGTCTGTAGCCAGCCGAACTTGCCACCGACTCGGGTGGGGCCCAGTCGGTCTTGAATCCGACCGGAAATTTTGCGCTCCAGCCAAATGAACAGCAGCACGCTGGTGGCGACCAGCCCCAAAATCAGTCCGCACTGAATCAGCGCGGCTAGAAAATAAGCCAGCGGAGCGGCAGCACCTAGTGAATCGGCAAAAAAATCGGCCACGGTTTGATCTCGGATGGGTATCGTCGCGCTCCGCAGCTGACTCGCGTGGCCCACGCAACGCGTTCAGGCGGCTTGGCGTCTGTAAAAACATTCCACTATCGCACAACACCAGGGTGAGCTTCAAGCCCGCATGGAGTTGTTTCGTCGTACTCTCGTCTCGAACTCCTGGTATACCAATTCGCTACCAGTGCGTCTCGATTCTGCTCTCTCCCTCACTACCGATCGATCTCGCCCAGAACAATATCCAGCGATCCCACAACGGCCGGCACATCCGCCAACAGGCATCCGCGACATAACTCCGAGGTCACTGACAGGTTGCAGAAGCAACTGCTGCGTGCCCGCGCACGCCACGGAATCGCCGTCCCGTCACTCACCAGATAGAAACCCATCTGTCCTTTGGGAGCTTCCGTCTCCAGATACACTTCGCCCTTGGGGAGACGATGATTGATTTTGATCGGGACGCCGTAATCCCCGGCTGCCGAACGGTATTTGTCGAGTCGCTTGACGCACGATATCCATCGACTGCACCACTTCGAGCATGCGGACATAGAACCGGTGCCAGCAGTCACCCAGCACGGCATCAGGCGGGACCGGCGGATAGTCATGATCTTGGGGATAGTGACCGTCCTTCTGCACGATCACGTGGAACGAGTAATCTCGATACATGCTGGTGTAACGTTCTTCACCATCACGGCGCAAGTCATGGTCGACGCCGCTGCCACGCAGCACCGGACCAGTGCACCCGTAACTGACCGCCCGGTCGGCGGGCAGCACACCAATGCGGGCGGCGCGTTTGATGAAGATCGCGTTGGAGGTCAACAGCGCGTGGTAGTCGGAGATCACCGGATCCAGCTCGTCCAGGAATACCTCGCACTTCTGCAACCATCCGTTGGGCAAGGTCCGCCGTGGCTCCGCCAGGCGTGATGTAACTGTACGTCAAACGAGCTCCACAGACTTCCTCGAACAAATCGAGTATCTTTTCACGCTCGCGGAAGGCGTACAGGAATGGGCTGAATGAGCCCAAATCGAGCCCGTAAGTGCCCATGCCGACAAGGTGACTTGCGATGCGTCCCAGCTCGACAATCATCACGCGCAGGTGACGCGCCTTGTCGGGTAGTTCCGTCTCCAACAACTTCTCCACCGTCAGCGCCCAGCCGAGATTCATATTCATCCCGGCCAGGTAGTCCATACGATCGGTGTAAGGGATCCACTGGCGGGCTGTTACGTTTTCTCCGATCTTCTCGGCACAGCGATGCAGATATCCGATGTGCGGATCCACCTGCGAGACCACCTCGCCATCGGTACGCAAGACCAGACGCAGTACCCCGTGTGTACTCGGGTGCTGCGGGCCCATGTTAACGAGCATCTCGTCGGTGCGAACGTCAAACTCAATTACGCGTGGATCGTTAATGGTGGGCATGTATCCATTGTCCCCAGCGACTGCCAATTAATATGGCCTGACTCAAAGCGTTGCCAGTGGTGTTGTTTCGTGGTGCGCGGCAGTTCCCGCACGTATAAAATCGGCAAGCGTTTAATGATCACGAATGCCGTGATAATGCGCCGGTGGTTCGTAGTCCTTTCGCAAGGGATGCCCCACCCAGTCCTCAGGGCACAGGATGCGTCGCAAATCCGGATGACCGGAGAATCGGACGCCTATCAAGTCGTAGACTTCGCGCTCGTGCCAATCGGCTGTGCGCCAAATGCCACTGACACTCGGTACTTCGGGCAGAGTCGCCTTCCACATCGTCCTTCCAGCGTGGTATTAGCACCTTCAGAACGAGTCGCTCCTTGGTGATCGTGCTGGACAAGTGGTAGACCAGTTCGATGTGCGGCTGCCACGGTTGCTTGGCCGCCTTCTTCGGGTCGGTGTGAAAATAGTCCACACCGGAAATACAGTTCAGCAGGTCGAATTGTTGCCCCGCCTCATCGCGCAAGTAGCAGCATACATCGGGAAGTCCCGCCGCACCGACCTCGATCCAAGGATCCAGCGCCTCCAGGTTCGCACCCACGACGTGATCGCCAAACCTCTGTTTCAGCAGGTCGAACAAGCTGCTGGTTGGCCGTCATCGTATCGCCTCTCCTTGCGTGGCTACCACGCCCAGCGCACCGCCATCTTTCGCCACATGTCGAACATCATCAAGCCGAGAGAGCCTGCTCGAGATCCACCTCGGGCGGATTCCGGACCAACTGATCCTCGCTGGATGTGCCACGACCGTAGGCACGAACCCAGTTGAGATCACCCCTTTTCCAGACGTACGCAAAGCCGACCAGCAGCACGGCGAAAAAAACGCCAATGTCCACAATGGTGATGAGCGCCAGCTGACGGGCTCCGCGCTGAATGACCGCCGTACTTCGCTCCACTGCCTGAGCAGAAGCGGGGACCTCTGACCGCAGGCTGGGTGGGATGTCGCGGGGCGGCCGCCGGCTGGCTGGGGCACGAACTCCCAGCTCCTGATACTTGGCGTCGGCCTCCGGGGTCAGAATCAGGCCCGACTCCGCTTCACGGACGACCTGGTTCCTGGCAGCCAATTCCGATAAGTGCGACGCTTTCCCAAACACCGTGGCCCAAGGAAAAAAGAACGCCACCTCGACGTCAAAGATGATGAACAAGAGGGCCACCACGTAGAAACGAAGATCAAACTGCACAAAGCTTGACCCCACGGCCGGCTCACCGCACTCGTAGATTTCGAGTTTTTCCGCGTGTGGGTCCGATGCCCGGACGAATTTACCGACCAGCAGATTCACCAGCAAAAACAGAATGCCCACCGTCGCGAACAGAGCCAAATAAGCCACCGCTCCTAACGATGATGTGACCGCATCCGACATGTCGGGCTCGCCGTGTTAGAGCAGAAGGAAAATCGAGTCGCGGAAACGCTGCCAGATAATGCACCCCACCGAGGAACCGCCCAGACCTGCGTGGGAACACCGGCTCCAACAAGCCTCCCCGAAGCGCGTTTCGCACTGGCGCTTTCGCGGCGGTTGGGATCTAGCATTTTAAAGGCGTGAGAAACGTTTGCAAGCGGGGACGTAAATGGCGTCGCGAGACCCGTCAGACGTCCTCCCACGGCGAACGTCGGCTGCCGTGGCGCAGGGCCGTTCAGCAATCGTCCGAGTTCAGCCCGTCCGCAACGGCTACGATTTCCAGCAATCTGCGGGTCGAAAACCCGGCGTCGAGTGCGTGCCAGTAAAGGATTTCCGCCTCCCCCAGCTTCCAACATAAATACACCAGCTCGCCGTCCAGCATGGCGGGAAAATCGATAATCCCGTCTACCCCACTCTTCGGCTCCGCCCCCAATTGACGCAGCTCCTCGACGTATTCGTGGAGCCGCTTGCGATCCTTGGCCAGCTCCTCTTCGATTTGTGCCAGCTCTTCGTCATACGGATCGCCCGACGTGATTTCTCGGCCTGCCTTCAGGTGCTCCACCCGCTCGTGGCGGTCAATGACCTCGCGCGAAAGACGCACCAGATCCCCTGTGATGGCACGCACCAACGGGAGCGTGGCATTCGCCTCGGCCACTGTGAAGACGCGGCTTGGTCGGCAGGCATCAACTGTCGTTGTGTCTCTACTCACCGTTGTGCTTTCATTCTATGTAAGAAGACGTTTGGGCCGCTCGGGAGTCGCCCAGCGGCACCGAACAGATCACTTATATCACTCATTAATGGCCAATTTGGCGCGTGGTTGTAGGCCGAGGAGCAAGCCGAACGGCTGTGGTCCCACACCAGTTCAACTCCAGCATCGGCCGCTTCAGACATCCTCCCCATCGACGCTTGGACGGCAGTCCTGAGCCAACCATCTTCTGCGCCAAACATCCTCTGGGCCAACTGGATTGCCAAGCCAACCACTGTTAACCCGACTGGTTCGGTCCTCCGTGAACCGGTTCAACAATCACCTTCGATTCCGCCACGGCAGTGGGATTGAGCGTTGCTCGCCCCCAGGCGACATCCAGCGGCAGACGAGCGAAATCAACAATGCATCCGTCTCGGCTGTAACAACTCAAATCGTGCGTTGCACCCATAAAGATGCAATCGACCGGACAAGGTTCCACGCATAGTGCACAAAACATGCACTTCGAATAGTCGATGGCAAAGCCAGTCACGTAAAACCCTTTACCGTTGGTAACGCGCTGCTTGCCAATGTAAATACAATCGACCGGACAGACTTTCGCACATTGATCGCACGCAATGCAGGTCGTCAGATCGTATCGGTGAAAGCCCCGATAGCGAGCCGTTACCGGGACCGGCTTCTCCGGATACTCAAACTCATGGGTAAAGGTCCCACGAGACGGGCGGTAAGTGCTGAACCAATAACGGAGCGTGATCCACAGGCCATAGCCCACCGTCTGCACGGCTACCCAGATGTTACGCAGCCAATTCCGCATCGATAACTGCTTTCTTTACGCACCAGCGAGTGCCGCGTTGAAACAACAGCCCAGAGAAGCAAACCAGCCCCGAGAAGCAAACCAGCCCCGAGAAGCAAAGCAGCCCCGAGAAGCAAACCAGCGCCGAGAAGCAAACCAGCCCAGAGAAGCGAATTCCACACCCCCACCCAAGACGTTTGTTCCTACCTGGATTATAGACACGGCTGAAATGGTCGCAACCGGAGGCTCCCTGCGCCGTGATCGACGTTCCCGCGCCCGACCCGCTCGGTTGAAGTCTGCTGCTGCGCGGCTTCTTGCCATTGGCTCAGGCCGCGAAAGACCGTCGCTCGATCTGCGTTGTGGACGCATTCACACAGCCTCGATGGGCCGTTTTCCGTCGTCGGATGCTCGTCGTCGACCGGCTGACACGCGTGCCGCAGCGACGGTTTGCTCGGCCAACCAGGGCGCATATCATGCACTGGGTGCGGTCAATCCAAAGGCCGGCGAATTCCCGCGGCTCGCAATGTCCCCCACTTTTGGGAAGTCCGTGCTGGCCATTGCAGCCAGAACCACTGGCACAACCATCAGGTCTGAAGGGGGTGAGGTGGTGCGTGCGTGCGGCAGGCGACGCCTCGGTAGACCAATGCTCAACGTTCGGACGTAGCGATTGCCTTGCGTTGTAAGTCTTTTTATAATAAGTGTTTACATTTTGATACCGCGATGTATTCTGCCGCTGGCTGAGTTGCGCGAACACATAAGGCTCGCGGCCAATAGGAGTCGTAACTGAAAATGTCAGGGAATTCCTATGAAAATCTAGCCCATCTGGTTTTGATTGCTTGACTCGACAAAACCAGCACGTAGAGTGAAGGGAAGGCATGTAGTGCGCGTAAGCGGTTAGTAGTACTTCGCTTTGAGCCGCGCGGACACTGGAAATCGATGGACACACTTTGGCGAGAACAAAGTGCACGCGGGCGTCGTAGAACGATCGCCGGATGATCAAAGGAATGGAACGATGTTAGTGTTGTCGAGAAAAAAGAACGAGAGTATTGTCATCAACGATGACATTACAATCGTGGTCGTCGAGATCCGTGGAGACAAAGTTCGTTTGGGCGTGGAAGCGCCCAAAGAAGTCCCCGTGCATCGACGCGAGGTCTACGAAGCGATCAAGCGGAACGAGCTTTCACGCGACAAAGATGCCGCCAGCGAAGCTGGCGCAACGGAACCGTAATCTTTTCGTGGTTAATCGGTTCGCGATCTTCCCTCCCCCAAATCCCGCCTGGCTCACTTCTTTTCTGCGGCTGTGCATCGGTTGCGGTCATGCCCCCGTTGTTTCTCAGTGCCCTTGACGGATCCATGGGATCCCTATTATACCGTGGGGGACTGGGCAGTTGGATCTGCCTGTGGCGGCCCCTTCGTCTAGTGGTCTAGGACACCGGCCTTTCACGCCGGCAACACGGGTTCGAGTCCCGTAGGGGTCACTTTCTCCTCCCAACACAGACACGCTGCGTGTGTTACTCCAACCGTGCTGTGGAGTGAATCGTGACGGCTCTGCGGTATGATGCCCTGCTGCTCGTTTCGTTCGGTGGGCCCGAAGGCCACGATGACGTCCTCCCCTTCCTGGAAAATGTCTTGAGAGGGCGAAACGTACCGGCCCGGCGCAAGGCAGAGGTGGCTCAACACTACTACCGCTTTGGTGGGGTAAGTCCGATAAATCAGCAGAGCCGCCTGTTAATCGAAGCGTTGCGGCACGAATTGTCGCGAGCTGGCTTGGCGCTGCCCGTCTATTGGGGAAACCGCAATTGGCATCCTTTACTTGCCGACACGCTGCGGCAGATGATGGACGACGGGGTAAGAAATGCCTTGGCATTTTTCACCTCCGCCTACAGCTCGTATTCCGGTTGCCGACAATACTTGGAAGACCTTGCTGCGGCGCGGCGTGAAATTGGCGCGGATGCTCCACAGGTTTGGAAGTTGCGCAGCTATTTCAATCACCCACGTTTTGTCAACGCGTGGGCGGAGCGTGTGGGAGAGGCGCTCGGGAAGCTCGACGCGCCTCGTTCTCATGGCACCCGGGTTCTGTTCTCGGCGCATAGCCTACCCACAATCATGGCCGACGCGTGTTCCTACGTGGCACAGCTGACTGATCTGGCCTGCGAGATAGCCACGCAACTGGATTTGACTGAGCAGCAATGGCAGCTAGTTTACCAAAGCCGCAGCGGACCGCCTCAGCAGCCGTGGTTAGAGCCGGATGTCTGCGACACCATTGGGCAACTGGCGGCGCGTGGCGATACACGCCAAATCGTCGTGGCGCCCATTGGGTTCCTCTCTGACCACATTGAAGTCCTGTTTGACCTTGATGTCCAGGCAGCCCAGACGGCGGAACAGGCGGGGATCAAGATGGTCCGCGCGGCAACTCTCGGCACTCATCCGGCGTTGGTCACGATGGTCCGCGAATTGATTGAGGAACGTAATGGGCAGTCGAAGGAGCGACCCGTCCTGGGCACGCTCGGACCCGCCCCTGATATCTGCCCCCCCGATTGCTGCCAATTCGTTCCCACGAAACGCTCCACGGGATCTGAGCCGTGAGGAGGTAAGGAGGTGAATCAAACGCTAGTGGTGAGGTAGCATCCAGTTCGGCGGCGAGAGCGAATGTCGAACGTCGAACGTCTGGACTTTCGCAGATTTTGACGCGTTGATGGGCGTTGGGCAGACGTGAGAGGTTATTGCCCAGGGGGTTGAGCGTTGTTGGATCCGTGGTATTAGCCTCGTGCTTCAGCGCGAGGTTGCCGTGTCAGAGAGTACCCGTGAAGCGTCCCGTTTTACGGGGCTTCTGGCTGTGGGGCTTGAGCCACGCTCCGCACAGCTCGAAGCCAGATCGTCGCGAGCGTGCCGACGATCGGCTCCGGTTTTCAGGGTCAGTCCGCTCGGCTGTTCCGGTCATTGCTCGGGTGCGGGCAGCGGCGCGGGGACGATTTGACCTTGCTGGAAATGGGCTTCCACTTTCTCACTGCCTTCGTACCAGAACGCCCACTTTCCATCCATCCGACCGTCCACGTACGTGCCGGTTCCTTGTTTGCGGCCGTCCTCGTACCAGAATGTCCAAAGGCCGTGTTCTTGCCCGTTGCGATAGGCTCCGGTCGCTTCTTTCTGGCCATTGGGATAATAATAGACCCAACGTCCTTCACGTTTTCCGTGGCGGTAAGAGCCGCTGGCGAAAGGGTCGTATTGCGCGAGGACGAAACGTTCGATATCTTCGCCGAAGCCGGTCCAGTCGGGTTTTTCGTACATGAAGGCCAGCTGGATATGTTCGATTTGCTCGTCGAGTGGGTGTGCCGCGTTCCATTCTCGTGCGAGGAAGCGTGTAAACGACTCGCGAAATATGCTCCGTCGGTCCCGCGACAAATCGACCATGATTTGAACCCATCGCTGTGTGGGAGGTTCGAGCGACAGTTCCTCCGGTCGCTCGTCGCCCACAAAAGGCTGGTTTCGAAGGACCTCTACCTGAGTGCCGTCGCGCAGATTGGCCACCGCGACGTAGCGGTAATTGTGAGTGGCCGGGCAGGCGAACATGCTCCATTGCTGCCCCAGGCTGAGGAGTTCATCGAGTCGCTTGACGGCCTTGGGGATTTTCGCGTAGACCTTGGGGCCTCCAAAGTAGTCGAGTGGGTTGACGATCAACACGTGCAACAGAACCACGATGCAGACCATCGATCCAACGGCCTGCGCCGAGCGGGCGAGTCGGCTGGTCGTAACCTTGGCTGGCGTCTTGGCGGGCGACGATTCGGAGCGTAGCAGCCACTTGGCAACACGCCGCACGAACGTACTGGACCAGAACGTGCTGGGGGTGAACAGCGTCAACGCAGCAAGGCTGGCATGCGAAAAAATGACGACATACATCGTCAATTCGATGCCAATGTGCAAGAGCATGAAACCGCTCACCACCCAGGCGCGGACGACACGCGTTTTCCAGGGGCAAAACATCAGCAAAGGACCGACAAGTTCCAGTACCAATGTCAGGTGGGTCATCCCCTTCAAGAGCAACGGAAACTGGACAAGCCAGGCTCCCAGCGGCCTGGTGAACATCGGATTTCGAAAGACCGATTCCAGGGCATCTCCCCCAAACCACAAGTAATTGCACTTGGAAAACGCCGTAAAAAGATACATGAAGGCGACCTGCAGCAAAATGGCCGCCGACGCCACGCTCAACACACCCTTCCCGTCGTCCCCCCGCCCGCGCAGCCAGGCGTCCACGGATCCTCGGCGTCCCCAAGGGAGAAAGACACCCCAAAAGAGCAGCATCAGCAGAAGTATATCGCCACCAGTCACCAGGACCGGGTCACGCGTGTGCAACGAAGCCAACAAGACCCACGAGGCGATTGTGGCCACGCGCGTCAGTAATCCAATCAGCAGCAGCAGGGCAAAGAACGCGGCAACAGCAAACAGCATGGCCTGGTAGGTGGTGGAGCCATTGAGCATGTGCAACGACCAACGCCAGGTGTCCGGCCCCCAAAAACGCGCCACATCGGCGATGGGAAACATCCCCTCGTCACTATACATCGCCCGCAACTCAACGGCGCGAGTCGCCAGGTTGTACAGCAGAACGGCCGCCACCACTATGCGCGAGAAGGCCAGCGTGCGGGGATCGATCCCGAACAGGTCGATCAGTTTTGAACGCAGTCGAGACGGGGCGTCTGGCGTAGGATTCATGAACTGGCAACCGATCGGTCCGAAAACAGAAGGATTGTGTGCCGAGCGCGGTATGCGCAATCTCTCGCACGGCGGATACTCGCGCCGGAAGCAATTGGTTCATCGTACCGCGCTGCACGATCCGTTCCCAGCAGAGGTCCGATGTGGCGGAAACGTGGAAAAACCGGGTAAATTGTTGGCAAGCGGCGATGCGTCCGTTGACATTGCACAAAATGTCTGCCGGGCCACAAAGCTGTAACGATCGCCATTCGGGCGCTTCGGTGCGCTGTCCTTGTGCGTGACGGCCCTCGCGTCAGGGCGCCGTCGCGTGCAGAAGGCCTGTCCCCACCTTGCGAAAGGAAGCTAGAATCGCTAAACGAAGATCGTGTGTTCCGGTTGCGCAACAAAAAACGTCGGGTTTCCCGGCCGACGGCGAGCACGAGGGAATTGGCAATAGGAGTCGGGTGGATGGCCCGCGTCTTGGTAACGGCATTTGGCCCTTATGGTTCTTGGAAAGAGAATGCCAGCTGGCTGGCGTTGGTTGAATTGACGCGCAGCCTTCCGAGTTCACCGGAAATCACGACGCGTCTGTATCCCGTTCACTTTCAGACGGTGCAGGCGAGACTCGAGCAGGATCTGGTTGCGGGCTACGACTTCGCATTGCATCTGGGCCAGGCACCCGGAGCGTCGAGTATTCAGTTGGAGGCCATTGGAATCAATGTGAACGCTGCCCCGATCACGGATCCTCACCAACCCAAGCCGCTGATCCCCGAGGGGCCGGTTGCGTACCAGAGTCGCCTGCCATTGGCCCATTGGGCCGGACTGTTGCGTGGGGCCGGAATTCCGGCCCGCGTTTCCTATCATGCGGGCACATTTCTGTGCAACGCGACGCTCTATTTGACTCACTATTTGTGCCAGCGGCGGGGCTGGAACACGCAAGCCGCGTTCGTCCACGTGCCCCTCACCTGCTCGCAGGTCTTTGTCAACGAGCAGGAACTCCCCTCCATGCCCAGCAGCGTGGCTGCCGAAGCGATACGGGTCATCCTGGATCAGCTTGCGCACTTTCCAGTAAGCTGATTGCCAACGACCGGCCGCTGGTGCCACTGTGCGCAAAGACGCGTGTTGATTCAGAGGAAAACTCATCACAACGTGCACCCGTCTTGACTCAACGCCGCTCAAAGCACGCAGTGCGAAGCGTGTACCGACGTCCCACCGCGGCAGTGGCAAGCGTGTCGCAGCTGCCGTGAAGGGAATTCTCGCCAAGTGCGACAGATGCTCACACGCGGTATTGCCATGTAGAATTTGCAGGAAGAAGATCTGAATGGTGACAACAGGATTGAGCGTCGATTGCAGCCAAGACATCTGAGCGTCTCGGCACGCAGCGGCAATCGCCTGGCCGTCGAGTTGTTCCGTCCAGTTCAGCTTGAATTGACGAATGACATCCGTGATACTACGCACGATGAGTCTCCTTTGCGAAGGGGAAATGTTGCTTTCTTTCCAATACGCGGGAGACTCATCCTTTGGCCTAGATAGCAAAGCTATCACAGCAATGCTTAACAGGTTCGCACCCGTACTTTACACACTTGTTAATGCCATTCGTCCCAGTTCCCATTTCTTCGCGGATTCGTTGTGCCTTGGAGGGGAGTTGGCTTGCGCGAATTGGCAGAACCGACTATTTGTCCAACCGGGCCGCCCGATATTTGTCTTCAAACTCTTTGACGGCGCCCTTTCCAAGCGGCGTGTTGTAGTAGGTCTTCCAATAATTGGCCATCGCCTTGACATCCGAGAAACTGGGTATGGACGCCGGTACACGAGCGTAGTGCACTCGTGCCATAACTGCGGCATACCTATCGTTGTATTGCAGTTGGAAACTCGAACTGAAGAATGGCCATTGAAAACTCTCGACAGCCTGTTTCAGGCTTTTGCGAAACGCGAGATAATTCTTGAAAATGTCGTCATGAGTCGAGGGTTCCATTTGAAAGAACCCCCTCGCCGGTCCACCGCCAATTTGACGGCGATGAATCAACAGACTCTCCTGCAACGCTGTGCCGACAAGCAAGTGTACTGCGTCTTTGGAGTCGAAACTCCTTTTTGTAATGCGTGATAGTTCTTTGAGCGCTGGCTCGACCACTGAAATTGTGAACAGTTTGGCGCGGATACTTGACTTATTGGTATCTGGTGTCGAATCACCAGGTATGGTTACAAGAATCCCGATAATGCCGACGGTTGCCAGCACAGACGATAAGGAAAAGTTGCCGTTAGGGTCGAGATCATTGACCGGATTCGCTCCAACATATAGGTACCGATGCAACGTCACCGGACTATTCAAAACGCCCTCAAAACCATCCCTCGCAACAAACCGCCCAGAGTCGGTATCCATCCACCGAGCACGCAAATAATCTAACCCAACTACAGAATCCCTAGCCTCACCCGCAAACAGATGCACGTTCCCCGTCAAGCCTTCCTCCCCAATCGTCCGGCCAAAGGCATCGTAGATATAGCGATCAGTGATGATGCCCGAGGCGCTGCTCAACGCCCGTGTGCTGCCCAGCCCATCGACGTGGTAGAAGGACTTGCCGGTGTCGCCGTGGCGATCCTGTGAGATCAGGTCGAGTCCGTGGACGTAGGAGACTTGGAGGATGCCGCCGGGGGGGTATTCTTCCAGGACCTGGGCGTAGGGGCGGTTTTTGTCCAGCAGGAACCTTGTCTCTTCGGCAGCATCAGCTTTTGCGACACGCATGCCGTCGGCGTCGTATTCGTAGGTGACGTCGCTTGTGCCGTCACCGTCCGTGTCCGCGCCGACGAGGCGATTCTCCGGGTCCCAGCCATACGTTGCGTGGTTGGTGACCGTGCCATTTGTAACACTGGTCTTCGATATGGTGTTCCCGTTGGCGTCGTAGCCGTAGGTGTGTTTCACCACATCACCAGCCAGTTCCGTCAACGTCTCTTCCAGCAGGCGATCCATCGGGTCGTAAAGGTAGCTGGTGCTGCCGTCCGCGGAATCGTCTCGAGTGAGTCGATTGCCGACATCGTCATATGCATAAGAGATTGTCCGGTCAGCGGTTTCACCGATCAGATCTGTCGGATCGGCAGGGTCCTCGTAGATCGATTCACCGATCAGGCGGTACAGTTCGTCGTATGCGTAGTCCACAACGCGAGTGCGATCTCCCAGGTCTTCGATCACCAATTCGCGATTGCCAACGTTGTCCAACTCGTAACTGAATCCGGCTAACAGAGCATCATCGGGTCCGAAAGTGGAGGCGTTCAGTAAATGATCACGATCATCGTACGTGCGCGTCTCATAGGTGCCGTTGGGAAGCTCCGTCCGCTCCAGTGCGCCGACGACGTTGTAGTAGTAGCTTGTCAGTCCGTTCTCGGGATCGGTGACCGTGTGAAGTCGATTCTGCTCGTCATAGGTATACGTGGTTGTGCGCGGAGCGTTGCCGATAACTGTCGTGGTCACTTCGATCCGGTTGCCGGCCGCATCGTACTGGTACTCGATCGTAGAACCGTCGGGATCGATGCGCCGAGCAACTGGCCTCGTGTGTCGTACTCAAAAGTGGTGGTGCCCCGAGCGTCAACGATCGTTTCTTGCTGTCCCGTCGCAGTGTAGGTGAAAAAGGTGTCCGCCCCGCTGGGAAGATCCTTCTCGATGACTCGGTCCAGATGATCGTATTCGTAGGCGGTTATATGGCCATTGAAATCGGCTGTGCTCGCCACTCGTTCGGCCAGATCGTAGGACGCGAGGCTGAACAGGTTATCAGACAGGTCATCTGGAGTGCTGTCGGGCAAGACCGTCTTGACACGGCGTCCCAGACCATCGTATTCGAACTGTGTCTCGTGACCGTTGGCGTCGCGCTGAACCACGAGATTGCCAAGCTGGTCATATTCGTACTCGGTTCTGACATTGTGGCCACCAACAGATTGGACCACGGAAGTAAGACGTCCCAAGGCGTCGTATTCATATCGTGTCGTATTACCGTTCTGATCGGTCCGCGATACCAGGCGATGCTGGTCATCGAAGCCGCTTATTGTAGTTGTGCCATCATGGAATTGTGTGTGAGTCAATATGCCGCCTGCGTTGTAGCCAAAAACCGTCTTGCGACCCAGCGGATCCGTGGTGGAGATCTGGCGACTGGCGGCATCATACACCGTTGTGACGCGGGGATTGTCCGTGTCATCCTCCGGCGTGTCGTCCGGCAGTATCGTGGCGATCCGGTTTCCGACAGCGTCATATTCGAAACGAGTACGATTCCCACGCGAATCAACTTCGGCCACGACGTTTCCCGCCGCGTCGAATTCGGTGGAAGTGCGAGGGTTGTCAGTGCTATCTTGGGGCGTATTATCGGGCTGGATCGTGGCAATGCGGCGTCCCAACTTGTCGTACTCGTACTCGGTCCTGCGGCCGAGTTGGTCGATCTCGGCAACCACATTACCTGCCGCATCGTACTGCGTAGCGGTGCGCGGATTGTCCGCATCATCGTCGGGCGTGCCGTCGGGCAGAATGGTCGCGATAAGCAAGCCTCGCTCGTCGTAGACATATCGCGTTACTCGCCCCAGGGCATCCGTTTCCGAAATGCGATTGCCCACGGCATCGTACTGCGTCTGGTGGGAGGAAAGCACCACATCATCCTGAGTGGTCGTCGTGCGGACCACTCGTCCTTCGCCGTCATACTCATGAGCGGTGACGATTGTGGTCAGGCCCTTTGCGGTAACAAATGAGACGGTTTCCGTGAGCTGGTTGCCATTACTGTCATGAGTAAACGTGCGGATGGATTCTGCGGCATCTTCCTGCCGGGTGACGTTGCCCGCAGCGTCGTATTCGAACCAAGTTACGTTTTGGCCGACCGCAATTTGGGTGGGATTTCCAGCTGAATCATAGCTCAGTGTCGTTGTGACTCTGCCGGCATCGGTCGTGGACAGCAAGTTGCCCGATTGGTCGTAGTTATTGGTAGTCGTATGACCTAGCGCATCAGTCGTGGTGACGACATTGCCATACTTGTCGTACGTGAAGAGCGTATCGTTGCCAAGGGGATCGGTCTCCTGCAACAGGTTGCCGCGCCCATCATAACGGAACTGAGTAGTCAACTCAGTCCCGTCTTCCAGGACGATGGTTGCGGACGTTTCCAGCATAGGATTGGCAGGATCGGCGTACGTACGACGAGTCACACTCCCCTCAGCATCGATCTGAGTGACGACGTTGCCCAGAGTATCGTATTCGTAAACGGTCGGGTTGCCATGCTGATCGACCACCGTTTCTGTGAAATTATCGGGATCATGGATCAGCTCAACCGACTTGCTCTCGGCATCGAACATCCTGACCAGTCGACCCGTCACATCGTATTCGCTGCGTACGCCCAGGCGTCCCAGCGGATCGATGACCTCTTCTAAGTAATGTCCCGGGGAGTCGAGGTAGACGAACCTGGTAACGTGGCTTTCCCGGTCGGTCACCTGCGTAAGATCTCCCGCCGCGCTGTACGCGTACGTCACACGGTTCCCTGCCGGATCGATGAGCGCCTCGATACGACCTTGCGGATCACGCTCGAACTGCACGGACTTACCGGTCGAACTGAACACCCCGTTGTAGGCAAAGTCCAATGTGTTTCCGTTCCGATCGGAGATGCGATTCGCCTCGCCCGTGTTGCCGTCGATGCGGTACTTGAGACCTTCCTTCGTGGTGAGCGTGTAGGTTCCACCAAACAGCGGGCTGCTTGGGTTGTAGGGAAGGTGTGTGGTCCAATCGACAAAGAGTCCGTCGTCGGTCACTGCCAGGTATGTGGGCTCGACAGACAGCATGCTTGTCACGCCCGGATCGGGTTGGAAGACGGGCTCCCACAGTCCCAGCAGCGAACCCTTGAACCCGGGCGCCGGTTGTGGTTGAAAGGAAAAGCCCTGTCGCTGCTGGCCGGGAGTGGATACGAAGACACGAGCGTCGTAGTAGAATTCGTTGTAGATCAGGTCCTCTTCCATGCCCGTCCTTGGTACGCTGGTGCGCAAATCCGTGTCTCGCACTTCCAGCGTCCAACCATAGCCGAGTTCGCCCTGCTCTGTGGAATTGAGTGTGTCGTAGGTCCGCGTGACGACAATGGGGATCCCCGAGACGGGGATGGTCAGATCGGTAAACGACAGTGTGAAGTTACCTAGCTTCACTTCACCTGCGACGTCGATCACGTGCTTAATCCTTGACGAGTGGCCATTGAGATCCTGTGCGTAGAGTGCGAGCACGTAGGTATCGTTGGCTAAACCCGACGGATCGAACCGACCCAGTACGCCATCGATGACGGGCGTGGTTCCTCGAGAAAACTCGGTGAAGGAGCCGACGCCTATCGGTGCGTAGGATAGCGTGTAGTAGTCTACGTGCTGATCATCGACAGTCCCAACAATATCCACTGACGTACCGATCACATCGCCCGGCGCGGGAGTGATTAGTACCAGTGTCGGTGCCTCAGCGTCGTACGGATCGATGACCGTCAGCTCTTCAGTGGCTTCGGCAAGGTTGGCGGCTCTGTCAATGGCTGTGGCCACCACTTGAAACACGCCCGGCGTGTCAAACTCGACGCGCGCTCGGCCGGTGGAATCCAGCTCCACCACCTTCCCGTCAACCGTGACTGAAACGGTCTCGACGCCCACGTTATCCACAGCTGTGACAACAATCGTCAGCCAGTCGTCTGGTTCGCTCGGGTGTGAGTCCAGCTGAAATGGATTCTCTTCCAACCGCAAGTCCACCACGGGTGGTCGATCATCAGGCACCACCGTGACTTCAAAACTTTGCGTGATCGTTTCGCCGTATTCATCAGCGACGGTGAGGCGGACGGGGTGTGTGCCAATATCAGCAATCGCGGTTGGCCACCGCACGCGGCCCGCCGAATCCATGGTCATTCCCGCGGGACCGGTCTGTAACTCATAGGTCAGCGGAACGCGTCAAAGCGAAGAATATCGCTGTTGCCGCCACTTGTGACGTACAGCATGTTGTCCGGGCCAAACACGATACCGTACGGCAATGCGAGTTCCGCATGTCCGCTCGGTATAAACGTTTCCATTTGCCCTGTTATCACGTCATACCGCTTGACGGTACTCATAATCCACTCAGGCGCATACAGGTTCCCATCCAACCCGAACGCCAGGTCATGCGCTCCGTAGTGGGGACTGCCGAATGATGAAACGACAGAGCCGGTATCTAAGTCATAACGGTTGATGAAATTGGGGTAATAGCCGCATGAAGCGTACAAGTCGCCGTCCGGGCCGAATTCAAACGCATGGACACGGACGCCTGATGCGAATACGTCGATAAAATCACCCGTTTCTCCATTAAATCGGAGTATTTGCAGACTCAGGCTTGTGCTCACATAAAGATGGCCGTCCGGGCCAAATGCGACATGGCGCGGGTCCGTCAGTCCTCCGCTGCCAGGCTCTACGAACACATCGACGAATGCTCCCGTCATCCCATCGTATCGTGTGATCTGATGCCCTCGAAGATCTGCGACGTACATGCGCCCTGACGTATCAGTCGTTGTGCTTCCGTTGGGGATCGCCTCGATCAGTCCACCGGTAGAAAGGTCGTACCGGTGCGGACCGAGTGTTGTCATTGCCAACAGAACTGTTCCTCGATCCAGAACTCCGTTTCCGGTCAAGTCGTCGAACACAAAACCTCGAATCTCTCCCGGGTACTGAATGTCTATCGGAAACGACTGTTGGTCGAATCCGCCACGACCGTCGGTCACCGCGAGGGTTGCCACAACATCAACGACCGGATTGACTCGGACCGACCAGTTGTCAACCCAGACAGTATCCGTGTAACCGGTACTGGATGTCCCGGTCACCAACGAGTATCCGAATTGGATGGGAGCTGCATTCGCCGAGAAATCAGGGTGAACGTCCGGATGAGTGTCGTAAAGGTAATCCGGATCGGCCAGAACGAAGTCGCTGGCCTGAAGACCCGAAATGCGATAACGACGCCACTCAGCGTCTTTGTCACCGCGCCAGCTTGTTACATAGAAGTTGCCGTCTTGAACAATCGCCAAAACTGCAGGGATTGATTCGCCGCGATGGTCATACGAATAGTCGATCGAAAAAATGGCACCGGTTTCACCGGGATCGTAGACAGCACCCTGGCGTTGGTGGAATCGTCGGATCCGTGAATGGCCCAGTGGCGGCGCATCGTTGCAGGCGAGCGTCAGCGCATTGGCGTGGCCCGGATTGCCGCCCGAATCACTGCGGTCGGTACTGAACGACCCCCCTGTGCCATAGCTGAAGTCAGTGATTTCCCAGTCGGCGGGGTCAAACGTTCCGTCGTAGAAGGTTATGGCATCCGCAAATACATCCGGATTCGCGAGATTGCCGGCGCGCGACCATTGAGGAACGTCAACGCCCTCACCAGCGCCACCAAGTGTGCCGTCGTTCCCTGCACCTGTCAGGTCAGACGTTTGCTGCCCTTCGCCCTCGTCAAACCGCCAATAGGCCGCCAGGCCGGTCGAAGCGGGATCGAGAAGACGGTTGTGATCGTGAAGAATGTCATCCGCCGTCCGAGCCACGTTCCACACCCGCACCTCATCGATCTCACCCGTCCAGTGCGTATCCCAACTGGCGTCATAGTATCTCCCGATCTGGAGCGGGGCGTCATTGCTGACCCGAGGGCCCACGTATTCTGCTTCGAAAACGATCACGCCATTCTTGAAGACACGGAATGTCGTATCTTCCAAAGTGATGGCGACGTGTACCCACTTCCCGTATTCGCCAGTGAAGAAGTCATCCGCCCAGTACTCCGCGTATTCATTCCCTCCGCTGCCAATGATCCACCAAAGTGCATCGTTATGACCATAATCGGGTCTATTACCCAGATAGACGGTAAACGGGACCGTGGCCTCCCCGGCTTCAGGGCCGCGTTTGTCCAGTAAAGCGTAGTAGCCGTCGCCAGGCGCAGCAGGTTTACACCACAAGGAGACTGTGAAGTCACCTTCCAGCTCTAGACTGGTACTGTGTGGCACCTCGACATAGTCATCCACGCCGTCAAAATCCAACGCAGTGCCAAATCCCTGAGGAGGATCCCAGGACACAACTCCCGATGCCTCATCAAGCCTCATGCCCTCGGGACCTTCGATCAGCGCGTAGGTGATCTGGTCCTCGTCGGGATCGATCGCTTCGACGTCATAGCGGTACGTTCCGTCGGGTGCGACACTGGTAACGGGCTCGGTGACAATGATCGGGGCGTGATTGATAGGGCTGACCGTGATGTCAAATGCCAGCACGTCAATCCCACCGCGACCGTCGTCAACACGCAGCACGACGCTGTAATCTCCCTCTTGATCGGCCGTGGGTACCCACGTCACGATGCCTCGCTGTGGATCGACCGTCATCCCCTGCGGCTTGACAGACAGCGTGAACGTCAACGGATCTCCGTCGGGGTCATCCACTTTCGCATCGTAGCGATAGGGATCGGCGGCATTGGCGTGAGTGAGCGGATCGTCGGTAAACAGTGGCGATCGGTTCTCCGGCGTCTCATCGCTTTGGAAGTTGCCGAAGTCGAGGTTGTAGATGGCTTCACCCGCAGAAACCGTCACCTCGTAAGTTCGGCCGACTGGTGCCGTCTGAATCCACCCATCTTGCCGCTCTTGTGCAACGACATAGGTGCCGGGACCTAGATTTGGGAAGAAGTATTGGCCGTTCTGGTCTGTCGTCGTCCACCTTTCCCAATCTTCACGCCGGCCATTCCTGTTCTCGTCGAGGTAGACTGTCCGGTCGGGCAGGCCCGAATCCGCTGTATCGACATTGCCTGGCTGCAAGGTCAGGAATTTGAAGCGAACGTCTTCGCGATCCGAGATCGCGAAGGTGTCGATATACTCGCCAGTGAAGGCATCAAAGCGAAGGATACTGTTATTGCCGCCGCTCGAGACGTAAAGCATGTTGTCGGGGCCAAACGTGATGCCATACGGCAGTGCAAGCCCCGCATAACGGGCGGGGATGAACATCTCCATTTCGCCTGTCGCCACGTCATAACGCTTGATCGTGCTCATGATCCACTCGGGGGCATAAAGGTATCCATCTAACCCGAATTCCAGGTCATGTGCACCGTAGTGAGCACCGCCGAGTGACGAAACGATCGAGGGCGTATCTCCGTCGATACGGTAAAGGAAATTGGGATAGTAGCCGGCAAACGCGTATAGATCGCCGTCCGGGCCGAACTCCATGGCAGTGACCCGGATCCCTGACGCAAAGATGTCAATGAACGCGCCGGTCTGCCCGTCATATCGCAGTATCTTCTGGCTAGTATCGCTACTCACGTACAGGTGCCCGTCCGGGCCGAAGGCAAGACAGCGTGGTGTATTCAGGCCGCCGCTACCCGGCTGCACGAACACGTCGAGAAATTCTCCTGTCCTTCCGTCATATCGAGAGACCAGGTGTTCTGAGTAGTCCGCGACGTACATGCGCCCTTCCGCATCGATTGTCGTGCTTCCGCCGGGCAATACTTCGATGAGCACACCGGTCGCGATATCGTAACGGTGTGGACCGAGAGATGACGTTGCCAGCAGGACGTGACCTCGATCCAGGACACCGTTTTGGGCCACATCGTCAAACACGAACCCTCGGATTTCTCCAGGGGCCAGAACATCTATCTGAAATGACTGATTGTCGGTTGCTCCGCGACCATCGGTTACCACGATCGATGGCGTAATATCAACCGCGGGATTGATGCGGACCATCCAGTTGTCAATAGAAATCCAATCTGAATACCCGGTGCTTTGTGTGCCGGTCGCCATCACGTACCCAAAGTGGATCGGGGACGCGTTCGCGGAAAAATCAGGGTGATCTGTTTGAGACTGGTACCTGCTGTCCGGATCGACCAGTAGGAAGTCGCTTGCCTGGAGACCGGCAAAGCGATAGTGTCGCCAGGTGGCGTCTTTGTCTGCGGCTCCATACGTGTAGTAGACTTTGCCGTCTTGCAGGAGCGACAGGCTCGCAGGGATCGAGTCGCCCCGGTGGTCGTATGAATAGTCGATCGAAAAGATCGCTCCAGTCTCGCCAGGATCGTAGATCGCCCCGTTGAGTTTGTGAAATCGCTTGAACCACGAACTGTCGCCGGGCAGGGCATCGTGGCAACCCACCTGGATGTGGGCGTACTTGCCGGGATTCCCGCCTGATGCGATCTGCCCTGTGGCCGACCATCCTCCTTGGCCATAGCTGAAGTCGATGAACTCCCAGTCCTGAGGGTAAAAGAACCCGTCGTAGAAGGTCACGGAGTCGGCAAACAAGTCCGGATTGGCAGGATTGCCGGCACGCCCAACGCGGAGCATCAGTACCTTCACCATCTCCGCCAAGCGTAGTGTCGTTGACCAACCCCGTCAGGTCAGTTATTTGGTTTCCTTCTCCCTCGTCAAACCGCCAATAGGCTGCCAGGCCGGGAGAAGCGGGATCGATCAGCCGGTCATGGTCGTGGAGAATGTCTTCCGCCGTCCGAGCCACGTTCCACATCCGCACTTCATCAATCTCGCCTGTCCAGTGGTAATCATGGCTTGTGTCATAGTATCTCCCGATCTGCAGCGGAGCATTGTTGCTCACTCGGGTGCCGGTGTATTCTCCCTCAAAAACGAGTGCTCCGTTCTTGTAGGCGTGGACCTCTGTGTCTTCCAAGGTGACGGCAACGTGCACCCATTTGCCGTATTCACCCGTAAAGAAATCCTCCGCCCAGTATTGGGCGTATTGATCACCACCGTCGCCGATGATCCACCCAAGCGAACCCCAGCGGCCGGACGTGTAGTCCATGAAGACACTAAACGGCACCGTGGCCTCTCCGGCCTGAGGGCCTCGCTTTTCCAGCAGGACGAAGTAGCCGTTGCCCGGCGCCATCGGTTTGCACCACAGCGAGATGGTGAAGTCACCTGTCAAGTCCAAGCTGGGGCTATGGGGCACTTCGATGTAATCATCCACTCCATCAAAGTCCAGCGCCGTGCCAAATCCTTGTGGCTGGTCCCAGGCGATGACGCCGGTTTCCGGGTCAATCGTCATGCCTTCCGAACCGTCCGTCAACGAATAGGTCACTGGATCATCGTCCGGGTCGAAGGCGTCCATGTCATATCGGTATTTTTCGCCTGCCGCCACGACCGTCTTTGGCTCTGTCGTGATCACCGGTGCGTGGTTCCCCGGCTCTCCCACGACCATAATCTCAAAGGACTGGACGGCCATGCCACCGCGACCGTCAGAGACCTCCAGGTCAACGTGATGGACGCCCACCTGATCGCCAATCGGAGTCCATCGAAGGTACCCGGTGTCGGTATCGACAGTCATGCCTGCCGGCCGAGCCACAAGCGAAAAGGAAAGCGGGTCATCGTCCGCATCCCTGGCAACGGCGTCATAGGCATACGCACCGTTCACCGTGGCTTCAACGATCGGAACGGACGTAAATACGGGCGGACGGTTCGGCGGCGGCTCAATCACCGACAACGTGTAGTGTTGTTCAGCCGATCCGCCGCGACCGTCCTGCACGCGCAGCACCATGCCGTGGTTTCCCTGAAACCGCTCGGCCGCCGAAAGCCGCAGGTTGTCGAAGTGAATCCGGTCCCCGTACGACACCAGGCGAATTTCCAGTGGTTCACCAAGCTGAGTGTCTGTAAACGGTGCAAAATACTCGACCGTTGAGATGTTGAAAGTGCCGGCAGCAGGTATCGGTGAGGAGTCTTCAGCAAGCAACCGACCTCCGGCCCAAAGCTGCAACGAGTAGCCCGGGAAATGGGGCGCGTCCAAAGGTAACCCGACGTCAACCTGGAGCTTGTAATCGGTGTTGGGCGACAGGGTCGCAGTGAGTATTTGCGATATTGTTGCGTCATCGCCAAAGACAGCGTTCGCGCCTTCGGGCACGACTCCTTCGGGATACGATGTGGCGGACGGGTTCTGAACACCGCCGTTGCCCGAGAGCACCCAGCCGGGCACGTCATCGGCCAGCAGTGTCCCATCGGCCAGCGGCGGATCCTCGAATCCGGGATTGGCCACCGCGATCTGTTCCGGCTGCGGATGCCAACTTACTTTGCCAGTTGTCGGTTCGATCGTCGCCCCGGTCGGTCCCGCGACAAGTGAGTATGTCAATGTGTCGCCGTCAACGTCTGTGGCCTCGGCATCGTAGGAGTACGGTCTGCCTGCGATCTTCTCGACATCCGGTACTGAAACAAACGCCGGGGATGTATTGAGGCTTCCCAACACGACCAGTTCGTAGCTGAATTGACCACGTTCCGGGTTGTAAAACGATACGGTGCCCGAGCTGGAAATGTCCCCCGGCTCGAGTGACATGGGGTCGACCATGTCACTGAAATCGAAATAGGGGATTCCGTTGGGCGTCAAACCGTCAAAGCCTCGGATTTTCACGGTTGGGTCACTCATATTGGTGACCCCGATCAGCAAGGGAGTGTCAACGTGATAGCCGCCAGTATTGCGAATCGCCACGTGCGTGTAGAGCACGCCCGTGTCGTCGTTGAGCGACGTAAGCCCGTACTCGGCGATCAAGCTGTCGCTAACATCCGCGAGCAAATCGAAGGCAACTTCGTCGTCCGTCCACTGCTGGCCGCTGACGATCAAAGTGGTATCGGAGCTTTGGCCCAACGAATCAATCGCCGATACCAGGAACTCGTTTTCGTCCGGGCCGGGTGTTGACCGCATGAAAGAATCGGCCCGACGTGTCTACGGCATCGACCGGGCGGTCGTTGATGGTCACGGTCATCAACTCGGCGGCGGTGTCGCTTGCATTGGCGCTGCCAGTAATAAGCACCGTTTCACCTGCCCCAACAGCGTGGCCATCTGCCGGGCTCACAAGATCAAGACTCGGCGGCGGATCCGCAATCCCTTCGGGAGAGGAGTTACTCTCCGCCAGGGAAAAGGCGATCGTGGCCGCTGCGGCACCGTGTCGCCGAGACGTGGTGTCCGGATAGTGGTACACCGCGTCGGCCTCACGATCGACGACCCATATGCTGTCGCCACCGCTTGGGTCGATCGTGAGGCCGGAGGGGTGCGCGTTGCGAGGATCCAGTTCCCAGTTACCCAGGACTTTGCCGTCGCGATTGTAAGTGAAGATTTGACGCGCACCTTCGTCGCTCACCCAGAGTGTATGGCCGTCCGTGGTGATACCCGTAGGACTTGTATTTTCAGGGTCAAGCGAAAACCTGTCAGTCGGGGACATCGTCCCGGTCATGCGCCACGCGGCCGCGGCGTAGCGCATCACTTGTCTCTGGTGCGCATCAACGATCCAGATATCAGTGCCGTCGGTAGCGATGCCCTGCGGGTCAACCAGGTCGAGAGCCTTCCAGTTGCCGACATGGCGACCTCCTTGACCGTAAACCGCCACTTGCTGATTGGTTTCGTCCACAATCCAGTAGACGTCTCCGGTCACTATGCTCGTGATCCCTCGAGCATCTTGCGAAGTGTCCGCGGTCGAGAACGACCCCAGGCCCATTCCTGCCTCGTCGTAACGAAAGGCCTGGTCTGAAGCGCTGTCGACGACCCAGAATTTGGCGCGCTCCTGCACAAACAATTGACCGTCTTGCGTGAGTGGCGTTACCTGCAATTGGACGGACTGTTCGCCTTCTCCGCCCGCCCGACTATTCAGGTGGTTGACGATCAGCAGGGCGTCGAGCGGCGAGATGTAACTGTCACAGTTCACATCGTAAAATGGCGGCGGCACTCGTTCGCTCAATAACTCCGGGACCGGTCCCGCTCCCTCGCTGTTCATCTGATTGACGATCAACAACACGTCAATCGGACTGATCACGGTGTCCCGATTGGTGTCGAGCGGTGCCACCGGGTTTTGCCACCGGCAGCAGTCGCAATCACCGACCACATCGACCGATTCAATGTGCACGGAAGTCTCGTTATCGGTGTCATTGTTGATCAGGCGAAAAACGAGCGTGGCTTGCTCGCCTTCGTAGACAGGATCAAGGTCGAGCGCCACATGGTAGATGTCTCCCTCTCGTTCGAATTCGACGCCTGCAGCTGCAGCCGTGGCAACGCCCTCCGTGTGATTGAAGAACGAATTATATTCTGGCCCAATCGTATACACCATTGACTGCCCTTGGTCGTCGACCAGAGCAACTTCAAATGCATCTTTGATCAAGTTCTCCGAGGAAGTATCGAAGGAAGCTTCGTAACTGAATTCAATCCTGCGCCTCGGCGGATTGGATCGGGAAGCTGCGTTGAAGACCGACCAGAAACGAATCGCCCTCCTTCAGCACAGCGGATCCGGACGTAACACTGCCCATGCCGTTCTGGCTGCCCCCTTCTATGCCTACTGTCCACGGCGTCAGGCCTTTGTCGAAACCCAGGTTTTGAGTTACCACGAGGCTGCGAGACGGGGACACAGAATCCGGTTTGACCGCTGCGTGCCCTTGTTCTTGGGCTTCTTTGTTGGCTGGCAGGTCGGGGACGAGGGGCTCGGTCGGAAATGTCGATGGGGGCTCTGGATCGCCCGGTAGGCCTACCACCGTCGTGGCCTGTGGCGGCAGCAGGGATGCGATCGTCGAGTTCTGAAATGGAAGGGCGCTGGCAACGCGGAGGAATCGTTCGGCGGTGTGAGAGCATGGGGACTTCCTGGAGCGGAGTGCGTGAATGCCGCCCTGGGTACAGTTTCCGGAAACGCACTGACGCTCGAACCGGAATCTGAAAGTGGGCTTCGGTTTGCCGTCGCGTTCTGCATTGTCTGCGACGGCGTGTCACGTGACGTCATCGCAGTAGCCAGCACATCGTGCTCCAGCAGGTCGAGAGTTCCATGTCCCACGTCATACGAAAAACTTAGCGCTTCATCCCTTGGCGGTGGGTCTTGAGAGCTCTGATGCCGTGCGAAAGCAACGTCGCGTTGCCCCCGTACCACCTGCTGCTCTCCGGTATGGTCAAGGTCCAACAGGCTTCGCATCGCGACCGCAGCACCGCGACCTGGCGTCCTGTGAGTAAGCCGCAAGTCGGACGTGGGACCCTGCGCGTGAGACACGTCCGCACCTTCTACCAGGAATGCGGAGTGAAAGAGGTCGCTCACTGCCGCGCCGGTCGCGAGCCCAGTGAGACCACCCAAAACCAACAGCGAGCCGGGCGATGTCCTGGGCTCCAGTTTCTCCGGAAACATGGGCTGCCTCAGACAACCGGAACGTGTGAGGTGATTGACGCCTTGCCTGTCACGTCGCCGTCTTCTACGCCGAGAGTCAGCGTTACCGTTGGTCTTCGGGGGGACAATCAC
Source organism: uncultured Planctomycetota bacterium (assembly GCA_963700575.1). Classification (GTDB taxonomy): domain Bacteria; phylum Planctomycetota; class Planctomycetia; order Pirellulales; family Pirellulaceae; genus JAJRVM01. Next base: position 159,330 of record CAVOYC010000012.1, on the reverse strand, counting down.
TGTTGACTTTCCTGCCATCAATCGAGTAGGGGTTTTGGGGAAAGAATGGCTTGTGAGTCACGCGGCGCGCATAGCGTCAGGCTCATTCACACTCTTGGAAACGTTGCAGCCGGCTCAAGCAGAGTCGTGCGATTCTGACAAACGAAGCGGGGTCGTCCGCGGTGAATCGCGCAATCTGGTTATCGAGACAGCAGTGAGCCGACATGACTCTTGCGAAGCAGGGCTGCCGTAGCCCTGCGCCGTGAACCGTCACGGTTCACGAAGCGTTGTCAACGACTGGCGCACGATGACGGCCATTCATGAGTGACGGACGCCCACCCCGTAAAGTGCCACCAGCATCATCGGTGGAGGAAACTCAACCCAGATTCACCAGGGCACCATGATCGTCCAAACGGCCCGGCATTGCAACCGATAGGGGACCCCCGTGAGCGGCTTGCCTTGACTGGGAATGGCAAATGGAACAAAGTTGCCATTTCTCCCGACCGTCGAAAGCTCCTTTATGTTGACGCCGAGGGCCTTGTCCGGGGCTATGATGGTGGGCTGCGTGGCGCTCCGCTCCGTGCGAACCGGCCATTTGTTGACTCGCCACAACCATCAGACTGAGATCTATCGTCCTTTCACTTTGCCACAAGAGGTGGCGTGGCCCCGTTTCCCGTTTCGTGCCACTGTGTGCGAAGACGCGTGTTGATTCAGAGGAACACTTATCACAACGTGCACACGTCTTGACTCAACGCCGCGCAAAGCACGCAGTGTGAAGCGTGGACCGACGTTCCACCGCGGCAGTGGAAAGCGTGTCGCAGCCCCACACTGCTCAAATCGGGTCTTCTCGTTGCAGTCGGGTGAGTCGTTTGTGCTGCCTTCCTCCCGTTGGAACGCGGCAATGATTGAGTGGCACGTTGCCGCTTCCGTTCTTGGCCTTTCCAATATTGTGACACATATGCGTCATTCCGCTCCCAATCACCTCGACCCCCACGAATCAGCCCCTTGCCCAGTCTGCCTGCGTTGCCGAGAAAAATGTCCCTGTCCCCATTCTTCTGAGGGCCAGAGCTGTACGCTGCGTTTACGTTGGCTATGCCACGGCGCGCGGCGTTGGCTGTTGCTGCCGCTGGACTTCGGCCACGCTGCAGAACGCCAGGTGGGCTTTCAGGCAGACCTGTTGGAATCCTTCGGGACGAGATACGCCGCCAAGGCGAAAAACCTCGGTGCCGTCACGCAAGAAAACCAAGTCCCCGGCCGGATACCACTCATGTCCTGGCTGGACCACGATCTGAATCGTGTCGAATTCCTCCAATCCAATCGCCGATTCTCCCATTCCGTTGAGCCCGCGTTCGATAATCACTCGGCGATTGGTTAGCCGGTAGCGGATTCCGATTCGAGGAGCAATGCGGCAGAAATAGAGGAAGACCGCGTGTGGGATAGACAGCAGCGCGAAGAGATAGCCCAGCCGGAAAATGTAAACCTTTGGCCACTTGATCTCGCAGAGCCTTCCCAGAAACTGGCCGGATTTGTAGACGGCGATCGAAGGCCACACCGTCATGATGGTTGTTTCCGCCGCGTCGGATGGCACAACGCCCGCAATCGGCTGTTTCATCAACACGTTCCTTTGAAGAGTCGCACCAAGTGGAAACTGCAAGACTATCAGAATCAGGGGCCGCTTTCCAGCGTCGGAGGACGATCCGTTGATAGGCAGAACGGTTCGGTGGGAGGTGTAAGCCGCAAGGTGCGGTTGGCAGGAGTGTCGCATATCGAGGTAGCTGCTGCGGGTGGGCGATGGCGCCTGCCGTGAGCATCCTCCACTGCGGGGGGCGAACTTCGAACGTCGAATAGAGGCGGGCCAGGGGACCAGGATTCAGGCCGGGGAGTCGCGCGTTGTGTCTTGGGAACCGGCTGCCGCTAGCGCTTCGGTGCATCCTGACGCTTCAGGATTCCCTCACCTGGATTCGAAGTTGGACGTTCGACGTTCAACGTTCGTTCGCCGTTCAGCAGACGCGATGTCCTCGTCACCTGCATCGCTTTCCGAAATCAGCGCATTGCCCAACGTTCGCCCCTCCCTGGCCGCGCAATAAAAAACCCGCTCAGGCAGGCTTAACCTGAGCGGGCTTCGTCTTCTTCAATTTGGCAGCTGGTGATAGCCCGAAGGCGACAACCTTCTTTTCTGTTAGCAAGAGAACTATGTCCACTGTAAATCACCATCTGTCACCAGACGATGATTGCTGATCCTTAGAAAGGAGGTGATCCAGCCGCAGGTTCCCCTACGGCTACCTTGTTACGACTTAGTCCCAATCGCGGAGTTTCGATTCGGCGCTTGCCTCCCTTGCGGGTTAGCTCGGCGACTTCGTCGACCCCCCACTTTCGTGGCTTGACGGGCGGTGTGTACAAGGCTCAGGAACACATTCACCGCGGTATGCTGACCCGCGATTACTAGCGATTCCGGCTTCATGCAGGCGAGTTGCAGCCTGCAATCCGAACTGAGGACCGCTTTTTGGGATTTGCTTGCTCTCGCGAGTTCGCTTCCCTTTGTACGATCCATTGTAGGACGTGTGCAGCCCTGATCATAAAGGCCATGAGGACTTGACGTCATCCCCACCTTCCTCCGGTTTAACACCGGCGGTCTCCCTAGAGTCCCCGGCATGACCCGCTGGCAACTAGGGACAAGGGTTTCGCTCGTTAAGGGACTTAACCCGACATCTCACGACACGAGCTGACGACAGCCATGCAGCACCTGTGCAAGAGCTCCCCGAAGGGCACTCCTCCCTTTCGAGAGGATTCTCAAGCATGTCAAGACCAGGATAAGGTTCTTCGCGTAGCCTCGAATTAAGCCACATCCTCCACCGCTTGTGTGAGCCCCCGTCAATTCCTTTGAGTTTCAGCCTTGCGACCATACTCCCCAGGCGGAGCACTTAACACTTTCGCTACGGCCGAGAGGATGTGGAAGTCCCCTCAACCCAGTGCTCATCGTTTACAGCTAGGACTACCGGGGTATCTAATCCCGTTCGCTCCCCTAGCTTTCGTGCCTCAGCGTCAGAAGAGACCCAGTGAGCTGCTTTCGCCACAGGTGTTCCTAATGATATCAACGCATTTCACCGCTCCACCATTAGTTCCGCTCACCTCTGTCTCCCTCAAGCCTGGTAGTTTTGAGCGCAATTCCTCGGTTGAGCCGAGGGATTTCACACCCAACTTTCCAGGCCGCCTACGCACTCTTTAAGCCCAGTGATTCCGAATAACGTTCGTACGGTTCGTATTACCGCGGCTGCTGGCACGAACTTAGCCCGTACTTCCTCTGAGGATAGGTCAAACATGAGAGAGAACCCTCATGCATTTCCTCCCCTCTGACAGCGGTTTACAACCCGAAGGCCTTCATCCCGCACGCGGCGTCGCTCGGTCAGGCTTGCGCCCATTGCCGAAGATTCTCGACTGCAGCCACCCGTAGGTGTCTGGGCAGTGTCTCAGTCCCAGTGAGCCGGGCCATGCTCTCACACCCGGTACCCATCATAGCCTTGGTAGGCCATTACCCCACCAACAAGCTAATAGGACGCGGACTCATCCTCGGACGGAATCACACCTTTGGTCCGGAGACGTTATCCGGTATTACCGGCAGTTTCCCGCCGCTATCCCAGATCCGAGGGTAGATATCCACGCGTTACTCTCCCTTTCGCCGCTCGAGTACTCCCGAAGGAGCCTTTCCGCACGACTTGCATGCCTAATCCACGCCGCCAACGTTCATTCTGAGCCAGGATCAAACCCTTCAATTGTTTATGCTTGTCGCCGACCTGCCAGCCGTAACTGGAAGCCGGTTTTTGAGCAACGTCAACTGATGGCTTGAAACCATCGGACGCCCCGCTGGTCCAGCGGAGCATCTAGCCTTAAAAGCACAATCTCTTGCTTGGCTAACTCTCGATTAAACGAGGTTTCAGAAAAGATCTGCCAAATTGTCAAAGAACATCACCGAGCAACATTCGTTGCCCGAGGATTTCAAATGATAGCGGAAGTCGTTTCGCTGTCAACGGCCTGCGGAATAAATTTCCACTACACTCGCAACAGGGCCATAATCGGGCTGCGTCGTGCCGATTGGCTCGTGCCGAACGACTGGTGACACTTTCGCGACTGGGAAAGACCAACGGAACATAGGCTCCGGGACCCCGTTTTGGCTCACCATCTGCCGCTCGCCGTTGGGGGTCGTCTCGGCCGGCATCCGATGCAAAAGCGACCGACAGCGAGTCACCTTTGAACGGGCTGTTCGTCCTCTTCGATCCGACGGGTGTTCGCGCCCGTGTGGTGAGTGTGTCCACCTATTCTCGACATATCCCGGCGATTTACTGGAGTAATTCGGCCCTGAATTTACGCGCTCTGGAGGAGTGCTGCGAATAAAATACCCAAACTGCAAATCACGTGGTCCATGGAGCCGGTGAAGCCGCATCTGCGTGGCTCGTTTTCCCGCGCAAAGGGTTCGTAATTCACGTCCGTCGCAGATGGGCGAAATCACCGACTTTTGCGGCGTGGGATCCGTTAGCAGGGGCGGGAAGGCTTGCACTTTCAGTAAAATACGTGAACCAGGTGCCTCCAATCCTGCTGACTGACTTGCGTGTCGCGCGTCGCCATGGTCCCGCGTGGCAGCCGCCGGATACGACCCCGCGAAAGCGTCCGCTGAAACCCCAACGATCGGCCCAATCGAGAGGATTGAGAGGCCCTGTCAGCGCCCTGCAAGACGCGCGTGGAAATCCGTGTGTTACCCTACACGCCGCCCGAGTTTGCCGGTAACTTAGGAACCGGGGAGAAATAACTTCCAGATTTGCTAGTCCCTCACCCTACCCTCTCCCCAAAGGGGCGAGGGAACTAGGTGAAGTTATCTTTCCCCCGATCCTTAGGGGGGTCAGACCGTGTGAAGTTTGCTTTCGCTTTCCATGAAGGGGTGCGCCATGATGTGTCGAGGTGTGCGAGGTGCAACTTCCGTCGAGGAAAACTCGCGTGAGGCCATCCTTCGCGGAGCCCGCCAATTGTTGGCCCTCATGATTCGTTGTAACAACATCGAAGCGGATGACGTGGGCAGCGCGATTTTCAGTGTCACCACCGATCTGGACGCTGAATTTCCTGCCCTTGCCGCGTGCAACTCGGCTGGCTCGAAGTGCCCTTGCTTTGCACCAACGAGATCGCTGTGAGCGACAGCCTTCCTCGTTGCATTCGAATTCTGATCAACTGGAATACAGATAAGAGCCAAAAAGACATTACTCACATCTACATTAAAGATGCCGTTCAATTGCGGCCCGATTTGTACCGACTTCCACCAGTGGACTTCGAAGAACTAGAGACCTGGATCGCCGATTACATGGCATCCTCGGAAGAACCTCCTGCATCGCGGTAAAATTCGCAGCGGCAGTTGTTTACACAACTCATCCGGGTCTTTGTTTCATGCCTCACCCGCCGCGCGGCGCCTTCGTCACGCGCCACTTTGCCACGCGGTGCGCAAAAGGTTTGACATCCATCGACTGCGGCACCAAGATGGGGGTGATGTGGCAAACACGGCCGGCATTTCGCGGGTGTGACACGACCTCTCCAGAGGGGGGGTCTGGTCATGCCTGCGGGTCAAATCCACTTGCGATCTCGGGGCACTCCCAGCTCGCCTGAGGCGATTTTGGAAACTGTCCGGCACGCGTTTTGCCCAGATTGTGCGGCAACAGAGCAAGGCATGCGATAGAGGCACCTATTGTGGGATCGGTGGCATTGGCCGACAGCGGATCGTGCTCCTGGCGACGACGTTTTGTGAGCGGCCCGCGCGGCCTGGAGTTGGCTCAGACACCTGATGGCAGGCTGACAAAGGCGATCCGATCCAGACGCGAGAAGCTCAACCGCAACACGACGCGTAAAGTACATGAATCAGCAGGATCAAGAATACACAGATGAATTGCTCAGTGCCTATCTGGACGGCGAGTTGCCAGACGACGAGTGCGCTCGAGTCGAACAATTGCTGGCAACGAGTGACACGTGCCGTCGCACGCTCGATGGCATGCGCTCCGTCGCCAGCGAGCTGAAATTGCTGCCAACCTACCGACTGGACGAGCATTTTCCGCAGCGAATTCTTTCGGCAGCACGACAGGCCGAATCCTCGTTGAGAGAAACTGACGTTGGACTCCCCTCGGTGGACCAGGTCGGACATCCTTCCAGATCCTCTTGGTTGAGGGGCTGGCCAACGGCCGCCTCGGCGGTCGCAACCATCGCTGCGGTGACGTTGATCGCCGTTTTTTGCGGTGTCTTTGATTCACGCCCGTCCGGCAGTCATGGCAGCGGCGCCCGTCCACTGGCGAAGCTTCAACCAAAGCCATCGATCCCGCAGCAGGAAGAGGAATTGGTGGACCGCCCGGGCACAACTCCGGTTGACGATCGGCGAGCACCAGAGGCCGCCGCCAACCGATCTGACGACGATCGCAGGCGGACCAAGCAAGTGGCTCCGAACGTACTCAGCGCCGAGGAAGCGTCAGACGATGCGACCGCTGGGCGAAGGAGTCCATATCCGTCTGTTGCCGCAGGCCCCGTGAGTGAAAACACGATGAAAGTCCTCGTGCCTGCTGATCAACGCTCCGCTGACGCGATTGGTGATTCCGTGCTGCCCGCTGCCAGCCTGTTGCCCCGCCCTGGGGATCGCGTCGCGTCAAGTCCGGCTGCGGAACCTGCGAACTTCAAAACACCACCGAACGCCGCAGCATTCGGCACGCTGAAGATGCTGTTCGTGATCGACGTTCAGCTGACTCGGGCTGGTTGGGAAAACGGTGGTTTTGAGCAAGCGATGGCCGCTCATGGCGTGACTTTCGACGCGAATATCCAGGCACGGCCGGATCTGGAAAACACGCTGCTCAAGAGCCGCTACTTCGAACCCCTGGAAGACCGCCCTAAGCCCCCCAACGCCAAGCCGGATGAAGAGGATCCTCATCGCCGCGAATTCGCACTCGTGTTCGTGTGCTGCGCGTGGCGGCGCGATTGACCGTCTCTGGCGCGACATGCAGCAGAACGAGAAATATTTTGCCCGCGTTACAACGGATATTTCAATGGACTTGGTGACGAAACCGGAGGATCTGAATGTCTTCCGGCAACTGCAGCAGTTAGCCGGAATTGCCGCGCCGATCGAGCTGGGAACCGCGGAAAATCGTCTGCCGAGAAATGGCGCCGTGGCCCATCGGCTGGTGCTCTCGCCCGCCTGGGGCGGCGCCCCTGTGACAGCTTTGACGGGGATGGGCGGAAAGACACCGCGAATGCCCGGCCTTCAGGGAGGCGAAATGGCCTCCGACGGCGAGCTCTTTGGCGGGAACATTTATACCGAAGCGCTGTTTGTGCTGCACGCTGCCCCTTAGCCGCCCTTCGAGAACGCGGCACCGAGCTCCGCCGGCGTCAGCTTACCATCATTGTCGGCGTCCGCAGACGAATAATCCTTGTTCATTTTTGACCATTCGTCTGCCTGCAGTACTCCGTCGTTATTCGAGTCGTACTTCTTAATCACACCCACCGCATACTTGACGTAGGCAGCCGAAACGCCACCTGCGCCGCTGTGGCTGGACTCGCGGCCGAACTGGAGGTGTCCGCTGCCGGCGAACTGGACGAAACCGTGGTATCGCCGCCCCCCCTGCTGGAGTAAGATCGCCGGTCTCTTCGGCCTCCAACGCTGCTCTCGCGCGAGCTCGACGCCATCGCGGATGACGAAGCAGCACCCTGCACGGCGCCCGCGTTGACGGCATTGAGGCACTCCTTGGGGGTGACGATTCCATCACCGTTGAGGTCAAACTGGCTGAAATCAGCCACCACGTCGTCAGACCAGGAAGTGGCGTACTCAGACATCCGGACTTGACCATCACCGTCGGCATCCGAGCGTGCGAACCATTCGGGCAGACCCTCGAAAGCGGATAAACGTTCTGTCGCGCTCGCCACACGGTACGATTTTCGGCCCGACGCGACGGCGGAGGATCCCGGACGCCCGCCTCCACCACCCTCGCCGTTATCCTCTCCTCCGTCGCGACGTGAGAACCACCGCGATCGATCGGAGCTTGCGTCGTCTCCACCACCGCGTCCCCGTCCACCGAACCGGCCAGCCATGGCGGCAGTAAACTCCTCACGCGTGATCTTGCCGTCCTTGTTCGTGTCATAACCCGAGGGGTCGGACCGGAACGAGCCCCATTCATCCTTTTCGAGCACGCCATTGCGGTTGCTATCGTAACGTCCGAAAATCATTTCGATCATACGATTTTGGTTGTTGTTGTCGCCCGAAGATGGTCGGCTCGGCGCACTGCTGGAACCGCGCGACGACGTGCTGCGACTGGCGGTTCGCGAACGACTGGAACTGCTGCCCTCGCGCTCGCCGCGTCGAACCGCATAACGCAGAGCGAGTTCGTTGAGTGTCAGCTTGCCGTCACGATTGCGGTCGGTTTGCAGCGGGTCCTCTCCCCACCGTCCATTGCGAATTTCATCACCGTCCAGCACCCCGTCTCTATTGGCATCGTTGCGCCCCATGGTACGCGTCGCCTCTTGCAGGTCCGCCTCCTCTATCGTGACCGCGAAACGTTCTCCCAAGTCACCAAAACCAGGTACCGGATCAAACAAATCCGGTTCACCAAACCCCGGCACCAAGGGTGCCAAATTGGCCTGTCCCTGCGACGACGAGCGGCTACCTCCCCGGTCCTCGCCTCGATCCCGTCCACGATCGTCACCGCGCGATCGATCGCCCCCCATCTCCTCGGCCCGCCGGTTGCGCATCTCTTCAAAGGCACGGTTGATCGCATCCAGTGGCACCGGGCGTGAGAGGTCCAGTTTTGCCTCGCCGGCAATGCGATCGAGGAACATGCGGGCGCGCCCTTCGCTTTCCTCGGGATCCAACATGCCGTTGCCGTTGGTATCCATCCGGGACAAAAACGACGATGCGCCTCCACCCGGTCCGCCGGGCATGCCACCCGGTCCGCCGGGCATGCCACCCGGTCCGCCGGGCATGCCACCCGGCCCACCGGGACCACCCGGCACAGAACCGCCCGGTCCACCGAAAACCCGCATGCCGCCCGGTCCACCCGGAAAACCCGGTCCACCGGGACCACCCGGAAAACCGGGTCCACCACGCATTGAGCCGCGGTCGCCCCCACGGTCGCCTCGTCCCCCACGGTCCCGACCAGGCGGCTGAGCCTGCAGGGGGTCCCCGGCGGCGATCAGCACCAACAACAACCAACTCATCCAACCACAGGCTCTGGGAATGGGGATGATGTTCATGATACTACTTGTTCTCGAATGAGGGGTTTAACCGTGGCGAGGCCGCGGCGGCTGCCTGGCCAGCCGTTGGGCTGCACTCCATGCTCCATAATCGCAAAAGCGCGTATCTCTGGCAACAGTTGAGCGACCGTTGGTCGACGGGCCCCTGCCAACCGAGCGGTGGTGCATTCTATTATCGTTGCCCGACCCGGATTCATCTACTGCCAATGCACTCACCGCGCAGGCCCTGCGCCTTAACAAAAATTAAACCCCAAGAAAATGGACAGGTTTCGGCTCAGCCGATGGCCCGAACCGGGGGTCCTGCTACCTCCCACAACGGGCGCGAGCGCTGGTCACTACTCGGACGCGCCAAGCACCACCTCAATGTCCACCTGCCGCCCATCGCGAATGACGCTGACCAAGGCCCGGTCACCCGGCTTCTTCTGCTCCACCAACGTCAGCATCTCATCCACCGTTTGGATGCGTTTGCCGTCCAGTCCAATGATCAGATCGGCCTGGCTTTGATCAATCTTCGTTTGCTCGAGTATGTACGGTCCTCGTCGCGATTGGATTTTGACAAGTCGGAAGCCTTGCAGGCCGGCACGTTCGGCCGGGCCACCGGGTGTCAGAGCGGCAATCAGCAAGCCATCGTCGCGCTGGTAAACGCGCGCAATTCCCAGGTCCGCGCGCGTCACCTGGCCGTCTTTGATCAGCTGTGGAACGACACGTTTGACCGTGTTCGCCGGAATTGCAAAACCGACGCCAGTATTCTCACCCGTGCTGCTGAAGATCGCCGTATTCATGCCGACGAAGCGGCTGTGGCTATCCAGGAGCGGACCCCCGGAATTACCTCGATTCAGGGCGGCGTCGATCTGAATGATCGATTTGATCGTGCGGCTATTGCGGGACATGAGCGTGCGGTTCAAACTCGAAATAATCCCCATCGTCAACGTTCGTTCAAGCCCGAACGGGTTGCCGATGGCAAAGATCTTCTGTCCCACCTTCAGCCGCTCGGAATCACCCATGGTAATCGGCTGCAGTTCTTCGCCGGTGGCTTCAATTCTCAGCACGGCGATGTCGTTCGAAGGGTCCTGACCGACGAGGCCCGCCGCATAGGATTTGCCATTGGCCAAGGTGACCTGGATCTGCTGGGCCCCTTCAATCACGTGGAAGTTGGTCAGGATGTGGCCTGCTTTGTCCAGCACCGAACCTGACCCCGAACCTTCCATAGGAGTGACGTCCATAAACATCATGTTTGAACGTACGGCACGAGTTGTGATATGCACCACGCTCTGGTTCACGTTCTCGTAGACCGAAATGTTCACCAACTCGTCCGGTGTGAAATCGGCCCCCGACGAGGGATCCAGCTCGGCCGCGGTCGCCGCCGGCTCGTCGGCCACCAGATCGATCGGTCCATGAAAGGGCTGAGAAAGGCTGCCGATTGTAATCCCGATCAGGACACAGGTAATTCCCAGGACAAGCAGTTTGCGTTGCATCACATTGACTCCTCTGGCGATTGAGTGCCGAACGCCCAGCACAAAGAAACTTGGTCATTTTCACGCGTTTTTGCGCAAAGTGCAAACCTTTCCGCCCCTGCCAACGGATCCGACGCCGGCAAAGCCTGTCGTTTCGCCAGTTGACACCGGATGTGAATTACGAAGCTCTTCCGACGGGAAACGAGACGCAAAAACGCGGCTTTACCGGCTACATGGACCGCGTGACTTGCAGGTTGAGTTTTTTAGTATGCCTCCGCGGGGGAGACAAGCTCCGCCGCCAAGCCAAATTCTCCATTCGCTCCCAGTGGCCAAATATTGGGTATCAGCAGCAGTGCGGTGACGGTCACGACAAGAGCGAGCGGTATGCCGCATTTCAGGAAATCCACCGGCCGATATCCACCTGGCCCCATCACCATCAAATTGGTTTGGTAGCCGATTGGGGTGATGAACGACAGGGAGGCTGCCAGAGTAATGGCGATGATGAAGGGCCTGGGGTTGTAGTGACCTTCCCAAGCCACGGCGATGGCGATGGGCAACAACATCGCGGCCACGGCGTTGTTGGTGATCGTCTCGGTGAAAGCCGCCGCCATGAGGTAGACGACAATCAACAGCAGCAGAGGGTGCGAGCCAACACCTTCCACCAGGAACGCCGCAATACTCTGCGCGGCGCCGCTGGCCGTCAGTGCGCGGCCCAGTCCCAACGCGGCCACAATGGTCAACAGCAATTGCAGGTCGATCGAATTGCGCACCTCATTGATCGACATGCAGCGAGTCAGCACCAACAGGACCACGACCGTCACGGCGCAGATGGTGGTCCAGGCAGGGTTTCTACCCAGCCATGTGGAGATGCACAACAACACGATCAGCAACAAAACCAGCGCCGCGGCCAGCTTCATTTTGTGGTGCAGGCGCGGCGTGGATCCCTCGACAGCACTCACCAGGTAGAAATCTCGGTTGTTGCGATGCGTGGTTACGAAGTCGGTGCGGGTTTGCAGCAGAAGGGTGTCGCCGGCCTCCAGGCAGATATCTCCGATTTTGGAGGCCAGACGGACACCGTTGCGATGCACGGCCACGACTGCCGCGTTGTAGGCTTGACGGAAATTCCCTTCCCGAACCGTGCTGCCAATCAGTGGGGACGAGGGCGACAGAACCACTTCGGTCAGGTGCCGCCGCATGCGTGCCGTGGGATGAAATTCATACGACAGGTCGCCGGCAGGTACCAGTCCCGGGATTTTCTCCAAATCGACAATCGTGCTAACGACACCGGTAAACAACAGCCGGTCGTGACCGTGGATCAGGTCCTGCGGCGTGACGGGCGTGATGACCTCGCCGTTGCGGTCGATTTCGATCAAGAACAGCCCAGGCAGCTGCCGTAAACCGGCGTCCTCAACCGTGCTGCCAATCAGGGGACAGTCCTGTTGAACAAGCATTTCGACCAGGTATTCGCGGCGTTGCTCTCCAAGTTGCTCGACAATATCCGTGCGATGGGGGAGCACTCGGGGTGCCAGAAAAATCAAGACCACACCTCCGACGAGGGCACACGGCAGACCGACGTAACCGAGTTCAAAGAGCCCCATCGGCGCAACGTTCCGGACAAATCGTTCCTGCCATGGAGGATTACCGGCACCAAATCCGCCACCTCTGGCCGTAATTCCAATTCGGCGGCTCGTGCGCGGTACTCCTCCCTTAACACCCCGTTGGCCACCAGTGTGGTGCTGGTACCCACCAGTGTGCACACTCCCCCCAAGATCGTCCAATAACTCAGGGGAATCAGCAGACGCGATGGAGACAAGTTGCACCGCCGACACCAATCGATGACCACCGGCATCATCATCGCGACCACGGCGGTGTTAAGCATGAAGGCGGAAGCGGCAATCAAAGTTGCCGACAGCCGTATCATCGCCGACCGCTCCGTATGAACCTGTCCCAAGAGCGCGCGTCCAATCCAGTCCAGCACGCCGGTGGTCCGTAATCCCGCCGCCACGGCCAATAACCCGGCGACCGTCAGGGGAGCCGGACTGGCGAAACCCCGCAGCGCTGCATCGGGCGAAATGACTCCGCTTAGCGTGACCACCATGAGGCCAAACATGAATAACAGGTCAGTTGGCACGTTGCGCCGCAGTTGGAGCACCAAGAAAACGAAAATGGTCGTCCCAACGGCAATGTAAGGATGTGTGATCGGAGGCAATCCCATGATCTGCTTGCCTGATGCGGTTCGGTTCGTGCCGGTTCGGGGAAGCGTCGATGCTCCACAGTATACACCGGCCGAGGCGACGCCAAGATCGATCTCGTGATCTGTTAAGCACTTGCGCGGCGGTTCCCACGTGCTCAACTGTACGCCGCGCGACACGCTTGGGCCGAGGCGTTGATCCCGAGCTTGGCGCACGATACGTGGCCGTCCCCCCGCGCAGCCGATACACGCGGAACAACCGCTGCTGTTAGTACTTTTTTCCAGAATTCGCTGGTCGCGCGAAATGGGCTGTAGGTCGCGCTCTTTGCCAACCCGTCACCAATTACCTAATGAGCCTATTTAAAGGTCTCCGATACGATACATCAGCAAGGATACATGGATGCCCGTGTCCGGCGCAAGCGTCAATGGAAGCTGGCCATCAAGGGTGGGGATTCTAACAGCCAGCGCGTTGCATGTTTTTCAGGAGGATTAATGGAATGACTCGCGCTTGTCTACTTTGGGCGGTTCTCATGGCTACTTTGGGGTCCCTCCTCATGGTGGCCGAAAGATCACACGCCCAAATCTGTACTGACTATTATCGTTTTGGACCCATTTACAGCGACTACTGTCCGTTCGTGGACGGTTGCATGGAGGCCTATACAGAAGAAGAGCAGATACCCGATACAGAATCGTCCGTGGCAGACGCGAATTGCTCGAACGCGAGCCAGGCGGATGCGGATCTCGCCGGACGAGCAGTTGTTGCCGTGCTCGAAGACCCCCTTGATACGGCGGCGGACTCCCAGCACTTGGCTTTGGACGACTGCCAGCACCAGGCATGCCCGGACGACCGTGCCTACGCACCACACAGCGAGGCTGTCCAGGCTGACGCGACCGGAACGGACTTGGCTGCCGGCGACGAAGCCGCCAGCGACGCGTTGCCTGCAGCGACCCAGCCGCAGCCGCGCGTCTGCCCGCACTACAGCTACTACGAAGATTACTACGGGTGTGAAGTCGACTCCCGCAGCGACTCCCAATACACCGACGAGCCGGCGGTTGCCCCTGACTTACAGCAGACTGAATCGTCGGGCGACGAGCGGCAAACCGAAATTTGGCCCGAAGACGATTTGACGTACGGCTACGCGGAATACATTGACTCGCAGGAAACGGCATCCACACTCGACGACGAGCCGTCTGAAGAGCTCGTCGAGGCTCAGCCCACCACCGATCTCTGGGACAAGGCACATTTTGGCTATGATTATGATTACAGTTCTGAGTACGGCAATCCTTGCGATCCTGAAAACCATGCGTGCCACGAAGATGACCTGTCTCAAATGAGCGGCGAACAGATAGTTGAGGCGGCGACTGACGACCGCCACGACTATGAACAACCGTTTGATGCATACGATTATGATGCCGACTTCGCCGACTCGTACCAGCCATCCTGCCACCAGGAATTCGAGTCCGAGGGAATGGTCCAAGAGCTGATCGAGGAATCACCTTGGGACGTGTCGGCCAATGACAAATCGAATTCCGTGGTTGCCAGCCAGGAGGTCGACCAGTGCGAAGCAGAGGCGTATGACGCCTACTCGTACGATTACGACCGAGGCTGTTACGAGGGGTACGACGATTGCGAAGAGGAGGCCGCGGAGGAGCAGCCGAGCGACGATTCGAACCCGGTAGTTGCCAGCCAAGAGGTTGACCAGTGGGAAGCGTACGCGGATCACGCGCACGACTACTCGTACGAATACGACCGCGGTTGCTACGAGGGGTACGAGAGTTGCGAAGAGGAGGCCGCGGAGGAGCAGCCGAGCGACGAGTCGAACCCGGTAGTTGCCAGCCAAGAGGTTGACCAGTGGGAAGCGTACGCGGATCACGCGCACGACTACTCGTACGAATACGACCGCGGTTGCTACGAGGGGTACGAGAGTTGCGAAGAGGAGGCCGCGGAGGAGCAGCCGAGCGACGAGTCGAACCCGGTAGTTGCCAGCCAAGAGGTTGACCAGTGGGAAGCGTACGCGGATCACGCGCATGACTACTCGTACGAATACGACCGCGGTTGCTACGAGGGGTACGAGAGTTGCGAAGAGGAGGCCGCGGAGGAGCAGCCGAGCGACGAATCGAACTCAGTGGTTGCTCAGCCAGGAGGTCAACCAGTGCGAAACGCACGCGTATGACGCGTACGACTACTCGTACGAATACGACCGAGGCTGCTACGAGGCGTACGACGATTGCGAAGTGGAGGCCGCGGAGGAGCAGCTGAACGAAGAGGCTGTGCTGGAGGTTGCTGCTGAGCCCGTTGACGAAGACGCGTGTGCATCGTACGACCACCACAGTGACTTCGCGAGCACTTACCAGGATGACGCTTGCCAGATCGAAGCAACCGAGAGCGCTGTGGCTCAAGAGTCAGTGGAAGTGAAATCCGAGGCGGTGGACGAATACAATATGTACGAGGCGTATGAGTACGACTACTACGAACCGTATGACGCAAGTCCGGTTGATGAGGCAGTCTCCGAAGAGGATGCGATGCCAGAATCGGCCGAGTTCGAAGAATACGATTCGTACGATGTTTACGAGTACGACAGCGAACCGATGCGGGAGGATGTCCAGGCGACTGAGGAGGTTGTCAGTGAGTCTGCGGACGCCGAGCCGGCTTCGGACTTCGACCAGCAGTACTACGGACGTTACCCGTACGGATACGACTCTGGTTACGGCTACGGCTACGGCGACGAGTACCGCTCCTATAGCGATGCAGCAGAGTCGTACGATGACGGCGATGAGCAGGCCACGATGGATTCGCCCATCGATTTCCAACGATTTGCCGATTGGCGACAGCAATTGACCGACTCGCTAAGCGGCTCGGACCTGGTGTGTGTTGTTCGGAACACTGCCAGCGAGCTTGTGCAGAGCGTACGAACGCTCATGGCCCGCGTCGACTTGGACCAGGTCCGAACGGAACTGAGTCACAGCGTGATGGTGACGATTCAGCATTCCACGCCATTGGAAGCGGATCTGAGCGATGCCAACGTTTTCCTTTTCCAATTTGACGTGGAAGACGCCACGCATGTGAACATGCCGATTTCGCTCGAAGAATCGCCCTGGGTGATCGAAGACGAGCTCGTTGGCCAAAACCTGGACGGCGAGATGGACCCTGCTTCGGTTGAGCCGATGAGTGTGGAACCGGTTGCCGATTTGCCGACCGTCAACTTGGAGACGCTCCTGCAGTGGGCGAATCACACGTTGGCGAAGGCCAAAACGGTCTGGAACGCACTTTCGCCGGAACTGGAGCGGATGGCCGCCGAGAGCCTGGCGAAGGCTTCGTCCGTCGAACAAGCGGCGACGACCCAGCGTTGAGCAATAGACAAAAAGGTGTCCCTCGCAAAAATCCTCAGGTCCGACAAGAACCCGTGATTGCCGCGATACGCCTAGATTCGCACTGAGCACATTATTCGATCGTCGAACCTACTCTGGACTAATTCAGCAATCATTCTCGCTCGTTCACCCTCCCCGCTCTACCGGGGAGGGTTTTTTCTTTGGCCACGGTACCTGGGCGTTCGCCAAGCACACCCTATGGCTGCAGGGGGCCTGTCAGGCTTGCGGACATGGGATCGGGTGAGATCCACGATCAACCTGGGCCGGCCCGCGTTTTTCCAGGGCCGTCGCCGTGTTGCAGTTTGCAACAAGTGGTTGATAAAGCGGGACAGATCTGGTGCACAGCGCACTTTCACCGCCGCAGCGAGTCCGCTCGCGATCCGTTTTTCGGGTGCCTCACGGACTCCCTAAGTGCTATAATTTCAAAGAGATACGAATGTCGGATCACACTCGTCGCGGTGTTATCCCCCGGATCACGCCGCATTGGGCTTGTTATTTGCTTGCTACGTAGTCCCTGTCCGGTTCACGATGTGGCCGCCTTGCAGGGCATGTGGCCCGCCGCATGGGCCGCGCTGGGACCACGGACGAATGACAAATGGTTGCCCGCTGTAGTCGGGCGGTGCGTGCGGTGGCACGGCCGTCTCGGAATCTCGGGCAGGCAGCCGAGTGACAACGGTTTCTGGTGGAATCATCTTACGTATAGTTTGGAAGCGGTTCTTGCAGATAGATTTGGTTACGCGGATGATGCCGTACAGGTCAGAATTGACGACCGGCGTGAGACAGATTTGGGGGCAATGCGGTTCGTATGAGTGTCTGAAGGTCGTCAATGTGGTGGTGTAACGTGTCGCTGCTGTCCCTGTCTTATCTGGATATCCTAAATTGCTGTTTTTTGTGTAGCAGAAACAATTTGGCCAGCTTAGAATGGGTCATACGGGCGACTCACAGGCGCTCTTTTTGTCGGCAAGTCAGGCTTTTCCGGTCCGGGACAGGGAAAGCACTCTTTCGAAACTCACTTCTGTGGTTGGAGTTGCGACTATGTCCAAACGCAGTCTCATGTTGCTGCCAGTATTCATCCTGATCAGCGGTCTATTGTTGACCGTGCGGGCATCTGAACCTCCGGCCGACTCTTTCGGGGCTCGGTTGGCGACCTACGACAAGGCGACCGGCGAGTCGTACTTTGCGTTGAGCATCACGCCCCAGGTTCGTCCCCCATCGGCGCGAGTCCAGGACGTGGTGATCCTGGTCGATACTTCGGCCAGCCAGCGCGGCCTGTTCCGGGACGACAGTCTCTTGGCTCTGGACGCTTTGTTGAGCCGGCTCGATCCGCACGATCGCGTGAAATTGCTGGCGGTGGATCTGGAAGCGGTGCCGATGTGCGAGCAATTTGTCAGTGCCAGCAGCAAAGAAATGACTGCCGCTCAGGCACAACTCAAACAGCGTGCTCCGCTGGGATCGACCGACATGGTGACGGTGTTGCGCGCCGCGGCGGCGATCTTTCAGGGGCCCGTTGAGAACCCGCGATCGGTGGTTTACATCGGTGACGGGATGAGCCGTGCGAATTTGTTTGGTGATCCCGAAGTTAAGGAGCTGGTGCAGCAGCTGGTGGGTGGTCGCACCGCTGTCTCCTGTTTTGCCATTGGCCCGGAACGTAACGTGGCTTTTCTGGCGGTCCTGGCGAATCAAACCGGCGGGGTACTGTGGGTCGATTCGAACGACGAATCGGCGGCCCAGAAGGCAGGATCCGAGTTGGCACAGGCGGTCCAGCAAACAGTCCTGTGGCCGCAGGATGTTCGCTGGCCGGCGTCGATTGTAGAGCACTATCCCACGGCCGTTCCGCCCCTGCGGACCGACCGAGACACGATCCTGATTGGTAAACTTGAGTCCCATGCCCCGCAGCAGCTGACCATGACGGTTGAGGCCCAAGGCAAGACGATGAAACTGTCTTGGGAACTGGTCGCCGAGCGCTCGAGTGAAGATTTCGCATTTTTGCCGACGTTGGTGGATCGGGCCCGCGACAACGGTGGACTGACATTGCCCACCGTAGGTTCCGCCGGCTTGCGGGAGGCTGCGCGGGTGATCTTCGCCGGATCGCAGGACCTGTCCATGGTCGGTCAGTTGCCGGCGGAAACAGACGAATTGGACGATACATTTCACTTCGTGAGTTACCAGGAGGAGGCCAAGAGCGAGGACGTCCCGAACAAACCGGCGGCCGCGGCTGGCGGGGAGTCGGATCTGATGTCGCAGTTTGATGCCACTTCCGAGCTTCTGGAGCAGGTGGAAGCGGATCGAGATGTGCGTGCCGGCAAGATTCAGGCGGAGGTTGAGGAGGCACTGAATCTGGGCCGGAAAACGATGGGCTCCAACGCGGATGCAGCCATTCAGTCGCTCAAGGCCGTGTTGGACAATGTCGTTCGTACGCCCGATTTGAATCCCGAAACACGCGCTCAGCTGCGCGATCGCATCGTGACGGCGATTCGTGAGGCGGGGCGGCGTCAGGTGGTAAACGACGAAGTGCGCCGTCAAGGTGAAGCGAATCAGGCGATCGCGGATGAAGCACAGAGATTGGCCGGTGAATTCACGGAAAAAAGGCAACGTGTCAAGCAACTGATGGAGAAGTTTGACGCGCTGGTTGAGGAAGGAATCGGATTGGCGATGTCGGGGGAAAATCTCAGCGCCGAAGAGAATTTCGAAGCCGCCGTCAATGACATCGCGAATCCTATCCAGAACTTGCTGCCAGCCGAAGCGATTGGAGTCTCGGCTCGCATGAACGCATCAATCCTTCGTCAGCTGACCGGCGTGCGTAAGTTCCGGCAACTTCGACACCGTGGCTTTGCCAACGCCCTGTACGAAGTGGAGCGGTCGGCAATCCCGTTCCCCGATGAGCCTCCGATCGGCTACCCCGATCCCGAGTTCTGGGAACGGATCTCCACTGATCGCCAGAAGTACAAGTCAGTCGATTTGTTGGGAGGTGACACCAAAGAGCGGCGAATCTATGACGCGCTGAACAAAGAAATGCTGCTGGAATTCACCGACGCGCCATTGTCCGAAGTGATTGATTACATCAAGACGGCCGCCGATATTCCGATCATCATCGACAAGCGGGCTCTCGATGACGTGGGGCTCGGATCCGATACGCCGCTGACCGTCAGCCTCAGTGGCGTCACGCTTCGGTCGGCTCTTAAGCTGATGCTCAAAGAACTAGATCTGACCTACGTCATCCGTGATGAAGTGTTGAAGATCACCACCCCCGAAGAAGCCGAAAACGAGCTGTTGACCAAAGTGTACGCCGTGGCTGACCTGGTGCTGCCGATAACCGGCGGTATGGGTGGTGGGATGATGGGAGGCATGGGAGGAGGCATGGGAGGAGGCATGGGAGGCATGGGAGGAGGCATGGGAGGCATGGGAGGCATGGGTGGTGGAATGATGGGAGGCATGGGAGGCATGGGCGGCATGGGCGGTTTCTTTGATGTCGAAGATGATCTCCTGCTGGGTGCCAAGTCGAATGCCAAAGAGTCCATCACCAAATCGGCCGAGGCGAAGCGTGAACCGGCTGGTGCAGGTCGGGTCGCGGCGACCGGTCCGGTCGAGCCAATCGGGCTCACATGCGGCGAGGGGCAGACATGGGATGATGCTTGGGACAGCTTTTTGGCCCAGCACAAGAACGATTCTGCGGAAGAGGCTCAAATGCTCGATCTGCGGATTCGAGCCACAGCTCGCGAGCTTTCCAGCGCCGAAAAGTATTCGGAAATCGTGGCCATGATACAGGCTGCCGTGCGGAGTCCGCATGGGCAACCATGGATGTACGAGGCCCTGGCGCTGAGCGATGTTGGCGGCCGACTGTCCGAAGGCGGACGTCGAGCGTGCTTTGATGTCGGCAGTCGATCTTTCGGGTGACTTGGATGACATGATGGACATTGCCATCTATATGGCTCGGATTGGGCTGGATCGGCGAGCACTGCAGGTATTCCGGGAAGTGGCCTATGCGAATCCGTTCCGTCCCGAACCCTACGCCTTGGGACTGGCATCCGCGAAACGATTGGAAGACGTGGAGGGAGTCCGTTGGGCGACGCTGGGGATTCTCAGCCAGGCCTGGTCCGAGGAGCAGAGTGGCATCGAGGATCGGGCGCTCCGTTTGGCGAAGGCGTCTGTCGATCGTTTGCGGCAAGCTGGACAGGAGGACGAGGCGTCGGCGTATGAAAAAGCGATCGAGGACGCTCGGTTGCGCGACGTGACGGCAACGGTCACCTGGACCGGTGACGCGGACGTAGATCTGATCGTGGAAGAACCGGCCGGTACGATCTGTTCGCTGCAGAATCCGCGAACCACGGCCGGCGGTGTCATGTTGGGTGACGCCTACGGTGCAGGTTCCAGCGCCAGCGGCTACTCCGAGACGTACGTTTGCCCCCTGGGCTTTAACGGCCAGTACCGTTTGCTGGTGCATCGGGTGTGGGGCAAAGTGACGGCTGGCAAGGTCACGGTCGACATTCGCACCCACAATCCCGACCGGCCACACATTCACGCTCAGATCGACCTGTCAGACAAAGACGCGCTGGTCCTGTTCGACGTGAACAATGGCCGCAGGTCGGAACATCTTTCTCAGCAGCAACTGGCCAATTTGCAGGCTCCACAAATTGAAGTCGATCGATCGATGTTGACCCGACAGCTGAACCGTTACGAGGATTCGCTGGCACACCGCGATTTCAATCGCGATCGCGCTCGACAGCATGGTTGGCGAGGGCCGGGACGGGTGGGCTTTCAGCCGGTCATCACGTCGCTTCCATCCGGTGCCAGCTTGATGGCCAATCCAGGTTCCGCGCTGGCCGTGGTATCGGCCGATCGTCGTTACGTGCGTGCCTCACCATTTCCGTACTTTTCGCTCGTTGGCGAGGTCAGCACGTTCAACTTTGGCAGCGGTGCCACCGACGTCCTGCCGGACGACGACGATGACGACGACAACACCAACAACTGACGTCTGTTGTCGGTCGCACAGGTAGATCGAAAATCAACCGAAGGTGTCGCTGCGAAGCGACACCTTTCTTTTGGTTTGAGGTGCGAACCTGCTCGCCGGCATGGTTCCCCGCAGCCTGCTCCAGGCCGGCACTTCCGGGTCTTGTCCTTACTGTTTATGAGTGAACAACTTACAGTTGTCCGCGTGAGGCTCTTGCCCTATACTTCCCACGCCGGGATGGGCATTGCCCGCGTATCCTCACGGGCCTCTAACCGGACCGGTCCTTCTGGTGGTTTTCGTCACGCAATTCGGCTGCGTCGCGGGCGATTGCGGGATTCGCTGGCGTACACAGCGCGTGGAAGCTGCGTGACTGTTTCGATACAAGATCGAGAAGAGGTAATGAAGGAGGCTCGTATGCGCACAGGTATCGTTAGGGCGTCCCAGGTAATACGGCTGCTGCTCGTGTTGACGATCGGATTCGTCTCGTCGAATGCCCTCTGGGCCAAGGACATCGATGACCAGAAATCGGTTTCCACAGTGCTGAACTCCGATGACACTCGAGAAAGGCTGGCGGACGAAAAAGAGCTAATTCGGCTCTTCGCGGACACACTCGAGCAAGTGAAATCGAAGTATGTCGAGTCGGACGTGACCGAGCGAGAGCTGATCGAAGCGGCCATCCGCGGCATGATTTCGAAGCTGGATCCCTACTCGAACTACATTCCCCCACAGGAGCTCGATCAGTTCCGCAAAGGGGTGGAACGGGAGTTTGTGGGAATTGGCATTCAGGTCTCCGAACGCGATGGGCATCTCCAGATCGTCAGCCCCCTGTTTGGCACACCTGCCTGGCGAGCGGGGCTCCGGGCGGGTGACCGCATTCTGAGGATCGACGATACCAGCACGCGCGGCCTGTCGCTGGACGATGCGATCAAGTTGATGGGGGGAAAAGTCGGTTCGGAGGTCACCGTGACCGTTTTGCATCCCGACGGCAAACAGGCAGAGACAGTTCAGTTGACACGCGAACGGATTGAACAACCCACAGTGCTCGGTTTTCAACGCAACGCCGAAGGTGTGTGGGATTTCTCTGTGCGACAAGGACCACCAGATTGGCTACGTGCGGATTGCGGCGTTCAGCCGAAATACCTCGCGTGATCTGGAGCAGGTCTTGAAAGAGTCGTTACAGCAAGGCATGCAGGGCCTGGTCGTGGACTTGCGATTCAACCCGGGTGGAATGCTCAGCGAAGCGGTCAAAGTCAGTGACTTGTTCTTGCGCGAAGGTCGAATCGTGAGCATCGAAGGACGTAGCACACCCGAGCAGGTTTGGGACGCTCGGCAGGAAGGAACGTTGATTCCCCAGGGTTTTCCTGTCGCGGTGTTGGTAAATCGGTTCAGTGCCAGTGCGGCGGAAATCGTTTCGGCTTGCCTGCAGGACAATAAGGTGGCGACGATTGTCGGAGAGCGAACGTGGGGTAAGGGAAGTGTGCAGAATATTATCGAATTGGAGCGTGGCAAGAGTGCGCTCAAGCTGACCACCGCCGGTTACCATCGTCCCAGTGGCAAGAACATTCATCGGGAAATGGGTGCTTCCGAGTCCGACGTGTGGGGCGTCCTGCCCGATGACGGGTTCGCAGTACGGTACAGCAATCGCGACCTGAACAATCTGGGAACACTGTTCGACCAGCGCGACCAGTTGACCGGAGGGGACCGGCAACCGTCGTCGGCGGATGATCAAGGAGACTCGCCATCGGAATCGGAGCCCCCGTTTGTCGATCGCCAGTTGGAAAAAGCCGTGGACGCGGTTCGCAGCCACTTGGTTCCCGCCCCCGAATCAGCGACACCAACTCCGGTCACTCCCCAGCCGGAAACAACCGAGCCAGCAGCGACCGAGCCAGCAGCGACCGAGCCAGCAGCGACCGAGCCGGCAGCGACCAAGCCGGAAACAACCGAGCCAGCAGCGACCGAGCCGGGCAAGATTGACTGATGGAAAGCTCAAGTGCGCCGGGGTGCCATACATGACCGTCCCTCCCCGCCGGGTCCGACGATCCGGCGCGTGCCCGCATGGCACCGGCACGCGACGATTTCGGCGGTTTGGTTTTCCCGAAATCGGCATGGTGGGCGGATGGCAGTACGGCAAAGTGAACACGGCAATTGGCCGGCTGGCAGTAGAACGTAAGCCAGGTCTGAAGACCAGACAATTTGCCCTGTGCAGCCCACTATGATTGTCTTGACCCTGGAAACGACTTGCGATGAGACCGCTGCGGCCGTGGTAACGGATCGTCTGGATGTTTTGTCGTCGGTGGTCGCTTCGCAGGAGGCGTTGCACGAGCGTTTTCGCGGTGTGGTGCCGGAAATCGCAGCCCGAGCGCACGTGGAGCGAATCATTCCGGTGATCGACGAGGCGTTGCGCCGCGCACATGTCTCTCTGGAAGAATTGGATGCGATTGCCGTAGCGAACACGCCCGGCCTGGCGGGATCATTGCTCGTGGGCCTGGTTGCCGCCAAAACGCTCTGCTTGACGCTCGACAAGCCACTCGTGGCCGTGAATCACCTGCACGCTCACGTCTATGCTTGTCGCATCGCCAGCGGCCAGAATGTCTTCCCGTGCGTGGGGATGATCGTCAGCGGCGGGCATTCGAGTTTGTATCGATGTGGTAGTCCCAGCGAGTTTGAGATGTTGGGTGGAACCATCGATGATGCGGCCGGCGAAGCCTTTGACAAAGTCGCGTCGATGTTGGGGCTCCCTTACCCAGGCGGCCCGGCAATCTCTCTCGCTGCCGAGCAGGGTGATTCCACGGCGTACCCGCTGCCCCGTCCATTTCTTCAGGACACATCTCGGCTTGATTTCAGCTTCAGCGGTTTGAAAACGGCGGTCCGCTACAGCATTACGGGCATGGAAACTGCCATCTTCGCCACCCTCGACCTTCCCACCCAGCAGGTCCATGACCTGGCGGCGAGCTTTCAGCAAGCCGTGGTCGATTGCCTGGTCGGAAGGCGCTGCTGGCCGTTCGCCAAACCGGCATCGTGCGCTTGTGCGTTGGGGGCGGCGTCGCGGCGAATAAGCTTTTCCGTCAGCAACTGAGCCAGGCAGCGGCCGACGTGCATGTGGAGCTGCATATAGCGCCAATCGCTTTATGTACCGACAACGCGGTGATGGGAGCCATCGCCGTGGAACGGCTCAAGGTGGGCGCCACCGAATCGTTGGACCTGGACATTTTTCCCGGTCTGGTGCGTGACACGGGCCGCAATACGTAGCGTGGCCCGCCGGTGGGGCGATCGGGAGTTGACGACGAAGCCCCGGCGACTCAAAGTGTCAAAAATCGTACCAGATGCCGAAGCCCAGCTGCTCTTCAAAATCATCGTAAAACGAGTACTGGCTGCTCTTGCCGTTGTAATAGTGCACGCCGAGTCGCAGCAAGTGTCGATCCCGCTCGCTCATCCAGGACCAACCGGTCATCGCGGAGACATTGCCACCGTAATTCACCTCCTGTCGCAGGTGCACGTTGGCGGCAAAGAACGGGGCCCCACGGAAGCCTGTCGGGGCATTGGGAGCCCAGTCCAGCCCGAACTGAAATTCCCACGGCTGGCTGATCTCCGAATGGAATGCCCAACCTGCTTCGGCGTAGAGCCGGAGTGTCTCGGTCATGTAGATTGAGTGTCCCAATACGAGCGCGTCGCGGGCCCAGTTAAAACGGTTGAAACCTGGGTTGTTCAACACGAATTCATCACCCAGGTGAGAACTCATATGGTAGTAGGCGAACTTCGTCTGCTGGGAACCAAAACCGTAAGTGAACGGTACACCCACCCGATAGTCCGTGGCGCGACATCAACTTCGTCGTCCACGTCCAATCGCACATTCGCCGCGCCCTCGGCGTCAATTTGGAAACCTTGGGGGAACAGACAGGCGCGATCACCATAACGCAGCAGCCCAATACGGGCGCCCAGAACTCCCTCCCACAGCCAGCCGTCGTTCTGAATGTGCGTGACCGTGGTTCCGCTACGTGGCTCCTTGACGCCCGCCAGGTAGGATTTGTAGATCAAGTCGTTTGGCAGCAGCTGCCATCGCCAACCACGTTCGTGGATTCCCAGGCCCCCATTGTCGAGGTAGGCATCCAGATCGAAATAGGGTTGATCCACCTGCCGAGGCACGGCTTCGTCCAAAGCGTTCGACTTGATCCAGGTGGCCGGCGTCCGACAAGCTGGAAACTGCGGTATCCTCCGAGGCCTGTGTCGCCACAGGCATCGCCCCATGGCAAAGCACTCCGACCAGGAGGAGCCTACAAGCGAGATATTTCCAAAACCGAAACACGGCTCAGTACTCCATCGGTTTCCCACCAGGTAGTCACAATACCCCGTTGGGACACATCTGCCTCCCCTGGTACTCCAAGATATTGGGGTGCAAGTGTACCGGCAACGCGGTTTGGGCGGTAGACCGGTTAAGTGGTATGGTAAGTCGTTGAGATCTAAGTTGTTAGGACACGAGAAGTCAGGATTGCGTTGACGTTGTCTGGCGTTACGGAGATCACCAGGGCCGGCCCACCAATCACGTTACGGACACAGTTCATCGGTGGGTCCGCACAGCCATCCCAGGGAATCCGGCGATCCGCGGGTCCGTGGACCCCCCTTACCAGTCCATGATGCTGCCCAATAAGCGCATACTCGGTGCGCTTTTGATCTGTTTCGGACCTGGGGTTTCTGACGTCTGCAACCATGCGGCGGCATTACGCTGAAAGCAGGTGTTCAATCGGTAGTATCGGCTGCCTCCTCACTCGCGATTCAGTGACCCTGACGCGATTTGGATCTTTCCATTTCTGCCTAACGAATGAGTCGGTGGGCTGGGTTAAACAGGGGGGATTGCGGGGACTGGCTCGCGGCGGTTGTTCTGCGACGATTGGTTGAAGCTTCGTTGCCTGGGAAAAACAGCGTGCATTGCCATGCGGGACGCACAGAAAAATCGACGCGTACGCCTGCTATATGGTTACAATCTCCAGGGCAGGTCGGTGCCATTCGGGGACAAGGATCGCGGCGTCTGAGCACGCCATGTGGGGCGGCACGTGCGCTGGGGCCTTGTCAACTCTAAAGACTTGGTACGAGCGCCGTGCTAAACGTAGTACGACACCGCGTCCACGCGGTGACGCACGTTCGTCTGGCCCTACCCTATTTCTTCCTCCTGACAACACACGAGTCGTGGTGGCGTGCCCGCCGTGGATCGTTTTGTTATCTGCAATTCAAAACCAGCGCAAAGGAGATCAGGAACCGATGACCTTGATGGAATTCAGTATCATACCGCTTGACAAAGGTGCCAGTGTCAGTCCCTACGTGGCTCGGTGCCTCGATATCATTGATTCTTCAGGATTCGATTATCGCTTGCATGCCATGGGCACTGTGGTCGAGGGAGAATTGAATGCTCTGCTCGCTCTGCTGCAACAGTGTTTTGAAAACCTGCAGGCTGACTGTGATCGGGTCACATGTACCGTGAAATTCGATTATCGCCGAGGAAGCGACGCGCGGTTGACATCGAAACTGCAAAGCGTTCAGAAGAAGCTGGGCCGCGACTTGAAGACGTATTGACCTGAAGCTGGCCGTGCCCGCAAAGCGACAGGCGGCCGAGTGCCGAGTGCGAGAATTGGTGAGCCATCCTGGCCAGGGCGATCAGTGTCGGTAGACGCGACCGGCATCAAGGTCATCCGGGTCCAGGGCGGGTGTCTTGTCCAGTTGAACCGTGTCGGCAGCAGCGCTACCGACATGCGTTTCGACTTCCTCGGATGCGTCGTATCTGTCGCGCCCGTCACCCGGCGCATGATGTTGGGTCGTGTAGACAGGCCTGTCGCCGGTGCGGTCGGTAAGACCGCGGCCGGAAGCCACTTCCGGGGCCGCCGCCGCAGGCAGCAGGGATCGTTTCATCCACCCGGCAAGGTCATCCATCACACTGTACATGACGGGGATAACCACCAGCGTCAGGATGGTGGAAGTGAGCATGCCGCCGACGATGGCCGTGCCCATCGGTGCCCGTGTCTCGGCCCCGGAGCCCAGTCCGATGGCCACCGGCAACATGCCGGCGATGGTGGAGAAGGCGGTCATCAGAATGGGCCGCAGCCGCACCGGTCCGGCCGTCAGCAGGGCCTCGTTCTTGCCCATGCCGCGCGTCGCAGCAGGTTCGTGTAGTCGACCAGCAGGATGGCGTTCTTGGTGACCAGCCCCATCAGCATGATCATGCCGATCATGGAGAAGATGTTCAGCGTGCGCCCGGTCACCAGCAGCAAACCCAAGCGCGCCGACGATCGACAGCGGCAGCGAGAGCATGACGGTGAAGGGGTGGATCAGGCTCTCGAACTGGGCGGCCAGGACCATGTAGATCAGCACCACGGCCAGCAGCATACTGAAGCCGATGCTGGCGAACGACTCGGCCATCATGTCGCCGTGCGCCGGTGAAGGCCGAAGCCACGCCCTGCGGGCAAGCCAATCTCGCTCTCGATCTGGCGAATATTCTGCAGGGCCGCGCCCAGCGGTTTGGTCTTTTCCAGGTTGCCCATCATGGTGACCTGCCGCGTGCGATCCTGCCGGTCGATCTGCACCGGCCCGGTCTGTTCCTGGACACGAACAGATTGCGCAATTCGACGTATTGTCCATTCTCGGTGCGTACGGGCAGGCCGAGGATGGAATCGGGGCGGTCTGCGATCGACTTCGGCCAGCCGCACGCGGACGTCGTAGGTCTCGCCCCCTTCCTCGAACTTGGTGACCTCCTCGCCCGCCGATCAGCGTGCGGATCGCCTTGCCCAGATCTTCGACCGAGACGCCCAGGTCGGCCGCCTGATCGCGGTCGATCACCACGTTGACTTCGGGCTTGCCGGAATCGTAGGTCGAATTGACGTCGACGATGCCGGGCACCTGGTCCGACGGCTGTAGCCATCTTGTCCGAGACGTCGACCAACGTCTTGCAGGTCCGGGCCGCGCACGTTGTACTGCACCGGCGCCGAGCGGAAGCCGCCGCCGCCGACACGCGGCACTGTCTTCGACGCTGATTTTCAGATGCGTCAGATCGGCCAGTCGCTCGCGAGCCAGGATCATGATCTCCGCTGCTGCCCCAGATCGCGTTCGGCTTTGGGCACCAGACGGGTCAGCATGGTGGCCACGTTGACGCGTCCTTCCATCCCGGCCCCGATGGTGGTGAACGTGCCGGTCACGCCCGGCAGCTTCGCACCCGTCGCTCGATTTCGGCCAGTACCGCGCCGGTCGCTTCGATCGACGTGCCGATCGGCGTTTCCACCTGGACGTTGAACTGGTCTTCGTCCGCCTCGGGGACGAACTCCTTGCCCATGAACGGCGTGATCGCCAAGCCGCCGACAAACACGAGCACCGCACCGGTCAGGACCGAGATACCGATGCTCGCAGGGCCATGCGCAAGTGTCGCACGGTAGACCGCTTCCAGGCCGATGAAGAACCGTTCCAGGGTGCGAAATACCCGGCCGTGCTCTCGTGGTTACCTTCAGCATCCGCGAGCAGAGCATGGGCGAGAGCGTCACGGCGATGAACGTCGAGACGGCCACGGCGAAGGCGACCGTCAGGCCGAACTCGTAGAAGAACCGTCCCACCAGGCCCGTCATGAAGGCGACCGGCACGAACACGGCCCCGATGGCCAGCGAGGTGGCGATCACGGCGAATCCGATTTCCGCGATCGCCTCCCGCGCCGCCTGCATCCGCGGCTTGCCCTCTTCCATGTGCCGGTACGAGTTCTCCAGGACCACGATCGTGTCGTCGATGATCATGCCCACCGAGATCGTCAGCGCCAGCATCGACATCATGTTCAGGGTGAAGCCCATGCGCGGCATGAACGTGAACGTCGAGATGATCGTGGTGGGGATCGTGATCGCCGCGACGAAGCGAACCGCGGAAGCTGCGCAGAAAGAAGACAATCACCACCACGGCCAGCAGAGCCGCCGCGCAACAGTTCGTCCTTCGCCTCGTCGAAGCTGTCGCTCGACGAAGCGCGACAGGTCCTGGGCGATGGTCAGTTCGTAGCCCTCGGGCAAATCCTGTTCCGAGATTCTGCAGCCGTTCTTTCACCGCGTCGGCGACGGCCAGCATGTTGCTGCCCGACTGGCGGCGCACCAGCAACGACACGGCACGCTGGCCGTTGAGCCGTGCCAGGCTGCGGAAGTCCTCCAGGCCGTCTTCGACCCAGGCCACGTCGCGCAGCCGGATCGGGATGCCGTCGCGTGTCGGCGACCACCAGGTCGTCGAAATCCTCGACCTTCTCGATCTTCCCCTTCGTCTTGACGATCATCTCGCGGCTTTCGGTTTCGACGCGACCGCCCGGCGGTTCGAGATTCTCCTTGCGCAGCGTGTCGATGACGTCCTTGGCCGTCAGCGCATGGGCCCGCAGCTCGTCGGCCCGCAGCCAGATCCGGACCTCCCGTTCGCGGTCGCCCACCAGTCGCACGTTGCCCACGCCCGGGACGCCTTCGATTCGCGGCTTGACCACGTCGTCGGCGTAGTCGCTCAACTCGCCGATCGAAGCGGGACCGGACAGCACGATGGCCAGAATCGGCGACGAGTCCGGATCGAACTTCTCGATGATCGGCGGGTCGATGTCGCGCGGCAGGTCGCCGCGAATGGCCGAGACCTTGTCGCGCACGTCCTGGCTGACGACGTTGATGTCCTCCTCCAATTCGAACTCGATGAACACCTGCGCAAACCCTCCGTGCTCTCGGAGCGCAACGTCTTGATGCCGCGATCGTGTTGACCGCCTCTTCGATCACGTCGGTCACCTCCGTCTCGACCGTCTCCGGGTCGGCACCCTCGTACGGCACGGTCACCGTCACGATCGGAAAGTCGACGTCGGGAAACAGGT
The DNA here is from genome assembly GCA_963700575.1 of uncultured Planctomycetota bacterium. Classification (GTDB taxonomy): domain Bacteria; phylum Planctomycetota; class Planctomycetia; order Pirellulales; family Pirellulaceae; genus JAJRVM01. Next base: position 129,289 of record CAVOYC010000012.1, on the reverse strand, counting down.
CGACACCCATCGTGCTGTAGGAGGTCAGCCCGAACACCACCAGCGCCAGGATCAGCATCGAGGCAAAGACGGGACGCGCAATGGAGACTTCGGCGATCTTCATCAATTCAACCCTGCGACCGTGTCGCGGCTGAGGCAGTATCTTGAGCGGTATTGGCTTTCGGTTGAACGCGCAGGCCGGTCGCCAAGAGCGATAGACTGCCCCTCACAATTTGCTCGCTCTCGTCCAGCCCCGACAAGATCTGATAGTGCGTGCGATTGGAAATGCCCAACTCGACAGGTCGCTTCTCGACAACGCCCTCTTCGACCACGAACACCGCCGGCTCTCCCTTGGCAAAAGAGATCGCGTCGACCGGTACCACCAACGTGTCCTGAGCCACAGTGATCGGTATTCTGACCTTCACGAAGGTCCCTGCCTTGAACAGGTTCCCGCTGTTGTCAATGCCAACACGGACGCGAAAGGTGCGTGTCTCGGGATCGATTTGGGCGTTGATCAACACGACCATGGCCGGCACATCACCAGTCTGCAACTCCGCGGCATGTCCTCCTTCGGCAGTGAGTTTGGCCAGGTCCCCCTGCTTAATCAGGCCCTGATAGCGTTCCGGAACGTTGACCTGGGCCAGCAGAAGACTGGAGTCCACGATCCGCATCAGTGGTGTGCTTGGATTCGCCGTCACGTGGTCTCCCACGCCGACGTAACGCTCGACGATACAGGCTGTTTCCAACGGACAGCGAATCGTGCACTTGTCGAGCATGTTGCGTTTCAATGCGACTTCTTCCTTCGCCATCTCCAATTGTGCCTGCGCCACGGCAATCTGCTCCGGAGTTGGTCCGGCTTCCGACAGTTCCAGTGCAGACCGTGCACGGCTTCTGGCTGCAATGGCCGTCGCCACCGAGCGTTGAGCATCCTCGACTTCCTTCTTCGAAATCGCGTTGCGACTCAACAGCGTCTGCGCTCGCAACAAGTCGGCTTGTGCATCCACCAAGACGGCTTCGCATTCGTCACACTGCGCCTTGAGCTGGGCGATTTCCTCGGATCGCTTCCAAGCGTGAAGATTTGCCAATTCTTTCTCGGTTGCGACCTGCTTGGCCTCGGCCAAACGTAACGCGTGCTGCGATTCGCTCGACTCAATCTCGACCAGGATATCGCCTTTTTTGACCTGATGGCCGATGTCCAGCGGCAATACCTTGGAAAATGTCTGACCGTTGATTTCGTAATCGAGCTTTTCGCCTGATTCCGGAATACTCTCAATGACCCCGGTCACCTCGGAGGCAATCGTGGCAAACTTCCACGGAAACAAGGTCCCCGTCAATTCAATCGATGATTCGATTCGTGTCTTGACCACCGGAACGACGTCGACTTCCAGTACCGACACCGGCCGGGCGAGCGATACGTCAAGCGACGTGGCCTCCTGGCACCCCGCACACGCCATCGCCAAAGGGACCGCTACCAAGACCCCATAACGCCATCTCATTGTTTTCAACCCTTGTCAGCCTCTGGCTCAGCCTGCGCGAATGCCTCGCAAAAAACTCTGCACCGAGTTTTCCGACAACTCCGTCAAGGTGTATTCGTCTTCCACATAGCAGCTAAACATGATCGTCCCGAACAGCACGGTTCCCAAGGACATCACGACACCGCGCGGATCGACGCGTCCGATCTGCCCGCCGGCAATTCCTCGTTCCACAATCTTGACGATCCGCCCGATCATCTGCTCATGCAACTCCTTGTGCGGGGCCGGTACCGTGCCGCGAAACTCCGCACGATGCAGCACAAAGATCTCCAGGAACGCGGGATTCTGCTCGAAAAATCTTGCATGTGCGCTGCTCAACGCGTGCAACGCTTCAAGCGGATCTTCCACTCCCTCCACAGCACTGAACATGCAGCGGTCCAAATGCGTCAACACGTTATACGTGGCCGCCCAAAATAACTCCTCTTTGCTGCCGAAATGGCGGTAGACGGTCCCCTTGCCGACTCCCGCTCGATCGGCGATCACCTGCACATCCGTGTTGCGAAACCCGCCATGAGCGAAAGTCTCGATGGCGTGACGCAGAATCAGCGCTCGCCGTGGGTTGGCTTCCGCTGGCGTGTGCATGCTGTTGATTCCAGCCACTTCGTTGGTAGCACCTGTAGAGGGGTATGGTGATGCGGACGGGCGCGTCCGTTCTGTCCCATCGTAGCGTGCGTCGGTCGGTGAGTCAATGCAGGCGATTTGGAGGAGAACCGGTCGGGTGCGCCGCGTGGCAAGCGGGCCCAGGGGACTGCGGCGATCGCCGCTCTACTCCAGTCTGTGGAAGGCCACGCCGTCAGCGTAAAGAAGCTGACAGCGTCCGGCTCACGAGGCAGCCTCGCGATGCATCGGCGGCTGGCAGCCGCCGCCACGGGGATTGAGCTTTCCGCTGGTCGCCGTGAACGAGAAACGTCGGTCACTCAGCAGGCTGCGCCGACTCATAGAGCTGAGCCAGTTGGATCATGACCGGCAAGAGCTGCTCGTAGTATTGGTCGTCCTCCAACTTTGTCTTGCTTTCGCGGAGCGCGGCCAGTTGCTTTTCCAGTGCATCGCGACGTGCCCGCAACTCGGCCGGCATGTTCTGTTCTTGTTGAGTGCGAACCAGGTGCAGTTGATGCGCACGCGTTCCGTCGACGAGGCCGCCCTCTTTGGGCTTCTTCACGGCACGCACTCCACGAAACCAACTTGCCGGCGTACCGAGTCCATCGCCGTTGTCATCCAGCAGCGCTTCCTCGGTCGCCAGACGCGATTCCTGTCTGTAGAACTCATCCACTCGCGATGATGCCATCAGGTACGCTTCCAACAGAGAGGTCTGGCCGTCTTTATCCAGGTCGGCCCCTGCATCGCCAATCGTCTGAGACAAGAAGAGCCCGAACCTGGCGAAATTGTACTGATATCCGCTCTTCGTCGAAGTGATAACCACTCGATTCTCACCGGCCAATTGATTCATGAACGGGCTGCTGGCCGAGGCGCCGTTCAGGATGATCAAGGTACGTTGAAATGGTTTGATCCACTGTTCGAGTTGCTCGGCGGTGAGGTCTGGTCCACGCAGGTTAAATTTAGCTTGCCGCCCGTCGAATGTGCCGTGGCCGAGCATGACGATCCACAATGGTTCTGGATAATCCTTAAGCTCGTCTGCCAAGGTTTTTTCCAGTTGTGCCAGGTCGTTCGGCTGCTCTAGCGAGGTGTCCCCGATGCGCACCAGCCGAATTGGCGCCGCCTTGGCGACTTCTTCCCAGCGGTCCGCCGATTGCCGGAAGAGGTTTCCATATTCTTCCTCACCGGAGGCCCCTACGACCAGAATCACGGTCTGCCGGGCAGCGTCGGGGACGGAGGGAGACTCCGACTCGACCTGGTGTATCGACGAGGCAAGGAGGAGCCAGGTTGCGAGATAAGAGCTGCACATAGATCACGCTTTGCGAGTAAGTGGGTCTTGAACCACCAGCCGGGCGGCGGTTGTCACATGTTCTTTTTTAAGGACTTCAGGCCAGACCTTTCCAGCGGCGGAGTCCCCATTCGGCAACGAGACAACTCACGGCCAGCGAGAACACCCACCATTGGTGCCAAAACGGATAGACCCACGGCTCTGTGATCACGTTTTTGCGGTTGGGCAGATCGGCGACGAAACTGGCCAGTTTCGCCGGTGCAACCATCGCACCGCCGGTCTTGTCCGCTAATTGCTGAAACATGTCGCGGCGTGGACTTAACGTTTCGAATTCGGCGTGCACGGATCGGCAGTCCAGCCGGCAAGGCCGCTTCCCACGTCGCTTCCATCCGCGGCGTTGACTTGCACGCTGGCGCGGTAGGATCCTGGTTTGGCCGGGACATAGCGGGCCTGGTACACCCCCGCTTCCGTCTCGCTTGGCTGGGCGGAGAGCGTGATGATCGCACCGTCGGGGCCTTGCACATTGACGCTCGCCGCCGCGTTGTCCAGAGGTTCGTAGAACGCGTCGCGAGCCGTAATGGTCACGTCCAGGGTCCCGGACGGTTCGTTTGCGACCGGTCGCACCTGGACGTCCACACGTTTGGGCACATCTGCCACGAGCCAACGGACAGTTTGTCGCCAGGCCTTTTCCAGCTCGCGCGGCTGGTCTTTCTCACGACGCATGCCCCACCGCCACAGGTCGCCGACGGCGAGCGACAACGTGCGTCCTTTCCCGAACCGCTGCGTTACCAGGGCCGGGAATTCCTCGCCCGAACTGGCGCGCGCGTAGCTCAGCACCGTGGCACCCGGTTTAATCGAGTCGATCAAGTTCAGAATGTGAAATGGTGGCATGGCATTGACGCGCTGCCGCTCGGCTTGCTCGGTAGCCCGCAATCGAGTCCAGGGCTGCAGCATTCCTTCACGCGTTACGACCAGTCGATACCGGTCGTCAGCGGCACCCAACTCGGCCCGATCGACGTACACGGGGAGCATTTCCGCGATTGGCGTGTGACGGTAACCGCCCGCATCAAACGACTCCTGGCCGCCGAGCATCATGAAACCCACCACCGCGATGACTTACAAATTGCTGCAGCAGTGAAAGCTGATCACGCGTGAAGAAAGCCGCTTCCACATCGTCCAGAATCACCGCGTCATACGCAAAAAGCTCGTCGGCCACGCGCGGGAATCCGTTTCGCAGTTCAAGTTCATCTCGAGTGCCAAGCCGTAGCAGGACCGGTTCGTCGTATTGTTCCGCCTGCTCATCACCCTGGTTCCCGAATCCACGATAGAGCGGATTCGTGTCTTCGCTCAGATAGCCCCGGAAATCAAACTTGGCTTCTCGTTTGGCGATCCGCAGCAGACCGACCAATTGAACTTCCTGATCCTCTTGGATCGACCGACGCAGAAATTTGAACTCCCAGTTGGGCCGGCCGCACACGTACAACACTCGGTATGGTCCCTGGCCGCGGTTGACCGTCACCAGTTTTCGATTATTGACCAGTGTCACCTCCTGCGTCTTGCCCTTCTCGAACGCTTCCTCGTCTCCGGCCGGAAACACTCTGAGCTCATAGAACAAGACGCCACTGGCCTCGGGCCGATACTCAAATCGCACCGTCGGCGACGAGCCGCTGCTGGCGCCGACAAATGATGCGGTCCGCAACACCTCGCCCGATTCGTCGCACAGCTGCGCCACAAGTGACGCCCCGTCGTAGCCCTGGCATTCGATTTCCGCCACGATTGTGACCGGCGCCGCCTCAAAATTCGTCTGATTGACCGAGATGTTCGCGATCCGCAAATCCTTTACTTTTTCGTCATCGCTCAGCAACACCGGAAAAACAGGGGGCAGCGTGGTATCGGCCAACAGCTGCTCGAGTCGATCGGTGGTGATTCCGTCCGAAAACAGCAGGATACCGGAGACCGGTCGTTGATGAAAACGGCGTGACAAAGTACTGAGTGCAGCGTTTACCGCGGAATCCGTTCCGGAAAACGTCAGTTCGGCGGCGTTCCGAACGCCGCGCAGTCGCTGATCAAAGGCATACCACCGAACATCGAAATCCTGTCGCAGACGGATCTGCCAGGCAGCGTCCTCGGCAAGCAACTCCCGCAGGTGACTGGCCCGGCTTCGGCGGTCGCCCGAATTGCGCATGTTCAGGCTCTGGCTGTCGTCGGTCAGCAACACGAACATGTTGGCCCCCTCCCGGGGACGCTTGTCGCTCAAGAGCGGCTCAATCAGGCAGAGGACCAGCGCCGCGATACCGATCAGCTTCAAAATACTCGCCAACAGCCGTACCGATGGCGGTGCCGGCGATCGCCAATAGGACAACAACACGACTACCGCCGCCACGCCGCCCAGGAGTACGGCCGGTACAACCCATCCAGGAGCACCAACGATCAAGGAACCGAAGATCATTCACCACTCCCTATGCGTTCGTAGTAACGGCGTACTTGTTCCGCGTAGGGCGTGGGAACCGGATCACGATCAATCGGGACCAGGGCTTTACTGGAAATGCGTTTCTGCAACTCCTCGCCAATCCGATCACGCAACTCATTAAGTGGCTCCGCAATCGACACGCGAACCAGTTCCCAATTCGGCTCTTGCGAATGGCGAATCAGGTCCGAGCGGACCTCCTTCGCTCGATCGCGTATGCGGGCCGCGTCCGATTTCAAATCCGGATCACTGATCATTTCCTCGACTTCACCAAGTCGATCTGCCCAATCGCGAAAATCCCTGCCTGTCAAGGGCCCCAGATACTCTTCGTCTCCTCCCCCGGGCCCGCCTGCCCGGAGACCATCCGTGTTGTCGCCCCGCAAACGTCGCGGCGAATCCGAACCGAGACGCGTGGCGCCTGGCTGGCGCTGCCCCTCACCACGCCGTGTGCTCCGATCGCCACTTCGCCCTTGTCCCGGTTGCGAACCCTGTTTCTGCTGACCTTGCTGTTGACCTTGTTGCTGTTGACCCTGTTGCTGTTGACCCTGTTGCTGTTGGCCCTGTTGCTGTTGGCCCTGTTGCTGTTGGCCCTGTTGCTGTTGGCCTTGTTGCTGTTGGCCTTGTTGCTGTTGGCCTTGTTGCTGTTGGCCTTGTTGCTGTTGGCCTTGCGGATCACGCTCTCCTTGGGCCCGACCGGATGGACTTTGTTGAGGTGACTGCTGGTTATCCGCAGATTGCGCTGAACCATCTTGCTGCTGTGGATCAGCACGTTGAATCTCATCGTTCAGCTCTTGCGCCAGTTGATCGAGTTCCTCACGGGCTCGTCGCAATGCCTCGTTTTCATCTCCCAGAACGTTTTCCGCGGCCCGCTCGATCGAATCGCGAAGTTGTTCTATTCCCTGCCGGGCCGACGCCTCGACTTGCCTCGCATCGTCCATGAAACCCCGCTGCAAAGATCGTTCAGTTTCTCTAAGTTTTTCGGGCACGCGATCTTGCCTTGCTTGCCGAAACGAGTCGTAAAGCTGTTCGGCCAACAGTGGTTGGGGTTCCTCGGCTTCGCGCACGGTCTCTTGCATCTGTTCAAGCAGGTTGTCCAATCGCTGGTTTTGTTGAGCCAGCTGATCCAGCACCTCTTCGCGTGGGCTGGGGTCACGCAACGACCTGGGTTCGTCTGCTTCCTTGTCGGTCGGTTCGTTCAGCTTCTCAGCCAAATCGCGCTGAGTCTGTGCCAGCTCATTGGCCTGGCGTTTTAAGTCGCGGGCTTCCTCTTGAAACTGGTCTGACGTTCGTTTGCGGAATTCGTCGCGGAGTTCGTCCAGTTGACTCTGAGCACGGGTACCGGAGCTGAGTGCTTGCGAAATACGTCCTTCCTCAAGAGCTTCGGACGAGCGACGGACGTTTTCTCGCGCCTGTTGCAGGCGTTGTTGAGATTCGTTCATGTCTTGCTGTGCGTCTGACTCATTCATGCGACTGTTGAGTTCATCCGTATCGCGGAGGATTTCCTGCTGCTGTTCCCGCAATCGTTTGAGCTGTTTGAGTAGCTCTTCACGCTCTTGCTCGTCCGTTGCCTGTTCCAGAGCGGACTGCAGCTCCTGCAAACGTTCGTTAAGATCGTTTTGGCGACGAGCCAGTTCGCGAAGTCGATTGAGTATCTGACGGGATTCACTGTCGGCGGCGTTTTGTTGCTCTTGTGGTGCCGCCTGGCGTTCGGTTTCGTAACGATTGGCCTGATTCGAGAGCGCTAACTGCTGCAACTGTCGCTGGGAGCGACTGGAGGAGTTTGACTGGCTGCGAGCTTGTTCGGCGCTCTGCATGTTGCTTCGAATCACCTCATGTTCTCGAGCCCGCAGTTGCAGCAGTGTTTGATAGGCCGCTTGTTCGGCTTTCAGAGCCGTCTCCAACGGAGCCAGCAGCGACTCATCCGTGCCGCGTGTCAATTCAGCTACCGCTTGCGCCATGTGACCGGTGAGTGTGCTGATATGTTGCTGCGCCTGGGCATCATCGATTTGTTGTGCCAACTCGGTGACCTGATCACGCAAATTCGATTGGGCATCTCGCACGACGGCCACATCTTCCTGGAATTCCGGCGATACGTTTTGGCTCTCCTCGCGCCGCAGAATATTCCACGTGGCATTCATAATTTCCTTCTGCTGCTCCGCCAGTTGTTGGACCTGGTTGCCGCCGGCCTGTTGACCTTGCCCCTGGCCTGATTGTTGCTGTTGTTGTTCGGAGCCGCCGGGTGGCTGCTCGCCTTGGCGATAGATTTCGTCAAACGGCCGCACTTCGGCGAAAAACATGTCACTCATCGTCCTCCGCGCTGCGCCATCAAGGACCATGTCTTCCGCCCAGAAGTGATAGGTTAACAGCTGGTTCGGTTTGGCCTGAAGTTTCTCGAATTCCAGCACATGATCGACCGGCAGTTTCTCTCGGGTAGTTGTCAACGTTCCCAGCGTAACTTCTTGCTCGTCGCCGGTGCCCAGCTGATAGGTCAGTCCGTAGCGACTCAATGCATAATCGTCCCAGAGTCGCGCTGTCAACTGCAGCTCCTCGATCGGCGACACTTCCACATCGCGGGACGGAAACGCCAACTCCAGCGTCGGGCGACGATTGGGTGTGACGTTGAACACGAATTCGGGGGGCTGCTTGTTCGTTCGGCCCGCGTCATCCTCTAATTGCAGACGCAGTCGGCGCGACTGCGTCAGTGGCAGTGTGATCGAGTACGTGGCAGGATCGGCGGGATCCGGCTCGAGCCGTAACGACTCGCCGCCATCTTCCTCGAGCGTGGCCTGGGCGACCGGTTTGTTCAAGTGGCAGAGTAAGGTCAGCAGCGTCCCTTCCACGGCCGACACATGACGCACATCCTGAACCGTCTTCGTCTCCAGCGAAGTGTAGTCCGGAAAGTCCAAAACGGCGTCGGCGGTCTGCAGTGCCGGATATTCGAACACGGTCACCCGGTACTCCTGCGACTGCTGGTGGCCGTATCGGATGCGGTAGGCAAGTTCTTCATCGACCGCCGGGATGCGGCCACCAAATACCGGGTCTTTCAGACTTTGTTTCATGGCAACTTGCCGCTCAGCCGTATTGGGTTGATCTGTCAGCTCAAGCGCGCAATCCAGGGGCAGCTGCCCCTCGAACTTCGCCAACACCAAGAGACTCGTTCCCTTCTCGATCGATGCATCACCCGGATCGACGGAGACGAGACGTGTCGTCAGGGGAGTTGCGGCCGAGCGATCGAGTCCCAGCAAGGGCGCCAAGCGAAACGGCGCCGGCTCGAGGTAGCGAAACAGGCCCACAGTGGCCAGCACGATCGCACCGCAAGACAGAAGACAAGCCAGGACGGCAAAGGCATACGCGCGACTCGACAGCACATATCGCCAGTCGTTTCGATAGCCGTGAAACACAGCTTCCTGAATTACCTGCGTCTGGAGATATCCGTATCGTCCGTCCGGAAGCTCGGGACGCTGCTCGATGGCAGTCAGCAAACGCGACTCCAATTGCGGGTACTTGTCTTCGATGCGGCGAGCGATCCAGTGAGGATTGCGTGCCGCGCGCCAGGACAAAATCCAGACCACGAACGTGGCGACACAGCCGATCGCCGCAAAAGCAACGGCCTCGCCTGGAATGTAGAATCCGACGGAACGATTCAGGCTGAACAGAATAGCCGCCAAGGTGGCCAGGACAATCCAGACGATGGCCAGCCACGTGGCCGCCCGCATGCGACGGTAACGCAACGCCACTTCGTCCAGCTGCCGTTGTAGTCTTCGATCAACCATGTTCGTTTCCTTACTCATCTTCGACAAACGGAAATCCGAATGCTCCCATCACCTGCATCACAGAGGGAGTTTCAAGCGATGTTCACGTTGGCTGCGAACTCGCTTGACGGCAGTCGTTTGGACCAGCGGCCCGCAATGAAGGTTTCGGCGATCAACAGCAGCAGTGCGGCAGCGATCAACCATTGCCATGCACTTTGACGCTCTTCCAGTTCCACATCACGCATCTGACGTAGTGCTTCCAATTCTTCTGAACGAGTCGTGCCTTGGCCGAGTCGAACACCTCGTTGCTCCAGCTGTGCGATATCGAGCGGTCCCGTCTGCGTTTCCCAAGTGGCGAGGTTGACCGCAAATGTCTGTTCTTCGTCACCGGCATCAAGTCTATACAGGCCTGGTTGGTCGACCGAATCAAACTCGGTTTGGCCAATCGGCAGCGGAACTTGGGAACCGTCGGGCTTGGTGACGATAATTTCCCTGTCGCTGGTTCTGGCAAGTCGCGAGATGGGTCGATCCACGACGTACCGTACGCCATAGGTGGGAGCATGGTGATTGATCATGCGGTTGAGCAGTGGAACGAATTTGGATGACCTAGCCAGTTGGCTCTCCTCCGGCCGCCAGCTGGCCGTCAACACGTACATTTCTCCGTTGCCGATCGTGCAGTGCAACAGAGCAGGGTCACCGCTGTCGAACTGAACCAGCGTCTGTAGTTTTGCCGTCGGGGCGGTCACCAGACGTCGATATTTCCAGAAGTGGATTTTCGAAAAATCGTTGTAAAGAGGATGGGCGAACGGTTCAAACAATGGATGTCCAAAGTCGATGTCACTCCACAGAACATAGTCGTCTGGTTGGGTATCTTCCAGCAATTCAACTGCCTCACCCGTTAAAGCTTCGAGCGTCTCGGCGGACGCCGAACTGGTGAGTATCATCAACGCGGTGCCGCCGCCTTGAATATATTGACGTACCTGATCGCGCGAAGCGGGATCCATTTCCTGAGCCACGACCACCATCAGCGGCATACCGTCGGGAAGCTCCGTGATGGAGGCATTAGACTGCTGAACAATCTTCATATCTTGCCACTTGTCATTGGTCAGGGCGCACTGCAGGTAGTAGAGCATCTGCTCGGGATCACCATCCGACGCATCACCCACGTACAACACCGTTCCCTCGATCTGGCGTGACGGGGCGACATAGTAACGATTGTCATAATCGTGGTCGTCACCGGTCAACAGCAGGTGCGTCGCATTCTGATCGGCCGGAAGCGGTGGAATGCGGACGACGCGTGATTCGCCGGGAGGCACCGAGACGCCGATTCTGGACCCCAACTCGTTCGATTCAGCGCCAGCCCAGCAGACTTCAAACTGCTGGCCAAGTGAATCTGCCGCATTGGACACCCGCACCCGCACCCCGCGGGAGTCATCGGATTGCGTCGCCGACTGTAACAAGTGAAGACTGGCATTCGTCGAGCCGACCGCTTCGATTCGCCGCAAAACAGCCTGTATCGATTCCGGCCACTGGTAGCCCTGCATGGAGTCAATCAGACTTCCTTGCTGCAGATCGGAAATCACGACAAGTTGCCGAGTGGGTACTGTCGCCTCTTCGTCTTCCAAGGCATCGAGATCGTCGGCGACCAGAATCATCGCATCTCCCAGCGAGCTTTCACCCCAACCGGGCTGGAGTTGCCGAAAGCGGCTCTCGACCAGATCACGCCGCGCCGGGGCGGCTACCGACTGAGACTCGTCAAAGCTCACCACCGACTCAGACTGGTTCGAAAAGCGATACAGCGCGATGCGGTCGGTGGGACCCAGATCGGCCAGCACCCGATCGAGTTCCAAGCCCACCTGTTCCCAGATACCGTTTCGACGCATGCTGCCACTGGTGTCGATCAGAACGGCGACGAAGCGACCCGACAGGTCGGTCAGACTCGCACTGGCCGCATGTCGAAAAAACGGGCGGGCAAAGGCGAATGCCAACAGCCCGATGATTGCGGCGCAGGAGCAACAACAACAGTTGGTCCAGCCGGCTGCGCCGCGTGAGGCGAGGAGGTGTGGGAGCTACGAACATGAGGGAACTAAAGGGCTGCATACCTTTCGGAGTGCGTCGAATCAAATGCAGCAGGATGGGCAACGATATGACGGCCAAGCCCAACACGTACAAGGGGGTGAGAAAACTCATCGGGCTCTCTCCCGCGAGGCAGTGGCACCCGACATCGATTGCCGCCGTGCCACGGTGCGACCGCGCCGCAGACGTGCTTGAATAAAGTCGAACAAGGCCAGTTCCAGTGGTTGGTCGGTGGTCAGCTCGTGCAGATCGATTCCCAGTCCTCCACAGATCTGCTCAAGCGATCGAGCATGTTCGGCGAAGCGCTGGAGATAATTGTCGCGAATTTCCTGCGGGTCGACATACATGCGCCGGCCCGTTTCGAGATCGACGAACATGGAGGCATCCGAGAAGGTGAAATCGCGCTCGGCAGGGTCGAGCACGCGCATCACCACCACTTCATGGCCGCGAGAACGCAGGTAAGAGAGGTTTTCGCGCAATTGCTCGGTGGGGGCCAGCAGGTCTGACACCAAAACGATCAGACCCCGCTTGGCAACCAGTTCCGCGATGTGCTGAATGGGGCGGCCCAGGTCGGTGTCTTCGCCGGCCGGCGCGTTTTCCAGGCTGACCAGCAGGCGATGCAGGTGCCCTGGTCGAAACCGTGCGGGAATGTACTCGACGATTTCCTGGTGGAACGTCAAGAGTCCCACGGCATCGCGTTGACTTGCCAGATAGTAGGCAAATGTCGCAGCAAGTGTGCGAGCATAGTCGATCTTGGTGTAGGCCAACGAGCCGAATCCCATCGAGCGGCTCAGGTCGACCAACAGATGACAACGCAAGTTGGTCTCGTCCTCAAATCGCTTGACGTAATAGCGATCCGTGCGGGCATACAGTCGCCAATCGAGATAGCGCGGGTCGTCACCCGGCGTGTATTGACGATATTCACTGAATTCGACCGAGAAACCGTGAAACGGGCTGCGATGCAGGCCGTTGAAGAAACCCTCGACCACCACTTTCGCCCGCAGCTGCAGACCTTTGATCCGCATCAGCGTGCCGGGATCAATCAAGGAAGATCGGCCGACGGGAGTCGGAGTTTGGGCTTCTGCCATAATGGGTCACCTTGTGCCGCTTGAGAGCTTGCCGGCATCGTTCATATCTGGCCTCTTCGTAAATTGCCTTGTTGACAGCGGTACAAGACTTGGACCGCGATTCCAAAACGTTCCAGAACGCCGAGCTACTCGCACCATCAGACACCCTCAGGTGTCGCTACCGTATCCAAGAGCCGTCCGATTACGTCATCCACCGTCACGCCTTCCGCTTCGGCGCGGTAACCGATCAGGATGCGGTGCCGGAACGTCGGGCGCACGAGCAGTTGAATGTCTTCCAGCGTGACGTGCGATCGGCCGTTAAGCAGTGCGCGGGCTTTGGCACCCAGCACGACGTACTGAGCGGCCCGTAACCCGGCTCCCCAACTGACCCACTTGTTCACAAAATCCGGCGAACCTTCTTGCCGTGGGCGACTGGCGGAGGCGAGTCGCACGGCGTACCGTACCAGGTCTTCGGCGACAGGCACCTTGCGGACAATCTCGTGAAACCGCCGGACATCGTCGCCGGTGAAGAGTGGTTCGATCGGCTGCGGCTGGCGAGCCGTCGTTTGTACGACCACGGCCACTTCATCGTCTTCCGGCAGGTAGTCGATCAGGACGTTGAACATGAAGCGGTCGAGCTGTGCTTCGGGAAGCGGATAGGTCCCTTCCATTTCGATCGGGTTCTGCGTCGCCAGCACGAAAAACGGTTCTTCCAGAGGATAGCGAACGCCGCCGGCGGTCACCTGGTGTTCCTGCATCGCTTCGAGCAGCGCCGCCTGCGTCTTGGGCGGCGTGCGGTTGATCTCATCCGCCAGAATCACGTTGGCGAAGATCGGACCTTGGACGAACTGCAGTTCGCGGTGGCCGCTGGAGGTTTCTTCCAGAATCTCGGTGCCCGTGATGTCGGCCGGCATCAGGTCGGGCGTGAACTGGATGCGATGAAATTTCAAGTGAAAGATCTGGGCGAGAGAGCGAACCAGCAGCGTCTTGGCCAGTCCCGGTGCGCCGGTGATCAGGCAGTGCCCACCGGCAAACAGACTGATCAGCAACTGGGACGTAACTTCCTTTTGACCGATGATGACCTTGGACAGTTCGGCATCAATTCGATCATGACTTTCACGCAGTTGTTCCACGACCTGCTGTTGCATTTCAAACGTTTCGACGCCAGTTGACACAGTGCGTACTCCATATAGTCTACGTGTGGCTGAAATCGCGATGACACTAATGCGTCATGGCGTAAGTCACGATATTGATTCCCATCGGGTAAGCTTTCTTCTCGGAATACTCGCGAAAATAGAACTCCGACATGCCTTCCCGTTCCCAACCGTCGCCCAGGTCGGTGTTGTGGCAGACGATGGCAACCATGCGGCCATCGTCATCATAGTAGGCCCGATAGTGCACCTCGCGTGCATCCGGACGCTCATAACTGTATCCCGCCTCGGCATGCCCGATCGAGGAGACCTGGGGCCGTTCTTTGAGGTCGTAGACGCAGTGAAAGATGTCATGTTCCAGCGGCAGTTCCTGCCAGGCGCGGTCGGGAAAGACACGCTTCATTTCCGACTCAAAGTTGTACCACTCGTTCTCACCCCAGAAGTCGTCCACCATCAGGAACCCGCCGTTGAGCAGGTAATGCCGCAGAGCCAGCACTTCGTCTTCGCTGAATTCCAGATAGCCTGGTTCCACAATATAGATGAACGGATAGTCAAACAGCCGCGGATCGGTGAGCGTCAGCACGATCGGCTCGGGATTCACCTTGATGGAGGTGAGTTGCTGGAGTCGAAACGAAAAGTTCAATTCGCTATCAGGTCCGTCGATGTCCCATCGATTGTCGTACCAACCGCCGCCCCAAGATTGATACACGATGCGAACGAAGGTGAACGTATCATCTTTGAATCCGGATGCCACGTCCCACGATTCGACGCCTTTGCGGTCGATAATCGTGCCATCATTGTCGCGCGCCGGACGGCGACGACGCCAGCGCTGAGCAACGCTGACGCTGACCGAGAGAGCGATCATCAAGAACAACAGACCACAAATCACGGTACGCTTCATTCGTCTTTGCCTCCCTGACCTGTCCCTGGCGCCTGTTCCTCCGGCTCGGCCTGTTTCTCCGGCTCGCCCTCGTCCGGCGTCTCTGTCTGTTTCTCCGGTTCGGTCACTGCCTTCTGTGGGGCAGCGGTTGCCTCCAGGCTCTCGCCGATGGCCAACAGCAGTTGATGCGCGGCTCGGTATCGAGGGGCTTCTTCGAGTGCCATCAGGACTTGGCGCTGAGCTTCATCGTCTCGCGCTTGGGCATGCAAGTGCGTGGCCAGTCGGAAATGAATTTCGGCCGGGTCCGCGGGGTCCATTTCCAGCAGTGCGCGATACGACTCGCTGGCCGCTTGGGCGTCATTCAATTTCTCGGCCGCCTCACTGCGGTAACGATGGGGAGCCGCCACCAGCGGATTCACCGCCAGCATGCGATCGGCGTTGCGCGCCACCGATTCCCAGTCCTGGTCCGTGGCACTCAGTTGCATCAAACGCAGATAGGTCTCCGTGTCGTCGCTGGTACGAGACGCCAGCTGTTCCAGCACCGATTTCTCCTGGAGCGTGTCTTCCGTCTCACGGCTTACGACGGCCAGCAAAGCATAGGGGTTGTCTGCTCCCACGTAATCAGGATACAAATCGATCAGTTCCAGTAGCACTTTTTTCGCCTCGGCCCATCGACGAGCCTCGACCAGCTGCCGCGCGTACCGCCGCAGACCATCGAAGTTGTGCGGGTGCTCCTTCAGCCAATCCGCCAGTTCGTCTAACGGGGCATCTTCGGCCAGATCCACTTCCTCCCAGGTCACCTTGGGAGCCAACTGCTCGGCGCGCTGGAGAGCGTATTTCTCGAATTCCTGGTCCAATGCGTTAAGCGAGCCGGTGTATCGCTCCAACGCCTGGTTGATCGGCATGCCGACCCCCAAATCGGTGAGGATGCGATTGAGAACCTCGTGCTCATATTTCTCCACCAGATATTCCACCACCAGCGAGGACTCAAAGTAGGCAAATTGCAGGTGCAGGGGCGATTTCGGCTGCAGGAACGCACCGCTCAACTCGCTCACCGGGGTCAACTCGCCCGCCACAATCATCTTGCGATAAAGTGGATTCAGAGATTGCCCCCAAGATGGGTTGGCTTGCCCTTCCTCATAGACCGAAACCCCTTCACTTAGCCAACGTGGCATGCGATTGCGTGTCTTCTGCAATGTCACGACATGGCAGAACTCGTGCCACAGTACGCTCTCCAGATTGGACGGGGTTTCGCCCTGCGATGCCGGACTGTTGGCCGTGATTACGCGGCCGAAGCAAACACCCAGAAAGCCTTCTCCGCCTGGTAAACCGAACGTGCGGATGGCAAAGTCCTGTTGCTGCGGGAAAATCTCCACCGTGACCGGTTCGGTGATCGTCACTTCGTACTTCTGGCAGAGCGTCGTCTTGGCTTGGCCCAGCAAACTCAATACTTGCCGCCCGTAGATGGCCGCCTCGTGCGCATCCATGCGAACCACGAAATCATCGTTTTGCAGCGTGCGAAACTTGGTGAGATTAGCTTGCAGTCGCACCAGGTTGTGGGCGACGACGTTGTATTGGTCCGCGTTAAACACCAGCTCGGCGCGTTGCCAACCTTCGTCTTCCTCGCCAAGTCTCAACAGATCCTGCGAGAGCTGGAGTTGAGCCGGGAGAAACAGCTTGTCGAACACCAACGCCTGCCGCTGATACTGCGCGCCCTCGGCGAACCGATACTTCTGAGAAAGCTTACGGCCGATCAAATAGTCGACCTGCGGGTTTTGCGGCCAGGTGGAAAGTGCCTTGTCGCGCGCTTCCTTCTCACCTGCTTCATCACCTCGCAGGTGCGCCAGGATCGCACGAGCGGCCCACGCTTCGGGGTGCACCGGGTTGATGTCCAAGACCTGCTGAATCACTTTGTCCGCTTCGTCGTACAGCTCCGCGTCGATGTGATTGTCCACCAGCAGCAGCAAACTGGGTGCGTGTTGCGGATTGATCTTCAGCGCGGCCTGCAGGCTTTCGTTCGCTTTCTCGTTGCTGCTCGACGCATACGCCCGCGAGAGGCCGTAATGAATGTCGGGATTGTTGGGTTGGCGTTTCAGGGCACTGTTGAATTCTTCCGCCGCCAGGGCAAAATCGCTTTTGCTCAACGCCAACTCCCCCGCGGCGATGAAAGCGTCAGCCTGTTGCGGCTGATCCTTTTTGACCGGGTCAAAAAAAGTCTCTAAAACGCGCCGCGGGTCCGCGCCGCGATGGGCGTAATACTGTCCCAGTGTGACGCGGTTGGCTGAGTCGTTGTAGCGATACGTCGACCCGGTTGCCAGGCCGGCGATCTCTTCCAACATCTCCGCCGCACGATCCGGAAGATTGTTGTACAGCAACAGCCGGTGGCCGACCCAACGCAGCCGAACGCTGTAGCGGAAGTTCTTGAGCGCCGCGTCGAATGTCTGCAGAGCGTCGGCGTATCGCCCGAGCTGCATGTCCGACTCAATCTTCAGCAGAGGCCAGTCTTCGCCGTGATAGCCGCTGGCAATTGTCGCGACAGCCGCCTCGGCACATTCAGCGTACTTGCCGCTGTAGAGAAGCTGCCGAGCTTCGGACAGATCGACCGCCCAGGCGGTTGTGGACGAGAAGAGGGCAGCCAACATCGCCAGCCACACTCGTGGCATTCCCGGCGAGGGGAACAGCAGCCTCACAATCGTACCGCAATGACTGGTCATTCGCAGAAATACTCAGGACGGCAACAGGACCACCAGAAAACACCCGGTCGCGGCAACTTCGTGCGTGAATTCACGCTTCGCTCCCGGGACAGGGGCCAAATGCCAACCTGCGTGCCCTCCTTTGCCTCCGCCGTGCGGCATTCGCACAATCGCTCATATTGTAGCGCGCGAGTCAACCCCGACCATTGCTTAAGTCAACCCACCCCACAGTTTGAGTCAACCCCGTGGCGTCTCAATAGTTCCGGGTCGAGGCCAAACAGCTCCCCATTTTGGCGAGTCAGACCGGATAATTCGCGGAGGATGGGGCAGGCTCACGACACGATTTCTCGGCGGTGATTCAGATAGTCCCACACCACGTAGCGGTCGAGATCTTTGCCGGCCGTGAAAAAAACGCGACCTGAAGTCAGCTGTGCCAGCCGATGCGCAAACTGCACATCTTCACGTGACTGAAACCAGGTCGATAGGAGGAAGATATTGATCGTGATTCCTTCGCGCTGGGCGAGCTGACCTTCGCGCAGCGTGGCGTCCTCCGTCCGCGCGTCGGGGGGATAGAGAAGGAACAAGTGATGATCTTCAAAATGGGCCGTGGGGAGGCCGTCGGTGATCAAGATGACTTGTCGATTGGGCGTGTCTTGTGCGGCCAGAAAGCGACGGGCCAATTGCAACCCGTGTTGAATGTTGGTGAAGTGTGGCGGTACGTCCAACTCCGTGATCTTGGGATCGCTCATGTCCGCGCGCAGGCGAACGACTGGGTTAGTGATCGTCACCGGCTTGGGGAGCAGCGCGGCCAGCTCGCTCAAATGGCGTGGCTTGGCGAACGAGGCGAGTTCAATGAACTGCAGGTAATCCCCGGGAAACTCCCGTCGGATCAGACCGTCGAGCGCCAACCCCATCCGTTTCACGTCAACATACAACCCGTCATAGCGCATCGAGCCACTCATGTCCAACAGCACGACGGTCGCACACTTGGGAGTGTTGCGAGTGCGATGGATTTCGATGTCCTCCTGCCGCATCTCGACCGGCAAACGCGCTCCACCACGTACCATCGCATTGATCATGGATCCGGTCACGTCCATGTTTGCCACACTGTCACCGAACTCGTAGGGCTGAGTCTGCTGTAGCTCCACCGCCCCCTCCCCCACCACCGGCCCTTGATGACGTCCCGTACGGGCCGCCTCCAGGTTGGCAAAGATGCGCTCCAGCAGTCGGCCCTGGAACAGGCGGAAGGCTTTGGGGGTGAGTTGATAGCCGTGAGCCGTTTTTTCCAGGCCCTGCCGCTCCGCCATCTCCCGGATGTATTCCTCAATCTGTCGACCCAGCTCCCGCAGCTGTTCCAGATCGCCCGGGTCGGCATATTGAGCCAACTCGTCCAGGTCGATGATGCCGATCTGCGCTGTTTCGGCCGCCTCCTCCAATTGCTTAAGCAGGCGGTCGATCGCTTCCAGCTCTTCCTTGACCTGCAACGCTTGCGGTATGGTCAGCTGAGTCTTGCCGGTAAAGGTGTATTTTGCCGCCAATTCATCGATCTGGTATTTGTCGCCCAGACTGGCCGCCAATTGAACCAACTGCCGGGCGAATTTGCTGCGCTGATCGGGCAGCCGGTACCAGAGTCGCTCGAGATCGTAGATCTGTTCTTCTTCAAAGGACTCGCGAAACACCTTCTGTAGCGTCGGTGGCGGCTGGATGTGGTCGCCCAGTCCGCGATAGCGTAGCGCCGCCTTGCCCTGCACGGTGTCCGTCTCATAGGTCCCCAGGATCTTCTCTTTGCGTTGACGCAGCATTTCCAGCAGGGCGTCAATACTGGGTCCGAGTCCGGCGATCTGACTCGGATCAATCCGTACGGCCCGAGCCATTTCCTCGTCGGTCAGTTCGCGCCGATGCCCATAGTAGAGCATATGCTGCATGGCCCCCGATACCAGATCGGGGGGCGGCTGCGTCGGGCTCGGGAAATGTTTTGGGTCGTACCGCTGGTACGTATGAATGACCCCACCGATACGATGAGCATTATTGCGCATGAGAGTTGGTCTCTGATTGCCCGGATAGAACGCTAACGGCACGCGCCGTCGCTCATCGGTCTCCGATGTCATCGCCACCGGGCTCGTTCCTCACTGTTCTACACATCTGCCGCGCATGCTTCCGCTGGGCTCGTCCCAGTGGGAGCGACAACTGACGAGCTACATCCATGACCATGAACTTCAATTATATCTTGACGATTTCCTGCTCTCCGCCGGGCTTGTCCCGGGGGAAGCGGCGGCTTTCTCGCTACAGCACCGGCGACAGTCGTTACTCTCGCCGGGGCAAGCCCGGCGGAGAGTGCAAGAATTGTGAAGGTGACGCGTAGCGAATCAGTTGTGATCCCAGGGGGACAAGCCCCCGTGGAAATCAGAATTGCGTGTAACAACGAGGTCTCGTCCCGGCGGGAGTACGCCCGCCACACGTCCCATCACTTCCTCTCGCCCCTCGCCGGCGTGATCATAATTCGTACACGATCCGCCCGTTACGCTGCGAGCGAGAGATCTGGTCCGAGCTGTAAAGTCCGGCCAAAACGAACTCCACGCACGAAGCTCGTACCGCGGCGTCTTCCGACGCGTTGACTTCGAAAGCCTTGTCCCACGCCGGTGGAACGCGTTTCAAGCGATCGGCATAGGAACTGGAGGGGAGCATGTCTCCCACCTCGATCTTCACGCCTTTCGCAAAAATCTCGGCGATTTCGTTCAAGCCGTGGCGATCGACGTATTCGCTGAACACGTCGCGCACGCTTCGGCGACCACCGCGTCCAGGACTTGACGCTCGGACATCTGGTGGCTGGACATCATGTCGAGTTCCAATTTACCGAGCGTCGAGGAGTGCAGATGCCCCAAGTCGCTGATGCGTGGCACCGCCGGGTGTTCTCCCAGCACCGCCGCTCGCTGGCGAGCACTGGCGACCATGGTGCGATAGTTGGCGATACTTAGCCGTGCGCTAACGCCCGATTGATGATCGATGTATTTGGACCGCCGCGCGACAACGCTGATCTGCTCGACGATCTCCCGCATAAAGTAGGGCACGACCACGGGGAGATCACCGTCCAACGGGATGTTGGCTTCCTGCTCCATGATCTCAATTCCCAGCTGCCGTTCCCGTGGGTAGTGGGTGTGAATGACCGTTCCAATCCGATCTTTCAGCTGCGGGATCACCTTACCGCTGCGGTTGTACGTTGCCGGGTTGGCGGAGAAGAGGATCAGTACATCCAAGTCGAAACGGATGGGAAAGCCGCGGATCTGAATGTCCCGTTCTTCCAGGATGTTGAAGAGTCCGACCTGGACCAGTTCGTCCAGCTCGGGCAATTCGTTCATGGCGAAAATGCCGCGATGCATGCGGGGGATCAGCCCAAAGTGCAACGCGTCTTCGGCCGACATGCTCGTGCCGCGGGCCAATTTGGCGGGATCGATCTCGCCGATCACATCGGCAAATTTGGTACCCGGCGACAGCCGTTCGGCGTAGCGGTCTTCGCGCCGCCACCACTGGATGGGGATCTCTTCTTCCGGCGTTTCCGCGACCAGGCGGCGGCCCGCGGCGGTAATGGGCCGGTAGGGGTCTTCATGGACCGGGCATCCGGGTGCCACGAGATAAGGAACCTCTTCATCCAGGAAGCGGGGCAACAATCGCATCAGACGACTCTTGGCCTGTCCCTTCTCTCCCAGGAACAGCATGTCGTGCTGAGCGATCAGTCCAATGCTGATCTCCGGAATCACGGTCTCGTCAAACCCGATGATGCCTGGAAACAAGTCCTCGCCCTCGGCCAGCAGGCGGAGGAAATTATCGTGAATCTCTTGCTTGACGCTTTTGGACACCCAGCCACTTTCACGCAATTCGCGGAGGGTGGCGGGACGAATACTCGTGGTAGACATGGCGATCAGACACCTTCCCAGTTCCATATAAAATCAACACGACGCGAACTTTCCTCACGCTTCGGGCGGCGAGCAAAGCGGGTCCCTCTATTCTAGCGCCGCGCGAGATTCGGCCAAGGCTGTAACCACTGGCCGTGCGCCGCGTCAATACGGGTGTAGCTGGTGGGCACGGGAGCTTGCCAGGGAAACAGCATTTTGGAGAAAGGGAAGCACAATGGCAACGGATTTGCGGAAAAACGGTGGGCTATTGGTCATCGGTATCGTGTTGGGCGTGGCTGCGTTGTCACTGAGCGCGGGCCGGAATGATCCGAGCCCCCCGCTGAGCAGTGTGCCTTCCGGCAGTAGGCAGCCAAGCACGTCTCTGGCGAGCCGTGCTCGGCTGAGCCAAAGTAGTCCGACCGACAGAAATTCAACCGATACTAACTCAGACTCTGACATTGATAACCAAGATAAGGGAGAAATAGACATGTCTTCATCCACCAACAAAAGTGGCCAAGTTGAGCACGCCGGTGACGCGGATTTTCAGCAAAAAGTCTTGGACTCGAGCGTTCCCGTCCTGGTCGATTTTTACGCCGACTGGTGTGGGCCCTGCCGCATGGTGGCCCCGGTGTTGGAAGAGCTGGCTCAAGAGTTGTCCAACGCTCGGATCGTCAAAGTGAACGTGGACGAAAATCCCAACGTGGCGAGTCAGTACAAGATCCAGTCCATCCCAGCGCTCATCGTGTTCCAAAACGGGCAGCCGGTCAGTCAGCATCTGGGCCTGGCCAGCAAGAGCCAATTGCGATCCATGCTGGGGCTGTAACCGCCTTGTTGTCATCGAGTAATTGGCACTCCGCGGCGGGCTGGACGGGGTCTTCTTTGCGAAATCAAACAGTCGAACTAGCATGATTCGCCAGAAAGTAGGTCCCGCTTGCCGAGCGGGACTTGGCAACGGTTGTCGGCGATCGCGACGGGGCCGAAGTGGCTGATGATTTGCCGCTTCGAGGCCCCGTCCGGCAGCGGGACCTACTTCTTCAGAGGTCTCCAGCTACCATTGTCACCCCTGGAAATCCGATTTTTTGGTTGATTTTGCCACGTAAACGCTATAGATTCGGCGTGACGCATGACTGCAACCGTGTTTCATTCCGGCAACGGCAAAAGGGCATGAAGTTGGCGACGATGTTTCCGGTTGCGCTTTCCCAGCGGGTCAATGTGCCAGCGCGACTATGGGTTGCGCCGGGATCGAGATAGCTGGTGTATGTGGAGAGACAACGATGATGAAGTGGTTGATTTCTGGCTGTGTTGTCGTGATCGTGACCCTTGCGCAGAGTGCACGTGGCGAACTCAAGCACACTTACCAGGGAGAACCATTCGACGAAATCGTGTTGGGCGACGGTTTCACGACGGAAGATTTTGTTACCGGTTTTGTCGAATTCGGCACGGAGCCGATACCGTTCGAGACGTTTGACGCGGACAAGCTGGTGGACTTCAGCTTATCAGCAGGTTCCGTTACGATTGATTCACGGACGCCGGGCGTCGCGATCTTGGCGGCGAGTTTCTACTTCAACAGTTCAGGTGATCTTGCCTATTGGAGTTTTCTTCTTAGTGCTGGTTTGGACGGGATCTCGACTTCTCGGTTCGACGATGAGGTCGCATCCGATTCTGCTGCATCGGGGGTCGGGGCTGCGGCCTCGTTAGCTCAAAATCAGAATCTTGCCGGCGAGTGGACTGCCGTGCCTGAACCTTCCACGGCAGTCATGTGGTTGTTAGTCGGTTTGACTGGCAGCGCGGTCGCGTGGCGACGACGACGCGGGGCCGTTGGGCAACAACCGTGATGTGCGCACGAGGCCAGATTTGAAGCGATCGGCGTGCGGGAGTTTCTCAATGAGACTTCTTCCCAGATGAATTCCCATTCGGTGAGCTTTCCTGACGCCTTTCTTCCACCTCTATTTCGTCCGTTTCAATGAACCCCAGTCCGCAACAGGCCGTACACTCATCCTGCGAGAGCACGAATCGGCTCTCACCTTTGAAGTAGCAGTGTTGGCCGGTGCCATGACATTCCGGACAGGTCTTTTGCACGAGGGACTTACTCCGATTGCTCTGGCAAAACGCGAATCGGGTCGTCGACGCTGGTCGGTGCGCTCGGCGACCCACCGTCGTAGATCCGCACGATACCGTCCGTGTCGAGACAGACGAGCTTGCGGCCATCGGCCGAAAAGACGGCGTCGCGGTACCATCTGTCCTCTGGCGGGAATTCGGCCAATAGCTGCGAGGTCGGGACACTCCACAGCTTCAACACCCTCTGGTCGCTCGCCGTGGCGATCGTGCGGCCGTCTGGCGACACCGCGAGCATTGTTGCCTTCGTCGCATGAGCGATATGGGAAAATCGTTCTCGGCCCGTTTCCAGGTCCCAAACCACCAACCGCCGGTCGCTGCCCGTCGAGGCCAGCCAGTCTCCCAAAGGCTCGAATTCCAGCCCCACAACGGTGTCGGCCTGTGATGGCAAGCTGGTGAGTCGACGTCGGTTTGCCATGTCGTAGATCACGATGTCGTTCCAGTCGCCGGCGGCCAGTTGGCGGCCGTCCGGCGAGAATGCGATGGCTTCAGACTGCTTCGCGGGGACCGGAGCCAGCTCGGTGCCGGTGCGGACGTCGAACAGATGCACGGTGTCGTCGGAAGTCCACAACGTAGCCGCCAGGAGGCCAGCATCAGTTGACAAAGCGAGCCGATAGATCTCTGCCTGCTCGCGGATCTTCCAGCGTCGGACTTCGCGCGCTTCCGGGATACTCCATATCAGGACTTCACCGCGGTCATTTCCAACCGCCAGAGTCTCAGTATCGAGAGACATGGCCACCTCGTCCCACATGCCATTCTCAGGCAAGGGAAGACGAAGATGCTCTCCGGTATCGAGATTCCATCGGTACACTCCGGCGTTTTGGCCTGCCGTTACCAAAGTGGAGCTCGTTGCCGGGCGGGCCATATCCTCGAATTGGAGATCTGAGAGCGGTTGCCACCGCTGTCGGCCGCGATCGGCCCACACCTTCAAGGCTCCGTCAGCGCCCGTAGTTACCAGCTGCCGGCCGTCGGGCGAGAAGGCCATTCCGTAAACTCGCGCTCCGTGTCCGATCCAGTGCATTCCGACCGAGCTCCACTCGCCCCCATCTTGTGAAAGCACCCAGCGACGAATTCCGCCGCCGCGGTCTCCTACCGTCAGGACCGTGCTACCCGGTGCAAAGGCAACGTTTTGCACTCCGTCGCCCGTCCGGCCGCTGAAGATACTCCGCGTCATCGATTTGTCACTGCTGACATCCCAGGCGAAAACGCGCCCCGCACTTGTTCCCGCCGCGAAGACTCGCGAATCATCCGAAAACGCGCAGCAAACCACCCGCCCGCCCAGTGAGGGTGCTCCCGCGATCCTGCGTCGCGATCGAAAGTCCCAGATGGCCGTCGTCCCGTCGCTACCGGCGGTGCCTAGCAGCTGCCCATCGGAAGCAATGCTAAGTGCCTCGACAGCTACCTCATGTCCCTCAAATGTGCCAATCGGCGTTCCGCTGACGGGATCCCAAACACGAACCACCGGCTCCTTGCCGCATGAAATCAGTTCGCGACCGTCGGGTGTGAAAGCGACCTGGTAGGCCAGACCTTCGTGTGCCTGAATCTGAAGTATCTGTTCGCGGCGGGCAGTATCCCAGATCCGCAGAGTGCCGTCATCGCCTGCCGACACGAGTTGGGTGCCGTTGGGATGGAATGCGAGACCATTAACCTCGCCTTGTCCAGTATCAAGCGACCAGGCTTGTCTCCATCTATTCGTGTCGAAGACTCGCAGGACGCTCTCCTTTCCCGCCACTGCCAGCCGTTTCCCATCGGGTGAGTAGCAGACACAGTAGAGCGGTTCTCCGCCACTTATCACATCGAAATGTTGGAGATGCGTTTGCTGCCAAAGGTAATACCACTCGAAGCCGCGCAGATCGGGTTGGCCATCGGATGGGATGTGGCGCGAGAGCAGCTCGGCCTGCTGCACCGAATCGCCCCTTTGCCAGGCGCTTACCACCATCTGGATATCTGAGGCGTAGGCCACTTCACTGGTGAATCTCGCTTGCCGCCGCAGCTCTGCCAGAGCCTCTTCGGCACGTGCACGCTGTTTTTCCGTCTCTTGGTAGTTCGCCTGGGCCGTGTTCAAGGCGACCTGCGTTCTTGCATGTTCGCGGGAGATCATCAACGTACCGGCAAAGAGGCCCACGGTGGCGATCATAAAAAGAAAAATCCAGAAGCTGACCGCTGCCGTGTTCCGGCGCATCCACTTCCCCACGATTTCGCTCAAAGCGGGCCGCTTGGCGCGAATCGGTCGGTCAGCGAGAAAGCATTTCAGATCCTCGGCCAGTTCCTGTGCCGTCCGGTAACGATCGGCCGGGTCCTTGGCGATCGCTTTCGTTACAATGGTCGCCAGGTCCCTGGGAACGTCTGGACGCACGCGGCGCGGCGAGGGTGGGTCGGACGAGGGAATTCTCTCGAGCAAGTGTTTTGGATCGCTCTCTGGAAACGCCGGTTGCAGGGCCAGCATCTCGTAGAGTGTGACGCCCAACGAGTAGACATCCGTGCGATGGTCGAGCACGCGACGATCGCCCCGCATTTGCTCCGGACTCATATAGCGCAGTGTTCCCAGAATCATACCCGACATGGTGAGATCGGGGTTTGCCTCGAACATGGCCAGGCCAAAATCGGTAATCCAGAGGTGACCATCGACATCAAGCATCATGTTCGAGGGTTTGATGTCGCGATGGACGACTCCCATTTGATGGGCGTGCTCCAGGGCTTCCGCCGCCTGCACACCAATCCGTGCGACGCTGCGAAAGTACTCTCGGCGTCCGCCGGATGAGCTGAGCGAACCGCTCAGCGCGACGGGACGCCGGGCGTCGTCACCAAGTCCGCCACCCGTTCTTTCACCGGCCGACTTCGCGGATGGGTGTGCGGGCGGCGGTCTCGTTGACGCTTCGCCGATCGCTTCTGTTGGACAATCAGGCAGGGCTTTCACACTGTCTGCCAGCTGCACATTGACGCGAACAGCATCCAGCGAGCTGAGCTGGCTGAGAAACGAACTGGAGCGTCATCGCACTGATCTCCGGCCGACAATCAGCCGCTTGGTTCGTGTCGCCGCCGTAGAGACCTCGGACCTCGGTAATCAACTGGCCCAGTGTGTAACCTTCGATGTATCGCATGGCATAGTAGTGAACACCACGCGCACAACCTACGGCGTACACATCGACAATGTTGGGATGCTCCAGGCAAGCGGCTGCCTGGGCTTCGTTCTTGAATCGCTGCAGCTGCCGTCCATCCAGCACGGCGGCAAACGGCAATGCTTTCAGCGCCACCCGGCGCCGCAGCGATAATTGCTCGGCTTCATAGACGACCCCCATTCCCCCCCGGCCAATCTCGCGCAGCAAGCGAAAATCGCCAAGGTCTCTGGCAACCGGGGAGGGGATATCGGTAGGACTGTCGTTGACCGCTCCGACGTCGGGCTGGCGTAAGGCCAACAAGGCCTCGAAGATCTCTCGGAGTTTGTCGCACAGATGAGGATATCGCGCGAGATACTCGTCCAGGTCCGGCGATTCGCCGCGACTGAACCGCTCCGTCAATTCGTCGACCACCTCGTCCAGCAGCGAACCAGTCGGCGAGGACCTGTCCGTTGACCGAGCTGATTCATCGTTGAATTCGTGCATGCGTCGGCGGCCTATACCTGCGACAAACCTCCACGTCCGTCGCCTGATCCGACCATTTCCAATTTTGTACGCCTTGGCCGAAGGCCAAGAATCTCTCCTGGAACCGCGCCTCTTTTATATCCGGTGTAATCACAATATATCCGGTGTAATCACAATCCGAAATAATGGCCACTCGTCAACGCGGCATTGTCATCTCCCACACGCGCATGGCGGCCGACCGTACCGCCGACGCGATAGATTGGCCCGACCGTCGTCGTCGGTACGGGTTGCTACTGCGCAGCCCATCCCCCTCTAGTGGCGCAGAGGAGTGTCCCCACAAAAGTGGAAAAATTCCTGTCCGGTTCTACAAAAAACCGCAGGTAGCATGATAGGGGGAAAGCTGATGAAACGCGTCGAGAACGACTCGGACGAAACGGTCCGGTTGCTAGGCAAGGTGGCCGAGGGACACGCGGAAGCCTTCGCGCTGCTGTTCGAGCGCCACCGCGCCGTGCTCGAACGTGTCGTCCGGAAGCGGCTCGATCCACGACTGCTGGTCCGAGCCGACGCATCGGACGTCCTTCAGGAGACGCAGCTCGAGGCCTTCAAACGGCTCGACGACTATCTCGTCAAACGTCCTATGCCGTTTCGACTGTGGCTGCTCAAGACCACTTGCGAGCAGATCCGTCGTGTGCAGCGCCGGCACCTGGAGACCGCCAAGCGGTCGGTCGATCGGCAACTTCCACTGCCCGAGGACTCTTCTCTGCGGCTGGCCGTGGTGGGCGAGGACACTCCCAGCGGGCCGGCGAAACGCCGCGAAGTGGCGATCGACGTTCGTGCCGCCTTGGCGAGACTGTCGGAGCACGATCGCGAAATCGTGATGCTGCGGAACTTCGAGCAACTGAGTAACAGTGAGGTAGTCGGCCTGCTGGAGATCACTCCGGAAGCGGCGAGAAAGCGGTTACGGCGTGCCTTGTTGCGACTTCAAGGGTTCTTGAGTAGCGAACGGGAAGGGCACTGAAGTCGATGTCCGAAAATGGCAGGCACTCTAAGGACCCGCAGATCATGCTGGACCAGCTTGCAGACGAAGTGATAGCAACATCTCCGGCGATCTGAGACAACGCTGCGTGCAGTCACGGCGGCTGCGGTCGTGTTTTTGAGCCACCCTGTTTCCAAGACCGCTGTGCATGTTGCTCGAGCCGGCCGGGCGTCAGTCACGCTGTCCAGGCGTTTGACAAACGGCCGCAACGGGACAAGTCCAGCTACTTGGAAGACCTGGCATAACCGAAATTCGGAGGCAATTCATGTTTTGTCTGTTCATTACTTTGAGTGTCTTGTGCGTATCGTTTTTGAAGAAACACAACTTGTTTTTCGAAGGGGGGACATTTGATCGATCGGCGGGCAATTGGCTTTTCAACTGACAATCAATTTGGCAAAAAATCTAATTCGAAGGAAACAAAAATGTTGATCAGAAACATGTTGACGCTATTGACATCACTCGTTTTGGCAGTTGTCTTTTTGTTGGGAACAAACAACTGGTTGGTAGCCGACCAAAGGGTCGATGTGACTGGCGGAGGAACCGGCATCTACTGTCCGGCCACTGGCTATTTCTTTGGACCCGGGGATGGCACTCCACTTGGCAAAAGCTACCTCCGCGGATCCATAGCCCTCGAACCAACAAATGATCCGTTGACGTTCTCTGTTCAAAAACACAGGACGTGGGACGCAGGATGAAACCCTTCAAGAAACGATTGGCGAGGACGGTAGTTCGCTGTCGTTCCGATTTCAGGGAATTATCCAACTCTTTCCAATTGACAACTTGGGCAACTTCACTGCCGAGTGGAACGGCGTGTGGACGATTGTCAAAGGAACAGGATGGATGCGCAATGCCAAAGGAAACCTGCATGTGGTGGCAATAAACGATACCTTTAACATTGCTGACCCGAAATGGACGTTTAGCTGGTCGTGGTCCGGCACGATGAAGATGAAAGAAAACGCAACCAAACATTACGTCAGAATGCAGACGGGTGGTTGGGGAGTATTTGATCCGGCCAATATAGGAGTAGGCGATCCCAATGTATTGCCGTTCCCGATCATAATTGGAGATGGCTCGGGATTGGGCGTTTATGACGGGACTCCCGTTGGATACGAATTTCAGCTGGACGGCGAATTGGTTGGCGATGGATTCGACCAGCATTTCGGGACCGCCCAGTCGCTGACCGCCGGGATACCCGCCTTTGGCAAAGTGTTTTACCCGGGAGAATCGGGACCCAATCCCGATGGATCAGGTCGGTTTATCCACATCATGGCGACTCGCGAAGGAGAGATTTGGTACACGAACAACTACTACTTTGAACTTGACCCGGCGGCCGGGACCAGGGGCGTGATTTATGCGCGCTGTGACTTTCGAGTGATTGGGGGCACCGGCATGTTCGATAAGGCTGCCGGTACCGTCTACTGCCAGGTTGAATCTCAAGTGGAAGACGTTTTTGTGGATGATGAGGGAGATGTGAATGCGCCCTTCCGATACGACTTTCACGGCTTCATCGCCTTGAACGGTAACGATTAGCGCGTCCCGAGTCTTGCACGAGCATTTGCACGGTAACGTCGGCGACAGTCATACAATGTCGCCGACGGTTTACCACTCGAGCAATGTCCGCATGAATAAAAGGGGTCAGGACTCTTTGATTGATTTCTTGATTGATTTTCTGAGGCGTGGTAAGCTGCTGTGATGGCGAGACCACCACGAGCGGACGAAGCGTGAGCGATTTGCTATGCGCTGAATCGAGGCAATGCGTGCGCCACGATATTTCACAAGGAAGCAGACTATGAAGCGTTCGAGCGGATCCTGGGCGAGGGCCGGCAACGCTATGCGGTAGAGTTATTAAGAAGATCGGGGCCATGCCAGTCTTCTTGCGGCAAAGTGCGTAACATGGGTGGGCAGGCTCCGGTCCGCAGTGATGGTGTGAATGATATCGCGTTGTCATGCAGGACGTGTAACGGTGCATCGGTAAAACAAGGAAATGAGGAAATTTGGAGCGGGACATTTTTCTCGGCCACGCCGGCAGGCTGGGCAAGGGGCTGAATTCGCGGGAGTCGAGGTGATTGGGAGCGAAATGACGCATATGTGTCACAATGTCGGAAAGGGCCAAGAACGGAAGGGGCGACGTGCCACTGCTCAATCATTGCCGCGTTCCAACCGGGGAAACTCAACACAATCGGCTCACCCGACTGAAACGAGAACACCTGATTTGAGCAGTGTGGGGCGGCGACACGCTTGCCACTGCCGCGATGGAACGTCGTTACCCGCTTCACACTGCGTGCTTTGAGCGGCGTTGAGTCAAGACGTATGCACGTTGTGATGAGTCTTCCTCAGAATCAACACGCGCCTCCGCACACAGTGGCACGACCGGTGACTCAAGAAGATGGGTGCCATGCCACTTCTTGCCGCAAAGTGCGCAGCTTGGGTTGACAGGTGTCATGCTTGACCTTGGTCTGTTGTCGGCTGGGGAAGTGGCAACACGGTTTGTCGAACGCGAGGAAGGCGACGTGGCGTTGTTCGCGTGATGAAGCATGGCGCAGGCGGTCCATTTGTTCTCCCGGACGGCTCATGGCTGAGCGAAGAGCGGACCAGGCAGTTGAACCGGTTTGCTCTCGGACATTCGCTGGTCGACGTTGGTTGGCGATCAGAAAGGAAAGCTAGGGGACGAAATGGGGAGTGGGACATTTGCCTCAGCAACACAGGCAGACTGGATAATGAACGAGAGCTCGCACTTGGCCGACAACGTCATTGTCCGCCATGATCCTGCGCATGGCCGATCGCCTCCTGCTGCTGGCGAGCCTTCAATTGCTGGAACTTCTCATGCGCCTGCTGCAATCGCTGTGCAACCGCGGGGGGATTACCTCTGCGAATCCGCTGCATGATCTTTTCGTACTCGGCTTGCACCTCTGCGCGATGTTCCTCAATATAGTCGATGGCCGCCTGCACTTGCCGAGACGACAAGCCGAGCGTGGCAGCGATCCACTCACGCGAACGTTTCTTCTCCAGGTATTCGAGGACTGCGTAGACTGTGACTCGTGATCCTTCGATCTTGGGACCATCGCCGCGGTCAACGATCCGGTAGGTTCTCATGGCTGGCCGACGCTTTCTCGTTTTGAATCTCTCGAAAATGCCTAGAGTCATTGTACAGGGAAAGGAGAGGGCCAGCCACTTTCACGCATGGGAGCAGAGAAGAATGGAGAAAAACGGGTCAGGACTTTTTGTTGAACGGAACCAGGGGCCAGGACTCTGTTTTGGGCTCGGTCACCTGAAAGTCGTTCGTGAATCGAGACATTCGTGGTGGGTTCTGTGTTGAATGAGTAGGATTTGTTGGGGACAGAAGAAGAGCAGACGCCCAAGTATTTGACGGTCAGTCGCCGTGCCGCAGCTCAATCCATCGAACCTCCAACCGATGAATCCCGGCGCGACGAACCTGGGTCCACCGGAACCAGAACAGCCGACTTGAGCAGGCGGCCCACAGGGCGGCACAAACGTCCCAACTCGCGCGGCCCGTTGGGCCTTCACGTTACATTTGTGACGTGACCTAGGGCTGCGCGCGTCCGCCTGGCGGCGTCCTCGCTTCGCCCTAGGCTTGTTTTGTGCGCCCCGTTCGGGGCCCCATGCCCAGCATGGCACCTGGGCGCAACATTATGCGCTGCGTTTGCGGCTGGAGACGATGGAGGGTAGAAGTGTAGCGCACCGTCTCCGGACTGTCCGCTTCCGCCGCGCGGATCGGGTTCGAGTCCACATAGATCACGCACAGCAGCGGCCCACCCTCATCGGTGATTTTGCGGCACCGGAGGTGGATCTCAAAGAAGCGCCCGGCTCAGCCGTCTTCGCGAAGGCATACAACACGTGATCGAGGTCCCGGAAATGGCAAAGTGCTATTGGTTTGGGACCGGATCGAGAAAAACAAGAGAGAATCACATAATTCGCTGTATCAATTTAAGCTGAGTGACTTCTGAGCGTAGTCAATGTGCAACACACGTGGGTCAAGCAATGCAGTTCCGAGCAATGGATAGATTCCATCGTTGGCGATTACCGGAAGTGGTATGTGCTCGCCAATTTCTCGGCTCGATGCTGCTCCCGCTACGCGGTCCAGGGCGGGCGCATCGTTCGGGCACGCAGCTGATTGGCTTCGGGGTCGTTGACGAATTCCTCTTTGACTGGGTCGTACTTCAGGTCTCGCTTCAGCCACATGCAGATGTTGGCGGCGTGCACCGTGGTCATGGCGCGGTGCATCGCCTCGGGATTGGCCACGGTCGGGCGGCGCGACTTGATGCAGTCGAAGAAGTCGCGGGCGTGGTTCAGCGGCCTTTGCGTGCGGGCCGTGTACTCGTCGAGCACTCTTTGGACTTCGCCCAACAGCGCCGGCGAGGAAGCACGCGATTGCGTCGTGTTCCGCCTCCCGAGTTCGCGATCCAGCCCTCGGTGCCGTCGAACCGTTGGCCCGAGTAACTGCCCCAGCACTCCTGTTTCAGCGACAGGATCATCTTCACGCCGTTGGCATAGTGCGCGACCAGGCCGTCGCCGGTGGGCGTGTCGACATACTCGTATTCGACGGCGGAAGTGTCTCGCGCGTCGATCCCCGCCTGAACCTGCATGATCGTGTGCGCGCCCCATTCGCCGATGCAACTGGTGTGGAAATCGTAGTGGCCTCGCCACTCGCCGCGGACGTAGGCGGAGTTGTACGGCCGCCAGGGGCAGGGGCCGAGCCATGCATCCCAGTCCAGCTCCTCCCTCGGCGGTTCGGGTTCGGCGGGCAGCCAATCGTGGCGCATCAGCGCGTCGTCCCAGGGGGCGATTTGGGCGTAGGCGGTGTGCAGTTCGCCGAGCCGGCCGGAGCGGGCCAACTCGATGCCGAACACGCGATTGGGCATGCTCAGGCCCTGCGTGCCGCTTTGATAGACGCGACCGTAACGCCGGGCGGTCTCGACCACCATCTGGCCTTCCGCAATGGTCATGGAGGAGGGCTTTCTCGCAATAGACGTCCTTGCCCGCCCGCATCGCCATGATGGACGCCAGCGCGTGCCAGCGGTCGCCGGTGGCGATCAAGACGGCGTCGAGGTCCGTGCGCTCGGCCAGGAACTCGCGAATGTCGCGGTACATGGCGCAGTCCTGTTCCCGTACTTCGTGTCCACCAAGTTCTTGACCGCTCTCGCGCCGGCTGCGGTTGGCGTCGCAGATCGCCAGGAACTGCACGTCCGGTTCGTCGAGCATCTCGCGCAGCACGGTCTGGCCCCGGCTGCCCAGTCCGATGCCGCCCAACAGGATGCGCTCGCTGGGTGCCGCCTTGCCGTCCTTGCCCAAGGCCCGCGCCGGGACCAGATGCGGCGCGGCCATCACGCCGGCCGCGGCCAGGTCTTTTTCAACCAGTCGCGACGCGTCAATCGCTGCTGAGGACGATGTGGTGCCTTGGATCGTCTGCTGTGGGTAGCTGGTTTGGTCATGTCTGGATCTCCCGTGAGAGCCGTCTCATGCTTCATGAACTCGTTCGGCCTGCGGAGCGACCTGGTCGAGGTTGGGCGTGATGTCGGCCTCCAACCGGCCCAGCGCCCACGACAGCCCGCCCAGCAGAATCTGCTCGAAGATCTCGCTCGACCACACGTCCTCGCGATGGCCCAAGGACGTGTAGAACACACGTCCCTTGTCGTGCATCCGAGCCCACGTGGACGGGAAACGGGGGGCGATCGTAGCAGCGACGGTCGGCCTGGCGTATCCTTCTTCATGCCGGCACAATCCTGCACCAAGACCACGTGCAGATCCTTGGCAAAACGCATCAGCGAGAACCATTCCTCGACCATGGAGAACGACTCTCCCAGTTTCTCCACCCCGGGAAATTGTGGCGAGACCACCTTGATGCGGGCCTCCTGCTGGCTGCCGTGTCCCAGGCAGTCGGCCCCGACGGCCTCGGGCAACAGCCAGATCCCGGGATGGATGGCCACATAGGCCTTTCCGCCGCGCACCGCCGCGTCGAGGTTCTTCCAGCCGCGTTCGGTAAGCGGTGGGCTGCCGTCCAAGCTCTCCGGTTGCATCAGGTCGGTTGGCCTGCCGCACGCGTAGGACACGATGGCCGCGTACGTGTCCAGATCGCTCTCGAAGACTCGTCCGCTCTTGGTGCACTCGACCTCGCAGTTGATCAGCCGGGCCAGCTTCACAAATGCCTGCTCCGCCCATGACAACTCGTCGCCTTGGCGACGGACGACCGAGTGTTCGAACAGCACGCTACGGCTGAAGAACAGGATCTTGCGGGGCCGCATTCCTCAGCCCATCCCGTCCGGACAGCCAGCGGCCATCCGAGCATGGTCGCTCCCAACGTCTGTAGCGCTTGCCGACGTTTCATAACCACACCTCCGGTTCACGCTGGGTATTATGATCCCCCGGTCACAGTATCTTGATGCAGGATGGGTTGGGGATCGAGACTGGTTGGCCCACGGGGGCCAGGTTGCCGGTCTGCGGGTCGATGCGAAATACGACAACCTTGTTGCCGGGCATGTTCGCGCACAGGAGCAATTCACCGCCGGGCGTGATGGCCAGATTCTGCGGTCCGGCGCCCAGGCTCGAGTCGATTCCCAACAAGCTCAGCCGACCGTCATCGCCGATGCGATACCGCGCAATGCTGTTGTGGCCGCGATTCGTACCGTACAGGAAGCGACCGTTGGGAGTAATCTTCACGTCAGCGCAATAGCTCTCGCCGTCGCAATCCGGGGGGAGTGTGGAGATCGTCTGCGTTTCGATCAGCACACCGGACGGCGCCTCGTAGTCAAACACGGTCACGGAATTCTTAAGTTCGTTGATGACGTAGACGTGTCTCCCGTCCGGGTGGAACGTCAGATGCCGAGGCCCGGCACCCGGCAGTGTCTTGACAGACGGCGGACGGCTGGGCTGCAGCTTGGCTTGCCCGGCGTCCAATCGATAGCTCAGAATCTGGTCCAGACCCAGATCGGCGGCCAGGACAAACTGGTTGTCCGGACTGATGACACTGCAGTGGGCATGTGGTCCCTCTTGCCTTGCTGGATTGACACTCGAGCCGCGATGCTGAAAGAACGACGATGCCTCACCAAGCGATCCGTCTACGTGCACCGGGAAAGCTACGACGCTGCCGGTCGAATAGTTGGCCAGTACCACCGTCTTGCCGGTCGCATCGACGTCCACAAAGCAGGAGGAAGAACCAAGAGACGACTGTCGATTGAGCAACTTAAGCTCCCCGCTGCGTCCCACCAACTCGTACGCGGCGATTTGTTCATGTGCCTTGCCGCCGAACTCGCCGGGTGCGTGGATTGAGTACAGGAAACGACGATCGGGCGACACCGCAATAAAGAAAGGATGCTCTACATCGGTCGTCTGATGCACGTGCTCGAGTTGTCCGGTACCGACATCCAGCCGGTAGGCATGAATGGCCCCTTCTTCTCCGGGTGCGAAAGCAGCGATGAAAACGAGCAATTCCTTAGCCGCGACGCGGTGGGTGCCGATTCCCAATACCAGACCAACGACGATCGACACCAGCGAACGGTGATTTTTATCTGTCATGATTCCACTCATCGGTGCCACTCCGGTGCCAAGAAGCTGATTGCCTCTTCGAACGTCGGCTTGCGGCGGAAATCGGCCGGATCGTAGGCGGGAACTTGTCGGGATCGGGATTGACCCACTGCGGATGCTGCCGGCCGAAGTAGCTGCCGTAGAACTGGTAGTTGGTGTCCACCCAGCGGCTCAGGATCATCAGCTCCGTTTCCGTGAGCATCCGGGAGTGGTCGTCCTTGGCGTTCTTCGGATGTGCGGGATCGGTCAGCACGTCGATCAGCGTGCTCGTCGGGCAGCCCAGGCTCTTGGGCGGCAGATAGGCGCCGTTGTAGTTGCCCCGGTCGCCCGGCAGAAACGACGTGAACTCCGGGATGATGGGGCCGGCCAGTTCCTTGCTGGCAAGCTCTTCGTAGGACGTGTTGTAGAACTGCGTGACTTCGCCGGTCAGCCTCAGCCCGCCGGCCGGATCGTTCGCGCCGTGGCAGGAGACGCATTTGGCGTCGAAGATCGGCTGGATGTCGGTGGGGTAGTGGATGACCTGGCCCGCGCGGCCGTCGCCGCCGTTTTCGACCAGATCGCACGGTTGCGGCTGCGGGATGCTCGGCGGGCGGGTCAAGGCGAGCGGCGTGGCGGATGCTCACGGCCGAGGAGCGGTGCGGTTGGCCTGCCCGTGACAGCCGGTGCAGGAACGGACCTCGCCGGGCGCGTAGTTCACGTAGGTCCGCTCCCGCTGGATCTCCCGGAAGTTCTCGTCCAGGGCCTGGAAGAAGATGCTGCGATTGGCCGGCACCAGGAAGTGGGCCGAGCCGTCCTCTTCCACCGGCACGACGCCCCACTGCACGCGCGGCCACAGGGCGGCCTTCCAACTGGAACTGCTCAGCGACGGCCCCCAGCGTCGGCCGGTGGACCAGTAGCGCGGCAGCGCCTCGTTGATCCGCAGCCACTTGACCTCTCCCGGCTCGACGCCCTCCATGCCCTGGTAGACGTTGGTCAGGACGCAGAGGGCCTGGTTGCTGGCGGCGTAGTCGGGATCGCGCGACAGGTTCGACGCAGCGGCGGGACGGGCCGCGCGACCAGCGGCAGGGGATGCCAGCAGGAGAGCTCGTCGTCGGCGTGAACCAGACGATGGCTGTCCCTCGGTGTCGATCAGGTACAGGGCGTAGGCGTTGGCGACTTCCTTGTAGTGATCGGCGGGATTGACCTTGTAGGAGACCAGGAACTCCCGGTCGCTGACGGGATAGGGATGCGTGTAGAGGTGCCCTTGCTGGCCGTTCGCGATCGTGCACGTACTTGCCGTCTTCGGTCAGGAAGTGCCAGCCGGGTTCCGTCCGGCGTTCGATGAACACGTGCGGCGTGATATTGGTGACCGAGTATCGGTCGTCCCACTGGACGTAATCCGCTTCGTCCGGATCGGGACCGCGCGCGCGGACGCCTTTGCCGAAGTCGATCAGCATGATCGCTCCCAGGCAGCCGCCTTGCGGAAAGTGGCACGTGCCCACGCACACCAGGCGATGATCGCTGCCGGGAATGGCTTGCGGGTACATGTAGACGGTCGTCGTGTCGTCGGCCACGCCGTAGAGTTCCTGGGGCCTGCTCCCGTCGGGATTCATGGACCAGATCGTCTTGCCGACGCGGGCGCCCTTGTCGATGTACTCCCAGCGGTGATACATGACGCGGCCGTCGTCGAGAACCACCGGGCAGAATTCGCTGACCGGGCTGCGGGTGAGCTGTTCGACGTGCGTGCCGTCGGCATCCATGCGGTGCAGACCCGGGGCCACCAGGTGGGCCGACCCGCCGCAGAGCACCGTGTGCTCGCAGCGCGTCGAGGAGAAGATGATCTTGCCGTCCGGCAGATAGCACGGATGGATGTCGTCGGTGTGCCAGGCCTTGCCCCAGCGGGCCACCTTCTCCGCCTCGTCCTCCGGCGGGAACGAGATCTGCCGCAGGCCGCGTGCCGTCGATGTTCACCTCCCAGATGCGAAAACCGGAGCCGGGATCCTGGCGAAAATCGAACGACGACCTTCTGTGGGCGTCGAACGACAGGCTGATCTTGCCGATGAAGCCTTGCCCGCCGGGCAGATCGGCGGCCGTGACCACGGCTCGCTCCGATTCGCGTGCGCAGGTTGTAGATGTAGATGCCGTTGTCGGGCAGGAACCGGTCCGGACTGGTGCCGTTGTTGATGTCGGTGTAGTAGTGATCCGACGAGTAGGGCTTGCGTTTGACGAAGACGATCTCGTCGAAGTTCACCTCACGGGGATCGAGTGGCTCGAGGCTCGAATCTGCGTCGGCCGTGGCGAGTCGAGTGACCTCGTCCGCGCGGACCACTGCGAGCCTTCCCGGGACGACACCCACCGTCGCGATCAAGCACGAGCCTGCCAGGGTGACAACCGAGGCCACGAGACGAATAGGATTGGTAATGTGCATTAGATGCTCCACCCTGCGAGTAGTATGGTGCGTGGCGAACTACGGTTTCAGCATCGCTCCTTCGCATGCTCTTCCCATGCTGCGGCCATCTCCACCACTCGACCGGCAGAGGCATGCGGTGTCGTCTTCTGGATCATTGCAACATAGTCAGACTCATCATTCGGAGTGGTGATTTGGGGTGGTGGGCCAGCCAATGTTGCCAACTGGCTTCAAGCAATCATTCCATCATTCTATTTTCTTATGCTCCCCATCGCAATCAGTGGCCGACATCGAAGGAAGCTTGACAGCACCTGTCAGCCCTTATCCAATGATCGTGTTCAAGACGTCGCTTGCCTCGAAAGTCGGGAAATGGGACCAGCGTGTTTTTTAGCCGCTTCGTGGGGGAAATCGCATGATTATGCCGCAGTTGTCTGGGGTTCCTACGGCAGTGAAGCTGGTTCTGATGGTCGCAATCTTCACTACTTTTCCGACGGGTCTCCGCGTTTGTGCTGCCGCGGAGGTCTGTAACATCAAGGTGGTGACCGACGGCAATCCCGATTACACAGACATGGGGAGCATGATTTACAGTACCACGTCGAATTGGGCC
Source organism: uncultured Planctomycetota bacterium (assembly GCA_963700575.1). GTDB lineage: Bacteria > Planctomycetota > Planctomycetia > Pirellulales > Pirellulaceae > JAJRVM01. Next base: position 90,656 of record CAVOYC010000012.1, on the reverse strand, counting down.
GAGACCAAAGACAAGTGCTGGGCCCTGTGGTACTGGAATCACATCGGCCGACGGCAAACCGCACCGATGATCCTGCACGGCCGCGAGTTGACCGATCCGATCCGGCAGTTCAACGACTACGGATACGCGATGTGCAGCACCGTCGCCGGGATCAACTGTGGCATTTGGGGAGCGATGGGACTCGACGTGAAGTTCTGGGACATCAGTCTGCACACCGTCCCGGAGGTCGCAGTATGACGGCCGTTGGCACATGTACGACAACTCGTTGTCAGCGATCTACACGCTCTGCGACGGGACGACCATCGCCGGCGTGGAAGACATCGGGGCGGAGGGCGCCTGCCCGGCCAGCGGTGGAAAGCGCGAGCCGGGGCACATCGCCAAATACCACTGCCTGGCCGGCACCAGCCCGAACGGCTTTCTGACCGGCTGCGACACGATCCGCTCCCTGGCCGACGAGTACCGCTGTTTCAATCCCCGGGGGTTGAAGTACCGCCACTATCTCAACAACTGGGACCTGGGTCATCGATATATTCTGAACCTGCGTGATAACGAAGTCTACACGCGCTACTACCATCGTCTGGACGCAGACAGTCCCACGGCCGTCGTGCAGGGCGACAAGCGGCCGAGTTTACAGGGCCGATCCCGCCTACTTTGTGCCCAACGAAAACAACGGGTGGGATCCGGAGTCCGTCAATCCTCGCTATCACATTCGCGGGAACGGACTGCGCCAATGGACACCTCTGCTGACCGCCGTCGGGCTAACCGAGCACGCCTACGCGACGAACGGCGTCAAAGCCGTCGAGCCTGCCGGCGTGGAACCTGTCGAGGCCGACCAAACGGGCGAGATCATCTTCAAGGTCGAGGGAGCCAACGTGATCACCTCCCTGAATATTATGGCCCGAGTGACCCGATCGAGCAGGGAAGACCTGGCGACCATCGCCGTCAGCACGACCAACGGGCTGGAATGGGTGGAAGTCTGGCGGGCCGATCAGACGGGCGAAATGCCGGTCGAACTGAGGCTCATTGAACCGGTCAACGGCGCTTACGAGGTGCTGGTCAAAGTGGGCTTGCGGGGCAAAGCGGCGGCGTCCGATGCGCGGCTGCTGTCGATCGCCTTCGACGCCGTCACGCAACTCAACAGCAAGACCTTGCCGAGGCTGCGTCTGGGCAAGAACACCGTGTGCGTCGCCGCGGGAGAGCAATCCGAATCCATCGTGCTCTGGCCGGACCTCTCCAAGCCCAGTTACAAGACGTACGTGGTCGAGGAGAAGAACGTTGCTGCAGCCGGAGCAGCGCAGTTATCTGGCCTCGTTGTGTGCCGAGAAGGGCGGCCAAGAAGCCTACGTGGTCTTTCGCCTCGATGCGCCCAGCGACATCACCAGCGTGACCTACGGTGGACGGTTCTACAATCGCGGCGCGCAGGCCCAGATCGACCAACTGCACAGCTTTGACGGCGGCAAAACCTGGGCGTGCAGCTATTCGCTGACGGACACCACATCGCCCTGGGACGTGATCCATTACGAGAAGATCGAGAACATCCCGGCCGGGACGAAAAGTGTTCTGTTCAAGTACCGCTGGAACGCAGCCAATGCCGGCCCCGACGTTTGCGGGTTGTACGCCGTGCGCATGGAGGCCACGCACAGGCCGGGCAGCGAGGAACGGAAGCCCATGGAGGTGACTTTCACCTGGAACGAGCGTCAAGAAGACTACACCACGATCCAACGCAGCTCACACGCAACTGGTGGAAACGCTGCCGTGTACTTACGAGATCAACGTCGGTGGGGCGGACCATCCGGTGATGGAGTCGCTGCGGATCAATCTGAAAAACGAGCCGACCAGTGGGGCAGCGCCTGTCGAATACGGCTACAGCGATGGCCAGGACATGCCCGATGCCCGAAAGTTCCAGGACCGCTGGGTGACCTACGGGAAGAATCTCGCCGAAGGCAAGCCCTACACCTGCACGGCACCGTCGCGGGATAACTGGGGAGCCGGAGATCCCGATGGCAAGATTCTGACCGATGGAATTGTGGGGCCGCCGTACACGGGCGGTACAGCCTACCGCTACGGCGCGATGTGGAACAAGGGCGACACGCCGGTGGTAACCGTCGACCTGGGCCAGGTTGAATCGTGCGCGGCCTTCCGCATCCAGGCCGGCGGCTATCCGTGGTGGGACGCGTTGAAGGGCGAGGTGCAGGACAAGGTCGAGGTGCTGACGAGCGCCGACGGCCAGCAGTACGCCAGCCAGGGGTTCTTCGATTTCAGACTCCGCTGGAAGGACCTCCCGGTCAACGACATCTGGCCGGACGAGGAAACGATCTGCGGCCCCAACTATCTGCTCATGCCGCCCGAGCCCGTCGAGGCGCGCTACGTCCGCTTCGTCATCACGCCACAGCGGTTCCTCTCGGTCAGCGAGGTGCAGGTGCTTGACTCGGTGACCTATCAGCCGTTCGACCTGAAGATCGCGTTGCCCGATGGCACGGACCGCTCGGATATCAGCAGGTACAATCCCAAACACACGCCTTCCGAGCCTCGACAGGTTCCCTAGTCACAGACTCGTTTCCAAGATCTGGGAGTCCTTAGTCACCGATTTTGACCCATGTGTTACGTGGAAAAACACGACGGGCTCTGGGGTTGCGCATGCTCGGCACGCGTCAACTCCCTTCGTTGGCGGCGTCATCAACTCGGGCAGGTAATTTTCGACGGGGCCACTCACATTCACTTTGCCTTCGTCCACCAGCATCATCAGCGCCGCGGCCGTGATGGGCTTGGACTGCGACGCGATCCAGAACATGGAATCCGTCTGCATCGGCTTCTGCGCGGCAATATCCGCCCAGCCGACCGCCTCGACCGCCAGCACCTTGTCCTTGTCGGCGACCAGCATCACCGCGCCGGCCAGTTCCTGGCGATCGACGAACGGCTGCACGCTGGCGGCCAGCTTGGCAGTCAACTGGGCGTGCAAGCAGACGGAGCTGAAGTGTATTGCAGACACGCAGAGTAAGAGGGCGACGGATTGGCGGAGTCTTTGACAGGACATGGTTGTGGCACTCCAAAAGTGGAAGTTGTGATGGGCGCGTGACGAATGGGATACTCTTGCGCGAGGCGCAGGAAAACTTGGAAGCATCACGAATGCCTGACTTCTTTTCCAGCGGTTCAGCCTGAAAGGTGATCGCCCGGGCCATGACCGTGTTTCCCACACACGCGAGGACAGCGAAACGCCGCTGGTCCGTCAGGTCGAAGTTTCATTTCGGTAGCGGTGTGACGCGGCCTGTTTCACCCGGCCTGAGGAACCACCGGCTTGTGCCCGCGTCTGTCTTGAAGAAGTTCAGTAGAAGCGTGGTCGTCTTCTTGCAGCCGGCCTCGTTGGGATGCAGTTGATCGGCGCGCACGTCCTTCTGCGTCCAGGTCAGCCCGTCGACCTTCCGTGGAGTATTGCCGCACGCCCATAGATAAGGTCCCCAGATCACCAGCGGCGCTTTGACCTCGCCGCGCGCCGGATCGTAGTTCAGCTGCACGTCGCCTTGGATCTGGCTTTGCATGACCCACCGCGTGCCGAAACCGGATTCGTAGGCGTAAGGCTCGGGGCTGCCGCTCGCGCGCCCCGACCAGCCGCCGAAGGTGCGGCTGGAAAGATACGCGACTCGCAGATTGGGGTAATGATGCCGGGCGATGTTCAGGATGGCGGTAATGTCGGCTTGTAATGCGCGGGCGTGCGCGGGAAACTCGCCGAGCGGTTTCGGGTTGGCTTCGACGTGTTTGAGCCATACTGCTTGCACCTGCTTCGCCGAAAGACCCGCCGCTGCGATCCGTTTCGCCAATGTCGGCCAGGTGTCCTTGTCCGGTCCGGGACTGTTCCGGCGGTTGACCTTGGGCAAGTGCACGACATCCATTACTTCGTCGAGGCGGTCCTGTTCGGCTTTCGGCAAGACATCCGCGCCGTCCCAGGCCCACATGACCGCCGAACGCCCGCCGATGGCGCCGTTGACGATGACGACGCGTGGCGACTTATGTCGATCGGCGTCGGCCGTGCGCCCGAAGTCTTCCCATTCAATGGAGGTGTTAGAGAAACCGATCGAGATCAAACCGATTTTTCCATTGTCCGACGGCTGACCGTTTTCGTCGAGCGGGCGTATCTTCTCTGACTCGTTCTGGTAAGCCGCGCAGATGCGCTTCTGGCGGTTCGTTCATGCCGCGCCCGTAAAGCCCTCCGTCCTGGCCCTTGTAGGGCGAGGTCATGTCCGTGATCGGCACTAACGCGTTCCAGTCGTTCGTATTCACCACAAGAGGGCGTGCGGGAGCGCTGGGCACAGGACCTCCCCGCTTGCCAGCGGCGCGCTTGCGTATCTCCTGTTTCACTCGTTCGAGATAAGCCTGTTCTTCGCGTGTGAGCTTGGCGCCGGCCTGGAACTTGCGCATGAGTTGTTTGCCGCGTGCGACGTCAATTGGTGGCTCATCGGAGGCCCGCATGCCAGCGAGCAAAGTCACAAGCAGCATCGGAACAAGTACGACTGGGATCGCTCTCATGTTACAACTCCGCAAGAAGGATAGGGACTTAGTCGTTCCGAGCGTCTCTCGTCTCGTCGCGGCCACTGAGACCCCCTGGTTCGGTCATACTACGGAAGGACATGGCGATAGCTGACGAACGTCACACGCTTCCCATCGGGCGGCCAACGGGGCGCCTTGAAGCCGTTTCGTTTTTGACAGACGATTCGCCGCTCGCCCGTTTCATTCACGACGGTTTCCAGGCTGGTTTCTCGCACGCGTCTCTCGGTACCCTGGGCGACGCGGTTTTTCAGCACCACGCGGATGTACTAAGAATCAATGGGATTGCCTTTCTGAATCCGCCGCCCAAATGGCTCGAATCACCTCCTCGTCACCCAGCCCGTCAGGGACTGCCGGGCTGGGCGTATTGGCAAAGTACCATCGCTTGCGGTCCAGCGGAGAAGCCAACGTGCGGCTGCCGGGCATCTGGAGATGACCCTGGGGGTCCGTCTGCCGCACCCAATCCCAGGCGTAGCGCAGCCACTCGGCTCGGTACTGCTTGCTTTGGTGCGCGAACCAGGTAATTTCGTCATAGCCCCAGACCCAGATCCCTCCGGCTTTTGGCTGGCCCGGGTGCCGGCTGGCGCCCCAGTTGTCAATCTCTACCAGGTAGGGCAAATGCTCGCACTTCCAGCCGCTGATCGTCATCCCTCCCTTGCTCCGGCCGTACAGGCTGTCGGAGAAGCCCACTTTCAAGACAGCCTCTTGCGGCCTGTCGGGGACTTCCATGATTCGTAGCGGAAACGAGTGGAAATCCATCAGCAGCTTTCCTTCGCGCACCAATCCGCCGCTCGGAACATGCGAATCACACACCACCATGTGTCTGCGGGCGTGTTGATTCGCATAAGACCGAACGAGGGCCAGGACCTGCGAATAATGCTCCAGCTCCCGATCATTGTGGTTCATCAATTCCGTCTGCCCGAAATGGATCGCTTCAATGCCCGCATCAATAAAGGACGCCGCGAGGAAATAGAACCAGAGCTTCGTTTCCGGCCGGCTCACGTCGGGGACCGAGTGGCCCACCCCCCAGTGATTCTTGAATCGCCCGTCGGGATAGAGCATCTCGGCGTACCGGAAGTTCCGTTTCTCCACCGGTTGCCCCAGGGCGACAAAGGCCCAATCCGGCACGGGAACCTGATCGACCTGGGTGGTCACGATTTCGAAGATGCAGGCTTGCAGAATCATGTCTGGATCGGCCTGGTGGAGCCTCGGCGCCTGTTGCTTCGCTCGCTGGAGGTTGCTCAGTAGATCAGCCTCGCCGCCCCATAGGCAGAGACTTCTCCCGATGAACTTAGCGCCGGTCGTCTTGAGCATCCGAATGTTGTCATCGAAGTCGCCCCGGCCGTTCAGCAGGCCCTCCATCGAGATCGCTCGGGAGAGATAGTTTTCGAGCACCGCGCAGGACATCGTACCGTCAAAGAGGAAATTGCGGGGAAACGAGGTCGCTTCAGCGCCCTGCGCCGTTGCAGCCAGTGCCGATACGCAAATGGTGATCGACGCCAGAGTTATTAGTCGTGTCCCCCTCATCGCTGGCAAGCTCGCTGGGACAACGCCCCATTTTCGGACACTCATGTCAGATTCCTTGGCTAGGTGTGTTGCGGCCACGCGTATTGTTTGGCTCAGCGGTCAGACTCAAGGGCGTTTGGCGTGGGCTCGGAGGTAGTCCACGACCATGTAGGACGGGCTGACGGCTTGGTCGATCGGCCAGCCACCGCCCATGGCCAGGTTCACCAGCCGGTACAGCGCCACCTGGGTCTCCTCGGGTGTTTTCGGCTGCTGAGTCTCGATTCCGTCAAAGTACCAAGCGACGTGGGCTTCGTCGACCGTCACGTCGCAGGTGTGGAAGTCCTCGGTCAGGCCGGGCGCGACCCGGCACAGGGGGTGTAGTCTTTTTCGTTTTGCGTGAGGGGTTTCAGACGCGGTTGGTGATTGTCTCTATAGAGAAGTTGCATGATACCGTGAAGTGTCGGTGTCCGCGCTGTGGACAAATCCGGCGTCCCGCAGGCGATGGAGGTGTTGAAAATGTACTCCCAAGACGGAAATGGCACGCGAAATCTATCAAGGGCGACTGAAGGCCGAACGTGACGCCAAGATGCGGGAGAGGGAGATGCAGCAGGCACTGACAAAGTTTGCGGACGCGCAACAGCAACTCGCTGACGCGCAGCAGCAACTCGCTGAACGCGCAGAACAGCAACTCGCTGGCGTGCAACAGCAACTCGCTGGCGTGCAACAGCAACGCATCGAGGCGGAGCGGCTTCAATCGGAGGCGGAACGGCAGCGAGCTGAGGCAGAACAGCAGCGAGCCGAGGCAGAACAGCAGACGCTGCATGAATTGGCCAAAACAATTCAGCTATGCGAGCGGCTGCTGGCGCGTCCGATTACCGACACGACCGCGTTGCTGCCTCGCGGTATGGCCGTGCTGCAAGAAATGGCAGATGGCCTGGAACAGGAATTGATGCGAGCGCGATGATGGCTCTACACACCGCCAACGCAACCTCCGGAAAATTGAGCATGCCTGCCTTTCTCTTCACGCGGTGAAAAGGCCTTCTACTATTCGGCTGCCACGCCCAAGGAATCGGCCTTCGAAGCATCGAGTAGCCTAATGTGACCGATCACCGGGCCGCGGCAAACGACATTCAATTCAGAAACCGCGCCGCTCGCGGCTCCTCTTGCGGCGGTTTGTTACACGCCGCGCAGGTTCGGCTCAATGCGTCGATTGATACTGATTAGGCACTGCAATTCCACCTCAGTCAAGCCTTCATCGCATGCTTACCCCCCGTACGCAGTCGCCTGCCGTTTCAACCGTCGCCGAGACCACCGTAAGATTTCGTCCGCGTCAGCGAGACCATTTGATCCGTGGCTAAATAGTGTGGCCAACACCTGTCCATCACCGGACAAGAGGCCGCCATTCAGATCATCCGGGTCGCTCAGTGAATCCCGAGTGGCAGAACTCGCTTTTGCTGCTAAAAATAGAGCGGACTCAGAGGCGCGGCGGGTCGCGTTGACTGGTGCGCCGAATTCAGCGGCATGTCAGCGCGATGGATCGATCTTCTTGCATTCCGGTCGGCGGGCGCATCTCATGTCGGACATCACACAGGTTTTGTCCCAGATTGAGCACGGTTATCCCCAGGCGGCCGAACAGCTCTTGCCGCTGGTGTATGACCAACTGCGACAGGTTGCCGCGGTAAAGCTGGCCCACGAGAAGCCTGGCCAGACGCTGCAGGCGACGGCCCTCGTGCACGAGGCCTACTTGCGGCTGGTGGGCGAGGATGCACCACGCGCGTGGAACGGCCGCGCCCACTTCTTTGCCGCGGCGGCCGAGGCCATGCGGCGGATCCTGATCGAGAATGCCCGCAGGAAGCGATCGGCCAAGCGGGGCGGTGCCCTGGCCCGGATCGAGCTGGACAGCGGCTTGATGCGGGCAGACAAGCGATCCGAACAGCTCCTTTCCCTGGACGCTGCCCTGGCCCGACTGGAAGCACATGACCCGCTGAAAGCAAAACTCGTCAAGCTCCGCTTCTTCGCCGGGCTCACGAATGCCGAGGCTTCGAACCAGCTCGGCATTTCGGCCGCCACCGGCAAGCGTTATTGGAGTTACGCCCGCGCTTGGCTTGAGCAGCAAATGCAGCTTGATTAGCCGTGTGGCAAAGGTTGCACAGTTGCTTACCCTCGATTTTCGGCTGTCCACCGAGGGAGCGAGCCCGGAGGTCGCCGATGGTTCTATGAGCGCTGCAGATGCCCTACCCGTCGGAACGAAAGTGACATGCGCATGGCAGTTCCCGCTTGCGGAAACGCCCACCCTGCAAAAGCCTTGCCTAAACTGCCTCCTTTGCCGAGGGAATTGTCCCAGTCCCCTTTGTTTTTCCCGCAGCGCTGGCCTTTGGAGACGCAGGTCCCTACCATTACCACGCTCGTGAATCGTGCCAGGGCGAGCAGGTCCCCTGGTCACGGACGTAGTCGTTGCTTTAGAGAAGGAGTCGGCCATGCGACGGGTTCTGTTTCTATTGTTGATTGCCCTGACCCCCCTCTGCGGATGTAGCGGGGACTCCAAATCCGAACGCCAAGCCAAGGAAAGCAAGGAAACAACGTCATCCAGCACGGCGAAGCTGGACACTCCCGAAGCAGCCTATTTGGCACTCGCATCCGCGGCCGACAAAGAAGACTGGCAAGCCGCCGCCTCCATCCTCACTCGGGAATCGCAAGCCATGATGACCGCCGGCATGATCATCGAGCGCCAGCTTCATGACCATGGGTGACGAGAGCAAGGAGAAGGAGTTGACCGAACTGTTGGGCCGACACGGAATCAACCTCGATGAAGAAGAACCGGAACCGTCGGCCGACGTCAGCCCTGCGGACATGATGATGGAAATGACAAAGCCCATAAAGGACATACCAGACTTCCTGGGCCAACTTTCCGCGTGGATGAATAAGAATGGCGAGGACCGTAATGGTGGATTCGCAAAACTGGGTGAACTTGGCGACGTCACAATTGAGGGCGACACGGCCAAAGCCATCAGCCAGACTGACATGGGGCCGCAACCCATCGAATTCCGCCTGGTCAGCGGCAGTTGGCTGGTGCACCTGCCAATGGATGGTCCTCGACCTGGAAGCGGTGACACCGACTTCGAGGAACCGGACGACGGCACTCCCGGACTGGGGACCCTGTGGTACGGCGACAAAGAAATCAAATTGCGACATGCACTTGCCTACAAGTCGAAGTTTTTTGACGACCCTTGCACGGTCGTGTTGCTGACGGCTAAACCGGTTTACGATCGCGACATGAATAACTTGAAGCAGATGCTGAAGGACGAGGGAAACGACGACGCATTCTTTGCGAGCGGCCCGCACGTCAAATTAGCCATTGATGCTGATGGCAAGCTGCTGTCGATGTTCGCCTGGGTGGACAATCTTTCGATCAACCGCAACGACGGTGTGGACGTGGATGTGAAGATGGATGGCAACCGAGTTCACGGTACGGCTGGATTGGCTGAGCCAGACGAAGTCGCTGGAACCGAGTATCGATTCCAGGCCGAGTTCGACACCGAATTGATCCAACCGGACTGAACCTTCCGGCCTTGCGATCATGGCACTCTTACGGCCTGCGCCCGTTCAAGTCAAACTGTTTCGCAGTTGAATGGCCTAAAGAGGGCGGCACCGCAAAGCCGAGCAACCGACCGATGAGCCGCGTCGGACGCCGCGCCGAGGCGCCAGCTGGTCACAGCAGCCGCGCCAGATCTGGCGGCAAAGGTGATTCAAACCGGAGAAGTGCTCCAGACAACGGGTGCTTGAACTGCAGGCCACTGGCGTGCAATCCCAGTCGCCGGGCGGGATTTGTACGGGCACCATATTTGTGATCGCCGATGATCGGGCATGCCGCGTCGGCCAGCTGCACACGGATCTGATTGCGCCGACCGGTCTCGGGCATCAGTTCGATCAACGCGCGGGTCGCGATTTCGCTTCAGCATTCGGTAACGGGTCACCGCATGGCGTGTCCGATCGCTGAGCGGGGCGCTGTAGACCTTGAAGGGGCGGCTCTCATCCAGGTGTGAGCTCAGCACGCCCTGGTCAGCCGGCGGATGGCCCTCCACAACTGCCAGGTAGCGTTTTTCGGTCTCGTACCAATGTGCTTGCAGAGTGCGCTTCGCCGTCTCCGACTTCGCAAAGACCATGAGCCCGGACGTCTCACGGTCCAACCGGTGGACGATCCACACCCGCTCTGGGCTCTGAGGATTGCCGCGGCGCACGTAGTGCGTCAGAAAGGCGTAGGCTGTCTTGTTTCGTTCAGCTGCGTTCGCCATGCTGAGCAGATCTTCGGGCTTCTCGATGACGATCAGCGACGCATCTTCAAACAACAACTTCAGTCCCGGTGGCAATCGACCTTCAGCGCGCACCTCGCCCTTGCTGCGAATCGACACCATATCCCCGGTCTGTAGAGGGTGGTTGGAGCGGGTGACCGACCGTCCGTTGACTTGAACCGACCCGTGCTTGAGCCACTGCCGCACTTTAGTCCTCTTCACCTCGGGACGACAGGCAAAAAGAAAGGCCAGGAGTTCCGTCGGGTGTTCGACCGTGTGAGATGCGGGCATGACGCTATGTTGCCGTAAAACAGGCTCCCGAAGCTATCCCTCGACCCACCAACGTGACGCGGACCAGAGGCGGACCAATCCCATCACTTTGCGGATGCCAACAGTCTAGCCGGAAACGGGATCGGTGGCGATGCTGCAGGCGATCAGAGTCGAAAGCAGACAGTCTGCTTCTGGGGGCGTGAGCCCTGCCGAGGATGCGTCACACAAAGGGGCAGGGGAATGTTATAGTTCCAGCTGTTGCGCTGAGACGAGATGAGTTCGGACCACATTCGTTCGGCACGAGGTTGGCACGTATATACAGCAAGCCATTTCTCCCCACCAGGACGTTAATCGAGTGTGGCACGACGGTGTTTGTCCGGATGTTTTTGTCGTCTGGTGTCGCCAACAACTACGGATCTTACGAGCGTTCAACGACGGCTCTGTTTGCGTGCACGCGAGCGGAGCACCGTCGCGACATCGCATCAACACAACTGGGGGATTGGACATGTATTTAAAAAGGACCGCGCTTCTCGTCTCGTTTTCACTGGCATTCGTGGCGCTCTTGCATTTGAGTGCACGAGCACAAGAATCGCCAAACCTGGAAACAGTTAACGCCCAAATCCGCGCGCTCCAGCAGAAGCGAGTGGACGTACTGCAGCAGGCGGTTGAGGAAGCACGCGAACAGTTTCGGCAGGGAATACTTGACTTCCAGTCGGTTTATGCCACGCAACGCGACCTGCTGGACGCTCAGCTTGACATGGCAGGAACGCGTGAGGAGCGAATCAGGTTGCTTACATCACAGTTGAAGATTGCCAGAGATTCGTTGGAGATATCCGAGATGAAGTTCCAAAACGGACTGATCACATCGTTAGACGTTCACCGGGCAACGTCTGCTGCACTGCGTATCGAGATTCAGTTGTTGAAACTACAGCGGCCTGACGAAGCAAAGAGACGCGAGTGAGTCATTCGTCTTTCTGTCACGGCCTAACCAAATCCCGCTCGGCGTCGGAGGGACCATTCGATGGCGAGCAGGCCGACCAACAACAGCCACAGCGTCGGACGGTCCCAGAGGGGCGTTTGATGGACCAGGAGTTCGCCTTCCGCGGTCTGCAGCTCACGCAGCATTTCCGCCAGCTCGGAGGGATGCCGCAGCACTCGGCCACCGGACAGTTCGGCAAGCGTTTCCAGATTCTCCGGCGCAGGACGAGGCGTCAGGAGCTCGATCGAATCGTCCAGCAATTGAATCTCCACTGTCGAGCGGGCGATCTCTTTGCCGGACTCGTCCGCGCTCGCCACGTCCAGTCTTGCTTCTCGCATGACCGCATCGGCGCTGGCCGGCTGTAACTGTAGGCCTTCACTGGCACGCGCCGCCAGTTCACCACGGTAGACCTTCAGGGCGGCGTCTACCGCCAAATGGGTTGATAGCGGTGCGGCCGCATCGGTGCGCCCGGTGGTCCAGCCGGCGGTGAGTTCGTACGCCGTAGACGGTTTCAGCGATGTGTCGAAAGCAGTCGCCGTGAGCCTGACTGTTTCCCCTGGCCGGTAGATGATCTTGTCCGTTTCCACGTGCAAGCGGCGGCTACCGCCCAGCGAGTTCTCCGCCAACCAGCGGACGACGTTCCGCCAAAACTTACGAAAGTAGCGATTGTCCCCTTCGCCCCAGCGATGCTCGAAGTAGCGGTCCTCGGCAAAGGCGAAATAGGTCACCGCGTCGGGGTAGGTCAATTGGTGGTCTTCGAGAAACAGGGTGTTGGCGGCGTGCAGTGAATCCTGTGGTTCCGTGAACTCTTGTTCTCAAAGCGTACGAGTCTCGCCATCGCTCAACTGGTACAATCCACCGACCTTCGTCACGCCCAGGTCGTCGTTTGCCTGGATCACCAGAGGGGGCTAACTGATGATCGAATCGAAGAAAACCGCTGAAACATTTCGGCGTTTTTTGTGTGTAACTGGGTAGGGAGACAATCAGTGCAAGGCCCTGAGACAAGAAAATCGCTGCTCGTTCGCCTTCGCGATAGTTCGCATGATGAGGCGTGGAACGAGTTTGTGGCGATTTACGAGCCGCTGATTTACCGCTTGGCGCGAGCCAGGGGGCTGCAGTTTGCAGACGCCCAGGATCTGGCACAGGAGGTCTTCGCCGCGGTCGGCAAGGCGATCGACCGCTTTGATCCTGATTCCGATCGGGGATCGTTTCGCGGATGGTTGTTTCGCATCGCCCGGAATTTGATGGTCAATTTCCTTACCCGGCAAAAGGATCCGAAGGGGACGGGCGACACGGCGACCATGCAACTGCTCGAGGGACAAGTTGCCGATGATGGTGAGGCCGCGACGCTGTTTGGCCTCGAATATCAACGCGAGATCTTTCGCTGGGCGGCTGAACAAACCAAGCCTCAGTTTACGGAAGAGACGTGGCGAGCGTTTTGGCTGACGGGCGTCGAAGGCGAATCGATCGAGGACGTGGCGCGAATGCTTGGCAAGTCGCCGGGAGCCGTTCGGATTGCCCGTTGTCGCGTGCTTGCCAAATTGAAAAAACGTGCAGAACGATTCGACGAGAACCTATCGGGCCAGCGAGGATAAATCATGGTCGCACGCTTTCACTATGATGACGTCATCTACCAGCGATTCCTTTCGGATCGACTGGCGCCGAGTGACCAAAGCGATGTGAACGAGCACATCGAAAACTGCGCCGACTGCCAATCGAGACTCGAGGCAATCGCGGAAGCGGACCTCGGCTGGGACGACGTCCGTCGCTGCCTGCAACCGGAAGGCAAAGCCACCTGGCGCGATACCGGTTCGGCGACTGCTTTCCGGTCTGGCGAGATTGTGAGCGCCGGTAGCATCGAGTTTCTCAGTCCGAGCGACGATCCGGACTCGCTCGGTCGATTCGGTCGTTATGAAATCAAGGAGATCCTCGGCCGCGGAGGGATGGGAGTTGTCATGCGTGGCTACGACCCGGCGCTGGAGCGGCATTCGGCCATCAAGGTCCTGGCACCTGAACTTGCCACCAGTGCCTCGGCACGCAGTCGTTTTTCGCGCGAGGCGAAGTCCGCTGCGGCGGTAGTGCACGAACATGTCGTTCCGATCCAAACAGTCGATGAGGAGCGTGGACTTCCCTACCTGGTGATGCCCGTTGTGGAAGGCAAGTCGTTAGAGCAGCGAGTTGCAGAGACGGGCCCTCTGGGGTTGAAAGAAGTTCTGCGGATCGGCATGCAAATCGCTTCGGGGTTGGCTGCCGCACACGCCCAAGGGCTCGTGCACCGCGACGTGAAACCTGCCAACATCTTGCTGGAGAATGGCGTGGAACGAGTCATGATTACCGACTTCGGCCTGGCACGAGCGGTAGATGATGCCAATATGACTCAAAGTGGCGTCATCGCGGGCACACCCCAGTACATGTCGCCCGAACAAGCTCGCGGAAACGATGTCGATCACCGTTCCGATCTATTCAGTCTGGGCAGCGTGCTCTATTTCATATGCACCGGTCGCTCCCCCTTTCGCGCCGAGACCACAATGGGCGTGTTGAATCGGATCGCTAACGACACGCCGCGTTCACCACGGGTGATCAACTCCGATATCCCGGTTTGGCTGCAGGTCATCATCGACCGCTTGCTCGACAAGAACCCCGACCAGCGTTTTCAATCAGCGACGGAAGTGGCAGATCTGCTGGAGCGGTGGTTGGCCCACGTCCAGCAACCTGACGTTGTGCCCAGGCCGGCGGATAGGGGCGAACTTCTGACAACAAGCAGCGCGAAGCGATTTCGGCCGCGCACCAGAATTGTCGCACTCTCCGTCCTGGGTGGGCTGTTGTTGTTAGCGGCCGCGGTGGTCATCGTGTTGGAGTGGAACAAAGGGACGCTCGCGATCGAATGTGCCAGCCCCGACGTGGCGGTGCGGATCATGAAGGGCGACAAGGTCTATGAAAAAATGACCGTCACACCGAGCAACAACTCGGTGCGGCTGGCAGCGGGACAGTACCTCATCGAAATCGAGGGAAAGCACGATGGACTGACAGTCGAGAACGGCGTGGTCACGGTGGCCCGCGGCCGCACAGTGCTGGTCAGAATTGTCCAGAATGACGCTTCCGGTGACGGCACCGTCGCGTCGGCTCAGCCTGAAACGCCCCCGTCAACGTCACCGCCCGATGCGAAAACCGACTCGCCCTCCGCATCAAGCCGTGATGCCATGAGACAACTCCAGGGCACGTGGATCGCAACAAATCAAGTCGGTGCTGGGCCTCTGCGACGTACGGACGAATCTTCCAGTGTGCGATTCACGGTCACAGGCTCCACGTTCACCATTGAGCTGTTGGATGCCGAGCAGAATATTCGCGAGCATTTTCGTGGTTTGATCGCAGTCTCCGCGCGAACGACGCCCTGGGTGATTCAACTGTTGTTTCAGCTTGGAGGCCCGCCCCAGACTAGTCTGCTGGGTGAGTATCAGATTTTGGGAGAGCGTCTCACCATCACTTTGACGGCCGCGAACAACCCTCGGGATTTCGTGGGACCGGTACCCGCCGTCTGGAAATTCGTGCGGGCCAGCGAGGCTCCCGGCTCCAAAGAAACTGATCTGAAGGATAGCGTCTCGTTGGAAGATGCGGTGCGCGAGTTCAACGAGCAGTGCGATACTCTCGAACCCGACCACGGGCAGCCACCGCTGACTGTCGATGAAATTGTCACGTCCCTGCGCTGGGCATTGACTTTTCGAAAGAAGGATTTCTCGGCTGAACAGATCGACGGCCTCCAGGTCTTGCTGAACAACCATCGCTTGCCGCAGGGCTGGAACATCATCCATTCAATGCGCATAGGTCCTGACGCATCGGACGTATTTCAATGTTGGTTGATCATTTTGCAGTTCCCGCAAGGTAGCCACACGATACGCCAGCGGTTGCTGCGGCAACCGAATCAATATGCTGACGTGGCCGCCGGCGTAGATCAGGCCGACCCCGATGCCATTCCACTTGCTGCTGCAATTCGCGAGTTTAACGAAGGACACATGCACGATGCGGTCGGAAAGGATCAACCACCATTGACGGAAGACGAAGTCGTAGCCGCGATTCGCTGGTGGAAGTATCGGCGCGATGAAGCCCCGATCACGAACGCGGAATTCGAGGCATTTCAACGGATCGCGGATACGCGCTCCCTGCCGCCTGAGTGTAAATTCGAAGTCCTTTCCAATTTCGAACCGGGCGACGGGTACGAATACGTTATCTGGTCAGCAAGAACCGTCATGCCACGTACCACCAAACCTGGCTGGACCTTCGCATTCACGATCCGCGAACGGTTCGTCCGCAGCCGATTGATCGATGACGGAACGATTGCCTGGCCGGCGACGGCCCACAACGGAATGGAAGCAGGGGTGCGGTTCACTCCGCACGCCACGCAGTATGCACAGGGGCAGAAGATCGCGGTGCGGTTCTTCTTCCGAAACACGAGCGATCGCGTGCTTGAGGTTTCGCTGCCAAATCTGATGACGCACGCGTACTACGACAAGATTCACGTTACCGCCCCGGACGGAAAAGAAATCCCTTTGCACCGAGATACTGACCTGGGAGGGCCTGTCGGCTGGCGGAATCTGCGCATCGAGCCGGGCACGATGCAGTGGGTTAGTGGCCTGCCAATCGTGATTGGCAACGAGCCGCTCAGTCAGAGTGTCGAGACCGTGATTTGTGCCGAGCCGGGGCAAACGTGCTGCGTCAGCTTTACGTTGCCGAATTTTTCTGATCGGGACAGCGAACCGCTCAAGACGGGCGAGCTCAGGTTCCTCGTAACAGACACCGCTGTACCTCGCGACACGGACAATGCCAGGACCGCTGACGACCAGGCCAAATGATGAGTTCCGCACACGCCAGCGAAGCCTGAGAGTACCGCAACTGCAGGCGGCCCCGGGGCGCGGTGGACTTGCTCGGCATCCTCAAAGGTTCCCGCTGGCTCCGCAAAGGCGACCTCTTCCAGGTTTCCCGCCCGTCCGCTTCCGCTGGGCTTGTCCCGGCGGAGCGACAACTGATCTGCTACCGCATGACCGCATGACCTCTGCTCCCCCACTCTCCTTCCCGCTCGCTTGGCGAGTGGGAAGGAGAGTGGGGGGAGGGGATTTTCGCCCTCCTCGGTAGCTGGCCAGTTGTGATTCCGACCGGGGCAAGCCCGGCGGAAATCGGAAGACACCGAAGTTGTTTTTCCCTCATACCTTAGATCGGTGGTGAAGGTACAATCCATAAAATGCTACAGAGGTCCGTTGGACGGTTCCACGAAATTGCCGTGCTTGCTCAACCGTTTGGCGTCGCCGACGCCGCCAATAGCCAAGAAGGCCGACCGCGAATAGGCCGGTCGTCATGACGAGCGTGGAGGGTTTGGGGACCTGGCTGAATGTGCGATCGTCGATGGAACCTGTTCCGCTCCCGTTTTTTTGTTTCGCCACACGAAATCCAACTGGATCCAGGGCCACACTGACTTGTGAAGCGCGGAGCGATGTGAGCCAAGTTGAGGTTACGATGATTCATACAATAGTATGGCTCCTCTCTTCGGCCGGACGCGTTGAGAGCAGAAATTGCCCCCATCTTCTCTGCCTTGCCTGCAAAAGTGGCATGGCACTCGTGTTTGTGTTTCGAAGGGATCCACAATGAGATTCGCCTGGTCAGGTATCGCCGTTGCCGTCTGCTTTTTCGCGTCGTGCGCCAGTCCCTGCGGTTCTGCGGGGGCGGAGGTTGGTGGCAACTCTGAGCAGCAGGCCACGCCGCAGCTGGAAGAGATCATTCTGGTCTTCAAGACACACTTCGACATTGGCTACACGGACATGGCGGCCAACGTGGTCAAGCGTTACCGAACGTCGATGATCGACAGTGCGTTGGACGTCGTGGACGACAGCCGGGACCTGCCGAAGGAACGGAAGTTCGTCTGGACGATTCCCGGCTGGCCGATGTCCAAGATTCTCGAGGACTGGGAAGGGCAGACACCCGCAGCGGAAGCAGCGACTGATGGCTGCGTTTCGCGAAGGACGCTTCGTCGTTCATGGCCTGCCGTTCACCACCCACACGGAAACGCTCTCGGAAGAAGATCTCGTCCGCGGCCTGTCCTATTCCACGGATCTCTCCCGGGCGGCCGGACTCGAGCTGCCCCGCGACGCCAAGATGACGGACGTTCCCTGCCATAGTTGGATCGTGCCGACGTTGCTTGCCCACGCGGGAATCGAGTTCCTGCACATCGGAACGAACAGTGGGTCAAGCGATCCAGAAGTGCCGCTGCTGCACTTTCGCGAAGGGCCGGACGGCTCACGTGTGCTGACCATGCATGTCAACGGGTACGGAACCGGTTACATGCCACCGAGTGACTGGCCTTACAGGACCTGGCTGGGCCTGATCCACACGGGTGACAATCACGGACCGCCACGGCCGGACGAAGTCCGCCGGATCCTGGATGAAATCGGTCAGCAGTTGCCGGGAGTCAAAGTGCGCATCGGCCGGTTGTCCGATTTTGCCGACGCGATTCTTGCGAAGGAGAATCTTGACGCGATCCCGATCGTCCGGGGTGACACGCCCGACACCTGGATCCATGGCCCCATGTGCGACCCGCAAGGCCGAATCGCCGCGCGTCGTGCGCACGCCAACCTGCCAACCGCCGAATCGCTGACGACGATGCTCGAATCCTGGGGTATCCAGGCAGCCCAGGATCGCGGGTCAGCCAACGCCCTGGCAGTCCCTCGCCAGCGGCTACGAGCAGAGTCTGCTGTACGGCGAGCACACGTGGGGCGCGTCGCTTGGATGGGTCGGGCACGGGCTTCCTTGGGGGGCCGATTGGCAGAAACAGACCGACGAACGACACCGACGAATGGTTGCCTCCTGGGACGAGCACAGTGCCTATGCATACCAGGCCGAGGCAATCAGTACATCGCTCCTGGACAGTCAGCTTCAGCGTCTCTCCCAGTCGATCGACAGCGATCGGCATCGTGCAGCCGTCTACAACCCCCTTCCGTGGAAGCGAGACGGACTGGCTTTGGATTGATGGACAACGGCACTGTCGTTCGCGACGTTCCACCGATGGGATATCGCACGCTCTTTCTCCCCGATTCGGAGCAGCCGTCTGCAGAGGCTGTCTTGCCGGAAGCGGGGCTCGTTGGTGAGAGAGTGCTGCAGAACAAGTTCTTCCGTCTCACCTACGACCCGCGCATAGGGCGCGTCACGTCTGTTGTGGACAAGCGCGCCGATCGGGAACTGGTGCGACAGGACTCCGAAGGGCTTGGCGGCTTCCTTTACGAACGGTTCAGTGCCGACCAATGTGACCAGTTCATGCACGACTATGCTTTGATCTTGCCGAATTGGGTCACCACACAATTCACCAAGCCGCAGCTACCTCGTGATGTGCCGTATCGCGCCGCGCGGCCTGCGACTGCCACCAGCGTCTCTGAGTCTCGAAGTGGCGATTGTCGTACCGTCCGTTTCACCTATCGTGACGATCCGACTCTGCCCTGCGAACGGCTGGAATACGAGATTCGACTCTACGACGCGCTCCCGCTGATCGATATCTCTCTGGCAATCGTCGGCAAGCGTGCCGACACCTGGCCTGAAGCGGGCTGGATGAGCCTGCCGCTGAATGTTGCGCAGCCCAACTTCCGGCTCAGTCGGCTCGGTGGCATCGTCGATCCAAAGAAGGACGTTATCCGCGGCAGCAATCGGCACCTCTTCTGGCTTCAGCACGGCCTGGCCGTCTATGGTGATGACGGATACGGTGTCGGGATCTGCCCGCTCGACGCACCGTTGGTCAGCCTGAGCGAGCCCGGCTGCTGGCGGTTCTCCTGGGATTACCTTCCGGAGAAGGCCGACGTGTTCGTCAACCTCTTCAACAATCAGTGGAACACCAATTTCCGGCTCTGGAACGAGGGCACCTGGCGGCAGACGGTGCGAATGTGGACGTTCGACGCAGTATGATCCGGAGACGTCGCTGATTCGTCCGGCCCTGGAGGCCCGATTCCCCATGGTTGGCAAGACTGCGCCTGACCACAGGCAACGCGGAACCCAGCCGCTTGAAGCGACCGGCCTGCAGCTTTCACGCCGCAGCGTGCTCGCCACTTCCTTCGGTGTCGACCCCGGTACGCAGAAGCTCATGCTCCGCCTCTGGGAGCAAGCGGGCCAGGACGGACCGTGCGTGATCACACTGCCCCAGGGGCTGGCCGTTCAGGCGGTTCAGCCCTGTGATCTGCGGGGTCGCGCGGTGGGCGATCCCATTGTCGTCGAAGCCGGCCGCCTGCAAGTCAACATCCGGCACAACGCCCCTGTGACCCTGGAACTGAAAAGCAAAAGGGGACTGGGACTTTTTTCCCGGTAAGCGAGGCAGATTGGGAAGACACGTGATCGGGAAGACTGTACGTGGCTGCATACTTAATGACACGTATGTGTCACAATACGGTCAAGGCAGGCGGGTCACTTATGACGGGGTTCTCCTTGGCCGGATGATTCTCAAACACTCGGATGCGTATCTTGCGCCGTCTGCCGCCAGATAGGTACGACGACCCATTTCTCCTTTGGACACGGAAGGTGGTTGGCATGTTTCCTCCCTACGAGAAACTTGCTCGGTTCGCTGGGGACCTGGCGACGTGTCTGTCGGCTGGACTCGGCGTTCCCAAGAGTCTGAAGATGGCGACTCGCGTGTTGGCGAATACCCGCTTGGCCCCTGCCATGGAGGTTGCGTTGGAACGTGTCACGGAAGGCACGGAGTTGGCAGAAGCATTGGGAGACGCCCAGCGACTTCTCCCCGCTTTCTTTGTCCCGGTGGTCCGAGCGGGAGAGCAAGCAGGGAGGTTGGCGGAGTCCTTACGTTACCTGGAACACCACTGCAAAGCGATTGCGGGCCCGGCTCGCGCTGTACGCAATACCTGGCTGATTCCACTCGGCCTGGTGATTGCGGGTTCGGCCGTCAAGTTGCTGGCGCATTTGGTTTTCGGCAATTGGGACGAGTTGTTTCGTTTCCTGCGCGGAAGCCTGGTGAATTACGCGCTCCTGGGCGCAGTCGCCTGGATCCTCTTTGCCTCCCCCTTTCGACTACTTTTTGACCACGTGAAGCTGGTATTGCCCTGGGTCGGAGCCGCAGAACGCGATCTGGCCGTGAACCGTTTTTTTCAGGTCTTTGCCATGCTCTACGCCGCGGCGGGTCACCGCGTGGAGGAAATGATCCGTTTCGCCGCCAAGGCGGTGACCAACATCGCCTTGCGTCGCGATCTGCTGGCCGCCGCCACCGAAATCGAACGCGGGTCCACGATTGCCGACGCGTTCGAGGTCCCCGTGCAACTTTCACGTGAGCAGAAGGACAGCATTGCCGTCGGGGAGCTGGCGGGAAAACTGGATGAAGCCTCGGAGCGTATCTCGAACCAGGCAGGCGATTCACTCATCGTCCGATTGACGCTGGTTAATCGTTTCCTTTTTCGACTCACGATGTTTGTCGTCATTTGTTCCGTCGTTCAAACGTTGTACTACCTCGTAGTAATGAGTGCGTCGCGGTAAGGGGGACGGCTAAAACAATCGCACAGTGCAAGAGTTTTTCGGTCACAAGGCCGTACGCATAATGATGGTCTTCACTCCGGTCTGAAACGCTTAGCGGACGCGGTGTTGAAAGTCCGCACGTTCGTCTATGAGTTTGCACCTTCGCCAGGAAAATGCTCGACCGATATCCCGGATTGTCTCGCAAGATAACGCGCCTCAATTGCTGGCTGGAAGCCGGGAGCTGTTTACGCTGCATAAGCTTGTGTCACGCATTCCTGGGCGATATCTTGACAGCTGCCCAGAGAGATGATCCGTCATCAAGAACGGGGCACGAACGAGTTACTGGTCACTGATGTTCCCCGTTTGCGCCGGTGATTACTCTAGTTCCAGCTCGCTCGACTGATAGTCAACGATGAGTTTTCGGCCCCGCAGCAGGCCAATTCCGAGTAGCGGCAGTCGCCTTTCGTTGGCAATGGCTTCGACGTGTCGCCATTGGCCGAACCACGCTATCTCGCAGCCGAACGTCTCCAGGATAACCTTTGTGCCATCGGCCAAGGTTGCCTGAACAGCGGCAGACTGCGGCAACTCCATATCCCGAATTACGTCTGACGGAATCACCAATTCTCCATCGAAAGCCGTGTCGACCCATACCACTAGACCCACAGCCTCGCTGTCGGATGTCGGCCGAACATCTAGTGTCAACAACGCGCGTCCTGCTTCGTCAACTTCACCTCTCACGTTGACATGACTCCGAGATTAACCGCAGATGGGTGACCGACACGAAACGCAAATGAAATCCTGTCCGGGTAAGCTCTTCTCGCTGCCTGAACGGCTTCACTCAGTGTTTCACCCAGGAAATAATCGCCAGAATCTGGTTCCACTGCCACGAAGGCGTTGCGGTGGTCGGCCTCCAAATTGGTACGTAACCGCGATTCGTAGATCTCAGTTGCTCTGCGTGCAACATCAAGGGATTGTTCAGACGTCATGGAAAGCTCCGCTCGATTTTCTTTGCTGTCGGGCGATCACGCCTACACAATTCTACCCTTCTGACAGCGTCCA
Organism: uncultured Planctomycetota bacterium; assembly: GCA_963700575.1. GTDB lineage: Bacteria > Planctomycetota > Planctomycetia > Pirellulales > Pirellulaceae > JAJRVM01. The sequence goes on along the minus strand of CAVOYC010000012.1, from coordinate 68,531 downwards.
AGCTATGCTATCGTGAACAGATGTGCCACCGCTGCAGTATTCAATCGGAGTGGTTCATGATTAAGAACCAGCGGACGAAATGGGGCGTCGGTGAGGCGCGCAGGCAAAGATTCACATTCGCCGGCTGCCGCGCGACTCGTCCTTCCGCGCGGACCAAGTCAGGCCGTCGCAATGGCGATCGTGCAGGAATTGGCGCTTGTAGTGATGATCTTCGAACCGTTGTCAGAGCCTGTCACAAATCTGCGATGTGCATCGCAAACTACAGCCAGCTCCATGGGGCAAGATTCACGCCGGTATTTCTCGCCGCTTAACAGAATGTTGATTAATCACCGTAACGCAAGGTTCATACCATGCATCTCCACTTTGCGATTGTCGCTTTCCTATGTGTTGCCGCGGGCACAAATTGCGTAGCTCAGGTGAGGGTCACCAGTGCTGACGGTCTGCTCCTTAATTGGAACTTTGATCAGGGCCAGCGTGGGACGGTGAAGGACCTGTCGGGCAACGATCTCGACGGGAACGTCAGTGCCGCCTGGGTGGAATCCCCCTGCGGCAGAGCCGTGATGATGGACGGGACCTCCAAAGGCATGGTGTCGGTGCAGGTCCCGGAGGCGAAGCGCTTTGGCAAAAAATCGTGGACGTTCATGGCGATGTTCAAACCCCACCAATTCAGCATCGATGATCAGCAGAACCAGCGGCGGATCTTCGCTTTCGGCCAGTATCCAGCCGCCTACCTGGTCATCGATATCAGTGGCGGCGGGCGACTGATGTGCCACTTCTGCTACCGGGACGCCGCCGGGAAAATAGTCTCTGCCGGGGGTTCTTCCAGTCTGGCCCTGGCCGAGAACGTGTGGGCCCATGTCGCGCTCGTCTGTGACCGCGACAACCACGAGATCGAGATATACGTCAACGGGTACTCGTCGGGCACCAGCGAAATGCCGACAGGTTTTGACGGCGACTATGTTTTGGACGGACTGCTAACCATCGGCAGCAGTTGGCACAACTACTGGGGACTGGTTGACGAAGTGAAGATCTACCGCAGCGCGCTTTCCCGGGAGGCGGTGGAAGGGGAATTCGAGCAGTGCAAGGACGCCTTTCAGATTGTCGAGTCGCAGGAAGTCGTCGCCGCGAAAGAACGAGCGCGTCTAACACGAAGTTTGGCAGACGTCAGCACCGCGTGGCAGGAACGCCGATTCGAAGCGGCACGCAATTCATGCCAAGAGATCGTCGCCTCGACCGATGCGCCGGCTCATTTCCGCAGCTATGCTCACTTGCGAATCGCGCAGAGTTACCTGGCGGAAAGTAATCGTGTGGCGGCCAAGTCGGTGTACGAAACCATCGCCGCCAACGAGTCCTACCCAGTGGTCCATCGCGACGAAGCGCAGCAGTCGTTCCAGGAACTCGGCCGCGCGCTGCAGGGTCTTCCCGCGCGATCCCATCGCCTCCCGAACGGAGGTGCCCACGGTGGCACAGTTTGCTGCGGAAGTATTTGTGGCGCTCGACGGGAACGACGTGAACGACGGTTCCCAGCAGCATCCTTTTGCGACCCTCGAGCGAGCACGCGACGAATTGCGGGCCCTGAAGGGACGCGGCGTCACGGGTCCCATGGCGGTGACCGTCATGCCGGGCCAATACAGCGTACACCAGACGCTGTCATTGACCACCGAGGACTCCGGTACCGAGACGGCGCCCATCGTCTACCGCGCCCAGAAGAAGGGAACGGCCGTATTCTACGGTGGTCAACGACTCACCAGCTTTCGGCCAGTGACCGACAAAACCATACTCGAGCGTCTCCCCGCCGAAGCCAAGGGAATCGTCTGGCAATGCGACTTGAAAGCGCTGGGCATCGACGACTATGGCAAGTTGAAAGTGCGTGGATTCGCTCAGCCGCCTTCGCCACCCACGCTGGAGCTGTACGTTGACCGGATGCCCCTGACCTTGCGCGCTGGCCGAACAAGGGATTCGTGGGTATCGAAAAACTGATCAACCCGGGCTCCAAGAAGACGGGCGAACCGTCTGTGTTCGAATACGATTCCGATCGACACGCGCGATGGGTCACAGCCACCGATGCCTGGCTCTTCGGTTACTTCCATTTCCTGTGGGCAGACGCGACGATCCAGATCGGGAAGATCGATCCCGCAACAAGAACTCTTACCACCGCCGAACCATATCAATACGGTGGCCGCGGTATGAGCACCGTACAGGGCATCCAGTACTACGCCTTCAACCTCCTCGAAGAGATCGACCAACCGGGCGAGTGGTACCTGGAGCGCGAGACTGGCGTGCTCTACCTCTGGCCACCATCCGATCTACGTAAGTCCACCGTTGAGATCGGCATGCTCACGACACCAATGATCGCCATGGAGCAAGTGTCGCACGTTCGCCTGGAAGGGCTCGTGTTCGACCTGGCCCGATACCACGGCATCGTCGCCACTGACTGTGGCCTCTGTTCGCTCATCGGCTGTACAATCAGTCGCATGGCGGGCAACGGTGTCATGATCCATGGTGGGAAGCAGAACAGCCTGATTGGCTGCGACATCCACACCATTGGTCGGCGCGCCACGGAAGTCATTGGCGGCGACCGTGCAACACTCACCCCTGGCGGTCACCTGGTCGAGAATTGTCAGATCCATGACTTCGGACGGATCGACCGGACCTACACTCCTGCCATCCAGCTTGAGGGTGTCGGCCACCGCGTGGCGCACAACTTGATGTACCACGGCCCCAGCAGCGCCATGCGCATCGAGGGTAACGATCACCTCATCGAGTTCAATGAAATCCACAGCATGGTGCAGGAATCCGACGACCAGGGCGCGTTGGAACTTTTCGGCAATCCGACGTACCGTGGGGTCATTTTCCGCCACAACTACCTCCATCATGTGGGGAAGACGGGTACGGAAGCCTCCGTGCACGGCCAGGCCGCTATCCGGTTTGATGATGCCATCAGCGGCATGTTGGTCTATGGCAACGTCTTCTATCGCAGCGCCAATGGAAACTTCGGAGCCGTCCAGATGAACAGTGGGCGCGACAACTTGATAGACAACAATCTCTTTGTTGACTGTAAGCAGGGCATCAGCGGTGGCTGGTATCCGGGCAACAATATTTGGAAGATGCTTCGTGCCGGTCAGACGCGGGCTGGCTTCTACCAGGACAAACTCTACCTCACCCGCTATCCGCAGATGGCCACCATGCTCGACGATTCCGGCATCAACCATGTCTGGCGGAATGTCTTTTATCGCTGCGGTGCGGTCGCGACGCGCACCGCCAATCTCGACCTGTTCCAGAACGGTGTGTTCGAGCAGGCAAAGGATCCCGGTTTCGTGGACGCACAGCAGGGAGACTTCCGTCTGCGTTCCAACGCGAAACTGTTCCAGACGATGTGTTTCAAGCCAATTCCTGTCGAGGAAATTGGGCTCTATGACGCCCCCTCCCGTGCAACCTGGCCGAGTGGTGATGAATAGACTCTCGCCCTATGCGATGTGCGCACGGCGCGTTAGTTTGTGTGCGACGATCTTCGCAGGCCGTCGCGTGTTTGGTTGCGGCCTCAGGTATGGCTTAGGAGCGTATAATATGAAAGAGCAACGAGTTATTGGCTGGGCATTTGTTACCGCAATCACGGTGTTCGCAAGGGCAGACGCGGAACCGTGGAATCGAATCGAACGGTCCCCACTGACCGCGACCTTCTCGATTGTGGCCGTCGATCCGGAGAGTGGCATCTGCGGAGCGGCGGTGGCGAGCAAGTACCCGGCAGTCGGAAAGGTCGTACCGTACGTGCGCGCCGGCGTCGGTGGATTCTGCACTCAACATTATCACGTCCCCGCGTGGGGAGAACGCGCCCTCGACCTGCTTGAGCAGGGCACTCGTCCTGAAGCGGTCCTGGTAGAGTTGCTCAAGGACGACCCGCAATCCGAGCAGCGGCAACTGGCGATCGTCGATATGCAAGGACGCACAGCGCTGCACAACCCGACTGCCGCCCCCGAACAAAGTCGCTACTGGGCCGCGATGACCGGCCGTTACTACTGCTGTCAGGGAAATACGTTGACGGGTCGGGAGGTGATCGTGGCGATGGCCAAGGCCTACGAAGAAACGAAAGGGAGTCTCGCAGACCGGATGATGGCGGCATTGATCGCCGGCGACTGCGCTGGCGGTGACCATCGTGGACGCCTGGCAGCCGGTATCCGAATTGCCAAACGCGATGTGGATGGCTACTGGTTCGAGCTGTACGTCGACCAAAGCGATGACGCCGTGATTGAATTGGCAAAGAAGTACGCTCAGCTGCAACACGAAGCGAAGGGTACCTGGCGCGGCGGCAAGCTGCCTTTCGAGCATCCCTGCCAAGGCCGGCCCGCCCCGACAGCGCCCGTCGATTAGATCCACACATCGACGCGCGACGATCGCCCGCCTTGACGGACGCTAGCATACTGGAAATCAAGGTCACTCGAATCGTTGAAAGATTTCATGACATCCTCGTCGTATTGCAGTGAGAGGGGAGATTCAGCATGCGTATCATGACGTTCCGTACGGCACTGTGCGTTGCTCCGGTTCTGGTCGTTGTCGTGTTGTGCGTTGCGCTAGCCATTTGCGCGGCGGATGATCCTGAGCAAGCGGCCGAGCCGAGCGAGCCGCCAACCGTCCGCGTCGCGGCGGTACAGGCAAAACGTCGTTTGATCGATTGGCGCGTGCAAGATCCGGCACTGGTTCTGGCGGCCGTGGACAAGACGCTGGTGGTACTCGAAGAGATCGTGCACAAGGCGGGCGGGCAAAAATGCGATGTATTGGCGTTCCCGGAAGATACGCTGGGGTTGCTGAATTGGCTCGGCATGAACGAGCAGGTCGCGAGCCAGGTTGTGCCCAAAGCCGTGTCGCGGATGCTCGACCAGTTGGGTCGCGCGGCCGCTTCGCATCGCATGTACCTTGTCCTGTGCAGTGACTTCATCGAATCCGATGGAGCGACCTACAACACGGCGTTCTTCCTGGGCCGCGACGGCAAACAGATTGGCCGATATCACAAGGTGTGCCCGACTTGGTTTGAGTGCGGTGCCAGGAAACGCGGCACATTGCTGCCCGTGTTTCCGACCCCTGACCTGGGCACCGTAGGTATGTTGATTTGTTACGACCTGGTGTTTCCCGAGACGGCGCGCTGCCTCGCCCTGGCCGGGGCCGACATGATCTTTTTTCCCACCATGGGCACAGCGGCCGTGGGGGACGACGACATTGGCCTGCAGGCCCTGCGGGTCCGCGCCGCAGAGAATCACGTCTACCTGGTGGTCGCGTTCCGGGAGTCCGGTTCGATGATCATTTCGCCGCGGGGCAAGATCATCGCTCGCGCCGAGGACCCGGACGGTTTGGCCATGGCCGACATTAATCCGCTGGGCGGCCGGGAGGGCGGTGACGCCATGAACTACCAGCGCGACATGCGGGCGCGGCTGTTTCGCGAACGCAATCCCACTGCCTTTGCAATCCTCACCGATCCCCATCCGCCGGTTCTCGAAAAGGTTCCCCTCGACATCACTCAGCGAGAAGCCGGACGGATCGCGGCGCGAGTGCTCACCATTGGTGAAGAAGAGTTTCGCCAGGCCGAAGCGCTGGCCCGCGGGGGAAGGAGTGGTGAAGCCATCGCCGCGTTCAGCCGGCTGCGGAAAGAATACCACGGCAGTTGGATCGAGCGGGTAGCTACTGAACGGCTGCGGACGTTGCTGCTTTCGAAAGAGTAAGTGACGCCCGCAGCACCACCGGATGGGTGTTCTGCGTGTCGCATTGTCAGCGACGCCGGGAACGTACAATTTGCCAACCGTTCTCGTCGCCCGCGCCAAGTACGGCTTGGCAGGACTGCGCCACGACAGCCATCCAAGTTCTCCCCATCTGCAGAGTTATGCCGCGTGAATTGGCGTGCCGGATTTTGTATTGGCCGCTCACCACGCGCATGTGGTAGACTCACAAAGTTGCACGGTCGGCGTCGGACACGGTGCCTGTCTGATCTGTCAGGGCACTAACTGCTGGGCCCACGATCCCCGGGGGGGCAGGGGAGACACGTGATGGTCGGTGACGACATGCGCGATGACGGGTCCTGTGCTGAGCCTGACCCCACCTTATGCCCACCAGGGCAACCAGGTTCCCCGCAACGGGCGGGCGACGTCACGTTGATTCTTTCGGCGATTGAGCAGGGCGACGGCCAAGCGGCGGAGCAGTTGCTGCCTCTGGTTTATGAAGAACTGCGGAAGCTCGCCGCGCAAGAACTGAGGCAGGAAGAGCCGGGACAGACGCTCCAGGCGACGGCTTTGGTCCATGAAGCCTACATCCGCCTCGTGGACGTAGATCGGGCACCCCAGTGGAACGGTCGGCGTCACTTCTTTGCCGCAGCTGCTCAGGCCATGCGGCGCATTCTGGTGGATCGAGCTAGGCACAAACTCAGCTGTAAGGGCGGAGGTGGAAGAGCTCGACAGGACATGAAGGCGGAGAACCTGGCAGTGGCGGCCGCGCCGGCAGAAGTGGTGGCTGTGCACGACGCGCTGGACTCGCTCGCCGCCGAGGATGCGCTGGCCGCCGACCTGGTGAAACTCCGTTATTTTGCCGGATTCTCGATCGAGGAAGCTGCGGAGATACTCCAGTGTTCGCGCGCAAGCGCTTATCGTTTGTGGACTTATGCCCGCGCCTGGCTCCGAGCTTCACTCGACGAACCACGTTGGGAGGAATAATTCTTTCAATTTTTGAGACAAATGAACCGCCGTTTCCGCACGGTATTAATAGAGGGCCAAAGGAAAGTGTACCATGAGTGACCCAACCAAGAAACGCACGGTCCCTATTCAGCGAGGCCGTGGAAAATGTGCCTCGGCAGCAGTGGCCGGAATTTCTCGACACGGCATGTGGTGAAAACCTGGGTTTGCGGAAGCAAGTGCAACGATTGTTAGATGCTCGATGAAGATATCGGTAGCTTCATGGATCGACCGGCCGCAGACGCCCCTCTCACCATCCACCAACGCATCACCGAAGAGGTCGGCACCCAGATCGGCCCCTACAAACTGATCCAGGAGAAAAGCAGACACCCAGCTTTTTCAGCTGTTGTGCGTGCGGTTTGGTGGGCCGCACAGTCACGTTGGAGCGGGTGCGATGGCTTACAGACGAACCATCAGCGGCGGTTCGTCAAGCGGAGTGTAGGATAGACAGCGCACGTTAACGCCCAATGCAGTCGGGGCCGCGCACGGCGAGCGCAATCGTTATCAACGGCGCGCGAACACCCGGCCCATAGGGGCGATCATCGCGTTACGTGAAAATGCTGCGGGCGGCGGTGGCGCCTTTCAGATGGTTCGCTTCCATCCGCTGAGCCACTTTGGCCAGCGACGCTGGTGAGCCGACAGCGTGGCAGAAGCACCGGTCGTAGCTATCCACCGTGTCGAGCCACTTCTCGTGATTCAGGTCGAGGCGGTCCAGCACCGCTTCCAGATCTTTGGGAATCGTGCTTCGCTGCCCACTCTGGAGCAGCCGCGCCGTCCACTGGAACAACTTCAGGTAGTCCTCCAACGAGATAGGAAGCACTCCCAGATCCGAGGCGCGACGTCCACTGCGGGAAGCATAGCAAAGCGCCTCGTCCGCCTTCCGTTCCGGGCGGAGCGTCAGTTCGGCCATCCATCCGTCCGCCCGGTCCCGAGCGTTCTTGCGCTGCGATTGGGCCTTCAGACGTTGGAAGAGGGAGGTGTAGCTCGCGGTTTCCGGGCTGTCGGCTTCCCCGGCCCGAATCGGATTCAAGTCCACATAGATCCCGCACAGCAGCAGCCCGCTGAGCATCGGTAATTTCACGACAGCGAAATCGACCCTCCCAAAACCGACCGCCACAGTTATCCTCGAAATTGGCGCGTCGGGCAATATTCTCCAGAAGAATACCCATGAACCACGAGATCTTGCTCAACCGCCGCCGCAACTTCTCGATTTGCTTTTTGTTGCCGACCAGCTTGTCGATCCGTTTCTCATCCGGCTCTGGCATCTCGTCCGACATGCATTTGGCCAGCTTGGTGATGGTCAGCCAGCGGCGAGCCACTTCGCGGGGCCGTAACCGCGCGGCAATCTCAGGCCGGGTACGCAACACGACATGCAGATGGTTAGATAATTCCGCGCGGAACTCCACTTCGATGGTGAACAGTTGTGCCAACTGCTGTTCCCGGTTGACGATCCAGTCGCGGCGGTGTGAATAGTCTTCTCCACTGGTGGGATCAAGCCCACAGAGAAAGGCACGGCGGACACAGCGTGCGGTGCAGTGGAAGACAGCCTTGCGGGCACGGCCCAAGAGTTTACGGCGAGCATTGGCGACCATCGGACAATTCCTCTTTGCATGGGCAGCGCAGGCGCGCCACGGCCGCTCGAGAGCGGCACGCCGAGTGGCCCGATGCTGCACGGAAGTCATTGCCCGCCTTTCCGTCGCCAAACAATTGTGACCCTACCATAACGCATCCTGCATGTCAACCTCCATCGCAACACGGTGACATACGTATGGCACCGCGTGCCCCACACCGGTGGATCATCACGCCATGCCGTCCTTGCTGCCGCTCTGCCCAAGCGGCGACTTGGCAAGAAATCAGGGTGTCTGCTATCCCCTCTGCTATCCCCTCGGCGCACGCGATCGCGCACCAACAACCGCCGCTGAAGGCACGCCGTGCGGAGCGGATTGCCGTGTTCCACCAGGGCAATGGAGACTTGGTTGCCGCCGCGCACTGTTCAAGTCGTGTGGTCTCGTTCCCGCGGACCGATTCGCTCGCGCCAGCATGCTTGGATTGGGAGGCGGATGGATTGAACAGTGGCACACCTCGACAGGATGCGGAAGTCTTGCCCACGTCTGCAAGAGAGAGGGTCGTGCGAACCTGCGGTGTCACTCCGGGGCATCATGATCATGCCGTTCGGCTGGAGTACCATGCCGTTGATGTGAAGACAATGTGATTGACAAGTGAAGGCAGATGATTGGGTCTTGGAGGTTCAACACATCGGCGTGAAGACGATTCATCACCACAACTTGGTGGCACAACACAGCCCAGACAGCCGAGTTGTTGTGGCAAGCGCGCGTGTCTTCACGCCAACGGTGTGGTATTCCGCAGCCCAGGGTTCAACGCGCTTCGCGGCGCACCCTGGGGAAATGTTGGAGAGGAAGAGAGGCATCCTGAAGGGATGTAACAGGACCGATGTTGCCTCGCCGTTGCCCGCAGTATCACCTATAGGCCTCGATGGGGTGGATTGCGTTCGACGCGGGCGTGTTGTGGGATGCCGCATTTTGTCCGACCCCGTTGGGGTCGCGGGAGATTTGATGTGGTCGCCCCAGGGTTGGTGTCCACGGCGGTAGCCGTGGACACCAACCCTGGGCTTTGGAGTGCCACCACGTTGTGGTGAAGATAACGCGACAAACGAACCAACGCAGATCTCTGCAGCCAGAAAGCAGACACCCAGCCTCTTGATCTGCCATGCGGGCAATTTCGCGGGAACACATCACCCCCGAGACGGTACGAACGCTTAGAAACAAGTCATTGGTAGCATGTCGTGGAGCGGCGCGTGGGAACGGCAACTCGTTTTGACCGCCAAGGCAGCCGCGAGCACGCAAGGCGAGCTTTAGCGTTGTCAGCGGCGCGTGGAAGACCTGCCCCTTGGGCTAAATCTAGCGCTACGCAACAAATCAGGTCTGCTATCCCCGCTTTCCGCTATTGCCCCTGCTATTACCTTCTCAATATCCCAATGCCTTGAGTTGCTGCTCGAAGTCGGCCGGTAGGTCCGCGACCGGCTGGCCGGCCTCGCTGGCGGCGTGGCGCAGCAGGTTGCGGAGCAGACGTTCGGCGACGGGGTTGTTCGACAACTGCTCGCGGATCGGCAGGGTGTTCAGGAAGAAGCGGCCTGCGCCAGACGGTACTCGGCCAGCATCAGGCCGGACGAGTAGTCGAACGAGGCGTTGTTGGCTCCGGCGATCGCCTGGGCCGGTGGGTCCTGGCCGGCGAACACGAGTTCTGGGATGATCTCGCGATAGAAGGCGTAGTCCATCATGCCGCCGCTCGGCAAACCTTCGAAAACCGGATGCGTCTTGGCCCATTCGTCTTTGTGGTACAGCCAGCCCATCAGCTTCGACAGGCTTCCCTTGTTCTTCAGCGGCAACCAGCCGGTCGGGTTGTCCCCGCGCCGAAACACGCTGGGCGAGAGGAACACGACGGAGCTGCCGCGGGCGATTCTGCGAACGAGTTCTCGCCATGCGTCCGCGTCGCCGGCGAGCCGATTCGAGGAAACAAGAATGACTTCCCGCACTGCGGTTGTGGCCGTCTGCGACCGAGCCGCGCACGGATGCCGTCGATCGGTGAGCCATTTGGCCAGTTGCGGATCGTCACCCCAAAGGACGACTTCCGTTTCGACGAGCGGCATCGTCGCCGCGTCGTCGACATAGAACACGGCTTCGCCTCCGGTCGGCGCACCGCCGTGCTGCATGGTTGCCAGGAATCGGTAAGTGCCGGCGGGGCCGTCGATCGCGATGTCCTCGGAGAAGAAGGGGATGGCAAACGGCGGCTCCTGGCCGTCGTCGCCGACCGGCACGGTCACGGTCACCAAGCGGTCGACGATCCGTTCCATCTTGGGCCCGACGACCTGCAGCCGCACGGGGTACTCGCCCGGCGGCAGGGCGTCTTCGTTGGCCAGGACGGCCTCCAGCTTCACCCGGCCGCCGCGGTACACGTTCAGCGGCTCGGCGAACAGGCACAATCGCAGCGGCGCCAGGGCTTCGAACAGGGCGTCGGTCGTGCCGGGCTTCAATTCGCGGAACGTGGTGAACAGCCCCTCGCCGCTCATGCCCTGGTCGACGGTGCCGGTCAGGCTGTGGGCGACCAGGCTCGGGTTGGCCCGCAGCGCGTTCAGCCCGTACAGACGTTCCGCCGCCATCTGCCGGATGCTCTGGGCGAAAAACTCCTGCGGTGTGGCAAAACACTCGGCCATCTTCCAACGCTCCCAGTCGGCCAGGAAACGATCCAGCTTGTCGCGATAGAACTGCGCGTCCTCGACGTGCTCCTTGCCCAACCGCTCGTAGTGCCGCGTCACGCGCCACAAGTCGACGGCGCTGCCCACGCCGTATTCCGATATGAACAGCGGATTCTTCCCACCGTTGATCGTGCGCAGCGTGTCGATCACGGACGCCGTGTGCGGCACGCGCTGGTAGGGGTGCTGGTCGGCGAGCACGTCTTCCCACTCCGCCGATCCGGGATTGCTGAAGCTGCCGATGCGGGATTCCTCGCCGAGTGTTTTGCCAACGGCGTACGACTTCAGTGTCCCGGTGTCCGGCTGGGGGCCGGGCGCGAGGAAACCGTACTGCCAGGCACCGTTGGGATTTGCTGCGACCGAGAACTCAGAGGCAACGTCGTGCTACCCGGCCAGCGGCCGAACAGATGCGTGGCCGCCAGCGCCGTGGTGTCGCCGCCGTAGAATCCGTTGCCGAAGCCGACCACGAAATCGAGCGTGTCGCCTTGGGCCAGCGGCACTGACTTGGAAAAGGCGGACTGGTTGCCCTGATCTTTGACGTTGATCAATCCGTCGTGCAGCGAGCGGCCGTTGTGCAGGACATGCACGTCGGTGGTGGCAGCGCCGGCGATCCCAGTGAAGGCTGCCCTCGACCGCGTGCTCGCCCGCCTCCGGACAAGTCCAGCGGACGACGCTGTATTCGCCCTTTGGCCCTGGATGCAGGGCCACCTGCTGTGGCTGCCACGTGATGCCCAGGCCGGTCAACGGATGCTTGCCGCCATTGCGGGTGACATTCGGATCGGTCGCATCCGGCATGCGCCAAAATTCCAGTCCGCCCAGATCGCTCTCGCCTTGCTGATCCCAGCGTCCGCTGTTCAGCATAACCATGCGAGTGTCGTCCAACTTGCGAACCATCGGCAGCGCCGCGAGTGCATGGCGAAACACCGGCCCGTCTGGCGTCTCGTTCAGCAGTCCCCAGATCACGACGCGACGGATGATTGCGATCGCGGCGGATCATCTCCGTACAGGACTTGGTCGTACCGCGCGGCCATTTGCGGCGAGTCGGCCAGGCACCAGCTCGCGTAACGGCTCCTCGTAGACCATCAGCCCGATCTCGTCGCACAGGTCGAGCTGGTAACGGGTTGCCACGCCGGCAGATGAATCGGATGGCGTTGAATCCCATGACTTTCACGTTCAGCAGATCGCGCCGCAGCATGTCGGGATCGGGCGGCAACTGCAAACCAACCGGGCAATGGTTGCCGGTGTGCGAGCAGCGCAGCAGCAGTCGCCGGCCGTTCAGGCGAAAGTAGCCGTTCTCGAACGTGAAGTCGCGGAAGCCGCACCGCACGGAGTGCTCGTCGAAGGAAGAGCTGTCCTTCAATTGAACTCGTGCCGTCACTCGGTAGAGATTCGGTTCGTTCAATTCCCACAGCCGCGGTTCGGCGACATACAATTCCGTCTCGACGAGTGTGTCACCTGGTGGCAGTTTGCGATCGAGGACGATTCGCTGCAACGTTTCGCCACTGGCGGCGGGCGCCACCGTGAACTCCAACCGCACCGTCGTTTCTCGCTGTCCCGCGTTGCGCACATAGACCTGCACGCGGATCTCGCCCGTCTCCGTGTCCGGCCGGGCAAACAGGTCGTCGATGCGGACGGGCGGTACGACCAAGCAACTCCACCGAGTCCACGATCCCGCCGTGATTGTAGGAAGCCCCGGCGCGGTAAGGGATGACCTTGTTACGATGTGGCGTTTCGTTCAGCACGATGCCGTCAATTCGGTTCGTTTGTGGGGTTGAGCACCCGCACGGCCAGCCGATTGGTCGCGAGCGGTTTGATCGCCTCAGTCACGTCGAGCGTAAATGGCGTTTCGCCGCCCTCATGTCCGCCAACGAGGACACCGTTGAGCCAGACGTCAGCCTTGTAGTCCACGGCCCAGAACCTCAGCAGGTAGCGGCCTTGCAGGTGTGCGGATTGGCCGGTGCGGTGAAATCGCGCCAGTACCAGGCCACGCCGTGGTAGCCGGGAAAGGCGTCCTGGATGATCCAGGGCACCTTGGTCGGCTGGGCCTCCGGCTGGGTTGCCTGGAACCACTCCTGTTCCCGGCCCACGTTTGTCGGATCGGTCGCCAGCAGCCACTGATCGCCGTCGAGGGAAACGATGGTGGAACTCACGGGCTGAGGGGCGGGCACCGACTTCGCCACCTCACCAGAGCGTGCGATTCCAGGATCGACCACTAGCAGCGCGATCGCCAACGACAACGTGCTGCATCTCATGGCAACACCTCCTTAGGATGACGTTTTCATGCGCTTCGGTTTGCAGTTGGAGTTCCCCCCAACCGTACCCGGCAACGTCGTTCAATCCGCAGCGTTCATCGGGGATGATTACGCCAACCACAAGCAACGCCTTCACACCGCACCAGTGGCGGTGCGCTAGGTCCCTCTCAGCGACACTTCGACAAACGCGAAGGGATTCCTATTGACCACTTGAGCTGTCAGTCAGCCTTGACATATCTGATGGTGACCGCGCCAGGCCTTTCCGGGATTTCGACAGGCATCCCCGTTTCCATCAAGTGCTTGCCAGATAAGCGTTTCTCGCCTTCGGCGTCGTAGTTCTTCAGCACGTAGACCGCGCTCGGCTCCAAACCGCGGAGCTTCAGCTCGGCCGCTGTGTACATGCAATGCTCGCGGCGAAACGCTTGAACGAACCCCTGGCTGCCGTCGGGACTAGCAAATTGCCATCCGATCCACTCTTTTTCGGAAAGATTGTAGTCGGTCAGGGGATAGTAATTGCCGAAGTAATCCGGACCGATCTCTTTCCATTCGTGGTAAAGCTTCAGGATCAGCTCGTCGTCCACCTCCACGCGGAAATCGAAGCAGCCCGTGCCACTCGGACACATGTTGCTGCGGCGGACGTATGGACCGTAGGAAAGTCCCCCCGTACCCCAGCCCCACCCGGCGGCGTTTGACGGCGTATAGCCCGTCCCATGGAAAGGCAGCCAAAACGATAGGCCATACGTGTGCCCCTGCTGGCCCACCGGCTCGAACAAGTAGTCACTCCGCAGCAGGGGCACCGCGCGGCGCATCGTTTCCAAGTCGTTGCGATGCCCGCCCGATGCACAAGAATCGATAACCAGTTCCGGATGACGGCGCAGCAGTTCATCCCAATACGCCAGATAGCCCATGACGTACTTGTTTTCGGTGATGCCCTGACGGTCGGCGGTGTCGTTGTTCTGCCAGAAGCTGAGCGGATCGATGTTGTAGTCCTGACGATACAGGTCGATACCTTCGTCCGAGATGATCTTGTCAATATGATTGACCAGCCATTGCCACGCCTGCGGATCGCCCAAATTCAGCAATCCACCCCCGGAACCGCCGAGAACCCATTCAGGGTGCTCTGTGGCCAACCATGTTCCCGCGGCCACACGTTCCGGTTCGAACCAGAGGATGATCTTGACACCCTTGCTGTGGGCATGGTCGCTGATCGCCCGCAGGCCGTTTGGGAAACGGTTTGGCCGGCGATCCACTTCCCAGGTGCCCGTCCAGGGCCAGCCGTTCTCCGCTGCCCCGACGTACCAACCGGCGTCCATCCACCAGTAATCGAGTTTCAGGCCCTTATCGAGATAGCTGTCGATGAACTGAATCTGGTTCTGCTCGTTGGCTTTGGTCATTTCGGCGAACTGGTGGGAACTGCACGCGGCGAACTGAGGCAACGGCAATCGCTTGCCACCTGGTCGCGGTATGTTGTGTTCGATCATCCATTGGCGCCACGTGTTTTGTGCGTCGATCCAGTCCCCGCCTTTCCAGAACTGCATCACGACAAGAGGCGTGCGAACGGTTTCTCCGGGCAGCAGCTTGAAACGCGTGGTCTCCTGCCCAGATGTCACGTGCAAGCCGTTGCGGTCATCACGTTGGTAACTGGCGTACCAGCGACCCGGCCAGCCAACCACGATGATGATGCCCTCGTTGCCCGTCTCCAAGTTGTAGTAGGGCCAATTCCCGCCTGTGGCACGACCGCCATTGGGACGGAAGCTGAGTTGGCTGCCCGCTTCCAGTATCGTACTTCGAGGCGCGAAATCATCCGCTGTGACGTGGGTGCCGTCCCAATGCCGCAGGCGGTATTCGTGGTCCTTCCCGCGCAAGAAGATTCGCATCCAATGCCCTGACGTTTTCAATAATCGGTGTCTCTTTCTCTCCGCTGTTCGTCAGGTAGATCGTCCACTCGATACTTTCGAAATCCGTGTACTCCAGACCCTCCCAGCGGATTTCAAAGCCGGTGTCGGTATCTCGCCACGTTAGATGGTGGCTGATCCGATGCCTGTCGATTTTGTTATGTTCCGCCTCGAACTGCCAATCCTTATGCAATTCGTGGAATGCCTTTCCGCCGTAGACAAATGAAAACGGCGGTTTGGCGTTCTGGCAGTCGTACTTTTCCTTCCACTTGCCGTCCTTGTTGTTCTCCCCGATCCTCATTTCTGCCAGGGTGCTGATCCATAGCAACCAGTCTGGCGGCGCGGGCGGCTGATTTTCCACGTAGATCGTCAACTGGCCCACGTAGTCCGGTGTCCCGCTGGGCTTGGTCTCGCTCGGACCAACGAAGTCCAGATTGCCAGTCGCTGACGGGTGCAGCACCTTGAAATCGGTGATCGTATACTTCTTGCCGCCGGTAGTGTCACGATGGACCCACAGGGATGGGTCCACGTCTTCGCAGCTCAAGCAGTTCGCAGCCGGTACACTAGCCAACGGCCAGCCCATCGTATTTGCGGCGCTATTGATCGTGAAACTGGCAGGTTGCGAGGCGTTGGTCGTGGTGGAAGCATAAACCGAGATCAGCGGTGCGTTCTGGTCCGGCCCAAACAGGTTCAGACCGAATTGCTGGATATCGACCGTACAATCAAAATGAAACGTGTAGGTCGTGCTGCCTTGGGCGGGCGTCAACTTCACCAACCGGCTGGCAGGGTCATTGACCCATTTGGCCTGGTCGGCAGTTTGGACCACCTTGCCCTCGTAGACGAACAAGTCCCAGCACGCGTCCACCGGGCCTGTGTTCCACCGCGCAAAGCCGTCCTGCGTGCCGTCTTCACGACAGCCGAACAGCGACATCCCAGTGAAATCCAGAGCAGAGGCCCACAAACTCAGGCCGAGGATCAACGTCAGAGTGAGTATCGCCGTACAGAGTCTGATCATTTCAAGATCCCTTCAAGCTACTTTTTCCAGGATTCAGCGATTTCCTCCAGAGTACGTCCCTTGGTTTCGGGCATCATCCGCCATCCGAACAGAAACGAGAGGATGCAAATGACCGTAAACAACCAGAATGCCCCGCCCACCGATCCGACCAGGTTAGTGGAGGCCGTTTTGATTGCAGGAAAAAGATAAGCGCCGCTGAAAATCGTAAGCCACAGAAATGTCGTTGTGATCGATACGGCCTTGGCACGCAGCCGTGTGGGAAACAGCTCGGACATCATCAACCAGGGAATCCCGCCCAGCGCGATGCCGTGCGGAATGGTACACAAAACGATCACCAGCAATACGACGATTCCCGTCACTTGGAAGTGAAAAACCAGGCCCGTGGCCGCCGTGATTGCCGCCATTAATAGCGAAGCGAACATCCACAGTGGCCGCCGGCCGACGCGATCCATCAACAGCAAAGAGACCAGTGTCATCAGGCCCATGAAGCCGTAGGTCACGGCGAACTGGAGAATCGCGCGGGCCCGATCCTCCAGCCCGGACATTTCGAACAGCATGGGGATATACCCGCCGATGACACTCCAGCCGGTCCAGTTGTTGAACAGTGCCAACAGCAGGCCGATCAGCAGCGCGTAACGTATCCCGGGAGCGAACAGCTCGGACCAACTACCCGTCTCTTGAGCGAGCGAAGTCTTGATTTCCGCGATTTCCCGCTCGGGCGTAATCGGGGCCGTCGATTCTCGTCAGCACAGCGAGAGCCTCTTCGTAGCGGCCTTTCTCAGCCAGCCATCGCGGACTGCGCGGCAGCCGAGACCACGAAGACCACAAACAACAAGCACACAGACCGTTTCCGATGCGAACATCCATCGCCACGGCTGCTGCCAGGCGATCTCGGCTACACCGTCGCTGTGCGGCAGCAGCCGGATGATCAGGTAACCGATCGCCGGCGCGACAATGTGCCCCACGACGATCGCCAGTTGGTACATCAACCCCAATCCGCCTCGCCGTGCGGGCGGCGCCACTTCGGCGATGTACATCGGCGAGGCGATCGAGCACAGTCCCACGCCCAGCCCGCCGACGACGCGAAAGATATTGAAGACCGATCAGCGTCGCACCGTCCGATATCCCCGGCAGGAGATCCGGCACGGCGGTCAACGACCGCGCTCGTCGCGAGCAACAACGCGGCCACAATCATCGTCCGTCTTGCGGCCGATGGCATCGCAGAGCCACGCGCCCAGGAAAGGCCCGAACATGCAGCCCAAAACGGCGCTGCCCGTGGCCAGGCCAAGTTGGGCGTCGTCGAGATGGAACTGGTCTCGCAAGATAGATGTTCGCGGCGCCGATCATGCCCAGATCGAATCCGAACAAGAAACCGCCAATCGCCGCCGCGAACGCAACAAATCGGACATACGCCATCCCGCGCCCACGATTCTCGACATCTCTCGCAACAGGATCCATACGTCGGACTCCGGACGAAGGCGGAACCGTCTTACACCGCTTGTGGTTTTCCCTCACGTGGCCGGTGGCCACAGCCAAACGTGGCTACGGCGCGAGCGCCGCAGCTGCTGCGCCCGCGTGCCACAGCCACGAACCTATGCACGCCGTGCGCAGATGTTACCGACTAACACGTTAACACGCTAACACGCTAACACTCAAATCTTTCACCCTGATCTTTTCTCCTCCGCCGTCACACGCCGGGGACGTAGCCGGTGCCGAACCGATTCTTCGAACGCTCGCGGAAGTTGGGGAACAGCGACATCAGCGAAGTGGTGCCGCCATCGGCGACCAGCGTTTGTCCGATGATGAACTCGGCATCATCGGAACAGAGGAAAGCGGCCAGTTGGGCGATGTCCTGCGGCGTGCCGGCGCGGCCGACAGGGACGGCGTTCCGCGCAGATCTCTCGAGCAGCCTCCTCCTGGAATCCGGGAATCGCCTTGTAGTAGTTCTCCACCGTGACCCAACCCGGCGCAATCGCGTTGACGCGGATGCCCTGGTGGGCCAGTTCCACGGCCAGGGTGCGGGTGTACGCCATGATGGCGCCTTTGGTGCCGGCATACACCGAGTGTTCTGGAGCACCCTGCAGCGCCGTGAACCGACGTGATATTGCAGACGGCTCCGCCGCCGCGCGGCAGCATGTCCTGCACGATCTGCTGCGTCAGGAAGAACTGGGCGCGGATGTTGACGTCATACAGCAGGTCGAACTGCTCGCGCGTGACCTCCAGGAACGGCTTGTTCAACGTGATCCCCGAATTGTTCACCAGGCAGTCGATCCCGCCGAGGAATCCGATGGCCTGCCGAGCCAACTCGACCACCTCATCCAGGTCGTCGAAATCCGCCTTGAAGCACAGTGGACCGACGTCCCAGCGATTGGATCTCTTCGGCGGCGGACTCCGCTCCGTCTCCGCTGTGGGCGTAGTGCAGCACCACGTCGGCGCCCTGTCGGGCGAACTCCAGGGCGATCTCGCGCCCGATCCCTGTACCGGATCCGGTGACCAAAGCACGCTTACCCGCAAGTCTCGCGTTGGTGTTCATGTGATCGTTTCCGGGAAAGTAAAGGGCTTGCCATGTTCCAGCTGGCGGTATCGTTCGCCGATGCCTTCGACGATCAGATTGGTGCGCAGCAACTGCGGGGGCAGGCTGTTGTCAGGAAACATGTCGTAGTGGCACGGGATCGCGATCTTGACGTCCAGTTCCCTGGCCAGCCGTGCCGCTTCGATCGGTCCCATGTTCCGAAACGCCGGGTTGATGACCGCGACGAGCACATCGGGCTTGTGCGGACCGACGGAAATCCCCAGCAGTTCGTGATAGGCCGTATCCCCCGTGAAATAGACGGCAGCAGCCCCCGGCAACTGCGGACCAGATATCCAACGTGCGTCAGGTCGTCGCCGCTGAACGGAATCGCGAACGTCGCGCGAATCTCCAGGTCTCCGACCGTGTGAGTTTTGTTCGGCCAGGTCATCAGGATCTGATCCGGCGGGACCCCCAACTGCTGCGAGTTTTTCGGCCGTTTCCGGCGGGGCCAGAAACGGGCCGGTTCCTCCCGCGGCACGGTATCCGGCCAACGTCTCCGGGTCGAGATGATCTCCGTGACTGTGCGTCATCGCGTACAGGTCGACTCCGACCAACTCCCGTGGCGCCAACGGGCGGCGGCACCAGGCGATCCAGGTTCAACCCGTGCTGGTCGCCAATGGCTTTGGCCGAGTTGGAGAGATACGGATCGATGACGACCAGCTTGCCTGCCGGACTCTTGACGACAAACCCGGCCTGCCCCAACCACCACAACGTCAGCGCGCCGCGGCACGCGATGCGCGCAACTCTCGCCAGATAGCGTCTCCATGTTTGCTCCTCAGAGTCATTCGTCGTGCCGAGCCTGTTGGCTTTCACGCTTTGGTGTGTCTCCGCTAACGTGACGCCAATTTTGCGACCGCTCACGGATTCGGCGGTGAAGTGGCAATCAGGACCACGAGCGTTTCGGTTCCCGTGTTCTCGATCCCGTGCTCACACCAGGGCGGGAGATAGACGAAATCGCCTTTCTGTGACGTCGCGCTGAAAGTTGGCGAACGTCATCCGCCCAGCTGCCTTCCAGAATGACGTACGTCTCTTCCGTTTCGTGCGAGCCCGGTTCGAGGACAACATGGGGCGGGACATAGAACATGACCAGTCCCATGTTCTTGGCCGGCGCTTTGGGATTGACTGGATGGACCACCCGCACGCCCAGCCCCGTGACATCCGGGATAGACCACCGGGACTCCGTCCTGAACGGTCACGATCATCGGATCGACCGGCTCGTCCGGCTTTGGGATCGTCGGCGGTTTGTCGCCTTGATAGCTCTTGAATTCGGTGATCTTGGCCATGGTTTCTCCTCACCCATTCAGAACTCTCGTGCGTAACCCGCCGTCCAGCCGCCGTCCACGGTCAGTATCGCGCCGTTGATGTAGCTGGCTTCCGGCGCTGCCAGGAACAGCGCCGCATGGGCCACCTCCTCTGCCGTGCCCGGCCGCCCAAGGGGATGTGTTCCAGCAGGCGGTTCACCGAATCCTGGAACTTGCCGTCCTCCCCGTAGAACAACTGCCTGGTTCCTTCGGTCAGGATCGAGCCGGGAGCAATCGCGTTGACCAGGATTCCCTCCGCACCCAACTCGATCGCCATCGACTTGGTCAGATTGATCACCGCGGCCTTGGCGGCCACGAAAGCCGACTGCAAGCGAAGCGGAACCAGTCCGACCACCGAAGCAATGTTGATGATCCGACCGGATCCCTGCGAACGCATCACGGCGACCACGGCCTTGCTGACGAGATACAGCCCCGTCAAGTCGACTCCCACGATCCGGTCCCATTCCTCCCGCGGAAACTGATCGATGGGAACGCGATGGGCCAGCGTGTTGACGCCCGCGTTGTTGACCAGGATGTCGATCCGCCCGCACTCACGCACGATGGCGTCGATGACCGCCTGAACCTGGGCTTCGTTGGTCACGTCCATTTCCGCCGCCGTGGCCGACGGCCAGGCGGACGCGGAGTTCTCCGCCTCCGCGCGGTCAATGTCCGTATAGACGACCCTCGCACCGTTTTGAGCCATGGCGTCGGCGATCGCCTTGCCGATCCCGCGAGCTGCGCCGGTGACCAGTGCCACTTGTCCCGACAGTTCTACTTGCACGATATACCCTCCATGCGCTGCTGGTGGCTCTCGATATGACGCTGCAATTCCTCGTGTGCCGCTGCCGTTCGACCGGCGTGCAACGCATCGATCAGCCGCTGGTGGCTTTCGATGCCCTTTTTCCAGTCCGCCTTCCACAGACTCTCGCGGGAGCTTGCGAAAAAAGGCGGCCAGCAGATCGCTGAAAGTCAACTGCGGCGACAACCCACTCGCTTCGACCAACCGGCGGTGAAAGGTGATGTCCAACTCGACACAACTTGAAGCCTTCATCGCTTCGCGCAGGCCCAGCCGATTGACGCCGAAGCTCGCGGCGAGTTCCTGCTCCGCCGGCAGCCGGTCATCAGGCTTCAACCCCTGGCTGGTGCTGCAGTGCGTGCGTTCCTCAGCCACGATGTCGCGAATCTTCGGACGGCTGACGGCTTCGAGCATCGGACAAGCTCCTGCCAGACGGACGGGCGATTTAAGCAGATTATCTGACAATCTGATCTCTGGCAATCGCCCATTTGCCCTGACCAAGGGACTCCGCCCCGTACGCCGGATGACGATCAATCGGGTCGCAAGCTCCCCACACGGCGACTCGGCAAGAAATCAGGCGACTTGTCCTTCATGTGAAACGCAACCCTTGGAGCGCCTCACGCATCCCCGGCAGAATCCCCGGCAGACACCCAGCTTCTTTACTTGATTTGCGGGCAGTTTGGTGGGCTCAACAGCGCCAATCCCGGAACAGAAATCGTCGCGTCAACCACCGAGCCTTATTTCAAAGCCAGAGAAGTTAGTGGGTCATCGCGTAGGTCACGATGTTGATTCCCATTGGATAGGAGTATTTCTCGGAGAACTGGTGAAAGTAATCCACATTCTCGCCCTCGCGTTCCCATCCGTCGCCCAGGTCATTGTTGTGGCAAAGTAGTGCGACCATCCGTCCGTCATCGTCAAAGTAGGCCCAAAAGTGAGGTGCTACATCGCCTGCCGAAGAACCGTGCCAGTGCTCGTATGCAAGGCCCTCGCGCCACGTCCTGATGTCCACAACCTGCGGAAGCTCCTTGAGATCGTACACGAGATGGAAGATCGGGTGCGAGAGTGACAGCTCCGTCGGTTCCCGATCGGGAAAGACGCCTCGCATTTCACTCAGAACTTGGGCCCATGCTTGCGATGCCCAGAAGTCATCCATCATGAGAAAGCCGCCGTTGAGCAGGTAGCGCCGCAGGGCAGTTTGCTCGGGCGGGCTGAGTGTCATGGTCTGGACACCTGCCACGTAGATGAATGGATAGTCGAACAACTCCGCATCGGTGAGCCGGATGACTTTGCTGTCGGGAGCTACCTCAAGCGTGGTCAGTTCCTGGAGTCGGTAGGAGAAGTTCCAGTCGCCGTCGGGGTAATCATTATCCCAGCGGTCCCACCAGCCAAAGGGTCCAAACGAATCGTATTCAACGCGAACGAAAGTAAACACGTCGCGTTTGAATTCGCGTTCGATGTGCCACGTCGGAAACTCGCTACGAGATGGCATCCGTCGTGGTCGCCACAGACCATCACGGGTGGAACGATTCCAAGCGTCTCGCGTCGCCTTGTCCGATCGCCCGCCTCGGAATTGCGCGATAGCAAACGGCGAAGCAAGGCAGATTACGCAGCAGAGGATGACTGCCGCTCGATCTGGCACGATCTGTTGCATTCGATGACTCGTTGAGGTGAGCTGCAAAAACCTCTCCAACAAAGGGGGGAGACGTGCTTCAAAGAATCCACACTCTAAGCGATGGGTGTCCTTCCCAAAAACCCCATCCGGCGATTCTACCACCTGGCAGGGCACATGTCGGCCGAAAGGACGAGTGGAAACGGGCCACCGAAAAGCACGAGATCTGCCCAAGTCGGTCGATTTCGCCGTCACGTGCAGACCGGTGGCGACGACCCGATTGCGTGGACACAACTTCGGACGTTTGACCGATTGTGTGCAGACCGCCAGTTGCTGTCGCAGGGCCAAGTTCTCGACCTCCAGGTGGACCTTGGGAATGAGCATCGCCCGGAGAAACAGCACACACGCTCTCAACATGCCCATTTTCGCGCCCGCGTTAACCATCGAAATCGGCCATTCTAGACGGCGCCGGGCGCAGGCCAAATGACGCAAGTCCTTGTCCGCAAACGAGGACGGAAGTGCTCGGAGAGACCGAAGGGCATCAAAACACGAGATCTATCTGCGGGCGGCAGGGGCCGCGACCAAGTAGGCTGGATTGCCAATCGGTCCTGCTGAGTTCGCCGGTGTGTAGTCCCGGCTTCAGCCGGTGAACGTCGCATAGATGCGGAACGACGAATACGCGGGCATCCAACACAAAGCACTGGCCACCGCTGGCGAATCTCTGTTACCGTACATGGAGCGCAGACCGCGGTTTGCCTATTCCGAGCGGTATGCAAGGCGCCTTCAACGTTGCAGTTGAAAGAGGCCGTGGTAACGAATGCGGCAAGCAACCGGGAGGAACTCCCGATATCTTGAACCCGTCGAGGAACCCGACCATGCTTTCCAGAATGGATCCGACGATGCTCACTATCGTTCTCCTTCTCGCCTCATCCCATCTTGGCCTCCAGGCTGATGAGCCCGAGGACTGGCCCGGTTTTCGCGGACCGACGGCCATGGGGGTCGCCGAGGACGATCCCCGTTTGCCAGACCAGTGGAGCAACACGCAGCACGTTCGTTGGGTGACCGAAGTGCCGGGCCGGGGATGGTCCTGTCCGATCGTCTCGGGCGGCAGAGTATTTCTCACCGCGGTGGTCAACGACGACGAGTACGAGCAGCCCAACAAAGGGCTCTACAGCGGGATGGGCCGGTCCAAGCCTCCCGAGGGCGTGCACCACTGGATGGTCTACTGCCTGGATCTGGATACGGGCCGGATTCTCTGGAAGTACGAGGCCCACAGCGGGCAGCCGCAGGTTCCCCGCCACCCGAAGAACACCTATGCGTCGGAAACGCCGGTGACCGATGGCCAGCGGGTGTACGCCCTGTTCGGCGACGTGGGGCTCTACTGCTTTGACTTCGAGGGCCAGCAACTGTGGTCGCCATCGCATCGAGGCGAAGAAATCGCTGCTCAACTACGGTGCGGCGGCCTCGCCGGTGATCTGCGACGACCTGGTGATCATGGTGTACGACAACCAAGAAGAGCGGTACATTGCCGCCTACGACGGAGAAACCGGAGAAGCAACGTTGGCGCACGGCCCGCCCGGCGAAAACATTCCTGCGTCTTGATCGACGCAGCACGTGGGCCACCCCGTGCGTCTGGAAAAACGAACAACGGACGGAGATCGTCACCTCCGACTGCGACCGCATTCGCTCCTACGATCTGCAGCGGCAACGTGCTCTGGGAATTGGCGGGCCCCACCTCCAACCTGATCATTCCGTCACCCATAGCCGCTCACGGGATGGTCTACGTGACCTCCGGATACGTCGGCGATCGCGACCGGCCGGTCTACGCGATCCGGCCCGGTGCCCAAGGTGAGACCTCGGTCGGTAAGGAACCGGCAGAGCATCCGCACGTGGCCTGGTTTCAACCGAAGGCTGGACCGTACAACACCTCGCCGATCGTCTACGGCGACTACTATTACACGCTGCTGGATCGCGGGTTCATGACCTGCCACGACGCACGAACCGGCGAGGAGGTCTACGGCAAGACGCGGTTCCCGGAGGGCGCCAGCTTCACGTCGTCGCCCTGGGCCTACAACGGCAAGATCTTCTGCCTGAGCGAAGACGGAGACACCTACGTCGTCGAGGCCGGGCCGGAGTTCAAGGTGATCGGGACTAACCGTCTGGATGAACTCTGCCTGGCCACACCTGCCGTGGCCGACGGCAAGCTGCTGTTGCGCACCGCATCGCGGCTCTACTGTATTACTCAATGAGGCCATAAGGAAGCCAAATCCACACCACCGGTTTTGCAGCGGCCGGGGGGCACATTCGCTTGCATTTCCAGGACCGCATATCTACATTCAGGGACGTGCCGTTTCGGCTAATCGTCTGGCACGGGTCGGACTTTGAACGGCTAATGGACAAGAATCTCTAGGCCAGCGGAAGGGAGACTTCTGATGAAGTATTTGTCCAAAGCTCCAAGACTCGCGATCTGGCTTGTGCCTCTGGCCTTTGCTGCGTGCAGTCAACAGCCTCAACATTCTCAACCCATCGGCGAGAAAGGGCCCAACAGCCAGGCCGATGTTGAGGCGATCAGAGAATGGGTCGATCGATATTGTGCCACCGTCACGGCAGGCGATTTTGACGGGTATCGGGCCTTCTGGTCCGAGGATGTCGTTTGGCTACCTCCGAACGACCCAGTTCGAGAGGGTATAGAAGCCTGCATGGATCATAACCGACCGTTTTTCGAGCAATACAACTTGGTAGAGACGATGTCCGTGGAGGAGATTGAGGTGGCCGATCGGTTTGCGTATGTACGAGTCAATTACACATTTCAGGCAACACCCAAAGCAGAAGCCGAGCCCGTCGAGGAAGACGGCAAAGGCATCTTCATATTGCGGCGCAAGCCCGATGGATCTTGGGTGTTCGACTCATTGTGTATGGAACTTCAATACCCCTGCTTCTCAGTAGTTCGACGGTTTGACTTTGACTCCCGCCGCCTTGTGCTGCGGGAAGGAATGAGCGAGAGGGACGCATGGCTGTGGCTGATCAGTCAGATTGACCGCGTGAGGCAAGCTGGACGGGGTCCGCCGTGCGAAATCAAACAGTCGAAGCAGCAGGAGACTGCACGTTCCGAAAAACGGTTGATGCATGCGGTTTGCCTTGGTACGCCGCAAACAGTTTACTGACCGACAGACGCGTAGCGGGCCACGACGTGCGTTCGGCTTGCCGTGGTAGTAAACATACCGTATTCGATCCCCTTGACGGCTTCGTTCGTTTGAGCCATGGTCTTGCCGTCGGCCGTTACCGACTGGAGGATCTGGCCCGACCACCTTCTGGGGATCATGATCGTCAAATCTTGGCCTTCCGCCGGGGCATGGAAGTCAAACATCAACTCGCAGCGGTCTGGTGTGGTATCCATCCGCCACGTGATATTCTCGAACCGGGCTGCGTTACGTGCCTCGACGAAATCGAGCAACATTTCTGCCGACCAGCTCGGAATCCCTTCGTTGCGGCAATACGCCCAGACTGCGTGCGGCCAAACCGGCGTGATCTGGTCTTTGCCGTAGCTACCGCTATATCGGCACTGATGAATGTTGTTGACGAAAGCCGAATAGAATCCGTTCCGGCCCGCCTTGAGCATGTCCGTAATGATCCCCACCGTCTGCTCGGCCGTCATGCCCTTGTCGGCAAACCACTCGTCGGGCCACTGCGTGGCAGCCTGATAGATCGGCAGAATACGCCCTTCGACATCGATCAGCCGCTGTGGCAATCCGCTGCCGTTGAAATAGCCACTGGTGGTGAGCGGCGTCTCAAACGTGATGTAGTGATAGTAGTTCATATCCATTGCGGTGCCGAATTCGGCCTCGGTCGCCGCCATATCGACCCAACCGGTCCAGTCAATGGTATGATTCCTGGCCGTCCGCGAGCCGTGGGCGAACTTGTGTTTCAGATCGCCGACGATGTTGCGGTATGCTTCATGCAAAGTGGCGGAGGCTCCGGCACCGTCGGGCCCGCCGCCGTACATGTGGACGCCGATTTCATGTCCCGCCGCGCGCCAGGCGGCTTCCTTTGGCACGCTGGTCAATTCAATACCGTTATGTGGGCCGTTGCGTAAATAGGCCGTAAAGAATCCTCCATAGCTTGCGCAGTCTTGGAAAGCCGGGTCGAGTTGCTCTTGGTAGTTGCTTTCCGCGTCGCCGGTGTTGACCACCATTACCTTGTGCATTCCCGGCAAGTACCACATGCGGGGTAGCGGCTTTTCCGCCAGCCGTGTGACGATATTCGCGAGAAACCTTTGCTGTTCGTCGGCTTGAGGAATTCGAAAGCGGCCGGGATCGAAGTAGGTCCTGCCGTCGGTTCGCATGAACAAGTCCATGGGTCTGTAACCCGGCAGATTGTCTCCCTCGGTGTCTTGCCACTCAGGATTACCTTGCCGCAAGAGCACCACGCTCTGGGCCAGGTCGAAGGCGAAAGCCACCGCGTGTCCGTCACCGTATCGATTTACGGTCGCGGCCGGATGGGAAGACGGCTCACTGCCGCCGTCATGAAAGCGTGCCAGCGGCGCGGCGTCATGGGGCGAGTAATTGGTTGCCTGGCCGTGATACTGGAGCGGCTCCTCGACAATGCCGCTGCCCGTCGCGTTGTCAACATCGACGGCGAAGTACTGCAAAAGCCGTTCCGGCCTCGTCCCCACAACCTGGATGCCAAACAGATCCGCCAGGTCCGCGTCGGGCCGCATGGCAATGAGCACACCGCCACCGCTGACATACTCGCGCAGCACACGCTCTTCCGCTGCACTTAGATCCATCTCTGCCATGAGCACCACGATGTGGCCGGAGAGACGCACCTCCGGATCATCGTCCGCACTCAGCGCCGTGCGTTCGGCCTGGTCAAACTCCACCAGCCCTTCGCTGCGCAAGATTTCCGCCAGATAGCAGCCAAACGGATTCTTCACGTAGTTACTGTCGGTCAGGACGAGAATCGGCTTCTTGCCTTCCGGCGGAGTCTTGACGTGAGCCGTGTCAACCCTCTCCTGTCCAACCCCCACGGATACGCTCAGAAGTGCAGCCAACATCGTGATGAGCAAGAGGCCGCCAAGACACCGGCTTGGTTCCCGCATCGCTTTGGCGCCGTTCATAGAGTGCCTCTCCCAATTGGTTCCCGCTGCGCAGAGTGAAGTCCGCGCTGCACCGTATCCGGCGTGCGGTGCGCAGAGCGCACCTTGCGTCTTGCGCTCCCGTTTCGACCTGGCGCGGTGGTATCAAGTCATGCGGCCTTTACGCCAGTCCGGGTCTTTCCATTTTCCTTTGGTGAAATCAGGGATCTCGACCGGTCCGCCCTTTCGGTCCAGCGAGAGTTTGGAGAAGTGCAGGATGGAGCTCCAACTGGCGGCGTCGTAGGCGTCGATCCAGGGCGGCTGGCCCGTGCGCACCATCTTGATGAAATCGTGGATGCAGAAATAGTCGATTCCACCGTGCCCACCGGCCTTTTTCGCTAACGTGCCGTCATTGCGCCAGTAGTCGTGTTGATACTCCTCCACGAACTTGGCGACGGGGTCCCACTTGTGGTCCGCGCTGGTGCCGTGGACGTACATGCCGGTACGGGAGTCGAAGCAGCCGTTCATGCCTTGAAGCAGATAGTAGCGTGAGTAGGGCCGGCTGCAGGTCAGGCTGTAATCGAGGCGAATCTGCCGGCCTTGGGCCGTCTGGATCAGCGTACTGATGAAGTCGCCACTTTTGAATTCGACCTTGGCTGCCTCGCTGTCAGCGCCCAGCTTTTCGGTCCAGTGGGTGTGGGCCGCCTTGGGACGCGACTGCATGCAAAGGCACGACTCGAAGCGGTCGCCGTCGTTGATTCCCAACCACTTGGCGGGCGACCCCAGGGCATGGGAATTGTAATTGCAGCCGTAGGAGTCGCGCCACAGTTCTCCCCGCCAGGTGATCTTTCCGTCGCCGTCGAAGAAACTGTAGCGGCAGTCGTGCACGTAGCTGCCCACGCCGAAGTACGGCTCGCCGAAGACGCCCTGGCGAAGCATGTTCAGAACCATCAACGTTTCGTCGCCGTAGCAACAGTTTTCCAGGAGCATGCAATGCGTGCCGGTTCGCTCGTGCTCTTCCACGAGCTCCCAGCACTCATCGATCGTATAGCAGCCCGGGACCTCGTGTCCCACGGGCTTGCCGGCTTTCAGCGAATCGATGGAGATTCGGCCGAGAAAATCGATGCCCGTGGCTACCAGGACCCCGTCCAGGTCGTCGCGCTGCAGCATGTTGCGGTAATCGTATTTTCCGTCGGGATAACCGTCGGGCGTATAGCCCTTGGCCTTCTTGACCATGTCGATGGCCATCGCCAGCCGGTCCGTCCGGTAGTCACAGATGGCCGGTATGACGACGTTTTCCTGGTAACTCAGCATGTTGGTGATGTGCCAGCGTCCACGCCCGCCCACGCCGACGACGCCGATCCGAACGGGCTTCACCGGACTGTCCTCGCCCCAGGCGCCACACCGGGCGGTGGCAGTCGCCGCCGCAGCCAGCATGCCCGCCGTTCCTTCTTGCAGGAATTGTCGACGATCCAGAGGATTGCCCATCTTTCACCCCCCGTGAATTTACAGAGTGTCGTCTGGACTAAGTCTTCCCGGCCGAAACCAACCGGCCCCAGCCGGTGCGCACAGCCTATCCTGCGGCCGAACCGTTGTCCAGGCTCGGCCAGAGGGAGGTTCTGTCGTCACAGGCGTGACGCCAGCTTTTTTCTTCAGCCACCCTGAAAGTCCTTTGAGGATCTCGTCTTTGCCGGCACGCCCGCCGAGTTGTTCAGGCGTTTCTTTGCCGAGCCGTAGATCGCCCCACAATGCTCAACTCGGGTGTTCTTGCTTCCGTCGGCTGAGTCGTTTGTGTTGGATTCCTCGAGTTGGAATGAGGCCATGCTTGAGCAGTGGCGCATCGACCCACCATGGAAACTGTATTGTCCGTGCTGAGTCACCGGCCGTGCCACTGTGTGCCGAGACGCGTGTTGATTCAGAGGATAACTCATCACAAATTGGCCCTCCGGGCGTCAATCGCCCAGCACATAGCGGACGAGATCTCGCGTGCCGAGTGCCCGGGCTCCGGCAAACGTCTCGCCGGCCGAGTAGCCGGTGGCGGATCCGGCCAGCAGCGCGGCCCCGCGGATACGGTCAAATACGTACGACTTGACGGGCGGAAACTGCGTCTTATAGCAGCGGATCGCGTTAAGCTTGGTTTCCAGCGTGTCCCCGATGTCGACCGTGAAGTGGCTGTGGAACCCGTCCATCGTGGCCGGCTCGAAGGCGAGCCGAAAATAGAGCTGAGCGGAGATAGTGTGTACCGGCAGACCATCAAAGTAATGGTCCCACTTGGAGAGACGCGCATAGAAAACGGCGGCGTCCGTAATCTGCATGGCTTGCCAGTGATCGGGCGAGGCGAGCGGAGTCTTGCCGCCAAACCCAATCACGATTCGCGGCCGATACTTGCGAAATTCCTTGGCCAGCGCCACACGTGCTTCAAACGAATCAAACAAACGGCGGTTCGGCAAGTCCAGCACCGTGCGCAGCGTGACTCCCAGCGTGCTGGCTGCCTCTTCGGCTTCGGCCAAACGTACCTCGGGGCCGGGTGAACCGGGCGTGGGTTCGCCGTCGGTCAGGTCGACAATGCCGACCTGGTAGCCCTGTAATGCCAATTTGGCCAGCGTGCCGCCACAGGCAATTTCCACATCATCGGGATGAGCACCGACAGCCACGACGTCAAGTTGCGGATAATCGTTCACGTGATTCCTCGCTCAAGCGAATGAGTGGACTCGGTTTGACGGGCCGTCGCTCTTTGACAAGCTGCTCTTGAGGCTCGGTGTCGCGGATCGCAGCGGGCAATCATGCGTGGATGGGACTACAACGGTTTGACACCACCGATCAGAAACGTCGGCGGCGTCGAATCGAAACGTGTCGTCTCCATCTGTTGCGTTCCACGAGCAATGTTGATCATCCACACGTTGGCGTCGCCCGCCAACTGTCGCAACAGTTGCTGAACCTCCGTCAAGTTCTCGATACTGACCATGTTGATCACAATCCGTCCGCCGCTGCGTAGACGCTGGTAGGCTTGTTCTACGATGCACCGCGCATGACGGCCCGTGCCGTCAATGAAAATCGCATCGGGATCAGGAAGGTCCTGCCACGCGTCCGGTGCCTGGCCCAACACAGGAGTCAAGTTCGTGACGGAGAACCGCTGAGCGTTGGCGGAAATGAGCTGGTAGTCTTGCGTGTCCATTTCAATGGCGTAGACTTCGCCACAATCCGCAATTTGGGCCGCCTCGATCGATACCGCACCGCTCCCGGCTCCCACGTCCCACACGATACTTGACGGTCCCAGGTCCATTTCCGCCAGCGCAATGCAGCGAATTTCCACCGGGGTCAGCAGACCACGTTTGGGGCGGCTCTGCAGAAACATCTCGTCCGGATTTCCAAATAGTCGGCGCCCTACCATGTCTCGCGGTCGGTCCGGAGTGTCCGGCCGGCGGACTAGAATCATCACGTTCAGCGTGCTGAACGAGTGCTTTGCCAGTTCCGCTAACTCCCCATGGGTGACTCGTTCGTCGGGAGCCCCGAGATTTTCGCAGACGTAACCGGTGAAATAGTCGATGCCCCGACTGAGCAACGCCTGAGCAACCGCGGATGGCGGATGTTGTTGGGTGGTGAACAGACCGACCCGGTCGGCGGAGCGTATCCGTTCGACGGCGCGGTCAAGATTCTGATTGGCCAGGTTGGTCAGATAAGCTTCGTCCCAGCACTCTTTTACGCGAGCGAAGGCCAGCTGCATACTGCTCACGTGAGGCAACACTTCGAAGCGATCCTTGCCCAAACGATCACAGAGGTACCGGGCCGTACCGTAGAACAGCGGATCACCGCTGGTGAGGATCACGATCTGCTGGTCGGGATTGTCGGCCACCAGCTGTGCCACGTGCTCCGGATCACCGTGCGACGGAGCAAGGCGTGCCGCAGAACTGCCTATCAGGCCCAATGATCGGTCCGATCCGATGATCAGCTGCGCCTGGTCCACCAGAGCGCACCGCGCTGGTCAGGCCCTCCAGTCCGTCGTCACCGATGCCCAAGATGTACACTTTGTTTGATTCACTGTCCATCGCTGACAAAATGCCTTTCCGTTCGCCTATCTTGCGACGGCCCGTTCGACAGCGGACCGCGCAAGCGGCCTACTCCCGGACGCGGTTTCAAGCCGCGCGTTGGCTGCTCAGTATATCCGTATCTCGTCGCAGCAGCCATCGGTTGTTGCAGCGACGCGGTACCGCCTGTGCAGCGGCCGCCGACACCGCATTGCGATCGGCGGTCTGCCGCGCTTCAAAAAGCAGTTGCATCACCCTGTACGCGCCTGTTCCACCCGCCATGCTGCGGCTTGAACGGCCTCGTGACGGTGGAATCGCACAAAAACGTCTCGAATGAGAATTTCCCAGATCAGAACTTCCCAGAACCAGAAAGAGGTGTTTGCCCGGCAACGCCCGAGAGATTTTGGACGACAGTGATGCCAAACTGGGAAGATCGCCACTCATAACCCATGAGCGGCGCAGCGGGACCAGCCGCGAGGCGCAGCAAGCGCGAAACGCGATGGGTCGACCGTGGTGCCGGACCCATCGCGTTAAGATCAAACGGAGATGGAACGGTTACGCCTGGAAAGAACTGCCGCAGCCGCACGTCTTCACGGCGTTCGGATTCTCGAACGTGAACCCGCGTTTCTCCAGGCCGTCGTACCAATCGATGGTCGCACCATCAAGATACAAGGAACTCTTCTTATCAACGACGACATCGACACCGTGCAGGCTGTACTTGCTGTCCGCCTGGGCGTCGTATGCCTTGTCGAATCCCATGGTGTAACTGAAACCACTGCAGCCGCCGCCGGCCACGCCAATTCGGAGAAACATCTCCTCCTCCAGCTTCTGCTCTTCCCGCACCCGTTGGATCTCGGCCGCCGCCTTCTCGGTCAAATTGATCGCCATGCCATCTGTCTCCGTCTGTCTCTCTACTGGAACACTGTCTCTCTACTGGAACAACTGGTTCACAGGGGTGATTTTTAACATCCCACTATGTCTAAAATAGACGATTCGTGTGGTGGGGAAAACCGTCTTCCGATGATTTTCCGCAGAAATCCTGTAATTACTTGTGGTGGTTCGGGTTGCGCCGTTGTTACCCGCGGCAGGTCAGCCGTCGCAGTCGGTGGACAGCTTCCGCCAGAACTTGCACCGCAAAGTCTATTTCCTCCGCCGTGTTGAACCGACCAATACCAAACCGCAGGCTGCTGCGAACCGCATCCGCGTCGCGTTGTAGCGCCCGTAACACATGGCTAGGTTCTGGATTGGCGGACGTACAGGCACTGCCGCTCGAGACGGCGAGATCTCGGGCACTCATCATCAGCGCTTCCCCATCCACGCCGGCAAAGCTGCAGTTCAAATTCCCGGCCAAGCGCAGATCCGGCCGCTGCAGCGCCGGCCCGTTTAAGTCTACCTGTTCAATAGAGTTTGTTAGTCCGTCAAACAAGCGCTGGCGCAACGTGGCTTGGCGCTGGCTTTCCGACGGCAATTCCTGGCAGCAGAGCTGGACGGCGCGGCCGATGCCCACGATTCCCGGCACGTTGAGTGTTCCGCTGCGGAAGCCCTCTTCCTGGCCTCCCCCCACGATTTGGCTGGTCAGCCGCAGAGGTCCGCCGCGGCGTCTGACGTAGAGTGCCCCCACGCCTTTTGGGCCGTAGAACTTGTGGGCCGAAAAGCTCATCAAGTCGACTCCCAGGTGTTGTACATCGACGGGGATTTTGCCGATGGCCTGTGTGGCGTCGGTGTGCAGCAGAACACCTTGTTGACGGCAGATCTGAGCGATCTCGGCCAGCGGCTGGATGACGCCGATCTCGTTGTTCGCCAACATCACAGTGACCAGCAGTGTATCGTCCCGGATGGCGTCGGCCAACGCCGCGACCGACACAAGGCCGGCTTGTTCATCTCCGTGGGGCGTAACGGGCAGCAAGGTGACTTTGAAGTCGCGATGGGCCAGTCGCGTGAGGGGGTCGAGTATGGCTTTGTGCTCGGTCTGCACGCTGACGATATGGTTGCCTCGTCGTCGTCGTCTTTCGGCCAATCCGCGCAGCGCGAGATTGTTACTTTCGGTGGCACCGCTGGTAAAGATGATTTCGCGCGGACGGGCATTGATTGCTTCGGCGATCGCCGTGCGAGCGTGTTGTACCGCCTCCTGGCACTCCCAGCCGAACGAGTGGCTCGTGCTTCCCGCATTGCCATACGTCTGTGAGAAGAACGGCAGCATCGCATCCACGACACGTGGATCGACGCGCGTCGTCGCATGATTGTCCAGATAGACTGGTTTGTGAATCATGCTTCGTATTTCTGAAAGAGCGCTTCGAGACAGATTCGCGACCAGCTTTCGAAGCCGTCTAGAGACTGGAGCAGTTCGTCGACGGGGCGAAATCGCGCGTTCATGATTTCGGCCTCGCGAGGCGCCACCTCCGGTTTCTCCACATCGAAGATGTGTACCACACCCAGATGCACCTTGCCCACTTCCGTTTCGTCGTCGTTGATCAAGCCCACGCAGCGTTCCGTGTAAGGCGTCTTAATGATCACTTCTTCGTCCAGCTCGCGCCGCATCCCTTCGGCATACGGCTTGTTTCCACCAGCATCGTCCGATGAGATGTGACCTCCGATTCCCACACTCCGTTTGCTATGCAGCCGCCGCTCGCCCTGTCCGGTACCTCGGGTGTAGCAAAAGACGGACAAATTGCCTGCCGCATCGCGATGGGAGAATATCACATAGGGGATCAGTTGTTTGAAACTTGGATCCGCTTCCATTTCGCTGCGGGGGCGATAGCTCGTGTGCCGCGGGCTCAGAAGTGTCTCCAGATAACCGTCTGCACCGGGCATGAAGCCCTGGAAATAGCCGAGCTGCTGGAGCAGTTCCGTGGGCACAACCAGTACCTGTTCGGTGGGCACATCCGACATCAGGCATCATCCTTTCGCGGGGACGAACAAAAATGTTCCTGCCGCACGGAGCCAGACCAGCCAGGGTTCGCCAGACCAGCCAGGGTTCGGCTGTCGTTTCGCGCGAGCGTCCAAGTGCGGTGGCGTTCGAATCTGATATCCGCATATTAACAGAACTAGCAGCATAATGGTCGAGGCGGATCTGAGCCACGCGTCTGGCGGCAGTTATTCGGTCGTGGGTTCCCAGCGTGCCACAGACCGCACTGGATGATCGAGGTCTCCGGGACTGTGTAGCGGCCAGAAACGGCTGCGGCGAGGACGGCACGGTCGAGCTCTGTAGAGTTCAAGGGCTTCGTTCGCGTTCTACAGAACGAGCATTGCATCGCCGTAACTGAAGAACCGGTAGTTATCGGAGATCGCCTCCTCGTAGGCCCGCCGCATCAGTGCATCTCCGCCGAAAGTGCGCACCAATACCAGCAACGTGCTCTTGGGAAGGTGGAAGTTGGTCAGCAGCGCGTCAACCGCCTGAAACTCAAAAGGGGGGCGTATGAACAGATTCGTTTCTCCACGCCAACTTCGCAGCTCCCCATCGCGGGCGGCGGTTTCCAACAGGCGGACACAAGTTGTGCCCACCGCCACGATGCGGCCCCCGCGGGCTCGGCAGGCCTTCAATCTCCCCGTCCCCTCCTCGCTGATTTCTCCCCATTCCCAGTGCATTTCGTGGGCTTCCAACTGGTCCACTGTGATGGGACGAAAAGTCCCGATCCCGACGTGCAACGTGACCCGACAGATATCGATCCCGAGACGGATCAGTTGCGTGAGCAGCGGCTGGGTGAAATGCAGTCCCGCCGTGGGCGCGGCAATCGCACCGGGTTGGAGCGCGAATACGGTCTGGTACTGCTCGATGTCAGACTCTTCCATTTCTCCGCCACGTATGTAGGGTGGCAGCGGAATTCGACCAACGCGCTGCAGCACGTCAACCGGCGCCCCTCGATCGTCGGGACGGACGGCCCACAAGCCCTGTCCCAGTTCCGCCAGCAACGTCAAACCAAACGCGTCCTCTGCCATCCTGTCTTGCAGCATGATCGTCTCGCCAACCCGCAGCCTGCCGCGCGTCTTACTCAGGACTTCCCAGTTCCCGGATGCATCGGACGACACAAACAGCCCGGACCAGCGACCTCCGGTGCCCGTGCGATAGCCTAGCAGGCGCGCGGCCAACACGCGCGTGTCGTTCAGAACCAGACAATCGTCCGGTGAGAGGTAGTCGCCCAAGTCACGAACGTGCGCGTGCGATAGCGTCTGGTCGCGACGAGAGACGACCAACAACCGTGCATCGCTGCGATTGCTTAGCGCGTGCTGAGCGATAAGCTCGCGCGGCAATTCGTAATCGTAGTCTGCGAGTTCGGTCATCGAGCCATCGTTTTGCCATGACAGGTTCGTTGGGAACCGGTTGAATCCTCTGGGCCGCGCAGCACACGTGCTGCAAGGCAATGTTATGCATGATCACACGCTCAACTGTAAACCGGGCCCCATCTTGAGGGGGCTGGAAAGGTGTGGTATGTGGTATGTGAGGCGTCAAGCGTCGCAAGTCACGCCATGACCCAGGTCTGCAGACCTGGACACCCGTGCGCTGCAGCGTCCATTCTCTTACGCCGTCGGCAGCACACACCCCGATTCGCACGCGCCGGATGCTATCCATGACAGGTCGTACCATCAAACTGGCAATGGTGATCACCGAGCTGGAGATTGGCGGTGCTGAACGATGCCTGGTAAGCGTGGCACGTGGCGTGGACAAGAGACGGTTCGAACCGACAGTCTATTCGCTCGCTCAGCGTCCTGCAGATCACCGTAGTGGCCTGGTGGCGCAGCTGGAGCAGGACGCGATCCCCGTGCATTTCTTGGGTTTTTCCAGCAAGTGGCAGCTTCCTGCGGCGATCGGTCAATTGGCTCAAGCGCTCCGTGAGCAAGGTCCCCAGGTCGTTCAATCCATGCTGTTTCACGCGAATATCGTGACAGGGTTGGCTTTGCGACGACTCGACGGCGTCCCCTGGTGCGCGGGAATACGCGTTGCGGATCCTTCGCACCTGCGGCAGTCCGTCGAGTGTCGCGTGATCAAAGATGCGGCGCAGGTGGCGTGTGTCAGCCGTCTGGTAGCCGACTATGCGGCACGAACGATGCGATTACCACGCGAGAAGCTGCTAGTGGTCCCGAACGGGATCGACAGCGACGACTGTATGCGGCGCATCCCAGCGGATCTTCAGGCTCTTGGCGTACCTCGCTCACGACGCGTGATCACGTGTGTTTCGCGGTTGGTGAAACAGAAAGGCCTGGACCAGCTGCTGGCTGCCATGCCCCGACTGGCCAAGTCGCTGCCCGAGCACGATGTGCTGCTGGTGGGTGACGGACCGCAGGCGTCTGCCCTGCGTCGCCTGGCCAGTCGGTTGGGGATTGCCGCACGGGTCCATTTCTGCGGCTTTCAGCCAAACGTGCTCGAAATTCTGTTGGCCAGCGACCTGCTGGTGCTCCCATCGCGTTGGGAGGGAATGCCCAACGTGCTCTTGGAGGCCATGGCCTGCCAGC
Organism: uncultured Planctomycetota bacterium; assembly: GCA_963700575.1. Lineage (GTDB taxonomy): Bacteria > Planctomycetota > Planctomycetia > Pirellulales > Pirellulaceae > JAJRVM01. The sequence continues at coordinate 31,564 of CAVOYC010000012.1, read as the reverse complement.
GCCCCGTGGTGTGCACGGAGGTGGAAGGGGTGCTGGAAGTTCTGGGGCCCTTGTCGCAGCATCAGACGGTTCCCTTGGGCAAGCCGCAACTGCTTGCTGATAAGGTTCTTAGGATTCTCGGAGATGCCGACTTGGCTTCTTCTCTGGGGCAGGCGAATCACCGAAGAGTCGCCGAATGTTTCTCTCTAGGCGACATGATTCATCGCTACGAGTTGCTGTTCGAAGGACTGTCGCACGGTTTGAAGCGGGCTTGAAAAGCCATTTTCAAAAATCCGCGCGCGTTTCTGAATCGCTCGAAGTCTTCACGCCATATGCACCTAGGTAAAACCGGGTGCCCGGTCACCGTCACAGCGGGTTAAAAATCGTGTTGACGTGGGTGAATCAGTGGGTATCTTGGGGCGGTAGTGGGGCTGAGTGGTAGTGGGTGGGGTCATCATGTTGCTAACCGGCAGCTTTCATCGAAATCTGGATGACAAATGCCGGTTTGCATTACCGAAAGCCATTCGCGATGCGCTGGGTCACACCTCTTGCGCGGTTCTGTACATGGCACCAGGAACGGACGGTTCGCTGGTCGTGTACACCGAGCAGTCTTTTTTGCAGTTGGGTGAGCACCTGGGCCATGGTTCGCCGACAGCCCAGGACATCCGTGCCTTCAGTCGGTTGTTTTACGCACAGGCTCAACGCGTGGAGCTGGATCGGCAAGGACGCGTACGCATTCCGGCCGACCTGGCCCAACTGGCACTGCAAGGCAAAGAAATTGTTCTGTTAGGGGTGCGCGATCACCTGGAAATCTGGGATCGTGCCCGGTGGGAGCAATACCTGGACCAGAAACAGCCGTTTTACGATGAGATTGCGGAAAGCGCCTTTGGCAGTCCGCAGTCATCCTCGGCAGACGTTCCATCCTCGGGGCAACCGCAGTCGGTTCGTCCACGGTAGAATTTTGTGTAAGGCAAGTTTGTGCAAGGCAAAGAAATCTGATCTGACGGACGCCTGAGAAGAAGTTCGAGTTGCCGCCAGAGAATGATTGGAACGTCGATTTTTCAGTAGCGGATTCAATTGCGAGGGACGCACGGAGAGCAGACGCCGGTCGAGCCCGTGGGGTACGCAATACGGTGAGGGGATCATTGGGGGGGACACATCAGGGGAACACGGTCGTGAGGAAGATCGTCAGGTTCCCAATTCGGTTACGATGTTTACGTCCGTCCGAAGTTCGCCTTGCGTGAAAACGAGTTGTTCAGTTCACGGCCACAGACTGAACGACTGGTGATTAAGCGATTGATCACTTTGTTTTCGCGAGTTTGGAAACGGGACGTTTTCGACTGCGAACTGTGACGAACGGAGTGCCGCGAGGGACTCCTTCGCCACTGGCTCGGCCCACCCGCGGGCGCACGGACGCGCCCCGGGTCGTATGCCAAGCACTGGCGCCGCACCGACGCCTGTGGCTATGCCCGCAGGGGAATCGGGCGTGTATGATGAAACGCTGAGACAGACTGTCGATCGTTTCATTCACGCTGCGGGGCTTCATGGCTGGCTCGACTTCGATTCACATTCCGGTGCTCTTGCAGCCGGTCCTCACGCTGCTCGATCCTCAACCAGGGCACATCCTGGTGGACGGTACGCTGGGGGGAGGCGGTCACACGCGTCTCTTTGCTCAGCGTGTTGGTTACCAGGGTATGGTGGTGGCCGTCGATCGTGACCCAGCGGCGGTGGCTCGAGCAGAGCATGAGCTGGTCGGAATGCCGATCCGAGTTGCCCAGGCGAATTACACCGATTTACCTGAAATCTTGGCCAGCGCGGGGGGCGAGCGGGTGCACGGAATTCTGCTCGACCTGGGTCTGTCGAGCGACCAACTGGCAGACGCTCAGCGGGGGTTCAGCTACGAGGCTGACGGACCCCTTGACTTGCGTTTTGATCCTGATCGCGGCGAGCCGGCCTGGCGTTTGCTGGCTCGGCTCAGCGCCGAGCATCTCGCCAACGTGATCTATCAGTATGGCGAGGAGCGTCACAGTAGGCGGATTGCGCCAAGATTGTCGAGCGACGCCGCACCAAGGAGATACGCACGGCCGGCGAGTTGGCGGACCTGGTCCGTAGCTGTGTGCCCCGCTCCAGGAATCATCGGATTGATCCGGCGACGCGCACGTTCCAGGCACTGCGTATCGCCGTGAATGAGGAGCTGAAATCCCTGGAAATAGCGCTGCATCGACTACCCGACTGCCTTCTGCCAGGCGGCCGCCTGGCCATTATCAGCTTCCATTCGCTGGAAGATCGCCTGGTCAAGAACGCGTTTCGTGACGATCCGCGTCTGCAAGCGCTGACACGCAAGCCCATCCGCGCGGACCAGGAGGAATTGGACCGCAACCCGCGCAGCGGTAGTGCTCGGTTGCGCGTGGCCGAGCGTCGGGGTAATGATTCCACGTGAGACTCGAGGACGCGGTTGGAGAACGGAGCTTGTGACACGACAGGATCAGTACGCGGTACCAGAACGTATCGTCTCGGGCGGTCAGACGGGAGCCGACCGCGGAGCGCTGGATGCGGCCATTGCTTTGGACATCGCGCACGGAGGCTGGTGTCCGCGCGGGCGACGAGCCGAGGACGGTCCGATTGACCAGCGCTACCAGCTGCAGGAAACGCAATCGAGCAGATATTCCGATCGCACGCGGCAAAATGTCATCGATTCCAGCGGTACATTGATTCTTTGTCGTGGGCCACTACAGGGCGGGACCGAACTGACCTATCGTCTGGCTCAGAGGTTCGCCAAACCTTGCCTGGTGATCGATCTTGCCGAAAATGCCAGCGTAGAGGTTGTCCGCCAATGGCTGATGGACCACGATATTCGCGTGCTCAATGTGGCCGGTCCCCGGGAGAGTTCGTCACGGGGAATCGCCCGCGACACGTTTGAATTTCTGATGCAAGTGCTCGGCGAGCGACCTGGCACCCGACCGCGGTTTGCGATTTAGACGCGGTGAGCGAATCAGGCTGGATCCCGGTCCCGGGCAGGTCCTCGTCGGCGCGCCCTCCTCCAGCCCGGGTGCTTCACAAAACTTGCTGAGGATCGACGAAGCCATAACTGTCGTATGGTCTCTTCTCCCCCGCCGCGCAGCGTATAGCGGGGGAGAGGATAAAGGTGAGGGGCAAAAAGAAATCTGCCAGTTATTGTTTCGCCGGACCTTACTGTTGATCGTGGTACTCGAAGCGCACGGTCCGCGTATCTTGTTCGCGTCCGGTGGGGATGGTCAGTGAGTGGTAGAGTTCAGGGCGTCGTGAGCGGATCCAGCGTACTCCTGTAGCGCGGTCGCGGAGAGACGCGTCTAGATCGGCGATCACCATCGTGTCGGCGGCTTGCCAGGTCTCGGCCAGAATCCGGCCATAGGGATCCAGGATCATGGCATTGCCGGTGCGCACTTCGTCGTCGTCCTCGCCCACCCCGTTACTGAACAGGAGGAACAGGCCATTGTCGTGGGCACGAGCGGGAAGCCATCGCATCAGCCAACCGCGCCCTTTGTCGCCACGGAACTCGGCTTCGATCGCCTCGGGATCGGTGTCGCGCCGTTGCCAGAGATGGGGGTCGATCAGACCCATGGCATGCGGGCTGCCTGAACGGCAGCCACCGGTCTGATGTGGAGCAAGCAGTATTTCCGCGCCCGCCAGCGCGCAGGCACGCACGTTCTCGATGATGTTGTTGTCGTAACAAATTAGCAGAGCCGCTCGGCAACCGTGAGGTGTGTCGAACACGGTGAAGCCATCACCACTCGACATGTGACTGCTGATGAAGCAGTGGAGTTTGCGATGACAGGCAGTTGTGCCGTCGGGCATGGCCACCACGGCGCTGTTGTAGAGTTGTCCGTCATCGGCTCGTTCGACCAGCCCGGCGCTGATTGTCAGGCCGAATTGTTGAGACCAGGCGCTCGAGCTGGCGCGAACTGGGACCCGAAGGCACTGGTTCAGCCAGCTCGTCCAGTTCGCCGCGATCCAGCTTACGCAAGTGCCAATACCCGGAGATGCAGCATTCGGGAAATAAGATCAACTTCACCCGCTGGCGCACGGCTTGCTCGACAAACTGCCGGATGACCAGCAGGTTATAGTCTTTGTCACCCGGCGCATGCTGGAACTGAACCGATGCAACGCGGAGATTTTTCATGAGCATGTCTGCCAAATAGGCCCGATGCAGTTGCTTTGGGGGATCCCTGCGACACGACTCCGGGCATATGAACGAGTGCCTTGTCACGATGAAGAATGAGGGTTGGGCCGGGACACATGGACGACACCGCGTTCACGCGGTGTCGCGCCGCACAGTTGGCCCATTTCGACAAGGCGTGGAAGCGGTGTCGTACGCCGTCGAAACCCACGCTTCGCCCCGATTATTCCAGTTGACAAAGCACCAGGCACGTGCCGGAGAACGGAAGTCACTTCAGGTCAATGCTGGAAGCGGGCCGCTACTCGCCTTCTTTTTTCGTCCCGACGTTTGCCTCGGATTTCGGAGCGGTATCATCGGCCGTGGTAACCTCGTCGGGAGAGACAATGTCGCCCTCATTGATGTCGAGCGTTGGCGTATCTGTATTGGCGCCAGGAGGCGGCGCGGTATCAGCTTTGCCACAGCCGCCGAGTGTCAATCCTGCTGTCGCCAACAGGGCCCAAAAAACGCCTCGAATATGCATGCTAAACTCCTTCGTCTCTGTGTTGCGTCAGTCCGTCCTTCGGTCGGTTCAACGCAACTGCTCAAAAAAAAGATGCAACTCAGTATAGTAATCCTTCGTGTTCGGGCCATTGTGGGTCACACCCGGCATGGGCACGAATTGTTTCCGCTCACTGGCGGCCGCGTCGAAAAGTTGCTTGCCGAGCACGAACGGAACAATCTCATCATGCGTGCCGTGGCTTTGCAGCAGCGGCCCGCGGAACTCGCCAATCCGTGCCAGCGAATTGAATTGGTTGCGCATCAGACGACGCACCGGAAGCCACGGATAATGGCGGGCGGCAACGTCCGGCAAGCTGGTGAAAGTCCGTTCCAGAATGATCCCTCGCGCGCCGACGTCCGCCGCCAATTGCACGGCCACGGCGCCGCCGATCGAACGCCCCCAGTGGACAACTTGCTCGGTGGCAATTCCGGCCCGCTGGGCCAGGTGGCGCTGGGCCGCTCGCCCGTCACGGAGGATGCCTGGCTCGTCTGGCTTTCCGTCACTCTTGCCGTATCCACGATAATCGTAAGCGAAAATCGACACGCCGTACTCCTCGCGGAGTCCGTCCATGTACTCTCCCAGATGCGCGAGGTTTTCGCCGTTGCCGTGGCTGTAGAGCACATGAGCCCGGGGGGCGGGATGCTCGAAATACCATCCGTGCAGGCGCGTGCCGTCTTCTGAGTCGAAGACCACATCCTCGAACTCCACGCCGGCGGGATTCCAGTCCCCCGGGGGAATCTGCCAGGTCGGGAAAATCAGTTGTGTTTCGAACCACATCATGAACAGGACCAAAATGAGGTATCCCACCGTGACGGCGCGCGTCCACCGCCAGAGTGTTCCGCGCCAAGATCGTGGCCGCTGGCGCCGTGCGGCCGCGGGCTGGGAACTCTCGGTGGTGCCAGAAGCGTTGGTCATCTCCAGTTCGCCCCAAGCCGTACGACCGCCGACCTCCCAGCAAGCTACCGTGGAGGCAACACCGGCCCGCCGTCGCCAATCCGACAGGAAACACCCGTCGGGCATGCCCACACTCGAGTCCGGAACAGGTTCGGTCGGATCCGATGTCCTATTTCGCGTCCGAGTGGAACGGATACCACGAGTATGACGCATTTCGTGGCGGCGGGCAGCCCGAGAGAAAAAAAACGCGTCGCCCGCAACAGGCGACGCGCAAGAAAAAGAGGGTTTTGCAGGAAGGAGGGACTCGGTGAACGAGGAATGCGCGACTCTCCATTCCCAATGGGCGGCTCAGAAATTATAGTCGCGGCAGTTGTGATCGAAATCCTGGTCGGCCCACCCGACGTTGAGCTTCAAGTTCAAATACGTGTATTCCTCGATCAACTCGGGGCCTCCGCCCGGGCGGCTGGGCCAGCTGTAGGCCGCGTATCGGATCGGCACGTTGTATTCGTCGTCGATAAAGATCCGGGCGATATGAAAGTCGTAATAGTCTCGCGGTTGCGGATGGGAGACCTGCAGCATGGTGCAGACACGGTCGTTGATCTTGGCGTTCTTGCGAAACTCAACCACACACTCTTCCGGCACTCCGTTCTGCTTGTCCCGCGTCCCCTTCTCAATCAATCGGACGACCAGCGTCTCCAGACCGATCTCCGTGATGGGATACCGGTTGCCTTTCATGGCAATCGCGCCGTCGGGACGCAGCCAAACCGAGCCGAACTTGCCCATGAACGAGTCGCGGCGTTCATGAGCAATCATTTTGCCGTCATTTTGGCCACGCACGAAAATCACTTCGCGGCCTTTCATCGAATCCGGTTTGAGAAAATAAAGGTAGACCGAGAACGGTGTCGCGATCTGTCCATTGACCGTTTTCTCGTTGCGGATCTTGGCAAACATGTACTCTCGCTCGAGCAGTGTGTCGCCGATCCGTTCCCGTTTGACCATCGTGCAGGAATAATCTCGGACATTGTCCCGAATGTTGCGCAAACCGTCGTGGGCCAGCGCCAGAGCCGGATCGAGCGGGTGTTGATGAGCCGGTGCGTTATGATCCACTTTGGCCTTGGAAACGCGGTAGAGCGGTTCTACCAGCTGGTTGTCCGGCTGTGGTGGCGATTGCGCCAGTGCCGATGTTCCGCAGGCCAGAAAGCCCGCTGCGGATGCACAAAAGGCCCGTCTCGACAGGTAATGCGTCGTCACGTCTGTTCGCCTCATTCGAATCACTCCTTGCGTACGAGAGGTCGCCTGCGCGGTGACGTCAGTCACGCGGTCACAGCCGTCTCGTTCCTCCCTGAATCGGAATTTCTGGTAAAGGGCTGCTTGGACCAACAGCAAGTCTCGCGCCAAATCGAGCGTGATGTGGAAGGCGAAACCAAACCGTCTTGCGTAGACCCAATATCACGGCGAGTTTACGCATTCTCTCGCGTCTCCGTCGCGTCCGGACCATGCGGCACGGTGTTGTAAGTATCGCCCTGCAATAAGTGGAATAATTACATTCCACGGCAAATCCAGTCGGGTTTCGCTAATCGGCAAACCTCAACATCCATGCCCGGCATATGCTAAAGGCCGATCCAGACTCGTCCCCGGCGACAATTCGCCTGATCCGCAGAGTTTGCCACAGGTGAAACGATCCGTTCGCCGCGAAACCGACAGTCGACACAACCGTTTTGCTACCGCCAGTTCGCCTATTCTAACCGGAGAGGCTAAATTCAGCGAGGCGAGTTTTTCCGTGTCCGGGACGCGGGGCAGGCACCTCGCCTGCGCCCCGCCCCTCCGCGCACCCTTCGGATTCGTCGTGGATGCCCTCCTCAAGGGGACTGCGGCCACAGCCAACGAGCATGCCCGAAGTCAGGGCTGCCGGCCAGCGGTCTTGTGCCGGTGGAAGGCACGGTTGTCAATTACCGGGAGGGAACGGGAAGTGGTTCGTTCCATAGGGGCTGGTGCATTCAGTCGGCACGGAGCCGAGCACGAGGCAGGTTGCGGCGTGATTCGACTAGGGCCACAAACCGGCCAGGCGGTGCCCGGCCTTGTCGGCCGCGCTTGAGGCGGGAATCACCCAATCGTTTTCTCATCGGGCACGACCGACGCGAGGTCGTCGGCGTGATGGGTGGCCAAAAAACCAGCGTACACTACCCTGCTCGAAAAGATGCTCGCACATCCCGCGCATCAGGTAGCATGAGGCTCAACAGCGGCGGTGCCCCCCCTTTTTTCCCGACGCCGAATCTGTTTGAATGCCCACGCAGTGGATGCGCATCACGGCCGCATCAGAATTCCTGGAATGTGGCCCCCCAGGATCTGGTTCCACACTCCCTGCTGCGTGGTCAATGCGGACCACCACCGGACCACATTCCAGGGGACGGGGCGACGACGCACGTGTGCTAAAGTGGTGCGTGTGATGATGGACAATGGGGAACTGTCTTGCGAGGACCATCATGGCCCAGCAGCTTGTTGTGCATACCGTTGTTTCCCGCATGTTTGGCCAGAATACATTCCTGGCTGGCTTGGAGCAACGCAGTGACTGTATCGTGGTGGACCCCGGATTCGACACTGAGTCGATACAGGAATGCCTGCTGCGGCATCACCTTACGCCAAAAGCGATTCTGAACACGCATGGGCACATCGACCACATTGCGGGGAACCAGTTCATGAAACGCTGCTGGCCGGACTGCCCGCTCGTGATCGGCGCTCACGAAGCGGACAAGTTAACGGATCCGCAGGCCAACTTGTCGGGCCAGTTTGGAGAAGGGCTGACCAGTCCGCCCGCGGATCAGCTGGTGCACGACGGAGACCAGTACGACGTGGCCGGATTGACGTTGGATATACTGGAGATTCCCGGGCACTCGAAAGGCCATGTGGTTTATGTCTGGAAGGCGGGGACACCCTGGGTGGTGTTCGGAGGAGATGTGCTGTTTCAGGGAAGCATTGGAAGGACCGATTTCCCCGACGGTGATATGCAGCAATTGCTGTCGTGCATCCGTTCGAAACTGTTTGTGATGCCCCCCGACACGATCGTGTTTACGGGACATGGCCAGCCGACCACCATCGGAGAAGAGAAGAAGTTCAATCCGTTCGTGGGGGATCCGTCCGTCTAAGACTGGTCCGACGGAGGGCGGGGACGAGGGGCGGCGTGCGGGTCGATGAGAGTCATCGTCTGGGTGTCGTTTTGATCCGCGAGAACCGCCGGCATCTGCAGGCAGAAGCAGCTACCGCGTTGCGGCGTGCTTTCGACGGTGATGTCCCCATCGTGCTCATGCATGATCTTCTGGCTGACAGGCAGGCCGAGCCCGGTGCCTCGACTGCCCTTGCGGGATTCGAAGACGGAGAAGATTCTCGCCAGATCGTCGGCGGGAATTCCTTCACCGTTGTCTTCGACCAGGACACGAACGACCTGCGCTTGCTCGTCGTACTGCGTCCGGACGGTGACCTGGCCGGCGGTGACTTTCTCGCACGCATCGATGGCATTGGTTACCACGTTCAAGACTGCGCGATGCATGGCATCGGGATCAAAGGTCAGTTGCGGGATGTCTTGCTCGGGAGACCAGCGCAAGGCAACCTGCGCGTCCGCAGCGCGAGTATGCATCAGCTCGACGATGTCAGCGACGACTTCATTGATGTCCGCGGGGACCATTTCGGGTTCGCGTTCTTTGCTGAACGACAGCATGTCCATGACCAGGTTGGAGATTTTCTCCTGGTTTTTCTCGACGATCGCCCACCCTTTCGATACGACGTCATATTCGGAACCCTTGAGACCTTCTTCGATCAAGTAACTCCCGCCGCGAATTCCCTGCAGGATATTCTTGATGTGATGCGAAAGCGTGGCGATCGTCTGGCCGATGGCGGCGAGCCGTTCGGCTTGCAGCATGGCAGAGTAATAGGATGTGTCTTCGACGGCCAGCGCCGCCTGATGGCCAATCGCGACCATCAGTTTCAGATGCTCATCGGAAAATCGGTTCGAGGGTCTTTGAATAAATCGTCCTGGTGGCGTATAGGTGTCAATGTAGATGATGCCGACGATTCCGTAGCGTCCCTGCATGGGGACGCAGATCGCTTCACGCACGCCCAACCGGACGATACTTCCCGCCGCCTCCCAACGATCGTCCTCGCTGGCGTCGCTGGTCAATACTCCTTCGCTTTGCTGCAGCACGTAGTCGAGAATCGTACGGCTGATTTCCATCTTCTCGGCGCTGGCGGTTGCCTTGCGATCACGACGCACGGCGGGCATCAACTCGTCCGTTTCCTGATCGACCAGCATCACGCAGCCGCGATCCGCCTCCACCCATTCGAAGATCAGCTCCATGATGCGCTGCAACAGCTGGTCGATGTCCATGGTATGGCTGGCGGCCAGTGCCGTGTGGTACATCACGTCGAGGTTGCTGCGTGCGCGAGCCAGCCAGGGGCTTTCGGAATTCGTTTCGATGCTGAATATCTGGCTCCCCTGCTGTTGGCTTATCGAGCTGACGATCCGCGATCCGGCCGTCGCCTCGCTGCGCCCACGATATCCACACCTTCCACCAGATCGGTTCCGGAGTGCTCTTCACCAGCCGTGAAGATCATTAATGTCCGACCCAGCTGCACGCGGTCGCCGCTCTTGAGCACCTGTTTCCGCGCTACCTGACTGTTGACGTAGGATCCGTTGGAGCTGTTCAAGTCGACCAGCTCTACCTGGCCCTCGATCCAACGCAACTCGCTATGATGCCGGGAGATTTCGGTGTCGTGCAGTTGAATCGTATTCGACTTGTCGCGGCCGACCGAAACGACGGGGCCGCGCAATTCGAATCGCTTGCCTTGATCCCGCCCTTGGATGACAAACAGCGAAGGCATCGCCCCGCTCCCCCGGAACCTAACATCGTGTCAAAAGAGCGAGTATACCGCAAACACGCCACACGGAAAGACGCGGCGCCGATGCCGCACGAGGATCGCTACCGCCGGCCCGATCATGTCATGCCACGTCTGCTAACTCTTTGCGATGACGCGCATCGAGGCCGTACCTCAAGCGGGAGCCCGAAAAACCGGGTTCCTTCGGGTGCACGTGTCGGCTATCGGCTGGCGTTCGACGGCTGACTGACCAGCTGCTCAATTTTCTGAATCAACGGTCCGTAATGATAGGGCTTACGCATAACGTGCTTGTCGGTTGTCCGCCGATCTCGTCGTAGATTACCCAATATCACCATTTCTGCGCAGTGGGATTCCAGTTCGCTGTCGTAAGCTGCGCAAACTTGGGCATCCTCAGCCGCCTCGGACTCGAGGTCCAGCACGACGACATCGGGACGATGGAGACGCAGCATTTCGAGACCCGCCTGAGCGCTCGGCGCCTCGAATATCTCCACTCCGCGGCGTTCCAGCGCCATGCGGATTACATCGCGCGAGTCGTCCGATTGATCGACGATGAGAACGCGTCGGGAGTGAGTCGGTTGGGACTGGTCAAGTGCGAGATCCGGCATCTTCAGCTGCACCTCCATGTGCGAGCTTGCTCGACGTGGTTCGTGTCATCACCAAGGGGGCGACAATGACTTGACCACCCGAGTGACCGCGTTCAAGTTGTGGGAGCAGAAACTTCCTTGTCTGCTGCATCTGGCGTGGGGTGCGAAGAATATCGGCTTCCGGCGTTTGTGTCAAAACCGATTCTCGGAATTCACCGTACCGGCTTGCAGAAGTACATCTGGCGGTGGAACCTGACGCTGGCCGTGGGCTTTGCTGAGACAGATGTGCAGCGGGGGTGGCCCATGGCACGTTGCGGCGGCGCTTTGACTTGACGCCAACCCAGCGGGACCAGAGAATCGTACGGGGGAGGAACTGGTGTTCTCGAAACAGCCGCAGCGGGTGGGGAAACGGCCCTCGGCTGCCGGTATTTGAAAAATTCTGACGAAATGCACCGAAGCAGCGTCTCGAACAAATGACGAGCTAAGAACTCGTCTGGAAATAAGTTACCGAATACCCTCTCCCCCGCTATTCCCGCTCCGCGGGGCGGTGGAGAGGGAATGGGAACCGGTAACTTATTTCCGGACGAGTCCTAACGCTGGAACTCTGGGATCGAGGAAGCAATCACTGTCGTATTGTCTCCTCTTCCCCGCCGCGAAGCGAATAGCGGGGGAGAGCATACAGGTGAGGGGCAAGAACAAATCTGCCAGTTGTTGCTACGCCGATCCTTACGAGTTTCATTTCCGATATTGGCGAAAACTCAACTCGAAATCGCTGCGGTATCGCGCTAAAGGTGACGCGTCAGATCTTCATCCACCCAACCGTCAAGGCTCTCCCGCATGCGAAACTCGTCTGCCAAAATCCCCTCCGTCGCCTGCCGTAAACGCCCGTCGATGATTGCCACCTGCCAGCTGTTGGGGATGGCAGTTCTTCTGAATTTGCTGGCGCTCGGTTGGTGCTCTGCTACGGTGGCGGAAGAGAGTGAAAGCTCGGTCCGTCTGCTGAACATGGTCAAGGTTCTGGCGGCGGACGAGATGGAAGGTCGGGGCGTGGGAACCAGGGGTTTGGACATGGCAGCGGAGTACATTGCGGAGCAATTTCGGGAGATCGGCCTGAAGACGGATCTCTTTGACGGTACTCCCTTTCAGATGTTCACCATTGGCGGCGACCCACAATTGGGACCGGTTGAAGACAACTCTCTCGTGATCCAAGGTCCCAAGCAGGACGATGCGGATCAGAAAAAAGTGTTGCGTGTCCGCGAGGACTTCGAGCCGATGGCGATTGGAGGTTCTGGCGAAGTGACTGCGCCATTAGTGTTTGTGGGTTACGGCATTACGGCGAAAGACTGGGGTTATGACGATTACGCGAACGTAGACGTACAAGGAAAAGTCGTGCTGATGCTCCGAAAAGAGCCGCAGCAGAGCAACGCGGAAAGCGTATTTAACGGCAGTCGCACCACGCAGCACGCGACTTTCAACAGCAAAGTGACCAACGCGATGCGGCACGGCGCGGCGGCCGTGATAATGGTCAATGATGACTACGAAGTGCAGCAACGCAAGGAGCGTTTGGAGAAAGACTGGCGTGAGGCCGTCGCCAAGCTGACCGAGGCGGTCCGTCAGTTTGCCCAACAGGGGCTGCCTGGCGACGCAGACGTGAAAGAGGCCCAAAAAACGCTTGCGGAACTTGCTGTCCGCATTGATGACATGCGCGCTGCCGCCGAGGAGGATCAAGATGAATTGCCCGGCGTTGGCGGTGCGGGAGTGGCCAGCAACAAGGAGACGATTCCCGTTTTTTTCTGTCGCCGAAATGCGGTCAACCAGATCGTGAAGCAGGCGCTGGGCATCGATTTGGTGACCCTGGAACACAAGATTGACGTGGGGCCGACGCCCCAGAGCCAATCGCTTGAGGGCTGGACCGCAGAGTGTCAGTCAAACATCGTTCGTCAGGACTACCGGGTCAAGAACGTCGTGGGGGTATTGGAGGGAACCGGTCCGTTGGCGGATGAAACGATCGTCGTGGGGGCCCATTACGACCACGTCGGTTTTGGGGGGCGCGGATCCCTGACGCGGGGCAGCAAGGACGTCCACAACGGAGCCGACGATAACGCGTCTGGCACCGCCGCCATGATCGAGTTAGCTCAGCGGTTAGCGGCCCGGTCTGCTCCGTCGCGACGCAGGCTGGTGTTCGTGGCGTTTGCCGGGGAAGAAAGCGGTTTGCTGGGCAGCGCTCACTACGTCAAGCAGCCGCCATATCCGCTGGAAAAGACGGTCCTGATGGTCAATTTAGACATGATCGGTCGCCTGACGGACAACCAACTGACCGTGGGTGGGACGGGGACGGCGGAGGAATTCGATGGGCTGTTGGACCAATTGAACGAGTCCTATCAATTCGCACTGCGCAAGCAGCCGCAGGGTCGCGGACCGAGTGACCACGCCTCGTTCTACCGCCACGACATCCCAGTTCTCTTCCTTTTCACGGGGCTTCATGCCGACTATCACCGTCCGACCGATGACTACGACAAGATCAATCTGGACGGCATGGTACGTGTCACCGATCTTGTGGCTGAAATTGTCGATTCGTTGGACGACGCCCCCCAGCGGCTGACCTTCCAGAAGGCAACGGGAAAGCCCCGTTTCCGGATCAGGCCGGCCGGACCTTACCTGGGAGTGATGCCCGATGTCAGCTGGCAGGAGGAGGGATTCGCGATCATGAGCGTGGTGCCCGACAGTCCAGCGGCCGCGGCGGGACTGCAGGCGGGCGACGTCATAATCCGGTTGGGCGACGAAGAGATTGCTGCCCGAGGTGACATAGCCGGTGCGATTCGCAAGTACGGAGTGGACAAGGAAGTGGCATTGCGGGTGCTCCGCAAGGGCGAGGAGCTCACGCTGAAAGTGGTGTTCAAGGACGGCCGTTAGTCTGGCAGGCCGCACGCGACGGAGTTTTTGAGCCTCAGGTGGCAGGGTCGTAACCGGTGCGGGAGAGCGTCTGCGTGTGGAGACCGCCGCGCGACAGGGGCTCGAATTTGACTCAAAATGCTCCTTTTTTTCCATCTATGGATTCGATCTTCTTGCGGCCGCTGAGGCGGTCACTCCGGGCCGGGTGACCTTTTTTTGAACTGGTCTTTACCCAGCTGAGAGTTCTCGGCAAAATACGTCCCGCATGTCAGGCCGACCGGTGATATCCGGTGGTCGACCCAGTCGTGGCGTTTCATGGAAGTTGCGTCGCCGGTCCACACGAGACCACAAGATTACGGCAAGGAGTGCTGAACGTGAAGACTTTTCTCTCTCGGGCCACCATGGTGGCCGTCGCATTGGCCATCTGCTTCGCAAACACGCAAGCCCGCGCTCAAAACGCCCAACGCCCCAGCGGCACTTCGGTTGCCGTGATCGATTTGGGTGAGGTGTTTCAGCAGCATCCTCGGCTGAAAGCGCAGATCGAGGACATCAAGCAGAAGATGGATGCTTACGAGGCGGTTGTCCGCCAGGAGAAGACAAAGATCGAGGCTTTGGCGGAGCAGCTCAAGACGCTCCGGCCGGGCACGCCTGACTATGCCGAAAAGGAAAAGCAGTTTGCGTCGATGCAGGCCAATCTGCAGGTCCAGGTACGTCAGAAGAGCCGCGAGTTTCTGGAACAAGAAGCGCAGATGCGTTATCAAGCCTATCAGGAAATTCAGCAGCATGTCGGCACGTTCTGTCAGACCTACGGCATCCAGCTGGTGATTCGTTTCAGCCGGCAGGAGATCGATCCGACCAAGCCGCAAGACGTACAGCTGGGCCTGAGCCGGCCGATCGTTTACCAGAATCAGCTGGATATCACCAATCACATCATTCAGTCGCTGGAGAATCCCAACCCCGCGGTGTCCAACACGATTGGCCGAGGGCCGGCGATTCCCGGTCGGGCCAACCGCTAGGTGAATTACGGGGTCGTCTTCTCTGATTTCCGATCAGCCCTGTTTTGATTGATTGGTCAACGTTGAGACACTCACTACGTTATCAACAGACGATTGCCCAGCCCGTGACGGTAGCCGGTTTCGGCTACTGGAGTGGCTTGGATGTCCACGTCGAATTTCGACCAGCGGCGGCCGACACGGGCATCGTCTTCGTACGCACGGACTTGGGGGCGCCGCAACGCGTGCCGGCGCTCGTTCGTAACCGAGTCGAGATCCCCCGCCGTACGACGCTTCGCGCACACGGCACTGCCGTGCAAATGGTGGAGCATGTGATGGCGAGCCTGGCCGGCCTGCAGATCGACAACTGTGAAGTCTGGGTCGATCGCGCGGAAATGCCCGGTTGCGACGGGTCGAGTCGTCCGTTCGTAGACGCACTCCTCTCGACGCGGCGGGTCGCGCTGCCAGTCCTGCGCGACACGGTGGTTGTTACCGAAACCATTCGTGTGGGTGACGACCATTGTTGGGTGGAAGCGAGTCCGCATTACGTGGGCGGTCTTTCGCTCTGTTACCACTTGGACTATGGCAGCGAGAGCCCGATTGGGCAACAGACGATTGACATGTCTTTGTCATCCGAGACCTTCTGCGACGAGTTGGCTTCGGCACGCACGTTCATCTTGCAGCATGAAGCCCAGTGGTTGCGCGATCAGGGCCTTGGCGAGCGGGTAACCTGCGGTGACCTGCTGATCTTTAATGAGACGGGTCCGGTAGGAAATCAACTCAGGTTTCCTGACGAGTGCGTGCGTCACAAGGCGCTCGACCTGGTAGGCGATCTTGCGCTGGCCGGCTGCGACATTGAAGGACGGATTGTTGCGTATCGCAGCGGTCACCGCTTGAACGCGGAACTCGTTCAAACTTTGCTCTGTGAAAATGCGGCAGCACGACAATATCGCCGAATCGCCTGACGGCGGTCGGCGTGGGAAGGGAGCGAGCAACCGGCGGGGCGGTCTTGGCCATCCTTTTCGGCGGCGCGGCTCACGAACACATCCAACATGCCTCGTCGCAGGTGTGTCCTGACAATACAGACCCCTCCATCCCTCGCGGGAGTTTGGACCATGGCTACCATCGTCGGCGAACATGCCGTCATCGACTCTCGAGCAAATATCGATGATGACGTCGAAATCGGTCCCTTCTGTGTGATTGGTCCTCATGTCACGATCCGTCGCGGTACGCGATTGGCCAACAACGTGACCATCACCGGGCATGTCAGTATCGGGCAGTACAATCAGTTTTTTCCGGGTGTCGTCATCGGCGGCGAACCGCAGGACTTGAGCTATCGAGGCACTCCGACGGAAGTTGTCATCGGCGATCACAACATTTTTCGGGAAGGCGTCACGGTCAATCGGGCCACGGAAAAGGAAGACCGCCTTACGTCGATCGGCAGCTACAGCTACTTGATGGCGTGTTCGCACGTGGCCCACGACTGCCGGATAGGCGATCGCGTCGTGATGGCCAATTGCGTCTTGCTTGGCGGCCACGTACACGTTGACCACCACGCGACTATCGCGGGTGGTAGCGCCGTGCATCACTTCGCCTCGATTGGCGCATATGCGTTTGTGACGGGTATGAGCAGAGTGATTCACGATGTCCCCCCCTACATGTTGCTGGACGGACAACCAGCTCGGCCCCGCTGCGTCAACGTCGTCGCGCTCAAACGTAACGATTTCTCCGCGGAAGACATCCGCTCACTTGCCGAAGCACATCGCTTGCTTTATCGAGCGAAAGTAGGCCTCGACCACGCTCGAGAAATACTGCGAAGCAACGGCAAACTGGTCCCCTGCGTCAATCATTTACTCGGTTACCTCCAAACTCAGGCAGAAGGTCGTCACGGCCGCGGTCGTGACCGAAGGAGAGCGGCATGAGTCCTCTACAACCTCTACAAGTTGCCGTTGTCGGCTGTGGTCACCTGGGAAGCATTCATGCTCGTTTGCTGAAATCGCTGGACGATATCGAGCTGCTGGCAGTGGTGGACCCGGTCGCGGAATCGCGGCAGCGTGTTGCGGCCGAGTGCCGGACCGAGGCTTGGGAGAATTGCGACCCCATCGCCGGTCGTATTGATGCCGCCGTGATTGCCACCCCCACACTCTATCATCATGATGTTGCCAGACAGTTGCTCGACCAAGGTGTGCATCTGCTGATCGAAAAACCGGTGACCAGCACCGTCTCGCAGGCCAATGATCTGATCGCGACGGCGCGATGCCAAAACCTGGTGTTGCAGGTCGGTCACGTCGAACGGTTCAATCCAGCCTGGAATGCCGTCGTGTCCCACCTGGCGTCGCCGCAGTACATCGAAGCGGTACGCGCCGGTGGTTACACTTTCCGCTCGACCGATGTCAGTATCGTCCTCGATCTGATGATTCACGATCTCGATCTGGTGCTGTCACTGGTTGACAGCCCGGTGATTGACGTGCAAGCAATGGGAATGGCCCTGTTTGGCCCGCACGAAGATCTGGCACTGGCTCGTTTGAAATTCGCCAACGGCTGCGTGGCCAGCCTCAAGGCATCTCGCGTGAACTATGAACCGCAGCGCACCATGCAGGTCTTCGCACAGCAAGCGTTTGCCTCGATCGACTTCGCCCAAGGTGAGGCCAGGTTGATACGCCCCAGCCAGATGGTGCTGGCGAAACAGGTCGACTTGACCGACTGCCCGGCCGATGAGCGATCGGCAGTTCAAGAACGTATGTTCCGCGACCTGCTTTGCATGGAAACCGTGGCCGTCGAGCGCCTGAACGCCATCTCGCAGGAACAACGCGAATTTGTGGATTCGATCCGACACGGTCGACCGGTGCGAGTTCCCGGAGAACAGGGCCGCGATGCTCTGGCCGTGGCCGAACAGATCCTCGCCTCGATTCGAACCCATCGCTGGAACGGACTCGCACCGGACCAGGTCGGGCCGCACGTCATCCTGCAACCACTCCCACTGCCCCACAGACGTGCCGCTTAGTTCACTTATCAAGCAGCATCTGCGAGGCGCGCATGTCCTGATTGGACAGCCCCACTTTCATTTTTGTGACCATCTTAAGGCCTTATAAGCACGGGCCTTATCGCCACCGGGCTCGTCCCGGTGGTAGAGCGTTTGATAACTACCGTCGATCTCGGCCACCTATGAGTTTCTTTCCTGCCAGCCATCGCCGCCGGAGGCGGCGATGGCCGGCAGGAAGGTTCGTTTGTCGGCTGCCAAAGGTGTCAGCAAACGTAGAACCACCGGGACGAGCCCGGGGGCGAAGGTCTGTTATGGAGACACAGGTTACGCACAACCATCGCTGCAAAATGGCGCTGTACAACTAAGAACTCGTCCGGCAATAAGTTACCGTATTTATCGCCCCTCACCCTACCCTCTCCCCCGCTATTCCCGCTCCGCGGGGCGGTGGAGAGGGAAACGGAACCGGTAACCTATTTCCGGACGAGTCCTAACCGACATCTTGAAATTCTCCGTCGGACTTGTGGGTAAGGACACGGCATGAATGCTCGGAGTCGGTGCCCCTACGCGACCCCACCTCGTGAACAAAAAAGATCCAGCCGAACTGACTGATGAGTCCGCCGAACAGCAGTTGGACCACGACCGCCAGTGCAAGATGTCGCGGAGGATCCGTCAGATTCCGTTTCAGGTACTCTTCACCGTACACTTTGCCACCCCCGATTTCATACGAAACGTACCGGCCGGTAATTGTACGCGTGCACCGCTAACGACCAGAATATTTCTGAGGAGCGGCCGAAATACAACTTCCCGGTTCGCAGCGGCTGGGGCTCCCAGGCGCAGCGCGGCGGTACGATGCCCACGCCCCGTCGTTTTTCGGCCGCCCCTCGTGGCACGGATTCCGGCACGTTGCCCTGGTCTATAAGCGACTGGCTGAGTCAGTGGTGAAACCATTCTCTCGTAGGAAGGTAAGTTAGTGCCTACGGTTGCTCAGCGGGGGGGCAGCCAGCCTTCTTGTAGTGTCCCAAAGACTTGGGCCTCAACGAGTTCTTGGGACTTTGATTCTTGACACGGCTTGCTGGGACAGCTAACTGCAAGTTGTTGTTGAGTTTTGGGGATATGGTGATGGTGGATTATCAAAGGAAGGGATTGTGGAACGGTCACGAAGGCCATCAAGAGCATGGAGTTGTTTTGTGATCGGTGTCACACGCTGCATCGACTCAGTCGCGAAGCGACGGTCAAGTCAGAATTATTAAAATCTATTAATCCATTTCGGTAGCAGTTGAGTGGACAGTTGCATTGCAGCCTCAGATGTTGCAGCAGCTTCATGCAGTCCATTTGCTGGTGGGCAGAGGTTGGTAAGCTCGTAGCCACGAGCTACCAGCAGAGAGCATGTCAGAGCTTCTATGAGGTAGGCATCTGCCTCAGTCATGCCATGCCGAGGGAAGACCGTGAGTGCTTTATCTTTTCCCTCTGCTTCAACGGCCTTTAAGGTCTGCCAGCAGAGAGCGGGCTTGCGATTGCCATCTAGGTGCCGTGTACTCCATCTACCATTGGCTCCTTTCCCAACGTAGAACGGGACTGGCACAGACTCAGGCTCAAGCCTGTGGCACCAGATGTAGACGTAGTGGTTTTCTAGACACTATCGAGTCGGTTCAATCCACGGATGTATTCCAGTCCGGCCCCGTTGACGTGGGTGTTTCGAAGAAGCAACAACTCGAGCCGATTCAACGCCTTGAGGTGCACCAGTCCATTGTCGGTCACTGCGGTACCGCTGAGGTCCAATTCGCGGAGTTGTACAAGGCCGCTCAGGTGCACCAGTCCGGCGTCCGTCACTCGGGTTTCACGGAGTCCTAATTTCTCAAGTTTCGTTAACGTTCTGAGATGTTCCAGTCCAGCGTCGTTGGCGTCGCCGAAAGCTAATGACACCTGCGTGAGGTCGATCAAGTCGTTAACGTATTCCAAGGCGGCGTTGTTGAGACCGTTGACTGCGACAACGTTCGCGAAGAAATCGTCGCCCAGCGCCATGCGCAGCCAACGATGTCCTGGTGGATTAGCCTTATGCACTCTATTATCATGCCACTGATGATAGTACCACACCTTCCCGCCCTGCCGCATGATCCCCGCGACTGCCTCCTGTTGCCTCCTGGCTCTCTCCATCCTTACGGCTAGCCAGCTTGCGCCAGGCTGACCAAAAGCATGACCACAAGCAATCCGCGAAGTCCGTACTGGCATCGACGTTGACGGAGGCGAGGAGACTCAGCCTGAGGTTGCGTCGCCATGGCAGATCACCTTGGGCCGCTGACGGATTTCCATCCGACCAGTGTCGCGAAAGGTTCGTTTATTCGGGCGCTCCCGACGCCCCTGATTCTACCCGATTCGAGAGCGGGCGTAGGCCAATCTCGCAGCCCCTCTGCCGGGTCGCGGGCTGTGTCAAAATGGGTCATATTCTGACGCAGATCATGGACGCCTTGGGGGACATAGCCTTGACCACTCAGAGCCCCAGCCACCGTCTGATTGCATCCTCCACCTCCGCCAGTTGCTCGGATCTCAAAATTCCAAGTCGGCGAACGAGTTTCGCGTGGGGAATCGTCACTAGATTCTGCGCATCAAACGCCCCGGTTTTAAGAAATCTCGCGGGAACGGAGACTTCGTAGGCGGTTCCTCGCGGACTCGTCGTGTGAGCGACCAGTGTGACCAAGACTCGGTCGTTCGGCCCGGTGGCGGGGACGCTTAGCACCAAGCAAGGGCGAATCTTCGCCACGAGCCCCAGGTCCACCAACCAGACTTCGCCACGGCCAGGTTCAGGCATCCTTGTTTTCCCTCTCATCAAGTTCGAGGAAGAGTTCCTCCGCCGCCGCAGTCAATCCATCGTCGGGAACATCACCAGACTCGCTTGTCAGGATGCGGCGGAGCACTTCCGATGCTGCGACGTGCCGTTCCTCATCAGTCAGTGAATCAAACGCATTCAGGAGTTTCTGCACAGATTCTGTCATGCTTCACCTCGCAACCGCTTGCCCACAGATCCCCAATTCCGTCATTTATTCTGCATTATAGCAGTCATGGGGCAGCAATAGAGAGCCAGGATTTGCACGACACATTTGGCAGACCCAGTCCCAGCTAACGGTGTTCGGGACGCCCCGGGACACTGGTTTTGACCTAACTCATCTCCCATTCCAAAAAGGGTGGTTTCTCGACGCACAACTTCTCCCTCGACCACGCTGTTACGGTTGCCTGTACCTGCTTCAGCTTCGCCGGATCCGAACACACCGCAAATCCAACGAGTAAGTCGAGTAAGTCAAATGTAAGGTCAGATGGCTCCTCATGGCTTGTCTGCCACCGTCTGCTCACCGCGAACGTCTGGTACCCACCGCGTCGGCCATTCGCCGAGCCATTCGGATTCTCTGCCGTTTAGGGTGACACGATGGCGTTCCAAAACATGCCATGCGCTGGCGGAAGTCACAAAATGGCTGCGCCCATCATGGGGACTGCGGGCGACCAATCCCTTTGTCAGTTCATTGCATGTAAGGTCACGAGGCTCCATCCAATGAATTCCCGACTCTGCGATTTCCACGATCGGGTATTGCACGATCGGTACACTAGAATACGCCACCCCATCGTCAGGGCCACTCGCCATTGTCCAGTCGATTGCAAGGTAGTTCGTCTCACCGTCAGTATTTGCCGTATCGCTCGGGCAATGGAACATCTCAGCAATCCCCGGGAATTCTTGAGAGAGAGCCAAGTTGTGCGGATCGTCCCACGGAACAGAGAAATCGTACCGCGCGTAGAAATCGTCGTAAGGAGTGTAGGGCAATATCAGGACCCTCCAGCTATGAATGGGTATTCCTTCATCGTCCACCATGTAAAGTGGGGGAAGAGACCCGTAGGCGTCATGGTAAGCGCCCAACGCCAAAGATAGACGCTTGAGTTGCTGACAGCACATCGACTCGTCAAGCTCACGAAACGACGCCTGCATATTTCGGAGGAACACTACGGCAAGAACCAGAGAAGGGAATCCTGCGGCCAAGAGCCAAAGCCATTTCCATAGGTGCGAGCGTCCCTTGCACTTTGCCTTGCTGTTGCCTTGTGTCGTCATCGAATGGTTCCGCAATTCCTAGTACCACTCGGCAGGAAAAGTCCCATCCTCCCATACCTCCTTATCGCTGTGATACCAATCGTCGTTGTCGATGGAGTAGCCGCAGTCAACCACGTCACGCAAATGTCGAACAAGAGGCTCTTCAATTCGTATGACTTGGGACATTCGCTATACGTCAGGCTGATTCAAAAAGGGTCCATTCAGAAAACGATCTTGCACGTTGGCAACACCTCCCGCAGCTTGGCGACCTCGTCGTCCGTGACCATGGTGTCATTCAAGTGCAGTTCTTTCAAGTCCGACAAACGGGCCACCGGGGACCAGTCGTTCACGGCCATACCGCCGAGGTAAAGTTCCTTTAGGGCAATCAGATGGCTCAACGGCGACAGATCTGCAATTGAGCGTCCACCCAACGCGAGAGTCAATACTTCAAGCGACTTCAGTTTCCGCAACGGAGAAAGGTCGCAATCCCCATTGGACATGTTTAGCTTGCGTAGGCGGGTCAAGTGCACCAGGAAATGGAGATCGGTAGCGGAGATGGAAAACGGGTCCAGTTCCTGCAGCTTGGATAAAGTGCCAATCGGGGACAAGTCCAAGACATAAGGAGCGCAAAACCCCAGTTGTCTTAGTTCTGTCAGCTTCGCCAAGGGCGACAGGTCTGTAACTTTCCTAACGGATAAATTGAGTGTTCTCAGTGTAATCAGACTGGCTAAAGGCGTCAGGTCCGTTATTCGACCGTGCCCGTCGGATATGTCGACGCGGATGACGGGTGAATGAACCGAGAATCCGGCTCCGACTCGGTGTCTGGGCATCTCGACTTGGCCAATACCGAAGCACAGTATCTGTTTGCCATCGTCGTCGAGGTCGTCACCGCGAAAGACGAGTCCACCCATCTCTTCGACCCAGGCAACGGCTTGATCTTGCTGCTTCATCGCGGGAGCCCAGCAGGTAGTGTCAGGAATGGGTCCATTTTCAAGACGGTTCTCACTCATTCTCTTTTGCCGCGTAGTGACTACAATAGGATACGGAAACTGGGAAACCTAATCCGACTCCTCATTGAGATATAACCGAAAGTTGTGGATGAGGGGTTGAAAAAGGCGGCGTACTTTGGGTGAATTTGTTTGCTCAAAAAACCCAAACCCAAGGAGTACGCCACCACGGGAGGAAGTTACCACAGCGAGCGTTACGTTTCCATCCATGACGTCCAAGGACGTGTTGACCGATCTCTTGCGAGAGGGGGCTCAACGGATGCTGGCGAAGGCCGTCGAGTCGGAAGTGGCCGAGTGGATCGAGAACCGGACCCATGTCAAGGATGACAACGGGCACCGCCAGGTCGTGCGGAACGGCTACCTGCCGGAGCGAAACATTACGACGGGGCTGGGAGATGTGCCCGTGCGGCAACCTCGCGTCCACGATCGGCGACCAGAGGGAGAAAAAGAGAAGTTCACGTCGAAGATTTTGCCACCCTATTTGCGGAAGACCAAGAGCCTCGAGGACCTGATTCCTTGGCTGTACCTCAAGGGCATCAGCACGGGTGACTTTCCCCAAGCACTGGCCTCGCTGTTGGGGCCGGACGCCGCGGGGTTGAGTGCCACGACCGTGACACGTCTGAAAGCTTGTTGGGAAGACGAATATGGCGACTGGAGCAAACGCAGCCTGGAAGGAAAGCAGTATGTCTACGTGTGGGCCGATGGCATCCACTTTAACATTCGACTGGAGGAAGATCGGCAGTGCATTCTGGTGCTGATGGGAGCTACGCCAGATGGCAAAAAGGAACTGATCGCCGTTCATGACGGCCATCGCGAATCCGAGCAGTCTTGGAAAGAGTTGCTGTTGGACTGCCGATCGCGAGGTCTGACGGTGGATCCTAAGTTGGCCACCGGTGACGGCGCCCTGGGATTCTGGAAGGCGGTGAGACAAGTTTACCCTGCGACGCGGGAGCAACGTTGTACCGTCCATAAGACCGCCAATGTGCTGGATAAATTGCCTAAACGCCTGCAACCGGCGGCCAAAGCCAAGCTGCACGACATCTGGCAAGCGGACACGAGAGAGAACGCGAACAAAGCCTTTGATCTGTTCCTGGATACGTACCAGGCCAAGTACCCGCACGCCGCCGACTGCCTGGCCAAGGATCGTGAGGTGTTGTTGGCGTTCTATGACTTCCCCGCCGAACCTTGGATTCACCTGAGAACGACCAACCCCATCGAATCGACCTTTGCCACCGTACGCCTACGGCATCGCCGCACGAAAGGAAATGGCTCGCGGAAAGCGTGCCTCGCGATGGTCTTCAAGTTGGTGCAGGCCGCCGAGAAGAAATGGAGATTATTGAACGGTTCAGAACTGATCCCAGATGTCCTTCAAGGAGTTCGCTTCGTCAACGGTGTACGCCCAACACAAGCCGCCGCCTGATCGCTCGGAAGTACCGGTGCCTCTTCTCTGTTACCTAAGGGAAGAGACCAGCGTCCAACGAAGGAGATGATCATGCCAGGCGTTGACTTCGACGTGCTCCGCAGAGAGATCACGATGCCACAGGTTCTCGACGAAATCGGATTCCAGGCGACTCACCGCGATGGTGACCAGCTCCGTGGACCCTGTCCCGTACACGGCTCCACATCCAAGAACAGCCGTGCGTTTTCGGTGAACCTCCGCACGGATCGCTACTACTGTCACAAATGCAAATCACATGGCAACCAACTCGAACTCTAGGCTGCCGTGCACAACACCAAGGTCTACCAAGCCGCGGTCGATTTGTGTCACGCGCTAGGCCGCGAGGTGCCATGGATCAAGCGATGGTAAACCACCACTGCAAACACGGAACAGAGAAGAGGCACCGGTACTTGAAGTGCCCAAAAGCGTCGCCATTTCAAAAAACTGATCCACAACTATTGACAATAACTCAAACATATGGCTTTCCGGGACTTCTGCTGGTTTCGGAAATCTGCGGCCGTCACTGCCTGCCCTCTGCCCTTCTGGCGGACGAGTACCTGCGGACGCTCGTTGTGTCTAACGTCCTAATATCACGTTTGTCCAGCGCACTCTCCCATTCCCCTTTCGCCCCGTTCGCTGAAACGTCTCCTCTCCCGATAATGAATCAGTGTTTGTCGCCAAATGGTCAAGCCTGGTATCGTGGATATCGTTCCGGCAAGGCAGGTACTGCCATTAATAATGGGCCTCATAGGAGTATCGGCACTGACGCAAACTCACTGCTGGCTTCGTCAACGGCATCTCTCTGCGCTTCGTACGCTGCAATTACCGTCAAGTCGCGGCCACATAAGGCGTTGATTCTCGGTTTCGTCTTCTTCTGTTCCGCGCTGCGCGGGTGGTGATAAATCTTGCAGCAGGGCAAGGCCTTCTTGAGCTTGGCAACCTGTTCACTGGTGACGTCTGTGTACACCAGGAACAACGTCTGCAGGTACGTCAGGTGTTCTAACGGCATCACGTTCGTGACTTGCGTGTCAGTCAAGTCCAGCTCTTCTAAGTGACTCATGCCCGCCAACGGCGTCACGTCGCGAACATCCGTGTGGTTCAGGTCCAGTCGTTTGAGCGCCGTGACTGTCGCCAACGGCGATGCATCGCGAACAAGGGTGCGGCTCAAGAAAAGGCGTTTGAGTTTCGTCATGCCCGCCAACGCTGTGAGGTCACTGACTTTCGTGTCGCACAAGTCTAACTCTTCCAGCTTTGTCAGGTTCGCCAATGAGGACAGATCGTGAACGGCGGTTTTCGCGATGTTCAAGCACTTCAAGGTCGTCACATTCGTCAAACCCGACAGGTTACCGATGCACGCCTGACGCAAATCCAGCCGTACCAACTGAGGCAGATCTGCCAGTGGCGATAGATCGCCGAATTCGCGTCGCGGGTAACACTCTGAGCCCACCAACGACACACTGACGGGTGTCGCGAAGTAATCCACTCCGATCCGCTCTCGCAAATACTCCATAGCGGGAGATTCTCTGCCCGGCACGCGAACGCCACCGGGTTTTGTGTGCCAAATCAGTTGCAGGTCCTCGTCAAGTTCAAAGTCGTACTCGACGATCCCTCCTCTCGCCCTCACCCACGCTGCCGCCTCCTTCTGCCGCTCACCGCGTCGCATTCTGTGCGCCACCACCGCAGAAATCGCACAGATCACGCAGAGCGACACCAACATCGTGCGAAGGTTGAAGCGGAAGCGTCGTCTATCGAGTGGTGTTGTCATGTCCCGTAGTGTGCCATAATTCGATCGTTTGATGACACGTGATCCGTTTAACCCGCGATCCCGGAGTCGCGTCCGGAATCCATCGTCGCATGTCACACATCCTCGTCACCGGACGCGGCGGAGGGATGCGCGGGCCAAACAAGGGTCCCTTGGCCGCTCGGTCCCCACCGGACCTTACGGCAGGAGCACATGCGTGTTGGAACGTGCAGGGATCCTTCAGCCTTCCCGCCCTCAGCGCGCATCTGCGCACCAATCGGCAGAGAAGATCTCCGCGGATTCACAGCGGTCTCCCGATTGGTGCTCCGGGAATGGCGGTTAAACAGCCGGACGTAAAAATACCTTCCATCCTCGACGCACGGTCGTGGAATGCCCACCGCTCGCCAGTGACTTCTGCCGCCGAATCCCAAAAACTCATCTCGTAAATCAAGATCCCAGAAACTCGTCGGGCATGAAGTATTTGACACTCTCGCCACTCGGCATTCAAAACATACCTGCCCCCCACGCAGGGTGGCATGGCGACTGGTGACCTGATCGGCCTTTCCGCACTTTGGTGTGCTCGCGACGCGGCGAGATAATCTGATTGGGCCGATCGTGGAACCCAATCCTGGCGTGCGATCCGAGCGATACAATCGCTATTCGCTTCGTGTATCCGATGATCGCGACGTCCTGCGCGCAACAGCGCATGTCCTTGCGCTGCGGAGGGCGTGTCCTTGGTCAGCAGCGCGACATCCCGAATTCACACAGGACGAAAACACCGACGCGGTGTCGAGCAGGCAAGCACGGAAGTGCCGAAAACTTGTCAAACCACGGTTTGATTCCTCAGACAACGCAAATATCAACGGATTGATGAAATGGCTGGCGGCATAATTCTCGTCGCCATGTTTCCGAGTGAACACGGCAAAACACATCGGAGATGTTCTGGCCGCATTCCTGAGGACCAGCTCTCTGCCCTCATCTCGCGGCGAAACGCCGTCACATCAGCAGTTCCACCGTCAGCTTTTGACCTTCTCGAATGATGGCCGTCTGCGCAAGTGCAATTTCCACGCGCGGTCCCGATTGCTTGATCTCGGCAATGAGCTTCTGGTCCCCCATACGAACCTCCCACGCTCGTACCCCCCGCCCTTCTGGGATTTCCGTCGTCAACACTCTGACGGGCAATGTGCCCCATCGAAGATCGATCTGGTTGAGCTGTTTGTTCGCCTGTTCACTCTGAGCCAAAGTGCCCCACCCTTCGGCGGCCGTGAAGTGCAGCGGAACTGATCCGGTGTGATGCGCGGGGCAAAGCCGATGTGTTGTTTTGGCCCATGGTATTCGAATCCGGACAGACCGATCAACACGCCCCAGCTGGCCATACCACGAGCATAATGATCGCCGCACTCGATCTCGTTCCAAGGGTTGTGTTTTGCCGGATGGTAGCGATCGTGAACGCCGCGGCAAATGGCCAGCGCCTCGGTGATCATCCCATCCCAAGCCATGTTCCCGGCTACTTGATATTCGATACCGGTCCAGATTTCGTCACGGTACAGCACCGATTCGGGGCCCAAGTGTCTACTTTTCGGCCAAGTGCAGGTAAACAACCCGGCCTCACCGGGATAAGCGACACCACCGCTGCGGCGGATGTTCGATGTTCTGGGCATTGATATCGGGAGCCCAGTTGTACTTCCAGATCGACTCCAATGTCTTTTTCACGCTCTCTATGGGCAATATGTGGCCCAGCCCCACCTGGTGCGCCCAGCCCTGCCCAAACAACTGGTCCGCCAGGCACCCGTCGCCA
This sequence comes from uncultured Planctomycetota bacterium, assembly GCA_963700575.1. Lineage (GTDB taxonomy): Bacteria > Planctomycetota > Planctomycetia > Pirellulales > Pirellulaceae > JAJRVM01. The sequence goes on along the minus strand of CAVOYC010000012.1, from coordinate 3,606 downwards.
TGTTGATGTTTGGGATGATCGTGCAGATCCACAATCTGAACAAAATACTCGTCGTTAAACAACCGCTGCATGCACAAGCGGCGTCCCGATTCGTACACCCGCCGGCATTGGTCCGCAAAGTCGTTCTCGCCTCGTTCTCGGGCCATCTCTTCGCTCGCACGTAGCGCGCCCAGATAGAGCGTGCCGATCATTGGATTGGGTCCGAAGAAATTGATGTCGTACGTGTTGTGCTGCTGTCCTTCGATCAACCCGTCACCGTCGCCATCCTGCTGCAACAAGAACTCCGTGGCTTTGCGTATCCGTGGCCAATTTCGTTGCAGGAAGGCACTGTCCGAGCTGGTTTGATGTTCGCGATAGGCCTTCAAAACATAGCCCGTCTGGGCATCGCCACACCAGAACTCCGGCCAGTTGCCGCGAAAACGTATCATTCCCGATTCTTCTACGAACCCTGCTTCGGGGTTGAAGTCCTGCAGCTCGCGGACCGTGCGTTCCAGCTGCGGAAACAGCCGAGCCAAAGCGTGTTCATAATTCCACACGTGGCCGCAGGTGCCATGGCAACAGCGCACTCCCTCGTACGCCCAGAAGCGACCGTTCTTCCAGATCTCCACAGGTGGATGTGGCCAGCGTCGAGACCGTGGAGTGGATCCGGTCCAGGAGCCAATAGGGGAGTGTGGAATCGTAATACGTGTTCACCCACAGTCTCGTCTGACTGGCCAACCGATCAAAGTTTTGGGCCACATGTCGAGCAACTTCGCCGGCGTCGGTGAATCGGGACGCATAGTAATGGCCACTTTCCGGCCGATTCGCGAAGTGCCACGTGATCAGAAACACCAGGGTGGTCGTGCCGCCCGGTGCCAATTCAAACCGCCGTCCCAACGCACCACACAGGTATCCGCCCAGCGACGTGGCGGCTTGCCCATCTTCGGCCAGCTTGTCCCCCGCGAACAGATTCTCTGGCAGCGGACCATGTGGCAGTGAATGGCTGGTCAGGACGCCCGCCTGGTCGCCGAGCAACGAGAGCGCCATGGTGCCAAAATCGGGCTGGGTCTCGAGTGGCCCGTTGTCGGCCGTGCGCGCTCGATCCCGACAGCTCGATTTGATCGACGTTCACATGGCCCCAGGGGCCGGAGGCATGATCCACGATTTCGATCCGGGCTTCTTTGCCCTCCAAATCCGCCACGTTCCAGTTCTGCCACACCAGTTGTTCGGCCGCTCGACCCGTGGCGGTCGGACCGATCTGACCGTCAACCAGCAGGTTCATGCAAGTCGTTTTGGCATCGTTGCCGCCGCCGATCAGAAAGCAAATGTAGCGGCGGTTGATCGTGAAAAGTGGCGACGTCAATCTGCCCTGTGGACCATCGCCACCGAGAAACGTATTGACCAGTCCCTGCCCTTGAAAGCCGTCCACCTTTTGCTGGCCATCCAGAGTACCGCCGGCGGGATGGGAGCCAAACGCCTGACCGTCGACCGTCCAATCGGCCGTAGTTGTCCGCTTCGAAATCAGAGAGTGTAATCACGTCACGCTGGGCGACTTGCTGCTGACCTGGCCGCACTGAGCTCAGCAATGTGGTGGCTGCCGGAGTCTGGATCAGCTGATTGACGAGATCTCCCGAATGCGCCCGACCACTCTCGCGACAAACACTGTTCTGTAACCACCCCGCCAAATTGCCGCACAGCGTCTCGGTCGAACTGTTCTTCAACGTGAACTGCATCACGGTCGCCGGCAGAGATGAATCATCCGGGTTGAGCGGTATGAAAGGCGAGAATGCGGCGAGTGTAATCTCGAGAGGGAAACCTTCTCGCTGGTAGCTGACTGTGGCAATCGGGTACGCTCCGCGAAACGCCACATCGGGAAACCCGCCAAGATCGAGTGCATGAGCGAGCGGTCGTTCCTTTTCCACGCACGCCTGGCGACACTTCCCCGCCTCACGGGCGAGCAAGGCTCTGCCGGGTCGCGCCGGATAACCATAACCGGCCGTCTTCAAATTGAAATGTCCCAGTGGGCTAATCGTCCGTCGCCGGTGATGTAGAGTTGCCCGGCGCCAATGCCTCCCACCGGCATGCCGATGGTCGCCAGATCAGCATGCTGGTAAACGGCGGGCACACCTCGCTGACCGAGCATTTGGATCCATTGGGTTTGCAGTTTTTTGTCGGCCGGGACACAGTGGTCAACCAAGTCTTCCTGGCTGAACGGCCCTGCCATCGCGGGCAGGGCCCAGAAGCTGCAACCAGCGCCCCGGCGCTAGCGCCCGCCAGTTTGACAAAAGTCCGACGTCCTATATCGAGGGCGCCAGGCAAGAGCCAGTCCGAGAACATGCGGCGGTATCCGCTTCTAGCTGAACGTCACTTAGATCACGCCGGTGGAGGCTTTCGTTTTGTGGTTGCATGTTCGGTGTACCGATGAGAGCAAAGAAGGCGTAGCGTACGGGAGTATTGGAGCGCCCCACTACGGGTACCAGCGTCAGGCAAGCCATACTTCACCGTTCCATTACGGCATCACTCGATTACTGGCACTCTATTGCTGGCACTCTATTGCAGGGTCACTCGTTGTCTTGGCTGCCGCTGGCAGGGCCAAAGCAGAGCAGTTGGCCGTTTTCGAGAGTCACAACAATGTGCTGTTGACTGTCCAACGCGATCCCTGCTTTGACAGGTAACGCGGGAAGCGAACGTTGCCAGAGTACGGTCGTCCTCCATCGCAATGGCAGAGAGTTGCGAACGATCACCCTCTTGATCGGCCGGTCCGCCGGCCAGGAGGACGGAAGGTGTCACGACGAACGCAGTGTACAGCCGTGGTTGGTCCGTTTGCCAGATTGGCTGCCTGGGTGGCGGCTTGGCGGGTCCGTCACGTTTGGGGACATCGGCGCGGCGCGGGGGCGTTTTGGGCCGTGGTTGATCGGTGATCGGTGACGGTGGTGCCAATACGCCAAGTCGCGTGGGGTGGCTTCCATCGTAACTTGAGAGATAGGCCAGTGTCTTCCGATCAGGCAATGTGTGGTTCAGCGACGAGTACTTGGCATACATCGGAAAATAAGGATAGAAGGCCGTCTGAAACTGGGACGTTACTTCGTGTCGCGGCTCGTTCAGGCTGTGCTGGTCTTTCGATCATAGCGAGCGACTTGATAGGCGCCGCCGCCGAGAAACTGCAGCTCATCTCCACGCAGTTGGAGCTCTCCCTGTAAACTGATGCCGCAGTTCACGTCTTCGGCCAACGCGCCGGACGTGTCATTCTTCCAGATCGCTTTGCCAGTAACCGCATCGAGTGCTACGACATACGTGCCATCGTAATGAGCGATCCCGGCGGCTGCGTAAACCACACCATCCTGCACGGCCACACCGCCCGCTACCGGCCAGGTTGACATCAATCGCCCGTACACGGGAATCCACGCGCTTCGGGTGCGACGCGATACGACCACAGCAGACGTCCCGTCGCCGCCTCCATGCATACACGCGTCCGTCCGCACTGCCGGCGAACAACCGGCCGTCATCGAGTGTTGGCGGATAGTAGATATGCCTCCCGTTGCCGTGTCGATGCAGCTGACCGTCCATCCCCAGGGCACGTATGATGCCGCTTCGGTCGGCCACAAAAACCGTGTCGCCAGCCACAAT
>CAVOYC010000011.1:0-186317 GCA_963700575.1 uncultured Planctomycetota bacterium | reverse complement strand
CGAGTTCGGGCACTGAAAAACACGTTTCTTCGTAAACATGACGAGGCCGAGAAACAGCGGCTCTACTGGGAAAACCAGATGAAGAGTCGCAAGCGAAAGTGGGACCGACGGACAAAGGACAAGGCACGAATCGCCAGCTACTTCAAAAAGGTGGATTGGGATGCGTGGGTCGATGGACGCCCGAATCCGACGGCGGTATCGTCACCGTTAACAACGTGCCTTATCTCAAGCTCGACGAGGCCGCGACGGGGACGAAGTCCAGCGTGCGCATCGGTGATGCGCGTCGGATTGGAAGAACGAATTCGCCATCTACGGTTTGTTCGAGAAGAAAATCGACGACGTGGACGAGCAGGACATCGATTACGTCGTAGCGCACTGGGACCGCATTCGCGACATGCTCGTTGCCATTCGCGATGGCGAACCTGTTCCGTCGCCTGAATCCCGTTGCCCCACTTCATGCTCCTGCGCCGCCGACTCCCCGAGCAGCCTCGGATGACTGTAGCCGACGCCCCCGACGACGAAGAGTAGGGCAGACCGTAAGCATCGCCGGAGCAGGGACTCCGGCGATGCTTCGATCGCTCCCAGGTGAGTCATTCTTTCCGTCATTGTTTCTGACCAACACCGTCCAGTCGTTCGTTTCAGGTCTGTTTTATCACGGAGAACAGGTGAGCTTCAGCCGACCAATCTGACTTTCTGAAAACGCTTTCCATCACTTCCTTCGAGAAGGAGTATCACATGGTATCCCGCCAAGAGTTGATTGAAAAAATGAAAAAGTATGGACAATATCCCACACCCGCTGCAATTGCCGAGTACATGGTGAATATTCTCAATCCCACAGCAAGATCCACGACCGTTGATATCGCCTGCGGACACGGCATCATGCTCGAACAGTTGATCAGGGCGAACGCGGGTATCGTGCATGGCTATGACATTGATCCATACATGGTCACGGCCTCACGGACTCTCGTGGGTGGACACGCAGATATATTCGAACGTGACGTCCTCCTGGACGGATTGCCGCAATTGTACAACGGTATCATGGCCAATGCCCCATTCAGCCCGGATCGCAAAGACACCGCCGGACTCTTCGCCTCGGGAAGCAATCACCAATCGGCGCAGTTCATTGAGCGTGGTCTCCTTAGTCTGACGGATGACGGCAGGATGGCGATCATCTTGGATCGCGGTTTGTGTTCCAGTTTGAAACACCGCGATACTCGGCGGCAGCTGATGGAGCTTGGCTATATTGAGATGATCGACGAATTGCCGGAGTCTGCATTCCACAAGGACGCCGGTACAGATTTCTCGACACTAATCCTGTTGTTTCAGCTGCGCACCCGGTCGTGGAGACGCGGTTCTCGATCGAAGGAAAGAACGTCGGTTCCGTTTCATTCGCGGAACTGAAACGAGTCGGGGATTGGTTCTACGGCCCCTACAAGTACGGAAAGTACGTCGGATCCAGGCTAAGTGATTTCGTCGAACTAATCATGGAACGGTATCGACCTGGGAACGATCTCAATCCAGAGGTGGAGTCGGGCAGTCGCATGCTCGTGTCCGGCGAGTACGCACCGACGAAAGTTCGGCGGTGTGTGCTCGGGTGCCTCTACATGTCCAGGTTCGCGCCGGGCAGTGCGCACCCCTCGCTGCGCGCCGATTAGTGGCAAGTTCCACGATGCGGGGACGACCAATGAGTATTACATAATGCGGGTCAAAGATCAGCGCAGCCTACCGTGGATCTGGTACCTCTTGAACGGAAGCGACTTCGTTCAAGATTACATGAATGACATGGCGCGCAGACGGCGCAAAAGCGAGTGAAGGAGGACGAGTTTCTAGCGATGCCGTTTCGTCGTCCCAACAACCGCGTTAAGAAAGCAGCGATAGGGTGCTTCGATGAGGCTCTCGCGATGAAAAAGCAACACCGTGCTCTCGAAAGGACTTTCGAGGGGGCCCGTGACTTGATGAGGCCCTGAGAGCGACGAGGTCAGCGTCGATAGGGCTCAGGAACATGGCGAAATGGATCATCACTCACGCGTGCGGGCACCATGAGGAACACGATATCGGTGGCCCGATCGGAGATGGCGAATCGAGAGTGGAGTGGCTGCGCACTGCAGACTGCTCGGCCTGCTGGAGAGAGGCACTAGGATCGCGAGGAGTTGTCACATGCCGCCCAGCATGAGGCTGGGGCGGCTGGACTTCCTCCGCTGCGCGGCACGCCGAGGCAGATCGCCTGGGGGTGGTTGCGAAGGCACGTATTGCGGGATGAGCTGCAGGATGCGCAGATGGAAGCCTTCGTGAGGATCGCAGGGCGCAAGGTGATGACACCCCAATGGAATAGGTACGATGACTGTTAAACCGACTGAAGGAGAAGGCAATAGCCTGCTCATAAACATCCCGACCGTCGCTGAACTTGTTGGTGTCAGTAAACGCACCATTCAGCGGTGGGTCTGTGATGGAAAAATGCCTAGACCGATCAGCCCAAATGGGCGACCTTATTGGCGTCGCGCCGACATCAACGAATGGGTGCGATTAGGATGCCCGCGCCGTACGGCCAGACCGCGACATTCGCGCGGGAAAAACTTATCCAGCGTCAACACATCTGCTCCGGTAGTAGGTGATTCACACAAGTCACCAGGAGCACGATCGTGAAGAAGTTGCCTAAGATCTCGGTTCGGCCCCATCGCGGCAAGCCACACTTTCGTTGGTACGTGAAAGGGCGACCACGCTACCGTGTCATTGAGGACCCGCGAAACATTGAGATAGAACGGATTCGACTCGGCGCGGAATTACTCAGTGGTAAATCAACGAGGAAAGCAAAACAGCCAGATAAGCCGGTGGAGGATCACATTGAGGACTTTCACCAGGATCTCATTGCTTCCGCGTCTCCCAAACAGGCCGATCAGACACGCAAGCGAATTGAAGTCACCGTCGCTGAAGCCGGAATCAAGGCGATAACGGATATTACCGTGGCGAAAGTTCGCACGGCTATCAGTCGCCTTCGTTGCGCGGTGAGAAATCCCAAGAAGAAGCCGGAGGATTATCCTCTTCTGTCGGAGCGATCTCGCCATCATTACGCCCGGGCCATGAAGCAGTTCACTCGGTGGCTGGATCATGAGGGACGGATTGAGGACCCACTGCGAAAATGGAAGCTTAAGAAGGTGGTTGAAGAACGTTGTCCACGTGATCGGCTTCAGCCGGAGGAACTCACTCTATTGGTTCGCACCGCTTATGCTTCGACGCGGGTGATAGAGGGGTATAGCGGTCAGGAACGTGCCTGGTTGTATCTGTTGGCCAGCATGACTGGCCTACGGCGTGGCGAGCTTGCGGTCCTCAATCCGTCATCATTTGATCTTGCCACCCGAACGGTCACGGTCGCTGCGGCCTACACGAAGGCCAAGGTTATGGCGGTGTTGCCCCTCAACAGGTCGATGATTCCGGATCTCCAGAAGTGGATCGCAGGTATTCGGGGACCCCTCTTTCCGGGGTTGCGTGAGAAACGCACCCGTAAGATGATCCAGCTCGACTTGGCAGAGGTGGGGCTGCCTTACAGGACCGAGCTGGGCAGCCGCTGTTTCCACAGCTTGCGGAACACCTACGTCAGCCAACTGTTCGACGCTGGACTCAACATTGACCAAGTCCAGCGGTTCGCCCGGCACTCGGATGTCCGGCTGACGATGAAGTACGCCAAGCCGCGAGCCGGTGAGGTGGTCTTGATCGACAATCTGGCTTATCCGGGCCTGACCGAGTCCGGGACCAAGTCCACGTGAGATCAAGCGGCGATTCAGCGCGCAGAGAAGCGGTAAAAAAAGTACGCCCGGGAGGATTCGAACCTCCAACCCTCGGTTCCGAAGACCGATGCGCTATCCAATTGCGCCACGGCGCGCGGAATACCGCATTGTAAAGCCCGGTTCACGTTTTGGCAACTCGAGTCGATTTCCGCTTTTCTCGCCGGCAGCGGGCTTTTCAGGCCCCCAGGCGCTTGACCCGCAAATGCGTAGAATGCTATAAGCGCAACTGCGGTGCTTGTTTCTACTTCCTCCTACCTGGCGGTTATCGATGCCGTTAGTGACGCTACGCATAATCGACGGTGCGGATCGAGGGAAGGTTTTTGAGGGGCTGGGACCCCCGGTGACCATCGGGCGCGAAGAAGGCAACACGATTCAGTTGAATGACGAACGTGTCAGTCGCTTTCACCTCAAGATCCAGGACGATCACGAACGACTCGTACTGACCGATCTGGAGAGCACGAACGGGACCAAGGTGAACGGTGAGTCCATCCAGCTGCGGATCCTCCGCGTGGGTGACACTGTCAGTTTGGGACGCAGCGTCGTGCTGTTCGGTTCTCGCGACGAGATCGCCGAGCGTCTTGCACGCATGCGCGCCGGGCAATCCGACGTGGAAGGGACGCTGGACCCCGAAACCTACGAGCGACTGCAGCAAGGTTCGGCACTCGATTTCGAGCTGAACTGGGGCGATGACTCGAACATGCAGGCGACGCTCCACGCGCTCAAACCTCCCGAATTGCCGGAACGCATGTCTCCCGGGCAAGCTGCGCAGCTGTCAGAACTGCTGGAATATATCCACATTCGGATGCGGAACCTCATCAGTACGGCCAGCGCGCTGGAGGACAAGGAGCAAATCGTGCTGAACTTCCGTCGGTGGCAGAACCTGGTGGATGTACAGGCGCGGATTGCCGAATACTTGCGACAAATCGGCAATCCCGAATAAGACCCATCCGCATTGCGTCCTGACTCTTCAGCCACGCTGCCTGCAGGCTTGCGACTGCTCTCACGGAGCGCTACGGCACTGCTCCTATAGCAAAGCTCGGTAGACAATTGGCGGCCAGCTTTATAATCTGGATGGCCGTGCCTCAGCGCACCGAGGAGCGAGCCGAGGAATAGGGAAAAACAACTTCCAGATTCACTACCCCTCACCCTACCCTCTCCCCAAAAGGGCGAGGGAACAGGGTGAAGTTGTTTTTCCCTATTCCTCGGCAGTGTTGCTGCGCATCGTCTGGAGCATGGTCAGTTCACTTCTCTCCCTCACACTTAACCACGATGGATCGTGTGCACTATGAGCGGTCAGCCTTTCGTACATCTGCATTGTCACAGTCACTACAGTCTCCTGGACGGTGCCGGCTCGATTGATCGGCTGGTACAGCGCGCTGCTGACCACGGGATGAACGCGTTGGCCCTGACCGATCACGGAAATCTGCACGGTGCGCTGGAGTTTTACAGGAAGGCGCGTGCCGTCGGCATCAAGCCGATTGTCGGTTACGAAGCCTATATTGCTCCCGGCAGCCGATTCGATAAGTCTTCGGGCAACATGCGCGAGGCGAGTTACCATTTGACGTTGTTGGCCAAGAACCGCACCGGGTTTGGAAACTTGATGAAATTGGCATCGGCCGCGTACCTGGAGGGATTCTACTTCAAGCCGCGCATCGACAAGCAGATGCTTGAGCAGTGCAATGAGGGGCTGGTTTGCCTCAGCGGCTGCGTCTCGAGCGAGCTGAACCGGGCGCTGTTGCGGGGGCATGGCGGGGAGGAGGAATTGCGAGAGGCGCTGGAAGTCACTCAGTGGTTTCAGCGCGTGTTTGGTGATCGTTATTTCATTGAGATCATGAACAACGGAGTCGAAATCCAGCGACTGGCCATGGAAGGCGCCGTCGACGTGGCGAACCAGGTGGGCTTGCCACTGGTGGCCACCAGCGACGCGCATTACGTGGATCGCAGCGACGCGGAAGCTCAAGACGTATTGCTCTGCATTAACACGGGGAAGTATCGCACCGATTCCAGCCGTCTGCGGATGGATGGCAGCGAGTATTACTTGCGTAGCCCGCAGGAAATGTACGCCTGCTTTCCCGGTCACGAAGATGCTGTGGCGCGGAGTCAGGAAATTGCCGACTCGGTCGACCTGGAGTTGGAGTTGGGAAAGCGGCACTTCCCGACCTTTACTTTGCCAGAGAACAAGACGGCCGAGCAGTTATTGCGTGAATTGTGCGAGGAAGGCCTGCGCGAACGATATGCCGACAATCAGGAGATGTGCCCCGACGGACAATTGAGCGACGTCGTGTTACAGCGGCTGGATCGCGAATTGGGTGTCATCAACAAACTGGGATTTCCGAACTACTTTCTGATCGTGTGGGATTTTGTGCGGGAGGCGCGCCGACAGGGCGTGCCGGCCACGGCGCGTGGCAGCGGAGTCGGCGCGCTCGTCTGTTACGCGCTCTACCTCAGCCACGTCTGTCCGCTCAAGTACGACCTGCTGTTCGAGCGATTTCTGGATGAGAGCCGGCTCGAGGCGCCCGATATCGACATCGACTTCTGTAAGGAACGGCGAGCCGACATCATCCGCTATGTGAAGGACAAGTATGGTGAGCAAAACGTGGCTCAGATCGGCACCTTTGGCACGTTGGCCGCCCGCGCGGCGATCAAGGATGTGGGGCGAGCACTCGGAATCCCGCTGGCTCGTGTCAACCAGATCACGGGGATGGTTCCCGAACAATTGGGTATCACGCTCAAGAGGTCGATTGAACTGAGCGCCGACCTGAAGAACGTCTACGATAACGATGGTGAAATCCGAGAATTGCTCGATCTGGCCATGAAGATCGAAGGCTTGGCGCGGAACGTCGGCACACACGCCGCCGCCGTTGTGATCGCCGATCAGCCATTGACGCACTATGTCCCTCTCTGTCGCGTGACGGGCAAGGAAGATGTGATCACGCAGTGGTCGATGAACGACGTGGAGGCGGCCGGTCTGCTGAAAATGGATTTCCTGGGGCTCCGCAACCTGACGATTCTTCGCAAGGCAGTCGACTTGATTCAGCAGACGACCGGCCGGCACATCGACCCGCTCAAGTTTCCGCTCGATGACGAGGCGACTTTCGCGCTGTTGTGCCGCGGCGAGACGAAAGGGGTCTTCCAGCTGGAGAGCGGCGGAATTCGCGACTTGTTGCAGAAGATGAAGCCCGACCATTTTCGCGATATTATCGCGACCAATGCACTCTATCGTCCGGGACCCCTCGAAGGCGGCATGGTTGATGACTACATCGAAGTCAAGCACGGACGCCAAAAGCCCGACTACAAACACCCTGTGTTAGAGGAGATTCTGGGCGAGACGCATGGCGTGATGGTCTACCAGGAACAGGTCATGCGCATCCTCAACCGGCTCGGCGGAATCGAACTGGCGAGCGCCTATACGTGCATCAAGGCAATCAGCAAGAAGAAGCAGGCAATCATTGATCGCAATCGCGAACAGTTCCTCGACGGCGCGGTCCACAATGGCATGTCGAGAAAAGCAGCCGAAGATATCTGGGAGTTGATCACGAAGTTCGCTGGTTATGGTTTTAACAAGAGCCATTCGACCGCTTACGCGTTGATTGCTTATCAAACGGCATACCTGAAAGCACATTATCCCGTGGAGTTCATGGCCGCCCTCCTTTCGGGAGATATACCGGGGCGGAATTTCATGCGCAAGGATGCGCTAGTCGAACACATGGATGATGCGACACGGATGAACATCGAAATCGCTCCCCCCGATGTCAACGCCTCGCACGTCGAGTTCGCTGTCCGGGATGGAAAGATCCACTTCGGCCTGGCGGCCGTCAAAGGCTGTGGCGGTAGCGCGGCCGAGGCGATTGTTGCCGCACGGGAAAAGGAGGGACCGTTTCGCGATCTGTTTGATTTTTGTGAACGCGTTGACGCGGGCGCCTGCAATCGTTCAACCATTGAGACCTTGATCAAAGCTGGAGCGTTCGATTCGCTGGGAGTGAAACGGTCCCAGTTGCTGGCCGTCGCCGATCGCGCTCTTCAGGCAGGAGCTGCCGCGCTGGCCGATCGGCGCAGCGGCCAAAAGAGCCTGTTCGGAGACATGGAGCCTGAGGAAGAGGTGAGCTGTGCGGCGCTGCCGGACGTGCCTGAAATCGAGGAGCGAGAACGCCTGGCCATGGAGAAAGAAGTACTCGGGTTCTACTTGTCCAGCCATCCTTTGGCGGAATACGAAAAGGCGCTCTCCACCTTCTGCTCACACACCACAAACAGCCTGGCGGAGATGCCGCATCGGGCAGAGGTCATCCTGGGCGGGATGCTCAGCGCCATCAAATTGGCCCACGTCAGAAAAGTCCGACCGGGCGCCACCGCCACCAAGTATGCCAATTTCGATTTGGAGGACATGCACGGCGCCGTACGCTGCATCTTGTGGCCCGACGACTTTCTGAAATATGGCGAATTGGTCAAGCCCGATGCCATTCTTCTGGTCCGCGGCGTCGTCGACAAACGTGGTGGGGATGAGGCTAACCTGGTCGTTAATGAGTTGATTCCGATGGAACAACTCGATTCGCGCTATACCAGTGGTGTCGTGATTCGGGTCGATCAGAAGATCCACGGGGATGACGTCCTGCGCAAAGTCCGGGAAATCGTGCGCGGCTATCCAGGCAATCGGGACTTGGAACTCGTGCTGAATCTGGATGACGGCAGCCGCGTCCACCTCAAGTCGCAGCGCCTGCAATTGGACGTCACGCCCGAATTGCGGCAACGCATCGATGATCTGCTCGGCCCCGGCTATTACCAGCTGATCACCACGCCCCCCAAGCCGTCCAATGGAAACGGCAATGGCAGTCAGGGGCGGCGGGTGAGGGGGTGAGGAGGTGTACAGCGCCATCTTGCAGCGATGGATGTGCGTAACTCGTGTCTCCGTAACAGTCCTTCGTCACCGGGCTCGTCCCGGTGGTTCTACGTTTGGTGACTACTCTGGCAGCCGAAAAACGAACCTTCCTGCCGGCCCTCGCCGCCGGAGGCGGCGAGGGCCGGCAGCAAGGAAACTCCTGGGTGGCCAAGATCGACGGTAGTTGTCAAACGCTCTACCACCGGGACCAGCCCGGTGGCGATAAAGCCACTGTTAATAAGCCCTTAAGATGATCTCAAAAGTGAAAGTGGCGCTGTCCAATTAGGTGATGGGGTGATTAGGTGTGGGGTGATGGGGTGTACCCCGATGGTTTTCAGACGTCGAACATCGAACGTCGAATGAGAGTGGGGAGAATCGGGTTGCGTCAGGCGACGCGGCATCACGGTACGCAGACTGGCGCCGATTCTCCACGCGCATCTCGCGTCCCACGGGCTTTCGACTTCATCCGCCAGGCTTCTTCATTGGAAGTTCGACGTTTGACGTTCGATGTTCGACGTTTCCTCCGGCCCCGAAAGACGCTTTCCTTGCGCGAGGATGCCGGCCCGTTCCTCACACCCCCTCACCTCATCACCCTCTCATCCCCTTCCCCACTGACTGCCAGCGCAACCGGGGGGTATGCATGGGGGGAATACAAGCGATATTGCTTGCCATGGCGATTCGCGAGGACTAAGATCGGAATACGGGATCTCGTTTTCTTGGTGACAAGTTTGTTCATTTCAATCGTTAACGTCATAATTCACCAGTAGTTGAATGCACCGGTCATGCGATCGCCTACTCCGATGGGCTGGCACAGAGGAGCGACTGGGAGAAAAATGGTTTGCCGGGTCCCGCAAACATATTGAGTGATGTGTGGCATCTGCCATAATTCGTATTGATAAGCACTCGTGGATGCGATTTTGATCGACGCTGATCGGGTGATGTGGCGTGATGACGGGAATTTCCACGGCGTGCCGAGTTGGCAGGCCTGAACTAAACACGTGTATTGGCCTTAGTTTACGCAAGATGGCCCAAGAAGAAAGAAGAGTCTGAGGTGACAAATATGGACTGGTGTTGACGACGAATTCGCGATGTCCTGTGTGTGGCCGCTTTGCTACTGATGGCTTTGGCCCCGACGTCCGCTGACGCGCAGGGCGGCTTAGGGGGTGGTCTCGGGGGTGGTCTCGGGGGTGGTCTCGGGGGTGGTCTCGGTGGCGGTCTAGGCGGCGGTCAGGGCGGCAATATTGCCGGCAACCAAGGAGCGGGTGTCGTGATTGACGCCCAGGGCGTGCTGAAAGTGCGGCGCGTGGCAGACCCCGGTGGGTTGCGAGCCAAACGCATTTTCGAAGAGGCCAGGGCGTCGCTGGACCCAAAGCTTTCCAAACCGAGCAACTTGCGCAAGATCTCGCTCAATCGCTTGGAGAAAGCGGTTGCCGATCAAATCGCTAACGGCGAACCGATTCCTGACGACATGAAGTACCTGGCCGGGATGTTGCGAGTCCAATATGTCTTTTTCTATCCGGAAACGGGTGATATTGTCTTGGCGGGTCCGGCTGAAGGATACGCGGAGGACACGGTGGGCCGCGTACGAGGTTTGACAACTGGGCGTCCGGTTCTTGAGCTTCAGGATCTGGCCACGGCGTTGCGTGCCTATCCGCCGGGTGGCAGTAAATTGAATCTGATCGGCGTCTCGATCGATCCGACGCAGGAAGGCCTGGCGAATCTCAACGCGTTTCTCAAGAGAGCTACGGCTCCGTTGGTGGCGAGCAATCCGGCTGGTTTTGCCAGCGGTCTGCGTCAACAGTTGGGACTGCAGACGGTCACCGTGGAAGGCATTGCGCCGGAAACGCATTTCGCTCAGGTGCTGGTCGAAGCTGATTACCGCATGAAACTGATCGGAATCGGGCTGGAACAGCCACCGGTAAAGATCGCCAGTTTCATTTCCGCGGCGACGGCGTCATCGCTCGCTCGCAACGCGTTGGTCCGTTGGTACTTTGTTCCCGACTACAAGTGCATCCGGGTTTCCGACGACGGATTGGCCATGGGAATGGAAGGGTGGGGTGTGAAACTGGTTGGTGCGCAGGAGTTGGTTGCTGCAGGTGGAACGCGCTCTAAGGGAGACGCTCAGAGCCGGGCCAGCCAGGTATTCTGCAAGTCTTTCACCGAGCAGTATCCGAACCTTGCCAATCGCGAGCCGGTTTATGCTCAACTTCGCAATCTGGTCGACATTGCAGTCGCGGCGGCATTCATTCAGGCTCAGGACTACTATCAGCAGTCGGGCTGGGATCTGGGTGTGCTGGGCGACGAGTCGCGGTATCCGGTCGAGACGTGTGCGGTACCCAGGCACGTCGAGTCTGCTGTGAATGTGGTTGTCAAGGGCAATGCGATTATGACACCTATCGGTGGCGGTGTCCAAATGCGGCCCCTGGAGGCGGTGTCACAAGAGAACCGGCTGCCGGACGAGGGTGGCAAGGTTTCTCAGGCCCAGAAGCAGATTTCATTGACGGATTTGCCGGAAGGTCAATGGTGGTGGGACTGAGTCCGTGCCCGATTGGCAGGCACCGACTCGGCTTTGTTCCTGACGCGAGTACGGCCCTTCACTCCTCTGCGGGTGAAGGGCCGTTTGTATTGCTATCTCACCAGCTAACCCGGCTTAGATTAAGATCAAGATTATGATTTCGACGGTTTGATTTCGCAAACAAGACCCCGTCCAGCCCGCCTCACGCGGTGAATCTGACTGATCAGCTACAGCGATGAGCCCCTTTTCCTCTTCCCTTTCTCACCCACTTCGCCGCCGCCGGCGGCGAAGTGGGTGAGAAAGGGAGCCTTGTGGGGCGGTCCGGGTAGCCTGCCAGTCAGATTCACCCACCGCACAGGGCGGTGGGAGTCAAAGTCAAACAGTCGAGTGATCAAGATTGCGATGAAGAACGGATGTCAGGCATATCCGGCAACGGTTACCATTAGACGGGGTAGGAACTCCGGGCCATCGGATTCTTTCCATAGAAGAGGCCGAGCCATGTCAAAGGGACTTTACATTGCGGCAATGGAGCCCAACAGTGGCAAGTCGCTGGTGGTACTTGGTGTTGTGGACCTTTTGTCCCGTCGCGTGGAAAACCTGGGTTTCTTTCGCCCGGTCGTGCACTCTGGTCCCAACGCGGACAGCCACATCCAGTTGATTCACGGTCGCTATAACATTCGTTTACCGCGGGAGCAGTTGTACGGCGTGCGGCACGTGGAAGCGCGTCAGGCGGTGGCTGACGGTAATGACAGCCACCTGCTGAAGCGGATTTTGTCGCGGTATCGTGAAGTGCAGCGGCAATGTGATTTTGTGGTCTGCGAGGGAACCGACTTCGCCGGGCTCAATACGGCTTTTGAATATGATTTCAACGCGGAAGTGGCCAATCATCTGGGCTGCCCGGTGCTGATCGTGACCAACGGGCACGGGCGGCGAGAGGCGGAGGTGTTGGAGTCAGCACGATCCGCGCGGCACGAGTTTCAGGAGCTGGGATGTACGATTGCCGCGACGATCGTGAATCGAGTCAATGAAGCGGACGCCGCCCGCGTGGGCGAGCACTTGCGTGACGCGTGGCCGTTTGACGATCCGGCGTTCGTGGTCCCCGACAATCCCATCTTGGCGAAACCGACATTAGGCGAAATTGCGCGAGAGTTGCAGGCGGAGTGTTTGTATGAGGGAGTGGATGGACTGTCGCGCGTCGTGCAAGACTATAAAGTTGCGGCCATGCATGTTCCGCAGTTTCTGGAATACTTGAGCGAAGGGACGTTGGTCATTACGCCCAGCGATCGCGCCGATGTGCTGTTAGCCAGTTTGATGGCGGTTTTTTCGGAAACGTTTCCTCACATTGCCGGTGTGGTGCTGACCGGCGAGCAGCCGCCGGCACCTGCCGTGCGGAAGCTGATTGACGGCCTCCACCGTCTGCCCATCCCGATTGTCCGTGTTGCTGCCGACACGTTTGCCACCGCCTTGCGAATCAGTGCGGTGCCGGCGGTGATCACCCCGGATAACCCCCGCAAAATCGCCACGGCACTGGGGATGTTCGAGTCGCACGTCGATGTGACGCGGTTGGAGCAGCGCATCGAGGTAGTGCGATCGTCGCGCATCACTCCGTTAATGTTCGAATATGAGCTGATCGAACGCGCCAAACGCCAGCGACGGCATATCGTCCTGCCGGAAGGGAATGACGAGCGGATTTTGCGAGCCGCGGAGATTCTGCTGCAGCGCGAAGTTGTCGACATCACGATACTCGGAGCGGAACCCGAAGTGCGCGAACGTTCGGCGTCGTTGGGACTTGATCTGTCCGGGGCGCGGATTATCGATCCGAATCAGTCCCCCTGGCACGCCGAATTCGCTGCCGAGCTAGTCGAGTTGCGCAGGCACAAGGGTCTGACCGAAATACAGGCCCGCGATCTGGTTCACGATGCGACCTATTTCGGCACGATGATGGTCCACAAGAATTTCGCACAGGGTATGGTCTCGGGGGCCACGCATACCACCGCCGACACGATCCGACCGGCGTTTCAGATCATCCGCGCTCGGGAAGGCATCTCGGTGGTCTCGAGCGTTTTCCTGATGTGTCTGGAAGATCGCGTCCTGGTCTACGGCGACTGTGCCGTCATTCCCCGCCCGACGGCGGAACAACTTGCTGATATTGCCATCAGTTCAGCGCAGACGGCGGAAATGTTTGACATTTCACCACGCGTCGCGATGCTGTCCTATTCGACGGGAGAATCGGGGCACGGAAGCGATGTGGACAAAGTGCGCACCGCCACGCAGTTGGTCCGCTCGAGAATGCCTGATCTGGTCATCGATGGACCGATTCAATATGACGCGGCGGTCGACCCCACGGTGGCCCAGAAAAAGCTGCCCGACAGCATCGTGGCCGGTCGCGCAACCGTGTTTGTCTTCCCTGACTTGAACACCGGCAACAACACTTACAAAGCCGTGCAGCGCACTGCGGGAGCAGTCGCGATCGGTCCTGTGCTCCAGGGACTCAATAAGCCGGTGAACGACTTGAGTCGAGGCTGTAGCGTCACCGACGTGGTGAACACGGTCGCCATCACCGCGATCCAGGCGCAGAGCGCTGCCACGTAGCCCCTCACCCCCTCACCTCCTCCCGGCGGTCAACCAGCACCACACGCAGATCGCAAACATTCGTATGAGTGGGGCCGGTTCTGATCAGCCCACCGAGCGGATCGAAGAAGTGATACGCATCATTGCGGCGGAGGTAATCGGCCGCATCCATGTGGCGTTGTTGAGCCCGTTCGGCCAGCAGGTCGTCGGCCCACGCGCCGGCAGCGTCGGTCGGTCCGTCTTCGCCATCGGTGCCGCCCGACAGGATCAACAGTCCATGCATGGGGCTGGCGTCAGCCGTGGGGAAGGGCTCTCGAGTCAATTCGTGCAGCGCCGAGAGCACGAGTTGCTGATTGCGGCCGCCCATGCCGCGCTGAGCGATATCGATCAGCGTGACAGTCGGTTCACCACCGGTGATCAGGCAGTCGGGACCAGGCTCATGGCGCATGTGGCGAGCCATGTTGGCCAGGTGTCTGCCCACCGCTTCAGCTTCGCCTTCCAGCGACCGAGCAGCCAGCATGGCGTGCGAATAGCCTCGAAGCTCTGCTTCCACTCCGGCAGCATCGACGGCCAAGGCGTTATTGCCGATGACATAATTCGACACGGCGCTGGCGAGAGGTTCCGCCGCCTGGGCATTTCCCGCTGCCCGGTGGTGAAGATACGCAAGCACGGTCTTCGCCACCTGACGGTCATCCAGGGGGAATTGTCGCAGAATGTCGATGGCGTCGTGGGCGGTGGTTGTGCTGGCAACCGTGGGGCCTGAGGCAATGACATCGAGTGGATCACCCAGGACGTCCGGAAATGATCAGGGTGATCATGCGACCGGCTTGACATGCCCTGGCCAGCCCACCGCCCTTGATTCGGCTCAGTTGTTTTCGCACGGTATTGAGTTGAGTGATGTTTGCCGCAGCGCTAAGATGTTTGGTGACGACCAGCTTGTCGTGAAGCGAGATGCCGAGAGCGGGGGCGGGCAACAGGGCTGAGCCGCCACCCGAGAGGAGGCAGATACAAAGGTCGTGTCGAGTGAGTGTTCCAACCAGCTGCAGGATTCTTTCGCAGCCATGCACTCCCTCAGCGGTCGGTTCATTCACGCCAGCGGGGCGCACCGCGTGCAACGTGATGCGCCGCAAAGGTCGAACACAATCAGCCGGCACGTTCACCCATCCCGAAAGCTGCTTCTGTTGCACGAGCGTGGACCCGAGAGCGGCTTCCAGTCCGGCCGCCATGCCGGCTCCCGCTTTTCCCGCGCCGACGACACATATCTGGCGCACCCCATCGAGTGGCACGATCTGATCCACGAGGCGGAGCGTATCCCCCTCGACCTGGACGTTTTCGCGCACCAGACGATCGCTGGCGACTGCCTTGACCCCGGCCAGCCAGATAGCCTTGGCGTCGTCACGCAGCTGCTGCCGCGACCTGTTGTGGGGCATCTTCTCATACGCCTCGTATACGCAGGATATCGAGCCACTGGCCTTCGTGCTGCACCATCACCTGGCTCAAACTGTTTGCCGACCCGGACGAAAATACCAGCCCGACGAGGAAGAACCGATTTCCCACCTGCGTCTTGCCCGCAATGCTGCACCAAGGCGTGCCCTTTCCCCGCGTTCCGGGCAGGGCGACCTTATTGAAGAACGATTGAGCAAACCCGTGGGAGCTGAGTTGTGCAGGCCAGCGCAGAATCAGCGGTTTGTGCTGAGCGACGATCACTGTCATGCCCGGTACGATTTGCTCCATTAGCCCCGGGAGCACATCGGGAGGCGGCAATTCGCCACCACGTCCGCCGGGAGCAACCACGACAACGGCCAAACGCACCGGCGTGCCGTAAAATTCCAGCCCCGGTCCTTCCTCCGGCGGCCCAGTGCTATCCAGGCGACTAACGTCGATCTCCAAATCGGGGGCGGGAGGCTGCTTGGGTTTGCGACTGCGACGCCACCCATTGCCAGGTGATCAGGCATAACGCGGCAAAGACCACGATGGCCGGCAGGGCCAGCCACATGGGATTGACATCGTGCAAATTCATCACGCTCCCAACAGTCGAGTACAATGTCCAAGCTGAGCAACCGGGTGCCAGAGACGGTGCCAGTGCTGCCTCACCGGAATTGTTGACTCTTGAGCACTGGCAACATCAGTGGCACATCAACAGACCTGAAATCAAGTTTCAGCATGTTTGTAGCTGCGGCATCCTGCCACGGCAGGGCGGCAAGATACCGCCGTCACTTTGCGCTGCCGGCAACGTCCAACTTAGGAGAATCCATTCTCGTAGCCAAGTCAAGGCTGCGGGGCAGCAACGTCATCTGTCGTGGCTCCCGAGAACTCATGAGGTCAAACTGTAAGTCACGCGGTCCATGTAGCCGGCAAAGACGTGTTTCTGTGGCTCGTTTCCCGTCGGAAAGGGTCCGAAACTCACTGCGGTGCGAATGGGCGAAATCACGGGCTGTTCCGGCCTTGGATCCCTTGGCAAGGGCGGAAAGGTTTGTACTTTGAGTCATGAAGTCATCGTCGCGGCGCGGCAGGCAGCTGTGCCTGAGAGCCTGATGGACTGAGCAGGCACATGGTGACGTCATCGAGCCAGGCTTCTCCCATGCCGGATAGCGCGAAAGTGACAGTGACGTTCCCGTCGCGCGGTGCCGCTCGATAGAACGTGAATTCACGCCAGTCGTTGGTGTGCAGTACCCGCTCCGCAAGATGCATCCCAGTCAGCGAGTCGTAGATCAGCAAGCCGTCCATGCTTCCGCCGATTGGATCGGGAACGCGGACCCAACCGTGGATTCGCACGATCTGCCCTCCGCGGACCGGCACAGGCGCACTGGTGATGGCAACGGGTGGTGTCTCGATCACGGTCGGTGCCTGGGCCGTGTCGATGGGCCAGCACTGGAGCCGCAGCGCGGTGCGACCCGCGTGAGGCGTGTGCAGCGACAGTTCGACGCCGCTGGTCAAGTCTGGAGAAGTACTAGCCAGATTCTTCCAACCGCTTGATGTGAGCAACGAGAGATTCTCAAAGTCTCCACCGGCCAGTGCGTTGGGGCCCCATGCGGCGCCACGCAAGCGTTGGCCCAAGGCGTAATGCTGTGGCAACGAGAAAAAGCTGACACAGAGTGGACTTGCCACCGGCGATGGAAAAGAATCGGTCGCCAGCTTCCAATCTTGATAGCGAGTCAAGGCTAACTGTCGCAGGCCGCGCTGCAGGAACTCGTAGGCTCGGTCGTGCCCACCACCCTCGACCAGCTGCTGGAAATGCTGTAACTCACTTCGGGCCTGAGAAAGGGACTGGCTTTCTGTAGACGGCCGTGCGAGCCCCGCGGCAGATGTCAGCTCCAGAAGTTGTTGCTGGGTTTCCACCACGGCCGAGTACAAGTCGGCGGCGATCTCACCCACTAGTTGATCTTGCTGACGGCGTAAGGCTGCGGTTTGTCCCGCCAGAAAGTTGATTACTTGTTGGTCCTGGGTGATGACGATGGCAGTGATGAGACGCGGCTTCTCCAGCGTCACACGCACACCAGTGCGGCGCTGCTGCGCGATCCGTCGCAAGCCATCCTCGCCGACCTGATAGACCTCGTCGGTATCCGGGACTCCCGGCACCTCCAACGAAACCGCATGCTCGTTGTACGAGCCGGCTACGTACTGCTGATCAGTCACGCGCCGGATTATCAGCAACAGTCGGGAGCGGTCGGTTTTCAATACGCTCGCGCGGACGCTTTCGTCGCCCGTGTCCAGTTCTCCGTCGTACTCGCCGGTCGCCGCCCACGGTTCAAGAACGACCAGCTCCTGGTTGATGCGTTGGAGTGATTTGGCCCGCAATTGAGTCAGGCGGTCGGTGTCGTCCAGCCGGGAATCGGACCGGAACAACAAACCCCGGGCGCCCGAGGCAAACGCGTGGTAGACCAGCAGCCGCAGTTGTTCCGGCTCCAGGCTCATCGGCACCAGGCTGTCGCGTCCCAGGGCCACCATCTGCTCAGCCAACGGCGGCGCGATTTGAGTGGGAATGGACGCCCAGAAATGCGTGCCCATTCGCGCCAGACGCGAACGTTGCGCATACCACATGCCATAATCGCTCAAAGGAAGTGAGTTGTTGGGACCGGGCGGTTCGAGCACGATCAGGTCGGCCATGCGACTGTATTGCCAGGTTTCCTGGGCGGGCGAACAGATGATGACACGCTTACTTTCATCCGGCACGCTGCGCAGTCTCTGTGCCAAGCGTCGCGTCAGCTCAACCTGCTCGGTCGCCAGTTGACGTCCCAGATCCCAGGCCAGAATCTGCAGCAAGGACGTCCCGTATTCGTCCGGCGATTGGCTGGTCGGAGGGGGGACGATCAGCCAGATGCCACACTCCTCGGCTTCCCGTAACTGCTCTACGGTGGGGGGAGCCTCGAGACGCACCGCGTTGAAGCCGAGTGATCTGAGCCACGCGAACGGTTCGCCACGGGCGTCAATCGCCCGTATCAATTGCGGCCTGCCTGCGGCGACCAGTACCGATCCCACTAAACCGGGCGCGGGCTGGCTTTTCGTCGTGCTGACTTCCTCTGGAATGGAGCCGGGCCGGGAAGCCGTCGAGTCAGGAGACGTGTTTTCGCGGCCCCGCGTTGGCAGTCTCCGCAAGAACCTGACCAGTGGCCTCCAGATCGTCCAACCAGACCTGTGTCTGGCCCGCTCCCCCGTAGGCATTGAGCACCAACAGGTCGATGTACGCTTCGCGCGGGCTGATATCCGAGCCGAACTGATCCCGCAGCAACGGCAATTGACGGGTCAGAAGCTTCTCGGGCAGCTCAATGGTAAGCTTCTGCCACTTCTCAGCTTGCTGGTATGCCGGGCCGCGGATGAGTGTGGAAAGAGGTCCGCCAGTGTGTGGGTCGCTAGATCGTGGGAGAATCACGCGCGCGGAGATCTGCAAACCAGGGTGGCTCGCTTTGACCCACACGCTGATCGTCAGTTCGTCGATGACGCGGGACGCGGGCAAGGGATGCACCAGGTGCACGTACGTACCGGTCCCGGCGGAGAACCGAACGCACTCACTCACCTGACCGGAATGGGCTTGCTCGAAGGTCCGTGCGTGTTCGAGCAAGCGGAGTGTACAATCGTGGTCAGCGATCTTCCAGCTCGTTTCCAACGCCTCGTGCGAGTCGAACAACTGGGCATGAACCGGTTGGGCGCAGACCAATAGTGTCGCTAGGAGAGCGGTGATCTCCCACAACACGGTGGCCCGCGTGTACCTGGTGTGCCGCAGCGCGAAGCCAGGGCGGAAAAGGTAACCAATGCGGCGGGTCGGCGGTCTTCGTGTCAAGATATCCATGCCTGCGATCATTCCGGCCAGCGGGCCAGCAAAGTGGTTCGTTCGTTATTTTGAGTCGTTAGAATTGGTTACGTCGGCGGCGCGAGGTGGTGAAAAGTCACCCTGCTGAAACTGCCGGTAATTCGGACGTAAAGCCAGCTTGTATCAGGATTTGCGATGTGCGGCCAGATCAACCATGATGCGTTCTGGCGACCGACATCGCCAGGCGGAGACTTCGGCTATGTCTGTAACCCGTTGGTGCGTAGTTAGTTGTGGCGATCTGTGGTGTCCTCTGGGAGAATTGGCACACGGTCTGCATCTCTAGCTCACATCACACCACCAACCTCCAGGAGACGACGCTGATGAGTACCGCACCTCGATTTTCCGCGCCCCAGACCGACGAGCTCCCGAAGGACATTATTGAGCTGGGCCAGATGATTGCCGCTTTGCCAGCCAATTTCCGGACGCAGATTGATCCGGTCCTGGCGCGTGTGGTGGAAAGCACACGTCGTCGCCGTCGTATTTTGACGCTGGTCCAGGAGGCGTTGAGCCAACTGCGGTTGGACATGAAGTACTTGGTATTTGATTTGGAGGCGACACGGCGCGAGCGCGACGCTTACCGGAATCAGACGGGTGGCGAGGGTCAGGCAGAGTGAGGCGGGCGGGGAAAGAGGGGCTAAGTTGCTTCCCCGGGCAATGTCGAATACGATGAAGTGCGGCATCCTTTGCTGGCGTCGGATCGTGGTGGGGCAGCCGAGCCAACTCTTGACTAGGAGCACCGTTTATCGATGGCCGAAATGACGGCGGAAAAATTCGCTCAGCGGGCCTTTGACTACGACCTTGTCGACTCACACCAACTGGAATCCATTTGGGGGGAAATCGGCAGTCGCGAAGTTCCGTTAGATCGTTTCACCGGACTGATGGTACGCCGTGAATTGCTCACCAATTTTCAGGTCGATCGGATTTTGGGTGGCAAGCGAGAGGGGTACTTTTACGGCAATTACAAGGTGTTGTACATGGTGGGTGCGGGCACATTTGCTCGCGTCTACCGCGCCACACATCGAGCTGCGGCGCGGGACCGGGCGGTCAAGGTGTTGCGGAACCGCTATGCGGAAGACCAGGTCACGACCGAGCAGTTCTTGCGTGAAGCGCGGATGGTCATGCCGCTGCGTCATCCGAACATTGTGCCGGTGTACGAGGTGTTGGAGGAGCGTCGTCGGCCTTTCATGGTGATGGACTTCATTGAGGGCCAGAACCTGCGTGATTTCATCAAGGTCCGCAAAAGGCTGGAATTGATGGTCTCGCTGCGTCTGATGGGCGACGTATTGGCTGGTCTGCATTATGCCATTGGCAAAGGCGTGACGCACCGTGACATGAAACTGTCAAACGTGCTGATTTCCAGCCACGGGCGCGCCAAGCTTGTCGATTTCGGTCTGGCGGCTATTTCGGCCGACATGACTGAAGAAGCGATTGCGGCCGCGCCGAACCCCCGCAGTATCGACTATGCGGGTTTGGAACGCATCACCGGCGTGCGCAAGAACGATCCTCGCAGCGACATTTATTTCACCGGTTGCATGCTCTACCACATGCTCTCGGGAGTATCGCCACTTCATGAAACGCGAGATCGCATTAAACGGCTCAGCGTCGCTCGGTATCGAGATGTGAAATCGCTGAGCCAGGAAGTTCCCGACTTGCCGAATTATGTGATCGCTTTCATCAATCGCGCGATGGATTTGAAGCCGGAGCGACGGTTCCAATCGCCGGGCGAGATGCTTGAAGAACTCAATCACGTCATCAAACGCGTCAAGTCCGGTGACGCGGGAGTGCTCGTTTCGCGGCCCGAAGCATCATCCGAAGTACCCGAAGATACGTTTGCGGGAAGCGATACGTCGGTGGAGCGGGAAGGTGAAGATCGAACTGTCATGCTCGTCGAATCGAGCGTCGGGATGCAGGATGCGATCCGCGACGCGCTGAAGAAACGTGGTTATCGAGTCCTGGTTTTCGGCAACCCGGAACGTGCCAGGCAACGATTTGATGAGCATTTGGACCCGGAGCCGTTGGCCGACTGCGTGATTTTCTCGGCAGGTGAACTTGGCGACGAGGCAGTTGACGCTTTCAACGCTTTTGGAGAAGCAGAGGTGACCAGTCACCTGCCTGCCATCCTGTTAGTGAACCGCTCGAACAAGGACCATATCCGGCGTGCCAACGTCGATGAGCACCGGATTTTGCTCCCCTTGGGGTTGAAAATCAAACAGCTCCGAGCAAAGTTACTGCAGCTGCTCAGGGAACAAGAGCCGAGCAGCTCGTGAAGCGGAGCCAGTCGGGGCCATCGTCAAGGTGCGACATTGCTCGTCGCACAACGAGCTGGAATTGACCCGGCACGTGGGAGCTGTCTTCGCGCCCTCTGGAGCAGGCGGTTGGCGAACTTCGATTCGCGGCGAGTTGGGATGCCGCTGCGTGGCAAGATGTGGCGTATCGCCCCCTCTCAGGCAGCTGGTTTGCCGGTAATCGGTGGCGGTCCCGAGTCCGGCGTGATCGACAATCCATCCGAAGCTCGCAGCTGAATCTTGTACGACTTCCCTTTCTGAAGCTTCATCGAGGGAGCTTCACCGTGGGCTGCGCGGATGCCCATCTCCTTGGCTTTCGTCTCGTCGTTGGCGATGGTCCAGAAATCGTCCCAGATCCGTTGTTCAAATTCGGACATCTGACTTCCATTGGCGTACGCCTGTGGACGGCTTCCCACCGTATCGAGCTGGATTCCCTCATTGGGAGTCTGCGATTCACCGAAGATGCGGCGGAACAGGACGAGTGATGTGGAACGCTCGATTTCCGCTTGCTCCACATACTTGTCATCAAATTTCACGACCCAATTGTCCACGTAAATCACGTCACCCTTGATGCGGAACTGCCGCGCTGCGCCCAATGTTTCGCCCTTGTCGTTCACCTCCACAAACTGGCCAATCGTATAGAGCTCGCCGGTTTCGGGATCTTTGTCCTGCTCCAAGACCGTCAGCCAGGCAACCCGGTGATTCACCTTGAGCAGCCTCAGAGCCGTGTCCAGTTTCTGGATCTTCTCGGCCTTTTGCCGGACGTCTTCGTTGAGTCCGGCAATCTGCTCAGCCTTGGCCGCCAGAGCCTCTTGCTGCTGCAGCACCATGCTCTGCTTCTGACGCAATTGGTCTTTCATGCTGGCCAGTTCCTGGTCTTTCTCCTGGATGGCCAGATCACTGGCGTTGTACGTGCGATAACCGTAATACCCACCGGCTCCCAGCAGCCCCACAGCCAGGACAGCCAGGCCAGTGCGAATCAGGCTGTTGATGGTGGACAGCGATTCGATAATTCGCGGCATGATGGTCACTCCCTGCCAGTGAGGTCGATTGCGAATCTGGGATCCCATCCAAGCTGGAGCATCCCAAATCTGCGACCTGATCGCGATCGTGCCTGCTTGGATTCGTGGTGGTCGGCCAGGGGTCGGGCGACCCAGTTGCCCGGCAGAACCGACCGAGGGGGCGCCGAACCCGCAACGCCAGCCAGATGGTTGGCCAATGACGTTTCCCGACCGTTCGTGTCCCGCCACCCGGTTTCCTGACATCCCAGGGTGGGGGCTTTCGGCCGCTTCCATTCACATCATAGCTGCAGCGTCAGCTGGCCGCTACGCAAGTTTTTCTCGGTCCAGGAGTCGTCGCGGCGATCAACTGCGGGCCCAATCAACTGATTCGTCGCGGCGGCGGCACCCGCTTCAGGCAAAATCGCGAACCAGCGCTACCGGCATCTCAGCACCCCCGGGGGGCTCAGCACGGGCCGGGCCAGCTGGGCGTCGTCGTCGCTGCGGTCGCCTGGGCGCCCGTTGGTCGGCAATGTGGATCCAGCACTGTCCCAGGCTGCCGGGCTGAGTTCCGTAGGCGCGGTGACCGGCGGCCGTCAGCGGAGTGTTCACGGTTCACCGGTTCCCAGCAGCGTCGTGACTGCGCGGCCGATGTCTTCGTCGGCCATGAGTCGTTCACCTACGAGCATGGCCTGCACTCCAGCTTGCTGCAGCCGGAGAACGTCCTCACGCCTGCGAATACCACTTTCGCCAACCACGATACGGTCATTGGGGATCTGCTGGCGCAAGCGGACCGTATGTTCCAAGTCGGTGACGAAAGTGCGCAGGTCGCGATTATTAATGCCGATCAATGTCGCGCCGATATCCAAAACACGATCCAAGTTTTGCGGTTCATAGAGTTCGACCAGGGCGGCCATGCCGAGTTCGCAAATCGCGACGTGTAGAGCCTGCAACTGGTCTTGTTCAAGGCATTCGGCAATCAACAGTACGGCGTCGGCACCGGCCATCCGCGCTTCGAGAACCTGGTAGGCATCTAGAATGAAGTCCTTGCGAAGCACCGGAAGGGAGCATTCCTGACGAACGCTCTGCAGGATTCCCAGGCCGCCCTGAAAAAACGCGCGATCGGTCAGCACGCTCAGGCACGACGCTCCATGTCGCTGATAAATTTGGGCTATTTCCAAGGGATGGAAGTCCGCCCGGATCACGCCCTTGGAGGGGCTGGCCCGCTTGATTTCAGCGATCAGCCTGATCGGACCTGTGCCGGCGAGTGCCAGCTCAAAGGGACGCACGGGTGGGGCGTCAGCCACCGCCGCCTGCAACTCACGTGCAGGTCGCCTCTGTTTCGCCGCGTCAATTTCCCGTCGTTTGACCGCCACAATCTTGTCGAGGATCGTCGCCACAGTCTCACCGTGTCTTGTATCGCGAATTGCCGCCATGCACCGAGGCCGGCCGATCGTCGGGCATTCAAGCCGCACTGAGCCGACACCTCAACGGGCTGCGGCGTGATTTAATGTTTGAAGTGTCGTCGGCCGGTGAAAATCATCGGCATCCCCAGTTCATCGCAGGCAGCGATCACTTCCGGATCCTTGCGCGAGCCACCGGGTTGGATGATAGCGACGATGCCTGCCGCGGCTGCCTGCTCGATGGAATCGGGGAAGGGGAAGAATGCGTCGGAGGCCAACACGCACCCAGAGGCACGATCACCTGCTTTGCGAATGGAGATGTTGACCGAATCCACACGGCTCATCTGCCCCGCACCGGCACCGCACAGCATACGATCTTTGCAGAGCACGATAGCGTTCGACTTAACGTGGCGCATCACGGTCCAGGCAAACCGAAGTTCCTCCAATTGCGCGTCACTGGGTTGGGTTCTCGTGACCACCTTCCATTGCGTTTCGTCGTCACGGTCCACGTCCGATTGTTGCACCAACAGACCGCCGTCGATGTGTCGGTAGTGGATCGCCACCGGTGTCCGATCCAACTCACCAACTTCCATCAAACGCACGTTGTGTTTCCATTTGGGACGCGTGGTCAGGATCTCCAACGCCGCAGGGTCGAATCCGGGCGCCACAATTGCCTCCACAAACAGTCCCGGCGTGGCCAGTATTTCGGCTGTCGCCTCATCGACCACTTGATTGAACCCGAGCACCGATCCAAAAGCGCTGACCGGATCGCCATCGAGAGCGCGACGTGTCGCCAGGGCCAACGAGTCAGCGGAAGCTGCCCCGCACGGATTCGTGTGTTTGATCACCACGGCGCCAGCATCGGGCAACGAGCGGGCGATTGCCAAGGCGCTGTCCAGGTCCATCAGGTTGTTATAGGAGAGCTCTTTTCCATTCAACTTATGTGCGCTGACCACATTGGGCCCGCATGTCTCCTCCTGAGCGTACAGGGCTGCCTGCTGGTGGGGGTTCTCGCCGTACCGCAGCATCTCTTTGCGTTTCAGGCACAGGTGGAGTGATGGAGGCAGCAGGTTGCCCGGTTCGAGTGAGAGGAAGAAGTCGGCAATGGCGCGATCATAGGCCGCCGTGTGCGAAAAAGCGTCACCTGCCAGGCGTTGGCGAAGTGCGGGCGTCGTGGCTCCCTGTTGCGCGATTTCCTTGAGGATGGCGGCGTATTGTTCCGGATGGGTGGCCACCGTCACGAAGGCGTGGTTCTTGGCCGCCGCGCGCACCAGGCTGGGGCCGCCAATGTCAATCTGCTCAATCGCTTCCTCTTTCGTGACCCCTTCGCGGCGAACCGTGGCCTCAAAAGGATAGAGATTCACCACGACCAACTCGAACGTAACGATGTCGTGCTGGGCCAACGACGTCATGTCGTCATCACGGTCATGACGCCCCAGAATGCCGCCGAAAACCTTGGGATGAAGCGTCTTCAGCCGTCCATCCATCATTTCGGGGAAACCTGTGTAAGTCGAGACTTCCCGTACCGTGATTCCCTCGTCCTGCAGATGCCTGGCAGTTCCACCGGTGCTGTAGATCTCGACGCCGGCATCCACAAGCGCCCGCGCGAATCCTTCCAGACCGAACTTGTCACTGACACTGATCAAGGCACGTTTGATTGTCGGAGAATCCATCGCCCTGTTTCCATCCCGTTGGGAGTGAGTTTGGCAGTCGCTACGGACGGAAGCCACGAGGTGACTGCCCGCGCAAACGCCGCTTGAAACGCGACCGGCTGAAGCCGCCTCTGATGGGGAGACGAACCGGTCCTTCAATGCTCTTGGTTTACGGCGTCGAAGGCTCGCGGTCAACCTGCCCTGGAACGACTTGGCGAGCATTTGGATGTGGCGAACGGGTGGGTCGAGCATGCCGCGTCCCCAGTACCTTGTCACGCTTGGGAATTGGGGTTGGGCCCGACGAATGTAAGATGGACGTCCACGCGGTGTCGAAATGGGCTACTTTTGCAATGCGACGGACGAGGACGTCCGTCGAACACCGTTGAGAGCGAAGCTTGTCCCTAATTATTGGAGTCGATGAAGCTCTGGCTATCGCCCTCGAAAGGGATCCACATCCGCATCGGGTTTTGCCTCGACCTTCTTGGCGTCCTTCTCAAAGGGATCGCCGCCGGGCGCGTCCGTGCTCGCCTCCGCGGCAGGCTTGGCGAACGGATCGGCCGGTTCGGTCCCGGCGTCGCCTTGGTCCGGAGTCTCAGACGCGGCTTCTTCCGGCTTGTCGCTCACATGGAGGGTGGGAAGGTCAGCCCCCAGCTCGTGCAGGCACTGAATCGCACCGGAGCGTGTCGCAATGTACATGCGATCGGTTTGACTGTTGGCGAAGACCTGATCATCAAGACTCAGCGGGATTCGGCCCACTTCATGGCCCGTAGCGATATCGAGTGCCACGATTTGGCCGGTATTGATCGTGCAATAGACGCGCTCGGCCGTGGCCGCGATAAACTTGGTGGCCGGGGCGTAGGGCGTGGGCCAAATGCGCTCGCCCGTGGCGGCCGAGATGGTATGCATGCCGTGATCGCGGGTCATCAGGAAGACCGTTTCGCCTACCGTCGCCGCCGGCTCGGACGTCACATTGCCGCTGGAATAACGCCAAATCAGTCGCCCCGTGGTGATGTCGAAACTGTACACGTAGCCGGTCTGAGTCACGCCCAGAATCTGCTTGGGTGGCAGAGCAATAAGTGGTCCGGCGATCGAGTCGGTCAAACGCAGACGATACAGGATCCCGCGTTTGCCAGGTTCGATGACCGAGATATCCCCGGCATCGTTACCCCATGCCACATGCCCGGAGACGGTAGTTGGCTGAAATGCCACGCTCCCTCGAGAGTGATACGTTGAGGGCCACCAGGGGGCCTTCGGGCCAAACGTGAACGCATTCACGCGACCGTTCATCAGCGGTACAAAAGCGATATTTCCCACGATCGCCGGGCCCGCCCCCGGTCCACCGATGATCCTCCGATGCTCCAGGATGGCGCCTGTCTTGGCGTCCAGAATGTAGAGGTCCTGACCATTGATGAGGGCCAGATGCTGTTCCGTCACAGCAGGCTTTGTGGTTGGGGAATCCATGGATCCCACCGGGGTCATCCAACGTGTGCGCCCCGTTTCAGCATCGATGGCTTGCACCATCCCACTGTCCGTTGTGATGTACAGCGTAATGTCTGGTACCACGGCTTGCTCAACCGTCGCGTCGATACCTTCCAGACGTAGCAGACGCGCACCTTCTCGGCGGCGGCCTTCGCGGCACCATCCACGCCCATCGGCTTACCGAACGTATCCAGGTTGCGTTCCGAAATCGAGTAGGTTCGTCCCTGACTCGTCACAATGCGGAACAATGTCTGAGCCTGTTTGGAACTGACGTGCAAGCTGAGATCGACGATGCCTTCGCGCCCGGGGGCCAGTCGGACCTGAGTGAACCAGCGGCGTTCAAGTCCGTAGCGATTGGCGGCATCGGGGGAAATCAGCGAGTAACCATTCGTCTCGGCACGCGGCGCGGACGTCAGCAACGAACTTGCCAGCAGGACAAGGGCAGGTATCAGGAGTGGGCGGATCATAATGTCTCATCTCTTCCCAAAGTTGGAACGGATTTTCGGCGCGGCTTACTTGGCTCAACGGCCTGCAGTGTCGATCCGGCATATTCATCATAATTAGAGAAACGGACTCTTGCACCTCGAAAAATGTGTCCACGTCCCTTCCTGGCAGCGAGCGATGGGGCGCATCCGCCGTGCGATCGCAAAGTGCCGGCGCCGTCCGATACGGCACCGGCCGATTCAGGGTCGGGCGGCCGCGCTGCCGGCTTACCGCTAGACCAGTCTGCTGCCGGCCCCTACCATGAGGATCAGTTTTGGGCGTGTGCGAGGCTCAAGCCCCTTAATGTGTGGGGATTTCCTGTCCCGAGACAGCGGCCCATTGCCCCATCTTTCCGAGGCGTGGCATGTCCGTTTGTTGGGAGTTCCGCCCGCAGGTTCGGCCCAGATGATCCCATGGAGTCCGTGTGATGGCAAGTCGAGCGCTCGGGCCGAAGGATCGGCAACTGATCGACCGAATCCTCGGCTACCTGAATTTTTCCTCTGGTGCTCCAGACACGCAATTTCTGGCCAGTCTGAACCAGTTGTTCGCGGACGTCACTGGCCCGGGACCGGTGTGGCAAGAGGCGACGGAGGTCCTGCAGCGGGAGCTGCCGCGTCTGCAGCAGGAATCGCCGACTTTTTCCAATATTTCCCAGGCCCGGGCGGTGCTGTCCTTGTTGCGGGAGGAATTGTTGCCGGGCTACCGGCAATTCCATGCCGATCTGTTGTTTCACCAGAGTGACGCGGAACTTTTCAGACCGTTTTTTGTCGGGCGTGCCTGCGAGGCGATATTGCTGCAGGGGCCGCCTTGGGAAGAGACGCACCGCATCGTCCCGCAGGCGCTTCAGAGTCTGAACGAATATATCGGCTATCGGCCGGTAGCGGCCCTGGAATCGAGGCGCCACGAGCCGTATCCACACGAGTGGGTGCGGCCGATTCCGCTGTACATCGAAGGTGCGGGCGTCGAATGGGGCCCTCATTTTGAAGTCGTGACCACGGCTCTCGAGATTCTGCAGCGGACCGATCCGCGGATCCTACGTGCTGCGCATTTCGATCCCAGTTTGATGGAAGAACTGGCGCTGGACCCACGCGCTTATGATTTTGATCATCCTGTGAACAAACGTCCGAACTATCATTTTGGCCAGTGGGACCCGCATCGCATCGACAACCAGGGGCACTATCGCAGGTTCGTGATTCAGCAAGTGACGCTCGAAGCGCTCATGGCTCGGTTGGACGAAACCGCCGACTTGCCGCGGGAGGAGTTGTTGTTTGAGGCGGCGGGCGTGTTGGCGGGAATCATGCTCATGGCAGCGGGCATCAGTGGCAGCGGGCCCGATTCGCATGATTCGACAGTCACGCTTTCCAGCCTGTTACCGATCGTGGCGACGTACCGCGACACGTTTTACGAACAGTTGATCGAGCAGGCCGCTCCACGGCACCGCGCACGGCTGGAAGCGGAAACGGTCACGCGTCGTCAGCCGTTTGGCGGCGCTCGACAGCACCTGAATGCCTGGCTTGCCCGACGCCGCGCGAGCCAATTGGAGCACGTTCAGCTGGCCAGGATCTTCGCGCGGATGGGCTATCCTGAGGCGGCGGCTCGTCAGGCGGAGGTCGTGCCGGTGGCTTCGGCGCGCATGTGCTGCGAGATTGATTGTCGCCTAACGGCGGGCTACCAGGCGGTGGAAAAAGGCGATGTGGTGCGGGCGATCGAGCTGGTGGGTGATAACGTCGATTTGCTCGACCGCGCGATCCAGTGTGGGGCCGTCATCGACCCGTGGAACATTCTGGGGTTTGACGCTCATTTCAGCCTCTTTCCCTCGCTGGAAAACAGCGTTCACGACCATCGTGCCGACGATCTGGTGGAGTTGATGGAACAGCTGTTTCGACTTAGTTCACGCATCTGGAGCGCAGCGGCCGCGGACGATCAGCAAGCGCATTGTGCGAAGGTTCGCGAGCAGTTCCAGGAGACATCCCGGTGGTGGCGCCAGTTTGCGGCTCACGACGGTATCGAGTGTCGATGCCGTCGATCCGCAGGAGGTGTTTCAGGCGGCCGAACACGTGGCGGAGGGCTTGAATCTGTGGCATAAGGGGGGTGCGGAGGCGGGGGATGTCCGTTTCTGGGCTCCGCATGCCCACATGTTTGACTCGCCCCGCGCCTTTTCGCTGGTTATCGAGGCCCTGTTGGAGCGCAATGACTTTGTGGCGTCCATGGCCTTGCTTATTCGTTGGCTGAGCCAGGCCGACCACGTGCCGTTGGAGCGTGCTGACAGTTCTTTTCATCAGCTCGCGCAACAATGGCTCTTGAAGCTGCTCAGCGCCGTCAAATCGCAAGACGCGGCGGTCCTGCCGCCATCGCCACAGAGCCTGGTACGCAAGTTCTTCGATTACCTGGAGGCCAATGCGGAGGATTATTGGAATGCACCCGATTTTCAATTAGGCGTCGCCGCCGCGGTCGGTAACGGCGATCGGGAGCCGGCGGACGTGCTCGAGGATGGCGAAGACGACGAGGAGCATCTGTTCGGCGCGGCCTATGAGAATATGGTCTATGCCGACAGCACTGACGACGGTGTTGATGGCGAACTGTTTGAAACGGGTGACACCACCACGGATGAGTTGTCTCAGGAGTCGGAGCGGATTTCAGATCGCGTGGCCTTTCTCAGTTCATTGGCGCGGCTCTGGAAACTGGCCGCGGTCAATCAGCGGCTCTGCTCCGACAACAATGGTGAAGGCGAAGCTGGTCCGTTCGACTGTATGGCCACCATGCGGCATTGGATTCATCATGCGATTTTCAACCATCGCAAACTGATCGATCTGCTCGATACGGTACGCCGATATCGTATACCAACCTCGGGTACGGATCCCGAAACGCTCCAGCAATACGATCGTCAGCGGCTGGTCAAGGACGCCCTGTTGGACCGCGTCGCCTCGGCTTGCGTCGATATTTCCGCAGTCGGTCAAACCATGCTTGCCGCGCTGGCAGCCCAGTCGCACGAATACGACGAAGAAATCCAGCAACTGGCTGCCGAGTTTGGCGACGAGGCCACGATCATGGTGTCGGTCATGGCGGCCGTGATGCGTCGTGACAATGATGCGGTAACCGATCTCTGGCCGACGTTGCGCAAGACACTGGCCGGCAAAGCATTGCTCTACGTGCCGCTCTCCAAAGAAGGGAACACGCGGCAGATTATCGCCGCACGCTGCCGTCAGTGCCAACTGCAGGATCTGCTGGCCTGGCTCCCCCGCCGAGGACTCTGGCTGGAGACTTGTCAGCTGATCGAAACAGCGCGTCGCATGGAACGCAATAATCCTGTTGGACCTGGGGCGGTGACCGAGTTCGATGAGTTGTTCAAAGTCGGATATCGGTCGTTGGTGGAGAGTCTGGTCACCTCGGCTCAGTCCTGGAGGCGTTCGGAGCAGGGGGAGACGGCGGAGAACGCGCTGGCGGCGGCGCTGGAAGAACTGACTGAAGTGCTATTGGCGAGTTGGCTCAACCACAGTCGGACCTTGCGCTTGTCGGTGCTGGAGCGCGTGGGCGACCAGCGCAGCTGGGACGAACTGGTGGAGTTCATCAAGCGTTACGGCAGCGAGTTGTTCACGCAGCGATTCTTCAGCCTGGGAAATGTGCGAGCAATTTTGCACCAGGGCGTGGGCAAGTGGCTGCGGCGCCTGCAAGATGAAGGCCACGGCGATTACGAGCTGAGTTTGCTGGAAGACCTGGGTGATCGAATTACGTATCAGGCGGTGGAAGACCATCTGTCGCTCGTGTTGGAAGCGATCGTCGAGAATTATGGGGAATATCGCGACTACAACAGTACCACGACGCAGTCGGATCGTGGTGAGATGCTCTACATGTTGCTCGACTTCTTACGGTTGCGCACGCAATACGATCGCGTCTGCTGGCATTTGAAGCCGGTCATTTGGGCCCACGAAATCCTGGTCAGCCGCAAACAAGCCAAGGCGGCCCGGTTGTGGCGACGTGCGTTGACCGAACGCATCGCCGACGAAGCGGAACAGTACCTGGTGCGTTTGAAGCAGCTGCAACAAGATTATGCCATACGGATGTCGACGGTGGCTGACCGGTTGGCGGAACGTTTCGTGCGTCCCATGGCGATCGACCGCATGCGTGCCCTGGTGAAGCCGGCCATGGACGAAGCCTGCCGTCCCGGCCCCAAGCGGGCGTTTGAACTGCTGGAGCACGAAACGGAATTGCTGGCCCGCGAATCGACGGGCATCGGTTTTGACGTTCCGGTCTGGCTGTTAGCGCTGGAGGAAGAGGTCGACCGCGCCCGGGAGCCGACGCACCACCGAAACTTTGAGTTGGAGATTGCCACGGCCGTCGAAAGTGCCATCCTGTCGCGCTCTCAGGTGCGCGATGAACTGGATGCCTGTGCGGAAGATTGAATGGCGAGCTCTCGCGTTGCCGCGTGGTTGCCTGAACCGCATGGCGGCATCTCCTTGCGGACCGTCGATCTTGGACCGTTCGTGGTTTTGAATGTGATTGTTTTGAATGCACTTGGCTGGTGCCCACAAGGATACGCAGATGCTCGGTTGGTTGTTTCCTCGCCCTCCACTTGACATCGTCGAGAAAGCCTGGGTTGAGACACGCATGCAGTGGTTGGCCGAAACCTTGGGAGTGCCGCGCATGCTTGCCGTGCCGGTGGCTTTGCCTGAACCAGAGTGGTTCGGGGGCGATTACGACGGAACTTCGGAGAACGCGCGGCAGCTTATGACACGCATCTGCCAGCATCTGAAAGTGCCTGCCCGCCAGATCGAGCTGCAGGTGGCGGGTAGACAATGTCAGGTTGGCTCGAGTGGCGAGTTCTCCGAGGAAGTCGTTCCGGTAAGTGACCAGCAGTTGCATGATCCCATAGCACTCACTGTCGTCGTGGCGCACCAACTGGTGCGCCCGCTGCTGCCGCTCAATGACCTGGCCGTCCAGAACGGGCGCGAAGTGTCGTGGCTGATCGAGCTGGCTTGCGTCTACCTGGGACTGGGCGTGTACGTTGCCAACGCGGTAGTGACGGAGTCTACGCGGCAGGGTCACCATGCCTGCGATAGCGGTTCGCCGCTGCCACATCTTCCGGCGCGCATGGCGGGATACGCGTTGGCGCTGTTTGCTCATGTGCGCGGTGAATCACGTCCTGCCTGGAAGAGCTATCTGCGACTTGACGCGCTGGCGGCGTTTCACAGCGGATTGAAGTATCTGCAGCGCACGGGTGATACGTTGTTCTCGTCAGAGACCGCCGGTCAGCCCCCTGGCGCGGCGTCGACCGAGGGCTTGCTACGGCAGTTGACAACAGGCAGTCGGTCCGCTCGCGTCGCCGCCCTGTGGGCTTTGCGAGATCGCCGCCACGCGGCCACCGCGGTCCTTGCCGTCGCTAGTTGCCTGCATGATCGGTTGCCCGCGATGCGCGAAGAAGCTGCCAGAACGCTTGCCGGATACGGACCGGTTGCGACATCGGCGGTCCCCTCCTTGATTGAACTGCTGCATGACACACACTACCCCACTCGTGCCGCCGCAGTGTTGGCCTTGGGGGAACTGGAGACGCATTCGCAAGAGGTCCTGCAGCATTTGGTGCCACTGCTGAGTGATCCAGAAAGAGACGTGATCTTTCGCGCGGCGGAGGCGGTCAGTAAATTCGGCGAAGGCGGAGAAGACGCCATTCCCGCCCTGCTCTCTGCTCTGAGATCCGCCCTGATTCGTTGCGATCACGGTTTGATTCAAGCGCTGACCCACGCGCTCTACGCGTTGGACCCGGACCCAACCGATCGCGTGATGGAATTTTTCGAAGACGACCGCGAGCTACGTGAACAGACCGTGCACATCATTATCGACGCGTTGGGAATCCACGGAAAAGATGGTAGAATCGCCTGAACGCGGGCGTTTCAGGACCGGTCTGGAGGCAGGCCACACACGTTGCGGCGGGCGCTTGCGCGACAAGCAGAAGCGAGATCCCCGTGGCGGTGGCTTCCCGCCGCCGTTCCGCGGCAAGATACCGCTGCCACCTGGGTAAGTCATCTGCTGCCGCTCGATGTGACGAACTCCCCCGGCCGACTTCACCAAATCGAGGATCCACTACGGTGTGTACGCTGAAAACCTTGTCGCTGGGGCCAAGACCTATTGTCGTGTCGCTGCTTCTGGTCTGGACATGCCTCACGGCCGTGGCCGCGGATCGTCCGAACATCCTCTGGTTGACGGCCGAGGATATGAGTCCGACTCTCGGGTGCTGGGGGGACTCGTACGCGTACACGCCCCACATTGATGCGTTGGCCCGAGAGAGTGTCATGTACACGCAAGCCTTCGCCACCGCTCCCGTCTGTTCTCCCGCGCGCTCTTGCCTGATCACGGGCTGCTATGCCACGAGTCTGGGGACGCAGCGGTTGCGTTCCCGGTTTCCGATACCGGAGTTCATGCGGGGCTTTCCGGCACGGATGCGCGAGGCCGGATACTATTGCACGAATAACGTCAAGACGGATTACAACACGTCGAACGAACCGGCCATCATTGAGGCATCGTGGGATGAATCAAACGCCCAGGCGCACTGGCGCAAGCGTCCGGCGGGGAAACCGTTCTTTGCGGTATTCAATCACATGACGTCGCATCAGTCGCGATCGATGGTCATGCCCTACAGTCAGTTCCAGCAGCAGGTGCAAAGCGAACTGAAGCCGGAGGTGATTCACGATCCCTCGCAGGCTCCGATTCCGCCCTATTACCCCGATACGCCCCTCATGCGCAAGTGCGTGGCACGCTATTACGATTGCGTGTCGGTGATGGATCAAGAGGTGGGAGAATTGCTTGGACAACTGGAGGCGGACGGTTTAGCGGAGGAGACGATTGTTTTTTTCTATTCGGACCACGGATCAGGCATGCCGCGGCATAAACGATTATTGCTCGATACCGGTCTGCATGTGCCCCTGCTGGTCCGTTTTCCGCGCAAGTATCAACATCTTGCCCCTGCCAAGCCCGGCGCGCAGCTGGATCGCCTGGTCAGCTTCGTCGATTTTCCGCCCTCCCTGCTGAGTCTATGTGGCCTTGAGGTCCCGGAATATATGCAGGGTCTCCCATTTCTGGGCCCGGGCGCCGGGCAAGAACGTCGCTATGTTTACGGTGCACGAGATCGCGTGGATGAAGTGTTCGACCTGGCGCGATCGGTGCGCGATCATCGTTATCTCTACATCCGCAATTTCATGCCTCACCTGTCGTACCATCAGCCGTCGTACTATTCCGATCAAGGGGCGATCCAGGCCGAAATTACCCGCTACGCAGAGCAGAATCGCGGACAGCTCAGCCCCGCGCAAGCGCATTTCGTCGCTGCCACGCGGCCGCTGGAAGAGCTCTATGACGTGGTGGCCGATCGATGGAATGAGGCGAACCTGGCCGATTCACCGCAACATCAGGCGACGCTGCAGCGGATGCGCGATGCTCTGCGAGACGGGATCTCTTCCACGGGCGACCTGGGATTCCTGCCGGAAGAAGAGATGTGGCTCCGCATCAAGGACGCCACACCCTTCGAGTGGAGCCAGTCCGCGGACAACTACCCGTTGCAGCGGCTCGTGCGAGCCGCGTCGCGCGTGGGCGAGGGAGTCGAATCCCTGGCCCCATCGGTGCAGGCATTGGAGGATGGCGACGCGGGTGTTCGGTATTGGGCGGCCATCTCACTGGCCGCGCTAGGTCCCACCGCCAGGTCGGCCGAAACGGCGTTGGTCCGCACGCTTCAGGACGAGAGCGTGGCCGTGCGGATCGAGGCGGCCAACGCCCTGGCGCAAATGAACAGGCTGGACCTGGCTCTGCCAATACTGGTGAAGGAACTGGAAAGCCGCGATTGGGACGCTGTCCTGCACGCCGCCCGCACCATCGAACTGCTCGGCCAACGGGCCGGCGCCGCCGCGGCCGCCATGCGGCAGGCTCGTGCCCGCGCCGAAGGTGCCGGCGATAACAAGATGTTCGTTCGCTTTGCCGTGGACGCATTCTTGCTGACGCTTGCGAAATAGACCGGGCCGAAGTGCATCGCGCTGTTGTCACAGAAAGCTGTTGTCACAGAAAGTCCGGCCACATGGCGTCGCTGATCAGCAGCCCGTCGCGGGTGAGCCGAATGCGCGTGCCGCTGTCTTCCAACAAGCCCATGTTGAGATATCGTTGCAAAGGCTCTCCGATCAATTGGTCGATCTCGAATCCGGTCCGCGCGGCGAATTCGTCCCGCGCGACCCCGTCGAGCATGCGCAGGCGAAAGACCAACTGCTCGCGCGCTCGATCCGCGGCCGACAAAGTTTCCGTCTCGGACACCGGTGATTTTCCCGCCAGCAGGCGGCGGATGTAGGTCGTCGTGCTGCGATGGTTTGATTCGCGGCGACCATCCACGTAGCGGGCAGCACCCGGACCAGCGGCGAAATACGGATCGCCAATCCAATAGACTATGTTGTGCCGACAGAGATGTCCGGGGAGGGCGAAATTAGAGATCTCGTAATGCTGCCAGCCGTGTTCTGAAAGCTGATCGATGGCCATTTCATACATCGTCCGCTGACAGTCATCATCCACGCCCGTCAGGTCACCACGCGCCTGGGCGCCCCAGAAACGGGCTCCCTTGTCGAATGTCAATCCGTAGACCGACACGTGGTCGGGACGCAGGGCAAAAAGGCGATCCAGATCGGCTTGCCACTGAGCCGTTGTTTCGCCCGGGACGGCGAACATCAGGTCGAACGACACGGATGAGAAGTGATGGCGGCAAAGTTCATACGCGGCAAGTATGTCGGGCAAG
This sequence comes from uncultured Planctomycetota bacterium, assembly GCA_963700575.1. GTDB lineage: Bacteria > Planctomycetota > Planctomycetia > Pirellulales > Pirellulaceae > JAJRVM01. The sequence goes on along the minus strand of CAVOYC010000011.1, from coordinate 150,213 downwards.
CGATGATCGCGTTCCAATAATTCCAACTTGGCCGAATCAAACGACTGCACTCCCAGGCTGACGCGGTTCACGCCGCAGGCCTGCAACAATTGCACTTTGTCATGCGTCAAGCCGAAGGGATTTGCCTCGATGGACCATTCGCATCCCGGGGCGGGGGGGAACCAATCGCGAGTCCGTTGGCAGAGTTGCTGTAGATGATCGGCAGTCAGCTCTGTGGGAGTTCCGCCTCCCATGTAGATGCTGTCCACCGGGCGGGGGTCTTCGAGCCACTGGAGTTCAGTTTCGAGGGCCTGCAGAAAGCGTCCCTGCAGCTCGTCCCGGCCAGCGACGACAGTGAAGTTGCAGTACCCACAGCGGTGTCGACAAAAGGGCACGTGAATGTACACGGCACGAGGTGTAGCGAGCATTGGACGTGCCTTAGAGCCACAGGTGCATCCGCCCCCCCAGCATATCCGGGATGGCCTTTTCCACGAAGGCGCGAATTTGTCGGGGGTGATAGCGCGTGCTGAAATGGGCGAAAATGATCTGTTCGTTCTTAAAGCGATCACGGCGTTGGACAATGTCGTCCAGGTGCGTGTGCCCATGCTTGTGGATCAACTCGGTGCGGTGCGAGGGAGCCACGAAGGTCATCTCCGCAATCAAAACCTCGGCTTGATACATGTCGGGACACTCGTCCAGCCCACGCGGATTGCTGTCTCCCAGGTAGGCGACACGGGGAAGTCGAGTCTCCCGCGATACGTCGACCCCTGACAGACGAATATCCCGAATCTGCTCGCCGGTCAGTTCGCGGTATTCCAGCTTCAATTTACGGCGACGCTCCCAGACGATGTAGCCGAGTGAGGGAACAGTATGGGCGGTCGCGTGTGCGGTCACCACCAATTCGCGCGACAAATCAATCTCGTCTCCCGCTTCCAGCGGCACCAGATCACACGGCAAGCGTCCGCGATCGAGCCGGCTGAAGGTGCGCAGCAGTTGCTCAATCGCCTGCACCGAGTGTGCCGGCACGTAGATGGTGGGTGGATCCATCTTCATCATGCGGCGACGCGCGACATAGACGGGCAAGGCCGCGATGTGATCCAAATGCGTGTGCGATACAAACCAGGTCGCCGTGCCCATGAAGTCCCACGGCTGAGCTCCCAGGTCGAAACCGAGCTTCAATTCCTGGATCCGCCAATAAGTCTGGACGGCCGCCCGCGAATATCCTTCGATCGTCAGGCCGTTGTGGACCAGTTGTTTGATGGGAGCATTTCTTGGCATCGTGGGTCCCAAAGTCCTGACCAAAGGCTCCGCCCTGGGAATCCGAAGTACGAACATACCCCAGTCTGAAACAGGTCAACGGCGCGAACCGATTTCACGTTCGTGACCCTCCAAGGGGCGAGGGGCAGTCTGGCCAGTCTAGAAAGATCGAGGAATCCGTGAAAGGGGGTCGCCGTCGCGGATGTCTGTGCTGCCGTCCTGGCCCGCGCTCGCTGTCGAAAGCCAGCCTGCAGTTGCGATCCATGGCTACAGAGACAGCAGCGATCATCGAATCGCGACGTCTGGCAATTAATGCCGCACAGCACGTGCGGTACGTCAAGCGACCGCCGTCTGCGGTCAGCGCGGTTGCAACGGCAGGTCTTCTTCGACTGGGTGACGTTCTCCATACTCATCCACGTCCGACAAATCCTGGTTCGGATCAAAGCAGGGACCTGGCAAGATCCAAATCTCGCCCTGCAGATCTGCCTGGTCGGTGCGTACGCTGTGGTGCCGCACAAGCTCGAGGATCGCCAGGAAAACACCGATGAGCGCCGACTTGTGAGCCCCCGTTTCAAACATCTCCGAGAATGACACTCGGCCGTTGTCGACCAACCGCTCGTAGATCCGACGCATGTGCACGTGGATCGGTGTGTCGTCGTAGACAATGTTCGACGGCTGCGATGCGCGGCTGTCGCGCATAATCCGTCCAAACGCACTGACCAGATCCCACAACTCGATTTCATGGATGGGCTGGTCGCTCGGATCGACACGACGCGGCGGAAGGTCATTGGCAACTCGTGCATAGTGCTTCTGCCAGTGGCGGCTTCGCTCCTCAAGCATGCTCGCCGCATCCTTGTACTTCTTGTACTCGAGCAGTTGTTCCACCAGCTGGTTTCGCGGATCCTCCAACGGCTCTTCATCCTCCGAGCTATGCGGGAGCACCAACCGCGATTTGATCTCTACCAGCGTGCTGGCCATTTCTAGAAACTCGCCTACCGCATCCACGTCCAGGACTTCCAGCACCTCAAGATGGGCAAGATACTGCTGGGTGATCAGTGAAATGGGGATGTCCATCACATCGACTTCGTGCTTACGCACCAAGTAGAGCAACAGATCGAGAGGGCCGCGGTATGTTTCCAGGTCGATGCGAAAGTTCATATTCCCCGTCGTTTATCACGCACTGTGAAGCAGCTGGGCGCCGCCCTTTCGTGCCCCCAATGGGTGGGTTGATTGCCGTGTCACCGACTACTCCTGGCCCCCCAGCCTCTGCAGACGACCCAATTCTAGTGGTCGTCAGGCCTGGCTGCCAGTTGCGCATTGCTGTTTGCCGCGTGTTATAATCGGACTATCCTGAAGGAACTCTCCAGTTTGAACAGGGCGGCGCGCCAGAGCATGGCGGCCCGTGGTTTGGCTGAACACGCCGATTTGGGAGAAAAGAATAGGTTCCGGAGTGAAAGTCTGGTATATTCGTCTTGCTTGATTCGTCGGATCCTGGCACAAAACGGAACTGCCTCGAAGGTAGAAGGAGCGACCGACCACGATTGCATGTATCTAGCATTATAGGCCGTTCGGTCACTGCGAGCCTCTTCAGGCGCCCATAGCAGCGGGGTCTAGAGGATGATTCAGATAAAGCACAAGGAAACGGGTGAAGTCCTGCTCCAGATCGAATCCAACGATCCGGGCGGCCACTCATTTGATAGCACTCGATTGCCTGGTGCTGATTTCTCTGGCATGGATCTTGGCAAAGCTGATTTTCACAATGCCGACTTGCGTGATGCGGATTTCAGCAGATGCAATTTGGAGGGGGCCAATTTTCAGAGTGCGAGCCTCAGCGGTGCCGTGTTTGTGCATGCGGTAGCGAAGAGCGCCAATTTTACGGACGCACTTCTGGACGGCTCGCGTTTCTGTGATGCTGATTGTTCTGGCGCGATCTTCCGATACGCGCGGCTCCCGAACTCCGACATGACCGGCGTGAATCTCTCGGGTGCTGATCTGAGTGTGGCCGATCTGCGTGGCAATTTGAACGAAGCGAATCTCGCGCGCGCGGATCTGCGAGGCGCGGATTTGACAGGCGCCAACTTGATCGGCGCCAATCTGACACTCTCCAACATGTTTGATGCCAAGCTCGCCGATGCCAAGATGGCCCGAATCAAAATGGAGGGGGCCATCGGTCCGCATGGCCAGCGTGTGGGGGCCAGCGTCGCCGGACGCCGCAAGACGGCACGACCTTGGTGGCAGTTCTGGAGCTAGATGGGTGCGGGGCTCGTGAGGCAGTGCGTCTTGTGGTCCGATCTTCTCATGCGCGGGTCTTGTCGTCTCCTACGCGCGGTGGGGCGACTTGCTTCCTCTGGCTGGTCTGCATGCACCCGGTCCCCGATCCAGCGGTCTGCTGCCCCATTTGTCGAGATGTTTCCCGCTGCATGCATGTTTCGCGCAAAAAAGGGATGACTCAGCAAGCAACCTGTGCCAGCACGTAAGGTCCTTTCGCAACGACGGCAATTTCGGCATCCGGTCCGTGCCGGTCCATCGCATCACGGACCGCGTCTTCGACGCTGGGAGCACTCTGGACAAACAAGTTGTCGAGCACGTTTGCGGGAAGACCGTCGCTGACCATGGTCACGGTGGCTTTGCGACGCACTTTCGCCAACTCTTCGAGTTGCCACTGGTCCATGACAAAATAATCGTCCCTGTGGATGCACTCCACAAAAGACTCCAAATCTGCATGCTCCTGAAAGAGTTGCTGAAACTGCGGGCTACCGATCCCTTCGGTCAGGCTGGCGGCAATAATGATGGTGCCGCCAGGTTTTACAATCGGCAAAGCGCCCGTCATGCCCTTGATGGATTGGTAAAACGTCGTGTCCAACGGATAGCCGGCACTGCTTGTCACGACGATGTTCGACCGGGTGCGGTACAGAGTCCGTGACGACACCACGTACAAAGTCGACACCTTCGAGAAACGCTTCTTCCATATCACCAGCCACGAACTTGAGCGGACGGCGTTGATCATCGAGCACGACGTTGACGATAAAGTCGCATCCGGCTCGGCGACCGATCCAGGTGTTTTCCTCGTGCACTGGATTTCCATCCAGGATACCGCAATCAGCGCGCGGATCTTCCAGGAAACGGGGACTGTGCCATGCGCGCACGGTTTCAATCGATGCGATGCCCGGACAGATCAGTTGCGCCCACCCGAGAAGCCTGCCATCAGATGCGGCTCGATCAAGCCCACTGTCAGCTTCAAATCGGCCCGGACGTATCGCGAGTCGATCCAGATGGGGACGCCACGCGGGCTTTCGCCCAGGTAGGTATGTTCCTGCAACACCTGACCATGATGATTCTCGACGCAATAACGCCCAGCAATCTCGGCTCCCAGGATCTCGACCAGCTCATCACCCTGATTAGGCCGATGCAGACCGGTGGCGATCAGGATCAGAATATCTTCGCGGGCGATGCCGGCGTTTTCGAGACTTTTAAGTACTGGCCGAAGAATCAGCTCGTTGGGGACGGGACGCGTGATATCGCACACCACGATACAGGCGCTGCGGCGCCCCGCGGCCAATTGCTGCAAAGGAGGTGTTCCACGCGGTGACTCCAAAACTGTGTGGAGCACCGCGGAGGGATCGGTGAGCGGGGAAGCATCCTTGTATGCCAGCGATCGCACCACGTGCGCATCGGGCAGTTCAACCTCCAAACCCTCCCGACCGTATGCCAAACGGACACGCATGGTCGATAAGTCCCTCAATTGATTTTGGCTGCTTGCAGGACGCCCGCGCGGAGGGCACCAACAGGGCGCCGCATGATGCGCGACGAGCCACCAGAGGATCTGAACTATTTCTCTTCTTCGTCCGCCTTCTTGGCCTTCTTCTTCTTCTTGAGTGAGACCTTGGTTACCAACACTTTTGGCAGTCCCAATACGGGGTCGCTCTCCTCCCAACGTTCGTTTTGCTGTAGCTTCAGCAGTCGCTCAGCACGCGTCAGCACATTGCGGGAACGGATCGTGCCGGAGCGGATCTTCAGACTCTTGTCAATGGTCATATCACGGTTACTCCTTCCGCGCCTCAAACTCTTTTGCAAACCCATCAGTATATGGGGTCGATGGGGATACGACAACCGAGAAGTGAAGGATGAGAGCCGCAGTATACGCCACAGAGGGCTTCGCGCATGCCGCAGCAGAGGCCCCATGCCGATTATGCCTCGTCGTCAGATTCCACGGATCGAATCGCGTTCAGAAAGTCCGACACGCACTGCGGACGCTCGCTGGGATTAGGCCGCATACAGCGCATGATGGCCTTGGAAAGCGTTCGGTTGAGGGTCGGGCGGTGCGCCAGGATTTCACGAGGCTCTTGCGTGTCGTGGGCCAGTGCCGCCTTGCCGGTGGTTTCCGTGAACGGCCATGGAAACTCATAAGTACAAATCTGATAAGCGGATACTCCCATCGCGAAAATGTCCAGTCGCTGGTCGGTTGAGCGGCGTCGGACGACTTCGGGGGCCATATACAACGGCGTCCCCGTCCGGTTACCGGGCTGCATGAACTCCTTGCGCGCTGGCAGCGAGAGTCCGAAATCGATCAGCTTGAGGTTGCCCGCCTCGCTCTCGTAGATGAAGTTCCGCGGGCACACATCTCGATGAATGAACTCCTGCGAGTGGACGTAATCCAGAGCTTCCGCCATTTGGCGAATCAATTTCACGCGCTGACCTTCAATCACCGGATCGCGATTGTTCAACAACTGCTGCAGCCCCGGGCCTTTGACGAACTGCATCACAATGTACTGGACGCCCTCGGTGGTCATCCCGTATTCGTACGTTTCCACTACCAACGGGTGGTGTAGCTTGATGGCGATTTCGCCTTCGGTCGGTTTCTTGAGGCCCTTGAAACGAGCTTCGAAAACGGTGACCTTGTCCAGATCGGCAATCTTCAAGCCCACGATCTGATCGTTTTTCAGGTCCCGCGCCATGTAGAATTTGGACATCGTCCCCGACACGGCTTTGCGCAGGATCTCAAAACGCTCGCGCACGTCGAGTCGATCACTTTGGAACATGGATTGAAATCGATCGAAAAGGCCCATGGTTCCAATCTAGGTGCGGGGCTACGATTGAGCAACTAATTCGAGGAGGAAGGTTGTTATTTACCGCAATAGTCGATTGTACGGGCTATTTCGCTTTTCAGCTTTCCACGGGGCACAATCCGATCAATGTAACCGTGTTCGAGCAGGAACTCGCTGGTCTGGAAACCTCGGGGCAGCTCGATCCGCAACGTGGCCTTGATGGTTCGCGGCCCGGCGAAGCCGATCAGGGCTCGCGGTTCGGCGAACACAAAGTCCCCCAGCGACGCGAAGCTGGCGGCAACGCCCCCCATTGTCGGGTTGGTGAGCACGGAAATGAACAGGCCGCCCGTCTGGTCAAAACGAGCCAAGGCGGCGGAAACCTTGGCCATCTGCATCAGCGACAAGATCCCCTCGTGCATGCGGGCACCGCCGCCCGAGCCACTGATAATAATCAGCGGGAGTTGCTGCTGCGTGGAACGCTCGATCAGCCGCGTCAGCCGCTCACCGACGACTGAGCCCATGCTCCCCATGATGAACGCGGAATCGGTCACGCCAAACGCGACTCGGCGAGCACGAATCATGCCCGTTCCCGTCAAGGCGGCGTCCGTCAGTCCGGTCCGAGTCTGTTCGTCTTTCAGGCGATCGGCGTAGCGTTTCTTATCTTGAAATCCGAGAGGATCGGTGGGGCGGAGTTGCGTATCCCATTCTTCGAAGGTGCCCTGATCAAGAACCTGTTCGATCCGATCGCGTGCCGACACATAGAAATGATATTCGCATTCCGGACAGACGCTTTGCAGGCGTTCGGCCTCTTTGCGAAAAATGATCTCCTGGCAACCGGGGCACCGTTGCCAAAGACCTTCGGGAACTCCGCGTTTTTGTCTTTTCATCGTGTTTCGCGTCGCCCTGGTATTCTACTGTTCCGCGACCCTTTCCTTTTCGCAGCCAAGCGGCCAATCTCCGTGGGGGTGGCTTCCCGCCGCGGCTCCCTGGGTACATGGCTATTTCTGCCGATGGCTTAACCGCTCACAGGCACCTCCCCCGCCTGAACCTCGATCACGGTCCAAAAGCCGCAGTCCTGTTCTGCTTTCCATACGTTGTCCAGCTCATGATGGTTGAGCAATCCGCGCACCACGCTCGCCAACGGTTCCGGGACCACGAGCGCGACGCTGCCGCTCTTGTGTTTTTTCATGATCTTGGTCAACACAGCTTGCGCACGTTGGCGCGCCGCAGCTACGGATTCTCCCTCCGGCGGACAGAATCGCCCCGCATTCTCCTGGCCCTGACGGTAGATTTTGGGCTGGTTTTGCTTCACCTCATCTATCAACTTGCCGTGCCACAGACCATGGTCGAGGTTGCGCAATTTCTGGACACGGCGAACGCGAAGTCTTCGGTGCTCGGCGATCGCTTCAGCCGTTTGCAGGGCGGATTGATTAGGTGCCGTGTATATCACCTCAATCGGTTCCTCCGCCAATTGCTCCACCGCCAACGCAACTTGCCCCGCACCGGTGAGGCTCAACGGAAGATCCAGCGATCCCTTGATGCGTCCCTGCTCGTCAAAATCAGTCGCACCGGGTTGGATCAAGACAATTCGTAACATGGTACCTTCACACCTCGTTAAGAAATGGAAGCTAGCCGATCAAGCTGTCGAACGGCCTCGCCATAATCATCACTTCCGAAGATGGCGGAACCGGCCACAAAGAGCTGCGCACCGGCTCGGGCGCACCGCTCGATCGTGGAGGCATTCACACCTCCGTCCACCTCCAACATGACGTCCTCATGGGCCAGCCCGCGCACTGCCGCGAGCTTCTCCAACGCCACCTCGTCAAACTCCTGACCGCCGAAGCCTGCCGGGACACTCATGATCAATACCAGGTCACAAACATCCAAGCAGTCCTCGATGGCCGACAACGGTGTGGCGGGGTTCAAGGCAATGCCCGATGCGGCTCCCAAGTCGCGGACCTGCTGTAAAATCGCCCGCGGCTCCGTCACCGCCTCGATGTGTACGGTCAGGCAGTCTGCTCCCGCCTGATAAAACCTCTCGAGATATCGTTGCGGTTCGCAAATCATCAGATGGACGTCCAGTGGCAAGTGCGTCAGGCGACGCAGCCCCTTGAGCACGGGCAATCCAAACGTCAAGTTCGGGACCAGGCAACCGTCCATCACATCCAAATGCAGTCCCCGGACCCCTGCCTGCTCCAGCTTCCCCACTTCGCGCTCCAGATTGCCGAAATCGGCTGACAGCAGCGATGGCAATACGTGGGGCGGATCGTGGCGCAAAGTCAGGAAGTGATCACGTCGGGACGACACGTAGGGAACCTTATCGGGAGGAAAATGGCAGCGGCAATGGAAGGAAGAACTACGACGATACGTTTCGAGCGGCCTTTGATGCCGCCCGCCATCTGCGTTTCCTGTTTTTACGTCGGTCTGCCGCGATGCGTCGAGAGTACCCGGTGCGGGAAAGGGGGCGTGCCCCGCCAGTCAAATCTCACATTCTAGCAGCCGCCGAAGCTGCCGTCAGTACGGCTTTCTTCCAGAGTGCGCAAGGCGTTATACAGAAAAGGGTTGCGTCTCGTACCGAGGGTTTGTTCGGGAGGCAGAGGCCAGCATGGTCAATTCCCCGGAAGCTGGACGTGCCTTGGCAAGATATCCAAATTGGCCCCGTTGCGCTCATCCGCCGGACAGATTGATGATTGATCAGTGGCCATTCTCGATTGTCGAAGCCGGAGTCTTTGCTTCGCAAATCAACAATCGACAATCGCCGTTCATTGCGGCCAACCTGCGTGTATCGACGCAGCAGAACAACAAAGCTGGCACGACGAAATTGACCAGCCCAGGCAGGGGCGGCGGTGGCCGCGATTTTCTCCACTCTCGGCGGTCGGCAAGTGGGGACCTCGAACGCCCCCCCTGCGCACGCCGAAGAATTTGAAGGGAGGTTGAGCCCAGCGCCGACTTGCCGTCGAGTCGGCTCGGCGTCAGTCCATGTCCTGGCTCTGCGGGAGTTCGTCAATGCTGGTGAGCCGAAACAGCTCCAGGAATCGATCGGTCACGAAGTACCGCGGGACGCGCGGTTTTGTATCAGGACGTTCGATGCGCAACAATCGGCGTCGCACCAGTTGAGACAACAAGGCCCCGCTTGGTCTGCCTCGGATCTCTTCCACGTCGGAGCGTGAGCATCCTTCCTGGTAGGCTACGATGGCCAACACGTCGATGACGGCCTGCGACAGTCGTGCCTCACGCACGCGGCCGTAGAACACGTTGCGCAGTGCCGCAAACTCATCCCGCAATTCGAGCCGGTAGCCGCTCCCCACCGAAACCACGTGATAAGGATGCCCCAGCTGCTGATACACCGCATTAAGTTCGCTAATCAGCTCATCGATTTCGCGTGCTGGAACGCCACGCATGAGTGCTGCAAGCTGGTCGCCACTGATTGCCTCGTTCTTGGGATGACCGACAAACAAGATGGCTTCGACGATGGAGCGTGGGCAGAGCTCGCAAGCATCTTCATCTGGTGCCTGTTCCGCCTGGTCGACAATTTCTTCGGCCCCTGTCGCCTCCAAATCGCGGGGAAGCTCGTACGGATCGTTCCCCTTGCCGAGCAGCTTGGCGTAGGCCTGGCTGAGCTCATCAAGCGAAATGCCTTGTTCATCCGCAATCGACTCAAACTGCGCCAGTCCCAATTCTCCGGGGTGCGCCTGGTCCGGCCCAGAATCTCCCGGCCCAACCTGGCTCGACCCGCTGTTGTCGGGCGTCTGGTCGGATCGTGCGGAATTCAGGGGCGATGAATCTACCGAATCTACCATCGCTCAGCTACTTGGCTTTTCATAAAGGCCAGCCCATCGCGGGCCAGTTGTTCTTCACTGTCGTACATGCGGCGCCAAATCTTAGTCGCAGCGACCAGTTCAGGCAACGCCAAGCCAAAGGCCTCGATCATCATCCAGCCATCGTAGCCGACCTCTTTGAGCGTATCGAAGGTCTCTTTCCAGCGGACATTTCCCGAGCCGGGCGTGCTGCGATCGTTTTCGGAGATGTGGACGTGTGCGAGCACCTCAGCGCAGCTGCGAATTGCTTCAGCCGTGTTCTTCTCCTCGATGTGGGAGTGGAACGTATCGTACATGGCGCGGCAGTTGGGATGATTCACTTCCCGGACAAACCGCGTGGCATCGGCGTGCGTGTTGAGGAAGTAGCACTCGAATCGGTTCAAACATTCGATGCCCAGAGTGACAGTCTGCTGGCCGGCAAATTCTGCCAGTTCGGACATCGACTCGACGCCCCATTTCCATTCATCGGGAGTTGGGCCCTGGCCGGTGAAGTAGCCGAGCGCCGAATGGTAAGGGCCGACCAGATGCGTGCAGCCGGCGGCCTGGCAGCATTCGACGGTTCGTTTGTTGTTGGCCACCCCCGCCGCTCGAATCTTCCGATCCGGGCTGATGGGATTGTCTCCCTCAGTGCGGACGGTCACCGCGGTGCGTTGCAGGCCAAGGTCGTCCAGTCGTTTCGCAAACGAGGCAAACTTGTCGACATCGGGGGTGAACATGGGGAGTTCGACACCGTCGTAACCCATGTCTTTGAGCCTTTCGAGTGTCGGCAAAATCGCGTCGCTCAAGTCGCCCGTCCACAGCAGCAGATTCATCCCGAACTTCATTGGTTTCTCTCCTCGAAATCAGGGGGTATGTTCGCCGTCAAGCAACTCATCCAACCGCTCCTCCACCTGTCGCCGGGCGAGGGGGAGGAAGGCCAGCATCGACGGCGGTAGATGCGGCAGTCTGACTCGTCGCATAACGCGGTTGAGTCGTGTCAGCAGTTTGGCATCGTCTGGATAGTCGTACAAGAACCGCTCAGTACAAAACGCTCGAATCATTTCGGGCAATCGGTCCGTCTGCCCGGTCGTCATGCGCCGCACCGCGTCCGAGACGACGCGAGGTTCGAGAGATTGCAGGGACTGATAGTACGTCTCGAGCCGCCTCGGATCCTGCTCGATCAAGCTGGCGTCCAACAGAATTTCCACCAGGATGTGGCCCACAAAACTGGGCCGAAACCCGATGTCTTCAGGCAGCAGTTTGCGTGTGGCAAGCGTGAACTGCAGGGTCAACTCGGTGAACGCCCGCGTCTGATGGAACCAGGCGTCATCGTGGTGATGCTGCACGATGCCCCGCGCGACCGCTGCCAGGCAGGGGTCGGAATCCGCCACCCACGGCTTTGCCAGTCGCGACCGGGCACGCACGCGGCGATTAACGACACTCAGCCAATCCGGCACGGCTGTGCCGGCCAGAACATAGGGTGAGTCGACGAAGTGTCTTCCGTGTGCGAAGTAATTCATGCGTCCGCCGACGAAGGTCAGTCGAGCGTGACCCACCGCCCTGACTTCGCACTGTCGAGCACCGCATCACAGACTTTCTGGGTCCGCAGCCCACTGCGGAAATCGGGTTGAGCCGGTTGGCCCGACTCGATCCCCTGCAGGAAGTCCGCCAGCGTGTGGACGAAAGTGTGTTCGTAACCAATGGTACAGCCGGGCACCCACCATTTGTCCATGTAAGGATGTTCCGAATTCGTGACATGGATCCGCTGCCAACCGGTCAGGTGATCTTCCACCTTCTTGCCGGATACGGGGTCGGCATAGCGGAAATAATCCAGATACTGCGGATCCTCCAGGTCAAAGAAGACGCTTCCCATCTCGCCGTTGAGTTCGAACGTGTTGTAATTCTTGCGGCCTCGGGCATAGCGAGTGCTCTCGAAGGTGCCCATCGATCCGTTGGCGAAAACGGCCAGGAACATGCAGGCATCGTCGATGCCGACCGGTTCCACCTTGCCGGTTTCCTGGTGCATGCGTTCTTTGACGAACGTTTCCGTCTTGGCGGTGACGGATTGGATGGGCCCATTGAGCCATTCCGCGGTGTCGATCGAGTGGGCCAGCAGGTCACCAGTCACGCCCGAACCGGCCGTTTTCACGTCGAGTCGCCAGAGGGCTGCGCCACCTTGTGGTACGTCCTTCGAGATGGTCCAGTCTTGCAGGTAGGTAGCTCGATAGTGGAAAGGTTGACCGACCCGGCCTTCCTCGATCAGCTGTTTGGCCAAGGAAATGGCCGGCACGCGACGGTAGTTGAAGGAGACCATGTTGGACACGCCTGCCTTTTCCACCGCCTCGCACATTTCTTCCGCCTCGGCCACGCTCATGGCCAGCGGTTTCTCGCAGATGATGCTCTTGCCCGCCGCCGCCGCCGCCAGGACGATTTCTCGGTGTGTCTTGTTTGGAGTACAGATGTCAACGTGATCGATGTCATCACGTTCGATCACTTTCCGCCAGTCCGTTTCAAAAGATTCGTAGCCCCATCGGTCGGCAAATGCTCTTAACTTGTCTTCCGGTTCCAAGGCACAAATGGTCTTGAGCACGGGTTTGGTTTCGAGCGAGAAGAAATTGCCCACCTTCCGGTAAGCGTTCGAATGCGCTCGGCCCATGAACCCTGTACCGATGATACCGACATTGAGTGGTTTTGCCATGGCTTGCTCACCTCTTTTGTAATGAGTGCGTATCTGTTGAAGTACACTGGTGTTGTAAGAGACTGGCGGTCGCTGCAAACACGACACTTCCCGCGGTCGCCCGACGAGGCAGCTCCCGCCTCGGGCGCTGGCCCCCACAACAACCCATCGCACCGGGGCCGCTCGCCTGACATGCGATGCGGTTCACGGAGCCAACCGATTGCTGACCACGGTGCGTCACGTTGCCCGCCATCGACGCCCTCGGGGGGCTTCGTCGTGGCGGAGAGTCACGGGAGACCATTACGCGTATTTCTGAATCAGCTGGTCCAGCGCGGTTTTGCACTTGGCCGTCGCGTCCCAGGCGTTGGGCCAGAAGCAGAGGTCGATGGTCCACCAGTCATCGGGACATCCCGCAGCGACGATGGCGGGCATGAACTCTTCAAAATGGAGCTGCCCTTCGCCAAACGGAGGATGTGTGCTCGTCATATGCTCGTTGATCGAGCCGTCGGAATCGATCAGATGGAGTCGGCCGATTTTCCCTTTGAGTCGTTCCGCCAGTTCGCGGATACCGCCGGCCAGCGTTTCCTTCTCGCCAGGCTGGCGACGGCCTTGCGCGGCCACATTGTCCGCGTGACAGGTGTCGAACATGGTCTGGAAGTTTGCATGATTCACACCATCGAGCACTCGGAATATGTCGCTCGGCTTGTTGAACGCGAAGCCGGGTTCGAATTCCCAGACGACGCGCACGCCGGCGTCCGCAGCTTCTTGAGCACACTGCCGCCAGGTGCTGCAGACACGCTGCAGTGCCGTATCGTAGTCGATCTGCTTTGTCACTTTTTCTGGACACGTCTCGCCTGGCACCTGGCCCAGTACCCACGGGTCTTCGGTGGTATCGACGCGAATCACGTCAATCCCCAGGTCCTTGCAGAACTGCAAATTCTTGCGAAAGGTGGCCAGATACGATTCGTTACTTGCAGCGGTGAGGAGTTGCTCGCCCCAAAGGTCAGCGGCCAGCCCACTGCAGCCCATGCCGCGCGATTCCCATAAGTCACGCACTGCCGCCCGCTGGTCGGGCGTGGTGAGCAGGTCCGGATTGGGATGGATGCCGAAGCCTCCCAGTTCCAGACCATCGAACTGCAGATCGTGTAAACCCTTGACCACTTCTTCAAACGCGATGGGCTCTTTCTGATTGAATAGAAACGCCCAGGTTCCGATGGAGGTCCGTTTCGACATGTTTTCATCCCTTCGAGACGAGTCAGACGGCGTACTCAGCTAAGTAGAGTCGATTCACCCCCCGCCGACCGACGGCCAGTGGGGCGGTTGCGTGAACTGGTTCGTTTATCGTATGCACGGTCATCAAGCTGCCCCCGTAGCAGCCGCCACGGGTGACCAGAGCCCCCGCGGTGTCATCGACCAGCGGTCGATCAATGTGCCTTCTTGTAGTCTCCCAACTTCGGCACCGCGGGGTGGGTGTCAGGGCCGAAATAACGCAACCCGACGAGCGGTTCGCTGCCGTTGTTTTCAACCTGCACACCCGCCGTGGCGGCCGTATGGCTGATGAATACTTCATCTTCCGTTTCCGCGCCGAAGCGGATCATGGCCGGAGTCTGCAAGTTGAGCTGACCCATGCGGCCCTTCCCCTGCACCGTGATCCAACCACTGGCACCAGGATCCTGGATCGTGCATTTGCCGCCTGGTTGGAGTGTCAGTTCCTTGGCACTAAACAGTTGATCGCCATCAATCAAGCCGTACACGATCCATTTGTCCACCCAGCCGTCACCACTGCCGGCAACGATCGGTTCCAGATACGTGTGTTCCTTGAAATGCGTGTCAACATTCTTGTCCCAGTCGAGCTGTTCGATGATGTAATCGAGATCGTATTTCTTGTCCTCGGGAACGTCTTTCACGCACAACGACCAAGGTACTTCACGGCCCTCCACCAGCGACTGAAACATGCCAAACACATCGCTGCCCCATTGCGGCTCGTATGTGCAGAGTGAACCGGGCGCGTGGAGCACCCCAGGGGGAATCAGCCAGCCGGTGCCGCGTTTCAGGCGGTAAGCGCGCGACAGGTCGAGTATCCCATTGTCCCCCTTGCTCCAGTCCTCGAGACACTTGCGCAGCTGTTGTTTGGTTGTTCCCGGCTCCAGACCCATGAACGTGTAGCAGAAATTGTTGTCAACGTTGTTGTATTGCGGCGGGAAATAGTAGCTCTCCGGCTTACCCTCCTGCCCCGTCAGCTTGGCATGCTTCTGCGATTGGTGCATGTGGTGGGGAATCGGACCCATGTTGTCGAAGAATTTGGAATAGACGGGCCAACGTTCGTATTGGTCCCACATTTCCTGCCCAATCAGCTGGTGGCCCGCAGCGGCCACGGCGTCCTTGAGCGTAAAGTGGTGTCCGTCAAAACTGACAAAGCTCAGCCCTTCATGCCACACGCGTCCCTCGTTGGCCGCCTCCGTGGTGCTGGCAAACCAGCGTTCGTCGATGCCGCCCCGCTCGGCACCGTAAGCATACAGGTCGTCGGGATGAAGCTTGAGCCGACGGCCCGGATGCAGAAAGCTGCGAGGCACCCAAGTCGGTGTCAGCCGCAGCAATCCGCCAGCTGCCTTCATGGCCTTCTCGAGAACGGGTGCTACATCACCGCCTTGAACTACCTTTGCCGTACTCATTGCTTTTCTCCACCTACAGGTAATTTGAATAGTCTCTGTCACGCAGCGGTTTGCGGTGCGGCACATCTGGTGGCCGTCCTCTGGTTCCGCTCACCGATGGCAGGTGTGCCAACTCACCCTGCTCTTCAGCAGCAGATCGGAAAGGGCGTCTCGGCACGCACTCAACCATCTTCTGATCCCGGGCGAATTCTCGCCTGGCCAGCCGTCCGTTCCCCCAGCGACCACCAAGGCCTCCCGGCAGCAGATGATATCCGGTTGCATCAGCAACCCGTTTTTCGGGCCCCCGCATCCCACGAGGATAGGGTGGTGGCGACCGGACGACCCGTTCTGCAATCCTGCTTTTTATTCGACGCGGCACGCGGTCGCAAGTAAACGATCGCAAAATTACCTTTCGGACCGCTGCTGGCCAGGGCCCGGTTTTGGCCGTACATTGGTACCCAGCGACATGCCAGCCTGGAACGCCAACGCGAGTGGGAGTGAGTGACAAAATGGCTGAAACAACCTGGACCCTGACCAACCGAGCAAATCGTACCTATGTTGAAGAACTGGAGGTGACTCCACAGCTTGTCGGTGGTTCCGCAGTCGATTACCGGATCCACAAACGGCGTCTGCAAGGCGGGCTCAGCGATGGCGTTGACGTGGTGCACGTGGACAACGGAGCGTTGCGTTTTGACGTGCTGCCAACACGCGGCATGGGTCTCTGGAAAGCCTGGTTGGGTGAGGAGCAAATCGGCTGGAATTCGCCCGTCTGCGGCCCTGTCCATCCCGGATTCGTCCCCCTGGCCGACCCCGGTGGCCTCGGCTGGTTGGATGGCTTCGACGAACTGCTGGTCCGCTGCGGCTTGGAGAGCAACGGTGCTCCCGAATTCGACACGCCGGGACACTTGAAATACGGCCTGCATGGTCGCATCGCGAACAAGCCGGCCCATCAGGTGGAACTGCGCGTGGATGGTGAAACGGGTGAAATCACGCTGCTGGGGATCGTGGACGAAGTCCGTTTCCACTTCTTCAAACTCCGTATGTTCACCACGATCAAGACGCAAGTGGGGCAGGCCTGGCTGGAGATCCGTGACACGATCCAGAACGTGTCAGCCAGTCCCACGGAAATTCAGATGCTTTATCATATCAATTTGGGGCCCCCGCTGCTGGAGCCGGGGTCGGTGGTGGTGGCACCGGTCAAGACCCTGGTGCCCCGTAACCCCCGCGCGGTCGAAGGACTGGCGAATTGGTCCGCCTATGATGGCCCCGTGCCTGGCTCGGAGGAACAGGTCTATTTCTTCGATCTTCAGGCCGATCAGCAGCAGCGCACCGCAGTACTGTTGAAAAACGCACGAGGCAACCGCGGCGTGAGCGTCCATTTCAACAGACAGCAACTCCCCTGCTTCACTTTGTGGAAAAACCAGACGGCCGAAGCGGACGGATTTGTGACGGGGCTGGAACCGGCCACCAACTACCCCAATCCACGTACGTTTGAGGGCCGCCAGGGACGAGTTGTGCCGCTGGCACCGGGCGGCACCTGCTCATTTGACCTGCGACTCGAAGCCCTTGGTGCCGTTGCCGACGTGGCCCGGGTCGAAGAACACATCCACCGGCTCTGTGAGACCGATCCGACGGTGCACGAAGCCCCCCAGCCGCTCTGGTGTGCTGACGCATGACACGCGTTGGCTCGGATCTCCAGAGCCGGGTCTGGGCCACTAGGAGACGGGGAACGTAAGATCCGCTGAGAAATCGCCTAGGAGACCATTGCGGAAACCGGGCTTATAGCAAATCCTGTCCCTTCCGTCGCCACGCTCGTAAAACGGTCCACCTCATACGAGGGCCAAGACGATCGATCTGGAAAAGTGACTCAGCGTACCTTGTTCCCCTGCAGGTGATACACCGACCACGTAAAGCCGCCGGCATTGTAGGGCCGAACGGTGAGCTTGCCTTCGACTTCGATCGGATACGTCGTGAACTCGGTCGTCACGCCCTCGTCCAGATCCACCAGAATCACACAATAGGCAAGACCCTGGGGACCGAATTTGCACTGGGTGTTCATGACAAAAGGGAAGTTCTTGATCCCCGTTTGCTGAAACACCCCTCCCGCGTAAATGAATCCGCGGAGCCGAACTTGCCGTCCATCCAGTTCGGCGGCACGCGGAGTCAACATGGATCGATCGAATAGTGTGCCGAGAGGCATCTCCAGTTTGAGATCGTCAAAGGTGATTTCGTTGACCCCTCCGCCGCGGGCTGAACGAACGGAAGGACGCGTCGCGGGCCGTTCGCTCAACTCGGACGCCGGATTTCCCGGTTCGGTCTGAGCGCGGTCTCCCTGTGTCGGCTGCTCATGGCTGTTCTGGGTTGCCGTTTCTTCTGGTCCCGTTTTCTGCGTGCCGCCTGCTGGCGAGCGTGTGGAAAGGGGGACCGTCGAACCGGATTCTGCGATGGGAGAACCTGTCACATGACTGATCTGACCGTCCGCCGGTGCGCCACATCCCGTTAACCCGAACAACAGACACGCGACTGCCGCAGTCACCAGCTGGACCATGGCACACGGACCGCCCCCAATCTCGTGATTCGCGACCGACTGCCAGCGGTATGAGATTCGAGGCATGAGGCTACCCACAGGCGCAAAGCCGATCCTTCTGTGTCACGTCTGACTAGCAACCCAGTGGCACCGTAGACTCTGCCTTCGCAAAGCACTCGAAGCGTGGCGGCACCGCTGCTGAGAGGATCGTCACAAGGGTCGCTACTTCACGTAATCCGCATCGAGCTCATAGTATCCGCCCTGGATCCCCCCGGCTACCGGCTTGATGCGGTTCGAGATGTGAAAAACGCCGGCCAGCTTGCGCTGCGCGGAGCGTAACGGACCCCGCGCTGTCCAACGATGGTTACCTCGATCATGTCGCTCATGGCGGGTTGGCCGCCAAAACAGCAGGTGCCCATATCGGGTACGAGCACGAATTTGCGGATCTCACCCATGTCCGATACGCCAGGGTGGATGTAGCCTTTAACGAAAACCCGTTTGCTGTCCAGGTAAGTCGGCAAAACGGGGCCTCCATATTCCGTCAGTCCCTCGCCCGGCTGCAACTCAGCATACGAGATCCGCTGGTAACCGTCCGGCACCTCGGTCATGTAAATGTATGTGTGCATGATCGAGCCTCCGCCGAGCAACAACACGGAGCCGAATAAACCGAGGTATGCGGCACTTCTGCCAGTCAACTCATCGGGATACCTGCGCAGGCTCCTGAGTGCCAGGATGCCAAACAGAATCCCGAATGCGGTAGCCGACAGCAGAACCGGGAAAAGGAGTCCTGTGAGCGAGAAGAGGGCGAACAGGAGCGAAACCACCGCCGCTTTGCTGATCGACTTGTAAGGTGCAAACAGCTCGTCTTCGAAATCATCCGTCTGTTCGAGATCTTCGTATTCGTCGTTTTGCAGTTCAATTTCCGTTGTCATCGTTGCCACTGTTCAGGAGTTAGTTCTTGGCCCGCATGAAGGCCAGTCAACGTGAATTCTGTTGGCTTAGGACTCGTCCGGAAATAAGTTACCGGTTCCGCTTCCCTCTCCACCGCCCCGCGGAGCGGGAATAGCGGGGGAGAGGGTAGGGTGAGGGGCGATAAATACGGTAACTTAGTTCCGGACTCAGGTTTTCGTACTTTGGGTTCTCATGGCCAAGCCTCTGGCCAGGTCTGCCGCCCGAAAAAGTCGGGCGGCGTGGCCACACCGCTCAATAGCGCAGTCAGGGGCCCGCACATGAACATACGCACGTGCGTCAGGCGAGGTTCGCTGAACAGCAGGCTCCGCGACCGCCTTTACGCTCGCGAATCCACTCTTGTGTTTATATCACTATACCTCATAAGAGCTATTGTCGAGCTGTTCCCCCGACTGTTTTCGGCATCGGTCTGACGCATCACCCACACATATTCATGGGGCATCAATGACTGTTTGCGGATACGGGCTTGCTGGATATTCGGGGCGCCGCTCCGGCCTATTCGTTCTTTCCTGGTAGTGTGGGAAAGAAGGTCATCGCACGTTTGACCGCGTCGGGATCGATTTTTCGGAATTCGTCCAACGCCTGTTCCGCTTCCGGACGCGGGCAAGCCCGAGTGAAATTGATGATGGGCATGCGAACCCAGGTCGTTTTGTCATCAGCCGTCTTAAACAGAGCGACCAGTCGCTCCAGCTGGGACCAATCTTCCCAGCGTGCCAGATCAGGGATCACCAGGTCCGCCATTTGGGGATTATCCAGCAGGTAGCCGAAGGCTTTGATAACTCGTTTTCGCGGCACGATGTCGGCTTCTATCCCATGGAACCGCAAGGCCATGATCGCCGCGTACACGTCCGCGTAATTGCTGCTGAAATTATCTTCTCTTCTTCTTAGAAAAAGGTCTTCAATCAACGCGACACCTTCGGGCCCGCGCAGCGTGAGATAGCACGCGATCAAGGCGTCGAGCCCCGATTTGGATTGCGGATCGGCCCCCCGCAGTCTTTCTTCCAACATCGGGAGATCGGCTTCATCACCGCACACACCCAGCATCGTGAGGTATAAGCGACGGCGACTGGCGGGAACGTTGGGGTCTTTGATCCAGGCAACCAACTGAGCGTGGTCCATTTTGGGTTTGAGCTGTTTGACCACGGCGTAGGGAGTTCGCGCGAACTCGTCATACGCGTCGCGCGAAAGCATCGTATCCGAGCTCTCCAGAAACGGCAGGAAGAACGCTAACCGCTCGGGGCCTTCCTGGGGCAGCTTCACCAGGTTGAGCAGATACTGATGTTGGGCATCATTGAGTCGCAATGGCGGCGACCAGCTGAGGTTCGGCGGATCAGTTCCCAGGATGAGAAACTTATCACCCCTCGAGGCGTCGCCGCCCAGGGGGGCGGTCACAATCTTTGTGGTTCCCAATACACTCTCGCCTTTGAGAACCTTTTCAATCGCGAAGCGGGCCAGTGACGAGTTGGCGAGTTGATCGGACACATTCTGCTGCGGGCCCGGCGGACTTGCCAGCCGCGCGATCACCGCCACGTCAACGGCTGCGATGTCTTCGCTGAGCGTATTTGCCACAGCCGTGCAGAACGGGCATGCCAACGTGCCTTGAATTCCCATCGACAGAGACAGAATCGCCACGCTTACGGTACACGATGTGAAACGACTCAACATGCAACAGTCACCTTGAGGAAGTTGGCACTCGGGTCTGGCCCCCCCGGGAAACTCAAACCCGGAAATCCGTACGATGAAACAGCGACCCCGGAAGAAACAGGTCCCAGTTTAGAACGCGGTTTCCTGGAATCATAGCGAGAAATCCGCCAGCTGGCAGCCTCTGTTCGGGTTTTTGGGCGAACGGCAGAGGACGACTTACCACCGTGACTGCGGCATCTTGCCGCCCAGCGGCGGCTGGAAGCCACCGCCACGGGGATCATACCCGCTGAGCACGTGCTGGCGACCCGATTCAAGTCGCACAGTCGGTCGGCTCTGGAGAACTGGGTGGCCACTTCCGTGGCGTGCGTAACCATGAGCAGGGCGATTTTTTCTTCGCGGCATGTTTCTCGAATCAGGTCGATGATCCGCTGCTGATTGCCTGGATCGACATTGGCGGTGGGTTCGTCGGCCAGGAGCAGGCGGGGGCGATTTGCCAATGCTCGCGCCACGGCCACGCGCTGCTGTTCGCCGACGGACATGGCGGTCGGTTTGTGATGAGCCCGATGAGCCAGTCCGACGCGGTCCAGTAAATCCCGTGCTCGCCCCACATCCTTTCGCCCGCGGCAGAAGGTCATGCCCAGCATCACGTTTTCCAACGCCGTGAAGGCGGGCAGCAGGTTGAATGTCTGGAACACGTAGCCCATCTTGGCGGCGCGAAATCGATCGCGTCCGGCCTCCGACAGTTTGGCCAGGTTGACTCCGTCCAGCACGATTTTGCCAGAGTCGGATCCGCTGATGCCGGCAATCACGTGCAAGAGCGTGGTCTTGCCACCTCCGCTGGGGCCCAGCAGCACCATTTGTTCACTCGCCGAGAGGGCGAACTGAGGAATGTCCAAGATGGGAAGCACGTGTCCGTTGGCTTCGACGTACGATTTCTTGACGTCTTGAAGTAGGAGCATGCAACGTGGTGTTTCTGAGGGAGTAAGACGAGTCGATTTGCGTGGAATTCCTAGATCACTTGTCGCGGTCGCGAAACTCCCACGAATGATGAAACTCGATTCAGCTGGACAGCGCCGCTTTCACTTTTGAGATCATCTTAAGGGCTTATTAGCGCGGGCTTCACTCGCCCGACACGAATTATTCCGGCGAGACAACCGCGTGAACGCAGCGGGCTGAGCTAAATACGCAGCACTTCATACGCAGCAGTTCTGACGATGGTTCGATATCGCGCGCCCCTAGCGACTTCGCATAGCCCGTTGCAGATCGCGGCGGATGTCGGCTTTTTTCATCGCCTCGCGTTTGTCGTGCAGCTTGCGGCCACGGCACAGCCCCATCAACACCTTGGCGATCCCGCGTTGGTTGAAGTAGACCTTCAGGGGTACGAGCGTGAGCCCTTTCTCGTGGGCCTGGCCGGCAAATTTTCGAAGTTCGCGCTGGTGGACGAGCAATTTGCGGGGTCGCCGCGGGGCGTGGTTCCAGATCGTGGCCTGCGTGTACTCTGGAATGTCGCATCCGACGAGCCACAATTCGCCGTCCCGCACGCGACCGTAAGCTTCCTCCAACGAGATCTTACCATCGCGCAGACTCTTCACCTCACTGCCGGCCAGAACGATGCCACATTCGAGCGTTTCGAGGACATCGAAACGGTGTCGTGCCTTGCGATTGTCGGCAATCGGACGATCCTGGGGTTGAGAGGCCCCGGATTTCTTTTTGGTGTGTGTCTGCTTTTTCGCCATGAACGCGTTTTCCCGAGTCGTGCGAACAGGGGCGGCTCCACTTCTTCAACGCTTGTCCCACTCCTGCCTTTCCACTGTGTCACACGACGGCGAAAAATGGAAGCGGTTCGCGGGCGTTTCAGCCCGTTCGGCCAGGATGTCCGGGGGGGTGGACGATCTTCCGCCCCTGGGTTGAGCCTGTTAGAGTATGAGTCGATAGTATGTGCGCACGGTACGCCCAGGTTGGTGGCTGCGGCATCCTGCCGCCGCAGCAGCTGCGGCAAGACGCCGCAGCCACTTCAGGGTCACCGCATGTGACCCGCCCGCGCGTTCCCTCGCCACGCCGAATGCGGCCCCGCCGCTGTTGGATGGACAAATCCGGATCGCTGGTGGTGCCTGGCACCTGCAGGAATTGCTCGAATGCCCAAGTTTCCTGTACAACCCGACTTGCACGTGGCGGGTAACGCCGCACCTTTTTCCGTGCAATTCCATTTGCTGGGCACGGTGCCCTTTCCTGATTTCTTGGTCCTCCAACGGCGTCTGGTGTACGAGGCAGGCGGACATGATGACGGTCGGATAACCGTGTTGCTGTGCGAACACCCGCCGTTGATCAGCATCGGCCGGGGCGGTTCTCGGGGACACATTCGCTTGACGAACGAGCAGCTGAGACTCCGGCAGCTGGAAGTGCGGTGGGTGAGTCGCGGTGGCACGTGCATCTTACACGGCTCCGGTCAGATCGCGCTGTACCCGATCGTGCCCTTGACCTGGCATGGCTGGTCGGTGGGGGAATACTTGCGGCGTTTGCATGTGGCATTGACCAGCACGTTTGACGAGCTCCGCGTGCGGCACGAGAGCGACGCTTCTTCGAGCGGAATTTGGGGTCGCAGTGGCCAACTGGCTTGCTGTGGTGTGGCGATTCGCCACTGGATCACCAGTTACGGTGCCTATGTCAACGTCAATCCACAGATGACTCATTATCCTTTCGTGGACGTCATGGACCCGCTCAAAGCGACGCCCGGACAGAAGACCACGATGGGCTGCCTGTTTGCCGAAAGACGTCAGGCCATGTCGGTTCCGAAAGTCCGAGCGACGTTGATTCCGCATCTGGCTGCCGCATTGGGTACTGAGCGGTACCATTTGATCACAGGTCACCCGTTACTCGACAATACGAGAAGGTCTTACCTTGAATCCAAACACCGTGCCTCGTGAGCTCCCGATTATCACCGGTCCGGCCCCCTTGCGACGCTTGCCGCGTTGGCTGAAACGCAAAGTGCCCAAGGGGAATTTTGCTCACTTCACGGCCGGCCTGGTACAGGATCTGGCGTTACAAACGGTTTGCGAACACGCGCGGTGTCCGAATCGCATGGAGTGTTATGCGCAGAAAACCGCGACCTTTATGATTTTGGGAGATAATTGCACGCGATCGTGTTCATTCTGCGCCGTGGGGCGAGGAGTTCCGCAAGCGGTCGACGCCGATGAACCGCGCCGCGTGGCGGAAGCGGCGCGACGTTTGGGACTCAAGCACGTGGTGATAACGTCGGTCACGCGTGACGATTTGCCCGATGGAGGCGCCGAACACTTCGACCAGTGTATTCAAGCGGTCAGGGAGGCGACTGGAGCATCGCTCGAGGTGCTGACGCCCGACTTCCTGTACAACGAAAGTGCCCTGGACCGCGTGGTGCAAGCCGCTCCGGAAGTATTCAATCACAACACGGAAACGGTACCTCGGTTGTACCGCAAAGTGCGAGGTCCAAGATCGGACTACCGGTGGACGCTGCAGCTGTTTCAGCATGTCAAGCGGCGGAATCCCCGGATCAAAACCAAGAGCGGTCTGATGCTGGGTCTGGGCGAATCCCGCGACGAACTGCTCGACACGTTGGCCGATTTGCTCGACCGTGGTTGCGAGTTCCTGACACTCGGTCAATACCTGCAGCCAGACCCGCAACGCTTCTTGCCCGTGACCCGCTATCTACGACCTGAAGAGTTTGATGAGCTGGGTGACCTGGCGCGCCGCATGGGGTTCGAGCAGGTTGCCAGCGGGCCTTTTGTTCGCAGCAGTTACCACGCCCGCGAGATGGCGGGAACCGCGTGAGATGCACCGTGACCGGGTGAGTGGCAAAGCTTGATTATTTTGATTCGGTAGGTGGCTTCGCTTGACTGACTGCTGGCAGACATTGCAGGTTCCAATTTCGTCTCAATTCTTTCTCGTTTCGGGGCAGACGACGTGAACGATGATCGGTCTCTGCAGCCCATTACTTTGCCGGACCTGGGGATGGCGGATTGCCCGCTGACGCTGAGTGTCTGGCTGGTGCCGACGGGGGCGAAACTCGTGCCGGGTGATCGAATTGTCGAGATCCTAGCCGGCGAGGCGGTGCTCGACTTGCCGGCACCGGCCACCGGCGTGCTTGTCAAGAAAGAGGTGCTCGAAGACGATCCTGTCCAACCGGGCCAGATCTTGGGTTGGCTGCGGTGCGGCGAGCGATGAAAGTGGGGCAGACCAGATCGCCTGTCCGATTGGTGGACGCGCAGAAGTGGCCGCTTCGCGTCGTGAAGCGTGCTGGTGATGCAACTCTATGGCTCGCGCACTATCTCCGCGGTTTTGCGTTGGTACCGTAATTGCCACGACGGTGCCAGAAGACAATCGCTGTCCTCCCGGGCTTCGCCCACGTTGCGAAGTCGTATCGCGTTCGGCGCGTCAATTCGCTCTTCCGAGCCGACGCCTGCACCGACTTTCACGGGAATCAAGGAGAGCGCGGCCCGCGGGTTGCGCAAGTGGACGCCGGCTGGTAGCAGTGCTACACTAACGGGGCCCATTGTGAGGCTGCTGAAATCTTAGCGTCGATGGCCAGATAGTGGGTCCCGCTTTCCGAGCGGGACCTCGCATGCCAGTGGTTCTCGACGTCACAAGGTCCCGCGTGGGCAGCCGAGACCTGCTTTTGCAGCAGCTGCATTATGGGAGCGTTTTTCCTGTTGTACTATTGACGTAGGTGTTTACCGGCGTGGTTGATCATGTTATGTCCCGTCTGTCGGCAGCCGATGCTGATCGTGGAGTTTGAGCAGATCGAATTAGATGCGTGTCCGGACTGTCAAGGGGTCTGGTTCGATGCGAGGAAGTTGCGTCAGTTGTTTGAATTAGTCGGCGCGCCCGACAACGCGTTTGATCTGGAGAACGAGTTGCAGCGCATGCCGTGCGCCGCGGCACGTCGCGCGTGCCCGCGATGTCGAGGCAGGATTGAGCCGGTACGAGCACCCACGTCTGCGGCTCGTTTAATTCTCGACCAGTGTCCCCGGGGGCATGGTTTGTGGTTTGACAAGGGAGAGCTGGAGACGCTGTTTGAGTCCTTGTTGGGCGAGGAGAGCGACTCGCTGCTTGAGGTGCGCCGGTATCTGGGGAAATTTGCCTCGACAAGCGATGCCGGTGATGCCGCGCCGTGAAACGGGGCCTGTTTGTCGGCCGGCAGCCTGCTGTCGCCATGGCATCCAGAGTGGTTGCAACGCTTCATGCCGCAACGCGTTGTCGCGGATCGAATGAGCCCGATCTCTATTGACGTAAAGAGGAGAGATAACCATGTGGTGGATTGTCGGAATGATTGTGGTGCTGGTCGTGATTGGCGGCTATTTTGTGGGCATTTACAACGGGTTGGTGCGAAAACGCAATGAGAAGGATAATGCCTGGTCGCAGATCGATGTCCAGCTGAAGCGGCGACACGACCTGATCCCCAACCTGGTGGAAACCGTCAAGGGCTACGCGAAACACGAACGTGAGACGCTCGACGCGGTGATTCAGGCTCGCAATCAAGCCGTCGCCGCGCAAGGACCGGCCGCGTCGGGGCAAGCGGAGGGCATGCTGGGCGCCGCTTTGGGCAAGCTGTTTGCGTTGGCCGAGGCATATCCTGATTTGAAGGCGAACCAGAATTTTCTGGCGCTGCAGGAAGAGTTGAGCAGCACGGAGAATCGAATTGGCTTTGCCCGGCAGGCCTACAACGACGGGGCCACTCGCTACAACAACGCGCGCGAGGTGTTTCCTGCCAATATGATCAGCGGCGGCTTCGCCAAGGCTGAATTGTTTGAAATCGAAGTGGCATCTGAACGGGAAGTACCCAACGTCAAGTTCGACTAGCCGGCGCGGCTGCCGGGCGTATGAGTGCGGATCACGTCTGCCACGGGTGCCGAGGTGAAGAGTTTCGAAGGGCCGATATTCAGGGTGCTGCCCGTGCTCAGTGAGGTGTGATCGCCGTGTGGGAACAGATCGAAAGTAACAAGCGCAAAAGTGTCCTGATAGTAACCGTGATGGGCATCATCCTGATCGGTGTTGGGATGGCTTTGGGAACGCTGTTTTCGGGCCAGCAGGAAGGGGCCCTGCTGGGCGGTGCGATCGCGTTTGGCATCTGGTTGATCTTATGGCTCTTCACGCGCAGCCAGGGCGATGACGTGATGCTGCAGATGGCTGGTGCGCGCGAAATCGAAAAACAGGACCACCCCCAGCTGTTCAACGTGGTGGAAGAGATGTCGATCGCTGCACAATTGCCGAAGATGCCGCGCGTATTCATCGTGGACGACCCATCGCCAAATGCATTTGCCGTGGGCCGCGATCAGAACAAGGCCTCGGTGGCGGTGACGATCGGCCTGCTGCGGATGCTCAATCGCGACGAGTTACAGGGTGTTGTGGCGCATGAGATCGGGCACATCAAGAATCGGGATGTAGCCCTGATGACCACGGCCGGCATCATGCTGGGTGCGATTGTAATTCTGGCCGATCTTGGCATGCGGGCGATGTGGCTTGGGGGCGGCACTCGTCGCTCACGTGATAACAGCGGTGGGGGAGGCGGTGCTCAGGCCATCATGATGATTGTGGCGCTGATCTTCATGATCCTCTCACCCATTCTGGCTCAGCTGATTTACTTCGCTTTGTCGCGACGTCGCGAGTATCTGGCGGACGCCTCCGGGGCCATGTACACGCGGTGGCCCGAGGGTCTGGCTTCGGCCCTGGAGAAGTTGGGGGGTACCTCGATTCCTCAGGCAGATCAGAATCGTGTCACGGCGCCCATGTACATCGTCCGCCCGCTACGACAGAACGAACATCGCAGTCTTAGTTCCGCGTTCTCGACACACCCGCCGCTGGAGAAACGCATTGCGGTACTTCGCGGCATGGGGCAGAATGCCGACTTTAGCGCGTATGATCAGGCTTACTCACAAATCACGGGCAAGCACGTTGTGGGAGCGCGAACACTCTCGGCGTCCGGGCCGGTCGGTGCCGAATCGCCGCCGGGGGCGGCCGAGCACGAAACGCCTCACCGCCGCCTGCGGGCCGCCAGCGATGCCTACCTGGCCGGTGCGGGGTACCAACGGCGGGCCTGCGATAACTGCGGCGCGACGCTCAAAATACCCCAGGCGCGGCAAGGAGACAGGCTGGCCTGCCCGCGCTGCGGCGCGCCGTTACGCTGAACCGCGCCGGGCACCAAGGACGTGCGGGGCCTGCTACTGCTCGGCCGACATGTTGACGCTGACGACGCCTTCGTCGGTGACCGTTTCGGTATTCAAGCCACTGCGATGGAAAATCTTCAGCATGCCGGCGTTTTCGGGCAGCACGTCGGCGTGGAATTCATGAATGCCTTCTTGTTTGCCGATCTCGATCAGACGATGGAAGAGGTAAGTCCCCAATCCCTTGCGCTGCCAATCATCGGCCACCACGAAAGCCATTTCTGCCGCTCGTTTGGCAGGATTCGTCATGTAGCGCCCGACGGCCACGATTTCCTCGTGACCTCCGCTGCCCCCCTGCACGGCGACCAGCGCCATTTCGGTATCGTAGTCGACGTTGCAGAACACCTGAACCTTGTTGTGGGGCATGGCCTTGAGCGTGCCGTGATATCGCAAGTACTTGGTCTGCTCGCTGAACGAGTAGAACATGTCTTTGATCAGCTCTTCGTCGGAGGGTTTGATGGGTCGAATGAGGAATTTTTGTCCGTCGCGGGTCGTGTAGGTGCTATCGAGATGCGCCGGGTAGGGATGGGTTGCCGGGAGAATCTGATCGGCATAGACCAGATGACGCCGCTTGGCTGCGTGCAGCAACTCGCCGCGAAAGTCCGGATGGGCGATGGCCACCAGGGCCATGGCTCGCTCGCGCATCGTCTTGCCGTGCAGGTACGCCACGCCGTATTCGGTCACCACGTAATGGACGTCGCCCCGCGTCGTCACGACGCCCGCCCCCAGTTGAATGAAGGGCACAATGCGGCTCCGAATCCCGTCTTTGGTCTTAGCCGTACTCGGCAACGCCAGTACCGGCTTGCCGCCGCGCGACATGGCCGCACCGCGCATGAAATCGGCATGGCCGCCAATACCGCTGTAAAGTCGTTCCCCGATCGAGTCGGCGACCGCCTGTCCCGTCAAATCGACTTCAATCGCCGAATTGATCGCCACGATATTGTCATGTTGCGAAATGACGCGCGGGTCGTTGGTATACTCCGACGGGTGCATCTCGATCATCGGATTGTTGTGCAGGAAGTCGAACAAGGACTGTGTTCCGGCCGCGAAACTCCCGACAATCTTTCCCTGGTGCAGCGTCTTCCGCTTGCCCGTGATCACTCCTTCCTTGGCCAGCCGAATGATGCCGTCCGAAAACATCTCGGTATGAATCCCCAATTCGTTGTAATCAGTCAGCTCGGACAGAACGGTGTCAGGCAGGCGGCCGATGCCCAGCTGTAAGGTGTCGCCATCAGATATCAAGGTGGCCACGTTGCCGGCAATCCGACGCGTGACTTCATCGGGTTCCTCGATCACGGGCCATGTCAAGAGCGGCTCGTCATGCGGGACCAGGTAATCGATATCCCGTACGTGAATGAAGCTGTTGCCCAGCGTACGCGGCATGTGGCTGTTGACCTGAGCCACCAGCATCTTGGCCGAGAGCGCCGCGGCTCGAGTCATGTCGACCGATACGCCAAGGCTGCAGAAGCCGTATTGATCGGGCGGGCTGACCATGATCAAGGCCACGTCGATCGGCAACCGTCCCGAACGAAACATTTCGGGAATTTGCGAGAAGAAAATCGGCGTGTAGTCAGCTCGCACTTGCCCCACCGCTTCCCGCACGCTGTTGCCAATGAAAAATGCATTGGCGCGGAACCGATCCGAGTATTTGGGATCGGTGTAGGGAGCGACACCCATGGTCAGTACATTGAGCACTTCGGTGTCTTCCGCGCCGCCGGCCGTGTTGACCAACGCTCGAATCAACTCCTGTGGTTCGCCACAGGCAGAGCCGACGAACACACGATCTCCGGGCTTGATACTCTGGATCGCTTTCTTTGCGGTTACGACCTGTTGATGCCAAGTTTCGCGCCAGTCCGTTTGCATGATTTGGGGAACTCCAGAGGATACGTTAATGTGCTGCCTTTGAGGGGACGAGCAGGCATGTGGCCTGGCAAGCCGGCTCGCCAGCCGTCGATATCGAACACGTCGTCAGCTTTTTTCCGAGAGAATGATCCGCGCGTCGGCCACCATCGCTCCCTTGCCACGCGGATAGACCAGCAGAGGGTTGATGTCCAATTCGCTGATGTTTGGGTGGTCCGTCACAAACTGACTCAGCCGCAGCAGGCAATCGGCCACCGCCGACAAGTCCGACGGCGATTCGCCGCGCACGCCCTCCAGTAGCTTGATGGACCGAATCTCCTGGATCATTTCTCGCGCCACGTTTTCGCGAATTGGTGCCAGGCGAAAAGCCACGTCGCGGAAAATCTCCGTGTAAATGCCCCCCAGGCCAAACATCAAGACCGGGCCGAACCGTTCGTCACGCTTCACACCCAGAATCACTTCCTTGCCCGGGTCCAGCATCTTTTGGATGACGACGCCCCAAATCTCGATGTCCGCGCCCAACCGCTGACGCACCGACTGGATCATGGCGTCGAAAGCGGCACGCACCGCCGCTTCATCAGCCAGGTTCAACTTCACTCCGCCAACATCCGTCTTGTGCAGTATCTGGGGTCCCGAGATTTTCATGACCACGGGGTAACCCATGTCTTCCGCGGCCGCCACCGCTTCATCGGCCGTAGTGGCCAGCTTGTAGGGCACGGTGGGGAACCCGTACATCTCAAGCGCTTCAAGTGCCTTTAACTCGATCAAGTTGGGGCGACCTTCCGCCAGCTCACTCTGGAACAACTGCTCGACGCCCTCCTTGTCAACTTCATAAGCCTGATACCCCTTGATCTTGGAACGCACCCATTGGCCAAAGCGCGACTTGGCGGCCAAAGCCCGCATGGCATTTTCCGGAAAGGCAAACGTCGGTACCCCATACTTCCGCTGCAGGATCTCCACGCCCTGCGAGACGTCCACCAATCCCATCAGGCAGGCCGCGATCGGCTTGCTGCAGAATTCCTTCGTCTCACCGATCACTTCCGCAATCTGAGTCACGTCGGTCATCGTCTGGGGAGTCACGATAACCAGTACCTGATCCACCTGATCGTCAGCCGAAACCGCGTCCAATGCCGCTCGATATCGGTCGTGCCGCGCGTCTCCGATGACGTCCACCGGATTCTTGATGCTCCCGACCATGGGCATTTGGAACTGCAGCGATTTTTTCGTGTAATCGCGAAACTTGGCCAACTCGAGACCGTGACGAATGCAGGCGTCCGTGGCCATGATGCCTGGACCACCAGCATTGGTGATAATGGCGGTCTTGTTACCGGCCGGCAGTGTTGGATCCGTGAAGATTTCCGCCAGGTCAAACAGCTGAGCCACCGTCTCCACGCGAAAAGCGCCCGACTGCGTCATCAGGGCGTCGTAGAGATTGTCCGAACCGGCCAGCGATCCCGTATGGGACGCGGCGGCCGCGGCGCCCTCTGCCGTGCGGCCACTCTTGATGACCAAGATCGGCTTGGGATTCGGTCCGTGCGTCACCTCGTGCGCCGCCTCCAGAAAACGCGGACCGCTGCCTACGTCCTCGACATACATCATGATGGCCCGCGTTTTCGCGTCGGCCGCGATGGAACGTAACAGGTCGACTTCGTCCACGTCGCTCTTGTTGCCGAAACTGACAAACTGCGAAAAACCGATGCCTCGCCCCTTCGCATAATCCAGGAGAGCCGCACAGAGTGCCCCGCTCTGAGAGATTAACCCCAGGCAACCGTGCGGAGGAATGTCGCGACCAAACGTCGCGTTCATCGAAATCTCCGGGTCGGTGTTGATGATGCCCAGACAATTCGGGCCCACAATCGACATGCCACGCTCTTGGGCGATCTGTTTCAAACGGTTTTCACGCGCAACCCCCTCGCCGCCGATTTCCTTGAAACCCGCCGAAATGACCAGAATGTGGCGCGCCCCCAGTTCACCCGCCTGAATCACCACACGCTCCACAAACGGAGCAGGAACAACGACCACCACCATGTCGGGGACTTCCCCAATGGCACTCAGGTCTGAAAAGCACGGAACGCCCTGTATCCCTTTCGCTTTCGGATTAACGGGGTAGATAACGCCCGTGTATCCGCCGTAGATTAGGTTGCGCACCAATGCGTGTCCCACCGAGCCCACCTTGCGCGAAGCGCCAACAACAGCAATCGAGCGCGGACAAAAGAACGGAGTCAAATCCCTGGTTTGGGGAGCGACGACGGACGGCGTTTCTGACATGAGGATCCTCTTCGCTCTTTTCAGCAAGGAGCGACGTGCAAAACGAACTGTTTCACGATGCTCGCCGCCAGGACCGTGACCGGTACGCCAGGTTGGAGAATTCCCGAGTGCCGGTAACGAGCCCTGTGGGGAGCGAACAGTAACACTATATGTTTGAACGGCTTACGCTGCTCTGATCATGATCGGCGCGGGCCGCTGGCGGTGAAAGAAAACCTTATTGGATGGCGAGCATCACTGGGCTACAGATTAGTCGTTCCCGTCCATTTGTTCCAGGCGGGAGAACGGGTTAGTCATGGGTTCGGACCCGTCGCGGTCCGGCATATTTCTAATGAGGGAGGATCTCAAACCATGACGAGTTATGTGAAACATCTCAGCCAATGGTTGGCCCGGATACCGTTGAATTAAGCCATGATCGCATCCAACGGCAAACCAGATATGGCGACGCACGACCATGCTGGCACAACAACTCGTATCGCATACCCATCTGGCAGGCTTCGTTAGACGGTATTGGTATTGGCCCCGTGCTTCAGCACGGGGTCTGCGAGCTGATTTGTACCGGTAGTCTCGTTCTACGGGGCTTCTCGCTGCCGTGGTTGAGCCATCTGGTGGCGGCTCCAATCCCTCACGTCGAGAAAGCCCGTGAACGGGCTTTGGTTCCGGATAGATGGTACGCAGCGAGCCCCCGACGTGAACGTCGGGGCTAATACCAAACATTTTTCATGCTCGTCGCATGGCGACAAGAAGAAAGCCCGACGAGACAAGAATGTCTCGTCGAGCCTGGTCGGTTTGAGATTGTGGTATGGTCGGATGCGGCTTAACGATGAGGGCGATTACGAATCAGGTCGTCGACCACCGACGGGTCGGCCAGCGTACTGGTATCTCCCACTTTGTCCGTCTCGTTCTCGGCGATCTTGCGCAGGATCCGACGCATGATCTTGCCGCTGCGTGTTTTCGGCAGGCTGGGTGCCCACTGGATGACGTCGGGAGTGGCGATGGGGCCAATTTCCGCACGCACGTGCTTGACCAGTTCCTTGAGCAATTCGTCAGTCGGTTCAATGCCTACTCGGAGTGTGACGTACGCATAGATTCCCTGGCCTTTGATTTCGTGCGGGCAGCCGACGACCGCGGCTTCCGCCACGGCGGCGTGGCTGACCAACGCGCTTTCCACCTCGGCGGTGCCCAAGCGGTGCCCCGAGACGTTGATGACATCATCCACGCGTCCCAGCAACCAGTAATCACCGTCTTTGTCCAGGCGGCAGCCGTCGCCAGAGAAATAGAGACCTTTGAATGTGCTGAAATAGGTTTGCACGAATCGCTGGTGGTCTCCCCAGGTGGTACGCATGATACCGGGCCAGGGTTTCTTGATGCACAGCTTGCCGGCCGTACCCACGGGTTCCGGATTCCCTTGGTCGTCAACGATGACCGGCTCCACGCCAAAGAAGGGGCGACTGGCACTTCCCGGTTTCAGTGCATGGGCCCCCGGCAAGGGCGTAATCAAGATGCCACCTGTTTCGGTTTGCCACCAGGTGTCAACGATCGGGCAGCGTTCCTTGCCGATGTTACGCCAGTACCACAGCCACACTTCGGGATTGATCGGTTCGCCGACACTTCCCAGTAGCTTGAGGCTGGAGAGGTCTCGCGATTCGATCGGTTCTTCGCCGCAACGCATCAAGGCACGGATGGCGGTGGGGGCGGTGTAAAACTGTGTCACTTTGTACTTGTCAACCACATCCCAGAAACGACCCGCATCAGGATAGGTCGGCACCCCTTCGAACATGACGCTGGTGGCACCGGCACACAAAGGTCCGTAGACGATATACGAGTGGCCGGTAATCCAACCGATGTCCGCCGTGCACCACCAAATGTCCCCTTCCTGGTAATCAAAAATGTAGCGGAACGTCGTTGTGGTATAGATCATGTAGCCGCCGGTCGTGTGCAACACACCCTTGGGCTTACCGGTTGAGCCGGAAGTGTAGAGAATGAACAGTGGATCTTCGGCATCCAGCCAGACGGGATCACACTGGTCGTCCGCGTCTTCCATCAGTTCGTGCCACCAGTGATCACGTCCCTTGTGCATCGGTACGTCGATTCCGGTCCGTTGCACCACGACCACGCTCTTAATGCTGGGGCACTCGGCGACCGCTTTGTCGGCCTTCGTTTTCATCTCGATATCGTTTTTCTTGCCACGCAGCGCGGTGTCTTGCGTGATCAAGATCTTGCACTCGGAATCCTGGATGCGGTCGCGCAAGGAATCTTCGCTGAAGGCTCCAAACACCACCGAATGAATCGCGCCGATTCGAGCGCAGGCAAGCATGGCAACCGGCAACTGCGGGATCATCTGCATATACAGGCAGACGCGATCTCCCTTCTTGACCCCCAGCGACTTCAGAGCATTGGCAAACTTGCAGACTTCCGCGTGCAGCTGCTTGTACGTCAAATTGGCCTGTTCGCCCGGCTCATTTCCTTCCCAAATGATGGCCACCTGATCACCACGCTTCTCCAGGTGACGGTCGAGCGCGTTGACCGAAATGTTGGTCTTGCCGTTGACGAACCACTTGATGTGCACATCGCCGTCAAAGCTGTAGTCACTGACTTGATCCCACTTCTTGTCCCACACGAACGTGTCGGCGATTTCGCTCCAGAACCCGTCGGGATCCTGGATCGAACGCTGATACATTTCCTCGTATTTTTCGAGGGAGGGGCAATGGGCCTTGCCGGCGAACGTTGCATTCGGGGGGATTAACGTGGTCCCAGTGTCGCTGGACGGTTTGTCAGGCATCTTTGGTTGGCTCCTTCAACTGCGGTGCGGGTGTTGCTGAAAAACGTGTAAACAGGTAAGAGGCATGAGCTGCCTTGGCCGACTATGGCGGAGATTCCCTACGGTAACGCCATCTTTCCTGCGCGACAAGCGGGGGGCGTGCCGCGCCCAGGCCGCGCGATGCTCAGCTGCCAACGAACTGGGGACAGGCGGCGGAGCGGCTGCCACCCGAAAGACGGATAAGAGGAAAGTAAGGTCGCGAGTCTCGCCGTACAAGGCCTGACGCACACGCGAACATGCCGGTTTGCATGTCCCGCGACTCAGCATGGCATGACGGAGCCATTCGCCCGGTCTGACTCGCCTGCGGTGAAAGGATCGACATCCGCGCAGGCACGGGCAACGGGCCGCAGCAACTCGAGGAATTCGGCGAGCGTCCGTTTTCGCTTACGAGTCCGGATCGTCTATGAGACGCTGAAGTCGCAGTCGTAATGGCTCCGGAAACTTGATCGGCCAAGTGTCATCAATCAGACCAATTTCGATCATATCCACTAAGTGGACGCGGTCTTTCAGCCGAAAAGAATTCAGCTTCATTCGAACCAGCGTTTCCAGTCCCAACGTGCGAAAGTCCTCGGTTTGCGTATGAGGTTCGATGTCTGGATTCGGTTCGAAATCGTCTTCGCGGACCATTTGTCCGCTCAGTATCACGTGCACGGCATCGCGCTGACGCTCCCTGATCTTCGACAAACATGTCCAAACCGGCTGTTCGCCGATGATAAAAACCAGCCCTTGTCATTGCCTCGATCATCGCAGTCAGGTCACTTGGGCGAATCAAGATGTCTACGTCTCTCGTCGTGCGGACTGCTGCTTCATCCACTTGAGCCACCCAGGCCCGCACGGCGTTGCCGCCAACCACAGCATAAGGAATTTTGGCTTTCTCAAGCACTTGAACCGTTTTACGCAATCGCTCCGTTACTCGCTCCACCGCACGTTCCATCCTTGTCCAAAGAGCATCACCCGTGTATTGGAACTCGATCATATCTCATCCTCACCTAAATCTCATTGTATCGACCAAGCCGGAAGCGGGCGAGTGAAATATCGGCTGATGGGACCGCCACTCGTTCGCGCTCAAGCGACCGTTACACGTCAGGCGACGCTTCAGGTGACCTTGTCGCCCAGCACCTCCGCCAAGGGGTTTCGATCTTGCGCGGAAAAGCCGATGTGGCTGTGTTGCCGGAATCCTTCCGCGTACTCCCAGTCACAATGTTCACGCATGCGAGCCACTTCGATTCCCGATTGACGCATGCTCTCCAAGTAATCGTCCAAACCCTGCGTCTCTCCGAGCCATTGACGCTGGCTTTCATGACATGCGAGCATTTTGATTTTGGTGTCCATTTCACTGGAGATGTCGACGAACAGGTCGGGCACGACGCGCATGCGCATGCCATCGCGGTTCAGATGCGGTTGGGCGTGATAGAGATAAACATCCTGACTGGTCGCCGGGCGTGGCGGATCGCTGGTGAAATGCCGCATCGCGCGACTGAAGCAGGCAGTGACGACCAACCGGGCGGTGTTCGTGTGGTCTTCCATGTAATCGTTGAGTGACGGCAACAGGACAATTGTGGGCTGCACTTCGCGGATCACAGCCAGCAATTGGCGCAGTAGCTTTTCCTCGTACAGAATCAGCAGATCCGAGGCGATCGGCCCGTGGTAGGTGGCGTCAATGACCCGAGCGGCATTCTGGGCTTCACGTAAACGAATGCGCGTAATTTCTTCCTCCGGCAGTTCATTGCTGTCCAGATTGCTGCGTGAAACGTTCATCATGTGTGGTTCGAAACCGGCCCGCGCCAGCAACGAAAGAGTTCCCGCCATGTTGAACTCGATGTCGTCCGGGTGAGCGCCGATGGCGAACGCAGTCGTTTTTTCACGCACGATTCTTGCTCCTGCGGAAAGTTGGAAAGGTAGAACACGCTGCCAGTAACCGGGCCGAGTTCGGCCGCCACCTGTTCTTGGTGTGACCCGGCCATCAGCGACCTCTCGGTCACGTTGCGATCAGCTTCCCAGCACGCATGAATCGGCTGACTGACCTCCCATTACAGGTCGGGTACCATCACCGCCTTTATAATCGGTTGGCTGCCGTCAATAATGCTCTTCATAACTTCGCGAGTCTGCTCGTAAGGGAAGCGGTGCGTAATGATCGCCTGGGCGTCAACCAATCCGTCGCGAAGCAGCCGATTGGAGATCGGAAAATTGATAGCTGGTTCGGCAAAGGTTGGAATCAGGGAAATTTTCCGAAAGACGAGGTCGTTAATGTCGATCTCGACGCGACTTCGGTCACCGAAATGAAGCCCGTAGAAGGTGATGATCCCGCCGAAACGAATGATTTTCAGCGCGTCCAGCAAGCTCTCTGGGGGTGACGATACGATGACGCGATCCACGCCTTTGGGGAATTTCCGCTTGATCTCGCCTTCCACGTCTTGTTTGCCGGTCTCGAAAATGTCATCGCAGCCCATCTGGCCGGCCACATCGAAACGAGCTCGCTCGCGAGCATTGTCCGCCGCAAGCCCCGTGATGGCGACATAACCGGCGCCGTACAACCTGGCCACTCGAGCACTCATTAATCCCAGCGGGCCGGGCCCCAGGACCGCGACGCTGCCTCCCAAGGGGATCTGCGCGTTCAAGACGGAGGTCAGCGATACGGCCAATGGTTCCGTCAAGCATGCCGAGACGTGATCGAGCCCTTCATATCGGTCCAGGCTGTTGTAACGCACGCACATGTAGTCACCAATTCCCGGCTGCCCTTGCAGATCGTACATGTTGCGGCAGAACTGTGGTTGACCACTCTTGCAGTCCTCGCACACGCCGCACATCGTGCAGTCCTCGACGATCACACTGTCGCCCGGTTTGACCGTTATGACATTCTTACCGATCTCCACGACTTCCGCGGAGATTTCGTGCCCCAGCGCCATCGGCTCATCGGTCCAGTCGCGGACAAAGTTGATGTCCGTGCCACATACCCCACAGGCGCGAATTCTGACGATCACGTCGTCCTCGCCGGGGGCATCAATCTCGCGCACACGCTCCTGGATATCGAGCCACTTCTTGCCGAAAAGCCCTTTGCTTCGCATGGCGATCTCCTTTCGAGTGAAGACTCCTGAGAGTGCGGATCACGTCATCGTGTAGCGCGACTTGCCGACCCGGCTGCCCCTCGTGGGCCGCGAGGCGAGTACCGATCGGAAATCTCTGGGCGGCAGGGCACCCTCTGCTGCCTATCCTACACCGTACAGCCGGCCATCGAATCCTGGCTGAATATCGTCGTCCACGTGATCCATCACCTGGTCCAGGTTAGCAAACACTTTGTGGAACCCAGCCGCCACTCGGGCGTTCAATTCGGTTCCGTTGGGCGGATGGATCGAGTGAATGTTGGTGTAGCTGTCACACAGCATCTGGGCTACGGGAAAATCGGCGGGACGGTAGTCATAGGTAATTCCCCGCGCTTCGTTAATCGCCCACGGATAGCGGCGGCCGATCCCGATCTTGCTTTGGAACACGTCTTGAGCCAGCACGGGCATCGTCTGCCACTGCCCCACCAATATTCCCTCCTTATGTAGCGCCTTTTCCACCGCCACGCGAAAGCGGCGGGGATCGGTATCCACTCCCGCGGCCTGGGGGTCGAAACGAACCGCGTAAAACCAATAGACATGCTTGCAGTCGGGCGGACAAACGGGCGGAATGACACCGGGGATTTTCGCCAACTCGCGATTCAAGTATTCGGCGTTGCGGATCCGGATATCGTTCAGTTCGTTCAAGTGCTTCAGCTGCCCACGCGCCAGCGCTGCTGGTAATTCCTGATTGCGATACATGTAGCCCAGAATCGAAGCGTTATACTTCTGCCGGCAGGTCAGCTCATCGCATTCATCACCAAAGTAACGTACCAGTTCACTCTTCTTGAGCACCTCCTCGTCGTTGGTGACAAACAGGCCCCCCTCACCACCACAGAGGTTCTTGAGATTGTTGAGGCTGAACGCTCCGGCAACGCCGAGTGTGCCGCACATGCGCTGCTTGTAGATCGCGCCGTGCGCCTGGCAGGCGTCCTCGATGACATGCAGGTTGTGCTGGCGGGCGATCTCCAGAATCGGATCCATGTCGGCGGGACAACCCTGAATATGGACCGGGATAATCCCCTTCGTGCGTGGCGTGATCGCGGCTTCAATCTGGGCAGGATCCATCGTGTAGGTGACCGGATCAATGTCCACAAAGACTGGAATCGCCATCTGGTGCAACACGCAAGACGCAGTGGCCAGAAAAGTGTAGCTGGGTACCAGGACTTCGTCCCCCGGGCCCACGTCCACGGCGGCCAGCGCCATATGCAACGCCGCCGTTCCACTGCCGGTCGTCAAGCAATACTTGGCCTGCACAAAGGCGGCCCATTCCTTCTCTAAAGCGACAACTTGAGGGCCCGTCGAGCCCGCCACGATCCCGCTGTCCAATACCTGATTTACGAAACGGCGATCATCATCGGTGATGACCGGCCAGTTCTGATAGTCTTCGCGAGTTAAAATCGGGGTCCCTCCGTCGATTGCCAACTTGTCCGCCATGATGTCTCTCCTTCACGAAATCGTTGCAGACGCACTGAGTGGAGCAGGCAATACTGCTTCGGCAAGCCCGGTTTTGCGGGGGGCGGTCAACACGACAGCCGGTCCCGCACAATCCGGCCGGGCTCACAGACTCGCCCGGGACCACCCCAGTTACTTCCGGTTTTCCTGCCGAGGTTGTCGTCAAAATGGCACGCGCACGAGTGTACCAGTCGCGTGGCGGCGAAACAAGCAAGCATCACGCGATCGAAGTCATTTGGCGCCGGGCCCAGCTCCGGCCGCCGGTCAACGATGGTGGGTCAAGTACGAGCGAACAGCGCCTGTCGGATGACAGTGCTTGTCGGATGATCCGGGCCGAGTGACAGGGCGTTGTTTCTTGCTGCTGACGACGCGTAGTGATACGATGGGCTTGCGCCGTGGCGAACGGTGCGGGTGGTTGACAGAATACTCTCCAGCAATTGGGCTTCCCATGAACAGGTTTTCACTCATTTCAAATCTGATTGTTTTGATTTGCTGTTGCCGCGGGGCACATGCCGCTCTGCCGGAGAGTCCAGCTTCTGTCGCTCAAACCATTCTCGACAAGTCGGGGATTTGTGGCGGGATCGTCGTGCATCTGGGATGTGGCAACGGCGAGCTAACCGTGGCTCTGCGCCTGGTGATCCGTTCACGGTCCAGGGTCTGGCGACCGATCCGTCGCACGTGTCCCAGGCCAGAGAACGCATTTCCGCAGCCGGCGTGAATGGGGCGGTATCGGTCGAGCTGTTTTCAGGCGGAAAATTGCCGTACGTGGACAACTTGATCAACCTGGTCGTGGTGGAGCCACCGGTCGCGATCCCCCTGGATGAGATGATGCGCGTGCTGGTCCCGGCAGGCGTGGCATGTTTTCGTGACGGGGATCAATGGGAGTTTAAGGTGAAGCCCCGTTCGCCGGAGATGGATCAATGGACCCATTTCTTGCACGATGCCAGCAACAATGCCGTAGCAGACGATTCGTTGGTGGGGCCGCCCCGCAGCCTGCAGTGGGTCGCGCCGCCGCTTTGGCTGCGCAGCCACGAGACGCCTTCCGGTATCCAATCACCCGTCTCGGCCGCTGGCCGACTGTTCTATTTCTTTGACGAGGGTTTGATCGGCATCACCGACGAGCGTCTGCCGGATCGGTGGGCGCTTCTGTGCCGTGACGCCTTTAACGGCAAGCTGCTCTGGCGCAAGCCGCTTGACGCCTGGGGATGGCGAGCGTGGAGTGAGGCGAAATATCGCGGCAAAGACTGGACCACGTTGCGTGCCGCGCGGACGGATGTTCCTGCCGACAATCAGCGGCGAATCGTGGCCGAAGGGGACCGCGTCTATGCGACGCTCTCCTACGACGCACCGGTGTCCATTCTCGACGCGGCGACCGGCAAGTTGATTACCACCGTGGCTGAGACGGCCGGCGCGCGCGAGATCCTGGTCAGTGACGGTGTGGTTCTGGTTTATGCTCAGGAGAGTTCGCCGGATGCTGCGCGGCGTCGCGGACAGGAGAGTCGTTTGGCTGCGCAGCTCGTTGCGGCATCCGCTCAGTCGGGTGAAGTCCTGTGGAAAACCCCATGCGGCACGATTCGACCACTGACGCTGGCGATCGATGGTGGACGAATCGTGTATTGTTCGGGCCGGGAAATGGTGGCGATCCAATTGCGCTCGGGAAAAGAGCTCTGGCGCAACACTCCCAAGCAGACGAATCCGCGGACACTCTTATCCGTCGATGGCGTGGTGGTGATGTGTGGCGCCAAGTTTGTTGCGGCTTATGATGCGGCCAACGGGCAGCTGTTGTGGGAAAAGGTCGTCCCACCCATCGGCGGCGCTGAGGGGGATGACTTGTATGTGATCGACGGTCTGGTGTGGCGTGGTATGGAAACCGTGGATGAGCAGAGGAAGGTCGTCGGGAAGAGCCCTCACGCGCTGGTCACTGGGTGGGACTTGCGGACGGGAGAAGAGAAGAAGACCATCTTCGTCAAGAACTTGCGCAGTCCGGAACACCATCATCGCTGTTATCGTAACAAGGCCACGACACGGTACTTGATCAGCTCGCTGGAAGGGGCGGAGTTTCTTGATCTGCTGAAGGATGAGCACTCGCAGGATAACTGGCTGCGCGGTTCGTGCCGGAGCGGAATGATGCCGTGTAACGGCATGCTGTACGTGCCACCCGACCAGTGTTTTTGCGAGCCAGGAGGCAAGCTGTTGGGCTACGCGGCCGTGACTGCCAAGCGGACTGAGGCTCTGGAGAATGTCAGCGACCAGCGGCGTCTGGAGCGTGGGCCGGCCTACGCCGATGTTCCCTCAGCCGCCTCGGACTCGGCTGACGACTGGCCCACGTTGCGGCATGATGCAGCGCGCAGTGGTGCCACGCCCTCGCAAGTTCCGGCCGATGCTGCGATCCGCTGGCACGTGGAATTGGACGGGCAGCTAACCGCTCCCGTGATGGCACAGAGACGCGTGTACGTCGCTCAGAAAGACAAACACGTGGTCCACGCACTCGACGCGCAGACGGGAAAGAGCTTATGGCAGTTTACCGCCAATGGCCGCGTGGACTCACCGCCGACGCTTCACAACAACCTGGTTCTGTTCGGGTGCTGCGACGGCTATGTCTATTGTCTGCGGGCCGGTGATGGGGAAGTCGTCTGGCGTTTCCTGGCAGCCCCACGCGATCAGCGCATTGCCTATGACGACCAAATCGAGTCCACCTGGCCGGTGCATGGCAGTGTGCTCGTTGACCGGGGCATCGTCTATTTCACGGCAGGGCGTTCCACTTATCTCGATGGGGGCATTCATGTCTATGGACTCGATCCTCTCACGGGCGCGATTCAATACCAGACGGTATTGCAGGGACCTTTTCCGAGCGTCGAGGGAAGTCGTGACGTGGGCTTTTATGTATTGGGAGCTAATTCGGACGTCCTGGTGTCGGAGGGCGGTTTCGTCTATATGCGTCAGAAGAAAATGACGCCTGAGTTGAACGAGGTACAAGTGGATGTACTTTCCAGCAAAGGGGCTCAGGATGTGGGACTGCACGTCTTCTCCACCGCCAGTCTGCTCGACGGTTCCTGGTACAATCGCACCTTCTGGATGTACTCGCGGCGCTGGCCCGGTTTTCAGTTGGCCAATCAGGCGCCCAAGACGGGGCAGCTGTTGGTGGTCAACGATCAGAATACCTATGCACTGCGGGTGTTCTATCGTCGCAATGTGCACAGCCCCATGTTTTTTCCCGGCCAGGAGGGTTACTTATTGTTTGCCGACGCGAATTCCAATGAGCCGCAAATCGTCGGTGAACCAGGCTCGCGAAAGCCGCTCGAATGGTTACCGCAATCGGATTATTCGCGTGCTCGCGGGGACCAGATGCGCTCTCTCGATAGCGAGGCTTTTGGATTGGATAAGATGATCGGCTATACGCGTGCCGAGCCGCCCCTTTGGAACTGTTGGCTGCCGGTACGCGTGCGCGGCATGGTCAAAGCGGGCACGAGTCTCTTTGTGGCTGGGGCTCCCGACGTGTTGGATCCCGCTGACCCTGCGGCTACCTTTGACGGTCGCACGGCAGCTCGGTTGGTAAGCCTTTCTGCGGCCGATGGAAAAGTGCTCCATGAGACCGACCTGACAGCTCCGCCCGTCTTCGACGGCCTGATCGCCGCCGGCGGCCAGCTGTTTGCCGCACTGACTGATGGCAGCCTCGTCTGTCTCGATCGACCGTGAAGCCGGGCGACCATGGCTAGGCCCGTGCTGGACGACGAAACACATCCAGCCGAGGAACTGCGGAGACTGGCGACCGATCCGATGGCCCGGGACATGCCGGAAAGACACTTCAGGACACCGCTTTGGCGGACGAAGCCTGCCTTCGCTCGGCGGATGTCAAACAGGCCCCGCACGGGTACGATAGCAGCCCAGTGGAAATCGGAGTTGTGTATCACAACGAGGCCTTGGTCTGGGCTACAAGGTGTCACGCACGATGTCTACCGTGCCGTGGCTCAGCTGCCACGCGGATATCGGAAGTACACGGTTGAGCATAGCGACCGAAAGCGACAATCCATGCCTGGCAGACACGCCGAGGCCGATGCTCGTGGGGTGGTGGTCGGAAGCTCTGGTCAAAACAGGAAATACTACAGCAAGTTGCCCGCCACCGCGTTGGCAGAATCGGTGGCGTGATACTTGGTGATCATCGCCAACCTGAGATTGCCAATTACACACTGTGTCATAAACCCCCCAGTGCCGACGAGTAGATGGGAATTTGATTTCTGACATGGCAAAATGGGACTCACC
Organism: uncultured Planctomycetota bacterium; assembly: GCA_963700575.1. Taxonomy (GTDB): domain Bacteria; phylum Planctomycetota; class Planctomycetia; order Pirellulales; family Pirellulaceae; genus JAJRVM01. Next base: position 106,712 of record CAVOYC010000011.1, on the reverse strand, counting down.
CGTACGGAGTCAAGGTTAAATACCATGACCGGGGCGACTGTGGCGTTAATGGGACGATTTTTGAGTCCAGCTGTTTAACCGCAATTCCCGGAGCACCAATCGGGAGACCGCTGTGAATCCGCGGAGACCTTCTCTGCCGATTGGTGCGCAGGGATGCGCGCTGAGGGCGGGCAGGCTGAAGGATCCATGCACGTTCCAACACGCATCTGCTCGTACCGTGGGGTGCGGTGGGGACCGAGCGGCCAAGGGACACTTGTTTGGCCCGCGCATCCCTCCGCCGCGTCCGGTGGCGAGGATGTGCGACATGCGACGATGGATTCCGGACGCGACTCCGGGATCGCGGTTAAACGGATCACGTGTCATCAAACCACCGATTCGTTGGGATTTTCGGTTCATTGACGCACCCAAAAGCCCGCACAAGATCTACGAAAGCGACGGATTGTACTGGAAGGAGCGTGAGATTCTTCAGTGGATCCAGTCAGTAGCATTCGATGTTCCTCCCGGATAATGCACCGTAGTGCTGGCCGGACGAACCGACTTGAATCACGTCAACGAACGACCGATGTATCGCAATATGACACCGGGCGAATTCGGATGTGAATGCGGCGGTCGCCGAGATCGACTGTTAAAATGAACCGCATCGGATGCGTCGGATATCGAAGGTTAATGGGGAGGACTTCCAGCCGAGCGGGAGCGCCAGAGCAGACATACTTACACAGTAACGCGATTGGATGGCGAGACCGAGCCGTACTATTACCGGCATCGCTACTACGCCCCGCATCTGGGCAGGTTCTGTAGTCGGGATCCGCTGGGGTATGATGCGACCAAGAACTTGTTAGCGTACATTCGGGGAAATGTAACAAGTAGCACCGACCCTAGTGGCACCATTACTGTGGCCCCAGACAAACGATTTCCTCAGCAAGCCACGTGTGGTTCGGCCAAGACACTGGGTATTATCGCGTCCTCCTATCGGTTCACATTGGATCAGCCTGCACCGTGCGACGGATGGTTTTTTCAGAAAGTGACTGTGTGGAAGCACCAAATAAGATGTCCTTGCGAATACCACGACTGCAGGCCGGCGAAAAGGAAAATCGCCGAGTATTGGGAGTGGTTTGGGTACGGGTTTTCAACGCCAGACTACGGCAATGGCTTGATCAAGCAGGGTGAGAAGACGTGGTCGGAGAAGTTGTTGTGGAGGGACGACAAACAGCTGCAGGATAAAGGCCAGGCGACACTTGGGGATACATGCGGGATTCTGATCTACGTTGGAGAGGTACGGTTTTATTGCAAGGATGACCTCGATATGAAGAAGACGCGCGACCAAGGTTTCTTCCCCTGGCCGTTCGGGAAGCGAAAACCCGAAACCGGAATCATTCCTGGCGCCTATCGTGTTGACTGGTGGAATGCGGACGATCCCGAGCCAAAGGAATCAGCAACTTGGCGTTGGCAAGCCAACTGGCAGTGCTGCTGCGAGCCGGGATTCGCTAGTTTGCACGCGAGCGTGGGCGAGGAAATCGGGGGGAAACCCATCGATTCTGGAATAAGCAATCGACTGCGTCCGCAGTGAGCTTTCAAACCAAGTAGAAATGGCGTCGCTACGATGCAACTCACTTCGTAAGATGCAGAGAATCGTGGAATTCACGTGAGACGTTCTTTCGGCGTTTCCCAAAGAGTCGAGCATTCGTGGTCAACCATTTCTGTTCTGTGACAGTCGAAGGCAACACCGAGTGGAAACGGAAATTGTGTCTTTCAATTATACGACCAAGCACTGGTTTCTAGCAGCATTTTGCGTCGCCGCAGGGCTTGCAGTCTTTCTGACGCTCGATCGGGGAAAGTTGATCATCGACCGCCAATCAGTGTCATTCGGAAGGGCAGACGCGATTGTTTACTGCAACTTCAGCACAAGCAAATTTCGGCGCGACGTATTTGACTATCTGGACCGGGTTGTTCCCGAGCATGGTTTTGTTGCCGAGGATCTTCAAATCGTCGAAAGAGCGACGTCGTCCGGGCAGGCGTTTCACGAAATCCACTTCACTCAGTACCGCGTCCGACGTCTGAAGCTGCTTGAGGGCTCGGTGATCGACGACCATAGTGATTCAAGGGCAGCACGATTAAACTCGGCGATGATAGCTGCAATAGAGCATGCACTGGAGCAGATCCCCGATAGGTACGCCGGTGTTGAGGAAATTCTTCGCCATCCAACACTAAGCCCAATGCCGTGAACTGGATCTGGAACAGGCAATTAGGGCGCAAGCAGAGCCAGAAGTGACGCGCAAAAACGAACCCTGAGCGAGCGGTTGGCAGCGGCCTTCTCACGCTGACTCAATATCTTATGGAAAAAGTAGAGGGTCGGCGGCCGGCCGTCAGCAGCGCGAGACCGGCAGGCGAGGCGAGAAGAACGGCGAAGCGGAGGCCGGAGCAGCCCCAGAGACAGAGATCCGCACGCTGGCAGGCCGATTCCGTGACAGATGTATGTCATGGAGAGGCATTTTCGCGGCACCACGCGCCGGGGCGTGCCCTGTCCACTTACAAATCAGTCGCCTCATGCTGTCGGTGTCCTTGTTTTGTGCTACCACGTCACAAGAAGGCGGAGAGAGGCAGGTGCAGTTGCAGCGGCCCGGTCTCCACCACGCGCTCCATACTCGGCGGCATCCGCATCAGCTCGACCACCGTGGACCGCGGCGTCTGGCCGGTCTCGACCATCTAGACACCGCATGCGTGGCGTGCCCTGCTCGGCCTCCAGACGCAGTTTATCCAGATCTACCGGTTCCTCGACAAACCACCGATTGAGAAACCGTCCCATGCCCCGGCGGAGGGGCCGAGAAACGGATGGATGCTGCCGGGACGGCGGTGAGGTAAGATGAGGGCGTCCGGCGCGTCCCGAGAAACGAAGGATTTTCGACGGGGCCAGCCCTATGCTGCCGGGACGCATCCGCCGATGCGTATCCAAAGATCACCCGTGCGGCACCGGCATTGGTTGACTCGCCGCGGGGCTGCATTCCTGATCTGGGCACGCCATCGCGGCCATGCCGGTTGCGGTTGTGGTATACTAGGGTCGTTTTGGAGAAGGACTATCCTATGAGCGTCGAAATCCCCACTGATCTGCAACCGGCGATCGAAGCAGTGGTTGCCAGCGGCGTCTATGCCAACGAACAGGAGCTCGTTAGCGACATACTGCGGGCCGTGGTGCCTGCCCTTGGCCAGTACCAACAGTTGCGACGTGACGTTCAAGCGTCCCTGGATGAAGTACAGCAAGGCAAGGTGCGAAATGCGGAATTCGATGCAGTGCGTCAGCAGCTCTGCAAAGAATATGATGAGTCCGGGAACCGCCGATAATGTCGCGAGTGTGCTGGTCGGACAAGGCCGAGGAGAGCGTCCTGGAAATCGCACGCTACGTCATTGAACAGACTCAGAGTCGTCAGCGCGGTCTCGATCTGATCGACAAGATTGAGCAAAAGTGCCATCGGTACGCGCAGTTCCCCGAAGGCGGAACAGCTCGCCCCGATCTGGGGCCGGCTCTCCGGTGTTTTCCTGTCGAGAACTTCCTCGTGATTTACCGACCGATCGAGGACGGCATCGCGATCATCCTCGTTGCCCACGGCCACCAGGACGTGCGAACGATCGTCGAGCGAATCTTCGGCTCGTTCTGAGACACTGACTTTCACCAGCGCTAGACAGGAGAGTGGCGATTGAGAACTCCGTGTGTGAGCCGCGAGTGGGTGCCCAAAACAAAAGGTTTAACTGGACTTCTGCATTCTTGAAAGTCACAGAAGTTCGGATGGGTTACTGGGTTGGGGTATGGCGTGACCACTACAGATTGGGTTGCTAGCGGCATTGCTTGCACATGATGTAGGGAGTCTCTTACGCGGCGTTCCCAAGAATAAGCGTTCCCAAGAATACGCGTTCCGCGACCGAGCAAGGTGGCGACTGACGGTGCGAGGAGACGCGGTGCGCGAGCCGGGTTGGCGGTGGTGGAGCGGCGAGACCATATACTCTGAATTTATAGCGGCCTGGCCGAGAATGCCACGGAGGTGTCGGTGGGTCGCATGAGGTGGGTGTGCTCGCGAAGAACGAGCACGGTAATCGGATTCATGGCAAGGTGGGAGATGTGCGGCAACTGCAGTGACATTGGAGTGTCATACTGTGGCGAACAGCACGGACTGAAGACACACCGCGAGCGCGGCGGACGCGAAGCCGCTGGAAAAACCGTCTGATTCTTTCGTCTGTGATGCAATTCAGTTCACCCCGCGTCACAAGTAGCCGGAGGTCAGCAGGGAGTTCAATTGCCTCCTGATCTCATCTGCCCGGCCTCGAGAGACAGGCAGCGGCTCGTTGCCACCTCTCTCGGCCTCGATCTGCGGGAGCTTGTTTCCGAGCGTGACCATCACTCCGGCTTGGTTGAGAAAGCTATCGGGTGGGAGTCTATCGGACGCGTTTCTCGAGTGTACGAATTTCTGTCACGAGTGTCCGGGGCTAGGGGGAAAGAACCCAGCTGCCGAAACCCTTTGTATACGTGAGATTTGCGGAAATACACCACTCTAGTGATCAAATCGCAGTTTGCGCGTCGGCCATGTGGAATTACGGCGATGGTGAGACGGTACCCTATGACGTGCTGTTGCGTACGACGGTAGTGGGTGCATTCGAATGACACATCCCGCATGTTGTGCGGTTGCACCCTCCATCTGGATAGAGAACAGGGAAGTAACCTGCAAGCAGAGCGAGAAACACAGCGCAAGGACGATCCCTGAGTGACCGGTTGGTGGCGGGACCAGCGAGCCTACTCAATATATTATGGAGAAAGTAAGAACTCGTCCGGAAATAAGTTACCGTATTTATCGCCTTTCACCCTACCCTCTCCCCCGCTATTCCCGCTCCGCGGGGCGGTGGAGAGGGAATGGGAACCGGTAACTTATTTCCGGACGAGTCCTAAAGCGTGGCGGCGGGGTGTCAGCAGCGCGAGACCGGCGGGCCAGGCGGGAAGAGCAACGGATCGGAGGCCGGAGCAGGCCCGGAGATAGAGATCCGCACGCTCTCGGGGCGATGATGTGACAGATTCGTGTCGCTCGGAGGCATTTTCGCTGCGGCACGCGCGCGGCGGTAGCGGCGGGCGTGCCCGGTCCGCTGAAATATCAGTCGCAACATGGCGAGGATCTTCATACTTCGCTGCTTCGCGTCACAAGAAGGCGGAGATGGGCAGATGCAATTGCAGCGGCCCGGTTTCCACCGTCATCTCCGTACTCGGCGGCATCCGCATCAGCTCGGCTACCGTGGGGCGCCGTGTCTGGTAGGTCTCGACCATTTTGCCACCGGCAGCCAGAGCGAGCGTGGCCCTGGAGGATCGGCGTCCCCGCTGGCCAATGGACATCGTCCGAAGTATCATGGACAAAAGCAGGAGTCAAACGATGCTCAGTCGAGAGTCCCTAGAGTCTTATCGCCGTATGACCACTGGCCAACGGCTGGCATTGACGCTGCAGATGATGCGTGAGAACACTCCCCATCTGCTTCACGGGTCGGCGAACGTGGTCGCACGCCGTTTTGAACGTCTTCGGAGCGAGAATGACGCGCGCAACCAGCACATGCTGGAAGCGATGGCTCGCGCACGCGTGACGCCATGAAGGACCTGACGTCGGCACTGAAGGACATCGCCCATATTTTTGAGATGCTATCGGCTAAGTACGCTGTGATGGGCGGCGTTGCCGTGCGAATCCACGGCATTCCTCGCCCCACCTACGACGTTGACTTCACAGTTGCGTTGGCTCGCGATCAGTTGCCTAGCTTCTTCAGGTATGTGACTGACTACGGCTATACCGTCGCCCCCGCCTATCTCAACGGCTGGATTGATGAAGTCGCGGGTATGCCGGTTGTGAAGGTGCGTATGTATCTGCAGAATCATGGCATTGACATCGACGTCTTCCTCGCCGAATCCGAGTTCCAGCAGAGTTTACTGAACCGTCGCCAACGTGAAGAGGTGGAAGGAGCCCGCATTTGGTTTGTCAGCCCTGAAGATCTCATTCTGCTGAAGCTGATCGCCGGTCGACCACGGGATCTAGTAGATGTTCAAGACGTCCTCTTCACGCAAGGCCAACTTGATGAAGCGTACCTGCGACAGTGGGCCGCCGCTTTAGGAGTCGGTTCTGCCCTGGATAATGCATTATCCGAAAAACACGACTGACAGCGAGTCAGCTTAAGTGGGTCTTCTCAAGTCGCACGATGGGAGTGAAATTCGGCCCTCGAGCAGCTGTCAGCCTTCCAGCTCTTGCGACCAGGATCCTCTTCATTTGGACGCCGTTCCGGAATGCTCTTGGCCGATGCCGAGACCGACATCCGTCCCATCCAACCGATGCTCGAAGCCGAAAGCTCCCGAAGGGTGCAGATTTGCACGCTCCGCACGTCTCGATTGGCAAGCTGTGCGAGGTGCATGCCAAGACGCATCCCGCAAAGTTTCTCCGCTCTTCCCCTCAGCGTCGCGCCTACGCCTGGTCCCTCTCGCCGCTACGGCAGCGGTTACTCCGGCTGGCCGAGCGTCTACTTCGGTGGGTAAGACGTCGCTCCAGCCCCGCCACCGAAGCATAAACCTTCGCCGTGCTTCGTCTCCCGTCACCAACCCCGCGCCGCCTGACAAATTCGCGTCAGGCGGCGTTGTTTCTCTTCACAAGCAGCCCACGGAGCGGGTACAATCACCCGTGGATCTTTGACATGTCAACAGTTTCGCGCGGCGCGCGAAAGACAGGCAACTGTCCGGCCGGCAGCAAGTGGTGGGCCAAAACCTACGGAGTAACACCCACATGGCACTGTGCTTGCGCTCCTAATTCAAGCGGCATGCTCTTTGCCCAGTTACCTGCCTTGCCGTGAGAAATGTAGGGCTCCCGCCCCTTTCCTTCGCCCGAACCAGTATCACAACCTCCACCCATTCGCGCTGTGCGGAGCGTGGCTCAAGCCCCACAGCGAGAAGCCCCGTAAAACGGGACTCTTCACGAGTACTCTCTGCCACGGCAAACTCGCGTTAAAGCACGAGGCTAATGCCACGGATCCAACACCGCTCAACCCCTGGGCAATAACCTCTCGCGTTTTCCCATCGCCCATTGGTGTCAAAATCTGAGAAAGCCCAGACGTTCGATGTTCGACGTTCTCTTTGGGGCGGAGTCCATCTTCCAACCCGCATCCCCAACTCAGCGTCCCTTCCCTTTCTTGTTCCGCTTTTTCGGGGCGCTGTTCTTCTGCTGACCGCGTCGCGAGGGATCACCGAGCTCGGACACCAGTTGGTCCCACCTGGTCTGCATCTGTTGGAGTTGGTCTTTGTTGGTGGCGGACAGGTCATGCAGTTCCGTCCGATCGGCTGCCAGATCGTACAGTTCCCAGGGGCCGTTGTCGATATTGACCATTTTCCAGTCACCGCTCCGCACGGCGTTGTGGTTACCGTAGAAGGTGAAGAACAAATTGTCATGCGGCTTGCGCTGTTGGCCCGTGAGGATGGGTGTCAGACTGAGCCCGCGCGGCGGGCCGACGCTTTGGCCAGCGAACGTTTGCGGGTATTCGACGCCAGCCAACTCCAAGCAGGTCGCCATGATGTCGACCAGGTGGCCCGGTTGCGACGTCAGCGTTCCGGGTTGTTTGATGCCTCGCGGCCAATGAGCGATTAACGGCGTGGAGATACCTCCCTCGTGCTGATTCCGTTTGTACTCGCGAAACGGCGTGTTGCAGGCGTGCGCCCAGCCCTTGTCGTAGGTCCAGTAGGAGGCCGGATCCCACGGCATCAGGTTCTTTTCCAGGGTGGCGGGACTTGTCCGTTGAAACGGGCATGCTCCATTGTCACTCAGGAACAGGAACAGCGTATTGTCCAGGATCTGCTCGGACCGCAGATGGCGCACCAGTCGGCCGATATTCTGATCCACTCGATCAATCATGGCCGCGAAGGTTGCCATGACCAGATCCTGTCGATCTTGTTCCGCGTCACTGAGTGTGTCCCAGGCCGGCACATCATCGGGCCGAGTTGACAGCGGCCAGTCGGGTTTGACGATCCCCAGTTCTTTCATGCGTGCGTGGCGTTGTTGTCGCAGCGCGTCCCAACCAAGCCGATATTTCCCGCGATATTTTTCGACGTCGGGCCGAGGTGCCTGCAATGGGTAGTGTGGCGCGTTGTAGGCGATGTACAGCAAGAATGGTTTTTCTTTGTCACGCTGGTCGAGGAACTGGAGGGCATAATCGGTGTTCGCATCGGTGGTATAGAAACCTTGCTTGGGGACCTGGAATGGAGAATCGTCGAGTCGAAACGTTTTGTCCCCGGTGAAGAAATTGCAGGCACCGCTGAGGTGACCAAAGTAGCGGTCGAATCCGCGTTCGACAGGCGTGCTGGAAAGATGCCATTTACCGGTCATCAGAGTTGTGTAACCACCCAGCCGCATACCTTCAGCAATGGTGATACATCTTTGGAGTTGGCCGATCCCGACTTCATGATGGTAGCGCCCGCTCATCAGTGTCGCGCGCGTCGTTTCACACTTCGCGCAATTGTAAAACTGGGTAAATCGCAATCCGGCGGCGGCCAGTTGATCCAGGTTGGGTGTGTCTATTTCGCTACCGTAACAGCCCAGATCGGAAAAGCCCATGTCGTCGACCATCACCAGCACGATGTTGGGACGGTCGTCGGCCTGGCAGGGGAGGGCGCAACAGGTCAACGCAAGCAATACGAGTCGAGACAAAAGTCGCATGATGGGCGCTCCGTTGAGGTACGATGTTTTTTTGGGAGGGGGTGGCCCGGATGTCAGGCGTCTGAAGTCAAGGGCCCATCCATCGTATTCTGTTCGGCGGCCTATGCGAAGCCGTGATGGAAAGAACGGCGCTGGAGGGGCGCGGTGTGAGAGGTGATACGCGTCCGTTTCTTGATTGCCCGGTAGAGGGTCGGTATCTTTAATGCAGGGCGTGGTTCTCTCGCGCCTTTGGAGTAACGAGGGTCGACGATGCTTACTGCGCGAAAAACCCCGGGGTTGGGTTTCCTCATGTGCCAATTATTGGTGAGCAATCTCTAGCAGGTAGATGCATGTCCGAGGCTGACGGAGAACCGTTGTTGATTGTGATCCTTTCCGGCGCGACGGGGCGGACCGTCCAGGAAGTCGTCAATTCGGCGTTGGCCCAGTTTGACCACCCCAACGTGCGAATTGTCAAGCAGACGGGCGTCCGCACAAGCGCTGCCGCGGCCCGTATCGTGAGCGAGATTACCAGCCGGCATGCTGTGGTTTTTCATTCGCTCGTGTCGCCCAAAGTGCGTGAAAGAGTCATCCAGGAAGCCCGGAAGATGATGATTCCCACGGTCGATATTCTGGGCCCGGTGCTGGCCGTGTTGAGCGATCAGTTGGGTTTGGCGCCGCAAGGCAAACCGGGCTTGTCCTACAAGCTGCAGAAGCACTACATCGATCGCATCGATGCGGTCAGCTTTACCCTCGAGCACGACGACGGAGCGGGGCTGGTCACACTGCACGATGCCGATGTGGTGTTGGTGGGTGTATCACGCGCCTCGAAGAGCGTCACTTGCTTCTATCTTGGTTATCGCGGAATTCGTGCGGCGAACGTCCCCCTGATTTCCCGTCTTGATCCGCCCGATCAGCTGCTCAAAATGCCTCCCGAGAAAGTGATTGGTTTAACGATATCGCCGAATCGTCTGCAGAGTGTGCGGGAAGCGCGACGACACCGACTCGGTGCCGGCGCCACGGAGTATTACGTACAGCCTAACGAGATCGGTGAGGAGTTGCGCTATGCGCTCATGTTGATGCGCAAATACTCGTGGCGCAGCATGGATGTTTCTTACATGGCCGTGGAAGAAGTGGCCATGCAGGTGCTGCAAATGATTGGTAAACTGTGAGCTGGTGGCGCGGGCTGCACTGCCGTGATCCGATAGTTTGCTCATAGTGCCAGCCTTCCCGCCCCTGCCAACGGATCCAACGCGGGGAAAGCCTGTGATTCTGCCAGTCTGCATCGGATGTGAACTCCGATGCGAATTCCGAACCCCTCCGATGGGAAACGAGCCACGAAAATGCGGCATCACCGGCTATATGGACCGCGTGAGTTACAGTTTGAGATGTTTTGGCTTTAGGTTTAGGTTTCGTTTTGGTATTGCCTTGATCCGACACTTCAGCACCCCGCGGCCCTGCCGCAGTTTCTCCCTCCTGATGAAAGGTGACCGTGATGACAAGAAACAACAAGACATCGGACGACAGTCGTTCGCGACGTGAGTTTCTCAAGGCGTCAGTTGCTGGCGCGGCGGCGGTCGGAGTCGCGTCGGGGTTAAGTCTCGCGCGCAGCGCCCACGCGGCGGGCAAGGAGGAGATCCGATTCGCGTTCATTGGTTGTGGTGGACGAGGGACCGGCGCCTGTCGTGACGCCCTGGTCGCCAAGGCGCCGAACAAACTGGTGGTGATGGCCGACGTGTTTCAGGATCGAATCGATGCCAGTTTGAGAAACTTGTCGCGGATGGACGAGATCAAACAGAAGATCGATGTACCACCGGAACGACGTTTTACCGGCTTTGACGCCTATCAGAAGGCGATTGACTCAGATGTCGATATGGTGCTTCTGACCACCCCGCCCGGATTCCGGCCGCTGATGTATGAGGCCGCCGTCCGAGCTGGAAAGCACATCTTCATGGAAAAGCCCTGTTGTGTCGACGCCCCCGGTTATCGCCAACTGATCGCCGCCAACAAGATTGCTGAAGAGAAGAAACTGTCGGTGGTGGTTGGCCTGCAGCGACACCATCAACAGAGCTACATTGACGGGATCAAGAAGATCCACGATGGAGCGATCGGTGAGATTAGTTATCTGCGAACGTACTTCAATATGCCGGGCAGCGGCTTCAGCGATCAGGCCAAGCCCGACAACATGACGGAACTCGAATGGCAGCTGCGTCGATGGGGCATCTTCACCTGGATGTCGGGCGATCACATTGTCGAACAGGCCGTACACGAAATCGACATTGCCAACTGGATCATGCGCAGTCATCCTGTCGCAGCCAACGGTATGGGGGGGCGACAGGTCCGCACCGGACGCGGCAATGGCCAGATCTACGATCATCACTTCGTCGAATACGAATACGAAGGAGGGGTCAAACATTGGGCGCAGGCGCGTCAACAGGGAGGAACCTGGGAGCAGGTCTCCGATAATGCACATGGCAGCAAAGGATCGATGACTGTCGGCTTCGGCCCCTACGGCCAGGGTGGCAAAGGCTATACCAGCGCGCCGAATTGGGTCACGAATAACCCGTATGAACAGGAACATCAAGACCTGCTGGATGCGATCATGAGCGGCAACCGGCTGTTCGAAGGAGACTATGCGGCCGACAGTTCCATGACCGCCGTGTTGGGACGCATGGCGACTTACAGCGGTGAAGTTGTGACCTGGGACCAGGCGGTCAAGTCGGACCTCGATCTGGCTCCCGACAATTTCTCTTCGCTCGACGATCCGGCCCCGGTTCAGTTGCTCCCGACCGGGGAGTACCCGGTCGCCATGCCAGGCTTGATCAAGGCATTCTAATTGGACAGCGTTACTTTCACTCTTTAGATCATCTTAAGCCCTTATTCGCACGGACTTTGTCGCCATTGGGCTTGTCCCGGTGGTAGTGCGTTTGACAACTATACTGTCGATCTCGGCCACCCATGAATTTCCTTGCCGCCGGCGGCACGGTTCGTTCTTCGGCAGCCAGAGTAGTCAGCAAACGTGGAACCACCGGGACGAGCCCGGTGGCGAGGGTCCGTTACGCAGACACGAGTGACGCGCACCTATCGCTGCAAAATGGCGCTGTACAACTGACGCACGGCTTGCCGCTTGACCAACGGGCGGCCGAGCTCCCCCGAGCGGGCAAGGCGGCCAAGCGCAGTCAAAACCCGCACATCCGGGCCACGGCGTGCGGGTTTTGCCTTATGAAAAACGGCAGCGGCACCAGGGGATTAACGCTTGGAGAATTGCGTACCCTTGCGAGCGCCGTGCAGACCGTATTTCTTGCGTTCTTTCATCCGCGAGTCACGCGTTAACATTCCACCGTCGCGCAGCTTCTGGAAGCTCTCGCTGTCGTAACTGACCAGGGCCCGGGCGATACCCATCTTGCAGGCACCTGCCTGACCAGTCGTGCCGCCGCCACGCACGGTGATGATCACGTCGATATTGTCGCGGTGACCAACCATCTCCAGAGTCGCGGTGACCTGGCGTCGATCCTGTTCAATACAAAAGTACTCATCGAGTGAACGCTTGTTGATGAGCACTTTTCCGGAACCCGCTCGTACGCGGACGCGCGCTACGGATGACTTGCGTCGCCCTGTTCCCAGAGCATCGCCATTGATCTTATCTTTCTTGACTGCAACCATGGTCTCGACGTTTTTTCTTCGTTAGAGAACTACTTTTTGATGCCCAATTCAATTAGCTGAGGCTGTTGGGCCTGATGTTCATGGTCCGGCCCGACGTAGATCTTCAGTTTCGACAGCATCTTGACCGCCAGCTTGTTTTTGGGGAGCATTCGCCTGACCGCTTCGCGCAACAACAGTTCGGGCTTGTCGTCTCGCCGCCGGGCCGCTGATTGCGTTTTCAAGCCGGTGTAACCGGTGTACCAGGTATAGGTTTTCTGGGACCACTTGTTGCCGCTCAATACGATTTTCTCGACATTCGTGACAATCACGAAGTCGCCCGTGTCGATGTGCGGGGTGTACGTGGGGCGGTGTTTGCCCATCAGAATCACGGCAATATCGGATGCCAAGCGTCCCAGGACTTTGCCTTCCGCGTCCACCAGCCACCAGTTCTTTGGAACCTCGCCCGGTTTGGCCATGTACGTCTTTGTGCCAGCCAACGTTGGAATCCTCCACACATGGAACCGGGATGGAGATAACCGGTTCCCATTGAAAGTGCCAAAACGCACGATTCTAGCGGTTTCTTCCGGCGCACACAAGGGTTCGGCACCAGTTATTGAGGTCCCACTGCAGGGTGGTTTGGGGTGGAGCACGGCGCCCGTATCCAGAAACGGGTATGAACCTTGGGTGGCCTGTGCAACGCTCGGATTTAGGTTATAAACCACTCGTGAAGAATGATTTCAAGACCGGTGAGGCGGCGAGTTCTGCTTCGAGCGCATCGGGGACTCGCAGGTTGACTCCCCACATGCGGCCTGTTCGCGGACGACGGGCGGCTTGAAGCGATGCTTGGCTTTCCTGAAGGTGGGTTCCATGAAGGTTGCAGTTCTGAAAGAAACCTTTCCCAACGAGCGGCGAGTGGCACTGATACCGACCAATGTCCCCCAACTGGCCAAAGTCGGGATTGCGGTACTGGTCGAAAGCGGCGCCGGCGCAGCGCCGGCATCCCGGACCAGCACTACTTTGACAAAGGGGCAACCATTGCCGCCGACCGGGCCCAGTTGTTCGACGCGGATATCATTTTGCAGGTGCGTACGTTCGGTGCGAATCGCGACTCGGGACGAGCGGAATTGGATCATTTCAGCGAGAAGTCGATCCTGGTCGGCATGTGTGATCCGCTTGGGGCGCCCGAGGCGATTGGAGAAATGGCGCGGACTGGCGCGGCGGTCTTTGCGCTGGAGCTGATTCCTCGGATCACGCGTGCTCAGACGATGGACGTGTTGTCGTCGCAGGCCACCGTGGCGGGATATCGAGCAGTATTGCTGGCCGCTTCGGATCTGCCGAGGATGTTTCCGATGTTAATGACAGCCGCCGGAACATTGGCGGCGGCTCGAGTATTTGTCATTGGTGCCGGTGTGGCCGGCCTACAAGCTATTGCCACGGCCCGTCGTTTGGGAGCGGTGGTGCACGCCTACGATGTGCGACCTGCCACGCGCGAACAGGTGGAGAGCCTGGGTGGAAAATTCGTGCAACTGAAGCTGGAGGCAGGGCAATCGGAAGACCAGGGTGGTTACGCCAAGGCGATGGGGGAAGAGTTCTACGATAAACAGCGAGCGTTGATGACCGCTCAGGTGCTGGAGAGCGATGTGGTGATCAGCACGGCCGCGATTCCTGGCAAGCCCTCACCGCGTCTGATCACGGCGGCGGCGGTGGAAGGGATGGCGCCTGGTAGCGTGATTGTGGACTTGGCTGCCGAACGGGGTGGCAACTGTGAATTGAGTCAGCCCGATAAGCGGGTTGTGGAGCACGGAGTGGCAATTCACGGTCCCACCAACCTGCCGTCTCAGATTCCCTATCACGCCAGCCAGATGTTTTCCAACAACGTTACCAAGTTTCTGCTCAACCTCGTCCAGGACGGCCGGTTGCACTGGAACCTGGAAGACGAGATCATTCGTGACACGTTGGTCTGCCACAAGGGGGACGTGACGAACGAGCGGATTCGGGATCAGCTGGGAATGCCGCCACGCGAGCAGCCAGCGGACCCTGAGCCTGCCACCGAGGAAGTGACGACAGAAGATGCGGCTGCCACAGGTTCGGCTGACCCGGAACCGAATGATCTGCAGCGAGGGGAGGACGCGAAATGAGCGACAAGCGATTTCCATGGCGCAGCGCGAGCTGGATGCTGTTTAGTCTGATCGTGTTTGCGATCCCTGTGGTACAAGACGTTGCTTGCGGGCAGCAGTCCGACCAAAAGGAAGTCCCGTCTTCCGGCCAAGTCCCTTCCGCCGAGTCGGAACCTCCAGGCGACACGGCCGACGTCCGTTCCCCATCTGACAGCCAGGATGAAGAACTTCTGGACCAGACCAGGGAAGGCACGGGGGCAGACGCGCCTTCAGAAGCGGATGGTGGTCCCCGCATGTCTTTCACCCGTCAAGAGATGCTGCTGGCCAGTCTCACCGTCTTTGTCCTGGCGATTTTCGTCGGCTTCGAAGTGATTACCAAGGTCCCACCGACACTGCATACTCCACTGATGTCGGGTTCGAACGCGATCAGCGGGATCACGATTGTGGGAGCGCTGATCGTGGCAGGCTACGGCTTGGGGTTCGCTCCTTTCCTTGGTTTCATAGCCGTAATCCTGGCGAGCATCAACGTGGTGGGTGGTTTCTGGTCACCCATCGTATGCTCGCGATGTTCAAGAAACGCTGATTCGACCGGTAAGGGGTTTGCGGTGGACACACAATCAATTGTCAAGCTGGTCTACATCATCGCGGCGGTGCTGTTCATCTTTGGCTTGAAGAACATGACGCACCCGCGGACCGCGGTTCGCGGCAACTTACTGGGTGCCGCCGGCATGATTTTGGCCATCCTTGTTGCGCTGGTCACAGTCGTCACGCAAAGCGAGGCGAGCTACGTTTACATCGTGCTGGGAATCATCGTCGGCACGCTCATCGGTGGTGTGTTGGCGTACCGCATCCAGATGACTGCGATGCCACAACTGGTGGCCTTGTTCAATGGCTTCGGCGGGCTGGCCTCGGTTTTTGTGGCGGGGGGCGCCATGGTTTTGGAGCCCAAGATGACCACCGATGCTTTGCTGGCCACGGGCGTCTCGGGGTTGATTGGCGGGGTGACGTTCTCGGGCAGTGTGGTGGCCTTTGGCAAGCTCCAGGAATTGGACTTCTTCAAGAGACCACTGTCGATTCCCTACCGGCAGCCGATGAATGCCGGCGTGGCCGTCGTCGCGCTGCTGCTGGCTGCGCTGGTGACGGCGGGATATGGCTGGGTCTACGTTCCGCTTGCGCTCGTTGCGCTGGGACTTGGTTTCCTGCTTGTCAATCCGATCGGCGGTGCCGACATGCCGGTCGTGATCGCGCTGCTCAACTCATATTCGGGGCTGGCCGCCGCCGCGACCGGGTTTGTGATCGACAACTACGTGCTCATCATTGCAGGTTCGCTGGTCGGCGCGTCGGGGATCATTTTGACCAGCATCATGTGTAAAGCGATGAATCGCTCGCTGTTCCACGTACTGTTCGGCGTCATGGATGCCGGGTCTTCAGCGGAGGATGTGGACGAACTCTATGCCACGGTACGCAGTACGAGTCCCGATGATGTGGCCATGATCCTGGATGGCGCTCAGCGCGTCGTGTTCGTACCTGGATATGGAATGGCGGTGGCTCAAGCACAACACGCCGTGCGGAACCTTGCCAAGCTGCTGGAGGAACGTGGGGTCACCGTGCAATACGCCATTCATCCCGTCGCGGGGCGGATGCCGGGGCATATGAACGTGCTGCTGGCGGAGGCTGATGTGCCGTACGACCAGCTGAAAGAAATGGACGAAATCAATCCGACATTTGACACGGTGGATGTGGCGATCGTCATCGGCGCCAACGACGTTGTGAACCCGGTGGCACGCACCGATCCCAAGAGCCCCATTGCCGGGATGCCCATCATCGATGTCGACAAGGCACGCACGGTCATTATCATCAAACGGAGCCTGAGCCCCGGGTTCGCCGGGATTCCCAATCCCTTGTTCGCGGCCGAAAACACACTGATGTTGTTCGGCGACGGCCAGCAAGCAATCGTTGACATTATCTCGGCCGTGAAGGAAAACTAGCCGAACGACATGACTATCTCTGTGGCTCTAAAGTGTTAGTCGGTAACATCTGCGCACGGTGCGCGCATGTTCGTCGCTGCGGCGAGACGCCGCAGCCACGTTAAGGGAAAAGAAAGCGTGATCTTGTCCGACCATCTGCGAAACGTTGATGGGCAGGCAGGGACAGCACAACGAATCTGCCGCGTGTCCGAGTCTGTTCTCAACGCGGTTGTCGTGCGCGTCGAAGCGCTGCTGGTGTCGCCCGACGTTTGATGCTCAGTGTTCTTCCTCTTCGTCACGACGTCCTTTGGCCAGATTCTCACGGATGTGCCAGTTTAGTCCACATGGCGACGATCTCGTTGGTGCCCACGACCGGTTCCTGGCAAGCAAAGCCTTCGCAGACGTAGACGGTTGGCTGAGCGTTGCGAGGCGACTTGTGGGCGAACAGTGGGTCGAGTAGGGCGGACCGATAAGTGCTGTCGTCTGCGGAGCGGCAGGCCACTACTCGGCGCGGGATGAATGTTGCCCAGAGCGATTCCAGGATTTCACGCGTGGCATCCTGGTCCGGACTTCCCAGCGCGACGATTTCCCACGTCGGTCCCAGGATCAAGTCAGCCGCCACGAGCATCTGACTCATGGCTTCGGGCATCGGTTGAGCATGGGCAACGCCGCCTGCAGTGTATTGCGAGCCGCCTCCAACAGGTCAGTTCTTCCCGTCAGTTTTCCGAGTCGCGCCAGCGCGGTCGCGGCCATGGCGTTGCTGCTCGGCACGCTCGCATCGAACCATTCCTTGGTGCGAGCCACCAGCGCTTCGTGATCGTCCGCCGTGAAATGGAATCCACCTTCCTCGGGGTCCCGGAAATGCGCCAGCATGATGTCACAGAGTTCCGCCGCCTCGTCGATCCAGCGTTCGTCGAAATCGGTTTCGTAGAGTGTTACCAGTGCCTGGGCCAGGCAGGCATAATCGTCGAGGTAGGCATCCAGCTTGGCCTCGCCGCGCCGCCAGCAGTGCAGCAGCCGGCGATCCCCACGACGAAGCTCGGTAAGCAGGAAATGAGCACCACGTTGGGCGGCGGTGAGGAAATCCGTGCGGCCCAGCACTCCGGCGGCACGTGAGAGCGTGTGGATGATCAAGGCGTTCCAACTGACGAGCACTTTGTCATCCTTGTTGGGGCGGACGCGTTTCAAGCGTGCCTCGAGCAATCGCCGCCGCGAGTCACGGAGTTCTTGTTCCAGCTGAGCCGGATCAAGTTCCCACGTTACTGCCGCCTGTTCGAGCGACTGCGTCAAGTTCAGGATGTTCTTGCCTTCGAAGTTGCCCCGTTCGGTCACGCCATACATGCTGCAGAAGCGATTGCCGGTTTCGTCGCCCAACACTCCTTGGATCTCCTGCACCGTCCAGACGTAAAACTTACCTTCTTCTCCTTCGCTGTCGGCATCTTCCGTGCTGTGAAACCCACCCTGTTCGTCGGTCATGTCACGCAGGACATAGTCCAGTGTTTCCTCGACGATCCGAGCATAGCGAGGATCGTTGGTCACCAGCAGCCCATCCAAATAGGCGTCCGCCAGCAAGGCATTGTCGTAAAGCATTTTTTCGAAATGCGGCACCAACCAGGTGTCGTCCACCGAGTAGCGGGCAAATCCACCCGCCAGTTGATCGAACATGCCGCCAGCGGCCATTTTGTCAAGTGTCAGACAAACCATATCCAACGTGCGTTGATCGCGATCTCGGTGCCAGGTTCGTAGCAGCAGCTGCAATTCGACGGGACGCGGGAACTTTGGCGCCTGGCCAAAACCTCCATGCACCGGGTCAAAGGACTCCGCCAGCCGTTGCTTCGCGATCTGAAGCGATTGGGGCGAAATGGATCCTCCTTCTTCGGTTTGCGGGCCAGCATTGTGCACGGCGGCGGTCAGTTGAGCGGCTTGTTGGACCGCCATCTGGCGACGGTTTGTCCAGGCATCGGTCACGGCGAGAAGCACTTCGTCAAACCCGGGCATGCCCATGCGAGACGAGGGGGGCCAATAGGTGCCGCCGTAAAAGGGCTGCAATTCGGGTGTCAGAAAAGCGCTTAACGGCCAGCCGCCTCGTCCGGCAATCAATTGAATCGCCTGCATGTAGATGTGGTCCAAGTCGGGGCGTTCTTCCCGATCCACCTTGATACACACAAAGTGCCGATTCAACAGCGCCGCGATGTGCTCGTTCTCGAAGCTCTCGCGCTCCATGACGTGGCACCAATGGCAAGCGGAATACCCGATCGAAAGGAAGATTGGCTTGTCTTCGACTCGGGCACGTTCGATCGCTTCCGCTGCCCAAGGATACCAGTCCACCGGGTTGTTCTTGTGCTGCAGCAGGTACGGACTGGTCTCCTGGGCCAAGCGATTCATGAGACTCCTCGTTCGTTACCAAGTTCTGGGACAGGTGGAAATCACTTGCCTGCCGCACCAAGCGTGACACGAACCAGTTCGTATCGGCCTTCCTCGACCTCCGGAACTCGATTTCATGACAATGTCTGATCTGGTCCGGGAAAGCTACCTTCGGTGATGTCGCGGCAGTATTGCTGAACGGCATCCTTGACCACACTCCCGACGTCGGCGTATTGGCGCACGAAACGGGGCACATAACCACTGGTCATGCCTAGCAAGTCGTGCAGTACCAAGACTTGACCATCGCACTGCGAACCGGCTCCAATGCCGATGGTCGGGATCTTCAACAAGTCGGTGATTTGAGCGGCGATGTCGGCCGGGATACACTCCAGCACGACGGCGAAGGCACCAGCCTGCTCGGCGGCTTGCGCGTCGGCTCAGCAGCTTGGCCGCGTCGCGTTGCATCCTGTACCCGCCCATCTGGTGCACTGTCTGAGGACGCAGTCCCACGTGTCCCATCACCGGTATGCCGGCTCCCACCAAGGCCGCAATCGTCTCAGCCTGCTCCGTCCCTCCTTCAAGCTTCACACCCTGGCAGCGGCACTGCTGCAGAATGCGTGCGGCGTTGGCAATCGCGGTACATCGCGAAATCTGGAAGCTGGCAAACGGCATGTCCACCACCACCAGCGCTCGCTGTACAGCACGCCCAACGATTTCGGCGTGGTAGATCATTTCGTCGAGCGTGACGTGCAGCGTGTTCTCGTGGCCCTGGACGACCATGGAGAGACTGTCTCCCACCAAGACCGCATCGACTCCCGCTTCGTCGAGCAGCGCCGCCAAGGGGAAGTCATAAGCTGTCAACATGCTGATCTTGCGTCCTTCGGCCTTGAGGGACACGAATCGCGGGATCGTCATTCGCTGAGGCTTGGCGGCCATTTGCACAGCTCACGGGTGGATCGGGATCAGGATCGGTACGGTCTCCGCATTGTTACGGTCGCAGGCGGACGTGACAACCTGCCGAAGTCCCGGTTGCCCGCCGTGTCATGCGGCAACGTCGTGCCCCATGGCGTCAGTTTTCGGCGGCAATGCCGCTACGGCCAGCCTGTGTGGAATTCGCCACCGTGCACGCAGTACGCATGGGCGGTTAGCGCTCGGCGGCCGCATGGCCTACGGTATCCTTGTCTGGAAGACAGCCCTAACGCCGCCGGACCTGACCGGCGAGGTGACGGAAAACCGGGTAACGCATGGCTTTTCTGATGGCGAAGCAGTATTCTGAAGTGATGCTGGCGATGCGTTCGCTGACCAGTGTTCCCCGTGTTGTGGAGCGGATTCCGATGCGCACTTCCATTGTCTTGCCGACGTTGTTGCTGCTCATTTGTGCCGGCCTGCCGAGCATGTTCGGTCAGCAGCGCGGTCCGCGTATCCCGGTGGAAACGCTCCGTACCACGGCTACCGTCAGGGGAGTCCGCCCGCGATTGCTACACGTGGTGGCCGAAGACGGAAAGGAATGGCTGGTGAGTCTGCCCGCCAATTATGAAGACGTCGTGTTTCAAGCTACCGCCACCCCCGACTGGCTCCAGAAGCGTATGCCGGTGCGCTTTCGTGCAAACGTGATGATGGAGAAGCGCAAGAAAGAAATCGTCATTAGTGAGCCGCTTACCGAGCTGACGGTGGCGACGTTGCGGGCCGATGTCGGGATGGGGATTTTTCCCGAAAGTGGGATCGATCCACGTGAAGACCTGCTGCGTGGTGGGAAAACGGGGGCTGAAAAACAGCCGGCAGGCGAGGCGAAGGAAACCCCCTGTTTGATTATCGGCCTCCTGGTTGAGACCAAGGATGGCACATTGCGCATCGCCGCGGGCCGCATCCCGGTACGCGCAGAGCTGGATCCGAAGGCGGAGATTTCGGTGGAATTGCACGACGTGCAGTGGGTTCGGCCGGGAGATAAAGCGGAGATCACCGCACGCTATTATTCCGGTCGCCAGGGGCAAGCCGAAGGTCAGCAAATCACCATCACCGCGGCCAGTCCGTTGAGCGCGGAGGAGGGGCTGGAGAAGGGAAGGCGACGAGCCGCGCGGGGACGAAAATCGGACGAGTCCAAAAAAGAAGTTGATTTGCCGAAGGCCAAGGAGAATTGAGTCGCCTGCACAGGGGGAACGATCCGTGCGAGA
The DNA here is from genome assembly GCA_963700575.1 of uncultured Planctomycetota bacterium. GTDB lineage: Bacteria > Planctomycetota > Planctomycetia > Pirellulales > Pirellulaceae > JAJRVM01. The sequence continues at coordinate 85,770 of CAVOYC010000011.1, read as the reverse complement.
TGTGCTGAGCTTGCCGGGCTGTTAATTCGCACGTGACGCGGCAATTGGCCAGCCCCTAAGGCCGCTGCACGGGTCACTTCTCTTCCCCTAGCCGAATCGAGGCCTTCGTCTGATCGCTTCCTTGTGACGCCACATATTGGGTCTCCCGATCCGGGTGGACGGAGGGGGGAGACACGCCGGTCTGCCAAATCCCGTGTCCCTCGTGCGTTCGAGTCGTGTCTGGCCGGTTGCTGATCACAGGAGCCCTCATTATAATCGCCGATTCTTCGCGGGCACCAAGACCGCGACTTTCCGGTACCGTCTGCCTGGCAGACATCGTCGGCCCGGCAGGCAGGTTGACCAGGCGGACAAATTTATCAGGAGGAGCTGACGCGGTAGGCGTCGTCCGGCGTCCTCCTGCAAGTCATCTGATGGGACGCCGCGTTGGGCGTCTGTTTCTTTGTAAGGAGGAAGACTGTGGCAATCCGCGTAGCAATCAATGGCTTTGGCCGCATTGGACGTCTGACATTTCGTAACCTCATGAGCCGTTCCAAGGAGTTTGAGGTCGTTGCGGTCAACGATCTGACAGACAATCGCACCTTGGCCATGTTGCTGAAGTACGACAGTATTCACGGGCGTTACAAGGGCACCGTGGAGTATGATGACCAGTATTTGACAGTTGACGGCAAGAAAATTCTGGCATTGGCCGAGCGAAGTCCAGCCCAGCTTCCCTGGGCGGAGCACAAGGTGGATGTGGTTATCGAGAGCACTGGAATCTTCACGTCTCGCGCAAAGGCCGACAAGGCTGGTTACGATACGCACCTCACCGCGGGCGCCAAGAAAGTGATTTTGAGCGCTCCGGCCAAAGATGCGCCCGACCTGACCGTGGTGATGGGTGTTAACGACGACCAGCTGACATCCGCCATGAAGACCGTTTCCAACGCCAGTTGCACCACCAACTGCCTGGCGCCCGTGGCGAAAGTGCTGCACGAAACGTTCGGCATCGAGTCTGGCTTGATGACCACCATACACGGCTACACGAATGATCAGCGGATCCAAGATCAGCCGCACAAGGACCTCTATCGCGCTCGCGCCGCAGCGCTGAATATCATTCCGACCACCACCGGTGCCGCGAAGGCTGTCGGGCTGGTTATTCCCGAACTCAAGGGCAAACTGACCGGTATCGCCATGCGAGTTCCAGTACCCACGGGAAGCGTGGTCGACCTGACGGTTAATCTTGCCAAGCCGGCCGACAAGGAATCGATCAACGCGGCGATCAAGACCGCTGCCGCTGGTCCCTTGAAGGGCATCCTTTTCTACGCGGTAGATCCCATCGTATCGAGCGACGTGATTGGCGACCCGCACAGCTCCCTTTTCGCCGCGGACTTCACCGAAGTAGTGGGTGGCAAGGGCAAGATGGCGAAAGTCATCAGCTGGTACGACAACGAATGGGGTTACAGCTGTCGCACAGCCGACCTGGCGGCCATGCTGGGTGCGATGTAACGTCCGCCATGAAAGTGCCACCGGGTGTTGCCCGCTGTCAGGTAACGCTGAAAACAAACAGCCCCGCTCGAGACAGAAACGTCCGAGCGGGGTTGTCCTTTTCTTGGCCCCCAGGAACCCGTCGGGAAGCGGTTAGTGCTCTGTCATGCTTCAGAATTAGGGTTGCGCCGAGAGAACTGTACCACACCGCGTCCACGCGGGGTTGCGCCGGTAGCCCGTTTCGGCACCGCGTGGACGCGGCGTCGTACGCCGCTGAAAACAACGCGACACTCCAATTCTTAGAGTTGACGGGGCGCTGAGGGAGGGCGGGTCGATAACATCCTGTCGCGGCTTGTCGGCGCTACATCGAGGCAGGCTGCTGCCGCGAGCGGCGTTTCTTCACAGCGATGGACACCATGGCTCCGGCGACCGCCAGCGGCACAACAAACTGCGGCCAGTGGGATAAGTCGGGCGGAAAGCCTAGACCGACTTGCAGTCTGCCGGTGCCCGGAGTTGTCGGCATGCGGAAAGTCACCAGCATCAAACTCGAAACGACAGCCACCAGCAGCGAAGCCACCAGCCACCAGACGATCCGCGTTTCACTGTGCGCCGCGATCCACGCGATAACAAGTGTCAGTACGACGGCCGGTACATAGGCCAATCCGTGAATCAGGAGGTTCGCGGCAGTGACAGCCCACAGGGTGTCCTTGAAGCTGTGAAAACCGCTGAGGACGCCGGCCAGACCCAAGGTGTAGGCGGTCCATAGTAATGCCAATGCCGGAATCGGCAGCAGCAAGTACGTCACGATCGGGTGACGTTGGGCAAACTTGATACGCTTTCCATTCACTTGCGCTGCCCGTGCCAACTCCGGCGAATAGCCGGGCCGCGTCTCCAGGCGACCGCTCTTGAATGCTTCGGCGCTCATGGCGTGATTCCTTTCTTGGGTCGTGCTGCGTCATGCAGGCTTTGGCCGTAATCCCAGTGGCGGCGGCATCTTGCCGCCGTACCGCGGCAGGATGCCGCAGCCACAAACAGTCGTACTGCGGCAGGATGCCGCAGCCACAAACGCGCACCTGCGCGTTGCCTGGCTTGAAAATCTCACGACCTGTTATGGTCGTCAGGTGGGGGTTCGCCGATGGGTGGACGATCGACGATGTGCGCATCGACGACCTTGGACCGCTCCTCGGCAAAGGGTGTCTCGAACGAGCGAATTTGGAAATTGCGGCGAATCCACTGCAAGAGTCGCTGGCGATACCAGTGGCGACAAACTGGAACCAGCAACGAGAGGCCGAATACGTCGGTCAGCAGGCCAGGGGTGAGCAGTAGGGCGCCGGCGCAGAAGATCATGGCGGCGTCGAGCAGGGCATCGGTGGGCAATTTCCCCTGACTCATGTCGGTCTGGATGCGTCGAAAGGTCTTCCATCCTTGGGAGCGTGCCAGTAAGGTTCCCGCAATACCGGTCGCCACGACCACCACCAAAGTGAGTAAAACGCTGGTCTTGGCGGCGAGCAGCAGCAGCAACGCCAACTCGATCAGCGGGATGAGCACAAACAGGGCAAGCAATTTCAGCAGCACGATGAGCGATTCCCGTTCTGCTGGCTGAGCGGCGTTTCTTGTCGTCGGACGCTGGCGGTTCGTACTGAGATGCCTTTTTGGCCATCAACTCGGCCTGTTTTTCATTCCCTAGTTCACGATGCATTTGTGCGAGGTTGTGGTAGGGAATCGCCAACGCACGTTCCTTGAACGTACCATCCTCGACGGCTTGAATAATGAGCGCGGTCCCTTGTTCGGTAACCGAAACTGCCTTGTTTCGACGTCCTGATTCCCACAAGGAGATGCCCATGCTGACAAGCTGTTCGCCGACCAGTCCGCTATCATCGCGCAGACTGTCGGGATAGAGTTCGGCTAATTGTGGCAAAGTCTTGTCGTACCAGCGGGTCGCCGACGCGTAATCTCGTTTGTGAACGGCGTGGATCGAACCCATCAGGAAATGCAACTGAGCAAGATGGTGCGTTGTTTCGGGCGATCTGGAGCGCAGCTTTTCGGCGGCTGCCATCAGCGCTTCCGCATTATTGGCCAGCTGCAGCGCCTCCTCGGGATGCCCTTGAGCATGCTCGACTTGCGCCGCGTACCAGAGTCCCGTGCCGAGCTGCCATTCAACCACGGCCTGGAATTGCTCGTCCTCCGACTCGGCGATCAGGTCGCGTCCCAGATGAATTGCGGTATCGGCGATTTTCGTGGGCGATCCTTGCCCCTCCAATGCCAACAGGCAGTGTAATGACGCGCTGTAGACGCTCAGCAGAATGGCCTGCGACGCGGCATCCTTTTCAATGTGCTCGTTGGCCGCCTTTTCAGCGCTGGCCAGCCACTGCGGAACGACCTGATGTTTCTGTTTCCAGGGGCCGTAGGCAAGGATTTCTGCCAACGACAACTCGGCGCGAATCAACAGCTGACGTGCGCGCCGGCGCTGCGCTGGCTTTTCAAGATGCGTCTGGGCAGCGGCCAGCTTGATGGCGGAGACCGTCTCTTGCATCGCCTGCTTGTGATCGAAGTTCGGCCGGGCTGCCAGAAGTCGGCCGTAGATGATCCGCCCCTCCGCCTGGTCAAGTGATGATAGCTGGCCGTCTTGGAGCGCGGCTTGGATCATCGTCAAAGCCTGTTCCGATTCCCCCGCCTCGCGTTGCAGGTCCGCCAACAGGATTGTGTACTCCGTCTTCTCAGCGTCCAGATCCACTGCCGTCCGGGCGGCCTCCAGTGCCGCGGCGATGCGGCCGCATTGCTGGTCCAATCGCGCGGCCCGCGCATAGGCTTCGGCATCGTTCGGTAACAGTTGCTGGACAACTCGCAGGTCGGATCGACGCTTCCCGATTTGTTCCGGCGCAGCTTGTGCGGAACGTAACAAAAACGGTTCGACCGAGATCCGCTCCAAGACAACTTGTCCCACCGACCGCTTGCCATTTGCTGCCGCTTCGCCCTGATAGGCGAACATCAGGCCACGCTCCGGGAAGACTTCGCCCAATGTCCCGCCAGCATCGTCGTGGATGATGACCGCCTGGAATTCTTCCAGCTTCAATTCCTTGACCACGTCCTCGCGGAGACTGGGCGAGGCAAGATGAATGACGATGGAGCTGACAACCTTGTCGGACAGTGTAACCTGCACCGACGGAAACGGCCCGACCTTGAAGCCCAGTTTCTCCTCGCTTTCACTGGCCGTGGTCTCGAGAGGGTCGCCTAGCTTCTCGAGGACGTCTTCGTGCGTCGAGGTTCCCGGCGTGAGTTGCATGAAACTCGCGGGCCGTATCCCATCCACGGAGTTCGTAATCTGCTTGGCCTTCGTCATATGGTGCGGCAGGGGTTCCTGAGCCAATCGTACGGGTGGGGCGGATACCGGTGTTACCTCGCTGATCGCCGCGGACGGGATCGCCGCAGATTGGATCGCGATAGACGGCGTGGCTTCCTCGACCGGAATCAACTGCACCGGAGCAAGCAGTGTCTGAGGTTCTTGTAGAGGAATCTTGCCAGGTTCTGCTTCCTCGGCGTGAACCGTGCACACGATGAGCAGGAACATGGCGAGAACCCGTAACAAGTCCCGGCAGATTCGGGTCTTCGCGGCGCGGTGAACGTGCAAGGTGGACGGATCATGTCCCATGATGTGCTCCTCCTGAACACAATGAGCGCACCCGCGAAACGCGCGTGCGCGGTCGCCCCATTCCTAGATTGGCGAGACATAATAGCCAGCATCGCCAAATCACGTCCAGAGGAATTCACCAAGATTCGTGGGAGGAAATTCGAGGAATGTCGTAGGATCGTGCCGGATCCCTCCGGAGTGGGGATGCTGACGGCATCCCGCCGCTCCGAATGCTCGGCGGTCAATGTACTCACGTCAACTGGACGTTCTGCTAGTGCGGATGATTCACCCAGGGTGGGTCAAGCTGGCGCAACGTGTTGGTGGGTCCGGTTTCTTTGACCTCGCGGTCGCGGATGGTCAAGGAACTGGTTGGCCTGAACGCGGCGGTTGTCTGCCAGCGAGCGGCCTGGCGAAGTGGTCGAGTGAATTACGTAATTCGTCCACGGCGCACCGAGGTACCGGCGACCGATTTTTCCACATCGATGGTGCGACGCGTGAGAAGTTCGATCCGACGGAGTTGCGGGCGTTCGTCGTGTCCGCAGAACGACACGGCGCGCCCCGTGGCGCCGGCGCGCCCGTGCGGCCGATGCGATGGACGTACATTTCCGGGACCTCGGGCATATCGTAATTGATCACGTGAGAAATACCGGTCACGTCTAAACCGCGTGCGGCAATGTCGGTCGCCACCAGCACCGGCGGTCGCGGAGACTTGAACTGGTCCAGCACACGCTGCCGCACGTTCTGGCTCTTGTTGCCGTGAATCGCCACCGCCAGGATCCCCGCTTGCTGCAACTGCTTGACGATCTTATCGGCACCCCGTTTGGTGCGGGCAAAGACGAGCGTGCGCGAGCTGGGTGTATCTTGCAGAAAACGCGTCAGCAGCCTTGTCTTGTGCAAGGGTTCGACGAAGTACACGCATTGGTGTACTTTTTCCGCCGGGCAAGCGACGGGCGAAACCTGCACCTGCACCGGGTTACGCAACCACTGGGCTGAGAGTTTGCGGATCTCGGTTGGCATGGTCGCGGAAAACATCAGTGTTTGCCGGCGAGAGGGTACACGAGCGACAATGCGCCGCAGATCGTGGATGAATCCCATGTCGAGCATCCGATCCGCCTCGTCAAGAATCAGAATCTCAACGCGGACCAGATCGATATGTCCCTGGTTCATGAGGTCAAGTAAGCGCCCTGGTGTAGCGACCAATATATCGACGCCGACCTGCAGGGATCGCACCTGGGGACCCTGGGCCACACCGCCGTAGACAACCGTCTGTCGCAGACCTGTGTATTTGCCGTAGGCGCGAAAGCTGGCGTTGATTTGGACCGCCAGTTCACGGGTCGGCGCCAGAATCAGCGATCGGATGGGGCGGTTCCTCCGTCCCTTCTTACTGCGTTCCCGGTGATGTCCGCTCGAATCACCGCTTAGATGCTGCAACGTGGGGAGGGCAAACGCGGCCGTCTTGCCGGTGCCGGTCTGAGCGCAACCCACCAGGTCATGCCCCTGTAATACCTTCGGGATGGCCTGCACCTGGATGGGCGTGACGGTGTGATAACCTTGTTCGCGGACGCTACGCACGAGCGCTTCGGAAAGGCCGAGATCTTCAAACTTCATCAGTTCTCACAATTCTTTGTATGCATACGATGGAAACAAGGCCGCCGCAGCCCCGGTATCGGGGCCGGCGGCGGCAGTTCTGAACGTTGGGTGCTGTCCCGACTGCGGCCGACCAACTGGAGCGGCATTCCATATCGCGTCGCGTGGGGCAGAAAGATCGCACCATGGACCAGAGTCGCTGGGGCGTCTCAGGGGCAAGAGAATCAGTCGCGGTCGCAAGCTAGATACCGGGCAATCTTTTCGTCATCGACACCGTCGAGTCGCCCTGGTGGCCGCTACAATCGAATTTGAATGAACGCGGCACGGCTGAGGCGCGTGCCGGTCTCGCACTTGTATTAACTCAAAGTGCAAATCTTCCCGCCCTTGCCAACGGATCCAACGCCGGAAAAGCCTGCGATTTCGCCAATCTGCACCGCAGTGAGTACCGAACCGTTTCCGATGGGAAAGGAGCCACACAAATGCGGCTTCACCGGCTACATGGGCCGCGTGATTTGCAGTTTGAGTATTAATGTCTAAGCCTAGCACCTGAACCTGGCGCGTCAATGGACGGGCCAGGCGTTTGGAAGGTCATAACGCCCTGGAATCCGAACATTCGGGTCGTCTCGGTTGGTGGGCATCAATCAACCGGCGATTCGCACGGCAGTCGCACACGGCCCTTTGCGCCCCTCCCCGATCTCATAATCCACCTTCTGGCCCTCCATGAGTTCCTCGAAGGTCGCGCCGCTGACTTCCGAATGGTGGAAGAACAGCTCGCCCCGATCTCCCTCGATGAAACCGAAGCCTCGATCGGCAACCAACTTCTTGATCTTACCTTGTGGCATGTCTGCCTCCAATGAAACAATTGTGAAAGTCCGCCGACCCCTCTCGCAATGTTGGCAGAGGCCGTCGGCGCGAAAAAGACAAGAGCAGATAGAGCCACAACATCGGACGCGCCACCTGCGACGGGGCACCACGGTGTGGAATGCGGCGGGACGTAAAGAAGGAACGTTGCGATTCCGGACTTGCGTCTTTTCTCAGCTCGCCACGACTCGGCGCGGCTCGCCTATTATATGCAGAAAACCAATCACAACAAGACGAACAACCGCTTGCCAGGCTTTCTCGCGGCCCCGATGACTGCCGCTGCTCCGCGCGATATCACCTCCATCGCGCATCGACATGGCTTTGACGAGGGCCAGCCATGGAACACGTCCGCTTGCTACTCAGCGGTGGTATCCTCGGCGGCGGTTTCCTCCGCGGCGTCTAAGTCGGTCGGCGCGCCGGGTTCGTCGACCTGCTCTTTCTTCTTCCGCCGCCGTTGCAGTTTGGCCTCTGCTTTGCGTTTTTTCTCCATCTCGCGCTGCCGTTTGGCGAACGTGTTTTGGTCTTTTGCCATGAACCTCTCCCAGTTTCCGGTTTCCAGAGACTAACGAAGCAGGGCCTCGAACCACTTACGTGCTCCCGCGCAGGTCGGTCAAACCGCCAAACGCCGGTCGCCAGAAGTTGACGCACCATGATCGGCTTCTTGCCTCACGTGGAGCAGAGGCGGTTTAGGTAGGCCGAACATTCTCGCGCGCGGTCCCTTGGGGCCGCGGCCTTCTTCATACGTCACTTCCTGCCCTACGATCAATGTCTCAATACTCGTTCCCTCGACCGCGCTGTGATGGAAAAACAAGTCCCCGCGTTCTCCTTCGATGAACCCGAACCCTTTGTCTGCAATCAACTTCTTGATGGTGCCATGCGCCATACAACAACTCCTGAAGAAAATGGAAAGTACGCACGCAGACCGTTATCTCTTCACGAAGAGACCCTTCCCGTCAGGGAAGATCGCGGCCCGCCTGGGAAGATCGCGGCCCGTTAGGGAAGATCGCAGTCGACCGGTAGAGGGAGAAAACCAACCGCAACTTGAGATGGGGGCCTGTCGAAAGGCTTGCCGCGACGCAACTCGCAGGGGTGACTAGAACGATAACACTTGGACGGCGTTGGGGCTCACGTCGTTTCTCACCTGCATGGACATCGTTCTTAACGCGGCCGGGCCGCAACCAAATAAGAAAAACGCCCGCACTTGGGCCGCTACCGTTGATCCTCACACATCATGCAGGCTCGGTGCGCGCTTCTGCTACAGCACGACTCTAGCACATGCGGCCCGTAAGGGGAATGGGACTACTCTCCTAACAGCTAGAGCCAGCATGCGTGATCGCTGCTCCGTTGCGGGTGTGTCTCCATCTAGCCCGGACGATTCACGTACGGTATGGTCGAGGTCTCGCAAAGTGTTGGTGGGTCTCCACAAGCCGATCAGCTCCCCAGCAACCGTCCAAGTTGGTGCCGGCAGAAAGCGAGCGAGCGAAGACCCACCAGTCGCACGGTTTGCTCGACCCACCCTACGAGTTTTGTGAATAATCCAGGTGAGGGGGAGAAAGCTGTGCGGCAGGCGTTCTTCCCGCCCGAAGAACATCTCGATCTAACGCCCTCACCGAGAAATGGGCCTGGACTGGCCCACTTCCGCGCATCGCAACAGGAATCGAGCCCGTTTCTCGCCACAAGGCTGCGATCGCCGACAGACAAATTCATCCAAAAACCGCTTCGATTCTCGGATGGCAAGGCAGACAATCATGTCCTTGACAGTCAACGAGGACACGATTATCACTCAGAGTGAAAGCCTTGCCACCCCTGCCATCGGATCCAACGCCGGAAAAGCCCGTGATTTCGCCAAGATGCTGCGAATGTGGATTCCGGACCCTTTCCGATGGGAAACGTGCCACAGTCGTGCGTCTTTACCGGCTCCATGGAGTGCATGATATCCAGTTTGAGATTATGAGTGTCCGTCGCGGGCAGCAGGTGGCAAGTCGATTCCTCCGCGCAACCTGTACCCCAATCACATCCTCCCACTGTGTCGCCGAGCGGATGCGTCGCGCCGGCCAGGACCCCTTTCTGACCGGTCTCGCATCCTGCCAGCCACACAACGCCGCGCGACAAAGAGGGATACACCGACCGCGCGTAGGAGATAGCGAATGACTCGTCAGCGACTCTACGTCGGTCTACGGCATGGGCAGTGATGCGGTCGGGCTGGTCGGCAGCATTACGGCCCCCATCAGTCAGGCCGGAGGCAACATCGTCGACCTGCGCCAGGATGTGCTTCACGGTTTGTTCACCATCTTCCTGGTTGTCGACCTGGCCGAAACCGAAATGAGGATTGAGGACCTCACCGACATGGTCGGGAAAATCGGTGAGGACACCGGGCTGGAACTCTCGGTCGACAACTACAACCCCACACCGCGCGACCCCGAGAAGAAAAATGTGCTTCTGATCTTGGTGGGCAACGATCGTCCGGGCATCATCTCGTCCATTTCTGAGACCCTCGGCAAGTACAGAGCCAACATCGAATTCGCCCAGAGTATCGGACGCGAGGGCGTGTTCCTTACCGAGCTGCTCACCGATATCAGTCATAGCTCGATTCCGCTCGAGAATCTGCGGGCCACCGTCCGCAAGGCCATGGCCGACGTGGGGATCCAGGCAGTGTTCCAGTCCGAGGATGTGTTCAACAAGAAGAAACGCGTCATCCTCTTTGACATCGGCGTCAGCTTCATTGGCCCCGAGATGCGGGATGAGATCCTGCGAACAGACCGAACTCTCACACGCCGACCTGGCGGGCGAATACTCGATAAGCCGCATTCCCGACTCGCTGCAGAAGGCTGCCGGCCGGCTCGAAGGGTTCCCGTCCGAGGTGCTCGAGAACATCGTGCAGCGGCATCCAACCCACGCCCGGCACGATCGAGTTGCTGCAGACGCTCAGAACGATGGGTTACAAGATCGCACTTGCCTCGAACGGCTTTACGCCGCTGACCGACACGCTCAAGACGCGGCTCGGGATCGACTACGCTTACGGCTATCCGTTGCCCATCGATGATGATTCGAAGTGTGTGGTAGGCGAAATTCCGCCGCACGATCTGGCAGGCAGGGATTTGGAGCAGCTGATTGGCGAGATCACCGCTGGCCGAAGGCATTGACCGAGCCGATGTTGCGGTAATCTCTGATGAAGGGAACGGGCGAGACACCGGGCATCCGGCTGGAGGTGAACTTGGGCCAGATCCTCGACTATTACAACAAGAAGATCATCAGCCGCGACGCGCTACTGGGGCTGATGGGCAGCTTTGGCATACCGCATGTCTAGCGGTCGATGTGCGAGCCCCGGCTGACAGGGACGAGCAGGAACGTACGCTTGAGATCAGATATTGACATAGCCCAGACGGCCGAGAAACGCCCGATTGCCGACGTGGCAGCCGAGATCGGTCTGGACGCCCAGGACCTGATCTCGTACGGGCCGTACATCGCCAAGGTACCGCAGGCGCGTGGCGGCGAAATTCTCGGATCGCCCCACCGGCAAGCTCGTGCTGGTCACAGCCATGACCCCGACGCCGCAGGGCGAAGGGAAGACGACGAACACCATTGGACTAGGACAAGCGCTGAGCCGCATCGGCAAGCAAACGATGATCGCGATTCGCGAGCCCTCACTCGGGCCTTGCATGGGACTCAAGGGGGGGGCGGCTGGCGGAGGGTACTCGCAGGTGCTGCCGATGGAGGATATCAATCTCCATTTCACCGGTGATCTGCACGCGGTATCCACGGCTCACAACCTGCTTGCCGCCGTGGTCGATAACCACCTCCACCAGCGATCCGATCCCGAGATCCATCCGCGGAAAGTGGCGTGGAAGCGCGTCATCGACATGAACGACCGCACGCTCCGCAACATCGTGGTCGGCCTGCAGGGGGCGGGGACCAACGGAGTCATGCGCGAGGATGGGTTCGAGATCACCGCGGCTTCTGAGATCATGGCGATCCTCTGCCTGGCATCCGGCCTCCCCGATCTCAAACGCAGGCTCGGCAACGTCATTGTGGGGTACGACTACCTGGGCAAACCGGTAACCGCGTCCGACATCGGCGCTCAAGGAGCCATGGCTGCCCTGCTCAAGGATGCCGTGCACCCCAACCTCGTGCAGAGCATCGAGGGCACGCCCGTATTCGTCCACGGAGGACCGTTCGCCAATATCGCTCATGGCTGCAACACGCTGATCGCCACGCGGCTGGCGCTTCGGATGGCGGACTACGTGGTAACCGAAGCGGGATTCGGGGCCGATCTGGGTGCCGAGAAGTTTTTCGATATCAAATGCCGTGCTGGAAACCTGGAGCCGTCAGTCGTCGTGCTGGTGGTCACTCGGAGGGCGGTTGCGGTCCACGGGATCGACAACGTGTTGAAACACGTCGAGAACGTGCGGCATTTCGGATTGCCGGTGGTCGTTTCCGTGAACCGATTCCTCGGTGACAACGACAGCGACCTTCGAGGATATCCGTGATCGTTGCATCGCGGCCGGTGTCGACGCCTCCGTCACCGACTTCAGGGAAGCCGGCGGTCGAGGGAGGTATCGAGCTGGCCGAAAAAGTCGTCCGAGCTGTGCGCATGCGGAATCCGATTTTGCGCCGCTGTATGACCTGGACACCGCCGTCGTCAACAAGATCGAGACCATCGCCACCAAGATCTATGGTGCATCGGGCGTCGAATTCACCACGGCCGCGGCACGCGCGATCAAACGCATTGAGGACCTGGGATACGGGAACCTGCCCGTGTGCATGGCCAAGACCCCTGCTTCGCTGACCGACAACCCCAAGGTGACCGGGCGTCCTACTGGTTTCACGATCACGGTGTCAGATGCCAAGGTGTCGGCGGGCGCAGGCTTCATCGTGGTCTACACCGGGGCGATCATGACCATGCCGGGCCTGCCGAAACGCCCAGCGGCCCTCGATATTGACATCGATGAGAAAGGAGACATCTCGGGGCTGTTCTAGATGTGCGGTGGATGGTGGAAAGGATCCGAGGGCGTCGAACCGGTCGATCTCATCTGTCACCTCCTCAGGGGGACGGAAAAGACGCCTCCACACAACTTCCCGCCTGTCGGGTGCGCTTCTAGGATGCGAAGAAATCAAAGCCGCAATCGCATATCTTTTTGCGGACATGTACTTCCGCGCCGCATTGGGGACATTTCTTCTGGCTCCACGTCCGTGGCACCTTGTTGACCGCCGCCTTCTTCTCGGCTTCTGTTTTCTTTTTCGCCTTGAGCTGTTCTTCACGAGCGCATTGGCCTGGTGCACGGCGCACTGCGGATGGATACCATCGGCAGAATACGACCGCTTGCCACAAACGGGACAGATCTTCCTGTTGTGCTCACCAAGGATGGGAGTCGGTTTTTTGTGATTTATGATTGCCGGATCTCATGATGTGCCGCGGCCGCGGCGACTACTTCCCAGCGGATTCGGTCGCCCCGAGGCCTGGTCAAGCTTCAGTCGTTGCACACCGGATGCATGGCGGCCACAAGATCTTGTTCCTTTTTGACCCGAGATTCCTCGGAATCGTCCGCGTGGAGGCAGATGCAGTTGCCGCCAAGGCGTTCGAATTCCTGGGCTTTGCGGTGCTTTTCAAACGGTTGCGACAAGTCTTCTGTCTGGCCCACGTAAAGGGCTTCATGTTGGTGCTCACGCGCATCGCCGTGAGATCGATTGGCAATGACATAGAGCCCGGCGATCTTGCGGATCCTGGTGTTTAAAGGATATACCGTGAATCGGTACGCCTTGCCGGAACTGCCGTCGAATGTGGTCTTACCAAGTGATGGCATTTGTCGTTTCCTTTGCTGTTCGATCGCTGCGATTGCGACGATTTTTCTGGCGCGTTGGTCGAGCCGCGCTGGACCTGCGATGCACGCACCGAAAGTTTTTCGTGTAACTGTGGTGATATTTCGACAGCGTCCCGCGTCCGTGGGGCTCGCTTTCGTTTGTCCGTCTTGGAGAAGCCTGAGGCCGCCTGCGCCCGGTCTTCTCGTGGCCGTGGTAGCCTCTCTTCTGTGAGGGCGTTTTCTGGTATTCGATTGACCAAGGCATTTTCCTGGGCGTGGCAGCCTCTGTCCGAAAGCATGACCCGCGGGCGCTCCAAAGCTACCGGCCCTGATTTGCTTGCTCGCTGACCGACTCGACCTCCTTCGCTCGCTCCTTCACGGAACGAAACGGTGTGCCGTCACCGGGTTGGTATCGTTCAGCTCGCAGGAACCACAAGGCTAATCCGCCCGTGTTATGATAGGTTCCAGGCGTTTCGGTACCCTTTACGATTCGTCCACGGACTCCCAAGGAGCCTTTCTTGCCCGTCTTTTTCCACCCGCGCTGCTCCATGATGATGCGAACCACCACGCCGACCGCCTGGCGCAGCCGTTTGGCGCACCGTGGATGTTGGGATGACAAGAAAGCGTTAATGGATGGCTGCGCCTCGAACTCCCGAACAACACCAGCCAGAGCCGGCCGATCATGGTGAATCTCCGACTCCTCCATGCGGCGCTGTCGTCCCGCGTCACTGAAAAAGGAGAGCACGTCATCAAACGGTTGCTGGGAATCGTCCAGCACGTCCGAGAAGGTTCTTCCCTGTCGGTCGTCCAGAAATTTCTTTCGGGTGATACGCACGCTACTTGGCATCGGCGATGCTCCTTTCACGTCGCCACAGAACGGAGACTTCTCGCCTGCAGATACTGGTCCGGACTGACCGAAGACTTTGCCAGCCGGGGGCCACCCTCGGGAAGTCTATTCCGAACGCGGCCCGTCGATCTTTCGGTGCCCGGCGGAACTGCTCAACCCATTGGAGGCGGAACATGCTGCGACGATCGCGAGCGGTGACCCATGGTGTCGGCAGTCGTCGTCCACAGGAGCCCGCCCACGGCATGGTTCACCGATTGGCGTGAATGCCGCATGCACGTTCTGCCGATGCAGCGAGCGCCGCTGCACATGCACATTTTGCAGATGCAAATAGTATATCTCCAAGGGGGAGTTTTGGCAAGAGCGGTTGCCGCTCCCGAAGTCGCCTATGCCGCCCGCCGAGCCGGTGCGCTGGAGAAAGCGTCGCTCGTGGATCGTGCGCTAATCGTTCCAACCGCAACGCGGCAAGTAAGATAGGCGCGCGGCGGGGCGAACGCGCACGGCGGCCGAAGCAGTCCACAGCCCCGTTCGGTTCGCAAGCCGAACGGGACTCGAAATTACCCCGGCAGGCGTCACTGTCACCCTCGCCATGGAAGGTTGTCGGCAGAGCGTGCCGGTCGCCATGCGGCAAGCCCCCCGCACGTTCGACCCGTCCCGTGCCGACCCGCGTGCCGGTAATGAGAGACCTAGGAAAGGAACCCCGCCAGGCTTTCCCTTTGGCGACGTATCGAATGCACCACCTTTGAGTTCTTCATGAGCCAACTGCGTTGCCTTGAGAACTCGGCGGCACATCACGGTGTGAACCGATGTTTCCTACTTGTTTTTTTTCTCTCTTTTCAGTTGTCGTTTTTCCTTGGGAGTACGCTGGGCCTTTTTCTGTTGTTCCCGTTTGCCCTTGTCTTTACTTCCCTTATCACCCATGTCTGTGTCTCCTTCATTGAGTAATCGAAAGGGCAGGTTCGGCCCAGCCGCGTCAGATCAGCTTGACGTTTTCGGCTCTGGGCCCTTTTGGTCCGCGTCCCTCGGTGTAGGACACTCGTTGCCCCTCTCGGAGCTCTTCGTAGCTCACTCCTTCGAGGTTTGACGAGTGAAAAAACATGTCTTTGTCACCCCCCGTGTCGATAAATCCGAAGCCCTTGTCCGTCAGTCGCTTGATCGTGCCTTCTGCCATTTGTCCAATCCCTCAAAAAGTGTTCTGCAGCGTGGCCCGAAAACACCGTGTACAGGCTGCTCCACTGCAGACGGCTCATTCTATCGGGTGGATTGGCTGCAAATCAACTGGCCGCAGGCGGTAACACGTGCCAAAGAGGCAATCTGGCGATATTTCCCGCGGAAATTGGATCGTGTGATAAGAAGTGAGCATGAAATGTGGCTCGCGTTCGGGCCAAAATCCGGCACGGGGATCCCCAAGGCTTGAGTGTCAAGTGCCCGTGCCCCACGCGGTGCAACCCAAAAACGCATCGGCGGCCCTGGACGGCAACCGTAGTCGGTCGCTGCGCCAGCCCGCCTCATCGAAGTATGGCCCGTCCGGAAAAATCTGTCATAGTGAAACATCCAAATTCTCGTGAATTCTCGTGCTCTTAGCTTGGCAAGTGTGTCAGATTTTTTGCGACGAGCCATAGGTAGCCGAAATCCCGAACATGTTCACGCTTCGACGCATTGACTGCCTTATTCGTTTCTTTCTTCGCGCCCGCCAGTTCAATAAGCTTCTGGATGTCAGCACGTTGTGTGCTCGTCCCAGGTAGATTCAACGTATTCGTTTGCTCTTCCGCAGTGATTACGAGCTAGTCGCCGCCTTCACGACCATCTGTTCGAAGAGTTGGCGGGTTGTTCCGTTCTGGGGCTTCACGGGGACTGTCCGGGCCGGGTCCGGCGGGAATCCCATTCGGATCAGTACCCCAGCTTTTTGCGGATGAACTGGCGGCTGAGTCTCAAACTCTCTCGCAATGGACGAGTCAACTTCAGTCCTTGAGGATGTGCGAGTTCGATGACCGCGTCACCGGCGAAGTTGATTTTCGTCAGCGCCTGGCGAATCGCGTCGTAGTCCATGGCGCCCTCTCCCATGGCCTCGACCCATGTCTTATCTTCCTTTTGATCTCGCAGGTGAAGGAAGACGATCCGATCGCCGTACTGCAGAAGGAACTCGACGGGATTAACTTCGGCTTGAACGAGCCAATCCAGATCGGGACCGAGCTTCAGATCGGGAATCCGCTGCAGAGTTCCCTTTAAGTCATGCATACCGTCTCGGACTTCATATGTATGGTTGTGCAGGTTGAGAACCACTTCGTGGGCCTCACAGAGACCCATAATCTGTGCAAGATGTCCGCTTGCGCGTCAAGTTGTAAAGGCGTCTTCTTGCCACCAGTATCCCCCACGGACGTACCGAGCGTGCGCCGACCAAGCCGGGCCAGACGCGTGATCACCAGCTGGGCATCCTCCCGGATTTTGTCGTGCTGTTGCCGGTCCCACATCGCCGCGCCGTAGGATGTTCCAAGCACCGGTAGCTGATGCTTTTGAGAGAGTTCGCTGATGCGAGCCACGGCGTCTTCCGGATAGAGTGCCGTGTGCATCAGTTCGATAGCGTCCATCCCTGCATGCTTCATATCGGCGAAGATCGCATCGAGTGCGGGCGTGATGTCCCGGTCGGGCATGGTGGCCGCGTAGACCCAGGGATGAGCTGCGACAGTCACGCGTGGTGTTTTTCCGCCGTGCGTTGTCGCCCACGCGAGGGGCGATGTGCCTGAGAGTGTCATAACGCCACCGGCCTGAACCAGAAATCGACGTCGGGAGAGTCGTGTCTGCATGGCATGAGTCCTTGATGAATGAGCAGAGAAAGAACAGGCACGGGCGATCAACGCGGATCGGTCGCACGCTCAGCGCCGCAGATGAAATGTAAAACGGACCCGGAGGGCGGGCAAGCAGACATGGCTGCCTGAAGGTGTCGCAGGCATGCTGGATCATTGATGGGCTAATGTCCGAGCCCCCGAACTGCCGCTAAGGAATCAGGGAAAAATAACTTCACCTTGTACCCTCGCCCCTGTGGGGAGAGGATAAAGGTGAGGGGCAAGAAAAAATCTGCCAGGTATTGCTTCGCCGATCCTAAGATCCCACCAGCTCTTCAAGCACCTGCTGTGCCTTGGCGTGTTGGTGCGCCCGCAGCGTTCGAAACGCGAGGGATAGTTGCTGTGCATGGTGCGGTAAAAAGGGGATGGCCGTGTGGGGCTGTGGAGGCGTTGGAACCAGCCGCTGCGAGATCGCTTGGGCCAGCTCGACAATGCCGGCTCCCGTGCGAGCACTGGTGGCGAGGCCCGGCGGAAAATGCGGCGGGATAGCGCTGATCAGGTCCGATTTGTTATGGACCATGAGCGGGGGCGCGTTGAGCTGTGCGAGCCACGGCGCGATCTCCAGTTCCCCGGGCCGTGATGCATCACTGACAAGCAGTACCAGATCCGCCGCGGCTGCTCGCTGCCGCGCGCGTCGAATCCCCTCCGACTCAACGTGATTTTCGGCAACCCGCAAGCCGGCAGTGTCGGCCATTTCGACCGGCCATCCGTTGACGGCTGTGATATCGGTCAGAATGTCACGCGTGGTTCCCGCCTGTTGGCAGACCAGAGCCCGCTGGTAACCGAGCAGGGCATTGATCAGACTGCTCTTGCCGACGTTGGTCGGCCCGATCAACGCGATCTGCCACGGCTGAGTCAGGTGTTGCCCGAATCGCGACCAACCGAGCATCGCTTGCAGCAGCTGACACGCAGCGAGGTGGTCCCCTGGTGTGCAGCATTGCCGCGCGGCGAGCACGGCGCGGGACAGAACGCCTCGATACTGGTCCAGCAAAATCGCGGCACAACGTCTCGTGGGTGCCTGGGGTAGGACTCGGCTTGCATCAGCGACCAGCCGATCCCGTTCGTGTTCGACAACCCACTGGTCAGCAGCGACCGACTTGCAGCCGACGGCGACCAAAGAATCGACGATCCTTTGGACGGCCGCGGCCCCGCCATGGCAGTGCACTTCCACGTGGTTTGATCCGTGGCACGTCACCACCAGCTCTTCACCCCGTCCCTCCCCGTGATCGGCAGGCCAGGAGCGTGAAGTTGTGAGTGGGGCGACTGATAAGTCGCCATCGCGTGGCGAACTCCAGCGGCCAAACACGATCCGGTTTTCCAGATGCGGATCGAGTTGTCCTCGAGTGGCGGGAGTGAACAGTCGCCCCACTCGTTGCACGGCGTCGGGCCCCCAGACAACCACGCTGGCGATGGCACCCCGTCCGGGCGGAGTGAGCACCGCCGCGTTACACGGACACGGTGCAGATTCTCGAGTAACTCTTGTCCATGTAGCAACCCGTTCGTTTTTCACTATCGCTCCACAGACTGTGGCGTAGCGTGGTTCTCAACGTTGTCGTACATTCGTCTCGGCCCACCCGTAATTCTTAAGCCTGACAAAGCACTAGCAGCCGCCAGAGAAGTGACGAAACCCGGTGAGTGCAATACCACGCAAGACAAGATTCGGTTCGAATTTCAGTTCGCGTCCGAGCAATCGCACCAAGTGCAACCCGTCGCCTCCGGTACAAAAAAGTTCGGGAACTGCCGACAATTCCGCCGTGATCTGACTGATCAGCTCCCGCACCGCTCCGACTGATCCCCAGATGATGCCACTGCGAATGGCCTCTTCGGTCGATTTGCCGATCGCGGCCGGAGTCACCGAGAGATCCGCGTGTTCCACGAGCGGTAGCGCGTCGGTCGCGCTGGCCAGTGCGGCAGCTGCCGTTTGGATGCCTGGCAGAATAGCACCGCCGCGGAAGACTCCGTCACCCGTCACCACATCAACCGTGATGGCAGTCCCCACGTCTACCACAATGACCGGGCTCTGCGGCGAACGCAAGCTGTTGGCAGCCACTGCCGCTGCCAGGCGATCGGTCCCGACACGCTCCGGGGCACGCACATCCGTCTGCAGTGGAAAGTGTTCGTATTCCAGCAGAATGTACTCATCTTGAGGCCGTCGAATGCGAATCCACGCTGCCAGCTGCCCTTCCAACTGCCGATTCACGCTCACCGCGTACCAACGTTGGGCTGCCGCGGGAAGCTGGAGTAATAGCGCTGCGAGTCGGTGCGGTGGCGGATCCAGCTGATCGAGACAACGCACTTCCGAGCCACTAACGACGGTCGGATAACCACCCTCCAGCTGCAGGTCGACTTTCGATGCCACCTGGTCTGATTCCGCGGCCACACGCAATGCGCCCAGCTTCACAGCACTGTTTCCCACGTCGACGGCGATGAGGTGGCACGAGAGCTTAGCAGTCATGATGTTCTGACAATGGAGGGGTCTGGCCAGCCACGCCGGAAGCCCGAGTTGGATTGCCCGCCACTCGATCCAGCTGCCGAGCGATCGCCTGCAGCAGAAGATTGAGTCCTTGACCCGTGACGGCGGAGATCAACAATACGTCGTGCCCCAGAAAGTCCGCGAGTTGTTGACACAAGCGCTCCGCACCCGGTAACTCGGCTTTCGTCACGGCCACAATCTCCGGGCGCTCTCCGAGTGACTGCTTGTGCAGCGTTAACTCGGTCCGAATCGCGCGATAGTTCACTAGCGGATCCGTGCCATCCATGGGCATAGGCTCCACCAGGTGAACCAGAATACCGGCCCGTTCGATGTGTCGCAGGAACTCGTGACCCAGGCCGATGCCGGCATGTGCTCCCTCAATCAGACCCGGTATGTCCGCCATCACGAACGAACGATCGAAGTCGAGCTGGACGCGGCCCAAGTTGGGCACTTTGGTGGTGAAGGCATAATCGGCGATCTCTGGACGCGCATGCGACAGGCGGCTCAACAGCGTACTCTTGCCAGCGTTCGGCTTTCCCACCAGCCCCACGTCGGCAATGACCTTCAATTCCAGGTTCAATTTCCTTTGTTCACCTTCTTCGCCGGGTGTGCAATCACGTGGGGCCTGATTGGTAGAAGTCTTGAAATGGGCATTTCCCTTGCCTCCTTTTCCACCACGCGCGGCAATGAATTGCTCTCCTGAACGGACGAGATCTTTGATCACAAACTGCTGATCCGCGTCCAACACGACCGTTCCCGCGGGAACGCGTATCACCAGGTCCTTGCCGGTACGCCCATGTCTTTTGGCACCGCTCCCATGCCGACCGTTATCGGCGCGCCAGGATCGTCGCTGGACCAGCGCGGAGAGACTGTCCACGCCTTCTTCCGCCACAATGACCACGCTGCCGCCAGGGCCGCCATCGCCACCGTCGGGGCCTCCCTTGGGAACGTATCGCTCGCGCCGAAAGCTCAAACATCCATTGCCACCCCGGCCAGCCATGACTTCGATTTGGACGCGATCGACGAACATGGTACTGAGCTACCAGGCGAACAAGGGTGAAAATGATGTCATACGTTTATTGTGTTGAGCGCACGTGTGCGCCGAATGGCTTCGGTTGTCGCCGCGACAGGGCGTGGGGACTTCGCGGCAAGCGATCATCGCAACGCCCCTGGCCCAAGCCCCGCTCGCCGTTGGCTCCCGCTCGGCGCGTTGGTTCCCCCTCCGACGCGTTTCGTTGCCCAGCCGATACCAGGGGGCCGCCAGACACGAACTCGTCGGCGTCGACTCGGCACGCAGCGATGCCTGGAGGCGCATGCACGGTTGCCATACAAACGGCAGGCAATACCGGGAAGTTTGTGTGTTTCACATGAGACGGGACCTCGAACCCATCACGAGGCGCCGCGCGAGTACCACGAACCGGCCGGCGCTGGTTGCTGAGCTGCGTCGGGAGCACAAGATTTGGCCCGTGTGGGGACCCGCGTCAGTTTGCCAGGACGTTAATGCGTCGTCCTTTTCGGTCGAACATCACAACGCCGTCGGTCAGTGCGAAGAGCGTGTAGTCCTTGCCCTGGCCCACGTTGGCGCCGGGATGATACTTGTTGCCGACCTGCCGGACCAGGATATTCCCCGCCCGCACGCGCTGACCGCCAAAGCGTTTCACTCCACGCCGCTGGGCGTTGGAATCCCGCCCGTTGCGGCTGGAACCTTGGCCTTTCTTATGAGCCATCGCTGAATGTCCTCGTGAATCGAATCCCGGTTGCCCCAGAGGGAAACCCTTACTTTTAGCGATAGACCCACAGATAATCAAGCCGTTCCTTGAGTCCAAAGGCGGTCAGAATCTCAAACTGGCGGACGGCATCGGGGGAATAGGGGACGCCGTAATAGATGTGGTCCTCGTGTTCGTTGATCACGTCACCGGGACGCCAAAAATTCAGCTGGAGTGTCTTCGACAGAATCTCGCGGCCCGTGCCCGGGGCATCGCCGACCTTGTACGCGTCCGGCAGGTCGACCGGCTTGTAGGCGTTGGTCAGCCCCTTGACGAAGACCGAGAAAAAATCGATCCGCGGATCAATGTCTTCCCAGGTGACCAACCCCCAGACTTCTTTCGGATTGTCCGGCGAGCTGAGCGAAATCGGCACGCGTCCAATCTCGACACTGTTCAACAACTCGGCTCCGCGGACTTCACGATCCTGTATCGGTTTCTTGGCCGCCGGTATGATCCGGTCCTGATAAGATTTGTCAAAATCGTGACTCTCCAAAATGAACTGGGGGTAGAAGTACCGGACCTCCCGAGCCACCGGCACGTCTTTGAACGTGACCCGCCCCCATTCATCGGTGGTCGGCTCGGGCGTCAAATCACCGCCCAGATACCGCACTCGATAAACCAGGTACCAGATCAATTTCCGCTGCATCTTGCCGCTCGCCTGGGGTACATCCACGTAGATCGTGCGAAGCGGTTTAAAGGCAAATTCCAGGTTCCAGACCTCTCGCCGAAGAACGACCGTCTTGGACATCTCGAAAACGGTCTGGCTCTTGGCCGCAAAATGTGGGTCCCAATTCATGTCGGGCAACCCTTTGGCAATTTCCACCAATTCCAAAGGCCCGGAAAAGGTCTCCTCATACTGCGGATCCGGGGGGATCACCGTCAAGACGCCCGGTGCATAAAGCCTGGATTGTGCGGAGACTGCCCCGACAACCGAAAACGTTGTCGCCAGTACTGTCGCCAGTACCAGGCACGATGACATCAATCGCCAGACCATGAAATTATCCTGACTCTTCGTTCGAAGGAGGAATCTCTGCCCGAGATGAACCAATTCAAAATGGGCCGGATCTTTAGTATAGTTGCCCAGATTTCCCAGAATCAAGCATTCGGGCTCCTAAGTCGGCGAAATCGGAGCCGGAAACGTCGCTGCAACCCGAGCATTCGGGTTAACCAGCCGCCATGGCTTCGAAACCACAACATGTGGCTGTCGTCCCCGCGGTCCTCCACAGGGCGGCCCACCCCCCACCCCACCGCAACACGCAGGCCCACTTAGTTATGGACCGAATTTGACTGCAACGTGAAGTTCGAGGCATTCCCCGCAAAGAACTCGGGATGTGGCGCAGGGCGTGTCAACCTGCTATTTGCCCACGAATAGTGCTTCACAGCGTTGCTTCCTGGCGTGCGGTCCCACGCCCGCGGCGATGCTTATTTTGCGGCACCCGTAATGGATGCCGCCGGCTCGCTGAAGCGGAAGGAGCTGATCAGGGTCTGGTCTGCGGCACCGAAGCGATCCGCCAGTTCTGACTCATAAGTGAACACGCACGACGCGCGGCGGCTCTCATTGTTACTGATGTGGTAGTAGACCCAGTCGATAGAAAGGTCTGACGTACGGCCGGTGGCCACGACACGCATGATGTGGAGCCCGCTGTCGCTCAGGGACTCCGAGGCAGTCACAAACTCACCGAAGTTCGCTTCCAGCGCGTTCTTGACGTCCTGTTGAAACTCCACGATCGTGAATTGCTCACCCTCGTCCACGGGCGGGAGTGCCGAGATATTGCATTGGGCGATCAGGTCGCCGCGATCGACGAGCCGCAGGACACTGACATCCTGCCTTTCCACCATTTCGTGCCAGTTTCGTTCGATGAGTATTTCGAATCCGCCGGTCGGCGAGCTGAACTCCAACAACCGCGAGGCGTCATCTGCCGTGAGATTCAGGTCGGCCAGCACGTTCGGATCGAGCGTCGGAACATGAGACCGGCCGGCGATCGCCATCTGCACGCGTGCGGTGGCTTTGATGCCTGGCTGAGCGTGCCCCACGGCGCGCCGCTCGTTGAGCGACATGGCGAACCAACTGACTCGCCGTCGTGTCATGTCGAAGCTGAATTTGGCAGCCAGGGCGATTTCGCTGGTCACACCCTCAGCCGCACCGGTGACCGTTCCCTTGGCGTGCAGCACGGCCAGATTGTCCTGAATGCGGTCCAGGGTGCACTCGAGCGTGTGGTGGCTGATGGCATCCAGCCCCAGGATAGCCGGAAGGATGTCGGTGTTTAACTTCCAAGTGTCCCCCACCGATACCGTTCGATTGGGTAGCAGGCCGTCAATCAGGGCACTATTGGCGGGAAGGTCGATCAAATCCAGCTCGTCGCGGCTCATAGGGCCCAGGGGCGAGTAGAGCACCACGTTGTTGGTCTTCGCCGCCGAAACACCCACGATTCGGCGATCCTCGCGCAAGTTTGGCTGCACCTCTCCCTCGCGAAACTTGATCGTGGCTTTGGCCGTTTCATAACTGCGGACGGTGCTTTGGGGCCATGTGGCGACGCGGGTTGCAGGTTCCACTACCTTTTCATCGTAAATCATTTGAGCTTTGAGCTTTACAGGCGTCGTCACGGGTCCGCTCGTTTCGGCTTTGAGCGTCAAAGTCCCGTCGAGTTCGAACAGTACTTTGACGTGCTGAAGGTCGCCGGCGGAGATTCGCGGCGAAAGGTTCACCTGTTGTGGCGCCTTCTTTTCTGCAGCGGGGGATGTGTTTATCCAGAAGAGGTATAGCGTGGTGGCTATAACATAGAGGGTCGGCGCGATTCGCACATTGGACGCGGATTTGGCTGGCATGGGTTCATCCAAGGGCGGGTTGAGTCAAGAAAACGGAACTGCGAGCGAATTACCCCAATGCGCGTCCATGGTTGGTGGCGGCACCGGATGTGGCTGTTAGAAACTTTATCAGGCTTCAGATGGGGAGCGTGCTTTGCGATGTGCCACGTCGCGAGTGTTGGCCTGAAGCATCTCCACTCGGTAGATCGTCTGTTCGGAGCGGCGGCGTTGAGTCGAATCTCTGAGGACGATGAGTTGACCATCTTGGTGTATTAACGTAGCGAAAGCAGGGAGTTTCTTGAGCGATGGGAAAGTCGGGCAGCTTGGGGAATCTCCAATTCCCCGTGGGCGCTGCTGCTGATTCGCGTGCGATTTCCTAAGTCTTTTATTTGAATCAGTTTACACCTATTTTACGGGCTCTCAAGTTGACTTCGCGCGAACTTCCAGAGGACAAAAAGCGACTTTAGTTGGTATAACAGATAGACGCATGTGGCGAACTGCGAGGAAGGGCGATTCGCTAACTGTCTATCGAAAACGGCCGTTAATTGGCTGTCGAGCGAATTTGGGGCCTCGGCAAGAGAACTAACAGGCAATGAGGGTCGTAATCGATGAGCGGCCAGGCGTGTTCGTGCTCCGGTTGTTGGGTGCGAATTGCGTCTAGCCGGGGAGCGGCCCGGGACGGGACGCCTTTCCCACGAACGATGGGATCTCGGTGGGCGACGGGAGTCGCAGGGAACACTGCCCAGAAGATCCCGTCACGAGAAGAGGTTTGCCATGCATTCCGATTACCAGGTTAGTGCACTGCGAGAATTGCGTGATCAGCAGGTCCGGTTCGCTCCGCGCGAGAAGAAAATGGAGCAGCTTGATCGGGCTGAGAAGCTGTTTCACGAGATTGACGTGCAGCGCACGTACACTTACGAGTATCTTTGCTTTCGGATCACGGATTATCGTCCCGATGGCGGAGCGGGAAGGTTGATTTCCGGTTCGGAAGCTCATCACGATTTGCGTCTGTTGATTGAAGATCTGTCCGATTCAGCCAACATCAACGTGCAAGAGGTTCGGGAACCTGTGTTGACGGTGGAGGATTTGAGCAAGAACTTCAATGTGTCGACCAAGACGATTTCGCGGTGGCGTCGGCAGGGGCTGGTCAGTCGCAGATTCGTCTTCAGCGGCCGCAAACGGGTTGGTTTTCTGGGCAGCAGCGTGCAGCGTTACGTGTCCAGCAATCCGGAGCGTGTGCGACGCGGAGGGCGGTTCAGCCAGTTGACCGAGTTGGAGCGGAGCGACATCATCGAACGTGCTCGTCGCTTGGCGCACGCCGGCGGAGGGCCGGCCGAGGTGGCGCGACGGATCGCCAAGTATATGAATCGCAGTGTCGAGACGATTCGCTACACGCTCAAACAGTTTGATGAGAAGCACCCCTCGGCGGCGATTTTTCCCGACCATACCGGGCCGCTCTCGGCGGAATCCAAACATAAGATTTATCGCGAGTATCGAAGCGGTACGTCTGTGGATGTGTTGGCGAAGCGATTTGGGCGGACCAAGACCAGCATTTATCGAGTCGTGAATGAGATCCGCGCCACTAAGATCTTCGAATTACCGCTCGATTACATGTACAACAAGGAGTTTGATAAGCCGAGCGTGGAGCGGAAGATTTTGGGGGAAATGCCGGAGTCGGCCGAGCAGCGTCGCAAGGCACGAAGCCCGTCCGGTTTGCCGCACTACCTTGCCTCGCTCTACGAGGTTCCCCTATTAACCCGGGAGCAGGAGCAGCACTTGTTTCGGAAGTTTAACTACTTGAAACACCGGGCGAGCGGGCTGCGTGATCAGCTCGATCCGGCACGGGCCAGGAGCAGCCTGATGGATCGGATCGAAGAGCTCTACGAGGCAGCGGTCCGGACCAAGAATCAGATCGTGAAGGCGAATTTGCGTTTGGTGGTCTCCATAGCCAAGCGGCACGTGAGCAGTTCGGACGATTTCTTTGGTTTGGTGAGCGACGGTAACATGTCGCTCATTCGGGCGGTCGAGAAATTCGATTACTCACGCGGCAATAAATTCAGCACCTACGCCAGCTGGGCGATCATGAAGAACTTTGCGCGGACGATTCCCGATGAATTCAAGCACCGGGATCGGTTCCGGACCAGCCATGAAGAGATGTTCAGTGCCCAGGAAGACGAGCGATCGGATCGGTACGAGCAAGAGAGCGCCCAGCACGTGCGGCAAGGACAGATCGGCCGAATTCTATCTCGGCTTGACGAACGCGAGCAGAAAATTATCATTAGTCGTTTCGGCCTGGATCATACCCAGGAGCCGCTGACGCTCAAGGAAGTGGGTACCGAGATGGGAGTCACTAAGGAGCGCGTGCGGCAGATTGAGGCGCGGGCGCTCAATAAATTGCGTATTGCCGCGCAAGAGGAGCGGATCGAGTTGCCCGACTAGCGGCACGTCGCCACCTGGCGGCGCGGATATGCGGAGCGGCTCAAAGCCGTTCCAAAAGGAGCCGTGCCGATCAGCGACCGTATCATGGGTGCCCCAAGATAGGGGATCTTGCTCTCGCGGGAGGTACATCTGTACTTGAAGAGACGGCACGGGTTCCGGGCCGCGTAGCGGTCACTCGTGACTGGTTCAGCAATGGACGGGGGGAGTGAACCCGTCCGTTGGGTGACGTGTCGTCTTTCAGGTTGATGGGATGGCCGACCCATTCTTGATCAATGCCCGCATAACCGGCGCTCGGCCGGGTTTCCATGATGCGGCGGAGGTGTTTTTTTCCGCGTCCGTATTGCATGGTAGCGGTGCTTCGTTATATTTACTGGTTTTCACAAGCTGGGCTGTAGGCCAGCGTAGCTCAATTGGCAGAGCAGTTGATTTGTAATCAACAGGTTGTGGGTTCAAGTCCCTCCGCTGGCTTCGTGCTGTATGGGTCGAGCAGGTTACTGGGTGGTGGAACGAGCCGGGCCGCGTGATTTTCTGAACGCCCGATGGAGTAGCAATAACGGGGGGTTTCCCGAGCGGTCAAAGGGGTCAGACTGTAAATCTGATGGCAATGCCTTCGTAGGTTCGAATCCTACACCCCCCATTTTTTGTTGCTCTGATGGTGGGTGGTGGTACCGGGGCGGACTGATAGGGCCCTGTTGGCGGCGGCCGCACGCGGCGACTGTCGGACGAAAGCAGTGTGACGGAAGTGGTTTTCCTTGAGAGCAGTGGCCCCGAGAGTGGGTGTTGTGGTGGAGGGGGGGATCCGACGAAGCGCGGGTGTAGCTCAGTGGTAGAGCCACAGCCTTCCAAGCTGAAGACGAGGGTTCGATTCCCTTCACCCGCTCTGGACTGTCGGCTGCTGTAGCTCAGTTGGTAGAGCGCGTCCTTGGTAAGGACGAGGTCATGGGTTCAAGTCCCATCAGCAGCTCCTTCGGGCAGCTCGCTTGACCTGGAATATGTGATTCGCTGTGTAGTATTTAGGTGTTTAATTCGTCGGCAATCGACAACCGTAAAAATTTAGGTGTGGAAAGCAATGGCCAAGGATACATTCAAAAGAGACAAGCCGCACGTCAATGTTGGTACGATCGGTCACATTGACCATGGGAAGACAACTTTGACAGGCGCGATTTTGGCGGTGCAAGCGGCAAAGGGATTGGCAAAGTTCAAGTCGTATGCGGACATCGCCAAGGGGGGTACTGTTCGTGACCAGACGAAGACGGTGACGATTGCCGTAGCTCACGTCGAGTACGAGACGGAGAACCGTCACTATGCTCACATTGACTGTCCCGGCCACGCGGACTTTATCAAGAACATGATTACCGGTGCCGCTCAGATGGACGGAGCCATTTTGGTGGTTTCGGCTGCCGATGGTCCGATGCCGCAGACCAAAGAGCACGTCTTGCTGGCGCGTCAGGTGGACGTGCCGGCGATCGTGGTGTTTTTGAATAAGATCGATCTGGTGGACGACGACGAGCTGCTGGACCTGGTGGAGATGGAGGTCCGCGAGTTATTGAACAAGTACGATTTCCCGGGCGACGATTTGCCGATCGTGCGTGGCGCCAGTTTGAAAGCCTACCAGAATCCTGGCGATGCGGATGCGACGCTGTGCATCGGCGAGTTGATGGATGCGATTGACAGCTACATTCCCGAGCCGCAGCGGATCGTTGACAAGCCCTTCCTGATGGCGATTGAAGATGTCTTTTCGATCGAGGGTCGTGGTACGGTGGCGACTGGTCGTATCGAGCGCGGAATCGTCAAGGTCGGCGACGAGGTAGAGATTGTCGGATTAAGTCCGGATAGCCGCAAGACGACCTGCACGGGTGTGGAAATGTTCCGCAAGTTGCTCGATCAGGGGCAAGCAGGCGACAACGTGGGATGCCTGTTGCGAGGTGTCAAGCGTGACGAGATTGAGCGAGGTCAGGTGTTAGCTAAGCCGGGTTCGATTACGCCGCACACGGAATTTGAGGCCGAGGTGTATTGCCTGTCCAAGGATGAGGGTGGAAGGCACACACCGTTCTTTAGTGGCTATCGTCCGCAGTTTTATTTTCGCACAACGGATGTCACGGGGACGGCCAACCTGGCCGAGGCGGAAATGTGCATGCCGGGTGACAACGTCAAGGTGACGATTGAATTGCACAAGCCGATCGCCATGGACGACGGTGTCCGATTCGCGATCCGCGAGGGTGGCCGTACCGTCGGTTCGGGCGTGGTCACGAAAATTATTAAGTGACGCCTTCGGTGCTGCTCGGCAGAGTGGTATGAACGCGCGGTGGCTGCATCGCGCAGGGGATCATGCAGGGGTGTAGCTCAATTGGCAGAGCGCTGGTCTCCAAAACCAGAGGTTGCGAGTTCGATTCCCGCCGCCCCTGCCATTTTTGGTTCTGTTTCGACAATGGCGACTTGGTGCTGGATAGGTTCTCTTGGCCAGGGGACGGCTCCGTCAACGGTGGACGGTCGTGACTCAGTGGCAAGGAGCGTGTGGTTTGGGCCGAGCTGCTGTTGAGTTGTCACGAGGTGTGTGGGTCGCCAGATGGGAAAAGAAAAAACGCTGACTGCAAAGTCGTTGATTCAAGAGCTCTTTCAGCTCGGCGTATACAAGCGGAACCAGGGCAGAATCGCTCGGCAGGTGACCTGCGTGGTCATTTGGGTCACGTTTGCGCTGGCCGCGTGGCGAGTGTGGTTGGCGATCGGGGCGGGCGCGAACTGGCGTTACCCGATCGCTGGTGCCATCTTGCTCGCGGGGATCTGGCTGGGCTATCGCATCGTCAATATCCCGCAGTTCGCTGACTTTCTGATTGCCGTCGAGGCGGAGATGAACAAGGTCTCCTGGCCCTCACGCGGCGAATTGATCCGCAGTTCGGTGGTGGTGATCTTTGTGATTTTCCTGTTGGCATCCGTCCTGTTTGCCTACGACTTGATTTGGCGGTCTTTGTTCGTTTTTATCGGCGTACGGCCAGGGTAGAACGCGTGGTGCAGTGGCCCATGTGCAGTCTGTTTCGAGTGGCGGCGGACCTGTCAACGGTTGCTTCGCGGAACTTCTAACAGCAGCCCAAAATCAGCCGAGGCGGAGAGCTACGCCAGCCCAGAGCAAAAGGTGGAAACGTGACGAGCGATCCGGAAAACCGAGATGAAAGGGCCCCCGATGTGCCGCGCGGTGAAGCGGAAGCGGCCTCACTGCCGGTCACCGAAACGGCTCAATCAGAGGAAGAGGCATCGCCTTCAGGCGAGCGCGCCAGGACCGTGACCGAGGATGCCCGTCAGGCGTCCGAGGAGGGTGGTGTGACGCCGCCCACAAAGGATGATGAAGCCGAGTCGTCGGCTGCGGATGAAATTGAAGCTGTTACCGAAGAGGCCGTCACCGAAGAGCCCGTCACCGAAGAGCCCGTCACCGAAG
Organism: uncultured Planctomycetota bacterium; assembly: GCA_963700575.1. Taxonomy (GTDB): domain Bacteria; phylum Planctomycetota; class Planctomycetia; order Pirellulales; family Pirellulaceae; genus JAJRVM01. The sequence continues at coordinate 55,835 of CAVOYC010000011.1, read as the reverse complement.
AGCCCGTACCGAGGAGCCCGTGACCGAGGAGCCCGTGACCGAGGAGCCCGTGACCGAGGAGCCCGTGACCGAGGAGCCCGTGACCGAGGAGCCCGTGACCGAGGAGGCCGTCACCGAGGAGGCCGCCACCGAGGAGGCCGCCACCGAGGAGGTCGACCGAGGAGGTGAAGAGGAAGAGGTTGAAGAGGAAGAGGTTGAAGAGGAAGAAAATGTCAGGCAGTGGTACATCCTCAAGGTGCAGGTGAATCGCGAAGAGTCGATTCGTCGGGCCCTGGAGCGGCGTGTGAAAGTGGCCGGTTTGGAGGAGTATTTTGGAGAAATCGTGGTCCCCACTGAGGACGTGGCGGAATACAACAAGAGCGGTAAGCGGCGGATCGTGAAAAAGAAGCTCTATCCGGGCTACATTATGATCAACCTGGTGTTGAATGATGACACTTGGTTCCTGGTTCGCGAAACGCCCGGGATTGGCGATTTTACGGGTTCGGCCGGAAAGCCGACTCCCATGGAGCCGCATGAAGTGCAGCGAATTGTCAGCTCCAGCAAGGGTATCGAAGCAGGCGAAGCGCCGGTCAAGACATCGATTCCATTTAAGCCTGGAGACCGTGTCCGCGTGAAAGAGGGCTACTTTGAGAACTTCGAAGGTGACGTGGAGGCGATTGACGAGGCCAACGGGCGAGTCACGGTTATGATTAACATTTTCGGTCGCTCGACTCCCGTGGAGTTAGAGCATTGGCAAGTCGAGTCGGTCTGAGTTGCGGGTTTTCGATCCGCGTTTGCAGGCGATTCAAGAGCGCACTGATTGAGTCAACACAAACATGGCAAAACAACTAGTTGGTCAAGCGAAATTTCAAGTCCCCGGTGGCCAGGCGACCCCCGCGCCTCCGGTCGGCACTTCGCTCGGTAAGTTTGGGATTAACTTGGGCCAGTTCGTTCAGCAGTTCAACGATCGGACCAAGGAGTACAACGGTACGCCGATCCCGGTAGTCGTGAGCGTGTACAACGACCGCACATTTGATTTTGTGACCAAGAGTCCACCAGCAGCGGCTTTGTTGAAGCAGGCGGCTGGCATCGCCAAGGGCTCGGGCGTTCCGAATCGCGAGAAAGTGGGGAAAGTGACGCGATCGCAAATTGAGGATATTTGTGAAAAGAAAATGGCCGACCTCAACGCTGGCGATCTGGAAAACGCTCGGCGGATGATCGAAGGGACGGCTCGCAGTATGGGGTTGGAGGTCCTTGAAGGGTAGTCTGATGCCGAAACAATCAAAACGTTACCGAGCCCTGGCCGAGAAGGCGTCGCAAACGCCGTCCACGTTGGCCGAGGCCATTGAAGAGCTGAAGGGATTCGGCACCACCAAGTTCGACCAGACCGTCGAGATTCACATGCGTTTGGGAATTGACCCAAAGCAGGCGGATCAGATCGTGCGCGGCTCGATTGTCTTGCCACATGGGATTGGCAAGACCCAGCGGGTTGTTGTGTTCGCCAAGGGGGACCTGGCCAAGGTCGCCGAGGAGGCGGGTGCGGACGAGGTTGGGCAGGAGGAAATGGCGAAGAAGATCCAGGACGGATGGCTGGAATTTGACGCCTGTATTGCCACGCCGGACATGATGGGGATCGTGGGGCGGCTGGGCCGCGTGCTCGGTCCGCGTGGTCTGATGCCCTCGCCGCGCAGTGGCACGGTCACGCAGGAAGTGGACAAGGTCGTGCGGGAGTACAAAGCTGGAAAAGTCGAATTTCGCAACGACCAGGGAGGGAATGTCCATGCCGTGGTCGGCAAGATGAGTTTTGACAACACCAAGTTACAGGAAAACATCCAGGCCTTTATCGATCGAATTACGGGGATGAAGCCGAACGCTGTCAAGGGTACCTACGTACGTGGGATCTCCATTTGTGCCACGATGAGTCCGGGGATTCGCGTGGCGGCCTGAGCAGGCGCGCACCGCGGACGGGAAAAGAGTCCATAAACCAACCACGCATGTGGCTGATGAAACATGAGCAAATACGTCAAGAACTTGATTTCGCGTGATATTGCCCAGCGACTCGCAGGGGTCGAGGATGCCGTACTGGTCAATGTGATCGGGATGGATGCCAATAAAACGGTTGTCCTGCGCCGCGAACTGCGCCAGAAAAACATCCACTTGATGGTGGTCAAGAACAGCATGGCGCGGCGGGCCACCGAGGGGACGCCCCTGTCGCCCGCCTTCTCGGGCATGGAAGGAACGTTAGCGGTCGTCTGGGGCGGTGAGGACTTCATCTCACTGGTCAAAGAAGTCACGCGACTGGATAAATCGAACGACTACCAGAAGTTCGAGGCCCGTGGCGGCGTCATGGATGGCGAGCAATTGACGGCCGATCGGGTACGTCAGATCAGCAGGTGGCCGAACCGCCTGGAGCAGCTCAGCATTCTGTCGGGACAGATGCTCTCGCCGGGGGCTCAGCTGTCGTCGCAACTGATCGGCCCGGGGGGGGCTCTGGCGAGCCAGATTGAGAAAAAAGCCGAGGAGGAATCAGGGGAATCAGGGGAATCAGGGGAATCAGGGGAATCAGAAGACTAGCCGCGCAGGTGGCCGTGTGCATCGCGCGGCGGCCAGCAGGCGGCAAGAACTTCGCGCTGTGGGAAGACACGGTGGAACGAAACGGGGCCCCCAACTGGGACCCAAGAACACAGTCGGAAAACAAGACAACATCTATTAACCGGTTCACTCCAGCCAAAGGTGTCGCTCCCGCGCGATGCCGGAGTATTTTGAGAAAGGGAATCATCCGCCATGTCTGACGATACAGCAACCATGGAATTCTCGCCCGAAACCAAGGAATTGGGCGACAAGATTGCGAACCTCACGCTCAAGCAGGCCAAAGAGCTCAGCGACTACCTCAAGGATGCTTACCACATCGAGCCTGCCGCGGGCGGCGCCGTGATGATGGCTCCTGCCGGAGGCGGCGATGCGGCAGAAGCGGCCGCGGAGCAGACAGAATTTGACGTCATACTGACCGGATTTGGCGACAGCAAGTTGAACGTGGTCAAGGTGGTCAAGAACCTGACTGGCTCCACGCTCATGGAATCCAAGAAGATGGTCGAGAGCGCCCCGGTGGCGATCAAGGAAAAGGTCTCCAAGGAAGAGGCTGAGAAAGTCCAGAAAGAATTGGAAGACGCCGGCGCGGCGGTTGAAGTCAAGTAAATCCACCGATCCGTGTCCCAGTTACCCCGTTGGGCGTCCTCTATCCGGCGGGGCATGTAGGTTGAGCACGCTTGAATTTCAACATCCTTCGGTGCAAGCGTTTGTTTGTGCTTGTGTTGGCCCCGGGAGAAGGTGCGCGCCGACCCTCCCCTGCTCTCTTGAGACCCACTGTTCATCCCGCCTGGAGCGCAGGCTCCGCAGCGCGGATCAGCGGGTGGATAAACGGCCGGCCGTGTCAGCAGTCCCTTTCGTGATCCGCTTTGCATGGAGCTTTTTCTGCTTATGGCTACTCCAGAGCAACGACGTCTTGAACCGAACGAAACCCGTCGTTTCGGCAGCGGCCGGGAGTCTTTCGTCACCCCCGATCTGACGAAGATCCAGACCGTCAGCTACAGCGCGTTCTTGCAGGATGAGTTGACCTCTGACAAACGTAAGGATCAGGGGCTTGAAAGCGTGCTCAAAGAGATCTTCCCGATCGAGAGCTACGACAAACAAATCTCGCTCGAGTACCTGAGTTACGATTTGGGTAAACCGCGTTATACGCCGGACGAATGCCGGCAACTGCGGTTGACCTATGGGCGGCCGTTTCGCGTCCTCCTGCGGCTCAACAAGGAAGAGCCTTACGAGGAAGAAGTCTACCTGGGCGACCTCCCCATCATGCTCGGTGGCGGCGAGTTCATCATCAACGGCGCCGAACGCGTCGTGGTCAGCCAGTTGCACCGCAGCCCTGGCGTGGATTTCGTGCTCGAGCAGGACGGCACCAGCGATCGCAAGCTACCCAGTTGCCGCATCATCCCCGAACGTGGCAGCTGGATCGAAATCAACGTGACCAAGAAGGACTGCCTCAGCGTCCGCATCGATCAGAGCGGGAAGTTCTCGGCCATCACGTTGCTGCGAGCCATGAATCCGTCGTACAGCACCGACGCCGATATCCTGCGGGCGTTTTACGCCACCAGCCAGGAAAAGGTCGTGGACGGCCGCAGCGTTACCAAGATCGTGGGGAAAGTGGCGGTCGACGACGTGGTCTATCCCAATGCGAGCGAACGACCCGGCGAGATTATCGTGGAGGCGGGTCACAAGATCACCAAGAACGCGGCGGAGACGATCTGTACGGCTGGTGTCAGCAAGGTGGAGGTCATGACGGCTCCCAAGTCGTCGCTGGTCTTCAACAGTCTCACGGACGATGCCACCTCGAGCCACGAGGAAGCGTTGTTGAGGATCTATCAGCGGTTGCGTCCCGGCAATCCGCCGCAACTGGAGAAAGCCAAGACGCTGTTTGACGAAAAATTTTACGACGTCAATCGCTATCGACTGGGACGCGTGGGGCGGTTCCGCATCAACCGCAAGTTGAAGCTCAACGTGGCCGAAAAAGAGATGACGCTCCGGCCGGACGACCTGATTGCCGCGATTGCCTACCTGCTGAAGCTGAGCGAAGGGGCCGATGAAGCCGAAATCGACGACATCGATCACCTGGGCAACCGCCGCCTGCGGACGATTGACGAACTGGCCAGCGATGAACTCCGCAAAGGCTTCCTCAAACTCCGCCGCACCGTGCAGGAACGAATGAGTCTGAAGGACGCGGCCGACATGACGCCGCGCAGCTTGATCAACCCGAAGAGCATCTCGGCAGCCATTGAGTACTTCTTTGGACGTGGCGAATTGTCTCAGGTTGTCGACCAGACCAATCCCCTCTCGCAGCTGACACACGAACGTCGTTTGTCCGCGTTGGGGCCGGGCGGTCTGAATCGAAAACGAGCCGGCTTCGAAGTTCGAGATGTGCACATCTCGCACTACGGCCGCATTTGCCCGATTGAAACTCCGGAAGGTACGAACATCGGTTTGATCTCCAGCCTGGCCATTTATGCCGGCGTGGACGATTACGGGTTCTTGGTGACCCCCTACCGGTTGGTCAAGAAAGGCAAGCTCACCGACGAAGTCGCCTGGTTGCGAGCCGACGAGGAAGCCGAGGCCCATGTCGCTCCGGCCGACACCCAGGTGTTGGAGGGCAAGCTGCAGGCCGGCCCCAACCTGATTGCCCGGTATCGCGCGGACTTCCGTATTGTGGCTCCGGAAGAGGTCCAGTACATCGACGTGGCGCCCAGCCAGATGGTGGGAGTCTCGGCTGGCTTGATTCCGTTCCTCGAGCATGATGACGCGAACCGGGCTTTGATGGGTTCGAACATGCAGCGTCAAGCGGTGCCGCTGCTGATTACCGAACCGCCGATTGTGGCCACCGGCATGGAAAAGGACGTGGCCATCAACTCGAGTATGGTCGTGCGAGCTCGACGGGCGGGCAAGGTGTCGTATTGTGATGCCAGTCGGATCGAGGTCGGCAGCGACATTTACGAACTCAAGAAGTTCGTGGGGCTGAACGAGCGGACATGCCTGAACCAGAAGCCGGTCGTGCAGCTTGGCGACAAGGTCGAGAAGGGCCATGTGCTCGCGGACGGGGCCGCGATTTATCAGGGCGAGTTGGCTTTGGGACGTAACGTGCTCGTCGGATTCATGTCGTACGACGGCTACAACTTTGAAGATGCCATTATTATCAGCGAGGATTTGGTCAAGCGGGACACCTACACATCGCTCCACATCGAGGAGTTTGACGTGGAGATCCGCGAAACCAAACTGGGGCGCGAAGAGTTCACCCGCGACATTCCCAACGTCAGTGAAAAGACGCTCCGCAATCTCGACGATGGGGGAATTGTCCGCGTCGGGACGTATGTCCGGCCGGGCGACATACTGGTCGGCAAAGTCTCTCCCAAGTCGAAGACCGAACTGACGCCAGAAGAGAAGTTATTACACGCCATTTTCGGTCGTGCTGGCGAGGACGTGAAGAACGACTCGCTGGAAGTCCCCTCCGGGATCGAAGGGATCGTGATCGATACCCAGAAATTCTCGCGGCGCATGAGTCTCTCGGAAGACGAACGCAAGAAATTCGAAAAAGAGCTGAAGGAAGCGGAGGGGGAAGGGAACGCTCTGATTGCACAGATCTTCGGCGAGATGATTCGGGAAATGGAAACGGCCTTGGGCCGCTCCTTGACCGACGAGGACGGTACGCCTTTGGCCGGCGAACAGGATCCGAAGTACATTGCCGAGCGTGCTCAGCAATTCCGACTCCACACCATCACGGGCAAGATGCGGAGCCAGGAGAAGATTGCCGAGGTCGAGCGCGTGCACAAGGCGCATTGGTCCAACATCGAGGCGGCTATTGATCGTCGCGATCGCAAGCTCAATAGCATGAAGCGAGGGGACGAGTTGCGGAGTGGCGTTCTGCAGATGGTGAAGGTCTACATCGCCACCAAGCGCGTGATTTCGGTGGGGGACAAGATGGCCGGCCGCCACGGCAACAAGGGTGTCATTGCGAAGATCCTGTCGGTGGAGGATATGCCCTATCTGGAAGACGGAACTCCGCTGCAGATCATGCTCAATCCGCTGGGCGTGCCGAGCCGTATGAACGTGGGCCAGATACTCGAGACGCATTTGGGTTGGGCCGGTGCTTTGCTGGGCTTCCAGGCGGTGACGCCCGTATTTGACGGGGCCAGCGAGGAGGACATTAACGCCTGCCTGGCCGAAGCAGGCCTGCCACGCCACGGAAAGACGCGGCTGTTTGATGGTCGCACCGGCGAGGCGCTGCATCAGGAAACCACCGTGGGCTACATCTACATGTTGAAGCTCCACCACCTGGTGGACGACAAGGTCCATGCACGCAGTACCGGGCCTTATTCGTTGATCACCCAGCAGCCGCTGGGAGGAAAAGCTCGTTTTGGCGGGCAGCGGTTTGGAGAAATGGAAGTCTGGGCGCTGGAGGCGTACGGTGCGGCTTATATCCTGCAAGAGCTGTTGACCGTCAAGAGCGACGATGTGGAGGGGCGGACCAAGATCTACGAGTCGATGGTCAAAGGCGAAAACACGCTCGAGGCGGGCACGCCTGCCAGTTTCGACGTGTTGACCAACGAAATTCGCGGGCTGGCCTTGAACATGCAGCTCGAAAAGCGTCGCGTGTGAAACAAAAATGGCCGGTGACGGATGGCGAGTGACAGGGAACCAGTCCAAAGGGGAACCAGTCCAAAGGGGACCCGTCATGCGGGGCCGGAGACTCGATCCTCGGCGCGTCCGAGGGCGAGCATGCTCGAGAAACGGTAACGACCGATCAGGGATTTCCATAAGGAGCACGGGCACATGACCATTGGCGAAAGCTCATATGATCGCATTAACGATTACGCTTCGGTCAAAATCAGCCTCGCTCGGCCACACGACATTCGCAGCTGGTCGTTCGGTGAGGTGAAGAAGCCCGAGACGATTAACTACCGCACGTACCGGCCCGAGAAGGATGGACTCTTCTGCGAACGGATTTTCGGTCCGGAAAAGGACTGGGAATGCGCCTGCGGCAAGTACCGCGGCATGAAGTACAAGGGGATGATCTGCGACCGGTGTGGCGTGAAAGTTACCCATTCGCGCGTGCGGCGCAAACGCATGGGGCACATCGAATTGGCCGCCCCGGTCGTCCATATCTGGTTTTTCAAGGCGATGCCCAGCCGCCTCGGTAACCTGTTGAACATGAAAACGACCAGCCTGGAGAAGGTGATCTATTTCCAGGACTACGTCGTGGTCGATCCGGGCGACACCGAACTGGAAAAGCAGCAACTGCTGACGGAAGAGGAGTTTCGGGCCGCCCGCGACCAGTATGGTGACGGGAGCTTCCAGGCCGACATGGGGGCCGAAGCCGTGCGGGAATTACTCCGCTCACTCGATCTCGTGACGTTGTCCAACGAGCTGCGTACCGAGCTGGGGGAAACCCGCTCGAAACAGAAGACGAAAGACCTGACCAATCGCTTGAAAATCGTCGAGGCGATTCGAGACAGCGATAACCAGCCCGAATGGATGGTGCTCGATGCGATCCCGGTGATCCCCCCCGATTTGCGCCCCCTGGTGTTGCTCGACTCAGGCAATTTCGCCACCAGCGATCTGAACGATCTGTACCGCCGCATCATTAATCGCAACAACCGTCTCCGCAAGCTCGTCGATCTCAATGCGCCGGAGGTCATCATCCGCAACGAGAAACGCATGCTGCAGCAGTCGGTTGAACGCGCTGTTCGACAACAATCGCTGCAAGCGGCCCGTGTTGGGCAGCAGCAACCGGCCGCTCAAGTCCTTGACCGACATGATCAAGGGCAAGCAGGGCCGCTTCCGCGAAAACTTGCTGGGCAAGCGTGTCGACTACTCGGCGCGCAGCGTGATCGTGGTGGGCCCCACGCTCAAGTTGCACCAGTGCGGGTTGCCCAAGAAGATCGCGTTGGAGCTTTACCAGCCCTTTATCATTCGCAAGTTGAAAGAGCTGGGGCATGCCGACACGATCAAGAGTGCCAAGAAGATGTTGGAGCGTAAGGACGAAGAGGTGTGGGACATCCTGGAAGCTGTGATCCAGAATCACCCGGTGCTGCTCAACCGGGCACCGACGTTGCACCGAATGGGGATCCAGGCGTTTGAGCCGATCCTGGTCGAAGGTAACGCGATTCACCTGCACCCGCTGGTCTGCAAAGGCTTCAATGCCGACTTTGATGGTGACCAGATGGCGGTGCATCTGCCGCTCTCCATCGAGGCTCAGGTGGAAGCCCACACGTTGATGATGTCGACCAACAATATTTTCGCTCCGTCCAATGGCCGGCCGATCATGAGCCCGTCGCAGGATACGGTGATGGGCTGCTATTTCATCACGTTGATGCTGCCAGGCTACAAGGGGGAGGGCATGAAGTTCGCTTCGCTCGACGAAGCGGATCTGGCGTTCGCACTCGGCGCCCTCGACCTGCATGCCGAAATCGAAGTGCGCTTGCCACTCGATCAACGCGCGCGGACCGATGAAGAGACGGTGTCCGAGCCAGGTTCACGGATCTTGACCAGCTACGGTCGCGTCCTGTTCAACATGATGCTGCCGCGGGGCATGGATTACTACAACATGGCGATGCGAGGCAGTGACCTGGCCACGGTTATTTCCGACTGTTATCGCATCCTGGGACGAAGTGCCACGATCGATCTGCTGGACGATATGAATCAGCTCGGGTTCCGAGAGAGTACCCGCAGCGGACTGTCGTTCGCGACCGACGACCTGGTCACGCCGGATACCAAGGCGAAGATTATCGCGGAGAGCGAAAAAAAGGTGTTGCGGTACCGTAAACTGTACAACAACGGTGTGATTACCGAGGCGGAACGCTACAACCAGGTGTTGGACACTTGGACCCATGCTCGCGAACGGATCACGACCGAAATGATGGCCGCCATGAAGGCGGATGACCGAGGTGGCGCCTATGTCAATCCGGTGTTTCTGATGGCCCACTCCGGTGCTCGTGGTGGTGTGGAGCAGATTCGCCAACTGGCCGGCATGCGAGGTCTGATGGCCAAGCCGACCGGGGAAATTATCGAGACGCCGATTAAGGCCAATTTCCGCGAAGGCTTGTCGGTGCTGGAGTACTTCAGCTCGACGCATGGAGCCCGCAAAGGACTGGCCGACACAGCACTCAAGACCGCCGATTCGGGATACCTGACACGCAAACTCGCGGACGTGGCGCAGAATGTGGTCGTCACCATGCACGATTGCGGCACGACGCAGGGTATCACCAAGGGGGTGATCTATCGCGGCGAAAAAGTTGAGGTACGGTTGGCCGATGCGGTCAAAGGACGTGTCAGCCGGCAGAATATCGTGAATCCGGTTACCGATGACGTGATCGTGCGCGAGAGTGAAATGATCACCCCGGAAATCGCCCGGCGGATCGAGGCACTGGGCCTGGAAAAAATCCAGGTCCGCAGCCCCATGACGTGCGACGCATCTCTGGGCGTCTGCCGTTGCTGCTACGGCATGGATCTGTCGACGGGCAACATGGTCGAAGAAGGGATGGCCGTCGGAATCATTGCCGCGCAGAGCATCGGTGAACCGGGTACGCAGTTGACCATGCGCACGTTCCACATCGGCGGTACGGTGAATATGAGCGTCGAGGAAAGTGAAACGCGGGCCAAAAAGGATGGTTTCGTCCGCTTCACGCGGATGCGGCTGGTACGCAATGCCGAAGGAAATGATATCGTTCTGACGCGAAACGGTGAAATCTCGATCTTGGATGCCAAGGGGCGGGAACTCGAGAAATGTGATGTCCCCACCGGTGCGGTCCTGATGGTTCGGGAAGATCACGAAGTGAAGGCTGGCGACGTCCTCTGCCAGTGGGATCCGCACAGCATTCCGATTCTGGCCGAGATTTCGGGAAAGGTGCGATACGAAGACGTGGTCGAAGGTGAGACGCTGCGTATCGAACGTGACCAGAGCGGTCACGTGCGGCGAATGGTCATGGATCTCAAGGGGGATCTGCACCCGCAAATCGTGCTGGAAGATGCTGATGGCAAACCGCTGGACGTCTACTACTTGCCAGAGCGGGCTTATATTGAAGTCGGTGAAGGCGACGAAGTCCATGCCGGGTCCGTGTTGGCCAAGACTCCCCGTGAAGCCTCCGGGATTACCGATATCACGGGTGGTCTGCCCCGGGTGACGGAGATCTTTGAGGCTCGCAAGCCGAAAGATCCGGCCGTCATCGCCGAAGTGGATGGGATCGTCGAGATCTCCGGAAAGCGGCAACGCGGAAAACGTACGATCGTGGTGCGAAGCGAAACGGGCATCGAGCGTGAACATCTGGTCTCGCACGGAAAACGTTTCCTGGTGCACGCGGGGGATTACGTGAAAGCCGGGCAAGCCCTGGTCGACGGGCCGTTGGTGCCGCACGATATCCTGCGCGTTTCGGGAGAGGAAGCCGTGCAGCAGTACCTGCTGCATGAGATTCAGCAGGTCTATCGTAGCCAGCGAGTGGAAATCAATGACAAGCACATCGAAATCATCATCGCCCGGATGCTGCGCAAAGTGCGCGTGGAAACGGCCGGTGACACCAGTCTGCTCCCCGGGCTGGTCATGGATCGATTTGAATACCGCCAGGTGAACCGGGACCTGGGGCAATGTGTCAAGGTCGCCGAAAAGGGAGACTGTGAGTTCGAAAAAGGGGCCATTGTGCCGGTCGACGCGATGGAGCAGGCGAACGTGCAGATCGAACGGCTCGGGGGCGCACCCGCCAAAGGAGCTCGTCCCAAGCCGGCCGTTGCCAGCACGCAGCTATTGGGGATTACCAAGGCGGCCGTCCAGAGTTCCAGCTTTATCTCGGCGGCCAGCTTCCAGGAAACGACCAAAGTGCTCACCGAGGCCGCCTTGGCCGGCAAAGTTGACAGCCTGGTCGGGTTGAAGGAAAACGTCATCCTGGGGCACCTCATTCCAGCCGGTACGGGATTCCGTACATTCCAGGAGTCAGAAGTTCGGTATCGGCCCGAGGTGCTGCACGAAATGGCGACCGAAGGGGATCGGACGCTGGTCACCAGTTTCCCTCTGTTGCAGTCGACTGGGAGTGCGGAGGCAGGCGATGCGGAAAAGACTACTGGGGTGGAAAGTGGCGGCGACGCGGTCCTGCCCACCGACTCCGATACCGACCCCGGCTTGGATACCGATCTGACCGGCGGTCTGTCGCTGGAAGATCTGTATGGGTCTGGCGACGAACCACCGTCGAAGGATGAGGAACAAGACTTGTCGAGTTGAGCCCAGGTCTCGCGTGAGGCTGCCCACGGCTTCGCCGGTGCGGTCTCACCTGGCGCTTTGGATTGGGAGCACGGTTCGAGCCGGGGGGAGACGATTTCCAGACCGCATCCGGGCCCCAGACCACATTCGGGTGGTGGCATCAGTGGGTGTCCCGAGTGTTGGTGAAAACGTCTGCCGCGTCCGCCTTGACAAGGCGTCGCAAAACGATACGCTGAGTAGTTCTCGACATCGAAAAATGGTTTCGTGTGTGGAGTCTTTGGGGTCCGCACCGTGAGTTTGAATAACAGAGCGTGAGACTCGAATGCCTACAATTAACCAACTCGTTCGCAAGCGACGCCGACGAAAACGTAAGTTCACGAAGGCTCCGGTACTGGATCGGTGCCCGCAGAAGCAAGGGGTCTGTTTGCAGGTGCGCACAATGACGCCCAAGAAGCCGAACTCGGCGCTGCGGAAAATCACTCGTGTGCGTCTGTCCAATGGTAAGGAAGTGACAGTCTACATTCCGGGCGAGGGCCACAATCTCCAGGAGCACTCGATTGTGCTGGTGCGTGGTGGTCGGGTTCGCGATCTGCCCGGCGTGCGGTATCAGGTCGTGCGCGGCTCGCTGGACTCGCTGGGGGTGGACGGGCGTAAGCAGTCTCGCAGTCGCTATGGGGCGAAGAAGTCATAAGTTTTTGGTTGGGGTGGGTGCTGGCGTAGGGGACGTGCTGGCGTTGAGGTCAGAGTTTGTGGCGCCGGTCAGAACTGTGACCAGGCAGCGGTAACTCAGCGGCGCGAGGCGCCGAGTCAGTTTTACAATCGTTGGATAGAGAGCATTATGGGTCGTATCACTTCCAGCCGCACGCAGTTGAAGCCGGATCCTATTTACAGTTCCGTGCTGGCGAGTAAGTTTGTGAATTGTCTGATGTGGGACGGGAAGAAGGCCACGGCGCAGCGGGTTTTCTATGACGCCCTGGAGGTGCTGCGAAAGCGCGTTCCGGACCAGGAGCCGATTGAAGTGTTCACGCAGGCCGTAGAGAATGTCAAGCCGCACATTGAGGTTCGCTCGAAGCGTGTCGGTGGAGCGGCATACCAGGTCCCGATGCAAGTGAATCGCAGCCGCCAGCAGTCGTTGGCGTTTCGCTGGTTGCTGATGGCGGTTCGAGAAAAGAAGGGTCGGCCAACCCACATGAAGTTGGCTGACGAGTTGCTGGCTGCCTACAAGAAAGAAGGGGCTGCAATTACGCGCCGCGAGAACGTGCACCGCATGGCCGATGCCAATAAAGCGTTTGCCCACTTTGCCTGGTAGTTGCTGTTGGGAAGCACTCGCCGCGCCGATGATCCTTTCGGTGCGGCGTTTCTATTGCGCGGCCGAATTGCAGTGGAAATGGCCCAATGTCACGCAAAATCGAAGATCTTCGCAACATCGGTATCATCGCCCATATTGATGCCGGGAAGACCACGGTGACCGAGCAGATGCTGTTCCTCAGCGGTGCCAAGCACCGTGTAGGGCGAGTTGACCAAGGGACGGCCGAAACCGATTGCGATCAGGAGGAGCAAGAGCGGGGCATTACCATCTACTCGGCCTGCGTCACGTTCGATTGGGCCGGCCGGCACATCAACCTGCTCGATACCCCCGGGCACGTCGATTTCACCGCCGAAGTCGAGCGTTGTTTGCGCGTGCTTGATGGAGCCGTGGTGGTCTTCAGCGCACGCGAAGGCGTCGAGGCGCAAAGCGAGACAGTCTGGCGGCAGGCCAACCGCTATCATGTCCCCCGCATCGCCTTCATCAACAAGATGGACCGTGAAGGTGCGCGGTTTGAAGCAACCGTTGCCGAGATCAAGTCGCGGCTGGGCGCTCGCCCCGTAGTGATCAGTCTACCGGTGGGGGAGGGGCCGTCGCATGTGAAGGACCCGTTTCGGGGCGTAATCGACCTGATCGACATGCAACTGCTGGAATTCACGGTGAACGAAAAAGGGGGGGACGTGGTCCGCAGTGACATCCCGGCCGATTTGCTCGAGGATGCCAAGACCTGGCGCGAGATGATGCTCGAAACGCTCTATCGGTACAGCAATGAGCTGATTGAGTTAGTCTTGTCGGAACAGGCCGTACCTGCCGATTTGATTCGGCGTGTCTTACGCGATGCCACGCTGCATATGTATATTCAGCCGGTTTTGTGCGGTTCCGCACTGCACGGCATCGGAGTGCAGACGGTCTTGGATGCCGTGGGGCTCTATCTTCCCAGTCCGTTGGACTGTCCGCCAGTGCAAGGGGTAGATCCCCAGAAGCCGGACAAAGTGCTCCGTCGCCGCCCTTTGAGTGACGATCCGTTTTGCGGACTGGTCTTCAAGATCTTGCCCGCCAAGACGGGCGATCTTTACTGGGTGCGCGTCTATTCCGGGCATTTGAAGGCGAACTCGCGCGTCTTGAACCCGAAGCGGGAGAAGAAGGAAAATGTATCGCAGTTGTGGCAGATTCACGCCACGCGGAAGGAGCGCGACGGGCAGGTGGACCACGTCTCTTGCGGGGATATTGTGGGGGTGATTGGCCCACGGCACTCCATCACCGGCGACACGCTCTGCGACCCTCACCAACCGATCTTGTTGCCTTCGATCGAGTTTGCCGAAACCGTCCTGTCGATGGCGATTGAGCCGGAAAGCGCGGCGGAACGCAAGAAGCTGTCGGCCACGCTCGAAATGCTCAAACGGCAGGATCCGACTTTTCGCGCGGTCGAAAATGAAGAGACAGGGCAGACGCTGATCAGCGGCATGGGCGAATTGCATCTGGAAGTGATCAAGCATCGCTTGCTTCGCGAGTTCAATCTGGACGTGAAAGTGCATAAGCCGCGTGTGAGCTATCGCGAAACGGTGGAGCACGCAGCGCAGGTCACGGGTGAGTGCCACCGGCAGGTGGGGGGCAAGCAGTTGTTTGCCCAGTTGTCGGTGACGGTCGAGCCGGCTGCTGGCGGAAAGCATCATACCCAGGTGCTCAATTTCTGTTCGCCCGATGACGTACCGCCCGCACTGACGGCGGCGGCGGTGGAGGAGCTGAAGTTGTGTGCGGAGGGAGGTGGCCCGATCGGCAGTTTCCCGCTCACGGGACTGAAGGTGACTGTCACAGGAGGCGAGGCGCAGCTGGACAATTCGGACGAAACGGCGTTTCGCATCGCCGCGGTCGACGCGTTCGAGAAGGGCTTGCAGGCGGGCGGTCCTGTGCTTGCTCGAGCCGATCATGAAGCTGGGCATTTCGACGCCGGAGGACTATCTGGGGGACATTGTCGGCGACTTGCAGCAGCGTCGCGCGCTGATCTGTTCCACGCAAAATCGCGGTGGTGACGTGGTGATTGAGGCACACGCGCCGTTGCGAGAGCTGTTTGGCTACGCCAATGCGATTCGCAGTCTCAGTCAGGGTCGAGCCAGTTGCTCGATGGAGCCGCTGGAGTATTCGCCGGCGCCGCCGGACGTGGCCAGGCAATACGCGATGTAGCGGTTGTAGGCCGCAGCCTGTGGGGGGCACGTGACCGCAAAGGAGTTGCTCGCCGCAGTGCTGCGAGCGGGGGTTACGCAATTCGGGAAAAACAAGGTCGTGAACGTTCAGGTGGGTGTTGACGCGACGAGCCACGAGCTCTACACTCGGTGGTTTCCCTGTGGGCGATATGTGACGAGAGGGTCTTTGGCAAATCGGATCGTGATGTTCCGGCTTCACGGAAGTTCCAGCGTCCTGGCAGCGAGGCTGGTAATCCAAGTGGCCCTGTGGGGGAAGCGACGTGGCAGGTCAGCACGAAGTCATTCGGATCCGGATGGAAGCTTACGATCACGGGATTCTGGATCAGAGTGCCCAGGATATTGTGGACACTGCCAAGCGAACGCACTCTGAGGTCCACGGTCCGATTCCATTGCCGACGCGCATCGAGCGGTACACGGTTCTTTCCGGTCCGCATGTGGACAAGAAGGCGCGGCAGCAGTTCGAAATTCGAACGCACAAGCGGCTGATTGATATCGTGCAGGCCACCGCCAAGACGATCGAGGCGCTCAATAAGCTCAGTCTTCCAGCGGGTGTCGATATCAAGATTAAGGCGTCCTCGCGGTAGTGATTCGTTTCGCATAGATCCCTAACTGGTAGATCATTCTATGGGACGGAAGCCGTGTGGGTAATGCGGGACCTGTCTTCGCGACAGGTTCCCGGCTTCCCGCAGGTGACAGATCACAAAGGTGTAGACCCATGGTGAAGGGACTGCTCGGCCGTAAGGTCGGGATGACGCAGGTATATAACGAGTCAGGGGAAGCGATTCCCGTGACGGTGATTGAGGCAGGTCCTTGCCATGTGCTCCAGTTGCGCACCGAGCAGCGTGACGGTTACGAAGCGGTGCAGCTGGGTTTCCAGGACAAGAAGCGTCCGCAGGGTGATCGTGGAAGGTCTCGCCAGAGTCAGTCTCGCCGCAGTGAGCGTGGTCATGTCACGGCAAAACTCAACAGCAAGCGTGCCAAGCGGCGTGCCGCCGCTGGTGTTGAGTTGCCTCCCAAGCCTGAGTGTGAGCCGAAGCAGTTTGTTCGTGAGTTTCGCGGGCGCGGTGGACGGGCTGGAGGTTGGTCAGGAGCTGACGGTCGGGCAGTTGGCGGAGGTGGCGGCGGTCGATGTGACCGGGGTCAGCAAGGGTCGCGGTTTTGCTGGCGTGATGAAGCGGCATAATTTCTCCGGCCAGCGGGCCTCGCACGGTGTCAAGAAGGTGCATCGGCATGCTGGTGGTACCGGGATGAGTGCCTGTCCGAGTCGTGTTTTCAAGGGGCGTCGCATGGCCGGGCAGTACGGAAATGCTCGCGTGACGGTCCGAAACCTGAAGGTGTATCGTGTGGATGAGGCGAATAATCTGCTGCTGGTCAACGGCGCGGTGCCGGGGCCCAATGGTGGGTGGCTGGTTATTCGTGAAACGAACAAGGTGGGATAGCGCAAGGCTCGATCGCTGTTGTGGCAGCGAGCTGTTTTCTTTTTGGTCGGTGGATTATGACAACGTTGCCTGTTTTTGATCGCACTGGTGCGGAAGTTGGGTCGTACGAGATCGATCCGGCGGTGCTGGCTCCCGCATCAACAAGCAGTTGTTGCATGACGTGGTGGTGATGTATCAGGCGAATCAGCGTCAGGGTTCGGCCAAGACGAAGTCGCGTGGTGAGGTCTCCGGTTCGACGAAGAAGATGTATCGCCAGAAGGGGACGGGCAATGCGCGGGCCGGATCGCGGCGGTCGAATATTCGTCGTGGTGGTGGTCATGCGTTTGCCAAGCGGCCGCGGGATTACAGTTATCGCCTGCCGCGCAAGGCGGTGCGGGCGGCGACGCGGATGGCGATCGCCTCGAAGATCGTGGATCAGCAAGTGGTGGTGATCGATGATTTGTCGTTTGCCGCGCCGGCGACGCGCGAGATGGCGGCGATCCTGAAGGCGTTGGGTCTGGGTGGAGTCAGTACGCTGGTGACCACGGCCTCGATGGATGCGAATGTGTACAAGAGTGCTCGGAATATCCCGCAGGTTTCGGTGTCGCCGGTATCGGATTTGAATGCCTTGTGTGTGCTGTCGCCGCGTCGCATGTTGGTGACGAAGGCGGCGCTGGACACGATCAAGGAGCGGGCGTCGGCGTGGCGGATGGATGGTGCGGGAGGCTCGGCGTCAATGTGGCCTCGGCGATGTGCGTTTTGCGATAGGGAATCGGTGAAGATGGGTCAGGCAGCGTCATCAAAGGCAGAGTCGTCAAAGGCAGCGCCATCGCAAGGCAGTGCCATCCAAGGCAGCGCCATCCAAGGCAGTGCCGGCACAAGGCCGCGTGAAGAAGATCAAGTTGCTGCCGCATCAGGTGGTCCTGCGTCCGCTGGTGACCGAAAAGGGGATGCATCGCGCGACGCGGAACAATCAGTATGCGTTCGAAGTGAATCCGCTGGCCGAAAAGCTGGATGTGCGCGAGGCGGTTGAGACGTTGTTCAACGTCAAGGTCCTGAAGGTGCGGACGCAGAATCGCAAGGGAAAGCCGCGTCGATACCGTTTTACCTACGGTCGCACCAAGAATTGGAAGAAGGCGATCGTCACGCTCGACAGTGAAGATCGGATTGACTTCTTTTAAGCGCTCGCCTCGGCATGGCGTGTGAACTGAGCGGGTGCTCGGCAAGCAGGCCTGGCGGATTACGATGTCACGGCGGCCGGTACCGCCATCATAGTTTGGAATTACTGCCATGGGCATTCGACAATACAAACCGACATCGCCGGGACGGCGTGGGGCGACGGTCAGCGACTTTGCGGAGCTGACGAAGGGAGCCAAGCCGGAAAAGTCGCTGTTGCGGCCGATTCGCAAGACGGGTGGTCGAAATAATCAGGGTAAGATCACGGCTCGGCATCGTGGCGGTGGTCACAAGCGGCAGCTATCGCTTGATCGACTTCCGGCGAGACAAGGATGGCGTCAAGGCCAAGGTTGCGTCGCTTGCAGTACGATCCGAATCGCAGTGCGCGGATTGCGTTGCTGCATTACGTGGACGGTGAGAAGCGATATATTCTCGCCCCGGATGGCCTGCAGGTCGGCGCGACGCTGGAGAGTGGGCCGGAGGCACCGCCGACGGTCGGGAATTGCCTGCCGCTGAAGAAGATTCCGCTGGGGACGGCGATCCACAACATCGAGTTGTTGCCGGGTCAGGGTGGGTGTCTGTGTCGCAGTGCCGGGACGAATGCCACGTTGGTGGCTCGGGAGGCGGATTGGGCTCAGATCAACTTGCCCAGTGGCGAGATTCGCCGTGTCCCGTCTGTGTGTCGGGCGACGATCGGCAAGGTGGGGAACTCGGATCACATGGCGGTTCGGCTGGGCAAGGCGGGGCGCAAGCGTTGGTTGGGGCGGCGGCCGCATGTGCGTGGCACGGCCATGAATCCGATCGACCATCCGCACGGTGGTGGTGAAGGTCGCACGAAGGGTGGTCGGCATCCGGTCAGTCCGACGGGCAAGCCGGCCAAGGGCGGCTCGACGCGTCAGCGACGCAAGCCGTCGAATGCGTCGATTGTGCGGCGTCGTCGTTCGAGGCGATATGGTCAGCTGCGTTTGAAGTAGAGCTTGTGAAGGTGGAGCCAGGGGAATAAGGGTCTGTTATGAGTAGGTCGCTCAAAAAAGGACCGTATGTCGATTTCAAGGTGTATCGCAAGGTCCAGCAGCAGCTCGAGGCGGGCAGCAAGGATCCGATCAAGACGTGGGCCCGGGCCTGCACGATCGTGCCGGAGTTTGTCGGGCATCACGTTCCTGGTCCACAACGGCAAGAATCATATGAAGGTGTTCGTGACGGAAGATATGGTCGGTCACAAGCTGGGTGAGTTCGCTCCGACGCGGGTGTTCCGCGGTCACGGCGGTAAGGGAAAACGATAACCGAGCGAGGATGACGTCATGGCTTTTCGGGCTTCCCATCGATTTGCCCGCATCAGCGCTCGCAAAGTGCGGCCCCTGGCCGATTTGGTGCGGGGCAAGTTCGCGGACGAAGCGCTGGATGTGCTGCGGTACCAGCCGCAGCGCGGTGCGCGGATGCTGGAGAAAGTGCTCAAGAGCGCGTTGGGCAATGCCCAGGATCCGGATCAGAACGCCGGGCAGACGGTGAAGGTCGAGCATCTGGTGGTCGTGGAGGCTCGTGTCGACGGCGGGCCGATGTTCAAACGGATTCGTCCGCGAGCGCGGGGCATGGCGTTCATGATCCGCAAGCGGTTTTCCCACATTCACGTCGCCCTGGAAGACATTAGCGAGTTGTAAGCATGGGTCAGAAAGTCAATCCGATCGGCTTTCGCACGGGCGTGGTGATGGGTTGGAAGAGTCGCTGGTATGCGTCCAAGCAGGAGTTCGCGGAACTGCTGCTGGAAGACCAGAAGATTCGCGATTTCATCAAGAATCATCCCAAGCGAACGCAGTATCGCAATGCCGGGATCGATCGGATCGAAATCGAGCGGACGCGGGACGAAGTGAAAGTGATTCTGCACGTGGCTCGGCCAGGTTTGATCATCGGCAAGAAGGGTCAGGAGGTCGAGCTGCTGCAGGAAGAGCTGCAGAACTTGATTGGCCGTCGCGTGAATTTGAAGATCGAAGAGATTGGCCGTCCCGAGCTGCAGGCGCAGTTGGTGGCGGAGGACATCGCCAGCAGTTGTCGAAGCGGGCCAGTTTTCGCCGCACGATGAAGCGGGCGATGGAGCAGACGATGGACGCCGGGGCCAAGGGGATCAAGATCCAGTTGGCCGGGCGTCTTGGGCGGTGCCGAAATGGCTCGTCGTGAGAAACAGATTTCGGGATCGATTCCGTTGAGTACCTTGCGGGCGGACATCGACTACGGTTTCACCGAAGCGATGACGGCCCAGGGGCACATTGGGGTTCAGGTGTGGATTAATCGAGGCATGCACGAGGGAGAAGCATCCGATGGCGCTGATGCCGAAGCGGGTAAAACATCGAAAAAGCCAAAGAGGGCGTATAAAAGGTAACGCCACTCGTGGCAATCGAGTGGTCTTCGGTGAGTTTGGCCTCCAGGCGATGCAGGGTGGTTGGATCAAGGCTCAGACCATCGAGGCCGGTCGTATTGCCGCGCAGCAGTATGTGCGTGGCGAAGGTCGGCTGTACGTGCGGATGTTTCCGCACCGCTCGATCACGTCGACGCCGTTGGAAACGCGCATGGGAAAGGGAAAGGGGGAACCGGAGCATTGGGTGGCCACGGTTCGGCCGGGAACGGTCCTGTACGAAGTTGGGTGGTGTCACCGAGACGCAGGCACGCGTCTGTTTCGCTCGTCTGGCTCACAAGATGCCGATCCGCGTGCGATTTGTGCGGCGGCTGCCGACGTGAGCCTGACGGTCGTGGCGGAGCGCGATGGCTGCCGCAAGGGTACCAGCATGGATAATAAAGAACTTCGTGACATGAGCGACGAACAGCTTCAGCTGACGCTCCACGAAACGGTTGAGCATCTGTTTCGGTTGCGGATGCAGGCTCAAACCGAACGGCTGGATGCGCCGAGCGAACTGCGGCGAAACCGCCGTCTGGTCGCCCGGATCAAGACGTTGCAGCGCGAGCGTGAGTTGAAGAGCCGTGTTCCAGCCGCAACCCGAGGCGAAAAAAGAGAGTTAGTCTGCCATGCCTAAGAAAGTTGCCATTGGAGTGGTCGCCAGTGACGAGAATGACCAAGACGCGTCGCGTGGAGATTCCGCGGCGGGTCAAGCACCCGATGTACGGCAAGTACATTCGGCAGCGGACGGTCTGCTACGTGCACGACGAGAACAACGAATCGGGCGTTGGGCGACACGGTCGAGATCGTCGAGTCGCGACCGCGGTCGAAGACGAAACGTTGGGAATTGGTGCGCGTGGTGGAGAAGAGCCGGGCGGTCGATGTGGCGGCCCTGCGGGCGGCGGCCAAGCAAGAAGCGGCGAAAGAAGGGTAAGTCGAGAGATGATTCAGCAAGAAACTCGACTTGGCCGTCGCGGACAACACCGGCGCCAAAGAAGTGATGTGCATCAAGGTGCTGGGCGGATCGCGGCGGCGATTCGCCAGCCTGGGTGACGTCATCGTCTGCAGCGTCAAGAGCGTGATTCCCGGCAGTGAAGTCAAGAAGAAGTCGGTCGTGCGGGCGGTGATCGTCCGCTGCAAGCAGCCGTCGCGACGGCCCGACGGCAGCTACATCCGGTTCGACAGCAACGCGGTCGTGATCATCGATAAGGATGGGAATCCGCGGGGAACGCGTATTTTCGGTGCCGTGGCTCGCGAACTGCGTGAACGAAACTTACATGAAGATTGTCAGCCTCGCCAGCGAGGTGGTGTGATGCACATCAAAGTAGACGATATGGTCGAAGTGATCGCCGGCGACGACCGCGGTGTGCGCGGCAAGGTGCTCGAGAGTCGATCACCAGGCGGGCAAGATGGTCGTGGAAGGCGTCAATCGCGTGTACAAGCACGTGCGGCGCAGCCAGCGGAACCCGCAGGGTGGGCGGCTGTCCAAAGAGATGCCGATCCAGGTGGCCAATGTGATGCTGATCTGCCCGAAGTGTGGCAAGCCGGCACGCACCGGAGTCGCGGTACCTGGACGACGGCAGCAAGGAACGCTTCTGCAAGAAGTGCGGCGCCGGTAGCGGCGAAATCGCTCCGGCCCGCAAGGCTTACGCCAAGAAGTAGAGAACCTGTTGGGCGCGAGGCGAGCTCTTGGCACGCCGCGTCGCGGTGGACTTGGTGAGAGAACCATGATTCCTCGTTTGCAAGAAAAATACGAGAAAGAAATTCTCCCGGCGCTGGCCGAGTAGCTCGGGCGAGCCAACCGGCTGGCCCTGCCGCGACTGGAGAAGATCGTCGTCAACATGGGCGTCGGTTCGGCGATCCAGGAAAAGAAACATCTGGAAGCGGCCGTCGAAGCGCTGACGCAGATCACCGGCCAGAAGCCGATTATCACGCAAGGCCGCAAGGCGATCGCCGGGTTCCGCTTGCGAGAAGACATGGCGATCGGCTGCAAGGTGACGTTGCGGCGAGCGCGGATGTACGAGTTCCTGGATCGGCTGGTTGCGCTGGCCCTGCCGCGGGTGCGTGACTTTCGCGGGGTCAGCCCGAAGGCGTTTGACGGGCATGGCAACTACAGCCTGGGCCTGACCGAACAGCTGGTGTTTCCCGAGTTGAACCCGACAAGTTCACGCGTGTCCAGGGGATGAACATTTCCCTGGTCACCAACAGTGATAGCGATGATGAAGCACGTGAGTTGTTGCGGCTGCTGGGCATGCCGTTCCAGCAGCGCGACGCGACGGCCGCGGCTTGAGTTGCGTGGTCCGACTCCGAGAAGCGGATGCGTTTTTCCATCTACGACGAATCGAAATTGAGTAGGTAGTTCACGTGGCGAGCAAATCGAAGATTGCCAAGGCGAGCCGGCCGCCCAAGTTCAGTACCCGTCGTGAACGGCGGTGCAAGATCTGTGGGCGGCCTCGTGCGGTGTACAGAAAATTCGGGATTTGTCGCATTTGCTTCCGCAAACTGGCGGACCAGGGTTTGATTCCTGGTGTTCGTAAGGCGAGTTGGTAAAGGGATCCGAACCACCATGATGACCGACCCGATCGCCGATATGTTAACCCGTATTCGCAACGCGGTACGTGTCGAGCGGCCCCATGTCGAAATGCCCCTCTCCAAAGTCAAACGCGGTTTGGCCGATGTGCTGAAACGTGAAGGCTATATCTGGGACTGGTCGGAAGTAGAATGCTACGCCGATCAAGCATCTCCGGATTGAGCTGAAGTACGGGCCCAACGGCGAACGCGTGATCCAGCGGATCCGCCGTGTCAGCAAGCCGGGACGCCGCGTCTACAGCAAGGCACGTGACCTGCGGCCGGTGCTGGACGGGCTCGGGATCTGTATCCTGAGCACCAGTCGCGGAGTGGTGAGTGACCGTGAAGCACGCCAGCGAAATCTGGGTGGCGAGGTCCTGTGCGAAGTGTGGTAAGGCAAGTGCTGGCCTGGGCGTAGCGGGTTCGCTACCGACCTCCGCCGGAGGCCCTGTGTGGGAAAGAAATCGCTATGTCCCGGATTGGAAAGAAACCGGTCAACGTGCTCGATGGCGTGAAGGTGTCGATCGAGGGCTCGGTGGTCACCGTCGAAGGGCCGCAAGGGGAGCCTGCAATACGAGTACCGACCGGAAGTCGAGTTGCAGTTGAACGAGCGAGACAAACAGGTCGTCGTGTCGACTGATACGGCGCGATCGGCAGTCGCGAGCTTTCCATGGCCTGACCCGCTCGCTGATCCAGAATATGGTCGTGGGTGTCAAAGAGGGCTACGAGAAACGGCTGGAAATCGTCGGCGTCGGTTACATTGGGTCGGTGCAAGGGGATACGCTGTCGCTTGCGCGTCGGGTTTGCCAACGAAATCCACAAGAAGATCCCCGCCGGACTCGACGTGACCTGCCCGGACCAGACGCACGTCGTGGTTCAAGGGCTGCGACAAGCAGCAGGTCGGGCAGTTTGCCGCGGAAGTGCGAGCGGTGCGCAAACCCGAACCTTACAAGGGTAAGGGCATTCGCTACCAGGGCGAGCAGGTGAAGATCAAGCCTGGTAAGGCCGCGACGTAGTCGGTGGAACCAGTTTGGCACGCCGTGATGTCGTGCGGCCCGGTGCAGCGCACGCTCGCCGGACCGGGTCGAGTTGGCAGGGGATGGGATCGGTAGTGGCCCGTTTTTGTTGAGCGAGAAACGTGAACAAGCAAAAAATCATTGCCAAGCAGAGACAGCGACGCAAGTACAGCGTTCGCAAGCGACTGCAGGGTACGCCCGATCGGCCGCGGCTGTCGGTATTCCGCAGTTGCTCGCACATTGCCTGCCAGCTGATCGATGATGCCACCGGCAGGACCTTGGTCTCGGCCAGCACACGCGACAACGGCGTGCGTGAGCAGATCAAGTACGGCGGCAACTGCGAGGCGGCGAAGACGATCGGTCAGGTGATTGCCCAGCGGGCCCAGGAGGCGGGGATCAAGATGGTACGATTCGACCGCGGGTGCTACAAATATCACGGTCGAGTGGCGGCGTTGGCGGATGCGGCGCGCGAGGCAGGATTGGAATTTTAACACCGGATTGTTGGCAGGCCACGGCAACCAGCCGCTTGCTGGCAAGTCAATTCGAGAGTGGGAGCACCCCAAAACGTGGCGACAGAATCAACACGTGGCGAATACATTGACCGAGTTGTCAAGATCAAGCGCTGTGCTGCCGTGGTCAAGGGCGGCCGCCGCTTCAGTTTTGCGGCCATGGTCGTGATTGGCGACGGCCGCGGTCGCGTTGGCTGGGGCTACGGCAAAGCCAATGAAGTTCCTTCGAGTGTGGAGAAGGCGCAGAAACAAGCGACTCGAGAAATGGTCGCGGTACCGCTGGTCGACGGGACGATTCCGCATCAGGTGAAGGGCCGTTTCAGCGCGGCCCGCGTGATCCTCCTGCCGGCCGGTGCAGGTACCGGTGTGATCGCGGGCGACGCCGTGCGTGCGGTCTGTGAGGCGGCCGGGATCACGAATATTCTGACCAAGAGTTTCGGCAGCAACAATCCTGTGACGTTAGTTAAAGCCACCATTGATGCGCTGACCCAATTGCGAACGCAGCAAGAGGTGGAGCGACTACGGGGAGTGTCACTGCAGTGAATATAGACGATGTCCATCGCGGGATAACACGCAACAAGAAACGTCGTCGCATCGGACGTGGACCCGGTTCCGGCTGGGGCAAGACCGCCGCCCGGGGGCACAAGGGACAGAAGTCGCGGGCCGGCTGGTCCCAGAAACCGGTCTTCCAAGGTGGAGCCATGCCGTTGGTGCGACGCGTGCCCAAGCGGGGATTCAACAACCGCTTCGCGTTGATCGTCGGGACCGTGAACATCGCGGATCTCGAACGAGCCTTTGCCGCGGGCGAGGAAGTGACCCCGGAGTCACTGCGCGAGAGATCGCTCGCCAGAAGTCGGTGGGATGTGTTAAAGATCCTGGGGGATGGCGAACTGACCAAGAGCTTGAAGGTCTCCGCGCACCGGTTCAGCGAGTCCGCCAAAGAGAAGATCGAGAAGGCGGGCGGGGAAGTGGTGGTTTTGCCCGGCGCAACCCCGGTGAAACAGAAACAGAAGCAGAAGCGAAAGGAATCGTCCACGAGCACTGCGTGATGGTGTGGCAGATCGCGGTCCCGTTATGCCGACCGCATAACAAGGCGGCCTGATGAAGCCGAATGATGGTTCGGTAAGCGTGGGCGCTTGCCTGGGTGAATCGCCGATGCTGTCAACGACTTAAGATCCTGCGGGATATCAAAACAGATCACGGTGGTGATTATCGACACTAGCGAGGACGGATCGGCGTCATGTGGGAAAAACTTCGCGTTGTTTTCACGATACCCGAGCTGCGACAGAAAATCTTTTTGACGCTGCTCTTTCTCGGTATCTATCGTGTGGGTTACTGGATCACTCTTCCGATGGTCGACCAGTCCCAGTTGCAGGGCTCGGGCGATAAGAGTGGCGGTCTGGCCGACATCATCAATCAGGTGGCGGTGTTCAGTGCCAGCGACCTGACCAACGCCACGATTTTCGGGCTGGGTATCATGCCCTATATCTCCGCCTCCATCATTTTTCAGTTGCTTGGCAGCGTGTGGAAGCCGATCGAAGAGCTGAAAAAAGAAGGAGAAACCGGACGCAAAAAGATCAATGAGTACACACGGTACTTGACCGTTGTGCTCTGCCTGATTCAGAGCTGGTTCTACGTCAAGTTCTTCTTGATGCGCGAATCGACAGATGGCGGAAATCTGATTGCCGAGGCGTTTCGCAATGCGGACCGGGCACCATTGGGCTCGGCTGGCAGCTGACCGCCGTCTTGACCATGACCTGCGGCACGGTGTTTCTGATGTGGATCGGTGAGCAGATTGACGAGTTCGGGATCGGCAACGGAATCAGTTTGCTGATCATGGCAGGGATTCTCGCCCGCATGCCAGGTGCTCTGATCGATCTGTTGGTGAATCAGGCCGAGTTTGAATTGGTCGGAATCGGACCGGGACGTATCGGCGTCGAATCGCTGCTGATTCTGGCGACATTGTTTATTGCCGTGGTCGTCGGGGTCGTGTTTATCACGTTGGGGCAGCGCCGCATACCGACGCAGAGTGCAAAGCACGTGCGCGGTCGGCGTGTGTACGGCGGCACGCGGCAATACCTGCCCCTGCGTATCAACCAGGCTGGCGTGATGCCGATCATCTTTGCCAGCAGCTTGCTGATGTTGCCCGGCATGCTGTTTAACGTTGCCACTGGCTGGCACGTCGCTGGGAGATGCCTGGGTGCGTTTCTTCAGCATGTTGGCTCCTATTTTCTCGCGCGGTACTTCATTCGTCTACAATCTGCTGTACGTGGTTCTGATTTACTTCTTCTGCTATTTCTGGACGGCCATCACGTTCAATCCAAAGGAAATGTCCGAAAACCTCAAAGACTATGGCACATTTATTCCTGGTTATCGGCCCGGAAAGCGAACCGCCGATTACCTGGAAAAGGTCATGGTCCGCATCACGTATGTGGGTGCCGGCTTCCTCGCCTTGGTGGCTATCGTCCCGACGATCATCTCCAGCTCGCTGGGTGTCAGCTTTGCGGTCGCCAGCTTCTATGGCGGGACCGGTTTGCTGATTGCCGTCAGCGTGGCCTTCGATCTCGTGCAGAAAATCGACAGTCACCTCGTTATGCGGAATTACCGAGGCCTGCTGGAAGGCTAAAGCCGGCGTGACCCCACCCTGTTCGGTGACGACACGGCTCAAGTTGTCTAGAACGGGATAGAAATGTGGCCTGCTATGTACGTCGTCTTCATCGGTCCCCCCGGTGCCGGAAAAGGTACCCAGGCGCAGCGACTCATCGAAATGCTCGCGATACCGCACGTCTCCACCGGTGACATGCTCCGCCAAGCGATCAGCCAAGGTTCTGAATTGGGAAAACAGGCAGCCGATTTCATGCAGGCCGGGGAATTGGTGCCCGACGAACTGGTGCTGCAGATTATCGGGGAGTGCCTCGATAATCCGAAGATGGCGGGCGGTTGTTTGTTTGATGGATTCCCGCGCAATGTCGATCAGGCGGCTGCCTTGGACCAGTTGATGCAGAAGCGAGGCACACCCATCGGCCTGGTACTGGAGCTGCAGGTCGAGAACGACGAACTGCAGCGGCGCATGCTGGCGCGAAAACGCCCCGACGATACGCCCGAGACGATCAAGCAGCGGCTGGAGGTCTACAAGAATCAGACCGCGCCGGTGCTGCAATACTACGCCGATCGCCAATTGCTGTCGGCGATTGACGGGTCGGGGACGCCGGACGAGGTATTTGAGCGGATTCGCCATTGTGTGTCGCAGCGGCAGTCGTAGAGCGTCGAAGTAAGTGGGGTCCGGAATTCCCCAAACGAGTTATCAGCTTGCGGGGGCGCTTGGCGAGCCCTCTCCTGGACCGACGCGGCCGCAAGGGTCCTGCCAACCCGCGGCGGGAAAGTACGCCAGATGGGATTCGAGTCGACTGGAGTTTTCCAAAATCAGGCGCCGCAGCCCTTGAAGGGGGTGGCGTAAAGGGTTTATACTCATACGCTTTGGCATTTTTCGCGGGGAAGAACCATGAAAGTAAGGACCAGCGTCAAGCGGATGTGTGAGAACTGCAAGGTGGTGCGGCGCAAGGGCCGTGTCTACGTGATCTGCAGTAATCCGCGGCACAAGCAACGCCAAGGATGAGTCCTGCTGGCGTGCGCCTGAGGCAACCGCCTGCTGGCATCGCCCCGTGTTTGTCGGCCGATGGAGCATCCGAGTCAACGCCATTGAGCGAATCCAAGTCAGATTAAGTGAATCCAAGTTAGTAGGTCCAGGAGCTATAACCAATGCCCCGTTTGCTCGGTGTGGATATTCCCAATGACAAGCCGACGGCGATTTCCTTGTCTTACCTCTATGGGGTGGGTGAAAAGACGGCGCGGGAGCTTTGTTATAAGGCGGGGATTGAGCCTCAGAAGAAAGCTCGTGAACTGGCGGACGACGAGTTGGGCCGTTTATCGGCTTTGCTCGAGCGCGACTACGTGGTGGAAGGTCCTTTGCGACGCCAGGTCCAGCAGAGCGTGAATCGGCTACGCGACATCAAGTGTTACCGCGGCTTGCGGCATCGCCATGGCCTGCCGGTTCGCGGACAGCGGACGCGCACCAATGCTCGGACCCGTAAGGGACCGCGCAAGACCGTGGCCGGTAAAAAGGGAGTGAAGGACCTGCGTTAGTGGCTGGCGGGACCGAACTGGATTACTGCCCGTGGTGCCGAGTGACTGCCAATGGGGGGGGCTGGCTGGTCGGAACGAATCGATTCCATGTGCGACTGACAAGCCGGAAAACGAGGGTCGGCCACCGGAGGTAAGAGCATCGGTGGATGTAGTTGAGCTCAGAGATCGACCAACAAGCAGACAATTCAAAGACAAACAGACAATTAGAACAGACAGTGCATTTAGAACAGACAGTGCATTGCAAGGAGCCAGCGTTCCGTGGCAAAGAGCAGTAAGAAGCGGAAACCTCGTCGTAACGTGACGGTGGGCATTGCCCACATCAAGGCCACGTTCAACAACACTACGGTGACGATTACGGACA
Organism: uncultured Planctomycetota bacterium; assembly: GCA_963700575.1. Classification (GTDB taxonomy): domain Bacteria; phylum Planctomycetota; class Planctomycetia; order Pirellulales; family Pirellulaceae; genus JAJRVM01. The sequence goes on along the minus strand of CAVOYC010000011.1, from coordinate 26,984 downwards.
CCAAGGGGGATACGTTGTGCTGGGCGAGTGCCGGGACGAGCGGTTTCAAGGGGAGCCGCAAGAGCACTCCGTTTGCCGGCCAATGCGCTGCGCAGCAGGCTGCCGAAAAGGCGGCGAAGTTTGGCGTGAAGGAATTAGAAGTCCGAGTCAAGGGTCCGGGTTCGGGGCGTGAGAGTGCCATCACGGCTTTGCAGTCGGCGGGAATGACTGTCAAGTTGATTGAAGATTGCACTCCGATCCCGCACAACGGTTGTCGGCCGCGTAAGAAGCGGCGTGTTTAACGGGAGCGATCCTTGGGGGAATCCCCTGGGAAGTTCGTCGTTTCTTTCATCTTGACAAGCGTGGTTTCGCTTTCAACGGAGGCTACCGATGCATATTCGATGGCGTGGGCTGGAACTGCCAAGTGTGGTCGATTGTGACGCGAAGACGCTCTCGTCCACCTATGGCAAGTTTACGGCCGAACCCTTCGAGCGCGGTTTTGGGGTAACTGTGGGCAATAGTTTGCGGCGCATTCTGTTGTCGAGTCTGGAAGGGAGTGCGGTTACTCAGATCAAGGTCCGTGGTGCGCAGCACGAGTTCACGACGATTCCGGGTGTCCTGGAGGACATGACGGATATCGTGTTAAATGTCAAATCCTTGGTCGTCAAGAATCACAGTGAAGCGACGCGCGTGATCACGGTGGAGAAAAATGAGCCGGGCCCGATTACCGGCACAGACGTGCAGACGGACGCTGACGTGGAAGTGATCAACAAGGGTCACGTACTGGCGACGTTGACCGACAGCGTGCCGTTCATGATGGAGATGGTAGTCGAGAACGGACGCGGTTACGTTCCGGCGGGTGAGCAGAGCATTGGGGACCATGAGATCGGTATCATCCCCATTGATGCTGTTTACAGCCCGGTGACACGCGTACGGTTTCACATTGACGAGACGCGCGTCGGGCAGAAGACGAACTATGACAAGCTGACGATGGAGATTTGGACCAACGGTTCGATCAGCCCGGAGATGGCGTTAGTCGAGTCGGCCAAGATTTTCCGTAAGCACTTGAATCCGTTCGTGCAGTATTCTGAGCTGGGGCATCGTGTTCACTCGGCGGTGCGGGCCGGTTCCGGCGGAGGTGATGCGGCCTTGGACGCCAAATTGAATATGAGTCTGGCCGAGTTGAATTTGTCGGTGCGAGCCGGCAATTGTTTGGAATCGGAGAACATCAACACGGTGCGTGACCTGGTGCAGCGGAACGAAGACCAGCTGCTGGAGGTGCGTAACTTTGGGGAAACCACGTTGGCGGAGGTCCGAGAGAAGTTGAAGGAACTCGGACTGCACTTGGGCATGCGAGTTGCCTCGCCGCAGATGCCGCTGTGATCCACTGCGGGGTAGGTGTCCGCGCCTGCCTGATCTGGCGTTCGTTGGCAGGACGGCCGGCCAGGTCGTCACGAACCTGGTCGTTGGGGAAACGAACCGCCGCCAGCTGAACCGGCAAAGGGCTTTTCGCGGCGAAAGCGTCACCGGTCATCGACCAATCAAATCGAATAAGCAACAAATTGGGGACGCTGGCCGAGAACCGAGCCGGCGAAAGAAGGACGAACAAGCCATGCGACATCGTAAACGAGGCCGTCGTTTGGGCCGCAGTTCCAGTCATCGCCGGGCCATGCTGCGCAATTTGGCCAGCAGCCTGATTCTGACCGAGCGTGATGCGGAGTTCGATCCGAACCCGCCCAAGGTGAAAGGACGCATCACGACCACCTTGCAGAAGGCCAAGGAGGTTCGTCCTTTGGTCGAGAAGTGCGTCACGATCGCTCGCCGGTCGCTCGAGCACGCGGATACCGCCGAGCAGTACGCGACTGGTGCCGCTCGAAACACGGACCAGTGGCGAGAGTGGCGGACTAGTCCGCAGTGGCAAGAATGGTGCACCGCGCGCGCTCCCGTTGTTGCGGCGCGACGGCGTGCGTTGCAGTTACTGGGCGACAAAGCAGCCGTGAGCGTTCTGTTCGAGGAGATCGCGCCTCGATTCGCCGATCGTGACGGCGGTTACACCCGGATCATGCGGTTGGCCAAGCCGCGACTGGGCGATGCCGGCACCCGCGCAATCCTGGAGTTCGTCGGGCAACACGATCGCGTGAGCGAGGCCAGCGAGCGCCCCGCGTTTGATGATCTGGAAGACGACGTCAAGGACGAAGGGACCGAAGAGCAATCGGTGTCCGACGAAGAGTCGTCCGCGCAAGATGTGGCTTCTGATGCTGAGTCGGCTGCGGCCGATGACACCACTCTGGACCTGGAAGACGAAGACGAGAAGGAAAACGCGTGACGTAGCGTGCGTCGCCGCCCCCGGCGTCGCGGGCGTACAGATGGAACCGTGTGTTGCACACGCGTCATCCATCCAGCGGAGGGGCTTCTGCTGCGTTGCCGTTTCCTCGCGTGTCGCTATCTCCTCCCTCAACCCGGACTATTCACGTAGGGTGGATCAGCGCGCAACGTGTTGGTGGGTCTTCACCAGCCGATCAGCTCCCCAGCAACAGTCCGTGTTGGTGCGGGCAGAAAACGAGCCAGCGACGACCGACCAACAGCAGGGCTTGCTTGACCTACCCTGCGAGTCTTGTGAATAATCCGGGTTAAGTTCAATACCGTTGAAATAGGCCATGATAGCATCCAACGGCAAACCCAATATTGCGACAGCACGACCAAACTGGCACAACAACTCGTATCGCAAACCTATCGGGCAGCGTTTCGTGAAACGGTCCTGGCCTTTAAGTTGGCTTGATCGTAGGCCGTTTGCGGGCCAGAATCTGGAGGATCGAGCGACATGAGGGATCCCTCGCCGGCTCTTCCATCCGGGGCTCCCCGTCAGGCTGGGCCTGCAGCGCAACACGATTCAGGCTATGGTCAGTGCGGTGCGCGGGAGTCCAACTGACCAGGTCCAAATTTTTGATCGCTGCACGACTTCAAGCAGTCGATCATTCTGCGGCACAGCGATGCGGAGGGATCATGGGCGGCAGCCGGTTGCAGAGAGCGGTGACCCCGCGGGGGTTTGATTTTACGGCCCATATGCGCGACTTGTGCGCCGACATGGTGAAGCGTCTTCCTGAGTTGTCACATATTGATTTGTCGCAGGTGGCGATCAGTTTTTCGCAGGCCCGCAAAGGGGGGCGATATGGAGTGCATGCTTCCTTGACGCCGATGCGATTTGCAGGTGGTGCGCGGGTCGAGAAACGCCGCGGACGCTATTACAAGTCCCAGGTGCTGCGCGATGCGAGCGGGCGCGAGATGTTGTACATCCTGACCTTTTGTCTGCCGCGTTTTATGGACGTTGAACTGCGTGAGAAATTGACCACAATTGTGCACGAGTTGTGGCATATTAGTCCCGAGTTTGACGGGGACATTCGCCGGCACGAAGGACGCTGTTACGCCCACTCCGGTTCGAAAGAGAAATATGATCGGGAAATGGAGCAGCTGGCGCATCGTTGGCTTGCGTTGGAGCCGCCCGCTGCGGTTTATGATTTCTTGCAGTACGGTTTCGAGCAGTTGCAGCAAGTTCACGGCCGAGTCTACGGGGTTCGGTGTGGTCGTCCCAAGCTGCTCCCGATCTCGGCGGACGAGGCTCGCCTTATCGAGCGGTAGAGGGTACGGCGGTGTCGTCCAGGAGATTGCCCACCGATAGACCGTGCTCCATCGGGGCGTGCTTGGTCTGAGGGTGAAGGTCTCGCCTGAGTCGGGTGTCAGCCGGGCCTTGTTGGCGGAGCGTGAACAGCGGCTGGCGGCCGGTGCGCTCTGCGCCTCGCTGCGGCGGCACTTGCTGCACGCTGGCGAATGTAAATTGCGCGACCGCTCCCCCACATCCTACCCGTCCGGCGGGTGACTGTCTTGACGGTTCCTGGTCGGGCCGATAACGTAAAAAGACTTGAAGTCCAATCTGCGGGAATGGCGGAATTGGCAGACGCGCTAGGTTGAGGGCCTAGTGACCGTAATAGGTCGTGCAGGTTCAAGTCCTGTTTCCCGCACTGTAAAGCCGTGCAACACAATGACTTGCAAGGCGTAGTTCTTGTGTCAATTGCGCTAGGTTTCTGCCTAGCGCGTGCCGGTATAACGCCCTCGGCCGTGGCGACCAACCGCCTCCTTTCCTTCCCGTCCAATGAGTTCTTAGGCGTGGAAGATCTCACTGAGCACCGCGAGGAAGTCGGGAATAGGAAACTCCGGCCGAAAGAGCGAGTGCTCGCGAAGCCGCATCACGCCGACACTCGTGGGCTCGGCAAAATCGCTCCCTATGATTTCGCGGGCCGTCTCCACGTGACCGTCTCCGCCGTACAGGTTACCCAAGCGGAGCGACTCCTGGTACTCGGATTCGACCTGCATGGCAACGATTGCGTAGAGATCGAGTGCGTGGTGCCTACCGAGGTTCTTGTCTCGGTCCTCCTTGCGATCGCGGAAGGCGAAGAGCTTCATCATGAGGTACGTGAACGGCTGCGGCACGTGAATTTGCGCCTCGGCGGGTTCTCCGTTGGAGCGGTTCCCTGAGATTGTGAGCGTGACGGGCGACTCGTCGATGTGAACGGCTTCTTCCAGGGTGTGGGCGTGGAGCTTGATGGGGCCGATGGGCCGCGCACGGACGCCTTTGACATGGAGACGCTCGCGGAATTGCCCCAGTGGAGGTCTACACTACCGTTTGTGGAGAAACGAGTCGTTGTTGGATTGGTCCCGGTGGTCAACTGTTCGACACGAGCCGTCGCCCAATACGCTCGGCGATCTAACTCGTGGTGGCTTCGGGGACCTTGGCTGAGGGCCGATTTGATTAGGGATGCTCCGGTCGGAACCGCATGGTGAGCTGGCTGGCGGCGGCTTGGCTACCGCCGTCGTTCTGTTGCTGAGACCCGCGAAAACCTTGACCGCCAGGGGATAGATTGGCCAGGTGGGGCGGATTGAGTAGAATCGATGATCGTGGTTTGCTGTTCTACTGCGAGGCATCCCGATGGACACTCACATTTCACTTCCGCCAGAACTCAGAGCGAAAATCGAGCGCGAAGCTAAGACACGGGGAATGTCGGTTTCGGACTTTGTGCGCGCGTCGCTCGAAAACGCGGTTGCCCAACATCCATCCGACGATCCTCTGTTCGCGGACACAGCCGTCTATCGCGATGATGGCCCGAATGATTTCGCGTCACGTCATGACGACTATCTATATGGAGATGCCTCGTGATTTTCATCGACACGGGCGCATTCCTGCGCGCTATATCGAACGCGACCAGTATCACGATGCCGCTACCAAGCACTGGCGGACCTTGCGCAACGATAGCCGGCGTTGTTTCACCAGCAGTTTCGTGCTTGACGAAACGATCACACTTCTGGCCAGAAGATCCACGTACCACTTTGCAGCAGAGCGAGCCCGAAATCTACTTGAATCCAAATCGCTGTCGATTCTTCGCCCGGACAAAGACGATGAACTTGCGGCACTGGAGTTGTTCCAGAAATACGCCGACCAGAGCGTCAGCTTCACTGATTGTGTTTCCTTCGTGCTGATGGAAAAGCAACACATTAAATGTGCGTTTTCGTTTGATCGTCATTTTGCAGTTGCTGGTTTCGACGTGGAACCATGACGCGTAAAACGCGACAGAACAACACCTTCCACCGGATCCGCGCGGTTTGATGAGGTCAGAGCCATTCGCCGCGGCCCGGCGAATGTGGTTGTTCGCTGAGCGCGTTGCCCCTATCCACGCGCAGCCCCATCTCGGTTGTGCGCACAGGTCACATCCGCCGGTGCGCGAAGCTGCGCACCCTGTGCCGTCAAAATGACACGGCCATCGGTGTGCCGCGCGGGTCGCCGCCAAATCAGATTGACAGCACGCAAAAAGTGTGGCAGGTCTGTCAGACCTGTGCGCGCAAGGACCCTGCAAGGAAACGGCTGGGGCGTGCGCCCAGTGCGTGCAACGCCTCAGCCACGCTTCGGCTTGGCCGTGACCGCGCCGATCGTCCTGTCCAGCCGCTAATAGGACAATACCCAGGTCGGCCTATCCCGGCGACGGCGAGCCCTGCGATGAAGCTCGAAATGCTTGACAGGCAGGGGCTTGAGTCGATAATTCACACTGAGTGGCGGTCGGGATAGCCCGCCGCGCCGGTCGGCCTATCCCAAGCGTATGCTGCCCGTGATAGGCCGTTCTGGTCAATCAGAATGTTCGGCACGGCGGTGGCGGCGAGCGCATGGGGAGGAGGCATTCCTGGTTTGTCGTACCGAATCGAGTACTCGCCGGCGACTGAGCAACACCTCCGCATGCTGACCGCTCGGCAGCGCGCGATGGTGTTCGACGGCGTGGACGAGCAATTGGAGCATGAGCCCGACGTCGAGACGAGAAACCGTAAGCCGATGCGTCCAAATCCCCTGGCGCCTTGGGAACTTCGAATCGGCGAACTTCGCGTGTACTATGAGATTGAGGAAGACCCAGGGCGGGTGGTGACGATTGTGGCGGTAGGCGTCAAGGATCGCAACCGCGTCTTGATTGGTGGGAAGGAAATTGAACTATGAGAGTTATCGAACAAAAGGACGCTACCGCGTCGCTCGCTGAGTATGCGGCGGAGATCGGCAACGGTCCGCTTGTGGTCACGAGCGAAGGCCAGCCTGTGGCCGCCCTTGTGCCCATCGAAAACGCGGACATGGAAACCGTCGCCCTCAGCACCAACCGTGAGTTTCTCGATCTGATCGAACGGTCTCGTGGCCGTGTTCGAGCTGAGGGCGGGATTTCCAGCCAGGAAATGCGGCGCCGATTTGAGCAGCGATGAAGCCGGGGTGCCGAACAAGGGCGTGCACTCGAGCCGCCGATCGGGCGTGTGCAAGATGGAAGGTCACTTGGCGGCGGCCGGGTGACGCCTGTCGTCGGCGGCAAGTGAGAGTCGGCTATGGGCAAACGCCTTCCGAAAGCTGAATTGCTCCAGGAGATTCGCGCCGAGCGCAGCAGGCTTGATGCCCTGCTCGAACAGCTCACATCTCCGCAGATGACTCAAGCCGGTGTCACGCTGGCTGGTTGGTCAGTCAAGGATATCCTCGGACACTTGATCGGTTGGCAACAAATGAATCTTGAGTGGTACGCGGCTGGTCTTCGTGGCGAGACACCTGAAGTTCCGGCGCCTGGCCTAACGTGGAAGGACATCCGGGAGCTCAACGATCGAATCTACCGCAAGCACCATCGCCGTTCGTTCAAGGCCGTGCTCTCGGACTACGATGCCTTTCACCAAAAAATGTTGGCAGTGATCGAAGAGGCCTCGGATCGAGATTTCGTGACGGTTGGCCAGTTCGCTTGGGCTGGACCAACCTGGACGCTCAGTGACTACGTACGAGCAAACACGGCCAGTCATTACCGTTGGGCGTGTAAGCACATCCGAAAGTGGTTGAGGGCGCAGACGAAAGCCAAGAGCTGACCATCGACCGCCGCACCATCGAATCCAGCCGAGCCGTAAACAGTCGGTCGGTTTGCTTGCAAGTTAACTCACGGCCGGCTGATCCGCAACGTTTGCTAGCGCACACCGGTCGGCCCCTCCTCCGCACCATGACGCATTTTCGTTGCGCGCGGAGGTCACATCCACGAGTATCCGACCGCAGTTTGAAACGCCGTGTCCGACAGCAGGCGATTCCCCACCGCGTGAAGTCGCGATACGATGCATGCCGGGGAGACGTCGAGAGGAGGTGAACATGCCATGGGTTCGTCAACCTGATGCGGGAGGAGTCAAGGTCCCTGAAGCCGTGAAGCGGCGGACGAAGGAGCGGATTCTTCAGCACGCGGAAAAGTACGCGAGCAACTTCACGCGGCTGGATATTCGCTTTCGCCGACAATTCTGTTACGTCGACGCGTATTCGGAGCCTCTGGTTCCTCGGGGCTGGCCTCCGACGGGGCCTGGGCAGAAGTGAGCCAGCAGATGCGGAGAGAAGGCACCGAGGAGGCTGACGCAGCGTCCGGTGACGAGAGTTGTTTCATCGAGATACAGTTTTGAACAAATGCCATTGAACCTACACAGTTCTTAAGGCGATCCCAACCCAAGGCTTGTTAAGGAAACCTGTCCCTACTAATAATACCGTCCGCGTTCACTGACAAGGACTTACGTCGTTTGCCCCTTCGTCGGGGTGGGCGGCTAAAATGACCTATTTCCCGAATTCAAAGGTGCGGAAATGGGCATTCTCAAAGCGTGTGTTCTGTTCCTTCGAGCGATGCTCGTTCCCAAAGCCAGGTTGGCTCTCGAGAACTTGGCACTTCGCCAACAACTAGCCGTCTGCAAACAATCGATCAAACGCCCGAAATTGCGTCCACGTGATCGGATCTTCTGGGTGTGGCTGTCGCGAGTCTGGCCAAACTGGCGATCGGCGCTCGTCATCATTCAACCGGACACGGTCTGGGCCACGATCCTGTGGATGATGGTTGCCATCTGGCCGCACTGCAAATGGGTGGCCGCCGCGCAGGTTCCATATCTCGTACTGAACGCATCAGTGTGCATAGTTCGCGATCGGCCGTGCCTGCCAACGCCCTGAAGCGGTTGACCGAGGTTCGGCAGCGAGAAAGTTCCTTGCGTAGGGTGGGGCGGCGAGTCTGCCTATCACCTCAGCATTGGGGTTCGGTCAGCGCCCACCGCCTCTTTGACCACGAAGGAATCTCGACGAATATGCCGACGAAATTGCAGCATTACTTGCGAGTGAATGTCGCCTTCAGCGTAGGCTGCTGCTTGCCGCCGACTTGGAAGTTCATTCCTGCCCATCCGAACGACTTATCGTTGACCTGCTTCGTCTCCTGGTCGTAGGAATAGGGCTGACCATCAGACCAGACACCCGTCTCCTTGCTCTTCCACGTCTTTGTCGCTACAGCATGAGTTCCGATTCGTCGGCCAAAGTAGCCAGTGGTGCTAAATAGGAGCATCACCAGCTTCTTCTCGTCCAGCAACCATCCGAGCCAGTACTCGTACTCGACCTTCTTTGCGTCGCGGTCCATCCACCAACCCCTTCCCCTGATGAAATTCCTGTTCATGATCCATGTCGAGGATTCTTCGCCAGTGTGCGGGGAAGGAGTTGCAGGGCATCTCGTTCTACACGTCGCTTAAGTCAGAGAGCGACCCGCATTATGTCGGTGCCGGCGTGAAGTTGGGAGCGCCTGGACGTTCCATCCTCTGGTACAAACCGACCGGCGCCGAGAAGTACCGCGTCATCTACGCTGATCTCAGCGTGATTGGCATCGGTGGTGCTCCAGCGCCACCGGCGCTCGCCTCAATGCCAGATCCTCCCGGTCGGAGGCGTAAATGCTCCTGCAGACTGCCGCACCGCGTCCGTGGTGCGGGCGGAAGAGAATTCGGGCGCGTACTGCGGTTTCGCCAAGGGCCAGTCTCGAGAATAGTCCGGCGAGGCCGCGCCGACTATTTAGCGTTGGCCGAACCACCGCGGATCTGGAGAAGCAGACCGCCTGATCGCAATGGCACCCCACCTGGAAGGGGTGCCGTGGATTCTCGGGGCCAAAAAACCTCAGTTCTCCGCCGGCAGGGAATGCGATATACTCCGTCGTCATCATGCCTCAGGGAGGTTGTCATGGACCAAAACGGAACATTTCGGATTCAGGCCGAGGCGGCTAAAGCTTTGGCCGAATGGAAGGCTTTCTTTGCCGAACAAGTTGCCATGCAGGCGAAAGAATTGGCGAAAGACAGCAATCCGCCAGGTCTCATCACAGTTGACCACTACCGTCAGGCTGCGAAGTCAGCCGTGCGGATATTGGAAACCCTAGTGCAGGACACAGATTCAAGCGATGGCCGTCAAGAAGCAGCCTGAATCTGGAGCTGGAGAGCTTTCCGAAACTGCCAATGACTGGTTTCGTCAATTCCTGAAGCTTCTCGAACTCTCTCTCGTGGAAACGGGGCAAGGCCTGCCGCCTGACGCACAACCTACGGACTACGGCCTTGCCGCGATGCGTGCCGTCAGGCTCACGTTGCTCGATTCTGGCATCGATGATGACGAGATCGTCAATCTGTTCGGGCGGGTTGCGTTGGAAGACTACGAACGCTCCCACAAAACTCGAATGGAACACCGAGTTGAATAAGCGGCGATTCGAACTCATCGACGGGGATATTCAAGGCACACTCAGCCGAGCTGAGCAGATCGAACTGGCGGGTCTAACGCAACTTATGCGTGAACACGTGGATTCCGAGGTTAACCTTCCGCTTGAAGGAGCGAGAAAACTGCACCGACTTCTTTCTGGTTTCGGATTCAGAATCGACGGACTCGGATCAGTGATCTTCGACTATCCGGAATCGCGATCAGAACGCATTCATGGGCCGGCCGGGTATGCGTCGTACGAGTCTTACCGCCCGTGGTTGCGCGATGAATTCACATTTCGCTGTGTCTACTGTCTGAAGCGTGAAACATGGGGGCAGGTGACCGGTGAGTTTGAGTTGGACCATTTCCAACCGCAGTCCCTGGCTCCACATCTCAGTCTCGACTATTTCAACCTCGTCTATGCCTGCCGACGCTGCAACTCGGTCAAGCTTGATCTAGCGTTCGGGTTTCCGTCCTGACCGAGCATTCTCATCAGGCTCTTGGGAGACTTATCAATCGCTTTTCCGACGGCCTCGAAGCCCACGGTTGCATTGATGTAGTCGCGCAGTAGAACCTTCGCAACTTCGAGTTCTCCACGAACAATCGCCTCCAGCGCTTCCGTCAAAAGCCCCCAGTTATGGAAGGAATGAGTCCCCTTGCATTTCCCGCTCGGCGGTCTATGATTGGATTCGCAGAGGAGTCGCGGCACACATCATCGCGGCTCTTCCAACGAAGTCGTCGGATGACTAGATAAAGAGCAATTCGGCTTGGCCGGGTGGCTCGTTAACGAGTAAGCCGACGTGGTCGAACACTTTCGGGTGTTCGACCACGTCGGCTTTTTTTCGTTCTTGGCTGTGTCAGACGTTGGCCATCACTTCGGGGAGGAAGTTGAAACGACGACAAGCACTGCGGTGCAGGTGTTCCTGCTCGCCCTGGCGTGTACCCGGGGACAGTTGAAGCGGGAATGGCTCAGGGGAATCGGTCACAAGAAATGGACGTTTTGCCATGTTAGTTCTGTCGCGGAAAAACCAGGAATCAGTGGTAGTCGGCGGGGCTGATGGTGTTCATCGCCTGCTCAAGGTGAAAGTGCTGGAGATCAAGAGCGGAAGGGTGCGACTCGGCTTCGAGGTCGATTCGAATATCCCCGTCCATCGTCTGGAGGTGTGGGAACGCATTCACGGCAATGGCGACGGCTTGCCGGCTGGCCTGATGGAAGTCCCCGCGGTACCGGTTGTGTGATGGGCTCGAGTTCGCTTGGCGATCTTGTTGAGCCAAGCATCACGGAGCCGCTGAGCGGCGAGCCGGCTAGTGGGAAGGGTTGAGTGAACTTTTACGAGGAGCAAGATAGATGAATCCATACCGCGTTTCTAAACTCTGTATCGCCCTGGCCCTGGCGGCCCTCGGCACAGAATTTGGCGGGGATCACGCGAGTGCCGCACAGCAGGGCCGGGCAGACATTGAGGAAGAGGTGCAGGTACTGACCCGCGGGCCGGTTCACGAGGCCTTCGCCGAGACTGTGACTTTCGATCCCGAGCCGGGCATGGTGGTGCCCAAGGCGCCGCCGGCCGCCATCGAAGAATTGCCACCCGAACAGAAACCCGAGGGGGCAAACGTCACGTGGATCCCCGGTTACTGGGGATGGGACGATGAGCGGAGTGATTTCCTGTGGGTCAGCGGCGTCTGGCGCGCCCTGCCACCGGGCCGTCAATGGGTCCCCGGCTATTGGGGCAACTCCGGGCGGGCTTTCCAGTGGACTTCCGGCTACTGGGCCGACGCCAATATGAGCGACGTGGAATATTTACCCGAGCCGCCTGATACGGTGGAGGCTGGCCCCAACATCGCCGCGCCCTCGGCAGACAGTTCTTGGCTACCCGGCTGTTGGGTTTGGCGTCAGAACCGCTACGCCTGGCGCCCCGGTTTTTGGGCGACGGTGCAGCCGAATTGGGTATGGATTCCTGACCATTACATGTGGGCCCCGCGCGGCTATGTATTCGTCGATGGCTATTGGGATCGCCCGATCGACCGACGCGGCGTGCTGTTTGCGCCGGTCCAATTCAATGCGAGCGTATATTCCCGGCCCGGTTTCTCCTACTCGCCCACGACGGTGATCGACCTGAGCGTATTTACCAATCATCTCTTTTTGCGCCGCGCTACCAACACTACTACTTCGGCGACTACTACGCCGCCAACTATCAGAGCGCCGGGTTCTTCCCCTGGTTCTCATTCCAATCCAGTCACCAGGGCTACGATCCGATTTACGCGCACCAGCGCTGGCAGTACCGGCAGGACCCTCAGTGGGAGCACCGCATGGAAGCAGACTTCCGGAGGCGTCGCGACCAGGAGGACGTCCGACCACCGCATACGTGGGAGGACCAAATACGACGAGGTTCGCGTGAGGATATTGCCAAAGACAGACGTCCCGTGATTGCCACGCCGTTTGACCAACTGATCAACAGCAAAGATAGCCGGCTGCGATACCAGCCGTTGGACACGGCAGAGCGGCAGCGGCTTAGCCAGCGTGGGCAAGAGGTCCAGAAACTCCGCGAGGAGCGGCGCAAGCTGGAAACCGATGCGGTGGATCGGCCAAAGGAAAAACGCTCTAAGGAATTCGCGCCGGTCAGAGTGAAACTTCCTGGGTCTCCGATTGTGGCCCGTTCAGGCGCTGAACTCGGTAAAGACCAGGCCCCGCCGAAGGTCTACACGGCTCCCAATCCTGATCCCAAGGTCGAACCCAAGTCCAGGGGTGAGTCCAGGGGCAAGTCCCGAGATGAAGCCAGGCGTAGGTCTGGTCGCGAAGACCGAGGTGAGCCTGGTGGAAAGGCCAGCGGGAACTCTGGTGGCGGATCCCGAGGTAAGTCCAGCGGCGAAAGCAAAGGTAAGTCTGGCGGCGAAGCGAAGGGCAAGTCCAAGACATAGCACTCGGCGAAGCGGATGAATCCGGTGCGGATCGCCCCGACCAATTCTGTGATCGGCCAAGGCCGAGGATGCGTGCCGGAGAATACAGCCGAGTTGGTCGGCAATGTGACGCTGTGGGGTTCCTTTCTTGCCAGCAAATGACGAAGGATCAAACATGAGAAAACTACTGGTTGTGATTGTTCTGCTCCTGGTCACCATCGCCGTCCTTGGGTTCTACCGGGGTTGGTTCCGTCTGTCGACGGACAACGCGGATCAGCAGCCGAGCGCTACATTCACGGTGGACCAAAACAAAATCAACGAAGACAAGGATACCGTCAAGGAAAGGGTACAAGAGTTCGGGCACAAAACGAAAGAAGAAACGACCGGTGGCGACACCGAAAAGGTCAGATAAGGGAAATGCGGATCCCGAGGTGACCCTCCAGGCAGTGGTTTGTCCCGACGGCGATAGAAACCGCGTTGGATTCATTGTCCGCACGAAGAATTGTCTGCACGCAAAAAGGAGGTTTAGTGATGGGCCGATTTAGTTGGATGTTGATGTTGGCCGGGTTGCTCATGGCCATCGGGTGCGAGCAGAAGCCGGCTGATCGGACGCCTGGCAAGGTCACGTCGGAAGACGTACGCCGCGATGCCGGCCAGGCCGCTAAGACAGCGGTCGAGTTTTCCCAACAGACCAAGGAAGAGTTCCAAAAGGAGCTTGATACCCAACTCCAAGAGATGGACGCAAAAATCGCCAAGCTTCGCGAGAAGAGTGGCGACCTGAAGGACCAGGCCAAGGCCGACTGGGATCAGAAGATGGCCGAGTTGGAAACCAAACGGGAAACAGCCCGCGCCAAATTGGCCGAGGTCAGTCAATCGAGCGCGGAGGCTTGGAAGGATGTTCAGCAGGGAGCCCAGTCGGCCTGGGACGCGTTGGACAAGGCCTTCCGCGAGGCGTCGCAAGAGTTCTGATCAATGACTGCGTTACAGCAACACACGCTCAGAACGTGTTTTGAAAGTCACAATACAGCTCGCGAAGCGAGTCCTTAGGAACCGGGGAAAAATAACTTCCAGATTTGCTAGTCCCTCACCCTACCCTCTCCCCAAAGGGGCGAGGGAACTAGGTGAAGTTATTTTTCCCCCGATCCTTAGGCTCCCTCTCCCGCTGGCGGGAGAGGGCGGGGTGAGGGCATTTCGAATTACAAAACACGTTCTCAGAAAAAAAGGCACCATCATGGGTGGCAAAACAGACGTGGTGAAAGGCCGAGTCAAGGAAGCTGCCGGTGCACTGACCGGCAACGACAAGCTGCGCGAGGAAGGGAAGACCGACCAAGCCGTTGGGAAGGCCAAGCAGGCCGCCGCGAAAGTCGCCGACGCGATAAAGAAAGCCGTCAAGAAAGTGATCGGGTAACGAAGTGGAGCTTACCAGATATTTGAGCGACTTTGCGGGCCGGATCTGGGTTCCCCGGGCAATTGAGGATGCACTCACTGTTCCTTGGGTACCGGTGCTCTTGCTGGGCGTCCTGGGTGCGGTGCTCCTCTGGAGGGCCTATTGGACGCTCCACCGATCGACGGCGATCCCTGTCGTGCGCGTGTTTATCCTGCTTGGCTACCTGCTGGTCGCTTTGCTGCTTCTTGATGTGACCGCGGCGCTGTGGCAAGTGCCGGAGCCATCGGAGGTCATTCGGGCGCTGAGGTGGCTGTTGCCCTATGAGTCGCTGGCCTTTGCACTTGTGACGCTGATGGGGGTTGCCTGGGTCGTCAAGGGCTTTTTTCCTCGCCCGAGGGCGAAAGAGGGCCAATGAGCCGCGCGCCGCTCATCGCGCGGGCGGAACAGGAAGAATGCCCCGCTGGGATGAGATGCCGATCAGAATCACCAGGAGGCTAAGTGCATCCGTGCTTCAGCTCCGGTTCTGAAGCAAAACAAAAGTCCTTGTAGAGTGCCAACCGGTTTCAAACAATCGAAAGGAATTACCAATGGGTTTGCTCTTGCTGATTATTCTCATCGTGCTGCTCCTGGGCGGCTTGCCCACTTGGGGCTACAGTCGAAGTTGGGGTTACGGCCCTAGCGGTGGCTTGGGGCTGATACTGGTGGTCGTGCTCTTGCTCTTGCTCATGGGGTACATTCCCCGCGGCTTCTGACGGGGCACGCCTATGACGAGGCGCGTGCGGAAGACCTGTCAACATGGAGATCTTCCGAGCGTGTGGTAAGGTAAGACTGCCGAGGCGTGAACAGAGCACTGGCAGCGCAGGAACAGAGAGTGCTCTGATATTTTCCCCACCTCATTCTGCGTGGTACCATGCTGCGGTACAGGTACCCTGCCGCAGTACACATTGCTTTTTCCATTCCGCGCCATACAATGGATTACTGGTTGGCGCGGGAGCACAAAGGAAGACGGCTCCCGCCAAGTATTGATGAGAAGTTTCGGATGACTAGACAAAGAGCAACTCGGCGCAACCGGGGGGCTCATTGATGAGTAAGCCGACGCGGCTCAATACCTCAGGGTATTTGGTCACGTCGGCTTTTTTTGTTCTTGGCTGTGTAAGGCATTCGTGTCGAGCCGAGGATTAGCGGGCCCGGTGGAGCTGACTTCTCGCTCCAACGTGGAAAACAACGTTTCGCTTGTGAGATCGCAATCACGGATGCTGTTGGTCTTTCGCCGACAGATCCCAACTTTTTTCAAGGAACACTTGATCATGTTACAGTTAGCAATCACTTGTCTCATCATCGCTTTGATCGCAGCAGTGCTCGGTTTCGGAGGAATTGCAGGCTCCTTCGTGGGAGTGGCGAAAATCCTCTTCTTCGTGTTCCTCGTTATCGCGGTACTGTCGTTTCTGGGAGGTGGGTTCAGAAGTGCTCCTTCTGGGCCTGACGCCAGAAGCGCTCGCCAGTCCACCGTTGAGAGGTGCAGAATCAAAACGAGCCCACTGCCCGAATGGATATTCCGGCCAGTGGTACTCCGTGTACGGCCTGAGGAGCGAAGGAGGATTGAAGGAAAAGGCCCTGACCCAACTGCTGGGAACGCTACAGGTCAACGTCCGCGCGGAAGGCGCGGAAGCTGACGGCACTACCGAGTAGCGGATGCGAAACGGCCGAGAGGTATGTCAAAGTTGAACTGCAGTGTACATTCGCGTCCGCGCGGAGCCATCAGACACAGAGTAGGACAAGTGAGTGAGATCGCCTTACCGGTGAATAACGTAAAGGAAACCCGCTGATGAACCAACAGATTTTGGAAGGCGACTGGAACGAAATCAAGGACCAGCTGCGCCAGCGATGGGGACAGTTGACCGACGACGATTTACCACAGATCCGCGGTGACGCGGAACAAATCATCGGTGCCATCCAACGCAAAACGGGTGAAGCAAGCGAAGACATTGCACATTATCTACAAGAATTGTCCGGCAGTGCTGCTTCGGCGACCGACACGGCAACTGCGGCGATAAGCGACCAAGCGCAGCACGCTTCCGAGGCCGTACAGCAGTTGGCCACGCAAGCTGCGGACCAAGTGCGATCCGGCTATCACGAAGCGGAACGGTTCGTTCGCGATCGGCCGGGAGCCTCGCTGGCTGTGTGTTTTGGGGCAGGTTTGATCACGGGGGTCGTGCTAGCGCTGTCCCTGCGTTCCCGATGACGCACTTTTGGAATCGCCGCTGGTGGACGTGCCGAGGAAACCGACCATGAATGATACACCGCTCTCTGATCCGGCGCGAGCTCGGATGCAGCAGGTCCGCGGCGACATCGACCGGGACCTGGAAGAGATGGTCGAAAGTGCCCGTAGCATGGTCGACTGGAAGCACTACGTGAAGACGTATCCCTGGGTGTGTTTGGGGACGGCGGTTGCGTTGGGGTTTCTGCTCGTTCCCAAACGATCTACGGCGCTGCGCCCGACTTGGCCACCCTGACCAAGCTGGCGAGGACCGGTCAGCTGGTCGTCAAACCGGCCGCCATGCGCGGAGCGGTCGACGCGGTGTTGACGACCGCCGCCAACATTGCGGTACGCCAGGCCACCGCCTGTGTGGGCCGCAGTGTCGGGCGGTTGCTGGGAACGGGTACAGATAAATCCGCCCCGCCCGCTGTGGGCTGCGCTGCGGATCGTGCAGGCTGATCGAGCTGTTGATGGTTCCTGGTGAACGTGGGACAAACCGTCATGATTGGAATGGAACGACTTGAGTCAGCAACCAACGGCGCCGGCCGTTCTTCACGTGAGACTCGCCGTGGCGAACGCGTCAACCTCGCCCGCAAGGAACGATCACGGAGTGTCCAGTGGATCGAGCGGTTTGTCGCCCGACGGCCAGGCATTTGCCTGGGGGCGGCATTTTCCTTCGGCATCGCCTTAGGATGGTGGGTGAAACGACTATGAACCGACACAACGGATCAATCCCATCGCCGCCTAACGGAGTCGCCCAGGGCATGGCCGAATTGACGCACGACATCATGTCGCTCGTGCAACTGCAGTTCGGATTGTTCAGAAAGGACTGTCGCGACGGCCTCAAACAACTGTTGATCCCCCTGACGATGCTGTTGCTCGCTGGAATCGTGGCCGCCGCCACGGTGCCGATTGCGCTGATCTTCATGGCGGAACTCCTCGTACAAGCCGCCGGTTTATCGCAGGCAACGGCCTTTTCGATCGCGACACTGAGCGGCTTGCTCGTCGCGGCAGCCCTGGGACTTGCCGGGTGGTTCCACCTCCGCAGAGTCGGGCACGTTTTTGAGCGTTCCCGCGCGGAATTGACCCGCAATATGACTTGGATCGAACAGGCTTTGACGGGGCCGGCACCAAACGCGTCAGAGCAACCTCAGGAGCGCTGATATTTCCCATTTCCGTAAACTACTAGGCCCTGCTTGGCCAACGAACGAGGCCGACCATTGGGAGGCCGGAAGACGACGCACTTGGTGGTGCGCCGCCGGTCGTTCGCCAAGCAGACATCCATAAGGAACCTAACATGGCCTCGTTGACAAAAGCACATAGCGTCCCGAAGTCGCGAAATGACATCGAAGTGCCAACGGGCCCGACGCCAACGGCTCTCCGCGCGCCAGCTACCAAGAGCGCCCTCGAGCATTTTCGCGAATATGAGCGCGAGCGTCCCGGGGTCGTGGCCCTCTGGTGCCTCGGCATTGGTTTCGCCCTGGGCTGGAAACTCAAACTGTGGTAAGCGGCCGCTCAGATCATCCAGAGAGCCTCGCTAGAGAGTTGGTCGATAAATTGTGCGGTACCGTGTGCGCATCGCAGTGAAGTTGACCACTGGAGAGGCGAACGATTAGGGAATGCGGAATGCGGAATGCGGAATAAGAATGGAGGGGGCCGAAGACTCCGGCAGTGGCTCTTGGCAACCACGGAAATGCTTGATTCCGCATTCCGCAATCCCGATTCGTTCCTGATACGCGTGCCAATCGGATTCAGTGAGCACCCCAGGCACACGACGCTATTTTGATTGTGGCCGCAGCCCGCGTTAGGTACTGACCGTGGCAAGAACATCCGCAATGCCCAGTTGGCAGTTGGCCATCGTGATCCTGACCGGCACGGTGGTCAGCGTGGTCATGGTCACCTGTCTGTATTGGGCGCGGACGGTGTTCATCCCCGTCGCGCTGGCGGTGTTCCTGACCTTTCTCCTGGCCCCGCTCGTGACTGCCTTGCAGCAGCACGGCATGAGGCGATTGCTCGCGGTCATCTTGGTCGTTGTGTTGGCCGGAGGGCTGCTGGGCGGCGGTATCTGGCTGATCACGGCCCAGGTCACGAGCTTGGCCGGCGAAGTGCCGAAGTACACGGAGAATATCAAAGACAAGGTCAAGTCGTTGCGGCATCTGGGCCAGGGGTCGGTCACCGACGGCTTGGAGAAAATGATCCACGACATTACCCGGGAGTGGAACCTGCCCGAGGGGAGCCCGGAGGGAGAGGACGCCGAGAAGCCGGCGGCTACGGACGCCGACGGCTTGGAGAAAATGATCCACGACATTACCCGGGAGTGGAACCTGCCCGCGGGGAGCCCGGAGGGAGAGGACGCCGAGAAGCCGGCGGCTACGGCCGCGGAGAAGCCGACCGCCGTGGTGCTGGAGCCAGAGAGCCCGACCTGGCTGGCGCGCATACCCGCCTTGCTTAGTTCCCTGCTGGAGACGCTCGGCAGTCTGGCCTTGGCTCTGGTGCTGGTCATTTTCATGCTGCTCAAACGCGAGGACCTGCGCAATCGCCTGATCCGGGTGGTGAGTCGCGGCCAGATCACCGTGATGACCAAGGCATTGGACGACGCCGGCCAGCGGATCAGCCGGTTCCTGCTCATGCAGTTGATCGTGAATGCCACGGTCGGTCTGTCGGTGGGCTTCGGTCTGCTGGCGATCGGCGTCGAGTACGCTTTTCTGTGGGGATTCCTGGCGGCCGTGTTCCGTTATATCCCCTATGTCGGCGTCTGGATCGCGGCCTTGCCACCGATCATCCTCAGCCTGGCGATGTTTCAAGGGTGGGTTCAGCCGCTGCTTGTGCTCGGGTTGTTTCTGACGATCGAATTGGTCGCCAGCAACGTTGCCGAACCGCGACTCTACGGCCGTAGTATCGGCGTTTCGGAAGTAGCCCTGCTGGTGGCCGCCGCCCTCTGGACGTTCCTGTGGGGACCGATCGGGCTCGTCCTGTCCAGCCCGCTGACGGTCTGTCTGGTCGTGCTGGGTAAGTACGTTCCGCAGTTGAAGTTCCTCGATGTGCTGCTGGGCGATGAGCCTCCCTTGGACGCCCACATCACTTTTTACCAGCGGTTGCTGGCTCGCGATCAGGATGAAGCGACGGAGCTGATCCTGGCGCAGGTCAAGACCTCTTCCCTCGACCAGGTCTACGACGATTTTCTGGTGCCGGCGTTGAATTATGTGAAGCGAGACCGCGAGCGAGACGACTTGACGCAGTCGGAAGAGGAGTCCATCCTCCAGGCGATGCGAGAGATCCTGGAGGATTTGGGCGAATGGCGGGACGTTGTGACTCAAGCCGAGGAAGCGCTCCACGCGGAGGAGCGGAGCAACGCCACCCCGCCGATCCCACTCCGCGTTCTGGCGTGCCCCGCCCGCGATCAGGCGGACCGGATGGCGCTGGAGATGCTGCGTCAAGTGCTCGACCCGGCCACGTGGGTCGTGGAGATCGCTGCCGTCGACACGCTGACGGCCGACCTGGTGGATCAGGTGGCCAACCAGGCGCCGGCGCTGGTCTGCATCGGCGCCTTGCCGCCGGGAGGGCTGGCCCACACGCGCTACCTGTGCAAGAAATTGCGCGCTCGGCTCCTGAAGGTCAAAATCGTCGTGGGCCGCTGGGGACTCTCGGGTAACATCGAGGCCAACCGGGAGCAACTCCGGGACGCCGGCGCCGACCTGACGGCGGCCACGATCCTGGAAACTCGGCGCCAACTCAACAGTCTGCTCCCGACCCTGATGCAGCAACAGGCAAAGCCCGTGACGAGCGGAAAAGACCGTGTCTCCCAAGGAGACTATGCCGCCCAAAGAAACGGTATGCGGATCGCACAAGGCGACACCGACCTGGAGAAGGATGTTTCTCCATGAGCCGTCTTCGTGAGTGGAAAAGCGTGCAGATCTTGTATCTGCTGAAGCAGTCGTGGCTGGAGTGGTACCAGTCCAGGGCTTTTGAGCACGGCGCCGCGCTGGCCTTCTACGCCATCTTCTCCATCGCGCCGGTGATTGTGCTGGCGTTCACCGCCGCCAGTTTAGCTCTCGGCAGAGAGGCGGCGCAGGGCTGGTTGACTCAGGAGATCGAAAGCACCGTCGGCCAGACCGTGGCCCACGCCATCCAAGCCACTGCGAAGTACACGTACCGGAGCGGCTCAAATGTCCCGGCGACGGTGCTGAGCATCGTCTTCTTTGGGTTTGGCGCCATGGGGCTTTTCAGCCAACTGCAAATCGCGCTGAACGCCATCTGGAAGGTCGAGCCGAGACCGGGGCGGGGACTGCGAAGAAGCCTGTACGATCGGTTCGGATCATTCCTGGCCGTCCTGGGAATCAGCACACTCTTGCTGGCCGGCCTGCTGATCACCGCGGTCCTCTCCGCGCTCGGCCAGATCCTCCCCTCCTCGCCCCCGCATCCAACCTTCCCGCTCTGGTGGGCCGTCACGTTTGCCGTTTCCTGGGCGTTCCTCACGCTGGCCACCGCGTTGGTCTACCGTATCTTGCCCGACGTCAAAATCGCCTGGCGTGACGTGTGGGTTGGGGCGGGCTTCAGCGGCTTTCTCTTCCTGCTCGGCAATCACTTGATCGGCTGGTATCTGGCGGCCGCTGGCATCGCCTCGGTTTATGGTGCCGCCGGTTCCATCGTGATCGTCCTGCTGTGGGTCTACTATTCCTCGCAGGTCGTCCTGTTCGGCGCAGAGTTCACACGGGTCTACGCCAAGCATCGCGGTTCGCCCCTTGGAACCGAAAGAAACCGCAGTGCGCGTCCACCGGAAGGGGCATGCCTGACACCCAGACACGACACCAACGCGGCACTTGCCTTTCTCGCTGCTCGTCATACCATTGTACGTTAGCGGAGCTGCAGCAATTTGAGCGTGGCTCCGCCAGAAAATGACCCCAAGTCGTCGGACGACTAACTGAAGAGCAACCCGGCTTTGCTGGGGGGCTCGTTAACGAGTAAGCCGGCGTGGTCGAACCCCTTCGGGCGTTCCACCACGTCGGCTTTTTTTGTTTTCGGCCGATGCGGGACCATCCACAAGCGGATTCGACATGACGAAGCTGTCGATCGTTGACAGGGATTGAGATGAAGACAAACGGTCAGGCCAAGAAGATCGCCGAGACGCCGGCAGTTCAAAACTGCGTGTTGGTCGTCGACGACAACGAGATGAACCGCGACATGCTCTCGCGGCGTCTGCAGCGCAAGGGCTGCGACGTCACCGTGGCCGGCGACGGCGAACTGGCGCTGGAATTGATCCGGGACCAGCAGTTCGACCTGGTTCTCCTGGATGTCATGATGCCAGGGCTGAATGGCCTGGAGGTCCTGAAAACTCTCCGGGAAACCCACACGGCAATCGACCTGCCGATCATCATGGTCACGGCCCACAGGGAGAGCGAAGACATAGTAAAAGCCTTAACGCTGGGGGCGAACGACTACGTGACCAAGCCGCTGGACTTCCCCGTCGTCCTGGCCCGAGTCCAAACACAGTTGGCGCTGAAACGAGCGGCCGAGCAGGTCCAGCAATTGGAGCGGGCCTTGGCCGAGCGGAACCAAGAATTGGAGCAGACCAACTCGCGACTGGAGACAGTCAACGGCCGGATGTCCCGCGACTTGAAGGCGGCGGCCAAGATTCAGGAAGCCTTCCTGCCCCGCGAGGCACTCCACGTTCCGGGCTTGGCCTTCGCTTGGACCTACCGGCCCTGCGACGAACTGGGCGGCGACGGCCTGAACGTCATACCGTTGGGCGGAAGCCGGGTCGGGCTCTACCTTCTGGACGTCAGCGGCCACGGTGTCGCGTCAGCCCTGCTGTCAGTTACGCTGAGCCGTGTGCTGTCACCCCCGCCGGAGCCGTCCTCGATCCTGGTCCGGGATGGCAACGTTTCGGGTCGGTCCGAAATCACACCTCCGGCTGAGGTCGCCGACCGCCTGAACGAGCTCTTCCCCTTCGACGCGGCGACCGGTCAGTTCACCACGATGATCTATGGTGTTTTGGACGCCGCGACCGGCGAGTTCCGCTACGTTTCCGCCGGACACCCCGGCCCGGTGCATCTCCCTGCCGGCGCGGGGCCGGTGATCCTCGAAAGCCAAGGGTTCGCCATCGGCTTGGCGGAGGACGCCTACGAGGAGCAATCCATCCGGCTCGCGGCAGGAGACCGGCTCTACCTCTATTCGGACGGCGTTCCTGAGGCGATGGACCCTGACGGCGAGGAGTTCGGCTATGCCCGACTCCTGCAGTCGATCGGCCGGGGCCGGTCCGTGCCACTACAGGAGGACGTCGCGGCCCTGCTGGGGGAAATCGAGCGGTGGCGTGGCGGCGCGAACGCCCAAGACGACATTGCCATCCTGGCGGTCGAGGTCTCGGCCGCAGTGGACGGGGTCTCCGCCGCCGCGGGCGGGGGCCAGCCCGGCGTCGAGAACCAAACTGGAGGATCCCTCTGATGAAACGAGAACCACTGGTGGACAGTCTTCAGGACTACGCCCTGAACATCGTCGACACCGTACGTGAGCCTCTCTTGATCCTCGACGCCACCTTGCGTGTCCGTTCCGCCAACCGCGCCTTCTATCAAACCTTTCACGTGTCTGCCGATGAGACCGACAACCGCTTGATTTACCAGTTGGGCAACGGCCAGTGGGACATTCCCGCCTTGCGGACACTGCTCGAGGATATTGTCCCCAAGAGTTCCGTCTTCAACGACTTTGAACTGGAGCATACTTTCCCGGTCATTGGGCGTAGGGTGATGCTGCTCAACGCCCGCAAGCTTCAGGCGGGCCAACACGGGGAACTGCTCGTTCTGGCCATGGAAGACGTGACCGAGCGCAAACGGGCGGCGGAACAACAACGCGCGGCCTCGGCCTATGCCCGCAGCCTCATCGAAGCAAGTCCCGATCCTCTCGTCACGATCAGTCCGGAAGGCAAGATTACGGACGCGAACCAAGCCACCGAAATGGTGACCGGCATCCCGCGGGAACGCCTGATCGGCACCGACTTCTCCGACTATTTCACCGAGCCGGAGCAGGCCCGTACCGGCTACCAGCAGGTATTCTCTCAGGGCTTCGTGCGCGATTACCCACTGGCGATTCGGCATGTGTCGGGGCGAGTCACCGACGTGCTCTACAACGGCAGCCTGTATCGCAACGAGACAGGGACGGTGCTTGGCGTGTTCGCTGCCGCCCGCGACGTTACCGAGCGCAAGCGTATCGAAGAAGAGGTAGTCAAGGCCAAGGAAGCTGCCGAAACCGCCAACAAGACCAAGAGCCTGTTTCTGGCCAATATGAGCCACGAGCTGCGCACGCCGTTGAACGCCATCCTGGGCTACTCCGAGATGCTGCAGGAGGAAGCTGCCGACCGGCAACTGGATGAATTCAGCGGC
The DNA here is from genome assembly GCA_963700575.1 of uncultured Planctomycetota bacterium. Classification (GTDB taxonomy): domain Bacteria; phylum Planctomycetota; class Planctomycetia; order Pirellulales; family Pirellulaceae; genus JAJRVM01. The sequence goes on along the minus strand of CAVOYC010000011.1, from coordinate 3,030 downwards.
GACCTCGAAAAAATCATCGCCGCCGGCAAGCATCTGCTGGCGCTCATCAACGACATCCTCGATTTATCCAAGATCGAAGCCGGCAAGATGGAGTTGTTCTTGGAAGATTTCGACGTGGCGAAGATGATTGACGAGGTCGCTTCCACCATCAGTCCGCTGGTCGAGAAAAATGCCAACACGCTGCAGATTGAGCTTGGGCCGGGATTGGGCGTGATGCACGCCGACCTAACGAAGGTGCGCCAGAGTCTGTTCAATCTCTTGTCCAACGCGGCCAAGTTCACCCATGAAGGCCTCGTCACGCTGGATGCCCGTCGCCAGCGGATGGATGGCAGCGAGTGGATCGTGTTTCGCATGTCGGACACCGGCATCGGCATGAGCCCCGAGCAAATCCTGAAGCTCTTTCAGGACTTCACCCAGGCCGATGCCTCGACCACGCGCAAGTTCGGCGGCACCGGCCTGGGGCTGGCCCTCACGCGCCGCTTCTGTCAGATGATGGGCGGCGACGTGACCGTACGTAGCGTGCCGGGCGAGGGGAGCGTCTTCACCATCACGCTGCCCGCTGTCGTCGTCGACATAGCGAAGCCCGAAGCCTCCGCCGAGGACGCCCGCACTGCTCCGAGCGACGTGGCCGCCGAGGACGCAGAACCACTGCCGCCCGCCAAAAGCTGCGTGCTGGTCATCGACGATGACCCGAGGCAACGCGACCTGATGCAACGCTTCCTGAGCAAGGAGGGCTTCTGCATCCGCGCCGCCGCAGGTGGCGAGGAAGGGCTGCGGCTGGCACGACAATTGCAACCGGCGGCCATCACGCTGGACGTGATGATGCCCGACATGGACGGCTGGAGCCTGCTTTCGGCGCTGAAGGCCGACGCTGAACTGTGCGACATCCCGGTCATTATGCTGACGATGGTGGATGACCGCAAACGGGGCTTCACGCTGGGCGCCTCCGATTACGCCACCAAGCCGGTGGACCGTCATCGCCTGTCGCGAATCCTCAAAAAATACGCCTGCCCGAACCCCCCCTGCCCGGTCCTCCTCGTCGATGCCGATCCCGCGTCCCGCCAGGTGACGCGCGCGATTCTGGAAAAGAAAGGCTGGCGAGTCAGTGAAGCCAATAACGGATGTGTGGCACTCGAGTGCATGGAGCGGGATCGCCCCAGCCTGATCTTGTTGGACCTGATCGTCACCGAAACGGATGGCTTCGAGTTCGTCGCCCGGGTGCGCAAGCACGATGAGTGGCGCTCGATTCCCATCGTGGTCTTGACCGCCCATGACCTCAGCAGCGAGGAGCGACTGCGACTCAATGGCTTCGTCGAGAAGATTCTCCCCAAGGAAGAAGACGGCTCGCGCGAGGTGCTGCTGCAAGAGGTGCGAGACCTGCTGGCCGACTGCACCGCGCCCCGCCGGGCACCACTCACTGAGCCGAAAGGAGGGGAAAAACGCGAGGCGTCCGACTGAACGCTCCGGCGTCATGTCGCACGCTTTTCACAACGCCATGCTCAAGATTCTCCTGGTCGAAGACAATGAGATGAACCGCGACATGCTCTCGCGCCGGCTGGAGCGAAAAGGCTACCAAGTCGTCCTGGCGGTGGACGGCCAAAGTGGGATGGAGCTGGCCCTGGCGGAAGCGCCCGATTTGATCTTGATGGACATGAGCCTGCCCGTACTGGACGGCTGGGAGGCGTCGCGGAAGCTGAAGGCGGACCCGCGCACGCGCAGTGTGCCGATCATCGCCCTGACGGCGCACGTGATGGCCGGCGACCGCGAACGGGCGATCGACGCCGGCTGTGACGATTATGACACCAAGCCGGTCGAGCTTCCCCGCCTGTTACGGAAGATCGAGGCGTTGCTCACGCCCAAGAGAATCAAATGACTCACGTGGCCGCAGCCTACCGGTTGATCCTTGATCAGGAGGCCAACGCTTACCGGGTGGAAGAGGCTGCCGTGTGACTGTGAAGGCCTATTCAATCACGAGTATGAAATCCGATGCGGCAACGCATTTTCTCTCCTCAGGAATCACGGTCCGAGAGTAAGAACGACATGAAGATTCTTTCGTTACGCTGGCGGACCTGGCTGGTCAAGCAAACGAGCTTGCTCGCACGTAAATCGCCTTTACTGGACGAGTTGTTCAGTGTTGAACAATTGGCACGCCATGCCCAAGCTCTCGCAGCCAGTCACCAGGTAGTTACCGGGCAAGGCCCCAACCGTCTGCTGGCCCGGCTGGGCCAAAACGAAGACATTCTCAGAGCCCTCACCCGCGCGCACCTGCTCCGCGAGCTGCCGCGCATCAGTTCCGCGAAGGCGACGTGCAGCATTGGTGGCATCCGCCCACCGGACGCGGCGTGCGGACGCATGTATCCGATGACTTTTTGTGGTTGCCTACCTGGAAAGACTATTTCTTCTTGGCCTCACGGTGAATGGGAGACTCATGCAAGGTGAAGAGCACGACCTCCTCGCCGGTAATCGTGCTGATATCGTGGTGCAGGGTCCGCACTTTGACGCCCGTCGCTTCTTCGATCATCGCATCCATCAGGGGCCGTGCTGTTTCGAGCAGATGGGTCCGAACTTGCTTGAGCAGATCTCTTCCCTTCTCGGCAGGCAGCGACTGGACGAGATGCTGTTCGGCCGCGGTCAACACGCCAATCAGGCGGACCACCAGCAGATCGTCGATCAAGTGCGCGTGAATGTCCTTCGGGCCACGGCCCATGTAATCCTGTTCGAAGCGGACCATCCTGGCGCACACGGCGGCTTCGATTTCTCCCTTAGTTTTCATGACGACCTCGACGGATCCTGGCAAAAACGGCACGCCGGACGCAGCATGATGGCGACGCAACAGTGCTCACCACAAATCAGTGCCCGATTATACGCGATTTCCGGCGAGTTTGACTACGCGATTGCTTTTCCCCATCCTTGCCGTACAATGTGTGAAGTCGTGGAAAAGCGAAAGCATGGTAGTCGGTTCCGCGAAATGTCCGTTGTTGGGTGACTAGATAAAGAGCAATTCGGCCTTGGCCGGAAGGCTCGTTAGCG
>CAVOYC010000010.1:0-93817 GCA_963700575.1 uncultured Planctomycetota bacterium | reverse complement strand
ACGCCCAGCGCGAGGCCGAATACCAGGCCCGCTTAGACGAAGCCAACGCCGCCCTAGCAGCGGTCGACGCTCAGCAAGAAGCAGCGGGCTCAAAAAGAAGCAGCGGCTCAAAGCAGTGCGCAAGCCCCAGTAGCGGTAAGCAGTGCCCCGGTGCCTGCCACCATCTCTCCTCAAGATGCGGTGCTGGTAGCCGCGGCGGCCGCCCCCCGTGCGAAACTTCTGCAGCGACCTGAACTGGTCAATTACCAGGGCGTGGTAGCCGCTCAAAATCACACTCGATATGGGTCTCATGTACGTAGATGCCAACACTGGGATGCTGCTCTATGACGGCACCGCCCAACCGAAAATTACCGTTCAAACTCACAACGACAACGATGATCACGGCTACGGCGATGGCTACGGCGATGACCACGGTGACCACGACGATTAATCAATAACACAGGCCTTAAGTAGACTCCGGAAAGTTCCTTAATAACCTGTTATTGCGAACCCTGAAAGGGCCCCCTGCAAGGGGTGAAGCAATCTCCACCTAAACCGGGGACGGCCACGCCAAAAGCTGAACCGCGCTCCAGCCGCTCGCAGTGACACGAATTTTAGACACTTTCTGACAAACACTTAAGCGAATGCTGGAAAATAGTTAAACATAAAACCAAGACAAATTACCAGCATTCGTCCGGCTTTTGCGGTCAAGTTTGCCAGTTTATTTTGAACAACATACCGCAAAAACTTTAGAAGTGCCGTGTGGATTGCCCCTCACCCTACCCTCTCCCCCGCTATTCCCGCTCCGCGGGGCGGTGGAGAGGGAAGCGGAACCGGCAACTTATTGCCGGACGAGTCCTAAGGACTTTCAACTCCCTTGGCCACTTCCTGCCGGGCCAAAGAAATCAGCATCAGATCGGGCAGTCTGGGGACTCCCAAATGCCGTAACATATTCACCACCTGAGCGGTGGTGTAAGCGTCGTGCGTACAGACATGCAGTAATACGTCGGCCAGGCGAGTTCCCAGCCGTTTGCCAAGCGCCGAGCTGGTACTGATCTTGAAGACCACCTGGTCCAGGCACTCGTCGGTGATGCGTGACAAATAGTCTTCCCACCTTCGGTCCAGTTCCTGCCAATTTTCGAGCAGCTCGTTCAGGTCGCTCATCGCCCCCTCTGCTTCCTGGTTTCCGGGCATTTTGCCGGGTGCATCACCCGGCACCAAAGGCTGTTCGTTTCCGTGCAGCGCCTCCATCCAGACGTATTCGGCGGCGTAGAGATGGGTCAGCGATTTCCAGACAGAACCTTGCCCGATGGGAAACGGTTGGAGAAGTTGTGCAGCGGTCAGAAGCCGGGGCAATCTCGCAACTGCCGGTTGGTCCACATCCGGTATTGGTGCAGACGACGAATCAGGTCAATGGCGTTCATGCCATAACTCTCTGGACTGAGCGCGGTCGTGTGTTGAACAATCGGTCGGAAGCGCTGAAATTCCCCACAACCAGGAGTCCAAACCTTCCCGTTGACGCGCAAGTTCTCATGCGCCGGGCGCATCGGCCCGGCAATCGGTGCAAGGAGTCATGCGCGTGTCGGCGATCACCGGCGGGCGACCAGCGTGAAACCAAGATCATTATCGGTTTGAAACCCCCGCAGGGGAAGTTGCCCGGCCCAAGTTATTTTTACTCAAAGTGCAAACCTCTCCGCCCTTGCCAACGGATCCAACGCCGGAAAAGCCTGTGATTTCGCCAATCTGCACCGCAGTGAGTTCCGAACCCTTGCCGATGGAAAAGGAGCCACGCAAATGCGGCTTTACCGGCTACATGGGCCGCGTGATTTACAGCTTGAGTTTTTGCATCAGGCCTTGGCCTCTGCGCGGAATTCCGGATTATGCTGAGCGGGCCCACCGCGGGCCCTCACCCGAATGATGCACGTGATGGGCGGCGTGGTATGAGGGGGCTCCCTAGCGCACGGGACCTGGCCACGAGATACCGCTGCAGAAGTGCAGAAGGACCTTCGTGGCTGCAGAGTCCAATTCGATGAACGATCTGACAAGTCGCACCACTTCTCTTGCCGCCAGGTTCGTTTAAAACCCCAGCGGCGGATGGAAATCGGATACTGGCTATGGTAACTTCCGGCACGGGGCAGCACTCCCGCGCCTGTTCGTTCTCCATTGGCCATCCTGAATCGCCGCCCACAACCTGCATGCAGCAAAGGGAACCCGATGAATTCCTTATCCACCTGCCTGGCCGCGCTGGCAATCTCCATCGCCTTGAGCCCGAAGAGTATCGCCGCTGAAGATTTCACCTATCCTTCAGAATTGACGGTTCGACGAGCTGCGCACCTGGATCGATCGCGCCAACACCGATCATCCACGACTGCTCGCTGATCGCGAGAAGCTGTCGCGCTTGAAGGAAACCGTGCAGCTTGACCCGCTCGCTCAGGCAACCGCTGATGGGATCGTTCGGCAAGCCGATGCGCTGTTGGATGTGGAGCCTATTACGCGGACGCTCCAGGGGCGACGATTACTGGGACAATCACGGAGCTGTGTCAAACGCGTGTTGACCCTGGCGATGGCGTACCATTTAACGGGCGACCAGAAATATGCCGCGCGTGGTGAAAAGGAAATGCTGGCAGTCGCCGCCTTCACAGACTGGAACCCCAGCCACTTCCTCGACGTTGCCGAGATGACCTTTGCGCTGGCCATCGGCTACGACTGGTTGTTTCACGAGACTCAGCGAAGGTAACCGGGAAACGATCCGCCACGCCATTGTTGAGAAGGGCGTGTCACTTCCCTTCGTAACGCGACACAAGGGCTGGGTTCGCGCTCGCAACAACTGGGGGCAAGTCTGCCACGGCGGACTGACTGCCGGTGCGTTGGCGGTGATGGAAGACGAACCGGATCTGGCCGCACGGACGGTGCACAATGCATTGCAAAACGTCACCGTCTCGATGGCTGCCTACGCGCCCAAGGGAAGTTATCCGGAAGGACCAGGCTATTGGGCTTACGGAACGAGCTACAACGTGTTGCTGATCGCTGAGCTGGAAAGTGCCCTGGGGTCCGATTTCGGGCTCACGAAAGCACCGGGCTTCGATCAGACGGGCCAGTACCCTGCCCTGGCGTGCGGGCCGTCTGGTCTTTCCTTCAATTATGCCGATGGAGGGGCCGGTCGCAGCGTCGAGCCTGTTCTGTTCTGGTTTGCGGATCGCTTTGACCGATCCGATTGGTTGTTGGGTGAACGCGGCGCGTTTGAAGAGCGTCGTTGCCAGGCTCGATCGCGGCAATGCGGCTTCCTACGGTGGACGTTTGCTGCCGCTCGTGTTGCTCTGGCTGCAAGGGGATACCCGGTCACAGGACATCCGAATGCCGTTGCACTGGTATGGTGAAGGGCATGTGCCGATTACGATCCATCGAAGCTCATGGGGCGACCCGAATGCCACGTTCGTCGGTCTGAAAGGGGGATCTCCGTCGGCCAATCATGGCCAGATGGATACGGGCTCGTTCGTGCTTGACGCAGATGGAGTACGCTGGGCTATGGACCTGGGAGCCGAAGGGTATCACGGTATCGAGTCACGTGGCATGAACCTGTGGAGCAGTGCACAAAACTCGGATCGCTGGACCATATTTCGGCAGAGTAATCACGGTCACAATACTTTGGTCATCAACGATCAATTGCAGCGTGCTTCAGGGACTGGAACGATCATTGATTTCTCTGAAAATGTTGATTGGCCACATTCTGTTCTTGACATGAGCGCGGTCTATGCGGGCCAGGCCTCTTCGGTGAAGCGGGGCGTCGCCTTGTTGCCGTCGAGAGAAGTGCTGATTCAGGACGATCTGGTGGGCTTGAAGCCTGGTGCTACGGTGCGATGGGGCATGATCACGCCGGGCCGCATAGACGCAGAGGATGCCGCGTCGATCACGCTCCGACAAGACGACGCGACGCTGACCCTGAAGATTCGTTCTCCTTCCGACGTCACATGGCGGGAGATCGATACTGCCACACCACGCCACGAGTGGGATTCGCCCAACCGGGGAACGCGCATGGTCGCTTTTGACAGCGTTGTCCCGCCCTCGGGAGAACTCACCATCGTCGTGCTGGCCACGCCCGGCAGTTGCACCGATTCGGTGGCTGACGACTTGCAGATTCGTCCGTTGGCGAATTGGGAGCGTTGATCGAGCCCGTGTCCTCGAGCAGTGATCGAGATAGCATCGGTCCAGTGGCCGGTGCCACAAGACCATGACTACCGAAGAGTCCATCCATGAGTCAGCAGCGATCGATTCGAATTCTGTCGGCCAGCGACGTGCGGCAGGCACTGCCCATGAAGGATGCGATCGAGGTGATGAAATCCGCTTTTGTGGCATTGTCGCGTGCAGAAACGGTGCTCCCGTTGCGGTCCCAGATCGACGTGCCAAAGCATCACGGTACGGCCCTGTTTATGCCAGCATATTGGCCCACGCAAAACCGCCTGGGGCTGAAAGTTGTCACACTTTTTGACCAGAATGTCGCCCAGGGACTGCCGCGGATTCAGTCCGTGATGCTACTTGTGGACGGTTCCGACGGTAGCCCGCTCGCACTGCTCGACGGCGCCTCGTTGACGGCGATTCGCACTGGTGCTGCATCCGGAGCTGCCACGGACCTGTTGGCTCGAAAAGACGCCACCCAGGCAACGATATACGGTGCCGGTGTGCAGGGACGAACGCAGTTGGAGGCGATCTGCTGTGCGCGATCAATCCGTCGCGTGTTCGTGGTAGACCCTCACCCGGAGATTGCCGAGTCATTTGCCCGCGAGATGTCAGAACGCCTGGACATGGAAGTGCTGTGTGCTGTTGAACCGTCAGAAGCGATTGGTGAAACTCACGTGATCTGCACGGCGACCCCCTCCGCCACTCCCGTATTCGAAGATCGCGACTTGCCCCTCGGTGTACACATCAACGCCATTGGATCCTATCAGCCTCACGTGCAGGAAATCCCTGAGCAGACTGTCGCTCGGGCTCGAATCGTTGTCAACCATCGGGCCAGTGTCTTGGAAGAGGCAGGGGATCTGATCGTGGCCATCGAGAATGGGCTGCTCAAACGCGAGGACGTGAATACAGAGTTGGGCGACGTCATATGCGGTTCCAAACCGGGCAGGTGCTCCGACGATGAAATCACGTTGTTTAAATCGGTGGGTGTCGGGGTGCAGGACGTCGCGGCCGCCGCCTACGTCTACGAACGCGCTCTACAGCTTGGGTTGGGTGTGATGGCTCCGCTGTAAGCAACCTGGTCGCCGGTTGATCACGCTGGATCACCTGGTCTCGACTGTTTGACTTTGACTCCCACCGCCCTGTGCGGTGGGTGAATCTGACTGGCAGGCTACCCGAACCGCCCCACAAGGCTCTCTTTCTCACCCACGTCGCCGCCGGGAGGCGGCGACGTGGGTGGGAAAGGAAAGCGGGAGAGGGGCTCATCGCGGTAGCTGATCAGTCAGGTTCACCGTCCAGGCAAGCTGGACGAGGTCTTGTTTGCAAAATCAAACAGTCGTACTGGCTTGATGGCGATTTTCGTGCCCGGGCGATGGGGACGTGAAAGCGTAATCAACGTGCGTCAACTGGTATTGCTTCCCACAGGGGAAGTCGAGCATAATCCTGCGCTTCTGAATTCCACGTTCTGTCATCACGCGAGTGGGAAAATGCTCAAGTTTGGCGTACATCGGTTGCAGGACCTGCATCCCCGCCTCCTTGACACCCGGATGGGACGGCGGAAGTTCGTGGCGGTGACCCTGTATCCTCAAGTCAGCCGGTCCCCGCACCCCGACCGCGACCGGTTGCTGCAGCTGATCTTGTGCCGATTCGCAGGCGCTGACCAGGTCTTCAAGAGAACCTATCGCCACCGATTTGGAGGTTTTGACCGCGAGATTGCGCGGCTGATCCGCCAGTCACGCTTTGGCGAGTCGCATGTTCGCGTGCACGATGTGGCCGTCTCAAATGGTGTCACCGCCGTGGACTTCTATCGTCTTCTGCGGGACTCTCTTGATGAGCGTTTGACCTATTTGGCCTCCGACTTTGCGCCGGACGTTGTGGCAATCTCGCAGCCGAATCGAAGACTGACGCTGGTCCTGGACCCGTGGACGCGAGAATGGCTGCAACTGGTATACCCGCCTTTCGTCTTTAACCTGCAGAAGCGGGAAAACGTCTTCGTCTACCCCGTGAATTCGTTGATCCGCGGCTGGCTGTTGCAGACGCGGTGCCAGCAGCTGTGGAGACAATACTGCGAGCAGGATTCGACGGTGCAGGTCGAGCGCATTGAGTTGTTACATCCAGACTGCCAGCAGCTATCGCAGGATGGTGTCGGTTTCCATTTCCAGCGATGCGATATTCGGCAGCCGATGAAAGGGCCGTTTGATGTCGTGCGGGCCATGAACATACTCCATCTAAAATACTTTGTCGCCGAAGAACTCCGCGCGGCCATCCGGCACATCCACGCCAGCCTCACTCCCGGCGGACTATTTGCGACCGGCTCGAATCAGGATGAACATTCCCGAGTGGACGGTGCCGTCTATCATAAATCGGGCCACGGGTTCAAAAGGCTGTTCGCGACCGGTAGTGGCAGCCCAGTTGACACACTGATAACCGGACCGTTGAGGGGATGCGCGAGGCAACAAGCGGCGTGACGCCGCGTGGACGCGATGTCGCACACTCGTCCGGGCCCACCATATTTCACGGTAATCCACCAGCTCTCCTGGTGAGAATCCAAAAGGCTCTGCTGCCCGCCAGTGTGAACCATTCGGCCTGTAGTATGGAGTTGTTTCGAAAGCCCGCTGACGGATGCTGTCGCGAAGCGTACGTTCACCGATGGTGTGGCGAAACGTATTAGCCCCGTGCGCTCAGCACCGGGACGGCGAGTATTAGCCCCGCGCTTCAGAGGCTGTCTGACTGCTCGACAGGCGATCGCGCGCAGTTTTGCCTCGGTTTGGCTGACTTTCGTGCGATGACTGAATTCGCGTTCGAGGATCATGAGGCTTCGGGCGGGTCGGGCTAGTCGCTGTCCAAACCGCGCGCACCAGTGCGCCCCGGTTTTTCGCGTATCTAGTTGGACAGCGCCACTTTCACTTTTGAGATCCTCTTGAAGCCTTGTTTGCACGGGCTCTATCGCCACCGGGCTGGTCCCGGTGGTAGAGCGTTTGACAACTACCGTCGATCTTGGCCACCCAGGAGTTTCCTTGCTGCCGGCCCTCGCCGCCGGAGGCGGCGAGGGCCGGCGGCAAGGTTCGTTTTTCGGCTGCTAGAGTAGTCACCAAACGCAGAACCACCGGGACGAGCCCGGTGGCGAGGGACTGTTAGGGAGACACGCGTTTACGCACATCCATCGCTGCAAAATGGCGCTGTACAACTAGACAGCGTCGTCGTCCCTGCGAGCTGCCAGACGCTGAGCAGCCAGACAGCCTCTGAACGTCGGGGCTCATACCAATACCGTGGAATAGAGCCATGACAGCATCCAACGGCAAACCAGATATGGCGACAGCACGAACATGCTGGCATAACAACTCGTATCGCAAACCTATCTACCAGCGCTTCGCTAAACGGTATCGGGGCTAATACCGGTTCTGCCGCTTGAGGAACGACCGCAAGGCCTCCTGTTCCAGCATCTCCCGAGCTAGCTGCGCATAGCCGTCGGCCGTCGGATGACTCAAGTCCGCGTACAGCGGACTGGGTAGCGCTGCCGGAGCAAAGTGTGGGATACCCTGCTGTGCGTGCCACGCGGCCGCTTGCTCTTTAAGCTGAGTGTATTCGGCCCGCCCGGTCTCGGTCAGCATGTGCTCGTTCAGAGGTCCAATCAGTACGAAGACCTGGTTGCCCCGTTGTTGCAGCAAATGGATAGTCTGACGGAAGAATTGCCACTGCAGTGACTCGTCCAGCGGCACCCAGTCGGGAGTCACGCGGCGCAGACCTTTGTCGGTCCAGGGCCTGGGATCGGGCTTTGGTGAAGGTGGCTGATCGGGAGACGGGAGCTCCAAGGTGACTTGTCGAAGCGGGTTGTCGTCGGGATGGTCAAGCGTCCATGTGGCCAGGTCATCGCTATCGAAATAGGTGATCCTGACATGGTCTGCCCAGCCGAATATCGCAGCGTAACGACTGGCGACGATGCCCAGCCTTTCGGATGCGGAAGCTTTGTAGCAGGGAATCCACGGTCGAAACTGGGGTACCAGTGCGGGATGGTTGAAAACCGCTTCCTTCACAGTCGAAAGATCGTGACGTGGCGAACTGATCCACAACAAGTTGCAGTTGACAATCACGCGTCTGTCACGGATGACCCCGCCATAGTACCGGACCAGCCCGTCCAGAGCGACCGGATGGATGCCGTCGACAGCCAGATTGTCGAACCGGAGCCCCGCGGATCGTTCATTCAGGCAGTGCGACAAGGTCCCGTCGCAATCGACGTAATGGCCCCAAAGAACGGAATCACCGACCATTAAGGTTGCGTCGGATTTGCACACCTGGCGGCACGTTCGCATAGTTCCAGTAGTCGTTTCCTAATGAAAAAGGTATGCGATAGTCGGAGCCGATGCTGGGACTTTCCACGATCTGCCACCATCGCGGGATCGACCCACATGCGCAAACAATCAGTAACACGGCCACAAACCACTCTAGTGCTGATAACCGCACGGCATTGGCAGCGAACCGGACCTCGGGCGTCTCAACCGCGGCCTGGTGGGTCCGTTTTGTCTTTTCGCGGGATGGCATTTTGTCGGCTCTAAAAACGGAAGTAAATGAATTCCTGATTCCCCGCGGTGACGAACAACAGCATGTACAACACCATGGCGACAACCAACATGATGCGCACGGGAGCAATCATCAGCAACCTGTGTAAACGGGATTCATAAACGTATTGGTAAATCCAGACGCTCAGTACCAGGCTGGCCAACAGACAGGGAAAGGCGGGGTCCGTCCAGCCGCTGGTGAAGATTCGTGTCACTATCAGCCAGGCGTCCGTCACGTTTTGAGCTCGGAAGAACACCCACGCCAGCATAACCAGCGAGAACGTGAGAACTTGCTTTGCCAGCAGCGGCACATGGTGTCGATAGAAATCCGTCTGCTCCAGCTCGCGAGTCACGACTCGTCCCGCCGCGTGCACGCCACCCCAAAGAATGAACGTCCACATGGCACCGTGCCACAGGCCCGAGATGAGCATGGTCAGCACCATATTCACGTAAGTACGCCATTCGCCATGGCGATTCCCACCCAAGGGAATGTAGACATAGTCGCGAAACCAGGTGGAAAGACTAATATGCCAACGTTGCCAGAAGTCGCCTAAGCCAGTTGCCAGATAGGGGTTGTTGAAGTTCAACATCAGGCGGATACCTAGCAGGCGTCCAATGCCTCGAGCCATGTCCGTGTAACCGCTGAAATCAAAATAGATCTGCCAGGCAAAGGCGAACGTTGCCAACAGTAAAGCCGGCGCGTGGTGATCGGCAGGTGATGCGTAGACGGGGTCAACGTACAGTGCCAAATAGTCTGCCAAGGCGATTTTCTTGAACAATCCCACAACAAATAGCGACAAGCCGTCGGATACGTCCTCCCAGTGGATCTGCGCGGGGCATCGAAGCTGCGGGAGCAGATTGCTGGCTCGCTCAATGGGGCCGGCCACCAGTTGCGGGAAAAGCGACACGAAAGTCGCGTACCGAATGAAACTGTTCTCCCGTTCAATCCGCCCGCGGTAGAAGTCGATCGTGTAGCTCATCGACTGGAAAACGTAAAACGATATGCCCACCGGCAGCAGGTAACTGAACGTGGGAACTTGATACGGCACGTTCAGCCAGCCCAGGGCGCTGTTCACGGCGGTGCTGAGGAAACTCACATTGGGGTCAGCCAGCGCAAACGGCACTCCCAGACGTTCAGCCAGGGTATTCACATTGTCGACGACAAAAGTCCCGTACTTGAAGAAGGCCAGCAGCCCCAGGTTGTTCACAATGCTCAATGCCAGCCACGGCCTTCGGTGTCGCGTCACGGCCATGGCCTGTACGGCAAAGAAATCGACGGCCGTGGCCCAGATGATCAACAGCAGGTAGATGGGATTCCACCATCCATAGAAGACATAGGAAGCGGTCAGCAGCCAGGGCAGTCTGAATCGGGTCCCTTTGAGGGGCAGATAGCCCGCATACACGACGAGAAAGAAAACGAGGAAAGTCCAGGTGTGGAACAGCATCGAGCGATCTCGGGAGTCTACTTGTTCACGACAGAGACGGTTGCTCCCGACGGCGCCTTACGCACGCAACGAAAGCCAATCGCGTCGCGTGCAAAACAGGCGTCTGAGAACCCAGGTTCTTCGCTCATTCGAACGGCCGATCTACACACCTCCGCGCTCGCACCCCAATGACCTCCTCGCAGCACATTTTTCTCACCTGCCGACGGACCACGCGGATTCTGCGCCGGGCTCTGCTGATAATAGTCCGCGTCATAGAAGTCATTGCACCACTCCGCCACGTTGCCGTGCATATCGAACAGACCCCAAGCATTGGGCCTTTTCTTGCCCACTTCATGAGTCCTCTTGTTCGCGTTTGCGGCGAACCAGGCATATTGACTCAACTGCCCCGGATCTGGGCCATAGCCATAGGCGCTTCGCTGCCCGCGCGGCAGGCATACTCCCACTCGGCTTCCGTCGGCAATCGATATCCGCTGGCTTCAAAATCGCACTCGCCTGATTCGTTGTAGCACGGCTGCAGGCCTTCGGCCTCCGAACGCAGGTTGCAGTACAGCGCGGCTTTGCCCCAGCTGACCATTTCCGTCGGCAGGTCGGGGCCCTTGAAGTGAGAACCGTTAATCGGGTCCAAATTGCCATAGACCGACTGCGTCACCTCATAGCGATCCATGAGAAAAGCGTCGAGTTCGACTTCGTGGGCCGGTCGCTGATCAGCATCACCCCCATCGCTGCCCAGCGTGAAACGACCGGCGGGGATCAGGATCATCTCCACTCCGCTGTCACTGATCATAACATCGGGTTCCGCGGTCTGCGAAGCGGTACCGTCGGAGCGCGTGTCGTTCGATCCACCCTCTGGCAGGCACTGGCCCACAACAATACGAATAACATCCACGATGCCGTGAGCGCCCGTGCAGAACCTGTGTGCCTCATGGAGTGTCCTTCCGTGACCTATCCGTGGGAAGCGGGATCCAATCCGGTTCCTTGTTGCAATTGCCGTCCGAGGTGATGATCATCGATCGGTCGGTCTGCGACGCATCAGCGACCCCGATGTCCCAACCTCGAGCTTTCGCGCCGACGATCTCGGGTATCACCCCGAGGATATTCTTGTCGGGCCCACGACTGAACGCAATGTACTTGCCGTCCGGCGACCAATCGACGTGGTAGATCTTGTTTGGCTTCTGGCTGGTCGCAACGTCGCGCACATTCACAACGCGCGGAACGTCTCCGGAAAAATCCAATTCGCCAACCCTTAGTGCCCAATCACTAGGACCCCATGCAATCCGTTTGCCGTCCGAGCTGATGTCGGGCCGGCACCCTGGGATCTTGAGGTCATGGACGGCGGTGCCGTTCGCCTCGAATGCCAGGATTGCATGTTTGAACCCCATCCCCGCGTGCACCGTCGCGACGAACCATTTTCCGTCGGGAGACCAGCAAAGATTGTAGAGATGAAAAAGCCCTTGGTTCGGATGCTCGGTGGTGCGACCGCTCGCCAAGTCATAGATCGACAGACCCTTGGTCGCGTAGTCCGTGTAGGTGAACTTGTCGACCTCGCCCCTCAGGTAGGCGATGGCGGTGGAGTCCGGGTTCCAACAGGGTTGTCGCGCATTGCGTGCCACCAACGTCCGCCCCGTGCCATCCAGGTTCATGAAATAAACGTTACGGATCTTGTCCTGACCGGTTCCTTCATCGCACACGAAACAAACCTTCGTGCCGTCGGGCGAGGCATGTGGATACAACTCGTGGAGGTCGGGAGTCTTTGTCAGGTTGACCAGCTCCGATCCGTCCGCGTGGGCGACAAACAATTCCCAGTTATTGTCCTGCCACGTTTCGTAGACGATCTTGTACGGGACGCTTTTCAACTCTTCGGCCAGGTCGCCACCTATCGCGGATGCTGGGAGCAGCGAAAACAGCAGGCTACATATGAGTAGCCCAGAAAACGTTGCGACAGCAAGTCGTGCTCGCACCAAGTTCATATTCGATCTCCTTCCTCGGTATGTAGTACCCCAGTCAATGTATCGGAAGATGGACACCGGGGGAAGCGACCAGGCGGGTTGCAGCAATGCGGAGGCAGTCGGATCGGCGGGCCGATCGTGAAGAGTCCTGGTTGAGTGTTGTAAGCCAACCGGAATTGTCGCGCAATCCTGCCAGGTACGTTATCATAAGAGGTGGTTCAACGGCTATCGAATTGGTTTTCCACATCAACAGGAGAGCTCACATGATACAATCATTCCCCAGTCGGCGGGGAAAATCGATGACGGCGGGCCAACGTGTATTCGTCTTGGCCATCTGTGCAGTTTTTCTATTGATATATGCGAGCCCGAAGTATGCGAGATCTTTGATCACGAGGCCGCATTGTTGGCCCAGCGACTGCATCGCCGGCGTGTTTTCGTGAACACGGACGAAGTGCGGATGGGTGGCACATGCAAAGCCTGCGCGGGCGCAATATGGGCGAGTTGCTGGGTGAATGTATTTCGCGGCAGGTAGAGATCCTCCGCCGTCATTTGCCCGAGGTCGAGGTCTACGTGTGGTCCGATATGCTCGATCCCCATCACAATGCGCACGGCGACCATTATCTCGTGAAGGGCGACTTCACGCGATCCTGGAACCACGTTCCGAAAGATATCACAATTGCCGTGTGGGGAGGTGCTCCGCGAGAAAAGAGCCCCAAGTTCTTCTCCGACGAGGGATTCCGCACGCTGATCGCCTGCTCTACTCCGTTATACATCCTCAGAAAGGGCTTCCATGTACCGCATCCTGTCAATCAGCTGTGTTTTGTTCCTGTCTCTAGCAGGTCGGGCTCTGCTTCACGGACAGGAGACAATCACCTATCCCATTCCGCCGGAAGCCTTGCGGCAGGATGGTGTCCCGCGAGGTCAGCTGATCCAAGGGGTGTATCGGGAAAGCCGTATCTACCCAGGCACCGAGCGGGATTACTGGCTGTATCTTCCTGCTCAGCCGGTCGCAGACGGCCCCGCGCCGCTGATGGTATTCCAGGACGGCAAGGGGTATTGCAGCGACAATCGAGGGGCACGGGCCCACATCGTTTTTGACAACCTGATTCACGAAGGTGCGATGCCGCCCACGATCGGATTGTTCATTAATCCGGGTGTGGTCCCCGCCGCCCATGAGAAGGCCCTGCCACGGTTCAACCGGTCCTTGGAATACGACGACGTGAGTGACCGGTACGCGCGGTTCCTGATCGAGGAGATGCTGCCGTTTGTCGCATCCAAGCATGGCGTGCGTATCAGTTCGGATCCCAACGACCGGGGTATTTGCGGCGCCAGTTCGGGCGGGATCTGCGCGTTTACGGTGGCTTGGAATCGGCCGGATGCGTTTCGCCGGGTGTATTCGATGATTGGAACCTATGTCGGTTTGCGTGGCGGTGATGAACTGGCCACTTTAGTGAGAAAGACCGAACCGAAACCGCTGCGCGTTTTCCTGCAAGATGGAACCAACGATCTGAACATTTACTGCGGCGACTGGTGGATGGAGAATCAAACCATGAACCGGGCGCTGCGGTGGGCCGGTTACGAAGTGCAGCATGTGTGGGGCGAGGACGGTCACAACCAGAAGCATGGAGCTGCGATCTTTCCGCAAGCCATGCGCTGGCTGTGGAAAGACTATCCGCAGCCGGTGGCCACGCACCTGGATCGTTCTTCGAGCAGAGCACGCGAGTTGTTGGTGGACGGTGCCGACTGGGAATTGATTGGTGAAGGCTACCAGTGGGCTGAAGGGTTGGCGGTGACGCGTGACGGTACTTTGTATTTCAGCGACGTGCCGGCCTCCAGAATCTACCGGGTCCGTTCCGGGGGCGAACCCGAACTGTTTGTGGAGCAGACGGGCAAGGCCAACGGACTGGCTTTGGGCCCTGACGGGCGCCTCTACGGCGCGTGTAGCGGCATCAAGAAGATCCTGGCTTGGGACCTGCAAAGCGGGACACCGGAGGTCATCGCCGAAGGTTTTGCCAGCAACGACCTCGTGGTACTGCACAATGGCGCCATCTATGTCACTGATCCGCAGAGCAAACAGATCTGGTACGTTGACCCGGCGACGCGCGAATCAAAACCCGTGGACACGTTCGACGGCTGCAACGGAATCACGGTCAGCCCTGATCAAACATTGTTATACGTGGCTCACTTCCCAGGGCGTTTCATCTACAGTTACCAGATCTCGGAGGACGGAAGTCTGAAATACAAGCAACCGTATTTTCATTTGCACCTGCCGTCCCTGGGGACGGAAAGCCATGCGGACGGAATGTGCACCAGTTCCGAAGGGTGGCTACTGAGCGCTACCGAGAGCGGGATCCAAATCTGCGACCAGCCCGGCCGCGTGAATTTGATCGTGCCCAAGCCAGGACACGGCCGTCGCGTCTGTTACTTGCGGTTGCATGGGAACACGCTGTTCGCTGCCACTGCCGATGCGGTTTGGAAACGGGCGGTCAAGCTGACCGCCGCCAAAGCGTTTGACGCCCCCGTGCTGCCGCCCCAACCGGGACTGTAGGGCGCGTACTTTGTGGGGCAAACTTTGCAGGCGACCATTCCCGCGTCTGACGGTCCGCGCGCGGCTCTCAGCATCCACGTGCACCTTTGGCTCGGACTATTCACAAGTGCCTGGTTGCACTGCGCCACTTTGCAGCGATGGATGTGCGTAACTCGTGTCTCCGTAACGGACCCTCGCCACCGGACTCGTCTCGGTGGTTCTACGTTTGCTGACTACTCTGGCAGCCGAAAAACAAACCTACCTGCCGGCCATCGCCGCCTCCTGCGATGGCCGGCAGGTAGGAAATTCATGGGTGGCCGAGATCGACGGTAGTTGTCAAACGCTCTACCACCGGGACAAGCCCGGTGGCGATAAAGCCCGTGCTAATAAGAGCATAAGATGATCTTAAAAGTGAAAGTGGCGCTGTCCAACTAGGCTTAAGCGCACGTTGCCCGAAACACGGCGCACTGGGTCGCGAATGACTCGGGCACCGGGGTGGGAAGCGGGTGTGAAGTGCAAAATGCGGAATCGAAAACGAGCCAAAAACTGCAGCTCTACCGGCTACGTGGACCGCGTGATTTACAGTTTGACTTTTTGCTTTTTCACTGGCCCACTTTTCGAAGTATCCCCACATGCCGCCACCAGGCCTTACGGCAGTGGTTCCGCATAGCGGTGTGTCGGCACAGGCCTGCCGGGACGCAGGCTTCGCGAATCCAATTGACGAGCGGCAGCTTCTATTTCGCTGCCTGCTTCGGTCACCGCCCGAGCGGCATGTTCTTGAAGTAGCTCGGGTGCAATCGCAACACGCGCGTTGACGATCAAGTCCGTCGATTGAGTGCGACACGCCGATTGACGCGACAGCTCTACCTGTCCATCGCTGCTCGTCAAATTGGCCACGGCGTGGAAACCGTTCCAGAGTCCAATCGCTTTGATGTGAGCCGTTTCGGCTCCGCATGCGGCCAATGACTTTCTCAGTCGCTCCACGACGTCGACGAGCAGGTCATCCATGGAGAACAAATGACCGGCCTGAACGTGGAAGCGACTATTTAGCCAGCCCAGTTCCGCTTCTCCTTCAGCATACACATCGTAGTCAATGTCGAGTATGCGTCAACCGTACGCACCGTCTTGATCCAGCATCTGCAGACACTCATCAAACCCCTCACCCGTTAGCGCGGACAAACGCAACACGGGCACGCCTGGTATTGCAGCGCTGATCAGCTCGACGAGTTCATCAACATCAGCGGGTGCCATTTGGTCGATCCGATTCACGATGATGAAATCCGCCTCGTCGAGTTGTTTGCGGAAGATGTAAGCCGCCTTGGGCGAGAAACCGGCTTTCGCTTGATTTCGAAGGATTTTTCGACCGTGTGACGGCTTCAAGATCACGCCGTACGGGGCGACATCGAATTTTTCACCGAACAGTCGTTGAAGGGGTTGAATGACGGTGGCCACGAGATCCGCACAACTGCCCACGGGTTCGGCCAGAATCACATCGGGACGCTGGGTCGTTTCCAACTGCTCGACCGCTTTTGTGAGGTCGTCAAAATGACAGCAGAAACAGGCTCCAGCTACTTCCCCGACTTCAAAGCCCTGGGCTCGCAGGTTGTGTGTGTTGACCAGATCAGCCGCCTGATCGTTGGTGACAATACCAACATTCTTGCCCTCGTGGCGATACGCTCGTGCCAACCGTGCGATCGTAGTCGTCTTTCCCGCGCCGAGAAATCCTCCCAGAAGAATGAAACGAATCTTCGACATGTGGAACAACCTTTGGAAAATGGTCAGATGTCTGAAGAATCTGCAACCTGCATGCAGCCGCCAGCCGCAATCAGTGGTTCACATACATGCCATCGTCCGGTAACAGATGTGCTCGACTGGCACGGCTGAGTATGGTGAGGGCAAAATAGCGTGTCAATGCCTGCCCCGGCGATAGCCGGATGACACGAGGGGCGTGCCAAGTTCGCCAAGGACCTCGTTGCCTGGGCCGAACAACGTGAAGTCGATCTCCAGGCCGCGCGCGTGGCGAGCTTGGCATCCTACCGCTATTCCTCACTGCTGGTCCGGCGTCTGGGAAATCACCGGCGATTCGGGCAGCCTCATCAGGATCCATGCCTGCGTCCATCCGTCGCTACGAAACAGCAATGACCGGGCCACGTCTTCGGTGAGATTTTTCAAACCGACTTCCGCAAAATCATTTCCGACCTGCCAGGCGGCACGCTGCGAAGACCTGTCGATGGCTCCCTTGAGCGGCTGCACCGAATCGTTGGAGAAATCATACTGATAACCGGATATGGATCCCGACGCTTCGGCCACCAGGTGCAGCAGAGACGTGACGGGTTGGTCCACCGGTGGGACCGCAGCGAAAACGCCCAGCGATAATCCCGGCGATTCGTCAACCGGCGAAAGTGCAGTCGTGGCTAGTTGCATGGCCTGCCTGCGTGCGTCGAACCGCGCGTTCCCGAGCGACGTCGTCCTGGTAAACAAAGATCAACCCCCTTTCATCGGGCCGGAAGTCGTAACGTTGGGGCTGAGCATCCAGTCCGACCCACTCCTTAACCTCGTCCCAACTACTGCTGTAATAGGAGTTGCCTGACTTGGTGCGAGCCGGCACAACCGATCCGTGTGCCGAGTACCATTCGGGAGTGAATGGTTTTTCGGGGCATCGCGCCACTTGCTCCAGAACCACGTCGCGAATGTTCTTCAATATGCCGTTAGAATTCATGGCATCGCGATCCGAAATATCCAGGCGTGGTCGGATCGTTGGTCGGAAGCCGGCTGGTGCCCCAGCATCCTGCGAAGACATGTCGCCTTGCGAACCGATATTGCCCTGCAACGTGGAATCACCCAACGGAGCGAAGGCAGAAGAATCGAAGTACATGACTGGCCCACCTAAGTTGGGCACGTACCCAAAATTCAAAGGGCCACCCGCATTAGCACCCATCCCATACGTCGGGCCATACGTCGGCCTCATGGTATTCATCACACCGGAACTTCGCGATCCCACCGGGCTCATGCCCCGCGAGCTAATGCCACGCCTGCTGCTAACTTGCGCCGCAACCTCAGCAATCGTCACATGCCAAATCATCGCGGCTGACAACGCGATCAAAACGATGACACTATTTCGACCTTTCCGACCTTTCATCGCGCACCCCCCGATAACCGGTTATTCAAATGGCGAAAGGAAATGATTGCCCCGTGTGAACCGGCGCTGCCAGTACCCCCCGACGCTCTAATCAGCGAGCCCCTTTGAGAGATCTCCGAAAAGGGAGGTCCCGGCTGCCGGACGGGACCTCGAAGCGGCAAATCATCTGCCACTTCCTCCCCCTCACATCGCCGACAACCGTTGCCAGGTCCCGCTCGGCAAGCGGGACCTACTTTCTGACGAATCACGCTCGTATTTCAGCACGCTCCTTGAGGACCGTCCCAACATGGCCCGGTCAGCTCTTCGGCCTGGCGCCCACATTGCTGATCCAGCACGGCCCGCGAGGGCTGGAAATCCATGCTGAGCTGACGGGTCGTACGCGGTTGCGCGGCAGCACGATCAATTGTTGGCGCGGGGTCGGGCAAAAACAACCGGGAATCGATTATAATGTGAACACCGCTGGAGTAGCGGCGACGAAGTGTTGCGAACGTCCAACATCACTGGGAAGGAGAGAACCTGTGCCTCGATCACGATGGACTCGTCGTAGTTTTCTGGCCGCCGGCACTTCTGCTACTCTGGCGGTACCCACGCTGATTTCCACCAGAGCCTGGGCCTCACCGTCACGACCAGCCGCCAACGATCGTATTCGCGTGGGGCTGATTGGTCCGGGCTATCGGGCTCGTGACCTGGTCAAGGAGAGTCCTCCCGAGCTGGAGTACGTCGGCCTGGCTGATTGTGATCTGCGTCAGATCGACGCGTTTCGCACGTGGGCCGCCGAGGCGTTACCTGGCCGGCTGGCCGAAACATGCCCACAATACCAGGACTATCGGGAGATGTTGGAGAAGGAGAAGCTGGACGCCGTGGTGATCGCCACCACGACACATGCCCGCGCCTTAATCTGCATTCACGCGATGCAGGCCGGCCTGGACGTCTACGCTGAAAAACCTCTGACCCTGACCATCGAGGAAGGTCAATACTTGATCCGCGCCGAGAAGAAGTACGGTCGCGTGTTCCAGACGGGTACCCAGCAAAGATCGATCCCCATCAACAATTTCGGTAGTGATCTGGTCAAGAACGGTGCACTGGGGCGAATCCACACCGTGATCTGTCCGAACTTTATCGGGCCGGAATTGCTTGCGCAAGCGTTACCTTCGGAGACGACTCCCGCGGAAATGAACTGGGACATGTGGTGCCATCAGACCGAGTTGGTGCCCTACAGTCCGCGTCTGCATCCCGGTCTGGGCCTTTGGGGACGTTGGCGCGCTTACGATGGGGGCGGACTGGGTTGGGGAGTGACCGGTTGGGGGGCGCACGCATTCGATCAGGTTCAGCGTGCACTGGGCACGGACAACACCGATCCAGAGGAAGTGTGGCCGGAAGGTGAAGGTCCGAACTGCCCGGTCACATTGCGTTATCCCAGCGGCACATTGTTGAAACTTTCATTGCCGCAGGGCAAAGGCCCCGGACTGGGAGCGATTTTTGTCGGTGACAAAGGAAAGATCGAAATTAATCGCAATCGCTTAGCCAGCAATCCACCGGAACTGGTCCACGACGCGCCGCCGCCCGATGATCGTTCGGAAGTCGCCAGTGTTGCGCAACGACATCTGAAGAACTGGGCCGATTGCATGCGGTCGCGTGAAAAGCCGGCGGCGCATGCCGAAACTGGACATCGCGCCCAGGTGATCTGCCACCTGGTCAATATCTGCCGCGAGCTGAACCGGCGTCTGAAATGGGATCCCGTGAAGGAAGAGTTTGTAGGCGACGCCGAAGCGAATGAACTGCGCACGAGACAGCGCCGCACAGGATACAGGTTGCCGCAAGAGGTGTAAGAACCTCGGAAGAAGAAACACGATGAGCTTGAAACGGAAGATCGGGGAAATCGAAATGTGACTTGCGTGAGGCAGAATGTAAGATCCGCTTCGAACTTGGCGTCACCAACTTTGTTGTCCCTGCAGCAGGAGAATAGACGAAATGAAGTCGGACCATCAAGCGACGTGACGGGCGTTTCTGGGAGCGACCGCGCGTATGCGATAGGTTTGGGCCACCACGAGTTGCATTCGAAAATGAAGCGGTCGCGACTTGGATCGCGGTGTCCCACATCTTCCCATCGACCATCATTCATTCCTCGATAGAGCTGAAAGACACAATCATGACAGAGCCCTCGATCACCCGCCGCGACTTGCTGATGAGCGGTGCAGCGGCAGCCGCCGTTAGCTGTGCGTCCGCCGCGTTTGCCGGTACTCACGCGCAACCCGCGCGCGAGCTGACCATCGGCATCGCGACGTTCCAGTTTACGACGTATTCCAACGCCCAGTTGGCTCAGCAACTGGCTGCCGATGGAGTGCACACCGTGCAGTTATTCCTGAGCCAGACTGACAGCAATTACTGGAAATACAACGGACGCAGCGACCTGTCCGGCCTGACGGCTGACCGCTGCAAGAAGATCGCCGACACCTATCGATCGGCGGCCATTTCGATCCACAGCCTGGGTGTCTACACGAATCTGATACATCCGGACGAGGCCGAGAGAAGAGCGAACCTGGCCTACTTCGAGGACATGATGAAGGTCGGCGCTCACATGAACGTCCGCACGTTCATCACGGAAGCGGGGCACTACTACAATCCAAGCGAACCGGCGCCCCCCGTGGAATACCACCTACAGGAAGAAGTCTGGAAAATGATGGTAGCGACGGGACGTGAGTTGGCCGAAATAGCTGAGCGGCACGATGCCACCGTGCTATTCGAACCGTTCTATCGCCATTTCCTGGCCAGCGCCAAACGAACGCGCGTCTATCTGGAAGAGCTCGGCTCACCCCGTCTGCGAGCCCTCCTGGACCCGGCCAACCTGCTGGAAGTGAACGACCTGGGTGAGATGTTCGACCAACTCGGGCCGTGGATTGGGTGCTTGCACGCCAAAGATCGCAAACTGCACGTTGATCGAGGAGTGCCGGCTGGCCAAGGTGATCTTGATTATCGAGAATTCGTCCGACTGGCGGCCGAACGGACGCCCCACGCCCCGCTGATTCTGGAGTATGTCGGTCCCGATGACTACAAGCAAGCGTTGGCCCATCTTCGAAATGTGATTGCCAAGACGTGAGGTGTCGGCAGTTAGTTGTACAGCGCCATTTTGCAGCGATGGGTGTGCGTAAACGCGTGTCTCCGTAACAGTCCCTCGCCACCGGGCTCGTCCCGGTGGTTCTACGTTTGGTGACTACTCTGGCAGCCGAAAAACAAGCAGCTTCACGCGTATCGCAGCAGCGACTGCAGGCCTTCACCGTCCCACTGTGTGGGGCCTTTCGGCTGCACGACGCTTGGCAGATTGATCACCGGTGCCTCACTCGGCATCCGGGCGAGAGCCTCTTGAATGATCTCTCGAGTGTCGGCGACGATTTCGGATGCTGCGGTGTGATGCAGGTTGTAGATGACCGCGGCAAGTTGAATGCCGCGTGTCTGCATGGCATCGAGTGACAGAAGCGTGTGGTTGATCGATCCCAAACGAGGCGCAGTGACCAGAACGACCGGCCATGCCTGTCGAGCGATTATGTCGAGGGTTGTCAAATCGCGAGTCAAGGGCACCATCAAGCCACCGGCGCCTTCGACCAGTATCATCTCATAGCGGGCGGCTAGTTGCCCGGCGCAGTTGACGATCTGTTCAATGTCAACCGACTCACCGGCCACAGCCGCCGCCAGATGCGGGGACGCGGGAAACGGATAGATCGCCGGGCAGGTGAGCCGCTGCTGGTCCTCTGGAAGCAGGTCCACGCCCATTAGACATCGATGAACACGGATGTCTTCGCTGGTGCCCAGGCCCCCTGTCTGCACCAGCTTCATGGTGATCGTGCGGCGCCCTTGACGCTGGAACCAGGCCGCCAACAGGCCGGTAGCCATCGTCTTGCCGATTCCCGTGTCAATTCCGGCCACGAAAAGAATCATCTGGCATACCTGACTGTTCGCTTCAACGGTCTCGCCGCCGAGCCACCACGATGATCGGGTGATAGGTGAGCGGCACAATGTCACCCGCGCCGAACCGGGACTCGTAGACATTGCAGAACTGCTTGACTTTGCGCGGCGACCATGATTGTTGCTGCACACTGTTAACTCCCGTCCGCTTCAAGTGCTGGAGTACCTCGTAAGCCGACTGGAACGACACGGTTCGAATCTGTTCTTGACACTCAATAAGCTCAACGTCCGCAGCCAATTTTGTCTGGATAGTATTCAGTGACAGGTAGTGTAAGGAGGCACCGGTCAAGTCGCGTGTTTCCTGAAGATTGCGAGGACCAAAGGTAGCGAACGCCAGCAACCCACGCGGTTTCACACTGTCGGTCATCTTCTTCAACATCGTTTCAGGCTCGGCGGCCCACTGCAACGCCGCGTTGGAAGCGACCAGGTCCTGGCTGGCCGGCAACGGGATCAATTCCATGTCACCGGGGTGGATCGCGACTTGGAGTTTTCGTCGCCCGATCGTGAATCGCTGCGCCGCATGGGCCAGATCCGGCACGATATCGTTGAGCACCATTTGCCGGATGGCGAACTTCCGAACCAGCAGATCGGTCAGCAATCCGGTGCCGCAACCTAATTCCAACACCTTTTCGAACCGGCACGATTTCGCAACAAGTTTGATCAATCGCACCAATTGCCGTGCCATCTCGTGCTGTACGATGGCCGCCTCGTCATAGGTCGGCGTGCTCCGCGCGAATCGCTGTGCCATCAACGCTTTGCCGGTCAAGAGCTGCTGCATGTCAGTCTGCGAGGTGGCGGACATGGTGGTTGTTCCAAGGAAACGTGTGGTGTCGAGCGGTGAAATGACGGTCACTGGTTAGGTCACTTGTCCCAGGTCGCCAGCAGCTCCTCCCAGCTGTTCCAGATATGAAAAGGATAATGTGGCGCGGCTATCATCTGCACGGGTACCCCAAACCGCTCCCAGCCGCGCTGTTGGTTCCGGGGCAATAGGATTTTGTCGTTCGCGCCGATCAGAGCACGTGTGAAACCGCAATCCGCCGGTGGTGCCAATGTTCGCAGAACTTCCAGCTCGGCGACGGCACCGGGCAGATCACGCTCGGGGGCGTGTTGCTCAAAGTCCTGGCGAGCCACTGGGTCCAGGCACATGCGGCGCACGAATTTCGGCCACCCCCCCTGCAACAGACTTTCGGCTGTGGCGTCCATCCAGCGTCGGGGAATGCCCACCTTGTCGTCCTCCGGCGTCACGGTGCCGTTGATCGCCAACGCCTCGTGTACGGGCCACGAATGGTGAAACATCCACTGCGCCGCGACCGCACAGCCGAAGGACCAGGCAACGATGGTGACCTGCTCGTAGGCGCCCCAAGCCTTGAACGGCTGGCCGACTTCCGTACCATGACGATTGGCGTTCGGAAGGGAGCCAAAGCGAAGATCTGTTTCCAAATTCCGATAGTCGTAACAGACATACACATCGTATTGGCGGCTCGTCAACCGGCGAAACGGCCTATCGTCCATGCCCCAACCAGCAAAAAAGACCAACGCTCGCGGCCGGTTGCCGGCCTGCAACCGCACACATTTCACATGCTCTCCTTCAGACTACGGACATTTGCCGCCAGGGTTTTCAGTTCAACAGGGTCCATACTCGCCCCTAACGAGAATCGTAGTCGCGCGGTCCCTTCCGGTACAGTCGGTGGACGGATAGGGGGGACCCAATAACCCTTCTCGCGCAATCGTAGCGCGAGCTGCGTCGCGGCGGAATCCGCACCCACCACCAGTGGCACGATGTGCGATCCGGTCTCCGAGCCACCCAAAGCCTGCCGAAAGACGCGAATGCACTCGTTCAATGCTGATCGTCGGTCGCTGGCGTCCAAGGCCCTGCGCAACACGAAGATGGTCCACCACACCGTGACCGGTGGCAAGGCGGTGGTGAAGATCAGCGATCGAGCGGTATTGATCAGATAGTCGCGCACTGGCGGTGCGACGATGGTGTAAGCGCCGGCGGAGGCCAAGGCCTTGCCGAAAGTGCCGATCAATATGTCGATGTCGTCCGTGAGTCCCTGCTCTTCGGCCAATCCCAAGCCTTGCGTGCCCCGTACGCCGACTGCGTGCGCCTCGTCAACGTACAGCACGGCACCGTAGCGCTGCTTTAAATCAACCAATGCTCTCAGGTTTGCGATATCACCATCCATGCTAAACAACGATTCGGTCACGATGTAGATTCGTTTCGCCTTGTTGCCATGCCTGGCAAGTAAATCGCTCAAGTGATCCATGTCGTTGTGGCGATAGCGCATGCATTTTGCCCGACACAATCGAATCCCATCGACCAGGCTGGCGTGCACCAGTCGGTCAGAAAGGATCAAGTCGTCACGTCCGGTCAGCGCTGGCAGGATACCAATATTGGCATGATACCCACTATTGAAAACCAAAGCGCTCCGGTGCTGGCCATAGGCTTCCGTGAGCAATGCTTCCAGTGCTGCCAGCGCAGCATGCTCGCCGCCCAATAGGCGTGACGCGGATGCTGTGAAGCATACGTGCTCAAGCCTTTTCTCTGTTGCCAGGGCCTGAGCGAACTCCTGGTGCAATCCAAGGTCACCGCCCAGCCCCAAATAGTCGTTCGAGGCCAGGTTCAAATAGTTCCTATCGCCAACCTGGATTCGGTGTGCCGGAAGCGCTGTCACCGTTCGCAGTTGCCGATGCCGACCGCGCGCCGCGAGGTCGTCCAGCCTCCTCTCCAATTCCGCCAGCCAGGTTTGGGTCTGATCAGTCATGGTCCGTTCTTCGACGCCGTGCGGTGTAAGGGAAACCGTTCATCACGAGAAAGGACGGCCCCACGGGCGGAGTGTTTTCTGCCAAAGGATCCGTGGGTCCGTCTTGCCATCCGTGGTTCAAAGCGGTTGACGAAGAAACGTGAATCTGCGACTACCCACCTCGAAAAATCCATCAATCCACCTGGTGTGCGTCACCCCTTGGAGATTTCCTCGCAACATGAAAACGTAAACATTATCCGAACTTCTCACCTTATGACTCAAACGGTAAATCTCGCGGTCCATGTAGCCGGTAAAGCCGCGTTCTCGAGGCTCGTTTGCCATCGGAAAGGGATCGGAATTCACATCTGGTGCATATTGCCGAAATCTCAGGCCTTTCCGGCGTTGGATCCGATGGTACGGGCGGGATGGTTTGCACTTTGAGTCATAACAGCCTGACACCAAACACGAATGACCGGCGAGCCTGGCCCGCGCACCTCAGTTGGGATTGGCCCGTACGACGTTCGACGATGGCGTTTGTCAGAGCGTGGACATCCGATGAGTCCATGATATAGGGTGGCATCACGTAGACCAGCTTACCAAATGGTCGCACCCACACGCCGCGCGCGACAAACGCTCGTTGGTAAGGTGCCACGGAAACCGACTGGTCCAACTCCACAACACCGATCGCTCCGAGAGTACGAACATCCACGACATGCGATAAGTGGCGACAGGGAGCCAGGCCCTCAGTCAATTCTCGTTCGATGCGCTGTACATTCTGCTGCCAGGGCGATTGTCCAAGCAGGTCGATGCTGGCCCGCGCCACGGCACAAGCCAAGGGGTTTCCCATAAACGTCGGCCCGTGCATCAGCACGTGGCGACCGCTGCTCACTCGCTCTGCCACCGCGCGCGTCGAGAGCGTGGCGCCGAGTGACAGATATCCGCCCGTAAGCGCTTTTCCGACACACAGAATGTCGGGACTGACACCCGCGTGTTCGGCGGCGAACATCCGTCCGGTGCGCCCCAATCCGGTGGCAATCTCGTCAAGGATCAGCAGAATGCCCGCATCGTGAGTCAGTTCCCGCACGCGCTGCAGGTATGTTGGAGAGTAGAACCGCATCCCGCCGGCGCCCTGCACGATCGGTTCCAGGATCACGCCGGCAAGTGTGTCGGCGTTTTCGCGAAGCAAGCGGACAAACGAACTCATATCCGCTTCGCAGCATGGTCGGTCGAAACCCATGGGCGGAGCGTCGGCGAATAGCTGTTGTGGCAAAACACCCGGGAAAAGACGATGCATGCCCGTGGTCGGGTCACAAACGCTCATGGCGTGCAGTGTATCACCGTGATAGCCGTTGTAGACGGTCAGGAATCGCTGACGCTGGGGCGAGCCGGTCACCGACCAGTACTGTAAGGCCATTTTCATGGCCACCTCGACGGACACCGAGCCGGAATCACAGAGAAATACGCACTCCAGTCCGGCAGGCACCAGTTCCAGTAAACGTTCGGCCAACTGGACAGCCGGGGCGTGTGTCAGGCCCCCGAACATGACGTGTGCCATGGCGTCCAATTGCCGGTGCGCGGCTGCATTGAGCGCGGGATGATTGTAGCCGTGAATGGCGGACCACCAACTGGCCATGCCGTCGATCAGCTCCGTGCCGTCCGCCAACTCGAGGCGCACGCCACGGGCGGCGACAACGGGATAGACGGGCAGCGGATCGGTCATCGACGTGTACGGATGCCAGAGATGTCGGCGATCGATTTCCAGCAGCTTATCAGTGTTCATGGTTACCGTTCGGTCGGATTCCTTCCGAGTTCCTGAAGGTGGTCGCGCAGCGCTACGCTCTGGAGGTTACCATGCCGAAGCTGCGGACACCCGTGTGGCACGCCGTTCGCGCCGCTGCGAGTACGACGAGAGACATAAGGAGTTGAGCGGCCCCGTATACGTAGTCTGCAGGCAGATTTCCAGTGGGACCGACTCGACGGTGGACTTGTGGGTAAAGACAAGCGCTACACCTCGGGCAACCGTGTGTCGGAGTCTCCGAACGTGTCAAGTCGCACGTCGAATTTGTCCATCAGGGACAAAAACAAGCTGCACATTCTACGGTCGGTTCGCTCTCGGTAGTCGAGCACGCGTCCGGTGTCCAACTGTCCCCCACCCCGCCCGACGATGACCACCGGCAACTGCGTGGCATCGTGCGAACCGGTGAGCATACTGGAGCAAAACAGCAGCAGAGTATTGTCGAGAGCCGTGTTTTCGCCTTCCTGAATCGAATCCAGCTTGCCCGCAATATAGGCCAGCTGTTGCACAAAGAATTGATTCACTTTCAACCAGTCGTCGGACTCCTGGTGCGACAGGAGATGATGGATCATGTAATCGACGCCCAAATTCGAGAACCGCAATGACGAGTGATCATTGTTCAGTTTGAGCGTACAAATGCGCGTCGTATCGGTCTGGAAGGCCAGTACCAGGATGTCGCACATCAACCGCATATGCTCGCCGATATCTTGCGGAATCCCGTCGGCGGGACGCGGGATATTGGGTTGACTGAGCGTGGGACGCCATCCTTGCAGTTCGCCACGCTGGCCGGCATGCTCGATCCGTTGCTCGACTTCACGCACCGAGTTCAAGTATTCGTCCAACTTGCGCCGATCAGCCGGACTGATGTTGCGACGCAGGCTTTGAACCTCGCCCAGCACCGCATCGAGCACACTCCGGTCGGCCTGGCTCGCCTCGTCCTTGAACAGGCGGTCGAATGCCAGCACGGATAGACTTCCAGCGGAGTAGGTGTCGTCGGCGAACTCCACGAAATATGTGAACTGTAGATCATCGAGTAGTTCTTGTGCACCGACGGATTGGCCTTTTCGCAACCCAGAACCAAACTCGGGATCTTGGTCCCACGACCATAACGTTGGGCCAGCAGTTGATCGAAACTGGTCCCGGAACGAATCCTTCCCCCCGATACCAGCGGCGCACCGGAGAGTAGATTCCCCGTTTGCGAGCTGTGGATGTTGCCTTTCAACGCCTCGTCGTTGTAGAGTCCGCGAATAAACAATGTCTTTTCGCGCAAATCGCTCAGCGGAGCCAAGACCTGGCCGAATTCCAGGTCCCGGCCCGTCCCCTTGGCCCACCAGTGGTCGCGATGGAAACCATTACCGGCGAACAAAACGCCCAACCGCAACGGCGCTTGATCGGAAGCGGATGCGACGGCATTTTCGTCGCCCCTGACAGATTGTGATTCGAGCCACGGCAGCGCCATCGAGACGCCGACGCCACGCAGAAATATTCGCCGAGAAACGCGATGCATGGTCATTCCCCATCTTCCCCATCCAATTGTGTGCCGCAGGTTGTCCGCCAGCCTCCTTACCGCGAAGCGGTTACATCCCAAAGCCCAGGGTACGCGGTGTTTCGCCGCGTATCCTGGATTCACAACCCGCCAGATCCACGTACGCTGAAGGCGTTCCACAAGACGACGGCATCACCGTAGAGCCTGTGTAACACCGTCGGCGTAAAGCGTTCGGATCCATCCGTAACCTGGGGTGGCGCTCCGCCGCTTTGCGGTTTCGCTGACCCCAGGCCATGGAATGTAACGCCTACGGCGTATGAAATCGTCACCCCCACGCAAGTCCTGCCCGAAGAATCATCCACGGCGTTGCCCCTCACTCCATCACCCCCTCACTCCATCACTCCGCGTCGCGGCCGCGAATGCGGCGAAACTGGTCGCTCAATACAATGGCCTCTACTGCGGTAGAGAGGCGATAATCGTTCGCCACCAGATCGCCCATTATTTTGTCCAGCAGAGGTTCGTCGGACAGCTGTACGGCCCGACCCAAGGCGTAACCCAGCAACTTGCGACAGAAGTGCCTGATAAACGTCTCTCGCCGCACGTTCAGCAGGTAATCGCGCAACCCGTCGGCACCGTCGATGCTAGTGCCATCGGGTAGCGTGGTTTCGGTGTCGATGGTGTGCCCGCTTGCATCCTGCTGACGAAATCTCCCGATCGCATCAAAGTGCTCCAGCGCGAAGCCATAGGGATCGATGCGAGCATGGCACTTGCGGCAAGCGGCGTCGGAGCTGTGTTTTTCAATCAGTTGTCGCTCTGTCAGATTATCCGGAACCGACTCAGGAAGTTGGGGAACGTTCTTAGGTGGGCGGGGCAGCCGCTCACCGAGCAACGTTTCGGACACCCAGTTGCCACGCAAGATCGGGCTGGTTCGCGAGGCGCCCGACTGCTTGCTAAGCACGGTCGCCAGCGAAAGAATACCGCCGCGCGAGTACTTCCCGACTCCGTCCACACGCCGCCAATGATCACCTGTCACGCCAGCGATGCCGTAGTGCCGAGCCAATTGTTCGTTCAGGAATGTATAATCCGCTTCCAGCATGCTCAACACCGATCGATCGTGTTGGAAGAAATCGGTGAAATACAGGATCGATTCTTCGTACATCGCCCCACGCACGGTCGCAAAAGTGGGAAAATACCGTTCACTCTTCTCGTCGATCTGGTCGAAATCGCGCACCTGAAGCCACTGGCAGCCGAACTCGATGGCCAGGCGGCGCACTCGCGGCTCGCGCAGCATCCGGTGCGTCTGATGCCGCAGTGTTTCCGCGTCTCTCAATCGCCCGGTTGCGGCCAGCTCACGCAACTCGTTGTCGGGCACAGAGGACCACAGAAAATAGCTGAGTCGGGTGGCAAGTTCCCAGTTGGAAACGGCACTCGGCTTGGCACCCGGAGCAGGTTGTTCCAAACGATACAGAAACGGGGGCGCAACCAGCACGCGGGCCAGCGTCAGCCGAAACGCTTCTTCGTGAGGCAGTGGCTGCTGGCGCAGCAAATCATACAGTTCCCGCAGGTCACGTGTCTCTCGCTCGCTTAGCGGTCTCCGGTAGGCGAGGCTGGCAAGATCGAGCAGCTGAGCAAGGTGAGCCGGTTCGGAATCCACCAATTGTCGCTGGAGCATTTCAGCCCGCTCGGTGATCGGTTTTCGAAGTGGCTCGAACAACTTCGGGTCGCCGTCCTGTGTGGCGAACTCCATCAGTTGTTCGTAGGCGGCAACACTGGTCAGAGCGTCACGACTGACGTATCGCAGTTCATCCCAAAGTCGATCTAGGCGAGCTCTTTCGGCATCGCTGAGCATGAGTCGGGCAAGAAACTCGTCTTCGCGGTGGAACAAGACCAAAGTGACCACTTCGTCAACCGGCACGATGCGCACATAACACATGGAGACCGGAAACAAATCGCGAAAGTCGCCCAGTGCTTTCTGCCAGGCGGCCTCCGCACTACTTCCGTTGCGAACCACAATGGGGATGCCGGGCAGCAATGCATTCGGTTCCGACACTTCACTGGACGTGATCTGCATTTGAACGCTGGCGTCCTCGCTCACCGTCTCATGCAACGTTCCCGTCACCACGAACTCACTGCCGGCGAGTACGCTGCAAGGTACCTTAATCTCCAGAACCGATGGGGCACTCACCACCAAATGCTGCGGGTCGGTAACCGCGTTTTCTGAGCGGAAACCGAACTGCTGTGGATCGAGGCCACACGTGGCGTCGGCCAACTCTTGCTCTCTGGCACGCGTGGCCAGGATCGCAAAATCTAAGGGAGAGAAGATAGGGCCGCCGAGGGAAGTCAATTGACGTCGAAGTTCGGCATCAGCGGGCGAGTCGGGTGCTTCGGGTCGCGTAACGAGTTCTTGAATCTGCACCGCGAGCTGCGCAGCTTCCTCCCGATCGCTGGTGTCCAACCATTGTGCCAGGAGCGACTCAGGAGGGATCACCTGCCGCGTTTCGTTGGCGCCGACGGGTCCCGCGAAAAAGTGCCAGATCGACTCATGGCCGAATCGGTCCGCGTGTGGATTCGCCGCGTCGATCGTGTCGGCACAATCTTCGGACAACGACCAGACCCGTGATTCGCCATCCATTTGAGTGATGGTCAGGTCGATTTCCGTCAGGTCACAGACATGGTCCCGATCGCGGGCATCGATGATCAGTGAAATCAAGTCGCCTTGTCGCACGGGAAACTGATCCAGCGGATCGACCGTTGCCTTGCCGCCCGATTCGACGATGCCCGACCGCAGAGTGCGGCGCTGGGCAGCCCGGCGCAACTCGAGCGACCAGGCAACACCATTGCCACAGCTGGAATGGGAATCCTGCACCCGCGCTCGAGGCGCACGGGACCTTCGAGCGGGCTGGTCCAACCCACTGCTACCCACCGCTGGGGCTGCGGATGGACCGCAATCGAATGCGGGTTCAAGTCGCCGGGAATATTCACTTTATTGTCGGACGAATTACTGACCAACGAGAGATCCGCAGCCCCCTGCAACGTCCAGCCCTTCACGAACGGATGTTGACCCAGTCCCTGCAACGGCTGACGCAGGTCAGTCTTGAATGACGACATTCCCGTCCGTCGAAATGCCAAGGTACGCCAACCAGGTCGGCAAGATAAGCGGATCTACGGCGTGGGCCGCAGCCAGCGATGCGACGTCAGTTGGCCGGGAGTTGCTGCGGGCTTGGAAGGCTGCTGCCAGATACTTGGAAGTCGCAGCGGTGGCTTCTCGTTGTTTACGCTGCAATACAATGTAACCCGCGCACAGGTCGCGCAGTCGCGCCGTCGGTTTCCCGGGCCGCTCGAAGCGCGGATTCTGCCAGACAACTCGATCCAACCCGCTTGCGTCTCCAGCCGCGCCACATACCAAACTCAGGGTCACATCATCACCGGATCCTGGCGCTGGGATCGGCACACGAAATTCAGCAGAGGATGCCAGCGGCGACGTGGCTTCCTGCCAAGGGCGAAGGCTGCCGAAGTGTCCGACCGGGTTGAACTTCCAGAGTTGCTTCTGCCAAACGCGGACAGCGTCTGCAATGTTTTCCGCCTGCTCAGGCGCCGCACCGCGCAGACGGCTTCGAATGTGATCCAACAGCACGCGGGCGGCGGCACTGGTGTCTGATGGAGGCTTAGCGATATGGACGTCCTGAGAATCCGGCGTTATTGGCAGGAGCATCATGGCGAGACGGCGAAGATATCTCGCATTTAACCGTTCTTGATCAGCGATTGAATCGACGGTGTCTGCGTCGCCCAACAGCTGCGGGCGATGTTTGATCAAGGCGGCAAAATAGCGGGAGAGATCGACGCTGCCGTCCGACTCGGTCAACTTCTGGGGGTCGGCCACCGTCCAGTGGTCGAGACTGCTGACATCGGCGTCACCGCTGGTGTGCCGCTGGTAGATTTTCTGGATCTCGCTCACAATTTCGTTCGTCCAATCACGTCGGGTCGTGCTTGGCGAGAAGCGAAAACCGTCCGGCAGCAAGACGGTATGAGCGGCAATACCCTTAGCCGCATCGAGGTATTTTGTAACCAGCGAAGGCGACATGACGAGTGCGTCACCGGTGTTCGTGAAACCCTCTCCAGCGGCACTATCTACGGGGAAATCACGGGCCGGGTCGAGCGCAACACCAGTCAGATCGCGCACCGTGTATGTGTACTCGACATTGTTCAGACGACGGAGAACGACCGGTCCCGGATCGCCAGCGCGGGCACGTGCTTCGGCATCGAGGTACCGCCGCGTCCAGCCGCGTAACTGCTGCTGCTGCGCCAGGGACAGCTGCGGGCTGTCCGCTGGCGGCATCTCGCCGTGGTCAAGCATCTCGAGGACTTTTTGCCAGGTGTGCGGGTCGAGCCGCACGTGGTCAAAGCGGGCGAATCGTTCCAGGTCCAATTCACCTTCTTTGCCTTCCGTGGAATGGCAATCCAGACAGAATTGTAGAGTCAGAGGCCGAATCCGCTCGGTGTATTCGCGCTGCAGTGCCTCGAACGAGTTCTGCTCCTCCCCACAGACCGCGATGGGCGGCATCAAGAAACCGCGGAAAATCAGGGCCAGGAACAACTGAGCCAGGAACCGCTGAATCAGGAACCGCCGCCGTCGCATCGTCACGTCTCCACGCCTTGTGCAGAAGCGTTGGGCACGCATGCCCGCCAGAAGCACTCTGTGCAGGCGTCTCGCCCGCCCGGTTGCCTTGTCACGCTAGAGAATTAGAGTTGGGCCGAGACGAATGTACGAAACCGCAAGGGTAGCCCATTTCGACGGACGAGGACGTCTGTCGTACGCCGTTGAGAACAACGCTTCACCCCAATTCTTAGAGTTGACAAGACACTAGTCATACAAATCATCGATCCTCAACGCACGTCTTGAGACCACCGCGCACCAGCTCCGACAGAATCGACTCGCGCCGCCGATCCAGCATAAGAAAGCCAGTGGCGCAAAGCAAGCTGTCGCGTCAGCCAGCGACGACGGGGAGTGGTTCCAATGCGGGTATTTTCTCTCGGTGCACGGGTCTTCCAAGGGGGAGCGGTGGCGCCTGGTGGAAGAGGCGTCAGGAACCGATGCCGGCCTATATGGCGGCTGGAAGCCGCTCCTACCCCCAAGGATCATGGGAAGAATAATTTCGGTATTTGATGCTCGGAAAATTGCTTCCCGCCCCGCCCCCTTCCACTCCGCTTGTCCCGGCGGAAATCGGAACAACACCGCAGGTCTGTTTTTCCCTCATAGCCAAGTGGCCAGGATTCTCCGGGAGGGAAACCACCCCCTAGAGTCGTACTCTGCCGCTTTGAGAATGCCCGATCATCGTTCATAATGGTCGGTTTACATTAGGATCGATGAAGCGATAGCTGTCGAATTGTCTCTTCTCCCCCGCCGCGAAGCGAATCAGCGGGGAAGCCACCGCGATAAAGGCTGACCCGTGGCAGAAAAAGTCCGACAGTTATTGTTTCACCGATCCTTACCTCACATACCTTGGAGTACATCATGATCCGCTGTACGACGCTAGTCGCCTGGGCCGCGCTTTTCAATAATGCTTTGGCTGCGGACGGTCCGCAGCTCGCTCCTGACGAGACGGCCGGCATGAAGAGCATCTTCAACGGGAAGGACCTGACGGGGTGGGACGGCGATCCGCGGCTGTGGTCGGTCAAGGACGGTGCGATTCACGGAGAGACGACCGCCGAGAACCCGGCCAAGGGCAATACGTTCCTCATCTGGAAGGACGGCGTGACGAAGGATTTTGAACTGCGTCTCTCGTTCCGCTGCACTGCCACGAACAACTCGGGCATCCAGTATCGATCGAAGCACATCACCGACGGCCGGGTTCGGAACAAATGGGTCGTGCGCGGCTATCAGCACGAGATCCGCAACGAGCTCAAGCTG
Source organism: uncultured Planctomycetota bacterium (assembly GCA_963700575.1). GTDB lineage: Bacteria > Planctomycetota > Planctomycetia > Pirellulales > Pirellulaceae > JAJRVM01. Next base: position 60,159 of record CAVOYC010000010.1, on the reverse strand, counting down.
CCGAGCGTGGCCGGGTTCATCTACGACGAAGGCGGTCAGGCGAGGTCGCATGTGCCTGGTCGGCGAGAAGGCCATCTGGGGCGAAGACGGCAAGAAAACGGTCACCGGAAACACTGATCGACGCAGAAGGAGTTCCGGAACTGTTCAAGCTCGACGACTGGAACGACGTCGTGATCATCGCCAAGGGCAATCACATTCAGCACTATCTCAACAACCGGCTGATCCTCGATTTCACGGACAACGATCCGCAGCTGGCTCTGCGCGAAGGCGTTCTCGCCCTGCAACTACACGCCGGGCAAACCGATGTGGGCGGAGTTCAAGAACATCCGCATCAAGGAGATCGAATAACGTCGGCAGCGGCGATCCGGCAACTGTGATGTGCGGCAGTTCATCATTCGACCGTGCCGCTCTGGCGTCCGATGGTAATCCAACGGCCTCAGGTCAACGCGGTGCGGCGAAAAAAACTGCCCCCTCCACCAGACAGCTCCAAGAGTCTCTCGAACGAATCCGCTCATGGCCACAACAAGAATCAGTCAAGTACTCGACGAAGTTGGGTCGATCGCCTTTCCTGGAGTGTTCGACACGCTCTCGGCGAGAATCGCGCAGCGCGTTGGGTATCCCATGGCATTCGTGTCGGGCTATTCGGTCGCCGCCACGGCGATCGGTGAACCGGACATGGGTCTATTGACGCAGACGGAGATGGTCGAGCGTGCTCGGCAAGTCTGCCGGAGTGTCGATATTCCAATCATCGTCGACGCGGACACGGGGTACGGCAATCCCCTGAATGTCTTCCGCACCATCAACCAACTGATCGCGTGTGGAGCGGCCGGGTGCTTTCTGGAAGACCAGGTCTGGCCCAAGAAGTGTGGCCACATGCAGGGAAAGCAGGTGATACCGCGGGAAGAATACATCTACAAGATTCGAGCCGCCGTGGAGGCCCGGAAAGATCGAGACTTCTTCATCGTCGCGCGGACCGACGCTCTGGCGGTAAGCGGCATGGACGAGGCGGTCGCGCGTGTCGAAGCGGCACTGCGCGGCAGGCGCGGATGCCAGCTTTATCGAAGCGCCGGACTCCGTAGCACGGCTGGAGGAGATCGGTCGGCGTTCGCCCGCACCCAATGTTGCAAACATGATCGAAGGGGGCAAGACGCCGGTGCTGGCCAAGGATGAGCTGTCCGAATTGGGCTTCCACCTGATACTCTATCCACTCTCCGGGCTCTTCGCGGCAGCTCGGTCTATCGAAACGATGTATCGCAAGCTGCGAGCAGACGGAACCACCCTTGGTGAAGAGCAGCGTCTGATGACCTTCCTCGATTTTAACGAGCTGATTGGCGTGGAAGAGAAGTTTGCGCAAGCGAGAAGATTTGGCGTCAGTTAGTCCGTTATTGGGCCGACAGCGTTGATGATGTTCGCGCTCTTGAATCCGGCGGATTTCAAGGGGCCCTTTGCCTAGAGTCTAAGTCTGTAAGATGGTGCGCACGTTGCGCGCATCTTTTCGAGCGATTAATGGGGTCGTCTACTCTTGTTAACTGATCACCCATCACCCCACCGACCTCGCGTCGGCGGTTCTGGCTTTCGCAACTAGATGCAGTTATTCTCCTGCAAACTACGGCCGACAACACGCCTATCCACTTGGCCTGCAGTCGGCCGAGGGCGAATCAAACCGCAGCCTGTTTCGGTCTCGGCTGTGTGCTGGTTGAATTCACCAACTCCGCTCGACCGACTGAATTTCCATTCATCGCGGATAGTTGGCAAACGTGCCTTCCACCGGCACAAGGCCGGTGGCGGGCAGCCCTGAGTTCATGCAGGCCCTCTTTGGCTGTGGCCACAGGCCACCTTAGAGTCTTCGGGCATGATATGCGCACATGTTGGTGACTGCGGCATCGCGGGCGCAGTACGGCGGCAAAATGCCGCCGCCACTGGGGTTGCGGGCAAAGCTGGTATGAAGTTAATCCGTGCGCGAATTGCTGCGCTTCGACGGTGCCCGTCCTCGACAAGCGGACTGCACAAATTTGGAGAACGTTTCGTCAACGCACTGTGATCATGGTACGCTCCATGGTCGATGCAGTTGAAGTGAGCTGTGTTCCAAGGGGGAGATCGGCTAGGCGCCAGCGACCAGATTCGCGTGATTAGCAGCATGCGAGACTGGCGCCCTCAGTAGCCCTGGTGCCTTGTCACGCTTAAGAACTGGGCTTGGGCTGAGACGCAAGTAACGACGGACGTCGTTGAAAACAATGCCTGACCCCCGTTTTTCGAGTTGACAAAGCACTAGCGTACTGCGCGGCTCTGGGGATGAAATGTCGACCATACCTTCGCGAAGGAAACAACGCCAACGTGAGCAGGAAGGCTCCTCCCTTTCAACGGCCCGTCGATGGCCACTCCACTCACACGGTCCCAGGTCGAACTCGTCTGTTCGTCGCGAATCGTTGGACCGTTCGTAACGAAAGTGAGTACCAGGTCATCGAGTTTCCTCGCGAAGATCCGTACCGAAGTACTCTGCGAATCAAATGAAATCAAGAGCGGCAGGCCTCCCGCATCGGCGTTCGACAACGGATGCTCGTTCAGGGTGGCGAACGAGCAATGATGCATGCCGCGATTGCCGACAAACCCGACGACGAAGCGACTGGGGTCGCGATAGAACTCCTTGGTGTACGCTTTATGACGCGTGCGTGGCATGGCCAGCACGGTTGTCTCCGGGTGCGCTTGTTTCCAAGCATCCCATGTAACCATGTCGGAGAGAATGGGCGTGAGCAGCTTTCCCTTCAGTCGGCCTTTCATCGCCTCGCCCAGGATGTGGCTCCAAAGCGATTTGGTTTGCATGTCCATCATTACCAGGCTGCGGTTCCAAAGCTGTCCGGAAACGCAAAACGTTAATACCTGATCATTCACTTTTCGGTCGTACACGACGCCGTTGTGGCAAAGATGTCACCAGGTCGCCGCGATCGCCTGCCCTCCCAGCTCGTCATTGATGATCTCGCGACTCGGACCAGTGAGCATGTTGATCGGATAGGCCCGTGGTTGGCCGTTGACGACGACGCCCAGCACCAATTCGCTATCGGTGACCACTTCGTCGGTAACGTCCCGAGCCGCTACGACAGGTGCATCCACGATCGGCCGAATCGGGTGCTTCACGACGACCTGCGGTTTGAACTCCCTGTCCCGCAGGTCCTGTGCGAGACACACGGTTGACAAACTCGTCGTCAAGACAACGCTGAGAACAAAACCCGCATTGCTGACAGTAGTTATCCACATCGAGCGACTCCCTCAAAGGTTCTGGCGAAACTGACGTCATTCTCGCTGCCGGACCGCGGCCATTCAAGCTCCGTTGGCGTTTTCATCGAGGCGGTCAACCAGGGGCGACTGGCAGAACCCAGTGTCACCGTGGCGGTGGCTTCCAGCCGCCGTCCTGCGGCACTGCGGCAGGATGCCGCAGCCACCTCTGCAAGTCAATTCCTGCCGATCGCCTTAACCCGGATTATTCACCAACACCTTGCGCAAGCTGACCCACCCTACGTGAATCATCCGGGTGAGCCGATCCGGGCTGTGCAAGCAGTGCCTGGGCTGAGCCAAGCAAGGCACCCGTCTCTTCGGCTGTTTCGTGTGAGACGATATTGTGGTCCGTGCGACTGTTTGTTAGAAGGCACGGTCCATCCCGATCGTCGCTAATAAGGGAGAAACCCATGCGATTGAAAGGCCAATCATTCGCCATCTTATTGACTTGCATCACGCCATTGGTCGTTGTCCCCAAGATATCTGCCCAGACCAACTCGAATGCGCCTGAGGCTGGTGCGGAACCGCGTGACGAGTCAGCTGGCGCCGCCGTGTCCCGCGTGCTGCCAAAGCCTGAACCCTCGTGCGCGCATCCGTATACGAATACCCGTCCGTACGTGAATACAGTTGCCCATTCTGAATGCGATGAGGTGGAAGCACAGGAATCGGACAAGGTCTGCGCACCTACGCCGTGCTGCCCAACATTTGAAAGCTGCTGGAAAACCAGAGTTGGCCAGAAAAGTCGCCAGGGAGGCATTGCTGGAGGCAAAACTTGAAAAGATTCGCAAGCTTCAGGCCGAGGTAAAGGAGCTCCGTACGAAGACGGCAACCGACCAGGCGGTGGTTTTGCAGGTGAAGATCATGGAACTGCAAGTAAGTAAGATGAGGGAGTTGGGGCTTGATTTTCAAACCGCTGAAGGAATCGGTTTTCAGCAACTGACTGGCGGCCCGCTGATCAAGCTGGAGGTAATCAATGAACTGATCGAGGCGTTGCGGAAACACGAACTTGTCAAAGTACTGGCTGAGCCGAGTCTAGTCACCGTCAGCGGGCGTCCCGCCACATTCCAGAGCGGCGGCGAGTTTCCGATCACCGTGCCCCAGAGCCTGGGTACCCAAACGGTCGAGTATCGACAGTTCGGAACCCGCTTGGATTGCCTGGTTGACGAACTGGATAACGGTCGGATTCGTCTCGAGCTGCGCGCCACCGTGTCGGAGATCGACACCTCGCGAAGCGTTATGATTCAACACACTTCTGTTCCCGGACTGCGCACGCGTCAGATCGATACCGCCGTCGAATTGGATGCCGGACAGACAATAGTCCTGAGCGGCATGACGCAGCAGCGCGTGAATCCGACAGGTGATTCTGCCGAACTCGAGGAAACGGCTCTTCTCGTCACGGTTACCGCCGACCTGGGCGAACCTGTCATGCAGGCGGGAAAAAAGGCGCATCCAAACGTCGCTAAGAATCGCGGCAAAAATAACTTCGGCAAATGCTGCAACGGGTGGATAATGCGAAGTTATTTTCCCCGGTTCCTAATTCGACAGCGCCAGTTTCACCCTAATGATCATCTTAAAGCCTTTTTAGCACGGGCTTTACCGCCACCGGGCTTGTCCCGGTGGAAGAGCGTTTGACAACTACCGTCGATCTCGGCCACCCACGAGTTTCCTTCCTGCCGGCCATCGCCGCCTCCGGCGGCGATGGCCGGCAGGAAGGTTCGTTTTTCGGCTGCCAGAGTAGTCAGCAAACGTTGAACCACCGGGACAAGCCCGAATGGCGAAAGTCTGTTATGTGGACAAGCGTTTCGCACAACCATCGCTGCAAAATGACGTTTACAACTAAGGAGCGAGGGAAAAATAACTTCACCTTGCCCCCTCGCCCCAACGGGGAGAGGGTAGGGTGAGGGGGTCAAGGAATCTGGAAGTTATTTTTTCCTCGCTCCTAAGCGAAGTCAAATAGCTGAGCGAAAGAGTATGCCAAGCTCGTCCGTCACCACGTGGCGTTACCGAACGACGTGACGGCGAGCGCTGTCGCTCAGCGGCTCATGAGGATGGCCAGGACCGTGAAGAGCACAATTCCCACACCCAGGCACAATCCGCCCCAAAGTCGTCGCCGCGGTCGCCGCGCCCAGAGGTAGATGCCGGTGATCACCCACAGCACGGTGGACGTCGTGACTGCGTCGACGACGATTCCCCAGATCAGCCAGGGAAGGCTGGCCCGAGTCGGCGGATAGTATCCGCGTTGAAAATGCAGGGCGTTGACAAAGGAATAGAAAGAGCAAGGCAGTTGTTTCTGCACAACCAGGCGAGACGTTTGGCGCTGCCAGTTGATGCGATACAGGCCGGTCGCACAGTAGCGGTAGATGACCAATTGGCTGGGATCATCACCCGCGATCTGGTAGGCTCCTTCCAGTTTCAGACGCTTGAGAATAGCCTGAGCCTGCTCGCTGTCATTCTGGGGAAATTCCACGTTCGGTTCAAAATCCAGTTCCTGCAGTACTTTCCACTTCGGTTGGAGTTGGAGCTTTTCGCCGAACCATTCGTTGTGATTCACACAGAAGCCGCTGATTGCATACACCAGCATCCAAGGCACCAGTAGCATGCTGGTGTACAGATGCAGCGCCCGCATCCACCGATCCAGTCGAACCCAGCCGCTGATGGTCATTGTTCAGACTCCTGATCATGTTTATCTGGTCCGCGGAGGCAGCGATTGGACACGCTCTCCTCCGCATTGGCAGAATCAGATAGCAGAATCAGACAGTCTGCTCCTGCCCTTCACCAACAAGTCCTGACTCTGCCGCTGCCAACTCTGAGGAGCAGGACGGACGTCCACGCGATGTCCAAAGTAGTGCCAAATCATGTTCCGCGGGCCGCTGGGGGACCCCAGCAACGTGCGTTCTGCGCACAACGAACAACGGGCCACAAAAAGCGGCAGGCGACACCGCGAGGACGTCCGTCGCACTTCTTTTTCATGCAAAGTTGGGGGAGACTTTCCGACCCGAAAGCGAATCGACATTGCTCCGATTGTTGGCGGGTCCGTGGGCCGTGTGAACATGGCTGGCATGGGGTCATTGTACAGGGCCTGAGCCGCCGCCACACGCTGGATCGTTGGCAACGTGGTCCGCAGTCTCCAGCGGAGGAACTTTGGACACGTGCTTGATTTGGCCGGCCGAACCGCCGAGAATCGTCTCTGATCGAGTCGATCCGAGCACATGTGCTGAATCGGTGAACAGGCGACACACTTGGGAGGTGGTCGGTAGATGAGTTCGCGCTTCCTCATCGTAACCATACTGCTGCTCCCCGCCGGACCGGTTCGCTCGGCAGAACCTGCCCGACCGGGACCACTGGTCGGCTACACCGAATTACAGACCAACCTCCCTGGCGGACGGCATGCTAACGTGCGCACGATGCGAGCGATGATTGTAAACGCAGATGGCACGGGCCGACGCTTGCTGGCGGAGGACCTGGTTCATGAACCGGATGCCTGGACTCAATTCGCTGGCTGGTCGCCTGATGGGAAAACGGCCGTCATCGGACGCGGCTGGCAGAGCCCGGAGAACGCTCAGTGGGAAACGCAGCACGGGCAGTTCCGTTTCACGCCAGAGGGGTGGCTACTGGATTCGTATCTCCAGGAGGTGGCGACCGGTCACGCGTTCAACGTGACCGCGGTCGAGCGAGTGAGTTTTTACAATGGCGGCTTGTTCTTCTGGCCGAGCGACTCGACGAAGCTCGGTTTCACAGCGCTGATCGACGGCAACTCACACCCGTTCAGGATGGATCGCGATGGTCGCAACAAGGTTGATCTCACAAAAGAGTCTAAGGAATTCGCCTACGGCTTCAGCAGCTCACGTGACGGCCAACGGATTGCTTACCACAAGAACTATCAAGTGTTCCTGGCTCACGCCGATGGTTCGCACGCGTTTCACGTCGAAACGGGCCAAGCGTTCAATTTTGCGCCGACCTGGTCACCGGACGGACAATGGGTGTTATTTCTCTGCGGCGAGCACTACAACTGTCATCCACATGTGGTCCGTGCCGACGGGACGGGCCTGCGCAAGCTGGCCCATCGCGGGGGATACCGAGGTGTCATCGAATTTCTTGACGTGCCGGACTTTCACGGTGGCAGCAGCGACGTGCCGGTCTGGTCGGCCGACGGCGGTGTGGTGTATTTCACGGCACAAGTTGGCTCTAACGTCGAGCTCTTTCGTACCACGCTCGATGGCCAGACTGAACAACTCACACAAACGCCTCCGGGTACGTTGCACTATCACCCGCAACCGTCACTCGATGGTCAGTGGCTGATCTATGGTTCGAAACGCGCCGGCGTGCGACAGCTCTTCGTGATGCTTCTGGTCAACCGATCAGAACAACAGATCACCGATCTATCGGTGGGGCGTGCCGCGATGTGGCCACATTGGCAGCCGATGGCAAAGCCGTGAACTTGATTGGAGTGGGCAACGGCCGCATGAACCAGTTATGCCTGATCGATTGGATTGTTTGTACTATCTACCTGGCGATCGTCGTCGGCCTGGCGGTGTGGAGCATGCGCGGGCAGCGAGACAACGAAGACTATTTTGTAGGCGGCCGTCGCATGAACTGGTGGGCGGTCGGTATTTCGATGTTCGCCACCAGTTTCAGCTCGATTTCCTTCCTGGGCCTGCCACAGCGCGGTGCCTTTCAGGACTTCAGCTTTTACCTGACGATCCTGTTGATTCCCTTTTTGATCACGCCCATCCTGTGGTTCTTTTTTGTGCCGATTTACGTCCGCCTGCGTGTCAGCAGCGGCTATGCTTATCTGCGTTTGCGTTTCAACTCGCACGTCCAGCGCGTCGGATCGCTGCTCTACTGCGGTTACGCTCTGGGCTGGATGGGAGCCATGCTGTACGCCATCGCGCTGACGCTCAAGAGTGTCATGCAGTTAAGTGACTCGCAGTATTTGGCGACGTTGGTTGGCCTGGGGATCTTTGCCACGGCCTACACCGCGGTCGGCGGTTTGCGTGCCGTCATCTGGACCGACGTGCTTCAGGCGATCACGCTGGGCGTTGCCGTCGTCGTGGTGCTGTTGTTGGCCGTGGCTGGGATCACGGGCGGCTGGAGTGGCTTGTGGGAAATTGGGAGTGAACACGGTCGTTGGACGATGATTCACTTCGAGTCTAATCCGTTGGCCGCGAGGAATTTCACCGCGCCAAATTCGGTTTACACTGCGATCGCCTTCTCGCTATTCATGTACCTGCCGGGCTACGCTGTCGCGCAGAACATGATTCAACGCTACGTCTGCACGGGTGGAATTCGCCAGGCTCGCGGCGTGGTTGTGCTGAGCGCCTTGATTAACGCCGGACTGGGGTTTCTGTTCCTGCTGCTGGGTGTCGCCCTGTTTGCCTACTACGTGCAAGCCGGTGGTACCGGGATTCCCGATCTGGAGACGGAGGATCAGATACTTCCCCATTTTGTTGCCACCGCCGCGTCCGGGATCGGACTGCTGGGCCTGATGCTGGCCGGTTTGTTCGCGGCAGCCATGAGTACCGTTGACAGCGGTATCAACGGGGTGGCGTCGGTGGTGGTCTACGACTGGCTAGGCGGCAAGGACCTGTCGCTGAGGGACAGCCGCTTGTTGACCGTCATTCTAGGAGTCTTGGTGATTCTGGCGGCGTTGGCGGCACCCAGTTTGGGAAGCAACGTGATCGATATCATCAACACGATCGCTGGCACCTTGCTGGGAGCGCTGATGGCCGTATTCCTGTTGGGCATGTTTTCCTCGCGTGCCAACGCGCCAGGAGTTCTGATCGGACTGGCTTTCGGGGCGATATCGCTGATCGCCGTGATTGCCTCGAACGAGCTCCCCAGAAGATATGGGATCAGTTGGCCGGAGATCCCCAAGTGGTGGTACGGAGCTTTCACGATCTTTCCCACGTTGATCGTGGGATGGTTGGCCAGCCGCGGGTTTGCCCCACCCGAGCCCAAGGCGCTCTCTGGTACTGTGTGGCAGGCGCGCCACCATACGGAGTGAGGGAGAAGCGGAACCGAGTTTTACCTGGTGTGGCCTTGACCACTGGTTGTGATTGTGGCCCGTGCACTGAGAGCCCTTGTGAGGTGAATCGATGAATTCGATACGCATTGCGCGCCGAAAGCCATTGGCCGCTCGGATCGGCGTGTTTGGTGTCGGTTTTCACGCCTATTGGCCTCAGTTTGATGGGCTGTTGGATGAACTGTTGGGCAAGTTGGCGACGTTTGTCAAGATGGTCAAAACCCACGGCGTCGAAGTGGTTGATTTCGGCATGGTAGACGATGCGGAATCAGCCTATGCCTTGCTGCCTCGGCTGAAGGCGGCCGATGTGGATCTGGTTTTCTGCGACATGCTGACATACGCCACGTCGGCAACATTCGCAGCTGTTGTTCGCGGACTTGATGTTCCGATCGTCCTGGTGGCACTGCAACCGCTTTCCGGGTTGGACTACGCGCAGAGCTTCGACGTACATGCAACTGTGCAATGACGATTTCTGTTCGGTTCCGGAATTCACCGGTGTGGCCATCCGGATGGGCCGCCCTGCCCCGCCCGTGATTCTCGGTACGCTCAGCGACGACCCGATCGCTTCTGCGGAGATTCGCCAATGGTGCCAGATCGCCATAGTCCTTCATGACCTGAAGCAAGCCAGGATCGGGCACTTTGGGCACCCCATTGAACACATGCTCGATATGCAGACCGACCAGACAGCCCTGACGGCGGCTTTTGGCCTGCACGTCGTGCAGACCGAGGCCGACGACCTGTTACGGTTGGAACGAACGGTGATCGAATCGGAAATCGTCGAAAAGAAACGCCAGATTCTGGAGTTATTCGACACGCCCGAGCCGGTGTCCGATCCGGTGACCACGAAGTTAACCGATGCGGACCTGGCGGTTGCGGCGCGCGTGGCGGTTGCTCTGGACAAGTTCATTGACGAGAAGCGTTTGGATGGATTGGCCTACTACTACGCGGGTGAGGAAGGGAGCCCGATGCGACAGCTGGTCACAAACTTAATTGTCGGCAACTCCCTGCTGACGGCAGCCGGTTTTCCCATGTGTGGTGAGTCGGATCTGAAGACGTGCGTGGCCATGTTGATCATGGATCGTCTGGAGATCGGGGGCAGCTTTGCCGAGTTTCATCCGATCGATTTCCGCGAAGGTTTCGTGCTGGTGGGTCATGACGGGCCGCACCACATCAACATTGCGGAAGGGAAGCCAGTGTTGCGGAGCCTGCTCAAGTATCACGGAAAGCCAGGTTCGGGGGCCAGCGTCGAATTCAAGATTCAGGAGGGACCGATCACGATGCTCAGCATCAGCGTTACTCGCAACGGGCGTTTCAAATTCGTGATCGCGGAAGGGGAAAGCGTCCATGGCCCGATTCCGCCGACCGGCAACACAAACACTCGCGGTTTTTTCCAACCCGACGTCCGCACGTTCCTCAAGCGCTGGGTCGCGGAAGGCCCCACACATCATTTCGCGCTTGGTATCGGCCACCACGCCGACACGATCGAAAAGGTCGCCCACTTGTTCGACGTTCCAGCGGTCGTCGTCACGCCACGTCTCTGATCAAGGGAACCGCCGAAATACTCGGCGAGTCCCCACGATCAGCGGCCACGAAACGTATTAGGCCAGATTTGGAGGCTTCCTCAAGCTGCCGGTCGTACGTGACTCCGCAGCCTCGGCTACTGGCACGGCATTGGTGTGGTTCTTTGACTATGATAAAACACGCAAGTGCCACACATGGATCTTCCTACCAGAGTACCTCACCCCTTTGCGCGAAAGGACCCCCCTCATGTTCCGGAATCGTTTTGCATGGCTTGTCTTCAGCTTGATGTTCATCTCGGTTGCCCTTCCATCGACGATCGGCCAGCAGCGACGCGACCCGGCCCAGAAGCGTGAAACGCGGCGAAAGGAGGATCCGCAGCAGCGGGCGAAAGCGTTGCGGGCGATTTGTGACAGCTTGAGCGTGGGGGCGGGTTCGGTGATCGCGGACATTGGAGCTGGCAATGGCCGCGACAGCTGGACGTTCGCTGAGCATCGTCGGCGAATCGGGCAAAGTATTGGCGGAGGAAATCGAGGAAAGCAAGTGTCAGGGCATCGAGAAGGAAGCTGGCAATCGCGATTTAACGCAGGTTGAAGCGGTGCTCGGTACTGACAGCAGCCCGAAACTACCTGCCAACGCTGTCGATATGGCCTTTATGCACCACGTCTATCATCACTTTTCGAAGCCCCGCGAGATGCTCCGTGGAATCTGGCAGTCGTTGAAACCGGGTGGGTACCTGGTGATTGTTGACCAGCGCTTGGGGACTCTTGTCGATTGGGTGCCGCGCGAAGAGCGGGCCGGCAAACATTTCTGGATCGCGGAGACGACTGTGGTGCGTGAAGCTCGCGAGACAGGATACTTGTTCGTCGATTTTGCCGAGCCCTTGTGGCACACACGAGACTCGTTCGTGCTGATCTTCCAACGTGCTCCATCTCTTGCCACCCCAGACCGCGATCCTGATACCCTTTCGGAGATTCCCAACAGCGTCCTCGCCCAATTGCTGCCGCCGGAGGGAAGAACCTATCGGCGCGTTGCGTTCGTGGCGTTAGGGGAAGGTCGCAAGTTGATTGGGCCGCTACTCGAGGCGATGCCAGGTGCGGCGGTGGATATTGTGCTGGAGGAATGGGCGACGCAGAAAGAAGAACGTCCCGCGTTGCCCTCGAACGTCACGTTGCCGTCAGTGCTCACTGAAAAAGGTGACCCGAAACTGGGCCCTGAGCCGATCGACGCCGTGTTCTTCCTGGACAGCTATCATCTACTGTTCCACAGTCCAACGCTCTTGGCGCAGCTGCGTGAACGCCTGAGTGACGATGGCCAGATCTTTGTGCTGGACCGTGCCTCAGCGAAGGACATGACGCATCGCGAAGCGAGCCATCGCCGCATGATTTCGCCCCGGTTGGTCCAGCAAGAAATGGAGCAGGCCGGTTTCGCGTTATTGCGTAAGGCGCCCATACCCAGCGACGACCGATTCCTGCTGGTGTTCGGCAAAACGCCCGGAAGTCAATGACGGCGTGCCGCCTTCCTGCGGAGATTTTTCGCCAAAATCCGCGCCGGAGATCGGACCGTGTTGGCACTATACTGATAGAACCATGAATACACGTTCGATGCGGAGTAGTACAGAGGCTCACGGTGGTCGCGCTACGGATCGCCAGCTGTTGGCGCAGTTCGTGGACCACCACGATGACGCAGCATTCGCCGAGTTAGTTTCTCGGTACAGCAGTCTTGTAATGGGGCTCTGTCGCCGGACCTTACGGGATGAACACGGCGCGGAGGACGCGTTTCAGGCAACATTTTTGGTGTTGGCCCGACGCGCTTCCCACATCCGCAAGCGTTCGTCGCTCGCCGGTTGGCTTTACGCGGTTGCCTACCGCACGGCTCTGCGCGGCGGCGCAGCGGCAACGGCGCCGCGAACAGATTTTGTTGGATGACATGACCGATCCCTACGACGTTCTGGCTCAGGTCACCAGCCGTTACGAGCAGCAACTGCTGGACGAAGAACTGCTGCGATTGTCGGCGAAGTATCGCGAACCGTTGGTGCTTCGCTATCTGATGGGCAAATCAAACAGGCAAGTGGCCGCCGAGCTGGGGCTGACAGAGCATGTCGTCGAAGGACGACTCAAGCGAGGACGCGATCGATTGCGGTTGCGACTGGCCAGGCGAGGGATCGGCGCAGCAGTCGCTTTGGCAACGATGGGCGCGTCCACAGCCGTGACGGAAGCCTCCGATCTACTCCTCGCTGCCACGGTCCAATCGGCTGTCGCCTTTCGTTCCGGCGCGCAGCCTGCCGACAACTTTTCACAAGGTGCGTTACGACTCGCGGAACAGGAGCTTGCTATGAAGACCTCCCTCGTTACAGCCGCAACGTGCGGTGCTGCTTCAGCCCTCGTCATTGTCGGGCTCGCATTGGCTCAGCTCGGCGAGGCGGGCGAGCGGCCGGCAGGGGCTGAGGAAAACCCCCTCGTGGTCCAGCCGGCCACGCTCCTCGCGGAGGAGAGGCCCCCAAGACTTGAAATCGCGAAAGAAAGGAAAGCTAAACTTGAATCGGTCGCACCTCGATTTCAAGTCAACGAGAAGATCGAAGCCGCTCTTCGCGAGTACACGACACTCGAGTTTGCTGAAACTCCCCTGCAGGATGTAATCGATGCGGTTGCCCAAATGCACCAGATCAACATCCTGATCGATCACCGGGCATTGGACGACGTGGGCATGGCAGGGGATGTGCCGGTCACTTTCAAACTCTCAGACGTGTCGCTTCATTCGGGCCTCAATCTCCTGCTTCGTCCGCTCGATCTGACCTGGGCAATTTGTGACGAAGTGCTGCTGATCACAACGCCGGAAGAAGCTGAGAACATGCTGATCCCGCTGGTTTACGACGTGGGTGATCTGGTGAAGTGTCGCGACAAATCGGGCGACGAGTGGGCAGACTATGATACATTAATTGAATTGATCACATCGACAGTTGAGCCAGACACGTGGGACGAAGTAGGCGGCCCGGGCTGCGATCGAGGCCGCTCCATTCGCCGGCGCGGAAATGCTTGCCGTCAGCCAGACCTATCAGATCCACGGGAAGATCGAAGAGCTGCTCAAGAAATTCCGCTCGATCACAGACGCGCGAGGCAGTGACGAACCCCCGACACGCGAGAAATCGGTCGGCATGTTGGGTGGAATGGGTGGGATGGGGGGTGCATTCTTCAGTTCCGGCGGTTCGTCCGCCACAAATCCCGCTGCTCCGGTGGTGGCCACCGGGGATGCCGGCGTCGCGTCCGAGTCGGCCCGGCTGTTCGAAGTCTACGACCTGGGGGAAATGACCGGACAAACAGCTATCGCGTTATTACGACTAGCTGTGCCCGACGCTCAGGTTTCGCTCGGAGACAAGCCCAACCAGCTGATCGTCTCGGCGCGACCCCAGGAGCACGAGTTAGTCAGCAAATCGCTGCGCGAGATCCAGGCGGGCGTGGGAATCGATCAGTGAACGGCACGCCGCCAGTGCTGCCGACGGCTCCATCGCGCTCGGCCGTTTAACCGGAATCCCGCAGCATCGATCGGTCGCATGCCGTGAATGTGCGGAAACCCGACCTACTGATCGGTGCGCAGGGATGCGCGCTCCGCGCAAGATGCCCGCAGCATCCACGCACGCTCCCACCAACTCGGGCCGGCACAGTCTGGGCCAGTCGACACCGTTCTGCCAATGGCCCTCCTTGGCCCGCGCATCCCTCCGCCGCGTCCGGTGGCGAGTATGCGCGATGTGGCACGTTGATTTTCGGACGTGGCTCCGGGCGCGGCGGTTAAACGGATGACAGATTTCTGTACGCCAATGCGGAAAACCGGGTAGCGTTTTGCACAGACGTTATCGAAGATGAGTTTGGTGTTCTGTGACTCTTGCACCTCCTCACTTGGCTCGATTCTGGCACTTGGAATGGCGCTGACGGATCGTGTCGCCAGAACGCGGGCCTGAACTCCGTCGTGCGTAAGGTCTCGCTTTCACGGGCGATCAATCTCGGTTTGCGGCACCAGTTCCGGCCGCATTTCGAGCTGGCAAGGCCTTTTCGAGGGCGGATTTCTTCGTGCGGCGGCATCCAGTACAATAGAGAACTGCGAGAGTGCCTGCCTTGATGCCTGACGCTTCGCGCCTGCCAAGCGCCGCTTCCCACGCGGGACGACGAGCAACATGAGGATGAGCGTCGTGGGGAAGTCCGGTCATGCCTTTGCCTGCGGCTGGTAAAGCGTTTGCGAGAATGGTTCGGCCTTGTGTTTCCATCCTTCACCGAATCGAATAATCGGCTTGCACGCGTACGAGACCACGATTGCCCATTTCACAGGAGCCTGAATATGTTGAAACGACGATCGAATTTCACCCGGCGTCGGTTTCTCGAAACCGCCGTCAAGGGGAGCGCACTACTGGCTGTACCGACACTCATTCCGGGCTCGGCGCTGGGCTTGAACGATACGGTGGCGCCTAGTGAACGAATCGTGATGGGCGGCATCGGCATCGGTAACCGCGGGACTTATGACCTGGGGTGTTTTCTCCAGGAACCGGACGTGCAATTCGTCGCGGTGTGCGACATTAAAGCGGTTCGCCGGCAGGCAATCAAGAAACTGACGGACCAGAAATACGGCAATCAGGACTGCGCCACATATCGCGACTTTCGCGATCTGTTGCAGCGCGACGACATTGACGCCCTGCTGATCGCCACGGGGCCCAATTGGCACTGCACGGCGGCGGTATACGCGGCCCGCGCGGGCAAGGACATGTACTGTGAGAAGCCCTGCACGAAGAATATTGCGCAGAGTCTAGCCCTGGCAGAAACGATGCGCCGCACGGGACGCGTATTCCAGGCAGGCACGCAACGCCGGAATCTGCCACACTTTGCCTTTGCCTGTGAGTTGGCTCGTACGGGAAAACTGGGAAAACTCCGTCGCGTCTATGCGCATCCGGCGGGGATGACCACGGTCAGCAGTGGTTGGCTGCCACCCGAGCCGGAGCCGCCGAAGGAAGAAGTCGACTGGGACATGTACCTGGGTCCAGCAGCATGGCGTCCTTTCAACAAGGCATTGCTCGACGGCTTCAACTTTGAAAAGGGGGGCGGCATGGTGGGCGGTGGCGTCCTGGAATGGGGATCGCACTGCGTCGACCTCTGCCAGTGGGCGGCCGACGCCGACAGTACGGCACCGGTTGAATACAACCCGCCGGTCAATGGCGAACTCGTGGCACGCTATGCGGACGGCGTTGAACTGATCATCCGCAACGAGGGCTGGTTGCCGTTAGGCTCCTGCCCCGTGCGATTTGAGGGTGACGACGGGTGGATCGAGACGGGTGACAGCGGCAAGTTCGTACTCAGTTCGCCCGCCTTGCTGGCAGGAAGAAAGGTGGCCGAAATCGGTGGTTATCCCGCCACGTTCCACATTCGCGATTTTCTTAACTGCGTCAAGACTCGCTCCCAGCCGCTGGCCAACGCGGACGTGGCGTGCTATGCGCACATTGCGTGTCATGCCGCCAACATTGCCGTCTTTCTTGACCGCAAGCTGCAATATGATCCCGTCAAGAACGAGTTCATTGGCGACGAACAAGCGAATCGTCTGCGGTCCGAAGCACTCCGTTCACCGTGGAGGATTTAGCGAGGCGGAAACTTGAACGAGCGCGAACTACTGTGACGCGGTTCATCACATTTGCGGAATACAAGGACTCAAAGAAATGCACAAGATTCGATATTCACTATTCTGTTGCCTGGCGGTCGCGACCGTGGTCGCCACGACTACCGCCCAAGTGCGTGGGGCAGACGACCCAGGCGCTGCCAAGGCGCGAGAAGCCAAATTGATCGCCGTGTTGCAGTCCGACGCGCCGGCGGCCGAAAAAGCTATCCCCTGCAAGCAACTGGCCATTTATGGCACGGCAGACGCCGTCCCAGTCTTGGCCTCTCTGTTGGAGAATGCGGAGCTGGCCTCCTGGGCTCGCATCGCGCTGGAAGCGATTCCGGATCCGTCCGCGGATGCGGCGTTGCGTGACGCGTTGGGCAAGGTGGATGGTAGGCTGCTGATTGGCGTTATGAACTCGATTGGCGTTCGTCGTGATGCGGCGGCCGTGGGTGGCCTGGCGGAGAAGTTGAAAGCCACGGATGCAGACGTCGCTTCGGCTGCCGCAGCAGCCCTGGGTTACATTGGCGACGCCGAGGCTGCGAAAACACTGGAAACGTCGTTAGCGAGCGTGCCCGCCGAGGTGCGCGGCTCGGTGGCCGAAGGATGCGTACTCTGTGCCGAGAAGCTGCTGGCCAGTGGCAATGCGGCAGCGGCGGCTCGGCTCTACGATCAAGTTCGCGCGGCGGAAGTCCCCAAACAGCGCATCCTGGAGGCGACGCGAGGAGCGATCCTGGCCCGCGGGTCGGATGGAGTTCCTCTCTTGGTAGAGCAGCTGCAGTCCGAGGACAAAGCGATGTTTTACATGGCTCTGGCCACGGCCCGCGAACTGGTCGGCCCCGACGTGGCAGAGTCACTCGTGGCATCGCTGCAGAAACTGTCGGCGGATCGCCAAGGTCTGCTGATTCTGGCCATGGCCGATCGCGGTGACGCGGCCCTGCTTCCAACCATGCTCGAAGCGGCCAAGAGCGGTCCTAAACCAGTGCGAGTCGCCGCCATCAATGCACTTCAACGCTTGGGAGATGCTTCCTGTGTGCCGATGCTGCTCAGCGCCGCCAGAGAGGCGGATGAAGCAATCGCCCAAACGGCGAAGACCGCTTTGGAATCGCTGCCAGGTGACAACGTTGACCAGGAAATCGCAGCGCGATTGGCCCAGGCCGACGGGAAGGATCGACAGGTATTGATCGAGCTGGTCGGGCTGCGCAGGATTCCTGCCGTGCAGTTGCTGGTCCAGGCAGCCAATGATCCTGATCGGGAAATCCGATCTGCCGCGCTGGCGGCACTCGGTTCCACCGTCAAGCTCGACAATTTGCCCGTGCTCATCCAACGAGTGGTTGCTCCTGCCAACGACGAAGACACCGAGGTGGCGGCGCGTGCGTTGCGTGCGGCAAGTGTCCGCATGCCGGATCGGGAGGCCTGTGCCGAGAGACTCGCGGCGGCCCTATCCGAGGCGCCGTTGGCGGCAAAATCAACGCTGTTGGAGATCCTCACGGCGATGGGTGGCGGCAAAGCGCTGCAGACGGTGGGTGCCGCAGCGCAGGCCAAGAACCCGGAACTTCAAGACGCAGCCAGCCGATTGCTGGGCGAGTGGATGACCGTGGACGCGGCTCCCGTGCTGTTGAATCTGGCCAAGAGTAATGTCGAGGACAAGTACAAGGTCCGAGCCTTGCGCGGTTGCCTGCGTATCTTGCGACAATTTGATGTTCCGGATCAGCAGCGGACTGAAATGTGTCGAGCCGTGATGCAGGTGGCTCAGCGCGCCGACGAGAAGAAACTGGTGCTGGAGGTGTGCGCGCGGTACCCGAGCGTCGAGATGCTCAAAATGGCCGTCGAGGCAACCAAAGATCCGTCACTCAAGGACGAAGCCACGGCTGCCTCACTGTTAATCGCCCAGAAAATTGGCGGCTCCGAGGACGTCCAGAAAGTACTGGCCCAGGTGGGCCAGGAACCGGTCAAAGTGCAGATCATCAAGGCCGAATACGGCGCGGGCAACACCTTCAAGAATGTGACGGACATTGTTCGAAAGCACGTAAGCAATTACCCGCTGATCGTGCTGCCATCGTCCAGCTACAACTCCACCTTCGGCGGTGATCCGGTGCCGAGTGTGGTCAAACAATTGAAGATCCAGTATCGGATCGATGGCAAGGCAGGCGACGCGTCGTTCCCGGAAAACGCCACGATCCTGCTGCCAATACCCAAGTAGGTTCCCGGCACAGCAGGCTAGTGTCTTGTCAACTCTAAGAATCGAGGGGAAGCGTTGTTCTTAACGGCGTAAGACACCCCGTCCACGCGGTGTCGAAATGGGCTACTTCTGCGGTGCGACACCGTGTGGACGTTCGAGGTACTTTCGTCTCGGCACAACCCAATTTCTAAGCGTGACAAAGCACTAGACTTCTGGTTGTTTTCCCCTTGCGGGGAGGGTCAAAGCAATGGTCCGACGGAAGATGCTCGTGTGCTGCATGTTTCTTGATAACCACGTCAGCAGTTGTAAGAAGCGGCAAAGTCACTCAGGAAGACATCCTCACGATTGCGAGGAAACGGGCGCAGACGCAGACTCGGAAGTGATGAGCCGGTGTTGGTGTGCCGGCCCCTGCCGTCATGCAACGTCGATCCACTTGCCCTCTGCGATAGACCGCGTCACGGCCTCCAGCACTTTCTGGTTCTCCAGTCCGACTTCGAATCCGGGCTGGGACTTGGTGTCGTCGGCGATCGACTGGAAGAAATCGGCGAATTGGTTGACGAAGGTGTTCTGATAACCGATGCCATGGCCCGGCGGCCACCAGTGATCCATATAGGGATGGCAGCCTTCGTTCACCTGGATACTGCGAAAGCCCGGAACATCGCTCGGATCATCGACGTTGTAGTACTCCAGGCGATTCATGTTTTCCAGATCGAAATAGACCGAGCCCTTTGAGCCGTTGACCTCCACGCGGTTGTGATTCCGGCGTCCTGCCGCGAACCGAGTCGACTCGAACGTGCCCAGTGCGCCGTCCGCGAAGCGGGCCAAGAAAGCCGTTGCATCGTCGACGTCCACCGGTTCCATCTGAGTCGATCCGGCCTGTGCGGTGAGCATCGTAGAGAGCGTCTCCGCCTGGACTTCGGCAGGTCGCTCCTTGATGAACGTCTCCTCCATTCCGACCACGCGGCAGATCTTTCCGACCAGGTACAGTGCCAGGTCGATGATGTGGCTGTTCAGTTCGTGATGGGGGCCGGAACCGGCGATAGCTCGGTTCAGTTTCCAGATCCGTGGAAACTGCGGATCCATGATCCAGTCCTGGAGATACACCGCGCGGAAGTGATAGATCTTGCCGAGGCGTCCCGATTCGACAAGCTGCTTGGCCAGGGCGATCGCGGGAACCCGGCGGTAATTGAAGCCGAGCATGTGCTTGACACCCGCTCGTGTGACAGCCTCCAAGGCTCGCTCGGCCTCCTCCACCGTCGCGGTGAAGGGCTTTTCGCAGAAGATGTGTTTGCCCGCTTGGGCCGCGGCGATGGCGATCTCGGCATGTGTGCTCGGCGGTGTGGCAATGTCCACGACATCGATATCGGGACGGGCCACGACTTCACGCCAGTCGGTGGAGTACTCTTCCCAGCCGAAATCCTCGCGCCGCTTGTTTGAGCGGTGCTTCGTGTCGGCCGACGATCACCTTCCGGACCGGCTCGATACCCGATCTTGAAAAAAAACGGAGTGGCCAACAGCGCATAGCTGTGGGCTTTGCCCATGAACTTGTAGCCGATCATCGCGACATTCAGTTTTTTCACCGCCCTCTCCTTTTTCTACCGGTCAGTCTTCGAGCTCGGCCAGCAGTTGCTTCAGATAAGCCACGCTGTCGGCCACCAGTTGATCCTCGTCCTGGTTGTCCTTGTGATGGTCGGTTTCGACGGCCAGCACGCCCTCGTAACCGCACTCTCCCAGCGCCCGCACCACGCCCGGCATGTCGATCAGACCGGTTCCGACCGGCACGGACGAAAAGAAGTACCACTCCTCCGGCCGCACGTGGCGGCAGGCATCCACGTCCTTGGTGTGCGTCGCCACCGTGTAAGGGCCCAGCCGCCGGGCGGCGGCCACCGGATCCTCCATCATGCGCAGCGTGTTGCCGGTATCGAAGTTGACCTTCAACGCATCGGAGCCGACGCGTTCGAGAATCTCGTAGATCTCGGCCGACGTGTAGTCGATGTGGTTCTCGATGGCCAGTACCACGCCGTGATCCTCGGCGATCTTGACGCTCTCCTTGAGCATCTTCACGATGGCGTCGATCTGCGGTCCGTGCGGTTCGTTGCGGAACATCAGCGACGAGGCGACGATCCGCATGATGTCGGCGCCCATGAACTGAGCCTTGGGGATCAGCGCGTTCATCTCGCGCCAGGCTTCTTCGTTGCGGCCGGCTTCCAGGCCGTCGGGATGTCCCCAGGCCAGCACGCGTTCCATGCCCTGCTCGTCCAGTGCCGCCTTGATCTCGCCAAGAGGTAGCTCGGGTTCCAGACTCTCGAAGAAGCACGATTCCAGCGAAACGCCATCCACCTCCAGCTCGGCCGCCCGGTTGACGAAATCCTGGAACGTCCAACGGACGCCCGGGTCCGCTGGTCCGGATAGACCTCGCCGAAGTAGCGGTGGTAGCAGTAGCTGTCGATACCGACTTTCATGTTCAGATCTCCTCGATCGTAAGGCCGAATACCTTGCCCAGGAACTGGATGTCCACCAGATGATGCCCGACCAGCAGCAGATAGTGGTGGGAGGCCAGCGTTTCCATCAGCTTGTGTCCGTCGCGAACTTTGACAACGCCGCCGTTGAGGCAATCAGAGCCGGGAAACTGCGCGTATCCGGTCAGGTGCCCTTCGGCCACGGTCATCGTGTCCATGCTCGGGTGCAGTTTGGCCAGCGTGATGTCTCCGACGGGAAGCTGAGCGTCGATGGCCGACGCGTTGTCATCGACGATGGCCAGGACTTTCTTGCGAAGCGTCCATTCGGTCGCGAAGCTCTTCGGAATCACTCCCATGTAACCGCAGTGGGCCACCAGAATATGGTTCTCCGGCTCCGACTCCACCGCCGGAAAGCTCTCGATTCGTTCGTGCTTCAACGCGGCATTGCCCAGCAGAAACGGATAGAGGTTGGTCATCATGATCGGTGCTTCAAGCGACTTGTGGAGGAGGTACTTGGTGATCATCGACATCGTGTCGGCTTCGCAGCCCCAGATCAATCCGCGCTCCTCGTACAGCAGGTTCCAGGCCAGACAGGGCGTCGTGTCGGAGAAATGCGATTCATTCAGACAGTTGATGCCCGCCGCGCGAATCGATGGATCCTGATCCAGGTCGTGTCGCACCGCCAGATAGAGCTTGACCGCGCTGCGCACGGCGTGATCGGAGACAGCCCCTCCGTCGGCACGTTCCAGCCTGACTCCATGTCTCATCGGCCTCTCGATCCGGGATCGCTTTTGCGGCGCTCCCAGCTCGCGGAAGCTCTTCTTGACGATCGTGAGGCCAAACTTGTCGGCCAGTCGCTCGCGTGCACTCGTCTTCCCACCAGTAGAACCGTTTGAAGATCCGGCTTGGAAACCTTCGCCGGGATCGTCCTGGTAGACCAGAAACTTCGTCTCGTGCAGTTCCCGTCTTCACGCCCAGCGCCGGCAGACATTCCTGGTTTGCTCCAGATTGTAGGGACCGATCGTCTCGACGCCCTGGGATCGCAGGTACTCGGCGATTTCCCAGTCCCACATCGAAAGCGTGCCGAATTCGGAGGTGACCAGCAGGATCGGCAAGTCGATCGACTTGAACGCGGGCACCTGGCGATAGGCCTCGCCCAGCACCTGCGGAAAAACGACGGCTTCGGCTGCCGGGACGGGTGCCCCCAAGGCCACCGGCTGCAGAAACTCCGCTTCCGATTCCAGCAGCGAGTGAAGTGCGGCCAACTGCTTGTCAAAGTCCGCGTCCCGGCCGGGATCGAGGTAGAGCGGTACGAGTCTTGCCTTCATCACAAAGTCCTTTCTGCCAGCGACGTCAGTGGTAGCGCATGTCGTAGTTTGTGGACCCCGTTGGGGTCGATCGACCTGAACGGCGGCCCCTTAACGGGGCTTTCCTCAAGCCATCAGCTCAACCGGTGGTTGTTGACAAAGTGTCGAATCAATGATTCTTCCGCCGAGTCAAACTCGATGGTGAGATGCCGGGAATCGGGCAATTCAGCTTAGGAATCAGGGAAAAATAACTTCACCTTGTTCCCTCGCCCCTTTGGGGAGAGGGTAGGGTGAGGGTTAGTAAATCTGGAAGTTATTTTTCCCTGATTCCTTAGCTGACCACCACGCGTCCTTCCCGACGGAATACACGTTTGGGAAAACCATCTTTCTTGATATCTCCGTAATCATGTCCGGCATCACCAGGATACATGCAGAGCGAGATCAGCGGCTCCTCGCCCGTATTGACTGAGCGGTGTGCCCAATACGGTGGTACGTACACCATCCGCCCGGGAACAAACTGTTGCCACTGGCAAGTTCCATCAGACAATTTCATCATCATCATTCCCTGGCCCCTGAGGCAGAGGTAGATCTCGCCGGTCTGCGGTACGGTGTGGTAGTGTCCCTTCGTCATGAAGCACTCCTCCCCCACAACGCCCGGATACAGCTTGCTGATACAGAACTTGATTTGCCCGTATTGTTCCGGCACAGCGGACTCGAAGGTTTCGTAGTGCAGCGGATCGTCCTGGGCGGCGATCAGGTGCTCTAACGCAGCCTCGTCCGCATAGTAACCCCGCATGTCGGAGGCATGTCGGGCAATCTGATCCCGCGGATCCTGCATGATCCCTTCGGCCAGATCGAATTGAACGCCGAACGGGTCGATCAGCGACGTCTTGGAGGTGTCGGGCATGCCATTGCTCTCCGTTTGTGTGCACGCACGCCGGCGGCCGGGGCTACCGGACGTCGGCGGCGATTCGCATAAGTTCATTAAATCCCGGGCCGTGAGTGGGGATATCGATATGGAATACCTCTGCCATCACGCGGGTCCAGCCATGGACGAAGTAGACCCAGCCGTCTTCGATCTGCAGCTTGCGGCGCTGCTGTTGAGCACGAGCTTGCTGCAGGAATAACAGGTCGCCGCGATAGTTGAAGTCCCAGGCGATGCCACGCTCTGGCCAGATGGCGGCGCTTGTCAGCGGCGAACCCGGCGCGTCCTTTCCTAGCCCGGTCGCATTGATGACCAGCGAACCAGGCCGCAGTTTAGCGACAATCGCGTCCGTCATCTCCGGCACTGGAGTGTGATGATAGTCTCGCGGTATGTCCGCGCCGATCTCGTTCATGGAAACGGCGAATCTCGTCCAGGCGTGGTTGGCTGCGATTGGTGACAATCAGCCGCGACGGCCGGTTCGCGGCGTGACTCTTCTGAAGCATGTACCAACTGACGGCAATCGCCGAACCACCTGCCCCCAGTACCAGCGCCTCGGCGCCGGTGCGTTGCCAATACCCGTCGGGCAGAAATGCCTCCAGCGCCAGGCCGCTCGTGATGGGATCCTTGGCGTGTCCCACTAATTGCTGATCGTCTTTCGAGATGCTGCTGATCTCGCCCATCAGTTCCGCGAATTCGTCCAGCCGATCAAATTGATCGTGACACGCTGTTAAGAGATCGATTTTGTGTGTCGTTACCAAAGCTCCCAGCGATCGCGGATCCGATTTGATGAATGCCACCGCCTTTCGGTAATTCTCAGGCTTGTCGTGCCAGCAGAAGTTCATTCCTTGTATGACGGCGTCGTCCAGGCCCAGGTAGGAGGCCCATCGAGGAAACACTTGCATGATTGACGATTTGTGTGTCGTGACGCCGATGAAGTACATGGTCGGCTTGTCAGCCGGCGGGAAGGAATCGTCAGGGGTCAAAGGAGGTCTTGCCAAAGTGTCGGTCATGGTGACGTTTCCGCATGTGCTTCAGCCCACTGATCTAAGACATCCAGTAGACGCTTGTATCTCTCGAGACGTGTCTGGTAGAAGTCCCCCAGTTTACGTTGGGGACGGAATCGGTTTCCCTTACGTAGCCATTGGGCAACGGCAATGTCGAGATTCTTCCAAAGGCCCACGCCGTAGCCGGCCAGCATGGCGACACCCATGGGAGCACCTTCGTGACGATTCGATCTGAACGACGGGAATTCCTAGAGCGTCCGCTTTGATCTGGTTCCAGAGGCTGCTCTTTTCGCCACCGCCAGTGATGCGGATTTCACGCATGTGCAGTTCCGGATTCACCGACCGAAGTGCATCTCGGTAGACGCAGTATTCCAGTGCCACACCCTCCAAGGCAGCACGGTACAGGTGAGCTGCCGAGTGGCGTCCACGTCAGACCGGCCCAACTGCCGCGCAACGACGGCTGGCTGGGCGACACGCGGCCGCCAAGATGCGGCACGAAAAACGGATCCAACAACGAAGGTTCGATTGTGCCTGCCAGGCGGTTGAGCTGGGCAAGAGTTTTCTCGGTGCGAGCCTTGCCCAGTTGTGCCAATTCGCCCGCGAACCAATCCAAGTTCATACCGCCGCCATTGATGTAAGCGTACGGATGCCAGAGACCGGGGGTCGCAGACTGGCCCCAGCCCAGCATGCGATGCGTGGTGTCCGCCTTGAATTGCCGTGTCGTGGCGGCGAACACCGAGGCGGTTCCGGCCACATCCACGCAGACGCCTTCGCGCGTGGCCCCGCAGGCCAGGAACGAAGCGGCGGTGTCGCCACAGCCGGCGACGACCGGAACGCCTGGCTTCGAGTCCACAGCGCCGCGCCGTCCGTCGGCACGTAATGCCGCCAACGACCTCGTGCGAATCGACGATCCGCGGTAGTTTCGCCGGCGGAATCCCGAATTTTCGGCAGAGCGGTTCGTCCCATCGTGCCGTGCAGATTGTCGGCAAAACCGCTGAAATGCAGATAGCTCTTGTCGACAAACGCCTGCGAAGCATCCAGGCCGCAGAGTCGCATCGCCGCATAGCCAGCCGGGTTGGACGAACGAGACGATAGCCGGTAACGTCTCGGGACGCTCGTGCTTCCACCAGAGGATCTTGGGGCCGTGATTGAAACTGGCCGGGCCGCCCGTCTTGCGAATGATCTCGTCACCGGCCCGTTCTCGCATCTCGCGATGTAGTCGCTACAGCGAGTATCCAGCCAGGAATCGTAAGGCGTGATCGTGCGGCCGTCGTCACCGATGCCGAGAATGCCGGCCATCTGTCCGTCGATGCCAATGGCCGCGAACTGCGCCGCGGTCGATTCCGGCTCTGCGGTCACGCAACCCTTGATGCACTGGCAAACGGTCTTGAATTGGTACTCAGGGTCTTCTTCCACCACGCCCGGCCGCCGGTTGGTGCAGGCGCGATTTGCGGAACGCCGACGCCAGCGATTGACCCTGGCGGTCAAACAGCACCGCCTTGGTGCCTTGCGTGCCAATATCGATGCCGAGTAAATGAGTGCGTTGCATGGCCTACTCCGCTAACAGTACGACCTTGCCTCCGGTTCCCGCCAACGCCGCATCGTATGCCTGTCGCAGATCCTCGAGGCCAAACACGTGCGAGACGACGCGAGACAGGTCGACACGCTTGCCGGCAACCAACCTCAACGCGATATGGTAATCTTCCACCGATCCGCCAGTCGTGCCGGTGACGATCAAGTTGCCGTAGTGAATAGCATTTGTATCCAACGCAACGTGGTGATCGCCAGTGGGCAGTCCACCAAACAAACAGAGGCGACCAAAGGGGGCCAGTAACCGCACCGCCTGGGCCTGGACCGAGGCGATGGGGCAAGCCGTGATAACAACGTCCGCGCCGCGACCGCCGGTGTACTCGCGGACACGAGCTGGAATGTCCTCTTTCGTAGGATTGAGTGTCACGTCGCAGCCTAACTCCAAGGCCTTTGCCAGCTGGTTGTCGATGGGGTCCACCACAATCAGTTCGGCAGCCCCAGACGCTCGGCAGACCAGTGTGTGCATTAGCCCGATGGGGCCGGCACCGTAAACGACCACCGTGTCCCCCAACTCGACACGCGCCGCGCGGACTCCATTGACCACACAGGAAAATGGTTCCAACAGTGACGCCTCCGTGTCGCTAACACTCTCGGGAAGCGAAATCAGATTACCCTGTGCGATGAAACGGCCGGGAATCCGCACATAGCCCGTGTGACCACCGTCGCGATCGATGCCAAAGGCCGTGTAATGGGGACAGTAGTTCGATTTCCCGCGCACGCACGCCCCGCAGTGTCCGCAACCGGCATTGGGAGCCACACCCAGCCGCTGTCCCGGATGATAGCCTTCGACCCGAGATCCAACTTGTTCGATGACCCCTGTGAACTCGTGTCCCAGCACGATTTGCTGTCCGTCGGCGAGCTTGCGATGTCCACCACGCACGATTTTTACATCCGTGCCGCAAATGGACGCGGCGCCTATTCGCAGCAGGATCTCGTCGCCCTCAATCTGGGGAGTGGGGATTTCGCCAATCGAGAACGTTCCACCCTGCCGGTAAGTCGCTGCCAGCATCCATTTCGGCCTGGTCACGATTCGATCGCCCCTTCTTCGCTTAAGAGAACGGGTCGCCGCTGAGCGATCGATCGGTTCCCGGCGTTCACAACCATCACGGCCGCTTTGCCATCGCGCCCGGTCGCTCGCGGCTGACGATCTTCGAGGATACAGCGAATGAAGTCCTCGTCCTCCGCTCGGTACGCATCCAAAAACAGGTTCATCCAACTGCGTACAATCGAAGCGCTGCTGCCAGAGGGCGTGTGGGATACCACCGTGTCGGCAGCCAGGCGTCCCACGGTGATCAGCCCATGCTCGCCCAGTATCTCGCAGCGGCTGTCGTAACCGTATTGCACTCCTTGAGCCCCGCTGATCGACCCTTGTGCGGCGTTGGTGAACCGGGCCGTGAGGACCACATTGTCATAGAAATCCGGGAATTGCTGCCGCGCTTCGGGAGAACGATAGTTGCCTGCGATGGCGTAGACCTCCTCAAACTCACTGCCGCTCAACCACCGCAGCGTGTCGATGTCGTGACTGTTCACCTCGGACAACGGACCGTTACTCTTGCGGATATCATACATCCAGGGCTTGGGCGTGGTGGGGCCGTGCGTCAGAGAGTGTACCATCACCACGCGACCAATCTCACCCGCCTCGATTCGCTGCTTGGCCGCCACGAAGCCCGAGTCAAAACGACGCATGAAACCGATCTGCAGTTTCACGCCCGCGTGCTCCACGGCGGCCAGCATCGTGTCACATTCGATCGTGTTCATGGCCATCGGCTTCTCGCAGAGAATGTGCTTGCCAGCCGCCGCCGCCGCCAGCACGATCTCACAATGATGCACGCTCGGGGTCGCCACGACCACCGCGTCCATCTCGGGATCGGCCAGCGCCTGCCGATAGTCAACGTATATGCGGTCACAATGAAGTTCTTGACCCGCATGCCGGCGCGTTTCTTCGTGCGGTTCCACCAGGGCGGCCAATAGGGCACGGGGCACGCGCCCCTGCGCAAAATTCCGGGCGTGGATCATGCCCGCACGGCCGGCACCGATGACCGCCACTTGCACCTGCGATTCGTTTCCCATGATGCTCGCTGCCACGAGTTGCTTGCCTGTTGATTTTGATCGGATTATAATCCTTTTGCTGTCGTTTTCAATCGTTTGTTGTCATGTTTGTTGTTTCAGGCACCCCGCCTCGATTGACTCAGCACGGCGGCCGACCCATGAGCTACCCGGCAGGCGGGAAACTCGGTCCGCGATTCTTGGACGTCTTGGATGCCGGCGGTCGCCTGCTACTGGAGGATCCCCCGTGGCCAGCAACACCTTGTTTTCCGAGGAGCGCCGCGGCAGGATTCTCGAGCTGATTCGCGAGCGGAAGAAGCTGACCGTCACTGAGTTGTGCCAGTTGCTGGAGGTTTCACCGGCCACGGTGCGCGGCGACTTGCGCGAGCTGGACCGGGACGGATTGCTGGTGCGGACTCATGGCGGTGCGATTGAGAAGTCGCGAGCTGGTTTCGAACAGATCACCAGTCAGCGGAGCACGGCCAATCTGGCGGCCAAACGGGCCATCGCTCAGGCCGCCGAGCGATACGTGGAGGATGGGGACACGATCCTGCTGGACACGGGAACAACGACGGTTGAATTGGCCCGACGTCTTGATGCGACCGGTCGCTTAACCGTCGTGACCAACGATCTGGAGATTGCCCGGGTTCTGGAGGAAGTGCGGGGGATCGAGGTCGTGTTGCTGGGAGGCATGTTGCGCAAAGGCTACCATTGCACCGTGGGGCCTGCGGGATTGCGTCTCATCGAGCAACTGCGCGTGGATAAAGCATTCATGGCCAGCAACAGTATTTCACTCGAGGCAGGAGCCACCACGCCCGACCTGCACCAGGCGGAAATCAAACAGGCGATGATTGCGATTGCCCGCAAAGTCGTCTTGCTGTGCGACCGCAGCAAGATTGGGCGTGAGTCATTTGCTCGATTCGCCGAGCTGAATCAGATCGACGTACTGGTCACGGACCAGCTGGAAGCGGAAACGCGCGTGTTGTTCGAAGAGGCCGGAATGGAAGTCATTGTGGCCCGGCAACCTGCGATGGGAACGAATGCCGATCACTGAACTGATTACCAACACGCAAGGGGGGGCCAAATGGACCGCGTGGGCAACAATCTGAGTTCCAAGGATCAACCCGATCAGACTCTGCGGAAGTGAGTGCGGCAAATCGTAACCGTTCGCGTCCGGTAGGCGCTGGTCTTACTCTTACTCTTACTCTTAGGATGAAGATCAAGATCAAGAACCGGCATCAGGCAAATCCGTGAACGAGTGTGCCACATCAATCCTTAGGTTTCAGGGAAAAGTAACTTCGGTGTTTTCCGATTTCCGCCGGGCTTGCCCCGGTCGGAATCACAACTGGCCAGCTACCGGGGAGGGCGAAAACCCCCTCCCCCGCTCTCCTTCCCACTCGCGAAGCGAGTGGGAAGGAGAGTGGGGTAACAAAGATCATGCCCAGCGGAAGCGGGCGGGCGGAAAGCAATTTTCCGCTGCGTCAGATGCCGAGATTGTTCTTCCCTCAATCCTCAGTCCACCAGAAAGGAATGGCGATGTCTCCGATGAACCGACGCAGTTTCCTGAAAGACTCTGCCCGTGCCGGGATGACGGCCAGTCTGACGGCCGGCATGGTGATGGCTGCACCACGTCGAACCTCACCCGCCAGTGACAAGCTTGTGGTAGGTTTGATGGGATGTGGCGGCAGGGGAACCTATCTGATTGGTCGATTTGCCGTTCGAGATGACGTCGCCGTGAAATACGTGTGCGATGTCGACCAGCGGCGGCTTGGCCGGGCCGCGGAGGCGCTTGGCGGACCCACCGCAGACGGAACCACCAGGGACACTGTGCAACGAATCACTGATTTCCGCAGGATGCTGGACGACGCGGAAGTGGACGTTATCATCAACGCCACCCCCGACCACTGGCATGGTGTGGGATCCGTACGGGCCTGCCAGGCGGGCAAGCACGTGTACGTCGAGAAGCCCGTCTCTCACAATATTTGGGAAGGCCGGCAAATGGTCCGGGCGGCTCGAAAGTATAAGCGCATCGTACAGTCGGGCATGCAAAACCGATCCGCCGATTATGTTCAGCACGCCGTGGATATGGTGCAATCGGGCAAACTCGGTGTCGTGCATACCATCCGCGTTCATCAAATGGTTGGCGACCCGTCCGGTATAAGACGGAGCCTGGCGGCAGATTCGCAGCTGCCGCCGGTCAGGCCGGTGCCGCAGGAATTCGACTACGACGTGTATTGCGGTCCGGCGCCGATGGTACCGTTTCGCTCGACTGCGTGGATGAATCAGCAGTTTGACTATGCGGCGGGCGCGATCCCCGATGATGCCGTCCACCAATTAGACATTGCCCGTTGGATGATCGGAAAACGCCTGCCCCGGACGGTGCATCATGCTGGAGGTGTGTTGGTGGCGAAGGATGGCCGTGAGGCTCAGGACACACAGACGATTGCTTTCGAGTTTGACAATATTCTGATGGTGCTGCAGGGATCGACGGTGACGCCGAGTCTCTCCAAGACTCCCAATAGCATCCGAGACGGCGACGCATTTCCCTCCTGGTTGTTCAGCAGTACGCGGGTCGAAGTGTATGGCACTGAGGGCATGATGCTATTGGGTCGTCAAGGGGGTGGCTGGCAGATATGGGGGCCGGACGGCAGCCTGGTAAAAGAAGAATTTGGACGTCATCAAACTGACGAGCACATCGATAACTTCATCCAATGCATTCACAGCGGCGAGTTGCCCAACGGGGACATCGAGGAGGGGCATTTGTCGGCGGCACTTTGCCACTTGGGCAACATCTCCTATCGCGTCGGAAACCGGGCACTCCACTTCGATGCTGACACCGAGACGTTTCCTGACGACGCCGAAGCTAACAGCCTGCTCAAACGCGTGTATCGGAAACCATGGGTCCTTCCTGAAGAGGTGTGATAGGACCATCATTCCATTTTGAGCGTGCACAGGCCTCTGGATCAAGGAATCTGGAAATGGACATACAAGAACTGAAGCCTCCGCTCGATCGTCTCGCCCGAAAGGGTGATGCCCGAGACTATTGGGAGTGGCCCGACAGAGACCCTGACTATGTCCTGGAATTCGCGCTTACACACGACCACGTACCGAGTCTTTTGAAACTCGCCTGCCGGTGGGGTGATTCTGAATCGCTTCCCGATGACAATCACCTCTGGGCGGCTCCGATTCACGCGTGGCGAGCCTTGGCACAGTTGGGCGCAGTGGAGGTCGTACGACCGTTGCTGGCAGTGCAAAGTGAACTCGCC
Organism: uncultured Planctomycetota bacterium; assembly: GCA_963700575.1. Taxonomy (GTDB): domain Bacteria; phylum Planctomycetota; class Planctomycetia; order Pirellulales; family Pirellulaceae; genus JAJRVM01. The sequence continues at coordinate 28,939 of CAVOYC010000010.1, read as the reverse complement.
GAAAGGGGTGATGACTGGTATCTGTCGGAATTCCCCAACGTCTTTGGACTGGTTGGAGAGCCATCAATCGCTCCCTTAGGCAATTATCTGGCGGACCGAACGAAATTGGAGTTCCCGAGAATCAGTGCCGCCGACGGGCTGAGTAAGATTGGACAGCTACACCAGGAATGTCGATCACGCGTTGTCGAAATTCTGACAGCCCAGTTGGCGCAGCACGAAGCGGAACAATACAACCTGAACGGTTTCCTCGTTGCCTACCTCTTGGATCTGGGTGCCGCCGAATCCGCTGACATCATTGAACGAGCCTTTGCCGCTGGTGTTGTGGATGCGTCGGTTGCCGGCGACTGGAGTGTTGTCTGCCGCGAACTGGGGGTCGAAGAAATCGGGCCTGTTACTGTCAAACCCAAGTCACAACAACGTTCCGCTTCGGAACCGCGGTTCTTCGAAAACACGCGACGGCCGATTGATTCGTCGAATCACCGAGTGAAGAAGAATCAGAAGGCCAAGAAGGCGATAGCAAAACTCAAGCAGCGACGCAGGAAGCGTCGGAGAAACCGTAATTCAGAATAGAATCCGGATACAGAAGGCGTACAAGTATCGTCGCGCAACGGGTAGTGTGGATCGTTGGTCGCCTGTGGCAAAAACAGCGATTCTGACTATTCGCCGTTCAATCCCAGAGCCTTAGCAACGTTGACATCGACAACCGTTTCTCCCTCCTGACGTTCGACCACGCCAAAGCTGCCGTCAAATGTCCACATGCACCATCCGATGCCGAACTTCTCGCACGCCTGCCTGACATCTCGCAGCCAGGCAGTGCGGTACTCTGGCGGACAGTAGTTCTTGTAGGTGCCCCATTCGTCGCAGATGATGTTGACGCCGTGCTTCTTCGCCCATTCTGAGGCTGCCTGCATTTTGCCCTCAATTTTTTTGGCATTCCATCGCTCTTCGCCGTAGCGCCTGATATTGTTCACGATCTCTTTGTCCGTGTAATTGGCGAGCAATTTCTTCACTACTTCAGGTGAGGATGGATACGGAACATCACGCAGTGTCTTCACCCAATCCGAGCTCCATGAGGCACCTTGATGCGTGAAGATGTGTGGTTCGTAGAAATGGAAATTGTAGATGATATTAGTGTCTTCCAACGGCTCGAGTTTCAACATCGTGTCAAGATTCGACCAGCGTGCGCCGGTGGCGAGGATCGTGTGTTGGGGAGCACCGCCGCGAATTGACGCGATGACTGTCTTTTGGATCGGAATCCATTTCTCTTCCTGTCCGTAAAGCACCGGCTCGTTCATTGGTTCCAATACCACCCATTCGGGATCGAATTGGCTCAGGTGTCGCGCAAATGAGCTCCAAAAACGGCAGAAGGTCTCCGTAAAACCTTCGTCGGTCCCCAGCGGTCCGGAGTAATTACTGCCGCCTTCCTGTTGAGAAATACTGTGTACATCGATAATAATCGCCAGTTCGTGGGACAAGATTTTCTTGATCCCTCGATCCAAAACGGGCAAATGTGCCTGGTTCAGCAGGTTTGGCTGCTTTTCGTCATACACGTTCGCCATATCGATCGGCACGCGAACATGCGTGAAGCCGAGCTTCTTGATCAGCTGGAAATCGCTATCTGGATAACGTGATTCCAGTTCATCCACGGGACCGCGATTCAGCCAGAACCAACTGGGGATGTTGATCCCTCGCGTCAATCGCGCGAGGCGCTGGTCGCTGACACCCGCCGCCGAAGCTGGCCGCGTCCATGGCACGCTCAAGATCGCCGCGACCAGGAATCCGGCAAGCACCACGAGGAACGGTTTTTCATGCATTTTTTTCATTGCATCTCTCCTGAACCAAGACGACCACGATCACGGCTGCAGTCTATACGAGACTTGATCCGTCCAACAACATTCTAAGGAGCCTGTTGCGGTAGCGTTCGACTTTCTTATCGCGCGGCTGTTGGCCACTCCGTGTCACACCGCAGATGGCAGATGTAAATAACGCAGCTGAGGATCTCGCGGTCACTGCTGCGGTGCAACCTATCCATATCGGGCTTGACCAGGCCAGCTGACCGTTGTGTTGCGTGACGCGCACGTAATACCAGTCCGGCGTGGCTTCGTTGCGGCGCTCATCCCAGCGTCCACGGCTCTCGGTATTCATAGTGCAGGAATCTGTTCGCCTCCTCGTTATTGGTGATCCTTTCGTTTTGCGCGTCCCATTCGAGCCTCGATCGTGTCGACAGGGAAATGTTTGCCAGATGCGCGAACGTGGTGGAGCGATGGCCGGTTTCCAGATCGCAATGGCAGGTCTCACGCGACTTGACACAATTCAGGAAGTTCCGCGTGTGCTGGTCGGTCAAATCGCCGTCGATACGTTCCCCCTTTTCCGCTTTCACGGGGGACGCGTCCGTTTGAAATTGCCCGGCCCCGGTCGGCAGAATGGAATACCCCTTCGCTTCCGCTCCCGTGTAGAGATTGGCCAATGTCCCCCGGAATTCGATTTCGCCTTCGGCAAGTGCCGAACCGCCACAGGCTTCATACTGGCCAAAAATGACCAGCGATTTTGACGGCATTTCGAAAATCACCTCCATCGTGTCGGGAACGGTCCGGTCATCTTCGACAGCAAAGCTTCCGCCGTGAGCGGAGATCGACTTGGGGGCCTGGTCGTCGAGCATCCAGCGGATCGCGTCACAATAGTGGACCCCCCAGTTCCCCATTTGTGACGAATATGATTCCCACCAGCGGAACTTGTAGGGCGTGATGTTGTCTTTGTATTCTCGTTGCGCCCGGGGGCCGAGCCACATGTCCCAGTCCAGCCCCTCTACCGGTTTCGTGGCCGACTGGCTGCCGATTCCCAGGGGATACATGTTACTGATGCGATAGGCCCGCGCCACGGTGACTTTGCCGATCTTTCCGGATCGGATCAGGCCATGCACGTTGTGGTACATCTTCGAGGACCGCCTGTGTAACCCAACTTGTGCCACGCGCCCGGTGCGCTGCGCCGCCTGGACCATTTTTCGCCCTTCGTGGATCGTGATCGATAATGGCTTCTCCACGTAGACATCTTTCCCTGCCTCCATGGCTGCAATCGCCTGGATGGCGTGCCAATGATCGGGCGTGGCGATCACTACCGCATCGATGTCCTTGCGGTCCAGGAGTCGCCGGAAATCGGTGTAGCGTGCGACCCCCGCTGAGAGCTGTTCTCCCATCGTGGGAATCCGGCCGCCCAACGCTTTCAGCAGTTGCGGGGCCACCTGGCTGCGGTCTCTCGCCAAGTATGGCTGGTAGACGTCACACAGGGCAGCGACTTCCATGTCGTCGTGTTTCATGAAGCTATGCAGCAGTTGCGAGCCACGATTGCCGACGCCAATAAATCCTAGTCGTATTTTGTTATTTGCCCCCAGCACCGGTCGCGCGGTGGTACCTAACGCCAAAGTGAATGCCGTCGCGATCTTGGAGGAACGGCTCAGAAACTCGCGTCGTGAAGATGTGCCTTGTGTCATAGCTATCTCGCATGTGTGTGACGGGTGTTATATACGCTTAAGATTAAGATTAAGACCAGCGTTTACGGACCCGTGAATGGTCGCTAAATACGCAATCGGGAAACCGGGATGAATCTTCTGAAGCTTATGGCAGGGAACCTCCGCCATGATCATCACCCGCGCGGGTAACATCGCCGCCGTGTGACGATCGACGTGCGTCTTGCGCCTCTTGGGCCCGCGTGATGTATGCCGAATGCGGCGTTAGGGCAAATTCATCGATCAGGTCCTCGACCGTCAGCTGTGGATCGAGCGTCGCGACCGAAACCAGATCATCATCGTGATACCACGTAATGCAGACCTTGTCACCGTACTTGCTCAAGATCTCACGCATCTTGCCCACGTGATAGTCGATTTCAAACAGCCGCTTTCCGACCGGCAGTATGGCGCCCGCCCAGCGCTGGTATTTTCCGGTTGTCGCGATCTGTTCGCCGGTGATATCGTAGATGCTCGCGGCCCGCGTCATCGTCGAAGTGACGATAAAACACTGGTTCAGCCAGGCCAGCGTCTGAATCTGTCGCGCCGCGGGGAAGGCCGAAGGAAAGAAGATGATTTGCGCGCCCTTTTCTCTCAGCCGACGCCACTGCGAGCGCCAGTTGACGTCGAAGCAGATCTGGATACCGATGGCACCAAAGTCGGTCTGGAATACCGGCGGATCAAGCCCACCGGGACAGATCGACTTTTCCAACTCTGCTTCGGTCGGTCGAATCTTGTCGTAACGGCCGGCAAGCTCACCACTTCGGTTGATGAGAACCGCTGAGTTGAAGGTCCGCTCGCCGTCACGAACGATCATTGGGCAAATGACATAACAGGCATGCTTGCTGGCCCATGCTGCCAGGCGATTGGTGGTTGGTCCGGGAACCGTTTCCGGCTCGCCACGCGTAAATACTTCCGGCAAACAGACGATATCAGGCCTGAAGGCCGCCGCTCGATCAAGACGCGTCATCGTTGCTTCCAGCATCGGCTTGCCGGGGCTTTCCATCAGACCGTCCTGGGAAACGGTCACAACGCGCACCAATGGGTTGCGTGCTAGTCCGGACTCCTTGGTCGGCTCGGCAGGATACGCGGTTGTCGCAACGGTGGCTGGGATAACACATGAATTCAGCCAGATAGCCCAGTAAAGAAACTCTCTGTCAAACTTGCAGGACACGGCAACGCCTCCCGATTCGGTGTAGATGCGAGTTAACGATTTCTTTGATTGGCGTTCTTCCTTTCTACAGCGCTAACCGACTATTCTCGAGATCTTCGACGTGCTCCACCAGGAACGCATTGGGATCACATGCCACTTTCGAACCGGCTGAACGAAGCGGAAACGGTCGTATTGGCGAGCCATGCGTCTTGACGCGCAACCTGGAAACGAAAAGATCTTTGCATTACGCAACTCGCAGCTGCGCAAGCGAGGCGAAGGCGTCACCGCCGCTGATGTCCGGGACAATTCCAAGTTCGAGCGCCGTCACGCCCGAGAGGGCAACATCGTAGTCCTCTATTTGCCGTCTGGTGCCGGGCGCAAAGTTGTACTGCTGACGCAACACCTCTTTGTAAGACTGCCCGCGATCCTGCGACCACCGCAGCGTAAACTCTTGCGTTCGCGTTTGTTCATCTTCTTCGAACACAAGATGAATCCGCTTAAGCGGCAGCGGTTGGTCAAACAGAATCCGAATCAACTGCTTGCCCGGTTCCGACGCTCGCCAGCCCGAGCCGCGACCGGGGACCAGCGCGGCCTCAATCGGCTGGTCGTCCGTTTCGGATGTAACCTCGACCGTCGCCCTGTGACCCAAATCCAACCAGGTCTCCGGCTGCGGGCCGGCTTCCAACGCCTCTTTAATGATGCGTTTGCGCATAAACAGTTCTCCGGTTTCCGCGGACATCGATGCCAACATTATACTGGCCGACGGCTACGGCGAAATCTATACATGGTTCCAAGCATTATACCCCTATCCAGTCCGCCATCGCAAAAATCACGAAAACCGGCTGCCTGGATTTTCTGGCGACAGGCAACAAGCTTACAATAAGGTTCAAAGGGCCCGACACTCAGAAAGGCCCTGAGCAGCACCTGTTTGCGCCAATCAGTTTCCTGGACGACTCGTGGTTCCACCGGGCCTACTGGGTCTACGGCAGGGCAGCCGGCGAGGGCTGGGCCGAGTGGCAGATCCCGGGCAAGTATGCGCCTTACGGGAGGATCCTCTGCTTCAACGGCGACCGTGTTTTCGGTTATGGGCGCGACCCCCAATACCTGTGTAATTCGTCGCTCCTGGAGTACCGTCTCTACAGCGCCGCCAAACAAGCCCAGGATGGCAAGGCTGTCCGGCCGAGCGTCACGTGGAAGAGCTTGGCCGAGCAACCAGAAGAAAAGCTGACTCGCCTGGCGTTCCATTGGAAAGTGGCCCACCCGCCTCTGCTCGTGCGCGCCATGGCCTTGGCCAACAGTACACTGATCGTGGCCGGCCCGCCCGATCTGGTCGACGAGAAGGCCCTGTGGGGTCGATCCAATGAGCCGGTGTTCCGGGAGCAGATGCGCGCGCAAGCCGAGGCCCTTGAAGGGAGCCGCGGCGGGTTGCTGTGGGCAGTGTCGGCCGAGACTGGAGATAAACTCGCCGAGTATAAACTCGACCACCTGCCGGCGTTCGATGGCATGGCTGTCGCCAACGGACGACTGTTCCTCGCAGCGACCGACAACACGCTCCTGTGTTTCGAGTGATCTCGAACGGTTTACTCAAAGCGATCATTCGCGGCGAACTCTGCAAAGACCAAACCTTATTCTCATCGAACGCATCATGACCGATCGAACCAAGTATGCGCGGCTTCGTATTGCCTCGAGTGTTTGCGCCCTTGTTTTCGTATATGGGACCGGCGTATTTGCTCAAAAAGCCTCGCTTCCAACCGCTCAGATCATTCTTTTTACACCGTCTGACATCAAAACGCCGCCCTCTGAAAAGTACCTGCCTCGGCTGCATCAAATCGGTCTGTTTGCGGAACAGTTCTTTCATGACGGACTAACGCAGTGGGGGTACACGCCCAAGCGAAAAAAGATCTTTAATCGCGGCAGTGACGGAATGATTTCGGTCTTGCACGTTACGGGTGATCTACCTGCCGCAGGCGGAAAGTACAGAAAGAAATGGATCAGTCAACAAGTTCTCGGCAAACTCCAAAGCGAACACAAGATCGAGACCGCCGGAAACCTGTTTTGGATATTCGTCTACATCGGTGATCCACCGTCCAAACACGATAACTATCGCGGGTCGGGAAACTCAAAAGATGGTGGTTGGGCGGTCCTGAATTACACCAACCTGCCGGGAACCATTCCGCTCGACAGAGAGGTCGCAGCGGGCTTTCATGACAAAGTATTTCTCAAAGGCTGCATCCACGAATTTGGACACGCTTTGGGCCTGCCCCACATCGGACCGAAAGTCGAATTGCGACGAGGCAACTGGTTGATGGGTCCCGTCACTAGGGCCGCACCCCGTGAAGCTGTGCAGGTGACAGGGCGGCCGCTCGGTCACGCCGAAGTTAACGGGCGCCACAAAGAAGTCATTCTGCGTGTGGATCATTGTGCCACCTGGCTTGATCGTCGCCTCACAGACGTTGGCCAAGTGCTCGGTACGTACGCGAGAGAGCATTCGCCGGGCTTCTTCGCGATAGCCGTTGGACCACACCTCGACGCGGCCCGGGCTCAGCTCCTTGGCAATCGCCAGGAACTCGAAGAAGTCACGAACCAGCGAGGTGTTGTTGCGATAGCGGCCAGGCCGATGCCAAAAACGGTTACTCAGCCAACTCGATCTCGCTCGGCCGCCAAGTCTTGTCGATCCAGGCTTGGAGCGGACCGTACATCCGAAGCGCCACGAACCAGCCCTTTCCGGGAACGGTCTCTAGCCAGTTGTTTTCATAGCCCTTCGGCGGCTTGGGTGCGAAGTAGATGTCGTACGAACCGTCGGAATTCTGTTTGATTCCCTTGGTCTGGCTGCCGACCGTTGGAAAACGTTGGCTGGTCTGTAGCTGGGAGCGTGTCTGATTGTCATACATTGTCAGCGCCCAAAAATCTTTGACTGGCGGATTCGGGGGAATGCGGAGCCGGTAGGTATTGGAACCGTCGAACGGCTGCTTCTTCGAGTCGACATAGGCAATAGCGTAGTCCGATCCGGCCCCGGCCCTGGTAAGGGCCATGGCAGGTGTTACCGCTGTGTAGGGATAGTGGAACATGACGCGGGCATCCGAGTTCATGGTCTTCCCGTCCTCGCCGTTGAAGAACACGTTCTTGCCGAGAAACCCCATGATCCAGGCACTGTCTGTGTCCGGGTAGATACGAATTCCCTTCATCGTGCCGTCGGTGCGCGGGTACCAGACAATTGAACGCGCGGTCGCGTTGGCGATGGCAACGGCGTCGGTCAGGATCTTTTTCATCCGCTGATCAGGTTTGAAGGGCTTGCCCTTCTCCATGCCGATCGAGGCCAACAGACCTCGGGTCTCCGGATCCAGCATATCCAGCGGTTCCTTCTGGACGATCTCGTTGAGATGCTCGTAGAAGGTGTAGTCGTTTGCATGGATGGTATTGAAAGACTTGCCGGATCCGCTGAAATATTCCATCTTCGGCGGATCGCCTTTCTTCGAGAGCGGGTAGATACGGAGATTGTCCTTGACGTTTTTTTCCGCAGCTTCCAGCCCCTTGGCAATGGAGGCGCGCATGAAGGCCCACACATCGTATGTCCTTGGGCGCACGACAAAATAGCCCGTGGGTACTTCGCCCTCGTAATCGGGTGGCAGCACCAGGTACTTCCCACCCTTGCCTTTGTCGGGGCCTGCCGGACCAATGTCCTCCACATAGCGGAACCAGGCATCGTTGAACGCGCCGAGCATGCGCGGCGGGGCTTCGAACACGGTGGCGCCGTCGCGCTTCAGGTCGAGGGCCGGGACGACGTACATCGTGGATGTGTTGCCGGTCAGGAACAGCGATTTTGAGTCCATCAGTTTGTCGAAGATCAGGACTTGATGACACTCGACCGCGCCGAGGCTGTGGCCACCCTTGATAAGGGCCTGAAGGGAAGCACCCGGCATCCCCTTCAGGAAGACGTCCACGCCGCGCATGGTGTCGAGGTAATCGTATACCTTCTCGGCCGTCTCCGGGTATGGAGCGCCGTCGAGGAACTTCAACGTTCCAATCGAGGTCTTCACTTCGTTCGGAGTTGAGATGGAATCGAGGACTTCCTGCGTCACCTGGGCACGAGCTGGCCCCGCGAAGAACATTAAACCAATCAAGACGGCGAGGCTCATTGCTGTGCGTTGCTGTGCGTTCATTCTCGTTCTCCGTCGTGCTTGGGAAATTAGGCGACAAACGTAAGGTAGTCCGCCGAGTCCGGTAACACAATTGCCTGCCAGCGTCGCCAGCAATTCTTCACATACCGCAGAGCGTGACCCAACACAGCAGCTCTCGTGTGGCGCTCGGCGGTGTAACACGCCGCTGGCATTAGCGGATGATCTAAGCCTCACAGAAGAGCCGCGTCAGCGATCACCCCGAGGCCTGTCAGACGCCTGTCAGACCTAAGGCTGTGTAGCCCCTTCGGGCTCTTCTAGCCGAACCAACAGCCACTGTTGTGTCTGGCCGTCAGTAAAATGAACGAGCGCGGGAGCCGTGTCTTCGGTCAAGTTATTGATTCCGGTCTCCATGATGGGACGCGATTTGTCGACAACGGTCCAGGCCGTGCGCTGCGTCTTCTTGTCGACCATCCCCTCAATGGATTGGACGGAGTCCGTGGCCGTGTCTTGCAGCGTGCCAGCGATGATCCCTTCCTTGCTGACCGCCAGTTGAAGGAATTTTGTCGGTTCGGCACCAGTGGCCTGGCCATCCGTCGTTAAGGCGAACACGCCGAGGGGAAGCCACTCGACCTCGTTGGGATCCGCCTCGGGAATGCCCGTCGCGATCTGCTCCGCCTGCTCCGTGTACTGCTCGGCTGTCGCAACCACGTCGTCGCCATAGTACACCGAATCGTCTTGATAGTAGATGTTCTCCCCGTAACTGTAAGTGACGGGTTGGCTCCAGGTGGCAGCCATCCAGCCCGTGACCGCACCCCAAGCTGCCGGACGCCACCAGTTAACGCCGGGTCGAAATCGCCACATGGCGTGCGGATGGTCTCTCCAGAAGTTGTCGTTGTACCAGCTGCGCCGGTTCGGGTAGCGGACATTGACCTGGTTCCGCACTTCGACGTTTCGCGTTTGTCGATTTCCCTGCCACGCCTGCCGGTTCGTGATCTTGTCCGGCCGACTCTCTGCTAGATCGGTGCGACGCCCCTCGCGAGTGTCTTGCCTGTCCGTACGATTTCCTTGTCGATTCTCAACTCGGTCGGGACGGTTTTCTGCGGGACGACCTTCGCCGGGTTGGGGACGTTCACTAACACCAGGACGTTCGCCTGGTCGTTCGCCGGTTCCGGGGCGTGCGCCCACTCCAGATCCGGCTGGCTGTTGACCTGCCTGTGGGCGATTCTGCAAGAAGTCTCCGGCCGCGCCGCCTGCGCCCGGTGAAGGACGTGTACTGGGCTGCTGCCCGGGACGACCTCCCGTCGAGGGGCCTCCCAGATCCAGGAAGTTGTTCAGCTGACCTTGCGAAGGCCGACCGCCAGTCGGACCCGTTCCTTGGCTTGGCCGACCGCCGGTGCTTGGACGCGAACCACCCGTACTTGGCCGCGTGGCCCCGGTATTGGGGCGTGTGCCACCAGCGCTTGGCCGCGTAGCGCCAGTACTTGGGCGTGCGCCACCAGGACTAGGTCGTGTGGCTCCCGTGCTGGGGCGAGCGCTTGGTCTACTGGACGACGGTCGACTCATGGATGGCGATCGGCTGGGCGCAGACCGGGACGGACCACCACCGCCGCGCGAGCCACCCCCACCTCGTGAGCCTCCCCCTCGCCCTCCACCGCCAGGACCGCGAGCAAGCACGTCCCCAAAGAGCAAACAACAAATCGGAATCGCCGCAAGTAAGAAAGTGGAAAGTCGTTTCATGAGATAACCTCGACGGAGATGTAAGTTAGAGATGGATGCTATTCACCGGGCGTTATTGCCGCACGACCAATACTTCGTCAACGTTGGGCAGTAACTCTCCTGCTACGGTCCGCTGAGTCGATTGCAGCTTAAAGGCGTTGTCATCAACGTACGTGACGATATTCACGGCCGAAGCTTTGCTTCCGTCTGCCATGACGCCCGACTTCTTCACGTACCAGCGATCTCCCCTCTGCGTCCAGCGTCCCTCGGAGAATCCGCCTTCTGAATCGAAGGTCCACGAGCGTACCTGCTTGGCGGCAGCATCCCATCCAATGATCTGCATTCCTGACATATCGATCCGATCTTCGACCGAGACGGCGAACGAACGGACAATAAAGCTGTTGTTCTTCGCCCATTTGCAGTCGGTGACGATGCTCGCGGTTTGGTCCTCGTCCACCCAGTTGCCGATCATCCATTCAAGTTGCTTCAACTGTTCGTTGCTGGATGGGCCGGTCAGTGTCTCCTTATCGGTCACTCGGTCAAGCAGCCACTTGCCGTCATGCCGCACATAGACGGCTGCGTAGGCAACCTGCTCTGGAGCCGCCTCAGGGGCGACAAATGTCGCCACGCCGTGCTCGGCTGCCACGTTGGGCGAAATGAACTGGATTGAATCGACGCTGACTGTAAGTTGCATCTTGGCGTCGGGCTCAAATAGTGCCTCGAACTGCTGCTGGATCGCCGCACGACCGATGACTTGACCTCCGGTCATGCGATTCACGTAGACAGCATCGGGCGACCAATAACTCGCGAGCGTTTTGGCATCGCGTTTGTTGAACGTTTCCACGTACTCGGTACCGGTCTTCCGAATCGCAGCTTCGTCTTCGGATTGGTCCGGAACATCTTGTCCTTGCAGCAAAGAAGGATTCAGCCATGTGGCGACCACGCAAAGCATCAGGTAAGTCAAAGATCTAATCATCAGTGATTTCCTCCGGGTATTCGAGTCTCTGTTGTTGGCTTCGTTCATGAATGACGCTTTAAGCCAAGTCCATTTGACTATCTTCCCAGCCCAGGATCCAGATCCGGGTCGAAGGGCAATTGGTCAAGGTGCTCAATATATTCCAGCGGATCGAACGGCAGCTTGTCGCGGTCCACATAGGGGTTTGCCAATGCCTTGATCTCGGGTGTTGCATTCTCAATACCGGTCCAAGGTACACCGTGGACTTCCTTCGAGTCTGGATACTTCTTCTTCCAGAGATCGTGCCGCAGCTTCATCCGGTTGAAGGGACTCTTGAGGTGAATCAGGTTCACCAACATCGGCGTCTGCTCTCGCGGGTCTGCTGGTAAGAAGTAGAAGGCAGCAGGGATCCCGCTCGCTTCGCCGACCGGGTCCGGGGAGATCCAATGGCGTTTGTAATCTCCTTTGACCGTCGCTCCGAGCTTTGGTCCCGCGTAGATAAAGACGTTGTCGCGACGACTGTGCGTGTCGCCGTTAATGAGCAGCGAAGTCTGGTCTAGTCCATCAATGACCCGGTCTGTTGGGATGTGCTGAAGAGCACCAGCCACACGAGCGAAAGTCGTGTACAAATCGGTTTCGTGAATGATGTCGCCCACCAGTTGCCCTGGTTTGATTACGCCGGGCCACCAGGCTTGGGCCGGGACGCGGACACCGCCTTCGGTGAAGTCGCCCTTGCCACCACGAAAGATGGTTTCGGCCATTCCTAGCCCCGGCGGCGGGTTGTGTGACATGGGACCGTTGTCCGCCATGCAGACAACCAGCGTGTTCTCGGCGATGCCGAGTTCCTTAAGCTTCGCAATCACCTTCCCCACGAATGGATCGATGTTCGCCTGCAGATTGTCTTGCAGTAGACTCCGTGCGGTCGAGACCTTCTTGGGATTTGCGATGAAACTCGTTAGCATCGGCCAATTGGCGACATAGAACGGCTTTCCAGCTTCTGCGTTACGTTCAATGAAATCGAGCGTCCGACGCTGGGATTCCGGGTCGATCTTCAAGTAATTCTCGTGGGAGTTGTCGCCCCATTGTCGAGTCGGACCGCCCTTCGTGCCTTCGGCCATTTGCACCCAGCCCTTGGTGACAAACGTATCGTCGAGTTTGTAGGGATCTTTGGGCAGCATATCTTCGAACAGCCCGATCGACGCGTTGGCCCCTTCCGCGATCCTCGTATTAAGCGACAGGATCTGGTTGTAGCCCGCAAAGAACGCCTCGTCGAAACCTTGTTTGTGGGGATAACTCTCTTCGATGTCACCAAGATGCCATTTGCCGTGGAAGGCGGTCGCATAGCCCGCCTTGGAAAGCACTTCGGCAAGCGTGACCTCACCGCTTCGCATGCCGTGTGATTCGCGGAGCATGCCGATGTTGTACATGCCGCTGCGAACGGCATAACGTCCTGTAATACAAGCCGCCCGGCTAGGTGTGCATCCCACCTCAGTGTACATGCGAGTAAACAAGATGCCTTGCTTTGCCATTTCATTGAGGTTCGGAGTTCGCAAACCTCGAACCTGTTGAATGGCGGGAATGCCGACATCGCCGAAGGCCGTATCGTCCCACATGATGTGAATAATGTTTGGCGGCCCATCGTGTTTCTCTCGCAGTTCGGCAAGTCTTGCATCCAGTGCCTCGTCCTCGGCAGCCCAACGATCGCCATTTTGGGCTTCGAGGATGTAATACTCGGCGTCGTGGACGATCGTCTTGGTGCCAGGCTGAGCCCAAGCGGCGTGGCTGATGATGACGAGCAGACAAAGTGTCATTCCCATCACACTCTTCAACATGTTGTTACTCCTGGGAGACAAGATTGGGGCAGATTGGTGTACCCACGGAAGAACGGAGAGGCGACCCGAACCTCTCCGTAGCGTTGACAAGACGTTGCAGCTTGAGCAAGACGCCCCTCATCGTCAACCCGGTACAGGCTCCGTAGCGAAATACGTTCCGTAGATGAGGCAGATTCCCGCCGAATCTTGCGGAACGAGGGCGAGTCGTCCCGCGCCACGGGTAGTTGACACGCCGTCGCGATGCCGGAAAACGTGTCTCGCTTACTCGGCTCGGTCCGATTCATCACCCCGCCGATGGGGCGAAGTCGTCCCGGATTGAGGGTCGTTTGATGGCACGCCAACGTCCGCGATGTATTTCAAAGTCGCCCGGCTCCGCGACGTCGGGTTCCATACCACTACGGAGCACTATCTGGTTGAGTGGTCGATTGTGACCGGAATTTTAGATCTACGCCCAAATCTTCTGCGAAGAGTTCGCCGGTGTCGCGACGCAATTTGCAGTTTTGGTAGAGCATGGTTCGAGCAGGATTAAAAAATACCACTGCGTCCCGCATTTAATGCTGGACAAAGATCTGTGTTCCGTAACTCAATTGCAGGCAAATCCAGGCGAAAATGCCAAACCGTTAGGTTGATATATCCTGCCAACAAACGCCAAATTCGGGGTCTCGAACGCCTTCAGGCCGCGTCCCGACGGCCGTCCGGATGTTGCAGCCCGGAGTCGCCATTTCTGATGGCGATTGAGGCGCCCCGCGGCGACCAGTCGGGGCTCAGGCGGCCGCTGCCGCCCCTCGATGAGGGGTGTCTCAGAATCGGTAGTCATTCGGCACGCGGTCATAGTTCGATGTGCATCGTTTTCGTCAGTGGTTCTTGGCATAACGAATTGCGGTCGATTCGTTATTACTACGATAGTGTTCACGTTCTGGAATGGACCGTTGCCGAAGTTCAGCTTGGTTGAGCTTGCTGGAAATCGCAACGAATGAGAATGTGTCGTCGCGGTAAACACGCTCTGCCTCGACTCCGTTCTGAACGAACATTCTGTATATTCCTTGCTTCGCAACGAGCGGCGAATCGGTTGGTTTGTAGGTGCCGCTGGTTTCGACCTGGATTCTCGTGATGCGATCGTATTCGGGGGCCAGACGCTGGTGGTTTCCAGGGCCAACATCTATTGTGCGAGGTCTTGATAGCACGAAGTCCACGTTTCGAGCGATCAGATTTCCGTCGAATTCAATGACAAACGTACTATCGTGGTTCGGCGGAGTCTCCCCACTCGTGTAAGACTCGCCTAATGGAAACACGCGAGACAATCCCCGTACGATCAGTCTTTCGCCCGTCTTTTCGATTGATTCGATAGTCGTAATTGATGCTGCAAAACCATATCCGGCAGACCACTCAAACGCGCGTCGCGTGGATTCCAAACGCACCGTTTCGGCGCAGAAGCTATCCATCATGCTCCTATTCCACGCAATGATTCGTGCTCCTTCGGGCCATCGCTCCGCGCGAATCGACTGATCGAAACGAGGGTCAATCGCGGCTTCTAAATCGTCCGCATTGTCGATCACCACGCTGGATTCGAGTCCGCCGCCACGTCCGGTCGTCGTCAAGCGATACGGTACACGATGACATTGATCGTAGGCTGCAGGAATAGCACCCGTCGGCACCCCGAACAATCGCGGCCCCGACAGTGCATTCGCCGCGCTGCGCTTTGCAGCTCAGCTGCGCTCGCGGTTCAACTCGCTTGACCCAACTCCGTATCATCTCCACCGAGCGAGGGTCGAACTCCGCATCACGTTCCCACAATCGCTTGACAAACGCAGACGCCTCGGCTGTCATTTGGTCGGGTTTATCTGCAAGGACATTCGCTGTAGCTGACAGGTCAGTTTGAGCTAACTGAGGCGGAGCGGCAATTGCCTGTTGTTGGCCGCTAACGAACCAAAACGAAATCGCTATAGACAGAGCCATCTCTCTCACCATCATCAACATTAACGTCGTGTTGCAGGTTGCGTCGGACGTTCGTCGTTCGGGAACGAGCATTTCAATTCTCCGTAGCAAGGACGAGCCTCCCATTGCGGTCGCCGCAAGCGGAAGGTTGGAAGTACACACTGTCAAACACTCGACCATACGCAACAACGCTCGGCGGTAATCATGACGCGATTCAGGAAATGCCCAGACAAACAGCGCGTCGTGACACGCTTCTTCGGTTTGACAAAGTCTTCAAGCTGCCATCCTGGCAATCGGAACTCTGGGATCCCACGTTGCCAGCGTAAACCTCCCGTTGTTCTGTTCCCCTGAATTGACTTCGCGGCCATCGAGCATGCGGACGGTAGGTAGCACGACCACCCCCAATGACGCACATAACAAAGATGGCTGTGGGTCCCCGATTCATTGGTTCGTTCCCTGAAAAGAAGGCCTGGCAACTGTCAGACGAGTTCCGTCGTGAGAGAGTTCCATTGGGCTGACTGTCTTCCCGGCGTTTCAGCTCAATCAGCTCATTTACGACAGCCTCCTTCCGATAGACGCTAGTAGCGTCAATTATGTTCCACGGTGCGCGCAAAACGCGGGACAGCAGTCGCGTGGAACAGTGCAGCTGGCAGCGTGTTATCAATCGTTCGTTTCTTAACGCACTCGATGCGGTCCCCTTTTAGCCCATCTCGGCGACTGTCGTATCCACGTCCCCCATTCGCCCCTCTGCCGGGTCATGGGCTGTGTCTCAAAGGGTCGTTACTTGCCTCACTTGACCAGTTCTATGCTACCCGATCTTGCTGAACCGTGTCGCGGCCAATTCACCACCCCTCTGCGGATGTGTGCGACCGCAGCCTCTTTGCTCCGACCGCACCGCATCTCTAGGTGGAATAACAACTTGGCCCGTTTGTCTCAAATTGCCGTCTCATTATTCAAAGTACCAAGAAGTCGTGGGCGCAGAGGTTTATGACACAACCCCCGACCCCGCTGCAGAGCTACCTGCCTGGTTCACATGACATAATGTACCTTCTGACCTGCGAACTCGCCGTAAGTCGTTTTGCGACCATCCCGTCGGTTCCCCAAATCGGCCAGACTTTGGCGGACATAAGAACCGCGGTGGCGCACGCGGTGTCACTTCTGCGGTTCTGCTTGGGCACTTCGGTCCGACATCGACCGCAGTTTCCAACCGCGCGCAACCTGCACAGGTGGCCCACACCGAAGCAGTCAAAATCGGTAGTGTCGCTTGAGTTTCTACGGGCGGCCGTGCGTCATCATTCTGGTGACACCGGCGGCGATGCTCACATGCGAGTTTCGCACCAGGTCGATGTGCCCTGTGTACGCAAGCCAGATGCGTTTGGACGCTTGGGTCGGGGCGACCTGGAGTAGTTAGCAATTTGGCTCTCCACTCTTCAGCGGGGGCGGGTGCTGCGCACAACGGATACTCTGGAAACTGGTTCAAGGGGACCTATTAAGACTCGCAACTCGGAAGATCGACTTTCCACCTATAGTCTGTCTGGCCGACATCGGCGGTTGCGCCAGCGTGGCGTCCAAGCCGGACTGTCGTCCACCCGCCGCCGAGTGAACAGTACGACACAACGCATTTGGCAGAATCGATCCTGCAGTTGAAGCGTCGCCTTGCCCGTCTGATCGACGCCCGAGGCCCCTTATTCCTTGAGGGCTTTCTTGTCGAGCTTGCCCAGTGCGGTGTAGGGCAGTTCATCGCGAAACTCGATTACGGCCGGCATCTGATGGCGAGCGAGACGCGGCTTCAGCCATTCACGCAGAGTCGATTCGTCGATCGTTATTCCGCTCTTCACTGTAATGACGGCTTTCAACCGCTGCCCGAATTCACTGTCGGCGATGCCCACAACACCACACGAGTCGATATCAGGATGTTGAGCGAGAACATTCTCAAGCTCGATCGGGTAAACGTTCTCCCCTCCGGAGACGATCATGTCATCGACTCGACCACACAGAAACAGATCACCGTCTGCATCGCGATACGCGATGTCGCCCGTCTCAATCCAACTCTTCCGACTGGTTGTCCAAGCGCTGCGAATGCATAGGCGACCAGTTTCTCCCTCGCCAACGACTTGATCAGAAGCGTCGGAGATCCTGGCTCGGACGCCGGCGATGGGCCGTCCAATGGACTCCGGTTTCCGTCTCAACATCTCTGGAGTCGCCATGATGCACACCCCTGCTTCCGAGGTGCCGTACATGTTGAACAGCTTCGGTCCGATCCGCTCGAGTGTTTCCTGCGCCAATGCTGGGCTGAGCGCCGCGCCGCCGGAAACAACGCACTGCAATGAAGACAGAGAAGCACTGTCATGCCGAAGCATACGCTGCAACATCAATGGAACCAGCGTAACTACGTCGACCTTGTCTTGTTCGATGAGTGAACAGGCTCGTTCAGCATCAAAACGGCTTGAGACATACATTGTCACTCGAAGAACGACTCCGATGAACAGCGACGCCAAGCCAAAACCATGATAGATGGGAGTCGCAATATAGACGGACCGATACCTGGCGAGTTGCACCTGAGTGAGTAAGGCACAGAACGGTGGCAGAAACGTGAAAATGGAAGGTTTGCGACTCGCAGATTTGGGCTGGCCTGTCGTCCCCCCCGTCATCACGACGATACTGCCCGCAACAGCCTTCTTGAGTCGTGCTTCTTCACGTCGTGGGGACGACGATATCCGGTCGATCGATTCGTCAGTCGGATGATATGCTGGAAGCGACTTTTTCCTCATCGATGGTTCTGAAAACACCGCGTTGAGTTGCTCGTCATATACGTAGAAGTCAAACTGCATCCGTTCGTGAAGTGCCATTAACTGGTCGGGACTCATCCCCGGATTGACCAGAAAGACATGGGCCCCCAATCGTGATGCGGCAAAGATGGACTTGATGGCAGCCGAATGATCACGGCAGGCGATTGCCACTTTCCGCCCGCGCCGGACGCCATAGTCAGAGTGCAACCCAATCGCCACAGATTCGGCCTGCTGCCAAAGCTCAAGGTAACTCAACCGTTGCCGGTCATCGGACACGGCAATACGCTGGGGGTGCAACTTGGCAGCGATGCGCAACAAGGCCATCGGATTGGCACCGGTAGTTGCGACCGCTTCGAGCAGGCGTAGCAACCCGGTAGGAGTCAACAATCCGGTACGATGAAGTTCCGCTAACAGCTTGAACATGAAATGCCTATCCGATTCGTGTCCGGCGTCTGCCCGCGATTGCCTCCCAGGGCCAACGCAGCAGCACGGACGCCAGTTGACCCAACATCATCCACCACGGCGCATAAGTGCGGCGGCGTGAATTGATGGCTCTGCAAATGAGTGCAGCGACATCTTCAGGCTGCATCGCGGGCATCTTCCTGTATGCCTCTGTCGGTTCGATCATTCTGGTTCGGACCAGTGGGAGGTAGATCGAAGTCATACAGACGCCACGTGCGCTGAGTTCAGGTGCAACACATCGGAACCACTGATCGAAAGCCGTCTTCGACGCCTGGTAAGCTGCCCACTTCGGTGCGGGTACGAGGAGCACATTGACCGCTGAGACATTGATTACTTGCGCCTGTCGCTCGACCAACACCGGAATGAGAGAAAGCATCAGCTGCACAGGACCGAAGTAATTCAGATTCATGGTTCGACTGAAGTCATGCAGGCGATCGAGTGCGTCGAATATCGAACGGCGGATCGACTTACCTGCATTGTTGACGAAGACGTCGATCCCACCCAACTGGTGAATTGACTCCAGGAGCTTGTCCACCTCTGCAGTATTTGTCAGATCGCAGGGAAACACGTCGGCTCGACCTCCTTTGGCTTCGACCCTGTCTTTCACCTCAATCAGTTTCTCAGCCGTTCGTGCCACCAGTAGCAGGTGGCATTTCGTTCCTGCCAGACTTTCTGCCAGACTCGCGCCAATACCATAACTCGCTCCCGTTATCAGCACGGTCTTCCCGGCCAGGCGTCGCTCCAGTTTGGAACGACTGAACCAGAGAAACGGAAAGAAGAGCAGCTTCATCGACCTGCACTTTCGGAGCGACCAAGGACCAGGTTGCGGCGGCGACGCACGTCGCGGTGAAGGATAGGAAATCTGATTTCCGTCGACAGAACTGATTCTACGAGCAGGAACTGATGATTCAACGGGGAAAGGGGTCCAAAGGCGGCCACGGCGGCCCACGGGCTACGCAACCGAGTGATATGGACCTGGCCCCAGCGCCCGCGAAGAGGCCTTCGCCCACTACCTGGAGGGGCATAAAGGCTGGCAAAAAGCCCGCCCCGTAACTCGCACAGGGGGCCCACACCTGGTGCAGCTTGGCCAATGAAGAAACGCGTTTCTCCAGGAGCACGCCGCGCCATCATTTTGATTCAGGTGCGCGCAGCATCAGACGGCTGGAAACTGCTCGGGGCGATGTGACCGAGTGGATTTGTGTAACCTGTTCTTCCACTCTTCGGCGGGGGTGACGCGGGGAGACCGACGCGGATTCGATCCGGATTCTGTGCTGTGGCGACCCGCTCCGAGAGAAACGGTCCATTTTTGATCATGTGGGCACTGTTTGGATTATCTTTCCCAACACGGTAAATCGTCGAGTGTTGGTCACTCCCCCGGGGCGAGCAGCGGGCCGTAGGCTTTGGGCTGCCGATGGTGCCGCCCGTAGATGCCCTGGCGCCGCAGCTCCTTCAACTGGTTCACATCCAACACGGCGACGAGAATCTGTTCGTCCTGCCCGCCAAGTTCCATGAGTGTGCCATCGGCTTGGATCGTCATACTGTGGCCCTTGAAGTTTGGGCCTGCAAAATTGGCCATGGCAATCCAGACTTCGTTCTCATATGCCCGCACGCGCAGTTGATCGCGGTGAATGGGAATATTGCACGTGCAGCTCGTGGCCTGCGGGATGGCGATCAGGTCGGCTCCGAGCATCGTGAGGCATCGCGCCGCCTCAGGCACTTCACGGTCATAACAGATCATCAGTCCGAGGTTGAACCGTATCCGACGCACCTCACACGGCCAGACGAAGAATCGGTCACCGTTGGTCCATTTCATGCCATCCTCGTATTTGTTGATGTGGACCTTGCGGTATTTGCCGATCAGTTTCCCGTCCGGCGACAGTAATGCAGCGGTGTTGTAGTACCGATCATCCTCCCGTTCATGCAGACCCCATACGATATACGCACGCAGCTCGCGTGCCAGCTCCGCAAAGTGGTTCACCGACGGACCAGGCACGGTCTCGGCTAATGCCCGATCAGCCGTATAGCCGGTGAGCGTACACTCGGGGAAGATGATCACTTCCGCGCCATGCTGCGTGGCTGCCTCCCGGGCCAGTCTGGAAGCACGCGCAATATTCGCTTGGGGATCTCCCGCAGCTGGTAGCATTTGTACCGCGGCCACATGCAAGTACTGGTTGTCCATCATCTGCCGATGTCCTTTTCGGTTAGCACATTAACGCACACGATTTTAGTGTATCGCATGATTCATCGTGACAACGGGCTGCGCCCGAATTGGCCCAATAGTGCAGCCCATTGCGTAACACCCACTGCAGAAATGACTTAGGGTGAATATGATTATCAGCGAGGGAGTAGTGTTGAGAGTCGGTCGGGGATACCTTCCATCCTTGTTACGCAACTTCGAGAGCGATAGTCGCGTAGCTCGACGGACAACGGCGTGGGGCGGCGGCCCCTCGCTTGAGTTTTCATCTCGCCCGTTTTTGTCGCCCTTCTTGAAACGGAGTTCGATCTCCTTACGAGCAACCCGACGGCGTACTGCCTCTCCTCGAAATCCAGCTCTTCCCAGATCTCGTCGAAGTGCTCGAAGGCTTCTCGGACCTTGTCCAGCGATAGATTCTGGTCCCTCCGGTCGGGATCAGGATGCTCGCTATTCACCAACTTGCGAGTCGCCGGACTCGCTATCTTTCCGACGAGACGCTGGTGTTAGCGTTGCCTCAGATCTCTCCCCCTAGCTGCCAAATGTCAGCGTAACTCGATGCTTCGTTTCCCATTACTTCGCGCCAGGTCCAACGAGCAAACGAGCATCATTCGCCGGTACAACGAAGCACTTCCCCGAAACACCCGAAGAAGCGTCGACCACGTCGGTGGCCAGCGAGACCGTAACGTCCGTACCTGTCGGATTCACCACGACCAGCCCGCCAGTGAACTGGCGGGCGAATGTTCCCGTTCCGTATCGATCTGGTTCACAAGCGCTGCAACGGAGTTCCCAAGATCCACATCGTATTCGCGCAGCCACCACAACTGTCCGTGCAAGCAATCACCTCGATCAAAACCGAAATAGCCGCCATCCAACAATAACGAAGTAGCCAGCCCCAATCTCGCTCGACGCCGGTCATTGTCGGACAGACGTCTGCAGCCAGTTTGCCAGAAAATTGAGTCCGTCCATCAGCTCGCACGTCAACCGCGATGAGATGAACTGGTTCACGCTGCGTGACTTTGGCCATGGTACGACGATAGCCGTCCCACAGGTTCTGCCACTGGCTGCCACCGAACTGATCACCCAGGGCGTTTTCGTGCATGCAACCGTTGGCGAATTGATAGTACGGGCACTGTTCCGACCAGGGGCCGCCGCCGTTTCCCGTGAGGATTACGTCGGGATACCGCTCTCGCAAACTGCGCAGCAGGAAGAGCATTCCTTCCTGCCAGGCCTGCGTATCGTGCGCATCATGCACTCCGTCGCCATTCACGTCCAGATGGTCTGGTTCGTTCTCCCAAAGACAGTCCATCATCAGACCGTCGTAGGCTCCGGGCCTCAGGCATACGCGGCGGACGTACTCGAGCACATGTTTGGGCCAGGCGTAGTCTTGAGTATAGACGTTCATCAAATGTCCACCCCAGTGTGGGACGAGCACGCTGCCATCGGCTCGCTTTGCATACCAATCATCGTGACCGGCGCTGGGCACTCCAGGCAGCGAGTCCGTCATTAGGTCCTTGAAGTGGGACCCACGCCAAGATCTTGATGCGCGGGTTCGATCTGACGAATTGTGGCCAGCGACAATTGCTCCTGTTCCACGAGATCATGGTTGAGAATCAATAGATTCCACTGAGCCAGCCGCTCTTCCTTGCCATCCACGCGTCCCTCGCGGAAGTCCCGATGAAAATAGTTCATCAGGCGTGGATTGGAGCGCGACACGATGCCCGTGGGGGGAAGCTGCCATCCGGAGCGAGGCTCCGAACTGTTCGCACTCGCGGAACCGGCCGCGCAGCTCCGATGCCGTCTGTGCAGGAAACTGATAGCGTCGCTGGTTGCCATGTCGCCGGCAGTGCGGCCGCCCATGTCTCGTACTCGTGCAAGCAGTCGGCGGCACTGACAAATTTCTTCCACACCAGTCGCCCGCGGAAGCCATATTGCTTGCCGGTTTCCACTCGATGGATCACGTATTGGAAGTCCCACGCGGGCCGCTTCACTTGATCGCCGACCTTGAACTTGAAGAGGCTGAAGCGCACTTCATCCTTTTCGCCGTAGGTGCGGTCAAACATGAGCATCAACGTCATGCCGTTCGCGGCGCGACCGTAGTAGAACGGCTTGGTGAACCGGGGATACTCGTAGCTCCAGAGATTGAGTTTGAAGTTATGGTCTGCGTCGTAGGAGAATCGGGCTGACTTCACGCTGCGGTAGGTTCCGCCACCCACGTAATCAGGATGACCCGAGCGGAGCATCGGCCGAGATCCACTTTTCCTCCCCACCCTCTTCACTCACACCGCGAAAGTGCAGCGCGACATCCTCCACATCGTTCATGTAGTTGGCCCAGAATAACACTGCCGCCCGCCGACTGCCGAATCGTCCGGGCATCATGAGGTCGGCAGCTGAATTCGAAGTCGATGTAGTGCGGTGCCGTCACCGTATACTTGGTGGTGCTCTCCATGGCCCAAGGATCTTCGTCGTGTCTGCGCACCAGCAACACCGAATTGGGGTCTGCCAGATGATACAGTCGATAGGGCCCGTTGCGTGGTGCAAACCAATTCGCGGGATCGTCGTGGCCAGAAATGATATGCTCGAAATTCAAGCCCGCCGATCCTCCCTGATCATGCGGATCGAAGGCTTCAAACTCCGGCGCGCTTCTCAAGTTCAACAGGCGGTCGACACCGCTCAGTATCTTCGGTGACTGGGAATTATCGAGGAACTCGACGCCAAGGTCGCCACATTTCAAAGCGACCGTCGTGACCGGCTCGTTCAACGGTTCTCATCCGCCAAGCAGATCGACAACCTGCCCTGGGGCGGCCAGGCCACAAGCAATATCACGGCCAGCAGAATCCGTCCAATACCAGCCTCCAATGAGTGCTCGGCAACCAGGTGTCCGGCATCAAATGGGCGAGTGGTAGATCGCCTGACCGAGAGTGATCGCATCGAAACAGGCTGAGTGGACCAGGACATGACAACCTCCTCAAGCCGACTATTTCCCCTATGGGTTGAGTCTGAAACCGATCCAGGCTCTCACCGCCTCTGACGACGCTATTTCCACATGGGTCAAAACGATTCAAGTCGTGATGAGATGCCATCTTAAAGAAGCACGCCCAGCAGGATTCGAACCTGCGACCTGCGGATTAGAAGTCCGCTGCTCTATCCAGCTGAGCTATGGGCGCAAAAGAAAGGAGGGCCTGACGTGACCCCAGCTGCGGTCGGCAGTTTGACAGCGACACCAACCGTAGAACAGCTAAGTTTACCGCACGGGCCGCATTCGGCAAACCGACGCAGTCGGGAAATTTGCGGGGCAGACCCGTAACTGGGCCCGCTAGGGCTCAGAGGATCGCCGACACTGGCAGAGCCTGCCACCCAAACCCTCTGAACGCTTGGCAGCTTCAGCTACCAAGATCGGGCGGCAAGATGCCGCCGCCACGTAGCAGCCCGAAAGGCCACGCTATGGTAGCCTAAATTGCAGTCCGCCGCAGGCGGACGGAGGCCTAGGTACTCGGCGAACAAACCGAATACCAACATGTGATTTGCCAGAGCACTACGAAACGCCGCGGAGCGGCGTACCACCCGTGCGTCACACGAATGTACTCGCCTGACGCTTCTCGTGAGGTGCCGACCAGCAGCCGCAACTGGCCGTCGTCGAGCTGCTCGACCCATCCCGAGGCCTCGACGCGTCTCGCCCTTCAGGGCCTGGCCGGTATAGGTGGGGTTGTACGACACAATCTGCGGTATCTCGACATGGTCAATCTGATATCGCGAGGGGTAGGCAAACGCTTGCGTATCGTCGACGACCGTGGCTTGGATGACTACGCATCTCCAATTTCCGGCCCCGCTGCTCGCCTCCGCATGCGGCGTTCCGACATAACTCAGATCAACCTTGGTCCCCTCGTACACGAACTTATTGAGTTTTCGCTGTTCATGCCACAGGTACTGCTCAAACGTCAGACTACAACCGCGCCGCTGGTAGGTTTCGCGCCATATGGCATCGTCCAGCGGCTGAACGCTCCCCTGCTTCAATGCCACCTGCAATCGCGCTACGCACCTGCTGGAACATCGCGAGCTCGTAAACCACCAGGTCGATGTCAGAACGCTCGTGCTGTGCTCCGATCAACACCGAACCGGTAACACCCAGCCAGGGCGTTTCTGGTTGCTCTTCGCCCAACACACGAGCTACACGCGCCACGCGCTGTTCAAACGAATCGCAGTTACCCGCATTGAGGATCTCCGCCATCCGGTCACGCGGCTTGAAATGTGTCACAATCCGCTCGACCGGCACACCATGCAATCGCACGTCGCGCTGCGGCGAATGGAACAAATACTCCGGGTGCCGCTGTCGGAGTAGCTTGTTGGCCTCGTCGGTCCCCAATTTACACAATCAGCTTACTACTTCGGACATATCGCAAGACCCCGAGCACCCGTTGTGATTCGATGCCATGCGCCACCACGGCAAAGAACAGACCAGGCGCCGCCTCGATAAAGTCTCGGGGCAGGTATGCTGAGTTGATGCCGTTCATGCGGTTTGTGGTTGAGGATCAGAGAGTGGTACGCCGCTCGCGGCGTTTCTTGAAGCTGCTGATGGAGTGCACGTTCCACCAGAGTTGGAGTACCGATTCACCGCACGCAGCGTGGTGCGTAGCAACAGGAAGAGATGCCCCGCCGGTCAAGCCAGCGAGGATTTTGTCAGCTTGCGGCAAAATTCCACCAGCCACTTCACCGCACGCAACGCAGTGCTACTCTCTGCCGTGCTACTCTCACTCGCGTTACACAACCGACAGCTCAATCATTTCGGCGATCTTGGGATCGCCGTACTGCGCCGAGGCGGTGCGCTGTTCAATGTTCCGGCTGACCTGGATGCAAGAAGAGCTGTGCACATGTCCGGACAGAATCAGCAGCTCGCAATGGGGAAAGTCGTTCATGATTTCTTCGATCGCGTCTCCAGCTGCTTTGCAGCCGGCATGGGGTGCCCACGCGTCCCAACTGGTCTTGGTGCGCACGCAGCGTGGGGCGAAGGGAGGCGCGTGAGTCAACAGCACGACATTGGGTCTGGCCTCCAACGCCTTGGGCAAGACGTTACGAATGTGCTCGGCCGCCCGTTGGCCCAACATTCGCAACTGCTCGGCAATCGATTCGCGATCCAGATCCTCCGGCACAACCTTCCAGCTTCAATACCTCTTCTTCACAGGCACCGCACCGATTCATGCAGGTCAGCCGCCACGGGCCCCTCTGCCACTTCCTGAGTTCTTCGATCACCTTCCAGTCGTTGAGCATGATGCGACTGCTGAAGAAGTCCCCATACCCACCGTCGCCCCAGCATCCATGCCCGATCAGTGCGGTTGTGGGAGTCAGCTCGACATACTCCAGCAAATCCATACAGTGCAGGTGCGTGGTGTCGGACATGAAGGTACGCAGCGCGGGTATCACCTGCTCGATCGAACTGCGATAGTAATCGTGATTGCCAAGTACAAAGTAGATCGGCCGCTTCACATACGATTCAAGCAACTCGAGATGCTCATGCAGATAGGGTGCTTCGGAAATGTCGCCCGAGATGGCCAACGCGTCATAAGGCTGACTCGCCAGATCTTCGAGCCAGATTCGCAGACAGTCGTCGGTCGAATGCGCTGTCGGTGCGAGGAACACCAAATGCAAGTCGGAAGTCCAGGCGAGCTTCATTCCCGACCTTTCGAGCAAGCTGCGACTGCCAGGTCACTTGATAATACCTCATCCGCGAGTTGTGCCTATCGGCACCACACGTCGCAGCGTCGCACGTTTCAAGTAAGACGGCGTCCGTTGCCATGCCGCAAACCAGAACGGCCCCCCAAACCCGTGGCTCGGGGTCATGCAGCCAAATCGGTCGCGACACGTCGAATATTATCTCCTGCAGACTTCTGTCAGCCGCCGAGGGCGGTGCAGAGCGTCACAGGTTATCAAGCTCGAACAAGAGTCCATCAGGTGTGATTGCAGGCGGTTGGGTCGCTGCCGCATCACTCGCAGCACCAGCGAAGCCGCAGCGTTGCACGTAACATGACGCTTGTGGCTCACCAAAACAAGATCAATCAGGGCCACAGTACTGACTTTCGCCAAACGGCGCCAGCGAGTCTCCAACGGGGGGCTCACAAATGCCCCCCTACCCCGTATCGACCGCCAGCTCAATGGTGACACAGTGGCCCGCCAATCGCAAGCACAAAGATGGGCTTTTTCGGGCGTTGCGTCAACCCTGAGGGTTCGATCGCTGCGAACGCGAACAAACGATGTCCGGTCTGAGCGATAGCCAATGGCCGGCGGCCAGGCGAAATCAGACGGCTTTACCTGGCGAACGGAGAGACAGCCGCTATCGCGACGGCAACCTACGGCAGGTCAAATTCCCAACGCCCCAGAAGTACCCGGACCAGCCGGCTCTTGGCCAGTCGCCGCAGGCGACGGGACCATCGCGCAGTCGTTGCAGCTGGTGCTGGGACTCCCCAACGTGCAAGAGCGTGTTGCAGCGAGCCCGTCCCGGTATGCCGTCCCAGCACCATGCGACTGGTCGCACCCACCTCTTCCGCCGCAAAGGCCTGATAGGCCGTTCGATCGCGCACCATTCCATGCACATGGAGCCCCGATTCGTGGCGAAAGGCGTTCTTGCCGACAATCGGCTTGTTACAGGCAATTCTGTGCCCCGTCGTTTTGGCCACGAACCTGGCCAACTGCGACAGCTGCGACGTTCGGATATCGAGATCGATGCCGTGAATGTGCCGCAGAGCCATGACGACTTCTTCCAAAGCGGCATTGCCCGCTCGTTCACCAATCCCCAAGACGGTCACATCGGCGCTCGTGGCCCCAGCCGCCACCGCGGCTACCGTGTTGGCCGTCGCCATCCCCAGGTCATTATGAGCGTGGATGCCCACCGCAATACCAGGTACCGCCTCGCGCACGGCCGCCACAGTGGAAGCGGTTAGCTGGGGACTCCACACGCCGACCGTATCGGCCAGCCGTAAACGCTGGGCTCCCAAAGCCGCGACAACCTGAGCCAACTCGACCAACAGTGCCGGGTCCGAACGAGATGCATCCTGAGCTCCTACGGAAACAAAATCGAACACCCGCAGTGCTCGGCCCACGATACGTTCCAGTTGTCCGAAGAGCCACGAGTAGTCCTTAGCCAGCACCTGCAAATGAATCTGCGACGTGGGCACGGAAATGTGCACTGCACTAACACCGGCCGCGGCAGCCGCGTCCAAATCGCCAGCGGTAGCTCGGCACCACGCTGTCACGCGACAGGGCAAACCCTGTCTCACAATCCCACGGATCACACGGACTTCGTCCGCCCCCATGGCAGGCGTGCCGACTTCCAGTTCCGGAACCCCTGCTTCGGCCAACATTGTTGCGAGTTGCTGTTTGCGCCGCGCAGAGAATGCAACACCGGGTGTTTGCTCGCCGTCACGTAGTGTCGTATCTACCAGTTCGATCGCAGATGCCGTTTGGAGCGGTGAAGTCATTGTCTTTGTGTCTCGTCCTTAAGTAGACCGGCTATCCGAGTCGGAATGTGGAACCGGTCGTCCCTTGTGACAACCATCTATTACGGTCTGGGTAACAGGCCGCGTCGCAACCGAGGCCCGGGACAGAGTCCCAGGTTACTGTCACGCCAGCAACACTGGTTCGGCCGGCTCGCCCTGCTCCATAGCGTCAAGGATTTGGTCGATCGTCTCTTCATTCACTTCGCCATACCACCATGCTTGAGGATAGACGACCACCACCGGCCCTTTCTCACACATCTTCAGACAGCCGGTACTCGACACCACGGCATCAATACCACGATCCACGATCTCTTCTTCCAGGTACTGCAACAGGCCGGTCGCATCCTTGCGGTTGCACGTTCCCTGAGGATCACCTCCCACTCGGAAGCTGTTACAGACAAACACGTGATAGTCAGGTTTCTGCATTGCAAGTCTCCTGTAGCTGAAGCCGCCAGGCTTCAGACGGGGGTACGTAGCTGAAGCCGCCAGGCTTCAGACGGGGGTACGTAGCTGAAGCCGCCAGGCTTCAGACGGAATACGTTGGAAAATTGGTACAAGCTGCGGCTGAACTCTGGCGAGTCCAGCTACGGCGAGTCCAGCTACGGCAGTCCAGCTACGGTAGCTGAAGTCGCCAGACTTCAGAGGAGTCCGAGGTACGGCGAAGCTGCGGCTGAACTCTGGCGAGTCCAGCTACGGCGAGTCCAGCTACGGCGTTTCAGCCGCAGCCGGTACCGTCGCCGGCGCAGCCCGAGCCGCAAGTGTGTTCGCATCGCAAGGGGGCGCGAATGGGTTTGTTGGAGTA
>CAVOYC010000009.1:0-230488 GCA_963700575.1 uncultured Planctomycetota bacterium | reverse complement strand
AGCTCGATTCCCTCGTTCCCTGTGAGCTTCTGCCAGCGCTCGCCAGCGCAGCTGCAGATCATGACTCGCCAAGCCTGGATTCTACAAATCGTGTTGGCTGTGGTTACACCGCTAACCGCGAGCGGACAAGATGCGGCAATCCCCCTGAACTGGCGGTCAGCGGAGTTGTCGAGGCATTGGGAGAGTGAAACCGCGGTCGAGGCTGCAGGGCTCGGTACGCAAGTGGCGACGGATCCTCCCCTCTTGCGAACAGCACCGGTGTTGCAGAACGCGACCGGTTCACCTCGAAATCGCGCCGCCCAAGTCGCGACATTGGTGTTCGCAAGCAGGGCGGCCTCAAAATTGTCCGGGTAGCGAGCCGCCAGGTAGAGCACGGCCGGAAACGACTGGTCGATATAGCAGGCCGGGCTGAGCAGGCCGCCGCTCACATAATAGTCGGAATGCTGATCACGGTTCATCCGCTCGACCACCTGTGTCGCCGGGAACCCCAAACGACTCGGCGATGGTGCAATGAGGGGTCGGACCCGCGTATCGGGGTCCTGCAGCAATCGGGGCAATAGTGTGCCTAGGGCTACGGCATTGAACGTCGCTGAAGCAAAATGACCCTAACTACTTCGGCAGTATCACCGCGTCGATGACATGTATCACGCCGTTGGAACATTCGATATCGGTGGCAGTGACATTGGCGCCGTCAACCTTGACCTTGCCGTCTACAACTTCGATCGTCACTTCCCCGCCCTGAACGGTCTTAGCCGAGTTGAGCGTGACCACGTCGGCCGCGAGCACTTTCCCGGGTACGACATGGTATGTGAGGATCCCCGTCAACTTATCCTTGCTCTCAGGCTTCAGCAACTCGTCCAGGGTACCTTCTGGCAAATTGCCGAAGGCGGTATCCGTGGGCGCAAACACGGTGAAGGGACCAGTCCCCTTGAGCGTCTCAACGAGGTCAGCCGCCTTGACCGCAGCTACGAGCGTCTTGAAATCATCATTCGCGGCGGCCGTGTCCACGATATCTTTGACTTCTGCTGAAGATCGTCGGCTCGCTCGCGCCGTGCTCGGACGTGCCTCCGTCCGTTTTGGCGGGTTCTTTGTCTCCACAGCCAACCAGCAAAAAGGGCACTCCGAGTAACAATACGCAAACCAACACTACATTTTTCATATTCCGTCTCCTAGTCTTGAGGAAGGCTGGTAGCCATCGCTTCCTACACAGGAAAGCAGTTCGGCTCTAAGAAGACGCCACTTTTTCGCAACAGTGTGAAGTCGTTCCGCAACAGAGCGATGCCGTCCCATGAGAATCACCGCGCACGCCACTCTGATCAACGATGTCTAGCAGCCACTTGCATTTCTACTGAGTTGAGCCGGTCGTTGGGAGCCCGACAGACTTGCTCGGCCCTCTCACCCGCCCGATCCCCCATCGATTTGCAGGGCCTTTACTTTTTCTTCTTCTTAGCTCCTCTCTCTGGAGGCAGGATCACGGCGTCAATGACATGGATGACCCCGTTTTTGCATACGATGTCCGTTTTCACTACATTGGCCCTGTTCAGCATCACTTTGCCATCCTTAACGCGAATTCTCACGTTCCTGCCTTGCACCGTCTTTGCATTCTTCAGCTTGACCACGTCTGCCGCCATGACCTTTCCGGCGACCACGTGATAGGTCAGGATGCCGGCAAGCTTCTTCTTATTCTCAGGTTTGAGAAGTGTTTCCAAAGTGCCTTTCGGCAGTTTAGCGAAGGCTTCGTCGGTCGGCGCAAAGACCGTAAACGGCCCCTCACCCGATAGCGTCTTCACGAGATCCGCAGCTTTCACAGCTGCCACGAGCGTCTTGAAGTCGTCGGACGCAGCAGCGACTTCGACAATCGTCTTGTCACACGTTCCACAGTCGGCACGAGACGCTTTTACTCCGACGCTGCACGCCACAGCAGCCACCAGCACAACCAGAACAAACCTTTTCATCGTCCACCTTCCTTTACATATAGGCAGCTGACCCCAACTCACCAACAAAACGACCAACGTGCATTCTCGCATGCTTGACGCGACATACAAGGGAACCGCACGTACTAACCCGCAATTCGAATCGTTGGTCCACTGTGGGTGGAAACCCTTTTGTTTGTCGCATTCAGATCGGATTTCGATCAAGGTGCTGGTAGTCGTGCACATAGACGCACCGTGAAACAACTCACAGCTGGCGGCTGGCCTTTCCCGGCCGACGGCCGGGAAGCCAATCGACCGAGATGACTGCGGTAAGGATATTCCTGAACGTTCAGGCGGTCCGTCGCATCTGACACGGTGTTGTCGTCATGAGCTACGAACGGTTTTGGCCTCAGCGACACATGCCACGCCCACGGCATGCACGGAGCGAATCGCGAAAAGTGCGCTTTTGACTGCGCGTTAGCGAGCGGTTTCTCGGGGCTTGCCGAGTCGAAATGACGGTGCATTGGTGTGGGCCACCGACGCAGGTTGCGGGTAGGCAGGAACTTCACAGGTGTCCGCCACCTTGTGCAGTTGCGCGAGAGCAGCACTATCTCGTGCGAGATAGCATCTTGCGCCATCATTCTGATAACGGCAGCGACTCTCCACCACCAAGAGATTTCGTGCACCAGGTCGATGTTTACCGATGCAGGTGGCAAGTCCGGTCAGCTGACTTCGGCGTGCGCCGCCGAAGCAGGTTGAGGTATCCTGCAGAACTGCATATGTATGTCGGGCCGAACGCACCTGATGATAAGACCTGATCGGGGGCTCGCGCAGCGCGCTTTCTGCGCTTGGACGTGGGCACCCCCAGAGGGCGGCGTTGGAACAGGAGGCAACGGAGAAAACAGAGAGGCATGCTGGTCTTCACTCTGTTGCCTCTGCTTTCTCCTGTTCAAAATGGCTTGTGCGACCAAGTGATCAGCAGCGGCCAATATTGGGCCGTTTCTTCTCTGGCAAGTCACGAGAAATAGAAAGAAAGGAAGGAAGGAAGCAGAGAAACCCTCGCGAAGAGGCGCAGACGCACAGAGAAGAGAAGGGTTAAGACCGGAGTTTCTTGCCACAAAACACCTCTTTCTCTGCGCGGCAAGTTCCCTGAAGCTTGTCTTCTTAGCAATTCTTCGTGCAATAATGGACGCGAGAGATGCCGCCATGAATAGGCTGGTTGTTTGGGGGCACTACATTAATTGCGATTACCGTAATCGCTGAAATAGAAGCGGATTACACTGGCGTGTTGAAGCCAGTAATGCCCGAGAGGCGGGACCACGAAAGCGGGTATCGCTGCTCTTCCCCTTCTTTCGCCGCGAATCTGGTAGTCCTGAAGCGACGGACTACTTGCCCTTGTTCTCCAATCGTTCACACAACAACCGAGCGATGTAGTAGGTGGGGTCTGAGATCTGTCCGAACGCGACGACCTTGCGAAAGGTCTCTTTGGCTGCAAGATACCGTCCGTGTGCCATGTGATCCAAACCGATGAAGTAGTAGGCATTGGCCTTGCCGCGGTCAGCCCTCACGTCCGCGACCAACGCGTCCGCGTCCACTCCTTCCTCCTGCAACAGGAACTGCTTTGCACGCGGCGGTTGGCAAAAGTGCAGTTGAACCAGAAGTAGACGCCTTGATCCTGCTCCAGCTCGACAACTTCTTCTGAAATCGTCTCTTGATTGCCCAGTACAGAACAACAGCTAGACCACTGGAATCCGGCGTTTCTTCCACATAATCGGTTGCCACTCCACGTTCTATCCTAACTTCACCTTCCATGGGAAGACTCACCATCTTCCGCGCGGAGCCGTCCATAAGAAGATATTCGACCGCGGCTTCGTGTTTTCCCTGGCGCAACGCCTCCGGGACGTAGTAGGGATTCAGCCCAAGCCAACCCATCTTCTTCCAATTGGCCAGAGCTGCCTTATGCTCGCCAATGGCTTCGAATACATTGCCCGACAGTAAGGATCCAGATAGAAAAGCTCGCCGTGCATGGCGGCCACCATCTTGTCTCCGCGAACACGGGTCGCGTCTGTCGATTCACCGGCAAGATTCGCAAGCTCAATGTAGCTGGCGATCGAGAAAAGACTCATAGCCTGTGAAAGGGCGTTCTCCGGCAACAACTCCTCAATCACGACCGCGTTTCTGTTGGCGTTCAGCCGTGCCAGCTCTAAATCACCTTCCCACAAAGTGGTCTGCGTAGAGGCGACGGTGCGAAACAGCCATATGAGAGCCGAATTCGGATACTCACGAAGTTGATCTTCAAACCACGGATCCGCTTCTTCCTCCCCCAGACGATATATGTTGAGCAGCGAGTAGAAAAGCAGATCATAATCCTCATAGTCGTCGCGCGGCTTCATGGTTTTGAGGCAATCTGCAGGGGCGAGAGCCTGATCCCATTCGCCTTGCCATGACAAGCAGATGGCCAGCATCGCGCATGCCGCCATATTGCTTTCATCAAGCTCAAAAGAAAGCTCGAAATCCCCGATCGCGGCGCCGCTCATGTCACCGTCGTAGAAGTGAACCATGCCTTGCAGAAAGCGATGCCAGTGTTCCGGGATACGGGCGTTCTCGTCTCCCACCAGCCTATTCAACAGACGGATGTCGCCGTGAACGGCAGCTCTCATCGTTTGATCGAATATTAGCTCTCGATGGGCTTGCTGACGCCGGTATACTTGTACGTCGTCCAACCAGCTATGGACAGACCGATCGCGAGTGAACATGTCACCAATAGCGTCGCTGACAGGGCGACGCGATTTCGCCGCCGAAATTTGCGAAAGCGATACGTGATGGATGGCGGACAGGCCACACAGGTTCATTTGCCAGGTTGCTTGATGGTCCCGGCGAGTCCCGGCAGCAGAGTGGTTCTTGTGTATCGTCTTGTTCGTCCTTCGAGAGTCTTGAAGACGATCCAGTCCAAATCCCCGTGAACCAGTTGTGCAGTGCCCCTTGTCGGTCTTGCGATGTTGCGCCACTCCGGTTGCGGTTTCTCCCAAGCTGCTAATGCGAGGGCTGGCTCGAGGCGGATCCTCCTCACGAATGATCCGTCGCTGCTCGTCAAGCCCGCCGTCCCGAAGGTCGGCCTCCTGAAACGGCGTGGTGCCCGTCAACAGCTCGTAGAGCAGGACGCCCAGTGAGTAGATGTCGGTGCGAGTGTCGACGTCTAGTCCGCTCATTTCCGCCTGTTCCGGGCTCATGTAGAGCAGGCGTACCGACGATCTGGTCGATGCGCGGTGAGACCGTTCTCGTCGGTCAGGCGAGCGTTGATCGCCCGGAGACGCCGAAGATCGATCATCTTGGCCACGGGTTTGCCATCGTGGAGCGTGACCAGCACGTTGCTGGGCTTTACGTCGCGATGGATGATCCCCTTCTGATGTGCATGCTGCACCGCGTTGGCACAGCTGGAACGAACAGGTCAATGCGTTCCGCTCGGCGTAAGGTTGTTCTGATCACAGTACTCCGTGATGGGAATGCCTCGCACCAAGCTCCATCGCAAAGTACGGTCGCCCCGACTCCGTTGTCCCGCATCCAGGACTCGAGCGATGTTGGGGTGGTCCATCATCGCTAAGGCCTGCGCTTCCGCCTCGAAACGGGCAATCACCGCCTTCGTGTCCATGCCCGGTTTGATGATCTTTAGAGCCACCTTGCGTCGGATCGGTGCCTGCTGCTCGGCCACGAAAGACGACCCCCATACCCCCTTCGCCGATCTGCTGGAGGAGTTTGTAGCGGCCAACTTGTTGGCCGAGCTTGTTCGCTGATGCCGGTGGCGATTGCCTCGCCCAGTTCGCGATGACGGATTGCTGCAGGAAACTCCTGTTCCTCGTCGTGCATGCGCAATAGCGCCTTCAACCCTAGCCACAGCGCCGCATGGTCGCCGCAACCGCTCGCCAGGTACGCTTCTCGCGTGCCGCCGCCGTGGGGATCTCGACGTGCAACGTCGAAGAATGGCTTCTTCATCGAGGTGGATACCCGCCATGACTGTTCCCCTGTTATCGTGCGGTGAAAGGCCTCGTATGCTCTCGCAATGCGATATCGAGCCCTCGGCGGAATTCCAAGCGTAAAAATCGAGAAAAATCTAAGAGGTTGACCTGTCGCCTGACATTTCCAACCTTAGCCAAGCCAGTGCGCGTGAGAATCCCAATAGCTGTCGGCAGTTGTTGTCGAGATACCTATTGCTTTGGCGGCTTGGGCATTTGTTAAACCGGCGAAGAAGCGGAGCTTCACGAGCTCGGCTTTCCGCTTGTCCTTTTGCTCCAACTTCTCCGAGAGCTTCATTCAAATGACCAGAATTTCGTCAAATGGCACGGGAGTTTCGAGGGCGGCATTTTCGAGCTCAACACGCTGCCGGTCACCGCCTCGTTTCATCTGCGCTTACGGCGAGCATTCTCCACCAGAATCCGCCGCATCGCCTCCGCCGCCGCCGCAAAGAAATGCCCCCGGCTGTCCCACTGCTGGGCCTGCTCCACGTCCACCAGCCGCAGATACGCCTCATGCACCAGTGCCGTCGCCTGCAGCGTCTGTCCCGGCTTTTCGTGGGCCAACTTGGCGGCCGCCAGTTTGCGTAGCTCGTCGTACACCAGCGGCAACAGCTGCTCAGCGGCCGATGGATCGCCGGATTCGATCTGTGAGAGGATGTGGGTGACGTCGCTCATTATTCCCTAGTTTTCAGCAACGAGCAGGGCTCGGACGAACTCGCAATAACGAGAGCTTCTCCAGCCGAATTCGTGTTCGCGATGTGTTTAGCCTAGCGATTGATCGGTGATGAGAGAAACGCCTCCGTCCGCCGCACGAAGTCGGGAAGCCCAAGCGTCGATCGGTGAGTCTCGCCGAAAAACTTGAAAAACTCACAGCCCGGGATCAGTTTTGGAAGCTCCTCCGCTGCACGCAAGTTGTTTGGCATGTCTAACTCACCGATGAGCACAAGGACAGGAATCTGTACTCTTTTGAGTTCGTCAGCCGACACCTCAAGTTGCTTCCAGCTCTTGACGACGGATGCCATTACGTGAGCGTCGAGCTTGTTAAGAGCAAGGACTGACTGACGCAATTCCTCGTCCAATGGGGGCTCACCGGTGTACGGGTAGCATTCAATGAACGCTTCACCCGTCGGAAGCCCCTTATTAACGGCGTCTGAAAAGACTTCTACAGCCTTGTAATCATAGTAGTCACGGATACCTCCCGTTCCCCCAATCACGGCTGATTTAACGCGACTAGGGTGGTTGACCATGAGTCTTGTCAGAATCATCCCGCCCATCGAGTAGCCAATAAAATGAGCTTTCTCGATTTCAAGGTGGTCCATCAGTCGAATAACATCTTCCACCATTTCCTTGCCGTAGTGCTCAGCACCCTTTGGTTTGTCGCTGTTGCCGTGCCCGCGAAGATCAGGGGCAATCACACGATAGCTATTCGCTAACGTCTTTGCTGTCCGGATTTCGATTAGCCCGCGACCGCTTCCAAGCCACCCGTGCAGGAAGAACAACGGCTCGCCTTTACCCTTGACAGAGTAGTAGATCTCTGTCCCTGCGGAATCGAAAGAATCTCGGGTTGCGAGCAGCTCGTTTCCGTGGGCCAGACTTCCTGTCGGTGCGGTAGCACTCGCTGGTTCAGCCGAAGCTGCCTGCTGCGGTTGGCCTTGAGAGGAACCACTTTCCTGAGACTGTTGCCAGCTTACACAGAGAAAAGATAAATAGAGAATCCATAATCTAGTCATCTGATTCAACGCCTTTCCATTTGGAGATGTTGTTGCACCAACATTCAGATCATAGGCGGTCACCGTCTTAGCGACGGGAACAACGGGCCGCTCGATCGACACGGTCATCGTCCGGCCCAGCGCGAGCAACTGTAATGAACAGGTGTCATCCCAGACTGCCTCGCATGACCCATCCATTTAGTTGCAATAACACTGAGTACTACCACAGTTGGGGCCTGCCAATTTGCGCAGCTCTTCGTACACCAGCGGCAGCAACTGTTCAGCGGCCGCTGGATCGCCCTGCTCAATCTGCGACAGAATTTGTGTGACATCACTTATGAGGACCAGCATACCGCCGGGAGACAGGCGATTCCATCAGCCGGGACCGGTGGGATACGAAACCTGGCTGTTCCCGGGGATTCGTGAAGTTCTGTTTCCGATCCAAGCAACCGCATTCCGACCTGCCGTTCAAGCAGTACCAATCCGAAATCACTCTTCCCCGAGTTGCGGTCAGCGTGAAAACAATGAGTTCGTCTAAGGAGACCACCCCGGGGGTGCTCACACAGGAAGTGGTACTCTTAGGTACCCTTAGGCATGGTTAGCCTAAGCGGGACCTAAGGGGACCACCCTTCACGGGTGCACCCCACGACTGGACTTCTTAGCATAACGGTGCAGTCCGCACGGGGCTCTGGCAGACGTCACGACTGGCTCCCTCTGCCTAAGGAGCCCTAAGAGTGCCTAAGAGCGCCACTCACCAGGGGTGCACCTCTTAGGTGGGCTCCTTAGCAAATCGCGGTCAGCGATTGCGGTTCGAGGCGGTCGGTCGATCAGGTACGTAGCGAATCCCGGTTGTATCATTGTGACTGCGCGGTTCGGACCATTTCGCTCGACCTCCTGAATCAAATTGACGGCGCGTCAGGTGTGGGCCACCTGGTGCAGTTGCGGCAAGGCAAGAACTTCAGAGGTGTGCTTCAACTCGTGCACGTTGCGCGCTCCCTGCCAACGGGTGGATTCAACGCGAAGAGATGAGATTCAGTTCACTGCCCTCGGACGGTTAGACCGCACGCAGTTCGGGGAATTCCTTTCGCGACTCAGGTGTTGTCGTCCTATGCGGTTTCGGCGGTGCTCGCTGACGTGCCGGCCATGCCCTTCTCGGTCAGCACCGAGTCGCACGATTTCCGCGTTCATGGCCAGTCACTGGACGGCCTGGGCAGACGGTGAATGTGTCAGTTTGACGACAGATTGGAAGTGGATCGTCTGGCGGCTCGAATCGTCTCGTTAGCTACTCCGGTGTGCGCCTCGAATGTCGCTAGTGCCCTGAGTCGGAATTGGTTCGGGATGGAGAAGTGATTTTGCCCAGATTGCCGATTCCCAGTTTGCGCAGTCTTCGTAGTTGATATTGATCGAAGGAGCCTTCCTCCCTTCTATGACCGAGTGATTGCAACACAGGTCATAAGCCAGGAGGAAGGCAATGCCAGGGAAGGCCGCCAAAGTTCGGTGTACAGAAAGGCAACAAACGATCCTTGAAAGAATCGCTCGGGCTACAACGTCGTCGCGGAAAATCGCCGAGCGAGCGCAGATCATTTTAAGGGCTCTGGATCGAATGCTCAATCAAGACATTGCAGCCGAAATAGGACTACATCCCGATCAGGTTGGGGTGTGGCGACGGCGGTGGCAACAATCGTATGACGCGCTGATTGCCATCGAATGCCGAGAATCGACAGCCACTCTGACCCGTTCCATCGAGCAAGTTTTGAGCGACGCGCCTCGCAGCGGTTCGCCAGGCACGTTCACTGCTGAAGAAGTGACGCAGATCTTGGCCACTGCGTGCGAACCACCGGAGAACTCAGGCCGCCCCATTGACAACTGGACCCGCCGCGAACTGACCGACGAAGTCATCCAGCGAAGAATTGTCGCGTCCATTTCGGTCCGGCAAGTGGGCCGCTATTTAGAGGGAGCCGATCTACAACCTCACCGCAGCAAGTATTGGCTCAATACGAAAGAGAAAGACTCAGACGTTTTCGAGCAGCAGGTGAAGATGGTTTGTCAAACCTACTTGCAGGCTCCGGACCTCTATTTCCAGGAAAATACGTATACGGTGAGCGTGGACGAGATGCCCGGTCTTCAAGCCCTGGAGCGGATTGAAAAGGAAATCCCGATGCAGCCAGGCCAGCCGGCGCGGATCGAATACGAGTACAAGCGTCACGGAACTTTGTGCCTGATCGGGAACTGGGACGTGGTACGTGGCCAGATGCTCGCACCCACGATCGGAACCACCCGCACGGAAGAAGATTTGGTGCAGCATTTTGATCAGCTGGTGCAAACGGATCCGACTGCCGGTTGGGTGATTGTGCTCGACAACCTAAACGTACATTGCAGCGAGTCGCTGGTGATGTGGGTAGCGCGATTGGAAGGGATCGATGAATCGACCCTCGGTCGCAAGGGCAAATCAGGAATCTTGAAATCAGTGGCCTCGCGCCGCGAGTTCCTTCAAGATCGCGACCACCGGATTCGGTTCGTGTTCACGCCCAAGCACAGTTCGTGGCTGAACCAGATTGAGATCGTGTTCGGGATTGTTCATCGTCGCGCCGTTGCCCGCGCGAGTTTTTCATCGTTGACTGCGTTGAAGGAGCGGCTCTTGGACTTCATTGAATACTTCAACCGGACGTTTGCCCGGCCTTTTAGATGGACCTACACGGGTCGCCCCGTGAAGGCACAACCAGCCGCGCGCCCCCGGACATGGTGGGAAAGCTGGGTAAGCCCGCGTCATACTACACAAACTTTGCCTACCATCCCGTGAGACTTGTGACTTTCAGCACTAGTGACATTCGTGTGCGCCTCCGGTGCAGGAAAACCCACGCTACGAAACAGCCGATTTTGGCCTCATTTGCGCCCCTGTTTCATCAATCAACAACTTCACAGGTGTGCTTCACCCAAGCGACTTCGGACGGAGTCGGAAGTGCCTCAGGTCTGTCAGTCCCGAGCGGGCAAGGCCCCCCCAAGAAGAGAGTGGCATTCGACCGCCCGCCACTAGAGTCTATCTGTGTGGAGATGTTTACCTCGACCGTGACCGCCCAGGCAAGTCGAAGCAATTGACGCCAACCTGCGGAAGCGAGCTCTGGACGGATCGCTACGACGTCGAATGGACCTCAACCAGCGACCGAGGCCCCATGGAAGAGGTTCGATTCGGCGATCCACGCATCAAGGGATACACCGATGACTTCAGCTATCCAACATCTGCCTGAAGGCCTTCGGTGATAGACCCGTTTGAGTGCGGAAGAAGCGTGTGAAATTCTGCGTTTCGGAGAACCCCAGTTCGTAGGCAATACTCTTGACCAACATCTCTCTTCTGGTCAGAAGGCGTTTGGCTTCAAGCACCAACCGTGCGGAGATGGCTTGCCGGGTCGTCTGTGCACGCGCCGAAACAAGATGGCGATCCAGACTGCGCAGCGAGACGTGAAGTGCTCTGGCGTAGTACCGGGCCTGGTGCTCCGATGCGAAGTGGTCCTCCAATTGGCTCAGGAAACTCGCAACCAACGGATCCTGCGGTTCCTGCTGCTGCGGACGCCGCCGTCTCTGGCAATCCTGCCAGCGTGAACGCCAGAAGCGCAAATGCAGCTGCAACAGCCTTGTTCGCGAAACGCCCCGGTGAAAGCTGAGTATACTCAGCAAGCGTTTGAAAGGCGTCCCTCACGCGCGGAAGCGAATCATCGTCCAATCGGATGAGTGGCCCGGCAGAGGACAGGACGCGGCTGGCGTCTGCAAGTTCCTTCATGTCGCGGTCACAGCCATCCAGGAAGCTAGGAGTGAAGACGGCCATGTAGCCCTTAAGCAGACGATGGGAATCGAACGCTTGAACATGCAAAGCGGGAACGACCAACAAATGGCCCGGGCCGGTAGGGAACCTCTCGAAATCAACGTCGTGAAAGGAAATGCCTTCTTCGACAAGCAGCATGGCGTGGAAGTGGATACGCTGCGGTTTCGTCAAATCGTGGTCCAAAGGGCGTCGAAGAAGCTCTTCAAGCCGCAATACCTCCACCTCGAAGGGAAGTTGGTCACGACGATGGAACTTCACTTCTTCAAGAGCCGGTTCTTCTCGGTGCACTCTCTCTGCCATGACTAACAATGATATGCTACGGTGGGCGCAAGTTTCAAATCGCCGCCATTTCTGTCTTGTATTGATAGTTTATTGACGGGTTCCGATCTGGTCTGGAGCTGCACAAACGCCGATGATGTAGGCGTGTGAGACCACTGGCTCTCCTTCGAAACCGTCAAGGACAGGAGTCACGAAATGAAGGTGCTCGTAACAGGAGCGACCAACCCAACCACCCCAGAGAAAGGGCAATGAAATGAAAAGTGCATTGATCGCGTTCGCATTCTGCTTCACTGGTTCTGTCTTGGGAGCTGACACCCCGGAAACCGATTTGCTTAAGGCACGAACCGCGGAGTTCCGCAAGGATGTCGTACAGGTTGCGGACAACGTCTACACGTTTACCGGCCACTCTGTGCAGCCCGTCTCGATGATCGTCGGGAAAGATGGCCTGATTATTGTCGACACCGGCATGGATACCGTTTCCGCCCAAGGCGTGTTGGCCGAGATGCGGAAGATCTCCGGTCTTCCCATCAAGGTCATCATCCTGACCCATGGGCACGGCGACCACACCGGCGGGTTGCCGATATTTGCGGCGGAGGGATCGCCCGATATCTGGGCACGCGACAACCTCGGCGATGAAAACGATGCCTTCAAGTCGGCTGGCCTCACCGTCAACCGCCAGCGCGGTGCGCGCCAGGCCGGCTTCCTGCTCCCGCCGGAAAAGCGGATCAACAACGGTGTGGCCCAGGCCTACTATCCCAAACGCGGCGGCAAGGTGTTCAGCGCGGATGAGTCCCTCAAGCCGACCCATCATCTGACGGAAGAACGCAAGAGCATCGAGTATGCCGGGGTCAACATCGACCTCGTCGCGGTCAACGGCGAAACGAAAGACGCGCTCTATGTCTGGTACGCGGATCAGCGCGTTCTGTTTTCGGGTGACAACTTCTACAAATCGTGGCCAAACCTCTATCCGATCCGGGGCTCCGCCTACCGGGATGTGCAGGCCTGGGCGGACACCGTGGACATGATGCTGCAGGAAGATCCTGACAAGCTCGTGCCCGGCCACACCCGACCGATTACGGACAAGGCGCTCGTTATCGAAATGCTCACCAACTACCGCGACGCCATCCGTTTAGTTTTCGACAAGACCATCGAAGGTATGAACAAAGGCATGACGCCCGATGAGCTGGTCGACTATGTGAAACTCCCGCAGAAATATGCCGACAAGGATTACCTCAAGGAATACTACGGCAACGTCGAATGGGCGGTGCGCTCCATCTTTGCCGGAACCCTCGGTTGGTTCGACGGCAATCCGACCACACTGTTTTCCCTGCCAGCTAGTGAAGAGGCCGAACGCATGGCCGCACTGGCCGGTGGGAGGGACAAGCTGGAAGACGCCGCTGTCCAGGCATTGGGAAACGACGACTATCAGTGGACCGCGCAGCTCTGCGATCACCTCATCGCAATCGACCCGTCATCCGCCAAACCCAAACTGATGAAGGCGGAAGCTCTCGAAGGCCTTGCGGAGAACCTACTCACCGCCACCGGCCGGAACTACTACCTTACCTGCGCTCAGGAACTGAGACAGAGTGCCAAGAAAGACGCTCCAGCAGACGCGGACAAGCCCCGCCGCTGAGCTCACACGTTCCGGCGCGCACAAGCAGGGATTCCCGGGTCCCGAGACGAGTATATATGAGAAGTAAAGCCGTGATTGCAGTGAGGTTGTTGTACGCCGTGTTTCTCATTGGCACTGGCGTTATGACGATTGAATTTCAGTTTAATCCGCCGGAGTGGCCTCAATCCCCTGCCGGAGACTTTCTTATTGCCGCTGGAAAGACCGGTTACCTTGTTGGCTGGGTCGGTGTTTTCAAAACCCTATCTGGCGTGCTAATGCTCATACCCCGCACCGAGAAGCTTGCGTACCTAATGGTGTTGCCTTACTCCGTCAATATTCTGTTGTGGGTTACCTTTGTCGCGCATGAATGGCTGCTTATCGGGATTCCCGATTTTCTGGCATCCATCTTCCTTATAGCCGTGCATTTCGACCACTATCTGCCCCTCGTCAAGAGCGAACGGCAGTAACACAGGGCGGCAGGGCCGCCGGCCAAATCGGTGCTGCCGCACCGGCCCGAAAAAACGATCTCGTTGGTCGCTCAAGGTTGAGAAAGGAGAAGTGATGAAGACCTGCTTTTGTCTGCTGGGCATCACGCTGATCGCCCTGCATTCGGATCGACCACGACCAAGCGAAAGAAGTGCGGGCGATCCTCACGGCGGAACAATTCGAGCTGTATGAACGCTGGAGTCAACAGCAGAGGCGACAGTGCCGAGGTCGATAGGTCTGGCCGTCCCTGAACACACAGAAGACCAGGTACCAACTCCAAATTCAGAAAGGAACGAACACGAAAACCGCACTAATCTCTGCTTCAACCGCCGTTCTCATTGGAATGGGGCTTCTGTTCACGGCATTCGCTCAAGAGTCGGAGTCTTCTTCAACT
This sequence comes from uncultured Planctomycetota bacterium, assembly GCA_963700575.1. GTDB lineage: Bacteria > Planctomycetota > Planctomycetia > Pirellulales > Pirellulaceae > JAJRVM01. The sequence goes on along the minus strand of CAVOYC010000009.1, from coordinate 216,268 downwards.
CAAGACCCGATGCCGGAAGTAACTCGCGAACCAGAATCGAAGGGGAGGCATGTCTTTCACAAGGCTGGGTCGACCGAGATATACCGCAGCGGTCCGATGCTCTCCGAGTTCATGCTCACGGCCGAGCAGACGGAAGGTCGGTACAGCATCGTCAAGGAAGTCTTTGAACCGAGAATGTCGAATTATCCCTGGCCATTTTCACCGTTTCCACAGTGAGGTGTTCTTCATCATCTCTAGGCAAAATGGAGTGGACTGTTGACCGCGAGACCCAGCAACTGGGCCCGGGTGACCTTGTGTACCTTCCGCCCAACGCGACACACGCCTGCAAGGTTGTCGGTGATGAGGATGTCCATGCCCTGATGATCTACGAACCGGCCGGATACGAGCGAAACTACTTCCGGAGAAGCTCGCTATCGGAGGAAGAACTCCGAGATCCGGAACGAGGTGACAACTAATGCACGAAGCAGACGTGCACATGAACAGGTAGATAATCGGTCGCAACTACGATCTCAACCGTTGCCCGGCAACTGAGACAAAATGCCGAGCAAAACGCTCCAGCGGACGCGAACAAGCCATGCTGCCGAGCTCACACGTTGGCCGAACTTCGGGAGAGACTCGATGACGCATCAGAACCCACAGAGCGATGCAGGGGTGCCGGAGCATCTCTTGGACGGAACTTCCCTCGATTTCCACTATCAGAGCGGCGGTGCCATCCATATGGAGATCTCCGATGGGAAACTCGCGTACGAATGGATCACGGGTCCTTCAAAGGGGAGCAAGGCCATGGACATCCCCTATCGATCCCGCAAGATTGGCGATGACCTCTACATCGTCAACTGGCACGAAAAGGACAAACCAGATTTTGTGACCCTCATCTTCAACTTCAGGAACCATGTAGTCTACTCGTCCGCGTTGCGGCGATACCGAACGGACAGGGAGGAGATTTACTTCCAAGGAGGGATCATGCAGCATGTAACACGGAGAAAAACGGGGAATCAGTAAGAGCGTGAACATCGACGGGCCGGACCGCTGGGCAGCCGTGAAGAGTGAGAACTGCTCTCGAGTGCGCTCCCGATTGGCGATGGAGAGAACATACAGCTCGCAGATGTCCGACACATCCGCAGTTGGCGAGACATACGAAGTGACACCTGCCTAACCTACAAGGGATGCAACGGGTGTCCACGAAAAGGTGCAAAACCTGGTCGATCGCCTCTGGACGACAAAGTTGCCTTCTTTTAGGTGGCGTCGGTTGACAGCAAGGCACGCGCAACCTGCATGGGGCACATGCACCTGGGGCACTTCCGCTAAAAGGGCAAGGTGCTCGGGTGCTGACATGAGCGTCCAAACTCAGGTCCGCTGGACGCGTTTCTCGATCGACTTTTGCGTTCAGGCGTCGGCTGCTAAAACGCTCCGGTGACGCCCTCCGGAGCCGCGAACGGGCGATACCACCAAGGCCACTCGTGACATCGAAGTGATGGCGCTTGCAGCCGCGATCATGGCGGCCTGTTCACGGTGATGATTCGGCGTCCATCGAGACCCTTGGCAGACGAATCTTGGCCTTCATGGGCGCCAGAATGTGCCCGTCCAAGTGCAGCAGTTGCGTGCCGCTAAGTCACTCATGACAAAACGACATGCGTCACGAACGCGAATCGGCGAGATGAGCGAGGAGGGTGTGTCAGGGGTGCGCAACGACGGTTTCGATCGGCCCCGGAGCCCCCCTCCGAAGAGCGGGACCCCCTTTGGACAACCTGCAGCAGGTCGCCCCGAGCTGTGAGCTTTTAGCGCAATCAAGAAGTTCAGAGGTCACATCGACCGAATGCAGTTCGGCACAATCGGATTGAAGTATCAGCTGCGAGGCTGTCGTCAAAATGATGACGTGACGGGCTCCTGGAGAAACGCGTTTCTTCATTGGCTAAGCTGCACGAGGTGTGGGCCACCTGTGCAGCTTGGGAGGCATCGCCAATCTGCTTCGGCGGGCGTCACCGGGGCACGCAAGCGAACCGTGGATTGCTGCTCAGATGGGGCCGCGTTCAGCGATCCAGGAGGTCCCGAGAATGGATCATTTGATGGCACAATTCGGAGTCTGAAATCTGCCGCGAATATCCACTGCTGCTTGCCTTGCCAGGCAGCGAGTATTATGGCGAGAGTGAATAAGACTGCCATGGCATCCCGGCAAGAATTTCTACCGCCCAGCAAGGCATCATCCAGCATGCTCGCTACAGTGTGATGTACCGCACCACGCCATGAGATATGGCGTGATTCCTGGCGGTTGGCGATGTGGCGCAGAATACGACGCTAAGTCGCAAATACTCACGCTAATCTTGGAATGAGACGACACGCACTGTTGTGGTAGAATCAGGGCGTCGGAAACACTCGATACCTCGGAAGGTGATCTGATGCACCACGGCGGTCACCCAATTCAAATACTTGCAGAGCTTCTCCTGCTGGCTCTCGGCAAAGTCGTTATGGTTTGCGTCTTGGTGTTCATTGCTTCGTGTTTTGTAGCCTTAGGATTGGCCATCGGCGGGGTGATTTTCTCGCTGTTCGGGAGAAAGCGGCACTTGTTCTGGGCTTTGCCGTTGGCCAATTTTCTGGTCTATCTCTCCCTGCATCGCGTCCTCAACAATCGGATGTCGACAGACAAGATATCGTTTCTCGATCAATTTCATTTTCCATTGGTAGAGTCGACCATCCTGGCTTTTCTGGTTTTGACGCTGCTGGGCTGGGTGTCAGCCATACTTCTGACGCCCCTTCAATGGTTGCTGCGTTCGGTTAAGTCTTCTCAAGAACAGACGACAACCGATGAGAATCAGGTCCTGCATGAATACTTGCGCGTCCCCGGCCGGTGTCAACATGGTCCGCTTTTCAGGAGGGCTTTTGGGCTCCGCTCTTTGGATTCGGATACCTGTGTCGTTATCCACGGTTGTGGCGATACGCCATCATACCGATCGCATTGAACCTCCTCATCACCGGCTTGACACTCATTCTGTTTCTGATGGTAGTGGCTGGCTTTCTCACGTATTTGCACCCGGCCTTTCCACCCGGCTGGGGCTGGATATTGCTAGAGATCGTTTGTGGGATCTTGCTCCTGCTGTTGGCATTTGGGGCCGCGTTTGCGACCTGGATCGTGCTACAGGCGATTCTTTGCGGTCACTATTACGAGAAGCTGGCACGACAGGTTGAGCTGCAACTCGGCATGCGATCGGAAGACTTGGCCGGGCTTTCGCTGAGAGAACAGACTGTCGATACTCTGCTCGATTTGTTCTTGCTGGTGTCCGTCTACATTGGTTTCCTGTTCCTGCATTTGATTCCCGTACTCGGTTCGGTTGTTAGCGTCCTTGGGAGCCTCTGTTTCAGCTGCTACTTGCTAGGGGCCGCCTACCTCGGCTTTCCACTTGGTCTGCGGCAATGGCACCGGAAGCAGCGGGCTGATTTCACACGTCATTTCCGCTTTCAGACGGCCGGGCTGGGTACGGCTGTTTTCTTCGTGGCTTTCCTGCCCATGATCAGTTCGCTCGTCCTCACCACCGCCGTCGTGGGTGCTGTCCTGTTGCATCGGAGGCTGGAAGCTTCTGAAGCCGATGAGCAAGGGGGTCAGACCCTCTCATTGCGGATGAGTGCGGGCAATGGGTAAGGCATAACCAAGCGCCGTGTTTTCGACTCCCGATGGGGTTGCAGGGCACTGAATCATCACAACCAACAAGTTGATGCGAATGTAACTTGAATGTGTTGTCGGTTCGATGTCAGAACCGATATTGCTGCAAACGGTAGTTGCGTGCTTCAGGGCGTCGCCGGAGCAGCTTAACGACTCACAGTGTGCTGACCGCCAGGGCCGCGTTCGGCGGTCTAGGACAGTCTTGAGAAAGGGCGGGTTTGTTGAATCCACTGCAACAATGCCTGCACTCTATCAGGAGTAAACCACAAAACCATCACCCTGTCGGTTTGGAATCGCTGCGCAACATCCAGGAAACCAGCGTGTGGACTGAGTTCAAAACAACTTAGTCAAGGCGTCGGTTTCTGCTTTCTGGGGACGACCACAAAAAGTCTCGCGGCGAATCGGGCCAGGCAGAACAGGATGTATGCATTCAGTCCGGCCCCGATCAGTACGGACGCCATGAACAGCTCATCACCACCTGCAACCTGGGGCCGCGGACCGAACGCACCGGGCACAAGCCACATTGGGATCAGACTCCACGGCCAAGTCAGGAACATGACCACAAATCCAGGATGCTCCCCGATACGAAATAAGATCACGCATGCCACAAGGAATATGTAGAACAACGGAAGGGTAAGCACGGCCATTCTGGCTGGATGTCGATTCATGAGCAGAGGTCTCCGAGATGCCTCCTTCTCGTGTACGGGAACATCTCCATCTGGCGTTCGCCCGTCTTCTTGCTGACGCGCGTGTCACATCTATTCAGCGTTCCAGGCTTCCTTTGGTCGAGTAAGAAAGGGTCGAATTGCGGGATGTGTCACGTGCCACGGGTATCTGAGACAATCGCCCGGTCGACCGCAACAGTCAATGCTCAACAACGCAGTACGGCAATGCCTGCTGCAGCTTCTCGACGGCTTCGTCGGAGACTTGGGTTCCCTTGAGGTTTAGATGCCTAAGTTTGGCCAGTACTTTGAGATACTCCAACCCGGCGTCAGTGACCTCGGTCTGGCGAAGATCTAGTTCTTGGAGGCCACGCAACCTGCTCAGATGTACCAAGCCTTGGTCGCTGACTTGGGTCTCGCGAAGGTCCAAGGTTTGACGTCCCTGCCATGACAATTCCTCGAGATGAGCCAAGTCATCACGTAGCTCGGCGTCCTGCAGGGGAGGGATAGCGACAAGGTGGAGCACTACGATATGCTTTTCGTAGTAGCCACCCTTGCCCCATTCAGGGAAACACTGAAAATGCTGAAGTTCCTCCAGGATCTGCCATTTTTCCTGACGAAGCGCTGCCAATTCTTGGTCCGACCACTGCCTCCGCAGTTGCCCCCAGATGCCGAACAGGCCACACGCTACGGCGCACATCGTCACCAGCAGCAAAGAGCGTTTTCAAGTTGAACTGTAGGCGTGGGCTGTTCGTCATATGTTTCGCAATGGCCACGCCCACGGCGCCTGCGAGGGCTGCGTCGGTCAGTATGGTCAGGCCCACCACTATCTGCGCGATGTCGTACGACGTCTCAGGCGGCCAATAGATCCAAGACTTGTAAAGAATCCAGCACGGCCAGAGAAGAAGCGCCCCAAAGCCTAGCAACCCAAGGTAGACACGAAAACGACTTATGCCGATGACACCGCCCACCGCTCCGGCGATGCAAGCGTAGAAGATCCCAGCGAAGATGCCCCACTGGGCTTCGTACCCCGGCTGGAGGATTGCCATCCACGCGGCATCGACGGACAGGACGATGAACCCGACGCAGAAACCGGTATATCCCCCGGCGAGGCAGGCTACGATGATGGCCAGGCACCTGCGATCTGGAATCATGTTTGGTGTCCTCGTCATGGACCCTTCTTCCTGCGGAGGAGTCCGCGGAAGGCCGCTATCGCCATTAGCAGTAAGAACATGCCCATACCGCAGAAGATCAGAGCAGCTCCCCAGCCGAAATCCGGGTGGAACGGATGGAACAGACCAGGCACCCCCCAAAGCAGAAAAGCGGCTGAAGCCGGTAACCCCAGAACGATAAGGAACACGGCAACGGCGGTCGGTACACGGATTTCTAGCCATGCCATGGGAAAGTGGAACCTCCCGCAAAGGAACATCATCCCCAAATGACGAGGGCATAGGATTGCACTCCGTTTCCAACCAATGCACACCCAAGCACATGCAACCCTTGGGGCGTTGGACCGGCTAGCCCGCGTCTGGATCAACGCTTCATTCATCTTGCCAGCCTCCTTGTGACAACGGAAAGAAACGCGAAGCGCCGACATACGGGTATCGGATGCGATCGGGATTGCTCGACCAAGATAGCTGAAGCCTCTCACCGTGAAGACCGCTCAGGCGATTTGCCCAACATACTCTCGGATACATCGGCCGCTGAAGATAGCGGTCCCTGCTAACTCGCAGCGGTGTATCGTCCTCAAAATCACTCCTGCAAGTAACACATCATTCACATCCGCCACCCCGTCGGAGGGGCAACTGCTGGGCATTGGTTCGCCAGCCTTTGTGCGCACCGAGGGCGCACTTCGAGCTCGATCGGCCGCCCGCCTTTGGAGCACTCGGTGGGCGTCGCCGACGCAGGTAAGCAACGTCCCCACGGACGCTTGGGGAGGTGTGCCGTGGTCGCACGAAGAGGCTGTCAGTTGATTACCCCGCAGTCACCGGTTTGAATTCCGTTTGGATGTGCCGGGGAAAGACTTCAGCCAGATGCTCCAGCAGCTGTGGCCGATGTCCATTCTTGGCGTAGATCAGCAGGTCATACGCATCCGATAGTGGCTCGCCTGGCCAGGGATCGATCGGGGAGCGGGGCGGAAGTGGATGCGTGCGGGCTACGCTCTAGCGCGCACCGGAGGCGCACGCGAATGTCAGATTACGGAATTTGCCAACTGCGTTCGGTCACATCGACCTGGTGCACGAAGCCCCAAGTGACCATCGCCGCTGGTGTCATCAAGATGATGACGCGCGGCCGCTGGTGGCGGGATGGATTGCTGTCACAATCCTGGCTGCTTCGGTGACTGCGACGCAGCTTCAGCGCCGCGGTTGGAAATTGCGGTCGATGTCGGACCGACGTGCACAAGCAGAACCGCAGAAGTGACTCCGGCGTGCGGCACCGCGGTTCTTATGTCCGGCAAAGTCTGGCCGATTTGAAGAACCGACCCGCGCGGTCGCAAGACGACCTACGGCGAGTTTGCAGGTCAGAAGGTACATTATGTCATGTGAACAGGCAGGTAACTCTGCAGCGGGGTCGGGGGTTGTGTCATAAAACCTCCAGCGCTCCACGAGTTGATGGCAATTTGATTTCCGAGATGGCAAAATGGGACTGAGCCTTCAGAAGTTAGGCTCAAATGTGGCTGCCATTCGAGATGTGGCAGCAATCGAACCATTCCTGACTTTGACTGTCGAGCCAAGTCGGACGGGTTCGATCGCCCCTTCTTTCTTCCCACCGAAACGGAATAGGCAGTCGCCTGACAGGTGAATCTTAATGCTGCCGTGGCCCTGAAACCACCGCAATCCCACAAGAAATAGGCGTGATCTCGGCCCGATCATCAAGGTGTCGGCAATATCTTGGGAGGGAAATGCTTGTGATCCTCGCGCCCACTGCTATATTAGCGCTGTGTCGTTTGAGTTGGTCCCCTCGTCGGGGCGGGGCTTGAACGGCTATCAAGAAACTTTGCGCAGGACGATGGCCAACGATACGAGATCCGTAGCATAGCGGGCATATCAGTTATACGAAAAGAGGTTTCGGTTCTCTTTGCCTATCGCATGGGCGGTCGCGCCCTGCGTTGTTGGAACCCGGCAGTGCTCTTGTTGTAGCCACCCTTTTTTTGTTGGCCGCGTGAGTTTTCTGGTTCACTTTCTGCAAAGGACCTTTGTCATGAGGTTTCGCAGCCACATCGCGACTTTGTTGAGCGCCGCAGCCGTAGGGATCATCCTAGCACCTCGTGCGGCGGACGCGGAGCTCGTTCAGCTTACGTTCAGCGGCACGTATGACATTTCTCATGGATCGGTTTTCGGTGAATCCGGTTCGGCCGTGCCGTTTCGTTACGAGCTGACTTACGACACGGATCTCGGGGTGACCCCGTTTTTCATCGCATCTGGCGACGGACACGGGTGGCGGTACGATTGGCAGCGCACGACATGTACGGATACGACACTCCTGAAGGGTCGGGCGTGACCGCATCCTCTTTTGTCTTCGGGACAAAGACGTGGGACTTCCAGGACGACGTTGTACCCCTTAGTTTCGGAGGCTCGGACCCCCCGCGATTAATATGGTTTGACACGGATATCACCATCAGCACGCCCGGCCGCATGGTGTTGATCCTAAACGACGATGACGGATACTGCGAAATCGGGGGACATGGCGGAAGTAACACCACGATCCGGTTTTTCGCCGTTTCCCTCATTGATGACGGGCCATGGCGTGCCTTCGGTGGCAATTTAACGATCACGTCCGCGGTAGTCCCCGAGCCTGCTACCTTCGGGTTGTGGATTGTGGCAGCGGCATGGTTCTTAGCTTTTCCATGGCGGCGTCGGCGGAGTCGGTGATCGCGTCGCAGGCGAATTGTCCCAAGCCCATTGTCGCCCATTGTCGCCAACGTCGAACGTACGCCCCAATGCGGATTTCATCCGCACCTTGCTCATAAAGCCGGATCGCTCGTTCGGCGAACTTCTCCACGGTCTTCTGGGCAATATGTGTCAGCCCGACGCTGCAAAAGGCGTAACCCAGAAAGTCAAAACCTCGACTGACAGAACCAATAAACGTCTTGTCGGGATGCTGCTCGACTTGCAGCTCAGCCAGTGTTTGGTTCACGGCGGCGATGGCCTTTCGCAACTTCCATCGCGACGGTGCCAGCACAACCCAATCGTCCATGAAGCGAACATAGAACAGCCCGACCGCGTCCATCCGCGTGTCGAGCACATCCAGGAATAACGCTCCCATCAAGGGCGAGAGCGGGCAGCCGAGCGAAATTCCTTGGTTGATGTCTTCGTAAAACCCGTCGTCGTACACCGTGCGACGCAGGTACTGCAACAACAAATCAAGCAGTCGTGGGTCGTCGATGTGTTCTGCCAACTGCGCGTGCAAGATGTCATGTTTGATACTTGCGTAATAGCTCTTCACGTCGGTACGAAAGACAAAACGATTCTTCGGTAGGTTGCCAACCACTTCCCGGACTGCTGCTTTGGCTCCACCATTTCCAGCCACGTGAAAGCAGCGTGATGAGAGTCTCGCTGCCAAGTGCCCGGTGAGCACAATGGCCATGGCCTTGAGCAGCAGCGAATCGAGTGCCGACCAGATTTCCAGGTCATCTTCCGAGCGATGGATTCGCCTGAGCGTTGAGAACTGGTATCGCCCCGCGATGAGTTCAGCCTGGAGCAGCGGTTTGATTTCCGTCCAGTGATACCGCACCTCCCACACTTCGTCGTTGTGCGAGTAGTCCTTGCGCCGTTCACAAAGCCAACGGTAGGCTTGTTCAAGCACTACGTCGGACGCGATTTCAGACATCAAGTTCATGCCCGCCATTATGGCCGAGACTTTCTCGTCTTTGCCCGTCTTCGGTTAAGTTTGAACTGCTGAGACCTATGCTCGTCGGCGATTACGGCTCTCAGCTGGCAATCGTCGAGCAGCATTTTCCGGGACGCTCGACAATGCGTACTGAAAAACCACAAGTTTGTTGCTCGAGCTTGGGGGCGTCAAAATACATCGTGCAGAGCATTTTGGGATAGGTGAACGGGCGTCTACTACCGGTACCTCGTGTGGGAGTGGTCATCAATCGGATGTGCGGTGAATAAGGTAGGTCGTGCCGTGAATGCCGCAGCGGCGACAAGGATTCCCAAAATCACCCGCCGCAGATACCACAAGGCTTGCCCTCATTGGGTCCGCAAAGGCGACCTCTCTTCGTGTTCTGGAAATACTCGCAGCACCGCATCGTCGGCATCCTCGACGAAGCGTTTGACGGCATCGCCACCGCCAAGGCCAACGCGGAGAAGAACCTGCGGAATGCGAGGGCGCTGTTTGAAAGCCTCCTTGATGCTGCCCTCAATGGACAGCTCGCAATAGAACGTATTGCTCCCGCCGGTCCGCCAGCGCCCGTCGGCCATCGAAACAACCACATCCACTACTACGATCATCTTGACATCACGCTCAACGAGCACCACTACACTTTCCAGGTTCAGGCCATTACGGTGGTCCTAAACACGATTGATGCGATTCATCCGACTACTAGTCCATTTTCGGGTACGTTGCGGATTGGTGCTGTCAATGTTGCCGCAGGCGATACCGAATCAGATCTCGAAGGAACGGCAATTCAGTTTCTGCCCCACTTGCCTGGTATCTGGTCCGCTGATGTCCAATCTGCGCCGATGGACGGCCATCGCATCCATGTGTCGATCGATACAAAAGGCCGCAGACTTCCATCGGGTCGCCGCAGCAGGATTCGGGAAATACTCTCTGTATCGCTGTCGTTGCAACATGATCCGTGGGATACTACGCACAGGCCCCGTTGTCCCACGTAATCACCCTTCCTTCGGAGCGAGTAGCCAGCGCCAGAGTCCGGATCGAACCGGCGTCGGTCTCCCGGCGTCACCCCCGGCGAAGAGTGGAAGAACAGGTTGCACAACTCCACCTGGTCACATCGACCGACGTAGGAAGCCCGAAGCCGGGTGAATCAAAATGACTACGCCGCGGTTCGCCTTTCCCTGCTGATTGACGTTGATTGACAAATGTTGATTTTTTGCGGGATAATTCGCTTGTTGTTCGTTGACGGTGCTACCGTGAGACTGACGAGATTTGACCTGCTCGGTAACACCAAGGTAGCACCAAGCGGAGTTAGTTAGACATGAAACGCACCGTCAAGAGGCTGAAGTCCACCAAGGCCGCAATCGAAGATCTGAAACCACTCCTGTCGCTGGACCTTCCGCTGACAGAGGCGACGCGGCGATTCCAAGCCGCGTACATCAAGAAACAGTTAGCTCGCGCGAGGCAACATGACCGACGCTGCCGAGCGTCTGGGGCTGCACCGCGCCAACCTTTATCGAAAAATGCAGCAGCTCTCGCATGCCCCCGAGCGAGTGCCGAAGACCGGCGCGCCCCGCAAGAAGGCGGCGAAAAAGAAAACCGTCACGAGGAATCCATCTCGGAAGAAGAAAGCAGCCAAGAAGACCACGAAAAAGAAGACCGGTCCCAAGACGGCAGTAAAGAAATCGGCGACCGAGAAACGCATGCAGAGGTTGACGAGGCCGATAACGAAAAAGAAGGCCACCAAGAAGACGGCCAAGAAGAAAACATCTGCCGCGAAAGCGGCTCGCAAGCCACGGTGACCCATCGGGCGAAATTGCGGGGCGTGACGATGGTGATCAAATCCTTGATCGCCGATCCCGGCGTCAGAAAACGATTCTTTCGAGACCGAGTTGCGGCCCCCACCGAATGGGTGGTCATGATATGGGCAAGCGGCCTCTGGTCGGAGCGATCAAAAGCGCGTCGGTCACATCGACCGAATGCAGTTTCCAGCCGGCTGATGCTGCGCGCCTGAATCAAAATGATGGCGCGGCGGGCTCCTGGAGGAACGCGTTTCTTCATTGGCCAAGCTGCACCAGGTGTGGGCCACCTGGTGCAGTTGTCGGTAGGCAAGAACTTCAGAGGTGTCCGCCACCTGATGCAGTTGCGACTTCCCTTCCAATGGGCGGGTTCGGCGCAAAGGGATGAGATGCAATTCACCTCACTTATACTACCGAAGGGGCCTATTGCGTTATCATCGAAGACGTGACCATGGAAGGGTTCAAGTACAACAAGGACAAGGAGATCCTCACGCTCGCGGACGAACGCCCGGGCAAATGGCACTACGCGCTCAAGGAATGGAAGGCCGCCCGAGGGATCGTGGAGGAGTAGCGGAGTTGGCCAGACATGCGGGCATCGGCGCAAGCAGTCTCCGCAGGCGAGGTCACCACCAAACTGTTCACCCATATACAGACAAGGCACTACGGACCATGCTAGACGGATTCATCCTGGCTTTGCTAACCCTGAATGTCCTGGGAGCTGAACCTCCCGGCAACCATCCCATGCCGCTGGGGGTCGACGACGCAGGCAACCGTAATCCCATCGATGGAGATCCGGTTCTGGCCGAAGCATTCGAGCAGATGGGCTTCGACTTCCTGATGCACCACATCCGGCGAGGTGCCGACACCGAGCGCGGCCTGAATGCCATCCGATCTCTCAACGAATGGGCAGCGCGGACCGGGCACGACTATGTCATCAATCTGGAAAACACCGACCGCCAACGGGGAAACCACCCTGCATTGACCCGCCCCGGCTTCTTCTTCCAGCCCTCACGAGAGTGGCTGGCGGAATGCTTGAGTTCCGAACACTTCCGGGGTGTCTGTTACGACGAGGCAGAACACTGGATCACCAATGGCGTGGGGGTGACTGGCGGAGCCCACAGCGTGAAGGAGTTCCGGCCGCATTTCTTCGATGCCGAGAACCAGAGCATCGTGGACGCTTATGACAGCAATCTGAAAAACCTCCAGGTAGTTCGGGAAGAGATCTATGGTTTCAAACCGGCAACCCTGCCAGATGCGAGTCAGCCAATCGTCCGCACGGAGCATGTCTTCCCGATCCTCTTCCCTCTGTTCGCCCGGGAAGGGATCGCCCCACACCCCAAGTTACTCAAAGAGTCGGTCACACCGGTGGTGACAGCCGCCGCCTTGGGAGCGTGCCGGCAGTATGGTGTTCCCTACGTGCCGTGTTTGGACCTCTGGGGTCCACGGGACTCCCGGGGCAGCCGCACCGAGTGGCCATTTCACACGCCCGAGGAACTCCGATCGGCGTTGCTTTTCAGCTATTGGACCGGCGCGCATGCGGCGTACATTGAGAACGTGAATTACAAAGACAGTCTCTACCGGACGGTCGACGATAAACCCGAGCTCACGGCCTGGGGGCAAACAGCCCGCGACTTCCGCCGCCAGTACATGCCCAATCATCCCCGCCAGATCCGTGCGGAACACTTCCGCCCGGAAATCGTCATCGCCCGTTTTCCCGACACCGACTGGGGCCAGCCAAGCAAGCACCACATTCGCAAGAACCTTTACGGTGCCTCGAATCTCAAACCGGACAGCGCCACGCAGACGTGGATCGGCATCTGGCATTTGCTCACCCACCGCACGATTCCCAACGTTGGCCTCACCTGGCATTCGGATGGATTCAGTATCCCCTACCGATTCTTCGTGCCGTCCAACAGCGTGGCACTCTATGATCATCTGGCGGACGATCCCGCTCTCTACCAGGGTGTTCGCCTGATCTTTCTGACCGGTATCCAAATCCCGCGGAAGACACTCGCTACCGTACAGGAATTCGTCCGGGCGGGCGGAACGGCGGCAACGACTCCGGCGTTGGCCCCGCCAGCGATTCGCGCTGCCCACGACGGGGACGTTTCGGTCATCGACGACGGGAAGGGCCAATGGATTGTCTTCGAGTGGACGGACCATCCACGGCTACAGTCCGCCATCGCGCCCTTCCTGGGCAAACCAAACCAGCTTCGCTACACTTTCCTGGAACACGAGGTGGTGTTTACGGCACCGCACGACCATGGAGAACTGCAGGTTGAGGTACGACCCATCAAGCTACAGGAACGTCCGTAGGTCAGGCTTCGCCCGGCACTCAAAACGATCAGCCATTCTTGTCAGGCACATCCGGAAAAGACGAACTCGGATTAGCCACTAAGGACACAAACCATGTCACACTCCACTCGAAAGCTCTCACTCCTTCTTCTGGGCACCACCCTTATATGTGGCAGCTCTTCCCGTCTTCTGGCAGACCACCACGAAGAACCCATCATTGAAGTACGTGTTTACGAAGTGGCTGAGGGAAAGATGGATGAATGGGAGCGTTTCTTTCACGACAAACTGGTCGAGCCGCAGGAAAAGGCCGGGATCAAGATCCTCAGTGCCTACCGAACTTTGGAAGACGAGAACCTGTTCGTATGGAGCCGTCAGTTTTCCAGTAAGGCCAACATGCCGAAAGAACGGGCTGCCTTTTATCAAAGCGACCAATGGAAGAAAGTCCTGCACCCGGAACTGAAACAATAGGGACTTATCGAAAAAGTGGAGATCGTCTACACGGTGAGACCAAGCAAACCCAAGAAATCCTGATTTGCTCGAACGTGCATGCTGCCGAACGTGGTCTCGATTGCCCGTGCAGGCTGTCGAGTCGTATGGCGAGATCGGTGCGGATGTTGGCTTTGCTGCAATCGCATCGGGTGAACTGCAATCCGCTGACTTGTTCGCGAAGGCTAGAAGGTCAAATCGAGCAATAGCAGTTCAGTCCGTCACCCCACGCTTGCGCGAGCTACACTTGTCATATCGAATGTGCCGCGTGTGCGGTCGAAGCGAAGTTCGGAGCAGGTTCTCATGCAAGACAAGGGCGCGAGATATCTCTACAACAAGGCGTTTTGGAAAACCCTTGGTACTGTCGGTCTGTTGACGCTCGCCGTCTCAGTGCTCGGCGTCTGTTTCACGGTCGCATTTTGGTCACTCGCCAGAGCGAGTATTGTCGGCCGTCCTACACCGCGAGAAGCAACATGTGCTGCGCTGATTGCCGGCGGGCCGCAAGATAACGCGCACCTCATCGTTACGAAGTTCCGCGACGATGCCCAAAAGACGGTCGGCTTCACGGCCGTTCCAGGGAAAGACGGTGCATGGGCATTGGCGTATGTGCCGCTCGTGCCGGATACCGACGATCAGCCGCGTGCAAATGACGTTCGCATCGTGCTGAAGAGTCATCGAGCGCGCGATGCGCGGGAGCTGGAACAGTTGTTGGCCAGCGAGTCGCTACAGGGTTGTCTGCTCGCGCCCGCACTCGTATTGCCGCAAAGCAACCGCGGGCAGCAGGTACTCAGCGAGGCCGCATTGCTGCGCACGATCGCCCCAGCCATCGATCCAAATCGCTGCTGGATCCTCGACGTGAGTGCCGAGCCGGTTTCTCTGGCAGACGATTCACTGTGGTTTCCGCTGTTGATCGGCACAGCTCTGTTTGCCATCGCCGCGTTCAACATCGGTCGCGGCTTCGACGTTCCTCGATCCGCGCGCGGCCTGATGATCTGGATCGGTGTCGCCGCCCTGGTCAGCGTTTGGGGTTGGTTCTTTGTCCTCTTCTACCCACGAGGAGCGGCCGTGTGGAACGGGTTAGCGCCGGTGGCCGGTTTGGTCTTCGCACAGGCAGGTGCTGGTTTCGTCCTTGGCCCGACGACTCGATGGTCTTGGGCATGGCTGAAGCGAGCTTCACAGCAGCAGTTGTCCAACACCGACAGAGTTCAAGCAACCGAGACTGGCTTTTTGATCGACGACGTTCGCTATCCGCATGAGCTGCGCGATGAGCGAGTCCGCGGCTTGGCCGCCCACAACGACTGCCATTACGTCGAACAGGATCTGCACTCCTACACCCGCCGTATCACGATCTGGTTTGAGTTGGCTGACAAGATCCAAGAAGTCGCGACCGAACACACACTGCGGCTCGGTGAAGACGACCCGCTGGGCGGTTTGTTTCAGCGGCTCCTGGAGCGTTTGGTTGCGCCAGGACTCGCATCGGTGAAGCAGGGTCGTGTTGTTGACGGCGATGGATGGAAGCTCGACAAGTCCGGGATCGCGATCGAATCCGAAGTCGGCAAGTACTTGCTGGTGGCCGAAATCTCGCGCGTCGAGTGGCGTGATGACGAGCTGTGCGTGTGGCGGAGTGGTGACGTGGAGGCGATCCTCCGAGTACCCGCTGGCGCACGAAACGCGCATCTGTTGGATCGCTTGCTCGAAGACCTTGTTGACGAGTTGGCCGCCGGCGGAAGCCAGACATCAGTCAACGAAATGGAGTCAGGTGATCTCGGCCGCATGCTTCACGAGCGTCGCAAGCGCCTTGGCCAGTTCGCGGTCGAGCTGATCGCCTCGGCCGTCGTGGTTGTCCTGCTGTTCGACTCAGTTGGCCGGCAATCAAATCCCACCCTTAGGAGTTGCCGTGTTCGGATTCCTTGCGATCGCTTGCTCTTGGCACTTCATTGCAGCCGCCGGCACGGTGATTCGGTGCCACGAGCACGGCATCACGTGGTCCTTCTTCGGCCGTGAGAGAATGCTGCACTACAGCGAGATCGAATCGTTCACATACAAGACAGCCAATTCGTACGCCAACGGCGTCTACAGCGGCACAACGGTCAAGATGCGATTCAATCCGGATCGAGCGCTGAAAGAAGCGCGCGATCCGTTTTGAAATGCACTTTCAGAACGGTGGCCACGGGATGGAGGACCTGCGCGACCACGTATCCGAGATTGTCGCCGATCGCATGCAACATGGTCTCGAAACAAACGGGCGGGCCAGTTGGGGATCGATTGCGCTGCGGCAGGGCGGACTGGTAGTCAACTCGGCGTCCAAGAAGGAGTGGTTTATCCCGTTCGACGAGATCGAAGAAACAAACTTCGACGACACCAGGATGTACGTGTGGGTCCGCGACGAGAATCGGCCGATCGCCACAGTCTCGATGTCAGAACCGAATTTCTATCCGGGTTGGGTGTTGTATCACCGGCTCCGAGATGTCGATCGCGTGACCAGCGACGAAGAAATGGAAGCGATGGCGGTGTAATCGCTGCTCAGCCGTTTCGCAACTCAGGAGACCTGGTGCAACAGCGGCTCGCCCCGCGATCCTCGGAAGAGATTCTCCACCGGGATCTCGGCCATCTTCTGGCGGGACACACCTAAGCGTTTTCGCCGTCACTGAGACTCGCTGAAGTTGCATCGCCCGCCGCGTCAAGAAGCGAATTGGCGAAGTGCCGTCGATAAGAATCACCTCTGAAAGTTGCACGTCTTTCGCACTCAGCACACCGCGGGAAGGGGCAGCGGAGGGGCTTGGTTCGCCAGTCTTTGCACGCTCCGGCGGCGCACTCCGAAGTCGCTCAAGTCGAGTTCCAAGAACTCGTCGGAAGGCCGTTTTGATACTTGGTAGGCTTTGAAAACCCACGATTTTCCGAATTGACCTGCCAACCCGGTCGGGGCATATTGAGGACGATGGACGGAGCCGGGGCGGGAGCGGCCAAAACAGGGCCGTCCGAGCCCTGCAAGAATGGAAGGTATTGCGAATCACCTCTTGATGAGTGAATCTGCCTCATTAGATGGAAGGTCATGCACACGCTGATTCTGGCCTGCTGGGGAGTTGCCGCATTGGTCGCACTGGTTGGCTCGATTCGCAATCGATCCACCGAAGCGGAACGTTTCAAACGCGAGCACTTGATCCCGGCCGCCATCACAATGGCAATCGGTCTTCCCTGGACAGCCTTGATGGTTTGAAACCTCATCCGAATTGTCGTGCAAGCCGCTGAAGCTCTACATTTCTCGCCTGATTCACCCCGACATGTGATGTGGATTCCGGCAGAAGTGTTTCTGGGTTTTGGCTTTTCTGTTGGCCTGGTTATTCTGGCAGCGTCATATTCGTTCCACCGACAACGGTGACTAGTGACTAGTGGGGACAATACTGACTTCGTTGGCTGCAGTGGCGATTGTCGGTTTCTTTCTTTACGCTCCCCGCTTCTGAATGAAACATCACATCCAATCACCGATTTTCGAACGCGGCCGAGGAATTCGCGCGACGACGTGCCACCCTCGTGGACCCGATAAGGCGGCAGCATGAGCGGGTCCGGGTTGCGTTTTTTTCGGTTCTGCGCGAGAATAGTAGGCATGAACACGCAATCTGAACATATCTTACGATCTGCCCTGGCTTTGCCTGAGTCTGAGCGTGCGGAAATCGCCGCATCGTTGATTCACAGCCTCGACACGGAAACCGACGAGGGTGTGGACGAGGCGTGGGCTGCAGAAATCCAACGACGCATCGAGTCGATCGACCGAGGCGAAGTTCAACTCATCCCCTGGGATGATGTCATGCGCGAAATGCGTGAGCGTCGGCATGGCTAGTCTGCCGCTTTTTGTCCATCCAGACGCCCGCATGGATGCGCTCGAAGCGTATGAGTGGTACTCCCGGCGCAGCCAGCAAGCCGCCGACGCATTTCAGGAAGAGTTGCAGAATGCTGGACGTGCTATCGAGCATTCCCCAGAACTGTGGGCACGCTACCTGTTTGGCACGCGTCGTTACCTCATGAAGCGTTTTCCCTTCGTCATCGTCTATCGTGTGGGCAAGGAGCGGATTGAAATTGTGGCAGTAGCACATGGCAGGCGAAAACCCGGGTATTGGAGGAGGCGATTGAAGCCAGACTGACCGTCCACACAGTGCGACCACAGAACCGGATGCCAGACTTCGCCGCCCCCTGCGTTATTGCGAGCTATCTCATCAACCCGTCAACGCATCGAAGTTCTTGCGACTCGCCGGATATGGACCGATTTCTCGGACTGCGAGGTCGCGGTCTCCAACGCAGAAGCCGCATCGGTCGCCCCCGCCGAAGGGCGGAAGAGCAGGTTGCGCAACTGCTCTCGGTCACATCGACCTGGTGCACGAAACGACGGATCGCCCCTTCGCTACTGTCGTCATATCGGCGGCGCGCGGACAGGTTCCCCTGACCGAGTCCGGGCGAGTCCGAACCTGCACAGGCCGACAACACCTGCAGCACATGCTCCTTCATCGTTGCGCGCTCAGGAGTATCCGACCGCAGTTCGAAACGCCGTGTCCGACAGCAGGCGATTCCCCCCGCGTGAAGTCGCGATACGATGCATGCCGGGGAGACGTCGAGAGGAGGTGAACATGCCATGGGTTCGTCAACCTGATGCGGGAGGAGTCAAGGTTGCTGAAGCCGTGAAGCGGCGGACGAAGGAGCGGATTCTTCAGCACGCGGAAAAGTACGCGAGCAACTTCACGCGGCTGGATATTCGCTTTCGCCGACAATTCTGTTACGTCGACGCGTATTCGGAGCCTCTGGTTCCTCGGGGCTGGCCTCCGACGGGGCCTCGGCAGACGTGAGCCAGCAGATGCGGAGAGAAGGCACCGAGGAAGCTGACGCAGCGTCCGGTGACGAGAGTTGTTTCATCGAGAACGGCGCGTGCGTCCCTACTTTCCTTCTCCAGCATCGTCGTGGTCGGGCTGCTCCCAGCAATGCCTGAGTCGAAAGCGGAACGCGGCCTGGACGGCTCATGGGCTGCCGACTCGGACGGCCAGCAGCTGGCGGAGTATCCGCTGGAAAACCAACCGATCTTCGAGGGCCTGATCGCTGCCGCGGGCCGGTTGTACCTGGCCACCGCGGACGGCGGACTGCCGTGCTTGCGCGGTGCGACCGAAGAACCATGAGTTTCAGAGGGGTCTGCGCAGGTCACGCGTCCAAGTCGATCTCCCGATCGACGAGCAGCCCGCGAAAGACGATGTCCAGGATATCCTCGCACTGACTGGCCAGGGACTTCTGTCGCCCCGCGAAATAGTTTGTGAACATCGTCCCGTAGAGCAGACCGGAAATGACATCCGTGATGCGCTCCACCGGCGCGTCGCGAATGATGCCGTCGTGGATCAGTTGGCGAAACAAATCCCGCCACTCTCCCAAGTTGGCTTCCCGATGTACGAAATAAGTCGGCTTCCGGCGGTCCCGAAAAAGAGCCCGTTCGTGGATCAACAGTTCCACGACTTCCTGGTGGTCGTCGAAGAACGTCAAGTAAGCACGAATGCCCGCCGCCACACGCCGCAAGGGGTGAACGACCTCGGAGGTCGCCTCTTCCACGGCCAGTTTCATCTGCCGCATGCCGTGATCGACGACCGCCAGGAACAGTTGTTTTTTGCTGGGGAAGTAGCGGTAAACAGTTCCCTTGCCGACGCTCAAACGGTCGGCAATCACCTGCACCTCGGTGTCCGCAAACCCTCGTTTAGCGAATTCGCGGCTGGCGATTCGGAGAATCTCCCCGCAGCGGCGGTCCCGCAACTGGGGGTCGACCGGTCTTCCCGGACCTCGCGATGAAGGGGAGCGGTCCGGCATCGACAAGACGCCTCTCTGAGTTTATTATCGGACTAGTCAGTCAGATAATTGTGATGCAGCGGTCTGGGAGTGTCAAGAGGCGACGTGGAGCGGAGAAATGAGCTGTGATGATGGGAACGTGACGCGGGTGGCCTGCTGCCTGCTGCTGCTGCTGCTGAACAGTGTCGGCTGTGAGCGGCGCAACGCACTCGTGACGCCGCCGCCGCCGGAAGTCACAGTCGCTCAGCCAATTATCGAGCCGGTAACGGAGACGATCGATTTCACCGGTACCACGGAGGCGCGCGAGACGGTTGAGATTCGCGCGCGGATCACGGGCTATCTGCAGCGTGTGGATTTCGAAGACGGGGCCAATGTGCAGGCGGGAGATCTGCTGATGGTCATCGAACCCGCGCCGTTTGCGGCCGACGTCGAGGCGGCGGAGGCGGCTTTGCAGAAGGCAGTGGCCGTTGAGGGGTTAGCCCAGGCGAATCTCGCCCGCGCGTTGGAGCTGCAGAAAGGTCGTGCCATCGCCAAACAGGAAGTGGACGCGGATAGTGCGGAGTTGGCTACCGCAACTGCCAACGTGAGGGCTGCGCGGGCGGCCCTGCGCAAGGCCCAACTCGATCTGGGTTACACGGAAATACAAGCCCCCATCAGTGGTCGCATTGGGCGACGTTTGATTGACGTCGGAAACCTGGTCAATGCCGAGCAGACGCATCTGGCGATCATCGAGAATATCGACCCGATCTACGCCTACTTCAACGTGAGCGAATCGGTTCTATTGCGTTTCATGGCCCTGGTACGCGAAAAGAAGTTGCCAGATCCCGCGGTCAGTCCACCGGTGTTGCGTATGGAGTTGCAGAACGAAAAGGGATTCCCGCACCAGGGATACCTGGATTACACGGATCTGGGTGTTGATCCGACCACCGGCACGATCCGTCGGCGAGCGGTATTTCCCAACGCTGATCGTCTGCTGGTGCCGGGTCTTTTCGTGCGGCTTCGCTCCGAAATCGGTGACCCGACGCCCAAATTACTGGTGGAAGAACGGGCCCTTGGCAGCGACCAGCGGGGTGCTTTCGTGTTGGTCATAAACGACTCGGATGTCGTTGAATATCGACCGGTCAAGCTGGGTCTCCGGGTGAACAGTCTGCGCGTGATCGAAGAAGGAATTCAGAAAGGAGACTGGATTGTCGTAAACGGCCTGCAACGTGCCCGACCGGGTTCCAAAGTGCAAGCTCAGCGCGCGAGGATGAGCGACACGTCGGAGTCGGCCGGTGCGTCATCCTTGCCGGAGGCAGAGGAGCCGACAAAGGCCAAGGCGCAGCCGAAGGGAGTACCAGCCGAATCACGTGACTCCGAAGGTCTGCGCGGCGCGGCAACCAGTCCTCATCCGTCTCGACATCCCCGACTTCTTCGCCCGAGGAGCATTAGCCGGCAGTGTTTGCACGCTTCTTCATCGAACGCCCGATATTTGCCAACGTCATCGCGATTATCACGATGCTGATCGGTGCTGTGGCGCTCTACGTCTTGCCGATCGAGCAGTATCCCGAGATCACTCCGCCAACGATCCGTGTCACGGCGGTCTATCCGGGTGCCAATGCCGACGTGCTGGCCAAGACCGTCGCGGCGCCGATCGAGCAACAGGTCAACGGCGTGGAGAACATGCTCTACATGAGTTCCACGTCGTCGAGTGACGGCACCTATTCGCTCACCGTCACGTTCGAAATCGGCACCGATCTGGACGATGCACAGGTACTGGTTCAGAACCGCGTTGCGCTGGCCGCCCCCTTGCTGCCCGAAGAGGTGGATCGCCAGGGGGTCTCCGTCAAGAAACAATCGACCAACTTCATTCTGGTCATTTCGCTCATCTCGCCCAATCGGGAATATGACAACCTGTTTCTGTCGAACTATGCCACCTTGCGGTTGCGTGACGAATTGAGCCGCGTGAACGGAGTGGGGGAAGTGACGGTATTCGGCACGGCCAACTACAGTATGCGCGTCTGGCTTGACCCCGAGAGGCTGAAGGTGCGCGGTTTGACGACCCAGGACGTGGTGGCGGCGATTCGGGAACAGAACGTGCAAGTAGCGGCGGGTCAGATTGGCCAATCGCCGGCGCCCGCGGGTCAAGTTTTTCAATTCACGGTTTCCGTGCTCGGCCGGCTCACCGCCGTGGAGCAGTTTGAAGACATTATCGTGCGCACGGGTGACGGCGGGCGACTCACGCTGCTCAAAGATGTCGCTCGCGTGGAATTGGGAGCCCAGACGTACGACCAGTTCAACGAGAACAAAGGGCAGCCGACGGCGAACATCGGCATCTATCAACTCCCCGGTGCCAACGCCCTGACAGTGGCCGAACAAGTCAAGGCCGCGATGGAGCGATTGAGCGAGTCGTTTCCCGAGGGCATGACCTACGAAATTCCGCTCGACACGACCAAGTTTGTCGAGGAGTCGATCCGCGAGGTGTACAAGACGCTGTTTGAAGCGGGGATTCTGGTCCTGATTGTGATCGTGGTGTTCCTGCAAGACTGGCGCGCCATGCTGGTGCCGGCGACGACGGTCCCGGTCACCATCATCGGCGCCTTCGCGGCCATGGCAGCGCTGGGCTTCACCGTCAACATGCTGACCTTGTTCGGCCTGGTACTGGCCATCGGCATCGTGGTCGACGATGCCATCGTGATTGTGGAGAATGCCGCGCATCACATCGAAGAAGGCATGGAGCCGAAGCCGGCGACGATTCAAGCCATGTCGGAAGTGCTGGGACCGATCATCGGCATTACGCTGGTGCTGATGTCGGTGTTTTTGCCGAGCGCTTTCTTGGGTGGAATCACCGGGCAATTGTATCGGCAATTTGCCTTGACGATCGCGGCCACGGCACTGATCAGCGCCATCAACGCCATGACGCTCAAACCGGCCCAGTGCGCGCTCTGGCTGCGGCCGCCCAAAGAACGCAAGAACATTCTTCTTTCGCGCCTTCAATGTCGTCTACGGGGTTGTCGAACGGACGTACGCAGCCATCATCCGCGTGCTCGTGCGGCACGTGGTGACAGGCATGTTGGTCTTCTTCGGCCTGTTGGGCCTGGCACGCTGGTGGTACACCCGTGTCCCAGCCGGCTTCCTGCCGATGGAAGACCAGGGCTACATGTTTGTCGCCGTGCAGCTTCCCGACGCGGCATCCGCAAGAGCGCACGCGGGCCGTCATGCGGCAAATTGATGCGATCCTGGCCGATACGCCGGGTGTCGCGGACTGGATCACCATTGGTGGATTGTCTCTCTTGGACTTCAGCAGTTCCTCCAATACCGGAACTCTGTTCGTGACCTTGGAGCCCTGGTCGCAACGACTGGGCCGGGGTTTGACGATCGATGCCGTACTGGCCGAGATGCGGCGTCGCTTAGGAACGATCAAAGAGTGCATCGTCCTCCCGTTTCCCCCTCCGTCGATTCGAGGATTGGGTGTCCGTGGGGGCTTCCAGATGCAAGTGGAAGATCGCGCCGATGTGGGGTTGGTCGAGCTGCAGCAGGTTTCACAAGAAATCATTGAAGACGCCCGTGCCCAGTCGGCCATCGCTGCCCTCAACACCACGTTTCGACCCGGAGTCCCACAGTTGTTTGTCGATGTCGACCGCGTCAAAGCGAAGACACTCGACGTGCCACTGGCCAGCGTCTTCGCCACGTTGCAGGCCTACCTTGGATCGACCTATGTCAACGACTTCAACCGTTTCGGTCGCACTTATCAGGTCCGCGTGCAGTCCGAAGCCGCCTTTCGTGCCGAACCGGACGACATCGAACGGTTAGAAGTCCGCAATCAAAAGGGAGATATGATCCCCATCGGTACGCTCGCCACCGTGCGTCGCTCGTTTGGGCCACAGATCATCAACCGTTACAATCTCTATCCGTCCGCGTCCATCACCGGTGAATCTGCGCCGGGGTACAGCTCGGGACGCGTGTTGGAAATCATGGAGACGATTGCTCGCTCCAAGTTGCCGAATTCCATGGGATACGAATGGACGGGCATCGCGTATCAGGAAAAGAAAGTGGGCGGGGAAGCCATCCTGGTTTTCGCGATGGCCGTGCTGCTGGTCTACCTGGTGCTGGCCGCTCAGTACGAAAGCTGGTTTTCCCCGGCAGCCGTGATTCTGGTCGTGCCGCTCGGCCTGTTGGGCGCGATTGCGGCCGTCTCGATTCGCGGCCTGGACAACAACATCTACACGCAGATCGGCATCGTACTGATCATTGCTTTAGCCAGCAAAAACGCCATCCTGATCGTGGAATTCGCCCGCGACATTCGTCATCGCGGCGCGAGTATCCCCGAGGCCGCCATGCGGCGCCGCGCGCTCCGCTTTCGGCCGATCGTGATGACCTCCTTTGCCTTCATCCTGGGAGTCGTGCCGCTGCTGCTGGCCGAAGGAGCCGGTGCGGCGGGACAACGCGCCCTGGGAACCGCCGTCTTCGGTGGCATGATCGCCTCGACCATTCTGGCCGTCTTCTTCGTTCCAATTTTCTTCGTCGTGTTCCAGCGCATGGGCGAACGTTTCAGTCGCCGCGAGCGGCAGAGAGCGGCGCTGGCCGCCAGCAAAGCCGATGCGTGAGGCGGTGCTGAGGCGGTCAATACTCTTGGCGGCCGCCGCCGCGATGGAACGTTGATGCCAGCCTCACATCGGTGCCTCGTCGGGCACCTGCTCCAACAAGGCGAGCCACTCAAGGAGTTACCGGCTAATTGGCAGACGCAGTTGGAAGTGGTTCGGAACGAGCGGGCCAGGGTTCGCATCTTGGGGCACATGGCTAGATCTGTTCCCATGATTTATCTGCTGGACACCAATGTTTGCGCCGCATACCGTCCGCCACCGTGTTCACGGCGTTGTGGCCGCCAAACAAGCGACTTGTGGCCCCATCGTTCTGCACCAGATGGAAACCGGTTTCTTCGTAGCGTTCATCGTCTCCGTGATATTCCACCCACTCTGCCGCGTAGTGCTCGCGAATGTAGGCGTTGATGTCACGCACGTCCGCCGCGTTGATGGCGTCGTTGTTGGCCACGCCCGTCATGAGGATGGCTTCCTTGATGATACCGTTCATGGCATTGGCAGCCTGGGCCGCCGTGACAATCTCTTCGTGCGCCACCCGCCGGTTCAGGCCCATGTCGTCGAGGATCAGGTCGACCAGTTGGTCGAGACCGGTCTCGGTCGTGCTGTAGGCAGAACCTCCATCATCGGCCACGTAAAGACCTCGGTGACAGCGAATCTCGAGCAGTCTTGGCGCATCGATCTGGGCGGCAAAATTACCCCGCCGGTGCTGGCCAGGTCACGCATCCAAGTCGATCTTTCGATCGACTAGCGGCCCGCGAAAGACGATGTTCAAGATATCCTGGCACTGACTGGCACGACGGCATTTCGTCCCGGACCTCCAATGGTGTCGCGGCCCGAACGGGACCGGGCCAGGCCAACGGGTCAAGATCGCAGGTATCGCCGGAGTGTTTCCCCTTCGTGGCGGTATCCCAAAGCGGCACGGCTGTGATGGGCGGCGGCCGCTTCTTCGCAATCCGCGAGCAACGTCAGCGCGTCAAGCTCCAGCCACCGGTAGTTGTGCTGTCGTGCCGCATCGAGCGCATTTTCGGCGCAGATCATGGCGTCGGCCAGGGCGTGCTCCCACGCCAGGTCCTTTTCCCCGTGCCAGGCCTCAGTGTCATCGCGGTCACAAACATCGCGATCCATGGCCGACTCCAGATGGATGCGACCCCGCAGAATCCGCGATTCCAGCTCCACCAGCAGCAGGCGACACGAACCAGCCAAATCCAAAGCGTGGCTGCAGTAGTCGTCGGCAGTGGTCCAGTCTCCTCGTTTCCGGCAAATGTCTGCCGTGGTATGCAAAACAAACGGCAACAGCAGGAGAGAATACTGACG
The DNA here is from genome assembly GCA_963700575.1 of uncultured Planctomycetota bacterium. Classification (GTDB taxonomy): domain Bacteria; phylum Planctomycetota; class Planctomycetia; order Pirellulales; family Pirellulaceae; genus JAJRVM01. Next base: position 190,824 of record CAVOYC010000009.1, on the reverse strand, counting down.
TGTCGCAATGTCTTCGGCACGGAAGAGATTTTCCAACGCCGTGGCCAGATCTCCCTCGAACGACATGATCCAGCCACGGAGCCATCGAAAATACGGCAGATATTCGTCTTGTTTCTCGGCGGCGCTCTCCGTCGGATCCGGCCGACACGCCGCAGCTGCCAAAGACTTGGCGGTCATCACGTCGCCGGCACGCAAACAACAGTAAATCTGTAACAGCCCATCCGCTCCGTCAAGAGGGGTGGAAGTTGAGCCCGATGGTGAGCGGAGTCGCACCGCCGACTTGAAGTCCTCGACCGCCGATTTCGTTTTGCCTTGAAGAAACCGGGCAAACGCGCGGCAGGCCAGGGAGTGTTGCATGGCGACGGAGCCTTCCTCTTGCACGGCCAGTTCGCAGCATGTCTGGGCCACGTATTCACCTTTGTCCGGGTGCCCGGTCACACACCAGATGAGCGAGTGGTTCCAGAGGACTTCCATGGTCCCCGCCACGGAGATTCTGGCCATGGCCAGTTCATTGAAAGTCTTGGCGTCCTCCGTGTGCCCGGCAAAGAGGCTGAATAGCCCCGCCATTCGCAAGTAGTATGCCAATCGCGCTTCCGACTGCTGCGACTCGCATCGGTGGCGCCGCTCCTCGTCCCCGACGAATTCCAGCATGCATTGTCTGCCGATTTCCAGTTCACCAAGCTCCAGGAAAAGCCGCCCTCCGTTGAGTTGATTTTGCAGCAAATCGTCCGCGCGACAAAAATCACCGGCTTGCAGCAGCTGCCGTGCGATCATGTATTGCATCTGTGCGTAAGCGGAAGCGTCGAGGGATCGCCCTTTCTCCGGATCGGTCTTGTCCATTCGACCACGTTGGCCCGGCCGCAGTCGGATATGAAACGGCTCGCGCAGCACGGGGTGGCAAAGGTAAGCGTACCCGGTCTCATCGTGAGGAAATTCGCGAATCAGCCCCGCATCGCGGAGACTGCGCAGGTCCCAGAATATCGCATCCTCGGAGTACGACGAGAAAACGCCCTGAAAGACCGGCACCTCCAAGGCAATCTGCGTGATAACGGCATTGTCTACCGGTCGCGAAAAGAGCGAGACAATTCTGAGCAGAGCGGCTTGCGGCGGCGAGAGATGGTCTCGATAGAAGCTCGCGATCTCGTGCAGCCGCGTCGTAAGCGGGTCCTTCGCCTCGGATGTGGCGAATTCAACCGGTATCTGGGGACCACCACCGGCCTGGTTTGTGGCGGCTGCAAAAACACGCAATCCCAGTGGGTGCCCCTCCCAGTATCTGACCACATGACGGCTGTCCGTGACTGGGGCTATTTCTGCTCTGCAATTGATGAGCAGCTGTGCGCCTTCCTCGTCCGTTAGCCTGAGGGTATCACCGTCGACTCGGTGAATGCGATGGTCGAGCGAGCCAGGCAAGTCCACAATCGGATATCGGCTTGTGGCAATAATCAGCGAGCTTGGCCTGCACTCACAAACGCGCTCCAGCAGTTCCTGCAAGCGAATATCGTGGAGGCGGCCGCGCACGGTGCTTCCTGGCATGTCCGCAAATATGTGCAAGTAAGGATGGTCCGAATTCCTTGTTCCAAACACCTGGCCAATTTCGTTCGGTCCTTCCTGGTGCATCTCGAGACCGTCAAGGATCAGGACGACCGCCTGCGAGCAGCACAATTCAATGGCGGCATGGAGCGGTTCAGGATTGCCTGCCCCCACTTCAAACTCTAACTCGTTTGTGGCAAACTGCAGTAGTGACTCCAGGAAGGCATCCACATCGGGATTGGCGGCGAAGCTCCAATAGAAAATCCCGCTGGTTCGATGGCAGAGATCGGAGCCCTTCCCCTTAAGGCAGTGAGCGACGAGCGCCGTCTTGCCCGTACCTCCCAGTCCAATCACCGAAACGAGTCGCACATCGCCATCCGCAATGAATGTGGTCAATTGTTCGACCGCTCGTTGCGGCTCGACGTAATGACTATCCTCGGTGGTCTCGTGTGTCCATTTCTCAGGGATCGCTCGTGGCACGATCGAACGCTCGCCCGGGGGGACGGTAATCTTTGCCAAGTCGTCCAGCAGATCCGCCACACTGGAATAACGTTCTTCCACCGAGAATTCCTCAAACACTTTCGCCACCAGCGACTCGTATTGGGGAAACCTCTGCTGGTAGTCCGCGACACTCGGTTTCTGACCGGCGCGAGATCGCAAGTATATCTCGCAGTCCAAAAGATCCCGGAAGAGGTCAAGATACTCACGATCGTTCGGGTCGCAGAGGTACTCTTCGATTCGCGGGCAAGTATGGGGAGACCAAGCCTCCTCAAAATCGCTGCAGATGCGATGAATACGCTCGAGCGTCGCCCGCAATTGCGAAGTGTCTGTGGATGTCGTTCTTGAATTCATGTCGCCTCCCTGCCGTGGGTGTCGTCAAGGAGTCGATGGTGAAGCTTGCATGCAATGAGTTCCAGGATGCGTTGCACTCTTCTCCGATTGCAGCCAAGCTGCTCGGCAATCTGGCGCTGAGAATACCCCTCCGACCACAAGTCAAAGACCTGAACTGCCAGATCATCCAGTCCCGTTAGCGCGCTCTGGGTCGCATCTGCCAACTCGGTGAGTTGCGCCGGTGAGGGCAGATGGTCCGCAACTTCCTCGAGCTCGACCGGAAGCCGACAAACGTCAATTCGCGCTGCCCTATCGGCGATTGAATGCAGCATCACCGTAATCAACCAGGCGAAGAGCTTCTTTTCACTCTGGTAGTTGAATTTCTCGCGAGAGATTGCGTGGAGCAACTTGGCGATCGCATCGTGGGCCACTTCCGTCGATTGCACGTCGGGTCGCAGGTGCTTTCCGATGGCCTGCTTCTGCCGGACGTACAATGTGAGCCGGTTTTTGTAACGCTGATAGAGTTCGGTGGCGGCATCTTCACTGCCGCCTTTCAATCGCTGAAGGACGTGTGCGACGGAATCGAAGTGGGAATCGACGGAATCAGGCATGGAGCGACTCCGGGCTTCGGACTGAAACCGGAACGTTGCGGCCATGGCGTCGTGCTTGCGCGGCCACTTCTTCTCATCGTGATGAATTCTCCGTGATGCGCACGGCATTCTGGCCCAGCAAACGCCACTCACATGGCCCGCGTACGTCGCCAATATATGCCCCCTCGACTCTATGCTCCACCCCCGCAACGTGGTGGTTTGACATGCAAGGTTGGGCAGGCTTTCCTATCTTCTGCCGAAATCTGGCGAAACCCCGTTTTTTGATGCTCAAATCGACAGCAAGCAACGCTGCATCGTGGTCCGTCGAAGCACCAGTAGCTTCCGTTGGCCGTGCGAGATCGGGCCTGCGGCAGATCGCTGGCTGCTCATGCGGATCCCTGGTTCCTTGTGGGGAGATCGAAGCACGCGAGCGCGCCGCCGCAAAAAAGGAACTACCGAATTCCCTCATTTTATTGCACCATCACCAGCGTGTCTCCAGCTTATAGCAATGGGGCGAAAAACTACTCTGCCGGATGCGTGCCATCAAAGACGATTTCGCTCCAGCGAGGTTCTAAAGCGGCCTGCGGCTGCCACCCAACGTAGCTGCGGCGTCTCGCCGTAGCTGCTGCGGCAGGATGCCGCAGCCACGAGCGAGCGCCGAACGCCGGTCGTTCATTCATTGCCGGAAAATCGCGTCTCTTCATGTTTGTATCACAGGGGAACAACTATGACCGTCCCAATTCTCTTGATCGCGGCTGTGATCGGCATGGCGGCGATGGTTGCCGTGCGCATCACCTCGAAGCGAATCGTGGCATGGGCCGACGCAATGATTCTCTCGTTCGGTCTGCTCGACGAACGGATCCGATCGACCATGGTATGCCAAGACACCGAAGACTGCCACGACCATGAGCGACGAACCAGCGAGCCCATGCGGCGTTCCAGGCTGCGCCGCGCAAGACCTGGCTCGCAGCTTCAGCAGAAGTGTCGCGTATAGACGGGTTGTCGTCTGCTGAGTCTATTGGCGCACTGATTTCCGGCTTTCTCCTTCCCAATTTCCAGGGCCGAGAGACTTGGCACAGGTGATGGGCGTTGTGGTAGACTGTTCCATAGGAAAACGACTGGGCAACCTCGGGCGGCGTAACGCCCGGACGTTGACAACGCGATATCGAATGATCTTCTGTCCATGCCACAAGTCTTGAACGTGATCTTGAAGCTTGGCACATTGGCGATGCTGGTGATTCTTGTCCTGGTCGCCATCATGCTGGTGATCTCCATCGCGGATCGTTATGCTCGACCCCAGACGTCCCACAAGAAGCGTGACAAGTGCAAATGAGTATCCGACCACTTGTCCCCCGGCAGTGAGCTGGGACGGTGTCTGCGACTTTGGTGCAGGCTGCGGTGAGTCTTTTCCAGAGAGCGACCGACTACCAGGGAGTATGCAAGATGCGAGACGGCAGCAGGTACTGGCGGGTAGGCTGGCAGAAGTTGGCACGCGAACCGCGACAGATCACCTGGCAGCGCGTGGCGATGGTCACGGCGGCCGTCTGTTGCTGCGCCTTGGCGATGTCTGCTAGTGCCGCTGGCAACGTCGCGGACGCGGCCGACACGGTCAGGCCGAACATCGTGATCATTCTGGCCGACGACCTTGGCTATGGCGATCTGGCCTGTTACGGGAACAAGAAATTCAAGACACCCTGCTTGGACCGCATGGCAGCCGAGGGGGCGCGACTGACGCAATTCAACGTCCCGATGCCGTTTTGCGCGCCCAGTCGCGCGGCGCTGCTGACCGGTCGCTATCCGTTCCGCTGCGGGATGACGGGAAATCCGACGCCTGACGCCACGCCGGAAACGGATGCGTTGGGCCTGCCCCATTCCGAAATCACGCTGGCACAGCTCTTCAAGCAAGCGGGCTACGCCACATGCTGCATTGGCAAGTGGCATCTGGGTCACAAACCTGAGTTCTTGCCGACGCGGCGCGGATTCGACGAGTACCTCGGCATTCCCTACAGCAACGATATGCGGCCGGTGCATCTGCTGGAAGGTGAGCAGGTGATTGAGTACCCGGTGGTGCAAGCCACGTTGACCAGGCGTTACACGCAGCGCGCTATCGAATTCGTGGAGCGTCACAAAGATGTACCCTTCTTTCTTTACCTTCCTCACGCCATGCCGCACAAACCACTGGCCTGTTCGGAGGAATTCTACAAGAAGTCGGGCGAAGGGCTTTACGCCGACGTCATCGCGGAACTGGATCAGCAGATTGGCGAGCTGTTTGCGGCGATCAAGAAACTTGCATCTGGACGAGAACACGTTGGTGGTTTTCACTAGCGATAATGGTCCGTGGTTTGGCGGCAACGCGGGGGGCCTCCGCGGAATGAAGGCCACCACGTGGGAAGGTGGCTATCGCGTGCCCTGCATCGCGCGGTGGCCGCGCCGGATCCCTGCCGGTCATGTGAATCACGCGCCGGCGGTGATGATGGACTTGTTTGTAACGGTGCTCAACGCAGCCGGCCTCGACCCGCCCGACGATCGGACAATTGACGGCCGGGATCTCATGCCGCTGTTGACCAGCGGCGCAGCAAGTCCACACGAAGCTATCTTCGGTATGATCGGACCTCGTCTTTCCAGTGTCCAGGACGGACGTTGGAAGCTGCACGTCCTGGCGGCTCGCGAGATGAGGCTCGGTGTGTCAGGTGAGCGGTGGATCGATCCGCGAGGTCCCGATGGCGTGACGATTCTCGCGCCGTACGAACAGTATCAGCCGACCGATTATCCTGGTGTGAGCACGGGAGACGCCCCGGCCGCCATGGCGCTGTTCGATTTGCGCGAGGATCCGGCCGAACAGCAGAATGTCGCCGAGATGCATCCAGACGTCGTGGCCCGGCTCAAGAAACTCTTCGACCGGATGAACCGGGATGTTCCACCGCCACCGGCTGCTCGGCCCAAGGTGAAGACCAGGTCGGCGAAATGATGGAGCAGGAGTTGCCTGCCGAACATCGAAGTTCCGGAATCCGCGGCCAAGTTCACAACACGCAAGCCTGAAACATCCGAGTTCGAGGACAGAGTGCAACGATGAGTCCGTCGATGAATCATGTCGAACGATTCCGCGCCGTGATGGATTTCCTGCCGGTTGATCGACTCCCCCGCTGGGAATGGGCCATGTGGTGGGATCAGACGATCGCCAATTGGAAACAGCAGGGCCTGCCAAATGCATTGGAGAATGTGTTTGACATCGGGGAGTATTTCGGTCTGGACCCGTATCAGCAGTTCTGGTTCTCCACCACTGACGATACCATTGAGGCGGTGCAGCATCACGTGGAGGGTATTGTCTCGAACATGGACGATTACCTGCGGCTGCGTCCCCGATTCTTCCCGGACCACAGTGGGGCGATCGAATCGATGCGCGTTTGGGCCCGGCGTCAGGCCGAGGGAGAAGTGGTCGTCTGGATCACGCTCGAAGGTTACTTCTGGTTTCCGCGCACACTGATGGGGTTTACGAAGATCAGCCTTGCGTTCTACGATCAGCCGGAACTCTTGCACCAGATCAATCAAGACCTCACTGACTTCAATCTGCGCATTCTGGAGGCGGTCGAAAAGGTCTGTATTCCAACTTTCGCGACAATTGCGGAGGACATGTCTTACAACAACGGCCCGATGATTTCGGAGCGGCATTTCGACGAGTTCATTGCACCGTATTACCGGCAGATTATCCCGCGATTGTTGGAGCATAACATTATTCCCCTGGTCAACACGGACGGCGATGTGACAATGATGGTCCCCTGGTTGTGGCGGGAAGGAATTCGGGGGGCGCTACCGCTGGAACGGCAGGCGGGAGTTAACGGAATGGATCTGCGACGCCAATTTCCGGATGTCTGTCTCGTCGGCCACTTCAACAAGATGGTTATGAATAAGGGTGAGCTTGCGATGCGTAGCGAATTCGAACGGCTCATGCCCTTGATGCAGTCCGGCGGATTCATTCCCAGCGTGGATCACCAGACGCCACCGCATGTTACCTTGCAGCAGTACCGGCTATACCGCCAATTATTGGACGAGTACACGGCGGCGGTGGTGTAACCGACGAATACGTTGTGCATTTCTGTTGCGGGCGTTCGCCGAACTGACGTGCACGTGTGTGCCGCGAAGTAAATGACACCGCTCGAAGCGGTCAAAGAAAGAGATAACTGATGTTCCCACAGACTCGCATCGTCGTCCTCGGTTTTCTGCTTGTTTGCCTGCTGACAAGTTTTGGTCTGGTGTGCCACGCCGCGGACGGCGAGCCGGCCCTGGAGCGAGGCTTCCGTCAGCCGCCGGACCAAACGAAACCGTGGGTCTACTGGTACTGGATGAGTGACAATATCTCGCGGGAAGGAATCACTCGCGATCTGGAAGCGATGGCTCGGGTTGGGATTGGAGAGGCGTTTATCGGCAACATTTTCCTGGAGGACATCCCTCTTGGTGATGTCAAGGTGCTGACCGAGCCGTGGTGGGAATTGGTGGAACACGCGATTCGTGAGGCCGGACGCGTGGGAGTGAACATTGGCATGTTCAATTGTCCGGGATGGAGTCAGTCGGGCGGGCCTTGGATCGAGCCGGGACAGGCCATGCGCTACCTTGTCTCTTCTGAGATGCGTGTTCGAGGGCCTGCTGGTGGCGAAAGGCAGGTTCCGGCGCCCGCCGAGCCGTTTCAAGATGTGGCCGTAATCGCTTTTCCAGCGCCGCAATCCGACGCCGAGTCGCTTGCCTCGTATTCGCCGCAAGTCACTTGCACGCCCTTTGCAGCGGGCACGGAGAAGGTTGTTGATGGCCGGCTGGACACTGCCGTGGTTCTTGGGGATGCTTCCAAGCAGGATCGAGAATCTCGGACCATCGAGATCACGCTCGCCAAACCACTCACGGCCCGCAGCTGTTCACTCGTGCCCTCGGAATCAGCGTGGGCCGCGAACTGCGAGCTGCAGGCGGCCGATGCCGAGGGCGTTTTTCAGACCGTCCGTCGCTTTCGGTTTGACCGTTCGAACATGGAAATTCACGTTGGTCCGATGCCGCGCGGGCCGGTGACGGTGTCGTTTCCACCCGTTACGGCACGGCGGTTTCGCCTGGTCTTGGCAGAAGTTACCGGCACGGCCGCGTTGGCAGAAATCGATCTCTCGCCTGCCGCGCGAGTGGAGTCATTCGTCGAGAAGCAGCTGGGCAAGATGCATCCAACGCCACAGCCGATGTGGGACACCTATCTTTGGCCAGCACAGACCGAGCCGGATCAGCCGGCACTGTGTGTCGGACCAGACAGCGTCATCGATTTGACGAATGAGCTCTCCTCAGACGGCACACTGCGATGGGACGTTCCGCCGGGCGAATGGGTTGTTCTGCGCATGGGTATGACGACGACGGGGACGCGCAATTCTCCCGCCTCTCCGGAGGGCCAGGGATTGGAGGTGGACAAAATGAACCGCCTGGCGTTGAAGAGTCACTTCGACGCATTCATGGGAAAGATCCTCCGACGGATGCCGCCTGCCGATCGTGTTGCGCTGACGCACGTCGTGGCTGACAGTTACGAAATGGGCTCGCAGAACTGGACCGACGGCTTGGGCACTGTCTTTCGCGACCGGTATGGCTATGATCCGACGGTCTGGTTGCCGGTACTTACAGGTCGCATTGTCGGCAGTGCCGATCAGTCCAATCGCTTTCTGTGGGATCTGCGGCGTCTGGTGGCCGATCGCATTGCCACGGAGTATGTGGGTGGGCTCCGCGATCTCTGCCGCCCGCAGGAGCTCCAATTGTGGCTGGAGAACTACGGTCATTGGGGCTTTCCGGCCGAGTTCCTGCAATACGGCGGCCAGTCCGACCGTTTGGGCGGCGAGTTCTGGATCACGGGCAATCTCGGTGCGATCGAGTGCCGTGCGGCGTCATCCGCGGCCAATATTTACGGATTTCCGTTCGTCTCGTCCGAAGCCTTCACAGGAGGACCGCCGTTCCGGACGGTCCCGGCGGCGACGAAAGCCCGCGGTGACTGGGCTTTCTGCGAAGGCATCAATCACTTTGTGTTGCACGTCTACATACATCAGCCGTGGCAAGATCGGCGGCCGGGCATCAATGCCTGGTTTGGGACCGAGTTCAATCGGCACAATACGTGGTTCGACGCCGGTCGCGACTGGATCGACTATCTTCGCCGCTGCTGCTTCCTCTTGCAGCAAGGCACGCGCGCGGCTGACGTCGCCTATTTCATTGGAGAAGACACGCCGAAGATGACTGGTGTTCAGCAGCCCGAATTGCCGGCGGGGCGGGACTTTGACTACGTCAACGCCGAAGTGATCCAAGATAAGTTTGTTGTCCAAGACGCTCTGCTCTCACTTCCGCACGGGACGACTTATCGTGTGTTGGTGTTGCCTGATTCACCCACGATGCGACCGGAATTACTCAGTAGAATCCGCGACCTGGTTGCGGATGGCGGCACAGTACTCGGTCGGCCACCGTCACGCTCGCCCAGTCTGCAGAACTATCCGGCCTGCGACCAGAAGGTTCGAGAGCTGGCGGCAGAATTATGGGGTAGCACGACGGTTTCGGAGAGCGGCGAGCATCGACTCGGCAGAGGACGCGTCGTGTGGGGTCGGAGCTTGAACGAATTATTTGACGAGACGAAGTCGCCGCCCGATTTCCACAGTGACACGCCTCTGCGCTTCTCACATCGAAAAGCTGATGGTCTCGATGTCTACTTCGTGGCGAACCCGAAACCGCAGCAGATCGCCACCACAGCGACTTTCCGAGTCCGCCGGAGGGCGCCGGAACTATGGTGGCCGATGAGCGGGCGTACGGAGCAGGCGGTCGTTTACGACGTGGACGAGAGCTCCGTTCGCCTGCCGCTCCAGCTGGGGCCTCACGGATCTGTGTTCGTAGTGTTTCGCGACTCCCCGGTGGCGGAGGACCGCCTTGTCTCGGTGCACCGCAATGGTGAGAGGGTTTTGGATGCCAAGTCAGCGCAGCCGGCAGAGCAGACCGTGCAGGCTGCCGCCGCGGCGGACATCACGGACAACTTCACGATAGCTGTGTGGGCGAAACCGGCTGCCGACACAACCTTGCACGAAGAAGTCAATCGAGGTGTTCGCGGCATGAGCGAACCTCGCAATGACGCGCTCTTCCCGCCGCATGGCAGTCTCTTCGGAAATGCCACACACGCCGGCAGTGGTTTGGCGATTGGCCGTAACGGTGTATGCGTGTTTGAACACGGTGCAAGTTACTTCGCACCCGTTCTGGTTTACCCCGCGCGACTCGATGGATGGGTGCACCTGGCGGTGGTCTACCGTGATTCTCAGCCGAGTTTGTACGTGAATGGCCGGCTGGTCCACACGGGGCTGAAGAGCACGCTGTCGGTTCACCCAGGGATTTCCGCACAAGGCGACGGAGCCGATTTCGTCGGTGAACTGAGCGCATTCACCATGTCGGTGCGCCGATGACGCCGGCTGAAATTGCTGCGCTTGCACAATCGATGCCCCGCCCTGACGCCAGGCCTCAGAGTCACGTGATCGAGTTTTTGCGGGATGCCAAGGGGGGCATTGATACTTGGGCCTGGCTGCCTGGTGACTACGAATTCGAGTACGCTGATGCCCGGCGTCGTAAAATTAGTGTGCCGGCGGTGCCCGCTCCGGCAGCCCTGACGGGCCCGTGGCAAGTCCGGTTTGCGCCCGGCTCGGGTGCTCCCGCAAACATCCTGTTCGACAAGCTGGAAGACTGGTCCGGGCGACCGGAAGAAGGGATTCGCCATTATTCGGGTACGGCGACGTATCGCACGACTTTTCAGGTGCCGCGGGAATGGGAAGGCAGACGTCTTTGCCTCGATCTGGGAAAAGTTTGCGATTTGGCTGCGATCCGCGTTAACGATCAGCCTCAAGGCACATTGTGGTTGGCGCCGTGGCGTGTTGACATCACAACGGCCGCGCGTCCTGGCATCAATACGCTGGAAATCGACATTGTCAATGCCTGGAATAATCGGCTGGTGGGCGATGTGGACCTGCCGAGCGCGAAACGCCAAACGTTCCTTTCCGTTGAGACGTTACCGCGCGACGCCCCATTGTTGCCCGCGGGTCTGTTCGGACCAGTCACCCTGGAAGCAGCCACGCGAGTGGACCGCTTGTAGTCGCCAGATCCGACTTAGTGTGCCTTTGCCGAAGGGTTACGATTTCGATGGCTGTGATCGAGAGACCCTGCTCAAACGGCTTGCGGTGCGAGAGGGACGCCTCGTGTTGCCCCACGCGGTGAGTTACCAGTACCTCATGTTGCCAGACGAAACAACGATGACTCCGCAACTGGCACGACGAGTCGGCGCGCTTGTCGAAGCAGGCGCATCCGTGATCGGGCCACGTCCTGAACGTTCACCGAACTGGCGTCGTGGACGCTGCAGAAGGATTTCGATATCAAGCACTTTTCGGGCACAGCGACATACCGGAAGGTGTTCGAAATGCCTGCGGGGGTTCGAACATCGGACGCCGATTCGCGGATGTTTCTGGATCTCGGCGACGTTCAGGTCATTGCTCAGCTGAAGTTGAACGGACGTGAGATCGGGATCCTGTGGAAACCACCCTTTCGTGCCGAAATCACGGCCGCTTTGGCAGCCGGAAGGAATGAACTGGAAATCCGCGTCACAAACTTGTGGCCCAATCGGTTGATGGGGGACGAACATGTTCCAGTCGACGCACGATGGGAAGGCCAATACCTGCAGGCCTGGCCCGATTGGTTTCTGCAAGGCAAGCCGCGTCCCGAGCCGCGTCGCAAGGCATTTACCGTGGTCAAACACTATGACAAAGACAGCCCGCTTCTGCCGTCCGGGCTGCTCGGTCCCGTGACGATTCAAGCCGTTGCCGACACGAATTAGCTCGGACTATTCATAAAACCAGCAGGGTCGGGCAAGTCGTGTCCCTGGTGCTTGTGATGGAGCCGGAGAAAGACGGGCAGACGTGTTCGTCCTACGTTCGGTGATTCCAGCGCCGGGGGGGCTACTTGTCAGCTTTCACGGCCATCAGAGGCTCGTACATCGCGCGGGCCTGGGGAACCGTAGCGCGGGGATTACTGATCACTTGCTCGCCCGCGCTGACTCCGTCTCGTGCTTCCACAGACTTTTCATTGGTCGTACCGAGCAGCAAGGGGCGACGTTCGGCGCCCGTTTTGGTTGCCACCCAGCACATGTACTCGCCTTGCTGTTCGATCACGGCAGCCACCGGGATCAACAAGACGTTGGTCCGCTTTTCAAGCAGAATTTCGCAGGCGGCGGTCATGCCTGGCCGAAGACCCTCGGACGTTTCGTCAATGGCGATGGTCGCGGAGTATTCCTTGATGTTTCCCATCCAGAAATCCGAGGGCGCCGGTTGATTGGCGATGCTCACCAGTTGGCCCTTCAATTGCCGCCCCTGGATCTTGATATTGACAGGGATGATCTGACCTTCGCGCGTGGCTGTTTTCAGCGCCTCGGCCAACGCTTCGACGCGTGATTCGTGCACATTGACTTTGACTTGCATTTGATCCAAATCGGGTAATCGCAAGATTGTCTGCCTTTCACGAACCGTAGCTCCTTCCTCGATCTGCGGTTGTTGTGATCGGCCATGGTGGTCCATTTCGTTGGCGTAGACCACCATTCCGTCGGCCGGAGCGGTGATGACGCACTGCAATAACTGTGCTTCCAGGCGTTTGAGCCGCATTTCTTCCAGGTCGAATGATGCACCCTCAGACCTGACAAGAGCTTCGGTCGAATCGCGCGTGCTCTCCAGTTCCTGGAGCGTCTTCTTCTTGGTGAAATTGAGCAGCACATCCTTGGCGGTGCGAGCGGAGTCCAATTCCAGTTTGGCACGTTCAACCGAGAATTTCTGACTCTCCAAATCGAGCGCGCTGATGTACCCTTTACGAAACATCCGCTCGGAATGCTCAAGCGTCGTCTGCGCCGAACGTAGATTCTCCAAGGCAATGGTGATTTGGTTCTCCAGCTCCTGTAACGTCTTGACGAAAGTCCCCTCGAGATATTCACTGACGTTGATGGTGGCTGCGGCAAAATCCTTCTCAGCCTGGATCTTGGTGGCCCGCGCCTTTTCGCACGTGATCCGCTGCTGGTTGATCTGCTCCTCCAAGAGCGACGAATCCAATTCGATCAGCTTGTCCCCTTTTGCGACCTGCGAGCCGTCGTCGACGATCCACAGAATATTGCTTCCACCAGCCACTTCGCACTTCAGGTCGATGTTCACCGTGCTTTCCAGGTTCCCGTCTTTCGACACGGTGACCACCAGATCACCGCGCCGGACGGCGGTCGTCGTCATGTCTCGGGCACCGGTTGGGAGGCGGAGGCGTGCGTACGACATGGCACCCCAGAGCGCGGCAATTGCAGTAACCACCAGCAATACGAACAAGGCCAGGCGACGTGGCCACGCGCGGCGGCCCGGCGAGGGGGGAGCTACTTGGATCGAACCTTCGTTGCCCCCTTGCTCGGTTTCAAGGACGCGAAGCTGAGATGAAGTCGTACTTGACATCTTGCGTTACCCCGCAGATAGTCGGCCACTGGAGTCCGGGTAGTGTGTCGCAGCCTTGAGTATAGGGTCACTTGTGACTTGTGCACAATGCTGCGTCCCCACAACACCTTCCCACCCGCCGTTGACAGCGTCCGCCGGCCTCTCGCCCGCTCAAGCGGTGGGGCGGAACCCTGGGCCAGCCCGGCAGCGGCCAAGTCTGCAAGGATTGAATCAAGAGGCAGATTCCCCCTCGTAGATACCCCCAGGCGGACTTCGGATGTTCTCAGGGCTCGCGTATTTCCTGCTTCGTCATCTTCCCTCGGGCTTCATGATTTCCCCGCGCGCCTCTTTTTCGCCGCCTCCCCCTTCCCGCCCGGTCTCTTTCTTTCGCTGGCGCGTTGCGATTTCGGGATGTCGGGAACTGGCTTGGTGGCCAAAATCTCGGTAAATCGCCTCTTGATGGCTCGCACTTCGGCATCCGCTACCTGGGTGACGTCCTTGTACTCGGATCCGTCGCGACATGTGCCACAATCGTACAACGTGCCAAAGTCATCAGGTGCGTTTTTTTCTAACAGCCAGCGCTTGGTTCGCAACACCCGACGATCGCCCAGATAACTGAAGATCCAGTCGCGAACGTCGGTCTCTTCGCCGCGCAGAATCGGCACGATGCTCTTTCCATCAAGCTTGTGATCGGCCGGCAGAGACGCGTCGGAAAGCTGCACCAATGTCGGCATCATGTCCGACGTGTCAACCAATGCGTCGGTCAGGCCGATGGCCTCGACCTTGCCGGGACAGTTAACAATCATCGGGACTCGAGCACCAAGTTCTGTGGGGGTGGCCTTGCCTTCGCCGCCGGTGCCGTTGTCGCCGGTAAAGATTACAATCGTGTTCTCCCGCAGTCCCGATACGTCGAGGGCCGCAATGATCTTTCCCACAAGCTCGTCCATGTATTCCACGTTTTCCTGGAATTTCTCTTGCTTGGAATTCCGGAACTTCTCTTCCGCGTTGGGATGCATCTTGGGTGTGGAATAGGCCGGAGCGTGTGTCAACACCATGGGATAGTAGATGAAGAATGGTTTGTCCCTCGTGCGAAGGGCAAAATCAATGACGAAGTTGGCGAACATATCGGGTCCGTAGTCGTCGATCGTCGTGGGTACATACTGGCCGTTGCGGAGGATGCAGGGATGCCAGTAGCGTGACGTCTTGCCGCCCTGCGGACCTTCCCAACCGCCCGTATGTTCCACGCCGGGCGGCAAGTTGTTCTTGTAGGCCCACATGCAGTATTCGTCAAAACCACATTCGTGCACGAGCGTCGGGACTTTGCCCGTGAGCTGCCACTTGCCTGACAGCGCCGTCGCGTAGCCAGCTTGTTGCAATACCTTGCCGAACGTCAGATGATTGACGATCTGTTCTTCGGGCGAATTCGGATCGGGACCGCCAGGACGCCCCGCAAACTGACAGACTCCGTTAGTTGACCCGTATTGGCCGGTCATGATCTCGAAGCGAGTCGGGTGGCAAATGCACGCTGTGTAACACGTGTTGAATTGCACACCTGTACGAGCCAGCTGATCCAGGTGAGGCGTGTGGTGTTTCGGGTGTCCATAGCAGGAGAGTTCTTTCGCTCCCAGATCATCTGCCATAATCAGGATCAGGTTGGGTCTCCTCTGCGCGGCACTCTGTTCGATCCCCAGGCTTGGACGCGTGGCGCTGCAACACGATATAAACGTACCGCAGAAAGAGAAGATGAAGAGGACGACGCGAAATGATGTCATGATTCCGGTCCTTTGGCTGAAGATTAGCGGATTCAAGCTTTGAGCGTAAATGAGATAAACGGCTCTGTCTTCGGCAGGACGGTGACAGATCCCAGTCAAATGCTCAGCAGAAATGAATTGTGCCACGATTTGGCCTATCGGAGAAGTCGGCAAGTCGCCACGCGTCCCCCTTGGCGTTCACTATCGGATTAGCTGCTCGTCGGCCAAGAATTCGGGAACGATCGAGACAATGTCTTGTTGTGCCGCGTAGGCGATATCACGCTCGAATCCAAGCCGCACCAGCCGCTGGCCACCTCGGCCCTGCGCCAACAGACGCAGCGTTGCCGCCGCGTCGTCCCAAACACGCGTCTGGTAGAGTTGCAGGAGCAGCAGCGTCGCGTCATCGCCGCACGTGGGTTGATCACAGAATTCCCAAATCTGCCCGACAATCATGGCCGCACAAAGCGTGTCTTCCAGGCTCGGTCGACCGTCGGTGCCGGAGCAGACGAGATGCACGTTACGCGGGGACGCAGCCAGCCGCTGAGCAACCGCGGAGAGATTGAGCAACGATGCGATGATCACCTGCGCTGCGCCGCTGGCACGAGCAATGGCCTGCGTGCCATGGCTGGTGGTGAAGACGATCGTCTTACCGGCGACCATCTCCGGCGTGTAGTTGCCGGGAGAATTGTCCAGATCGAATCCCTCGATTTTCTCGCCCCCTCGTTCGCCCCCCAGGAGGACATGCTCAGGTTTGTGCTGTCGGGCGATTTTGCGTGCCTGGGTCACCTCCGTGCACGGAATAATAACGTGGGCACCGTGGGCCAGTGCCGTGACAATCGTGGTGGTTGCTCGTAACACATCGATCACCACCGCAACACCGTCGTGCCTCTCGGCAGGATCACCATGGGGGAGTAAATCGACCGTGAATTCGCGCATCTGTCGAAGTTCGCCTTGGAATGTGAAAAGGACACCGTCAACGTGGCCGATGACTGGGCCGGTGTCAAGTCGCGGTGATCGCTGGAACAGATCGCCGGCGCCGAGAATTGGCGCCCAGCTCGTCCCTGCATGCCGCCCATAATGTCGGGTGGTAAACGACGTCGTCGTTTGAAGGGCACGTTATCCGTCAAGTCGGACCGCTGTCAGAAAACGCGATCCGCCAGCGGTGGGTTTCGGCGGTCCAGCTTGGACTCGCGAAATAATTGCCTGCCACATGGCGGACGTATATCTTTACTGATGAGCCCTTGTTTTGGGGGGGCTGGGCAGATCGCGGGCAGGCTGGCCTCTGAGGCGCGGCTCGTGGGCCTTAGGGTCCGGTGGGCATATGCGGGTGCGCGAGGCAATGGCCATGACCCAACTTCCGAAGTCGCAGGAAACATTACTGTTAGTGTTCGCCGAGGAGGCGTTGACGATCGTTTGGTTGACCGATCGAACGGGCAAGGTGGACCGGCTCTCGGGCGGTGTTCTGGCCACCTTGGGCATGGAGCTTCCCGATCTTCCGGCGGGAGTCTTGGTCGAAGAGCTTTTCGAGGATTCACCGAGCGCGGAGTCGGGTCTGGCCGAGGCGCATGAGGCGGCTCTCGGGGGCCATGTCACGCGGTGCGAATTCGATTGGAACGGCTGGCATTTTCGAGGGAAAGTGATGCCGCAACTGAGCGACTGCGGTGAAGTCACCGGTTGCCTTGGTCTCGCGCGACTGGACGCTGTGATTGACCGACTCGAGGAAGCCTTGGAGGCGAGCGAGCGGCGATTTGAAACGTTGGTCGGACTCTCTCCGGCCGGCATCTACATGACCGACGCCGCGGGTCGATGCATGTACGTCAACCAACGCTGGTGCGAGATGGCGGGGGTGACGGCCGTGCAGTCCCTGGGGCGATCCTGGGAGCTGGTGATACATCCGGAGGATCGAGGACACATCTCGCAGCAATGGCGTGAGATGATCGCCCGCAATGGAGTGTGGGAGCACGAGTATCGTGTTCTCAGTCCTCAGGGCAAGACGGTCTGGGTATTTGGACAAGCCAAACCGTTGCGAGACGTCCATGGCCGCATCACGGGGTATGTTGGGATCAACGTGGACGTCACGGCGCGAAAAGAAGCGGACCGGCAGTTGCGTGCCAGCGAGGAACGTTTCGCACGGCTCCTGTCCGCGGTGACGTCATATCGGTACTGCGTCCTGTTAGATAACGGAAAACCGGTTGTCACGGAACATAGTCCGGGCTGTGTTGGGGCAACGGGATACACACCCGACGAGTATGCTCGCGATCGATTTCTCTGGATTAACATGGTGCATCCGGAAGATCGAGATCTGGTGCGTGAGCATGTAGCCAAGTTGCTCAACGGTCAGCCGGTCCCTCCTGTCGAGCATCGAATCTATCACAAGAACGGTTCGGTCCGTTGGGTCCGGGCCACGATGATCGCTCACTATGGCGATCACGGACAGCTGGTGCGGTACGACGGTCTGGTGGAGGACATCACGGAACGCAAGCGAGTTGACCACCGCCTGTGGCAGATTCTCGAATCGGCACCCGACGCGATGGTGATTACGGATCGTGAGGGAAGGATCTTACTGGCGAATGGACAAGCGCATCGGCTGTTCGGTTTTGCGCGGCGGGAGTTGATTCACAAACAGGTCGAGATCTTGATCCCCGAACGGTACCGAGCCGATCACGTCAAGTACCGCGAACAGTTTTTCTATCTTCCCAGCAATTGCCTGGTGACCGGACGTCCAGAGCTTTACGGGCTCCGCAAGGATGGGAGTGAATTTGCGGCCGAGATCTGTCTGAGCCCGATCGAAATGGATGACGAGGTGCTGGTCTGTGCCGGGATTCGTGATATCTCACACCGTCGGCAGATTGAACGTGCCCTACGAATCAATTTGCAGAGTCAGGCCACGTTATCGGGTTTATTGAAGCTCTCTCTCGAGCCGTTCGACCTGGTGGAGAAGTTGGAGCGGAGCCTGGATTTGCTGTTTTCCGTCCCGTGGATCGAGTTACAGTCGAAGGGAGCGGTTCTTCTTCTGTCCGAGGAGACTCACACACTCTCCTTGGTGGCTCAGCGGGGGCTTTCCAGCTCGCTGCTTGATGCGTGCCGAAGTGTGGCTGTCGGACAAGGTCTGTGTGGGCGAGCGGCTGCCGCCCGCGACATCGTCTTTTCCGACGGCGTTGACGCGTGCCATGAGACCCGCCATCAGACACCTGGTGCAGGAATGACGAGCCACGGGCGCTATTGTGTTCCGATTGTGTCGGGTGAGCACTTGCTTGGAGTGCTCGATCTATACGTGGTGGAGGGGCATCGGCGATCGGACGAACAAGATCAGTTTCTGCAAGCGGCGAGTCATGTGTTGGCCGGCATCATCACGCGCAGTCGGGCAGAAGACTCATTGCAGGAGAGCGAAGAGCGTTTTGATCTGGCGGTGCGCGGATCGGACGCCGGAATCTGGGACTGGAACCTGGCCACGAATGAAGTCTATTTCTCGCCGCGCTGGAAAGGGATGCTTGGTTTCGGGGAAAAGGAGATCGGCAATCATTTTGCCGAGTGGGAAACGCGACTCCATCCGGATGATCGCCAGCGATCGATCGAGACCATTCAGGCATATTTGGATGGGAAGACTCCTCAGTACGAGCTGGAGCACCGGCTCCAGCACCGCGACGGCAGCTATCGCTGGATTCTCGCTCGCGGCGCTTTGGTGCGCAATGCCCAAGGACTCCCCTATCGAATGGTCGGTTCTCATCTGGATATCACGGACCGCAAATTGGCCGAAGAGCAGCTCCGCATTCACGAGGCGCAACTGATCGCAGCGCAACGGATTCAAAAACATCTGCTCCCCAGCTGCTCGCCGAACATCCCTGGTTACGATATCGCCGGCCGCGTAGTTCCTGCTCAGTTTGCCGGTGGCGACTATTACGACTATCTGACGCTGCCCGACGGCACGTTGGCGATCGTCGTGGGAGATGTGAGTGGTCATGACGTGAGTGCTGCCCTGGTGACCGCCTCGACGAGTGCGCATCTGCGGTCTTTTGCCGAAGATCACACCGATGTTCAGGAGATCATGCAGCACACTAACTCGATTCTTTGTCGCGAAGCGGATGAAGGGCGGTTCGTGACGCTCTTACTCCTGCAGCTGGAAGCCGCGACGCGGACCATAAGGCATGTGAACGCCGGGCATCCTAATGGATACGTGATTAGCCCAACGGGCCACGTGAGGAGCGTCTTGCATAGCACGTCTTTTCCGTTGGCGGTGTTGCAAGAAGCGCAATATCCCGCCAGCGGTCCGCTGCAGCTTGAGATCGGCGACATTGTATTGCTGGTTACGGATGGAATTCTGGAAGCTCGCTCACCGGACGGCAAGTTTCTGGACGCTCGAACGTTGGTACAGGTTGCGTTCCAACATCGGCAGCAAAGCGCCTCGGAGATCATCGACCGAATCCATGAAGCCAGGTTTCGATTTACCCAAGAACAACAGGTTCAGGATGATGTGACGATTGTGGTCATGAAGGTGCTGGAGTGACCTACAGATTTCGCCTGGTCCCACTCTGTTTCACGGCATCGGTGATGGCCTGAAGCAGTTCCGTAAACGTGGCCTCATCATACGATCGCAGGCCGGCAACCTTGCTCAAACGAGGCGTGAATGAGATTGCCCGGCCTTGCGGGATGCGAACCAGTGCGAAGGCGTCTTTGGCTGGAATTCCAAACGTGAAACGGTCTGCTTTCACGTTCATGACCCGGTCCTCACGCATGTTTTCCGGGAGCATCTGAAACGTCGGTTCCATCGTCCTGTACGCGCTATCGTCGGCCGGATAATCCATCAGCCAGACGAATGTGCTAACGTGTCCGGATCTGGGCGACGCCCAAATCAGGTATCGTACCATCATGGTTTCGTGTTCGTCTTTGTAGAGCATGATCGTGGGAGCGTCGAACAGGACACAGTTTTTGGACCGCTCAACCTGCTTGATCTCGCTGAGAGACGCCTCGTTCGCCTTGAAGACGCTGGTCGCGATGAATCCGAGTCCGGCGCCCAGCTCTTCCTCCGTGTTGACGGTGATGACCGTGTTGTGGCCGTCGATCTTCGTCGAGAAACCGATGCCAACCTTGGTCAGTCGATGGACACCCTCGTCGTCTTTCGCGACATCGGCCAGCATGACCAGATTGAACATCTTGGAGTACTGCCGCACCGTTGACGAGGCCGCGGACAGATCGCCGCTGGCCACGCGTCCTTCCACAAAGAGCACGATATTTGACCAGCCCTCGGGCGGGGTTGTGTCAAACCTGGTGCCAGAGGGGATTCGCGGCATCGGCCGGGGCTCAGCGGAAAAACCGCGAGTCGGGGCGGCCGTCATCGCCAACGTGATCAGCGCCGGTGTCAACCAGCGCCGGGAAGCAGACTTTGAACACGACTTGTGGGTCGTCATAGTGCATACTCTCGCGATTACTGGGTCTCCTGGCGACGTGTCGGCGAACCGCCCGCCACGGGTAAGCATCCGCAACGTGGATAATGTTTCCCGGAACGCCATTTATGTCCACCTCAGTTCACACGTTTTTCTGACTGCGGGACAAAGCATATATACGAAATGGGTGTTGTGTTATATGGGCTCGCCCTGCCGACTGTGCTCCCTCTCGTGAGCGCCTTCACGTCGTGCTTCCGAGCGGTTTCTCGGCAGACTCGGCCGCAGCTCGCGTGCGAGGTGCGCCGGGCAGTGATCCGCGAGCCTGCCGCTGGGTGCGCCTCGCCGACCCGACGACGATTCGAGTCAATTTTCGAACATGCTGTCGAGCAGGGGCCGAGCGTGAGTGAGGCTAAATTGTATTTCTTGCTGCCGCGGGCATCGGACCGCTACGGCCAGATAATAGCGAGGCTCAATGCGTTGTTGGAAGAACTGCCAGTCTTCTGCTGAGCCAGCGGCCGAGTTGGGCAGGCACACGACGGGGGGGCGGTTCTCATGGAGGAGAAAGGAGAAGTCAGTCAGCCGCAGCGATAAGCCAAGCCCCAAGGCTTTGGCATACGATTCCTTGAGAGTCCAACATCTGAAGAATATCTCACGTCGCTCTTCCTGCGTGGCCTGCAGAAATTGCGCCTCTTCCTTCGGCGAGAGAAAGTGTTTGGCAACCTGCGGATCAACCCGACGTGTGATGCATTCGACGTCAATACCGACCGGATGAGTGAGTGTCACAGCGCAGGCAACCCGTTGCTGACTGTGTGAGAGATTGAACTGCAGCGGCGGCCAATCGGGATCGAGTGCCAGGAATGGTTTACCCATGGCGGTCTGTTGAAAACTCCATGCCTCGGGAGCGACCGACACGTATTGCGACAAGACTGTTCGCAGCAGTGCCCGAGCTACGAGAAACAGTTGTCGATCCTTCTCAAACGCATACCGCTCGTATCGGTCGCACTCATCCGCACTCATCAAACGCATGTAATCTTGTTGTCGCGCGGCTACCAGCGGATCATCGCTAGAACAGTACCAGACGTGGACCTCTCTATCCGACAAGTTGCGGGTCATCGTCCTTCTCCTGAAAATTGGTCCGCCGCCGGGTACTCAGCACAATTTGTCCATCATCTACGCGGAAGACAGGCCGGAGGCGTCCTCTGCTCGGCTCGAGGATCTGGCTGCGCTGACTGTTCGAACGCCCTCTTAGCGACTATATTCGAGGCATAATCGGGTGGGAATCGGCTGCCGGAAAGTTCCACGCAATTCGTGTCCGTGCATTGCATCTCGTGGGGAAACACAATCATGAAATCATGTAGACTCATCGCTGTCGCACTCCTTATTTGTTTCGTACCGAACGTGTTGGTATGGGCCCAGGATGATGCCGAGACTGGTGCATGGAAGTCGCTCTTTAATGGGAAGGACCTGACAGGTTGGAAAGTCAAAATCAACGGTTATGAGCTGAACGATAACTTCGGTGACACGTTTCGCGTGGAAAACGGAGTACTGACAGTCAGTTATGACAAGTACGACAAGTTTAACAGCCGGTTTGGCCATATTTTTTACGAATCGCCCTTCTCGCACTATTTGTTGCGGGTGGAATATCGATTTGTCGGCCAGCAGGCGCCGGAGGGGCCCGGGTGGGCATTTCGAAACAGCGGCATCATGATCCACGGTCAGTCCCCGGAGAGCATGAGAAAGGACCAGGACTTTCCCGTCTCGATTGAAGTTCAATTGCTCGGTGGTAGAGAAAGCGGCGAACGACCAACGGGAAACTTGTGTACGCCTGGGACACACGTTGTTATCGACGGAAAATTGGTGAAGCGCCATTGCAACAACTCGACCTCGAAGACCTATCGGGGTGATCAGTGGGTGATGATCGAGGTGGAGGTACATGGCAACGATTTGATCAGGCATTTCGTCAACGGCGAAAAGGTGTTCGAGTACTCTCAACCCCAGTTGGATGAAACCGACAACGACGCGCGAGCGTTGATTAAGGACGGCAAAAAAATGCTCAGTAGCGGATCCATCTCTCTGCAATCCGAGAGCCATCCGGTCGAGTTTCGCAAGGTCGAGATCAAAGAGTTGCAAGAGTAGGTCGGCGGCCAGCTCGTGGCGTGAGTAGTAACTTGGCGCACGATGGATGTCCGCAACTCGTGTCTCTGTAACGGACCCTCGCCACCGGGCTCGTCCCGGTGGTTCTACGTTTGTTGACTACTCTGGCAGCCGATAGACGAACCTTCGTGCCGGCCCTCGCCGCCGGAGGCGGCGAGGGCCGGCACGAAGGCAACTCATGGGTGGCCGAGATCGACGGTAGTCGTCAAACGCTCAACCACCGGGACCAGCCCGGTGGCGGTAAAGCCTCTGCCAATAAGGCCTTTAAAATGATTTAGAGAGTGAAAGTGGCGCTGTCCAATTGACCGAAGGCCGTCTTTCACCGTCGCCTTGGGCATCGTCCCAGGGAGTTTTTCAGGGCGTTTCGTGACCTCATCCAAATCGATAGAGGGCACAGCCGACTTGAACACCGGCTCCCACATTGACGATCAAGCCGAGATCGCCCGCCGCGGCAAGTCTTCGTTCGCGCACGGCTTGCAGAGCGACCGGAGTGGACGATGTGGCGAGGTCGTGTCCTTGGATGGCCACGTCCACGGTCCGTTCGCGACTAAACCCCAGCCGCTGCCCGGTCGCAGCGACAAACGAGGGACTGATTTGCGGCGGCAGCAGCACGCGGATGTCGTCGGTCGTGACTTCTTGCTGTTTCAAAAACTGGGCCACGCTGGTTTCGATACACTCGAGGTAGATGCGGTGCAAGTCATCGTCGCAGGCGGCAACCAGATACGGCCGGCCCCGTTCGTTCCAGGTCCCGATGATCCGCACGGCGTCATGGAATTCGTGGAAGTAGCGGAACGCGAATGCCTGAAAGCCTGACTCGCCGTCTTCCGATTCGTGAAGGATCACGGCCGAGCCCATTTCCCGCAAACCAAGTAGATCCTGGGGGGCCACTTGGGCATTGTTTTCCACCTCGGACGCCACAATCATCGCTTGCTGCAACCGCCCCGCTCGAGCCAGTTCGCAGGCCAGGTAGCAGGCATTGAGGAAGCCGAGTGAACTGTTGAAGATGTCGAGTGCCAGGGTTTTATGTGGTGCATCCGGATTGCAGATATCGTTCATTTTCAGGTCGCCGGCCAGCAAGGCAGCGATGGCCGGTTCGGTGACAAAATCGGTGCGAAACACTCCCGAATAAGCCAGCAGGTCAATCTGCTTTTTAGAGAAACGTGAGCCGGCCAGGCACTCTTTTCCGGCTTGCCCCAACATTTGGAGCGTGTCGGCATTCGTGCCCGGCTCGGGGTAGGCGGTGGCGATCGACTCGACGCACATCGGAACGGAAAGAGTGGCCCCCCAGTCAATCGCGGGATGGCTGTGTCCATTCTGGGCCTTCCCGTTGCACCGCAGGCGATCCGGCAGGTCATCGCACGTGTAGAGCGCCGTGCCGGTAGTCTGTCCCGATCCCGAGATGCTGAACAGGATATCGTCGCCGGAGCGAATCCGCTGGTCGAGAATCGAGTCGCGCAAGGCGAGCATATGGCTGGTGGTGGCGGTGTTGCCGCGGTGTGTCAGGTTGTTGATCAAGCGGCCGCTGAAGTCCTGGTTGAAGCGGCGTTTCATTTCGTCGACGGCCCCTTCCATAGTCAGCCGCGATGTCTGGTGAGGAATGATGTGATCCACATCGGTCAAGGGGCGTCCGTTGCGCCCCAGCACGAACTGGGCGTGCGTGGCGGCATGAGGTACTACCGTTGCGGTCACCTTGATGGCGTCGGTATGCATGGCCGCTCCTCCGTGTTCGCAGGCGGTCGGTTTGGCGATGCAGAAGCGACTGTATTTGCTCAGTGTGTACAACTCGATATCGTGGAATCCGACCTCTGGTCTGGGAGAAGCCTGCAGCACTACGGCCAGGCCGGCATCTCCCAGAGTAAGTGAGGCGAGTTGAGGATCGACCTGCGAGGCGATTTCTTTCTGCGCGGTATCGGTCAAGTAGGAAATGTATTCGCCACTGACCACCATGCCACATCGGATCGAGCCGGCGCGAATCAGAGCGTCGATCACGTAGATGCCGGTCCACATTCCTGCACAGGCATTCGAGATATCGAAGGCCACTGCCCGCTCCAGGCCAAACTGCTTCTTGATGGTGATGGAGGTCGTCGGTTCGTAGGTAACGCGACGTGGGCCATCATAGCGGGAAATATTCGTGCAGATCAGCATGTCGAATTCGGCCGGCGCCACATGCGATCGTTGCAAGCAGTCTTCCACTGCCTTGACGGCGAGATCGAGCGAAAACTCGGTCTCTCCCGCACAGTGTCGTGTCTTGATGCCGGTGAGTCTCTCCAACGGAATCCGGAGGGGAAATTGACATCCCTCGAGCACTTCAGCGGTCGTAACCTGCCGGGAGGGCAAGTAGACTCCAATCGACTCGATCAGCGATTTTGCGGTTCTCATGACGGTCTCACTGCATGGCATTTAGCGACGGACTATATGTTTCCCAGAACGCGGCCAATTCCGCGACGGTAGGATACTCGAAAAGTAACTCTGGCCTGATTCGCTCCCCCTCCAATTGCAGCCCGGCTTCATTCAGCATGGCGACAATCCGCAGACTCGTCAGCGAACTTCCACCCAAATCGAAGAAGTTATCCTGTGTACCCACATGTTCGACTTCCAGTACACGCGACCAGATGTCGACCAGCGTCTGCTCCACGGGGTTTTGTGGAGCAACGTATTGACGGGATTGCGGGCGCTCAATTTTCGGTTCCGGCAATTCCCTCACGCTCACCTTGCCCGAACTGTTGAGCGGCAGGCGGTCGAGCACGACGAAGTGCCGCGGGATCATGTAGCCGGGCAGTTTGTCGCGCAGATAAGTGCGGATCGCATCAGGATTGATGGAAGCTGCCAGGTTCGTGCCCAACCAGGCAACGAGGTAGCTGTCGCCGTGCGAATCACGGCGACACTGCACGTGCGACTCGATGACACCTGGGAACCCATCCAGATGGGACTCGATCTCACCGATCTCCACACGGTATCCGTGGATCTTGATCTGACGATCGCAGCGTCCCAAAAACTCGAGCTCTCCGCCGTGCGTCCAGCGAACGCGGTCACCGGTCCGGTACATTCGAGCGTCAGGCTGAGCCACGAACGGATCGGGGACGAATCGATCCGACGTGAGCTGTGGGTTGTTGAGATACCCTTCAGCCAGCATGGGACCTGCCAGGTGCAGCTCGCCGGGAACACCGATCGGCGCGTGTTGCTGATGCGGATCCAGCACGTAGCGCGCGCAGCCCCGGCTTGGGACGGCCAATCGGCATTCGGGCTCGTCCCGCCGGCTGATCGGTAATTTCGTGCACGGTGGCCGTTATCACGGCTTCCGTGGGGCCGTATGCGTTGAGAATTCGCACCCCCAGGGCCTGCCATTTGGGCAACGAGTCAAGCGGAAAGACATCGCCGCCGACGATGACAAGTCGCAGCGAATCGGCGACACCCGAGTCGATATCAAGAGCTTCGGTACAATGACGGAAATAGGCTGGTGGCAGGTTGATGACCGTCAACGCATGCTGCTGCACCTTTTCCCAGAACTCGGGCGGAGACCACAGTTCGGTGCCGCGAATGAACACGCAAGCTCCCACACTCCACGGAACCAGTAATTGTTCCAGCGATGGATCGAAAGTCGTGTTGCTGAACTGAAGCATGCGGTCCTTGGCCACCAGACCAAAAACGGTTCGAATACTCAGCACATGCTGCGTGATCGCTCGATGAGATACGGGAACCCCTTTCGGCTCCCCCGTGGAACCGGACGTGTAGATGACATAGGCCGGCGTATCGGGCGAGAAGTCGAGGTCCAGGTTGGCGCTACTCAATCCCTCCCAGGCTTCCTTCATCTGATCCAGGCAGACCACGTCAACGTGGCGTTGGTAGCCATGACATTCCTGGCCGTCCACTTGTTCGGTGTGGTAGCGGCTGTCCGACAGGAGTACTCTGGCCCCGCAATCGGTGACCATGTGTGCGAGTCGTTCGTGGGGGCATGATGGGTCAAGTGGAACGTAAGTGCCTCCCGCCTTGAAAATCGCCAGAACCGTGATGGCAGTATCCGTACCCCGCGCTACGTGAGCCGCCACGGTATCACCTGGTTTGACTCCTCGCTGCTGAAGCAGCCGGGCCAGTTGATTGGCTCGGCAGTTCAGTTCCTTATACGTCAGGAAAGTCGTATCATCGCACGCAGCGATCCGATCTGGCGCGTAGCTGACTTGCTGTTCAAACAGACGATGGGCCCTGCTGTCCGTGCATGACTTGACTGGATCCTTGGACATGAAGGATTCAATAAGTTGGAGCTCCTCGTCGGGCAGCATCGAGTATTGAGAAAGAGGACGATGCGGATCATGGATTATTGATTCGGCCAATCGCAGGAAATGGCGGCTCATACGGTCCGCCGTTTCCGCGCTGAACAGCTCGGTGTCGTACTTCAAAGTGCCCAGGAACGAATCGTGCGCTTCGAACATTTCGAGTGTCAGATCAAACTGGCCTTCTTGCTGGTGAAGGTCATAGGGATAGACGTCCAATCCACCCCAATCGGCTCGCTGTGGCTGTTCGCCAAACAGCCGAGTTGCTTCATTGAACTGCTGCGGCTTCTGCAGACCGAACATGACGGCGCAGATGGGCAATCTCCCCGTGTCACGTCGCGGGTTCAAGCGATCAACCAGCAAAGGGAATGGATAATCCTGGTGCTCGATGGCCTCCAGCGTGCGCTCTTTTACATGTGCCAGATACTGCGCAAAGGTCACGTTCCCTGAGACATCGGTGCGGATCGGCAACGTGTTCACGAAGTAACCGACGACCCGCGTGAATGCGCCCCCCGATCGCCCTGAAGTGGTGGTCCCCACAGTCAGGTCATCCTGCCTGGTATAGCGATAGACAAGCGCCTTGAAGATTGCCAGCATCACCGTGAAGGGGGTGGCGCCGAGTGATTTGCTCATCGCGCGCAGCCGCTGTGACAGTTCCTGCGGGACACGAAACTTGTGTGATGCCCCCTGATGACTGGGACGTTCTGGCCGTGGGAAATCAATTGGCAAATCCGGCGCGATGAGATCTCCCTGCAAGCGCTGTCGCCAATACTGCCAAAGTTGCTCGCCCCGCTCACTGTGCTGGAGTTCGGTTTGCCAGCGTACAAAATCCGAGTAGGTCGTGCTCAAACTGGGCAGGACCGCCGTCTCACCCTGGTTCTGGTGCCGGTAGAGTGTGTTGAACTCGTCCTGTAACAACCAGAGTGACCAGGCGTCAAACACGATATGATGCAGCGTCATCAGGAAGACGTGACTGATTTCGTTGAGCGTGAACAGGCGCACGCGCAGAAGTGGACCTTCTTTCAGGTTGAACGGGCAGAGATATTCGCGTTTCACCGCCTCATGCAGTTGCGTTTCGTCCCAACCGGTAGCGGTGATTTGACGGAAGTCCAGGTCGCCATGCGAGTGGATGCGGCAACGAGGGTTGCCGTCGACAGTCTCGAATGTAGTGCGCAATGCTTCATGCGCGAAATTAAAGTCAGAAAAGTGTGACGCATGACATCGACATCAACGCGCGAAGCGATACGCACGGAAGCTGCGACGTTGTAGGCGGCACTCCGAGGCGCCAGCGAATGCAGAAAAAAAAGTGCCTGCTGGCCAAGCGAAAGCGGTTCCAGACGGCTGTCCGACGTCATCTCCGTCGTCTCTTGTTTGAGCAACTCGATCAACGCTCGCTTGTGCCGCCGTAATTCGGCCAGAAACTCCTTGTCGAGTGAATTACCCGGCATACGAAAACGCAGTAAGTCTCCCTCAACCCAGAGTTCGACCTGCTTCCGTTTCAAGGCATCTCGCAACGCAACTAAGTTCATATGGCACCCTCTATCAACCCTTCTTCATGTGCATAGGAAGAGGGCAGTAATGTCGGCGATTGGCTGTCTCCCTCCTGGTTGTTTCGCGCAATCAACTGATCCGTCAAGGAATGAGATAAGTCTGATAGCGTCACGTCTCGCAAAAAGACTTCCAAGGATACCTCAATGTTGATGCTCTGCTTGATCTCCTCGCGCAGTTCAAATGCCATCAGTGAGTCGAGACCGAGCGTATCGAGCGGGCGATCGATGGGGACGTCGTCTACATGCGATTCGAGAATCTCCGCCACCCGGCTGCGAATGTGCTGCAACAGCTCTCGCCGCCGTGCTTCATCCGACAACCGCATAAGTTGCGTGACCATACTTTCCGAGTTGGCAGTCGCCTGTGATGTTTCGTGCCTGATAGACTGGTTCCCTTGTCGCAAGCCTTCGACTCGTCGCAGTGTCAGTTGCTGAATATGAAGGATCGGCCTGCCAGTAGCGGAGTCCGCTGCAGAGATCGTCACACCCAGAGTCCGTGCATCACGCCGTGGCTTCAATCGAGCGGTGACATGCAAGTGAGTTGGACTCTTGGCCGTACGTTCCACCTGGTAGCGTTGGACTTTCACGGGCAGCCAGGTGGCATCCTGGTGCTGTTGCAGGGCACCGGCGGTGACCTGCAGGCAGGCGTCAAGCAGGGCGGGATGCAGGCAGTAGCCGTCGGTGGTCAGTTCGGGCGGCAGCAGGACCTCGCCCCAGGCACAGGCCTCTCCGCGAGTCAAGCGCTGCAGGCCCTGGAAGGCGGGTCCGTAGTCGAGTCCCCGTTGCCGGCACCGCTGGTAATGCTCGGCGCGGGATACCTCGGGGCCCGCCGGCTCACGCTTGGGCAGGCCTTCGGGCAGCGGCTGCGTGTTCGCCTGCAGCTGGCAGGTGGCGAGTGTCTGCCAGCGTTCGGCCAGCCGGGCCCGCATGCGGCAGTCAAAGCCGGATTCCCGGGCCGTCAGGACGACCTGCATCCGCACGGGGTCCTGCAGCGGTAGCTCCAGCGGACGGCGGATCTTCAACTGGCAGACGTCCAGCAGCTTGAAGCCCGCCTCCTGGCCGGCGGCCAACGCCAGTTCCAGGTAGGCGGTGGCCGGCAGTACGATGCGGTCGCCCAGGCGATGGTCCCGCAGGTACGAATCCGCCAGCAACTGGGTCTCGTAGACCACTTCCCGCCCGGCCAGGTCCAGGCGGCGTCCCAGCAGCGGATGCACGAGCTCTCCCGGGACGGCGGTGGGCCGCCTGGATTCGTGCTGGGCCGCGGCAGTGCTGCGGAACCAGTATCGCTGGGTTTCAAAGGGATAGGTGGGCAAGGAAACCTTGCGGCCTGGCCTGCTCCACACCGCCGACCAGTCCAGGGGCGCTCCGAGGGTGTACAAACGGGCCAGCTGTTGCAGATGCTCGTTCCATTCCCGGTCGTTAGCGGTGAGTCCTTTGAGCACACAGACGTCGGCCCGGCGGAAGGCGGTGCGGATCAATCCGCAGGCCGTGCTGCCGGCCCCCACTTCCAACACGGCCGTGGGTGGGTCGGCCATCAAGCTCTGCAGGGCCGGGTAGAAGCGCACCGGTTGGCGGAGATGTTGTTGCCAGTAGGAGGCCTGTGCCACCTCGTGGGTAACGCGGGTGCCCAGCATCCCGGAGAAGTAGGGTAATTGGGGCGGGGCGTAGGAGACTTGCTGGGCCACGGTGGCAAACTCCTCCAGAATCGGCTCGACCAACGCGCAGTGAAAGGCGTGGGTAGTGGCCAGCCTCTGGTGGCCGATCTGGTGTGCGTCGAGCAGGTCCTGGAATGGCTGCACGGCCGCCGCGGCGCCCGAGACGACCGTTTGCCGAGGACCGTTGAGGGCCGCGATCTCCAGGGCCTGCTGCCCGCCGGCCAGCAGGTCGCGGACTTGTTGCTGGCAGGCACGTACCACGAGCATCCCGCCGGGAGTTTCCAGTGCCTGCATCAGTCGGGCGCGGGTGGTGACCAGTTGCAGTCCCTCGGCCAGTGAAAAGACGCCGGCCAGACAGGCGGCGGCGTACTCTCCCAGGCTATGTCCCAGCACGGCACTGGGTGTCAGGCCGTAGTGCTGCCAGAGTCGGCCCAGGCTGACCTGCAGGCAGAACAGGGCCGGCTGGATGTCGACTTGCTGCCAGAGCGTGGCGTCCTGCCAGAGTACGCTGCGCAGATCGCGGTTCCAGGAGGATGCGGCGCACTGGCAGGCCTGATCCAGGAGTTGTCGAAACATCGGGTGGTGTTCATAGAGGGCGCGTCCGGCGCCCAGCAGAAGCGGTCCTTGTCCGCCGAACACCCAGGCCAGGCGGCAGGGCCGCTGGCTCTGGCCGTGCCAGAGTTGGGGGGCCTGTTGGTGCTGGGCAAACTGCTCGAGGGCCTGTTGCACCTGCTGCGGGTCGTGGGCTCTGAGGGCCAGTCGGAGAGGAAAATGCGTGCGGCCCACGGCGGCCGTGTAGCAGAGGTCGGGCAAGGCGTGGTGGCGCGCCGCCTGGGCGAACTGACGTGCCTGGGCCGCCAGGGCGGTGGCGGTTTTGGCCGAGAGCAGCAACAGGGCCGGGGGCTCAGGAAGAAGCTGTGCCGGCTGACCGTCCACGGAAGTGTCGGCCGGCGGCGGCGTGGTGGGGGCCGGCGCCTGCTCGACGATCACATGGGCGTTGGTCCCGCCGAACCCGAACGAGCTGACGCCCGCGCGGCGCGGCGCGCTGGCTCGGCCGTCCAGGCCGTCAGGGCGGTGGGAATCTGCAGCGGCCAGTTCCAGTCGATATGGGCACTGGGCTGCTGGAAATGCAGGTGCGGCGGGAGGGCCTCGTGCTGCAGGGCCAGGCAGACCTTGATCAGTCCGGCGATTCCCGCGGCGCCTTCCAGGTGTCCGATGTTGGTCTTGACCGATCCGACCCGCAACGGCCGCTCGACCGCGCGGTGGGGGGCGAAGACGGCGGCCAGGGCGCCCATTTCGATCGGGTCGCCCAAGGCGGTGCCGGTGCCGTGCGCTTCCACGTAATCGATCTCGTGCGGCTCCAGCCGCGCATCGGCCAGCGCGCTGCGGAGGACTGCCTGTTGGGCCAGCCCGTTGGGCGCCGTCAGGCCGTTACTGCGACCGTCCTGGTTGACTGCCGAACCGCGCAGCAGGCAGAGGATCCGATCCCCTGCCGCCTGGGCCTCCGAGAGCCGTTTGAGCAGCAGCACGCCACAACCTTCACCACGCACGAAACCGTCGGCCTGAGACGAAAACGTCTGACAACGGCCCGTCGCAGATAACATCCCCGCCTGACTCAAGTTGATGCTCAGTTCGGGCGAGAAGATCAGGTTTACTCCGCCCACCAGCGCCATATCGCAATCGCGTGCTCGCAGACTTCTCGCCGCCAAGTGCACGCACGTCAATGACGAGGAACAAGCCGTGTCGACAGCAACGCAGGGGCCCTGCCAGTTGAGGAAATAACTGAGTCGGCCGACGGCGGCTCCATGCGCGTTTCCCGTTCCCAGGTAAGCGTCGATCTGTCGCAGATCACGCTTGGCCAGGTGATGCAGATAGTCACTGCTGCAGATGCCGACGAACACACCGGTGCGGCTTCCCCGCAACCGATCAGGATCGAGGCCGGCGTGCTCGAGTGCTTCCCAAGTAACAGTCATCAGCAGACGATGTTGCGGGTCGAGCGACACGGCCTCGCGACGCGAAATACCGAAGAACGTAGCGTCCCACATATCGACGGCGTCGAGAAAAGCGCCCTGGTTCGCGGTGATTTTTCCCTGTTGCTTCTCTTCGGTGGCCGTCAGCAAGTCACTCCATCGCTCCGCGGGTGTGTGGGAGATGGGACAATGGCCACGTTGCAGCATGTCCCAGAAATGATCGGGTCCTTGAGCACCGGGAAAACGGCAGCCGATCCCGATGACCGCCAGCGGTTCGTGCAGCCGCTCTCGCACACGCTGCAGCTTGGTTTTCGCGGCGTGCAAAGCGGCAGCCACTTGCTGGTCGGTCCAATGTTGTTCACCGTGCATATTTGGAGGCATCATAACACCTCGTCCCAATGGTCTAGTTCCTCGCTCAGCTCATGCATGCCGAGGAAGAGATTTGTCGTGTTAGTTGCCGGCTGCTGCTCGAAGTGCGAGTAGTCCTCTTCTTCGTCGGGGTCTGCAGTACGGCAATTCTTGATCGTCTCTTGGGCTCTGACCTCCGGTGGCGTGTGGGTGGTGGCCGTCTGGCATTCGCTGGAATGTGAGCTCGGGGCCGCGACAGCGACTGTGCCCGAAAGCTGGCGGAAGAAGTAATCCGCCATATCGCTCAGAGTTGGGTAATCGTAGACCAGCGTTGAGGGAACAGGGATATTCAGGTTCTCCTCGAGTTTGTTGCAGAGTTCAAGTGACGCCAATGAATCGAGTCCCATGTCGGACAAGGCCTGGTCGACCGGAACGGCCTTCGAGCAATTGGCGCCAATCGTTTGCGCGACGAGACACTGAAGTTGCGTGAGCAATAGACTGCGTTGTTGGCTCTCAGGTGCCTGGCGGTACGCAGCCAGGAACTTCGAATCTTGGGTGGCAGGAGCAGCGGAGAGCGGGCCTTGTGGGGCCAGTAATTCGAATAGAGGCCGCTGTTTCCAGCGCATTGGAAGCCGGTCCATCTCCAGGCGTAATGCGGCCAGCTGCGCATCGCCGCTACGGAGTGCATTCTCGAGCAGGGCGATGCCTTCTGCGGGTGTGATCATGGCAATGCCGGCCAGATCGCGACGCTGATCGACTTCGCGTTCGGCTGCCGCACCGATTTCAGACCAGGGTCCCCAGTTCACACTCAGCGCCGGTAGACCGTGCGCGTGACGGTGGCGAGCCAGGGCATCCATAAATGCGTTGGCCGCGGCGTGGTTCGCCTGGCCGGTCGAGCCGAGCGCTGAGGATATCGACGAGAACAAGACGAAACAATCCAGCTCGTCGGTCAACGTCGCACGGTGAAGATTCCAGGCACCGCGGGCTTTGGGGCCGAGTACGCTGGCGAACTGTGCTGCGGTTTGACGCAGGATCAACCCATCATCGAGTTGACCTGCCAGATGAAACACACCGCCCAGCGAAGGTGCCGCCGTGCGCCACGTGGTGAGGGCTTGTTCCACCTCTGAACGAACTTCCACATCAGCCTGGAGCGTTTCGATCCTGGTTCCTCGAGCCGCGATCGACTCGATTCGACGTTGTTCGGACGCGGTTGGTTGACGGCGGGCCAACAGAGCGATGTGACCGGCGCCTTTGCGTGCCAGCCAGCCAGCAACCTCGAGTCCGAGTCCGCCCAAGCCGCCCGATATCAGGTAGCTGCGGTCGGCATGAACCGCAAACTGTCCATGTTTCTCATCCACTGCCTCACGTGGCTGTTCCACTTTTCGAGACGCCTCGAATTCATGTCGCGGTCGCAGGGCTATCTTTCCGACATGGCGTGCCGACCGCATGAAACGAAACGCTGCTTTTGCCTCGCGTAATTCAAAACAACGAATCGGAAGTGCCTGCAATCGACCCGCGGCAACGCGTTCCAGAAGTGGCTTCAACTTGGCGCGAACCAGTTCGGGTGCACGCTGCAACTGGTCTGCCAGATCGATGGTGTGATAGCTCAGGTCGGTGCGTTCATCAAACGGCGAGGTTCGTAATGTGCCCGTAGATTTCGCGATGTCCAGGTATCTGCCATTGACGCCCAACGATCGAATGTTTTCACCAATGAATTCTTCACCCAGCGAGTTCAGGACGAGGTTGACGCCTTGGCCGCCAGTGGCGTCGAGAATCTGTTCCGCGAACCCGGCAGCGCGAATCGTAAATGTGTTCGATTCCCATGCGTCTTAAGGAGTCGTGTTTGCCGATGCTGGCCGTGGCAAAGATCTCGGCACCGGCATCGATCGCCAGCTGAACTGCTGCCATTCCGACACCACCCGCAGCCGCGTGGATGAGCACGCGCTGAGCGTGTCTCAAATCGCCGATCTCTTCCAATGCCGTGGAAGCGGTAAGGAAAGCGATCGGGATGCTGGCTGCCGCTTCCAAAGAGAGTTCATCCGGGACGCGAATAGCCAGCGTCTCCTCGATGGTCAGGAAATCGCAGAAGGTGTCGGGGGCGACGACCACCACGCGGTCGCCCGGCCGGAAATGTTGAACCTGACTGCCAACAGACGTCACGATCCCGCTGCATTCAGCTCCCAGTGGAGGCTGGCCCGGATATTGACCGAGAACATTCAGCACATCGCGGAAATTGAGTCCACTGGCATGTACTTCCAATTCGATTTCCGTCGCGCGGGGAGCTCGTCGTTGTCGGCGGACGAATTGGAGTCCATCGAGAGTGCCGCGAGAGCCGATTTCGAGATGCAACGCTGGATTGCCGCCTGTTGCAGCTTCGTTGGCAGTGCCGCGCTGCAAGCGACGGACCAGTCGCAAGCCGTCGCGAAACGCGATTTCATTCTCGCGATCCGTGATGGGACGCGTGACTTCATCAAATAGCGTGGCGGCGGACCGCCGCGTGGTGGTCCGCGGATCCAGGTCAACAATCTGGCACTGCCAGTCAGGATGCTCGAGGGCCAGCGTCCTCGCAAATCCCCATAGCGAGGCTTGCGCCATAGAGTGGTCACTGTCAGCACGCGGCAGCTGCGCACCGCGTGTGACCACCCAGACCCTCAAGGCCTCCTGGTCACGACCGTGGTCATCGATGGAATCACGAGGACGCTGGGCAACCGCCTGGATCAGACTCAGCAGGGCTTCGTTCAGTTTCTGAGCCTGCTCGTCCGGACCCGCGCCAGCGTGTGGTTCGTCCAATGACCACAGGAACACGACCTGCCTGGGTGCCACACCGTGCGCGATGAAATCGTTACTTAGCGGTTGCGTGACAGGGCTGTCGATCGACGTGCCCCGAATGGCCGGAAAGTGCTCGTTGCCATGCTTCACCTGACATGCTGCGCCGCGTGCCGCGAGCCGAACGGCAAGTTCATCTCCCACACCCAGCTGATCGGCCAGGACCAACCAGGTGCCGAGTTTGTTGCCGTCGTGATCCTGGGCGACAAGGTCATTGTGGGCGTAAAGGGGGTCGCCGGACTGTGCGGCCTGCGCGATGATCACGGAGTTTTCCGGTTCGCGATTTCCGTCAACAACGCTTAACGGCGACACAACGCGTGCCGGACCAAAACCGGTATCGGCCAACAAGCCTTTCCA
Source organism: uncultured Planctomycetota bacterium (assembly GCA_963700575.1). Taxonomy (GTDB): domain Bacteria; phylum Planctomycetota; class Planctomycetia; order Pirellulales; family Pirellulaceae; genus JAJRVM01. The sequence continues at coordinate 155,141 of CAVOYC010000009.1, read as the reverse complement.
GCCATGACCCGATAGCAGTGGGTAGTCGTGACGGAGATGTGTGTCAGAGAACCTCCACCAACCGCTGGTCAATCCGAACGTCAAATCAAGCCAACGGACGGGACGTGTGCCTTCGAGCACGATCAGGTGACCACCCGAGGAGAGCAATTGACGGACATGCCTCAGCGACTGCTGCAAGTCACGCGTGGCATGCATTACGTTGGCCGCCACGATCACGTCAAACTGAGATGTTTCAAGTCCTTGGGTGATCGGATCTCGTTCGATATCCAGCACGCGAAACTGCATATTCTCGCAGCAGGAGAATCGCTCCTTTGCGGCGGGCAGGAAACTGGCGGCGATATCTGTGAAGACGTATTGCATCCGCTGGTCGCAGACGCGGCGGACAATCGATTCTGTTGTAGAGCCCGTTCCCGCTCCGATCTCCAGGATGCGCAGGCCTCGCCCGTCAGGCAGTTCGCCTGCAATCGTGGCGACAGCTTCTGCGACGAGCGAGTTCATGGCCTGTCCACCGATCGAATCGCGATACAGGTTTCCTGCGGAAATGGAACCGTCTGATGGAAAGAGCAGTGTCAGCGGGTCGGTATCCCCACGCATGACCTGCAGCAGCTGGCTACTACAACGCTGCAACAGCGTCAGTTCCGGCTCGGCCGCCGGATAATCATGTGCCAATTGTTCAAAGGAAGCGATCGGAATACTGTCGCTCGAACGCCGGCCAACTGTCCAGGTGTCTCGATTTCTCTGCAGATAACCGTCCTCTTCCAGGATGCTGAGCATGCGCTGCAAGAGCCGAAAGTGCTCGGACTGGACGTGTAGCGTGTCGATTGCCTCCTGCGTCGTAAACGAGATCCCCTCTTCCAACGGACGAAAGTTTTCGTGCAGCGTCCCAAAAATGGTCTCGCGCAGAGCGTGTCGAGCACATCGAGCAATAGGGTGTGTTTTGCCAGCCCAGTTCGTGCGGCGATTGCATCGCGACTTGTTTCCAGATGGTCTGCGATGCAGAAAGTGGATGCGTTGGGAACGACCGGCGGGCATTCCCTGGACCGAATCCTGGCTACCCAGTGGTCGTGAAACATCAAGTCTTCTACAGGCACAAGATTCGCGCGCCGCAACTGCAACCCTTCGATGCGACAAATGAGTTGGCCATTCACGTTGCTCGCAAAGATGTCCACCGTCAGATCTCTCGTGTCGGGATCTGGCTGATCGACTGTGGTTTGTGCGCCGTGTTGAGCCGAACGTATGATCGTCAGAACCTGCAGATGCGTCGTGGTGGCGGCGCCGTCGTGAACCTGGTAGCGTTGGACTTTCACGGGCAGCCAGGTGGCATCCTGGTGCTGTTGCAGGGCACCGGCGGTGACCTGCAGGCAGGCGTCAAGCAGGGCGGGATGCAGGCAGTAGCCGTCGGTGGTCAGTTCGGGCGGCAGCAGGACCTCGCCCCAGGCACAGGCCTCTCCGCGAGTCAAGCGCTGCAGGCCCTGGAAGGCGGGTCCGTAGTCGAGTCCCCGTTGCCGGCACCGCTGGTAATGCTCGGCGCGGGATACCTCGGGGCCCGCCGGCTCACGCTTGGGCAGGCCTTCGGGCAGCGGCTGCGTGTTCGCCTGCAGCTGGCAGGTGGCGAGTGTCTGCCAGCGTTCGGCCAGCCGGGCCCGCATGCGGCAGTCAAAGCCGGATTCCCGGGCCGTCAGGACGACCTGCATCCGCACGGGGTCCTGCAGCGGTAGCTCCAGCGGACGGCGGATCTTCAACTGGCAGACGTCCAGCAGCTTGAAGCCCGCCTCCTGGCCGGCGGCCAACGCCAGTTCCAGGTAGGCGGTGGCCGGCAGTACGATGCGGTCGCCCAGGCGATGGTCCCGCAGGTACGAATCCGCCAGCAACTGGGTCTCGTAGACCACTTCCCGCCCGGCCAGGTCCAGGCGGCGTCCCAGCAGCGGATGCACGAGCTCTCCCGGGACGGCGGTGGGCCGCCTGGATTCGTGCTGGGCCGCGGCAGTGCTGCGGAACCAGTATCGCTGGGTTTCAAAGGGATAGGTGGGCAAGGAAACCTTGCGGCCTGGCCTGCTCCACACCGCCGACCAGTCCAGGGGCGCTCCGAGGGTGTACAAACGGGCCAGCTGTTGCAGATGCTCGTTCCATTCCCGGTCGTTAGCGGTGAGTCCTTTGAGCACACAGACGTCGGCCCGGCGGAAGGCGGTGCGGATCAATCCGCAGGCCGTGCTGCCGGCCCCCACTTCCAACACGGCCGTGGGTGGGTCGGCCATCAAGCTCTGCAGGGCCGGGTAGAAGCGCACCGGTTGGCGGAGGTGTTGTTGCCAGTAGGAGGCCTGTGCCACCTCGTGGGTAACGCGGGTGCCCAGCATCCCGGAGAAGTAGGGTAATTGGGGCGGGGCGTAGGAGACTTGCTGGGCCACGGTGGCAAACTCTTCCAGAATCGGCTCGACCAACGCGCAGTGAAAGGCGTGGGTAGTGGCCAGCCTCTGGTGGCCGATCTGGTGTGCGTCGAGCAGGTCCTGGAATGGCTGCACGGCCGCCGCGGCGCCCGAGACGACCGTTTGCCGAGGACCGTTGAGGGCCGCGATCTCCAGGGCCTGCTGCCCGCCGGCCAGCAGGTCGCGGACTTGTTGCTGGCAGGCACGTACCACGAGCATCCCGCCGGGAGTTTCCAGTGCCTGCATCAGTCGGGCGCGGGTGGTGACCAGTTGCAGTCCCTCGGCCAGTGAAAAGACGCCGGCCAGACAGGCGGCGGCGTACTCTCCCAGGCTATGTCCCAGCACGGCACTGGGTGTCAGGCCGTAGTGCTGCCAGAGTCGGCCCAGGCTGACCTGCAGGCAGAACAGGGCCGGCTGGATGTCGACTTGCTGCCAGAGCGTGGCGTCCTGCCAGAGTACGCTGCGCAGATCGCGGTTCCAGGAGGATGCGGCGCACTGGCAGGCCTGATCCAGGAGTTGTCGAAACATCGGGTGGTGTTCATAGAGGGCGCGTCCGGCGCCCAGCAGAAGCGGTCCTTGTCCGCCGAACACCCAGGCCAGGCGGCAGGGCCGCTGGCTCTGGCCGTGCCAGAGTTGGGGGGCCTGTTGGTGCTGGGCAAACTGCTCGAGGGCCTGTTGCACCTGCTGCGGGTCGTGGGCTCTGAGGGCCAGTCGGAAAGGAAAATGCGTGCGGCCCACGGCGGCCGTGTAGCAGAGGTCGGGCAAGGCGTGGTGGCGCACCGCCTGGGCGAACTGACGTGCCTGGGCCGCCAGGGCGGTGGCGGTTTTGGCCGAGAGCAGCAACAGGGCCGGGGGCTCAGGAAGAAGCTGTGCCGGCTGACCGTCCACGGAAGTGTCGGCCGGCGGCGGCGTGGTGGGGGCCGGCGCCTGCTCGACGATCACATGGGCGTTGGTCCCGCCGAACCCGAACGAGCTGACGCCCGCGCGGCGCAGGCGCTGGCTCGGCCGTCCAGGCCGTCAGGGCGGTGGGAATCTGCAGCGGCCAGTTCCAGTCGATATGGGCACTGGGCTGCTGGAAATGCAGGTGCGGCGGGAGGGCCTCGTGCTGCAGGGCCAGGCAGACCTTGATCAGTCCGGCGATTCCCGCGGCGCCTTCCAGGTGTCCGATGTTGGTCTTGACCGATCCGACCCGCAGCGGCCGCTCGACCGTCGCGGTGGGGGGCGAAGACGGCGGCCAGGGCGCCCATTTCGATCGGGTCGCCCAAGGCGGTGCCGGTGCCGTGCGCTTCCACGTAATCGATCTCGTGCGGCTCCAGCCGCGCATCGGCCAGCGCGCTGCGGAGGACTGCCTGTTGGGCCAGCCCGTTGGGCGCGGTCAGGCCGTTACTGCGACCGTCCTGATTGACTGCCGAACCGCGCAGCAGGCAGAGGATCCGATCCCCTGCCGCCTGGGCCTCCGAGAGCCGTTTGAGCAGCAGCACGCCACAACCTTCACCACGCACGAAACCGTCGGCCTCGAGCACGAAAACGTCTGACAACGGCCCGTCGCAGATAACATCCCCGCCTGGTTGAGCGAAGATGTTGCATCGGGAGAGACGATCAGGCTGACTCCACCAGCAAGTGCCAGATTGCATTCACCGCGTCGGAGGCTGACACATGCTTGATGAACCGCGACCAGCGACGACGAGCAGGCTGTGTCGACGGACCAGCTTGGGCCCTGGAAATCGAACAGGAATGACACGCGGTTGGCAATCACTGCCAGCGAGTTGCCGGTTGCTCGATAGACGTTTGGACCATGTTGACATGCCGTTTGCAGGTGTGCGTACTCGTTCCCGCTGACTCCCAGGAACACGCCTGAAAGGCTGCCGGAGAGAGAGTCGATGGAGATCCCCGCGTCCTCCACCGCTTCCCAGGCCACGTGCAGCAGAACCCGCTGTTGCGGGTCCATCTCTTCCGCTTCCCGCGTGTTAATGCCGAACAGATTCGCGTCGAACAGGTCGATTCGTTCCAAAAACCCGCCCCACTCGACTTGACGACGAGCTGACCCGGTTTTTTCGCTGATTCGTTGAAGATCCGCTCCCCAGCGACCGACCGGGACGGGGCCCATCGCATCACAACCGTCCTGGAGCAATTTCCAGAACGCGTCGGGCGACTTGCTACCGGGAAAACGGCACCCGACACCGATCACGGCAATCGGCTCTTCGGCTCGGCACTCTTGCGGACCACGCGTCGCGGTTCGCGTTTCACCCAGGACCAGGTACCGCACGAGTGCCGCGACATTTGGGTAGTCGTACAGCAATGTCGGAGCAATGTTACGGCCCAGATGTTCTTCCAGCTCTCCCGTCATTCGAACGGCCTTGAGCGAATCGATGCCGTAACGAGCGAACGGTTGGTGCGTGTCGATGGAGGCGGCCGGCAAACCAAGGTGTCCCGAGAGGCGATCCAAGACCCATCGCTCAAGCGATTGAAGTGCTTCCTGCTGCGGCGCCGACAGATGAAGTAGTTCATGCCCCGGAAGAATCGACGACAGATCCACGCAATGGGACGACCCATCGACGCGGTTGGATGATGCTTCGCGATCGGCCGCAGCGGTTGGCCCATCGGTTGCTTCCCAGCGGGCGACTACTTTGTACTCGTCCTGTTCAAACATGCGTCGCGCTTCGCGGCGCTGAATCTTCCCGCTAGTCGTCTTGGGAACGGAACCGGGCCGGACGAGGATAATGGCGTGCAACGGCACCAGGTGGTCTTCCACGATGGCCTGCCTGATCGCCTCGCAGACTTCCGCCTGGTCGAGCGAACGCAGGTACGATCGTTGTACCTCTTGGACCACGACCACTTGTTCATCGCCATCGACATCCACGCTAAAGGCGGCGCACGACCCGGGGATCAAGCTCTTATGGCTGGCGCCGGTTGTCTGCTCAATGTCACTGGGGTAATGATTCCCTCCGCGAACAATGATCAGGTCCTTCAATCGCCCTGCGACATAGAGATGTTCATCATGCAGGAAGCCAAGATCACCGGTGCGAAGATAGTAACGCGGCAGCTGTGTCTCGAAATTATCCGCGAGCGTGGCGAGAAATGTTTCGCGCGTCAGATCGGTCTTGTCCCAGTATCCTTTGGCGACCGTTCCGCCCGCGACCCAGATTTCACCAACGCGTCCGGCAGGGCATGGTGTGAGTGTTTCAGGATCGACGATGCGGATGTCGATAGAAGGTGCGGGAACGCCACAGCTGACCAGATCGATCGGTTTGGCGGTGCGGACGGCAGTTTGCTCGGCTGCCGCCGATGGCGTCGATACCGTTGAGTCGAATGGCACGACATTTCCTGCGGCGAGGGCGAGCGGGGCAAGTCGCGCGGTAACGACCGGTTTGCGTTTCACGATGCCGCTGGTAATCAGGGTTGTCTCGGCCAGCCCATAGCAGGGGCAGAACATGTCGCGCGAGAAACCATAGGGAGCAAAAGCCGATTCAAAATCACGAAGAGTTCTGTCTTGTACTCGTTCTGCTCCGGTGAAAGCGACCTCGAGGGCGGAGAAATCCAGGCCTTCACGTTGCCGCGGCGTCGTACCGGATACACACAAGTCATAGGCGAAATTGGGACCGCCACTGATCGTCGCGCGATAGTTGCAGATCGCTCGCAACCAGCGAATCGGCTGTTGCAGGAAGACTACCGGAGACATGAAGACGAAATGTCCACCCAAGTAGATCGGGTGGAGCAGGTTGCCGATCAACCCCATGTCGTGGTGCAAAGGCAGCCAACCGACGCACACAATGTCTTCGCTCTGGCGGAAAGAGTGGCAGATCAGGCGTTGGTTTTCCAGCAGGTTGGCATGCGAAACCATGACACCTTTAGGAACTCCGATCGATCCGGAAGTGTACTGCAGGAACGCCAGCGAATCGGGATCGCTTGAGGTGGGTGTCCACGCGGCAGCCAAAGGGGAGTCAATCTGGTCGGTGGATTGCCATCGCGGTCGAGCCAGAACCGGATCGTCGCGGAGCATGCCTTCGATCTGTGCGAGCAGCTCACGGGTCGTCAACGCGATCTCCACATGCGCGTCGGAAACCATGCAGCAGATACGTGTGGCTCGACGGTTTCGACGTGGAGGGTAGGCCGGAACGGCGATGGCACCGGCGTACAGGCAGCCGAAGAATGCAGCGATGAAATCCAACCCCTGCGGATAGACCAGCAGAACGGGCTTGCCGGCGCTTCCGTGGGCATGTAACCAGCTTCCGATTCGGCGCGCACGAAGATCCAGTTCGCGGTATGTCAGCACTGACTCGGACGATTCACCGTCCGACAGGAACGTGCACGCACGGCGATCGCCATGTTGTTCTGCGCAAGCGCGCAGCAATGCGACGATAGTGCGACTTTCTGCGGGACTTGAGGGGAGTTGCATTTCACTGGGCCGCGTTTGGGGAAAACGGCAAATCGACTAACTCGGAAGAATATCGCGAAACTGCCGGGATTAATTCGATTTCGGGGTGAGCGCTTCATTGCGGTTGCGGCCGCAGGCCGCAGTGGTCAGCTCAATCCTTTGCAGCGGTTGCCCCGCCAGGAAAGTCTAGCACCCCGAGAGTGTAGCATATGATACGATGCCAAACTGGCATAAACTCCAGAAATGACCTCCCTTGACGCTGTGTCGCATGGTCCGGAATCCGCGGATAGCGGATGACATTTGTGTAGCGATTAGGCAAGCTGTAACGTCTTGTTTGTTATGGATAATCTTGGACGACCAAAGTGACCGATATTTGGCAGTCGTTAACCGGTGGCGACGTGCAGTGATTTCTCGTATTGGGAAGAACTCCGCAGTACCAGGTAAAACGAAGGCTGTCCGCAAATCGGACAGACGATGTCCGTCCGTTTCCCTTCGGTCGATCAGCAGTGCCACGACCGCTGCTGAGTGCCCCTGAGCCATCGTCGTGCGAGCGACCGAGTAAGGAAGTCCGATTGCGACGTTGAACGCAGGCAATGCCCCCGGGAAGATAACGAAGATGGCGTTTACACTCGTGACGGGAGCGGGAGGGTTCATTGGTCGTCGCCTGGTGCAGCAGCTCGTCAACCAAGGCGCCGAGGTGGTCGGCCTGGTTCGCACTCAGCCGGCAGGCATGCTCAGCGGGCAACAGTGTCGGTTGATCACCGGCGACATTCGCGATATGTCAGCCGTGCGGCGTGCGTTATCGGGCGCCGACCGCGTTTTTCATCTGGCCGCTGCCACGTCGCCGCGAACGTTGGCTGCTTCGCGGGCAGTCACCGTCGAGGGGACTCGAAATCTGGCCGCAGCGGCTTGCGCATTGCCGACACCGCCGGTGATTATCTATGTCTCGTCACTGGCGGCGGCCGGACCAAACAGAGTGGCCGCTACCGAATCGATGACCTGCCGGCCGGTGTCGATCTATGGGCAAACAAAACTGGAAGCCGAAGCCGTGCTCGGCGAATTTGCCGCGCGGATACCGATGACCATCCTGAGACCTCCAGGTGTGTTTGGTCCGGGTGATCGCAATTTGTTGAGCCTGTTCAAGACCGTGAGACGTGGCTGGAATTTTTACACCGACCCGGACCATAAGTACTCTTTTCTGTACGTGGATGATCTGATTGACGCATTGACTGTCGCGTGCGAACGAGGACTTCGGCTGACCGGTCGAGCGGATCCGCAACATTCAGGAGTTTATTACGTTACGGATCCTCAGGCGGTGACGTTTCCGGAACTCGCCGAGTTAATTGCCGAGTGCTTGCATCGCCCCTCAGTGCGGCAGATACGTATCCCGCGCTGCATCGGTTGGAGTGCGGCGGCCCTGGGGGATCTGATGCAACAGGCGTTTGGCAGCCGAGTCTATTTCAACCGGGACAAAGCACGCGAAGCATACAGCGGCTCTTGGACGTGCGATGCGGCTCGTGCCAGGGAACAGTTGCGGTGGGTACCCGCCAAAGATCTTGCCCAACGACTTTCCGACACCCGAGCGAGCTATGCCGCGGACGGCTGGTTGTGAGTTGCCAGCAAAACGGCACAGAGGGCACCACAACGTCATTCCGCGGTTCCCCTGCTCGGCGGGCGCTCCGCCGCCCCGCCTTGGCCCAGGACGTACACCAGACTGGGAAGGCAACAGCGGGTAACGCGATCAAGCACGACGAATCCAGATGCGCTGACAACGGACTCCACTCGCTCTACAGGCACGAAATTCGTTTGCAGGCCAAATAGTACGCGTCCTGCACGTGAAAGGAATTGCGGGGCCTGCCGCAGGAATGTTTGCAGCACTTGTGTGCCGTCCGTTCCACCATCCCAGACGCGATCGCTATCGGCGCGCATGCGGCGGGTGAGTTTCAACTGCTGTCCGGCGGACGTCGGAACATATGGAGGGTTGAAGAAGATCAGATCGAACTGGTGATCGGAAGGCACGCTGCCGAACAGGTCGCTTACAAAAAAGCGTGGGTTGAGCCCATTGTGCGCAGCAACGACCTGGGAACTGAGCACGCGTGCCTGCGAACAGTCAATCCCCTGGACGTCGATCTTGGACGATTTGAGTAGCCCGAGCGTGAGCAGTGCGCCTTGCCCAATGCCGACTTCCAATGCCGTCCGGTCCGCCGCGGTCACAGCGTGACGCAGCGCACGACGAAGCAACAATGTCGTGGGGTCAAAGTGAACGACAATCTGTTTGGGCACGCGGACGTCAAACAGGCAATTAATCAACCAGCGGTTGCGAGCCACAGCGCCCAGCAGGGGATGGACCAGCTCGTAAGCCAATTGTTTGATTTCCATCGCGGATCCGATTGTGTCTCGCTCGCGCGACGATCGGGCTACTCGTCTTCGGTGGTTTTCGCTTTCAGTTTGACATCGACTCCCGGTGCCTGGACGCCCACCTTTTTGCCCTTTTCGACCTGGACGCCCACGCCCGGTGCCTTGACGTCAACTCCCTTGTCGGGATCAATCGTCACACTGCCGCCGGGCCATTCGACTTCGATCCCGCCTCCCGAGTCCTTGGCTGAGCCCTTCGTGCCTTTTTCCGAACATCCCAGCAACGTCGCCAGAGCCGAACATGTGAGCACTGCAAAAAACCGTCGCATGTATTGATCTCCTTGGTTGTGAAATAATAACGCGGTCCCCGTCTCGTTCGGACAGAGATTGGCGTGTCAGTATGTCGGCGTTCCCTTGCCGAAAGTACGGAAGACGGGAGGAACTCAAAACTGCAGTTCATCCGCGGAGCCCGCAGTCAGCGCCTGCTGGTGGAAAGCCCGCAGGGCCGCTACATCCTGACACTGCTCGATCTTGTGGAGCAACGATTCGGGCAGAGGACCAAACCGCACATCAAGGGTCTGACGCAGCAAGTCTCGGACGCCTTGCAGGATCCCTTCCCGTTGCCCTTCGTGTCAACCTTGCTCAATCCCTTGTTCAATCCCGCGCCAAGTGCGTTGCGCTCGATGCTGGTGATATAGGGCATATTCAATTTCTCCTCAATCGTCTCCAGTTCGCTGTCGAACCGCCGGGATAGCTCCGCAGGTAACGTCAACACGTAGTCCATGAAACGAAACAGTTTCAGCACGTCCTCGTGACTGTATCCGCGTCGGTACAGCTCGCACGCCAACGCCAGTTTATAGTCAAACCGACGCTGCGCATCATTGCCCGCCCGCAGTTTACTCAGTTGCACCAGCGAGGCCACGGCAAAGGGACTCGGATCGGCCGTCAAATCCTGCGGGCTCTTGTGGTCGAGCAGCTTTACGACTGGGAACTTGAATTCCAGCCGACAGCCGGCCTTCTCGCGCGTGAACCGGTCGGGCCGGAACCGCGGGTCCCCGTCAACCAGCAGAGCCAAGCTCACGACCGGCCGCTGGTACCGCTCCCAGATACGACAATTATAGACGCACATTCGCTGGGCGAAATCCGTTTCGTTCTGCGCCTGCACCTCGACGTGGACCAGGACCAATTCGTCTCCCCCGTCATGCCAGTGTACCTGGAGCAACTTGTCCACCTCCCGGTCACCTACTTCGGCACCCACCACGATCCTGGCCAGTTCCTTATCCAAGGACTGGCAGCCCTGGTCGAAATCAATCGCGGCGTACACTGGAGGAAAAAAGAACTGAAAGAACTCTTGCAGATAGTCCTCAATGATCTGCTTCCAACCACCGTCCATGTCCGCTGAGGTCTGTTCTGGCACGCGGCAATCCCTCCTCGGGCAGACCGACGACCGGCATTGATCCCGCTCTCTTGCCGCGTTCCAGAACGTCGGAACTCGGCTTCTCAGCCAAAGCGGTGGCGGCCACTTCGATCCGTGTCTCTATTGGTCTCTATTGGACGAATCGTGAGACAGACGCGTGACCCCTCAAGTGGCTACCACGATTTTCAAGAAAAACGAGAAAGTCGAGCAACGACCAGACACCCCGCTTTGTTGGGAGAAGCTGCCGATCAAGAACCCATCCGATGGCGCTCAAGGGCCAAAAAAACGCACTGCGGCTGGGTATTAGTCGCCAGGCAATTGTTCGATGTCAAGAAGCGAAGGTGCCAGGAATGGAGGTGCTGGAATGAAGGTGCCAGGCTCGTCTGGGGTAGCTAATGGCGATGCCTCTTGTCGCTCCCGTCGGCTGCTGCTGCTGGGTTGCTGGAAATCCTGCTGGAGTCTGGGTCTTGTGGGCGGGTTCAGCGACGCTTGCACGCCTAGTGTCCCGTCTCCGCGTCTCGCTCGCCGTGGAAAACCTCTCTTTTCCCGACCGCACCATTCGGATAGATTTGTGACGTCCTGGTCTACCAGAATTGCCTCCCGCCGGGTTTTCCAACCGGGGGGCCATCGGCAGCGGTTGTTGTCTGGGACATGAGAACACTGACGCAAGGCGACTATTGGGGCGGAAACCAGGGACGGTTCAGGATGAGAAATTTCACGCGTGCCCTTCGCGATTCACTGCGATATTGGAAGTCGATCCTGCTGGCCACTATTTGTTCCCTCTTCGTGGCCGCCTTATGGGGGGGTAATATCGGCGCTTTGTTCCCGGTGATACAGGTGACGCTAGGGGAGGAGTCGCTGCAGCACTGGGTCGAATCGGAGATTACTGCGGCCGAGGAGAAAATCACGGAGCTGTCAACAGAAATCCTGACGCTGCAACGCAAACTGCCCCAGACGCCGGCGGACGAACGGCAGGCGATGCAGTTGCGGATCAAGCAGCTCCAAGGCGAACAGGCCAACCAGGAGACCTCAGTACGCTCGTCGCGACGGCTGCAGCCTTTCATTGAGCGGTTTCTTCCACGCGATCCGTTCCACACGGTGGTCCTGGTGATTGTGTTGGTGATCATCGGCACGTTCGTGAAGCACGTGTTCATCATGTTCAACACCATGATCATCGCGAAAGTCTCGGCAAAAATTGGCCGCCACGTGCGACTGCAGATATTTGAGCAAGCGATGGTGATGGACCGGGCTGGATTTGCCAAATACGGGACAAGCGGATTCACCACACATATTACAGCGACTACCGAAATGCTCTGCGGTGGCATCATGAATTTGTATGGCGGCGCCGTCCGCGAGCCGCTCAAGATCCTGGCCTGTCTGGCGGGAGCCTGTTATATCTCCTGGCGTTTGCTGCTCCTGTCGCTGGTTATTGCACCGCTGGTTACCTACTTGATCATCTGGTTGAGCAAACGCATTAAGTCTGTCTGCCGGCGCACGCTTGAGAAGGCGCAGAGTTTTCAGCACGTCATGCTGGAGGCGTTCGGCAGCATTCAAACGGTCCAGGCATACGGCATGGAACGGACCGAGAAACAGCGGTTCGACAACACCACGCTGGATTTGATCCGTCTGGCACTGAAAGGGGCCTTTTACAACGCGCTGACGCGACCCATCACCGAGTTGCTGGGGATCGGCATGGTGGGCACCACGGTCATCGTGGGTGCGTACCTGGTGCTGAATCATGAAACGCATCTGATGGGAGTTCGCATAACGGACACACCGCTAAGCGTATCGACAATGATGGTATTCTTTGGACTCCTGATCGGAGCCAGCGATCCGGTTCGCAAGTTGTCCGCGGTGTTCACCGGTATCAATTCGGGGATCGCCGCTGCCGACCTGCTGTATCCGCTGCTGGACCGCCCGACCCGAATCATTTCCCCCAAGCATCCTCGATCGGTCGCACGGCCACACAGCAGACTGGAATTGCGTGATTTGTCTTTTGCCTATGGCGGGGATGACTATGTGCTTCGCGACATCAACTTGAACATTAAGCATGGTGAGAAGATTGCGCTGGTCGGCGCCAACGGCAGTGGTAAGTCGTCACTGGTGCATTTAATCTGCCGGTTCTATGATCCTCAACATGGGTCGATTTTGCTGGATGGGGTCGATTTGCGTGACATGGCGCTGGAGGACGTTCGCAGTCGCATCGGACTGGTGATTCAGCAGACTGAGCTGTTCCATGACACGGTCATGTATAACATCCGTTACGGTTCGCTGGAGGCCTCGGACGAGCAGGTGAGGCGAGCTGCACAGATGGCACATGTTCATCGAGTTTATCGACAGTCTGCCCGACAAATACGAAACGAAGGTTGGTCCGCGAGGCCAACGATTGAGCGGGGGGCAGCGGCAGCGGATTGCCTTGGCGCGAGCGATTCTGCGAGATCCGGAGATCCTGATTCTGGACGAGGCGACCAGTCAAATTGACATGGAAAGCGAAAAACTGATCAACGAGGTACTGACGCAGTTCAGCAAAAACCGGACGCTGATCATGATCACGCACCGACTATCCAACCTCTACCTGGCCGACCGCGTCTACGAGCTTAATGCGGGGCGCATGCTGGAGTACGAACCGGGGGAGCCGCAAGTGGCTTAGGATCGGCGCAGCAATAACTGGCAGATTTCTTCTTGCCCCTCACCTTGATCCTCTCTCTCGCTAGGCGCTGCGCGGCGGGGGAGACGAGACAATATGACAGTTATTGCTTCGTCGATCCTTAAGCGGCGCGGCGATCGGGCGTCCTCTGCGCGGGGAGTTCGTACGCTGGCAGCAGATTCCCGGCGCTGTCGTAAAATTGGACCAGCCCGATGTCGATCATCCACATGGCGAACAGGTTGCCTGCTCGGTAGCAATACGCGACCACTTTGCCGCTTTCGACCCGCACACGTTCTTCTAGTTCACCGTCAACCATTGCCCGCGAATCGTGCTGTTGGAACCGATTGACAACAAGTTGACGCATCTCGGCAGGGGAAATGGCTGAGTACATAGCGGGCTCTTTCTCCCGACCGCTCCCTGGCGGTCGCTTTCGTGGTGCCACGCGCATACGGCGAGTCATCGGCTCACCAACGCCTCCATGGTCACCTGCCATGCCAGTTGGCTGGCCGACCCGGCGCGCATGCGGCCCGCAACTTCGCACCGTGCGCGCCGGTGCAATTTCGGGCAGTTGCCTGGCGGAGGCTCTGACACCTGTTATCGGCATTTGTGGCAGCGCCACTTGCACAACCAAGACTTCCTGGTGCACTCGTTTCATTCGTTCTATTTTGCCAGGTCGTGTGTAATCGGATCGATCCGACTCGCGATAGCGGGTCCGCCGGCGGTTCCCCGGCCGGATACCGGGCGAAATGACTGTTCGAACGGCTGATGCGAGTGCGGAATCGGGTTGGTGGACGAGGCGGAAACGGATTGTCTGGAGAGGCCTTAAGCCGGATGATTCACAAAATCAACTATGGCTTCGAGGGGTGCAGAGGTGCGGCCGCAGCGTTATATTAAATTCATTATGCCGCCGCTTCCGTTTTGTCGTGTGGTTCGGCAGACCGGCGGATTGCCGGGTCGCCGGATGCCTTGCCAGTCGTGCTGAAGTTTGGCGAGTCCCAGTTATCGTTCCGGCAGTATTCGGAAAGTATTGCCAGGCATGAACAGCGTGTAAGGAGCACGGTGTGACAGCTGTAGCCGAGGTTGTAAGTGGCACAGAATCCCTGAGTGCCGACCGGTGTTTCGAGGTTTACGAAGTGATGGTGCGCACCGCGCCCTGGAAGAGCGGATGATCCAGATGAGCAAATCGGGAGAGAGTTATTTCTGGATCGGCGGGCCGGGTGAAGAGGCGTTTAATACTTGCCTGGGATTTCAGGTCAAGAAGGGGTGTGGCCCGGACTATGATTTCCTGCACCTTCACTATCGCAGCGCTGCGATTTTGCTGGCCATGGGAATGCCGATGCTGGATGCTGTTCGGCAGGCGGTCATGTCGATCACGGACTCGCATTCGATGGGACGGAATTTCGTGGGACACTATGCGATGCGTGAGTGGAACGTGGTGCCGGTCAGTTCCGTGGTGGAGGTTCAGTTTGCCATGGCGGCCGGTACGGCCCTCGTCCAGAAGCGGGGCTCTGGCGACGGCGTTACGATCGTGGTCGGTGGTGATGCGGGAACGGCGGAGGGGGATTTCGCCTCGTGCATGATCTGGAGTACGCGTCCTGGTCAGGAACTACCCGTACTCATGATAGTGATGAACAATCAATGGGGAATCTCGACCGCTACCTGTTCGCAGCATAGCGTACAACATATTGTCGATCGCGGCGCGGCATACGGGATCCCGGGGGAAACTGTGGATGGAAACGATCCGATCGCCAGCTGGTGGGCGGTGCGGCGGGCACTGCAACGCTGTCGGCGCCAACGTGGTCCATACATGCTGGAACCAATGGTCTCACGTCTGCACGGTCATTCTTCTTCCAGCGGCGCGGCGCGCGTGAAGCACGAGAGAGACTGTATCACACTGTTCCAAAACAAGTTGCTGCAGAGATCGTTGCTGACCCGGGAGAAAATTGACCAGGTGTGGGAAGCGGCACGGGAAGAAGCCGAACTTGCCGCACAGCAAGCGTTGAGTGAGCCTCACCCGACGGCCGGTGATGTGCGCAGACATACGTATGCGCCCAGTCCGGTCGATTCCGTTTATCCCGACGACTACACAGGACTGCCCGAATAAGGGCCTGGCACGCATGGCTACCTTGGTCCAAGCCATTCGTATGGCGTTGCATTACGGCGAGACATTCCTCGGGGTGACGGACATTCTGGGTGAAGATGTCGGACCGCCGCTGGGAGGCGTGTTCACGGCCACGCAAGGATTGCGCACGGCCTGGAATACGCCACTTGACGAGCGGGGTATCGTCGGGATGGCGATGGGAATCGCCTACGCTGGCGGTCGCCCCGTGGCGGAGATCCAGTTCTGTGACTATGGCTTCAATACCATCGATTTGCTGAAAGTTGCCGGCAACCAGCGCTGGGCCGGAGCCGGCAACTATGAAATGCCCATCGTGCTGATGACCCCCAGCGGGTCAGGCATACGTGGCAGCCTCTATCATTCTCACAGTTTCGAAAGTTGGGCCAGCCGGCTGGCGGGTTGGAAGATCGTGATGCCGAGCAATTCACTCGACGCGTATGGACTCATGTTGTCCGCGATCCTCGACCCGAATCCCGTGCTGGTCTTGCTTCCCAAAGCGCTGCTGCGTGTGCACGACCAAAGGCGGATCCCTGGCGAGCCGGAGGATCAGGAGTACCTGAGGAAGTTGATCGACGCTCCCCTTGGTGATCGTAGCGACTGGCAGCCCAGTTGGCCCGATCTGGACGAATACCTGGTTCCCCTGGGCAAGGCGGCTCTGGTGCGCGAAGGCCGGCAGGCGACGGTGGTCAGTTATGGACGAACGTTGCCCTTGTGTGCCGAAGCTGCTGATGCGCTGGCCGAATCGGAGGGATGGGGTTTTGACGTGATCGATCTGAGGAGCATCTTTCCATACGACTGGCGGGCCATTTCCCGCAGCGTGATGAAGACGGGACGTATTCTGCTGGTCAACGAAGATACGGAGGTGACAAACTTTGGTGAACATCTCTTACGCCGTGTGATAGAGGGGCACTTCTACGATCTGCTCGTCCGGCCTCGACTGCTCCAGGGGCAGCATGTACCCGGGATTGGGCTGAATCAGGTGTACGAGTCCAACACGGTTCCTCAATCTACCGATATCCGCCAAGCCATGTTCGAGCTGGTGGCGGAGGAGGCCTAGTGTCCATGGAGTTTCGCGTACCCGAATTGGGAGAGGGAGTCTATGAAGCCGAATTGGTGCAGTGGCTGGTACAGCCGGGCCAGGGAGTGCGGCGCGGCGACCATCTGGTGGAAGTAGTAACTGACAAGGCGACCCTTGAGTTGCCATCGCCGTTTTCCGGAACCGTGGATACGTTGCTGGCCTGGCCCGGCGAGACCATCGAAGTCGGTCAGCTGCTCCTGAAATACTCCATCGCGGATTCTGCCGACGGTCATTTGTCGTCGCAGGGCGCGGAACGATCCGCAGACGAAGCGACGGCGACGGGCGTGGTCGCTGACGCAAGACACGGCTCACGACGTGCCCCGCAGCCCAGCCCCGCAGGTCACGGCAATGGCCGGCCACGCCGGGCCATTGCCGCCGCGCCCGCAGTGCGCAAGATGGCCCGCTCGCTGGGAATCAATCTGCACGACGTTCCCGGCAGCGGGCCGGAAGGTCGAGTGTTGATCGATGACTTGGGGACATTTGTTCGCAGTTGGAAGATTTCCTCAGGCAAGAAATCGCATCGGTCGGCGAGCATGGACTTGGGGAGGCCGGGCCAGCACATCAAGTTGCGGGGAGTACGGCGGTCGATCGCCGACCACATGGTGGCCTCGAAAAAGACCATTCCCCATTATAGCTACATCGATGAGTGTGACGTGAGTGAGCTCGTCGCACTGCGCAACGAGTTGAAACGCCCGTTCTACGCGAGTGGCATCAAGCTGACCAACCTGCCGTTCTACGTAAAGGCGGTGGTGACGGCATTGAAGCAAGTGCCGATCATTAATGCCTCGCTGGACGATCAAGCAGGTGAGATCGTCATACACGAACAGTATCACATCGGGATTGCCACAGCGACCTCCAAAGGGTTAGTGGTTCCCGTACTCCGCCATGCCGACCGCAAAGACTTGGCTGAGATTGCCAGCGAAATTGAACGACTTATTCGCGCGTCACAAGGAGGGACTATCTCACGCCCCGAACTACGAGGAAGTACTTTCACGATCTCGTCGGTCGGCAATATTGGAGGGCTCGTTAGCACACCCATCATTCATCATCCGGAAGTCGGTATCGTGGCCATTGGTCGAGTTTTCAAACGTCCGGTCTACACGGATGAGGGTGATCTGGTACCGGCCCGCATCGTCTATCTGTCCTTCTCCTTTGACCATCGCGTGGTCGATGGGAGCATTGGAGCGATCTTTGGCAATGCCGTGATACAACAGCTTCAACACCCACGCCAATTGGTCGACCGTCTGATCGAATCGTGATGGGTCGCGTCTGTTTTGCTCCTCACACACGAGACATGTAGGTGCACAGCGAGTCGGCATGAAGCACATTAAGGGTGAGCGATTGTTTGTAAGGCTCAGTGCCTCGCAGGTCCGACGACGCCTGAAAGGGATCGGTTTGGGCGTGCGCAAGGTCTACAGCGTCGGGCGACAGGAAGCCATGATCATTCACACCGCGACGGGCGGACATCGGCGGGAACTGGAATCGATCTTTCAGGATGTGATTGATTCACCGAGAGAATAGCCGGCAGACGTGGGCACCCAGGCCGGGGCCCATGCCGTACATTATTCGACGGATGAAGGTTAGCGTCATGACAGACGAACAAGTCAGGGGCTCGACAGCGGATGCGGCGCGACGTCTGGAAGATGCCTGGAAATCAGGCGGCAATACGGACCTCGGCCAGTTTCTTCCGTCAACTGGCGATCCGGAGCGGATTGTCTTGCTGGTGCGTTTGGTGAAGCTTGATCAGCATTACAGCTGGCGGGCGGGCCAGGGGAATTTGCTGGAAGAGTATCTCCGCCGATGGCCCGAGCTTCAAGACCACGCGGATGCCATCAGCGACCTGCTCAGGTCGGAATGTGAGATACGTGCTGCGATGGGTAATCAGCCTTCCGAGCAGGAGTTGCAGCAGCGATTTCCCACTCTTTACGAGCACGTTGACTTAAACACCATTGCCGTCGATTCGAAAGGGGCGGAGTCGTCGCCCAGAGGAGATGAAGGCCAGCCTGATGAAGGCCGCCAGCCAGGTCAAATCGGGCCCAATTTTGATACCACTCCCGTTTCGCGAGACGCGACTCCCACACCGCATCCGTCGTGGCGGTTGTCCACGTCGGACGGGCGGGTGGGGCGGTACGAGGTTCGTGCGCTGATCGGTGCCGGTGGCATGGGTGAAGTGTACCGGGCCTTCGATACCGAGTTGCAGCGCGAAGTCGCCTTGAAGATCCCACGGGTCTATACCGATACGAAGCCAGAGTTGTTGAATCGATTCGTCCAAGAGGCACTGGCCGCGGCGAGTCTGCGGCATCCCAACATCTGCCCGGTGTATGACGCGGGCCGGATGGAAGACCGTTACTACATTGTGATGGCGCTGATCGAGGGCACGAATCTTGCGGACGATCTGCGGCAGGGTGTTTGCGATCCCGAGTTTGCGGTGCGCGTGGTGGCGCAAGTTGCCCGCGCGCTGCAGTCGCGCACGAGGTTGGTATTGTTCATCGCGACATCAAGCCCGCCAACATCTTAATGGACAATTCCCGCCAGCCGTTACTCACCGACTTCGGCCTGGCGCGCCGCGTTGATACGGACGAGCAACTCTCCGCCGCCGGTTCCTTGCTGGGGACTCCCGCATACATGTCGCCCGAGCAGGCAGAGATGCAGCCGGTCGACCGCCGTACCGATGTGTACAGTTTGGGGGTAGTACTCTACCAGATGCTGACCGGCCAGTTGCCGTATCCAGGCCCTCCGGCACAGCTGTTGTTACAGATTGTGAAGGGAAAGCCTCCCAAGCCAAGCAAGCTGCGGCCTGAATTGGATGCGGCGTTGGAGACGATTTGCCTCAAGGCGATGGCTCGCGACGCGCGCCACCGATATCAGACGGCTGCCGATTTCGCTGAGGCGCTGGAGGACCATGCCAAACCGTCCAACCGAGCCGTACCGGACACGCGGCAACGCGTGATCTGGAGTGTTGTGGTCGCGCTGCTGCTGGTCGGCGGTGCCGTGGCACTTTTCCGCTGGGGCCGGAATGCCCGAGAAGCCGCGATTTCGGGGACCGGCGGCGCGGCGAAGACAAAGCCGTTGACGGAACGTGAAAAGCGTCTTGCGGATCTCGAAGGCCAGTTAGCTCGGTTATCGCCAGCCTGGGCGGAAATCGATGCGGTGCGACAGCTGAGTGATAGTTATTTGAAGGTGAAAGAATCGTTTATGCTCCCCAATGCCCAAGCGGTCGGACGCGACACGGCTACGGCACTCGCCAAATTGAAGACGTTCGGTTTGACGGATAAGGAAGCGGGGATCGCCGAGGATTTGGAGACCTTTCTGGCTCAAGACAGCATTTTTCGGACTCCGGAAGATGGATACCTGCTGCTGCGAGAGATCGCCGAAATGATGGACGTTCGCATCGTGAAGCTTCAGCAACAGCTCGCCGAGCTGCAATCATCCGAGGAGGCGACGGGGCTGACCGAGCCGCCGGAACGAAGCTGGGAAGACGCGATCGCGCAAGCCGCCGATGCTGCCACTCTGGAGGCCGCGAGTCGTATCGTCAACGTGCAGCAACAGCTCGACGCTTTGAAAGGCGTAAAAACGGAGATCGCCGCGTTGCGTGACCTGGAGACAGAGTGGTCGGAGGCGACGGCGGATACCTTCGGACAGGTGATGGCGACGCGCGTGGCGATCGAGTGCTATGTGCGAATTGGTCGCATGTATACGTTCGATTTAACCGAGAGCGAAATGGACAAATATCACACGGCGCAGAATTCAGCTTTTCGCATGAGCTGGATGAAGGGACTCGAGAGCGTCTATACGCCGGCCCGCGCATTTGCCGAACACGTCAATGCGCGCATGGCGCTCTTGGAGGTCAAGTTAGCGGGACTCAAAGCATGGACTCCTGACGCGACGCAGTATGGTCCGCTGATCGAAATGCAACCCCCCGCGGTGCAGGCTCTGTGTGACGAGGCACGGATCTATACGGAGCATGACAGTTTTCCCGATGTGATTGCCATCGTGACCAAGGCCATTGAAACGTCTCCCGATGACGCTGCGCTCTATGCGTTACGCGCGAATTTTCACGTCTTTAATCAGGATGATGAATCGGCCATGGCCGATATCAACCTGGCGCTCGCTCGCAGCAAACAGCTTGGATACGCCTATTATTTGCGAGGGACGGTACATGCCTCCAGAAGGGAGTTCACATTGGCCGTTGGAGACTACGACAAAGCTCTGCAACTCGACCCTGGATCCTGGGAGGCGTACCGCGGACGGGCCGATGCGTACAATCAAATTGGCGCCTTTCCACGCGCAATGGAAGATTGCGACCAGGCGTTGAAAATGAATCCTGAGGATGGTCATGCCTACCGAGCACGCGCCGTCGCTTGGATCGGACAGCAGCAGTGGGACAAGGCACTGGACGACGCCCGTGAGGCGGTCCGTTTGAATCCTATCGGCGCGTACGGATATTTTGTTCTTGCACGCGTGCTGCACCACCAAGAGGATTATCAGCAGGCATGTGACAACTTGTCGCGTGCCGTGCTGTTGATTTCACACGACAGCGAATTTTATCGATTACGAGCTGCGTGTTACGAGAAACTGGGCAACCAGCTGCGGGCACGGGCGGACCAAATTCGAGCCGACAACATGGATGCCGCGTCCAACAAAGTCCTGCCAACGGCTCCTGCGGCCGTGCCGGATGACACACCGAGCGAGTCGGTTGATCGGCCATCACGCGAGCAGTGAAACTTCTGGTCGAGTGAGCTGCCGGACTCTGGAGCGAGCCGATCGTCACGTTCTGTCACGGTTTCGCCACGGGGCGTGGCGGCAGGCGAGGAGCTTACGCCGGGTTCATTCCCCTGTGGGCAGAAAGGTCACGCAGACTGGGGTTTTCAGGCGTACTTCGTGGCCGGTCGCTTCCAGCTCACCACTTTCCTTGTCGAGGCGAAACACGACGACATTTCCCGTACGCTGGTTGGCTGCCAGCAAGAACGTCCCGGTGGGATCGATGCCGAAATTGCGTGGCTGCTCGCCACGCGTCGCGTGGTGCGAAACGAGCGTGAGCTTCCCCGTGTCGGGGGTAACGGAAAAGACAACGATACTGTTGTGACCGCGGTTTGATCCATAGACGAACTTGCCGTCCGGCGAAACAAAGATCTCGGCCGTCGTGTTGTCGCCAGTGAAATCTTCGGGCAGCGTCGAGATATCCTGAATCGGTTCCAGGACTCCGCGCGTGGCGTCATAAGTGAATGCTGTGACGGTAGAGTTCAATTCGTTGATGACATAGGCGTACTTGCCGCGGGGATGAAACGCAAAATGACGCGGGCCGGACCCTGGCTTGACCTGGGCCGCGGGGAGGTGGGGATTCGAGCTGATTTGGCCGCTGTCACCGTCGTAACGATAGATCAGCACCTTATCCAAGCCCAAGTCGGCGGACATGATGAACCGATCATTCGCGTCATTATTGACACAATGCGCGTGCGGTGCCTCCTGTCTTGGATGAACGCTCGAGCCATTGTGCTGTACGAAAGCACACGGCATGCCGAGGCGTCCGTCCGATCGGATGGGGAGCACCACCACGCTGCCGCTACCGTAGTTAGCTGCCAGAATGTGTTTGCCCGCACGGTCGGTGATCACGTGACAGGGACCGGTTCCCATGGAGGTCTGCTCGTTCAGAAAAGTCAACGCGCCCGACTGCGCGTCGATGGCAAAGGCACTCAGCGAACCGCTCGGCCGGCCCTCGAAATCCTGTGCCTCGCTGACCGAGTAAAGAAACTGGTTGTTCGGATGGATGGCTTGAAACGAAGGGTTCTTGACTCCTTTTGCGCCGCCGATGCGTGACAGGGCACCGCTTCTCATGTTCAGCCGGTAAATATGAATTCCCTCTTCGTTTTTCGCGGCATACGTGCCAATGTATACCAGCATTTGTGGCGGTAGTGCATCTTGAGCCGTGGCAGACTGGGCTCCACAGAATAAGCTGGTTGACAGGCCGAGTGATCCGATGATGCAGGTCAGAGCGCGGAGCACGGTTTTCGTCTTTGTCTTCATCGTTTTGTCTCGTGTTCAATGGAGGTATGTGGCAATGAGGGAATTCGAATCAGTGGTTGAATTGTGAAGAGCAGCAGGTCGCCACAAGGGCTGACCACGCACTAGCCTCCACCAAGCTCCTTCCTGTATTCAATCAGGTTCGTCGCGACGGCCTGTAATTTGCTTTCGGCTCGATCGAGGCTCAACCAGACTTCATCCACGTATCCGTCGGCGGAAGCGGACCAGGCACGATTGATGTTTCGTTCAGCGATGGAGAAGTCGGTCATCAACTGTGCATATTGACGCAGACCGTAAGTGTGGATCAGCGTATGGCGAGCTTCCACAAAATTGCTGATGCTCTCCATCAACCGCGTATCAATCAGTCCGTGGACTTCAAACACATTGGTTTTGTCCCGCTTGAGAATGAAGTCGCCAAGTTCTGCCAGCAGATCCTTGACGCTGACTTCCAGCACCTTGATGTCGGATTGCAGCTTGTCGGTATGCGTCACGGCTTGTTTGTTTGTCACTCGCAGAATCACGACTCCGACGACGCCGATCAACAGCGCCAACGCGTAGGACGGCCAGTCTACGGTAGTCCATGGGGCATCGGTCACTTCCACGTTTCGTACGGCGAGAAAAGCACCCGCCAAAAAGCCTGCCCAAAGCAGTAGATGCCCGACAAGTCGTAAAGGATTCATGGTTGCTGTTATCCGCCCGCAAAGACCTTGACCATGGCATTCCCGACGCCCACCAACGCTTCGCCCACGATGAGCCCGGCGGCAATCGGCACTCCTACCTCAGTGGCGAATTTGTGCCCTTTCAGTCGATCCACGACCACCCGGATGATGCAGCCAATCGTGTAGGTCAGGACGATGTCGAAGGGCATGTAGAACCCCAGCCCGATCAGGACACCGATGCCTCCAAGTCCACTGAACGCCAGCATGACCCCCAGTCCAGCGCCGGCTACGTAACGGTAGGTCGGCACATTCTCTCCCACGATTCCCTGGATCATCGAGGCCAGGGCCTGTCCTTGTGGGGCCGGTAGACGGTTACTCCCCAGTCCATATTGTTGGTGCAACGCGAAGATCAACAGAATGACCACGATCGGGCCAAGCCAGGCGCCAATGAACTGGGCCAGTTGCTGCCGCCGCGGTATCGCGCCGACCAGAAAACCGGATTTCAGATCCAGCATCATGTCACCGGCCTGGGCGATGGCCACGCAAATCGCCGCGCCGAGGATAACGCAGCTCAGAATGGTGGAAGATGCGTCCAGACCACCACGAGCGACAAAAATCAAAATCGTCACACCGATCAACGTCATCCCAGAGAGTGGCGACCAGTTGGTGCGCCCCACGCATTCCGATACGATGACACCAGCGACCCAAACCCAAAGTGTCCCCAGCAAAGCCATCATGGCGGCACGTGGCAGAGTCATCGAATCAGCCGACGCGTACGCGACCAACATCAGCGCCAGGGCACCGCCGACCACACCGCCGTACAATAACTTCACAGGCATCTCGTCCTGATAAGCATTCTTGTCCTTTCCCGCCTGCTGGCTGGCTTCCTGCAACGATCTCACGGCGCTGAGAATCAACGGGAATGCGGCCACAATTCCACCGATTGCCGCTCCGATTAACATGCCAATGCCGGTGGGACGAAAAAGAGAATCCTTCAGAAGCCGTGGGCTCTCCGTGAGGGCTTGAATCTCCGCCGTGCCCGTCCAGGCCAATAACGGTGCCAGCAACCAGTAGCAGAAAAAGCCTCCGGCACCAAACCAGAATCCGCCGCGGCCGGACAGGAAACCGACTCCGACAGTCATCAGCGACAGAAAGAACGTGATGTTCAAAAAGGCGGGCAGACCAACCGCCTCACCAACCTCCCATTTCGGATCGTCGCCGTGGAGCCAGAGCATCAGCAAGTGGGCTATCGCCGACACCGATCCGGCACACAGCAACAGGGCCGCCTTGCGCAGGCCCGCGCCGGGCGACTTGAGGATCGTGGCCACCGCGATACCGCCGGGGTAGGCAAGTCGGTCGAAGTCGATCATCTGCCGACGCAGCGGAATCACGAATGCCAAGCCCAAGATGCCACCAGTAATACAGGAGAGCACCATTAGCGGCTTGCTGAACTCGGTCAGCCCGACGTAAGGGGAAGGCTGCCCCTGCGCGGAGGTGCTGAGGATGAATAAGGCGGGAATGGAGAACATCATGCCGGCCGAGGCCCCGTTGACCGCCGAGGCGATGGTCTGGTTGATGTTGTTCTCGACGATGCTCGTGCGTCGCAGTAATCCCCGCAGGATTCCCCAACCCAGGATGGCTGCCAGTTCAGACCCCTCGATCGAGAACCCCAGTATCAGGGATGCGTAGCCGATCGACACGGCAATAATCGTTCCCAAAAACCAGCCGACAAGGACGGCCGGCCAGGTCAGTTCAGGATAGGCTCCATAACGGATTATCCGATCGAGAGATTCGGCATCGCCTGACGGGCGCGTCACGCGGGGGCCGATTGGGGCGGAGGAATCGTCGGACAAAGCGGTTCTCCCGATGACGGATCAGACACGTGCGATAGGTGACTCCCTGGAACGCCCCGCCATTATAAAGCAACCCGACGGTGAGGGTACCGTCGGCGGCACGCCGGATTCCCGGCGTGCCGCCATCAAGACGCTTGCAGAAAAGGGACAGGTCGCTTCCGCCATCTGCCCCATAGTTCTGGCTGCCTGCGAAAGAGACTTGAGCCCGTGGCGGTGCCAAAGACAGCGAACGCTGTTTGTCAGGCGACTGCCCGGGGGGGCCGTTCAGGACTTGGCTCTTTCCGACTCGGGACTTCCAGGACGCAGCCCTGGCCATCTCCCTACCGGAGCATGTTGCTATTTCGCTTCAGCTGTCACTCCGGGCCAGTCGTCGGTGCGAAACGGAGTGACCGGCAGACCGATGACATTTTTCAAGTTGCAGATCGGGTTATTGGCCCAGGCGTAGCGTACCGCCACCGGTTCCGCGACCTCATCGCTCCAAACCTCAACCTTGTCCTTCGTCTTGTTCAACGATTTTCGCGTTGGCATTGACAAACTTCTTGTCCGCGCCGGCGATGGTGAAACCCCTGATTTCGCTCACGTCGAACGGTTTTAATCCGCCGTCCACATAGTCAAATGTGAGCACGATCTTTTTGCCCTCTCGCTGCATCGACTTGTATTCCGGGCTCCGATAATCGATGTCGATGCCATAGTCCTTGGCCAGCGCCCAGCGTGCGAGACGTTCGCCGACATCTTCCTTGTTACGAGGATGGATATCATTGGCTTCGCCCAAATCGATGATCACGGCCTGACCGGTGTTGGCCCGGCTGAGGGTCATCGTCTGCGCTTTGCGCAGCTCGGCCCAGCCGCTGTCGGTCGGTTCCAGGTTCTCTGCCTGGAAGTCGGCAAGTTGGACCCAGTAGAACGAGAAATCGCCTTGGTTCCAGGCCTCACGCCACGACTTGATCATCAGGGGGAATAAGTGTCGGTACTGGTAGGCTCGGCCGGCATTACTCTCGCCCTGATACCAGATGGCACCACGAATGCCATAACCAAGAACGGGTTGCAGCATGCCGTTATAGAGATTGCCCGGACGACTGTTGCCGTCGAGCAGTCGTCGGTCCGTCCCTTCTTCCTCGATTTTGACCCAGCGATCGATCAGAGGCTTGTACTGGGGGTCATCCTCCAGCAATTTGCGCGGAACCCAGGCTTCGCAAGCCGACCCGCCCCAAGAATCATGGATCACGCCGATGGGGATATCCAACGCCTGGTGGAGCACTCGGCCAAAGAAGTAACCAACGGCCGAGAAACCGTTTACGGTATCGGGTGCGCAGAGGATCCAATCCCCTTTGAAGTCGTCCTGTGGTTCCTGTGTGCCGACCCGCGGGACCGTGATCATGCGAAGCCGTGGATAATGAGCCGTTTGCCGTGTGAGGTCAGCCGAGTACGTATTGGAGACCGTCCAGGCCATGTTCGATTGGCCAGAGCAGACCCAAACCTCTCCTACCAGGACGTCTTCCAGGGCGATTCGATTCTTGCCTTCAATGACCATCTTGTGCGGTCCGCCAACCGGGAGCGGATCGAGCACCACACGCCATTTGCCATTCTCATCGGCCGTTGTCTTTTTGGTCTGCTGACCCAGTACGACAACCACATCCTCACCGGCATCGGCCCAACCCCAGACGGGATTCGCATGATCGCGTTGCAGCACCATGTGAGGCGAAAACAGAGCGGGCATACGTACGTCGCCCCGTGCATTGCCAGGCACCATCAACAATAACGGAACGGCGACAAACATCCATAACACAAAACGTTTCAGCATCATTCGTTGGGACTGTGGCATCAAAGATCTCCTCAAGGAACAACAAAAATCCTGGTTCAACCGATCATTTTCAGCCCTGGTGACGGGAGAACGTTTCCCGCTGCCCTAGCCAGGACGCGTCCTGCATTTTGGCTCGCCCAGCAGCAGCTGGCAACTATACTGGAGTTCTGTTTTGGCAGATCCTGCTGTTCTGCGGCCGCCGCGCGAGGATGTCGGCACCCGTGCCGGGGTCGAGGGATCGAGGTCGAGTGCCGCCGGCTCGGCCGGTGCTCCAGCGTCATTTGGCCTCCGCGGCGGCACTCGCTTTGGCGAAGACATTGGCATCACAGAGCAGCACGTTGGACTCGACACGCATTTCTGACACGGACAACCACGACAGTCCCAACTTGGAGAGCCCGCCATGTTCAGCTCGCTCGCAGCGCTCGCATTGGTTTCATCCCTCAGCACCGACGTTAAACCCTTTCTCGTCAACGCCGATCCCGCGACTCGCACGGCCATGGAACTCTGCATCCAACGTGTTGAGCTGGACGAATTGCAGGCGCTCTATAGTCCTGAGCATCCCGCGTTGGGCAAGCGGCAGCGGCGCGTCCGCGCCATGGAGCACGCCCTGGAAGCGCTGCGCGACCAAGGATATCAGGTGGATGAAAAGCGAGTGGATGGAGTGCTCGATGCGTTGTTGCAGTGGACCACGGCCCGCTTAGGAATCAGGGAAAAATAACTTCACCTTGTTCCCTCGCCCCTTTGGGGAGAGGGTAGGGTGAGGGTTAGTAAATCTGGAAGTTATTTTTCCCTGATTCCTTAGGGCAAGCGAGAGAGGAGCTGACGCCGGCTCATCCGCGCCTGCAACTGCTCGAATGTCGCATCCAGTCGTTGGGTCGCATCGCCGCTCGTCGAGTTCTCGCGGAGTGAACCGTGTGTCTGCAAGGCGACTCACGCATCTCTGGATTCCTGGTTGGACACGCTGAAAACACACTGCCAGGTAAATTTTTCCACAGTCCGCGGCGAATATAAATGCTAGGTAATCCACCAATTGGTGAGAATCCACAAGGTTCTGCCGCCTGCCTGTGCGAATCATTCGGCGTGTAGTATGGCGTCGTTTCGAAGGTCCGCTGACCGATGCTGTCGCGAAGCGTATTAGCCCCGTGCCATAGCACGGTGTCTGCGTGTTGGTTCGTACCGGACGTCCCGCTGCACGGGGCTTCTCGCTCACTTGGGCTTGAGCCATCCTGCGGCGGCTAAAGCCCTCGAATCCAGAACGCCCGCAAACGGGCTTCGGCAGCGAAAAAGTGGTACTCAGCGGGCCCCCGACGTGACCGTCAGGGCTACTACCGCTCGTTACAAATGCTGCGATCGTTAAAGACTCGCTGAACGCGATGCATCGCGCGATATTGCCCGCCATCGAATCGCATGGTCACGCTGCTTCGCAACGTACGCTTGTGTCGAGGCACCATTGCATATCGACAACGGTGCTGGCGACGCGTCGCACCGTGGTAGGGACAGATACGAAGAATTCGATGCTTTTTTGTGGAGGCACGCCGTGTCCCAGACAACGCGCTCCTGGACTTCGACAGCGTGTAGCCAGTTGCTTGGAATGCGAGGAACTGGTGTCGGTTGGGGATACCGTGGCGAGGGTCCGGCTTACACGGAACCGACCGCTGTAGGCTGTCTGGCATTGCTGGCCGCGAACGACCAGCAGCCGGTAGGTCAGATCGATGAGCTGGTTGAGCAGAGTGCTGCCTGGTTGGAGGGTCTGCAACAGGCGGACGGGGCAGTGGGGATATCGGCTCAGCTGCCGAAGCCACGATGGGCAACCGCGTATGCGGCACTGCTGTGGAGCCAATCGGAGAGGCACCGGGCCCCCTTGGCCCGATCTTTGCGGTGGATTCAGCAGCGAGAGGGACACACATTTGTCAAGACGAAGCAGTGCGTGCTGGGGCACGATACCACGATCCCCGGATGGCCGTGGGTCGGGGGAACACATCCGTGGTTGGAGCCCACGGGAGTTTCCATGCTGGCACTTTGTCGCAACCAACTGTCTGGGCACCAGAGGATTCGTGACGGAGTGCGTTTGATTTTGGATCGTGCCATCGCCACGGGTGGTTGGAATGTGGGAAATTCATCCGCCTTTGGGAAGCAACTTCGACCACAAGCGGGATCGACCGGGATTGCCCTGCTGGCGCTACGTGCCGCCTTGCACGAAGAGACGCCGACCGTAACACGGGCGTGTGACTATCTCTTTGAAACATTGCCGCAGACACGATCGCCCGAGACACTCGGTTGGGGATTGCTTGGTTTGCAGGCCTGGCGTCCACTCCCTGCCGAGGCTGACTGCTGGCTGAGCGAATCATTCGACAACGCTTTGGCACTGTCCAACTCGCCCATGCGACTGGCGCTGCTGCTGCTGGCGGGCAGTTCCACGACGCTGTCGCGTTTGGGCGTCGAACCGGTAATGGAAGGTCGCGACGATCTGTTCGCCGGTTACGAACGGGCGACTTACGGGAGTGGACCCCTGCCCATCTTGCGATAGAACACGCATGCTGACGCCAACGTTGCATACAAAAGAAGTACGACGGACGTCCATAAGGTGTCCATGACCGTCTTGCCGACCGCGGCAACGTGCTGATTGAGGTCCCGATGTTATGACGCAATTAACAACCGACGAGCAACTGACGCCTGCCTCGACGCCGGTCGCCGAGGCGCCGGCGTACCCCGACACTGCTTCGCAACCGATTACGCGCCGCAGCTGGCTCCAAGGTGCCGGTGCCATGGCACTGGCGGCTGGCGGTGCGGGCTGGTTGTGGAAACAGAGCGAACGCATGCAGCGTTCGGCGACGTTCATTAGTAGAGCGAACGATTACGATGCGTTGCTCGAGTCACTGATTCGTGAGGGGCTCGTGGAGCTGGGATTTGACAGGGAGATGATCCGCGGCAAGTCGGTGATGCTCAAGCCGAATCTTGTCGAGCCCACGTTCGAAGCGCCGCATATCAACACGCACCCCGCGGTCGTTCGCGCCGCGGCCGAAGTCTTTCGTTGCTGGGATGCCCGCGAGGTCTTCGTGGCGGAAGGGCAGGGACATATCCGCGACGGCTGGCTGGTGTTGGAACAGTCCGGGATGGAGCCGATGTTGCGAGAGGCATCGCTGGAGTTCATCGATTTGAATCATGACGATGTCTGTGCCTGCTGCAATGGTTTGGGCCTGACGGCGCTCCAGGAGTTATATCTTCCGGCGACGCTAAGGCGTGCTGATCTGATCGTTTCGATGCCCAAAATGAAGACACACCATTGGGCAGGTGTCACGCTTTCGATGAAGAACCTGTTCGGTGTGATGCCGGGGATCTGTTACGGCTGGCCGAAGAACGTGTTGCATCATGCCGGCATCGAACGCTCGATCCTGGATATTACGGCCACGGTGCAGCCACACCTGGCGATTGTCGACGGCATTGTGGGTATGGAAGGCGACGGACCGATCATGGGCACACCTCGACGGGCGAACGTGCTGGTGATGGGGACCAATTTGCCAGCCGTCAACGCCACCACCGCACGCCTCATGGGATTCGAGCCGCAACGGCTGCCTTTCCTGCAAGCAGCGTCGGGCCGTTTGGGGCCGATTTTTAAGCACCACATTCAGCAGCGGGGTGAGTTGATTGCCGATTGCGCCCAGCGATTCAAACTCGAGGATCACCCTCACTTCAAGCAATTTCGCCGGGAGTCATAAGAGACCCGTCCCACACCTGTGCACAGGTTGTTTAGGCACGTGCGACGCGTAAACGCGATGGCGATAGCTGCATCTTATTTGGACGGCGCCATTTTGCAGCGATGGATGTGCGTAACTCGTGTCTCCCTAACAGTCCCTCGCCACCGGGCTCGTCCCGTTAGTTCGTACCGGTAGCCCCGCTGCACGGGGCTTCTCGCTCACGTGGGCTTGAGCCATTGAGCGGTGGCTAACGCCCTCGCATCGCAAACGCCCGTAATCGGGCGTTCCTTCCGGGTGGTTCGTACTCAGCGCGCCCCTAGCGTGAACGTCGGTGCTCATACAGCTTCGCGGCGAATGGCCGTAAACGGCCGTAGACGACGCCACCCCTCCCTTCGGGAGGCTTCCTCAAGATATCAGCTCTGCCGGTAGTACTTACGCTCAGTCCAGCCGCGCGAGTGGGAGACGAGCAGGTCAGTCCTTGGTCACTTTTTCTTCGCCCTGGTCCTCGTTCTCGTCGTGCAGCGAAAAGTGATATTCCGGGTTCTTCGGGTCAAAATCGTCGTCGCTCATCCCGATATTGATTCGGATATCCTTATAGATGTATTGCTCGAGCAATACTGGCTTGCCGCCAACTGTTGTCGGCCAGTCGTAGGCTCGGTAAAAGATCGGCACGCCCAGTTCGTTGTCCACCGAGACTTCAGCCATGTGGTAGGTCAAGTTCGGTCTCCGTTCGTGGTGCGTCAGGCGATAGTGCGTGCACTGGCGATCACCAACTTTGGCGTCCTCAAAGACTCGCAGGTCACCGTCGCGATATTCCAGTTCCTGGCTCAGGACTTCGATCAGCCGCTTCGCTAACGTCTGGAAGCCGATCTCCGTGATGGGATACCGATTTCCTTCCATGGCCAAGGGACTGGTTGGTATCAGTTGCACGGTCACATTGGGACTGCGTGTCCCGCCGCGCCGGGCGATCAGATCTCCGTTGTTCTGGTTCTGCACGTACAATACTTCGCGCCCGGCCACACTTCTGGGCTGCAGAAATCTCAGGTAGACGCTGAAAGGGACCGTGATCTTGTCGTCGTCCTTCCGCTGGTGTCGGATCTTGGCCTCCATGAATTGCCAGCCACGATCCTTGCCGTCCACCCGTTCGCGACGGATCAAGATGCAGGCATAATCGTCGATTTCCGCATCGATGCGCGTGACAGCATCCTGGGCAAACTTCATCACGTCTTCCAGTTCGGCCTTCTTGCCGCGACTCGAGGAGTTCTTGCCGGACAGGGACTCATCCGAAGCCTCTTCGCCCGAATTCTCCTCGTCCGAGGTTGGATCTTCTGACGCGGCGGTATCCGCGGCCGCGGTAGTCTCCTCGGGTGGCGCAGCACGACGGTCAAACCGCTCTTCCTCTGCCATGGACCCACGCAGTGAGCATGTCGTCAGAATAACAGCACAGACCGTCGCGAGACGAATAGGGCGTGACACACGTGTCATCTTCAGTCACCTCACAGTCCTGGATTTCAATCCACCCCAGAGCATCCCAAAAGCGATGGGGGTCTTGTTGCTTAGAGTCTAGCTTGCTCGGCAGTTCGCGGTCCTCAGAAAACCGGCCGGCGGGAGGGACGGCCATCATCGTCCCCGGGAATGACATTTCTCCAGGGGTTTTTAGCGGCAAACCTCGTCCGCGGCTACGGTAAAAACACATTCTTTTTGTGGATTGGCATCCATCCAGCGAGGGGTTTCCTGGTCCGTGGCCGGTCCACCTTTGGCCATCCGTGGCGCCTCCACATCAGAGCCTTGACCGAACACGAGCCATACGGTTCCGATTTCCCAATCGCTGGTCGCGTTTTGGGCCAGTCGCGACACGACAGGTGGGACGCTCACTCGTCGGTTCGTAGTGGGGAGAGATGCACGATTTTGAGCCGATTATTTGTTGCGTGGTCAGCCGGCTGCGGCATGTTCGTCCTGAAGTCTTGATCGGACGCACGCTTCATCGCTGCCTGGTGACCCGCTCACGATTCTTTGTCCGCTCACGGTACAACGGGTTGCCGCGCCGCATCGGTCACGTAATCGTGCCGACACAGTGCGGCGGGGCCATGGTACGCGAGAGACTTCAGAAAGCCTATAATCGTGGCGACGGCGTCCAGTGCCGCTGGTGCTGGTTCCAGGTTTTCCTTCAGGCAACAGGTGTGCGTGATGCGAATTGGATTGTTCGTACCTTGTTACATTGACCAGTTTTACCCCGATGTGGCCCTGGCCACTGTCGAGCTGCTGGAGCGGTATGGCGTGGAGATTGATTTTCCGCGGGAGCAGACTTGCTGTGGTCAGCCCATGGCGAACACCGGCTGCAAGCACGAAACGCGGCCGGTGGCGATGAAGTTTCTGCGGATTTTTCGGGATTACAAGTATGTTGTATGTCCTTCGGGCAGCTGCGTCGCGATGGTTCGCCACCACTATGGGGACTATTTAGAGGGGCAGCCAGGTTTTGAAGAGCTGGTGGCCAATACGTATGAGTTATGCGAGTTTCTGGTGGACGTTTTGAAGGTCGATTCGATCGCTGGCTCTTTTCCGCATCGCGTGGGGATCCACCAGAGCTGCCATGCGCTGCGCGGTCTGCGTCTGGCGAGTTCCAGCGAGCTGATCGAGCCGATGTACAGCAAGATGCGTCAATTACTGGAGTCGCTCGAGGGGATCGAATTTTCGCGGTTGGAGCGGCCGGACGAGTGTTGTGGATTCGGTGGCACGTTTTCGATCAATGAAGAGGCGGTTTCCTGCCAGATGGGATTGGATCGCATTACCGACCATCAGCAAGCGGGGACGGAGGTGTTGACGGCTCCCGACATGTCCTGTCTGATGCATTTGGCGGGACTGCTGCGGCGGCAAGGTTCGGGCATCCACGTCATGCATATTGCACAGATTCTGGCGGGGCGGGAAGTTCCGATCGGGATTTAGCGGGTTGCGATGTGCGAGAGATAGCCCACAGAGGATGCGATCAAAAAATGGCTCATACCAACATCGATCATGCGACAGACGCTGCCGAGTTTATCAGCAACGAAGAGCGGACTCATTGGCACGATCAGGCTCTCTGGTTCGTGCGTGCCAAGCGAGACAAGGCTGCTGGTTCGGTAGCAGAATGGGAGCACCTGCGAGAACTCGGTTCCCAGATCAAGAGGCACACACTGGCGCGATTGGCGGATTACCTGGAGCAATTTGAGGAGCAAGCGACGCGTCGGGGGATCCACGTACATTGGGCGCGGACGGCGGAGCAGCACAACCAGATCGTGCTCGACATCTTGACACGCCATCAGGTTCGGCGGGTGGTCAAGAGCAAATCGATGCTGACCGAAGAGTGCCATTTGAATCCCTTTCTGGAGCAACATGGATTGGAGGTGATCGATACGGACTTGGGGGAGCGGATCGTGCAGTTGCGGGAAGAATCCCCCAGCCACATTGTGTTGCCGGCGATTCACATCAAGAAACAGGAGGTGGGGGAGACGTTTCACAAGTATTTGGGTACGGAGGAAGGAGCGACCGATCCAACGTATTTGACCGAGGCGGCCCGAGGTCATTTGCGGAGCAAGTTTATGGAGGCCGAGGCGGGTATCACCGGTGTGAATTTTGCCGTGGCGGAAACCGGGGGCTTTGTCGTCTGCACAAACGAAGGGAATGCGGATATTGGTATTTCGCTGCCCAAGCTGCATATCGCCTGTTTGGGAATCGAAAAATTGATCCCGCGGGTCAACGATTTGGCGGTCTTCACGCGTTTGCTGGCTCGAAACGCCACCGGACAGCCGATCACGACCTACACATCGCACTTTCACGCACCGGTGCCTGGCGGCGAGCTCCATGTGGTGCTGGTGGACAATGAGCGGTGTGCACTGCGTGCCAGTCCCAAGTACCGTGAGGCCCTTTGCTGTATCCGGTGCGGTGCCTGTCTGAACACCTGTCCGGTCTATCGCCGCAGCGGCGGGCACAGCTATCACGCGACGATACCGGGACCAATCGGCTCGGTGCTCAACGCGACCCGGGACGCCAAGGCCTATCATTCGCTCCCTTATGCCTGCAGCCTGTGCGGTTCCTGCGCCGATGTCTGTCCCGTCAAGATACCGCTCGACCAGCAGTTGCTGAACTTGCGCGGCGACATTGCGGAGCGCAAGTATCTGCCGCTATCGAAGCGTTGGCTCATGAAGATGACCAGCCTCGTGATGCGCTGGACTTGGCTCTATTCCTTGTCTGGCAAGTTGGCACGTCGGTTCGTGCCTCTGTTGCCTCGCCTGTTCATTTACAACCGGTTCAATGCCTGGGGGAAGCAGCGCGAGCTGCCCGAGTTTCCCCGGAAGAGCTTTCGCGAGTTGTACAAGAATCGCCTGACAAAACATCCTGAAGAAGACTTGAAATAACATGAACAGTCGCAGCAAGATACTCGCTTCCCTCCGCGAAACGCGCGTGCCTGATGTTCCGTTACCGGCACTCGAAGGTGAATGGACCACGTACCCCGACCCGCGGCGCCAATTCATGCAGGTGCTGGAGGGAGTTGGAGGTCGAGCGGTGGAGGTCGTTGACGGAGCCACCTTAGAGAGTGGAGTGAGCGCCATCGACGCCTATCGTCATGCTTCCCGGATCTGGTCGCGCGTGTCGGGCGTCGCCTCGGCGGGGGGCGATTGGGAGCAGATCACGGATCCGCACGACTTGGAATCGCTGGAGTGCTGCGTGGTGCCTGGTGAATTCGCCGTGGCCGAGAATGGCGCGGTGTGGCTGACACATGAGGCGATTCCGCTGCGGGCGGCTCTGTTTGTGACGCAGCATCTGATGCTGGTCGTTCCCGCCGACCAAATCGTCCAGAACATGCACGAAGCCTATGAGCGGATTTCGTTCGACGAGGCTCAATTCGGCATCTTCATCTCCGGGCCCTCCAAGACGGCGGATATCGAGCAGTCGCTGGTGATCGGCGCATGGAGCGCGATCCTTGACCGTGCTGTTGGTGGAGACTCACTGATTCGACGTCTCCCCACCGCTTTGGGACGCAACCTGTGGAGACTGGCGGCATGTTCCTTGTGGACCGAGACGCTCATGCTACTACGGCTCGTCACGTATAACATTCACAAAGGAATCGGCGGCGTCGATCGACTCTATCGGCTCCACCGGGTGATCGAGGCGATTCAACACTGCGCTCCGGATGTCGTGTTGATGCAGGAAGTGGACGATAACGTCCCTCGGTCCCATCATCATCGTCAAGTCGATGTGCTGGGCGATGCACTCGACTTGCCTCATCGCGCTTATCAGGCAAACGTTCGATTGAAGAAGGGGCACTACGGCAACGCGATCCTGAGCCGTTTTCCGCTGGTCGATGTGCAGAATCTCGAATTGACCATCCCGCTGAAGAAACGGCGTCGCGCATTGGTGGCCCATTGTCGTGTCAAGAGCGACCAGCACACGCGTACCCTGCTGCTGTTCAATGTTCATCTGGGACTGGCCGGTTTCGAACGCACGATCCAGTTGAGACGCGTCCTGACGTCCGAGGTCCTGACTCATACGCGACAGGATACGGGCGTGATCGTGGCCGGCGACTACAACGATGTGTGGGGCTCGCTGGGACGGCGTGTACTGGAACCGGCAGGATTCAAAGCCGCTTGCTTTCGCCGCCGTACTTTCCCCGCGGTGCTGCCGATGCGACCGCTCGACCGCGTCTACTATCGCGGAGTCCTGGAAGCGGATCACAGCTTCGCGTCACGCACGGAGATGGCGCGGCAAGCGTCCGATCATCTGCCTTTAGTGGTCGACTTCCGTATTCCCGTGCAGTAACGCGGTACCCGCGGCGGCCGAAAATGCCCACCCCACAACACCGGCGACAGTCGTTACTCCCCCCGGGACAAGCCCGGCGGAGAGCCGAAAAAAGTGATGCGAGAAATGATGCTCACGGTGCCGAATGTAGCTGGCCAGTTGTCACTCCCACTGGAACGAGCCCAGCGGAAGTGTACGCAGTTGTGTAGAACAACGAGGGTCGTGTCCCAGGCTCAGGGACGCAGTTCCAGGAGCGTGATTTCGGGCGGGCAGTTCAGGCGAATGGTATGGACTCCCGACAAACCACGACTCACATGCAGGAGTGTGGGGAGGGTGTCGAACAAGCCACTGGCGTATCGCACTCCGAAACGGCTGGGACAGACGACCGGACCAAGCAACGGAAACCGTATCTGACCGCCGTGCGTGTGTCCTGCCAACATCAAGTCGAAACGCTGGCGACGCGCCCAGGGGAGCGGGTCCGGGGAATGAGACAAGAGGATTGAAAAGGGGCGATCCCCCTCTTTCCAGGGTGGAATTTTCGGAGCAGGGGGGAACCATGGGCACTCGTTTCCAGCGATCAGAACCGGCACGTCACGAAAATGGCGCGCGACGCATCGTCCCCCCAAATCTTCAATGCCGCAATCGTTCAGCGTGTCGCGCAGTCGTCGCACGTCCAAAATCCGCTGATCGTGGTTTCCCAAGATCGCATAGACGCCAAAGCGACTGGTCAGCCGCCCCAGCGTTGACGGGATCCACTCAATACACGCTTGCTTGTCAACAAGATCACCGGTGATCGCGACGACATCAGCTTGCCACTGATTCATTCGATCGATGGCCGCGTCAAAGAACTCACGCCTCAACTGGCCGGTCATGTGCAGATCGGTCAGCTGGGCAATCTTCAGTCCGCTCAAGCCGGTCGGCAGATTTGGCACCCGAATCACCTTGCGCTGCAGGTGCACTTCGAGAATCTGGTTTCCCGGGATACCTCCCAGCAATCTTGTCAGCCGATCGCCATAAGGCCGATATCCCAGTGTCGATTCCATCTCCAGGATCTCGGTGTGGTTGGAGAACAGGGATGGCGAACTTCGCCGCGATGTAGATCGGAGGGCCCAGGCCGCCGAAACGTAACCCAGCATGCTCCAGCAAATCATGGACCACGTCAGCACACAGCGGTGTACGATGTCTTCGGGCCAGATTCCCCACTCCCCATTTACCCAAGGCTCACCATACCTTAATACCCAACCGGCCAGGACCAGCAGGGAACCGCACATGGCGAGAATCACCATTTTTTCCAGTTTCTGAACCCACGGGGAAGGTAAGCTGCTGGCGTGCAAGCGGTTATAGAACCAGGTCCAGAGGGCCACGTGCCCGCAGAGGGTGGCGAGCGCCAGAAAGTAGCAGTACAGAGCGAACATGGCGACGAAGAAAGCTGCCCAGCGAACGAGTCTGCAACCGGGAGGTCCCGACTGGCCGCCGCTACACGGGCGACGGAGGCACGTTGGCCTGCACATCGAGAATCGTCTCGACGGTCTCCAACAGTTGGTCCAAACGGAACGGCTTGTAGAGGATGGCTTTAGGATGGAGTCCAGCTCGTCGCGCATTGACGATGGAGTGTCCCGGGTCCCATCCGAAACTGGACATCAAGATCAATGGTACGCGATCCATGATCTCCATCAACTTCAGCAGCAGTTCGTACCCGGTCATATCGGGCAAGCGAATATCGGCGATGATGACATCATATGCCATCCGATAGCGGACCATCATCACGGCCTCACGGCCCTCGTGAGCAGTTTCCACATCGCATCCGTAGCGATCCAGTCGCTGGTGCGCATCGTTGCGAATCGACTCGTCGGCGTCCACCACCAAGACGCGTTGGTTCGCCAATTTCGGGTGCTTCTCCAGCTGCGCTGTCGCCGGCACCGCTTCGGCGGGCGCCATTTTCTGGCCGATTCTGTGAATGCTCTGCTTGATATTCCGAGCGTGTTGCAGAATATCTTTCAGCCGCTCACCAACCTCCGGATCGTTGCCGATATCACGCTCCATCAAGTACACCGCGTCAATCAAGATCTCGTCGACCGGCAACGCCACCGCACTGTGGATCGCCTCCACGCTCTGTTGGGCGGCGTTCGCTTTCTGCGCGACAAGCAGTTCCAGCGTGTTCAGGGCCACCGCCACGTTTCGCGAGAAGATCTCCAGGAACTGAAGATCGCTCTCGGTGAAAGCTCGAGGCTCGGGGCTTTCGACATTGAACGTTCCAATGACCTGGTCATTCCAGATCAGCGGAACGGTCAAGGAACTCTTGGCCCCTACGAATGCCTCCAGGTACAGCCGATCCTCGCTCGTATCCTCGCACAGGTAGCTCTTGCCGGTGGCCGCGACAAACCCGGTGACGCCGTTCTCTCGCGGGCGGGCAAACAGCGGACGTCGTGCCGCGCCCGTGTTGAGCCCCACCGACAACAACGGGCGCAATTCCAGCGACTCCTGATCCAGCAAACGGATCTCAATTACGTCAAAGTTCAGCAAATGTCGTGTGTAGTGAAGTATGTTACTTTTCAGCAGCTCGATGCGGTCGTCCACTTCCATTTGGAAGACTTCGTCGGGCGTCAGATTGGTTAACTCCACACCGGCCTTGTGGATGGCCGCCAGTTTCTGCTGCTGGAGTTTTTCTTCCGTAATGTCGCGAATGGTCACGATCAAGTTCAGCGGCTGCTGGTCGGGTTGATGAACGGGTGCAGCATGGACCTCGAAGAACTGATTTTCTCCCAGCCGCAGCGTCGAACTGCTGGCACGTCCCGTCGCTAACGCCGTGTGGAACGGGCAGAAGTCGGGACCGAGAATCTCCGGATTGTTCAGTGCGCCGTAAAAGTTCAACCCTACGACGTCCCGGTTGCGACACCATTGACGAAACTGCGGATTGCCCCAAACGATCGCGTTTTCTGAGTCGAGCAGGCAGACACCGTCCGGCATGCCGACCAGAATCTGCTCGTTCTGCAGCAGTCTGCCGGCTTGAAACGACTCATGCAGATGCGGCGAAACTACGTACAGACCCTCAAACTGCTCCTCGGCCAGCCGGGCAAACGCTTGCAGCGGGTCGCGCTCAACCACGACCTCGCAACTGTCGCGCAAACCTTCCGGTATGCACCGAGTCAAATCGTCACAGTCGCAGACACAGAGAATTTTGGGTCTATCGGACAATCCCAAAACTCCTCCAAAAGAATGCCCCTTCTCACCAGATTATAAGTATGGTGCCGTTGGACAACAACCGCCACCATTTTGCTGATTTATCAGTTACATCGGCCAATAACGCCTTGTATGTTCACTGCCCATTTCGATCCTCCCTGTTTTGCTGAATTCCCTGTCTTATTGCCCTGCCTGCCACCGTTCGGGGCTCTACCAGGCCCAAAGGTCTGGCCCTCTATCATAGCGGGCCCGCAATCCGTGCCGCAATCGTACTACGGCCCGCACAAGTGTTCCAATCGGGCGCATTGGTAATGGGTAAGGGAAAAGGCGGAGAATGTGGGGCAAACGTCGATATAGGGAGAATAGGATGTTCTGCAGGTCTGGGTAATGACGGAGGATTGGTCGTATGTGGCGCTCGCTATTTCTGGCTGCCGGCATTGTGCTGTGCATTCTCGGTGCGGAGTGCTTGATTTTGGAGAAGGCGGTTTTGGCGGGTGACAAGGCTCGGCCGGAGCAGACGGCCTCGTTCTTCACGCCGGCGGATTCGCCTCCCGTGCAGGAGATCAAGCCGCCGGAGTGGGCCCCGTGGAGCTTGTTGTCGGGCGGAGCTGTGGTGATCATCTATTCCTATTCCATCCCGCGTCGCAACGCCTGATCGACGGACCCGATGGCCATGCGGGGGGCCATTGTCTGTTTGCTCCCGTTAGTCCATCTGCAACTTGGCGTCTTTCAAGTCATTGCACTCGGGGGGATCATCTGGACAATACTCGCGTTGGAGCGGTTTCGTCGCTGTCCGGGGCCGTTTCAGGCGGTACACTGGGCCGCGGCATTCGCCTGCACCGACTCCCTCTGCTGCTACTACGGTCTGTTCCTCAGCATCCTCTTGTTAATTTGTGCACCGTTACTGTTTGGCCGTCGGCTATTACAGAAGCGTACTTGGTGGTGGGGATTGGCGGCCCTTGCCTGTACCATGTTGCTCCTGCTACCGATCGTGTGGGCTCAGCTGACCCACAATCGGCAGCACTCCTTCAAATATCCCGAAGAGTGGGTCGCCGCGCT
Source organism: uncultured Planctomycetota bacterium (assembly GCA_963700575.1). Taxonomy (GTDB): domain Bacteria; phylum Planctomycetota; class Planctomycetia; order Pirellulales; family Pirellulaceae; genus JAJRVM01. The sequence goes on along the minus strand of CAVOYC010000009.1, from coordinate 114,687 downwards.
GTCTGTATTGCCGACTGACCCACCCTGTGTAAATCATCGCGGCTAATCGCCCTTGCGCAGCAACTCGAAGTACTCCCGCGTTTGCTCGCGTTCGCGGCGTGGCAATTGCTGATGGATTAAAGGATCGGGATCTTCGCTGAATGAACTGGCAATTTCGTCCCTGACTTGTTCACGCGATTTTCCGGCCACATTAGGACCACTGGCGTCGCCCACGCGAACCGCCTCGCCCTGTCGCGGATCCGCACCAACTCGCGTGCGATACCCGCCCGTTTCCGTCTTTTCTTCCGGACGCTCTCCCATGCCGCGTCCTTCTCCCATGCCGCGTCCCGGCTTTTCACTGAATCTGCCGTCGCCAGCCATGGCTCCACCCTGGCACGCTTCACAACCTGCTCCGCCGCACTCGCTGCAATTCATCGAGGCTTTGGCGCCCGCAATCTCGTCCATCATCTGGTCGAGTGTCTCTAAACTTTGCAACTGCTGCCGCATCTGCTGCAACTGGGTGGCCAACTGATCTAGCTGCTGAGCCGCTTGTTGGCCATTTCCGGCTTGCATGCCTTTACGCGCATTCCCCCAGCTGATCCGCCAGTTGCTGCAGCTGCCGCATCTGAGGATTCTGCTGATCCATGGCGTCGAGCTGCTGCTGGACTTGATCCAGTTTGTGCTGCATCTCGCCGGCTTCGGCTAGATTCCCCTGCTTCTTCAACTGGTCGATCCGCTGCTGCAACTCACGCCGTTTTTGCGCCAATTCCTGGCGGTCGCCGAGCATTTTTTCGAGTTCCTTGCCAAGCTGCTGCAACTGCTTGACGAGCTGCTGCTTTTCCTCTGGCGTCAGCTTGTCGCTGCGCAATTTGTCGCTCAGCTTCTGGAGTTCGTCCATGGCCAGATCCATATCGCCCTTTTTCAAGGCGTTGGCGATACGTTCTGCCGGGCCTCGTTGGGTGTTCTGTAGCTGCTTGAGCATATCGCGAGTCTTTTCCCCGCTCTCCACATCCTTACGACGCTCGGCCAGCTGCTGCGTCAGATTATTCAGCTTCACCAGTACCTTTTTGCGATCCACCTCTTTCGTGGCGAGTTCGTCGACCGCACGTTGCATTTGGGTGATCAGTGTGTCGGCTTCCTTGAGACCCGTAGCTTCGGCCTTCTTCTTCTGTTCGGCGAGCCGCTTCTTGAGCTCCGCCACCGATTTTTTGATTTGTTGTTTCGCGGGCTCGTTGGCTCCAGCCGCCGCTGCGGCCTCTTCGTAAGCCGCATCTTGAACCAGAAATGCGATGAGAAACACGGCGATGACCGTGACAATGGGAAGCAACGGCTGCCAACCACATTGGGGGCGAAATCGCTCCCGCACATCGATGCGGGCCGCGCGACGCGTGGCATCCTCCAGTAACGCCCGTCCCGCCTCCGTCTCCCGTTGCTCAGCCGACAGCGAGTAAGCGCTCGCAATACGCTCCTTTAACCCATAGCGCAGGTCGATTTCGATCGCGGCATCCAGTTCGCCACGCTGGCGCAGCACAGCCCACAAAACGCCGGTGGAAATGCCAAAAACCAGAGCCCCAACGATCCAGGCCACCGACCAGGCCTGGCCATCCGGAAGACCTATCGCCCAGATCTTCGGAACCGCGATGGCCACCAACGCCAAGAGGAGGGAGGCAAAGGTGGCCCACGTCACCGACTCAACGAGTCGGTTCAACAATAGACGTCGATGGGCTCGACGAATCTGGTCTCGTATCGAATCCATAGACGGTGTCTCTCGTTTTCTCGCCAAACTGCGGAGGAAGGTCGGTGTTTGACCGACCTCACAGTGGGGACCTGTATGCTCAGACCGACCATTATAGGGGCCGTCGTCTCTCCGGTAGCGGAAATTCACGCGACAACGCGTGTTTTGCTGTCGCCTCCCCCCATTTGCGGGTTTCAGTCGTCACTCTCATCACGAGTTGGGAGGCCACGTAGGCCTGACCACGGACCTTGGCGCTACCATTAGTGTTGACCAGGATCATTGCTGGAGCTTGAGTCCAGATCGCGCGCCCGGGTGTCGCCAGCGCATTAACTCCGTCAATACAGTCTTTCTCAGTGTGCCGGATCACTCCGGGTGCCGGAAAATGGACGCGTGAGGAATCATCTGCGGCACGTCTCGCCCGGCTGCCTGACTGGTTTAGGATCGACGAGGCAATAACTGTCGTATGGTCTCTTCTCCCCCGCCGCGCAGCGAATAGCGGGGGAGAGGATAGAGGTGAGTGGCAAGAAAAAATCTGCCAGTTGTTGTTTCGCCGATCCTCAGCGAATAATCCGGGTTAAACTCCCGGCCCGTTTACGGTTCACCTAGCCCGGTGTAAGAATTTGGCTACTTGACTTTAACTTAGGATCGACGAAGCAATAACTGTCGTATCGTCTCTTCTCCGCCGCGCAGCGAATAGCGGGGGAGAGGATAACGGTGAGGGGCAAAAAAAGATCTGTCAGTGATTGTTTCGCCGATCCTTATCACGATCAACGCGCGTGATGACGATCAACGCTCCGCCGCCTCAGTAGGATTGATCAGGATATTTTGCCTGGAATTGGGCGAATGCACCCTGTCTGCTCGTGGGTCTTCAGGGGGCCACGGTGCTTGCATCGACCCTCCAGCTGCAAACTCCAACGAGGAGCACGGACGTCCACGCGGTGTCACAGATCTCTTGTATGCAGAGTTAGGGTCGATTGATTGGCCGGCACGCATTGGTGCGTGGCCGAATCAGAGAAGGCGAGAATGATGGACAAGCTAGAGAACAACCCGCCCGTGGCCGATCCTCGTGAAAGACCGGGCGCGGATATCGTAATTTATGATGGCCAATGCAAGTTCTGCACGGCGCAGGTGGAGCGTCTAGAAAAATTTGACGGTCGCGGGCGAATCGCGTTTGTCTCGCTGCACGATCCTCGGGCCGCCCGGCTATGCCCCGATCTGACGCACGATCAACTGATGGAGCAGATGTATCTGGTCACTTTCCAAGGTCAACGATACGGGGGGGCTGCCGCGATTCGGTACTTAAGTCGGCGATTGCCCCGACTGTGGCTGCTTGCCCCTTTGCTCCACATTCCCTGGTCTCTGAACTTCTGGCAGTGGGCGTACCGTCAGTTTGCCAAACGACGTTACCGTTTTGGTCGAGTCGACACGTGCACGAACGATGTCTGCGACATTCATTTCAGATGAGCTAACGTAACCGGTAGGAGCCGATGAGTCACGAATGGTATTGACTGCCCGATCCATTTGCCGATAAGAGAAAACCGAAGGATGGTTCTCAAAACCCCAGAGCCGAGCTCGCCTGCGGAGTGGATGTCTTGCGGTCAATCCAAGGTCGGGCGAGATAAGGCTGCATTCGACGAGCCGAAAGCCAATGTTTCACCGACGTTCCCCCAGCGACACCCGTTCATACCGTTTCGATACGGGACATCGTTCCCACACGGGCCTCAAGACGGTGCAGCACGAGATCTATCGCACCTGGGAGATCATGATCGAGCACTGCACACTGGGGTTGACGATTCGGCGCGAGCAATTCAGTGTCCGGATTACGGACACGTTGGCGCAGCGGGACGAGTATCTGAAGGGATTTCCGAGTCGGGTTACGGCCATGCAAGCCGCGCGGCGCCGCATCGACTTCATTCGGGATATCCGCGATCCCCGCGCGCCGCGGCGAAAAGCGAAGCGTGAAGCGCGGCATTCCCGGAGGCAACGTAGTTAGGTCCGGACGCTTAGGGGATGACTCAAAAATAACTTCCGTATATTGGATGGGTGCCAAATTCCTGAGCGAGCGCCGAAGACTTTGCCAACAACGAGAAACGCTTACCGCGAGCCGAGCCAGCGCTCGTGACGGTTCGAAGCATCATCGAGTGCCAGCGAGTCCCAGACAGCACTGGCTCCGCTCGCGATTGACGACCCGTGGTGATAGTTACGATTTGTGCGCTCGCTCAGCCAGTGGCACCCGCTGTAGGAAACGCCGAAGTTATTGTGGAACCGTTCCTTAGTGCGCTGTCGATTCCAGCTCGAGCATTTGGCGTTTCACGTCATTCAGCCGTGTCAGGCGAAGTACCCCACGGCGTTCTGGAAGACCGGCAGGCCATCGCCCGGCTCCTGTCCTTCACCGCGCGTCCACCTTGGATGATGGGTCCGTTCGACGTGCCTTTCCGGGTGCGGCATCAGGCCGAACACCCGTCCTGTCTCGTCGCAAAGCCCGGCCACATTGGCGACCGACCCGTTAGGGTTGACGGGGAACGGAAGCGGATCATCACAGAGACCGGCTGTCTGATCGCAGTACCGCAAAGCCAGTTGACCTTGCTCTTTCAGGCTCGTCAGTACGTCCGCCTCGCGAACCACCACTTTCCCTTCGGCGTGTGCGATAGGGAGATACATTCGTTCAATACCTGCCAGAAAGACGCACTGCCCTTGATTGCTCACGAGATTGCGATCCGTCACGAGATTCACCCACCGATCTTCAAATCGTCCCGAATCGTTCCAGGTGAGCGTGACGGGAGCCCCTTTTTCCTCGTCATCGCGGAGCAGTATTCCGGACTTGATGAGCACCTGAAATCCGTTGCAAATTCCCAACACCAGTTTCTGGGCGACCTTGAACTCGTTGATCGCGTCGCGCAGATGATGCCGAATCTGGTTGGCCAGAATGCGGCCTGCCGCAATGTCGTCACCATAGCTGAAGCCGCCGGGCAGGCAGAGTATCTGGTAATTGGTGGCCAATTGGGGGCTCTCGAGTAGCCGGTTGATGTGGACCAGTTGCGGCTGACCACCCGCCTTCTCAAAAGCGTAGGCCGTTTCATGATCACAATTCGTGCCGGGGGCACGCAGTATCAGAACACGGGGGTTGGGCATAATGGCTTGGCTTTCAACTTGTCTAGAACTGCTTGCGAGTTGCGTGTGATTACCCAAGTCTCAAAAAGCGTCGGCGCCACGGTGGGCAGGAGCGAGCGACGCGGATGCTCAGCTCCAACGTAAAGGAGCCTGCCAGGCTTCTTTCAGTTGTTCGAGCGGAAGGTCCAATATCACTCGTTGTGTAGCACCAGCTGGGGACAACTTCAGCGTCACGTGGTGTGCGGCCAGTACCGTGCCGATGGCCGCGCAGGGCACTTCGCTGCGGTTCATCAGTGTCTCGAACGCGGGCTGGGCATCAGGCCGGACTTCGCAAACAAAGCGTGTGTTCGATTCCGAGAAAAGGAGTGCCGCGACGTAAGTTGATGCATCCAGCTGGCCCAGATTATGTGGGCACAAGGCAATGTCGGCATCGAGTCCCCAGCCACCGGCAAAGGCCATCTCGGCCAGCGCTACCGCCAGTCCCCCTTCGCTCAAGTCGTGGCAGCTCCGTACCAGGCCGGAGCGAATGGACTGATGCACCGCCGCAAAAAGCCGGCGGGCGGCAATGGGGTCCACCCGCGGGGCCCGTCCACCAGCCAATTGGTGGATCTTGGCAAAATGCGATCCTCCCAACTCCTGGCCGGTGACACCCACCTGGTACAGCCGGTTGCCTGGTTCTTTCAGGTCCATCGTCACACATTGTCGGACGTCCTCGACTTGTCCCAGTGCGCTGATGAGAAGCGAGGCAGGAATGGCGATGGTTTGCTTGTTCCCCTCTTCGTCCAAGAAGCTGAATTCGTTGTTCAGGCTGTCTTTTCCGCTAATGAAAGGTGTCCCTAAGGCGATGGCCACGTCGTGACAGGCCAGCGCCGCGCGCACGAGCGAACCGAGTGTTTCCGCTCGGTCGGTATAGCCCCAACAGAAATTGTCCAGAATGGCGATGCGGTTGGGATCCGCGCCGACGGCGACACAGTTGCGGATCGATTCGTCGATCGCGCTGGCCGCCATGTCGTAGGGATCGAGGTGGCCGTAACAAGGATTCATGCCGCAGGAGATGACCAGCCCTCGCTGTGAATCCAGCACCGGCCGCACCACGGCCGCGTCGCCGGGACCATCATTGGCCACACCCACCAGCGGCTTGATCACACTTCCGCCCTGTACCTCATGGTCGTATTGACGTATGACCCATTCCTTGCTGGCGACGTTCAGCGATCCGAGAATGCTCAGCAGGTCGGCGGCAGCATCGGCGGTGGTGGGGACCCGCAACGGTTTCACCGGCTGCGGACTGTAGTGTGCGTCGCGCACAATGGGAGGCCGGCCCTCGTGCAGGAACCGCATATCAAGATCCGCGACCCGCGTCCCATGGTAGTACAGTCGCAGTCGTCCCGTCTCGACAAACGTGCCGATGATCACGGCCTCCACTCCTTCGGAGTCACAGAGCGTCTTGAATGCTCCCCACTGCTCGGGAGGCACCGACAGCACCATGCGTTCCTGGGCTTCGGAGATCCAGATCTCGGTATACGACAAGCCTTCGTACTTCAGCGGTGCGGCATCCAACCAGACTTCCGCCCCGAGGTCCTCGCCCATTTCGCCGACGGCGCTCGAGAAACCTCCGGCACCGCAATCGGTAATCGCGCTGTAGAGTCCTTGATCGCGCGCGACAAGTACGACGTCGAGCAGCATTTTTTCCGTAATGGCATTGCCGATCTGAACGGCGCCCCCGGAAAGCGTTTCGCTTTCACTAGTTAATTCCGCCGAGCTGAAAGTCGCGCCATGAATTCCATCGCGCCCCGTGCGTCCTCCGACAGCCACGATGTGATCGCCGGCCCGCGGTTGTTTGCTGGACTTGTCGCATGGCAGGAGACCCACGGTACCGCAATAGACGAGCGGATTCCCGAGATAGCGGTCGTCAAAATAGACCGCGCCATTGACGGTTGGGATGCCCATGCGGTTCCCATAGTCCCGCACTCCCGAGACGACTCCCTGCATCACACGCCGAGGATGCAGGACCCCGGGGGGCAGTTGATCCGAGCGTGTGTCGGGCGGCGCGAAACAGAATACATCGGTGTTGCAGATCGGTTTGGCTCCCAACCCGGTCCCCAGGGGATCGCGAATGACTCCTCCGATGCCCGTATTGGCGCCGCCGTATGGCTCCAACGCCGACGGGTGATTGTGGGTCTCGACCTTGAAGACCACGTTGTAACGATCGTCAAATCGGATGACGCCGGCATTATCCTTGAAAACGCTCACGCACCAGTCTTCGTCTCCCATGCGCTGGCGCAGTTCCTGCGTGGCGGCGAAAATCGTCTCCTTCAGCATATTCTCGAAATGACGCGTTCCCTTCTCGTCGGTGTAAGCGATGCGGCCCGCAAGCGTCTTGTGGCTGCAATGTTCGCTCCACGTCTGGGCCAGCGTCTCCAGCTCGACATCCGTCGGATCCCGACCCAGTTCGGCGTAATACCGCTGAATCGTCTGCATTTCGACGAGTGTCAAATACAGTTGGCCGTCTTTGCTGAGCTGTTGCAGGCCGCCGTTATCCAGTTCGCGAATCGGGACATCCAGCAGTTCGAATTCGTAGGGTTGACCCATGTCCAGCCGGGTCAGTTCCAGGGGCCCCACAATCACCTGTTCGATCGAGTCATTGGCCAGTACCTTGCTGCGCAGTGCCGCCAGTTTGTCGGCGGGCAGTTCGGAGAGCCATACTTTCTTCACCGTGCGGACGCTGGGCACGACGATCCCGAAGTCGGCAATCGCTTTGAGAGCGCTTTGAGCCACCGGATCCATCACACCCGGTTTGGGAAGCACATGCACCGCCAGCGAGCAACCATCGGGTGGCAGGCACAGGGACTCGTCGCCAACCTGTCCGATCACGGTTCGCTCGACGATGTCGTCCGCCAGCAACTCCCGCGCCAGACGCTCCACCTGATCGCGTCCCAACGTTCCCTCGAGCAGATATCCACGCGCCGTTCGGACGGCCACGTGCTCATCAAACAGGCCCAGGTCAGCCGCTCCCGCCGCGATGGCGTGAGCGGCGATATCGGGTTGCCCCGGGGCGGGGTAAATGTCAACTTCCCACAGAGTCACGTGTCTTTTTTCCTGCATCCAAGAGTTGCAAAAGCTGGGCTTCGTCGCGGCGCTCAAGAGCATCGCGAAAATTTGAGAGCACTTTCCCAAACGTGTCCAGCGACTTCAAGACCTCGTCCCGATTTGTCAATAAGATCTGCAGCCACAGTTGCGGATCGCCGGCAGCGATTCGCGTGGTATCTCTCCATCCCGTGGCCACCAACGGAAGCCCGTCGTCGGATGTCGCGACGGCCAGAGCTGCGGCGACGACATGTGCCACATGACTCGTCATGGCGATGGCCGCGTCGTGTGCCTCGGGCGACATGCGCACCACGCGCGAGCCCAGCGAACGCCAGAACGCGCCGATGCGATCCACGCACGTCGGGTCCGATGCCGGGGTCGGCGTGAGAACCGTTGTTTTGTCCTGCAGGAGGTCGGCCGAGGCGTTTTCCGGACCGGTTTTCTCGCTACCGGCCAAAGGGTGGCTCCCGACAAATCGCACCTGCGAATCGAGTCGCTCCTGCAGCTGCAGCACGATGCGGGCTTTTGTGCTGCCGACATCCGTGATCAAGGCCAACGAGGGAGCGTGGGCGGCGACCTCGCACACGTGGTCCACGATGTTGCTGACAGGCGTGCAGACGATCACCAGATCCGCGTCGGCCACGCCGCGGGCCAGGTGTGTGGTAGTCGTGGTGACCGCCGAGCATTGCTCGGCCTTGCGCAGGCTTGACGTGCGGCGGCCAATGCCGACCACTCGTCGCGCCAGTTCGCGCCTGCAGCAGCGCAAGCCCGATAGAGCCTCCCAGAAGGCCCACACCGACGATCGCAACGGTATCCCATTTTTTCATAGGGACGAGCTTTGGTTCCGGGTGTCAGTCCACGCGACGCCGCGATTGTAGCAAATTCGCGTCGCCTTGGCTTGGGGCCCACCAGTGGGTTGCTATCCAGGCCCGCTCGGAGAATATATGCTACCAGGGTAGACCGCCGGCAGGGCCTCAGCGACCACGACCACTGCCAGGGTATCGCTTGCCACGCAAGAAACCTCCTCCGAAACCGAATCACTGCCATGGCGCAAATCAGCATCGGACAATCATCGAAAATGTGCCACCGGCTGGGCACGTCACTCAATGCCGGCGTCGACATCATGGGCGTCCTGAATCGGGAAGCGACCTATGGCACATCCGCCTACCGGCGGCACATGACCCATGTCGCCGAAATGGTTGGTAAGGGCTCGAGCCTGGCGGAGGGAATGAGGGATTGCGGTCGCTACTTCCCGCCGCTGGTGTGCGAGCTGGTCGATGTGGGAGAGCAAACCGGACGGCTGGAATCGGTCCTGTTGCGGATGGAGGACCATTATCGTCACATCGCGCGTCTTCGACGCGTATTTCTGCTCGGGATCCTCTGGCCGTCCCTGCAGCTGATCGTCGCCATTCTGGTCATTGGACTGCTGATTTTCATCTTGGGAGCACTGGGGTCATCCGTCGAGGTATTCGGCCTGTCGGGTACGCGCGGAGTCGTCATCTATGCCGCCGTGGTGCTGACGGCTTTCGCGGTTGTCGCGCTGGCCGCGCGTGGCTTGCTGCGTGGCTGGTTCGGGCCCTGGCCCGGTCAGCTTATCATGCGCATCCCCGTGGTGGGCAGCTCGATCAAGACCATGGCGATGGCGCGGCTGGCCTGGACCTTGTCACTGGCGCTGGACGCGGGTATCGACGCGTCGCGCGCGATTCGGATGGCGCTGCAGAGCACGCACAACGCCTATTTCACCCGTCATATGGACGCGGCGGAGGCGGTGATTGTACGTGGGGGACAGTTCTACGAGGCGTTGCAGAAGACGGGAACGTTTACCCACGATTTTCTGACGTCTTTGCAGAATGCGGAGTTGTCGGGGACAGAAAGCGAATCGCTTTCCCGCCTTTCCGAGGACTATCAGCGGCAAGCCGAGACGGCCACCACTGCGCTGGCCGTCGCCGCCTCGATGCTGATCTGGGGGTTGGTCGGCGCGTTGCTCGTGTACGCCATCTTTTACATGTTCATGAATCTCTACATGAAGCCGATCAATGAGGCATTGGAAATGTTGGAGTAGTGCTTTATCGGGCTTAAGAATTACGGTCGGGCCGAGAACAACGCTTCCCCCCAATTCTTGGAGTTGACAAAGCACTCGTCCATGGTGGAACGGGCTTCCTCGCGCACAAGAGATGGCAGCTCGGCCACCATGTCAGCGGCGCCAGGAGAACTGCTGGGCTTGCGCGGCAATGTCCAATCCCACCAGCTCGCTCCATGTATTCAGCAGGCGACGCAGCACGGGGCCATCGGCGCCGCGGCCCGTCGGCTGACCGTTGAGTTGCGTCACTGGCCACACGCAAGGAGAGGTGCTACACAACAGGATCTCATCCGCCGTTTCCAGCTCATCCAGTCGAAAGTCACGGTAGTGAACGGGAATGCCGAGCTGGGCCGCCAAATTCGTCAGCACGGACAAAGTGACTCCAGGTAGAATTCTGTGCAGCGATGGCGAGACAAGTCCCTCCGTGTCACGGTAAAAGAGAAGATTTGCCGTGGACGCCTCCGACACAAAGCTGTCTCCGTCCAGCAGGACCGCGCGCGACCCGGGATGCATCTGATGAGCGGCGCGGTCCGCCAGGTAGTAGTGCATGCGACTGCGACATTTTAGCTCGAGCGGCCAGCACGAGGCAGGCACTTGGCGGATTCCGGTCTCGGTGAGTGCCTGTCCCTGTGTGTAATAAGTCGACCACTGGCCGAATGGCAGCGGGTACGTGTGAATCACGATGGTCCAACGCGTTACGGTCGGGACACCAGGCGTGGCGAAGATGCACAGGCCGAGATCATCACCTTCGGTCAGCAGTGTGCCGTTGGTGGAGACAAGTTGCTGAGCGATGTGGCCAATCTGTTCCAGCGAAACATCCAGCGAAAGCCCGATGATTCGCAGCGAGTTGTCCAGCCGCTCGAGATGGTCGTGCAGGTGAAACAGCGTACCGCGAAACGTGCGTAACCGTTCGCTGACAGCGACTCCTTGCAGGACGCCGAGATCTTCGATCGACAGAGCCAGCTCGGAAGCGGGACGAAAATCGCCGTTGAAATAGGCGAGCGGTGGGTTCATGAAAACTCTGGCTAATTAGAAGGGAGCTACCGTAGGGAGCCACTGTCCCGACGCGCTGCCGGACCGCGAATCCCCCGATCATCGTAGCGTCCACTCGCCGATTCGACTACAGAGGGAGCGACGCCGGTGTCGCGCGACCTGCAGTGTCACCAAAGGAGTCGGTGATGGTTCGCTCTCGGCTCCGGGTGGCATCCGCCCATTCTCCGGGTCGGCTTTCCCATCCTCGGCCGCCTGTATCGAGCCTCAGTTTCCGAGCGTCACCGACGAAGAAGCCTCGCCCACAGGATCGCCTGCCTGGACCGGACGCCAAAGCAGGACCTGCTGCATGCGCCGCCGGAACTGGCATTCTTGCAGGTAGTAGATGGCAGCATGTGACTTGCGACAGAAACTATGCTGCTCAATCAACTCAGCCGTCGGCCCCAGGTCCCGCGTGTACATGCCGGTAAAACCCAAAGCATCGGCGCGCGAGCCCTTGTACAACAACGGGTACCGCTTCAGCACCGGGTCACAACAATTGTACAGGTTCAACAGATAGTCGATGTGCGAGACGGCCAGGTCGTGATAGCCGCCTGGTCGAAGCCAATAGTTGTGAAGTGCCGCCGCCAACATCACCAGTCTCACGTGAAAGGCTCGACCGTCAGGGGACGCCAGTGCGCGACCGGAAAGCTGACCGCCTTCGAGCAGGTGCAACGCCCCGGTCGCGATGCGCACCCCATAGCTGTAGGCGAGCAGACTGACACGCTGTTCTTCGGGAAGCTGGGCCAAGAACCAGCCCAGACAGTATCCCCCGATTTCGGTGCGTTCGGCTTTGACGCGCACATCGCGCAGCTGGCCGCGGATTTGAGCGCTCGGCCAGGACCAGATCACGAAACGAATCGAGACCGGATCCTCGATTCGCGAAGTGATCAAGCGGTAGACGTAACGTCCCTCGCAGGCAGCTTGAGTGCTCTCGACGCGGTTGCCGTGTATGAAGATGACCAGCATCTGGTCCGGTGTTGACGGCTGAAAAATTTCGGCGACGTCGGCTTCCTTCCATCCTGACTGGTCATCGTACCGCTGCGTCGGTAGATGGGGGACGTCACCCGAACCAAGGCAACCGACTTGTCGCGCGGAAACAAGCCAGATCTCATCTTGCGGACGCTCCGCACACGCAGGGCTTGCCACAGCTGATGTCACCAGACCCAGGACGACGATGAACGCAGCTGCAGACGAACAGAGGTGTCGCGCGCTTGATCGAACGCGCGCGGGCATCGAGTATGAGAAGCCACGCTCCGCGGCGCGGGTCTCAGCAGGTATCAACGTCTCTGGTTGGAAGTGCATGGGGAGGATTGTCTTGATCAGGTTGCAGAGCGTGAACACAACGGCGCTTTCCAACGAGAACCGCTGCCCGGCAGCTTCGCTGGCAGTTCATGGAATCGGAACTCACAAACAATGTACGAGCAAATAGGGAGCAATCTCGATGATGCGCGATTGCCACTCCCACGTTCGTTGATTCATAGCCCGACATTCCAGCTGTGAAAATGTAGCATCTTTTCAACGTAGTGTGTTGAGGCGAGTGAGGATAAATGTGGAAAAAATACCACCGTTGAATTTGCACATCGTAGCAAGTGGTGTAGAGTTGTGAGGCCCACAGTCCCCGTGGTTGATGCATGTTGCCTGTGCGGAGAAGTATGCGATGAAGAGGCTAGCTTTATTAACATTTGTTCTGGTTGTGACGGTCGCGGCCGTCAGCGGTTGTCGAGGACCGTCCAGTTGGTGCCTGCGCAATCGAGGCGCTCAGTGTGAGCCGTGTGCTCCACCCTGTACGCCTATGTATGAGTCGAATTGTGACCCGATGATGGTGCCCGGAGCCTCCATGGTTCCGTCAACGATGGAATCGTTGCCAGGGACCCTCTTACCGGGCACACCGTAATCTCACCCCCGCTTCGCCCCTCCCGGCAAAGCGAGTCCGCCGGCGGGACGACGTGCTATCCTGAAGCGTCGTCCCGCGGCGGTCTTGGTGTTCGGCCCCCGCGTCTCAGATCCACGTGGCGATCCAAGTCGCCTTCTGCCGGTCCGTGCCACGTGGCCGGCGTTTTTCCAGGGGACCCTCCGGGGTCCCAAGCATGACGCCGAGTTCGCCAGACCAGGACGCTGCGTGCCAGAGCCCCATCTTCCTGGCAAGGCGAGCCGACTAAGACCCCGTTTCCCTGCTGTCTGGCCTCCCCCTTCCGGCTGATCTTGCGCCAGCAGAAGATTTTCGGCGAGTTACAATTGAAGAGATGGACGACGGGAATGTGCGCGGCTGGTGAAGACCTACCAGCACGTTGCGCGCGTTGAACCTACCCCACGTGAAAAAATTTCGGAGAGGGGAGCACGATGGCCAGAGTCCTACCTCCCACAGTCTTGTTTTGTTGTCTGTTGCTGCCTGCCTCGGCGGGGTGGTCGCAGTTTGGCACTCCCATGGAATTCCAGCTGCAGGGTGCCGAATCGCCGCGTGAGGCAGAACGGACTCAAGGCTGGAAAGTCGGCATCGAGGTGGAAGCCGCTTTGGGCCCCTGCTTCGGCATCTTCGGCACATTCTCCGTTCCGACGCAGTGGCCGGAACAGGATGTGAAGATCATCGACGAACGTATTTCGGATACGATTCGTCAGAGCCGCTATCGCGAGCTCGATGATGGAGTCCGGCAGATGCTGATCGTCGTACCCCGTCTAGAGGCGGGCGAAAAGGCGGAGGCGGTCTGTAACCTTTGAGGTCACTCGGCGCACGGCACCGCCGCCGAGCGACACGAGCATCTACCGCATTCCCGAAGACATGCCTCGTGATGTACGGAAATGCCTGGGCAGTAGTCCCTACATCGATTGTCGCAATGCCAAGATCCGCTCCACGGCCAAGGAGCTCACCGTGGACAAAGAAACGGCCTGGGAAAAAGTGCAAGCGATTCATGATTGGGTGCGGGATACGGTTGAGCACACGAATGATCCGCTGAAAGGCTCGCTCGAAACGCTGCGAGCCAAGAAGGGCAACCACGAAGACCTGGCCGGTCTGTTCATTGCACTTTGCCGAGCCAGCAAGATTCCGGCGCGCATCGTTTGGGTGCCAGGCTATTGCTACGCTGAGTTCTATCTGGAAAGCGAAAGCGATCAGGAAAACGAAGATGGAGAAACGACAGGGCAATGGTTCCCCTGTGAATTCAAAGAAAAGACCGTCTTCGGTACCGTGTCGTCGCCCTATATCATTCTCCAGAAGGGAGACAATGTGCGTGTTCCCGAAGTCAAGGAACCGCAGCGTTTCGTGCCGGAACACCTGAAAGTGAAGTCGGGTCAGAAGCCGAGGGTCTCCTTCGTTCGGGAAGTTGTTGCGGTGAAGTAGCGTTGCGGAGTGCGACCCGTGATCGAGGACCGGTCCGCTGTCGAAGGCGTCTTCTCACGCCTCAAGTCTGCCTCGTCCGAACCTGACGTTACTTGCTGCAACAGCTGATGTGCTGGGGGCCTCGAATCAATGACGAGCTGCCGCTCGGCCCGGACAGCCCGTCGAGCACGTTGGTTGCTGGAAGAGAACTCAACAATGATCGACTTATTGCCGACCCTTAGACCAGCTGCGTGCGGGTACCACACCTTACTGTGGGGCATTCTCGTCGCTTGGGGATGTGGTGCTACCTGGGGTGCGGAACCTTACGCGGCGGCCGACTCCCAGGGGGCCATCCGCATGACTAATCCGCGGACCGAGCGTTGGCAGCTCGGCGTGGTCGTACGTGCTCGTGGTCCGATTACGGGCATTGTGGCCACGATGCCGGTGCCCATGCCATGGCCCGAGCAGGATGTTGAAATTGTCGACTCGCAGGCCTCACGTCACGTGCGATCCGTGCGCTATCGCGTGCTCGAGGACGGGGTCAAGCAGATGACGGTCAGCATCCCGCGTCTGACGGCAGGCGACCAGGCAACCGCGCTGGTCACAATGGAAATCGTGAAACGCGACATCGTCACGCCACAAGATACGAGCCAGTTGCGTGTGCCCCGAGATCTGCCGCGGGACATGAAAAAATATCTCGAACCAAGTCCCTATATTGAGAGCGAAGATCCCCTGATCATTGAATCGGCTCAAAAGGCCATTGCGGGAAAGGAGTCCGGTTGGGAACAGACCGAGGCGATTTTCGATTGGGTGCGCGACAGAATCGAGTACCGTTTTGATCGCCATATCAAGAGTGCACGACGAGCACTAGACGATGGCTACGGTGACTGCGAGGAGTTGACGTCGCTTTTTGTGGCCATGTGCCGCGTGGCCAAAATTCCGGCCCGCGCCGTCTGGGTACCCGGTCATTGTTATCCGGAGTTCTATTTGGAAGACCAACAGGGCGGTGGCCATTGGTATCCCTGCCAGGCCGCCGGCACGCGGGTTTTTGGCGCCATGCCCGAAGCGCGACCCATTCTGCAGAAAGGGGACCGCTTTCGCGTCCCTGGTGCTTCGGAACCACAGCGTTACGTGCAGGAGACCCTGGTTGCCAAAAACGCTACGGTTGCACCCGAGGTGGAATTTGTCCGCAAAAAGCTGGGTACGGACGAGTGAGGGAGTGACGGGCAGGGCCCTCAAGCGGTTCGGCGTGAGATGTACAGACGTCCAGAGAGGTAGCATCCGTCTTGGTGTGAAGCGTAGCCGCCTGCCGCGGAGTCTCCTCCGGCGCGAGAGGGAACCTCGAACGTCAAACTTCTGGACTTCCGCGAATTCTAGCACCGCAGATGCGCGTTCGGACGACGCCGGATGAATTGCTCAGCGAAGAGAACTTCGAAGTTCGACGTTCGACGTCCTCTCGGCGGCACGGTGCGTCCTCCATTCCCGCCCTCGTATCCTCACGTGAACAGCGTTCTCATGCGACGTGCTCTTCGCCGCGCAATATATCTCACGTCCCCGGAACTCGCGTGCTCCTCAACAATCTGCGAAAGTGCGGAATTTGGACGTTCGCGGTTCTCCTGGGCCCGGGAGGGCACTTGCGACCGGCGTGGAAGCCTGCCCCACAATGCGGCCGGGTGGCCGCTCCTTGCGCACCACCGCTGGGAGGGCATTCCACCCGCAGTGCCGCATAATCCGGATGATCGTCAGCACGCACGGGGCAGGCGTTGCGCGGAAACGATCGATTTGCCAGGCCGGAGTATGCGGTAATATACTGGTAACAGGGTTGTCGCGCGGGCTTGTGATCTGCACTGTCGGTTTCTGGGCCCGTTTCCGGGCCGCTGGCTGGAGGTGCTCGCCCCCAAAAAACCGTGTCGCACCATCGAGTCTGCGAGGGGTGAACGACCGGGGAGGAAACTCATGAGAATGTGTGTCATACCGACACTGATGCTGCTGGGCGCCCTGCTGCCGTCCTACGAGTTACGGGCGGAGGTTTTCATTCTCACCAACGGCGGACGTATCGAGGGCGAGTGGCTCAATCGTGATCGCGAACCGCACTTGATGTATGAGGTAGAAACGGTTGCCGGCGGACGCGTCACTCTGTCTTCCAGTCAAGTTGAACGCGTGGTCGTCAAGTCGGACGCCTTGCTGCGTTATGAAGCCGAGCTTCCCAAGGTCCCCGACACGAAAGACGGCCATTGGGAGATGGCTGAACAGTGTCGGAAGGCTGGCTTGAAGCCGCAGCGTGAATTCCATTTGAGGAAAGTCCTGGAGTTCGAGCCTAACCATTCCGACGCCCGCCACGCGCTCGGTTACAGTCAGGTCAACGGCGAATGGATCAAAGCCGACGAGTGGCTCGCGAACCAGGGATACGTACGTCACAAAGGTTCCTGGCGCCTGCCACAGGAAGTTGAGCTTGACGCCCGCCAAGAGCGGCAAGCGCTGGAAGAAAGGGAATGGCGCAAGCGGCTGCGTGTCTGGCGATCCTCGATCGCTCGCGGACGCAACGACAGTGCCGAAGCGTTGGCACAAATCCGAGCCGTGGACAGCGCATATGCCGTCACGGGACTGGCGGAAATGTTGAGCGACAAGGATGAAGTGAAGCCGCTTAAGCTCATTTACATCGAGGTGCTGGGCAAGTTCAACAACCCCAACGCGGCCGCCGCATTGCTGGGGCGCGTGATGAAGGACCCCGATCAGGAAGTCCGCGAACGCGCCATTGAGGCCCTCAGCAGCAACGATACGTCACAGGCCGTGGCCGTTCTGTCGCGATCGCTTGGCGACAAAGACAACTACGTCGTCAATCAAGCGGGCTGGGCGCTGGGCAGGCTCGGCGATCCGGCAGCAATTCCACCACTCATTGACGCGGTGGTCACCAAACACAAGTTCACGATCGCTGCTGGCGGAGCGCCAGGAAGCCTCAACGCCGGGTTCAGCCCTAGCGGTGGGACATCGTTTCAGCCGGGAGGCCGACCGAGGATCATCGAGAAGGATCTGCCCAATCGCCAGGTCCTGATTGCCTTGACCAGTCTGACGCCGGGCGGCGTCAATTTCAGTTATGATAAACAAGCCTGGAAGAACTGGTGGGCTCAATCGCAGATCGACCCCAATGTGAGTCTGCGCCGCGACGAGTGAGGATGCATGCCGCCGCCGTTCTGGCGTCTTCTGGCCTCGTAATGGCTCGCTTGCTCATCTGCCACGGGGGAGGCGCAAGAAGAAGCCCCACCCGGCCGAAACGACCGGGCAGGGCAGATTGTCCTCAGATCACTTCTGCCGGCGTCGGCTTAGTACATGTCGTTCTCGCCGCCGTGGCCGGCTTTGTTCTTATCATCCTTGGGCTTTTCCGCCACGAGGGCGTCGCTGGTCAACAACAGGGTGGCGACGCTTGCCGCATTGCCGAGTGCCGTGCGCACGACCTTGGTGGGATCGATGACACCGGCTTTGACCAGATCTTCGTACACGTCGGTCAGGGCGTTGTAACCGAAGTTGCCCTTGCCCTCGATCACTTTTTCGCAGACGATTCCACCGTCTTGCCCGGCGTTGCTGGCGATCATGCTCAGCGGAGACCGGCAGGCCCGCAGCACGATGTTGTAGCCAATTGACTCGCCTTCGGTCAGCTTGTCGCCGGCCTTGACCTGTGCTGCAGCTCGCAGCAGGGCCACGCCTCCACCCGGCAGGATGCCTTCTTCCACGGCCGCCCGGGTGGCGTGCAAGGCATCTTCGACGCGGGCTTTCTTTTCCTTCATTTCGCTCTCCGTCGCGGCACCGACATTCACCTTGGCGACGCCACCAGCCAGTTTGGCCAGACGCTCTTCCAGTTTCTCGCGATCGTAATCGCTCGTGGCGATGTCAATTTCACGCCGCAACTGATCAATCCGACCCTTGATGTCGGTACTCTTGCCCGCCCCTTCGATGATCGTTGTGTTGTCTTTGTCCACAATCACCTTCTTGGCTCGGCCCAGGTCACCCAGAGTCACCGAATCGAGCTTGACCCCCAACGCCTCGAAGATCGCGGTACCGCCGGTCAGGATGGCGATATCTTCCATCATGGCCTTGCGCCGATCGCCGTAACCTGGAGCTTTGACGGCACAGCACTGCATCGTCCCACGTAGCCGGTTGATGACCAGGGTGGCGAGCGCCTCACCTTCCACGTCTTCCGCCACGATCAACAACGGCTTGCCCTGTTGCACCACGGCCTCCAGCAAGGGAACCATGTCCTTGATGCTGCTGATCTTCTTCTCGAACACCAACACGTAAGCGTCTTCCAGTACCGCCTCCATCGAATTCGGATCGGTCACGAAGTAAGGCGAGAGGTATCCGCGATCAAACTGCATACCCTCAACCCACTCCACCTCGGTCTGCAGGCTCTTGCCTTCGTCGACCGTGATGACGCCATCCTTGCCCACCTTCTCCATCGCGGTCGCCAGCAGGTCGCCGATTTCACGATCATTATTCGAAGCGATGGTAGCCACGTTGGCCATCGCCGCCTTGTCTTTCACTTTGATCGACATGCTGTGCAGCTTTTCGGTCATGTCTGCCACAGCCTTCTCGATGCCCTGCTTCAACTGGACGGGGTTCACACCGGCCACGACGCCGCGCAAGCCCTCATTGAAGATCGCTTCGGCCAACACGGTGGCCGTGGTCGTACCATCACCCGCCACGTCGCTGGTTTTGCTGGCCACTTCGCGCACCATACGGGCGCCCATGTTTTCGTACACGTCTTCCAGATCGATTTCTTTCGCCACCGTCACCCCGTCCTTGGTGACCGTCGGGGATCCGAAGCTCTTCTGAAGAATCACGTTCCGCCCCTTGGGTCCCAACGTAACCTTCACCGCCCGCGCCAGCTTGGAAACACCACGCCGGATTGCATCACGCGCTTCCTGATCGAAAGCAATGATTTTCGCCATGAGTAATTATCTCCCTTGAATTTGCTGTACAAATGAAGCACGCTTGCGGCCCCACTCGCCATTGCGATTGACTTGCCTTTGCCCGGTGCGTCTGGTCGGGCAACGGGCCACCTGCCGGTCCAACGACGCCAGGTTGAAACGTTCCCTTTCGTCGTCAACCTGCAAAATCGTTTCAGACATGGGGGACGAGGCCGCTCGGCAGCCGCATCAACACCCGTTCCAGGACTGCCAACTAGCCCTCAATGATGGCCAGGATGTCATCTTCTCGCATCAGCAACAGTTCCTGGTTGTTGACCTTGAACGTCTCGCCCGCGTAGCTGCTGAAAATCACTCGATCGCCGACCTTCACTTGCATCGCATTGCGTCGACCGTCGTCAAGGAGTTTGCCGTCGCCGATGCTGACCACAGTGCCTCGGGCTGGTTTGTCCTTGGCGTTATCCGGCAACACGATGCCGCCAGCCGTACGCTCCTCGGACGCTTCACGCTCGACGACCACGCGATCACCGAGCGGTTGGAGCCGGATTTTCTTAGATGACTTCTTTTTTGTCGCAGTCGACATGTGCTATTCACCTCCAATTGTTGTTTCGCATATCTAACAATTCCCGCCGACCGACCACAGACGGCCCGGCAGCGGCTGCCAAATTGCTATACGGACAGCGCGTGGCCCATCTCTAGAGGCAATTCCCGCGCCAAATCTTCTCGGAAACGGAGAAATCACGCTTTTCCGCACTTTTCTCCCGCCCTTCGCCGGAGGCGCCGGGATCTGACATGGCGAGCTTGAGACCGCGGCCGTCTCGTCGTCGGTCTGCCGGGAACTGCCATTTTGGCAGTAGGGCCTCGCTTGTCGCATCGCGGGCGGGCGGGCGCGAACGCTCCTTGTTTCACGGAAACACTCCGCGCAAAATAGGGAACTACTACTTGTTTGGGGTTTTCGGCCAATCGGTGCTGCCGGTGTGGAGTGCCCCCCACTGGTCGCCTTGGCGATGGGCAGCTTGCGGAATTCTGTTTTGTCACACTTTTTTAGCGACCAACGGGAGCGGACCAGCGAAGTCCGAGCGGCAGGTCGACAATCAGGTGATCCATGCCGATCAATATTACCTGTCAGTGCGGACAGCAGCTGACGGCCAAAGACGAATTCGTTGGAAAACGGGTCAAATGCCCGAAATGTGGCGGCCCGCTGCTGATTGCGAAGCCAAAGTCCGCGCAGTCCAAGTCGGGCACGGCGGGGGACGGTCAGTCCATCTCGGACCTGCTGGACGATGTCGGCATGCGGGCGGGCGTAAATCGCTGTCAGGGCTGCGGGGCGGAGTTGTCGGAGCAGTCGGTGCTGTGTGTCATGTGCGGGTTCGACATGCGCAAGGGGCACCGCATCAAGACTCGCGTCGGCACCGCCGTGGAAATGGATGTCGAGGATCTGGGTGATTTGCCGGTACATGGTCATCCCGGCCTGGATGCGGCGGAGCGGCAGATTGCCCGCGACAAGATGGAGCAAAAGATGTTAGCCACGGGCGCTCCTTGGTGGATGATTATGCTCGCCTTTCTGGGTGTGGTCGGGTTCGCCGTCGGAATGGTTTCGATGCCGCAGGATCAAGTTGTGCAGAACTCGGGCTATATCTTGATCGTGGCTGGTTCGCTGTTGTCCTTCTTCTACACGCTGCGTCTGCTGATTGACGCTTTCAAGGAATCCGTATTGCAGGGACTGCTGTTGTTCGTGCCATTCTATGTGTTTTATTTCGTCTTCTCGCGTTGGGACCGGGTCGGTGGCCTGTTCCTCTTCCTGGTGTTCGGCAACGTTTTGGCGTGGGCGGGCTACGGTATGGTGTTCGTCCTCGTGCCGATCTTTGAACGCATGGCTGCCGATAAGGACAAGGTCGGATTCGACGTGCGGCATTGGCAGCACCGACCGGTTGCCGTGCTCTTCTGTGACGATCCGGCGCGAATTTGACGTCGAATGTTACTCCAATGTAGTCCTGAGGTATCTCGCAATGTCACACAATATGCGACTGCTCATTTTGTTCGTGTGTGGAGTCATGACCGTGACAACCGGAAGGCCGAATCAACTGGTGCTGCTGAGCCAGTGCGGCTGGTATTCGATACGGATATCGGCAACGATGTAGATGACGTCCTGGCATTAGGGGTGATTCATGCGCTGCAGAGCCGGGGAGTGTGTCGTCTGTTGGCAGTGACGATCACCAAGGACAATCCGCTGGCGGCCGAGTTTGTGGATGCGGTGAACACGTTCTATGGCCGAGGGGATATTCCGATTGGGATCGTGCATGACGGCGTGACCAAAGAGGAAGGCAAGTTTTTGAAATTGGCTGGCGTGAGCGACGGCAATCAGCTCCGTTATCCGCACGATTTACGGGGTGACAAGACACCCGATGCGACGCGGTTGCTCCGCGAGGTCCTGTCTGCTCAACCCGATCAATCGGTTGTTATTGCACAGGTCGGCTTCTCGACAAACCTGGCACGGCTGCTCAAGACGACTCCCGACGAAGTTTGCGATGTGTCGGGTGTGGATCTTGTCCGGCGCAAAGTTCGCCTGTTGTCGATCATGGCCGGAGACTTCCGCGAGAATATCGGCCGGGATCGTTTCCTGGAATACAACATCAAAA
Organism: uncultured Planctomycetota bacterium; assembly: GCA_963700575.1. Lineage (GTDB taxonomy): Bacteria > Planctomycetota > Planctomycetia > Pirellulales > Pirellulaceae > JAJRVM01. The sequence continues at coordinate 92,795 of CAVOYC010000009.1, read as the reverse complement.
TGGATATTCCGTCAGGACAGTACCTGGTGGAGCATTGGCCGACACCAATCGTCTTCAGCGGTTTCGAGATTGGATTTGCCGTGCCTTATCCGGCGGTCAGTATCGAGCAGGACTATGGCTATGTGGAGCATCATCCGCTGGCCGAAGCCTATCAACTGTACAACCCACCGCCTCACAACCGGCCCACCTGGGACTTGACCAGTGTGCTGTACGCTTTGTTTCCGGATCGCGGTTTTTTTGATCTCTCGCCGCCTGGCACGGTGAGCGTGGAGGCTGACGCTTTCAGCCAGTTCGCTGCGGGTGACAACGGCAAACACCGCTATCTGAAACTCAACGCGCTGCAGATCGCACGCGTCACCGAGGCCTTGGTCCAACTTTCGAGCCAGCCCCCGTGTAAGTAACGGGCCGGGCAGTCGCCGCTTGCGGGGCGGGCCGGCCGGAGCCCGGCGACGTCGGAGTCGAAAGGGCGATTCGTCAGACCGTGATCACCTTGCCCGCGCTCCCCAACAGTTGGACGATTTCCACAATACTGTTCCGTTGGCCCGCCACCATGTCCTCGCCCAACTGGTAATAGTCCAGGCAGGTTTGGCAGGCCAGGAGGCGGATTCCCTGCCGCTCGAGCAGCTTCAGGCTCAGCGCCAACGGTGAATCGGGTGCCAGGAGTTTGACCCCCTCGGTGTAGAAGCAGATGGCGGTCGGCTTATCGGCTTGTTTTTCCAGTGTGTGAAAGAACTTGTCCAGCATATCCAAGCCGAACGCGTCGTCGCTGGCGGACGTCGTACCAAGCCCTGCGCGGGTGACTACGATGACGGTGTCTTGCATGGTTCCCATAATCTTGACTACGTTCCATTGACGGTTCCGTGACGCGGCGAGTCCAACTGCGTCCGCGCGAAACATTCTACTTTGACATGCATACTTCAACTGCACGCGCCGTGGGCACAACTGGAGTGGGACAGGTTTAAGTGCCCGCTGCGAGGCGGAATTCGATCCACCGAGGTTTCCTGTCCGTGAAGCGTCGCAGTCCGGCAGCTACTTTGTCGCCCAGCGGGTCAATCTTCCAAGGCGAAGCCGACTTTCACGGTGACTTGCCACTCCGCGACTTTACCGTCGTCGACCCGCCCACGCGTCTCGACAACTTCAAACCACCGCGTCTTGCGTACCGTCTTGGCCGCCCTGGCAATGGCGTTTTCGATGGCTTCTTCCAGTGATGTAGTGGACGTACCGGTCAGTTCGATCTTCTTGTATACTCGGTCCGACATGCGTGTTCTCCCGTTGACTAAGTCGTGACTTAACATCGTTCGAGAAATAACTGACGTATTCTTGTTCCCCTCACCCTGCCCTCTCCCCAGCGGGGCGAGGAGATAGTGGACAGTTATTTCTCGAACGATGCTTACTGGCAGTGCGCCGATCTTCCGCACCGCACCCGCGCTCCTGTGGCAGCATGCCAGGCGCGCACGGACCATGATACCGTGATGGGAAGCATTCGGCGAGCGGGGGGCCGGCCCGCGGCAGAACGGGAAGCGAAGGAGTGACGCTCACGCAGATTGCGTGAGGCCCGAGAGCCATGGTTCAAGCTGCAAGCGACCTGTTGTCCTTGCCGGAGAGGACCGAGTTCACACGTGAGCGATACCTTGCACATGGATGACATGCCTTTCGACATACCTGGCGGCTGGCGGCGGCGGACCGTCACGATCGTGGACCGCTCGTTCGACCTGATGTTGCCGGCCGATCCTGACTGTGTGCTGGAGACGTTGTTGGAAGCGGCTGAGAGTTCAGCAGACGGCGGCGCAGGCGCGGAACCCGACCCGTACTGGGCCACGCTGTGGTCTTCGGCAACACCCACGGCCGAGGCGGTTCTGCAGGAAGACTGGCATGGTGACGAATCGGTGCTGGAGATTGGCTGCGGTATGGGGCTGGTGGGCCTGGCGGCCCTCGCTCGAGGTCTACAGGTGACCTTCTCCGACTACATTCCCCAAGCTTTACAGATGGCTTTGGCGAACGCTTGCCGCAACGGCTATCCTGCCGCCGACGGTCTGCTGTTGGATTGGAATTGCCCGTCTGAGGCTTTAGCGGATCGACGTTACTCGGTGATTCTGGCCTCGGACATTCTCTACAATGGTCAGAATCACCTTGCCATCTTGCAGACCATCGAGCAGGCGTTGGCGCCGGATGGAGTATGCTGGATCGGAGATCCGGGGCGGTACCATTCACGTACGTTTCTCGAAGCCGCCAGCGACAGGTTTCATGTGAGGCTGTGCGACCGCGCGGGGGATACATTTTCGGTACCGCAGTCCGGCCAGTACCAAATGTTTGTATTGCGACGAGGCCACGAAGTCACCCCGTGCGGGACCTGATCCCGGCTGCGTATCACGGCAGCGTGCGCCATTCGTCCGTGAGATTCGACTTGGTGTCCGTCACGATCTCCAGAATCGCCTGGCGCACTTCACGGGACAAGTGCTGGTACTTGTCGGACGTCTCGTCGCCACGGAGTATCTTGCGCAGCGCCGCAGCACGCGATCGCGCACGGCCGATGGCAACGCGTCGAACGAGTCGGTGTAGATCAAGTAGCTGCAGGGATATTTGAAGAGCCGGGTTTGGAGATCCAGCTGGCGCAGACTGCGTCCTTGCCGGTCGAAGGGACCACGTTTCTGAAACTCCTGTGCGAAATTACTCGTCCCAACAATGGGATCCGTGAGGCGGCAATCGTCGACCATCAGGAGGATCTCCAGCACCTTCTGGGCGGCCGAGTCGTATCGCCGCCGCGTGGATTCCGATTCATAATCGGCATCGCGTTGCAGCGCTTCGTTCATGATGCGTGCGTCACGATGCGTAATCCGCGCACTGTAGTTGGCTGCTGTGATGGCATTGTGCATGACAACCTGATGCTCCAGGACCATCAGTGCGACAATGTCACTGTGTGGTGTCAAGTAGGGCGTGATGTCGAGCAATTGGCCCAGATCGGTCACGTTCGCACCGTTCTCGACGTCCAGTTCTTCCGGCTCACCTGCCCCGGTAATCGTGGCATTGCCCAGGTGACGTTGAGCGCCGTGCGTGCCGGTCACATACCACCCTCCCCACCGCTGGCTTAACGGGCTGGTGTAATCCGTGCGAAAAGTGCCGGCACTCAGTACCGGTCGGCCGCTGCGATCTGGGTAAACCGAGCGCACGAAGTGCCCTGGTACGCCGCTGGTGTTCGAGGATCCATGACAGGTCAAGCAGTTGTGCGTCTGACGCTGGAATTGCGGCCGGTCGGCTTCGCGCTGATCGAGCGTATAGAAAACCGCGCCCTGTGAAGGGTCGACGGACGAAACCTCAATCACATCCCCGCGCTTCACCCAGCCGATATACGTGTTGTCATTGAAATAAATCGCACGCGGATGAAGGCGAGTTATCCAGGATTGCTGGAAGCTTGTCTTGGAAAAAACAAGCATCTGGGAGGAAGGTTGGACATCGAGTTCTCTGAGCAGGCTGGGAAGGTATCCCGACTTGAGATCGTATGTGAGTGTGACCTGGCCCAGATCGATCTGCTTCTGCAACCGAGCCACGGCGTCGTTGAGAGGGGCGTCGAGGTAGTTGATAGGTGGCCGTTCGTACGCTACCTGGCCCCAGCCGAATCGACCTGTCACGAGGCAGCAGATACAAGCAATCAACAGGCTGAGGCTCCTGCTCTGCCCACGGCGGACTCCGGTACTGCGATCAACCATACTGAGTCGCTCCTCCAGGGATCACTACGATTCCACGGGCACGCCTGTCGGCAAAGGCACGCCTGCCACCAAAGTGCCCGCGGGTTGACAACCCGGTGTGTCGGGCGGCTCGGTACGGTGGATTATAATCGACCGTCCTTGGGAAGGGTTAGCCCGGATGATGCACCAAACCTGGCGATCAGACGTCCGGCTGGGAGGCTGGAGCGCGTCGCTCTACAATGGGAATCGACCCGGCAGCGGGTGAATGCCGCGCGAGACGCTGCCAAAACCGAGGAGATGAATTGTGTTACTTGAGCATGATACACAGATTCGAGTCCGTTATCAGGACGCGGATCCGATGGGGCTGCTTCACCACGCCAACTACTTCGCGTTTTTCGAAATTGGCCGGACCGAGTTGCTGCGTGCTTCCGGGGGCAATTACCGGCGGATGGAAGAGGAAGGCATGTACGCCGTCGTGGTGAAAGCGCAGTGCACCTACCACAAACCGGCTCGCTATGATGACTTGTTGACGGTTCACACGAGTATCAAACGCGTCACGCCCGCCAAGATCGAGCACGAATATCAGCTCTTGCGTGAGGGAGAGCGGTTGGCGACCGCCCGCGTGATACTCGCGCTTGTCGATCGCGACGGCCAGGTGATCCGTGTCCCCGCATGGCTGCAGGTAGGCCTTGACGAGACCGCTGGTGGCGGAATCCCCTGAGGAATCCTCGGCAGGCCATGGCGGGGAACGCCCGACGCCTTGTTTCCAGTGCTCTCGACTCGGCCACCCCCGCCCACCACCCCCGTTGCCCAGCCCCGGACGACGATACAATTGTGGTCGGCCAACGCATTGTGTGTTGTCGAAGTGATGTTGGTGCCTTGCACGGAGCGGCAGGGATCGGCCAAGATAGTGGGCTGCGGCGAGACGTCGCAGCCACGTTTGGCTGTGGCCACCGGCCACATTAGGACGCAGTTGTTTCTCTTTTCCCGAGGAATCACGTGTGGCGGAACCGGGCCAACAGGTTGTTCTAACGCTCTCGGAGATTGCGTTGACACTGGAGCATTCCGGGCTGAGCCTGGGGCTGCTGCTCGCCGCTGCGCTGTTGGGAGGCATGGTGGCGGAGCGTCTGCATCTGCCCAAGGTGACCGCTTATCTGGTTGTCGGACTGTTGTTGGGACCCCACACGCTGGAATCGCTTCCCGAGAATCTGGTGAGTTGGATTCCACGACCATTTCTGACGAAGACCACGATTCCGGAGATCCACCTCACATTTCTTGATCCCCTGGCAAAGTTTGCCATGGCCTTGGTCTTATTCAACATGGGGTGCAGTTTTGCTCTGCGGCACATTCGCGCACACTGGAAAACGATCGTACGGTTGTCCGCCGGCGAATTGTTGTTGACCTTCCTCTTGGTTGCCGTCGGCCTGATCCTGCTGGGGGAAGCCTGGCCGGCGGCGATACTCTTTGGAGCCTTGGCGTTGGCCACCGCGCCCGCGACCACGGTGCTGGTGTTCAAAGAGAATCAATCGGAGGGACCGATCACCCGTTACGCGAACACGCTGGTCGCCATGAACAACGTGGTCGCGATCGTATTGTTCGAGTTGCTTCTGGTGCTGATTCTCGCCGTACACGGCCGCTCGGATGTTCCGGTCCTGGTGGGCCTGGCTCGTTTAACGCTCGACCTCTTTGGCTCCATCGCCTCGGGGATACTGGCTGGCCTGTCGGTGACGTTGGGATGTGCGTTCTTGACGCGTGGCCGCTGGCTGGTGTTGTTGGTGGCGGTTTGCACGGCCATGTTGGGGCTCTGCCAGCTGTTCGAGCTACCCTATCTCTTTACTTTCCTCGTCATGGGAACGACCGTGGCAAACACGTCGAGTCGCGCTAAGGACATCGTTGCGCAATTGGACCAGCTGACCGGCCTGTTGTGCGTCGTGTTCTTTGTTATTCACGGGATGGATATGGACCTGCGTGCCCTGCTTGCCGCGGGGGTGATTGGTTTGGGTTACGTCCTATTGCGTTCGGCGGGCAAGTATTTTGGCATTTACCTGACAGCCACACATCATGAGGGAGAGGGAGTCAAGCAATGGCTTGGTGCCACTCTGTTGTCACAGGCTGGAGCGGCGATCGCGCTGGCCGTTATCGCGGCTGAGCGGTATCCGGAGCTCGGCACACATTTGCAGGATATCATCTTGGGTACTGTGATCGTGTTTGAGATCGGTGGTCCCATCCTGATTCGGCAGGCGGTGATGCGTACGGGTGAAGTTCCCTTGGACGTGGCGATTCATCACAGTGATACGACCTTGATTGAGGAGTTGAAGTCGCTCTATCACCGGCTCATGATCGCTTTCGGTTTTGAGGCCTGGCACAGTCGAGCTTTGGAGTCGATCACGATTGATGAACTGATGAGGAGAGATGTGCGCGGTATACCCGCTTCAGCGACGTATCAGCGCGTGGTCGACTTCATCGAACGCAGCCATGACAACATGTTGCCCGTGATTGGCGACGACGGTGCGGTTGTCGGAATGATCCGTTATGGCGATTTGCGCGACGAACACTTCGATCCGGGACTCGGGGCGTTGGTGCGCGCGGCGGACCTGGCCTTGACTTCGTTTCCGCTCCTCTATCCCGATGCCGCGGCGACCGATGCGTGGCGGGAATTCAAGCAAAACAGCGCCGATTGCCTGCCCGTGGTCTCGCGCGAACGTCCCCACCGTCTGCTGGGTATCGTGCGACGTCGCGACCTGCAGGACCTTGCCGTGCGCTAGTGACTCGATCGGCATTGGATGGCACAATGGATGGCACAATGGATGGGCCAAGCGATGCGATTGCGCCTTGACGTGGTCAGGTGCCCCGATTGCGGACTGCAGCGCGGCAGATCGGCACACGCGAGTTGTGCTTATCCAGTCGGAGCGACCCACGCGCGGCAGGCTGGCTACCCGCTGTGGCAGGTTGCCGCGTCTGGGCGATCGGTCACGGGAGGCCGCGACTGGCCAAGACCGTTAGCCGCCCAAAGCTCTTGCTCGCCAAGACTCCGAATATCACCCGACGAGCGGCGTCGCCGTCGGCCAGAATGTGTGGCTGGCCACCTGAATTCAGTGCCGTCCCTGTCCCCATGATCCGCGCGCTCATGTATAATAGGGGGCATGACGCACCCAACGCCGTTCGGTGCCTAAGTGCCGATCCCCCCTTCGGATTGCGTCCCTGGCGAACGGCAAGCGAGTTGGAAGTTGGCGGCCGCCATGCCGGATCGCGGTTGCCAGTGGGACGCTGGCGCATCCCGGTATTCTCGTGTGCACTTGGAGTCGGTTGTGGACTGGCGGATCACAGACGCGATAATCCCTGCCCTCGTGGCGATGGTCGGCGCCGCGCTGATAGGAGTTTGGATCGGTAGCGGAGTCCGGGGGGAATTTGAGTTGCGCTTGCCGGGCATGGACCGGGATGCCGACGAGGGGCCCAATGACGCTGCTCCGCGAATTGCTCCAGTGGCCGGGCAACCCGCAACGGGCGAGGGCACACCCTCCTCGGTAGCGGGTTTGTGGCCGTGGTTTCGCGGCCCCGAGTTGGATGGAATCAGTCGAGAGCAGGTGCCGCTGCTCAGAGACTGGCCCGAGTCAGGCCCGCCGGTGCTGTGGACGGTGACTCTGGGAGAGGGGTACGCAGGGGCGGCGATATCCGCCGGAAAAGCGTACGTGTTGGACTACGACGAAGACGCTCGGGCCGACACGTTGCGCCGTCTGTCCCTGGACGATGGCAAGGAGATCTGGCACAACAGCTACGGCGTCGAGGTGACCCGCAATCACGGTATGTCCCGGACGACGCCCGCCATCGTTGGAGGGCGTGTGATTACGTTGGGACCGCGCTGTCACGTGGCCTGTTGGGATGCGGAGTCCGGCACCTGTCACTGGCTGATTGATCTGGTCCTGGAATATGGCACCGAGGTGCCACGCTGGTATGCCGGCCAGTGTCCTCTGATTGACCGTGAAAAACTGATTCTGGCTCCCGGTGGCACAGCGTTGGTGGCGGCCATTGATCTGGAAAGCGGACAACAACTCTGGCAAACGCCCAACCCGCACCAGTGGAAGATGACGCACGCGTCGGTAGTTCCGATGGAACTGGCCGGACGCCGCATGTATGTCTACTGCGCCACGGGGGGCGTGGTCGGCGTGGCGGCTGAGGACGGGACCTTACTCTGGCAGTCAACGGACTGGACGATGCAGTTTGCCACGGCCCCCTCTCCGGTCATCTTGCCCGAAGGTAGGATCTTCCTGTCGAGTGGCTACGACAACAAAGTCGGCAGCCTGATACTGCAGTTGCTGAGCTGGCCCCGACGGATGTCAGGTTAACAAGTTGGTTGAGCTCGCCCCCAAACAGTTCAATTCCGAGCAGCAAACCCCCATCCTTTTTGACGGGCATTTAATTGGGATACGCAAGCAGGGGGGCGGGAAATTAGTCTGTTTGGACCTCGATGGCCAGGAGATTTGGGAAAGTGGAAAGGACCGTTTTGGTCATGGCCCCTACATGATAGCCGACGGCACCATCTTGGCGATGGGCAACGATGGATTGTTGGTCATGGCCGAGGCGAACACGGTCGAGTATCGCCCGCTGGCGCGTTTTCAGGTGTTTGAGGATGGACACGATGCCTGGGGCCCGATGGCGTTGGCTGGGGGACGCTTGATTGTTCGTGACATGACCCGTATGACCTGTTTGGACTTGAACGTACCAGCGAATTGAGTGGATACCCATGGTTGAGCAACCGTCAGAAGCGAGTCCACCTCGAAACGGTGTGGCTTCAACACTCGAAGGGGGGCGCCCGCGTCGCGCTCCAAGCGACTCTTCAGTGCGATCGTCAGTGTGGTGGTTGTAGCGGCGTTGGGTGTGGGAGCTTACGCGCTGTTTCGCCTGGACAGTTTGGGTAACGACCAGACCGAGGTTGTGGATCGCTTTCAGTCGGACCTGGCCGATTATCTGGAAGTTCCGGCCGACATGCTGGGTTATGTCCAGCGGCGCCGGATCAGTGTCGCGCTGCAAGAGCCGACGGCCATTGCCTTGGATTCAGTGGGCAGGATCTATGTGGCGGGAGATCAGGCGATAGAGGTCTTGGATTCTACGGGTAAACCGACCGCCATGATTCGCTTGGACGATGTACCCGGGTGCCTGGCAGTGGCGGGGCCGTCCGATGCGCACACCGGTCGCGTATACGTCGGTCTGCCAAGGCATGTGGCGGTATTCGATGAACAGGGAGAGTTGGTCCAGCAGTGGCCACAGCTTCCGGCGAAGGCGACTTTGACCGCCATCGCGGTATCTGGAGACAACGTGTTTGTGGCTGACGCGGGCCAGCGAGTGGTTTTGCGATACAGCGCCGAGGGTCAGTTGCGGGGGACCATTGGCCAGGCCGATCCGGATCGCCATATGCCCGGCTTTGTGATTCCGAGCGCCTACTTTGACCTGGTGGCGGATGCGGACGAGATCCTGCATGTGGTCAATCCTGGCATGGGGCGTGTCGAGGCCTACAGTTTTGACGGCGATCTTCAGTCGTTCTGGGGCCAAACCGGCTCGGCACTGCCGGGTTTCTTCGGGTGCTGCAACCCCGCGCACGTGGCGCTCTTACCCGACGGGAGTTTCGTAACTTCCGAGAAAGGAATTCCCCGGGTCAAGGTCTATTCACCCGAGGGTGATCTGGAGAAGGTGGTGGCCGGACCCCAGCAGCTGGATGTGAGTGCTTCCATGCTGGGCGACGCTCGCGGGAACCAGAAGGAACGCGTGTTCGATGTTGCGGTGGCTGCCACGGGCAGCGTCTTCGTGCTCGACCCGCTCAAACGGTGTGTCATCGTGTTCGAGCCTCGAAGCTAACGGTTGGAGACGAAAGCATGATTCTCAGAGAAACGTCCCCGACGGATCGCCGCGAGTGGTTGCGAAACGTCATTCGCTACGGTGCCCTGGGTGGCTTGGCAACTCTCACGGCCTGCCTGACGCTGCGTCGTTGGGGACGAGACTGCTCACGGTGGTCGTCAGCGTGTGAGGCGTGCCAGTTGCTTCCGGGCTGTGCCCTGCCGTCTGCGGCGTCGGTGCGCAATACTCGTCAAGCAAAGGAGAAGGCGTAATGTCTGGTGGGCCCTTGGTCAGCCGGCGTCGTTTCCTGAGCGATTCGATGCGCGTGGCAAGCGTGGCGACGATTTCTGTCGCCACAGGTTTTGTCGCTGGAAGACATGGTCGTGCCGCGGAGACACGCTGGCAGATCGATCCCGATAAATGTATCGGGTGCGGTAATTGCGCCACCTATTGTGTGCTGGATGAATCGGCGGTGAAGTGTGTCCAGTGTTTCGACATGTGCGGGTACTGCGATATTTGCACGGGCTATTTCGATACGAATTATCAGGACATCAACACCGCCGCCGAGAACCAATTGTGTCCGACCGGTGCCGTGATACGCCATTTTATCGAGGAAAAAGCGGGTCAGCGATTTTACGAGTACACGATTGATCTGCCCCAATGCATTGGCTGTGGAGTCTGCGTGAAGGGCTGCGCGCTGATGAACGGCTCGCTCTACCTGCAGGTCATGCAGGATCGATGCGTCGATTGCAACGAATGCGCCATCTCCATGGCCTGTCCCAGCCGGGCGTTCGAGCGAATTCCCTTAGAGACTCCGTATCGCCTGAAGAGTCAGGCACTGGCGCTGATCAAGCAGCAGGCCAGCGATCCGGCGAACGTGAAGGCTAAGGAGATTTTGAGCCAGGTGTACCAGCCATGATGAGAATCGCGAGGATCGCCGTAACCGGACTCGTATTGTTTGTGTTGGCAACGGACGTTACCGGCGAACTGATTCCCACCCCCACGTTTTCCAATCATGAGGTTCCCACGACGGACGTGCCTGACACGGACGCGGCCCTCTGGGATGTCGTGCACGTTGGCTTGTTGTTGCTGGCATTGGTACTGGCCAGCTACTTCGCTCTGGTTTCCCGTTCACGCAAGAGCGTGCTGATCCTTACCATCGCCTCGCTGATCTGGTTCGGTTTTGTGCGGGATGGCTGTGTCTGTTCGATCGGAGCTACGCAAAATGTGGCTCTCGCAATGGGTGATACCGGCTACGCGATCCCCTTGGGCGTGGTGGCTTTTTTCGTACTGCCGCTGGTCTTTACGTTGTTCTTTGGCGCACTTTCTGCGCAGCGGTATGCCCGCTGGGGGCAGCCCAGGAATTGATTGCTGTGCGCAGTCTCCGGGTTCCACGCTGGATCGACCATGCCTTGGGCGTGTTTCCTTACATCTATCTGGGCGCGGCGGTACTATTTGCGTGGACGGGTACGGCTTTCATTATTTGCCGCTATGATCCCTTCGTCGCTTTTTTTCGGCTGGGTGGCAACGCCAATATGCTGGTCTTTGGCGTCTGCATTTTGCTGGTCGGTGTGTTTGTCGGGCGTCCTTATTGCCGCTATCTCTGTCCTTACGGCGCGGTACTGGCGCTGCTCTCACGCGTTTCCAAATGGCACCTCCGGATCGTTCCCGGAGATTGCATCCAGTGCCGCTTGTGTGAGGATGCTTGTCCCTACGGCGCCATCCAGCCCCCCACGGTTTCCCAATCGCCGGAACAACGCCTCCGCGGCAGGCGTTTCCTGGGGTGGCTCTTGCTGGCAGTCCCTTTGTTGATCGCTCTGCCGGCTTGGATTGGCACGACCTGGTCGGCCCCACTCTCGCGTCTTGATCCGACAGTTCGACTTGCCGAACAAGTACGGCTGGAGGAGCTCGGGGAGGTCGAGGAAACGACCGACGCCAGTGATGCGTTCCGTAACACGGGACGATCCCCGTACCAGCTTTATCGTGAGGCGGTGCAACTGCGGCAACGGTACTCGCGATTGGGCGGTTGGCTGGGGGCCTGGATCGGACTGGTGTTGTCGCTGAAGTTGGTGCAACTGTCGCTGCGCCGTCGCCGAGAGGAGTACCATCCAGATCAGTCTGGATGTGTTTCCTGTGGACGCTGTTTCAAGTCCTGTCCCGTCGAGTTAGTGCGGCTGGGATTGATCCAGGACGTATCCGAGATGGTGGAGGAGACGCCCGCATGAAACTGCAGGTCCGGTATCCGGCCGTACTCTGGACGAGCGTCGTGGCGGGCATATTCTCGCTGATCGTTGGCGTGTTGCTGACCATCGATTTCGTCGGTCGCGGCAAGTATGAGTTGTTCGACACTCCGGAGTACTTGGCGCTGAAGGTTGAATTGAAAGAGAACCCCAACGACGAGCGGATCCAGCAGTCAATTCGCGATCTGGATCGTCAGATGCGAATCCGCTATTTCCAGCGACGCCAGTTCCTGGCGACCGGCGTCTACCTGTTGTTGAGTGGCGTTATCGCGACTTTGGTCACGGCAAGGTGGGCTGCCACGCTGCGACCGACAGTGCCGCATCCGCTGGCTGCCGACACGGCGGAGGACCCGGCGCAGACGGAACAACAGTGGGGTCGAAGAGGAGTCGTGGCGTTGGTGACCGTGCTGATGATTCTGCTCTGCGCGTTTGCTCTACAGGCTGACCGCATCCTCCCCCAGAGTCCGGAGGAATTGACTGCACAATCGCCGCGTGAGTTGAACGCCGCGAATCCGGAGCGTACGGCGGTTGCAGCCGCTGGTGTTCCGCGGCAAGGAAAGAAGTTGGCTGGTGATCTTTCCGGCGACGCCGGCCAGGAGGTAAAGAAACCCGCGACAGTGGAGTTGCCGTCGCCCGACACCTATCTGGCTCAATGGCCTCGATTTCGCGGTCCCACGGGATCGGGCGTGTCGCCATTTCCGGATGTTCCGGACAAGTGGGACGTGGCGGTAGGTGAAGGGGTATTGTGGAAGGTGGCCGTGCCGCTGCCCGGTCACAACTCGCCGGTGGTCTGGCAAGACCGCGTCTTCGTGTCGGGTGCCACGCCCGACCAACAGGCCATTTTCTGCTTTGACGCGAACAGTGGCGAGCTGTTGTGGCAGTTGGATGCGCCGCCGGATCTTGCGGGTGCGGATGAGTTTGAAGTGGCGGAATACACCGGGTACGCCGCGCCCACGATGGCGACCGATGGCATCCGGGCCTATGCCATTTTTGCATCGGGAAATATTGTTGCGGTGGATTTTCAGGGAAACCAACAGTGGCGCAAGAGCCTTGGGATCCCAAAGAATCCGTATGGCCATGCCAGCTCGTTAGCCACGTACAAAGATCTAGTGATTGTTCAGTTGGATCAGGGTACCGAGGAGGATGACCTGTCCAAATTGTTGGCACTCCGTGGGGCCACGGGCGAGGTGGCCTGGGAAGTGCCGCGACCGGTATCAAGCAGTTGGGCATCGCCCGTGGTGGTGCAGCATGGTGGCCGCACGATGGTGATCACCAGCGTCGCCCCCTGGCTGATCGCCTATTCTGCCGAGGACGGTGCTGAATTGTGGCGGGCCGAGTGCGTGGGCGGCGAAGTTGGGCCATCGCCCGTATTCTCGGAGGGTGTGGTATTCGTCGCGAATGAGGCGAGTGGGATGTTTGCCGTGGCCGCGGATGGAAGCGGTGACGTCACGCAGTCGCACGTAGAGTGGTTTACTGATATTGATGTGCCCGATGTGAGCAGTCCCTTGGTGACGGACAAGTATGTACTGCTGCTGGCCCACGGCCTGCTGGCCTGTTTTGATCGAGCCAAGGGCCAGGAGTCGGGCGGCGCCGAGGAGCCGCGTGAACCTTTGTGGGAGGAAGATCTGCTGGAAGAGGTGTCCTCATCGCCCAGCCAGGTCGGTGAATGCATTTATCTGTTTTCCGAGGAAGGCAAGGCCTGGATCATCAAACCGGCGGCGGACAAGTGCGAGCGAATCGCGGAGTTGGAGATGGGGGAACCGTGCCGCAGCAGTCCGGCCTTTCAGCCGGGACGGTTTTACATTCGAGGAGATGAGCACTTGTTTTGCATCGGCAAGTAAGCAGGGAGCCCTCGGAAGGCCGTTGCCCGCCTGCCAGATGCCAGAAGAGATTGTGGGGCCGGGAGATCAAGCCTGGCGGGAAGGTGGTTTGGCGATTGTCAAGAGCCCAGCCAGGACAAGTCTCGGGCACAAGAATTGCTGTTTTGCAGGATCGAACGAAAAAACGTAACCATGAAATCGCAGCTGGATCTATCTCAGATTGACGCCATCGTCCAACGGCTTGGTACGCGGCGCGAGGCCGTGATACCCATTTTGCAGGCCGTTCAGGAGCACTACCGATATCTGCCGTCGAACGCTCTGAAACGAGTCTGCCAACTGACAGAGATCACGCCGGCCGATATCACCGGTGTGTCGACCTTTTACACGCATTTCCGCCATCAGCCGGTTGGCCGGCATACGATTCATGTTTGCCAGGGAACCGCTTGCCATGTGAAGGGGGCGGAATTGGTGCAGGATGCCATTGCCCAGCGCCTTGGTTTGCCGAAGGGCGAGGACACCGATCCCCGCGGAGAATTCACTGTCGAGTCGGTGGCATGTCTGGGTTGCTGTACGTTGGCTCCGGTGATTCAGATCGACCAAACGACCTATGGCCGTGTGACGCCGCGAAGCGTGCCGCAGGTGATTGCCGAATCACTTCGCGGGCCCCGCAAGCGCCGGGCGTCACGGGCCCCGTCGGATAACTCACATCAAGCAATCCAGGGAGAGATTCGTATTGGGCTCGGGTCCTGCTGCCAGGCCCAGGGCAGCGGTCATGTCCACCAGGAGATTCTGTCCATCGTCAATGAAGCGGGTGTGCCGGCCAGTGTCAAGTCGGTAGGTTGTATTGGAATGTGCCATCAGACGCCCTTGATGGAACTGGTGATTCCCGGTGGCGAATCGAAATTCTACTCACACGTGCAACCGGACGACGTGCGGGATATCGTGCTCCGCCATTTCCGTCCTCGCGGCATCCTGCGGCGCGTCGGCCACCGACTCTCTCGCCTCCTTGATGAACTCCATTCGAACGAACAAGAAGATCCGGTGGTGAGCCATGCCTTGGACGTGCGGGAACAAGCCGTCTGTGCATTTCTCGGCCCCCAGAAACATATTGCCACGGAATTCTGCGGTGATATTGATCCGCTAGACTTGGACGAATATCTTCGGCACGACGGGTTCCAGGCACTGCGGCGATGCCTGACCGATATCGAGCCGGACCGGATTATCGACGAGCTGCGCGAGAGTGGACTGCGCGGACGTGGTGGTGCCGGATTTCCGACACACGTCAAGTGGCAGAGAGCTCGAGAGGCGACAGGTGACGTGAAATATGTGATCTGCAATGGGGACGAAGGGGACCCGGGCGCGTTTATGGATCGCATGCTGCTGGAATCGTTCCCCTACCGCATTATCGAAGGCATGGCCATCGCTGCACGGGCGGTGGGAGCGCGGGAAGCGATTTTCTACATTCGCGCGGAGTATCCGCTGGCCGTGAAACGGATTCGAGAAGCGATTCGGCGATGTGAGCAACACGGATTCGCTGGAGCGGGGATCCTGGGCACCGACAGGGAGCTGAAATTCCGCGTCATGGAGGGAGCCGGAGCGTTCATCTGCGGTGAAGAAACAGCGTTGATCAACTCGATGGAAGGGCGCCGAGGCACACCCAGCCTGCGTCCACCCTATCCGGTGGAGAACGGCCTCTGGGATTGTCCAACATTGATCAATAACGTCGAGACGCTGGCTTGTCTTCCCTGGATCTTTCGGCATGGTGGCGACGAGTTTGCGCAATTGGGAACTCACGAGAGCAAGGGGACGAAGGTTTTTGCACTGGCAGGCAAGGTGCGACGCGGCGGGTTGATTGAAGTGCCGATGGGGGTCACGTTACGCCAAATCGTGGAAGAAATCGGCGGTGGTGTGATGCCCGGTCGGCAATTCAAGGCCGTGCAGGTTGGCGGTCCGTCCGGTGGCTGCATCCCCGCCGCTCTGGCCGACACGCCGGTCGATTACGAGGCGCTCGTGAAGGTTGGCGCCATCATGGGAAGTGGCGGCTTGGTGGTGCTCGACGACACCGACTGTATGGTCGACATCGCACGCTACTTCTTGCGTTTTACGCAGGACCAGTCGTGTGGCAAGTGCACGTTCTGCCGCGTCGGCACGAAACGGATGCTCGAAGTCCTGGACCGTATCTGTACCGGAGCGGGCCGCAAAGGGGATCTGGAGGAGCTGGAGAGCCTCTCACGATCGGTGGCGGCCGGGAGTATATGCGGTCTGGGAAAAACGGCCCCCAACCCTGTCCTCTCGACATTGACTTGTTTTCGCGAGGAATATGAAGCGCACCTGCGGGGTCAATGTCCAGCCGGTAAATGCACACAACTGATTCGCTATGAGATCAACAGTTCCTGCATCGGCTGTACGCTCTGTGCGCAGCATTGCCCGGTGGGTGCAATTCCCATGACGCCATATCGGCGGCACATGGTTGAACATGGATATTTGCACACGCTGCGACACGTGTCGCCAGGTGTGTCCGGAAGATGCGGTCAGAGTGACCTCGTGAGGCGTCTGTCGCGGGTGCGCGACGTGGGTGTTGACGCAGGTTGCGCCTACCTGCGCCCGCAGGGTGACGCGGTCACGACAGCCCAGGCCGCGCTGCGGCGTTAACGAAGATACGAGCCCTTGCATGGAGTTGAGAGTGCCATCATGCCCAAGCTGACGATTGACGACAAACATGTCGAGGTCCCCGCTGGGGCCACCATCCTCGACGCGGCCGAGAAACTTGGTATCGAGATCCCGTCACTCTGTTTTCTCAAGGGGTATGAACCGTCCACATCATGCCTGGTTTGCGTGGTCAAGAACCGGCAAACCAGGCAGTACATTCCGGCCTGCGCCACGCGTGCGGTAGAGGGCATGCAGATCGACAATGCCACGGAGGAAGTCAGCAGCATGCGACGCACGGCGCTCGAATTGCTGTTGAGCGATCATGTGGGGGATTGTCTGGCGCCCTGTTTCTTCGCTTGCCCCGCACACATGGATATCCCCTTGATGCTGCGGCAAATTGGGGAGCAAAACGTGCGGGAAGCGATCGCCACGATTAAACAGGATATTGCTTTGCCGGCCATTCTGGGACGCGTCTGTCCCAAGCCGTGCGAAAAAGGGTGCCGTCGAAAAGGGGCGGATGACCCGGTGGCCGTCTGCGAATTGAAGCGATTTGTCGCGGATGCGGATTTGACAAGTACCGAGCCGTATCTGCCGGTCTGTCAACCGGATACGGGAAAACGGATCGCCGTGATAGGCGCGGGGCCCACGGGGCTGGCCGCTGCGTACTACCTGCGCCGCCTGGGGCACGCGTGTGTCCTGTTCGAGAAAAAATCGCAAGCGGGCGGGCGTTTGTGGCACGAGACAACTCCCCAAGAGCTGCCACGTGACGTACTGGAGGCGGAGATACAACAAGTCCTGCGTCTGGGGATCGAGACGCGATGGGAGACTCCCATTTCTGATCAAGCGGCACTCGATCAGCTGCGTGGTCAGTTCGATGCGGTACTGATGGCATGTGGTGACGTGGAGCCGCAGCAGGTGGAAGCGTGGGGCTTGACCCCTGCGAGGCGCGGAATTGACTTCAATCGCAACACATACCAGACCGAACGTACCGGCCTGTTTGCGGCAGGAAACGTCGTCCGCGGCAAGGCGCTGGTGGTACGCAGTACCGCCGATGGCAAAGAGGTCGCACAGACCATCGATCAATACGTGTCTGGTCGTGAAGTGCGCGGCCCCTGCGCGGCCCTTCTCGTCGCGCATGCATAAAGTCACGGAAGACGAGATGGCCGAGTTTCTCTCTGACGCTGGAACGGGTTGCCGGTCGACTCCTGAAGCGAGTGAGACCTTCTCCGAGTCATCGGCGGCCGACCAGTCGGATCGCTGTCTGGCCTGTGGATGCGTGGCGCATGGAAGCTGCAAGCTCGAACGTTACAGTATCATGTACCAGGCGGATGCAAACCGATTCGACGGTCAGCGCCGGCCGTACGAAGTGGTCGGCCGCCATGGCTCGGTACTGTTCGAGCCAGGTAAGTGCATCAAGTGCGAACTGTGCGTCAAGATCGCTGCGTCGGCCGGCGAACCATTGGGACTCTCCTTCGTCGGCCGTGGTTTCGATGTTGAACTGCGCGTGCCCTTTGACGGCCAACTGGATGAGGCGCTGACGAAAGTGGCGGCCCAATGTGTGGCTGCCTGCCCGACTGCCGCGCTCCACCTGGCTCGCCATCAGGCCGTCCAACTCGATGATTGCCGCCAGCAGGAATAAGGGCTGGCCAATCGATATCGGTCGGGACAAGGGCCGAAACAGTCCGACTATTCGAGCGCGCCGGCAGGCACATAGGCCATCGATGTTTGCAGCGGGAATCCGCAAGTGCAACCGGAGCTGGCTTCGGGTATCAACAGCATACCCCCGGCCGGAACGATGTTGATGAAGCAACCAGGTCGATTGACGCTGTTGATGCGCACCGGCTTCCTGTCTGGCTTGAGATCCCATTGCCAGGGATTTCCACCGCGCCAAAAAATGCAGCCGGTCGCCGCCGAGATGTTCCCACATCCATGTCCGATCCGATCGAATCTCCAACCTTCGATCTGCTGGCCGGTGTGCAGTTGGTAGGCCCGCGGATAGGTATAGACGGTATCGCCCACAATGGTCGGGTGACGGTTCTGCTCGCCGTGATCGCCCCCCACGCGATATTGCGCGTCGTGACTCGCGCTCCACACGCGCTGGCCGTTCGATGCATCGAGGGCTTGAAAGAAGTACCACAGGCTGCGATTGACATATCGATTGCCACTGACCAGCAGTTTTCCTTGAGCGTAATTGACGTAGACAATGTGTTGGCAGTTGGAAAGATCAAAGGGCTGTTTCCAGACGGTCTTTCCGCTTCCCAGGTCCAGAGCCACCAGGTAGTTCTTGCCTTCCATGAATGCACTCATCGGTGCTCGTCCCAATTCGTTTTGAATTGCCTTGGGGCTGTGACTCTCCAAAAAATATATCTGCTCACCGCCGATCGCAATTGTCGAGTTGATGAGGATGCCCGATTGGTAGGTCCACGCCGGGGCTCCACCTTCCGGCGCCATGGCGAAGAGATAATCGCTGGTCACCAGGGACATGTTGTCGAACCACAGCGCCAGGTCATCATCGCGACTCTGGCGATGGTAAGCAGCTTCTGGTTTGCGGCCGCTGCCGACCAGCAGTTCGCCAGTTCGGGCGAGATAGCCCCAGTAGTGCGGCGGACCGGGTGCTAACTGTGGCACGCCAATCGTCCGGCGAGTGGCACCGGTCGAGGAGTCGAGGACATGGCACTTGTCTTGAGCCACCACATAGAGATCGCGATCATCCACCACCATATTGCTGCAATCCAGGAACGCCCCGAGACGCAGTGAATTCGGGATATCTCGCTGCCACAACTGAGTGCCGTTGTAGGCATCCACGGCGATCACCAGATTATCACCTGGCACGAACAACCGCCCGTTGTTGGAGAGCGGAGGGACGTTACGATGATGCCGATCGGCCATCAGACGGGGGCCTGGGCGGCCAAACCACTGGAGGCGCAGGGGGCCCTGCACAAGCTGATCCATACTGCAAGCCGTGTTTCCAGCATCTGCCAGTCCATGCGTCCACGCCCCGCCACCGGGCAAGGGGCCCCGTTGGACCACGGTCCAACGTCGATGCCTCAGCTGTTTGGACGTGACGGAGAATGCTTCATCAGCGATGGCCTCGCTCCAACGCTGTCGGGCCTGCGGATCGGGCAATTCCGACGGCTCGATCCAGGCCTGGCCACCATGGGGGCGCAACAGTCGTTGTACGTTTTGGGCAGCGGCTGATAAGGGGAACGTTGTCGGCGATGTGATCACCAGCAGATTGGCGAAATACGGCGGGTAAGGGAGTTTCTGCAGACTCATCTCGTGCACGACCGCGCGCGTGCCGTAGAGGCCTTCTTCCCGCAGCCGATCGCGCATCCGCGATGCGATACGCGAGTCTGGCTGTGCGACAATCACGCGCATCCGCGATTGTTGGGCGATGGCCACGGCCAGCTGTCCATCATGCCCACCGATGATCAGACAATAGCCTTGGTCGCTCGGGGCACCAGCCAGAATGCTCTGCGCGAGAATGGTCGGGGCCCCTTCCGCATCGGAAGAGGAATGCCGTGATTCTGCCCGGGCGGCACGCGCATCTGCCGCTGATGCTGCGCCGCGCTGAGACTCCGCCGCGTTGGTCGTAGCTGTCGAGAAGCAATGGATCGAACCCTGATCGGTGCTGACCAGAAGCTGACCATGCGCCGCGGCCAGACCGCAGGCTCGGCCCGCCGCCATGCCGCGCCACACTTCGCGTCCGGAGCGCATGTCGTACGCCGCCACGGACGCACGGCCACCGGCGAACAGTTTATCACCGGCCACAATCAGCGACTCGACATGGTCACATGGCGTTTTCCAGAGCCAGCATTTCTGCATGTCGGTGTCGAGTTCAGCGAGTTCTCTTTTGAGTCGCGCGGTATCGGCTTCGGTGCGCGCGTCTGGCGCTCCGTGGCGGCGTCCAACTGACGCTTCAGTACCGCATGCCGACGGGCCAGCGGCAGGAACTGTGCGCGATCGAGTGCCGCCAACTCCGTGCGACTGTGGATATAGAAACGGGAACCAGAGGAAATCAGGTGCAGGCCGCGCAGGGTGATCAAGTGTTCTTGTGTGTCAGGTTCGATCAGAGCAAGTTGTCCTTCCGTGTCACCTTGCCCCGTGGCGACCACGTCGCTGGCAACAACCGTGTAAACCCCGCCTGCGCTGGCGATCTCACCGAGGGGACTGCCATCCGAGCGGCGGTAGGCAAACGGCTGCGTTCGACCGGATGGAATTATCAACCGCTCACGCGTCAGCGCCATGTATCCCTGCGCCGACTGCGGGATCTTCTGTCGCCACTGCGGGGTCCCCGTGGTGGCATCCAGCGCCGCGAGAAACACGCCTTCGCTGGTAGGAAACAGACCGGCGGCACAATAGGCGAGGCCGTCGGAAATGAGCACGCCGGAGCGGATCGGCCACCTTGAAATCACGCGCTGATTGCCGATGCAGCGGCTGTCATGCGGACCGATCAGACTCTTCCAGATCAGCCGACCATCGTCGGGAGATAGACAGTATACATGGCCGTCGTCAGAACCCGCGTAGAGTCGCCCGTTGACGATCGTCGGCGCCAAGCGTACTGGAGCCTCGGTGAAGAAAGTCCACCGTGTGGTGCCAGTTGCCGCGTCGAGACAGACCACCGAATCGTCAGTAGAGGAACCGTAGAAAACGCGATCCTGGATCGCGGTTACCTGAAAGGCATGGTCATAGGTCACGCGCGGGTGAAGATCCTGCTTGTAGTGCCAGTAGTCAAAACGAGCAGGCGGGGGCCACGCAGGTGACGGAGCATGTTCGGCGCGGTGGACCCAGACTTCGGTGAGGGGCAATGGCAGCACCATCTCCGTCGCCGCGCCGCGATGATGGTCTCGCGCGAAAGTCGGCCAGTCCTGGTTTTCGGATGCGCGGACCGCACAGGTCAGCAACAGTATGCCGACGGCAAAGAGTCGGAGTTCCGCCACAATCACAGGCCGCAAACGTCTCGGTTTCATGTCCACCGCTTCCCTCACATGCTCTCCGGCACAGGTGGTATGCCTTCCAGAAGTTGCCTTCAGGGCCCATCGACGACAATCGCCGCGGTTGCGACAAAAGCCGAATCGTCGAAAGACGAAGGCTCGTCCCCGCATCTCACCCCCCGTGGAATTCAACTTACCGACCACCGTCGCGATCGGGTCCTGATAGGTGCCGCGTGGCCGGTGTATAATACGGAAGAAATCGGCCAGTAAACAGTTGGAACGCTGCGATTTAATCCTAATCGAACGCGGAACTAATCATGACATTACGTTTCAAATGGTGCCTGGCAACGTCGTGGATCATGTTTTTCTGCGTCGTTATTCTTGCGGGGGCCTGCACCGACGCGGCCGAGGTCCAGGAGGATTTCCCCCAGGATCTCCGCATCTGGTTCTCACAGCCGGCATCAAATTGGGAAAGCGAGGCGCTGCCACTGGGGAATGGACGGCTCGGTTGCATGGTTTTTGGTGGCGTGGCGGACGAGCGCATTCAGATCAACGAAGACAGTCTCTGGACCGGTGACGAAAACCCGTCGGGGCAATACGATTCGATGGGAGCCTACCAGAATCTCGGGGTCCTCCAGCTTGCATTGACGATGGGCAGCGACAAGCCAAGACCCTTCACGCAGTGTGACAGCGGGCACGCGGCATTTTACGCGCGGGAAGAGGTGGCTCAAGCATCGGACGGCGACGTCAAGACGAAATGGTGTGTCGAACACCAGGGTCGGCCGATCGTGTGGACTATGATCATTCCCGAAGCGATCATTCCCGAAGCACAAGTTAAACAAGTCACTCGCTACGGCATTACTTCAGCCAATGACGTGCCGGCGCGTGATCCGAAGTCGTGGATCCTGGAGGGATCGACGGATGGCCAGACGTGGGTGGAAATCGACCGCCGCGATAATCAGCCGCAATTCGCGCAACGCCAGGCCCGCCAGGCCTTCCAGATCGCGCGGCCAGGCGCCTATACCGGTTATCGTCTGACGTTTCTGGAAGTGCACGGCGAGACGCGATTCCAGGTGGCCGAGATCGAGTTAGAAGGGCTTCACGCAGGAGCGAGCATACCGCAGTCCTACCGCCGCGAGTTAGACCTTGCCTCTGCCGTGCAACGAGTCTCCTACATGGCGGAAGGGGTGACCTGGAGGCGCGAGTACTTCTGCAGCTGCCCGGGCGCAGTTTTTGCCGTGCGGCTGACGGCCGATCGGCCTGCTGCCCATACCGGAACATTGGCTTTCGAAGATGCTCATCAGGGGGCGGTTAGGGCGATCGGCGGACGCTTGACCGCGGCAGGTGTTCTGGCGAACGGTTTGAAGTATGAGACTCAAGTTCGTGTCGTTCATCAGGGGGGCAGCGTGCGCGGCGTGGACGGTCACATCCAGTTCACAGAGTGCGATAGCCTCACCGTGTATCTGGCTGCCGGCACCGATTACCGGCTGGACGCCACCGCGGCATGGCGTGGTGGTGATCCGCACGACCAGGTGACGTTGGCGGTTGACCGAGCCGCTGGTTTGGACTACGACGAGCTTAGGAAGGCTCACACGGAAGACTACCAGTCATTGTTCAACCGAGTGACGCTGGACCTGCGACCACGCTCGGAGGGATACGATACCTTGCCGACCGACCAGCGACTGAAGCGATACGGCGATGGAGAACTTGATCTTGGTCTGGAGGCACTCCTCTTCCAGTTTGGTCGCTATCTGTTGATTTCCAGTTCGCGTCCCGGCGGTCTGCCCGCCAACCTGCAGGGGCTGTGGAACAATAGCAACCAGCCGCCGTGGCATTGCGACTATCATTCAAATATCAACGTCCAAATGAACTATTGGCTGGCCGAGCCGGCGAATCTGGCCGAGTGCCACGAGCCGTTTCTGGATCTTGCGTGGGCAATGCGCGAACCGAGTCGGCTTGCGACGTGCGCGGAGTTTGGTGAAGTGCGTGGTTGGACCGCTCGGACCTCGCACAATATTTTCGGCGGACATGGTTGGAAATGGAATGTGCCGGCGAGCGCCTGGTATGCGCAGCATTTCTATGAGCACTATGCCTTTGGCTGCGATGAGCAGTATCTGCGGGAAAAAGCGTATCCGATGCTCAAGGAGATCTGTGCGTTCTGGGAGGATCATCTGAAGGAATTGCCCGACGCGACACTGGTAGTCCCCAATGGCTGGTCGCCGGAACACGGACCTGTCGAGGATGGCTGCGCCGACGATCAACAGATCGTGTGGGACCTGTTCAACAACACGATTGCGTTGTCACGCAGTCTGAACGATGACCCGAGTTTTCGCGATCACATTACGCTCCTGAGAGACCGGCTGGCGGGCCCCCAGATCGGACGTTGGGGGCAATTGCAGGAGTGGATGGTTGACCGCGATGATCCTGACGATCGGCACCGTCACACTTCGCACTTGTTTGCCGTCTTTCCGGGACGTCAGATCTCGAAGACGATGACCCCCGAACTCGCGCGGGCGGCGGAAGTCTCTTTGGAGGCCCGCGGACAGACCGGTGACAGTCGCCGCTCGTGGACCTGGCCGTGGCGGGCCGCCATGTGGGCTCGGTTGGGAAATGCCGAGAAGGCACACGACATGGTCACCGGGCTGCTGACATACAATATGCTGCCGAACCTGCTCGCCACACACCCGCCGATGCAAATGGACGGTAATTTCGGCATCACGGCAGCCATCTGCGAGATGCTGGTTCAGTCACATGAGGGCGAGTTGCGGTTGCTGCCGGCTTTGCCGGCGGCCTGGCCCACGGGCAGAGTCGCAGGGCTGCGGGCGCGAGGTGGCTTTACCGTGGACATTTCGTGGAAAGACGGACAACTGGTGGAAGCACTTGTGCGAGCCGGTCGCAGTAGCACCTGCCATCTCAGTTATGCCGACCAACGAGCGTCGCGAGCGATGCAAGCTGGCACGCCATGGGTGTTTTCGGATTAGATCCGCAGGGTGCGTGGCGACCGACAATACGCGCCGACCTCTCCGTCTAATTTTCCTTGCCGTTACATCTTGCCAATTCTGGTGCGTGGAAGGTGGGGGATGCATGGGCCTTGCGTGAAAGCCTCAAATACGGGCGATACAGGTGAAGCTCTCGGACGATAAGCATTAATACGATTCGGACGATTATCAATTTCGGGAGCCGACAAATGACACACGGGACCGCACGGATGCGCGCCGCGTTGCCGGGCCTGGCCACGGTAGCACTGTTAACGTTTTTCTTTCCCCGCTTCGCCGTGGCCCAGATGGGGCACGTTCTCGAATCCGTGGGACCCATTAATCAATCGATGGGGGGGGCTGGAACGGCCCTGCCGTTGGACAGCATGGGGGCGCTGCACTCGAATCCGGCCAGCATTACCGCCATCGAACGATCCGAAATTGGATTCGCATTTACGGTGTTGGCTCCGGAAACAAATCTATCCTCCTCCGTGCTGGCAAATTCTTTCGGCGGAGGTGTTCCCCCGGTGACCTTGTCCGGTTCGACGGCCAGCGACATTGATATCAATCCGATGCCGGCCTTCGGATTTGTTTATTCTCCCGACGATTCACCCTGGTCCTACGGCATCGGCGGCTCGGCCATCGCCGGATTTGGCGTCGATTTTCCGGCCAGCAACTTGCCACCGGCGACCATGCCGTACACAACCAATCCCATTTTGACTCCCCAGCCGGGGACGAGAAATGGATTCGGGTTTGGTGCCGTGTATTCATCGTTTCAGATGTTGCAGATTTCCACTGCCGTGGCCTGTCGCGTGTCGGATCGACTTTCGATCGGTGTCGCTCCGACATTTGACTGGACCAGTCTGGCCGTCGACCCATGGCCCGCCACAACTCCTAACGGCAACTCGACCTATCCGTCCGGCGCTCACATGGACGCGCGATGGGGGCTGGGATTGCAGTTAGGCGTCTTCTGGGAAGACCCTTGTTCCGGCGTGAATCTGGGAGCGTCGTATTCGACAACTCAATGGGTCGAGGAATACAAGATAAATGGCGTGGACGAAAACGGTTTTCCTCGCCAGATCACCTTTGACATGGACTACCCTGCGATCCTGTCGCTGGGAGTCGGCTACACCGGACTCACACGTTGGGATCTGGCGTTCGACGTCCGCTACATCGATTACAACAACACGGACGGCTTCCGCGCGACCGGATTTGACCCGGCGACGGGGGCTGTGATCGGTTTCGGCTGGAACAGCATTTGGACGACTTCCATCGGCGCGCAATACAGCGTAACCGAGCGATTTCGGGTTCGTGGTGGTTACACCTTCAATGAGAATCCGATCGACGACGATGTCACCTTCTTCAACATCCATGCGCCGGCCATAGTGCAGAGTCATCTGAGCTGCGGATTCTCCTACGAAATGCCGCACTGCTGGACACTGGCCATGGCGTACACCTACGGTTTTGAGAACCAGATCACCGGCCAGTGGCAGAGCGGGTTTGGACCGATTCCCGGTACGTCGGTGACCAGCGAATTGTCGACCCACTTTCTGTCGGGTGGCGTCTACGTGAAGTACTGAGCTGCGTGCGAGGCGGTTGGCAAAGGAGACTTCCCACGCCTCATAACGCAAGCTGGATCCTTTACGCAGCGTGTGCCAAGCTCGCGCCAGGCACTGGCGAGTCGTCACAACCCGATCCACTCTGTAACCTCAGTCCGCGTCTGTGTGTGCGCACCTCGCGCGAGCGAAGATCCACCCTACGCGTTCTGCGAATCATCCGGGTCAAGCCTTACTCGCTGTGCGAGACGAACGTATTTTAGCAGCAATCCGACGAGGATAAACGTTCCGCCTACCAGCGTCCACCACTGTGGCGCCTGGTACGTTGGCTGGTCATGCCAGGCCAAGTAAACCCAGATGGGGACCAGAATAGGTTCGAGCAGCGTGATCCCCGAGGCTTCATGCCCAGTGATACAGCGAACGCCACGCGCGAAGAGAAAGTAGGGGAGGCCTAACTGCAGCATCCCGAAGGCGGCGAGATAGCCCCATTGGTTCCCGCAGGGCCAGACCTGTTGCCGCATGACGAAAGGTGAGAGTACCACGACCGTGACCAGCAGGTTCAACATGATCAGCCACGCGGTATCCTGACCACGCAATTGGCGCACGGAAAGGATCACTGCGGCATAGGTGATACCTCCCAGCAACCCGAACACGATTCCCGAAAGCTGCTGTCCTTGTGCCTCGAAGAAGACGATGAATCCGACGCCCAATCCGCCGAACAGGACCAGCGTCCAATCGCCGCGTTGCACTTGCTCGCCGAAGCAGAACACGCCGATCAGGAAGACCCATGCCGGCGCAACATTTTGCAGCCAGATAGCGTTGGCCGCGGTGGTGAGTGTCATGGCGGTCAGATATGTCGTAGTTCATCAGCGCGAACGCCAGCACCATGGGAATCAGACCTGGTGTCCAGCGTGGACGGCGTACCAGGGGAATCAGCAGCAGACAGGCAAACAGAGCTCGCCAGAACGCCAGCAGCACACCACGTTGCTCAAGTGGCCAGCCTTCAAACAGCGGAGCCTTGGCAAAGAACCCACTGGTGCTCCACAACACGGCGGCCGTGACGACCAGTAGTCGGCCGCGGAGTCGATGCTCGGCGGACGGCGGATTCAAGTCAATTGTGGCGGGCATGCGGTTCCTTCGGTCGGATAGAGACACTTGTTGCGGAGTTGATCCGCGTGTGAGGACCCACCAGCATGTTACGCGAACTTGTTCACCCTAAGTGAATCGTCCCGGTCAGACAAGAATGGCCGGCTCGCGCACCCACCCGCTTGAGTACCGCGACCGCGTAGCTGGATACCCATCACACGCTCCAGTCAGCCGGCCCATCACGCGAGCTTTGTGTCGATTACGCCCCCACGTTGCATACGAAAGAAGTGCGACGGACGTTCTCGCGGTGTCGATGGCCGCTGTTTGAAGTCTGCAGCTGTCGAGTACAATGACTGCCAACGACGATCATGATTCGATGACGATCGATCGCGGTGAAGTGAAGTATAGAAGGGAAGGTTCCAACGATGGCACAGGGCAAGTCGTATGATTGCATCGTTATTGGGGGAGGCCACAACGGACTGGTCACGGCGGCCTATTTGGCCAAGGCGGGCAAGTCGGTCTGTGTCTTGGAACGTCGATCGGTGTTGGGGGGCTGTGCCGCGACGGAGTCGCTGTGGCCGGGATATCGAGTTTCTACGGCGGCTTACGTGATCAGCTTGCTGTTACCCGAAATCATTGGCGATCTTCGCTTGAAGCAATACGGTTTCAAGATCCTTCCGCGCGACCCTTCCTCGTTCACGCCGCTGTTGGACGGGCGGTCACTTACGATGGGTCCGGACGAGCGAGCAACGTGTCGCGAGATCGCGAAGTTCAGTCAGCGCGATGCGGAGAGTTATCCGCGATACACGGCGCTTCTGGAGCGAGTTGCCGAACACTTGGAGCCCATTCTCTCCCGCGCGGCACCCGACCCGCTCCCGCTGCCCAAGGACCGCCGCAAGATCGGTGTTGTCAAGCGGATGCGCGACGCGCGGCGTATGTGGGAGTTATTTCAGGCAGCCAATGGGCTGGGAGCCGATCTTCCCGAAGCATTAGAGTTACTGACCGCCGCCGCGCGCCCGATTCTCGAGCGGTGGTTCGAAGCCGAAGTCTTGCGTGCCACGCTGGCGACCGATGCGATCATTGGGGCCTTCTCATCGATTGCCTCAGCCGGCACCGCGTACGTGTTATTGCATCATGTGATGGGTACGGCCGGTGGAGCTCGTGGCATCTGGGGATACGTGCAGGGAGGAATGGGCGGCTTGTCTGACGCACTGGAGGCAGCTTGTCGTGACCTGCACGTTGACGTGCTGCGCGACACGGAGGTAACGCGCATCTTCACCGCCAACGGACGTGTTCAGAGCGTGGGGTTGGCTGGCGGAAAGACGATGGAAGCGCCTCTCGTGGCATCGAGTGTCGATGCGCACTGGACGTTCGAACGGTTCATGGATGCGGAGCAGCTGCCGGAAGATTTTCGGCAGGCAGTATCGAAAATCGATTATTCCTCGGCCTCGGCCAAGATTAATCTGGGATTGTCGGCGTTGCCGAACTTCAGCTGCCTGCCGGCTTCCGATGTCGCCCCGCACCATCACGGAACGATCCACATATCTCCGACGCTGGACTACATCGAACGCGCTTACGACGATGCCAAATACGGTCGGCCCAGCGCGGAACCGATTCTGGAAATCACCTTGCCCTCCACCGTGGATCCATCCATTGTGCCTCCGGGCAAACACTTGATGTCGGTGTTCGTGCAGTACGCTCCCTACAAGCTTGCCGCGGGCAAATCGTGGGACGATTTGAAGGAGGATTTCGCCGACCGCTGTCTGGCGACGCTGGCTCGCTACGCGCCGAACATGCCAGACATTGTCGAGCATCGGCAAGTGCTCAGCCCGCTGGATCTGGAACGAACGTTTCGGATTACCGGCGGCAACATCATGCAGGGCGCCATGCACTTGCACCAGCTGTTCTTCATGCGACCGGTCGCCGGTTGGGCCGATCACCGGACGCCGGTCAAAGGACTGTACCTGTGCGGATGCCGCCGGCCACCCGGGAGGCGGCGTCATGGGTGCCTGCGGTATGAACGCCGCCCAGGAGATCCTCCGAGACAATTGAGGCCGCGCACTGTCCTTTCGCCGATTCCTGAGGGTGCGGCGAGTGCCGGGGACGTGAGAGATATTGCGGGGGAAAGAGAACTTCGAACGTCCAACGTCGAATGAAGACCGGGAGCGATCCAAAGCGTCAGGTTGCAGCGTAGCGCTAGCGGGCGGTGATTCCCAGCACGCCACTCGCGACTGCCCGCCGTGATTTCTGGTCTCCCGGTCCACCTCGATTCGACGTTCGACGTTCTCTTCCGCGCCAGCGTGCGCTCTCGGTAGACGAGAACGCCGCCCCATCACGCAGGCCGGTCAGGCACCGGTTGCCTGACGGTAACAATAATCGAACAGCAACTGCCATTCGAGGTGTGCGACGCTGCGGCACACCTCTTCGCTGGGCCTGCCGCTGCCGGTGACTTTTTCACACAAGTCGATGAACCGCAGCGGATCCCACCGCGATTGCTTGGCCAGAAATGCGGCGTCGAGATCCGTCTGTGCGGCGGCCAATTCGTTGGCGTTCGCGCTGAGGAGATCAAAGACAGGATGCTCGCCCACACGCCGAAACCAGTACTTGGCGTTGGGGTAATCCCCTTCCCGGCGGTGCATCATGCCGTGCCAGTAGCTGCCCGAGGCGGAGGGAATGCCTTGGCTGATGCTGTGCGACTCGTTGAGAAAGTTGTGCCGCAACCAAAGGCCGGAAACGCAGCACAAAGCCATATCATGATCTCGGACAGGCTTGGCGTGAGCGACCGCTGGCACGTCGAGCACCTCGAGCTGGGCGCAGCGATTCCTGGGGTTCTCCCGGCCCCAATGAGCAGGCGTCGTCGCACTGCAGCAGCCTGGCACAGGTGGTTCCATAAGTCGTTGGGTCAAACTGAAACACCGTGATCAACCTCCCTCCACCCCCTCGACATCGTGGCCGCCGGCACCGTCAACCGGCACCACCAATTATGATGGATTTGAGCGACGTGTGTCGAGCACAGGCGAGCGACGTGGATCGAGCACAGGCGACATGGCAAACCCTATCCTTTCATCCCGCTGAGTGCTACACTGGATCACTTGCCCTCGGGCTGCCGAAAGGGGGGCGATTTCGCACTGAGAAACTCAGCGCAGTATGCTCTCCCCCCAATGCAAGAGGTCGCTGCGTGACGAGGTGGCGGGGCCACGGTAAGCTGCCTTATGGCGCGTTGGCCGTGAGCGGACGAATTCTGGTCAACAATACCCGGATCTAGAAGTGATGAACAACGAATCTTCCCAGGCCTCTCGTCAGCAAACGCCTGAGCCTGCTGAACACGTTGAACGATCGGAAACTGTTTCCCCGGTGGATGCTTCCGAGGACCGGCAGGCATCGCCCGCGCCGCCGGCAGATGATGCGGCGGTTCCGGCGGAGGGTGCCGAGTCGCCTACCGTTGCTCAGACCTCGCCGGGCGACGCGACGCCCGGTGCGGAAGTCTCGTCCGACACATCGCCGGCGCCACAACGGCCGCGGGCGAAAATTCACATCGGTTCACGCCGGGATCGCTCGGACACGCCGGGGCCGAGCAAGCCCGAGGTGGCGGGGACCGATAAACCGATCAACTTGGAAGCGACTCCGCCACCTGCGACTCGGCCACCTGCGACTCCGCCACCTGCGACACCGGTCCCGGCCCCTTCGGTTCGCGATCCGCTGACTCCCGATTTGGAGCAGCAGTTTGCGGCCGCCATGGGCGGCGCTTCGTTGGACGAAATTCTGGGCGGCGAAGCGGCCGCGGTCGCGCCGGCCGCGATCGAACTGGAGTCGCATCATCGCTCGGTCGTCGCGCGGATGCACGGTGACAACGTCTTCTTTTCTCTCGGTGGACGTAACGAGGGCGTCGCGTCGTTGCGCCAGTTTTCCGAACCGCCGGAATTGGGTACGGAGCTGGAAGTGGTCGTCAAGTCGTACAGCGCGGACGACGGACTTTACGAGTTAGTGATACCGGGCGCCTCGGCCCGTGTGGAGGACTGGTCGGACCTGATCGAGGGAACGGTGGTCGAAGCGCGGATCACCGGCGCCAATACCGGGGGTCTGGAGTGCAAAGTCGGGGAAATTCGCGGCTTCATACCCTCCAGCCAGATTGCTATCTTTCGAGTGGAAGATTACGCCGAATACCTCGACCAGAAACTGCTCTGCGTCGTGGCCGAAGTGGACCCGCAGCGGAAGAACCTGGTACTGAGTCGGCGCGCGGTCTTGGAGCGGGAAAAAGAGGAAGCCCGCAAAGGGCTGCTCGAAAGTCTCCAAGTGGGACAGGTTGTCGACGGCGTGGTCAGAAAGTTGCTCGACTTCGGAGCGTTCGTGGACATTGGTGGAATCGACGGTCTGGTTCACGTCAGCCAAATGAGTTGGGATCGCGTGAATCATCCCAACGAAGTGCTTCAGGAAGGACAGAAAGTCCGAGTCAAGATCGAGAAAGTTGACACTCAAGCTGGGAAGATCGGCCTCTCGTATCGCGATTTGCTGGAGCATCCCTGGGTCAACATCGGGGACAAGTACCAGGTCGACAGCGTGGTGAAGGGAACCGTTTCCCGAATCGCGAAATTCGGTGCCTTTGTCAAGCTGGAACCGGGGGTCGAGGGTTTGGTGCATATCTCCGAATTGTCGCATAGTCGCGTGCCCACGGTCAGTAGCGTTGTTTCCGAAGGCCAGGAAGTCGACGTCAAGATTCTTTCGATTGATGCTGACGCTCAACGCATGGCGTTATCGCTCAAGGCGGTCCTGCCCGAACCGGAACAGATCGACCAACCGGGGGCTGCTGACGGATCGGCCGACGCGGCAGAAGGCAGACGAGAGTCGCTGGCCGCCATGCGGACCAAGCCACTTAAAGGTGGCACAGACCGCGCCGCGGGTGGCGAGCATTTTGGGCTCAAATGGTAAGCGCACGGCGTGCGAAGCCGTCGGCTCTGCCGCGCCACGTCTGAGAGAAGCGACAGCGTGCCGTTGCACCTCCACTTTCGGGCGCGAGCCACGCACGCGTTGGGTCGCGTTCCTGCGGGGCGAGCCGATGGGGGCATCGCCGCGCGAGGGCGTCTGGGTGCCGTGGGGCGTTGATTGACACGGGCAGCGGTCGGCCGATACAATTCGGACGCCAAGTGGGGTGTTTCTTCGCGGAACGAGGCTGTACGCTGCGGAGACGGGGCGACACCCGGACGTATGTCGGGACGGGCGTTCGTCGGCGAGCGGCCCCAGCGTAGGGTGGCCAAAGAGTCGGCAGATAGATTCGACTGCAAGGAGTTCTTGAGAATGAGCGACGTCACAGAATACACGGACGACAATTTCACCTCGGAGGTATTGGAATCGGATCAGCCGGTGCTGGTCGATTTTTGGGCTACTTGGTGCGGTCCGTGCCGTCAGATTGCCCCGATGATTGAAGAATTGGCTGCGGAGAACGCGGGCAGCATCAAAGTGGGCAAACTGAACATTGATGACAGTCCCGGGATTGCCCAGCAGTACAAGGTCTTCAGTATCCCGACGCTGGTGCTGTTCAAGGGGGGCGAGGACGTTCAACGCTTTGTGGGCGTGCAGCCGAAAACGAAGCTCCAGGATGCGGTGGACTCGCTGAAGTGACAGCGGGCGGGCGTGGTTGCTTCAGGTCGTATCCAACAAGCTGAGATTGGGTGCGATCTTCTCCAGCTGCTGACGCATGTAGAGTTTGACGCGGGCAGTCGTCTTGAGCCCCAGCGCGTGCTTCAGGATATCGCGCGCCTGCTGGGTAGTGACGTGCGAGGCGAGATCTTTCATCGAAGGTATGAATGCGGGGCTCATGCTGAAACTTCGCAGCCCCATGCCTAGCAGCAGCACGAAGGACTTGGGCTGGCCCGCCATTTCCCCGCACAGGGTGAGCGGTTTCTCTGCCGCCCGACAGGCCTGGACGACGTGGGTCAGCACGCGCAGCACCGCTGGGGCCAGCGGCTGGCACAAGTGGCTGACCTTGGGGTTGTCGCGATCGGCGGCCATCAGGTACTGGACTAGATCGTTTGAGCCAATCGACACGAAGTCGACGGCGTGAAGCAATGATTCGATCGAAATGGCCGCGGCGGGAACCTCCAACATCATGCCGATCGGGACTTCACAGTAAGCCTTCGCCTGCAGATCCAATTGCCGCTCGGCGCGTCGCACCATTTTCCGCACGCGATTGATCTCCTCCAACACGGTGATCATGGGGAACATGATGCGGACTCTCCCTCCCCGCGACCGCGCGTAAGCGGCGGAGCGGAGGATGGCACGCAACTGGACCGTGAAAAACTCCGGATGCTCAAAGGACAGGCGGATGCTCCGCCAACCCATGAAGGGGTTCGCCTCCTGGTGATGATGTCCCAGATAGGGGACCGTCTTGTCCCCGCCGATGTCGAGCGTCCGAATGGTCACCTGGTGTCCGGGTGCCGCGGCGACGATGTCTTGATAGGTGGCCAGCTGTTCTTGTTCGTCCGGGATGTCGGGGTGCGTTAGGTAGAGGTATTCGGTCCGAAACAACCCAATCCCCGACGCACCCATGGCGACCGCGGCACGTGTGTCCGCCACACTGTTGATATTGGCCTGCAATTCCAAGGTCACGCCGTCCGCCGTAATCGCCGGCTGGTCCCGATTGGCCGCCAGCTCATCTTTGAGGTGGAAGAATTCCCGCTGGAGTTTGCGATACGCAGACCGTGTTTCGGCGTCCGGATTGACCAGGACATGGCCGTCGCGGCCATCCACGACGATCGTGTCGCCCGTGCGGACCTGCCGCAGAATCCCTTGAATGCCGCTCACGGCGGGGATGCCTCGGCTGCGGGCGATGATCGCCGCGTGGCTCGTCTGGCTGCCTGCCTGCGTGACGATCCCGTGCACGTCGATATCTCCCAACGCAACGACTTGTGATGGCAGGAATTCGTCGGCCACGATAATCAGCGGGCCGTCTAAGGGGTGTTTTCTCTTGAGCGTCGGCCGCCGCACGTCCGACAAGTGTGAGCTGATCCGGATCACGACGTCGCGCACATCGTTGAGACGGTCGCGCAAGTACTCATCTTTTGTGCGTGCGAAAAGCGACGCGTATTCGTTCAACAGGCGATGCAGCGCGGCCCGCGCGGTGAGACGCTCTTTCGTGATCCAAGTGCGGATCTTATCGGTGAAGGCAGCGTCGCGAAGGATCGATTCATGCACTCCAAAGATCGCCGCTTCGGTGTGGCCAACCTGGGACTCGACTTTGTTTCGCAGTGCCTGCAGATCGGCCGCCGCGCAGTCACGGGCTGCTTCGTATTGAGACAATTCTTCGGTGATTTCTTCGATCTTCCAGGCGTTTTGTGTCGGGATCGACGAAGATCTCGTGAATGCAATACGCCGTTCCGACCGCCACGCCGGGAGAAACCGGGATTCCTTTTCGCATGTCCCGCAATGTAGCAAGCCAACCCCCGCTTGACAAATACCTCGCGACCCTACGGGGTGGGGTTTTGTCGTGCGCTGTAAGTCGTTGGCTGTTGGTGGTTTGAGTCGTGTCGGCCAAGTCGCCAGGATCGGTTGTGGTGGTCGTGGCGGGCGAGTATACTGTTGTGCTTTGCGTAATATGGCAGCGTCAGGATGGCGGCGCTGAATAGAAGTTCTGGTCAGGGTGCTCAAGCCGTGGGGCAAAGAGTACCCACTGAGATGCGGCAAAGACAAAGAAGCTGTGCGATTCTCGCTCGTGGACCGAATCATTGAATTGCGTGAAGGCAAGGACATCACGGCCATTAAGGTCCTGACTCTGGCTGAGGAATACTTGGCCGATCACTTTCCCCGCTTCCCGGTGATGCCGGGAGTCATGATGCTGGAAGCGCTGTACCAGTCCAGCGCTTGGCTGATTCGAAAGACGGAGGATTTTGCCCACACCGTGGTGGTGCTGCGTGAGGCCCGCAATGTGAAATTTTCAAATTTCGTCGAGCCGGGCCAGGTCTTGGTCATGAAGGCCACGATGATGAAAGAAGACGCCACCACGACCACTCTCAAGACCGAAGCAACCGTGAACGGGAAAACTGCGGTTACGGCGCGGTTAGTGTTGGAGCGATACAACTTGGCCGACCGATATCCCTCGCGGGCGGCGACCGATGCGTTCACACGCCGCGAGCTGCGCGAACGTTTTGATCTCCTGTATTACCCCTCTCCGGTGGAGAGAGTTGGATAGACTTTTGAGCGTAGGGCAGGTGGATGGGATGTCCGCTAATGGTGGGGGCATCGAGCCCCGTGCCGCGTCTGCGCGACAACGCAATTCGGCCTTGAAAGCGGTGATCTGAACAGCTGTTAAGTAATATCAGCGAGCGACGTCGCGCGTGGAGGCGGCGACGAGCATGGTTGAGCCTGAACCATATTGGAGATGATGCGAATGGCACCCACCAAAGATGAAGTGTTTGAGAAAGTCCAGGAAGCTCTGGTCGACGCTCTGGGAGTGGACGATGACGAAGTGACGGCGGAAGCGACGATGGTCGGCGATCTGGGTGCGGAGTCGATTGACTTTCTGGACATTGTGTTTCGTCTGGAAAAGGCCTTTGACATTGAGATTCCGCGTTCTGAGTTGTTTCCCGAAGATATCCTGACCAACGCCGAGTACGTGCAGGACGGTCGTGTTACCGAGGCGGGAATTGGCGAGTTGAAAAAACGCATGCCATTTGTGGATATGTCCCGATTTGAAGACAACCCGGCGGTGCAGGAATTCAGTAATCTGCTGACCGTAAACGATCTGTGTCGCTATGTTCAGACCAAGGTCGGGGCCACGGAGTAGAATTTGTGCGGTGGTTCTGGTTTGATCGTTATCTGGTCTTTGAAAGTGGATGCCGGGCCGTGGCCGAAAAAGCGGTCACGCTGGCGGAAGAGCAACTGGATAACTACGTCCCCGGCTTTCCCGTGATGCCGGCCTCGTTGATCATCGAAGGCTTTGCGCAGGTGGGCGGTTTGCTGGTCGGCGAGTACCGGGACTATCACCAACGCACCGTCCTGGCGAAGGTCAGCAAGTCGAAGTTCTTCATGGAAGCGCGGCCTGGAGATGTGCTGCGCTATGAGGTCACGATCCAAGATTTGAAAGACGACGGGGCGATCGTGCATGGTACGGCCACCATTGCCGGCCAGTTGCAGGCGGAAGTGGAACTTGTATTTGCCCATCTGGATGATCGATTTCAAGGTGTCGACTTGTTCTTTCCGGCCGATTTCCTGGCTATCCTCCGGTTGTTGGGTGTTTACGATGTGGGACGTAAGGCAGATGGCACCCCGCTGGAGATCCCACCCCATTTGCTGGAGGCCGAGGAGCTGGCCAATCGTGCCGAGAATCGATAGTGTTATGGGGCAGGTGTCACCGCCTGCCACGTAGACCCCCGCCGGCGAAACCACCACCGGCAACGTGAGTTTTGCTGAAGTACGAGCACCATGCCGCTGTATTCGATTTCAGCAAGGATAAATCAGAGGTATGAGACAACGGGTTGTCATCACGGGCATCGGTAGCGTCAATCCCATGGGACATGACGTGGAGACGGTCTGGTCTGGACTGAAGGAAGGCCGATCTGGCGTCGGCTACACGACGATCTTTGATGCCAGTTCGTTTCCGACACGCATTTCGGCGGAAGTCAAGGATTGGGACGTTTCCAGCTTCGGCGAGAATCCCGCGGCCTGGAAGAACCGTGGACGGCACACCTGTTTTGCCGCCGGCGCGGCGCGGCAGGCCATCGATTCGTCTGGCGTCTTGAACTCGAGCCTCGACCCCGAGCGGTTTGGCGTCTATCTCGGTAGCGGTGAAGGAAGCCAGGACTTCTTTTCCTTTGCCAAGATGATGGCCGCCGCGTTGGAGAACGGTGAATTCGATTTACAGCGTTTCATCAAATGTGGCCTGGAAACGCTCAATCCGGCGTCGGAGTTGGAGCAAGAGCCGAATATGCCAGCCGGGCATATGGCCAGCATGTTTGACGCGCGGGGCCCGAATTTCAATTGCCTGACGGCGTGTGCGGCAAGCAGTCAGGCAGTGGGAGAGGCGACGGAGATCATTCGTCGCGGGGATGCCGACGTGATGCTCTCGGGCGGTACGCACAGCATGATCCATCCGCTCGGCGTGACAGGGTTTAGTCTGCTGACCGCGCTTTCCACCCGCAACGACGAACCGACGCGCGCGTCTCGGCCTTTCGATCGACTGCGCGATGGGTTTGTGATTGGCGAGGGTGCCGCCATGGTGGTACTCGAAGACCTCGAACGTGCCCAGCGGCGCGGGGCGCCCATCTTCGGCGAGATTGTCGGCTATGGTGCCACCGCCGATGCCTACCGTATCACCGACATCCATCCGCAGGGTCGCGGTGCCATTGCCTGCATGCGCATGGCGTTGAGAGATGCAGGGCTGTCACCCGACAAGATCGACTATGTCAACGCGCACGGGACGAGCACGAGCTGTGAACGATCGGGTGGAAACAGTGGCTTGCCGAGAGGTCTTCGGCGAGCGCGCCGAGGACGTGGCCATCTCGAGCACCAAGAGCATGATGGGGCATCTGATTGCCGCGGCGGGGGTGACCGAGCTGATCGTGTGCATGATGGCCATCCGCGACAATGTGCTGCCACCCACCATCAACTACGAAAACCCCGATCCCGATTGTGATCTGGACTACGTGCCCAACGAGGCCCGCGAGAGGCAATGCGACGTCGCGCTGAACAACAGCTTCGGCTTCGGCGGCCAGAACATCACGCTCATCGTCCGCCGCTTCACCGGCTGAGCGCGAGCCGCACAAAACCCGCCCTTCCACCGTGCGGAAGCGGGCTCGTGTTGCGCGGCGCTCGCCAGATATTGAGTTTGCCGGATTTCCAGGTCGAGTTCGCGTCAGTATCCGATGGTGGACGGGTTGTCGAGAAAGAAATCACGTGGCCCGCGGGTGGTGTAGTAAGGATAGGCAACCGCGCCGGTCGGTGGACCCGCGGGCTGGACCTGCTGAGCATAGCGTTTGGGAATTTGCGGGACATAATCAGGTGAGTTACGTTGACCGCATCCGCTGACACCACAGCCGGCGTATTGACCGTGGCCACCGGGTCCGCAGTTCTGGCAGTCGTGTTTGGCCATTTGGCTGTGAGTCTGGCAACCGATACTTGCCATACTCAGCAGCGCTACGAGTAGCAATACGCGTTTCATCGGGTCTATTCCTTCTGCTGCAATGTCTGGGTCGGACTCGGTGTCTGCCGGGGTGAGCCTGCGGACACCGACCTGCCGGAGTCCGGATTACGGGATGGCTCAGCGCAAACAAAACCGATGCTGTTAAGAAGATCATCGGCGTCAAAACCGGGAAAATTGAAGGAATCGCTAGGTCACGGGTCGATCCGGCGGGTGGCAATTTGTCCCGCCCGGGACACCGGGCAAGGAGCGTCCGGAGACCCTTCCTGATCGCTAAACTTTGCCAGCGGCTCTCTCGCATCCGCCTGAAGAACGGCCCCCAAGCATGTCCCCTGACCAGCAGAAAGACGTGGCTGGGAAGCCGGTTGCCCAACGCTCGGGTAAACAGGGTGATCCGTTTGGCCACGCTGGCTCGACGCCAGGACTCCCCGTCCAATTCGGTTTGGGAAAACTGATGTTGGCGCTCACCGTCGCCAGCGCCATGTTGGCTCCGCTGGCCTACCTGATGCGCGCCCTTCGAGGGCAGCGCAGCTCGCAATTCACCTTTATTCTCTTTTGCCTGGCTGCGCCCACGCTGCTGCTGGTTCTCGCCAGTCTTCTCTACTGGCTCACCGGCTGGCTCCGCCGTCGCCCACGCGATTCCTAGCCCGGATGATTCACGTAGGGTGGGTCAAGCTCGCGCAACGTGTTGGTGGGTCTTGACAAACCGATCAGCTCCCCAGCAACGGTCCGTGTTTGTGCGGGCAGAAAACGGACGAGCGAAGACCCACTAGCAGCACGGCTTGCTCGACCCACCCTGCGAGTTTTGTGACTAATCCGGGCCAGGCGACGTCATATTCCCAACGTTCGGCAATTCGGGAACTGTAACACGGGAGGCCACGGCAGGCTTGACGGCCCCATCCCAGGCAAAAAACCGTTAAAGTCGGTCTCGAAAGCAATCTCGGATCAGCCAAAGTACGTAAAAAAACACAAAAAGAGATGTTTGGTAAAGCTGGGCAACTTAAGTAGACGATACGTGACCAGGAAATCAGCAAGTTGGGCTTGCTGACGTCTTTGCCAAAGCCCTCGCCAGGCCGCCGACCAGGTTTCAACACGCGGGGCCGGCGGCTGGGCAGAGAAGATGTACGATGTAGCACGTGTTTGTTGGACCTAGGAGCCCTCCCAATGAAGAGCCGTAAGATTGTTCCCGCCATCTTGGCGGTCGGCCTGTTCTGTTTGTTGAGCACATCAAGTGCACAGGCCGGACTGTTCGGCCACAACAGCGGATGCGGTTGCGAGCCCGCTTGTGGTTGTGAAGAAGTAACCTGTTGTGATCCCTGTTGTGCCCCGCGAATGGGCCTGTT
Source organism: uncultured Planctomycetota bacterium (assembly GCA_963700575.1). GTDB lineage: Bacteria > Planctomycetota > Planctomycetia > Pirellulales > Pirellulaceae > JAJRVM01. Next base: position 53,552 of record CAVOYC010000009.1, on the reverse strand, counting down.
GGCGCGACTTCGCGCCAAGTGCGCTGCCAAGCGTGCCTGCTGCGATCCCTGCTGTGAGCCCGCTTGTGGTGTCGAGCCCGCTTGTGGTGTCGAGCCCGCTTGTGGTGTCGAGCCAGCCTGTGGTTGCGAAGCAGTGACCTGCTGTGATCCCTGCTGCGCCCCGCGGATGGGCCTGTTGGCGCGTCTTCGCGCCAAGTGCGCTGCCAAGCGTGCCTGCTGTGATCCCTGCTGCGAGCCCGCTTGTGGTGTCGAGCCCGCTTGTGGTGTCGAGCCTGCTTGCGGTTGCGAGCCGGTCTGCGATCCCTGCTGTGCGCCGAAGCGTCCTGGCCTGTTGGCCCGCCTGCGTGCCAAGTGCGCTGCCAAGCGTGCCTGCTGCGAGCCGGTTTGCGGTTGCGAACCGACCTGTGGCGTTGAGCCGAGCTGTGGTTGCAACTGAGAATCGGTAATCGGACACTGCCACCGAATCTCAGTGGCGAGTGACCGTACCGCGAAGTTTGCTCATAGCCCTCGACCTTGAGAAAGGTCGAGGGCTGTGTTTGGTTTGCGTATCGAGGTCTGCGGAGGGGGCTCTTTCTGAGCGGCGGCAGAAACCGACCATGCGACGTCAGTTTGTTCTGGAGTGCCGCGTCAGGTCACTGCCAGTTGGCTCCATCCTTGTTGGTTCCGCAGAGGGCGACCTCCATGCCCATGGCGGAGGCCATGGAGGCTTTGGCCAGCACGGCACGGTCCGCATCCTCGGCGGTCTTGGCATAGGCGACCTGGATGTGATTGCTCTTGTGGCGGGCCATGAACTGGTCGCGGGAGACGCCGTAGGTCACCGCGTGCATAATGGGCCACTGTGGCGTGGTGGCTTTCCATCGTCGCAGGGTTTCGGCCTCGGGTAGCTTCACCACGCCGGCGCGACCCAGATCCATCTTGAGTTGATTGTCTTCGACGAAGATGCGCGACCAGACGATTTCGCCCGGTTTGGAAACGCCTTTGAGCGTACCGCCACCGTTGGGAAAGTACATGGCAGGTTGCCGATCGCTCGAGGCGCCCTTCCAGCCACCCACGAAATGAGCCGGGGGTGCCGAACCGCTGATCAGGAACACCCACACGTACTCGCTGGTACTCCCAGAGGCGTCCCAATCGCCCCACCGCACGTCGTGCAAGGTGTTCTCGACCGGCTGGCCCATGGCACGTGGACGCGCAGCGTCATCAGGGCGTCGAGCCCGGCGCATTCATCGACTTCGTTGAAATGCGGCAGTGGCTGGCCGCGATAGAGCACTCGCTTGCCGTCGCGGCTCTTGACGGGCGGACGCTGGGTGTTGTTGAGCGTCCCTTCCACCAGATCGCTGGCGGGCATCAGATCCTTGAGGCCTTGTTGGTACTGGATGCCGATCAGATCGCATCCGAAATCGTCGGCGATGCGCAGCGCGGCGATGTACATCTTGCACTGCAGGAGAATCTGGTTGTCGGTCAGGTGTTGGGCGTGGTTCGGGCCGGTGTGGAAGGTCATGCCACGCTGCTCCATCCAGCAGCGCACTTCCTGGGCTTGACTGTCTTTGACCTGAGTCGACTCGTAGTATAGGGCGGATTGGCTCAGTCGTTCCTTGTACACGCCGGTTGGATGCAGGAGTTCGTCTGGGATAATGGCGTTGTACATCCCCATGCACCCTTCATCAAAGACACCCATAATGGCCTTCTCGCGTCGCAATTGTTCGGCCAGCATGTCGCCCAATTTGCATTCTGAGGCGCCGACTTTCGCTTTGGCGAAGGGCGTGACGTGGGAGGTCCGATGCGGTACCCGGCCTTTGGACAGCCATTGGTCCAATTTCTTGCGGAACTCGGGCGCGGCGAAATCTTCGCTCCAGAGCGTCGAATACTTCCGGCCAGCCTTCGTCAGTGATCCGTTGAGATTCAGCATGCCCACCAACCCGGGCCATGTCCCGGACCAGTTGGCTACCGTCAACAAGGGGCCTTGATGGCTGATCAAGTCCGTGCAGCAGATGATGCGAGTACTGCCAGACCGCTTCGGCAACGATCAACGGCGCCGCCGGGTCGATCTGCGAAAAAACTTCCATCCCTTCACGCTGCGAACTAATGAACCCATGTTTGGTGGCCGGGTTGTATTGGTGTGCCCGGACCAGTTTGTGGCCGCTGGCCGACACGGCATCGGATAACTGAGCTTCCATTTCCGCTTGGGCTGCCCAACACTTTTGGTTGGCCGACAGCCGCAAGTCGCCATTTGCGACCAGGAGTACTTCATTTTTGCGTGTTTTGACAACCCGCGGGATCTTTGGCATTTGGTAGGTAGGCATGGCTCGAAATCACAATCGCAAGAGGTGGAAAGGGTAACGGCGAAACCGGACGGGACGCATCGAGGGCCGTGGGTTACGACCACGGATCCTGTGCGTCTTGGATGACTGGCCGACGATTTCGCGACCGCTCGGCCGTGGCACGAGCTTAAACTGCGAGGCACCTGGTGTAAATTAGGGCTGCCGATCAACGGCCCCTCTTTCGGCGTGACGGCGGAAGCAGCGACGGTCGCCCACGACAGGCCCGGTCCACTCGGCCGGTTGCTCGGCAGACGCCCGGCTGGCAACAAGTTACACTATGGATGATGCGGCCTCTCAAGCTACTGACCAGCGACTGCTCGGCCCGCACACACCGCCGAACGCTGATTGCTGGAAATTGCTTCAACGGGGTCGATTTCCTGACGAGCAGCGCCGGCATGCATTGCGTACGTGCGGTTTCTTGACAGGGCCGGTAGCGGCGAGACAGAATTACAGAGTGGCGGAGATTTGGTGGACGGTTTCGAAGCCGCGCAGACAGCCTATTGCCGAGAGGAAAATGGATTCGTGGACGACCTGAAACGCACGCGTGTCGTTCGGCAGAAACGACCACGCCAACTCTGCCGCCGCCAAAGGAAGTATCTGTGGGCCTTTTCGGCGATCTTCCTGGTAAGCAGTGGATGTTTGAGTGGCGACTATACCCGCCGCATGGAGGCAACCATCAAGAAACTTCAAGCCCAGGGAGAGAAGGCGGCTGCCGTCTTCGCTCAGGCATCTCCTGTTTACGACGCGGCGGGAGGCCAAACAGGCATCTCTTTTCGTCTGCCCGTGTTTGTGGGGAGCAACCCCAAGCTACTCAAGAGTGGCGAGGCCAACGCCCAGCCGCCGTTTGTTGCCTTGCCGGGATTCGCTTACGGCTACGAAATACCCCTCGGCGAAGAACTGGCTTATGTCTACTTCGCCGCCGTGAAGGTCGATGAGAAATCTGCCGACGCCCTTGCTCAGGAAGTCCAATCGGCCGTAGGGAAAGCGTTTTCCGGGGCCGCCTGGCAGAACGTGACACTCGAAACGTTTGATGGTGGCAGTTTGCCTGTGAAGCGACTGAGTGTGGCGGGCCGGCAGCAATTTGGCTCGCAAAATACCGAGGGTCGATGCGACCTGTTTCTGGTCAGCTCGCCCACCTATCATGTCCTGATTGGCTGGCGGGCGTCCAGCATCGCCGAGAGTGCGGAACGGTTGTTCGACAAGGTCGCGATTTCGATGGGAACTGTGAAAGGAAGCGGTTAGGATCGACGAAGCAATACCTGTCGTATGGTCTCTTCTCCCCCGCCGCGCAGCGAATAGCGGGGGAGAGGATCAAGGTGAGGGGCAAGATTTGGTGACGCCTCGCCGCGACCAGCGCAGTGATGAGGCAGGACGGAGAAGTTGGTGGGGCGTCGTTCAGATGCCTTTGCATGCTGGAAATGCGCTCCCCGGTGTTGCTCGACAGCGCGCTCGAGAACTGGCATAATAGCAGTTGTCAACGTCTAGACCGCTATATCCGCGAGGTGCCGCTCATGCATCGTAAATCGGCGATCTGCATTCATAGGACGCGACGGCCTCGGTTCGCCGCGGACCACAACAACGGGTCGCAGCGATCCAGTGGCTGCCGGCCGCCCACTCCGTTCCCGTTCGTCGCGATCTCGCTCTGCATAGCTGCCTTGCTGGTAGTTGTTGTGAGTGGTTGCGGTGACAGTTCAGGCACGGCAGTATCGGCGAGTGGAAGCAGCTCGTCAGCCGGAGGAGGGCCACCGCCACCTCCGCCACCGACGAGCCCGCCCACGGGGCCTCCTCCCGGCGCAAGTGCCGGTGCTTCGCCTGGTGCATATCCGGGTGGGAGCAGCAGCGGGATGGGGCCGCCCAGCGGCGCCTCCCTGGGTGGAGCTTCCCCAGAAGAAGGCCACGCCATGGCCTCCGGTAGCGGCGCGTATCCTGGCGGTACGCCGGGAGCCGGCTATGCCACTCCGGGCGCGGGCTCACCCACTCCGGGCGCGGGCTCACCCACTCCGGGCGCGGGCTCACCCACTCCGGGCGCGGGCTATCCCAATTCCGGTGACGGCTATCCGACTCCGGGCGCGGGCTCACCCACTCCGGGCGCGGGCTCACCCACTCCGGGCGCGGGCTATCCCAATTCCGGTGACGGCTATCCGACTCCGGGCGCGGGCTCACCCACTCCGGGCGGTGGCTATGCCACTCCGGGCGCGGGCTATCCCAATTCCGGTGACGGCTATCCGACTCCGGGCGCGGGCTCACCCACTCCGGGCGGTGGCTATGCCACTCCGGGCGCGGGCTATACCAATCCCGGTAACGGCTATCCCACTCCGGGCGCGGGCTATCCCAATCCGGGCGGTGGCTATGCCACTCCGGGCGCGGGCTATCCCAATCCGGGCGGTGGCTATCCGGGTGGTCCCGCCACGGGCTACGTCGCCGGTGCTGCAATGCCAACCGGGCTTGTCCCCGAAACGTTGCAGCAGAAAGCCGAGAGCGCGATCCGCCTGGGGCAAGAAAAGCTGGCCTTTGATTATTTGTATGCTTCCGCATTGGCCGAGGATGCCAGTCAGCTCGTGGGTCAATATCAGTGGGCCAACGGGCTGAAACGTCCCGTCGCCGGCGTGCGCTGGGCTGTAGGCGTGAACGTATCTGTCTCACCCAAGAACTATGACGGCACTTATTACCCCTTGGGGACGACCCAGGATATCCCGGACCGCGTTTCGCGTCGCAGTCGCCGCGGCGGTGCTACGCGCGGCGGTGGCACACGCGGAGGTGGCGGCAGCGGATATTCGGGCGGAGGCAATTCCGGGGGTGTTTCGGGGATGCCGCCGGGCGGTTATGACCTTGGCGGAAGTTATCCCGGCGGTGGCTATCCTGGCGGGCCTGGCGGACAAGGCGGCCAAGCCAGCTCCGAATTGATCAAACAGGCAGCAGGTGATCTGGGTGATCAATTCGTACAGCGCTGCGCGAGGGTATTGAAGCTGGCGATTATGGCAAAGCGCTGCTGCAATTGCTCGAGGCGTCGCGGATGCCAGCCAACATGCGAGGCGTTTTCGGTGCCCCCGGCAGTGGTTATCCCGGCAGTGGTTACAGCGCGGGCGGAGCCCCCCGCGGGACCAGTGCTGGCTACAGCGCAGCGCCTCCTGGTGGCCGCAGCGCTCCCGGAGCTGGCGGCGGATCGAGTTCCGGTATGCGCGCTGGACCTCCCAGTGGCTACAGTGACCCTGGCGGTAGTGGCGGTTCGAGTTCTGGTATGCGCGATGGACCTCCCGTTGGCCGCAGCGATCCTGGCGGTAGTGGCGGTTCGAGTTCTGGTATGCGCGATGGACCTCCCGTTGGCCGCAGCGATCCTGGCGGTAGTGGCGGTTCGAGTTCCGGTATGCGCGATGGACCTCCCGTTGGCCGCAGCGACCCTGGTGGTAGCGGCGGTTCGAGTTCCGGCATGCGCGCTGGACCTCCCGGTGGCCGCAGCGATCCTGGTGGTAGCGGGCCTCCGGCAGGCAGTAGTGGTGCGGGTGGCATGTCGATTCCCGGCATAGGCCCTGGCGGTTCCACGGGTGGACCCTCACTGCCGACACCTGGCGGCATGTCGATTCCCGGCATAGGCCCTGGTGGTTCCACGGGTGGACCCTCACTGCCGACACCTGGCGGCATGTCGATTCCCGGCATAGGCCCTGGCGGTTCCACGGGTGGACCCTCACTGCCGACACCTGGCGGCATGTCGATTCCCGGCATAGGCCCCGGTGGTTCCACGGGTGGACCTTCACTGCCGACACCTGGTGGCATGTCGATTCCCGGCATAGGCCCCGGTGGTTCCACGGGTGGACCAGCCATTCCGGCACCTGGTGGCATGTCGATTCCCGGCACCGGTGCCGGGGGGATGACACCGCCCGGACTTCCAGGGCCCGGCCGTGGCTTTAGCGGAGGCTACGGAGCGGGTATGACACCCGGCTCTGGCTATCCGGGAATGCCCGGTGGACAGGCCGCCCGAAGCGGCGACGGATCACAATTGCTGACCGGACTGGTGGTGCTGGGTGAAGGAACGAGCAAGGAGTTGCTTGAGGAAGCGAAAGATCAAGGCATTGATGTTTTGGTGATGTTTGAGGTCGACGTGAACCAGAACTTCAAGACGAAGTTCGTAAACAACGACACGAAGATCGAGGTGTGGGACGTCCGACGCGGGGTTAGTCTCAAGAGGACCCGGCCCCTGAACAACATTCAGGTCCAGAAGGCACGAGCGGAGGACGACAATGACGATGAAGATCCGGTGAAGATAACGCTCGATTCGCTGTTCGAAGATCTTTCAGCTGAGGCAGAAGATGGCTTGAAGCTTCGCGATTTCCCCGAGGCGATCCGCCCCGAGCATGTGAAGAGCCGCGTTGCGGCGATCCTGACCGACGACCAGTTGGAGCGACTTCCGGTGTTAGCCGAGATCAAGTTCTATCATTCGCGCGGGTTGTTAGACGACGCGACGCTTACGAAGAGCTTCCAGAAGGTCCTTGGTGAACTGGATGGAGCCAAGCTCTCAGAAGGAAAAGAGGAGGAGCGTTTGGAGGTTGTGGAGAGCTTACTCCCGCGAGAGTAGTCGCTCATTTCGTCCTGCGAACTGCCGCCCGGCACGCTGCATGGCGAGCCCAAGGACTGGTCCCTCGTGGTTACACACAAGTCCGAATTCCACCGGGACGAGCCCCGTGGAAGCGTAATGGTGAAGTTGTCACTGAGGAATCCATGTAGGAAGTACCGAAGTAGTTTGTTGACCGTCCCGTAGTTGTACAGCGCCATTTTGCAGCGATGGTTGTGTGTAACCTGTGTCTTCATGACAGACCTTCGCCACCGGGCTCGTCCCGGTGGTTCTACGTTTGCTGACTACTCTGGCAGCCGAAAAACGAACCTTCCTGCCGGCCATCGCCGCCGGAGGCGGCGATGGCCGGCAGGAAGGAAACTCATGGGTGGCCGAGATCGCCGTAGTTGTCAAACGCTCTACCACCGGGACAAGCCCGGTGGCGATAAAGCCCGTGATAATAAGGCCTGAAAGATGATCACAAGAGTGAAAGTGGCGCTTTCCAATTAGGATCGGGGGAAAAATAACTTCACCTAGTTCCCTCGCCCCTTTGGGGAGAGGGTAGGGTGAGGGACTAGCAAATCTGGAAGTTATTTTTCCCCGGTTCCTTAGGGTGGGTCAAGCTCGCGCAAGGTGTTGGTGGGTCTTCACCAGCCGACTAGCTTCCCAGCAACAGTCCGTGTTTGTGCGGGCAGAAAACGCGCGAGCGAAGACCCACCAGCAGCGCGGCTCGCTCGACCCACCCTGCGAGTTTCTGGAGAATCCGGGTTCGCCGTTGACAGATCACTGCGCCTGGTAGTGTGCGACGATCGCATCGATGGTTTCTCGCGCTCGCTCGACGGGCAGCTTGGGGATTTGGTCGCTCACTTCGGCGATGATATCACGAGCCTGTTCGTCGCCATCGACCCCTCGTGCCAACCGGTGAACGCGATACAGATGATGAACGCCGGCGAGGCCTTTGGCGAACAGCATGATAGTCAGTGGCACCGGAGCAATATCGGCCGCCAGCCAAATGACGGTTTTCAGCGTTTCATGTGCCATCCGAGCGGAGTAGTCAGCCGTTTGGTCGGTGGTTTCGGCAATCTGCCGTAAGCGCTGATCGGAAGTGACCTGCGGCTGTGGATGCCGTGCGCGCCATTGCGTTACCACCTCCTGGCGATGATCACGTGCCTCACGGGGCTGTTTCAGGTGATCGTCTTGCACGCACAGATAACCATGGTGCCTGGTGGTCAAATACTTGCTTGGGTCATCGCCCAGTCCAACATATTCCGCTTCGCCGCGGCCTTTTCGCGAATCTGCCCAGTACAGGCCCACCACGAATTCGGTATCCCGCTGCGGTCGGTTAATAGTGACGGTGGGCAGAACGATCGTCACGGTCGGTGTTTCGGGGACGTAGTCCTGAATGTCAACGATCGCACTGCGGGCCTGGAGGCGAGCGTTGACGATGGCGGCCAAGAAACTGCGGAGCTTGGGGTCCACGGTGCCCTCGTCGTGTAACATGTCCAGGCGAGGCACGTCATCATAGGAGAACGCCAATCGCAGTTCGTCCACGGCAGGGTGCCGCGCCGGACAGCAGAGCCCCCAGGCGCCACAGCAAGTGGAGGCCGAATCGTAACGGTTCATGCGACCAAACTCCGTCCCGGATCCCGTTTCAATGGCCGCCACATGCGAGTTGAGTTTCACCAGCAACAGTTTGAATCCGTTCTGCGTTTCGGGTGTGGCGAAGTGTTCTTCGGCGATCCTCACGGCCCCCCATTCGTACCGACCGCCCAGGTTGGCGGTACGGAATGGGTAGCGAGCCGAGAACTTCAGTTCGGGCAGCAACGCGTCCGCCACCCACTGTTGAAACGACTCGACCTGTTCTCGCTCGCATTCATCCGAACAGGTAACTTGAACCGCGCCCACGGTGTCCGCACGTTGGGACTGAGCGAAATCGCGCAACGCTCGATTACACGAATCGGAGGTGGTTTCCCGGCCCAGCAAGTCTTGGATTCGTCGCATAACTTCCTCTATTACCGTTGGTTCCCGTCCACGACGGGACGATTCACATCGGGGATTCAAGCTGCCGCAAAGTGCTCGTGGTTCTTCACAGCCCGACCAACTCGGTCGCAACCGTCTGTGTCCGTGCGCCTGCTCCGGCGCGACGGGGGGGCTAATCACTCAAACCGCAAATCACGCGGTCCATGTAGCCGGTAAAGCCGCATCTTGGGGCTCGTTTCCCAACGCAAAGAGTTGGGAATTCACCTCAGGTACGTATTGGCGAAATCACGGGCTTTTCCGGCGTAGGATCCGTTCGCAGTTGCGGGTAGGTTTGCACTTTGAGCTAATAGGCCAGCGAGGTACCGCCAGGGCCACGGCCTGCTCGATCCACCCGACCAGTCTGGTGCAGGATCCCCTTTGCCGGCGGCGTCATGTTCGCAGGCCGTGGTTTGTCACGAGTAGTCGCCGGCAAACTCGCCGCTCACCACGCCATTCTAATCCTCCTCGTGTCTTTCGAATACCTCCATTGGGGATCTCGTGGGGGAAGTTGTTCCAGATGCGTTGCGAAAGTCGGCGGAGTCGCAGACGGGTCGAAGCAGCTTCGCGGCTCACGCTAATGGTCTGACGAGTTTGTTGAATAATTCGGGGTAAGTCGAGGTCACCCCCTTGAAGGAAACTGCTGACTTCGCCATCATGGTTGGTTTGCCTGCGCAAAAAAACAGGTGCTGCTAAGTCGCGGTAGGTCCGGGGGTTCGGATCTGCGGGGCCAACTGATGCGGTGGCTTTCGGCGCCGTTTTGTGAAATCGGTATAGGAGACTTGACCGCATGGCGCGTTACACCGGTCCCAAGGCACGGATCAATCGTCGTCTGGGCACAATGATTTACGAAAACGGAGGGGCCGTTCGAGCCATGGAGCGGCGCGATAATCCTCCGGGAATGCATACCCGCCCGCGGCGACCCTCCAACTACGGTTTGGCCTTGCGTGAAAAGCAGAAGATCAAGCATTACTACGGCCTCGGTGAATGCCAGTTACGACGGTACTTTGAGATGGTATCGCGTAAGGCGGGCAACACGGGTCAGATGTTGTTGTTGATGTGCGAACGCCGGCTGGACAACATCATTCGCCGGGCTGGTTTCACCCGCACCCGGCCCCAAGCTCGCCAGGGGATTACGCACGGTCATTTCCAGGTGAATGGCGTGAAAGTCACCAAGCCTTCCTACATCCTGCGGCCCGGCGATGTAATTACCGTTCGGCGTCGTGAAAACTTGCTGAATCTGTATCGCGGCTTTTCGGACGAATCCAATACGCAGTCGCCCGAGTGGGTCACGTTTGATTCGGACACCTTGCGTGCGACGATGCAAGGCGCGCCGGCTCCCGAAGACATCAGCCTGCCGGTTGATGTAAACATGGTGGTCGAATTCCTGTCGCGTTAGTCGCCGCATGCCGGCATTCCTGGAGATCTTGCCGGACGAAGATCTCCTGCGTGCGTGGTACCACGCCTTTACGGTCAGGCAGGCGTCTTGCCTGCCTTGGGCCCGTTAAGTAGCGTCGCCAGTGCTCAGTTCGGTTGTGTGACGGCGCCCAACACCGTGTCGAGTGTTTTGAAGTGAGTCGCGTTGCATGACACACGTTGACGGCACTTCTTCCACGCGGCGAGCACCAGGTTTGCGGTCCTGCCTCGCTGCCGATTCGGCGTAGAGGCCCTTCGATTCAAATTCCGACAAGGCACGACGACACCATGCATTCAAAATTGGTTGTGCTCGGCGGTGGTCCCGGAGGATATGCTGCAGCTTTTCTGGCTGCGGATCTGGGTATTGAGGTGACAATTGTCGAATCGGAATCGAGGCTCGGGGGCACCTGTCTGCTGCGCGGTTGTATTCCATCGAAAGCTCTCTTGCACGTAGCCCGCGTGATCGCCGAGGCGAGTGAGCTGAGCACGCAGTGGGGCGTTCAATTTACCCCTCCGGCGATCCAATTGGACGTGCTTCGGCAGCGGAAAGAGCGGCTGGTGGCGACACTCTCCGGCGGCTTGGGGCAGTTGGCCAAGCGGCGAAAAGTGAGGGTCGTGAACGCGCGCGGCGCATTTACCGATTCGACAACGCTCAGTCTGCAAAACGGTAGTTCGCCCGACGTGAAAGACGGGCAGCTGACGTTCGACCATGCCGTGTTGGCGACCGGTTCGGTACCCGCGTCGGGTCCCGCTTTCAACATCGGTTCACCTCGCGTGCTGAATTCCGCCGCGGCACTACAGCTGGATCAGATTCCTGATTCGCTGCTGGTGATTGGTGGCGGGTACATCGGCTTGGAGTTGGCAACGGTCTACGCCCAGTTCGGTTCGCAGGTCAGCGTGGTCGAGCTCACCGATGGATTGCTTCCCGGCGCGGACCGAGATCTTGTCAAGCCGCTTGATCGTCAACTTCGCGCGCTGCTGGCCAATCGCCTTTACTTGAACACACGCGTCACACGGCTGGTGGACGTGGGTGAGGCAGTGGAAGTTGAGTTGGATGGGCAGGAACGAACCGGCGTCCAGCGTTTTTCTCACGTGCTTGTTGCTGTCGGACGTTGTCCGGCCAGCCAGAACTTGGGACTGGAAAACACGGCAGTCCAACTGGACGCCCAGGGCTTTGTATTGACCGATTCGAACCAACGTACGAGCGATTCGCATATACTGGCGGTGGGCGATGTGGCGGGTGAGCCGATGTTGGCTCACAAAGCGACCCACCAGGCAAGAGTGGCGGTCGAGACGCTTCAGGGCAAGACCGCACCATGCGTGCACAGGACGATTCCGGCGGTGGTCTTTACCGACCCGGAAATTGCCTGGGCGGGCCTGACCGAGACGCGGGCCGAAGCGGACCGTCGTCCCTACAAAATTGCCCTGTATCCGTGGGCCGCCAGCGGCCGGGCGCACTCCTTGGGACGCCCTGACGGCTTGACCAAGTGGCTGATTGATCCCGATTCCGACCAACTACTTGGTTGCGGTATTTCCGGCCCCGGCGCGGGTGAACTGATTGGTGAAGCGGTTGTCGCGATCGACAAACAGTGCACTGCTGCCGATATCGCCGGCGCGATTCACCCTCATCCGACCCTCAGCGAGACGTTGATGAATGCCGCCGACGTGCATCTCGGCTCCGCCATCGAAATCTACAAGCCGCGGCGGCAGTGAGTGCCACTGTTTCAACCCGCGCACGTTCTGGCCGACAGCCAAAAATGGAGTAGAATTTAATCCACGATGAAGCCCGCGAGCTGTGCGCGAATTTCTGCTTGTCACGCGAGTCATCGATCGCCAAGGGCCTTGTCAACTCTAGAAATTGAGGTGAAACGTCGTACATTCGTCTCGCCCTAAGGATCGGGGGAAAAATAACTTCACCTAGTTCCCTCGCCCCTTTGGGGAGAGGGTAGGGTGAGGGACTAGCAAATCTGGAAGTTATTTTTCCCCGGTTCCTAAGTCAAATTTTTGGGCGTGACAAAGCACGAGTGCCTTATCCCAGGGAGCGGTGAGTAATGTCAGAAGAGTGCAAACGCCGCGTTCTATCGTTTCAAAACCTTGGTGACGTGATCAAGGATGTGCGGGCGTTGCATGCCCGGGGCTACGTGGCTGTCGGGGTGTGGGATCTGGCCCAGGCATGCGGACACATGAACGAGTGGATGCGATTTCCCCTGGACGGTTTTCCGAAACCTCCCTGGCCAATGCGACTGGCGTTGAGCACAATGCGTCTGACCGTGGGGCGACGAATGCTGCGGAAGATACTCGAGGCCGGCACGATGGGCAGCGGCAATCCGACGATACCGGATACGGTCCACCCGCCAGGCGGTGACGAGTCGGTGGCGGTTGATAATTTTTGCGCGACGGTCGATCGGCTGGAGTCGTTTTCCGGACCGATCCATCCCTCACCACTATTTGGTGAGATGGACCGCGAGACGTTGGTACGTTTGCAGCTAATCCATTGCGCACATCATTTGAGCTTTTTGGTCCCACGTGACACAAGCAAGGATGTCCAGCCCGAACGCTCTACGTAGGTCGAATACCGTAAAACCGCCGTGGTCCGATCTGTCGCTTCAGTCCCGTCCCTGGTCCCACTTTGGACGCTATTCGAGGCTCGGGAAATGGCCGGCTCATCCCCGCTTCAGCCCCTTCACCCCCCGCCCTCTCCCCCCAATAGTTCGCGATTCTATCAAGAGAAATGGATCGTCCTTCGCGCGAACAATTCGGGGGAGAGGGGGCCAGAATGGATGCAGCCGGCCAAACCGCAAAGATATTTCCGTTTTCCATGGCAGACGTAACCCAGGGCTGCGCTGGTTGCTTGACGGTGACCGTGCTGCGCCCTCCCTGATCGTTCAGCGCGCCCCATTCGGGACGGCCGGAGCACAAGAGACGTGCGGCCGACCTGGAAAGTCCCTGCGAGGCAAGAGCAACAGACGCAGCGCGGCTCGGAACAAAAACCGGATCAGCGCCAGTTGTCCACAAGGCCGACTTTTTAACAGCCCAGCCCCGCGCACCACTACGACAATGTCCAGCCATCGCGGAGTACGGCATCTTTAACGACGACCGGGATCCCATCGCGGACCACGCAATCTTCCGCGTCCTCGCCGTTCTCGATTCCTTTGTCGTTGACGACGCGCACGTTTTTGCCGATGCGGCAGTTCTTGTCGACGATGGCTCCCTCGATGACGCTGCCATCTCCAATCCCGACCAGCGGGCGATCGGGGCCGCAGGGGCGCCGCGCGTCATCCCGTTCGTAGAAGTCGGCTCCCATAATGACCGAATCGCGAATCGTGACCCCCTCGCCGATCATACACCGCAATCCAATCACGCTATTTTCGATCACCGCTCCCTTGCCGATCCGGCAACCATCGGCGATCAAGCTCTTCTCGATCCGCGCGTTTTCCATCAAAGACGGAGGCAAGTAACGAGCCCGCGAGTAGACGGGGGCGGTGGGCGAGGCAAGCTGGAAGGGAGGATCGGCATTCGCCAGGCTCAAGTTCGCTTCATAGAATGCGCGGATCGTTCCGATGTCTTCCCAGTAGCCATCAAACAAGTGAACCTGCACATGCCGGCTGCGGAAGGCGGCCGGAAAAACCTCTTTGCCAAAATCCTGATAGCTGGTCTTGCGCAGGACCTCCACCAAGAAATCGCGATTAAAGACGTAGATCCCCATGCTGGCCAGCAGCTCACGACCTTGACTGGCGATGCCCTGAGCATCGATCCAGGCGGGATCCATCCGTACGAGTTCCACGTCCTGGTCGGTCTGCGGTTTTTCCAGAAAGCCAACGACCCGGCCCTTCTCATCGACGCGCATGATTCCCAATGCACCGGCTGCCTCGCGCGAGACAGGGATCGCCGCAATCGTCACTTCGGCTCCCGATTCCTCATGGGTCCGGATCATTTCAGCGTAGTCCATGCGGTACAGCTGGTCGCCCGACAAGATCAACACGTAGTCGGTCCCAGGTTGTTCGATGTATCGCACGTTCTTGCGCACGGCGTCGGCCGTGCCTTGATACCAATCCGTCCCCGCATCGGCCGTCTGCTGGGCGGCCAGTAGTTCCACATAACCGCCCGAAAAATGATCAAAACGATAGGTCAATCGAATGTGGCGATGGAGGCTTACGGAGAGAAACTGCGTCAGTACGTAGACGTGGTTGAGTCCACTGTTGATGCAGTTCGACAGCGGAATGTCGATCAGTCGATATTTGGCTGCCAACGGCACGGCCGGCTTGGCCCGCACTTTTGTCAATGGGTAGAGCCTGGACCCACGTCCACCACCGAGAACCAGCGTGATCACGTTGTTCATGTTGCCGTCTGCCTTTCCGTTGCGCTACCAGCTTGAAGTCTCAGCCTGTGACAAGCACGCACCGCACGCACTTGCTCGGCGAGCGACCCACGAGGGCGACCACCTGCCGGAATGCTCCCGCGGCCAATGGTGGTCCAGATCACTTGATTTTGAAATTCACCAACCGTCCCGGGACCACGATGACCTTCACGATCTCCGTGCCCTCCAGTATCGAAGCGATCTTCTCATTCGCTCTCGCCGCCTGTTCCAACTGCTCGTTCGTTGCGTCGGCCGGGACCTCGATCTTAGCTCGTACCTTCTTGCCGACCTGGACCGGCACCTCGATTGTGTTCCGACGCGTCAACGCCTCGTCGTACGCCGGCCAGGGCTCGTACGCCAGGGACTGAGTATGCCCCAACCGTTGCCACAATTCCTCGCCAATATGCGGTGCGAAAGGGGACAACAGTAATACGAACTGCTCCATCGCGTGCCGCGGACGTGTCGCCTGTTTGGTGAAAAAATTAACGAATTCCATCATACGGGCGATCGCCGTGTTGAACTGTAGATTGTCCACGTCGCGCGTCACATCCATGATCGTTCGGTGTAAGACCCGATTCTGTTCTTCGGTCCCTTCTGTCTCTTGCACCGCGGCGCACAGCGTGTGCGTTGCCGCGCGGTCATCAACGATCATCCGCCAGGCACGGTCCAGAAACTTGGCGACACCACGTACCCCATCCATGCTCCACGGCTTCGTGGCTTCCAGCGGACCCATGAACATCTCGTACAAGCGTAACGCGTCGGCTCCGTATTCCCGCACGATCTCGTCCGGATTCACCACGTTCCCGCGGCTCTTCGACATCTTGAAGGCGCGACTGTCGAACGCGAATCTCCGGATGGTCGATCAACACGAACGACTCTTCCCGCTTCTCCACCACGTCGGCCTCGATCGATACCTCCGCGATGGTCTTGCCGGTCTGCCGGTCGATCAGCTGGCCGTCGGCGTTCTTACCGGCCTGTGCCAGACTGACCCAGTTACCGTCCTCCGTTTGAAAACCCGTATACTCCACTTCCCCGAGGATCATGCCCTGATTCACCAGCCGCTGAAAAGGTTCCGGTGTGCTGACGTAACCGCGGTCGTACAGCACTTTGTGCCAGAATCGCGCGTACAGCAGATGCAACACCGCATGCTCGGCGCCACCCACGTACAGGTCGACAGGCATCCACGCGCGCTCCTTGGCTGGATCGACGAAGCACCGGTCGTTCTGAGGGTCGATGAACCGCAGGTAGTACCAGCAGGAGCCGGCCCATTGTGGCATCGTGTTCGTCTCACGCAAATAACGCCGACCGTCGATGACGGGATAGAGCCACTCGTCGGGTGCCTTCATCAGCGGCGGTTCCGGACGTCCGTGCGGTTCGTAATCGTCCAGACGCGGCAGGTTAACCGGTAAATCCTCCGGATCCACCGCCCGCAGCAGTCCCGTCGGATGCCCCTGCTCGTCCAACTCGTGCAAGATCGGAAACGGCTCGCCCCAGAACCGTTGGCGGCTGAACAGCCAGTCCCGCAACTTGTAGTTGACCGCTTCACGCCCCAGTCCCGCCGCGCTCAGATCGCTCGTAATTTGCGGTTTGAATTCCGCGGTGCGGAGGCCATCATAAGCGTCAGAATGGATGGCCGTCCCCAGCCCCACAAAACACGCCTCGCCGGCCAGCACGGCGGTTCGGTTCTCGCACTCGCCATCCGCGTCACCCGGATCGACCACGGCGACGATTTGCAGATCGTACTGCCGGGCAAATTCGAAATCGCGCGTGTCGTGCGCCGGCACCGCCATGATGGCACCCGTGCCGTAACTGATCAGAACGTAATCCGCGATCCAGATCGGGACCGGCTCGCTGTTGACCGGATTGATGGCGTACGATCCGGTAAACACGCCGGTCTTTTCTTTGACCAGTTCAGTCCGCTCGCGATCGCTCTTGGCGGATGCCTTGGCGACGTATTGTTCCACCACCTGTTGCTGGGCCGGAGTCGTCAGATTCCGCACAAACGGATGTTCGGGGGCCACCACCATGTAGGTGGCGCCAAAGAGTGTATCGGGGCGCGTCGTGAAGATACGCAGTACCTGATCGCCGGGCTTGCGTGGATAACCGCTCGCTCGACGCTCCTTCTTCCACTGCACATACCGCGACTCGTTGCCGATGTAGAAATCGACCTCGGCTCCCGTACTGCGGCCGATCCAATCGCACTGCAGTTTCTTGATGCCGTCGGACCAGCTGAGTTGCTGCAGGTCCTTTTCGAGACGATCGGCGTAAGCGGTGATGCGGAGCATCCATTGCCGCAGCGGACGGCGCTCGACCGGATGTCCACCCCGTTCACTCTTGCCATCCACGACTTCTTCGTTGGCCAGGACCGTACCGAGTGCCGGGCACCAGTTCACAAGCGCCTCGCCCTGGTACGCCAGTCGATGCTCGTCCTGGTAGCGTCGCACCGCCATTTCACCCTCGGCGGCCACCTCAGCGGGGATCGGCAACTCGGCGATCGGCCGGCCTGTGCCCCGTTGCGGGTCATACCACGTGTCAAATAGCACCAGAAAGATCCACTGCGTCCAGCGGAAGTAGGCGACGTCCGTGGTGGCCAACTGCCGCTCCCAGTCATAGCTGAAGCCGAGCATTCTCAGCTGGCGACAGAACGTGGCGATGTTTTGCTCGGTCGAGGCGCGTGGAGGCGTGTTGGTGCGTATCGCGTGCTCCTCGGCCGGCAGGCCAAACGCATCGAATCCCATGGGGTGAAGCACGGATTTGCCCTGCATGCGGGCATGACGACAGACAATGTCCGTGGCCGTATAACCCTCTGGATGGCCTACATGCAGTCCGTCACCGCTCGGGTAGGGAAACATATCCAATACGTAGAGCTTCTCCCCCTGCGGCGTCGAGGGAGTCCTGAAAACGTGATGTTCCTCCCAAAATGATTGCCATTTGGGTTCGATCTGAGCAGGATTGTAGGAAGGCATGGAATACCAGGTTGCAGATAAGGGAACGACCGGCAACGGGTGGCCAAGGAGCCCGAGCCGAATATGATAAGACGTTCAATCACAACCACTTGCGTTGAACGAAATGCCGCAGTAACTGAACTTCGGATTGTACGTATTTCCCCCTTCGCTGCATAGCATGGACACCTCTGCCCGACGCCGGTTCGCCCGTCGCATGGTCCACCCTTCCCGCGGATTTTTTGGGGCCGAATTTGCCATGTCGCAAGGGCCATCGGCGTGCTAAACTCGCATTGTCTCGCCCGTTCGTGGCAGCTTTCGCAGGAGTTTCGCCGTATGCTGCACGGAAGAAGGTCGTTGCGCCTGAATAAATCCGAACGAAGTGCCATCCACGCTGCCTGCCAGTTCAACGCGGAAGTGCTGGACTATGTTCGCCCATACATTCAGGAGGGTGTCACCACCCTGGAGATCGATCGGCTAGTTCACGAGTATACAATTGAGCACGGGCATGTTCCCGCGCCGTTGGATTACCACGATTTCCCCAGAAGTTGTTGTACGAGCGTGAACGAAGTGATCTGTCACGGTATCCCGGACGACTACGTGCTAAAATCGGGGGATCTGGTCAACGTGGACCTCACCACGATCGTTGACGGTTGGCATGGGGATCAATCCGAAACTTTCTTGATTGGCCAGGTGAGTGATCAGGCTCGCCGCGTGACCCAGTGTGCGTTTGACTGTCTGTGGGCGGCGATCCACGCGATTTCGCCCGGATGCCTGATTTCGGAGATCGGTGAGACGATTGTCGCCATCGCCGAGGTTCAAAAATTCTCGGTGGTCCGCGAATATGTTGGCCACGGCTTGGGACGCCGGTTCCATCAGGAACCGTCCATTCCCCATTATCCGACGCGTCAGTCGCGTCAGGAACGCCTTTACCCGGGAATCTGCTTTACGGTCGAACCGATGATCAACGTCGGCAAGCGGTACACGGCCCTCGACAAGAAAGACGGATGGACCGTGCGGACGCGAGACGGGGAACTCTCGGCGCAGTTCGAACACACCATTCTGATGACCGAAGAGGGGCCTGAAGTGCTGACATTGACCAAGGATGGCCCTCAAGACGGGCATCAGTTCTAAGTCGCTGCTCGTCTGTCCTCGGCTGGTCTTCCAGATCCAGTGCTCCGCATCTGCTGAGCACTCACACCGCTGGATTTTTCGTCTTGAGTCACCGCGACGTTTCCGCTAAAAGACCGTGCGCGAAATTCTCTGTCCGCCAGCGGATTCTCCAGGCAGCAGGAACGCCAACTTGAATCGGGAGAAATCGCTCATTGAGGTTTCGTCCCTAACGCGGCCTGCGACCGCAACCAGACGCGGCTGCGGCGTCTCGCCGCAGTTGCTGCGGCAGGGTGCCGCGGCCACGAACATGCGCGTTGTGCGCACATGTTACCGAGTCACACTCTAATCAGACTAACAGACGAGGCTGTGATGCGCGGCGTGACTGCGATTTTGATGACCTGCTGTGTGCTGGGCACTCCGGCACCCGGCGCTGAACCTGCTTTTCCCTACACGGCCGATGTGTCCGTGGAGGAAGTCGAAGTCCGCTGCGGGCCCGGCTGGGAGTACTACGCGACACAGTGCCTGGCGCGGAGTGCCCAGGTTGAAGTCTATCGTCACGAACCGGGCGGTTGGTTGGCGGTCCGGCCTCCCGAAGGGAGTTTCAGCTGGATTTCCGCGCAACACGTCAAGCGGGACGGTAACCAACGTGTCGGCGAAGTGACGATTGATGGAGCCGTTGCCTGGGTCGGATCGGCGGTCGAGAGTGTCAAGCAACACAAATGGCAGGTACGTCTCGAGCGAGGTGAGCTCGTGGAGGTCCAGGGTGAGCAATCGTTGTCGGTCGGCCCCGGGTTTGCCACCGAAACGTATTATCGAATTGCCCCGCCTGCCGGAGAGTTTCGGTGGATCCACGCTGAGCATGCCTTGGCGCCCGGTGCTGTCGCGCATCGTTCTTCATCACGAACCATTGAGCTGACGGATTTTGTGGCCTCCGGCGGCAGGCCAACTGACGTGCGGGGCAATGGGTCGGCGGGGGCTCCCAGCGCGTCCCGCTCGACAACATCGTCAGCTCAGTCGAGCAAAGACCTGGACGAACTCGCCGCGCAAGTGGAACAGTTGAAAGTCGACCTGTCGTTGCTCGTGACGCGGCAGATCGAGCAGTGGGATCTTGATATGCTGCGGACGCGCGCCGAAGCTTTGGCACGCGCCACCAAGGGAACCATGTTGGCGCGCCAGGTCCGATTGATACGTTACCGCATCAACGAGTTCGAAGCTTTGCATCAACGTCATCAGAAGATGCTCGAGCGCGGCGGCACGGAGGAAGACCCGCGTGTCGAGCGGCATGGTGTGTCGGCCGCGCCGCGGATTGAGCGAGCCAGTTGGCAGGAGGAGATTGAGGCGGCCATGGTGTCGGATACCGCGGCAACCCAGCCAAGCAGTGCGCCGGTCGGAACAGGAGTTGCCCTGGGTGAGATGGGTACTCCGGAAGCTCGCTTTGACGCACAAGGCTGGCTCATGCCGGTCCACTCGACACGCCGCGTGGCGCCGCCTTTCGCGCTGTTGGACGACGATGGTCGAGTGCTCTTTTATGTCACGCCCGCACCTGGCTTGAACCTGCGTCGCTACACCAAGAAGTACGTCGGAGTGTTCGGGCAGCGTCAGTATGTGAACGATCTACGCGCTTCGCTCTTGACGGTCTCACGTGTGGTGAAACAGAAGGACTGACATCTCTCGTTCACCGCCGATTGGCTGCCCCCTCGTTCCAACGCACCAACCGCTCTCGCACCCCCTCGTCAACTTCCGCATTGAGCATTTCACGCATGCGTCGGTGCAGGCGAGGATCTTGAGACGTGGCCATTAACGAGACCGCCAATTCACGCACCGTCGAATCGAGATCGTAGCTGAGCCAAAACAGCCATCGGCTGGGAGATGCCGCTTCCGAAAGCGAGGCGGCCAGTTGGCAGCGAATCTGCGGATCAGAGCTGGCCAGACGCCGTCCGAGTTTGAGTTCCGCGTCGCCGAATCCCCGCTTGCGCAGCTGTTTTTCCACCGCCTGTACGACCGGGGGATCGGGGCTGCTGAGCCGGCGGATCAGATCCAGATCCCCCAACCGCTCGAGTTCGCCTTCCAGCTGGCCGAGCGCCTTAGGGGTTGAGTCTGTCTCTACGTCCGTCGCTACGTCCGTCGCGTCAGACAGCGATATTCTGGTTGCATCGTCCGATTCCGGGCCCAACTGCCGCGGCACGGGAGACGTCGGTAACACCGGCGCAGGCTCTTCCACCGGGCCCTCGTTTTCGGGGAACATGATGCGCGGCAATTGCTTGCCCGTTGGTGGTATCAAATCAGGCTCATGATCCGTTACCGGGCGCGGCACAGGTGGTTCTGCCAGCGAGGGTGGCAAAGGCGGAACCTGCATTTCTTCAATGGGGAGTCCGCCCCCCGCCGTATCGACCCGTGGAATAGCGAGTACTCCGCGCGGATCTGAATCGACACGATCCGCGTGCGACGCTGGGGCGCTCGCGCCCTCTGATGGTTCCGGTGAGGGAGCTGTTGCTCGATGAACGAGGCCTGATTCCGCAAACTTCACCAAGACGGTCTCGCAGTCTGCGATCAAGTCCGCCTTCCGCACCCGCTGTGAATGGATCGGCCAGTTGAGAATCCGGCTCGAGAGGTCGGCGGCGATCCCCAGCGCTGCCGGATTCAGTTGATCCACATGGTTCGCCAACAGGTGGGCCATCCGCGCGACTCTGGGAGTCGATTGATCCGAAGTCAAATGCGTCCATCGATCGAGTTGGTTACGAAGTGCTCTCCCTGCAGCCTGGACAAAGGTACTTCGCTCGTTGCACAGTGCATCCACCAGTACTTCCGTGCCCGGACCATCCAGTTCAGCGATCTGCTGCAGACGCGAAACAACCAGTTCTTCCGGAATGGACTGAAGTTGACGGTTCCAATAACGGGCAAGCAGGGCGGACGGTCGCAACATCGGAACCGCGGTCACGGCGACCACAGACGCCACAAGAACTATGATCATGGCCGTGCGGACGATCATCGGTACTCTTGAGTTTTGCATGATGGACCGGTGCGCGGTGAGGAAGAACCTGAAACCGATGGAAACGGCACGTAAGAGACTCTGAAAAAGTAGGTCCCGGCTGCCGGACGGGACCCCGAAGCGGCACATCATCCGCCACTTCCTCCCCGTTGCAATCGCCGACAACCGTTGCCAGGTCCCGCTCGGCAAGCGGGACCTGCTTTCTGGCGAATCATGCTCGTGTTTCAGCACGCTCCGTAAGGCGTTTCTAACACTCAGTCTTCGGCAACTCGCGACCCCCGCATTGCCGCCGGCTTTTCGCGAGCGGATTGTCTCGCAACACCCCACCTACCACAAGCCCAGTCTGTCGCGTTGTCTTCTCCATCTTTCTGCCTCGACTGCTTGACTTTGAGTCCCACCGCCTTGTGCGGTGGGTGAATCTGACTGACAGGCTACCCGAACCGCCCCACAAGGTCCCCTTTCTCACCCACTTCGCCGCCGGAGGCGGCGAAGCGGGTGAGAATTGGAAGAGGGAGAGGGGCTCATGGCTGTACCTGATCAGTCAGACTCACCGCGTGAGGCAGGCTGGACGGGGTCCTGCTTGCGAAATCAAACAGTCGAACTACCGTGGTGTCCGATTCCGCCCGGCCGTGCAGCAGTGAAAGCGTTCAGAACTGTCAGCACACGAAGATTTTTGTTGTGCGCGGAGACCCCAATTGGCCGAACAATCAGTATGACCGGCAAATCTTGCCAATCGACCGTGGGCCCGACGTGGGGACGGCCAAACGGGACGTTGGATTGTCTAGCGCTTTGTCAAAGCTTGATTTTGAGGTGGTGTGCCACGCTCGTCCGCTCGTGCTCGAAGGCCAGGGAGCTCTGGGCGAGGTCGTACCGGCCATGCCCGTGGCATCCTCATGCGTGGCCTTGACCAGGCACTGGGCCCGGATCGACTGCGTGAATCAAGCGACGGCGCTGACGCGCCGGATGGCGATTCGGGGCAGACGGGGTATCGGTCACAGGTGTTTGCCGGCCAACGCGAAGGGGGGACAATGCGGAGCAAGGCAGAAGTGCTACCGAAATGGGGTGGTCCGAGACATTCCACAGTCACACCGGATCGCTCTTTCAATGCCAGTCGGCGCGCCTTCCTGCAATGGGGCGCCGGGCTGGTGGCCTGGGCGACCGTCTCGGGGTGCGCGGGACAGCTCGTCGCCACCACGCCGAATCGGCCCAGTACAAGTCGTGCCTCGCGGGAGCAAGCGGTGCGCGATATCCCTCTTGGCAGCCTGCAGGAGCCACTTCGTTCACAGATCCAACAGATTGTCTTCAAACCGACGATCTACCGTCGCTTGCCGATCGAAGTGATACCTTGCGATCCGGAACTCTATGTGTTCCTGGTGCGTTACCCGGAAGTTGTGGTCAATATGTGGCAACTGATGGGTGTTACGAAGGTGATCATCAAACGCACGGGTGCATTCTCCTACGATGCTCAGGATGGTGCAGGGACGGTCAGCAAAGTTGAGTTGGTTTACGGAACACGCGACAAGCATCTGTTCATGGCCGAGGGGTATTACGAAGGACCGCTGTTGCCACGGCGCGTCACAGGGCGATGTGTCTTGCTGCTCAACTCGGTCTTTTCCCAGGACGCTGCGCGGCGGTCCTATGTCTCGAACCGGTTGGACGTATTCGTACAGCTGGACAACGTAGGCGTCGAGATTGTGGCCAAAACACTTCATCCGCTGATGGGCAGGACCGTCGATACGAACTTTTCCGAGTCGACTCGGTTCGTCAGTCAGGTTTCCCATGTCGCGGAGACAAACGGGCCCGGCGTGCAGCGACTGGTTACGCGGCTCAGCAGCATCGAACCTGATGTGCGCACCCAGTTCGCGCAGATCACCGCTTCCATCAATCAGCGCGCGGTGCTGCGGGCCATGGGGAACCAAGAAGAAGAGACCGCACCGCGGGTCAGCGATCGCGACAGCGACGCGACGATTCGCTCCATCATCGACCGATGAGGGGTTGCCGACGTGACTGCGGAGCTCCCGTGAGTCATGCTCGCGGCGGCCGCGGCGGGGCCGTCACGCATTTTGCTCGCACGAGGTGCCTGCTTCCGCTCGCTTCGCTCGCATGGTCGGATGCCAACGGCAGACTCCTGGCCAGCGGCTATTTTTCGAATCGTTCGCGGGCGATTTCCCGGACGCGTCGCAGGTCGAGTTTGCCGGTACCGAGGATCGGCAACTCCTCCACCTCCGAGAAACTGTCGGGCGACGGGATGAAGAGGTTCGGCAGTCCCGCCTCGGACAGGCCTTTGCAGAGTTCTTCGGGGGTCTGGTCCAGGTCGTGTATGGAGTACGATCAGCCGTTCGCCTTTTTTCGGGTCGGCCACCGCGGTGACCGCTGCCCGAAAGCCCTCTTCCGCATGCCCGATCAGCGTGGCCAAGGTTTCTTCGATGCGGATGTGGGGCACCATTTCGCCCCCGATTTTCGAAAACCGAGCTTTCGCGTCCGGTGATGCGGATGAAGCCGTCTTCGTCGATCTCCGCGACGTCCCCCGTGACGTACCAACCGTCGCGAATCACTTCGGCGGTCAGTTCGGGCATGCCGAGGTAGCCCTTCATGATGTTGGGACCCTTGATCCACAGCATGCCTGGTTGGTTGACGCCGCAGATCCTCACCGGTGTCCAGATGGACGATCTTGGCCGACACGCCGGGCACGGGGCGTCCGACCGTGCCTTCCTTGGCAGTTGACGCGAGAATCGTCGCGGCAGCGGCTGGGTGGTACGTTGACCGCCGCCAGGGGAGCGGTTTCGGTGCACCCGTATCCTTCGATGGGACGCACTTTGAAGCTTCGTCTCAAAGGCGTCGGCCACGTCGGGCGGCAGCCGTTCGGCGCCGGTGACCACCACGTCGGTCTTGTGAAAATCTTCGGGGTCGCAGCGTCGCAGATAGGAACGCAGGAACGTGGGAGTCGCCAGCAGGATCGTGACGCCATGCTCGCTGACAGAGCTTGCCCACCTGTCGCGCGTCGAGCGGATTGAAGTGATAGACCCCCTTGACCTCCATGCTCAACACGGTCCACATCGTGACGGTGTAGCCAAACGAATGAAAGAAAGGCAAGAATCCCGATCAGCACGTCACGCGATTGATCTGCACGACATTCTGAATCGCTTCCACATTCGAGGCGATGTTGCCGTAGGTCAACATCACGCCTTTCGGCTGGCCCGTCGAGCCGGACGTGAAGATCACGTGTCAGCAAGTCATCGCTCTGCCGACTTTTTCAGGCCGAGCGACGTGACCAGCAGCGCGGTCGGCATGACGTAGCTGCCCAGTGAACCGGCCAGCTTGTCGGTCAGCTTCAACTTGCCAACGAGATCTTCCAGCATGACCAGGTTCGTGTTTAGCTTGATGCCGAGTTTGTCCATCACCCGGCGGCTGGTCAGCACGTGACGGATCCCCGCCTGATCGATGCAGGCCTGTATCACGTCCTGCGACACGGTATAGTTCAGATTCACCGCCACTCGCCGGTCGATATGCAACGCCGCGTTCGCGACGATGGCCGGCACGGTGGGCGGCAGCAGGATACCCACGTTCGGTTCGTCGTCGGCCAGCACTTCGCGTCGCAGCAGGCGCCGAAGGATCAGCGTACGCATCAGCAAGCGAGCCACCGGTCAGCTCGGCACCCGTCGAATCGGCCACTTTGACACGCCGCCACTGCTTCTTGCAGGACCGAATGAAGTCGATGGTGATGGGGGGCATTTTGTCGGTTCGTTGTTGCACGGCTTCGTGCTCCCAGATCCTGGACCGCTTGACGTACCTGATACACGTCCTGGGGGTCTTTTACAGGAGGACCGAAGTGTATGGAAATAGGATAAGGCCATTTTCGGGGCCATTTCCAGAGGAATCGACCACCGTGGAAGCTGAAAATGCTTCCCCACAGTTCGTCCAAATAGACAGGAATCACCGGAACGTCGGTGCCGTCGAGCACCCGCAGCACGCCGGGACGAAAAGCCTGCATGATCCCCGAACGCGTCATGCCCCCTTCCGGAAACACCCCCACGATCTCTCCATTGTTCAAAGCCTTGCGCGGCCTCGTCGAGTGCCGCCTGCATCTGCTGACGTCCCGGAGTGACCAGGATGACACCCGCCATCTTCGCCAGCCAACGTAGAGGCCGGCTCCGCAGATTGCTGGCGAAGGCCAGAATGTGGACCGGCCGAGAACTGGTCAGCAACAACAGGATGCCGTCGAGCCACGACACATGATTGGCCACCAGTAACGCGCCGCCACGCTCCGGCAAGTTGTCGAGCCCGAAGACTCGAATCCGATAGGCGGTATGACTGGCCAGCCACACCACAAAACGGACCGACGCCTGCGGGATCAAGAAGACAATGTACAGAAACACGGGCACGGTGAAGATGACCGGCCAACAGAAAAATCTGTCTGGCCGAGAGCATGGGTAGGTCGGAAGCTTGATCAAACACATCCTTGGCCAATTGCTTTTCCGAGTGATCTTCGAACAGATCAAGATAGGTGTCCTTGGTGACGACCTCCCCGTGCTGCTGCTGCCTTTTCAAGTCGCCCCACAACAATCGGGCAATCGCCACGTCACGCACGCCAGGGGCCGCACGATTCGCATATTCCAGCAGCGCCGGAGGTTCCGCGGCTGGTGGATCTTGTACGCCAGGGAGCCGACCTTCTGCCCCTCCGCTAGATGACTCGTCCCGATCTTCGTCGGCATCGACCGACGGCCGGCGCGACTCGACCCCGGCTGCGGATGCGTCTTGACCGCCCGTGCTGCGTGTTGATTGAGTCAGCTCCACTTGATCCCATGCTCGCTGGAACTGTGTCACCAACGCGTCGACTTGCTTGGTCTCGTCGGGGCTGAGTTCCGTCATCCGCGCCTGCAGCTGGGGGATGTCAGCCAGCGAGCCGGGAAAGTGGGACGACGCAGACCGGCGAACAGTAAGGCGGACAACAAGATGCCCGTGAAGACCATGAAGTTCATGGCCGCCAGGACCGCCCCTCGTTTTTCCGGCGGGCTGCGATGCTGCATGTAGGCTTCCAGCGGAACCGAAAACATACCGGCGCTGGTCCCCAACAGAAACAGCAGGGCCAACGCCCATGCCATCCCGGCACTCACGCCCGCTTCGATATCGATAATGCTGCCAGCTGTCGTGAACAGCAGCATCGAGCAGATCGCGACACCAAACGCGCCCAGGGGAAGAATCCCCAACTCGATTCGCCCGCCCGACCAGATGCCCGCCAGAACGCTGCCAAAGCCGACGCCCAGCACCAACGCGAACAGTAACGGAACCTTATCCGTTTCGTACAGAGCCCCGCTCTCGAAAGCGAACTGATCGACGTTCAGTTGGGCCAAGGCGCCGACAGACCAGAAGAAGACGACCCCCAACGCCACGCGGAACAGCGGTTGGTTCGACGCCAGCGTGCGCAAGTCACGCCATGTCTGGCTCGCGGCATCCCAAGGGAATCGTCGATCGGGGCTGGCGACTGGCAGCCGGCGAATCATCAAGCTCAACAGGAGGCCCACCGTCGCGATCGCCAGCAGCACCACCGCCGACAACCACCACCGCTCCTTGCCGTAAGTCCCCGACTGCTCGCTCAGCCAGCTGCCGACCGCCATGCCAATGACGGTGGCCGAGACCGTGGCGAGCCCAAACAGGCCGTTGGCCACGGAAATTTGGTCAGCCCGCAGCAGCTCGGGAATGCTGCCCATCTTGGACGGCGAGAAGAGTGCGCTCTGAGCTCCCATCAGCGCCGACCGCCGAAAACAACAGTATCAGGTTGACCATCGGCGGTACGTCAATTGCAATGGCCGCCACGCCGAGAGCCATAATGAAGATCTCGGCGACTTTGCATCCAACAATGACATTCCGCTTGCTGAACCGATCCGCCAGATATCCGGCCGGGGCGGCCAGGACCAGATAGGGAACCACAAAGCAGGCCGTACCGGCCATCAGGATGACACCTATCTGTGATTGATCGACGTAGTCCTTGCCGATACCGATGGCCAGCCAGCGGAACACGTTGTCGTTGATCGCGGTGAGGAGTTGGGTCAGCAACAAAGCGATGAAGCTGAGTGATCCTATCCCGTCTCTTGGCCGTGAACCGGCTGGGGTGTCCACGGATAAAGATGCTGGCGGGTCGGAAGCTGTCATCATGTTCCCCATCAGGTTGTTCGCAAGTCCCCAGGGCCTCAGCCGACGCTGCCAGGTTGAGGCGGCAGGCGAAGCCACACTGAAATGCGCTGCCATGCTCCGGGTGCCAGATCGTAAAGCTGAGATCGCCGGCCCATTTTCGACCTGCGCGAAATAATCGGCCTCCGGCCCTTTTCGAGCTGCATCTCGCCCATCGCGAATTGCCGAGTGATGCGATACCGCACCACGCGCCCGCTTGCGACCTGCCGGGTGATCGGGACCTACGTCAGTCTGGTCGCCGCCCCCTGTATCGAGCTACAGTTTTCCCCACCCCAAACGGTAAGTCAAGCGACGGGCCGACTGTTTGACTTTGACTCCCACCGCCCTGTGCGGTGGGTGAATCTGACTGGAAAGCTACCCGAACCGCCCTACAAGCCTCCCTTTCTCACCCACTTCGCCGCCGGAGGCGGCGAAGTGGGTGAGAAAGGAAAGGGGGAAAGGGACTCATCGCTGCAGCTGACCAGTCAGATTCACCGCGTGAGGCGGGCTGGACGGCGTCTTGTTTGCGAAATCAAACAGTCGAATTAGGGCAGGTCACATTTACCGCATGCTGGTCCGCACTCGGTTCGATGTTCGTCACCGCCGCGGAGAGCGTTTCGGTCAGGCGAGAACGCCCACGTCGATATGGATGTCGGTCCATTTTTCGATATTTGTGGCCGGCTGCCCGCCTGCCGGCTGGCAAAATCCCTTGCCCGCGTAGCGGCTCACCTGTTCATGCGGCCGGGCATCACCCTGGTCGTGGCATGGCCAGACTGTGAAGCACCAATACTGCGCCGACCGAGATCATCATGAATCCCAGCCAGCGCGGCGGTTTGACTTCGCGGCGCGTGGAGGGTGGGGCGGTTTGGAAGGAGGGTACAAAGGCGGTGGCAACCGAATCCGCCTTCTTGAGCTTCTTGGCGATCAGTTCGGCAGTTTTCTCGTTGAGTACGAACGAGTTGACCATCCGGAACTGAATTCCCAGAGCGAGTACGACCAGGCCGATCATCATCCACTGGTTACGGTTAATCTCCATTCCCCCCGTCTCCCACATGTGTTTCGCATTTCCGCGCAGCATTCGGTCGTATCGAACCAAACCCCCTGGTTGCTTGACCAACGCTTCCACAACGACGGATGTGTGTTCCACGCAGACCGCGAGCATTATCGCGATTATGCCGCGCTTCCAACTTCACCCTCTCACCTCCACACCCCACACCCCACACCCCACACCCCCTCATGCCTCCCCGCTTGGCTCACAACCATGTCGTATGATTTCGAAACGAACTTGGAGAAGGCCAGCTTGAGGGGAACAGGCGTGAGTTCTACGGCAAAAACAACAGTTTGGCTGTGCACTGCGATTGCAGTGGTGATGATGTTTTGGAGACTTGCACCGATTGTGAGTGCTCAGCAATCTGACCGGCACTCCTGCAGCGCGGATCAACTGCGATCGACACGGCACTGGCGGACTCTGAGCCGAACGTTCGATTGCGAGAGGGTTCGGTAATGACCAATCAGTTGGGCACTTTCAAATTGACTGGCGACCGCATCACTTTTTTCCCGGAGGGAGAGGCCGACTCGCTGCGAGTGTTGGAGAATTTGGCACTGGAGCGCATCTGGAAGATGCTGGATGAAATGAGCGGGCGTCAGTGGAGTGTCAATGGTGCGGTCACCGAGTACCGGGGGCACAACTTTCTGTTGATTGAGCGAGCGGTCGTGCGGAGCCGCCAGCCATCCATCCCCACTTCGCCGTGAGCTGCGACGCTGCCCTGGTTCAGCCCGGTTGCCTCGCCTGCGTGGTTGCAGCGACAGCGGCACCATTTCACATTGCGCGTGAGCGGTATTTGTTACCGACAGGCTATCACAAGAGGGGAAAACAACGAATTGGCAAGCGGTTGGCATGGGCAGGGACCGGACCGTCACGTGCAGAGACTGGCAAAAACGGAATTGGGGCCCGTTCATCGCTCCCGTCCACCGCCACTGTGCCAGGTGCTCGTTTTTCTTCGTCCGTCGCTCTTCCCGCCATTATTGGGAGCTGGAATCCCGCTTATCGTCCCGGCGAGCTGCGGGCTTTAGATAAAAGAGCACTGTTGACATGGCAGAACCGCCGGGAATATCATCGGAGATAAGAACTTACGTCATGCTGCAGCAGTCGGCACTCAGGGGGACATTCGATGCCCGTGCACCGGCGAGTGGAAGTATCGGAAATTGGCGACGTGACCGTCGTTCGCTTTGTGGATCGCAAGATTCTCGACACGGCGAATATTCAGGAACTGGGTGATGAGCTGTTTTCGTTGGTCGAAAGCGACAACCGCAAGAGCCTGTTATTGAACTTTTCGCGAGTTGAGTTTCTTTCGAGCGCCGCTTTGAATAAGCTGCTGCTCTTGGACCGAGCGGTTAAGAAGCACGGGGGACGTCTCAAGTTATGTAACTTGCGACCTGAGATTCAGGAGGTTTTCGTCATTACGCGCCTGAACCAGATGTTTGACATTCACGAGGAGGAATCTGATGCGCTAGCCAGTTTTTGAGCATGTGGCATGGGATGGAAGTGCTGGCTGGTGGTTGCGTTGCCCGTGTCCCGGTCCGCAGGATTGGCCCGCCATGGGATGGAGAGTTCGAACTTGGAAAGCGGGCAGCCTGATCAGGTTTTCGACCTTATTTGGATTTGGGTTGTGGGGACTTCCAATTGCGGGGGCGGAGCCTTTGCTTGGTTGACGTGTGTATGAGAACTCGATCCATGTCGAGTCAGTGTCCAGCGACCGGCGCTCGACGGCTGAGCATCGTTCGAGAAATAACTGTCCACTATCCCCTCGCCCCACTGGGGAGAGGGCAGGGTGAGGGGACCAAGATACGTCAGTTATTTCTCGAAAGATGCTTAGTCTGCGCAGGGTGATCGGCAGGGGCCGCTTCGAGTCATGGACCGTCAGGCAGCGAACGGCAGGGAACGGCAGGGCCCGGCGGGGACCACCAGGAGGGGCATTCGGCAACCGAATCGAGAGGATCTGAGCGGCATGGTGAGCTTGCTCAAGTGCTTTTCCCGTGGGTTTCGTTACGCCCACGTGGGGAGGATGCCGAAAACGACAAGGGAAGGGCAGGAACGCAGAAGGCGCGTCTTCTTGGGTGTGCTCGCCCAAAACTTCATGGTTGGAGTGCATTTCAATGGGGACCTTGTTTTTTGCCGGACAGACGCGATACCGGTCTGGAGCGGGGTGATTTTCGCGACGTTGCTTGTGTCGGGCGGAAGCGATGCGGCGCAGGGTGCTGGCGGGCCCGGAGCTTTGGCGCCCACAAGTTTTGGGGCGAAAAACGGGGCGGATGAGGACCTGTTGGAGGAGAACTTCTGAGGTTTCTGTCCGTGTTGGGTGTGAACCAGAGTTGAACGATGGGAAGGCGAGCCTGCTGCCGAGAGTGGTGGGTAGTAGGAAGGCGGGGCGAGCGGTTATGTGGTGCCGCCCGTCTCTCGCGACGAACCACGAACAGCCGAGCGAAAGAGATGCCTGCGGACGGTTGGACGTCGTGCTACGAGCAGCGTATTGCCAGCGACCCGGCGGAGGGCCGTTTGGTCGTGGCGCGACTCTTGGAGGAGCTGGAGACGCACGAATGGGCGGAGCACGACGTGTTCGCGGTGCACTTGGCGGTTGAGGAGGCGTTGGTCAACGCGATCAAGCACGGGAACCAGCGGGATCCGAGTAAGAGCGTCGAGGTACGGTGTCGGATCGCGCCGGACCGGATCGAGATCCGCATCACGGACGAAGGGGAGGGATTTGATCCAGAGTCGGTTCCCGACCCCACAGACGAGGACAATCTGGAGGTTCCTTCTGGCCGCGGATTAATGTTGATGCGTTGCTACATGACCACGCTGACGTTCAACAAGAAGGGCAATTCGGTCTTGATGGAGAAGCTCCGCACCCTTCCCGGCAACAACGACGATGATGATGATGATGACGATGACGATTCGTAGATTCCGCATGTGATGGATGGACGGATTTGCCAGTAGGGATCGACGAAGCCATAACTGTCGTATGGTCTCTTCTCCCCCGCTGCGAAGCGAATAGCGGGAGAGAGAATAAAGGTGAGGGGCAAGAAAAAATCTGCCAGTTATCGTTTCGCCGATCCCAGGCATCCTGCACCCATCGACGTGGCGAGAGAAACGGTTGAATTGCCACAACTTACGACGAGCCCGCCGAGTGGATGGGACGCCGACCGAAGCGTGTGGGAGCGAGTGTGAGTGGGAAGAATCAGGGTGAGCGCCGGTGTCGAGACGACCGCAATTTTCTCTCGAAAAGCGGCAAATCTGGGGTTTCCCACGCATTGCGAGAACATCGAGGATAGAATACAGTATTCCCGAATATTCCCCTGTAGCTCAGTTGGTAGAGCAGGCGGCTGTTAACCGCCTTGTCGTAGGTTCGAGTCCTACCGGGGGAGCCTTTTCACCGTTGTGACGCAATTTGGCGTTCGCGGTTAACACATCGGGACTGTCACCATTTTTGGTGGGAGTCCCGTTCTCGTTTTCTCCCCCCGAATGTGTTGGTCCCACCTCGGGGAACAGGGCCATTGAATACTCGGCCCGCTTCTCTTCCGCGTGCACAAATCGCAGCACCAAGGACTGGATGAATTGGTCCAACGACTTTCGGCGTGAACACTTGCACAGCTTTCCGTGAGCTGGCCGGAACGGCGGGATTGAGAAAACAGCGCCAGCAGTCAATTGGACTTTGACATTCGAGTTGAATGGATACGCGAAAAAGGCGTGTCGTGCGCAACGGTAGCGCGGCGGGTTAAACGATAGCAACGTTCACGCAGCATGTCGAGCGCGAACGATCGGGAGATGTCGACGACCTTCATGGCAGTCGATCTCGATGATCACGGGATCGCCTGGCTTACCGTCAACGTCAACTTGCGGTTTTGCACACGGCGATTTACGTGGCCAGTCTCGACGCGGCTCGATGCGAGGCTGTTCGTTGCGCTGGTGGGCGTGAATGGTAGACCTCGTTTGGCGTCTAGCCGTTCAAAGTCATGTGCGGTCTCGACTCGTTGTACCAATCGACAATGCACTGGACCTCGCGCTCGAATTGCGATTGATCCTCTGGAACGACGATCAGACGAAGGATTTCTTTCATCGTGCGATGGAAGCGTTCGACGACAGCAATGCGAGCCGTGCCTGCTGACAGCGCCGAAACGATATCGAATGTTCCTGGCTTTGCACCACACGTCCTTGAAGTGCTCGCACTTGAACTCGGGTCCTTGGTCAACGATCAGGTGCTTGGGCTGGACTTGCTCGGCGGACATGATTCGATCCAATGCCGCAGTCACTTCCTCGGATGTTGGTCGGCACTTGAACACGGCGAATCGCATGGACCGCCTTGAATAATGGTCGATGACGTTTAAGACCCACCAACACACTGGCCAGCGTTGCCAAATTGCGTTGGGAAGCCAGTTGGTCCAAAAGCCGCCGGAAATGGGCACCGCCGTCAGGTCGGCATGCCAAGTGTGTCCTGGGTATTTCGACACGATCCGGCACTGTTTGCCTGTATCGTCAGTCGTCGGATCTCGGGGCGTTGACAGGCTTCTCTTTCAGGATTCGCCCAACGGTTGTCTTGCCGATGTGGATGCCTGCCCTGGCCAACATGTCAGCGATCTTCACCTTTCCGAGCGTTGGGCAGAACAACTTGATCTGCTGGACGGCGTAGCGGACGAAATCCGGAAATCGATTGACCGGCGT
Source organism: uncultured Planctomycetota bacterium (assembly GCA_963700575.1). Classification (GTDB taxonomy): domain Bacteria; phylum Planctomycetota; class Planctomycetia; order Pirellulales; family Pirellulaceae; genus JAJRVM01. Next base: position 19,971 of record CAVOYC010000009.1, on the reverse strand, counting down.
TTGCGTTTGAACCAGCGAGTCATCGTCGACTCGTCGAAGCCATGCTCGGATGGTGTCGTCGGAGACAAAGAAGTGGCGAGCCGTTTCCGCTTTGTTCCAGCCACGCATCGCTCGCAGCTGCAAGATGGCCATCCGTTCGACGCCGGTGTACTGTGGTCGTCGCTGTGAGGGGACGCGTTGCATGCGAGCACCGTTGATCCGCAATTCCTCGCGGAGCATGGCCACTTCGGATTCCAGTTGGTGGATTCTCGCGTCTTTCGCATCGCCATTTCTGATCAAGGCTTCACGGCCAGCGAGCATGGCGACTCGAACGATGCCGATGACATTCAGGACGGCACACCGAACATAGGAGTGCCAGTCTTTGGGAAGGCGTAGTGATTCAACGTCTTCTTCACAGATTTCGGCAGGCATGGAGGGTCCGGAAATCACCCACCATACCAAGTCGCCGCAGGCAAGGTGCGACGCCGCTGCGGTGAACGACGAACTCTGAGTAGCTCTGGTTCCCGCAGGCAGCCGGGCGTGCCGGTTTTGCCAACGATGGCCATCATCGGTAGGGGCTGGCATGCCCACCAGAGGGCTGGTGAAAGTCGCTGGGCCAGTACACCGCCGCCGCTGGTCGTTGCTAGCAGGACACGCTTCTTGCCAGCACGTCAACGACTCGGCAAACTCACTGTCGTGAACGCACGGCGGTTGATTCGAATGTCCACGCGCGCCTGCTCTTGTTGCCGCTCGTGCGACGCCACTAAGTCGCCGGTGTAGCTTCCGTCCAGACCATCGGTGAATTGAATTGGTAGCCGCTGATCCGGCGTTGTGAGGACGCCTTGGATCGTATGGCCTGGTCCGATCAGGTGACCAGCAGCGTCACGCGGCGCACATGCGCAATTTGAAAGAGGATCTACCCGTTCGTGAAATCTCTATTTCCGAGTGTCGTGGATCCGGGAGCACACCGCAGTAAACGGAGAAGGACGACTCGCGAGTCGACTGCACCCGACCAGCCGAAATCCCGGACGCAATAACACGGAATCCGTAACTGCCCGGTATCCTCTGGTTGCTTCGAACACGTTAGCGTAGATCCCGTCGTTCGGTTCGCCATCTTTATGCATCCCATCATCGAATAGCCGGAATTTCTGGATTCCCCTCTTCAGATGGTTACCTTTCGCAGTGAGCGTTTCCAGTTTCTGATCGACTAGACTCACGGGATCTCCGTCGAGTAACTTTCGACCGAGCGGTTCTGTGGGCTTGCCAAGGAGATCTCCCACCGACACCAGAGGCATGTCGGCAGTGACTTCGATCTCGGCACCCCGCACTGGGGATTTGGCTCGATTGAGCCGAGCAATAACTCGAATCGGATCGCCCGCGAATCCGGATGTCGGCGTCGCCTTCACGTCCATCTTCACACCGCCTTCAGCGAAGACGGATGTTGCGTGACGCACGGTCACTCCTTGATCAAGTTTCGGCGTGCCGACTATCCTCGCCTTCCATTCGCCCGCCCACTCGCTGGCCAGGTCGCCGGAGAGGGGAAAATCGAGTCGAAATGAAGCATGTTGTGCATCTTCCGTATACTGGATGTACCGATTCTTTGTCGACTTTGTTACTACCTTCCCGGATGGGCTGATCAATAAGAGTTTGATGGCACGGTCCGCGCCCTGCCAAGCCGTCGAGATCGTGGCATGTGTTTCGTCGCTGGCGAGCGTGAAAGGGATAATAGTCTCTTGGCCACGGCTCAGTTGGTGGACCGGATCCTGCTACCAGCGACCAATCCACAACGCCCGCCAGAGCCTCGATGAACAACTTGCGGAAGGCCAAATGGTCTGCCGTAATCCGATACGTACCTTCCGTGTCTGAGGCGAGATTGACTAGCTTGAGTTCGTCGACCCCTGATCCGTAGCCCAGACCTAGGACGTAGACTGTCACATCACTTGAAATCAGGTCCGTGCGGACGTCCGATATCCACTCTGACTGATTCTCCTTCCCGTCGGTCACGAGAAGGACCACGCGGTCGATGTCCGCCGGCGACGGGCTGGCGATCAATTGGTTGTGTGCTTCCCGAAGCCCATCTCCGATCGACGTCGAACCTCCAGCGGTGATCGACGGGATCGTGACCGTCTTCAGGTGAATGGCTCGCGCAGTTGTGTGTAGATCGAGTGCGTCCTCGGAACCGGCAGCGAAGGGTACGACATTCTGATTGAATTGGACCAAACCAAGTTGGTAACCCTGATCGACGAGCATCACGTCGAGGAATTCCGTGATCGCGTCGCGTAGAGTCTCGATTTTAGTGTCTGGCATGCCCGCCGATGCCGTGCTGTTCATGCTGCCGGAGCGGTCGAGGACCAGCATGACGTCCACCGCCCCCAATAACCGCTCGCTGCTGAACAAGCGAATACCGCTGTGGCCCTTCCGGTATGGAATGCGGATCCACGCGGATTTCCCAAGTCCCCTCTGGAAGCGCATCGCCTGCAACCAAAGAGGCATCGATCTCTACCTGCTCGAGGTTGTTGCGGCGATCCGTACCGGTGCGGACAGCGTCGTCACCCGGGCTTGAGGGGTCAAGTGTCCAAGGGTAATAGCGGTTTCCATCAGGATCGGTAACCACCAGGTCCAGATCATTGATCAAGATGCTGGCAGCCCCCGGTGCGGCCGCCGGATCGTCCCAGGCCAACGTGAACTTCAAAGTGTGCGTCCCAGCCGGTACGTCGATGCTGTACCGATCAGGACGCGATAAATCAACTTTTCCCTCGATGACATGGCCCATCTCCTCAACGAGCTCGATCGCGTCTTGGATTTGTACGACTCCGAATCCCGACGCGTAGTCGGGACCGGGATTGTACCAACTGGTAGCATCGTCAAGGTCCCGCGCGGTTTGCACCAGGATGGCTCGGACCGTGGACGGCAAGGGGTCTAAATCAGATCTCAGCGCTTCGCGATGGGCCTGCAGCAAAAGCGCAATCGCCCCACTCGAAGCTGCCGCGGATGCCGACGTTTGCCCGTACCACGCGTACCAGAAGGCGCCCGCGGGCGGATAATCGTGGCTTGCGGCTCGATAGTCCTGCTGGTTCGAAGCCCCAATGGGACTACCGAACGGATTATCTATCTCGGTGACCCCCGACTGGAGCGTTCCGTCATGATGTCCTGGTGCAACCACGTCGGGCTTGATGCGACCATCGTTGGTTGGCCCCCAACTGCTGTAGGAAGTCATGCGGTCATTGCGTGAGTCAACGGCACCAACAACTATCACGTTCTTAGCCGACTTCGGGTGATTCAACGTGTCGTAGTTGTTAAATGGGAAATTTGTGTCTGTAAGGCACGTCGTGTCATTCGCGCCGGTGGAAGAATTGTAGAAGCCGCCGCGTTCATTGCCTGCTGAAAAAACGATGGTCATTGGGCTTTCATACTCGCCCGCACCGGCGACGGCCGTGTCAAGGTCATCACAAAGCTCGGAATAGTCGCCGTAATCGATGACGGAGCAGCCTCCGGTGGTTCCCCAAGAATTGTTGCCTATATCAATGTCGCGTGTATTGATGGCGTTGAGCAGGTCGCCCAGGTAGTTCGTGTATGCATCAGACCACGTCGCAGCTTCGCCAACCCAGAAGTCATACGTGAACAGCTGGGCCCCTGGTGCCATGCCGCGATACTGATTCGCCGTTCCGCCGCCAACCGCCGACGTGCTCCTGGACCCGTCGCCGGCAATGAAGCCCCCCGTCATGGTGGCGTGCTGGGCAATATCCCACGGGTCGGAGTCTCCCTTGGTGACCCGGCCTGCTAAATCGGGATGGGTATTCGAAACGTGGCCAGACTCGAACACGCCGATGTCTACGCCTTGTCCATTGAAGCCCGTGGTCGCATCCACTTGGATGTAGGCTCGAACCCGATTGGATTCCGGACGGCCAGGTGGAGGAACCGGCTCGATCCACGATGCCGCATCCAACTCTGCTATGTCTCTAATGCGACCATCCGGTACCGCCACGATTAACTGTTTGCCGACCGGCAGTTCCTCCAAAACCTCAATTTCGAACTCGTCGCACAACTTACCATGCTGACCGGTCAGCGGCATGCGGTCTTCGCGGGCCAGGTCGCGCAGCTGCTGGTAAAGGTCAAACCATTCGAGCACCCGCTGCCAGGCAAGAAATTCTCGCTTACACAGTTTTCTGAACTGGTTGCCGTTACGTGCCTGGCGCTCCTTGCGCAGGTAGGTCCACAGGCTGAGCAGGCTGGCAAAATCGGACTGCTCATCCTTGAAGCGTGCGTGCGCCTCGTCCGCCGCCTGCTGGGCTTCCAATGGACGTTCGCGGGGATCCTGGATGCTCTGGGCAGCGGCCAGAACCAGCGTGTCCTCCAGGCAGCCCTGCTGCTCACCCTCGAGAATCATGCGTCCCAGGCGCACATCCACGGGCCAGCGGGAGAGTCGTCTACCCATCGGCGTTACCGCCCTGTGTCCGTCCAGCGCGTCCAGTTCAAACAGCAACTGGTAGGCATCGTTAATCATGCGCGGCGCCGGTGGGTCAATAAACGGGAAGTCCTCCACCGCGCCGAGGCCCATGGTGAGCAGACGCAGGATGACACTCGCCAGCGAGGTACGCAGGATCTCCGGGTCGGTAAATTCGGGGCGGGCGTCGAAATCTTCCTCGCTGTACAAGCGGATGCCGATACCCGGCCCCAGGCGGCCACAACGACCCAGGCGCTGGTTCGCGCTGGCCTGCGAGACCGGCTCAATCGGCAGGCGCTGGATGCGGCTGCGGTGCGCATAGCGGCTGATCCGGGCCAGCCCGGTATCGATCACAAAGCGGATGCGGGGTACGGTCAGCGAGGTCTCTGCCACGTTGGTGGACAGGATAATCCGCCGCGCAGCGCCGGGATGGAAAACCCGCTGCTGCTCCGCACCGGACAAACGGGCATACAGCGGGAGCACTTCGGTACCGCGCAGATTGGCCCGTTCAAGCTGGTCGCGGGCCTCGTGAATTTCGCGCTCCCCGGACAAAAATACGAGGATATCGCCACGCCGGTCAACGCGGTCCAGCTCCTGGACCGCGTCAACGATGCCCCGGTAAAGATCACGGTTGTCGCTGCCGTCGCCTTCAAGAGGCCGGTAACGCACTTCCACGGGATAGCCGCGGCCGGATACCTCGATGATGGGCGCATCGTTAAAGTGCCGGGCGAATTTCTCAGTATCGATCGTCGCGGACGTGATCACGATGCGCAACTCGGGCCGCTTAACTGAGAGTTGTTTGAGATAACCGAGCAGGAAGTCAATGTTGAGGCTGCGTTCATGAGCCTCGTCAATGATGATGGTGTCATAGTGCTGCAGGCGCCGGTCACCGATGGCCTCGGCCAGCAAAATGCCATCCGTCATGAACTTGATGTAGCTGTCCGGGCTGGTTTTCTCGCGAAAACGCACCTGGTAGCCCACCACCTGCCCCAGTTCGGAACCCAGTTCTTCGGCAACCCTCGAGGCCATGGCACGCGCTGCAATGCGACGTGGCTGGGTGCAGCCGATCAGACCGCGCAGGCCGCGCCCGGCTTGCAGGCAGAATTTTGGCAACTGGGTGGTTTTACCCGAGCCGGTTTCACCGGCCACGATCACCACCGGGTGTTCACGAATCGCCGCGATGATGTCGTCCCGGTGCGCGGTAATCGGCAGCTCCGGGTCATATTCCGGGCGCGGTACGTCTGCTTCGCGTTGCTGCAGGCGCTGATGTGAGGCCTGCACTCGCGCGGTCAGTTGCGTGAGCAAGTCGTCAACCGGTTTGCCCTGGCGCTGCCGCGCGCGGACGCGGCGCAGCTGCCCTGCAACCCAGTGGGCATCGACCAGCGTGAGCTGATCAAGCCCCCGCTCGAGCCGGCGAATATCTGCGCTGATTCCCATGGCCGCGCATTATACGTTTTGTGCATACGGGCGCGGTCCCGCTGGCCCCTTAACTCGCTATAATCGGCGGCTTGTTCAAACACCACAGGACCGCCCGTGCGCGCCAATTTCCGCAGCGATAACGAAACACCGGTTGCAGGGCCGGTCATGCAGGCCATTCTGGATGCCAACCAGGGCACCGCATTTGCCTATGGTGATGACCCCTGGTCGGAGCGCCTGGATGAAGCGTTCTCCGAGTTGTTCGAGCATCCTGTTCGCGTATTGCCGGTGCCCACCGGCACGGTCGCCAATTCAATCGCCCTGGCCAGTGTCAGCCCGCCATGGGGCGCGGTGCTGTGCCACCGCAAAGCGCACATCTACTGCGATGAATCCGGCGCGCCGGAGTTTTACGGCAGCGGACTGCGACTGGTAACGGCCGGTGGCAAACACGGCAAGCTCAACCCGGATAGCCTGCGCGAGGCGATCCATGGCGCCGCCGGGCACGGAATTCACGCCTATGAAGCCAGTGCCCTGAGCCTGACCCAGTGCACGGAGAGCGGCACGCTGTATACCCCGGATGAAATTTCGATCCTGTGCGGCATGGCCAGGGACGCCAATCTCGCGACCCATCTCGACGGCGCACGTTTCGGCAATGCCGTCGCCGCGCTCGGCTGTACGCCCGCAGACCTGACCTGGAAGGCCGGAATCGACATGCTGTCATTCGGCGCCAGCAAAAACGGCTGTATGGCCGCGGAGGCGCTGGTGTTTTTCGAACGCTTTGAGGCCTATCCCATCGCCGAACGTCATCGTAAGCGCGGCGGTCACCTGTACAGCAAGATGCGCTACCTGTCGGCGCAACTGCTGGCCTACATCGAAGGCGGCCTGTGGCTGGAGCTCGCACAACATGCCAACCGGCAGGCGGCGCGCTTCGCCGCGGCGGTTGAGCAGCACCCCCAGGCACAGCTGGAGTATCCGGCCCAGGCCAATGAGGTCTTTGTGCGCTGGAGCGTGCCGGCCTTTGAACAGCTTGAAGCCGCAGGCATCGGTTTCCTGACCTGGCCAGGTCAGGATGACCTGGCGCGATTCGTGTTTGGCCATACGACCAGTGATGACGATGTTCAGAGTCTGATCGACGCCCTTGGTGCGGGAGTGTGAATCTGACGCCACCAGACGCGCAACAGGGTGCCGAGGAGGAACCGCTGCGCCGCGAGATCAGCCGACTCGGCTATGGCGCGATCATTCTCAACGGCCTGATCGGTGCCGGCATTTTCGGACTGCCGGCGGTTGCCGCAGCGCGCGCCGGTGCGTTCAGCCCCTGGATGTTCGTGATCTGCGGGGTATTGACCCTCACCATCGTCCTGTCATTCGCGCGCGCCTCGAGCCTGGTCAAGACAACCGGCGGCATGATTGTTTATGCCACGCACGCCTTCGGATCTTTTGCGGGGTTTCAGACCGGCTGGCTGAGCTATCTCAGCCGGGTGGCCAGCATGGCGGCCAACACCAACCTGCTGGTGACATACCTGGCATGGTTCTGGGCACCGCTGGACGTGCACCCCTGGCGAGGCCTGGCGCTGACCGCCATTATTGGTGGCATGACCTGGCTCAACGTGGTGGGCGTGCGCAACAGTATGACGGTCATGTATGTGCTCACCGTCATGAAGCTGCTGCCGCTGAGCCTGCTGGTGCTTTTCGGCCTGGGTCACGTTGATCCGGGCAGCCTGTTTGGCGCGGAGTTTCCGGAGCTCGGTGAGTTTGGCGGAACGGTGCTGATTCTGATGTATGCCTTTGTCGGCTTCGAAGGCGCCGTCGTCAATGCGGGGGAAGGGCGCAACCCCAAGAAGGATCTGCCGCGGGCCCTGATCAGTACGACGGTGATCATCGCGGTGTTCTATTTCCTGATTCAGATGGTCTCGGTGGCTGTCTTGCCTGCGCTGCCGGAAAGCCGCACGGCGCTGGCAGACGTGGCAACCGTGCTGTTCGGAACCCTGGGAGCCGCGCTACTGACCCTTGGCGCGGCGTTTTCCATCGGTGGCAACCTGATGGCCTCGGTGGTGTCTGCCCCACGCATGACCTGGGCCCTGTCGCGTGACGGTCTGCTGCCCGCCTGGCTGGGTATGGTGCACGCTCGTCACCAGACGCCGCACACATCGATATTGCTGTACGGCATTTTGAGTTTAGTGCTGGCCCTGACCGGAAGTTTTGTGTGGCTGGCCATCATGAGCACACTGATTCGACTGCTCACTTACATGTTATCAATACTCGCACTGCCGGCCCTGTTCAGACGTGCCACCGAACCGGAACTGGCCTTCAGGCTGCCGGGCGGCATGCTGATTCCGGCCATCGCATTTGGGCTTTGTGTATGGCTGATGCTGCAGGCACCATTGAGCGCCTGGTACACCCTCGGGGTGTTTATCCTGATCGGAACCGTGATTTACGCAATGATGAGACGTCGCGCGTCAGTCAGCTCGTAGCGTCATCCCATAGCGGATTAAGCAGGGGAATCATTGCCAGCTCCAGGGTCTGTGCATAGACCCCGCCGCGGGTCATGCGACCCCCGGTCAGAAGCCCGAATGCTCCGCCCTTCTGCTTGCTGTTGTGGGTAGAAAACACCCGGTCATTGGCCTCGCCAAGTTCCAGCCCTTCTTCAAGTAATGCCTCAACCGCTGGCGGCAGGGGCAGCGTCGGTGTTCGCGCCAGGCCGAGACGACCGCGATGATCAAGCACGGCCATCCAGGCCGATGCCAGCCAGCGGTCCTGAAACTGCTCCAGGCCACCCTCCAGTCCTACCCAGAAGTCCGCGTCGGGCTGTGCTTGGCGTGCCGCAGTTGCGCGGTTAATGGCGCCCTGGCGGGTTTCAGCATCCGTATCAGGCTGTTCCTTGACACCGGAATCAACCGCCAGGCCTGTGATCTGCGGTGCGTCCCCCGGCAATACGGCGGTGAATGCCTGCCTCACGGCGTCCAGCTTGGCGGGGTTGTTTGAGGCAACAATGATCTTCATGCACTGCTCCATCATCGGACATCGGAGATCTGACTTCGGACATCAGGCCTGAAATGACCGGGGTGAAAACCGCTGTAAGTCTAATCAATCCCGCAAACCGGCAGGAAGGCTTCCGACAGACTTTACCGCAACCCTCTCTCTTGGATCATGCGCCGACCGGCCTAGGCTGAGGTGGCTCATTCAACCACCTTCGAGGAGAGATCATGAACAAACTTATCACCACGCTGCTGGCACTGACCGCGCTGGCATCCAGCCAGGCCCTGCTGGCTAATGTACAGGCTGTCAGTTGTCACGGCTGCAGCGACGGCGCAAAAAGCCAGGCTGCCAGCAATGCCACCGTCCAGGGCAAGGTCCTGGTGTTTGACCAGAACCGGGCCACGGTTGCAACTTACCAGGTGCATACTGAAATGCTCGATATGCGCCCCAGAACCACCTGGACGGAAGCGCGCCTGGTCAAAACCGACCCAACCCTGCAGAAGCGCTACGAGGATCTTGTCAGCGCAGTGAATGACGTTGCCGACATGGGCACAATCTACCTGCCCGGTGATTTTGAAATCCGCTCGGCAGGCGGCGCCCTGCTCGATCCGGCGTTTTCCACAACCGCGATTGAGGATTACATGAACAGCGTGAACCAATGGATCGCCATGCATCAGGCCAGCATGAACATCGTTAGCCGGTTGACTCAGCTAAATTTTGGCATCATCGACCTCAAAGACATCATCAAGACCCTTACCGTGAAGGTTGAGTTTCCCGATGGGTCGGACGTTTCCTACCAGATCGAGTTTTCAATCAACCCGGGCAGCAGCAATTTGCGCGTTGAGCTGGAGACATTTGGCAACGCGCACGGACCTGACGGCAGAGCGCTGCCCACCAACGCCCTGGGACTGCGCGGCAGAACCTTTACGAACCACAATGGTTCATTAGCCGAATGGATGGCCTATGCGCGCGCCCTGGGCGCCCTGGTGCGCGGCACCTACAATGGCCAGCAAGGCGGCGTCATGACTTGCGTCTGGACGGCTGGCCGCACGGTGTGCACGCTCAAGACCGGCAAATAGCACACAGGCAATCTGGCTTGACGCCGCGGGTGTTCCGCGGCGTCTCTTTATCGAGCATGAATATCAATCGGGCTCACGGCGCATATCCTCAAGCACCTCGCCGACAGCCAGAATATCCCGTTCATGATCCGCATCCCGCCAGGGCTCAGCCAATGCGTCGGCATACCACTCGACCATCGGCGGAACCGCGAGCAGGCGGTCGATATAGGCACAAGCCTGCCCGGGCAGGTCCGGCCGGTAGGTCTGCGCACGAAACGCGAAGGGTGCGAACATGGCGTCAACCGCCGTAAAGGAATTACCCGCCAGCCACGGTCCGCCAAAGCGTTCGAGACCCTCAGCCCAGAGCTGTGCTGCACGCGCCCATTCATTGGCCAACGCCGGCGATGCCGCTTTAAGACGGATTCGTTGACCACAGCTCATGCTGCATTCATTGCGAATGGCAAAGAAGCCCGAGTGCATTTCTGCACTGGCGCTGCGCGCCCAGGCTCGTGCCGGAAAATCAGCCGGCCAGGCCGCCGGATAGCGCTCTGCGAGTGTCTCCATGATGGCCAGAGAGTCCCACACGGTCTCGCCATCGATGTGCAGACACGGCACCTTGCCACTGGGTGAAAACGTCAGAAACGCCTGTTGGGGCCCGCTGCCCTCAAACGGGACCAGCACCTCGTCGAACGGCACATCCAGCATGCGCAGCAAGACCCAGGGCCGCAAAGACCAGGACGAGTAATTCTTGTTGGCGATAAAGAGTTTCACGCCAGCACCCGGTCAAATTGCCATGCCCCGTGCAGACCGCAGGCAGTCACTCGGGATACCCCTCAAAGACGGTGATGTCCTGCAGGTCACAGGACCATGCCGCCCTGGAGCTCTGAAAAATACGCGCCTGCGGTCTGATCGGTGGCTCATCATCGAGCGATCCGGCGGGAATCATTACCATGCCTGCCTGCGCAATAAAGCGTGGCATGCGCGATCCGCAGTCCGGACAGAACGTGTTGCTGAACCGTTTGGCCTCAGGAACCTTGTAGGTCGACAGGCCCTCCGAATCCGTATCCCATTCCAGCGTGCCTTTAAGAAACAGATTTGATGCATGCCCGGTACCTGACGCTTTGCGGCAGCGCTGACAATGACAGTGGTAAAAGGATTGCGCTTCACCCTTCGCTGTATAACGAAATCTTCCGCACAGGCAACTGCCCGTCAGGGTTGTATCGCTCATCTTGCCTCTCCCGATTGGTTGTTCAGGACATGATAATCTCATATCGTTGGCGCAGATTACCTGGTGTGAATCGCCAGGTGAGAATTAACTGGGGTCCCGGCATCCGGGCTAACCCAGACAATACCGACCACGACAGAGAGCATCCGATGATTACCTTGTACTGGTACCCTAAAACCCGCGCGACGCGAACCCTCTGGCTGCTTGAGGAACTGGGGGAACCCTACGCCATGCACATGATCGATTTGCGCGATGAAGCTTCGCGCGCCGACCCGGGTTTCAGGGCTGCAAGCCCAATGGGCAAGGTTCCGGCGATCAGGGATGGCGACGTGGCGATGGCCGAATCGGCCGCCATCGTCGTGTACCTGGCAGACCGTTACCCCGATGCCGGACTGGCGCCGGCAATTGATGCACCCGACCGGGGGCGCTACCTTTACTGGACGATCTACACGGCGGCGGTCATTGAGCCGGCCATGATGGAGCGTTTCAACCAGTGGGAAGTCAATCCCCAGTCGTCCGGCTGGGGGAATTTTGATCTCATGATTGCCACTTTGGAGCATGCCCTCGCCGAAGGGCCGTGGATCCTGGGCGACCATTTCAGCGCGGCCGACACCCTGCTGGGCTCATCGGTCAACTTCATCAAGATGTTCGGAATCATGCCTGAATCTCCCGTCCTCGAGGCTTACCTGGAACGTTGCCTGGCGAGACCGGCATTCCAGGCAGCGATCAACAAGACGGTCACGGATGACAGCGCAGCCTGAACTATGCCAATAGCCCGGACGCCCCCGCCGCCAGGCGTTTCGGCGTCTGATAGGCCAGCAGACTGCCCGGCGTCGTGTCGGTCAAACCCCATGACAACATTGGAAATTCGATAATCGCAATCGCGCAGGTTGGCATATTGTCCAGGGCTTCACCGCTCAATTCACTGAACAACCCGGTCATCACCGGGTTGTGACCGACCAACATGAGCCGGTCAATGCTGTCATCGGTGCGCTCAATGGCGGTGAGCATGCCACGCAGTCCCCGGAAGTAAATATCCGGGTCGATAACTATTTCGGAGGCTTTCCGGCCCAGCGAGGCGGCAATAATCTTTGCCGTACTGCGCGCACGTTGCGCTGGACTGGACACAATGACCTGGGGTTGCAAAGGCTGTTCTGCCAGCCAGCGGCCCATGCGCGGCGCGTCAGCCTGGCCACGGTCGTTAAGGGGTCGCGCCTCGTCACCCAGCGTTGAATCATCCCATGATGACTTGGCGTGACGGACAAGAAAGAGCAGTTTTTTTGGCGGTTCCATAGCGTTTATTTCGCGGGATCCTGGCAAGCTGGAAAACCAGATCTGAGTATAGGTGCCGGCGCCCCGACTCACCAAACTTTGCCGCTTGCGATTGCGTCTGGCCGACCCGGCAATGTATCTGAATGGCAACGGGCAGGGCGAGACGTTTGGGCCGGCCGACGTCTTCAGGTAACCTGTCGCGCCATTGGCACCCGTGTTACCGTGCCGCCGCCCGGAAATGGTGGTGGCCCGTCTGATTTATCGCTCAAGCCATTCCTGAACACATGGAATTCGAATGATTTTTGGCGGACATAAACCCCTGGAATCACACATGAAGACCTACTGGCCAATCCGTCTTGCCCGCTTTGCCCGCCGCCTGCACAAATGGGTTGGCGCACTGCTGGCCCTGATCATGATCGTGCTGGCGGTGACCGGCGCTTTCGTGGCCTGGAAAAAACAGATCGAATACCTGCAGCCCGCCACGCGGGTGAGTCAGTCGGCAGACCCGCCGAACGACCTGGCCAGGCTGGTAACCCCGGCGGAGATTGCCCAGCGCGTGCTGGCCCTGGAACTCGCCGGGGTCCGGGATCTGGCCCAGATCGACCGTATTGAGCTGCGCCCGTCCAGGGGCATCTACAAGGTACGGTTAAAAGCGCGCAATGCCTGGCGCTCGCCGCGCGAGCTGCAGTTTGATGCAAGCAACGGTGCGCTGCTCAACCAGGGGCTGCGCGGCGACCAGCTGTGGATGGACCTGCACTCCTTCGGGGTTTTCGGCGAGGCCACCAAGCTGGTTGTCATGAGCCTCACGGGTCTCAGCCTGCTGTGGTTGAGTCTTTCAGGTCTGTACTTGTTTGGCTTTCCTCCATGGTTCCGGTCAAAAAAGCGGCGGCGCCTGCAGGAGTCCGGGCAGAGGCCTTAGGCGTTCAGGCTTGCATGACCGCGTCGTTGGCAAGTGCAGGCCTGGTGCGCCACAATACGCAGACGAATGAGCTACATGACCTAACCGGGGGCTTCAGATATGAACGTTTTATGCCACGTAAGCAGCGCGGCTGCACTCCTCTTCAGCACCGCCGCCCTGGCGGTCGACGCACCCGACTTTAATTTCGGAGAGTGGGAAACCACGACCACCACGAGCATGGAGTCGGCGCAATTCAACATGCCAGATACCACGACAAGCTCCGTGGACTGCGTCACCGAAGAGGACTTCGACGAGGGTCGGGCCTTTATCCAGGATATGGAGGATTGCTCCGTTATTTCCGAAGATATTCGCAGCGACGGCGCTGACTACAGCATGGTCTGCTCGCAGGAGGAAATGGGCGAAATGACCTTGAGCATGTCCATGAAGTACGAGGGCGACAGCATGAGTGGAATCATTACCAGTGAAATGGACGGCCCGATGGGACCGATGACCATGCGCATCGAACTCTCCGGCGAACGCCTCGGAAATTGCGAATAAGCCGGTTAATTCCGGAACGCCTTTGACAGGAAAAACTACAACTCGAGCGCCTTTTGTACCTGGCGCTCGAGGTTTTCCATGGGCAATACGTCCGGGCCACGTTTAAGCACGAATTCCAGAAACCGGCCGGCAACCGGTGACAGGGTCTTGGACGCGGGATACACCACGTACCAGTCCGACAGAATCGGAAAGCCCTCCACGCGCAGCTGGACCAGGTCATGCCCCACCGCATCGGCCAGCACATAGGCGGACAGAACGGTAATCCCCATGTTCTCGACAACGGCGTACTTGATCGCCTCGTTGCTCGCTATGGTCATGGCTTTGCCAATGCGCTGACCACGGGCATCGAGGTGCCGGCGTATGGCGTTATAGGTGCCTGAGCCTTCCTCGCGCAGAATGAATTTCTCTCCTGCCAGGTCCTCCCACTGCAGACCGGAACGACCTGCCAGCGGATGCTTGCTGGAGGCAATCACCGCCAGGGGGTTGGGCAGAAACCGGTGCGAAGTGATGTCCAGATCGTCCGGCAGATCATTGAAGATATAGAGATCGTCGCGATTGTCATCCAGGCGCTGAATGACCTGCGCCCGGTTGCCGACACTGAAACTTACATCCACTTCAGGGTATTCGCGGCAAAACGGGCCGAGAATGCGCGGCAGGAAATACTTTGCCGTGGTCACCACGGAGATGCTGAGGCGGCCGGCGGTCAGGCCCTGCAGCGCACTGAGGCGCTCATCCAGGCGACGAATCGCAGCAAATACCTCTTCGGCAGTCGCTGCGACATCGTGACCGGCTTCGGTGAGGTACAGGCGTTTGCCGATCACTTCGTGCAACGGCGTACCGACCGCCTCACTCAATTTCCGCACCTGCAGGGAAACTGCCGAATGGCTCAGATGCAGCGCCTGTGCGGCGCCGGTGATGGTGCCGTGCGCTTTGACCGCCAGAATAATCTCCAGCTGCCGCAATGTGCTGCGCCGGCTGAGAGAACGCTTACTGATCATGAGTGTGGCATTTGTCGGACAGCGCAGGCCTGCGGAAAGAATATGTTTATAAATACTAAACTATATTGTCGTTAATATTAATTATTAATCGCCTATCAAGAAACGTATCATTCAGCGATTCCCTGCTTAACGGTGATGATCATGCGACCCCATGTAGAACTGATTGACGAGCAAGACCTGCTTTGGCACATGGCCGAATTGCCCCATGGTGAAGGCGAAGCCCGGCAACAAAACCTGTGCTACGACGAGGAAAATGGCGCGGCCTCCCTGCGCGTCAACTTCGACACTGACTGGCGCCGCGGCCCCGGTCTGCACGCTGCACAGACCGAGTGGTTTGTGCTGGAAGGCAGCGTCCAGTTTGGCGACCGTACCCTGGGCAAAGGCGGCTACTGGTGTGCTCCAAAAGGCACGGAACCCCGGAAGTCCGCGCCACGGCTGGCACAAAAATCCTCTTATTCCGGGAATTTGCCGACTGGGGCTTCACGCCCGGTGCCGGTGATGCGGCAGATGCTGAACTGCCGCTGGTGATCATGGATTCCGAGGCCATGGAATGGTTTGACGTGCAGGACCCTGAAAATGGCAGCCCGATGGACTTTGAACGGGGCGGTACGCCGGTTCCCGGTCTGTACATCAAGCTGCTATACCGTGATCCGCGCACCGGATTTTATACGCGCCTGATCAAGGCGAAACCCGGCTGGCGCGAACACCCGCTGGCCCATCACCCGGTGTT
Source organism: uncultured Planctomycetota bacterium (assembly GCA_963700575.1). Classification (GTDB taxonomy): domain Bacteria; phylum Planctomycetota; class Planctomycetia; order Pirellulales; family Pirellulaceae; genus JAJRVM01. Next base: position 4,417 of record CAVOYC010000009.1, on the reverse strand, counting down.
TGAAGAGGCGTACTGCCTGGACGGCGAGTTCGACTATAACTACGGCTTCATGACGGCCGGCCAGTACTTTTTCCGCCCCGCCGGCGTACGCCATGGCGACTTCACCGCCGGCGATAAAGACGGCTGCACCTGGATTCTGCGCTGCGATGGCGACCTGGTGGACTGGTATACCGACAATGCCAGCGTGGAGATGAAGGGTGATCCGGTTAACTGGGGTGAGGGCTACCCCAACTCGGAACCACCGGCATTTGTTCAGCCGGTCCGCTCACGCAGCGTGGGCCCCTGGAAAGATCCGAGCTATCAATAGGGACGGCCGGGACCTTGACTGACGCCCTGGGCTGGCGCGCCAAATTTGGCGTGCTGGGTCCTTCAACCAACACCATTGTGCAGCCGGAGTTTGATGATCTGCGGGTGCCCGGCGTCACCAACCACTACAGCCGCATTGTCATCCAGAATGCCAGCGCGGTCTCTGACGAGACCTTCATGGCCGGCACGCTGGAAATCAACGATCACGTCATGCAAGCCGTGCACGGCGTGTTGACCTGCGCACCGGACTACCTGGTGATGGGGATGTCAGCGGTGACGTTCTACGGGGGCGCGGAAGGCGCCTCGCGCTGGAGGGCCCAGGTTGAGTCTGAATCCGGCCTTGGAATTTCTATCGGCTCCGAGTCGATGGCGGCCGCTTGCAAGGCGATCGGAGGCATTCGGCGCGTGGCCGTGTTGTCGCCCTATTTCCCCGTCGCCAATCGCGAGGTCATCCGCTTTCTTGCTGATCACGGTATCGAAACCCTGCGTGATGATTGCCTGCGCTGCTCCAGCTGGACCGGCATCGCGGAAGTTCAGGAACCCCGGATTCGCTCGGCGATCGACGCGCTCGACGGGGACGATATCGACGCCATCCTGCAGGTAGGAACCAATCTGTGCATGCTGCGCCTTGCAGCGACGCTGGAAACCGAGCTCCACAAGCCGGTGATCGCCATTAACGCCGCCACCTACTGGCATGCGCTGCGCGCTAACGGCATTGAGGATCGCAAGGAAGGCTTCGGTCAACTGCTCGCTGAGCACTGATTCTATGGTGGGGTCGAACGGTGCGCGTTACCCACTCTGGCGGCCACGCGCGCTTCCTGTGCCCAGATCTTGCGCCAGTGATAAAGAATGATGGCAAGCCCGGTGACCAACGGCACGGCCCACAGGCCCGGGTTCAGTGCCAGTTCCGGCACAAAGCGCACTGCTCCGAAGGCCAGAAACGCGGTATAGACGGAGATACCCGCACCTACCAGGCCCTTCAAATGTTCCTTCAGCCAGTCCTGCGGGCCCGGATTACGCCGCAACATAAACCTCAGGTTGGTGCCCACGGTAGCGAAGCCCACCATGGAAATGCCCATCATGAGCAGCGGCTCAATACGTCCCTCGAGCAGAAAAAACCCGCGCAGCTGCCAGCCTTGCCACAGGCAATTGGCCGCCGCAATAAACAGGACAGCCTGGGAAAGAAGGTTAAGCAGTCCGCGCTGACGCGCGTGCTCGCGCCGGTGCTGAATGCATTCCCAGCCGTACCAGGCCAGGTTGACCGTAAGGGTGGCCAGGTACAGCATCATCCAGCCAAACACGCCCGTGATTAAGGGCACGGGAAAGTCCAGGCCGGGATGGGTACCGACCGGATCATGGATGGTCATGCTGGAGATGACCATGGCGATGCTGCCCGTCACCAGCATGGACAGCGTAAATACCTTGCCCCAGGAGCGGTGCGACTGACCGCCCTTTTTGGCGATGACCGGCACCCAGAACGCCACCAGGCCCACAGTGCCGGTCACGATATGCGCAAGCACCACCGCGTGAAATGGCCAGACGTATTCATGAAATAGCACCAAGGACACTGTCTCCGAACTCCGGCGTTGCCGCCGAACCGCTCCCATAATACCCTTGCTGCTCTTCCGGTCACCACCGCAGGCTGACCGTCTGCAGAATCAGGGGAGGCCGCTTGGCCCACGGAAATAAAATCATAAAGGATGTCGCACAAAAGCAGCCCGCCCCCTACACGCCACCGCGCCCGCGTCCGCTGTGGCCCATCGCCGCGCTGATGCGCACCGCCTGGCAACGCGAAGGCAACCTCCTGAGTCTGCTGCCCGCGGCGGCGTACCGCAAACCGGTCACGCCACTGGGTTACTCGCGGCGCTCAATCTGGCTCATCAACCAGCCCGAACTGATCCGCGATGTCATGACCGACCCGTCGGGCATTTATCCGAAAAATGACCTGATGGTCGGCGCCCTCGAGCCCCTGGTGGGTGAGTCCATTTTCGTCAGCAGCGGCCCGCAGTGGAAGCGCCAGCGGGCCATGATCGACCCGGCGTTTTCCCACATTCGCCTGAACCGCGCATTTATCTCCATGTCCGCCGCGGTTGATGATTACGAGAAGCACCTGGATGTGCTGGCCGAGTCCGGCAAGCCGTTTTCGCTGGACCTGGCGATGAGCCACCTGACCGCTGACATCATCTGTCGCACGGTGTTTTCAACCTCGCTGCAGTCCCGGGTGGCGCAGGAAGTCTTTGATGACTTCGAGGTGTTTGAACGCAGCGTCGCCCACGTCGAGCTCAAGGCATTGATTTTTGACCCGCCTTTCAAAAAGATTCCCCAGCATGAGCCGGTGCTGCGCGCCTGTGAGCGCATTCGCGAACACCTGGGCGAGCTGATCGACACCCATCTGCAGGACGACTGCGGCAGCTTCAATGACATTGCCTCGGCCTGCATCGCGGCGCGGGATGCCGAAACCGGCTGCCCGTTCAGCCGCAAGGAACTGATCGACGAACTGGGGGTGATGTTCCTGGCCGGTCACGAAACCACGGCCAGCGCGCTGACCTGGCTGTTTTTCATACTTGCGGTGCGCCCTGAGGTGCTTGCCGGCGTGCGCCAGGAAGTTGATGAACAGGCTGGTGACGGCGATATCGCCTTTGAAACCGCGCGCCGCCTGCCGCATGTGCGCAGCGTGTTTCGCGAGACCTTGAGGCTGTATCCGCCCATCACCTTTATTCCGCGGGTGGCCATGGAGCCGGTCACCATCGGGGACACGCGGATTCGCAAGGGCGCCATGATCATGATCTCGCCCTGGGCCACGCATCGCAGCCAGTTGCTGTGGGATCAGCCGGAGGTTTTTGATCCGCAGCGCTTCTCCCCTGAACGGGAAAAGGACATTGCTCCCGGCAGCTACCTGCCCTTTGGCATGGGGCCGCGGACCTGCGTGGGTGCCGGCTTTGCCCAGACAGAGGCCAACCTGATTATTGCGCGGCTCGCGCGGCGCTACGATTTTGAAGTGATTGACCCGGCCAGCGTGCGCCCCGTGGCGCGCCTGACGACACGCCCCGTGCGCCAGATCATGATGCGCGTGCGCCGGCGGCGCTACGATTCGGGCTGATACCAGCCAATGTCCTCGGCGGTTGCTTCTCCAAAAGACTGACCGCGCAACAGCGTGCGGCGAAGAATTTCCCATGAAGCCACTGGCAGCAGCAGAAACGGCCAGGGATCGGAGCGTGACCAGCACACATCGCGACAGCCAAACAGGTACTGGAGATTGCCCCGCCAGGGCCGACCCTTGAAAAATGCGCCCTGGGTTTCCGTCAGCGCCGGGTAAAACTGCTGCAACACGCGTTCGTTCCGCAGCCGAAAGCGGTTCGGGGCGCCCGGCTCCAGAATCGCCAGCGCCAGATCCCCGGGCTCAACAAAATGCATGCCGCTGGTGGTGCGCGGATTGCACTCCATGGGCAGCAGCTGGCCGGCCGAATCGCGCCGGAAATCAAACGACAGGAAGCCGCTGTGCGCGGTGCCCGCGGCAAAAGCCTGGATCCACTCCAGCAGCGCCGGTTCCGGCCCTGAGATCGCCTCAAAACATACGGCGACCGTTCCGGAAATAATACGCCCCCGATACACCACGGTACCAATCACCCGGCCCTGATCACAGATGGAGAAACTGCTTAAGCTCTTCGCCGGCGGAACGCCCGCAAATGCCGGGCTCGTCGCAGCCCGGACAGGCTGCCGCCGGCCTTGTGCCGGGTCAGACCCTTGCCCGCCGAGGACAACGACGGTTTGACAATAAAATCCTCGCGCCCGGCGAAGGCGCGGGCCGCCTCGCTGTCCAGGGCATGGGTTTCCGGAACCGGCAGGCCCAGATCGGCAGCCAGGCGGTTAAACGCAAGCTTGTCATGTAAAGCCCAGCAGCCGCTCCGGGGTCGGCACAAACAGGCGCACGGAGTGTGGCGCGCGACCATGCAAGGCGGCGAGGTGCATGATCTCCTCGGAAACCGGCACCAGCAGGTCAAGCGACTCCTCCTCCAGCACGGTGCACAAGTCATCCAGATACGCATTCGGATCGGGGTTCGGCGGACGCACGCGACGGCTAACCGCCACCGATCGCGACAGCCGGCTGAGA
>CAVOYC010000008.1:0-130523 GCA_963700575.1 uncultured Planctomycetota bacterium | reverse complement strand
GATTACGCGCTGTACGAAATTACGGTCGATGTCAAAGTTCCCAAGCAGAACTGCAGAAGTGACTTCGGTGTGCGCCACTGCGGTTCTTATGTCCGGCAAAGTCTGGCCGATTTGGGGAACCGACCCGCGCGGTCGCAAAACGACTTACGGCGAGTTTGCAGGTCAGAAGGTACGTTATGTCATGTGAACAGGCAGGTAGCTCTGTAGCGGGGTCGGGGGTTGTGTCAAAAACCTCGGCTCCCAAGATGGCAAAATGGGAGTTACACATCGGGAGTTATTGCTGAATGCTACTCCCGGTGCAACTGAAGCGTTAATCGAACGTATTCTGACTTGTTCTCAGGTTAGGTTTACTTCCGAGGTCGATGTGACCCAGCGCGTTAGCTGACCGGCAAGTCGTGCCGGATTCCGGGTGTCTCTTGGTTTTTGCCGGAAGTCATACAAGTGCGTCGGCCATGAGCTGAGTACTGACTTACGCAGGAAAGGAAGCCCTTCCCTGAATACCGGCGATGCACTCGCGGGCGTCAGCGCTGACGCCGTTGCGGTCAACCTCGCTTTTCCGTTTTCATTGCCAGTTGCGATTCAGCGCGTGCAATTTGGCGGCGAAAGAGGGCGGATTCCTGCTCTCGCTTCTTAGCTCGTCGCACCAGGTTCGCCGAGCTATCGGAATGCCGCAGACCAACGATCTCCATTTGATCGGCTCCTCGATTCCTCAATTGCGGTATGCGGTCTCGCTCTTCCATCGTAAGATGACTAGACATCGCTGGGCCTCCGTTGCCAAGGGGGTGACTCCATTGCACGTCACCCATTTGGTAACTGCTCAGCGATGTTCTCTCCTACGCCAATTCCAGCACCTCGATTGCGTTTGGCTTTTCAGACCGCCCTCTCTCCTTTCGCACTACCGATGAATGTCACCATGCACAAAAGCGCCATGCAAGACACTGGACTCGTGTTTCCATACCAAGGTTTGTTCCCGCTCGTGACGTTACTCTTAGCGGGTTCCGTCCTCTGGTTTCCTGGCCCCGTCGCGTGGGCGCAGGGGCCTGCGCCCGAGACGCCGGGCGACGCAGAGACCGCTGCGACTGAGATACCTGACGATCCAGCAGGGAGCGGAGACAGACCCGCCGATCACGCTGGAGGAAGTGCCGAATCGCGCGGAAACGACAAGCGCCGAGTTGGCTACGCTGCTGCCCCGCGACAGCTCCCGTCGGACCCTTGAGCGGGTTGGCGGAGAAACTGATCTCGCACTCAAAGAGGTCGAGTCGCATTTGGCGAAGACCCGGCAAATGCTGGCCGGCCGTCCCAACGTGCGCACTCTGCAAAGGTCCTCGGCCGAACTCAGCGAGATGCTAAATCACTTGCGGTCACTCGAAGAGGAACTGGACGACCAACTGGACGGCTTCGGCATATCACTCGGGCGAATCGACAAGATTGCAGCGGTTTGGATGACGACGGACGAACTGGCCAAGACCGAAGAGGGCGCCGACGCGACGATGTTGACACGCATTGCCGCTGTGCTCGGTGAAATCGATGAGACGCGTTCGGCAGTCGTCGATCGTCGCAATGAGCTATTGACCGTGCGCGACAAACTGGTGAATCCGAGCGTCGCACTCGGTGAAAACATCGAACAGTTGCAAGCTACAGTGGAGGCGCGGCTTGCGGGAATTTTTCGGGCCGAGCACCCACCGCTATGGAACCCGCGAATCCGAGAATCGTTCCAGAAGGAATGGCAAACCATCGGACCGCAGCTCTTGATGAAGCGGTTTGAAGAGAGCGGACAAGTCTCGAGGAAGCCCACGCAGACGCTCGGCTTCCAGCTTGTGCTGTTCCTAGCCCTTGGCCTGACTCTCCGTTGGCTGCGCGAACGAACCCGAGCGAGGGCGGACGTTGACAATCGCCTACGGCATGCCCAGTTGGTCTTCGAGCACCCGTGGGCAATGGCTGTGCTGATCACAGCTGTCCTCACGATACCGCTAGACCCGTTAGCACCCCGTACCGCAGGACTTGTCGCCGCCGTGTTCATGGCAGTCGCGACATTGCGAATTGTTCAGCGTTTTTTGCCTCCCGCAATGATCCTGTTTGCCTGGGGACTGGCGGTTCTGTTCATTCTCGATCGGTCTCGCGACCTGCTGGATACGACGCCCACACTCGATCGCTTCGTCTTCCTGGCAGAGATGATCGGCGGACTCGGCTTGTTGATATGGATGCTGCGTCCAAGCCGAATCGCCAAACTCCCCGAGGAGCGGCGACGTCATCCCTTCTTCCGGCTGCTCTACGTGGCGATGAGCGTGGGTGCCGGCCTTGTGACGTTAGCAATCTTGTCCGATCTGGCTGGCTGGAGCGACCTCGCCGTGTTGCTGGGGGACGGCGTCTTAAGGAGCGGCTATCTGGGTCTGTTCGTCTTCGTGCTGCTGAAGGTGGCACAGGGCCTGACAATGTTTGCTCTCGTCCTCCGACCCCTCGGACTCGTTCGGGCGGTCTCAAATCATCGACAGATTGTGCATCATTGGCTTGAGCGAGGATTGAGCATCCTTGCGGTGGGCTTCTGGGCGGCACTTGTCTGCGGGCAACTCGGTCTACTCACTCCCGCAACAGAGGTTGTTAAACAGGTACTTGGTGCCAGTATCGACGTCGGCGCGCTCTCCGTTTCCGTTGGCGACGTGGTGGTGTTTGCGTTCACCGTTTGGTTCTCCTTTCTACTGGCGCGCTGGGTGCAGGTGCTTCTTCAGGAAGACGTGTTCTCGCGGGTACGTACAAGCCGAGGTGTTCCGTATGCTGTCTCTAACCTCGCCCGATACAGCGTGATTTGCCTTGGCTTTCTGGTCGGCCTGTCCGCAGCGGGCGTCGAGGTCACGAAACTTGCCGTCGTCGCAGGCGGGCTAGGCGTGGGGATCGGATTCGGTCTGCAAAACGTTGTCAACAATTTTGTATCCGGTTTGATCCTGCTATTCGAGCGACCGATCGATGTGGGAGACACGATCGAGTTGTCCGACACATCGGGGACAATGAAACGGATCGGCATCCGCGCCAGCGTGATCCGCACATTCGACGGGGCCGAAGTCATTGTGCCCAACGGCATGCTCATCTCTGACAAGGTTACCAACTGGACGCTTTCGGACAGGCGTCGGCGGGTCGATCTGAACGTGGGGGTCGAATACGGGACACCCGCCCAGCGAGTGATTGACTTGCTGGTTGATGTGGCGAAGGCCAATCCCAAGGTGATTCGCGATCCCGAGCCGGTCGCCTTTTTTGAGAACTTTGGCGACAGCTCTCTCGATTTCAAGCTCCGGGCGTGGTTCGATGCTGATTCCTCAACCAACACCCACACGATCCACAGCGATATTGCAGTCGCCGTCCAGCAGGCGCTGGAAGACGCGAGCATCGGCGTCCCATTCCCGCAACGCGATCTGCGTCTGATCAGCGTGCCCCCCAACGCGGCATCCGACCTGGGTACGGCAAAGCCGCAGTCAGATACTGGAGAAAAGCCGTAGCACAGCGCGGTGTGGCATTAGCCTAAGCATTTACGGCTACACGAATGCCAGAGTGCTAAGCAGAAATCGTCGATCGGCGCCCATCTTCAATCACGGCAGATAAAAGATGAACGCAGCCTGCAGACGATGTGCGTCGCCCTTCTCGCGATCGACGTTTTCTCGCACACCGTACAAGTACTCGATGCCAACATTCACGCGATCTACCGGTTCCCAAATTAAGTTGGCGGCTAGATAAGTTGTTCCCCGCACGTCGTCTTGCGCTTGAAGCAACGAGTTATCAAGGGCGTTTTCAGCGTAGGTGAAGTTGGAATTAAGGTGGTCTGTCCAGTCCTGCGTATAGCCGACCATCCACCCCGTAAACCTCAACACTTTATCCGTGGTTGCGGATTCAGGCGCCGCATCCGGCAGTCCGTGGTAGCTGCCGATTCCATCCCCAAAAACGATCTGGTGATAAAATTTGCTGGTATCCGTCAATAAGACCGTTCCGGTAAAGTTGAGGCCCCAAGCTGAACCCGTGATCACACGTTCGCCGGTTGGTTGAAAGCCACCGAGGCGATACAGATACGCTACTTGGAACTGCCCCCAATCTTTGCTTAAACGCAGCCTCGCAACCAAATCGGGCGAAGGCGTACGAGAATCGCCCGTGATATCCGCAGGAGGCACGATGTCGAATTGCGGATTCTCTGCAGCGAGTGCCAATGTCAAGTCCTCATGAAGCACAGGTTGTGTCCAACGGACCATCGCCTGACGTCGATTGACGTTGGAAACGCTACCCTCGAAATCGAGAGTTGCAGGAGCTGCAGCCACGTCGGTAAACGTGGTCCATGTCTGTCCAACCAACAGAGAGCCGATCTCGCCGTAGGCATGTCGTAGGCGATAGCTGTTGTCGTTCCCGAAGAAGTCTCCTTCAACGAATATGCGAACGGGATTCCCGTCAGGCGCCCAGCGGGTGTCGAAGCTCATCCTAGTCTGCCGCGCATGAAAGCGAGTGTTTGTCCGAGCGGGCGCGCCTACTGGTATGCATGTCGGGTCGAAAAAATCCGTGGAATCGATCGGGTTAAAATCATAGATGAAGTCGGCCTTCACATATCCACCGATCTTCATTGCCACATCCTCACCGAACACAATCAAGCCGCCCTTGAATTCGGGCGGAGAATAGAGATCTGTGCCGATGGAATAACGACGTGAGTTGCTTGAAAATTGCCCTTCGAATTTTCCCCCATTGATAGTCGTCTGGATTCCGCTCGACGCAACACCCGACTCGGTCACTTGCTCTGTGGACGGCGGCTGACTCGCCTCGCTGGTATAAGCTGCCAAGATTGGCCCCGACGTTTGCTCGTCAATCCCGCCGAATGAGAATGAACCAGGTAACTGCAGTCCAGATGAGATGTCGCCAGGTCGCACCGTGTTGACATCGTTGTTCTCAACTACTTTTGATAACCCCACGCCGAGAGTGGCGTGATCTTGAACTGGGCCTGCAAGCCGTTGACGATTTCGTAGTCCTGCTCGGTGCCGTCCGCGTAGGTGCGGCCGAGGATCAACATGTACCTTGACGGCGACTTGACCTGTTTCATGCCTTGGGGAACTTCGCCGTTCCAGCCAGGGCCGGTGACCAGGAACGTGCCCGCCTTTCCGCCGGTCGTGCGACTGCCGAGCGACTGGACCACGTTCATCTGCATGCTGTACATCGGGAACAGAAAATATCGCTTGCCCATGTCAGGATAGGTGAAGACGATTGGTTCTTTACCAAGATCCAGCCAAGCGACGGAGTAGAGCGTGTCAGCGTTGGGCGCGGAGACGCCACGGTAATCGGCCGGGGGATAGCGCTTGACATTGATGAAGCTGTTGAGCGGTCCGCGAAGCGCTTCGGCCGCAGGTACGTTGCTCATTTGCACGCGCGTCACGTTGGTGGTGATCAGCGAATAACCGTAGATGTAGGCGTCCACGGCGATCTGCTTCGCTTCATCAACCGAGACCTTGTTGGTTGATTGGGCTTGGACTGTCAGCGGCGGCGAGCAAAATAGGAATACTGATGTCCACGCGAAAATAAATTAGTTGCGTGCTTTAGCTTTCATCTTTTCTTGATACCTCGTTTGATCCAATCTTGGGAAACGAACTGGAAACTTAAATTGCAGCTAGAAATAGCGTGAGTTTTCCACCGACGGCACGGAGACCACAAAGGGTTCGGCGTGCAGTTGCCCGACAATTCCATCACCCTTTGACCGTCATCAATTCACCTTCACGACGTCCGGCGGCACGTATTTTCCATCGATAATGGCTCTCTCGGGCCAGTAGTTGCGCAACAACAGCGAAAACGTTCCCTCAGGTGCGGGGACCCAGTTGGACTCCTTGTCCCGACCGGGTGACTTGGCGCCCAGATAGAGCGTCAGCGAGCCATCGCCGCCGAACTTCAGATCCGTATTCTTCGTGCCGAGTGAAAACCGGTTGAGTTGGTTCGCGTGGAAGAAGTGCTCGGCATCGTAGAGCGTCAACGACCAGAATCCTTTGACCGGCGGCAGTTTGCCTTTTGGGAATGTGACCGTGTACTGATTGTTCCCGTTGAGTTGGAGTCCCTGACTGTCGGTCTCCTTGAACTGGTACTGGGTCTCTTCGGGCGTATTCTGATACGTGCTCGATTTCGCGATGGCCGTTCGATTGAGATAGTCGGTGCCCCACTCTTGTCGTAGCCTTACTTAGTGCCACTGGCAGAACCAACGACTTGCTCCGGGGGAATGCCGTAAACCGATTCGGAGCAAACCCGCACAAAATCCTGGCCGCCAGTGACAATTTAGGTCTTAAAGTGGATCCTGCCCGTGCGATCGCGTGACGGTGGCCGCGAGAATCGCCACCAGCATCAACGTATTGAAAACCGTTTTCATATTTGAAAATTCCACTGCATCTAGTTGTTGATCTTAGGTGCGCTTTGCAGCGATTCGAGTACCTGGTCGAGGCTGAAGCTGCCCGGCTTTTGCCGTGGTGGGAACTCCTTAAACGTTGCCAGATGCTGCGCGACGAAGCCCTGCGCTGGGACCAGCACAAACGCATGGTCCACGCGCCAGCGACCGTAGTTGACCGCCTCGTGGTCGGCCCGCTCGTACGGGTCGGTTCGCAAACAGAACAGCTTGGGGAAGCGTAACGTTACCAGTGGATCTTGCCACACGTCCAGCCCGTGCGCACGTTGCTCTTGAAACACGATCTTCCAGCGGTCGTAGCGCAGGCCGCAGAGATTGCCGTCGTCTGTCCAATAGAAGAACTCCTTACGCGGCGCTTTATCGACTTCGCCCTTGAAGTAAGGAAGCAGGTTGTAGCCATCGAGGTGGACCTTGTAGTCACGATCCATGGCGCGATAGCCGGTGAGCAATTTGTCCTTGATGTCCGGTTCGCCGGCGGCGGCCAGCAGCGTCGGCAACATATCTTCATGCGAAAAGATGTCGTTGTAGATCGTGCCGGGCTCGATCACGCCAGGCCAGCGAATCACGCAAGGGACGCGGTAGCCCCCTTCCCAGTTCGAGTTTTTCTCGTTGCGAAACGGCGTACTGCCGCCGTCGGGCCAGGAAAAACATTCAGCGCCGTTGTCAGTCGAGTACATCACGATCGTGTTTTCATCGAGGCCCAGCTCCTCCAGCTTGTCCAGGATCAGGCCGACATGCGCGTCGTGTTCGACCATGCCGTCGGCATAAATCCCCAGCCCCGTTTTTCCTTCCGCCGCTTTCTTGAGATGCGTCCAGATGTGCATGCGAGTGGAGTTCCACCAGAGAAAGAACGGCTTGTCCGCTTTCTTAGCGCGGTCGAGAAAGCCGAGCGCGCCGGCGGTCACATCGTCATCGATCGTTTTCATCCGTTCGATCGTCAGCGGGCCGGTGTCTTTGATTTTTCCGCCGGCGGTCGAGCGGATCACCCCGCGCGGGCCGTACTTCTTTTTGAATTCCGGATCCTTGGGATAGTCGGGATGTTCAGGTTCCTGCTCGGCGTTGAGGTGATAAAGATTGCCGAGGAATTCATCGAACCCGTGATTCGTGGGCAGCATCGAGTCGAGATCGCCCAGGTGATTCTTACCGTATTGGGCGGTCATGTATCCCTGATTTTTCAGCAACCCGGCGATGGTCGGATCTTTGATCGAAATGCCCTCTTTCGCGCCAGGCAGACCGACCTTCAGCAAGCCGGTGCGCAGCGGGCTTTGGCCGGTGATGAACGCGGCGCGGCCAGCGGTGCAAGATTGCTGCCCGTACCAATCGGTGAACAGGCGCCTTGTTTGGCGAGGCGGTCGATGTTGGGCGTTTCGTAGCCCATCATGCCGCGATGGTAGCAACTCGGATTATTCCACCCGATGTCGTCGCCCCAGATGATAAGGATGTTGGGCTTCTTCTGTTCCGCAGCGAGCGGCAATGCCGTGCTGATGAGCGTTAGCCCAAGAGCAATCGCAAGTATGTTGCACTTGAATGGTCGTTTCATGGGTTTGATTTCTAGGATTAGTAGAGCGGCAAAGTGAGGAGGGGACGCGGATTTGATTTCTTCATTCGCTTCATCGGTTCTCGTTGGCTTCAGGTGTTTGGCTCTCGAAGGCAAATATCTTCTTCCAATCGTCCTTCATGCTGATGATCGTCCAACCGTCCTTCCGCGCTTCGTCGTAAAGCGCCTGGGTGAATGTGCCGACTTTCGTGTCCGGCAGACCGGTCGCCGGACCGTAGGCGTATTCGCGTTCTGCGTCGTCGTGCAGGAGGATCATCGAGAGCCGAGCGCCGTTGCCCGCCTTGGTGTATTCGAGCATCTGCCGGTCGCCGGTGGAATTGCCGAACGCGGCGACCGGTCGACGGCCGATCATCAGGTGGATGCCTTCGGGCTTGCCGGCGTCGTTGTCGTTGAGCAGCAGCTTCGCTTCCTTGGTCAGGAAAGGTTTGCCGTCCTTGTCATAGCCATATTTCGTCGCGCCCGCCGTTCCGACGACCTGCTCGGGCGGAATGCCGTAGGTCTTTTCCGAATAGACCCGGACGAAGTCCTGTCCGCCGCCGGTGACGATGTAGGTTTTGTAGCCATTCGCGCGGAGTAGCTTCAGGACTTCCTGCATCGGTTGATAGACCAGCTCGGTGTAGGGCTTCTTCCAGCGCGGATCCTTCGCGGTCGTCGAGCCATTTTGCCACTTCCGCCTTGAATGTCTTCCACCGACATGCCGGTGAAGCGTGGCGGCAATGATCTTCTCGAGATCGGGCAACGTCAGCTTCGCCATCGCCTCGCGGTTGCCGGAGCAGTCCAGAACGGTGCTTGAACGGTTCGACGTCCTTCAGCTCGGGCTTCGCCTTGACGAGCACCGACACCCGGTCGCAGCGCAATACATGACCTGCGTGTACATCGGATGCTCGACCCAGAGCGTGCCGTCCTGATCGAAAGTGGCGATGCGTTCCGCCGGTGGCACGAAGTTCGGCCGCCGGCCTCCGTGGTCGCTTTCACGAATCCACGATGGCTTGCTTGGCTGGCCCGTCGTTCCACGAGGGAAGCGGGTCCTGGGCTTGGGTGTTAGTCAGCCCGACGAGTGCGATCGCCGCGACAGCGGTTAGTAACAGCAGCCCGCGACGAATGGGATGGAATCTCATGGTGAAAAGCGTCCTCGTGGGAGTCATCGAATTGCCTAGCGCTGTTGAAGTCGCGGGCCGGCGCATGAACGACGGCCCGCGCGTTTCAAAAGCGAATAGTACCGGTTAGTCCGAGTGGGTGGCGCTTGCTCTCTTCAGCGAGTTGAGGATTTGGTCGAGGTTGTAGCTCGCCGCCTCCTGCAGCGGCGGGAACTCCTTGTAGGACATCAGTTCCTTCTCCCAAAGCAGCTGGCCGATGGGCAGGAGGTTCCAGTCGTAGATGTACGCCGTGCTCGGTGCCGCGAGAGCACCGGCGTAGCTGAGAAGGGACCCGGTGTCCGCACCGACGCTGATCTCAAACGGATCGCGCATGATGTTGGCGAGCTGAGTCCAGTGGTAGGTCTGGGCACCCATGAGTCCATCCATCGGCACCGGCGCCGACCATGGTGTAGTAGAACTTCCAGTTCTTGTACCGCACGGCCGAGGGCTTCGCGCCGGTGTAGTAGAAGAAGGTGTCGCGAGCCGACTTGTCGCTCTTGCCGGTCAGATAGTCGAGCTGGTTGATGCCATCGAGCTTGGTCTTGACGATGCCCGGGTACTTGCCCGTCATGATCTGCTCGTTCAGTTCATTGCCCTTCGGGCCGCCGGCGATTTCGACGAACGTGGGCAGCCAGTCCAGCGACGAGAACATCTCCTTGAAGATGGTGCCCGGCTTGATCTTGCCCGGCCAGCGGATGACGCACGGAGCGCGCATGCCGCCTTCCCAGGTGGTCAGCTTGCCGCCCTTGAACGGCGTGACGCCGCCGTCGGGGAAGGTGATGACTTCCGCGCCGTTGTCGGTGGTGAAGACGACGATCGTGTTGTCGAGTCTCGCCCATGTCTTCGAGCTTCTTGAGGACGTAGCCGATGTTGTCGTCCATCTGCTTCATGCCGACTTCGTTGATGCCCCAGTCCTTGCCGCCCTTGGTGCCGAGCATGGCTTCATACTTCGGCGAGAACATCGTGGTGACGTGCATGCGGGCCGGGTTGTACCAGCAGAAGAACGGCTTGTTCGTCTTCTCGGGATCGTTGCGATCGAGCCAGTCGATGACGTGGGCGGAGATTTCCTCGTCCACCGTCTTCGAGCGTTCGAGGGTGAGCGGACCTTCGTCCTTGCCCATCTGGTTCTTCGCCGTGCCGTCGGACGACTTCATCCAGAGGACCGGCCGCGGCGGCGCCATGCAGACGCCGTCCTTGGGGTCGATCGCACCGGGTGGCTCGGGAATGCCGGGAATCGGGATCATCTTCATCGGAGGCACGACGGCCTGCTTGGTCGGGCTGCTGTTGATGTCCGGGAAGCTGACCCGCTGCATCGCATCGAGGTGATAGAGGTAGCCCCAGAATTCCTGGAAGCCGTGCGCGGTCGGCAGCGAATCGGGATGATCGCCGAGGTGGTTCTTGCCGAACTCGCCCGTGTTGTAGCCGAGGTCGAGCAGGAACTGGGCGAGGCCGGAGTGCCGGGGCGCAGATACGAGATGGCGCCGGGCAACTGCGGCAGGAGCATGCCGGCGCGCATCGGATGCATGCCGGTGAAGAACGCGGTGCGCCCGGCCGTGCAGCTTTGCTCGGCGTAGTAGTGCATGAACATGCCGCCCTCGCGCGCGAGCCGATCGATGTTCGGCGTCTCGCCGACCATCAGGCCGCGGTGATAACAACTCGGCTGCATCCAGCCGATGTCGTCGCCCATGATGAACAGAATGTTGGGTTTCTTGTCTTGTCCTTGTGCCATGCCGGTTGTGGCGATGACAGCAAAGACTGCCAAAACTCGTACGATCGATTTCATGTTGTTTCTCCCTGTGAAGTTAAAAGTGGCCGTTTGCTTTAGCATCTCATTCCTAAAAACGCAAAGCGGCAGCGTTCACCGGGCCGCGGCGAACGACATTGATTTCAAAAAGCCGCGCGACCCGCGGCTCCGTGGTGAGTAGACCAACTCTTTGGACTAATAGATTAAGATCAGTTTTCCCTGCTATCCAGTCGTCTCCTTGGCGGTTCCACAATCTATTAACCACCTCAATTGAACCACTGGCTCCTGGCAGATCCTCAACTGCCGTTGCCAAAAAACGTTCGATGATATACAAGAACACATCTGTTTCGTTCTCCGTTACAAACTCTACTCAACGAATTCAATCTCACTCGGCCACCAAGACTTGTTGAAGAAGGTTACGAGCGGGCTGTACAGCCGGAGGATTGTGAACCAGCCCTTGTTAGGGTCGGTTTGAAACCAATTGCCTTCCTTCACTCCATTCGGTCTGTTCGGACTGAAGTAGACGGTGGTTGAGCCATTGGGGTTCGCCACGGCCGCGGGCGTCGCATAGCTCTGACTCCCGGCACGAGGATATCGTTGGGGCGTGGCGAGCATCGACCGGCTCTGGTTAATACAATGGTGGTCGCAAATGCGAGCAGGGTCATGTTAATGTGAGGTTTCGTAGATTTAGTTCGTGGCTTGGCTCGGGAGGCGTTGGTTGTGAGCCAATGAAGTCCATCGCAGTGTTAGCGTTACGGCAGAGTCAATTGAATCACCCCCACGTAAAGATCGCCATCGGTGCGCCACGGGTCGCCGCCTCCGTTGCGTCCTTCGAGTCGCTTGTGAAAACCGGGTACGACGTAGTGACGAACCAGGTCACCCGTCTTTTCGAGGCACTCGAAAAGATAGTCCCGTTCGGCGTCGACGTCGGGGGCCGTCACGTGGGTGATTTGTCCGGTCGTGTGGCTCAGTCCAACGCGCTCGTCGTAGACAGCTGAGCCGATCCATTTTGGACGCCCGTCGTCGCTCACATCATCCGTCTTCCAAAGTCGGACGTGGTGTCGGTGCCGGGGGTTGTCGCCGACGGGTTGTTCGAATGCCAGGTCTTCCTTGCGTCCAAACAAGTAGAGATCACTCACCGGAGCCTCGTCATCGGGACGCGAAAGCACCGAGTCCGCGGCGATCTTCAGGTCGCTCTTCAATCCCAATGCGGCAGCCGGATACCACTGGGCCGTTTTCATGAGGTTCGTCAACTGAAGCTCGGTGCCAATTAAGGCCACATTCAGCGGATCGCCGGGATGATGATCGCCCGTCTGGGTAATTCGAGGACTATCATCGAATCTCGAATCGTGGCGTGCGTATTCTTTCCAGACAATAGGAGCGACAACGTACGCCACGACCAGCCACAACAGAAGCAACACGGCAATGATCTGAAAGATCAATCTGCGGCGACTGCCTCGCTTTGGCTGAGTCGCATCTAGTTCATTGTCCATAAACGGCCCTTCGATGAATGCCCGGTTTCGCGAACCGCTGCTTGCCAAGTCTGTTGGTTTAATCGAAAAAAACGCGTCCTAAACTGTAGTGCCGAGGACACGAAAGGATACAGCCTGGGGGTCATCGAAGTCGTCACAATGGAGCCGTCCGACGACCTTGAGTATGGTTCCACCCGGTTCGGCGAGCGTGGTGATACGAATCGACTTGCTGCTCATGCTTTACCATCCCCAGGTTGAATGAATCTATCCCAGCAGGCTCGGCTCGATTCCAGTTCGTCACACCAGGCGCCCGCTGTCCGAGCGCAAAAAAAAGGCGTTCGCATAATCTCCCCCCGACCATGACTAATAGGTCACTTGAGGTGGAAGAAGACGCCAACGCCTTCGAGCTGATCAAATAATCTACGAGTTATGTCTGGAAGCTTGAGAAGCTGCTGCGGACGAGTGACCCGCCTACGTTTTGTGGTGACTCACGCGAATCTTGACACACTTTAACGAGACTTTCGTAACAGGAAACCCCCGGAAGAGCAAGCAGTTGCCAAAGAATCCGAGAGTTACCCCGGACGTGGCGGGATATGCCCGCCGTCGGAAACTGCAACAAACTTGAGTTTAGCGGAGAAATAGCCATGCCTGGACATGCCTGCTGCCAAAATCGAGCCCAAGCTTCGACGCGGAGTATGGCCCCGGCGCGTGTGAGTAAGCTGCTTTTCGTTAATTAGCGGTGGCGAATCTACCCACCGGAGGAAATGCCGCCTAGCTAACTCGCGTCGGTTGCCCTCACCGAGGGTTCTTCGCGATTTCTCGAACTGACCGAAATTGGACATACCGCGGCAGCTTGGCGTTTTGCTCAACTGCTGGCGGTGAAACAGACCTCTGCAGATTCGGCCAGACTGACCGAGGATGGCAAACCCCAAGCGACTGCGAGTCGGCGAGAACGGAGTACCGAAAACTCGTGGGGAAGCCGTTTGATTCTTCGGACGCGCCGAAAATGGACCGATTTTGACACAGAGTTGACGGATCGTCAGAATGGGGCTGTTGGAGTGTTCCAACAAAGGAACGATATTCGCGACGGTCATCACCAGGACCAGTCGGAGGGATGTAGCGAGAGACGCGAGCAACGACAATAATGAGGCAGTGTCATGAGTGAACTGGGCTAGTAATCCCAGGGGAACGCAACGGATGAAAAGAGTGTGGAAGTGGACGCGGCGTATCCTTCCTTCTCGCTTGTGTTGTGCTCATCCTAATTGCCGCAATTGCCAGCGCTATCTGGCATTGGTCGGCAACTCGTAGAACGGAACAGAAATACTCGCCGCCGGGACAGCTCATTGATGTCGGTACGCATAAACTCCACTGCGACATCGAAGGAGAGGGGTCGGTCGTCGTATTTGAAACCGGCAGAATGTGCTCAAGTCGGGAGTCCGAGAAACTGCAGGACGCAAATAGCAAATTTTGCCACGGTTGTAACCTATGACCGCGCTGGCGTGGGTTGGTCAAAGTGCGGTCCATTGCCCCGCACCCCGCAACAAGTCGTAAAGGAATTGCGATGCATGCTTGGGAAGGCAGGTCTCAATCCTCCCTACATTCTGGTAGGTGCCTCCCTCGGTGGATGCGAGCCGTAGAGCTGAAGGGGGACGAGCCGCGTGTTCCCCAAACGACAGAGGAGCTGGAACATGCCATCGCAGCCGTCCTGCGAGAGACCCACGTGCCGGGTGCTGGAGTCGTCCTCGTCTCCAAGGACGAGGTGCTCTGGTCGGCGGGCATCGGGCTGGCCGACCGTAACGCAGGCCGGACGGTTACGCCCCAGACGATGTTTCGCCTCGCGGGAAAGGCGAGCTTCGTGGCCCTGGCGACGCTGAAGCTTCAGGAAGAGGGCAAACTAAGGCTGGAGGACCGGCTCAGCGATCTGGTGGGGGACGTGGAATTTTCCAACCCGTGGGAAAAATCGGATCCCCTGCGGCTGGTCCACCTGTTGGAGCATACGTCCGGGTTCGAACTTTCTCTCGCTCCGCGCGTGGGCTGCGCAAGTGCCGAATATCAGCTTACGCGATTCTCTGGCGTTGGATCCCCGAGTGAACAAGTCGCGTTGGCGGCCCGGCCAATTTGTCAGCTTCTCGAACGCCGGGTACAAGCTGGCCGGATATGCCGTCGAGCGAATCGCCGGAAAGACTCTCGACAGCCACATCGACGAGCAGATCTTCTGGCCTTTGGACATGAAGAACGCTAGTTTCTTGCGAACCAACGCGGTTCAAAGGAATTTGGCCACCGGCTATCACCCCGACGGCGTGACTGAGACTCCCTACCAACACCGACCCGACGGAGTATTAAACACCACTCCCGCGGATTTATCCCACCTCGTACAGATGTTACTCAGTCGCGGCACGTACGAGGGGGTCCGCCTGCTCAATCGAGAATCGATTGAGCGGATGGAAACCCCCACGACCAGTGCTGCCGCCCGCCGGGGGATCCGCGACGGTTATGGGCTCGGCATTTACACGTTCCCATACAAGTGCTTCCGCTTTCGTCGGCACGGAGGTGTGACGACGGGCTTCGTGGCGCTGTACGGGTACGCGTCGGACCACGGGGTGGGCTACGTGGTCATGATCAATGCAGGCAACTTCGGGGCGGCGGAGCAGATCGAGAAGTTGGTCCATTCCTATCTCACGCGGCAATGGGCCGCGCCGACGCCTCCGTCTGCTACGCTGTCCGATGAACAGATCCAGATGTTCACCGGCTATTATGAGCCGCATACTCCAGCTTTTGAAATGGCTCGCTTCATGGACCGGTTGCTGGGGATCAAACACGCCACCAACGACAACGGCGTGCTCCGGGTTCGTGGACTGATGGGCGAGCCGGAATCTCTGCTTCCCGTGGACACGAAGGGTTTCTTTCGCGGCGAGGAGGACCCAGCGGCTACTGCGGCGTTCATTGAAGAGGACGGTGAGTTATTTTTGGTGAGAACGGGAATTTTTCAGGGCAACTATCGCCGCATTCCCGCCTGGTGGGTGTGGGGTCAGATTTCGGTGGCCATCTTGTGCCTGGTAGTGATGAGTAGTGCAGTGCTGTTCGCGATCGTGTGGGTCCCCCGCTGGGTACTGGGCCGCGTTCCGGGGCGCTCGCCAGCTGAGCCTGCGACTGCTACCCCTGTTGGCGGTGGTTTGCGGCTGACTCGGAACAAATAGCGGTTCTCGACCATTTCCACCGGCCGTGGTACGCTAAAAATGAGTCGAATCACTGACGTTGGAGTAGCCAAATGGCGATCACACAAGGCGAACTCGACAGCTTCCATCGCTTCGCAACTGATCGGTTGAGAAGAGAGCGAAGAGGAACTCACGATCGATGACTTGGTCATCGAATGGGATTCGTGCGCAATCGCGAGCAAATAAACGCTGCCATACGCGAAGGCTTAGCAGATATCGATGCTGGGCGGACAAGACCAGCTGATCAAGTCACGGAGGAACTTCGCAGGAAGCATAACATCCCTACATGAGTACTGAAGTAGAACTCTCGTTTCGGGCAGAGAAGGACCTTGACGACATCCTGGCCTGGATTGCAGGCCGGTCTCCACAGGGGGCTCGCATGTGGCTCGCACGATGGAAAGAGGTTTGCAGATTACTTTCCGAGCGGCCCGAGAGCTGTTTGCTGGCCCCAGAAAATTCGGACCATGAAGAAGAAATCCGGCATATCGTCTTCAAGACACGGAGCGGGCGGAAATACCGCGCCCTCTTCGTGATTCGTGGAAATCGAGTTTTCGTCACGAACCTTCGCGGACCGGGGCAAGACCTTGTTCCACCGGGGGAACTGGTTGTCCCGAACGATTAGCTCAGCAAACGACCCTTTCTTCGGAGCGAGTAGCCAGCGCCAGAGTCCGGATCGAGCCTGCGTCGGTCTCCCTGCGTCACCTCCGCCGAAGAGTGGAAGAACAGGTTGCACAACTCCACCAGGTCACATCGACCGAGCAGCTTTCAGCCGGCTGATGCTGCGCGCGCCTGAATCAAAATGATGGCGCGGCGGGCTCCTGGAGAAACGCGTTTCTTCATTGGCCAAGCTGCACCAGGTCTGGGCCACCTGTGTACTTTCAGGGCATTCCAAGAATGCAGAGGTCGATTTCACCGACGCGAGTTACAGTCGAACGCAAACTGCCGAAGTCGATGCAACCGCCAGCTCGAAGCAGACCGCGAAACTCGCATCGGTCGGAATCACGAATGGCACGTAGTTTTCGCAAGTGGGTAGATTGGTGGCACTACCCCAAGTGCCTGACCGACACGATTGGCTCTACAGCTTGTGATCGCAATGATCCGCCGGGGAAAATCTACGCAACATTCGTCGGAATCACGTCGGTCAACTTGCAGCTGCCGCCTAAGAACGGACATTAGTGCGCAACGGCGTCGGCGCAAATGCCCCAGGAGTTGTCGTCCTGCGTCACGAACGGTGTTGGTTCCGATGACACAGGACTCGCCCACCGCATGCACGGAGCGAATCGCGAAAGTGCGGTTCTGACTGCGCGGTAGCAAGCGGTTTCTCGGGGCTTACGGAGTCGAACTAACGGCGCGGAGGTGTGGGCCAACCTGAGCAGGTTTCGCGTACCGCCAAAAAATGCAGAGGGCGCTGAAACTCTTTGCTGTGAGCACGCTTGAATAGAGGTTCAAATCCGGGGCAAAGGCTCTCAGCAGGAAAGCCCGTTCTCTATGCGTCGATCCATAGCGATGTCGCCCAAGGTCCTTCACCGTAACTAACTTCGCGACCCCTCGGCTACTCGACAACTTTTGCCGCGGGTCCGTAATTGCGGATCATGGCCGAACGGAAGATTGCCGCAATCATCGTTATCTGCCCTGCCCGGAGGCCTTCTAACGTTGACAGGCAACGTTGTTCGGGCCCTTATCGGTGCCCATCTTCGTAGTGCAGCCGACGGAATTC
Organism: uncultured Planctomycetota bacterium; assembly: GCA_963700575.1. Classification (GTDB taxonomy): domain Bacteria; phylum Planctomycetota; class Planctomycetia; order Pirellulales; family Pirellulaceae; genus JAJRVM01. Next base: position 113,281 of record CAVOYC010000008.1, on the reverse strand, counting down.
GCTCGGGCCGACGCCGGTCCAGCGTTTGAATGCCCGTATGAAGTTCGCCAGATCAGTGTAGCCCAATCGTTTGGCGATCTCCTTCAATGGCATCTTTGAATCTTTCAGAAGACGTTGAGCAGTTCGGAATCGGACGGCTTGAAGTAAACGCGAGAAGGATGCACCGTGTTGGGACAGATGACGCTGCAGCGTCCGTGGACTTGTTCCTGCGATCGCCGCTACAAGTTGCAGATCCATTTCCGGGTATCCAAGCGTTGACTCGATCACTTGTTCCAATTGTCCGATCGGATCCGTAGCTGGGCCCGTCGCAACGAACGACGCTCGTTCGTTCGCGTCCGTAAGTAGGCAGTTCGATGAGTCAAATGCCGGAAACGGTTTGCTCAACCATGTCTGTTCGAACCAAAGCGAAGTATGCGGTTGATTGAAAGATACCGGAATATTACCAAACTCGGGGACATATGCGCCCACATCGATAAGATCTGTTGCAAGTTCAAGTCGGGTTGGTCGCCAATCGGTTCCACAAGCTACGCCCGCAACAGCCAAGGCGTTTGCGAGTCCAAGATGGACAATTTCCCTAGTTCGATCTTGCGGCAGATAGCCGACAAGCTTCTGGCAGTACTTCACTTGATCGCCGTGGAGTTCAATCCAGATTTGCTGACCTGAATTGTATGTCGAAATAAACTCGCGAGAAATCTGTATCGACTCGTGAAACGTGAATGCCTCTAAGATCAACCGCCCGAAAGAACCCAGGCTTTCGATTCCAAGCTGACCGGCAATGCGGAACCCAAGATCGTCGAGGCCCTGCTCGCGAGCAACCGAGCTCAAGAAGTCGCACATCTGGTGAAGCGGCATGAGCGACTCTAACGTTTCCGGGGTAGGAGCCAATAGTTTCGCACGACGCAGGTACCGGTTCACCGGCACTCCCTCCCCAGCGAGATACGAAACGGCAGGTGCCAGTGCCGCTTTGCGGACCAATGGGATTGGTTTCATCGTAGCGTCCCCAATCAGGAAGAAGCCCATCTCCTACTGTTCCACGAGAACTTTCTGGAATACTCGTCGAGATGGCGTGAAATGACAACCGTCATTTGCCCTGTCCATCCAGGCCGGTTATTGTAGCGGAATGTTCTCCAAGCAGTCCGACTTGTCACCGGGGCAACGAGCCGGCCTCATCGCCTACACGGCTCGAGTACTGCGCCCAGTCGGGTGAATCGGCATCCTACTGGCGTTCCTTCAAACCGCGTTCGATTTCTTGCAATGGCAACACCGTGGTCGGCAGCACAGACTTCCGGCTGCTGCTGCCACGATAGCGTAAGGAGCTCTCGTATGAAACACCTTTTCTCTGCCATGACCCTGATCCTTTTTGTCGTCTCCTACGGGATGGCGCAGAACGACCCGGCGGCTCAACCGGCAGCCCCCGAAGTAATCGCCTCGGCAGGCGACGCCGAACCGACCTCACCGCTCGAAGTTCTCGACTGGATGGTCGGAACGTGGGTCGATGCGGGAGAGGACGCTACCATCGTTACCGACTGTTCCTGGACGAAGAACCGCAAGTTCCTCAAGCGATCGTTCAAGGTCAAGATCGACGAGGAAGTGACCTTGGAAGGGGACCAGTTTGTCGGCTGGGATCCCATTGCCGGTCAGATCCGATCCTGGACCTTCGACTCCGAGGGTGGGATTGGAGAAGGACTCTGGATCCAAGACGGCAACCGCTGGTTGGTGAAGGCGTCGTTCGTGCTTGCCGATGGTGCGCGTGCCTCGGCGTTGAACGTGTACACCTACGTCGATGCAGACACGATCCGTTGGCAATCGACTAATCGCGAGATCGCCGGTGAATTGCAGCCCAATATTCCCGAGGTCACCGTAGTAGCGCCAAAAGGAACTGACGGCCTCGCAGAAAAGTAAGAAGGAGGAATCCCAATGAGAAGATACGCCCTGATTCTGATCGCTTTAGTCTTGAGTCTGTCCCTCGTAGCAGACGCGGCCTTTGCCCAACGGGGCGGTCGCGGTGGCGGAGGCGGAGGTCGTGCAGGTGGCGGGGCTGGCTCTTCTGCCAACCGCTCCCCATCGATGAGCCGACCCAGTACCCCTTCCGCCAGCAAACCTTCGGCTGGACAACGCCCGTCAACACGTCCCGCTCCGTCGGCACCCAGCCGCCCTTCGGCTGGGCAGCCATCAAAACGTCCGTCGACTCCAAGTCGTCCATCGGCGGGGCAACCGTCAACACGTCCGTCAACTCCAAGTCGCCCCTCGGCCGGGAAGGTTCCGGCCACTCGTCCCGGGGCCGGAGCCGGCACGCGTCCCTCAACACCGAGTGCGGGCACGCGTCCGTCCATCGACCGCGACAAGATCCAGAATGGAATTGGCGCCGGTGCCGGACAGAAGCCCGCCATGCCTGACTGGTTCAAGCCGGGGTCCTCGCAGACGCCCAGCACGCGCCCCGCACCGCCAACCGCTGGCCAACTCCCTGCCCGACCCGGAGCCAAGCCGCCTGTGGCCACGCAGCCAAGCGCTCCTCGAGCGCCCCGGCGCCAAACCGCCGGTTGCCGAACGACCGGGACGCCCCGGCGCAAACCGCCGATTGCCGCCCGCCCGCCGGGAACACGTCCCCCCGGAGTCCGGCCTCCTGTGCGTCCCCCCGCATATCGTCCACCCGTTGGCTATCCTCCTCGCCCCTGGTTTCCGGGACATCCCAGCCACCCGAGCTATCGTCCTGGACACTGGTGGCGTTGGGCCACTGCCACGACCGTCACGGGTTGGGTTGTCCATCGTTGGACGAAGCCGATCTACTATCGCTACGGAACGGGCGGGACGGTCTACTACGAGAACAATGTGGTCTACGTCAACGGAGAGCAGTACGGTTCAGCGGAGAAGTACTACACCGACACGACGCAGGTTGCCACGTCAGTTCCCGAGATGACCGATGAACAGGCGGCCGAGATGGAATGGATGCCGCTGGGCGTCTTCGCGCTGACCGCAGAAGGCGTGAACGCCAGCAGCATGTACCTTCAGCTTGCCGTAAGCAAGGAAGGAGTCATTGCCGGCACGTTCTACAACGAGTCGACCTGGCGCGACACATCCCGTGGAAGGCATGGTCGACGAGGCAACGCAACGCGCCGTCTGGAAAGCCGCCGACGGCAGCAATGCCAATCTGGTCATGGAGACCGGGGTCTACAACTTGACCCAAGATCAGGCCGAGATGTTGGTGCACTTCGGACCGGAAAAAACGCAGAACGTCCTGCTGGTTCGCCTAGATGAGGCAGAGCGTCCGGCTGAAGAAGCCGCTCCCTCTGCGCAAGGTGGCACTTAATCTGAACCTGCCCGGCGTGAGTGTCCAGGTCGGCGCCGGCGGAGTGCAAGTGCGCGCCCCCGGCGTGAACGTCAACACCGGCGCGGGAGGCACGAGCGTTTCCGCTCCCGCCGGTGTGCAAGTCGACACCGGCGCACGCAAGTGACCGCGCCGGGTGTTGAAGTGCAACGCTGCAGCGAGCGTGCACTTGGAATCGGGGCAAGATACGGTAAAGCCTATCCGAGAATCAGCCGCGTGCACTTGGCATCGCCAACCTGACGCGCCTTTTCGGATAGGCCCCCTTCGCCTTCGACGAAACGCTCAAGCGGCTCCACTTCAAGAACCTGCAGGAGGAACGACCGGCGTTCAAGCGATCGCCGGACGACGATTGATCCAGGGAATTCGCTTGATCTACGTCCTACCGGACTAACCGACCGCTCTGAATTCACACTAAGGGATGAATCAAAAATAAGTTCGGCAAACTGGCGAGATTCTATTTTGGTGATTGAAGCTCGAAAGACCTCTTGCCACATCCCGCTTCCGCTGGGCTTGTCCCAGCGGGGCGACAACTGGCCTGCTACCGAAAGACCGCATGACCTACTCTCCCAGAAGTTCCCCAGGACCTGTCCGCGGTGGAGGCTTAAGCCATTGCCAAGGAAGCCTACATCTTCGGCTTTCCGATGGTGATGAACTACAAGACCATGTGGAACTACGCTCTCGATTCCGAGAGCCCCGATTACAAGGGTCCGTTCAACCAGATGTCCTGCGAGGCTCTATGTGCCCGCGACGGAACATGGAAACCACCGGTGGCCAAGCGGGTCGAGTGACTGATGCACAATGACTTGGTCATGGAACGCTGACACAAATCTAAGGCTTTATGAGAGGGAGGATCGCCATGGGCTTTCTTGATCTGTTTGCACTGTTTGTTCTGCTCTTACTGGTGGCATCGGCCGTAGCAACCTGGGGTGTTCTGGGGATGATGCCTGGCCGTATCGCGCGGGCTCGCAGTCATCCTCAGGCCAATGCGATCAGCGTGTGTGGCTGGTGGGGAGTGATTACGATGGGCCTGCTGCTGCCGGTAGCCTACATCTGGGCCTATACGAACCCGCACTGGCGCGAGCAGTGCGATCGGGAAGCCGCAGCCTCAAATGAAGGAGAGGCGAAATGATTGCATTCTTAGTGCTCTGCTATGTCGCCATCCTGGCGACGCTCGTATGGCTCAAGGTCATCAAACTGAACCTCTGGTGGAAGCTCTCCCCGCTGCTGTTCATGCTGGTCTGTTTCTTCGTGCTCATTTTTCCCCTGCAATGGGGCGCCCCGTCGGGAACGGTCAACGTCTATCAGTACGTCATTGAGATCATTCCCAACGTAACCGGCGAGGTAGTTGATGTGCCTGTCGAGCCAATGAAACCTTTGAAGAAAGGAGACGTCCTCTTTCAAATCGACCGGCGACCGTACCAGGCGAAAGTGAAACAGCTGGAAGCGGCTCTCGCGGAAGCCGAACAAGCGGTTCCGCAGTTGGAAGCAGCACTGGGCACGGCCAAGGCCAATCTTGAGCACGCCACCGCGCAGCGAGACTTGCAAAAGCTGGAATTGGATCGTAATGAGTCTATCCGCAAGAAAGCCCGGGCGCCATTGCCCAACGGCAGACCGATTATTCTCGCCAATCTCTGTTGGCAGCAGAGGCTGCCGTGCGGGGTGCGGAGTCCGCAAAAGAACAAGCTCGCCTTGCTTTTGGATCCGAGATCGATGGCGAGAATACCAAAGTGGCTGAACTCAAGGCCCAACTTGAGGCCGCCAAGTTAGACCTTGGCTGGACGACGGTCCGAGCGCCCGCGGACGGTTACGCCATGCAGATCGCGTTGCGTCCAGGCCAGCGCGTGGCGTCGTTCCCCGTGCGAAGCTGGCTGGCATTCGTCGACGAAAGCGAGACGCGGGTTGCCGTGGGGATTAATCAGTATCAGTTGAGACACGTGAAAGAGGGGCAGTCTGCGGAAGTCGTCTTCAAGTTGTATCCCGGAAGGACGTTCTCCGCCAAGGTCGACAAAATCCTCCGCATGAACGCCGCAGGACAGATGGTAGCCACCGGCGTCGTGCAGGATCCCACTGCAATAGTTAGGCTCAATCAGCCCTATGGGGTGATCCTCAAACTGGATGACGCCGACATCGACCCAAACGAATTGCCTGGAGGTGCTATTGGCGCCGCGGCCATTTATACCGAAAGCGCAAAAGTCACTCACCTGATTCGTCGCGTGGAACTGAGAATGAAAAGCTGGCTAAACTACATTTCCCCATGACGCTATTGAACTTGTGAGACAGATGCGGCTTTCAATGGCCGCCATCATTCAGGAGGAGGTTGATATGACGGCATCACGGCATAAGCTCGCGCTAGTTGTGGCATGGTGCCTCATTGTCGCCCTTTGTGGGAGCAACGCGACGTGGGGTCAATCCGCCGCGGTCAAGGAAATCGCACCGGGACTGCTGAAGGGCTACCTCGCGGCTGAGGATCTGCCCAATAGTTTGGCGCTGCTGCCTCCTCCACCGAAGGCAGGATCAGCCGCCTTCGCTCGGGATGAGGAAGCCACCCGAGTGACCTTCAAGTTGCGCGGCTCACCACGGTGGCATCAAGCCGTCAAGGATGCCGATTTGGAGTTCCCTGCTGCGGCCGACGCGTTCTCGGACGCATTGGGGTTCGAGGTAACGGAGAAAGGCACGCCACATTTTTACCTCCTGCTACGCCGGATGCTCACCGATGCCGGCCTCTCGACTTACCAAGCAAAGAACAAGTATCAGCGGAAGCGTCCGTTCATGCTGAACGACCAGCCGATTGGGACGCCGGACGACGAAGAAGGACTGCGCAAGGACGGCTCCTATCCGTCCGGTCACACCGCGATTGGCTGGGCGTGGGCGTTGATCCTGTGCGAGATCGTGCCAGATCGCACCGATGCGATTCTCGCGCGAGGGTATGCCTTCGGCCAAAGCCGGGTGATCTGCAATGTCCACTGGCAGAGTGACGTGGACGCAGGTCGCATCATGGGGGCGGCTGCCGTGGCTCGGCTGCATGCCGACGAGGACTTTCTCGCCGACCTGGAGAAAGCCAAGACAGAAGCCAAAGTACATTCCAAACAGGAGACCGAATGATGAGACAACGAACAATGCTGCGGATAACTATGATTCTTGTTCTGATGCCGTGGGTCGGGACCGTCCGAGCCCAGGACGTTCTGCCGTTCCCGTCGGCGCCCATGGGCGGCAAAGTCGGGCAGACAATTCAGGAGTCCGTCCACAAGTGGCGAGTCCAGCCACGACATCTGGCAGAGGATGCTCCGAACATCCTGATTGTCATGCTGGACGATGCGGGGTTCGGACAGGCGAGTACCTTTGGCGGTGAAATTGAAACGCCGACTCTGTCTCGGTTGGCTAATGAAGGCATCTCCTACAACGCCTTTCACACGACGGCTATGTGCTCGCCAACCCGGGCCGCGTTGATGACGGGCCGAAACCACAACCGCGTCGGATTCGGTCAGATTGCCGAATTTGCCAACGACTGGGACGGCTACACCGGCGTCATCCCCAAATCATCGGCCACCATCGCCGAGGTGCTGGGCCACTATGGTTACGCGACTGCGGCTTTCGGCAAGGATCATAACACGCCTGTCGATCAGATTGCCAATGGCCCCTACGATCGAACACCCACAGGCCGCGGCTTCGACTACTTCTACGGCTTCATCGCCGGCGAGACTTCCCAGTGGGAACCGACGTTGTGGGAAAACACCACACAGATTTCGCCGCCCCATGTTGAAAACTACGAAGATTATCACCTGACCGAGGCCATGGCGGACAAGGCGATCACCTGGATGCGCCGGCACCGTGCCATGAACCCCGACCGGCCCTTCTTGATGTGGTGGACGCCGGGCGCCGTTCACGGTCCCCATCATGTCGCCAAAGAGTGGGCCGACAAGTACCAGGGCAAATTCAGTGACGGCTGGGATGCCTACCAGCAGCGGATCTTCGACCGGCAAAAAGCCATGGGCTGGATTCCCGCCGACACCAAGCTGGCGCCGCGTCCGAAAGAGATGCCAGCCTGGAAAGACCTTCCCGAAGACGAACGCGCTTTCCAGGAACGATTGATGGAAGTGTTTGCCGGCTTCCTGGAACACACCGACGTGCAGGTCGGCAAGCTGATTGATGAACTGGAAGCCCAGAACATCCGTGACAACACGCTGGTCATCTATATCTTTTCCGATAACGGTGCATCCGCCGAAGGCATGAACGGCAGCATTGCGGAACTGAACGCGCAAAACGGCATCCCGACGACCGTCGCCGAGCACATGGAGGTGCTGGAAGGCTTGGGAGGCCTGGATGCGATCGGCGGGCCCAAGACGGACAACATGTACCATTCGGCCTGGGCCTGGGCCGGTGACGCCCCATTCCGCTACACCAAGCTGATCGCCGCGGATTTCGGCGGCACGCGCACACCGATGGTGATCTCGTGGCCTCGGCGCATCAAGCCCGACAAGACACCGCGGTCCCAGTTCCATCACGTCAACGACGTGGTCCCCACGATCTACGACATTCTCGAAATCCAGCCCCCGAAAATTGTCGATGGTCACAAGCAGGACCCGTTCGACGGGACAAGTTTTGCCTACACGTTTGATTCGGCGAGCGCAGCGGAACAAAAGCAGACGCAGTACTTCGACATCATGGGCAGTCGCGGCATCTACCACGAAGGCTGGATGGCCAGCACTTTCGGCCCTCGTAAACCGTGGGTGGCCGAGTTGATCGACATCGACAAATGGGATCCCCGGGAAGACGACTGGGAACTGTTTGATACGCGAAACGACTTCAATCTGATGCATGATCTGGCCGCTGCGAAGCCCGAGAAGCTGGAGCAAATGAAGGCACTGTTCATGCGCGAGGCCATCGAGAACAAGGTCCTGCCGATCGGCGGCGGACTGCTCGGCCCGCTGTTTCCGCAAGAGATGAAGCTGAGCACCAACACCGAGTGGACATTGTCCGAGGGCATAACGCGAATCCCCGAAAGCCAGGCACCGAACGTCCGCAGCGGTAACGTCCGGGCGGAGATCGAAGCGGAAGTACCCGAAAATGTCAACGGCGTGATTTTCGCCATGGGAGGGTATGCGGGTGGCGTGAGCCTGTACGCCTTGGACGGCCAGCTGTGCTACGAGTATAGCGCGCTATTGCTGAAACGCGACAAAATCACGGTCGGAAAACTTCCCGCCGGCAAGGTGAAGATCGAGTTCGAGATGCGAACGCCCGAGGAAAGAGCCGCGCCTGCCGAAGTCAAGTTCTGGATCAATGGCGAGGAGGCGGCCACCGGAACTGTGCAGCGTACGATTCCCGGCACGTTCACTGCTTCTGAGACGTTCGATGTCGGAATGGACACGTGCTCGCCGGTGGCGAACGACTACTTCGATAAGGCTCCCTTCAAGTTCGAGGGGAAGCTGAAGCGGATTTTCTTCAAGAACCTGTAACTGGGAAGATTCATTTGGCCAAGGGTGAGGCCAAACCGAGGTCGCCGGCGTGTTCGACCTGTTCGATAAGCTCGCCCCCAAACGCAACTACAAGATTCCTCCGCTGGAGGAATAACTGTCAAACGTCGTGAGCGTTGCATCCGAGACGTATTGCCGCCAGTGGTAAGGTGAAGTGTTTGTCACTTTACACTACTCCTGGAGGTTGAAGATGGCTCGGAAGAAGAGCAGCGAAAAGGAATTGCAGTGGCGAGATGTCCTGAGGCGTCAGGCGAGTAGCGGCTTGTCCATTCGCCAGTTCTGTGCTCGGGAACGGATTTCGCAGCCCTCGTTTTACGCCTGGCGGCGCCGCCTGCGGGAATCGGCAGGCCGTGGAAAACCGTCGCGGACCGCATCTCGCCGCATGGAACCCGCCGGCAGTACTGGGAAGTTCGTGTCGCTGAAGTTGCTGGCCTCGACAAGTACCTGGGAAGTGATTCACCCGCAGGGGTATCGCATTCGAGTGAGGGGCGAAGTGAACGCCGCCACCCTGCGGTGCGTGCTCGGTGTGTTGGACGGGAGGGAGCAAGGATGATCGCGCTGGCCCCGCAGGTTCGCGTGTTCCTCTACCGTCGCCCGACCGACATGCGAAATTATGCAGTGACGGAAGTTATGCAGAGTTGAGCCACATTGAGTGTTGTGGGCGGGGCTCGGGCTAGGAACTTGCTCTGCATAACTCGTGTGCCCTTTTCAGGAATGCCGCAGCATGTCCAGGAGTTTGTCAGGGGCTTGGAACCGTCCCCGCCGTAGAGATGGTGCGACGCCTGCTTGCAACACTTCGAGCTTCTCCGTCGGATCCGCACGTAAGTACACCTCGGTGGTCTTTACGCTCGCATGTCCCAGCCACAAGGAGACCTTTCGAACATCATGGGTTGCCTGAAGCGTATGCATCGCGCAAGTGTGGCGGAGCACGTGGGGCGATACTCGCTTGGAAGAGATCGATGGGCAGACGGTGGCTGCCGCTTTGACGTGCTTCTCCAAGATGTACTCGAAGCCGGATCGGGTCAGCGGGTTGCCTCGAGCATTCAGGAACAGTTCCAAAGCGGGGCTTTGTCCTCGCAGGGCAAGCCATGCCCGAAGCACTTTGGCCGTCTCTTTCCACAGTGGTAGCAGCCTTTCTCGGCGTCCTTTGCCACGGACGCGGATGGATGCCTCGGGATGCGTCTGAACGTCGTCGAGCCGAAGGCCGATCAGTTCCGAAACACGCAGGCCAGCGGCAAAGCAGACGTGGAGCATGGCACGATCGCGAGTACCGGAACGCGTGGTCGGATCCGGAGCGTCAAGTAGGGCCTGCAACTCTTGACGGTTGAGATAATCAACCAGGGCCTCGTCAGTCTTCTTCGAGGGGATTGCTAGGATACGCCGGACCTGCTCGATGGCAGAGGGGACGCGATACTCGATGAAGTGTGCGAACGCCCTGATGGCGGCAAGCCGAGCATTTCTCGTCCGTGGTGAGTTGCCGCGGCCAGTCTCGATGTGTTCCAGAAAAGCAAGGACCAAAGGCGCATCCAGTTGCTCAAGGATGAGAGCCGAAGGCGACGTGCCGTACCGCTCGGCAGCGAAGCACAGCAGGAGTTGGAACGAGTAGGCGTACGCGTCGCACGTATGTGCGCTGCGGGCTTTTTCGCGAGGCAAATACTCGCGAAGAAACGCCGTCAGGTGAGGAGCGAGTGGTGTCATGCTGAACCTCCTTGAAACAGAGCCTCTGTTTCACGAGCGATCCCTTCCATGAGTCTTGGTGTCGCTTGCAGGTAATAGTAGGTATCTGAGGGATGGGCGTGCCCCAAGTACGTGCTCAGCGCGAGCATATGGCGTGCGATCTCTTCTTTTCCTCCGTCGCACGTTCTCCAGGGCGCGGACGGCGAACGTGTGCCGCATGTCGTGAATGCACGGACCTGGGGTCCCCGGCCCGCCGCGCAACCCGATCGAGCGCGTAAGTTCCAGAAACACGGCATAGACGGTTCGATAAGCGAGGCCGGTTCTCCACATCGAGATGAAAACAGAACGGTCGTCGGCGCCGAACTGATTTCGACGGGCCAGATAACGATCGAGCCCTTCCCGGGCCGTGGTGTGCAGCGGCACAAGTCGGCTCTTGCGGAACTTGGTCTGTCGGATGAGCAAACCATCGGACGTGAGATCGTCGAGTTGCAGCGCCAGGGCTTCGGAGATCCGAAGCCCCGTGGAGACGAGAAGTGAGAACAGGGTCACGTACGTCGCCGGGCGGAGGGAGCCTTTCGGTGTGAGTTGCGCCGCCGCTTGGAGCAAACGCCGGATTTCGTCCGGCGTGTAGATGTGTGGCATCCGGCGTTCTCTCGTCGGTCTGCCAAACGCATCTGCGGGAGGAATCTCGTGCTGCACGTCCTCGGCCTGCATAGCCCGAGCAAACCGCCGAACGACCAGCAATCTCGACCGGCGTTGCGCAGCCGAGGGTGCCTCGGTTGCCCACGCCAACACCGTTTCGCTACGCACAACACAATCGCCGCGGGATTCGGCGAACCGGACGAAGTGGCGAAGCAAATAGGCTTGAATCCTGAACTTGAAACCCATTGCCCGATGCAACTCGATGTAACGGTTGACATATTCACTTAGCATGGTGCTCCCTCCGGCCAAGGCTGTACAATCTGCCGCAGTAGTTCGATATCGACCTTCGCATAGTGGGCCGTCGTGTCGGACGACTCGTGCCGAAGCACGGTTGCGATCATGTCCAGGCTGGCCCCGGAACGTAGCATTGCCGTCGCAGCAGAGTGGCGGAGCAAGTGCGATCCTTTCGATGGAGGGTCTTGGATACCGGCACGCTGCAGAGCAGACCGAACAATACCGGATATCGTTGACGAATTTCCGATCGGACGAACCGGAGCGTTCGTGCACAGAAAGACCCGGTCAGTATCCGCCTTCGGTCGCGCTTTCACCAGGTAATCGATCACGGCCTCGCCGGCGTCCTGAGGCAAAGGCAAACAGACTTCCCTGCGCCCCTTGCCGAGAACTCGCACCGTGCCAGCGTCCCAGTCGAGATCATCGAGCCGCATGGCCATGATGTCGCCAGCGCGAAGACCGAGTCGGGCCAGCAGGAGCAGTATCGCACGATCGCGCACTCCGTGTGGCTTGCTCAGGTCGCATGAGGTGATCACTCGCTCGACATCATCCGTTTCGAGATAGCGTGGCAGCGCGGACAGCTTCCACTCCGGTACGGTCGGTACAGCCCGATCAAGGTGCGATCGACAGCGTCCCTGGGCAGCAAGAAACCGCAGGAACGCGCGGAGCGCGACGACATAAGTCTTTGCATAGCCGCGGCTCAACTGGTCAATGTGGTGGAGCAAGACCTTGCGCACGAGAGCCGCGTCGTACGCGCCTGGATCGCAACCGAGCGCCGGCAGCATCTTCTCTATGAGCCTGTGGTAGCGATCGACCGTTGGTGCCTTTACACCACGGTGGTGAGTCATCCAACTACGAAACCGACCAGCAGTTCCGGTACAACTTTCGGCAACGGCACGCCAGATGCTGGTGCGACTCCCAGGCGAACGAGGTATCTGGCGAACCGCCTTGCCCGCTCCGCGTATCGGCGGGATGGACGTCGCCCGCGCTTGTGTGCGAAAGGGCATTCGCACTCGTGTTGAGCGAACTCAGCGATGGCCTTTTCTGTAAGCCGGTCGATTCCCACCTTGCGGGAATCCAGCCATCGACCCAGATGTGCGGCCGACCTCACGTAGTCGCGAATCGGAAGTAGGGCGTAGCCTGCCGAGATCAACTCGGCGGCAAAACCCTCAAGATACGGCTGGACGCAGCCACCCGGTCTGACACCAGTCAACACCATCTTCAAATCAACGCTCTGCATGGTTTATCTCCTTTCGCCGCCGACATGGCGACGTCAGAAAGCACCATACAATTATGCGGAGTCACTCGACATCAACGACTCGCTCAGAACGCCTGCAAACTCCAATTGACTCTGCGTGATCGTCGTGGACTCGGCATAATTTCCAACACTGCATAATTCCGCATGTCCGTGGGCTGGCGATAAAGAAAGACGCGAATTTGCGGTGGCAACGTGATCATCGCTGACCTCGCTCATCAAGCACATCAAAGACCTGCTGCAACGTTGCGTTGTCTACTTGACCCGTGACGCAGACTCGGTAACCAACCGGATGTACAATTTCCAGAGCCGCCTCGCAGTGGGCTACCGTCAACGGAATGAATGCGCCACCGCTGGCGGAGTTCGCTGAGCCGGACGTTGTGGATTGCGAACTGCCATCAACCACATCTCGCTCCTGCCGGGCCAACTTCTTCCGCCACCCATAGAACGAAGCTTCCGATAGATCCTGCTCCAAGCAGAACCTGCGAACCGACAACCCACTTGCCGCCTGGCGTTTCAGGATATCACGCCAATACGTTGCCTTCTGAGCGTTTCTCTTCATCATTGACCTCCGAAAAAGTGAAAGGGACAAAACCCTCACACTACCAGAGGCCACAAGACGCCGAGTTTGCAACGCTCACCACAGGGGAAGAAACGGCTCTTGCTGACCGATGACCAACGCCGACTGCTGGCTGTCAAAGGCAAATCACTGGGTCGGAAGGCACTGATGGAACTCACCACGATTGTCACGCCCGATACGATCCTCCGATGGCACCGAAAACTGGTGGCCGTGAAATGGGATCACAGCCAGAAGCGGACCAAGATCGGCAGGCCCAGAATTCGCCAGGTCATCGTTGATCTGATACTTCGCTTCGCCAAGGAAAACCCGAGTTGGGGCTACGATCGCATCCAAGGGGCCCTGGCCAATGTTGGCTACCACATCTCCGACCAGACGGTAGGAAACGTGCTCAAGGAGCACGGAATCGAACCGGCGCCAGACCGGAAACGCCAGACAACTTGGAAGACATTTCTCAAATCGCACTGGGATGTACTGGCCGCCATCGACTTCACGACCATTGAGGTGTGGACCAAGAGCGGCTTGGTAACGTACTATCTGCTATTCGTGCTGGAAATCGCCACTCGTCGCGTTCATCTTGCCGCGTGTACGCCTTCACTGGGTGATGACTTCATGAAACAGATGGCCCGCAATCTCACGGATCCGTTCGACGGATTCTTGAAAGATAAGCGGTATGTCCTGATTGACCGCGATTCGAATTTCAGTCAGGCATTTCGATCTATCCTGAAACAAGCCGATGTGGAACCGGTGCGATTGCCAGCAAGGAGCCCCAATCTCAACGCGCACATCGAGAGGTTTCACTTGAGCATCAAGTCTGAGTGTCTTTCCCGCCTGATCTTCTTCGGCGAAAGTATGCTACGCAACGCAGTGCGAGAATACCTGGAGCACTACCACGGAGAGCGAAATCATCAATCGTTGAACAACGAGCTGATTGATGCGGAGCCAGGAAGTCGGCTGCAACGCAGGGAACATCCAATGTCGTGAGCGTCTCGGAGGTCAGCTCCGCTACTACTACCGCGACGCTGCGTGACCGTACTGTTACTCAGACTCACTACTATCGGGCCAACAGTGTGCGCTCACCATCAAATAACGGCCCACTTGGTCCGTTGCCTCGGCCGAGTCCCCAGCCATGTCCGCCGACAGTCGGCCGAGATAAGCCATTCACAACCAATTCCTCAATGAACTTGCGTATCGTTTCCGTATTTTGACTGCACGGCCAAACAGATCCGAAAACAACTCAGTGCCTTGACGAACTCCAGCTACTTGTGACGTGAGGCGACTTACGGTGCCTGGCAGAGGAGATAATCGGACCATTTTCGAAGCGGCTTCACGGCCGCAGCGATCGCTCTACCGCTTGGCCTCCTGCTCCTCTTCGCGCTGGGTGACATATCAACGTCCCCGCAGCTACCGCACTTCACCTCGCTTCACACAACTCCCGGCTACCGCGTCCGTTCTTCGCGACCGCTCATACGCGATGCCACTCCACTGACACTTCCAGGGCACTCCCAGCCCGGTCGCTCATCAATTCAGAGTATATTGTCTCGCCGCTCCACCCCCGGCTCCCGCCCCCTGTCACCTCGCACCTTCGTGGCTACCGTTTCTGGTTAGTCACCCTTTCTTGGGAACTCACACCCGTTGCGAACGGCTGACACGTCCGTGGCACTCACGGCGAGGTCGATATAAATTCACCATATATTGTCTCGCCGCTGCATCACCGCAATCCAGGCTCGCCCCCCGTGTCTGCCCGCAACGTCAGTCGCCACCTTGTTCAACCGTGGAAACCCTATTCTTGGCTACTACGCACGTCGTTCGCCCCACGTCACTCATCTGCTTGCAGTTGCTCATTGCGTCGAGTACACGATACGAAACGCACTACGGGTTTTCCACTTTTCCGGTCAATCCCTGTACGTACGTACCCGCACTCCCCACGCCGACGGCATAGACACGTTCGCCGTGTGTAGCCACTGTGGCGATATGATAGAAACCGTCGCCGGAGTAGGAGTACTCTTGCAGTTCAGGCCACACTTCCGTTTTCCATACAAAAGTCCCTCGCTCGAAACACATCAGCGAATATCGACTCATCATCTCTGAGTCATATGCCGCAATCCAAAAGATATCGCCAACGGATGCAAACCCCACTCCAAAGATATTCCTCTGACATTCGGATCGAAGCCTCTCAATTGGCAGCACAAGCTCGGCACTAGCGCCTTTGAGAGCCAAGCCACGTGCGGATACTGCAACACGATCGGACGAGGCAACGTAAACCCCAGCTGCCACTTTCGACACAAATCGCTCGTGTGCATCACTCTCAGACAAGCAAGGCACGTACCATTCCGGCAACCCTATTCGAAGCCGTCCTTCGAGGAATGCCGAGAACTTGGCGGCACTCGTACTTGAGACCGGCAATTGAGGCAACTCGACACCTTTGTGTCGAGACATGTCACTTTCACGTTGCGTTTCCACATACAGGTGCCAAGCAGCGCAAACAGCAATCGTGTCATCGTAGTGCTGAAGCAGCGAGTCAAGTTCACGCTTCGTCAATGCCCGCATGGCATGCTGCCAGACCGTGTAGCGGTTTGTACTCACCTTCGCGAATTGCAGCATCCGCAAGAACAACATTCATTGGCACATCGAAATCGTCACAATTAGCGACTGAGATACTAGTGATGCACATAACGGCTGCGACTAACAGCGTCCGCTTGTCGGGAAGCCTGCGATGCACAGAATCTGTGGTGTCTACGGCGTTCATGTTGGTCCCTCGATAAAGCGAGGTCAGCGAGCTACTACTAAGGCGAGTGCTCTACTCTTATCTGGTGTTTCCCAGGACAGCAGCATTTCCATCGAACTCTCAGGTAGCGAGGAGCTGATGGCTCAGTGATTACCTCGTCAGGGCTCCAAAAATCCGGTCTGTCAGGTGTGGTAAGCGGGCCACCTCTAGTTGGGCACATAGTATTCTCGGCGCCATACACCACTCCCCCGTGTTGCCACGTCGCTCGAAGGTCTCCTGTGTCTCGCATGCAATAGAACCGCCCGTTCCCGCGTTGATGTATTTGCCACAAGTGCCAGCGTTCAATTGAAAGGCGCGCCCCCACCAATGTGATCACGAAATATGACGTGACCAATTGGTGTAAACGCCGGCACAAAAATTGCCTCCCAGTATACGACGTCTGGATCGCCGGCACTCGTCGGCATTCTACAGGGACAGCTCATCCGCCGGCAGTGAATAGTGATTTTCTGCACAAAGAAGCCATCGCAAAGCGGCGTTGCACCGAGCGAAAAATCTAATCGGAGGAACGGAAGCAGCGTGGGGCAGCTTCGGCCTTCCTGCCCGGCGCGACCATGTCACGGCTCTCGCCCCCAACGTAATTAATGTTCAGAGTGACTGGCGTCAGGAAAGGAAAGTCCCATATCAATCCTGGTGCGAGCCCCCTTGGATCTACTTGCGTGGCTGGCCTGTTACTGGCATATGCATAGAAACTAACCCCGCTGTTGATCGGATCCCTACTACAGAACCTCCCCAGCTGCGCGTGATACACGCGATGCCAAGTCTAAGTACTGACACGCCTCTGTCACTTCTGTTCGTCTTCTCCTACGTATATGGCGTGGGGAGCGTCAGGCATGGTGCGGAGGCTTCCCACGCGGTATCTCGCGCGCGGCGCGCGAGGTGATTTCGTCATGCCCAACAACTGGGGTTATTGTAACCGATTAGGTGGAAGAATGCGAAGACGAATGGGCATGGAATGGCCTGGGACGGCCGCCGCCTGGGGCGTTTTGGCCGTCCCCAGGCGGCGTGGCTGGTCGGTGTGTGACATTTCAGTCACGGTCAGTCAGCAGTGGGTGACTCGGCCGTACGTGGTGAGCGGCCGAGCCAGCGCGTGATCAACTGCCAGACGGGCCAGAGCAGTTGAGCGTAGCGGCGTGGCTTGGCGGAAGTCTCGTTTGCTCGCCCGCGGCGAAAGAGTCGCGCGGGATGCGTGCGAGCGTGCACCTCGCAGAGCTTGCCGATCGAGACATGCGTGTAAATCTGCGTGGTACCAAGGTTGCGGTGCCCCAAAAGTTCCTGAATATGCCGTACGTCGGCGCCCCCGTCTAACATCATGGTGGCTACCGTGTGGCGAAATAGATGGCAGGATCCCTTCTTGGTGATGCCAGCGCGGTTCATCAAGCGGCGCACGCGCGAAGAGATGTCGTTGGGATGCAATGGGTTGCCGGTGGTGCTGACGAACAACAACGGCTGCTGAGGATCGTCGCAGAGTTGTGGCCGCGCCTCTGTAAGATATTTGTCCAGCCAGTAAAGGGCTCGCTCACTCAGCGGCACGAAGCGATCCTTCTTGCCCTTGCCCAAGCGCACGAGGATCACGCGGCGCTGGCGGTCGATGTCGCTGCGTTCCAGGTTCAGTACTTCCTGGCGTCTGAGCCCGCTGCTGTAGAGCAGTTCGAGGATGGCTCGCATCCGCAGGCCACAGGGACGTGTGATGTCGGGCTGGGCGAGCACGGCTTCCGACTTCCTGCTTGTGTGAGCGCGTGACGAGGCAGCCGCTTCTCTTCCTTGGGGAAGACCATCTCCAGGGCCGGGTTCAGCTCGACGATGCGCTGGTCCTTCATCCACTTCATCCAGGAGCGCAGCGAGGTGAGCCAGTGTGATTGGCTGGAGATCGACAGCGGCTGACCATCCTTCTTGCGGTAGTAGTACAGATGGCGTTGAAAACGCTCGATCAGTTCGGGTGTCACCTGCCGAGCCAGCGTCACACTACGATCGTCGCACCAGGTGATGAACCGCGACAGCTGCAGGCGGCGGATGTTCACCGTGTTCTCGGCGAAGTGATGTGTCTCCAGCCAGACGAGGTAACGATACAACAGTGCCGTGAGACTCGCCGGATCACTCGCGTCCCCGGGGATCGAGTTTCTTCGTCAGACCATTGCGACTTGCCATGAGTAGATACTCCTTCTGAGAGAGAGAAAGATACGAAGACAGACAACTACGGCAGCGCGCACCGATTGCGCACTGCGACGAACTTGGGTAAGTGAAGAGAGATATGCGGGCGTGATATGTGTCGGCCGTTCACCCGCGGCGGACGTTTTTGGCCGATTCGATCGCTAAGCAGTTTGAACAGCGTGAGTTAGCTGCGATTTCGGCACCCCGCCGGATGGCCGCCGGAGGGGTGCCGGAGGGCCGCCGGTTCGACTGGGATTTTGGCCGAATCACCCGCGTGGGGAGGTGTCGCGTAGCGAACACAGGCCGAGTTGCCAGACTTGGTGGCCGCGGTGTGGCTCGGAGTCATAGAGCAGTTGATACGCGCGCTGGTTGCCACGCCGGGTGCGGTAGCAGAGCACGTATTCGAGCTGCACCAGCCGGGCGAGTTGACGCCGCAGGGAGCGGTCGCTCCAGCCGAGCTTTTCACGCAGCTGGCGCTGCGTGAAGCGCACGGCCTCACGCGGCAGGTCCTGCAGCTCAGCCTGGTCGGATACGAAGCGGGCCAGTTCTTCCAGGAGTTGTTGTGTTTGTGGCAGCAGTTCATCCACGCGCAGGCCGAAGGTCGACGCGGCCAGTCGGTTGGCCAGCCGTGCATCGTCGCGTGTGGCGACCACACACGACTCGCCATGGCGCGTGATCCGCTGGCGCTGGTACTGATGCAACAGGGCGATGGATGCGATCAAGCTCAGGTACTTGGCATGGTCGCGACGGTAACGCACCTGGTCCGTGCGAAACGTCAGCTCCCGGGCGAAGGGAATCACGACCGGCAGTGGCTCGAGAAGTCTCTGTGCCTGCCGGTGACGCAGCTGGATCGCTTCCTGGTTGGCTTGGTCGATGGCCTGGTTCGCTGCGGGCAAGTAAGCAGTGCGTTGCCGCGAGTGAATCGTGGCGGTTTGCTCCGGCTTCTCACAGACCGAGAGTGTGATGCAGCGGTTGGCCAGCTCGCCATCGAGCACTTCGGCCGTGGTCGTCAGCAGCATGGCCACCGGGCCTTCTACTTCATAATGCTCGGTCTGTTGCCGTCCGGTCTTGCTGCAGCGTCCCACGCTGGCAATCCGCAAACGCCCTTCGCTCTGCAGGAGCTTCAGCGCATAGCTGGCCTGCTGCGGCCCCTTGTTCTTCGGCCACGCAGAGGATCTTGTGCTTGAGTCCCTCACGCGGCATGTAGTACAGCGCCTGGCCGGTCAGCGCCGAAGCACGCTCCACCGCCTCCTCGGGCATGAAGCCCAGCGTGCCTTCCAAGCAGTGTGGTCTTGCCTGCTGCGCTGCTGCTCTGCACCAACACGGCCAACGGACGCGGCAACAAGCGGCTGGTGCAGGCCAGGTAGCACAGGAGCTTGTTCACCCGCTCGCCCACCAGGCCGCAGGCTTCGTAGTCTTCGAGAATGCGGTGCAGCAGTTGCGGATCTTCCAAGAGGTTTAGGGCATCGCTTCGCTGCTGCTCGGTCATCGCGGGCACTTCCGGTTCGCAGCGCCCGGCGGACTCACGGATGAGTTCTTCCTGGAGTGTTTCCAGCGCCAGCAGCAGTTTGCCCACATCCTGCTTGATCGCCGCTTCGTCGCAGTAGAGTTCCGCCGCGGCCTCCTTAATGAACACTTTCCGCTGCCGTGCCACGTAGAGGTCCAGCGTATCGACGTGCACCAGCTCACGGCGCTCGACCAGCAGGTTCACCCGCAGCCGGTCACAGCTCAGTTGGCCTTCCAGGCCACGCATGCGCCAGTGACGATCATCGAACGAGTAGGTCCAGGAATCACCGTTCTCGGCGCGCAGTGCGAGCGCGGCATCAGACGCAGTCATGGGAGATACTCCAGAAAAAGTGGAGAAGCAACGATTTCACACGCCGCGGCCGCAGTTGCCTGGCGTTCTCTTTCGAGAGCAGACGTCGGCAGTGGTCAGCGCGTTGGCGTGTGGCAACGTGTCTTGGCTTCCGCAACGTCATCAAAAACGCTGCTCTCTACAGAGAGCGGCCAGGCACCTGCTCGCGTCAAGATGCAAAACGAAAATCTTGAGTATCATCCTTGCAGACAACCGCCCGGCGCGGTAAACCTTGCGGATAAGGCAGAGCAGGAGGTGTTCAATGGGCCACAGCCGATGTAGTCCAGCAGTAAGGAGTGAGGCGGACATGGGCTCCAAACGAGCACAGAAGGCGAAGAAGCGAGCCCAACGAGAGGCACGTCGTCAGACGCGGCGAGCACAGAAGGGCACTGATGGGTATCAACAGCGGGCCAACGTGCAGAGGCCAGTTTCCCCCATCGTGACAGCAGCCGAAGAGCTTGCCCCTTACATCGCCTCAACGCAAAACAGTGCGGCGGAGGGCAATCCTCTGATCGGCTACCTGGTGCATGATGGTCTTAGGACTCTCTGTGATGGGGATGGGTGTGTCATTGCCGGATCACGTGCCAAGATCCGCCAGATCCGAGACCGTTTCGGAGCTTGCTTTTCTGCGATGCAGATAATCCAGCCCGCGCCATTCTCGGATATTTGGGATGGCATGCAGTGCGGCGGCGCATATTGCTTCGACGAAGAAGCCTACGGTCGATTTCTCGGACCTGCTCGGCGCTGTGGAATCCCCGTGACCGAACAGGACTTCAGCGAACCTGGACCGCTGGGCATGCACTTCGTTCGCGTGCAGTTGTTCCGCTAGGATTGGCATCTCGGTCCAAGTTGACACGGAGCTTCACGGATGATTGCCGAAGCTGCAAGGCGACAACACCAACAGCAGCAGGAGGAGCGGCGGCGCAGCGCGGCGCGGCAGAAGACCATCGAGGCGTTTTGGGAGGATGTGGCGAAGCGTCAGCGCGAGGCCTTGAGCGCGTTGCCTCAGGCGTCCGAGGCCCCAGTTCCAGCGCCGGTTGCAGCGTCACCGCCGAAGCCAGCGCCACGCGCAGCGACGGACATACCTCGCCGGTTCGTCGTGCCGAATGCGATTGCCGGAAAGGCTCCGGTGGTGCGTAAGCCCGGGCCCACGTTTGCCGATGTGCTGCGTAAGTTTGACCCGGAGTATCGGCACCGCTATGGGGCCCAGTTGACCGAGCACCAAGACAAGGTGCTCAGAGAGATGTTGGCCTGCTATACGCCGGTGATGGGCATGCATGAGTGGACCTGTGGCGATTGCGGCACTGTGGTCGAGCTGCCCAACGGCTGCAACAATCGGCACTGCTGTACCTGCGGCAGTACTCACCGACAGCGCTGGGCCGAGCGCCTCTGCGCAGATCTTGCCGGTCGAATACTGCCATCTGATCCTCACCGTGCCCAAGCCCATCACGCAGTTGGCCATGATCAACCAGCGCGCGTTGTACTCCCTGGTTCTGCGTGAAGGCGCCTATACGGTCCTCGACGGTGGCCGGAAGCTGTTTGGCGTCGAGTTGGCCCTGTTGACGCTGCTTGCACACCTGGGGCCAGACTCATGCTGAATCACCTCCACACGCACAGCCTGTTGCCACTGGGTGGCCTGCGCGCGGGCGGCCTGGAGTGGATCGATCTCTCAGAAGAACAGCTCAAGGAGTTGCTTCAGTATGTGAAGCGTGAGTTTCCCAAGCGCTTCTGCCAAGCGCTGCGCAAGGCTTTCTACAACGGGGAGCTGCAGTTCGGCGGGGACGCAGAGCTGGCGCACCTTCAATCACCGGCCGAATTCGAGCGATGGCTCCGGCCGTGGGAAAACATCTCCTGGATCGTGCGCTGCGGTGACAGTTGGGATCGCACCAAGATGGACCACGGCCCGGAAGCCACGCTGAAAGTGATCGAGTACCTGGCCAACTATGTGGGACGTGTCGCACTGAGCGACAGCCGCATCCTGGACATCGACGGTGACCGGGTGTTCTTCAAGTACAAAGACTATCGCGACAACAATCAGCAGAAGGCCGAGTGGATCGAGGGCGTGGAGTTGATCCACCGATTCTTGCAGCACCTTCTCCCGCCAAGATTTCGTCACATTCGCCACTACGGTTGGATGGGCCCTCGTGTGAAGCCGGAAAAGCGCGACTTCATCCGGCAGTACCACGGGCTGGAAGCGCTGGAGTCCGCTGAGTCCGGGGAGCAAAACGAAGAGCCTGATGAAGCAGCACGCGAAGAAGAAGAGCGCACGCAGACCTGCCGCTTCTGTGCCGGAGACATGCACTTGACCGGCCGCACGGACCGACCACGAGTGAGTGAACTCCTGGAGATGCCACTCTCCCGCTTTCGCCAGGCCCAAGCCGGGTTCACGGTCACGCTCGGCGACAGACTGCCGCAGATCGAAGCGGAAAGAAGCGGCGACGAGTCGGCGCCTGCCATGGGAGAGAGGGCCAAACAGATCCGGAAACAACTCAGTGCCTTGATGAACTCCAGCTACTTGTGACGTGAGGCGACTTACCGTGCCTGGCAGAGGAGACAATCGGACCATTTTCGAAGCGGCTTCACGGCCGCAGCGATCGCTCTACCGCTTGGCCTCCTGCCACGCAGCATTATGTGACACGTCCACGTCACCGCAGCTACCGCACTTCACCTCGCTTCACACCACTCCGGCTACCGCGTCCGTTCTTCGCGACCGCTCACACGCGATGCCACTCCACTGACACTTCCAGGGCACTCCCACCCCGGTCGCTATTAATTCAGAGTATATTGACTCGCCGCTCCATCCCCGGCTCCCGCCCCCTGTCCCCTCGCACCTTCGTGGCTACCGTTTTTGGTTAGTCACCCTTTCTTGGGAACCACGATCCGACGAGCTTGGCACACCCTACCGCGACTGTGGCAATCCCCGCAACTGGGGCCTGGATGAGCGGCATTGGTTCACGGGCCGGTTGATTTCGCAAGGTTGGCGTCCAGCCACGTCCGCAGATCGTCCAGCGTGCGAAAAGCCAGCAAGGCCTCGCTCAACACCTCGATCTCCGGATACGATAGGCGGCGAACCCGCGCCTCAACGTCTTCCGGCAGCGGGCCGCAAACACGTCTCAATATTTTCAACAGAATACTCACACCACCTTCAGCCCTGCCTTCAGCCTTGCCTTCAGCTTTGCCTTCAGCCTTGCCCTCGGCCTTGCCCTCGGCCTTGGCCAGTCGCTCTACAGACGTGATGTATGGCATGTGTGTTTGCTCCTCGAATTGCGCCAAGTCCGCGCGAAACCGCTGTTCCCAGTCAGCTCGCAGATGCATCATCCAGTCGATCAGGCGAAACAGTTCCCGCACCTGCTCTGCATTATACCCCGCACCGTACAGATTGCGTACCAATTGCCACTTGGCGCGGAAACGGCCCTCCGGATCACCGGCCGTCCGCAACGCCGCGATCTGGGCACGTGCCACCTGCACCGGCAGAGAGTGATCCTCCACCCACTCCCGGTCCAATTTGTTGACCAGCTTACAGATCGGAAATCGCAAGCGGCTTTCAAAGTCGGCCAGCTCAAACCGATCTTCTCGGGGACGCCAATTGGTGGTCAAGTCGGCCAGCACCACCACCGTGACAACCCGCTGGTCGAAGGTCCAAAACAAGCCGCCGTTGTACCGGGCGATCCGGCGCGTGAACTCGGGCTCCGACGCCGATTGGATTTCCAGGTGCAGGAGAATCCACTGGGGCTGGCCCGAACGCAGAGACACTTTGGCCAGCAGATCCACCCGCTTGTTCCGGCTGCCCGCCTGTCCGAGAATCTGACTCAGCTCCTTATCGCACCACTCCAGCGGACCACTCCAGTCAATCGCGGCGTGCACGGCCGGGAAGAAGCTTGCCAGGAAGTCGGTCACATGAAGCCGCAACGCTTCTTTCCAGGCGCCGTCGTAATCGCTATCCTGCGGAAATATGTCGCCCACTGTGTCCGGGTCCATGTCGATTCCTCTCCGTACGCTGTGGCCTGATCATGGGGGCCATCCCCTGCCGTAGGCAGTATAACGATCTCGGGACCGGAGGTCGTGGCCTACCTGGCACGCTACGTGAGCCGCGTGGCCATCTCCAATGACCGCTTGATTGGCGTCGAAAACGACGAAGTGCTCTTCTGGTACCACGACAAGCGGGACGGCGGCAAGAGGAAGATCGCCCGGCTGCCAGCCCTGGAGTTCATCGACTCCTTTTTGCAGCACGTGCTGCCACGCGGCAAGCGGCATGTGCGCAACGATGGCTATCTCGCGCCGGGCAATCGCGTCGAAAGCCTCCAGAGGCTGGCGAAGCTCTTCGACTTGAATGCAAAAGAGGAGGACGCTGAAGAGGTGAAAGGCGGCGAGCCCAGCCAAGAGAAAGACGAGCGGCCCGAGCGGATCTGTCCCTGCTGCGAAGTAGGAGTGATGGTCTCGGTCCAGGAATTCCCCCGCCCCACGGTCCACCAGATTATGCAGATGACGCTCGACCAACTACGGCAACCAACGCTCCCCTTCATGTGACGAACCCAAAGGCCATGACACATCAAGCCACCCGAAGCGGAGCCTTCCCACACCCGCTCACGCTGAAGGTCCGCGCGCCACGCAAAAACGGCCCTCAAAACGGCTCCCTAATGCTCTCCCAACCGCTGCGCACCGCCCTCTTCGACGCTTCACGGCGCGCTACTATCGCACCGATGTTAGTTTGCCTTACCCATTGTGAAAGCTAACAACGTTCGCGGTAATAGTAAAACGCTCCTATAGTCCCCTATAGCAATCCCCGTGCCAGTGGTCCGCCCTTCGATGAAATCGGGGCTCAACTCTTAAGAGATCGAGGTCCATCAGAATGCCTTATGGCGTGGTGTCTATGGAATGTTCCGCGAGGACTTGTTTCAGCAATTTAGCAATGCGTTGCAGATAGAACCCTTCAAACCGGAATTGTCGGATATCAAGGCGAAATCTCCACAATTGTCCAGCCGTGAATAGCTCTTGCACCAACGTTCCGTTGAGCTCAGCAATACGGCGGCTCACATCGTACCATTGAAAACGTAGAGCAACGGCCGGCACGTCGCATGGCAAAATAGCTTCACCGTCTTCCCGGTCATACAACCGATCAAACTGTCGGGCGAGTTCACGAACCTCAAAGCCAGAAAAAGACACCAGAGCCGAAATCGACGCCTCTGTTGAAGCGATGACCACTTCGACGTTGAGCATTACGGCCGTTTGATTGTATGGGCGTGGGGTCAAAGTTATGTGTCCGTGGCCAAGATCCTCCCAGCCGCCGAAAATCTGCAATTCATTCACCGCGAGATCCCCCGTCATTAATCTCCTGGCTTCGGATCTTCCTGTCCTCCCGCCCACGGAGGAGTGCGAAGGTAGCAATATATGCCATTTTGAATTTTGTGACAGCAGTTGCAGCAGAACACTCCGGCCGTTCGTTTGTGAACGATTCCGAAATGGTCAAAATAGGCAATTGGGCAGTTGTATCGTGTCCCCCCGCCGCGACATCGCGGTCCCTCTTTCGCCGGTCCCAAGACGGTACATGCCCCTGTTAGATATGGGCCGGCCATTCCCTCGATTTGAGGCAATCCTGGGATCGCATGAGCTGGTTCGTCGTTAGACGGCTTCTCGCATCGCGGCCAGGTTGGATGCCTTTGTTTACAGAAACAACGCCGCGCGGCTTCTGCAAGGACGATAATTGTCGCTCCTCCGGCAATTACCTCTCCAACCGGCGTGGGTTCGACAAGCGCGAGTCCCCATGTTCCCGCCAATGCGCCGCCCCCCGTTCTTGTCGGTGTCGGTATGGGGTTCGCGCCGCTGGAACCGTTCGATGGTGCGGGAATGGGGGCCGGAACGCGAATATGACCACCTGCTGGCCACCCCGGGGTGCCGGGGAACGTGGGACCCGCTTGAAGCCCCGATGGGTCGTTCCGATTTGCTGGCGAGTCCCAAACATACTCGAAGATGTTTGACCCTGCCCGATACCCAATCGGATCTCGACTACAGAACCGTCCCAGCTGGGCGTGATACATACGATGCCGGTAGTACTACAGCCCAGTCTCACCATTGGGCCGTCGACCAGTATAAGTATCCTCGTTCGTGCCCTCCCGCTGGAAATGAACTTGATTCGGAATACCTTCGTTTCTCGGGGAACTCTCGACGCCCTGATTCTACCACAATCAGCTGCTTGTCTCATTCCGACAAACCGGTGGTTTTACAACGCACTTGTTCGCGTGGCGAGTTTGTTCGACCACGCCTCACTGAATTGTACTGTGTAACCGTGAGACGCGGAAAAGTCTATGGTGTTGTCGTCTCCAATACCTCGGGCGTTTCCACCCACAACGCCACGTACGGCGCATCACCGTCTTTTGGCTTTACGTACAGAAGGAACGGCTTGTCAAATATGAAATGACGCGGCGGCGGAGGTATCGCGGCAACGGCGAATTCGGCTTCGGAGCTCAGATCGGCGCCGGTTTCATCGAGGCGAAAGCGAATCCCTTGTTTCGCTTCCGTGACGTAAAGTGCGGTATAGCCCTTGTTCCTTAGTTTCTTACTGATAAGCTCCGTGAACTCCCGCTGGACCCGCAGCGAAATGATGGGGATGACCAATGATTCTTCAAGATGCAGCTGCTGCTCATACTCGTCAGCGTCACGTTGCTGAATTCGTTGCTGGACGTGGGCAATGGTCTCGGCCAGCGTGCTCTTGGGAGTGATCTTCGCCAGAATCATCTCTTCGTTCTGTGACTTAGTATTGAGACGCAGCACAAAATCGTCGTCGCTGAGCATATGCGAGAACGGTCACTTGGTCTTGGAGAAACTTGTCACGCTGGCACGTCATGGTAAACTTCTTGATGCCGAAGGCAGCCACGGTAGCGACGTTGCTCTCCCAAGAGAATCTCAAAGGCTCCTCGAGCCTATCGAACGCAGCACGAAAGGGGAGTGTCTTTTCCAGATAGGCGTAGGCATACAATGCAGTGTCATCTTCAGCATCGGGCACCTCCATATCGGAAACCGGAAATCTGATCTTCAACTCTCGACGCAGGTTGTCGACGATTCCGCTCTTCACGCTTCCCGCCATCGCTAGATAGCAGTCATCCGTAAGTTGCGATTTCTCGAAAGCCCGCTGATTGAGAAGCTCCGCCATTGGGGGATCGTCTTCCAAGCTGATCGATTTCAACGCTAAGAAATCCTGCATTTCGTTCCAAGCAAGCTGGAAGGTGGCGCAATAGACGTAGTTTCTGCCCGGGGTAATTGGTCCCGCGACGTGTGGCAGAACATCCGTACTCCCCAAGCTCTCGGCCGCGATCAGAGGACCGGATTCCGTTGGGCGATCCGAAGGCTGTTGGCGTGTGCTGCAGCCATTGCTCAACAAGCAAATCAAAACAACACAACTGGTAGTCCAAGTCGTTCGTCTCACCATCGTCAGCAACCGACAACTATAAGGGTTTGTTGCAGCAATCCTTCGTTTCTCGGGGAACTCTCGACGCCCTGATTCTACCACAATCAGCTGCGTGTCTCATTCCGAGAAAACGGTGGTATTTCGGGATGTCTGCAAAAACGTATGAGTTGATGAAAAGACGGACGCCATAACGATTCGGATCACGCGGCCGGGAGAAAATGTTGCCGAGCGAAGCGAGCCAGTCGGCCTATTCCGGCTCGCGTGCATCCGTTAGTTCAGACTTCCATCGGCGTGGCGGCAAAGTGATCGTATTGTGTTCTCGCGATTGTGCGTCCTCCACAATCCGGGCCAAGTCATTGTCGAATTCCGCGGCCAGCGCACGTTTGATTTCGAGGATTTCGTCGTTGATGGAATCAGTACTCATTGCTAAGCCCCCAACAATTCGTCCGGCGAACAGATCAACGGTGGCACGTAGCCATGATCCCGGCAAACCTGTTCTATCGTTGCTCGCGTCCCAGCATTGGCAATGTGCCGGAAATTCCACGTCACCAGATATTGTATCCCATTTGCAGCGGCAATGGCAATGTGAAGCGCATCACGCGGTTCCGTGGCCGGGATTCCGTGATTGACAATGAGACCCTCCGCCAGTTGCTGTGCGTCAGCGGACACAGCAAGAACCGGTACGTTGGCAATCAATCGAAGGCGTTCGGACGCGGCAGAGGAATCGCCTGCGGTGCATTCATCGACGACGATCTGGGAAATCACGAGAGTGTACCGATCACGGAGGTTCCACCAACGTTGCGACGAGAGTTGCCGCGCCGCCACGATAATATCGGCCTGTTGCCGGGCTGCGATGTGCCCTATCACCGTGGTCTCAACGTACACAGTCGGCTTGCTCATGTTCCCTCATGTCCGAACTATTTACTTAATGATTCGGGTGTCAGTTTGTTAATGAGGCGTCTAGCCGCCCAATAACTCTCTGCCCAACTTTCACCGCTTTGCCCGCACTCGGTGCCGGTCCCAGACCTGCGCTCCGAGGGGCAGTTAGCCAAATCCGATTACATCGACCACAGGGTGCCTTATACCTTCCTTTGACGCTACATCACATCTGCAAGCTCCATGATACCGCACGTCGTGAACCGTGAGTCCCAAATTGCCATGTCACAATCAAAATCCCATCAACTCGTTAAATGAGACGGTTTTTGGGACACGCCAATTCGCCGCCCGCTTCCCCCAGCAGGGGCATTGAGGGGCGCCACGTGAAGACGCACTTGTTCCCGGCGTGTTTTCCCAAGTGGGCGCCGGCGCCGGGTATCCAACGGGACCGACACGCAGAACAAGCGGCGAGATTCTCTGCCCCCAGTCCGTAAGCGACCCATCAGTGCGTCCAAATCATGAATCGGACGGCGCACGGGGCACCTGGCCCCACTGCACTGGGCATGGATTGTTGTTGCACAGAGAAGTCGACTCGCTGCGCAACGCCCGCTAGGGAAATTGTCCGAGCCGGAGAGTATGTCGCGTCACATCTCCACCGGACAGTGGCGGCACTGCTCAGAAGTCCGGGAACACTAGTTCGGGCCCGCTCGTTTCCGGCGAAGACGTGGCCGGATCGCTGCTGTCCGAGAGCTCGAGGCCACTTTCGGTTGGGCCCGACGAGCGGACGGTGGTCTCCGGCGCCGTCGGATGGCCGACGTGCGATTTTAAGACACTCTGTTCCCGACGCGCGTCGGTCGTTTCGCCCGGATCGACTGCCTCACAGGGGTCACTTGTTTCACACGGGTCTACTAGTTCACAGGGGTCTACTAGTTCACAGGGGTCCAGTGGCAGACCTTCCAGGCAAGGATCGAGTTGGGGGCCGATGAGGCACGGGTCGGATTCCAGCGGGCAGATTTCTTCGGTCGGCGGCATGACGAATCCGGGGATCACATACTCGGGCACCGCGATTTCGTAACCGTCCACACTTGGCACGTCGTTGGCTTCCAGAATGTGGCGTCGCAGGATGCAGAGCACTTCTTCGATCGCCTCATCGTTTTCGTGTAAGCCGACGTGCGTGGTATGGACGTGCTTCTCTGTCGAAACCCAGGGATGTTGAGCGCTCTGGCTGGAGACCACACCGTCGCCACAGCCTGTCAAAGGAGACAAACAGCCGACTCCGATGATGTTGTGCAATTGCACGTTTGGTCCGGGGCAGAGTGTTTGGACGGCCTGCAACAGACAACTGTTGCTTTCCATCAAATCAATGCTGGTCGGAATTCCTTTCGTAATCTCTGACGAAAACGCGCCTGGGTTCTGCTTCACCAACAGATTGTGCTCAATCCGTTCATCGGAAGGTTGTTGCACGCAACTGGAACTCCACCGCCCGACAGTGCGGCTGGCCAACTGGGCACCGTCGTGGGGCGTTCCCATAAAGACCAGGCGTCGCACGAAGGGAACCGGTTCGAAGTAGAACAGCTCCTGCAAACGCCGGCGTTGCTGGTCCGATACGTTGATCTCGGACAGTGGCCGACAGGCGATGCTTGACCAGAGCCGATCGTCACTGTGTGTCACCACCAGTTTGGAAACCAGCCCACCCATACTGTGACCAATGACGGCGGTATTGGCGATCCCCGGATCTTCTCCACGTGGATCGTAGGTCTCCTTCAGCGCCAGCAGCTCACGCCGCAGGATGGCCGCCGATTCGGGGAATGGCCGCCCGGTCGGATACCGGTACGCCATCAGTTGCACGCAATTGCGCAACTCCGGTCGCGCCAGGATCTCATTGGCGAATTGAGCCCAGATCCTGGGTGACGAAAAGAAGCCGTGCACGAAGACGACAGGATATTTGCCCGGCTGATAGGGCTCGATCAGGAATAGTTTCTCCTGTCCTGCTTCCGCGGAACCTGGACGGATCAATCCCTCCCACGGACTGTATCTGCTTTCTTTCACACTGAACTCGAGCGCCGCGGAAGTGTCGGTCGCCAGAGCGATACACTGCCCGTCGAACCTGACCGCAGTGACACGCAGGGGATCGAAGAACTCCAGCGGGCCGTGCGAAGAACTGGCACCCAGCGGTGGAGCCTGCCCGGCCAGTGCGGCCAAGCTGGGACGCAGCACGGCGGTGGCACCAAATGGAATCTGGTCGGGAATGAACCGCTCGGGTTCCTTGTTCTCGCGGACCACGACCAGCGGCACTCCCAGCCCCGGAGTCGTGTAGTGATTCCTCAGCTTTTGCACCGTCCCACTATGGACGACCTCGACACGCGTGAAGTCAGATGGCTGCCAAACGAATCCTTGATATGACGTGGGAATCGTCAACATACCGGTCGGCGTCATGACCCGCAGACCGGCGGAAGGATCGAGTCGTCCGAATCGTTGGGCTGCAGCGATCAGCCGAGCCAGACCTTGATGATAGAGCTGCCAGGCGGGCTGGTATTCGGGACGGCTGGAGGCACCTTTTGACTGCAGAAAGTTCCAACTGAAGGCCACGGTCTCGAAGTACAGATCGACGCACGTGACCACCTTGCGTCGCTCGGTGTCCAGTCCTGCCGAAAACGCGTATTCCGCCATCGTCACGCCTTGGCACGGGTTCTTCAACGCCGCCAATGCAGCCTGCCGCGGTTCGTCAGCCATGATCACCATCTTCTGCACGCGCCCGCCACGACCAGAACCCATCTGCGACAACTGCTGGCAGAGCCCCGGTTGCCGTGTCGGTGCCGGCGACGTGGGAGGCAGCGGCGGCATGAACGTCTGATAATAGGCGTCATGGGCAGAAAGATGTGCCGAGGGCATGGCCCACACGGCCAGGATGACCAGTACGCCGCACCAGCCTCGAATCTCTGTCAGGGACACCAACGTTCGCCAGCTGCGCTGCATTTCTCTACCCATTCCGGTCGGTTCAAAACCTGGTCCAAGCCATCCGCATACGTCCCCGTACGCCGAGCCTTGATGGCCTGCGTGCTGGATGATGCCAAAAGACAACACCATCACATTGGCTCATCGGCGCAAATTGCTCCTGGATTGCGGTTTCTATGGCTTGCGGAGAAGTTACCGCACCAGGAGGGGCCGGTTGCGACATGCATACCGAATGTATGGGTTCGGCGACGTTACTCCGTTTTCGCCGTGACAGCTTCCAGGATGGCCTGCTCGCGGTTCTGCAGCAGTTCGACCTTGCAGGGGCAAGATCCGCTGGTAAATCCACACGACAATCCCCAGTTCGATCAACGATGCGCAAAGGTAAATCGGCACGTTTTGGACCCAACCAGCCTCGTGCACCAACGTCTCAATCCCCAGCACGATACAGGCCGGCAACAGAACCACGGGGGAAAACAGCGCCGCCACGATGTGAATCATGACCGTGGCCACTTTCGCCTTGGCCGGTTTGAGTGTGCCGCCAGCAATTGCCGAAGGAGCTACGGCGGAAATCATATTGCCGATCAGGCAATAGAGCACGTAGGCCACGGCCAGCTGAACCAGCGTGGCCAGGAACTGAGTGAACGGCAGCGCCGTGAGCAGCTGCACGCATGAGAGCGCGATGCAGCCGACGCCGAGCGCCAGCGGAGCAAGAGCAAGATTCTTCCCGAACAGGATGTAGTGTCGCCGGCAGGGAGAAAGCACCAGCGCGGAATCCCGCACGATCGAATCCGAACGTGTTGCACAGCACCTGCATGAAACTCATCATCGTCAGACTGATGGCTCCGATCCCCAGGAAGGGACGTGCTAACTCGGGCACCTGCCGATCGCGTCTCCAGAATATCATCACTCCGAAGAATCCCAGCAGGAGGATAGGGCCCAGCAGCAGCATCTTGCCTTCGGGTGCTCGAAGCAACGACCGTATCCCTCCCAACATGACCGCCGTAACCTGTTCAGGCAGCCGAGTGAACTTTTTTTCCAGGAAATTGTCAGTGGAAACCGTCGGCTGTGGCTGTCGTGCTCGCTTGTTTCCTCCCGCCTGAAATCCGCCTGTATAGAGTCGCACGGAGGTGCGGTACGAGCGCCACAGACTGAGCCCTCCGATCAGCGTGGCGCCAAGCATCCCCAAGACACCCGGCAACAAACGTCCGGATGCCGCCGCCTGGGCGCCGTATGGTAGCCAACCGATCGGAAGTACCACATTGACCAGCGACGCCCTGCTCACAACGCGGCGGTAAATCCTGTTCTTTTCCCGAACCTTTCTGTCAGCTTCCTCCCTTTTTAACTCCTCCTTGCGCTGCTGGTACTCACTGTTTTCGATCTTGCCTTGGCTCATATCATGCTGTAACTGATCCACGGCTAATTGATACTCGCTGGGCCCACTGCTCTTGCGACTGCGTTGCACCGCGATATTTGCCAGATTGGGAAGCTGCACTAGCAGAATGAAAGCGACGGTCACGAAGGCGACGATGGCTCGGCGGCGGCGTTTATTCAGCATCAGCATCTGCAGCCAACCACGAAACTGATGCGTGATCGCCGTGACCATGACCACGAAGCTGATCAACAATGGAAAGAGGATCAGCATTCGCAGGCCTTTGATGATCGCCAGCGCCAGACACAGGCCCGCGGTTGCCGGCAGAAACAGGATGAGACTCAGCGATAGCCAGGAACTGAAATAATTCAACAGAAAGGTACCGGTGAGCGACACCGGTAGATGAAGCAGCTTCTCGAGTGAAAGAGCTTCGGAACGCTGCAGTTCCGTGAACAGTCCCATGATCCACAGGAACAGAAACACCAACACGATGCCATCCCATATCAACAGTAGCTGTTCGGGAGTGGTCTTGGGGAACAGGAGTATGCCGACCAGCAGCGAGACAAAGAAGGAACATGCCGCGGCACCCAGGAACATGACCAGCAAGATCACGCCCAGCACGGCGTTCAACGACCCGCCCCGTTTCCATTGATTGACACTCAACCTCCATCGCAACCACGCAACGGCCTTGAAGTGTTTCCAAAACATCAGTTGCCCGCCTCCGCATCCGCCCCCTTGGCGGCAGCAGGGCTGTCGTGGAATTCGACAATTTCACCGTTCAACGGTTGTTCCCCCTCCAGCCAACTCAACTGCTGATGCATCTCGTCCGTCGTACCGACCATTTCCAGGAAGCGGTCCTCCAGCGAACGTCCATGCCGCAGCTCATCCAGCGAACCTTGCTCAACGAGCTTTCCCTGCACGATGATTCCGACATGCGTGCACAATCGCTCCACGATCTCCAGCACATGGGACGTCACAAACACGGTCGACCCACGCGAGACGTACTTCAGCAGCAAGTCTCGGATTACACGCGATGTGACCGCATCCACTCCTTCAAATGGTTCGTCCAGGAACAGCAAATCCGGATTCGGAAGGAGTGCCGCGGCAAGAGCCACTTTCTTCCGCATCCCGTGTGAGAACTCCAGGATGAGTTTCTTGGGATGATCTTCCAGACGCAGCAGGGACAGCAACTCGCCAATTCGCTCGCGTATCGTCTCGGCCGGCAGCAGATACATGCGACCAATAAACGTCAGGTGTTCGCGAGCCGTCAGGTTGTCGAACAGCGCCAGCTCTTCCGGCAGGACCCCGATCCGGCGTTTGATCTCCAGCGCCTGGGCCGCATCCTGGGGATTATGGCCCAGCAATGCGATCGTGCCGCACGTGGGAGCCAGCAGGCCGGTCAGCATCTTGATGGTGGTCGATTTTCCTGCCCCGTTGGGTCCGAGGAACCCGTAGAAAGTCCCGCGGCCGACGCGGACGTCCACTGCATCCACAGCACAGAAGTCATCGAAGCATCGTGTCAACTGCCGCGTTTCAATCGCATACTCCATGAATCCCTCAGCAAGTCAGCGGCTATCTGAACTCCAGAAACGCAAACACGAAGTGGACTGCCAGTACGTACAACGTTGCCCACAGGATCGTGGATGTCACTCCCTGGCTCACCGCGCTACTGGAGTCCTTTGGCGAAGCACCGCGGACGAAAGAAATCAAGGCAATCCCCACCGCACAAGCGGTCGTCTTCGCCAACAGCCAGTAAGTCCCGTCGTACAACAGTTGACCGGGGACGATCAGCTCGCGATGAAAATAGAGCTGCCAAAACCACGGCCCGCGGTTCGGATGCGTGGCTGTGAAAACCACCAGGCTGGTCACCGACGAGGATGCGAATCCGATCGCCAGCAACCAGGGCGTGCCGAGCAGAAATGCGTACAGAATGCCTGTCAGCAGGTACCGCCGTGGTTCGACTCCCAGCGTGCGCAGGGCGTCCATTTGCCGTCCATACCGCTTGCCTCCGACATCCGAGGCCACGGCCGCTCCGCAACGCGCCGCAATCAGGATGGTCACCAGGATGGGTACTAGAATCCGATACAGGGCAAACCCCATCGACCGCAGTAAATCCTCGATCAACAGTGGTTTCGTATAGTTCGCATTCGGAAGAAAACGAAAAGTGAAATACGTGGAGACGAACCCGATGATGGCGCCCGCGATCGCAATGTAGAGCCAGGCGGTAGGGCTGGCAACCAAGCGCAAGTAGTGCAGGAAGAACCGCGTGCCCCACCAAGGGCTCTTCCACAGCGGCACCAACCGGCAGGGCACTTCCACGACGGCCTCCATGACCCGGGATGTGCCCGCCAGGAAACTCGTCGCCAGATGCGCGATGCGCCGCACCGGAGCAGGAAGACGTGTGGACGGAATGTGGAGCAATTCGTCGCGGGACGAACCACACTGCTCCAAGATCTCGCTCAATCGAGGCCAGTCTTGCTGTTCAATAAGGCGCAGCGTGCACTGTCGAGGATCGATGATGTAAATCGCATCCGCAATCCGCGACAAGGCCTCGAAATCATGGGTGACGATCAGTAACGTGCAAGGATGGTTCTCGTACGTCTGCTCTATCACGCGAGTCACGTCCGCCGCCGTGGCTGTGTCGAGTCCCGATGTGGGCTCATCGTACAGTACGACGCTAGGGTCATAAGCCAACACGCGGGCGATGGCCAACCGCTGACGCTGACCGCCACTCAAGGCAGCCGTCCGCACGTTCGTCGGCACACCCAATTCGTCGAGTAGTTTCTCGGGTGAGAGTTTCTCGTCTCTCTTGCTCGTCGGCGATCCATGAGCCCGGGCCAAACGCACATTCTGAAGTGGTGTCAGCTCATCAAACAAGGCAAAATCCTGGAAGACGACACCGATCGACCGTCGCTCCTTGAGGCGCCTCCCGCGCGCGTCACAGAGGGCGATTTCGCCGTCCACGCGCAGGCCCTCGTCACGCTCGTCGATCAATCCCGCAATCGCCTTCAGAAGGGTGGTCTTTCCCACTCCACTGCGACCAATGATCAACGTCACCTTGCCCGCCTCGAAACGGATCGACGTATTTTCCAGCAGAATCCGCTCCCCGGCCTGCACGGTCACATCCCGCAATGCGACGCTCGTGGTCGAGACGCGATCGGCAACTTGAATATCCGCCAGATCCAGTTCCGCCATTACTTGACCCCTTGCAGTTGAACGGCGAACGGATTCACCTCCGGATATCCTCCCTGCTGAACGCGCAGCAACGTGTCCTCGGAGCGACCCTGAATTGGCTGGGAATCTGGCGGCGTATCGAGGACAAGCCAGCGACAGTCTTTGTCGAGGATCTGGTTGCGCAGCACCTGAGCGAATTCGGGGGCGATGCCATCCTCTCGGGTCCCAAACAGCAAATCGCCGATGCGACGCACACAGGGTTCCACGTAGTCCGCCGCCTGCTCGACAGCTCGTCGCGCTTCGGCCGTATTCCACCGCTCTTCGAGTCGCTGGTGAAGCCGCGGATTGTCGACCAGGACTTCGCGGAAGATCTGCCAAACGATGGCGCGAAACTCGGGATCATCCACGATGCGCGTCAGATTGCGACGCACGGCGCGCGCACCTCTTGATTGTCCGCCAGATCCTCCAGGATCTGACGCTGGACCGACACGATATCGCTGCTGTGTCGGTCCAGCACAGGCAAGCCCTCTTCTCGCACAAATCGATTCCATTCCTCCTGCATCAGGTTCTTTTCCGGCAAAAAAGACCTGTCGTAGAGTAACCGCCAGCCAAATCGCCAGAGCGACGCGCGTTCAAACATCTCTTCACCAATCTGGTTCGCTAACGGCTCGGTACGCCGCCGCACAATCGGCCAGATCTCTTGCCGCACCAGGGGCACAATATCCTCCTCGACTACGTGGTCCTGATAACGGCTCCCCAGATTCTCGAGTTCTTTGCGACGGTGGGTAACGGCCGTCGCCAGATCCTGCTCGACAACTTCCAGCGCATCGAAGAACCCGCCCACCACCACGGGTTTCAACGCCCCCACAATCTCTGTGTGATAGGCCTCGTACGCGTAGACAATCTCCTCGGCAATCCGGATGCGCTTCTCCGGCGAGAGCATGGTCTCCATCACCCAGCTCATCGATCTTGGCGTCGTGTAGTAGATCAAATGCGTTCGGTCACAAAGGACCGGTGCATGAGGATAGAGCAACGCCTCGGCAACAGGACCCGGTGCATGCATGGCCTCAGCCGACTGTGCGTCATAGACTCGCCGGATCTCTCCCACTTGTTCGATGTCATCCGGACCGTGGACACAAAAAATCGGGTCACCTACGTCGATCAGCCAGTTGCCATCCAGCTGTATTCGGACCACGCGGCGTTGAGCCGACGCGAAACCCCACAGATCACCCGCCACACGGCGACCGTCAGAGTGCGGCGCAAACAGGTACCCGTTAAGCCACAGAAACAGCATCACGCCAGCGATCATCCAGGCGATGACACCGACCCCGATTCGTATCCACTTGCTGGTAAGTTTGCCCATCTGACCGACACCCACTTGGGGGGAATTCCGCAACGGGTCAAGTATATCTATATCGTGGCCGTCCGCCGCATCTTTGCATTTCGCGGACAAAATTCGCCGAGGTGCCGTGCCAACGTTCAGGCGACTGGCAGAAAACAACGCATGCAGGCAGCCGCGGCACCCTGCCGCAGGACGGCGGCTGAAAGCCGCAGGACGGCGGCTGAAAGCCGCCGCCACGGGGACAAAACCTTCTGAGGGTCGGCTAACGGCGCGCGCGGATCCAATCGTGGATTCGTGTTGGCGTCAACGCGGACAGATCCCGAACGACGTGGTCAGCATCCATAAACAAGTGCTCGTCACGCCCTTCAACCACCAGAGCGATACACATGGCGCCGGCTCGATTGGCAGCTTGCACTCCCACCACGGCATCCTCAATCACGGCACATCGTGTGGGCGAGACATCCAGCCGCCGGGCGCAGGTGAGGAAGACTTCCGGATCGGGCTTGCCACGCGAGACATCGACCCCGGTCACCACCACATCGAAGAAGTCCCGACGTTCCAGTTGATCGAGCACCAGATAGACATTCTCGGGTGGTCCGGAGGAACCGGCCGCCAAGCCAAACCCTGCACCTTTGAGTTCCGCAATCAGTGACGCGGCACCCGGCATGGCCTCAAAATTGGTGCGCAGCATGTCGCGAAACAGTTCTTCCTTAAGATCGTCCAGCTCCGAGACTGCTTGGGGCGACAGATTTTCTGCCGGCCACAATGTGGTGATCGTCTCACGGGTCGTCCTGCCGAACGTCGCTCGAAACTCGTCTTCCGTCATTCGGTGGCATCCACGTTCATCCGCCAACGCCAGCCAGCTCTGAAAGTGAGCGGTGTATGAATCGACTAACACTCCATCAACGTCGAAGACCACGCAGGGACGTTCCTGGAACATCGGCGTCACTTCGATTCCTGCTCTTCGGTCCCGCCCGGGCCGGCTTCCTCAGCCAACTCGTCCATAAGCCCGGACGGACAGACCTCTTTTTCACCACATTCATGGCAGACGATGTGGATCAAATCTGCTCCCCCCAATCTCAACTCATGGGTCTGGCACAGTTCGTACAGTTTTCTCAGATGGACGCAGGTCATGGTAGCACTCCCGTATAAGCGTAAATTTCCGGGACCCAATTGAAACGGCGGATGGGTTTGTTTGCTTGCTTGGTTGGTTGATCGTCGTCGGGCATACCACGGCACCGATCTTCGAAGGCACATCAAACACGACCAATAAACACTGGTCTCGCCTGATTCACGCCCGCCGCGCGGCCCGGCCAAGGCGGACGATGCTCAGTGTGCGCGAGCGTCCAACCTAGCGCATTCTAGTCGTTCATCTCGTTTTGAAACAGCGTGCCAGCCCCCCTTCCCACCGGGGATCCGCTGTGCAGCCAACCCGTGTGTTGTAATCGCCGGCTCAGCCGCCTCAGAGCGTGCGGAGAGCGGCCACCGGCTCGCATGGCCAGACAATACATTCTTCCGCCTGGTAACATGGTGGTGTGGCAAACTCTTTAGGTAATTGATCCGCACAGCCCCACGACGTCGCTGCAGAATATCCCTGGATTCGCTATTTGGATTCGCTATCATGACGTGGGTGCCGAGGACCGAAGACGATGGGCCGACAATCGGGGCGGGTGTTACC
Organism: uncultured Planctomycetota bacterium; assembly: GCA_963700575.1. Taxonomy (GTDB): domain Bacteria; phylum Planctomycetota; class Planctomycetia; order Pirellulales; family Pirellulaceae; genus JAJRVM01. Next base: position 74,456 of record CAVOYC010000008.1, on the reverse strand, counting down.
CCGTACCGCCATGTCCACGGGGAGATCTTTGGACCCTTCTAGGACCGACAACCGATCACGAGCTGCCGCTCAAGAGGGAGAATGCATATGAACCCCATCAGCCGACGCAATTTCATCGCCGCGAGTGCCGGTGCCGCCACGTGCCTGGGAGCGATGAAAACGCCAGCCGCTCTCGCGTTTTCCGACGAGGCTCCCGCACCACCACCGCAGGTTCCATTAGGCAAGACCGGGATCACGATGTCACGAGTCGGCCAGGGGACGGGCATGAGTGGAGGTAATCGTCAGTCGAACCATACGCGGATGGGATTCGACAACTTCAAGGCACTCATCAGACACGGCTTTGACCGCGGGCTGACCTTTTTCGACATGGCAGATTTGTACGGAACCCACATCTATTACCGCGAGGCCATGAAATCGATCGCCCAGTCCGCAGGGGCTAACGCCGTAGATCGCGACAAGTTCACGCTGCTCACAAAGCTCTGGTGGCGATACGACACCGGCAGCCCGCAGGGGCAGGCCGAGCCATGGTGCAAAGGCGTTTGTTCCACGACGCTGGAACGGTTTCGACACGAACTGCAGACCGATTACATCGATATCGTCCTCTTGCATTGCCTCACCACCAAGGATTGGGAATCGCAGCTGGCGCCATACATGGACGCGATGAACGACGCCAAAGCCAAGAACAAGGTGAAGGCAGTTGGAGTGTCGTGCCACCACCTGGATGCCCTGAAAACGGCGGCTGATTCTCCCTGGGTCGATGTCATCCTGCGCGGATCAATCCCAGGGGAGCCAAGATGGATGGCAAGACGGACGACGTAGTTCCGGTTTTGAAACGGGCTCGGGAGAACGGCAAGGCCATTATTGGCATGAAGATTCTCGGCGAAGGCACGCTTGTGGATGAACGAGACAATTGCATCCAATTCGCCCAATCTCTTGGTTTGTTGGACGCCATGACAATCGGCTTCGAAGAACCGCCGCAGATCGATGAGGTCTTGCACTTGATGAACAAGTATCCGGCGGCGCCAGTGTCTTGAGTGCCTGGCTTGACGGTCTCATCTGGACCAGGTTGCGCGCCGCTCGTTCGCGACTTGACGCAACGTTGACCTCAAGCGATCGCGCAACTGCTTCGGGGTCTGGTAGCCCGAAATCGACTCCATGACGTCACCATTCGTTTCGATGATCACCGTCGTCGGAAAAGACTTGACGAGCAGAAGTTTTATGAGCTCGGGCTGGTCTTTGACATTGACCGCCACAGGAACGAATTGAGTCTGAAGATCTCTCACCACCTGCCTGTCAAGCAATGTCGTCTGCTTCATTTTCTGGCAATAAAGGCAACCGTCCATGGTGACGAACAGCAGCAGCGGCCGATTCGCCTGCAGGGCGGATTTCCAGGCGGTGCGGACGTCCTGATCCCACTCCAGCGCAGAGTTCGAATGGGGCTTGTTCGCCGCCTGACTCACGGCGGCAAGAGCTGCCAGAATCACGATGAGCGGTGACGATTTGCAGATCAGTCTGGTAAGCACGTCCAGCTTCCCCCAAGTCCGTGGTCAGAAACCTCCCCCCGCCTGGAAGGGGCTGCCACTCGTTCCACATACTGGCGAACATCCTCGCGCGGCACGTTGAGCGTGAGAGCTGCTTGCGAAACGGAATGATTGGTGCCTTCGTAGATGCTATATCGTCCATTGAACGGAGTGTCTGTGCGAGGAAGCCGCGAAACCGCTATATTTACCCCCTTCCCCCATCCCAGAGCCACCAGGTCGGCCATCAAGGTCGCGCTCATCTCCCGCGTTTTAACACTTTGAGCCCCTGATCGTGCCGCCGCGGATGCTCCGCAAGCGGATGACAGGCAAAGCGACCCAAGCTTGTGCAACCCGAAAAGTTGACCCGTTTCAGCTCGTTCTTGATAATCACAGCCATTGGCAGGCACTGGCGATTGAGGTCTTCCCGCGAAGCGTTGACCTTCATGGGCAAAGTCACAAGCACCAGTGATCACGACAAGTAACTCGATGAGGTCTCAGCATGGTATCGCGTGGCACAAGAATCGTCATGATCTGTCTTGTCTTGGCATCTTTTCACTCAGCGACAGGGGAAGACCGGGAAACGGGTCGCGCATTTGCCACCCGCTCGGAAGTCATAGCGCCACAGGCGATGGCGGCCACCAGCCAACCGTTGGCTACACAGATCGCTTTGGAGACCATGCGCGCCGGCGGAAACGCGATTGATGCAGCGATCGCGGCGGATGCGGCGTTAGGATTGATGGAGCCGACCAGCTGCGGCATTGGCGGTGATTTGTTCGCGATCGTGTGGGACGCGAAATCGAAGGAACTCTACGGGCTCAACGCCAGCGGACGGTCCCCGAAAGGTTTGACACTCGAAGAATTTCGCACACGGCAGCTGCGCTCAGTTCCTCGATATGGGGTGCTACCCGTTTCGGTGCCCGGCTGCGTAGACGGTTGGTTCGAACTCCACCAGCGATTTGGCAGACTGCCCATGCCGCAGATCTTGGCGCCCGCCATCCGGTACGCGCGCGCCGGGTTCCCGGTGTCGGAAGTGATCGCCTTCCACTGGTCGCAAGGTGTCCGCGAGTTCCAGGACTATGTTGGCTTCAAGGAAACGTTCATGCCTGGTGGTCGCGCGCCCGCAAGGGCGAGCTGTTCCGTAATCCCGCCCTGGCAGATACACTCGAACTGATCGGCGCCCAGGGCCGAGGTGCCTTCTACGAAGGTGCCATCGCCAAGATAATCGACCAGTTCATGAGGCGCGAGAAAGGGTTCTTGCGGTATGAAGACCTGGCCGCGCACCATTCGCAGTGGGTCGAGCCTGTCTCCACGAACTACCGTGGGTACGACGTGTGGGAACTGCCTCCCAACGGACAAGGCATCGCGGCACTGCAGATCCTGAATATTCTTTCGGGGTATGATCTCGCCGGCGCGGGATTTGGAAGTGTGGAGCATCTGCACTATTTTATTGAGGCCAAGAAGTTGGCCTTTGAAGACAGGGCCCGTTTCTATGCGGATCCAGATTTCCAGAAGATTCCGGTGGCGCAACTGATTTCCAGAGACTATGCCGAGCGTCGTCGAGCTTTGATCCAGCCAGACCGCGCGGCACGCCGCTACGCGGCTGGCAACCCCTCGCTCGAAGAAGGAGATACGATCTACCTGACCGTTGCCGACAAAGATCGAAATATGGTCTCGCTTATCCAGAGCAACTACCGCGGGTTCGGCTCGGGACTCTGCCCCGACGGGCTTGGTTTCTGCCTGCAGAATCGTGGCGAACTGTTCGATTTGACTGAGGGACGTTTCAACACGTACGCACCCGGCAAGCGGCCGTTCCACACGATCATCCCGGCATTCATCACGAAAGAGGGGCAGCCCGTGATCAGTTTTGGTGTCATGGGTGGCGCCACGCAGCCGCAGGCTCACGCTCAAGTCGTCATGAACCTGATTGACTTCGGCATGAACCTGCAGGAAGCGGGGGACGCACCGCGCGTCGTCCATACCGGCTCCTCCCAGCCGACCGGAGAGCGCATGACGGATGGGGGGGTGGTTCAGCTGGAGTCGGGGTTCCCGTACGAAACGGTCCGCGAATTGCTGAAAATGGGGCACGAGATCCGTCACGCCTTGGGAGTCTTCGGTGGCTACCAGGCCATCCGTTACGACGCCGAGCAAGATGTATATTACGGCGCTTCCGAATCACGCAAAGACGGCCAGGCCGCCGGTTACTGAGTACGATTGCCGACCCGAGTTTCAGCACTGGTTCCTTTCGATTTCAATCCAGCCTTGCTGACGGTGGCTCTGCAATATCGCCTCGCAGAGGACGATTTCTCGATGACCATCCGCAAATGTCGGGAACGTGGGTGTGGCCGAAAAATCTCCCGCCTCGATGTACGCGTAGAAGTCGCGAAAACACTGTTTAAAGGTGTCGGAAAACCCTTCGTTATGTCCGCCGGGATAGCTGACAAACTGGCCGGCCCGCCGACCGAGCAACGCCGGATCTCGCATCAGCAGCTGATTCGGTTCATCGCGATGGCCGACCCACAACTCGTTGGGTGACTCGCTGTTCCAGGCCATCGCCTGCCGTGCCCCGGCCAGTTCAAAACGCAGACAGTTTTTTCGACCTGCCGTAACCTGAGACACGAACAGGCAGCCGCGCGCACCGCCGGCAAAACGGAGCAGAACGCAACCGTAATCTTCGGTGTCAACCTTCATCGGCTCGGCTGCGACCTGAGGAGCCTCTTTTCCGCTGAAAGTCTCCACCACACCGCGTGGTCGTTGTCGCACGGGATAGATCGTGCTCAGGTCGGCACACACGGCTTCCACTTCCAGTTGCGTAATGGCGTGAATCAAATCCAGCCAATGCGTACCAATGTCGGCCACCGCGCGCAACGCTCCGCCCTCCTCCGCGACGACGCGCCAGTTGAAGTCGGTATCATGAAACAGCCAGTCCTGGACATAACTTCCCGTCACGTGAAACAGGTTACCCAACGTTCCCTCCCGCACTCGCTCCGCCGCCTCCAGGCAGAGGGGATAGTAGCGAATGTTGTAATTCACACCCGCCGCCCGTCCCGAGTTGCCGGCTAGTTGCACGAGCTCTGCCGACTCGCGACTGTCCATCGCCAGAGGTTTCTCGCACATCACGTGCTTGCCCCCAGTCAGAACTCGCTTGGCCATCTCGTAGTGATACTTGTTGGGAACAGCGATGTGAACGCTATGCACCTCTTGATCGGCCAAGAGTTCATCCAGATCGCGATAGGCCTTGGCCAGCTGAAGTCGAGCGGCCGCTGCCTCAGTGCGCTCGAAGTTGACGTCCAGAATTCCAACGACGTCAATTCCGGCGCGACGCAACGCCTCGACATGTACCGGGCCAATGAATCCGGATCCGATCACCGCGGCCTGTATCTTACTCATACTCATCTCATGCAAAAAAAACGCCGTTTGACTGATTGCCTTGACCTGTTGATATCCCAGCGTGGTCTCCAAGATGACGTGTTGACGATTGCACGACGCAGTCGCGAACCGGTCACAAGATCTTCGGCATTTCAAGTCTGCCTTGCGGGACCACCGCCTTCACCGGAGTATTAGCCTAACGTTTTAGCCGGCAAACTCAATCCGGGGTCAGGCGCACGCAAGGGCGCGGAGTTCGCGGAGATGCGAACAAACGGTCCCCTCGCATTCAGTGAACTCTCGATACCACACGGTGTGATCGGCGCCGCAATTTGGTGTTGACCCAGTCGCTCAACAACTGATAGAGATGTTCGCCCACGTTCTCACTCTGACGCAGTGCGACCCGAGCTCTCTGACCGGCGCGAACCTGTTCGCTCTGGTCCGCGTCCAGGGGCACGATTCCAGTGAATCGCGGCGACAGGAACTCATACCCGCCGCTACTGGTTTTGGCAGCACCGTGATCGACCGTGCGGACGGCCAATACTCCGCCATTCGGTGCACAGAGTGACATGTGGGCGGGGGTGGATGAAGCACGCGGTTCGACTTTGGAAAGATGAGATTGCAGGACGCCGCGGCCGGGCAGGTAGACTCGAATCGTTCGACCTGTGTGGGCGCGAAAAGCCAAGATATCTGGCTGTGCGATCGACAGTCGCACTTCCTTCGCTGACTCATTGCCGATGGACAACACGTAGTGCCCTTTGGACAAGAACGTGCCTTCCAACGCGTCCAGGTTCCGACCAACAACCTTTCCCGCGCAAGGTGCTCGAACAATCAGGTGATCCATTTCGTCACGCTTGTCTGAAAGTTGCTTTTCCAGCGAACGGAGTTGTTCGGACTCGGCCTGGGCCTTGGCCATCTCTCCCTGCCGTTGGTGGATGCGTCGTTTGAGTCGCGATTGTTCAATGCCCAGTTCCAGCTCGGCAAGTTCATGCTCCAATTCATCGTTTCGGATGACCACCAAGGTTTGCCCCAGCTCGATGTACGCCCCGTCATGAACATGGATCGCTCGTACGAAACCGTCGCACTCTGTGCGGACGGCAGTTTCGGGAGCATACTGAACGATCGCCGGAGCAGTCACGGCTCCCGGCCAGGGCACGAGGACGAGTGCGCAGATGGCCAAACCGCTGGCTCCACCTCCCACCACCGCGAATCGAATCCAGCTGGGACTCTCGCCAGAGTCACGGCAGGCAAAGCCGACCATCCGTCGAACCATCGCCAGAAGCCACATGGTGATAGCGAGAAACGAGAGGACGATTCCCGCGCCCTTCAGGAGTGTGGCAGCGGTCAGCACGAGACTCCAGAACACAAGATTTCGCCAGATCCACGACGCCACTCCATAGACTCGTATGAACATACCGCGGTAACCATTGAAGGTCGGTCGATTCGAGCGTATCCCGAACAGCAACTTTCGCGAAACATAGCGAACATATTGCTGGCCCGACGCATAGAGATTGGGCAATTCCAGAAGATCCGACAGGATGTAATAGCCGTCAAATCGCATGAGTGGATTGGCATTGAACAGCACCGTCATGACGCTGGCCGTGATCATCATGTTCAAGCAGACTTGTTTCATGGCCCCAGGCGCCACGTGTGCCCAGACCAATGTCGCCACCGCTGCGAGAAATACCTCGACATACATGCCAGCCGCAGCCACTGCGATGCGGGCCCACTTTGAGCGCAGCCGCCAGCTGGACGTCACATCGACATAGGCCAGTGGAGCCAGCAGGATAAAGATGACGCCCGCCTCACGCACTTCTCCGCCAAATCGCCTGCAGGCGACAGCGTGCCCGCCTTCGTGAATGATCTTCAACACAATCCAGGCCAGTCCCAGCCAGATCCAATTCTCCGCGGCCAACACACGTGACGACGCATCGGACAGCTGATGATGATGAGCGACCACATCGCGCACGGCCCAGCAGACCACAAACAGCCAGCCTATCAGTGCGGGAAACGAAAAACACCAGGTCAGCCAAGGCTCCAGCCGCTGGAAGAACCGGTCGGGATGAAACAGAGGCACCTGTACCGAGAGTGGGCTAATGCGTCCGCCCCTGCGACGTGATCCGGCGACTGCCGGCACCGCGCCCGGCGACTCGGTCGATTCGTCCCGCGTTAGCCCGGAACGGACCACCCATTGGCAGATGGCCAGCGCATCGGAGGGTGTGAACACGCAATCCGCGCGTGATTGTATGGTATCGCGCAGCACTTCGCCGATCGTCCGACGTCCGTCGAGTCGCGATATGAACGCATATTCGACCAGGCCGATCCGAAAAAACCGGGCGCTGGCGGGATCTTCCACGACGTAACACTGCTTGCCGCAGAACGTCTGCAGCCGAAACACCAATTCGCGGCGCAGGACCGGCGTGGACCTGTCCAAATTATTGACTAACGGCAGTTCGCTTGGCTCACGGCTCATGGGCACGTACTTTCTCACTCAAAGTGCAAGCCTTCCGGCCCCTGCCAACGGATCCGACGCCGGAAAAGCCTGTCGTTTTGCCCATCCACACCGGATGTGAACTCCGAACCCTTTCCGATGGGAAACGAACCACGAGAACGCGGCTTTACCGGCTACATGGACCGCGTGAATTACAGTTCGAATTCTTACCAGGCGAGTGCTCGGCGCACACTGGCCCAAGGTTTATGGAACAAGATCCAGCCCAGACTCTTTCGCGGTCCCGTGACTTCAGCCCAACCGTTCATACCGGGTCTCAGGCGTCCATCAAGGTTTTTCCATTCGAATTCCGCGACGAAAACGCTTTCGTGATCCTTCAATTCCGCCTGTGGAGACACGCGCAAGATCTTGCCCGAAATCGTCTCATCAGCCAGCGCGTCCAAAGTGACGTCCACCGGCATGCCCGGGGTAACATACGACACGTCCTCTTCCGGTACACGCACCTCCACGGTCATTCGATCCAGGGGCGCGACTTCAAACAGTGTTTGTCCGATCGTCAGCGGAGCTCCTTCGGCCTTCTCCATATCGCCGGCCACCACGATTCCCTCGATGGGACTGCGGATTGCCAGGCTCTCGATACGATGTTCAAGCAACGCGATCTGCACGTTGAGTCTTTTCATCTCCAAGTTCTGCCAGTTGTTTGGCACCGGTCTTGTGCACTGCCATCGCCGCGTCACGTTCTTTTTCGGCCCGTGCATAGTCAGTCTGCAACTCAGCCAGTTCCCAACGAATTTCACGCTCGTCCATGCGCGCCAGAATGTCTCCGGCCCGTACCACGTCGCCCGGTGAGACGAGCGCCTTGTCAAGTGTTCCGTCGTAGGGCGCGACAACGAACCGACGCGTTACTGGCTGTACCTGCGTCTGGCAGCTGATCTGGTAGGGCCAGGGCGCGGCGAGTAACAGCGCCAGGCAAATCGCGGCCAACCCAATCGCTCGTCCACGCCACGTCAGCAAGTGGGTGCGTAATTGATGCAGCTGGCGCGAAACGAAACCGCGGCGGTTTCGTTCGAGCGCCTCCAGACACGTCGCCAGCGCGACTCCGTAACGATGAAGCAGGTCAAAGGCCCCTTCGGCCGACTCGTCTACCAGCAAGATCACCGCGACGATCCGGTGATCGTCGTCTCGTAAGGGCATGCTCGCCACACACTGTGCGCCCAACACGGCAACCAGCTTCTCGTGCGCCAGCGCCGGGTACTCGTTATCGACCGCCGGCGGCCACTGAGTTTCTGAGGCATGAACCAGAGTCTCCTCCAATGCGTCCTGGATCTCGCCCATGAATCGACTGTGAGAGTCGAAACGCACGACTCCGGACAGACCGCGAATGCGACACCGTCGCTGCGGCGGCGCACAGAGCCCAATCGCAACCTGTCGGCACCCCAGCAACTGCTGGAGTCGATTGGCCAGCAGACGTGACGCTTCATCAGAACCTGGACAGCTCAGCATCTGCGTGATCATACGGATGATCATCTCGGCCTGCAAATCCTCTCCATCCCGGGAAGAAACGGACTGCGGTCGATTCGCTTCCGGTGTTTGAATGCCGTGGGACCAGGTCTCGACGACCCAGCTGTTGGAATCAGGACTCATGATTTCGGTCATGGCACTTCCACTCGGCCTGGTCGGAATGCGATTTCAGTGGTCGCTGTTCTCGCGTGCTGAACAGGATGCAGGTCAGCTTCGTGGCCTGCGACGTGCGGCTGGCGCGGGAGATTGAAGCTGCAAGGTGCAGCGTTCTCCCGAGCGGAATTTGCCGTTGCCGTTCGCGATCCGCACCCGGAGGCGGATCGTTCCGCTCTCTGCATCCGTGACCGGCGCGATGGATTCGATTTCTCCCTCCACCCACTGCTGTACATCTTCCAGAAATACGGAAAGCTGCTGGCCATTCTCCAAACGGACCGCCAGATGACTCGGCACCGAGAAGGTTCCCAGAAGTGGGTCAAGTTCCACCAGTTCCATGACGTACGGATCGTTCGGCGCGACAAACTCGCCCTCGTCTTTGTGCAACCTGCTGACGACTCCATCAAGGGGCGCACGAATCGCGCGGCGAGATAGTTGGATTTGCACTTTGTTGTATTCCAGCCGCTTGATTTCGAGCAACTCGTTGGCCGAGAGTACTCGAGCTTCCGCAATCTCCATATCGGCCTGTGCTCTTTCAACCTCTTCCTGTCGTGCATGTCCCTGCATGCGAAGTGCTTCCAGCTTCTCCAGCCGCTGCCGACGCATGCTCAACTCGGCCTCGGCCGACTTGAGCTGGCCCCGCGAATGCATCCCTTCTTCCGCGATCGCCAGCAACGCCCGGTAAACAGCGTCGTCCAATTGCACGAGGATCTGCCCTTTTTCGACAACATCCCCCTCCCGGACATGGATCGCGCTGATCGTCCCCGTTTCAACGGCTGCCACATTTACCTTCCTGTTGGGTTCCGTAAATCCATCCACCTCATTGGCGGCCACCGAAGCTTGATATACAAGGACAACTGCAATCACCCAAGCAGTACATCCAAATCGCTGCCCGACGGCGGTGCTCGCGCGACCCGACGCTGCCTGTCGATCAAAGTGTGTGGTCATGTCAGAGTCTTCGTTTCAGTTGTTACATTGCGCACAATCGCTACTTTGTAAAGGGATCATTGCTCAAACGTAGCTCACGGCTGCCGTCGATGTTGACGCGCAGTGAGAATGCGTGTGAAAGCAAGACGAACGCCTGTTCGGAGGCCGGGGCGCAGAACAGTGCTACCGCAGGCCGGGTGCGGTGGGGGGAAGGATTTCCGAGGGGGTCGCGACGCGGGCCGTTCTTTCGAAGCGCAGCTCTGGCAGGCCGTTGCAGCAAGCGCGCACCGGCTCAATCTGCTCCTGGCGCAGCAACGTCCCGGTGGCTCGCTTGAGCGTGGTCTGGCTCAGAGTGTAATCGCGTTGAGCGAGCGCGAAGCCAAATTCTTCCGTGGCCAGGCGGTCCTGCGCGTCGAGCAGATCTTCCAAGAGGAAACTTACCGACCTATCGTCACCGGACAACAGTTCCCACCGCTGAGTCAGGTAGGCCACTTCTTCTTCCGCGGCTATTGTCGCGCGGTACCTGCCGACCATTTCCTGGTACGTGGCCACCACTTCGCGAACCGCAATCTCTACGTCCGTCAAGAGTGTCTGTACAGTCTCGTCGAATCGCTGAGTGAGCTGCCGCATCTGAAGCTGCCGCCTTTGAAAGCGAGCGCGCGGCACGCCGGTGCAGAGGAACTTCAAACACCAACCCTGCCGTGTAACTCGGTTCTCCGACACTGAATTGGTCGGCCAGCGATTGGGCAATGTCGTAGTCCTGATCCAAGCCACTGACGTAGGTTTCGAGGACCAGGTCGAGCGCTGGCAACAGCTCATTACGAGACATGTTCAAGCGGACGCTCGCGGCACGAATCTCTTGGGAAGCGGCGTCAACCTCCGGTCGATATTGTAAAGCAGTGACCATCGCATCGGGCAGGTTGACCACCACCGGCACTCTTGACGGATCGTCCAAGGGGATCAATTCCGCATAGGGCCGTGACAACAGCTCTGGAGAATTCGTCAATCCCCGGATCCTGGCTTCGGTATTGCGAATACTTGTCGAGCGTGCGAATCAACTCCGCTTGCCGAGCAGCAACTGCGGCTCGAGCACGCACAATCTGGCTTTCCAGAGCATCTACTTCGCGGCGCTGCGTGAGCTGCTCCAGAATGATCTGTGCCCGCTGCAAATGCCGATTCTTCTGTAACAGAACCGATCGATGCAGGTACAGCTCCCAATATGCCTCCGCAATATGAATCAGTTGTGTTTGCAGCGCGGCGGATGTCTGGTCCATCGCCACCGAAGTATCAATATCCGCCAACAGGATCAATGCTGTATTGTATGCCTTGCCAAAACCGTTAAGTAATGGTTGATTAAAACTCAGCGACAGGCGGGCGTTGCCTTGTTGTTTCGGCGTAAAGAACCGTGAATTGCTCTCTCGCATCCCAATCCGCTGCGAAAACTCCCACGACCCGCCTAACGGAGTCCGCTTGCGTAACCCTGCCGAATAACCCCAATCACCTTCCCGCAACCGATTTGGGCTGCCCGTCTCTGGGTCACCCGTCTCCAAGACGTTGCCCACCGGCTCGCTCTTGCGGAAGAACTTGGAGTCCATGAAGGCATGCACATCGAATGCTGCCTGCGCTTCGACAATGGCGGTCTCCTGGATCAATACGTCCTCGCTGACGGTGCGCACGCGAGGCGAAAAGGCGAGTGCGCTGACAATCAGTGCATCGAGATCGATGGGATGAGCCTCGGCACTTTCTCGCAAACGACTATTGACCTGCGGTTCCCACCAGGGCACAAATCCCTGCGGAAGTTCTTGGAGTTCTTGCCGTCCCGGAACCGACTCGGCCGATGAGGCATCCTCCAGCATCTGCGGGTAAGGAAACTGTACCGGGGCTCCGTTTCGCGACAGAACCTCTCGGACCTGGACCGGTTGCGGACCGGCGGCCATGGATTGAGCTGCCGGCTGCGGCTGTGAAATGCCGGCCGATTGCATTTGGCGGTACTCTTGCGCATCGATCACCGGTGCCAAGGTCGCACCCGACACGCGCCGCGTAGAAGCCTGCTGGCCCCACACCGCACTATCAGCTCCCGCCGCGGAAAGCGCGATCGCCATGCAGATCAGAAAACGCATCCGTGCTGTCAAGTCGAGCATGAGCGGCTGAACCATCCTACTGCAAACGCAAATCGTCTTTGACTGCTGACCCCCGCACACCGAGGGGATAGGAGGCCCGCCATCGCGAAGCACGTATCTCTTGCCGACCTGAGTAACAGCATGAGGCGTGCAGGCACGGGCCATGGATTTCAGATCTGTCTCGGGCACCGACCAGCGGCAACAGTCATTGACAACCTCACACCAGAATCTCGGTCGATCTGCCCGCCCGTTCCCGCCTCGGAATCGTCCTGATCGTGGCGTTCGACATCCAATGTCCTATCGCTCCCGGCCGATCGATCCGCGCATTCTGGACAATTGTTTCATTCGTCGCGATGTCCGCAGCCTCAATAGTACCTGACACAGCCAACAGAACATTATTCCATCATCGATGCCGTACAAGTGGCACAATCGGCACCAATCGCCAAGGAAATAACTCGCCGCTCGTTGTGTTGCACGAATACACAAGAGGGGGAAATGAGGAAACATCTAACGAAGCAGGGCTACGAACCGATCGCGTAGGCTGACGATCAAACTGAAATCTCGGCGACTTTGATGCCGACGCGAAAGTCTGTCGCGCGGCTGCCACCCGGAAATCGGGGCTTTCGTTGGCGCTTCCTCGGGCGGCAGCCCAAAAGCCCACCCAGTCCACGTAACCGCTACGAACTGACAGATGGTCGCTGGAACACTTGGCTAAGTCGCGACACCAAACTCACCTTCAAAAGCCAATACCTGAAGTATCCTTTCAATATCACCTGTGACCGCCTCCGTCCACCGCGTCTGATTCTCTGCACTTCGGTCACTTCCGTCCATTGTCTGTCCTCCAGGACCGCAAGCATGATTTGGCAAGAATTAATCGGGCGAACTCAATCTGCGCTTCGTGGCTTAATAGGCGTCTCGAACTCGTCGCTCCAACAGGCCTCAGGTCACTCAATACTCGATCTGACAGAATTGGAGGATCGGATCTTGATGAGTGCCACGCCGCTGGCAGTTGACGGGATGTCAGATGCGGATCTGGATGAACCGGTGGAAGTGGACGGAGCATCGGCAGATACCGCGCACTTGCCTCTGGTATCGGACGGGACCGATCTCGACCACTATGTCGATACAGATTATGTCGATACAGATCACCCACTTTCCGAAACCGACACGCTCGTCGAGTGGACAGACCAAGATGTCCAACAACATCAACGTCACGAACTGGCTTTCGTCGACACGTCAATCGACGGTTACCAGGAATTGCTCGATCAGATTATCGACGGTCGCGAAGATGCCACACAGCTTGACCTCATAGAACTTGATGGCAGCAGCGATGGTGTCGAGCAGATAAGTCATGTGCTGGATCAATACGAACAACTGGATGCCGTTCACATCGTGTCGCACGGTACCGACGGATCGGTCAGGCTGGGTAACGTTTGGCTCGATGCCGACCATATGAATGCGTATGCTAAGGACATCGCAAATTGGAGCGACGCGCTGGCATCTGATGCGGACTTGATGTTGTATGCATGTGATCTCGCTTCAACCCCCGATGGGCAGGCGTTCCTGCAAAGTCTGAGCGCGCTGACGGGAGCCGACGTTGCGGCCAGCATCGACGTCACAGGACATGAATCGCTCGGCGGCGACTGGGATCTGGAATTCTCGACAGGCTTGATTGAATCGGCACAAATCCTCTCCCCTGACAGTCAGCAGTTGTGGGTCCACATCCTGCCCGTTGAGTTTTTCTACGACGGGTTTGAATCGCATACCTACACCGGAAGCTTAGGATCCGTCAACTGGACGGATGGCTGGCATGAGATTGGTGAAGCAGACGGAGAGGACGCGGGAGCAGTACGCATTGCCCACTACGATTTGGATATGATTGGCTCCCACTGCCTGGAAATCAATGCCGTCGCCGGACACGGTTTGTATCGCGAAGCGGACTTGAGCTCGGCATCGTCGGCCTTTTTGCACTTCGACTATCAACGGCACGACGCTACCGGTTTCCTCGGTTCGACGCTTGAGGTTCAGGTTTCATCCAACGGAGGATCGTCCTGGGTCACCATACACACAATAGACCAAGGACTCGATGCTTTTCCGAAAGGCGCAGTCGTTCGACTTGTCTTCCCACATGGCGGCCGATACGCAAATCCGTTTCGAGTCCACTGCAACGGGGACCGGTTCCATCTTCCTCGATCACATTGACATCACATACGTTGTTGCACCTCCCAACAATGCCCCAGTGATCAACAGCGGCGGAGCCTTGTCGCTGACGGCGATCCTCGAAGATGCATTCAGTAACTCAGGCAACACCGTCACTGAGATTCTTGCCAGTGCCGGCGATGATCGCATTACCGATCCCGATGCGGGAGCAATGGAAGGCATCGCTGTAATCGACATAGACAACAGCAACGGAACATGGCAGTATGACGCCAATGCTGATGGTAACTGGCAGGCCTTTGGAAGCGTTGACAATAGTTCTGCCGTCCTGCTAGGCAGTACTTCCAGAATTCGCTTTCTGCCGACGGCGGACTATAGCGGAACAGGTGGACAAATTGAGTTCCGGGCATGGGATCTGACGAGCAACAACATCGGCAACACAGAAATCGATGTCTCCGCGAACGGTGGAGAATATGCATTCAGCTCGGCTACAGAAACAGCAAGTATCCTTGTCAACGCCGTCAACGATCCGCCTCAGCTCACGCTGCCGGCCGACCAAAGCGTGAACGAAGATACCGACCTGGCCCTGACCGGCATTGCCCTGGGCGACGTGGATGCCGGCGCGGGCTCCCTGCAAGTGACTCTCTCGGTCAACGACGGCACACTCACCTTCGGCGACACCAGCGGGTTGGCCTTTTCCAGCGGCGATGGAACGGCCGACGCCAGCATGACCTTCACCGGCACCGTCACCGATCTCAACGCCGCGCTGGCCACCCTCTCCTACCGCGGCAACCTGGACTTCCACGGTACCGACACCCTCAGTATCAGCGTCGACGACCAGAACAACACCGGTCTGGGAGGCGCACTCTCGGACAGCGGCAGTCTCAACATCGATGTGCAGGCCGTCAACGATCCGCCCCAGCTCACGCTGCCGGCCGACCAAAGCGTGAACGAAGATACCGACCTGGCCCTGACCGGCATTGCCCTGGGCGACGTGGATGCCGGCGCGGGCTCCCTGCAAGTGACTCTCTCGGTCAACGACGGCACACTCACCTTCGGCGACACCAGCGGGTTGGCCTTTTCCAGCGGCGATGGAACGGCCGACGCCAGCATGACCTTCACCGGCACCGTCACCGATCTCAACGCCGCGCTGGCCACCCTCTCCTACCGCGGCAACCTGGACTTCCACGGTACCGACACCCTCAGTATCAGCGTCAACGACCAGAACAACACCGGTCTGGGAGGCGCACTCTCGGACAGCGGCAGTCTCAACATCGATGTGCAGGCCGTCAACGATCCGCCCACAACAGTGGGGATTGACGATATTGTAGTTAACGAAGACACGCCATTCACGACAGTAGATCTTTTTGCTGCATTTGACGATGCAGAAGACCTCGACGACCAATTGTCTTACGCCGTGGTTGATGTTTCACACCCAGAGTTGTTCACCCACGTCTTCATTAATCAAAGCCAGGGCCTGCTCGTGCTGCGTTACGCTCCGAACGCGAACGGTTCATCAGAGATCACACTTGTTGTGCAAGACTCGGGAGGTTTGACGGTCACAGAGACTTTTGGAGTTGAAGTGAAGGCGATGAACGATGCGCCTGTCGCAACTGCGGAATCTTATACGGTTCGCGGTGACGAAGTACTGGTTGCGAACTCACCCGGCATCCTGGCCAACGACACAGACATTGACGGCGACGAATTATCCGCGATTGTCGTGCGCCAACCAAGGCACGGCAAGCTTGAATGGAATCCTGATGGCTCATTTCGCTACGTCCCAGACCCGAGTTTCGTTGGCAATGACACGTTTTCTTATGTGGCAACCGATGGCGATGCGGTCTCGGGACGAGTTTCGGTGGTGATCAAGGTGGTTGCACCTGGTTCGCCAATCGACACAACACCCGGAAACGACACGGCCCCGAGTACGCCATCTGGGCCAAGAACGATTGATCCTTCCTCACAGCTCTCATTGCTCGTGAATGCCGAACTACCAGATGCCATTTTGGAATCTGAAGCATCCTCTCAATTGCGTATCCGGCAAAGGGGTTTGCTGACTGCTGACCAGACAAGTGGTGAGGAAGACCTTTCCCAGTTATCGTCAATCGCGTCGCTGAATGCGGGATCTGACGATCTGAGCGGTGCGCGAGCGAGCTCGCGTACTCGTTATGGCGAAGAGTTTATGGAGTCGTCAGACGGACCTGTCGAAGTGCCGGCGGCGGCAGCTACCGTAACCACGGACGAGGCCCTCACGATGACCGTGTGGGAAGATCTGGGCGACCTCAATGACCTGCTCAAAGATGACCGTCTGTTCCACCAAATCCTGATCGATTCTGCGTTCAGTGCCGCGACAGGCTTGACGGTCTGGTACGTTTTGTGGACGGTGCGTGCCGGATATCTGTTGACGAGCCTGATCGCTCAGATGCCCGCCTGGCGCATGATTGACCCGTTACCGATTCTGGAGACCACGAACGCAGATTACCTGAACGCGGACGGCGAGTCGCTTGAATCGATCCTGCAATCGGGGCACGCCGATTCAGCACCGGTCTGAGTGGCAACTGAGGATGATGTAGTGCGCCAGCCGTTACGAGTGGCAAAGCCCGCGTTTTCGGTTTCCGGGGCAAGAGCAGCACATCAATTACGGTTCGACGGAAGTAACAACTTATGGCGGTGATCCAGGGCGGGGACCACATTCACCGCATTTGCAGCAAACTATGCTTTCACGAGCCACGGCATGAACGCATCGCAAGCCCAGAAGTGTTTGATCTGTGAGGCCAACAACTACTTGAAACGGCCGGTGCATCCCCACCAATTTGCGGGACACTAGGCGTGTCACGCAACTCGCTTTCTCCCGCCCGTGTGGAAGCAGCAACCATGTTTTCAGCGAGATCTCGACTGAACTTTGGTCTGACGAGCACCGTTGTCAGCGTCGTGTTGATAGCGTTGAACATCGGGATTATGCCCGATTACCGCAGTGTGGCGATGCATGGACGTACTCAGTTGTGTGAAGCCATCGCCGCCAACAGTTCAGCCGTGGTGCGGCAGCGCGATCTACGGCGACTGCAGGCCATTATCGACTTGATTGTCGAACGCAATGCAGATATCCATTCGGCTGCCGTGCGCCGAGCAGACGGCCGTTTAGTGGCCGAGGCGGGAAATCACCAGTCTCTCTGGAAGCCACTTGCGGACGGCCAGTCCACCGACACGCAGGTGATGGTTCCGCTCCGTGCAAACGACGAAATCTGGGGGACGGTGGAACTCGTTTTTGCGCCTATCTCACCCACCGGCCTGTGGGGCTACATCGCAAGCCCTCGGACACAGCTGGTCACGTTCATTGGAGCGGCGACCTTCCTGCTCTGCAGCATCTACCTTCGCAAGACGCTGCAGCATCTCGATCCTTCGAAGGTGGTACCTGGGCGAGTTCGATCGGCACTCGACACGCTGGCAGAAGGTCTGCTGGTGTTGGACAACAACCAGCGCATCATGCTCGCCAATCAGTCGTTCGCAGAAATCGTTGGCGAGCCGCCTGAAAAGCTCCTGGGTCGAACCGCTTCTCAATTGCCGTGGACTTTTCCCAACAACACGGTCCACAACGAGTACCCTTGGGAGATCGCGTTCCGCGCCGAGACACCGCTGGCGGGAGTCATGCTCTACTTGATGGATCACGGGGGGCGGAACCGTTCCTTCATGGTGAACTGCACGCCGATTCCTGGAACCGACGGCAAGAGCCGCGGAGTGCTCGCCAGTTTCGAGGATGTGACACAGTTGGAGGAAACGCAGCAGGAGTTGAGTCGTTCGAAGGAAGCCGCCGATGCCGCGAATCACGCCAAGAGCGAGTTCCTGGCCAGGATGAGCCACGAAATTCGCACGCCGATGAACGCGATCCTGGGCTTTACCGATGTGCTCCGTCGCGGGTTCGAGAACGACGCCGAGGAACGGCAGGAATATCTGGATACGATCCACGCCAGCGGTCAGCACTTACTGAACCTGATCAACGACATCTTGGATTTATCGAAAGTGGAGTCAGGCCGTCTGGCCGTCGAGCGAATCGCATGCTCGCCCCTGCAGTTGGTACATGAGGCGGTCACAGTGTTGCGGGGACAGGCAGAAAACAAGGGAATCACTCTGACGTACGAGGCACCGCACGGTTTGCCCGAAACGATTGCCACCGATCCGGTACGCTTTCGCCAATTGCTGACCAACCTGATTGGCAACGCCATCAAGTTCACCGAAAAGGGTGGAGTCCGAGTTGTTGCTCAGTTGACGAAGAACAAACAAATGCCACAAATGCAAGTAGAAGTCATTGACACGGGAATCGGCATCCCGGAAGAAACACTCGATAAGATCTTCGATCCGTTCGTGCAGGCCGACACCTCGGTCACCAGACGATTTGGGGGCACTGGTCTCGGGTTGGCGATCAGTCGCCGATTCGCGGAAGCGTTGGGGGGCAAACTGATGGTGCGTAGCGAATATGGAAAGGGAAGCGTCTTCAGTTTTTCCATCGACACGGGTCCGCTGGAAGGGATTCGCACAATCGGTGTGAACGAGCTGAGCGTGACTCTTAAGAAGACCCCGGCAAGAAAGAGGGCCGGAGCGCGACTACCGTCTGCCCGCATCCTCGTGGTGGATGATGGCGATTCGAATCGCAAGCTGATTAATCTGGTGCTAACTCGTGCCGGTGCGTCGGTTCAGACAGCACGCCACGGCAAGGAGGCGGTCGACGCTGTGGCACATCGAGCGTTTGATTTGATTCTCATGGATATGCAGATGCCGGTGATGGACGGTTATACGGCAGCCAGGATTCTGCGTGAACAAGGCTTTGAAGCTCCTATCATCGCGTTGACTGCCGACGCCATGAAAGGGACTGAACAGAAATGCCGAAGTGCCGGCTGCACCAGATTTCTTACCAAGCCCATCGACATGGACGAACTGGTCAAATCGCTCACAGAAATTCTCCAGGACCGCCCTCTGGCATGCTCCGAGGGCGAAGTGCCGCAAATAGTCGTCGCCTCCGACGACGATCTGGCACGGGGTCCCGTTCACTCTTCCCTGCCCACCGACGACGTGGAATTCTGTGAGATCATCGCCGAGTTTGAATCACGTTTGCGGCAGAAATCGTCAGCCATGCGGGAGGCGTTTTCGGAGCGGGATCTTGATGAACTCGCCCAGTTGGCTCACTGGCTCAAAGGGTCCGGCGGAACGGCCGGCTTTCACGCGTTCACCGACCTGGCCAAAGAACTCGAGCAACTCGCACGAACGGGCGGTGCGGATGAGCAAATAGAGGCGATTCTGAGCGAAATTGAGATCATCACCAGGTGCATCGTGGTCCCAGACATCGCGGTCAATACCTCATATTGATGGACATGGATCGCAGAATCAATACCTTCCACGCCAATCATTACAACCGCCAACAGATTCCCCCGTTTCGCGTACCGACAAGCCCCGGAGGATGCCGAGCGCAGTCTATGATTTCCCTTGGGAGAGTCTTATCACCGTACAGGGCTCGACGAAGCAGCCGCACCGCGAGACCGTGTAACGTCCCAGAAAACTTGAACCGGGGCGAACGTCCTGGCACTAACACTCAAGCAGTTGTTCTCCTATGACTTACGATCTGTCATCAGCTTCGGTCCTGGAAGGCCCTTCGCCCACGAATCCACCCGGGCTCGCGAGTCTGGCCCTGGCGACATCCGATGGGCAGGAAGCGAATCGGAAGCCATCACGTGCCACGACCAAGTCGGCCAAGATCATGATTGTTGATGATGAGCCGATCAACATCAAAGTGGTACAGAAGTACTTGCAGGGATACGGTTACACCAATTTCCGCACCACCACCGACTCGACCGCGGCCGTCGACATGGCTCAAGCGGAACGTCCCGATATCGTACTGCTGGACATCATGATGCCGGAAGTGAGCGGGATTGAGATCTTGCAGCAAATGCGTGAGAAAGCTGGCCTGCACCGCGTGCCGGTTTTGATACTCACCGCCGTGGGCGACGCCCGTATCAAGCAAAAAGCGTTGGAACTGGGAGCCACCGATTTTCTGACCAAGCCGGTCGATCCGAGCGAACTGGTCCTTCGCGTCGGCAATGCGTTAGTCGTGAAAGCACATTACGATCACCTGGAAGGATACTCGGTCCAGCTCGAGCGGCAGGTTCGTGCACGAACCGCTGAATTGATGGCCTCGCGCCGTGGGCTGGTCGGAACCCTGGCGCGGGCCGCGGAGTACCGTGACAACGAGACTGCCCACCACATCATGCGTGTGGGGAGATACGTCGGCATCATCGCTCGCGAACTTGCCATGTCAGACGAGATCGTCGAACTACTTGAGGAAGCTTCTCTGCTGCACGATGTCGGCAAGATTGGGATCCCCGATGCCATTCTCCTGAAGCCTGGCAAGCTGACGGACGAAGAATACGAGACCATGAAGCAACACTGCGCCTTTGGCAGGAGGATCATTCAGCAGTCGCCGGTCAGTACCTGGGAACGTTACGGCACGCGCAGCCAGCTGGATCTCATCGAACCCGGAAACGCGATTGCCTGGCTGATCCCGGTAGCCGCCACCATCGCCCAGACGCACCATGAGCATTGGGATGGCGGCGGTTATCCCCTGGGGCTGCGGGAAGAACAGATTCCGATTGAAGGTCGTATGACGGCGGTCGCGGATGTCTTCGACGCGTTGAGTTCCCAGCGACCCTACAAAGCACCCTACTCACGGGAAAAGTGCGTGGAGATTTTGGAGCGTGGGCGCGGCACCCACTTCGATCCTCACGTTTTGGATGCCTTTCTTCGGCAATCCGACGCAGTCATGCAGGTCCAAATCGACCTGGCGGATGTTGGATAATCGCCACCGCCACATGCCGACATCGACGCGTTCACCTGCCAGGTCGCGCCCCGTCAAGACAGACCTGCGTCCGGCGGCTATGATGTCATTCCCTGGAAACCGGCGTGAGGAACGGAGAGACAGACAGGCAGGCCAACGCTTGTCGCGAGGTCTTGGAAGTCTCCCCTCTGGAATCCGCACCCCTTGGAAGTGCCATGATCAGACGTTTCCTTGCATTTGTCGTTGTGGCGGCATTACTGGTGTCCGCAATTGTCTACAGCCAATATGTTCCTGCACCGGACAAGGTGAGCGGATTCCTCGAGGCGGACGAAATCCGCGTGGGCTCGCGCGTGGGCGGGCGCGTGGCGGTCGTGCACGTGCAAGAGGGAGAGCGAGTCGCAAAGGATCAGGTCCTGGTCGAGCTCGAACCATTCGATCTGATGGAACGGAAGAACGAGGCGGTCGCGACGTTGGCAGCGCGGCAGGCCGAAGTCCACCGCCTCGAGAACGGTTTTCGTCCCGAAGAGATCCGGCAAGCCAAGGCTCACTATGAACAAATCCAGGCCGAGCACAAGAAGCTTGTCGAGGGCCCCCGCGAACAAGAAATCGAGGTTGCTCGAGCTCAGTTGCGCGTGGCACACGCGCGGCAGGAGCTGACAAAGAAGAGCTACGATCGGGTGAACCGCCTGGTAGATAACCGTGCCGCCTCCAAGGAAGAACTGGATCAGGCGCGAGAAAGCCTGGAAGCAGCCGGTGACATGGTGTCCCTGCGGGAACAGGAGCTCGACCTGTTGCTGGTCGGTACGCGAGAGGAGGATCTCGAGAGCGCGATGGCCCAGGTGGAAGAAGCGCGTGCGGCCTGGGACCTGAAACAAGAGGGCTATCGCCGGGAAGACGTGGCTGCCGCCAAGGCGGCTCGCGATGCCGCCCAGTTCGCGTTGCTGGCCATCGACCGGCAACTGGATGAACTGAAGATTCACAGCCCCCTAGACGGCGTGATCGAAGCATTCGACTTGGAACCGGGCGACCTCGTCCCCCCTTCGGCCCCGGTTTTGTCGCTGTTGGATGACAACCACATTTGGGTGCGTGCGTATATTCCGCAGAATCGGTTGAGTGTCAACGTGGGACAGAAGCTCCGCATCTCGATCGACAGTTTTGGAGAGGAGGATTTCGAAGGCACCGTGATCTTCGTTTCGCGTCTGGCCGAGTTCACGCCCAGCAACGTGCAAACACCGGAAGAGCGATCCAAGCTCGTCTTCCGCATGAAAGTCGCGGTCCAGAATCCCGAGAAAAAGCTGCGACCTGGTATGTCTGCCGACGTCTGGCTGCCGGAAACGGAGTCGGGCCCATGACTGATGTTGTCGTTGACGTTCGTCATCTCTCTCGTCACTTCGGTGACCTGGTGGCGGTGAGTGAAGTCAGCTTTCAGATTGAACAGGCGTCGATCTTCGGATTGTTAGGGCCAAACGGCAGCGGCAAGTCGACCATTATCCGCATGTTGTTGGGGATCCTACCGCCGACCTCCGGTGATGCGTCCGTGTTGGGAAACGATGTCCGCTACGAATCGGAATTGATCAAACGTCGTGTCGGCTACATGTCCCAGCAGTTCAGCCTCTACGCTGACTTGTCCGTATTGGAGAACCTCCAATTTTATGGTCGCATTTACGGTTTACGGGGGGCGAGACTTCAGCAGCGCTGTCAAACGGTGCTCAATCTGGCGGCGCTGCAGCCCCGCGTCCACCAATTGGCAGGCACCTTGTCAGGCGGCTGGAAACAGCGTTTAGCCCTTGCTTGCTCCTTGATTCATGAGCCGGATCTGCTCTTCCTGGACGAGCCCACCGCGGGCATCGACCCGGTGGCGCGTCGCCAATTGTGGGACTTGCTGTTCCAACTGGCAAGTGAAGGCGTCACGCTCTTGGTCACAACGCATTACATGGATGAAGCTGAACGCTGCACCGATGTCGGTTACATTCACCTGTCCAAGCTCCTCGTCTGCGGTAAACCGGGGCAGTTGAAACAACTGCCCGCCGTCACGCCGGCGGGAACACGCAGGTATGAACTGCGGGTGCGCAACCCAGCCCACTATCTGACGCGGTATCGTGGTCAGGACGGCATCCAGGATGCCACGCTGTTCGGCGAAACGCTCCACCTGCTGGTCGCCGATTCGAATACTCCCGAGTCGCTCCTGGAGCCCATCCACGAAGCGGGAGAACGTGCGGTCGAGATCCGCGAAATCCCTCCCTCGCTGGAAGATGTGTTTGTTACCTTGACCCGCGATGCGGAACGGAACCACGCAGCGCAACCCGCGGCACCGTCAGACCTGATCGAAGGCGACGAGCAAAAAGTTGGCGCTCCGCCAGCGGAATTCGATACGGGACAACGCGGCTCGGAAAACTCCCCGGCAGGGAACTCGACCGAGCAACGCGACGGTGTGCCGTCGCGCGCGCGGCAACCTGCCCCCGAGCCGTCAACGAAGCGAGGCCATCGAGTTCGCAAGGTGGGACGCACCACGGATGGCTTGATGGCCATCATGGTCAAGGAATTCGCGCACATCCGGCGTCAACCATCAACACTCTTCTTCATGCTCGTCGTCCCGGTGATGCAAACCATCATCTTCGGATGGGCGATCGACACACAGATCGAACATATCCCGCTGGTCGTGTTCGATCAGGATGGTCGAGCCGATGGACGTCGCCTGGTGGAGGCCTTCGTGAACACGGAAAGATTCAAGTTGGAGTATCAGGTCCACGATGAGGAGTCCTTTCGTCGAACGATGACCTCCGGCCGCGCCCGCGTCGGCTTGCGGATTCCACCAGACTACTCGGATCGCTTGCTGAGTGGAGAACAGGTCAGCGTGCAGGTGCTGATCGATGGGAGCGACTCGCAAGTGGCGACCACGGCCTTGACCACGGCCAAACTGCTGGGAGTCAATCTCTCGATCTCCGTGGCGCGAGCCCGCAGCGAAGCAGCTCACTTCGCTCCATCACGCGATGCGACCGGCGAACTGGGCCTGCCCATCGACGTTCGTCCACGGCTACTCTACAACCCCGACTTGGAAAGCGCTTTCTTCTTTGTACCCGGTTTGATCGGCATCATTCTGCAACTCGTAACCCTGTTCCTGACATCGTTTGCCGTGGTCCGTGAACGGGAGTTGGGGACATTGGAGCAATTATTTGTCACGCCGGTGGGAAGAACCGGTCTGCTGCTGGGCAAGCTGTTGCCGTACGCCTTCGTCGGCTTCATCGAGTTGCTGATCGTCATCATGGTCATGGTTTATGTGTTTGGAGTGCCCATCAACGGGAGCATTCCCCTGCTGCTCACGTTATCCATGCTGTTCATGGTCTGCTCACTCGGCCTGGGCCTTCTGGTCTCGACCGTTTCCAAGACACAGTTGGAAGCCGTTCAATTCGCCTTCGTCATCATGCTTCCCTCGGTGCTGCTGTCGGGGTTTGTATTTCCTCGAGCAGAAATGCCGCCGCCGATCTACTTCATCACGTTCGGTATCCCGGCTACCTATTTCATTGAAATCCTGCGAGGGATCGTGTTGCGGGGAGCCGACCTGCTGGACCTCCTGCCTTGGGTCGCCGGACTGATCGCCTGCGGCTTCGTGGTCCTCTTCCTCGCCATCTCTCGGTTCCGAAAACAACTTGCCTGATGCTGCGCCGCGACACCTAACAAAAAAGGTAGATTTGCCCAGCAGTGTTGCCCGACGACAGGGCCACCGCCATCCGAGAACGGTTGAGTTGCCCGTTGCGCTGCATAATCCGTTCACATTGTCCGGCTCGTCAAGGAATTCGCATCGTGCCATCTCCTACATCCCCTATCACCCCATCCTCGGTCACCAAGCTTGACCCTCAATCCTCGGCCTACCCCGTGCCCGTGGGCTCCAGACACCCTGGGATCACCGCCTATGATTGGCTGGCCGCCATGGCCATGCAGGGACTCATCACGCACGGCATGGAGATCCGGGCCGACCGAGCCATGAGCGAGGACGACAAAGACAATGAAATCGCCAGGCGAGCCTATAAAATCGCCGATGCCATGTTGCGCACACGATCTCAGCAGGAGGAGGCGTCCGCGACAACAGAATCCCCCACGAAGAGCGGGTAGCGCAGGTCCAATAGGACCAAATAACCTAAGGATCGACGTAGCCATAACTGTCGTATTGTCTCTTCTCCCCCGCCGCGAAGCGAATAGCGGGGGAGAGGATAAAGGTGAGGGGCGAGAAAAAATCTGCCCGTTATTGCTTCGCCGATCCTAATCGTGCAAAGTGAAAACTGGCTTGTCAGCGCAGTCGGACGTTTCGGCGCAGTCCTATCTAGCACGCCCGACCGATTGCTGGTCCGGATGCACACCTCTCACTGGTTGAGCCCCCCCACACGCCTGTCGCGGGGACTTGACCAGCCGGCGTGATCTGCCACACTCTAGGCCCCCCAAAAACTCGCTACATTCTTCCTGTTTTGAGAATTGAATCTAGGCTAGGAGCATTCGTATGGGAACTTGGAGTCTGGTGACGGTCGTTGTGTGCGCTCAGATGGCGAATCTGGTCGAGCCTGAGCCGGCGCGGGTGCCGCTGCATGAGCATCCGACTCTGGTGAAGATGCTGCAGGAAAACAACCGGTTGAGAGCGAGCGTCGGCTTGCCACCCCAGAAAATGTCGCCCGAACTCACGAAGGCCGCACAAGATCACGCCTGGTACATGGCCCGCACAGGCGATTTCAGCCATTACAGCAATGGAGGCCCGGACGGACGTGCCGCGCGGCACGGTTTTCATGGCTTGGCCGCCGAAAACATCGCCATGGGCCAACCAACGGTAATCAGTGCGTTTCAGAGCTGGCGCGGCAGCGGAGGCCATTGGGCCAACATCACGTCGCACAACACGTTGGCCGGATTTGGGTACGGCGTGACCGCCAACGGAACTGACTACTGGGTGGCCATGTACGGGAACTGATGCCCCGGCTCACGTTCAGACGGTGGTCGTCGAAGCGTTCTTGATGTGCCGCCGTCAGCGACAGATGGAGACGTGCCTCAAGTTGCGCGCGTGTGCGTATCTCCCACACGCATCGTGCCAACATCTCTCGGTGGATGAGGCAAGAATTCGACTTCCGCGGAAACAACAACTACTGTAAACGGTAGTCCCGCCGAGCCACTTACTGGGTCTGGACGGGGTCGGCAGTAGCCGCGGTTGAATTCGTGGCGACTCCGGAGCACGGGTCGACTCAATCCCACTTCCTAACGGCCCTTGGCGGGTTTGGCCATGAGGTGGTTCGCCGATTTGGTGGCGGTATCGCTGCGCAGGCGTCAACGGTCAACGAATGCGTTTCGAGGATGAGTACGTTTGGGGAGTCTCGAGAATGAAATCTGTTGTATGCAACGTCTGTGGCATGGCTGCCACCGTGGCCTGCCTGGCCCTCTTGCTCAGCCGCACTGCGAGAGCCGAGGACCAAGAAAAGAAACCGGTTGAACAAGGAGACCAAAGTGGTGGTCGTCAAAGTTGACGCAGACAAAGTCGATGTGGCGGACGCCTTGAAGAAAACCCTGCGAGAAAAAGCGAAAGGCCTTCCCAAGGCAGTGCAGGAAACGATCCAACAGAAGCTGCAGGCTGTGAAAGAGAAACAGCGGATGCCGGTTGAGGTAGAAATCACCCAGGAGGTTGTCTCCGCCAGACAAACCAAGAGGAAGGCGACCGAGGCCCAACATCGGGTTAAACAACAGGAAGAAGTGACCATCACCGCCGCAGCCAGCCCGGAAGGCGACGAAAAGAAGATTTGCATCGCACTGGCCATCGACGGCAAAGAGTTCTCGGCAAAGGATGGTGCCAAGGCGATTACGGTTACCGTCAACGACGGGAAGATCATTCTCAATGGCGAATCGATCGAACTGCCGATGCTCAAGAAGGCAAGTCAGCAACAGGTCAGGGTGCAAATCAAGAAGGCCGAAAGGGACGACGCGAGGAGGACTGCTCACCGGCGTATGATCTTCCTTAGCAAGGACGGCAAGGCTCAGGAATTCGAATTTGACATCGACGTCGATGTCGATCAGGTCAAGGACGCTGCCAAGGCCGCCATGGCCAAAGCACACGTGCAGGTCGTCGCCGCAGCCACGAAAGGCCAGCAAGACGCAGCGGTGAACAAGGCGCATGCTGAATTCACCAAGCGTCTGAAGGGGATCGAAACCGAATTGAAGAAAATCCGATGGCTGCTCGAGCAGATGAGGGATGACGAGCACCACGACGACCACGACCACGATTGAGGCAATGGCTCGGCCGGATGGTCCGCTTCGAAAAAAGCGGACTCATCGCGCAGCAGTATTAGCCCCAATACCGTTGAACTAAGCTATGATAGTATCCAACGGCAAACCAGATATCGCGACAGCACGACCATGCTGGCACAACAACTCGTATCGCAAACCTATCTGGCAGCGCTTCGTTAAACGGTATTGGCATTAGTGCTCGTGTTCCGCACGGGGTCTGCGAGCTGGCTTGTAACGGTAGTCCCGTTCCACGGGGCTTCTCGCTGCTGTGGCTTGAGCCAGCCTGTGTGGCGCTGCATCCGCTACACTCCAGTTCACAAGTCGTGTCTCGGTGCCCCATTGCTCCAGGAACTAGAAGTTATGATCGATCATCCTGTGCCGCGGCGACGTTTCCTTTCTGCCACCGCTGTTGGACTCACGTCTACCGCACTGATTGCTGATGCCTTTTCGCAGACCCAACCGCCTGAAGATCGTCCTCCGTTACCTGAGCGGGGCAACTATTCGGTGAAGGCCGTTTCTTCCGCCAACGGCCTGGAGGCGACCCAGAAGGCGTACGAGTTGATCCTGCAGGGCAAGGATCCGCTGGAGGCGGTCGTGGCCGGTGTGGCGATCGTGGAGGCAGATCCGCAAGACACATCGGTGGGCTACGGCGGATTGCCGAACGAAGCGGGGATTGTCGAACTCGATGCGGCCGTCATGCACGGTCCCACTCATCGTGCCGGTAGCGTGGCGGCCCTGCGCAATATCAAACACCCGGCACAAGTCGCATTGAAGGTCATGCAGCTGACCGATCACGAGTTGCTGGTTGGCGAAGGCGCGCTGCAATTCGCCCGCGCTGTAGGTTTCCAGCCGCAGAACCTGCTGACCGAGCGAGCGCGGAAGATCTGGTTGCATTGGAAATTGTCACACTCGGAAAACGATGACTGGATCGCTCCACTTAACAAAGATGACGATCCGGAAACAGCGGCCTTCTTCGAAAAGAACAGCATCCCGATACAGATCGCCGGCACCACGCGACTCCGATTTCGGCGTCCCACCGGCACCATCCACTGCTCGGCGATGAATGCCAATGGGGACATCTCCTGCACGACGACGACCAGTGGTTTGGCGTTCAAGATTCCTGGTCGTGTGGGTGACTCACCGATCGTGGGCGCGGGGCTGTACGTCAACAACGAGATCGGATCGTGTGGCAGCACCGGTCGGGGCGAGGCCAATCTGCAGAACCTGTGCAGCTTTGCCGCAGTCGAGCTCATGCGCGGTGGTATGTCACCGCGCGATGCCGGCCTCGAAGTGTGCCGCCGTGTGGCGGCACATACGCGGCGGCCAGATCTACTCGATGACCAAGGGCGCCCCAATTTTGGACTCAAGTTCTACTTGCTCGACAAGACCGGTCGCCATGCGGGCGTAACCCTCTGGGGCCCGTCCAAGTTTGCCGTGACCGACGCCGAAGGAAGCAGATTAGAGGAGTGCGGCTATCTCTATGAGTCTCCCCAGTAGTTCCATACCGTGGGCTCTCGGCGGCGCCATCTTGCTCGGAGTTCTTGCGCCGCGGACTCCCTTGCTGTCCGAGGACTCGCCCTGCAGAGTCCCCGCGACCATGACCTACATCCCAGGTTCGGCCAAAAAGCTGGAGCAACTGATCGGCGATTACGACCAGCAGCGCACGGCGAAAACGCGCAACCAGACCTGGAGCCGATTTGCGATCCGCGGTACCGATCTTGGGTCATCATTCGAACATGAAGGAAAGCTGTACTTCCTGTTCGGAGACACCATCGGTACCGGGGGCGGCGACTGTCTGGCAACCAGTGACACGACGGATCCTGAGGCGGGGCTGAGCCTCGACTTCCTTAGGGAAAACGACAAACAATACCTCAGAATCCAGCCGCCAGGCATCAGCATGCAAGGCTTCGAAGTGCCGACGGGTGGGATCAGCGCCAATGGCGAGGTCTATCTTTTCTGTACCACCGATCATTCACTGCAACACGTTATGGGTCGCAGTGTGCTGGCGCGTTTTGACCCCCGGAGCAAGCGTTTCGAGACGGTCCGGGATGTCTCGATAAGGCCTGGGAATTTTATCAATATCGCGGCACACTGCGCACCTTCCGATCTGTCCGGCCTGCCGCAGGCAAATGGTCCCCAGATTCTTCTCTGGGGGAGCGGTGCCTATCGCCGTAGCCACGCCTATCTGGCCTGTATCGCGGCCGATCAGATTGAAAACGCGCAAGCCACCTCTTACTTCACTGGTCTCAGTGACACCGGACTGCCGCTGTGGAGTGCTAACGAGTCCGCCGCGGCGCCGGTGGTGCGGCATCCGGTGATCGGCGAGCTGTCGGTCAGTTGGTGCGGCGCTGAGGATTTGGCTGATGACTTACAACAGTACCCAGCCGCGTGGTATCACGTTGCGCTGGTCGCGCACCCCATGGGGCCGGTGGAGCGAGGGAACCCTCATTTTCCATCCCTGGCACGATGGCGGATATTCCAAATTCATGCGTGCCGTACTGCCAACTGGCGCGGTCGGTCCCCACGGGCCGATTGCCGTACCTGGTGGGGACCCCGAAAGGATCGGGGGAGGAGAGTACGGACCTTATATCATTGAACGCTTCACTCGATTGGCAGACTCGACGCTGACCATCTATTACGTCATGTCCACCTGGAACCCTTATACGGTGGTGCTGATGAAATCACAATTGAGAGTCGATTTCCTCCCCTGTGACGAGAAGAACGAAGATTGATTCAGCAACCCGGCAAAATGGCAAAGCGGTGGCAGGAATGAAGATCTTCGGCGCCGGCAAGCTGATTGGGCCTTGAGAAAAGGACGCCTCGATAGAACTATGTGTTCAAGACTGAACCGCTTGATGCCGTCGCTTGATGCCGTCGCTTGATGCCGTCACGATTGGCAGGTTCAAACCCAAGGAAGTCAACAACGCTTGGAGAACACGCGAGGCCACAAATCTGGAACATCACCAGCACAATATGAAGTCGGGGAATCGGGGAAAGCCAATACCTCATCGAATTGCCACAATTGAAAACTTCGCCTACTTATCTTGCTCACCAATACAGAACAACCGCTCCTGCCGTCCGTCACCTTCCCTGAATCCGGCACGTGCGAAAATCAGACCTTCACTTAGCCCGAAGCTGGCATAGTAGTCGTCCCCGAGTTTATTTTTCGCAATCTGATGATAGGCGTCACCCGCTGCTTGAAATACAAACGTCTCGCCCGACAGGTTGGAAACCAGGAGCAAACCGTTGCAGAGAACAGGTGACGCACTGAACTTGCCGCCCAGGCGTTGACGCCACTGTACGTCACCGGTCTCAACTGCCCAACAATAGGCGATTCCATCATCGGTCACGGCGAACAAGTGCCCACCGAAAACCAGCATCGACGGTTCATAGAGGCGTGTGTTGTTCCTCCACAGCACCTCGCCCGAACCGTCTGCTCGAACGCACAGCGTCTCGCGACCCGGATGCCCACCACTGGCAAACACGGACGTCTCGTTCGCCACCATCGTTCCGCAGGTCAACTGCGTGGTACCGGGACAGGACCAATTCGCCTCGCCGGTGTTAGGATCATAACTGGCAACTTCATCGCAGCCGCTGATCAGTAACTGGTCCCGCCCAGCAACGCGAGCGATAAACGGTGACGAGTAGGTGGGGATGGACGGTCGCTGAGTGCGCCAAACGAGCTTTCCGGTATCGCGGTCTAATGCGGCCAAGAAACCTCCTCCGAAATGGTCGGCAGCGACAATGACACAAGATCTGTACAGGATGGGAGAGGGAGCGTAGCCAAATCTCGATCGGAACGGACCAGCCTCCGTTTGCCACACTATGCCGCCCGACCTGTCGAGTGCCGACACCACGATCCGATCCGCATGCAGGAAGGCCGCGAACACCAGCTTCCCGTCGCAGGCTACTGTACCATTGGCATGGCTGCCCTTGGCATGCATTTGGCTGCTGCCCGGAAAGCCCCCCTCGTGAACCAGTGTCTCCCACTTGCGGTCGCCCGTGTGCCGATCGTAAGCCAGCACCAGCTGTTTCTGCTGGTCCTCCAGGGCCGTCGTCAAGAAGACCGAGTCCCCGACAACGACCGGCGATGAATGCCCGCGCCCTGGAACCTCATTCGACCAGAGGATGTTGGACTCCGCGTCCCACTGCGTCACGATCGGTTGGTCGACCGCCACTCCGTCATTGCCCGGGCCTCGCCAACCCGGCCAGTCGGATTCGACAAGCACTCGCTCCTGGTTCCTGACACTTATTCCGCTCGACTGGATGGAAATTTCTTTCACCGGTTCCGAACGAGAACAACCCGCGATCGCCACCAGCACCCAGATCGCGGTCAAAGCGGAAAATGATTTGAATAGCTGCATCGAGTCACCTGTCTTCCGTCCGCCGAGTTGGTTTTTTCACAGACCACCGCACATAATCTCAGCTACTGTATGAGACGAGCCAATCGTCTACCTGTCAAGATGCATGAAATCGCCGTTAGCTGCGAATCAGACCGTGTGCACGAGTCAAGTGCTCACAGACAACAAGAGATCGGCCTGTTGATCTTGTATCTTGGATCCAAGTTGCGTATTGTCCGCCGATCTCGATCCGTTCTTGCGGGTCCCCCTGTAACTCATCTACTGGGGCCCATGGTGCGGAGCTTGGCTCATCTTCATTCTTCGCAAGACAATCTGGCAGTTTCCCATGCCGCAGCAGAGCTGGAATTCAGTATCGAATACCGTTGGAAGACCTTTGCTCAAGGTCTTCGTGATCGGTTGCTTGGGGATCGCGATCTTGTGGACCACTTTGTGCACCCTGATGCTGTCGCGGTGCGCTGCCGACGAAGCAGGCCGGGTAGACCTGGTAGTTGACACAACATCCTCGTGCGGCTCACCATACTGCTGCACAGACAGCTGGCTGTACGCACGGGCGGACTACCTTTACTGGTGGACCCGCGGCGCACAGCTTCCGCCGTTGGTGACGACCAGCGCTGCCGGAGTGGAATTCGAGAACGCTGGTGTGCTGGGGGAACCGGATACTCAGGTGTTGTTCGGGGACGATTTGACCTCCAGTGGACCTCGGTCAGGTCTTCGGTGGACGGCCGGCGTCATGTTGGACAATGCGGGACTTTGGTGGTTGACCACCGATTGGCTGGTCCTGGGGACGCTTTCGGATCGATTTCACACCACGTCCACCGGCACCCCTATCCTGGCGCACCCCTTTTCGATGTTGCGATTGGGCTGCCGAACTCGGAATTGATCTGTTTCCCACAGTTTCTTGCGGGCGGGATTTCCGTGGATGCCGCCAATGATCTGTGGGGAGCATCCGCCATTTTGCAGCGGAACCTGACCTGTTGCGAATTCGGAGGCATTGGATCGGGCTATCGGATCGACTTGCTGGCCGGGTATCGATTCCTCAAGTTATCGGACAACGTGCGGATCTACGAGCAACTGGTTAACTCGGATCCGCTCGGCCCCTTGTTGCTGGGGACGGTGTTTGAGGTCACCGACAATTATCAGAGCCATTCGGACTTCCACGGCTTGGAGTTGGGCCTGCGCGGGGAATGGGTCATAAATCGCAATTTCATCGCCGCCGAGGCTCGTGCGGCATTGGGGCGTTCGTTCCATCGACTCGACGTGGACGGCCAGACAACGGTCTCGGTTCCCGGCCAGGTTCCCGTCTCTTTCGCCGGTGGCCTGTTGGCCAGCGGTGGACGAGTGGGCGAATACACCAATCGCGAATTCGCGGTCGTACCGCAGGCAGAGCTGCGTGTGGGACGTCGCGTAACGGATCACTTGCGCGTCTCCGTCGGCTATTCGCTGCTCTACTGGAGCCAGGTGGTACGAGCCGGTGAGCAGATGAGCACGACAATCAACAGCTCGCAACTTCCATCCCCGGGCACTCCGGCGGTAGCCAATGGGCAGACACTTCTATTCAGCTCCAGCTACTGGGCCCAAGGCCTGACGGCCAGTCTCGAGTGGAATTACTGATTCCACGCGTTGACGCGGCCGCGCGAACACCATGCAGGAGGCGAATCGTTCGCAGTCATATGATCTCACCAAGACGTTCTTCAAAATATCGCTCGCGGCGAAATCCAACTCCA
The DNA here is from genome assembly GCA_963700575.1 of uncultured Planctomycetota bacterium. Classification (GTDB taxonomy): domain Bacteria; phylum Planctomycetota; class Planctomycetia; order Pirellulales; family Pirellulaceae; genus JAJRVM01. Next base: position 41,089 of record CAVOYC010000008.1, on the reverse strand, counting down.
TCCGGGCGCCGCATGCTGGATCGGCAACTGCGTTTCGAAACGCTCGAAACGCGTCAACTGCTCGCTGCCATTCCACTCACCACGCTCGCCGTTTCAAATGAAGGTCTGCTGGGGGAAACGACGACCCTGAGCGTCGGTTTTTCCAACAATTCACCGACCGATGCGGGCTTCGGACCGTATATCGATCTGCGGCTGCCCGCCACGGGCACCGACGGTGCGGGAACGGAGCCGGACGATGGGTTGACTTTCTCGGGAGCAACCTATCTGGAGCAACCTGTCGGGGCCACGGTGCTGACCTTCGACACAATGGGCACCGCGGTCCATCCTCTGGCCCGAGATAGCAGCGGAAACCCCGTTGTAGTCAGCGGGACGCCTGGTGATCAGCTTGTCGTGCTCGAACTTCCTTTTGGAAGCTACACGCCGGGACAACCGGTTTCGAATGTCAACATCACGGTAGATATGAGTCCCTTGGCCGACGCCGATACCCCGCTCGTAGTCGAAGCCCGCGGTGGTTTTCGATTCGGCAACGATCCGCTCGACAACCCGACGACCGATCCATCGCTTCTGGAATCGCCCTTTCACGGCGCATTGGTGATGCCCTCGGTTTATCGCCTCTCCAAGACCTATCATGGGCCCGAGGACGAAACCGCCACGGGACCCAACTATCCGCGGCAATACACGGTCAGCGTCGATCTAGCCGACGGTGCCACACTGACGTCCCTGGAACTGACCGACGTATTATCCGACAATCAGCAATTCGTATCGATCGACTCCACACTGGTCCATGGCATTCCTGTCGTCACGGAGGTTTTGAGCACACCCAGTACGTTGACGCCTGGAGGCACTCTGACTCGTCGTTTCGCGAGTGTTACCGGCACGAGTGCGGGCAACGACGCGTCCATGACGTTTACGTTCTACGTCCCACAGTTCGATGCAGCTAGTGCGAATGTGCTTGACCCGGCAACGGGCAATGACGTTACATCGCTCAATAATGCGCGCAGCTCAGCGCAATGGACTCCGTCCGATCCACGCGATCTACTGACTACCGTCTTCGTCAACTCACCGGGCCCCGAGCATACGTTGACGGACAAGTCAATTGCCATCCAGAAATCATCTTCCATCGCGAACGACGTGGGAGCCACAGGTGCTTCACCGGGCGACACAATCGAATACACTCTCGCCTTTCAGATTTCGGACTACTTCAGTTTCGGTGATTTGCTGATCACCGACGTCCTGAGCGACGGACAGCGACTTGACATCGGGTTCGCTCCGACTTTCACCGTCACCGATCGCAACGGTACCGCTGCGGGAACGTTTGACAGCGGAGCCGCCACGCCCGACATGATCATCGATCTGTCGCAGATCGGCAATGATACAGATCCTGCCACTGATGGAAGTACAAGGCTGTCGTTTGACGTATCGCAGTCACTACTCAATGCTGGTGAAACCGACGGCGTTCTACAGGGTGGACGCGGCATCGCTCCCGATGCGGGTACGGCGACAGGCACCATCAGGTTTCGCGCGACGATTCAAGAGCACTTCTCGGACACGTATCTCCCCAACACGCCCAACGTTTCGGAAGGTGATTGGCTGACCAACAGCGTGACTATCGAAGGATCCATTCGCGACAACCACGACCTGTTGACAGCCTTGGGTTCCGAATCCGACACCAGCTCCGCGTCAGTGATGGTCGTCACTGGATCACTGAGCAAGAGTGTCTATGCCGTGAATGGCAACACGTCGCTCTCGTCGCCGATTCACGTGGCACCCGGCGACGAAGTGACGTACCGCTTCACCTATCAACTGCCCATGACGGACTTTGACGGCTTATCGCTGGTCAACTACCTGCCGCTTCCCATTTTCGATGCCACCACCCTGACCCTTTTTGACGCGACGGTCAGTGCCGCCGCCCCCGCTCCAGGTACGTTGAAGCCGGGACCGAGCGACACCTTCCATGCGCGCACGTCGCTCACACCAAGCCTCACAACGTCAACAACTTCCAATAGCTTCACGGTCACCTACACCGCCTTCGATGATCCGTTCAGCTTGCCTTCGATCCTCGATTTGCTGGCAACCTTTGTCGTTTCGGACGATCCGTTTGCGGACAGACTGCTGCTGACCAATCAGATCCGCGCGAATCAACAAACCACCAATGCATCCGATCTGGTGATCGATACGCTGGTGCAGGTCGTCTTGACAGAGCCGGTTCTGGAAATCACCAAAGGTGTGGTGGCGGCAAATAATCCCGCCGGGACGTTTCACCGGCCACTGTCTCGCCCGTCACTTTCTCCGCACCCGGCAGTTCCAATCCAAGGTTCAGTGGGACGATCAATTCCGCGAACCTGGCGGCTAACCCCATCGACAGTAACTTGGCTGGTGTTGATGCGCACGATCTGGTCACGTTCGCGATGACAATCGAAAACACGGGCAGTGGCCTGAACGGGGCTTTTGACATTCGGCTCCGCGATACGGTACCGACCGGGTTGGCCATTCCCAGTGGCGGACTGAATCTCTCGGTGACCGACGGTACCGGTAACCCGCTCACCTTCATCGACCTGGGGGGAGGACTGTTTGGCAACGGCATCGAGCTGACCGACAATGGCGTCGTGGGGGCGTTGGGACCTGCAGACCCGACCAATGGACTCAATATCGCGGTGATCACCTATGATCTGGTGGTCGAGTCGTTCGTGGAAGCGGCCAGCAGACTGGAAAATACTGCCACCATCTTCAACTATGCCGGATTTGAGACGGGGACGGATCACACCACGACCGATCTGACGGATTCGACCGATGTGCGGATAGCCAGTCCGTCCGTCACGAAGGCGACTCCGGATACGCAGGCCGTGATCGGGCAAATCGTCGCTTACGCAATAACTTTCACGGTCCCCGAGGGTGAGATCCCCGCGGCCACCCTTGTCGATACGCTCGACAGCGGTCTCGCCTTCGTGAATCTGATCGGCGTCACAACGTCCGATCCGCTCCACGTGACATGGGCCGCGCCGGTGGTGCCGGACGTGACAAATAACGGTCATACGATCACGTTTGACCTCGGCCTGATCACCAACACCGACAACGACAACAATACCGCCGAAACGATCACGATTAATTACGAAGCCGTCATCTTAAACGTGCTTGGCAATCAGCAAGGCACAACTCTCGACAACTCGGCCGTCTTCCGCTGGACCGGTGGGTCATTGTCCCCGGTGGCCGCGGATGTCATCACGGTGGTGGAACCGACGATTACGAACACGAAGTCCGCTTCGGTGGGTGGCGGCGGCGCCACAGGTGACGCGGGGGATGCCGTTCAATACGTCATCACGCTACGTAACAATAGCGGCGTGGACGCGTTCGACGTGACGTTCTCCGACAGTCTGCCGCTGCGGGCCGGCACCAGTTCGCTGATCCTCGCTCCCCTGTTCGCCGTCTCTGACTCCGAGAGCACCGTCACCTCGGCTGATTTCGAGTTGGTGGGAGATGATGCGAATGGTTGGACGCTACGCACACGTCCCGGCGTTACCTTCCATATGGCGTCCGACCCTGGTCGTACCATCACCATAGTGCTCAATGGCACCCTGGCCCTGGCCGTCCAACCTGACGAGACAATTTCGAATAGCGCGCAGACACTTTTCACCAGCATCAATGGTCAACCTGGGATCATCTCCAGTTACAGCAATAATTCGACAGAGCGGACAGGCGCGGACGGCGCCGGCGCCGGCTTGAACAACTACGCCATTGTCGGCACCGCTTACCTGGACATCTATGACCCCACGCCGACCAAAACGCTGGTTAGCTCGTCCGAAGCCTCCACCAGCGGTACCAGCTTGGCGATTGGGGAGATCGTACGCTATCGCGTCGTGTCGCGATTGGCCGAAGGAACCGCCCCCGATTTTGAACTGGCCGACCAGCTTCCCGACGGCGTGCGCATGCTCAGTGACAATACCGCCACGCTGGCATTCGTTTCCGACGGGAGTGGCATCAGCTCGTCAACTCTTTCAGGCCCCGGACTGTCGATTACGGGCCACGAAGGAAACCTCAACAGCATCACACCGACTTTCGTGATCCCGGCAGGCGCCATCGGCGGTGGCCCGTTCGCGGGAGGCACGGACCCCGTCTTCCAGCTTGGCACTCTGACGAACCAGGATAGCGACGCGAACCAGGAGTTTGTCATTCTGGAATTCAATGCGTTGATCGAGAACATCGCGGGTAATCAGAGCGGTGTGACACGCAACAACGCCGCCAGCGTACGAGTCGACGACAGCGTTGCCGGGGACAACTCCAACCTGCTCGGTGTCTCGATCGTGGAACCATCCATCCACGATCTGGCGAAGGCGGCGAATCCAACGGTCGGTGACGCGGGGGACACGATCAGCTTTCGCATCACGTTCTCCAATCCGGCGATAGCAAACGTCGCAACCGCATTTGACCTTCGACTTCTTGACACCCTGCCGTCCGACATGGCCCTCGATGTCGGCAGCGTCTCCATCACCGTTGGTGGTGCGACAGGCGTCGTCGACAACTCATCGGGCAACACGCTCGACATCGTGATCGCTTCCCTGGCAGCAGGTGGCACGATGCAAATCGACTACGATGCCGTGCTGCTGGGGACTGTACAACCGGAACAACTGGTCACCAACACCGCGAGTCTGTCCTACACCAGCCTTCCCGGTGCTGGAACCGCGGTGAATTCGACCGGTTCCAGCACTCCCGGGCCCGACGGCAGCATCACTGGCGAACGCGACGGATCGGGCGGCGTAAATGACTATGCGGTCGCTGATGACGCCACCGTGACGATCACCCAACCCGCGATTTCCAAAATCGTGCTTTCGACCAACCAGTCTTCCACCTCCGGCTCGGACGTCTTAGTTGGCGAACAAGTGGAATATGAGTTGGGTTTTGCCGTTGTGGAGGGCACTTCGACCACCGTCGCCGTAGCCGATCAGTTTCCGGCCGGTATGGCCCTTCTGTCGCTCGATTCGATTACCGCGTCCCCAACACTCAGCACATCGGTCGTGGGAGGATTTACCGCCGCCCTAGCCAACGTGTCTATGGCGGCGGGAGGAACCGATTTCACGATCGATCTCGATACCATCACCAACACCGATACGGACAATTCCACCGCGGAAACAATCCACATCAGATTCACGGCCGTGGTCTTGAACCACGCGGCGGTTCAGGACGGAGTGGACCTGGTGAACTCGGCAACCGTTTTCTACGCCGGCGGAGACGTGACGACGACGGCACCGGCCGTGAGCGTCGTGGAACCTTTGCTCATCGCCACCAAAACGGCTTCCACTCCCGCCGGGGATGCCGGCGGGGCCGCGATCACTTTCACGATCGTTCTGGCACACGACGTGACGAGTTCGGCGGACGCGTTCGATGTGGTTCTGGAAGATACCCTTCCCGGAGGACTCGATTACGTCAACGGATCGCTGACCCATGTGGGCGGTGTCGTTCCCACGTCACTGAATCAGTCGAGCGGCACGATTTCGGCCACCTTTGACGCCCTGCCTCACGGTAGCAGCAGTACGCTGGAGTTCGCCGCGATGCTCAATGAGACGACTCTTCCGGGCCAGTCGGTCACTAATTCGGTGGCGATGCGTTACACGAGTCTTCCAACCGATGTCACCACTCCCTTGTCGACTTACAACGCGCTGTCAACGGAACGAACTGGAGATACCGGAAATCCCGGTGGCGTCCTGAATGACTATTTCATCAGCGAGTCCGAGGTGGTCACGGTGCGAAGCAATATGCTGTCCGGATTCGTCTACGCTGACAATGATAACGATGGCACACGTGACGCCGGCGAAAGTGGCATTGGCACTGTCACGCTCACTTTGACTGGCACCGACAACTTCGGCAACGCCGTTGACGTGACCACCGCCACGGCTGGCGACGGGAGCTACTCGTTCGCCAACCTGCGTCCGGGAGGCTACACCATAAACGCCGCGCAGCCAACCGGATACCTCGACGGCGATGATTCGGTGGGCAGCCAAGGTGGTACGGCATCCAATGACCACATCGATGTGACGCTTCCTATCGGCACACAAACGACCGGCACGGAGAACAACTTTGGTGAACTGCTTCCGGCCAGCGTTTCGGGAAGCGTATATCGCGACGACAGCAACGATGGCCTCCAGCAACCGGGAGAAACGGGTATTGACGGCGTGTCGATGCGTCTGACCGGCACCGATGACCGAGGCAATCCCATCGATGTCTCGGTAACCACCGATAACTCTGGCTCGTTCACCATCGGAAACCTGCGGCCTGGCACGTATACGCTCAACCAGTCACAACCCGCCGGTCTGCTCGACGGCGACGATGCCGTTGGCACTCAAGGTGGCATGCTCGGAAACGATGTCATTTCAAACTTCGTGCTGGTCCCGGCAGAAAATGGCGTAGGTAACTTCTTCGGTGAACTCTTGCCCGCCAGCCTTGCGGGCATCGTGTTCGCAGATCCGAACAACAACGGTGTCTTCGACGGGGGAGAGTCTGGCATCGGGGGCGTCACCATCGCGCTCTCGGGTACGGATGATCGAGGCGATGCGGTATCGCAAACCACGACAACTTCTGTCAACGGCTCGTTCTCCTTCCCGAACCTGCGTCCCGGCACGTATCGTGTCGATGAAACACAGCCGGCCAGTCCTTTCTATTTCGATGGACTTGACGCGGCCGGTTCGCTGGGCGGCAGCGTGCTCAACGACCAGATCAGCTCGATTCCGATTACCACCGGGGTGGCCGGTACCGACTATCTCTTCGCCGAGCTACCACCGGCAGACCCTGTCGGCTACGCGTTTGTGGACGTCAATGACAACGGAATTCGAGAAGCTGGTGAACCAGGGATTCCCGGTGTTGTCATCACCGCTACGGGCACCGACGATCTGGGCCAACCCGTAAATCTGACCGACATCACCGACAGCAATGGATTCTACCAGTTCCAGTACCTGCGCCCTGGTACTTATCGCATTACGGAAACACAGCCGGCCGGTTTTGTCGATGGTCAGGAGCAGAACGGGACCCCGCCAGCCATCGTCGGTAACGACTATTTCGATGGTCTCGCCTTGACCTGGGGCCAGTTGGCCGGTGACTACAACTTCGGAGAAATCGCCTATGGCAGCTTGAACGGACGCGTCTACGTGGATAGCAACCAGAATGGCCAGTCCGATCCGTTTGAAATGCCCTTGGCAAACGTCGTGATCACGCTCACAGGGCAGGACGCGGTGGGCAATCCCGTCAGTCGGACCACCATGACAGATGCTGTCGGCAATTACGCTTTTGACAACCTCGTCCCCGGTCGATATCGCCTGGAGGAAACACAGCCGGCAACCTACTTGGATGGCCCGGCGAGCGTGGGCAGCTTGGGGGGCGTTCTTAACCCCAACGCGATCGATCAGATCTTCCTCAACGCCAACGACGACGGCACCGGCTACGACTTTGGCGAAAACGGCCTGCTGCCTGAACTGATCACCAAGCAGTTCTTCCTGGCCAGAAACCGTCGCCTGATCTGAACCGCAGCCACCAAGTAACTCTTTCCTGTCTGAGTGCCGTGCGAGCGTTTGATCATTTCGCGCCGGTTACAGCGGGCCTGTTTCACCGCGATCCCCAAGCCGCGTAACCGGGCATGTCAGACTGTTACACCGAAGTTCGGATCGCCCAGATAGTCGATGCGCCCCTTGTCGCTGTCCCGGTTATCGTAATCGATCACGGCATCAGCAAACGTGTTCTCTTACTCTTACTCTTACTAGTACTAGTACATTCTCCGCGAAGCCGTATTAGCCCCGTGCTTCAGAGGCTGTCTGGCTGCTAGCGTTTGCCAGCTAACAGGGACAACGACGCGGCACCAGGGACTTGAAAAACCGTGGCGGAGCGGAACTGCTCGCCACCGGCCTTGTGCCGGTGGAAGGCCCGTTTGATAACTACCGTGGCCGGCGTGGACCGTGGTCGGTCGAGCGGAGGTGGTCCGTTCAATCGGCACTCAGCCGAGACCGAAACAACCCGCGGTATGATTCGGCCTCGGCGACGTGGGCGCCGGGTCAGAGACGTTCTTGCTCGGCCGCGGTTCGTAAATGTATCGCCTGTAGTTGTCAAACCCTCTCACCACCGACGCGAGGTCGGTGGGGTGTTTAGTTCGCAAACGCCGAACGGCTCGCCACCACCCTTGTGCCGGTGGGGCCCGTAGGGAGACGCCACAAGTCAAAGCGATTTATCGGCTCCGCAAACAAACCGTGGAACTTCAATACGCCGACAGGAAGCAGAACCGCAACTTCCGAGGATTATCGGGACGCGGTTTGAGGCGCGCACGAATCGAAGTGGCACTGACCGAACTGGTCTACAACCTGATGATCGTTGAGCGAGAGCTCAGAAACCGCAGGGAGGCCAAGCCAGCCACTGAAAACACCTACGTTGCTGCCTGCTAGTAGCCAGACAGCCTCTGAAGCACGGGGCTAATACGCTTCGCGACAGCATCCGTCAGCGGGCGTTCGAAACGACTCCGTACTACACGTCGAATGATGCACGCAGGTGGGCGGCAGAGCCTTGTGGATTCACACCAGCGGAGCGGCTGGATTACCTTGGATTTGGACCGAGGTACGAATGGTCGGGAACAGTTACCCTTTCTCATCCAGCTGAAGAGCCGCGTCGCTCTGTCCGTGGATCACTGTCCGACGGAGAAGAAGCGTTGCCCCGCAGTTCGAGCTGAACGAGGGAAGTTGTCTGGCAAGCGTTGCATCCGGCGCAGTGTCCGCTCGACTTGCCATGCAGCAAAAGCCACGCACGGCGCCCGACATAACACAACGCCGTCGCCACGATCATCCCCACCAGAATGTTCTGGAACGTGTCGTTGATCACCGGTCTCGATCCTGCTCTTCCTGGGGTTCTGCAGAGAAATCTGCCAAATACTTCAATCAGCCACCTGACGCACTCTGCCTCTGTTAGACCTCTCCAATCCAGCTACCATAACAGCGCCAGGCAACACCTTCGCACCCGCTCTTCTCACCCCCTCACCCTCTCACCCCCTCACAACTGCCGGCCTTCTAGACCGAGGCAATCCAAGTCCCGACCTGGTACGTCAACCAGGCTCCCAGATACGCCAGACATGTCATATAGGAGAACGTAAACAAAGGCCACTTGAGGCTTCCCGTTTCCTTGCGGATCACCACCAAAGTTGCCGCACACTGCGCACAGAGCGCGAAAAAAACCATGATCGACAACGCGACCGGGACGGTAAAGATCGGGCGTTCGGATCCGGGCCATGTCTCGGACGCCAGTTGCTGTTTCAAGGAAGTGGATTCCTCATCCTGTCCATCACCCAGATTGTAGATGACTCCCATGGCGCCAATCACCACCTCGCGAGCCGGGAAGGAGGCGATCACGGCGACAGCCAATACGCCAATCCCAGCCCAGGGGCCGGACGATCGGGGTAATCAGTTTTCCGAGATGTCCCAGAAAACTCTGTTGCATGTAGGCACCCGCCACATGATTGGAGATCGTAGCCTCCAAGGCGGCACGACGTTGTTCGACTTCCATCAGCAATCCCGCGCGAGGATGGTCATCCAACGAATTCGCCGTTTGGTCTTCCATCAGCTCGATCTCCCGCTCCACACTTGCCAGCTGGTCGGCAAATCGAGCCCGCACGTCCGTTTCGACATGCGCTGGATGCGGAAAATAGGCTGCCGCCCAGACAATCACCGTCACTGCCAGAATCAGTGTTCCAGCACCGCGAATGAACGCCCAACACTGTTCGGTGACGCGCCGCATCACGACGCGTGGCGAAGGGACACGGTAATCGGGCAGCTCCATGACAAATGGTGGAGTCTCACCTTTGAGCAACGTCTTTTTGAGGATCTTGGCGACAACGATCGCCGCCACAATCCCCAGACCATAGAGTGCGAAAATGGTGATGCCCTGCAATCCCAACCATCCGCCTAGCAGACGTCGATTGGGAATGAAAGCCGCGATCATCAGCGTATAGACAGGCAGTCGAGCGCTGCAGCTCATTAAGGGCGCCACCATTATGGTCACCAGCCGATCGCGGCGGTCCTCAATCACGCGGGTGGCCATGATTCCCGGAACGGCGCAGGCAAACGAAGACAACAAGGGAATAAAGGACTTGCCGCTCAAACCGACTCGAGACATCATCCCATCCATCAAGTAGGCCGCACGCGCCATGTAACCGCAATCCTCAAGGATCGCCACAAACAGGAACAACATGGCGATCTGCGGCAGGAATACAAGCACCGCCCCCACTCCCGCCACAATGCCGTCCGATAACAAGGATCGCAGCACACCTTCGGGCAGTGCGGCCACAATCCCGTTACCTGCCACCGATACCAGTCGCTCAATCGCACCCTGCAACGGCGCCGCCCAAGAAAAAATGGACTGGAACACGACGATCATCAAAACGAGGAAGATGATCACTCCGGCGACCCGATGAGTCACAACCTGATCGATTCGGTCGGTTGCCGTGAGCCGATCCTCCCCGCACTGCACAACGGTCCCTTCCAAGATCTCCTCCACCCAGAGGTACCGGCTGATCGTCTCCACGGACGGGATGGCGTGTCCGGCCGACACCAGCCGGGACCGGGCCATGCGAATCTCCTCCACCCGTAGCGGGTCATCGCCCACGAAATCAGCATGCTCCAAATAGCCGCTGCTGTCCAACAACACACGTTCTACCAGATAGCGCGGCACATCACGTCCCAATCGCCGATCCCAGGCTTGCTTTAGCTGAGCTGCCTCGTCGTAGAACATCTCGGGAAGCGGCAGGGGCACCGACAGTGGTCCGCAGACAATCGCTGGCGACCAAAGCTTGTTGAAGAGCGTCGAGACCGATCCGACGGTGCGCCTGCATCTCGATTACGGGTACCCCGAGTCGCTCATGCAGCCGCTGGGCGTCGATCGTGACATGACGCTCGGCGGCTATATCCATCTTGTTGAGCACGATCAACAGGGGCCGCCCGAGCTCCATCGCCTGACTGACCAGATACAGATTTCGCTCCAGATTGGTCGCGTCCAAAATGCAGACGATCACGTCGGGAGGCGGGACATCGGGGCGACGGCCCAGGAGTACGTCCACCGTCACCATCTCGTCGGGAGAACGAGGTGCCAGACTGTAAGTTCCCGGTAGATCGATCACCGTGAGTCGCCGGCCGGCATATTGCGCGTGCCCCAGCTTCTTCTCCACCGTGACGCCCGGGTAGTTGCCGATGCGTTGAGAGACTCCGACCAAAGCGCTGAAAAGCGTGGACTTGCCGGTGTTCGGGTTGCCAAGCAGGGCGACGGTAATGGTCGCCCCATCGGTCTGAGTGGACATGGAGCCGTGAGAAATATCCGATTCCGGCCGCCGCGCGAGAAAACGCGCCCGCAGGGCCGAAACCACTGCGTTAGAGCGATACTCCGCAATCGCTAGTTGGCGACTTGATTACTGCGCACCAATACACCGAGCAGGTCACTACAGCGGAAACAGAGCCGGTTACCACCGGCCCGAATGATGCACGGTCGCCCATGCCGCACCATCTGCACCGTCATTCCCTGACGCAGGCCCATTTCTTCCAAGCGCCGAACATGCTCAGGGCACCCCACCAACTGGTCAATCTGCGCCGACTGACCAAGCCGGAGGCGATCCAGGGGGACAATTTCGTAAACGTGTGTTCGATCTATCACGGCCGGGGTTTCTACTGAAAATGAGACTGAATCTCAGCGATTCCACTTGTAGTCTATCGGCGCATCGCCGTCTGTGCAACCACAGATTCGCAATTGCCCCGCAGTTTTTTGGGGACTTCTCGGCACGCCGTGCTCTGACAGGCAAACTCGCTGCAGGCGTACCGCCCCACGCACCTGGCTGCGCCACAAAATGACCTCCCCAAGAGTGGGGAAAGAGTTTCGCCAGGGCTCTTAGTGTCCGCCAGTGGGCTCCTGCGAGGCGGCATCATCGACCTTGGCAGCGGGTTCGTGGTGCTGATTCCGTGAACTCACGGAACACTGGTCGCTCATTCACGTGGCGATGCCAAAACGGGGCAGAATCCACAATTGCAGCGCGAACCAGGCTGCCAACACCCCAAGAATAATCAGAAAGTCCACCGAGCACTCCTTCCGGAGGGACGTGCGCCCTCTGTCAATAATAGACCGCAGCGAACACGCGAGGAGATCAGAAAACGCCAACCTCATCTGACACTTTGCTACATGTGCGAGCCATCGTCAAGCGGCAAATTACGTCATCAAATCACGATTTCGCGATCCAGGCCGCCGCCCAAGCCCAGCAAAACCCCATCTGGTCGTCCCACAACAACCGTCAGTCCGCTCGGCCATCCGTGGGACTTCCCTCAGACCGACACCCAAAGCAAGCAGTCCGCTTCCGGGGGCGTCAAATTCGACCTGGGCAATCGACGTCATTGGGCCACGTGCGATCGCGGGGCAGAAATAACGCCTGGCGGACCCGCAATGGTGTGTCGTGGCACAAGTGCCTTGCCAACTCTAAGCAATGGGGGTGCTGCGTTGTTCTCAACGATAAACGACACCGCGTCCTCGTCGGTCGAAATGGGCAACCTCCGCGGCGTGACACCGCGTGGACGCGGTGTCGTACCTTCGTCTCGGCCCAACCCTAATTCCCAGGCGTGACCAAGCACTAGTGTTTCCGGTTGAGTGGGGCAGACATACGCCAGTACGGCGGTCGGCATCCGCGACTGTCCGTTCACCGGCGGACGAGACTGACGGGGTGCACGATTCCTGTGGCCTGCCGATTGGCCAGATCACGCTACAAACGGAGTATCGGATACGCTAGACTGGCGTCAGTCTTCAAACGCGAGTCGAATCGAGCCCCCACAGCGGGTTGTCGATTGTCGCGCATCTACACCGCACTCTTTTGGTCGAGCCGACCGTTTATTGAGGTACACCCACCATGCGCATGCAGCCACCTCTCACAGTTTCCCTTGTTGCCGGCCTGTTGCTAACGATCACTCCCTGCCAAATTCGGCCATGTCGGCCGACGATGTTCAAACCTTGTCCATTGGATCATCGGCTCCCGACTTTGACCTTCCCGGTGTTGACGACAAGCGATACCGACTGAGCGACTTCGCTGAGGCAAAAGTGCTGGTGGTCATATTCACCTGCAACCACTGCCCCACCGCCCAGGCATACGAGGACCGCATGATCCAGCTTCACAAGGACTACAAGGACCGCCAGGTGGCGTTGGTCGCGATCTCGCCGAACGATCCTCTGGCCGTACGGCTGGATGAGCTGGGCTATACCGACCTGGGCGATTCGTTGGAGGACATGAAGCTTCGCGCCAAGGACAAGAAGTTCGCATTTCCTTATCTGTTCGATGGCGAGAACCAGAAAGTGTCACGCGCCTACGGTGTCATGGCCACACCCCACGTCTTCATCTTCGACCAGCAGCGCAAGCTACGCTACGTCGGACGGATCGATGATAACGAACAAGGACGCGTCCAATCCCGCGACGCCCAAAACGCCATCGAAGCCCTGTTGGCGGGACGCCGAGTCCCCGTGGAGACGACGCGCACGTTCGGTTGTTCCACCAAATGGTCGGACAAACGCGAGAACGCTCGCCAATCTCTCGAACGCTGGGACCAGGAACCGGTGACGCTCGAGACCATCGACGCGGCGGGAGTCCTTAAGCTGGCTGAAAACAAGACCGACAAGTACCGATTGATCAATGTCTGGGCCAGTTGGTGCATCCCTTGCGTCAACGAGTTGCCTGAATTCGTCACCATGAATCGCATGTATCGAAAACGGGAATTTGAACTGATCACGATCAGCATGGATTCGGTGGAGGACAAGGACGCGTCATTGAAATTGCTCACCCAACAACACGTGGCCGCCAAGAATTACATTTTCGACTCCGCGGACCGCGACGCCCTGGCCGAGGCGTTGGACAAGGAGTGGAAGGGCCCGGTCCCCTACACGCTGCTCATCGCCCCCGGCGGTGAGGTGATCTACCGCAAACACGACTCCATCGACCCGCTGGAAGTCAAGCGAGCCATCGTGCAGCGTCTGGGAAGGACTTACAAATAGCCTCCGTGCCGCCAGCACAATCGGTCTTCTGACGGGCCGGATCGTGGCCATGGCGAGTCAAAGTCCGGTCGAAGTGCGGCAGTGCGTCCGCGGCCAGGCAACTCATGATTGGCTCGACATGTGTTGGTCCCATAATCCTGGCGCAACTGGTTTTGCGGCTAGAGACATGGCCGGCAGCAACGATGAGGCTGCAGCCAACTCGCTTGGAACCGTCTCACTGACTGATCATTGGCAATCTCGTGCAGGCACACGGTGAGAGACGCAGCCAATGAGCAGGGGGCTCGATTCTCGGTTTTCGATGGACTGGTCGCCGTCGAAAGCAGACTTCGTGTTGTAGCCAGCCAGCAGGTCGCGCTTGAATGATCTTCGGGATAACTGAAGAGATCGCCACATGTTGCGGCCGGGACGGCAATGCACAACAATCGCGAGACACGACCTCGTCATGCGAGCGATCCGTGTTCCGAACGAATCACCCCTGACGCATCGGAGGAAACGGACTATGTCTCTCTCTGCGTACCACCACCCATCCGTGACTCGATGGCTAATCCTGTTTGCCTTGACGATGTTGTTCCGAAGCTCCGCCGCACAAGAAACGGCCCCGAGAGCGGCCCCGGGTAATAGCTCCGTACGATCGATTGACGTCTCTCTCGCCGACGGCGTATACGTCATCAAACCACTTGTCCGTACAGACGGCTATGACAGAGCCATCGCTCTGGAAAATTCCAGGCGGATACACGCGATCATGACTTCCGCCGAAATCGGCCCTGACATCAGGTTTTTTTTCCCCGCGGGACACTATTACTTTGAGGGCGTAGGGGAAGATTGGCTGCGCCTCGATCGAGACAACGCACCCCCGACAGACGATCGCCGGCGACGGCACCAATGCGACCCACCTGCACCAAGTCGGCAACGAGGTCACGGCGACCATCAGGATCAGGCATTCCCGTGGCACGATCGAAAACCTCAGCATTTCCTCTGCCGACCATGGGGCTGAATTCCGTTCCGACTGGGATACGAATCCTCACCGGGCAGCGATCCATCTGGACGCTTCGAGTGACGACTGGTATCTCGATCCCCAAGTTCTCAACGTTACCGTCAACACCACCGGCAATAACATCACCATCACGGACTACTATAGGCCCTTCCAGGAAGGCGTCAAAATCACCGGCCCCTGGCTCAATGTTTACGTCCATACAATGTTCATGCGTGAGGTGTTCAACGCGATATACATTAACCAGAGCGGACGCATCGCCGGACCGGCGAAATTCATCGACGTCAACGCGTACGCCACACCCCCGCAAGGGGCCTCGCCAGACAAGGTATCCAAAACTTGGAACACCTTCTTCAAGAGCGAAGGCCACTTCATGGAGCAGGTCGAGCTGATCCACTGCACCTACATCGGCTCACAGTTTATCTACATGGACGGCTCGAAACCTTCCCCTGGAATGAACCCTGTCTACAACATGATTGTTGACCACTGCTACATCAACACCCTCTGGTTACCGGGCGGTGACGAAGCGACGTGGTCCGGCATCTACATGAAGCTCCCCCCCAAACCCGGCGGGATTGCCGACGGGTATGGGTCGGAACTCTACAGCAAATTAATCATCTTCACCAACAACACAGCCGCCGGAAAGTCTCCGCGCAATGGAGCCTTCTTCTACGTGGAAGGCAACCTCAAGCAATTAGTCATGTCGGAGAACCAAATTGCCTCGGGGGGAGCGGACCGCTGTATTTACGTGCGTCCCACAACGGCATTAATGGGACAAGACACAGGCGTCAAGGACGTTGAGATCAGCCATAACATCTTCAACGATTTTCGTAATCCTATCACCCTTGGTGACAAGGCCTTCGATCCCTCCCGCCAAAACACGCTCCCCAGAAAACGGATTTCAGAGGAGAAAGAAGGGTCTCTTCAAATCACTTAGCGACGAGGCATGGGTCGAAAGCGTCTTGATCCTCGACAACCAGGTATTCAATCTGCCAGTCTTAGAGAAAGGACTGCTCACGACCATTTTCTTGCACCGCGCACGCCAAGTGACTATCAGCGGCAATACTTTTGCCAAGACCGATGGTTCCGCCTTCATTCTCAGCGACTGCAGAGACATCGTGATGAATGGCAACAACATACCCGGCTTCAAGGACGAAGCGGTGGACGGTGTCCACTTGATGGACTGCGCAAATGCCGCACTGACAGGCAACCTGTTCCAGCACTTCGCCACCGGAGTTCGTCTGACGAATTCGCGCAATATCTCGCTCAGCGGAAACCAGATTCTCGATTGTTCTGCGGGAGTCCGGCTAGAAAGTGTGAAGAACTCGACCTTGGCAGGAAATCTCATCGACGCAGGCACAACGGCGTCTATTGGGAGAATCCAGCAGAGTTATCGCAACCGGTAATCTATTGTCCCCGCCGACGGTAACGATCGAAGGTGAGAATAAGGAAATCGTACTTCAGAAGAATGGCAATCCCGGTTGGAGTGAACTGTGATGCGAACTGACGCTCGAGAGATCCTGGCAAACAAAACTGACAAGTCGTTCCGGTCCTTGAGAAGCGGACTCTGTGGCTTCTTGCATGTTCAGCCATGGATCTGGGCAATGCCCATGACGCTGGCCATCGGTTGCTCAGCCCCTACTCTCCCACAACAAGACCAAAGAGGAGATTCACCAATAGAATTAACCGCAAGTCACCAATTACTTGTACAACAAATCCGAGACCTCATGGAAACCAAGGGAATCCAACGCAACGAAGAATCAGGGCTTGATTACTACTCAAGTTATAGCGACCTCTATGACTGGGAATTGTACTTTGATGCGATCTTGTTGGCCTATTATGGTGGGGAAGACTTCGCCATCCAGGGATTGCGGGTCTTTTTGGCCAAACAGCAGGCCAGCGGCTTTATTCCGCGGCGCATTCCCAAACATCGGACCGACGAAGATGCGGCCCTGCGAGACAACCCTCTCTACGCCGAAGAGAAAAAAGAACACTGCAAACCGTTCCTTTTTCAGATTGCGCTCATCATATCTCGCACACGCAACTCAACAGAGTGGATAACACCCGAAGATTACACCGCACTGTACGCCTACCTGACGCACTGGTTTAAGGAATGGGATCAAGACCAGAACGACCTCTGTGAATGGAGCAGCGCGCCCCACAGCGGTTCGGATACGCAATTGGAACGTATTGGCCCCTGGGGGTCGAGGTTCTGTGAAGGAACGGATCTGAATTGCTTCATCTACCGAGACTGCCAGGCCGCATCGTACCTTGCCCGGCGCTCGGCCACGAGGAAGATGCTCAAATGTTCGAGAATCGGGCACAACGCACGGCACACGCTATCCGGAGCACCTTGTGGAACGACGAAGAAGGCATGTTCTATGATCGAGACGCCCGCGACGGAAAAACGATCAAGGTCAAATCCGCCTCGACATTCTTGCCCATGGCAGTCGGCATCGCGACACCCATGCAAGCCCAGGCACTCGTCGAGCGACACCTGAACAATCCAGAAGAGTTCGCCTCACCCTTCCCCGTCCCCAGTTATGCACGCAGTGAGGCCGCCTACACCCAACGATTCGAGCCAACTCCCGGCCTTGATCCCGTGTTAGGCCTGCAGGCAGACCATGCCAATTGGTGCGGCGGGATGTGGCCCCACTGGAACATCCAGATCAGTCACGGACTTCAAGATTACGGTTTCGATGCGGAAGCCAATCTGCTGGCCGAAAAACTCCTGGAAGCGTTATCGGTCGAAGAAGGATTTTACGAGTGGTACAATGCCGAAACCGGCACCGGATGCGGAGTCAACCCTTTCTGGGCTGGGGCAACTGTTTTGGGAGCCATGCTACCGGTCGAATTAAAGACACGGTTCAACCCAATGGAACCCAAACCCGTAGATCAGACGCTGGATTTCGAATCCATACGTGAAATCATCGGTGCCACAGCCAACTTCAAACCACGGAAGGTCAATTAATAATGCAAGGCAACTACGCGTGAGGTCAAAACACTCACACCACGTTGAAGTTCTTTGACAGACGGGTTTCAGAATACTTTCCCCGCCGCGCCAGATCGTGGCCGGTCAACGCTTCCGCCAATTCGCTCAGAATCGCTTCCAAGTTGGCGGGCAGGGAGTCCTTGTTCAACTGCACGGTGTGTCTGGCCGAGGCGTTTGATTCAACGCTGAATGGCCCGGTCTCTTACACGCTGCTCGTCGCACCCGGCGGTGAAGTGGTCTACCGCAAACATGACTCCATCGACCCGCTGGAAGTCAAGCGAGCGATCGTGCAGCGTCTGGGACGGACTTACAAGTAGCCTTCGTGTCACGTTAGGACTCGTCCGGAAATAAGTTACCGGTTCCGCTTCCCTCTCCACCGCCCCGCGGAGCGGGAATAGCGGGGGAGAGGGTGGGTGAGGGGCGATAAATACGGTAACTTATTGCCGGACGAGTTCTTAGCACTTCGACGTCGAGTGGCCTGGCTTTCGAGTGGCACTGGCTCCGCCAGTGTGGTGGCCGTGGCGAGGCCGGCACTGGCAGAGTCAGTGGCACCCTTGGGGAGTCGGTACTGCAATATCCAGACACGTTCTGCACACCCGGTTTTTCGATTGCCGACTGACGGCGACCGCCCACTCGCAATTGCATCGCCACGCCGCGATCGGATTCCTTGTTCCTGATCATGCGAAGCCGCATTGCGAGAACCGGGATCTAGTTTTCACAAGGCGCGGAAGTGATCAGCGGTTTGGCAGCCACTGACCACATCGCCTCCGAGGAGCTACTTGGCAGATCGGCAACGTCGCTGCGTCGTTACGTCCCATGCGATCACCGCCAAGGCATCTTCCGTTTCATCCCACCAGGACGCCAAGCCAAGGTCTTTTCCGTCCGTCCGCCGGTTCATGGTCACTCGGAACCGCTTGTGTGCGTCCTCCGAAGTCTGGAGAAAAACTTGATCCAATTCACGAGCTCTCTGCTGGTCACCGTTCAGCGCACTTGCCCGTGCTCGGCATCGCTCGGGCTGGCCAGCCGAGTGGACCACCATTTCATGATCAACGACCGGTTGGCCGGCGAAGACGGCCATCAGAGCGGCGTCCTGAGCGGCGGCCAGTGATGCAAAACCGGCTTCTCCCTCGCCAACGCGTTCGCCTTCGTTACTGCTCTCCGAGGCCAAGGACGTCTCGGGGATGGGGCCAGAGTCATGCGTACGGAGGTGGTTGAACACAATCAACACGTCCAGGGCTGAAAGGTAATAGTCGCCGCTCGGATCCAGGAATGGCGGTGGAGCTGGTGTGGGAGGTGAAAGGGCCTTTAGGTCCCGAGAACCCTTCGAGTTGATTTCGTTGATGAGCGAGAGCACGTCGAGGGGACTGATGTTACGATCATCAGTGATGTCACAGGGGTGACGCGGGTTTTGCCAAGTCGGTCCGAGGACCACAATTGTCAATGTGACGGATTTACTCAAAGGTGGACTGCCGGTGTCCGTCACCGTCACCGTCACGTCAAAGTCCTCGCCGCCCTGCGACTCGCTCGGCGTCCAGCTGAAGACCCCCGTGCTGGCGTCGATCGTCATCGCCGCCGCCAGCGACGCCTCGTCCAGACTGTAGGTCAGCGTCTGCGCCGGCAGGTCTGGATCGCTGGCCGTGGCCGTGAACATGTAGGCCGCCAGCTGTGGGATCACGGCGCTGTCTGGTACGCCACTCAATATGGGCGCCACGTTGACTTCGCTGACCGCGATGGTTACGACTCTTGTGTCGCTGGCGGCCCCGTCGCTGACCGCGAACGTGACGTCGTAGCTGCCCGGACCCTGGGCTTCAGTCGGCGTCCAACTGAATTGCCGTGTCGCCGGATCAAAGCTGCGCCGGCCGGCAGACCCATCGCACTATACGTCAACGTATTGGCCGGCTCATCAATGTCTCTCGCCGAGAGCGTGAACGTCAGCGACTCCAGTTCGGCCACCGACTTGTCGCGGATTCTCCCCATCAAGGGCGGCACGTTGACTTCACTGACCGTAATGGTCACGGTCTCCGAGTCGCTGACGATCCCATCGCTGACCGCGAACGTGACGTCGTAACTGCCCGGACCTTGGGCTTCGCTGGGCGTCCATCTGAATTGCTGCGTGGCCGGATCAAAGCTGGCGCCGGCGGGCAGGCCCGTCGCGCTGTACGTCAACGTATTGGCCGGCTCGTCGATGTCGCTGGCCGCGACCGTGAACGTCAGCGTCGCCATCTCGGCCACCGATTTCTCGCCGATCGTCGCCAGCACCGGTGCCACGTTGACTTCGCTGACCGGGATGGTTACGACTCTTGAGTCGCTGGAGGCCCCGTCGCTGACCGCGAACGTGACGTCGTAGCTGCCCGGACCCTGGGCTTCAGTCGGCGTCCAACTGAATTGCCGTGTCGCCGGGTCAAAGCTGGCGCCGACCGGCAGTCCCATCGCACTATACGTCAACGTATTGGCCGGCTTGTCAATGTCTCTCGCCGAGAGCGTAAACGTCAGCGACTCCAGTTCCGCCACCGACTTGTTGCGGATTCTCCCCATCCGGGGCGGCACGTTGACTTCACTGACCGTAATGGTCACGGTCTCCGAGTCGCTGACGATCCCGTCGCTGACCGCGAACGTGACGTCGTAGCTGCCCGGACCCTGGGCTTCAGTCGGCGTCCAACTGAATTGCCGTGTCGCCGGGTCAAAGCTGGCGCCGGCCGGCAGTCCCATCGCACTATACGTCAACGTATTGGCCGGCTGGTCAATGTCTCGCGCCGAGAGCGTGAACGTCAGCGACTCCAGTTCGGCCACCGACTTGTCGCGGATTCTCCCCATCCGGGGTGGCACGTTGACTTCACTGACCGTAATGGTCACGGTCTCCGAGTCGCTGACGATCCCATCGCTGACCGCGAACGTGACGTCGTAGCTGCCCGGACCCTGGGCTTCAGTCGGCGTCCAACTGAATTGCCGTGTCGCCGGGTCAAAGCTGGCGTCTGCCGGCAGGCCCGTCGCAGTGTACGTTAACGTATCGGCCGGCTCGTTCACGTCGCTGGCCGTGACCATGAACGTCAGCGTCGCCAGTTCGGCCACCGATTTCTCGCCGATCGCCGCCAGCACCGGTGCCTCGTTGACTATCGCCGACCGTGATGGTCACGACCTCCGAGTCGTTGGCCGTGCCCGTCGCTCACTGCGAACGTCACGTCGTAGCTGCCCGGACCCTGGGCTTCGCTAGGCGTCCAGCTGAACTGCCTGCGTGGCCGGATCGAAGTTGGCGCCTGCCGGCAGGCCCGTCGCACTGTAAGTCAACGTATTGGGCGGCTGGTCCACGTCACTGGCCGAGACCGTGAACGTCAGCGTCGCCGACTCGGCCACCGACTTCTCGCCGATCGCCGCCAGCACCGGCGGATCGTTGACCGGGTCGATCGTGATGACGAACGAACATCTTCAATCATCCCCCCGTTTCCATCGGAAACATTAAACACGAAGCTGTCGACACGTCCTTCGTTGCCGTCATGCGTGTAACTGAGGCTGACCTTTGTTGATCTGAGCCTGCGTAAAGGTCTGGCCCACCGCGAGTGTTCCCGACCTCCGCCAGCTGAAGTACCCCCTGGGTCACGTTCGTCTGGATCGTGTAAGTCAGCATCGCGCGGGAACGCCGACGTGGGCCACCCGCAATTGCGTGTTGCCGATCGTCGCCGTGGCGCCCTCGTCCAGCGTAGAGTTGCCCGTATTGGCCGCAAGCACCGGCAGCCGCGAAGTTGCCGAAGTCGATCCCAATGGCGATCTCCTCGAGCCCAGCGAAACCCACGTCGCGGAAGAGTTCGCCGCTGGGCTCGGTCCAAGGCGGCGGAACCTCGACCACGCCGCACGGGATCGCGATGGGATCCGTTCCCGGCTCGAAGTCAACCGTCAGCAGGTACTCGCCGTTGGCATCGCTGAAGGTGGCAGGCTCGTCGTCGGCCTCGAGCACGTCGTTCCGGTTCGCGTCCAGGAAGATCTGCACGCCGTCTAGGCCGGGCTCGCCCCGGTCACGCGTGCCATTCGCATCAATGTCGAGGAATTTCGTGCCGTAGACTGCATGGGCGC
Source organism: uncultured Planctomycetota bacterium (assembly GCA_963700575.1). GTDB lineage: Bacteria > Planctomycetota > Planctomycetia > Pirellulales > Pirellulaceae > JAJRVM01. The sequence continues at coordinate 19,016 of CAVOYC010000008.1, read as the reverse complement.
CTACCGTCACGCCGAAGCCAGTCGTGTCCGTACGCCCGGCGCATCGTCGGCGAGTAGCGTGATGCGCGCCGTTCCGTGGAAGTTCTGTTTCACCACGTTCCACTTGAGGTATAGAGTGCCGTCGTCCTTACTATCTACCCACGCCTCCACCCCCTCGGTATCGCACGTGGCCGTGAAGGAAATCGACTGCCGGCAGGATTCTGGTGAGGTCATTGACCACCAGGGCGCATCTCTGCCGTTACTGCCCGCCTGGGGCGCGATCGCGTCCATCCGCCGTGCCGCATTGTTAGCTGTGAAGGATCACGACCCGATCCCGCGCAACGGGCGGAACGGTCGTTGGCGGCTCTGCGGTGTCGCCGGGCGTCGAGGAACAGGAACTGGCCATTCTCAGAGGGTCCGTGATGTCTGCCTGGGCCATGACCACCTCGCCACCCAGGATCGCGCTAAAGCCGAACCGGCTTGGCGTCCTCAGGTACGAGAGTGGCATAAACGCGAAGCCGCTCGAGTTCACTCCAGCGTCTCCGGACCGTCGCCCCGAAACTCGGGTGCCCGCTGATAACCGCCGACCGAAGTGGCACCAAGTGTCATCGGTACGCCGCGGCGTAGTAGCGGGTTGCCAGTGAGTTGCGCATCCGAGGTTCGCGAAGAGCAGGATATCGAAGCCGAGAAATCGACGTCGAAACCCGCAGGCCCGACATCGGCCCGGACCAGGACCGCAGCGGCATCCTCGGCCGCGGTGAGTAACTCACTGGAAAAGCACCTCGCGGGCGTCGAGCCCTGTCATACCGAATACCTCGGCGCCGTCCTCCAGACTCGGCAAGTAGGGTGTTGGGCTGCCGTCGGCGATGAAGGGATTGGACGCCCGGGGTCCCTCGAAGACTTCGGGCGTGGCCAGGATGTCCGAACCGCCGAGCGAAACGGCGGTGTTGCTGCCGAACAGGAAACGGCCGTCTCCACCTGTTGTTTCTCCCGTACCGCCACGCGCATCGATCAGCAGGCTCTCGGTAATGACGACCGAGCCGAACAACTTGACGGTGCCTCCGGCGCCGCCACCACCGCTGCCGCCGGTGCCACCTTGGCCGCCGTCGCCTCCGGTGCCACCTTGGCCACCAACGCCACCTGATCCCCCTCGGCTCGCAGAACCAACCGTACCAGATTCACCGTCGCCCCCGACTTGGCCAGCGTTGCCGGGGTCCGGATTGTCCACGATCTCCCCGGCGTCGCCAGCGCCGCCTGCGGCCCGGAAAGTCGACTCGCCGATTTCGAGCCGACCGCGCGCACGATCTCCATGGCGCCACCTCCCGCTCCGCCTTGACCACCGTCACCGCCATCTTCACCATCGCCGCCACTACCGCCCAGGCCGCCGTCGCCACCATCGCCACCGTCGCCACCATCGCGCCACCAGCTACGTCCGGCACCGCCACCACCGCCGCCGCCACCTGATCCGCCTGCGCCGCCCGATCCGCCTCCGCCACCGCCAGCACCACCGCCGGAGCCACCTGCAGCACCGCCGGAGATCTGAGGTCCGGTAACGAGATTCGAGCCGCCCGTGCCGTCAGCCCCCGACTTGCCTGTAGAACCAAACTGACCGGGCAACCCCAGCCCGGACGAACCGGCGTGGCCACTGGCAGCGCCTGGAGGCGCCCCCGGCTCCACCAGCACCGCCTTCCGCCACGTCACCGGGCTCCCCGCCCGTGCCGCCGCTTCCACCGAGGCCGCCTGTACCGTAACCATCGGGATTGTTCAGCGCGTCACCTTGCCCTGCCGCTCCATCGGCTCCTGTCTGGCCGGCCGCACCTTCCTTCCCCGCGACTCCGTCGCCACCTGGATCACCAGCGTGTCCGCTCGAGCCGCTCCACAACCCGCCGGCTCCCTTGTTGCCGCCCGATCCTCCGTTTTCGCCCGGGTCGCCGCCATCGCCACCTTCACCACCTTCACCACCAAGACCGCCGGCAGCGGCTGAACCACCACCGGGTCCCGGTTGCTCGCCTACGGCAGAGACGTCAAAAACGGCGCCCGCGTCGATCAGGATGTCATTACCCACGACGATCGAAACCGCGTTGGAGCCTTCGACTCTTATCTGGTCAGGACCGATGTGCAGATCACCGTGCACGTAGAAAGTGGTGACGCCATTGGCCGACACACTGTCGAACGGGGTGCCATAGAAAAGATCGGGATACTCATCATCGCCGGTAATCGTGGGGTCGTAGTCGTCTGTGTCGTCTGTATTGATCACAACCAGTCGCGCTTCCGGCACTTCTGGGACGTCGGGCACGTCGGGCAAGAAGAACTCGTGAGCCCGATTGCCCAGTGGGTTGCCGTCCAATCGAAGCAGTTCGAGTTTTGAGAGCACGGCCTTATCCACCTGGCGCAGACGGATCCCGTCAGCCGCCAGGATGCCCGGTGTGGCGTGGGTTATCGAGACCTCTACCTCAGCCTCCTGGGTTTCCACGTTGACTACTCCGAGCCGTTGCCACGAATGTCCGCCCTTCTCCGTTCCGCTCGGAGCCAGACTTTGATCGACTGTGGCGAGCAGAGCGGGTGGCGCCATGTAGAGCACCTGGCCGTCGGCCAACTCGTCCGTGCTCGCGTACAAATCGATCCCATCGGCTGATTCGGCAATGGCGAGGAAGCGAGTATCCTCGGGAACCAGCGTCGCATAGACCGCCAGACCTGGCAGCTCGTCCATGTCTTGCTGCGAGGCCGGTTGGGAAAGGCTCGCCGGGACGTAGGTTTTCAGAGGTGTCAAGTCGGCGAGGCGACCCGCTTGCAGTTGAGGTCTGGATACTGCCTGGTCGGTCAGGTTCACAAGCAGAACCAGATCGTACCCCAAAAAATCGCCGCCGAAGCCGAAACCGGCCGGGCCAACGTCGACCCGCACCAGCGCCGCACGGGCATTGTCGGGAGCATATGCGAAGAGCGGAGCATGTTCATCCGGCGCCCCAAATAGTGCGGTGGCGACTGGTTCGTTGAAGAGGCCGGCATCGATCAATCCGTAAGGAGCCACCAATCCGTAAGGAGACGCACCGCCGTCCGCGAGATCGGACAGGAACGGCGTCTCGCCGCTGGCCATGAAGGGGTTCAAAGCGCGAAGACCGGCAAAGAGCTCGGGGTCCTGGGTCTCCAACTGCCAGTTTCCGATTGCCTCGCCACCAGTCGCGTCGCCCAGTGGCGTCACCAGATTGCTGCCCAGCAGGAAACGGCCTGCCTGCCCCACTTCACCCACGTCGCCGAGCACGTTGGTGCCGGGGTCGCCACCTGCGGCGGACACTTCCAGCTTTTCTATCGCAACCAACGAGCCGAATAGCTTCACGGTTCCCCCGGCGCCACCACTGCCGGCGCCCCGGCGCCGCCTTGCCCGCCGTCGCCGCCACGGCCACCATCCGCACCATAACCGCCTGCGCCGCCGCCAGATCCTCTACCCGCATTCCGGCCGGAGTTGTCGGCGGGTTTTCCGTCCTGCCCGTCTCCAGGCTCTCCAGGTGCCACCCCGCCCTCAAGTTTCTCGCCGTCGCCGCCCTCGGCGTGGAATGTGGCGTTGCCGATCTCCAGACGGCCGAAGGCGACGATTTCGACCGCGCCGCCGCCAGCCCCGCCCAGTCCGCCGCCGGTGCCCGACGACCCATCGCCACCGGTCCCACCAGCCCCGCCGCTACCACCGTAGCCGCCTCGTTCGCCGTAGAAGCCCCATCCGCCGGCTTCGCCTCCACCGCCGCCACCGCCGGAACCACCGGATCCGCTGCCGCCACCACCACCACCACCACCGCCACCTCCCGCCCCCCCGGCGCTGCCGCCGGAAATCGCCGTGGGGTCGCTCTCCCAGCCGTCGTTCAGTCCGCCTTCGCCGTGGCCGCCGGCGCCACCGTCGCCGCCGAATTTTCCGGCTTCGCCCGATCCGCTGACCCCGGATTTCCCGTCCTGGCCAGATCCGCCTTTTCCACCGCCGCCGCCTGCGCCGCCGTCCTGCTGAGAGCCACCCAAACCGCTGCTCCCTGCAGCACCAGCCGCTCCACCGGTACCGATATGCTCGTTATTGACACCGGAGCCGCCGCCGGCGCCATCTGTGCCAGGACCACCATCATCTCCATCGCTTCCCGGATTTCCTATACCACCCTTTGTCCCAGTCTTGCCCGAATGGAATGGAGTCCCGCCGGCGCCACCGGCTCCGCCGGCACCGGGATCAGCAGCCAATGTGTTGCCCGCGCCCGCCGCACCGCCACCGCCGGGATCGCCGGGTTCCCCACCGCCGGGACCCGCTTCTGTCTCACTCGCCCCCAAGAGGAAGACCGCGCCTGGGTCAATGTAGACGTCGTTGGTGACCCGAATGGAAAGGGCGTTCGAGCCTGTTACCTCGATGTCGTCCGCCGGGATCTGCAGGTCGCCTGTGAAAGCGAACACGGCGATCCCATCGGCAACCGCCGCCGTGAACGGCACGCCATAGAACGCGTAATCATCATCGTCGTCGTCTCCAGTGATAGTGAGCTGGCCCTCATCGGTTTTGATGCTCACAGTGTTTCGTTCATCGGGGTCGTGTGCCACGGGAGGCGGGTCGGGAGCGGCCAGGTCCGTGGCGAACGGATCGGGCAAGTCCACGACGGGACTTGCCGTCACGTAGGTGTAGTCGACCGCATCGCTCCGGCTGTTGGCCGCGGGCCAGCTGGAAAGCACCTCCCACAGCCCCGACGAGACGTCTTCGAAAGTCCAAAAGGCGCCGAACACCTCGTCCCCTACGCCGACGTACCGGAATCGGTAGTCTCCCTCAAAGGCACCCGCAAATGGGGACAGGTTGCCCTGGAAGCCAGATCCTAGTTCGCGGTAGCCGGAATCACTATCGTCGATCACCCGCTCGCCATACAACGCCTCTACTTTCTGGATGGCATTGTTCCTCAGGTCCAGGACGCGGAGTTCATCGAGCCTTGCCAGAGGCGCTACGTTCTCGATCGCGTTGTCACGCAGGCTCAACACCTGCATGTGCTCGAGTCCCGCCAGACCACTCACATCGGCCAATCGGGTTCCCGCCGGCTCCCACGCCAGGGCCGCATCGATGCTCAGCCACTCGAGCTGCCCGAGGTCCGCGAGCCCCCCGCGCTGGCCTTCGCTGCCGAGCAAAGGCGCCGGCTGAACGATATGCGTACCGTCCAGACTCAGTTGGCGAAGCGAAGCAAGTTCGCTGATCTGCTCGATCGCGATTGTGCTCGGCGCGAGAACCTCAATTTCATCGATTGCGATGCCACCATTAAAGCCGCCCTGGGACACAACTATGCGCACTCCGGTCGCCTCCACTGGATCGAACTGGTAAACGTGTCGCAGGGCTGGTGCATCAGGAGGGAACGTGTTGTCGTAGGTCAGCTCATCGATCGTCAACCAGACATCCTCGGGTGTGGAAGCACTGGGGTTCTCAACCGTTGTGTACTGCAGGGTGTAGGTCCCTTCGTAGCGGTCGGCAGAGATCCCGCTGTTGTCGCGGCCAAAGCTGATGAGCCCAATCGTGTGGCTACCGTTCAAAGCGACGCCCGCAAAACTCCCGTCGCTCTCACCGATCCAACTGTTGTCGTTGCCATACAATCCGTCGTTCAGATGGGCAATTTCGTGAATGTTCGGATAGTCGGCGATGACGTCCTTGGCAAAGGCTTTCGCTCCGAAGGCATTAGCCAGGTTGGCGGGAACTGGCTCACCGATCGTCCCTGTCTCCACCAGTCGGACGCCCGAGTCGGGCTCGAGAGCGTCCCTTACGCCCGGCGTGAAATCCAGGGTGAGGGTCTCAAGGCTCAAGAGGCCGACCACGTCTCCACGCTCGTCACGCCGTGGCACGAGTGGCCAGAAATCTTCGATCGCGTTGCGCCCCAGGCTGAGCGAGCGGAGGTTGGTCGCTGCTTCGAGGCCCGTGAGCACCTCAATACCCAGTCCTGCTGCATCCAACCGCACCAGGCTGGCCAGGTCCGAGGCCTGGATCGTCTCGTGTACTTCCGGCGTGCCGGCATACGAGGCCGTTGTCGCCAGCCCCAGCGATTGCGCCACCACGCCGCGCAGCAGTGGATCGACGATCAAAACGACTGGATCCGGATCGAATCGAGGCCGGTCGCTCGCCTGGGCCGTCGGTACGCCACTCACCGCTTCGTTGTCGCCAGCGAGATCTCGGACTTCGATCGACTCGGCCAGAAAGTGATCGACCCCCGTCGCGCCGTACAGTCGATCCACGTCGTCGTTGCCGACAACGATGTCTCGACCCTCGCCGCCGTCAATCCAGTCACGGTCGGGCATCGTATCCGATTCGTGGCTCGCACCGGCGATGGGCGCACGCACCGCGATCTCGAACGGCAGCGGTTCAGTCCGGTCCCCCATCGGGTCGTAGACACGCAGGAAGTAAGTGCCCGCCTCAAGGCCGCGCAGTGCAATGTTGGCACGTCCCGCGGCGCGGACCACGCCCTCGGCATCCAGGAGATCACCGACGACGCCCGCCCGCAATGCGGTCACCGAGAGTCGCGGCCCGGGGCCGCCTGAGAGCGTGGGTCGCAACACGTGGATCAACGGCTTGTCGAGACCGTCGAGTCGCATGGCGATTCGGGTCTTCCCTTCCTCCCACGCCTGCCGCACAAAACGCGTTACATCGATCTCCACGGAAGTGGCTCCGGCGGCAACCTCCACGGCAGTCGGGCTGGCTGGCGTGCCCCGGTCTTCCTTGGTGACTTGCAGGTCGCTTTCCACAGTCGCGACGTTCAGCGTGTAATGGCCTCCCTCGACCACCTCCTGAAGCGGCAGTACCAGGTGGATCTGACGCAGTGGGTCGTCACCGTTGACAAACGACAACAGACTGGCAAGATCAAACTCGTACACCGCAACATAGCTCTCGTCGCTCTCATCGTCGCCGAACCGCGTGAAGAGGCCGGGGGGCGAGATCGGCTCGCCATGCGAGTCCAAAGTATCTTGACCGGCAGCGGGAATCTCGAAGGCAACGTCTGCCGCATCGGGTGAGAGTTGGATCACATTTCCGCCGCGACCGTCGCCCAACGTGGTGAAGCGAAACCACTCTTCCGACTCGTCGGTGGCTAGTACGTAAGGGTTGTCGTCCAATCCGCTGGTGTCCTCGGAGTCCTTGAAGACATGGGGCCGCCCGGTGCCTCGGTCGACCAGGAAGAACCCTCCGCCGGTGAGGCTGCGGTTGCCGAGTGGGAAAGGCTCCGCGGGAAGTTCACTGGGTCGTGCGGCACCGTCGATCAGGTAGACCTTGCCCGCGCCCGAGCGGAGACCGGTTTCGCGCGCGTCCAGACCTGCCGCGCCAACCAACAAGTCGTCATCCCGGTCGCCATCGAAGTCGAGTCGCGGGGTGGCTGCGATGCTTCCGAAACGTCCTTCTGCCTGTTCGCCAACCAGGATCCAATCCGCATTGTCATCGGAGAGCCATACCTCGCCCGGGAGCGCCGCCGCATCGAAGAAGACGAACAGCTGGCCGACGTCGCTGCCCTCAATCACCCCCCCACCGAGGCCTTTCAGCTGGTCGGTTGGGAGACCGACAGCCAGATCGACAAGACCATCAGCATCGAAGTCACCGGCCGTGGCGAGCGGCGGGCCCTCGAAGCCCGTTCCGAAGTCGAGTCCTTCGGCAGCGTCGCGGCGAACGATCAAGCGGGCTGCTTCTTCCGGACGCATGATTTCGGGGCCGCCCGTGGCCGCGCCGAGTTCGGCCGAGCCGCCGATGACGAACAGTCCGCCCGGCGCCCAGGGAGCTCCCTCACGCTGGCGGGCAAGGGCGATTTCGTCGTATCCGTCCCGATCAAGATCGCCGACCGCCGACAGCGAACCGCCGATCGCGAAGCCCTGCCAGATCGCCCGGCTTTGCGTTTCCAGTATCAACTCGGAACCGGGCATGGAACCGCCTGGGACGAGATAGACGCGGCCGGCGTCGGGAACCGACTCAAGATCTCTCTTGAAAGTCAGGAAGCCGCCATCACCCAGAAGAATGTCGTCACGCCCGTCGCCATCAACGTCGCCTGGCACGCGGGCGGTGATGCGAGGTATCCACGTCACATCGTCATCGGTAACCAGCGCGTTGGGGAGTAGCTCTTCCGCAAGTGGCAGGCGGCCGTCGCTATCGCCTTGGTACTTGATGCGGCCCAGAACCTTATCCTCACTCTCATTTGCGTTAGGCGGTGTTCCAATCTTAAGGCCGGGATCCGTGACGTCCTGGCCTGAGAAGAGCCAGGCGACCGTCCCGTCGTTTGCCGGCCTTGCGGCGACCAGGATCACGTCCTGCACGTCGTCCCCGTTCCAGTCCAGGGCGTGCACCTCAGCATCGGCGGCAAAGGCGGTCGAGACTACCTGGACCGTGTGGATGTGCCGGCCGGATTCATTGTCGCCTGCCGCTTCGTTCAGCGCTTCGAGGCTGGTGAGGTCAAGCAGACGCGGCCAATCGGGTCGGCCCGCCACGACGGTGATTATCGCCGTGTGCTGATGGGGGTCGGTGCGCACAAACAGCAGATCGCTGAAGCCGTCGCCGTCGAAATCCCCGACGCGCTCGGCCGGACGACCCAACTCGTCCAAGTTCACGACGAACTCGGCCGCCTCCGAAACATTCTCTACGGCTGTGAGATCGACGGGGCCGAATAGCACGTACGCGCGGCTCTCGCCCACCAGCATGAAGTCGCTCGCCCCGTCACCACTGATGTCGCCCAGACCGACCACACCGCTCAGGCCCTCACCCGAATCGCTCCCCTCGTACGCGAACGCCTCGTCCAGGTCCGTCGTCAGGTCGGTCGTCGCATCAAGCACGTCGATCCCCAACCGTGGATCGTCGGTAGAGGTTGGAAGTGGTGTGCCGGGTCGGAAACGGAACGGCTGGATGTCGAGCCGAGAAGCGCCCGAATCGCCGTTATTGTCCGAAGGCACGTCTACTGGCTCGCGCCCAAACCACAGCCAGGCTTGGCTGCCGAGTGGGTCGGCCACCAGCAGTGAGTCGTTGTCCTCAGTTAGCTCGAGCGCGTCGGCAACCAGCAGGCCGGCGGGCCGCACGTAGACGGCCTCGACTATGGCTGACGGCGGGGGCGTCAGGCTGTTCCCCTGGATGCGCACATAGCGCACCGCAGCGAAGCCGCTTTCCGAAAGATCATAGGTCCCGATCTGCACTTCGAACGTCTCGCCGTTGAGACTGTCAATGTCGTCAATTAGGGATGATGCGTCGAGCGACGTGAACGTGACGCCGTCGCTGCTGACCTGGACCTCCACGGACTCGAGGGCGTCGGCGCCGACCGCCCGCACCCTCAAGTCAAATGCCGCGTCTGCTGGGTTGTCCACCACAAGCATGTCGCCGAAATCGAAGGTCAGCCGGTGGTTTTCGTCGTCGAGCAGGGCGGTTTCGGGCGAGGTCCGAAGATCCGTTTCGGGCTCGAGGCGGACCGTCAGGTTTCCATCCGAATCAGGTGCAAAAGCACCCAGTCGGATCGAACCATCGGCGGCTTCCAGAGAGCGCTGCAGCGTTGTAGTGAGTGCTCCGTGAACCGTGTACCGGACATTCCGCGCCAACACGTCGCCCAGCTCACTCGCCGAGGGAACCTGCACCCGCACGTCGTATCGGCGGCTGACGTCGAGCCCCTCAATTTGCCATTTGTGGCCGACACCGATCTCACTGGCGGACGCGACGAGCGCGCTCGAGCCGTGGGCGCTCGCCGCGATCACCTCATCCCACTGACCATCCTGCGTTGTGCCAATTTCGCCGGCATCGAGCAGCTCGACGCGTAGCGAGCCGCCCACGAATCCTGCGCCAGCGAATGAGAACGGATCAGGCGCGAGCTCACCCACGCTGCCGAAAGGAGCCTCGTCCGGCTCAAATACCAGGCCGAGAGGCGGCACGTCGGCCAGCTCCGGATCGAACCCAAACAGGACCTGCACTACGGGGTGCAGTACCTCGGCCTGGTCGTCGACCGAGAGGGTTGGTCCCGCCTCGAGGACGGCGGCACCGATGTCGTCAAAACCGTCACGATTGAGGTCACCCACACCTCTCGCGGCGGAAACGCCCAGCGCGATCGAATAGTCCTCAAGAGCACCGCCGGCCAGATCCTCGCCGACGACCAGGTAGCTGTTGCGGCGGGATGCGGGCGTGTCGAGTTCAAAGAGTTCGGGTGCCTCGGCAGTTACCAGGAAGTCCGACTTGGGTTCCTCCTGATCACGATTCTCAACGACATGCCCCGCAGGGCGCACGGCCATGCCCTGCAGGTCGAACGCAGCGTCGAGGTAGATAACACCTAAAACCTCCGAGAAAGCAACCGGCGCCTCGCCATATTCGGCCATACCGGGCACCAGGATCACCTCGTCGCGGGGCTCCATCGCGTGGACGCCCGCGCTGTCGTCGTCGATCACGGCGAAGTCGTCGCGAGGGTCGCCCGTCGAATCACCCACGCCGGCCACGCTCGGGGCCCCACGGAAGTAGTGGAGCGGTTGAGGTGCCTCGAGGTCCAGGTCGGTGGCCCCGTAAGTCGCGTCATAGCCGTTTAGAGAAGCGTCCCTGGCCGTCACGACCGCCCCTTCGTCCAGACGATAGTAGGCGATCAGATTCTCGTCTTCCGCGTCCACGGCATGCCCCGCAGAAGCCTCAATATCGTCGGCAGTGCGCGCCGTCTGCCAGAATCGCAGCTCGTCGAGGTCGGCATACAGGGCCTGGTTGGATGCGAGACCACCGTGCACTCTGTCCTGCTCTTGGCCGATCAGCAATCCGGTATCTGCGACGTTCAGTGCTTCGAAGGAGTTCCCAGACGGCTCGCTCTGGCTGCCGCCAACGATTGCAGCGTCGACGTAGACACGCAACTGGCCCGGACCGCTGATCGGTTGTTCGCGGACGATCGCGAAATGGTGCCAATGTCCGTCGGTGAGATCCCCCACGTTCTCCCCTAAGTTAAATGCGTACGACACGCCGTGGTTGTAGACGATGATCTGCCTGCTGCCCGCGAGAGCCACTAGGAACTCGTTGTTTTCGCTGGTGCTCTTGGCCGCCGAGAGTACGGTCTGAAACCCCCGCGGCTCAAACGTCCGCAGGGAGAACTCGAACGTGACATTACTGCGTCCGTTGAGCACGTCAGCGGGGAGTTCGAGCACGTTGTCGGAGAATCTGCGCGCGCCCCGGCGTATCCAAGGTGATGACGTCGCGCGCCGCGGGGTTCGACGTGCTCTCAACGCGCACGTCGTCGAGGAACCACTCAAATTCGCCAACTTCGGCTGGCACGCGGCCGGTGTATTCAAACCGCAGGCCCAGCCCGGACAAGCCCAGGTACTCGCGGAGCGACAGTTCGCCCGTCTGCCAAACGTCTCCCATGTCGTTCAAGCGGTACGGTGCCTCATCCGGCCGGCTGCTGGCGAGCACCAGCTCCCCATCCGGCACATCCGGCAGGCCCGTCAGCACGACACGCGCCGCGTCCGTCGCACAGCGACCCGCCGCGTCCAGCAGATAGGTAAATGAGAGGTTGGCTTGGGCAGCGCCGGCCAGGTCGATGACCGGCCCCGTATCGAGACTTCCCCAAGGGTCTTCTCCGTCGCTTCCGTCCGGTGCAAAACGCAGACTCAGGGGGAAGCTGTGCCCATCTTCACCGCTCCGCTGGTCAGTCTGGTTCCAGTTCCCCGCGCTGGTTTCGACAGCGAAGACGTCGAGAAGCCTGTCCGGGTGGCCCAAGAGGCCGTGGAAGCCATCATTGGAGGTTGCATCCACCAGCAATTGGCCACCCCCCTCGGCAAACCGATAGTAGCCGCGCAAGTCCGGCTGCTCGCCGGTCAGTGCGGTGGTATAGCTGGCCTCAATCTCGTCGGCTGTGCGCACGGTCTCCCAGACCCGTAGTTCATACAATGTGCCCCGCAGCGGCGCCGTCTGGGAAGCGTGATCGCCCAGGAGAATCTCCTCCGCGTCAATCTCCAAGGCATCCAGCGCGTCGACATCCTGGGCTGCGACGAGCTTCCCGTCTACGTAGAGCTCAATACCGCTGTCTGTAGTATCGGCATCGCGCACCAACGCGAGGTGATGTGGGGCCCCGTCCGCAATGCTGTCGCCGTTGTCAAACAGCTGAAACTTGACGGACTCGGTCCCCTCGCTCCAAGCCAGACTTGTGCCACCATCTTCCAGGCTAAGACTGATTCCGGCGGCACCGCCGACCGAAAGGACCGTTGACGAGTCTGGATCACGGGAGCTGTACCAAAACTCGAATGTCAGATCGGTCTGCCCCTCGAGCAGTAGTGTGGGCAGGAAAGCGGCACCTGTACCGTCGAACAGCAGCTCACCATCGCTCAGCCAACCTGGCGGATCGTCCGAGAGCCACGAGCCAAGTACGTCGATCGGCTCGACCCAGAGCTCGTCACCCCGAAACAGTTCAACGCGCGGCTGCTCGCCTCCGACGGAGACCAGCAAGTCGTCGAACCGATCGTCATTCACATTGCCGGCCGAGGCGACCGAGAGCGGGATTCCGGCGCCGAAGTTGTTGATGACGACGTCGGCATCCTCGAGCAGGTCGACCTCGGTGGCCCACGATTCGCGGCCGAAGATCAGGTAGACGCCCTCGTCCGCCAGCGGCTGGGCGCCGACGGCCGGGTCGGCCACGCGCGAGATGGCCACCGCGATGTCGCTCAGTCCATCCCCGTTCCAGTCACCAGGTGTGCTGACCACAGCGTGGGCGCCCGAAACGGACGGCGTGAGGATCGGAGCCGGCAGCAGCAACTTTGTGAGCACCTCGCCCGCGCCGCGGATCTCGGCGCGCGAGCGTTCGAGTACCGCGTCCGGTCCGTTGGAATCGCGCACCAGGGCGATGAACTCGGCAAGGCCATCCCCGTCGAGGTCACCCAGCGGGATCGCCGCGGCGCGGTCGCCGAGCGCGTCCGAATCGAACGCGAGATCCGGACCGTCCTGCGGCTCGATATCGACGATGTGGCCCAGCGCGTCGCTGAACTGGAAGCCGTAGTAGCGCTCCTGGGTGGGATCGGGGTTCTCGACGCGGAGCAAGTAGGCTTCGGGAACGCCGCTGAACTCCTCGACCGGCACAAGCGCTGGTTCAGTGCCCGTCCCGGCGTCCTCGGCAGCAAACAGCGAGAAGGGGAACTCCCCGCCCCGGGGCTCGAGCCGCTCGTTGACCGGTAGCAGCTGCACCACGTGGATCATCTCGGACAGCAGCGCCGCGGCATCGGCCGGGCCGAAGCTCTGCAGTGCGCGCGGGCGTCTCGATCACGTACCAGTCGGCCGATCCCCGAGGTGGAAGCTAAGCACCAGGTCCGCGAAGCTCGTCGGCTCGGCGCCGGGCACGACCGACTGCAATGTGACCTGCTCGCCGATGCCGAGGGCGGCCTCGGTGCTGGTGCCGTCAGCGACGGCAGCCCTGCAGCGAATTGGAATTCGTCGTTCGGTGCCGTCTCGCCGCCACGGCGTACCACCTCCAGCACGTCCGGGCTGATGCCGCCGTTGCCGAACAGCAGATCGGCGCCGCCGCCGCCGGTGATGTGGTCGTCTCCTGGACCTCCCAGGATCACGTCGGCACCGGCCCCACCGTCGATCGTATCGGCCAGCACGCCGCCGAAGAGGCGGTCGGCGCCGGGGCCGCCGCGGATCTCCAGCGCCGCGATCCGGCCACCCTGCTCGAAGTCGCCCAGGTCGATACCCCATTCGCTGTCCACGTTCGGGAAGCTGAACTCGGGATCGGCGTGCACGGTGTCGTCGCCGGCCCGCGTGTCGATCACCGTGCCCTCAACGTCGCGCACCTGGTAGTAGGCGAAGTGCTGCTCGAAGACGGGCACAGCGCGCCGAACTCTTCTGCATCGCGGCAAAGCCCAGTTCGTCGGTCGCAGGACCGCCGTCGCGCTCGGCCAGCATCTCGGCGTCAGGGCGGATCTCCAGGGCGATACCGGGACCGATGGCGGTGCGCACCAACCGCAGCCGCAGGCCCTCCAGATCGACTCGGACCAGGCCCTGCTCGAGACCTGCGCCGCCTCCAGCGCCGCGTCGATCGCCGCCTGCACGTCAGTCGGCGAGATCCTCGGGCCCCTCGTTCATGGTCGTGTCGCGCGCGGCGACCGTCACCTCGAGCTCGTCGTTCTCGTCGAGGACCAGCGTGAAGCGGGCGTCGCGCGTCAGCTTGCCCCCGACCGCAGCGTCGCCCTCGGCCGTCACTACGGCCGCCACGTCCTCGGTGCGCTGCACGAACTGCTGGTTCGCGACGTCCCACACCAGGCTGGTGAGCTCATAGCGTTGGAGGAAGCGGTTGTAGCGCAGCGCCACGAAATCGGGCACGGGGCGCCCGGCGCCGGTCGAGGTCGCCGCCCAGGAACAGCACGCGGTCGTCGCCGGGCCCACCGCTGAAGCTGATCGCTCTGCGTGGGAATAAAGGTCTGCTCGGTGCCGGTCAGGTAGGGAAGCGCGTCGGGGACCAGCTGCAGCAGGTCGTCCCCTTCGCCGCCGAACACCAGGTCGCTCGCCTGGCGGTCGGGGCCGCCGGAGAGCACGTCGTTACCCGGCCCGCCAAAGATCCAGTCCTCTCCCGGTCCGCCGAACAGCACGTCGGAGCCCTCGCCGCCAAGCAGCACGTCGCGCCGCACGAAGTCGCTGCGGGCCCCCAGGTCGAGCGTGGCGGGGCCGGCGCCGTCGTCGAGGTCGAAGACCAGCGTGTAGCGTGTGGGGACGCGGTTGCTGCGCACCTCCAGCAGGTACTCGCCTGGCGCAGCCTGCCAGCGAAACGTGGCCTCACTGCTGGCGGCCAGCGGGTCGAGGTTCGGCGCGCGCAGGGTGAGCGAGAGCCCGTCCCGCTCGGAAAGGCTCGACGCGGTGAGAGCGGCGTCAGGCCCGGGCGCCGTGGCGATCGCTGAAGCGGAAGTAATCCACATCTTCGGGACTGTCCAGCGTGAGGTTTTCGAAGTCGCACCGTACCGGTGAGCAGCGCACCGCTGGCCGTGTCTTGTGCCCCGAAGCCAAGCTCGGTCGACGGTCGGGTCGTCGGACGCTGCCGCGAGCGCCAGTGCCGCCTCGGCACCCACCGCCGTGGAGACCAGCACCAGGCGATCACCATCCAGCTCGGCTCGCACGTCCTCGGCCAGGTCGGCGGCAGCCAAGCGCTTGGTTCAGGTCGACCACGAGGTCCGCGAGGCTCTGGTTGTCGAGCGTTTCGCCGGCGGTGAGCACCACCTCGACCGGCGCGGCATTTCCCACGGTCAGATCGAACGTCGCGCGGCGGGTAAGCCGGCCGTCCACGGGCCCGCTCTGCTGCGGCGACGCAGGCGCGCCGGACCGCCCAGCTGGAACGCGTCGCCCGGCCGGTCGTTGCGCGTGCCGTACTCGGCGCGGTCGACCAGGATCGCGTTGCCGGCCAGGATCTCGACGAAGTCGTCGCCCGCTCCGCCGTCCACCCAGACCGTCTTCTGCACCGTCGGCCCGATCGTGATCCGGTCGTCACCGGCCAGCGCGTCGATCAGGATGACCACGAAGTCGCCCTCGGGCGGGAGCAGCCCGCCGACCAGCGCCGTCTCGCGCTGCCCGAGCTCCGCCAGCGCCTCGTTGCGGTCCAGCAGGTCGTCGGTCCCCAGCGCCTCGAGATCGAGCAGGACGTCGGTCGGATCCCAGACGCGATTGCCCTGGTCGTCGGTGGCCGAGAAGTCAAGCCGTACCTGCGCCGAGAAGCTGAAGTTCCCCTCCACCTCGGTCAGCCGCGTGAGCAGGTGGTGGTCCTGGAGCAACCCGGGCTCGGTCACGAAGTCGAGCGCGATCACGTCGTCGGCGTTCGTGGCACCGACATACCAGACGCTCCCGGTGCCTTTGGCGTACTCCTTCCAGGCATCGCCCGCGAGGCCCTCGTCGAGGCTCTCAAACGTCGAGCCGTCGACGCGGTAGAGCGTGTCGTTGCCGCCGTTGCCGTACAGGAAGTCGACGCCGGTGCCGCCGTAGAGCGTGTCGTCGCCGGCGCTGCCGAGCATCCGGTTCAGGCCCGTGTCCTCCGCAGCCCGTGTGCCGTCGTCGCTGTCGTCGAAAAGCGTGCCCGTCGAGGGATCGACAAACACACCGAACTCGCTGCCCGCCCGCGGATCGTATGACCAGGCGAACAGCTCGTTCGACCCCTGCCCGCCAATCAGGTCGTCGTTGCCCTGGCCGGCAAACAGCACGTCGTGGTCATTGGCGAAGCCCTGGCCTCCGTCACCGAACAGTCGGTCGTCCATGCCGATATAGAACGTGTTCGCAAGGATGGCGTGGACGCGGCTCATCGAGAGCGGCTTGCCTCTGACGCCGACCAGACCCCATTCCTCGGCCATGCGGCGGATGTCTGCCCCGCTGTAGTCACCTGTCGCGTAGGTCTCGAACATGCGCCGGATGATCGGGTGCGCGTTCCTCGTCGAAGACGATAGTCCGGGTCTTCGGATCGTTCATGTAGCCCGGCGGCGGCATGTTCGGATAGACGCCGTCACGCAGCTTCTTGCGGATGCCGCGACGTATAGTCTGCGATAAATGGTCGACATAATACTTCGCCATCCCCAGGGCCATGGATAATACAAACTTGCCTTGCGGCGTGTTCTCAAACCAAGTCGACGGGAACTTCAGATCTCGGAGCTTCCCCGTGTCGAGGTCATGCACCAGTCGGCCCCCATCAACGCTATTTCTTGAGAGCCGGTCGGGGTGCCACGCAAGCAGTGCGTCCGCCTCGCCGTTCTCCACGGCTTCCATCATTTCGTTGAAGACCGGTCGACCGGGTTCCTTCGCCGTCTTCGCCTCGACGTACTCGCGCACGACCTGCAACGATTCCTTCCGTGCGTACTCTCGGAGCTCGTCGAGCTGTGACTCGATCGACAGCACCTGCCGCGCCTCGTCCTCCGTTGACTTCCTGGCGTAGATGAAGAACTTCATTCCTGACCTCCTTTCGCTGACAGACATTGATAGTGTGTTGACTAGTATGCACATTCATGATGTGCTGGCAAGCATGAAAACGCTGAAGAATAGTCAACGGAACCGGAAGCAACTTGGCCTGGCTCATTCGCCGCCGCCGCGAGGAGATGGGCGTATCACAGGAGGGGCTGGCCGAAATCGTCGGCTGCCACCGCAACTATATGGGCTACCTGGAACGTGGCGAGCAGAACGTAACGATAGACATGCTTGGCGCGTGTGGCAAAGGCTCTCGGGTGCAGCGTGACGAATCTTGTTGGTGAGGCCGGCCTGTGAGGAAGGCTAGAGGGAGGCACGACAGTGGGAACTAAACACGGCCAATCGAATATCCCAAGGGGTTACAGGATCTGTTCGGTGCCTACAGCGTCGCTGATGTGGCAACATGCATCTTCGTGTCTGATGCTTGGCTACCGAACATCGCAAGCTACTTGAAGACACCTCTACGCCGCCTCCGCTTTCGCTGCGACCGCACCCCGAGAACTTCCAGACGGAGGACAAAGTAGCTACTCTCATGATCAGTTCTGCTCCTTCATGGTGGCCTTGCACAAGGACTTGCCGTCCTTCCCCACGCTAGAAGATTTCGTGCCAGAGATAGACTGGGGAGAGGTACGCTTCCCGCTGGGAGGAAGATCATTCAGAATACTATACGGGAGCGAGTACTCCTACATATATGACTTCCTGATGGCGTTCAAGTTGATCTACGGAACACTTGATGAAGAGCTGGAATCACAGTTTGGGACGTCCCCGTTGGACGAGCTTGGCCACGTTCTTCGCTTCCAAGACATCACAATCGAGAGTCTTGAGGTGGTACAAGCTGCCCGCGAAGATGTGGAGATTGGCCCGGGGCATATCGAGATCCCACCGAAGTCATTTTGGGAGGTGGCTTCATGCTTCTACCGGAGCTTCCGTCCTGAGCAGGCGATACCATCTTCGTTTCTGAATCGCTACTCACATGTGCTTGGTGACTCCGCCGGTCCTCTGGACTACATGGGGTTCGGAAACGCCACATTCGAAGGAGATGTCCTCAGAGCGATGTTTGTGAAATCCGGGACCCATTACTTCCCTGTGCTGCCACGACGCCACAGCACGCTCTTACGCACCACTTGGGTACGGCGAAACGGAGAGATCCACGGAACAGTGGCGGAACAACTTACAGGCGCGACAGTGCATCTCGCCATACACGAGTATGTCCAGGCGAGAATGAATACGTCCCTGAAGGAGGCGTTTGTCAGCCCAATGCTCCCAGACGGGAGGCGTCGGAGCATCGTTCCTATCTTCCTATTTGAGTTCGGCGCGGAGTGCTGTGGCGATTCTCTGTTCCCCGCCTTTCACGTCCGCGGAGACACTGCAATCATGGGCAGACGATATTCAACCCAAGCTTGCAGAAGCTAACTATGTTGAGTTCCTGTCCACAGCGTATTCTCTGTCGGCGTCGATCGGTGATTGCGGAGTCGCAGGCCGAGATCGAGGAGTTGGTGGTGCTTCTTGTCGGCACATCCATGCCAGAGAACAAGGGCATCAGGCTACCAAAGGGGATGAAGGCCATGTTCATCGACCTAGCTTCATTCCTTGGAATGATCGACGAACTGCCGGAGTTCCAGCACATCTTCAAATTCCAGGGGTTTGTGGATAACCAGAAGCAACTGCGACCCAACCCGTTCACCAGTTACCTCGATATCTTTGCATCATTCATTCTCATGGCGTCCTGATTCAGGGCGCTACCGATCCAGACATGATCTGGCTGGACGTGGCAATGGGTTCGCAAATGCGGTTTGAAACCCTCTCTCGGAATTCTGGCGCTCCTACCCGGTGTCTGCGCGTTGGGACGATCCACGGGAATGGCGAGTTGAGACTGCGGCACGTTACACGCGGCTGATTGCCCGAGGCTTCATTGCCTCAGAGCTCCACACGCGAGTGGGTGCAAAGTGTGTGACGACCGGCGCGCCATTCCCGGACATGGAGTTTGATGAAGCGCGGATCACGGACCTCATGATGCAATGCATAGCGGACGCTTTTGCTGAGTTGAGGAAGTAGCCAAGATAGACCTCTTCCAGCAACCAGAAGGCTTCCATGTCTGGTTCTGTCCTAGCAGTTTGACTGCAAGAAGTGACGGCTTGGGCCATGTAGAGCAATATTGGCA
>CAVOYC010000007.1:0-549904 GCA_963700575.1 uncultured Planctomycetota bacterium | reverse complement strand
CCGACAGGGGAGCCGCGCTGGGCGGATTGGCTGGAGGTTTGACCGGCGCTGCGATTGGGGACCATCACGGCAACGCCGCCGGGGGCGTCTTGATCGGCGGAGCTGTCGGGGCACTGACGGGCGCCGCAGTGGGCGACTCGATGGATGCTGAAGTAGAACGTCGCCAGGCGTTGATCGAAGCACGCACCGGGCAGCGCATGGCGAATGCCGTCACGTCAACGGATGTCACGACGATGACGGCATCAGGACTGAGCGATGACGTGATCGTCAATCATATTCGCGCCAATGGTGTCGCGGTCCAATTGACACCGGGTGATATCATTCAGCTGCACGAGAATGGCGTGAGCGAGAAGGTGATCAATGCGATGCAACAGGAGGCTTCTCGCCGGGTTGTCTCCCCGCCGGTCGTCGCTGGTCCACCGGTGATTATTGAAGAGTCGTACGTGGTGCCGCCGTACTGGGGGCCAGGTTGGTACCCACACCGATATCGTTCGGTGCCCTATCATCGTCAACGACCTGGAGTTTCCTGGGGCTTGTCCTTCTCGCATTGACCAGTCGTTCAGCCTTGGGATTTCCCACCAGCATGTGACGCCCTGCGTGCGCGCTGAGTCGCGGCGGTCAGAATCTGTCTCGCTCCTTCAGCTGTCTCGCCGGGGTTAGCGGCAATACCGTGGAATCAAGCCATGATCGCATCCAACGGCAAACCCGCTATGGCGACAGCACGACCATGCCGGCACAACAACTCATCATCCCCACTGCGGCGTTAGATGGTTGCCTTCCCTACTACGACCACTATAAATGGGATGGTTCGAGAGACCCCCCAGGCGCGCACCGAATCACCCCATTAGTGGTGTGCAGGCGTGACTAATTTGGATCTTGCACGGATTCCCGTTCTCATTGAGGTGACCCATGGCATCGCGAACGACGCGCCGCGGTTTTCTTTGCACAACGGCTGTGACAGGTACCTTGGTGGGGCTGCAGGCTCGGGATCTCGTGGCAGGCTTGCCGGCTGTCTCGACAGATGACGCTCGACCACAACCAGGGGTCGTCCAGTTTCGCCCCGAAATTGAACCGATTGTCAGGCTCTTGGAGGACACGCCTCGCGACAAGTTGCTCGAAGAGGTTGCCCACCGCATTCGTCATGGACTTTCGTATCAGGAGGTCGTCTCGGCGTTGTTGTTGGCAGGCGTGCGGAACGTGCAGCCGCGGCCGAGTGTCGGTTTCAAGTTTCATGCTGTGCTGGTGGTCAATTCCGCGCATCTGGCCAGTCTTGCTTCACCCGACTCGGATCGTTGGTTACCCATTTTCTGGGCGCTCGACTATTTTAAGGAGTCGCAGGCGCGGGACGTGCGGGAGGGCAACTGGACGATGCAGCCGGTGGACGAATCTGCGGTTCCTCCAGCGAATCAAGCCCGACACGCGTTTGTTCGGGCTATGGAAAATTGGGATGAACCGGCCGCCGACGTGGCCGTCGCCTCCTTGGCACGCTCGGCCGGAGCCAATGAGGTGTTTGAACTCTTCTATCGATTCGGCTGCCGTGATTTTCGCTCCATTGGACACAAGGCGATTTTCGTGTCGAACGCCAAACGGACTCTGGAGTGCATGGGGTGGCAGCATGCCGAGCCTGTGCTGCGCAGCCTGGCCTACGCCCTGCTGAACCACGAAGGTGAGCCCAACCCGGCAGACAGTGATCTGGCCCCTGATCGATCCGGACGTCGCAACGCGGAGCTGGTTTCGCAGATTCGCGAAGAGTGGCTGCATGGAAAACTGGATGCCACCGCCACCCTTGACGCCATGGCCGTGTTTCGCAGCGGATCGGCCGATGAGGCTTGTGACGTGGTCGTGGAACAGTTGAATCGAGGCGTGGCACCCCAATCGATCTGGGATGCCGTCCTCTGCAGTGCAGGCGAACTGCTCGTGCCGCCAGAAGGGGATTGTGGCGTTGCATGCCGTGACCTCCTCCAACGCACTTCGATATGCGTATGCCACGAGCGGGGACGCACGCACGCGACAACTGCTGCTGCTGCAGAACGCGGCGTTTTTGCCCTTCTTCCGTGAATCCATGCGGAACCGCGGTGCCGTGGGTCAGCAACGTTTGGATCAGCTGCAACCGGTCGCTGTCGAACAACAGGCTGCCAGCGCGATCGGCGACATTTTCGCGGAAATCGGCAGGAATCCTCTGGCGGCCGCCGGCAAGGTGCTCGGCTATTTGCAGCAAGGCCGGGCAGAACCGCTCGTTGACGAAGCGCGTTCGCTTGGTCTTCTTGAAAGGAACGGATTCACACGACTACAAATTCAGTTCGGCCGTCCTGGAGGACTACTATCATCTCAGCCCGAACTGGCGTGACCGTTACCTGGCAGCGGGCGTTTTTAACTTGCAAGGCTCCGCTGCCCGCGACAACTCCCTCGTGCAACGTACCCGGGCAGCTATGTCAGGTTAACAGACGTGTCCAAGGTGTTGTCCCAAGATCCACGACCGGGCGGCACTAATGCGGTATTAGTGATGGGGGTGTTCACGCCCTTCTTCAACACGCTTGATCCATTCCGAAACTGCCTCTTGGGAACTCTGCAGTTTTGGCTGGCGTCGCTTGGCCTTCTTGGCGCGCTTGGGCATTTCCACGTCGAGCCACGGAGCACGCCAACGTCGGTCCGAATGTTGCTGGACGAATTTCTCGTAATCCTGTGCGCGGATTAGTCCGACACCTTCCAGGTGGCCCAGGATCTTCTGTTGCTGCTCTTCATCGCCATGGACCCAGACCTTAAGCAGCGACTCTTCGAATTGCTGACTGATCAACAGCAGTTTTCGAAGGTGGTCCCGAGCAGCTTTGGCCACGCGCGGAGAACGAATGGCCAGATTGATCCGTTCACCCGAAGCCATGCGCTCCTTGACGCGTCGCAGCTGTGTAGCAACCTGTTGTGGATTGTTGGTTGGCCCGAGCACCTCTCGCACGAACACGTGGCGATTGTCGGACATTCCCTCATGCCAGCGGTTCTTCAGAGATCGTGTCAGCTCTTCGTCCGGGTGATAGAGATGCAGGACCAGCGCATCCCCTTCATCCAGACGGCACAATTCGTCGTCGACCAGCGAACACAAATGCTCCTCGCGAAAATGCCCGGCGACCGTCACTTCGCGAGACGAGCCGTCCGGCCGAATAATGCGCACCTTGACTCGTGGTGGCCGTCCTTGCGTGGATTCCGCTGACGGCATGGGGGTGGCTGCCGACACCGGTGGCACGGTGTCGGGGAATTGGGACGCGGTGTCTGGTGGGTTTTTCCACATCGGTCAAATTCCGCTGCAGATGGTTGAGTTTTCCCTGGCTAACTACGTGGTCAGACTAGTCAGTCTGGCCGCTGCGTCTGGGTGGAGGTCCTACCCCGGCAGGACCTCGAACCGATGACGAGCTACGACTCGGACAACCCGCTCCCGCTGATCGCTACCCGCTCCCGCTGATCGCCAAAAGCTGACTCGGAATAACTGACTTTTTCGTCTATCAATAGACTAAACCGGCCGCACCTTCAACGCCACCTTGTGACTCCCTTCATGGCCAGAAAAGTACTCTCCCACAGGCAACCACGCCTGTGGGTGCAGGAAACTGCAACCCGGAAATGGATGATCTGATGCGGGACATACCGCGTCCTGCCCCCGCGACCCCGGTCTGTCCATTCCCTTCGAGGCTCAGCAGATTTCTCGTCCAAAGGGAAACCAAATCGCCCTCTGGGAGATAGAAATTAGTCTCCGAACATGCCCACGCCGCTCGAATGGGGTAAAACGAGCTCTGGCGATAACTGGCCGACATCTCTTCTGTCATGAGGCTCAAATCATGTGCAATTGCATCCGAACGCTCACGCTGCTCGTCACGGTCGGGGCCGGCACACTTGCCGTGGCCGCGGATCAAGCTCCACCCGCCGTGCTGACCGGCACCCAACCCCTGGCCTGGGACGACGACATCGCTTCTTCTTTGGTCGAGGGTGCCGACCGCTTTCTGCTTGCCGAGATTGATCGGTCTGTCGGCCTCCGACCAGCGTTCTGGAGCCGAGATGCCAGTTCCGCGTCCGCGTACCAGGCTTCGATCGAACCGAACCGCCGCCGATTGACACACATTTTGGGATTGCGGGACCAACGCCTGCCGTGCGATGCGCTGGAGCTGTTGGCGACCACTTCCCATTCGGCACTGGTGGGCGAGACGAGCCGGTACCAGGTGTTTTCGGTGCGCTGGCCAGTGGTCGGTCGCATGCATGGTGAAGGATTGCTGCTGGTTCCACGCTCGACGAACGCAATCGCCGACGTCGTGGCGGTACCAGACGCCGACCAGACTCCGGAATCCATCTGCGGGCTGGTGGAAGGCGTGGACGAGAGTTCCCAATTTGCTCGGTCGCTGGCCGAGTCGGGCTGCCGCGTGCTGGTCCCGGTACTGATCGATCGCCAACTGGAATCGCGGGGCGGACGTGCTACGTTGACAACGCGCGAGTTTCTTTATCGCAGCGCTTTTGAGCTGGGAAGGCATTTGATCGGCTATGAAGTCCAGAAAATATTGGCCGCCGTGGACTGGTTTCAGCATGAGGCCGATGGCACTGACCGGCCCATCGCCTTGGTCGGTTGGGGTGAGGGAGGAATGTTGTCGCTCTATGCCGCCGCTCTCGATCCGCGAATTGATGTGGCGTGTGTCAGTGGTTATTTTGAGCCGCGCGAGCGGATCTGGCAGCAGCCCATCGATCGTAATGTGTTTGGCATTCTGGAGCAATTTGGAGACGCTGAGCTTGCCAGCATGGTGGTGCCGCGAAAATTGATCATCGAGGCCGCACGCGGTCCAGAGTTGACGCTTCCGGCGGGACAGGGAGGAGCTCCGGCGCAGCTTGCCACTGCCGAGTTGCAGCGGGTCAAGGATGAATTTCAGCGCGCGAAAGGATTGGTCGAAAAGCTGTCCGAAGATTCAATTCAGTTGACCGTCTCAGAGCAAGGTGACGGCCCGTACCTGACGCGGCCGACACTTCAGAAGGTGCTCGCAGAACTGGTTCCCCACACGAACATCGCCGATCCCGGGCCAGCTCCCTCATACCTGGGTAATCAGGAAGACTTTCCGCGCCGCGCTCGACGACAGATGCAGGAAATGGATGATCACAACCAGTGGCTGTTGCGTGAGAGCGCCTACGTTCGTGACGAATTCATGGCGGGACTCGATACAAGTTCTGCGGCGGCGTATCAGGAGTCGAGTCAGCGGTATCGAGACGTCTTTCGACATGAAGTCATTGGGCACTTCGACCAGCCGCTGATGCCACCCAATGCTCGCTCGCGCAGGACTTATGACACTTCCACCTGGACGGGCTATGAAGTCGTTTTGGACGTCTTTCCCGATGTCATTGCCTACGGGATTTTGCTACTTCCCAAGGATCTGCAGCCAGGAGAGCGACGGCCTGTTGTTGTGTGCCAGCACGGCCTGGAAGGACGGCCGCAGCAAGTCGTGACGGGAGACCACAGTGCCTATCACGACTTTGCCGCAAAGCTGACGCAGCGGGGATTCATTACGTTTGCACCTCAGAATTTGTACATTTTCGGTGACCGTTTTCGAACGTTGCAGCGCAAGGCGAACCCGCTCAAGAAGACCCTCTTTTCGATCATCGTGCCCCAGCATCAGCAGATCGTCAACTGGCTCGCGTCCCTGGACTGCGTGGATGCCCAACGGATTGCATTCTACGGGCTCTCGTACGGGGGGAAGAGCGCCATGCGGATTCCGGCTCTGGTTCCCCAATATGCCCTTTCCATCTGTTCGGCCGACTTCAACGAATGGGTCTGGAAAAATGCGTCGACACGCGCCAAATACAGCTACGTCTGGACAGGCGAATACGAGATCTTCGAATTCGATCTGGGCAGCACATTCAACTACGCAGAGATGGCAGCCTTGATCGCCCCTCGCCCCTTTATGGTGGAACGAGGACACTTCGATGGTGTTGCACCCGACGAGAAAGTCGCTCACGAGTTCGCCAAAGTGCGACGCCTTTACGCCGCCCAATTGGGGCTTTCCGAGCGGTGTGCCATCGAGTGGTTTGTCGGTCCCCACACGATCAATGGTAAGGGGACCTTCGATTTCCTGCATCAGCATTTAGATTGGCCAGAAAGATGAAACGCCGTGCGCGCTCCCTGCCATGATGCACGTCTTTCCGGCAATTCGATTGGCCGGCGTCAAGCGATATCGCCACAGGTGTACCTCTTGCCGATGAAATTGCCGCGCCAATGGAGCTGCTGAGGGTTCCGGCTGTCGTTTCCGCCAACTGGAGAGCACTGTGTTTACTTCTCCACGGCCCAAATGTTGCGGTAGACTACCGGGTTACCATGTCCCTGCAAGAATAACGGGGCCGGCTCGGGGCCTTCCTTCAGTCTGCCGGGCGTGTCGTGCGGCAGCTCCAGGTCATCCATGATCGTCACGCCGTTGTGCTTGATGGTGATCCGCGCATTCTTGACTTTCTTGCCGTTCTCGTAACGGGCGGCAGCAAAGTCAATATCGTAGGTCTGCCACGTCAGCGGCGGAAAGCACATGTTCACGCTCGGTTTGGAAATCGAGTAGATCCCGCCACATTCGTTACTTTCTCCTTCCAGGCCGAACGAGTCGAGGACCTGCACCTCGTAACGGCCCTGTACGTAGACGCCGCTGTTGCCGCGAGCCTGGCCACGCGCTAAGGGTTTGAAAGGTGTACGAAATTCGAGATGCATGGAATGATCACCGAAAGTTTGTTTGCTGCTGCAGTCGGACTGCAATAGCTTGTCGGAGGTCATCCGACCCGGCTGAAAATTTTCCGCGGAACTTCCATCAAACAAGACCAAGGCATCGGCAGGTGGTCGGGTACCTAAAGACGGGCTCTTGCGATCCACCTTCTTCAATTTTCCCACGGGCATACCGCCCGGATCGTAGACGGTCAGCACCTGATCCTTGATTTCCGCTTCCCATTGGTCGGCTTCGAAGCGAGTCATCTCTCCGGACGACTTGCCGTCCGCCATCTCGCGGCGATCGCCTCGCTGCCATCCATCGCCCGGCAGGCCTCCTTCGTATCCGACGAGCTGGAAAGTACCGTCACCGAGTGCGATGACCTGAGCACCCCAGCGGCCCGCTCCGTCTTCGGATTCGACCTGACCCAGGTATTCGCCCTGAATCGCGTAGTCTGGCCCGGCGTTCTTGGGATCCAGATAGGTTTTCGAATCATCGTCGGCTGCGCGTGCGACGACGGACATGGCCAACAGGCTGACGAAAAGTAACGTGCGCTTCAACATAGGTGGGGCTCCTGCAGAGGTGCATGATCGAGGACAACCGGTCTACGGCGTTCCCGCCATTCTGCCCGTTTGCCATGTCGATCGCAAGCTACTGCGGTACCAGTTCGCGGCTGACAACGGACATTGGCGGGTATCGATCGGTGATGGCCCCGGGGCGCGAGAGCGGCTGACTCACGTTCCGGCACGCCACCTTGTACGCAACAACCGGCAGGCAGCATGAGAGAGAGCCACGCGAGTGCCCTTCTGCCAAGAGTGTGCCCCACGGCCAATGAGACAAGGCCCAGTCACCTCGCGGCAACTGGGCCTCGTGAACTCGCAATTTTGGATCTCAGGTGATCCTCACGAGTGGGTGGCTGCCCGACGGACAGCCCGCCGACTGCCGTTAGGCAGAGCCACCTCGATGGCTAGTACAGCAATATTCCACTAGATCACCTCCTTTCCACTAGAACCGTCCCGCGGCCGCCGCATAGCCAAGCGGCAACCGTCTGGGTCTCTAGCCCATCGTGCTGCGTTAGCACGAACCATATTGCTATTAATGCCAGAAGACCCGATTCGGGCAACCCCAATTCTCGACTTTTTTGGGGGTCGAATTTTCGGCCATCTGGTCGAGCCTCGCCTGCCTGGTTCGGAGGTCAATCAGGACGGCAGAAACCAGAACAGCCGGCGACGCGCGTCGTGATCCAACGGCGACGCGTATTCGCTGATCTCAAATGCCTCGACACACTCAATTTGCTCGCCTCTTGGCGAGCCGTACTGCCGCAGCAACGGCTCGCGGAAGCGGTCGGCCCGTGGCCGGATGATGTGCACGTACCAATCACGCAACCAGCGATGGCGCGCCTGAGGCTCCTGAGGTACCTGATCGGCGATACCCTGGTTGAACGGAAGGAATTCAAATACCTGGGATTGATGACATGCCAGCATGTCAATGATGGTGTCCAATTGCTCGGTGATATCCACGACCACATCGCCGACCAGCGGATACGGTCGCTGGAATAAGTCGGGCATGTACGCAACGACGGGATCACGAGCCAGGATCGGCACGTCAGGCACCACGAGAGGGACTGTCACCATGTAGGACGCATCCTGCACGGCCTGTCCCACGGCGCGATGGTCGGGATGATAGTCGTTAGGCCGGTGCGTCAGCACAAGATCCGGCGCGAACGATCGAATTTCTCGAATGACTTGTTCACGTACCTCCAACGTGGGCTGTAATCTGCCGTCGGGGTAGTCCCAGGTTTCGTAAGTTGCGCCGATGATGTTTCCTGCCGTCACAGCCTCTTTGCGACGCACATGTGCCAGCTCGCTAGAAGAATAGCGGTGATGGCCGGCGCCTCCATCCGTCACGGAGATCATTTTGACTTCGTGTCCGCCGTGACGATAGATGGTTGCCAAACCGCCGGCGTGAAACTCAGCATCGTCCGGGTGTGCACCGAGAATGAGCAATCTTAAAGGGGTTGAAGACATGTGTGACTCACGCAAAAAGGGAAGCGATACTGAGTTCGGGAAAGCGGACTGAGCTGCATGATTGCCATCCAGATTGCACTTTCCCGGCCCACTGTCAAGATGTCCACGCTGCCCGCCACCGGCCTTGTGCCTGTGGAAGGCACGTTCGCCAACTACCTGCGAGGAACGAAGATTTGTTCGGACGAGTGGAGTTGGTGAATTCAACCGGCACTCCGAGCGAGACCGACACAAACCGCAATGTGATTCGACCTCGCGGAGATGCCAATTCTGTGCATCCCTGCTGCCACTCAGAAGTCGCTGACAACCTCGCGCCCGTCACGCGTCGAGAGAGCTCGCCACGTCGCAAGTTCGATTCCCTCGGATGTGAAGCGGACCGACCCGTCCATCAACAGTGTTTCAACGCCTTGGGCATGGTAGCTCCTCGACGTGACAGCCGCATACGTTTTCACCGCGTTGGATTTTCCCTCCTGCATGTTGGTCCAATCAACATCGTAGACCGTGCCGCCGATCATGCACGGTACCGTAGTGTTGGGCGTGAAAGTTGATGTGAAGCCAATCTGATGCACGCGGCCGTCAACCCACTCGGTGTGCCCCGAGTCCTGCTTGAACTGGCCACCCAAGCCACAAACGTCCTCCGGCCCGGGCATCGCTGGATCTGATAATGCGGCGTTGCGGAAATAGGGATTCCACGCCTTGACCTCGGCGGCCGCGAACGTGTTGCTCAGACCATCCTTGAAATGGGCTGGTCGAAGACCTCGGCCAGGTACAAATGCTCCGGCACCACCCCGGTTTTCGGCCGGGGAGAAGGTGAACCAGATGCCCTGGTTCACCGCGTAGTTCAGCGGATAGTGCACTGGCTGGCCGCCCGAGAGCCGTTGTTCGTCACGATTTTCGCTCGGGCAAAGGTATGTCGAAATCCGCATGGCGCTCAATGGAATCTGCAGGCCGCCCAAGTCGGCGGCGCGCGCCAGTTCATAGCTGGCCTCGTAGTCCACGTGTTCCGCCAGACGTTCCTTGCTCGAGAAACGGCAGCAGCAGTGCTGCGCCGACCAGCCGTCGATGTCACCGCCAGGGACCGGTTTGGTGGGCTGCCAACTGGTGGGGAACCGTTTGTTCTGCAACTGGAAATTGTGCAACGCCAAGCCAATCTGCTTCAGGTTATTGCTGCAGCTCATCCGCCGTCCAGCTTCGCGAGCGGCCTGCACCGCCGGCAGCAGGAGGGATACCAGGACACCAATCACCGCCAGTACGACGAGCAATTCAACCAACGTGAAACCCCGCTGTTGGCGGGATCGAAAGCTTTGTTTCAGCATGACGCACCTCACTGCTGGTGTTGAGAATCAGTTTCAATAGATGTCAATTTAGAGGTATTTATCGGTTCGGTCAACAGCTGTTCGCGATGCAGAGCGGTGTTTTTGCCACAAGTTTGTGTGCGAAGTGCAATGCGTCTCGTCGGAGGATGGTTCCAATAAGTGCGAGTGCCCGACGGTACACGCGGGCTACTTGGGCTCAGCGGTGGCAGGTGGCGGCGAGGGGGAGGGAGAGGGTCGAGGCGTTTTGATCAGGCTGGCCCTTCCCTGGGTCCAGAGCTGAAGACCCTTGAGACGCTGTTGGCCGCGGATGAAATACATGGCGTCGAGCGACTGCATGTGGTCGCGAAACACTTCCTCGCGTCGCAATTCCCAGCCGCTGGTTGGGTGGACCAGATCCTGCCGCACCAGTTCGTCAAAGAGAGCCGATGCCAGCCGCTGGTGACCCCGCATGGAGGGATGGACATGGTCGACCAGCCATTCGTTGCCCGTGATGCCGTCACGGGTCAGCTGTGCGAACAAGAGCTGCGCGTCGATCAAGGGTGTTCCCGTGTCGCGCGCCACACGCTTGATGATTTGCTGCATCGGGGTGAGGATTCGGAGTGGGCAGATATCTTCATCCTTCGCGGCCGTGAACTCGTCCTTGGCCAGGTCGAATTGCTGTTGGTTCAGGTAACATTTGCCCAGGTGAAAGTGGACGCCGGCGTGAGCATCGTCGATGGCGATGGTCTGTCTGAGCAGCGCGATTCGCTCGTTCACCGAGATGCCTTCCTTCTTGGCCTCGTCCCAAAGCTGTTCAAATCGTTTCTGTTCGTCTCCCGTGAGATCGCCACGATGAGCGAATTTGAAGGGAGGCGTATCTTTGAGATCCGACACCGGGTTGACCAAAACAATGGGGACCCCATGTTCATGTGCCAGGGCGACCATGCGGCGCAAGTTGAACTCGAAATGGGCAATGGTCCCGCTTCGCCAGACGTCGTCCCGATGGTAATCGCTCAATCCACCTCGGTAGTCGAGCAGGGCATCTACTTCCTCGGGCAACTGAGGGCGATCACGCTCAGTCTTTTCGCGCGGATTTTGTCGGAGGCGAATCGACAGGGATCGGAGAGCATTGTAGGTGCGCAGACGGGACAGCCAGACATGGGACCGGGCGATCCAAGGTGGAGTCCGTTTGATGGGGCCATACGTGCGGTCTTCGAGAAACTCGTTGTGACCGGTATACAGGACGAACATGTCAGGCTGGTAATCCAGCAGTTCGCGCATGATGGGTGCAAGACGATAGCTGGCGTAGGAAACGCCGCCGCAATTCACCACTTCCCACTTGCGGCGAGGATCGGCCGTCTGCAGACTCAATTCAAGCCAGGTGCTGAATGCTGTTTCGATGGCATAAGGCCGGCCCTGAACCGTCGATCCCCCGAGACAGAAAATCCGGTACTCGTTGGCTTGTTTGTGGATGCTGAAAGAATCGGGGCGGAAGAAAGTCTGGCGTTGTTCGGTAATCTCATACTGCTGAGAGTCGTTATTCGCCTCGAACAGCGGTCTTACATTGACAAACCCGATAAATGGGTCGTCAACGTCCGAGACCTGTCCCAGGCCAGCGGATCGGAGCGCAAACTCGGCGACGATCAAGGGCACGAATCCCAGCAACAGGGAAGCCAAGGCGAATGCCAGTTTCTTACCTCTCGTCAGAGTCCGTTTGTCCTCGTTAGAATTTTGCATGAGGGCGTCATCAAGCTACGTTACACGTGCGTCCTGGCCTCCTGGTTCTCAGCCACCTGGTGCTTCGCAGGATGTGACGACCAGTGCCAGCGGCGTATGGAACAAATATCGAAACCTAAGGAACGGCTCAGAAATGACTTCCTCAGTTCCCTCGCCCCCGTGGGGAGAGGGTAGGGTGAGGGGAAAGAATACACAGTAGTTATTTTTGAGCCGTTCCAAAGCGAAACGGGGAATCTTCACATGAACAGTACCGAGGATGCTCGAATCGGCATCGTCACGGTCTCGGATCGAGCGAGCCAGGGCGAGTACGAAGATCGCGGCGGACCAGCCATTCGGCAGTACCTGGAGGAAGTTCTGGCAATGCCTTGGCAGGCCGTGAGTGTTATCGTCCCCGACGAACTCCCGCTGCTTCGCGGCACGCTCGAGCGATTGGCCGACCAGCAGGGTTGCTGCCTGATCATCACCACGGGCGGCACGGGGCCGGCACCGCGCGACATCACGCCGGAAGCGACCGAGGTCGCTTGCCAGAAGATGATGCCAGGGTTTGGGGAACTCATGCGTCAAGTCTCGCTGCAGAAGGTACCCACGGCTATTCTCTCGCGGCAGACAGCCGGCATCCGCGGCAGTTGCCTGGTTGTCAATTTGCCGGGTCAGCCACGGGCCATACGCGAATGCCTGGACGCCGTATTTCCGGCGATACCTTACTGCATTGATCTGATCGGGGGTCCCTTTCTCACGACGCATGAAGAACGCCTGGTCGCCTTCCGACCCAAGAAGTAAAGGACACCAACGCGGATACCCATATCAGGGGATGCCTCGCGGGGCTGCGCAAAGAAGAACTCAACTTCCGCGCCGGTTCACTGCGGCTCCTGGCATCGTTTGAGTGACATCAGGACGTAGGCAGTCCCGTACTGCTGGTGGTAATTGTACAGAGGGTAGTCCCACCACGATCCATCCTTCTCCTGCAATTGCAGGAGAACGGTGGCCAGATGGGATCGGAAATCATGCTGCTCTTCCGGCTTGAGTTGCTCAATGCAGAGGGCAGCATAATAGTGTCCGAAGTAGTAAAAATAGCCTGCCACCTGAAACCACGACTCGTGGGGAATCGGACGCTTGCGGCCGATACTCAGCCAGCCGTTCCGCGCAAAGAGGCGGTTGAGCCACGTCTTGAGCACCTCGTCCGTAATCCGCTCGTCGCCCCACAACCGCAACGCCAGGTTACAGGCCTGCGATCGGCCCAGACTGCCGCCGGGTCGGTTAATGCCGCGCATCGGTTGGTATTTCAAATACTCACCATAGAGGTAGCTGAAGTCAGGCTTTTGCTGTCGACGGATCGAACTTAAGGCGCGTTGGGTGAGCTTTTCGGGCGGAGGAGCACCGATCCCACGCGCCTCGTGGAAGGCAATCAGGACGGCCGCGGACAGAAAGCTGGTCGAATCCGTGGCAGGTTTCTTGGATCCCACGCGAAAGTCGTAGTATCCCCAGCCACCATCGACAGACTCGTAGCGATCCAGATAGTCGTACTGCGTTTCCAGCAGGTCGATAATCTCCTTTTGCCGGGCCGGATCATCGGCGTGGCGTTGATGCATTCGTACCAGCGCCAGAACCGCGTAGCCATGGCCCCACACGTTGTAGATCGCAACCGGATCAGCTCGTCTGAGTTTCGGCAGGTTTTCCATCAACCACGCCTCGCCCCGATCGATCGATTGCGCTACCTCGGGGCGTTGCGAACCCATCTCGGTCAACGCGCACAGACACAGCGAGGTGACGGCCGTCCGGAAGGCGTGGTGAGCACCGGGAACCGGCGCAAAAATGTTCAAGCCCTTGGTCTTTTCCGGAGTACCCCAGGAACCGTCCTTGTTCTGATCATCGAGCAGAAACGCAATACCCCGGTCGATCGCCTGCTGCAAATCGGCCGGAGCTGGCGTGGGAACCGATGCAGGCTTGGGGCCCTCGAGCAACCAGGGAGCGTCCGGTTCGCTCGATTGAGCTTTCACCTGGTCCGTCCGTTGGGCCCAGGCGGATGCGGGCCCAACCGCCATGCAGGTCACGCAGGTGGTCAGCACCGCCAGGCAATAGGCAACCGCACGAACGCCGCGACGGCGCGTGAGAAAATAGTAACGCATATCGTCTTTCTTTGTCGAAGGGAGCGATGTTGTTACAACCTCAAACTGTAAATCACGCGGCCCATGTAGCCGGTAAAGCCGGATTTTGTGGCCCGTTTCCCATCGGGAAGGGTTTGGGATTCACATCCGGTGTGGACTGGCAAAACGACAGGCTTTTCCGGCGTTGGATCCGTTGGCAGGGGCAGGAAGGTTTGCACTTTAAGTTACAACCTCTTCGGTCTGCCTTAGGACGCATCAGGCTTGTTGAGCAAGATTTCGTCGCCTTCCTGGAGACCCTCGGTGACTTCCCATTTCTGCTCTGTCTTCTGCCCGACAGTGACCGTTCGTTTCTCCGGTTGCCCGTCTTCCTGTTTGACGTACACGACATCGCGTTTCCCTCTCGCTCCGTCTTCAAACACGGCCGCGGCCGGCACCGTGATCGCATCCTGCTTGTCGTACACACTGAGCGTCAACTTACAGCCCATGCCGGGCACAATCGGTTTGGCCCGCTCATTGAGTGTGACACTAAAATGTCCGTCGAAAACGCCCGAGCCAACCGGAAACGGTGACACTTGCTGGACGGTGGTTTCCAGTTCCAGATCGGGATAGCCGGTGGGTACGGCTTTGCCTTTCAGGCCACGCTCGATGCGGTACAAATCCTTTTCGGGTACATCCACGCGAATGTGCAGCGGACGGGGATTGATGATGGTCATGAAGACGTTCTCGGGCGCGAGCTTTCCGCCCGGTTCCAGCTGACTCGACACCGATTCGGCTCCCGACCACTTACCACGTGTCCACCGTCCATAGTAGACGTACCCATCCGCCGGCGACTTGACTTCCATCATCTCGCGATCTTTCCTCAGCTCGTTCAGCTTCTCCTCGGTGCGTTTGTTGGTCAGCAGCTGCTTCTGGCGCTCAAGCTGCTGCTTCTCGAACTGAACCGGCAAGGTCGCTTTCGTCTTGGCCAAAGCGACTTCTGCGCGCCCGGCCGCCTCCGTCAACTGCTGCTCCTCGCGCGGAAGATCCTGGGTCAGTGTCTTCTTGGTACGCAACTCCGACGATTTCAGGTAGAATTGAGACCGTTCGACGTCATTCCGCGCCCGCTTCAGAACGATTTCTTCCGTCTCTTCCGTCAAATCGTCGGCATTGTACATCTTTTCGAGTTGCTTCAGCTCTTCTTCCGCATTCTCTAGCGATTGCCGGGAACTTTTCAGCGATTGCTCCGCCGACTCCTCCTGGAAGCTGCGATTGATCTTCAAGAAATAGTTCAGATCCTCTTCGGCGATGCGGTTGGCGCGAGCCGCTGATTCGAGATCCATGGGCAACGTGGTCTTGAATAACCCCAGTTCCGATTCTGCCAGCTGCAGCGTCAGTTTGTTTGTCTGCATCGTGGTTTCCAGATCCTGCAGCTGCTCGTCGATCTTGCTCATGTCCAACCGGACCAGTGACTCACCCTTCTGGACCTTCGAGCCATGTGGCACAGCCTCGACCACGGTGAATGCCGACCAGCTCTCCGGCCGCAGCGAGATGGGCGACATTTGATTGGCCTCAAACACGCCCGATAAATCAACCTCAATTTTCAATCGCTCACGCTTCACCTTGTAAGTCGCATCTTTGGCCGCTGCCGGCTTGTCGGCCGCTGCTGGATCCTTCTTGCTCTCTTCCTGGGCGGCCGAGAGAAGGGCCAGTGAGCTGAACATACAGAGAGCGGCGCACAACCGGAATCCGAAGCGAATCATGTAGGCATCTCCTCAGTGTCTGATAAGTGGGCGAATTCGCTCTGGGCACGGGCGAGTTCGATAGGCAGAGTCTATTCTTAGCAATCGTACTCCATAAAACCCCTTGGAGGGAAGCATCCAGGCCAGATTCGATCCACATCAGCCCCCGGGGGTGAGGAGGTGTCGGGTGAGGAGGTGTCGGGTGAGGGGGTGTCGGGTGAGGGGGTGAGGGGGTGCGAATTTTCGGTTTCCTGGCAGGGCGTGCCATCGGTAGAGGCTGAAGCGGCGTGCGAAGATCTTTTTTTGCAGGAAGACGTGCACGGGAAAGACCGTCATTAGCCCCGGCAGGCCTCAGTCGGGAAGACGGATTTCGAACAGTCGTGGCCAGTTCTTGCCCGTTACAAACAGCCGGTGTTGTTCCCCATCATAGGCGATTCCGTTCAGTACGGCGTCGCGATGGGGACGTTGAGACCGGGGATAGAGTCGCGACAGATCGAGCCAGCCAATGACCTCTCCCGAACGGGGCGAAATTCGGGCGATCCGGTCGTCATACCAGATGTTCGCGTAGATTTCACCTTCGACATACTCCAGCTCATTCAGCTTACTGACCCTTCGGTTGCCGTCTTTGACCATCAAACTACGCTGCACTTCAAACGTCTCCGGATCCAGAAATCTTAGCGTCGAGGTGCCGTCGCTCATAATCAGGTTGCGACCGTCGTGTGTCAGGCCCCAACCTTCTCCTCGATACGTGAACCGGCCTCGCTGCTCGAAACTGGCAAGATCATAGACAAACGCCTGCCGGCTCTTCCAGGTCAACTGGATCACCTGATTCTTCCAGATCGTAATCCCCTCACCGAAGAATTGGGCTTCCAGAGCGTGTTGCTGCAACACTCTTCCAGACTCTAACTCGACTTTGCGGAGCGTCAACTCGCCGTAGCTCCCAGTTCCCTCGTAAAGAAGACCGTCCTGAAAAGCCAGGCCTTGGCAATACGCTGTGGGGTCATGTGGATAGCTGCGCACCAGGGCATAGCGTTGCGTGGGTGCTGAACCGCGGCGGAGCAGTCCCCATTGAGACCAGACGATCCAGCTGCCCAGCAACAGCGAGATGACCAACCCCGCGTAGATCCAGGTCGCGCGGCGGCGTGCGACACGCGCGGTAGCTTCCACCGGCACCGATTCCGCTGGTGCTATGGATCGATTTCTGGCGGGCAATCTTCGCTTCACAGGTGCGGCATTCAAGGTCACGGGCAGCCGTTGCGTATAGAATGACATAGCATGGAATCGCGCGCACGATGCCGCCAATTCGCTCATCCTGAGTTATTGCGGATTCACGGCAATCGGGCAAGGGAGAGTAGGCCCGAATCGCCAACTGCGAAGGTAGCCACTAATGATGCGACAGCTAGCATATTGTACGAACGTCCACGCCGGCAGCGATCTGGAGGCCATGCAGGCTAATCTCAGTCGCCATTGTCTGGCGGTGAAGCAGCGTTTCGCTCCCGAACAGCCCATGGGAGTCGGGTTATGGCTGGCGGCGCCTGCCGCCAAGAGACTGCTTGAACCCCCGCGACTTGCTGAGTTCGCCCTCTGGCTTGCCCAGTGTGGTCTGGTACCGTTCACTCTCAATGGTTTTCCGTTTGGGGACTTCCATGAGCCGGTCGTGAAACATCGGGTGTACCAACCGACCTGGTTCGATCCCCAACGTCTCCAATACACGCTCGACCTGATCAGCATCCTGCACGCCATCCTGCCCGAACAGCTCGAAGGGAGTATTTCCACGTTGCCGATTGCCTGGCGTCGGCCGGAGCCGAGCGTCGAGCAGCTGCGGATTGCCGCCGCGAATCTGAGGCAAGTTGCTCGACACCTGGCAAGGCTCGAGGCCGAGTCCGGACGCCTGATCCATGTTTGTCTGGAGCCGGAACCGGGCTGCGTCCTGCAGCGATGTGATGACGTGTTGAGGTTCTTTGAAGAGTATTTGTGTGGCCAGAGCGACGATGATCAATTGTTGCGACACCTGCGTGTTTGCCACGATGTCTGCCACTCAGCGGTCATGTTTGAAGATCAGAAAGAGGTTCTGGGCAAATATGCGCGGCACGGTGTTGGCGTGGGTAAGGTGCAGGTTTCGTCGGCCGTCGAAGTCGATTTTCGGCAGGTCGAGCCAGGCCAGCGTAACGGGCTGGTAAGAGCCCTTTCGTCGTTTGCGGAAGACCGTTACCTGCATCAAACAAGCGTTCAACTGCCTGACGGTCAATCGCCGTTGTTTTACGATGATCTTCCCACTGCGCTGTCAGCTGCCGAGAATATACCGGACCACCAGCGAGGTGTGTGGCGTGTGCACTTTCATGTGCCGATCTACCTGGAATGTTTTGGTATGATCGGGACGACTCAGGAGCACATTAGCCGATGTCTTCAGGCGACTCGTCTGCACCCGGAGCTGAGACATTTCGAAGTGGAAACCTATGCCTGGGGCGTCCTCCCTTCAGAACTGCAACGGTCGGAGCTTGCCGACGGAATCGCCCAGGAAATGCGCTGGCTGGCTGAGTTGCCTGAGTTTGCCGAGATAGGTTCGTCGAGTTCACCTGCGTCCTGAGATCGGAGAGAGCATCATGGGAAACACGAAAGCGGACGAGTATGCGGGGTTTCTTCAGACGCTGCGGATCATCATTGGCGCCCTCACGGCGGGCGTGCTGTTTTTCCTGATCATTGTCATCGTGTTTTTGCGGGCTGCACCCCAGCCGCTTGACGCGCAGGCAATTGTCAGCATGACCTTGGCTGCTTTTGCGCTGTCGTGTATTCCCGCCAGGTTGTTTGTTCCCGGCTTGATTGTGAGCACCAGTTGCCAGAAGATCGCCGAGGGAACCTGGAGCTTACCCGCCCGGCAATCTAATCAGCCTCTTCCTGATACCGATGAGGGCAAACTGTTGGCAGTCTATCAAAGCAAGACCATTCTCGGTGCCGCAATCCTGGAGGGGGGAGCTTTCGCCAACCTCGTTGCGTACTTGCTCGAGGGCCAGATCTATTCCATTGTGTTAGCCGTGCTCTTCATGCTGGGGATTCTAGCCGCCTTTCCCACGTCCCGCGGAGTGCACGAGTGGTTAGAGCGTCAGGTGCGCCGCGTGCGCGAGACGCGGGATCTGAAGGAGCATCCGTGACAGGCCCGCACCCCACCGACCCGGCGGTCCGTGATAGAGCGCCCGAAACGCTCGTCTTGAAGTCCGAATGTGCTTCGCCGAAGGCGGACTTCACCGGCGCTTTGGGCACCACCCCAGGAACACTTGTCTCCACGCTCCTTCAGGGGACCTACCACACGTCAGCGTTCCAGTTTCCGCTGGTCAAGGCGTTCACCAGCCGGACGCCGCACGGGGATGTCTAATCCTCCTGACGCTTCCAATTCATCGAACAGCTGCTTCTGCAATGACGCTGCGAGTTCCTGGAACGCGGGGACGTTAATCAAATTGTGGCGTTCGTGAGGGTCGGTCTGCAGGTCGTACAGTCCGTTGTGATCCCAATGGCCGTGATAGAAGATGAACTTGTAGCGGTCGGTTCGAATGGCGAACGTGGTAGGTGTGGCTGGGAAATTCCATTCCCAGTGGTATTCGTACAGGATATGGTCGCGCCAGGCGGCAGACGGATTCTGCAACAGTCTCAACATGGATTTGCCGTCCATCTTGGCCTCTGGCGGGACTTCGACGCCGGCGGCGGCGAGCACTGTTGGAGCCACGTCGATGTTCTGGACCATTGGCTGAACCGTGGTGCCTGGCTCAATCAGCCCGGGTGCGTAAGCCAGCAGGGGAACGCGAATCGACTGTTCGAACGCGTCACGTTTGTCATAGAAGCCGTGCTCGCCCAGCGCGAAGCCATTGTCGCCCATGTAGATGACCAGCGTCTCGTCGGCCAACTGGTTCTGATCGACATAATTCAGCACGCGACCCAGGTTTTCATCCAAAGAGTGAACCGTCTCACAATAGCGCCGGTAGAGATCGTCGAAATCAGGCACGGGATCCTTATCGAAGGGACCGGTCTGCATGTGATCGATGCCGTGGATGCTGAATCTTCGGTCTCTCACCCATCGTGGCTGCGTTTCATAGTTCCGCGCGGTGTTTGCCATCGTCTCGGGATAGTCGATTGGCTGGTTGTCGTACCGTCCTCGGTGCCGTTGCGCCGGTTGGAAGGGATAGTGAACGGCTTTGTACGACAGATATAGAAAAAACGGCTTGGTGCGGTCGCGCTCTTTGTCGAGCCAACGGAGAGCCTGGTCCGTGAGAACGTCGGCGGTGTAGCCTCTGTACGTCTGACGTTGGCCGTTGATGTTCAAGAGAGGATCAAAGTACGTCCCTTGGCCTTGGAAACTGACCCAATGATGAAACCCTGGCCGTGGGGCATCACTGTCATGTCCCATGTGCCACTTGCCGACCAGCGCCGTCTGATATCCGGCTTGTTGCAGGTACTGCGGAAAGAAGACGGTCCCTGCTGGAACTTCGCGCTGGTTATCCACCACTCGATGATGGTGCATGTACTGCCCGGTCAGAATCGACGCGCGGCTGGGTGAACAGAGGGATGTGCTGACGAACGCGTTGACGAAATGAGCTCCTTCCCGCGCCATCCGATCCATATTCGGCGTCTCCAGGAATTGAGGACACTCAGGCATGCAGCTCATGAAGTCAAAACGATGATCATCGCTGAGCACAAAAATCACGTTGCGGCGACCGGTTTCAACGCTGCGCGCTGGGCTCGCCATGCCGAGCACGAGTGAAAAAGCCACGGCGCACGATGGCAAGAAACTCAACCTGGAAATCACGCGGTCCATGTAGGCGGTAAAGCCGCATTTCTGTGGCTCGTTTCCCATCGGAAAGGTTTGGAGTTTACATCGGGTGTGGAGTGGCGAAACCACAGGCTTTTCCGGCGTCTGATCCGTTGGCAGGGGCGGGAAAGTTTGCACTTTGAGTAAAAAACAGCGTATGACCACTTCTGTCTTCATGGAAATATTCCTGGTTCGTCTACCTGTGGTTCGAAACGTGGTCATTGTGAGTTAACTTCCAGCCACCAGCGCTCGGTCGGTTGTCCGAGCCGACGTAGCGCACACCACCCTCGCCGTGGTTCTGCTCAGCGCTTCCATTTGGGAATCCCGCGGCCAGGCGTCCAAGGCGTTCCGGCCGCATCCAAGCGACGTTTCAACGCAACCACGTCTTTTTCAACCAGCTTCCTGAGGTTTCCCAAGAGTTCACTGAACTCGTCCGCAGCGATCTCGTAGCTCCGACGTTGGGTGCTCGTGGGCCCCTGCGTTGTCGACCAGTGACCGTGCACAATGGTCTGCAGCCGGTTCAAGATTCCGGGCGCGGCTGGCTCATTTCGTCGTGGTTTGGTCGGGTCGCCGGTGAATCGTTCCAGCATGTCCTTCAAGCGAAGTTCCAGATTTCGGGCTTCGATGCCCAAAGTCGGATCGACGTTTGGTGTCACCTCGATCACCTTTTTCATGTACTGAATCTGAGTGGCCGTTTCCTGGGCCACCCGATACGCACCCATCACGGCTCGTTGCAGTTCGCCGGTCTGCTTCTGGAAAGCCAGGCTTTCCCGCCGATCGTGCTCTCCCAGTGAAGACATCCCCAGTGGTTCGACATCAAATGATGTCGGGCCAACCAGTTCGGTTACCTTTCCCTCCTCGCGCTTCGACAAACTGACGGTGTAGGTGCCGGGAACGGCCAGGGGACCATCGCCTCCACCGTCGAGTTGTACGGGCGTGAAGCCGGCGTAACGGAAATCCCATGTGGCTCGGTGTATTCCTTGTACCGGTGCGACGGGCACGTAGCGCACGACCTGTCCCTCGCTGTCGCGAATCGTGAGAAACG
Source organism: uncultured Planctomycetota bacterium (assembly GCA_963700575.1). GTDB lineage: Bacteria > Planctomycetota > Planctomycetia > Pirellulales > Pirellulaceae > JAJRVM01. The sequence continues at coordinate 528,484 of CAVOYC010000007.1, read as the reverse complement.
CTGCGGGTGCCTCTTCGCGATCTTCCGCCTTCAGCTCTTCCCAGCTCGGGTAGGGCACGTCCTTTCCCTGTTTATTCAACGCCCGATCCTTCTCCTGACGTTGGCTCTTCTTGGTTTTCGATGATTCCTTCATGTAGTAGGTAAACGTTGCCCCGAAAGGAGGGTTGGGAGCGTTGAAGAAGCTGGCGCCTTGAAATGCCTTGCCCCCTCCCCCCAGCGGATTGGTTTGAATATACATCCAGGCCTTTTTGACTGGAAAGAGATGCGCGTCTTTCTCCAACAACTCCTTGCTCAGTTCGCGCAGTGGTGTGTAGTCATCCAGGATGTAGAACCCGCGGCCGAACGTACCGACCGCCAGGTCGTTTTCGCGCCGCTGGATTTCCAGGTCGCGGATCGCAATGGTCGGCAAGCCGCTTTTGTAGGCCGTCCACTTGGTTCCGCCGTCGAGTGTGAAAAACAAACCGAACTCAGTCCCCACGAAGAGGAGATCGGGTTTCACATGGTCCTGAGCGATCGCGTAGGTGGGACCTCGCTGCGGGAGATCCCCCGCAATCGATATCCAGGTATTGCCTCGGTCGGTACTCTTCACCACATATGGCTTGAAATCACCTTGTTTGTAGTTGTAAAGCACGACAAACACCGTGTCAGGGTCGTGCAATGAGGCCTCAATGTCGCTGACAAAGGCGTACTCCGGAACATCGAGGTGCGGGAACTCCGCGACCTTTCGCCAGTTCTGGCCGCCATCTTCGCTAACCTGGACCAGGCCGTCATCGGTGCCGACGTACAGCAACCCGTCGACTAGCGGCGATTCGGAAATGGTCATGATCGAACCGTAGAACGATGTCGAGTCATTCTTGGCCACGGTGTCGACACCCCATACGCGCCCCATCACCTTCAGCTCGTTGCGGTCGATTTCCCGGGTCAGGTCGGGACTGATCGCTTTCCACGTGTCACCGCGATCGTCACTGCGAAACAGTATCTGCGCTCCATAGTAGATCCGCGTGTGGGAATGAGGACTGATCAGGATAGGTGCATCCCAGTTCCAGCGCAGCGGCGGCCCCTCTTTCGCTTCACGCGGTTTGATGTCCACCCGCTCGCCCGTGCGACGATCAAAGCGAACCAGGCCTCCATACTGCCATTGGGAATAGACGATGTTGGGGTCCTCGGGGTCGACGGCTGGATCAAAGCCATCGCCAAAAACCGTGATGAACCAGTCTCCGTTGACGATACCGTTAACACTCTTCGTCCGCGTCGGACCTCCTTGCGTCGCGTTGTCTTGTGTGCCACCGTAGATGTTGTAGAAAGGTACGTCGTTATCGATGGCTATCTTGTAGAATTGCGTGAGTGGCAGATTGGGTTTGAACTGATAGTTCGTGCCGCGGTCCCATGTCTCGTATAGCCCGCCGTCACAGCCGATCAAGAGATGGTTTTCATCCTGAGGGTCGATGACCATCGCGTGATTATCGACGTGCTTCCACTGTTCGCCCAAGGGCACAAACGTCTTACCGCCGTCCTCCGTGACGTGCATGAGTGTGTCCATGGAGTAAACGCGGTCCAACACGTGCGGACACGCCACGATCTCCTGATAGTACTGAGGGCTTTGGCTGGCATAGTCACTTCGCTTGGACCACGTTTCACCGCGGTCGGTGGAACGGAAGAATCCGCTTTGTCCGTCGGCCGCCTCGACTAACGCGTAGACCATGTCGGGTTTGATCGGAGAAACGGCCAGGGCGATGCGGCCCAGATCCACATCTGGCAACCCACGCGTCGTCTTGCGCCACGTCTTGCCACCATCGGTTAACTTGTGAATCGCCGATTCAGGACCACCATTGATCAACGTCCACACGTGCCGCCGACGCTGGTATGCCACGGCATAGATCGTGTCCGGATCACGGGGATCCAACAACACGTCCGAGACACCCGTGTTCTCGCTGATATTCAAGATCAGGTTCCAGGTCGTGCCACCGTCTGTCGTCTTGTACAGTCCCCGGTCGCCGCCAGGCGCCCAGAGTGGGCCCTGAGCGGCAACGTACACAACATCCGAATCGCGAGGATCGATGAGGATTTTGCCAATGTGTTCAGACTTCTCCAGACCGACTCGAGAGAAACTGGTTCCACCATTGAGCGATTTGTAGACGCCGTCACCGTATCCGACACTGCGCTGACTGTTGTTCTCCCCAGTCCCCACCCACACAACGTGTCGGTTTCGTGGGTCTACCGCAACGCAGCCAATGGAGTACGATCCGTAGTTGTCGAAAATCGGCGTCCAGGTGTTCCCAGCGTTGAGCGTCTTCCACACACCTCCCGACGCGGCAGCGATGTACCACGTGTTGCGGTCCTGCGGATCCACGGCAATGTCGGAAATCCGTCCCGACATGAACGCCGGCCCGATGCCGCGCAGTTGCATCCCGGACACCAGCGAGCTGTTCAAACTGGGCGTCTTCTCCTCCTTGTTCTGCTCCTTGCTGTCGCTCTCTTGTGCCACCGTGGTGGCCGAAACCGTGATGATGCTGATCGCCAGCAGGATGAGTCGTCGCATGTCTCGCATAACGTATACTCCGCCGCAAAAAAAGCCAATTCACTCACGGACCTGAGTCGTAGGCCGGATCTTCGAACCTCATTATCACGAGCTTTGCCGCCACCGGGCTTGTCCCGGTGGTAGTGCGTTTGACAACTACCGTCGATGTCGGCCACCCATGAGTTTCTTTCCTGCCGGCCATCGCCGCCTCCGGCGGCGATGGCCGGCAGGAAGGTTCGTTTTTCGGCTACCAGAGTAGTCAGCAAACGTAGAACCACCGGGACGAGCCCGGTGGCGAAGGTCTGTTATCGAGCCACGAGTCACGCACAACCATCGCCGCAAAGTGGCGCTGCACAACTAGTTTACCATGCAAAACCGGAGCAGGTACCAGGTTGTCGGCCGTGGGAAGACGCGGCTGGGGACGCGGAAATCGGGATCGCTGTCCGATAGTGGCTCACCGGCTCATGAGCTCAGAGATCTTCTCTTCATCCACTTCAATGCCCAGGCCGGGGCCGACGGGAACATGGGCCTGATCTCGCACAATTTTCAGTGGCGCTGTCAGGACGTCGGCAGTCAGGAACTGAGGCCCGTTGAGCGCCGCCGGCTTTTGCAGACCGAAAGCACCATAGAGTCCCAGTGCCGCAGCCAGTGTGATATCGGGGTCGGACAGACCGCTTCCCAACCACATCAAGCCGTGCTGTTCGATGAGCTCTATCTGACGCTTATTGGAGATCAAACCACCGCAGCGTGAGGGCTTCATGGAAACGCCATCGAGCATCTTCAGCTGGATGAACTCTTCCAACTCCACCGGAGAAACAACGCCTTCATCCATGAGGATCGGCAGTGCACCTTGCCGTTTCAGCGCCTGATATCCGGAAATGTGGTTCGGCTTCATTGGCGCTTCCAGCACGTCCACACCCACATCCGCCAGTTTCGGAGCGGTTTCGAGCGCTGTACGAGGGTCATAGCCTCCGTTGGCATCGGCCCACAAGAAGCCATCGGGAGCGTTTCTGCGAACGATGCGCCAACTGGATATCGAACTTGGGTTCGGGCGCGACCTTGATGTTGAAGTTTCTGTAGCCGCGCTGCTTGCCCGTATTGATGATTTCCTCCGCTTCATCCAACGTGCGCACGTTCACGGTCCAACTGAGTGTAATGGGGCCGCCTGGCGGACGGCTCCAGAGTTGGCAGAGCGACTTGCCTGACAGTTTTCCCGTCAGGTCGTGTAAGGCGATGTCGATTCCGGCACGCGTAATCGGCATGCCCGTGCTGAACGCCGAATAGATGGTGCGGTCCATGATTTGATGCGCGCCGGAGATGTCGGTCGGATCGTGTCCGATCAATTGTGGTGCGTAATAATCGCGGATCGCCACGGTAGCCGCTTCGAGTGTTTCGTAGCTCCACTTCTCGACAGGTATGCTCTGCCCCCAGCCGACCGTTCCATCATCAGCCGTGATCTTGACGATGACCGCTGCCCGCCCCATAGCGCCACGAGCGTCGTGCAGAAACTTGAAGAAACCGGCCATGGGATAGCGAAATGGAAATACGTCAATCCGATCGATCTTCACGCTGCGCTCCACTGCCAAGAGACTTGCGGTGCGGATCGTTACCGCGGCCGAGAGAGTCGCGGCCACAAAACTGCGACGCGTTATTGCCACGCCATAACGATGCTGGTCGTGGGATACGGGCTGGTCAATCACAGCGATTTCTCCGCGAATCGTACATTCTGAGCACGGGACCGCGTCCAGCGGGTGGGAGGCGTTCATTCACGGCAGCCCCAACCGGGACGCGGTACTGCGAGCCGGCAATGAGAAACGCAAAACGGTGCCGCCGCCGGGAATATGCACGACCACATCAAGCCGAATCGGGGATTTCATAGCCTTGGCGTTGCGGTCGGGACAACAGCTGATTGGCATCATCATCTCCCACAAACCGTTCCTGCTCGGGGTCCCACTGAAGTTTACGTCCTGCCCAGCGCGCGACGTTTCCGAGATGGCACACGGTGGTGGAGCGATGCCCGGTTTCGACGTCGGCCACCGGCAACTCCCGGCTCTTAATACATTCAACCCAGTTGGCCAGATGGTCCGCAATGTTGTCACCACCGCCGTACTGCTGCCCTTTCGTCGCCTCGATCACAATGTCGGCGGGATCGCTCTTGAGATAATTGCGATCAATGATGATCGTTCCTTTGTCGCCGATGAATTGGCCGCCACCTCGTTGTCCGTTGTCTTCCAGTTTGACAATCACACCGTTGGCATACCGCATGCGAACCAATGGACGCGAGCAGATTGTGTTCCCGTCCTGGATCGAGCCAGGCTGCGTGTACGTGGGAGGTTCAAATGGATCCCCTTCGATCCATATTTCGACAGGACCGGTTTGACTGGTTCCTAACGCCCACTGTATTTGATCAAAGCCGTGGGCGCCCCAACCGGTCATTTCGCCACCCGACCAGGGACGGAAAGAGATCCAACCAGGATTGGCTCGCGGGGTCTGGATGTCCTTGTTGTACGCCACGACTTCCGTCTGTCCAGACCACGTATTCCAATCCAGGCCGGCCGGAATCGGTTGTTCAGGCAGCCCGCAGTCCCAAGGGCTTTCGTAATTGGCCGCAATGACGGTGTGCACCTTGCCGATCGCACCGTTACGTACCAGCTCGCAGCCCAAGCGGTTACGCGGTATCGAACGCTGTTGGCTGCCGGTCTGCAATACTCGTTTGTGTTTCCGTACCGCGTTGACAAGTTGACGTCCTTCCCGAATCGTCAAGGTCATCGGCTTTTCCACATAGACGTCTTTTCCCGCCTGGCAGGCGTGCACGGCCGGTAGCGTATGCCAATGGTCCGGCGTGGCAATCACAACCGCATCCACGTCAGGCGACTCGAGCATTTTTCGATAATCCTGGAACGCCGGACAATTGAAGTGGGATGCCATTTTCTTGGCGGCGGGCAGAAAGCAGTCCGAGATGGCTACGATCCGCGCGTCACTGGGCAGTTGGGTCAACTGGCCTGCTCGGCGACCGGCGCCGATAAAGCCAATCCCCACGCGATCGTTCGCTCCGGGGCTTTGGGCACTGCGAAGAGCCCCTGGCGAGATGAAATAGGGCAGGGCCACGGTTGCCGTGGCCACAGAGGACTTCTGGAGAAATCGACGGCGCGAGAATGCTGGCGAGGATCGAAACATGATGAAACTCACTTTTCAATAATCGATCGGCGGCGGAGTCGGGGGGATATAAGGTGGCGGGGTTTCACACCCGCTGCTGCCATGATACCAAGTCCGAGGCCGGTAGGGAGCAGGACCGTCGGATTGATGACCGAAAGACACCTTGAACCGACCGTTCACAGCTCCCCGATGCTGTCGCGAAGCGTATTAGCCCCGTGCTGACGGCCACAGTTCACACCGGCCAGGGTAGTGTTCAAACGGGCCTTCCACTGGCACAAGGCCGGTGGCGAGCATTGGAAACAAAGGCATCCACTTTTGAACCACTCCCGCCCGCAATTGCGTTATACTAACGGCAAGAGACGGCTGAGCGCGAGTCCGTGTTGCGCTCTCCAGCCAAGGCATTATTCAACAGAGGGTTGGAAGCGTCGCGCGTGCTTCAGCACGTAGTCACACCGGCGAGCGTGGCTCGCCAAGAGTTGCCCCAAGGAACCCGATTTGCATTCACCATCGGACTGAACCGTAAACCACTGAATCCCCGTGCCACCGAGCCGCTGCCCACCTTGACCGTGCATGGACCAGTGCGCGGCGTGGAGGCTGCGGCGCACAGACAGGAGCCTGTCATGAACGCACCGAACCAGCGAACTGTGACGAACACCACCTCGCGCCGCGAATTCCTGCGATGGACGGGTCAAACCGTGGCTGTCTCGACGTTAGCCGGCCTGGCGGTGCCGTACTGTCATGCCGCACAGGATTCCACCATCCGACTGGCGCTGGTGGGGTGTGGAGGTCGCGGTACGGGTGCCATCGTCAATGCACTGTCAACCACGGGCGGTCCGGTCAAGCTCGTTGCCATGGCCGATCTTTTCGAGGATCGAGTTCAAAGTCGACTCAAGACGCTGCGGGAGCAGTTTGCCGATCAGGTGGACGTTCCTGCGGAGCGACAATTCGTCGGTTTCGATGCCTACCAGAAGGCCATCGATTGTCTGGGCAGCCAAGATGTCGTGGTCCTGACAACGCATGCCGCATTTCGGCCGCTGCATTTCGAATACGCGACCAAAAAGGGTGTCAACGTATTCGCCGAGAAATCTTTTGGCACCGATGGCCCGGCCGTTCGCCGCTGGCTCAAAGCTGCCGAGCTGTCCGAACAGAAAAATCTCAAAGTGGGTGTCGGATTCATGTGGCGGCATTCCGAAGCCAGGCAGGAGGTTATCTCTCGGATTCACGACGGCATGATCGGAGACGTGCACACGCTGAGAATCTACCGCGTGCACGGACCGGTCTACTGCCCACCCCGGCCGAAAGATCAGAATGAACTTGTCTTTCAGCTGCAGTATCCCAACAGTTTCACCTGGGTGTCGTCGGGTTTCTTCATCGATTGGCATTGCCACAACATCGACGTTGCTTGTTGGGCCAAAGGGGCCTGGCCGGTCAAGGCTCAGGGCATGGGGGGCCGCTGCTTCGAACAGGCCGGCAATCAGTTCGACCATTACACCGTCGAGTACACATTCGCGGATGGTGCCAAGCTGTTTTGTTTCTCCCGACACATGAACAGTTGCTGGGAAACTTACGCGGACTATGTTCATGGCGCGAAGGGTTCCGCGGTCATCATGTCGAATCTGGCCCAGCCGAAACCGCGGATCTTTGCCAGCCAGCGGATCGAGGAAGACACACCTGTGTGGGAATATGGCAAGAACGATCCCAATCCGTATGACGTGGAATGGCAGTTGCTGGTCGAGGCGATTCGGCAGGACAAGCGGCACAACGAGGCGCGGCGCGCGGGAGAGGCCGAGATTGCGGCGCTGATGGGACGGGTCGCGACGCACACCGGTCAGTACATCACGTGGGATGAGATTGCCAACTCAGATTTTCAGTTTGTCGGTGATATCGACCATATGACGTTCGAGACTCCCGCCCCAATCACCGTCGAGCCGGGCGCGATCTACCCGGCACCAATGCCCGGGATTACGAAGGAGTGCTGACCCGAATCCAAAGCAATCCACCGTCTAGTTTTCTTCCCGCTGGATCTCCAGCGTCGAGATCAGCGCATCGTCCTCAAACCGCAGCGAAACAACGATTTCATCGAGACTCTCGATAAACCTGGCGAACGTCGAATCGGGATTCAATACCGGGTTTTGCTGCGAGTGTTCACGGTTTCCATGGACACTGCAGACAACCTCGTTCCGCTCGCCATCGAACGAGTACTCGCCATCGTCTGGACAGAGATAGCGCACGCCGTACTTGGCCTCGGACAGCTCAGCCAGGTCGTCCATCGGTGCATCGTAAAGTCTGTGCAGGTTGTAGATGGAGACGATATTGCGATGGCAGGCGGCACGTGACTTCTCGGCCCAGTACAGTTGCACGTCGTCACGCAGTCGTGACAAGGCTCGCTGGTTCAGGCGTAGGAGCATGTGTGCCAGGGCCGGTGACTCGTCCGGCGGCATCTCGCTGGCATCGATCACTTCGCGCAGGATCTCCGGCTTGGTCGCCAGGACCAATTGCCGTTCGACCAGTGCCACATGCAGTCGCACCACGGCGGCATGAAGCCGGGCCTTGAGAACGTAGATCCGATGCTGTTTATAGTCGGGAAGGCGATAGGCGTCGAGTTTCGTTGGGATGCCGACCAGTTTGCCTTCTTTGAGGAAGATGCGCTGCGAGAACTGCTCCAGCAGGCGTTCGGCTTTTTCCTGGTTCTCGACGTCGATGGTGGCATAGACCGGCATGTTGATCGCCATCAGAACGGTGCTTAGCATGGCCTGCCAGGTTGTCGAAGCTTCGCCCAGCATCGGCACATTGAGTGGACGGAGTTGAGTTGGATCGATTTCAAAGATGATCTCACCGTCGCAAAAATGCAGCGATACGGTATCGCCGATCCAGCTCAAATCGGTCAGCGTCGGGTCCTCCTGTACCACTTCGGGGACACCGGGGATCAGCCGCAAGTAATTGGCCATGTTCTCGCGGCCCGGCACCACCACCAGTGATGCAACGGCCGAAGGAGCAATCCGTGAAGTGTTGATGGGCTGCGGGATCTTGTCGACGCTCTTCTGCAGGTCGCGATAGACGCTGCTATTGGCAAAGGGCAGCACGCAGGTCTCGAGCTTCACTCTCGGCTGCATCGTGATTCGGACGGCAATCGGATCATACATCTTCTGCCAGAACTGCTCATACCGTTTCCTGTAGCGGTTGTATTCCGCCGCCTCAGCCTGGGATACCTGCAGCACGGACAGTTCTGCGTTGGGTGTCAGATACCGGAGTCGGTTGTGCAAAGAACAGGTGCAGGTGTCGCGCTGCGAATCGAACGCGTAGGCACCGCCGTGCGGGCAAATCGTCTTCTGTGGGTCGATGAATCGCTTCTCGATCATTTCACTCAGTGACGTGGGAGATCGACCGTACTCCAAACGGAAGAAGAGCGACGCGTTGTTCTGCATGACCAGGTTGTTGAAACACTGGACGCGGCGCTTCTGCGAGATTTTCGCGGCCGGACCGATCAGCCGTTGAATGAAAGCCTCGGAAGCAAAGAAATAACCTGAATTGTCAGCCTCCGTCGGAGGAAGAATTGTCGTGACGTACCGGTAGTCCAAGGCATCGTGCAGGCTATCTTCGCTATTGACCGCGGCATCCACGACGCGCCGGATAGCACGATGTGAGTTGGAGTAGACGCAGTAATCCTCATGATGGGTGACGAAAGAGCTGACGACACGGTCGCTCGTGTACCGCACGGAAACTTTATGTCCGCGATAATTGAAATCCTGCTCTACCAGTCCCGGATGCTTCTGGCGGATTTGCGCGGCCCACGATTCGGCTTCCTTGTTGAACAAAACCGCGTCCGCCACTCGGAAGATCACCGTCACGTCCGTGCCTTCCAGCTGATACGGGTCCGATCCGGTAATTGCCGCCTGCGTGGCGATCTTCTCGGCAAACAAACGCTCCAACGCATCATGCTCAAGACATAATTGCTCCTCCAGCTTGGCACGCAGCCGATTGTCCTGTGCCTGCAATGTGTAGAGCCGCAGCAGGTTGTCCCCCCATTGCGACGCCAGATCGATGGCCTCGTTCAGGGACTTCATCGAATTGAAATGCAGGAAGTACTGGTCGGCAGGTACCAGGCGTGAGATCTCGTGTATTCGGGGCTCAATTTGATCTTCTTCCCGCTTCTTTTTCAGCAGTTGCTCGTAATCGAGTGACCTCAATTGAGGCGGTGACAATGTGCTGATGTGTGTGTTGTGGTCCGCGGCCGGGCTGCTCCCACTCAGTGTTTGCCTCTGTAGCGATTCCTGTATGGCCAGTGAACCAGTAAACATCTCGTACAATTCGGTTTCCAGTGTGGTTGCGCTGAGCATCTGTTTCGGAATGGGAGGCGGATCGACTCCGTACCGCGCCTTGGATTGCAGTAGGCAGTACTGGAAAAACGTCTCGTCCGGATAGTATTCCAGCATTTGGGCAAAATACTCGTTCTGCTTCTGAGCCCAATTCAAAAAGATGCTCCGCGGTCCGATCTCTTCGCGCTCTTCGGACGCGGGCGGGATGTTGACTTGGACTGTCCCGGTTCGCTCCTGAACACGGCGTGAACCGTCCAGGTTCTCGGAGACCGTCTCGTAGGAAAGCTGCAGTTCGACGCTCCCCTCGCCCCGCAGTCGCCCATAGAACTCGGCATGCTTCTGAGAGAACTTCGTCTCTTTCGGGTAGATCAGGTAAGCTCTCGGATCCGTGGACCGAAGTCGCAGATAGTTACTCTTCTCGAATTCTTCCGCCAAGAACGGTTGTTCCAGTCGCAAGGCGAAGGCCGTCGCTTCACCATTGGCACTTCGATAAACCTCGACCGATGGCTGGAAAGGTAAATCCTGAGCGCTGGTCGCCGTCGTAAGACAGCTCAGCAATATCAAGGTCCCCGTTGTGGTAAGCAAAGTTTTCATCACAGTTTCCCCCATTGTGCCAATTCGGAAGCGCTTGTCTGCCAGGCCGAAGATCAGTAACCACCCTGTGCGCATTTGCGGCAACTGAACAGAATTCTCGCAGTTCAATCGAGTCGTATCTCGCATTCGATCGACGGTCTGCGATCGCGTGCTGACGATGCACGTCTGCCGGAGCGAATTTCGAACCATGTGATGACACACAATACGCTCAAAGTGAGGATCGAGCTTGTCCGTGAAGAACTACCCACATCGGCGGGGTAAGGTTTCATCTCTGGGGTCGATTCGCGCAACGCACGCGACGAAAGGCGCAGAACGTAAATCAGCTCGATCCACCGACAGAAAAAACCAGATCGTCGAAATCGCCGAATCGTCGCCCGTCCTCGGGCTGACCTGGTCAATTTCGTCGTGCCAGCTTTGTTGTTCTGTCGCGCCGATAAACGCAGGTTGGCCGAAATGAACGGCGATTGTCGATTGTGATTGTTGATTTGCGAAGGAAAGACTCCTGCTTCGACAATCAACAATCGCCACTGATCAATCATCAATCCGTCCAGTGGATGAGCGCAACAAGGCCCATTTGGACATCTTGCCAAGGCACGCCCAACTTCCGGGGAATTGACCACGCCACCCTCGGGCCACGTCGGAGGGTTGTGCCTGTAACTCGTTTGCCTCCCCAGAGGGGAGGGGCATGTCGTGCCAAAGCTCCTGACGCGTCGTGCCCTGCCATGGCAGGGCGTGGAAAGAGCGCGAGCGGCGCGCCATATGTGGCAGAATCAACCGCCGCCGCCGCACGCGGGTGCTGCGACGTGCCTGAGTGCTTCAGGCTCGATTTACGCCATGGTCTGCTGCACCACACTTCTTGCGAGCGACTCAATCGGACGCTACGCAGTAGAGGTACTTGTTGGAACGGATATACAGTCTGCCATCACTAACCGCCGGTGTGGCACAGAATCCGCTCTTGTCCGAAGTGAATTCACTCTTTGCCAACACCTGGAGTTCGTCGCCTGGCTGAATCACATAAGTCGTCCCGGCCCGGGTAATGAGGTAGACCTTGTCCCCGATCAGAATAGGCGAGGCGTACTCTCCGCCGCCGGGGCCGCCTCGTCGACCAGCGGGTCGCGCGCCGCCCGCTGCTGGTTGATCGGCCGCTTCCTGGCTGGTGGCCAGACGCGCTTGAAAAACCGGTTGCCCGTTTTCCGCATTCGCACCGTAGGCGATGCCGCGATTCGTACTGCCCCACAGCCGCGCGTTATGAAGGATCGGTGAAATAATGGCCTCGAAGCTCTGACCCGACCACATGACATGCGAGTCGGTTACGTCTCCGCTGCCGCCCGTGCGAATGGCGAAACTTGGTCCCCCCAGCATTCCTCCCGCACAATAGACAATGCCATCGCCGGCAATCAAACTGGTGCAGTATCCGCGCTCGCCAAATCCTTTGGCATGCCATTTCCGTTTCCCGGTGGCGGGATCAAGTCCCCAGACTTCCCCCGTGACGGCAAGCACCAGCTCGGTAGCCTCCTTCCCCTCGACCAATACCGGCGTGCTCCAGTTGCTGCCCAAGAGCGGTGCCGATTGACGCCACACTTCCTTTCCCGTTTGCTTGTCCAGTGCCAGCAGCGACTCGCTCTCATCACTGGCGTTCACAATGACCAGATTCTCAAACAGAATGGGACTGGCCGCCGAGCCCCATTTCATTCGTCCGGATGCGGTGCCCACACTGGTTTGCCAGAGCTGGTTTCCATCGAGATCAAACGCCAGCACACCCGATTTGCCAAAGAATACGAAAACGTGGCGGCCATCGGAAACGGGAGACTGACTGGCATAGCCATGTTCCGTGATAAACCCTTCGTATTTGTCCTCGGGGCCTGCGCTGGCCACGCTTTTGGTCCACAGGATCTTGCCATCAGCACGACTGAGGCAGACGAGATGACGTGTCAGGTTCGCAATGTTTCCCGGCTTCTCGGCGTCGAGCCCATAACCGGTGTAGCAAGTAACGAACAGCTTGTCACCGACCACGATCGGGCTGGAGAGACCGGGGCCAGGAAGTTCGGTTTTCCACTTGAGATTCTCGGTATCGCTCCATTTCATCGGGACAGCGGTGTCACTGCTGATGCCCGCGCCGTCGGGACCTCGAAACCTGGCCCAGTCAGCACCTTGGAGATTGGTCAATGGAGTGAGAAAGCCGACACCCAGCGTCACGATCAGCCATCCGCGCCACGACGAGTGGTTCTTGAATTTCATGCCGAGATCTCCTGAGGAAAAGCGTAGAAAAGACGAGACGGTTGCTGAAGCAGCCAGAGCTTCACATTCTGTTCAGTTGTTCTGTGTGTGGGGAGATCTCCAATGTGCGACGCTCCCCTGCGCAGGCGATTGGGTCCCGGAAACTCGTTGTCGTTGAGTAAGATCTTGGCGAACGGCGCTCGGCAAGTTGTCCGAGCCGACCCATGGTTCGTTACGCCTCTTCGACTCGATGGTGCGCCCGTCGCCCGTCGAAACTTGAATGCTGAATTGGTGCGAGGTTCTACCTCGTGAGATATTTCATACTTTGCCCAATGCTGGCGATCGGATCGGGTGACTGGTCCTGTTCGACGTGGCATTGCTCGACGCCCGCGGTCTCGGCAGCCTTGAACACGGCGGGCCAGTTGACAATGCCGTTGCCGACTTCTTTGAATGCTTCGGGTGGAACCTTGGATTCGTCGTAAATCGTGGGAGTGCCTTTGAGCAGATCTTTCAGGTGCAACTGGGCGACGCGCCCCTTGAGATCCGCGATCGTCTTCGCCGGATCGAGTCCACCGATGGCGGCCCAAAACACGTCGATTTCGAATTTCACCAGCTGGGGATCAAATTCGCTGACCAGCACATCCCATCCTCTTTGGCCACCGGCAAGTTTCTCGAACTCGAACGAGTGATGATGGTAGCAGAGTTGGATATTGGCTTCGCGACACCTCTCGCCAGCCCGATTAGCTCGGTGAGCCAGCCTTTGAAGTTGATCGGCGGTTTCTCGGTGTCCTTTGCCCACGTACGGAATCACGAGGAATCGGAAATCGTTCTTGACTGCGGCATCCAGGGTCTCGGCTGGCGACGGAACTCCCGGCTGGTCTGGAGTTACCAAGGTCTGCCAATCGATCATCGCCGAAGTGATTTTCAAGCCATTATCGCGAGCTGCCGCAATGATGTCATCCGCACCGGTGGCGCGCATCAGTTCAACCTGATAGTAACCGGCATCGGCCACGGCCTTGATCGTACCGGGAACATCCTGAGCCAGTTGATTGCGCAGTGTGTAGAGCTGCAGTCCAATCGTCTTCATGTATCGGCTGTCGCCCGCAAACGCCCACAACGGTCTGCGCAACATGGTGGCCAATCCGGCGGCGCCGGCGGTCTGGAGAAACGTTCTTCGCTGCATCGCTTCAAACTCCTCGAGAAATTCGTGAGTAAGCAAGATAAGTCGGCCGCCATGCCTCACGCCGTGGGCGGGTCTCAAGCCCACTGCATCGTGAGGACCTCAGCGTAAAGAGCTGAATCATGCCATTCTCTGACACCCAAGGACCCGTATCAAGTCTCCATAGCGGGAAAGTTGACGTGCGTTTCCCGATCCGGCAGAATGACCTGTGACCTGCCGTAACGATTCACTCCCTGAGGAACGGCTCAGAAATAACTTCCTCAGTTCCCTCGCCCCCGTGGGGAGAGGGAGGGTAGTTATTTTTGAGCCGTTCCGAGCGACACTCCATCATCAGGAACAGACCGATGGCCTTTCGGATATCCAGGATGGTTCTCTTAACCTTGTTGGTATCATTTTCAACTGCCCGGATCGCACGGGCTGACCAGTCCCAACTGGAAACGGCGATCACCCAGCACCGGATGGGCACGCTGACGATTCAGGCCGAACCGGGCGCGGAAGTCCGCGTGCGGCAGCTGCGCCATGAGTTCTGGTTTGGAGCGGCTATTTCCAGTGGCATCTTTTCCCATCGTGCCGATGCCCAATCGGTTGCCAGGTACAAGCAAGTCTTCTTGGAGAACTTTAATTCCGCAGTCACTGAAAACGCCCTGAAATGGCACGCCATGGAACGACGTCGAGGTGAGATCGATTACAGTATCGTCGATGCCATTCTTGATTGGACCGAGGAGAATGACGTTCCGCTACGAGGCCACAACATTTTCTGGGGCGTTTCGAATCGAGTTCAAGATTGGCAGAAGAACCTGGGAGACGATGAGTTGTTTCGCCGGACGGATTGCCTTGCGTGGGCATCCATATTTGCCGCCACGGGCGGAATACCACATGTGTTCAGGAGTTGCGGATGTATCGCCGTGTAATAACTGCCTCTCTGTGTGCCTGCTCGATAGTGATGTTGTTGGGCGTGGCTACGGCCGAGGAATTCGTCACAGTGGCCGATGTTCCCTACTATGGTGACGCGCCACCCGATGATTATGCTCGCAGCCGCTGCAGACTGGACGTCTGCTACCCGGGCGACAAACAGGATTACGCCACGATCGTGTGGTTTCATGGCGGTGCATTGCGGGCTGGCAGTCGTGAAACCGGTACCTCCCTGGCTACTCGATTCACCCAAGCCGGTGTCGCCGTCGTGTTGGTCAACTATCGCCTGTCGCCGCAGGCGCAATGCCCGGCGTATATCGAAGATGCGGCTGCGGCGGTGGCTTGGACGATCAAGAATATTCGGAAATATCAGGGTGATCCCCAGCAGGTCTTCGTTTCCGGCCATTCCGCTGGCGGGTACCTGACCGCGATGGTGGGGCTGGACAAGAGCTATTTGGCCAGGCACGAACTGTCGATCAATGATCTTGCTGGCCTGCTTCCTGTCAGCGGCCAGATGATCACGCATTCCACGATTCGTGATGAACGAGGCATCAGCGAGTTGACACCGCTAATCGACCGGTTTGCGCCATCCTACTACGCCTCCAAAGACACGCCTCCTTGTCTTTGTATCGTGGGCGACCAAGACCTTCCCGCGCGGCTCGAGGAAAACCTGTACGCGGCGGCTGCTTTCAAGGCGGCCGGCCATACACGGTTCCGTTGCCTGATATTTCGTAACCGCGATCACGGTACGATTATCTCGCATGTTGCCGCAGCCGGTGACGAAGTGGCCCAGGCGATGCTGGAGTTCGTCCGCCGCAAGTGAGTCGCGAAATGCGTAAAGAAAAGAAGCAGCCAATCCACCCCTCACCCCGATGGTTTTCAGACGTCGCGTCGAACGTCGAATGAGAGCGGGGAGAACCGGGTTGCGTCAGGCGACGCGGCACCACGGTACGCCAACTGGCGCCGATTCTCCACGCGCATCTCGCATCCCACTGGCTTTCGACTTCATCCACCAGGCTTCTTCATTGGAAGTTCGATGATCGACGTTCCCTCCGGCCCCGAAAGACGCTTTCCTTGCGCGAGGATGCCGGCCCGCTCCTCACATCCTCTCACCCCCTCACCTTATCATCCCCTCAATTCCGGCCGTGCGATCGACCCGAGGACTGGACCTGGAGGACGGGTTGAGGACGTTCGCCGCTGCAGAGCACAACCAGGAGATTTGAAATCAATTCATCACGGTCCGCTTCTTTCACTTCGAGGCCGGCTGCCTTGAGTCGTTCGACTGCGTCTCGCACGATCTCCACAGCACCTTCCACGATCGTTTTGCGGGCGTCAATGAGCGCCATGGCTTGCTGCCGCATCAGCATGGCTTGGGCAATCTCGGGAGCGTAAGTCAGATCGTTGAGCCTGACTCCCAGCACGCGGATGCCGGACGGGTTCACCGCGTCCTGAAGATCGGCAATGAAAAGCTGAGTGACTTCTTCGCTTTCCTTTTTCAGACACGGCTTGGTCGGGTCGCCCGATTCATAGGGGAACTGAGCGGCCACTCGCTTGACGACGGCGCCCGCCTGATCTTCGATAAAGACCCGAAAGTTGTCGACGTGCAGAGCGGCTTTGTAGGTATCCTGCACGCGGTAGACCACCACCGCGCTGATCTCAATCGGGTTCCCATTCACTTCCACGACCGTGGTGGTGGCGATGTCCAAGGTGGTGTCCCGAGTGGAGATACGAAAGAGTCTGCGCCCCACTGGGTGAATCCAGCGAATGCCCTGCGTCTTGAGAGTGGCGACGAATTTCCCGAACCGCAGCACGACGATTTCTTCACGCGGGTTAACGATGAAGAACCCGAAGAGCAGGATTGGGGGAAAGACGATGCTGACCGCGACGACCAGCAGCATCTCCATCATCCCCTGGTTGGCGTCCTCGGGCGTGGGGTGTGGAATGGGCGGTTTGTTGGACATGGTCCCGCTCGCTCTGTAAAGGATTCTCGATCAGGCGACAGACTTCACAACAGAGTATTCGCCGTCTGCCGACAAATATTCGTAAAGCGCCAGGTCGGCAAAGGACTCGTCCGGAAATAAGTTACCGGTTCCCATTCCCTCTCCACCGCCCCGCGGAGCGGGAATAGCGGGGGAGAGGGTAGGGTGAGGGGCGACAAATTCGGTAACCTATTTCCGGACGAGTTCTAATGCGCCGCCACAGGGCTGGTCTGCAACAACACCATCTCACGGTATCTTCCGTCGGTTGCCATCAGGCTCTCGTGCGTGCCTATTTCGACAATGCGACCCGCTTGAATCACTACAATCCGATCGGCATGCGCAATGGTGCTCAATCGATGGGCGATGACAAAGCAGGTTCGATGTCGCATCAGCTCGACCAGGCTTGCCTGGATCAGTCGTTCGCTTTCGGTATCCAGGTTGCTGGTGGCTTCATCCAGAATCAGAATCCGCGGGTCCGCCAGAACCGCGCGGGCGATGGCCAGTCGCTGGCGCTGCCCGCCGCTCAGCTTCACACCCCGCTCACCGATCAGTGTGTCGTAGCCACGCGGCAGTTGCTCGATGAACTCGTCGGCGTTGGCAATCTCGGCCGCCTGGCAAACGTCCTCGAGACTCGCCAGCCGTTTCCCATAGCCAATATTTGCGGCTACCGAACCATCGAAGAGAAAGACGTCTTGTTCGACGACCCCCATCAGTCGTCGATAACTCTCCACGTCAATCCGGCGCAAATCACGGCCGTCCAGTAACACGCGGCCGCTGGTCGGGTCGTAGAAACGTGCGGCGATGTTGCAGAGGGTCGTCTTGCCGGCTCCACTGGGCCCGACCAAGGCGATGGTTTCTCCCGGCTGAATGTCGAGCGATACATCCTGCAGGGCAAACGTCTCGGCGCCATGGTAACGGAACGAGACGTCCTCGAATGTGATGCGCCCCGTCACGTCCCCCCGGTTAACCGAGACCAGGTGGGATGATTCCATTTCGCGAGGCTCTTCCAGCAGATCGAGCACGCGGTCCAGCCCCGAGAGACTGTCTTGAAATTGCGCGGCGCTCTGTGCCAGAATTGCCAGCGGTGAGAGGAGCATCAGCAGATAAACCAGAAACATCATTAAATCGCCCAGCGTGAGCTGCCCTTGCAGTACTTGCCATCCGCCGTACAGCAGTAAACCCGCGCTGGCCAGCGGCATGAGTGTCTCCCAGACGACCTCAATAATCCGTGTCCACCACCAGGCGTAAAGCTCCTGTCGTCCCATCACGTGGTTGCCACGCATGATGCGATTTGTCTCGCTGCGTTGACGTCCAAAGGCGCGGACCACGCGAATCCCGCCAAACGATTCGGTCGCCAGCGCATCGACCGCTTCACGCTGAGCTCGCACGCGCCGGTGTTGCGGCCGTATGCGGCTGATCCATGTGCGGTGAGTAAAGTAAACCAACGGCACGATCACCAATGCGCCTAGCAGCAGACGAAAATCGATCCAGGCCAGTATGCACAAGCTACCCGTCAACTGAACCACCGCTCGCCAAGGGTTGTACAGCATGCCGAAGACCAGTTCGCCCACGGCTCCCGCATCCTGCCTCAAGACACTGGCCGCGCCGCCCGACTTGAGCTCCTGCACTCGGTGCATCGGTAATCGCACCGCATGTTCGAAGACCTTCTTGCGGACCGACATCTGCATCAGCTTCGTGATCCGCGTGGCATGCCATCGTCCCCACATGAGAACCGTGATTTTCAGCAGCGAGATGACCAGTACACAGATCGTGATGGACACCAACAGCAGCCACGGATCACGCGGAATCCACGACGGCACGGCCTCGGGTACGGGGGCGCTGCCCAGCACATAGTCGACCACGAACTTCGTGGCGGCCGGGGGGATCAAGGCGAGGATTGTACCCGCGGTGAGCGTGACCAGCGACAGAGACATCGACAGCCAATGGCCATGCAGTAACCGGAGAAAACTGCGAATCAGCATCAGCGCCGAACGCTCGCGACCCCGTTTGCCCCCGCCAGACGCTTTGCCATTGAGACGATAAAACTCGTCCTTGTACTGCTCAAACTGCTGTCGACTGGAAGCGAATCGTTTGATCATGTTTACTTTCGAACTGTTCGCAGGGCACTACCGGAACCGGCCCGGTGGCGTAATCGCTTTGCATCAAATTAGTTGTACAGCGTCGTTTTGCAGCGATAGGTGTGCGTAACTCGTGTCTCCTTAACAGACCCTCGCCACCGGGCTCGTCCCGGTGGTTCTACGTTTGCTGACCACTCCGGCAGCCGAAAAACGAACCTCCCCGCCGGCCATCGCCGCCGGAGGCGGCGATGGCCGGCGGGGAGGAAACTCATGGGTAGCCGAGATCGACGTAGTTGTCAAACGCTCTACCACCGGGACCAGCCCGGTGGCGATAAAGCCCGTGTTAATAAGGCCTTAAGATGATGAATTAAGTGAAAGTGGCGCCCTCCGACTCGCCTACAGATGCGAAAAGCCGGTCGTTTTGAGCCAACTTTCAGCGGCCAGCGTTCGGCGGATTGACCGCGTTCGAGTGGTCGCTCGCCAAGGGTTCGAGGCCCTGTTTCGCGAGAACGAGCCTGTGGCGGGCCGCCGCGAGCAATTGTCACTCTGCTCCACGCGACCGTCCTTCAGTTCATTATTGTGAGTCTACGGCAAATGGGGCAGGGGGCCGGCGGTGGCTCGGCTCTCTCGAGCCGAGTGTGCGTGCGTGATCAGACGTGGAGCGTGGGCTGTGCAGAAATGCCCAGTCCCTGCACAGCGGGGTGATTCCGCTTCCGCTCCCGCGATCTTGACCCAGGGACCGCCGCCGGCGCGATGTCTGGGCCACCGTGTGAAACGCCTGCGGCGGTCCCTGCTGGCCCAATTCCCGCAGATTAGGCCCTCGTCGCTGCTCAGCAGGCCCACAGATCCAGTTGCGCGAATTCGATCTGGTCTTGAACGGCCAAGCCTGTCTATAATCCCCGGCCCATAGAATTTGCGAGCCGACGAACGACTCGTATTTCACTTTGACTCGCTGGACCCACACATGCTCGGACATGGAAGTCCGCGTCTCCGCAGCGTGTCTGTATCGCGCTGGACGAGGCACAGGATGTGCATTCTCCTGCGGCATCTGCCGTGGTCCGTATTGCTCTGCGCGCTGTGGGCGACCAACGGCGTCTGTGCCGAAACGACCGATTTGCGGCTGCGGGTTGCTTGGGGCGGGGGTGCTGCGCGGCAGTGGCAAGGCAGCTTGTCGATCCAGGATGGCACACTTTCTGACCTGAGTTATCTGGGTCTGGATGCCGACGAAGCGGCGACGATTTACCTCGAGAAGTACGCAGTTCAAATTCAACAGCGATCGCTTCGCGACTATGACGGTTTCGACATTCAAGCCGTAGGCTCATCCACGTCGGTGCTGAAACTGGAAATCGCTCCGGCGGACCATCCCGAGGAAATGCAGCGGATCGAGGTGTCATTGGGCGACTTGATCACAACCTACACGCACGCCGAACTCGATTCGCAGAACAACCAGATCTTGATCCAGCGCGTCAGTGGAGACCAACTGAGGACGTCGTTTGAACGGAGTTCGCTGGTGTTCAAACCTGGCGAGACTTTCGAGTTTCAAATCATGCCTCACCTCATGGGCCTGGAAGATCAGTCCAACCTGCGGTGCCACGTTCAACTGTTTCGCACGGGCCAGGACAAGCAGTTGTGGGATCGCAATGACGAATTGGTCGTCAACCTTGACGGCAGCGTGAATCCGGTCGGCCCAGTCACCGTTGCCTTGCCGGAGACTGAAGGAGTTTATGAGATCGTCATCTCCGTGCACCGCAAGAGATTTCGGGATACGTTTGTTCGGTCCAAGCCTCTACTTCAAAGAAACATACAGCTGGTCGTGATCGCTGCGGAACCCGCGCTGTCTAGCCGGCAACCGTGGGCGCTGGTGCACACAATCGACCCCAATCATGCCAGCTGGATGGAGTGGCTGACTCGAGTTCCCAAGCTTCCACTGCTTCCCGACTTCCGTCAGGAACCGTTGGGCAACGGTAAGTCGACGAAGCGACTGCACATGGACCACGAGATGGTCGAGATGACATCGGGCGGTTGGCAAGCCTACCCGATCGAGATTTCCGCGATTGGCAAGCCGCATCTCTTGGAGTTAGAGTATCCCAGCGACTGGCCCCAGACGATCGGCATCAGTATTGTCGAGCCCAATGCCATCGGCAAGGTCGTCCCGCCGGGGCTCGACAGCGGCGTCGATGTGACGCAGGCCTCACTCGACAGCCAACCCAGGATCTTGCGGCACAAACTACTCTTCTGGCCACGAACTTCGACGCCGCTGGTCTTGCTGACCAATCGACGCGAAGACCAGAACGCCGTGTTCGGCAAGATCCGTATCTACGCCGGACCGGAGTCCCTCCCCCAGGCCGACACTTCGACGAGCACCCCAACGCAGCCGCCTCGGTTGCTGGCTGCCTACTTCGACCGCCCTCTGTTTCCCGAAAACTTTTCGGCCCCCGAAGCGGCCGACCAGTGGAGTGGACGCAGTCTGAAGGACTGGGTCACATTCTATGAGGGGGGCAAGCGGCTGGTGGCGTATCTCAAGCATGTTGGATACAACGGAGCGATCGTGTCGGTTGCCTGCCAGGGCGGCACGATCTACCCGAGCAAACTGCTCAGCCCCATTCCCAAGTATGACACGGGAACATTCTTCGCCACGGGCCAGGATCCGGTGCCGAAGGATGTTCTGGAAATGCTCTTCCGACTGTTCGATCGAGAAGGCTTGACACTGATCCCGGCGGTTCATTTTTCCTCGACGCTGCCGGAGCTGGAAGAACGGTTGCGCGAGCAGCCGGATCATTCGGAAGGCATTGCGCTGGTAGACGAATTCGGGAAGAGTTGGGTCGAAGGCTACGGTACGAATCGTGGCATGGCGCCGCATTACAACTGCCTCGATTCGCGTGTGCAGGCAGCCATGCGTCGCGTGTTGAATGAAATCACTGACCGCTATGGCCAGCATAATGCGTTTGGCGGCCTCTCCCTTCAACTGGGGCCTGACACCTACGCGCTCCTTCCGGGGCAGCAGTGGGCGTACGATGCTGTTACCGAAAAACGATTCGAAAAGGAAATTGGCAAGACGCCCCCGGGGGACGCCAGTACCGCCGGATTTCGATCGCGCGATCGCAACAAGCTGCACCTCACCTGGCGTGCTCGCATCCTGGCACAGTTGTATCGAGATATGCTCGAGGATCTGCATGCCCGGCGACAAGACGCCCGACTGTACTTGGTGGGTGGCGACATGTTCACCAATCCCGGCCTGCAGCCGATGCTGCGTCCTACACTCCCCAATCGTTTGCGCGTTGACGAGGTCATGCTGCAAATGGGCATCGATCCGGAGCAATACGCCGCCCAGAAACAGATCGTCTTTTTCCGACCGGAACGCATTGCACCTCGCACACCACTGACGACACAAGCTGTCAACATCAATCTGGCCACAAATTCGGCGGCCGATCACGCGTTTGCCGACTTCCAGCCGGCCGCCAGTCTGTTCTATCACGAGCGATTGCCGTTGTCGCTGCCCTCGTTTGACGCCAAGAGTCCTTTCGGTCAGGAGAACACGCACACCGTGTTGTTCACGCACGTCACGCCATCGGCCGAATCCAATCGGCAGCGATTTGTGCACCACCTTGCGCTACGCGATGTCCAATACATGGTCGATGGTGGCTGGATGCTCCCCTTGGGCCAGGAAGAGACGCTGCGCGGCCTGTTCGACACCCTGACTCGTTTACCCGCCGAGAGTTTTGAAACCGTCACGCCTAAGCCGACGGGGCTTCCGACACAACCGCTGGTGGTGCGAACCCTGGTCCATCAGGGCAAGACCTTCATCTACGTCGTCAACGATTCACCCTGGTCCGTGTCCGCCGAAATCGATATGGCGGCCCAGCAGATGTGCCGACTGCAAGGGCTGGGCAACCGTCCGCTGTCGCAGCCGAAGTGGGTGGGTGGCCAGATGACATGGGAGCTGGATCTGGAACCTTATGACTTGATCGCGGCAGAACTGTCGCACGACCAGGTTCAGATCGACACGTGGCGCGTGACGATCGATCGCTCGACCTACGCACGGCTGCGTCAGCAAGTCAATGAATTGGATGCCCGAGCCACCGTGTTGGGACGACCGGAACCTATTCGTGTGTTGACCAATCCCAGCTTTGAGGCGGCGGCCGATCGACTCCCCGGCTGGATACACGCTCATGGGGACGGCATTGTGATCGGTCCTGATAACACGCAGCGGTTCGACGGCGCTCAATCGTTGAAAATGACCAGTCAAGGGCCGGTGGCCTGGATTCGCAGCGATCCGTTCGACCCGCCAAAAACCGGGCGCATTGCGGTCATCGTGCGCTTGATGACCGAGGACTCAAACAGACAACCTCCGCTGAGACTGGCTATCGAAGGAAAGTATCTCAACGGGGCTACGTATTACATGCCCTTCAATGTCGGGCAAGGTGCCAAGGTCCAGCCGCTGGCAAACAATTGGGGTGCCAAAGCATTTGTACTGCTGATCAGCGATTTGCCAGTCCATGAACTGGTCAACGTTCGTGTGGGTTTCGATCTGATGGGTCGCGGTAGCGTGTGGATCGATGACGTGCACGTTTATGATCGCTGGTTCCCGACCAACGAAAGAGATGACTTGATGATCATGCGCGGGCTGGCCGCCAAATCACTGAGCAACGGCAAGATCACCGACTGTCAACGTATCCTGTCCGGCTACTGGTCGCGGTATCTGATGGAGTATGTCTCGGCGGACGCGGTACGAGTGGCCGAGTTGCCGGCTGACGCACCCAGCAGTGGTCCGGCTTTCCCTCCTCCGCAACCGAAATCGGAAGAAGCGAAACCGTCCGTGTTGGAGAAAGTCAGGCAGAGCCTGCCCACCAAAGTCTTCCCCTTCCGATTGCGATGACGCTTACCCGGGTGGCCATTGAAAGGCTCGTCCCGCGAGCAGATGAAAGTGCAAATGCGGAACCGCCTGTCCCGCCTGTTCGCCACAATTACACACCACACGGTATCCCTGGTCGAGGTTCATTTGGCGAGCCAGGCGGCTGATGACCATCAACAAATGACCGATCACGGCGTGATCTTCATCTTGCAGCGTGGCGAGTGACGAGATTTCCTTCTTGGGGATCACCAGCACGTGGGTGGGAGCCTGGGGGGCGATGTCGCGAAATGCCAGGCAATGCTCGTCCTGATAGATGATGTCAGCGGGGATCTCGCCATCGATGATCTTTTTGAAGATCGTCTTCTCGGTCATCTCATTTCCTTTCGTGTGAATCTCTCGTGCTTGGGTACTTTAGACTTATCTTCGCGGCGGGATCTTTCGTGCTCCGTGCCTCCCAATCCCCGCTCGGTTATCTCATGGCTTCGGGCTGCTGTCCTTCCTCGTCCACGGATTCCAGTTGTTCTAGCGCAATCGCGTCACTGGCCACCAGTGTCGCAATGTGGTCCCAGACGGGGTACAACAGCGAGCGATCGGCGTTCAGGACGCCTCCAGAGAGCGGTCGATCGATTCTTTGCTGGGCGCAGTTGACGAGCAACCCGTCGTGAATCGCTCGATTGACTCGCTCCAGCTCCGCGGTGTCAGCTGGCACCAGAGGTGATCGAGTGACCGGGCAGCGAGCAAGCTGGAGAAACCAATCGTTGATCATTGCAGACCAGGAGAAACGAGTAGCACGACGTTCATCACATCGCCGGCGCGTGGCAGACATTATACCGCGCCGCGTCGAGCTATTCGGAAACCGGCATCTGCGATTCCGCGCCGACTCGTGTGCGGCTGCGACGTGTGCGGCGAGTGGGCTTGTGCTGCCCCACTCTTTCGTGAGCGTTTCGAAGACTTCGGGCGATTCGTAACGCACGACGTCTTTTCCCTCGGGCATGGGGCCGATTAAGCCGCGAAAGACCGGCATCCCGGCACCGCCAGGTCGGTGCTGCAATCGTCGATCCCGATTTGCGTATGTAACTCCAGCAAGGCGTCTGGAGAGGGATAGTCTTTGATTCGCAAAGTACCGTCGCGGCCCCGGGTGACGACTCGAGTGGTGTTCTTCGACATGCTTTGTGTACCTCACTTACCCGCAGGATTCCGACGTAGCTCTGGCCGCCAGGATTCGGCAGTCGCTGATTCGACGAAGGCGCGGTGCCCTTGCGCACCGAAGCATCGTCCGAGAAATAGCTGTCCACTATCCCCTCGCCCCACTGGGGAGAGGGCAGGGTTGAGGGGACCAAGAATACGTCAGCTATTTCTCGAACGATGCTAAAAGGCGACCGCCCGTGTGTGGTATCGGACAACGGGCTGGGAGATACGCATGGAAACTGTGGACCGAGTCACATGGCAACCATCCGCCAGAACCGGCACATCAGGCGCTCGCGGCGCGGGCGCCATAAGTGGATACCAGCGCAGCCGATGTCCCATTACCGATCCGCCACCCAATCGATCCAATCGTCCCAGGCGAACGTTCGACATCATCATCGACCTGATGTGGCGAAAACCCCCGGCACGCCTTTCTGGGCGATTCCTTTTGCTCAGATATTTCACCCATGCGTCTGAACACGCGGATCCGCACTTGGCGAGCCGCGTGCGCATTCCGCACGGTTATGCTACCCGTAAAACGGTCTGCACCGTCTGTTCCGGTAAGAAATGCGGGGGGTCTCGACGGGACTGTTATTATGATCGATTGCGTCAAACCGCACGATGAAGGATCCTCAGAACCCTGAATAGACGCGCACGCGGCAGCGGAAAGTGTCATTGGCACATACCTTACGTGAAGGGCGAACCACTTGAACGCTACCGGGTCCGATAGTATATAATGTCTCCACGCGCAGGCAGGCATGAGTCGTTTCGGTACATCTGCAGGGGGGTTGATGATCCACGCCCCGACCAGCCAGAACGATACCTGCTACCTGCCACCCAGCCACTTCGGAGGGTAAGCGAATTGGTTAGCAACCTGATTCGAAATCAGGCGCCGGCTTGCCGGTTGTGGGTTCGAGTCCCATGCCCTCCGCCTTTCGCCACGTCCCGTCAGACGTGGCTTTTTTGTTGCACTTTAACCCAGGTTGGTTGACGTGCCACTGCTCAATCAAGCGTGCGCTCCAACCCTAGGAACGCAACACAAACGACTCACTCGACTGAAACAAGATCACCCGACTTGAGCAGTGTGGAGCTGCGACACGCCTTCCACTGCCGCAGTGGAACGTCCGTAGGGTGATGTGACCGAAGCAGGTTGGCGATAGCTCGCTGGAGGCGTCGGCGGAGGGATGCGCGCGGCCAAACAAGTGCCCCTTGGCCGCGCGGTCCCCACCGGACCCCACGGTACGAGCACATGCGTGTTGGAACGTGCAGGGATCCTTCAGCCACGTGCGCCCTCAGCGCGCATCCCTGCGCACCAATCGGCAGAGAAGGTTTCCGCGGATTCACAGCGGTCTACCGATTGGTGCTCCGGGAATTGCGGTTAAACAGGTGGACGCAGAAAACCTTCGTTGAACGTGTCAGTTACTCCGGGAGTGGCATTCAGCACTAACTCCCGATGTGTAAGTCCCATTTTGCCATCTCAAATTGCCATCAACTCGTGGGAGCCGAGGTTTCTGACACAACCAAGGATCCCGCCATAGAGCTCCCCGCCTCTTCACATGACATAATGTACTTCTGACCTGCAAACTCGCCGTAAGCCGTTTTGCGAGCGTCCCGTCGTTTCCCGAAATCGGCCAGACTTTGCCGGACATAAGAACCGCGATGGCGCATAGCGAAGTCACTTCTGCAGTTCGGCTTGGGCGCATCGGTCCGACACACCGACGACGGTTGGCGTTGGCATTACCGAAGCCGCCTCGGGTCAGCTGTCAGATCCATTCCCGCTGCTTTCCCCTGGAATGAACCCAATTAAGCTGGACTACCAAAAGCAGGCTGCCCCGGGGGTTTCGCGCCGGGGGTTTCGCGTGGTCGTCAAGACCGTGAAGGTCTATTCCTGATCTTCTCTGATCACAGAAGCTCGTTTCGACAACACGAATCTTGAGCCTTAATGTTGTAAGTCAAAGCTGGGTGGTACAATGCTTCAGTTGGCCGTGCAAATTCGGCCGGATGCGCTTTTATTGGGACTGCGCGCGAACATGCGGCGCTACGTACCCTTGATCTTGCTCATGATTGGGTGCAAACCGACCGCACCGACCGCCACGTTACCTCCCAGAAATTTATACGAGGACTCCTCTGGCATTCATCCGTGGATCGCGGATCTCCTCGAAAAGGATGTCTCGGCGGTGGCTGCCACGATCAACGAACGGGCCGACCTACAAATCCGCCCGCCCTACCACGAAGGCTGGAGACTTTGAAGATGCCGGGCAAGCCTCTCGCGCGCGGCGGCATGATACGAACTTCGACCGCGTGGTGAGCATGGTCTCACATGCTCCTTCGTAGGCAGTGTTCGAGGCCGTCACGCCAAGCGGCTGATCTTGCATAAAGGAGAACGCAGCACATGAAGACGATGACGATACTGATCGGGATGACTTTGTGGGCTGCGGGAAACGATGCGATAGCAGCGGACAACTCGGATTCGCTGATCCTGGAGAACCAGGTGCTGCGCATGGAGATATGCCGCACGCCGGTGCCGTACGTCCAGCGACTTGTCCACAAGGACAGCGGTCGGGTGGTGGTTAGTGGCCTCGGCTCCAGAAACCTTTTCTCGATTGCTTCTGCGAACGAGGACGGCAAGCAAGAGACGATCGAGAGCGCTGCCGCGGGCCGCTCGGACGTGAGCATGACAAAAGCCGGCACGGTCAGCAAGATCGTCATCAAGTATGCACAAGTTCCCGGTGTCCGACGTTGCCGTCGAGGTGACGGCGGTGTGCGACGAACAGGATCCGTTGACGCGGTGGACGATAAGTGTAAAGCACAATCCGAATCGGCGTATAGAAGACGGTTCGGTTCCCGCAGTTGTTGGCCGTACCGGCCATCGATGACGGCAAGGACGACTGTCTGGTGCTGCCGGCGCTGGCCGGCACGCTGATCGAGAACCCGGCGGAGAATTGGCGCAACGGCCAGAGCGTGACGCTGGCGTATCCGGGAAACCTGTCGGCGCAGTTTCTCGCCTATCAGGATCGATCGGCGGGCGTGTATCTGGCCGGCACGGACACGTCCGGCTATCCCATGTCGCTGGGCGTGTCGAAACAGGCGGATGGTTTTCGATGCTGGCACGAATTCACGGCGGTAGCCGATGAGCAGGACTTTCGCCCCGGAGTCTGGCAGAGTCCGTATCCCGTGGTATTCGGTGTCACGCAGGGCACGTGGTGCGACACGGCCGATCAATACAAGCGATGGGCCGTACAGCAGAAATGGTGCGCGCAGACCCTGGCCGAGCGGCGTGATATCCCGGCGTGGTGGAAGGACGGGCCGGACGTTCATGTGTGCGAGGTCCGCACCTACGACGGCACGCGGACCTGCACCGGCTCCTACTATCCGAAGCTGCACGATCACCTCCGCACGTTCCGCGAGAAGATCGACGGGCCGATCGTCGCCATGCTGGCGGGCTGGGAAAACCACCGCCGCTGGACCGGCGGCGATTACTTCCCGATCTTCGATGTGGACCAGGCGAGGCCGGTCTATCCAGCAACTCCGGCAAGACGGATTCCGGCCCTTCTTTTTCCTGTCGGGCTTGTACTCCACGTATTGGAACGAGGGCCGCGATGGCGGCGAGATTGCCGCGGCGCAGAAGTATGTGGCATCGTATGTCATTGACGAAAACAGCGGCAAACCGAAAGAGTACGTGCTGAACGAGTCCAATCCGGCCGGCATCTGGAAACGGCATTCGTATCAGTTCTGCGTGGGTGCGCCGCAGACCAAGCTGTTCTTCTGCGACGTGATCGACCAGGCGCATGCGATCGGTGTCGACGTGCTGCAAATGGACCAGACGGTCAGCGGCGCCGGAGATGCCTGCTACTGTACCACACATGGCCATGGGCCGGGCGTGGGGCTTTACCAGAGCCGTGAGTTCTGGGAGTTACTCGATGCCATGCGCGAACACGGCAAGGGCTGCTCGCCCGACTTTGTCCTGTTTCACGAAGAGCCGCACGAGCAGTTGATCCCGCACCTGGACGGGTTTCACGTGCGCGAATACTACGAGAAACGCTGGTATCGCGGCTATCCCGGCGCGATCGGCATCCCGCTCTTCTCGTACCTGTACCACGAGTTTGCGGTGGGTTACGGCGGCGACAGTGCCGGACTGAGCAGGGACAACAGCCGCTGGAACGTTCGTTGCCATGCCATGAACCTTGTTGCCGGCCGCACGCCCGGCGGGGCCATCTGGTCTGCTCGCCAGAACATGTTCGACGCGCACCCGGACCAGATCGCGATGATCCGCAACCACTGTCGCCTGCTGAAGACACGGGCGAAAGACTTCCTCATGCTCGGCACGATGCTGCACCCTTGCGAACTGGCCGTGCCGCAAGTCGCGGTCGGCATTCCGGTCCAGCGAGACGGCAAATGGGTCCGAGAAGACGTACCGACACCGGCCATCCTCACCAGTTCCTGGCAATCGCCGGACGGCAGGATCGGACATCTGCTGGTGAACATCGCCGAAACGCGACAGACGATGAAGGTAAACCTCGACACACGTAACGCACCCGCCGCGAGCTCCTACGACGCCCAGATCTATCGCTCGACGCACGGCGACACGTTCCGGCCACTGTGGCAGAACCAACACGTGCCTCAGGAGTTCACTGCCGAGCTGGAACCGTTGGAAGTCGTGTTTATCGAATTAAGCGGCCATAGGTAGGCGTACGCGTGGCCCGACGCGATGAGCCCCATTGACGCCGCGGGATCGTTGCGCACATCCAAGACAAGTTGGTAGGGGAATCTCGCGGCTCCCTCCACGCTGACCGTCGTTTGGAGAACCTGTTCGGCGGATGCAAACTGGAGATAGCCACAGAACGTGCCTTCACCGGGCACACACCAAGGGGACGCGGTTCGGGTAGCCTGCCAGTCAGATTCACCCACCGCACAAGGCGGTGGGAGTCAAAGTCAAACAGTCGATCCTCATCACCGGCTCGGATCGGGTTGAGGTTCACGTACCTGCTGCATGCCAGTGGCGCGGCCCCGTTCTTCTTGAAGGTTGCTACACGTTCCACGCGCGACCTGTCTCGGTGTGAATCACCTCGATCTGCGGGCGACCCGCAGCAGGCAGCAGCCGGAACGTGAAGGGAATGACTTGGCTCGCAAGTGTGGTTTCACTGCCGAGGGAGGCTGTATCGACGAGTTTCAGTGAGGGATCCCGGCCATACAGTTCCAGTTGCCAGGGGGCCCGATCCACCAGCAGTAACTCGCGCACGCCTACTTGGTCGTAGAAGGGCAGCTTCTCACGCGATAGATCATCCGGGCTGAGCACTTCGACTGCGAAATCGGGTCCGCCCAACCAGTAGGCGTCACAATTCCTGGCGTGGCCTTCCTTCAGAAACACAGCCACGTCGGGCACTCGATAATTCGTGTGCCAATTCTTCGCCCGATCGCTCACGTTCACGCCAGGACGCACATCGCCGAGCCCCGGCCAATCGATAACTTCCTGAAAGATGGACGCCAAACGCATGACAATCTGCTGGTGCTCGTCGTTAGGCATCGGAGTCATCATGGTAACCCCCTCCCACACCTCGTCATAGCGATCCGCCCCACTCACCCGGCGAGACGCCTTGAGCGATGCCTCAAGGACACGGTCGGTGATTTTCGTCGCCATCGGTCGATCCTCCCCGCCATCGATTATAGAGCGCTGCCTCCCAATTCACCAAGGCAAGCAAACTCGTATTGTCTTCGTGCAGGCCAAGGCGGGGACACGGTTTCCAAAGTCGCGGTGGAACGTCGGTCCCCGCTGCACACTGCGTGCTCTGAGCGGCGGTGAGTCGAGACGTGTGCCGGTTGTGATGCGTTTTCCGCTGAATCAGCACGCGCTTTCGCACACAGTGGCACGACGACACGGTTTCCAAAGTCGCGGTGGAACGTCGGTCCCCGCTGCACACTGCGTGCTCTGAGCGGCGGTGAGTCGAGACGTGTGCCGGTTGTGATGCGTTTTCCGCTGAATCAGCACGCGCTTTCGCACACAGTGGCACGACGACACGGTTTCCAAAGTCGCGGTGGAACGTCGGTTTCCGCTGCACACTGCGTGCTCTGAGCGGCGGTGAGTCGAGACGTGTGCAGGTTGTGATGCGTTTTCCGCTGAATCAGCACGCGCTTTCGCACACAGTGGCACAACCGGTGACTGACTACGGACCACGCGGGTTCCAGGGTTGGTCGACGTGCCACAAATCGGCCTTTGGGAACAGACGCACGCAGAGGCCGCGGAGATGCGCAATACGCCTCTTCTCAGTGCTCTCCGCGCCACTGCGTGAAACTCGATTCCGCGTAAAACGCAAATCTTGACCGTTTGCAGCACGAAGAAGCCGCATGCCGCTTTGTGGGGCCACGCCACATGGATATTCTGCAGATTTACAGGCCGTGGAGCACGGGGACCGTGCCACCGGGCTGCTTTCGCCGGAAACGTGTACAAACATTGCGAGATCTTCTCACGCCCTCGAGTGTTTCAAATCGATCCGAGAACTCGCGGCCGACTCGAGGCATAGCAGGCGATTCAACCAGTAGAAGCCCATCGCAACGCAGATGCCGACTCCGATGCTGATATACCAGATCAGGCTCGGATCTCGCTGATACATGGACCCACCAAACGTCGGCGCAACGACCCCCGCCAGCGAGAAAGTCATTGTGTACCAGCCCATGTACATCCCTCGATTACCGCGATCGCCGCGATGAGCAATCCACCCGGAAGCCAACGGCATCCACAACATTTCGCCTAGCGTGATAACCAGCATCGAGAGAACGCAGTAACCCACCGAATCGCCGAAAGGCAAGATGCCGAATCCGAGACAACTCAGCAGACAACCGCCGCCAATGATCGGAATCAGCGACCTGCGCCAGACATAGTTCAACAGCAACATCTCGAACACGACAATCACCACGGTATTGACGGCATAGATCAGACCAATCATCGGCTTGGTCAAACCGTAATGATCTCTAAGGAACAAGGGATAGGTGGCGTGAAACTGGAAAAAGACAATGCAAGTGGGTAGCAGCAAACCGAGGAATATCAGGTACAGCGGGTCGCTCAGGGGCGACACAGAATCGCCTGGGTCGGTGGCCTCCTGCCGCGCGGACGGCTCGGTCTTGGAGTACCGTCGCAACCCGAAAAAGTAAATCAACAGCAGGGCGCACAGCAAGGTGGTTGCCGCATCCACGACGAACAGCCAGAAGAAACTGATTGTCGCCAGCACGCCGCCCATCGCCGGGCCAAAAGAAATGCCCAGGTTCACTGCCATGCGTTGCAAGCCAAATGCTCGAACTCGCAGCTCTGGGGGAGCGAAGTGCGTGATCGCCGTGGCATTGGCTGGACGGATGCCCTCCGAGAAAAGGCCGAGCAGGAACATCGACACGGCGATGCCGGGCCAGGACCGGAACAGGGGAACGGCCAGAAACATGGGAACCGCCAATAGCAGAAACAAGATCTGCACACGAATGGCCCCGACGGATCGGATCAATCGACCGCCGATGTAGGCGCCCGAGATCGAGCCGAGCCCGTACACGCTGAGCATCCGCCCCGCAGTCGCTTCCTGGTAGCCCAAGTCACTGGTCAGATACAATGTGAAGAACGGCAAGACCATGGTGCCAAATCGATTGACGAACAACGCCCCGGACAGCATCCATATCTCGCTGGGCAATCCGACGTACGCGCGTCGATACAGCCTGATGACGTTGCGAACCATGTCTCATTCATCCCATTCCCGTTTGATCCTTCACGACACCTAATCGGACAGCACCACGTTGCAGCCATGGATGTTCGTAACTCATGTCTCCGCAACAGACCTTCGCCACCGGGCTCGCCCCGGTGGTTCTACGTTTGCTGACTACTCTGGCAGCCGAAAAACGACCCTTCCTGCCGGCCATCGCCGCCGGAGGCGGCGATGGCCGGCAGGAAGGAAACTCATGGGTGGCCGATATCGACGGTAGTTGTCAAACGCTCTACCACCGGGACTAGCCCGGTGGCGATAAAGCCCGTGCCACCCGTCGCGTTGCGATCAGACGCGCGAAAGTCCCACAGCCGGTCTGAACCCGTCGGACACGTCCGCCAACAACGAGGTTCACGGCGAAACTCGCGTCCTTGCCGGATTTACCTTCTTGATCAGACAGCGCCCCGCCAGTTACCGTCTCGGTGCGGTGTCGACAAAACGTCTCAGTATGCCTCTGACTGCCAAAAGAATGCACCGGCCAGGTGGCGACGCGCTGGTGTATGTGAAGCCGTTGCATCCTGCTCTTGGCAGGACAAATTCGGTATGACCATTTCGAGGATTGCAGACTTCCAAGCCCACGCATGTCGTCGCCACCGAGATCATCCCGGCGGAAGCACGCTCGAAATCGGAGACAACGTCGGACGGTTAGAACCCACCTCGTCCCAAGGACAGGTTGACGTTTCTGCTGCGACCGGTTCCCGCTTCAACCAACCCCATAGGATGCAAGACTGGCTTGTCATTGGCTTTGACGATCAATATGCCCGGCTGCAACCCGGTGCGCTCGGCGGGACTCCCCGCGTCGACCTCGGCCACCCTGACGGCCAATTCATCCCTGTAAAATGCCATCTCGGTTACGACTCCCAATGGCATCGCCCCGGCTCCGGGGTTTGGTAGTGGGGAATCAGACGGAGAAGTTACCGACGGTTGCGCTCCTGCCAGCGCAACCGGCACAGGAGTGTTCTTGCCGGTCCCCGTTCATTTTCAACGCACTCTCCAACAACTTTTAAGAATTCGAAGTGTCAGTTTGACGTTCCGCGTGGCCGGAATCTGTGGTGTCTGTCGAGAGAAAGACCTCGTGAACATCCAGCTTGCTGGGGCCGCGGAACATCTCCTTGGGGGGACGGTTGGCGTGGGCCTGCGCAAAGGCCTCGCTGCGCGTCCAGGCGACAAAGTCATCCATCGAACGCCACCAGGTCTTCACCTCGTAGAAACCCTCCACCTCCGCATCATCGACGAATTCACCCGATTCGTGGTCAAAACGAACGCCGCGCGGACGATGGACTTCGTTGCGAATGAATCCGGGCGACTGGTTGACCAGATGCACGCGAGCACGGAAACGGTCTTCGAAATCTATTTCGTAACCTTTGGACACGGGAATACGATTTGTAACGACGATCATCGTGCGGTCCTTTTGTTCGAGGGGTCATCGAACTGCGCGGACTCAATGGAATCCCCCCACATCCTGGCAGGTCTCCATTGGCTGCCAGCAAACGAGTTCCGGCGAATCGGCAACACAGATCCCGGTAGCCAGACTGTCGGTCCCGCAAGACGTGCGGGACCATAAGACAGCAAAAGGGGTGAGATCAGCGCAGTTTAGCGTTGAAGAAATCGATCGTCCGCTGCCAGGCGAGTTTAGCAGCTGCTTCATCGTAGCGTGGAGTCGTGTCGTTATGAAAGCCGTGGTTCACACCGTTGTACAGGTGCACCGCATAATCCACCTTGTTCGCTTTCAACGCTTCTTCAAAGGCCGGCCAACCGGCGTTGATCCGCTTGTCGAGCTCCGCGTAATGGATCAACAGTGAAGCTTTGATTTTCGACACATCCGCGCTTTCCGGCTGTCAACCGTAGAACGGAACTGCCGCCACGATGACGTCGGGGATACGGACGGCCAGCGCGTTCGCCATCCCCCCCCCGAAGCAGAAACCGACTACACCCACCTTGCCGTTCGAGAGCGCGTGGGTCTGGAGCAATTTGGCTGCGGCAATGAAATCCTCCGTCATCTCTTCGGAGTCTCGTTTCTGCTGCAAAACTCTCCCTTCGTCGTCACTGCCCGGATATCCCCCCAAGGGTGTCAGCGCGTCGGGGGCGAAGGCGAGGAACCCGGCCACCCCCAGTCGGCGTGCGACATCTTCGATGTACGGATTCAAACCCCGGTTCTCATGGATCACTACGACGGCCGGCAGTTTTCCTTCCGGCTGGGCAGGTTGCACCAACAGGCCCCGCATCTTCCCGCCCCCCTTCGGCGAGGCATAGTCCAGATACTGCGTTTTGATTCTCGGGTCGTCCTTCGCCACCTGCTGGGCCCACGCATAATTGGGGCTCAGGTTCGCCAACAACGCCTCGGCCGTCAGCCCGGCGACCGCGAATTTGGCAGCCCCCCGCAGAAATCCACGACGGTCGATCCGCCCGTGCGCGTAGTCATCGTAAAGATCCAACAATGCCTGATCGTAATCCGACGCCTGCTTCCGATTCATCATAATCTCCCGAGTTTCGGTGAAAATCGCACCTATTCAAGCTGCTGCAAAATTCGTCAACCGCGCACCCGCAGCCAACAGCGGATGTATCTTTGTAGCGGTGTGCCTGGAATCGTCAATTCTTTGGATTCTGGTGGATACCCTCCTGATCGCCTTGTCCGCACCAAGAGCTGTCGGGTGCGGGAGGCAAAGTCGCGTTCTTTTGTGTACGATGGCTATCCCTGGAGGGTGTTGGATCATCTCACCGCGATCCAAAACCGGTGTGAGCCGGCTGCCAATGTGGGTCAGGCAGCTTGTGCGGCGGTATCCGCAGCTGGGTCGTCTGGCGGGAATAAGGATCGGCGAAGCAATAACTGGCAGATTTTTTTCTTGCCCCTCACCTTTTTCCTCTCCCCCGCGATTCGCTTCGCGGCGGGGGAGAGGAGACAATACGACAGTTATTGCTTCGTCGATCCTAAGTCGAGGAACCACGGATGATCCGGCGTGACAAAGCATAGTTGACGCGCAAAGACTTCGCAGAGTCAGAGGTTCTGGCTGGTCATGACCACTCCGTAAATTGGGCCCTGCGCATGAAGACTCGGGCAGCCATTGTGTCGGTGTGCTTATCACTGCTGTTCGTGGTCGTCTATAGCTCGACAAACTTTCTGGCATCGCAACGCACAGACGTCGGCACCTGGTATTACGAATGGGAACTCGCCATCCCGTTCGTGCCGCTGATGATCATCCCCTATATGTCGATCGATTTGTTTTTCGTGATCGCCCCGTTCTTGTGCCGCGATCGACGAGAGCTGGCGGTCTTTTCGTATCGCGTATGTTTTGCCATTGTGGTCGCCGGATTCATATTCGCGATCTTTCCGCTGAGGCTGGCGTTTGAGCGACACCCCGTGGAGGGGTGGCTGGGAGCCATTTTCAATCCCTTTCTCACGATGGACAAGCCGTTCAACTTGCTCCCCTCGCTGCACATTGCCCTGCGGACCATCTTGGCCGACTTGTATACTCGAAAGACGCGGGGGATCGCCAATGTGTTGCTGCACATCTGGTTCAGCCTGGTGGGGCTTTCCACATTGCTCACTCACCAACATCAGGTCGTGGACGTGATTGGCGGGTTTGTCTTAGCGGGCTACAGTATTTATCTCTTCCGGCATCAGGCACATACGCTGCCGGTAATTCCCAACCGAGTAATCGCCAGCATTTACGGCCTGTCGGCCGTGGCCATGACGGCATTGTTTGCCATCGTTTGGTACGCGGGATGGCGCGAGGGCATCATCTTTCTCTGGCCGGCGATAGCGGCGGCAATCGTTGCCATGGCTTACATTGGATTAGGGCCCGGCGTGTATCGAAAGACGGAAGGACGTCTCCCGTTGAGCACACGGTTTGTCCTTGGACCTGTTCTCGTTGCCCACTATTTGTCGCTACTCTATTACCGTCGGCAGTGTCGGCCGTGGGATGCGGTGACGTCCCAGGTACTGATCGGGCGCCAGTTGGATGATACGTTGGCAAGGAGGGTCCTTGATGATGGAGTGACGGCTGTGCTGGACTTGACCGCAGAGTCGTCGGAGGCCAAGCCACTCTTGTCAACAACCTACCGTCAATTTCCCATTCTCGACCTGACGGCACCCGCGGCCGATCAATTGAGTGAGATGGCGGCGTTTATCGCCGAGCACACGAAGCAGGGCCGAGTGTACGTGCACTGCAAGATCGGTTATTCGCGCAGCGCGGCGGCCGTGGCTGCCTATCTCCTGCACAGTGGGCGGGCCCGGCATGTGGAGGAGGCGATCGAGCAGCTGCGAGCCGCACGACCGTCTATCGTCGTGCGACCCGAGGTGCGTGCTGCGTTAGTTGCATATGCGGACAAGTTGCAGTCAAGACAAGACCGGTTCGGGACATAGTGCGAGGTTCAGCCTCTTTATGGCAAGCATTTACGACATCAAACCACGCT
Source organism: uncultured Planctomycetota bacterium (assembly GCA_963700575.1). Taxonomy (GTDB): domain Bacteria; phylum Planctomycetota; class Planctomycetia; order Pirellulales; family Pirellulaceae; genus JAJRVM01. The sequence continues at coordinate 491,348 of CAVOYC010000007.1, read as the reverse complement.
TCCAGGCATTGCTCCGGCCGCTGACAAACCGTCTGGCCCGGCTGGGAGTCACTGCCAACCAGGTGACAATCGCGGCGGCGCTGCTGTCGGCCGCCGCGGGCACTGCCATCGTCATCTGGCACGAACACCCTCGCATCCTGTTGCTGTTACCTGGCGTCTTGTTCGTGCGGATGGCCCTGAATGCCGTCGATGGCATGTTGGCACGCGAGCACGGCATGAAATCGAACCTGGGCGCGATTTTGAATGAGCTTGGCGACGTCGTTTCGGATACGGTGCTTTATCTGCCATTGGCGGTGGTTGCCGGCTTCCGGAGTGAGGTGGTAGTCGTCCTGGTCTTGTTGGCAATCATCACGGAAATGACGGGAGTCGTGGCCGTGCAAATCGGTGCGAGCCGTCGCTACGACGGTCCGATGGGCAAGAGTGACCGTGCGTTTGCGCTGGGCAGTTTGGGTTTTGCGCTGGGGCTCGGAGTCCCTGCCGGCCGCTGGCTGGACGTTTTTCTGTTTATCGTAATCTCGCTGCTGGTGCTCACGGTCTTCAATCGCTCGTACAGGGCGTTACGGGAGGTCCGTTGATGCTTTGGGCAGAACTGGATAGTGCCGTTCAATCGACGATTGTGGGAATTTTCGCTTTGTTGGTGGTGAGCACGGTGGTGACCGTTCTGCTGCGCGTGACGCGTCCTGGCCAGGACTGGACACGACTGAGGCAGCGCATCCACACCTGGTGGATCCTGGCCACGGCTTTCTGTCTGGCCATCATCGCCAGCCGCGCAACTTCGATTGTCTTTTTCGCGTTTGCCAGCTTCTTGGCACTCAAGGAATTTCTCTCTTTAATTCCCACCCGTCGTGTGGATCGACGCGTGTTATTCTGGGCCTACCTGGCTATTCCGATTCAGTATTTCTGGGTCTACACCGAATGGTACGGTATGTTTATCGTTTTCATCCCGGTCTACATGTTTCTGTTGCTGCCCGCACGGATGATTTCGATTGGGCAAACAGAAGGTTTCCTGCGTGCGGCGGGGACGCTGCATTGGGGGCTGATGACCATGGTCTTTTGCCTCAGCCATGCCGCCTTTCTGTTGATCCTCAGGCTGGAGGATGGCCCTCGCGAGTACCCGGGCCCAGGCCTGGTTCTCTACCTGGTCGTTCTCACACAATTGAACGACGTCGCGCAGTACTTGTGGGGAACGCTGTTCGGAAGACGAAAGATTGTACCGTCGGTGAGTCCCAGAAAAACCTGGGTCGGATTTCTCGGTGGTGCCATGACGACCTTGGTACTGGCTGTTGTTGCCGGGCCATATCTCACGCCGATGCACTACGGCCAATCTGCGGTAGCGGGGCTGATTATTGGCGTGGGAGGATTCGTCGGTGACTTATGCATGTCCGCGATGAAGCGCGACCTGCATGTCAAGGACAGCGGGTTCTTTCTTCCAGGTCACGGAGGAGTCCTTGACCGTTTGGACAGCCTGATCTATACCGCGCCCCTCTTCTTTCACTTCGTCTACTGGTCGTTCAACTTCCATACCCACGGGGCGGGGCCAATGTCTCCATGAATCACGTACTTCAGTTCCTGTTTTTCACGCTGTTCGTTCGCCCCGCCATGCTCATCGTGCTGGGCTTGAACGTGCGACATCGCGAGCGGTTGCCGACAAGGGGACCCGCGATCCTTGTCGCCAACCACAACAGTCACCTGGACACGATGGCACTGATGACGCTCTTCTCGACACGAATGTTGCCGAAGATTCGGCCGGTAGCGGCCCAGGACTACTTCTTTCGATATCGACTTCTGAAGTGGTTCGCGCTGCGGATCATCGGCATTATCCCGTTGGATAGAAAGGGAAGAAAGACGGGCAAACGTCCATTGACACCGGTTAGTGAGGCTCTTGATCGCAACGACATTGTGATCCTCTTTCCGGAGGGCAGCCGCGGCGATCCCGAACGACTTGGCGAATTCAAGATGGGAGTGGCCCATCTGGCGCGCTCACATGAAGACGTGCCCATTTACCCGATCTACATGCACGGTCTGGGCAAGGCGCTGCCACGCGGTGAAGGACTGCTCATTCCCTTCTTCTGCGATGTTTTCGTGGGCGAGCCAATGTACTGGACGGGTGATAAGGCTGACTTTGTCAGTCAGCTCAGTTGCCGCATCAAAGCGCTGGTCGAGGAAGGGCACTTCGCGGACTGGCAATGAGCGTTTTGGACCCGGGAAACCTCCCAGATACCGCGCTGGCTCACAAGTGCTCGTAGCCCGGGCAAGATCTGGTGCATGCCGAGACTCAAACAAGCCACGGTGCGATTAGGCTCCGCTGGTGACCGACAGTGGCGAGTCGCTCTCTTTGATTGCCAACGACACGCTGAAGATTCCGGCATTGTCAATCAACATGTCGATCTTCTTGAATCCGGCAGCCGCCACCAGTTGGTCCATCTCGCACTGCGTGCGACACCGCATGATCCAGGCAGCGCCGTCACGGTTGGGCAGCACGCGGGCAATCATTTCCTGTTGCGGATGCCAGGGTTGATTGGTGTAGATCAGAAAACCACTCTCCGTAATCAATCGCCCCACTGCGTCAAGCGATTCTCGAATCGGGATGTTGCCTGGAAACAGCTCATAGAGCCCGGATACGATGACCACGTTTGGCCGTGGCGTGATCGCCGCGATGGCCCCCGCATCAAATGCGTCGCTTTCCCGATAGCTGACGCTCTCAATATTCATCGATTTGGCCAGTTGTCTGCCGGCCTCCAATCCCGCCTTATCTCGATCGCACAAGATAGCGGAAATGTGCTGCTGCGGATGATTGCGAATCGTGTCCAGCACATACCGCCCCGGACCGGCGGCGATGTCCAGCAGTTGAACCGCTTCGTGGCGGGCGGCCAGCTGAGCGATAGCCTGGTCCAGCAGTTGTTGTACGTGCACTTTGCGAGTGCGAATCCCGCGCCAGCCGGGAGAATCGAGATAGAATCGATCGACAAGACGCCCCAATGGCGTTGTCCCTTCGGCCTTGTTGCGATAAACGTGGTCCAGCGACTCGCCGGAATCGAACCCTGCGCGCAACCAATCCGAATGCCGCGGCTCAATCGTCCCCCGGTCTTGAGCAGTAAACTTTGCAGGGCAAATAGCGCTCGCTTCCACGACAGAGCAGGTAGCGGGTTCTTCAAACGATCATGAACTTGTTTTGTATAACCGACTTCGTCGGCGTTCAACAGCGATGTACTTGAGGGACCTGAGGCAAAGGCGTCCAGAATAAACTCGCGAGTCTTACCAATGGGCTGTTCCCGATCCTTTTCCCAGAACGTCGAGTGAAAGAACCCTGGATAGGTCTCCGTCACTTTTACACTGGATGACATGTTTTTCAGAAGCTTGATCTGGGGACCGATCTTCACGACCCAGTCCGATCCGGAAATCAGCAGCAGCGTCGGTGTGTGGATTGCCGCGGCATCGTCAACGAGGCGGGTCGATGTGTCGAACAGATCAAGCAGGATATTTACGGCGATTTGCGGCGAAATCAATTCATCTTCGGCGTACTTCCGAGACTGCTCCGGGTCGTGTGTCAGCAGGCTTGGCTTGACGTAGCTCTTGATAAATGCCTTGCGTTTCACCTTGTTCAGAAGACGCAGCCCAGGAATCGCCAAAGGGACGTACAACTTGATACGTAACGCGGGCGATGCCATGACCAAAGCGCGAATCGGGGCGCATAGTCATGAATCCAGGTGGCGGCAAGCACGGCACCTACGCTCTGAGCGACGATCACCACGTTTTCGAGCGGGATATCGCGCTGGGCCATTACATGCCGGACGAATTCATCGGCGTCTTTGACCAGCTGGCCAAAACTATCGGCATAGCCGCGTTCTCCCGGCGACTTTCCGTGGCCGCGGGCATCCCAGGCAAAAAACCAGAAATCGTCCAGGCCGATCTGATCGACAAAGTCCTGCCAACATCCGGAATGTTCGTGTCCGCGATGAAAAAGCACCACCGCTTTGTCGGACGGTGCTGTTTTGTCACTTGCAGAACGGGGGCACCAGACGCGAAAAAAAAGCTCCGTACCGTCGCTTAATGGGAAGATGTGCTCTTCACTCTGGCGGGATGACATGGATTGCTCCTCCCAACTTCTAACGCAACCGCGGCCCAAGGTGGCAGGGGGGCGAGTGCCGCCTTGCCGCGGCAGGATGCCGCAGTCACAAAGATGCACGCACCGTGCGCAAACTTAACCCCCAGGTCAATCATGCGCGCCTCGCGTGGCTCTCGAGTCAGCCCAGGACATGGTCTAACATCGAAAAACATCTTCCTGACCCGACGTGCCGGCGAGGGCCAGGCGTACCGGACGAATCAGAAAGGGGTCTTGAGCTGGAGCTGCTTTGCCAGCAATACCAGATCGGCCCCGGATGCGGGAATGCAGGGCATCAGTCGCTCACTGCATTGTTGCACCCACGGGTCGATTCGAGTCTGGGGTGTCAGTCCGCCCTCCAACCCGAGCAGGCCGCGCCATTGAGCTTTGCGTTGGCGATCGTATTCCTGCAGTTGTTCAACTGGGCCGCCCCCCCGCAAGATGTTTTCCATGGCGTCGGCCAGATCCTTTGCTTCACACAACCCGATATTCATGCTTTGCATGCCCACCGGTCCGGTCAGGTGGCCGGCGTCCCCGGCGATCCACACACGACCTTTGCCAAAAGTATCCGCCAGCCGTCGCTCAAATCGCACCACGATGCGCCAGTCGATATTCTTGATCTTGCACTCGAACCAAGGCGCCCTTTCCGCAATGAATGTCCGCAAACTTTCTTCATCAAGCATCGGAAAGCGGGCACCGCCGATCTCTACCGGCAGGCGGTTCTTGGTTCGAGTCGATTCGGGCGCGGCGAAATCCAGCAACTGAAAACTCCACCGGCAGTGTCCGTCCGGTAACGGCCAGAGCACGTTCGTTGAGCGATCTCCCATCACGATCTTCATCTCGTGACCAAAATCCTCGTCCACTTCGCACTCGAATACGGCAAAGTGCTGCGTGCCGCCCAGGTCGGGAAAATCAATTCCGAGCGAACGACGAACAATCGACTGATGGCCATCGGCACCAATCACCAACGGTGCCTGAACTTCATAGGTTTTCGCAATCATCCATTCGGTGTGGGCGACTCCGTAGCCAACCGACTCCTTGACCATCTTATCCACCGTCGCAACGGCTGCATGCTCGCGGTCTTCCAGTCGCGAAACTGCATGATTCCAGAGCACCTTAACGCCTTCGCGATTCAACGCCTGTTCGAGCGCATGTTCCAATACGTCCTGGCGCATGACCGCCAGAGGTAACGAGGAATCATCCTGGTCCACGATGCGCATCTCCGCGCGACGCGTGGCCCCGTCGTAGAGTCCAATCGTCCGGACATGGTAAGCTCGGTCAAGGACATCCGCTAACAGGCCAAATTCTTTGAGCATCCTGAGCGACCGTGGGTGCAGAGCCAGGGCGTAGCTGTGAGCTCCGGTGCGCCATTCCCGATCGGTGATCGTCACCCGGATCCCCTTCTTCGCCAGCGCTAACGCGGCAAACAGCCCGACGGGGCCAGCACCGACAACCAACACTTCAGGCTTTATCTTCTTGCCAAACATGGTGATACCTCAACTTGGTTCGAGCATCGTGCATACGTGATACACCAAGGTGGGCAGGCGTTTTCGAGATCACACCTGCTCCGACACGTTCAGCATATCCGTTCTGCAAGCAGAGCGTTAGCACTTCTCGAGAAAATTTGCGCGCGTCGATCTTCGATGCTCGCCGGCCTGCCAGCAAGGGGCGACGATGAGTTGCGAGCGGCGTGCTTTATGTCGTTCGACTTCGCTTCGTCCCGTCTCTTTCCTTCGATGTTGCTCCGCCCTTTCACGACTTCATTTGGCTATACTAAAAGGCGGTCCTCAACACGAACGGGCCTGGCATGTTCCGATCGCGAAATCGCTGTTAGAAAGGAATTCTTCATGTGCGGCAGCCTGGCAACAGACAACAGAATACGTCTTGTCACCGCAACCCGGTTGTGCTGTGGTTGGTGGCTGGCGTTCGCGGCGATCTGGCAGGTAACGGCGATGGCCGATGACGCCAACTCGCACGTCCCCGCGGTTTCCAACAAGCCGAACATCGTGATCATCCTGGCTGATGATCTGGGCTGGGGTGACGTGGGATGCTATGATCCCCAACATAACAAGGTGCCAACGCCACATATCGATCGACTGGCAGCGGAGGGAATGTATTTTTCCGACGCACACACCAGCGCATCATTGTGCTCTCCCAGTCGCTACGGTTTGCTGACGGGACGATACAGCTGGCGTACACCGATGCGATTTCACGTCGTGCGTAAGTATGGATCACCGCTGATTCATGCCGATCGATTGACTCTGCCCGGCCTGCTCAAGCAACACGGCTACCGCACGTCGTGCATTGGCAAGTGGCACTTGGGATGGGATTGGCCGCTGAGGCAGCCAGATGGTGCGATCGAAAACACACCTGGCAACCAGTTCGTTCAGGAGCGTGCGGGGGAACCCGTGTTCGACGGCCCGATTGGAAAAGGGCCCATTACACGAGGTTTTGACGACTACTTTGGCGTCGACGTGCCAAACTTGCCGCCTTACACGTTCCTTCGCGACGACAGGATGGTCGAGGAACCTACCGATCGAAAAGTAGGCAATGATCGTGTTCGTTGGGGCCCCGAAGGGCCCATGGCGCCGGGCTGGAAATTCGACCAGATTCTCCCCCGACTGGTCGCCGAAGCTGAGTCCTCTATTGAGCGAAGCGCAAAGGAGCAGAGCCCGTTCTTTCTGTACTTTCCACTGACATCGCCCCACGAGCCCATCGCCCCTTCCGAAGCGTTTCGCGGCAAGAGCGGGATCAGCGACGTGGCCGACTTCATCATGGAAACGGATGCTGCCGTGGGCCGCGTCATGGCAGCGCTCGAAAAACATGAACTAACGGACAACGCGCTGCTTGTATTCACCTCGGACAATGGGCATTGCGGATATACGGGTATCGCACCGTTCGTGAAAGTCGGACACCGTGTCGGTGGTCCTTATCGTGGATATAAGTGCGATATTTCGGAAGGCGGGCATCGCGTTCCGCTGGTCGTCCGATGGCCAGGAACGGTCAAGCCCGGCAGTCGGTCGGATCAACTGGTCTGTCTCACCGATTGGATGGCCACCTGCGCGGCGATGCTCGGCGCCACGCTGCCTGATGAGGCAGGTGAGGACAGTGTCAGCCTGCTCCCTTTGCTGCGTGGCAACGACACCGCCACCCGTGAAGACCTGACGGTTCATTCCTATTCGGCCGACGTGCTTTCCATCCGCCAGGGCCCGTGGAAACTCTCGCTCTGCGCCGGCGACGGCGTGAGCCGGCGCTGGTGCAATGAAGCGGGTGTTCCACAAGACCTGAGCGATCCGGAGGCTATCCAACAGGGCCTTCCTCCCGTTCAACTCTATAACCTTGAGCAAGACCCGGGAGAAACGAAAAACCTGCAGAGCGACCATCCTGAAATCGTCCGAAAACTGATGAAACGAATCGAGCGGTATGTCGAGCGTGGCCGGAGTACACCGGCGCCCCCCAGAAAAATGACGCGCCCATTGCGCTGCACCGAGAGCCCGCGTCTGAGTAAATATGTCAAACTGTAAGTCACGCGGTCCATGTAGCCGGTAAAGCCGCATTTTCGTGGCTCGTTTCCCATCGGAAAGGGTTCCGAATTTGCATCCGGTGTGGACTGGCAAAAGGAGAGGCTTTTCCGGCGTCGGATCCGTTGGCAGGCCTGGGAAGGCTTCCACTTTGAGTCAATACATTGGCGTGATGTTGAGAACAGCCACAACGTTTGATTCACACTACGGGTGTTTCTCTTGTAGCATTCTTGGAAGGGATAGCAGATAATGCTGGCTGTTCCACGGAAGGGCTTTTTTCCGGGAACGCAGCCGCCACAAACCGCTGAGGAGATGAACCGATGTCAGACACTAAGTTGACTCGCCGAGATTTCGTCTGTGACAGTGCGCTGGCCGCGGCCGGTGCGGCCTTGGGCCTGACAGCTACCAAAACTGTCTATGCGGGCAATCCCACCGAAGAGGATACCAGCAAGATCCTCAGCTACAACCCGGAGATGGAATATCGCCGCTGCGGCAAGACGGACATGATGATCTCCGCCGTCTGCCTGGGTGGACATTGGAAACGCATTGACAAGGTGCTGCCTGCCAAACAAAACGTCGCCGGCTGGTTTAGCTATGGTGAAGGCGACCCTGCCTTTGACCAGAACCGCCGGGAAGTTGTCAGTCGCTGCATCGATCGAGGTATCAACTATATCGACGCGTGTTGGAGTAACGAAGTGATTGCCTACAGCAAGGCGCTGAAAGGACGACGCGACAAGATGTATCTGGGTTACTCGTGGGGCCACACGGAAGTCCGCTATCCCGAGTGGCGCACGTTCGAAAAACTCAAACAGGGCTTCCAGGAAGGACTGCGCACGGCTGGCCAGGAATATGTTGACCTCTGGCGAATCACCTGCCTGGAAGAGAGCAGTCAACACGACGACTCCACGATCGAAGAGTTAATCAAAGCCCTCGACTGGGCCAAGCAAAGCGGATTGGCTCGCTTCACCGGCATCTCTTCACACGACCGGCCGCATATCCATCAGCTGATCGAAAAATATCCCGACCAGTTGGAAGTCATCTGCACTCCCTACACGGCCAAGACGAAAGTGGTAACCGACGAATACGGTTTGTGGGCGGCGATGAAGAAACACGATATCGGCTGGTTCGGCATCAAACCGTTTGCCAGCAATTCGATCTTCAAAGGCGACAGCAGCCCGGATCATCCGCAGGCGAAGGAAGACAACGAGATCGCCCGGCTGGCGATTCGCCACATCCTCTGCAATCCGGCGATTACCGCTCCCATTCCTGGACTGATTACCGTCGACCAGGTCGATAACATGGCGTTGGCTGTCAAGGAACGTGGCGTGCTGGACAAAGACGAACAGGCACTGCTGGATCGAGCGATGGATCGCGCGTGGGCCAGTCTGCCGGCCAGGTACCGGTGGCTCAAGGATTGGGAATACGTCTGATCACGTTTGGCAGCCGTGGTTGTCAACCACGATGCTGCATCCCAGAGAAGTACGACCGACATCCTTGTCCCTCGATGTCCGCTTTGCGTGCCTCGTTGCTCGTTGCGTGCAGAATGAATTCCTTCGAACATGATAGCGGCCTGACGGATGAGGAGTGTTCGCTATACTGGTGAACGACTTGATCCGATGGCAGCCTGACAAGCAGGCCATCTCGAAAGTGCAGCTTCGTCTGTTATCGCGCATCGTCGCATGGTCTCGCGCGGGGGCGAACTTTGCGACGGCATCCACCTAGGGGAGCAAGACCAATGTCGAACCAGTTCAACTTCGCGTCACGATTTACTCAGGTGTTTCTTGCCCTGGTCGTGGCTGCTCTGACGCTGGCGACCTTTCGCGGCCCAACCGCGGCAGCTGAGTTGAAATCGTCAAACCTTGTTCAGCAAGCAATCCAGCAGACAGGGATCGATCGAGGCGTCTGTTGCATGTTGGGCTTCGACCCAGACGTCGCATTGCAGTTGGTGCAATCCAACGGCTTCCTGCTCCACATCATCGATCCCAGTTCAGAAACGGTGGCCAGGCTCCGCGATATCGCCGACCGGACCGGATTCGATATCGACCGCGTAGTGATCCAGCAGGATACACTGAGCAAACTTCCTTACGCCGACAATATGATCGACCTGTTGGTGGCCACCCAAATCAGCGACGACCAATTGGCAGCTCTCAACATCGCGGAAGTGTTGCGAGTTCTGCGTCCCGAAGGCGCGGCGTTTGTCGGCCGAACCGCTGAAGGAGACCAGATCGACCGGACCATGATTCGGCTCAGAGACTGGGTGGCCCAGGGCGTGGTGCAGGAATTGGACTTGCCGGCGGGTAACTTCGTGCTGCTGCAAAAGCCCGCGCCGGAAGGCGTGGACGAATGGCCTCTTTGGGAACACGGACCGGACAACAATCCCGTTTCCTCTGACCAGGTCATTCAAGCTCCGTATATGACGCAGTTCATGGCTGAGCCGTACTATATCACCATGCCCTCGATTACCACGGTCGCCGGAGGCCGCACGTTCCTGGCCACCGGGCACATTGCCCACCACCGGCGCGAATGGGAGATGGTCAATCTGCTGATCGCCCGTAACGGCTACAACGGCACCCAGCTCTGGCAGCGCAAGCTACCAGACGGATTCCTGGCTCACCGTAGTGCTTTTGTCGCGACGAAAGACATCTTCTATCTTCTGGATGGCGACGGATGCCTGCAACTGGATGCCGCGACGGGCGAGCAAAAAGGGCGCCTTCACATTGCTGGACTGGACGGCGACTGGAAATGGATGGTCATAGAAGATGGCGTGCTGTACGTCATGTCCGGACCGAAAGGAGGTGAGGCTGAGATCATCAGAGGTGATCGGACCTTCGGTGGGTGGAGTTGGGCCGATTTGAGCCGAGGATACTATCAGCGTCCGCGCGTGCCGTGGGGATTCGGAAATACCGTGGCGGCCTATGACCTCCAACAAGACCGTCTGCTGTGGAAGCATGAGGAAGAGAGTCCCATCGACTCGCGTGGCATGGCCATGCTGGGGGACAAGATCTTCCTGTATGCGCCAGAGAAGCATCTCAGCTGTCTGCGCCGTTCCACCGGCGATATCTATTGGACGAATTCGGATCAGAAGATACTGGACTTGATCGAGCAACCTGGACGAGGGCTCGTCTCCACACCCGGTTTCCGCAGCGGTTGTTTGACCGTCGCCACGCCGGAGTCTTTGATTATCCAGGGCCAGACGCGCATGAATGTGGTTGCCGTGTCGACCAACGATGGTTCGCTGCTGTGGTCGAAGAAGAAGTTTACCAACAACCCCAACGCGATTTACGTGGACGGCAAAGTCGTGTTGGGCGTGGGGACACGTGGCAGCCATGCCGTGGTCGAACCGGTGACGGGTGAAGTATCTGAAGAACTGGATTTTCGCAAAGCAGCCTGTACGCGGCTGACGGCCTGTCCCGACTCGTTTTTTGTGCGAGGCGAAGGGACGCTCCGATTTGACCGCGCTACGAAGAAGGTGCTGATCGACGGGGCAGTGCGACCTGCCTGCCTCGATGGCGCGATTCCCGCGCACGGTCTGCTCTATTTGGGCCCCTGGGCGTGTGACTGCAACCTGTCGCTGATCGGGGCCATGGCCAAATGCTCGGCGGGCGATTTTCGCTTCGATCAGGTCGATCCGGCGCCACGTCTACAGTTGGCGCGGGCGACATCCAGACGGTCGCCCCGTTAGAGATCTCCGAGCGCGATTGGCCAACTTACCGAGCCAACAATGCACGCTCCGCTTCGACGCCGACCCCCTTGGCTAACCCTAATCAAGCCAACCAGCAACCTGCCGCGGCCCGCGTTCCCCTGTGGGCATTCTCTCCTCCCCGCCCGTATGTTCCCACGCCACCGGTCACGGCCGGCGATCTGGTGCTGGTCGGTGGTAGCGACGGCAAGGTTCGAGCCATCGACTCCATGTCGGGTCAACTGCGCTGGCAGTTTGCCACGGCCGGTCCGATCAAGGCATCTCCCACGATCTGGCAAGGTCGCGTGTTCGTCGGCAGCGGTGATGGATATGTCTATGCGTTGGAGGCCGCTTCGGGCAGAATGCTCTGGAACTTTCGCGCTGCTCCTCAGAAGCGACTGATCATGATCTACGGAAATCTTTGTTCCACATGGCCAGTAAATACCGGCGTATTGGTGCACGAAGGTACCGCCTACTTTGCTGCCGGTATCGTCGATCAGGACGGCACGTATGTGTACGCGCTGGACGCCAAAACGGGCCGTATGACATGGGAGAACAATACGTGTGGTCACTTGAGCTCCGAACTGCGTAAAGGCGTCAGTGCGCAGGGTAACCTGGCTATGCACGGCGGGCGGTTGTTCCTGGCCGGCGGGAATCAGGTCTCCCCGGCAGTCTTTGACTCGGCGACAGGCGAGTGTCTCAACACGTCTTTCGCTCAAGGTCAACCGAAAGCGAATCACGGTCGATTCGTGGGCGTCTTTTCCGAGGAGTATCCCGTGGCTGGCGGTCGGATCCAGTATGCCTCGCCGCGCAATGTGGCCAACAAGGACAGTTTTGTCCTGTTCAGCAACGGCCGGCCCCTGACTTTGAACTTCGGTGCGGTCCCCCCAGCCTGGAATGAGCAAGTACTGGCCTTGGCCGACTTCCGCAACGGAAAACTCAATTGCTACGAGATCGACAAAGCAAAGCCCCGCATTCAACAGGGCTTTACGCCTCCTTCCGATGCTCCCAGTCGCCAACCACAACGCTGGACCAGTTTGGCGCAAGCCTTCCATGCCGACGGAGCGACAGGCTGGACTACGGATCTGGACAATCCTAACAAGTTCGAAGTGCTGGCCCTGGCCGTAACACCCCTTCGTGTTGCCGCAGTCGTCCAGTTTCAGAATCGCGTCCGCGCTCACCCGCAATGGCAAGTCGCCGCTTTCAATTCCGCCAATGGAACTCCCATCTGGTTCTGGCAACACGATTTGCCCACCGAACCGCTGCCAGAAGGACTTGCCGTCGGTCGCGACGGGCAACTGATCGTCGTCACGCTGGAGGGACAAGTGTTGAGCATTGCGCCAAACAGCCCGCTCCTAAACGACCCGCCAGGTAACAGGACGCTCGCCACCGGGCTCGCGCTGGTTCGCTTTCATCGATTCTCTTGGAGTCGTTGGGTGAACAGTAACCCGAAGCGTGATTGAGGGCACCTTTCCGTCATTGCTCACGCTTTCTCAATTCGCACGTGTCGGGTCGATTAACTGGCCGAAGGCCCGTTTTTCACTTTGGCCTGGGGCATTGCCCCGGCTCGAGTGAAGTTCGCCGTCGGCGAAGCACCGTCGGGCGCCCATACGCACAGTGTCAAACCCCAGCTTTGGGTTGCTATATCGACAGACTGCGAGATGGGTGGGGTGCTTGCGTGTCACTCAACTTGCGTTTATGAAACTGAAGTGCAAAGCACGAAAAGCTTTACCGAAATAGCGGCTACCGGGTGTTCTGACGTGGCCGGATCACTCGATGCCGTCGCCGTCGCGAGGGAGTACAATACCCATGGCCAAGATCTATTACGTCGGTGATTGGTCCCTGTTGCTCGGGCCTGTGTTCGCGGAATCGCCCTTCGAATACACACACAAGGGTACCGATATCGTGAACTATGGTCGCTGGCTCAAAGAGGCCTTGGAGTCCACCGGCCAACACCAGGTCGAAAGCGTCCCGTCGTGGGAGTTCTACAGGTTGCCGCCGGGCCGCTATGAAAAGATTCTCGCCGATTATGATGTGCTCATTTTTTCCGACGTTGAAGCCCGATTGTTCCAGCTTGATCCGGCCTTTTTTGATCTCAGCAAAATGGGCGGTGAACCACTTACATTCCCCGACCGCATCCGGCTCACTCAGCAGGCCGTGGAAAGGGGACTTGGCGTAATGTTCCTGGGCGGTTGGCTCAGCTTTACCGGTGAAATCGGCAAAGGTGGATGGGGACGCACGTCGTTGCGCAATATTCTACCCGTCGAATGCCTGGATTACGATGACCTGCGCGAAACCACCGAGGGTTTTTCGGGCGAACCCGCTCTGCCAGACCATCCGATCCTGAACAGCATCGACCTGGCTACGCTGCCACCAATACTGGGCTACAACATCGTTCGTCCACGTGAAGATTGTTTGGTCGTGGCCACCTGGCGAGAGTATGGCGATCCGATGCTGGCCGTAGGGCAACGCGGCCAGGGGCGGGTCCTCGCGTACACCTCCGACCCGGCACCACATTGGGGCTGTAACTTCGTCCACTGGAAACAGTATGCCCGGTTCTGGCTCAACGCGTGCGAATGGGTGGCCGGTGCACGACTCGCGTGACCATGTCGCCCCGCACCTCTCTCGTCGCACCCCAAAAAGCCGACGTCCCTGGATCACTTGTCGGCGGCGGGCGTTCGCCGTTGCGTATTCGAAGATACGCTTGCAGGAGCTGAGAAGATTTTCCGCTGATCTCACCTCACAGCGGAGTCCTGCAGAAATGGCCTATCACCGGCTCTTCAATGTGACGGAAATCATCGAAGATCATCCGAATCGATTCGTGATGCGTGTTCCCCTCGAAAAGGATCTCCTCGTCTTCGTCCAGACTCGCATCCACGATTGTCATCATGCCGTAGTACGAGCCGAAAGGTGGCAATGCCCCCAACTCACAGTCAGGGAAATGCTCCGCAATCTCACTCTCGCTCGCCACCTCCAGGTCGCGACCGCCCAACATCAGTGATGCCAACTCCAGATCGATCGTTCTACTGGCAGGCAACACGGCCACCACGAAGGCCTTCCCGCCGTCGGCACGCAACAGGACCGTCTTCGCCACATGATGCCCCGACACGTGCAGCGTTTGTGCCATGCTCTGCGCATTGTACGTGTCACGGTGCGGAAGCAGGTCGAACTTCACTTTTTCCTGTTTCAAGAAGTCTGCGATGTTCATCGGATCATCCCCCGTTTCGAGAACCACCCATTCGTGAAAGCCGTCAGAACCAATACGCCACCTGTCATGTTACCACTGAGCAACTCGTGTACCACGCAAATTCATGAGAAACGAAAGGCCACTCTCATTACTCGCCAGCTGACCGCTTACTTCATCATACCGCGTCGTCGCGCGTGTTCTCGACGCATATGCCACTGAGTGATCGGCCCACCTCGGACGTCACCCATCGCGTCTCCATCTACTTCGCAATAAATTCAAGCTCAGAACGTTCGTCGCAGTGTGCCTCATCGCACACTCACCGCGCGTGATCGCGCGCCCGCCAGCTCGGCAAATCCCCCTCTTCGCTGACAGATCGCTCGAGAAGCGTCAGCCCACTGCGTCCACCTTCTCGACCACAGCACGCCTTGCCGACACTCGGCGTATGCATCTGCAGATGCATGTACAAACAACCACTCAGAGGGTCTCTGCGCGTGTTGAGCGTAACTTGCTGGTCCATTCCACATCCATTTCGGGGCTATGTGCCACTCAATCTGCTCGTGCTTGACCCACAACTGACCTTCCCGCTGTCGCGAGCCGCTGAAATCTACCGGCCGTTTGGGGCAATTTCCGGCGATTATCCTCGGCATTCGAATTCCGTTATGCGAGCTCCAGCAAGCATCGGCACCACAAATGAGTGTTTGACGCTGAGCGGACTTCTGCGACGTGGCGCAAAACACGCTGCTCGCCGCGAGATACCGCGCGCTCAGAATGAAAACAGAGCGTCAATAGACTGTGTTTCGGCGAGTAACATGGGGGACCCAGTCATGGCAAGTAGACCCAATGCTCTTTCCCATCACACCACACGACACCACGTCGGGCCGCCACAGAAACGACTATCGCGGAAAGAGCTCATCACGGCGACGGTTGTGGTGGTCATCTTCGCTGCGCTCACAGCGTTCTCGGTCGGACTGTTCGGCCTGCACGGTAGCGAGCCGGAGTTGATCAACAACTACTGGCCCATCCTCCCGTGACAGGCGACGTGCGACGCGGTCCGCAAGTCCATGACGCACGGCACGAGCATCGGTCGAACACGGTAGTTGGGCCCCGTTCTACCGTCCGACGGGCGTGGAACGTAGAATTGGCAGCACTCTCTCCAGGAAGGATTGTTGCCATGGACACGTATCAGCGAGTGCTGTTTGTCGACGCGACCACGGACTATTATCGGATCGATCGTTACGCGGTGGGCGACCCATTCTTTGGACCCGTGGACTTGGGACTCCATCTGGCCGGACGCTTCAATTCGTTGAATATCGGCACGGGCCTGCTGGCGGGATCCATCTTTCCCGGTTCTAACCGGCTGGTCGTCACCGGTCTTTCTCCAGCCTGGGGAGGGTTCTACGTTTCCACCATGGGGGGTGCCGCGTTGGTCTTCGACAATCTCGGCATAAACATGCTCTCCATCGTCGGTCGCGCTCCCGTCGCTTCGGTACTCTACCTGAACCGCAAAGGCGGTGAGCACATCGAAGTCGAACTCGCTTCGATCGATATCGAGCAGGCCTGGGAGTCCGGTGCGGGTGGCTTCTATGGGCTGATGCAGCGGGTGTACGAGCGGTACGGTGACCGATACGAGACGGATCCGCGGATCCTCTGCGTCGGCCGCGCCGCGGCCGAGACCGATTTCGGCGCCATTGGATCGGCGCCCATCAATGACCGCCAGATCACCCATACAGACACCTGGGCGGGGCGGGGCGGGTTCGGATCCAAGCTGCTGCAACAGCACAACATCTGCGCGATCATTTATGGTGGCACATTCATTGACGAGGACTTTCGAGACCGGAAAGTGGCCGACCAGTGGTTTGTAGATCGCTATGAACAACGACTCAAAGCCGTCGATTTCG
This sequence comes from uncultured Planctomycetota bacterium, assembly GCA_963700575.1. Lineage (GTDB taxonomy): Bacteria > Planctomycetota > Planctomycetia > Pirellulales > Pirellulaceae > JAJRVM01. The sequence continues at coordinate 474,961 of CAVOYC010000007.1, read as the reverse complement.
ACGCCACCACCAAGTATCGGTTCGATCCGGGCTTCGAGACCGGGGGCACCTTGGGCGTGAATTACGCCAAAATGGGTGGCCGGATTCTGTACTTCAATTATCGCAGCATTTACGATAACGAAGAAGATCGAGTCCACGTTCACGAGCATTTTATTAAGAACCATTATCTCAAGCAGTTCAACCAAGAGACGATCGTACCGAAGCAACAAACGACCTGCGGTGAGCCGTGCGCGGCCGTCTGCAAGAAGCTGCGTGACGAGTACAAAAAGGACTACGAGCCGTACCAGACAATGGGTCCGCTGGTCGGCGTGTTTGACCAGCGAGCCGCCGAACGACTGAATCGGCACGCAGATTCCTACGGCTTTGATGCGATCTCCGTGGGCGGCGTCCTCTCGTGGCTGATGGAGTGCCTCGATTCCGGCACCTTGACTCCTAAGGAACTCGGTGTTTCTAACCCGCCGATGTTTCGCGCCGCGGGCTTCAACGTTATCGCCGACTCGGCTCACAACGCCGAACTCGGCATCCAGTTGCTCGATTCCATTATCCAGCGTCGCGGATTGCTTGATCTGCGTAAAGGGGCTCGTAAACTCGCTCGACACCTGGCGCGCACCAAGGGTCGCGACGCGCTCGATCCGTTTGTTTACACAGCGTTTGGACGCAACGGGTGGATGGTTCCCAACCAATACTGGACACCCGGCGTGCTGGCTCCCATGGCGGTCATGGGCAAATACTACAACTACTATGGCTTCGACTTCACGCCTCCTCGCACTCTGGGTCGCATCAGCACCGATTTGATGCGCAACGAATTGATGCTCGACAATCTCGGCTTCTGCCGTTTTCACCGAGGTTGGGCACAAGAGATGATTCCCACTATCATCGAATCGCTATATGGACTTAAAGACAAACTGCTCAAAGAAACGTCAACCACGGTCAATCGCATTAACAGCCGAAACGCGTCCAACCTGTGGGAATCTGAACGCAATATTGACTACGTCTACATGTTCCTGCGCAGGAAACGTGATGTGGAAGGGGAGCAGCGAAGTGAACTTGATACCTGGATCAAGCAGTTCGAATCCAACAAGCGCGAAGCTGCGATCGCTTTCTGGTACGAGATGCATAAAGGTGTGATGGAATCGCTCCTCGAATTCTAAATGGGGGCCACGGAGGGGGCACGGATGGGAGAGTGCAGGGTTTGGGGGCCACGGACGGGCCACGGAGGGGGCACGGACGGGAGAGTGCTGAGTTTGGGGGGCACGGATGAGGCACGGATCGGACACGGAGGGGGCACGGATGAGGCACGGATCGGACACGGAGGGGGCACGGATGGTTTGTGATGCTGATTGTGTTGGTTACGCGGCTCATCTGAACAATAGCTGGTCCCCGGTGCGACGTATCTTTTCAGAGGCCCACTCGCTGACCGACACACCGAATTTCTGTTTGACAACGCCATGGATAATCAATCGGACCGACAGGCCGACAGCACTCATTTCTCCAAATTCCTGGACCGGGATTACAGTTGGCTGGAATTCAATCGCCGCGTGCTGCACGAGGCGGCGGACGAACGTACGCCGTTGCTGGAACGGCTGATGTTCCTGGGGATCTTCACGTCGAACCTGGACGAGTTCTTCATGAAGCGCGTGGGACTGCTCCACCGTAACTCCCTGCAGCAAGCGCGCACCAGTGTGCTGGCCAACCGGAATCGGCTGCGCACGATTCGTGATACGCTCCTACCCATGCTCGCCGACCAGGCGAGCTGCTTTGCCGAACAGATTCGCCCGCAACTGGCCGAACACGGGGTACACCTGCTGACCTGGCATGGTCTTTCCGCGGCAGACCAAGAGGAAGCGAATGCCTACTTTCGCCGAAACGTCTATCCTGCGCTCACGCCGCAGGCAGTCGACACCAGTCACCCCTTTCCGTTCCTCTCCAACCTTTCCGATTCGTTGGCCATCGAACTCACTCACCCGCACACTGGACAAAAACACTTCGCACGAGTGAAAATCCCCAAACTGCTTCCCCAATGGATCTCGCTGAGCAACCACAATGCACACGCTGTCAACGATTCGTGGGACTTCGCGAGCTGATCACGCATAACTTGGATCAGCTCTTCTGTGGCATGACCATTGGTGACGTCATGCAGATGCGCGTGACACGCAGTGTGGCCGTGGACGATGACTTTAATCCGGAACAGGATCTGCTGGCAACGGTCGAAGAAGAACTGCGGCAACGACGGCTGCAGGATGTCGTGCGATTGGAACACAGTGCAAATCCCAGCCCGTGGCTCCTCAACAAAGTCGTTGCCGAACTGCGTCTGGCACCGGAACAGGTGTACGAGATGCCGGGTGAATTGGATTTCCGGGACTTCATGAAGGTCTCACGGATTGACTTGCCGCAGCTCAGATATCCGCGCTTCGAACCGGTCGTACCGCGCGCCTTGGCCAGCGGTTCTGCCGATATTTTTTCCCTCATCCGCGCCGGAAATGTGCTGGTTCACCACCCCTACGAGAGCTTCGACGCATCCGTGGCCCGACTGATCCGGGCCGCCGTGGAAGACCCCGACACGCTGGCCATCAAAATGACCGTTTATCGCACCAGCGATGACACGCCGTTCGTGCCACTGCTGATCCAGGCCGCCGAGTCGGGTAAGCAGGCAGCATGCCTGGTGGAACTGAAGGCACGCTTCGATGAACACCGTAATATTCGTTGGGCCAACGCATTGGAAGAAGCCGGCGTGCATGTCGTCCACGGAATGGTCGGCGTCAAAACGCATACCAAGATCGCACTGGTCGTGCGGCGTGAAACCGACGGGCTCCGCAGCTACGCACATGTGGGTACGGGTAACTACCATCCGCAGACCGCGAAACTCTACACCGACCTCGGGCTGCTGACCTGCGATCCGCAGATCACGGACGATGTGGTCGAGTTATTTCACTACCTGACAGGGTATTCGCTCAAGACCGAGTTCCCCAAACTGCTGGTCGCACCGGTGAACATGAAGCAGCGGTTCCTCGAAATGATTCGGCGCGAGGTGGAGGTACATCAACAAGGACGGCCTGCTCACATTGTTGCCAAAATGAACCAGTTGGAGGATCGCGATATTATCCGAGCTCTCTATTCGGCATCCCAAGCCGGCCTGCCTATCGATCTGATCATTCGCGGCTTCTGCTGCCTCCGCCCCGGCGTGCCCCAATGGAGTCCCACCATTCGTGTGATCAGTGTCATTGGCCGCTTCCTGGAACATTCTCGTATCTTCCATTTTCGTAACGGCGCCGAGACACCGGAAGAAGGTGAATTCTACATCGGGTCCGCCGACTGGATGCATCGCAATATGGAGGAACGCGTCGAAGCCATAACGCCCGTCGTCATCCCCGCCCTCCGCGCTCGGCTGTGGGAAATCCTTGATATCTCGCTGCAAGATCAGCGCCAGGCCTGGGAAATGCAAGCCGACGGCAATTACCGCCAGCGGCTGCCCAACGATGATTCGAGTCATGAAGCACGCAGCGGCACACAACAAGTACTCATGGAACGAGCACTCCGCTCGCGCGGCACGGCCGAATGAACGAGGCGGTACGATAGAATGTGGTGCGACGCGCGCAGGGTTGAGCAGGGATTGTAAAGATCACGGAAGCTAAAGCAAAGTTGTCAGGCAACCTGCCTCGGCGCAACAGAATCGAGCTACTGGAAGACCACCATCTGGTGGACGAGGAAGCTCGGCACTCTCGCGGTGACGTATCCGTTGGCATAACGCCACTCGTCCAGGCGCACGTTCTGTGGTTGAAGCGTGACCGACTCGACCCGTTGTTCGGTCCGCACTCGGACCGTGCATGCGGGAACCGGCGGCAAGGCGCTGAGATTCACGTATTTCAGCCGGCCGCCGTCCACAACCTGACGCTCACCCGGAGCCATGTTGACCAGGTGTAGAATGCGATCCGACCCTCGGCGCGCAGGACAATTTCCACGCTCTCAGGAGCGTCGGTGGTGACCAGTCGCTTTGAAGTCGGCAAGACCTCTTCCAATACGGCCCGCATCAAGAGATCGGGAATCAAGTTTTTTCCATGTTCGCTCAGCAAGGGTGTCGCAAAATAGTATGCCACTCCCTCGCCGAAGCGATGACGCACGAGCAGCGGTTGCTGATCGCCCCGAGCGTCCACCACCGGAATAACCGTCTCCGCTCCCGCCAGGTCCGGTCGGAACAAGTGATGTTCGAAAGCGAGTTCCCGAGCATCACGCGTCACAATCAATCGTTCGGCCTGCTTGGGGCCCACCACCGCCGCGATACCGAAGACCTCGTGCAACGCGTCGTTTTCACGCTGCAGTCCCATGCCCGCAAGCAACAGCGTCCCGCCATCGCGTACATACGCCACCAGCGCGTCGACATCCTCAGAGGTAAGCCGTTTAGGATGCTCCACGATCAGCACCGGACTGCGAATGTCCTGTTCGTGCAATCGCCAGTCACCGACCATCTCATAGTTCAGATGCTGTCGCGGTAATGTTGTGGCGGCCCCGTCAATACGGTTATCTCGACGATTGAAGCAGACGGTGCCGGCCGCGTCGGTCACCGCATAATGAGCTGTAGACGCATTGAGCAGCGACACGTCTGGCAAGCGGCGGGTACCCAGGCACCACGCCTTGCGCTCTTTCAGCCACGGAGCAACGTGCCGAGCCAGATACTCGTGTCGCGACGCGATCAACCCGCTCTCCGGAGTCGGGTTGTCCCAGATCCAGAATCGCCCACCATTTGCCACGATGATCGCCATCTCCTGCTGAATCTGCACCGGCGGTTTGGGACCGAAACTCAATCGTTCCGGAGAACCGCCTTCCACGTCACCAGGGTATTGCGTGTTCAACTGCGTCATCAGGTCGAAGGGCAGCCCAAGGCCATCGTACCAATGCGCCTCGGCCGATAGCCCTTCCACTCGATTGCCAATGTCGCCCGTTACGTAATCGACGCCAGCAGCAGGCTTCTCCGGCATCCGCAAGGAGTAGGCCCAGTTGACGGCCACCAGACACCGCGGGTCAAGCTCGTGGATCATGGCGGCCGTCTGCTCGATGAACTCACGATAGATCTGACGCTGCATTTCATGATAGGCGCCCCAGTTCTCCGCAGTACGTTCGGTGGGAGCTGCCCCGCCCGTCTCGCGTCGAAACCGCCTCGGCACGCGTCGCAGTAACAGAGCCGCACCGTGAAGCAGGAGCCGTCAAACCACCAGCCGTCTGGTCGGTACTTGTCCATGATCTCGCGGATCATCGGCCACAAGTACTGCTGAGCCACGCCCGAATGATAACAGAGCGCCTTGTCGATCTCCTTTCCTTGCGCATCAGAACGATTCCATTCGGGGTGCCGCTGCATGATCTGTCCGTCACGCCCGATGTTGAAATACGCGCTGAGAGGATATTCGTTCTCTTCGGCGATAGTCTTCCAGACCTGCATCACATCACGCCGCAGCTTGGGAGGCGTGTGCCCCACCTGGCTGGGATACGTGGTCCAGCCGGGATTGCCCTTGGCATGGATCTGAATCACATCCGGCCTGGAGAGATTGATCAGTCGAGCGGTCTCGTCCGGATGGGCGTCGCGTCCCACCTCATGCGCGTCGGATGTGTGATGATCTTCGTGCAGCAGATAAAAGCTGCGCGTGTACCAGTTCTCATCGGCCAAGATGCCACGTGAAAGTGTCAGGAACACCACGGTCGCCGAAAGGAGCGAGAAAGCCCGTGGTAGACACATAGGACGACTGGTAAGTCTCATCATCGATATCCTCAGTACAGCCCGAGAGAAACTAGCGGCGTCCCGCATTGTACACGGTTTCGGCCGTCCGCAGGGCATCCGCCGCGGGAAGTACTGCTTCAGTGGCCACGGCACATCTTGATGCGGCGGAGCAAGGAGCATGTGCGCCACGGCAACCTCGCACTCATGCGCAAGGCGAGTACCACTGACTAGTTGTACATCGCCATTTTGCAGCGATGGTTGTGCGTAACTCGTGTCTCCATAACAGGCGTTCGCCACCGGGCTCGTCCCGGTGGTTCTACGTTTGCTGACTACTCTGGCAGCCGAAGAACGGACCTTCCTGCCGGCCCTCGCCGCCGGAGGCGGCGAGGGCCGGCAGGAAGGAAACTCATGGGTGGCCGAGATCGACGGTAGTTGTCAAACGCTCTACCACCGGGACCAGCCCGGTGGCGATAAAGCCCGTGAAAATATGGCCTCAAAGATGATCATAAAAGTGAAAGTGGCGCTGTCCAATTAGACAACGCTCATCCCGCCGATGCAAAAACGCTCCTGTCTTCCGAACGCCCATTGGCGCACCACAATTTGCCAGAGTCCAGTCATTCAACGTTCGACGGTGTTTCTGCCAGCGGCGAAGACTTCAGGAACTGTGTGTCGTAAGCATCCTTCCAGACTGCAGGGTTTTCCAGCAGGTCGATAGCATGCAGTTGGTTGGCCAGCGTTTCCCACCTGGCGGCGGACATGGTTCCAAGCGTGTCTGGTTCTTCCGCGGATGCCACACAAAGGGGTCGGATGGCGTCCGCACCAAACGCCAGAATATCCAGACTCATCTCGGAATTCAGCGTCTGTATCCTGCGATTCGTCTGTTCGGGTGCTGACAGGTACGTGCTCCAACCACGTACACATGCACGTACCATTTTGGCCACCAGTTGCGGATTGTCGGTAATCTGTTTCTCGCTGGTGACCAACACGCTGGTATAAGGATTGAAACCGATCTCCGACAACATCAGACAACGTGGGTCTGCTCCCTGTAACCGCGCGATGTACGGCTCGCTGAACAGATAGGCCTGCTGAGCGTAGTCATCACGCTGCAGAAACGCTGTCACGTTGCCCTGGTAAGGCACGACGGTTAGATTCGCGTCCGTCAGTCTGCTCAACAAATACTTCGCAAAAGGTTTGCCTGAGCCGACCGCCAAGGTGAGATTGCGTAGCTCCAGCAGACTTTCGATACCCGACTTGCGGTGGATCATGATACATCGCGGACTGCTCTGCATGGCTGCCATCACAGCGACTACCGGCGCGCCCTGATCGCGTCCCAGGAGCACCTGGTCGGCATTAGCAATAGCGAAATCAACTCTCTGTGTGGCTGCCTGCTGGATCACCGGAGCGCCGGGCCCACCTGGAAGGATTTTCACTTCCAGACCTTCTTCGCGGAAATATCCATGTACCTGCGCGGCGAAAAACCCGCCATGTTCAGCTTCCGGAAACCAGTTCAGGGCCAATGTGACACGCGTGTTTCCAGACGATCCATCAAGGTCGGTCGAAGCACCGCGGACACATCCGCCGGCAAACAGACACAAGAGTGCCACCGTCAGGATCGGCTTACACATCACGGTTCACTCCAGAGCAAAGCCTTGCCAAACTAATTTAGCGGCGCTTCATACCAGTTGGCCAGCACCGCTCTGCCAATCAGAGTCGTGATCGAGAACATAGCCACCCCCAGCAAGGCGGATGCAATGGTCGCCGCAAACAGTTGGTCGGTTTTCAGCTGCGGACCGGAATACAGGATGACGTATCCCAACCCATAATGGGTCGTCCCGTATCCTACGAAGAACTCGCCCACGATCGCCCCTACCACTGCCAAGCCGCTCGAGATGCGTGCTCCCGTCACCAGATAGGGCAGGGCGTTAGGAAGCTGCAACTTGGTCAAAATCTGCCCGCGTGTGGCGCGATGCAGCAGCAGTAGATCGCGAAGCCCAGGGTCAATCGTAATCAAGCCGGTCGTGACGTTGGTAATCACCGGAAACAAACTGATGATGCAGGCGATCACCACAACGCTGCGAAAGCCCGTGCCCAGCCACGTGACAATCAGCGGCGCAATAGCGACGATCGGTACAGTTTGCAGGAAAATGGCATAGGGATAACAACTGCTGCGAATCATACGCGACTGGGAAAACACCAGCGCGGTAGCCGTTCCCAGCACCACGCTGGCCAGAAATCCACAGGCGGCCCCGGCACCCGTGATGCCCGTGGCGGTCGCCAACTCAGAGAATCGTTTTTGTGATCCGAGCCACACGGCAATGGGGGACGGAAGCAGATAAGGCGGAATATCCAGGAGTACCACAGCCAATTGCCATGCAAGTAGCACGATCAGCAGCAGCAGGACAGGAGGAAGCAGTGAGTCGCGTAGCAAAGCTCTCATGCCGCGTACTCCCGGAGACGCTGACTGATGTGAGCCGAAATTCGAGCATACTGGGCGTTGCCGCGCAGTGATGGAGCGCGAGGATATGCGAAGGGAATATCCACGACATCGACGATACGACCGGGGTGCGTCTGCATGACTAACACCTGCTGGCTCAAGAAGACCGCTTCGCTGACATTGTGCGTCACAAAAAGCGCCGTCCACCCTTGCTGACTCCAGATTCTCAGCAGTTCTTCATTCAGCTGCTGACGAAGCATGTCATCCAGCGCCGCAAACGGCTCGTCCAGCAACAAGATGTCGGGTCGTGTGACCATCGCTCGAGCCAGCGAAACGCGCATCTTCATGCCGCCCGACAACATGCGCGGGTACTTGTTTTCATCCGCCGGCTTGAGACCTATCAGCGCCAGACTCTCACGAATCGCCTGATCTTGCTCGCTGCGCGGCACTCGCAGTAATTCTAATGGCAGCCGAATATTGCCCGTTACGGTGCGCCACGGCAACAGGTTTGGCTCCTGGAATACGAAAGCAGTGCGAGGCCGGCCCACGATGCGCACCCGCCCGTCCGTCGGCGCCATCAACCCGGCAGCCAGTCGTAAGATCGTTGTCTTTCCACATCCTGATGGGCCGACGATGGAAAGGAACTGGCCTGCATGAACCGCCACATTCACGCCGCTTAGAACCGGCGCGTGAGCGTGAAAACAAACACTTACCGACTCGAACGCCAGTCCAAGTTCCGTCTCCTTCGCGTTGCGATCGGGATTCTGCATCACAGGACTCTGCATCACAGGACAATGCGCTCGGAGTGTTGCAGCGGAAATCCGAGACAACAAGAAGTGATTGTCTCGGGCCAGCCCGGTAGGATAAGCTGCCGGCCCCACGGAAAGCAAGTGTGCCACTGCATTGAGCCCGTGCCAGCCGATTTGACCAGGGTGGCGGCGGCATCTTGCCGCCGTGCCGTGGCCGCGTGCCGTGGCCACAAACGTGCGCACACCGCGCGCTTCCCGCAGATTGAGATTCAAATCAAGGAGAAGCCCCCAATAGAGAAATCGCCGAGACGCGACATGCACGTCTCGGCGCAGTTCGGCACCAGTTGGCAACCTACCGCTTCGGGAGGTCTATTTCTCTTTCTTGTCCTCTGCACGACGCGTGTATGCAACCTCCATCGATTTAACCCATTCGTCACTATCAGCCACCTTCATGTACATCGAGAAAATGCGTTTATCGTCCCCCATGTACTTGCTCACGCTCTTGCTCGTGGTATCCTTGCCTGACCGTGGATCGACGCTCTTCATCATCATGGTCATCTCGCCCGTCTTCTCGTCGTACGTTCCCTCCATGGTGCTGATATGTGTACTCATGTTCTCGATCCACGTGCCGACAAACTTCTTCTTCGAGGGGTCATAACCAAGCTGGCCATGGCCAATGAACTTCTGGCCGCCCAGTTCAGCCGTGAAAGTACTCAGTAACCAGAGTCCGCTGACCAGACGATTGCGTTCTATGCCCTGAGCTTCCATCACCGGTTGATCAGACCCCGGCATCCACCTTTTCATTTCGGCGTCCCAGGCACCGACGTCTCTTTTGAGCAACTTGTGCTCCTTGGTCACTTCGGGCGTGGGAAACTGCGCCCAGGCACTGGCGGACACAGAGGCGGCAACCGCCAGACAAACCGACGCGACAAGATTCGGCGACATTTTCATTGCTGCAGGGCTCCCTGACATGGGGAAAAAAAGTGAAACGCGTGTACTCCCAATCCCTGTACGCCACAGTGGCGGCCAGAGTACCATAATCAGTGATAGTGTTCAAGTGTTCAGTATTCCAGTGAAACGGAGAATCCGTGGATCGGGATTCAGATTCCCGGACTGGTGCTGCGCGAGGCTGGGATGCGACAGTCGAAAGGCGCAGCCGAACCGCGGCACACTGCCGACAGCATCTTGTTGTAGACCGCAGCGGGGCGGATTCAACTCATTGCGTGAAGAAATGTGATCGGGCCGTGGGAACGCCCGCGGCCGGGAAGTCCGGTCATGACGCATGTCACCGGCATGTGAAGATCAGCTAAAATGACTCAAATCGTAAATCACGCGGCCCATGTAGCCGGTAAAGCCGCATTTTTGTGGCTCGTTCCCCATCGGGAAAGGTCTGGAGCTCACGTCCGGTGCAGATTGGCGAAATCACAGGCTTTTCCGGCGTTGGATCCGTTGGCAGAGGCAGGAAGGTTTGCACTTTGAGTGAAATGACGTGACGGCCACAAGCAAACGGGCAGCTCCTGCACCCGTTGTCTGGCATTCGCAGGGCATTCCCATGAAAAAGCGTGAAGTGATCCGTCGGGTGCTCCAAGGTAAGCGGCCGCCCTACGTTCCCTGGTCCATGGGCTTCACGCGGGAAGCCCGGCAGAAGCTGTTGCAGCACTACGGTTGTGACGACTTGGAAGGACCATTACAGAACCACTTGCTCAAGCTGGGAAGCGATATTGGTTTCTTTGAGCAGTTGGGAGACTGCCGCGTGCGCGACGTGTTCGGCGTCGTCTGGGATCGGAAGATCGACAAAGACATCGGCAACGTGGAAGGTTGTGTGCTCGCCGAGCCGACGCTGGGCGGATATGTACTTCCCGATCCGCGCGATCGCCGCTTCTTTGCGGACATCCCGGAGAAGATCGACCGTTTTCCGGATCGTTTTCGGGTTTTTCAAATTGGTTTTTCGTTATACGAACGAGCCTGGACCCTGCGCGGCATGACGAATTTGGCCATGGATTTTCTGGAGCACCCCAAGTTCGTGCACGACTTGCTCGATTGCATCGCCGACTACAACGTCTGCCAGGTGCAGGAAGCACTGAAATACGACATCGACGCGGTGTACTTCGGTGACGACTGGGGCCAACAACACGGCCTGCAAATGGGACCGCGACTGTGGCGTGAGTTCCTGTTGCCTGTGTTGCGACGCATGTATGGCACCGTGCGCGAGGCAGGGAAATATGTCATGATCCATTCGTGTGGCGATGTCGATGAACTGTTTGACGACCTGATCGAGGCGGGAGTGAACTGTTTTAACCCGTTCCAACCCGAGGTGATGGACATATGGAGCTTGCTGCCCAGCTATCGTGGTCGGCTCGCATTTCACGGCGGCATGTTGACGCAGCGTACGCTTCCTTTCGGCACCGTGGAGGACGTGCGTAACGAGACGCGGCGTCTGTTGGAACTGGGCAGAGAAGGAGGCTATATTTTCGCCCCCGCGCATGATGTGGAGGGTGACGTACCACTGGAAAATATGCTGGCCGCGATCGAATTGGTGCAAGCTCAGGTGCGCTGATCGGTTTCACTTCAATGCCCTCTTTGTGCCACACTTTTCCCTGATCGTGACTGCGCCACAATTGACTCTTCCGCGGGTCGACCACCATCACGTCTCCCGTGTTCTCATCCACTATTGCGCTGCCTCTCGCATCGGGCCCCACTTGCTGCGGTTGACTCCAAGTCAATCCTCCGTCCTCGCTGCGTCGCAGGAGCCGACCGCTGCTGGCAAACGCCAGCACCGTCCCGTCGGTGGCCACTACGATATTCGGAATTCGAACCCCCTCGAACAGATCCTGCATTTCGAACAGCGGTGCAATGGACTGCCGTTTTGTCTGTTTCGCGGAGCCGTCTGCAATGGGCAGCGCGGCGAGGATGGCGATCAGAAGAAGCGAACGGCACAATCGACCGCCAGCATCTCTTCCGCCGTGATCCGCCGACTCGTTACGCGGTTCACATCGAATCCGCCACGCCTGCCGATCTGCAGTGTCGGACCGTTTCATCGTCAGTTCCTCTCGATATGTTGGTCAATTTCGTAGAATTTGGTGCGTAAACCGAACCGTGGCACCCTTGTCAGGCCGGACTGTCGAGATGCGGCAGGCCAAGCCACAGAAGGGCATCCTATCATTTTTCCGATGGCCATCGGGAATGCTTGACGGTCTGATTTGACACTTGCGAAGCAGAAGCAGGCGCTTCGCGGATCCCGACGTGGATTGCATTCTGATCCCGTATTAGAATATAACCAGTTACAGACGCTGCCACCTGCCTGCAGCGGGTCAGCTTTGAGAGCGGTTTTGCCGCCATCCCGCCTGACAGTCCTTCCCAAATTCCACCGACGTAAGGATCAGCCTTATGAACGCGTCGCGACTTGTGTGGATGGTTTGCACCTGTTGCCTGTTGTCTGTCCCAACAGTCCTGGCAGCGGACTCTGCACCTGCGGAAAAACCGCTGCTGGCCCAGGCGCTGGGCGGTCCCATGCAGAACGTCCGTGAAATCATTTTCGCGGTGCGTCTGGGTTACGAGGATCCACATTGGTACGCGAACATTGGCTACTTCTGCGACGACGAGAATCACAAAGCTTATCCCGGCAGTGGAAAGCCTGACGTGGGGCAGCTCTGCAAGCTAGATATCCTGACGGGTGAAATTTCCGTACTGCTGGATGCAGAAGGCGGTTCGATCCGGGATCCGGAAGTGCACTATGATGCCCAGAAGGTGCTTTTTTCGTATCGTCAGGCCGGCACCGAGTTCTATCACCTGCATGAAATGAACCTGGATGGAACGGGACTGACGCAACTTACGTTTGGCGAATTCGACGACTACGAACCGTGCTACCTGCCCGACGGCGGAATCGTTTTCGTTTCCACGCGTTGCCAGTGCTGGGTCAACTGTTGGATGACACAGGTCGGTGTGCTGTACCGTTGCGACGCGGACGGTGGCAATATTCAGCGCATTTCACACAATGCCGAGCACGACAATACGCCATCCGTCTTGCCCGATGGGCGGATTCTCTACACGCGCTGGGAATATGTCGATCGCAGCCAGGTTCAGTTTCATCACCTGTGGACCATTAATCCTGATGGGAGCGGTGAAACCGTTTACTTCGGCAACATGCATCCGGGAATCGTCATGATTGACGCGAAGCCGGTCCCCAACACACGTGAGGTATTGGTGAATTTCTCGCCCGGGCACGGCATCACCGATCACCAGGGACGAGCGGCCATCGTGGCTCAATTCAATGGCCCGGATGATCAACCCACGGCTCGCCAGATCAACAACAAAGGCCCCTGGATCAAGGATCCCTATCCATTCACGACGGACTGCTTCATTGCCGCTCAACAGAACCGGATCTTGCTGATGGATGGCAGTGGCCGGAGCGAAGTGTTGTATCAACATCAGGGGCCGGGCCTGATTCACGAGCCGCGACCAGTGATCATGCGACAGCGCGAACGGATTATTGCCCCGCGCGTGGGCCATGATGCGCCGACCGGCCGACTCGTACTGGCCGATGTCTACAACGGACGAAAGATGGAAGGGGTCGAAAAAGGAGACATCAAGAAGCTGTTGGTACTCGAACTGCTTCCGAAACAAGTCAATTTCAGTGGTGGTCCCGACCTCGTGTCCTGGCTCGGCACCTTCTCGCTGGAACGTGTGTTGGGCACCGTGCCCGTCGAAGAAGATGGATCCGCCTACTTTGAAGTGCCGGCCGGGCGCCCCGTGTTCTTCGTGGCGCTGGACGAGAATGACCGGTCTGTCAAACGCATGCACAGCTTCGTGAGCGTGATGCCCGGCGAGTCGACCAGTTGTGTGGGCTGCCATGAACCGCGTACCACAAGCCCCCAGCAGCAGAAAACAGTCCCCCTGGCCGCGTTGGCCCGCCCGGCGAGCAAGATCGAGTCGTTTGCGCCGTTACCCGACGTGATCGATTTTCCACGCGACATCCAGCCGATACTGGATCGGCACTGTGTCGAATGCCACAACTATCAACGGCGTGACGGAGGCGTACTGCTGACTGGCGATCTCGGCGCACAGTGGTCTCACAGTTTCTTTCATCTGTTCGCGTTCCGTCAAGTTGCTGATGGACGCAACGGTTTGGGAAATCACGAGCCGCGATCGATCGGCAGCGCCGCCAGTCCGTTGCTGGACAAATTGAACAAGAGCCACTACGAGGTAGAAGTTACGGAGGACGAGTGGCGCACTGTCTGGCTGTGGATTGAAGCCGGCGCACCGTACGCCGGTAGCTATGCGGGCTTGCGTAATGCGGAAGATCAGAAGATCGATAATACGGCCACCGGACTTGCGTTCTGGAACAGCGCCGCGATTCTCAGATCACGTTGCAGCCAATGCCACCGGGTACTTCCCAAGGAGAGTAGCGAAACTGGGCGGGACCTGCCGTTCAACCCGAACAGTGCCAACAACAAGCGTGGCCTCGATCGACCGATTGGAACCCACGAACGCGTGGTGCTGGAAGACGATCCGCTCACGAAATACAGCTGGAATATTCTGGTCAACCTGACTCGTCCGGAGCTCTCACCGCTGATCCTGGCCCCGCTGGCGAAAGAAGCCGGGGGATGGGGCAGCTGCGGCAACGTCTTTGCCAGCCAGGACGACCCGGAATATCAAACGATGTTGGCGTCCATCCGTCAAGGAAAGGAAGTGGCGGATCAGCGACCCCGGTACGGCACGTCAGGTTTCCGGCCCAATCGACAGTATATTCGTGAGCTGAAAAAATACGGCATCCTGGCCCTCGAGTTCGACCCCGACAGATCGCCTATCGACTACTTCGCAACCGATCAGGCCTACTGGCGCACCTACTGGCATGTGCCCCGAGAGTAATGGGTGAGGTTGGTGTTTTCGCTCTGCACACCCCTCGCCAGTCAAAATCAGTCCGATCCCTGCAGCAGGGTGTCGGAGAGTTGCGGAAGTTGTTCTCGATTGTCAGCTTGAGCGGCCGCTTCGAACTGAGCGATCGCTTGTGACAGCTCTTCCACCACACTCGTGCAGCGGTTGGCGATCTCGTTAAACTCCCAGCGGTCGTCTGGTTTGACGTAAAGTTCCGGCGGTGCGTCGCCGTCTTGCCGCAAGAACCACGCCGGGACACGGAGTGCTCGCTGTCCCTGGCACGCGCAGCAGGCCAGATTGGGATGGCGCCGTCCCTCCTCATCGACGTTGTCCATCAGCAGACTTCGTCCCCAAATGGGGGCGTTCGGGAGCGGAACGCCGAACCAGTCGAGCAGCGTCGGGTACATGTCGGGCGGTTGCACCATCTGGTGGATGCGCCAGGTTGCTCCAGCGGCCGACGGCCAATGGTTGATCCAGGGCACTTGAACTAATTCGCCGTACAGCGGCCATTCGCTGTGACCGACATAGCGGTGTTCTCCCATCGGAAAACCTCGCGCTGCGGTCGCCACCAGCGCGGTCGAGTCGCCGAGTGAGCTGGACCAGAGTGTGTCGAGCAGTATGCCGAGACAGGTGTCCAGCACCGCCATCTGGCCGCCATAAGCATGTTGAATTCCCAACAGCAGGTCGGGATCGTAATCGTCGGTCAGCCAACAGTCGGGAGGCGACGTGAATGTCGGCGGATCGGGATCCTCCTCTTCGGCAAAAGCGGCGCGCAGTGCGTACGGCGCATCCCAGGACGCCTGCATGGCTTGCGCGTGGACCCAAATCAGAAAAGGCGATGTGGCCTGATGCAGCACGTCGATCACGGTGGCGAAGAGGCGAGCGAGTTGCGTCTCTTCGATGATCTCCGATAGTCGATCCTCGCCCGGTGGCAGGACCACGCGTTGGGTAAAACTCTGGGCTGCTGTTTGTTCGGCGACTTTGCGTTCGTCAGTGATCAGCCACGACTGGATGTTCGAATCGGCAAGTTGCTGGGGCAAGACCGGGGTGTCGCCGTCCGGACGGGTGGAGAATACATGACGTCCATGCCAAAAAGAGCGATAGACGGCCAACAGATCAGGTGTATCAATCACCGCCGTCTCGAAAAGTGCCGATCGCGCCGCGAGCCGGTTCCAGCCCCGAGTTTCGATCCAGGTGTTGCCATAGGGCCCCAAATACCCGCTTCCCAATCGATCGAAAACCAGCACGACGGCATTGGGAATCATGGCGTTGAGTGTTCCTGGGAGTATCTTCGCACGGCCAGCCTCATAGAGATGATATGGGATTTGCGGCTTGAAACAAGCTGCTTGACCCAGTATCCAGTAGCCGGCGCCGATTCTCCACGCGCATCTCGCGTCTCACTGGCTTTCGACTTCATCCGCCAGGCTACTTCATTGGAAGTTCGACGTTCGACGTTCGATGTTCAACGTTCCCTCCGGCCCCGAAAGACGCTTTCCCTGCGCGAGGATGCCGGCCCGCTCCTCACCTCATCACCTCCTCATCCCCTCACCACCCCGTATCTCGTTCCAGACCAACTGCGGGAAGACCCAGGCATCACGCGCATAGCGAGGAACGAGGCGACGAGGATCGGTCAGCATGCGATGGCACCATTCCAAACCCATTTTCTGGATCCAGCTTGGCGCACGTTTCTTTTCACCGGCGAGAAAGTCAATCGTTGCACCGGCACAGAAGACCACTGACGCCTGGATCTGCCGCTGATGTGTGTGAACCCAAAGTTCCTGTTTGGGAGCGCCCAGGCCGACGACGAGCACGTCGGGACGCTGGTACGCAATTCGCTCGAGTATCTTCAGGTTTTCTTGCTGGTTCTGCTCGAACCCCAGTGGTGGACTATAGGTACCGGCCACGCGCACGTCGGGCCACGAACACTCGATGCGCTGGGCCGCTCGTTCCGCGACTCCGGGTGCCGCCCCCAACAGGAACACACGCAATGGGCGTCGCGGATCGGCAGCGTCAAACAAGGCTGGGACGAGGTCTGAGCCGGCTACCCGCTCAGGTATGTGTTTGCCGAATATGCGTGACACGAGCACCAACGGCAAGCCGTCTGCCACGACGAGCGAGGCTTCGCGATAGGCAGTTTGAAATGGCGGGTTGTCGCGCAGGAGCACCAGATGATCCACGTTGGGTGTCACCACGTAGCGGCAATCAAGATTGCGCCGAGCGATCCACTGATGCAATCGATTCACAGCCGCCTCGATCGGAACCGCATCAATGTCAAGCCCAAACAGCGTAACCGTGTTCTGCTCTAGTGGTGGTTGCAACATGTGGGTCGTCGTCAGTTCCAGGAGTTTTCGCTATCACGGCACCGTACCAGCGCCTCTTTGAGCGTCATGGCGCGTTGGGCGGGCATCGGTGTGCGTGCGACCGGTGCGGGCGCAGTTGGTGCGGGCGCAGTTGGTGCGGGCGTAATGGGTGCGGGTGATTGTGTGACGGATCCTGCCGTGGCAGTTGGCCGGGCAGGAGTTTCTTGCGAGGCGGCAGGGTGGCTGATTTCGGTCTGGCTGATTTCGGTCACTGGCGCAGGGTGACTGACAGGCGGTGTCGAGAGGACGAGTATTCCCAGGCCACAGAGTAATCCGCCGACCAGCCCGGCGGCGGCAATCACGCCCCGCTGTGGTCCTTGCGGATAGGGTCCGGTTTGTGGCGTGTCGATGCGGGTCACGAGACTCGTCACTTCGCCAGCCGCCAGGCTGGCGCGTGCGGCGTTGAGTTCCTGCTGTGCGCGTGTCAGACTCTCCGTTTGTTGTCGCGCCTCAACCAGCTGGTTGCCATAGGCGGCGCGCATGGTAGCGAGTCTCTGCATCCGTTGCTGCAAATCGTCAACTTTCTGCGACAGCGTCCTCACGTGCGTTTCGACCAGGGCCTGTTCGGCGCAAGCCACGCACGGCGACTGCCAGCTCGCGATGCAAATGGCCACGAATCTCTGATTCGGCCACCAATGCTGCTTTAACCCGCGGATGATCCTGCGACATGGTGCCCAGCAGTTGCGAGCTGCTCAGTTGAGCATCCGTCAACCCGTCCTTGAGTCTCCGCAGCGCTGGCTGTGCTTCCAACAACCGGTTGGGGGTAGCGACCAGGTTGGACGGATCTTCTTGGGCTGCCGTCAGCAGATTCAGCAGCTGTTCGTTCGACTGGTAGGTGTTCTCGGCTTGCCGCAGTTCTTGTCTCACTTCGGCCAGCGTCGTCTGCAAGTTGCTCCCTCCGGCAAACGACTCGCTCAACATCCGCAGCTCGGCCAGGTCGCTTCCCACGCTGGTTTCCATCTCTTGCAGCTTTGCCGTTTGCTTATCCAACTCCTGCTCGGCCAATCGCACCGTGTTCGCCAGTTCCGTGATCGCGTCCTGAAATTCCTTGGCACGCAACTTCTTGAATCGCCTTTCGGACTCGTCGCAAACCGCCGTCGCAAGTTGTATGGCTCGCTGAGGATCGGGATCCGAGACGCGCAGGTAGAACATGCGAGTCGTCCCGAACTCAGCGCCGTTGGGTGACACGACCTTCGTCTTGCTGCTGGCCCGCGCTACGTCTTCGGCTGAGGGCCATTCTTGAAGTTGCCGGCAGGTGGCGGGAGGTCCGACCGCGGTCAACGCCACGGTTAACACGGACGGGCTCTTGGCCAGTT
Organism: uncultured Planctomycetota bacterium; assembly: GCA_963700575.1. Taxonomy (GTDB): domain Bacteria; phylum Planctomycetota; class Planctomycetia; order Pirellulales; family Pirellulaceae; genus JAJRVM01. The sequence continues at coordinate 456,521 of CAVOYC010000007.1, read as the reverse complement.
CGAGAATCGTTTCCTGAGCGTGTTTCAGCTCTTCTGCTTCGTTGAAATGTCCAGACCATTGACTTGACTCGGTGGCCTCTTCACGCACCGTTAGCGCTTGACTGGCTTGCCAGTCCGGCTGGTATATCAAAGCGTATCCGAAGGACAGCCCACCCAGCAGGAAGGTGGGCCACAACCACTTGGCTGGATGCTTAATGGCGGTCTGAATGAAGTGGCGGACGCCGTGATCTGTTTCGTCTGTTCTATGCATGCCAGTTCTCTCGGGTTTGCTCTCTGTCGGGGGTGGTGCCCTCAGCGTTATGTTTCGTAGAGCCGCGCGATCTGGGTCGCCGTCCGCACAGACATGGGTCTCGGAGGGTCGTGCCACGAGCGTCCAGCGCATGAAGGGCCTCGAAAATCGTAGCTTACAGGCAGCGGTCGGGCAGGGGTTTCGAACCACGTCCGATTATTCGTCACGGTCGCGCGCCATAAGCACAGTCGTTGCAACCTGCCCACGGATTTGCATTTCATCTGAGGTGACCGACACTTGAACGCGGACCGCAAGGGCTGTTGAAAGTCCCGGTATGCGCCGGCAAGCCGATTCTTGCGGCGCTATCACCAGCCTGCCGGATCCACTCTCTGTAACGATCACACCAGCGACGCGAGAAGACGATCATGCAGGTGACGCGACTCAGCGATATCCGACAATGCGACCACATTGCCGCAGCCTGGAACTGTATGGCACGCAGCGTCCCGTTTCGACGCACCTCATGGCTGCACAGTTGGTGGAATCACTACTGGTCGAGTGGGGACTTGTTTGTATTGCAGGTATCCGACGCGCGGGGCGAGATCGTTGGCATCGCGCCTTGGTATGTCGAACACTCGCTGCGGCACGGGCGCGTCATCCGCCCGTTGGGTAGCGGTGAAATCTGTTCCGACTATCTTGGTATCCTCGCCACGCCGGAACATGAACAGCAGGTCGGCATGGCACTGGCCGAGTGGTTGGTTGCCGCGGCCCAGGGAGCATATGGTGACGAGAATCAGTGGGACCTGCTGGACCTGGTCAGCGTGGATGCCCAGGAGCCACTGATGCTGCGTTTCGTGTGGCAACTTGAGGCCGCGGGTAACCACATCCACGAGCGCCGAGCGATGAGTTGCTGGCGCATCGCCTTGCCCGATTCCTGGGAGGGCTACTTGTCGCTGCTGAGTCGGTCGCACCGCAAGCGGGTGCGACGCGTCGACCGCGTGTGGCTCGAGACCGCTGCGACCAGGCTGCAGTGCGTAACGACTCACGCTGAGCTGGAATATGCCATAAATGCGCTCGTGCACTTGCACCAGAAACGGCAGCAGAGTCTGGGCCATCCGGGATGTTTTGCCAGTTCGGCATTTGACGGATTTCTACGCGAGGCCGCCCGGCGCCTGCTGGAGGAGCAGACTCTCAATTTGTATTGGATCGAGTTGGACGGGGAACCCTTGGCCGCCGAATTCCAGGTGGCCTGCGGCAGTACAACCTATGCCTATTTAGGTGGTATGAATCCCGACAAGTTGGAAATGAGCCCGGGGCAGATCATCCAAGTGGCGATTCTCAAACGAAGTATTGAAGAAGGACAGAAGGTGTTTGACCTCCTTCGTGGTGACGAACCATACAAGTCGCATTGGGGAGTGAAAGAGCGCACATGCAGCGATTTTCGTGTCGTTCCGCCCCGTCACGCCGCTCAATTGCGACATCAGATGTGGCTGGCCGGTGACACAATGAAACATTGGATCAAGGCGGGCCTGCAGCTGACGGGAGCGGATGCGCTGATTTCATGATCACTCAAATTGTAAGTCACGCGGTCCATGTAGCCAGTAAAGCCGCGTTTTTGTGGCTCGTTTCCCCTCGGAAAAGGTTCGGATTTCACACCCGGTGTGGACTGGCAAAACGACAGACTTCTCCGGCGTCCGATCCGTTGGCAGGGGCGGGAAGGCTTGCACTGTGAGATGGTAACCACCATGAAGAAACATCTGGTCGATACCCTGCTGTATCCGTATTACTACGGAACTCTGCCTTTCAGGTGGTGGATCAACGCGCGCCGAAAAACTACGGGAGACGCGCCAATCATCGTGGTGTTTTATCATCGTGTGGCCGATGATCATCCCAATCCCTGGACGATATCGACGCGGCAGTTTTCACGACAGATTGACTGGCTGCGCCGCCACTTCATGTTAGTCTCACTGGAAGAGGCCCAGTCGCGGATCAGGAGTTGTCGCAATGATCGACCGGTTGTCAGCATTACATTCGACGATGGCTATGCCGACAATTGTGAGGTCGCCTTGCCACTGCTGATTCGACATCGCATCCCCTTCACGTACTTTGTGTCCGTGCGACATGTCCGGCGCGGCGAAGCGTTCGCGCATGACGCATTGATGGGCCGGCCGTTGCGCACCAATACGGTCGAGCAAGTGAGGGCGATTGCCACGGCCGGGGCGGAGATCGGATTGCACACGCGGACACATGCGAACCTGGGACGGGTCGCAGATCCGGATCGGCTATTCGATGAAGTGGTTACCGCAGGGACTGATCTCGCCAATCTGATTGAGCGGCCTGTCCGCTATTTTGCCTTCCCTTACGGCTTGCCGCAGCATTTGAATCGCGTTGCCTTTCAATTGGCGTGGGACGCCGGATACCTGGGTGTCTGTTCCGCGTACGGCGGTTACAACTTCCCAGGTGATGATCCGTTTCACATCCGGCGCTTTCACGCGGATCCGGTCTGGATTCGTTGGAAGAACTGGTTGACCGTTGACCCGCGCAAGGTGCCGCAGCAGAGAACCGTTCGAGTACCGCGGTCCGTTTGTCTCGACCCAGGCGATGGAGGATTGCCACCCGCGCGATGCCGGCCAAGAGCCATTAGGCGGGCGACAGGAGAGGCACCGCGAGGAAGCTTCACACAGCCTATGAATAACAGCTGGGATGTTCCCACGGACGAGATGTCGAGCCAGGTGGCCGAAACGCCTCTGCTTGTTGTGGCAGGCGAAAGGCCGGTGCCACCCTTGGGCGGCGAGACACCCGCTGTCGCGCAGCTGGAGGCCGGCAATACCGTGCCCGAGGCCGTGGCGACGGATTCGCTCGCCGCGGGACTGGTGTTCATGTTGACCCTCACGGTCGGCCAGCGTCTGATCGGTTTCGTACGCAACATCCTGTTCTGCAGTTTCCTGCAAGATGATGAACTGGGGCGGTGGTCTCTGGCGTTCAGTTTCCTGTTGCTCGCGGCACCATTGGCGGTCGCCGGCCTTCCCGGCTCGTTCGGCCGATACGTGGAATACTATCGCAGCCGCGGGCAGCTGGGCACGTTTCTGCGACGAACCGTGTTTGCCAGTATCGGACTCGTCGCGCTGGCCGTGGCCCTGCTGGCCTGGTGGGGCCCGTTTTGGGCCTGGCTTGTCCTGGGCGACAGTTCGCTGGTCGGAACGATGCGGCTGCTGGCCATCACACTGGTGGTGTTCATTGCATACAACTTCGTCACGGAACTGCTGACCGCCATGCGCAAGGTACGCGCTGTTTCGATCATGCAATTCGTAAGCAGTGTGCTCTTCGCGGTCCTGGCCATCGGTTTGTTGTTGCTCAGCTCACTGCGCGAGGAAGCGGTCATCGTCGCGTTTGGCATTTCATCTTTGATCGCCGTTCTGGTCGTGATTGGTCCCTTGCGAGGTATCCGGAAGGAGGCCAATGAGAGTGTCGTTCCGCTGTCTCACTGGGGATTGTGGGAAAGACTGCTGCCGTTTGCCACCTGGGTGTGGCTGACAAATATTCTGGCCAATCTGTTTGACGCCGCGGATCGTTTCATGATCGTGCATCTTGCCAAGGGAGGTTTGGCTAGTGCCGATTCGTTGGTTGGCCAATACCATTCCAGTCGCGTGGTGCCGTATCTGTTGATCGCTATCTCGGCCATGATGGCTGCTGTGATATTGCCTTATCTGAGTCACGACTGGGAGGCGGGTGATCGGCCAGCCGTATCGCGCCGGCAGGTGCTGACGTTGAAGCTCTGTGGTCTGGTATTGACCGCCGTTGGAGGTTTGATGCTGTTGGGGGCGCCATTGCTGTTCACCTGGATCTTGCGTGGCAAATACGACCAGGGCCTGGCCGTGCTGCCGTGGACGCTGACGTACTGTATCTGGTTCAGTTTGATCACGATCGCGCAGAATTATCTGTGGTGTGCCGAGAAAGCACGTCTGGGCACGCTTTCTCTGCTGATCGGGCTGATCGCAAATCTCTTGCTGAATGTCCTCCTGCTGCCACGCTTCGGATTGCTCGGCGCGATCATGGCCACGGCAGCAGGAAACGCCCTGGCACTGGGGTTGGTCCTCTATTTCTCCCGGCAACAGGGTCTGGCGGTCGATCGTCATGTTGTACTGTGTTGCAGTCTTCCGGCGATCTTGGTGCTGGGGGTCTGGCCGGCCCTTTCGGCAATGTTGGCTCTGGCTTTTTTTGCGACCCGTCGTTCATGGATTTTGAATTCCGAAGAGAAACAGGAGCTCCTGCAAGTCATCACGCACTATGCCTGCCGACTCAAGAGTCTATGGTGCCGTCGGCGGCCCGCTTCCGCGCGCTGATTCCCCTGGGCACGCGCTGACCCCGCCGGCGAGCAGCCGGATCCGCACGTGGGGGACCGTCCGCGTGAAGCTTTTGACGAGTCAAACGTTGAGGCGTCAAACACCCATTTTACCCTATTGGGTTGAGCGAGTTGAAGCCATGTCGAATCGAAACTGCTGCCACGTGCCGTTGGACGATCGAGGACCGTTGCGTGTGCTCTTCGCGATCACAAGCATGCCCGTGGGAGGAGCGGAAACGTTGCTGGTGAATCTCGTTCGCCGGATGGACCAGAATCGATTTTGCCCGGAAATCTGCTGTCTCAAGGAAGCGGGGCCACTGGGCGAAATGCTGGCCCGGGAAATCCCGGTTTACAGTCAGCTGTTGAAATCCAAACATGATGTACGCGTGCTGCAGCGTCTGCGGAAGTTGTTTGTGCGGCGGCAGATCGACGCGGTCGTGACGGTCGGAGCAGGCGACAAGATGTTCTGGGGACGCCTGGCCGCCTGGTCGACGCGGGTGCCGGTGATACTCTCCTCACTGCATTCCACCGGTTGGCCCGATGGGATCGGCCGATTGAATCGCTGCCTGACGCCATTGACCGATGGGTTTATCGCAGTGGCCCAGCAACACGGTCGTTTTCTGGTGGACAAAGAACGGTTACCTTCTCACAAGGTACATGTGATTCCCAACGGTGTGGATGTACAACGGTTCTGCCCCAATCCCGTGGCACGGGAGGCGGTGCGGCGCGATCTGCATCTGCATGCCGACGTGCCCGTGTTTGGGATCGTGGCGGCTCTGCGACAGGAAAAGAACCATTTGCTGTTCTTGCGGGCCGCGAAAAGGATTCGACAGGCGATTCCCGACGCCCGATTCCTGATCGTTGGCGATGGTCCACGGCGCGAGCAAATCGAAGTGGCAGTCGCCTCGTCCGGTTTGCAGCGCTCGGTGATGATGCTCGGTACACGCAGGGACATCCCGGACTTACTGGCAGCGATGGATGTCTTTGTGCTCACTTCCCAGATGGAAGCGAATCCGGTCTCCATCCTGGAGGCGATGGCGACCGGTTTGCCCGTTGTGGCAACTCGCGTCGGCTCGATCTGCGAAACGGTTCGTGACGGTTATACCGGTTATGTCGTTGCGCCGGGAGATGCGGAGGCCATCGCGCGTCGCGGTATCGACCTTGTTTCGCAGCCGACGCGAATGTGTCAGATGGGTCAGAACGGCCGGCAGGCCATCGGGGATCATTGGTCGCTCGATCACATGGTCGCAGGATATCAGCGGCTGATTGCGGCCACCTACCGGCGGAAGTGCGGCGCTGCGCGGGCGGACCGCGACACTCGGCAGGCGGCCGCGCAGCCACACGTCGCACCGGACGCGGAGCCACGCAATGACCAGGTGGAAAGCGTGGTCTAATGGGGGCAAATGGCGCGGCAACGAACTTGGCGCGATTGCCTGAGGTTTCTCGCCGCTCCGGTCTTACAGATGCCTTCCGGTACTTCGCAGAAGGCGATAGGATGGACAGGGCGCAGTCAATTGCGTTGGTCCGCCCAGGCTGCCGGACTGTGATCATGGCTTCTCGACTTCGTCAACCGCTGCCCGCGGAACCAGTGCCCGACAAGCAAACGCCCGAAATACAAACGCCCGAAAAACAAGCTGTCGAACGACAGGCCGAGAGAGAGAAGCTGCGAGAGAAACCCTAGTGACTCGTTGCGTGGATGGAACCGGCATGGCCGAGACGGCCCGTACAATGCGGCTTGATGGAGGGCCGGGGAACCTGAGAGACGCCGGTTCGGAAACGCATGTAGCGTTATATCTCTATGAGCCTGACTGCCAACGTACTAGCCATCGTCGCGAAACTGCTAAGCGGTTCGAGTGTGCGCTGGATTGACTGTCAGCCCGACACGTGCCAGAGAGTCTACTTTGCGAATCACACCAGCCACCTTGATGCTCTGGTCTTGTGGTCCAGCTTGCCGAAGGACGTGCGAGCGCTGACACGTCCGGTGGCGGCCAAAGACTATTGGGAGCGTAGTTGGGTCCGCCGGCATATTGCCAAGAATTTCAACGCCTTGCTGATTGACCGCACGAAAATCAAGGTCCACCGCAGCCCGGTGGATCTGATGATTCGTGAAATCGGCGACGTCTATTCACTAATCGTTTTTCCTGAAGGGGGTCGCAACACGGCGGAGGAGATGGCGGAGTTCAAGAGCGGATTGTACTATTTGGGCAAGAAGCGACCTGACCTGGAACTGGTTCCGGTATACATTGACAATTTGAACCGGGTGTTGCCGCGCGGTGAGTTCCTTCCCGTACCGCTGCTGAGCTGCATTACCATTGGAACTCCGATGTGGCTGGAGAATGGTGAGCCGAAGGCCGACTTTCTACAACGGTCGCGCGAGGCGGTACGACGCTTGAAAGACCTCTAACCGGTTTGAGGCCTCACCCCCGGAACATGAACACGCGGAAATGCCAACGCAATCGGAAGTACGAAATCGACGATTCCGAAACGGATCGAAAATGTTCAAACTATAAATCACGCGGAGTATGTTGATAACCTCGGATCCTTTGCCGAACTCAATTCATCCGTGGGTCCGCCGTGTCATCTGTGGTTCACGGCGGTTCACCGAGAAACTTGGCTCCACCACCACATGCTTCCAAGACTCCATTACCTGGGCCGGGCGTCACACCCTGGCGATCTCCGCGCCACCAGAGAACGTGAACGTCATCCGAAATTCTCGCCTCATTACGGCCTAAAGCATGTTTGAGATAGTCCTCCAGCAACTGAGTCGCTCCCCGCTGTTTCTGCAGGCCGCTTCCGAGCAGGCGACACGTGTCGTTCAACACGTGGCTCAACACCCGCACCTTCTGGCTGCTGGGCGTCGTCGTCGCGATTCTGGCCGTTGCCGATGTGGTGGCACGGTTCCTGCGCAAGCAGCCGGAAGGGACCGTCCATCCTGCCCTGGCGCGGACCTTTGGCGAGCGGGTACGTGCCTGGTGGATGATGGCCGCGATTCTGGTAGCCGGATTCTTGCTCGGTTACGCGGCGACGGTATTTCTCTTCGGCTTGGTGTCGTTCTGGGCACTGCGCGAGTTCATCACCATGACGCCCACGCGACGCAGCGATCACCGCACGCTCTTCTGGGTTTTCTTTGTCATCACTCCGGTCCAGTACTTGCTGGTCGGGATGGGCGAACAGCTGTATCCGGTCTACAGCATCCTGATCCCGGTCTACGGCTGGCTGTTCATACCGAGCCGGATTGCCTTCACGGGCGATGCGAAACGATTTCTCGAACGCTCGGCCAAGATCCTGGCCGGCTTGATCATCTGCGTCTATTCGCTCAGCTACGCGCCGGCCATTCTGGGGCTGACGCTCGTGACTCGTAATGATGCCGGGTTGCTGGTCGAGTGGAACGGAAGTAAACCAGGGCTGCTGTTCTACTTCGTGCTCCTCGTCCAATTAGCGGACGTCCTGCAATACGGTTGGGGCAAGCTGATTGGGCGACACATCATCGCCCCCAAGATCAATGCCAGCCGGACGTGGGAAGGGTTTTGCGGTGGTGTGGCCAGCACCACGCTGTTCGGCGTGCTGCTTTCCTGGGTCACGCCGTTCGGGATCTGGGGTTCGGCCTGCATGGCGATGGTCGTGGCGGTGATGGGGTTCGCGGGCGGAATGACCATGTCGGCGATCAAACGCGACCGGGGTGTGAAGGACTACGGTACTTTGGTGCAAGGTCATGCCGGGGTGCTTGACCGCATCGACTCGCTCTGCTTCTCGGCCCCGGTTTTCTTCCACCTGGCGCCGCTTATCGCCCGGTTGTCGTGAGTCGCGGTGTCAAATCCGTCGCCCCGGCGTTCACCGCAGCACCGATCCTCCGGCGGCCAGGCGCTGCGGGTCTGAGCGACTCCATTGCATCATGATTTCGGCCGCTTCATCCGCGGCCCGGGGGCGACCAACCTGTTGTTTGGTGGCCGCCGCGGAAGTGTCGGTTGCGGCCGAATGCGGTGTTCAACCTCTCGCCGCCGATGGGGCCCGTCGCCGCGCTGCTCTGCCGGCTGTACCAGCCATCCCTGGGACTGAGGTCCGACCGGGTACCAAATGACGATATATTGTCAGTCAATACGTTCCGTTGCGTGCCGGGAGTGACAGGAGAGGGGAGTGGCACCAATCCGCTGGCGCTGGCGACCAGGTCGCTGGCTGTCGAGGAATCTCCAGGCAGCTCAACGGGCAATGTGGCAGCCTCGCTGCGCGTGCGTGACACGGAAGCCAGCATGGCAGGCGCGTGCGGGCTCCCTTGGCGGACCCAAGCCAGCCACGTCTGCTGCAATTCGGAAAGGCTCTGCAGTCCGTAGTGCTCTTGCGTGGCAGCCGTCCAGTTGTTCCAATCCATCCCATCGCCAATATAATCAACGAACTCACGCTTTCCGCCTTGAGCAATCAGGTACCGGGCAAGCGAATAGCCTTGTGAATAGAGCGGCAAGATGTCTTGAGGATACTCCTTCATGGCGAACATGTGATTGAATGCGATGCCGCGATTCGTGGTGAGAAACCGAATCAGCAACTTCTCTTGCTTGGAACGCTCACTAACATGTTCCACACTGGTGGCCGCTCCTTCATCAGCCCATCGTGGCAGCGGCCGGCCGAAATGCGTGGCCAGTATCGTGTGCGTAATTTCGTGAGGCAGGACACTGTCCAGCAGCCGCTGCTGGCTGCCTTGGATTTCCATGTGCCAGTCGCGGGGCTGACCGTTGATGAACGTGAAACTGGTGGCACCTCCCGCACCCAGGTTGGGGTCGGCGATGACGCGAATCGGACAAATGTCCTGCCACGGCGGCAATTCGCGTCCTAACCATTCTATCGCTAGCTCGCGGCGAAAACGTTCAGCCGCTTCACAGACCTGGCGCGCAAACTCATTTGTCGGTGCCGAAACCACGAAGTGTTGCGATCGGCAACTGCCGCCGGAAACCGCCATCATGGCTGGACGAGTTCCGTAGCTGGCTCCCAGCGAAACGGCGACAGCCAGAAGCGCTGTGACACGCAGCAGAAAATAATTCCCAGGCCGCGACGGCGCGACCGACGGCAAGCCTCCATGAGGCCGTGCGTGAAGAGAAGGCATTGTCACTCCTTGACAATTCTCGATGGGTTGTCGCATCCTGCGACGTGCGGGACAGCCAGACGATTGCCCTGCGGGGAGCAAATCGCGAGCCAAACGGTCGTCCAACCAGCGAACTGAATCCTTCGTTGGACAGCATCACGCGGTGAGGACTTGAGTTGCGTCACATGGCCCCGTGCGAGGAGCCGTCACCACTTGACCCTGCCCTTTTGTAACGTTTGCAAAGCGTACCCCAATGAGCTGGATCGACCTAGAGCGGTTTCTTGGCACGCCGATGCTCAGCACTGGCGGCGCAGCAGTACTCTGCCGGCGCATCGCACATTGGGCTACTTCTTGGGCCCGAGCAACTGTTCCAGAACGGGCCGATTTCCTTCTGGAAATTCCAGCTGGGCCAACTCTTCGCGCGAAACCCACCGGTACGGCATGGGGGGCGGATCAAAAGGGATTTTGGGACAACAGGCGTAGAAATACAACTTGATCTGGCCGTGCTCGTATTGCTGCAAGTTGACGACCAGGCAGTGTGAAACAATCACCCGGATCCCCGTTTCCTCCAGGCATTCGCGCTCCGCCGCCGCTTGCGGCGACTCGTCTCCTTCGATCTTTCCGCCAGGAAACTCCCACAGACCGCCCAGCGGTACCTTGACGGCCCGCCTGCCGACCAGGAACCGGTCTTCGTATTGGACCACGGCAATAGAAACGGAAGTGAAGGACGACATAATCGTTGGTTCTCGTCGCTCGATTCGCTCAAGTCGAGCGGCAGGTCCTAAGGAGGTGCGAGATGTGCCGCGTCGCAGCTCGGAACTCGCTTGTGGGGGGAGTGGGGAGCACCAAACGCGGGCTCGGAACTGAAGGTCCCAGCCGCGACTCAGGATGATGCGGAGCGAATCACGTCCAGCAGCCGGCCAGGCGAACCCATGGCATTATAGCCACCATCGATGTGCAGGATCTCGCCTGTGATGCCGTCCGAATGATCAGAGAGCAGGAAAGCACCCGTCTTTCCGACTTCCTCATGGGTGATGTTTCGACCCAGCGGGGCCACGTGGGAGTACAAACCCAACATATCGCCGACACCTGCGGCCGAGCCGGCCAATGTTTTCAGCGGCCCCGCACTCAACGCGTTGACGCGTATGCCACGCGGGCCCAAGTCGAACGCCAGATAGCGCACCATGGCATCCAAAGCGGCCTTGCAGATACCCATCACGTTGTATCCGGGCACACACTTCTCGCCCCCGAAATAGGTCATGGCAGCGATCGCCGACCGCGGACTCATCAGGTCCTTGGCCGCGTTCGTGACGGCGATCAAGCTGTAAGCGCTGATCTCCATCGCCATCTTGAATCCGTCGCGGCTGGTTTCGACCGTCGGTCGGCTCAGATCCTGACGATCGGCATAGGCGATCGAGTGCAGCAAAAAGTCGATCTGGCCGAAAGTCTCCGCCGTTTTCTCCATCACCGTGGCAATGTTTCCGTCGTCCCGCACGTCCAGGGGCACCAGGAACCGGGCCTGGGGATAGTCTTCCGTGCACTTGGCCACCCGGCGGCGATTTTTTCGCCGGGGGTCGTCTGGCCGGTCCGGGAGATGGGTAAAGCCACATGCACCACCTTCCTGCATGATGAACTGGGCAATGGCCCAAGCGATCGAACGATCGTTCGCCACCCCCAAAATCAGGCCCTTCTTCCCCTCAAACTGACCCATTCGCGTCTCCCCAACATCAGCCCAGGCGGCAGGTCCGCCGACCAAGGTGGCGGCGGCATCGTGCCGCCGTACGCCCCGGCCGCAGCCATAATCATCCGCCCACCGAGTGCCGGTCGCTGTGTTGTTGCCAGAATAACAAGCTCGTACAAATTTGTAGCTCAGTGTGCTGGTTTCCCGCCTCAATGACAAGACTGTGTGGCGGAAGAGCCCGGGTTTCTGGGACGAAAAAGCAACACGGCCCTCCTGCCCCCCCCCCAGCCGCTGAGGCAATCCGTGGCCTCAATCCCGTGGCCTCAATCCCGTGGCCTCGACGTGGGGTCTCAGATTGCCCGGGCCGCCAGAAGGCGATACGATTCTGAGTCGATATGATAACATGACGCGTTGTGCGATGTAGTCAATATGTTGGGGCGACTCGAGTGAGTAGCCGTTTCGACTCATCCTTGTCGGCCCCTGCAGTGAAAGGAAGCGCATGTCGCACGAACTCATCGAGGTAGCGAGTCGGCTGCTGCAGGAACTGGCGGCGAGTGTGGAGTCCAAGCGGCTGATGCATGAGGCGTTGAGTGAGTGTTGCCGGCGATTCGAGGTACCGTTTGCCGCAGTCGTACGGTTCGACCGTGGCGAGTTTCAGCAGCGTGAGCGGTATGGCACCCCCGCGCCACTGCCGTACGAATTGCTGTCGCAAGCCTTGGATGCGGAGCGGGCCGAGGCCCACGGGCCGTGGGTCGCCGCTCCTTTGCCGCGCGAATCGGGACCTGCGCAATTGCTCGTGATGCGTTGTTCCTCCGATTCTGTCAGTCAGCCGCAGACGCTGGTACCTGCGAGCACCTATCTGGCATCTTGGATCTCGTCGGCGCTGGCGGTGACCGCTGGCCAGCAACAGCAACGACGACGCATCGAACGGTTGGGCGCGATCCTCGAAATCCTGGCCCAATGGGGGCAGACCTTGGAAACCGACCAGTTGCTCGAGCAGATGGCCGAAGCATCGACACGGTTGCTTTCGGCCGAGCGTGCCAGTCTGTTTCTGTGGGATCGCGAAACGAAGACGCTGGTCGGTCGACCAGCCCTGGGCGTGGAGGGTGGCGAATTGCGCATTCCAGAGGACTCGGGGATCGTGGGTCAGGTGATTCGCAGCGGGGAACCGCGCCGAGTGGACCTGGATGTGGGCCAGCAGGAGATCGACCGTCGGGTGGATCGGCAACTCGGCTTTGAAACGCGCACCTTGCTTTGCGTGCCGCTACGTGGGCGGGAGGGGAAGTTGTTTGGCGGCTTTGAGTTGATCAACAAGACAGTCGGGCAATTTCACCGACGATGACGAGACGGCGCTGCTCGATTTGGCAGCCCATGCCGCCGTGGCGTTGGAGAACACACAGCAGTACGAGCAGTTGCTGAAGACGCGCAATCGCATGGCGGACGAAGCGGCGGCGGGCGTTCAGTTGATTGGCCGGTCCCCGGCTATCGAAGCCCTGCGATCGACGATCGCCCGAGTAGCGGACACCGAGTTGGCGGTGTTGGTGTTAGGCGAGAATGGCACGGGAAAGGAAGTTGTCGCGCGGTGTGTGCATTATCTGAGTCGCCGCCGGCACGAACCGTTTGTGGCAGTCAACTGTGCCGCGTTGGCCGAGACGCTGTTGGAGAGCGAGCTGTTTGGCCACGAAAAAGGGGCGTTCACCGACGCGCAGTGAAACGCGCATTGGCAAGTTTGAACTGGCTGCTGGCGGCACCCTGTTGTTGGATGAGATCGGTGACATGAGCCTCAGTGGCCAGGCCAAGTTGTTGCGTGTACTGGAAGAGAAACTGGTGGTGCGAGTGGGCGGCTCGACGCCGATCCACACCGACACGCGCGTGCTGGCCGCGACCAACCAGGATCTGGCCGAACTGGTACGTCAGAAGAAGTTTCGCCAGGATCTCTATTTTCGGTTGAACGTCGTGACGCTGGAATTACCACCACTGCGCGAACGAGGTGAAGATGTCTTGTTACTGGCGGAGCAATTTCTCACCGACTTCTGTCGGCAGGCACGGCGAAAACCACCGCGTCTGACCGCTGCGGCCCGCAAACGCCTGCTAGGGCATTCCTGGCCAGGTAATGTGCGCGAGCTGCGGAACTTGATGGAACGCATCGCCTATCTGTCGAGCGGCGAGAAGGTGGATGCCGACGAACTGGCGTTCATTCTCTCTCCGCGCGACGACGGCGCCTCCTGGTTGCCCTCCGACATGTCGCTCGCTGATGCGACGCGCGAGTTCCAGGTCCAGTTCATTCAGAAACAGATCGATCGTTCGCAAGGCAACATGACCAGCGTCGCCGAGCGGCTGGGCCTGCACCGCGCAAACCTGTATCGCAAAATGCGGCAACTCGACATGATCACGAACTAGGCCCGCCGCCATGGCGCGTGCAACGTGGAATAACGCCCGACACCCAACAGTCTGACCTTGTTCCTAAGATGCTCCCGGCGCACCAGATCTCTGGAAGCGAGCCGCACGCGTTGCGGCGGAGGACACGGCGACCCACTTGGCCGGCACGGGCCGAGGCCGAATCAAACCGCAGCCTGTTTCGGTCTCGGCTGTGTGCTGGTTGAGTTCGCCAACTCCGCTCGACCGAAAGAACCTTCGCTCATCGGAGGTAGTTTGACAAACGTGCCAACCACCGGCACGAGGCCGGTGGCGGGCAACTCTGAGTTCATGCAGGCTCTTTGGCGCTGGCCGCAGGCCACCTCTAAGAATCAACTGAGCTCGACACAGACGACCGCGGATTCGACCGCTGGACTACTGCGCAAACCATTCCGGCACTTCCAGCAGGGACCTGATGCCATTCACATCCACCTCGATTTGTCCGCGCCGTGCCACACGGTAGGTCGCTTGCGGAGCGATGGTCTGACTGGCATCTGTCGCGGTCAGTACGTTCAGCAGCACGATCCCTGAGGTGGCGTCACCCGGGTCGAGCTGGATCACGTGGCGGCCGTACTGGCGATGATATTTGTTGCCTGGCACTGGCCCACGTGGCTGACCGTCGGCCCGCAGCGCCTCCGCTTGACCTTCGCAGTGCCGGATGACGGTGTAGTCCCGCGGAGCCAGCGTCTGGCAGAACAGCCGGCCTTGTCTCGTCTCGGGCTGTAGCGTGGGATCGGCCCATGTTTTGCCAGGAGGCTCGTTAAGCAGAGTGATCAGATGATCCTTCGCAACAGCAGCGGCTGGGGCGTGCAGCTGCCATGAACACTGGATCTCGGGCCGGGCCGTCTGGATAACGTCCAGCACGATCAGGTGTTGATCCGCCAGCCAGACAAATTCGCGGATCCATTTCCTGCATTTGTTGTCTGGAATGGCTCGGGTCAAGTCAGCTCGACACCGGGCTTCGTTATCGGTCACTTGCCAGCGGCTAATCGTAGCCACGTCATGCCCGAACCGCGCACGAATTGCCAGCCACTGATTCCAGGTCGCATGGTCATTTTTCAGTCCCCGGCGAGTATGCTGATCACCTCGGTCGTCCGCATCGGATCGATCGGTGAAAAGAACGACATTCGATGAAATGCAGTTCCGATGATACTCGTCGGAGGGAGAATCGTAGGGTCCGTAACGGCCACTGCGAGCCGCCAGCGGGGCGTACTTGAAGACCTGGAACTCACCAGCCGCCACACCACCGTGCACATTCATCGGATCGCCACAGCGAAAAAACACATGAGTGGCCATGTCAGGTTGCCCCGGGCTCGGCCACTCACTGCGAAAGAAGCCATACCCGCAGGAGTCCCGGCCGAACAGTGCCGCGTGCGGTAGTTCTTCGAGCGGTTTCGGATTCAATGAAACATCTCGGAAAATGTAATTGTGCGCGTACTGGGTGTGGTACAGTGCCGGGCCAAATCTTGCCAACCAACGCTGTGACCATGCTCGCCCGTGCCCGTTGCGGGTAACGTAAGTAGCGATGTCCAAGGCCTGGCAGAAGCTGTCGTGCGTGCTCCAGTTGTCTCGGAACTGATCGTTGATGTCGGTAAAGGCGAACGACGGACGCAGGTACCACAGATAGAACCGAACGATGTCGTTGAGCCAATCACCTTGCTCGGCTCGGATCCACTCCGTCGGATTCCTGCCCGTAGCCGACCACCACGCTGCGCAGATCTGGGCTAAGTCAACGAACGTATAGTTCATCGTGTAAGTCGCCCCGGTAGCGGCCCCGTCAACCCAGTCGTAGGCCTTAAAATAATCATGAACGCCCCATGAGCGAAAAAGTTCGAGATAGGCGTCCGCTTTTTGGCTCTCGCCATCGAGTGCGATTCCGGCGATTGCCACGCCGGCCAGCGCACCCGGGGTCCTGGAATAGTAAAACGGAGCCTGACCTCTGCGAATGTGATCTACCCCCGCATCGGCTTCCTGCTCGATTCGACTTATGACCTCGGCCCGCGTTGCTTCGTCCAGTTCTTCATAAAGCCAATCGAAGAGAGTTGCCAGGCGAACCAGCGCTGGTCCCCGATCGCTCCACGTGCCTTGCCCCACTTTCATGTCTTTAAGTCCGGCAATCGCGGCTTCGAGATCCCGCAGCTGGGCATCCATCATCCAGCGGATGGTGTGGCCCAGGGGCGTGGCGCGCCACTTGGGCAGGATACCGGCAAATTCGGGATGTTGAGCCGCCTGGCGGAGTTTGCGGACCGTTAAGCCCTCAAAACCGTCGCTGCGAAGGAAGACGCGTGGCCGGACGTTCAAAATCGGGGCCTGGAAGGGATTGTCCGCTTGGGTCTGTGCGCTCGATGGTGCGGGAGCCAGCAAAATCAGCGCGCTCAATAATGTGATGCGCGACGTGCCATTCATGGTCGGTCTCCGTTTTGTTCGTTCGTCCCACGGATTCTTCCATCAAGATACTTGGCCGAAGGCCTCTTTTCACCGTAGCCTGGCGCAACGCCCTCGTTGTTTTACACAAGTCAGATTTCCACTGGGCTGGTCCCAGTGGAATCACAACTGGTTGGCTACCTGTCCCCCACACAATTCCTGTACTCTCCGCCGGGCTTGTCCCGGGGGGAGTAACGACTGTCGCCGGTGCTGTAGCGTGAGAGTCGCCGCTTCCCCCGGGACAAGCCCGGCGGAGAGCAGAAGAAAGTGATGCTAGAAATGATGCTCACGGTGCCGAATGTAGCTGGCCAGTTGTCACTCCCACTGGGACCAGCCCAGCGGAAGTGTAAGCGGCAGATGTGTAAAACAACGAGGGCAACGCCCCAGGAACTCTCCCGCGAAGCTCGTTCACCATCGTGCGTCCGTCCGGCGCAAACCACCTGATTGGATGGTTGCTGCCCACACGAAAAGGCCGGTCGCTTAAGAAACGGCTACATAAGCCATTCATTTTTTCGTATTGGTGATGCTGGCCTGCTAGCTTGCACTATTCCGCCCGGGTAAACTCCACCTGATTTAGCGACCCCAGAAGTATGGATTCGCAAACTTCCTTCTTGCGTCTACAAGGATCGCAGTTGTGACGAGCAGGAAAGGCCGACGCGGTAAATATGGGGCCCAGCGAAGGGCTCCGAATCGGTGGAAGAAACGGAATCGCCAAATCTCTGAACGACGCCTGCTCATGGAGCCGCTCGAAGAGCGGCAACTGCTGGCCGTTCTCTCCTGGGATGGCGAGGGTCAAGACGGCTCCTGGCACAATCGCTTCAACTGGGAAGATGATCGTCTGCCCACATCTGGCGACGATGTCGTCATTGGACCTGATGCGGGAGATGTCTATTACTCCAGCGGACAGACCACGGTCGACAGCATTATCAGTGACGCTCCGTTCCATATTGAGGGCGGCACGCTGATTGTGCTGGCCGCGTCAGCCGCCAACGAAGAGTTCACGATCCGTGGTGGCGGCAAGCTGGTAGTCAACGCGGGCGAAAAGCCAGATCCAGCATCGTTTACAGCCGACACCGCCCTGATCGATCAGGGACACCTTGAATCCAAGGCTGGCGGTGAACTTGTTTTTCCAGAACTCTATTCGTTGACGCGTGGCAGCGTCATTATTAGTGGGACCGGCAACCTGAATGCGCCGAAGCTCACCAATATTGATAACACGCGTTTTGTCCTGAGTGGCAATGCTCAGTTGTCCCTGCCGGCCACCACGTACACCGCGACGGGAATTCCTGGCGAACAGACACTGTTCTCGGTCAACGGTCCGCAAACCCGGCTCGAGCTGCCTAACCTGCGTACCATTGATGACCGTTGGAACGACGGCAATGGGAATACACGCACACATTGGATTCGCGCCACCGGTGGCGGTCAGATTGAACTGTCTTCGGTGGAAAGCGTTTCCGCGCCATACCGCGGAGAGGACCGGCTCGAGTTTGAAACGCGAGACGGCGGCCAAATCGAGCTGGGAGCTTTGCGCGAAGTATCGTCCCGTTCAGGCCAAGTGCAATTTGACTGGGACCAAGACTCGGTCGTCTTCCCGTTTTTGGAATCCTTGGCCAATACAACATTTGCTTTGCCCGAGGGTTCCGACTTGACGCTCGACGCTCTGACTGCATGGACGACAAGTTCCCTGGACCCGCCGACGGGCGGCACGTGGAAGTTGCCCAAGCTGAGGACGTTCACGTCCAGTACGCTCACGCTTGGCGCGGACGAAACTTTGGCAGCGCCGAACATCACGATCATCGACAACTCGCAGTTTTTCCTCAGCGGCGGTGCCCAACTGGCGCTACAGGCCGTCAGCTATTCCGCCACACAACTTGCTTCCAACCGGGTCTTGTTTTCGGCCGAGGGGACAGCGACGACCCTCGATCTCTCATCGTTGCGGACGATCCAAGACGGCTGGAACGACAGCAGCGGGACTGTGCGTTCCCATGCCATCAAGGCAACCGATGGCGGGCGGATCAAGCTTGGGCAGCTTGAGTCCATTGCCGCCCCCGCGCCAGTGAAGATCGTCTGGATCTGATCACGCGGAGCGGTGGCACGATTGACCTGCTGGGACTCCGGCAGGCTGGCATCAACTCTGGCGCAGTACGGCTGGATATAGAAGAGCTGCAATGGGGGTTGCCCCTGTTGGAAACGGTCACCAATACCGCACTCGTTATGCCAGACAACAGCACGTGGAGTTTTCCATCGCTGAAATCCTGGGAACGAGGCACGCTTGACTTGCCCAGCGGCGCCGCGGTCGAGTTGCCGAATTTGGAGTCATTCACCCACAGCACGCTGTATGTGGCTGCTGGTGAGAGCATTGCCGTCCCGAAACTGGCCAACATCGACAACTCGCGGATCTGGCTCAGTGGCGGCGTGCAGTTGTCGTTACCTGTGACGACGTACACCGCGACGGGGATTACCCGAAACCAGTCGTTGTTCTGGGTCGAGGGAGATGGCACGAAATTGGAACTGCCTCAACTGCGCTGGATTGACGACGGCTGGAATGACGGCACAGGAACCGCCTACGTTCATACCATCGAAGCTCTGGACGGTGGGCAGGTCCGGATGCCGGCTGTCGAATCGATCTGGGCACCGGCTCGCGGCGAGGACACACTCGAGTTCATCACACGCGGCGGGGGGGCGATTGAGCTGACGAGTCTGCGGCGAGCCGGCATCAATGCGGGCAAGCTTCGCTTTGATATCGAAGATGCGCGGTTCGAGCTGCCGCAACTGGAGTCGCTGCAGCGGACCGCGTTCGTATTGCCCGAGAACAGTACGCTCAGCCTGCCGGCCTTACGCGATTGGTACGCCGGCTCGATCAATGTGCCCACCGGGGGATCGTATCACTTGCCGAAGCTGACTGCGCTCACGTACGGCACGATTGCGCTGGGGGCCGACCAGACACTAGACGTCCCGAATTTGTCGGTCATCGACAACACACGGATCTCGCTTTCGGGGGGATCGCAATTGTCGCTGCCGGTAAGCCGCTATTCCGCCACTGGTATTCCCGGGAATCAGACGCTGTTTTCCGTCACGGGAGAAAATTCACTGCTCGACCTCTCCTCACTGAGAATTCTGGATGACAACTGGAACGACGGTACGGGAACTGCGTACATTCACGTTATGCAAGTGACGGACGGTCGCATCGATCTGTCGAACCTGGAAACTGTCAGTACCCCATATCGTTCCGAAGACCGCCTCCATTTCGTCCAGCGCGAAAACGGCAAGATCGATCTCGACAACTTGTTGTTGGTTTCCTCCAGCGGCGGACAAGTGCGATTTGATACGGATAAGACGGCCTGGGAGTTACCAAAGGTTGCCGAGCTGACCAATGCGCTGTTTGTCCTCCCCGATGCGTCTACTCTGGACCTGCCAGCTCTGAGATCCTGGTCCGGAGGCACCATCAACGTACCCTCCGGCGGGACGCTTCGTCTGCCCGAGCTAACGTCGTTCACTTGGGGCACGATTAACTTGGGGGCAGATCAGCAGCTTACTTCACCGCTGTTATCCAATATCGACAATTCCCGCATCGCGCTGACCGACGGGGCGCAATTGTCGTTGCCCGTGACGCACTACTCGGCGACCGGTATCTACGGGGACCGGACGTTGTTCTCCGTGAGTGGCGAGCAAACACGGCTGGATCTTTCCTCGCTGCGAAGCATCAACGACGCGTGGAACGACAATAACGGCAATACCCGCGTCCACACGATCACCGCTACCGGAGGGAGCATCGATCTCTCGAAGCTCGAGACAATCACTTCCCCGGTCCGTGGTGAGGACCGATTGGACTTGGTGACGCAGGACGGGGGCGAAATTGATCTGGACGGATTGGCACGCGTGTCGTCCGCAGGCGGCCGCGTGCGTTTTGATATCAAATCCACAGATCTGCGGTTGCCCCATCTCGCGTCGTTAGACAAGACAGAGTTCGTCCTGACCGCCGGCTCGACGCTCAGCATGCCGGAATTAACGTACTGGGCGAACAGTACGCTGAACGTGCCCGAGAACGGGACCCTGGATCTACCCAAACTCGATACGTTCACGTACGGGCAGATCGACCTGGGGACAGACCAGGTTCTGAATGTCCCCCACCTAGTCAACATCGACCATTCGCGCATCGCCTTGACAGGTGGAGCCCAGTTGACTCTTCCCGTTACCCGATACTCGGCCACCGGTATCCCTGGCAACCAAGCACTGTTCTCGGTAGCGGGAGCCGGCGCGCGGTTAGACCTGTCCTCATTGCGTTCGATCAACGACGCCTGGAACGACGGCACAGGTACGGCGTACGTGCATACGATCTCAGCGGATAAGGGGCAGATTCTGCTTTCCCGTCTGGAGTCGATTCAATCGCCCGCGCGTGGCGAAGACCGGCTGGACCTGGTGACGACGGGCGGAGGCCAGATCGACCTGGACGGTCTCACACGCGTCACCACCGCTGGTGGGCGAGTGCGATTCGACTTTGACACGACCGTTCTCGAGTTGCCAGAACTGGTAGCGCTGAGCAACACGGACTTCGATCTGCCCGAAGCGGTCAAGCTCGATCTGCCGAAACTGACGGCGTGGTCCGGAAGCACGATCAACGTACCTCTTAACGGCACGTACAATTTACCGGAATTGCGATCGTTCACGTACGGCTCGATCAGCTTTGGAGCTGATCGGACGCTGACGTTCCCTAACATCGAGAACATCAACAACTCGCGAATATATGTCACCGACGGAGCCCAGTTGACAGTGCCCATCGAGAGCTACTCGGCCACGGCCCTGTCCAACAACTACACACTATTTTCAGTGACCGGGCAGGACTCGCTGCTGGACCTCTCGTCCCTGCGAAGTATCAATGACGCGTGGAATGACAGCCATAGCTATACACGTGTGCACACGCTCATGGCAACCGGCGGCCGCATCGATCTATCGGGACTCGAGACGATCACCTCTCCGGTGCGCGGCGAGGACCGACTGGACCTGATCGCGAACGAGGATGGCGAAATCGACCTGAGCGGGCTGGTTCACGTGTCAACGGCGGGCGGACAGGTGCAGATCGATTTCAAGGCCGCGCAGGTGGAACTCCCCAAAGCCACCGCGTTGAGCAGCACGTATTTCGTCCTGGCCGCCGGCTCCGAGTTGAGCTTACCAGCTCTGACCTCCTGGTCAGGCAGTACCATCGACGTTCCGGAAAACGGAACCGTGGACCTGCCGGAATTGGCCACCTTCTCGCAGGGACTGCTCAAATTGGGCGCGGACCAGACGCTCAACGTGCCCAAGCTGGTCAACATCGACCACTCCCGTATCGCGCTGACCGGCGGAGCCCAATTGACGCTGCCAGTCACTCACTATTCGGCCACCGGTATCCCCGGGAACCAGACGCTGTTCTCGGTCAGTGGAGCGGGCACCGTGTTGAATTTGGCTTCGCTGCGCTCCATCGACGACGCTTGGGACGATTACACGAGCACGGTGAACGCGCACACCATCGCGGCAAACGAGGGGCAGATACTGCTGACGGGGCTGGAGTCGATTCAATCGCCCGTTCGCTATGAAGACCGCTTGGTACTAGTCACCACCGGAGGAGGTGAGATCGATCTCAGCCACCTCGCGCACGTCACCAGCGCCGGGGGACAAGTGCGTTTCGTCTGGGATACAACTTATCTCGTACTACCCGAAGCAGCAACGCTCAGCAATGTGCGTTTTGAGCTGCCGGACGGCGGCACGCTGGATCTTCCCAAACTGACGGCCTGGTCCGGTGGAACGACCAATATACCGCAAGGTGGCACGTTCAATCTGCCAAACCTCACCGCGTTCACTCACGGTTGGATTCAGTTGAGTCAGAACCAGACGTTGACATCGCCGAAACTGGCGAACATTGACAACACGTGCATCGCGGTGACCGACGGCGTTCACCTGACCCTGCCAATCACGGACTACTCTGCCGCCGAATTGGATGACTCCTACACCCTGTTTTCCGCGGTTGGTGATAGTGCCGTTCTTGATCTGTCCAGCCTCAAATCGATCAGCGACGACTTCGATGGATATTACGACACGCACACAATCGTGGCCCGGAACGGCGGCCAAGTGAATCTTTCCGGTCTGGAGTCGATTACGACACCGCGCTATTCCTACGATCAGCTGCAACTCATTCGCGATGACGGGTTACTCGACCTTGACAATCTCCGGCAGATTGCTGGTTCCAACAGCGGGCAGATTGTGTTCGAGACGCCTTCCGGCACGTGGGATCTGCCGAAGCTGGAGTCGTTGGTCAACGCATCGTTTGTCTTGCCTGCCAACGAGCACCTTACCTTGCCCGCCCTGACCAACTGGCAAGGTGGTACGCTCACCGCACCCGATGGCGGTTCCGTCACGCTCCCAGAGTTGACTGCCTTCACACACGGAATCCTCCAGTTGACTGCCGCGAACCAAACTCTGACGATGCCCAAACTGCAGAGCGTTGATAACACGCGGATCATGCTCAGCGGTGGTGCGCAGCTGGCTTTGCCGATCACCAGTTATGCTGCAACGGATTTGAGTGGCAATTACACACTGATTTCCGTCAACGGCGGCGGCAGCCATCTCGATCTCTCGCGACTCAAGACGATTAAAGACGATTTCTCTGCCTATTACTGGTATCAGTACATCCATGCTATTGAGGCCACACAGGGTGGCAAGATCGACTTGTCCCAGGTGGATGTTATCACAGGCCCCCAGGATTCCTACAACGACTACCTGGACATTCGTTGTTCGGATGGCGGCGAAATCGTCTTCGATCCAGATGTCACTACCACATCAAACGTGAGGATCAACTGCGCTGCATCGTCGTCGACGAGCGCATCCGTATCAGGGAACGACGCGGGTCCGACCAGTGATAACGAAACTTCGCCCCGGGGAGATGCCTGGGGATGGAGTAGCCCCACCAGCGATTTCGATGACGGCGATGTTTTTTGGATGTCGGACGTCAGCGGGGCCTGGGACGATGCCGCCAACTGGAGTACGGGACGTGTGCCCGGCCCGGGCGATCGAGTTGTAATCAATCGGCCCGACGTGGACGTGACCGTCACATATTCGAGCGGTGCCTCCTCCATCCTCAGCCTGTATAGCCACGAAGCCATGGTCATCGCCGGCGGTTCGCTGACGGTCAATGCGGACTCCGCCATTGACGGTTCGCTGACGATCAACGCTTCTGCCGTGCTGGTGGCATCGGGCGCGGGCGTCGAGTTTACCGCAACCGGAGAGGTGGCCATTGACGGGGCCCATTTGGAGGCGCTGCACGGTGCGTCCATTCGGATGCCGCAGGCGACGACGTTCGGGAACGGTCTGTTGTCGATCGACGGTCCGGGGACATTCTCAGCGCCAAACTTGGCGAGTCTCGACAATACTCGCTTCATGCTCAAGGGCGGTGCCCAGTTCGTCTCGACCGTGACGAGTTACGACGCCACGGGATTGGGAAGTACGCAGACGTTGTTTCATGTCGAAGGCCGTGATACGCTCCTGGATCTTTCGGCCTTGGAGACCATCAACGATCGCTGGAACGACAGCAACAGTAACACGCGTGTGCACACGATTCAGGCAACCAACGGCGGTCACATCGATCTATCCCGGCTTCAATCGATGACGGCTCCGGCCCGCGGCGAAGACCGGCTGGATATTCGCGCCGGCAACGGCGGCACTATCGATCTCGACTCGCTGGAAAGGACTTTCTCCAACTCCGGACAGGTGTGGTTCGTCTTCGACACACCGTCGGTCGCATTGCCCGCACTCATCGCCACCAACGGCACCAGCATGTGGTGGAGCCCAAATGGGTCGTTGGACCTGCCGGTCCTGGAATCATGGGATCGCGGCTCGCTGACGCTGCCCGCCACGGGTTCGTTCTCGGCACCACAGTTGGCTTCCTTTACCAGCAGTACGTTGACCGTACAGGACGCCCAGACGCTCGACTTCCACCTTCTGACGAACATAGATGACTCTCGTTTTGTGCTCAGCGGCGGCGCACATCTGACCGTGGCAGCGGCGAGCTACTCGGCCGCTGGGCTGGCCAGTAGCCAGACGCTCTTTTCCGTCGAAGGAGTGGGGACGCGTCTGGATCTCTCTTCGCTGGAGCAGTTGATCGACAATTGGAATGACAGCAACAGTAACACGCGTGTGCACACGATCCGCGTGGTGAATGGCGGGCAGATCGATCTATCGGGACTCGACACGATCGAGGCGCCGATCCGCGGCGAGGACCGCTTGGATCTTGTTGCCCTAACGGGCGGGCAGATCGAGCTGGATGCCTTGCGATCGACCGTCTCCAATTCCGGCCAAATCCGCATCGATCTCGATCTGAACACGTGGGAATTTCCCCTGTTGGAATCCCTCGACAACACCACGTTGGTCATTGGGAACAACGATGTGGTATCGCTTCCCCAGGTGCGCAGTTGGCATCGCAGCACAGTCACAGTACCCACCGCAGCAACCGTCGACGCTCCCAACCTGACTTCGCTGACTCACAGTCTGCTGGCAGTGGACGGTGGCGGTGTGGATGTCCCCCAGCTGACGGACATCGACAACTCGAGAGTGCTGGTCTCGGGAGGATCTCAAGTTACGATTCCCGCGACCCATTACACGGCTGCCGGAATCACCAAGAACCAATTGCTGTTTGCCGTGGAAGGCGCGGCATCGGTGCTGGACTTGTCCACGCTGCAGACCCTTGACGACGCCTGGAATGACGGGACCTCAACCGCCTACGTGCATACGGTGCGAGCGATCGAAGGTGGCCTGCTGGATCTGTCGGGGCTTCGTTCCGTCGTGTCGCCAGCGCGGTCAGAGGACCGGATCGACTTCTACACTCGTCACACCGGCGATATCAAGTTCGACTCTCTGCAGAGGACTTCCGGTGGGGGAACGACTCAATTTGATATCGATTCATTCTCCTGGGAGCTACCGGCTTTGGAGTCCGCGGCCAACACGACCTTTCTTACTCCCGCCGGCGCCTCGTTGAAGCTGCCTGCACTCTCCACGTGGTCCGGCGGCTCATTGAGCGTCCCTGCTGGCGGAACGTATGAAGCACCTGGTCTGCGTTCATTCAACCACAGCACCCTCACGCTCAATGGAGGACAGTTGCTGGCAGCGAACCTGGAGGATATCGACAACTCGCGATTCGTGCTGCGAGATGGGGCGCAGCTGTCCATTGAAGCGACCAGCTACACAACCACTGGAATCCCCCGGGACCAGACATTGTTCTCGGTGGAAGGCGCCGGTACGCAACTCGATCTCTCCTCGCTTCAGCGGATCACCGATGCCTGGAACGACGGTACATTAACGGCCTATAGCCATACGATCCGGGCACTCAACGGCGGCGTGATCGATCTATCGGGCCTGAAGATCATTACTTCACCCGCACGCAGCGAGGATCGCCTCGACATGCTTACACGGCGCGGGGGCGCATCGAACTGGACGCCCTTCAGGAGTTGTCGGGAACAGGACAATTTCGCTTCGACATGGATGCGATCACGTGGGGATTGCCGAAGCTGATCCGGGCCGTCAACATGACGTTGATCAGCGATACGGGGGCTGCGGTGTCACTGCCCGAGCTTCGGGGCTGGCACAACGGGTCGGTCACCGTACCACTGGGCGGATCGTTCGATCTACCCAAGCTGGTTGCGTTCACCAGCAGCTCGCTCGATTTGCCCGGCAGCGGCACCTTCGCCGCGCCGAAGTTGGCCAACATCGATGCTTCGCAAATTGCTCTGAGCGCAGGCGCGCAGCTAACCATTGCGGCGACGTCGTATTCCGCCACGGGTATTCCCGGTAACCAGACGCTGTTTACGGTGACCGGCGCCGGGACGGTCCTTGACCTGTCAGCGCTGCAGGCAATCGACGACAGCTGGAATGACAGCTCTTCCACCTCGAATCGACATCTGATCCAGGCAAGCGACGGGGGGCGAATCGATCTGTCAGGCGTCAAGGCGGCGGTCGCTCCGACTCGCAGCGAAGATCGCTTGGAGTTTGTGTCGCGGCGAGGCGGCCAGATCGCGTTGGACACCCTGCGCGACACATCCGGCGGTGGCCAGTTCCGTTTCGATCTTCACGAGGAATCCTGGAGTTTGCCACTATTGGAGCGGGCATCCCGGACGACCTTCATCACGGCCTTTCATGCACAACTCTCATTGCCGGCGCTGCGACAGTGGACCGATTCGACGATGAGTGTGGCAGTGGGGGCCTCGGTGGCACTACCGAACCTCGTCTCCTTTACCGGCGGGACACTCGAACTGGGCGCCAATCAGACGCTGCACGTTCCCAAGCTTTCCGAATTTGACAATTCCGCGATCAATCTCTCCGAGGGTGCTGGGCTGAGCCTTCCGATTACCAACTACACGGCCGCAGCTCACGCGGGAGACAAAACGCTGTTCTTCGTGACAGGAACGGGCACGTCGCTGGACCTGTCTTCGCTCAAAGTTTCTTGACGATTCCTGGGACGACGGTTCCACGTACTACGATCGGACGCACACGGTCAGGGCCGAATGGAACGCTCAGCTGGACCTGTCGGGGCTGGAACAGGTCACCGGGCCGGTTCGCGACGGTGATCGACTCCGTTTCGTGAGCAACGATGGTGGGAGCCTGGACCTGTCGGGACTGCGACAGACGACCTCCGCCGGCGGGCAGATTGAGTTAAATCTCGACGACACCTCGCCCAACTTTCTGAAGTTGAGCCAGATCGAGGGCACGAGTTTTTCGCTGCCCCACGGGGCAACGCTTACGCTGGACGCCCTGACGCACTGGGACGCGGGGACTATCTCTGTCCCGGCCGGCGCCACATACGCACTGCCGGCGGTGTCCGCCTTGGACGGGACAACGATCAGCATCGGCGAGGGCGGCACTTTGCAGCTGCCCAACCTGCGTGACTTTACATCCGGGGTGCTGACGCTCGGTGCCGACCAGACTTTGACAGCGCCGCTGCTGAAGACCATTGACAATTCACGGATCGCGCTCAGCGGCGGGGCCCAATTGTCGCTGCCGACCACAAGCTACTCGGCGGCTAACGTCCGAGCCAACGTGGTGCTGTTCTCCGTTGACGGCCCGGGAACGCTACTGGATTTGAGTTCCTTGAAGGTTCTGGATGACGACTTGGTATCGAGCTACACGCATAAGATCCAGGCCACGGGGGGCGGAACGATCGACCTGTCGGCTGTCAACGTGTTGCAGGGTTCCTCGCGGTACACGGCGCACCTCGAGTTGATGGCCTCGGACGGTGGTCAAATTCCATTGGGAAGTCTGGTCGAAACGAAGGCTGACGGGGGACAGATCCATCTACAGACGGACGCGTCGAGCTGGTCCTTACCGGCCCTGGCCAAAGTGCAGAATACGATCGTTACGATGTCGGCAGGCGGCGAGCTTGTTCTGCCGAATCTGGCGATTTGGACCGGCGGCACACTGTCGGTACCATCCGACGGCGAATACCGACTTCCAGCTCTCGTCGAGGCGAAAGACGTGACCCTGAAAATCGGCGCAGGCGGAACTTTGTCGGCTCCTCAACTATCCTCCTTCACTAACAGCACATTGCACTTGGGCGCCGATCAGACGTTGACTACGGCGCCGTTCCGCTCGATCGACAACTCGCGGTTCTTACTTTCCGGGGGCTCTAACTCAGCGTCGCCGCGACCAGCTATTTCGCCCGTGATCTGACGGACAATCAAACGCTATTTTCAGCCGAAGGCGCGGACACGATGCTGGATCTGTCGTCGTTGCACAGTATTAACGACGCCTTCGACGACAGCTACAGCTGGCGCGTCATCACGCATACGATTCAGGCTATCTCAGGTGGGCAGATCGATTTGTCCGGAGTGGATACCATCGTCGGACCGTATCGCAACGAGGATGTTCTGAAGATCACATCGGGATCCGGCGGCACGATTGATCTGACTGGCCTGTTGCGAACATCCGACAACGTGCAGATAGGGACGGTAGAAGACGCGACAGCCGCCACCTTCTCCGAGGCAACAGGGCCCGCGCCTCCGAAGACTCCGCCGGCGGATCCAACTCAGACATCTCCCTCCGAAACCTTCGATGTCCAGCCCGCCAGTGATCCGCCGTCGGCAGGAACCGTTTACTGGGTCGCGGCTGGCAGCGGCGCGTGGAGCAATCCGAACAACTGGAGTACAGGCCGAATCCCGATCCAGTTTGAAGACGTCGTGATCGACGTTCCTGGTGGTGAGCAGACGATCACGATTTCCGGGGATTATGTTGTCCGCAGCCTGCAAAGCTCAGAATCACTGGTGGTCACCTCTGGATCGCTCACGGTGAAGGCGGACTCCTATGTCGATGGCACCTTGCAGCTGGAGGAAAACACGGCTCTCACGGTGACGGGGTCGGGAGTTGACTTCACAGCCAATTCGCACACCTGGATCGACGGCGCAACGCTCAACGCTCTGCAAGGCAGTTCGTTGCACCTGCCGCTCGTTACTTCTTTCGAGAACGGTGTCCTCACAATCGAAGGGGGAGTGCTAACGACTCCCAACCTCACCAACATCGATAACACACGATTCAATCTCAGCGAGGGAGCCTCGGCGTCCATTCACGCGACCAGCTATTCCGCCACCGACATGCCGTCGAACCAGACACTCTTCTCTGTTGACGGAGTAGGCACCACGCTGGAGTTGCTAACCCTGACCACGCTGGACGATTCCTGGTACATTTCCTCCTCGTTGACCGCCGCCACGTCGCATCGGATCCAGGCCACCAATGGAGGACGAATCAACCTCTCGGCATTGCAGACGGTGATTGCGCCGAGTCGCGACGTGGATCAGCTGAGGTTTGTCATCCACAGCGGTGGGCAAATCGACCTTCAGACGCTGACGTCGATCGACTCGACCGGCGGGATGACATGGTTCGAAGTGGAAGGCGAGCGGTATGCGTTGCCCAGTTTACGGAGCGTGTATAATACGAGTTTCGACTTCGGCTACGGTGCGACGCTGGAGCTTGCGTCACTGGAGTCCTGGGACGGCGGTGAGTTGATCGTACCTGACGCCGGAGCTTACGAGCTGCCCGTATTGCGGGATGCGACGCGGCTGAACATCCGCTTCATCGGCGACGGACAACTGACCGCCAACTCCCTGGACAGCCTGACTTTCAGCCGCCTCAGCTTGCACGGCAACCAGGCGTTCACTGCGCCCCTGCTGGGCAACATCGACAACTCGCGGTTCACACTGCGAGCCGGAGCGCAGCTGACACTGCCCGCAACGAGTTACTCGGCCGTCGATCTGCCGACCAGCCAGACATTGTTCGACGTGGACGGCCACGGCACGCTGCTGGACCTACCGCAGCTTCGCACGTTGAACGACGGCTGGACGATCTCTTCTTCGTACACGGATCCGCAGCAGCACGTGATTCGGGCGACGACGGGGGGAGAGATTCGCTTCGCTTCATTGGAGACAATCGCAGCGCCCGGTCGCTCCGGAGATCGGTTGCACTGGGCCCTGAACAGTGGCGGTGTAGTTCAGCTGCCGGCGCTGACGACCGTCACATCGGCTGGAGGAGAGACTCGTTTTGACGTGACGTCATTGGCTTTCTCGCTGCCGAAAGTGGAGACGATCGAAAACACGGTTTTCTTGATGACACCTGCGGCGACTCTGGAACTGCTCCAATTGAAGTCGTGGAATGGCGGATCTGTTCACGTGCCAGCCGCGGGCATCTACCGCTTGCCCGCCCTCCAGAACGCTTCGAACCTGGACGTCACCTTCGCAGGTGGAGGGACAATCGAGGCACCAAACCTGCACGGATTCACGCGCAGTACGCTGGATATCGCTGGCGGGGACGTTTTTGACGCGCCGCAACTGTCCAACATCGACAATTCACGGTTCCGGTTGCGCGCCGGAGCCGAGCTGACTGTCCCGGTAACCAGCTACTCGGCTCGCGACCTTTCTTCGGCGCAGACCTTGTTCCGCGCCGAAGGAGACGGCACGGTGCTGAGCTTTCCGCAGCTGGCCTCAATCGACGACCAGTGGTGGATTCACTCGACCTACGATGCCGCCGCTCAGCACATCGTCGAAGTTTCAGCGGGCGGCAACATCCGATTTTCCGCGCTGGATTCGATTTCCGCACCAGTACGTTCTAAAGACCAGTTGCGTTTTGTGTCTCACAGCGGCGGCCAAATCGAGCTTCCCGAGCTGGACACGATTACGTCGGCCGGAGGCCAGACGTGGTTCGATGTCGGCGGGCTCGACCTGTCGCTGCCAAAGTTGAACACCGTTTCCAACATGCACCTGGACGTCCTGCCGGGTGTGAAGGTTGACTTCGCCGCACTGTCCACATGGACTAATGGTTCCGTCACCCTGCCTTTGGGAGCGGCGTTGCATGCCCCGCAGCTGACAGACGCTTCCGGGCTGACGCTGATCGCCTCGCGTGGTGCTGGGGTTGAGCTGCCGCAACTGGTGAAGTTCACTCGAGGCACCGTGATTCTGGAGGGGGATCACGATCTTGCCTGGTCGCACGTGACCGATATCGACGACACGCGGTTCTTGCTCCGCGACAATGCCAGGCTGGCCGTCCCTGCGACGAGCTACACGGCGACAATTGGCGGGACGCAGCACAGCCTGTTCCTGGTCGAAGGCACCGGCTCGCGGCTGGATCTATCCGCACTGAAGCATTTCAGCGACGGGACGACGGATGGATACGCCCAGAACATCCAGGCAACCGATGGCGGCCAAATCGATCTGTCCGGTCTGGAGTGGATTTCGGCCCCCCACTCGGTGAACGACCATCTCCGGATCATTACGCGAACGAGCGGCAGTCTCAACTTGGATGCCCTGGAGAAAACCAAGTCACCAGGCGGCCAGATCGTTTTCGACACGACAGAGGCGTCGTTGACTCTTCCCGCGTTGACAACCGCCGAAGGGACAAGCTTCGAATTGCCGCCCGGTGTTACACTTTCGCTCCCGTTGTTGACGGCCTGGCATGATGCCGATATCCATGTCCCAACCGACGGCGAGTTTGCGATGCCGGAAGTGCGGCGGATGACGGGAACGAACATCCGTCTGGATCAAGGCGCCACGCTGCGGGTCCCGAATATGCAGTCGCTGACAGATGGATCTCTGCAATTCGGCGCTGGGCAGACGCTCGTGGCACCCGCACTATCCGTGATCGACAATTCGACCTTGGCCATCAGCGGAGGATCCCAGCTTGCTCTGCCAGTCGTCCGCTACGAATTCACAAAGTCGAGCCAAGACGTTACGCCGTTCTCGGTCGTGGGACAGAACTCGCTGCTGGACCTGAGTTCTCTGAGGGTGATTGACACCAGCGGGTCAGCTTACTCCGACTTGTCGATTCGCGCAGCTGCGGGGGGCACGATCAACTTCGGCGCGCTGGAGACTCTCAGCGGCCCCAAGACCACCACCAGCCGCCTGGACGTGGTCGTTGGCAGCACAGGTGAAGTTCTCTTGCCCAGACTTTCCGCGATCGTGTCCGCGGGTGCTCCCGTGTTCTTCATCACGGATGCCGCCGAAACGACATTGCCTGAGTTGGATACCGTCACAGACACAACTTTCCAGCTGCGCACCGACGCGCAACTGAATCTCCCGCAGCTGAGCCCATTGGCAGGGTGGCGATATCGCGGTTCCCGCTGGCGGACAGTACACGCTGCCGACGCTGCAGAGTGTCGACGGTGTCGTGATGACACTGGGAGACGGCAGCAAGCTCTCCGCGCCGCTACTGGAGTCCTTCACCGGCAGCCAGTTGGAACTGGGAGCCAACCAGACCCTGGAGATCCCGACAACGTTCTCCATCGACGGTTCGCAGTTCGAGCTCCGCGATGGTGCTTCACTTTCCCTGGATGTCACCAGTTACCGAGGCGATTCGTCTGTCGGAGGCGACGCCGTGTTCTCCGTGCAGGGCCCCTACACGCAGCTGGACCTTTCCGAACTGGAGTTGCTCGATTTGAGCGATCGAAGCGCGCAGACGACCGTCATCAGAGCCATTTCCAACGGGCAGCTCGACTTGTCAAGCCTCCAGACTCTGCGGCTGTCCAACGGCTACGGCAAACAGCTGCGGTTGCTGGTCAACCAGGGAAGCAATCTGGACTTGTCGTCGATCAACAGCGTTCAGAGTGTGTTTGGCAAACTGAGCTTCGACAATCGAGAGACACTTCACTTCGGTTCCGGAGACGTATTGGTTGAAGCAACTGAATTGACGCTCGAGTCGAACCGGACGCGTGGTGAGTGGAACGCTAAACCTGGACACCGATAGCCGCCTATCCGGTGCCGGCGTGCTGGAAGGGAATCTGGTGAATTCCGGCGTGGTTACACCCGGCAACACCCAATCGGCAATCGGCACGCTGACAATCGACGGAGACTATACGCAGAGCGGGGGCGAGTTGGCACTCGGGGTAGGCGGTCTCGGCGCCGAGGGCGGCTTCGATCTTCTGCACGTCTTGGGTACCGCAGTTTTTGATGGTGACTTGCGGCTTACGGCACCGTACGGTAACGCACCGATCGTTGGCCAGACATACCGCGTGATTCCGTTTGCAGCCCACGATGGCCAGTTTGACCTGATCCATGGCGCCACAGCGGTCGGCGCTGCGAAGTTCATTGCTCGTTACGAAGCCGACGGGTTCTACCTGGACGCGGTCACCGACAATGGGCCTCGGGTTCTATCCGCGGAGCCTGCCGGTGTAGTGGATGTTGCCATCACGCAGTTCCTCGTCCGGTTTGATGAGCCAATTTCCAGAAATTCTCTGTTGGAAAACGCCACCCTTGTCGGTCCGCGTGGCGTCTACTCTCCCAGCGGTGTGGGTGCGTATCCCGATAATGTCTATCGAATCAGCTTCGACGCTCAGATTGCACCCGGTGAATACACCTTGACAATCGGCCCGCAAGTAACGGACACGACGGGCGACGCGATGGATCAAGACGCAGACGGGGCCGGTGGCGAAGAGGAGCAGAACCAGGACACATTTACGGGACGAGTTACTCTGTCGGCCGTCGAACAAGCTGTGCTGCTGGTCAGCACCTTCGGCACATCCTCCTACAAGGCCAACTCTCTCCATGACGCCTTGCTAGCTGCGGGAGCACGGGCCAAATGGGTGAATTTGAACGAAGAAGGACAGGTCGCCGAGCAGCTGTCACAGGAGGATTTCGACCAGGTTTGGATCCTTGACCTTTCCGAGAACGAAGACGCCTACGCAACCGATTGGCAAGCCATAGCCGATTGGTACGCAGAGGCGACGACCCCTGGAATCATTACTGACGCTCGAATCGAATCCATCACTTCAAGCGAGACGGAGAACTACTATTATCATCTCAAGGCCGTCGGAGGCGGGCTCGTTTTGGGGACCGGTAGCGAGCGCTATCAGACCGGCATCAATTCTCTCAACAGTGCCATTCAAGTCGATCCTTTCAGCGGCACCATCGAAGATGTGTGGTACACGACCGTCGACGAGGGAAATCCGCTAACAACAGCACCCAATGACCTGGGTGGTCAGTTCTTCACCTGGGGCACGCTCGGTCAAGTTCCGATCGGTGCCCAGGCAAACGGACGAACGTTGTATGCGGTAGCCTGGTCGGATGGCGAACTAACTCAACCGGCGGTGGCTTGGACACAGCCCGGCTCGGAAGGGTTTCAAGTCCACATCACCTCGCCCCTGAATGACGACTATTATGTTGAGTTGGACCGCATTGTATTTCGCGCACAGTTTGCGGAAGGCGTCGAGCCGGTCACCTATAGCTGGACTTCCGACATCGACGGGCATCTCGGCGTGGGGCAGTTGCTGGAGATTTCCACTCTGACGCCTGGCGAGCAACACATCACCGTGCAAGCACAAGACGCCGGCGGGGCGAATGCCCTGGACGAGATCACGGTGATGATCGAAATCCTTCCGGGGTATATCGACGTCGATCTGCAGGCGGCCAGCGATACCGGAACATCGGCTACCGACAACGTGACGCGCGCCACCACGCCGGTGTTCGACATGGTCGTTAACCAGGCGGGCCGGATCGAAGTGGATTTTGATGGTGACGGTTCGATCGATGCCACGCGAACCGTGGCAAGCCCCGGGGCGTATCCGTTCACGGCTCCCACATTTTTAGACGGCGTGCATACGGTTTCGGCTGACTTCTTCCCGGACACGGGAGCCCCGTCGCGGAACACGCTGACCGTGAACATCGACACACAATCACCGCGTCAACTGACGGGACGCCCCACCGAGCAGGCACCCAGCTATCGTCGCGTGATCCGGTTCAGTGAAGCCGTGGAATGGTCGGCGGAATTGGCGACTCAAATGGAACTGACAGGGCCAGGCGGTGAACAGATACCTTTGACCAACGTCATCGTCCAAGACCTCGAGGTCCGCATCGATTTTGCTGCCTTGATCGAACCGGGCTCCTACTTTGTCTCGGCACCGGCCCTGATTCGCGACCTGGCGGGCAACCCGTTGGACCAAGATGGCGATGGAAACGCCGGCGAAGCCGACGACGACCATTTGCTGGATGTATTCACTTTACTGCTGGATGTTACGTCGCCGTTCGTCACTTCCGTGGTGCCGGTGGGGTCGGTGAACAGCGATCTGACGACATTTACGATCGCTTTCAACGAGGAAATGCAGGTGGACCGTTTCTCGGTCGAGGACGTGACGCTGACGGGACCGGATGGAATTGTTGACCGCGAAGCGCTGTCGTTGTCACACAGCAGCACGAAGCAGTTTTCGATCAACGTCGCTCCACAGGTCAAAGAGGGCGAGTACCAGCTGACTTTTGGCCCCGACATCCCAGACCTGACGGGTAACACGCTGACCGAGGCGTACTCGACCAGCGTGACGCTTGACAAGACGGGACCGCGGATTGTAGCCGTCACACCCACGGGAACGGTTAGCGGGCATGTCAGCCAGATCGATGTGACTTTTGATACTTACGTCAGTCGCTATGATTTCCCCACCAACGCCGTACGGATCGTGGGGCCCGATGGACCGGTGAATGTGAGTTATGTTGGCTGGGGATCGGGCACTACCCTGCCAGTTTACTTTGCTCAGCAGAGCACTAACGGCGAATACCTGGTGACCATCGGTCCCGGTGTCACCGATGCCGTCGGCAATCGAATGGACCAGGACGGGGACGGTATCAACGGGGAAGCGTTCGATCCGGGCGACGGCGACGGCGACGACGTCTTCGAGAGCTCCTTCATGATTGCCATGCCCGACCTGGAAGCGACCTCGATCTCCGCCGACAGCGATGCCGTGTTCGGCCGCGATTTGACCGTCTCGTGGATCGTTGGTAATACGGGATCGACAACCACCGAACAGAGTTGGGTGGAACGTGTATGGTTGATACCCGAGGGGAATGGCGACGACCTGCTGCTGATCGAACAGTCATACGGCGATGAGGATCCTCTGAATGCCGACACGGCCCGCGCAAGGCACGCCACGATCTCGCTGCCGTACATTGAATCGCTCGTCTCCGGCGAATACCGCCTGTTCGTCGAGATTGACGTGGCTGGCGCAATCACGGAAACCGACGAGACAAACAACTCCCTCTTGGGCGAGATCCTTGCCATCGAATCGCCCCCACCTCCGGACCTGCAGATCGTGGCACTCACGGTTGACGATAACAGTCCCGTCTCTGGCGATACCGTCGAAGTCACCTGGGTGGTCAAGAACCTCGGTACAAGTGCGACTCCGATCGCGCATTGGGGAGACGACGTCTACCTGTCCGCAGACGCGACGCTGGATCCGGAAACCGACTACTTCGTCGGTCGGTTCTCGCATAGCGGTTCGCTCGAGGTTGACGAACCGTACGCGGTCAACCGCCAGATCAACGTACCTCTGTCATACGACGGTACCTATTACGTGCTGGTGAAGACGGACGCCGGAGACCAGGTTCGGGAACGCGAGTACGAAAACAACAATGTGGCTGGCCTTCAGATTGAGGTTCAGATCAAGCCGGCTCCCGATCTCGAAGTTGTCTCCGTCAACGCGCCGGACTTCGGCCAACCCGGTGCGACGATCAGCATTTCGTGGACCGTCACCAACGATGGGCAACTTCCTGAGTGGACGCCATGGTACGACCGCATTTACATCTCGCCTACCACCGAGATCACGAAGGACTCAAGGCAACTGGCCGCGCGCGTCCGCTCCGAGGGCCTGGATGTGGACGGCCGATACACCAAGACCGTTGACGTGACGCTGCCAAGTCTGCCGGACGGCAATTACCAGATCCTGGTTGCCACCGATGCCGATCGACAGATCTTCGAACGAAATCGGGAGGACAACAATCTAGGCGTAGCCCTCCAATCGCTGCGTCTGCGGCATCCCGATCTGGTCTCGACCGTGACGGTCGCCCCGGAATCCGTGGTCTCTGGCGAGGAAATGTCGGTCACGTGGCGCACCGAGAACCGCGGTTCGGCGCCCACTCTAGGCGGCTGGACGGATCGCGTCTACCTGTCTCGCGACGTTCACCTATCGGGCAAAGACCTGCTGGTCAGCAGCCACGCTTTCGAAGAACCGATGGCCGCGGGCGAGGGGAGTTCGGCGACCGCGACGTTTTCGGTGCCAATCGAGTACTCCGGGCAGTTCTTCATCCTGATCGTGAGTGATGCCGACCAGCAGGTCCTGGAGGTCTTGGGTGAGGCCAATAATCAAATAGCCCAGCCGCTCGAAATCGAGCTGGCGCCGTATGCCAACCTGGTCGTCAGTGACGTCGTGGCGCCTGCGCAGACGATCGCCGATCCGGCAACAGTGACCGTCAGTTGGACTGTGCGCAATCTGGGAACCGGCGCGGTTTCACCGACGATTGGCGCGACGTGGTGATCGTCTCCAGCGACAGTCGGCTGGGCAACAGCGATGACCGCGTGCTGGCGAGCTTTTCTCACACCGGTGGTCTCGACCAGGGAGCCCAATACACCGAAACCCTTGACATTCGCCTGCCCAATGCCTTCGTGGGCCGTTACCACTTGTTCGTCAAGTCGGATATCGACAGCGAAGTTTTCGAGAATTTCCTTGAGAGCGACAACTTTGACGAGTCGAACGAGTGGTTCGACGTGATGCGTATCCCCTACGCGGATCTGCGCATGCGCGACATCCAGCTACCCGACGAGGCCTGGAGTGGCCAGTCCGTCTACGTCACCTGGACGGTGGAAAACGACGGTATCGGCGTCACCAACCGCGGCGACTGGTTGGACAAGGTCTACGTGGCGAGCGATCCGGCGGGCAATCATCCGGTCACCAAGACCTGGTCGTTCCAGCATTTCGGCCATTTAGCGATCAACGACACCTATGATCGCAGCGGCCGCATCGCGCTGCCCGAGGGTTTGGACGGCGGTTATTACGTCGTGGTGACGACCGGCAATCCTGGCACCCAGTACGGGAGCCCGTTTGAGTTCATTCATACCGGAAACAACACTGAGGTCTCGGCGTCCTTCCCCGTCCAACTGACTCCGCCTCCGGACCTGACCGTCAGCGAAGTGACGACGCCTCGGCTGACAGTCGACGAAGGCGAAGTGATCGACGTGTTCTGGAAAGTCACCAATCTCCATCACGACAAGCATACCGGTGCGGCCGAGGGTACGTGGAACGATCGCGTCTACTTGAAGCCCGTGGGCGGCGGCGCGGCGATCAAGCTGGCAGACTTCCAGTACACTGGCCCGCTGGCCAGTGGAACGTTCTATGAGCGGCATGAGGTGATTCAACTCCCTGCGAAACTGCACGGCATCTACCGGCTGTACGTCACCACCAATGCGACAAAGTCACTTTACGAACACGGAGCCACAGGTAACAACACGGCGCAGGCCGAACTGGAGTTGGACATTGCGGTCCACCCCCGCCCGGATCTGCAAGTCGTTTCCATCGTGGCTCCCGCCAGCGTTGACGCCGGAGGCACCATCTCGATTCAGTTCGACGTCAGCAATCAGGGCACGGTGGCCACCGACGTTCCGAAATGGTTTGAACGGGTCTATCTGTCACTCGACGCACAGATCAGCAATGACGACATTCTGGTGGGCGAATATCGCAACCAATCGGCCCTCGGCCCGGGCCAGTCGTACCGGACCAACACTGCGTCGGTGGTGGTGCCCAAGCGTTACCGAGGCGAGATCTACATCCTTGTGGCCGCCGACGCGAAAGGCGACGTTGAGGAATGGCCGGAAGAACGAAACAACCTGGCACGTCGAAAACTGTTCGTCAATCCGCTGCCATTGTCCGACCTGGTCACGGGGCAAGTCGTCGCGCCGACGCAGGCAATTGACGGCAGTGAAATCGAGGTCCGCTATACCGTCACTAATCTGGGTGCCGGTGCGACCCACAGCGACAAGTGGAATGACACTATCTGGCTGACCACGGACGAGAATCGGCCGCACCCCAAGGAAGGCGACATCCTGCTCAAGACGATCCCGCACACCGGCGAGCTACCTCGCAACGCAGGTTACGACCAGGTCGTCACGGTCCAAATTCCCTCGCAGATCTGGTCCGGTACCTACTACATCATGCCTTGGACCGACTCATATAACGTGGTCCTGGAAGACACGCTGGCGATCAACAGCAATCCGGACGATCCGAACGAGTTGGACAACAATAATTACAAGGCGCGCGAAATCACAATTATCGGTACGCGGCCGGATTTGCATGTGACGGCCGTAGAGGCTCCCGATGTCGTCTGGGGCGGCGATACGCTGACCGTTTCGTGGACCGTGGAAAACCAAGGGTTCGGCCGAGCTGGAGCGGGCGGTTGGGTGGACCGAGTATACCTGACCACGGAACCAGATCCCTTCCAGCCGGGAGTCCGCTATACGTACCTGGGCCAGTTTCCCGGCAAGGGGCCTTTGGAACCGGGCGAAACGTACACCGCCACGCAGTCCATCGACTTGACACCCTCCGCCGCCGGCGGCTTCATTGTCGTGATCACAGACGCCCAAGGCAACATTGATGAGCTGGATGAGACAAACAACCGCAATCGCACCTACTCCAGCGTGAGCCCGTTGCCCAGTGATCTCGAGGTCACGGAGATTATTATCGCCGATCAGAATTTTTCGGGCGAAAAGACCACCATCAAGTACACCGTGACGAACGTGGGAACGCGACCCATCTGGCCCGGCACCGAATACTGGAAGGACTTTATCTGGTTGGGCACTGAGGAAGACTTCCTTCGCATGCGTTCCTCCTATCTGGGTGAAGTCGTGCACAGCAACGACGGTCCCCTGGGTCCCGGAGATAGCTACCAAGTCGAGTTCGAAACCACGCTGCCACGCGGCACCGAAGGTGACTACTTCATCCACATTCACCTCGATGCCCACAATGAGCTTGCCGACCCCTACCGTTCGCGAATCCTTCTTCAGGACTGGTATCCGGCGGACAAAGGTGACAACAAGCAGCTGCTTCAGTACTTCCAGCGGTGGGCTTACGAGAACCCCAAGAACAACCTCGCCACCGCGCCTATCAAGATCAATTTCTTCGAGCCGGATTTGGAAGTCACGCAGTTGAAACTCCCAGAAAAGGCGTTTTCAGGCGAGACCATTGAGGTTACCTACACGGTTTCCAACCTGGGGACCCGCGATACGCGCGGCGGCTCGTGGCCTGATCGCATCTTTCTTTCGGAGGACGCCTCGCTGGACAGCCGCGACCTATTGCTCGCGACGCATTCGCGTCGGGGAGTTTTGGAAGCGGGGAAGTCGTACGTCGAGACAGTCGAAGTCCGGTTGCCGGAAAGTATCGAAGGCGATTTCCACTTGCTTGTTTATACGGATTCCGCCGCATACCTCGACCGCTATGGCCGCAGCTCAATCGGCATCGAACTACCGGGCGTCGAGTTCGAGCGCTCCAATCCTCTACATCCCTGGGATCTGGCTTCGGAAGCCGCGCAGCATCTCGCGCGGCAAGATACTCGAGTACCAGGGAGAAGGGGACAACATCACCGAAGAACTCTTGTCCGTTGAGCTGGTGACGCCCCCGGACCTCCAAGTCACGGCTTTGATGCACGACGAACGGGTAGTTCGCGGGGGCAGTTTGAGCCTCATCTATACCGTCACCAACCTGGGCGGGGAGACGCCGCCTAGCCAGCAGGACTGGGAGGACCTGATCTATCTGTCGCGCGATCCACTGCTGGATCTCCGCGCGGACCGATTTGTGGGTCGTGTTCCGCATCGTGGCGTACTGAAGACGGATGAAAGTTACGATGTCGAGAGATCCGTCCACGTCCCGGTCGACATGATCGGTTCCTATTACGTGTTCGTCGTCACGGACCCCGATCGCCGCACGAAGATTGGCGATGTGTTCGAAAAGGAAAACGAACGTAATAACGACCTGACGATCAGTCCACCGTTGATCATCGAGCCACCCCCAGAAGTTGATCTGCAAATCACGTCGATCGGAGTCACACCGGCGATAGCCGAAGTGGGAGATTCGATCGAGATTTCCTGGGCCGTCACAAATAAGAGTCCGACGACGATCCTGGGCACCTGGTCGGACACCGTGTATCTCTCTGCGGACGAAGATTGGGACTTGTCCGACTGGCCGTTGGGACGCGTGACATTTGACGGTCAACTGGGACCCGATGCGCAGTACACAGTCGTGCACACGGCGACGCTGCCCTCCACCCTTCCGGGTGATTATCGTATTCTTGTGCGCACCGACATCTTCAATCAGGTTCCCGAGGGAAGCGGTGAAACCAACAATCTTGCCTTCTCGCCCGAACCTCTTGCCATCGCCGTCGATACGCTGCAGCTGGACGTTCCTTATGCCACCACCTTGAGCACGGGACAGGAGCGATTACTGCGTGTCGAGGTGCCGTTGGGAGGCACGCTGCGGGTCGCTGCCAACTCGCAAGCTGAGGGAGCCGCCAACGAGTTGTTCCTGCGGTTTGGCGATGCGCCCACCAGCGCGGAGAACGATGCCGCCTATCGTGGTTTTCTTGGCGCCCCACGTGGCCGCCGTTGTCCCAGACACTCAGCCGGGAATGTACTACATTCTGCTCCGCGGCTTTTCCGAACCGGCGGAGAACACGCCCGTTGAAATCGTCGCGCAGTTGTTGCCGCTGGTCATCACGGATGTCCACGCCGACGCGGGTGGCGACGGCAAGTTCGTCACGACGACGATCGAAGGTGCCCAGTTCCACGAAACTGCCACGGTCCAACTGCTGCGGCCCGGCAGCTCGGCCGCTTTCGCACCGGTCTCCTACGAGGTGATCGATGCGACCAAGATCATCGCCCAGTTCGATTTTACGGACGCGCCCCACGGACTGTACGACTTGAAAGTCATCAACCCCAACGGCGACGAAGCGGTCGTGCCGTACCGCTTTCTCGTGCAGCGCGCCATCGAACCCGAAGTGACGATCGGCGTGGGTGGCCCACGCATCATTCTGGCCGGAGATGTGGGCACGTACAGTGTGGCCCTGCAAAGCCTCAGCAATCTCGATACGCCATATACGTTCTTCGAGATCGGTATCCCCGAAATGGGACACAACCAAGTTGTACGGGCCGCCGACTACGTCGCCTTCTACACGAATCTCCAGTCGGCACCCGAAGAGGGCGGTCTGGCTGACCTGCCGTGGGCAGATCTGAATTCCGTCGTCAACACCAACGGCTACAATCTCGCGTCGGGGTACCTGTTGGACCATCCGGCCGACGGATTCACGGGCGTGACGTTCAATGTTGCCACCTACCGCTACATGGAATTGCTGCACGACAAAGAATTCGAGGAACTGCGCGCCCAGCTGTACTCCGAATTCCCGGAACACGCCAAGGTAGGGACCTTGGATGGTGGACCGGAACGTCTGGATGAAGTGTGGCAACAGATGTCAATTCTCGGCGGGGGGATGTACAGCGCGTACGTGGACCCAACGTACCCGAACCCGCCCGAAGACCTGCCACCCGAAACACCTTTCCTGCCGTTCGAATTTCACGTCGTCGCTGCGGCAACGTCGCTGACCCGAGACGAGTTTATCGAGCACGCCGTCTCGGAAGCGGATCGTTTGCGGACCGCCATCCTGGACGACCAGACGGCCAGCGCCTCGCTTGTCGCATTGGCGGCGGATCCGGAGATCTGGAGTCAAATGTACCTGGCCTCGCTGGAGGAGGCAGGATTGCTGCGGGACGAGGGCCAGCCGGCACCGATCCGCGAGAACCCGTTGATCTCCAGCCTGATGGCTTCGCTGGCCGCGGGAATCCTGATCGGACCGGCCGGGAACGAATTCTCTACGGCCGAAAGTCTCAGCGAATTCTTCGAGGACCTGCGCCTGTGGTACGGCCACGACGAACAGGTCCTCGCACCGTTGGAGGGCTATCTCGCCAACGGTAACCCGATTCCCGAAATCCCCACACCGATGTCGCGCGGGGAATATGTGGAACTGGCGGAAGCCGAGGCGAGTCGGCTGCGGCTGGCCATCCTGGACGACGCGATGGTCAGCTCAACCTTGTTCGAATTGGCTGACGATCAGGAACTCTGGCGACAGATGTTCCTGGGGTCGCTGGAGGAGGCGGGGCTGTTGCGTGTCGGCGAGGGCGATACCTCCGTTCTTCAGGAACCCTCGGTTGCCGGCTTGATAGCAACGCTGTCCATGGGAATCGCCGTGGGACGGGGGAACCAGGAACATGTTACGACAGGCAGTCTTCTGGAGTTGTTCGAGAACGTGTACGAGTGGTACGGTCAGGATCCGGATCTGCCGGCCGAAGCTGACGGGGTCTTTTGGAATATCGACCCCAACGATCCCGTGCCTACTCTGATGACATCGGACACGCACTTCCTGGCATACCGAGTATATGTGCCGTGGATCCCCTTCGAGGACCGCGGCGCTGGTTTGCCCGCCGATTTCCAGGTCAGCGGCGCTTGGCTCAACGGTGGCGAAGATTTTCAACCGCTCGATCTTTCCAGTTATCTGCGCGACGCCGCCGCATCCAGCGGCCTGGCATCGCTAATTGGTCCGTTCACGGCCGAGACGGACGGTTATCTGCCCGTCAACGAACCACTGCCTTACACCGTTCATTTCCAGAATGATCCGGCGGCGGCCACGCACGTGGGCGAAGTCCGCGTGGTGATCGATTTGGATGACGATCTGGACGCCAGTTCGTTCCGCCTGGGCGACATCCGCATCGGTGATATTGACATCCAGATGCCGACCAATCGGCGTTTGTTCCAGCAAGATTACGACTTCACACGGACTAAGGGATTCACGCTGCGTATCAGCGTTGGGATCGACCAGGCCCGGGGCGAAGCAACCTGGTTGCTGCAGGCAATTGATCCGCTTACCGGCGAGGTGATGCAGGATCCGGGCCGCGGCTTGTTGCCGCCGAACAATGCGTTGGGCGCAGGTTCCGGCTTTGTTACGTACAGCGTGATGCCATCCGCCGACGCACTCACGGGGACGGCGATCACCGCCAGCGCTCGGGTGTTGTACAACACCGCACCCCCGGAAGATACGCAAACCATCGAACAGCTCGTGGACGCCGAACCGCCCTCGACGGATCTGACCGTCGTCGCGATGGCGGGAGAGTCAAACAACTACCACGTGCACTGGGAGACGACGGATGATCTTGGTGGTTCCGGCGTCAAACATGTCACGCTCTATTACGCCGAAGACGGCGGCGGCTACGAAATATGGGAGTCGCAAGTCGCCGAATCCTCTGCCGGTCGTGTCTTTGTCGGCCAGCCGGGCCACACTTATGAGTTCCTGGCATTGGCGACCGACGTGGCGGGCAACCGCGAACAACCACCGTTTGACGTAAATGCGCCCGACGATGCTTCTGGAGCCGATCTGGGAGCGTTGCCCAATGTCGGCGGCACCACGCCCGAGAACTATGGCATCGCACCCGAACCGACCACCCAACCTTCCACGAACCCCATTTTTGTGCAGGCGGAATTGGGCGTCCCGGTGCCGCAATCTGCTGCGTTGCCTACTGAATTCGACGAGATCCTCTTCCCCTTCGTCGGCGAAGCGTTCGCCACCGGAATCGCGCAAAGCCATGGCAACATCGGACCGATGGCAATCGTAGAGGCACCGGACGAGTCGATCCTGGTCAGCGGCGGTGCCAATCGCAATGAGATCTGGCGGTTGAACAAGCAAGGTGGCCAGGTGGGAACGCCGTGGACACAACTCGACCATCCCATCTTCAACCTCGTGTTTGACAGCCAGGGCAAACTGTGGGCGACCAC
Source organism: uncultured Planctomycetota bacterium (assembly GCA_963700575.1). Classification (GTDB taxonomy): domain Bacteria; phylum Planctomycetota; class Planctomycetia; order Pirellulales; family Pirellulaceae; genus JAJRVM01. Next base: position 412,245 of record CAVOYC010000007.1, on the reverse strand, counting down.
CGGCGGCGGACCTCTGCTGCAATTGGACCCGGACACCGGCGCAATCCTCCACGAATTCGGTGACGGGCTAACGATCGCCTTAGCCGTCGAGCCGCAATCGGATCACATCTACGTCTCCTCGGGCTCGGGCGTGGAGATCTTCAATCCCCAGACGCTGGAATTCGAACATTTCAGCCGCGATTTGAATCTTCGCGTAGGCAGTCTGGCCTTTGACTCCAGCGGTGACCTGTGGGCCACTACCTGGCCCGATCGAAGTCGGGTCGTCCGTTTCAACGAGCGCCGCGCGCCGAGACGATGCTGGAGTTCACATCGGATATCGACTCGATCGCCTTTGGCAAACCGGGTACGGAACTGCAAGATCTGCTGTTCGTGTCGCATAATGCCGGACCGCGGAACAATGTGGGTGTCGGTGATCCGCAGGCCAGCGGATTGACCATGGTCGACTTGGCGACACGACGACGGGTACAAATCGCCAGCGATGGTTCGCGCGGCGATGTGCTCTACGCTACTTCCGACGGACGACTACTGCTCAGCCAGTCCCACCAGGTCGACGTCCTGTACGCCTCCCTGCTGCCGTCGGTCATTGCCACCAACCCGCCCGCCGAAGCGATTGTGGCCCTGCCGTTGTCGACGATCTCGGTGGTCTTCAGCCTGGACATGCTGGACGACGATTCAGCGGTGTCCGTCACCAACTCAGACAACTATCGTCTGTTTGCCCTGTCCTCGCTGGATGCGGAAATTGATGCCGATACTCCGCGAGTGGAGATCCTTGGTATCGAATACGACCAACCGTCACGAACCGCCTACCTGACTGTGGATGCCATGCCCGCGGGACTCATGGCTCTCCACGTGCTGAAAGAAATCGAGAGTCGGGACGCCACGCCGCTGGCCGAAGACTACCAGATGCGTTTCGTCGCAGCCAGCGATTTCACGGCGCTCGTCGATCTGGATTTCACTCTCACGCGATCGGCGCGTGTCGCTGAAACGGTGACCTATGAAGTCCAGGTGACAAATGTCAGTCCCTACGATCTGCAACTGCCCATGTTTCTGACATTGGATCCGGGTTACGGTTACCCGGGCGTTCCCCAGCAACACGACGGATTGTTCCCCGATGGCCGCTACTATATTGACCTCCGCGAGAACCTGCCGACGGGCGGCGTCCTGACGCGCAACGCAAGCACAACAGGGCGCACGATCCGGATCGACAATCCCGATCAACTGCGAGTGGACTATCAGACAACTCTCCATTCACTCCCTACGGACAATCTCGCGCCAACGTTCCGCACCGAACCGTTACGAGCCGCAACCGTCGGCCAGACCTACTTCTACAATGCGTTGGCGGTGGATCCCGACTGGCAATCCGCTAACGCGGAAGATCCACCCGTGGTAGCGTACGTGCTTCTTCAGGGCCCCGACGGGATGACAGTCGACCTGCAGTCGGGCGCCGTCCGATGGCAGCCGACGGTAGCGGCCCCGGTGGAAACCGCAGTGACGTTAGGTGCCGTGGACGTGCGCGGCGGACGTGGTGTCCAGTCGTTCACGATTTCCGTTGTGGGTGGCAACCACGCTCCCCAATTCACCGGCGATCTGCCCGATTCCGTTGACGGCCTGGAAGGCCAACCGTTAACCGTTACCGCCGTGGCCACGGATGCGGACGGCGATAACCTCCTCTACTGGGTCGAAAATCTACCGCCAGGGGCCGTATTTGACCATCACAAGGCCATTCTGGACTGGACACCCAGCTACGAGCAGGCAGGGATCTACCGTGATATTGCGTTCTACGTGAGCGACGGAAAAGCGGTCGAGCGAGTTCACCTGGACCTGATCATCGCTCCCACCAACCAGGCACCTGTTCTGGAACCGCCAAACGACCTTACCGTCAGGGAAGGCGATCGGCTGCGGTTCTATCTGCAGGCGCACGATCCCGACGACGAGCCTGTCGTCTTCTCCAGTGATGACCTGCCCGAGGGCGCCACGCTGCACGCGAATAGCGGCCTGTTCGATTGGATTGTCCCCTACCACCAGACTGCCGGTGAAGTGACGACGCACACGCAGATCACGTTTACGGCGTCTGCCGGGGACCACAACGACAGTGCCGCCGCTACCTTCGAGGTTCTGAACGCCAATGCCGCACCACGCTTTGTCGATTTCCGGAGCGTCGGAGTGGCCGAAGGCCAGAACGTGGAATTCGTGGTCACTGCCATCGACCCGGACCACCCCGACGACAGCCTTACCGTGCTTGACTACTCGGCGACCAACCTGCCGCCGGGAGCCGAGTTCGATGCGGACACGGCAACCTTCAAATGGACGCCGGGCTACGCGGACGCGGGCGACTACTATCCACAATTTACAGTTGTGGAAAACGACAACGGCGACAACACGGGCGCGCCTGAGACGGCGACAGTCCAAGTGCCCATACACGTTGTTAATGTCAACCAGGTGCCTGTTATCGCGCCCATCACCAATACTAGCGCTCAACGCGGCGCGGTGATCGAGCTTGACGTTTCGGCAAGCGACGGAGATGGCAATCCGCTCGTGTTGACCGCACATAGCGGGTATCTCGGCTACACGCTGCCCGACTTTGTCTCGTTTCAGGACCACGGCGATGGGACGGGCACGTTTACCTTGGCACCGGATGCCGGACACCGAGGTGATCATCCGCTGGTGCTGACGGCCACCGATGACGGTGATGGTGCCGGCTCGGACCACGCGGCATCCGACTCTTTCGAGTTTGTGGTCACGGTGCAAGCCGAAAACGAACCACCCCGGTTGACCTACGTCGGCGACCTCGTATCGCTCGCAGGAGTCGAGTACGAGTTGAAAATCCATGCCGACGATCAAGATCAAGAATCGCTCGCATTCACTCAGTCCGGCTTGCCGGAAGACGAAGTGACCATCGTCCAGCAAGGCGGCTATGGCGACGCCGTGCTGAAGTGGACTCCGTCTGCAACCAGCGACCGGAATGTCGAGTTGACCGTCACCGACGGCGGAAACAATGGTACGACCGCCGCGGAATCGCACACGATTTCGTTTCGCTGGGTAGTCCGCACCGAAAATGCGGCGCCCACGATGGAGCACTTCAGCCATCAAACCGTCGCCGAAGGGCAAACGCTGACGGTCCTGCCCGTGGGGTCGGATACCGACGGAGACGCATTGACGTGGTCCGCCACTGGTCTTCCCCCAAGAGCCAGCATCGATCCGGTAACCGGCCAGCTGGACTGGACGCCCAACTTCGACCAAGCGGGCAGTTACCAGATCATTTTCTCGGCCAGCGATGGGCTCGATACGGTCAGCCAGGCTCTGAACGTCGAGGTGGTCGACACCAACCGGGCGCCGCGCCTGGTCCCGGTACCTGACAAGTATGCCGAGGAAAACCGGTTGCTGCAATTCACGGTGACGGGCGCCGACCTGGACGGAGACGACACGGTTTATGCCTTTGTCGGGGATCTACCCGAAACGGCTCAGTTCAACACTTCCACGGGCCAATTCCGCTGGACGCCGACTTACGAAGACGCCGGCGATCACCAATTCCCCTTCCGAATCACCGACACCCAGGGCGCTAGTCACGAGACGATTGTCAACGTGCGCGTTGGCAACGTGAACCGCCCGCCGCAAGTGGTTCTGTCTCATCACGCGGTCCAGCTGGGCGCGCCATTCCAGTTCCAAATCGCCGCTGTGGATCCCGACGGGGAATCCTTGACATTTGACGCCGATCACCTCCCCTTTGGCGCTACGGTGGACGCGGCGACCGGCGTCTTTCGATGGACACCGGGCCCCGCCCAAGCCGGTGAGCACGTGGTGACTTTCCATGTCACCGACGCCGTGGCGACGACATCTCGGGCCGTCTTGCTGAAAGCCGCCGTCGAGCCGGAGTTGCCGGATGTGCAGATCGTGCTCACCCCAAGCTTCCCGGTCGCCCCGGGCGCTACCGTGCTCGTGCAAGTAATCGCCTCTAGTCTCGCCGAAATTGAAAACGTGCAGTTCCAGGTTGACGGGCAAACCGTGGTACTCGACCAAGATGGCCGAGCTGAGATTACCGCGTCGCGAGCGGGCAAGATCCCACTGCTGGCACAAGCCACAGACAAGGATGGGTTGGTCGGCACAACAACGATGACGCTGATGGCGCACGATCCGGTCGATACATCACCGCCTCTCGTCAATCTCGACTCGTCGCTGTTCTACGCTACGATCGACGAAGCTATCGATATCGTGGGCAGCGTGGCGGACGAAAATCTGGATGGATGGGCTCTGGAAATGGCGCCGATCAACTCGGATAACTTCCAGTTGCTGTCTTCCGGCGAGATGACCATCGAGCGGTCGAGCCTGGGGCACATCGATCCGCAGCAGGTCCTCGACGGATTCTACGTGCTGCGTCTGTCGGCAACCGATTTCGACGGACGCCTTTCGTACGTGGAAACGACGCTCGAGATCCATTCGGCCGAAGGACCTCAGTCGTACGTACGAGACGAAACGGATCTCAGCATTTCGATCGGAGGTATCCCGGTCGAACTCGCTCGATCCTACGACTCGTTGGCCCGTAATTTCGGCGATGCATTCGGAGATGGATGGCAGTGGACTAACCGAGAAACCAATCTGCAGACGAATGTGCCGCCGACCGGCCGTGAAGACCTGGGTATTTATAGCGCCTTTCACAACCAAACAAAGCTATTTCTCACTCTGCCGGACGGTCATAGGGCCGGGTTCTCCTTCACGCCGCTGCACCACCAAATTCCAGGCTTCGATTTCTATGAACCGGCATGGACCGCCGACGCGGGCGTGGATTGGACCTTAGCATCCGCACCGACACTGCTGCAAAAGGCCGGGTATCACTTCTACGAACTCTCCACCGGATTGCCCTACAATCCGGCCCATCCTCAATTGCCTGACGCCCACTATACGCTCACCGCGCCAGGTGGTCGATCGTTGACACTGGACGGCCAGGGACGAGTCGTTCGCGTAGTGCACAATGGTGACAGGGTGGTGGTCGCGGACAGCGGAATGGTGAGCCCCAATGGGGATGCCTTGGAGTTCCGTTATAACGGCGGTGGCCGTTTGAACCGAGTGACCTTGGCCCCGGTCGCATCGGACCAGGATCGGACGGATCTGTTGGAATACGGCTACGACAAGCAGGACAGATTGGTAGCCGTCCGCAACATGACGACGGGACTATCGACGCAATACGGCTATGCCGCGCCGCCGGACGAACGGCTGACCCTTGTCGCCCACGGCGACGGTACGGGCGTGGTCATCGAGTACGGCGAGACGGTAACCGAAGTGGAACTCGATCAGTTCCTGGGAACGGTTGGGACGTTGACCGGGCAGTCGTATGCCGGCACGCTCGGCACGAGCGAGACGGCACGCTACGCCTTTGCCGTGCGCGACGACGAACTTGACTCGACGTACCTCGGCAAGGTGCTCATGCGCGTCACCGTAACCGCTCAATCCGGTCCTCTTCCGGCGGAGCCTCAATTATCAGGCACAGCTGCCTTGTCGTCCGAGATCCGCGACAGCGTTATGACCTCACTGTTTGCGATCGAACACGGAAGCGTCTACCTGCTGCAGTTCGACGCCGCGGACAACCAGACGACATTCTCGCTCGACGTGACCGTCGCTGGCGATATCGACCTGGACGGCGATGTAGACGGCCACGACAGCGACCTGTTCAACGCAGCTTTTGGCAAACCGTTCGGGTCCGGCGGGTACGTCGCGGCCGCCGATTTCGACGGGAATCGGTCCCTTGACGGAAACGATCGATTAATTCTGGCACACAACTACGGGTTCACTGCCATACCGGCGGAGTTTGTCGGCGTCACCGCCACGTCTGAGATTGTCTCACTCTCGTGGCACAACGCGGTCATGCCAACGGATGTCAATTACGATGGCCGAGTGGGCCCACTGGACGCGCTGCTCGTCGTGAACGACCTGAATTCCCATGGGGCCGGCCCGCTCGACGAGCAAGGGGAAAGCTCGCGTCGCCGTGACTATCTGTTGGACGTCAACAACGACTACAACGTCTCGCCGGTAGACGCGTTGATCGTGATCAATCAGCTCAACGCCGTGGCCGAAACGGGCCCCGCGTCCTCCGACCCATATCCGCCGGACGATGCGGCGGATGCCGGCGGTGATTTCGAATCCGGCGCATTCAATATCGCGGCCATGGCGTCCGCGGTGCCCCAACAGGACTTCCCGCTGGGAGTCATCAACGGCTCCTTTAGCTCCGACCAGTTCGCCTCGGACGGGCTCGGCTGGGTCGCGCGAGGCGAGGCTTCCATCGTGGATGGCCAACTCCACTTGGGCGAAGGCGGTCGCTTCTTCACCGGCGCGACGCAGGCCTTTGAAATCCCCACTACGGCCGAGCAATTGCTGTTCACGATCGTATCCGTGGACCTGCACCGAGACGAAAACCAACCCGCGGATGCGTTCGAAGTGGCGCTGCTGAGCGTTTCGGACGGCGTTCCCCTGCTGGGAGGATTCAATGGCCTGGATTCCAGTGACGCACTGCTGAATATTCAAGCCGATGGCCAGACGTTCTTTGCCGCCGGCGTCACCATCGCAGGATTCGATCAGAGTGGCGATTTCTTCAGTTGGTCGAATCCCACGACGGTGGCGATCGATCTGGCTGCTTTCAGCGAAAACCAGATCGCCAGCCTGCACTTTGATCTGCTGGGCTTCGGTCTCGACACCAGTCAAGTCGCGGTGGACAACGTCCGCCTGGTCGGCCTCGAACCGCCAGAAACGCAACCTGACGAAGCCGCCACTCTCGAAGATGAGACAGTGGAAATCGAGGTGTTGGCCAATGACTATGTTCCGGATGGCGACATTGCCATCGACAGCCTTACCTTGCTGAACGGGCCCAGCCATGGTACTGCGACGGTCGACATCAGTCGAAGCAGCATCATCTACCAGCCCGACGAGAATTATTCGGGGCAGGACCAGTTCACATACACGGTGCAGAGTACGGCCGGGATTTCCTCGGACGCGACCGTCGTGAGCATTGACATCGAACCGGTGGCCGATCCGCCCGAGGTCGTGGTGGCTCCCAATGCGGGAGCTCAGGACACCATCATTCGCCTGCCCGTGGCAGCCGCTTTGATCGACGCGGACGGCTCGGAAACGCTGTCGATGGATGTGAGCAATCTGCCGGACGGCGCCACGTTGCTGCACCGCGCCCCGGACGAGATGACGGGCGCAGTGGATCTCGCCAAACGCGACCTGGCCGGTCGCCTGGGTATCGCCATCGACGATCTGACACTGCTTTCCGTCACGGAGAAGGAATTCACTGACAGTTGCCTGGAGGCTGGCGCGCTGGCCGAAGCGTGTACCCAAATCGTTTCCAGCGGTCATTCCATCCTGCTGGAGCATTGGGGCGTGGAATACGAGTATCGTACTCCAGCGCTGGAAACCGACCTGCTCCGATTGGTTGATTATCAAGGCCGCAGCCGGCTTCTGGAGGCACCCTTCTGGACTCATATTCAACCCAACAACATCCCGCCGGATCAGCTCGACGGTCTGGGCGTGCTCCCACCCGCGGGATACACCCAGAATTTCAACCTGTTTATCACAGGTGCCGCTACGGAACAGGCAAATGGCGACCGGGCAGAAACGTCGATCGCGCTGCCCATCCTCGTCAACAAGGTGCAGGCGGGCACCGTCGAAGTGGAGGAGGTAACCGTCAACAACGGCGAGGACCAGAGATCGTCTATTCATACATTGGCGATCCGTTTCAACCAGGATGTATTATTCGCGGACCTGCTGTCTGACGTAACCGTCGCGCCCGCGGTCAGCGGAGTTTCGCCAGCGGAAAACGAAGCTTTCGAGTTGTCGGGAGATCGCTACACCTATGATCCCGAGACATTTACGCTGACGATCGATTTGCGGGGGACTTACTCCGAAGACAATCACTTCCAAATGTTATTGAACGCGCGCGGCATACGCAGTCGAGTCGCTCAGGACTATCAACTTGCGGACACGGATATCGTGCCGTCCGACGGAGTAGACACGTACCAATTTCATCAACTGATGGCCGACTTCAACGGCAATGATCGCGTCGATGAAGCCGACTACGATCTATTCCAGAACTTCTTCCCCAGCCAGGAGGGTGACGGGCGTTATTATTGGGTGTATGACCTGAATCACGACGGTCGGATCGACCTGTATGACTACAACATCTGGCGTCGTCGCCAAGACCTGACCAGCGATCAGCTGGGTCCCGCGATCGTGGCCGATCTGCAGTCCGACACGGGGAGAAGTGACCGCGACGGTATCACCCGTAATGCTGCGATCCGGGGCGCCATCGACGAGGCCAGCGAAATCACCTCGCTGCGAGTGTTCCTGGACGATCACGAACCGGTGGAAATCGTGGACCGGCTGCAACGGGGACCGAGATCCAGCACCTTCAATCTGACCCAGGAAGAACTGGGGGCGTTGAACAGCAGTTCCATGGAAGATGGCCCACACACGCTACGATTCGAAGCGGTCGACGTTCATGGGAACATATCGACGACGTTAGTCACGAAACCGGCTCTCACGTTTGAACTGGACAGCTTGCCCCCGCAGCCGCCAACCAAGCCTGACCTGCGGCCTATACGAGACAGCGGACACAGCGACGAAGACGATGTGACACGCTTCCGTAACCTGTTGCTGCAAACCGTGGCCGAGGATTCCGCGCTGGTCAGTCTGATGGCCGATGGCCACAAGATCGGCGCCGCGGTCGCCTCCAGTCCCCTTAGTTTCAACACGCCGACGATGGTGGATGGGTGGCACGAGTTTGCGGCGGTGGCGGAAGACGTGGCGGGTAACATCAGCGCCATGTCGGACATCCTGTCGGTGTTGGTCGACACCGTCGCGCCCGTGCAACCCTACTTGCATCTGGCCGAGGCCGCGGATACGGCGCCGACCGGCGACGGGCGTACCGAACTGGATATCGTCAGCCTGACGGGATACACCGATCCGGAGCTTTCGGTACGCGTTGTGGAGACCGGCACAACGATCGCCGCCGATGCTGCGGGTGTGATCGAACTCGATGACGTCTACCTGGCCCTGGGACGCAATATTTTTACGACCGTGGCCACCGACGACGCGGGTAATACAAGCGGCGCCACGCAGATCATTACACGCATCGGTCCCGAAATTGATCCGCCAGTGATCGATGCCTGGCTGGTTCACGATACGGGACGCGATGTTGCGGATGGCGTCACAAACGATCCGACCATCCATGGCACGCTCGAGGACGAGCACCAGGTGGACGTATTTCGGGCGGCTCTGGATGATGGCCCACTCGTGGACGTGCTTGACTCGGTTCACAACGGCGAGTTTGTCCTGGACGAGGAGGCCCTTGAGCAGATCGCGGGCGGCGACTTGAAGGACGGTGCGCACCGATTGACGCTGTACGCCGAAGACGAATACGCCAACGCCGTGGATGCGTTGTTCTCGTTGAGCTTTGAATTGGACCGTGCGGCGCCACGGCCACCGGCCACGCCGGACTTGTCGCCCGACGACGATCATGGCCCGAGCAGTTCCGACAACAAGACGAACGAAACGTCGCCCACAATCCAGGTCAGCGCCGAGAAAGACAGCCTGGTACGAATTGCGGTGGACGGCAATCAACAGGCGCCACTCGTTTCGCACACGGGAACCGTCGCCACGACGAGTGGTCCCTTCGATGATGGTACGCACACGATTTCCGCTACGGCAGAAGACATTGCCGGAAACGTCAGCGGTACGTCGGACGTCTTGATAATCGACATCGACACGGCGCCTCCGCAGTACCCGACACTGGGGCTGCATCCCGATTTCGATTCGCCTCCGCCCGGCGACGACATTACCTCTTTCGAAGAAGTGACCCTGACCGGGACGACGGAAGAGGACACAGTGGTGCATCTGCTGCGTGGCGGCGATCCCCCGACGACCGTGGCCAGCACGACGTCGGACGGTCAGGGCAATTTCCAATTCGAGTCTGTGATGTTGGCCCAGAACGCGAACGCACTGCGCGTTGTGGCCGAAGATTGGGCCGGCAACACGAGCAGCAGCGACAAAACGATCACCAGCATCGCGCCCGACACGTCCCCGCCGCTGATCGAGGCTACTTTGGCCAACGATACCGGGCGCAGCAACCAGGACTCCATCACGAACGATTCCTCGATCGAGGGGACCGTCGATGACGCCTTGGCCATCACCGTCTTCAAGGCGGGGTTGAACGCGGCGCCGAGCGTCAATGTGCTGGAGAAGTTGCACGGCGGGAAGTTCACATTCGCCAAGGATGATCTTACCGACATCCTGGGTTACGACCTCAAGGATGGATCCCACACACTTCGTTTACTTGCCGAGGACGCGCTGGGCCATGCCTCGGAGACGTACGAACTGGCTTTCCAACTGGACACCAAGCGACCCTTCCCGCCATCGCAGCCGGACCTGCTTGCCCCCAGCGATAGCGGTACCAGCCAGAATGACAACATCACCGGCGCCGACACGCTCACGATCCAGACCGATGCGGAAACCGACGGCCTGGTTACATTGTTCGTGGAAGGCATCGTGGCGGGACAACAGGTTGCGACCAGCCCATCTCAGTTTGTCGTGATGCCAACCGAAGATGGCGAGCTACGCATCACCGCGACTGTTGAAGACGTGGCCGGTAACGTTAGCGTCTTCGCGCCGCCGCTGCTGGTCACCTACGACACACAGGCGCCGGTCATCGATTCCTTCGGCCTGGACGACATCTCCGACACGCGACCGTTTGGCGACAATGCCACGAATCTGCGCTATGCCCGGCTGGCAGGCCTGACCGAATCGACCGTCCACGACTCGCGACAGCAGATCCAAGTCGAGTTGCTCGAGACCGGGCAGAAATCGGTCGCGGACAGAAACGGTGCGTTCGGTTTCCGCGGTGTCGAATTGTTGGGGCTAGGTGACCACGGGTTCACATTGCGAGCCACGGATACGGCCGGCAACTCGGGGACCACCACTGCCTCGGTCACCAAGACGGCGGAGGTCAGTGACGACTTAATCCGTCCCGCCGTCATGCTCGAGGTGTCAGCAACGTCCGTCGAGGTCGGTGAAACCGTAGTCTTTACCGTCACCGCTACCGACGACGTCGGTGTGGTTGCGACCAGCCTGACCGTCAATGGTCAGGCGGTACCGCTGGATGAGAACGGCAGAGCGACTTATACATCCACGGTACATGGCATTCTGGCCGCCGAAGCGCGGCGCAGATGCGGTAGGCAACGAAGGCCTGGCCCGCCAGGAAGTGAAATTCCTGCGCCCCGCCAATGCCGATGCGACGCCGCCAGAGGTGACTTTCCGCAATCCGGCACATACCCCCGTGATGAGCATGCCTGGCGACCTGTACGGCACCGTATACGACGAGAACCTGATGCGGTACACGTTGGAGTATTCGGTAAAGGGCGAAGACGAATATGTGTTCCTGTTCGAGAACAACACGAACGTGGCCGACGACGTGCTAGGTCAGTTCGATCCCACGCTTTTGGAGAACGGCTTCTACGATGTTCGGCTGACGGCCGAGGACACCAGCGGCAACGTGTCTTCGACGACGATGGTGGTCAAGGCCGATGGGCTGGCCAAGATCGGCAACTTCAGCATCTCGTTTGAGGACATGACCGTTCCTGCCGTCGGATTCCCGATCACCGTGACCCGTACGTATGACAGCCGCGACCGAACGCAGAGCGATTTTGGCCACGGCTGGACCTATTCGATCAACGATGTGGAAGTGACCGAATCGAGCACGCTGGGTGCGCCGTGGGTGCAAGTGAAAAACGAATACCAGCAGCAGCGGACACCACCGCCACTGCCAATCCCCGGTATGTTTGGCGCCGGGGCCATGCTGCCGCCTGGCAAGGTGATCGAGTACAAGTTCAACATCACCGAGAATGTGATGGTGGACGTCACTTTGCCCAACGGCGAGGTCGAACGATTCATCATGGGGTATACGGGCGTACGTTACACGGTGGAAGCACCACCGCTGAGCGAGACCGACGTCTTTATCGTGCCACTGTCCGGATCGGGTACCACTTCGAAGTTGGAACCGCTGGCCAGCACCCACCTGCTGGTGCAGCCGCCGGAGCTGGGCCCCGTGGACTTCATTGATCCCGAGACCGGTGAGGTATGGGACCCGGACCGCTGGAAGCTGACGCTCAAGAGCGGGACAGTGATGATCCTGGACGAAAACTTCGGCATTGAGACCATCACCGATCGCAATGGCAACTCGGTCACTTTCGACGAAAACGGCATCACGCACACCGACGGCCGCGGCATTGCCATCACCCGCGACGATCTAGGTCGTGTCACCAAGATTACCGACCCTGCCGGCAAGTCGATTCTTTACGAATACGATTTCTATGGCGATCTGGTCTCGGTCACGGACCGCGAGCAGAACGTGACGCGGTTTGTCTACGACGACGAGCATAACTTGCTGGAGATTCACGATCCGCTCGGCCGCCGCGGTGCCCGCACCGAATACGACGAGAACGGCCGCCTGATTCGCATGGTCAACGCCGACGGGAACGTCATCGACTTCGACCATGATCTGGACGCCAACATGGAGCGTGTCACCGACGCGCTGGGCAACACGTTCACCATGGTTTACGACGACCGCGGCAACGTGGTCACCGAGATCAATCCCGAAGGCAACGTCACCAGGCACGAGTATGACGACTTCGGCAACGAGAAATCCCTGACCGTCGTACTCGATGACGGCAGCGAACTTACCACCACCTACACGTACGACAAGACCGGCAACCGCCTTACCGAAACCAACCCGCTCGGCCACGAAACCAAGTACGAATACGATAGTTATGGGAATGTGAAACGCACCACCGATCCCGAAGGATACAAGACGGACCATGCATACGGTCCCAACGGCAACCTCTTCTCCGTGACGGATGGGGAACGAAACTCGACGTTTATCCTTCCGAACCCGAACGGAACCTCAGGCAAGATCTCCGATCCCGGCAATGGCCTCACGAGTTTCACGTACACGGAATCTGGAAAACTTTCGGGTTCGACCGATCCGTTGGGGCTGTCACGGTCGTACGTGTACCACGATAGCGGCGAATTGGAGAAGGAGAGTTACACGTGGGTCAACCCGGATGATCCGAGCGACGTGCGAACCGTTGAAGCACGCAACGTGTTGGATGACAACGGACAAGTGATCTCAGGTCGCGACGCGTACGGTCACGAAACGGACACAGTGTACGATCCAGTCGGCAACCTGAAGAGCACGCGTGACGTCCTGGGCAACACCACGCAGTACACGTACGATGCAAACGATCGGCTGATCGAAGTAGCCTTCCCCGACGGAACGGTTGTCCGCGCGGTGTACGACGCGGCGGGGCGCGAGACGTATGCCACAGACCGACACGACCCCGATCAGTCCGCCACCAGCACGCACACGATTTATGACAAGGCTGGCCGCGTTGTAGGAACGGAACGTCTTGAGGGCGTGCTGATCGAAATCATTCGCGAAGGCGACAGCGTTGCCTACAGTAGTTTTGTGTCCGCTGAAAGGGTGCTCTCCAGCACATCGCAGGAGTATGATGCGGCGGGCCGTGTGACGGAACGCACCGACGAGAATGAAAGGATCACTCGGTTCGAGTACGACGCCGCCGGACGGCAGACAGCCGTGATTTCGCAAGGCGTGCGCACCGAGTACGACTACGACAAGGTCGGCAACCAGACGCTGGTTCGTGACGCTCAGCAGCGCGAAACGAAATTCGAGTACGACGGGCTCGGCCGGATCACCAGGACCACGTACCCAGACGGCTCGTTCACGGGCACCACCTATGACAGCCAGGGCCGTGTCGCATCCGAGACCGACCAGGCAGGTCGGACGACTGCCTACCGTTACGACGCCGCCGGCAATTTAACGCGGGTCATCCTGCCGGCCGTTCCGGATCCCGAGAACGGAAATCAACTGACGCAACCACGCTACGCGTACGAGTACGACCGATACGGCAACTTGCGGCTGATTCGCGACCCGAAGGGTCGCGAGACGCGCTTCACCTACGACGAGCACAATAATCAGCTGACACGCACGCTGCCGGGTGGCGAGACGGAATACAAGCAGTATGACGAATTCGGCCGATTGTATCGCGAGATCGACTTCAAGGGGCAGGTCACGGAGTACGTGTACGATCAACTCAGCCGCGTTTCTCAGACCTGGTTGTTCACAAGCGTGGACCAGGCGGACGCGGGAGCCCCAATCGCCACGACGACAACGCTGTACGACAGCGCCAACCGACCCACGGTGATTGTGGACGTGCGGGGCGTGAATGGCATCGGCTACGACGAACAGGGCAATGTCACGTTGGAGGTCACGCCCGAAGGGACCATTCAATACGAGTACGACCCCACCACTTCGCAGCTAGTGCGCACGTTTACCGATCGGACAGACGTGCAATACGGTTACGACCAGTTGGGCAGGTTGCAGACCGTCACCTTGATCATGCTCGACGGGCAACAACTCGCGGATCCCGAGGTAACCAGATACAACTACGACACGCTGGGGCACCTCGACTACACGAACCTGCCTAACAGCGTCGTCGTTGACTATACGTACGACGACCTTGATCGTCTTATTGACGTGGTGCACCGCAATGCGGATGATGAGGTCCTCGCCAGTTGCCATTACGAACTGACCGCGCACGGGCTCCGGGAGGAAGTGACGGAGATGCGGCTCGAGGACGACGGAAGGTATTCGGAACGCAAGGTCGTTTACATGTACGACACGCTCGATCGACTCGTTCGCGAGGTGTCGACAGACCTTACGGGGACGCAACCGGAGGTAGCCTATACGACAGCCTACATATACGACCTGGTAGGGAACCGACTTGAGCGTGAGACCAGCGACGCTTCGGGAACTGAAACCGTTTCATACTCTTATGATGTCAACGACCGTCTGTTTGAGGAAATGCACAGCAGCGGCGAGACGGTCACCTATGGGTACGACGCCAACGGTTCGCTTGTCACCAAACACGTGGACGGCGTGCTTGTCGAACAATACGAGTACAACGTGGAAGGACGGCTGGTCAAGGCCACGGTGCATGGCGGGCAGAACGGTCTGCCCGTGGTCACCGTAACGAAGTACGTCTACAACATCCACGGCATGAAAGTAGCCGAAGAGGTGTCGGTGAGCATCGACGGCGGCGATCCGGCCGTGGCGAAGAAGAGCTTCGTGGTGGACGCCCAAAATCCCACGGGCTTCGCCCAGGTCCTTGAGGAGCACGACGGGACGGGCGCGTTGCGGCGGACCTACATCTTGGGTCAAGACGTAATTGCCCAAGCCGCTCGAGACGCCGCCGAGATGAACTTCCGTTATTTTGGCTACGACGGCCAGATGTCCACTCGAATCCTCACTGATCCATCCGGCGCGGTCACCGACCGCTACGACTACGACGCCTCCGGCCGCGCTCTAAACTTCGATCCCGCCCTGGCTGCGACCTCACTGCTCTACACCGGTGAGGCATTTGACACCAACCTGCAGCAATACTATTTGCGAGCAAGATGGTTGGATCCGGCGACCGGGCGTTTCAATCGGCTGGACTCGCTCGGCGGCGATGAATTCGATCCACAAACGCTGCACAAGTACGGGTACGTCAACAGTGACCCAATCAACAATCTGGATCCATCCGGCGAGTTCTTCATGTTAATGTCTGCGATGATGGGAGGGCTCAGTCAAGCACCGATGTTTCCGATACTCGCCTGGTTGACCTCCACTATTACATCAGGGATCATCGGGGCCGCGTCATACGGATCACAGGCAGCACCGCTGTTTTCAATCGGAGGCAACGCCACGGGCCAGGTCTACACGATTTACCATTACTACCGGATCCACGCGGCACTGCGCCCATTGGCACGAGAGTTTAGCGAGATTGGCTCGACCTGGTCTGGCGCAATTGAGGCGTTTCGCAATGAACTGACGCCATTGCGCAACAAGGCATTATCCGGTGCTTACAGCTTTATGGAACAATTCAACCTGATGAACCCAATCATCCATACGATCTGGACGCTGATCCACCTCTATCCAGTACACGAAAAGATCGTAGGGGCGTACACGTTCTTCGACGCGGCCATGAACGTGGATACGCAAGACGTATCGATGTCATTCAGTGGTTCCATTAATCCTGCGTTGTTCGCCGAAACGGCGTTCTTGTCAGTGGATCCCGCGGGAGATTTGAGAGCGGTAACGCAACTGCTTCGCCACCTGAGAATGGGTCATCATGTCGCTGCCAGGGCCATTTTCACGTCCGCCGTGTCGCGTCGTGCACTCCGGTCGTACACTGGGGTGAACGCGACATTCATCGGCGGTGGTTTGCCAATTTATTTGTATAGTCAGAGTTAGGATAAATCGCCTGGAGACTAAGCGATGATCGGTTTTCTCTTGTCACAGACTCGAGTTAGGCCAACGCGTAGCAGGAGGGCCAGGGGCCTCGCTTCCACCTTCGGTTGTGAGCAACTTGAGCCGCGACTAGTACTCTCCGGTCTGGATTTGACTTGCAGTAGTGCTGGCAAAACCAACCCGCAAGCGTGGACGTTGGATGACCTTAACTTGAAGCGCATCGGGGAGAACCTGACGGGCAGTGAGATCCGAGGTGAACGCCAGGTAGTGCTACTGGATTTCGATGGCGCCAGTAATGTGACGTACGACGGTCCGATACCCGTTGAGGATCTGACAATAGTGCCATTCAGCGCCGAGAATTTCGGCCTCGAAGGCTACGAAGAGGACGTCATCCAGGGCGGATTGGCTCGACTGAACGCTGCGTTTGCGCCTTTGAGCACGCTTTTCACAGTGGAGGCGACCGAAGAAGTCAAGCACTCAGTGATCTACGTGGGCGGAGATCCGGAACCGTTTCATGAGTGGGGCGGACTTCTTGGCCTTGCGGAACAAGTTGATGTTGGAAATAGCGAACGAGAAGATGAAGGATTTGTATTTAGTGAGGCGATTCCTTGCCACGGTTGTAGTGTATCTCAGGCTATAGAAGCGCTAACCCGAAGTGATCGCGCACGAGACTCTTCATCTATTGGGTTATGGTCATGCCGCTGGTAGTCCCATGGATGCTCTCCCGCGGGCTGACGTAGCGTACTATGCGGCCTTCCCTCCCGGGCTTGGCCAGGATCCAACGCATCAATACGTCGGCTTCCAGGCTTACAAGTATTTTGCGGACGAATTTGGAGCATCCGAATTCGATGAATATGTCGGAGAGGTTGCATCGTACGTGTATGGGGACGATCGATATTTCCTAGAAGGCACTCAAGATGCGGACGTACCGAGTTGGTGGCCTTTCGTAGGGACAACGAATCCATGGCACGATGACGCGGCCGATCACTACTGGCCCCATGTTTCGCAGGACAACTACTATCATCCTGATGACTTCGGCTTCTCCTTCGCGGATTGGGGTGGAGATTCGAACTCACCACGAGGGCATTCTGCGGTGAACCGTGCGTATGAGTTCTTCACTGGAGGGGAAATGCTGAACGGTCAAATGAATCACGAATGGCGTGAGACACCGCGGAAGGGCATACCCGAATACTACTCGGAGGGCGACAAAGACAAGGCATACTATTGGCTTGGACATACTGCCCACCTGCTGGCGGATATGACCGTTCCCGCCCATGCACACGGCGATCCGCACGGACCAGACGATATGTGGCCGTGGTCTGACACGGAAATGCAGTGGTGGAACCCATCGGATGACTATGAAGGATACGTCGGATCGGGTGGCCGTATGTACAACTGGGCTTTCTCTCCGGACGCCAATTGGGGCGTGATTCCACTTCCGCGAGAGTACGACCAGGCGGGGCAGATTACTGACAATATTAGAGACCCGTTTCTTGAGCTATTTCGGTTGACCGTCGAGCAGGCCGATGACTACGATAGTGACGATGCAAACGGGCAGGTCGATCAGGGGTTTAGACGCGACGGACGGTCGATACCCGATCCTGAAGCTGCGGAAATAGCCAACGCTATGATGCCTTTGGCGATGCAGCAGACGGCAAAGTTGATACGCTACTTCTACAGTCTCGTTGATGGAGAGGAACCGGTTCTTCGTATCGTCGGTCAGAATAGCCACGACCCCAGTGACCCGCAAGTGACCGGTGCCACAGAACTGATGCTTCGAATCGAGGCCAGCGACGATGGTGAAACGTTCGGACAGGATCCCAAACCACGTGGCGATAGTGGTATTGGAAAAAACCTGTTCGAGATCAAGTACATTGAGAAGCCACCCGGAGGAGCCTGGAGCCAAGATTGGCTCGACCCCGATCAACACTTCGTGGATTGGGCTGCCGAGACCGGATTACGGCTCGATGGAGAGCATTTTGGGGAGGGAGATTCCTATTCAGAGCAATTCCGCGAGTTTCACGGCGGTCGTGTCGAGACGCTATTCCAAGGCGAGGAGGGCTACACTTACGGATTTCAGATCACCACCGAGGACGGAGCCGGAAACACGACCACGACTGAGGTCTACGTTCTGGTCGGTGAACCTGACGAAGAGGGTGCCATCTTCAATGACTACGAAATCGTGGCCACAACTGGCACGGATGGAATTCGAAGCTTGGGTTGGGGGCCATCGGTCAATGATGCCGGTGTGATTGCGTTCACTGCAAGACGAGATGACGCAGATGCATACCGAGACAATGTCTACTCGTGGGCCCCAGACACTCACGATGTTACGCCGTTGATGCATGCCGTATTTGAACAGCCAACGACCGGCACTGTTCCACGGCAATCGTTCAGTGAAATCGTTGAGATCAACAACGCTAATCAGGTTGTCGCACGTCGATATCTGACGGCCCTGACGACAATCGGCCTGCCATTCGGCCCCATGCTTCAGCAGCCTCTGACGTACCTAGAGCGTTGGGACGCCGGCTTCACGACGCTACCGTCTCAAGCGATCATGGGTGATGGAGGAGCCAGCGTGACCGGTCCTATGCTGAGATTCATCCGACCCGTTACTTCGTCCGTTTATCCCACGCCGTTCAATCAAGCCGGCGGATACGACGGAATCTATGACGCTTTCAGCATGAACAACGCTGGGGAAGTGGCGTTTGCCGCGCTTCGCGCCGGCAGCAATTACCTGGGCACATCAGGGATTCCCTATTCTCGCCGCAAGACCGATGGCTACCGCGTGCAACCCATGATCGCCGACAGCGGCGCTGTCGTGTGGCGCGAGGGAGGTTCCACCGGTTCCATCTATCTCTCGCCCTATAATCTAGGTGGAATCCAAGAGATCGCCGGGGCAGCTTCTGGCTTTCAACGCGTCGGTTTGCCAGGAATCAGCGACGATGGCCAGGTTGTGGCATTCGCCGGAGATTTGACCGCCGCCGGCGCCGCGTCCCTCAACGAATGGTATCAGCAGCTGTTTGAACAAGGCGCCGCCCTATTCGATCCGCTTAATCCTGGCCCGGGCGTGTTCGTCAGCGTGGACACGGAATATGGGCGCGTCATCCAGCGCATCGCAGGCCTTTTCAACAACCAGTTCCTCGACCCGGGAGAGACTTGGAAAGAAGTGAACGGGATCGACGGCTTCCAATTCTACGACGGTGACACCATCGTCGCCCGATCCGAGGCATTTGGAGGCTTTGATTACGAGTCGCGAGTCGCCGTCAATTCGACGCAAGATTCTCAGCGTGCGGTGACCGTGGTCTTTCTCGGGTATGACGTTATGAACTCCAAGCAAGGACTTTACCGAAGTCGCCTGAATTTATTCGGGCATCCCGGTGCGCCCGTGGGCACCTTTGACCCTCACCTTGCCGCACATTTCACGGTAGGTTGGCCCACTATCGTGGCAAGAGAAGGACAGCGTTTGGCTGGTCTGCCGGACGTTATTGGAGACATTCGGATCCACGATCCAGTCAACAACCGAGATCGCGGTGACGTCGTTTTCTGGGTATCGACGACTTCGGGGGAAGAGGCGATCGTTCGCGCCCGTCCTTTGGAGGTCGTTTACCTCGATTTCTTGCCTGCGCTGTCCTACGAAGACACGGCCGATCCAACGGCTATGATGGACTGGCAGAGTCGCTTCGGCGAAGGTGTGCTTTGGAGCGGTGGGAATTTCAAGGATGTATTGTTGGAATTGACGGACGATGGTGACGGCGGTAGCACTCGACCAGACCTCACCAGTTCACTTGCGATGCAAGCTATTCAAGATGGAGTTGCCGACCGCGTACAGATTGCGTTCGACCGGATCGAGGCAAACGTTTCCGTTATTCACAGTGGAGAGCACGCCCTGCCACGTCTTGGCCGATACACACACGTGTATATCGGCGGAGGAAACGAAAACGTCCCGCCAGGATTGAACGGAATTGCCACGAATGTGGACTTGTTCAACCAAGATTCACTACTGACGTTGCACAATCCGGCGGACCCCCATCCCTCTTACCGATTCTTCGGCCAAGACTCCGTGCTGGTATTCGCGAACAATCTGTTCAAAATCCACGAAAAGCCAGAACACTATCGATTTGTCACACCAGGTACCAACACACCGGTCCCTCTGGGGCAGGCGAACGGACCAGGGACTATCTCGCCCGACGACGTGGAGTCCGCCATCGCTAAAGTTGCCACCCACGAATTGGGCCATGTGCTCGGGTTAGTTCATCTGTTTGATCCCACTGGTGTGTACTTCATGGGGCTCTCAGAAGTACAACCGGACGACGAGCACCGCTCCCTGTACGAGCAGTTTTTCAGCACCTCGGACATCTTCGGAGCAGAATACAATGAAAGCCTGGGGCGCCCAGAGGTCAAGGATTGGACGCAAAATGATGAAGAGCGAATAGCATTTGCGGTCGGAACAGATTCCGAATTCGTCCGCCGAGCCCCGCCCGACGCACAACTCTTGCAGACGTTGCTGCGATCGAACCTCGACCTCGTTGGCCGAATTAGCGACCCTGAATTAGAAGTCGAGTATGCGGTCCTCGGCGTTGTGTCCGGCGGTATTGCAGACGTAATGCCGACGTTCGTCGAACTTGGGTCTGGCAAACTGGCCGAGCTTCTGGATATTACTGTATCGGCTGCTCCCAGCGATCACATCCTTGTGCTGGGATCCACCGACGGTAAGACCGTCGAACGTGTTCAGTTTGCCGAAAGGTATCGATCCGACGCAACAGGAACTTGACACCACGGACGCATTCGCGTTGGCGCTCAACATGTCATTGCGCGGTCATGCCTTCGATTCACAACTTGCTCCGCGAACCGCCGCCGTTGAACTGTACAAACAGAGTGACGATAGGGTGACCAAGATTGGCAGCCTTGGATCGACTGCCGACAACGCGAACGACCCACCAGTGACGTTCGCCAGAAGCGTCGCAACTGATGAAGACGCGGCGGTAGTCATTGATGTCTTAAAGGACGCCTACGATGATGACGGGAGTATCAACGCGACAACGGTGACCGTTTCGACGCATCCGATGAACGGAATCGTCGAAATCGACCCGTTATCGGGAGAAGTGTCCTACACCCCTACCATGGGTATTTTCGGCATCGATGTGTTCTCCTTCACTGTCGAAGACGATACCGGAGCCCTCTCGGCTCCAGCAATTGTGACCGTCACCGTCAACGAGGTGAATCTCGCTCCCACGGCGATTCAAATCCAGGATGGCGAAGTGCCGGAGAGTTTGTCGGGGGCAGTCATTGGCAAACTCACTGTTGAAGATCCTGACGTTAACGACACGCACACCTTCTCAATCTCCGATGCACGATTTGAGGTCGTAGACGGGGTATTGAAACTTGCCGATGAGGTTAGCCTGGATTATGAAACGGAGCAGTCGGTGACGCTGGAAATCACTGCGGCAGATTCGGCATCGCAGCCGCTGAGTGTCACGCAGACTTTCACGCTTGCGGTTGTGAACGCGAAACCGGTTGCTGAGGACGACGCAGCGGATACGGGCCAGGATGTGGCCGTCAAGATCGCTGTGCTGGATAACGACACGTACAGCGACGGGACTATCAATCCGACGACAGTGAAGGTTATCGAGGAACCTGGTTCCGGTTCCGCAGGCGTGGACACTGTGACTGGCGAAATCACTTACACGCCAAATGCGGATTTTTGGGGTGCCGATATGTTCCGCTACACGGTTGAAGGCAACGATGGGCGAGCCAGTAGCGGAGCAACCGTAACTATTCAAGTAAACGACGCGCCGAGTGCTGTCACACTCGACAACACGTCCGTCGGCGAAAATGCGGCAGGTGCGGTGGTTGGTGACATTGCGGTGACGGATAAGAACATCGGGCAAGTGCATACCCTGTCCGTTTCCGATCCGCGGTTCGAGATTGTCGACGGCCAGCTGAAGCTCCTTGAGGACGCTAGGCTGGACCATGAAACCGAGGCCACCCTGGAAATCGAACTAACGGTTTTCGACTCAGGAACGCCGCCGTTGAGCGCTACCGAGACGGTGACGCTCACCGTTGTTGACGTCAACGATTCTCCTTATCTCACGGCAAATGTATCCGATCAGCGAATTGCCAAGAATGTGGAGTTTAAGTTCACAATTCCCCAAGGGATGTTCGCTGATGCGGATAAGGCGGACATACTGACGTATGCGGCAGAATTGGACGATGGTTCGCCATTGCCTGCTTGGTTGGCTTTCGACGGCGTGTCGCGCACGTTTTCAGGCGCACCAACGGCGGCTGAGGTTGGGAGCGTTGAGGTGCGAGTGACGGCGACCGATTCGGGTGATCCGCCGTTGAGCGCGTCGGATGTGTTCACGCTGCGCGTCACGCACTTGGCCGCGCCGTGGAGAAATCCGGCGAATGCACTCGACGTTGACAACGATGGCTCGGTGACGACGGAGGATGCGCGGGTGCTGCTGGATGCGTTCAGCCGCCATGGGTACCGTGAACTGCCTAACCCGCCAACAGCTGGGGAAGAGCCGCCGCCGTATCTGGATGTGAATGGCGACGAGTTCCTCTCCGCCTACGACGTTATCCCGTTGATCAAGGCCCTCAATGACATGCAGCTCGGCGAGGGCGAATTACCCCTGCTGACACTCGTGTCCGACCAACGCTTCGAGGTTGCAGAAGGTGAACTGCGACTCAAGCCGGGAACCACATTCAACGCCGAAAGCGAAGCCAGCATCCAAGTCGTAGTCACCGTGTTTGTGCCGGTCACCAGTGCCGGCAGCCTGGCCGCGAACATCCCCGTCGAACTGCACGCCAGACCGTGGCAGAACCCGTCGCTGCGAAACGATGTGAATGGCGATGGGATGGTGTCGCCGATCGATGCGCTGATCACGATCAATGCACTCAATGCCGAGGGCGCGCGGACGCTGCCCCTGGTACCGGTCCAACAGCAACCTCCAGGGCGCTTCGTGGATACCAATGGCGACCACATGCTGTCGCCGATCGATGCCTTGTTGATCATCAACCAGCTTAACTCGGCCCAAACGAACACGGCGGAAGGAGAAGCGGTCGAAACGTCCGGGAGCAAAGTGCTGGGTTTCGAAACCTCCCAACCACGCGAGAGTGTATTCACGGTTCCAGACCGCTCCAGTAATCTAGCTGTACCCGACAACTCGCTAACAACCGCGAGTGTAATCCTAACGGGCACGGAGGCCGAAGAAGGCACAGTGCGGTCAATGGGCGACATGGGTCAGCAACTAGGCGAGGACGACGAAGCAACTGAAGATTTGGAGACCGTTCTGGAAGAAATCGCAGAGGATATTTCATCCGTCTGGGAAAATTAGCTGGCTTGGCAAGATTTCGCGGCGCTCGGGGCAGGTCTCGTGCTCTCGCCGGAGCCGCCGCTGAAACCGCGATTGTCGACTCGGAATTATGTAGGCTCATAGGGAATTTCAGTGTGATAAAGGAACACCGGCGTAGTAGTCTGGTTATAGAGTCTCAATATGTGAAACGTGCCCGCAACTTGTACGACGGACCTCCAGGTCCGTCGAAACGAACGTGGCAGTCTCTCCTACTCGATTGGCTGTGACCGCCGGCCACGTTGAGCATGAACAGACTTCTTTTGTGTGTGGGGCATGCTTTCGCGACCATCGCTCGGCAAGACTGACAAAGGCTCGAGTGGTCGCCCGTAATTGGCTCGAGGCTCTGCCTCGTAAGGATCGGTTCAGAAGGACATTCCATACCTTGGTCAGCGTGTTACACGTCGAATAACGGAGCAGTCGTCACGAGTGGCGGGAAACTGAGCACAGCGAAGCCCCAGGCACTCCACCCGCGGTCTACGGCTCGAGCGAACACAACTGCTGCCTGCCTATTCGGACGCTTTGACTCTCCACGCTGGCCTGGGACAACCTGACATCAGTGACCTGCACCATGAAAAACTTGCTTCCCAAAACACCTTCTTGTCGGCGCCTGTACCCGAAACTTCTCGCACATCGTTCGCGCCGCTTGATCCTGGAATCGCTCGAACAACGGACCTTGTTGGCCGTCGCATTGGGCGGCGAGTTCCAGGTCAACAGTTTCATCGAGGACAACCAGTTCCTGAGCGCCGCCACGATGGATGCTGCAGGCGCCTTTGTCGTTGTGTGGGACAGCATCGGGCAGGACGGCGATATGCACGGTGTGTTCGGACGCCGGTTCGATGCGGACGGAACCCCCAAGAGCGACGATTTCCAGATCAATACGACAACCACGGGCGACCAGATCTTTTCGCGCGTGTCGGCGGACGGACAAGGTAACTTCGTCGTCGTATGGGAAAGTGATACCACCACAAACAAGAGCATTTTCGGTCAGCTCTACGGTGCCGACGGTGTGCCGGTGGGCGGCGAGTTCCAGGTCAATACGACGGCCAGTTCGGACCAACTGACGCCGTCGGTGGCCAAGAACTTCGACGGCAGCTTTGTGGTCGTCTGGGACAGCTTCGGCGACGGCGGCAGCGAACAAGGGATCCTCGGCCAACGCTTCACGGCCGACGGCAACCCGATGGGCGACGAATTCTCCGTCAACAGTGCGACGGTGGCGAATCGGTTCTTCCCGGATGTCACCATCCAGAATGATGGTTCCTTCATGGCGGTTTGGGAGAGCGATGGTGAGTCCGGTAACGGTAGAGATATTGTCGCGCGTCGGTTCGACGCGAATGGACAGCCGCAGGGCGACGAGTTTCAGGTCAACACGGTGGCGGCACGCGATCAACTCCTGCCCGCCGTGGACATGAACCGTCGGGGACAATCGGTCGTCGTGTGGACTCACCAATCCGACTCGGGGTATGACGTCCTGGCGCGGCGGTACGATCCCGACGGCAACCCGCTGGGCGACGCGATCGTCGTCAGCCAGCAGACCAGCCCGTTTCGCACCCGGGCCCGCGTGGCCGTGGATGAGCGTTTTAATTTCGTGATTACCTGGGACCGTGTCGATGCCGACGGTGACGGGCAAGGAGTGCTGGCTCGTCGCTTCAATCGCAACGGCTTGCCGTTGACCGACGCGTGGGTTGTCAACTCAACCACGGCGGATCAACAGTCCTTTGCAGACGTGGCCGATTCTTCCTTCGGTGATTTTGTGGTGGTCTGGGAAAGCTTCGACCAGGATGGCGACGCCCTGGGCATTTTCGGCCAGCGCTATCTGGTCAATCGGCCCCCGGTTGTCGATCTCAACGGCTTGTCCTCGCCCGGCCTGGATGCCGCCGGACTGTATATCGAGGCGGACCCACCCGCTTCGATCGTCGAACCCGATCTGGCCATCACGGACCCGGACGGAACTACGATTATTGCTGCCACCGCGGTGATCACCAACCTGGCCGACGCGGGCCACGAATGGCTCGACGTCAACACGACCGGCGTGCAGATTGATGTGCAATACGATGTATCCACGGGGACCTTGAACCTGTCCTCGGCCGCGCCACTGCCACAGGCAGACTACGAAGCCGTCCTGCAAACGCTCACCTATCGCAACTCGAGCGACGATCCGACTGAGAACATCCGGACCGTGACGGTCATCGTCGACGACGGTACGGACATCAGTGATCCGGCGGTCAGCATGGTCACCGTGGAAGCGCTGCGCACGTTCTCCGGATACGTGTACGCCGACGTCAACAACAACGGGATTCGTGATCCTTGGGAACTCGGCTTGCCCAACGTGCCAATCTCTATTGAAGGACCCGTGTCATACACGGTGACCACCGATGCGATTGGCTACTATCACCTGCCCGACCTGCGCCGTGGTCTGTACACGGTAATCGAAACACAGCCTTTGGCTTTCGTGGACGGAAAAGAAACCCAAGGTACTCCACTCGTGGGGACAGTCAGTGAGAATCGGTTCGAGAATGTCGATCTCACACCCAATATCGATCCTGTGGACTACAACTTCGGCGAACGAGGCCTGATTCCCGAATTGGTGAGCAAGCAGTTGTACCTGGCTTCGTCGCCAGCAAAAGGGGAGTATTTGCAGCAGCTCGATGTGGTCGGAGGAACGGGGTGGTATGTGTTTCAAGCGGATATGGACAGCACGCTGTACGTAACGGCTGAGGCTGAGGATGTCGAGATTCAACTCTACCAGAGCAGCATGTTGCCGGTCGCCATGAGCCTCAGCGGCGAACGGGAATTCGCGGCTCAGGTGGCCGAGAGCGAAAGCTATTTGCTGCACGTTGTCCGCCACGACGCGACAGACGATTTCCAGGTACAGCTCGACTTTACGGCACCTTACTTCGACACGATGCCCACTGAGGCAGCCAAAGGAGATGCACGTGGTCTGGACGCGAACCATGACGGTCAAGTCACACCGGCGGATGCCCTTTTGGTCATCAATGCACTCAACCGCCACGACACGTTCTTCTCCTCGCCTGAGGACGAGACGTTTTTGGACGCTGACGTGAATCGCGACGGTTCTCTTTCGCCCGTTAACGCGCTGCTGGTGATCAATCACCTGAACATCAAAGCCGGCGTACAAGTCGCGTCATCTCTGCCGACTTCGCCGCCGGAAGCAACGGCGGAAGGCGAAGCCAGTTCCTGGGATATTGATCCGACAGAAACAATGCCCAATCCACTCCATCCGTCGTCGATCGACAACTACTTCTATGAAGAGCCTGAGCAAGTGGCCCCACCTCGCGTCTTCTTGCTGTTCATGTCGGACGCGGAAGAGTTGGACATCGAGTCCTGCTTCGATCTCATCGCATCTAATCGGTTGCGATAGGGACCGCGTCCATCCGCCCACGGCGCGCATTTGGAGTGTCGCCACCCAATCCACAGGAGGAGGCCTCTATTGGTGAGAGCGGGACTGCCACAACTGGCAGGCAAACACAGCCGGGAGCATGTCGGACATTTTTTTGACAATGTGGTGTCGGTTTCTTCGACGCATGCGAGGGTTCGTGGTGTCGCTGATGACGACCATGCTGTGTCATATCTTCTCTTGCGACACTTGGTGTTTGCGGAACCTGCGTAATGAGCAAAACTTGCATTGTGGGCAAGTCTGCCTCACCACTGCGCTCGTTGTTTTACGGATACTCAATCACCAGGCTGGTACAGCGTCTCAGACCCGGTGCGGAAACGGTGTAGATGGCTTCGTTGCCTTCGAAAAACAACGACGGGTCAATACGCTTCGTGTAGCTCGACTCCTGTCCATCCACCGTCTGCCAGCAGTGAGTCACATGAATGTCGGATCGCACCTGTGACGCGTCCTCGACCTTAAAACGGATCGTATTGTCCCCGGCGAAGATCTGGGGAATGCTCATGATGCCGTTTTCGAAAAAGGCCACGAAGCCCAGCTTCGCCAGTCCCACGCGCGATGCTTCGGCTGCTGCTTTGACAATGAGACGCACTTGAAAGCAATAAACGCCATGCAGGGAGCTTGCGCCCTGGGCCGCGTCAGTGCGATCCAATGTCACTTGAAACGGTCCCGGTTTCGCTGCCAATACCCTCCACGGCATCCACCGGTCTTCCTCACTCAGATCAGATCGTTTGGGAACCTGGCTCCGGAAAGCAACTTCCACCACATCGTCTTTGCCGGCCAATAACTCGCCTCTTACCAGTCCGTCGACCAGAATGTAGGGGGAGTAGAACTGAAGGATCCATTCACCTTCGCCACGGTCTGAGGCGGGGCGAATGTAAGGCGCCTCACTGCAAGTCTGCAGCCCATGGTTCTCGCGCAGAGACTCGGCAAGGTCTCCTCTGGACAGCGTGGGCGAGTAAATGACCTTGCCCCAGGCCTGCCCCAGGGAGAGATCCCCTTCCAGGTATGCGGGATAGCCCGCGTCGCGAGGCACCTTCGTGAGATAGGGTTCCATGTACTTGAGATTGCGGTCGTTCTTCTCTCCATCGGCTCCTACCACACTGGCACCGACCCGGTAGAAGCGTCCCTCACTCAGGAACAAGTCTTTCTGCGTTTTCGGGATATACCACTTGCGGGCAATGTTGTTCCAACGCCGCTCAATGGTCATTCCTCGAAGGAGTTGGAAACGCATGTCATGGAACCGGGTGCCCATCTTGTAGTGCCGGTCCCGAAAAACGACTTCCGGCTCGGTCCCCGCCGCTCGCCAGGCGTTTTCCGACTCGAACACTTTCTTCGGTTTGATCCACAGGGCCCGTTCGAATTCCTTTTGCGGAAACTCGAAGAAGGGTCGGCAGCGGTTCTTGTAGCCGCGATTCGCGTAGATCATCTGGTCGTCCCCCACCCCATCCCAATCCAGAATGCGAGCGTCGGGTGCATCCGCCTCCAGCAAGTAATAGCCGTAGCGTGCATCAAAAGCACCGAACGAACCGTCCATGCGCAACCGGTGCATTGTGTGATAGCCGCCGTCTTCGTGCATCAGGATCACCCGGTCGGCGGCCAAGGGATCGCCCAGGTATTCCTGCCACAGCGCTTCGGCAATCAGGGAATGCGTCGAGCAGTAACCCCAGCCATAAACGAACAGATGTTTATGGGCGTCGTGCACAAAGCCTTCTTCCCCCCACGAGCCCTCGAAGGCGTGCGCCATGCCGCCGGTATTCTCGCAGACCCGATTGAACAGCCGGAGCCAATGGTGAAAACTGATCGCCTTGTCCCGCTCACTCGCCTGCGACACGCCATCGATTCGAAAGATGTCGTCGGCCCAGGTCAGCAAGTCCGTACACTCCGGCCAGCGATCGCTCACCACCAGGGGGCCGCGGATCTGAGCCTCCAGTCCGGTGCACATCGTCAGCCACAACGTGGACACGATCGCCACCCAAAACCGTTTTGTCATCTCGATTCCCCTCTCGTGCGCACAACGAAGCCACTCAGCGTCCCCGGCGCAAGTTCGACCACGTTCGGTCCACCTGTCACGTAACGCGGGATTCACCCGCAACCCAAGAGCTTGGATCCGCCTTCTTCGTTCCTAATCTTAATCTTAAACCTAATCTTACTCTTGCAGCATGTGCGACCTTTCCATTTCGTCGAGCACCGCCCGAGGAAGATTAAGATCAGGAGTAAGATTAAGAATTCCGAACATGCGCGCATGCGCGCGCATACTACGACCTAAGACCCTAATATCTTGTCCAAATGGGAGCCCTAAATCCAGCCTCGTTTACGCGCGTTTCCCAATCCGTCACATTGGCTCCGCGCTTCAGCGCGGGTTTGTGGCGGCAGAATGGTAAACTGGGCGAGTCCCGTTTGAGGGGCTTCTCGCCGTTCCCGTTGAGCCAAGTAGAGCGGTGCGGCATAATAATGTCGCAGTGGTTCGCCACCGACGCACACACGGCACGTAGATCGCGATATAGGCCTGAGTGGAACGAATCATCCGGAACGAACCGATATTGTCCAATGGCTCAAGCCAGGGCAGCGAGAAGGCTCGTGAACGAGCCTCCCCTTGGTTATACTGGTCGTCGCGTTCACCCCGGCATGAATGCACGGGGCTAGTACTAACGATGTGATGCACCGACGGCCGTGAACGAGGTTTTCCCCATTGCGTTTGGCCAGAGTGCGACCACGTTTCCTATTGCCGGCACCGTAACGACCATGACACACGACAAGCTCAGCATGAATCGTAGAACGTTTCTCGTGAATTCGGCCGAAGCGGCAGCTGTGGTGGCAGCCATATCTGCCTCTGGATGGGCGTCCCCATCCACACCACGTTACAGCAGCATCTGTCTTCCCAAAGACGCTCCGCTCCCGCTGCGGACGGCGGCCGGCGAACTCGCCGAAAGCACGGGTGCCACGATTCGCGACCAACCGCACCAGGGAGCGGTGAAGCCCGGAGAGATTGTACTGCAGTTGGGCGAAAGCATCCGCGCGCGTCGAGAGTTGACGATGGAGCTTCCGCCAGATCTGGAAAAAAATGAATGGGAGTTAGTCCAAGAGATCGGAGACGGACTTCTCGTGGCCGGCAGCACTCCGCGCAATGTATGCCGAGCGGCTTTGGCCTGGATCGAGAACCCCGCCAGGCAGACAAACCGACTGTCGCAGTTCGACTTTCAGCCGCGGTTCACGATGTGGGACAACAACCTCAACCAGTGGTACCGTTTCTCGAAGGGATTCGACCGGAACGCACATATCCGGCAGATCGCCTTGACAGGACACACGGGAGTGGAAATCAACCGCTACGCCGATCCCGGTGGTTACCACGTTCAGCACCGCAAGTTTCCTCACGACTCGTATGCCTGGTATTTGAGCTACGCTCCCGCGCTGGATGCCTTTGTGGAGAGTTCGCTGACGCGTGGGATCTACCCCGAAAAAGAACTGGCGGCAAATCGGGCAGATTTGCTCGCGGCGGCCGAGCTGGCGCGCCGTTACGGTCTCAGTCCTGGTTTCGTGTGTTATGAACCCCGCTGCGTGGCGGAGGAGATTTTCGACCGATATCCGCAACTGCGAGGTTCGAGAACCGACCACCCTGGACGGAGCCTCCAGCCGCGCTACGCGTTGGATATCGCCAATCCTCGCGTGTTGGAACACTACGCCGAGTCTTTGACAAATCTGATGACCGACGTGCCCGACTTGCGGTACCTGGTGTTCTGGACATGTGACAGCGGATCGGGACTGCCTTTTGCCAGGCGACTCTACTTCGGACCCAACGGTTCCTATCTGGCTCGCTCGAAGAAGCTGGAGCAGATGGCTGCGGATTTCGCGGGCACTCTGGTCAGAGCTGGACGCAGCATCAACCCGCAGTTCGAAGTCATTATGGAAATCGGTTGGGAGTATCGCGACGAGGAGCGACGGAAGATCATCGCGGCCCTCCCGGACGGTGTGACTGTGTCGCATGTTTTTGGAGGTTATGAATTCAGGCCAGCGGATTTCGACAGTCATGCCGAATTCGTGCGTGATGACCGCCAGGCCGGAAAGGAACCCTACACGGGCATCATTGTGTCCGCCATGTGGGACGCCGAGCCGATTATGGGCGTGCCCGCTCCATCGATCCTGCTAGAGAAGTTCGCCAACCTGCGTCGCTTGGAACTGCGCCGGCTCATAACCCATGGCAGCATCATTTCTCCACCACGGTGCCCGTACAACGTGAACCAGCAACTTTTCACGGAGTTGACTCAAGGCGAGATTGAAGATGTCGATCAGTTCCTTTTTGACACGGCGGCGAGCTGGTGTAATGGTCACAGGCAAGCTGCGGAACACCTTGTGGAGGCTTGGAAGAAAGGCGACGAGGCCTTGGCAAATTGGCCCATGATCAACTGGTACCATGCCGGCCCCGGCCCGACTCAGGGGCGGTGGATCACGAGGCCACTGGTACCGGACATTACGCTGCTTTCCGAACAGGAACGCTCCGCATGGGAACGAAGTTTGTTCACCTTGCCGTGGGACATCGGCCGCCAGAACATCGTGTTCGAAGGGGGCATCCGCATGTACCGAGAGGGCCAACTGGACAGTGCGGTGCAAGCGTACGATCAGGAAATGCTGCCGAGGCTGGAGGCAACGGTCGCTATTCTGAATCGAGCGATTGAGTTCGGATCGGGGGAGGTAATCGTGGACCAGAGAGATCGTTACCTCGGCTTCTTGCTGCGAGAGCGGACCGTTCGCAATCTGTTTGACGCTCAGGCCGCTACTAACTACTACCTTCTGAAACACGGCGATCCACAGTTACATCGAAGTCGCTTACGGAAGGCAATCGAGGCAGAGATTTCCAACACCTTGAAATGGCTTGAGCTACTGAAGTCGAGTCAGACCAACTTCTTCCGCGTGACGGACCGACAGGAGACGCCCTTTCTGTACAAGACTCCCGTGGCAGATCTCGAATTGAAGCTCCAGGTGATGAAGACGCACATCGACGACGTTCCAGGCCCCGATTTGGATGAACTCCGAGCCGGAAATTCGGAGGCGGAACTGCTTTTTTGGTGAGACCGAGATTTGTATTGCGCTTGCCATGCTTGACGTGATCATTGAGCTTTCTGTTGGCGTACTTTTCTGGAACTATCACATTGCGTTGACTTGGCCGCTGCGCAATTGCCCGGATTATTCACCAACACCTTGCGTGAGCTTGACCCGCCCTACGTGAATAATCCGGGTTAGGCGAGTGAGCCTCGTAATCTCTTGGCGCGGAGTTTTCTGGCCAGAGCGACCGCGGTCGAAGTGATCATGACCAGCCAGAGTGGTCGGACGATGATCCACGCCGCACGCTCTGTATCGCTCGCCACCACGACCGACCACGTGCCAGCCAGGAACAGGCCGCAGAGACTCAGCAACGCACAGACGGCCGATGCCCAACAGGTCCATGGCCATCGGCTCCGCTCGCGGCGAGTGGTAAGCAACGTAGCCGCGGCAGCTACGCCGAACAAAAGACCGAAAGGTAGGCGGCGAATCGCGTTTCGGGTTTCCAGAAAGACCTCATCCGGCAGACTTGGCCCCGCGGTGACCGGGCTGCTGCGCGGCAGGTTGAAATGGGCCGCGAAGACTGACAGTGGACCCCAAAACATGGCGACCGCCGCAGTGAGAACCAGAACCGTCCGCAGACACGCCGGGAGGGTGTAACGCTTGGCGAGAATGACTGCGCCAATCGCGATCAGTGTAACCACGCCGGCCAGACTCCATCGCCACACAGTCCACTTTTCCGTCAACGGTGTTCCCGACCAACGCCAGTGAAACGCATCCAGCGTTGTATCGACGTTGGGAATCAGCGTGGCGACGACACTGGTGGCAAGCAGTAACACAAACCACTCCGCTGGATCTACTTTCCGCCGAAACTTGAGTTGCCTTATGATCACCGCGAACGCGACCCCCACGAGAACACAGGCAAGCAGTCGTTGCAGCAGATACAGTACCGCCACATAGGGATATCCTGCCGTCCTGGCTGGCACCGCCAGGCATACCGCTATTCCGACCACCACAGCCATCCAATCGGAGATCGTCGGTCCGCGCGACTCGGCCATCCGTCATTCTCCAACTCCCAGGAAGATTGTGATCAGACACGTTGTCTCCACCGACGAATCGATCTGCGTGTCACATTTTCGTTTGCCACGTCCATTTCTCTTGAATCTTTCTAGCCGGCCAAATAACTACCTATTCGAGTGAAGGTAGCGGCGGCACGGGGCCCAGGCCGACATCGGACAGGTCTTCGACCTTGCCTCCGTCGTCCTTAAGGTCGGGGCCGACCGAGTAGATTATCCAGCCTTCAGGCAGCTTCTTCATCAGAAGCGGTTGGCCCGTGAACGGGTCGATCGTCTCTTCTTCAGGCAGATGCAGATCGACGAATCCGGTTACCTCGGCACCTTGCTGTTCCAGGCGTGTGATGGCGTTCAGGATCCGCAGGCACCCCATCATCGCCCGGGTCCGCTCCGTCGCGTCTCTGGCGGCGTGGATGGCGGGCAAGGTCAGGTCGGTCAGCGTCGTCCAAGGGCTTACCGGCTTCGATACGTCCGTCGGTCCGGCCTGAAGGACTTGATAGTACGGCTGTGACGCCAGTGCAAGTTGGCTATCCATCACATCGAGATTGTAGATCAGGGCGTTATTCCAATAGGCTCGGGCGGGCCAATAGCGGCCCAGATTTATGTCGTGGAACGCCGTGATTTCGACTGCTCGCTCGGTGATGAGTGCTTGGCGAAACGAATCGGTCAGGTCGTGACGGGCGAGTTCCGCGTCGAGGGCGTTTCGAGCGGAATCGGCGATAGGCCCCGAACGCAACACACGATTGGCTGCCGTGATGCCGATTCCTCGAACGGCGATCGCCACCAGATTGGCCACCAACGATGGTTCGCGATCAAGGTGGCGTGCCAGCTGGAAATTAAGGATACTCGCTCTCACGGCTGCCTCCCGATCACCTTTGGCCGCCAGCACCAAACTCCGGTCGCACAGATAGCGAGCAACAGAACGACCAGACTGCAGCTCCTCCAGAAAGTTGGACTGGAATTCGGCAAGAGTTGTGCCATATTCTGTGTCGTAATATGAGTCCGAGCAGCCGGCCCCCTTCTCGACAAGCGAGATCAGGTCGGGGTAAGCGGCCATGGCTCCTTCGATCGTCTGCAGATCATTCTGGCTCATTTGGCCGTCCGGCTTCCTGCGAGCGAAGCGACCGGCGATGACGACTCCGCTGGTGTGCCTGTGGCTGCATAGCATTTCACTTGTTCCTGAAAGCTGGATTCTGAGATGAGTACAGCGAGGTCGTTCTGAACCTCTTGGCGAAATCGTCCTGGGAGTGCCCAGAAAGACGCCCTCTGTGAATACCGTCAAGGGCGGAGAAACGATCCGCAAAAACCCCAGAATGGAGTCAGCCACGCTGGAGGCTCCACCCGGGCCGCCGGCGTCTGCGTTGGGTCGAAGGTAGCTCCGATGCAGGCCGCCCTCGCGAGAGGCGATACTACCTAGTCAGCCGATCGTAGTACCCATGCGTGCCAATCCAGAACCAGACTAGATCGGTGCCCGACTCGACTGCCAGGGCTCTGTAGTGGATCCCTACGCTGGCCGACCGGAATCGACCGACCATCTTGAAGTGCAGGGAAGGATGCCGCGGATTCTCGCGCAGCAAGGCGAAACTCTTGTCAGCCGAGTCGCGTACCGCGTCGGGCAACACGTGATAGCACTCCCAGAATTCCGGCGTCGCAAGATGATTCATAACGGCTTGCAGCGCCCCGATCGAAGATGTTCGAGTGCCTGATCCGCCAGGGAATCCAGGCGGCTCGTACGAACATCTTCCTCGATTTGATCATCCCACCGTTGGGCATCAAATTCGGCAAACCAGCGGCGGAAACTGGCCAGTTCCGACGCGGAGAGTCGCGTCACGGCGGTTTCAATTTCATTTAATTTTTCACGTGTTCAAGTGTAGATCTCAGTCGATCGAGAGTCAACGTTGTGGCAGCATCCAGTGCCTTCGATGGCCAAATGATCGGCCCACGGATGGCATGGCGGACCCACGGATATGGGGTCGTCCCGGCGTCGTTTGCTCGGCCCGAATACATTATGCTTTGTAGATAACGGTTGGCTTGAACGTCATTGGAAGAGGTGCAAAATGAGAACTACCAAGAGTGGTTTGGTTGTGTGGGGGGCCTTAGTGTGTCTCGTTGCTGGAGGATCTGCGGCCGAGATGCCGCATTTCGAAGCCTACCAGATCGGCGATGTGGGACGCAGTATGGGGCAGACTTCCTTAGTCGATATCGATCGCGATGGCGATCTGGACTGGGTGGTGGGGCAGGCAGGCAAGATGTGGTGGTTCGAGTATGTCGCGGCGGACCAATGGATTCAGCACGATATGGGAGCCGGCGCCAAAACCGATGTCGGCGGTTGTGCCTTTGATATCGACGGAGACGGTTGGATCGATCAGGTCTCCGGCACCGCCTGGTATCGAAACACGGGCCAGCCGCGCACGGAGCTCTTCGAGCGGTACGACAACGGGGCGATCAGTTGCCACGACAATGTGGCGGCCGATATTGACGCCGATGGCCGGCTGGACGTGATCGCCTGCAGCAACGCATCCGGGCAGGTTACGATCGCTTGGTACGCAATACCCGACGATCCGAAACAGAAATGGATCGAACACCGCATCGGCGACGGAATTCACGGTGGCGTCGATCCCCGCGGTGTGGGTGATTTGGACGGTGACGGCGACAATGATGTGGTCCGGGGCGACGTATGGTTCGAAAACGTCGATGGCAAAGGCAAGCGGTGGCAGGAACACAAGTCACTGACGCCGCCGGGCGGCAGCCGACCCGATCGCTTCGGTCTGGCCATCAAGGCTTGGGTCTGCGATCTGGACGTCGATGGTGATAGCGATATCGTTCAGGCCGAAGCCGACACCGTGGACGGCCGCGTGTTCTGGTTCGAGAATCGCGAGAAGGGCCAGACGTGGGTCTATCACGGTATCTCTGCCGAGCACACCGAACAGGATTTTCATTCCCTGGCCGTGGCCGATTTCGACAGCGACGGCGACCTGGACGTCTTCTCTGGTGGTGGTCCGCTCTCCCAGACTGCCCACCGATGCTTTGTCTGGGAAAATGCGGACGGCCAGGGCGGCGCGTGGAAAGAGCACATGATCCTAGAGGGCAAACGTTGTCACGAAGCCAAGGCAGCAGACGTCGACGCGGATGGCGATATCGACATCTGTTTCAAACCCTGGCAAGGCAGCCTGCATATCTACCTCCGCAACATGCTGGTGGAACAGAAGAAGAAGGACTAGCCCCGTGCTGGGAGATAAAAACGTCATGACATGGTTTGAACGTTTGCCGCGACAATTTGTCTTTGTACTGGCATTGACGTTGGTCACTCCTTTCGCGACAACGCTCCCCGCAGTCGCGTCCGAGGAAGGACCGCGGATTAGCGTGAGAGAACACGTTGTGTTCGATGGAAACCAAGGCTGGCAGCATGAAGGGATAACGTACCGGCTAGCTTGTGGTCCCATTGCGGTGCGAGCGCCCAACGGCGATATCTTGGTGGCCTGGCTCTCGGGCAGCGGCGGGGAACCGGCCGCCGATAACTGCGTGCTGTATTCCCGTTCGTCAGACAAAGGTCTGACCTGGTGCGTTCCACAGATACTGGTTCGGGCGGGAACCATGGCGGGCGCCCTCCCAATCATGCATTCGACCGGCGACGGGCGGCTCATTGCGCTGGGGGCTCACTGGCCATCTGAAAAGCACTATACGCAATGGTACTGGTTCCGGATGGAGTCCCGCGATTCGGGGCAGACATGGAGCGAGCCTGAGTCGTTTGTGTTGCATGGAAATCGTGGGGCGGTCTGCCTGGGACCGATCAAGCTTGCCAACGGCACCTATCTCCTGCCGGGCATGTTCTTCGAAGAGCGTACGAGACCACTCGTGGCGCCCGTTGCAGCGCTGGCCCGCGCCATGTCGGAACAGGAGGCTTTGGCAATGCCGGAGACTCCCGGAGACAAGGGTGGAAAGTTCTCTACACATCTTCATGGCTGCTGTGTCTTCATCAGCGCGCGTGACGATCTGACAGGCCTGGCAGAGCACGGACGCGTTGACAATCGTCCACTCGGCCTGTTGGAGCCCACCTGCATCCAACTCAACGACGGCACGCTGGTGATGCTCATGCGCGGAATGGGGCGGGTTCCTGTGGCGATCCGAAAGCAAGGACAATGGTCGCACCTGGTCAGACGCCTGGCAGACGGATATTCCCAATCCGACTTCACTCTCGCACCTGGTGCGTCTGCCCGACAAGCGAATCGCCCTGATTCACAACAACGCGGGGGGCAGGGTGGGAAATCGAGGTGCGCGTGATCCCCTTTCTATTTGGGTCAGCGACGATGAGATGAAGACCTGGCCCATCCAGGAAGACGTGATCCACGGCGGTCAACTCGCCTATCCGAATGGACTGATTCTGGATGGCAAATTGGCCTTTGCCTACGACCGCGATCGTCGTCAGATCCGATTCGTGGAAGTCGATTTCGCACCCTGACGAGCGAGCGGACGCCCCGCCATCAACTGGGCGACATCCTCCGGCAAGAACCGCCTCGCCACTGCGGCGTCACTTATCGAGGCACCAGCCAAGTGCCCGCGATCAGGTCTTGGAGACCTCTTTGTGACGTGAACATCAACACAATCCAGTAGGCGATCAACACGAATCCGAGTCGCGGACGCTGGTAACGGGTTTTCCACCCGATTTTTCAATTTTCCAGCATGGCAAAGAGTTGCCCAATCTCGTCGTCCACTTCCTCGGGACTGGAAACGGTTCCCGCAATCTCGACACGAAGCAGCTCGCGATATCGAACTCGCAAGCGGTGAGCAGCCATTTTCGCGGCCCCTTCCGTGATGCTAAGCTTCTCGGCGACGTCCGCATAAGTCGCACCCGCGTGGTCCCCGACAAGGAAGTTCTTCAGCCGTTCGAAATGCTTCAGTTTCCCCTTTTGTGAGCATTCCTCTTCGAGCCGTTTCATCACCTGCCCCAAAAGCGTGACCGCCCACTGGCGGTGGTACAGTTCTTCGGCAGTCAATCTGCTACAGGGTTCGAGTGTGCCACGAGCATTGGCGGTCTCGAAGTCGAGGGGGATCGCACGTCGCCCGCCACCTCGCTTTTGCGCTCTTGCCTGCCTCCATTACTTCGCCAAAAAGTGTTTAGAGGCTGTCAGCAGGAAAGCGCGGAATCGGCTTCACATGCCTCGGTCATCCGCCGAGGGGCCGTACAGGCCAGGTACTGGGATGTCGTTGACTCGCAGATAGACGCAGAGGTGAGCGCGATGATGGATCGTATGGTTAAGGACCCAAGTTCGCAGCACAGCAAGCCGCGGCATTGCCATGATCTCTTCGCCCTGTTTCATCAGCTTCCAGGTCTCATGGAGCTTCGCATCTTCAACAGTTTCCAACAGCGTTCGCGCTTGTGCAACTTTTTTGTCGAAGTGAGCAACGATCGCTTCTGTGGTCGGCTCGGCGGGCGACTTGTACGGTTGACCTGCCACCGGTTCGACATCCAACGCATCATGACTGAGTGCCATATCGACCCAGCCAGGTATATCGGCGAGATGATTCGCGACCCAGCCAATCGTGTTCGACTTATCGTGAATCTTCCAGTTGAGCTTTTCATCGGGAATACGCTCCAACACCTTTCGAGTGTTTGCCATTTCCATGTCAAATTCGGGAATCATGGCTTGACCGATACGCATGGGGGATTCTCCTTCGTGACTGCCTCAAGAAATGCGATAAGATCCAGTCAGAAAACAACGGACGTGGTTCAAGTCGTATCATTGCAAATTAACGGACCAGGACAAGGGGCACCCACTCGTATGGTCGCGGCAATATTTCCGTTTCACAATCCAGTACTCTTGACTGGCTCGTGTAACTCGCGCCCAATACTGGCATGGCACTTACGAACTCAAAATAGCTCAAGAATTCGAGGATTTCTTATGACCAGACAGACCGATCGACGCACGTTTCTCGGCCA
The DNA here is from genome assembly GCA_963700575.1 of uncultured Planctomycetota bacterium. GTDB lineage: Bacteria > Planctomycetota > Planctomycetia > Pirellulales > Pirellulaceae > JAJRVM01. The sequence continues at coordinate 373,079 of CAVOYC010000007.1, read as the reverse complement.
GGCGGCGTTGGCTTCCGCGGCCGCGGCGGGTGGACTGGCAGGAGCATTCGGCGAGCAGAACGTGCAGGCCATGGAACCCGTCCAACGCGACGTGGCGGAACCGAAGTACAAGCTGACACTTGCGGGGTACAGCTATCGAAAGCTGCTGACCGGGCAGAACCCGACATGCACGCTCGAGGATTTCGTCCGCGACTGTGCGCGGTTCTCCCTGGAGGGTACCGAACCCACTTCCTACTACTTCCCGCAACCGGTCACACACGAATACCTCTGCCAACTGAAAGCTCTCGCTTTTCGCCTCGGCCTGAGCATTTCGAGCACGGCCGTGGGCAATAACTTCTGTCTGCCGACAGGCCAGGCGCGCGATCAGCAAATCGCCAGCGTGAAACAGTGGATTGATTATGCGGCAGTCTTGGGCGCACCGGTCATTCGCATCTTCTCGGGACAGACGGGCAAGGAGCAGACGATCGAGCAGGCCCGTCGATTGGCCATCGAGGCCATCGAAGAGTGCTGCGAGTACGCGGGCACACACGGCATCTTTCTGGGGTTGGAAAATCACGGCGGCCTGACCAGCACTGCTGACGGAATGTTGGAGATTGTCCGCGCCGTCAAGAGCGCCTGGTTTGGGGCCTGGATGGACACGGGAAATTTTCGAAGTGATGACGTGTATGGAGAACTTGAAAAGATCGCTCCCTACACAATCCACGCCCAGGTCAAAGTGGTCACGTCTTCGCCGAGTCAGGGACAACAGCCCACCGATTACAAACGGTTGGCTCAGATTTTGGGCCACGTCGGCTACCGCGGCTGGATCTGTCTGGAGTACGAAGAGGCTGATGATCCGCGGATCGCCTGTCCCGAACACCTTGGAAAGCTTCGTGAAGTCTTTTGTGATTGAGGCCATTCAAGCTTGAGCTGTGACACGCCTTTTTTGCACACTTTTTGCTCACTGCGGAATAGGACGGGGTTGCGAGGGATCCTTTGGTTAGGACTCGTCCGGAAATAAGTTACCGGTTCCGCTTCCCTCTCCACCGCCCCGCGGAGCGGGAATAGCGGGGGAGAGGGTAGGGTGAGGGGCGATAAATACGGTAACTTATTTCCGGACGAGTTCTTAGGCATGCAAAGTGGATATCCACAACCGTGATACTGCCTTCCCGATCCCAGACATGGAGCGACCTCTGCATGTACTGTCGATATCTTATCTTTGCCGCGTTTCTGGCTCTGGTCGGCTGCGCCGGCGGATATCCCGGTGATGAAGCGACGTCAGTTACGCCAGCGTTTGAAGCGTCCGAGGAACCCATGACCGGTGAGGTGACGGACGCCACCTCGCAGCGAAAAATCATCTACACCGCGACTGTCGATCTCGTCGTGCAGGACTTCGGCCAGACTGAAAAGCAGGTCACGGAACTGGTCTCACAAATGGGTGGGTATGTTGCCGAGTTCCGTGAAGATCGTCGCTATGGCGGTCAACTCGGTGGCCAGTGGAAAGTGCGGATCCCGGTGAGCCAATTCGACGCTTTTGTCGAGCAGGTGTTGGACTTGGGCGTACCGATGATGCGCAGGTTAACGCCCAGGACGTGACCGAGCAATATATCGATTTGACGGCTCGTCTGAAGAACAAACGCCGATTGGAGGAACGCATTCTCAAATTACTGGAAGACCAGACGGCTGAGATCAAAGACGTGATTGAAGTCGAATCGCAGCTGGGACGAGTACGAGAAGAAATCGAAGTGCTGGAGGGTCGGCTGCGGTACTTGACCGACCAGATTGACCTGACCACCGTGACGATTACGGTCCGAGAGGACAGAAGTTACACACCGGCGCAGCGCCAACATTTGCCACGAAGGTGAAGAACATGTTCTTCACTTCGTTGCGCACTCTCAGGCAATTTGGCGAAGGAGTTGTGCTGTTGGTTGTCGCCGCGGCTCCCTGGCTGTTGCTGGCGTGCTTCGTTTTCACTCCGCCGCTGATTTGGCTCCGGTCGCGCCGAAGGCGGTAGGTTACTGTCCTGCGCACGGTGCGCCTCCCCATTAAACGACACCGCGTTCACGCGGTGTCATACATTCGTCTTGGCCCAACCCAAATTTATGAGTGTGACAAAAACTTGCTCGGATTATTCACAAGCGTTTCCGATATCCAGGTAACCACGTAAGCCGTTTAGATGGACAGCGCCACTTTCACTCTTAAGATCATCTTAAGGTCCTATTAGCACGGGCTTTATCGCCACCGGGCTTGTCCCGGTGGTAGAGCGTTTGACAACTACCCTCGATTTCGGCTGCCAAAGTAGTCAGCAAACGTGGAACCACCGGGACGAGCCCGGTGGCGAAAGTCTGTTATGCAGACAATAGTTACACACAACCATCGCTGTAAAATCAGGCGTACGCGCGTATCGCCCGATACACGGCGCACTGGGGCGTGATTGATTCGGGCTAAACGTATCTCAACAGGCGAGCGAGTCCGCGGATCGCTCCGCATCGGTGGGGTGGGCGGAGACCGCTGGCTTGTCTTCTTCCGGTTCCAGACCGGGGCGCATCCACAAGAAGCACAAGGCGGCCGCCAGGCCCGCAGCAATGCCGAGAATAGTACCCAACCGGGCATTGAGTCCAAAGCCAACATCCTCGACCAGGATGTAGGTCGTGGTGACCACCGTCATGAACACGGCGGGAGCAAACGCGATCCACCAACGGCGCCGGCGGCGGGCGAGAAAAACCGTTCCGGTCCAGAGTGCCACGGCAGCCAGCGCTTGGTTGGCCCAGCCGAAGTACCGCCAGATGACGGCAAAGTTCACGAAGTTCAGTCCCAGAGACAGCGCGAACAGCGGAATCGCCAACATGTATCGGTTGAGTATTCGTGACTGAGGAATGCGAAAATAATCTGCCAGGATCAGTCGGCTGACGCGGAAAGCGGTATCGCCGGAAGTAATGGGCAGCACGACCACGCCCAGGACGGCCAGTATACCTCCTACCACACCCATCGTCGCAAAGCAGGCGTCGTGGACCACGGCACCCGGCCCTCCGTCGGCGAGCGCCGCCGCCAGTCCCTCGCTGCCGTGGTAAAAGCCCTGGGCGGCGGCTGCCCAGACGAGCGCAATCACGCCTTCGGAAATCATCGCTCCGTAGAACACGAAACGCATGTGTTTCTCGCTCTTCAGGCATCGCGCCATCAACGGACTCTGGGTGGCATGGAAACCGCTCACGGCGCCACAACTGACGGTGATAAAGATCAGTGGCCATGCTGGTAAGTGCTTGGGGTGCAGGTTGTCGAGCGTGAAGGAGACCAGTGGAATCCGGCCGGTGAGTAGGGAGAAACCAAGCCCGGCAACCATGACCAACAAGGCGAGCGCGAAAAACGGATAAAAGCGGCCAATAATGGCGTCGATAGGCAATAACGTCGCCAGGAGGTAGTAAGCGTAGATGGCCAACATGACGAGCCACAGCCACGCGGACAGACCCAAGGGAGAAGACGTAAGCCACGAGGATGCGGCGGGGCCCAACCACGAGCCGACGGTTTCCGCGGGCAGAATCTCGACGAGCAGCAGTGCCGGTCCCTTTACAAACACCGTTCCCACGAGCAGCATGAGCAGAAGAATGAAAAACGTGGAGACGTGTCTGGCGGCCGTGCCGAGGTAGTGGCCAATCAGGTCGGGCAACCCCGCGCCATCATTGCGTATCGACATGGCACCGACCAGGAAATCGTGCACGGCTCCGCCGAGGATACAGCCGAATACGACCCACAGAAATACCTGCGGCCCCCACAAAGCACCCAGAATCGGTCCGAATACCGGACCCAGTCCAGCAATGTTCAGAAGCTGGATCAGGTAGACGCGCCACGTGGGCAGGGCCACAAAGTCAACGCCGTCCGCGCGCAACGGCCGGCGTGATCCTGTCGGGGTCGGGCCTGATTGCGGATTGAGTCAGCCGTCCGTAGACAAAATAGCCTCCCACCAACAGCGCCAGGCCGCCAACAAACGCAATCATTTCAGTATCCAAATGTCCATCTGGTCGTCCGCTTCTGCGAGACAACGCATCTCACCAACTTTCAATTCGAATGCTTTACCAGTAAACGCTCGTGTTTGCGTTCCACTCTGTCATCGTACCGAAAAAGAGGCCCCACAGCAATCGAACAGCAGTCATGCATCGTCACCTGACGAAGGGGTTCGGATGGTTACCATCACTGACTGCGAGCCTTACCGCGCGCACTGTTCCATTCTGTGCTTTCCCCAACAGACCACTCGACAACAGGGAGCAGAGAGCGAATAGTTGCCAGGAAAAAGGTATGTAGCCAAGATATCCCAACAATGGCATTTCAAAGATATGGAGAACGTCTACGAACGGCACGTGGTAAACCCACTTCGGATACGAATAGTAATTCCACATCTCCCAGAAGACCGCGCAAAACAGGCAGCCCATGGGCAATGCCAGAACGAGACGCCAATCGCCTCGGCGGGTCGACTCCAGCAGCGACTCTCTTCCCGTCCAGACGTTGATCGGCTCGAGAATCAGAAACACGGACGTCCACATGAAAGGGAAGAAGTAGCGCGGCCAGAGCAGCAGGAGCAGGAGCATCACGCTGCCGGTGACAAACAACCCCCATACCAAACTTTTCGTGGGGACCAACACGGGCCCCTTTTTCATGCGCTGCAACCAACTCAGAGTGCTCACCAGCTCCGCCGTCCCAAATACGGCGGGCATCACGGTCGAAAAGCTCAACGAACAGAGGAGGAAGTACTGCAGGTCGGTGAAATACTCGGCGCCCAGATACTCCCAGTTCTGACTGCGCAGGTTGAGCAGCTCGAACAGCCACCAGCCCGGCACGGAAACGAGGAACAGCAGCGCGTAGCCGATGGGATTGCGAGTCGCCAGCGAATCGCCTTTCCGCATGAAGACGAGTGCATCGACGGTCAAACAGTATCCCAGCCAGAGCGGAAAAAAGGCCCAATGGGTCCGCAGCCCGTCGAGCGACCAATTCAACGTCCAAAAGAGGAGCACCAGCACGATGCCCAATACGCCATGAATCGGCCAGCGCCTGGTTCTGGATTCCGGCTTATTCGGGTCAGGCACCCGCTGCTCCTCAGTCCCAGTCTTTCCCATCTCAATCCCCCCGTCGGCCCAACGCCGGCTCGTTGCTGTCTCCTCGATTATATGCGATACAGAAGGCCATGAGACGAGAGAAACTTGGCCCGGCCTTCGACCGCCGCCAGATTCGGCACCGGGCGTAGTCTCACGCAGAGGCGCCGAGTTCGTGGAGACGCGGAAGCTGGCTCTGCTCAGCGGTCTTTGCGCCTCGGCGTGAGATTCGAATCCGCGCACGACGCGGCAAACTTTGATCGTTTGCTCCACAGAGAGACAGAGAGAAGGCGTCGATATTCGGGCAGTTAGCAAAGCCATGACTCGAACCAGCATGTAGCAACTTTCTCGATACATCCTAGGCTCCCTCATGCGTTCACAGCTGCCTTTGTAATGGAGCAGTCGTGCCGTAGGATGTGCCATGCGATGATCGTGAAAGAGTTAAGAGCAGTCGAGTGCAGTGACGGAGAGGGCCAGGATGTGTGGGTTTCCGCTTGGGAGACTCGCCATCAATTCCGCCGACGGTTGTCGATCGATCCGCAGGCGCGCACATGCTGCTTCTGCTCCATCGAACACAACGTTCTCCATCTCCTGCACGTTGATCGAGGCACCTCGTAACAGGTTCAGTACATCGGCCAGCACGCCGACACGGTCCAGGTGCCGGACGGTCAGCAGGAAGCGGGCCGGTGTCCGCCGCGCGAGATTCACGCAGTTCAGAACGTGGCCCGTCTCGCGGTACGCGCCGACGATGCGCACTGCTTCCTCGGCGATGGCATTCTGAGCTTGTTCGGTGGAAGCGCCGATGTGGTGGGTGCCGTAGAGGCCCGGCAACTGGGCAATGGGGTCGGTGAACTCCGTGTCATTGCCACCTGGTTCGCGAGCGTACACATCCAGTCCGGCGCGGAGCGACTTGTCCTGTATGGCGCAAGCCAGTGCCGCCTGGTCAACGATGTCACCGCGAGATGTATTGATGAAAAACGCACCTGGCATCATGGCGTCGAAGAACTCCGCGTTGATCAGGCCGACGGTGTCGGGTGTCTGAGCCAAATGGACCGTCACTGCGTGAGCTTGGCGCGCCACTTCCAGCGGCGAATCGACTCGTGCGATCGCCAGCGCCTTGGCGCCCTCGTCGGTCAGCGAGCGGCTCCATGCCACGACATGCATCCCGAAAGCCCTGGCTCGATGGACCACCTCGCGGCCGATGTTTCCCAGGCCAATCACCCCCAACGTGCGTCCCATGAGTCCGGCGGCCTTGGAATACTCTTTCTTGTTCCACTTTCCAGCTCGCAGATCCACAACGTTGTCTACGATGCGCCGATCAAGGGCCAGCAGCAACCCCAACGCCAGCTCGGCGACCGCCACCGAATTCTTCCCCGGACAATTGGCGACGTAGATGCCCAGTCGGCTGGCCGTCTCCACATCAATGGTGTTGTAGCCGGCACCGGCACGGACGACGAGCGCCAGGCAACCGGTCTCCAGCATCGGTGCGGTGACCTGCGTTGAGCGAACCACCAGCACCTCGGGCTCGTGACGCCGGAGTGAGTCGAACCAGCGCCTCGTCCTTCAGCTGCGGATCCGACGTGACGTGGCACCCAATCTCTTCCAGGGCTGCGATGCCGTGGGCGGGAAACTTGTCGGCCAGAAGCACATGCATCGTCTTAACCTCCACAATATGTGAATGCCTTGGTGCTTGCGGAGAGAATTCAATTCTATCATCTTCCTCTATCGACAAGTGGGACGAGTGCGGCCAGGTGTTGCCCAGATGATCTACCTTGGAACCGCGATCGATTCTTGCAGCACCGCCGGAGGCAGGCAGTACTTCTCGTTACATGCCTGATAGTCAACCTTGACTTGAACTGATTGACCCTGTGCAGGCCTGGAGATCTTCAGGTTTCGTCGGAATGTGAATGTTGCGGGGCCGCTGTAGATCTTCTTGCCTGGATCATTCGGCGAGGACAATGCGATGGGGCGCTCCCACTGGCCGACTGCTTCGATTCCCTCGGGCAACTCGAGCTGGATCGATGTCATCTTCAGTGGGCTTCCGGCAGGAACGTCGCCGTATAGGTGCCATCCGGCAGTGACGGCAAGATCGACCGCAAGCTGCAATTGGTTTACCGATCCTTCGGACGGCAAGAGAGTTGCTCTCATTGAGACTTGCTCTTGTTTTGATCCCAAAGCTTCTGTCGTCGGTTTGTTTTCGGTTTGCCTGGCTGGGGCGGCGTTCGCGCCCGACGCTGGGTCTTTGCGTAGGAACAGCCAGATGAAACTGGCACTACCGCTGCTGGTGAAGAATGCCTTCTTCTTACGGTCGAGCTTTTCGTACTCATTCTGTAATAGTTCGAGCTTCTTCTTAAGCTGCTCGTTCTCCTGGTCCGAGTAGTATTCTTCGCGCAGCTTTCCGGCCCGGGCTATCATCTTGGTCTGGATGTCCATCAAGACGACCAGTGCGGCTTGTTCGGCTTCGTCCAAATCGCGTTTCCAGTTGACATCGGAATAATCTCCCAGGATCAAGTCCAGCTGCCCATCGTGGTTGTAGTCGGTAACGCATATTTGAGCGCGAACGCCATGCACTGGTGCCTCATTCGCGCCGAGATTTTGCTCAAAGAACTTCGAGTCGGCCGCGGGAGAGATCAACTGCTGATAAGGACCCAATTGTGGCTCCGTCTTGCTGCCGAGGTTCGCAAACCAGCCCACGGCTCCGTCGCCCGATCCAACGATCAGATCCCACAGTCCATCGTTGTTCCAGTCTGCGACAACCGGAGCGGCGTGCATGTTGACGTGCAACGGCTTGCCATCGGCCTCGACGGGAATGTTGTCCGTGCTATAGACCGGTTGTGCGCGCGAACCTTCGTTCTTACGGAGAAACAGATCTCCTGCGAAGCTGCCGATCAATAGGTCCAGATCACCGTCGGCTTCCCAGTCAACCGGCGCGACCCAGCTTCCAAACGAAGCGACCCGCGCCATGATGCTCTCCTGTTCGTCAGCCGCAGGATCATCCTTCATCTTCTGATACTTCGCAAACTCCTCGGGATGATGCACGACCGGCAATCCGGACTTGTCAAGTATCGTCTCGACCTTGGCGTACTTGCCTTCGCCCTCACCGCGAAACAGATAGAGGTCACCCGGATCGTACGACCCGCTGATGAAGTCAAGAATCCCATCGTTGTCGTAGTCCACAAACTGTGGACTGGAAGCGATGCATCAGTAGACCGGCGTCTTGGCATCCGCGCCGCCGGCTTGCAGCTTGCCCTTGCCAGTGTAGACGGGCATTGCTTCGGTGCCTTCGTTTTCAAACAGCCAGAAATAACCGGGAAAGTCACCTACCACGAGATCTCGGTCGCCATCCCCGTCCACGTCGGCAATCCACGGGCCGGCATGAGCGATACTCGACAGCTTGCCGATATTGATCGGTTCACCATCCGCTTCCAAACGCACGGGCCGGGAAAGGTCTGGCGAAGTTCGCACCTCCGCGATATTCAACGCCTTCTGCGGCGTCACATCAGCCAGTTCGGCCAGAAACTCTGGCGAGAAATCGTCGTCATTTGTTCGAGCGACAACGAATACGCCGATCGAAGAAAGAACGGACAATACGACGACAATCAGACATTTGGTCTTGGTCATGTTTACCCTCGTAACTGGAATTGTGACTCGTGGACATTCTATGCCTGTGTTCGCCCCCGTCCAGACATTTTTTGCCCGTTCGTACACGATTCTGACACGTCTGCTACTTTGCGACTCAGGTCGATCGGGTGCCCACTTATCTGACCCGCTATCTGACCGGATGCGATCTGCCCGAATGCCTCAGCCGGTCAGATTCCGTCAGGATCTTCTTTTGATGCATGTGTGGCTCGAATGGCTTGCCCCTTTTGGTTCTGTGCATGGCACCGCGGCCTTCAGCCTCAGAATTGGCATTCCCAGTGAGTTTTCACGGGCCGCACCAAGTAGTCCATCAGAGCGCCGGCAGGCGAGAATCACGCTCGGTTTGCGGCCGGCAATTCCGGGAGTTGCCACCACCGGATCGGTGCGAGCACTTCGCACACGCAATGGGTTTGGAATTCACAACCGGTGCAGTTTGGCGAAATCCCAGTCTTTTCCGGTGTTGGATCGTTGGCAGGGGCGGGAAGGCTTGCACTCTGTGTAATTTTCCTAGGAACCTGCTACATTTATTACATTCCTGCCTTTGTCCGCCCTATCGGAGCAAGCCGATGCGAACTCATAGCACGCTGTCACTAAGCACGATCTTATTGAGTGTCCTGTTTGCGAATGTTCTGGCAAGCACGGCACTGGGACGGAATGATCAAGACGAGCCGTCGATTCGATTCTCGGAACATCTCATTGCCGACAACTATGCTTATGCCTACGGAATCGCTGCAGCCGACTTTGATGGCGATGGCGACCTCGATTTATCTAGTGCCGACTACACGCCGCACAACATGCTGTACCTGTTCGAGAATAATGGAGAAGCTGTTTTTGAGAAACACATTATCCAAAAGGACGACCCCGATCGCCTGGAACGCCATTTGGCTGGCGACGTCGACAACGATGGCGATTTGGATATCGTGATTGTGAAAAATCTCCATGGCCATCTTCTCTGGTTCGAAAACAGTGGCTCTCCCTTTGACGGTCAATTGTGGAAGCGTCACGTCATCACGACTAACCTGCCAGGAGCCTACGACGTCGCCTTGGCCGACTTCAATAACGATGGCCACTTGGATGTTGCCGGCTCGAGCTGGGTGCTGGGAAATCAATTTGCCTGGTTCGAAAATAGCGGTAGCCCTGGCAGCGTTGAGTGGACTAAACATATGATCGAGGAGAATGTTCCTGAAACACGCACCATGCGATCCGCTGATTTCGATGGCGACGGTGATGCCGACTTGCTGGGGACGATTCGCAAGAGCCATGAAACCGTCTGGTACGAAAACAAGAACGAAAATACCAACATCACGTGGGATCGTCACGTGATCGACAATCAATCACGCTGCCCCACTCATGGCAATCCGGTCGACATGGACGGCGATGGCGACACCGACGTTGTGATGGCACTCGGTTTTATTTTCGATCCGAATTCAAAGGACCCAAGCAATTCGATACGGCGTGAGGATAGTCAGATTGTCTGGTACGAGAACGACGAGCCACGCAAAGCCCTTTGGAAGAAGCACGTTGTGGAAGAAAGATTCGACGATTCGTTCGAAGCTACTGCCGCCGATCTTGACGGTGATGGCGACATCGACATTGCGGCTACAACCTGGAGAAACCCAGGCCGCGTCGCTTGGTTTGAAAACAGTGGCGATCCACACAAGGGATGGAAATGTCATCTATTGAAAGAGAACTGGCGCAGCGCCAATCAAGTCATAATTGCCGACATGAACGGAGACGGAAAACCAGATATCGTTGCCTGTGCAGAGCGCGGTAGCGTGGAAGTTCGCTGGTGGAGAAATGAAGGCGGCCCCCAAAACCCGTAATGTCGCACAGCGAAGACTCGTTGCTCACCAGAGAGAGGGCACTTTTGACACTTACCAGCAAGTATTTTCGTGACGCGATTCAAATAGGACCCATACAATGAGGGCTACCAATATCACTGGAGTCTCTCCCATGAGCATTTCACGTCTTGTGTTGGCACTCGTCACTATTGCGAGCATACATCTTCCTATGCGCGGTTCTCTTGCCGCAGAGAATTCAACCGTTCAACGTTGGCCATCCCTGGGACAAATCCAGGACTTGCTTCAAGAGTTGTGTGAACATCATCCTGATAAGATCCAGCTTTCCGAAGCAGGCAAGTCAGTCGAGGGACGCCCTATACCGCTTGCTGTCCTTACCGATTCGTCTGTCAACAACGAAGACAAAGAACATGTTTTCATTCCGACACTTCACTCTGGCATCGAACGTTCTGCGACCACTTCGGCAATTTATCTCATCAAATGGTTGCTCTCAGAAGATCCGGTTGCACGGGAATCGCTCAGGAAGCAAGTCATTGTCTGTATGCCGGTTGTGAATCCCGACGGCTACCTGGCGGGAACATTCACCAACAAAAACGGAAAAGATCCTTACCTGGCTTGGACACTCGACGGTCCTGCATCGCCAGAAGACTCCCCCGAGCTAGTCGCCGTCCAAAGGGTCATGGATCGATATCACCCCGAAGTGGTTTCGGATTTGCATGGTTTGGACCTGACGATCAAGGACTATCTCATGGTCGAGGTGTCCGGTCCCGCCTACTCGAACTCGGTCTTACGTCCCTACCATCATTCCATTCAAAGTCTGATGGAAGAAGCAGCTGTCGAAGCCGGTTTTCCGATGGATCGGGCAGAGCAAGACGCGGAAAAGCTCTTTTGGGGACCGCCACTCGAATCGATTTCTCATAAGCTGTGGCTTGGCCGGCCGCGAGTCTACGCAGCAATGTATGCCTATAACAAATTTCACTCGATTATCTTAACGTCGGAGTGTGCTTGGGAAAAAAGTGCTCAGGTGCGTCATCGTCAACTCCTGCAAATTGGCAACGAAGTCTGGCCCGGTGAACGCTACCCAGGATATCCCACTCGTGTCATGTTGCGCAACTCGTTCCACCTCGTAACAGCTTACGGGCGAACCGCATCGCAACGGCGAAAAAGTCGCGTCGAGCTGTGGGACAAGATCCAGCACTTTTCGCATGGTATGGATAATCCGCAGCAGATTGGCAAGGTTACTTACGTCTGCTGCACTTCAGCAGAAGCTAGAAAACAATGGCTTTCCGACATCAGCCTGCGCGGTCTCGCCGAGAGTATCGGCTCACACCCGATGATTAATGGCGAGGTGATACAAGAGCATCTACGCGGCCACGCCGACGGCGTGGGGCAATGGGGCCAGGAGGCACAGATTTATCTTTCTGGCGCGAACCAGCCTAGCGAGAAGAAAGTAGTGCTCGAGAACGGGTTGTCAATTCGTCTACGTGTACCCTACTCGAAAGCGACGATCAACGCGTTGCACCTGAACGGCCAAAGCGTGCAGCCTTCGGCCACTGACGGGTACGAGGAGTGGTCTGCTCGTGGCTACAAACACATCCAAATCAACATCCCACCGGAGAAATCCCAGACCCAGGACCTGTGGGTCGTGACGCTTGACTACGATCCCCAGGAAAAACGTACCCAGGGATGGGAATCGCTGCTTGAAGATCTTGATTGATGATCGTCTGCGATCATTCTTCGCCCAGCAGTATTAGCCCTGACGTTCAGAGGCTGTCTGGCTGCTGAGCGTCCGGCAGCTCGCAGGGACGACGACGATGTCTAATTGTACAGCGCCATTTTGCAGCGATGGATGTGCGTAAACGCGTGTCTCCGTAACAGTCCCTCGCCACCGGGCTCGTCCCGGTGGTTCTACGTTTGGTGACTACTCTGGCAGCCGAAAAACGAACCTTCCTGCCGGCCCTCGCCGCCAGAGGCGGAGAGGGCCGGCAGGAAGGAAACTCCTGGGTGGCCAAGATCGACGGTAGTTGTCAAACGCTCTACCACCGGGACCAGCCCGGTGGCGATAAAGCCACTGTTAATAAGCCCTTAAGATGATCTCAAAAGTGAAAGTGGCGCTGTCCAACAGTCACGCGCACGATGCCCAAGGCACGTGACTCATGGCATGCTCCTGCGGACATACTCCAAATTCCCGCACGCCTGTCCATCAGCTGCGATGGTGACCCAGCGGCTGGCGTTGTGAAACAGGTAACAGTGTTGCTGTGCGGCGCCGGTCTGCAGATCCCACAATTTGAAACTGCCGTTGTGGCAGCGCACGATCAATTGGTTCTGCTCGCCTGTCAAGGCGGCTGATTTGGCATTCCACGGGACACCTTGATAGGTCATCAGCTTCTCACCGTTGTCGCCGTCCCAGCGCACGGCGGTTCCATCTTGCGAGAGCGTGATGGCGTCGCCGGAATCGGGGACGAAGAGTGTCGCGATAATTGCGGCCGTCGGATCAACATGACGTAGATCGGTGGCGATGGCTTCCTGTGTCTTCAGGTTCCAGACACTGGCCGAGACCCTAATGCTGCGATTCGCTTCGACGTCGTATTCTCGATGAAGTACCACGGCGCGGCTCTGCTCCCAGTCGACTGCTGCCAGCTGCGCAGACGTTCCCCGGGCATCCCTCGTGCCGCCTGCTGCGCGTATTGATTCTGGCCGCAGGGCGACAAGTTCTTGGCAAGAATTGAGGTCCCAAAGGCACAGTTCTAAATCGAAATCCACGCGCCCGATGGCCCGTTTTCCGTCAGGACTGATGCTGAAGTCGACCGGGTCCGACACCCTAGGCGATCCGCGAAAGCTGATCTTCTCTTTACCGGTATGCAGATCGTAGAGCACGGCGCCGCCCCAGTCGGACGCGATCCAGCCGCCGTGATGAGGCCTGAGTGTTCCCCGATTCGATTGCTCGCCAAAATCGGGAAAGAGAACTCTTCGACAACCGTTGTCCAGATCCCAGAGCTCTGCTTCTTTCCGACCGATACCCACGGCGATGTGTTCACCGTCGGGCAGGAACTTGATCGAGTCGGGACGGTCAAAAGGTTCCCACAACGAGACGATTTTCCGGGCACTCTTGCTGTCGTAAATCGTAGCCTCTTCGACCGACGAGCCGGTATCCTCCCAATTGCGTGTCACAAAGAAGCGTCCGTCGGGACTGGTCGTACCTTTGAACAGTCTGGCCTTGTGGCGCACAAGGACCTCAGCTGAGTTGACATCCCACAGACTGACGACTTCGAAGCTCTCACGCAGCAGGGCTCGCGGGCCTTCTGAGCCGAAACTCACACCGGCGGGGTGCAGTCGCACGTTGGGGTCGTCCTTTTCGGGCGGCGTCATATCGACGATTCGCTTTCCCGTGCGGATGTTGACGACACGAATCTTTCCGTGTTTCAAACCGTAGACAACGTGTTGACCGTCAGGGCTGATGCACATGACCAACGGCGTGTCTGTCTTCGCGAGTAGCGGGCGCACGAATTTGCCCGATGCGACATCCCATAATTCTCCACCCACAACGATTTGTGGCACATGTGGACAACGGACGTCTACGGGACTCCTGTCACGCAAATGTCGGATCCGGCGGAGTAAGGGAACGAATACACCGGTCACTTTGGCGCGTCGCGGTTTCGATCCTGCGCCTGCTTTAACAGCTTCCTGGCAGTGGCCAGGAATGCAACCGGTTCTCCGACTTGCACCTCGTCGGCGAGCGGCTGCAGGATGCCGATCGACTTGGCCAGGAGTTGCCTGGCCTGCTGCGCATCGCCACTCTTCAGCAACCTCTCGGCCTTGCGCATGTACAAATTGCCCCGGACGGCTTTCAGCCCCAGCGGTGCCTGGTCCGACTGGCACAGCTCGTCGCTTACCTGAATCGCCAGGTCCAGCTGCTGCTGCACTGCGCCGAGCGTCCTTGTTGCTGATCGATCACACTCATGAGCTCACGGCATTCGACTTCGGATATTCCCAGCAGAAAGCTAAGCTGCGGATACTGTTCCTGTCGCTCCTTGAGCCAATCCAGGTGGGGAGCCAGCAACTGATCAGCTTCGCCAATCTTTCCCGCGGCATACAACGTCTGTCCGTATCGATGTATGTGATTCGACCAGTTGAAGGCCAGGATAGCAACATCCTGATGGCGTTGCATGAGCTGTTGATGCAATTGCCCTTCCTTTTCGAACTGATCGATCGCCTCCTGCATTTGACCTTGCATCTTTTTGCTGATGCCCAGCACTTGATGCATGGACGCCATGGAATCGAGCGCTTCACTTGTCCGCTCGGGCGCGTCGCTCATGACTTGCTGATAAATGCGGATGGAGAGAGGGGCGAATCGATCGACCGCGTCGTGCTCGCCGAGTTTCCACGCAATCTCCGATTTGCATCGCAAGACGCGACCCCAGATTCGATAGGCCGGCCATTGATTGGGAGGTTGCCGCGTGAACTGAGTGACCAGGTCAATTGCCTGATCAATCACTTCGTTTGCTCGTTTTTCGTTACCTTGTACGCTCAAGTTCTGCGCCGAACTGACTAGCTGAGTGATCAGGTTCTTCACCACTTCTGCGGATCTCGAGTCGTCCGCTGCCTGCTCCAGACGATGCACGACGTCACTAGTGATCTGGACTGCCTCGTCAACCTTTCCCCGGATCATCAGGTTCTCAGCGATCTTGGAACGTATAGAGACCCAACCGAGCAAATCTTCCGGGAACTCATCGGCGAGTATCCCGGCTGCCTGCTCCCAGATGGCTGTGGATGCCTCGTGATCGCCCAGCAACTGTTGCAGATAAGCCAATCCCTTGAGCGTGTCGATGTATTCGAGCAGCACGTCCCGGTCACCTGGCCGCTGCGTCACAATGAGTTGATAGTAGTCTTTGGAGGCCGCCACCAGTTTCTGTTTGAATTTCTCCATGCCTTGTGCGTGAATTGCCGGCTCGTCCGCGATGGCGCGTTGCAGCTGATCGACGGCTTGCCGGGCTAATTTGGCTTGCGCGAGTGCTTCGGCAGACCTAACATCGGCCAGTTGCTGTTTCTGGTCAGCGAGCGTTCGCGCGCGCTCGGCGCGCACCGCAAAGGTGATCGAAAAGGCGAGACCGGTGAGCAGCGCCGCCAATGCCACTGACAGCGCCGGCGACAACCGGATCGCGGCGGCACCATCTGGAGAACCGTACTAACGGACCTACAGGCCGGGCCGTCACCGGTTGTTGCTGCAGAAATCGCTGCAGATCATCCTCCAACTGCTGCAGTTTCGATAACGATTTCGTGCGTCTTTCTCCAAACATCGCAGACAGATAGCCTCCAAATCTCGCGGCGTGCCGGGCGCGAGCTTGCGCGGTGACGCCGGCTGCTCGAACTCGATGGCACGAAGCGTGGCGATATCGGTCTCCTTAAGCAGAGGTACCCGGCCTGTGAGTAGCTCGTAAAGGATCGCTCCGAGAGCATAGATGTCAACGGCTTCACCAACCGTCGCTTCCCCTCTCGCTTGCTCAGGAGACATGTAGGCAGGAGTACCGAGTATGGCACCCGTCCGTGTCCTATCGGCCTGACCGTCCGCGAGCCGTGACAGACCGAAATCGCTGATGCGCAATGAATCGACCAGCGCATTTTCTTCGGCATTCAACGGATCCGTGCTCAGGTCCAGTAGAATATTGGCTGGTTTAAGGTCGCGGTGCACGACGCCGCGCGAGTGGGCATGCTGGACGGCTTCCGTCAATCGCGCGACAATCCGTGCAGCCAGTTGCGGGGAGATGTGACGGTCGCAAGCGCGGAACCACTCGGCCAGGGATTCGCCAGGGCAGTATCCGAAGGCAATGTAGCTGACCAGGCCCGCCGAGCCCGACTCGTAAATGGGAACAATTGCCGGGTGACCCAGAATCGTCGCCGCCTGGGACTCGCGTTGGAACCGCATCCGAGCGTCAGCCGAGACGAGCGAATCGGCTTTCGGTATCTTCAACGCGACGTCGCGACCGAGTTTTGGATCATGGGCCAGCAACACGACGCCGAACCCACCCCGCCCCAGCTCACCCTTAATCTCAAATCGCCCCAGGCGTTCCGCGCTCCGGACATCCCGGTTTTCCGCGCCGTGGTTTGCTTCCTCAGATGTGGCATCGCGAGATGACCTGGTGTTCGCAAGTTCGTCACGCCGATCATCTTCGGTATCGCCTTCGCCCGTCACGGGACTTTCCGCGTCACGCACCTGATGTAGTATCCGCAACATGCGCTCTGCGCGGGCAAATTGCTCGGCCTCTTCCGGCGTCAAGCTCCCGACGCACTCCTCGAGCGAGTCAACACCGCCATCATCCACCCGTCGCAGCCGCTCCGCCAACCACTCTTCGTGTTTCGAATCCCGCTTATCCGTCATCGTTCGCTTCCAATTCTTGCTCCAGCCGCACGAGGGCCCGAAACCACAATTTCGTAACCGCGTTCTCCGAGCGGTTCATTCGCTGGGCGATTTCCTGAAAACTCAGTCGGTCCCAATTCCGCAGTTGGATCACTTCGCGATAGTCGTCGGGCAAACGATTAATGGCTTGATGCACCCACTGCGCCTGCTCGCTCTCGATCGCCTGCGCTCCGGGAGTCGGTAGACTGTCAGCCGGGTCACGATCCCCCGCACGATGATTGCTCCCCTCCCAGAGAAATTGTTCTCGGTGAACGTCACGTTTCCCGGCAGCGTACGTCCGGCGGATCTGCTTCACTTCGTTGATCAGTATTTCGCGAATCCAGGCGTGCAGCTGCTCTGGAGTGGAACCGCGAAAGTCTCCGAATCGCTCGGCCGCGCGCAACATCGACAATTGGACTGCGTCTGAAGGCCCCAATTTGCGCCGCAGCCCGGCCTCCAATTGCCGATCGGCCACCCAGTTCAAATAGGATTGGAGCTGAACAAACAACTGACTCTGCGCATCGCGACATCCTTGCCGAGCGGCGGAGATCAAATCGGCCGTTGACTGCGAGTCAAATTCGAATTCATCCGAGGATCGATTCACGCGCCTTCTCTCCAAGGATGCGGCTTCCGCCACGTTTCTGCCGCAGGTGGCCTGTGATGTTTTTCCCAATGTGGCCGCAATGGAAATATGGTACGCAATGGGTACCCCTCTGCAGGGATGCGCGGGATCAACTGACATTTGCTGCCGGCCATACGCGCGGCAGGTTTTTGGCGAACTTGCATCATTGTACTAGACGCCGACCGGGCTACAAAATCCTGGCTCATCAGTCCATCACATCCGCGTTGCTTGATCAGAGCAAGACCACCCGCGGTTACCACAGGTGCAGTTGCCTGATTTCAGGAGGTGAGAATGCGCATTTCACGGCACGTTCGCCGCTCGAGGACACGTCAGCACAATCAGCGACGCAAGTCCGGTCGCTCGCAAAAACGCCGTCTCTTGCTGGAGAGTCTTGAAGTTCGGAACCTGCTGGCCACCGTCGGTTGGGATGGGGGGGGCGACGGTACGAGTTGGCATGATCCATTGAATTGGGACACCGATGCACTGCCGGCGGTCGCGGATGACGTGGTGATCGACATTCCTGGTGATGTGACGGTTCGACACACTACCGGTGCTACCGAGGTCAACAGCCTGACACTCGCCGAAGACTTCGAACTGGTCGGTGGAGCATTGCATATTCCAACCGATGTGACAACATCCGGCGTAATCACGATGCTCAACGGAAGCCGTCTGTCGACAGCCAAAGCGTTGGTCCGCGGCATCGGCGACGGCCGTTTGGAGGTAATACGGGGGACGCTCGACGGCGTCGTTCTGGACATCCCGGCAACGGTCGTCATCGGCGGGGTATTGGAAATTGAAAACGATCTCGATCTGTTCTCGCAAATCACGGCTGCAGCACCTCATCCCGGATCACGTTCAAGCCCTCGGCTCAGCGGCCAGCAAGTGCTTTCCGGCACCGGGACGATCACAATCAACGGGGGAGGCGGGAGTACACGCAGCTTCGTTTTTGTCGAGGGTGACACGACGTTGACCATCGATTCTAGAGTGACCATTCGAGCGGGCATGACATCGTTTGCGGGACAGCGGCACCGGGACACAAGCGTTGATCAATCACGGCGCCATCATCTCGGATCGCACCGGATCTGGCGGCGGAAGCAACTTTTCGATCGAGTTTGACCAATTCACCAATCAAGGCGTCTTGGAAGCCTCGGGGGCGGGAACACTGCGATTGCTCGGTCGCTGGACCAATCAAGGTACACTGCGCGATGTTGATGCTCCGATATGGCTGGATGGCACGTTCGACGTTGACGACCTGGGAACTCTGGATCGCCAAGGCGGAACGATCGCGATTACGGGTACGTTGGAGAATGACAGCCGCACGTTGGCACTCAGCGCGAGCACGGGCGACATTGCCATGCAGCTGACAGGCCGCATCGACGGTGGCACGGTCAGCTCCAGTGACGGCGCCCGTCTGATTGTCTCCGCAGGCACCTTCAGCGGCGTGAGTCTGCAAGCTCCCACGACACTCGTCAATGCGGGCACGCTGAATATCGAGAATGACTTGGAGCTGTTCTCGCAGATCACGGCGAGCACTTCATCGGCAATTATTTTCAAGCCTACGCCGACAGGCCAGCAACGGCTTTCCGGCACCGAGACAATCACCATCAACGGGGGTGGCGGAAGCACACGCAGCTTCGTTTCTGTCGAGGGTGACACGACGTTGACCATCGATTCTGGAGTGACTATACGGGCGGGCATGACATCGTTTCGGGGCAGCGGCGCCGGGACACAAGCGTTGATCAATCGCGGCTCCATCATCTCGGATCGCACCGGATCTGGCAGCGGAAGCAACTTCTCGATCGAGTTCGACCAATTCACCAACCAAGGCGTCCTGGCAGCCTCGGGGGCGGGAACCCTGCGATTACTTGGTCGTTGGACCAACGAAGGTACCATGCGCGATGTTGGTGCTCCGATATTGCTCGACGGCACGTTCGACGTCGACGACCTGGGAACCTTGGATCGACAAGGCGGAACGATCGCGATTGCGGGAACCCTCCAGAATGACAGCCGCACGTTGGCACTCAGCGCGAGCACGGGCGACATTGCCATGCAGCTGACAGGCCGCATCGACGGTGGCACGGTCAGCTCCAGTGACGGCGCCCAGCTGATAGTGTCCGCAGGCACTTTGAACGGCGTGAGTCTGCAAGCTCCGACGACACTCGTCAATGCGGGCACGCTGAATATCGAGAATGATCTACAGTTGTTGTCACAGATCACTGCGGGCACTTCATCGGCCATTATCTTTAAGCCTGCGCTAACAGGCCAGCAACTGCTTTCGGGCACCGGGACAATCGCCATCAATGGGGGAGGCGGAAGCACACGCAGCGTCGTTCGTATCGAGGGTGACACGACGTTGACCATCGATTCTGGGGTCACCATTCGAGCGGGCATGACATCGTTTCGGAGCAGCGTCGCCGGGACCCAAGCGTTGATCAATCGAGGCACCTTGATTGTCGATCGCCATGGATCGGGAAGCAGCGGAAGTGTTTCGTTCGATTTTGCGCAAGTACTTAACGAAGGCACGCTTCGCGTCATCAACAGTGAGTTGCTCATCATCAACGCCGACTTGACATCGCCGGGCGTGATCGACATAGGTGCCGGCAGTTCGATGAACGTGTCGGGCGATTTGGGGTTGACACCTGAAAGCGATCTCTCCTTTGGCGTCGCGGGGACCAGTACTTTCCAACGCGGCCAGTTATCGATTACCGGCCTGGCGGTGTTAGACGGCGACCTCAATGCAAATTTCAGTTTCTCGCCATCAACCGGTGTTGCCTTTCCGGTGATGACTTATGGTTCGGTGGATAGTGGCTTCGACCAGCTGCGCGGCTACGGCCTGGCTCTCGGCGTCGGCATCATTGCCGACGCGGCAACCACCAGCCTGTCGATCGAAACGTCGATGGTTGGCAATCAGCCCCCACGCGCGCTGCCGGACCTGGCCATGCCAACAGGCTCGGAAGCAATCGCTATCGATGTCCTGGCGAACGATTCAGATCCGGACGGCGATTCGCTGACCGTCACTGTTGTGTCTCAGCCGTCACAAGGCGCGGCTTCAGTAAACCCGGACGGCACGATCCAATATCAGGCAGATCCGACCTTCGCTGGTACGGACACGTTCACCTACAGAATCGACGATAGTCTGGGGGGGCTCGATGATGCGCTGGTTCGAGTTTCCGTGCAACCGGGTCCTGCCGACGATCCGGACACAATTCGTCGAATCATCAATCAGGGAATTAATGACCAGCGAGTGAGTGGCACTGAGTACGAACAGAGCTTCGCAAGTGACGTTGGCGGGCTGCCGTTATTTGCGAACGACGCGGGTCAGCTGGGCAGCTTGCTTTCCCTTGGCAACGCTCTGAGCGATCAGAGCTTTGCGACGCTCAATACGGTCGATCAGTCCGTCGCGGATTTTGCCGAGCTACGTGCGGGGCTGGAACAAGCGGGCTATATCGTCGATTGCGTGAGTGGCGAGGAAGCGTGTAGCTCCGATGTTTTCGCGGAGTTCCGGTTCGTGCCGGCCCCGGCCATCCTTGCCTCACTGTCCGATTCCGTATCGCTGGCGGGGACTCCGCTGGAGGCCATCGAGAACCAGTCGAACCTGACGGGTGAACTGGAGATCGCGGGCCAGCTGGTGGTCAACTTCGGTTTTGGCGTCGACCGGCAGGGGTTCTTCATTCGGGCGGATTCGGCCCTGATTGCCCAGCTCGATGTGCTGGGTTGACTGAGCGGCAGCATGGAACTGTTCGGGCTCGGCGCCACCGCCGACTTCCACCTGGCACCGGCTGTATCGTTCGCCTTACTCGATACCAATGGCGATCAGCGGATCCACGAGTCTGAATTTGCTGGTTTGCTGGGCGGCCTCGATTTGATCGGCAGCCAGATTAATGCAACGTTGACACTTGATGCGACGCTGGGTTTTCTTGATTACGTCGACGTGGATCCTCGACGTCCAAACAACGCGCATGGTGGCGATCCTTTCATTGTGCGCACCACGGCGTCACTCTCCGCCCAACCGTCTCAAGTCGACTTGAGTTCATTCGCCGGATTGGAAACACAATGGACAAACTTGCGCGCGCTGAACCCGGACGTGGATCAAAATGGTGCGCCCGACTACACACAAGCGGTTTTTCTGAAGAACATTCTGCATTTGAGTGAGGACCTCATCAACGGAACGGGAGTGCTCGACTATTTCGCCGGTGTTTTGGGTATTCACGGCGCCGTGCAGGCGGATGGAGTACCCGGAGTGCAACCCGACGAACTGCCCGGTGGTAAGTTGCCGGACCAACTTGTGCCGCTATTCGACGAACGTCTGGCCTTGGAAGGAATCGATGAAACGGCACACGCGGTGATCATCATTGAGGAGGGTCCGCCGAGTCTGGACGAACTGATTTTGCGGCAGCGGGCCGAATTGCGTAACTGGTTCTTCGCCAGCGCCGAGGACCACGTAGTCCCCGAAGGTGCCGCGGAGCCTCCTGAATCGGTGCAGTTTCGGGTCGCCAAAGTGGCGCGTGTATTAGGTCCGGATATCCTTCCCGGCGAGTTGACGGAGCTGGTCTCGCAGATCCCCAACACGCTGGAAGGCGACACGCTGTTTGACAAACTGTTGATCGAGGCGCTGACCGATTATATCCGTTGGCACGGCGAAGTGGCAGTATTTGGCTACGAGCCGGTCGACATTGTCGCTCCACTTCCGGGCGAGCCGATCAATCCAGAAACATTGGGATCCGCGCGTCTGCAGAAGGTGGAAAACGCGTTAGTCGAGGCGCTGGGGGAAGCCGTGGATCGAGCGATCGACCGTGCCACATCACGGATTGGCACCGATGCGGCAAGTACCGACATCGACGCGATGTTGCAGGATGCCGTCGACGCGATGGCCTGGTCCGCCGAAGCCGCGCGACTGGCCACACTGGTGCCAGGCACTGATACACGACCTTTTGATGAACAGGCTGAAATCACACTCGACGAAGTACTACGCCGGCTTCCGTTTCATCTGGTGATTCAGTCCGCCGAGTTAACCGGTCCCGCGGATGACGCCATCTTGACGGTTCAGGCGGGAATCGAGATCGACAACCCCGACGGCGGAACGTTCCCGCCGATTCCCCATCAACTGGTTCATGTGTTGGTCCAACCTGGTCCCAACACGGACATCGAGGGGTTGGCCGCCAACGTGGCGACCATCTCCAACCCTCGGATTGCCAAACGCGTTGGAGCGGTGGATGCGACAGGGCGATTCGTGACTCGTGCGGAACTAGGGCCCGTCGATCGCGACCTGAGCCTGGTTGTCAGCGCGACACTCGAAGGCTTGTTGGGATTTGAACAGACTACGGTAACCAAGAAGGGTGATGTCAAGATCGACATCCAAGGCTTCCTGCCGGTCGCATCCAGTTCCGAAGACACGCTGCGCGACGGTCTGATTGTCGTCCCAAACGGTCACGACGTTCAGCTGGTGGCGGAAGTCAAACGCGGAAACGGTCCTCTTGCACAGCGCAACGTTAGTTTCTTTCTTCTCGGCACCGGCACATTGACCGATGTGGTAAGCCAAACGGACCGTGATGGCACGGCGATATCGCACTTTTCTGCTCCGACGGGCTCTGAAGCGAGCACGCTATCGGTCGGAGCGGCTTACTTTGAAGACGGAGTCATCTATAGCGATCACGTTGAGATTCACCATGCCCGGTCCGCGGCCGTTGTGGAACAGCTTGGGAGTATCTTGCCATCCGGCTTCGCGTCCTTGCCACCCTCGGAAGCAGAAGATGCATTTGTTGGTGTCGTAGAGTCGATCCAGGCGGCAAATGAAGATCCGATCACATTGGCGGATTTGTCGGACAACCAGAAGGACGGTTTGGTGCCGCTTCTAAAGACATGGTTTGAACAAGTGGTCATTCCAGGCCTGGACGAAGGTACGGCCAGTGACAGCGCCATGTCGCGGGCGCTGCGCGACTATATCGGGTGGAAAACGCACGTGCAATTGCTCGACTTGGAAGAAAGCAGCATCATTCCCGCAGGCAACGCCGGTGGCGATCTCAACAACGCCCACGCATTGCTTGTCGTGGGGCTCCGTAATGCGATTTTGCGAGCTCAATCACGCATGGCGGGAGCGACGAGCCTGGTGCCACTCTACGAAGCGTTACAGTGGTTCGCCGACGGAGCATTGGTCGGTGTGGATACCGAAGAACTCCAGCTGACGTTCAACGACATCATCCAACAAGTCGGGATAACGATTGATCTGTCGAACGTGCAACTAACGGGGTCGGCTGACAACGCGACGTTGTCTGCGGATGTGGCGTTGAAGATCGACAACGTAGTCCCCGATTTTGACGTGCCGATACAGTTGACCGTGTTGCCCGCAGGCTCGAGTCGCGTTGATACACCGCGAGCCGATATCAACACGACGGGACACTTCTCGGCCCTCGTGCGCATCGGCCCGCGAGAAAGCGAATTAGAGTTAGTGCTGCAAGCGGGAATCGTCGGGATTGATCTGGCCACCGTCACGGCAACACTGGTCGGAGAAGCTCGGATCGAACTGTCCGGATTCGAAGGGAACAATGCCACGGAGGCGAAAAGTGGCCCGATCAGCCTGAAACCGGGAGATATTGCCGGAATTCAGGTTGACATCTTCCGGGGCAACGTACTGCTGCCCGATGCCGACCTGCAACTGAAACTGCTCGGCCCCGGCCGGCTCGAATCCTCGACCCTCAATTCGGGACTTTTGGGTGGTGGCATTATCGAATACTATCCGCCGCTCTCCGACACCGGTGGCACGGCGATTGTCACGGCCTCATTTGTTGACGGCGATCGTGGAGTCGTACAAGCGGATATCGCGATTCGGTTCGCCCCCTCCACGGCATCGGATAGTGGTACCACCGACGACGCGACGTTGGCTGCGGATCGCATCCGGGTCCTGATCGATGCTTTGCCGCTTGACGAGGATGGTCAGCCAGACCTTGCTGCCCTCGATGCCGACCAGCTGTATGAGGTGTTTCGAGAGTGGTTTCGCGGGTTCGCCTCACATCCCGAATTTGGCTCGGTGCAGTCACGCCTGAGTGACGTCCAGCCGAGCGCCCCCAACGCTCCGACAGATTACGCCGAGTTTCGCAAGTTGTTGGGCGAAGCGATCGATGACTTCTTCCGCTGGCAAAGTAATGTTGTGTTGTTGGCCATCGACGATCCCTTGGACATCTTTCGTGGTCACGAACTGCCCGGAGAGACCGCGGAAGAAGAGCTGCAGTCGGCCTTTGACAAGTTGGCCCCCGCACTACGAGAGGCGATTATCCGGCAGGATGGCGTCGTGCAGCAGGCCGGATTCGATTTTCGTGTGATGCGAGCGGCCGGCCTGGAAGTCCTGGATATCCTGGCCAATGCCGCGCTGCTGGGCATCGATACGTCAGCCGGCGGTTTGAATATCGACCAGACGCTTCGCGATTCGCTGGCCTTTCCCACCGAAGATGAAGAGCTGGCGGAAGCACAACTGCGCGAGCTGTTCGTGATCCACGACGATGCGATCCAGTTTGATGCGTCGGGTCGGGCTTTCTTGAACCCGACTTTCCTGGCGCAAGTTCGACCGGTCCTCAAGGATTGGTTCCTGTCGGCGTCGGAAACGACCGTGGTAACACTGCTGGAGGATCTGCAGCCCGGTTCACCGGCCGCTCCGGCCGACTACGAAGCCTACGCGAATCGGCTCAAGAAATCGTTGCGTGATTATCTGGCCTGGTCGTGCGCGTGCAAGAATTCCAGTTGCAGGTGGCGGAGGTGCTGGGGACGGATGCCGGCGAGTATGATCTTGTGCAAACGCTGATTGTCTCAGCTCTGCGCGAAGCGGTGGACCGCGTTGGCGCCAGGAGCGCGGTGGACGTAACGCTGCTTCCGGAGAATCCAACTCAGCAGCAGTTGAGTGTGGTTCTGAATCGAGCGAAAGAGGCCGTCGAGTGGTTCGACATCTCTCGCTTCCTGGGGCTCAACAAACCAGGTAGCGGTTTGTCAGAAGAAGAAATTGTCGATGCGCTCGCCTTCCAGGTGGAGATTGTGCCTGAGGCGTTGACAATCCTGACCCGTACGGAAACGACAACCAATGAACCTACGTTAAACGTTCAGGCTGGCGTGCGCATTGGCAGTGTTCCCCAGTTACTGTTTTCTGATCAGGTGCAGGTCCGTGTCACACCGCTTGGTCGGAACTCGGCGGTCACACCTTTTGCTGCAACCAACGCGTCCAACGGAGCCTTCTCGACTCTCGTATCCTTAGGCTCTGGCGAGGCAGTGTTCCGGTTCGATGTAGCGTCGGAGCTGTTCGGCTTACATTTTGATCGGCGGCAAGTGGCTCGTCGTGCGCCGGTTGATATCGATGTCGTTGGTGCACTGGCTACCGCAGGAGAAGCGGCGCTGAGTAACGGTGCGCTGGAGGTCATCAACGGCCAGACGGTTCGCTTGCGGATCGACCTGCGACAAGGCAATGCGAAATTGGCCGGGCAGGTCGTCTATCTCGGCACGATCGGTGAAGGCGATCTGTCGATAACCAGTGTCCGCACGAATCAACGTGGCCAGGCTGACGTCACATTTACACCTCCCGACGACAAAATCGGCCGCACGAAAATCGTCGCCACTTACTTCGAAGAAGGGCGTTTGAATCAGGACATTTTCGACGTTGGCTTCACGAGTACAGCGGTAGACGCCACGGTTGTGCCACCCGTCTCGGCGGAAGAGTCCGCCGCGGCGGCCCAAATCAACGCGATTGTCAATCAGGCGGCTCTTGAGGCACTGCAAGGGAATAATATCGATTTTGTGCCGAACTTGATCCCGCCTATGCGCACGTGGCATACGGACGGCGTGATGGTCCGGATCAGCCAAGTTGCCGCGGATCCGGCTGCGCTAAGCGAGGCAGTCACGGAGTACCTGCGATGGCGGTCCTACACGGGTTTGCTCGGCTTGGACACAGGGAATCCGAATGACCCCGGCCAGCCGAACCTGGTTGCGGAACTCAGTGAATCGACCGCTGCCATCGACAACACGATTCGCCAGACCATCCATTCACTCATCGACCAGGCGATCACGGATCGCGACGGCGGTGCAGCAATTCAAGCACTGCAACTGGCTCAAACCGCCTTGGAATCACAATTGATCTCCGACGATGATCCGCAGCACTCCGTCTCCAGGGTCACCGAGCGATTAGGTTTTGAGATCGTCATTGATGATCGTCGCATCGACGGTCAGTTCGATGACGACAGTTCCTTGGAACTCGTCTTGCAAGCCCATGTGGAACTCCAGGGCGTGCCAACCACGACGGTTCCAGACTTACCCGTTGCGCTCAGACCGTTAGGGTTCAGTCAGGTGGGGCAAACCGGTGGTTCACTCAGCGATGGCGAGTTCCGCACAAGTGTGCGGTTCGGAAACGGAGATCGTCGTTTGCGCGTCCAAATTGTGATCGGCAAGCTGCCATTTGCCAAGACAACGTATGCCGATTTGGAGGGTCCGATTGAGTTAGTCGTGATTGCCAGTCGCACCGGTCAGGCCGCGGTCAACGAAGAAGGACCGCTGACGGTGGGGAGCGGTCAATCGGTCACCTTGAACTTGCTCGCCTCTCAGGGCTTGGGGAAACTGGATGGCCACACGGTCGAGTACGCGGTGTTTGGCGAAGGCGATGAGCTTGGTGCATTGTCTCAGGCGTCGAGTCGCACCGATGCGAGCGGCCGCAACAGCGTCGTCTTTACGCCGCCGGCAAACGGTGCCGGAACCACCAAAGTACGCGCGGCCATCACTGCCAATCAGCAGCTGCTGGTCCGCGATTTCGAAATCGCTTGGGATAATTCCCAGGCTGCCATTGAGAATCCGCCAGGTTCACAGCCTTCCGAGGCCGCCGGGCTCTTTAGTAGCAGCGTGGCTGGCGGCGCTCTCAATGGGGCAACCATCCCGGGCACGGACGCGGGCGCGGGTTCTGCGCTCGGCCTGGGACAAACTCGCTTCGAACTACCGATTGAAGCCCTATGCGCCGTCATTGACGGCCACGGTTCTCTGGCCAGCTGGCAAGACGCCCAGCTCGACTTGCTGGAAATCGTCGATTTCCAGGAGATCGTCGGCTTCTTCACAAACGGGGTACCCGACAACCCGGCGGAACTGATCCGGCTGCGGTTGAACGTTCGACAACACCGAGTCATCCGCTGGCGAGCAGCTGTTTGCAGCTGACTTCACAGAATTTCTGCCCGACGGAATGACCGGCCAGGTGGCAATTGACCAACCCCGGCTGCAAGGTTCGCTCGTCTTCGGACTCGACACTTCAAGCAGTCCCTTCTACTTGTTGACCCAAGGCGATGACATTAGTGAGCCGACCTCGCGAATTGACATCGACTTTGGAGTTACAGGCAGTTTTCAATCGGAAAAACCGCTCATCGGTACCGAACAAGATCCTGTTCTCAGCATTCATAGCGCGTCACTGGGACTCGAAAGCGGCATCAACGTCGACTTTTTGCGCGTCGCCACGGATCCCCTGTTAGACGGTAAGCTGCGATTTGACAACTTAAAGGAACTGTCGAACTTGAGCGTTCGATTCGACGGTGATCCGATTCGCAGTTTTCAAGCGATCGTGGACGCCGAGTTGCGAATTCCCGGTTTGAAGGCTTCCTCCGACGACACGGACGACGCAGTGTTTGATTTGGTGGGCAGCATCTCCAAGCCGACTACCGGCGAGCCCTTCACTTTTGAGCTACGGACCGGGAGTTTTCCCGATTTGCCCGAGGATATACGGCAGGCATTGGCGCTGGTCGTACCAAACCAGGATGACGTGTTCGAGGAGAATGACTCGCCAGAGCAGTTACAGGGACGAGTTGTCCACACCGCGGCGACACCCTCACCCAATCTGGGAATCATCACTGAACTGACTCGTTTGAGTTCTCTCACGTTGCCCGACAATTCGGTTTCTCATCTGACATTACAGGACGAGGCCGACTGGTTCCGTTTCGAGATTCAGCAGCCGGGCACATCGCTCGACTTGGTGCGTGTCGACTTTGATGCCGTTCGCGGCGATCTGGATCTGTCGCTATTTCGAGAAGTGGGTGACGAATTGATCGCAGCCGGCGTTGACGTTAGGAGTATCGGGCGACTTTGCCCAGATTTCGTTGCTCGACCAACCGGCCGGCACGTATTTCGTCAAGGTGTTCGACAACGATGATGGGCAGAACCCGCATTACGCCTTGACGATTAGCCCACCCGGCGCACCACAACAGGGTTTTGACCTGGCACTGGGGGCCGTTGACTTGCGAGATGTCACGTTCTTGGGTCGCATCGATACGGACGGTAATTTCACTATTGCCGTTGACGGCACACTCGTCGCCGAAAATTTTACACTCGACAATGATGAACCACTTGCCATCGATTTCAATGCGCTGGTGGACAACGACCAGTTCACGATTGGTGGCTCCGTTGACTTGACAGGCCACACAATTCGGATCGGAGACGATCCGGACAACCGGATCCTGGAGATCCAGGGATTCATCGGTACGGTCGATGTGGCAGTTCCGTTTGACGGCGGACCGATAACAGGTGGGCTGCGAATTCAGGCCGCCTCGGCGCTGGTCACTCCGCAGTGGCCCATCAACGCTCGTGTGTTGGGCGATACGAGCAACTCCTCCAACGTCATCCCTGGGCTCTCCGGCATGTTGGACTTTGAGACCGGTAAGATCAATCTCGATCTGCATCGCTTTACTGCCGAGTTTGGAGAAATCCTCGAAGTGCGCGGTGATCCGTCGCCGCAAAATGAGCCAGCCGTGCGATTGACCTACGATCCGAATGCCGCCGGTACAGAAGATGTCTTGCTGTTCAACGAAGTGATGGGGACGCTTCCGGCGGTCCCCGGCAGTCCAGGTGTGACACTTACCGGATTCGGCTTTCAGCACGACGGAACGGTGTTTTTGACCGGCGCTAGTTTTTCGATTCCGAGCGAAACGCTGGAAGAGCTGGGATTACCGCCGATTCTCGACATCACCGAATTAGGGATTGCATCGACCGGTGGCGATCGAATTACGGGCCAGGATCTGGTTCGACTTGAATTTCGACATCAACGTCTCCGCGGCACTCGACTTGCGGGACCAGGGGATTCCCGTACGCGCGGCTGTGGACGGCATGAAGATCCGCATGAGCAGCTTCACCGGCCAGAATGTGATGCCCGGCGTGACGTTCGAGCGCATCGAGGTGGCTTTTAAGGAAGTGGACGGTAGCCCCGTGGATCTTGGACCCATGTCGGTCGGCGGGACATTCGTGTTGGAAAGTTTCGATCCGACGCCCAATACAGCATCCGATCCGAATTCGATCATTGTCCGCATCGACGCGGACGTGCTACTGGCGGGAATTGGAGTGCAAGGGGAATTGCTGCTCACAGAGTTCGGCCCCATCGCCGCCGGACTGAGTGCCTCGTTCGGCGACCTGGGATTGCCGCTCGGACCGGTTTCCCTGTATGAAGCAGGCGTATTCGTGGCCTTCAATGAACAGGTTCCCGACCTGCCCGAGCGATGTGGCACCGTCAACGGGCAAGACGTCTGTCAGGGCGATCCGCTGGCGTTGATCGAACCGGGTGATGGAGCAGGGAACGCCTTTGATCTATCACGATTCCGCCGCGATAACCAGGACCAGTTGTTGCTTCAGATGGAGCAGAACGCCCGCAATTTCATTCAGTTGAATCGCCAGAAAGAGGCGGCCGGCCAGCCGCTGATCAATGCCTGGGAAACTCCGGTTCTATTTGCGATTAATGGCACGTTCGGTCCGGCGGGACAACCACGCAGCACGGCCACTCTGACTGTCGACGCTGTGATTGGCGCTAACTTCGACCTTTCGCCGGGCAACGAAGAGCTGGTGCTATTCGGGTTGGGCGAAGCCTTCATCAGGCCGCCGGGAACGGCGGACGACGAGACGCTTGGACTCGGTATCATTGGTGCCGTATTGCAGCTATCCGATCCGGCCAACCCCGAGTTCCAACTCGCCTTTGCCACGCCTTCGCCCGGCAGCGACCTGTCGGATCTGATGCCGGCCGAGATCAAACTGGGTGCGAGTTTCGTCAAAGATGGAGACGAACTGCGTCTGGACGTGGAAGGCGAAGTCAACGTGCTGGATGTGCTGCAAGCCGACGCGGCCGGGACCCTGATCCTGGATGCGTCCGGACTCTACGGTCAGATTCAAGTTGCCGTGGGGCTCCATACCGGCGGCGCCAGTGACACGGCACTCGATCTCAGCCAACTGGGTGTGGACAACGTCCAGTTATCGGGCCAGTTTGAATTGATGTTCAATTTGACGGCCCAGCAACAGACCATTGATCGAGTGGATGCCAACAACGACGTGCAAACGATCGATCTGCCGGCGGAAACGACACGATTGTACGTCGCGGGCCTGTTGGAGGCAGGCGGCTTTGAAGTCAGCGGCGCGTTTCTGCTGCAAAATGACCCGGAAGCGCTGCTCGTCGCGGCCAGCGGAGAGATTCTCCTGGGCGACTTGGGCCGATTGGCGGCAGAAGGCGGATTGCGACTGGTCAAAGAACATCGCTCCGAGAGTGGAACGATTGTCCAGCGAGCGGGGGCGGCGGGCTCGTTAACCATCATCGCCGATCTGGGTATCCCGAACCTGATCGAGATCGACGGTGGCGCGGCGTTTGAGTTCAATACTTTGAACCAGCCCGTAGAAATAGAAATCCCACAGCAGGGCAACACCACCAAGACGATCACCTTGCGAGAAGGCTCGTTCTTTTTCGTACGGATCGCGGGCAGCGATCTCGAGGATCCAAACGGTCTTGCCTCGCTGGCTCTGTTTCCGGCGGATGGTGTCCGCACGTTGGGGATCGATCGGCCGCTGGGGCTTGATTTCTCGGGACGCTTTGAATTAACGGCCAGCCCCAGTCAACTCGACATGCAGTTGGCGGCTGGATTCGACGTCATCTTGGCTGATGTGACCGTGTTGGGGGGCGATGTGCGAGCGAATCTTGCCATCCAAGATGGCATTGCGTACGGTGACTTCGCTGGGTCACTCACAATCGGAGATACTGAAGTCGCGCGGATCGAGGCGGAACTGGATCGGTTCGGTTGCCTGCACACCAATGTTCCCTTCTTTGAGCGGCTGGGGGCCAATTGCCAACAGCGCATCTTTGTGACCAATCAGCAGTTCAACGAATCGTCCGGAGACGAGGAAATCACCGTCGATCTAACGTTTCCGGCGATTGAGGACTTGACCGTCACGATCGGCGCGGCGGGGATCGGCGCGAATGGAGCGAGAAAGAACGTCCACTATGCGATTCCCAATCAGATTGTCATTCCCAAGGGCCAGAAACAAGGCAGCATTCCAGTCACGTTTATTGACGACAGCGAGATCGAAACGAACCGCGCGTTTCATATCAATGTCGTGGGACGTTATTCGGACGAGCTCGGCATCTTTAAACCCGCGAATCCCCTCACCGCAAATATCGAAGGGGACATCACGATATTCGATGACGATACGCCACCCATCGGTCCTCCCGTGACAATCCTTGTCACACCGATCGGTGCGCTGGCCGTGGGGACTCTGCCCAGTGATCCCTTACGAGGATCGGTTGAAGAGGGAGACGGTGTGGTCAGCTACCTGATCGTGGCCCCTGCATTACAGGACGCTGACAGTATCCGAGTTCGGGCGATCGTCACGCGAGCAAGTAATGCGAATGGGCCGTTAGATGACGACATCGCGTCACCATCGGCCAACCTCGTGCGGTCCGCCAGTTCCTTCACGCTCGATGGGTCTCGCTTCTTTACTCTGAATATTCCCCTGATTGATGACGAGATCGCCGAGCTAGACGAACCATTTCGTATTGAGTTCATCGTCCTTCAGGAGGCGCGTTTTTCGCCGTCCACGTCGCTTGCCGCTGCCGAAGCTTTCTTTACGATCGAGAATGATGATCCAGAACGTCCCGAGGACACCGTCGTATTCTACAATTTTGACGGCGCGGCGACCCTCGTATTCGACGCCAACCTGCAGATCATCGGAGTCGACTATGCGTTTACAGCTGAGCCGTCATTTGCAGACGACCAGGTGGCCGCCTCTAATCTGACGCATTCAAGTGGCCCTGCTCAAGCCGTTGGCGGCTTGCCAAAGCTGGATCCGGGAGTGCTGCCGGATGATGAGACACCGGCGGTGGGCGACACACAATGGACAGATTCTCCCGAGCGACGCAACCTGTTAGATAATCCGGGTGCCGAAACGGGGCTCAGTGGTTGGGTCGAACTGGCGGGTGATTGGAGCAACCGCCTGCCTGGCACCCCCATTTCCTTGATCGGTTCGAACTATTTCAATGCGGGGCGTTTGAATGCAACCAGTGTTGGCGGCACGAACAGGCTCGTGCAAAAGGTTGCGTTGCGTGATTTTTCCGGACGCGTCGCGACCGGCAGTCAGTCTTTCCGTTTGGCCGGTAGTGTCCTGGCGGCGCCCGGCACGAGTTCGGGGCAAATCGTCGTTGAATTCTTCAGTGCCGATGGGACGTCGCTGGGCGTGTTTACTGCAAAGCCGGGCCGTGGCGTGACCGGCTGGACGTTGGATGAGGTAATGGCGCTCGTTCCGGCCAATACGGTGCAGGCAGAAGTGTCGCTGATTGCGACCGGTCCCGGCTCGACCGGTGTCGTCCCAGTCTTCTTCGACGACATTGCCTTCGAATTGTTCGAACCGCCTTACTTCGAGTTCGCAGTGACGCTTGATGATCAAGATCGTCCCCTGGAGACACCGCAGGACTTCCAGGAAAGTCTGGCGATCTCCATCACAGGAATCGACTTCTGGAATATGGCCGCAAACGGCGGCCCGCAAGAGTGGGAGCTGCGGTCGAGCTTCGATGGATTTCGAGGTGTGCTGGCCACAGGTTCTGCGACCCGTGGGTTTCTGAGCCATCAAATCAACGTCTCCGTAACCGACCTGGGACCGCTACGGCCGATCAATCAGCCGCTTCGCTTCCGGCTGTATGGTGTCGGAGCAACGGACGGTGACGCGGACTGGCGCGTTGACAACGTGGCGCTTATCGGACGCGTCGCACCACTTTCAACTTTTCCGCTACCGCCGGTTGCCCGCGACGACTCCGTGTTGATGCTCAGTCGCGACAATTCGCTGACGATTGACGTCTTGAATGGTAGTGCAGAGGGCCGCGACTTCGATCCCAATGGGTCAGGATTGAAGATTGTCGGTATCGGACAGCCAGATCACGGCACCGTGACGCATCTGGGTGGCGGTTTGATTCGCTACACAAGAACCGACTTGAGTGCCACCGAAGATTCCTTTTCCTATACGATCACCGAAAACGTTCGAGCAACTGACGGAGTGGCTCAGGGCAACGTATTGATCAGCATTGTCCAGCCGCCGGTGGCGGTTGACGACTTTCATAAAGTCATTTTCGGTGCAACTTTGGTGACTGACAAGTTGACCGGCGTCATGGCGAACGATACGTTGTCCGGATTTTCTGATGTGGTCGCGCTGTTGGTTCATCCGCCGACCGGACAGCTAACATTTAATGTTGACGGGTCGTACAGTTACTCGCCGCCGAGCAATGCCGCTCCGGGATTCAAAGACAGTTTTGATTACGTTTTGGTGTCGGAGCAGACGGTTGGCCTGTCGCAGGTTGCGTCGCTGGCCGCAACGGTGGAGATCACGGTACTCGAAGATGCTGATCGCCAGGCCAACTCCGATTCATTCACCCTCTTGGAAGACCCGCGGCAGCCTTTCGTGGGGAACGTGCTTGGAAACGATGCGCGCGGATCGGGGGCAGCTCTACAGGCTATCTTGGTACAACCGCCGGCTGCGGGGACGTTCGCTTCATTTAATCTCAGTTCCGATGGCAGTTTCACGTACACGCCCCCTACGGATTTCTTTGGAACGGCACGTTTTACTTACCGAATTGGCACCAATCCGAAGGACCTGACTGCCGGAGCTGTGATCCATGTTGCCGGTGTCAACGACGCTCCTGTCGCCAAGGGCAAGACAGTATCGATTTCAGCCGGTTCCACTAAACCGGTCACCATCAGCGTCACGGGCAGCGACAAGGAAACGCCGTTGAGCCGGCTTGAGGCCATCGCTCTTACGTCTCCCAGTCGCGGCACGTTGCGGAAGATCGGCAGTCGGGCCTTTGTCTACACGCCGCCTCGTGGCGGGCTGACCGCCACCACCAGTTTTCGATTCTTCCTGCGCGATGATGGTACTGGCGGCGGCTTGGGGCGAAGAAACAGCGCGCCGGTTGACGTGCGAATCGTTCCCGTGTTCCCCAAAACGACCATATCCAAGACAGTCGCTCTGCCTTCGATCAAAGGCTTTAACAGTTTCATTGAGGGGGGCAATGCGTGGCTGGAGGCGAATGGCAGCAAAGTTCTTGACGCGCTGGTCATCAACGGCACGCAGCTGGACGAACCGTCCGCAGCGACTGCTGCCGACGGCAGTTTCTCGTTGTTTGTGCCGGCGGAATTCGATCGCAATCAGAATGGTCTGCTCGATGCCAGTGAAGGTCGGTGGTACCTGCGAGGAGGAACTGTGGCCTCCACGGGTCTGCCGCTGCTGATCACGTTGATTGCCCCCGCCGATGCTACGGTCGTTACACCGCTGACCACGTTGCTCACCACAATGATCGATCAGTTTGGTGATACGCCGGCCGCAGCCCAAAGCAAACTACTTGAGTCGCTGGGCTTGGATAGCTTTGACATACTACATGACTCTACCATCGACCAGGTGCTGACCGGCGACTCGGCCGCGCCAGCCAGGTATCTGGCCGGCATCCAAGTCCTCGATACCGTTCACCTGTTGGCCAGTTTCTTTGATGAATTGACTGCCATACCATTGCGAGGGGTGGAGGAAACGGTATTCGTGGCTCTGGCCGAGCACTTACGGCAGACTTCAGGTCCCGTACAGCTGTCGGATGTGGCGACTATCCAGAACATTGTGCGCAAGACCGCTGTCCGCTTGAACACCGACGTCCCTGAAGAGGCTTTCGACGCGTTGGCCCTCGTACTCAGTGAGTCGAACGCTTCTCTGGAGGTCGTAGCGAGTGTCGCTGGTGCGGGGCTCCTGGCAGATGTCGCTCGCGTGGAACAGGTGGCGCAGGACTTGACCGCCGCCGATCTGCGCTCGTTCGTACGCGGTGAACTGACGTCGCAAGAAATGACGGAACGCCACACGGCGCTGCACTCGCAATCCTGATCGAGCAAGCGACTCCGGGCAACACACGTATTCCCAGGATCGAAGTTGCGGATGTCGTCATCGAACCCCAGATCGGCACCGAACCGTTGAATGTCGAGTTTTCGGTATTACTCGATCAACCCAGCTCGACGCCCGTGAGCATACAGTTCAGCACTTCAGATGGAACACTCTCGGCAGACTCAGGCCACTACGTGGCTCAGAGCGGGATGCTTGACTTTCCTGCCGGAGTGACTCTGCAGTCGGTGGTTGTCCTGGTTGACACGAACGCCCGTCTGGACGGGGGAACACTGGAGCTGCACCTGTCCGATGCGACGGGGGCTGTGCTTGAAGACAGCATCGCTATCGGTCAGATCCTCCCGACTGGTGCCGATTCGGATGCGATACCGTCAATTGTCGAGTTGCTTGCTTCGAACGAGGGTGATGGCAACTTCGACGGTGTGCTGGACATGCGACAGAACAATGTGGTCTCGATACCACTGGTAGAGATTTCCGAACCTGTCACGCTTGTCGCTCCCAGCAACTCTGTATTCACGCAAGCCGACGCGGACGGTGTTTCGAGCGAACTCGCGACGTTATCGAATGTTGCGTTTCCCGCCGGCGAGATCAGCTATGCCTTGACGGCGGACTCGTCCACTTCAAGTGTCACTCTCCACTTCACGGGCGGCTTGCCTATCGACAGTTGGTATCAGTTCGGACCTACCGAAGCGAATCCAACTCCGCACTGGTACGAGTTCCTTTTCGACGGCGAGCACGGGCGCGCAGCTGTTCGACAACAATGGCGATGGTCTGGTTGAGCAGGTGCGTTTGCACCTCGGCGACGGCCGGATAGGCGATGCCGACGGAAGTCTGGATGGGTCGATCTCCGGCCGCGCGGCACCGGCCAGTTCACCGGCGGGCATCCGACCGTCAGCCGAAGCTGAAACGATCATGGGAACCGTGGGCGACGATCAGATCGCCGTCCACTGGGATGCTCAAGCGATGCAAGCAATTGTCACGATCAGTGGCATCGAATTCCAGCGTTTCGACGCAGCCAACGTGACTAGCTTGACGATTATGGCCGGCAGTGGAAATGACGAGATTCTGAGCGACAGCGGCCTGGGGATTCCGCTGCAGATCTATGCGGGAGATGGTGACGACCACGTGCAGGCAGCGGCCGGTAATGACGCCATCCATGCCGGCGATGGGCATGACTTCGTCGAGGCCGGCGCAGGTGACGACCGGCTGTACGGCGCCCGCGGCAATGACTCGCTTGACGGCGGAGAGGGGGATGACGCGATCTTTGGTGACGAAGGCAACGACCTGATCCTGGGCGACACCGGGAATGATGTGATCGATGGTGGTGGCGGCAAGGATCGCCTGCTGGGCGGAGAGGGTGACGATCTGTTGATGGGCGGCAGCGGTAACGACCTGATATCTGGCGGCGCCGGCGCCGATACCGTTCAACGGGGCGCGGGAAACGATCTGATCCAGGGCGAAGACGGTGACGATTCACTCTCAGGATCGACAGGTAACGACCTGCTCCTGGGCGGTTTGGGCCATGATCACATCGACGCTGGTTCTGGCAGCAACGGCGTCAGTGGCGGCGCCGGCAATGATCTCATCTTCGGCGGCGCGGGAAATGACCGGATCCTGGGTGGATCGGGCAACGACGAGATTCAAGCTGGTGCCGGTGACGACACGATCATCGGTGGTGCCGGCGAGGACCAGCTGTCGGCCGGCGCCGGCGCTGACATGGTTCTTGGTGGTCCGGATGATGATGTGCTTTCAGGCGACGATGGAGCTGATCTGCTTGTCGGCGGAGCGGGCCGCAACTTGCTGGCTGGCGGAAATGATAATGATCGCCTCTTTGCGGATCTCGACGACACACTCGTCGGCGGAGCCGGCAGCAATCAGTACCTCGCACGCGGAGGAGTGGTCGGAGGTGAATCTCCGACCGGACCGGAGGAGTACGATACAAACCTGGATAATACCATTTCCGCGATCGACGTGCTCCTGGTAATCAATGCGCTCAACCGTGGCGAAAACGATCCAACCTCAAGTTCCCCGGCGTTGGATACGAACCGCGACGGCGTGATCTCGCCGCTCGACGCTTTGCTCCTTGTTAACTTCATCAACTTCCGGGCGAGCCCCTCGATCCCCGGCAAGGAAATTGTCTTGGATCTGGACCTGCTATTGCCCTCAGTGGACGAATCGGACCCCGAGGATACCGCCGATGAAGCGGATCAGATCGTGGTGCCAGACCCACCACCGTGGGATCTCACCGATGCGGAACTCGCCGGTCTGTATACCGAAGCAGTGGACGCATTCTTCACAGAGGCCGAGACAGACGCGCAGGTCGCCGTCGAGCTGCTGGACTATCTGGCGTTGAGGGTTGAGAGTTGAGAGTCTGTGGGTTGAGAGTCTGAGCTTCCGAAGATCTTCAACGCAGTTAATCGGTGAGGAATAGGTAGATTTCCAGTTTTTCCGCCCATAGCTGCAGGTCGGCTTGGCGAAGCGACAGAGAGTCAATCGCATGGCGTAGCGCAATGCGGTAAAGCAGCCAACATCTGTGCACGCAGCAACCAAGACTAGAACACGGCCGACTCGTTTACGGGCCATCGACGCGCAGCAGTATTAGCCCCGTGCATTCAGAGGCTGTCTGGCTGCTGAGCGTTTGGCAGGAGCAGGGACGACGACGCTGTCCAAATCGAGTTTCATGATTCGTGGAAGTTTCGCAACCGCCGAATATGGCCGAAGGCCATCATCATCGTAGCCTGGGGTGCAACCCCAGGAAATCGTTGCCACCACACAGGTTTTGGCTGAAAGCCAAAATCAACGGACCTCCGTCAGCAATGTGAATATGGCCTTCGGCCAAATGGATCTATCGTGTTTGCATTCCTGGGGCGATGCCCCAGGCTACGATGACAACGGCCTTCGGCCAAAAATTCCACGAATCGTGAACAGTGATTTAGATACGCGAAAAACCGGGGCGCACTGGTGCGCGCACGGTTTGAACAGCGACCAGCCCGACCCGCCCGAAGCCTCATGATCCTCGAACGCGAATTCAGTCATCGCACGAAAGTCAGCCAAACCGAGGCAAAACTGCGTGCGATCGCCTGCTGGCAGTCCGACAGCCTCTTCATGCCGGGTCAGAAGCGGCCAGCAACTCAAGATGGGAAGGCTCGTTTACGAGCCTTCTCGCTGCTGTGGCTTGAGCCTCTCGTCGAGGACCGCTTGCGCGGGATGATGACGTCCCACCAACCAGGTGCGATTCTTCCGCGAGATGCTCACCAGAATGGCAAATCCACGCGACACCTGTTCGGGTGATGACCTGCAACACATGTGCCGCACTGTGCGCAGCGTGGCTCAAACCCTACACTGAGAAGCCCCGTCAAACGGGACTCCTCACGAGCACTATCTGCCACGGCAACCCCGTGCTAAAGCACGAGGCTAATACGCCTGATCAGACAACGCCTACGACGTGGAGATCACGGATCATCATTGAGGCCAGCAAATGCGACGACGAAAACTCGATCCGGTCCATCCTGGAGAAATCCTGCTGGAGGAATTCTTGACTCCGCTAAGTATCAGCCAATATCGACTTGCGAAGGACATCAGCGTTCCACCGCGTCGAATCAACGAGATCGTTCGGGGACAGCGTTCGATTACAGCCAACACGGCCCTTCGACTGGCACGCTATTTCCGTACCACAGAACGGTTCTGGTTGAACCTGCAGACGCGTTACGACTTGGAATCGGAAAAAGACCGGCTCGGTGACCAGCTCGATCGTGAAGTTACGGCGTTTGCGATGCCGAGTTGACAGTTTCGGCCTTCTCGGCGCGCCCTTCGCCGAACTCCCCGACAGCGAGCGCCCAATCCGAAGTTGGGCTCAGATGTAGCGTATGAAGACCAGCCTTCAGGAGGCCTTTATCGATTTCGTTATAGTCCGCTTTGGCGTTCACCGCGATAACCGGTTGGCTGCCCGGCATGTCCCTCAGGTCAATCGTTATCGAGTTCGCATCTTCCACAAAGAATACGAAGTGCTTCTTCTCGGCGGTAACCAGGCAGTACCCCGTCGCCCCGCTAACACGGCGATTGTCCGGCGACATGCTCACTTTCATCCGCCCGTCGTTCCAGAATTCTGTGCATGTGCGGAAAGCCCGCCTGAGCGAATCGGGATGGTATCCGCACGGGCCATTCCGCCGGAATGGTCCAAACTGGTTGAATCGCTCTGAGTAATGGCCAAAGAAACCGCCCATTCCGCCGGCCATGGCCTCCCACCAGATCAGCCGACGAGAACCGGTCTCATCCAGCCTGTTTGGGTCTGGGACGGCGCCCGGCCAGCATCGCCATCGATTATAAGTATGACGTTCTTCATAAATCGAAGGTTTATCCTTGCGGGACTCCAGAACCTGCCTGATCTCGCCGTAATTGGCCGGCCCTTTGTCGGTTGACTGCAATTCGTAAGGACTGCCTCCGAATCCGGCATACGAGTGGGCGCCGAAACTCTCGTCATCCCACCCGCGAGAAGTCAAGATATGGGGCCATCCCATCGTGCGGTTCAATTCATCGGCCCACCAGGCTCCGTCTGCTTCAGCGTTGGGCATTTCTATCGTGTCGAAGCCGAAGTTCATAGACCAACCGGGAAGCGGACCCAATCGAGCGGCAATGTACCGAATGAGGCGTCGATGCCTCGGGCCTCGGAATCCGTCGCCCAGGTGATTGGGCGTCTGTTTTCGGTCGTTATCACCCCAGGCCCAAATGTGGACACGTCCGCCTCGTTGATGTGCATACTTGATGGCGAATTCAAGCGTGTCAAACAGGGTCGGGTCCGGTCGATCCAAGTCAGTGTCAACGGGACTCGGAGAAATCGGTGATACTCAGTGCCCCCATCCGGAACCAACTGTAGAAAACGGCGAAGAAATAGATGTTGAATCCATTGTCTCGAGTGTTGCTCCAGTAGTCATCGACGAGATTCACCCGGCTCGCGTTTCCCAATATTCGAGAGGGATGTTCGTGCTGTTGTTCGTAATCCTGCTGGTTCATGAACACCTGATAGACGTATCCGTCAAGATCATCGATATCTTCATCCATGACGGCATACTTGTTCCCCACATAGGTCAAGAATCCCTGCACGTTGACATTGACGCGCGGCCGGACGGTGACGGAGCCTGTGTGTCCGTCGAGGTCGGCATCACTGCTGCATGTCGAGAATTTCCAGACGCCTGTCCGCGTGCCGGTGAAGCGGAATTTCCACGTGTCGCTTCCGACGTAGAACATCTCCGTTTTGCGGACCTCGTTGGCGTGCGTAAAGGTCACCGTCGCCACGAGATCGAAAGGATTCTCAGACCAGGTGCTGTTAGTCAGGACGAACTCTTGTGTTTCCCACACGCACGCAACGCGGTTACCGAATTCCTTCGCCCCGGCCCTGTTGCCGAATATCGGCGTGAGCGCCGCCAGGAAGAAGCAGAATACGGGCAGGACGGTCAATGCGGCCTGTGGATGTATAGTACTCGTCCGGAAATAAGTTTCCGGTTCCCGTTCCCTCTCCACCGCCCCGCGGAGCGGGAATAGCGGGGGAGAGGGTAGGGTGAGGGGCGATAAACGCGGGAACTTATTTCCGGACGAGTTCTTAGA
The DNA here is from genome assembly GCA_963700575.1 of uncultured Planctomycetota bacterium. Taxonomy (GTDB): domain Bacteria; phylum Planctomycetota; class Planctomycetia; order Pirellulales; family Pirellulaceae; genus JAJRVM01. The sequence continues at coordinate 331,796 of CAVOYC010000007.1, read as the reverse complement.
TCGGCGATTCATCGCATCATACCCTTGTGTTGAAGAGCCAAGCTGACTGCCATGCCGTTACGCGATATTTGGTGCCCGCTCGGTGAACCCCATGTCCGGTTCTTCAAAGGTCGGGTAGAAATTAGAACACGGGCCTCGTACGCCATCAAGCAGGTGGCTTAATCCGCGAACCGGCAATCTCACCAAAGCCAAGCCGGTGGCTGCCGGAAACCGGACTGAGTTTACCCCGCCGAACAGGGGCGACTGGGTCCTTCGTATGCAGAGAATCGGCCCGTGACTGAAAAGATGTCAGATGGACGTCAACTTTGATGGCGGCCTGTAACGAGGCGTACGGGTCCCAAATCGTTATCCCAGACCAGGGCTCGCTCGGTTATTTGGCCAAGTCCATTGTCAATCCCTCGCGTCACGTTTCCGTGGTACAATGTCGTGCCACACTGCCGTCGCCGACTCTCGATCTCACCCGCGCGTGCCATCCGCCAGGCAAGGAGAAACGCTTGTGAAGGATCTACCTGGCTGTGCCGCCACGTCTCTGGTTTTTGCTGCTGCTATGTCTGCCTGCATGGTTGCGCCTCTGCCGATTGCGGCACAGAATGCGCAAACCGGCGAGAGCCGCGGCGGGTCGGTCGATATAAAGGCGCCCGCGATGTGGGAGTACAGTGTTCCCCTGATCGCTCCCGAGCAGCGCGACCGTGAGGTCAGCCGAGCACAAAAGGATCCGACGGTCGTCTTCCACGAAGGGAAGTGGCACGTCTTCATGACCGTCAAGTTGCCGGGCCGATCGGCCATCGAGTATTGCTCGTTCGACAAATGGGAAAACGCCGACAAGTCGTCGCGTACGATCCTGAAGATCAGTGACAGTGACTACTACTGTGCTCCACAGGTCTTCTACTTCACACCGCACAACAAGTGGTATCTGATTTACCAGATGGGTGTGCCCGGACGCCAAGATGATGTGGGTGGCTTACTCGACGACGACGGACATCACTGACCCGCTATCGTGGACACAGGCCAGACCCATTCTCGACGGCGGGAGAAGATGATCCACGGCAGGAAGGCGGGCTCGATTACTGGATCATCTGCGACGATCAGCGCGCTTACCTGTTCTTGACGAATTTGAAAGGCAAGATGTGGCGACTCTGGACGACTCTGGAGGATTTTCCGCGCGGCTTTGACCACTGTGCGGTCGCTCTGGAAGCCAAGATTTTCGAAGCCAGCCACACCTACAAGATCAAAGGTCAGGACAAGTACTTGACCATTATCGAAGAGAACGGACGGCGCTACTACAAAGCCTACGTCGCCGACCGCCTGGACGGCCCATGGAGACCCGTGGCGGACACCGCGGACAAACCGTTTGCCGGCTGGAAGAACATTCGTCCGGCGCCGGGAGTGGAACCCTGGACCGACAATGTGAGCCACGGTGAACTGATCCGCGACGGATTCGATCAGACGTTGACCATCGATCCGGACAACCTGCGATTCATTTTCCAAGGCATGCTCGACAAGCACAAATCAGGCTTGGGTTACGGCCAGTTCCAATGGCGGATCGGCATGCTCACACCTTGCGAGCGGTAGACGACTCCCAGGTAACGTCAAGGTCTGTCATTCCGTAGCGGGTCACAGTCCGGGTCGTTGAGTAGGCCGGCAAGTCGCGCTCGCAACAGGCGAAGTTGCTGTTCCTGCTCGGCGCTGAAGGACCCTGATCGTTGGCCGAGCGTGTCCATCCAAGTGATCAGCCGGGACCAGTCATCGGGTGTCAGGATCACGTCGTGGTGACCCTGTCTCAATAACCTAAGCAAGGGATTCACGCTGGCCTCGCACTGTCCCACGATGGAACGCTGTTCGTGGTAACGCTCCAGTACCAGATCCCTGAGGCTGGGCGAGCCATAGCCAACCATTGCGTCGTATGACTTCGCCGAGGTGAGGTCGAACTGTTCCCCTTCGGTTCCGGGCTGGTGGCACCTCACGCATTGGCTGTCGAGCACGGGTTGCACAAGCGTTGCGTAATCCAACGGCCAGGAACCGAAGGGACCGGGTGTCAGCAGTGAAGGCTCCCGCAGTGCCGCCAGCGCAATACGGTTGACAGGCGCGGTGGTGCGACGTTCATGGCAGCCGATGCAGGTTTGCGTTTGCCCCGCCTGCAGGTAGATCCCGCTGCGCATGGACTGCACCGCCATCCCGGCTTCATCCAAAGCCTGGACGTAGAACGTGATACCGGCGGGGACGCGGAACCAGGCCGAGCCATCGGATTCGACCGGCACCGTGCCGAGCACGAACCGTCCGTTGTCGTGCGTCGTGACGCCGATCGACGGTGCGTTCATCGTGGGGTGCGTCTTGACGGGCAGCCCCACCACGCGCAATTGCTTAATGGAGTCCGGCGCGATGCCCTCCAGGCCGGCATAAACATTCAACAACAGTACTCGTGCCTCCTGAGAACTTTCACTGATGTGGCGACCGACAACGGGTGGCTGAGGACGACTGCGGACGGGTAACGGGTACTGACTACCGATCGTCGAGTCGCGGTAGAGCAGATTCAGATTGCCGAACGCGTCGTACAGATACACTCCGAGAGCTGCAGTATCGTTCACTTCCCCCTGAAACTTCAGTGGCTGATCGCTCCACGCTACCAGGTGATGTTCCTCGGACAACGGGTAGGGATTTGCATAGTAGGTCGTCGGATGACCCTCAGACTCCGGAAAAGGAACCTCGGGTGTCAATCGAACCAGCGATTCCGGCGTATCCGGACCGTGCCGCGCGTCGAGCAACACGAGGCTCCCGGCGGTGATTGAATGATGACCGGAGGCGGTAAGAATCATCCGCCGCGAGTTGGGGATCGAACGCGCCTCAAAAAAACACTCCGGGTTCCGCGTGTAATTGCCGAAAATCGCCTGGACGCCGGAGCCGTCCGGTAGCGTGGACCAGAGTCCCATGTTGTTCTGGCCGTAGCGGTTGACATAGTCCCAGCGGGAATAGAGGATTCGTCCCTGGTCGTCAACACTGGGAGTCCACTCGAACATCTCGAAGGCGGAGATCGGGCGCATCTGACGACCATCGGCGTCCATGACGTGCAGCGTGTACACGGCGCACGGCCGCTCGGGGCCTCCGCCACAGCGGACATAGCATTCGGGCAATTCCGGGTTGGCCAGTGTGGCGGCCGCAGAGTCGGGACTGCATTGAATTGCCTGGCCGCGTCGTGTCGAGCAGAACACGATCTCGCCGGTCGGCAGGTAGCGGCCATCAAAGTCGTTGTACTTGCCGAACGTCAGTTGTCGCAGGCCCGTCCCATCGATGTTCACCTCGAACAGGTGGTAAAAAGAATCCTCGGGGATTCGTGATTTGTCGAGTTTGTCCGGCCATTCGCTCAGACCTGCGTAGTGTCGACACCAGGCGAAGAGGATCTTCTGTCCGTCGTAGGAGACGTCGGGACGCAGCACGTTGCCGGGCGGAAAGCCCTCGGTCAGGCACTGTAGATGCGAGTGATCGGTCTTGAAATCGTGGAGGATGTAGAGGCCACCACCGGGCTGAGACCACCAGCCGAGATACTGATCCGACATGTGTGACCACTTGCCCGGGGCACGGCGAACCAGCACCAGATCATCAAAGTCCAGAAGCGGGTTGGCCAACGCCAGAGAACGCACGAGCCAGCGGGCCCGTAAATACAACTCACGTTGTTCCACCTCCGGAGCGTCTTGCGAAACGTGGGCGACAGCCGCCTGGATCTGTTCGAGCGCCGTGATTTCTTCGCTGAACGAGTGGTGGCCGCCGCGGCCTTCCTGATGCTCGTTGTTTTTCGCACCGAGCCGCTGCAGGCTCGCGGCCAAACGCAATCCCTGTTGGACGATTTCTGCCGTTGGATAGCGGTTACGGCTTGTGGTCTTCCGAGTTGACCACTCGCACACGCTGCTCTGAGTGGCCGGTCGTAACCGTGCCAGGTTATGACTCGAGCCGCCGCCGCAGATTTCCACTTCGTCCAGGTGCAGGCAGTTGGTGCCGGGCACCTGCAGTCGCACATAACGAGCCGATTTTCCGCCCAGCGTCACGATCAACGGCTTGCCATCCGGTTGACCAAGAAACAGTGTGCCATTGTGTTCGTAAGCGCGATCAAAATTTTGCCCATCAGCGGAGAGCAGCACTGCCAGCTGCGCGGCGCGGCCAGCCGTATGGTCGCAGCGGTTGTACACGACGATCCGGTCCAGCGGCATAGACGCGCCTAGGTCGAACTTGCCACCACGGATCGTTTTCCAGCGCCGTGTGAAATCCCCATTTGCCGTTCCTCACTCCATCGCAACCCCCCGCGGCATCCTCCTCGGGCGTGACCACTCCGAAGTTGCGAACCAACTCCTGACGTAACCAATCGGCTTCGATCTGCGAACGAGTGGGAGGCGGCGCCGCGTCACCCCCCTGCATGTTGTTCGGGCAGAAGAGACATATCAAAGCAGTGAGCGGACAAAGAACGCGTATCACCGTAATCAGCCGCATGATGATGGCTCCCAGGCTTGGCAGTGGGGGTGAACGAAACTCATTGCAGGTCGGTGTGAAAGACAACAGGTGTAGCGACTGGCGTGTATTCAAAGAGGCGATCCATGTCTTACGAGAACCTGGTGAGTCAGGACCTCACATCAATTGCGAGTTACCGCTCGTACGTGGCCAACCCGCCGAGCGATGGTCGCTGGAAGCGGACTCAAGATGATCGATTTCTTACATAGGTGGATCAAGCGTCTCCCTCTGGCTGCCAGTCAGCCGATTGTTCGGTTCAAGTTGCCGACTTACGACAGCGATCGGCAACATGAAATCGCGTCTGTGGGGAAGTGGCCTGCTTCTGATCAGGTATTCTATCATTCCACATCGTATCGGTCATGCTGGCGCGACTCGAATTCTTAATGCTGCGAGGCCGCAGCCAATGAGCGTGCAGGATTTCAGGGCTGCCCGCCGCCGGGCGCATTAAGTTGTGCAATCGATTACTGGGAGCCGCGCATTCACTTCCGCCATACTGGTGTGACGTGTGATTGTTCGCTACGGTGGTAGTCAGCCAATCCTCTTCTTCCAAGGTTCATTGCCGCCATGTCTGGTATGCGAGTTGGTCTATCCGCAGTCGACTTCACTCCCCAGCCGGGACTGCCGCTGATGGGCAACTTCCGCGACGACTATGCGGCTCGAGGCGTGCACGACCCGTTGTGGGCACGAGCCGTCGTTTTTGACGACGCGCAGGGCGAAAAGGCGGGCCTCCTGGCGGTCGATATCTGCATGCTTGATCGAGACAATGTGGCATTCCTTCGCGAGGTGATCGGCGCCGAGTGCGATGTCCCGCCGCAGAACGTCCTGATCCACGCCACTCATACTCACAGCGCTCCGGCCGCCAACGGGACACTCGGACTGGCTGCCGAGATCGCGCCGCACGCCAGCGCGATCGAAGCGTTCCTGCACAAAGCCGCGTCCGCCGTGGTCGAGGCCAACCGATCGTTGAAAGAGGCAACGCTCGAAGTCGGTTACGCCAGCGAAAATCGACTTTCGTTCAATCGGCGCTTGCGGCGTCGCGACGGCACAACACAAATGAATTGGGAGGCCCTCCAGCCGGACTTCGATCCGACGCAGATCCTGGAAGCCTGGGGACCGATTGATCCGGAAATAGTCTGCCTGACAGTACGGCTCCAGTCAGGAACAATTGCTGCCCTGGTGAACTTCGGCCTCCATCCGGCCATCCTGGCCGGTGACAATTGGCTCTATTCGGCCGACTATCCTGGATACATGATCGAGGCCCTGTCGCACAAATTGGGTAGCGGGGCTAACTGCCTGTTCCTCAACGGGTGCTGTGGCGACGTGAACCACGTCGACTATCGCGACCCGTTCCAAGGCCGCGGCTACCCGATGGCCCAACGGGTGGGTTCCCAGCTGGCCAGCCGGGCGCAACAGGCAATCGATGCGGGCGAACCTATTTCAGCAAGCTGCTTGCGCGTCTCGCGAGAGCAGGTGGAGCTGGAACGTTTGAAGATCAGTCCCGGCGAGCACGCATGGTGCGAGCAGGTGCTCGAACAGGCACGCGCACACCCGCCGGAGGGGCAGGTGGACGGCCTGCCCGACGTCTACTTCGCGAGACTTCGCCTGGAAATGTCGAAGGTGCAGGATCAGCCCGATTTCGCGGAAGTCATGGTAATGCGTCTGGGTGATGCGGCGATTGTGGGCTTGCCTGGGGAAGCATTCTGTGAGTTGGGTCTGGAGATCAAACGTCGTTCGCCGGCGCGATATACGCTGGTCGCCGGCTTATGTAACGATGCCATTGGCTACTTGCCGACTCGGAAAGCATTTCAGCAAGGCGGCTACGAGACGACGGTCGGCAGCACTTTCTTCGAGTCCGGGTCCGCAGAGCGGCTCGTTGAATCCGCTGTGACGCAGTTGCAGCGGCTCTTTGCGACAACAGGCAACGAATAAGCGAGTCGCATTTTCCATGGCCAAACAGATCATGCGTCGCAGCGCCGGCGACAACCGGTACCTGCATCGGGACTTCCACGGTGCGCTGAGCGCGGGTATCGAGTACTTGCACGAAAACTACGGCGAAGATGCCGTGCGTGAGTACCTGTGGCAGTTCGCCCGGTCGTTTTACGCGCCGCTGGCCGAGGCGCTCGAGCAGCGGGGACTCGTTGCGCTGGCCGAACATTTCCGCAGGATTTATGACCTCGAAGGAGGCGTGGTTCGTTTCGCCTTGTCGCCACAAGAACTGCGAATCGAAGTGGACGCTTGTCCGGCCGTTACGCACATGCGGCAAAATGGGTATCCCGTCGCCAGGCTCTTTCGCGAAACGACCGACACCGTGAATCGGGCCATTTGCGACGGAACGCCGTTCGCGGCCGAACTGATTGAATATGACGAAGACACCGGTCGCAGTATTCAACGGTTCTATCGGCGTGAATCGGATCCCAGCAAGACCTCGTAGCACAGGAACAGGGTGAGACATGATCTCTTGCACGGACTTCATACCGGCCTACAGCGAGCTGTTCAAGTTTCTCGAGGCTCGAGGCGGCCGAACGGCTGTCGAGCGTTTCTGGGAGCATCTCTCCGACACGTTCCTCGGCAACCTCAAAAGCGCCGTCGAGAAGGACGGGCTCCGCGGTTGCTGGGTCTATTGGAGCCATACGCTGAACGAAGAGGCAGCGGACTTCACCATGGAACTGGACGAAGAGGCCGGCGAGTTTCGAATCGCGATGCACCGCTGCCCTTCCATGGCGCGGCTTCTTGAACTCAAGCATATCGAGCCGTACCACGACTATTGTCGCCATTGCGACGTGCTATACCGCCGCGTTCTGGAACCGCTCGGCTACGTATACGCGATCGATCTATCCGACTGCCACGAAGCACGTTGTACCCTGACCGTCACGGAGCGCCCTGATTCTTAGAGCCGCCAACTTGACAGAAAGGCAGGCATTTCTGTATCAAGGGGGCGACTGAATCGCGAACGGTTGCGTGCACAGCGAGGGAGAGTCACCCATGAATATCAAGACGGTCGGCGTCGCAGGATTGGGGCTGCTGGGGCGAGGAATCGCCGCGTGCCTGTTGGGGCACGGGTTTCGCGTGATCGCCTTCACGCGCCGCGAAGCGACTCATGACGAAGCACAGAAGTACATCGCGCGGGCGATCGACGACCTGGTCGAGCGGGCCGGATTTGCCCCGGAACTGTCGCATCAATGGGCCGAGCGTTACGAGCCGGTCACGTCGCTGGATGCGATGGCCGGCTGCGAGTTCGTGATCGAATCGGTGATCGAGGATGTGGAGGCGAAGTACGAGGTCTTCGATCAACTCGAGGCATTGGTGACGGCCGACACGCCGATTGCCAGTAACACGTCGGCGCTGCCGATTTCGCACCTTCAACAGGGCCGCAAGCATCCGGAGCGTTTTCTGGGCATGCACTGGGCCGAGCCGGCCCACGTCACGCGGTTCCTGGAACTGATCCGGGGTGAGCAGACATCCGATGCTGCCTTCCAGACGGCGGCCCAACTGGCCAAGGCCATCGGCAAGGAACCGTCCCTGGTCGAGAAGGACGTGCCGGCGTTCATCGTCAACCGCATCGGCTATGCCATGTATCGCGAGGCGCTGAACGTCCTGGAGATGGGCGTGGCCGACGTCGAGACGATCGACCGGTCGTTCCGCAACGCGCTGGGGCTGTGGGCGACCATGTGCGGCCCGTTCCGTTGGATGGACCTGACCGGTGGTCCGGCTCTCTACGGCAAGGCCATCGAGGGCGTGTTGCCCAGCTTGAGCAACGCCACCGAGCTGCCGAAGACGCTGCAGGACTTGCGTGACCGCGACGCCCGAGGCATCGCCAACGGCCGCGGCTTCTACGAGTACACCGAAGAACAAGCCCGGCAGTGGGAGGAGCTTGTACTGCAGCACGCCTGGACCGTGCGTGAATTGATGAACCAGTATTTTCCGCTCGAGGAATCATGAAGCTGATCATCGACTCGCACCTCGACCTGGCCTGGAATGCGCTGGGGTGGGATCGCGATCTGACGCTGCACTTTGACCGAACTCAACGCCGCGGAAGCCGGCATGAGCGACAGCGACGCTCGAGGTCGTGCGACGACCTGTTTGCCCGAACTGCGCAAGCCGGAGTCGCCGTCTGCCTGGCAACCGTGCTGGCACGGGTGAATCCAGAAGCCCCTGTCAGTGAACGCCAGCATCGGCGAGGCCTGGACTACGGACATCCGGCGGCTGCCTACGCGATGGCTCAAGGGCAACTGGCCTACTATCGCCTGCTCGAAGTCCAAGGCGAAATTGAGTTCCTGCACACCGCCGAGGATCTCCAGCGGCATTGGCAGCGGTGGCAGCGGCCGACGTCCGACAAACTTCCCGTCGGCATCATTCTGGCCATGGAAGGAGCCGACCCGATCGTCTCGCCGGACCAGGCCGAAAGCTGGTGGCGGGACGGATTGCGATCGCTCAGCCTCGCCCACTATGGCCCCAGCCGCTACGCCGTCGGAAGCGGCGACACGGGACCGCTCACGGCGCAGGGCCGGCAGCTGCTGGCCGAGATGGAACGTCTGGGAATGATCCTCGACGTCACTCACCTGTCCGAACCGGGCTTTACCGAGGCCCTTGAGTTGTTCGGCGGCCCGCTGATGGCCAGCCACAACAACTGCCGAGCCCTGGTGCCGGGCGACCGCCAGTTCTCGGACGAGCAGATCCGCCGATTGGTCGAGCGGGATACGGTGATCGGCGTGGCCCTGGATGCCTGGATGCTCTACCCCGGTTGGCAGAAAGGCCGAGACGTCGCGCGATGTGGTCCGCATCGATGCCGTCGCCGACCACGTGGATCACATCTGCCAATTGTCCGGCAACTGTCGCCACGTGGCCATCGGCAGCGATCTGGACGGCGGTTACGGAACCGAGCAGACGCCGGCCGGCCTGGACTCGATCGCCGATCTGCAGAAGCTGGTCGGGATTCTGCAGATCGCGCGGCTATTCGGACGAGGACATCGACGCGTGTCTTTCACGGCAATTGGCTAGACTTCTTCGAGAGACGCCTTCCACAAGGAATCTGAAGCTGCGAATCTTGCTACTGTCGGTGCCGTAACGCAGGCGTTGCCCGCAAGCCACAGACACGCCACACGACAAAGCTCTAAGGGGATGACGGAAAAGCAACTTAGGTGGTTTCCGATTTCCGCCGGGCTTGCCCCGGTCGGAATCACAATTGGCCGGCTACCGGCCAGGGCGAAAATCCCTTCCCCCGCCTGTCCTTCCGACTCGCGAAGCGAGTCGGAAGGACAGGCGGGGGAACAGAGATAATGTGGAAATTCGGTAGCAGATCAGTTGTCGCTCCGCTGGGGCAAGCCCAGCGGAAGCAGAAAGCGGGTAGACATTGACCGGGCATCATATGCCGAATTTTTTTTGAGTCGTCTCTAAGCCAGTTTTCCCGAAGCCTCAATCGGCCAGACGTCCACCACGCGTCCCTCTTCGTGGAGGACCATCTGCCGGTGGAGATTGCACGTCGTGCAGGCGTGGCTGGGGAGCAGTTCTACCGCCTGGCCGATCTTCCAGTCTGGAGTGTTGCGCACGACGCAATGCTCTTCCGAGACAAAACTGGGGATCTCGGCCTCGGGATGACCTTTGATCCGCGGCTCGCCAAACTCGCAACCGGCCCCCTTGAGCCCCACGTCGAGCACCGCCACGCCCGGCCGCCTGCTGATCACCCGTGTCAGGACACTCAGAGCCACTTCGAAGTCTGGAAGCATCTGAGCGTACCGCCAGTCCATCGTGGCGTAGCTGCCAGCCTGGATCTCGTTCACGCCATCAACACGGCCGGTGATTTGGTGCGTGGACGACGAGCCGCCGCTGAGGATCCTCACTTCGATGCCATGCTCTTCGAGCAGCCGTCGAGTCCGCAGGGCCTTGTCAAACGATTGCCGCACCAAACGCGATCGCTCGGCTGGATCGTCGACGTATACCGCGTGCCCCTCGTAGGCCTGAATCCCGTCGAACCGCAAGCCCTCCAACGGCATGATCGCTCGGGCCAACTCCAAGACAGACTCGCCTGGTGCCACGCCGCATCGATTCATGCCGATGTCGACTTCGACGAGGATCCCCAGCGTCACGCCGGCTGCGGTGGCCGCATCGGAGAGCGTTTCGGCTTGAGCGATATCGTCAACGGCCACCTTCAGATCGATCCGCCGCGCCAGTTCCACGAGCCGCGTGATTTTGTGACGGCCCACCACTTGATTGGCGATCAGCACGTCGCTCACACCGCCATCCGCCAAGACCTCGGCCTCGCCCAACTTGGCACAGGTCATTCCCACGGCCGAGCCCGCTGCGAGTTGCCGCCGGGCCAAGGTCACGCATTTGTGGTTCTTGAAATGCGGACGGAGCTGGCACTTGCGCCCACGAAAGAAGTCGGCCATCTTGTGGAGGTTTCGATCCGACGCCGATCGGTCCAACAGCAACGTCGGTGTGTCGAGATCGTCCAAAGGCGCGCCGATCCATTCGGTCGCCGCCGTGCTTCCCGAGTGCGAAGTCATTGCACTATCCTTTGCTTCACCATGCCGTCCAACCACCGTCGATCACCAGGTTCTGGCCTGTCATGTACGTGCTGGCATCGCTGGCCAAGAAGACGACGGCTCCCTTTAACTCCTGCGGTTGTCCCATCCGTTTCATGGGACTGTGGTCACGGAGTCGGCGTACCATTTCCGCCGGCGCTCGCGGGCGGCGGAAACGGACCGGGACTGAGACAATTTATGCGGACCCCATCCCGGGCCCAATAGACAGCCAGGTGTCGCGTCAAATGTACAATGCCACCCTTCAAAGTGTGATACGCCGCGGGACTGGCAGAGCAGACTCCTTCGTAAGCATCAGGATAGGACCCCACCAGAGCGTACATCGATCCTAACATGATCACGCTGGCCGGGGCTCCGCGCCCAACCGCGTGCCCGTGCATCAGTCGGGCCAACAGGAAATAGCCGGTGGCATTGGCCAACTGCCGAGTGAACTGTTCGCCGGTCACGTCTGTCCAATCGCTCGAGAGTGGCTCGTGGCCGTTGTTGACCAATATATCGAGTGCACCGGTGCCATCGACTGCCTGCCTGAAACCGTTTTCGATGGAAGCTTCGTCCATGTGGTCCATTTGGATCGCTTGATGCGAGGTGCCGCTGCCGGCGGGCAGGGATGCCGCGACGGCCGCCGCGCGAGACAACTGGCGGCTGCTGACCACGACCGTCGCCCCGGCTTCGGCCAGGGCCCTGGCCAGCGCACCGCCCAGATATCCGCTGGCTCCGGTGACGAGCGCCCGTTTGCCCGTCAGGTCAAAGAGCTCTGCAACAGTTGGTTCTCGGCGTTCGTTTCTCGTCATGTGCCATCCGTCCTTTTCCACGTGCCGTCTTCAGCAGACGCCAAGACGGCCAGATTCGCACGCAACGTCTGGACGGCCTCCTGCAAAGTGCAAGTCGGCTCGGCCTTGCCATCGATTACGTCCAGAAAGGCGTTGGCCTGCGCGACGAATGCGTCGTCACGTTCGAACCCGGCGAAGTGCTGTTCCTGCCACGCTGTATCAGGCCGAGTCATCCATGCCCATCGTTGACGATGTAATTCTAACCGGCAAGTGCCCCGCTCGCAGACGACCGTGACCACAAATTCATTTGGAGCCTGGTGTTGATTAAGGCTGTAGGAAGCCAACAGGTCTCCATGCCGGGCAATCACGTGCACCGTGTCTTCCACCTCGACTCCGTCGAGCACCTGATGGGCCGCGTCGGCCACCAGGCGGTCGATGGGACCCATGATCCATTGGCCGGCGTTCATCACGTGGGTCAACGCGTCCTGCACGGCACCGCCGCCAGTGGCACGATCCGTGTAGTAGGTATCCCGATAGGCAGGCCGATAAGTTGGAAAGTGCTGGCCGCAGACGGCAACCAACTGCACAGGTCGCCCGAACCGCCCCTCGCGAATCGCGCACCTCATCGTTTGCAGTGCTGGTTGATGGCGCAGGACGTACGCCACCGCTGCTACCCGAGTGCGTCGGGCCAGCGCTTGTTCAAGAGAATCGATCCCGTCCAGGCTGGTGCTCAGCGGCTTCTCGATCAACAGGTGCATGCCAGCTTCGCACAGTGTGGCGGCCATCGGTATGTGCAGGTGAGCCGGTGTGGCGATCACCGCCGCGTCGTGCGAATCCGCCAAGGCCGATTCCAGATCGGCGTACGTTCGCGCAATGCCGTACTGCTGGGCGATTCGTTCTCGCAGCTCTTGGTTGATCTCACACAGCGATAATCGCGCACGCCCAGTGGCCTGAAAACAGCGCAGGTGGCGCTGACCGATCGATCCGACGCCCACGATTAACACTTCTCTTGCCGCAGCCATTGCGCCAGTCTCTCAATCAACGCTTTCGAAGATGATGCGGATCGTTAACTCGACTGTTTGACTTTGACTCCCACCGCCTTGTGCGGTGGGCGAATCTGACTGACAGGCTACCCGAACCGCCCCACAAGGCTCCCTTTCTCACCCACTTCGCCGCCGGAGGCGGCGAAGTGGGTGAGAAAGGGAAGAGGGAGAGGGGCTCATGGCTGTAGCTGATCAGTCAGATTCACCGCGTGAGGCGGGCTGGACGGGGTCTTGTTTGCGAAATCAAACAGTCGAATTAAGCAGTTGTAAAGCAGTTTGAGTCTTATTGTCGTGGCGTCAAGTCTCTCCATGAACGGCTTTGACCGACGGATCCTTGTCCAAATGCAGTTCATCCGTGGGTCCGCTTTGCCGTCCGTGGGCATCAACACATCTCATTGGTTCGAGGTCCTGCCTCGCTAGAGTCCCCAGCCCACCGGAGCCGCGGCGTCGTATCCCAGCACAAGGCTCTTCTGCTTGCAGTAGGCCAGCAGGCCTTCCATGCCGAGTTCGACGCCTGTTCCGCTCATTTTATGCGGAGGCACCGAGATCTGCGGATAACCTGTCAGCATGCTGTTCACCCAGATAATACCGGTGTCCAGCGCTCTCGCGACGCGCAAGCCGCGCTGCGCATCGGACGTCCAGATAGAGCCTGACAAACCGTACTCAACGCAATTGCTGATCTTGATGGCATCCGCTTCATCTTTGAACGGGATGACAGACAACACGGGGCCAAAGATCTCCTCGTCATGAACCCGCATGCCGGGCGTGACTCCGGAGAGGATTGTCGGCTGCACCCACAACCCATTCTCGAGAGGACGCTCCTGCTCAAGTCGGTCGCCACCGCACACGATCTGGCAGCCCTCTTCACGAGCGATCCGCAAGTATTCCAGCACAGTGTCGTATTGAGCGCGCGTGATCATGGGACCAATCAGCGTGTCTTCATCTCGCGGGTTCCCAACTTTGACGCAGGCCAGCTTCGTGGCCAGCAGGGCCACAAAATCGTCGGCGATCGACTCCTCAACAAGTAGCCGTGAACAGGACACACACAGTTGTCCGCAGTTCACGAAAGCGCTGATCAGCGCGGCCTGCGCGGCACGTTCCAGGTCAGCATCGGCGAACACGAGGATCGCGTTCTTCCCGCCGCATTCGAGGTTCACTTTCTTCATCTGATCGGCAGCCAGCTTCTGGATGGCCTGGCCGACCGCGGTCGATCCAGTGAATGAAACCTTCTTCACCGCCGGATGTAGGACCAACGGAGTGCCAACCTTGTTCCCGGAGCCAAGGGCCACGTTGACAATCCCGTGCGGGAGCCCTGCCTCGCAACAAAGCTTGGCGAAGGCAACCGTAGCCAGGGGAGTCTCGATGGACGGCTTCAGCACGATCGCATTTCCTGCCGCAATCGCGGGCGCCACCTTCAGCGCCGCGTTGACCAAGGGGTAGTTCCAAGGCAGGATCCCCGCCACGACTCCATAGGGCTCGTAGGTGGTCAGTGCCAGGCTGCCGCCTTCCGTGATCTTGACACGTCCCTCAATCTTGTCGGCGGCGCCGGCATAGAATCGCAGGATGGATGCCGTGAGCGGAATTTCCGCCGCCCCGCAATTGCGAGATCGGCTTGCCCACATCCCGCAACTCGAGGTCAATCAGTTCTTCCGCCCGCTCTTCGACCAGGTCGGCGAGCTTCAACAACATCTGACCACGCACTGACGGCGTTGCGGACTGCCACTCGGCGCTGTGGAACGCCGCCGCGCTGCTCTCAACCACCTGCCCGACCTGCGCCGCATCGCAGCAGGTCTCCACCGCGACTCTCTGGCCCGTGGCCGGATCCATTACGTCGAACAGATCGCCTCCTCCGTCAACGAGTTCCTTTCCGCTGACGAACGGTCCCACTCGCAATTCGGACATGGAAGCACTTCCTTTCTGGATGTTGTCTTGCCCAACGATTTCGATGGACGTTGATCAAGCGCGTGACCGCGCGATAGGATAAAGGATCAACGATGCGGCACACAACCGGTCTGCCGCCTCCGCTCCATGCTCAGGATCGACAAAGCAATAACTGTCGTATTGTCTTCTCTCCCCCGCCGCGAAGCGAATCGCGGGGGAGAGGATAAAGGTGAGGGGCAAGAAAAAGTCTGCCAGTTATTGTTTCGCCGATCCTTACGCCAATGCGGATGCACAGAGATATGCCCAACAGCGAGCGGCACGTCAAGTGACCGCAACTTCGCCGACCGACGTGGCGCTTCGGTCGCGGTTGGGCGAATCGCCGATAATCTACATTTGAGCTGCGATTTGCTTCCAGGCACCATGTGAGTGTAGAATTACGCCATCGGTTTCGCATCAGTTCGGGGACTTGGACCAGCTCGGTCTGGCTCGGACAGGGGGATGTATGCCTACGGTTCTGAGGAGCTGCCCGTACCGATGATTCTTCTACGGGCATGAACCGAACGAACCGCCGCACGTCCACGTGGACGCGATGATCAGTCGGCCAAGTTCTGGCTGGAACCGATAGGTCTGGCCCGAAATCTTGGGTTCAGCCCGTCGGAACTGCGCAAGATCGAACGTCTCGTACAAGAACATCAAAACGAGTTGCTGGAGGCCTGGCATGGCTTGTTCGGAAATCCGGCCGGGTGAACGCGTCAAGAACGTGTACTTCGGCGAAGACACGTTCAGCGTCGACCTCGTAGATGGTCGCACGATTACGGTACCATACGTCTGGTACCCCAGTCTGTTACGTGCCTCGCCTGAGCAACGTGCGAACTGGCGGGTCTGCGGAGCTGGTTACGGAATTCACTGGCTGGATCTCGACGAGGATTTGAGTACGGAAGGTCTGTTGCGCGGCTCCCCGGCGCCACACGTAAGACTACTACAGCCCGGTGACTAGTTCATCGCCGCCCCAATCGGGATCGGGCGTAACCTTGCGGCTGCCCCCTCCCACACCACCTCGCATACACACCTAGCATCTTTGCCACACGCCTGTAGGCCAAGTGCCAGCTCAATAGACGAACGAGATACTTGATAATCGCGGATGAGATTTTTTTGGAACAGGATCCGTGAAGTGGGTCTTCCCATCCGTGGGTCCGCTTTGCCTTCCGGGGGACCAAGCCGCTTACGGGCAAACCTGACTCCACAGCAAGAAGACATGAATATCATCCAAGCTTCTCGCATCGTTACGGATCGACAGCGTGCCTATACCGTGCGGACATCTCTGCTGAGCAGGTTTTTCAATCTGCCACGCAGACCGGAATGTCCGCCCAACGTTAACTGCGACCCCAGATTGCGTTACGCAAAAGGACTCGATCATGATCAGTTGGGTGACGAACGGCTGCAGAGCGCGAACACAGAAACGAGCCACGAGCGGCCTTCGCAGCCCGGCACTGGCGTTGCTGATTTTGATGACGCTCTGGGCCAGATCGATGGCGGGCGATTGGCCGACGTATCGGCATGACAACGCGCGCAGCGGGATGACTGCGGAATCGTTGAAGCTGCCGTTGACCGAGTGCTGGGTGTACCATCCTCGTCATAAGCCGGAACCGGCGTGGGGCGAACCGAATCCGCGGCCCGTGGGCGGCTGGTACGGACTGACCGAACAGCGACGAGTCCACTTCGACGATGCACTTCCATGTGGTGGCATCCGGCGGCGCCGTCTATTTCGGCTCGTCCGCCGACGGTCGTGTGGTATCGCTCGATGCCGGCACGGGCCAGCAACGTTGGCGCGTGCTGACCGGCGGACCGGTGCGGCTGGCTCCCACGATCTGGCAGGACAACGTGTACGTCGGCTCGGACGACGGATTCGTCTACTGCCTGCGCTGCAGCGACGGCGGCGAGCAGTGGAAGTTTCGCGCGGCGCCGAGCGAACGCAAGGTGCTGGGCAGCGGCAAGATGATCTCGCTGTGGCCGGTGCGCACCGGAGTGCTGGTCGACGACGGCACCGCCTATTTCGGTGCGGGCATTTTTCCGGCCGAAGGCGTCTACATGTACGCGGTCGACGCAGAGGACGGCAAGCTGGTCTGGTGCAACGACACGTGGCGGCGCTGCGCCGCAGAGCCGCATCTCGCCGCAGGGCTATCTGCTGGCCTCGAAGGACCGTCTGTTCGCGCCGTTGGGCCGCGTCTCGCCCGCCGCGTTCGACCGCAAGGATGGCCGGCTGCTGTACGAGTCCTACGTCGAACACATCATCGGCGGCACGAATGCCATGCTGGCCGACGACCAGCTGTTCACCGGCACGGAGCAGATGATCGGCTACGACCAGGCGTCTCACCGCGCCCAGTCCAGCTGGTTCTGGAGCCATCAGCTGGTCGTTGCGCCGGACACGTTCTACGCGGCGACCGGGAACGAGCTGTTCGCGGTCAGACGCGCGACCTACGGAGCCGCCAGCCTGCGCCGCAAGGGACTGCTGGACCGCCAACGCGATCTCAGCGACGCAGCTGGCAAAGCGCCAAGCGAGGCCCGGAAGCGCGAGCTCAAGCAGCTTCAGACACAGCTGGACGCCGTGAACCAGCAGATCAAGGAAGCCGAAGCCGAGATGGCGGCGGGCGAGATGTGGCGAGTGCCCTGCGATTGCGACGAATCGCTGGTGCTGGCCGGCAACGTGCTGTTGGCCGGTGGCGACGGGAAGGTTCTGGCTTTCGACGTCGCGTCGGGCCAGCTGCTGTGGACGGGCGAGGTCGACGGCAAGGCTCGCGGCCTGGCCGTCGCCGACGGCCGGCTGTTTGTCAGTTCCGACACGGGCACGATCTACTGCTTTGGCCCGGAGGGTTCGCCGGCGGTCGGCGTGGTCGCGCAACCGGTCGACGCGTCGCCGTTCCCGGCCGACGAGCTGACCGCCGTCTTCGAAGCGGCGGCCGAGCGGATCGTCCAGCACGACGGGGATCGATCGCGGCTACTGCCTGGTGCTCGGTTGCGGCACGGGCCGGCTGGCCTTCGAACTGGCGAAACGGACGGAACTGCAGATCTGCGGTGTCGAACCCGATCTTGAGAAGGCCGAAGCAGCTCGGCGCGGCGCTCGATGCGGCCGGGCTGTACGGCGCCCGCGTCGTGATCGAGCACGGCGAACTGTCGCAGGTTCCGTTCTCCGACTACTTCGCCAACCTGATCGTCTCGGAAGATGCGCTCGTCTCGGGCCAGATGCCCGGCGACGCGGCAGAAGCGTTCCGCATGCTCAAGCCGCTGGGCGGCACGAATCTGCATCGGCCAACCGGCGGCGGCCGACGGCAAGGTCCAGCCGCTGCAGCCGGCGGCGATGCAGCAGTGGCTGGCCGAGGCGGGATCGACGGCGGGGAGGTCTCCGAGGAAGACGGCGTGTGGCTCGATTTCCGGCGCGGGCCGCTGCCGGGCGCGGGCAGCTGGACGCATCAATACGCCGAGCCGGGCAACACGACCTGCAGCGACGATCAACTGGTCCGCTGCCCGCTGGGCGTGCTGTGGTTTGGCAATCCCGGGCCGGGTCAGATGGCCGAGCGACATCGCCGGGCCGCGGCGCCGCTGGCCATCAACGGTCGCCTGTTCGTGCTGGGCGAGGGTACGGCCAACCGGATCGGCGTGGGCGAGAATACGGTGATGGCCTACGACGCCTACAACGGGCTGAAGCTGTGGGAACGGAAGATCCGCGGGGCGTTGCGCGTCAGCGTGACCCACGACGCCGGCAACTCGGCGGCCAATGACGACAGCCTGTTCGTGGCCGTCGGCGACGAGTGCCTGCGGCTGGATGCCGCCACCGGCGAAACGAAGCTCACCTACAAGATGCCGCCGGCGGCCGACGGCGAGCCGCGCAGTTGGGGCTACGTCGCCGTGGTCGGCGACGTGCTCTACGGCTCGCGCACCGTCAAGGGCCGGACCGCCGATTGCGTCTTCGCGATCGATCTGGCCAGCGGCCAGCAGCTGCTGGAAACACGAAGTCGATGGCATCGCCCAAGGGTCGATCGCCATCGGCGACGGGCGTCTGCTCTTTGCCGCCTCCAGCGTGACGAAGCAGCAGCGCGAGCAGGCGCTCGCCGAACAGATCAAGGAAGTGCATCGGCTGAGCGAAGCGGAACGAGCCGCCGTGCTTGAAGAAACTCGAAGAGGCCACCGTCTACAACGTCGTCGCCCTGGACGCCGCGTCGGGTGACAAGCTGTGGGAGAAGCCGGTCGAAGTCACCGGCGCCGTGCGGCGGAGCGTATTGGTGCTCGCTGGGCGCGATCTGCAAGGACGACGTCCTGGTGCTGTTCGGCGTGTTCCTGGACGGTCACTACTGGACGCAGTTCCTCGCCGGACAATTCGAGTCGCGGCAGGTCGTCGCCCTGTCGGCCAAGGACGGCGAGACGCTGTGGCGGAAACCGATCGGCTATCGCGTGCGTCCGGTGGTGGTCGGCGACACGCTGCACGCCGAACCGTGGGCCTACGACCTGCAGACGGGCGAGCAGCAGACGCGCATCCATCCGGTGACCGGGCGAGAAGAGGTCTGGCAGTTCGCCCGACCCGGCCACCACTGCGGAGCCCCTGCCGCGTCGCCCCACATGCTGCTGTTCCGCTCCTACAATCTGGGCTGGTACGACCTGGACAACGACTTCGGCACGCAGCATTTCGGCGGTCAGCGGCCGGGCTGCTGGATCAACTTCATTCCCGCCAACGGCCTGCTGATGATGCCCGAGGCCAGTTCGGGCTGCATGTGCCCGTTCCCGAACATCTGTACCGTGGTCTTCAAGAGCAGCGAGGAGAACCGGCAGTGGGCCTACTTCAGCCAGCCGGGCCCGATGACGCCGGTCAAGCATCTGGCGCTGAACCTGGGCGCGCCGGGAGACCGCAAGGACGCCGACGGCTTGCTCTGGCTCGGCTATCCTCGCCCGCGCGGTTCGCTGGTGCTGCAGTATCAAGTCGGCCTGTCGTTCTTCCCCGGCTGGAGCTATTTCAATCACGATCCGGCGCGGCTGGAGATCGAGGACACCGACACGCCGTGGGTGTTCCGTTCGGGCGTGCAGCGGCCTGCGACAGTGCAAGATCCCGGTGGCCGAGCCGGTGGACGGGAAGGCTCGCTACACGCGTGCGGTTGGCGTTTGCCGAATTGGACCACGACGCCGCGGGCAAGCGCGTCTTCGACATCAAGATCCAAGGCAAGGTCGTGGCCGAGGGCTTCGACGTCTTCCAGCAGGCCGGCGGCAAGAACCGGGCGGTGGTCAAGGAGTTCACGGGTATCGACGCGGACGAGGAGCTGACGGTCGAGTTCGTGCCCAAGGACTGCCAAGCCGGCACGCGGACCAATTGCCGATCCTGCAGGGGATCGAGGTCGAGCGGGAACAGGTGCTCACGCTCGGCCTTGCCGCTCCATCCTTCCTGCTCAACAATGCCGAAGCCCGAGCAGACGGGCGAAGTGGTGATCGTGAACAACAAGGATGAAGATTTCGCGGGCACGCTTCGCGTCGATGCGCCGGCAGGCTTTGCTGTCACGCCGGCCGTGACACCTTTGAGCGTCGCGCGCGGACAGCGCATGGCGGTGACGTTGCAGGCGGCCGTCGGCGAGAATGCCGAACCGGGCAAGTCCCCAGTGCTGGTCAAGCTGCATCGGCCCGATGGAACGATCGAAAGCCAACATGAGGCCACGCTCGAGCACCTGGGAGACCGGAGACGCGTCGTGTTGCAAGTCAGCGAGGATGCACACGTCGTTCATTCCTCGCCCACGACGAATTACGGGACCAACAACGGATTGAATGTCGACGGTGGCGACCGGCAGATGGGCGACCAGCATCACGGCATCACCTACCTGAAGTTCCGAATCCAGCTGAACGGCACACCGGTATCGGCCAGACTGCGGCTCTACAACGGCGACAATCCCTCGGTCGATTCAGGACAGATTCGCGTGGTCACCGAGCCTTGGACGGAAAAGGGCGTCACCTACGACACGCGCCCGAAGCTGGGCGACGTGGTGGCGAAGATCGGCCGTGTGACGGAGAATCAGGTCGTCGAGCTTCCGCTGGATTGTTCGCTCGAAAGCGTGCGGGAATTGAGCCTGGCCATCGATCCCACCAGCTGCGACGGCATCAACTACATCTCTCGCGAAGGCGGCAAGCCGCCAGAACTGATTGTGGAATATGTCGAGTGAGGTGTCGAGTTGAGTCGAGTGGGTCGAGCAAGGCGTATCCCTGGTAAGTACTCGCCCGCTCGTTTCCCTCCACGCGCAGACGCAGGCTGTTGTTACGGAGTTGATCGGCCCGAAATGATCATCATCAAACCCCACCATTTCGTCGATATCATGCGCGGCTTGGGTGGCGAGCAGGGCGAGTTCACGCCTCATCCGTACGGGCACGACGTTCACGCCGTAGCCGCGAGGCTGCTGGCCGATCGCGACGCGATGCTACAAATGGAACTGGGCGTTGACGATATCTGCAAACCGTGTATCCATAACGTTAACGGTATCTGCGACGACACCATTGACACGTCGTTTCGGCCACAAGCCCCTCGATCCAAGCAAACGTGGAATCTTCTGATCGACCACCGCTGGTGCCAGGTGCTTGGACTGGCCGGTGGTGACCGTGTGACTGCCAGGCAGTTCTGCGAACGTCTCCTTCGGAATCTTGACTGCATGGCAGACATCTACCGAGAAGTCCCGCCCGAACGCGTGGCTGATCGTGCCGAAGAAGTGCGCCGCGGCATCGAGAAGTATCTCGACCCGCACCGCGGGCTTCTCCCACCTCTCCCGTAGTCCGTTATCAGGTACGTTATCAGACACTCTACTTTCAGACTCTCTCGGACTACCAGCGACGCGCGTCTTTCGTGCCAATGAACGTCGCATCAGGTCCCGCCGGTCGATTGTCGCACAACGGGTGGCATCGACGCTCGTTACTTGAGCAGATGTTCGCGCTGCCACTGAAAAATCGAGGGAACCGCAGGCTGCGGTCGCGATGGGATTTTATCCGTCGAGACAACCTCGTTGCCCCCGTTTCGATCATCCGCTTGCCGGCTCCGCCGGCTCGCTTCGCCGCCGATCCATGGATCAGATTATCCACAAACTCCCCGTGCGCTGCCGCGCCGATGGTCTGTCCAGCTTGGAGGCCAAAAATGCCACGCCACTTTCGGGAATCGCGTAACGAAAGGAGATGGTGGTCTTGTTCGAGCCGCTACCGCGAATCACTACGCCATCGTGCCGCACAGTCACCGGGAATGCCAAATCAAAGGCCCCTTCACCCAGCAGAACGGCCCCACAACAGGCTAACTGACACCTCTGAATCCGCACGCTCTCGGCGCAAGAAGTGGGGGAAAACTCTCCGGGAAGCCCTTGGACAGAGGGTCTGCAGCGAGTCTAATAAACAGTTGAACGTTCCCTGTTCAATTCAGGACAAGCCTCGTAGAGCACTCGACGTCTGCCTGACGAGTGAGTGTCCTTCCTACTCTATTCCCGAGAGGATCAGAAATGGGTCATTGTAGCAACGCCACGCGCCGCGATTTTTTGAAGACGGCCAGCGCGGCACTCGCCGTGCCGTATATCATCACCTCCACCGCCCTGGGCAACGATGATGTTCCACCAGCCAGCGACCGGATCGTCATGGGCGGTATCGGTATTGGCAACATGGGAAGGGGCGACCAGGGCGCCTTTCTCGGACGCACGGACGTCCAGTACGTGGCCGTGTGCGATGTCCGCGAAGACGTCCGTAACCAGGCCAAAGACAAGGCCGACAAGCATTACCAGAACACCGACTGCCAGGCCTACAATGATTTCCGCGAGCTGCTGGCCCGCACCGACATCGACGCCGTGCACGTTGCGACGCCCGATCATTGGCACGCGATCATCGTGATCGAAGCCTGCCGCAGCGGCAAGGACGTCTACTGCCAGAAACCGGAGACGCGTACGCTGCGCGAAGGTCCGCTGATGGTCGAGGCCGCGCGGCGCTATTCGCGCGTCGTTTCTGGTGGCAGCCAGCGGGTGTTGGAAGACTATCGGGGAATCGTCGACCAGTGTTGGGGAGGAGAGCTGGGCACGATCAAGTCGATCAACGTCAACGTGGGCCCCCTCTCGCAGCCGTGTAATCTGCCTGCCGAAGAGGTCGCACCCGGGATGGACTGGGACATGTGGCTTGGTCCCGCACCCTGGGCCCCCTACAACAAGGCTCGCTGCGACGGCAACTTCGGCACGAGCGGCGGTAGCTGGCGATCCTACATCGACTATTCCGGCGGCGGCATGACCGACTGGGGCGCGCACCATTTCGGTGGGGCGACGTTCGCCGTGGATGTGCGGGAATTGCAGCCCGAGGAAGTTGTCTATCACAACGACAACGGCCGCAAGTACCTGAGTTCCGGTATCCCAACGGACTGCTGATCTACCACAACCGTCCCGACACGGACAACTTGCAGGTCGAAGGTACGCCCGATGAGAAGCGGCCGGCCAAACCCGTACCGGCCTACAAAGGTACCGGTGGCATCTACGGTGATTTCATCGAATGCGTGAAGACCCGCGAGCGTCCATTCCGCGATATCGAGCTGGCCGTGAACACCGTGGCGTTGAGTCACCTGGGGATCATTGCCTACACGCTGCAGCGATCTCTGAAGTGGGACGCGGCCGGGCAGGAATTCCCCGGCGACGAGGAGGCGAATCGCTTCCTCGATCGTGCCCGCCGCGAGCCGTGGCAGCTGTGACGAGTGTGGTATTGAACGTTTTCCCTTCTGCAATCAACCTGAGCAACGGAGCTCGATAATGTTGGACCAAGCTTTTGACGCACTGAAGACGTACGACTGGGGCACCGATCGTAAAGCCCTGAACCCGATCGACGAAGCGGTGGTCGCCACGCAGGACGACCCCGCGGCACGTAAGGAACTGGAAGCACGCCTGGCTGCCGTATTGAAGACCGACGTATCTCGCGACGCGAAAGATTTTGTCTGCCGCAAGCTGATGATCGTCGGGACGGCCGAATCGGTGCCGGCGCTGGCCGCACTGCTGCCCGAAAAGGAACACTCCCACATGGCTCGCTACGCGCTGGAACGCATCCCGGCCGCCGAAGCGGCACAAGCCATGCGCGACGCCTTGCCGAAACTCGGCGGCGAACTGAAGATTGGCGTGATCGGATCCCTGGGGGTGCGAGGCGACGTGGCGAGCGTGCCATTATTGGCGGCCTTGCTCGGCGACGCCGACGCGGCGGTCGCGCGTTCGGCCGCTCTGGCACTGGGGGCGATTCGCGATCCAGCTGCTGCCAAGGTGCTGTTGGCAGCTAAGACACAGAGTGCCGAGGCGGCAAACGCAGCAACCGACGCCGCTTTGGCCTGTGCCGAAGGACTGCTGGCGACGGGCAAAGCGGTCCAAGCGCTGGCGGTCTACAAACGGTTCGCCGGCGAGGATCAGCCCAAGCACGTTCGCCTGGCTGCGACGCGCGGTATGCTGGCGTGCGCCGGCCAGAAGGACTGAAACGCGACCTGGTGCTTTGTCAATTCTTAATTTGTGAGATCCGTACGCCCGTACGACGGACTTCCAAGTCTGCCGATTGGCAGCCAATACCGACACCGCGCGGACGCGGTGTCCTACCCCACTACTAAATCTGAACAAAGCACTAGGGCCCACATTTTGTCGATTCTGATGGGAGGTTCGGTTTTGAAGCACGCCCTGATACTGTTGTGCGTGGCGGTCGGCCTGATCGCCGCTGGTGAGTGGAACACCGCGTTGTCGGCCCAGGAAGAGCCCGGCGACGGACTTGTTCAACTGGTTGTCAATCTACTGGGCGACAAGGACAAAGACATGCGAGCTTTGGGCCTGGAGCAAGTGCGCACGCAGGCCCCAGGGGAAGCGGCCACTCGACAATTTGCCGCGCAATTGCCGAATTTGCCCCCCGATGTTCAAGCCGCCTTGCTCAGCGCCCTGGCCAACCGCGGAGACGCCGCCGCTCGACCTGCCATCGTCGACCTCCTGGCGGCCAGCCAGGATGAGTCGGTGCGAGTCGCGGCGATTCGGGCCTTGGGTTTCCTGGGCGAGCCAACTGACTTGACGTTGTTGCTGCAATGTCTCGCGGACGGTCCATCGGCCGAGCAATCGGCGGCCCGAACCAGCCTGGCTCGGCTGCCTGGCCAGTCCGTTTCGAAAGCTCTGGCCGCCGAGATGGCACAGGCCAATTCGTCCCTGCGCGTGACGTTGATCGAGATCCTGGCCTCGCGCCGCGCTTTCGAGACGATCGTGGATCTTCTAACCGCTGCCGTCGATGCTGACGCGTCGGTGCGATCTGCCGCGATGACCGCGCTCGCGCAACTGGCCGGTCCGGAACACATTGCTGGTATGGCGCAGGGCATCCTCGTCGCCCAGAAAGGTCGCGAACGCGACGCGGCAGAAAAAGCCGTCATGACCGTCTGCGGACGGATCGCGGACGCTCAGCAACAGGCCGAGCCGTTGTTGGCGGTCATGGATGCGGTTGATGAAGCTGACCGCACGGCTCTGCTACCTGCCCTGGGACGCGTTGGCGGACCTGCAGCACTGAAGATCGTGACAGCGGCGATTGCCGCTGCCAGCGCGACGCGCCACGACGCGGGACTCCGTGCGCTCTGCAATTGGCCGAACGCTTCGGTCGCCCCCGAGCTTATTGAGATCGTACAAACGGCTGAGGACTCCGGAGATCGGCTCACCGCGCTGCGGGCGCTGATTCGTGTCGCCCCGTTGCCCGACGGTCGTTCTGACAACGAAAAGTTGGAATTGCTGAAGAACGCGATGACACTGTGCACACGCGATGCCGAACGCAGTCTGGTGCTGCGCCGCGCCGCGGCGATTCGTATCCCCGAGACGCTGCGCTTCCTGTTGCCCTTTCTGGACCAGCCGGCCTATGCCCAGCCAGCTTGCCAAAGTGTGGTCGAACTGGCGCACCATCGTGACCTGCGCGAGCCGAACAAGGCTGAGTTCGACCAGGCGCTGGACAAAGTGATTCAAGTCAGCAAGGACGCCACTGTGATTGATCGCGCCAAACGTTACCAGAAAGGACAGACCTGGGCTGGGCCGACCGGCTAGGGATCGTCATAACTCAGCAGCTACCGAAGCAACTGGTAACACCGGTACAAGACGCGGGGCAAATGGAATAGACCCTTCCAACCGTTGGCCTTGGCGGTCCACACGCGGGATCCGTCGCGGTTGAGGTACCCGAACCACTCGCCGTACTCGGGATCGGGGAAGTGCGAAAAGGTGTAATCGTGTACTTTTTCGTACCAGGGGGCCAAATCGTCGCGCCCCGTCAGGTCCCATGCCAGCAGCAGCGCGTAGAGCGTCTCACCGTGCGGCCACCAGAGTTTCAGGTCCGACTCGAGCGAATGGGTCGGCGTCGAGTCGACGTTCGTGATGTAGCGGAGCCCGCCATAATCACGGTCCCAGCCGTGATCCAGAGCGGCCAGCGTGATATCGACGGCGGATTGCAGCAGGAGCGGGTCGCCGCGCCGATGAGCGATCTCCATCAGCATCCAGGCGCTTTCGATGGCATGGCCCGGATGGAACATGCGGCCTTCAGGCAGGTCGAGCATGGGCGAGCCGTCTGGCGCCACGTTTTCCAACAGCGCCCCCAATTCCGGCTTCCAGTGGCGCTGCATGATCGAATCGACTGACATGGTCAGATCGTCTTCAAACTGCTGATCGGGTTGGATCTGGTTGAAGACCCAAGCGACCGTGATGCGGCACATGTCATGAGCGTGAAGGTGAAACTCGGCGTGGATCGGGTAACCCAACAACGGTGTGTCGGAGGGGAGGCCCAGACGCGGCATGAGGAGATTGTACATCTTCAACGCCTGTTGCCAAACGCTCGGATCGTTGGCGGCCTGGCTGTACTCAGCCAGGGCAATCACGGCAAACACCTCCGTGTACAAGCTGAGCACCTCCGAGCGGGATTGTCCGTCGCGGGCCAGCCGAAAGTGCATCTTGCCGTCGGCTTTGAAAGCGTGGCGGAGCATGAAATCGACACCGAGTCGGGCGGCGTCGAGCCATTCGGGGTCCGGCTCATGGGCGTTGCACAAGTGGCTGAGCATCCAGATCTGCCGCCCGTTCATCCACATGTACTTGTCGCTGGCCCACGGTCTGCCATCTCGCTCCAGCAGGCTGTAATATCCGCCGTATTGGCGGTCAAGCGAATGTTTCATCCACCAGGGCACCACGTCGTCAAAAAGCGAGGCCCGATACTGCTCGCATAACGTGGCGGCCTGTTCCGCGGGGATCTTCTTGCCTGGTAAGCTCACGAGACTTGCTCCATTGCTACTTCCAGCGTGATCCGCTGCTACGGCGTCCTGGTACGACGGACGTCCGCGTCCGTCATACTGCCTTGGCGGTTCACTTCGACACCGCGTGGACGTCCGTCGTACTGGTTGGAGGAGGAATGCTTCGCCGTCCTTCTTAACGTGGACGCAGCGGTAAGTTGCATCATTTCGCGCCGGCCTGCGGCGGTGGTTAAAGGCTCAACGCTGCCACATCTTCTCGATCTCCTCGAGACTCCGACCTTTGGTTTCCGGTACGAATCGCCAGAAGAACAGCGTGGCCACCAGGCAAATCCCGGCACAGGTGATGAAGCCGGCGTGCATGCCGAACTTGGCCACGTACCACGGGAAAAGGAAGATGCTCAAGGAGTTCGTCGCCCAGTTGAAAAAAGTGGCAATTGACACGGCGCGACCACGAACGCGATTGGGGAAAATCTCGGGCGTGAGAATCCAGATCACTGCACAAATCGACAGCGCAATACATGCCATGTAAACACAAATCGCGATCCCGATCCACAGGCCGTACACGCGCGCGACAGTGATTGCCGGCTCGCCAGCCGTCGCCGTTGGGGCGTCCGTCTTGCCCAGCAAAAACAACATGCCGATCACCGTCAGGGCAATCGTGACCACCGCCATACCTGAGATCAACAGCGGCCGGCGCCCCACCGGTTGACGACCAGCAGGGCAAATACGGTAAAGACGAAATTGATCAGGCCGAATCCGATCTGGCCCAGCAGGGCTCCCACATCCTCAAATCCGGCGGCGGTCAGGATCTTCGGCCCGTAGTAAATTACGATGTTCACGCCCGACAACTGGCCAAATACCGACAGCGATATGCCAATCAGTAACGCGATGCGCAGGCCGGGCTTCAACAGCTCGCCGATCGAATCCTCTTCCCGGTTCACCGCATCGCGGATTTCCTCCAACTGCTTCCGCGCTGCCTCAATGCCGCTGATGCGAGCCAGCACTCTCCGACCTCGTGCCTCGTGACCGGTTTCGATCAGGAATCGTGGACTCTCGGGGACGAGCAGCAGCAGCAGCAAGAACAGCGCCGCGGGAATCATTTCGGCGCCGAACATGCCTCGCCACACTTCGGCGATCATGACCCGGTGCAACAGCCCTTCGCCGCCGAATGCTCCCGGATTGCCGCGCGCCCATTCGGCCAGCAGCCAGTTGGAACAATAGGCGATCAGAATGCCCAAGACGATGGAAAGTTGATAGAAGGCGACGAGGCGACCGCGCCAGCGGGGCGGTGCCAATTCGGAAATGTACATCGGCGCCAATACGGATGCCATGCCGACGCCTACCCCACCCACGATACGCGCTACGATCAGGATTTGGAAGTTGGGAGGAACCGCCGAGAATAGCGCGGAGACAAAGAAAAAGACTGCGGAGAGCAGCAGAATCGGCTTGCGGCCGAACTGATCGCCCAGCACGCCCGCGCAGGCCGCACCGAGAATGCAGCCGATCAGTGCCGAGCTGGCGAACCACCCCTGCGACAGGTCCGTCAGACTGAACTGCGCGGTCACCTTCTCGATCGTGCCGGAAATCACCGCCGTGTCGAACCCGAACAGCAATCCCCCCAACGAAGCGACGAAACAGATGCCCGCCAGGTAGAGCAGGCTGCCGCGCTCCGGTTCGGTCCGACTTCTCGAGCCGCCAAATAAAGCAACTTTCATGGGATTTTTGTACCGCCCATATCGTGAATTCGGCCAACGCTTCGATTCTGTTTCCGACCCGGGCAATTCGTGCTTCGTCTATCCAGTTTCTAAGACGTGATCGTCAAAGAACCGCGATTGGCTCTGAAGACTCGCGGCAACTCCCGGCACGGCCGCTCAGCCGGCCAGTCGCATGGAAGATCAGATCTTGATGGGCTCCCGCGGAAAAAACGTAGAAAAAATGTACTACCTGTCAGCCTCCGGATGATTCACCCGCAGCCATTGGACGTAATCCGCGTACAGCTTCGTCGCGTCGGGGTGCCCGGCCGGCGCCTTGCTTCCCGGCTTGTTCATGATGCCTTGGTATTGATAAACGAGCACTTTGTCAACATGGGGTCCCACCGCTTCCAGTTGCTGCTGAATCCTCGCAAATGGCGCCGGAATCAGGGGTGAATCCGGCCGGTTCGGCTCGCCTTCCCAGGCAAATGTCTCGACGTCGGCCCATAAGGCCCGTTGCGGAACTTTGTCGTGAACGGCCCGCAACGTGGCGAATGCGCGAGCGCTCTGCTCGGGGGTCATTCTCAAGCAGCCCACCTCGTCCTGGTAGGCGATGATGTCCACGTCGAGCCCGTCCAGTTGCCTGGCGAATTGATCGTCGTCCACCGCCTTGTGAGTGTTGTACGGCGCTGTGAGCATCTTGGCCCGGGGCGTAAGCTTCCGCGCTTCGCGGCTGCACGTGTTGATGTACTGGACGAAGGCCGGTGTGAAGTAGGGAGTCAGGTAAGCTTCGATCGACCAATACCAACCATAAAAACTCTTGTGGTGTGCGTACTGTTGGGCAATCTCTTCCATCATCTGCAGGCGAGCCCGGACCGCTTCGGGCGTATTAATCGCTTCGTCGCCGGGCCAGTCGCCATAAAAGTCACAGCTCAGGAAGAACTTCACATCGTACTTGTCCGCGGCCGAAAGCAACGCTTCGATCGGATTCTCGCAGACCAGCTCCCTGGCCTTGGGCAACAGCGGTGTGTCGTAAAACGCCCGACCTCCGTTGGCGACGCTCAACAGCACGAGATACTCCATCCCGATCTCGGCTGCTTCCTGGACCGCCCATTCCCACTGCGAGGCCGTAAATCTGGCACAAGCATCGTTCCAATAGGCGTGCCGTCGGTCATTCCACAAGATACTGATCCAACTGCCCTTGATGGGCTGGCTCTGGGGCGCCCTTGCTGCGGGTTCCACAGCGCCACTGGGAATTCCCGACAACGTCACCGCGGTCGAAGCCCCGACGGCCTGGATGAAGTTACGCCGACTGCAGGCACTCATACGTCGCCCGCTCCCTTCTGATTCGCTTGGATCTCATCTGCGACGTGCGCAGCCGCGCAGCCGATGCAAGCCGAGCCATTGGGGCGACCCACGCAGGCCGACGCCTATGCCGGGGTCGCTTGGCAAGATTGCCCCTCCAACGTACCACGACACGCTCGTCACGTCGACTGGGACACCCCGTTTGTCCGTCGAGCAGTGTTTGACTTGATCAGCTCATTTTGCGGCCCAAGCCCTATTTCGAGCAGGATCTTCATCTCGCTGCTTGACTTCAACAAGGGCCAAGTGGTGCCCACCTGGCGTTGGCAAGTATGGAAACGAAGAGCCGGTTATGCCACTTTCCCCTGCCACAAGATCTGGTTCCGCTGCCATCACGTTTGCATGCTGAAGCCAAAAGCTTGGACGTCCCGCTTCGAGCGAGTAGAGGCGTCAGGGGTCAATAGGGTTCGTCCGGCTGCGAAGGCTTGAGCTTGGGCTTCGAGAGGGTACTCAGGGGGCGTGTCTCATCTGCCGATGCGCCCGCGAATAGTCCAAATAGAATGTGCCCTCGTGCTTTGGCCACACTAGAAATTAGGGTGCAGCCACGTTCTCATCTGCCTACGACACCGCGTCCACGCGGTGTCGGTAGTGGGCTGCCTTTCCGGGGCAACGGACGAGGACGCGGTGTCGTACATGTGTCTTGGCCCAACCCTAATTCTTAAGCCTGACAAAACACTAGTCAATGAACACCTCTTGAAGTGAATGTCTCGGCACGAGAACGTGGTTCACGGGCCTTAGGGATGACCCAAAAATAACTTCCGTGTGTTGGATGGGTGCCACTTTCCTGAGCGAGCGCACGAAGACTTTGCCAACAACGAGAAACGCTTACCGCGAGCGGAGCCAGTGCTCGTGACGGCTCGAAGCATCGTCGAGTGCCAGCGAGTCCCAGACAGCACTGGCTCCGCTTGCGATTGACGACTCGTGGTGATGGTTAAGATTTGAGCGCTCTCTCAGCCAGCGGCACCCGCTGCAGGAAACGCCGAAGTTATTGTTGAACCGTTCCTTACGAGCCGGAGTGCCAACGATCTCGCGAAAAGTACTTTTCTCAGACGCCAGCCGCACCAGTCCCAAGTGCGTAGTCCACGCCGCTCCGGCGGCGTACCATTGCTGCTGGCCGAGGCTTCGTCGTCCTGGCTCAGAATCGTATCGTAGCGGAGATGTGCCACGCGAATGCTGGCATTGCGCGCGGTCTCGATGTCCCCGCACGATCGAGACCGTGAAGCGACGTTTCTGAAAACGCGACCCGACTTCTGATGCAACTCATCACCAGCGTTCGTGGACGCGTCTCCGCAAACCGAATCTGCCTTATACCATCGCCGCGCCGAACAAGTTATCCATCTCGAACTGACCGGCCATGGTACGAAGCTTGGAGACCGCTCGCTGCTCCAGTTGTCTCACACGTTCCTTCGAGACGCCAAGCTTGTTTGCCAGGTCCTGAAATGTCCGCACCTTGCGATGTGCTCCCAATGCGTAACGACTGCGGATAATGAAACGTTCTCGCCGATCGAGCTGTTCCAGCATGGAAGTCGTGAGATCGCGGAGATTGCTCCAGACCTGATCGCTCATCGACGATGAGGAGCATTCGTCCTCCTGCTCGAAAGCCCACTGCTCAGCATCACGTGTGAACCGGGCTTCTTCCTTACGAGCGGCTGTGTTCGAGTGGTATGCGTGTCGCGCAATTGCGCGGTACGCGTACGTGCTGAAGCGAAAACCGCGATCGTAGTCAAATTTCTCCACAGCTTGCATCAGCGTGCATATGCCGTCGCTCAGCATTTCGTCAAAAGACTGCTGCGGTGTGACAAACTTCTTCACAATGGACATGGCGAGCCGCACGTTTGCTTTGATCAAGTGATCGCGGATCGTTTGAGCCCGTGCCAACAGCGATTCGATGGACGCGACCAGGTCCGCATCCACCTGCTCCGGGTCGAGTTGAGCGCGGAGCGAGTGGGCTTGGAACTTGAGGAAATTCATCTCGCGAAACAGCGCCGACTCCTGCTGCGGGGTCAGCAAATCGGACTCGCACATGCGGCGTAGATGTGCCGGCAAATCAGCCGGAGCGTGTGTTCGTTCTTCGGCCGACCTGAGTGTGGCTGAGACGAGCATCTCGTCGCCGCCCTTGTCAGAGGCGAATTCCGAATTGGGCACGAAGTCGATCTCCATCTGCAGCAATCGACGGGCGCGACGTCCAATGGCCTCGCCACCTTTGAGGGGGGGTTGGGCTGTGGGGGTCTTCGCACGGTCGAGCGTTGCGGCGGTCATTGCAGAACTCCTCTAGATGTAAATTCGTTCAATTCGTTCTACGAGTTGTACCGGACAATCTCGGTTTATGCAACAGTTAAAATCGTGCAAATCGTCCATTGGGCCTAAATGGGTATTGCAATCTCTTAAATGCCAATTACTTAGGAAAAATACGATTTTTATTTCTCAGGTCCGATATATGATGTAATTGGGGTAGGGTGAGTGCGTGCACTGAATAAATCATTCGTAACGTTCACTGGGACTTGACTGATGCGAGATCTTCTAACCCCCAAGCAAGTGGCGCGTGCCATCGATGTCAGTGAGTCGTCCATCAAACGCTGGTGCGACAATGGAACGATTCCAACCCAATACACGGCGGGCGGCCACCGGCGCATTACCATGGCGGGGCTGATGGGGTTTCTGCGCAAGGGCAAGCACGAGCTAGTACATCCCGAAGCATTGGGATTGCCTCCAACCAGCGGTCAAACAACGCGTGTGATCGCTCGAGCTCGCGAGCAGCTGGTCGAAGCGCTCATCGGGGGGACGAACCCCGTTGTCGCCAAATCACCGTCGATCTGTATTTGGCCGAGCACAGCGTCAGTGTGATTTGCGATGACGTTTTCGCCGCTGCTTTCCGCCAGATCGGCAGTCGCTGGGCCTGCGGCGAAGCGGAGGTGTATCAGGAGCGGCGGGGATGTGAGATTACGTTACGCGTGCTACACGAGCTGCGGTCTCTACTACCCCCCCCGCACGCTGGCTCACCTTTGGCCATCGGCGGCGCCGCATCGGGTGATCAATACAGCCTGGGCACCACCATGGCAGAAATTGTGCTGCGTGACGCGAGCTGGAATGCCGTTTCGCTGGGCGATAATCTCCCCTTCGACACGATGGCCGCTGCCATCCGCCACTATCGACCGAAACTGTTTTGGCTCAGTTGTTCTCACATCGCCCACGAATCGGAGTTCCTCGCCGGCTACCGCGAACTGTACGACGACCTCGGCATGGATGTGGCCTTCGTGGTGGGCGGTTATGCATTGACCGAAGAGGTCCGCCAGCAAATGAAGTACTCTGCCTATTGTGACAACATGCAGCATTTCGAAGGGTTTGCCCAAATGCTGCGTGGAGCAATGGAGAAGAAATCGACCGCATAGCACGGCCCTCTCACTTGGCAAACAGTGATTGTGCTCTACCCTGCCGCCGTATGCAGACAAGCCACTTCGCGCTTCGGGAGAAAACCATGGGCCCCGCTTTTCGTGCCACCCTTTCAGCTACCTTCGCCTTGTTTTATCTGGTGAGCGGAGTATGTGCCGATTCGCTGGAAAAAGGGATTTGGCCCCAATGGCGCGGCCCGCAGCGAGATGGCCGTATCGCGGCATCCGAGTGGCCAGCCGACCTCTCCGAAAAGCACTTGTCGGCCAGCTGGTCCGTGTCGCACGGGCCCAGCTATTCGGGACCGATCGTTGCTGGCGACATGGTTTTCGTGACGGAAACGAAGGATAAGCGGTACGAAGTGATCCGGGCGCTCAGTCGGACCACCGGCGAGGAGGTCTGGGAGACGCAGTGGGAAGGTGCGATCAGTGTTCCTTTTTTTGCCGCGTCCAACGGTTCATGGATTCGAGCGACACCCGCCTTTGACGGCCAGCGTCTCTACGTCGCGGGGATGCGGGACCTTCTTGTCTGCCTCGACTCCCAGACAGGCAAGATCCTGTGGAAAGTCGACTTCGTGGCGACCACAGACTCGTCCCCGCCCAGTTTCGGCTTCGTATCGTCACCACTGGTTCTCGGTGAACACGTTTTCGTTCAAGCAGGAGGCTGCTTCGCGAAGCTGGACAAAAAGACGGGAGAGATTGTGTGGCAGACGCTGGCGGACGGCGGTGGCATGCTGGGAGGCGCTTTCTCATCGCCCGTCTACGCGACGATTGCAGGCACGCCGCAGCTGGTCGTTCAAACACGCACTAAACTCGCTGGCGTCGCCCCGCAAGACGGATCAGTATTGTGGTCCGCGGAGGTCGCTGCTTTTCGTGGCATGAACATTCTCACGCCCACCATCATCGGTGACGCAGTTTTCACGAGCAGCTATGGCGGTCGGTCTTCGCTGCTGAGCATTTCGCGAACGGAATCGAGCTGGGGCGTGCAAGAAGTGTGGAGCCACAAATCTCAAGGCTATATGTCGTCTCCCGTGGTCATCAAAGGGCATATCTACCTGCACCTGCGCAATCAACGATTCGTTTGCCTCGACGCCGAAACGGGAGCGGAACGCTGGACCACTAAACCCTTTGGCAAGTACTGGAGCATGGTTGCCAATGGGGATAAGTTGTTGGCTCTGGATCAGCGAGGTGAGTTACTGCTGATCGAACCTTCGCCCGAAGAGTTTAAATTGGTTGACAGACGGCGCGTCGCTGACGACTCCTGGGCGCATCTGGCTATCGCGGGTAACGACGTGTTCATCCGCGATCTTGCCGCCACAAAACGGTTCGAGTGGAAGTGAGCTCAAACGTTGCAGCGACGAGCCACTCAATCTGTGTCGGAGCCTTGCTTCGGCGGGAGCGGAAAAAACGCACTGGTGTTCCGCACGTATTCGTCATAGCCCTGGACACGACTGCGCAGGGAACTTTCCAGCAACCGAACCCCCGAAACGCGGATCAGCAGCAGTGACATGAGCAGTGGGCCGATGATCGTCCACCACCACGAATTTGGTTCGGCGGCCACGAAGTAAAACCCCCACCAGACCAGAAAATCGCCGAAATAATTGGGATGACGCGTGTATCGCCACAGGCCGCGGTTCATCACCTGACCGCTGTTGGCCGGGTCTGCTTTGAACCGAGCGAGCTGGTAGTCTCCAACAGACTCAAAGAACAGACCGGCCAGCCACAGAACGACTCCTACCACCGCGACGCCCTGCCATGTCAGACCCTTGGCCATGGCGACCTGGATCGGGAGGGAAATGATCCACATCAAGCAGCCTTGCAGGCCGAAGACAGTCACCAGGCTGACGATGGGAAAATACTTGCCGTGCGTTTCTCGCATCGCCTTGTAACGGTAATCTTCGGGTTTGCCCCAGTTCCTCCAGGTTAAATATACCGCCAAT
Organism: uncultured Planctomycetota bacterium; assembly: GCA_963700575.1. Classification (GTDB taxonomy): domain Bacteria; phylum Planctomycetota; class Planctomycetia; order Pirellulales; family Pirellulaceae; genus JAJRVM01. Next base: position 296,443 of record CAVOYC010000007.1, on the reverse strand, counting down.
CGCACGCCCCACACGCTCACCAGTATCGTCAGCAATAATGTTCTTGACGACGATTGGCCGCTACTGCCGAGCGAGAGCCATGCCACCAGCACGAATCCGATTCCCCAGAAGATGTCGACGATGCTGACGTCGTGCAGCAGGAGGCTTACGCCCCACAGAACGAGAATCGCCAGCGCGATCGCCGAGAGATTTGCCAGGAGAACGTATTCGATGTCCATGAAGGGTCCGCAGGATGGGAAAGGGGTTGTCAAATTGTTACGATGTTCCTGGCATACTGCCGCTTGGCGCAAGTCTGTCCAGTGTAATCTCTCGACACGCAACTGTTATCCCCCGGTGAGCCAAGGTTTGGCAACTGCTTGATCCGTCTGTTTCCGTCTCGCCTTCGCCACGTCACGGGAAGGGGCCCGCTGGGGGAGAGGGACGACGTTTGGCCTGCAGAAAAATCGCCTCCGGGAACCGTTTAGGAAATGGTCGAAGTAGGACCTTGTACCCCACACCAGATGCCGTTCGAAACGGAGCACGCGCTCCCATGTGGGGCGGTGTGAGACGACTGAAAAAGATCGAAGTGTTGCCGATGAAACGACTAGTTCAACTTGCTGAAGCGGGCTTGATCCCCGATGCGCTTATCCGGATCGGCATCCGACATCTGCTTGCTGGCAGACTAAAGTCGGCCTCCCCCAACGGTCCCCCCGCGGGGAGTGGCTCTTTGTCTCTATTCACCCAACAGCTACGTGGGAGCCCGCTGGCCATTTCGACCGAAGCGGCGAACGAACAGCATTACGAAGTGCCCGTGGAGTTCTTCCGCAACGTGCTCGGGCCGCGTCTCAAATACAGTTCGTGCGACTTCGCGTCTGCGGGAACATCACTTGCCGAGGCCGAAGCTGAGATGCTCCGCCAGACGTGCGAGCGCGCCGAGCTGGAGGACGGCATGAAAGTGCTGGAACTCGGTTGCGGCTGGGGCTCGTTGACGCTGTGGATCGCCGAGCATTTTCCCGGTTGTGAGATCACCGCCCTGTCGAATTCGGCAAGCCAACGGGAGTTTATCGAGGGGCGCTGCACGAGAACGAGGCTTGGGCCATATCCGCGTGATTACGGCCGACATTCGGGAATTCACCACAAAGGACAAATTTCAGCGAGTCGTATCGGTTGAGATGTTCGAGCACATGCGGAACTACGAGATGTTATTCCGGTGTGTGTCGAATTGGCTGACTCCCGAAGGCAAAGCATTCGTGCACATTTTCTGCCATCGTGACACGCCTTATCTGTTTGAGACCGAGGGGGCCGCGAATTGGATGGGGCGCCATTTCTTCACCGGTGGGATGATGCCGTCGGAAGACCTGTTCAGTCACTTCGACGATGATCTGGTGATCGAACGGCAATGGCGTGTCAGCGGATTGCACTATTGGCGTACCTGCGAAGCATGGCTTGAGAATCTTGATCGGAATCGTTCGGCGATCATGGCGCGTCTGCGCCAGGATCTTTCCGCCCGCGAGGCCAGTAGGAACGTGCAGCGCTGGCGGATGTTCTTCATGGCTTGTGCCGAGCTGTTTCGGTATCGTGGCGGCGACGAGTGGTTCGTGGCGCATTACTTGTTCCAAAACGTTGGGGCAGAGGCGCGACGACGACTCACGACGGGTGATGAGCGACTGCAGACGCTGTAAGTCTATCGGGAGTGTCTCCGTGGAGCAAAGTGAATTTGTCACCGCCTTGCTCCGCAATGCGGACCTTGAGTGACATGAGCGAGGCCATCTGTGAGCAACGTGCCGGAGTTACGCATTCGCAGGGTCACTGGCCAGGAAGTCTCAGCCCACGGTGACTTCGTGCTCTACTGGATGATTTCCTGCCGAAGAACTCGTTATAACTTCAGTCTGCAACGAGCCGTCGAATGGGCGAGGGAGTTGAACAAACCCCTGGTGATCTTCGAAGCTCTGCGATGTGATTACCCCTGGGCCAGCGATCGCCTGCATCAATTTGTGGTCGAGGGGATGGCCGACAACGCTCAGCAGCTTGCCCGGAAGAAGGCGCTTTACTACCCCTATCTCGAATCCGAACAGGGTGGCGGAAAAGGTCTGCTGAAGGAACTGGCGAGTCGTGCATGTGTGGTGGTCGGCGACGACTTCCCGGCGTTCTTTCTGCCTCGCATGATCGATGCGGCTGCAGCGCAGGTCCCCGTACGATTCGAATTGGTGGATACCAACGGATTGTTGCCGATGCGCGCCGCCGAGAAGGTGTTTGCGCGGGCATTCGACTTCCGGCGTTTCCTGCAGAAGAACCTGCTGCCACACTTGGCCGACGTGCCTCAACGCAATCCACTTTCGCGCGTGAAGTTGCCCACGCTGGAGGCACTGCCGCGGAAGATCACCCAACGCTGGCCGATGGCAGAACCAGCCAGGCTGCTCGCGTCGGGTGCCGGCTTCGGCTCGTTTCCGATAGATCATTCGGTAGAGCCTTGTGTGACGGCTGGTGGCTCACTTGCCGCGAGCAAGACACTGAGCCAGTTTCTCAAGACGAGACTCCCGATTTACGAGTCAGACCGTAACCAGCCGGAGCGGCAGGCGACGAGCGGCTTGTCTCCCTATCTGCACTTCGGGCACATTTCGGTCCATGAGGTTTTTGACGAAGTGACGCGTCTGGCCGGGTGGACGCCGGACCAGGTGGCCTCGAAGTCTACCGGCAGTTCCAGCGGTTGGTGGGGCGCACGTCCCGAAGTCGAATCGTTTCTCGACGAGCTGATCACCTGGCGCGAGATTGGTTACAACATGTGCTGGCAGCGCGACGACTACGATCAATACGAATCGCTCCCCGATTGGGCTCAGCGGACTCTGGCCAAGCACACCCGCGATCGTCGGCCAGACGTCTACTGCCTGCCGCAATTCGAGGCGTCAGAGACGCACGACCAGTTGTGGAATGCAGCCCAACGGCAACTCGTCAGGGAAGGACGCATCCACAACTACTTGCGGATGCTGTGGGGTAAGAAGATCCTCCAGTGGTCTGCCTCACCGCGCGAAGCACTCGATGTGATGATCGAGTTGAACAACAAATACGCTTTGGACGGTCGCAACCCGAATTCGTACAGCGGAATCTTCTGGGTGCTTGGTCGCTACGATCGTGCGTGGGGGCCCGAACGGCCGATCTTTGGCACCATTCGCTACATGAGCAGCGAAAATACGGCTCGGAAAGTCAGAGTGAAGCAGTATATCGAAAAGTACTCTGACCACGATGGGCAGTAGCGGCTCGACCCTGACTCGTGAGTGGAGGACAGGGCTGCTTCCTTGTTCTCCATCACGGTCGCCGCCTGAGATGCCGAGAATCACACTGGTTCAGACAGGGTGTGCCGAATCGCTGTTTACCGGCCAATCGCGGCTGCAGGGCCATACCGCAGCAACGGGTTTTGCACCGGGGTGGCAGACAGCCCTGAAGTCGTTAACTCTCAAGCGGTGTGTAGCGCCGGGGACCGGAACTACTGAATCCTGGTGCTGTCTGAAACCTTTCTCAGAAGGCGGAGCGGAGCGAGGAGGTTATCTCGCCAGGCAACTCGCGTGTCCACGGCGCGGCAGAGAGCCAATGTCGCATCTTCCCTGGCACGATTATCGGGGTGCTCGCCGCGAATTTGAGTCACCAACGTGGCAGCCAGGCTGGAAGGCTGCTGAGGATCAAGTTGCCGGACGCGGCTCAGCAAACCATCAAGTCCGATAAGGCGGCCGCTGGCGTTGCGGCATTCAGTCAAGACATTGCTGTAGCTGAGTACCATGTCCCCGAGATGTAACTTCGTTGTGAATTGCTGATATTCAACAGGATTGACCACTCCGAGCGGGCCGTCGTCTGCGGGCGATGCCGCGGGAGCCTGTTTGAGGACTGACCACTGCTGCGAATCAGCACGAAATAGCAGCGGGGGTGGATGCCCCGCGTTGCACAAGGTAAGCGAACGCGTGGGTGCGAAATACGTACTGATTAGCGTCGAGGCGAAGCCGCCTCGCAGGGAGGCCGTTTCCAATCGTCTGCTCATCTCGCGGACCAGCCGAACCTGGTGGATCGAGTTTATGTTGCGCTTCATCAGCTCGCGCAGCTCGCCGGCGATTTCGGCAAACAGAGGGCCAAACCCGCAAACATCCGCCAGCAGCATTCTCGTAATACGTCCGGAAGCACACGATGAAACCAAGTGAAGGTCACCGCCTCCCGCCGTGGCACAACTTCGCGACTGACTCCAAATCCACACATCGAGACCCGGCCTGGTCAGATGGTTGTTCGTCGAACCGTTCCCGCCCCACACTTCCATACAATTCATGAGTCCCTCTGCGGCTTGACAAAGTTCGGCTATTCTCGTGGGAGCACGATTCGTGGTGTTGAGCGTAATCCGCTATCAAGATGGGCAGCGTAACGATAGGGGGCGTCGTCCTTCACGAACGCTGGTGCGAAAAGTTATTGGCGTTTACCATCTCATTTGGCGACAAATGTCTCAGAGACGGTTGCTTCCTTGGCCAATCGCAGACTGGCGAAGTAGCGATTGTCGTTCACCCAGTCGTCCCGCGTGTAGCTGACCACCGACGTGTCGGTCTCCCGGACTTCCAGCCGCTGCAGGCGAAAGCCCATATTCGTGATCTCGGTGAACAGTTGGTGAGCCAGGTTTTCGACAGTCGTGGGGCGAGAGAACAGCTTCAACTTCAGCCTTTCACCCGTCCGCTGCATGTGTCCCACCAGCGTCTCGTAAAGAGGATCCTTGACGTGAATCATCATGCCGTGATCGTACTGGGCCTTCAACAGCGGCTCAATCTTAGCGTCGAACTCCGCAAACAACGTTGTCAGCGCACCGGTCCTTTCCACTTCAAAGAAACAGTTAATGCCGTAGCGATGGCCGTGCAAGTTGCGACACTTGTCTTGAAGTTCTTCGTTGCGATGAGCGGCGTAAAACTTGTAGTCCTTCTGAATAATCATGCTTGCTTCTCCCAGCCCTCGGCCAATCTAAAGAGGTTTCTGCCCGATTAACGACAGGACCTCGGCGCGACTGGACGGATTGGTCTTGAAGATGCCACGTAACGCGCTCGTGAGTGTCGAACTGCCGTGTTTTCTCACGCCACGGATCGACATGCAGGAGTGTTCGGCCTGAATCACCACAGCCACACCGGGGGTTTGCAGTTCCTGTTCGATAAGGTCGGCAATCGTCTGCGTCATCCGCTCTTGAACCTGCGGCCGGTGGGCGACTTCCTCGACGACGCGAGCCAATTTGCTCAAGCCGGTGACGCGACCATGTGGAATGTACCCGACGTGCGCGACACCTCCGAAAGGTAACAAGTGGTGTTCGCACATGCTCGTGAAAGGAATGTCCCGGACGAGCACCAATTCGTCGTACTCTTCGGGAAATAGAACCTTCAGGTGTCGCGCCGGATCTTGGTGTAATCCGGCGAACATCTCTGCATACATCTTGGCGACCCGACGCGGCGTTTCCAGTAATCCCGGCCGGTCTGGATCTTCGCCGACGGCGCAAGATGGTCCGCACGGCGCCCTGGATCGCCTCGAGATCCACACCGTCAAACCCGTTCATCGCGGTTGTTGGACGAGATGAGCGTCGATCAAGTCGGCGCATTTGTTTCGACCCATTCGCCGCGGGCATCTTCAAAACCGTTCCCATCGTGGTCTCCAGGCGGTAAACGTATTGCGTGAACGCGTATGCAGGCACGATAGATTCCGGTCGCCGGGTGACAACGGCAAACCAAGCGTTTTTCCTCCGAAAGAGTGGTTTTTCATGGAAGACGAGCAACGGGTGGCACTTTCCTGAGCGAGCGGAGAACACTCAGCCTCCGCTCGCGATAGACCGCTTGCCGATGGTACAATGGCAGGCCGATCGCTCAGGAAAGTGCCACCCTTCGCCGGGTAGAATCTCGTTTGAAGGCTGCGGGCGGGGCGTGAGTATGTTGGCAGACGAAACCTCAGCAGAGAGCTGTGTACGCGAACATGAAAAAACGGTTGGCATTGATTTTGCTTGCGGCGGGCACGGGCGGTCTGTGGTTTGGCGTACGATATGCGAACTCGCAGACGCGACCCGCTCATGCTCTAGGTGTCATCGATGGCCGACTTGCCCCATGTCCCGATCGGCCGAATTGCGTGTCAACTCAGGCCGACGATCTGGATCAACGCATCAGTCCCATATCGCTCGACCAGTCGCCTGAGGAAGCCCAGCGGCGGCTAGAGGCAATTGTCCGGTCGATGCCCCGCAGCCGCATCGTCTCCTCGCAAGCGGGGTATTTCCACGCCGAGTTTCGCAGCTTCCTGTTGGGATTCGTCGACGACGTTGAGTTCTTCATTGACAAGTCCCAGCGGTTGATCCACTTCCGCTCCGCGTCTCGTGTCGGTTACTCGGATCTCGGAGCCAATCGTAGGCGAATGGAAGAGATACGAAATCAGTATACGTCCGCTTAGACGCCGAGACCTGTGTACCGCCGCCGGGCGTAGGCAACGTGGACGGTGACTGCTTAATCCAAGGTAATCCACCAGCTCGGCTGGTGAGAATCCACAAGGCTCTGCCGCCCGCCTGCGTGAGTCATTCGGCCTGTAGTATGGTGTCGTTTCGAACACCCGCTGACGGATGCTACCGCGAAGCGTATTAGCCCCGTGCTTCAGAGGCTGTCTGGCTGCTGGCGTTTGCCAGCTAACGGGGACAAGGACGCGGCACCAGGTATTTGAAAAACCGTGGCGGAGCGGAACCGCTCGCCACCGGCCTGGTGCCGGTGGAAGGCCCGTTTGATAACTACCTTGAGCCATCCAGTGCGAAGATGGTTTCCAGGCGCGCATCATCGTTGACGACATCGTGATTCTGCCGTGGAAGTTGGTCCAGCGCGTTACCGCGTCACGCCAACGGCAGATTCCGACATCCCTGCGGCTGACGAGATGCGAACAGGGACTTCGCTGGAAACATGATGAAAACGACTGTCTACAGGTCTTTCCGTGGCCTGGCAGAAGAGCCCTCGCATCGTCTCCGTGTCTCTTCGGGAGCATGGAAGGCGGGAGCCGAATACGGCCAGTCACGGATACTATGTATACTATCGTTGCGAACGGTGGTCCATGCTCAGGATGGCTTGCCCAACATCGAAGAGGAACATAAGTCCGTCAGAGAGCTTGTGCTGTGAGTCGCAGCAACTAGGCAGCTTGCCCCGCCTGTGCACTCTACCGGGATAAATGTGCCAGTCCCCTTATCGATCGACCAGAACTTTATCCGAGAGAACTCAATGATGCTCAAGAACCCCGCGCACCTGGTTGTCCTGCTGCTGATTGCTCCGCTCTTTGGCGACGTGCAGGCGGTGGCACAGGAGATTCGGTTCCGGCACGTGACGGTCAACGCGCATCCGCCGCAGAATCCGTGGGTCAAGGTCGTGGCCGATTTCAACCAGGACGGCCTGCCCGATATTGGCATCGGCGGCTCCAAGGGCCCGTTTGTCTGGTACGAGTACCCGTCCTGGAACAAGCATCCGGTGACCGATGGCGGCTATGCGACGGTGGACGGCGAGACGGCCGATATCGATGGCGACGGCGATGCCGACATCGTACTGGGTGGAATCGTCTGGCTCGAGAATCCTGGCGCCGAACGCGTGACGTCGGGCAGTCCCTGGAAGCGGCACCAGGTAGCCCAGCTCAACTCACACGACATCGAAGTCGCCGATTTGGACGGGAATGGAAAATTGGACCTCGTCACCCGCGACCAGTCTTCCTTCGGTCGGCCGGCAGGAAATCAGATTCAGGTCTGGAAGCAACTGGATCCGGACTCGTGGTCGCGCCGGGATCTTGTATGCCCGCATGGCGAGGGTTTGAAATTAGGCGACGTGGATCGTGACGGGGACGCGGACATCATTATCGGCGCTCGCTGGTTTGAGAATGCCGGCGATATCTTGCAGGGGCGATGGCGCGAGCACACGTACACGGCGAAGTGGAACCATCCCGATGCCAAGATCGGATTTGGTGATCTGAACAGCGACGGACGTCCCGACATCGTGCTCACTCCGTCAGAACTCAAAGGCAACACCTATCGCATCGCCTGGTACGCCTCGCCGCCGGACCCGCATGACGAATGGGAGCAGCACGTCATCGAGGCCGAGCAAGAAACCGTCGTGCATGCGCTCGAAATCGCCGACATGAATGACGACCACACGCTCGACGTGGTGGTCGCGGAAATGCACCAAGGGGCCGACCCGGACGAAGTCCGTGTGTATGTCAACGATGACCACGGCCTGAGATGGACGCGGCAGGTGTTATCACGCACTGGGTCTCACGATATCGTTGTGGCAGACATCGGCTCGGACAGCGACAACGACATCATCGGCGCGAATCACGGCGGCGATTTCCAGCCGGTTGAATTATGGGAGAATCTCACTAAATAATCCTGTCCTCTACGAGAGGGCCGAGCAAGCGGAGTTGCGGACCAAGCTGCGTCCGAATACGAATCGCACGGCTGGGTCTGGTTGTTCCTGCAAAAATAGCGACGACCCGGCTTGGCCGCCTTCGACCGTGCCGCCATCTGTTGTCGTCCTTCCTGGTTGGCAGCGACATTCATTTGCGAAGCTGATGCGCAAAGGAACGCCGGTCCACGTGATCGGGCAGCGTGCCGCCCGTTTCCTCGTTCTGCACCCACATGTGCCGATGATTGAACCACGCGCCGTTGTTTGTGCCGTCGGCCCGAACGATCATGGGCAATCCCCCCTCGTCGCCACTTTTGCCCGACATCGTCGTGCGCGACCAGCCGTCTTGCATCGAGTGGAAGGCATGCGCCGAATAGCGCTCCGCGTTCGAGAAGACAATGTCGTCGTGCCCATCCTCGTCGAAATCAGCGAATCGCAGTCCCGCATCGCGGCCTTGCGCGTCAACGATTGTCACGCCCTCGGGTAAGGCAAATGGCAACTGCCGCCAACCTGGAGATGCAACGGCAAACACCGCGTTTTGATGATCATTACCTACGATCAACTCGCACACACCGTCCAGGTCCAGATCGCGCAGTCGCACACCCGCGTCCCGGCCGCGGCGGAGCGTTTCGATTGGCCCGTTGAGTTCCAGTCCTCGCAGTCCGCCTGCATCGGCCTGCCAGCTCGATCCGTCGAAATGCCAGACACCCGCAACTTGATCGCCGCGGACAACGATGCTTGCACGCCCGCTCGGCTGTAACACGCCGAAACGCACTCCCGTTTCTGCGCTGGCTGGGCCGGGACTCGTCGTTCACCAGCGCGACCGGAAACCCCGTCGTATCCCAGCCTCTCTCGACTCCGCGCCGCACGCGCGTTTCGCGATGCGCTGGATTGGCGATCACCACATCCATCAATCCGTCGGCATCCACGTCGACCACCCGCACGCCGTTGTCGCGGCCGGTGGCTGTGCGCAGCGGATGTCCGCCCAGCAGGTTTCTTGTCCAGCCGTTGTTGGACCTCGCGAAAGTTCAGAAACTTGACTCGCTTGCCGTATCGCTTGTCGGCATGATCGATCAACTCGACGACCTGATCGTTGCGGATCCAGTTATGCGGATGAAAACACAACGCGAACACGCCCTGCTTGACGACCGTGGCGTCGATCGCCGCTTTGAAGTCGCGCACGCTCTCGGGGCTGCAGGTACCTTGCAGGTGTTGCGCGTCCCAGTCGCTGGGCATCAGGCTGGGGAACTCCCAGCACAGTCGGCCGATCACATAAGGGTAGGGATAATCCTCGATGTAGTTTGCCATCGTACGATCGGTCGGAATATATTTGCGAAACTTCTCTCGCCCGTCTTCGTCCTGCACCAGATCTCGAGGCAGGTCTGGGTCGTTGGCCGTAAACAACATAAACACGGACGTGTCGATGGTCAGAAAATGACCTTCCGGCGTCGTCTTGTTGAAGATTTCGGCAAAGAACCGCGGACTCACGGAGTTCATCGAATCGCAGCAAGGCATGCGAAACGCCACCGGCCCTCCGCCGGGCAGTCGGGCTCAACTGATCGACGCAGCGGTCATAGGTCGACTTGGCCTTATCGAAGCTCCCCGCCTGTAAACAGGGGCACGGGTGATCTTGCGTGTGCGCCTCGACACTCACTCCCTCCTCCGCCCAGCTTTGCAGTCGAGGTAAAGTCGGGTCGATCTGCTTGGTCATAATGCTGACCGGCGCACGACCGTCGATTTGCTTCAGTCGGTCCAGAATGGGCCGCAGGAACTGTTCGTATTTGTCGGCATCAGTCATGTCGTCGGTGGCCAGCACAATCACCGCTTCGACCCCCTCGTCGCCGACCCACTGCGGCGTTACCAGCCGAGCCGTATCCCGATCGACGTAATAGGGATCGATGGGTGAATCCAGGTACGTTAACCGATTCCCCACGTCCCCCGCGTTGGCACTCGCGCAGCACAGAGCCAAACCCAGCCACATCCCCAAGCGGATTACCATGATGCATCCTCCGACTCGATGACCGTTAATGTGTACGCCCATGATATTCCCGTGCCAGCCTGGCGCGAACCCGTTTATCCGCCAGGTGCAGACGGTTGTGCCAGAAAATGGTGTTGACGTGAGTAGCTCCGCCACCGGCCTTGTGCCGGTGGAAAGCACGTTTGGCAACTAACTGGGATCCGCGGAAGTCCCGTCGGTCGAGCGATTGTGGTGAATTCAATCGGCACGCAACCGAGACCGAAACAACCCGCGGCGTGATTCGGCCTCGGTGGCGAGCCGTCGAGTTGGAGACGTTTCTTCTCGGCCGCCGTTGGCAAATGAAGTGGCCTTGTAGTTGCCAAACCCGGAACCACCGGCACGAGGCCGGTGGGGAAGATGTAGTTGTCAAACCCAGAACCACACGGCACGAGGCCGGTGGGGAGAGCAGGTTGCGTCGGCGCCGGTTGCGCTGAATTCTCGGCCACAAAGCCACACTGTTCAACCAATGCTCGTCAAGCTGTTATGATAATGGCACGTAGTCTGCCACTCTGCGTGGCCACACACATTGCTGACCGGCAGGTTGGGGCCACTGTCGCAGGGCCCGACGGCACGCACTCTGGGCCGACTGCTGTGGGAACTTGGACGCCGCAATTCGAACAAGAAAGTGTCGTGACTATGAGAACCCCCATTGCCATGCTGGTCTCCCTGCTCTCCCTGACGGCTCAAGCCGCGCAGAACGACGTCGATCTGGTTGACACGATCTACGAGCAATCGAGCTTTCAAGGTGGACTGGTCGTTGAGCTGGGATTTGTCGACGCCCAGTTCACCGCCAGTCTGGGCGGTCGGGACGCGGTCACACTCCACACTCTGGATACCGATCCGCAACGCGTTGCCGACGGAAGAAATGCACTCGAGTCTCTGGGAGTGTACGGCAAGATCACACTCGAACAATTCAGTGGCAAACGGCTGCCCTTCGCGGACAACCTGGTGAATCTGCTGGTTTGGCATGACGCCGGTGAGGAACGCGAAGGGGTCACAATTTCGCGGGAAGAAATCATGCGCGTGCTGGCTCCTGGTGGTGTGGTCTGTTCGGGGGTTACGCGGTCCGGGCCGGCCAGGCTGCAGATGACTCGCAAACCCTGGCCGGAGGAGATCGACCAGTGGACGCATTTTCTGCACGGTGCGGAGGGTAACGCGGTGGCGGCGGACCAGCGCGTGGCGCCGGCCACGGCTCTGCAATGGATCGTCGAACCGAAGTACTGCCGCAGTCATGAAATCGACTCGAGTCTGCCGGCGATGGTCTCGGCCAACGGACGTCTCTTCTACTTCCTGGATGAAGGGCCGATCGGGATTACCGATCCACGCTTTCCCGCCCGCTGGGTGCTTGAATGCCCGGGATGCGTTTAATGGTCGTGTTTCTCTGGAAAGTACCGCTTCAGCCGTGGGGATGGCAGCAATGGAAACCGGAAATCCGAGACGCCGATTGGCGCACGCTCAGAGGCCAACGCGGCCGGTTTCCGGCGGAAGTACCGCGGCGTCTGGTGGCTGTGGGAGACCGCGTCTACGTGACGCTCGGCATTCACGATGCGCCGGTGAGCATCCTCGACGCCGCAACCGGCGAAGTGCTGGCCGAGTGCGAAGGGAGCGAAGGCACTCGGGAAATCGTTGTCGACAATCACACGGTTTTCGCACACGTCCGACCTTCAGCAGCGGACGCTGCACAGCGGCGTGGCGAAAACGTTTCGACCAGGTTGATGGCTCTTGATGCCACGACCGGCGAGACCCGCTGGTCGCAAGACGTCGGGAAGATCAATCCGCTGAGCCTGGCCGCTGACGATGGGGCGGTCGTTTTCCTTCGCGGCGCCGACTTGCTCTGCTACGATCAGCAAGATGGCCACACTGCGTTGGAAAGCGGACTGCCCGCGGAGCGGAATCGTCGTGATCCACAAGGATGTCGTGCTGACCACCGGGAAAGATGGCACCAATGCCTTTTCGCTGGCCGATGGCAATCACCTCTGGAAAGGTCCCGACACGGGCCGCGATCTGCTGGTGATCGACGACCTGGTCTGGCGTGTCCAGGAAACGAGTGGCATCCTCGAACAGCGCACGGAGCACTGGCCGACCCTCTCGCGACAGGCAGGCGCGCGGTTGTTCGGCTACGATTTCCGCACCGGGGACGTACGCCGCACCATCGACGTCGCGAACGCCATGTCGCCCGGCCATCATCTGCGCTGCTATCGCAGCAAAGCGACCGACCAGTTCATCATCTATCCCAAACGGGGTGCCGAGTTTCTCGATCTGGACGGCGACAACCACATGCGTCACGACTGGCTGCGCGGCTCATGCCGTTTCGGCGTCATACCGTGCAACGGGCTGCTCTACACGCCGCCGGACCAGTGTTTCTGCTACGTCGGCGCGAAGATGGACGGGCTGGTGGCAACCAGCAGCGCCGACACAACGCGACATGCTCGATCCTCGTTCACCGGAGCGATTGTCAGAAGGTCCCGCCTACGGGAGCGCCGGTCGCCGACGCCGGCGGCTCCGGCGGATTGGCCGGTATTCCGCGGCGACGCCAAGCGAAGCGGTTCGAACCGCGCAGGCGAACGTCTCGCGCCAGCTGCAGCAAGAGTGGGAAATCACGCTGGGAGGCAAACTCACGCAGCCGACGATTGCGGCGGGCAAAGTCTTCGTCGCCGCGGTGGATCGTCACACGGTTTACGCTCTGCGATGCCGCCACCGGCAAGCTGCTCTGGAAGTTCATCGCCGGCGGACGCGTTGATTCGTCGCCCACCTACCACGCAGGTCTGCTGCTGTTTGGCGCCAACGACGGATGCGTCTACTGTCTCAACGCCCACGACGGCGCATTGGTCTGGCGATTCCTGGCCGCACCGAACGAGCGACGCATCGTCGCCTTCGGACAAGTCGAATCGCCCTGGCCGGTGCACGGAACGGTGCTGGTGATGAACTCGTTGGCGTACGTTGCGGCGGGACGCTCGACGCTGATCGATGGAGGGGCTCACTTCTATGCCCTCGAGCCGCGCACCGGCAAGGTCGTCCACTACCGTCACGTCGAACAGCCGCAGCCCGATCTCTCGAAGGATATCGGCGAGCACTTTGCGATGGACGGGTCGAACATCGACGTCCTCACCACCGACGGCAAGCACATCTTCTGCATGCAGGAGATGTTCGACGCGGAGTTGAACCACATCGAGACCGAATGGAACACGCGCCACGGCGATCGCTATCTGGGTGACGACCATCTGATGGCCACCGGCGGCATGCTGGACGATACCGGCTTCAACCGTATCTATTGGAGTTACGGGAATCGCTGGCCCGGCTTCTATTTCATGTTGATGGCACCCAAGTCGGGCAACCTGCTGGTCTTCGATGACGCAGCACACCTGGGCCACGAAATGGTTTGTCGAGCGGAACATCCACAGCGCGCTGTTCTTTCCCGAGACGACCGGCTACCTGCTGTTCTGCGACAAGAACACCACGCGGCCGTTCCTGGTGGGCGATCCCGACGCGCCGGAGCCGATCAAGTGGTTGCCCGACACGCTGATGGAGCCGTACAAGTACGATGGTCGCACGATCACCGAATCGGTACGACGATTTCTCGGTGGAGGTGGACAAAGGAGCCGGCTTCACTCGCGGCACGCCGGCCGTCTGGCAGCAGTACCTTCCGGTGCGCATCGAAGCCATGGCGTTGACCCGCGACACGCTGTTTGCCGCCGGTCCGCCGGACGTTCTGAAGCCGGACGATCCGCTCGGTGCTTTGGAAGGTCGCCTGGGCGGCGTGCTGCTGGCGATCGACCCGGCGACCGGCCAGCAATTGTCGCAAGTTGCAAATCCCCAGCCCACCCCGTTTCGACGGCATGTCCGCGGCAGGCAATCGCCTGTTCCTGGTCACCCGCGACGGCAAGTTGAGCGTCTGGAAATGAACGATAGATTTCGTTACCGCCGGACGTCACGAAAGACATTAAAACCGTAAAACAGTGAAACTATGTCATCGCTTCTTCGCCCAGCGAATGAGCCGTGAACCGTTGCGTTCCTTGGTTGGTCGGGGATGCGCACATGTTTTTGGCTGAGGCACGCGGCCGCAGCACGGCGGCAAGACACCGCCACCGCCTGCGTTGCGTGCAAAGCCGGCATCAGCCACATCGGTCTTGTCACATGAACCATACGATCGATGGCATCAGCACGACGATCGAGGCGGTTTGCGGATGCTCAGTCAACGAGAGGGGGGAGCGTTTTTTTCCAAATAGACCAACGGCTGTCCCTCACGCACAATGGCTCCCTCCTTGATCACCGATGGCTGGCCAATGCGGACGACGCCACTGTGGGGTGCAGTGATCCGGCACCTGGCAATCTGCTTCTCCAGCATCGCTATCTGGGCCGTCTTCAGTTTTAGCTCAGCGCGGAGGGCAGCGAGGTTGGCTCGGGCCTGTTCCGAGTTCCGCTCGGCCTCGCGTTTCACTCGGTCGAAGTTGGTTCTCGCTTGCACCAGCTTGAGTTCCGCCTCGGCAAGCCTGAGTGGTCTGGCAACTTCAACCAGCAATTTGCGTTTGGCCACTGCGACTTCGAGACTCGTTTCAGCCTTCGCTGCCTCTAAAGCGACACCGGGTACCTCGTCTGAAGATACGCGGCCCGTCTTGGCCAGTTCTTCCAGCCGTTTGCGGCTGGCCTCGACGATTTCCAACGTCTTCTTGGCAAGTGAGATTTCACCTTCGATGACGACTTGTTCGAGCTCGATTTCTGCTGCGACCTGTTTGCCGTACAGTTCGGCAACTCTCAGCTGCAATTCGTCGATCTCGACCGCTTCCGACGGACCCGCCGCGGAATTTTGCTCTTTCACAAAAAGCTCGCCCGCCTTCAGTTTTTCGATCTCGACGCGTCGAGTTCGCAGGTCCTCCATCAGCTGAGAATCGTCAAGCTCCACAAGGAGATCTCCCTTGTTGACTTTCGTTCCGTTGGGAATCAACTTCTTGACGGTGGCGGCGCGGCGGATTTCGCTGCGAATTTCCAGACCCTGAGTCGCACTGCCGCCTGGCCTGTCGAGGGCACTTTTCGGTGGAAGTGGAGGATCTTGCCCGGCACGAGAGTCCAGCTCCATCAAAAGGGCTTCCAGTTCCTCGGCCACACTCTTTCGGGCTCTCACGACCAATGAGTTGGTTCGCTTGTCGGCAGCCATGCCGACGAGAGCATCACCGAAGACACCGTCCACCATATCGCTGGCGTCGGATGCGGCAGCATTTGAGAGAAAGAACACTTTAATGATCAGCTCTTCCTCGCCCGGCGAGTTCTCTTGTGCCGACACCATTCCCGAGAGAACGGCCAGGCCGCCAACACAGGCCAGCAACTTGAAATACATTGGCTTTTCGGTGTTGCGCATTTGTAGATCCTTGTGCAAGTTCCAGATGGATCACTACTTCTCATTACACAGACTGCCGTGGAAGCTGTCAAAAGGTTGATCGAAGACTGTCTTTCAGAATATTGGTACCTTCGGTCCCTTTTTTCGTCGTTGCGATCAGCGCGATGACCCCGATGCCAACACCGAGAAGTACCAGCCCCGCGGCAACGACCAGGTAGGGAAACGCCCAATTTATGAATGCTTCGTGAGGTGTTATGACAATTGTCCCTTGGAAAAGGTGAGGGGCGAGTGCAGGCTACTGTCTGGCTACACTGTCAAGCGGGCGCAAAAACGGAGCCGCGCAAACACCCAGCGTAAAGGCAAACGTGAGGGGCGCGGCGACAAGCAGTGCACTTAGTGGGTCAGGCGGCGTCAAAAAAATGGTCAGCACCATGATGGCAAGGACCACACCAAGCCATCGGCGTGCAGTACCACGAGAGAAGACCACAGCGGCGACCAGCGAAAGACAAACGGTGAGCTCAATCAAGCCAACACCAATGTTCCACATGACTGCTCTCCTAGGGACGGGGGACGATCTGGCAAATCGCCATTCAGCGAGAGCAGGCCATCTCCCGGCAGGGAATGGCCGGAACCGAATGGTTCAACGTGTGCCTGTAAGTATTCGCGACAGGGTTAGCTGCGTCAAGTGCGGCCTAGCCGACTACCGACTAGGGAATTCAGCGGCATGGACGGAGGGCCTGGTTTTCTGCAGATTCCCAGTCTTTGGGATCGGTACGCTTGTACGACGGACCTGCAAGTCCGTCGATTGCCAGCCAATTCCGACACCCCTTTGCTTCGTGTAGCAGACCGGCTGGGATCCCGATATCATGGTACCCAGCAGCGGAACGCTCACGCCGTGGTAGCAAGCAACGGTTTTCCGCACACTTTGCCGCGTCGCCGTCGCACGTACCTTCTTGCTGGGAGATTTCCCCATGAGAAATGCTTGTGTATTGTCTCTTTCACTGGCAGCGGCTTGTTTCGCTGCCGCCGTGGCTCGGGCAGCGGAGTTGCCCGATACGAGTGGGATGAATGTGCTATTCATCATTATCGAAGACTGTAACGCCGGCGTCTGGGGCTGTTACGGTAATCCGATCTGCAAGACACCACATTTGGATCAGTTTGCCAAGACGGCCGTTCAGTTTGATGCCGCCTATGTCCAGGCCGTGGCCTGCAACCCCTCGCGCAGCTCGTTCCTCACCGGCCTGCGCCCCTTGACGTCCGGTGTGTGGAACAATGGACAGGTGATGTCTGAGCACCTGCCAGACGGCACAATCACTCTGCCCGAATTGCTGAAGCGGGACGGGTTCTCAACGGCGGTGATCGGCAAGTTCTTTCATCGTGTCGATTACGCCGAGAAGCAACTACTGGCTTTTGACCGCATCGAGATGTACGGCAAACCGCCTCTCTGGCAGGGTCCCGAGGCGATGGTAAAATTCCCGCCCGTGCGGCGCACGCAGAGGGACCCGGCCGCCAAGAATCGTAATAGCAAGGAGTATCGCCAGTGGCGGATACGGAATTCCGACCGCTACGGCGACTCGGGTCTGAAGCCGGAAGAGGAAGGTGACTATCGCATTTCCCAGACAGCCGTGGCCTTGTTGAAAGATTTTGCTGGGAAGAAACAGCGGTTCTTCCTCTCGGTGCATCAAGCCCGACCGCACACGCCCCTGACGGCGCCCAAGCAATACGTCGACATGTACGACCCGGAAACGATTCCAGATCCGCCGGCACCGCCGGACAGCCTCAAAGGTTGTCCCTACCCGAAGCGCGTGACTGGCGGCAACCCGGACATCTTCATGGCGAAGCAGCCAACGCCGCGACAGGCCAAGGAGGCCATCGCGGCTTACTACGCCTGTGTCAGCTGCGTCGATGACAACGTGGGTCGCGTTCTGGCCGCGCTTGACGAACAAGGGCTGGCGGACGACACGATCGTCTTCATTATGGGCGACCACGGGTTCCACTTGGGCGATCACGCATTCTGGTCCAAGTACTCGATGTACGAAGCCACACGACGCGCGCCGCTCTGGGTGCGCGTGCCGGGCGCGAAGGGTAACGGCAAAGTCTGCCGTGAGTTTGTCGAGTTCGTCGACCTGCTGCCGACCGTCGGACAGCTGGCCGGCCTGAAAGTGCCAGCCCATCTGGAAGGCATCAGTTTCGCACCGCTGCTGTCGAACCCCACGCTGCCGTGGAAGAAGGCGGTGTTCATGGTTCAGAGCCCGCGGGAGCAAATGGTGCGTGATCACGACTTCAGTTACCTGGAGTTTCAAGGTGGTGCGATTCCCGCGGCGCTGTACGACCTGCGCAAAGATCCCTGGGAGACCGTTAACCTGGCGGACGATCCCCACTACGCCGCCACGCGCCAGAAAATGGCCGATCTGTTGCGCGCCGGCTGGAAAGCGGCTTTGCCCTGAGTGTCTGGGGCTGGGGCGGTCGCAAGAGTCGGTAAAGGATCGTTCACGGCCCTTGTCCGCCGCAGGTGGGAGGAACGAGTTTTGCTTCTGCCGTAGCGTGAGGTCGCCGCTTCCCCGCTCGCAGGCGCGGCGGAGAGCAGGAGATCTGTGCCGGTGCGCCGTAGCGAACCAGTTGAAATCCCACTGGGACAAGCCCAGTGGAATTCGGACTTGTGTGTAACAACGAAGGCGTTGCCCCGGGCTACGGTGAACTAAGGCTAAGGCCTTTGGCCAATTGGCCGAATTAAAATGACGCGGGCTGTCTGTGCGCGTCACACGCGGACACTCGAATAACACCCACGCGGGAGACCTGAAATGATCCGGCGATACTCTGACGCCCTGCTCGTGGCCGTTGTCATCTATCCGTCGATTGCATCTTCCGCACCGGCCGACAAATCGTCAGGTGGCGAGGGAGCAGCGGGCCTTGTTTCCGTCTCTGCCAACAATGCTCTCGCCGCTGCGGATATCTATTCGCCCGTGGAAGTGGAACTACACGCGGCTGGCAATTACGCCAATCCCTACACTGAGTGCACTGGACAAGTTGTTTTCACGCTGCCGGACGCGGGAACGACGCGCACTGCGCCCCTGTTCTGGGATGGTGGCAAGAAGTGGAAATTCCGGTTTGCACCGGACAAGATTGGGCCCTGGAAGTGGACCGTCAGCAGTGTGGACGCCGGGTTGGACGGTCAGTCGGGCGAGTTTGAGTGCCAAATGTCCAAGCGGCGGGGAAGTATCCGACCGATGCGCGGATTTCCGCATCACTTCGAGTGTCAGGACGGCTCGCCGTTCTGGTTCATGGGCGACACGGCGTGGTCGCTTTACACGGACAGCCCCGAGAAGCACGATCGGGACGCGGCTCTGGAGTATCTCGATGCCCGCGCTGCTCAGGGGTTCAATGTGGTCCACTCGATGCTGATGTGCGAATCGGGCGACGGCAATTCAGGCGGCCCACCCTTCACCGACATCGCCGCCGAGAAACTCAATCCCGCTTACTGGCGCGAGGTGGATCTGCGGCTGGCTCACGCCAATCGCTGTGGGATCGTGGCTGGATTGGCGCTGGCCTGGGGCAACAAGCGCAACACGGAGAAGTGGCCCTGGGGCCGGTTTCCCGGCGTCGAGGCGCGGCAGCGCTATGCACGCTATGTTGCCGCGCGGTACAGCGCGTACGACGTCTATTTCATCGTTTCGGGCGAGTGGCACGCTGAGGTGCGCAACCGCCGTGGCGCGACGGAAGACTCGGTGCGGCGGGAATTCATTGCCATCGGCGATGCGTTGCATGCTGCTGACCCACATGGGCGGATGGTCGCCATCCACCCCATGACTGCCGAGGGGAGTGTGCGCGAGTTCAATGCCGCCAACTGGATGACGTTTGGAGACTACCAGCAAAACTACTCTCAGCTGCACGCGCGTGTGCTTCAGTCGCGCCGTCTCAACAAGCCAGTAGTCAACTCGGAATACGGCTACTACCTCCGCGACAGGGACGGAGACGGCGTGGTGGACAAACCGAACAGTCACAGCGCCGAAGAGATGCGGGCCGCGACCTGGGACATCGTGATGGCGGGTGGTTACGTGGTGACAGGGTTCGGCACGACCTATTTGGGTGGACATCGCGATCCCGGACCGTTCGACCTGCAGGCCGAGAAAAACCTACCCTGGCAGCAGCAGATGGGACACGTAAGACGATTCTTCGCGGATCTGGAATGGTGGAAACTGGAGCCACACGACGAGTTGGTCGGTAACCCAAGCTCGCGTGGTAAGAATGGCCGGCGCAAGGTAGATGCGGGCGTCCGACAGCGTAACTTGTCACGGCCGCCTGATGTGGCCGGCTGGTGCCTCGCCGAACCCGGTCGCCGTTACGTGGTTTACCTGCGCGGTTGGAAGAAACCAGCGGAGATTTCCCTGGAGGGGAGCCCCGGACCGCTCGCAGCCAGCCTGTTCGAGCCGCGCACCGGCCAGACGCAAGTTGTCGCGGCGCAGGTGGTGGGCAATCGGCTGACCTATCAGCCGCCAGACGATCAGGACTGGATCTTGCTGGTGGCCATAGGGTCGTGACTGTGGGACGATACGCTATAGGGCTTTGCGTGTGGATTGCTCGGAACGTAATCCGACATCAATGCCTGGGATGTCATAGGGCGAATGTCGAACGTCGAACTTCCAACTTTGAACGTCGAATGAATCTTCGAGTGCCGGTTTTCAGTGAGACCAGTTGGTTTGGCAAAAGCATTACAGGGTTGAAATGACCATGCATAACACTTCTACCAGGCGGCAAGCTAAAGCCACCGCTCTGCTCCCGAAACTTGCTGCCGGCGTGACGCTTGCCCTGCTTGCCGTCTGCTGGCCGAGCATGCTGCCGGCGGCGACGCCTGAACTCAAGTGGGCCGACGTGGGGGGCGTGAAGATTCCCGTTCCGCCGTCCGCACATCCACGGCTGTATTTGCGACGTGAACATGCGGCGCAGCTGCCGGCGCGACTGCAGGATCCGGTGCTGCAGCCGGTCGTCAGTCGCCTGGAAGCGATGGCCCGGAAATCACCCCAAGGCCGTGTCGAGTGGGCGGCACTGCAGTATTTGGCCCGGCCCAACCGAGCCGAGGGGCGTGAGACGGTCGAGCGGGCTCTGCAGCTGCTCAAGAGAACCGAACTTGCCGATCGGCAGGATGCCTGTCGCGAGACGGGCCGCATGATGGTCACCGGGGCGATCGTCTATGACTGGTTGTACCCACTGCTGACAGCCGACGAGAAGCAGGCGTTCATCGCCGAGTTGGTCCGGCTGGCCAAGACGCAGGAGTGCGGTTATCCGCCGACGCGACAGGGCTCGGTCACCGGCCACAGCAGCGAGGCGATGATCATGCGCGATATGATCTCAGCAGGCATCGCCATCTACGACGAGTTTCCGGAAATGTACCATCTGGCGGCGGGCAGGTTCTTCCGCGAGCACTTGCCGGTGCGCAACTGGCTCTACGACGGCCACGCCTATCACCAGGGCGACTCCTACGGTGCGCATCGCTACAGCTGGGACACCTATCCGCTGTGGATCTTCGACCGGCTGGGGGCGGGCAACGTGTACAACCCGCAACAGCAGTTTGTCCCATACCTGTGGGTCTACACGACGCGGCCCGACGGCCAGCGGCTGCGCGCAGGGGACACCTTCAAGACCAGCACCAGGCGGGGTCAGCCGTGGAGCGAGTTTGTGGGGACCCTGTTTACGGCCAGCTACTATGGTGACGCTGCGTTGCTGTCTCAGTTCCTTCGCCAGGGCGGCGCCAGCGGCAGCGAATCCATCTTCGAATTCCTCTGGCGCGACACGCAACTCAAGCCTCGGCCGCTCGACGACCTGCCGCTATCCCGCTATTTCGGTCCGCCGTTCGGCTGGATGGTCGCTGCGCACCGGCTGGGGCGAGGACGCGGTGATCGCCGAGATGAAAATCAACGAGGTGAACTTCGTGAACCACCAGCATCTGGACGCCGGCGCGTTTCAGGTTTACTACCACGGCGCGCTGGCCATCGACTCGGGCCAGTACGGCGGTTCCTCCGGGAAATACGGCAGTCCGCACTGCCAGAACTACTATTGGCGCACCATCGCGCACAACAGCTTGCTGGTATACGATCCTCAGGAGGACTTTGGCAAACGCGGCTATGGCAACGATGGTGGGCAGCGTTTGGCGGGCGGGCGCAGTGAAGCCCGTTCGCTCGAGGTCCTCCTCGACCCGACCGGGGCTACCGCACCGGCAAGGTCCTCGCGCACGGGTTCGGGCCAGAAGCGCAGACGCCCGACTTCACGCTGCTCAAGGGTGACATCACGGATGCCTACAGCCAGAAAGTCCGCCAGGTGACCCGTAGCTTTGTCTTTCTGAATCTGCACGACGCGAAGGTGCCGGCCGTGTTGATCGTGCTGGATCGTGTGGTCAGCGCCGATCCCGACTTCCGCAAATACTGGCTGCTGCATACTCAGGAAGAGCCGCGTGTCGACGGCGCCTCGGCTGTCGTGGACTGTACACAGCACGACCAGCAAGGTTGACTTACACTCGACGTGCTGCTGCCTCGCGCGGACAACCGGCAGCTGACAACCGTCGGCGGGCCGGGAAAAGAGTTCTGGGTTTTCGGCACGAATTACGCCAACGATGTTGCCCCGGAAACGCTCCGACGTAGCTCGCTGGAACCTGGCGCATGGCGCATCGAGTTGTCACCAAAGGCCGCCGCCGAAGAAGATCTACTGCTGACCGTCATGCAGTTCACCGACCACGCGAACCCCAGTCGTCTGCCTGTGCGGCTGTGGGAGACCCCGGACCGAGTTGGCGCGTTTGTCGAACGCCCCGAGGGCAATCGCCTGGTTCTCTTTCGTCGTGATGGCGCGCGTGCGGCACGGCGGGTCACCATCGAGCTGCCTGCCCCCGGCCCGACCAGCGTGCTGGTCACCGACCTGGCACCAGGCACCTGGTGTCTGCAGTGCGCTGGGCGAATCGGCCACGCGCGAAATCCGCGTCACCGAAAACCTCGCCGCGGCGTGGTTTGAAGCCTCACCCGGAACCTGGCAGCTGGAGATCTCGAAGCCGTAATCCGCCGCCGTTGAATCGTCAGGCGCGCCGGGCGGCGCACTGGACGGAGGTGTCTCGACTGGTACCCGGCAAAAAAACGGCAAGGACGGTAACGGTATATTCGTATGCAGCAATTCTGGCCCCCTCTCCCCCGAATTGCTCGCGTCAAAAGTTTTCCATTGCAGCCCATCAAACCGCGAGCAATTTGGGGGAGACCAGGGTCGGGGTGAGGGGGCCGATATCACGCGAAACCTTGGCCCCGAAATGGGGGCTCCAGCCCCACGTGCTTCGCGATCGCCATGGCAATGGAGTCCACGTTATGAAGCACCTCATGGTTGGAAAAGCGGATCACCTTCCAGCCTCACGCTTCGATTATCTCTTGCCGTTTCTCATCTCTGGCAATCGACGTAGTCGTGATAGCCTCCGTCTATCTCCACCACCAGACGTGCTTCAACACACGCAAAGTCAGCGAGGAACGGCTCGAGGGGACAGTGGTGGCGAAACTGGAGGCCGCACAAGCGTTGACCACGCAGGACGTACCAGAGCAACGATTCCGCTTCTGTCTGGCGCATGCGCGGATCACGAGCGTGGGCGGTTGTTTTCGGGTTCTGGCGGTGTGTTATGAGTCTCGTCCCTGGTCCCACTTTGGGCGCTACGAGAGGCTCGGGAAATGGCCGGCTCATCCCCGCTTCAGCCCCCTCACCCCCCGCCCTCTCCCCCAAATAGTTCGCGATTCTATCCAGAGAAATGGATCGTCCTTCGCGCGAACAATTCGGGGGAGAGGGGGCCAGAATGGATGCATCCGGCCAAACCGCAAAGATATTTCAGTTTTCTATGGCAGACGTAACCCAGGGCTGCGCTGGTTGCTTGACGGTGACCGTGCTTCGCCCTGATAGTTCAGCGCGCCCCATTCGGGGCGGCCGGAGCACAAGAGATGCGCGGCCCACCTGGAAAGTCCCTGCCACGCAAGAGCAACAGACACAGCGCGGCTCGGAACAATAACCGGATAAGCGTCAGTTGTCCACAAGGCCGACTTCCTAACAGCCCAGCGTGGCGCTGTCCAAACAGGCGATGCGTCGATTCAGCTGGACGTCAATCGGCGCACGCCTTTGATGATCATCCACGGGATACGGCCGGGTCGCAGCACATTACGATCGATGGCCCGGTGCACCTCGCGCCAACTCCAAACGGGATAAATGCGGGTGAACCAGCGCTGGTTATGGACGTTGCCGCGGGGACCGGCGAGCAGTCGCATTGCTTGCTCATCACTGCGGCATACGATGCGTGAGCTTTCCCGCGCCAGCAGTTGAGTCACGCGTGGCCATCGATCGCCACAGCCAAGCAGGCGGACCAGCAGATCCAGAACATTCCAGCAACTGCCGGCCGTGCGTTCGCGCTGGCAGCGAACGCTGAACGACGGCTCGCCGATCTCCCGAGCGTAGCGGTTGACCAGGCAATAGGCGTCGATCAGGTGCTTGACGCGACAGGCCCCGCGTTCCAGGTCGTGGGCGATCGAGACGAGATGAAACACGAGTTCGCTTTCCGTTGCGAGGACCCGAAACGATCGGTCCTGGGAACGGAATGTCGTGGCTTCTCGCCACACAGCTTCATAATCAAGCTGGTACGAAGGGGCATTTCGCAGTCGCCAATGGAGATCGATCTGGTGGTGTCCACGCTCCAGCGACGCCGCATGATCAATCCGCCGCTTTCGCGCGGACAAGGCGCGGTGCCGCGAGTCCGAGGTGGCGAAGCCCAGGGCTTCCAGGTGTTGCAGGCAATGTTCAAACGCCTGCTCTCGCACGAGGATGTCGAGATCGCGTGAGCGTCGACGGTAGGGCGTGTCGTAATATCGCTCGCCAAACAGCTGCCCTTTGAGCACAATGAACTCGATGCGGGCCGCCTCCAGGGCTTCACCTGTTTCGCACAGCACCGTTCGCATTTCGTCGAGAAACTGCGATTGTTCCTCATAATGGCTGCGTAGCGAACCGACGATATCATCGTCCCACGTTTCCGGCAGCACGGTCTGGCCGTCGGGCGAGAAGGCAAACCCGACCAGGCCTTCAGCCCGAAGAACGGCTGCCAACTGCCGTGGTGCGCATTTCGATTCGCGCAGGCAACGCGTCGCTTCGGCGGCGTTGCCCTGGACGACATTTCTGGCCATGGCGAGTGCGGTCCAGAGAGCCGCCGGAGTTCGCGTGACTGCCGACATTTGCCTACTCCCCTGCAAGGCGACCGGATGACCGTTTCTTACTCAAAGTGCAAGCCTTCCCGCCCCTGCCAACAGATCCCACGCCGGAAAAGCCTGTGATTTCGCCAATCTGCGACGGACGTGAATTCCGAACCCTTTCCGAGGGGAAACGAGCCACGAAAATGTGGCTTTACCGGCAATATGGACCGCGTGATTTGCAGTCTGAGTTTCTTAAGCTGCCCGGCGTCGCCAAGCCGTCCAGGGAAGTTCGCCCTGATAGGCGTCGCGTCCCAGCAGGCACAAGTAAGCAGGAATCGCCTGGGCCAATTTCCGGCATTGCCGTTCGATGGCATCCAGGGGGGGTGCTTCGCCGCTGAACCGCGCGAAGGCAGTGGCATAACGCCACGGGCGACACGGCGCAAGAAGAGCCTCCGCCAGGCGCCGCCCCGCCTCCGCAGGCGACAACGGCACAAGCTCGATTCCGCGAGCCTGCGGCTGGATGTTGGGAAACACGATCTTCACCAAGCGAGCCGCGGTTGCCATCGGGGCCTGTAACAGACTTGCCAGTTGCGCTCCGCTGAAACTCGGCCAGCGGTCATCCAATTCCACGGCGAGTTCGCCCCGCAGCGCGGCACGGCATTCGGCGATAGTCAGGTCACGTCGAAAGCCAGATAATCGGCACCGTTTAGCCAGTCCGGGAAGGTAATCGAACGATTCGATGCGCAAGCGTATGATCGTTGGCATGCCGCAAACCGTCGCCGAGCAAGAATCCGCACGTACTACCATGCGGTCGTTAGTGACGAACGCGCTGCCGCGGACGAGTGATTGCATGAGCAGCGTGGTCTTGCCCGAGCGTTTCGGACCGCACACGGCGACAGCCTCTCCGCCGTTTGTCAGCACCGATCCGTGCAATAGCAGTTGACCTCGCCGCAGTTGCTCGATCGTGGCCAATTCGCGGACAACCCGCATCAGACAGTGGCGAAACCGGGTGTTGCCGCCGTGAGCGACCACGCGCACGGTTGACCCCGTAACCGGGATGCCCACGAAAGCCTGATCGGACGCCGCGTGCAGCCAGGTGGTTCCGTCGCTGTCTACGCAGGCCGGGTAGCGGGAAAAGTGGCCGTCGTTGCTGAAGCAATCCCGCTCGCCAACGGCCGCACTGGCCAATTGCTCAAACAGCCGGGCATAGCTCTGCTGATCCACCTCCAACGCGACTCGATAATCGACTTTGCCGGGATCGCAGGACGTGAAAGAGGGCGTCAGAAACTCCGCTAACCATACAAGCGCGGCGCGATCCGTCGCTCGGATTTCGCATCGCATGTCGTCGTATTGAAGCCCCAGCCTTCCGGCGTCCGTCATGTGAGTCCTTTTCCTGCGTCAAGCGATCAAACCGCCCTCGCACGTCCCGGTTGCTGGCGAAGTCGCAGTAGCGGACACTCCGCGTCGGATCACTTCCGTTGGGCGAGTTGTATGAGTGCGTGCCAGCGTCCGACCGGCTTGGCGCAGCAACCATGTGTCAGGCTCGACGGATAGGAGCGACGTACCAGGCAGCCATTGTTCGATTAGCATCCGATCTCGGGATGCTCAGCAGTCCCGGGGTTTCGTTCGACAAACGTTGTTCTCATTTCGACCGATGATCAAAGAAACTTGAACCCGTTCGCAAATCCCGGCAAGCTTCCAAAGCACGGCGCTGGGCTGTTAAGAGGTCGGCCTTGTGGACAACTGGCGCTGATCCGGTTTTTGTTCCGAGCCGCGCTGTGTCTGTTGCTCTTGCCTCGCAGGGACTTTCCAGGTCGGCGGCACATCTCTTGTGCTCGGCCGCCCCGAATGGGTGCGCTGAACTATCAGGGCGAAGCACGGTCACCGTCTAGCAACCAGCGCAGCCCTGGGTTACGTCGGCCATAGAAAACTGAAATACCTTTGCGGTTTGGCCGGCTGCATCCATTCTGGCCCCCTCTCCCCCGAATTGTTCGCGCGAAGGACGATCCATTTCTGTTGATAGAATCGCGAACTATTTGGGGGAGAGGGCGGGGGGTGAGGGGGCTGAAGCGGGGATGAGCCGGCCATTTCCCGAGCCTCTAATAGCGTCCAAAGTGGGACACGGGACGGGACTCATGACACACCGCCAGCACCCGAAAACAACCGCCCACGCTCGTGATCCGCGCATGCGCCAGACAGAAGCGGAATCGTTGCTCTGGTACGTCCTGCGTGGTCGACGCTGGTGCGGCCTCCAGTTTCGCCGCCACTATCCCCTCGAGCCGTTCATCGCTGACTTTGCGTGTGAATAACAGAATGAGGAGTGGCACATTTTTCATGGTGGAGTGCACAGCCTGGTGTTGTGTCACGATGAAGAATCAGGGTTTGGGCCAAGGGGAGTGTACGTCTGTCGTACGCCGTTGAGAACAACGCTTCATCCGAATTGCTAAAGTTGGCAGAGTGCTCACGATCGTCTGATCTCGGCTCGGGACTCGACTCATTCTACTGCTGGCGCAACTGTTTTGCGCGGCGGACCAGATCGACAAACTCCGTGCGGCGACCGCGTGGATCCTCGCCCAGCGCACTGCTGGCCCACTCCTCAACAGCACCGAACGAGATGTCGCCACAGTGTCGTGAGTCTCGCAACAGCATGCCAAAGGCGGCGACCATTGAAGCGAAACGGAAATCATCGCTGGCGGCTTCAAACGACTGAGGCTTTCCTTTCAGCGGCACTTCGATCAAAGAGCTCTCGTTCCCCTCGAGTTGCTTGTAGCGGAGGCTCAACGTCAATAGCTCGCCCGACCGGGCGGCATCGGTCAGCTCGCCAGCCGCGACTTCCGGCTCCGCTGTCTGCTGATACTTGAGCCGAGTCTGCTGGCCGAACGGCTGCCGGGAGTTAGCTGTCCAGCGTCTGTCGGTCGGCTCGAGTTCGTATAACGCCGTGACGGTGTGCCCTGCGCCAATCTCTCCGGCGTCTTTCGTATCATCGTGAAAATCACGAGCAGCAATGATTCGATTTTCGTAACCGATCAGGCGATACGAGCGCACTTCGGCCGGATTGAACTCGACCTGGATCTTGACGTCCTTGGCAATCGTCACCAGACTGCCGGCCATCTGTTCGACCAGCACTTTGCGCGCCTCACGCAGGGAATCGACATATCCGTAGATGCCGTTTCCGTGATCGGCCAACTTTTCCAGTTTCGAATCCTTCAAGTTCCCCGTCCCAAACCCAAGCACGGTCAGGAAACACACCGCTGCGGGCCTTTTCTTGGATCAGCTGCACTAATTGTTGATCGTCCGAGATCCCTACGTTAAGATCTCCGTCGGTGGCCAGGATGACACGATTCGTACCTCCTTCGATGAAGCTTTGGGCGGCTCTTTCGTAGGCCAACTCGATGCCCGCGCTCCCGTTGGTGGAACCACCGGCGGTGAGCGACTCGATGACGGTATCGATCTCCGCATGACGGTCGCCGGTGGTTGTATCGAGTCGCAGTCCCGCCTCGCCGGCGTACGTCACAATGGTGACTCGATCGTTCTCGGCCAACTGCTGCACCAGCAGCTTCATCGCTCGTTTGAGCAGCGGCAGCTTATCGCTGGACTGCATTGATCCCGAGACATCAAGCAAGAACACGAGATTGCTCGACGGCCGCTCGCCGGTATCGACCTCCCGGCCCTTCAGGCCGATACGCAGTAGCAGATGATCGGTCTTCCAGGGACATTCGGCCACTTCCATATCGGTGACAAACGGGTGGCGACCGCGCGGCTGCGGATATTCGTACTGAAAATAATTCACCAGTTCTTCGATCCGCACCGCATCGGGCGGGGGCAACGTATTGCGATTAAGAAACCGGCGCACGTTGGCATAAGAAGCCGTATCCACGTCGATCGAGAAGGTTGAAAGTGCCGTTTCGGGACTCACCGTCACGAATCCGTTCTCTTGGATCGAATCATACTGTTCGTTCGTGGAAGGCCTGCGGTAGGGACGCGTCCACGACAGGTCTCCCCATTTTCCCTCGTCCCACGAGAGCTCAGCCTTGCGCCAGCCGAGCGGCACGGTCAACAAATTGGATGTGGTCGGCTCACTCGTCGCCTGAGGTGCTGAATGGGCAGACGCGTCCACAGCAACTGCAAGCGAGTCGTCATCACCGCGAGGGGCTGATGAATCCTGTCCGGATGCCGACGGATCTAGGACGGAATTCAAAACATCGAACCTAGTGACGTCCGCGGAATCATAGAACCCGCGTTCGCTCGACGAGTCGCGTGAGAGCTGGTCCTGCATCCTACGCACGAATCGACTCTGCCACTGCATGTTCTGCACAACCTCGGAGTTCGGGTCGAGTTGATGAGCCTGCTGAGCAATCTGCTCGGCTACCGCGTAACGTCGTTCATCAAGCCTCTCGTTGAACTGTTCGACGAGTGCAGCCAGCTCTGACTCTCGTTGTACCAAAGGCTGATACTGCCCGTCGTCCTGGAGATAATGGGGACTTTGAGCTGCTGGACTCTTCGGCGCATTTGTCTGCGCGATGAGCTTACGTTGGGCAGTCCAGTAATAGAGTTGTTGAATTGAGAGTCCAACCAACAGAGTGGCGCTTACGACGCTTGCCGCCAGCAGCAGTCTCTTGCTGTGCCACATCCTCACCAACCTCTTTCGCAGCACAATATCTTCGGTCGCAGATTCGACGGCGTCCAGTTTCTTCTCGATCGCCACTCGCACTGCCGCGACTGGTGGCCGCGCATGATCAGCGGATGTCAATTCCCGCAGCAACCGGGCCAGTGTCCGGATCTCGTCGATCGACTTGAGTGTTTCCGGCTCGGCGTGCAATCGCGCCTTGATCGCCTGATACTCATCCGCTGTCAGTTGCTCGAGAGCAAACGCGGTCAGATCCGCATCACGCGCTTCGGTGTCTGGCAATTGACCGTTTCCGGACTCTGAAGGGATGGGTCTTTGGCTCATCTGATTCTGTCCCCTTGTGGTAACGACTGGCCGGCGGTAACACCCTGTTTTCTGGTGGCCGCTGGTTCGTGACCGCCGCGATCGGCACTCTCCAGGGCCAGCAACGCTTGCACGGCCCGATGCTGGCGCAGCCTTACGAACCCGCGATGCACCTTGACCCGCACGCCACCCTCCGTCTGATTGGTGATTTCAGCTATCTCACCGTAGCGCAGACCCTGGCTCCAAAGCAGAATGACTTCGCGCTGGGACGAAGGCAGTTGATCGACGAGCGATTGCAGCCAGTCGCCCAAATCCTTGCGTTCGGCCAACGCGGCTGGGTCCGGGGCAGAGCTGCTCACGAACTCCTGACGCAGCTCAAGCGTCTCCTCGTTGCGACCCGCCCGCCGCAGCAGGTCCAAGATCCGGTTCCGGCAGACCTTGAACAGCCAAGGTTTCGGTTCTCGGGGAAAATCGGCACCAAGCTGGCTGCAAAGCTGCAAGAACGCATGTTGAACCACGTCCCGGGCGACTTCCTGGTCGCCAACCATCCGGACAGCGTAGCGCATCAGCGACTCTTCGCACTGCTCCAGGGCGGAGATCACCCGCTGGCGGTGCCCGCTAACTCTGCTGCCTGCCATGGCTCACCCTCAAGAGTGGTTGATGTCGCGTGCCACCATTACCACGTACCAGCCGCGAAACTGTTACACGTTTCTTCCGCTTCTGTGACGATTTGGCCAAACGAAGTGGTGAGAAGGTGAAGGAACATTGCACGAGAAAAGCCTGGAGACGGCAAGGCCGAGCCCGAGGAGCGATGCCGCTGGGTGTCCATTTTCTACTCTCAGCTCTGATCGGTCGAGTATCGGTGTTCTATCACGCTAGGGCGTTCGATCCCGGACGGTCAGGGTACCCCAGCCACTCCCATTCCTAGCCCTGCCAAAGCATCGGGAATCGCGCATCGATCTTGTCCGTATTGCCCACGAGCGATATAGTGTACATGTGTACGGCACTAACATTGGGGGGGGAGCATGGATGTGCAGCAGAAGCTGGAGATTCTGGCCGACGCGGCCAAATACGATGCATCATGTGCCAGTAGCGGAGCCATGCGCGTCGGCGGCCAAGGGTTGGGCAACGCCACGCGAGTCGGTATCTGTCACAGCTACACGCCGGACGGGCGCTGCGTATCGCTGCTCAAGGTGCTGCTGACCAACTACTGCATCTACGATTGTCAGTTCTGCGTGAACCGTCGATCCAGTGCCACACCTCGAGCTCGGTTCGCGGTGGCTGAGGTGGTGCGTCTCACAATCGACTTCTATAAGCGGAACTACGTCGAGGGTTTGTTTCTCAGTTCCGGGATTATTCGCAACCCCGACTACACGATGGAGCAGCTGACGGCGGTTGCCAGGACGCTGCGGCAGGAGCAAGCGTTCCGCGGCTACATCCATTTGAAGACGATTCCTCATTGCGATGAGCGGTTGATTACCGAGGCTGGTTTGTGGGCGGATCGGCTGAGCGTGAATATCGAGTTGCCAACGCAACGTGATCTGGATCGATTAGCACCCGAAAAGAACCGCGTGCAGATCGAGAAGTCGATGCAACACGTGCGCGAGCGAGTGGACGAATCCAAGAGCCAACGGCGACGATCCCGCCATGCGCCGATCTTTGCCTCAGCTGGGCAAAGCACGCAGATGATCATTGGTGCCACCGAGTCAACTGATGCAGACATTTTGCAGACGAGTTCGAGACTCTATGGCAACTACAAATTGCGACGCGTTTACTATTCAGCGTTCAGTCCCATTCCGAATGCGGATCATCGCTTGCCGGTTCACGCGCCACCCCTGGTGCGCGAACACCGTTTGTATCAGGCTGACTGGCTGATGCGTTTCTACGGTTTTGAAGCGAGTGAGATTGCCACGTCCTCCGCGCCGAATCTCGATTTGGAGCTTGATCCCAAGCACGCCTGGGCGCTGCGGCATCGCGATCAGTTCCCTCTGGATGTGAATCGTGCCGACCGGGAGATGCTGTTGCGCGTGCCGGGCATCGGCGTGCGAAATGTAGCTCGCATTCTCAGCCTGCGTCGGCATCGATCGATTCGACTTGCCGATCTGCGCAGGCTGCGCGTGGCGCTCAAGCGTGCCCAGCCTTTTATTGTGACCGCCGACCACAACCCGGCAGCGTTGCAGCTGGATCGTCGTGATCTGCGACGTATCACAACACCAGGACCGCGGCAGCTGTGGTTGTTCGATCCCGAAATGACCGCGCCACGGGAGAATTCTGAGGGGACAACTGGCGGATGCCGCAGCGCAGTGCATCAAAGGCCTCATATTTCCGAAGTCTGACGGCTTCGACAACGACGGGTGACTTCAGCGAAGAGAGCGGGTTGGGAAACATGCACAACTGTTACGTTAAATCGTTTGAGCAATGGCGGTCGGCGTCACGAAAGTTCCTGACGGCCCAGGTGGCAGCGGTTGAAGTCAATTTTGTTGATGCCTGGCAAAGACAAACGCAGTTCGATTTCGGCGTTGACGAACCGTCTCGGGAGAAGATGGGAAGTGATTCAGAAACCGCCCGGCAGCCGTGCTTTCACGTGCCGCAGTTGTTTCTTCGGCTGGCTCAACACGTCGCGTGTCACCGTGACCCAACACGCTGGAACAAGTTGTATCAGGTGTTGTGGCGGCTCACGCACGGCCAGCCCGATCTCATGGCTTTGATTACCGACGACGACGTGCACTGCCTGAGGAGCTGGCATCGACAGGTACGTCGCGACGTGCACAAAACGAAGGCTTTCGTGCGCTTCCGACGTTGCCTGAGTGAAGACACCGAATGGTTTGTGGCGTGGCATCGACCCGATCATCGCATCGTGCGCCTCGTGGCTCCGTTCTTTGCCGACCGGTTCTCATCGATGAACTGGAGCGTCCTTTGTCCCGACGAGTCGGTGGTGTGGGATCAGCAGCACCTGCAGTTCGGACCCGGGATGGTTCGTGAATCAGCACCGCGGGACGATGAGCTAGAGCAGCTGTGGCTGACTTACTATCGTTCGACTTTCAATCCTGCGCGGGTCAAGCTCAAAGCCATGCGTGCCCAAATGCCGGTACGTCACTGGCCCACCCTGCCCGAGACACAGATCATCGATCAGCTGCTGGCTGATGCTCCCGGGCGTCTTTCGTATCATCGTGAAAATCACGAACAGCGATGATCCGAGCTTAGCGATTCACTCGCCTGCGTTTCTTGTTCCGGCCGTGAATCCGCCGCAGAAGTTGCTTGGCTGCTTTTCGTCCTGCGATTCGTTCTTGGACTTCTGCAGGAGCTAACGCTACCAGACCGGCGACCCTTTCTCCCCGAAGCGCCGCCTTGAACATCCGATAGTGTCTTTCCAGTCGATCGACGTAACTTCTGTCGCGCAAGACGAGCCGTTTCGCGAGGTCAAGGAATTCGTCAGCAATTGGGCACTGCCGGTTCATCGGATCGAGAAACGGCCCGCGAAGCGGATCATCACGGTCGAAACCAAAGCTGATCGATGCAAGTTGTTTGCCCGTTTTCCTGTCCGTTACGAGCAGCATGACTCGGCGGCAGTCGCAGGTGCTGTCAGTGCAATAGTACTCAATGAACGCGTACGAGCCCGCTGGGATGCTCTCGCCACCGTCCGGCAACACGACGAACCGGCATTCAACAGATCCGAGCTGCGGAAAGCGCTCTTGGAACGGTCTAAGCTCCATAGCGTGACTCCTTTCACGGGCTGGCAGTGAAAAATCTCCCTATCAGGTCATTTCGCCAAGACAATATATGCCATGGTCGGTAAGCTACAAAGTCCAATTCACCCGCGGATGTCGGCTCACGATGAACCTGAGAACGTCGATCAGAGGTATTTGGCTACCTGCCGCTCGGGTGGCGACGGCCCACCAGCGTTCGAGGGCGGCAATGGGGAGCCGTATGGCGCGATAAGAACTGAGTGTTGAGTGGGAATCACGTTGAGCCCGTTTCTGTTCCACCGGCAGGCGCGGCAAAGGCCTTTCCACTCGGCCAACGCGTCCTCACAACTTGGCGAGTTGGTCCTTGTTGTCGTGGATCTTTGCCATGGCATCCGCAATCTCATCCATGAGCTGCCGGCCGCCGAGAAACGTGTATTGGGGAAGCCACACGCCTTCGGCCGCGAGTTGGTCGTTGCAGGGACAATGATTCTGTTCGCGATATCGCTGGAGTCGTTGCGTGGAGTATATCTTCTGAAACCCGCGCGAACTCAACGTGTTCTCGATGAACGACTGCTGATTCAATTGGTCGAAGTACATGGTCGTAAATCGAATACCCTCCCCACGCAGCGCCTCTGAGGAATTTCTCCTTGGGAGCATTGTTGAAATGCTCTTTCTGATATCGGAAACCGTAGATGTAATAGGCCGCTCGGGTAACTCCATCGTAAAGCTTCTGAGGCACGATGCCCGGGATCTCCTCGAGCCTGCTGGCCAGATAGGCGGCGTTGTCGTTTCTCGTTGTTGTTTGTTCCGCCAGCGTCGCCAGCTGGGGGTTCAAAACGGCGGCTTCCAGTTCGTTCATACGGTATTTCGTGCCGATGCCAGATCCTTCACCGGATGTTGACAGGCCTATGTTATGGAACGTGTAGCATTTCTCGATCAATTCCTCATCATCGCCGACAATAGCACCTCCCTCGCCGCAGCAAATCACTTTGCTGGTCTGAAAGCTGAAACAGCCCAGGTCGCCAAACGTGCCGCACTTCTTCCCTTTGAATTCGGCCAGGTGAGCTTGAGCAGCGTCTTCGACGACTTTCAGACCGTGCTTCTTCGCGACCGCCATCAGTTCATCCATGCGGCACGGTATTCCGCCAATGTGGACCGGCTCGATCACTCGTGTATCGGCATTCACCAGCGGCTCTATCTTGCCGGGATCCATCTGGAATGTGTCGATATCGACATCCACGAATACGGGCAGCGCATGACAGAGGAGGACAGCCTGGATGGAGGCGATGTAGGTGCAGGGGGGAACGAGCACTTCGTCGCCGGGCCCGACACCAACCGCCTGCAGGGCCGTATGCAGAGACTGGGTGCCCGATCCGGTCGCCAGGCAGTGTTTGGCCCCGATCAACTGGGCGAACTGCTGTTCGAACGTTCCGACCTGTCCCGCGCCATGTCGCCGCTCACCGAGCTGCCGAGTCCAACTGCCAGTGTGCAGGGCAGAGATGAGCGACTTTTCCATATCGGTGGTGATCTGCGGCCATGTCGGGTAGGGCACTGTTCGCACGGGACTGCCGCCCAACGCAGCCAGCTTGTCGGCGTTCTTCGCCACGTTGCCGTAAGCGGCAACGGCTCCGGCCGTGACCGCCACCGCCGCTCCTGCCGATGCTTCACGAATGAATTCGCGCCGTGACACGTTTTGCCTGCTCATCGTAACCTCCTCACGTGGCTGCTGCGCCCCTGTGCCGCAGGCACATAGTTTGGCACCCTACACATTGAACGACAACCTAAACGTAGGCTTCACGCGGCGCCGGGGAACAAGACAGACCGCGTTGAGCCATCGACTTGTCGGCCGTATTCGCTGATTTCAAATATTTCCACGAACTCGATTTCGCATCCGCGGCGTTCTCCATAGCGGGAAATCAACTCGCTGCGGAATCGATCCGCTCGCGGACGAATGTGCTGCGCGTACCATTCCCGCAGCCAAGTGAGCTTCGCATCCTCATCGACGGGCACCTGATTGAGGATCCCCTCTTCGTACGGAAGCCATTCAAAAACTTGCGACCGCTGGCAGGCCAACATCCGTACAATTGTGTCGACTTGATTCGTCACGTCGATCACCACATCGGCTGAGAGTGGATACGGTTTGCGGAACAGGTCGGGCAAGTAGGCAATCACGGGGTCTCGACGCAGCGCGGGCACGTCCGGCAGGACCCCCGGTACGGTCACCATGTAAGCCGCGTCTTGGACGGCTTGTCCGGCGATGCGATGATCCGCATGGTAATCGCAGGTGCGGTGAGTCAGCACGAGATCGGGCGCGAACGCGCGAATCTCGCGAATGACTTTTTGACGCAGTTCCAATGTTGGCAGCAGTTCGCCGTCAGGGTAGTCCCACGTCTCGTAGACGGCCCCGATTATCTCGCCCGCCGCGGCAGCCTCGCGGCGGCGCATCGGTACCAGCTCGTCATAACTCCGCTCGTGATGACCCGCCCCGCCATTGGTCATGGAGACCATCTTCACCGTACGCCCCATCGCGCGGTAGCGAGCGGCCAGTCCCCCCGCGTGATACTCGGCGTCGTCGGGGTGCGCTCCCAGGATCAACAGCCGTGGTTGGTCATCAGACATCGTGGAAACCACCCCATTTTCAAACGAACTTCGTGACGCCCGGAATCGCGATCGAAGGTGTTTCGATCGGACCCCACTCGTACCTGGCGGGAGAGAGATCCTCCTTCGACTGCATGGCCTGGTCCCAGGTAATTTGCTGGCCTGTATACGTGGCCATGCGACCCATGATGGCCAACATCGTACTGTGGGCCATATAGCGGCCATTGTTCATCGGAGTGCCACTGCGGATCGAGGCAAACAGCTCGTCATGCTCTGTCTGATAGATATCGTTGTCCTCGCCGGAATACGTCCATGGGTTGTCGCCTACAATGGACAGACCTTTTCGACGCTCGCGGAACTGAGCTCGTCCTCGAGCACCGGCCGCGTGAGGCGCTCATGTCGTTGTAGCACCCACTCATTTGTCGCGTGTTGCTAAAGAGCTTGGTCCCGTTGGCGTATTCGTAAACGACACCATGATGGTCGTAGATGTTGCCGTACTCCGGCCCAGTGCGCACCTGACGACCTCCCATTCCAACGGCACTTTCTGGATACGTGTCTTGCATGATCCAGGCACAGACGTCTAGAAAATGAACGTGCTGTTCGACGTTGAAATCGCCCGACAGCCAGGTGAAATAGTACCAGTTGCGCATTTGCCAATGCATGTCCGTCCAATCCTCTTGCCGCGGCTTGACCCAGATCGGACCGCGGTAATCGTTGGCCTGCAGGGTGTCGATGTCACCGATGGCGCCGTCGTGCAGGCGCGAACCAAGGCCTGGAAGCCTTTACTGTAGCGCAGGCACAGCCCGGAGACGACCGACAGGCCCTTGGTTGCCGCCAGCTCGCATGTCTCCAGTACCCAGCGCACGCCGGGAGCGTCAACCGCCACTGGCTTTTCGGCAAAAACGTGCTTCCCGGCGTCAATCGCTGCGCGCGAATGCGCGGGGCGAAAATGAGGCGGCGTGGCCAGCAGCACCACGTCAACACCGCTGTCAATCACTTGTCGGTAGGCGTCGAATCCGACAAACTGGCGCTCGCGCGGAACGTCCAGCTTCGTCGCAACCGCCTCGATCTTCTGAAGACTCTGGAGGCATAGCTGCAAACGATCCTCAAACATGTCGCCCAAGGCCGTAAGTTGGACATTGTCGTCGGCTTTCAACGCCTGCGAGGCGGCACCGGTCCCGCGACCTCCGCATCCGATCAGCCCCACCCGCAACAGATCGCTGCCCGCCGCGTGAGCGCAGGATGCAATCTTGGCGTTTGGCACAGTAAGTCCGGCGGCCAGGACTGCCGCCGACGTCTGAAGGAATCCGCGCCGTGATTTTGACGACTCGGCTGGTCGTGCTGGCTGGCTTGTCATCCCGCTATTCTCCTTGGTTTGTTTCGTTTCTTTTGCTCAGCGGTCGCAACTCAATATTGCGGAAGTAGATTTCGTTGCTTTCGTTCTGCAACAGGATCTTGCCTGCCGCAGGCCGCACATCAAAGCACTGGTTGACGGTCGTCCCATTGATCTTGATCGTGATCGTGTCTTCGTCACAGATGCACTCCACGCGCGTCCATTCGCCCAGCCGGCTCGCCACGTCGTCGCTACCTCGCGTGTCCAGCAACTCCTTGAAGCCAACCTGATGTTGGGACCACCACAACTGCTTTCCGGAGTAGGGCGTCTTCTCACCTCCCTTCTTCCACCGCGTACGACCGTCCGATGCCGTGATCGTTTCGCTGGTAACTGTTGCTGGGATAACATTACCGGCGTCGTCCTTGCCGCGAATCACAATCAGATCCCCCTCGCATCCCTGCGCCAGTTGGCATTCGAACGACGTCATCCAGACGCCGCCCGCCCCGCCGTCCGGACCCACGGCGTGCAGCAACACTCCGGAATTGCGGACATTTCCGGTGCCATCGGTGCGTTTCCCCCAGCGGTACTCGAGACTCAGATGATAGTTTCTGTACGCCTTCTTCGTAGCGATGTACCCACTCCCCCGGCCCGAAATGTGGATCGTATCGCCTTCGACGCTGAACACCCCGTCGGGATCTGACCGCCCGTACTCCTTCAACCACGTGTAGGCATCGGGCATGTTCTGGCCCTGGAAGGGGCGGATAATCTGGTCGACGGGGGAGATCACGCTGGCCGGCTGAACGTCGTCGCTCGCGTTGGCCGTAGCGGCCACGAGATTCGACAAGAGCAAAGTAAACCAAAGCATGTTCCTCATGGCGATCCTGCCTTCACTTTTGTAGAGTATGCAGCCCCTCGATAACAGTCATCAGAAACTCGCGGGCGCGGCGGGCCAGGGCATCCACCCCTTCCGGATCGTCTGGCCGCGCGACCAACGGCGCAAAGATGTTCTCGCAGCACAACGGCATTTTTCGGCCCGTGAACGCCACGCAGTGCAGCAGGCGGTAGTGGTCGATTTCACCAAATCCCGGTCCGCAGTCCTGGTCTTGCGGCCAGTTCCGATGATCTTTGATGCAAAAGCTGCGCACAACGTCGGCACATTTCTGAATGTCGGGAATCGGATCCACATCCAAATAGTCCATGACGTTACCCGCATCATAGTTCACCAAGATGCCGGGATCGTTCACCTCGCGGACGATCTCGGCACAGGCTTCTCCGGTACCGGTCGATCCGCCGTGCTGTTTGACCACGATCAACACACCGTTGTCGCGAGCGATCGGCCCCAACTTCTTGAATCGCTCGATCCAGACGCTGCGGTTGCCACCTTGAGTGTGCCCGAATGTTAGAACTTGCGGGATGCCGGCAGCGGCGGCCTGCCGAATCCGATTCGTCAGTACATCCAAGCCATTTTCGGCTTCCGGATAGACGCCGGAGAACATCATCAGAGGCGTCAGTCCCAGATCGCGACAACGTTGCCCCAGTTCGCGCGCCTTACTCGTCGGCGCGTCGATCGGTATCACCGGAACACGCTCACCGCCCGGGATCTCCGTGTGCGACGTTCCCCAGGCGACGAATTCGTAACCGGCCGACTTGATGCCGGTCAACGCTCGCTGAAGCGGGAATGACGAGTAAGAGAGAGTCATGCAGGCGATCTGAAACTCGGTCGCTGTGCCCGATTCATTTTCTTCGGCCGGGCAAGGTCGCACCACTTTCGTCAGCCCAGCAGCGACCAAACCCGCGGCCGCGGTGCGCAGCCACGACCGGCGACTGAGAGACATTGTCTGTTCCAACAATGCGGCATTCATCATCACGCTCCTCAAGCGGCAAGGCCGCACACCAAAGTACCTCGGGACTCCGCAGACGCGAGCCTGGGGATTGAGTCCCTGCCAACACGATGCGACCACGGGAGCGCATTATACACTCTCCAACACTCGCATGGCCTGCGGCCAACACAATCGTCGGCAGTGATTTGCTCAGCGGCTCTCTTGTCCGGAAGCCCAAGAGGCAGACCGAAAGCGCGTTCAGGCCGCGGAGACACCCCCGGCGAACTCCAAAACGGATCAGAAAACTCCGTCAGTTCCTCCATCGTGGCCCGCAGAAGGCAAAAGTCGCATAGCCATGGGCACGCAGGGCATTCGAGCTGGCCGGAACATCGCCCGCGTGCCCGCCACACGTGGGCTTTGGAGAGTCGAGCCGCGGTCGATTCTTTTCACCGATGAAACGGCTTCAGCTGCGTGGCTCCATCGACCATTTGGCAACGATAGCCGTCCGGAAACGCGCTGGCGAACTCGTCCTGGTGCGAGACCAGTAAAATGCGTTTCATGTGGTCGCTCAGGTTTTGCAGTTCCTGGATCATCACTTGCCGGTTGACAGTATCCAGGCAACCGAACCCCTCATCGATGATCACGGCCTGGACCGGACGCCGCACGCCGCTGGCGAACTGACCGATGGCCAGCGCGAGGGCCACGGCGACACGGAACTTCTGGCTGCCACTCAAGAAGACCACGTCCTGCACCCCGAGTCCGCTGCCGGGTGTGCGAGCCGCCAGATCCAGTACCCTGGGCGGGCCCGACCGGCCTGCCGACCGTTTCCTGAGTTCGACGTACAGTTGTCCTGCTGAGAGTCGATCCAGTATCGCATTCGCATACTCGACAATCGCGTGCTCGGCGTTCTTCAGCAGATCTCGTTGCAGGCCGTGGCGGCCCAGTAGTTTCACCAATCGTCGCCACAGTCGTCGTTCACGCTCGGCGGCCCGCAGGTTGGCCAAAGCATCCGCGTGCCTTTTCTGTCGCTGCTGGCAATTTGACTCCGCGCTCCGCAATCTCTGCAATTCGTCTGCCGTCTGCTCAACGGCTCTGGCGGCCTCGGCGCGAGTCTGCTCTATCTCCCGCGGCGCCTGCCTGGCGTTATGGGGAATAGCTGACAACTGCGTGCGGATGAGTTCCAGCTTTGCGCTGGCCGTCTGATTCCGTTGTACGATACTGTTCAGGTTGTCGAACATCGTCTGCCATGTGTGTCGGTGCCAGCTGGTGCCGCTGCTCCTTCAATCCTCTAACGATACCCAGCAATGCAGCGGCCGACATTTCGCGCCACTCGCTGGGCAACGTTGCCTGAGCCGACTCGCATAACGGCCGAAGTTCTTTCAGTTGGTCCGTTCGATCCGTGATGCGACGGCTCAGGTCACGCAAACGTTTGTCCGTGTCGCATCGATCAGCCTCGAGGCGTTGGCGCGTTCTGGTATGCCGGTCGATCGTCTCGTGCAGCGTTCGGAGCGAGTCAGTTGTTTGGGCGAGTTGTTGTTCTGTGACTTGGTGTGTATCGGCGAGTTCAGACAGGTCGGCATCGGCGGGGTATTGAGTGGTTGCCCAGTCCGGTGTTTCGTCCTTGGAGACCCTGTTTCGATATGCTGAAGGCAGGTCCCGGTAGGCTTGTTCGCATTGTCGGATCAGCGCGCTGGCAACCTCGCGTTTGCTTTTCAGGTCGGATGTGAGTTGCTGTGCTCGCCGATCCAGATCTTCCCGAGCCTTGCTGTGAGCGCTGCATTCTCGTTGCAGCGAGCCACTTTGTTGCTCGGCGGAAGCCAGCTCCTGTCGCGTGTGGTCGAGCTCTTGTTGCATGCTACGAAGCTCGCCTGTCAGTCTATGTCGCTCCTTCTGGACGTGGGGTTCTCGCAGAGGCTGCAAGCAGTACGAGCAAACACGCTGCGTCACAACGCTCTCGAATCGCTGCAGTTGTTCGGTCAATTGCGTGTTCAGCGCTTCACAACGAATGAGTTTTTCACCGGCGATGCGTACGGCGTCATGGGCCGCACGAAGGTCTAGATCGGAGGGTCTCTTCTGGTTCAGCAGCATTCGTTGTGTCCGCGATTGCTCGCGTTGCTGCTCGAGTTGCTGTTGTGATATTCCAAGCTGACGGAGGGCGTCTCGAGTTTGTGCGAATCGCCGGGCGGCGGCGTATGCGAGCGACAGTTCGGTGTACTGCGCCGAGAGCTCTCTTTCTTTAGCCAGCTGCTCGTCGCGCTGTTGCTGCAACGCGGTGATGGCTTGCTCCGATTCCTGCAACGCCGCCTCTATTTCTCCGAGCTTGATTTGCAGTGCATCACGTTGCGGCTGGGCGTCACCGACTGCTTCGCGGCATGTGTCGATCTGTGCTTTCGTGTCCGCCAGTCGGGTCAATGTTTCCAAATGCGTGTCCAATTGCCGGCAACGATCCTTCTGTGACCGAGTTTGCGTAAGGCGATTTATCAGGATGGCGTCGTGGTTCACCTCCTGTTCCAGGCGCCGAGCCATATCTGTCAAGTCCTGCCACTGACGCGCGTGCTCGAAACGCTGAGTCAGTTCACCGACTCGAGCCTCTCGCGCAGTCTGCTCGCGCTGCGCAGACTGAATGTCCTGCCGCAGTTGGGCCAATTCCGTTTCTGCCAGTCCTGGAATCTGTTTGGCCGGCTGTCCCAAGGCGCGTTCCGCTCCTTCGGCCCGGGCCAGGCGACGCCGGGCCCGACGGTCCAAATGCTCCAGTTCGTCGAGCCCGATAACCTGGCACAATAATCGATGCCTTTGAGCGGGTGCGGCGAGCAGCAGGTTGTCGGCCTTGCCCTGCAGCAAGAGTACCGAGGCGGTGAACGTTTCATAAGTGAGCGCGATATGCGTGTCGATCCAGTCGCTGAACCCGCGCTCGGTATGAGTGTCTGGTATTTCACGCCAGACGCCATCCTCTGCATCTGATTCCCTGGAGCGAGCATAGATCTGCCGCGTGGAACGTCCCTGTCGTGACAACGTTCGACGGGCTCGAAAAGGCTGATCATCGACCGTGAAGTCGAGCTCCAGCACGAAGTGATCCGCGGCATGGTGAATCATTTCGCGCGTGTTGTGTTTGCCCCCTCGATGTTGACCGAACAGAACCAGCGTCATGGCATCAAAGAGCGCGGACTTGCCGCTGCCGTTGCGGCCCGCCAGCATCCAGAGCGTGCGACCGTCGAAACGGGCTTCCTGCGGTTCCCGATAGCAGAGGAACCCTTCCAGATAGATCCGATCGGGTATCAATCGTCTTCCTCCAAGAGTTCTTGTGCGAGCGACAGAAGATCCGCCCGGTCCGGATCATCAGCCAGGCGGCTGTTCAAATATTCCAATACGGTCTGCCGGAGACTGCCGCGGGCCTGGAATAGGGTATCCAATTCGGGCGTGTCGAGTGATTTGGTTTTGTTGCTGGGGATGCCTTCACAGGAGGGTTTCCCGGTGACCGTGTGGGGTCTCGAATCTGGTGATGTTCCCCGGCTTGCCTGTGCGCTCCAGGTGCGTTCGTAGCAACGAGGGAAGATGCGGGATAGCTGTGCGAGGATGTCGTAGAGGTTGTCCTTGCCTGAGCGATAGCGAACGTGACATCGTACCAGCGCCTCGGATGCATCAGGATAACGCTTTTTGAGTCGTGGCAGCTCTTGTTGCGGGTTGGTGATGCGGACGTCGTAGAAGGGAGTCGCCGGAAGGTTCAGGAAATGGCGAATTGCGCGGCCAGGATCACTCGTAAGTTCGACCAATACGACTCCCTTGTGCTGATTCTTCTCCGTGATACTCAGTCGTTCAATGCTGCCCGAGTACCGCACATGATTCCAGTCGTTCACTTGCTGAGGTGCGTGTAAATGCCCCAGCGCCACATAAGTCCAATCGGCGAACATGCCAGGGTCGTCCACCAGAACGTCCGCATCCGCATTCGTGCGAAACAGGTCGGTACTGCGACCTGGAATCACATTGACGTGGGCGGCCAGTACGCGTGGGTACCGACCGTCCAGCTTGTCACGAATGGTGTTCAGACGACTGACGAACTCGGTGCGAAGCAGTTCGCGGCGATGGCGGAAGTCCGAAAACGCGTTGCTCGACGCACGCAGCGGATATCGGGACGTCGTTGGATACGGCATGCAGACGAACTGGACGGGCATGCCGTGCGGATCGACCAATTGGAACTGGACCGGACGTACGATCAGGTAGAGTCGTCCGCCGGGAACAACGTCACCCGCTCTGGCGACACTGGGAGCTGCCAGTTGGAAGGCGCGACGAAGCGTCTCGCAATAGATGTCGCTGTCGTGGTTGCCGGCCAGCACGACGATCGTGCCCCCGCGCAACAGAAATGGGCGAAAAGTGTGGCTGAGATGGGCGACAGACGACTGCAACGATTCCGGCTTGGCTAGTTCGCTCAGCAAATCACCGGCAACCAGAAGCACATCGACTTGCTCTTGGTCGCAGTAGTCCGCGATCCGCTCCACCGCTCGCTGCAGGTCCGCCGTACGGTCGATCTGTTTGAGCCGATCGGCCAGATGCCAATCGGCCGTATGCAAAATCTTCATGGGCACAATCACCTGCGAATGTGCCCGCGCTTTCTGTCGCCAGGTAACCGTTACCTGTACCAGAAACGGTGGAAATAGTCCAGTCTCTGACGACCATACGGTGGTGCTGAACGGCAATTTGCTCTACCCGGTTTTTGTTCCCGATCTCCTTCGAGCAAGCCCCCTCGAGCTTGCCCCTTCTCCCCTGCGGGGGAGAAGGTGGCCGAAGGCCGGATGAGGGGGTCCGCATGCACGATCAGTACTCCCTTATGGGAACAGATACTGGAAAGCTGCGTACAATGCCTACCACGTGTCCACTTGGACAGCGCCACTTTCACTATTAGGATCATCTTAAGACCTCATTAGCACGGGCTTTATCGCCACCGGGCTGGTCCCGGTGGTAGAGCGTTTGACAACTACCGTCGATCTCGGCCACCCAAGAGTTTCGTTCTTCAGCTGCCGGAGCAGTCAGCAAACGTTGCACCACCGGGACCAGACCGTTGGCGAGGTCTG
Source organism: uncultured Planctomycetota bacterium (assembly GCA_963700575.1). Classification (GTDB taxonomy): domain Bacteria; phylum Planctomycetota; class Planctomycetia; order Pirellulales; family Pirellulaceae; genus JAJRVM01. The sequence goes on along the minus strand of CAVOYC010000007.1, from coordinate 252,092 downwards.
TTACGGAGACACGAGTTACGCACATCCATCGTTGCAACATGGCGCTGTACAACTTCTCAAGACCAGGAATTGTTATCCACGTTGAAAAGTGCCTGGAGGTCTCCAGGACGAAGGAGATATCGTGAGAGCTTATCAGGTGCGAGTTCCGGTGACCGTTTTGTTGCTACTTTGTTGGCTGTTGGTTGATACTGCCTTCGGCGACGCATCGACAACGCGACGAGTCTATTTCATTGGCAACAGCGTGACGGACACGATCAGGTATCGAGAGCTCGAACAGCTGGCGGCCGAGCGCGGCAAACAGCTTGTCTGGGGACGACACATGATCCCCGGCGCGCCACTGGAGTGGATCTGGTCGCACCCGGACCAGGGCTTCAAGCAGGATCCTTTCGGCCACTATCCGGAAGCACTCGCCAGCCACAATTGGGATGTGCTGTGCCTGCAGCCGTTCGACCGGCACATCGAGGGCGAGCAGGGGGATGTTGCCATGGCGAAGAACTTCATACGTGCCGCCTTGTCCAAGAGTCCCGACCTGCAGGTCTACATTTACGCGCGTTGGCCGCGCAAGAACAAAGACGGACAGCTCGATTTCGGTCGCCAGTGGCTGCGGAAGTACACCGGCGGATGGGACAATACCAACGAAACAGCCGATTTCTTCGAGCGCCTGGCGACCGCGATACAAGAGGAGTGCCCCGAGCTGAAACGGCCGGTGCGGATCATCCCGGTGGGATATGTGATGCAGGAACTTGACCGCCGCATGCAGCGAAAGGAAGTGCCCGGATTGTCCGATATTGGCGAAGTGTATCGGGACCAGATTCATCTCGACGACGTTGGCTCGTACGTCGTAGCTTGCACCTTCTACGCCACGTTGTTTGATGACAGCCCGGTGGGACTTTCGACGGATGGATATGGCAAGATCGATCCTGAGTTGGCCAGAGTGATTCAAGAGACGGCGTGGAAGGTTGTCACGACGCACAAGAAGTCGGGGGTCGTGAGCGACACGCCACCTGAGTATTCGAAGACTGAGGCCAAGGCAATGCCCGCCGCTGAGAAACCGATGGCTAAGGAGAAAGTGCGGCCACTGAGCCGCGACGAGAAATATCGCCAGCTGGTGGTCGGTACCTGGGAGGATGACTACCAGGGCAAGCGGACCATGACACTCAAAGAAGACGGCACCGGCACGATGATCGTGGAACTGAGCGGGATGAAGGCCGCGCTGTTCGCTTCGCGGCTCGAGTTCAACATGGTCTGGTCGCTGGAGAATGGGCGGCTGAAAAAGCGGACGATCAGCGGCAAACCGGAATTGCGCGTGAACATGATCCTCAAGACCATGGGGGATCGTGTGGACGAGCCCATTCTCGAGCTGACCGAAAAACGCCTCCTGCTGCTCGATCAGGACGGAGTGACCAGGTACGACTGGCGCCGCAAGAGGTAGGCTACGTTGGCCGATGGCCTTTTTCCACCGTAGCCTGGGGCATCGCCCTCGTTGTTCTACACATCTGCTGTGCACGCTTCCGCTGGGCTTGTCCCAGTGGGAGCGACAACTGACGAGCTACGCTCAATGCCTTGAACTTCATCTCTATCTTCACGGTCTTCTGCTCTCCGCCGGGCTTGTCCCGGGGGACGCGGCGACTTCTACTGCCAAGGTAGCGTCAGAATCGCGGCTTCCCCCGGGACAAGCCCGGGAGAGAGCACGAGATTTGTGCGGGTCACATGTAGCCAACCAGTTGTGATCCCACTGGAACAAGCCCAGTGGAAATCGGACTTGGGTAGAACAACGAGGGGCGATTCCCCAGGCTACGGTGAAGTTCGCCTTCGGCGAAACATAATCGGACTTCAAAACTCACAACATCAAAACTCATGCTTCGGGGCACGATATCGACAACCGGTAGACCGGCGTGTGATTGCGGATAGCGGAGCTGCCGATTTTGTGGATGCCGCCGTTCTCGGCCGGCAGTTGGTCATCACTTGTCTGTGGTAGTCGTCAACCCTGGACCCACCGGCGCGAGGTCGGTGGCGTGTTTGCGTGTCACCTGAAATACTCAAACTGGAAATCACGAGGTCCATGTAGCCGGTAAAGCCGCGTTGTGGTCGTTCGTTTCGCATCGGAAAGGGGTCGCAATTCATATCCAGTGCATATTGGCGAAGTCACAGGCTTTTCCGGCGTTGGATCCGTTGGCAGGGGCGGGAAGGGTTGCACTTTGAGCAAAACGCGTCTGTGAAACTGAAACTCCAGCCTCTGCACCCGCTCGTATTCCCTCACCAAGGCAACTTGATTCTCATCTGCTTCGCGGATAGCCTGAGTTTTGCACACCACAGATCCCTTCCCTGCCTCCATGCCATGCCAGGGAACCAGCTTCACGAAATGTCGTCTGGTTAACGCTCGCTCAGCGCCAGACACGTCATTGCTGATCCCCCGACAACTCACAGGAGTTTTCCCATGCGATGGTTGCTAACCGCGTCGTTACTGTCATGTGCTATCGCGTGCTCTGCACTAGCGGACGAGCAGCCTTGCACTAACGGTTCATTCGAACAGCTCGACCCGCGCGGGTTCCCGATCGATTGGAGCCCTGTCGGTGATGGCGTCGAAACGGCACAAGATGCGCACACGGGACAACGGTCGCTCCGGCTGCGGCGCACGCGCGAAACAAAGTCCGCGGAAACGGGGCTCAACCGCGGCTGGAGGCCTGGTGTCGGCACGGCCACGATTGATCGATTGAAGGGCGGTATCGATTTCTACTACAAGGCGGTCAGCGCCAACGGCGCGCAGCTGATGGTCTACGCGATTCCGATGAACCAGCAGAGCGTAGAAAGGACCGCATCGCGACGCGCCGAGTTCAGTGTACCCGACGATCATGTTGGGGACGGACAATGGCACCATACGAGACTGAAGTACGACTTTACGGCCGATCCGGAAGTCAAGTGGGTCCATTTTGCCGCCAGGATCACCGGTGCCGCGGGGGAGTTGTTGCTGGACGATTTCTCCTACGTCGAACGCACCGGTCCGATATTGCGGTTCGGCAAGCTGCGTGTGGAGGAAGATCCCAACGCGCCGGGCCGGCGATGTACGCTGCGCGTGCCGGTATGGAGTCATGGTGATGAACCAGCCAGGGCTATCCAGTGGACCACGACACTTCCTGACGGTCTGCAAGTGGCCGGCCCCGCGCCGCACCTCGCCGACCTGGAAGTTGGCCAGCGGTCCATTGTCCGCCTGAAACTGGAAGGCGAACGCCGCGACGGTACGGAAATTCGCCTGGCCGTTCGATCTGCAGCGACCGAGGCCGAAACGCGCCTGATGTTGCAGTCGCGATTGGAGGTTGTGAGTTTCGGACCCGCTCACCCGTTGGGAATGGTCGGCAGACCCATGACGACCGAGTGCGTCGTGAAGAACGCCGGCAATGCCATGTTGCCGCCGACCAGTGTGACGTTCTCTTTTCCCGCCGGTGAGGTTATGAAGACCGTCGAACCGACTGCACCGGGCGAGTCGCGGGTCAGCACGGCGACTTTTGTTGCGACCAGGCAATCGCTGCATCAGCCAGTAGCCGTGGAGGTGCAGAATCCGTCCTGCGGCGAGCCGTTTGTGGCGCAGTCGTCAGTGGTCATCGGTCCTGACACGCCGTTGCCCAAACCGACCGGTTCCTTGCACTGCAGTGTGAATGGCGATTGTGCGGTTCTGGAGAACGCCCGTCTACGGTGCGTGTTTCGCCGTTTGGAATTCGGTTGGGGGCCAGGCGAGTTGTATGTCCACAACAACGACGACTGGCTGCTGGTCGCGCAGTTTCCGCGACTTAGCCGCGTCGTCGCACACGACGCTCAGGCAAGGCGATTCGAAAAAACCGTGATCTGTGAAGATCCACCGGCGGCTGAAGTCACAGGTGGTGAAGCTCAATTGACATTTCAATACACGTGGCCCGACCTCAGACGGCGCGGAGTGGTGTGTCACCGTGCGCATGTCGCTCCCGGCCGATTCGCATACATTGCTTGTCAGCCATGAGCTGCGATGTAGTCAGCCGCGAGGATTGTTGGCTTTCGACGGCCCAGTGCTCTATGCATTGGAACGCGAGGAGGCCGTATTTCCGGGACTGGAGTGGCTGGTCGACGATGAAGTCTCGTCCGGTACTCTAGATATTGCCGCCGGGCATGCCGACCAGGTCCGCTACGTTGTGCATCCGAATATGGTCACCGTTCCTGCGATCGGTATTCATGGCCCATGGGGCACGTTGGGGTTGTTGTGGGACGTGCACCAGAAGTGGGACGGCCTGCATGATCGTCCGTCGGTCATGTTTGCCTCACCTGATCGCTTTGACAACTATCGTGCTCATGTCGCCGGACTGTTTCTGCCAGGAGTGCCCCAGTGGGTTGCTCGAAACGAGCGCGAAGCTCACGTGCCGTACGCGATGCAACCAGACCAACCGCTGCGGCTGCAGTGTCGCGTGATGGCGGATACCGATGCGGCAGATGCGATTACGGCGATCGATCGGTGGGTCGACTTGCAGGGGTTTCCGCAGCCGGCACCACTGCCGCACGGATCGTATGCCGACGAGATGGCGTTTTCGATGCGCGGGTACCTGGAATCACTCTGGATCGCGGAATCGCGCCAGTGGTGGACGAGTAAAGGAGGAGGAATCCTTTCCACGAAAGGTCGACCGCCCAGTTACGTTGCCGACCTGTTGATTGGAGCGATTGAGAGCCCGGACGCCGCGGTGCGTCAGGCGTGTCGCGACCGTGCTGCTGAGGTGTCGAGGATCACGGGCGGACCGGACCGGATCGACTTCCAGCGTTTTGGTGGTCGAGCGGATCTGGCCCTGGCGAATCCGACCCAGATAGCGGGTCTGTTGAGCTCGCGAAAGAGCAACCACATGTGGGCTTTCGATGCGGACCGAGTGGGCACGGGGGTGTTTGAAGGGGTGGACTATCGCGACCTCGGCCCTCACGAGGCTTTCGAACTCGGCACGACCGCGCAGAACGCTTATCTTGTGCTGCGCTACGCGCGGATTGCCGGAGATCGCAAGGCCTACAATGAGATGCTCCCGACGCTGGAACGCATGCAGGCATTTCGCGTACCACGCGCTGCGCAGGTGTGGGAAGTCCCCGTCCACACACCCGACGTTCTGGCGGCTTCCAACGCGATGGATGCCTTTCTGGAAGCGTATCGATTCAGCGGTGATCCGCAGTGGCTGGAGGAAGCAGTGCTTTGGGCGCGACGCGGGCTGCCGTTCATTTATCTTTGGGACGATCCGCAGCAGCCGTTTCTGGTGGGGGCAAGTATTCCCGTTTTTGGAGCTACCTGGTATCAGGGGTCCTGGTTCGGGCGTCCGGTGCAGTGGAACGGGCTGTGCTACGCCAACTCGCTGCTGCGGCTGGCCGAGTATGATCAGCGGCGCGATTGGCGCAAGCTGGCCGAGACGATTACTCGCAGTGCCATCCATCAACAGGATCAGCAGGGCGAGAACGTTGCGTTGTGGCCCGACAACCTCAGCGCGATCGACGGCGAGAAGTGTGCCTGGATGTTTGCTCCCAGACAGATCATTAGTAACATTCTGAAACTCACGGATCGCGATGAGGACCCGGCGACGGTAATACTGGGCGAGGGGAATGACCGAGTTCACATGACCTCCACAGCCAGATTGACGCGGGCGACCTGGGATGGCCAGGAGTTGCAGTTCGTGGCCGAGTTCCCCAGCGGCGAACAAGGTTGTGTTGTGGTTTCGAATGTCGCGCGTCCCTCTGGAGTGACCTTGGATGGAGGTGAGATTGCCGAGCGATCCGACGTCGAGTTGTCCGACGACCCGGGATGGCGTTACGACGGCGCGAACGGTTTTCTGACGATTCGGATCGCGCGCAGCGGCGAGTGTCAGGTGGCGGTGCTCGGCGCGGAGTTTTGCGAGGTAACTCGCTTGCCAGAAACGGCAGAACGGATTTCGTTCGACTTTCGGCAATCGACAGAAGGTTGGATCGCGGCGCACGACGTGCGCGACGTTCGAAGTGAGGATGGTGTGTTGAGTGGAAGCATCACCGGTAGGGATCCATACATCATGCGAACGATGCTCGACGTGCCTGCCGAGTCCTGCCGGTCCATTATGTTGCGAATCAGGCTCACGGCCGGTCGCGACGGGCAGTTGTTCTGGACCACCAAGGATTCTCCTTCCTTCGACGAAGCCAAATCACGGTACATACCTCTGAGTTCCGATGGCGATTTTCATGAGCTGCAGATCGGTGTGAGTGACCACCCGCATTGGACCGGGCAGATTACCGGACTGCGCATCGATCTCGGTGGAGGGGCGGAATCCGGCGAGTTTGCCATCGACTACGTCCGCGTACCGTAAGCTTGGCTGTCAACTGACCTGTCTTACTTGTGGCGATTCCAGAACGACGACTTTCCTGAGGCCTCCCGCATACCTTCGAATTGGCCTGGCGCACAAGTATAGTTGTTGCCATCCTGTTTGTTGGCAGTTCCCCATGAAGGAAAACCTACCGATTCGTGAGGCAGTGCGGTGAGATTTGGACTTCGATGGCTGTTTGTTTTGACCGCTGTCGTTGCAATGATCCTATGGGCGTACAAGGCAGATCCGGGCTACGCATTTATGGCTACCCTTATCGGGTTGCCACGGCTCGCGGCGGGGTGACGTCGATTCGCAGGCCACTGAATTTGACTTTGCCGGATCGCCGAATAGACTTGCTCGAGTACCCACCAGGCCCGGTTCTTCTTCCGGAGGAAATGCGATGTTTCGGCTTCTTGTGATCGCACATGCATTCGTGTTGCTTGGCATGGGACCGGTCTGTGCAGAGGACGTGCCGTCCAAGCAGCCTTCGGAAACTACCACCACTTTGAACGCCCTCGAACAGGCCTTCGTCGAGCAGATGACCGACGCGGTCTTGGTGGGCCAATTCTCCATCAATGGTCGGGAAAACGAGAAAGCGAAAGTCGAGCGGTACGCCATCCAGGGCCTCAAGAAGTTGGGTCGGGATCGTTGGATCGTCACCGCCCGAATCACCTACGGAGACATCGACATCCCCCTGCCCGTGCCAGTAAAAATCATCTGGTCCGACGACACGCCCGTCCTCTCCTTGACCGGCCTGACAATCCCCGGGCTTGGCCAAGGCTTCACCACCCGGCTGCTCTTTTATGAAGACAGCTACGCCGGTATCTGGTATCACGGTAAAATTGGCGGCCACATGTGGGGAACGATCGAGAAGAAGGCGGGGGAGTAGGGGATTGCAGCCCGCCAAAAAACGCACCTGCGTCGCAAACCAGGATGATTTACACGGTATGGCGATTCGCAGAATCATTATGTCGGCGAGCCCCAGGGCCCACTTGTTGTCGAATCGCGCGAACTCAAAAAAAGCACGATGCCCTCGTTTACGCCTCGGCAGTACGCGACCTGGCCGAACGCGTCGCTTGACTTCGGACACCAATATCCCACCAAACCACCCTGTTTTGACACGAATGTGACGGATCGTCAGAATGGAGTTGTTCGATGCGCCGAATAAGGAACCTTTGTCGAGGCGCGGCTTGGTGGTAGGTCCGTAGGTGATCGACATGGAGCTTCGGACAAGAGTCCATTGTGTCGTTAAGCCGGTATAATCGGGATTGCTGGCGTTTCTTTCGAACGACGGTGCGCTCATGAGCGACGTCACACGAATCCTCTCCCAGATCGAACAAGGCGATCCCGAAGCGGCTGAGCGGCTGTTGCCGCTCGTCTACGATGAGCTTCGTCGTCTCGCGTCGCGGAAGATGTCTCTGGAGAACCCCGGCCAGACGTTGCAGGCGACCGCTCTCGTTCACGAGGCGTACATTCGGCTGGTCCATGGGGATAAAGGACAGCGCTGGGATAGCCGGGGGCACTTCTTTGCGGCTGCTGCCGAGGCCATGCGGAGGATTCTGGTCGACGCTGCGAGGCGGAAGAAGAGTCTTCGTCGTGGTGGAGTTGGCTATCGGCGGGACCTACTCGATGGGGACATGGTCGTCGAGCCCGTCTGTGACGGACTGTTGGATGTTGACGAAGCCCTAACTCGGCTTGCCACCGTGGAGCCTCGAATTGCGAAACTCGTCAAGCTCCGAGTGTTTGCCGGGATGACCATCGAGGAGGCAGCCGGCGTGTTGGGCATGTCGCCGCGTACGGCAAAACGCGACTGGGCCTATGGACGCGCCTGGCTTCAACGCGAAATAGACGGCGACAGCAGTTCGCAAGCCCATTTCTAGAAACGACTTCAGGTAATCCACCAATTTCTTGGTCCAATCCTGGCCCGGATTACGCATTACCTGATGTCGAATCGGACTTGCCTAATGCAGAGGAGCGAACTGATGGCAGATCCTGCGGCTCGGGACGAGAAGTCGATTTTTCTGAGAGCGGTCGAAATCGAGTCGGAGACCGAGCGAGCCAAATACGTGGATGAGGCCTGCGGTGACGACCGGGCGCTGCTCGCTGAAGTCGATGCCTTGTTGCGGGCCTACCAGAAGCCGTGTGGCGTGTTGGAGGCTCCTGACGCCGTAGCACCCACGGCACCAATGAACCGGCTCACTGAACGCCCCGGCACGACAATTGGCCCCTACAAACTAATGGAGCAAGTGGGCGAGGGCGGCATGGGCGTCGTTTTCGTAGCTGAGCAACAGGAGCCCGTACGCCGCAAAGTAGCCCTCAAAATCATCAAGGCGGGAATGGATACCAAGGAGGTCATCGCCCGATTCGAGGCCGAGCGACAGGCGCTGGCCCTGATGGATCATCCCCATATCGCCAGGGTGCTGGATGCCGGCACGACCGACAGCGGACTGCCGTACTTCGTCATGGAGCTTGTCCGTGGCATTCCGATTAACGAGTTCTGCGACAAGAACAACCTGACGACAGGCGAGCGACTGAAGCTCTTCCTGCCTGTCTGCCATGCCATTCAGCACGCCCATCAAAAAGGCATCATCCACCGCGACATCAAGCCGTCCAACGTCATGGTGACGCTGCACGACGGCGTTGCGGTCCCGAAGATCATCGACTTCGGCGTGGCCAAGGCGATCAGTCAGCGGTTAACGGAGCGAACGGTGTACACATGCTATGCCCAGATGGTAGGCACGCCTTTGTACATGAGTCCCGAGCAGGCAGAGATGAGCGGATTGGATATCGACACCCGCAGCGATGTCTATTCGCTGGGCGTGCTGCTGTATGAACTGTTGACCGGCACGACGCCTTTCGACAAGAAGCGCCTGCGCGAGGCGGCCTACGACGAGTTGCTGCGGATCATCCGCGAAGAAGAACCGCCCAAGCCCAGCACTCGGATCAGCAGCCTGGGAGATACGGCCGTCACGGTCTCCACCCACCGGAAGATTGAGCCCAGGAAACTCGGACAGCTGCTGCGCGGCGATCTCGATTGGATCGTGATGAAGGCCTTGGAGAAGGACCGCAGCAGACGGTACGAGACAGCCAACGGCTTTGCCGCTGATATCAAGCGATACCTCGACGACCAGCCCGTGCTGGCTTGCCCGCCGTCGGCTGTCTATCGCTTCCGCAAATTCGCCCGGCGGAACAAGGCGGCGATGGCCACCGTGGGCCTGGTAGCCGCGACGCTGGTTCTGGGTGTGATCGTGAGCAGTTGGATGGCAATCCGCGCGAACATCGAACGTGGCCGCGCCGTCGTAGCCAGACAGACCGCGACGAAGGCCGAGCGGACCGCCAATCGTGAGCGAAATGCAGCCCGGGAAGCACAGAAGCGAGCTGAGGAGCAAATTGATGAGAACGTGCGACTACTGTATGTGGCCGACATAACCGTAGCCCAGCAGGCTTGGGAGTCTGGGAACGTTGGTGGGGTGGTAGAGTTGCTGCAACGTCACCTGCCTAAGCCGGCCCAGAAAGACTTGCGCGGTTTCCAGTGGCGCTACTTGTGGCGACTCTGTCAAAGGAGTCTGAACACCACGCGTCTGCAGCATAGCGGGAGCGTCTGGGGCATCGCTTTCTCGCCGGATGGCAAAACATTGGCCTCCATTGGCTATGACAATCCCGTGAGGCTTTGGGATGTGCAAACAGGCCAGGAGCGGAAAACGCTTGGCAAGCCTGGGTATGGTATTTCCGTGGCATTTTCTCCTGATGGGAGGACTCTGGCGTCTGGCGCTTGTTTTGAGGACCTAAAACTGTGGGACCTGACAACCACGGAGATCTCCGAGCTTCCAACCGTTGGCGCGTCTCACGTCTATTCCATGGCGTTCTCTCCCGATGGGGCCGTGTTGGCCTCGGCGGGCCACGGTAACACGGTGGAGCTTTGGGATTTGCCCTCGGGCAAAGCGTTGCGAACCCTCAAGAAGCACAAATCCGGCCCAATCTGGACCTTGGCGTTCTCCCCGGATGGCAAGAGACTGGTCTCAGCAAGCGAAGGGGAGGTAATCCTGTGGGACATGGAAACGGGCGTCGAGCCGCAGATACTCAGGGAGGACCTGGCCTGCGGCCAATGTGCGGCCTTTGCAGCCGACGGAAAAACCCTCGCGTCGGGAGGTCTGGATGGCAAGATATGGCTTTGGGATGTCGACAGTCGTCGGGTGATGGAAATCTTACAAGGGCAGACGCGGGGACACATCTGCTCTCTGGCGTTCTCGGCTGACGGTAGGCTGGCTGCGGGCTCCACGGACGGCACGGTAACCCTCTGGGACGCGAACAGCCGCACGGAACAAGACGTGCTCAAAGGGCACCAGCATCTGGTGTGGTCCCTCGCATTCTCGCCGGATAACAACATTTTGGCCTCCGCCAGTTGGGACGGGACAGTGAGGTTTTGGGACATCACCGGCCGCAGGCCGCCCGACTCACTCAGCGGCCACACCTCAGAAGTAACGACAGTGGCGTTTTCACCGGACGGGTCTGCCGTGGCCTCCGGTAGCTACGACGGCACGGTCAGGCTCTGGGATGTCCGTACTGCAGAAGAACTGACAACCCTACCGGCCCATCAAGCTCGGATCGCGTCCGTAGCGATTTCTCCGGACGGGCGGTTCTTGGCTTCGGCGCCTTGGGGCGATACGGTCAAACTCTGGGACCTTACCGTGGGCGAACAAAGGGCATCGCTGAACAGAGGGCTAACCTCTTCCGTGACGTTTTCTCCTGATAGCACAACCTTGGCCGCCGGGGGCGGTGGTCCGAGAGCGGAGGTCTGGGATGTGGCCACTCGCACGCCTACGTACAGTACTACTGATGGGTATCGGTCCCTGAAGGGGCACAGGAACATGGTCGAGGCCGTAGCGATCTCTCCACGTGGTGAGATCCTGGCTACCGGGAGTCGGGACAAGAGGATCGAGCTGTGGGATCCAGCCGCGGGCACTTGGTTGCGAACCCTCGAAGATCATCGTGGCGACGTCTTGTGTTTGGCGTTTTCCCCTGACGGCAAGACACTTGCTTCCGGAGCCGCAGACGCAAGCGTAAAGCTCTGGGACGTGGACACTGGCGAAGTACGAACGACCCTCGTAGGCCATGCGGGCGCGGTCAATTCCGTGGCGTTTTCGCCGGATGGGCGGATTGTAGCTTCGGGCGCCAGTGACCGCACGATCAAACTCTGGTATTTGGACACAACCAAGCGGCCGGAAACGCTGCTGAATCAGGCGCCGGTAACGTCTGTCGTGTTCTCCCCTGACGGCAACACCTTGGCCTCAGCCAGCGGCGATAAGGTGAGGCTCTGGCGAACGGCCGGCTCTGACGGCTCCGAAGAGTTGAATACTCTCACCAGCTTGGAACGCCGTGCCCGTACGATCGCGGAGGCCGGCCCTGATGAGCAGCGGCAAATACTCGAGGACCTGAAAGGTCACCTGGCCGCGAACGCCGCAGAAGGGCTGCTGCGAAGGGATATCGTTCTAGCCACGTCCACAGCCTGGCGATTGGAGAACGGCGGCCATGAACAACTGGCGGAGGAGGCATTCCGAAGTCTCGGCGAGGTGATCGGCGGCAGCAAGGATCCGCGTTTCTCCACATTGGCAAGCGACTGGGAAGTGGCGTTATGGGAGCGTCGCGGCCGCGTCTTGGCTGAAGCGGGCCAGTACGATGAGGCGATCGCCCATTTCACGAAGGCCGTCGCTAACAGGCCGGACGATCGTGGACTTCGAGTCACCCGCGGCCAACTCTGCGTTTTTCAGAGTCGGTGGAAAGAGGCAGCGGCCGACTACACCAAGGCCATCGAACTCGATCCGTCGGACATAATGACCTGGCTGCACACCGCTCCATTGCTCGTCCTGGCGGATGATCCCGAGAGCTACCGCGAGCACTGTCACGAGATGCTGGCCCGATTCGGTGCGAGCGATGAAGCACATGTCGCGGAGAAAACCAGCAAGGCTTGCCTGTTGTTGGCAGGCGATATGGAGGCCCTCAAACCATCGCTTGACACGCTGAAAACCGCACTTGAGAACGGGTCGGCTCCCAGTTACCTGAACAGGTACGGATATGCTACATTGGCCCTGGCCGCTCATCGCGCCGGCGACGCCGATCAAGCGATTGAGTGGTCCCGCAAGGCGCAGGGAAGTCTGCGGTATTCGGAGAGCCCTACGGTGCAGGCGATCGTGCTATGTCTGCTGGCCATGTCCCAATGTCAATTGGGGGAACGCGCAGAAGCAGGCGAGACGCTTGTTAAGGCCAATATGGTCATCGACGAGCATCTGGCAAAATTGCCTAGCGGCGAAGTCGGCAACACGTGGCCGGACTGGCTGATCGCCGACATCTTCCGGCGGGAGGCGGCCGAGTTGATCGAGGAGCCCAAAGCCTCGACTCCCGACAAGAAAGCCGGGCCGAATTCAGAGCCCGGATGACTGCAGGGCGCGGCTGCCGCAGCAACGTAACGCTCGCAGGGCCAGGGACGATTCTGCCCAGAAGGACAACTCCATGAAAGCACGAATACCGTTGACTACGCTGGCGGTTTGCCTTCTGGTCGCCGCCCTAGCCGGTTGTGCTGACAAGTCACTGCCGGCAGCGACCGTTCGATCGTCTACTTCAGGAGCATCGCCGTCAAGACTCCAACGAGCTCAAAGCGAGAGACTAAGAAATGAGCCAGTTTCATGGTCGGACCATTCCAAGCGCCGGCCCGCCCGCCCGACTGTTCGCGAAGGGCCTCTGAATGCCGTAGAAGGGCGTGCCTTCATCTGCCCTCGTTTTGCCACACTGGGTAAAGGCAGGTTGATCGGTTTCATCAGGCCAATGCGCCTTTTCAGAATCACTTGGCTGCTGCGCCATGGCCTGGCCACAACGGGTAATGTCTTGCAGGTGATTTCGCGAATCCGCGCAGGACAAGCTCCTGGTCCTGACGCTGCTGGACGACCGGTACGTGAGCCGGTTTTTCTGCCGGGCGCCCGATACAAAGCGTGCCGGACCGGCGCAAGGGCAAAAAAAGCGGCTGCCATTTGGTGCTGCGAGGAGAATTGGACGTGGGATACAGCTAGTGACCCACGCAAAGTGCCCCACGTTGGCCTAGCACGTGAGATTGCGATCAACGCGAAGACACTGCCCTTTCAGTCCCACTGGAGCACTTGAGCAACGCCTTGATCTCACCGACGGTAAAGGCCATCGGCCCATTTTCGATGCGTTTCGAAGACCGTGCTTTGCGAATGACGTCTTTTCGCGGCCGGGCGAATTCGTCGCCGAACCGAACCCGGTCGTACAAGTGGTTTCTAACGCCGTGATTGAATATTACCCGGCAACGGTTGACCTCGCTCCCGAGGCTCGAAACGAGTTACCGAGATCGGCAACGGTGCAAGCCCCGTTCGAGTCGGGGGACGGTTCCCGTCCGGCGTGGAGATCGTCGCGTTGATCTTGATATTTGGCGGGGGCTTCGCGCCACCCGTCCCCTGGCAGTCTCGCGAGTTTGCCATTTTTCACGTGGCCCCAACGTCCGAAGCACCGACGTTGCCCGAGGATCTTCTTCGCCCACCGGCCGGAGGCGTGTGGAATCAGCGGGAAGTCCCGGTAAGGTTTACCGGGCTTGTCGGCCGATGGTTTTCGAGTAGACTGGGCCATTTGGCATTGCTCAGTCGCGTCGGGGTGGTGTCCATTGACACTCGCAAGGGTCCGACAATCTTGGCGGATGTTGTTTCGTCCGATGTTTTTGCAGGTTACGTGGTGACAAAACGGGTGTCAGCGAAAAAGAGCAGCGGACGCAGACGCGAATAAATGCCTTGTATTATTGGTTTAGCCCCCCTAGCTCAACTGGCAGAGCATCTGACTCTTAATCAGAGGGTTGAAGGTTCGAGTCCTTCGGGGGGCACTCTAACTTAAGTCCTGTCGACTGCTAATCTTAGCAACCCCACCTTTCCTTGGTGGCGCGACATGTGGATACCACAAAAAAGGTGTCGTACGACACCTTTCCACAGGAGCGTGTCACCATGCCCAAACGCCTCACCCAAGTACCGGCGTCATCCGAACGGTCAAGCCTTCGTTCAGCACCAGTCGATCCCCACCCCGGGGACACCGCCTCTACCTCGGGGTATACGGCACCGCCCGGAGCCGAGCCAAGTACCGCCAGTTCCTCGAGCAGCTGGAAGCCCAGCAAGAGGACCAGCAGCTTGACCTGCGGGCACACAATGACCTGACGGTCACCGAGTTGGTGGCGCTGTACCTGCAGCACTGTGAGACCTACTACGTCGACTCCGAGGGCCGGTTGACCAAGGAGTTCTCGGGCAACAAGGAAGCCGTCGCGCCGGTGTTGGCTCTCTTCGGCGAGGACCTGGCCCGCGACTTCGGACCGCGAAAACTCACCGCCCTGCAGCAGCGGTTCGTTACGCTGGGCTACAGCCGTGGCGTGGTCAACCAGCACATCGGGCGGGTGAAGCGGATGGCCGAGCTCATCGCGATCGCTCGCGAGCTGGATCGCCGCTGGGCAGGCTGACACGGATCTTTACCATGACCATTTCAGCCCGCAGATGGTCTCCCTTCATCACGCGGTTGAACATGGTGCAGTAATGTACGGCCTGCCGCTTGGTGAACAACAATCCAGCTTCCGCCACTTCTCCTTTCGGACGGATGACTACGACATACGACTTCTCCGGCATTTCTAGGTGCCTACAGGAACCGAGGTCCGGCCTCGGACCAGCCGCCCCTGGCGAACGGGGAAGAAAGGCCCTCCGTGGCCTCCGTTAGAAATCCGATTGAGTTGATTGTTGTTCACCGGCGTGACACGTCTGGTCACTTGCTGAGCAACTTTTTCCGATTGTCCGGATTTCTCCTCGCGGCAGTCCGGACAGACCACGACGCACGGCTCGAGCAGCGTCGTGGCCGACTCCATCCAGATCCGGCCACAGACGTCGCACTGCAGGCACCCAACGTACTCTTCTCCGCCCGAAACAGGGGCCGGCAGAAATGTCATGGCATTCTCCTTTCGACACGTTTTCCACCATGGTGCCATGGGCGTGTGACACGTTTGGTCCTCGGTAGAGGTTCCCAGTCAAACTCCCTACGGCGAACTCGCTCCCTTGCGAGGTCGATATGGAGCAGGCTTCCATGGAGCGTTTATTGAGGGAGTCCCCTCTACGGAGTTGTCGTGGATTACTGGTTCATAGACCGCATTGCCATGGGCAGATGGCACTCTGAATTTGACTTGGCTAGATGGGAATGTGGCAGGTGCGTATTGACGCAACTTCTGAAACAGCCGAGATTAGAGGTAGCAAAGGAAGGTATTCCGAATCAAGTTTCAAGTTCATTTCCAGCGGGAGGGCACGCACGAGGATACTTATACTGGTTGACGGCCCAATGGTGAGACTGGGCTGTAGTACTACCGGCATCGCATGTATGCCGCTCTTCTGGGGAGGTTCTGCAGTAGGGATCCGATTGGGTATGAGGGCAGTGAGCGAAACCTCACTGAATACGTGACGTCCAATCCGCTCTTGTGGAATGATCCAATTGGCGAATCTAGAGGAGGCCGCAGAAACATAAGGCCCTCGGATATCCCTGCGTACTGGACTTGGGAACAAGTTGAAGCACATCTCAAACAACTGATCGCAAGGAAGGCAAATCCGAAACACATTCGTGCGGTCAGGGCTTGGCTCAAGGTACTTAAGCGCGGGGGCGGCATACTTGGCCCCATCACCATAGTCCTCTGCAATACAGAGAAGTGCTATGCACCAGAACTGCCACCTCCAAATTGGAGGGATCCGAGGGTTCAAAGATACGACGACAAGCGAGAGTGCAGATGTTTCACTTACACCCGCCGGTATACGCCCCCGCCTTGGTACTGGTTTGAAGGGACTTACGGCGAATGGGAATTCGAATCTGTAACTGAATTTGGGATAATGACTGCTGGCGAGTGCGCATGCAAAGAAAAAGCGATGCAGTCGGGACAGGGGGGGGGGGGTGCATTTCCTACGCGCTGGACAGAATGCACGTTTGGGGGGAATACCGTGATCCTCCGGACGATTGGATACGGTGATCCGATCGATACTTTCAACGGCGGTGATCTAATCCTCGGGCAGTATGACCAGACTGCCATTCTGAATTAGCTGGATCAAGAGGTGTGCGTGGTGAACCGGTACTCGGCCAAGCTACTGTTCCAGTATCGCGTTGATGACTCTCTCCCGGAGGCAAGTCGCTTGTGCGAAGAACGAATCATCACGTACTCCGCACCCTCTGTCGAGGCTGCATTGAAGATAGCCAAACAGAAAGGCACAGACTCGATTTCATGACTCCACCAATGATGAAGGGCAGCGCGTGTTTTTCGAGTTCGTGGGCGTGGTTGACTTGCTGACGCTTGGAGCGGAATGCGAACCTGAAGAAGTGTGGTATGACATAGTTGAGCACGAATTGCCATTGCACGTGCCGGAGGAATCGGAACTTAGTGCAATACGTGACGTACATCGAGAGGAAGGCTGACTTGACCTCTTAAGAGTTGAGCGCTGATTTCACGAAACGGCGGAGCGCTGGTGCGGGGATTGCTATAGGGGACTAAAGGAGCGTTTCGATATTACCGCGATCGTTGTTAGCCTTCACACTGGGTAAGGCGAACTAGCATCGGTGCGATAGTAGCGCTCTGTGAAGCGTCGAAGAGGGCGCTACACGGCGGCTGAGAGAGCATCAGGGAGCCGTTTTGAGGGCCGTTCTCGCGTGGGCGCGGACGGTCAGCGCGAGGGGTGTGGGAAGGCTCCGCTTCGGGTGGCTTGGTGTGTCATGGCCGTCCTGGATTCGTCACATGAAGGGCAGCGTTGGTTGCCGTAGCTGGTCGAGCGTCATCTGCATGATCTGGTGGACGGTGGGTCGCGGGAATTTCTGCACCGAGATCATCACCCCCACTTCGCAGCAGGGACAGATCCGCTCGGGCCGCTCGTCCTTTCCCTTGGCTGGGCTCGCCTCCTTTCTCCTCCTCGCGTCCTCCTCTTTCGCCTTTAAGTCGAAGAGCTTCGCCAGTAGCTTCAGGCTTTCGACCCGCTTACCCGGCGAGAGATAGCCGTAGTTGCCGCACATGCCGCTTGCCGCGCGGCAGCACGTGCTGCAAAAATCGGTCGATGAACTCCAGGGCTGGCAGCCGGGCGATCTTCTTCTGGCCGCCGTCCCGCTTGTCGTGGTACCAGAAGAGCACTTCGTCGTTTTCGATGCCCATCAAGCGATCGTTGGAGATGGCCACGCGGCTCTCGTAGCGTGCCAGGTAGGCCACGACCTCCGGTCCCGAGATCGTTATACTGCCTACTGCAGGGGATGGCCCCGATGATCAGGCCACGGCGCACGGAGAGGAATCGACATGGACCCGGACACAGTGGGCGGCATATTCCCGCAGGATAGCGATTACGACGGCGCCTGGAAGGAAGCGTTGCGGCTTCATTTGACCGACTTCCTGGCAAGCTTCTTCCCGGCCGTGCACGCCGCGATTGACTGGAGTGGTCCGCTGGAGTGGTGCGATAAGGAGCTGAGTCAGATTCTCGGACAGGCGGGCAGCCGGAACAAGCGGGTGGATCTGCTGGCCAAAGTGTCTCTGCGATCGGGCCAGCCCCAGTGGATTCTCCTGCACCTGGAAATCCAATCGGCGTCGGAGCCCGAGTTCACGCGGCGGATCGCCCGTTACAACGGCGGCTTGTTCTGGACCTTCGACCAGCGGGTCGTCACGGTGGTGGTGCTGGCCGACTTGACCACCAATTGGCGTCCCCGAGAAGATCGGTTTGAGCTGGCCGACTTTGAAAGCCGCTTGCGATTTCCGATCTGTAAGCTGGTCGACAAATTGGACCGGGAATGGGCGGAGGATCACTCTCTGCCGGTGGAGGTGGCGCGTGCCCAGATCGCGGCGTTGCGGACGGCCGGTGATCCGGAGGGCCGTTTCCGCGCCAAGTGGCAATTGGTACGCAATCTGTACGGTGCGGGGTATAATGCAGAGCAGGTGCGGGAACTGTTTCGCCTGATCGACTGGATGATGCATCTGCGCGCTGACTGGGAACAGCGGTTTCGCGGACTCGGCGCAATTCGAGGAGCAAACACACATGCCATACATCACGTCTGTAGAGCGACTGGCCAAGGCCGAGGGCAAGGTTGAAGGCAAGGCTGAAGGCAAGGCTGAAGGTGGTGTGAATATTTTGTTGAAAATATTGAGACGTGTTTGCGGCCCGCTGCCGGAAGACGTTGAGGCGCGGGTTCGCCGCCTATCGTATCCGGAGATCGAGGTGTTGAGCGAGGCCTTGCTTGCTTTTCGAACACTGGACGATCTGCGGACGTGGCTGGACGCCAACCTGGCGAAATCAACCGGCCCGTGAACCAATGTCGCTCAGGCAGGCCCCAGTTGCGGGGATTGCAACAGTCGCGGTAGGGTGTGCCAAGCTCGTCGGATCGTGGTTCCCAAGAAAGGGTGACTAGCCAAGAAAGGGTGACTAACCGAGCAAGGTAGCCGACAGAGGTGCAGGCGGACACGGGGCGCGGGGGGCATCCGGGCGACAGCACGCTAAGCGGATCGCGGTTGTGTTTGGGTCTCGGTGAGCCGCTCTTGCCTGGCGACCGACATTCACCGAGACGTATCATCCAGGCCGTCCAGGGAGGACGTCTTCACGCCACGGGCGTGGCACTCTGCAGCCCAGGGTCAGCTCGGCGGCAACGCGGCGGAGCGTCACCCTGGGTACCGAAAGAAATACGCGCGGCGGCCGAGCGGGCACGTCACCATTCAAGCGGCGGTATGCCGAGGCCGTATCAACCCGACGACGGGCTCGTGCCGTCCGGCGATGCGTGAAACAAACGCCGGGTCTGTTTCGGTCTCGGCGGCGTCCCGGTGTGATGGCCTGTCTTTGGCTCGACCGATCGGTTGTGTTGGTGGTCTACCTGGGGTAGGCCTCCCTGCGGTCGGCCAACCCCAGGCTACGGTGTAGCTCGCTTTCAGCGAGCAAGGGGTTGAGTGCGAAAACTTACAAGGCAGCCGGTGCCGAACTAGCCGGCGAACGATGATCGTGATATTCTGGAGATGTTTGGCTCATGTACCGCCGCCGGGTTCATTTTCCATGGGACACCCAATGGTAATACCAGTTTTGGTGGAAGCGATCTCCGCGAATCATTTTCGTGCTGCCGCCGGCGAGCCGCTGCGACTGGAAGTCGAGGCGTCGACCCGCAGCGAGGCGGTCGAGAAGCTTCGTCGGTTGATCGACAGCCGCATCGCCGCAGGGGCGGAAGTCATTGACTTGCCGATCCGCACTGAAGCACACCCACTCGCGTCATTCGCCGGACTCCTGCGAAATGACCCTCTGGTCGAACCGTGGAAGCAAGCGATGGCAGAATACCGAGACCAGAACGACAGGATCAGGGAGACCCCATGAGCCTGTATATTCTGGACACGGACACGCTTGTCCTGTTTCAAGTTGGCCAGGAGGCCGTGTGCCGCCAGCTCTTATCCAAGCCGATCGAAGAGCTGGCGATTACCGTCATCTCTGTCGAGGAGCAGCTTTCCGGTTGATATACCCTTGTGCGGAGAGCGAAGGACGCTCCACAATTGGCCCACGCCTACCGTCGCTTGGCGGACACCACGCAGATGTTGGGGCGATTCTCCGTATTGTCCTTCACCGAAGGGGCGATCGCTCGCTTCGAACAGCTGAAGAACTTGAAACTGAATGTCAGGCACATGGACCTGCGCATCGCCGCCATCACTTTGGAGCATGGCGGCACTCTGGTCACACGTAACTTGCGAGATTTTCGAGACGTACCCTCACTCGCAATTGAAGATTGGTCTGCGTAAAACGTCGCTCCAGCCCCGCCACCGAAGCCTAGATCCTCTGCGTGCTTCATCTCCCGCCATTGAACCCCGCGCCGCCTGACAAATTCGGCTCAGACGGCCGTCTTTCTCTTCACAAGCAGCCCGCAGAGCGGTTACAATCACTCATAGAATTTTGACATGACAACAGCTTCGCGCGCGGCGCGAAAGAGATGAGAAGGGTCGAGTTGCCGGTGCCAGGCGCAAAACCTGCGAGAAACCCAGGGCGCGAGCGATGTGGGTGACACACTTACGTCAGTTAGTAGCAATGGCATCGGGTGTATCACGCGCAGCTGGGACGGTTCTGCAGTCGGGATCCGGTGGGGTACATCGACGGTCCAAGCATTTATCGCGCATATTTTGCTGAATACGGCGATGTGGATCCGTATGGTAATACTAAGGGCATGGATTTCATTCTGATATTCCTACGCCGCGTGTATCGCGGGGGAGGTTGGAGTGACTGGATATTCGGCGATCACTATTGGGTGGATGATGATGAGGGAACGATCATCGCAGCGAATAGGAACAGATCACTCCTGTTCGTTCGGAACTTTGCCGCGGAGAAAGGCAAGAGCGTTCCGTCCGATTGCGAGTGGCATGAACTGCGCGTGCCATTCATAGAAGACATTCGCAGTGCATATGGTACCGGCAACTGGGTGGTGAGGAGTGGCGACATTCTTGGCGATGGTGGGTTTTGGCTCAACGGATCTTCAGGCATAAGTGTTCAAGGTGGTTCGATAAGGGTCCGACGGTGTTGTCCCTGCAATCGGCTGGAGGTGGGAGCGTTTCACGTTCAACTACGTGTGGCGCGATTTCATCGATGCGAATAGTCTCTGGGAACAACGAGAGAGAATCAAAAATGCTATCCGCCAGGGGGAAGCTACGGCCCTATTCGTCTTCCTTCTCGAGGGGACTTGGGACCTAATTTTCGATAAGCTGCGCAACTTGGACTATGAAGTCTCAATCCCATTTTCGCATGAAGGAGACCTCGCACCGTCCGAGCCGTGCGGCCAGTAGCCATGAACTCAGTATCAAGCTCTTCAAAGTGTCTCCTGATCGGAGTCCTTGTCACTCTTGCTGGAGGCTCATTACTGGTGGTGACCGCAGTTTTCCATAATGACATTCGTGATGTTAAAGTTGACACGTCATCACACTGGGGGCGCTATTTCCTTGCGGAGACCGGTTTTCCGGTGGTGGTCATACGCGGCTTAGTCCGGTCGCGTGAACGCACAGATTATGTTTCGTTTGTGGGCGCGAACAGGCCGGTCGAGTGGTTTCAGCAAGCAGGCTTCCGCGATATTCAGGAGGAGCAGTCCGCGCACGTGACTCTATCAGGTACGGGGTTCATTTCGAAAGAGGCGCGATTCTCCCGAATCATGTGTATGGGACATCCGGAAGCTCCGGGCATAGACTTCTATTATGTGCCGGATATTGGTGTGCTGATTTATGGGGAGTGAAATAGCCGCCATCCACACTTTGGGCTCACCTCTTAAGAGTTGAGGTCGATCCTGCCTGAAAACGCTCCACTGGCCAACAATAAGGGTTCCGGATTTGGGCGTGGTGGTTCCCCATCGCTTGATCCATGGCACGTCACAGCCCAACGCGTGGCACGAATCGGCGGGTGGCAGGCTGAGCGAGCCCGATGAGCTCGGCCAATAGCAGTACGCATTGCGGCGAGCGGAGCCAGTGTGCAGCTGGTTACGGTCAACCAGGCCTTCCTGCTGGCCGACACGGGAGATGATGATATACTGAGTGTGTAACCGCAGCCGACTTGCAGGCTATTTCTTTGCGTGGAGATCGATCCATGAGCGTCAACCAGAAGACTGAATCGCGGCGCGAGCTGACCGAAAAAGAGCGCGCGGCGAAGGTCCAGGAACTGATGGATTCCGAGCCACTGCCCATGATACGGAAATCGATCGACGCGTTCCGCCGCGACTTGCCGCAACTACTCCAGAAACATCGCGGCCAATGGGTCGGCTATCACGGCGATGAACGGCTTGGCTTCGGCACGGCCGAGACGGTGGTGTATCAAGAGGGTTTTCGCCGGGGTCTGACACGCAATGATTTCATTGTCGGCTTTGTGGAGCCCGGGATTTTCGACTCTGACGAGGAATTCGAGGTCACGTCCTGGGACGTTTAGAACGGGGATGCTCGCGCGTGGGACGGATCATCCAAGAGTTGCCCTACTTCGAGCAACCCAGCAGCGTGCAAGTTCGCGGGCGAGCCTTTCCTATCAAGCGTGAGCAGATCGTTCTCTGGATCAGCCTATCCGAGAAAGGCGTGGTGCAGTTAGATCCTCGTGTCCCACGGTTCCCTGCAATTCTCGACACCGGCTGTAACCACAACCTGCTGATCAGAGGCCAAATGGGCACTCGATCGAGGTGAATTGTTGCTCGTCGCGTTTAGTGCGAGGAACAGACGCGGCGATTTAGTTAGAATTGGCGATATAATTGATGGCGCAAAGTTGCCGCTGAAAGCGAAGTGGTTTACGGGGGTCGTGCAGTTGCCGATAGGTGAGTTTGACTATGGAAGGCAACTTTGGCCAGTACTTGTCGAAGTGGTGATTGAGAAAGGGAAGGTCACCAAAATCTCTGCCGTGGAGAATGCTGCTGAGACCTATACCTGGAATGGCCTACGCCACCGAAGCGAGAAGGGAGCAAAAGGTGAATCAAGCGAACCGAAGGGCAGTTAGCCTGAAGGGGTTCCCAAGAAACGGTGACTAACCAAGAACGGTAGCCACGAAGGTGCGAGGTGACAGGGGGCGGGAGCCGGGGGTGGAGCGGCGAGACAATATACTCTGAATTAATAGCGACCGGGCTGCGAGTGCCCTGGAAGTGTCAGTGGAGTGGCATCGCGTGTGAGCGGTCGCGAAGAACGGACTGGGTAGCCGGAGTGGTGTGAAGCGAGGTGAAGTGCGGTAGCTGCGGTGACGTGGACGTGTCACATAATGCTGCGTGGCAGGAGGCCAAGCGGTAGAGCGATCGCTGCGGCCGTGAAGCCGCTTCGAAAATGGTCCGATTATCTCCTCTGCCGGGCACCGTAAGTCGCCTCACGTCACAAGTAGCTGGAGTTCATCAAGGCACTGAGTTGTTTTCGGATCTGTTTGGCCCTCTCTCCGATGGCAGGCGCCGACTCGTCGCCGCTTCTTTCCGCTTCGATCTGCGGCAGTCTGTCGCCGAGCGTGACCGTGAACCCGGCTTGGGCCTGGCGAAAGCGGGAGAGTGGCATCTCCAGGAGTTCATAGCCCCTCGGACGGCACGTGCTGCCCGTCGGGTGCATGCTGCCCGTGATCCATGGCACGTCACAGCCCAACGCGTGGCACCCTCCAGTGTGCAGCTGGTTCGGACTCTGTAATCATCATTGAGCCTCCTGTTACTTTACCGGATCGTCAACGTTTATTGCGCTGCACGGTTGTCTGCAATTAGGAGGCAGAATTCCCAACAGCTCACACGTTTTCCGAAATGCGTTATCAAACCACCGATTTTGACAAATGCCATGGCACGGCAGAGGGGTTGATCAGAGGCCCGATGCGGTCGGCCCCGGATCGGGTAAGAGGGGGCTTCGAAACGCCAGAAAAGGACCTCCACACGAGCGGTGTAAAACCTGTCAACTCGACGTGCCGCAACCATCGGAACGGTGTCTCGCTTGCCCCAGCGTTCCTTCCACTTCAATCTCTTGCCAAACTGCAACCGTTTTGTAGTATAATGCTGACATGAGCACGACCAGCTATCTAGATCGCTTTCTGGACCCCGTTGCCAAGGCCTTCACTCCGGAGTTGGCGCGCCGACTTGCCGACCTGCGCGCTGACGAGGAAATGCAGGCAGAGATAGAATTATTGAGACGGAAGGCCAACGAGGGGACGCTAACCCCGGATGAAGAGGTGGCCTACAAGGACTTTGTGGAAGCTGTGGATGTGATCTCTATCATCCAGTCGAAGGCGCGCCGCTTTCTAGCGGGGCGCCCTTCATAGCATGGACGCCTCTACCCGCGAGTTAGTGCGAAGGCGTGCCGGCGACCGCTGTGAATACTGTCATATGCCGCAGGATGCGACGCCGTTCATCCCCTTTCACCTGGAACATATCATAGCCAAGCAGCATTTGGATCTGGTGCGCGACGAGTTGGGTAATCTTGCATACGCATGTGACCGATGCAACGCATTCAAAGGCCCGAGTCTTTCAAGCATTGATCCCAACACCGGCGACAAAGTCGAAGTATTCAATCCTCGAACCGATGAATGGTCCGACCACTTTGAAATTGCTGGCGGCCGGATTCTCGGCCTAACGCCTATCGGCCGCGCGACGGCTCGCTTGCTCAACATGAACGATTCGCGTCGCGTGGAACTGCGTCTGCGATGGTTGGAAGAGGGGCGCAACCTCGAGTGAGCATTGGTCCCGAGCACGGGAGGGTGCCAGTAAACGTACGGCTGAGACGAGACGTGCCAACAAACCACCGGGAAATGACACACCGTCCTGGAGATGGATTCTCAACCGGCAAGCAGTAATGGAGGATGTGAGGTTTGAATTGGAGGGGGCTGAACCATTTTCCGCCAAAAACCTCGTAGGCTGGAATGCTGCTGAGAAGAGAATTGTCAATGCGTCGGTGGATTCGGCGGGCGGCGTGGGGCTTGGGAATGTTGTATTAGACCCTGAAGCCAAAACGGGCACTTTGACGCTGGAGGGCGTCAACCGCGAGGGTGAAAAGACCATGCTCAAAGCCGTCGTGAAAGTAACGAGCAAAGGCACAATGACATGGCAACAGCTTGAGCGAAGAGGATTTCGTGTGGAAGGTAAAGGCCCTGTCTATACGCTCAAACGAGTTGCACCCACCAAAGGCAAAAAGGCGGCCAAGTGACTGCCACTTCATTAAGGAGGCAAATTATCAAACGATTCACGATATTATCCGTCGCCGCGATGTTTGTTTGTGGGGCTGCGTTTGGGGCTGATGAGCCTGGACCGAATTATGAGCACTTGAAACCGATGGAGTGGATGATTGGTACTTGGGGGGTGGAACTAGTGGCTCCTGAGGATGCTCCGAATGACGCCCTTTTTGCTGTGAAGAAGGGAGACACCATCAAATTTACGACCAAATTCAAATGGGGGTTGAGCAAAAGCGTTATCGAATCGGAAGCAGCCCTGTTTGTAAACGAGGTGTTGTTGCTCGAAGGGAAAGGCTTGAGCGGCTGGGCAGCAGAAAAGAAGCAGATCATCGGATCAGGATTCGACACGATAGGTGGACGTTTTGAGACTGCCTACACAATCGTGGATGAAAACACGATACAAATGAAGCAACGTGAGGTTGCGGGCGACGGCATGATAACCAACGTGACTATCACAATGACTCGGATGAGCGAAGACATCGTTAAACACGAAAGGAAGAACATCTCAGTTGGAGGAGTAGAGATGCCGGACGAGCCGCCCGGAGAATTCAAACGCATTAAGAAGTAAGGACCTCCAGCAAAGTGAAGGCCATGAAGACCGATGGGAAACTGTCGGTCTTTCTTCGTTAAAGCAGCGAGGCATCCGGCTATCATTGAGCTATGCCGAAATCGACCAGCAGTTACGGTGATGTAGCGGCAAACGAACGATTGTGCAGCACCGAATCACTAGCAAGAAATGGACTAAGGCACCGTGCTTGGCCCACGACTAAGACATCTGTCTCGGATTAGCCTCCGGACCTAATGGTGGTGATGGCAGTCTTGTGTGTACTACTGGGATGGAAGGTTCGGCAGGTAAAGGAATAGCAGGCAGCCATTGATTTGGTGAGAAAGGCGGGGGGAAGCATAGCCTATTCTTATCAGGTGGATGAAGAGGTGGAGGAGCTTGACTTCGATGCCAATCCCCCCGGTCCCGATTGGCTTTGCAACCGGATAGGTGCCGAGTTTGTCAGTTCCGTATGCTGGGTGCAGATGGCCGAGGCCAGGGACCTCTTGCCGCTCACGCGGCTCACAGGCTTGAGGGAGGTTAACTTGCCCCGACTGCAAGTGAACGACTTGTCGGAATTGGCGTCGTTAACCCAGCTCCAAGGCCTGATGATCGGCGGGGAAGACATTGACGATCTATCTCCGCTGGCCGGAATCATTCGGCTCAAGGGCTTGTATGTTTCCTGTCCGAATGTCAGCGATATCTCTGCAGTCGCGAAAATGTCGAATCTCCAAGCCCTGTTCGTCAACGACAGTCAAGTGGCCGACCTGTCTCCATTGTCTGGCTTGACGGAATTGGTGGAAGTGTATCTGTCGAACACCCAAGTCACCGATCTGTCTCCACTAGCCAAGTCGAGCGACCTGAAAGTGTTGGATCTATCTGGGACTCCTGTAAGCGATTTGTCGCCCTTGGCGACGTTAGGAAGCCTGGAGGTGCTCCATCTGCGTGATACCAACGTATCCGATTTGTCTGCGTTAGCGAACCTGAAGCAGTTGAAGAGTGTGGATCTGTGGGGATCGAGGGTTACCGAGGAAGAAGTGGGAAGCCTCCAGGAGCAGCTTCCCACTTGCCGTTTTATCCGCCGCCGGCTCGCCGGTAGGGTTGCCGATTGATCCCGTCCAAGGACAGTATTCCGGGAATCAGCTGAGCGGTAGTTCTGCGTGACTTGTGTCGGATGCTTTCGATCATGTCCAAGATTTTGGCGGGTACGTGATGGTGGGTTCGATCTCTGATGCCGAAGATGCACTTCAAAATCTGGCACGTACGTCTGCTTACAACTTGCGTGGCCGCGGGGATATAGCACTGGCGTGACCGCTACAGTTAATGGCGCTATAGCCCGGGTTGTTTCGCCCTCGTGAGCATAGGACAATGGTACTCGCCTCGTCCGGTCCGTATGGTCTGATCGTTGAGTTTCATCAACCTGATTTTATTGTGGAGTTAGTAGCATGAAGAAGATGATTGCCATTATTGCTCTGTTGGGTGTGGCAGGTATTACATCAGCTTGTTCAGCAGAAGATATGACTTTGGAAGAAGCTGTAAAGGCGTGGAGTTTCATGAAAGGCACCTGGACGGTTGCTACGCCGGATGGGATGACTGATCAGGCGAAAGGCCGCCTGTCTTCAGCGAAGAACGCGGTTATCATGGATTCAAAGAAGGCGCTCCATGTTTTCGGCTGGGATCCCAAGACAAAGATGTTGGAAATCCAGTCGTTCATGGATACGGGAACGCGCGGTAGGACGTTGTGCGTGAAATCCGCAAAGAACGTGATAACGTGCAAAGAAGGCTACATGATTTCTCCTGAAGGAGATGAAATTCCCTTTGAGAGCGAGGCGAAATTCACAGCTATTGACGCTAACACCTACGAATTCACAATGGACGGTGCAACCTGGATCATGAAACGCGAGGCCAAACCGGCAAAGAAGGACAAGAAGTAATGCCCTCGTGATCCTCGTGCTGCATATTGGCAACAGGAGGCAGCAGAGAAAGAGGACCTCTCTGTTGCCTCCTGTTGAGTTGACGACGGACACGTGTCAACGTCCACTTCGATGCGTTGCTGTCGCAGTTCGGTCGCCGGTCCGTGAAGCCAAAGTAGGCGTGAAGGTCTATATTCCATTCATCGACCGATATTTGGGGCATTTCAGACGATCCGCGAAGCGTACACGTTTACGAAGCAAAAACTGTTGGACGATAGGACCATGCGTGCTTTCGTCTTCTCTGTTTTCGCGACTACCGTAATCACGGCATGCGCCGGATGCCAAAACAGACCGGTCGCTGCTCCCATAAATGACGCCGAATACGAACGGCAGACTGAACAATATCAGCGCCAGCTCGACAAAGGCGATGAGCAAATCGAACGCGGTGACAAAATAAACGACAAGGCCGAGGAACAAGCACAGCGGCTGGACAGACTGATCGATCGCTGGGAAGAACAAACTGACCGATACGACAAGATTCTTGATAAATGGGAGATACAACCGGCGCCTCGTGAGTAACGCCCAAATCCGCGGAGTCGCAACGAGCGCCTCGTAATGTGACCGGTTTTGGAATGGACGTTGATAGAAGCAGAATGCAGTTGAAGGATCAAGACGATCGCAGTTTGTGGAGAGTGTGATTGGTCTATGGTGTCGTTTCAGTTCGAGGTTGAATCGTGGAAAGATCCGCCCTGGATTGTGTTCCCGTCGGTTTTGCCGGACGAGATGTGGCCGCGACCCGATGCGTGGAATGCCTACTCTAGGGAATGGACTGACTGGTTTTGTTCGCTACCGCGTGCGGAACGCCTTGCCTACGAGCGGCACTTTCCCGAACCGGCGAGTTACGAAGACGTCTATCGCTTTATTCTGAACGAACCACGGTAGTGCGTCGCAAAACCACGGAAACTTGGGAACTACGTCATTGCGATTGGATTTCGTTGTCAAGGGCAATTCGAGTGAAGACACAAACAGCTGGCCCAATTCGCGTTTCCCGGAGGACAATGGTCCAAGCAGCAGCCGCTTTGGCAGGCGGTGTGATTTTGGGTCAGAAGCAAATTGATGGGGCACAAGTCGATCGAGACGCCGATGCGCTTGCCATGATGCCGCTGCATCAACAGCTCAGACTCTTGAAGGCGCGTGAAATCTCGACTGTGGAATTGGCCAAGGCATACATTGTCCGCCATGCGCGCATAAATCCCAAGCTCAATGCGATCGTACAATTCAACCCTGAGCAGACTCTTCGTCGCGCCGAACAAGCCGACAAAAAGATTAGAGAGCAGAACGCTGGCCCCCTCGAAGGAGGCTGCATGACCATCAAGGCTTCGTTCGATACCATTGACTTCGTATCCACGAATGGAATGGTAACGCAGCGTGGGAGAATACCAAGCAAGGACATGACACCAGTAGCGCTGCTCCGCAAAGCAGGCATTATCGTGATGGGTAAGACGAATGTGCCGAGTTGGTGTGGAACATTTGAAACAAGGAATCCATTATACGGAGTAACAAACAATCCGTGGGACTTAGCGCGCACGCCAGGAGGTAGCAGTGGTGGAAGTGCCGCAGCCGTCGCCGCGGCTCTTTGCTCGGCTGAGCTTGGTGGTGATGGGGGTGGCAGTATTCGTTGTCCATCGCATTTCTCTGGCACTTTTGGCCTCAAGACGACGACAAACCGTGCCGGTGGCGGCGGCAGTGGGTTCCTGAGCGTGCCAGCCCAGATTGAGTGGCCACGCGTCGGATATGGACCAATTGCTCGAACAGTGACCGACTTGGAACTCGTACTGACAAACATGATTGATCCCGTGCACGGGAACATGGATTCCACACTTCCTGCATCTCCTTTGGGCAAGTCTCAAGATGTCGATCTGAAGCGTTTGCGGGTGCGATTCTTCACCGATAACGGATTCAAAGAGCCCACGCCGACAATGAAGCGTGCTGTCAGACGGGCCGTCAATGCACTCGAAGGTGAAGTGGCAGGGATTGAAGAACATTGTCCAAAGGCGATCAAGGATGGCTACAAGCTCAATATGAGGGCTGTAGGTCTGCGTTACGGTGAGGGAATTCGCTTCATGCGTGAACATGCAGATCTCTATCGTTCGCGTGGTTTTGACGTTGAAAACGAGCAATTGGAATTACATGTTCTCTGGAACCAATACCAGGAATTGGCCAAGGCCATGGGCGATGACGCCCGCCGTGAATGTAACGGTGCGGATGCCTACTTTCGCAACAGCATCGACATCTACAAGTTCAAACGTGACATGCGTTCTGAAATGAGCGAATGCGAGATCTACATTTCGCCGCCCTGGTCTGGGCCTGCACCGCAGCATATGAAGACAATCAACCACATTGAGGGTGCCTCTTACACCATGCCATGGAACCTCACAGGCCAACCGGCTGGCGTCGTGCCCGCAGGTTTCGAGGACAAGTTACCGATCGGAGTACAGGTCATCGGCCGACACTGGCAAGAGCATGAAGTTCTGGCCGTGATGAAAGTGCTCGAAGAAAAACTTGGAGGTTGGCAACTCCCGCCAGTTTGAGGCGGAACCGTTGACATCGGAAGGGTGCCGAGAAAGGACCGAAATCTCAGAATGAGATGGGCGGTTCAGCGCGCTGGTCTGGACGCGGCCAGAACTGCGGTCCAAAACTCATCTCTGCAGAGGTTTTTGATCTGCAGCCAGAAGCCATGGTTTGATACGAGCGCGAGTCGCTGGACTGGCGGCAAACGGCTGTGACGGATGTCTCCATCTCTCATTCAGAGCCGGAGCGTTGGATTCGTTTCGCTGGCTCTGTGTTTCGCGACAACGTAGATTGCGTGGATTACTCCAGGAAGACACCCAAAGAGCCACAGAAAAACATTCAGGATCACTTGACTAGGCGTACCACAGATGAAGACAGCGACCGGCGGCAGGATAATCGCCAAAAGGTAGAACAGAAGGTAGCGCATGGATTTACCACCAATTCGGTTTTGGACGCCAGAGTGTTACGAACAGTCTAGCCAATTTCAATTCGTAATCATATCATCGTCAAAGAAACGAATCGCAACGGACCTCACCTGGCGATCTCGGACTCGTTTTGTGGCATGGCTCCATGGCGGGACTGCGTAAATCAACTCAACTGACCATTAGGCCTGTCGTTTCCGCACGGACACGTCACTTCCGGGGCATGATTAACGTCGGCGTATGGTAGCATCGTTTGCCTTTCGCTCATGTTCACCGGGTTCGAGACGACATCGGCGTTGGCCTTCAATATCGTGATGGAGACGATGACGAATCGCTACGAATCACCGAGTGAACGTGGAATCAAGAAGAGTCGACTGTTCTTCTTAGGCGTGGCCTTACTGCTCATCGCAGTCGCGATGCCGATTCTTGGGCTGGCAGGCACCATTGCGGGAATGGTGCATTCCTTCAACGAACTCTCCGCGGCCGAAACGCCGTCGCCCAGCAGCCTCGCTGGTGGGATCTCTTTTTCACTCGTAACGACATTGGTCGGGGTAGTCCTTGGCGTCGTTACCGCGATCGTTGGAGGAGTACTGATCGTAGTGGCGCGACGTGCAGGTAAGCGGACCGCAACCTGAGCAGGGGTATAGGGATGACGCCGAGCTGCATCAGGCTATACGGTCGAAATCGGGTCGTCAATTCCGGCGGCACCGGGTTCGGCCGACGCTGCTGAGGTTGGCGATTGGGCGATCGGTTCAACAACCTCCGGCCACTGACCATTGTGACAACCGATGCCGTTCTTTTCCCCGGCTGACATGGCTGCTTCGGCCCGCTGAAGCAGACGAACCACGTCGTCGCCCTCGACGACTTCTGCCACACCGATTCTCACGGTGAATGGTACTGGACTGTCGATGGAAAGGCGGAACGCTCAAGTCGATACTCTCGCACAGGCGTTGGGCGACGATACATCCCTCGTGGCGTGTGGTCTGTGGCAGCAGCAAGCTGAAGCACTCGCGGTCATATCGGCCGATCAAGTCCATCTCCCGGACGGCTCCATTCAGAATCCGGGTAACCAGACGCGACGCGTCTTCGCGTGCCTCCTGCGACTCGGTTTCCATGGTGCGATCCTCTTCTTCAAATCGAACCAGCAGCACGCAAAACGTGGTTCCACCCCGATTCCATTCCGCAATCCGTTGGCGGACGTACCGGAGGAATGCAGTCCGATCACACGGGGACCCAAGGGGGTCAGGCGGTTCCTGACTCGCGTGTGCCAGGGTCTTTTGTGGCGTCGGAGCCAGGGAAGGTGAGGGTGGTGGCGCGACCCCCACTTCTTGTTGCGACGGTGTTGTCTGGGATCGCGACGCCCGTTGGTTCACGGCGGATTCCTCAAGAGCCGCATGAATTGCCCGGCCATCATGCCAATAGGTCCTGTTGCGGCCCGCCTCTTTCGATGCGTACATGGCGTGATCGACTCTTTGAAGCATTCGCGCCACGTGCTCGTTGGCCGCGAGCTGGGCAACCCCGATGCTGACCGTTAATGACAAATCCTTGCGGTCGTAGCGGAAGGTCGTCTTGCCGATGTCCTGCCTTGTGCGCTCCGCCACGAGCCTTGCGCCGTCAATGGCCGTGCCAGGAAGGATCACGAGAAACTCCTCGCCGCCGTAGCGCGTCACCAGATCCATCTGCCGCATCGCCCCGCGGAGCGCTCCGGCAATGACTCGCAGGGCCTCGTCACCGGCTCGGTGGCCATGGGTGTCGTTGAAAATCTTGAAATGATCCACGTCCAGCAGCATTACGGAGAGCGGCGAACCGGTGCGTTGGCACTCGGCGAACCGGCGTTGAAGTTCCTCGTCGAGAGCGCGGCGGTTTGCCAAGCCGGTCAGCGCGTCGGTTCGAGCCTGGGCGATCTGCGCTTCCAATTGCCGCGTCTGACGCTCTAACTCCTTGGCGTAGTGCTTCAGGTAATCGTGGTTGGCCTTGACCAGCAGCGCGTTGCGCACGCGGGGAACGAGTTCCGTGCCGTTCACCGGCTTGCCTAAGAAATCAGTGGCTCCGAGTTCCAAAGCCTGAACCTTCGTCTGTTCATTGTCGGAAGCCGTGACCACGATTACAGGCAGATACGCCCATTGCCCTTCCGCACGGATCCGCTCCAGGATCTCCAAGCCGCTGACCTCGGGCATCATGATGTCCAGAAGCACGACGTCGGGCTGAACTTGCGAGATCCTGCTCAGTACCGTCCGCGAATCGCTCACGCCGATGATATTCTGGTATCCGGCGAGCTTGAGGTACTCCTGAGTCACCTGGATGTTTATCGGCTCATCGTCAACGATCATGACCTTGAAGTCTGCGGCAAGCTCGTGCGGGCGGAACCTCCGATTCGAACGGTTGCGGCAGCGGCTCACGCTGGGGCATGGCCTCTTCGGCCGTGGCGAGGAGGCTGGGCTCATCAATAACAAGCTGGTTTTCGGCCGCCCGCGGAGGATCGTGTTCGTGATTCCTCAGCGCGAGACACACGGTGCCGGCGACCGAGCCAGAATCCCGCGACAAGCGCCAACATCATCAAGGCCAGGTCAATCGTCAGTGGAAAAAGATTCAGTGTCATACCGAGTATTCCGCGGCGCGGTATTCGGACCGTCTGGGCGATCCGGAAACTGCCTATTCAATGTCCACGTGTTGCATGCGAACTTCAACAATGGCTTCCCGACACGCCAAGAATGCCTCGGCAACTTTCGGATCAAAATGCGTACCGCTTCCCTCCTGGATGATTGCGAAGCATTTTTCCTGGGGAAACGCCGGCTTGTAGGGACGCTTGCTGCTCAGCGCGTCAAAGACGTCGGCCACGGCCGTAATTCGTCCGGCCAGGGGAATGTCTTCGCCGGACAGCCCCAACGGGTAACCTGTACCGTCCCATTTCTCGTGGTGGGTCAGGGCAATTTTCGCTGCCATCGTGATAATTGGCGAGCTATCGACATCCATGATCATTTCCCCCAAGAACGTGTGTGACCTGAACGTCCGCCACTCGTTATGAGACATCGGCTCGAAGGTATACTTGCCGTAGACGCTGTGTTTCTGCATGATCTCATACTCTTCGGGGGCGAGCTTTTCGGGTTTCATCAGGATGTGGTCGGGAATGCCCACCTTTCCCATGTCATGCAGGGGAGCCGCGTGCCCAATCAGTTCCACGGTCCGTTCGTCGAGCCCAAGTTTCCGAGCGATAATCGCGGCGTAACAACCCACGCGGATGACGTGACGGCCCGTCTCGTTGTCGCGATACTCCGCCGCCCGGGCCAAGCAGTGGATCAGTTCCAGTCGCGAAGCGGCCAATTCCGATGTCCGCCGCCGAACCTCGTGCTCCAGTTCCCGCGCGTAGTCTTTCAGATGGTCATGGTGGGCCTTCACGAGCAAAGCGTTGCCCACTCGCAAGACGAGCTCCGCAGCGCTTACGGGTTTGTTCAGGAAGTCCGCGGCACCGAGCTTCAGGGCCTCGATTTTGACCTGCTCGTTGTCGGAAGCCGTCAGCACAATCGTCGGGAGGTACGCCAACCGTTCATCCTCACGCACATCTTGCAGGATCTCCAGCCCGCTGACGTGTGGCATCATGACGTCGAGCAGAATGACATCCGGTATTTCCCGCGAGATCATCTCCATGACCGGCCTGGGATCGGTGCTCGTCACGAAGTGCTGATAACCGGCAAGCTTGAGGTGCTCTTGAACGACTTTGACGTTCAACGGTTCATCGTCGATGATCATGACCTTGGCCGTTTGACTCAGCGTTTCGACCATCGCGCCCGGTCGAAGCGGGTCCGGTGCCACGGGCGTTTCGTCCGTCTCATTCGTGGTACCCTGGCACCATGTCGTCTCCAGTGAAGTCTGGTCGAGCGGCGATGGCAGGTCGATGTCTTGCATCACAAGGTGTCCTTCGAGAAGGCTGCGGTGGGGGTGCTGCTATAGGAATTTGGGGTACTGCTATAGGAGTATAGATTAGTGCTCCGGTGGCCAGAAAATAACGAGCACAAGAACCGGGCAAGAGTTCCGGTCAGAGCGAGCATAGCGATAAGGCCGGCTGTAGAGCCAAGACGGGCCATCGCCAATGGAAGCACGCTGTTCGGCGCAAACACGGCTTCATCGTGTAGAAGTTGCGAGGTGGGCGGTGACTCCTCACAACTTAAACGAATGTTCAGCCTATGGCGCTTGCTCGTTATTTGCCTGATGAGGGTGGATGAAACGTCGAAAAAAGGAAGAGGGGACAGGATTTCCCCGGGATGTGATGGAGTTCACCTCCATCCTATGAAAACAGGTATCACCGGCTTCTCCCGCCAGAGCGCGGCTGAAACACAGGCGGTTAACACACACGGAGGTTCGGTCATGGACCAGACCGGGTTTCAGCGGGGCGCCCGCAGGTGCGTCGTCGGGGTCTTCCTGGCGTCTCTGCTCATGGGAGTGTCCGTAGCCCCAGGGCAGACTGCTCCCGAAGGTCCGGCTTCCCGGGCCGGGGGTACACTGTCGGACAAGGCCCCGGCCCAGCCCGGCAGCCTCGACAGTTTGCTGGAGATGGCCGACAAGGATATCGGGCAACTCTCCCAAGTCAGGGTGGCCGGTGCGACGGGATCTGCGTCGTTGGACATGCCCGTCTCCTCAGTTTCACGGCAGGAGAGCACCGTGGGCAGATCTCCCGCGGCGGTTTTCGTGATTACCAACGAAATGATCCGCCGCAGCGGCGCCAAAGAGATTCCCGAGGTCCTGCGGATGGTGCCGGGCCTGGATGTGGCGAAAATCGACTCCAACAAGTGGGCGGTGTCGGTACGTGGATTCAATCACCGGTTCGCGAACAAACTGCTGGTGCGAATTGACGGGCGCGACGTGTACACCCCGCTGTTCGCCGGCACGTTCTGGGACGTGCAGGACGTGCTCTTGGAGGACGTGGAGCGGATCGAAGTGATCCGCGGTCCCGGGGCCACGGTGTGGGGCGCGAACGCTGTCAACGGCGTGATCAACATCATCACGAAGAACGCGCAGGATACGCAAGGCGTCTACGTTGAAGTTGGTGGAGGAACCTACCAGCAGGCGTTCACCTCGGCCCGCTACGGCGGCCAGATTGGAGACGACCTGAGCTTTCGGCTCTACGGGAAATGGTTCGATCGCGCTCCCGGCTATTTGCCTGGCGATGAGGCCGTTGACGCCTGGAACCAGGGGCGAGGCGGCTTCCGCCTGGATTGGAACGCCGGCGCGGATGACACGATTACCTTTCAGGGCGATTACTACAACGGGTACAGCGGTGACCAGAGCCTGTTCCCCGCCCCCGTCTTTCCATTCTCCTCCCGGAGAACCGACAGTCCCCACGTGGACGGTGGCAATGCGCTGGTCCGCTGGAAGCGGATAATCGATGACAAGTCGGACTGGACCGCCAAGATCTACTACGATCGCACTCAGCGGCACTATCCCAAGTATCTTTTTGCGGAGGACCGGGACACGGTGGATTTCGATTTTCAGCACCGGTTTCCGCTGGGGAACTATCAGGAGTTGATCTGGGGCTTGGGCTACCGATTCACCGCGGACTCCACTCACGACGGCCTCACCGCCCTGAGTTTCCGGCCGCAAGAGCGGGCCGCCAACCTGTACAGTTGCTTTCTCCAGGACCAGATCGCATTGAGCGAGGACGTCTGGTACTTAACTTTGGGTTCGAAGTTTGAGCTCAATGACTATACAGGCTTTGAATACCAACCGACCGTTCGACTCCTCTGGACGCCCAGCTCGAGATATTCCCTCTGGACGGCGGTTTCCCGCGCCGTCAGAATACCGGCCCGGTACGAGGACGATGGCCGACTCCTGCTGCCGCCTATCAGCATTTTTCCGCGACCGGTTTTCCCACTCTTGCTGGGAAACCGGTCCGTCGAATCGGAGCAAATGCTGGCATACGAGGCGGGCATCCGTGGGCAACCCACGGACCGGCTCTCCTGGGACTTCGCCATGTTCTACAACGATTACGAGGACTTGATCACCTTGGTGCAGGGGCCACCCATGCCGGGTCCGGGCGGCGTCGTCTTCCTCCCCCGCCCGTTCCAAAATGCCATGCGCGGAGAAACCTATGGCTTCGAATTGGCGGCCAACTACAAGGTCCGCCCTGGCTGGCGACTTCAGGCCGCTTATACCATGCTGCGACTGGACTTGCACGCCGCAGCGGGAAGCGTGGCTGACGCAGAAGTGGCTGAAGGTCAAAGTCCGCGTAATCAGGTATACCTGCAATCGTCCTGGGACTTGGGCTGTCATTGGGAGTTGGACCTGATTGGACGTTACGCCGATCACCTCCCAGCTTTTGGCGTTTCCAGCTATATCGTTGGCGATGCGCGGCTGTGCTGGCACTGCGAAAAGAATCTTGAATTGTCCGTTGTGGGCCGCAACCTGTTGAAAGGCCCGCATCAGGAGTTCGGCAACGACCCCTGGACGGGAACGATTCATACCGACGTCGAGCCCGAGGTCTATGGCCAGCTTGTTTGGCGATACTAACCCCCCGGCGGATCGGCGTAAGCTAGATTTGCTCAGGCTCCGTGCACCTCCAACAACCTTGCCCGAGACCGGTCCCGCCATGAGTGGCACACCGAAACCATCCCCCCGCGGACTTGCTTGGACGTGGTGTACCGCGCGTCCGTGTGCTCCTGCGCCCGCGGTCCAGCACCGTGCGCAAGCTGCGGGCCGCCGGTCTTGCGCGGTGGTGGCGGTGGTCGTGCTGATGTGGTTGTGGTGGTCGCCAGCGGCAGCCGCCCGCGCCCAACTCGCTGAACCGGCAGTGAGTCTCCCCAACGAATACACCGTCAAGGCGGTATTTCTCTACAGCTTTGGCCGCTACATCGAATGGCCCGAGACCATGTTTCGAAACACCAGCGACCCGTTTGTTATTGGGATTGTTGGCGAAGATTCCTTTGGCGGAACACTCGATGACATCGCATCGAAGAAGACCATTCAGGATCGGCGAATCGTCGTGCGACGGTTCGCTTCTTCGGACCAGTACAATCAGCCGTGTCACATCTTGTTTGTCAGCCACTCGCTTCCACCCGACCAGCAAACGGCTCTCATCAGGAACACACAAGACACGGTCCTGCTCGTCGTCGGCGAGACGCCTGGCTTCGCCGAAAACGGTGGGGACGTCAATTTTTTCATCGATGGAGATCGTGTTCGATTTGAAATCAATGTCGACACAGCTCGACGATCGCGACTCCGCATGGACGCTAAGTTGCTGAACCTGGGAGAACCTGTGGGCTCACAACGGACTGCAGCCTCCATTGAAGGTCTGCCACCGCGCGGTGAGTCTCGGGCCCGCACAACGCACCTCGCGTTCGGGCGACCATAGCTTCATGAGGAGTTGACATGCTTTCCATTCGTCGCTGGTCGATCAAGACCAAGCTGATTATGTTGTCGGTCGTTGCCGTGGGCGCCGCGCTGGCCATGGCCTGTGCCGGCGTCATGCTTGAATGAAGTCCGCACGATGCGCGCACTGAAGAGCGAGGCACTTGCAGCGCAAACCAAGATGCTCGCGTTCAACAGCGCCGGGGTCCTGAGCTTCAAGGATGTTCCTGCCGCCAAGCAGTTGCTGGCCTCGCTGCAAGCCCAGCCCACGGTACGTTTCGCCGTCTTGTATGACGATTCCGGCCAGGCATTGGCGGCATATCCGGCCGGACTCGATCCCGTGCCACCCGCGCCACCGACTACCAACGACGTCTGTCGGTTCACGGAAGCGGGCCACATCGAGATTGTCCGCGGCGTTTGGGACCGCGAGGACCGCTTGGGCACCCTTTATCTGTGCGCAAATACCGATGACCTTGACAGCCAGTTAGTGCAGAATGCGCAGATCGTCGCGATAGTGCTTGTGCTCGCACTTACTGGTTCTGTCTTGCTCGTCGTGTGGATGCAGCGGAGCATTTCCGGTCCGATACAGCGGCTCGCCAAGGCCGCGTCCGAGATTACCTCTTTGGGCGACTATTCCATTCGCGTCGAGCGCCAGTCCGAGGATGAACTGGGCACCCTGTGCACCGAGTTCAATTGCATGTTGGATCGCGTGGATACGTCGGACAAGTCGCTGAAGTTGGCGAATGACGCACTCAAGAAGGCGCACGACGAGTTGGAGGATCGCGTGCTCGAACGGACCGCCGAGCTTCGGAAGGAAATCACGCGTCGCGAGCAGATCCAAATGGAATTGGTCCAGGCGAAGGAGGCGGCGGAAGCGGCCAACGTCGCCAAGAGCCGGTTTCTGGCCAATATGAGCCACGAAATCCGCACGCCGCTCAATGCGATCATCGGCTTCACCGACCTGCTCTGTAAGAGCGGCCACCGGTGCGACGAAGCCGATCGCGAGGACTACCTTCAAACCATCCACACCAGCGGAAAACACCTTCTCAGCCTCGTCAACGACGTCCTCGATTTGTCCAAGATCGAAGCAGACCGACTAGAGGTCGAGCAAGTCCGCTGTTCGCCGCACGAAATCATTAGCGAAATCGTGTCCGTGCTACGGGTCAAGGCGCTGGAAAAGAATCTGACGCTGGACTACCACTGGCACAGCGGTGTGCCTGAAACAATCTGGACCGATCCGGCACGCATCCGGCAGTTGCTGATGAATCTCGTCAGCAACGCCATCAAGTTCACCGAGGCGGGGACAGTGCGGATTTGTGCTCAGCTTGTCCAGGATGAGTTCGATCCGCAACTTGTGGTTGAAGTGATCGATTCAGGTATCGGGCATCCCCGCGGACAAGTTCGACGCCATCTTCGACCCGTTCGTCCAGGCTGACACCTCCGTGACCCGCCAATTCGGCGGCACCGGTCTGGGACTGACGATCAGTCGTCGGATTGCACAGGCCCTC
The DNA here is from genome assembly GCA_963700575.1 of uncultured Planctomycetota bacterium. Taxonomy (GTDB): domain Bacteria; phylum Planctomycetota; class Planctomycetia; order Pirellulales; family Pirellulaceae; genus JAJRVM01. Next base: position 212,784 of record CAVOYC010000007.1, on the reverse strand, counting down.
GGTGGTGGAATCGCCGTCTCGAGTGAAATCGGCACGGGCAGCACGTTTACCGTGACGATAGCCACCGGGCCGTTGGACGGCGTTCGGATTCTGGATGCTCCCGTCGCGGACGGCATGCGATGCGCGAGAGAACACGAGCAGGATTTTCTGCCGTCGCTTGATGGGGTACGTATTCTCCTGGTAGAGGATGGCGACACGAACCGAAAACTGATCGGACTCGTGTTGGAACTCGCCGGCGTGCAGGTCACGATGGCCGAAAACGGGCAAATCGGAGTGGACCTCGCCATGAGGAGCCCGTTCGACCTGATCCTCATGGACATGCAGATGCCGGTCATGGACGGCTACATGGCCACTGCTCTGCTACGGCAGCAGGGCGTGACGGTACCGATCATCGCTCTGACCGCGCACGCCATGAAGGGAGACGAAGGCAAATGCCGCGCCGCCGGTTGCACGGGCTACGTTACCAAACCGATTGACGCCGACCTGCTCGTGCGCACGGTGGCCGAGATGTTGGGCGGCACCGGACTGAATCCAAGATCCGACACCTCGCAATCCACTCATGAGAACCTCACTAGCATGTCGCACGCTTCTTCCATGGGCACGAACGAAGCTCCAACTCCCTTGTCGGAAGGACCCCTGGAAGGTGCGGCCTTGTACTCCACCCTTCCCATGGAACGCCCTGCCTTCCGCGAGGCCGTGGAAGAATTCATCCGGCGACTTCAAGACCAACTCGCCGCTATGCAGCGGGCGCTCGGCGCACAAGATCTCCAGGAATTGGGCCGCCTTGCGCATTGGCTTAAAGGTGCCGGAGGGACGGCAGGATTTCCTGCGTTCACCCAGCCCGCAAAGCACCTGGAGTCCCTCGTGCGAGACCAGCAGTGCGACGAGATCGAGGCCACCGTCGCGGAACTCCTGCAACTGGCGCAGCGCATTGCTGTGTCCCCGGCCGACCCAACTCTCGCTCGTGAAGGAGTCTAGCGTGGCCCCCTCTGGACGGAACGCTCCGCCGGTCAAGAGGGCCTGGACGGGGCCACGCCATCTGTTCTCGAGGGCTGCTCGGGCACCCGGCGTGGTTGCCGCCACATCTAACCTGGCCAGACCGTCCTCCCCAGGCCAAGCAGATGGACGACGGCCGAGGGAGTGAGGATCGGGCAAAGCGGCCGGCGGGGACTCGTTGGCTGGAGGTCGCCGCCTTGGCCCATCGCAGGGCCCTACAACCGGTCCCTCCGCCACAGGTGCAGTGATCGCCCAGCTTCCCCAATTCTCGCGCCGTCCTGTACCTGTGCGACGTCAAGAAAGACGTATAGTTCTTTGGCAATGCACGGATCGCCGAATCTGGGGGGGAGCCTCGTGTGACACGCCTGTCGCTATGTCGTTGGACCGATGGGGGGTCGATGCCTTCGTGACGTACCGGCCGGCCGTCATGGAAACCCGAACAAAACGTGCGGACGTCGAGTCGCTCGCTGCGAGATGTCCAGACGGAGACGCGATTATCCTGTGAGAGAAGAAGTTCATTTCCCGTGACCGTCATGACGTTGATCTTCCATTTGGCGTACGCCATCCTGTTCACGACCCTGGGGCTTCTTGGGGGATGTTGGGTCTGCCGCCACCGACTCCGCGCAGTGAGTCAGCACAAAGACAAGATACTCCTGACCCGGGACATCCTGGCGCGGGTGGATGAGTTGACCACGCGTGTGGCCACGGACGTGGGTGCGCACAATACCCGCGTGAAGGAAATCAATGAAGAGTTGGCTTCGAAAGAGGCCCCCAACTCGGAAGCGGTTGTGACGACGATTGCCAAGTTGGTCGCCATCAACTGCCAGATGCAGGAGCGGTTGACTGAGGCGGAAACAAAGCTTCAAGAACAGTCCAAGGCATTGGAATCCCAGGTCGCGGAGGCGCGCACCGACGCACTTACGCGGCTGCCGAACCGCCGCGCCCTGGAGAGCGAGATGGCACGCCGTTTTGCCGAGTTCCAACGCCATGGTACGCCATTCTCCGCCGTTCTGTTGGATGTGGATCATTTCAAGAGATTCAACGATCAGCATGGGCATCAAGTGGGGGATGAAGTGCTCCGCGGCATCGCCGGGGTGTTGCAGCAGACCATGCGCGGGATGGACCTGGCGGCGCGATACGGGGGAGAGGAGTTCGTGGTAATCCTGCCAAGTACCTCGCTCAAAGATGCTCGCCAAGCCGGGGAACGCTATCGGCAGGCGATTGAAAAGGCCACATTTCGATCGGACGGGAAAGAACTGGCGGTCACCGCCAGCGTGGGCGTTGCTCAGTTCATGCCGAATGAACAGCCGACGATTATGCTGCGCAGGGCCGACCAGGCACTCTACGCCTCCAAAGAAGCAGGCCGCAACTGTACGCACTGGCACGACGGCCGTACGGCCCATTATGCCACGACCGGCATCGGACAGAAGGTTGGCAACAAGAGCAAGGATAAACTGACGGACAAGCGGGCTCAGCGCGTGGCAGATCCACTGCCCAGTTCGTCCGCGCCGAATGCCTGCCAGCAGAACACCGTGGACAGTTCGGAGGTCGTCGGCAGCTATTCGGAAGCACTCTCGTCGAACGAGTGCGATCGAACAGCGTTCTTCTGCCTGGTCCGGCAACGCCTGGCTGAATGGAAGCGGGGTGGATCAAGCCTCTCAGTCATGCTCGTGCGGATCGATGAGTTTGACCACATCGTCGCGACTTCCGGCCACTCGTCGGGCGACTTGGCCTTGCGGACAACGCGACTGCTCCTGACGCGCACCCTGAGGGAAATGGACGTGATCGGCCACTATCAGTGCGCCTGCTACGCCTTGCTGTTGCCGAACACGAGACTTCCTGAAGCCATGGTTGTGGGCGACCGCATTCGCCAGGCTGCGGCGAAGTGCGTGCTGCCGACGAAGCACGGCGCCTCGACCCTGAATGTTAGCATTGGTATCGCGGAATCGTCGGAAGGGGACGACGCGGTCCGTTTGTTGCAGCGTTCGGAAGCGGCCCTACAAGAGCCAGCGCAGTGCCAGGCCACTTCTCTCGAGGCAAGCCAGGCAAGGCTGGCAAAACACTCGTGCCATGGCGTCGAAGTCTTGGAGCTGCTCGCGGCTGCGCACATCTGAACTTATCAACGTTAGCTGTTTTACCACAAGAAGTGGCATGGCAATGGGGCCATTCTGGGGTGTTAAGGAGCAGCTATGTTGGGTAGGATGTCACTACTCGACAACCGGGAAGAACGCCTGTTCGACGAGCACTCATGACCAGCGTGAGGTCAACCAAGGATGTCCGAGACAAAGCCGACTGTCTACCTGGAGACAACCATCATCGGGTACCTGGCAATGCGCGTCAGCAGTGTGCTTCGCGTGGCGGCCAATCAGCAGACAACCCGTGACTGGTGGGACAATCAACGTCATCGCTTTGAACTGTTTGTGTCCCGATTTGTTTTGGACGAATGCTCCGAGGGAGATCCTGTTGCCGTTCAGGAACGACTGGCATACCTGGAGAAGATTCCGCTCCTGAGAATCTCTGATGATGTTAACGCCTTGGCACGCTCGCTTCTTGCTCGGGTGCCGCTGCCCGAGAAGGCCGCAATCGACGCTCTACATATTTCCGTTGCTGCGGTCAACGGTGTAGAATATCTGTTGACTTGGAACTGCAAGCACATCGCGAACCCATCGCTACGGTCACAGATCGAACGTGTGTGCCGTGAAATGCGGTTTGAACCCCCTGTGATTTGCACGCCACAGGAACTTCTGGAGATAGACGATGCAATCTGATCCGATTGTAGCGGAGATTCGAAGCCTGCGAGAACGACGAGCCGCTCGCTTCAACTTTGACATCCCTTCGATCGTGAAGGATGCCCAGGAACGAGACGCCGCTGGTGATCGTGAGATCATTCGCCGTCCACCACGTCGGCCTCAACCTCTGGCCCAAAGCGACTCAGAGGCCGTAGCCCACGCACGCGGCCGATCCGAAGACCACGCTTGAACGGAACGGCAATTGACACCACGGCGGTGCGCACCGCATCTTCTGTCCCATCTACTCATACGTTTGGTGGTTCTTCTCGAGAAACCACCTTTTCTTGCTCGCTACCGGCCTAGCCCTGCAGAGGCATCGGAAGACCGAAGTGGAGTGGCCGGGTGGCAGTGGCTAGAATTGGGCTGTGAACGTGCTCCGAAAATCGAAGGGTATACGGAACACGTGTCCGAACCACAGTCGACTGGTGCGATACGCCAATGGGACTCGAATACAAACTCGAAACATACGACGCGATTCGTCTGAATATTCCTGAGTTCTTCAGACGCCAGCCGGAGTTTCTGCGAGAGGAGAACGGAGCATTTCATCTTAGTATCGAAGGCCATTCGGTTGCCGTCACGGTTGAGCATGACGAAAATCACGTGTTCGTGATTCAGCACACATCATGTCGCAGTACCGATGCCCTTTTGGGCTTGCTGATCCGACATGCCCTGTCGCTCAATGACCACGTTGTTGTTTCAGAACTCTAGTATTCCACCGACACATAAGAGCCAGCCCAGAGCCCAGTGCCAGGCCACTTCTTGAGGCAAGCCAGGCAAGGCTGGCAAAACACTCGTGGCATGGCGTCGAAGTCTTGGAGTTGCTCACGGCGGCCGCACATCTGAACTTACCAACTTTAGCTGTTTTACCGCAAGAAGTGGCATGGCACTTGGGCCTGCTTGGGCCTTTGTTCTCAACTCTCAACTCTCAACCCTCAACTCTTCAAGTACCCCGCCGAGGAATCGAACCTCGTCCGACAGATTCGAAGTCTGCCATGCCGTCCGGCACACTCGCAGGGCGTATTCAATTCAGTATCCCGACCTGGAGTCGAACCAGGACCAAGACCTTAGGAGGGTCTCGTGCGGTCCGTTACACCATCGGGACGTTTCACAAGAGCCGACGACTGGATTTGCACCAGCATCAACCGGTTTACAAGACCGGCGCCTTTCTCAGTCGAGCCACGTCGGCAACAAGCACGAGTGCGAGGAGTCGAACCCCGTCCGGCAGTTTTGGAGGCTGCCTGCTCTCCCAGGAGCACACTCGTGTAAGGGCTCCCGGCCACTGAGGCCCGGGAGCCGTTGGTTGATCATCTACTTCTCCAGCGCGACGTTCCAGTACGCCTCGCTGACGAACTTCGACCAGCTTTCGATCCGCACGCTCGTGGGCCGCGTAGAGCGGGTTCCACGTCGGCCGGACCGGCTTGCTTGCGCAGCCGCATTCCGGCCTGCTCCGGCGTGCGGTCGGCCTTGCGCTTGTTGCACGCCAGGCACGCCAGCACGCAGTTGTCCCAGCGCGACTCACCGCCCTGGGCACGAGGGACGACGTGGTCGATCGTCAGCTCCTCGCTGCCCGGCTGGCGCGCCGCAGTACTGGCAGGTGTAGCGGTCACGCTTGAAAATGTTCCGCCGGCTGAACGTCACGGCCGCAGCCGGCAGCCGGTCGTAGCCGGTCAGCGTGATCACCTCCGGCACCCGCAGCCGGAACCGCACGGCCTGGATGAACCGCTCGCCGTCGCGCGGGCGCAGCTTCGACCAGTCCTCCCAGGTGTAGGTCTGGTAGTCGGCCGGGTCCACGACGCGAGCGGACTCGTTCCACAACAGCACCAGCGCCCGCGCCACGGTGGCCACGTTCACCGGCTGCCAGTTGCGGTTCAGGACCAGCGTCGGTCGTTGGAGTACCCTTGGAGTCATCATGTCATCTTCCCTTTCGTTTCGCTAACAAGGGTGTCCGAGGGGAGTCGAACCCGCTACCTCCTGGTTCACAGCCAGGCGTGCCAGTAACCGCTACACCACGAACATGTCGTCATATTCAGCGGAAGGAGCGGGAGTCGAACCCGCAAGGCTTCATCGCTCGACCGGCTTCCAACCGGCTCCCGTCGCCAATCGGGTAGCCCTTCCGTTTCAGTCTTCTCAGTAGCCCGACCAGGACTCGAACCCGGAACACCTCGTTAGAAGCGAGGGATGATGTCCATTTCACCATCGAGCCATCAGCGGAAGGCATGGGATTTGAACCCACATGACCCGTAGGTCGCACGGTTTAGCAAACCGGCCCGGCGAACCGTATCCGGCTACCTTCCGAATCTTCCATTTGCAGTGGACCCACCGGGAATTGAACCCGGATTTCCAGTCTGCCGAGCTGGTGTCGTCCCGTTGGACCATGAGCCCGTGTGTTTCGAGTGGACCGGATGGGAGTCGAACCCACCACACCGACCTTGCAAGGGTCAGTCGCCCCCAACGGCATGCCGGCCCGTCTTACTGTCGAGAGGTCCGTCCGGGAATCGAACCCGGTCTCCGTCCTTACCACGGACGTGTGCTGCCGGAACACCTACAGACCATTCTCTGGAGTGATCCCGGCTGGAATCGAACCACGCACACACGCAGCTTCCTCCTGCATGTCACGCAGGCGTCTTCGCCGTTGGACCACGGGATCGTGGCAGTGACCGAGGTGGGAGTCGAACCTGCAAAACGTCACGAGGCTCTCGACCTTGTCGCTTTGCCTTCAATTTGCGTACTCGGTCCAAAGTAGCGGGTCCGGGGGTCGCACCCGGCGGTTCAGGCTTATGAGGCCCGAATGAGCACTGGCCCACCCGCGATGTGTTCAAGTTGCAGGTCCCGGTATCGAGCCGGGCGTACCGACCTTATGAAAGCCAGCTGGGCACCTGCCGCACCTGCAATGTTCCAGTAGCCAAGGCGAGAGTCGAACTCCCATGCCCTAGCGGGCACGACGTTCTGAGCGTCGCGTGTCTACCAGTTCCACCACTTGGCCATGTCAGTGACCCGTACGGGAGTTGAACCCGTATCGCGAGATTGAGGGTCTCGCATCCTGCCGTTAGACGAACGGGCCATGCTGCAGTGCGTCGGGCAGGAGTTGAACCTGCATATCCCGGAGGCGGCTGCTTTACAGGCAGTTGGGCTCGCCAATGCCCAGCCGACGCATGTTGTTCCAGTAGCACGGGTGGTCGCGAAGTGCACAAACGATCACGAAGGCTTTAGCTTCGCCACTCTGCCTGATTGCGTACCACGCCATTCGATTTCGGATTGGGGATTGGGGATTGTAGATTATGGATTGACCGAGCAACAAATCCGCAATCCGAAATCAACTATCCACTATCAAAAGCGTCCCCGGTGGGATTCGAACCCACGATCTCCTGCGTGACAGGCAGGCGAGCACTCCGCTGCTCCACGAGGACAATGTCGTTCAGTGAACCGGGTGGGAGTCGAACCCACAGCATCCCTGCGACCAACCTTCGGTCGGTGCCCGAGCCAAGGTGGTCTTGCAGAGCGGAAGTCGTGAGACTCGAACTCACAAGCGACGTTGGTCGCCACCTGTTTTCAAGACAGGTTCCTCATCCAGCCGGATGACTTCCGTCGATTGATCGCATCAAGCTGCGGTGGCAGGAATCGAACCTGCGTCGTTGCGGTTAACAGCCGCCCGCCCGTACCAGCACGGGCCCCACCGCATCATTCAGTCAGGATGGCTGGATTGGAACCAGCGGTCTCGTGCTCCCGAAGCACGCGCCCGTGCCAGACTTTCCCACATCCTGAATGCAGAGCGCCCAGCGGGAATCGAACCCGCACATCCGCCATGGCAAGGCAGTAGGCTCGCCGTTACATCATGGGCGCGTGTGGCGTGTGCCGAATTGTCAAAGATCCAAGAGCACCGGGCCGGACTCGAACCGGCGTCGCCGCATTACGGGTGCGGAGTCTTCGCCGCTAGACGACCAGTGCATTCGCAAGGATCAAGGTTGACTCCGCGCAAGGCTGAATCACTTTCCACCTTCATCCCTCTGACTTCATCCTTTTCCAGTAGGACCACAGGGGCTCGAACCCTGACCTCACCGGTTAAGAGCCGGGGATGCTGCCGCTAACACCTTAGTCCCATGTTGTTTGTCTCAAGTCGGCGCGATGGGAGTCGAACCCACGACCTGCGTCTTATAAGGACGCCGCTCTCACCGTTGAGCTACGCGCCAGTGAGAGTAGGGCCGGAGGGAATCGAACCCACACCGTGCGGATTAAAAGTCCGCTGTGCTGCCTGTTACACCACGACCCCGTGATTGGTCTGGTGTATGCGTTTCAATCGCTGTACGAGCGCCATCGTTGCTCTCCTTCTTGTTTCGCGTTCAGTGGTAGCCCTGAGGATCGAACTCGGCGCGACCCGGTTATCAGCCGAGTATGGGCAACTAGCTTTCGACTACCGCGTGAGTCGGGCACCTCGGAGTCTAACCGCCCCCGGCGGAGCCGCATCCAGTCAACACTGCTCCTGCTCCCAAAGCAGGCGTGCTTCCATCTGCACCTCTGCCCGATCGTCAGTCAGAACGGCAGGATTCGAACCTGCGATCTCCAGGTCCCCGACCTGGCGCGATGACCAGGCTTCGCCACGTTCTGATCCTCGTGCATGTTGTCAGTAGCCCGTATGGGAATCGAACCCATCTCGCCGCCTTGAAAGGGCGGTATCCTGCACCAATAGACGAACGGGCCGAAAAAAAAGTCAGTTTTGGCGCAAGCTCGATCCTGGCTCGGCGATGGCCCTCGCTTCGACGTCTTTTTGGACTCCACGAGGTCTGCACACGGACGTATTTGCTTTCAAGTTGTCCAAAATCAACAGTGCGCACGTTGAGCGCGAAGTGGGCCGGAAGATGCTCGGACCCTCGTCCGCGGTTCTTCAGGCCGCCGCCGACCACCCTTCGGGAGGTGCCCGCGTCTCAGCTACCAGCTCAAGTTGTGGTCCGGACACAAAAATACCCGGTGTCGCTTGTGACACCGGGTTCTACATGATCCCGTGAAGACTCAGTCGAGTGTCACAAGCGCAAACGTGGCGTGGGCGCGTTCGCCCACTTGTAGGCGAAACTACCTTTGCCTGTTCGTTCGGATATGAAACTCGATCGTAAAGTCATCATCTTCGGTGCCCTTGTTCTCTTCACGACCACCGGCGGTCGTGTGTCTGAATGGTTAGACGGCAGAGGCTCCTGAAAGGTTCGCACGAAAAACATTCGCTCTGGGCGACTTGATATTGGATGCGCCTGAGTGCCGAATTATTTCCTGGAAATCGAGAGAAACTTCGCGGCAGGATCGATGAACGGTCGCATCGATCCTGCCGATCAATCCAATTCCACCACCTGCTGAGCTTCGCCCCTATCTGGCGGCTCGAAGCCAGCTTCAAATCCCAAAGGAGTAAAACGCCGAAGTAAAGCCCAACGGTGCGGACTGATCATGGACGATGCGTTTCGCTGGGCCAGCTTTGACGGTTGGCATCTGCGCCTCCGTTGTGACACTGGTCGAACGCCATACGTTGCGGTAGGCGATCGTTCAATGTGGATCATCGTTGACGCTTGAACGGCCCCGCCGTAGGCTGTTCTTGGAGAAGGCTTCTTTTCGCAGGAAGGGCGGTGGTATGAGAAGGCGTTTTGCAGTCGCGGTCTCAGGCACATTTCTCACGCTGATGGCGCCGGCCCAGCAGGCGATCGACTTCGTCTGCTATGCCCAAGATCCAGCGGGCGGCGGATGGAGATACATGCCGCGTCAAAGGGGCGACATGTCGGTCACTGGCTGGCAACTCGCGGCGCTGAGGTCGGCCCACGGGGGCTGTCTGCGCGTGCCGCCCGCAACGGTGACGAAGGCCGTCGCCTTCCTCGATTCCGTGCAGGCCGACGAGGGAGCCGCCTACGGCTACGTGCAACCAGGCGACCGCCCGGCCACGACGGCCATCGGGCTCCTGTCCAGGCTTTATCTGGGGTGGAACAAGGACAACCCGGCGCTGAAGCGCGGCGTCGAGCGGTTGGCCGCAAAGGGCCCGTCTGAGAACAACATGTATTACAACTACTACGCCCACCAACTGATGTTCCAAGTCGGCGGTGAAGCCTGGCGGACGTGGAACGATCAGATGCTCGACTTCCTGGCCGAATCCCAGGCCACTGAGGGGCACGAGGCCGGAAGTTGGTACTTCGACGCGGACCACGGCGCCCGGCGCGGCGGGCGTCGCTATGCCACGGCGATGGCCGCGATGATCATTGAGGTCTACTACCGCCACTTACCGATCTTCGAGAAACAGACCGAGGCAAGAAGCTTGCCGATGGATTAATGTGCTGGAGCCGGATGGGCGAGGGCACGTATTGGGTCGATGCACTCGGCCCTTCCCGTTTGGGCCGTGCGGTGCCTCGAGCCGTTTCGAGGCAAACTCAAGCGAGCTGCGAAGAAAGTTGCGCCGATCTTGGAACACGTCTTAGTGGAGGACCAGAGTGGCAAAGAAGTCAAAGAAGACGTGGGTGATGTTGGGGGCCTGTGAGCAGACAATTCCTGATCGAGGTTAATGATGAACGTGCGGTCTGTCTTCTTGGCACTCTTAGTCTTGTCTCCGGTAGTGGCACTTGCCGAAGAGCCCGAGTACGCTCGGATGCCGTGGCACCTCGTCGATCTCTGGTGGGATCTCGGTGAAGAAGCGCCTTTCGAGAGCTACAGTATCGACGTGACCATCAGCGACGATGTGCCCTCCACGAGCAATCTCTACATTGCTCCTATCGGCATCGCCCATTTGAACAAGATCCCGTTCTACGGTGGCATCCAGACACAAGCTGATGGGAACACGAAGTCAGATCGCCGCCTCCGCAAGATCGGCCCCGGCCTGCTCATGTCGATGTGGGGCGAGCGGAGCCTCGATGCGATCAGACCCTCCATTGGCGGCTTGTGCCAAAGCTCCGGGCACGAAGGCGATTTCGTCAGCGTCCGCCGACCCTATGAATGGAGCAAGGGCACCTACACGTACCGAGTCGTTCGGATGGACGAAGAAATCATCGATGGCAAAACGCACACATGGGTCGGCGCTTTTGTGTACTCGCACGAGAAGGACGAAAATGTCTTCATCGGGGCACTGCGATTCAAGAGCGAGGATCTGGTCCTGTCCCGGAAGGTGGCCAGTTTCGTGGAGGTCTATGGCCGTCGCATCCCCGTGGCCGAGATTCCGAAGGTAACAGTCACGTTCGGCAATCTGAAGATCAACGGTGAAGCCGCTGATGTGGGAGCCGTGCAGGTCGTCTATCCGAAAGGCGTGCCGGATTACGCTCATGCCAAATCGAAGGACGGCTCCGTCGTTATCGAGGTGGGTGAGCCGGTCGAAGATCGGACTGATCGTCGTGTAGAACTTAATCCCACCGAAGATGACATTGGAAGTCATACTGGCAATCCAAATCAGATGAGCCGACTCGGCGGAAAGACACCGCTTGAGATCCTCGCCATGCTGGGGGCCAAAGGCGAAGCTGCCGCCGAACCAGAGAAATTGGACGAGTACCGTAGAATCTTTGGATTCCTCGACGCCAACGACGACGGCGACCTTTCCACCAAAGAGTTTGTTGAAGACGGCAGATACATGACTCGGCAAGCACGGCTGGGGATCTTCGGGGCATCGGATGCAAACGGCGATGGTGTTGTCACTGAGAGTGAATACGTCACGAACCGGATCATCACCGACGAAGCCAGGGTGATCATGGCCAAGATAGACGAAGATCGCGATGGCCAAGTTGCCCGAAAAGAATTCCTTGGGCGCAGCGGGCTGCCGGAAGATCTGTCAAAATCCGTGTTCAGTGAATTCGACACGGATGGGAACGGCGAGCTTGAAGTGCCTGAATACCTACGGGTCTGGGGGCACTGGGCGCGAGGGAAGTAAAGCGGGCGGTTGGTGGCGGAACACTACATCATCGAGCGTTGGTCTCAGTGTCCTGGAAATCACAGGAACTCGAATGATTATCCGCTCCGAACTTCCCAGCGATTAGGCTGCCATCCGACAAATCCTCATCGACGCATTCGTCATCCATCTCCACCCATCGGTCATCCTTGAAGTTAACATGCACAAACGAAAGTGGCACATCGCTCCTTTCATTGTTCGTGCTTCCAAATGTGTGACACGCATGCGTCATTCGACTCCCACCCACTTCAACTCCCGCGCATCAGCCGCTTGCCCACTTCGCCTGTGTTGCCGAGAAAAATGTCCCAGTCCCCTTTTCCTCCTCTTTTTCTCCTTGCTGCACGCAAGCCGGAGAGCGATAATGGCCACATCCGTGGACGCTGAACGCGTCAATCCTCGTTTCAGTTCCGAGGCCCTACGACACGTGACCGTGAACCGTGAATTGGGCGACATTTGAAGACGATCCGGATCTGGCCCACAGGGTGGACATGCTGTGCGATCGGTTTGCCGTCGCCTGGCGTCGAGCTGAGTCGCCTTTGATCGAGGACTACCTCGAGGAATTTGGTTCATCGCCTGGGCGCACCACATTGCTGTGCGCGTTGATTCTCGTGGAGCTCGATGTGAAACGCGAGCTTGGAGAATTGGCCACGCGTCAGCAGTATTGTGCACGCTTCTCCCATGACGCTCCCACGGTGGAGGAGGCGTTTTCCAGAGCGGGCGGCAGCGAGGCTGGAGGGCTACGGGAAACGGAACTTGGGACGACCCGGTCACCGGAACAGAGTGCGGCGCAGGGCAGGGAAACACGTGATCGATTGCCGCGCTCGTTTGGCGATTACGAGTTGCTTGAGCTGTTGGGCAAAGGCGGTATGGGCATCGTTTACCGCGCCTATCAAGCCAGTGCCGATCGGACCGTGGCTTTGAAAGTACTTCGGCCCGAACGCTTGCAGCACACGGATGATACCGAGCGGGGCAGTGCTTGGACCCGATTTCGCACTGAAGCTCACGCTGCTGCAAGTATCGAACACGACAATCTGCTCCCGGTGTATCACGTAGGTGAATTTGACGGCCAGCCGTTTTTCACCATGCCTTTGGTGACCGGCGAGAGCCTGGCGCAACGAGTGTCTCGTGGGCCACTCGAGGAGCGAGAGGCAGCTCGCCTGCTGGAAGCCTCCGCTCGAGCAGTCCAGGTCGCCCATGAAGCGGGGATCCTGCACCGCGATTTGAAGCCGCACAACGTGTTGATCCGCCAGCACGACCAACGACCGCTTGTGGCGGATTTTGGCCTGGCCAAACTGAGCGGCGGAACAGAAGCGGTAACGGTCGCTGGTGCTGTGTATGGAACGCCTTCGTATATGGCCCCGGAACAGGCAGCAGATGCCAGCAAGGTCAGTGTGCGATCGGATGTCTACGGACTGGGAGCTACGTTTTACCATGCGCTGACCGGCAGACCCCCATTTCAAGCCGCGTCGCTCAGCGGACATTTTGCGCCAGGTCTGCGATGGTGATCCGGTACCGCCCCGCCAATTGAACCCCGCAATATCGAAAGACCTGGAAACAATCTGCCTGAAATGTCTGGAGAAGGATCCTGGCCGCAGGTACGCTTCGGCGGCTGAATTCGCTGATGATCTGCAGCGTTACCTGCAATACGAACCTATTGTGGCGCGACCTTTGAGCTGGTTGGGCCGCACCGCCAGATGGTGCCGACGGCGGCCCACAGTGGCAGCATTGACCGGCGCTCTATTGGTGGCCGTCGTCGCTGGTACCACGGGCACGGGGGTGGCCCTGTGGCGTTCGGAGCGGGAGCGAGCGCGTGCCGTGCAGAACCTGGCGGCTGCGGAGTTGGAACGTGCCAATGCGCGGCGAACGGTTGACACGATGTTTGTCAAGGTAGCCGAGCAAGACTTGTTCGATACGCCCGGCACGCAGCCTGTGCGCAGAGAACTTCTGGAAAGCGCGCTTCAGTTTTACGAGAGTTTCGCACTCCAACATCACGACGACCCTACGGCCCAAGCCGACATGATTTCCATTCTGACGCGAGTGGCCCGAATCCACCTGTTGCTGGAGAATCTCGATCCCGCGCGAGAATTCCTGCGATTAGCGATCGGCCGGCTGGAGCAACACGTACCCGAACGCGAAACGGCCGACCAAAGAATCCAGTACGCTCGCTTGTTTGAACAGCTGGGCCAGGCCGAAACGCTGGCGAACAACCAAGACGCTGCCGAACAGGCCGCCCGGCGCGCAATCGAAATACTCGCCCCCGATCCTGCCGCGATGACGAAGGATAAGAAGACCCGAGCCATGCTGGCCCGAAGCTACGCGACACTGGCCATCGCGCACAACGACGCCGGATGTTTCCAGGACAGCCTGGAAGCCTTTCATCGAGCGATCGAGCTGGCTGACGGTGGAAACCCGTCATTCCTAGGTTGGGCGTTATCCGAAGCTGCGGCGGTCTATCTCAACGACGATGGTGTTGACGAAGCGGAGTTGTTGCTGCAACGAGCGTTATCGACGCTCGAAGAGATTCCGGTGCGATCTTTGCCCGCCACGTACAAGATTCTGCTCGCGCGAGATACGCTGGCGAGACTCTACCTGCGTTCAGGGAAACCCGACGAAGTCTTGAGACTGTGCCATTTGACGGTGCCGTATTGGCAGATGCTGGAGCTGGCTCACCCGTCCGTGCCCGTATATGCACGTGGATATTGCCAAGCGCTAGGGAGATCTGCACAAGCACGATTACAGCTGGGGGATGAAGTCGGTGCACGTGCGGATCTGGATATCGCACTGCAACTGCGGGATCGTATCGCCATTGATGATACGCAGTGGAATGCTTGTGACGTCCTCGACTTCGCCGAAGGACTGGGAACGTTAGGGACAGTGAAGCGTCGTTTGCGACAACTGGGCGAAGCCAAGTCTCTCTTCGAACAAGGACTGGAGCTACTCGACGAGCACGAAAGTTGGTTTCCCAAGAACGGCCGATTCAGCCATGTGTATTCCACCCATCTGGTCAATCTGGCAGACGTGGAAACCCGGCTCGGTATTTGGGACGCGGCACGCAAGCATCTGGTTGAGGCGATTGAGATGCGCGAGCGGCTATATCGCGAACGTCCATCCAATGCAATCGTCGCTTACAAATTGGCAATCAGTTATCGTGGGATGGGGCTTCTCTACCGAGCCACCGGTGAGGCCGACCAGATGGTACGGTACTGGGAAAAAGCCATCGCGGTGGGGGAATCCAGCTTGGCGACCGGCAAGACCGCGCCTTCAACCTTGTCCGAATTGGCGGCGACGCACACGAGTCTGGGGATCTTCTTCAAGCAGTGCAAGGATTTTCAGCAAGCCGCGCGGCATTACGAGTCGGCAATCGAACTTGCCGAGAAACTCGTGGTCGCGTATCCGAAGGTGGACGCGTATCAGCATGAACTTGCAAAATCCTCGTGCGCCGCCCGTTCCATATTCCTGCAACACTCAGACGCGGCGAAGGCCGAGCAGGTCGTTCAACGTGCCCTGGAACTTTGGCAGGATCTGGCAGACAGAAATCCGGAAGACGCTACCTACAAGCGGGCGCTCGTCCATGCCTGGGCATCGTTGGCAGCCGTGAGATACAGTCGTAGAAACTTAGCGGGGGCGATTGAAGCGTGTGAACACTGCTGTCGCGTCGGCGAACCTTTGGTAGAGGGCTCCTCGCCGCCGTCAGCGGAGTGTGCAACCCTGGCCGGCAACTACCTGCAGTTTGCCAATATTTTGCAGGAGGCTGGCGAGCCGGCAGCCGCCAGAGCAGACTGTTACCGCCGAGCGGTGGAATTGGCCGGTTTGGCCTACCAGGGCGATCAACGGAAGTACGCTCAGCGTTTCCGCGACGCAAGCCTCGCAGCGGCTACGCACGCGGAATCCGAGGGCCAATGGCAGGATGCGGTCGAACATTGGAAGCAACTTGGGCAATTCGAAACGGGCGAAAAAGCGGGACTGGTCGATATGCACTTGGCGCTCGCCCTGGCCCACACTGGAGATTCCGATGAGGCACGGCACCGTTGTGCGAAGCTGCTGGAGCAGGAACCGTCACACGCGGAGTCGTATTTTGTGGCCGTGCGCCTTTATCTTGCGACCGCGACCCAGGCCGACGACGCGGCCGACGCGACAAGCTATCTGAAAGACGCCATCCGAATGCTCCAACTTTCGGCCCGACACGGTTTTTTCGAGGCAGAAGAAACGCGCCAGCTACTGGACGATTCGGAATTCGACCCGCTGCGCGACAACACCGATTTCAAAGCGTTCTTGGATTCTCTTCCAAAAACGTGAACGGCGATGTTTCGAGTTTCTTGACACCAAGCGTGGCAAGGGTGACCACGGCCACAACTTGGGCAAGCCGAAACTCGTTAATCTGTCCACGATCACTGATCGGCAGAGTCGGCACATGGACCCGTCGCATCGCCGCATGTTGGAAGCAACCTTGTCGAAATGCGCTGCTAACCTGGCCACTCCTGCTCCCGCGCTTCAAACGCCAATCAGTATGTGAAGACTACTGAATTAGCATGCATGTGGTCAAAGATCTGTTTCCTGTCCTCGATCATCTCGATTCCCGGTGCGAGTTCATCTGCCCCCACGCCGGTTATCTCGGCGCACATTGGGCACACTACCATCTTTGCCCCGTGCTTGAGAAGATCGGCAACTATTTCACGAACTGGTGGCATCTCTTTGAATCTTACGGAGTCATCAAGCGTTTTTCGGGCCAGTGGGGGAGCCTTCACGTTGAAGAAGATCACGACTTCCCGTGCATCCGCCAGACCGTGCTCTGCGAAGTGAAGGCCCATAACGACGGCATGGAGGTCATCAGGGCCACTAGTAAGATTGACAATAAGCGTGGGCCTCTCTGCGTCATGGACCACCGTATCATCGGCTTTGGTGATGTACACACCCAGAAGAAGAAACGACATAGCGATTACAGTCCAGAACAAGCGAATCATTGTCCATCTCCATTTCGTAAGTGGTTACTGGTGACATTGGCAGAAGCCAGAAGCCGGTTTCAGGTTTCCAGCCACGAATTGCTGAACAGCTTCCGAGGGCGTAACATCACCGTCGATCACGAACGGCTTGATCCCGTTGTTGCTGAGATCTTCGGCTGCTCGCCATCCCATGCCATAACAGAGAACGGCACTGCAATCGTGAAGTGCCGCAACAATGCTGGCGTGGCTGTGCGGCTGGTCGCCATGACTATGTTCGCCGTCACACTCGCCCCTGGCATGGGCCGTGTATGTGTTGGGGCGTACTGTGCCGTCGCCGACGTTCTCGCCATCAACATCGAAGATGATGAAGCACTGGGAGCGCCCAAAATGGTGTGAAATAGACACTCCGTCCACGGAAGCTACTGCTACCTTCATAGATGTCTCCTTGTCATCTGTACGTTCGACCGGTGTTTCACGCGTACTATCCATTCTTGGCGTTCTCCTTTGTTTGCATTGGTGGTTCTGGTCGGCAGCCCTGCTCGCGGTAGGACCCTTCGCCATCCGCCAGCCGCATTGCCTCCGGTTCGTCCACGGAGACGACCAACTCTTCCACGGCACTTGTGGGAACACCGGCAGGCTTAAAGTAGGTGCGGCCCGGCTTGAGGCAGACTCGTCGGCACTGTTGTGGTCGTGGCATGTACTCTTGCTCCTCGTCTCACTTGTCGATATTAAGCGCATATGGGCGTTACAGTCAAGCGGGGATGGGGTTGAATTGCAGGAGGGCACGGTGATGGCATCTCGAATATCGCCTCTGACGTGGCCGCTACTGGCTTTGTCATCTCCGGTGCTCGTGCCGAAACGGTTCAAGCGGAACCCGGTATTCAAGCACATCGGAACCGGGCTGAGAAGCTCAATCGGGAACGGATAACTGGAGCTGCGTCAAGAACCCGTTCCGCTGGATCCAGGCCACTCGACTTGAGCAGTGCGCAGCGCGGACACGCTTTCCACTGCCGGGATGGAACGTCGGTTGCCGCTTCACACTGCGTGCCCCAGGAAGCCTGGTCACAATAACTCGAAGCGTCGCGTGGCCAGGCCTGCAACGCTTGGATCCGCTCGAAAGCGGAGGTGTACCGCGAAGTCTCGGGGGATTCGGCCAGACCGGCTCGGGTCGGGTCGAGGTTCACATACATGCTGCACGCGAGTAGTGAGTCTGTATCCAGAAGTCGTGTGGCCACGCCCCTAATTCTCAGGTCGAGGCTTTCTCTGGTGCGGCAGCGATGCCGCTCGACGCAGGGCGGAGGACCCAAACCGCTCTCGGATCTGATCGGTTGTTGCATCCAGGCCAGATCGCCGCCGCCGCTGGACTTGGTCGAACAGAAGTCCCTGTCTCACACCGGATGCGTCCAAACCGCTAACGCCTATTCCCAGCAGCCGCACAGGAAGGTGATCAGACGGAAGTCGCTCGCAGAGCATCTCACCGGCAACCTGCCACAGTTCCTGGGTGATGTCCGTGGGCTCCAGTAATGTTTGAGAGCGGGTGATGGTGGAAAAGTCAGCGAAGCGGACCTTGAGGTGGACGACTCGGCCACGCAGTGCGTGCCGCCGGAGCCGCCAAGCCACCTGCTCGGTCAGATCCAGAAGCCAGGCCCGCAATATCTCCAGCTCGTCGATATCATGTTCGAAGGTCGTCTCGTGGGAGATTGACTTCGCCTCTCGCTCGGGCACTACCTGGCGATCATCGACGCCGTGGGCCAGCTGCCAGAGGTGCTCGCCATGCGAGCCGAAATGGCGTTTGAGCATCTCCACCGGCCACGGCCGAAGTTGGCTGATGGTACGGATGCCCAACCTGTGAAAAACTTTGCTGCCTTGACGCCCGACACCCCACAATCGCTCCACCGGCAGGGGATCGAGAAACTCCTGAATCCCGTCAGGCTCCACCACTACAAAGCCATCGGGCTTCTGGAGATCGCTGGCGATCTTGGCCAGGAACTTGTTAGGGGCCACTCCGACCGAGACGACCAGGTGGGTTTCTTCACGAACAGCCTGTTTAATTCTCTGACCGATCTGGACGGCTGGCCCAAACAGACACTCGCTGCCGGTCACGTCCAGAAACGCCTCGTCTAATGACAGTGGTTCGACCAGTGGCGTGAACCGTTCGAAGATCTCTCGGATCTGGCAAGAGACTTCCGCATAATAGCTGATGCGTGGGGGCAGGAAGATGGCTTGCGGACAGAGTCGTTTGGCGGTGGTGGCGGGCATGGCACTGTGGACACCGTCGCGTCGGGCAATGTAATTGGCCGCCGCCACCACGCCTCGTTTCGCCGGCGAGCCGCCGACGATCACCGGATGGCCGACCAGCTCCGGACGGTCTCGCTCCTCAACGGAGGCATAGAAGGCATCCATGTCACAGTGCAGAATCATCGGCGGTGGTCTCTCGCGAATTGGCGCGGCAAACGAACTCAGTTGTGAGTCACTTCCTGGAATCTCATCTGAATGGAACCCCCACACCGTCACCGCTGGGGCATCTTCTCACTCGCCTCCATTTCCCCCCGCAACAGCCGGCCATCCATGCAGGCGAACAATGTTCTCAACTTGGCTTGGAGCATCTGCCAGAACAGAGCCAGTCAGGCAAAAGTGGAGCGGGTAGGACAAAATGACAGTTCGCATGGGATCTCGCGCTTCCCGGCACTGGACGCATTGGTTGGTATGGAAGCCGAGTGTGTCGGGGTTGGCCGACGTCGTAAAGTGGCGAGGATCACTTCAGTGTCGAGCGGGTAATACTTTGATCCATTCGACCTCCAGTCTGAACGGCCCGGCTTTCTTGTCCCCCAACAGGAATCCCACAGAATCGACTTTGCTCGAGTCGAGCTTTTGATCTGGAAACACTCTGCCACGATACGTGGCAACGAATTTATCCACCGGGAAGCCAACTTCGATCCATTCGCCCTTCTTTGTCTGGAAGGACTGTCGAAAGGAGTAACCACCGGAATCTCTTGGCACGTACAGATTCATATTGTACTGCCGGCCATCGCCACGCACACGAGCCACGATTGAGTCACCGCTCCTGATAGCGAGCTTCTTGGGCCTTGAACGCACCGACGCGAAGCCGCCATTGTTTTCCAAAGATAGCGTGCCGAAAAACTCCATCGTCTTCTCATGGGAGATTTTAAACTTTCCATCGGAGACGCCGCCCATCACTCCATCATTGACGGTTTGCCACTCTTTGGCAGCTTCAGGTGTGCCGAACTCGAACAGCACGCGATCTTCGTCTGCCGCCATCAGCGTCGAACTCACCATGACGAGGATTAATGCCGTTGGCCAAGTGAACATAGATCTTTCGGACATCGATCGCACCTCTTGAATGATTGTGGCATGGGTCGCCCACGTGTTTGGCTCGGCAACATTATAGCCGAAACTGTGAATCACGCCGTCCATGTAGCCGGTAACGGTGCATCGTGGCGCCTCGTTTCCCGTCAGAACGGGTTCTGAATTCACATCCAATGCATATTAGCGAAATCGCAGGCTTTTCCGGCGTTGGATCCGTTGGCAGGAGCGGGAAGGCTTGCACCTTAAGCTATAACTCGGTCATTTACAGGATTCCAAGAATCCAGCCTTCCAGATCGGCAATATTCCGTTCCTCATCCGTCAGAAGGCGGATCAAAATACCGAGCCATCACGCCATGGTCATCTGCTTCGGTCAGCCAACTGGCGATGGCATATGCATCCTGCTGGTCGACCGTGCGGTCCTCACGAGGAAATCGATTTCTGAAGATCGACGGGTAGACTTCGGCGATGACGGACCTGTCATCCAGCCAGTCCCAGCCGTCAAAAGGCCAGATGTGAACCTTGTTGCCAACTTCACCTCGAATGCGCTCTAGCCAAGGAATCCCGGCATGAGTGGACTTGGCGACGGAGCCCTGGATATCGAACTGGAAGACCGACTTTGCGGAAGATGTCCACTTCTCCGTCAGCCGCAACTCCGTTGGCTCGCCAATCCGATCTGGTGCGCCTTCGTCACGGCGCCGGATCGAATCGACGGACGTGGTATCGTCGTCGGTCGGCCAGTACTGGCAGAAGTCGTTGAGAAAATCGGGCCAAGATGTGAGCTTATACCGCTCGAAATGCCGAATCGGGAACGAGAAGCCATGGTCGATCCCAGCGATGAAGCGCCTGCCGGATCGAGCTTGTTCTATAAGCCATATGGCGATTTCTTTCCGCGTCCAGTTCCTGGACCGTGGAGCGGCAGGTGTAATCCGTTCGGGAAACCCGCAATTGGCGGCGTAGACCTGGAGGCCGGGGAGCCGTGAGGTGGGTGTTTTCGCGCCGGAGTAGTCGATGCCGATGTGGAGGTCGAAAGTGGCTGGCATCTCAGGCTGCCCTCCATTTTGATCCAACGCCTGTCTCAAAGGACAAACTTCGCCGACCGCCGCTACCTGACGGTATGGTTGGAGCAGGACGACAACCAACGAAAAAGGCCCTCGCCGCAAAGAGAGGGCGAGGGCCAACTAGCTTTCCTTGAGATGTGAATTGCTTCCGCTCGCAAGTCGCCTCTGGCTCACTCAAGCAATGCCCACTACGGGCGTATCTCGCATCACAGTCGTTCTGCGTAGCGAACCGGGATGCAGAGTTACCGTACTCGCAGGATGATACCTGAGTCGAAATGCAACAGCCGAACAACTCACATCCAAGCGCGGCAGGAACCTCACGCTGCAAACTCTCAGCCCATTCAGGACAGACGGCCCCTGCCAAACTTCATCAATCAAATAGGGTCCACTGTTGAGGAGCAAGAGACGTTCAAGCTCCTCGCACCAACAGGTCCGGCGGTTTCTGCATACATGCCCTCCATGCTAAGACGAAAAGCATACCAAAAAACGCTGCGGAACGTAATCTTCCACACGTTTATTCTAAACCGTTTCCCACGTCGGTCAAGCGTCTGTTTTTGACCGGCGATTCGGCTATTCTTGCCGATTTCGCTTCGATCCACGTTGCCATGCCGCGGGCGTCGCAAGGGTCCTCGTGCTGCCAGCATTTCGCCGCGGGGATCATCGAAGACAGCAGCTCCTATTCCAGTGCATTCTCGAACAGCCTTGCTTTGACAATTTCTCGCCACTTTCCAATCTACGGTCGCCAGATCCACATCGGAAGCGAGTCAATCTCGGGTGCGGAATTCCGTGCCGGCGTAACTCGGAGCTGTTTCCCGGAACAACTCCCGTGCACGCTCCGCGGTGATTGCTTGCCGATAGATGCGAAAGTCGCCGATGAGTCCACGGAAAGGTTTGTGGGCCGAGGGAATGGCGATCTCGTGTCCGGCGGCGCGCAGCCCGTCGGTCATCGTCTCCGGGATGGGGTGTCGGCTGTCCAACGTGCCGTTCAGGTACCAGCGCACTTCCGCGGCCTGCCGATCGACCACGACAACCAGGTGGCTCCAGGCGTCGGTCGCGAGCGGCGCGACGGTAGTCGCACGCACGCTCTGCTTGGGACCGCGTCCCTCGCCAAGCACCAGTTCGGCTCGGCCGTTGTCCAGCAGGTTGATGACCCACCAGTTCTCCGGAAAGGCCTCCTTGCCCAGCAGGCGGACGCCGTAGCCGTCGACCTTGACCCACAAAGCCAGCGTGAAATCGTCGTTGCCGAACTGCAGGTGCGGCGCGTCCGGGATCACGGCGGCCCGAGGCGTGCCGTCTGCCACCAGACAGATTCCAAAATCGCCCTCGCCCCAACGGCCGGATACCTCGGCATCATGCCCGCGGCCGGAACAGTCTCGAGCCAACATCCCCTGGCCTTCATCGAAGCGCCAACGACCGACCAACTCCGGCTCGGCTTCGATCTTGACCGGCGGCAGCGCCGCACGCGAGGCCGACGGCGACAACGGCATGCCCGGCCGGCCCGAGTCCGAAGACCACAGGCAAAGCACCTGACCATCCGCCAGGGCCAGATAGAGATTGCCCTGGGCGACCGCCATGCCATCCCAGACCGGCGTGCTGGGAAGCGTCATCTCGGCCAGCACGCGGCCGTCGGTCGGCGAAATCGCCAGCAGCGAGGCCCCGGCCTTGCCGTCGAGTGCGGCTCGAGAGGTCAACGGGCTGCCGTAGGGGCCGGCAACGAACAAGACGTCCTTGGTCTTCACCATCGCCCGGACCTGGATCGGCAGCTTCTTCCACCAGCGGAACTGAACGGACTGCTTGCCGCTCAGCGCCAGCTTGCGATACTCGATCGCCGACAAATCCAACGGCACATCGCTCTGCTTCGCCGCGGCAAACAGCGCCCATTGTCCTCCCGGCTCGGCAAGCGGCCGGTCATAGTGATTCTGTCCGTACCCATAGATCGTGTCGTCATCCTCGACCAGAATGCGGCCGGAGGGGAAGAGCATGCGGCTCAGACGCAGGTCGTAGAACGCGCCCTGGTGAGGCGACGTGTACATGGGCGCGTACGTCCACAGAAGGCGATTGGTGGTATCCGAGCTGAGATAGCCGTCGGGACTGTGCAGATGAGTTACGCGCTCGTGCTGTCGGGTTGCCCTGCCAGGTCGAGAACCTGATGCCGCATGAAGATCCGCTCGCCGTCGCTGGACAAAATATCGTTCAGGTAGCCGTCAACACCTTGCTCGTCCAGAAGCTCCGAACCGTCGGCGTGGCGCGTCGAGAGGACGGTGTCGACGAGTTTGCGGCCCGTGTGGGGATCCAATCCGTAGAGGCGAATGCCACCGTCCAGGTAGGACGATCTTCCGGCCGCGAAGTAGACAATGTCGTTGACCACGAGCACGCTGCCGCTGACCGGCCAGACGGATTCCAATTGTCCGCGCGAGACAATCAGCCGCTGCTGCGGGCTGGCCAGGAAACGCCACACCAGCGCCCCGTCGGTGGCTCGCAGCGCATGGACCGAACCGTCCCGGCACCCGCACAAGACCAATCCTTCGTGAATGGTGGGCGGCGAATCGATGCGGCCGTCGAAGGTCGTCTTGCCAAAGAGGCTCGCCGCGTCGTGGCGTCGAGTGCATGCAGCGTGTGGGCATCCGTCGAGGCCAGATAGACCCGGTTGTCGGCAACCACGGGGCTGGTCAGCTTTCCGCCCAGTTGTCTCTGCCAACCCAGCAGCAACTCCGAGCCCACCTTGGTGCTGGTCCGCCCGGAACGTGCCATGTCGTGCCGGTAGGTGGGCCAGTCCTCCGACCGCGGAGTCAGACTTGTTGCTCCGCGGTCTGCCCGTAGGCGGGCCGCGTTGAAGTCGGCTGCTCGCTCCGGAATCTCCGCCGAGCGCAAAGGCGGATTGGAGTTCAGCGCGAAGAACCCGGAAAGCTTGGCGCGGACGTAGCAGGCGCAATCGTGCGGAGGCACGTACAACCGGCCGTTGGCAGGCAGGACACCGAAGTAGCAGCTCCCGCGCATCCAATGGTGGGCAGCCACCTCGCCCGTGTCCGTATCGAGAAACTCGATGCCGGCCCT
The DNA here is from genome assembly GCA_963700575.1 of uncultured Planctomycetota bacterium. Taxonomy (GTDB): domain Bacteria; phylum Planctomycetota; class Planctomycetia; order Pirellulales; family Pirellulaceae; genus JAJRVM01. The sequence continues at coordinate 188,729 of CAVOYC010000007.1, read as the reverse complement.
GCCGGCGACCACCGTGTTGCCGACCACCTTCATCTGATGGCAGCGGTGATGCTGAAAGCGGAACCCGTACTTCCCCGTGACGCTCTTCTTGACGGTCCCGGTCAGCGGATCATAGGCGTTGAAGTCGAGATTGTCGTCCAGCGGGCGCCACAGGTTCATCTTCGCGTCCGGTCCCCAGAGACATCCCTCGAACCCGAACAGATCGACGGGAACCGAGTAGTTGGACGGCGCGTAATCCGATCTCCAAAGCTCGCTTCCGTCGCTCGCCGAGACGACATTGAGCTGTCGTCCTCCCGCGAATGCGACCACATCCTCGTAGATGATCAGCGTCGGGGCAAACTGGGGCGCCAGGACGATGGTCGACTTCTCAGCCCCCGGGCTGTCCGGATTCGCCTGGTCCCGGAACACGATCTTCTGCCCGGTTGGAGGCGAACGTCCAGCGCGGGGCCCCGGTCTGGAGATCGAGGCTCTTGATGACCTGGCCGTCATGGTAGACAACCTGTTTTCCGTCGGCCGCCAGCGTCAGCGGCAGGATCATGGCGGCGGCATGCTCCCAGAGCCGTTTTCCGGTGTCGGGGTCGACCGCCACGAGACGCATTTCCTGGCCTACGCCGCGCCGGAGACCGGCGGCGGTATTGGGGTTCACCAGCACCACCAGAATCCCGTCGGACAAGAGGAACTCCTCGGCCGGCCCGGTGTGCTCGAGCGTGCGGATCACTTCGCCCGATAGCCGCATTCAACACACTGACCGGGGCGAACTCTCGCCAGCGTGACGTACACGTGGTCGTCGCTGGCGACCAGTCGGCGGTTCACCTGGGCCGGACCGACTTTCTTGCCGCCTCGAGCCCCACCCCAACTGGACAGTTCGTGCCGCCAGAGTTGGATGCCGTTGTAGGCGTCGCGCGCGATCAGCGACCAGGTTGGAGAACGGGCGGCAAAGTGCGAGTCGTCCAGGATGTAGAAGAGGCGGCCTTGCGTCGACACCAGGCTGCTGGTTTTCACTCCGCGGTTCCACCGCGGCGACGCCTCCCACTGCAGGAACCGCGGCGGGCCGACTCGCTGGTCCTTGCTGACCGCGTTGCCGGTGGCGTCGTAACGCGAGTGAGACCATTGATCGACGTCAGCGGGCCAGGGCTTGCGGTACGACGTCACGACGCCGTCGCGTTGAATCCAGGCAACTCCCAGCGGGGCCAGGACGCGGTCGATCTCCTGCGGTTCCAGCCCTGCGTCGTCATCCGTTACCAGCAGCAGGTTCACCATGCCGTCGGCATAGGGCAGACAGGGGCCCTCCCACGGCATCGCGGAGACCCGACCGTACAAGCCCGCGTCGCGAATCCGGCTTCGCACCTCGTGGAGTCTGTCGCGATCTCGACACGAGTCCCTGCACCAGCACGTTTGGCGCTTCGGCCAAAGACACCACCAGGGCCGCGTCGCGGCACCCGGCCTGCACGATCAAACCGCCATGGAAGCCGCTTTCGGCAAGAATCCGCTCGCCGCTGACCTCAGTCGCAACTTTCGGCACGCCTGACTGCGCCCACGCCGGGCCGAGAGCAACACAGACGGCCAGTGCCACAAGTACACTTCGCCCGCCGCCGAAACAACGATGCGATTCTTGCGTTGCCGACCCTGCGCATTCCCCTTTGCAGCGTTGTTGCGCGGACGCCGAGATAGAAAAATGCCGAACACGCGCTATGCCTCGAGTCTTCATTGACGCGCCCTTTCAGACTGCTACCAGGCTACCGCCGCCGAAACCGAAATGCCAAGCCGTACCATATCATAACTAATGACGCGATCGACTTGTCCCCGTTGCGAAAACGTGCAGCCCAGGCAAAAGAAGCTTGAAACGAGGCGTGGGATCTGTTTCACGCGTTTCCTGGTGCGTGCATCAATGTCAGCGTCGCCTCAACAATTTAATCACCTCGGGCATCTTGGTTACCACAAGAAAGGGTGGTGACATTTTATCAGCGTATATTGCATCGCACACGTCAACACCGCGAGGGAAGCAAGTCAACCTTGATGGGGCCTCGCTCAGCCAGCCAGCATTGACTCGCGCGTATTCGGTTCATGGCACGATGTACTTTGTCGTTGTCGGAATCGGGCCCCACAGGTCCCCAGTGTGATGAGTGGTGGTAATTATTAGCGTCTCACCGCGCTAGATCATGCCACCGATCTAAGATCTGCCACAGTAGGTCCCCTCGGAGGACTGTATCTTGCCACCTCATTTTTTTGGGCGAGAGATTGCTGGACGAGTCAACACAGCAGATAATGCTGGGACAAGCACTCCACGAGCCTACCTACGGAAACCCGCCCGTTGGACCTGCATCCGGCATCTCGACTCACACGAGTCTGCTAGTTGGAGGTATATCTGTGATGAAAACCGAGACGACTGTTTCTTGGATATTGTTGCTGGTCGTAGCAGGTTGGGTGGTGGCAGCGCCCGAGGTTGCCTCGGCGAGCGTGGGGGCGGAGCAGTCCGCACCGGCGACAACTACAGCGCCAGCACCCCCGCTTCCCGCCTCATCGCTTTCACCGCCTGTGACTTTGACATCGATTCAAATCGAGCCGCCGCAGTTGGTGCTGCAGGGCAAGTGGGCATCGCACGCGCTGGTGGTGACCGGCCAGTTGTCGGACGGTTCGGTGCGCGATGTCACTTCGGTGGCCGAGTTCCAATCGGTCGACCCGGCCATTGCCAGTGTGGGTCAAGACGGTGTCGTCAAACCGGTGGCCGACGGTGAGGTGCCGATTGCCGTAGTCGCCCAGCTGGGAGATTCGACGGCCAGCGCCCAAGTGGTTGTGAGCGTCAAAGAGGCCCACAATGATTCCGCGAACTTCCTCCGCGACGTGATGCCGCTCTTCAGCAAGCTGGGCTGCAACGCGGTCGCGTGCCACGGCTCCAGTTCAGGCAAGGGGGGCTTCAGGCTTTCGATGTTCGGCGCCGAACCCGATGTTGATTACGAGGCCCTGACCAAGATGCATCTGGGACGGCGGATCAACAGGGTGGAGCCGACGAAGAGTCTCATCTTACTGAAGGCCAGCCAACGCTATTCGTCACACTGGAGGGATGAGAATCGAGTCGAGTTCCCCGGAGTACGCGATGCTCGCTGCCTGGGTGGCTCAAGGTTGCACGTGGGGTGACGACAAGCTGCACGCGCCGATCTCCGTGAGAGTCTGGCCCAAGGACAAAGTCTTGCGCAAGGGGGAAGGCCAGCAACTGCTGGTGCGGGCTGTCTTTGCCGACGGCAGCGAGCACGACGTAACCCACCTGGCGTCGTTCGCCAGTTCTGATCCCACAGTGGCGGTCGTTGAGCCCAGCGGCAAGATCCGGGCCGAAGGCTTTGGCGAGGCGGTGGTGCGCGTGATGTTCATGCGGCAATTAGACACCGTGCGGGTCCTCGCCCCGCAACCGCTTCCCGGCCCCTTTCCCCAGATAGATGCGAACAACAAAGTCGACGAGTTGGTGTTCGCTAAGCTCCAGAAGCTGGGCTTTCCACCGTCGGAGCTGTGTTCAGACGGAGTCTTTCTGCGACGCGTCTACCTCGACGCGATCGGGACCCTTCCCAAGCCCGAGGAGGCGCGAGCTTTCCTGACCGACCCCGACCCAGCCAAGCGAACCAAGCTGATCGACCGCCTGCTGGACCGCGACGAGTATGCCGACTACTGGGCGCTCAAATGGGGCGACCTGCTGAGGATCAAGAGTGAGTATCCGGTCCGGCTCTGGCCGCGTGGCGTGCAAACGTATTATCGCTGGGTCCGCAACTGCATTGCGGCGAACATGCCGTACGACCAGTTCGTGCGTGAGCTGATCACGGCCAACGGCAGTGACTTCGTGGTGGGCCCAGCCAACTACTACCGCGCGGTCCAGAAGCGGGAACCTCAGACCTATGCGGAAGCCACGGCCGTGCTGTTCCTGGGAGCCAGGCTCGATTGTGTCCGCTGTCACGCTCACCCCACGGAGCGATGGAGTCGCGACGACGGCCTCGCCATGGCAGCCTTTTTCAGCAAGGTGGCCATCAAAGTGACGCAAGAGTGGAAGGAAGAGATCGTCTACTTCAATCAGCACGGCGGTGTGTATCACCCGAAGCTGAAAGAATACGTTAATCCCAAGTTCCTGGGCGGGGAAGTCGTGGACCTGCCGCACGATCAGGACCCGCGGTTGCAGTTTGCCCAATGGCTGACCGCGCCGCAGAATCCATGGTTTGCCCAGGTCATGGCGAATCGGGTCTGGTATTGGCTGCTGGGGCGCGGGATCGTTCACGAACCCGACGATTTCCGCTCCACGAATCCGCCCAGCAACCCGGAGTTGTTGGACCTACTTGGCGCAGGAGTTCGTCGATCACAAGTTCGACGTGAAGCACCTGTTCCGACTGATCCTGAACTCCAAGACCTACCAGCTTTCCAGCAAGCCGAACGACTTCAACCGTTCGGCGACGAGACGCACTTCTCGCACTACCACTTGCGGCGCATGGGAGCGGAGCAGCTGCTGGACGCCGTCTGTCAGGTCACCGGCACGACCGATCAGTTTGCCAGTTGGATCCCGGTTCCGCCCACGATCATGCCGGCCGGCTCCCGGGCCATTCAGGTGTTCGACGGTGACATCAAGAATCCGCTCTTGGATCTGTTTGGCCGCCCGCTCCGCGATACCTGCTACGAGATGCGAAAGAAAGCTAGGTGGCTCGGTCCGTCAATCGCTCCATCTGGTCAACTCGGACCACTTCGAGGGCAAGGTGGCCGGCAGCCCGCACCTCCAGCAACTGCTGCAGGCACAGAAGACCGATCCCGAGATCGTCGACGAGACTCTACCTGGCCACGCTGTCGCGTCTTCCGAGACCGGAAGAAAAGCAGAAGATCCTGGACTACATGTCGGGCGCGGGCAAGCAGGTTCCGCCGCAACTGGAAGCGGACAAGAAGACGGCCGAGGATGCTTTGGCCAAGGTCCAAGCGGAACTGCAGCAGGCCACTGCTGCCTATGAAGTGGCGGAGAAGGCGGCCCACGAGGCGGAAGCGACTGCCGCCGCGTCGACCGCCGCGGCGACTGAAGCCACGACCGCCCAGGCCAATGCCGAGAAGACCGCTGGCAGCCCAACGTCAGCAGGCGGTCGACGCGAAGAAGAAGGTGGATGATCTGGTGCAGAACCGCAGCATCCGGCCGAGGCCAAGCTGGCCCAATGGTCCAGGCCCTGACGGAGGCCACCACGGTGAAAGCCGCCGCGGACCAGGCGTGGGTGGACGCGACGGGCGGTGTGGTCTCGGCGCAGCAGGCTTCGGAGGCGGCCGAACAGGCGGCTCAAGAGGCAGAGGCCAAGGCGAAAGCCATCGCGGAGGACGGCAGCAAATCCGACGAGGAGAAAGAGCAGGCGGCCGCCGATGCCGCTGCCAAGCGGAAGGCGGCTGAGGAGGCCAAGAGCGTGTTGCTGCCAGCCCGAGCAGAATCAGCAGCAAGCGCAGACCGCCGCCAACACCGCCGCCGAACAGTTGACGCAAGCTGAACTCGCAGAAAGCTGGCGCAAGAGGAGGCACTGGCGGCGATCAAGCAACAGGTGTCGGCTGTCACCCAGGCTTTCGAGGCCGCCGACAAGGCGACCCCGGAAGCTGAATCGGCCGTGGCCCAGTCGAAGGCGACTGCCGAGGTCGCGCGAACGGCCCAGGCTGCCTCGGCGGCGGCGTGCTACCGAGAAACGCAAGCAGGCGGTCGATGCGCAGGCGGTGCGAGATAAGCTGACCCACGACGAGAAGGCCGCTACTGCCAGTGTCGCGGAAGCGACGAAAAACTCGCTGAGGCGACTGCCGCACTGAAGCCCTCCCGAGGCCAGGCGTTCCAGGACCTGCTCTGGACGCTTCTTAATACCAAAGAGTTTCTGTTCAACCACTAGGTTTTCGTAACAGGCGACAAGCAATGTTGGACATACATGGTCGAAACGCGCGGTGGAGTCGTCCAGGTTTGAACCGGCGGGACTTCATGCGTGTGGCGCCCTGAGCATGGCGGGGCTGACCCTGGCAGATTGGCTCAAGCTGAATGCTCACGGTCAGGTCCAAGAGGCGAAGGCGAAATCAGTCATCCAGTTCTTCATGGTCGGAGGTCCGACCCATCTGGACACATTCGACCCCAAGCCCGAGGCCGGCGACGACTACTGCGGCCCGCTGAAGAACCCCATCGAGACCAACGTGCCGGGAATTCGCGTCAGCGAACTTCTGCCGCTGGTGTCCAAGCAGGCCGACAAGTTCTCCATCATCCGCAGTTACACGCACCAGGATTTCGGTCACGAGACGGCCGCCTATACCGTCGCCACCGGCGCGCTTCCCTCGGGCGAGATGGTCTACCCTTCCATCGGCGCAGTGACGTCTCTGAAGAAAGGCTACGATGCCGGTTACCAGGGCGGGTTGCCGCCGTACATCACGCTGACCAATCCGCTCCCCTGGTTTTCTGACACCGGGATTTCTGGACACCAAGTACCGTGCCTTCGCCACGTACGGGGACCCCAACGACAAGGGCTTCCGGGTCCAGGGTCTCTCGATGGCGGGGGGACTGACGGACAAGCGACTCGAGCAGCGGCGCACGCTGCTCGAATCGCTCGACGTGCTGGACAAAGAGATGAACCAGGAACCGGCCTTCCAGGAAATCGACGGCTTCCACCAGCAGGCGTACAGCATGGTTCTGGGAGACGGCAAGAAAGCGTTCGACATGTCCCAGGAAGAGGACCAGGTGCGAGACAAATACGGCCGCAACTCTTTCGGGCAAAGCTGTCTGCTGGCCCGCCGCCTGGTGGAACAAGGCGTGCCGTTCATCACGGTCAACTGGGGCCCGTGGGACACTCACACCGACAATTTCGGGGCCTTGAAAGATATCCTGCCCACGTTCGACATGGGTTTTTCCAGCCTGATGCAAGAGCTGGCAGAACGGGGGCTGCTCGAAAGCACTCTGGTCCTGTGGTACGGCGAGTTCGGCCGCACACCCAAGATCGACCCGAATCCGCCGTGGAACGGCGGACGCCATCACTACCCGCTGTGTTTCTCGGCCGTGGTGGGCGGCGGTGGATTCCGTGGCGGTTCGATCGTCGGCGCCAGTGACGACAAGGGAGAGCATCCGAAAGAACGGCCGGTGTATCCGTGGGATCTCACGTCCAGCATCTACAAGCTGCTGGGCATCAACCCCACCGATCGGCTTCCGCATCCACAAGGGTGCGTGGCGTACGTGACCCCGTTGTCCCAAGGTGACCGCCCCACCGGCGGCCTGCTCGAGGAGATCATGTAGTCCGGCCGCCGACCGTGAAACCTCTTTTGTTTTGCTGGCGAAGCAACGGAAGAAGGGGCGACGCGGCGTTGACGGCTGTCAAGCAGGAGCTTTCGGCATGAATATGAATAAATGTGTGCTGGGGATTATGGGGACCGTGTGGCTGGGCCTGTGCGCACCTGTCGGGCGCAGGGGCCTGCACCGCAGAAGCAGCCGCTGGTTTTTCCGATCCTCGTCGCGCCGGCGGACAATCCGCAGGCTCCCACTTTGGACTGCGTGGTCTCCTTTGGCCCGGCGGTACCCATGTCCGCGCTTGCCTTCGCACCGGACGGCAAGATGTTGGCCGTGGGGGGCTACCAGGAAGTGCTCCTCTGGGACCTGGCAGGTGCCAAGCTCGCCAAGCGGATTGGCGTGGGCCAGATCAGTGATTTCGTCCACGCCGTGGCGCTGGGCCACGACGGACAGTGGCTGGCCGTGGCGGAGGGGACACCGTACGGTCCGGGGACCGTCAAAGTGTTCGATGTCAACAGCGGCCAGCCGGTCCTGGCGTTCCCGGAACCCCAAGACGCAGTGTTCGCGGTGGCTTTCAGTCCGGACGGAACACTTCTGGCCGCCGGCGGAGTCGATCACATCGCCCGCGTCTGGAACGTGGACGAACAGAAGCTCGTCGGCGAATTGAAGGGCCACAGCGACTGGGTCCTCGACGTGCGTTTCAGCGCCGACGGCAAGTTCCTCGTCACGTCGAGCGCCGACCGGACGGCTCGGGTTTGGGAAGTCGGCAGCTGGAAATTGGTCGCCAAGCTGGATCAGATGGAGTCGGTCAACGGCGCTGCTTCGGCCCCGGCGCCGAGCTCGTGGCCACTGCGGTGGCGGGTCCCACCGACCGGACGGTCCGCCTGCTGCGTCGCGATAATACGCAGCTGGCCAGGGCGATCGACCTGGGGGTGCCTAGTCCGCTGAGTGTGCTCTGGGCGCCGGCCGGCAACCGGATCTACGTCCCGTTAACCGACAAGACGGTGCGGGTCTATGACCCCGGTAACGGCGCCCACGTGGCAACCCTCGCAGGGCACACCGACTGGGTCTACGGCGTGGCGCTCACACCAGACGGCGCCACGCTGGCCAGCTCCGGCGCCGACGGGACAGTCAAGCTGTGGAACACCGGCGAGAACCGGCTGCTGGCGACGCTCGTGCAAGTCACGCCGCGCACGGAGGAGTGGTTGATTGTCGTCCCCTCCGGTTACCTCGCCGCCAGTTCCCTGGGGGCGGTCGAGTGGCGCACGGCCAACATGACCACTCCGCCGGACCAGATCCCGGCCGTCATTCAGAACCCCGAGTTGGTGAAGAAGTCGATCGCGGGCGAGAAGCTTCCCCCTTGTGTACTGAACTAGCGTGAATCGAGAACCCTGGTTATGAACCATACTTCGCTACCGAATGCCGGTTTTCGACTGGTTTCGTTTCTGCTGGTGCTGGCCGCCTTCGCTTCGGGCTTGAGGCCGGCGGAGGCCCAGCCACCGCAGCCCGTCATCACGTTCGTGTTTCCGGCTGGAGCCCAACAAGGACAGACGGTCGAGGCCACCATCAATGGCAGGGAATTCCAGAACGCGAGCGGCGTGCGGATCTCTGGCCCGGGAGTGACAGCGAACATCGTCGAAGTGGTGAACTCCACTTCCGTCCGCATCTCGCTGGCGGTGGCGTCCGACGCCGAGTTGGGCGAACGGGACCTGCGGCTGATCACACCCGGCGGGATCTCCAACCGGGTGCGATTCATCATCGGGGCGCTGCCGGAGACGAACGAGGTTGAGCCAAACACGGACCGCGCTCAGCCGCAGAGCGTCGCGACGTTGCCCGTCCTGATCAACGGTCAGATCCTCGACAACGACCGCGACAACTACCGCTTCGCCGCCCAGGCGGGCCAGACGATCGTCTGCGACATGCAAGCGAGGACCTTGCTGGAGTTCCTGCCCGACACGGTCCCCGGATTCCTGGACGCCTGCCTGACCCTTCTTGGCCCCGGCGGCGATGTGCTGGCGACGGTGGATCGCTTCCGTCACCATCCCGATCCCGTGCTCGTCTTCACGATTCCTCAGGACGGGGAGTACACACTTGAGGTCAGCGACGTCATCTATCGGGGTCGAGCCGATTTTGTTTACCGGCTTGGGATCGGCGCGTTCCCTTACCTGACACACGTCTATCCGTTGGGAGGTCAGCGGAATGCGACAGCCAGGATTGAACTGCACGGCGTGAGCTTGCCCGCCGCGACGATGGACTTGCTCGTTCCGGAGGACTCTCCCTCGCTGCGGTTCGTCGGACCGGTCGTGGGCGCTCTGCCCCATAACGTCCTCCCGTTCGCCGTGGGGGATGAACCGGAAGTGCGCGAGACCGAGCCCAACGACGACCTTGCGCAGGCGAACCGCGTGGGAGTGCCCGCCGCCATCAACGGCCGCATCCAACAGCCCGGCGACGTGGATCATTTCATCCTGACGGCCGAGGCCAACCAGGTTCTCTTGCTCGACGTGCGCGCTCGTCGGCTGGATTCTCCGCTGGACTCCTTTCTCAGCGTGATGAACGCGCAAGGGGGCGTGCACGCGGAGAACGACGAGTTCGTCGATCCGGATTATCCGTTGGTGCTCCACCATGCCGACTCGCGTCTGGTGTTTACCTTTCCCGCAGCTGGCGATTACATTCTGCGAGTCCGTGACACGCAGGGCCAAGGTGGAGAAGAATACGCCTATCGGCTCGTCGTCGCGCCACCCAAACCTGACTGCGTGCTGCGGATCCTCCCCGACATGCAGCGCGTAGCCAAGGGCGATTCGGTCGCAGTTACTGTCACCGCCGACCGCCGAGACGGCTTTCAGAGCGAGATCAAGCTGGACGTCACGAACCTGCCGCCAGGGTTTACCGCCAGCGACGCGATCATCCCGGCGGGCCAGTCCCAGGCGAAGCTCACGATCACTGCCCCACCCGATGCCCCCTTGAACGCCTTCGCGCCGGCCATCATCGGTCGCGCCACGCTAAACGACCAGCCGTTTACGCGGACCGCCGTGGGAGCGGAAGACGTCATGCAAGCGTTCAGCTACAGGCATGTGGTGCCGACCCAAGAGTTCGTGGTGGCGGTCATCGAGACGTCCCTGTTCTCCCTGTCAACCAATGCCCCAACGCCAGACGGCCTTGAGGTCAAGCAAGGAGCCGAAGCTCAGGTCGTGGTCAAGGCAACCCGCCAGGAGGGAGCTACATTCCCCATCGACCTCGCCGTGGTTGACGCACCCGCGGGGATTACCATGAAGACAGCATCCATCCCGGCCGACCAGGACGAGGTGACGATCACGCTCAGCGTTCCTGCCCAGGCCTCGGCCGGCTGGAAGGTCAACCTGATCCTCAGCGGCAAGATGTCGACCGACAAGCAGACGGCGACGCGGACCGCGCCGGCCATCCCCATCAGGATCCGCCCTGCTCAGTAGAGGCTGTCCGCCTGACAGCGTTTGACGGTTCGCGGAAGATTGCCCGGTCTCGCTACTCGATAGATCCTCCGGAACTACGGAGCATGCAACCAGGCAATACGTGGCCCTATTCGTATGCCGCAATTCTGGCCCCCTCACCCCCGCTTCAGCCCCCTCACCCCCCGCCCTCTCCCCCAAATAGTTCGCGATTCTATCAACAGAAATGGATCGTCCTTCGCGCGAACAATTCGAGGGAGAGGGGGCCAGAATGGACGCAGTCGGCCAAACCGCAAAGACATTTCAGTTTTCTATGGCAGACGTAACCCAGAGGAACAGCCCGGTGCCACGCCACTTCTTGCGGTAAGGCAGGCAAACGAGTTAAAACCGATGAATCGATCGAGCGTGGCACGCACGACATGTCAACCAGCTGGGTGTCGCTCTCCACTCCTCTTGCCTGATACGGAACACCTAAACATGGCTGGCTTTCACAAAGATCCCTTCGAGCCGATCGAAATCGATGACATCTTTGGCCGCGACGAAGCGATTCGCAGCAAGGTGGATGAGTTAGTTGCGCAAGTCCAAACGCCAACGTTTTCCAGCGAAATCGATTTCACCCGCGACGCCGACGAGGACCAGTTGGCGTTCATCAATTGTGATTCTCGCACCATTCGCCTGTTGGCTCCCGCCGGCTCGGGCAAAACACAGTCCATTGCTAATCGGGTCCTTCACTACTGCACACGGGAAAGCAGGTCGCTCGACCAGTTCCTCATCCTGACGTTTGACAATGCGGCAGCATCCAGCCTGCGAGACAAAATGCACGACGGCATTCAAACGTCCGGAATGACAGTCGGTGCGCCCAACGTGTTTACACTGAACAGCTTCGGATACCGACTTGTCCGCGGTGCTCTACGGGAGAGCGTCAGCAGGCATCAGGTGGGCGACGATCCAGTTAGGCAGGCCAGGGAGATCGTCCGGGAAATCCTGCGAAAGTTAAGAAAGGACGTTCCCGAAAAAGCCAACATGCTTCCGAGGCGGCTTGCAGCTCGCGTCTACGTGGACCTGATCAGTGCTCTGAAGAACCACATCATTATGGCGAACGAGCTCATCAACCAATCACAAGACGCAATCGATAAATTCTTAGAGCTCGTCGAGCACGGACTATTTCAGCCGTGGTTGGAGGGGCTCGATGGTCCCCTGGCAGCGAAACAGCGGCGGACGATTCTCAACCTCATTGTCCACATCTACAGGAAATACGAATACGAGCTGCAGCGTCGAAGAAGCATTGACTTTGATGACCAGAAACTGCTTCCCTATCTGGCCCTCCGCGACAACCTCTCCCTCGTCAATGCGGTCATGGCACGGTACCGATCAGTCATCGTGGATGAGTTTCAAGATATCAATCGACTGGACTTTGAACTGATCCAAACTCTCGCGGCTGCGAAGCAACTGATCGTGGTGGGCGATGATGATCAAGCTATTTATGGTTTTCGCGGCTGCAGCCCTGATTACATCATCAACTTTGCCGATAGGTCGGCGCGTGAAATGGAGACTTGTATCCTTCGCGTGAATTATCGGTGTCCGCGAAACATCGTGGAAATGGGTAACAAACTGATCGCCAACAACAAATATCGCGTGCCGAAGACACAACGGGCACACAAGAAGTATGATGCCGACGTTCGGCTGTGGCACAGTCTTAACTGCGCTAGCGAAGCACAGGTCATCACCCGATTTATCAAGCGGCAATTCCAAAAGGAACACAGGAATGGACTGCGGTACAGCGACTTTGCGGTTCTTTGTCGGATCAACAGCCAAAGTCTGCCCATTCAGATCGCGCTTGCCATCGAATGCATTCCGTTCCGCTGCCGTAGGGAGGACAACATTCTGCTGTCTCAGACAATGACGAATCTACTGGGGCTCATTCGTATTCACCTGAAATTGCAGAACGCCGAAGACTACTGCAATCTTGAAGACTCGCAGATCATTGCACGGTGCCTGACACACCGAGCAACGCACTCTCAGATCCAGCGTTTCCACAAGTCCATTGAACGATGCGGCGGATACGTCCAGGCGGCTGACGAACAAGGTCGAGTATATATGCTGGAAGGCGCGCTGAAGCACTGGTATTTCGCTCAGGCGATCCGTGCCTTGACGCTGCCTGCGGTTTCCCCGACCTCACTCATTAGACGCATTACAGGCAACTTCAAAGCGATTTATGGCATTGTCGGTACGCTTGATGATGCCCTCAATGATGAAGTCCCATTGGCCGAGATTCTCGACATATCAAATCGGTATCGCGGTTCCATCAACGATTTCTTCGAATCGCTGACCGAACTGGTTGGCGCGGTCCAAAGTGGCCTGTTTGTGGACGGGGACGGCGACGGTGTCAATCTCACCACCTACTTCCGCGCAAAAGGACTCCAGTGGCACACCGTCATCGTTCCCACCGCCAATCAACGTGTTATCCCCCACAGTGGTAGCCCACTGGAAGATGAAAGACGGTTGTTCTACGTTGCAGTCACACGAGCCCAGACCAATCTGATTATCTCCTTCGTGCGGCAAGCCGTGGACGCGCACTCGAGCGAAGTCAATTTCTGTCGGAGATGGGACTTACGGACGCCATCGAAAGACGTGCCCGGAGTCTCGAGTGACGCCTGGTGTGCGCGTTCGCCTGGCCACTTAGGACTCGTCCGGAAATAAGTTACCGGTTCCGCTTCCCTCTCCACCGCCCCGCGAAGCGGGAATAGCGGGGGAGAGGGTAGGGTGAGGGGCGATAAATACGGTAACTTATTTCCGGACGAGTTCTTAGCGTGATCCAGGCGATTCCCGGCGATCCAACAAGCCCATCTCTGCAAAACTTGCTATCCTCAAGAGTGTTTCCGTCCGCATCGCCGACGATTTGTCGATCCCACGATTCCTCGAACACCACGTGGCCGATATGCCTCTGACTGATATCGAGCTGGAAATGAAACCGGTCGACCTGCCCAACAACGTGGCAGAGTATCTGCGGGAAGCTGATAGGCGGGGCTGCGATTTCGTCAGTCATCTGCCAAGTGCGTTTCGCGGTTTTGTGCCCAGTGACTACGTCTGCGTCTACCATGCGCTGCGAGCCGTCGCCGAGTCCGACATGGCCAGCGGCAACTCGTTCTGCGAATGGGGCAGCGGTTTGGGTGTGGTGGCGTCACTGGCGGCGTTGGTCGGGTTTGACGCGGTTGGCATCGAGATCGACCGAGACCTTTACGACGCCTCGCGGGAATTAGCGGAAGAATTCGACATTCCAGTTGAGCTCGTCAACGGCAGCTTTATCTCCCATGGAGCTGACGACCTGGTTGACCAGGCGTTCGCGGATTGCGACGGCGGACTTTCTCTCGACCCGCATGCGGATCACGCGTATGACGAGCTGGGGCTGGAAGTTCGCGATTTCGATGTGGTCTTCGCGTATCCCTGGCCCAACGATGAGAAACTGACCGCAAGACTTTTCGAGCGGTTTGCAGCTCGTGGCGCACTGCTGCTAACCTACAGTGACCCGAGCTCCATGCGCCTGCGACGCAAGGTCGTAAAACGCTCAAAGAGGCGGGGCTCCAAGGCCCCGCCAGCGAGGAGATTGGCGGACGAGTCAAAGCCGGCTCTCCGCAGACGATTCAGTCCGTGAAAAGGCACTAAATGATATCAACGAACACGCAGGTTGCTTACTTGACCCCGCCGTTATCCGGTCAGATACAGGTCCCGCTTCTTCTGCCCTGGTGAGCGGGTGGTGCCCGCAGTATGCGCATCCTATGTGCGTCTTGCTGCGATCCCAAATGGACCACATGCGTATCGACAGCATCGTCGAGCGTGGCTTGCACGAGTATATTGACGACTTTCAGACTCAGCTGAATCAAATTGGTCGGTCCATCTTCGAGGACTTCTTCGCCATGAAACCGGTTAGCGGCTCGGTGACAGTCGAACGCCAGTTGGCGTAAGATACGTGATGGCTGGATGAGTCGTTATGATCGAATGCACTCATCTGTAGTCTTCCACGCCAAATTAGCATGCAAGGTTTCTTGGCAATGACCATCCGCATCGCGTTAAACCATAGATCTTCCTACAGGTTCGATCGCCCCGTGGTGGTGTCGCCCCACCTGATCCGGCTGCGGCCGGCCCCGCACTGCCGGACGCCGATCACGGCCTATTCGCTCCGCGTCGCCCCGGACGACCACTTCATTAACTGGCAGCAGGACCCGCAAGGCAACTATGTGGCCCGACTGGTGTTTCCGGAGAGACTGTCGGCACTCGAAGTGGAAGTCGATGTGATTGCGGAAATGACCGCCATCAATCCATTCGATTTTTTTCTCGAACCGGAAGCCGAATGCGTTCCCTTCGTCTACCCGGAGGTGCTTCGGAGCGAGTTGGAACCGTACCGGCGCATCGAACCGGTTGGGTCCAAGACTGGCCGAGTACTTGAGTCGGTCGATCGTTCCCAACGCAAGACGATCGACTTCCTCGTCGATCTGAATTGCCGGCTCCAACAGGACGTGGGATATGTGATTCGCCTGGAGCCGGGCGTTCAGACCTGCGACGAAACGCTGACGCTGGGCACCGGGTCCTGTCGCGACTCGGCCTGGTTGATGGTGCAGATTCTGCGGAATCTCGGGATGGCGGCCCGATTCGTCTCGGGATACTTGATTCAATTGGTCGCCGACCAGAAACCGCTGGACGGGCCGGAGGGACCGTCGGCGGATTTCACGGATCTGCACGCCTGGTGCGAGGTCTTCCTGCCGGGGGCGGGCTGGGTCGGATTGGACCCGACGTCGGGCTTGCTGGCCGGCGAAGGGCACATTCCCCTGGCCTGTACGCCGGAACCAGCCAGCGCGGCGCCGATCACCGGGGCCACGGAGATCTGCGAAACGCAGTTCGACTACACCATGGCCGTCACACGCATTCACGAAGACCCGCGTGTGACCAAGCCGTACACGGAACAACAGTGGCAGACGATTCAGGCCGTGGGGCATCAGGTCGATCAGCTATTTGAAAGACGACGACGTGCGTCTGACGATGGGTGGCGAACCGACATTTGTTTCGATCGACGACATGGAAGGCGACGAATGGCGGACCGCGGCCGTGGGGCCGATGAAACGAGTCGCTGGCGGAACGACTGTTGCTGCGGCTCAAGGACCGGTTCGCACCGGGCGGCCTGCTGCACTTCGGCCAAGGCAAATGGTATCCGGGCGAGCCAGCTGCCGCGTTGGGCGCTGAGTTGTTTTTGGCGGCATGACGGTGAACCGATTTGGCGCAATGCCGCGTCTGTTTGCCGACAGTGCACAGGACTACGGCTGCAGTTACGACGAAGCCGAAACGTTTACCCGCGAGTTGTGTCGCCGCTTGGAATTGGACTCTCAGTTCGTGATCCCGGCTTACGAAGACGCCTGGTACTATCTGTGGCGGGAACGTCGGCTGCCTGTCGAACGTCGCATCCGCGAGATGTTCGGCTGGAAGACGATGGAGCAGACGAGGCGGTTGCGACTGCGACGCCGACGAGTCTTCGAACAGGGACTCGGTTCGCCCGGTCGGTTGCGTGTTGCCCCTGCGACACGCTCCGGTGGCAGGCCGAACCACGCTGGCAGACCGGGCCTTGGCCGGCTGCGGGCCGATGCTATTGCTGCTGATTCCCGGCGACTCGCCCATCGGCTTCCGGTTGCCGCTGGACTTCGCTGCCCGTGGGAGGGCAAGCCGGCGTACCCGACTGATTCGTTTCCGCGGGATCCGTTGGAAGCAACGCCCGCCGTTGGCCGCGTACCAGCAGATCCGCCAAGCGTCCAGTGCTGGCGTCCCAGCGATGTGCTGCAGCGGCAGTTCGCAGCCGGTGCAGCAGGAAGCGGCGGCCGGCGGCGGTCGCGATGTCGACAACATGCCGGCGAGTCGGGATCGACGACGCAGCGTGACCTGCAACAGATTAGGGCTCGAACAGCCCCGGCGACGTGATTCGCACTGCCTTGTGTGTCGAGCCGCGAGAAGGGCGACTGCACGTTTTCATGCCGCCGATCGACCAGTTGGAGGACTACCTGAATCTGATCGCGGCCGTGGAAGAAACGGCCGAAGCGCTGGGGATGCCCGTGGTGATCGAAGGCTACACGCCGCCGCACGATCCGCGCATCGAGCACATCAAAGTGACGCCTGATCCGGGTGTGATCGAAGTGAACGTTCACCCGGCTCACGATTGGGAGCAGTTGGTGGAGATCACCAGCGCCGTTTACGAAGAAGCTCGTCAGGCGCGACTTGGGGACGGAGAAATTCGACCTGGACGGCAAGCACACCGGTACGGGCGGCGGCAACCATGTGGTGCTGGGCGGCCCGACGCCGGCCGACAGTCCCTTTCTGCGCCGACCCGATTTGCTGCGCAGCCTGATCGCCTACTGGCACAATCATCCGTCGCTGTCGTACCTGTTTTCCGGCACCTTCATTGGGCCGACCAGTCAGGCCCCGCGAGTCGACGAAGGGCGGCGAGACGCGATCTACGAATTGGAAATCGCCTTCGAGCAGATCCCCGAGGGCGAGACGTGTCCGCCCTGGCTGGTCGACCGCGTCTTTCGGCACCTGCTGGTCGACGTGACGGGCAACACGCACCGCGCCGAGTTCTGCATCGACAAGCTGTATTCGCCGGACACCGCCACCGGGCGGCTGGGGCTGGTCGAATTCCGCGCCTTCGAAATGCCGCCTCACTGGCGGATGAGCCTCACGCAGCAACTGCTGCTGCGCGCGCTGGTGTCGCGGTTCTGGCGGCAGCCGTACAAGCGCCAGTCTGGTCGCCTGGGACACGGCGTTGCACGACCGATTCATGCTGCCCCATTTCGTCTGGCAGGATTTTGAGGACGTGATGGCGGAAACTCGCGAGGACGGGTATCCCGCTGGAACCGGAGTGGTTCGCGCCGCATTTTGAGTTTCGCTTTCCCGTGATCGGCGAGTTTGCCCAGCGGAGCGTGCAGCGTGGAACTGCGGCAGGCGATCGAGCCGTGGTACGTGTTGGGTGAAGAAGGCAGCTGTCGGTGGCACGGCTCGCTACGTCGATTCGTCGGTCGAGCGACTGCAGGTCAAAGTGACGGGCATGACCGACTCGCGGCACGTGGTCGCCTGCAACGGGCGACGCGTGCCGCTGCATCCGACCGGCGAAGTGGGCCAGTATGTGGCCGCCGTACGCTATCGCGCCTGGCAGCCACCCAGTTGCTTGCATCCGACCATTGCAGTGCATGAGCCGCTGGTGTTCGATCTGCTGGATACCTGGAACGAGCGGTCCCTCGGCGGCTGCGAGTACCATGTGGGGCATCCGGGCGGCCTGAATCCGGAGACGTTTCCCGGTCAATGCGTTGGAAGCCGAAAGCCGCCGGGTGGCCCGGTTCTTCAAAACTGGGCACACGGGTGGCAGAATGCCGATACCGATGGAAGAATCGAATCCGGATTACCCGCTGACGCTGGACTTGAGGAGGGGCGTGCGTGGGGCGAAAGTCGCGCGAGCGTAGCGGGGAGTGAGCGTGGAAAGGGGAGGGAAGAAAAGAGGCCGGACTGCCCCATTCTCCGCGCCCCCTCACGCGGTCGTCTCCTGAGCCGGGTGACAGGAGTCGAACCATTTTTTTGGTGCGTCGAACCCGGAGCCTTGACAACCGATCTTGGAGCCCGAAAAACTTGCACTCGACCGCCACATCACTGTTCGAAACCTACGCCGCCTCTGCCGGACTCTACGACGAGATGCTCGAGGCCGATGGACAACTGCGCCCGCAATGGCGGCAGTTCTGCGGAGCTGGTTGACGCGCTGGGACTCGACGAATTCTCGCGGCGCTGGGAACAGGCCCAAACGCAGCTGTACGAAAACGGCATGGCCTATGGCGTGCACGGCGACGACGACGATGCGGAAGGACCGCGTCCCTGGGACCTGGACGCGCTGCCGTTGCTGATTCCCGCCGTCGAATGGCAGGGTGTGTCTGCCGCGCTGGTCCAACGGGCGGAGCTACTGAACTTGATTCTGGTCGACCTGTACGGTCCTCAGCAGTTGCTGTCCCGCGGATTGTTGCCCCAGGAGATGCTCTTTGCCCATCCCGGGTTCCGGCGTCCCTATCACGGGCACGTCCCGCCCGGACGGCCGGTATCTGCACATCTACTCCGCCGACCTGGCCCGGTCGCCCGACGGGTCATGGTGGGTGTTGGCGGATCGCAGCGAGGCTCCCTCTGGCATGGGCCACGTGCTGGAAAACCGCATCGTCCTGTCACGCATGTTGCCCGACGTGTTCCACACCTGCCAGATCGAACGGCTCGCCCCGTACTTCATTGCCCTGCGTGAATCGTTGATGGAACTGGCTCCCCATCATCAAGAGAATCCGCGGATCGTCCTGCTGAGTCCGGGGCCGGGGACGCCCAGCTATTTTGAAGACGCCTACCTGGCTCGCTACCTGGGCTACACCCTGGTCCAGGGGGGCGACTTGGCCGTCCGCGACAGCCGTGTGATGCTCAAGACTCTGGGCGGTCTGCTGCCGGTCGACGTGATCTTGCGGCGAACCAATAGCGAGTCCTGCGATCCCTTGGAACTGGACGGCAAAGGCAGCGGGGGCGCCGGTGGGGTTGTTGCAGGCCGTCCGCGCCGGACACGTGGCGGTGGCCAATGCGTTGGGCGCCGGGCTGGTGGAATCACCCGTCTTTCAGGCGTTCATGCCGCGACTCTGCGAGCAACTGCTCGGTGAACCGCTGAAGATGCCCAATATCGCCACGTGGTGGTGCGGTGATCCGATGTCGCTCAAGTACGTGTTGGGTCACCTGGACCATCTGGTCATCCGTCGTGCCTTTCGGCGACGAGGCGACGAATTGGAATTCAACCGAGAACTAGTCCAGCTGACGCCCGACCAGCTGAAAGAGCATGGTGCAAGACATCGCCGCGCGAATTCGTCGCCCAGGAACGAGTTGTGCGGTCAACGGCTCCCGTCTGGTCCGCCGGTCAATTGAGGCCAGCCCATATCGCTTTGCGAGCCTATCTGGCTGCATCGCGTGATTCCTATGTCGTGATGCAAGGCGCATTAGCACGCACCTCTGCCACGCCTCAACCGCTGGATATGTCGATTTTGACTGGCGAAGGGAGCAAGGACGCGTGGATCGTTTCCAACGAGCCAGTAAGCCAAGTCAGTCTGTTGCGGTCGCAAGGTAGCGGGATTCGCCTGACGACGCAGTGGCGCGGAATTGCCCAGTCGCGTGGCGGACGATCTGTTCTGGCTGGGACGTCATCTGGAACGGGCGGACGCTCAGACCCGTCTGCTGCGGACTCTGGTCGGCCGGCTGACGGACGAAATCTCCGCCGATGCGATGGCGGAACTGCCCGCCCTGCTGCGGGCCTTGGCCAAACAAGGACAGATCGAACCCGGTTTCGCCGTCGAGGGGATGCGGGACGCCCTGCCGGCGATCGAGCGGGCGCTGCCCAGCGCCGTGCTGGATGAAACGCAGAGCGGAAGTCTGCGGTCCACGGTCACGGCCCTGTTCCGCACGGCGTCCCAGGTGCGGGATCGCCTGTCGCTGGACAGCTGGAGGATCATTCGCAGCATCAATAGCCGGTTGCGTTCGCCACTCGGTATTGGCGAGTTTGAAGTCAGCGACCTGCCGGCGGTGCTGGACCAGTTGATTGTCAGCCTGGCGGCGTTCAGCGGACTGGTGATGGAGAGCATGACTCGATCGCTCGGCTGGCGTTTCCTGGATCTCGGCCGAAGATTGGAACGGGCCCAACAGACCACCTGCTTGATTGCCAGCATGTTGGAACATCAGCCGGATGTGCCGGGGCAACTGCTGGAGGCGTTGTTGGAAGCCGCCGACAGCTCGATGACCTACCGCTCCCGCTATCTGGCGGACCTGCAAGTCGCTCGCGGTGTTGGATCTGTTGCTGACAGACGAAACCAATCCGCGAAGCGTGGCGTACCAGTTGGTGGCCGTCGCCGAACATGTGGAGCATTTGCCGCGCGACCGTTCGCAGCCGCAGCTGGGCGAAGAGCAGCGGCTGGCCATGACGCTGCTGCATAACGTTCGTATGACGGATGTGACGGCATTGGCCGAGACGTACAGTCTGGGCCAGTGGCAACCGCTGGGCCGGATTCTGGAAGAAGTCGAGGAGCGGTTGCCAAGGCTGTCCGACGCCGTCTACCATCGCTACCTGATCCACGCCGGTCCGCTCGTGGCAGCTGTCGGATATCCGTCCGGAGGCGTGACGTGAAATACAAGATCACGCACACCACCAAGTACGCTTACAGCGAACCCGCCCCGGTCTGTCACAACGAAGTTCGCTTGACGCCGCGGGAAGATCCGTGGCAGCGGTGCGAATAACATCGCTTGTTGATCAAGCCTGATCCAGCGGACCTGGGGCAACGATTTGATTACTTTGGCAACCACTTGAATTACTTTTCCATCCTGGAAGCCCATCGTGGCCTGAATGTGACCGCCGTGACGCGACTCGACGTATCGACCGCGACCCTTCTCCCGTGCGAACGTTTCGCCGCCATGGGAAACCGTGCGGGACGCGTTGCGGCAGGACATCACCCCCGCCGGACTGGACATTTACCAATTTGTCTTCGATTCACCGCGAATCAAGTCCACGGCTCCGCTAGTCAGTTACGCCGCTGAGTCCTTCCCGCCGCGGCGGCCGATCATGGAAGCGGTACTCGAGTTGACGCATCGGATTCACGAGCAATTCACTTACGACCCGAAAGCGACTACGCGTCCACACGCCGTTGGAGAAAGCTTTTGCCGCTCGCCGCGGTGTCTGTCAGGACTTCGCCCATGTTCAAATCGCTTGCTTGCGCGGCCTGGGGCTGGCCGCCCGGTATGTCAGCGGGTACCTCCGCACTCTCCCGCCGCCGGGGAAACCGCGGTTGGTCGGCGCGGATGCATCGCACGCCTGGATCTCGGTGTACTGTGGCGAGGTCGGTTGGGTCGATTTCGATCCCACGAATGATGTGATTCCCAGCGTCCATCACATCACGCTGGCATGGGGTCGTGATTACGACGACGTCTGTCCCATCCGCGGTGTATTCATTGGCGGCGGACAGCACACCATGAGCGTCTCGGTGGATGTCGAACCCTTGGAAGGTCCACCGGTCTGACGTGGCAGGCAGGGGCGGTCAACGATCGCCGCCGACACGATGCAGTGTGAAACCGTTGAAATTCCCTTCCGCAACGAGTCAATTTCGTCCGCCGCATCGGTTACGCTATGTTCACCCTGCGGTCAGTTTCCATCCCGTTACCATTGTGGGAAAGCGGGGTGCCGAAACCTTCCTGCTGCTGATTCGCTCGGGCAAAGTCAGCGACACTCACGCCCGAACGGCTTGTCAGTAGCTTTCTGGTCCAATCTGACGCTTCCTGCTCAGACAACTGGACCTTGATACCGGTCACTGCTGAAGATCTCGGCCCAAGGCTTGCGATCGTTCTCGTTCAACGGGTGGTGCAAGTTGGCGGAGGCCGGATAGCCAAGCGGCGTCATAGCGACAACCTTGACCGCGTCGGGGATATCCAGCAGTCGCTTGATTTCTGGCTCCGAGAAGGCGCCAATCCAGCAGGTGCCTAGTCCTTCCGCCACGGCTGCCAGCGTCAGATGATCGAGCGCAATGGCGACATCCATGTCCACGCTGTTGCCGTACCCGCCCATCCGCTGGTAGGCCTGCGCGGGGAAACCGCACGAGACCACAGTGAGCGGAGCTTCGGCCATCCACATCTGATCGTTAGCCGCCTTGGCAATCTGGTGACGAAGTCGGTGGTCCGAGACCAGGACGAAATGCCAGGGCTGAATATTGCAGGCCGACGGGGCGGAGCGTAGTGCCTGGCGCATCCGGTCCATGACCTCGCCAGGAATGGGACGCGCTGCATAATCGCGGACACTCCGCCGCACCCTGATTGCCTCTAATACATCCACGGTGTCACTCCTGTTTATAGAGTCGTGTCGCACGCCCGCTGACGGATGCTGTCGCAAAGCGTATTCGCCCCGTGCTTCAGCACGTGGTCTGCGAGTTGGTTCGTACGGGTAGTCCCGTTCGACGGGGCTTCTCGCTGCTGTGGCTTGAGCCACGGCGTGGCGGCTCAAGTCCTCACATCGAGAAAGTCCGTCAACGGGCTTTGGCTCCGGATAGATGGTTCTCCGCGGGCCCCCGACGTGAACGTCGGGGCTAATACCAATACCGTTGAATTAGGTCATGATAGCATCCAACGGCAAACCAGATATGGCGACAGCACGACCATGCTGGCACAACAACTCGTATCGCAAACCTATCTGGCAGCGTTTCGTTAAACGGTATCGGGGCTATACGGCTTCGCGGAGCAAGATCGTAGACGGCTGTCACCAACACCACGCCCCCTTTTAGTCAAGGACTTCACGCCCCCACTTGTCGTAGAGGCAGCTGCAACGATTGCACGTGAAGCCACCCCAAATGGCTTGATGGAGATTGCGAGGCCAGCGGATTTGCGACAAGAAGTCGCGGACCACGCTTTTGCCTGACAAACCACCGGCGCCGCAGCGCGGGCAGGTCGGTTTGACCAGCACCAGTTCCCCGCCACAGGAAGGGCACTGCTCGGGCCAGTTCATGCAATCCCGCACTCGCCACGGCCCCTCCGGCGCGGTTTGGAATTCACAACGCGTGCACCGCAGGTGCAACGCCCACAGGTCGGGCCGCCGCACAGGCCGGTCCACGAGGTCTACCAGAAGGCGACAGCCGAGCCACGCGATGCCCCCGAACAGCAGCCCCAACAGTACGCCCGCAATGAGACCCACGATGGCCCCGTCCAGGGCGCTGCGCGCCCCATTCTGAGCATACCCGACCGTCGCGAGGGCCGCCATCAGGCAAAACCCAAACACCTTGACCCATGCCAACGGTCGGTCGATCCGTTTCAGAAGATAGTCAGCGAAAGGAGCGTTCATGAGCAGTGCCAACGGCCTGACTTGCTGATCGTCAGTTTCTTGATAGCAGGCAATAACTCCGGTTAGCTTCCAGAGTATCGCCGTGGCACGCGCGCGGCAACATGGTGAAGAGCTGTGCTGGACATTATCGACTGCTTGCCGCCCGGCTCAATGTCGAATTTGAGAGAGGATTGAGTCATCTTTGATCTTCGTGTCTTCGGCCAGCAGAAACGCCTTGCTGAGGATCACCGAGAGCATGTCGTCGCCATCGAATGGCAGAAAGAGGTTATCGGTGCGAGATGTGCCCGCGCGGCGTTGCGGGACGATACACAGATATTGCCCGCCGGGGGTCATGAGTACGTTTCCGCTTCCCAGGTGGATCTTGTACGTACGCAGGTCACCGCGAACCACGAGAGATCTGTCTTCAAAACTGCAGCGGTCCGCGATCTTCAGTCGCGGTACAAGACGTTGCAGGACTTCCTTGCGTGTCTGGGCCAGTTGGGAAAGGTCACCAACCGCGTACTGCTGCCAATAGTCGCGATAGTGTCCCTCTGGTCCGCCTTCCACCCAGCCCGGATCGTTTCCGATGCTGGTCACTCCTACAAACAGGTCCAGGTCGCGGAGGACTTCGGAAAACACCAAGGCCGGCACATCGGCCAGGGTGACCGGTTGCCCGTCGACCAGCTTCGAGAAGCGAAACTGGCCGGTCGACATGTAGAGGAAGATTCCCATTTCCGAGATTTGACCGGCTTCGAGCGGTTCGACTGAGTACTCGGCCCGCAAGCCCCATTGGGGAAGTTCGAGGTACGGTGTGTTGGCCGAATCCCAGGCGCCCTCGAGTGAGTACCGCCAGCCGCGCTGCTGGCAGAGCGCGGCGAACTGATGCTGACGAATGATGTGCGCGGCAAATCGATTCGAGTAGGTACCGGTATCGCGTTCGGCGTCGGTAAGGATGTAGATTTCGCGGTGCGCTTGCTTCAGCGGCTGGCAGACCTCATGCCGCTCAAGCCATTCGCGCCAGCGAAGTACGTCGTCAGACTCGCTGAAGATCGGATGCCAGATGGTGACATCGGTCTGGTCGCTGACCCAGTCCAGTTCGCGACCCTGCCAATCGACCAGCTTGCCTTGGTGCCAGATTCCGTCGGCCGAGCGATGGTCGGCCGTGAATCGCCAGATCATGCGGCGGGCGATGACACCGACCAACGGATGATCGCACAGGCGTTGGCGAAAGTCGCACATTTTCCAGCTTCTGCCGGACAAGAACAGCTGTTCGATCCGAGCGCGCTGGGCCGGCACGAGTTTGTCGATTTCTTTCGCCTTGTGTTTCAGCGTCTTGATCTCTTCGGCATGTGACTGCTTGATGGCGGCCGGGATGCTTTTTTGTTGTGCGCCGTCGGATTTGATCCACAGCAATCGCGATTTTCCGTTAGGAAGCAAGGCAAGTTCGGCCGTAAAGTCACCGAGTTGCTCTGTGTAACGACCATTCTCCCGGAGACCGCACGTGGGTACGGCGATTTCCTCCAAGTCAGCCTCCGACATGCCCGTTTTTTCGGCCGCTCGTTCCAGGGACTTGGCAAGCTGTTTTCGAATCGATGCGTGTTTGGCGCGAGTCTTGATCCGGCTGATCTGGGCGACGGCCGCCAGTTGGTTCATGTCCGAGAGCGCATGCAGGCAGGCGTTGCCGATCTTGGGGCTCCGCGGGCCGACATTGGGGACTTTCTTGAAGCACATTTCCGCCGCGTCACCCACCGCGGCGATCAACTTCTCATTGGGCACCAGGCTGACCGTCCAGACAAGGCCTCGCAAGAGGTTGGCATGCGTGTCATGGATCAGCGTCGGTTCCGTATGATGCGTCCAACCACCATGAACGACGCGCCGACTTGCCCCCGGTTGACCGATGGCGGCCAGGCAGGGGATGATCACGCTGGCGAACGCCTGCTCGCCGATCGGTGCCAGCAGTTCGCCGGCCGTCTTCAGCCACTTCTTGGAAGGTTTCGAAGATTTGGCCGTTGTGCAATGATCGAACAAGGCTTGCCAGCGAGAGCGTGCCGCATCATCGAGTTGGCCAAGTTCAACCAGCAGCGCGTCCGTCCAGGCTTCGCCCGTGTTCAGGTCGAATTGAGTGCTGGGTGTCTGGCCATCTTCCAGCAGGGCTTCAATGCGTTTACCAACCTGGCGTTCTTCGGCATAGTCCGAATGGGAGTTGTAATGAGCACGCAGCGACTCGAGGCCCTTACGAATCGTCTCCGCCATGCCGTGCGCCTCGACGTATGTTTCGAGAGCGCGGACAACTCCGGCCGGCGACACTTGTCCCCGATTGCCATCGGCACGCAGTGCCTGCAACAGACTCTCGATCGACGTTCGGTCGAAGGGTAACTTTTTGCGTAAGAGCGCGCTAAGCAGGAAACGAAGCGGAAAGTTGTTCGCTACATCAAGCATAGCGGACTTGGCGAGCCGGGCGGCTGCATTCGTGACGATCGCGACCTGCTCCGCACTCGGTGCTGCGAGGATGGCGCGACCCGCCTCGTAGTCTTTCGGCCGGATCTCAAACAGCAGCTGGTTCCGATAGGCTGCCGTCGCTTGACTTAGATACTCATCCACCAGCTGCTGTGCGGCTTGCCGGTCCTCATGGCTGGGCGATTCGTGTACTTCGCTGTCATCGGTGAAGAGCTTCAAGGCCATGCTATAGCTCCACGTAGGCGGTTACGGCTGGGGTTTGTGCGTGTCCTTCTACTCAGTTAGCCGCCGATCAGCGGCGTGAGACGCAGGAACGACACTCGCGTCGTGGGCGTGACGATGATTTCCTCGCTTAGCGACGCCAGCTGATGATCGTCTACCAGGATCAGGATCTGACCGGTGCGGAACGCTGCGAGAGCGCGCTTGTATTGCGACTTCCAATCAATCTGTCGTTGCGGGCGGAGACGGTATCCGTTAAGCGTTCGCTCGGCATCGGTCGGCTGCACGAGGCCTTTGAATTCCGCGGGCTGCCGAGCGTTGAAGTCCTTGACTTCCTGATACACGCGGCTCCGAATCAGTTCGCCCACCGTAAGACGATCGGTCAGCACGTCCAGGGGAAACTCGTGCACGGTTTCGCCGCTGGTGGTTTCGTCTCGAATCGTCAAGGTGGCAGGCATGCGTGAATCCTTGTGATGAAAGAAAAAACGACGGTCGGGTTCGCGCAAGTATAGCCCGCAATCAAACACCGCGCATCGAGTGGATCGTCACCTGCAGGAGCGTCTGGGCACTGTCTCTGGGCACTGTCAAGAAACGCCACTGGGACGGCCCACGAAAGAAGAGACCCGCCGGCCATTCCTTCTGTAGATAAAACCCCCTAACCAGCTTGCCAGGCAGGTGTCCTCGGAGATTCCGACAGGGGCAGGTAGTGCCGATTGCCGCAGTTATCCAGGCGAGCAACGTGGGTGACCACGCATCGACAACGAGTTGCAGATCGAGGTCAAATGGCGTGAATGCGGATCAACTGCACCAGCGAGCGTTGCGGAGCTACTTCTACTCTTTCACCGATGGATCCGGCAGTTGGAATCCCTTTTCCACGCCGGTCGGATGCAACGGATCGACGTCCACGGGCGGCCAGAGTGCAATGCCGGCCTTTTGCGCGGCGATCTGGCTCCGGTCGTTGCCGATCCATCCGATTTCATTTGAGTTCAAATCCAACCACAGCGTGATCCGCCGCCACTGGTCTGACGTCAGATCGAGATCCTTGTGCTGGGGCTTGGTGGTCAGCGTTTTCATCAGGCCCGAGGCACGGGCGCCGAATTTTCCCGGCGTCGTCCGCGAACCTCCGACACCGATCCAACTGAGCGCATTGTGCTCGCCGGGTTGACTGAAGGCCAGGTCGTTTCGGGCCAGCGAAGCGTAGCTCAGGTCGGGCGCATTGGGATGTTTGGCGTGACATGGCAGGCATTTTTTGTCAAACACCGGGACCTTGACCAGTTGGATGAAGTTGAACGGCATGGCGCCGCTATCGACCTCCGGAATGAGTTTCGATGGCGGGCGCGTCAAGGCGATGGGATGCCTCGAGGCTGGAGGCGTGCCCCGCCATTTGTCTTCGTGGCAGCCGGTGCATGACAAGTGCTCGCCCGGATGCACGTAGGTCGCGGATCGCATGGAATGGACCGCCATTGCTTGCTCGTCCAAGAGCTGGAAATAGATCGCTTTTCCGACAGGTGCTTCGCAATAGACGCTTCCATCCTCTTCCACCGGCACGACGCCCAGTGGCATGCGACCGATGGAGTCGGTGGCGAATGATATCTGCGAAACGGATTCCAGGCTGAACCAATCGTCGAGCATCTGTGGAATAACCTGGACGATACGCAGCCATTTCACTTTGATACCTTTGGGCAGCCTGCTGGCTTCGTCGGCGGCATAAACGTTCGCTATACTGATCACGGCCCGGCGATGATCGGGCAGCACATCGCGACGGCCCTGCCAGGTCATTACCGGGATCTCGGGGGGCATCCGGCGCGCACGCAGCGGAAACGGGTCCCGCACGCGAAACGCTCCCGGTCCCGGATCGTAGATCACGTCGCGATTGCCGAACCGGTCCAGGAGATACAGCCCGAAGTTGTAGTTGCACAGGTAGAAGTCTTCGCTGAGCGGCCAGGCCGTGCCGTAACTGTGCGTGGCGCCCGGTTCCACTTCGGGAAATGGATACTCGGGCGTGATCCGTTTCAGTTGAGCCATCCTGCCGTCGTCAGGAATACGCGGATCGAGCAGGACCAGGCTTCCGGAAAACCCTTCATGGTGTCCCACGGCAGTCGCCGTGTATTTCGACGAATCGGGGATCGGACGGAAGGCTATTTCCACATCCGGCCGCAACGCGCGGCCGTAAACCAGCGTTCGCTTGCCGTAGTCTTCCGGCTGGACGCCCTCGGGCATCGCCGACCAGGGCCAAGGGTAGTTGCCGTGCAAGTTCCTGGGATCCCGCCCGTCCGGAAAACACTCCCAGAAATGATGTGCCGTGCCCCAATGCCGATCGACATAATCCCAGCGCGTATAAGCAATCTTTCCGGCGTGCGTGACGGTCGGCGCCCACTCGTTGGTTTCGTGGAAACTGAGGCAGACGATATCGGAACCATCCGGCTCCATGGAATGCAGGGTGTAAGTCAACGACTGCGGAGTGAGCACGCATCGGCCCACGCCACCGCGCCGAGTTCGACGTGAAAACGATTCTACCCGACGGAAGCGGGTGCGGATCGAAATCATCGTCCGGGCCGTCGGTCAGCTGTTCCAGCTGCTGCGTGGCAAGGTGAAAGCGGAAAATGTGCCAGATGTCCGTGTCGGTAGTCGCTGCGAAAAGGAGTTCCGTGCCGTCATAATTCAATTCCAGACCGGAGAATTTCCCAGTAAGTTCCCTGCCTTGCCAAGGACCCGAGGCGACAGGGACGCCCTTCAAAACCGAGACGCATTCCGCCTGAGACTTGAAATTCCGGATCAGGATCGGCCCGCCGCCGTCGCTGTGCCCGGGACACTCGGCTCGCGCCTGTTCGACAATGCGGCGGTCGCCCGGCTGTTCCATCATGCAGACGATCTGCTCGAAATCGAGCAGCGGATTCGCCAGGGCGATATGGCGGCGCAAGCGCACGCTTGAGGGAAAATCGCACGGCGGGCGTCACCCGGCGAGGCGGATTCCGCGGCGGCTTGCAGTTCGCTCCATCGCCTTTCGAATTCGCTTAACTCGGCCGGCAACAACTGTCCGTGTTGCTGGAAATATTGAAGCAGTGCGTTTGTTCTCCGCAGGACCACGTCCAGCGGATCCCCGTCCTCGGCCAGGATCCGCGCCTGCGGGTCCCACGATTCGGCGCGGAGTCGATCGCGCCACTCCTTTGTTGATTGTTTCTGCCGGTCGATCTGACGAAGCAGTTCCTTGTACTCCACATCCCACGTCTGATTCACGGGCGGATCTGCCAACGCCGGCGAGAGGACGACGGTCAGGGTTGCCAGGGTCTGAGTGGCCAGGAACCTGGCAACGCGAACGAGCCGCCACCGTGGGCTCTCGTGCGACCGTACCGACGGGCCAGGCGATCCCAGTCCGCTTCGATCCTCACGAGCGACGACTCGTCGTTCTCGGGAACATCTTCTGTAGCCTTGCATCCTGAAGCCTCGCTTTCTGATGCTCGGATTGCGTGATACCGTATGGCATCCGCCTGGAGCCAGTCGGTCCTGATCCGCACGTTGGTGGGCCTCGTGGTTCGTCGATTGAGTCGGTTTGGGTGGGGAGTCGAGTTTCGGGGCTGGGTCGGGTCTACGCGTATTAGACTCGAATCGGTCGCGCTGTACCATTATGCTACCACGAACGAACGCGGATCGCAGGACTCGGCCACGACGGCAAACGATAGAGTGGACAGGGCATGCGAGCGGCAACATGGTGAAGAGCTGTGCGGCAGCCATGCTGGTATCGATTGGCGTCATGGCGGCAATTTGCCGTCTCGAAGTCGACGGAGTTCACCCTCGCCTCAGCCAAAGCTGAAAGTGTCAAGGCCCGTGGCCGAAGCACGTCCAAAGCAGTCCCAAGCAGGGTGTCTGGTTACGCTTGCTTCGAAACGCTAGATCTCACTGACACGGGCACGTGCGAGGTGAAGGAACTGGCGACCCTGGCTAATCTGAAATCGCTCTGGCTGGACGGCACAGGAGTCAATGATCTGGGACCGCTGAAATATCTCCCGAACTTGGAGTTCCTAAGTTTGGAGAGGACACCAGTCAGCACTTTGTCTCCGTTGTCAAAGCTGACAAGTCTGCAACACGTTGACCTGACTGGAACAAGGGTAACTGACCTTTCGCTATTGATGGGTATGACGAATTTGAAAAGTATTTACATTCATCGCGAGCCTCTCGGCAGGAAGACGCTGCTGGCAGATTTGACTAGGCCACGCTTGCTCGTTTTGCGGGATCCCAGCGAGTGGTGGCCTGTGTGTCCGCGCCGTGCACTGCTCAAGTCGAGGGGTCTGGTTCCCAAGAATAACGGATCTGCGGCCGAGCAGGGTGGCGACTGACGGTGCCAGATAGGCACTTACGACATTCGCCAAATAGCCAGAAAGTCTGGATGGTCGCAAGGATAGGGACGCGTCGGTAACAGCCTGGATTGATGGCCTACGCCAGTGCAGCGACGAATCCGCCCAGTGTCTCTGGGAGTGTTATTTCGCTCAGCTGGTGCGTTTGGCAGGCGAGAGGCTGCCACGCGGCGTGCGGCGAGACTTTGACGAAGAAGACGTAGCGTTCAGCGTCTTTCAGTCACTTTGTGACGGGGTGAAGAGCGGCAAGTTTTCACGCCTCGACGATCGCGTCAATCTGTGGGCGTTGCTGGTCGTGATCACATCCCGCTGTCGCCATATCTGGTTTGCCGTTGGATGCTATCATGGCTTAATTCAACGGTATTGCCGCTAACCCATGCCCTGATCGGCCGCGGCCAGCCTGTGGGCCGATCCAGTCACCTGGGCGATCCGCATTTCCTCGTTGTCCACCACTACCGGCCGAGTCGCTTCGCTCTTCTGGCAGCCGCCGTGATTTAGGCGGCGTCAACCCTCACGTATTCAATCATTTCTGCGGCTCCCGAAGCGGGAGCGTTGGCCAGAGGCCAGCCGCTTGACCTGCACGCCTGGGACTACCTCCGTGATTCGGCCAAGCTACTTCGGGCGGGATGGTCTGGGTGATGGATCCGTAGTCGTCGCATGGGCACGACTCTCCGTGACGTCGCTGCTGTGGGATAGACACAGGTTGACGTCGAGAGGTCCCTGCTCGGAGTCCTGCTTCCAGTAGGAGTGTCTTAACGGTAGCGAGAATTGGATCCCCCGCTCCTCGAACAGACGGAAGATCTCCAGATTGATCTTCTCACTGAACTCGTAGAACGCCCACAGTTCCGCCGGCCGGTACCAGTAGATGACCCGGATGTTGAAGGAGTCCGGGTTGAATTCGTTGAAGTACGCTCGTGGGGGATACTTGGGATCCATCCCCTCGATGGTCGCTTCAGTGCCGCGCGGATCGCGATGACCGCCTAGTTCAACCTTTTCGCGGGGAGTGTCGAGCGGGATGTGGATGTCCGACATGACGGCGAATGTGCCCGCGACGGCCGATGTTTTCGATTTCGCTGTCGGCCATCTGGTCGTTGGGGATCGCTACCAGGTGATTCGTGAGGAACGTGCGGATCTTCGTCGACCGCAACCCGATCTCCTCCACGAATCCGTCGTGTCCCTTGACGACGATGCGTTCCCCCTCGCGAAACGGCTTGTCGAGCATGATCGTCAGGGTGCCAAACAATCCTTTGAGCATACTCTGGCCGGCCAGCGCGATCGCCAGACCGCCGATTCCGGCGCTGGCGAGAAGCGTCGCTCAGCGGGAAGCCGAGGTAACGTCCCCCTTCCAGGAACACGATCGCCGCCGCAACAACTCCGACCAAGCGACCGACGATTCGGATCAGCTGACCGTCCAGACCCCGCGCGCGAATGTTCGGCAGAGCGACGATCGTTTCCGCGATCCGGCTGCAGCCGCCTCCGATCACGACCAGCAGGGCGAGCAGGAACACGAGATCGGCCGCGAAGGCGATGACGTACAACGCATGGCCGCGGATCGTCAGATACTCGAACGCGACGTGTTTGA
This sequence comes from uncultured Planctomycetota bacterium, assembly GCA_963700575.1. GTDB lineage: Bacteria > Planctomycetota > Planctomycetia > Pirellulales > Pirellulaceae > JAJRVM01. The sequence continues at coordinate 156,574 of CAVOYC010000007.1, read as the reverse complement.
GCGTCAGAGGCACAAGCATCGCAACGATGGGGAAGAGCAAGCTCGTCCAGTATCGGAGCGAGATTCCTCTCCCGGGTCTGCTCGCCTCGCACTCGGCCGATGCGCAGCGCGAGTACATCAAGATGAATCCGATCGGAATCGACGATCAGAAGCCCCGTCCACTGCCACACGGCCAAACCGAAACGCCGATTTTGGAATGTGTTCGGCAACCGCGCCACCAACGCGGCCACAGTCGAGTTGCCGGGCGACGACAGCCACCAGTCGTGCAGCCCCTTCGAAGTCGCGGTTCCGTCGGTCCGGTAAGGCCGGCCGCGAACGTTGTCGTAGAACTCGACGGCGCGTCGCACGGTCTCCGGCGAGAACAGGAAGGCCCCGCGACGAGGTCCCTCCTGCACCCGCGCAATCGTCAGTTCGGTCTTGGGGATCTGCCACTGGATCAGTTTCTCGTCGTTTTCGGAGCCCTCCAGAGACTCCACGCCGGGCACGTCCTCCATTGGCGGCAGCGGAACGCGGTCCAGGATCTCCTTGATGCAGACGGCCGCTTCGGACGCATGGTAGTCGCGCGAGTACTCCGGGAGTTCGCTGACGTCGAGGCAACTCAGAGCCCGCTGGGTCAAAGGATCGTACTTCGGATCGCTGCGGTTGACGTCGCTCGTCTTCCGCATGTTGTCGTAGATCTCGTTCATCGACGCGAGAAACAGGCTCAGGGTCCCTCGAGGACTAGCGGTGTCGACCGTCTGCTGCGGCTTACTCTTCGTGGCCGCGACGAAGCGGTCGTGGAACTGCCGCGAGACGGCCCGCACCCTCATCTCGGTAGGGCAATAGTCGGGCCGCCTTGTAGAAGGATGCGGCACGTCGCACGGTTTCCGGCGTGAAGCGAAATTCCCCGCGATACGGTCCGGCCTCGGCACGCCGCGATTCGCAACCGTGTCCCGGGAACTCTCCACGTCAAGGCTGCGTCGGTGGAGTCCGCGAACTCGGGAATTTCCTCGTCGGCGGGCAGGTCGACCCGGTCAAGCACCTCCTTTAGGAAGATCGCCGATTCGATTCCGGCCGAGTCGCGCAGTTCCTTCGGCAACTCGCTCAGATCGAGGCAGTCGAGAATCCGTTCGGCCGCGGGAAGGAAATCGGCGCGGTCCTGACATTCGCTCCCTGCGGCGCAGACACGACGGCGTACAGTTCGTCGCACGCAGCCAGAAAGCTGGTGAACGTCGCCCTGGGGCTCGACGTGTCCGAGGGCGCCAGCGGATGGAGTGTCTGGGCTTTCGGTGTCTGGGCTCTCGCGTTGGCGATGGTGAGGACGACGAGTAGCAGAAACGCTGTGCATACGCGAGGGACGCGGACGCTGCCAGCGCCGGGCGCCGTCTTCTCTTCCAGGGACTCGGCTGACACGAGCCTGCCAGGGTGCGTAACCTCGTTGTGCCCTGCCTCGGGCCAGTAATCAACCTGCTGATTAGAATGCCTGCAATATGTCATCCGTCTGTCCTGGCTCTTTCGATTGTCCTGTCTGTTCCGAATACGGCAAACTGCGAACACCAGTGATCGATCGTCACTGCACCGGCTAACACCAAGCCGGGCAGGCGCTGCAGGCACTTCATCAACTTGGCTCGGCCGGGCCTTCGGCGCTATTCAATTGATCGTACGCGTGGCGACGCTGGACGCAGGGAAATATAGGATATTGGGGCGATACGCTTTGCGGTTGTATGTAACCCCTGTGTGCCCCCGCAGGGTGGGAAGCTTTTCTGCTCTACGACGTGCAAGATTGACGGCGCACGGGTAGGGGATGGAACCAGGCAAACGTCATGCAACCAGCATTCCCGGCGCGAGGCGATCGTGCCTGGGGCGGTCAAAGGAGGGCTCAGGAAAAGGGTAACCCTTCACGGCTTCTGGCCGTGAACGATTAGAAAAAGAGAGTGTCTGGTTACGGTTTTTGGCGGGCCTCGTGGTTCGTCGATTGAGTCGGTTTGGGTGGGGAGTCGAGTTTCGGGGCTGGGTCGGGTCTACGCGTATTCGACTCGAATCGGTCGCGCTGTACCATTATGCTACCACGAACGAACGCGGATCGCAGGACTCGGCCACGACGGCAAACGATAGGGTGGACAGGGCATGCGAGCGGCAACATGGTGAAGAGCTGTGCGGCAGCCATGCTGGTATCGATTGGCGTCATGGCGGCAATTTGCCGTCTCGAAGTTGGCACGGACTTCAGCCTCGCCTCAGCCAAAGCTGAAAAGTGTCAAGGCCCGGGGCCGAAGCACGTCCAAAGCAGTCCCAAGCAGGGTGTCTGGTTACGCTCAACTTCGTCACGATGCAACCAGTGCCGCCGCCACCCACCCTGGTTGCCAAGGGATTCCCTGTTGCGCCTGCGGACAGAGCGGAGATTGTGGGCGGCCTGAACACTCCGGCGCGGTGGGATAGTTCCATCTATATGACGTTCCGAACTATATGCCGGTCTAAGGCCGATCGGCGACCTTGCGGCTGTTTCGTGCAAGAGCGAATCACCAACCAATGGGGGTTGACCCCGCCGTTTGCTCCGGAGATTCCGGACTGGCCGGACTGGTTTCCCTACCCAGATCCGGTCAGCACTTTCTATCGTTCGGGCAGCTACATTCATAACACCGAAAGCGAACCTCCTACCTATCTCGTCATGGAATCAGATCCCCGTGGGTGCAACATACTGGAAATACACGCAGCACTTGCGGCTGAAGTACCTCGATCCGTGCAGGCAGGAGCAGGAAATAGACATAGGCAACTTTGCACTCCAACGAGTTAAGGTTGATGATACGCATTGGAAATACACCCTTCAGTGAGGTTCGCCATGAAAACCAACCTATTTGTCGCGTTCTTGGCACTCAACGCTGTAGACAACGTTGCTTTTTCGCAACAGACACCTGACGCCGCTGGTGCTAGACCAGTAGAAATGGACCCCATGGACCGGGCCCTCGCGGACCCACGCGTCGTGGACCGGGCCCTTGAGAGAGCCCGCGTTCTTGGAACTAGTTCTCGCAGATCCAAAACTTGGTGTTGTGGTTGCGGCTGCCAACTTCCGCTTGCCGCTGCCAGAGGACCGGGACGCCCGAGATCGCATTCGCGCGTCGTACCGCTTCCGGTCGGGCCGCCTCCATCGCCGGGCCGCCATCGGGATGGGGTCCGACACGCGGTTTCCACCGCAGTGCGCCGAGGCCGCTCGGCTTCTACGGCACGCGCGGACACATCTTTCGAAGCCAAACGACCCGGACCAACAGAAAGCGGCCAAATTACTCAAGGACGCCTCTGTCCCCGGCAAACGGATCTCGCTCTTCCAAGAGGCTTGGAAGAAGCTGCGCTTCATGGGCTGGCAGGTCAACATCCGCGAAGTCAAGACCGTGGATGGAAAGACCATCATAAAAGCCACCGTGCATCCGATAGCGGAGGACACAGAGGGAATGCGGGTGGAAGTTGTCGGTTATGTCGAAGAAACCTACCAGTTGGAAGTTGGGAACAAGCTGAAGCTCTTGAATATTGACGGCTCGGCAGCCGGATCGGGATGGATGAGAATGTGACCGAATCGCACGACGTACAGGTCGAGGTACGACAGTCTCTCCAGCGCGATAGATCAGGAGTCGAGCGAGCCGACGTCTGCCTCCGCGGATCGTCCACAGTTCGCGGTGGGTGATGACGAAAACCACGAAAACCAGACACTCTATTCCGCGTCCTCGTAAAGACGGCGAGCTTGCGCGGCGCGTCGACCGCACAGGCCGGTCCTTCACGGCAGTGGCACCGTCACTGGGAACTGCCTGGTCAGAGTCGTGCCACTGCGTGCGGAGAGGCGTGTCAACTACATGCATATGCGATCGCCCAGCGAAATCGTGCCAACTCGACGCCGTATGGGGCACGCAGTGTGAAGCGACAACCGGCGCTGCATCGCGGTGGTGGCCTGTGTGTCCGCGCCGCGCACTGCTCAAGTCGAGCGGTCTGGTTCCAGTGGACCAAAGTTCTCGGTGTCGAGATTACTGGGTTGGAAACTCGGTGGTTTGAGCAGTGGCACCGTCACTGGGAACTGCCTGGTCAGAGTCGTGCCACTGCGTGCGGAGAGGCGTGTCAACTACATGCATATGCGATCGCCCAGCAAAATCGTGCCAACTCGACGCCGTATGGGGCACGCAGTGTGAAGCGACAACCGGCGCTGCATCGCGGTGGTGGCCTGTGTGTCCGCGCCGCGCACTGCTCAAGTCGAGCGGTCTGGTTCCAGTGGACCAAAGTTCTCGGTGTCGAGATTACTGGGTTGGAAACTCATTGGTGTGAGCAGTGGCACCGTCACTGGGAACTGCCTGGTCAGAGTCGTGCCACTGCGTGCGGAGAGGCGTGTCAAATACATGCATATGCGATCGCCCAGCAAAATCGTGCCAACTCGACGCCGCATGGGGCACGCAGTGTGAAGCGGCAACCGGCGGCTGCATCGCGGCAGTGGAAAGCGTGTCCGCGCCGCGCACTGCTCAAGTCGAGCGGTCTGGTTCCCAAGAATAACGGATCTGCGGCCGAGCAGGGTGGCGACTGACGGTGCCAGATGGGCACTTACGACATTCACCAAATAGCCAGGAAGTCTGGATGGTCGCATGGATAGGGACGCGTCGGTAACAGCCTGGATTGATGGCCTGCGCGAGGGCAGCGACGACTCTGGGAGTGCTATTTCGCTCAGCTGGTGCGTTTGGCAGGAGAGAGGCTGCCACGTGGCGTGCGGCGAGACTTTGACGAAGAAGACGTAGCGCTAAGCGTCTTTCAGTCACTCTGTGACGGGGTGAAGAACGGCAAGTTTTCACGCCTGGACGATCGCGTCAATCTGTGGGCGTTGCTGGTCGTGATCACATCCCGCAAGGCGATGCACCGCATGCGATCAGCCACTGCTCAAAAACGCGGAGGTGGAAATGTGTTGGGCGAGTCGGTTTTCCATCGTCCAGCGAGTGCCGATAGGGGAAGCGGCCCTGGTATCGACCAGATCATCGGCCGAGAGCCAACGGCGGAATTCACCGCGGAAATATCCGAAGAATCAGAACGATTATTGTCTCTTCTTCCCGATGAGGCGATGCGAAAGCTGGCGCTTCTGAAGATGGACGGCTACAGCAATAGTGAAGCTGCTAAGGAACTCCAATGTGGCCTTCGGACCGTCGAGAGACGACTGGGACTGATTCGAACAATCTGGGAAGGGCGGGATTAGCGCCCAAGCACCGCTGTCCCATGCGCTGATCGACCACGTGTCAGCAGGAGACCCTCTTCTCGCCGCGGGGTGCGACCCTTGAAATTCGGGCCGCTGACGGATCACTCAGGCTCTACGACCATTTCGTATGAGTCCGTGACCTCTCCATACAGATCGCGCGTGTCGTAGGTGACCGTTGCCGTGAAAACGGCCTTGTCGCCAGCCAGCTCGATGTCCTTGGGCACTCGCCACGAGTACCCGCAGGTGCCGCCTCACCCAAACGGCATTTTGCCGCTGGCTATCTGGTTACCCGACGCATCGGTCACCGTGACAGTGGGAATCAGTGGCGCGTAGACGGGGATGCTGCGCGACGTTCCATCCACGTTGCGCACAGTGCGCTGCTGGGTCGTAGTTGCCGTGTCATAAAGGCCACGAACCAACATCCCCGTGACCCGATCCTTGAGCATTGCCTTGAGCCGTATCGTATCGCCGGGGTGAAAGACCTGATCCTGTTTCGGAGTCGTGAAAGTCACGGCTGGCTTGTCGGCGAACTGCAAGACGAACGGCTTTGCGTCGCGAATCTGCATGTCGTACCCATTGCTCGACAGACTCGCCCTTACGTCCCCACAGTCGACCAGCAAGTAGCCGCGATAGTCGCCCGCCGGAAATCGATACTGTGACGGCAGCTCTGTCGCGTAGGAGTCACCCAAGTTAATCGTCGACCGATCGCTTTTGTAGAGTCTCCCCGCCAGCCCCGACTTGTTCACGGTGCGGTCGCCCGTTTCTATTCTCAGTTCACCGTACTCCCCGCGATACGGGCTGACCGTCAACTGTTCGCCGTCGGCATCCACCGACATGGTGAAGAACTCACCCTCCTCCTGTTGCAGCGATTCCAACGTGATACGTTTCCAAGGGGAAGGGCTGGTGGGGCCTTCAGATCTGAGCAGCACGCTTGCTCCGCGCCCCTGAAGCTTGTTTCCCAGCAAAACTTCATAAGACTGTTGGCCGATCCGGATCGTGCCTTTGCGGACGACCGTCGACATGAACAAGAGGTACGTTTGCCGAGCGCCTTGCATGCTTAGCCAAGGCAACCATCGCACGCTGCGCGAATCTCCTTGCGGACTCTTCAATTCCACACAATCGAAGACAGTGGCTGCTCCGCCCAGGCCGGTTGAGGCCGCCAGGCCATGAGGCGGTTTCTGGGACACGCCGACCTTACCGTCATTTGTCAGATCCCGATCGCCATTCGCGTCGAAATAGAGTACGTCGTACTTGCCCGCATCCGTGCCGGTTCTGTCCAGCACGAAACAGTAACTCCGGGCACCCGATACATTGGCCAAAGACTGCAGAAACGTGACCTGGCCATAGAGCGGAGATTCAGACTTGAGGGTCGGGTAGGTGACCTTCGATGTCGCTGTTGTGCCACAAGGGCCAGCAACAATCGAGGCTGCACCGTAGCGCAAGTACTCAGTGGGAAACTGTCCGTCCTCATCCAGAATAGATTCTTCCCGTATCGGGAAGACGTCGTCCTCCACCGCTTGTACGGAGGGCAACGCAATCATGAGTACCAGGAACAGAACTGGCAAGAGTCGTTGCATCACGGTCATCGGACTTCTCCCATGAATGACGCCGCACAGTCATGGTACCTTCCATTTCGTTGAACCTAGACTTTTCCATTTTCGAATGCAACCTTAAGCCGGAATTTTCGCAAAACTCTCAACGGCCGCGCCAGAATCGCGGCTTCCCCCGGGACAAGCCCGGGGGAGAGCACGAGATTTGTGCAGGTCACATGTAGCTGACCAGTTGTGATCCCACTGGGACGAGCCCAGTGGAAATCGGACTTGCGTGGTACAACGAGGGTCGAGCGCAGTGGAAATCGGGCATGTGTAGAACAGCGAGGGGGCCCCACCTGGGGATCGGCGGGAATCCCGAGTCCGTGCGTATCAGGCAATCTGGGGCAGGAACGACCGGCGGCCAAAGCGGGGACCGCAGCAATTCCGGCAGGAAATGACAAAAGCGGACGTAGACTTTACGCAATCGGCATCTTCGATGGATTCGTTAAAGTCAGCCCAGTCGCCGCAACGATAACAAGCTGCGGAGGAACCAAGTGGAACCATTTGCACGCTGCGCGACTCGAATGCCGTGCCTCCAATTGGGTCATGGGGATCCCATTCATGCAAGTACGCCCTGGCATTCCCCCTGTGTGGGGGTTGCTGATTCTCTTAGCATGCGTCGGTTTCGTCGCTCACGGATGTTCGCGGGCGAAGTACCGCCTACAAGCGGATTGCGATGCGTACAACACGATCGCTGAGCGCAATGCCGATCCACGATGGTCCGAGAGTTCCCTGAGTATCGAGATGGACCCGCGCAGTCGATACTTCGATCCGTGCAATCCGGATCGATCGCCGATGCCGTTGGACGACCCGGCCTCGCACCAGTACATGCAGCTCGTGGATGGAAAAAAAGGCTGGAAGCATTGGTATGACAACGGCCAGCGGATGGACCTGGAGAATCCCGTTTGGCGCGAGGCGCTCGTCGGTTATGTCGAAATCCGCGAGGATGGCTCGGTAAAACTCGACGTTGACTCGGCGCTCAAGCTTGCCTACGTGAACTCGCCGTCCCAGCAGACTCAATTGGAGACGCTCTATCTTTCCGCTCTGGACGTCACGGCAGAGCGTTTTCGGCTGGACACCCAGTTCTTTGGCGGTTACGACGCCCGCTACACCCACCTCGGATCATTGATTCCGCCAGCCCTGCGGTATGACCCGGTTCTGGGCCGCTTTGTGGTGAATCCCCCCATTGACGGAGAAGGCGTGGAGAACAATCGCTTGACGTTGGGACGTCCGTTTGCGGCGGATCCGGCCCTCCAGGCACGACGGCGATTTGCCACCGCAGGTGATCTCCTAGTAGGATTTGCCAACTCGTTTGTCTTCGAGTTCACCGGCAGCGATGCGAATCTTGCGACATCGCTGGCGAATTTCTCGTTCATCCAGCCACTGTTGCGCGGAGCAGGCAAAGACATTGCCCTGGAACAACTGACGTTCGTTGAGCGGGCGCTGCTCGCAGACTTGCGGGCCTACCACCAGTACCGCCAGGGCTTTTACACACAAGTCGCCATTGGTGAACTAGGGGTCATCGGACCGCGGCGGGGCGGTGGCGGCACAAACCTCTTGTCGTTTTCCGGGCAGAACTTCGTGGGCGGTTATGTCGGCCTGTTGCAGCAGCTTCAACAGATCCGCAACACCGAGGACAATCTCAGTCTTCAACTCCGGACTTTGGCCCAGCTGGAAGCGCTCCTGGAGTTCGGCGTGATCGACCTGGTGCAAGTCGACCAGTTTCGGCAGAGTATTGAAGGCGAGCGAGCCCGCCTGCTGCAGATCCGAAACGACTTTCAACTCTCCCTCGATAACTACAAGACGAGCACGCTTGGTTTGCCGCCCGACCTGACCATCGATCTGGACGACCAGATGATTCGCCAGTTTCAGCTCGTCGCGCGCGAGGCAACTGCGGTCCAAGACTCAATCGTCGAGTTGCGAGAGCGTGTTGGCAAGCTGCCGGACGATGCCGGCGTCGAACCGATTCGTCAGGTGCTGACCGATATCGTGGAGCTCATTGACCCGGTTCAGCGGCAGCTGGACGATGTGCGGGAAGATCTTGCGCGCATGGACGCGGCGTTGCCGGAACGTGAACGATCGATGACCGACGAGCAACGGGAAAATCTGCGACAGGACAGAGAGCAGCTTGTGGAAACGCTGTCCGACCTCGAGCAGCGGTTCCAGGCAGCCGTGGCCGAGCTGGAACAACTCCAAGACGGGCTCTCTGAACAAACGCGAGTCGCTACTGCGCGACGGCTCGTCGTCTGGCTCGGCGAACTCCTGCGCACTTGTCCAGCGTTCGATCCTGGTTCAGGCGCGTGCCCGCCTGGAGGCCGTGACCATCGAGACGGTTGCCTTGAGCTCCCGCAAGGCGTTTGAAATCGCCTTGGCAAACCGCCTGGATTTCATGAACGCCCGGGCGTCGCTCGTGGACAGCTGGCGTTCGATCCAGGTCAGCGCCGACGCTCTGCAGTCGGTGCTGAATGTGACCGCCGGGGGTGATCTTCGAACAGCGCGAAACAACCCTCTCAGTTTTCGCGCTCCAACCGGAAGTCTCCGGCTGGGGCTGGAGTTCGACGCGCCCCTGACACGTTTGCTGGAACGGAACAACTATCGCGAGTCTCTCATCAGCTATCAACGGAGTCGTCGCGGCTTTATCCAGTCGCGCGACGCGCTTCATCTGGGACTCCGTGCACTGCTGCGAGATATTGAGCAGCTGCAGGAAAATCTGGAGATTCAACGCCGCGCCGTTGCCATCGCGATTCGCCGCGTCGATCTGACACGCGCCGAGCTCTACGCGCCGGTGCGGCCTCCCCAACCAGGCCAGCGCGCGGCTCAATTCGGGCCCACCGCCGCCTTCAACTTGCTGTCGTCCCAGGATGCCCTGCGCAATACGCAGAACGCCTTCCTGAGCGTGTACCTCAACTACTATGCCGCCAAAATGCGATTGGCGCGAGCTCGGCATCATGCAGTTGGATCAGGATGGCGCGTGGATTGAAACCTCCCTCTCAGGTTTCGGTCGCGGTGACTCGGAAGGAGCGGATATTCCATCGATGGAGGAGCTGCCACCGCCGCCGGAAGTTCCGCGTGACTGGTTCGCATTAGCCGATTTTCCTCGACCGCTACCAGCCCGCTCACCTCTCGTGAGCAAAGCCGAGCCACCGGCCGAGTCCGCCGCCCGTGCCGCCACCAGCAGGACTGCCGCACGCCATCCCAGCGGGCCGATCCGACGGCTGCCACCGACCGACAGTCTGCCGGATACAAACGGATACAATTTGTTACAGTAACGCAACTGACGCCAGAGAGCGGTTGGCGGACAATGGAGGGGCGGCAGGCGGCCGGCCAGGTTGACCCGCACCGATCCGATAGGGCGCTCCGAGTCGAAGACCTCATCGGTTGCGGCCATTTCAAGAGGCTCAACGGCACGCGCATTGCGCCGTGTGAACAAAGCGGCCCCCCAGGGCGAATAAATCGCGGTTGGGGTACCGCGTCGTGTGCCCCGGTTTCGCATCCTTGGAAACCAGCGGAGCATACCGAGGTCGCGCCACAGCTGGTATAATCGTACGTGGAGCACGCGCACAGGTTTCACATCCCGGTTGTTGAATTCTCCCCAATTTCCTGGAGATTCCTTCGTTTGAGTCCGGCGAACCGACAACCAGCAATTCGCGTTCGCCTGGAGACCGATCATGTCGATTGATATGCTTCCGGAAACGCCCTCCGTCTTCGAAACGCCGGCCGCTGCAGAAACGCCGAGTTCGCAAGGCCGCGGCGGCCCTCAGGTGGCTCCACGTGGCCGATGGTGGCGGCGAGGTCTGCTGGTGCTCGGTCTGATCGCCGTTGTAGCGCTGGCTGCCGTGCTGATCCCAGTGCGCCAGTTCGTCGCGCGAGACCGAGCCCAAACTGACTCACTCGATCACACGTGGTGACCTGGTTGTCTCCGTCACCGAACAAGGAATGTTGGAGAGCTCCAACAACACGGAAATCAAGTGCAAAGTCCGTGGCTACAACACCGTTATCTGGGTGGTCGAGGGTGGTACGGAGGTAACGGCAGGTGACGAACTCGTCAAGCTGGACACGAAGCGGATCGAGGATGCCGTCAGTCTGCAGACGACCAACTATCACACGGCGATGGCCACACTCGCACAATCCGAGGCGGAGGTGGCAAAGGCAGAGATCGCCGTCTCCGCCTACCTGGACGGCACCTATCGATCGCAACATGAATCGTTGGAGATGGCACTGAAAATCGCCGAGTCGAATCTACAGACGGCCCGGAAGATGCTGGATCATTCCGAGCAGTTGTTCAAGCTTGGCTATGTAACGGAGTTAGAAGTCGAGGGAAATACGTTTACCGTCACCCAAGCCGAGCTGGAATTGAAAGTCAACCAGACACGCTTGCGTGTCTTGGACGAATACACCAAGAAGTCGGAGTTGGAGGGTCTCAACGGAAACTTGATCGCATCCAAATCGAAGCTGGAAGCGGACCAGGCGGGGCTGGCGATGGACAAGGGTCGCCTCGATCGCGCCAAGGACGAGTTGGAGCTGTGCGTCATCAAGGCCGAAAAGAGCGGTATGGTGATTCATCCCTCGGCCGCACAATGGAAGAATGCACCCGAAATCACCGAGGGTGCGACGGTACACAAGGATCAAATTCTGCTGCTGATGCCCGATCTGTCCGAGATGCAAGTCAAGGTCGGTATCCACGAATCGGTTGTCGACCGCATCAAGCCAGGAATGGTCGCCCGCGTCACGCTGCCCGACAAGACGCTCAACGGCAAGGTTTCCTCGGTGTCTGCCGTCACCCGGCCAGCCGGCTGGTGGACCGGGAATGTGGTGAAATATGACACGGTCATTGAGCTTCCTGCGGCCAATGGGCTGAAACCCGGCATGAGCGCCGAGGTGGAAGTGATCATCGATTCCCATGAGGATGTGCTGACGATCCCCGTTGCCGCGGTGATGGAAACGGTGGAGGGAGACTTCTGTTGGGTCATGACGGCGGAAGGGGCAAAGCGGCGTTCGCTCGTGCTCGGCGATACCAACGACTCGTTCATCATCATCGAGGCGGGTCTGAAGGAAGGGGATCAGGTCGTACTCAATCCGCTGGCCTTCCTGGAGGAAGCGCAAGCCGAGGGACTGAAACCGCTCGGCGAAAGGGAGTCGCCGAAGCCCGATGCCGATCCATCCGGCGGCGAGTTCAACGGTGCAGGTGAACCGGGAGGCCGATCATGCCGACTGACGTGCTTCCAGAGATGCAGAGCTCTGCTCAACCGTCGCGGCTGCCGCCGCGCGGCGAACGGCAGATTTCCGCCCGCAGGCGATGGGGCAAACGAGGCCTGCTGGCGCTCGGCGTATTGGCGGTGGGGGCGTGGGCTGCCACGCTGATTCCAGGCGCCAAGGTGTCGTCGGAAATCGATCCCAAGCTGGCCCACACGATCGAGCGCGGCAATCTGCTCGTTACGGTGACCGAGCAAGGGACACTCGAGAGCTCTGACAATACCGAAATCAAGTGCAAAGTCCGCGGTGATAGCACCGTCATCTGGGTGATCGAGGGGGGTACGGTGGTGAAGCCAGGAGATGAACTGGTCCGACTCGATACGCTGGCCATCGAAGACGCCATCAATGAACGTACGAAGTACGCTCTTTGGACAAGGTCCGGGGCCGAGCGAGCTCGAGCTGACGTGGCCCGAGCGGAGCTGGCCATTCCGGAATACCTGGAGGGCACGTATCAATCGCAGTTGATGACACTGGAGAAGGACCTGGCGATTAGAGAGTCGAACCTATTGACGGAGCAGAACATGCTGAGCCACGCCGAAATGATGGCTGAGCGCGGTTATGTGAGTGAATTGGAAGTCGAGGAAAGAAGATTCGCGGTCACTCGAGCCGAGTTGAGCGTGAAAGTCCAGAAGACTGAGATCGATGTTTTGAGGACATTTGCCAAGGACATGCAGATGGAAACGCTCAAGGGAAACCTGAACGCGGCCAAAGCCAGGCTCGCAGCGGAGGAGGAACGGGCCAAGATGGATGCGATCCGCCGCGATCAAGCCTTAGACGAACTCCAGCACTGCGTGATGAAGGCCGAAAAGAGTGGCGTGGTAATTTACCCCTCTGCTGCACAATGGAAGGATGCACCCGAGATCGAAGAAGGTGCGACGGTGCACATGGACCAGGTTCTGCTTCTCATGCCCGACCTGTCCAAGATGCAAGTGAAGGTTGGCATTCACGAGTCCATCATCGACCGTATCATGCCGGGATTGGCTGCCAGAGTGACGCTGCCCGACCAGACGCTTAGTGGCAAGATTTCCTCGGTGTCTCCGGTCACCAGGCCAGCCGGTTGGTGGACCGGAAACGTGGTGAAGTATGACACGATCATTGAGCTGCCGTCGGTGGCGGGGCTCAAGCCCGGCATGACTGCCGAGGTGGAGGTAATCATCAAGCGGCACGAAAGCGTGCTGAAGATTCCCGTCGCCGCCGTGGTGGAGACGGTGGAAGGAGACTTCTGTTGGGTTCAGACGTCCAAAGGAGCACAGCGGCGTCGGCTGCAACTCGGCGACACCGACGACGCGTATATTGTCGTCGAATCGGGCGTGCAGGAAGGTGATGAGGTGGCCCTCAATCCGCTGGCCTTCATTGAGGAAGCTCAAACCGTGGCGCTGAAGCCCCTCGACGAAAGAAAGCTGGCGAGGCCGGATCGCGAGGCCCCAGGCACCGCCTCCAGATCGCCAGTGCGCCTGGAGGCGGATCATGTCAACTGACGTGCCGGCACAGACGCGAAACTCTCCACAACCGCGGCGGCGGCAACCGCACGCCGATCTTCCCGCTTCCCCACACGGCCGATGGTGGCGGCGCGGTCTCCTCACGATTGGTGTGGTCGCCCTGGTCGCGTCGGCTGCCGCGCTGATCCCCAACGCCATATCGTCACGGGAGACCGGTCCCAAGCTGACGTACACGATCACACGTGGCAACCTGATTGTTACGGTCAACGAACAAGGGACTCTGGAAAGCGCTAAGAACGCGGAAATCAAATGCAAAGTCCGAGGTGCGAAGATCCCCATCATCTGGGTGATCGAGAGCGGGACGGAGGTGAAACCAGGAGACGAACTGGTCAGGTTGGAGACGCTGGAGTTTGAAGACCGGGTCAATGAAGTGACAAAGTGGGCTCATATGACCAGGGCCGCAGCCGAACGATCCAAAGCGCAAGTGGCGCGAGCGGAACTCGCCGTTTCGGAGTACCGGGAGGGGACGTATCGCTCAGAGCTGATGACGCTGGAGAAAGATCTGGCGGTTGCCGAGTCGAACCTGCGGACCGCGCGGAGCATGCTTGACCATGCGGACATGATGGCTGGGCGAGGCTATATGAGTGAATTAGATGTTGAAGAGAGCAAGTTCGCGGTCACGCAAGCCGAGTTGTACTTGGGAGTCAAGAAGACCCAGATCGACACCCTGAAAAATTTCGGCCAGGCGATGGAGCTGGAAACGCTCAACGGCAACTTGAAAGCAGTCAAAGCAACACACGAGGCGAACAAGGCGCGGGTCAAACAGTTGGCAGAACAACTCGTCCTGTGTAAGGCGGATCTCGAGTACTGTGTGGTGAAGGCCGAAAGGAGCGGCTTGGTGATCTACCCCACGGCGGACCCGTGGGAGCGTGCGCCCGAGATCGAAAAAGGTGCGACGGTCTATATGAGTCAAACCATGTTGCTCATGCCCGACCTGTCCAAGATGCAGGTGAAGCTCGGTATTCGCGAAGCCATCGTCGAACGCATCAGGCCGGGGCTCTCCGCCCGCGTGACGCTGCCCGACAAGACGCTTGACGGCCGGGTGTCCTCGGTAGCAGTGGTTGCCAAGCCCGCCCGTTGGTGGACTGGCAATGTGGTGAGATACGACACCATCATTGAATTGCCTTTGGTGAAGGGACTCAGGCCCGGCACAAGTGCCGACATAGAGGTGATCGTCGACCGGCACGAAAATGTGTTGAAGATCCCGGTAGCCGCCGTGCTGAAGACGGCGGCAGGACACTTCTGCTGGGTCAAGAAGGACAAGGGAGCAGAACGCCGCGAACTGCAACTCGGCGACACCGACGACGTGTTTACCGTCGTCCAGGCGGGGCTGCAGGAAGGGGATGAAGTTTTGCTCAATTCGGTGGCCTTGATGGGGGAAGCACAAACAGAGGTATTGAAACCATTCGAGGAGGCAAAGCTGGCGAAGCCCAAGTCGCCTGAGTCTGGCGCCACGTCGAGTTCGCCAGAGTCCGGCTCTGAAGAACCGGCAAACGATTCAGAGAGTCAGAAAGAGACCAAAGGAGAAGCCGCAGCGTGACGGTTCTGTCCGATATAGCCAGGCGCACCGCATGATGGACGATTTCCTGTTTCCACTTGAGTGTCACTGAGCGGCGGCCCGCCACTGTTGTTCCCACACGGTCGCCGAAGGTTCCGTGGCCAAGCTGGCTGCAATGCGGCCGTGGGGTGTTTGCCGAGAAAAGCGATGAGTACGTGAACAGCACTTTTTTCCAAACCGTTCAACTGGGCTTGAAGAGCCTCCGGCTGCAGAAGATGCGCGCCGGGTTGGCGGCATTGGGCATTTTTATCGGTACCACGACGGTGATCTGGTTGGTGGCGATGGGGGAGGGCGTCAGCTATCGGGCACAACAACAGATCAAGGAACTCGGTGCGACCAACATCATCATTCGGGCCAAGCAGCCGAGTTCCACGAGCAACGGGCGGGACGCCAGCAGTCGTATCAAGACGTATGGCCTGCTGAGAGACGACTACCGTCGAATCATCGAGAACATTCCGAGCATTCGCCGCGCGGTGCCGATGCGTGAACTTCCCTTCGAACTGCGGATGGGAAACCGGACTGCCGACGCCAAGCTGGTGGGCTGCGTCGAGGATTACTTCGAGCTCAATCTGCTTGAGATTGCGCGGGGGCGTTGGCTCACTCCGCGCGACCGCGGCAAGAAGGTCGTCGTGCTGGCCGACAACACGGCAAAAAAGCTCTTTCCCTACGAGAACCCGATCGGGAAGACGATCTGGGTGGGGAGCGAATTCTATGGGGTGATCGGCCAAACCAAGCCGCGCACGGCGTCGGCCGCGATTGGCGGCAGTCTGGATGCCAGGGATTACAATCTGGATGCCTACATCCCGCTGGAGACCCTCCGTCATCGTGTTGGCGATCTGGTGATGAAACGCGTGGGCGGCGAATTCCAGGGAGAGCAGGTTGAATTGAGCCAGATCACCGTGAGCGTCGAGAATATTGAAGACGTCGACGAGACGGCCGCGATTATCGAAACGCTGCTCAAGAAGTATCACGAAAAAGAAGACTATGCGGTGGTCGTGCCCAAGGAATTGCTGCGCCAGGCGGAACGAACGCGGGCCATGTTCAACGTGCTGTTGGTGGTCATCGCTGGCATCTCACTGGTGGTGGGTGGGATCGGCATCATGAACATCATGCTGGCCACCGTGACGGAACGGACTCGCGAGATCGGCATTCGACGGGCTCTGGGGGCCACACGCCAGCACATTATCCAACAATTTCTCATCGAAACGGTTGTGCTGACGGCGAGCGGTGGACTTCTGGGTGTCCTGTTCGGACTGTTGTGCGGTCCCATATTTCGATCCTCGCGAGCACTCCTGACAATGATGTCTCCCGATCTTCTGCCGCCGATTGTGGACACGCTGGAACCGCGCATCGCGCCCTGGTCCGTCGTATTGTCGTTGTTCATTTCGCTGGGCGTGGGACTCCTGTTCGGAGTCTACCCGGCCCGTCAGGCGGCGCATATGGACCCGATCGAAGCACTGCGTCACGAATAGACGCCTGATGCTCCGCGAAGAGGACGTTCGCCCCAATACCGTTTAACGAAGCGCTGCCAGATAGGTTTGCGATACGCGTTGTTGTGCCAGCATGGTCGTGCTGTCGCCATATCTGATTTGCCGTTGGATGCTATCAGGGCTTTATTCAACGGTATTGACGTTCGCCCGCGGGGAGCGGAATTCCGGCACTGCCGCGGTCTGGAAACGCGCCCTTTGTCCTGCAACCGTTTCTCGCAACGCGTTACAACTTCAAGTCCCAGCCTTCTCGATAGGGACGCTGGATGAAGTTCTTCAGTTCGGGGCGTCCTCGTACTTCCATCTTCTCCGCATCCCACTCGAGCCTGGTGTCCGGTACGCGCTGAGCAAGAACGCCCAGCAAGATCGTTTCGGTCATGGGGCCGGCCAGCGCGAAGTTAGATTGGCCTTCCGCGATCTGGCCTTCTATCGCATCCAGCCACTCGCGATAATTGTTTTGATCTTCAGCCCGCGGAACCGATGGCTCAGGCCATTCGAATCCATCCACGATGCTGGACGGCTTCAGCACCCAGTTGTTTTTCCCGCGGTTGAAAAACAGTTTGCCCCGTTCGCCCACGATGACGCTGCCAAACTGCTGAAAATCCATCCCTTCCAGCACGTCTTCGTCGGGATGATTGTACTCGTCGCTATTCTTGACCAGTTTCCAGGAGGCGCGGTCAAAGCGTGCATCCACGTAACCGTCGTACCAGAAGTACTTGAAGCCGTTTTTTCCGCTGTGTTGGCCAGGCCCGAAGTTCCATGTGATCTTCGAGTTGATGGGTGGGGAAATGTCCGTCGCGCCGACCTGCTGGGCGATCACGCTTTGAGGAGCCACCGTTTGCATGGTCCAGTAGCCCAGATCCATGATGTGGCAGGCCATATCGCCGAGAGCTCCCGTGCCGTAATCCCACCAGCCGCGCCACGCAAACGGAGCGATCAGGTGACTGTAGTCGACCCACGGCGCGGGACCGATCCATTGGTTCCAGTCCATCGCCGCCGGCACGTCTTCCTTGGCCGGTGGGCTGTCGAAACCTTGTGGCCAGATCGGGCGATTCGTCCAGGCGTGAATTTCTGTCACTTTCCCGATGATGCCCGCTCGGATTAACTCGACGCAGCGTCGCATATGACTGTTGGCGTGAGCCTGATTGCCCATCTGCGTTTTCACGCCGGTTTGCCGAGCGATCTGAGCCATCATGCGGGCTTCCCATAGCCCGTGTGTCAGCGGCTTCTGACAATAAACGTGTTTGCCTTCCTGCATGGCCAGCACCGAGGCATGAAAGTGATGATGATCGGGTGTGGAGACCGTCACCGCATCCACTTTGTCGCCCATATCAGCCAGCATTTCGCGATAGTCACTGTAGAAGGCCGCGTCCGGGTAAGTGCTCTGCGCGGCGGCGACTTTCTTCAGCCTGCCTTCGGTGGACCGAAGCTTCTTGGCATTCACGACATCGACCAAGGCCACCACCTCAAAGCCCACTCTTTCCGACTGCTGGATGTCGGTACGTCCCTTGCCACCAGTTCCGATGCCGGCCAGTGTCGGCTTCTCCAATCGTCCCCAGGCTCGACTGGGAATGAAGTGAAACCCGGCCGCCGCGCCGAATGCGGCGCCGGCTATCTTGCCGAATTGACGGCGCGAAACAGATTTCTGGTTCTTCGAGGGATCCTTCATCGCATTACTCCTGTCGAGACTGAGGATCGGGGAAAAATAACTTCGGCAAATGCTGTAACGGGTGGCACTTTCCTGAGCGAGCGGCGAACACTGACCGCTTGATGATAGCAAAATAGCAAGCCGCTCGCTCAGCCAGTGCCACCCATGGACGGAAAATGCGAAGCTATTTTTCCCCGGTTCCTGAGGGGACTGACAGTCTTATGCTCTATGAGGCGTGCAACGCAAACTCCGCTTCCATTTCATAACCGTTCACGGTCTCTGGTCGTGAGCGGTTAATCCGTTTCATGGCGGCATCTCAAGACAAACACAAGAGCCTCGTCGACCTCGTGTCGGTGGGACCGGGTTCGACAACTGCACATAAGATAACGAATCACTGGCGGCCGAGAACTGCGGCCTCCACAGGATTGGTGGTTCCGCGAGGCCGAATCAGACCGCATCAATGTCAAGAACTCGGTGCATTCAGTAGTTCGCTCAGGTCATCGATCCAAAGCCCGCAATAAACGTCCTCGTGATCTTTGTTCCAGACGGTTTCAACATTCGTGCCAGGACGGTTCCGCATGCCGACAGAGCGGGTCGTTTGCCGGTCACTTGCGAAAGAGAGCTCTTGACGCGAAGCTCGCCGGAACCGCCCCACCACGCGGACCAGGGAAGGCTGGTTGTTACAGGAGTGTTGCGACTGGGCCGTCGCCGGCTGGCGGTAAGTGCAATCCATCGATGCGTGGACCGCGACGGAACTTGTCTGGTTGATCTCAGAAGCTGCGTCCCGATCCTCACCGGGATCGGCCGTTGAGCCTCCTTCGCCTTCGCCTTGCGCGGCTTGATTCAGGTGATTAATCACCAACAGGACGTCAATCGGGCTGCACGAATCGTCGCCGTTTACGTCATAGTAAGGAGGTGGACTGGCTGCCTCGGGTAGTGGACCGCCTGCGTTGGCATTCAGGTAGTTGACGATCAGGAGCGCGTCAAGGGGAGACGCGACGCCGTCGGTATTGACGTCCACCGGGTCCGTGACGTTGTGCCATTTCGGTGCGACCAGGATCGCGACCCACTGCAAATCATAGTCATCTTGCGTGTCCGATGGATTCTCCGCTCGCACCCACAGCAACAGACCCAACGCGCCCACGAAGCCGGCCGGTGGAGTCACAACGACTTCACCCGTCTGGCTGTCGACCACCAGGTCATAGTCGACCGAACCGCCTTTCAAGCCGCCGTGCATAATTGGATCGGACTCCACATCGGTGGTGTGCATTTGGAATGACAACTCGGTATCAACCCACGTGTAGAGAGCGGAGTAGTCATGCAGATAGGGCCCGCCGTCGTACGGATCCGGAAATACCTCGACATGGAACATGTGAACATAGTTATGGCCATCCTGGTCCGTTACGGTGATCGTAATGTCGGTTTCGCCGACTGTGCCCGAAGCCGCCTTCAGCATGAGAATGGCATTCTCGGTGTCGCGAAAGATCTGTACGGATTCGATGTTCACCGGCACGACAGGATGATTGTCCTCGCCGGGTTTCGTGGCCGTCACCGCATTGCGCACGGAGTCTCCTTCGGTGAGTTGGCCAAACACCGAGTGATTGAAATCGAGGTGGCGCGTCGGCACATCGGTGACAAATACTTGCGAATTGTTTGTGTCATCGCCCCCCTTTGCCCACGACAGAACGCCGGCACGATTATGTTGGAGTTCAGGGTGGAATTGATCGTCGAAGTCATCTAACGTGGATCCCCCGGAACCGGTCCCCGTCGGATCCCCGAACTGGAGCATGAAATTGTCGATCACTCTGTGCAGCGTCATGTCCGGATCGTTACTTGCCGCGTCGTAGAAACCGGCTTCGACCAGCTCAATAAATCTTCCCGCGGCACGCGGAACGCGGCTTTCAAACAGCTCGAACACCATTTCGCCCCAATCAAACAACCGCACCTTCGCGCTGCGATTCCCTTGCAGGACCGTGGCCGTGACAAGCGTCGGGTCACTACTCTCGACGGTGAAGGTCAGCGGTCCACCGTTGGGATCATAACCGTTGAGAGCAATATGGCTGGGCGAACCACCGAGCACGATTTGATTTTCGACAGGTGCCAGGAAAGGATCGACACCCAGCGGTATCGTCACGCCACTGCGGTCGGCGATCTCGTTAATCCCCAGCACTCCCTCCACGCGACTCCCGTCTGGAAACTTCCAGGTGGGAAAGACGGTGATATTTTCGAGCGAGCCAATTTGGTTGAGCATGCGATCAGGATTGGTCACCTCAATGAAGGGAAGGAAATCGCCACCGTCTTCAAACAGTTCGCGCTGTTGAGTAGAGTCTGCCGCCCAGGCGGCTCCGTAGAGCTTGACATTTGCGGCGGTTAACGCCTGGGCCAGTGCCACGAGATCGGGGGCTGCCACTTCTTCTCCCTCGGCGTCTCCCAGGTCGGCCGCCAGCAACATGCTGGATGCGAGAGAGTGCCGCGGCGAATCAAGCTCTGCTTCGAGAAATACCGGTGCCGCCGCCAGCATGGTCCGCTGCTCCAGATGTTCCAGTTGCAGCGGGCGTCGCAGGCCTGTCAATGTGCACGATCGGCCCCTTCGGTTCGCGGTACGCATTATCGGCACACGCGTAGTCGCGGGCAGACGCTTCATGATGTACACCTTGCTGGCAAGACGTGACACGCCGCCACGTCCGTCTGACGGGATTTCTCGCGAACCGCACGAGTTCAAGACCTGAGATGCTGATTCCTCCCATTGTGATCGGAGTCCCGCGTATTTGCGAGTCCCGCGGAGCCGGAAATGGCGCTTCTCGCGGAAGTTCGCCAGTGCAGACCTCGTGGGATCTGCCAGGCTTGCCGTCACGTCGTTCGTCAACACAAACGGCTTACACGCGAGTGTGGCACAGGCTACTGCTAGACTTCGAGATCGGCGCCGCGCTGCATGACAATGCGTCGCACGTCGGTCGGGTTCAGGTCGCGAGGATCGCAGTTGTTTTGAATGCAGCATGCCGCGGCAATCCCGGTGGCCTGTCCCATCATGGAGCCTGTCGTGCTCACTCGTGCGCTTGACAGAGCGAGTTGATCTGCCGAAAAACAACGCCCGGCCATCATCAGATTTTGGGCATCCTTTGCAATCAAGCTCCGCAGGGGGATCTGGTACGGCGGGACCTGCAACTGGTCCTGTGGCAGGATATAGGTCCGCTTGTCGTCATCGGGCTTGTGGCCGTCCAGATAGAACGTGCCGCGGGCGACGCCGTCGTCGAAGGCTCGCCCGCGCGCAGGTCATCGACGGTCAACACATAGTCGCCGACAATACGACATCCTTCTCGAATGCCGATGATCGGGCTGCAGTGGTCGAGCAGCCAGGCGAGTTTCTCAACACGCTGGTGGTAATCCAGCACCTCCATCATGCGACGGCGAGCGCAGGATCTCGGCAGCCGTGAGCCCCTCGGTACTGGTCGAGTCATACATGGGGATTTTGATTTTGATCGCATTCCCTCCCGGGCCGTCTGGCCACACGCTGGTCATCGGCAGATCTGCCCTGTTGCGGACCGGCTGGAACCAGCCTTCCGGCAAATGAGGATGGGCATCCTTGCGCTCGACGTGGCGCACGAAGTACATCAGGCTCATCGGCAACTGGTATTTGCTGATGTCTCCCCCTTTGACAGTCTCGAACCCCGCAGCCCGTGCCACGTCACCGTCGCCGGTGCAGTCGATAAATTGTCTGGCACGCACAGCTTCCGGCCCGGATTTGCCGCAGATGATGCATTCACCAAGTCGTCCGTCATCCGTGATTCGAGCGTCAACAAACCGGGTGTGCAGCAGCAGCTTGACCTTGCGTCGCAAGAGCAATTCCTGCAGCACGATGGCCAGGATTTCATAGTGGAAAACGCTCGGTCTGCCTTCGCCGCCCAATGCCTTCCATTGGCGGAGATCGGCTAGAATGTGGTCGAAGACTTCTCCCTGCCGCTCCATCTGCCCGCAGAAATTTGCCACTCCGCCGGTGGTCAGCATCCCGCCAGTAACCGCGAATCGCTCGACTAACAGGACGCGGGCGCCCGACCGGGCAGCCGCAGCGGCGGCCGAAACACCCGCAATACCGCCCCCCAATACCAGCACGTCGGTCTCATAGCGAACGGGAACCTGACGCGTCCAGGTGACCTGTGCAGCATCTCCCGGCACTGCGTCGGTCGCGTCACTGGTCCGACTGGCCGTCGTCAGCGCCGCCGCGGTCGCCGAGACCATGAAGTCACGTCGTTTCATTGCTATTCTCCCCCTGGAAGCCTGGAAATCTCGTGGTGTGTCGTCTTTTCGTGTTCCCCTCGGATCGGAACTCCAGCAGTCCCCGACGATAGTTGTACACGCGTTTCGATTCAATCGCTTCCATGATCACGCCAGACGGTGTAGCGCATTGAGTATCGAGACTGCGCGGCCGTAATCACTCGGACGGTCGAATCTGAGGCAGCACAATCCGCGTGGCTCGGTCACCTCCGTGATAGATGGTCTGCGTTGCCCGTGTGA
Source organism: uncultured Planctomycetota bacterium (assembly GCA_963700575.1). Lineage (GTDB taxonomy): Bacteria > Planctomycetota > Planctomycetia > Pirellulales > Pirellulaceae > JAJRVM01. The sequence continues at coordinate 133,834 of CAVOYC010000007.1, read as the reverse complement.
GCACGGAGTCCGCATTCTGTTGCGCGGCTGTGTTGTGGTTGCGGTCATAGTTGGGAAAGTCCGAACTGGTGATGTCGAGTCGTATCCGGTGGCCCGGTAGAAAGGCATTCGACGTTGGATTCATGGGAACCGTATATTTCACGACTGCATCGGGTTCGATCAACTCGGGCTGGTCCAGTCCTTGGCGATAGCGAGCTCGCACCATCCCCAGTGAGACGTCGCGGGCCAAACCACCTGGAGTGACGTCGATCAACCTGACAAAGAAATCCGTATCGGGCGCAGATGACGCTGCATAGAGTTCGACGACCGGGTTGCCGGTCACCTCGATTCTTTCGGTTAGCGGTGCGGTTTGATACACCAGGATGTCCTGGCGATCGGCCAGCGGTCGCTGGTCGGTGGGAATGACAAATAGCGCAGGGCCGTGCAGCGACGGAACCGGATCAGTCGGATCGTAAATGAAGCGGTCCGTCGCGGGCGATGCGGGCTTGTTGTCAACCAGTTTTCCATCGCCGCCTGGTGTATTGGCGCTACCGCTGCCCGTGATGTACATGATCTTATCTACCGCACGCTTCAGAGGCCAGAACTGCTCGTCGCGCCAGCGGTTGTCCCCCATCACAAAAATGCGATACGGTGCCATCTGGTCGATTCCGTTCTGGTCGCCCTTGAGCCAGTGATCGAACCAGCGGATCTGCAGGTCGACGCAGTCCAACGCGGCATCGGGACCGAAGTCGATGTTTCCGTAACGACGACTTCCCCGTCCCGTGTGGCCCCAGGGCCCGATGATCGTGCGCGAGCCCTGCCGAGCGATTGCTGTTTTGGCCTCGGCCACCATGGTTCGGTTTAGCAGCATATTGCCATTGCAGTGGTCGTACCATCCGATGATGTCCAGGTTGGGCACCGCAATTTCTTGCACACCTTTGTGCAGTTGCCACGGATCGGTGTGCGGGTTCTTCAGCCAGAAGTGGACGGCCTCCGTCTCGTCCTCAAACGCCTCCCGAGGCAGTTCCAACCAAGGTGGAGCGTAGAGCCACTTTCTCCACTCGCCCGCGCTCCACCGTTGGCGTGCCTCGGCCCTATCTATCGTCCCCGCTCTTCCGCTGCGTCGGCGCATATCGGGCGTCATTGAGGTGATCCACCAATGCAGTCGTCGCCCTGGTCGAATCGTGCCCGGGCCTTCCAGGTCGAGGTAGCGAGCGGGGATACTGAATGCCGCCATCGCGACCAGCGAGGGTGGGCGCAAGGGCGCCAAACGCCACTGCAAAAACGCGTTATAGGATGCTCCGAACGTGCCGACCTTGCCGCTGGATCCGGGCAGTCCGGCGGCCCATTCGACAGTATCGTAACCGTCCTCGGCATCGTGGGTTTCGAATCGCACAAACGATTCCCAGGCTCCATCCGATGCGTATCGACCGCGCGCGTCCTGCGAAACGACGATGTAGCCAGCTTGAACGTAGCGATCGAAATTGGAGCCCTTTCCATACGGCGTGCGCATGACAAGAACCGGATAGGGGCCACCGCGATCCGGTCGGAATACGTTGGCCCGCAGCACGACGCCGTCACGCATTTTGACCGCGACATTCCGCTCGACCAGAACACCGGGTTCCGGTAATTTCACGTCCACCACCAGGACGCACGAGAGCAACAACAGTCTGGCAAGCATGGGTTTCTCCTGTCATGACGCGAAGCGAGCGAGATCTCGGCACCGCCCTGCTCCTTGGTTTAACCCGATCCTGGTTGGCAGTCTAGCACCGTACCAACGATTTGCGTTGGCCAGTAGAGCGTGTGGTGAGTGTGCCGGAAGCTCCGGTACGCCCCAAAACTTCCCACCGGGCGACGCCAGAAGGTCGCGATTGTATAATGCGGCGGAATGATGTTAATTGGATGGCTTGGGAGAGTCCAGGCTGGACACGCTGGCGCACTTCGCAACATTCATTTGTTCTAATGCTCTGGCGGCAAGGCACAGGCTATTCATGGTGTTGCGAAATCACGAAAAGACGACCAGGCTCAAGAGGAGACTTGCCGAGACAGTCTGCATGATGCGACAACTGCCTGCCCTCGTTCACGCCTTTGCTTCACTGACACCTGAGGTGTATGCGCCGGAGCCGTTAAGGGTTCGAGTCCGTTGCCACAATACTCATCCTCCAGAAGGATCAAACCTCGTATGAACACTTCATCGCAGCGGTCGGCTTCCAGACGGCGACAGCCACAAGATCTTCGCAGTCGGCGCTGGTTCGGCCCGGACGACGTACGGTCGTTCGGACATCGTTCCCGCCTGAAACAAATGGGATTTGCCGATGAAGACTACCGCGACAAACCGATCATCGCCATTCTGAATACGTGGAGCGAGTTGAATACTTGCCATTCGCATCTTCGGCAGCGAGCCGAAGAAGTGAAACGTGGCATCTGGCAGACGGGTGGCTTTCCGGTCGAGGTGCCGGTGCTCTCGCTGGGCGAGATGTTCATGAAGCCTACCACCATGCTTTACCGCAACCTACTGGCGATGGAGGTCGAAGAAGTGCTTCGTTGCCATCCGGTGGACGGAGCCGTGTTACTCGGCGGGTGCGACAAAACCGTCCCCGGACTCTTGATGGGCGCGATCACGGTCGACTTGCCCACGATCTACATGCCGGCCGGGCCCATGCTTAAAGCTCGCTGGCGCACGGAAACGCTGGGCAGCGGCAGTGATGTCTGGAAATACTGGGCCGAGCGATGTGCCGGCAACCTGGGTAACGAAGAATGGCAGGAGATCGAGGATTGCATCGGCAGATCTGCCGGTGTCTGCATGACCATGGGAACGGCATCGACCATGGCATCCGTGATCGATGCCCTGGGCATGACGTTGCCCGGTGCTTCATCGATACCCGCCGTGGTGGCCGATCATCCGCGACTGGCGACTGCCACCGGACGGCGCATTTGCGAAATGGTTTGGGAAGACCTCAAGCCATCCGACATCCTCACGGCAGAAGCATTCGACAATGCCATCGTCGCCGACATGACGATCGGCGGTTCAACCAACGCGATTGTGCACTTGATCGCCATGGCGGGGCGAGCGGGAGTGAAGCTGAATCTTGATCGGTTTGACGAACTGTCTCGCAGCACACCGGTCATCGGTAATATCCGACCGGCAGGTCGTTACCTGATGGAGGATCTCTACAACGCAGGCGGTCTCAGGGCGCTGTTGTGGCGGCTCCGTGATTTGCTGAATCTAGACTGCATGACAGTCACCGGACGTAGCATCGGCGAGAATATCGAAGACGCGCGCGTCTTTGACGACAATGTGATCCTGCCACCGGAAAAACCGCTCTCGGAATCGGGGGGGACCTATGTCTTGCGCGGCAATCTGTCCCCCAACGGCTGCGTGATCAAACCGGTCGCTGCCGATCCCAAGCTGCGCCGGCACACAGGACCGGCCGTTGTCTTTGAAGACTACAACGACATGGATGCGCGGCTGAATGACCCACAGTTGGACGTCACCGCTGACTCGGTGCTGGTACTTAAGAGCGGCGGGCCGCTGGGAGCGCCGGGGTTTCCCGAATGGGGCATGCTGCCTTTACCCAAGAAACTGCTTCAGCAAGGCGTACGCGACATGGTTCGCATTTCGGACGCCAGGATGAGTGGGACCAGCTACGGTACCTGTGTGCTGCATGTATCGCCGGAATCGCATCTTGGGGGCACGCTGGCACTGGTCCAGACGGGTGATCTGATCGAATTGGATGTCGATGCGAGGCGCCTGCAATTGTTGGTTGACGACCAGCAACTCGACCGCCGACGTAGCCAGTGGCAACCGCCCGCACCGAAATTCGAACGAGGTTACGGATGGTTGTACAGTCAGCATGTGACACAGGCCCATGAGGGTTGCGACTTCGATTTCCTGCAGGGGGGCAAGAACATAACGGAACCAGAGATTCATTAGAGTGTCAGCCTGCCGGCTGCGCAGACCCTGAGCACTACTTCTTGAAACAACCAGGGAACGCCGCAGCTTCCGTTGCAGAAACGCATGTTAGAAGCAGCGCAAGCACCCGGCTGACCTCGCGGTCGGTCGCGATAGTGATTTGATGTTGCGCGTTTTGAAGCCCGATTGTGCCTCGCCGAAGGCCAATTGATCGGCCCGAAACGTGCAACGTCAAAGAATGCGAGCTAGGCAAGGAAAAACTCGGTCAATTACGCTTCGGATTACTAGCCACGACACGACTTCACGAGAATTGTGAAATCGACAGACCGTGAGGCCGGTGGCGTGTACCGCCCGCTTGATGCTGATTCGTTGCTGGCGTGTCCGCGAGAAAAGGAAATACAGATTCCATGAACACACAACCTCTGACCGTCGACACGCTGCGCGGTTCGGTGATCGCCGTGCCGCCATTGGCCAGGAACCAGGACTACTCGCTCAATCGACACGAAAACGAGCGCCTGGTCCGGCATATTGAAGCGGGAGGTGTCTCCACGCTCCTCTACGGTGGCAATGCCAACTTGTACCACGTGGCGTTGAGCGAGTACGCCAGGTTGCTGCAGCTCCTCTGCGATGTGGCGGCACCGGGTACGTTGGTCATCCCTTCGGTCGGACCGGCCTACGGTACGATGATGGATCAGGCCGGAATCTTGCAGGCATTCCCGTTTCCCACGGCGATGGTCTTGCCTCACAAGGAGATTTCGACCTCGGCCGGCATCACCCGTGCCATCCACGAATTCACCCGCGTCTTCCAGCGGCCAGTCGTCTTGTATATCAAGCACGAGAACTATGTGCTTGTGGACGATGTAGTTCGTTTGATGAACGACGGCGTGATTTCCGCGATCAAGTACGCGATCGTCAGAGCGAATCCCACCCGGGATGACTATCTGCGAGCCTTGGTAGATGCGTTGGGGCTGGACCGGATTGTCAGCGGGATGGGAGAGCAACCGGCCGTCACTCATCTGCGCAACTTCGGCTTGTCGGGATTCACGTCGGGTTGCGTGTGTGTGCGGCCGGACCTTTCGACGCGTATGCTGCGCACCGTACAGTGCAACGACATTGCAGTGGCGGAACGCATACGTGATGCATTTCGACCGCTCGAGGATCTGCGCAACGCAGTGCATCCCATTCGCGTATTGCATGAAGCGGTCGCGCTTGGCGAGATCGCCGAGACAGGACCGCTATTGCCGTGCCTGAGTAACCTGGAAGCGGCCGACCGCGCTGCCACTTTGAAGGCAACGTGCACGCTCAAACAGTTTTGCCTCTAGCGGGGCAGGGGACCGCCAGCCCTTGACGCGCTGCCGCTCGCTGGGCAGGGGCTGGCTCGCTGACATCAATCGACTGTCGCCGGAAAAAGATTACTCTTGCGCCTTCGCATCAGGCGTGCGTTGCGGGCTGATTCGGACCAGTTTTCCGCCACCAGGGAGCAAATCCAACCGGACCTGTTTGCCCTGGGATGGCGACCATTTGCCGGTTGCCGTGTCGAAGACCTGCAGACTTTCGGGCCCGCCGAGCGTCGCGCTTGCATCCGTCTTGTAGTCGAGGTTGACCACGACGACGTGAGTGGGCCGATCGCTCTTGCCGAAATATCCGAGCAGCATGCCGCGCTCTGTTGTCGTGTTCGCGTCGAGTCGAAAGGGAGCGTCTTGGGGCAGCGGCACGCAACCAGGTTCTGACATGGCGGTGTGATAAACGACCTGCGAATGCAGCGGTTGAAGCTGTTTCGCGATGGCCGCGAATTCAGGATTGAGTGATTTGACCGCGTCGTAGATCGGCGTGGTTGTCCCCTCGGCCGAAGCCATTCCACCTTCATGTCCGGCGGCGGTGTAGACGTAATAGCTAATCCCTTGAGCGCCGTAAGCCGCGGTCGTGTAGACCAGATAGCGCATTTCATCGGGAACGGGCACTCGGACCGTCGGGTGCCAACTGCATGCCTGCACGATATTCAGGAAGGGTACTCCGCAGTCCAGTGACACCTGACGCACCATACTCAGGTTCAGAAAGTACTGGTCTCGATCGCCGTCCTGCATGAACTGGTAATGATCGTAGCTGACCAGCATCGGCTTCACGATTTCCATGTATTGTCTGAGATGTTCTCGATACGCCGTAATCAGGTCGCCTTGGGTGCCGAGCTGATCATTATTGGCGTAGGTGGGAAACAGATTGATGTAGGCCATCCGCAGCGGATCCCGCTGTCGCAGATATGACACCAATTTCCCCAGTGCGGGGAAAGCCGACGCGCTCGGTTCGTCAACAATGTAATAGCTGTATGTCGCCGGATGTTGTCGGGCCCGGTCAATCAAAGCGTCCAGTTTCTGACGCTGCTCAGGCGAGTCCAACGAGGTCGGCGACAGCAAACCGTCACGAATCATCCCCCGCAAGCCGTGCCGGTGCACGATGTCGAGTTGATCCACGCCGCACCACACGACGTTCAACCCGGCTGCAGCCATCTGCCCCGCCACCTCGTCGGTCATGGACGGCCCGGCGTAGTACGTTACAATCGGCGTCCCGACCTGCCATGTGCCCTTGGCTTGGATGTCCCCTTGCTGCGCCGATACGGTCTTGGAAACCGTGAGAATCGACATGGCCACGACCAGCAAAAAGTTCCTACTCACAGGTTGCTCCTGGCGCTGCACGGGGGATGGGATGTTGTCTGCGCTAAATGTTTGCGCGATTTCACGAGCGAGCCCACTGGCAAGATAATATAGACCGTTTTTGTCGTCTCGCCAACAAGATTCCGTGTTTTTGAAAGCACCAAACTGCGGTTTGCGATCGCGTTTCTTTCTGACGACAGTACGGTGCTGGCAAGTCGTGGAGAAAACGGGCAGTGATGTCGGCCTCGGGTGGTTAGTGCTGGTTCAGCGTTGACACGTGCCGCGCGTTGCAGTCCGTTGGCGGACGGGATAGATTGAAACGTGAGCGAAGGGGCAGACCGCCAGATTGGATAGTCTCGATGTCATTGGTTCCGTTTCTATGTGCTGTGGTGAACGCCGGGATGGTTCACTCGTCATCTGGGAGAGCGTTTAATGCGGAGTATCGGTACGCGATTCTCGATCGTCGTGGGTATCTTCGCCGTGGCGTTTTCTGGATTCATTCTTTTCAGAACCTGGTACTCAACCAGGACACACGTTGAGCAGTTGACGGCTCTGCAGGCCGCGCTGGCGTTGGAGTTCGATCTCGCCATCCGCGAATATGCGGGCGAGGCCATCCGGCCCGAGATGGCACGGCGGATCGGCAGCGACGAGTTCATTGTGGAGGTCATGTCCACGTCGTACATCGCGCGCAAGTGTTCGAAAAAGTGCGCCGGCAGTTTCCGGACTACGTCATCAAGTTCTCATCGGACAACCCGCGGAATCCCAAGAATCAGGCAGGTCCGGAAGAATTGGAGTTGTTGGACTACTTCCGCGAGAACCCGGAGGCCAGCAGGTGGACCGGTCGCATCACGATGAACGGCAACGAGTATTTTGCGCACCTGAGTGCGATGCGGATCGAGCAGAGTTGTCTTCAATGCCACGGTCTTCCCGAAGATGCTCCGGCGTCTTTGATCCAACGATACGGAACCCAGGGCAGCTTTTACCGTCAGGTGGGTGACGTCGCCGGAATGGACACGATTGCCATCCCCATGGACAATATCAACGCAGCGATGGCCCGAGATGCCACCACCACGCTGTTCACTACCGCGCTCTGGCTGGTCCTGCTCTTCGGTGCCATCATGATCGCTTTTCGATACATCGTGACACGACGGTTGGCGGCGATCACCGGCCATTTTCAATCTGCCGCTGCACAAACGGAGGAGGCGCCTGTCTCCTCCATTGAAGTCAAAGGGGAAGATGAAATCAGCAGCCTTGCTCGGAGTTTCAACACGCTGGCGGCGAGGCTCCGCTCTCTGCACGAATCGCTCGAACAACGTGTCCAACGGCGGACGGCCGAATTGGCTCAGACCAATGTCAAGTTAGCCCAGGCCAAAGAAGCAGCCGAGGTTGCCAATCGGGCCAAGAGCGACTTCCTGGCCAACATGAGCCATGAAATACGTACGCCCATGAACGCCATTATTGGTATGACCGAATTGGTCTTGGATTCAGAGTTGAGCCCCTCGCAGCGCGAATATCTGAAGATGGTCCAGGAGTCCGGTGACTCGCTGTTGACGGTGATCAACGACATCCTCGATTTTTCCAAGATCGAAGCAGGCAAGCTCGATTTGGAGGAACTTCTTTTCGGCTTGCGCGGCCGTGTTGGCGATGTCATGAAATCCCTGGGGCTGCGGGCGCATGACAAAGGCCTGGAATTGGCTTGCCGCATCCATCCCGACACCCCTGATGCGCTGGTTGGAGATGCCGGGCGAGTTGGCCAGATCATTGTCAATCTGGTGGGCAATGCGATCAAGTTTACAGACCAGGGCGAAGTCGTACTGGATGTGAAACCTGACAGCCAAAGCAATGACGATGTGGTCCTGCATTTCTCGGTCAGCGATACGGGAATCGGCGTTCCCGAGGAGAAACTTGCTTTGATCTTCGAAGCGTTCACGCAAGCCGATGCCTCCATGACTCGCAAGTACGGCGGGACCGGCCTGGGACTCGCGATCTCATCACGTTTGGTCCGCCTAATGGACGGGCAGATGTGGGCGGAAAGCAAGGTTGGTCAGGGAAGCACGTTTCATTTCACGGCGCGGTTTGCCTTGGCGACTGCCAAACATCTTGAACAGCCCCGTATTGAGCCGGCCATTCTCACGGGGACGCGAGTGCTGATTGTGGATGACAACGCCACGAATTGTCTGATCCTGGAGGAGATGTCACGCAATTGGGGCATGGTTCCTGCCGTCACGAAATCAGCGCGTGCAGCGATTGACGCCCTGCGCCAAGCCAGTCAAGCCGGTGATCCGTATCCCTTACTGCTGTCAGACGTGAACATGCCGGACGTCAACGGCCTGACGTTGACCGAGTGGATTCGGCACGATCCCCAACTGGCCAGCACGACCGTGATTGTCTTGACTTCCGGCGTACGTTCGGAAGATCAAGAACGATACAAGCAGCTGGACATTGCGGCACATCTGATGAAGCCGGTCAAGCAGTCGGAGCTGTTCAATGCCATCGGGATGTCGCTGGGCATTGCCGCCTTGCAGGATAAAGACGAGCAGAGGAGCGGTCCGTCCGCGGAACCGACGATCGGACCGTTGCGATTTCTGTTGGCCGAGGACAGCATCGTGAACCAGAAGCTCGCCATTGGATTGCTGGAAAAACACGGCCACAGCGTGGTGGTTGCGGGAAACGGCAGAGAGGCGATTGCCACCCTGGCAGAACAGGAATTTGATGTCGTCTTGATGGACGTGGAGATGCCGGAGATGGACGGTTTTGAGGCGACCGCAATTATTCGACTCCGAGAACGGCAGACGGGGGGGCATATTCCGATCATCGCCATGACCGCGCACGCCATGAAGGGAGATCGTGAACGCTGTCTGGAAGCCGGTATGGATGGTTACGTGGCCAAGCCGATCCGTGTTCAGCGCCTGTTCGATGCGATCGAAGCGGTGATGGAGAACCGGTGAGAAGCGGGCCAGGCAGAGAATCTCGCGGCACATGGCCTGTCAGTGGGGCGGCATGAGCGGGAGCTCTTGACGGGCGATCCGTGGGTGTACTATGTGGGTCAACAGCGCGATATCACGTCGCTGCTGAGCAGCATTTCCTCGGAATCCTTCCCCAGCATCTCCGCCGCCAGGCTTACGTCGGCAACTCGTATCCTTTGCGCCGTGGGCGACTGACCATGGCACAGGCTTCGATGTCGTCGGGGAACGTCTCCGTTTGGGGATCCCATCTCAACTTGCGACCCACGCGGCGAACAATGTTGGCCAGGTGGCAGACGGAAATGGAGCGATGACCGATCTCGACGTCGGCCACCGGCATCTCGCGTGTGCGGATGCAATCAATCCAGTTCTGCATGTGCCACCGCGCCTGCCAGAGCGCGATTTCATCGCTCCACTTGCGTTCCTCTTCAGCCACGTTCACCTTCTTGAGCAATTCCTCAGCGATTTCGCGGGGATTGGAAGTGAACTTGTTGCGATTGATTTCCAGTTTTCCCTTTTCACACACGAACACGGCACCTCCCATCGGCCCACGGTCGAGTGTGAAGAGCAGCTGAGTACCGTCGGCGTAACGCATTCCAACCTGGCCGTTCTGGCCCTCCGTGATCGGCCAGAGTTCGACGGGTCCGGTCCCGTCCATGCCCAGTGCCCACTGGACCTGGTCAATTCCGTGTGCCCCCCAGTTGGTCATCTCGCCGCCCGCAAAGTCCCGCCACCGCATCCAACCCATCCATTGTCCATGGAAGGGACGCATGGCTGCCTGATTGAGCCACACGTCCCAGTTCAAACCGGTTGGAATCGGCTGTTCCGGTGGCGGTTGTTCCGGTGACGGCTCGGAACCGGGATAGTTCATGGCACGCACTTCCCGCACTTTCCCCAAGCCGCCGCTGCGGATCAACTCGCACGCGATGCGATTCATCTCCATCGACCGTTGTTGCGATCCGACCTGGAACACGGTTTGATATTTGCGGACGGCGTCAACAAGTACGCGACCCTCGTGGATGTAGAGCGTCAACGGTTTCTCGGCGTAAACGTCCTTGCCGGCCTGGCAGGCATGAATCGAAGGAAGTACCCGCTGAAACTCTCCCGTTCCCACGATCACCGCATCGATGTCCTTGCGTTCCAGCAGCTCATGATAGTCCTGATAAATCGGCCAGTCCACCTCTCTGCCGGCCTTGAACGCCTCGGCACGCGGCAGGTTGCAGTCGCTCAGTGCGACGATGCGACCGTCCTCAGGAAGCTGGTTCAGCAGCAGACTTGCTCGGCCACCGACGCCGATGGCACCGATGCCCACTCGATCATTCGCTCCCGGCTTTCCCCGACTGCCCAGCACGGCGCGCGGCACGAACATGGGTACGCTCAAACCAATCGCGGAGTTCTTGATCATCTCGCGTCGCGAGATCTTTCCCTGGCGAGAACGTGCCATGTCATCATCCTCTTGTTGATGGAGAGCTTGTGATGGAAAAACTGGTTCATCATCCCCGCGGTAATTGTCCGGGGGGGAAAGGGCCAGTTGTTGCAGGGCGAAGCCGGCCAACGAAACACTCTCCAATTATGGCCCAGGGAAACCGCTCTGTACACCGAGGTACATATGTCTGTGTGGGCTGCGATTGGGCGAACTCTGGTATCCCCATGATCGTCAATGCCAGCACACTCCACAGCGGAACCCCTGTGCAACGCAGAGCAACATCGTCACGGGAGCTTGGCGTATTCATAACCGCATGGATATCTGGACCGACGTGACGAGGCAACGCCGGTGCCGCGGCTGGCAGTCGGGTAGCGCCCGTGTCAGCAGCCTCGGCTCCCACGAGTTCCTGGCATCTGATTTATGAGATGGCAATTTGGGACTTGCCGGCCTGGAGTTACGACTGGAAGCGGCAGGGGGACGTTCTGCACCGGCAAGGGAACGTTTTGCGCCGGGGTATCTACCTCGGGCACGCCTCGGAGACTCGAACTTCGCCGCTGCCGATCGCGGAAACGGCGTTCTCTGCTCGCTCAATCAGCGCAGCTTTCAACGAATTGGGGTCCCTGAGACACCCTCCTTAGAAAAGCCGAAGCATCTTCATGCCCGTTAGTGCTGCCCGGTGGGTGAAGTGCCCTATGGAGGCAACAGATTTCAAGACGCAGCTATTTTCCCAGACGAGTTGCGAGACCCAAAACGAAACGGTGCCGCCGCCTTGACGTGGGATGGCCGTAATGGTCACCTTCATCCGTGAAATGATCGTCGTTCGCAAACTCATTTTGTAAGTGTGCAGAGTTCTGTTGGGAGCTCCGTCTCCCGGCTATAAAGCGCTGTCAGCTCCTTCGTCTTCACATCTTTATCCCCTGGTACCAAGAAAAGGGAAAACGACTCATCGTTGTAAAGCATCGGTGCGAATCTGGACCACTCGGATATTGCACTCCGAAGAAGTGCGGGTTCGAGTGCCCCATCCACAGAGCGTGGTTTCTTGTTGAATAGAACATAGTCAAATGACATGGCCGACAACGCCTTTGCCGGATCATGGAAGCGCGAGTTGCCATACGGCTTCACGGGCAGAGTAGTCGATTGCAGGCGATGCATGCTGCGAAGGAACAGTAACAGCATACGTGTGGAGAAAGCGGCGCGAGAAATACGACGTGAATTTGTCACTGAGCACAACACGTCCGTCTATTCGCAGATCCTCCATCACGAGCAGATCTGCGTACTCGTGCGTGTCGTAATCTGTTGTCCGCCACATATAGTTACAGGTCTTCGCCTCCTGGATTAGCGTGGGAATGCTGAGCACCATGAACACGAAGACGACGCCCGAGCAGATTAGCAGTCTGGCGGTTGGTTTAATGTTTGTGGCCGCAGCATAGGCGGGGACGGCTGCAATCAACAGCCCTGACGGTAGAAAGCCGAGCACGCGCGATGCCATGAACGTGCTTGTGAACGAACCTATGAGGGTATTTGGTCCTGGCAAGGCGGCAAGTGCTGAGAGCAGCCCTGAGACAACGACGATATATGTCAGGCGTCTCATTCGATTGCAGCGGATTGCCCTTGTGCAAACGAGCAGGGCACCAAGCGCCACGAGCGCTATCGTGAATACATCGGTAGCATCAAACTGCGGAGGATCCAAAGAGAACACGTGGGCGTTGGATTCTGCCAAAGTGCCGCGCAGTGAGACATGCATAGCTCAGCCATGGGGTCGAGATCGCAAGAAAGCCAACAGCGGCGAAGGCGGCGAGCATGATTAACTGGCGAGCGTTATGACGCCATATAGCAAGGAATGTCGCGATGACAATGAAAACACACAGCACCGCCAGAGAGAACAGTCCGACGAACGCATGAATATCGAATACTGCACCCAAAAGAAGCCCCATCCCGAATGCGCTCATCCACAACAAGAATGGGCTTCGGATTCCAGAAACGGTGTGACTGGTCAGAAAGGAAGAGACTCGTCCCGAAAAGGCACACAGCGAACCGAGTAGCAGGTAGTAGAACGACGATGCCAACGCAAAGGGCCAGCCGGCACGCACAATAGTGGTTTCTCCCATTGCACATGTCACGCTGATAGTGACTAGCGACAGCCATCCGCAGATAACACGTCCTGTTGCGAGAAGCCCGGCAAAGTAAGATGCCAATAGGAACAGAGTGCATGACACAGCGTTTGATGTGACAAAGACTTGCTCGGGCGTTGCGTCGAATCGACGCTGAAGAGAGCCGTTGATGAAATCCCACAACCCGAATGGGGCGAATGGGGGGGCTTCCGGAATGAAGGGGTCTTTAGCAAATATGCCGGTGCGTGCGAATTCGTCAGCTACCGCCATATGCCATGTAGCATCGGTGTAGCGGTTGACTATAATGTGTCCCCGTGACAGGATAGTGGTGAAAACGCAGATCAACAAAAGAACCAAGAGAGTGGGGGCGATTGCGTGGGTGATTCGTTTCATCAGCACGAGGTCCTTACACTCTTCGTTCGGACAGTTTTGCGCGAAGCCTGCCTTGCGCAGGGGTCGCCAGGAGAGAAAAATACGGTGAGTTTGTCACTTGGCCGGCGCACACCACGGCCTTCAGAGAACGTCCAAGCCATGTGCTCAAACGCGAAGACATCGGCACCGGCTGCATCCCGATCGGGCGGTGCCTCGAAGCCGACGTAGATCGCCGTACTGATTCGCAGTAGCACGGCGACGCTGAGAGCAGGAACCAAGTCATGATTGCCTAGCACGGTTAGCAGAAAGGTCGCGAGTCTATTAATGTCAGGTGGCGTGGCGGGCTGCAGGATACTCTATTCCAGATCTGCGGGGAGGACCCATTGCACCATAGGGCAGCAACATGGTCTTTCCGGCCCGTTTTTCTTGCCCGCGTCGGACCAGCGAGTCCGAGAACCGATCGACATTTCGATGCGACGGAGAGTCACGCCTCCCGAATTCGTCGAAGGGGACGCCAGAGCACCACTGGATCAGGCGGTCCTGCGTTGGCTGAATGTGCCAACCTCTCAACTACGTGGCTGCCGTCCGCAACGACCATCCCCCAGCAGAGTATCGTCCCTGTGTCAGTCCGGGATTAGCGTCGATTTTCGGGATTCCGAAGAATGCAACACTTCTGGGCCGGCTGCACCGATGCATGTCCGTTGCGCCCTGGATCATTTCCCCTTTGGATGTCGAGCGCGGGCAATGCGAGGGCCTGTTGGAAGCTGGCGTGGCGTTGTCCCGCCTGGCTTGGTCCTGACCCACTGGCTCCCTCGCCCGTGCGACCGGGCTTCCTGAAGCGAGCGGGGGAGTTCGCTGTGAACCCAGAGTCATGCTCGACGTTACGGCGAGCCGATGTTCCCTCTAAGCATGGGGTTGCGTGACGCACCTCGAAAACCGACCGTTTGATGCTCGCCGGGGCGCGTACCTCCCCAGCGGCATCGAGAGGTTGATGGATGGAGCCGGGGGAAAGCGGCTACAATGAGGGCGACTGAGACTCGCCAACAAAGGACCGATTAAGAAACAGCCCTGCCCCCCATCAGTGAACCGGCTGACCGCGGACAGCTCTCCGTCTTCGGACGCGTCCAAATCTGGCCCGATGGCATTGGCGTACGTCACTTGGGTCACATCGCCCTGGTGCACGAAGCCTCAAGTCACCATCTCCGCCGGTGCGGTCATAATGACGGCATCTTACCCTCAGGAGGAGGGGGCAGTCTCTGGTAGTGTCCTGGCTACTCGGGGGTGGGCCGCCTGTGCGCGATACGGGTGGTTTCTTGCCAGTTTTTTGTACCCCGCCAAGTCGGGAGCGAAGTCTTCTTCGCCAATCGAGACGCCAATGGCGATGTCCTGATCGGCGGCGTGTCACGACTGTACCCAGAACCGGAGGGTCCGGCAGTTTTCCACCCGCTGTGGCACGTTGACATCAGCGGTGCGTTTCCCAGTACCGATCCGGTGGACATGGGGTTGCCCGATTGGGCGCGCGAACTGACGCCCATGGGCATCAACCGCTTTGGCGTGACGGTCGGTCGCACGTACCGGGCCAAACTGCAGGATGAAAACGGCGACTGGGTGTTCCCCTCCTACGTCCAACTACCCGTTCCACCGGGTGAGCCGTATCAACCACATCAAGAGTTGCCCGCGATCGGCACTCGCAACACGAGTGCCGAGGCGATCAACGACTCCGGCGTCGTCGTCGGATTTTTCGTCGATGGATTGGCGGACGTGGGCGGTACGTGGAAAGTAGAGGCTGACGGTAGGATCACCGGCCCGAGAAACCTTGGTTGGTTCTATCCGCTTGACATTAACAACTACGGTGTCATGGCGGGCGTTTTGTGGACGGGCGAGTACGAATACCACCCGGCCGTTGCCTGGGTTGACGAGAACGGCGACTTGCAGATACCGACCAACACGTCCCCGCCGCCCGTCAGCGCCGAAGTGGCCGCTCTGAACGACTACGACGTAGGCGATCCGCTCCTGACCGTCGTCGGCACCTGTTATAACGCCGAAGGTGCCGCGCGCGGATACGCTTGGAAGCCATGGGACTACGACGACCCGACGACCGTGATGGGCACGCTGGGCGGGCGAGACAGTCACGCCTTTGACGTCAACAGCCAAGGCGAAATCGTTGGCCTTTCGTGGTACTGGCATCGCTCCCCCGAAAAGCGAAAGCAGCTGGCGTTTCTCTTCAAGGACGGCCAGATGCGCAGTTTGAATTCCTTGGCCGACGTTGGAGACAGAAACTTGTTTTATGTATACGCCATCAATGACGATGGAGACATTGTCGGCAACATGGGCGTTCCTCGCGCGATTAGCCAACTGCGAGCTTTTCTGCTTCGCCCCATTCCGCAATAGCCAGTAGGATGGGCAAGCGATGTCGTCGTGGGGCAATACACGAACGTTAAGCCCGAAGGTTCCGTTGGCGCCTCAGTTGGCAGCGGGAATCTGCTTTCCGGGCGAGATGGCCAGCAGCTCGGTCACCTGCTGGGCTACGGGCACAGCGTTGTGACGGACGACTTGATGGCTGCGACACTGCCGGCCGGTACGCGGCGATTACCCGGGCTCGGAGAGGTGGAGATCGAGGCGTTCACGCTCGGACCGCTGTTGACGAGCACGTCGGTCACCGCGCAGTTGGTCACGCTCCCTGGCAAAGAGCCGCTGGTCAGGAGCCTGCCCTGGAGCATCGCCAGCGCTGACGATGCGAGCCTACTGCTGGAACCGCTTGTCACGGCGCGAGTGCAGCGCACCAGCGGGAGCCGTCAGGTCGACCAAGTCCGCAGCTTGGAAGACGTGCTGGACGACGAAACGGAGTTGGTGGAAGAGGAGTTGCTCGAATTGTTGGCAAGGGCAACTGGGTAGCTCGCGGTCCGGATCGCGCCCCAACATCCTGCCGCCGGGTCCACCGAGCCCGGCGGCATTCGCGGTTGTTGCTGCTGGCAACGCCGCAAGGCGCAGACCTACGCGGTAAGTGCCATCTACTCAGACGTATTGTGGGACTCGTCAACAATGGACCGATAAGGAAACTGCCCTGCCCCCATCAGCGAGCTGGCTGATCGAGAGTACACTTTGCCTGTGCTGAAACCTTGTCATCCGATCGGTGCGCAGGAATGCGCGCTACACGCGGCATGCCCGAAGCATCCACGCACGTGCCAACGAGTACGTGCGAGCAGCGCGCGCAGTACATGGATACTCGGTCGGCCCGCGCATCCCTCCGCCCCGTCCGGTGGTGAGATGCGCCACATGTCACGTTGCTTTCCGGACGCGGCTGCTTTCCTAGCGGTTAAACAGGTGGCGTCTCGTGAAACCACCGATGTTCGCGCCGTGCGACGGACCTGTTAACTGCTGTCGGTCACATCGACCGAATGCACAAAACGACGGAAAACCCCGTGGGCCACTGTCGTCATATCGGCGGCGTGCTGACAAGTTTCTCTGACCGAGTCCGGGGTCGTCCGAACCTGCTACGGTCGACAACACCGAACGCGGATACTCACACGTTGTCGGACACACAGAAGTGATATCCGTCCTGAGTCAGAGTTAGAGGAGGATTCCCCCTGTCCCGAGTTCATGCCGGATCCTTTCCGCCGGTGGCATTGCGCCACGCTTGCTGCTGTTCATCGCGTCCGGCCCAGGGAGCGAGAAATGAGAAAATGCGCACGCACGCCCCAATTCGAGTCACCACCCCAGTCGAGGATAATTCGTCGAGAAGGGGCACGCCACCCCGGCGGTTGACGCGTGATCGTGCCTGCCGCCGCCTCCGCCGATCGCTGGATTTCTGCCCCGGATCGACGTCGTCAAGCCGCTCAGGCTGCCTGGGAAGTGTCGGACGGACATGCCTGGAGGCTTCGTTGACGGTTGAGTTGTCAGATTGGGGAATGGCGGGCAATCCGCGAAGACCGGCAGCGAGGGAAGCCCGGCAGGGCAGTTGCTGTTGCGGTCCCATTTCCTGATCTGCTCGGCAACGGCATCAGTTCCGATAGTGGTTCGAACGTGTTAACATGAACCGTCGATGGGAGAAGATGGTGCGCGGGTACTGAGAATTGTCAATTGGACGGTAAGACGCGAGCGGAGGAAAGCAACGCTGTGAGCAGCACAATTGAAGCACCGCTGGAATGGGTGGAAACCGTGGGAAACCTGCGCCTACCGCCCAAGGCAGACCAGCGATTACAGGAACTCATGGATCGCAACAACGAGGGGCTGTTGACGGATGCCGAGCGCGCGGATCTGGAATCCTTGGTTGAACTTAGCGAACGGCTATCGCTGGTGCGCCGCAAAGCGCTTCACTTACTGGGACGCAGACCCGAATGACCTCATGGAGTGAGATTGGGCGCGAAGTCGAGCAACGTGCCGCCGGACGATGCGAATACTGCCGGATGCACCAATCTTTGCAGGGGGCGACATTTCACGTCGAGCACGTCATCCCGCGCTGCCTTGGTGGATCGTCAGAGTTCAACAATCTCGCGTGGGCCTGTCCGAGCTGCAATCTGCATAAGTCCAATCGCGTCGCGGCGGCAGCGCCTGGTGTCGACGAAGCGGTGACACTCTTCAATCCACGCACCGACAAATGGGGCGACCACTTCTGCTGGGACGGCTACCACATCACCGGGCTCACGCCAGTCGGTCGAGTAACTATTGACGTGCTTCTGCTCAATCAAGAACGGAGGATTAGGATTCGTCAAGCTGAAGCATTGTTCGATCTCTTACCCCCGGGCGATGTCGAGGCATAATCATTCCCCTTACGGTCTGACGGCGAGTTCGTCGAGCGGCCTGACACGTCGACGTCCTCGCCGAAAATGCCCTTCCCGGCACCCGCACGAAACGCATCTTGGCAGTTCACCGCTAATGCTGAAACGCGCACAGGTCACATCGCCCTGGTGCAGTTAGCATAGCCAAGGTGGGCGATCCGCGCCGTCAGAATGATTGCGCGAGACAGTCGATTTGTCGCGCCCGTTGCAGGTCACGCTACGTGACCAATGTCTAACCGTCCGCGGGCAGAAACTGCATGCCGCTCGCGCGCTCAGGACAAAACGTCCTGAGTCGCGAACACAAATCGCCGAGATGACCGAGGAGGGCGTGTCCTCGGCGCGCAACGAGGGTTCCGCTGAGTGCAGAGGTCGACAAAACCGCTGAGGATTTTGATGGCGCGAAACCTCCGGCGGTGGCGCAGACCTGCGCGCGCAAGCCAACCTGAGGCAGCCCACGAGCGACCAATCGTCCCAACCGCCCGCGTCGCGCGAGATACGCCACAAAACGACCCTGTTTGAAGAAGTACCGTGGACTAACAAAGAGGTGAATTGAGAAGTGAATGCGGCAATCGCCGAGCACCGTTACTTTCGGGCGCAGGGCCAGTCGGGATCACTGGCGCACGGATTCTCGGAGGGACCCTCGCGATCTGACGTTAATTGATCAATCATCGATGTAGTACTGCTCGTCTCGCAATGGATCAAGCAGTTCCGTTTCCAGGAACTCGGCGACGTCCGCGATGTCGGCGTCTTCCAAGCCGGTGTTGTTCTGAACGAACTGCTTGAGCGACTCCACGCGGTCGGATGTGATCGTGACACGGACGTCCTCCGAGAAAGTGAGCTGGATCAACTGTGCGTCGTGTCGCAGTTTCGCGGCGCGATAGATCGCCGGGCCGTTGTGCGGCTTGAGCGCCAAGCTGACCTCTTTGCCAGCCTGGCGCATGTCGTCCGTCACTTCGGAAAACTCGCCGACCGACGCGTTGGGCAGGACCGCCTCCTGGAGGATGAACTCGAAGGTCGCCGCCGCCGCCAAGCGAAGGTCCTGCAGCTCGGATCCGGCCATGGCGGTGCCGAGGTCGAGTCGGCCAATGACAAATAGCGAGGCCAGAGACGCTCCGGCTTGGCAAAAAAACTCCCGTTCAACTGGTGGGCATGGTGACCTCGCAACGAATTCGATGGATTTCGGCTCACGCTCCTAACGACAAACCTAGCTCATCGATGAGTGCCGCTGGAAGCTCTCCGCGGTCTTGGCCGTGCCTGCTGGAGAAGGAGCGGATTCAGCTCCAGGAGAATCGGTCCGTCGAGCACCTTGGGGTGAGACGCCACCGCCATAAGGAGGTTCCAGGCCGGTCGAGCCACTGCGCTTCTGGATCAGGTCGTGTGCGGCCGTTAGGGGGGTGGTGGGCGTTTGACCCGTGCGCCGCAAAAGCTAGGGTTGTGGATGGATGGCGCGCGACAGCGGGGAAGCTCTGGTGGGTAGCTTGACTGCCTCCCCCCGGAAGGGTTAATGTCGGCGACGAGAAGTGAAGGCAGGCCTGACCTGATCACTTTCGTCGTGCCAGCTTCGTTGTTCTGTTGCGCCGATAGACGCAAGTTGGCCGAAAGGAACGGCGATTGTCGATTGTCGATATGCGAAGGAAAGACTCCAACTTCGACCATCAACAATCGCCACTGATCAATCATCAATCTGCGAAGTGGAGGGGCGCCACAAGGCCCATTTGGTGATTTTGCCACGCCCGCGCCCAGCGTCCGGGGAATGGACCACGCCAGGGCAGGCCGATGGTGGTCGTACCCGGGCCGAAAGGAGCGACGCGTTGATGGACGAGAGTCGAAACGCACCACGCCATACGTTTGGCGTCCAACAATTTGTCGCCAAGATTGTGGGTGACCAGATGCCCTCGCTCGAGGCGCTTCGGTGCGTGCGCTGCGCGGATATTTCCCGCAGTGGCTTTGCGTATTATCAGGAAACGCGGCCGGACCATGACGAGTTGATTATTGCCTTGGGGATTCCGCCGGAGCATATATACGTCACGGTGCGCATCGTGCACGTCAAGCTGATCGAGTTATGTGGCGGACTGGCTTTTCGTGTGGGATGCCAGTTCACCGGCCGCGCGCGATACTGCAAGGACACGAAGGCCTTTGTGCGCGACGGCAACGCGGACGCACTTTTCGAGTCCATGATGCCGAGTATGTGCGGCGAGGCACCGCCTCGGTCCGTTGCCATGGGCCCCGAGGAAGAACTGCGCCGCGAAGTGAGGTGCGTCTGATCCTGACAGCGGGCTCAACGGCTGCCGCAGGCTGATCCGCGGAGGCGAGTCAACGGGGTTCCCAGAGCGCAGCGGTTCACGCAGAGGAGTCTCCCCTCACAGGTAAGGCTCGATCGCTCGAGGCAACTCCTGGAAGTGAAAGAGCCGGTTGTATTCCAGCAGGCCGGCCAGGGTGCGCGAGACGACCCGTTGTCCCTGCTCTTCCACAATGGCGATCGGATTGAGACCGCCGATCACGATCGAACCGATCCGGCCCTGGCTAGGTTGCACTTCCAGTACCGACTGGCCCGGCCGTGCGATTTCCATAAACCCACCCAGTCCGATGGCCGACAGACGATCGGCCAGGTGGAGCACCAAGTCACGGCTGTCTTCGGGCATCTCCCGAAAGCTGGCGCCGATCAGGCCGTTTCCACTGGCGATCGCTCCGCTGTAGTTTGTCATGCCGCTGCGGATAAACACTTCCAGCGGATCGATACTGGTGCCGTCGTAGTGGATGATCTCCACAAATCGCGTCGGGCGACCTTGTGCAGTTCCAGTAATCCGCCGAATTGCGATGTGGTGGGTACTCCGTGTTTGAGCAAGACGCCATTGAGGGTAATCGAACAGACCGTGCAAAGACCGATCCGATCCCTGGGTACGGTGAGTTCTCCCAAGCAGTCGCCGGGCGCCAGCACACCGACGCGGTCGCCCATCGCAAAGCCTTTTTCGAATACACTGCACACGTCGTCAATACAGGCGGCTAGCAGACGCGGCTGCACAATGGACGTGTTGACCACCACCAGGCCGGTGCGCGTTGCCAGGTCGAACGTCATGCGATACGTCATCTGGTCGATACGAGCGGAAAGATATCCGACCCGTTGAATGGTCTGCGCGGCCCGCAGTTCGGTGATCCCCTTTTCCGTAATCATGCGTCCCCGGCGGCCTTGCGAAATGGTCAGGCCCTGCGCGTCCAATTCGCCCAGGTACAGACGCACCGTGCGCTCGTTGAGCCGATAGCCGGCCTCGGCGAGCGTTTCGGCCAGGCGTTTGGAATTGATCGGCCCCGGCAGGCGGCCGAGCACATCGAGAATTGCCGTGCGGTTACGCTGTCGTTTGTCCATCATGAGCGTGGTGGGCTCTTCGGCCAGGGAGCTGGTTGACCCAGGGCGGGTGCCAAATGGCAGGTGATCGTCAGTCAGTTGCCGACCAGATCCAGTTTACGGCATTTTCCCTGTCGCTGTCAGGCAATAATTGCCGTTGTGGTAGGTTTTTCGGATCGCGTCACGGCGCTCCCTGCGAGTGGGGTCGAATCTGCCAGAACAGGGTTTTTCGGCAGAAATGCGCAACAGGCGTGGTGGCTTTGTTTAACGCGGTCGATGTATGGCGTATATTATGAGTCGCGCGTTGCGGTAATTCATTGCCACACTCAGATGAGCCTGAATCCAGATAAGGAGCACCGAATGATTTCAGCAGCCAAACAGAATGATGCCCTCGGGACAACCAATCGTGGCAATCCGTGTGAGTCGGGGTTGTGTACCTTGTGTGCCTCGGACTGTAAAGGAAAATGCGAGACATGGCTTTCGTCGCTGGTGGGCGCAAGCTGCTGTATCCGCGCAACTTTGGCAACATCACGTCCGGTTCCGCCAATATTTCGTCCGAGGGTGTTGGCTATCACGCCTTGCGTATCCAGGGTTATGCCTACGGGGCGGACGGTCTGGACGGCCGGCTTTCCAATAGTCCCGACGACTGTATTTTTCCCAACGTGGACATCGGGACCGTTTTTGGTCGCCAGGTCAAGACGAAATGTCGAGTGCCGCTCATGACCGGCGCGCTCGGTTCGACGTTCATTGCCGCCCAGTACTGGAATTCCTTTGCGGTGGGAGCGGCTTTGTGCGGTTTTCCGATCGTCGTTGGTGAGAATGTGGTAGGGATCGACAAAGAGGCGGTGATCAAGAATGGGAAGACCAGTTCGGCACCGGAACTCGACCGCCGCGTCGATACGTTTCTCCGCTACTACGATGGCTACGGCGCGATCATTGTGCAGATGAATGTCGAGGATACTCGCAACGGCGTGGCCGAATACCTGATCGACAAGTATGGTGACAAAGTCATCATCGAACTGAAGTGGGGCCAAGGCGCCAAGGATATTGGGGGCGAAATTCAGGTTACGGACGTTGATTATGCGCTGTTCCTGCAGTCGCGGGGCTATGTCGTCGATCCTGACCCGTCCAATCCGGTCGTGCGCAAGGCCTATGAGAACCGAGCGGTGACCGCCTTTGCGCGGCACAGCCGACTGGGCGGCACCGATTTGAGCAACGTCGAGGCGGTGCGCGAGGCCTTCATGGCTGAAGTGGCCCGACTGCGCCAGCTGGGGTTCCAGCGCATCTCGCTCAAGACCGGCTCCTACGGCATGGAGGCTTTGGCGATGTCCATTCGCTTCTCAGCCGACGCCGAGCTCGATTTGTTGACCATTGACGGCTCCGGCGGCGGTACGGGGATGAGCCCGTGGAACATGATGGACCATTGGGGCGTTCCCTCGTTGCCGCTGCATGCTCGGACGTATGAGTACTGCAAATTGCTGGCCGACCGGGGCCTCACGCCGCCCGACATCTCGTTGGCCGGTGGATTTGCTCGCGAAGACCATATCTTCAAGGCCATCGCCTTGTGCGCGCCCTATTCGAGGCTGGTCTGTATGGGGCGCGCACCGATGATCCCTGGGTTTTTGGGGAGCAATATCGAAGGCGTGTTCAAACCGGAATTGCGGTCAGAACTGTCGGGTCACTGGGAGGAGTTGCCGGTTTCGGTGACCAACGTGGGGACCTATCCGGAAGAAATTTTTGCCGGCTGGGAAGCGGTCCGCGAAAAGGTCGGTAACGGCGAAATGAAGAACATCCCGTATGGCGCTGTGGCCATGTACGGCTATGTCGACAAACTAAGCTGCGGTCTGCAGCAGTTCATGGCCGGTGCCCGCAAGTTCAAGCTCAGCGAAATCGCCCGCGACGACCTGATGTCCGCCAGCTTCGATACGGCGAAGGTGACCGGCATCCCCTATCTGACCGAAGCTCAGCACGACCGGGCCCTGGCGATCCTGAAGGGCTAACGTCCCTCGTGCGTCCGGTAGCTCGGCTCTCTCGGGCCGAGCAGCAAAATCGTAGCTCGGCTCTTTTGAGCCGAGCAGGAAGTTGATGCCGCACCAACGGGATCGAAGCTCAGTTCGCCTTGCTTCGCATCAAAACGAACGCCAGAAGACCGCCCAAGCCCATCAAGATCAGCGCCGAGGGCTCGGGAACCGGGTTGGTCAAATTGAGCGCTTTGTTGTCCAGGTCGAGATAGATGTCGTCGAGATAAAACGGCCCGTCTTCGCTATTTCCACCTGCCGTCTTGATATAGAAACTGCGCAGGGCGTCGACCGCGGCCATACGAAAATCGAAATCGCCGTCACTATCGTGATAAAGTCGGTCGGTCGTAATGTCCGCATTGCCGCCCGGCGTATCGTTGACCCACATCTGAAATTCGTCGGTGATGTTGTCGACCATCACCCAAGCGTTGTACCACGTGTTCTGATTAATCGTCAGCACGTCAACGTATGTGCCGTCGTGGACGCGCAGGTCGTTAGTGCCCGTGCCGGTATTGTTGGCCACACTGATTTCGGGTCCAAAGTCGCTGAATTCGGACGGAGTGGCCGAGGGCGCCATACCAAAGGAGTACTTCGGTTGACTCTCGATCCGAAATCGGAAGAACATCATGTGCGCTTCATTACTCGGGATCGTCATCGGCCGACGCAACACGCCTGAATCGGTCTCGATGGCCAAGACCTGGTTCGACACGTCGGTCGGATCAGCTGCCACGTTGCCCATAGCTGAGGTGCCGGACCAGGGACTGTTGCTCTGTCCCACAATGTCACCTGGCGAGTAGCTGTCGAAATCGTTGACCTTGACAAAACCTGCCTGGGCCAGCGACGCGCACAGAGAAAGAAGACATGTCGCTAAGATGATTCGATACCTGGGGAAAATGGACATGGTGCGGGTTCCTGTTCGATGTGTGTTACAAGTTCCATCAGATGTTACGAATGACGGCCACGCAGAAGTGTGTCAGGTCCCGCTCTCCTGAGCATACACGCCGACCCCACTGAGTTCAACAGAATGGCCGACATACACTTGCGTTTCTCTGGTTGCCGCTCTTGCGAGGGTAGTGGTGCGGCTTGTTGTAGTGGTGCTCTTTGCTTGAAGGCTGGTAAGCACAAGTGGTGCCTTCCAGTCCGTTCCAACGTAGCTCGGCTCTCTTGAGCCGCGCAGGAAACTCCTGGCGATGTTTCCGCGCGGACGCCCGACGCGACCCCAAGCCGCTTCGCCGCGGTGCTGATCCGCGGGCGTGGAGTCGCAACGGCTTCGTGGCTCTGCTCGTCGCATCGATGTGGAGCAACAACTGTATTCTTTTTCCTCTGCCCGCTCAAGCGATGCCGGGCAGAAACTCGGGCGCTGGCGCAGAACCCCACCGCCGCCCACGATGCCGTTCGATTCCGCATGACTGCACGATACCGATTGGGACGCGTATACTTCTGGAGGAGGTTGAGCATGACCGATGACGATCGTTCCCCAGACAGCCATGAGATTCGGCTGACGCAGTTTACCCACCGTCAGCGGCAGATCCTGCGGCGCCAAGTCGAAGAGCAGCATCATCGTGTCACGTCGCGCTATTCGTATCAAAAGAAGATGGGCCGGGAAACCGTCCACCTGGATCCGATCGAGTTTCGTATCTTGAGGTTTCTCGCTTCTAGACCTTATCGCGCTTTCACAAGACGTCGTATCGCCGAAGCGGTTAGCACACAACGCCATCCGGTGGCGGAAGAGAACCTGGATCGTCATATTGCCAGTCTCCGCCACGCGCTGGGGTTCTTTCGCGACTACATCCAGACCGTGCCCTACATTGGATATCGGTTCAAGGAGTGAGTGGAGAGTGGAGGGTGGAGCCCGTGAATGGCGCACCTGATATGGTTGGGTCCGGCCATCTTGCGCCTCGTGCATGCGATGTTGGATGCCGAGATTTCGATGTTGGCACCCGTCCCTCGCGTGACGGCCGGCGCGCTTCGCAGGTCTGGGCCGCACTCTTCTCGTCCCACGCTCAACCAGCCCTCCTTATGCACGCGTCCTCTACGGCGCCTCGGCTGGCACCTCGCCCCATTGACCCAGGTTCGCCGCTTTACTGTCCGCGTGGACATTCCGTCGCGCGAGAGTTGAATCTGCCGTCACGCTGGCTAGACTGAGGGGGTGTCGCATAAATCATGCGATGGAGGGCACCGCACCCCGGGGGAGTTCGGGGGTTCAAGCGGCCGAACGCTCGTGACCGCCGAAGAGGCGCGGACGGTGCCCGCATGTCACACGCTGAGAATCGACAAGTATACGAATGTGGGAGTTTACCAAATGATTATTCGAAGCACGGTAACGAGTCTGTTGGTGCTGCTGCTGCCACTGGTCGTCCGGGGACAGGAAGCCAAGTCGGTGGGGGAACTGTCTCAGGAGATCGAGGTCCTTCGTGCGGATATCAAGAAGGCAGCGAGTGATCTCTTGGAGATCAGCAAGAAGGTCGAAAACAATACGACGGCGACGATCGAGAATTCGAAGGGTATCGAGCGGTTGGCCGGAGTGATCAACGACGGTCTCACAAGACAACAGGAGTTGTTTGAACGAATCGACGCGCTGACCAAATTGCAGCAGGAACAGCTGGTGCAACAACAACAAGTGTTGGACGCGATCACGCAGCGAGACAGTCAGGGTAACGATGTTTTGCGGCTGAGCGCCAACATGGAGAAAAGCGAGGAGTTCCGGCAGGACATGCGGCAGGCGGTCAACGAGTCGATACAGAAGGAGGGGGACGTCATTATCCGCAACAAGATGCCGGACCAGCAACGTATCAAAGTCAACCAGACCGAGTACGACATCCCGGCCGGTGAGACATTGACGTTGAAGGTCCCGGTCGGCACACTCACCGCCCAGCTGCCAGGACAACGGCTCACGAACTGGACGGTTCATGCTCCGCAGTACAAGCAGGCGATTGACATCGTTCCCGATACCGAAGCGACGGTGACGACCTATCGTCCGGTCTACACGCAGCCGGCGCCACCCGTCTATGTGAGTCCCTTCGAGCCAATCTACGTCGATCCGTTGCCTGTGTATGTTGAGTCGCCGACCGGCTGGTACGCCTGGCCGTTCTGACGACGATCAACTTCGGCTCGGGAGGACCGGGCTAGTTTGTGACCCAACGCTGCCAGCGGCCCTGTAACTGGACCACGTCTCGGATGCCGTAATATTTCTGCAGTGCCGCGTCCCATCCAGCCGTGTTTCCGTACTGACCGAATTCGAGTAGCATTTGCTTGTCACTGTTTCGGGACAGCAGGAACTCAGTGAGGGAGGCTGCGACCGTGTACAGCTCTTTATCCTGGGCAGCGATGTTGGCAGCCGTGAAAAGACTGTCCACGCTTGGCCAGTGGCCCGTTTCCACGAAATAGGTGATCTGCGCTTGCCGCGTTTTCTGTCGATCTTCGTCGTCATAGCGGCTGGCAATGCCTTCCTCCAGCCAGGCCGGCAGTCGGTTCGGATGAGGGAACCTCGTCGCCAGCACGACGTGGGCCATTTCATGAGCCAAGGTGCTTCCCAGAGCCCGCTCCGGCGACGTGGACATGTAGAGCGTGTGGAAGCGACGTCGCGCGTCGTCCTTGGCCCAGGTCAGGCCGGCGTCTCGTGTAGCGCTGTGCGACACGTTGACCGTGGTTTGCCCGACGCCCGGCGGCAGCTCTTTCCCTAACCACTCCTGGGCAATCACGCTCCGCCATTGCTCGGCGCTGGCGAGCACCTCTTGGGCATAGTCCTTAGCTTCGTCGGCCGAAGGCCAATCCGGCGTGAGCACCGTAAAATTGTCACTCATCGCAAAACCAGCCGCCGGCAGGCTTGTGACAGGCAGCAGTAGCAAGCAGACGATTAGAGGCAGTTGTAAAGTCTTCATGGGGTCCCTCCTTGGTCGTGTCATTCTTCGCTGAAGCCGCCAATGCTTCAGCTGTCAGGCGTGAGTCATGAGAAACGGCAGAGAAATCGAGGCCGCCATGGAACGAGCATCCAGCGTCCAGCTGAAAATTCCCGAGGCTCAGACGGCTGCTCCACAGGCTCAATCAAACGGTTTTGAACCTCCACCCCCAGGTTCCCTGTATCCCATTCCACGCGTCAACATCCGCTCCGAAGTTGCGTGACAGATCAGAGCTACCGCATCTCACCACAGGCTCACGGGGCGATCGTTTTACCACACCTTAAAGAAGGCACAAATGGCAAAACCAGGTGAGCGGCAGAATCTCCGGCATCAACCAAAACCGCGGACGCACATGGTAAATCGGCAGAGAGCGGGAACTTGCGCACCCGCCGCGAGCAGGGCTTCAGGCCGCATCCACAGACCGTTTCACTACTTCGAAAGTGGGACCATCAGGAGAAACTGTGTGCTCGCTTCCAAGATTTCAGTACGCTCCCTTCGGAGCCAGAGGATGCTGAGCATTCGCAAGATGTTCGAGCCGGTCAGTGGGACCACCCTGGGCCACTGTCGATGGCGACGCGAATGAGGGTCCGGCAGTCATTCGACAGACATTTCATCCGTGGGGTTGCCTTGCTATCGGTGGTTATCGAGACATCCCGTGATCAAGACATGCGGTTGGTACGAGGCCCCCCCTCACGAGTCCGTGAAGCTGCCGCAAAAGTGCAGCCTGTTCCCGTTGTGGATCGTTTTCGGGCTTGGGTAATTCGGGCTTCGGGCGGTGTGCTTTCATTTCTTCTCTGGACGTAGCCCCTACCCTGCGTCTTTCGCCTCGAAGCCGGGACGGATCTTG
This sequence comes from uncultured Planctomycetota bacterium, assembly GCA_963700575.1. Classification (GTDB taxonomy): domain Bacteria; phylum Planctomycetota; class Planctomycetia; order Pirellulales; family Pirellulaceae; genus JAJRVM01. The sequence goes on along the minus strand of CAVOYC010000007.1, from coordinate 105,537 downwards.
CCGTCGCGGTCGATCAGTGGCCGGGCGTTTTCCACGCGACCCAAGGGGCGGCAACCTGGTCCCACTGCTTGCTGACCCAGGTCGTCGTCCATTTTGTCAGCCAGCTGGAGTAATTGCTGTACGATCTCAGGGTGGTTTTGCGCCACGTTCTCTGCTTCCCCAATATCCGATTCCAGATTGTACAGCTGCTTGTCCTGCAGTCGCAATTTCCACGGTCCGTGTCGAACCGCTTCCAGGTTCAAGCCTCGGTAGTAGTAGAAGACCTGATAGGGCGACTTCGCTTCGGGTGCGCCAGAGAGAAGAGGCCAGATATCGAAGCCGTCCAGCTTGCGGTCTGAGGGGAGTTGACCGCCCGCCAGTGTGGTCAACGTGGGCAGGATATCCATCATGCTGGTGATAGCATCCGATTCGGTGCCTGCTGGAATGCGACCGGGCCACCAGGCGATCAGCGGCACGCGCATGCCGCCTTCCCAGGTACTGCCTTTATGCCCGCGCAACGGAGTATTCAAACCACGGCGTGTACCGCCGTTGTCGGACGTGAACAGCACCAGGGTCCGGTCGCTCAGCTGCAGGTCACGAATCGTATCGAGCACCTGTCCGACGCTCCAGTCCACCTCTTCCACCCAGTCACCATAGATACCGTTCTGGGATTGATTCTGGAAAGCTTTTCCCGGGTAGATCGGAAAGTGAACGGCGGAATGCGGCAGGTAGAGGAAGAAATTTCGACCCTTGTTTTCCTGCAAGAACTTCACGGCTTCCAACGTGTAGCGTGTGACGAGGGTTGTTTGATCGTCGGCCAGCACACGTTGGATGACGGTCTCATTGCGCAGCCAGGGGAGCGGTGGCTGCCCCTGGGCTTTGCTTTTGGGCAACGGCGCGCCCAGGTTGCTTTTCACGCCATCTTCGGCTGGTCCCATGTCATTTGAGTAGGGGAGTCCAAAGAAGTATTCGAACCCTTGGCGGGTCGGCAGCAGTTGAGGCTGATCACCTAGATGCCATTTGCCGATGCAAGCGGTGTGGTAGCCGAGACCTTGCAGCAATTCGGCGACGGTGATTTCGTTCGGATGGAGCCCATGGTCATAGCCGGGAAACAGCACGTGAGGGATGGGAAGTGCGCGTTTCGGATACGATCCGGTCATCAAGGCCGCTCGCGAAGGAGAGCAGACGGGAGCGGCATAGAAACTGGTCAGTTGACGGCCTTCGCGTGCCATGCGATCGAGATGTGGGGTCCGGTTGAGTGTGGATCCAAAAGGACCGACGTCGGCGTAGCCCAGGTCATCGATATTGATCACCACAAAGTTAGGTTTCTCGGCGCCACCGACCTCTTTGACAGATGCGACGAAAAGGATCGGGGCAGCGAAGGAGAGCAGAAAGAAGCCTGTTTTCATACCGATAGTGCCTGCATTTCAAGGTTCATTTGCGCGAGGGTCTTCGCGGTTCTGTTGCAGGAACGCGCTGGCACGTTCTCGCTTGCGTTTGGTCAACGGCGGGTCGTTTAATGTCAGAGCATGCCGAAAGGACTCGGTCGCTTGTGTTCGTTCGTCCAGCATTCGGAACATGAGCGCTTGGTTGTAATGTACCCAGGCATTGTTCGGTCGTAAACGGATGGATTCGTCGAAGTCGCGTCGGGCTGCATCGAATTGCCGCAGTCCGGCATGGGCTAGCGCTCGGCCGCTCAACGCATAGGCCAGGCCGGTTTGCGAGTCGGCCTGGCGTTCCATGTCGACGGCTTGGTTCAGGTCTTTCATCGCTGTTTCATATTCGCCGAGTTCCACGTACACCTGTCCACGACCAACGTACGCAAAAGCGGCGTCAGGCGCCAGTTCGAGCAGTTGCGAATAGTCCTCGGTTGCTTCCACGAATTGTTCCGAGTACCAATAGCTGGCGGCGCGGGTGGCGTAGGCGGGCAGGCAGTGATGATCGAGTTTCAGTGCTTCGGAGGTACGGGCAATTGCCGCTTCGTAATCTTCCTGCTGATAGTGGTGATGTGCCTCCACGATCAGTCGATGGAGCACCAACTCCTCGGTCGAGCCAGGATCCAAATTCGCTGCTTCGCGATAGTCGGCGGTCGCCTTGTTCGCATCACCGAGATGGATCCACGCATTGGCTCGTCCCAGATAGGCACCGGGCCAGTTCGGCTGCAGTTCGATCAATTTGCTGAAATCACGCAGCGCCTGTTCATTCATCTGCAGATGGAGATACACCTGCGCTCGCGTCTGGTATCCGGGGGCAAAATCAGGATCAAGCGACAGGGCTTTATCGAGATCTTCCAGAGCCTGTTGGAACTGTTCCTGTCGCAGCCACAACTCAGCACGATGAAAGTATGCGGGGACGCATTCTTCGTCGAGTTTCAAGGCCTGATTCAAGTCTTGCCGCGCCTTCTCCAGCTGCTGTTTTTCTATCCAGGCCAGAGCCCGCCCGACATACGCGGTCAGATTGCGGGGCTCCAATTCAAGGGTCGACGTGTACTCATCGATGGCTTGGTCAAATTCGGATTGCAGACGATGTGCATCGGCGCGGTATTCGCGTGGCGTGGACCACTGCGGTGCCAGGCGACTTGCTTCGGTGAAATCGAGCGTCGCGGACTCGATATCACCTTGACTCAGCCGCAGCATGCCGCGGTAATTAAAGGCCGCTGCATAATCGGGCGCCAGATGGACCGCGGTATCGCAATCGGACAGGGCCAGATCGATTTCCCCCTCTGCCGCGTAACCAACTGCGCGGCTGATATGAACCGCCGCGGACACCAGTCCCAGGTCGATGGCTTTCGTGCAATCGGCAACTGCTTGCGGCAGGTTGTCGAGTTGCTGGTTGGCATAGCCCCGGATACCGAAAGCGACGGCATTGTTCCTATCCAGTTCCAGGGCGCGGTCACAGTCGGCAATCGTCAAGGCAAACTTGCTCTGGCTGGCGTAGGCTTCGGCCCGCTGCGCGTAATAGGCGGGGTTGTCCCCCTCGATCTCGATAGCTCGCCCAAAGTCCTCCGCGGCGTCGGCGATGTCCTGCTGTGTGGCGTGGGGACGATGTTGGGATGCCCAGCCGCGGAGCATGTAGGCGTCCACATGGTAAGGGTCAAGTCGCAGTGCCTGGCGCAAGTCGTGAAAGATATCGGCAATCTTCTGCTGAGCAAACCTCACTCGCGCTCGTTCGACATACAATTGCGGTTGAAGGGGTGCCCGTTGAATCGCGGTCGTCAAGTCTGCCTCGGCGAACTCCCAGGCCTCCAGTTCCACATAGATCATGGCGCGCGCGGCACGACTCTCGGCATCCCGCGGGTCGCCGTCAATAGCCTTGGTCAAGTCGGCCAAACCCTGTTGCATGGATCCGGCCATGCAGTGCACGCGGCCACGTGCGGCGTAAGCGCCGTAGTTTTCGGGATCAAGCCGTATCAGCTGCGAGAAGGCGCTGACCGCCTGGTGGAATTCGCCGCTGTTCATTCGCAGGTACCCCAGGCAGTGGTAGAGGGCTGGGGCATCGGGATACCGCTGCAGGCAGGCTTCCACTTGGGCGATCGATCCCGAGTCGACCGCCGCGCTGATTTCCTGCTGCGCGACGCTGGTCGAAACGATCGGGGTCTCGGGCAGCGGAGATGCCGCCCGCGGCACCGCCGTTATTCGCGACTTCCGCCACCGCGCCGGCCCACACCAGGCCTTAAGTCTGGACCACCAGTTGGCATGCTGGCTCCTGTCGGGCACGCTGGGTGTGGACGGAGGAACCAAGCCGGCCGCTTCCATCAGTAACTGGTCAAGCTCGCCGGCATGATGGATCAGACTGCGAAAGGGAATGTCGAAAGACGGAGCTTGCGATGCGCCACCTCCGACCGGCTTGCGCAGCGTAAACGCGACGGGGCCGTTGACGACGGGAGGACCGGGCATGGCCCGAAACTGGTCCGCCAGTTCATGGACGGCCCGTGGTGGTATGATGGCCGGACGCACCTGGACATCGACCAGTCGGTCCCCGTTGGGGAGCAGAGCGATAGAGATCTGCAGGTCCACTCCCCAGCTCTGTCCACCCTCCTCAAAGTACCGCTGCAGCAGCCGATCACAGGCGGTGACGAAGTGGCGGGCGGCGTCATAACTGATGCGGTGCGGAATCTCGTGCGGACGGGTTAAGAATATCAGAAACTGACGTTCCCCCAGTGCGGACGTGTTCGCATCTTCAAGGGGTGTATTTTCGCCCGGCACGATGACCGGAATCGGTTCTCCCTGAAGACTCTGCGCACGTAACAGACGCAGACTGGGCACCATCAACTCCCGCCCACATTCGCAGGGCACACGGGTGCCCGCCTGCCCCTCCCGCACCAGGATAAGTCTTCCGCACGAACACTGGATGCTTGGCATGTCGTTTCTCCAAGGTACCAGCATCGTAACACAGGCAGACGCGTGGTGTCAGAGGCATTTTCTCTCCACCCTCCACTCTCCCACTCCGCCCTCTCAGGGAATCACATCGACAAAGACGGGCTCGCCCACTTCACGCTGGAAGCGTGCGATGGTGCCCGTGGCATCCAGGTTGGCATCGCGAGACCCCTGGTCGATGCTGTCCGCGACAAGATTGTCGGCGAAGTCAATGATGCAAATATGAGGCGGTTCGGGTGCGAGCGTGAAGATGGTCACTTTGCCACGCGAGCGGGCGTCAAGCAGTTGAGCCTGTCGATGCAGGTGGCGCACCGATGATGTAACGTTCTGCAGGAAATTGCCTCGTTTGATGCGTCCCCGCGGAGTGACATCGATCAGTATGACGTGCGTGGCGCCCCACAAGACCGCGGCTTCGACGGGACTGTTGTGAGCGAACCCGCCGTCGACCAACTCAATCTGTTCACCTGCTCGTGGAATATCGTCAATTCGCCGCGCGGGAAAGATTGGGTAAATGGATCCCGAGCCCAAAATTACATCCAGCAGAATTTGCGGATGCGACAGCAGCGACAAACCTCGCTCACCATATGGCGAGACGCGCTGATCCTTGTCGGCGGGCGCAAAGAAATACAGGTCGGACGGCAGTTCCTCGCTGGTTTGATCGAGGCAGGAACCGGTGATCACCAGGTCCCGTTTCAGCAACTCTCGGTCGATGATCTGTCGGCTGAATTGTTGCAAGGCTGTGTTGGCGGAATGAGCTGTCGCCGCGTCCAACGGCACATCGTTCTGGCTTTCCAAGTACCGATTGATCAACCGAGGGAATTTACGCGCCAGCGCGTCTTCCATGCCTTCACCGCCGGACAGTGTTTCTTGAAAGGCGACGATGGAAATCACTTGCAACAGGGGCAATCCCAACAGTCCCGTGACCAGCAAAGTGCGGGTAAATCGCTTGGGAAGGCGAATGTGATCGCCGCGACGCGAACGAACGGTTTGCAGGACCAACGTTACCACGCCGATGGCAAACAGGCTCCAGGCAGAAGCCTTGACGCCGAAACTGAACCACAGCCAGATGTGATGCAATACGTGGTTGGTGCCGAGTAAGCTCCAGGGAGGGGGCGCCACGTATCCCAGGAGGACTTCGATTCCCGCCAAGCCTGTGTAGACTGCGGCGAAGGCCCATCCGCGCCGGTTCTCGTCACGCACGCGCCACGTGACAATCCAGATCACAACCGCTGTTTGAAGGAGTGCAAACCAGAGTCCGGTGTTGATGCGAATCATCAGGGGTGGGCGTACTATCTCGCACTGATTCAAGCTGCACCACGTGTCGCGAAAGGCCTGGCGGCCCTCTTGTGAGTCGGTGATGCCGAGTGCCACGGGGAGCGAATTGATAGCTCCGCCGGAGGTGCCGACCACCAATTCGATATCGACCCGGTGCCGCGGGTTCTCGCGTCGCAGTTGACTCAATTTCTTCTCGATTGCCGCCACGGCGCCTACCTGGTACGAACATTTTGCACCCCCGCCCGAGAGAACCAGTGCCAAACGCGGAGGCTGAGGCTGTGAGCGAGCATACTGCAGGAGCAGGTGCCCAATCTCATCCAACGCGATGCTCTGTCCATCTCGGGTCGCGGAAATCGCGCCGGTGGCGTTGAGCCATTCATAAACTTCCGCGAATTGTTGTCGCCATTGCTCAAGGTGTGCGAAATGATACTGCTGTTCGCCTTCCTGTAGCGACAGTAACAACTCGCCGAGTCGCGCGGCGTGCGCAAATCCTTTCCGCGCGACAACCACATCATGGGGAAGCGGCATCTGGTCGAGTTGTGGAAAGGGGAGCTTTCGAACACCCTCTTCCAGCGAAGAGTCGCTACCGGTCGCATCGTCCCACACGAAGGCTACGCGATGAAGCTCTCCCGATGTGTCGGAGAGCATTCGAATGGACTGGCTGTGCGAATACGTAAAGCGAACCGGTACGTCGGTGCTCTTGATCTGTGCACGCCGCAGCGCTTCCAGGGGAGCCGCATGTCCCGAGAGAGATAGTGGGTGTACGAACAGGTACTGCAGTTTTCCTTGATCGGCCAGACGACGCAGATCGCCGACCGTCTGCAAGGGAGATGCCTGTGGCACCAGGCAGACGGATCGATAGTCGTTGAAAAAGCCTTGGCCACGGCGATCGGCCGAGGCATAACGTGATCTGGCCTTGGGCAGCTGAACCGTGGCCAGATAGGTGCACATCCTGGTTTCCCAGGCGTCGTCGTGGGACATCAACCCGGCAAACACACCCGGAGTCAAGATGGCGACGTCCACCTGTTGGCGGTCGATCCAGTGCAGCACGTCACCGTAGGTACCGACCGCCAACCTGAATCGCATTGTCGGTTCCCGATGCGCAATCTCGGCAAAGAGTCGGTCGAAATGCGAGTATTCCTGATGGAAATCTTCATAGGCCACGATTCCCACACGCACTTCGAGGGATGCCGCGGCCGGCTGGGCGGAGGTGGCGGAGAGTAAAATTGCCGTCAGTAGTGACAAACTGATCATGAAAACAGTCGTTTTCGGTAACGGAGAAATTCGGACTTGCATCCCGCGACGGTGCCAGAGTGAGGTCCGGCCGTATTCTACTGTGCCGCCCGCCGACGTTCCATGCGGCCGGGTTATTGCGCGACGACCTCGCGCTGGACGCCCAGCAATCCAGCCAGTTCGATCAGCAGTCGCTCGACGGAACTCAGCTTGGCGCGGTCTTCCAGTACCTGGCGGGCGAGACCCGGTTTATCGGTGATCAGGCCATCGGCGCCACGGCCGATCATGGACGACATGCTGATCGGGTCGTTCACGGTCCAGACCAGGACTTGCTTGTCACGTTTGTGTGATGAGTAGATGAAAGACCGCGTCGCGATATTGGCATTCACAGCCAGGAAGTCGGCTTCCACCTGGGTCAAATCACCGATGGCGACAGCGGTCAGAAGTCCGGTTCTCCAGGCGGGTCTGAGCTGTTTCATTTTGTTCAAACCTGCCTGTTTCAGGCTGATGATTGTGATGTCCAACTGCATGCCGTGTTGTTCCACGATATCGGCCACGCGTTGTTCCAATTGCTGGTCGTGCCCGTAGTATTTTAGCTCGATGGTGACGCCTATCTTGCCTTGGCAGTAGGCCAGCACTTCGGCAAGCGTCGGGACCCGCTGATCCTTGAACTCGGGGGCGAACGAGCTGCCAATATCGATATTTCGCAGGTCCTCCATGGTGGCATCCCAGATTTTGAGATCCACGTCGGCGATTTTCTTGAAGTCGCTATCGTGAAACACGACCACCTGGCCGTCAGCTGTCTCTTGCACATCGATCTCCGTCCAATCGGCTCCTTCTTCGACAGCCTGCCGGATCGAGGCCATGGTGTTTTCCGGAGCGGCGGCGGAAGCACCGCGGTGCGCGATGATTTCCACGTCGTCCACGGTGCGAACGCTGCGGATGGCAAGAATTCCGATGAGAGTCGCCAACGCGAAGGTAATCACCACGGCCAGTGCGAATCGGCGTCTTGACAGGGCGAAGCTGGCTCGCTGCGTTGTTGTTTCCCAGGCGTCGAGACGTGAGCCGTCAACACCCTGTGGGCAGGCCAGATCGGCATACAGCCGGAAAAAGACGACCGCGAATGACGTGGTGCTCAGCAGGTTCGTCACCAGGTTTACGCCAACCCAGGCCAGCAGGGTGATGCCGACGGCGAGCAAGAGCAGTCCCAGCGAGCCCATGAAGCGCGGGACGAGCAATCGTGCCAGCGACGTGACCATCCAGGTGGCCAAGGCGGAGAAAAGGAACGTCGTGAGTAGCCAGGCGATGATCCAGGCCACGACACGGGTGCGGTGTCCGCGCACGCGATCGCGGCTCACGCGCAGCGCCTTCTTGGGTGGGACGTCCTCGAACATCACCAACGGGAGGGCATAGAACCAACTGGTAGCCAATCGCAACAAGAGCACGGCCAGAACGATCCCCAGCAACCCGCCAATCCCCAGGGCGATCTTGAACTCAATGGGCTGCTGCGTGAGGTAGAAATTGATATCGAATCGGGTCAGCAGCGTGACGTAAGTCAGCCCCGCCACAGCCAGAAACGGGGTGGCGACGAAGATCGTGAGGCCTATGATTCGCGTTGTCACGCGCAGTACAGGCCACGCGCTGGCGCCGGCGAAAACAAGTGCTCGCGAGACTCCCAAGTGCCGGTTGAAATTCGCGGCGCAGACGACGGCCATCAGCGCGGCCTGCTCTAATGCAATGATGGCGATCGATAACGCTCCAATCACTACGAGGCACACCCATCCCGCCGGTTCCAGCAGGAACTGGACGATATCTTCATCGGCGATCACCGTCCTGCCGGACAACGAGACGAGAATGCGAAAGAGACAACCGACGATCGGAGCAAGGATGGAAAAGGCCAACAGCTTGTAAGCGATGTCGGTCAGCGCGAGATCCTTCCAGCAATAGCGGTAGTCGTGTAGTGCCGCGGGCAGGATTTTCTGCTCAGGCATGTTCGTTTATTTGCCTCCATCAGGTGCGACGGGACGTGGCTGCTCTGGGTGCTCGTCACGGGCGAGCGACAAGGATTAGTCTACCCTACTGTTGCAGACTCTCACGAGTAGGAGGGACATCCACCTCGTCCATCGCAGAGCCAAACCGTGTTCCCAATCACGCCGGGAGGGCCGTTCGCAATCCTCACGCAACGTGCGTTGTGCCGACCACCAGCCTGCCATGACATGCCGTGCAGGGGTGGGGCCCACCCCTGCGCGAGGTGCAAATCAGCCTGGGGGGGAATGTGGCGATTGTAGTGATTGTGACGCTGAGAATCGTTCGGCCTGTGACGGTTGTGGCGAGGATCGGAGTGCTTCTGGAGCGGTCGTGGTGATTGTGCTGATGGTAGGGAAGTACGGACTTGTCTGACGAAGCTGCTTCCGACCATCACCCGCGACAACGTGAGCTCACCACGGTGCATAGGCTTTCCCTGGCTTCCAATCCAAAGTTCCTGGCCGTGGTCATGCTGGTCACTGGCTGGGAGGTGTTGTCTCACGCCGGCGTAAGAGGGGCGGAATCCCCTGCCGCGGTCGAAGAACTCCGGGACCACATGCAACAGCAGGACGAGCGGATGGCGCAGCTGGAAGCGGAGATGGCGCGACAGCGGGAAGTCATCCGCAGGCTGCCCGGTGTGGAGTCTCCGACAGATCCTCCGCGGACGGACACCGCGGACGGCGTCGCGGAACCGTCTCAAGAGGGCTCGCGAGCGGCCGGTGCCGTGATTGATGGTGAAGTGCAGGCGAGAGTCGATCGTCTTGAGGAGTCCCTGCTCGGGAAAGAGGACCCAGAAAATGCGTTCCTGGAAACGCCGGCGACCGAAACGACGCGAGTTGTCAACGGTCGCATTCATATCGATCAGTGGGGATTTCCCGAATCGTCACCGGGGATCAATGTGATCGAGACCGGCAACCCAGCCAACGGTCCATTGGATCGACTCGTTTACCGCCGGCTTCGGTTGGGAGTTGGCGGGTCAGTACCTCCAGGAAACATGTCGTACCGATTGGAAATCGAATTCAGTGGCCAGGATGGCAGTCAGTTTCGAGACGCATGGATTGGCTGGGATGATCTCGCCCACCTCGGTACAATTCGTTTCGGTAATCAGAAACGTCCTTATGGGCTAGATCAGCTGAACAGCAGCAACTTCAATATCTTCATGGAACGCCCATTTATCACGGATGCGCTCAATGAAAACAATCGACGCTTTGGGCTGGCCGCGTACGGCGCTTCCGACAACCTGGCTTATAACTGGCGTTTCGGCGTGTTTGATATCGACCTGATTCAGAACAGTGGCAGTGTCGAAAGCAACAAGTATCCGCTCGAGTTGGCTGGGCGTCTGGCGAACACCTACTGGTATGACGAGACATCCGGAGGACGCGGTTATGCCCACGTGGCTCTAGCGGGAACTTTTGCGTTCCCCGATCCCGATGCATCGGAATCGGGGGCTACTGACAGTCGTGCCCAGTTCCGGTCTCGTCCCGAAGGACGTTCCACCAAGCGTTGGTTGAACACCCAGCCCATCGACGGTTGCGATGCCTACCAGATCCTGGGCATCGAATCGGTGGTGAATGTCGGGCGCGTTCAGTTGGTGGGCGAATTCATGAATTTGTGGCTGCAGCGATTAGACGGATATGGCCCCGACATGTACATGCACGGCGGGTATTTCTACGTCTCCTATTTCCTGACGGGGGAACACATTCCTTGGAATCGGGAACTTGGCATCCTGGGCCGCGTGCAACCTTTCGAGGACTTCTTTCGTGTTACTGGCTGTGATCGAGCGCATCGGTACGGGACTGGGTGCCTGGGAAATCGCCACCAGGTTGTCATACGGCGATTTGACCGACCAGGATATTCTGGGAGGTGTTGGTCAAAGCATGACCTTCGCGGTGAACTGGTATTGGAACGACCACGCCCGGCTGCAGGCCAACTATATTTTTGGACGCATCGACGATCGCTACGTCAGCGGCGCGCCGGCCGGTTTCGACGTCGTGTCGGGCAGTTACCAGATCGGTGGCGTACGAGCGATTATTGACTTCTGAAACGTTTAGCCTGGCACCCTACCAGGCTGACCCTGTCCTCAGTACCGAAAGACGTGTACCTTCTTGTCAGGTGCGCCGGTGGGACGAAGGCGCAGACCAATGGTGTGCTGCACGAGTGAATGGGTGGGGGAATGTCTATGTCGAATCAGGACAGTTTTCGAGACGCCGGGCACCGTATGATCGACCTGATTGCGGATTACTGGCGTGATATGGAGAGCCATCGTGTTGCTCCGGAGATGGAACAGGTAGCGTTGTTTTCCCGCTTTGCCGGCATGTTGCCCGACTGCGGCATTGGTTTGCAGGCGGGGGTCGAGGAGTTAGGGGCGGTGGTGGAGGCAAGCATCGCCATGTCGCATCCACTCTACCTGGGATTGGTCAATTCCTCTCCGTTGCCGGAGGCCGTGCTGGGCGACCTGCTGGTTTCGGCGTTAGACAACAATGGTGGTGCGTCGCACCAAGGGCCGGCCAATGCGGCAGCCGAACGCGAAGTTGTGCGGTGGCTGGCAGACCGGTTGAGGTACGCTGGTGACGGGATGATTTTGCCGGGAGGGAGCCACGCGACGCTGCAAGCCCTGCACATTGCCAAATTCTGCCGATTGCGAGCATGGATGGAAGAAGGGCCCACGGCGATCACAGCTCGGCCACGCATCTACCTTTCCAGTGCCACGCATTTCTCGGCGTCGCGTGCTGCCAAGGTCATTGGCTTGGGAGATGCTTGCATCGCCTCGATCCCCGTCATGGGGCGCGGGGAAATGGATACCAGGTTGCTGCGTCAGCAAATGCAGCAGGATATTCAACGCGGTTGGCAGCCGTTTGCCGTGATCGCCACGGCCGGTTCGACAGGGACGGGAGCCACCGATGCGCTGCACGAGATCCTCCCGATTTGCCGAGACCACAACGTGTGGCTGCATGTCGATGCCTGCTACGGAGGTGCTGCGGCCCTGCTTGATTCTCATCGACCTTTGTTTGCGGGAATGGAGGAAGCGGATTCGCTGGCCGTCGACCTGCACAAGTGGTTCTTCATGCCATTGACAGCAGGGGTGTTGTTGACGCGGCACGAGCAGTCAGCCCGTGAGCTGTTTGATGTGGCAGCTTCTTACATTCCGGATGCCGGGCATACAGAGGCTTATTGTCGCGGGTTGCCCACGTCCCGGCGGGCGTCGGGGCTGGCTGTCTGGTTTGGCCTGCGAACAGCGGGCTGGAAGCGGATTCAGGATGCGATCTCACGCAATATTCAACTCACCCGCGCGCTGGAACAACAGTTGCATCAGAGCGGATTTCGCATCATGCCTGGCGGTGCACTTTCGATTGCCTGTGCTCGGTGGGAGCCAGAGGGGTACGATCCGCAGGCCTTGAATCAGCTGCAGGAAACCATTTCCGACGAAATTCGCCGCGGCGGTCAGGCCTGGTTCGCGACGACACGGTGCAACGACCAGATCTGGTTGCGATTTAACATGGTGAATTTACATTCGCAACAGAAGCACGTCGATCGACTCGTGCAGCTGGTCCGGGATGTCGCCCAACGACTGTCCCAGTAGGTCTCGAACTTCGGACAGAACTTCGGACAGACTGCCGGTTTTTTCCACAGGTCGCGACACCGCGGACACTCGCTGTGGTTTAACAATACGGCTTCCAGATGTCTGGAGGCTTCCACTCAGCCGCCGGGCACTTCGCGCGTCTGGCGGCGTTTTCGTGGGGTGAACCTGAAGGCGTTTCGCTCGCTCATGTGCCAAATCACGTTCCGCTGGCCGTTCGCAATCCTCACGCTTCCTCGATCGCCGGCCTGGCGGCAGGGGTGGCCTTGGAGATGTCTTCGTGATACCTCTTTTCGTGAGCGTCCGCACGGCGGCCGAAGAAATATCTCGCCCCCAGATTCAACGCAATGCAGATCAGCAGTCCCGTGATCGAGAAATGATATACGATCATGGCGATACAGCCGGTAGCCACAACGGCGATTACCGGGGCGATGAACCAGCAGCTGATGACCCAGATGGCACGTCCCAGTTTCGTCTCGGCATCGCCACGGGCGAAGACGCGGTCGGAAAGTCCTGATCCGAGTACGGCGGCGAAGGCGACATAGGTGGTGGAAACGGGCAGACCGCGTCCCGAGGCAAAGGCAATCACGCTGGCGCTGACACCGGTGATCACCGAGGCACGTAGCGAATCGTAATGCAGTTTCTTGCCTTCTTCGGTCAGTTCAGGTTCCGGGGCCAGCGCCGGCTGCTCGCCGCTGCGCAGCAGCATGATACGGGCGAGAGCCCGGCACCATCGCGGCGCGTAGAGCGTGACGTGGTCGTACTGGCTGCCGGTGTTTACAGATGCGCGCGTAACTCTTTGTGCATAGGACGTGAGCATTCCGCCCGCCATGAGCAACCCACAGCAGAAGAGGGCCCAGAGCGGGATCGGCACGTCCGAGGCAATGTCAGCCAGGTCGGTGGCGGCCCCGCCGTGCTGCCAGAGGTTCAAGCCGGCGAGGCCGGGAGAAGCGGCGTTTGCCAGATCGTTCTGTCCAAACGCGAAGGCCATGCAGACCATTCCGGCGACGGCCGTTACGGGAAACAGGTATTGGTAGCCGCGACGGTGCGTCAGCACCAGCACAAGATGCGTGATCAACGTCAACAGTCCCCACAAGAACAGCAGCACCAGCCACTCACCATAAATTTCAAACGTGTCCGCTTTCAGCGATTTGACGAAGGAGACGTTCTTAAGTCCCTTGAAAACCATGAACCAGGTTAGCCATGTGAACATGGCGCCCGTGATCCATGGGCCGTGCAGCAGAATCGTGTCACGATCTTTCACGTTGTCGCGGATGGCGCCGCGGAATACGCGCATGACCATGAATGAAGCCACGCCACTGATGGCGATCGAGACCACAATGCCCGCCGCCACATTCCCCACCTTGGGCCAGTTGACATTGTCAAATCCCTTGATGAACAATGCCGCTCCCACCAATTCGAAAACCAGGCAAGCGGTTGTGCTGACGGGCATTCCGAAGCCGGAGAACCCGTACAGCAGTACCGTGTCCACGAAGTACACACTGACGTAGATTGCCAAGGCCATTTGCACGGTCAGGACAGTGGGATCAAAAATCCCCTTGCGTGCTGTTTCCATGACCGGCGATGAAAACGTGGCGCCCAAAATGACAGCTGCTCCGGCGATCACAACGGCGGCTCGCCGCTTGAGTACACGGGCGCCAAACACGGCATTGACGAGATTGGCCGCATCGTTACGCCCCACCTCGATACAATCCCAAACAAGCATTACCAGGCCAATGATGGCGGCCACGGCGATGAAGCTTGGCATGTTGCGCGTTCTCCTCAACCGAATTCGCCGGTGACGCACCTGACAACTCGACGCGACTACCGACGTTTCACGGGTGACCATCAGCGCATGGTGCATTCGCTGAGGACTGGCGGAATCAGCGATCCGTCACGCAGAACCACCGCACGTTTCCCACGAACCGAGTTCGGAAGTGCCCGATCCGAGATGTTGAGAATAGGCTCCACTGCCCGGCGTGAGATGTCCCTTGGGCCGCCGCGGAAATCGGCTTAACACCGCCGGCAGTTCCTCCAGCTTTGCCTGGAACTGGTGCGTGATTCAGAGTTCCGCCAGTCGGTTGGATCCCGTCTCGTTCTTGTTTCTGTTTCCACAGACTGGCTCGTCCGATGACACAGAGCGTACCAGCAATGTGAGCTCAACGACAAGCCGGGGCCCGTGAAATATCCAATTCCCGGGGCCGCTTGTGTCTGGGCGTCCTTCATTCCGCATGAAACGCCCAGTTTGACGCACAAGGAGCGTGCCGCGGGTGCTGCAAAAGGTCTTGTTTTGGGGAACTCCTCTCCGCTGGTTGACGCGATCGTTCTTATCCCGATCGCGGTGCAATTAAGCTCCGATTGGCGGCCAGCCCATCGGCCTTCGACACCCCTGCTACCGGGGCAACACAAACGGGATCACGCGGAACCACCGCTGATCACGGAGTTTTTGTCACGTCATCCGCCTCCCCATCTGCTGCCCCGCCTTCCTATTCTCGCGCCGAGATGCAGAGGCGCAGAAAGGGCTTTCTTGGTGGCCGTTGACAGACCTGAGGCTCCCTGTTTTCGCCAAGTCCGCGGTGAAACGGAGCAGGTCACCCACTCGGATCAGTCGTCGAGCCGGGTAACGTAGGCGTAGAAGGCCCCGATCGGTTCGTCTTCGGAGGTGTAGAAGCGGGCTTGGAGCTCGGACAGGCCGGCCTTCAGCGGGAGCGTGAAAACGACTTCTTTGCTGCCCGCGGCGACCGGTTTTTCGAGTGACTGGCCGGCGATATCCAGGCGAGCGCGGACGATTCCAAGGGCCCTTCCTGGCACGGTCCGCCAGGCGCGTGCACCAGGTACATCGGGGCCGGGTGGAAGTCCGGCGTCGATGGCGGTGTCCGCTTCGCGCGGCCAGCGCCGCAGGCGGATCTCGTAACGGCCGTCGTGCATGATGTTCACTTTCCAGTAACCGGTGGCGTCGGGATCGGACTGGCCGTTGCGGATCGCAGCCTGGTTCCAGGGTGTCATGTTCGGCGCCAGCCAATCGTGGCACGTCAGCGTGGTCGGGTTCTCGGCAGGGTGTCCGAGGAAGAGGGGGCAATCGTGGGCGAACGTCGGCTCGAGCTCGGCCCACCAGGCTTCATAGAAAGCTGTGAGGCGTTCGACAACGTCGGGGTACTGCGGGGCAACGTCTGTCTTCTGCGCGGGGTCAGCTTGGATATCGTAAAGTTGTGTACGGTTGACCAATCGCCAGCGGCTGGTCATCACGGCGCTCTGTTTCCACTTGATCGGATGCAGGACACGTTGTGAGTCGGTGACGAGGATGCGATCGGGCCAGGATTGGTTGGCCAAGGTAGCTTCTCCGGCCAACAGCGGTCGAATACTGCGTCCGTCGAATTGGACATTATCGGGAGCCCGCAGACCACACAAATCGATCAGCGTGGGAAGCATATCTACATGTGCCGTCAGATCGGTGACATCCCGACCACCTGTTAGGTTTCCGCCGGGGTAGTAAATGAAAAAGGGCACACGGTGACCTCCATCATATTCGCTCCCTTTCGCGCCTCGCATTCCGGCATTGAATACTTTGGCTCCTGCCGCTGTTCCATTGTCGGTGGTGAAAATGAAAACGGTGTTGCGTCCAAACCCTCTTCCCGCAACAGTGTTCGCAGTTGACCCACGTTGTCGTCGATGTTGGCAATCATGCCGAAGAAGTTCGCTACTGAGGTGCCGAGTTCCTGGTACGGGGCGCTGAACGATTCCGGCGCGTGCATGGGACCGTGGGGAGCGTTGGTGGCGATGTAGGCGAAGAAAGGCTTGCCCGATTCCTTGTGTTGCCGGATGAAACGTGCGGCATGTTGAAACCATACGTCCGTACAGAAACCAGTGACCTTTTCGGGCTGTCCGTTATGCAGATACGTGTCGTCGAAGTAGGCGTTGTTCCAATAGTCAGGTGTCTGGCTGACACCGCCCCCACCATGTCGTATGACCTCATGGAAGCCGCGATCTTCCGGGCGATAGGGCGCGTTATCGCCCAGGTGCCACTTGCCGAACATACCGGTGACGTATCCTGAATTGGCGAACACCTGGCCCATCGTTACTTCATTGGCTCGCAACAACGACCGCCCCAGAATCGTGTGCCAGGCACCTGTGCGATCGGTCCAATGGCCTGTCATCAGCGCGCTGCGCGTGGGCGAACAGGTCGGAGAGACATGATAATCTGTCAAACGTACGGACTCCTGAAACAGTTGATCCAACTGTGGAGTCTTCAGAATTGGATTGCCATGACAACTGAGATCTCCGTAGCCTTGATCGTCGGTCATTACGAGCACGACGTTGGGGCGCGTTTGTGCCAGGCAATAATTCGTGAGGCACAAAGCGATGACGGCGACAAGAATCGTAGTTGAGCGATGCATGACGAACAATTTCCCTTTCAAGCCCCCTGGAGCCAGTTGCAGGACCGTCGGCGGACAGACTCGGTCGAAGCTCAGCAGCGACTCGTGTAAGTGTAACCATTGGCGAGGCTGAATTCACCCACGTAATCCGATCCAAGGATTCTATGCATGTCGGCCGTTGCCGGTACAATGGGTCCATGCGCGTGATGACGTTGCAGTCTGGCAGCAATGGTAACTCGATATTTGTCGAGGCGGGAGGGGTACGTTTGCTGGTCGACGCCGGCATCTCGGGCGTGCGAATGCAGTCTCGTCTCACTGCTCAGGGTATCGATCCCCGGGATGTGGACGCTCTGCTGATTTCCCATGATCACAGCGACCATGTGCGCTGTATGGGGGTGTATCAGCGCAAGTTCGGCATTCCTGTATACGTCACCGAGCGGACGCTCATGGCAGCGCGACTGCGCAATCGACTCGGTGTGATCGACGACGTTCGGTGTTTTACGTCGGGAGCTTATTTGGAGTTCGGTACGCTCAGGGTCGAAACCGTCAGGACTCCGCACGACGGCGTTGACGGCGTCGGGTTTGTCTTTGATGACGGAGAGTGCCGGTTGGGTGTATTGACTGATCTGGGGCACGTATTTGCCGGTTTGGAAGAGACGTTGCAGTCGCTCGATGCGGTCCTGCTGGAGAGCAACTATGATCCTCGAATGCTGGAACAGGGGCCATACCCAGAGTTGCTGAAGCGGCGGATCCGCGGACCGGGAGGGCACTTGTCGAATCATGAATCGGCTCGTCTGCTGAGTGACGCGTTTCGACGCCGATTGAAATGGGCCCTTCTCGCGCACCTGTCGCAGCAGAACAACGACCCGGCCTTGGCTTTGCAGACGCACCAGGAGATTGTCGGTCCGACGTTTCCTCTCAATGTTGCCAGCCGCTACGCCGCCTCACCCTTATTTGAGCTGTGAGTGCTACCAACGCTGCTGGTCCGCGAAGTGGGTGGCCATCTTTTTTTGGGCTTGAACAGCCTGCTGCTGCTGGCGCGGCAACGCTGAGGCGGCCCATCGTGGGACGGCCGAGTGGCCGTGCGCTGGCAACGCTCGGGCAGCGGTTCGGATGCGGTGGGCGATGGAATTGGTGCGATTGCCGGGAAGAGAATCGCTTTTTGGTTGACATGGGCTGCCAACAGGCTTAGATTTGCGGACGTCGGCTAGTCCGAACGTGCATGTTTCCAGATGCTTCTCGAAACGTAGTTGATCAGGGCCTGCGATCGCATGCCCCCCCGAAAGCTGGCCACTCTTTGGTGGTAGGAAAAGTGGCTTTCGCGAACAAGTGGTGCGGAGAAACGGCACGTGAGGCTGTTGCGATACGACCTTATCAACTGAGATTCTTCTGAAGTTTGCGAATTGTGGAGGGTCCTCTCCCGCGAGATGCCCCGTGTGGGGCGCGGCGACGTTCAGGAAGTGTCAAGTCGCTCATTCATATCTTTTTGCAGTCCATTTCGCTGTTCCGCGGAGCGAGGACTTTTGTCCTTTTTGGCTGATAGAGTGGGATGTTAATGGCGTGCCTTGTTGCGTTGGCGGCAAATAGCTGAGGAAGCTGTCATCAGCGCGGCGTGCATACTGCAGGGTGGCCTTGGATTCGCACGGGGCCAGGCCGCCGAGCGTAGGTCGCGAAAAGTTGACTCAATGACGGCGGTTTTGTGTCTATAATTAAGCTGTCAGTGAGAGACGAATGTTGTTCGACATATCACTTCATTATTGGTATTTCTGAGGCATGGGCGAGGAGATGAGACGATGGGTTATGGACCGCGCAAACGGGTTCGTGTTCGTGGGTTTACGTTGGTGGAACTTCTGGTGGTGATCGCGATCATCGGAATCCTTGTCGCCCTGCTATTGCCTGCGGTGCAGGCGGCGCGTGAGGCGGCACGCCGCATGAGTTGCAGCAACAACCTAAAGCAAGTCGCTTTGTCAATGCACAGCTACCACGACGTGCACAATACGTTTCCCTTCGCCTACATGATTGATCTATCGAACCTGAACATACAGACCTGGGGCACTCAGATTCTACCGTTTTTAGAGCAGGTGGCGGTTAGTGATCAGTGGGAGAATCGGGTTCCCGCTTTCGATCAGGCGTCGTCGCTGGGGTTTCCGACGGATGCGGTCAACAGGAATTTGGAACTCGCGCGGACTTATCTTCCCGTCTTTGTGTGTCCGTCCGCGCCGCATTCCGCGCCGTATGTCTACGACGGGGCATTGCCCGCCGGAGCGGGTGGACCTGGAGTTCCGCCGCTCCCTTTGACCTGGACGGTAGCGGTGTCGGATTACTGCAATCCAACTGGGGTGCGCGGCGATTTTGCCAACATTGCCTACTCGGGTAACGCCGGAGGAAACAGACACGGCGCGATTCAGCCGGTGGCCGGCGGGTTTGGAAATAACGACAGTCGAATTTCGAGCGTCCGCGACGGGACATCCAATACCTTCCTGATCGGCGAACGCTTGGGGGGAGACCTCATCTACCAGGGTCGAAGGAGAGTCGATCTTGGCCCCTTGAATGCCCTTAATGGCGGTGGCTGGGCCGATTTCCTTAATGGCGAACATTGGTTGGCCGGTTCGTTGTATGATGGCACGCCGGGTCCGGACGGAGGGCCATGTCCCATCAATTGTACGAATCTGCGTGGGGGTGGATTCTACTCGTTTCACCCGGGCGGCGCACAGTTTGCATTTTGTGACGGCGGCGTAGACCTCATTGCAGAAACGGTCGATGCCTTTGTATTTGCCGCGTTTATCACTCGGGAGAAGCAGGAGATCCTCTTGGAGGAAACTCGTTGACGCGCCGGCTGCCATGTGTGGCAGTCAACAATCCCCTTGCGGGGAACTTCAGTAGAAGTGACTCGGCGTTGTCTCAAGAGTAATCAGTTTTAGGCATCTCGCAGGGAGAGTGTGAGTCAAGATGAAGCAGTGGATTCTCGTTTTGATGGTGGCCCTTGTTTGTTGTTCATGCGGCGAGAAGGTTCATCGCAAGCCCGTGTTTCCTGTCACGGGCGTCATTCTGGTCGATAACAAGCCGGTCCAAATGTTGGCCGTTCGGTGTGCCAACGTGGCGGGGATTGACAAGGCGGAACCCACCATTTCCTCGGCCTTTACCGATGAGGCGGGCAAGTTTCAGATCTCGACTTTCAACAAAGGGGATGGCGTGCCGGAAGGTGAGTACGTGCTGACTTTTGAATGGGGAAAGATGAATTTAATCTCCATGCAATATGGAGGCCCCGACAGACTCAAGGGCAAGTATTCAGATCCGAAGACCTCTCAGGTCAAGTTCACGGTCACTGCGGGTGTGCCAACCGATTTGGGTACGATCAACTTGACGACCAAATAGCGAATCAGTCGACCGTCAGAAAGCGGCGGGTCAGGGTCGGGGGGATTTTTGCAGGCCCCATGCAGCACATTCGGTTCGTCGTGGTGATGGGCAACGTGGTCTCGGTTATCTTGGCAGCGCGTGCCGGTTTCCGCTGGCTGTGGATCGATGGCTGTGATTGCTTAGCGAATCTCGATCATCCATGCCGCCTCGATACCGCTGGGATGCTTTCCCGTGCCCACGATAGCACTGCCATCACCGGAGATCCCTCGCGCTTCTTGCAGACGCCAACCTCGGGCCAAACCTCGCTGTTGAAGCAAAACGCCGAGTGATTGCATGCTGGTCTGCGAGGTCCACATAAAAGCCTCCGAACCGTCGGCCGTGGTCGCCAGTCCGACAATCGTGTTCCCGTCGTCTGTCACAGCGAATGCCGTGCTGCCAAAGCCGCCATCGGCCAAATCCCCAAGACCGACCATGCCGGTTTGCGATGTCCAACGAAACGCCTCACCTCCCTGCTCCGAGTGCGATTCGCCGACCACCACGGGGCCCTGCGTCGAGACCGCGTAGGCCACGCTTCCGAACCGGCCGCCGCTGAGGTCGCCCAATCCCTGCATGCCTGCGTCGGCCGTCCAGAGGAAAGCCTCGGTCCCCGGCCCGGAACTGCCTCGCCCCACGATCAACTTGCCGTCGGTGGAGATAGCCAGCGCCGAACTACTCTGCCTGCCGCCAGACAAATCGCCAAGTGCGACCATTCCGGTTGGAAGAGTCCAGCGAAATGCTACGGTACTCTCACTGGAACTACTCTCGCCGACAATTACTTCGCCGTTGCCAGAGATGCCGTAAGCCACGCTCTGGTCGTGCCCGGGAAGTGTCCCCAAGGCGCGGATCCCCTGGTCCTTTGTCCAGAAAAAGGCCTGCTTACCGGCAGAGATTTTGCTCTCTCCCACCACCACCCGTCCCCGCTGCGAGGCGGCCGTGGCGGAACTGAAGAATTCGTCTCTTTGAGACAAAGCGCCGAGCCCCGCCAGGGGGCCCGGTTTGATCCACAGGAAAGCTTCGATTCCTCGCGTAATGCCCAGACCGGCAGCGGCAAGGCTGTCCCCAACCACGGCCGTTCCGTCGCTGGAGAGGCCCAGGGCGCGGCTCGATTCGCCGAATCCGGCATCGCCTCCCAAATTTCCCAGATCGGTGAAGGTCCATTCGGCGCCCATCAGCAGATTGGCTGCCAGCCACATCACGATCAAAACCACGAAGAACAGTCGCCGGGCCATCAGATCCACGCTCACCGAAGAAATACTCACACACAGAGGACGAGGGGCACCCGTGCCGATTGGACGACACGCTGTCGACGGGGCAGCCTTGCGACCACCCGCGCCACAATAGAAGGTGCAACGCCTGCCGTGTATCAGCTCCAGTCTATACCGTGCCACGGCAATTCGTAGAGTGGATTCGAGATTATTCGGCGATCGGCCCGGCGGGAACTGGCATTACCACTCTAAACCGATCGTGAATCCGTGGACCAGAAGCGTCGAATCGCTCATCAATACCGTCGGTCGAGGTAGGCCAACCAGCGCCTCCATTGCCGAACTGCGTTGGATTCACCGTCAGGTCCAGCTGGTCGCCTGTGCGGACCACATGGTCCACCGCCATCACGGTGTAGCCCAGCGACAGGGTGAAGAATCGGGATAAGGGTCGGCGAAGCCGGATCGTCAGTTCAGGCATGGCCGAGAATCGGCACGATTGGTGACGCCCCATGTTGGTGGGCATCGCCAATAGTCCGCCGCTGCTGAATGAGTCCGTGTTATCAGGCGTGATGGTGAGTGTTTCGCCATTGATTTCAATGGTGCGGGCGACCGACCCGATCGCGATCTTCCCCAACACTTCCACCGTCCAACCGTGCGCGTGGGTCCACAGCTGTAGCCCCAAATCGGCACCGTGGAACTCGTTCCAGGTCGCGAAACGGTCCAGGAGATCGAATGTAGTGCCGGCCGCCACGGGGCCGGCGAGGTCGGTAGAAATCAGGTTCTCGCTGACATACAGTTCTTCTTGTAGCTGTGCATAGCGGTACCCGGCCAGCCAGTCGATTCGCGCATGTTCACCACGAAGCCAGCCCTTTCGAAAAAGCACTCCAGCCGATACGAAGTCACTCGATGTCTCGATCAGAATGTCTCCTAGTACCACTTGGGGGAGGGCGACCAATTGAGAGTCTTGGGCACCAAGTTCCACGTTGTAGAAAGGACGTGCCAGAATGGGATCGCCCAGCGACGCGGTGTAGAAGTCGCCCGATGTCTGTCCATCGCCCAACCAAAGTACTCCAAACTCCAGTTCGGAATCCATCAAGTTGTCGAACCAATGCCCCAGTCGCACGCCCAGTGCGGTGCGAAATCCGCCTCGGACCTCATCATCCACTTGCTCGTCCCCGAACAAGGTGCTCGTGCCCGGCGCCCGAGCACGCCCGCCAGTTCGCGAGGGGTACCGTTGGGACTGGTTGTCACCAACGCCGGAACGGGGTTGCCTTCGATCCACCACAAGAGCCCCTCGGCCTGGACCCAAATCGGACTCGTGTTGGCATACACGCTGCCGGCATACAGGTCCCAACCGCTCATCGTGCCGTAATGCGTGCGACTCTTGCGGGGGGTCGGTTGTGTCCACGGCGGCAGATCTGCGTCGTCCACGCCAGGAACGTCCTTGGGACTGGGTGGGGGCTGCATGTCTTGTGCTGGCAGCGTTTGCAGCGGGAGTGTCATACCCGCGATCAACGCCAGCCACAGGGCAATATACGCGGATTGCTTCTTCATGTTGTTAGCTGCCTTCTCCCGTGTCCCATGACATTTTCTCGGTGTGCCTCTCGGCCGCCGTTCGCCCGTGCGAGTTAGAGACTCCCCACAGCTGCTAATCCGCCAGGGTCTGCTCTTGCGGCAACCAATACTCAGCAGGCTGATGCCAGCCGAGCGGTAGATCGCAACTGGTCGGCAGCCATGCCGCCCCATGGCACCGCCGGTTGACTAGCCGGTTCTTCTTTGTTATCGGTGTTTCGAATCGCTGGATTTTTCCGATTCTTCCGGCAAATCCACTTAAATTGGCCAGCTGCCTTGTGCGGACCAGGTAAAGAGAGTCGGCAGGCGTGGTTCTGGGGGCGATGAGTTGTCTGGATAAGCTGGCCCGATTACTCACGTAGGGTGAGGTCAAGCTCGCGCAAGGTGTTGGTGGGTCTTCATAAGCCGATCCACGCGGAATCGTCAGTCTGCGGCTGTGCGGGCGGGAAACGAGCGAGCGAAGACCCACCAGCCACACGGCTTGTTCGACCCACCCTACGAGTTTGGTGAATCATCCGGGCTAACGCATCCGCACGCGAGGTGTTCAGGGTCACTGACCGACACGGCGCGTTGATCGTAGAGCTGGGTGGTAGACCTGGGGGTCTGTCACGGCAGCCGTGGTTCTCTGGGATGCCTGCCGGCATCGTCGGTGGGGTCAAGTCGAGTCCACGGCGCTTTGCGACGGGTTGGCACAGGTCAGCGGGCGGATCGCCAGAGCGGAGACGAGGATCGCGCCATGGCCAGATCCGGATTCCGCTGGCCGCGGTACGTTCCCGACTGATGCACGATTTCACAACTGGAGAGCAGAGCCGGCAGTAGCCTGGCTATCCCTTCGACGGTAATGTCGGTGTCCAGGATGAACAGCAGGTCAAGTTGTTCCATGCGTCGAAGTGGGTCGATGGCGGCATCATCGAGCCGGGTATTTCCCAGGTAGAGGTTTTTCATCGTCTTCAATTGCGCAAGATGGTCCAGTCCGGCGTTGGTGACCGGTGTTCCGTTAAGGATCAACGTTTCGATTTTCGCCAATTTCGGGAGGTGGATGAGTCCGGAATCAGTAATCGTGGCCTGGGTCAGGTCGAGTTGTTTCAGGTTGGCAAGACTACAGATGATCTCCAACGAGGCATCGGTGAAGTTGCCGTTAAGAACGAGGCTTCCAATGTTGGAATCCCTTGAATGTACAGCAGACCGTCATCCGTAATCCGATCACCGGAGATGCTCAACAAGCGAAGTTCGGGAAGATTAGCCAGGGGAGCGAGTCCACGATTTGTGAGCTGGTTTTGCGGGAGTGCGACGAGGACCATCGTTCGCAATCCGGGCAGATGACTCGCGAGTTCGATCGCTCGGTTATTTGCATCATCACCCTTGAGGCTGATGCCGACGCAGCGGTTGTCGATATTCCACCACATGGTGCGCGCTCCGCAGTCGTGTGAGTTTCGCGGTCGAGGATCGCTCGAGCAGCAGCAGCGGCTGGGAGATCTGCATGCCAGACGCATCGTCGGCGAAACAGGCTGCGGAGTTCAGGCAGAAGAGCAGGGCAGAGGCAAGGCTAACCACGGATTTCATGAGTCGGCTCCCATAGCGAGCTTGGGCTTCCCCAAGTGCACGCCGCACGCGCAGGTTTGAGGCACTTGATACTAGTGTCGGCTGAGCAGTCGCGTCGGGTCCAGTTCGCTGGCGGCGCGCGGCAAATGTGTTGCGACACGCCAGGATCGCCGTGGCAAGTCGAATCAATTGTAACAAATATAGGCCCGGTCAGTGGACATCCGCTCGCGGGCCAGCGCGAGCCAACGGCTCTCCCCTTGACATCTGGCCTGGCACCTACCTCAGCTCAAGACGGATCAAGGGCGCGAACAGAGCGTACTTTTGGGGACGGCGCAAGGGGGTTAGCGCGGCGTCCACGAGAGGGAAGAGATGGTGTCCTTATTCACAGCGACGACAGGACTTTCCAGTTCATGCTCCGCATCGCAATGACCGTACACGGTGGCCGCGGTGACGGGAACGAAGCTGCCGACTTCCAGCGTCAGATAACCTTGAGGGTCGTTGGCCAATTTCGGGTGCAACTGACCTTTGACGATCACAGTGGGCAACAGAATCACGGCATCCACGCTTTTTCTCTCGCGCGCTGCGAAAAAGACTTTGCTCTCGGTAGACCGGTCCTCGCTGACCAGAATGGCCAGGTGAATATTTGCCTTCGCCAGCACCGATTTGGGCAACTCGATCATCGGCTCACTGGCGGTGCGTTGAAAAACGCGAACGTTTTCCAGGTCCAGAAATTTGGTCGTTTGATCATTGAACATATCGAGAATACGACTGCCGCGTGTGGAGACGTCGCAGTGCACGTCGTAGTGCGTCATCACGAAAATGACCGAAGCCGTAGCACCGTTCACGGTAATTGCCTCTGTGAATAAGTAGGGTCGTTTGCCTCGCGGGTGCGATACCCGACGCCTTGATCGAGCAAGTTAGCGGAATCAATGTGCACGTGGCACGTTCGCGGTCGGTCGCATAGTCGCCTGGTACTTAGAATGCTGGACTCAGAATGCAACGCCACTCCGGAAACCGCGCCGTGGTTGTCCGCAGACTTGCTTTTTCTTCGTTCAGCATCGGTTCGAACGGGGAAGCGGCTTGAGAGGCCGCCGAACGAGGGGGCACAGCCCAATAGTGTGACGCAATCGTGACGACTGTTGCCACGGCAACCGGGACGGTCCGAGTTGTCGATGCGGGCCGCCAGTCCCCTATCGGACGTGGTGTGAAGTGCAAGAGATGCAGAATGCTCGGATTGTAGCGACCGTCGCGAGTGTGCTGGCACGCGTTGGGTGGCAACGGGATGTTGGAGAGCAGATGGGTGTTCCGAGACAGTGCGGGCGGCCGAACGCGACGACGCAAGATTTCCCGTGACCTAGACTAATTAGGGAGCGTTGGGCAACCAGTCTCTCTGATAGTGCCTGTTCTTTCCACACCAGCCAATTCCTCTACGGACCGACGGATCATGACCACCTTGGATAGTGCGCCCGCATCGGGAAGCCTTCTGGCGGCGATGTTCGCAGACGACACGACGTTCACGCCGGCCGAGCCGAATTCCATTGAGGAATCCGGTCTCTCGGCATCAATGATCGAGAGTCTGATCTGCAAGTACGTTTTGGTCATTGGCTCGGCCAGTGGTCGCGAAATTGCCGAGCAAGTCTGTTTGCCCTTCCGCACGCTGGAAGGCATCTTTCGAACTTTGCGGCAGCGTCAGATTCTGGTGCATTCGTCTTCGGCCCAGATGAACGATTACTATTACACGTTGACCGACAACGGACGTCAGTGGACACAGCGGATGATGGAATCGTGTGGCTATGTGGGGCCGGCACCGGTTCCGCTAGTCGATTACGTGGTGTCGGCCGAAGCTCAGACGATTCGCGCCGAGGCGCCCAAGCGGCAGCATCTGGTCAAGGCCTTCTCGGACATTTCCGTGGAGCCCGACTTGTTCGATCTCTTGGGACCGGCCATCAATTCCGGCGCGGGACTCTTCCTGTACGGTGCACCGGGCAACGGGAAAACAACGCTTGCCGCTCGCATCACCATGTGTTTTGGCCAGGATATCTGGATTCCCCGGACACTCACTGAGGATGGCCAGTTGATCAAGCTGTATGATGCCGCTTACCATCACTCGGAGGATTCGAACGATAAGAGCCTGCTCAAGAACAATGATCACGATCGACGATGGATTAAGATTCGGCGACCCACGGTGATTGTCGGCGGTGAATTGACGTTGGATGCGCTGGAGATTCGACATGATCCGGTGAGCAACGTGAGCGAAGCGCCACTGCAGCTCAAAAGCAATTGTGGATGCCTGCTGGTCGATGACTTCGGTCGGCAGCGTATCGAGCCGACGGAGTTGCTTAATCGTTGGATCGTGCCATTGGAGAACCGGCAGGACTTTCTGACGATTGCCAGCGGCAAGAAGATCCAGGTACCCTTTGAGCAACTGATCATCTTCTCCACGAATCTGGATCCGACTGATCTGACGGATGAGGCGTTTCTTGCGAAGAATTCCGTACAAGATTGAAGTCCATGATCCCAGCCTGGCCGAGTTCCACAGCTTGTTTGAAACACTCTGCCGATCGTTTCGCTGTGAATACCGATCAGAAGTCATCGAAAAACTGTTGCAGCGGCACTACCAGCCGGTTGAGCGGCCGCTACGGCGTTGCCATCCACGTGATTTGCTGCTGCAAATCCGCAACTACTGCGCTTACAACGATATCCCGATGGAACTGACAGAGGAGAATTTTGATCGAGTCGTGCGGAGCTACTTCACGGCATTATCTGGCATGGACGATGCCCCGCGGCAACCACACGGCGACGAGAAACTGCCCGACTCGCACCTCCAAACCGAGGTTATTGGCCACTAGCGAAGGGCTCTCACGCGGATGATTCACGTAGGCTGGGTCGAGCTCGCGCAACGTGTTGGTGGGTCCTCCCAGGCCGATCCACGATGCAGCAACAGTCCGTGTCTGTGCGGGCCGAAAACGAGCGCGCGAAGACCGTCCAGCAGCACGGCTTGCTCGACCCACCCCACGAGTCTTGTGAATAATCCGGGTTCCAACACTCGGCGGGGGCAAACAGAAGCCGCATCCCGCGAAGTTCGGACGTTCTCGCTCGTGACGGCTCACGTGAGCAGCAGGTGTCCGCTGTGAACGAGTCGATCAGGAGCATGGCCAGCCGGCCGTGGATTTCCGTGGCGGCAGACGGCTCATTCGCTGCAGCAATGATCGGGCACCACCAGATAATCGCTGGAAGTTGTGTACGGCCTGTCCGGCGAGAAACTGGCGACATTAAGCGGTTCGCTTAAGGATGCCAGGCCACTGCGATAAACCAAGCCGACCGGTTTCTTCTGCCGCACGACGACCACGACTCGTTTGGATTGCGAATCGGACATGAAGAATTCCATCAGGGCACCGAAACTATGATCTTCGGGCACGGTGACGACGTCAGGGTTCATCACGCTGCTGACGGTCAGACCTTCCACGTCGTTATCGGCGGCCGTTTCGGGCAGGTCGGCGCTGTTGAGCAGTCCCAGGACTTTTCCTTGTCGATCGACGACGGGAATTTCACCAAAGCGGGAGTTTTTCAACAGTTCCGCCGCCTGGCGGAGGTCCTGGTTTTCGCCAGCGAAAACAGGGCAGGGGACCATGACGTCGCGTGCCAGCGTGTTTTCGAACAGCCGACCTTGCCGAGCGAGATCTTCCCATTCGCGAGTCTCGCCGTCGAACTGCCCACAGCGTGCGACGCAGTTTCTGCCGGACGACTTGGCCATCCGCACGGCCTCCTTGGCACGTTCAATGAGTTCGCCGGCCGATGAGACATGCTGGGTCGTGCTGGAGACGCCCAGGCAAGCGGTCACGGAGATCGTTTCATGGGCGAGCGGAATTTCCAGATCGCTGATGGCTTGCCGCACAGTTTCCGACCAGGCGAGTGCCTGCGCATCGGACGTGTTGGGCAGCACAGCAGCGAATCTCCCGGCTCCAAAACTGGCCAGATACTTGCATTCTCCCGCCATATTCTTGATCTGGCTGGCCACGCTGCGCAGCACTTCGTCGCTCGTCCCGCGGCCGTGCATGCGATGGATGTTTCCAAAGAAGTCAAGATCGATGACGACGCAGGAGATGGCCTGTTTGCCGTTGAAGTTCAATTCGCTTTGGAGCCTGTCGCGGAAGGCGGACTGGCTGAGTAGCGCCGTGGTACGATCGATGGCCGACTGTTCCCGCATCCTCCGCTCGTACTCCAGCACCCGGGCGCCGCTGCGCAAGCGAGCAAGCAACTCACCGTAGACGATCGGTTTGGCCAGGAAATCATCAATTCCGGCGACCAGCGCTTCCGTCAGGCTGTCGGTGTCGACCTCGCCGGCCATGAGGAACGTGTAGGTGTAGACGTCCTGGCTGTGGGACAGAAGCTGGCGGCAGTGTTTCAGCGGAACCGAGTCACCATCCACGATCAAGAAGTCGGGAGGATCAGCCCGGCAGACGGTGCATGCTTGTCGGCTGTCGGCCACCGGTTCGACGGTAAATCCAAAGACGCTGAGGAATCGGGAAAGGCGTCGCAGGACTTTGCGATCATCCGCCACAACCAGAATGCGAAACGGTCGTGCGTTCATCGTATTAGTGCTACCCCAAAGTATTCTTCTGGCCAGATATGCGCTCTGCAGCCGATCGGCTTTGCACTTCCAGACTTTGTCAAAACGCGCGCCGCGATATCAAAAACTCTACTACATACAAGCTTGCGTTGACGGGAATTTGCCAGGAGATGCCGGATTGGGCAGATCTGACGATACGCCGGACGGCTTGTGCGGGTAGAGCGTCGTATAAGTCGCATAAGTCGTATAAGCGGGGTCCTCCGAAGTTTAGACCCCGGATCTGATGCTCCACGGTCTCATCGTGGCGCTCGAGGATGTTGCCTTTTGTCAACATGTCGGCGAGTTGGGCAGAATCACGAGGCCAACTCTGGAAATCGAACCCCGGGGAGCGCCAGCCGAATGCTATGTTTTTACAGCAAGCCAGAGAGTGTTCCGAGGAAAGTCCGTAGTTTTCCGACCAACTGTGACGGTGGCGATAAGCGATGCGCACCCAAGTAATGAATGACCCGAATGCCAGCACACCATGGTTCGAGTTCTACCAGGTGGGCGGAAGTCGTCCGATCAAACAAGAGATCAGGCAGTTCCCATTCGTGATCGGACGCGATGATTCTGCCGACTTTACCGTGGAATCCAGCCGTGTGTCCCGCAAGCACGTGATGCTCGAACGGCAAAACGGAAATTTCGTGCTGCGTGACCTGGGGAGCACGAACGGGACGTATGTCAACGGCAAACATGTCTCGGAAGTCGCCTTGAGCGACGGCGACGTGATTGTCGTTGCCGACTTCGAATTGACGTTCTTTTCCGGCTGCGTGTTGTCGCGGGCAAGCGCGACGCAGGTTATGACGCAACCGGTCGAAGGCCGGCTGACCAGCGCGTCGGACCTGATTCTCCAGGTGCGCCGTCTGCACGAGACACTCACGCATCGCTCGGTTGCCAACCGATTTCAGCCGGTCGTGCGGTTGGAGACGGGGAACATCTATGGCTATGAAGCGATGTGCGAATTGGATGCCTTGCCAGGAACCAATCGACAGGCTGAGGTGATGGTCAAAAAGATTGAATGTCATCTGACCGAGAGGATGAACTTGCAGCACCGACTGTTCGCGGTCGAGCAAGCGGGACTGCTGGAAGAAAGCGTGCACCTCTTTCTCCGCCTGCAGGTCTCCGAGGTCAACGCCGACTTTCTGCCGGAGTCGTTGGATCGTTTACGCGACGCGGTTGATGGCCGCCATCGATTGGTGGCTGAAATTCCGGAGACCGCCGTCTGCGATATACCTTATTTTCGTCAATTCGTTGCCGATTTGCGCAAGCGAGAAATTCAAGTCTGTTACGGCGGTTTTTGTGGAGGCGCCGGGCAGATCTCCGACTGGGTGGCATTTGCCCCGGACTACTTGAAATTGGCCCCCGCACTCTCCAAGGGCGTGAGTCGTGCCAGTGGCGGGGGACGCATGCTCAAGGCCTTGCTGAGTGTGACCAATGATTTGGAGTGCGAGGTGATCGCCGTGGGGATCGACGACGTGGCCGACGCCGACTGCCTGCGTGAAATCGGCTGCCAGTATGCCCAGGGTGATCACTTCGGCGCGCCGGAGTCAATCCACTCGTTCATCGGTGCGGCCGCGACGCTGGCTCCGGCCGGTCGATAAGTTCCCCCCTACAGATTCGAGCGTATCCGTGCCACTACAAGCGATAACATCGACAGAGCCAATTCCTGGCTATCGAATTCGCGAGCGCATCGGCGCGGGCGGATATGGGGAAGTCTGGACCGCGGATGCCCCCGGCGGGCTGGTCAAAGCGATCAAGTTCGTGTACGGCTTTCTCAACGAAGATCGGGCCTCACGCGAACTCAAAGCGCTCAATCGCATCAAGTCCGTGCGACACCCGTTTCTTCTCTCACTCGAGAGAATCGAGGTCGTGGATGGCCAACTCCTGATTGTGACTGAGTTGGCCGAAGCGAGCCTCAAAGAGCGATTTGATGCCTGTCGGGACGAGGGTCTCGAAGGTATCGAATATGGCGAGCTCATGCGTTACATGCGTGATACCGCGGACGTGCTCGACTATATGAACGAAGAGCACTCGCTGCAGCATCTGGATATCAAGCCGGAAAACCTGCTGATGCTCGCCGGCCGTGTCAAGGTGGCCGATTTCGGGCTCGTCAAGGATATTCACGACGCCACGGCATCCATGATGGGTGGATTGACTCCACTCTATGCGCCCCCCGAAGTGTTTGACGGTCGCCCCTCGAGGAGGAGCGATCAATACAGCCTGGCGATCGTCTATCAGGAGATGTTGACCGGTGAGTTGCCATTTCCGGGCACGACCGCCATGCAACTCGCCCGACAGCACATGTACTCGCGGCCGCGGCTCTCGGCACTACCCGAGCATGACCAGGCAGTCATAGCCCGCGCCTTGTCCAAAGCGCCGGACGATCGGTTCGCAAACTGTCGGGAACTGGTGGATGCTCTGGAACTGGCTGCCGAACAGGCGGCGCAGGATAAGGCCGGCACGTCAACCGAACGGCACCAGCGCACCGGGGGCCATCGGGACGAGACCGATCGGTCGTATCAGACGGAAGTCATCGAGTGCCCGACAGATTTCCAATTGGGCGACCCGTCGATCGCGCCGGTACCGCGTATCGATCCGGCACCGACCGTCCGCGTTCTGCCCCCCATTGAGTTGGAGGATCGTCCGGTCTCCGTCTCGCCGGTCCTGTTTCTGGGCGTGGGGCGATCCGCCGGTCGCATCATGCTGCAGCTGCGTCGACGCTTCGATGACCGATTCGGGGGACTGGATGAAATACCGGCATTCCAGATGCTGTTGCTCGACACGGATGGCAAGGATCTCCTGGACGTGACCCGCCATCGCCACGGCCTGAAAGGTCACGAAGTAATGAGCCTGCCACTGCGACGCCCGCAGGACTATCGCGGTGAAAGCCGAGACTTGCTGAAATGGCTGAGCCGGCGGTGGCTGTACAACATTCCCAAATCACTCAAGACCGAAGGGCTCCGGCCGCTCGGGCGATTGGCTTTGGTCGATCACGCCCAGGATGTGATCGGTCGTATTCAGAAGGCGCTGTCGGCTGCGATCGATCCAGAAGGCATGGATCTTTCCGGTCGGCGAACCGACTTGAAGTTCGAGGATGGCAGCATGCGGGTGGTCGTGATATCGTCCATCGCTGGTGGTACGGGCAGTGGCATTGTGATTGATCTGGGTTACCTCGTTCGCCATCTGCTGGCTCAAATGGAGCTTCCCGACGATAACGTCACGGGCATTCTCACCCATTCGACAGGTCGTAGTCCTCGCGAGATGGAGCTGGCAGTTGTCAATACGTATGCGACGCTGTGTGAGCTGAACCACTACGGGCGTTTGGGTAGTCACTATCCCGGGGACAAGATTTGCCAATTGCCGGCTAGAAAGGAAGACCATGTTGCCTTTCGAGACACGTATCTGATCGACTTGGGAGATGGGCTCAACGAACAGCAGTTCGACGATGCTGCCGAAAAGGTTGCTTCCTATCTCTACCTCGATACCGCGACGGCGGCTACCGATTTCTTTAAGGCCTGTCGGGATCAGGAGCCACGGCACCCGGATACCAGAAATGCCGAAATTCCTCTGCGCACTTGTGGTATCCACCAGTTCAGTTGTCTGCAGGAGGATATTGTCGATATCACGGTGGAACATTTGTGCCGGCATGCTCTCGAACGCTGGATGTTGGGGACCACGGTTTCCGTTCAACGCCCCGTTTTGAAGCGAACCAGTCTGTCCGTTCGGGAGAGTGCCGCTGTCAGCGAGCATCACGACTACTCACACCTGATCGTGAACGTCGAGCGATTCATGGAATCGCTCCAGATGGATTTCGACTCGTTGTTCGAGGAAATGTTTTGCGTTCTGGAACGGGAACTCGGAAGACCGGCGGACGAGTTCTTCCGGGAGAGACTCTCTAGTCTGCCGATCAGCGAATCAGCGGAGCCACCAGAAGCGTTGCAGGCGCTCATTTCTCAGTTCATCCAGGGGATTGACGGGCTGTTTGGAGCCCGCCCTTCGGAGGAAGACCAAGGTCGATCAGAGCCGGGTAGTCTGGAGCAATCGGTGGCTCCCCTGCGACTCAAGGCCGCCCGGAAACGTGCGGCTCTGATTCGCGAATGGCTGCTGGATATGGTTGACGACGAGACCGCGTGTGTCCGGGGTGCCAAATGGTTGGGAAGCTGGCTGGCAGAACAGGTTTCTTCCACGGAAGAACGCGTCCGAGAAGTCGAGGAGGCCATACGATCCCAATTGAGCGAATCCGAGCGGGCGCTCAGTACCCTCCAATCCATTCGCGGCCGCGCTCGTGAGCGTGCGGCGATCGATGAGTTACCCGGCCTGCTCGAGGTCTACAGCTCGCAACGCGCCAACCAGTATGTGGTCGAATGTGTGGCTCAGATCGTCAAGACTGCCAAAGGGCAGGTGTCGGCCGTACGGGATGACCTGGTAGATCTCGAGCGTGAGTTGCGGCACATTTCGGGGCACTTCGATTGCATGCGAACTTTTGATTCCCTTGTAGCCGATGAAGACGTTCGGTCTGATGACCTGCTCGAATCGGTGGGTCACATACTCGTTGACCAGGTTGACACATTGACCGAAAAGTTTATCGAAGAGCTGAACAGTCAAGTGCTGAAAGAGGCCGGAGGATTGAGGAAGCTTCTCGGCACAGGTGGAGTCGCCCGGAACGCCTTGCCCGGAACCCTTCGTTCGATCGCGGGACTACCGTTATTGGAGTCATGAAAACGCTCGACGTCGCCGACGTCATGTTTCGTGGTGACCAGCAAGTCGAGAATGATGTGACGACATTGTCAGACTCATTGGAAGCGGCCAAGCCCAGGCTGCTGCGTTGCGGTGGCGCCAGGCGGTTGCTGGTCGTATTGCCCAAAGGATCTGACAACGCTCGTCCGCTAGAAATCCTGCATGGTCAACTGAGTGAAGTTCCATCGGTGTCACGCAACAACGATGGGGATTTCATCATATGTCACGAAGCCGAGCAGATCTCGCTGACGCAGGCCGCGGTGACGATCATCGGGGGAAGGCCCGACCTGGCCGATTATGCCATGCGACTTCACACGCGCAACGACGTTTCCTGGTTGACTCTTCCGGACATCGTTTAGACGCTCCACGACCGGAACCGATTCTATCTGGTATCACCCTCGGGGAGCCAACGCGGGTCACTTGCGCAGTACCAGCACGGGACAATGGGCCAGGCGCACCACGCGTTCCGCCACCGATCCGATCAGCAAGTGGGCCAGACCGGTGCGTCCGTGCGACGGCATCACGATCAGGTCTGCTTGGAGTTCTGCTGCCCGTTTCGCAATGGAATGACCGGGGTCACCGAACAGGATTTCGATCTTCAGATCGGCATACTTGGGACCCGCCAGCCTCTCGCGCAACGCCTTCTCAGCGTGTTCGGTGCGAGTCCGCTCGTCGATCGTTTCCCATAGCTCGCCCGGTTCCAGCGGAGAAAGCTCGGGCAGCACGTGAATCACATGAACACCACTCGCAGCGGCGGCAATCTCGAGAGCCGTGTTGACAGCCACCAGTGAATCCTCCGAGAAATCCACAGGAACGACAACCGTATCTTGACGTGTCCAGCCCATATAGTCCCTCGCTTGAAGCAGGAGCCACACTCAATCGGGATCTAACGCATCGGATCTCCAAGAACATCTTCCTTGCCCCCCGCGCCGCCGCCAGGGACCTCGCTTCTTTTTGCATTGTAGACGTTTCCGACCGCGGGTATAGCAGTTGCCGTCCGTGGCGGTGCATCGTGTGCCAGTCGCGTCACGGCACAGCCTCGCTGCGGGGGGGAATCCCCGCCAGCGTGGTCGTGCTGTCGCAGTATCTGGTTTGCCGTTGGATGCGATCCTGGCTTAATTCAACGGTCTTGGGGCCAGGGCAGGGAAGTTTAGCAGCACAGAGGAAGTCAGCGGCTGCGGATAGACATTTCTGCCTGTCGTGCGCCGGGTAGCGCTGACTCATGCCGCAAGGCGATATCAGGAGCGGCGACGAACCACCGCGATATGGCCAATCACCGCCCACAAGGCAATGAAGGTGAACGCCATGGTAACGTGAATCAAATCGGTGGCCATCTGTCAGCCCTTTGCGGTTTGGTTTCTGTGTTGCGTTATTCGTGTTTTGGTGGCACAGACTCGGTCCACGTGGTTCGCGAAACGGTCTTTCTGCCAGCACCTGCGTTCGGGGCACCAGGGTCATGCGAGGGATAGGCTGGGCCGCGTGCCTGCCAACTCATCATCGACCAAGACTGGAGCCCCAAATCACCTGACTTGCGTTGGCTCGCGCGTACAGTCTAAGGCAAAATATTTCGCCAGCATGAAATTCTTTACTGATCGGTCGAGTCAGATCTGGGCAGGGGCGGTTGTGATGAGTTTGACGATTATGATGACTTGCACCAAGCGGTTGCCGGTCGGTACTTTCCGTACAATCGGAATTGTCTGCCGTCGCAATCGCGTTTTGCCACGCCGCTTCTGATAAGGATCGGCGAAGCAATAACTGGTAGATTCTCTCTTGCCCCTCACCTTGGTCCACTCCCCCGCTATTCGCTTCGCGGCGGGGGAGAAGAGACCATACGACAGTTATGGCTTCGTCGATCCTAAGGCGACTGCTCACCGGGTGACATTGGAAATCGTGATCGTTGTCCGTTTTGCTGGGGCTTGGTAGAGTGGAAGGGTTACTGCTAAAGAGCGCAAACTGTAAGTCACGCCGTCCATGTAGCCGGTCAAGGATCGGCGAAGCAATAACGGGCAGACTTTTTCTTGCCCCTCACCTTGATCCTCTCCCCCGCTATGCGCTTCGCGGCGGGGGAGAAGAGACCATACGACAGTTATGGCTTCGTCGATCCTAAAGCCGCGTTTTAGTGGCTCGTTTCCCATTGGAAAGGGTACGGAATGTACGTCGGTGTGGACTGGCAAAACGACAGGCTTTTCCGGCGTCGGATCCGTTGGCGGAGGCGGGGAAGGTTTGCACTTTGAGCAAAGAGCTTCATCAACTGCAATCAGCCGTACCAGGCGGGACTTCACACTCAGATGGATCAGCGTTCCTATCCGGCTGTCGGGATCGATTTGGGCACGACGTATTCGGTGGCTGCTCGTCTCGATGATACCGGCCGACCTCAGACACTCATCAATGCCGAGGGGGATCATTTGACTCCCAGCGTGGTGTTGATCGAGGACGGGGAAGTCATTGTGGGAAAAGAGGCGGTGAAGGCGATGAGCAGTGAGATGGAGCGCATTGCCGAGTGCGCCAAGCGGGACGTGGGTGAGAGGATGTTCCACAAGGCCCTCGGAGGGAGACAGTATCCTCCCGAAGCGATCGAAGCTTGGGTTCTCAACAAACTGCGGATGGATACGCAGCAGCAAATTGGCCAATACCGAAAGGTTGTCATCACGGTACCGGCGTACTTTGACGAAGTGCGGCGCAAGGCAACTCAAGATGCAGGCTATATCGCCGGTTTCGAGGTGCTGGATATCATCAACGAACCGACGGCGGCGGCGGTTGCATTCGGTTATCAGCAGGGATATCTGTCGGTTGACGGTGATGCCGGCCCGGCCCGGAAGATACTCGTCTATGATCTCGGCGGCGGCACGTTCGACGTGACCGTGATGGAGATTGGAGGGCGTGACTTCGTGGCCCTGGCAACCGACGGTGACGTGCACCTGGGAGGACGGGATTGGGACCAGCGACTGGTCGACTTCGTGGCCGAGGAGTTCATTCGCAAGTACGCCGCCGATCCGCGTGAAGATCCGAACGTCGAAGGGCGGTTGTTGCTTGAATGCGAAGATGCAAAACGTACCTTGTCGGCGCGCCAGCGAGCTACGCTGTCCTCTGAATACCGCGGACATCGAGTTCGCTTGGAAGTGACCCGTGAGCAGTTTGAAGAGATGACGTTGGATCTGTTCGATCGCACCTTGTTCACGACTCGACAGACGCTCCAGGCAGCAGGTTTGGAGTGGCAGGACATCGATCGCATTCTGTTGGTGGGTGGATCGACTCGCATGCCGGCCGTACCGCGGATGCTGAAAGAATTATCGGGCAAAGATCCCGATCGGAGCATTTCACCTGACGAAGCGGTGGCGCATGGTGCGGCGTTACACGCGGGTCTCTTGTTAGACAAACACGAGGGGCGAGCTCCCCAGTTTCAAATCAAGAATGTCAATTCACACAGCCTGGGTGTGGTGGCCACCGACCCCGCGACAAAAGAGGCTCGCAATGCGATCTTGATTCCCCGCAACACGACGTTGCCCGTGGCGGCCAAACGGATTTTTAAAACGCAGAAGCAGGGACAACGCTCCGTGCTGGTACGCATCGTGGAAGGGGAAAACGCTTCCCCGGAGCACTGTTCGCAGATCGGGAAGTGTTCGGTCCGCGACTTGCCGGCGGGATTGCCCAAAGACACGCCGATCGAGGTCGGTTTTCGGTACCTCGAGAACGGTCGGCTGAGCGTCCGCGTGACGGTCGCCGGAACGGACAAACTGTTGCGGCACGAGATCGTCCGCGATAACAGCCTGACTCGCGAACAGCTCAATGGCTGGCGCAAATACATATCGGGCCTGCCCCCTTTGGCCGAAGTGGTGCGCGATGGCACCACTTCGTGACCGTGCTTCTGAGGCGTTGTCTGGTCGACTGCCGGGCGAACACTCCATTACACTGGAGCAAGGTCATCCGGGCCAACAACTGCAGATTGTAGCACGGCAGTGGCTCGAGCGTGCGTTTTCGTAGTTTTGGCCAAGCGTGCCGCACTTGAGATCCGAAGCACGATATCCCCACGCCCGAAGCAGATCCGAAGCGCGAGCGGAATTCCCGTTTTTGGGCCGTACAAAGGACTCCTTTGGCAGAATATTCAGGACGATCATTATGTCTTCCGATCGAACGCAACCTGATGACGTTCGCATGCGAGGATTTGCACAGCGGACACCGGTGGCCCAAGTCACGGCCTGGCTGCAGGCTCAACTTCAACCGCTCACGGCCGAGTCGATCCCCGCCGTCAGCGCACGCGGGCCGCGTACTTGCCGCCGCGGTCACCAGCCAGTTCAACATTCCGGGGTTCGCCCGCGCCATGATGGACGGCTACGCGGTGCAGGCCGCGGACACTTCTGGGGCATCGCCCTACAATCCGCAGTCGCTGGAGGTGATTGGCGAGGCGCTGCCGGCGAGTCCCACTTCGGCCAACGTAATCGCCGGCTCGACGGTCCGGATCATGACCGGCGCGCCCCTTCCTTTGGGAGCGGACGCGGTACTGCCGGTCGAGCAGGTGCGAATGGAGTGCCGGCGGATTTGGGCGCTGCAGGAGGTTCCGCCCGGCAAGCACGTGGCAACTCCGGGTGAGGATATTGCCGCGGGAACGGTTGTCCTGTTGGCGGGCCGACGGTTGCGACCGCAGGACATCGGCGTAGTGGCATCGATTGGTGTGGCCCAAGTCCAGGTGTTACGGCGACCGCATGTGCGCGTGGTGGTGACCGGCAATGAACTTCTTCCACCGGGCACTCCGCCCCGTGGATCGTGTATCGTAGATTCCAATAGTCCCATGCTCGCGGCGCTGATCGAACGTGATGGCGGGGTTGTGCAGAATCCAGGCATCGTTCCCGATGATCCAGAGAAAATAGGCGAGTCGCTTTCTGACCAGGCCGATGTGGTGATCGTCTCCGGCGGGTCGAGCGTCGGACAAGAAGATCACGCTCCTCGTTTACTGGCTGAACAAGGGGAATTGGTGTTTCATGGGATCGCCATGCGTCCGAGCAGTCCCACGGGCATCGGCCGACTGGGTGGCCGCTGGGTGTTCCTGCTGCCCGGAAACCCCGTTTCCTGCCTCTGTGCGTACGACTTTTTCGCCGGGCCGACCATCCGTGCACTCGGCGGCCGTCGCTGGAACTGGCCCTACCCCTCCTCTCCGCGCCAACTGCGTCGGAAACTCGTTTCGATGGTGGGCCGAGTTGACTATGCACGCGTGCGTCTGACGCGGGAGGGTGTCGAGCCGCTGGCGATCAGCGGGGCGTCCATGCTCAGTTCCACGACGCGCGCCGACGGATTCGTGGTCATTCCGGAGGACAGCGAGGGGTACGCGGAAGGCACCGAAGTGGAAGTGTTCCTGTACGACGTGGGTTAGGCAGGCGAGAGCCGTTGTGTCAGTGGGAAGAAATCTCAACATGGTGCACCAAGAACAATTCCTGGACGTGATTGACCGCGATGAAGCCGAAAGGCGGTTTCATGCGGCGCTGCGTCTCGAACCGCTCGGCTGCGAGAATGTGAACGTGGCGGATGCGCCGGGCGCGTGCTTTCGGCGGATGTCGTGGCTGATGGTGACGTGCCATCGTTTGACAGGTCGAATTACGACGGCTTCGCAGCGCGGGCGGAAGACACCTACGGCGCTGCGGAGGAAACTCCACGTACGTTGCGGTTGTTGGGCGATACGATTCTCCCGGGCGTCGTTCCTAGCTGCCAGGTTACTGCCGGCACCGCCGTTGCTCTCGTCACGGGAGCGGTGCTGCCGCGCGGGGCCGACAGCGTGGTGATGATCGAGGATACCGATTCCCGCGAGGAAGTGCTGTATGTGCGCCGCGCGGTGACACCAGGTCACGGTGTCACCTTTGCGGGGACCGACATTTCGGCAAAGGAGACAGTCTTATGGCGGGGTGAGCGATTGTCGAGCCGTGAGACAGGTGTGTTGGCTGCCATTGGAAAGCTGACCGTACCCGTGTTTCGTCAGCCTCGTGTGGCGATTATCTCGACGGGCGACGAAATTGTCGAACCCGGACGGAAGATCGGACCTGGGCAGGTCTACGATTCCAATGGCCGCATC
The DNA here is from genome assembly GCA_963700575.1 of uncultured Planctomycetota bacterium. Taxonomy (GTDB): domain Bacteria; phylum Planctomycetota; class Planctomycetia; order Pirellulales; family Pirellulaceae; genus JAJRVM01. The sequence continues at coordinate 65,583 of CAVOYC010000007.1, read as the reverse complement.
TTGGCCGATGCGGTCCGGGAAATGGGAGCGCAACCATGCAGTCTGGGCATTGTAGGCGACGATGCAGGTCGGTTACGCGAAATCATCACGATGGCACTGCGAGATCATGACGTGATCTTATTGTCGGGAGGAACCAGCAAGGGCACGGGGGACATCTCGTACCGCGTCGTGCGCGAACTGGCTCAGCCAGGCATCGTGGCGCACGGTATTGCGCTGAAACCAGGCAAGCCCGTCTGTCTGGCAGCGCACGAAGGAAAACCGGTGGTCGTGTTGCCTGGTTTTCCCACCTCGGCGATTTTCACCTTTCACGAATTTGTGGCGCCCGTCATCCGGCGACTTGCCGGCAGTGATGCGGGCGAAGTAAAACAGGTTTCCGCGCGCCTCGCCAGGCGTGTTAATTCGGAGGTCGGGCGGACTGAATACGTCTTGGTGGGGCTGGTTCATCGAGTGGGCAGGCAAGAAGGTGCCACGCCATTATCTGCCTATCCGATGGGGAAAGGATCCGGGTCGGTCACTACCTTCAGCCGCGCGGACGGGTTCGTGACGATTGCCCGACATCAGGAAATCGTGGAAGAAGACGCGGTGGTTCAGGTGCGACTCCTTTCTCCCGATCTGCGTTTGGCGGATCTGGTGGTGATCGGCAGTCATTGTCTGGGACTGGATTACCTGTTGGGTCAACTCCAACTGCAGGGCTGGCAAACGAAGTTCCTGGCTGTCGGGTCAACCGGGGGGCTCGAAGCGTCTCGGCGAGGTGAATGCGATCTGGCTGGCATACACCTTTTCGATCCAGCGACCGGCGTTTACAACCGACCTTTCCTCACGGACGACTTGGAGTTGATACCCGGTTATCGCCGCATGCAAGGGATTCTCTTCAGGCCTGGCGACGACCGTTTCCAGCAAGGGAGCGTGGAGCAAGTGGTGGAGCGAGCGATAGGTGATCCGCAATGTTTTATGATCAATCGGAACCGTGGGAGTGGTACACGAGTATTGATCGATCGATTGCTCGGCGGAGCACGGCCACCGGGATACGCGCATCAGGCGCCAATCATAACGCCATTGCGGCCGCCATCGCCCAACAGCGGGCGGATTGGGGAGTCGCCATTGAGTGCGTGGCAGAGCAGGCTGGTCTGGGGTTTTTGCCGGTGACCGAGGAGCAATACGACTTCGTGGTCCCGAGGGTTCGTGCGACCCGCGAAGCGGTACAGGCCTTTCGCGACTTACTGGCGGAAGCCAGCGTCCAACAAGCCCTGTCGCGACTGGGATGTCGTGTTGCACCCCCCTGATCATCGCGGCAGCCCGATGGGGGTGCATGGGTCAACCCGCACGCAGTAACAGCTCACCGCGACCTCCCTCGAGAAGGTCGCCGTTATAGAGATCGAACAACTGGTCACTCAAGCGAATTGGGCTTGGAAATGCGTGGGCGTGCAGTGTTTGATCGACCATGCGCAAGATCTGCAGAGGGCATCGGCAGGCTCGATGAAAAGTCGGAAGTGGAGCGTAGGGTTCGCCTCCCATCAGTACGATGGTGCCTCGTCGCATGCCTGCTCCGTGACGAATGCCACAGTTGCCGAAAACGAAAATGCTTCCCGCCAGCATATTGAAGCCGATCAAATCGCTGACGTTTCCGGCCACGGCAATCAGTCCTCGTCGCATCGTGCTTCCAATTTCATTGCCGGCATCGCCATGCACGAGAATCGTACCTCCGGTCATGCCACGAGCACTGCCGCGGTAGGCGGCGCCTACCAGGTGCCCCGCATTTCCATGCACTTGGATCAGACCACCCAGCATTTCGCCACCCACCCAATCGCTGGCATCCCCCCGCACTTCGATGCAACCACCCAGCATGCGACTTCCCACATGGCGTCCCGCCGATCCATGGACCCGGATCGTACCACGTGTCATTCCCGCCCCGATCCAGTGGACGCGCACGAGTTCGCCTTCGAAGTCGACACACTCGTCCGCCGAATCTCCCGAACACCGAAAGAAGTCCCCCAGAGCTGCCTTTCGGTTGCCGTGGAAGATGGCGAGTTTCTCGATTTCCGCCAGCGACTTGCCGCACAGTTGGTCGGGAGTGATTCCCTCCACTTCGAGTGGCACGCCGGCACCGTAGTCTGTTTCCAAATGCAAGGTCATGATGGCGAACCGTACTGCGCCTGTTGCGCAATCGTCTTGTGGAATGTCGGTGTAGATTGCCGGTCGTCCAGTATAATCGATTCTCACAGTTCGGAAACTAGAGCGGCAAGTCTGCCAGGCGACGGTAGGGGGCGACGCGTGAGATCAGGTCCAGAAAGTGCCAGAGTGAACGACAGCGTGAGCGTTGGGGGAATCGTGTTGTGCGGTGGACAAAGCCGTCGCATGGGAATCCCGAAGGCGACACTGCCGTTTGGCGAAGAGGTTATGCTGACGCGAGTTTTGCGGCTGCTGGGCGAGGTAGTCGATCCTCTATTGGTCGTTGCCGCTCCCGCACAACAGCTGCCGCCGCTGGGAGACGAAGTCCTTGTGGTCCGCGACCGCGCGGAAGGACGAGGGCCACTGGAAGGGCTCTACAACGGCCTGAGCCAGTTGAGAGATCGGGTGGACGCCGCCTACGTCACCGGATGTGATGTGCCGCTGTTGCGTGGCGAATTTGTGCGATATCTGATTCAGCAGCTCGGCGCACACGATGTCGTGGTGCCGGTCGAGGGCAAGTTCCATCATCCGCTGGCCGCCGTCTACCGGACTTGCGTGGTCGATTCGATCGCCGATCTGCTGGCCGCTGGCCAGCGGCGGATGATCAGTTTCTACGAACTGGTGGCGACGCACACGGTTGATGTGCGAGCGTTGCGCGGGGTCGATCCGGAACTCCACAGTCTGATGAATATCAATCATCCCCAAGACTATCAGAAGGCACTGCGGCTGGCCGGGTACTGAAATCTCCATTGGTAAGACATGCGGCCCATGTAGCCGGTAAAGCTGCATTTTTGAGGCTCGGTTCCCGCCGGAACGGGTTCGAGACTCAACCCGGTGCATGTGGCGAAATCACAGGCTTTTCCGGCGTTGGATCGGCTGGCGAGGGCTAGGAAGTTTGCACTTTGAGTAAAACGTGCGGCACCGTGCCGCGTCAACCGCTTGGGATGATTTCCGCATCGTGAAAATAGGAAGTCGTGACCGGATAATTCCGAAATTGGATGGAATAATACTTTTCGAACCACTGGGCAATGTTCTCTTCGATGCCTTGATCGTATTCAGGAGCGACGTACAAGGTCTTGCCATCGTGCGTTTCCCTGAGTTCACAGTCTTCGACCAGGATCTGTCCGCTCTTGATCACGTAACGCGGCATTTCGAACATAATCTGTTTGTTCTCGTGCGGAGTGTAAATCGTAATGTCGGCGTCGGCTCCGGGACCAAGGTGGCCTTTGTTCTTCAGCCCCAGGATTTTGGCCGGTCCGGAACGCGTGATGATGCAAATCTCACTCAGCGTGTACTCGCGGTCGAGCTCGGCAAGTGTCGACCGTTGCATGATGCCGGGATGTACCGTCCGCAAGATATCCTGTCGATAGGTGCGGTCCATCAGCAGGCGTATGATCTGAGGGTAGGCGAGGAAGGATCCGCCGTTAGGGTGATCGGTACTCATAAACACACGCCACGGATCCTGCACCAGCAGATACCATTCCAGACCTGCCGCCCACTGAAGCGCAGTGCACCAGGCTCTTGTTGCGATATTTGATGGGTGCAATTCCGCATCCCGCCTCCATCTCCGTGTCCGCACTGAACCACTTCGTGCCGTAAACATTATGGAGATAGTAACCCAAAGGTCCGTCACCGGTCATGCTGGTGGTCTCGCCAAACATGACCTGGCCGACGTCAACCGTGATATTGTCGTGCTGATTCACGTAGTCGGCCAACGGGACGACTTTTGAGTTGAAGGTGTTTTCATCGCCGTCGCCTCCACCGTAACTGTGGAATTGGATGTGTGTGAGATGCCCTCGATGACCTTCCAGTGCCTTGAGCGTTTCCAGGGTGGTCGTCCAGTTGCCGGGCAGTCCCAGGTTGTTGCAGTGGATATGCACCGAGTGAGGAAGTTTCAACTCGTCGACGGCTCGGGCCACGCTGCGAATGATTTGCCGAGGTGTGACATCGAAGGCGTCGACCATTTGGTCGATGCCGTTTACGTTGCCCGCGGCGTGCTGTTTCCAGACCTCCACGCCGCCGGGGTTGACCAGCTTGACGGCGTAACCCTTCGCGGCCCCCAGCAGCCAGGCCACGAAAGCGCGGATGCGCTCCGGCTGGTCTTGGCCAATCGCTTTCATGATATAGTGATTGTTGCCCATGAGGACATAGAACCCCTTGTCGATACAAGGCGTGTCCTCGAACTCTTCGTGGGCATGTCGGGCCGACAGGGGGGGGACGGCAGCATCGAAGGCGGTGGTGTAACCCATGCCCGCGTACTTGTAACCAGTGGCAAACGTGCTGGGAACACTCCCCATCGTACCGCTATGGGTCTTGGACGTGCGGCGGACCGGTTCCGCCAACCGTCGATCCTCGGGACGCATCTTGCGGGCCATATTCACTTTGGGACCGGCGATGTGGCAGTGCATATCAATCCCGCCGGGCATGATCACCAATCCCGCCGCCTCCAAGACGCGCGTCGGACGCTCCGCCGGATCCTCGGGAGGGGCGACAATCTTGCCGTCCTTGATCCAGATATCGCGCACCTGGCCGTCCACACCGTTGAGGGGGTCGTAGACGTATCCACCGGAAATTTTGAAGAGTGAGTTGGACATGGCGATTGTTGTTCTGTACTCGCTGTTCTCGTGCCACCCGCCGCGTGGGGCGGTCCCACCACTATCGTATCGTATCTTTTCCCAGGAGCCGCCTCAGCAAACCGATTTGTCCGGCGTGCATCATTTCGTGCGCGGCGCAAAAGAAGAGTCCTCCCAGTTTTGTGGCGAACAACGCGTAAGGTTCCTCCACGGGTTCGTCTAACTGCTGTTCGGTGTAATGTGGCAGCTCCGTCATTACCTGCCGATGGACACGTTCCAAGACGTCTCGGATCTCATCTGGCGATGGGTTGTGTGCCAGATTCGGGTCGGGTGTGGTGCCTTTGCTGAATTTTTTGCGGAACTGGCCCGACATCAGTTGTGTGTCGTCCCTGTGCCGGCCGCGCATGCGGAACAGACAAAGACCGTACTGAGCCATTGCCAGGTGCCCCACTTGCCACGCGACGTGCGTCACTCCACTTGGTGGCTGGCGAAACCAGTCCTGGTCATCGATATCAGCCAGCAGACTGAGCGTATAGGTGCGCGAGAACTCGATCTGCTGGCAGGCGATTTCCAATCGCGTCACAGTCATCAGTGGCCCTCCACAGGGTGGCAGAGTCGGGGGTAACGCTATCTTCTTTCCGCGCTGCGGGTTTTCCATGACTCAAAATCGCAGATGGCACTGTCCGAGCAGAATGCCACGTGGGTAATGGACTTGAGTCGCCTCGTCCTCGACATGGTGGATTGTAACAAGTTCGTGGACGTTCGAAGGCCTTGGTTCAACGGAATGTCGCCAGAATGGATGGGATAGGTTGCGTGTCGGAACCGTTGTTGCAAGGTTGATTCAGGGCTGCGACGCGCCGACGGGCCGCCTGTGCCCGGCCGCTTGTTGGAGCTGCAGAATGCGTTTTTCGATGCCACACAGCACTTGATAGTCACTTGGATGCGGCGATTCGAACGCGGGCCGCAGTGGGATCGGGATGTCATCCATGCGGTAGACGGTTCCCGGCACGTTGATGCCGTACGTCGCGACGTGAAACGTGACCGCCGCATGTCTCGTTGTCGGTGTCTCTTTCGGATCGAGTGCGATATAGGGTATCGACTTCAGGTGTTCACGTGCTTTCTCGTTGAAATTAGCCATCGGATCGCTGGCCAGGATCAAGGCGGCATCCGCCTCGCCGCGGGCCAATATGTCGGAAGCCGTGTATTCACCCGGATTGAATCGCGGATAACCTCGTCCTAGATTTACGCCGAACGGGAACCCGGTGCGCCAGGCCACGACGTTGTCCGCGCCTGTGACGTTCCCGTGACCCCGATTCGGTTTGCAGGTGAACCGAGTGTATTTGTTCATGTCGCGTGTCAAAGCCAGCAGAGCTTCCGTATTGGCGTGTTTGCCACGGGTCATTGTCAGTCCCATGCCAAAAAAGATGACGCCGAATTTTGCTCCCTTCATGCGCTGCATCAGGTCCTGCCATGCATCCAGCGGTTGGCCCGTTGCTTGTTTAACGTCGTCCGGGTCGAGGTCCACTCCGCACGCCAGAGCACGCAATGTCCATAGAGCTTCAAAATCGCAACGCGGTTTGATCTGCAGAAAGATGTCCGCCGTCCTGGCAGTCTTCGTCTTGCGGACGTCAACGACCACGCACGTACGGTCCTTCCGCCCATTTGGAACGAACATGCCTTTGGGCATCAAGCTGTAACGGGTGAAATGCCGCGGATGGCTTTCCGCCGGGTTCGCGCCCCAGAAGATAATCAAGTCGCCGCGGTTGCGCACCTCGCCCAACGAGCAGGTGACCTCGCCCACTCCCTGTACACCCATGCCCGACGGGCCGTGGCAGACGCTCGACGTTGTGTCGATGTTGCTCCCTACCCAGTCCGCAATCGATGTCGCCACGCGCTGTGATTCGGTCGTCGTATCACTCAGTCCATAGATCAGCGGATAATGTGCCGTGGTGAGAATCTGAACGGCACGTTCGATTCCCTCTTCGACCGGCGCCTCCCGGCCCTCAATCAGGCATGACGGAATGGCTTCGACCGCGTGATTCAGAAACCAGGCCGTTCCCAGGACACAGGCGCGTTTGGCCTTCTCAATCGTCTGGCCCCGGACATGGAGCTCGATGTCGTCGCAAACACATCCACAAAAGGTGCACGTCGCATCCTGGACAATCTTCAGTTCACTGGCATTCATCGGTTTGGACCATTCGAATTCAAGGGGGATCGCCCCTCAGGCAGAGACGGAAATCCGCAGCAAAAGAGAATCACGTGAGTACACTGGCACGGGGGCGTTGTGAAATCACGACGCGTGAATCTCGCCGCCCTCATCTCACCACCCTTCGGTGTTCATCTTGATTCCCTTCCACGAGGCCGACATTTAGACCACTTCGAGTTCCACGTCCAGTCCCTTGCTGGTCGGCATGCCCGACCCGTGGGTATCTCCACCCATCAACCGACTGGACAGATCGCCGTAGGGTATAAACAACATTCCAGCAGGTAATTCATCCGCTTTCGCCGAGGCGACGGCAACTTCGATTTCCCCATGTTCGTTGCGCAAGCGAACACGATCTCCATCGGACAGTTTGAGCCGCTGCATATCGTCGGCCGCCACCTGCAACACGCTGATTTCGCTTTGGTACGTGTCTCCGAATTTGCCTTCGCTGATGCCGCAGCCCTGCTTCGCTGTCCGGCCGGGAATCAGGATAAAAATATCTGCCATAGGTGCTCAATCGGATCTCTGCCGGTTGACGTCGTTCGAAGAGGCTCGAGGCACGCGACTCGCGCCGCGTCACGCGACTGCACACGTGTTCGCCGGCTCCCCCCATCAATTTACGTAGGAAGTCCCACCTGGACCACCCTATCATACTACACTGTCCCGCGTTTGGGGCAGACCCGATGGCGCCGCGGCAGGCGCCTGAGCGGTCTGTGGTAGTCGCCGACTGGAGCGCGACAAACGGGTCCGGCCGGCACGGTTTATCCTGGCGTCAATAAGGCATCCAACCTGGCCGGCCGCTGGATTTGCCGGGGCAGCACAAGATTTTTCCCGGGGTTCCAGACGTGGGGACACCCGGGGGGAGCATTACAGGGCGATCTCTACCGGCGAGCATTAACCGCGAGCGAAAAAGAAGCGGATAGAAAAGCAGGTCCCGGCTGCCGGACGGGGCCTTGTCGCGTCGCGAACCCCTGGTAGAAGCGGTCCCGTTCGGCAAGCGGGACCTGCTATCTGGCCATCAACGCTCGTATTTCAGCAGCCTCAAGGAAAACTGCGGGTGAAAATTCCTCGTTCGGAATCCCGGTCTGTACTCGGAATCTGCATTTTCTTTGTTTATGATGGTAACCGGAGTTGGTGTCCGCCGACCACTGTATTTACACACCGTTTTGTCCTTCCGCGACTAACTCCTCCCCCCTTTGACCAGCGCTTACAACTTAACAGGAGGCTTGGTATGAGGTCCCGCCTGGCATTACTGTCGCTCTTTCAGCAAGTGATTCTTGCTTTCAGCATTGGTGTGTCCATAACAGGCGTTTTGCGAGCGGAGGCGGGCAAATACCTGGGTCCGATAGACGTCGTCGCGAGCCCCGATCAGAAGGTGCTCTATATCGTCGAATACGATGCGCAGCGAATCGCTGTCCTGGACGCTGCCTCGAACCAGGTGGTGCGCAGTATCGCGTGCCCTGCGGCGCCTACCGGATTGGCGGTGAAGGCGGACGGCAGCGAGTTATATATCACGTGTGGGGGTCCACAAGGAGTTGTTTGCGTGGCGGACGCGGCGTCGGGGCAGATTAGCAAGTCGATTCCGGTGGGGCACACTCCCAGCGGTCCCGCGCTGTTGCCGGATGGTGTGCGATTGTTTGTCTGCAATCGTTTCAACGACGATGTCTCGCTGGTCGATCTGGCCGAAGGCAAACAGGTGGCCCGTGTGCCGGTGCTGCGTGAGCCGGTCGAGGCGGCCGCCGTTGCCGATGGATCGGTAGTGCTGGTTGCCAATTTACTTCCTATCGATGCTTCGGATGCGGACACGGTGGCGGCCGAAGTGTCGGTCATTCAGGTAAGTGACTTGACGACGACTTCGATTCGTCTGCCCAATGGAAGTTCAAGTGTGCGCGATGTATGTGTCTCTCCCGATGGCAAGTACGCTTATGTGGCTCACATCTTATCTCGCTATCGCATGCCCACGACGCAGCTGGAGCGAGGTTGGATGAACACGAATGCGTTGAGCGTGATTGACGTGCCGGGAAAGACGTTGATCAACACGGTGTTGCTGGACGAGATCGACTTGGGCGCGGCCAACCCGTATGCGGTCAAGACGTCTGCCGATGGCGGTCTGGTTTTTGTCTCGCATGCTGGTTCGCATGAGTTGAGTGTCATCGACGCTCAGAAGCTGATCGAGAAACTCGCCGGCGTTCCCAAGACAATGGAAGAAGCTCGGGCTGCGGGGCGGACGAATGCCTCGGGTACGTACGCTTCCACAACGGTCGTCGACGTGCCGAACGATTTGACATTTCTGGTTCAACCTGCGAGAGCGGATACGCTTGCGGAAGAGATGGATGCCGGGCTTGTCAGCCGACAAGAACCGCTTGATTAACGGGCCGCGTGGATTGGACGTGATCGGAGCCAAAGTCTACGTGGCGGTCTATTTCAGTGACCTGCTGGCGATGGTGGATTTGGAGAGCAAGCTGTACAACAAAGTAACCGAAATTCCGCTCGGTCCGGAACCGGAAATGACCATGGCGCGTCGCGGTGAGATGTACTTTCATGACGCCGACATCTGCTTTCAACAGTGGCAGAGCTGTTCGAGTTGTCACCCGAACGCTCGAGTTGATGGGTTGAATTGGGACTTGCTGAACGATGATATCGGCAATCCCAAGAACGCCAAGAGCATGCTGCTGGCGCACAAGACGCCACCCGCCATGAGTTTCGGGATTCGTCCCACGGCGGAGGACGCAGTGCGAGCCGGAATTCGACATATTCAATTCGCGGTGCCGCCGGAAGAAGACAAAGTGCCCGAGTCTATTGACGAGTATCTCAAGGCACTGGAGGAGGTGCCGAGCCCTCATTTGGTGGATGGAAAGTTGAGTGAAGCAGCCGAACGCGGCAAGGTGCTTTTCTTCTCCGAGCAGGTCGGTTGTGCAAGTTGCCATCCAGAGCCTCTGTACACCGATTTGAAGACACACGATGTTCATTCACGCGGTCCGTATGACCGTCGTGACACCTTCGATACTCCTACGCTGGTGGAAGTCTGGCGGAGTGCACCTTACATGCACGACGGCCACTACGCAACCATGAAAGACCTTTTCGTCGTGGGCAAGCATGGCGCGAAAAGCGGTGACATCGATTCGCTCTCCGAAGAAGACCTAAATGACTTAGTCGAGTTCGTGCTGTCACTCTAGTGTGGGATTTGCGCGCCCACCTGTTTAAGCGAGATTCCCTGAGCAATCGAGCAATCAATAATCAATTGGTGCCATGCCACTTCTTGCGGCAAAGTGCGCAGCTTGAGCAGTGGCACCGTCACTCGGAATTGCATGGTCAGCAGTGTGAAGCGGCTACCGACGTTCCACCGCGGTAGGACTCAAGAAGTGGCATGGCACCAAATGGAGCACCGATAGTCCCGCAATGCAGGCTGCCTGCTTGTGAAGCACGAATCGCGGTCCAACAGTTGGTCACGTTCTGTGCATTACTCAAACTTCTGCGCTTCATCCGGACCGGGTGTCGCGTAAGCCGGATCTTTGGCTCGGATGTAAACGTCGCCGTCATCGAGAACTCGCACCTCGAGCGGCACGATTGTGACGCCTTGTTCGTTGATTGTCTGCGCGTTCTCACTCAGATCCCGTGTTTCGATGCCCTCGCGCGGCAGAGGTGGGACGTTGGCGTTGAAGAAGGCCGTACACCACCACTTGCCATCTCTGTCCTGGAACGGTGTGCCGTGGCCGAGGAAGCGCCCGGCGAATTTCCTCGGGCCGTAGGGACCGGTGATCTTGTCGGCGACGCAGTAGTAGAGGTTGTAGGAGCCTTTGCGACCGCGGTCCGTTGACCAGGCGGTCCCCAAGTGCACGTACTTGCCGCCGATCTTACGCATCGTTGCTCCTTCGTGTCCGATACGGCTGATCGGCTTTCCGCCGGGGCCGGGCCGCGTCCCTGCCGGGTCGATGCGGACCGGCTCTGCCGTGTAACGGGTCAGGTCTTTGCTGAGCGGGGCGATCAGCGTGTTCTGCCACAACAGGTAGACCACTGCGTCGTCGTCTTGGAAGAGCGAAGGATCGTGTCGTTCGCCGAGACCGTCGCCCATCGGATGCGTCCACGGGCCTGCGAGTTCTCGTCCAGCCGTGAGGGCGAGACTGGAATGCGACTTGGGACAATGAACCAGTGCCCACCGATCGCCCATCCAGTGGACCTCCGGTGCCCAGATCAGTCGATTGCGGATCGTCTTATGTTGCTGGGCCACATGGAACGTATCATTCAGCGTGAACGGTTCACCCAGCGATTCCCACTCGATCAAATCCTTACTGCGGTACACGCGGACTTGCTCTCCGACGATGCTGTCCGCACCGAGTCCGATGTTGTATGGATCTTCGGCCTCGCGCGGATCGTTCCGGTTCGGCTGAGTGCCGGTGAGGTAGTAGTAATCATCCGGGCCGAGCGTGATGTACGGATCACGAATCCAACCGGCCTTGATGTACAGAGCTCGGTCGTGACTCTTCAATCCCGCGCGAATCGTATCGGCGTCCATGACCGGGCCCGGTTTTCGATCGGACTGCACCTGAATGAACGCTTCGGGCGGGAACTGCGATGCGTCTTTCTGCCCTGTCGCTTCGAACAGACACTTATGCAATTCGGCCAATTCCTTCGCGGGAATCTTGATGACCTTGCGATCGTAAGTCATCAGGCCGTTGATCTCGCCTTCCACGTCGGTCGTTTGCGTGTAGACACCGCCGGCGATGCCGCGTGCGCGAAGTTCGTTGAGCATGTCCAGCGACGTGACGTATAGCGCTGTTTGTACTCCTCCTTGTTCTGCGGCAGGCCGCCGTAACCCCAATTGCGACGACTCGCGTCCCACAGGTGCCCTGGGACGGGATAGCCATGGCCGCCGAATTCGCCCATGACCTTGATGTAGTCGTCGAAGCGGCCTCCTTGGCCTTCATCGAACGGAAACTCCGGGATGCGGGTACTTGTGGGCATCGACGACATCGCCGACCGGCCAGAAGTTGCCGCCGCTGGCGATATTGACCAGTCGCGTCGGATCGCGCTTCGACCGTCCACTTGCCGACCTCCATCGTGCGATGCTGTCCCCAACGCTTCGTTGAATGGGACCCAGCACACGATCGACGGGTGATTCTCCAGCGTCGAGATCATTCGTTCCAGTTCGAGCATGAACTGCCGATGGTGCTGCGTCGGGCCATTCGGCGTCCTCGGGATCGGGCTTCAGCCGTGTCCACGGCGGCTCTTCGCCGCCGCTGACCTGGTCCTGCCAGACCATCATGCCGAGTCGATCGCAATGGTAGTAGTAGCGCCGCGGTTCGACCTTGATGTGCTTGCGAATCATGTTGAAGCCGGCCGCCTTCAGAAACTCGATGTCGAACAACATCGCTTCGTCCGACGGCGGCGTCAGCAGTCCGTCGGGCCACCAGCCTTGATCGAGCGGTCCCCAGTGAAAGATCGGCTGTCCGTTGAGCGTAAACCGCCAGTGGCCCTGCGGATCGCGAATCTTTCCCACCGTGCGAATTCCGGCGTACGATGTGACTTGATCGACGGTCTCGCCAGCGGCATCCAGCAGCGTCACTTCCAGAGTCGTACAGGTGTGGGGAGGCGGGCGACCAGAGTTTGGCGTCCGGAATGACAAGTGTGAATTCGTCTTGGGTGCCTTCCGTCGAAGCGATCTGTCTGGCGCCATCGTTCACGACGACACCGGACACGACCCGAGCGGTTGCCTCCCGCGATGACGGGGCGAATCGTGATCGTTCCCGCGCCGGCGTCCGTTGTGATCTTCAAGTCGCCGATGTACTCGGCTGGAGACCTGTTCCAGCCAAACCGTCTGCCAGATCCCGGAGACCTGCGTGTACCAGATGCCGCGGGCGTTGAGCACCTGTTTGCCGCGAAGTTGCCACGCTTCCGTTTCGTCTTCGACGCGGACGATCAGTTCGTTGTCACCGTCTCGCACCGCCTCGGTGATGTCGAACGAAAACGGCGTGTTGCCGCCTTGGTGTGAACCGACCGATTTGCCGTTGACAAAGACCTCGCAGCGATAGTCGACGGCTTCGAAGTTCAGCAGCGTGCGCTGGGTGGTCGAAGGCGAAGCTTGAAAAGAGCGGCGGTACCACAGGGCTTCGGTGGCGTCGAGCAATCGCTGCACGCCGCCGAGTTTCGATTCCAGGCAGTAGGGGACAAGGATCTTGCCGGTCCACTGCTCGGGTGTTTCTTTCTCGCTCGGCGGCGGTGATCGCATAGTCCCACTGTCCGTTCAGGTTTTGCCAGTTGCTCGCGAACCCGTTGCGGACGAGGATATTCGGTCCATGCATTTTCTGGCGTCACCGCTTCGCCCCACTGGGTGATCAGTTCCGACTGGAACGGAGTCGTGCTGCGCTTGGGCTGCGGCAGTTCTGGCACGTTTTCGGCATCGACGAGATGCACATCAATAAACTGGCCGCCCTTGGTCTGGCGGCAGTGTACGGCCATGACGTTCCGGCCTGGCCGCAGTGCGACCGCGGTTTTCGGCGTCGATGGGAACAACCTTGTATTCTTGCGTGAACCCTTTCAGGACAGCGACCGATTGACCGTTGATGTACACCTCGGCGTCTTCGTCGTGATGAATCAGGATCGCCGCTCTGTCCGGGACCGACTGCAGTGTGAACGTCTTCCGAAGCCAGATATCGTTCGTGGCCCAGACGGTTCCCACGCGGGCCCCTGGCGTGCTGCGCGTGCCGAAACCGCCTGAACCTTCCGTCCATCCAGAGTCGTCAAAGTCCGCCTGGCGCCAGTTGTCCGCAGGATGTCGAAGCGTGTATCGCCAATCGTCGACGATCTCGCGCGCGGAGCAGACTTTGGCGAAGCCCAGGAAGGACGCGATGATGATCAGAGGTAGTGCTGTTTTCATTGTGCTTTCTGCTTGGAACAAAGGATTGGTCAGAAGTAGGCGATGCCGAAGACTCGTTTCATGGTGAGCCAATCTGCCATCATGGAATCCTTATCCGCGGCTGAAACGTATGCTCTCGGACGTCGAGCGTGATCGCGGCGCTGCGATCGCAAACCAGCTTTACGTCTTCGATCTTCAACTCGGCCATTTGCAGAAACGAAATTCTTTGATGCGGTGTCCGCTGCGCCGGCGGCGAAGTCGGATAAGGCCGGTTCGGCTCCGTGTGATAGAAGACAAAGGCGCGATTGTCGAGCACGGCGACACTTGGGTGACGCGCCTACGTGGCGTCGGCTTGCCCTTCGCCCTCTTTCGCGAAGAATCCGTTCCTGCTGCGTCCATGTGACGCTCCCAGAAGCAGACTGTCAAGCGTTATGAAAACAACGTGACGTAATTGCGTCTTCCATCGACAACCCGCACGACTTCCATGCCATGCTGAAGCACCCGGTATACGGCAATGTACGGCTGAACAAAGAAAACCTGAGTACCTCACCCTACTCGTCTTGTGAATCATTCGGGTCCCGATCCGGGGCCGGCGACGTCCAACAGGTCAAGTTCTTCCAGCAGCTTGTGATTGATCCAACCCTCGTCGGACCAGCCTCGCTGCCGGTTGTAGGCGCGGATGGCCCTCTGCAACTCAGTTCGCGTCAGGCGAGCGGAAGTGTCGTCGGGCAGGGCCTGTTCCAGAAACCGGTCGGGCAGGCGGTCTTCCTCGGGGGTCCAACCGGCGCGGATGTTGAAAAGTTTCTTGGCCGTCACGATCCGCTCGGCGGTCTGCCACAATTCCTGTTCTGAAACATCCCAGCCGGTGACGAGTCGCAGCATCCGAGCCGCCTCTTGATGGAAATCCTCCAGGGCGTTGCGCAAGAACCGGCACAAGATCATTGAATCCAGCAGCGCCGCTTTATTCTCGGTTTCCACGGCCAGCCGCGCGGCATCCACGGTGAGATGGCGGCGATCGGCGCGGTCCGAGAAGTTGAACTTCCGCTGCACCGCTCCGATTGTGATCCGCTCCTCGTGTGCCGACGGCCAGTCCCAGAGCGAGCGTTTGCATCGCACGTGGCTCATAACCGGGTATTTCCAGTCCCTTGACCTGCGGTGCAAACGCGAGGGCTTCCCCTCCCAGCGAATGAGCCAGAAAGCGGCTGCCGTGGGACAGGAGATCTCCCAGGCCGTCTCGGCAGGCGATCAGATCGAGCGCCTTGAGCAACGCCTCGCTGGATCCGAACCGCAGCCAGGGTGCATCCAGCAGTCCGCGCTCAGCACACTCCATGGCGAATGCGATCGTGCCCCCGGCACTGATCGTGTCCAGACCCAACTCGTCACATTTTCTGGAAGCAGCCAGGACAGCCTCGGCGTCGTTGATGCCGCACAGAGAGCCCAGCGAGAACAGGTTTTCGTACTCGACCCGCACTCCGGGACCAGCACCTTCTTCCTGGTCACGGACGGCGTAGATGTGTTCACAGCCAATCGTGCAGGCCACACATGATGCGCACGTCCTGGCGTGCGTTTCGATCAATGTTTCCGGCGCTAGACGCTCTACGCCCACAAAGCTGCCCTGTTGGAAGTTGTGCGTCGGCAGGGCGTTCAGACGATTGAAGACCAGCAGATTGGTGGCGGTCCCCAATTCGCGATACTTGGCGGTCGCCGGGCCTAATGATTTCTCCGAGAGTTGGCGAGCCAGTTGAATCAGCTCTTCCGCGCGGAACCACCCGCATCGCTGCGTTCCGCGGACGAGAATGGCTTTAATGTTCTTCGAGCCCAGCACCGCTCCACTACCGCCGCGACCGGCATGACGGCCGGCATGTGATATCGTGGCATAGCGCACCAGGTTCTCGCCGGCCGGTCCGATCACCGCCGACTGAAAGTCGCGGCCATAGGTCTCTTGCAGCGCCCGTTGCACGGCCGAGCCTGGCATGCCCCACAGCGAACCGGCCGGTTCCAACCGCACGCTGCCGTTATCCACGATCAGGATCGAAGGTCGGGAAGCGCGCCCCACCAGTACCAGCGCATCGCAGCCACACTTTTTGGCGGCGATCGCAAAACCGCTGCTGACCAAGGAATCGTTGATCCGGTTGGTCAGGGGACTCTTGGAAACCACGGCGAATTTGGCTGACGTCGTCAACGGGCTGCCCACAAGCGGGCTCAGCGCGAATATGAGCGGGGCGCCAGGTTGCAGAGCATCCCGTTCGGCCTGCTGATAGTGCAGCAGCAGCCACGCGCCCAGGCCGCTACCACCCAGGAAACGGCGCAGCACTCCCGCCGGGAAGGGCTGAAAAGTGCCGACCTCGGCGCTCAAGTCAACATGCAGAAAGCGCTGGTGGTAGCCTAACGGTAAGGTAGATGCCGCGATATGCATACGTGCCCGTGTCGTCACCTCTACCCGCCCGCGTCGGCGGACATAATCAGCAAGGAAGAGTTGTCATCGATCATGGAATCTGGATCGCCGAGGAAACGCGCGCCGTCAATATTGGCGACGTAGCCCGCTCGCAGTCGGTTTCCACTGAGACACTCCAACGCCAGCTGTGGGAACTCGGTCGCCAGACGTTCTATGACCGTGCCCAGCGAAACGGGGCCCGTCACGGGCAGTGCAACGAACGGCTGACCGGCTCGTTGTCGCGCAATGCCGTAGAATTCCACACGAATGCTCATTTCTCCTCAACCCAGATGTTTCGATATCGCACCGGGCAACCATGATCCTGCAAGAAGACGGGGCCCGGTGTCGGCCCTGCCTTGACCGGTGCCGCCCGAGTTGGCGCGTCACTGGGCAACTCGACGTTGTGGTGGATCACTTGACCATTATGATACACCGTCAGCCGCGGTTTGGCGGTGAGTTTTCCATCCGCATCGTATTTGGGAGCGGTGTACTCAATGTCGTACGTCTGCCAGCTGAGCGGTGGATAGCACATGTTGACATCCGGCTTTCTGATGGTGTAAATGCCCCCACATTCGTTGTCTAGCCCTTCCAGACCGAACGAATCGAGAATTTGCACTTCGTAGCGACCCTGAAGATAAATGCCGCTGTTGCCTCGGGCCTGACCACGGTCTTCCGGCTGATACGGTAACCGAAACTCAATGTGCACCGTGTGGTTACCGAACAATCTCTTGCTGGTAGCACCTGGCATCAGCAGGCGATCGTCAGTCATACGTCCGCCTTGGAACGCATCCGCGCTGCTGCCGTCAAAAAGGGCCACGGCGCCCTGTGGAGGCTTCTTACCGGAAGTAGGGCTCTGGCGTTCCACTTTCTTGAATTGACCGACTTCGTAGCCATCCAGATCGCGCACCACCAATACTCCATCCCGAATGACGGCCGTGGCTCGTTCGTAAGAAAAGGTAACCTTACCGTCATTCATCGCGCCATCTGCCTGGAACGTCTCATCACCGTTGTAACCATCTCCTGGCAAGCCACCCAGGTAGGCGACCGAGTGGAATCTACCCTGTCCCAACGCGATGACTTGCACGCCAATCTTCGTCTCCCCCTCACTCGTCTGAACGGTGCCAACATACTCACCTTGAATGCCGAAGTCGGCGTCGGCTTTCTTCGGGTCCGTTATTTTGGGCCCCTTGGCATAGGTTCCGCAGATCGTCAACAAGCCGAGTAATCCCGCGAACAGAAAAGTGCCAGGTCTTAGCATCGCAGTAGCCTTTCCAGGGCAAGAGTCGTGGAACCGCTTCGTTGTTGCAGCCGAGTCGGCACCGAATCCTCGAAACTCGACCACCAACCAGATACAGAATACATCCGCCCAGTCGTAGTCATAGTATAGTGGGTGCGAAGACTATTGTCGCACTGCAGAGGTAGCCGATTTCGACGGATGAGGAGGCGGTGTCGTACGCCGTTGCCCCCTCCTCGATCCCTGCCTCGCCCGAAAACAGGGTGAGTGGCCCCACGAGGCTCCTCCACGAGCCGCCACGGCTTGCCGGCGATCGCGCGGCGCGGATCTACTTCGGCACTGTCGCTCGGGTGGCGCCGGGAACTGCGGAATTTCCATCTCGCGCGAGGTCAACCAGATACACTCGCAGTCGGCCTCCAAGCGACTGCTTCAGCCGCGCCACGCCTGCGTCGGTCACCTGCGTATTGGCAAGATGCAGAGTTTGCAGTTGACGCGATTTCGCAAGGTAGGCCAATCCTCTGTCCGTAATCGACGTGTTGTTCAGATTCAGCAGAGTGAGTCGAGGCAACTCGGCAACCTGCTTCAGAAACTCATCACTCACGTCACAGCCGTTAAGAAATAGCCATTCCAACTGGTCTAACCTCGTCAAGTACGACGCGGCAGCATCGGTAGTCCGAAGTGACGCGAGGTCCAGGGAGATGATGGCACCCGTCTTTTTTCTGTGTACAGGTAAGGTGGCTTCAAGAGCCTCCTCAAGACTCCGACCCTGCAGCTCTGTAAAAAGGTGCGCG
This sequence comes from uncultured Planctomycetota bacterium, assembly GCA_963700575.1. Classification (GTDB taxonomy): domain Bacteria; phylum Planctomycetota; class Planctomycetia; order Pirellulales; family Pirellulaceae; genus JAJRVM01. The sequence goes on along the minus strand of CAVOYC010000007.1, from coordinate 47,326 downwards.
ACGCCGGAGAACGTGCAGTTGGTGCCCGCCACACTCAGCTGTCGAAGGCGAGTCGCAGCCCGCAGTGAGGCGAGCCCGGCGTCGTCGACCTGGGTGCCATTGAGCGACAGCACTTCGAGATTCTCGAGATTCTTCAAGTAGTTCAGGCCAACATTGGAAACGCGTGTCCCGTCCAAACGTAGTTGTTCAAGATGACGCAATTCACGCAGATGTGCCATTCCAGCGTCGCCGATGCGCGTCCCGCACAATGATAGGGTTTCGAGGTTCCGCAGTTCGCTGATTTGCCTCAGGCCGTCGTCGCCCACACGCGTGCTGTCGAGCAACAACGATCGAAGCTCTGACAACGGTTGGAGATACCGCACTCCGGCATCCGAGATGGGGAGATCCAGGAGGCTCAAAAGCCGGAGCCGCGGCAACGCAATCAGACGCTCAAGCCCAGCATCCGTAACTTCCGTGCCATCCAGAAAAAGCTGCTGCAACTCGTGCATCCGCGCGACTTGCTCCATGGCCGCGTCACCGATACGCGTGTGGCTCAGCCAGAGTCGTTCCAGATGGGGCAGGTCGACCGCCGCTTCGAGCCCGCTGTCGGTGATGTGTGTGCCGTTGAGGGCTAACCAACGGAGCTGGCGAAGCTCGCAAACATCTGCCAGCAACGCATCGTCCGCTTCGGTCCTTTCGAGGACAAGCAGCCGGTTCGCGGAACCGACAAACTGGGCGAAAGTGATGTAAAAGACGTCGTGCAACACGTTTCGGACGATCCCCCGCTTGCGTCCCGCCCAAAACGTGACGTCGTCTTCGTCGAGGAGCAACTCTTGCGAACCATCAAATCGTACCTGGTCGTCGTAATAGACGATCCCCTCAAGGCTCCGCACGGCCGCTACGATTTCCTGTTGCCGCTGCGCCACGTGATAGCGGCGCAGACCCCATCCCGAAACTCGCCCTACAAAGAAGGCGGCGACGAGCATGAGAACGACGCCGTACCACTTCCCGGCAGTCCCGCGGGTGCTGTGCCGACTCCGGTTCGTCTCCGTAACAGGACTTTCATGGCATCCCTCGTCCAACATGGCTCTCGGCATCCCCCCGCGCAAAGTTCGGGGCCGACAAACCGGCCGCCAGTTTGTGAGCCCTAATCGGTCCGCAATGTAGTATAACAATATAGATGCCGCACAAGGGCATTTGGCCCCTGGAAATGCCTTCTCGTCCGCAGTTATGAGGACGCATTTCGGTGGTGCTGGATCGCTTGTCCTTACTCACATCTTGGCATTCGTGAATAGTCCGGGCCAGAGCGTCCCTCGTCGTCCTCCAGCCGGCAGGATAAGATGTGTTCGTGGTGTTCTACCTCGGATAACGGAATCTGAGCTGCGGTTGGTGCAAGACGTGTTGTTTGGTGATCCATGAAACGTAACAGATTCGGCATCGGACTCTCATTGATGACCCTGTTTGTGCTGGTGGGGATTCCGCTGGGCGTGGTCGGATACCAGGCTCACCGGACGGGGATGACGTGGTCGCAGGTTGTGGGGCGGATGTTCGGAGGCGGCGAAACAGGTACTGGCTCTGTGCCGGACAACGCGCTGCCGAAAGGTGAGAAAGTTGATTTTCTGGTCTCCGAATCGATCGGGGCCGGCTTCACGACGCCTCCCAAGATTTCTTACGTCCAGGCAGTCGATTTGGACCAGGATGATCTGCTTGACGTATTGGTTTGCGATTGCGAAGCCAATCAGCTCTCCTGGATCCGCCAGTACCCGCAAGGCACGTTCACGGAGAAGGCCCTGTTCAACCGACCTGATCGCGCCGGCGCACGTGCAGGCTGTCAACTTTGAAGGTGACGGGGACCTCGATCTCGTAGTGGCCGTGCTGGGCATGCTTTACCCCAACAACGATCGGATCGGATCGATCGTAGTGCTGGAGAACACGGGGAATATGCAATTCACGAGGCACTTGATCATTGAGCGCATTGCGCGAGTTTCGGACGTGCGTGCTGCCGACCTCGACGGTGACGGAGATCGAGATCTGGCGGTCGCTCAATTCGGCTACGACGACGGCGAAACGCGTTGGATGGAGAACCTCGGCGACTGGAATTTTGAAAGCCACATGCTGCAGACGCGGTCCGGGCCGATCCACTGCGAGATTGCCGACTTCGACGGAGATGGGCACGTTGATATCGCGGTACTGGTCAGCCAGGAGTGGGAAGAGATCTACATCTTCGCGGGCGATGGAAAGGGTGGCTTCACGCCCCATCGGATATTTGGCTCGGACAATGCAGACTTTGGGTCCAGTGGAATGTGGACGTGCGATTTCGACCAGGATGGCGACGCCGACCTGCTCTACACCAACGGCGATGCGTTCGACTATTTCCCGCCGCATCCCTGGCCCTGGCACGGCGTGCAGTGGCTCGAGAATCAGGGTGACCTGCAGTTTCGCTACCATCGCATTGCCTCCTTCGGTGGCGCCGTGGCGGCTAAGCCCGCCGATGTCGACCACGATGGCGACCTGGATCTGTTCGTCGCGAGCGCCTTCAACAACTGGGATGACCCCAGTGCCCAGAGCCTGATCTGGTTGGAGAACGACGGCCACATGCGGTTCCGTCCGCGGGACATCTCCAACAGCCCCTCGCACCTTCAGGCACTTACTCTGGGAGATTTCGATGCCGATGGCGAAATCGATTTGGTGACCGGCGGCATGCACGCTTTCGCGCCGTACGACCGTGTGGAGCGGATTGTGTTGTGGCGCAATCGCTGGGGCGAGAAAGACGTTGGTTTCGCGGGAGGCAATGTTTCATTGATCCCTGAAGGGGCGAGTGATGGTGGAATTGCGGAAGAATGACGACCCGCTTTCGGCCGTGCCAGAATCGGCTGGTCGAAAATCGAGCCGGAGACTGCTGCTTGGCGGCTTAGTACTCGCCTCGTTGGTATCGGGTTTCTTCAGCTCCTACCATAGTGAGCCCACTCGCGTCAGGCCGCGGCGCGACGGGGCGCCGCAGTTCCCTGGGCAAGCAGATAACGATGCGCCGCGAGCTGTTTCGGACACACTGCAGCTGCCCACAAATCCGCCGGTTGACAGCGAGGAACTTCAAGCAGAGGTGTTATCGGTAATGGGCCAACTCGTGGCCAGCTACCCCGATGATCCCGAGACGTACTCGGTCATGGCGCGGCTGCAAGCCCATCTGGGCAACACCGCGGAGGAGGAGAAGTACTGGAGACTCTGCCTGGAGCGAGACCCGAAACACATGCGTGCCCTGAAAGAATTGGAAGCCCTGACGGTGCGGCAAGGCGCCGCCCCCGGCGGGTGAACCCGCTGCGGATTTGCGAGCGATGAGCGAGAAGGGCGCCGAACTGTACACTTATGCCGCTCACCTTCACGCGGTACATGGTGACGATTCGATGGCCGAGAGGCTCTGGCAACGGGCAACAGTGCTGGCGCCACAAGATATCAACTGCCGACAGGCGCTGGCATATTTTTACCTGCAGCAGCAGAAGCCTTTGAAGACGATCGGTCTCTTGGGGCAGCTGGCTGAGCTCGAGCCCGAGAATTCCACCTATGCCCTGGAAATTGCCCGGCTGAATCTGAGCCTCAACCGGTTCGATGCGGCCGAACGAGCGCTCCAGAAACTCTGCCAGAGGAGACCCGACGACCCCTCGGGTTTCGCGGCCCTGGCCGAGTTGTACGTCAGGGCCAATCGGAATTCCCCCGAGTCGCTCACTCTGGCGCAGACAGCCGTCAAGCTGAGCTCCCACGGCGGCGAATTACGTGATCCTCGCCGGGACGCATGAGAGAAACGGTGACTTGCCTGGGGCACTCGCCGCCCTGGAATCGGCCCTCCGCGTGGAATCTGGCAACCAGCAGTACCAGCAGATGCACGAGCAGCTTAAGCAGAAACTGCGGTCCATTGAGCAACGTTGACTGCCAGGCGGTTCGTGTGGCCGATCAAGCCTCTTCACGACCCCCTCGTTTTGCCGTGTCCACGAGCGTTTACCCTAGCGTTGCATACAAAATGTGTACGACGGACTTCCAAGTCCGTCGATGTCCGTCTTTGGTGACCCGTTTCCCGTTGTGGCCACAACGCACGTTACGTGAGGTCTGCAAACGGCCGGTGGAACGTGGTTTGGCACTACTATGGACACCGCTTGGACGCGGTGTCCTACGCCGATGAGAACAGCTCTTCACCCTGATTGTTGAGGTGAACACACCGCACGAGTCTGGACCGTGGCTGAAAGGTATGAATTGGATGTTACGCCTGCTTGTCTTGGCCCTGGGGATCAGCGTCATTCAGCTGGTCGGGTGTCACTCGCGATCTTCGACGAGTTCGCAGGGGGAGTCGAACGCACGAGTTCGATCGAACCGGTCACCGCCTGGTCAGGCCCAAGCGACTCGCGAGCCAAGCCGCTCAGACCAAGATCGGAGGAGGGTAAGACAGCCACGAACGTCGCTGGAGATTTCCTCCGCTCGCTCCTCGATGGCAGGTGGCAACCAGCATATGCTCTCCTCGGCTGAAGCGACCGAACGCGTGCTGGCGATCGTGCAAGATGCGATCGAGTTTGCGCCGACTTTGGTGGTTTGGCTAATTGACATCTCGCCCAGCGCTATGCAGTGGGGCAGTGAAATTCACAGCGACATTCGACAGTTTTATGCAGCAGTCGCCCCGAAGCTGCTGGCCCAACAAGCGGACAGGCTCGAGTCTGCTGTGTTGACCGTGAGCCAAGACGTTAATTTTGTGGTCCGGCGCAGCAGTGATCCTGACGACGTGCTGCGAGCCATCGATGGGCTGCGCAGGGAGGAGAGCGGACGCGAAGTCACGTTCGAGGCGATCCGGCAGGCGCTGCAGGAGTACTTGCCCGTTCGAGTAGAGCAGCGTCGCGAAGTCCTGTTCGTAATCGTGACTGACGAAGCGGGCGACGACTGGCAGGCCGTGGATCAGTTGATCGGCCCACCGCGGAAGTATGCGTTGCCGGTGTATGTGATTGGCGTCCCTGCGCCCTTTGGCAGGACCGCGGCACTGGATGCCGATGTCGAGTCGGGTGAGCCGGGTGGCCGTGCCGGCGGCGAGTTGCGTGAACCGCTGGCGGTGGGAGCGTGGCAACCGATTTTGCAGGGCCCCGAATCACGGTCGCTGGAACGAATTCATTTGAAATTTGAACGATTCGACGAAGAGATGGAACTGTTGGATTCCGGGTTCGGACCTTTTGCCTTGGAGCGACTCTGCCGCGAGAGCGGCGGTGCACTGCTGGCCGTTCGGCGTGGCAGCGCGCGGGCTTCTTCGTTTGCCGCTCGGCGGCGCGCTTGGCCGACCAGTGAAGTGATTTCCTTTGATGCTCAGGTGATGCGGCGTTATCAACCGGAATCGTGGGATGCGGAGATGTACCAGGCCTTTTTGGAAGGGAATTCAACCGGCATGGCTCTGCATCAAGCGGCACAGCTGCCGCCGACGGATGTGCTGCGAGATCCACAGCTCCATTTCGTGAAACGCAGCGAGGCCGATCTCAAGAATCGCCTGGACAAGGCCCAACAGGCGGCAGCCAAAGTGGCTCCGGCCGTGGATCAGCTCTACGATTTGCTGCGTGAAGGAGCTGCCGATGCGCCACGGTTGACTCGGCCTCGCTGGAAGGCAGGTTTTGATTTAGCGTTCGGGCGTGTGTGTGCCGCCAAAGCGCGGATCGACGGCTACAATTCCATGCTCGCGGCATTGAAACGCGGCAAGACATTTGAGCAGTCCGAGAGCACAACGTGGGTGCTGCAACGGGCGGAGACGACGGAGGCCAGTAGTGCGCTGCAGAACCTCATTGAGCGGGCCACGACCCATCTGCAACGGGTGGTTGACGAGCACGCCGGAACGCCGTGGGCCAAACTGGCAGCATATGATTTGGAAACACCGATGGGCTGGCAGTGGACCGAGCAGCGGTGAAGATCGTCTCAGATCCCCCCTTTAAGTTGCTCGATCTCGTCGCTCAGTCGCCTGACTTCCACGCGCAACTGAGCAACCTCGGATTCGAGGGCTGCGAAATCCTCTGCCGAAACGGCGGGGGGTGCGTGCGACGCTGGCGCAGATCGGGTGCTCGATGCGGAGCCTTCGGGGGCCCCCTGGCCCGATGCGTACTGCTGCTTGAGTTTTTCCAGACGTTCGGGGGTGTACAGGTTATGCGTCACCGTCTGCCCCCGTCCCGTCGGAGTCAAAGAGACAATCAGGTCCTTCTGAATCAGGGAGTCGAGGACCGGGCGCAGCGCACTGAGATCCGCGATCGGTTCCATGCGCAAAGCGCGCCCACGCAGTTCGCCGATCGTCTGCTCGCCACGCAGCAGCAGTTCCGCCATGACAGCCAATTCGATCTTGTCGACCCCTAACCATTCGTACATGTAGTGCCGAAACTTGGCGGCACGTCCACTCGACTGCACTTCGGTGACGGCGCCCATTTCCCGCAACTGTTCTATTGTTTGCTCCACATCTTCCGGCGACAAATCCATTTGTGGCGAGCGGTTCGACTTCTGATTGCAGCCGTTGGTCAGCCCGTTAAGTGTCATAGGATAGGAATCGGGAGTCGTTTTGGCTTTTTCGATCAGCACGCCAACCACTCGCCGTTGGACCGCGTTGAGCGGTTGCCATCGCTTTTCGGTTGCTTCCCCTCGCATAGCGTCATTGCTCATGGTCATTCGCCCGTCTTGGTTTGGAAAGAAGCGGTTGCGACTGCAATCGTCACCCGCAAAAGATTCTCAACAATTATCCGCTGGAAAGACTGTTCGCCTGCCTGGCCACGCGGCCGCGTGTTGAGGCACTGAAGCGAATGGATTCACGAAATCTACGCTTGGCGGCTGGCCGCTGCAAGCACCCTACCACCGTGAATCGTCGGGGTGCGTCCGTTGTACAGTAAAGGTGTGCATTTTTACGGACGCGGACGTCCATCGTACGGCTTAGAATTGGCGAGACAATAAGTGGCCGACTTTTTCTTGCCCCTCACCTTCATCCTCTCCCTCGCTATTCGCTTCGGGGCGGGGGAGAAGAGACAATACGACAGTTATGGCTTCGTCGATCCTGAATCCAAGGTAATCCACCAGCTCCGTTGGTGAGAATGTGCAAGGCTCTGCCGCCCGCCTGTGTGAATCATTCGGCGTGTAGTATGAAGTCGTTGCGAACGCCCGCTGATGGATGCTGTCGCGAAGCGTATTGGCCCCGTGCTTCAGCACGGGGTCTGCGAGTTGGTTCGTAACGGTAGTCCCGCTGCACGGGGCTTCTCGCTCAACTGGGCTTGAGCCATCCCGCGGTGGCCAAAGCCCTCACATCGAGAACGCCCGTCAACAGACTTTCGTTCCGAATAGGTGGTACTCAGTGGGTCCCCGACGTGAACGTCGAGTGAGTGCCATACGGTTTCGCGGAGAATGGTCGTAGACGGCGGTCAACAACGCCACGGCTTCCTCAAGCTACCGGCTCTGCCGGTAGTACGTGACTGACGACAAGACATTAGTGGCACAGCGATGCAAGCACCGATTCCACGATCATTTGAACGTGTGGTTCGGCTTGTTCCGCGGCGCTGACGACGTGTGAGGCGTTGACCACATGGGGAGCATCTGGCCGTGCCACATTGGTGACGATCGAGAGTCCCAGCACGCGCATTCCCAGTTCCTGGGCGACCAGAACTTCCGGCACGGTAGACATTCCGACCACGTCCGCCCCGATGCGGCGCAGGAACCGGTATTCTGCCCGTGTCTCATAGTTGGGCCCGGTAACCGCCGCGTACACACCCCGATGAGCTACCAGGTTGTGGCGACGGGATAGCCCCAATGCCTGCTGCAACAGACGTTCGTCATAGGGCATGGGAGTTGGACGCGCTGGGCGGACACTCATCGCCAAACCGGGCGCTTCTCTCCATAGCGGGCCCATGAGATTGATGTGATCCTCGATCACAACCACGTCGCCGCAAGCAAGACTCGGGTTCATTGCGCCGCTGGCGTTCGTGACGACCAGCGTTGTCGCGCCGCAATCAAACAAGACACGCACGGGAAACGCGACTTGTTGAGCGGTGTAGCCCTCATAGAGATGGCAGCGTCCGTCCAGCACCATCACGGGCACGTCGGACAGCGAGCCGCAGATCAGTTGGCCACGATGACCGACGGCGGTTGTCGGCAAGAAACCGGGAATTTCCGCATAGCCAATGGCGGCGTCCACGGAAACCTGCTCCGACAACCTCCCTAGCCCGGTGCCCAGCACCATGGCTACGCTGGGGGAAGTGGGCCAACGTCGTTGAACCACCTTCACCGCTGCTGCGACAACGTTCTTCTCGCCATCGTCCATTCGTCAGTGCTTTCCGCAAACCAAAGGGCGGCGGCATCTTGCCGCCGTACTGCGGCCGCGTGCCGCAGCCACCATCATGCTGCGCATGTCACTTGCCAAAAACCCTAGCGGGCTCGGCCACCAACCGGCGCGCTTTTCACAGCGCCCATGACCAGCTTGGTAAGTCGCGGCTGGGCCTGATTGGCTACCGCGATAATCGACTCGACGTCAGCTGGTTTGAGTGCGTCGGGAAGGCACATATCGGTGATGATGGAAAGTCCCAACACGCGCATTTGGCTGTGCACGGCCACAATCACCTCGGGCACCGTTGACATGCCGACCGCATCGGCGCCGATGGTGCGCAGAAAGCGATACTCGGCACGTGTCTCCAGATTCGGACCTGCCACGGCCACAAAGACTCCTTTGTGAGCGACGATGTCTTCCCGCCGCGCTACCTCCATCACGGCGTCGATCAGTTTCAAATCGTATGGCTCACTCATGTCTGGAAAACGAGGCCCCAGCCGGTCGTCATTGATACCGATCAAAGGGTTGTCTCCCATGAGATTGATGTGATCTTCAATGACCATGATGTCACCGGCTCGGAAATAGGGATTCATCCCGCCGGAAGCATTCGAGACGATTAACAGATCGGCTCCACATGCCTTCATGACTCGCACCGGCAGCGTAATTTGCCTGAGCGAATATCCTTCATACATGTGGAAACGGCCTTCCATCGCCATGACGGAGACCCCCTCCAGCCTGCCGCATACAAGTCGACCGCGATGGCCGACCGTCGTGGAATTGACGAAATGAGGGATCCCCTCGTAATCGATGGTTGTCTCGACTTCTATCTCTTCCACCAGGTTGCCCAGCCCCGTGCCGAGAATGATCCCCACTCGCGGTGTCGCGTCCCAGTGGTGACGGATCGCGGCCGCCGCCGTTTCAATTTTCTCGTATAGATCGAGCATGTTGGATTGTCGCCTTCGTTGCTGAGTACCTTGATTGCTGTTCAACAGGATGCGTGACGGCGGTTTAACCTCATGACAACGTCATCGTGGGGATGTCGAACCACGAGAATCGGGGAGGCGCGGGAATCCGGCCCAGGTCGCTGCGCGGGAGGACGTATTTCGTGCCCAGCGTAACCTGGATCCCCGGTGGGAGACAAGTACCTGAGAGGCGTGTCTGGAGTCGCGGGCGCTCTTGAGCAGTCAGACACTCCGCGAACAGGGTTTCTGCCTGCCATCTCGCACCGGTGTCAAAACTCGCTTTCGGCGGCCGCTTGAGCTTGTTCGAGGGCCTTGTCGGTGCTGGTCGGATCGACATGACGGCAGGTTGTCGTGAGGCGATCGGCGATCTCGCCGAGCTCTTCACGCCATTGTTGGGGTGATATTTCCGGAGGGCAGAGCTGGGTGAGTTCCCCGATCAAAAGGATCAGTCGCAGCAGATGGCGAAAAAGCACACCTTCCTGTTTCTGAAGCCCTTTACTGGTAATAAACTTGTTGAAATCCCCACCATATTCCAGCAGTTCACCCGCGCACCAGACCCCACGGGTACGCAGATCTTGAACACCGGGGAAGTCGTTGTCAAACCACATCCGCAGTTTGTCGGCCAATGTCAAGACAAATACTCGGTCCTCTTCGTAAAAGGCGCGCGGCCCATCGCGCTCTTCAGGCTCGGCGGCGCCCAGCTGTTCCGCGGTGACCAGTCCCAGTTGTAGCAGGTGGATATCGAGCCGCGTGGTGGCGAGCGGTCCGGGAGGCAATTCATCTTGCGGCGGGACGTGCAGGTGATAGGCAACCGACGGGGGGAGTTCCAGAACACTTTCGAGCGCCTGGATCCTTTCGCTCTGATCGGCGATCCCCAGCTGGTTGACCAGGAATACTCCGTAGAGCGGATTGACGCCCCGCAACAACAGCAGCTTGGGCAGTTCGGAGGTCGGATGGGCGAAATGCGGCCGGTAGGTTTCGCGTTGCCCCGAAGCATCTGCCTGGGGGGAACCGTCCGTCGAGCTGCTGGGCGGCGCAGGTCTAGATTCACCGGGGCAAGGCCCAATTTCACTGTTGAGTCTGACGGATCGCCTTTGGGAGGTTCGGGGTCCAGCGTCACATAACCAGCGGTCCACAGGGTCATTAGCATGCGGTTGACGATCTTCTGGCTGGCTTCCAGTCGTTTGCCGACCAACAGCCGCCTGCTCACCAATTCGCGGATCTTGTTGACTTCCGGTGAAGCTTCCAGCCAGTAGGCCAGCAGTCGCCAGGGAAACGCACCGCGGCTGGAGAGTCGTCCCGGCGGTGAACTGCGTAGCTTGTCGAACTGCGTCTCAGTCCAAAATTGCTCGGTCGTGCGGCGCTTCGGCATTTTCTTCTTGAGCGCCTTCTTTGCCTTGCGCAGCTGAGGGTCCTTGGTGTCTTCGGGAATACTGTCGTACTTCTCGCGCCAGCGCATGAGTTTCACGTCGTCTTCGTGGGCCAGAGCGAACACGAAACCCTGCGTGTCGAATTGAGGGCGTCCTGCCCGTCCGAAGATCTGGTGCGCACTACTGGGGTCAATCAACTTCTTGTCACCCGGTGGCCCTTTGATCAATTCGGGCATGATGACGCTGCGAGCCGGTAGGTTGATTCCCGCCGAGAGTGTTTCGGTGCAAATCGTCAATGAGAGCAGCTTGCGCTGGAAGAACTCTTCCACGATTCGCTTGTATTTCGGCAACACGCCTGCATGATGTACGCCGACTCCTCGCAACAGCAACTGTCGTAGTTTTGGGCCAGCCCCTTGCGACCAATCGAATCGGCTCAGCTCATTCGCGAGTTGTTTCTGTAGCTGGTCCGTAATCAGCTTCTTGCCCTTCACTTGCTCCGCCACGTTCCAGCACATGTCACGGTTGAAACAGAAGACCAAAGCGGGGGTCTTACGCGACTGCTCGTCGCCACCAGCAATCGACTCAAGAAACTCGTTCAACAACATATCGCCGATCCACTGATACGTCAGCGGCACCTTACGTTCATCGCTTTGCACGAGTTCCAGACGCCGCGCGTGGTCGCGGGCGAGCCAGTTAATAAACTCCTGGCTGTTCCCGACGGTGGCGGACAGCAACAGGGTGCGAATTTGCGGCGGTAGCAGGCCCAGAGTCAACTCCCACACGATTCCACGTTCCGGGTCGTTGAAACTGTGGAATTCGTCGATCACCACGGCGCTCACCTCGGAGAAGTCAAAAGCCGTCGGGTGCAGCAAGCGATTGAATAAGATTTCCGCCACCACCACCAGGATTCTGGCCTGGGGGTTCACGCGACGATTTCCGGTGACCAATCCAATATCGTCGGCCGAGAAACCCCAGCGCACTGCCGCCTCCTGCATTTCCTGGAACTTCTGGTCGGTCAGGGCAATCAGGGGCGTGGTGTAGTAGGCGACACTGCCGTTGTGAAGTGCCTCGAACAACGCCGCTTCGGCAACCATCGTCTTGCCGGTGCCTGTCGGCGCGCAGACTAAGACTCCCTGCTCGGCGGTGAACCAGGCCAGCAACGCCTCTTCCTGTACCGGGTACGGTTCGTAAGGAAGTTGCTCCAGGTAGAGAGTCGCCAGTTCATCGCGGGATAGGGTTTCAGGAGCCATAATGTCCAGCGGTCGTTGTCTCAGAGTCCGAGGGCTTCTCACGAGGGTTTTCACTCACAAGTACACTAACGTTTGCACAAGCGTGAAGATAGAGTGCTGCCTCGTCTCGTGGCTGCCGCTGGTCATTGCCAGCGTGCTGCGTGGCGTCTCAAATCAGGGAATGTCCAGCGGAAGGTGCTGGGGCAATTCGCCCAACGTAAAGTGCGCTCGCCGAGCAGTTTGCGGCGGATCGACAGCGGATCGTTCGACCAGGGCTCGGCGGCCGCCTACGATTGCCCTGTCGGCGGCGCGAGGTCTCACGTCTCAGCGGTCGTTGCTGGCGCGGCGCGGCTTCGCGGAACCGTCACTCACGGTGGCAGGATATGACTGACTCGAGGATGCTGTACTCTACGGAGAGAGAATGATGAGACGTACTGGTCGAAGGATCGCCCTGCGGGCAATAGTTGTGGAATCGCTTTTTGGATTGATCTTGCTGTTTCTGCTCTTCCCTTCTGCATCTGATCCAGCTGCCGGCGCGGCACGTAATTTGCCAACACTCAATATTTCATCTCCCTTCGTTGAGACGACTGACCAGCCGATACGTGACGTGGGATCGCCATGGGAAGCCGGTCGAACGTCTGGGGCCGTGAGAGGCACAGCACAGCGCCGTCAATTCGTGGCTCAAGAATTGGATTACTCGAGTCGTGCACTGGCCACGATGCTCAATCAGCACATACAAGAATTGGTGGCACCCATGCGGGCCGACTTGGGGCCGTAGAACACATTGCGTGCTTAACACTCCCGGCGCTGCGTGGCAGGAACAACTAGCCCGGATGATTCGCGTAGGGTGGGTCAAGCTCGCTCAACGTGTTGGTGGGTCTTCACAAGCCAATCAGCTCCCCAGCAACAGTCCGTGTTTGTGCGGGCAGAAAACGAGCGAGCAAAGACGCACCCGCAGCACGGCTTGCTCGACCCACCCTACGAGTTTTGTGAATAATCCGAGCTAGATGGTCGCGCATGAGGGACAGTTCGGGAGCTCACTCCGGCGAAGCGACTTTGCCCGCTGAGCCCCATGATGCTGCCGGCCGTACGCAAATGAGATCCATTTCAGAGCGTCCAGGGCTTGCGCATCGGTTGGGAACGCATCTCGTTAGCCTGTGCGTCGTTGGTGAATTCTTCCTGGTCAGGATTCCATTGCAGCTTTCTTCCGAGGCGCATGGAGATGTTGCCGATGTGCAGCACGGTGGCACAACGGTGGCCCACCTCGGCGGGGAAGTAGGGGACTTTCCGCGAGCGACAACAGTCGAGGAAGTTCCGATGCTCGCCCCCGGCACACGTGAACAGGTGGGTTTCCTCGGCCCCGATGACGCTGTCCAAAATCGCCTGGGAACTGGCTTTCAAAGGCTTTCGCCACCCTTCGTTGCCTACCCAGCCGTCGGTCCCCTCGAAACGCAAACTGGTGCCGCCCGATTCGATAAAGAGATCGACGCCGTTGGCATACCTGTAGTGCAGCTTGTACTTCATCGCGGTGTTATACAAGCTGCTCTCGTCGGGAAACTCGCCTTCGCCCATCACTTCGATTGGCCCTGAGTGCTCCGTGTCGTTTGCCCACTGTGCCGTATCGACCTGATGCATCCCCCAATCGGTGAGTTTGCCACCGGAATAATCGAAAATGTTACGCCATTCCTGGTTGCCACAACGGTTTGTGGCGTAAGGTGCCACAGGGGCCGGCCCCAGCCACATGTCATAGTCAAAACCGTCCGGCACGGGGGCCAGGTTGGGTGGCTGCGGCTTGACCGTACCCGCCGGCAAGGTGACATGTATCGACTTCACTCGTCCGATGCGTCCGTTCCGAACCAACTCGGCCATGCGGTGATAGAGGGGAATGGAGCGGTCTTCTGTCGAGGTTTGAAAGACCACATCGTGTTGGCCCACGCTGCGGCTGAGCACTTGTCCCTGTTCGATCGTGAACGTCGGCTTTTCGCAGCAGACGTCCTTACCCGCTCGTATCGCCGCGAGCGACATCGGTACGTGCCAGTGGTCAGGGGTGGATATCATTACGGCATCGATATCACTTCGAGCAATGATCTCGCGCCAATCGGCGTAGCTGCCGCAGTCCTGGTTGCCGTACGTCGCGTTCACCAATTTCTGCGCTTCTTCGCGCCGCGACTTCATTACGTCACAGACGGCCAGCACTTGAGCGTCATCGAATTTGAGAAAGCCTTTCAAGTTCCAGCCGATTCCGTGCAGTCCCATCCCGATGAATCCAAGTGTCACGCGTTGGCTTGGCCCGGTGGCACCCAGCACGCTGGCTGGCACGATCATCGGCGCCGCCACGACAGCGGCCGCTCCCCTGAGAACGCTTCGTCGCGAGAACCGAGGTGCCCGACTACTCATCGTATTTCTCCTGAGGCGGCAAGAGCCGCAGCCAGGTGCAAGGCAACGTTTCCAGCGTCCGTACTTTACGCCAGCGAACTCAGGAGTGCAACGACTTAAAGCCGTGCTTCAGTGAATTCCTCCCTGGAAGTGAGTCTCCATGACCGTCCGCCGCGGCTGCGCAAACGAAACGTACCGGGTAAGCTGCATTCGAACACGGCCATCGGCTCTGTCTCACCGCACGCCGCGCGAACGGCGACTTATTGGCCAACTTTTGATTCATAGACCACTTTGCCGCCCAGAATGGTCATCACGACGTTCGTAGTGCGGATCTCTTCTTCGGCAATGGTCATGATGTCTTGTGACAAGACCACGATATCCGCCAACTTACCGGGGGTCAGCGAACCCTTGATGTCGTCCTCAAAAGCTGCATAGGCCGCGTCCAGCGTGTAGCTGCGTAAGGCTTGTTCGCGAGTCAGGCACTGCTGCGGGAAAAACGGAACGCCATTTTTCATCTTCCGCGTGATTGCAGCGTAGAACCCCGCTAGAGGATCGACACGTTCTACCGGTACATCGGTACCATTGGTGACGATGGCGCCGCTCTGGAGCAGACTCCGCCAGGCATAGGCTCCCGATTGAGCTCGTCGCTCACCCAGTCGCGCGACGACGAAGGGTCCGTCCGAAGTGGCGTGAACCGCCTGCATGGATGCGATGACTCCCAGCTGACCGAAACGAGGTATGTCTGCTGGATGCAGGTGTTGAGCGTGCTCGACGCGCCACCGCAGTTCCTTGCTCTCAGGATGATTGCGGAACGTTTGTTCGTACAGGTTCAGGACCTCGCGGTTGGCTCGATCTCCAATCGCGTGCACGCACAACTGATAATCATTTTGGATCGCCAGCTCTGCGGTAACCTGCAAATCATCCAGGGCAAGCGTGTTGAGACCACGGCTGGTGGGCAGATCATCATAGGGCTCCAACAGCCAGGCCCCGTGCGAGCCGAGCGCCGTCAACGAGCCTCTTGATGGTGCGCACTGTAAGATGGTCATGCCCCACTCCAATCATCCGGTAATGGGCCAATCGTTTTGCCAAAGCGTCGTTCCCCGCGTTCAGCATCACCCAGAGTCGCACGGGCAACCGACCTTGTTCGGCGAGTGACCTGAAGACGTCAACGGTGACCAAGGAACTGCCGGCATCCTGAAAACTGGTCACTCCGTGCTGGAGACATTCTTCACTTGCCAGGCGAATGGCGGTCAGTATTTCCTCGCGCTGCTCTGCCGGAGAAAGCTGCTGTTGATATCTGGCCCTGACGCGCCTCACCAGCCCCATGGCGTTCTCGCGCAGCACGCCGGTGGGCTCTCCATCGGCGTCGCGAAGGATCTCACCTCCTGCAGGAACGGGAGTGTGACTGTCGAGACCGGCCAACTGCATGGCTTGGGCGTTGACGATGCACATGTGCCCCGAGGCGTGCGTCAGGATTACTGGATGGAGGGGGGTTCGCGCGCTCAACATGGCATGTGTCGGATTGCCTTCCACACAGGGATCAGGCAACTTTTCCCACTTGCTCTGGTGCCAGCCGCGGCCCACGATCCAGGTTCCGGCCGGTGCGGTGCGAGCAGCTTGCGCTACCTGCTGGACGATTTCATCCCAGGTGGCGGCGTCGGCCAGATCAAGGATCATCTTGGATTCGCCCAGTCCCAGGAAGTGACCGTGACCTTCCACGAATCCGGGAATGGCCAGCTTTCCGTCCAGTTCAATGACGCGCGTGGAAGGACCGATAGTGGCGGCGACATCGTCCGACGTTCCCGCCAAAACGATGTGACCGCCGCGCACCGCGACGGCCTCGGCTATCGGGCAGGCCGCGTCCATCGTGACAAGCTTGCCGCCGCGCAGTACCAGATCGGCTGGCGGGGAGGCTTTGGCAGTGGTCACGAGGACCGTTGACGTCAGGATCACCAGATACACGGCCAAGAGGCCGCCCGAGTGTGCCGGCCAACACTGCTGTCGGGAGATGGACCGATTGGACATGATAGGTTGTTCTCGCAAAGTTCGTGCTTCCCTAGGGGCACTCAGCAGGGGCACTCAGCAGGGGCACTCAGCAGCCAACGGCGCATGGCGGCCGGAGGAGACGCTGATTTCTGATCGTAACAGTGTCAAGTTGCGACACGCAATCGGTAGTCTCATGGTGCGGAATCCGCCATGAGCTGACAGACCTCCTGCAGTCTATTGCAAATCATCTCCACGCCGTACGCCGCCGGCCTTGTGCCGGTGGAAGGCCCGTTTGAAAACTAGCGGGACCCGCTGGAACACTGGTCGATCGAGCGGAGATGGTGAATTCAATCGGCACGCAGCCGAGATCGCAACAAGCCGCGGTGTGATTCGGCCTCGCAGCGGCCCGCTGCTTTATCTTCGCCGATCGAGTGCCGCGAGATCGCTCACAAAATGTTCGGCCGTCTGGCGATCAATGCGGTCGTCGAGCATCAGGCGGCGTATCGATTCATCGAGCGTCAACATCCCGGCCGCTCGACCGGTCAAAATGCAGGTGTCGACCGATTCCAGTTTCCCGAACCGAATCGCACTGGCGATCGGCGAATTGTTAAACATGATCTCCAGGGCCAACTCCCGTTTGGTGCCCGGTACGATACTGGGCAGCAAATGTTGGCTGACCACCGCTCGGAGTCCCATCGCCAGCTGCGCTCGGATCTCATGCTGCACGGTTTGCGGAAAAAGATCCACAAAGCGTGAGATGGCACCCTTGGCATCGCGCGTATGCAGGGTCGAGACAACCAGGTGTCCCGTTTCCGCGGCACTCAACGCAATCTGCGCCGTGGGGCGATCGCGAATCTCGCCGACCAGAATCACGTCCGGATCCTGACGCAGTCCATACTTCAGCCCGTCGGCAAACGTGGTCACGTCCACGCCAACTTCGCGCTGCGTGACCACCGAGGTTGGCACGCGCGGAAAAATATACTCGATCGGTTCTTCGATCGTGATGATCCGTGACCCGCCGGCAAGATTCACCTTGTTGATCAACATTGCCAAGGTGGTTGTTTTGCCCGAACCGGTGACTCCCGACACCAGGATCAAGCCGTTGCGGAAACTGGTGAGCCGAGCGGCCAGATCCAAGGGGAAATTGGCCCAGGGAAAATCGGGAATCGTGGCGGGAATCACGCGAAAACAGGCCCCCATGTTCTGACCGTTCAGAAAATAGTTGCGCGAAATCGCTGCGGGTGATTCGCGATCGGGATCTCCAAAGAGAAGTCCGTATTCTTCTCGTGTTTGAAACGCTCCGCATAGGGCGCTGGACAGGCCATGGGGAGCAGTTGTTCCAGCTGCGTTTTGCCCAGGTCCGGTTCATCCAACGGCTGAAGCACACCGTGCACGCGCAGCACGGGCGGATGCCCCACAACCAGGTGCAGATCGGATGCTTCCTGCTGGACGGCCGCCGTCAGCCAGCGTTGGATTTCTTCCGGGACACCGGGTGTTTGCGAATCCATGAGCGGGTCCTGTCGTGACAAGGTGCGTGTGAAAAACGTGCGTTTGGCCTGACATGGAAGGAGACAGCTACCAGTTTAAACCAACATTGTTATGGCTGCGGACCGGCAGAGCGAAAGAAATGCGGATTTCCCAGCGGCAACTGCCGCTCATGGTGTATGTCATGCATGGCGTCCGAGGTATTGCCGTCTGTTTTTCCTCTTCCACGAAACCGACATACGCGGCCGCGAATGGGGACACAGATTACAGACCTCGCAGGTACGCGTAGAGATCGGCGAGGTCTTTTGGGGCGAGCCCATCAAGGAGGCCGGCCGGCATGAGCGACGTTGCTATTTCGTGCCGTGTATCGATCTGGTCTGATTCAATGCGGAGGGTTTGGTTGGTGGAATCGCGCAGCGTGACACCATCCGCGGACTCGTAAACGACCAGTCCGCTGACGATTTTACCGCGGGCCGTTTGGATCAAGGTGGTGTTGTATCGGGGCGAGACGTCATGGTTGGGGAAGGCGAGGGCGGTGAATAGATCGTCGCGCGAGAACCGTTTGCCGATTCCCGCCAGATCGGGCCCTGCAGCGGTCCTGGCGTTGTGACAGCCGTTGCATGATTGTTTCTGAAACAACGTATGCCCACGTTGGGGTTCGCCCAGATTCCAATCCACCGCTGTTAACAGCTCTTGCAGTTGGGCTAACTGTTGCTCGGACGACGTCAGCAACAAGGCCGCGGCCTGAGGAAACCGCTGTTTCAGGTAGGCGGTCCAGCCATTAATCGACCAGGTCTGCGGCGCATTCGTGGTGAGTCCGAATCGATACCCAAAGCTCCGTCCCAGGTTGCGTTGCAGCAGTCTGGCGATTCGGTCACGCAGCACACGTTCCCGCTGATCGGCCCCCAGTTTCCGGAGGGCATCGAGCAAAGCGAATTGATCGGCGGCTTCCTCGCATGCCGAGAGCGTTTCCAGGGCCGTGACGCAGGCCCGCAACACGGCGAAATCAGGCGATGCCAGCCCGACCACAAACCGGGCCCGATCGATTTCCTCGGGTCGGTCCGCGAGCGTCATAATGACTGCGTTCTGCAAGGCAAAATCATCGAACTGCTGCCGTACCAAGTCGCGATGGTGGGGATTGTCTGACTGGCCGAGCAGGAACACCACGTCGCTGCTGCAAGGCACGTCCGGGTGCTGTTCGAGATACTGTGTCACGCGCTCGGCGGCACGAGAACGCAGGCGTTGGTCCAGTTCGCGAGCCAAAACGACGTGGCCGGGCAAGCCGAACTGCGGATGTGAGACGACCGCTTCCGCCAGTTGCGCGTCTTGTTGCACGAGGCAGCCGTACATCTCGCCAACTCGCAGATCCCAGTTCAGGTCTTGCTGCAACCCGGCTGACTGCAGCTTGGTCTCCAAACGAACTAATGCCGTGGCCACGTGTTCCCGCAGATCGGGCGACAAAGGTGCTGCCAGGCGGGATAACACGATCAGGTAATGCAGATCGTTCACCGGATGTGACTGCTCGCTCAGTTGACCGACGAGTTTCTGTGCCAGAGTGGAATGAGCGGGAGAAAGGATGGCGATCAGCCGAGCCAACTCCAGATCGATAGACGCCTCACCGCTGGGGAATATCTCGGACAATTCTCCAAGGTCGATAATCTGCTGCTTCGCGGTGTCGAGGCCGTTGACATACCCGTCGTAAACGGGAAACAGTCCGCGGCGACCCCCCACGTCTCCCAGGGCCATCTGGACAGCACGGATTGCATCGAGTCGAAGCGCTGGGTCGGGCGACGTGCACACGACCTTCCAGGCAAGTTCCAGGGCTGTGTTATTAAGCCGAGGTTGCCGATCGGTAACGGAAAGCGCATAGGCCACTTGAGCACGCGCCGACTGCTGCAAGACTCGCTTGTGAAAATAGTCCTGTTGTTGCGGGCTGAGTCGGGACACGACTTTCCAGGCTGCTTGAAAGACATAACGATCGGGTGAGTCCAATAGTCGCAATAGCTGCGGAAAAACCTCTGCGATAGAAACGGCTGTGGTGTTCCGGAGCAGAGCATCCAAGGCGCAGCGAACCACAACCGGATCGGCATCCTGGAGAAGACGAGCGACAATAGGGAGTCCGTCTTGTTGAATGGGGCGTCGTCCCATGGACCAGGCTGCTCGAGCACGCACGCCAGGAGCAGGGTCATCCACAAGGGCCGTGGCGCAAGCCGCATCGACACCGGCAAACAACTCCGTAAGTATCTCGATTGCTCGGATGCGCTGAGCGACTGGTCGCTGTGCGTCGAGCGCTGCGACGACCAGCGATTCCTTGCCCAAACGGCGCGCTAACGGGATCCAATGCGCTCGGGACCAGCTGGCCAGCGGCTGGGGTGATTGAAGGCACGTTGTGAGCGGATCGAGGTCGTCGGCCTGGTCGGTCGGCTGCTCGTCGTGATCATTCCTGACATAGCGAACGCGGTAGACACCACCGCGCGTGCCGCGTCCACCAACACTGATCATCAAGTCGCCTTCTGGTGTCACGGCGATGTCTGTGGGCGCAAACCCGAATTCTCCCCTCGCCGTCAGAAACAACTCGGCTTGACCTCGCCTGCTGGAACCGTCTGGGGACAACGACAGAGCGAAAACACGGCCGAAGGTCCAATCCAACAAGAACAACGCGTCGTGGTACCTGGCGGGGAATCGGTCATGGCGATACGCCACAACTCCCGTCGGCGATCCTCGGCCGCAGTCGGCGGAAACAGGGAGCATATCTGGATAGTAATCGGGCCGCTTCCAACTGGCACTGACCCAGCCCGCATGCCGTCCAGGCAGGATCTGAAAGACACGCGTGGGACGATACCAGGGTAGGGAAACGTCTCGTTCCCCGTCGCTGTCGAAGGCGAACGCATCACCGCAGGCATGGAAGGCAAAGTCGTACGGATTACGAAATCCGTCTGCTTCGATTTCCGTACCGGAAAAATCAGGTGCCATGCGCATCAGCACACCAGCCGACGGTTTGAGCACGGGAGAGCTGGGAAGCGACACATCTTTGTCGCTGATTCCAGCAAGGTTTCCGAGCATCACGTACCACCATCCGTCAGGGCCTTTCTGCACGGCATGTGCGAAGTGTTCACCACCAGTCTTCAAGTTCATGAGTTGCTCGGGAGGACCGTCCGCCTGACCGTCACCGTTACGGTCGCGATACCGCAATAGTCCCGCGTCGCCGGTACAGAGCAGGTCATGACCGTCGAAACACAGTCCCTGCGCTCCAGTGCTGGGTCCATCGGCATACGTCCGGTAGGTATCCGCTCGCCCGTCCTGATCACTATCGATCAGCGTGCGTACGTAGCCCGGGCCCGACACCACAACCTGTCCTTGGGCGTTGATCGTCAAGGAGAAAATATCGTGAGCCAAATCGTCATCAGCAAATAGACTTACTTCGAACCCCGCGGGGACCACGATGTCGGAAGCAGGTCCTTCACCGAAGCACGTTGCGGACGTCGCCAAGATGACCATCACAGTGAGCGACCAGCGAATCATTTCGGAAAACGAACTTCTCATAAGCAGGTTCTGGGGTGGTTTAGACCAGTTACATTACGACCTCGGCCCGGCAACCAGGCCAGCCAAAGTTGGGAAAATGGTGCGACTGTCGCCGGCGCTGTAGCCTGAAAGTCGCCCCTTCCCGGGGCAGGCCCGGCGGAGAGCGGAAGAATAGTATGGGTGAGGCGTAGCCAACCAGTTGTCATCCCACTGGCACGAGCCCAGCGGAAATCAGACTTGTGTGAAACAACGAGGCGGATTGCCCGGTGGGGATACAACCCTCTCATTATAGACACGACCGCCCGGCGCCGTCGCGGTGACTCCGACCTGGTTGCTCGTGTCGCCAACTTGGCGGCGACACCCAAGGCGACTTGCGGGGGCTGCTTGTGGGGGGGGTGCAGGCTGGCAAACAGCCGGCATCGAATGGCCGCCCCAGAGCCACAGCCGCTGGGTTCTGGATCAGTTTGGCAGGGGGGGGCGACGCCCTGGAGGCGGGGAATCTGGTCGGGTCGGATCAAGCAGCTCGTCCGGGCTTGGTAACCTGTCGGGGGCCGGTGTTTCCACGTTTTCGAGACCTGGGCTGGCGATCGGTGCAGGCGATTCCTGCAGGTAAGGGCCGCGGCTGACAGGAGGCGGTTGGCTCAGTCCGTAGTCGATGATGCGCGGCGCAAAGTGTCGCGACCGCTGCAGAGCATCGCGATAGGCGTCCGATGACCAGGGGCCCTCCGCCAGCGAGACACCGTCGTACTCCAGCAGGGAGCCTTTGGCGCGATGGACATCGCGGAGGGCCAGCTCATGGTCGACCAGCGATCGGTAGTAGGAACTGTCAGAGTCCGCCAGTCGTTGTTCGGCACGCAACAGCACATCCAGCTGCTCGAAGCCGACATCAAAGCGGGCGCGCAAGGCTTCCACTTCGTAGTATGCGGCCACGCGCCGATTCAAGTTCGTTTTCATCAGTTGAAAGGCCCGCTGCAGACTTCGGATGGCTTCGCTCAGGTCGTGCGATACTCGCAGCTCCTGTTCCTCGAGGATGGCCCGTTCGCGAGCCAGCTGCAGCTCTGCGTTGCGCAGCGCCGTGAATTCGCGGCGAAATCCGATTGGGATATCCAGTGTGAGGCCAACTTGCCACTCCTGGAAATCACCGGTAGTGAGGTTCTGGTACGCATTCTCAGTGCCCGTGGGACCCGGCGAACCGATTAGATTGTCTCCCAAGCCGCGAAACCGATACAGCGCGATGGCGTCGAGTCGAGGCTTGATGTAGTTGCGGGCCGCTACCAGTTCGAGTTCGCGTCGCTTGATCTGCCATTTCTGCCGCCGCAATTCCACTCGGCGAATGTAGGCTTCGTTCAGCACGGATTCCCAAGGGAATACCAATTTGGCGGTCGTCGGTTCCGTGGCGGGGCGAATCAGTTGCGGGCCATTGGGAGCCAGTCCCAACATATAGCGCAGACGCTCTTCTCGAGAGTACAGGTTGCTCAACGCGTCATCCACCGCGGCCTGGAAGGAGAAATACTGCGAGCGGAGTTGCGCTTCGTTTTCGGGAGTGCCGCCTCGCAGTCCGATCCGTAACCGCTCGGCGATATTCCGCCACGTAACCAGGGAGCTGTCACGTCCGGCCAGCTTGGCGTCCAAGTCTCGATAGGCGAAGTATAGATCCCAATAGGCTTGTTCGACATCGGCGACGAAACTGGTGACGCCCGCCTCAAAGTCTGCCAGAGTGATGTCGGTATTAATGCGTGCCACCAATACGCCGTTGGCACCGCCGGCTGTCGAGTTGGGGCCTGCGATCCGGTTGAATTCCACGCCGGCGCCCTGGAGTAGTGGCTGACGGTATTCTGCTTCGTAGTCGATATCGTAGCGCTCTGGAACCGGAACGGTAGTTGAGAATCGTCATTCGCGCGATAGTCAATTTCGTTGCGGTTGTAGTTGACGTGGTGACGCAAGGCGAAACGCGCGCCTGTAGCCGTCGTCTTAGCCATCTCAATTTGATAGGCGCTGGTGCATTGTTGGCTAAACCCAAGGAACAGCTGTTGAAAAGTCTGATTCGCAGGTCGGTCAATCTGATTCCAGAAGATGCTGGAGCTGAGTTGGGCATCAAAAGCACTCAAGGCCGCCTCGACGCTGCCGCGCGGATCGGTCTCGATCAATGCCGGGTTGAACATGGTCTGCGAACCGGACGAGGCCAGCAGCACGTTTCCTCCCAGGCTCCGAATCACATTGCTGTTGCTCAGCGCCATCTGCATGGCCTCGGCCAGTGTCAGGCTGAGCGATTCCTGATCGCGTGGGTTGTCCGTGGTGCGAGGCCCGTTGCTGGCCGCGATCTCGGGCGCCATCGTGGTTTCCACATCAGGATACTCGATCTGCGTGGCGACCGACTGATAGGGGCCGACCTGATGTTCGGGGAACCGGAACTCACGTTGGCCGAACCAGCAGCCCGGTGACGTCAGCAGCGGCGCCGCAATGAGCAGCGTCGTCAACAGAGTCGTCAGGCTTCGGCGACAAAACATCACGCGCGGGTCCGTGGAGTGTGTGTGCGATGCAGGTAGTTTTGGCGGGACGCGCCGAGTTGGAGTGCGCACGGTGAGGACGGTCCTGTCAGTCGTATCGACGGCAACATTCCTCGGACTGGAGCAATTCACACCTCCGGCACGAGGTATCGTCACGCATTCTGACGTGATAGCGGTGACTTTGCAGATTGCGAAGTCTTCGCGGCCGATGTGCCGAGCCCAAGGACCCGGACGCCGTGCCTCTTTGATCCCCTGCCCAGGGGGGTAATCATGCTGCCGAGCATCGACGCCGTGTGCCATAGCCGTACGACGGACTTCCAAGTCCGTCGAGTCGGACGTGGACCTCCGTCCTCCATATATGCCCGGCGGCCCTGAGGCCCTACGGGATAATGAAAATCAGGCCCACTACCATCCCTGCCTCAAACAGACCCGCGTCGGCCTGCAAGGGTGGTCGTTGCAGCAGAAGCGGTGTGCCATCGCCGGGCCGAAAATGCCCCAGAGCACTGGTCGCGGGGCGGGGAGGATTCACCAGGGCGGCGTACGGGAGTGCTGGACAGGTCAAGAAGAACCTGGTGCCAGATGCCAAAGGTTGTACGAGCGGATGACGAGCCTGGCCATGCCGCTCCAGCATCGCATCCTCAAAATAGAGCGGCCGGTAGCGATTGCCCGAGGCCGCCCAATGATAGCGGATCCTGGTCCATTCGAGGCCTCGATCAGGTTGAGGATCGATTTCCGTGAGCCCGAACAGTCCTGCACTGGCGTCCGGGGGCATCAGGCCCTCACGAGTACGCGTATCGGGCAGTTCGGTGGATAGTGGCTGCAATCCTCGACGCAATAGCTCCTTTGGGGGTGGCTTCAGGAAACTGGGTATTTCCGATTTCGATCCAGCGTCTGTTTGCGGTGGTTGGGAGTAAGCGTTGTTGAGGCCGAGCATCAGCGTTGGTATCAGCATCAAGCCTACCAGGTGAGTGCGAAGCATAGGTGAACGTTCCTTGGGGATCAGTCAAGACCGCGTGTATGCGAGGTTTGTGAGCTGGATTCTTGATTCCTCATCATCCCCCGCGAAACCGGCCGTCCGTGTGACGAGTAAACCACCATAGGGAAGTCTTCCTGCGGCGCGTTGACCGGACAGCGCCGAACGCATCGGTCCCGGTAGACTGTGCGGGCGAGGGCATCGATGCCAAAGTACCTTGTTCGTTCGCCGCCCTGCCAAGATCGGGGGACATTGCCTGTCGCATCGTGTCGTCTCCCCATGCTTCGCGGCTCGACGAATTCTGGTTTTATCCGCACATCTCGCCTATTTTGGTGTGCGAGTCGGGGCGCAGCAGGCATGGGCGGGCAGCCACCTTGACGTTTTGGAAGGTAGACGAGCAGAATCGGGATTGGAATGCGAAAAAACACGCCCTCTTGGTCGTCGTCCCGCCGCGCCGGCTGCTCCGTAGGTCATTGATTCCATGTCGCGCCAGCCTCCAACCGATCCACCCAATTCCCCTCGGCAGCCAAATGACACTCCCGCATGGGGGTGGTTGATGGCCATTTGGATGGCCCTTGTGGTGGTGTTTCACGGAGTGGTGTGGACCACGGGCGTGGTGGACTACGATTTGACGGCGGCGGTGGAGAACGGCGCGGCCGAGGTCGAGCGGCGACAGTTGCATGAGGAGAGCGACGATGTGGTACGTAAGGCGATCCAGACGCAGCGTGACACGCTGAAGTTTTGGACGGTGATTACCGCGCTTCGCGATTTCCTGTTTGCTCCTCTCACTTTGTTGGCCCGGGGCTCACCGTCGCCATTGCGTTGAGCGCCGTGGCGGCCTTGAGTGGGCGTCCCGTGCGGTTCCCCGCCGCCGTAGCTCAGTGCGCTGCGTGGCAGGGGGTGTGGGTACTGGGTCTGGCGGTGCAGGTGATTCTGATGTTTGGGTTCGATCGTCCGCACGTGGAGACTTCGGTCTTGATGTTTCTTCCGAAAGAGTCCTTCACCGCGCGCGAATGGTCGGCTCTGCAGCAGGTAGACGTCTTCGCGCTGGTTGGATGGCTCGGTATGGCTTGGAGTGCCTATCGGCGCGGTCAAGCCAACCCGTTTGTGGCGGGAATAATTTGTTTCATCCTGGCAGTCGGGGAGGCCTACCTGTTTTACCAGGCGTCATTGCTCATAAACCTGAGCATGCGAATGACGCTCTTTCCCCAATGAATGGGCAAGAAGCGTGGCTTATGTGCACTTAGGATCGGGGGAAAAATAACTTCACCTAGTTCCCTCGCCCCTTTGGGGAGAGGGTAGGGTGAGGGACTAGCAAATTTGGAAGTTATTTTTCCCCGGTTCCTTAGAAACCCCAACTGGAAATCACGTGACCCATGTAGCCGGTAAAGCCGCATTTTTGTGGTTCGTTTCCCATCGGAATGGGTTCGGTACTCATTCCGGTGCAGATTGGCGAAATCACAGGCTTTTCCGGCGTTGGATCCATTGGCAAGGGCGGGAAGGTTTGCACTTTGAGTTAGACATCCCTGTTTGTTGTGGGCATCGATAGGATCGGACTGGAACGAGAGCACAACGCGTTTCGACCCTTGTCGGTCAGCGAAAGAGAATCATGCGACGATTATTAGCCATTTTTTCCCTGCTCGCGGTTGTGGTGACTGCCGTCGGAGTGGTCAATTTTCGGCGGAATGCAGAAATGCTGGGAGTCGACTGGCGGATCAAGAAGAACCTGCCCACGAAGGAAGTACAGGTCGAGCGTCCGCGACGTTCACTGATTATCCAGACGGTCACTGCACCGGGCACCATTGAGCTGGTCGAGGAAGCCGACATCGCGTCGCAGATCATGGGGCTGGTGGAAGAGGTTTGTGTGGAGAAGGGAGACGCCGTCAAGGCGAATGACCTCTTGGTGCGACTTGACAGTGAGGACGCGAAAGCGCGTCTGGAATCTACCGAAGCGCGTATTGAGCGTCTCAAGGCAGCCATCGAACTGGCGGAAGCCGACTTGAACAAAGCGCGCCTTGATTCCGCAGGTTTCAAGAAGCTCGAGGCGCGCGGCTTCTCCACGCCCAACGAAGTTCGCGACGGTGAAACGATACTTGCCAAGATGGGAGCTACGCTGGAGATGAGCCAGCACGAATTGAAAGAGAGCTTTGCCATGCGTCGTAACAGCGAACAGGATTTCGAACGGACCGAAATTCGAGCGCCGATGGATGGTACGGTGATCGATCTGGATGTCGAAGTCGGCGAAGTCGTGATTGCGGGCACCACGAACCTGCCGGGTACCGTTCTGATGACCATTGGCGACATGAGCAGGATGCGCGTGCGAGCGGACGTGGACGAAACGGACGTGGGGCTGGTGCGTTCTGGCCAAAGGGTCAACATTTACCTGCAGGCTGACCAGGCCGTTCCGATTCCCGGGACGGTCGACCTGATTTCTCCCAAAGGCACCAAGTTGGCCGAAGTGGTCAGTTTCGAAACGTTGATTAATGTCGAGGGGAGTCATGAAACTACTGCGTCCCGAGATGACTGCCACGGTGGAAATCGAAGTGCAACGAGCGACCGACGCGCTGAGTGTACCCGTCCAGTCGGTTGTGCATCGTCGCTTTCGTGACCTTCCCGATACGCCGCTGTTTCGAGATTGGCTGAAGAAGCGGCCGACGACACCCGCGGAAAAAGGGAAAGATCTGGCGGTGCGCTACGTGAAAGTTGTCTTCGTGATGGACAACGGCGTTGCCTTGGCGCGTCCCGTGGAGACAGGGATCAGCGACCAGGAGCGTATTGAGATCCTGGACGGAATCGACACCGACGACGTCGTGATTGTCGGGCCTTTCCGAACACTGGATGAAATGGTCGAGGGTCAGCCGGTGACCCTGGAGACGCCGGAGAAAGAGGGCGAGAAGAAGACGGCGACCCTTCAGGGCAGCGACCAGGAACGATTGCCCAAAGCGTTTGCCGAAACGGTCAGTGCGGCGCCCCTGCGTGACGAGTGGGAGAAGATGATATGAGCTCCGAAGAGCCGCTCATTCGCCTCACCGGGATCACGAAAGAGTACCAGATGGGTGCCGAGATCGTCCGCGCTCTGCGCGGTGTCGATGTGGAGATCTACAAGAACGAAATGGTCGCTATCATGGGCTCGTCAGGATCGGGCAAGTCGACCATCCTCAATATTCTCGGTCTGCTCGACGTGCCGACGGCCGGGCAGTACTGGTTGGACGGGCGAGACGTGGCAAAGCTGTCGCAATCCGCTCTGGCGCGCGTGCGCGGTCGTCGCATCGGATTCGTGTTTCAGACGTTTGAGCTGCTTCCTCGTCAGACGGCGATCCGCAACGTTGAACTGCCGCTCATCTATTCCGGGGCGTCACATCGGCGCGCGATGGCGGTCGAAGCACTGCGACGAGTTGGTTTGGAAGATCGTATGAAGCATCGTCCGAACCAGATGTCAGGTGGACAACGTCAGCGCGTGGCCATTGCCCGAGCGCTGGTGCAACGGCCTGCCATCCTGTTGGCGGACGAACCGACCGGTAACCTGGACAGCCGAACCAGCGAAGAGATCCTCGACCTGTTCGATATTCTGCACCGTGAGGGGCAGACGATCGTGATCGTCACGCACGAGCCCGACGTCGCTCACCGCTGCCGTCGCATGATTCGACTCAAAGATGGCGAGGTGGAAGCGGACGAGCGAGTGCTGGATGCGAGAACACCGACCCCACAGACATCGCCGCACGACGCACCTCGGGTCGCGTCTGGCGGCAGGGCGGCGCCTGGCGGCGAGCCGAGCGACCACTGACCACGGGGAGATCTCGAGATGCTGCTGCTGGCCAACGCCTTTAACGCGATCGAACAACTGGTGACGCACAAGATGCGCTCGCTGTTGACGATTCTGGCCATCGTCATTGCGGTGACTGCGACCATCACGGTGGTGAGTGTTGTGCAAGGGTTCACGCGATATGTGTCCAGTTTTCTGGAAGGGTTGGGCACCAATGCCGTGTTCGTGGCTCCGCAGCGTCCGCCCGGCGAGGCGGGCAAGGCCTTGGGGCGTGTGGAAGTCACCGAAGACGACTTTCACGCCATCGAGGCTCAGTGTTCTGCCTTGCGGCGTGTTTCGCCGCTGATTCCACGTCAGGGTGTCAAAATGCGCAACGGGCGTGATGAAATTACGGTCAATATTGAAGGTGTTGCCCCATCGTACCATACGGTGCGGAATTTTCCCGTTGACACGGGGCGTCCCTTTGCCGTGGTGGACGTCGAGCGAGCTCAACAGGTTTGTGTCGTGGGACGCGAGATCCTGCGCAAGTTTGATCTCGATGAAGGTATCGTGGGCACCAGTCTGCTGCTGGCCGGGCGCCGGTTTCGCGTGATCGGTGTGCTGGAGAGCAAAGGGAGTTTCTTTGGCCAAAGTCTCGATGATGTGGTCCTGATTCCCTACACGACAGCGCTGAAAATGTATCCGTTTTTTCGCCGCAACATGGTGATTGCCGCCCAGGCCGAGTCGGCCGAAGTCGTGCCCGAAGCCAAAGCGCAAATCGCCAATTTGCTCCGCCGCCGTCATGGTCTGGAAGCCTACCAGCCCGACGATTTTATGATCCAGACTCAAGGTGAGATCCTGGCCGCCTTCAACAACGTCGGGACGATTGCGGTCAGTGTCCTGGCCGGCATTGTGGGGATTTCCCTTCTGGTGGGTGGAATTGGCATCATGAACGTGATGTTGGTCAGCGTTACCGAACGGACGCGAGAAATCGGGTTGCGGAAAGCTGTGGGAGCCCGTCGCCGCGATATCCTCATGCAGTTTCTGACGGAAGCCATGACACTGAGCTTGATTGGCGGTGGACTCGGAATCGCCCTCGGTTATGCACTCAGCTCGCTGGCTAGCCTGCACCCCAGAATGGTGGACGTGGTGGTGCCGCTCTGGGCCGTGTTTCTGGGATTCGGCATCTCGGCAGGAACCGGCATCGTGTTTGGAATCGTGCCCGCAATTAAAGCCGCGCTATTGAACCCGATTGACGCCTTGCGGCACGAGTAGATGCGCCGAGCGCAGCGTCACTTCAGGCCCCGTGTCACTCTGCCTTGGCATGTGCCGCGCTCGGCATGCGGCTGCGAAGAAACTCCACCAGATTTTCCACGTCGTCCGTGCCAATACGAATTGTGCGATGGTCCATTTTGACCCGCACGCAGCCAAAGCCCCAGATGTTGAACGTTGTTCCACGACGCGGAAGGTAGTGGATTCCCCAGCCGTCTAACAACATCGTCCTGTCCGGTGTGACCTGCTGGATCTTGTCGTAGGGAACGCGCGTGAAAAAAAGCGGCAGCGGGCCGAATCGAACGCCGAGAGCATCCTGTTCATCGCGCACTGTCAACTGCATGAAGCTCAGCCCGATGACGATCATCAGCAGCGCGATGCCCAGGCAAATGTAATGCCCGGCTGGTTCCTGTCGCACCATCCAACCTCCGACGAAACAGCCGGATGCAACGGCGAACAACAACCAGTACCAGTGACCGCGCTGCGTGTGTTCGTAAGCCATCGCGCTCACTCCGAACGCAAGAACCGAAGCGCCTCAGCTCGTGTTTCGCAGACGGTCCATAAGTTGTCGAGGCGAGTCAATTCCAGCACTTCCCTTTCGTGCGGTGACACATTACAGAAGACCATGTTTCCCTTCATGCTTCGGACACGCTTCCAAAGCTTGATGAAAAATCCCAGCGCCGTGGAACCGTAATAGTCCGTGCCGTCAAAATCGAGTACCACATTTCGGTAGCCGTGAGCCTCGAGTTCTTGCATGACCGTGCGAATCGTCTCTTCAAACGAACTCAGCTCCAACTCGCTCAGGTTTCCGACCGGAGAGAGGATCAAGGTCTGATCATCCTGCTCGATACCGAACAAACGTTGTTCCGTGTTCATGATCACCGCCCTTGCCCCACGTAGTCTGACGCTCGGGCCGCCCGCATATGGCGAAAAAAACAGGGCCGAAACGCCGCTGTATAAGCTCCGCAGTCGGGATGTCGCATCCGGCAGCATTCTGCGGAATTTCTCCGTCATAGAGCCGCTCGGCGCCCTCGTAAGGGAAACTCATACGCCATTGCCGGCCAGCGCCGCGTGATTCGGAACGCGTTTTCATTCTCGGCCGTGATCGCACGGGGCTCTGTACCGAACCGTTCTCTCGGCGGCGGGGCCAGCTTCGTACTCAATCCACTTGGCGGACGTGCCGCAGTCCTCCTCTCTTTAGCAGTAATCTTACCGAATTTTCTGACGTGAAGACAGTTGATTCGCGCGACTGGTCACCTAACGTGTATAATAACTGATACTCGGTTGGCCGGATTCCCAGGGTGGTTTTTCGCCCGGGTGATTTCGTCTGGCATATACTTTCTGTTGCATGAATCGAGTTCGGCAGGCGTGCAAAGTCTTGTTCAGTGAAGACGGGCAGCGCCGCGGCCGAATCGGGAAAATGCCCGTACGTAGGCCGCCGGGCGTTGGTCGCGAAATGGTGTTTCAAAGTAACCGAGTTCTTACCCAGGTGCATCATGCCAACGACTCGCAAAGTCTACGCGCATGGGGAGTTGTTCTGGTGGTTGGCTCTGCTGGCTTCAGCAGTGGTTCTGCTGAGCGTGCTGGCCCGTGAGGCACGCGGCACGCGACATGACTCGGGTTGCCCATTGCTGACATCTGCCTCCCCCAACCGCCACAGTTGGTACGTGGCCCAGCGCGATGATCTCGCTGTGTCCGAGCCCTCGACTTCGCTCATGTGTCGTTTCACGGAAGTGTCCAGCTGAATCCCTCGTTGTTACACACAAGTCTGATTTCCTCTGGGCTCGTCCCAGTGGGATCACAACTGGTTGGCTACCCGTCCACCGCACAATTCCTGTGCTCTCCGCCGGGCTTGTGAGCGGGGGGAGGAACGACTGTCGCCGGTGCTGTAGCGTGAAATTCGCCAATTCCCCCGCTCACAAGCCCGGCGGAGCGCAGAAACAATCGATGTTAGACATGATGCACCTGGTACCGACTGTAGCTCGCCAGTTGTCGCTCCTCACGAGACAAGCCCAGCGGAAGCGAGCGCATGTTGATGTGTAGTACGACGAGGCCCAGCCGCTCGGCAAGAAAAAAAGGCCCCGGCGATGGTGCGAATCGCCGAGGCACAAAGGGTACCGGTTTGCAGGTCGGAGTCGGGCTCCTGGCTAGGCTGGAGCAAAGAGAAACCGGCTACCCATGAATTAAAGTTCGAGTTCAGTTTCCACGCGTCATAAGACGAGCCAACGCGTGAGCGCCCGACGACAAATCATCCATTTCGGCAAGCGCAAAAAATAAGCCCCACATCGTGCACACAACTGCATGATTGGGGCCGCCTTGGCCTGGAACTCACACGTCCGCCATGAACGATGCATTCCAACAATTTCAACTCTAAGGACTCTGGTCCGGTCTGTCAATCGCCGTTCTTGAGAATGCTGAAGCTTTTTTTGGGGGCAGGATATTTCTCCTACCTTGGATTTTGGGCTCACCGATCGCCTGCATCCCGCGAATGGGTGACCCGGTCGGAGCAGAATTCTCCGTTGACCCGCCAGCTGGGTCTCTGGGACACTTCCCAGGTCGCGTGTTCCGGCTGTCGCCGGTGGGTACCTGGAGTGGCTCGGGCTTGGGGCTCCAGGCGTCAGTTCGCCGCTGGTACTACCAGGGCCATGGCGCTGGCATGACAATTGCGGATGAAAGGAAGATGAAACGCGGAAGAGAAGCAGGAGTCGAAGAGTGGTCGTGCGACACCAAACCCCTGATGAACAGGGTCTTCACCGTCCCTGCTGGTCAGAAACTTGCACTTCAGATGGGCGGCAGCAATGAGAGCCAACCGATTGCTCGACGGGTGGTTTTCCCCGGCGGTCCAACATGTTTCACGCCGAGAGCCTCGCGATGATAGTAAAGATTCAATTAACGCGAGCGTGTCTCTCAAGGGTCGGATCACGAGGCAGGTGTGAAGGTGCGACGTTGAAAAATAACGGGTCTCGAATCATTTCTGGGGACGTACTGGCAGATGGATTTACCAATGAATCGAGGGGTTAGTGCTGTGCTGCGGATTGCGGTCGCCGACGACGAGCCCGACATGCAAGAGTATTTCGAAAAGATCCTTCCGCGACTTGGACACGAGGTTGTGTCTGTGGCAGAGAATGGGCGGCAGCTAGTCGAACATTGTCAGAAGCTGCATCCAGATCTGGTCATCACGGATATCAAAATGCCGGAGATGGACGGCATCGAAGCGGCGGAAGCCATATTTCACGATCGTGCGGTGCCGGTGATCCTCGTTTCGGCGCATCACGATACCCATCTGATTGATCGCGCCGAGTCGAATCACATTCTGGCGTACCTGGTCAAGCCCATCAAACAGGCTGATCTGGAACCCGCCATCAGTATCGCGGTACGCAGGTTTCGGCAGTTCCAAGCCGTCCACGAAGAGGCGGCCAGTCTGCGGCAGGCTCTGGAGGATCGCAAAATCATCGAGCGGGCCAAAGGAATTCTAATGAAACGGGCCGAACTTGACGAATCGGAAGCGTTTCGCCGGCTGCAGAAATTGGCGAGTGAAAAAAACGTCAAGCTGATCGAGATTGCCGAGAGCATCGTGACTGCCGAAGAGGCGTTTCGAAAATCGTAGACGCTAGCATTGTTGATAAACGGCTTATCCCGACCGACTACTTGCCGAACCGCGTTGACACCTGTCCGAGGACGGGTATCTTAGTTTAGATTGATGTTCCGAGAAGGAACATGGATACGGGGCAGGAAGGCTTCTGCGCGCTGCATGTTCAGGCGGGCTTTCTTATCAGAGCAGGAGCCATTGTTGCCGTCTCCCGGCGGGTCGGGCGCGAATTGCCACGGCGCGTCAAGGATTATCTTGCAGGGATGGAAGGAGCACGCTGCCTGAACAGCTCGCATTCTGTTGCGGGCTGCACGAGTCAGCGGCAGTTTTTCTTGAAAGGAGGCGGATGGAGATGACGACACCAGCGAAGGTATCTTCTGCTAACGGAAGGCGTGATGCGGCGCCCGAGGTGGATTCGGCAAGTCTGGAAGTCGAACGAGCGTTGCGAAGCAGTTCACATTGTGGGTTGCGCAAAGTGCAATGTAAATTCTCGGACGGAAACGCAACGCTTAGCGGTGAGGTGATGTCGTACTATCTTAAGCAGATTGCCCAGACCGTCGTCGGGCGGCTGCCTCAAGTGACGCACGTCAACAATCAACTGCGCGTGGTGGAATTCGATAACCCACAGGTGGATCCTTGAGATAGTCCCTGGGCTGTGACGTCGGTTGGGACCGGCTCGAGATCGTCTATGTCAGAGTGCTGCTGCGTCGAGCCAGGCGCGCTATGATCGTCAGCTGTGAGAGGGTTCATCTGCCCTCGGCAGATGGCTGGCTTTGACCGTCAACACAGGACAGGGGGCGTGGCGCACAACCGATTCCGCGACACTCCCCAGCAGTAGTCGCAGAGCACCTGCGCGACCGTGAGTACCTATCACGATCAGATCCACGGCTCGCTCCCTGGCGAAGCGGACAATCTCGCCTGATGCGGAACCCGTCAATAAATGGTGCTCGTAGGGGACGTGCGGATCGGTCGGCGTTTCGTGCTCCAGAAGCCGCTTCGTGACAGAGCTCTCCAGTGGCTGCACCACGACATCGAGTTCTTCCCCGCCAAGTATCACTTCCGGTGCTTCGACATGGACTATCAGCAGGCGGGCGCCGGTGTCGGCAGCCAGAGAGGTGCCCAGCCGTAACGCGGCTTGAGAGGCTTCCGAGAAATCCGTGGCTACCAGGATCGATTGCATGTTCATGCCAGGGGCCTCTCTCCCGAGAAATTCCGGCAAATTCGGTAGGCTGACTTCTGCGCTCACCACCGCAAGTGTCGAGTCCGCGGCCGGAAATGTCGCGCAGCAAGGACGAGCCTGAAGGAGCGGCAGGAAGATAACCGCGACCAAGCCAAGAGGCAAGAGAATTCCCAGCCGACCCCGCTATCAGGGTGGGTCACGAGTGTGCATTTTGGCACGCTTGCGCGCGCGAT
This sequence comes from uncultured Planctomycetota bacterium, assembly GCA_963700575.1. Classification (GTDB taxonomy): domain Bacteria; phylum Planctomycetota; class Planctomycetia; order Pirellulales; family Pirellulaceae; genus JAJRVM01. Next base: position 12,619 of record CAVOYC010000007.1, on the reverse strand, counting down.
TCTGCACGCGAATTCGTGGCGTTCGGTCCTGCACGATGCCTGCGGAAGCACCAGCACAAAAAAATAGGTCCCGGCTGCCGGATGGGACCTTGTCGCGCCGAGGACCACTGGTAGGCGCGGTCCGGCTCCGCAAGCGGGACCTGCCATCCGGCCATCAACGCTCGTATTTCCGCGGTCTCCGAAGGGGTTTCTGCAGCGTGCAGGCAATGGTTCACCAGAGGGCCACGGCTGCGCAGTCCCTCGAGCCATCGTCAGGCAACAACAGACGCCGGCAGCGGGTGAGTTTTGCAGGTGGAAGGTTCGTCCAGTCTGGGAGATGTTTTGACTTGCAAACGACCTGCGAGTTGCTTATGTTCGATAGTGTAAGGTCGCGTTAGGAAGCGGGTGGCATCATCATTTAGTCTACTTCTAGACCAAGGGTCGATTATGGCGGACCAGACTCCAGCGACCAGCGCTCGGCGGGCAGAGCGAGCCGAGTGTTAGCTGATGGTTGGTTCGCACGCGGCCGGACAGCACGCCGACACGTCCGCCAGGTGATCCCGCCCTATGTCGATCATATTCGATATAGCCCTACCGCAAGCATGCTCGTCACGGGCGGTACCACCTTGAAGAGGTGGCAGCCACGCGAGTGGCTGAACGCCGTGGGCAAGAATCCTTCCCATGCGGAAGTTGGTCACTGATGTTGAAAGTCACGGGAGATTTCCACTTCGTGCGGACCCGTGACGGAGGTCGAACTGAAGGCGTTAGCCGCCGGCCCAATTCGTGCTGCCGCTCATGTATTGCTGATCCACTCTCGCGCCGCGCTATGTCTCGTAGCTAAAAAAACGAGAGGGGCGCTCGTCGGAAACAGCTTCGGTTCGACTCAGTTGGACGTTCGAAAAAAAGAGAGGGAATTAACATGAAGAATGCGGACTCGGTTAACGAATGCTACGACGCGATGCTTCGCGACCACGTAAGACTACGCAGCATGTTGGAGGAGACGAAGCAGGTGCTGATTGAGCGCTCCGTCGATATCTCCGATTTGCATGGCAAGCTGGTTGAGCTGAACGAGCTGTTGGTGGAGCATTTTAGGATTGAAGAGGAAAGTGGCTGTTTTTCTGGCGTCATAAGTCATGCTCCCCATGTATCGGACAAAGTCGGGCTGCTGCTCGCCGAACACGGTGAAATGCAAGTGGAATTGGACCGGCTCGTCGAGTACGTGGCGCAGTGCGAAGGGACTCCCGAGGCGTGGCAGAAGATCGTGGCCGATTTTGAAGAGCTTAACGAGAAGCTGATGCAGCACGAGAGCGAAGAGAACGAGCTAGTGCAAAAAGTGTTCACGCAGGACATTGGCGACAAAGACTAGGCGAACCGGCATCAAGCGTCTGTTAATCGGTTCCGTGGCGGAACGAGTCATTCAATATGCTCACTGTCCGGTCTTGGTATTGCGGAGCAATCGTACGCCTGCGCAGTCCAGCCAGGCGAAAAGTTGATGATTTTGAACCCCCGGTCGGTGCCCAGCGTGCCGCGGCCTCGATGCGGACGATTCACGATGGGTTTGCGGCCCAGCCGCTTTGAGAAATACCCATGACGGTCAACGAGCAAGCCAGGCGAGTGGCAGCCGTGGTGTTGTGTTCAGAGGGGAGTGGCCCGATGACGGTGTCACGAATTTGCCAGCGGGATGTCGATCTCGTCGATCTTGATGAGAGCGCCTGGGCGGCTGCGGAGCGGATGCATCACCGGGCCGTGAGGTCATTGGTCGTGTTGAATGCAGATCGACAGCCAATCGGGATCGTGACGGACCGCGACCTGGTGGTAAGAGTCCTGGCGGCCGAGAAGCTGCCGCGCACGACGCGGGTGCGTGACATCATGACGTTACCCGTCAAGACGATAGACCAGACCACGTCGGTCTCCTCAGCTTTCTCACTCATGTGTGGCGGTAAAATACATTGCCTGCCGGTGGTTGACGGATCGGGTAGACTGGTCGGCATGCTCACCTTGGACGATGTGCTTGCCCATTTGACTCGTGTGTGTCACGACATCGGTCGAATCCTCGATCAACGGACACCTCACACCGTGGCCACACCGCCGAGCGAGTGAATCACGAGTCCATGGCCTGGTCCCGGAATCCGCGGTATCCCATTCGGATGTGAATCCCAAGTGCGACCAGCGCCGGTTCTTCTGCCACAGCCGTGCCAGGCAATGAAAAGCCGCGTGGCCAGTCGCAGACTGAGTTCCTGCGCGGTACGTTGGGAATTCTTCGCGGATCACAGCGCCCCCTGCGAGTGTATACCGAGAAAGGAAAACGTCTGCCATGAACGGCATACCAGTGCTGGTTGTTGAGGGAGATTGCATCGCGCGTGCCTGGGAGAACTCGCTCGTTAAGCTCTACCAGGAGGGGTGCGACATAAGCACTCAGTACGACAAGCCCGACGATCCGCCCAGCAAAGACGCGACCATGTTAATTACGGTCAGCGAGCCTTTGGCCGAGCCGATGATTCATCGTGATATGCCTGGAGGATTCGAAGATCTCCAGGAGTACGTGATGGAGGTGTGCGAGGGTATCAAGGACCACTGGGTGCGCGACGCGTCGGACGCCACGGACACGCGCTGGGAATACACCTATCATCAGCGGCTATTCAGCTATACGGTTCCTTCCTTAGCCCAGTCGGTGGACCAGATTGAAGGGATCTGCCGGCAACTGGCCAAGACGGGTTTTACGCGACGCGCTCAGGCGGTGACATGGAAAGTCTGGGAAGACAGCGAGTGCTACGATCCGGCCTGTCTGCAAAGTATCTGGTGCCGGATCATCGAGCAGGATCAGGTGCCACGTTTGAGTATGAACGTGCGGTTTCGCAGCAACGATGCTTACAAGGCGGCGTTTATGAACATCTTCGCGTTGGTGCAACTGCAGCGGAACATCGCGCGGCGCGTGTCGGAATTGACGGGTCGCGAAGTTGCGTTGGGGCGCTATTGCCATCTGGCCGACAGTTACCACATCTATGGTTCCAATATGCACGAGTTCGAATCGCGTTTTCTCGGAGCCATTGAGAAGCGTGACTTCGAAGGACGCACGATGCGCTACGCCGACGTCAAGGACCTTATGGACGAGGCCCGCGCGGTCATCATGCAGAAAGTGCAAGCCAGCAGTTCGTAATTGGACAGCGCCACTGTCACTTCTTCGGTCATGTTAAGGCTTTATTAGCACGGGCTTTATCGCCACCGGGCTGGTCCCGGTGGTAGAGCGTTTGACAACTACGGCGATCTCGCCACCTATGAATTTCCATCCCGCCGGCCATCGCCGCCGGTGGCGGCGATGGCCGGCGGGATGGGTCGTTTTTCGGCTGCCAGTGTAGTCAGCAAACGTTGAACCACCGGGACGAGCCTCCCGTCGGTGAATCCAAGTTCCTCGATTACGAGGGTCTCCCCAGTGATCATTACCTGTGGCTGGTGGGACAAGGACGACGTTTGATGCGCCATGAAATCGAGGCCACGAAAGAGATTCCGGTGCGGGAGGCGGACTCTGACAGGTCAAGCTCCGCTGTGACGGCGCCATCCAAGTGAGCACGTTGGGCGCATGTCAGTTGACCGACACAATATGAAGCCAGGTCGACTGCGTGTGCGGCACGTCATTGTGGATTGGACACTACGATGCGCCCCGGAGAACGCGGCCTGGAATGACAACCGAATCCAACGTTGTCCACACCCAACTTCGTTGCGCAAGCCACGACTCTGCGCCCTAGGGGATGACTCAAGAATAACTTCCGTATATTGGATGGGTGCCACTTTCCTGAGCGAGCGCCGAAGACTTTGCCAACAACGAGAAACGCTTACCGCGAGCGGAGCCAGTGCTCGTGACGGCTCGAAGCATCATCGAGTGCCAGCGAGTCCCAGACCGCACTGGCTCCGCTCGCGATTGACGGCTCGTGGTGATAGTTTCGATTTGTGTGCTCGCTCAGCCAGTGGCACCCGCTTTAGGAAACGCCGAAGTTATTGTGGAACCGTTCCTAGGTTCAGACCCGCGTCCTCCCTCTGCAGTATTAGGCCGGAACGAAATAGTCACCGAAAATCTTGCCGGAGCGGTGGCGGAGTGTTGACTTGGTGCTGGCGGGTGTCATGCTCAGGGTTAATATATCGTTGTTGGCAACTCTTTTGTCGGCGGGCGAATCGATGTTTACCGGAAACGCTGGCGAGTTTTGCATGCGGTTTGAGCGTGGCTCGCGAAAATGTCGCGGGAACGCGCGTTTCTTCTTGCTCACACCCTTTCTTTCTGTGTGGCCGGTTGTCGAGAACTCCTGTCGAATGATGTGATTTAACCAAACGTGTGCATCCTGTGCGGCTTGATGACTGAGTCGCTCGCTCAGTAGCGCCGCTTTTCGACAACAAGTGTCGAGAGGCGGAGGAGTTGCGGCCCGTCGTCAGACAGACGATGACCGCAACCGGCCATGACGGCCTGACTGAAGTGCCAAGGCGGCAGGTCCGCGTCCCAATGGGGAAAATGCCCGCATTGGGGCTCCCGAAACGTCGGTCGCTGTGGAAGACACGCACATCGCGCACATCTCACGCACTGAGACTCCATAGCCACTGCGGCGGCAGATCCGTGGACCATCACACGACTCTGATGCACTGCTCGTGGACCGACGTCTTCCCGCGTGCATCTCTACACAGAGCAATTGCCTTTGTCTGAGGAGACACGGTCATGACGCACCCATGGACTGGCGGATCCACAAGGAATCGACGAGGCAGGAAGCGCAGCACGAAGCGACCGTCGCGGCGGATTTGGTCGGACCGTCGGCGAGCTGGCCGCTTGACGGTCCGCTGGGCCCCTCGCAGGGCTTCGACCGCGTGCCCGGGACTGTGGTCGATTCTCCCCACTTGGCTCTGCCGCGCGGCGCATGTTTGTGGCTGCGGCACGCGCCCGCAGTACGGCGGCAAGATGCCGCCGCCACTCGGTTGGTGGCCGCAGGCCGCGTTAGGATTTTCAGCGCAGCCTGTTTCTGAAACATCTGAACATACCCATTGAGCTGGAGGTGTTTGCTTAACCATTCCGCTTTGCCCGTTTCTTTCCCTCGGGTTTTGCCGCTGCGAAACCCGATCGCACCTTCGTCTCGGAGATGGGACCATGAGAAGCAGAAAACGTGGTGGCCGCAATTATCGCCACTCAGCTCGCACTCGACGCGAGTGGGCAGCACGCTCGAAACAGCGGCGGCGCAGGATTGAGCTCGAACAGCTCGAACCGCGTCTGTTACTGTCTACATATCTACTCACCTCGGCAGCAATCGCAAGCTCTTCGGAACGGACTCGAGGCCTTCGCAGAATTTCGGGGACAGCCTCGACGACTTCGCCCCGCTCGATCGGACACTTCCGCTCGTCAACACCAGCCTCGGTGACGCGCTCGACGTCGGTGGGGTTCTAGGAACACTGCTGAGCGAACCCGCGGATCAGTATCTGCAGGATCTGCCGGGCACCGCCCCCCACAGCGACGGTCTGGTCGATGCGCTGCAAAACGTTCTGACGACGGGCACGAGCCGAGCTCAGCGTTGCCGCTGGCTTCGACGTTGCCGGAGGGCTTGCCGCCCAGGGCGACGAGCTGCTTTTCGAAGTGAGCTTCACGGCAACAAGAAACGTCAATGCCTGGTTTGATCTGGGGGCCAATGCCTCATCCCAGGGCCTTCGCTTGGACAACCCGCCGCCCGTACCCCTGCAAACGACGCTCGTCTTCGACTTCTCCTTCGGAGTCGACCACCTCACCGACGGCGATTTCTTCCTCCGCGCCGGCGGCCAAGGTCCGAGTCCGCTTCAGCTGCAGGCAAAGGTCGAGGACAAGACCGTGCTCCCCGACTTTGAGATCGTGGCCGGGTTTACCCAGCCGATGGTGCAGAACGGAACGGTCTCGCTTGACGCGGGTCTCGACGTCGCGCTGGGTAACCCTGACGGCCAGCCCGATCTTTCCATCGACGAGCTCAAAGGCAACCTCGACGCGTTAGTCACCTTTACCCGTTACGGCGACGCCGAAGCCACTCTCCCGTTGAAGGTCGATTTCCTCGAGTTCTCGCAGGGCGGCGACCCGCGGGTCGTACTGATCGACAACGCGCCCTTCGACGAGACCGCACCCACGATCACGCTCAGCGACGACTTCACGCCCATTGCCGAAACCAGCGACCGGGTCGCTGAGGCTCTGCGCCAGGGTTTCGGCGCTCTGGCCGATCTTGCCGCAGACCTGAACACGACGGACAAGCTGGCCGAACCGATCTTCCTCGTCGTGGCTCGGTCGGTGACTTCCTTGACCTCGGTGCGATCATCGAAACGCATCTTGCGACGCCGGTGACCGAGCGGCTGGAGGCGGCTGGCGATGCGCCTGACCTCGAGGATGTGATCGCGGCCCTCGAGTCGCAGAGCGGCGTGTACGACGATCTGGATCTCACCCTCGACGTCACGGGTCAGCGCAGTCGGCGACACGCTCCAGATCGACCTGTGCCTTGCTTGCGACGCGCACGACCGAGGATCATCGAGCTCGAACTGGGCGATGAGATCGGCGAACTGCTGGTTGTCGAAGGCCTGACCGGCGACCTCACGACCACGGCAGACCTGGGACTTCCAGCTGCAGGTGGACCTGGCCGCCGCGAGCCCAGGCGACGCGTTCGCCGGCTACTTCGATAACGCCGCTCGAGAATCACCGCGGACCTTGTGCTGCCGGATGTCGTCACGAATGACGTCGTCACTGCCCGTGCCGGCTTCCTCGGCCTCTCGCTGGGCACCGTATGACGACCAGCAGAGCTGCCATCACGCTCGACGCCGATGTCGCCATCGCGCTCACCGACCCCGGCGGCGAGCCCGCCGGCGTCATCACGCTCGCCGAACTGAGCGACAGCGGCATTACGCTTGCCAGCCAGTCCGGCAACGGCTCCAGTCGACATCGGGCTGTTCGGCGTCAGTGGACTTCCCGGCGTGGCAGACGATCCCGCGGACCCGGCCTCACTCACGTTCACCGATGACTTCTTCGATGACGCCGATGGCGACCTGCTGCACAATTTCGAGACATCTGGCGTCCTTGACTTCTCGAACATCGATGCGGCGCGAATGCGGCAGTTGCTGCGCGATTTCTCGGAATCTTTTCTCGCCAGGCTGAGCGGCTCCACGAAGGTCTTTGGGGACCCGATTTCGCTCGCGCCGCAACCTCACGTTTGCCGACGTGCTCGACCTGCAGAAGATCTTCGATGATCAGATCACTGCGAAGCTTTCGACCGAAGAGAACGACGAGGGCCGCACATGGCCCAGTTTCGACACATTCCAGCAATTGGTGGAAGTGGTCGGTTCGCCGATCATTGCGGATTTCTCCTACGACCCTGCCACTAAACAGCTGCGATTTTCTCTGAACGTTGAAGATGATTTGACGCCGTTGACCACTGAGATCGATCTTCCTGAACTAGGGGCTCTGAAGTCACCCACGAGCGAGAGCGAGGTTGTGATCATACCCGCTGCCTCGCTCGACATGTCGATTGCCATGGTGCTCTCGCCGCTGGGGTCGAACCTGGCCACGTTCAGCCGCGACACGTTACTCAAGGATCTTAATCGAGGCGCTGGGATCGGAACTCGCGAAGGGTTCGATGTCGAGGTAGCGATCAGCGACGGCACAGACTTCAGGGTCGATCTCAGTCACGACCCGATGACAGCGACGGTCGGCACGATCATCGACGCGTTCGATGCGGCAGCGTCGGGCCACGGTGTCTCCGAGCGTTTCAAGGTTGAGATTGATTCAGTCAACAAGCGGCTCATCTTCAGTTATCGCCCCCTTGCAGGCGAGAACCGGCCTTTCAGTATCTCTGCCGTTGAGGATTCGTCAGCCCGGTTGGATCTGAAACTGCCACTCGAAGAGTTCTCGCTGGAGGAAGAGGCGAAAGAGATCGTCATCGAGGGCCTGTCGCTGCACGGCGACACGCTGCAAGATCACTTCTTTGTCACAGATGCTCAGATCAAGGCCGACTTCGACCTCCATGCCAATGCCATCCAGGGCACCGGGCAATGGGGATCGATTTCGGTCGCGTTCGATCAAAGCACCGCCACGGCATCGATCTCGCTCGATACGTCGCTGAAGGATCCCGGGCCGGAGACAGGGGATGTCGGTGGCAGCCTGCCGCGAACTCGGGGCGGCGCTGACGAGTGAATCCACTCAGCTCGTCAAAACGAGCGAACTGAGCGGTCCTCTCAACATCACACTCTTGCTGCGCCCCGATCCGGTCTTCATCGTTGCCGATTCGGAAAGGGCGCAACTCGCCATCAGCGGCGACGTGAGCAGGGGGGAACCGGATAGCGTGACAGTGGACGACAACACGCTCGGGCGTCTGCTGCAGGCGGCCGAGAGAGTCGGCGTCGCCGACGTGACCGCTCAGCTCGATGAGTTTGTGCATTACCTCGAAGGGATTGAGGATCGCGATCCTTTCTCGCAGCGTCTGCCGGGTCTGTTCAAGCGAATCAGCGAAATCGAACTCGTCGAATTCGCCGCCGACGAGTTCAAATCATGGATCAGCGGCGGGTACAAATCCGCACTCTCGCTGCTCGGAAATCCAACGACACTGCAACAACTCGAGTCTTCCTTGGAGTTACTGCAGGGATTCAGCGGCGTGAGATTCAGCTTCCTCGAGGGTGGCACCGGTGATGGGCTGCGTCTGGACCTCCAATACGCGCCACCCGACGTCGCGACCGAGTTCCCCCTGGCCCTAGACCTAACGTCGCTCGGCGTCGACCTCGTGCCCCTGGGCCTCGACGCGGTCGGCTTCGTGGTGGCCGATCAGGCGGGGACTCCCATACAGGTCGAGGCCGGAGGCCTCGCGAATCTGGCCCTGGAATTAGATCTATCCGATGCTGAGTCTCTGAGTTCCTTCTTGCTCGATGGCACAAGTGTTGAGCTCGATATCCGCGCGGTAGGTGACGCCCTTTCCTTTTCCACGCCGCTGTGTGCGCTCGCCGCCAACGTCACCGACGGGACATTCCGGCTCGACACCGACGGCGCCGACTCCAGCGATCAACCGGCGCACCTGCAGGCATATTTGGCAGCGGGCGCGAGGCTGCCGTTGGACGCTGCAGCGGCAGCCTCGATACTGACAGTGCAAGGGTTGGTCGACATCGAGTTGCCGTTCACATTCTCGGGCGGCTCTCTAGAGCCGCTGATTGTCGAAAAATACGATCTTTCGACGGGCACCTCGGTAAACGTGTCTGGCCCGAACGTGGCAGAGCTGCAGGCGGGACTCGATCTGCGCGACAACCTCGACGCGCTGCGGGTCGGCTTTCCGCGGCTCTTCGAGGAACTGGATCGCGTGCTCGATGCCCAGGCGTTTTCGCGCCCCCTGCCGCTGGTCGGCACGCAGCTGGCCGTGGCGGCCGACTTCATTGACCAGCTGGTGGCCAAGGTCAGCGACAATCTGGCGGGCAGTACGGAGACGCTGGTCCCGGAGCGGCTGCGGAAGGCGCTGTGGAGGCGCTCGGAGACGAAGGACTCGAATGGCTCCAAGATCTCGACGCCGATGACACCATGGACGAGGAAGATATCCTGATTTCCTCCGGTGCCGATGAAGTGCGGTTTGAGCTTTACCTGAAACAGTCTTTGGCACCGCTCGACCTTCCCGTCGATCTCGATCTCGCCCTCCCCAACCTGGATCTCGACATCTCTGACGCCAGCCCGGACGTGAAACTGGGTTTCACGCTGCCGTTGGCCTTCGGAATCAGCAAAACCCACGGCGTCTTCCTGGAAGTCATTGATGCGCAGGGCGACCCACTCCAGTTAAACGTCGGATTGGATGTCGAACTTCCAAAAGACCTGTCCGCCGACGCCGTGCTCGGCGGATTGTTGCCGTTCACGGTGAAGGAACAGGATCACGAAAAAGAGCCGACCTATCTCAAGGGCGACTACGCAATCGACTTCGCCAGTTCCGACGGTCCCGCACGTCGTCGCCTCGTCGATCTCATTAGGACAACCACCAGATTACAGCGACGTTCGCGGGCGAAGCCGACGTGAATCTGAAACTGGAGACCGCGCTTCCCGACGTCGTGGTCAACGGCAAGACGATCCAAAACGCTGCTTTCCCTCGCTTCCGGATGGACCTCGACGTCGACTGGAGCTTCAGCACCACCGACCCAGCAGTTGGCGACTTAGCAGTCGGAGACTCGACGCCGAGCATCCTCTTTGACCAAGTTCAGTTCGAGCTCGTGTCTTTCGTGAGAGACTTCGTGGGCCCGGTCGTCGAGCGAATGGATCGTGCCTTCGAACCTTTGGATGAGTTTCTGAAATACGGACTTCTCGATGGTCAAGGGCACCGATATCGCGATCCTGAGAACGGCGCTCAGTATCTTCACGCGGTTGCCCCGGACGAGCAACTATCTGGCTTATGCGGATCTGGGAGCCGAGGAGTCGGTGGGCGAATTCCTGGTGGCTCGGAAAGAGATTGCAGAGATCGCGAATGGGATCACCAAGCTTCCAAGCACACTCGATACGACGGACGAGGCGTGGATCGATCTCGGCTGGTTCAGCGTCGACGGAAAGGCGGCAAAAGGAGAGCTAGAAAACAAGCCCCGCACGCGCGTGGCGGTAGCTGAATCCCATCAACGACACAAGAGGGACTCTTCGCGTCACCGCACCGGGCGATTCCACGGCCGGGGCCACCCTCGGCATCATTGGTGTCGGGAGCGACGAGGGCCATCTCGACGGAGCAGAAGTCCGCTCCGAATACAGTCTCGCGCCCGGATCGTCGCCGGAGGGGTTTCGCCTGGAGTGGATTCGACCAAACATTTTTCAGTCTCAGGAGGGAGAACCAGACTTGAGCATTGCCTTGTCAGACTCCCAACGCTTCGACGTTGACCTTGCCGGCGCCGAGACGCTCGGTGATGTGGTCAATCGAATCAAGGCCGCCACTGACAATCTGCTCGAAGTCAACATTGATTGGGACGAAAAGCCAAATCAAACTGAACAACACTGGCGTCTCAAGCTGACCGACCGGACGGCAACCCTCCTCGAGGTCAAGGGGCCTGCGGCGGGCCAGCTGGGACTCGAGCCAAAGGACTATGACGACGACGGCATCATAAAAGGGGAGGATATCAAGTCGTCCTTCGTGATCACGTCGCAGACGAAGCTCGTCGATCTCAACGTGACCGTGACCGGAGAGGACACCCCGGACCTGATCATTACGCTCCGCAATGGCAACACGGCGAACGTCGATCTCGCGGATGCCACGACGATCGAAGACGTGATCGACAGTGTCGAGGCGGCGATCGATGCCGTCGCGAATCGGCCGGGGCTCTACCGCGTCGAGATCAACGAAGCCCAGACGGGACTCAACCTGATCGTGCGCGTCAAGAGGCACTTCGATATTCCCGCTGACGCTTCTTCAATCAGAGGGCAGATCCATAATTTTGCACCGCCACCAGGCTCAGAACCCCGGACAGCGACCCAGAGAGCGGCCGATCTCTTCAACAGGACGCAAAGCCTCCCCGGTTTCTACAGGGAGGTTTTTTCTGGGCAAGGGACGATCTTCACCCTGGACCAGATCATGGGGTCCAACGTCATTGGAGATGAGGAATTGCAGCCGATCGATTTCCTGATCCTGGAAAAGCCCCTGCGAGCTTCCGTCTGCTCCTCGGCGACGAGGTATTTGAAGAGGTGGAAGGGTTGACTGTCGAGCGCGAATCTATTGGGCAAAAGGAGCATCTTTGGCCCCACTCAGTGAACAGAATCGAGTTGACACGCCTGCTCGATTATCGAATGCCCAATCTCTTCTTTGCGCGACCGTACCCTTATCGGCGGACTTCTGGAGCATGGTTTTCGGCGGGGGGCGGCAGGCGTTCTTTTCCGGTTTCGCGACGCCGGCGATTGAATTTAACCTACACTGGGAAGTTGAAGCGGACTTCGGTTTCTCCTACGACAATCAAGGCCTGGAAGACTTCCGGAGGAGTCGCGATCCGAGACTGATCCTCAACGGATTCTATCTTGACGACCTGGACGGAATCGAGCCGGATCCAATGGACGTGCCCGGGCAATTCGGTGTTTCGGCATGGAACGGAAAGCTGAACGATCAGAAGAACTTGACCATGGCGATCGGCTTTGGCGTCGAGTTTGGGTACGGAATAAGTTTACTGGCAGAAGTCGGCGCCGAAATCATCATCTTCGTTGGCGGCACCGCAAATCTGAATGACCCGGAGACGTTAGGAAGTGGCACGGATGGTCGCATCCGAACCAACGAATTTGATCTGACGTCCAGCACTGGACACATGTTCGACGGCGGTTTTCGGATCGACCTGCGCGGCAATGTCTTTGTTGACATCTTTCCGTTAATCGATTTGACCCTTAACCTCTTCACGTTTGGAGTCGATTTCGAGTGCTGGAAGGGCGGGAGCGGCGGCCCACCCGTTCTGGCCGAAGATCCCAACTCACCGCTTCGGTTGAACATGGGGCCTCTTGCCTCAAAGCGCGGGAAAACGAGATCGATGGCGACGAATTCTTCACAATTAGCCCAGGTGCGACACCCGGTGAGGTGGTCGTTTCTTCGTTCGGTTTCTCCCAAACCTTCTTTGGCGTCACGTCGATCATCGCTGAGGGTGGCCTCGGCAACGACACCATCATCGTCGCCGAGGGTGTCACGGTGCCGGTCTT
>CAVOYC010000006.1:0-104376 GCA_963700575.1 uncultured Planctomycetota bacterium | reverse complement strand
CGTCATCGCCTCGGCCTTGATGCCAACGGCCAGATGGCCGAAGGTCCGGTGGTTGAAAATGATGACCTGTGGATACGTACCACCAACGATGGCGACCAGGCCACCTTCGCCTGCAGTTTCGACGGCGAGCGGTTCGTGGGGATGGGGCCGACATTCACATTGAGGTTTGGGATGTGGACTGGCGATCGGCTAGGGTTCTTCTGCTGGAACGACCACCAGGCCGTGGGTCATGTGGACATCGACTTCTTCCACTATGACTACGACGGTCCCAAAGGTGCAACTAGATAGCGTCTCGAGATGCCTATCGCATTCCGAAGCGAGTTCGGCATCCCGTTTCAAAATGAGGATTTTTTACCCTATTTCGCCTGATTGCTTGGCCTACTGCCCTTCTTCTCCCCCTTTCTCACCCGGATTGTGCCGGTTGTACGTGTTATCGGACCCGTGCTGCCCGCTTCATTTGACGCGCCTCTAACAATAACTAAAGTTTGCGTATCGCGGATCGTAGTATTCACATCCTGTTTGCCCGCGAATCGATTCTCCTCGTTTCGACACTCAATTCTGAGAATTCGAGATGGTATTACCCACGGGAGTGAGTCGGCTGTCTTCTGGACAGCTGACGGCGCTGAATCGCTTGCACGAGTTGGGCGACGCGATTGCCCAGAACACCAAGCGTCTGACCACACTGAAACGCATCAATTCGGCCAAGGATGACCCATCTGGTCTTGTACAAGCGTCGTTGCTCGAGCGCGAACTGATCGGCGCCGAGGCGGCGCTGGGCGGGATCACTCAGGCCAATGCCCTACTTGACCACGGCGGACACGGCGGCCGCGGGCATCTTCGCCCAATTGCAGCGGGCACGCGGACTGGTATTGGCCTCGGCCGGTAACACCTTTTCCGAGGCGGAGGTCGCCGCCAACCAGATGGAATTGGATGCCATCGTCGAAGGTATCGATTCCTTGGGGCAAGCGGAGTTTGCCGGGCGACGGCTGTTGGACGGATCGACCAGTTTCACGACTAGCGGAGTCAATGCATCCGAGATTCAGGATGTGAAGGTCCTGAAAAAGAGTGTGGCCGACGATCTCGCCGTTGACATCCAAGTCACTCAGCAGGCGTCGCAAGCCACCGATTCGTACGACAATTCCGTGCCTCTGGCCGGCGATGCGACGCTGTTGGTCTCCGGATCGCGGGGCACGACGACCTTCACGCTCAGTACCGGGGCATCGACGCAGGACATCGTTGACGTGTTCAACGCCGCCTCGCACTTGACGGGAGTCACGGCCGAAGTCAACGGCACGACCGTCGACTTGACCAGTCCCGAGTACGGGTCGGCGGCCACCATTGAGATCGAGACGCTGCAAGGAACATTTGTCACCACCGAAGGTAACAGTGCCCAGGGAACGGATGCAGTTGCTACCGTCAACGGTCAACAATTGACGGCCGACGGGACCAAAGCTGCACGTCGTCACGTCTGGGGTCGCTTTGACCATTCAGTTGGATCCCGCTGCGAGCGGAACGTTAACTTCCTTCACGGTGTCCGGTGAAGGCCTCAGGTTTGTCGTGGGCCCGTCGCCAAACGACACCGCCCGGATCGGACTGCCACGCTTGACATCCACCAGCCTGGGTAACGTGACCGGACGACTGGCCTCGCTGGCCAGCAGCGGTGCGAACTCTCTGTCGTCTGGCAACGCCGCGACTGCCATGCAAATCATCGACGACGCGATCTCGAGCGTGACGCCAATCACGAGCACTGATCGGTGCTTTCCAGAAATACACGCTCGAATCGGCGAGCGTCATTCTTTCCAGCACGATTGAAAATACATCAGCGGCCTTGTCGGCGATTCAAGATGTCGATATCGGCCTGGAAACCGCCTTGCTGTCCAACAACCAGTTGCTTCAGCAGACGACTTACGAAGCGCTCGACCATCAGTAATCTGAACAACAGCAACGTGCTCGACCTGTTGCGAGCTGTTACCTATCGGTTCTAAATCCCGCTGGCGGTACGAAGATGTTGGATGTGGGAGTGTCATTGACAATCACCGAATAATCATGCGCATCAACTCCTACAACGATCCGACGTCGATTGCACAATTGAATCGAGCCAGCACGGGGTTGGCCAACTTTTTGCAGTCCCGTGCCGAGTCGGCGGCCGGCGGTCTGCGGCAACGAATCAACTCGCGAGCGGGATCGTCGGTGCAGGACGCGCTGCATATCAGCAGCTCGGCAACCTTACCGGATTCCCAACGAGGTCTGCTCGCGTCCCTGGCTGTCTCTGCCGATTCAATCGGAGAGAGTCGAGCCGGCCTGGCGGAGATTCGCCAGCAGCTGAACACGATACTGCGCACAGCGGCGGACTCGCGGGACCGGGGAACGACCGCCGACAAACGGCTTCTCAATCAACAGACGATTGATCGCGCCATTGCCCAAATTAACCAGCTGGTCGGAAACGGAGCTGCGGCCGGTGGTCGGGCGGTACTCACTTTGCAGGGCACCGCGGACGGGACTATTGAACAGGCTGGTGCTCTGCGGATTGCCGGCGGAGCAGGCGAGGCCGTGCTGGCAGTCAGCAAGGGCGAATCATTGACGGGGTTTGTGGGCCGAGTCAATGCGGCGCGTGGCAAACCGGCGTCCAGGCGGTTTTGGACGGTAAGACCGTTGTCTTTCAAAGTGCTGAGGAGGGTGCGAAGGCGAGCATTTCAGTCGCGTCGGTCGCTGGCGGCGTGACTGTGACCGGCGTCAATCCCGAGCAACTTACCGATTTCGTCGTCAACTCGATCGATTCCAATGCCCGCGAGACTCTCTCAGGCACGCTCTCGGCCGGGCAAGTCGCCCAGTTGATGTATGACGGCGGTGCGGCGGCGCGGATGTTCGATACCGGCACATTCAACATCGCGGGCGACCTGGGAAGCAGCAGCTTGACATTCCATCGCGATGACTCGCTCACGGAACTGGCCGCGCTGGTGAACGGTCAAACATCTGAGACCGGTGTGACCGCACTGGTGAGTGGTGGTCAGCTGGTGTTCCACAGCGTCCAGGCCGGCAGCGACGCGCCATATCTCGATCGGGCTCGACTACAATCGGCTCGACGTGTCCGGCGTGAACCCGGCGCAAGTTGCCTCGTTTGATGTGCAATCGCTATTGCCCGGCTCGAACCACACCATTTCGGCGGGACATTACCCGCCGCGCGGAACAAGCCGGTTCAAACCTATGTCGGTCAGAACGGGCAGGTTACGGACACGGCTACTTTTGGCTTGACCGGCAATCTCGGGAGCGTGACAGTGGCCATGCAGCGAGGATGAATCGCTGACCGACGTGGCCGATCGCATCAACCTGGCTGTCGTCGTCTACGGGTGTCACGGCGTCGGTGAACGGAGACGAACTGCAGCTGCACAGCGTAGACTATGGCAACGACGCGATCGTGTCGCTGGAGGTGACCGACCTCCTGCAGATCCGAGGGAACAACCCCGCTCAAATCGTCGATGTGCGGGTGGATGCGTTTCCGCCTCAGGCCAGCTACCTGATTGCCGGCGAGGTGCGCGACAGTCGCGTTGACCGCGCAGACTCAAGTACAGCGGCGGTGCGGGCTCCGTCGTCAAGGACAATGCCGTCTTCACACTGGCAGGCGAACACGGGCGGCATCGAGGTTGCGGTCAGCAAGAGCGAGTCGCTGTTGAATGTGGCCGATCGCATCAACGCCAAGACCGGTACGACAGGTGTCACGGCGACCGTCGACGGTAACGATCTGTTGTTGGACAGCGATGCGTTCGGCTCGTCGGCCCATGTGTATGTCGAAGTGACGTCCGGGAAGTTCGATGTCAGTGGCGGTGCGACTTCCGGCAACGGCAAAATCGACTACGGTCAGGACGTCATCGTGCGCATCGACGGCGTGGACCTCGTCGGACAGGGCAATCGCCTCACCTTCAGTGACGGACCGGGCAGTATACGTTCGATTTTGCCGCCGATTTCAATGGTGACTTTGACAATATTTCCATTGTTTCCGCCTCCACCGCATCTGGTGCGGACCATTTGACCGACGGCAGTCACGCGACCGCATCGGGCTTCAATACGAACCAAATCGTCAGTTTCGATGTTCTTTCCGCCACGCCCAGCTCAATTCAAACGATTGCCGGCGAAGTGCGTACACTGGCTGAACGAGCTCGTGTTGAAGTACTCCGGCGACAACGGCAGCGAGATCAAAGCGAACGCGACGTTCACGCTCACCGGCAACCTGGGCGGCAAACAGTTCACGGTCATCAAGATGAATCACTTTTCGATGTGGCAATCGTATTAACGCCGAGACCGGGAATCACGGGCGTCACCGCGACTGTCAACGGCAACGACATGCTGCTGGAGAGCACCACCTTTGGTTCCACGTCGCAAGTGTATGTAGAGGTAACCACTGGGGACTTTCGACGTCAGTGGCGGAGCTTCCTCGGGCGACGGCGACATTGACTTTGGCGTAGACGCCAAGATTCGTTTCAACGGTGTCGATTACACGGGCAATGGTAACCAGGTCTCGTTCGCTGACGCGACGGGAAGCTACCGCGTCGAGATGGTGGCGGAATTCGACGGAGACTTTGACCCAATCACCGTGTCCTCGATTGACAACGCTTTTCAACTGAACGGCGGCGATGGCATCGGGACACGCCGTGGGTGTCGACTGCGCAAGCGTGATCAACGGCCAGTCAGTCACGGCAATTGTCCACGCGTTTTTGTTCAACGACGCCCTGGGCAGTTATCGACTCGAAGTGCAAAACGGTTATCTGGGATTGGTAGACCGCATTAAGGTTGCCAGCATCAGAACCGCCTATGCCATCGACGGCGGTGACGGCGACGGCACCGCCAACGGTCACGATGCGCAACTGGTGGTCAACGGCCAGACGCTCTCGGGCGAAGACAATCGCTACTGGTTCGAATCGAACACGGGCAGCTACGTGCTGGAATTCGCGCCAGATTTCACCGGTTCCTTCGATGTCATCGAAGTCTCCTCGCAGCCAACCGGCGTGTTCGCGGTCCTCGGTGGCGATGGCGCTGGTACGGCCCTGGGCAGCGATCCGACTCCTGCGTCAGGCCAGAACAGTTCGATTCTCGGTCGTGGATCGTTTGAGTCAGGTGGGCTCCTTTGCGATCGGCCTGGACGCGGCCAGTTTGGGAGGGACCAGGGGAACGCTGCAGCAGTTGGCCACGGGAGGTGGCAAAGCGGGCTTGGGCGCACATGCTACGGATGCGATCACGATCTCGCAACAGGCGCTGGCTTATATCTCGAATGTTGAGAGTTTGTTGGATCAGGCTGCCGCGCGCGACGCTCCGTCGATCCTGAGTCTTCAGAGTGTTTCCTCCACGCGGAGTGCCAACCTCAGCTTGCTGGCGATCAGAAACGCCCTGCAATCGGGAGACAACCGCGTGGTCAAGTCGATTCAACACGATCCGCAACGTGTCCTGCAACTATTGACATCGAAAACCTGGTGACAGAAACCTGGCGAGGCAACTTGCATGCCTCTGCGGTCAGGATTTGAAACCGGATAGGTACCATGAACGAGCAACTTGCCTACTTCCAAATCCAGGTCCTGACAGCATCTCCCCCGAAGCTGAGGCTGCTGTTGATCGAAGCCGCTTTGCAGCTGGCCCGCCAGAGTTTACGAGCCCAGGAGGAAGCACAGGCTGAGCCGGCGTTTCAGGGACTGCACCGACTGCGAAAGGTTATCCTGCAACTGCTTACCTCGCTCGAGGATCACGACGGCGGGCTCGGCCACACCTTTCAACGTGTCTACCTGCTTCTGTATCGCACGGTTACCGAAGCACAGTTGAGCGGCAATACGCAGAAAACGCGTGACATCGTCCGAATCCTGGAGGTCGAGCGCAAGACGTGGCAGGAACTGACCGAGCGCTTCGTTACCGAATCCGCCAAACGCGGCTCAGCGCAGCCAGAATGTGCGGATCCCGCCGCGACGCGGCGTCTCGCAACCCCGACTGGTTCGAGTCTCTGCCTCCAGGCGTGACATCATCGCGCTGCTGCCTCACGCCAGAGATTTAAGGGGAGTGGTACGTTCTTCCCGGGGAAGTGCGCAAGTTGGCGAAGCACCCCAATCGCGGTGAACGGCACACTTGCACCATTCGACGAATTTATGTCACTCGACGGCCTTCGTTGCTGATTCCTCACGGAAGATCACCAGCCTGTCCCCGCTTCCCAGTTTGCCGAGCGTGCTGCGCGCCGAAAGCCGGGTGTGATATATTAATGAACATCGGACCGACTTCAATGGAATCCATTACGTCGCCCGGGAGACCGGCGACGTTGGGGGCCATCCCCACTGGACGCGACTGGACTTTTCGCGGAAATCGTATCCGCCACGATTCGACTCAACACACCGGCGGCATCGGTTGTTTGCGCGAGACGCGCGATGATACCGGGAACGCGCATGCGAGACGCAACAGTACGGAGGTCCGTTGTTGTTCACCTGTCCGTGAGCGTGGAAGAATTGAACTGCATAGGGAGTAATGTCGTGATCAGTAGGCCCCAGTGCATGGTGTGGATGGTGACGATTTTGGGAGGGATATTCATTTCGAACAACGGGGACGCCGAACACCCGTTGACGCGCCTCGCCTCCGTAGAGGGAAAGAGCCCCATGTTCGTCCAACGGACGATTGATCCTCACGGGCGCGTGGCGTTCTGGCTGGAGAGCTCGCTGAAACGCGTGTTTCCTACTTCACCGGTGGGTGATCGCGGATCGCTGAAGCTACTGAGTGCGAGGAACGCTCGCCTGTCGTTTCAGGCATGCTATCGCAATGAGAGCACGCGGGCAGGTGACAGTCGATTGCTGCATAACAGCTCCCGAGGGAATCGAGAGCAACAGTCCGACGCGTCGGTTACGTACCGATGTGGAACCACACGGCCCAGGTTCCGCCGGAAGAACAGGATGGGGTTGGTTACATCCCCGGTTTGGTTCCCGATCCCCTGTATCCTGAAACCAGGGCGGTGACGGGACCGTATGGCACGCAGTCGTTCTGGATCACCTTGAAGATACGAAGCGACATCGAGCCCGGGATGAAGCGGATTGCCGTGACAGATGAAACCAGCTGATTCGGCGGACGCAGTCGAGCTGCCGGTGGACATCGACGTCAAGCCGCTCGTCTTGCAGCCTCGCCGTGATTTTCCAGTAACACATTGGTGGAATCCCGATTGCATTGCTCGACTGGTACAAGATCGAGCCTTTCGGCGACCGATGGTTTGAACTGGCCGAATCAGTATTTCCGAAACATGCTCGATCACGGCTCCGACATGATCTTTGTTACGTTGTTCCATAATCGCTATGAAGTCGTCGAACGGCCCACGCAATTGCTTGGAGTCAAACGTACTGGGCCGGATCAATATGCCTTCGACTGGTCGAAGGTACGCCGATTCGTTCGGCTCGCCAAGAGCTGCGGGTTTCAGCGATTCGAGTGGCTTCATTTGTGGCTGATGGACATCAAACCGGACGGCTCGATCCGCTCCGCCGCCCGCACGATCGGCATCTATCAGTGGAAGGAAGGCAAGGCTCAGCTGCTCTTCCCGAGAGATTATCCGGCGACAGGCGAGAGCCTACGTGAAATTCCTGAAACAGTTTCTGCCAGAGTTTCACCAGTTCCTCCTGGAAGAGGATTTGCTGGACCTTTCCCTGTTCCATGTTTCCGACGAACCGGGTGGTCGGCCGGAGGACATCGAGAACTATCGTCAGGTCCGGGACACTGCTCAGCCAGCTCGCTCCCTGGACCGATGGCAAGGTCGGAGATGCCATGAGTGATATCCGATACGGGAAGATGGGACTGATCGACTTTCCCATCCCCAATGTTGCCGCCGCCAAGGAGTATATCGATGCCGGAATCCCACACTGGGTCTATTACTGCTGCGGCCCGCGGGGGGCCTACCTGAACCGCTTCTTCGACACGCCGCTGGTCAAGATCCGCATGTCGGGTTGGCTGTATCTACCGTCACCGCGCCCTGCGGTTTTCTCCATTGGGGATACAATTTCTGGTACGTCATGGACCTGGGCTTGAATCCAACGTCCCAGGTGCTCATCGACCCATTCACCGACGGTGCGGCCGGCACGACCGCCGGCGGAGAAGGAGAACCGTATGGAGACTCTTTCGTCGTCTATCCGGGTCAGTCGGGTCCCGTCGATTCGATCCGCTGGGAAGTCTTCGCCGAGTCGCTGCAAGACTATGCGCTGCTTCAAACGGCTGGGATATCACCGGACGATCCCTTGTTGGAATCCCTTAAGGACTACGCTGACTTCCCTAAATCGGAGCAGTGGATCGCCCGGACCGTGGCAGCAATTCTCGCCGGCCATTAGACGTGCTGTGCGAAAAAACAGGAATCGGTATCACCGAGAAGTAAGCCCCGCGAGACCGGGCAGACCCCGAGTTCCGGAACGATGAATGCCGGTTTGGAAGTGCGATGTCTTTTCGAAAACCCTGACAATTCTCCGAAAAAGCGATCTTGTATGCAAAACCTGACCTGGAAGACCCTCGATGCCGGCTATCATGCGCCTTGCGTAAGTCTATCCAGAATTAGTGTGATCTGCGATACGTCACGGCTCCATGCCGACAATTGCCGTGGCCCCGGTGAAAGCATCTACGGTAACCGTGTTCTGCGAGCGCACCGCGCGCGTCAGCGCCTTGCCGGCAACTGGAACGGGCCCAGTGACCAACTCGGGGACACTGACCGTCTTAAGAAATGAGTCGTAGAATTCCGAATCGCTTTGTGGCAAGAGGAAGGCCTTATGCGCCTTGCCGGTCTCGTCGATGAAGCTGACATAGCATCTTGTGAAGGGATTTGCCAGACGCTTGCTGCTGAAGGCGATCCATCGGGCGTTACTCGACCAGGAATGCCATGATTCGGAGAACCGGCTGTTGATATCCAGGAATTGATACTCGCCGGTGGCCAGATCCATCATGTACAGGTCGCTCGTAGGTGAAAAGGCGGGAAAGCCTCCGTAGCTGCACATGCAGAACAACAGAAAGCGGCCATCCGGCGAGATCCGAGGAAGCAAGATACTCATTCCCGTTTCGCTTGCCGACAAGACTGTTTCCGGCGTGCCCCAGGAGTCGGTATCGACGTCGTAGTGAATGCGCATCAAATCGTACTTCACTTCGGCGTAGCGGGCTGGAGGAATCGTGCGGTGGTCGTTCCAAAGGATCGGTGCGCTGCAGTAATAAAGGTACTGCCCGTCGGCGGACCAGGCCGGGTACGTTTCCAAGCGGTTCTTGTCGGCGGCGCGCGGCACAATTTTCGCGATTTCCGTTGCCACGACGTAATATGCCAGCGCCGAATCCATGTTGACGATATCGCGCATCGCCGGACCGGCCGAATGGAAGAACTGGTATTGCCGGTTGACCGTATAAACCGCCACGTGTCCGCCAGGATGCCAGGCGGTGTAGCCGAACTTGGTGCCTACCTTCTTTACCGGGAAGTCAGCGGCCAAGAGGGCCGTGTCGCCAAACTGGGGGCTGCGAATCCCGATGCACATGCAATTGGGATCGTTGTTGGCAAAACTGTGGCAGTTGACGCAGCCGTGCCCGAAAGACGCTCCGTCGAGCACGACCGATTCGTCGTAAGTGGTCAGATCGCGCTGGTAGACCGCCGTCTGGCGGTAGTTGCTGTAAAGGGGTCTTATCAAACGGTAGACCAGGCAGGAATCGATCTCTTCCATGGCGATCTTGTTGGTAATCGTCTGATACTGCCGCCACTGTCCGTCGGCTCGCGTGTAAACGTCGAGCAACAGCTCCTGGCCACGATTTGCATTGATGAGGGATTTCCAACGATCGATCGCAATGGTGATCTTCCGCGAGCGACTGTAGATTTCGATCGGCTCACCGGCTCGAGAATATATCCTGACGAAGAATCGTTTGCCCTGCTCGCAGACGGAGAAGTTCAACGGCGCGATGTTGGGCGGAATCACAGTTCCAGCGTAGTCGGGCCTGATTTGCGGAGGGCGGGAGATGAAGACCACGTTCTCAATCGAGGGTCGCCCCCGGCAGACCATGAACCAGATCGTCGCAAGGATGGCCAAGACCACCGTTAACAGTAGAGAAAGACCGTGTTTGCGTGTCATCGCGTCACAAACCAGACAGGTGAAAAGTTAAGTAAAAGGGATAGGTGTCGCCCAAACCGGCTTCCATGGCATCAACGGCGGCGGCTTGCCAATCGGACGAGCGCCGCATGATTTCAGCGAACAGCTCGGTTTCCCGGATGACTTCCGGCTCGATCCGGTCTCCCATTCCGCGGGCGTCTTTTGGGGAGCGGCCGAAACTCACCAGCACCGCCTCCTGGTAATGCCGCGGGATTCGTGTATCGCCGAAATCAGCTAATCGCCGGAGGTTCTCCGCGACCTTGTCCGGTCGGCCCGTCGAACAGATAATGGGCCATGAGCATTTCGAAGGCCATTCGGTTGCTTGCTTTTTCGGCCAATTGATCCAGAAGCAGGACCTCGATGTTTCCCACGATATCGACACCGTCTCTCGTGGAGACGTTCGATCGGATCGTCCGCACACGGGGATCTTGATCCCAGTGAGGATCCGCTTCCAGCCAGCGAAGCTTGTCTCTCGCCGTTTTCTCCTGGAATGGGTTCCTGCTCAATGCGGTGAGAAAGACCCGAGCCGCGTCGGGTTGGTCCTTGACGACGCTGATCAATGCCAGGTGCTGCAAGAGGGCCGGCAGCTCGCCGGTGAAGTCCAATGCGTCGTAGGCACACTTCTCGGCATAGTTGATCTGCCCGAGATAGAGGAACAGCCTACTCAATTGGTACAGACTGTCATGGTTCCTTTCCGCTGGGGGACTGCTGAACAAATCCAGCGACGGCGCTTGAGGATACCGAAACATCTCATCACCGAGTCGTCCCGTGTGGTACAAGGCCAGCATGATGTTCCTGTTCGAGCAGAGATCGATTTGTCCAGGCGACATTCGGTCGGCCGCCTGAAGGACCTGAGCCCAACGCTCATGTTGGGAGTGGTAGTCGATCTCCAAATGGGCCCTGTCGGCGGCGGCAAACGAGAGCCAAACGCCCAGGCCGGTCCCCGCAAAAACGACGAACATTTGAGTAGACCAACTCGATGCCCACGCCGCAGGGAACCGAAAAACGTTTTTGATCGATGGTAGTACCCTCTGAAACAAGGGATGATTCAACGCGTGCGGTCCGGCCACAACGGCCAGAAAGAATAGAAAAAGAGCCGCCGCGTAGGGCCACCTTGCCGGTGTAGTTCCCGGATCGAGTAGCAGGAACTGTCCATAGGCCTTTTCGGGAGATAACCCAACGAGTTTTATGCCCACGATCCAGGGCACGCTGAAAACACCCAGCAGCGCGATGACGGCAACGAGCGTCCGTTTCCCAACGAATCGCTCGTACACGGCAACCAGCGCGGTGAAAAGCAAACCACCGGCACCGGCGACCCAATACAGGGTAACGCAACCCACCAGTAGTCCCGCAAGCCGCCTTGCCGTGCCGTCCGCAGCGGTGCGGACGTAGAGCAGAAAGCACATCAGAGCTGCGAGTAGCGAGAGGATCGTGCTCAACGGATGGCTGTAAGTGCTGTACATCATCAGAATGATCGCGGCCGGAACACAGCGCACGACCTGCCCGCCGGCATGGTCGGAAAGCCGAGTCAGCTTGTCGGTGAAGACGTATGTTAATCCGGCGGCTGCCGTTATGATCAAAGCACCCACCCAGCCGAAGCAGTAGAGCTGCGAAAGGAATCTGGTGGCATACTCGACAAGTCCGCCAGGACGTACCAACCGATCGAAAAAGTATGGCCAGCCACCGTAGAAGGAAAAGTCAAAGTAGGGCGTGAGGATGCCCAGGCTGTGATAGATCAGGCGAGGATCGATGGCCAGCCAAACGTACAGATAGAACGCCAAGAAAAGAAACCACCAGGTAACTGGGACCAGCAAGGTCGTCCCTGAAACTCTCTCTCGGTGGGTTTTCATTCCGTTCACACTGAGGCTTGGAGTCCAACGTCCTCATAAAGCAACAGCTGACTGAACTGGCCGTTCGTATTCCGCGACGCCCGGTCGATTGAAGAAGTTGATGAGTATTTGTGCCGCTACGCTTGCTCGAGCGATCCTCTTGGCCGTCCGAGTCTAACCGTTAGGGGCCCAGTTGTACAGCGCCATTTTGCAGCGATGAATATGCGTAACTCGTGTCTCCGTAACAGACCCGCGCCACCGGGCTGGTAGAGCCTGGCGGCGTTTCGCGCCGCACGCGTGGCCGAAGAGGTGGGGAAACGGCCGCAAAACAAATAGTGCATCGTCGATTTGCGCGGACCCCAACGTTGCACACAAGAGATTTGCGACGGACGTCCACGCGGTGACGTACATTCAACTCGGCGCAACCCTCATGCTTAGAACTCGTCCGGCAACAAGTTACCGTACTTATCGCCCCTCACCCTACCCTCTCCCCCGCTATTCCCGCTCCGCGGGGTGGTGGAGAGGGAAGCGGAACCGGAAACTTATTTCCCGACGAGTCCTAAGGCTTTTCACCGATATCAATTTCCGACCGAAAAAGTGCGAAAGTCGAACTAAGGAATCAGGGAAAAATAACTTCACCTTGTACCCTCGCCCCTGTGGGGAGAGGGTAGGGTGAGGGGTTAGAGAATCTGGAAGTTATCTTTCCCTGATTCCTTAGGGTGTCCAAAACACTAGGGTGTATCCAAGTTGAGTTGATTGATGAACTCGACACACTGAGCCATTTCGGGCATGTTGTCCAGGAAGTCGTAGGAGTACTCGAGTCCGATCAGCGTCGGCTTGATGCCGAGACGACGAATCTCCTGGAGCATCTTTTCGAACTCCGCCTTGCCCGTCCCCCACGGAACGTCATGGCCTTCCGGCGAGAGTTCGTTCAGGTCGTGTGGCTGGATCGTGATCAGCCGATCGCCCAGTTTCCGAATTCCCTCAATCGGATCGACGCCGGATCGAATCCAATAGCCCGTATCGGGGCATGCTCCGATGCGCTTGCTGCGACCCTGGCAGACCTTCAAGACCCCCTCCGGTTGCCAATAGACGGGAGACTGGTCGGGGCCGTGGTTGTGAATGGCCAGCTTGATATCGTACTGGTCGCAAAAACGTTCGATCATGTCCAGCGACTCGGGTGGCGGCTCCGAGATAAACGTCTCGATTCCCAATTTACGGCCGAACTCGAAGACCTTGCGGCAACCGTCCTCATCGCCCGGAATCTGCGCATAGAAGAACGTCGGCATCCGCACGTGGCCGGCATCCATCTTCAAGCGAATCTGCGTCAGTTCCTCGTCGGAGAGGCTGGCATCGCAGTTCTTGGGAATTTCCTTGCTGACCTTCTGAAAGCTCAATCCGCCAATGTACGACAGGCCCAGTTCTCGTGTTTTGTCGATCCCTTCAAACAGCGTGAATTGATGCAATCCCCACATGGTGACACCGAACCGCCAACCCAGTTTCTCCTGAGCGGCGACGGCGGGCGTCCACCGGTTGCTGGGGGTCGTGGAGCCGTCGAGATCACCCATGATGAACTGGATGGCGCCCAAGTAGAATTCCAGGATCTTGCGGATTCATGAAGTCCTGAGGGCTGTGGCCGATCGTGCAATAGACCACGCGGCCGCGACCGTAATTGCGCGTCCAGGCCAGCGCATAATCATCGTCGGCGCGCTCGATTCCAGGGTGTGTGCCTTTGGCCGGGAGTTCGGTCTTGTGCGTGTCAATGCTCAACAGCACGTGCAGGCGGTCGCGTGAATAGGGGCCGTGCACCCGAAAGAACTCACTCACATGCTCGAAGCCCTGGCCGCCGAAGGGGCGGTTGAGCGGATGGTCCGGAGAATCGAGCTTGATCGTGACGCGTTCGTCCTGGGCCAGGTGGCGCTGCACCGCGCCCGCCAATCATTTGACCGAATTCAGGCCAGGTTTCCATGGCGCCCTTTTCGAAATCGGTAAACGCCACGCTCGTACCGTGGATTCCCAGTAGCCCTCCGCCGCCAAGCACAAATTCCAACAAGTTCTGCCGCAACTGGGGATCGGTAAACAGATTGCCGACGGTATTGTTCAGACAAACCGCATCAAACTGTTTGAGATAGTCTTTTTCGAACACGGCGGGATCGCGCGACACGACCGTCGTAAATGCCCCAGTCTTCTCGCCCATGCGCGTGAAGGCGAAGTTGGCATACTCAATGGAGCCGTGTCCGCCATAGCCGACGTTGCCGTCGTAGATCAGCAGCTTGCGCGGCGACTTGGCATCAGCCGGCGCCTTGTCGGGCAGTGCGCCTTCCACTCGCTGCTGTGCTTCATCCGAGAGCGGTTGGCGCGGTCTCTGAGCAAACGCGGAAAGTGTTGCAGTCAACAGCAACATAGCAGTCAGAACTACTCGGAGCATCGGTTTCATGGGATGGGTCCTTGGTCTGTCGAGGT
The DNA here is from genome assembly GCA_963700575.1 of uncultured Planctomycetota bacterium. Classification (GTDB taxonomy): domain Bacteria; phylum Planctomycetota; class Planctomycetia; order Pirellulales; family Pirellulaceae; genus JAJRVM01. The sequence goes on along the minus strand of CAVOYC010000006.1, from coordinate 89,981 downwards.
CGGTGTAGTCACGCTATTGATGTTAACGTATCGGATCGGGCAAAGATGCTTCGGATCGCATGTCGCCTGGCGGGCACGCTTTTAGACGCTCCACGGCTCCCGCGATGCCCTGGATCGCAATGCGTTGGCCTCTCGGTCGTCCGGAAACTCTTCCTTGACGGGATCCCAATTCAGCGCCCTGCCGGTCCACATGGCAATGCAGCCCAAATGAGCCAGGATCGTGGAGCACGCGCCGATCTCCACGTCCGCTCTCGGCCGCCGCCGCGTGCGAATGCAGTCGAGCCAATCGCGGTGGTTTCCTTCGACCGAATGCACCTTCGAGATCTCGCTGTCCAACAAGTTCTTTGGATAACAGTCTAACAGGCCAAAGCGGGCCACGTGAATCCAGCCCCGGTCGCCGACGAACAGAACGCCAAAGTTGATGATGGGGGTCTTCACGTCCCAGCCTTCAGGGATGAAGTGTTTTCCTGGCTGGAGCGTTGTGGCGCAAACGATTTGGGTGCCGTCGGCATAGGTGAACGTGAGTGACGGGGCTTCGTCTATCCCCGGGGGCGTGATCTTGACCGGGCCGTCGCCGTCTTTGCGCAGGCCCGCATGGGCGGAATCCAGGTCGTGCACCAACCCGGAGGTCAGGTCGCCGGCGCCGAACGCTCGGTTGCAGCACCAGGGAACCACGTTTTTCGGCGGGCCGGTGTGGTGATATCGATAATTGTAAGGGTGCCAGGGGCAGGGGCCGAGCCACATGTCCCAATCCAGCCCGTCGGGAATCGGCTCGGCCGGAAGATTCAGATACTGACTCACGCCACTGGCCGAGACGTAGGCCAGTTTCACTTTGCCGATTCGTCCGGCATGTACCATTTCGAAGGCCTTGCGATACTCCTGGCCATTGCGCTGTTGCAATCCCGTCTGGAAAACTCGATTGTGGCGTCGCACAGTCTCGACCATGGTGCGTGCCTGCCGGATCGTCAACGAGATCGGCTTTTCGCAGTAAATGTCCTTGCCCGCCTGGGCGGCGCGAACACTGATCGCCGGGTGCCAGCGCTCGCCGGTGGCGATGATCACCGCGTCAATATCGTCACGATCGAGCAGTTCTCGAAAATCGCGGTAGGCCTTGAACCCGTGAAAACTCCCACTCGGCTGCCGCTGGGCGTAGATCTTCTCCAGGGTCTCAGTCGAGTCGTCACGGCGCCACGGGTCGATGTCACTCAACGCCAGCATCTGCACGTCCGGATATCGCGCACAGATGCGGAAATGGCCCCTTCCCATCATGCCCACACCGATGGATCCGATCGTAATCCGATTGCTGGGGGCGGTCGCTCCGTCGGCTCCCATCACCGATGATCCAACCACCAACGGGGCGGCCCACGATCCAGCCGCCAGGGCGGTTCGTTTGAGTAGCGTACGGCGTGTGTAACGCCCGGGTCCTGGACTCGTCATTGCGGGGTTTCCTTTATCAATGATTTCGCTTCGCGCTGTGCTCCGCACAATCGCCTGCGTTGCACGGCGTCAACTGACGCTCGTAGATCAGCCACGGCAACTTGGCAGCTTGACCGTCGGTATTTTCCAGTCTATTTCTTCTCTCCCTGCGGGCGCGCTTCGATGTCACGTAAGACTTTGGGGATCTGCTGCAGAATTGCCGCATCGGTCGTCATCGGTTGAATTCTCTCCAAGGCCGCTTGCGCCTGCTCCGGATGGGCCTGACTGAGCCCCTTGGCCAGGCTGAAGACGGCGGGAACGGCTGAGTTCTTGAGTTCCTCGTTGTCGAGGAGCGCTAGCAGCAACTCCAACGCTTCGGGCACGCGCACCACACTCAATCGCGAGATAATGAACTCCTTGTCTTCGGTACGCGTCGCTAACTTCATCGCCCCGCGCAGCATCTCAAAAGTCTGCTGTGGCGGTCGCTCATTGGCCAACGTGATGACCCGTGCGTATGCTCGCAGCGACCAGACGCGGTACGATTCCAACTCGCCGCTTGTGGCGATGTCGAGCAGTTCATCGGCCACCGTGGCGTCGGGCCAGTTGGCGAGAGCCCGGTAGCCGGCATCGCGCAGTGCCTGGTCGTTGCTTTTCATGGCCGCGTGGACGGCGGTCAGTGATTGGTCGCCGCCGATCCGAGCCAGCGCCGGCAAGATTGCGCATTGTCCGGACTCGTCCGCCGTTTCCATTGCCGCCAGCAGGGGTGCCGATCTCCGGGCCGGGTCGGCGATCTTCTGACAACTCATCCAGACAGCGCGATTCGCGGCCTCCCGCTCGTCGCCCGGCGCTGTGCGGCACAGAAGTCCGGCCAACACCTGAGCCTCGTGCTCGGTGGCCATGAACTCCAGGGCCGTGAACGCCGCCAAACGAGTGGCGGAGTCCGATGATTCGGCAGCTTGCAGAAAGGCCGGAATGAACTCCGGACAACGCCGCGCCAAAGCGCAGTTGACCAAGACTGGATTCGGCGTTTTGGTTTTCTTGAGCAAGTCGATCATCGCCGCGTTCGTGCCGTCGGCGGTCATCAGGCGAAGTGTTTCAAATGCGGCGTGACGCACCTTGAGGTCGTCGGCGGACGAAGCGAGATCGGCCAGCGTGGCGACATCCGCCGCGCTTCCCGAGACGATGAGCGCCTCTAAGGCGACCGTACGAACCGCTGTTTCAGTCTGATTCAATGACCGCAGCGCCGCTTCGCGCACGGCCGGGTCGCGACGATCTTTCAGACCGCACAACGCGGCGATCCTGCCGGGAACCGGCAAGTTCGCCACCATCGCCGCGATCGTCTGGATTTCTTCTGGCGTCTTGAGTGCCACAACGCAGTCCGCCGCGACGGCACGCTTCCAGGACTCCTCCGCAGCCAGGCCGTCGAGGATCATGGCCAGCGACTCGGTCGGCCTGGCGGCAATCAGACGCCGCCAGGCGCCGGCTCTGACTCGTTCGGAATCATCGGTCAATAACGGCTCGCACAATCCGATGGCCGCCTGATATTCTCCTTGGCGACACAAACTCTCGGCCGCCTGCAGCCTGGCATCGACCACCACGTCCTTCAGCGTCGCGGGGGCCTGGTTCGCGAAACCGCGCAAGGCATCGGCGGCCGGCACCGTTGCGATGCGGCCCAAGGCGACCAGAATAGCCTCACGAAGTTCTTCATCTTCCTTCGCCAGCAATGCTGCCAGCGCCGGTACGGCACCGCCGTCGGCGAGTCGCCCCAGAGAGATCGCCACACCGACTTGTTGCCGGCCATCGGTTTTCTCCAACATGGCCCGCAAAGCTCCCATTGCCTGCGGGCTGCCGATGCCTTCCAGCGCATAACGAGCCATGTACGACAATCTCGCGTTCGGAAGCAGTTGTGCCAGTGCGGGCACTGAGGCGTCTCGGCCGACCAGCACCAGCTGGCGGCAGGCATAGTCCTTGGCCAGATCGGTTGCATCGCCCTGAATCGCTGCGATCAAGCGCGTTTCGAGATGGCGGCGGATCGCTTCGTCGGTCCGTGCCAAGACCACGGCCTGTTCGATGGCGTGCAGCATCTCGAGACCTTGACCCGGCTGCAGCGTGGTCAGTTGTTGAAAGGCCTCATCTAATGCGGGATTCTGACCCGTCGCCCTCCCTGCCGGCAGCGTGCACATGGCGAGCGTGAAGATCAAGCATGTACCAAGTCGTGCCAGGTGCGCGTGGCCCGCTGGGGTGTCGCGACTGACGCTGCCCGAGACAGAAGCGTATCGTGCGTGATGACACATGGCTCTGGTTTCCAAAAAGGTGGGAAGGCAAGGTGGTCGGCGCGCCTGGTGGGGAAACTGCCGGGATGCTCCCGTGAAGCTGAGCCTATCTGGCACCACGCGTCAATAAAGTGAGCCTCTGGCAATGGCGACTGTCGCTCGTCGGCCGGAGGTTGGCGAGTTTCGCACAACTCTCTATATTGCCTGGAATTGCGGATTGAAATGGCGATATCCAGATAAACAACACCTCTTTCGAGGCCTCTCGCCGCGTCTATAGCCCGCGAGACCCGGCATCATCCGAACGCTTCGCATGACGGGTTGCCCGCCCATCGCCGAACGGGACGAACTGGGAGTCTATCGCATGGCCACGGTACTGGACACGGAGAAGGCCCGACTGGCCACGCAACAGCGGCTGGACCTGCTCAAGAGCCAGAAAGAGCGAAATAAGTGGGGACAATTTGCCACTCCGCCGGCGTTATCGCGGGACATATGCAACTATCTCTGGAATCGTTTCGGCAGACGCCGAGGTGGCTTTCGGCTTCTTGACCCGGCGATGGGTACAGGGTCCTTTTTTTCCGCCTTCGCTCAGCGGTTTCCAGCCAGTCGGATCGTGCGCGCGACGGGCGTTGAACTGGATCCATTGTTTGGCGATGCGGCGCGCTCACTGTGGGCCGATCACGGCCTGGAGGTGATTGAAGCGGACTTCACGCAACTGCCACCGCCGCCTGATGACGCTCGATACAACCTGGTCCTGACTAATCCGCCGTACGTGCGTCACCATCACCTGAAGGCAGCAGAAAAGAAAAGGCTCGCTGCGCTTGTCGCCGAGCGTTTAGGGTTCCACGTCAGTGGACTTGCCGGACTGTATTGCTATTTCTTGCTTCTTTCGGATGCGTGGCTTGCTGATCGAGCCGTGTCAGCCTGGCTTATCCCAGCGGAGTTTATGGACGTCAACTACGGAGAAGTCGTCAAGCGGTACTTATTGGATTGTGCGTCCCTGCTACACATCCACCGCTTTTGCCCATCGGACGTTCAGTTCACCGATGCTCTGGTATCGTCGGCTATTGTCATCTTTGAGAAGCGACAACCGAGGATCGGACATCAAGTGAAGTTCTCGTTTGGCGGGCCACTGAGCAATCCGGAGGTTATCCAGGATGTTGCCATAAGTCGGTTGCGTGACGTACGTAAGTGGACTACTTTGCCCACACAATTCGAGCCCGCACAATTCGACCATGTTCGAAAACCAGACGTCACGACGCTTGGCGAGCTGTTCGATGTAAAGAGAGGGCTGGCTACGGGAAACAATGAGTTCTTCATCATTCCTCGTGCGCGTGCGAAACAGCTGAAAATACCGACGCGCTTTCTCAAGCCGATTCTCCCCAGCCCGCGTTATCTGAGAGAGACGATCCTCGACGGGGATCGTCACGGCTACCCAAAGCTAAATAACCAGTTGGCACTCATTGACTGTCCACTGGATGAAGATGATATTCGAAGACGATATCCGGGCTTTTGGGCCTATTTGCAGGAAGGCAAGGCAAGAAGAGTCCCTCAGGGTTACCTTGCCAGTCGCCGAACTCCCTGGTATTCGCAGGAATCCAGGGCCCCCGCGCCGTTTCTATGCACTTACATGGGCAGGTCAAAGGACCGGCCGTTTCGATTCATCTGGAACCGATCGAAAGCGACCGCCGCAAACGTCTATCTGATGCTCTATCCGCGCGGGACACTCCAAGATAAATTACAGCAGGAGCCCGACCTGTACGAGCAGACCTATGGGGCTCTGTGCCAACTGCATCCCCAGGACTTTTTCCATCAAGGTCGGGTCTACGGCGGCGGACTTCACAAAATGGAGCCGGCGGAACTGAGGCGACTTCCGGCCTCTTTTATGGCGCGGTCGCTGGGGTTGAAAGTGCAAACATGACTGGAAGTGTGAGGCATGAGTCATGCGTGATCGAGCAAGGCGAAGGCCTTCGGCTATGACAAGGACAAAGACTGGCGTCAAGAACAGGTTCTCTACGAATGAGCACCTCGCAGCATGATGACTCGGCCTTAACATAACCCCAACTTCACGCCTTATAATGACCTACTACCAGTCCGCTCGATCCGACCGTGCCAGGAGAATCACCATGTCTAAAACTCAACGCAATGTAGCCAACCGTGTGGGACGCAGGCGTTTCCTGAAATCTGCCGGAGCGGGTGCCGTCGCGCTCACCATGGCGACGCTCAAGAAGTCGGAGCCGTTGCTGGCGCGACCGATGGGGGCTAACGACGACCTCCGGTTGGCCGTCTTGGGGGTCGGAGCATCTGGTCTTGGTGTCGGTGGCCGCGGTCGCCAGTTGATCGCGCGCTTGCGAGAAGTTCAGGGTGTGCGACTGGTTGCCGTGTGTGACGCGGATCCCGCGCTGATGGCCGACCAGGTTGAACAGTTGAAGAGCGGCGGTGAGCAAGTTGCCGCGTACAGCGACGTGCGTCGGGTGTTGGATGACAAATCTGTGGACGCGGTCCTGATCAGCATGCCCGATCACTGGCACGCTCTGGCAACGATTTGGGCGTGTCAGGCGAGAAAGGATGTCTATGTCGAAAAGCCGCTTTCGTACAATGTCTGGGAAGGGCGGCAAGTCGTGGCGGCGGCAAGCAAGTACGGACGGATCGTGCAGACCGGCATGCAAGCCCGCTCGAGTTCCGCTTTGCGGCAGGCGATCGACTATGTTCAGCGTGGCGAGATTGGCCCCATCCGGTACGCGCGCATCATCAACTACAAGGCGCACCCCAGCATCGGCAAGGTCACGCAGCCCACGGTGCTGCCCGCTCAACTCGATTACAACGGTTGGTGTGGTCCCGCTCCGCTTCAACCCTTGATGCGTAAGGAACTGCACTACGACTGGCATTGGGTCTGGTCGACCGGAACGGGCGAGATGGGTAACAACTGCGTTCACTTCATTGACATGTGCCGGTGGGCGCTGAATTTGAACAAGACCGCGCCGCGCGTGATGAGCTTTGGAGGGCGTTTCGGCTATGAGGACGATGGCCAGACGCCGAATACTCAGGTCACCGTCTTGGACTACGAATCCACGCCGGTGTACTGCGAGATGCGCGGCCTGCCGGAGGCAAGTGGCTCGAAGGCAATGGACACGTTCCTGGGTGTGGGCATCGGAATTGTGATCCAGTGCGAGGGAGGCCGCTTCGCCGGTGGCCACACAGGCGGCACGGTCACCGACGACCAGGGCCGCAAGATCAAGGAATTCGCCGGTGTCACGTGGGGAGAGATGGAAGCGGCGCACCTGACGAATTTTGCCGAGTGCGTTCGCAGCGGAAACCCCAGCAAACTCAACGCCGACTCGCTGACGGGACACATCTCGGCCGCCTGCAGCCACCTGGCGAACATCTCCTGGCGCATCGGCCGCTCGGCCACTCCCGCAACGCTGCGCGAGCGGACCAGTGGCGATCCGATGTTGGCCGACATGTACGAGCGATTTGGCGACCACCTGCGAGCAAATGGTGTCGATTTAAGTACCACGCACCCCACACTGGGACCCTGGCTGAGCTTCGATGCGGATCAGGAGCGATTCGTCGGACAGTTTGCTGACGAGGCCAACCAACAGCTACGCCGCCCATACCGCGAACCGTTCGTGGTCCCCGAGGTATCGTGAGCCGCGGCATTTTCCGTGAGCAACGGGCGGTGCCAAATCCGTCACGGTTCATCTTGTGGTGACTCAGGGAAGACGAGTTGTTGCCGAACTCTGTTGAACGGAAGGACCCACAGGACGCCCTTCATTGTCTTTCGATTCCAAGGCACTATACCGCTCTCTGGCATCTTGGGTGCCCTTCATGTTGCTCATAGCTCCTGAGGGATGGGAAAGGCGGTTGTTATGAGTTGCAGGGTCCGATTTGCGGTCTTGGCGCTTCTTCTGGTGGCCATCGGCTCAGGCCAATTATTCGGGCACCAAGAGACGCCGCCAAACGTCCTGTTGATTTGCGTTGACGATTTGCGCAACTGCCTAGAATTGGACGGCGATCCGATTGCCAGGACGCCGAACTTGGACCGCCTGGCCGCGGAAGGACGGTACTTCACGCACCACTATGTGCAAGTCGCCGCGTGTGGACCGTCGCGCGGCAGTATGCTGACCGGCCGCCGCATCATCAGCTCGTGGGATGTCTGGAATACGGATCGCAAACTGGCGACGCAGCCGGGTAACCCGGTCTCACTGGCTCATCACTTTCGGCGTCATGGCTATGCGACTGTGAGCATCGGCAAAATCAGCCACGAGCCTGGGGGCACCATGCCGCCGGAATACGTGGTACATCAGGTCCCTTTCAGCTGGGACAAGGCATTTGTGCCCGTGGGCCGCTGGAAAAGTCCGTGGCATGCGTTTTTTGCCTACTCCAATGGCAACGCGTACAACGCGGCAATTCGCTGGGTGAAGGACGAGCCGCCCAGGTTTCCTTTCGAGAGCGCCAACGTTGGCGATGACGGGTTTGCCGACTACTATCTTGCGAATGCCGGAATCGAGGAACTGCGACGACTTGCCGCGGGGTCAAAACCGTTTCTGCTGGCCGTCGGCTTCTTTAAGCCTCACCTTCCCCACAACGCACCACAGAAGTACTGGGACATGTTCCCTGCCGAGACGGTGGGAATGCCGGACAACTTTTATCCGCCCAAAAACGTCAACCCGGCCATCTGTATTCACAAGAGCCCGGAACTCACAGAGCATTATCACTGGCCGAGCGGCTTGGGCAACATTAGCGAGGCCGAAGCGATCCGGCAGAGGCGCGCATACTATGCGGCGGTTGCGTATGTCGACAGCCAGATCGGCCGTTTACTCGACGCGCTGCGAGAACATCCCTGCGCCGAAAAAACGATCATCGTTCTCTGGTCGGATCACGGGTGGCAGCTGGGCGAACATCACATGTTCAGCAAGCACACCAACTACGAGGTTGCTACCAACAGCCCTCTGCTCATCAAAGTGCCCCACATGCGCGAACCCGGCACTCCGGCTCAGGGACTCGTGGAAGCCGTCAACGTTTTCCCGACGCTGGTCGGCTTGTGCCGATTGCCGACGCCGGTGGGTCTGGCCGGCAAGTCTCTCACTTCCATGGTCGAGGATCCGGGCGAGCCCGGCAGAGAATCTGCATATAGTACGGCGCCGGGCGGAAAGGGTTATCGTGGCCATTCGTTGCGCACCGAGAGATATCGATTGGTGCGGTGGATCAACAATCAAGGCGACGTGGGGATGACGGAACTCTACGAATACGCGAGCGACCCTCACGAGACTGTGAACATCGCCGCGGACCATCCAGAGGTCGTCGCACAGCTAACGCAAGAACTCACCGCCAAAATGCTAGAGATCGTGCAAAGCTCGCACGCAGACTGAGCGTGTGAGAAGGAGGGGATTGGTGCTGGGCTCTTAATAATATCGCATGTCAACGCCGAATTATCCTCTGCCAATCGGTGTTTTTTGTTCCGCCCGTCCAACACCCTCTAACTTGCGGCCCAGCGGGCCCGCGCTCATCCAGCCCAGGCCGGAGGCCTGGGTGGGCGACACCGTTAGTCCGTGAAGGCCTGAAGGGTCGCGCGACGGGCGATCGCCCGGCGGCCAGATCAAGCGCGGCCCGTGGGGCCTGGAACATTTCTTGCGGCGTTCCCCAGGGTTGCGCTCGGTCGCCTGACGGCGACCTCGCTGCACCCTGGGCTCGTTTAGCGCGTCCGTTCCGGGCGGCAGGCGCACCGCGTGCGTGCAACTCGGTTAGCAGCAACCGGCATGCGGCCGCGGCTCGAATACGCCGCCCAACGGACTCGCCAACAGGGCGGGGAGCAGCACCAGTTCGGCAACCACGCCCGCCATTAGGATCGTCAGCATCAGGTATCCGAGTTGCTTCGTGGGGTTGAAGGTGCTGAAGGCAAACACCGACAGTCCCAATCCGTTGATCAACGCCGCCTGCAGTGTGGGAGTGGCCGTCCGGCGGTAGGCAGCCAGGATGGCCGCGTTGCGATCCGCCGTACGCTGCAGATCCTCGCGAAACCAGGTCAAGAAATGGATCGTGTCGTCGACCGCCACCCCCAGCGCGATGCTGGCGGACATCATCGCACCAATGTCCACCGTCAATCCCAACCAGCCCATGCCGCCAAACACCACCAGTACGGGCAGGGCGTTGGGAAGCATCGCGACGATCCCGGCGCGAATGCCCCGCGAAACGAACATCAGCAGGGGCGTGATGGTCACAAAGGACCACACGGCACTGCTGATGAGACTGTCGAGCAAGGCTCGTTGCGCCTTGTAAACAATAGGAACGACACCTGTGTAGATGGCCGACGGACGCGGCACCGCGCCGTCCGACGCGTGGGCTTCCAACAGCGGGTCAACCAGACGGCGCACCTCGTCGGCAAATCGTCCATAATCGACACCACGAAAGGCCGCCACTCGCACGCTGATGCGCCACAGCTCGTCCCCGGTTTGCGGATCGATCCGCAAGTAGCCGCTGCCGGCCAGAGCCGGATAGCAGCTCTCCAGCCGCGCATTGGCGATGGTCCTTCGCACCACAGCGCTGGTGCCGCGGCGGCGGGCGGGTAGCGGAGGCAGAAAGCTGGCGGCCGACAAAGACGGGCCGATGACGTCCTGACCTTCGCTTCCAAATCTGTGTTGCATCGTTCCCTGCACGCGTGCGACAAGCTCCTCACGCTGCAGCAACGTGTAGCCAGCCCGCGATCCCGCCGTAGGGCCCACCGGCCGCAGCGAATCACGGCTGAAACGCACGACCACTTCCATCGGCACCAACCGCCCGATGTTCGCTTCCAGCCACCGGTAGTCATCCAAGATCCGTGCCTCGCCACGGAAGAATTTCATCAAGTCGACCGAGGTTTTCACACGCATGACGCCGGCGCCAACAACCGTAATTAGCAGCACACCCACACTGAGAACCCACACGTGATGGCGGAGGATCCAGCGATGCAGCCCAAACCAATAGTAGTGCGCAGGGGGGAGGAAGGCCGTGCTCACCGAGTTGCTCGGCGGTCCGTCTTTGCCCCGCCCCATACCTGACGGCAGGAACTGCAAGGCCGCGGGTAGATAGACGAGCAATACGGCCAACATCAACATCATTGCCACGGCGGAGAACAAGCCGAACTTGCGGATCGGAGCCAGATCGCTGGTGTAGAGTGACAACAAGCCAATCGCCGTGGTGATGCTGCAGAGCAAGGTTGGTTTCCAGCCGTGCACAATCGCTCGCCACGGCGCCTCCTCCACACCCACTTCTTGAATCGCGTCACGATAGTAGTTCACCAGATGCACTGCGTTGGAGATCGCCAGCACATAAATCAGCGTCGGCATGGACAGCACGACAGCATCTGCCGTCTGGCCGCTCAGCCAGACCGCTGCCAGTCCAGCCGCTGCGCTCAGAAGACCGCAAGTGAACACAATGAACGTCAGCCACACGCTGCGCAGTGCTGTCCCGGACAGACCCAATCCGAGCAGGCAAGCCAGGACTGCCAACCGAACCATTGTTCGCTCGCCTTCCTCATCGATGGCCACGTTGTCCACCGGCGGCCCGCCCAAGTGGACGCTTCCCATCTCAATGCCACAGGTACGCAGTCCCTCCCAGAACGGCCCTTCGCGATGACGGAAACGAAACAGCCCGGCATTGGCATGCCCCAGGAAGGCGCGACATTGCGACGATGTCGCGTTGGCCAGTGAGACAACCAGGCAAGTCTGATGACCGTCCGGACCGATCAACGTGCCCTGTAACCGCTGCACCGCGACGGCATAAGGCAGACTGATGGGGGGCGCTGTCAAACGACTAAGAAAACGGCGCCCCGTCATCACCCCGTTGACACGCGCCGATGGGGCGGCCAGTTGCTGATCGTTCGGGTGCGAGTTGCCACGGACTGCGTGGGAGGCCAGGGTGGCGGGTGGGGGTGGCGATGCATGGTGTTCCAACCATTGCGCGAGCTGCTCGATGCGTGGATCATCCGCGGCGGCACCTGGTGCGGCAGGATCATCCCCCAACCGACAACCGTCCCAGCTGACGATAATGAACTGGTCTTCCGGGAAATATTGGCGGAACCAACCGAGCTGGGCTGTTTCTACATAGTTCGCCGGGAGCCAGTCGGCCACATTGTTGGCGTTGCTGCGCACCGTACGGTAGGCCGAATAGACCAGTAACGGAGATGCGGTCGCCACACAAATCAGTATCCAACCGCTGTATTTGCGATAGACCGAGCGTGGTCGAATCCATGTCGGAATCAAGGACACATCCTCTCCTGCAAGGCTGTGCAGGATGGCACAACACGCGACCAACGGCCCCGTATCAATTAACGCTTACCGGCCACCGCGATACAACGACCATGGGAAATTCGCTATCGCCGTGCTGAGTCAGGCGGCCGTCTTGTCCGTTGCATCGGGTACGGTTGGTTGCTGGTCGCGACGAAGCACCAAGTCGACCTCCAATTCGCCGGGTACGAAGTCGAGATGAACGTGGCAGGTCTTGGGCTCGATTCTGCCGACCCACCAGTTCAACTTCTGCCAGAACGTCAGGCTATTGACCCATTGATCGATCGCCTTGCTGAGACGCTGCACGCTGGGATGTGATGGATCTCCCAGATCCGCGAGGATCTCTTCGCAACCCGATGGTTGACCGCTCATCAACAACGCCGTGGCGAAGTTCGTCTTGTAGATCGTCGGTACGTTTGGCCGCATCCAGGTACAACCTGGGGCCAGCACTAATTTACGAAAGAGCAGGTTCGCATCTTCGATCCGGTCCAGCCTCAACAAGCAGACACCGATCGCATTCTGTACCTGCAGATCCGACCCTGCCGACCGCAACAGGTCGAGGGCTTTCTGGTATTTCCCGTCAGCAATCTGGCGCAGGGCGCGACTCAGTGCCGAGTTGGCCGGTTGCGTGGCGACTGCCGGCGCGGGTGCTTGGGTTTTCTCCGAGGCGCGTTTCTGTTGTTTTGAAACATCCGTTCGTTTGTGATAACTCATCGTGAACCTTCTTTCGCGTGACGATTCTACGTTCGTCGCATGAGGGCCGCGGCAGAACGCACGGCAGCAGGGAAAAAGCACGTAAAGGTGACTGCAAGCCGGCAAGAACAGTAGCAGTCGAAATGACAACCCAGCGCAATGTGCAAACTAGATCTGCAGTCGAACGTGCGTGGAGACGAGAGAGAAGGCACCGTCGAGGGCGACCGGAATCGAAAACAAGCAAGAGTCGCTTCTGATCCGAGATGCAACGTGCGTGGCGTGACACGTTGATGCGTGTCCCGCCCCTCCGCCCGCCGCGGATTCACTCCGGCCGATAGCCGAAATGTCTACCGATCGATAGAGGTTAATAGCTGACGGAACATCAAAGCCTGGTGGAACGGTAAGCTCCGATACACCCGTGTTGGCGGGCCCCGGAATCGACTCGCCCAGCAACCCAGCACCGTCTGCCGAGAACAGCAACACCGCCAGACTGGCGCAGAGCCAGACGACCGGTGGCAACGGGCTGAAAATGGCATGCGAATGGGTCATCGGCGCGGGTCAATTCTGGAAAAATGCCCTGTTTGCCTTGCCTTGTTAATGGCTGAGAACCAGCGTGCCACTGGCTAAGCGAGTGCTGCTTGACCTCACTCCTCGGGCTTCGAGCACTAGTGCACAACCCCCGAATCAGGCTTGAACAGAGCACGAGCTGGGATACCAACCCTCTTGCAGGTGCAAAACATGCGCCAACACTCGGCGCCGATATCAAAACGACCTGAAATCCGTGCATTTCCACGGTAGGTGTCACGACGGGAGCACGCTTGTCTGTTCTGATTCTGATCAGATTCTGACCAGCTGCGCAAAAAAATGGTCACTGCGCTGCTGGCGGAAGCGAGCACGTAACGACGACTCGAAGCCGCGGAATGCTGAGTGCCACATACAGTCGATTGCCAGCTGCAGCCGCTTCAGTCAACGCGTCATCGAGAATGGCTCGGTCGATTACAGGCTAACGATCGACGAAGCAATAACTGTCGTATTGTCTCCTCTCCCCCGCCGCGAAGCGAATCGCGGGGGAGAGGATAAAGGTGAGGGAAGAGTCAGGGCGGGCGGGTCGAGGCTGGTTAACGCCCAAGCTGCAAAGCATTTGTTGAATGATCGGCGATCGCAAGTCGGCTGGGAGGGCGCGCGGAAACAGATGGCACTCGGTGGCGTGCCGTCGCGCCCAGGGTTGGTGCCGCCCAGCAACTCTCCAAGCAGGAACGCCGCCCGGCGATGCCGTTGTCCGCCGCTTAACGATACGGAGCCTGGATGCCAGCCTGGCCGATGATTGCCGTCGCACTTTCCGTCTTTGCCTGGTCGTCGCCAAAGAAGTTACCGCTCCACTCGTGCCACTCACGCCGACATTGGTTGAATCGCACCGCTTCACCCGACGTGGCGTAGACGACGTTCGCCTCGAAAACGAACTCCTTGCTCCCGGCGTCGATGAAGAACCCGTTGTTGGGGGCGCCGCCGTGAGCGTAGGCACTTCGGTGGACTTCGTGGATGTGGTTGCCTCGCAAGACCGTGCCGGGCTGCCATCCCAGCGTGTAGATCCCGCCGCCGTCGGCAAGCTTCTTCATTACGTCGAAGATGTGGTTGTACTCGACAAGGCACCGCACTTGCGAAGTCGGCGTAGTGTTCCAACGGTAGCCGACAGAGATCCCCGTGTAGGGGAGGTCGTGGAGGACGTTGTGGGCGATACGCGTGTCGGTGGAGAAGGCGACGAAGATCCCCGTGCCACCCGTGCTGTCGCTCCCGCAGCGCCGGATATGGCAGTTGGAAACCTCGTTACCGGTGGGGGCGTCGGCCGGGTCATCCCAGTCGGCGTCAAGCCTCCCCTCGGCCCCCATCTTCAGCTTCCCCGCTCCGCGCAGACCGACCATCACGCCGCTGCCGCCGATATCCTCGATCGCGCAGCCGACGATGGCGTTTTTTCGGCAGCCGGGACCGAGGCCAATCCCGGAGCTGTTCAGGTGCGCGAAGCGGCAGCGCTCGAACCGGCAAGCCTCTGCGTAAGTGCACTCGATGGCCACGGGATGGACGTGCGTCGGGTCGTTCGTTGTCGTCCCGTAGTGCGCCGCCTGGATCTCGTTGTAGCCGATGGCGGGAAGCGGGAAGTCTGCGTCTTCGAAGCGGATCCCCTCAAAGCGGAGATTTCGCACGGGCTTCGCCGGCGTGCCGGCGATCACGATCAGACGCTGCAAGACCGGCGCGACGACAACGGTTTTCGCGGGGTCCGCATCCTGTACGGGAAAGTAGTGCAGGACGCCGGCCGCGCGGTCGAGGAACCACTCGCCCGGCTCGTCGAGGAAGGCTCGGGCGTGCTCCAGGTAGACCGGCTTCCCGGGGCTGGCCGTTGTGAAGTCGCCGTGACCGATCCAGCCCATCGGCGTGGCGGTCGTCAGCTGCTTCGCGTCGGACGCCGTCACGAGACCGCGGGTGACCGACCAGTTCTGGTAAACGACCATCTCGGCATCTTGCCCGTTGAGATTCTCTTTTCCAAGCGTCTGGTTGAAGGTGAACCGCTTGACGCCATCCGTGACACCACTGATACGGAGAACTCCGTCTTCGTTAGGCCACCGGGCACGAATCGCACGGTGATCGTCCACGATCAGTTGGCGAAAGAACCACCTCGCCGCCTTCACATCCGGCAGGTCTGCGGCCCATCGCCCTTGGTCATTCACCTTCCAGTTTGTGATGCGTCGGCCTCCGCTCGGCGCTACGGTCTCGCCAGGGAACGCTACATACTTGATGGCGTACTGCTCCGTGCCCGAGTCCTGCGGACCAAACACCAAGGTTTCTGATAGGTCGTAAGTGCCGCTGCGCAGCAGCACGGTCACTGGTTCTCGCAGACCCTCAGCCACTTTCTTCCGAACCTCTTCCTTGGCACGTGGTATCGTGCGAAATGGGGCCTGCTCCGATCCCGCCTGGGTGTCGTCTCCCGTGGGTGACACATAGAACTCCGTTCCCGCTGCCGGAACAGCACTCATCACAATCGCACAAATCAGCCCCACATGAATCAGCAGGCCAAGATCTTTCATGGTTCTCCTCCTTCTTGATCGAACGGAACTCAGATCGGTTCGGTCGGGATGATCGGAAACGACTTTTCGAGCACATCCCGCAACAACTTGTTCGCCAAGCTAGACCCGCGACGACACACTCCGGCTCGGAAAACGCCCGCATCCTTGGCCTCCGGTGGACTCTGGAAGGAATCCTCCACAAGCAACTCCAGGTATGGGCGTTAAGAAGTAGATACCATGTTGTGCTACAATTCGCAGCGATTTACCAGCCCATCGGACCACAAATGTTCAGTTTCCCACCGATCGCGTGGGAAACGATCGCCTTCGTCGCGCCGTGGAAAGCGGCGAGTGTTGCGCATGAACTGATCGCTTGCCGGGACTTTTCGGCCTGTCTAGAATTACGCTTCGGGAGGCTGGATCCGCACGTCGTCAGTAGCCCATCAGAGAAGTGCCCGGCAAATCTGTTGCTGATTCTGACGTTTCCCCAGCCGCTGGTGCGAGAAGGTACATTGGCTGAGATGCCCGGCCAAAGGGCACTTCACGACAGCAAGTTTACGGGGCCAAGGGCACTTACAAGCGGCTGGGAGAAACGCGGCCGGGAGAAATATTGTGCACAAGACGGTCGTTTATTTGGCAATTGGCATTTTCCGCGTTGACGCTGTTTGCGATCTTCGTCTGGAGGGAGTCGAACGAGTCGAACCCCTCTGGTAGGGACGTACCAGAAACGACCAACGTCCGGACCGCACAACAAGAGTCCGGTCAAAACGCCGTTGCCGATGCGATCGAGACGCCCATTTCCGATTTGACTCGAGTGGCTCCAGCTCCGTCGGCCGCGGCAAAGATCCACCCGCTGTTGGAGCAAGCGGACGAAGTGGTCCTGGTCGAGGGTTGCGATGAGGTTCAGTCCACGGCCAATACGGAGTTGGCGGCGTTGGTCCGGGCTATCGCCGGCTGGGACTGGGGCGAGGGCCAGCCAGCACCCGTGGCGATCGACTACCCGCTCAACAACTCGATTTTCCCCCCGAGATCGTTCCTCCCACGTTTCTCTGGCACGACGAGATCGAGCAGGCGGATACGTGGCTGTTTGACATCGCTTTGGGGGGCGACTCCGTTCACATTTACGTCCTTTCGCCGGGCAACCCGCCTCCTACCGGCGAGATCGACCCCAGATGCATCGCCAAGACGAACGAAATCTATAAGCCCACCACCTACCAGGCTTCTGCCAGGAGTTGGACACCCAGTGTCCAAGTGTGGGCCGCGATCAAAGGGCGCTCGCGCGAACAGGAGGCAAATGTGACGGTCATCGGCTTCAGTAGCGCTGATCCGACCAGGGCCTTCTCCCGCGGCCAGATGACGATGAAGACTTCTCAGGATCCGGTTGGAGCACCGATTTTCTATCGCGACGTGCCGCTGGCGCCGTCGGTCACCGAGAAGGGAGTGATTACGCCGCTGGGCGAGTCCGCCGTGCCGCTGATCGCTTGGCGGCTTCGGGACATTTCGAATCCCCTCAGCCGACTGCTGCTGACCGACGTACCCACCTGCACCAACTGCCATTCTTTTTCCGCCGACGGCAAAACGCTAGGCATGGACCTCGACGGCCCCAAAGGTGACAAGGGTGCCTACGTTATCGCTTCGGTCGAAGAGCGGATGGTGATCGGCCCGGAGGACGTGATAAGCTGGAATTCCTTTGCGGGCAAACCCGAAAACCACAAGACCATCGGGTTCCTGTCGCGGATATCTCCCGACGGGCAGTACGCGGTCACAACTCTCAACGAAGAGACGTACACGTGCAACTTCACGGACTACAGGTTTTTGCAGGTCTTCTTTCCCACTCGCGGCATTCTGGCCTGCTACGAGCGGGCGACCGATGCGATCAAGGCCTTGCCGGGCGCTGACGACCCGCAGTACGTGCATTGCGACGCGGTCTGGAGCCCGGACGGCCAGTACATTGTCTTCGCTCGGGCCGAGGCCAAGGACGCTTACCCTGAAAACTACGTGCCCCCGAAACGCCCCAACGATCCAGCCGAAACGCAGATTCAGTATGACTTGTATCGGATCCCCTTCAACAACGGTCGAGGCGGCCAACCGGAACCGATCGTTGGAGCGTCGGACAACAATATGAGTAATACGTTTCCCAAGGTCTCGCCCGACGGCAAGTGGATCGTATTTGTCAAGTGCCGCAACGGGCAGTTGATGCGTCCGGACAGCAAACTGTGGATCGTACCTGCCGGCGGTGGTGAGGCCCGACTGATGCAGTCGAACACCTGGCGTATGAACTCCTGGCACAGCTTCTCTCCCAACAGCCGATGGCTGGTCTTCTCGTCCAAGTCCAACACGCCCTACACTCAGATGTTCCTTACCCACATCGACGAAGATGGAAATGACAGTCCCGCCATTCTGATTCCACATTCGACTGCGGCCAACCGGGCCGTCAATCTTCCCGAGTTCGTCAACATTTCGTACGAGGGGTTGGCAAACATCAGCCTGCCAGCGTTAGATTACCTCAAGCACGGTAAGCGGGCTTTCAAATTGCTGGAGGAAGGGAAGGATGACGAGGCGATGGCCGAACTTGAGATCGCGGTCAAGTGCCAGCCCGACTACATGGAGGGTCGCACCCATTTGGCTGTCATCCTGGCGAAGAAAGGGATGCTGGAGGAAGCCATGGCCCGCCTGGAGAAGGTCTTGAAGGAAGATCCCAGCGGCTGGCTGGCACATGTGAACCTGGGAGTTATTCTGGCTGGAAGAGGCATGCATGACGAAGCCATGGCCCACTTTCAGCAGGCACTGGAACTCAATCCCGAGTATTGGGAAACCCACACCAATCTGGGAATGGCCTTCATAAATAAGGGAATGCTGGAACGGGCGACGGTGCACTTTCGCGCGGCTGCGGAACTAGATCGCACGGATCCAGTCAGCTTCTTCAACTTGGGGAGGGTTCTCCTTGAACGAGGGATGTTCGAAGAAGCTGCGGCGGCTTTTAGACAAGCCCTCGATGTTGATCCCCGATCCGTCGATACTCGAGTTATGTTGGGTCACACGCTGGTCGCACAAGGAGAATTTGAGTCGGCCATGGCCGAGTTTCGCAGTGCCATGAAGGATGCCCCACACGATCCAAGGCCGGCCAACGGCCTGGCCTGGCTGCTGGCAACCTGCCCGAACGACGGGATTCGCAACGGACCCAGAGCGGTTCAGTTGGCCCAAGCGTTATGCAAGGCCACTGACTATAAGGACCCCGTGTTGAAGAGCACGCTGGCGGCCGCGTATGCCGAGGCGGGGATGATGTCCGAAGCAGTTGCTACGGCTACCAGTACGCTGAATACTCTGGACTCGCGAAACCAACTCCTGGTGGAGAGGATCCGCCGACATCTGGCATGTTACAGGCAAGGCAAACCATATCGGGAGGGGCCGGCCGCGGCGGAAGGGAAGTGAAGCACGTATCCCGTCGCCGGCCGCCATAATGCCAGACGCGATGTGCAAACGGACTGGCTCGAAGATATCGAAGAGCCGACGGTGGATTTCTGGCCCAGGGTCAAGCTCTCGCCTGGTCTTAAGATTATGGGAAGAGTAATTTCGAAATTTGATGCTCGGGGATTTGCTTCCCCGCCCGCCCGCTTCCGCTGGGCTTGTCCTGGCGGAAATCGGAACACACCGAAGTTATTTTTCCCTCAAACCTTATGGTTCCCGCAAACGATCGAGCAGGACGGCGGCCACAATGATTACCCCTTTCACGACCAACTGATAGTACGACGAGATCATCAACAGATTCATGCCATTGTTGATCGTGCCGATCAGCAGCGCGCCGATCGAGCGTTCCCCAGACGCCGCCACGTCCTCCCATCAAGCTGGTGCCGCCGATGACGACGGCCGCAATGACATCCAACTCATACCCCATACCGGCAATCGACTCGCCGGCGTTGAGTCGCGACGTGAGGACGATGGCACCCAGCGCGGAGGTCAAGCCGCAGATGGCATACACCGAGGTCTTGTAGAAATCGACGCTGATGCCCGACAGTCTCACGGCCTCCTCGTTGCCGCCGATGGCATACGTATAGCGACCCAGTCTTGTATGCTGGAGGATCGCGGCGGCGATCAGTACGGTAAGGGCAAAAATGATGATCGGCACCGGGATGCCGAAAACCTCACCGGACCCGATAAAACGAAATGCGGGTCCGAATCCGCTGATCGGTTGGCCGTTGGTGATAGATGTGGGACAATCCGCGAGCGATGCTCATCGTTCCCAAGGTCACCACGAATGGAGTCACCTTACCCTTGGTGGTCACGACACCGTTGACTGTCCCGATGAACGCCCCCAGCAACAGTGTCACGGCCACGACAGCCACAACAGGCAAGCTCTGATGCTCCAAACTCGCACAGACAACGCCGGTCAGTGCCAGCATCGACCCTACGGAGAGATCAATTCCGGCCGTCAGAATGACAAACGTCATGCCCACGGCCATGATGCCAATAACGGATGTCTGACGCATGATATTCGTCAGATTGTGGGCTGGTCCGAAAAGACGGCTCGAGCAGGGACAGCACGATGATGACGCAGAGAAACCCGAGAAATATGCCGTATTGACGAAAAGCCTGGCCCACCCAGTGTTTCATGACTCACGCTCCCGCTTCACCAACCGCCAGCCGTAGAATCGACTCCTGGGTCGCTTCGTCTCGCGCAATTCCCCAGCGATCCGGCCTTCGCGACACCACGAGAATTCGGTCGCTCATGTTCAGCACCTCGGGCATGTCGGATGAGATCATGATGATCCCGGCTCCTCGCCTCGCCAGGTCTTCCATCAGTCGATAGATCTCGCTCTTGGCGCCCACATCCACGCCACGCGTTGGTTCGTCAAAGATGTAGATCTGGCAATCGTGGAGCAACCATTTTGCCAGCACGACTTTCTGCTGATTGCCTCCACTGAGATTCTTCACCTGCTGAGAAAGGGATGCCGCTTTGAGTTGCATCTCCTGAGTGACGTGCTCGACCATTTGCACAAGTCGCTTGCGCTGCACGATCCCGCACACGCTGTGGCGTTTTAGAATCGAGAGCGTCGCGTTGTCGAACACCGACATTTCCAGCACGAGCCCGTCTGTCTTGCGATCCTCGGGAATGAGCCCGATACCGTGCCGAATGGCGTGTCGGGGTGATCGCACACGAGACCGGTTGACCCGCGACGCGAATCGTGCCGCGGTCCGACCTTCGCCGCCCGAACAGCAGCTCGGCGATCTCCGTCCGCCCGGAGCCCACCAGTCCCGCCAGGCCGAGGATTTCACCGCGGTGGAGCTGAAATGACACATTCTGACAGACGACCGCGTCGCGACAAGTCCTCCACTTCCAACAACACGTCGCCCTTTGGCAATTCTTCCTTTGGGTAATACTCGTCAATGCTGCGGCCTACCATGTGCCGAATGATTTGCTCCGACGGCAGGTCCTTTTGCTGGGCCGTAATGATGTGCCGGCCGTCGCGCAGCACGGTCACGCGATCGGCGATTCTGTCGGATTTCGTCCAGCCGATGTGAAATGTAGATGACCGAAACGTGCTGCTTTCTCAGATCGCCGAATGATCGCGAACAATCTCTCTGTTTCGCGCTGCGTGAGGGCGGCTGTCGGCTCGTCCATGACAACGACTTGTGCGTCGCACGACACGGCCTTGGCAATCTCGACAATCTGTTGATAAGCCACACCCAATCGACCGACTTTCGCCCGCGGATCGATCCGCAGACCGAATCGATCGCAGAATCTCCTCGGACTGCGCATATACATCTCCGCCAGTTGACGACTCCGCGTATACCCTGGCGGATCGGCTCGCGGCCGAGAAACAGGTTTTCCGCCACGGACAATTCGGGAACCAGATTCAGTTCCTGGTAAATGACGCGCACTCCCGCGTCCATCATATCGCGGGGTGATCGAGCGTGGATCTGACGACCTTGCAGCCACACGGCACCGCGTATCGGGACGATGGACACCAGCGAGCACCTTGATCAGCGTCGATTTGCCGGCACCATTTTCGCCGACCAGGGCATGCACTTCTCCCTCGAGGAGCTCGAAGTCGACGGACTGCAGTGCCTGGACACCTGGAAAGGCCTTGCTGATCTGCTCCATGCAGAGGAGGCAATCACTCGGCACCCGTCACTCCTTTCTCCTCCGCCTGATCCAGAGTTCTCGGCGCTGATGACGACCGGCTTGATGTAGACCTCTTTGGTCTCGGGCAGTGATCCGTCGCGGATGTGCTCGCACCAACAATCGCAGGCGATGTTCTCGCCTGGCGTCCCGGATACTGCTCGACGCTGGCGTCCAGACGACCTTCGCGGATATAGCTGATGGCGTCGGGGATGGCATCGTAGCCGACCGTGACGACGCGTGACGCGTCCACGTTGTTCGCTTCCAGGGCCTCAATCGCTCCCAGCATCATTTCGTCGTTGGCGGCATAGACGGCCTGGAAGTCCTTGTGTACCTGCAGCAGATTCTCCATGACCGACTGGCCGTTGGCACGCTGAAAGTTGGCGGTCTGGCTGGCAACGATCTCAATATTCGACTGGTCGATTACCTCGTGGAAGCCGTTCTTGCGGTCGATCGCAGGCGATGCTCCGGGCGTGCCTTCCAGTTCAATGACCTTGCCTTTGCCCCCGAGACGTTCGCGCGATATAGCGTGCCGCCACCCGGCCACCTTCCACATTGTCGGCTCCGACGTGGACCAGCACCTGCCCGCCGCTGACCTTGCGATCGACCGTGGCGACGGGAATATTTGCGTTGATTCAGCGCCTCGACCGCCGGCACGAGCGAATCCGCTCCGATGGGAGAAATCAGTACGCCGTCCACTCGGCGTGCGATGAAGTCCTCGACAATCGACATCTGCCTGGCAGCCACATCCTCGGCGTCTGCCGTGATGATCTCGACACCCAACGCCTTCGCCTCATCCATCACGTTGTCTCGCAGATAGATGAAGAACGGATGCGTGAGCGACGGAACCGTCAGGCCGATGACAATCTTCCCGTCATCTTCACGTGACCGTTGGCAACCGGACATGCAGATGCCGAGTAAGCTGGATAATCCCAGGATGGCGGTGAAAGTGACCCATAGCTTCATGGTGCTTCCTTTTGCTGTGCATGATACGTTCACTAAATCAGCGCATTCTGCGGCCCGATAGCGACCACCGCAACCAGTTGACTCACTTCATGTTACCGTGTTTCTTCAGCGAGCTCCACGTAGCGACTGGGAGAAGTGGCGACTGGGAGAGCGCGATGGCGGCGGAAATTCCCCAGATTGCGACGCCGAAGTCCAGCACTGGAGGCCTCCGACGGTGCACCATCCGAACGCTCCGGGGCCGCGTTTGAACTGGGTGTCCCTCCCAGTGCGCAGATCGTGTACACTGACGACATCGACGTCTGTCGTCGCTGCACACGGGCGCGCTACGGCCCCCGACGCTTTGCGCGACTGAAATTACTGAAAGAGCCCAATGACCACGGTGACCACCTGCTAGTGGCTGAGCATTCGTCGCAGCACCACTTCTTAACCACAATGCTGGGCAGACCATGTACAACACCCCACTTGGCATCCGCGTGCTTCAGGGTGCCGAAAGACGGTTATTCGTTGAGGCACTGGGGATGATCGTCGATACCATGAGTATTGCGGACGAACCGTCCGGCATCGTGGTCTTCGACAACCTGCAGCGCAACCAGAAGATCGCCGTCCTGCACATGATGGCCAGGGGCCTGCTGTGCGACGACGAGCCGGCCCAAAGGTTGACGGCGGCAATCGAAGCAGCAACTGCGATGGTCTTTCAGCATGCGCGAGATGCTCAAGCTGGAACTGGATGGCTATTTCGACGATCCGGAAGACGAATCCATGCCGCATGCTCCGTCCTGGCAGGAACTGATCCAAGCGGCCAGCTACGACGCCGAGGCAGACGACCCTGCCAACGCAGCCGACGACGATTTCGCATTGGGAAATGCTGCTCGATTGCCTGGAAGATCGAGTGCTCTGGGACAACGACTGGGAGATGGAAGAACAACTGGACGCCGATCCTGATACAAGCCGTCGCCTGAAACAGGAACTGGGCATCGAGGAAGACTATTTCGTGGCCATTCCGCCCGATCCAAACGACGAAGAGGCCGAACGACTGTGGGACGAACTTCGAGAGTTGACTTCCGACGCCAGATAGCCGACGGTCGCCGGCTGCCGCCCTGGTCGAGCGCGGCGATGAGTCTTTGCAGCTCACGCTGAATTTCGGTGACGGCTGGCGCCGACAAGACGATCTGTCCTGGCGGTCGACGTCGTGGGGACTCCGCCGAATGGCCACGGGTGGATTGCTACTCGAATCGCTGTCCGAAGCGGAACGCGATCGCCTGAAAATCTCCCAGGATTCCATGGCGCTGCGTGTGAAACATGTCGGCCAATACGGCGCTCACGCGGCGGCCAAACGCGCCGGCTTCCAGCAAGACGACGTCATTGTCGAGTTTGACTCGCACCGCGATTTGCTCCGAGAAACCGACCTGCTGCGGCACGGTGTTACCGAACGTCGCGCAGGAGAAGTCGTCCCGGTGACGGTGCTCCGCAACGAAAACACTCTTAAACTCATGCTTCCCATGCAGCTGTAGCGAATCAAAGCGATCCTACTTGCCCAAACATCGACGACCAGACAGAAACATCGACGACCAGACAGAGGGTGCTTCCATGCTTGACAACCGCCCTACGATGTCGGTGGTCTCGATTGCCATGCTGGCTCTGTTGGTGATGCTACCCGATGCCAAAGCCGAAATCTCGATCGACAGTTTCGCGGCAGCCTTTGACGGCGGTTGTCAATACGACAGCGGGGGACGGTAATCTGGATATCGACCTCATGCGTTCGGATCCGAGCATCCTGGGTGTAAGGACCGTTTCCAAATCAGGCAATGCCTTGGATCCAGGCGATTCGATCCGTGTTGTCAGTCCGTCAAAATGAACGTCCGTTTCATGGTCCGAGTCTTGCCTTCCCGCTCTACCCTTACCGTAATGGTAGGTTGACTTTCCGACAGGAACTGAAAGTGGGTAAAGCAGCCACTGGGCCGCATCTTGTGCACGGGATCTCCATTGACATGGACGATGGCGCCCGGCGTCGCCAGACCTCGCAAAATGACCATGCGGGGCCCGGCGGGCACGACGGTACCTTCAGGCGGCGAGCTCTGCACCACCGCCAGCGGCTCGCTCTGCAATGCCTCGATCTCCCCGGCGACGGCGCGGCGAGTGGCAAGCATTTCTTCGGGGTCACGGGTATAGTCATGGAACGACCAGACCACTTGCCGGCACAGCTCCAACGGCCGTTGGCGCGGATCGAGCCAGAATGCGTCCTCACCAAACTGATTCTTGATCGCCCGCAGGCGATCCTCCAGCACCCACAGGTATTCGAAGTCCTGCAGGCCATCGCGTAGGCTGCTAAAACGCAGCGAGCCGATCAGGCCGACGTGGCCCGGATAGGCGATAGCCCGGTCACCAAGCGGCAAGTCCCGGCTCAAACCCTCCTCAGTGTAGGCATGTTCTCCGTAGAAATGATTGAGACCCCAGTGCAGGTAGCCATCCATGTTGTACAGGTAGTTGATCCAGTGGAGTACACGCGTTTTGAGGAGCGGTTGATCCAGAAAGCGGTTGGGATACCGTCCAGTAGGATGGCAGCAGGTGTAGAACCACAGTTCCGCGCCGGCCCGTTGGACTTGCTCGAAGCGCGGATACCACAGATTGAGATGGCTCAGTTTGGGCACGTAAATGTCCAGATCGCCGAGGTACTCGGCCTCCACGGCCTCGATGCAGCGCACGCTGGGAGCGGTTTGGTGCACCCGGTCCACAGCGGCGGCGTAGGTCTCCTCATGGTGTGGGAAGGGCTCGTCGGTGATGCTGACCGCAAACCGTTTCTGCCAACCGCGTCGTTGGATCACGGGCTCCAAGGCGGCTCAGCCGACGAAAGGCACCTTCGTCGGGCGCCACCTGGCCCATCGGGTCGAGAATCTGCTCCGTCTTGCCCGCCATGGAGTGGAGATGGATCTGGCGGATGCCGGCATTGAAGGCGGTTTCGGCGTAGCGCTCCAGCGGGCTTGTGTCGTGTGTGTAGCCCTGCTGCTCGCTGCCCAATTCGCGAACCAAACTGATGGACGTGTTGATGTCGGTCTGGCGGTGATCGACCAGGAAACGGCAGAAACGATCGAGCAGCGCATAATACTCCGGAGTACCTGCCTTCACGCGATCGCTGAATCCCAGTCCGGGGAAATTCCACCAGTTGACAACAGAAAGATGGCGCTGCACGGGCATCTCAAAGTCCCACACGCGCAGCGTCACCGGCAGCGCCACGCTATCGCTGGCATCGCCGACCGTCAATTCCGCATCGTACACCCCGGCTTTTGCATCGCGGGGCACGCGCACCTCGATCCAGAGCGGTTGGGCTTGGCCGCCGGCGACCGGAATTTCGCTTTCCTCCCAATAGGGATCGGGGATGCTGGCCGGCGCTTGAGCGACCAGTTCGTCCGCGGGAACGCCTTCGCTGTTGCGAGTCACATCGATGTAGCGAACCCACTGCAATTGCACGACCGTGGCGGCGATCGTCTCGTTCGTCTGGCGCTGGCGGAAGTCCGTGATGGTCGCCCTCACGCCGCTTCGTTCTTCACTCGAACGGTAAACTGCTTGCCCGCTGGCGATCTCACCCCGCGCACCCTCGATCCGCACGGGAGCCGGTTCGCCCACAGGGGGCTCATCTGACCGCATGACTTTCGTCAGTGCGTTGCTGCCCCAGAGAGCGTCGGTAGCAGTGGCTCTCGCAGCCAGTAACTCGGCAGACACGATGAGGGCAATAGTGGGCAGCAGTGTCAGAAGTCGCATGTTTTGCACGGTTCGGCTCCAGCTGGCAATCGGCAGCAACGACAACTCCAGATCGTATCACAATTCGCTTTCAGTTAACGTGGGGCACGTTTCTCACGTGCCCACTACCCAATTTGCGCGATACGGACGCGCCCCACAAGAGGCCCGCACCGTGCAATCGTGCTGCGGCTAAAGAACTTGCTGCTACGGCGCATTGATCCAGGTTACATCCATCAGGCCAGGGGCTCCACTGACGTTCCACTAAAGAGCTGCCGATAGCAGACGAGCAGAACAGACGTCGTCGAGACAATAGAGTTCATCCCACCAATGATCGAGTTCATCCTGCAGGAAATGAAAATACCGCCGTTGTTTCGCGTTGTACGGTGACCTGGCTTGCCGGCGGCGCGGTATCGATGCGGTTGGCGAAGCGGTTAGTGACGATCGCATCGTTGAAGTCGAACACGATGCTCGCTACGCCGAGGATGCGGGACTACCTTCATCGTCATGGCAGCCACACGGTTTGTTGGCTCGCTGTTACGCCCACTGCTGGCAAGCGAACTCGGCGTTCTTGATCAGCGCCCACCAGTAACTGTGTGTATAATCGCTGGTCGAGCCGCTTTTCCACAACTCGTACGGGTCAATAAAACGCACCGTTTGTCGTTTTTGATTCCAGCCAGATAACACGATTGCGTGTGGAGAACCATCCAGGAAATCACCGGCGCACCACATCGGCCCCCATCGATTGAGAGTATCAATCAAGTTCCCGTACGTGCTCAGATGGCTGACTCGCATGCCCTTGAGCCCGAGCACTTTAGCTGCTGTTCCCCATCTGCTGATGTCCAGCGCTTCCTCGGTCGAAATGTTCACTTTGCTCAATCGCGTACGCACGCTGGACAGATCCTGATTGTTCCAGCCGTAGAGCATCTTGTAGCAGGCGTACCAACAGCACTTGGAATTGCTTTGCTTGATCAGCGGGACATCGTAATTGTGAATCTCTTTGACGGCCATCTTGGCGCTCCTGTCTTGTTTGGCCTCTCTTTGCTCCCCATGGTCCGTTGTCGATTCTATGTTTTCGTTTTCGTTCGATCGGGCAAGCGGTTGTCTCAATTCTGCCCGGAAAGGCCCGATTCTGTCCGTTTTGATGATTCGATCCGCTCTCACCGACAAGGACTTAGGGATTTGGCAGCCGCGGCGCGATAGACGAAGGTATTGCGGGATGCTCCTCGGAGCCACTGCCTGGCAGCGCACAACGCAATTCGCGGTGCGACACTAGAACGCGGTCCGTACCTCGTCCGCACTGGACATTGCTCAGCCACCATGTCAGTATTCGCATACCACCGAAATCTGTTCGGTTCGCTCACGAGCCTCCAAGCCCCAACCCACCAACCTTGGTGACGCAGTTAGATCTGACTGGTAGGATTGCAGACTGCGAAGTTGACACGACGCGTTATCGTGCATGGGCGCGTCGCGTATGGTCTCCAGGTGGGCGAAACGTTTACCTGCTCCCGCTCGACCGGTACTTTGGACGTCGCGAACCTACCTTCAAGAAGGAGTTACAGGTATGCGGGATTGGTGCAATTCAGGTGTGGGACTGGTTTGCGTTGTCGCATTGCTTCTGTTCTTGCTTGGCCGCGCCGCAGAGCTGAAGGGGGACGAGCCGCGTGTTCCCCAGACGACGGAGGAACTGGAACATGCCATCTCAGCCGTCCTGAGAGAGACCCAGACACCCGGTGCGGGGGTCGCCCTCGTTTCCAAGGACGAAGTGTTTTGGACGACGGGAATCGAGCTGGACGACCGTGACGCCGGCCGGGAGATAACGCCCCAGACGATGTTTCGCGCCCGGGCATCTCCAAAAGCTTCGTTGCCCTGGCGGTGCTGAAACTCCAGGAAGAGAGCAAAAATGCGGCTTGAGGACCGGCTCCGCGATCTGGTGGGGGACGTGGAGTTCTCAAACCCGTGGGAAAAGCTGGCCCCTCTGCGGCTGGTCCATCGGTTGGAGCATACCTCCGGGTTCGACGAACTCTCGGTCGCCAACGTCGTGGTGTTGGGCTATCTCGTCTACTGGGGCATCATCTGACTTCGAACTTGGGCATAAGCTAAGAACAAGAAGGTAGCATCGATTCTGGATCCGAACGACCGATTTCACCCCAGAGACCGATCAGGTTGAATCCCGATGACCGCGTCGGCATGCGTGTCTTGATTCAGCCGCCGAACAGATCTCTCGATCCAACCGGGGTGCTCCTGTCATCCGAGTTTTCTTGCCGGATGCGGTCAGTATTCTCTCTGCGTTTTGATGCCAGGTTCTGGCAGCGGGTATTTGCCGTCGGGACCGGCAAGCAACGGAGCGGGCGAGTCCATCGTTAACTGGTCCAAGCCCGGTGCGAACTCGTGTTCGTGGTTGAGAGCTTCGTCCCAGGTGATCGCGCGACCCGTATGAACTGCCATCCGGCCCATGATCTGCACCAGACTGGCTTCGGCCCCGCGTTTTGCTTCGTTATACGGTTCGTCATTGCGAATCGCGTCGATCAGATGGTCCCATTCCAGCTGGTATGGATTAAGCTCCGGCTGAGAAGCAGCCCACGCCAACTCCTCATCGACGAAATTATGCCCCTTGTAGATCCGGCACTTGGCCGGGGTATGCATGTAAGTTGAGATCACGGCCGAGCCCTTGGTGCCGTGCGCATAGCTGGCAAATCTGCCGAGGCATCCGGTCATATTGCGGGCGCTGACAAACAGGTTCGTGCCATCCGGGAAGGTGTATTCTGCCGAGTAATGATCGACATTCTGGTCAACCTCATCTTGACGGTAGTAGCGGCCGCCAAACCCTTCCGCCCGCACGGGCCAGGCCCCTTTCATCCAACAGCACTCATCGATGTTGTGGCTGGTAAAATCATGCACCAGTCCGCCGCCGGCCCACATGAAGCTCAGATAGTGTTGAATCTGGTATAGCAATTCACTCATGTCGTCCGGTTTGGGACCGCAGAAACCAGCAGGACCCACCAGCCGATAGGTCTTCATATACTGGATGTCGCCGATCTTGCCGGACTGGATCTGGTCGCGGAGTTCCCAGCGGGCTTTGCAGTGACGGCACATCAGCCCGACGCCAACCTTGAGGTTTTTCTTCGCCGCTTGCTCGGCCAGAGCCAGCATACGCCGCGTGCTTGGACCGTCGACCGTGGTCGGCTTTTCCATGAAGACGTTGATCCCTTTTTCAACGGCATAGTTGAAGTGGACCGAGCGGAAAGCGCAGGGCGTGGTGAGCAAAACGACGTCGCCCGGCCGAAGGCAATCGATGGCCGTTCGATACGCGTCGAAGCCGATAAACCGGCGGTCTTGTGGCACATCGATCTGGCTGGGGAACATATTCTGGAGATTCGTAAAACTGGTGGCCAGTTGACGGTCAAACACGTCGGCCATGGCCACAAGTTTGACCGGGCCACTCGTGGTGCGCAGCGCATCGGCAGCGGCTCCGGTGCCGCGCCCCCCACAGCCTACCAACGCCAGCTGAATCGTATTGCTCTCGGCCGCGTGCACTCGCGGGATCGCGGCCGCCGTGACCAGCGACGCGGCCGCCAAACAGCCCGATTGCTTGAGGAATTCACGACGGGAGTTTTGTTTCGCATTGTCGCTCATGTTGTGCGGCCTTTCGAATGAGTGAGCTTGTGTCCTGGTCCACCGATTTTTCCGTCCCCCGGGGGCCGCGACGCAACTCGCCGCGGCACCGCATGTTATGATAGCCTCTGCAACCCAGCAGAGCTATCAGGTCCACGGACGGACAAATACCCAAAATCCCGCTTCCCAATGGCTGGAGGTGGCACGTTCGATTCTTCGTGCTCCATGTCATCTCCCTGGCCTCATATGCCACCGTCGACAGCCGTCGTTGGACCGCAGAAAGCGGTAACAGCCGTGAACGCCTCAAGGGGGAACTCGATGGGGCAAACCAGGCGGTCGCCTGACTGCGAGAAACGAAGCGGATCAAGGACGAGCGCCTGCCGCAAATCGATCCACACCGGCTACCGCAAGACGAATCCTTGACAGCACTCGGCAATGGCGGTAGGCTCGCCAGCAGCATCGGCAACCTGTGATTTCGCGCCGTCAATCGCCACGCAAATGCTGCACATCCTTACAGCGTGCCAGGCGCAGCATGCTGACTACACCCGCCGAGCATGTGGAGACAACGTCCATGAACTCTCGCCCTCTGACCACGATCCGAAATGCATTCGTATTGACCAGGTCGCTTGGTCTGACGTTCGTCATGCTGCTCCTCACCCCATGTCAGAACAGGCAGGCGCAAGGCGGAGAACTCCAGGTTGACAAACTACCCGCAAGTATCTGTCCTGAGTTTTCGCTCGAAGGGTGGCAGCGACACACGGTGCCCGCATTCGACGGATTCATGCATGCCTATCAGCCCTGTGTGGTGGTGGTGCCGGACGCCGACTATCCATACCGCATGTGGTTCTTCGGCTGGATCGCGGACATCGGAAACACGGAATTCGCAGGTTGTGACGCGATCTATTTTGCGCGTGGCAAAGATCTCGATCATTGGGAAGTCTACTGCACTGATGGCAGCTGGGATGCAGGAAAACAGAATGAGAAGTGGGTTTCGGTACTGTATTCTTCGGAAGACGCCGAAAGGCATTACTACGATACGTTTCATTCCGGAGACCCCTCGGTGGTCCTGAAAGACGGGGTCTTTTACATGGCGTACAGCGCTACGTCAAATGCCTTCACGGATCCTGACAGTTCCGAACCGATTGAACCGCCCTTATTCTCGAATCGGGCCATTGAGGGTTATCCCTCGCGGATGATCCAGTGCGTGATGGGTGCCACGTCCACGGATGGCATTCACTGGAAGAAGACCGAGAAACCTCTGCTGATTTCGGCAGTGGACACGAAATATCCTCCTGATCCGTGTCCTGACCGCGTGGGGGATTTCCATCGTCCCTCTCTCATCTGGGACGAATCGGCGGGCAAGTGGAAGCTCTATTTCGATTACTACCATGCCGTCCTGCGCGGTACCCACGCCGGCATGGCTGAAAACGAAGGAGATTTCACGACCGGCACGTTCAGATTTGCACACTCTTTGGATCACCCCCTGATCTCCGATTGGCCAAATCCCGACGTCGCAAAAATCGGCTCCCGCTATTTCTGCTTTTCCGATGCTCCCGGCTACACTGCGGCAACTGCTCCTGCCGGGAAGAAAGTCAGCGGATGGCAGCATCGGCAACTGCGGATGGCTCAGTCAGATGATGGCCTTGTGTGGGAGAAGAAGTACTTTATCGATCCCGATCCTGGGATCGACGCCAACCATGTCCCTCAGACTTTGGTATGTAAACGAGAAGGAAAATGGTGGTTGTACGTGTTCTACTCGACGCAGGTTGGATGGAGAAAAGGGGATACGGTCTATCCGTTTTTCCAAGAGGGCGATTACAACTGGTTTTATGACCAGATCCGGTACATGCGGCACGAGATCGTTGATGAGAGCACGAAATAAAACGCTGGAGGCTACGCTTCGACACGACATCAATCGCTGGCGGCAGGTGGAGGAGATGTACGGGCTCTCCGAGCGAGGCTGAGAACCGCCGGCGTCAGCCAGACCGCAATGCACACAATACCGAGCCCGGCAGCCATGGGCCGTGCAAAGAACGCCGAGATCGCCCCCTGGGAGCCGGTCAGGGTCTGGAGGAAGCGCTCTTCCAGTGGGCCGCCCAGAATGATTCCGAGCACCACAGGGCCCATGGGGACACGGTGCCGTTCGAGCACGAGCCCCAACAGGCCCGTGGCCAGCATGACACCCACGTCGAAGTAGCTACCGTTGATTGCGTAGGAGCCAATGACGCAGAAGAGGAAGATGACCGGCAGGAGAACGCGGCGCGGCACGCGGACCACATAGCCACCTGTTTTGATGACTAGGAGGCCGATGGGAATCTTCAGCAGGTTGGCCAGAAGGAAGACGAGGCAAATGCTATAAACCAGGACGCCCTGGTTTTCGAAAATCTCGGGGCCGGGCTTTACGTTCTTCATGAGCAACACGCCAATGACAATGGCCGTAATGGAGTCACCGGGGATGCCAAACACGAGCGCGGGCACCCAGGCTCCGGCGAGCCCCGCACTGTTGGCGGACGTGGCGTCGCCCACGCCCTCGATGCAACCGTTGCCGTATTTCTCGGGTGTCCCGGAAGTACGCTTCGACACCGCCAGAGAGACCCACGCGGCAATGTCTGCGCCTGCACCGGGGAGCATTCCGACGACACTGCCGATGACGGCAGAACGCAGCGCATGCCATTTGCGAACCCAGAGCAAGGGGAGGGGCACACCGAACACGGCTTTGAGCGAGGCCAGGAGCCAGCCGCCGCGTGCCTTCTCCGCTTTGTCCTCCGCCAGACGGGCCGTGGTTGAACTGTCGTTTCCGGGAGCTTCCATCCGCAGCAGGTTCCGCAGGATTTCTGAAACTCCGAACAGACCAATCATGGCAGGGATGAAGTTAATCCCCTGGAACAGTTCGGCCTGACCGAAGGTGAATCGGGCCTGCGTGTGCACGGCGCTGAGGCCGACCGTCGATAGCAGCAATCCAATCAGCAGGGCCAGCGTCGCCTGGAGAGTCGTGCCCCGTGAGACGACCACCGCGCAACTGAGCCCCAGCAGATACAGCCAGAAATACTCGGCCGACGCGAACGTCGTGGCAATCCGGGCCAGCTGCGGCGCGAAGAGAGTCAGCACCAGGGTACCCACGATGCCTCCGAAGACACTGAATGTGAGACAAGTCCCCATGGCCTCCTCGGCCCGTCCCTGGAGTGTCAAGGCGTAGGAGTCCTCCGTGTAAGCGGCCGAGGAGGGCGTGCCGGGAATCCGCAGCAGCGTATTGGGGATGTCGCCCGCGAAGATGGCGCAGGCCTCGAGGGTAACCACCGCAGCCACGGCGGAGATGGGATCAAGGAAGAAGGTGATGGGTACGATCAAAGCCACGGCCATGGTGGCGGTGAGTCCAGGCACGGCGCCCATGAAGACGCCATAGGCGGCGGAAAGGACGATAATGAGCAGCACCTGGGGATTGCCCAGAACCTGTGCACAGGCCTCCATCATGGATGCACCCATATCACCAGCCTAGCCAGCCTTGCGGCAGCGGTACGCGCAGCCACACGGCAAAAAGTTGGTACGTCAGCGGCACCACTGCGGCGCTGACGATAAATGCCACGCTCAGGCGGTTGCCCATGCGCCAGAGCGTATACACCAGCAACGTCGCCGACGTAAGGACAAAACCTGCCAGTTCCGCCACGAGCAGGTAGACCACGACCCACGCCACCATCTCCATACAGCGCACTAAACCGCGAGGTGTGATGGACTCGACGCTGTCGCCTTTCCGGAGTCCGCCCGTGGCCACCAGGGTTACCAGCACAATGGCCGTCAGCGCGCCCAGGACACCGGGGAAGAACTTGGGTCCGAACCACATCTGCTTGAACGACAGCGCGCCCGGAGTGAGGAGCTTCCCGAGACGCTCGTCCACTTCTTCCATGTGATGCCGGAACTCCGGTCCCGGCTGCCAGGTGGCATGGAAGCCGGAATCCCGCATGAACTGTTGGAAGGTTTCACCCTGGGCAACCGCCTCGAGTGCCTCGGTCAGCCGCGCGGTAACCTCCGCCGGCGTGCTCTGAGGCACACACACGCCACGCCACGCGGTCATGGTCCAGTCCACGCCTTGTTCCCTCAGCGTGGGCACCTCCGGATACTGCCCCACCCGCTCGTCCGCCATGACCCCGAGACACCGGACGCGGCCTGACTCGAGAAGCGACTGCGCTTCGGGAAGGCTGCAGCAGACCACATCGATGCCGCCGGCAAGCAGCTCCTGCAGAGAGGGTGCCGCGCCGTTGTTGGGCAGCCAGATGGCATCCGACGGATCGAGGCCGAGTTGGTCGAGCCAGCCGGCAAAGGCCAAGTGCCAGATGCCCCCGTTGGCAGTGCCCGATGCCTTCACCGCGGAAGTGTTGGCCTTGACGTGCTCCTGCAGTGCCGCCAGGTCCTGCCACGGGGCGTCGTTGTGGACGAAGAGAGCTGCCGCGTCGAAGTTTACGAGGCCCACCGGATCGTAGTCCTCATAGGAGATGCTCGTCAAGCCGCGCCAGTGGAGCATGTTGATCTCGACGGTCACCATGGTGAGCGTATAACCGTCGGGCCGGGCCAACGCGCCACGCGTGTGTCCCGTGACGCCGCCGCCGCCGGTCGCGTTAACGACATTGACGGGAACGCCCAGTTCGCGCTCAAGGATCGCTGCCGTCTGCCGCGAAACGCGGTCGGTGCCGCCGCCCGCAGCCCACGGACAGATGAGCACAATGGGCCGATCAGGGAAGCCGGCCTCCCGTGGGCAACCGGTTAGCCCGACCAGCGTCATCGCCACGAAGACAAGGCACGGCACACGCGTCTGGGAGCGGCACTCGCCCACGCTGAGTAAGCCCGAGGTCTCGTTCACGCTATGCGGCATCTACTGACTCCGAACGGCGACCGTGCGCGTCACGAACTTCGTCGTGAAGAGCACATGATCGCGATAGCCATGTTGCAGCGCGTCCCATGAGCACGTCGCTGCGCCCTGGTCATGCACCCAAGCGTCGCCCGGTAGGTTCGCCTGCATGTCGATGGCATGGCCACGACGCTGCATGAGCGAGCCAACCGGCCTAACCGACATTCCCATTTGCGGTGAACCTGACAACGTTCCAGGTTCAGGGTGGTGACTACTGTGATATCGCGCGCGCTGCCACGCGTCCAGCCCGGATTATCCACGTCGGGCGGGTCAAGCTCGTGCAAAAGTGTTGGTGGGTCCTCACAAACCGGCCAACTCCGCCGCAGCGGTCTGCGGCTGTGGGGGCGGAAAACGAGCGAGCGAAGACCGACCAGCACCACGGTTTGCTCGACCCACCCTACGATTCTTGTGAATCATCCAGCCTGGCGCCCTGGCGGAATTCTCGGCAGGATTACGATGTGCTCTCCTGAAGACCGACTGCCAACAGTCAAGCAGGCTCCACTTCGAAACCGAAGCCCGGCCGATCGGGCGGTCGCATGTAGATTCCCTCCGGGCCTCGCGTAATCTGGTTATCTGCCTCGAACCGCTCGTAGACCTCCTGTGGGCCCCCGGGCCACGGCAGGAACATTTCACACCACGGGGTGTTTTGGTTGGCCAGTACGAAATGGGCCCCGCCGCCGCGCCAGCCGCCATGGGGAATGACCGGGATGTCATGGGCGCGGGCCAGCGCGTCGATCCAACGCATCTCGGTGAGCCCGCCGCACCACTGCATGTCGGGCTGCCAGATATCGGCGGCTTTGTAGTCCGCCAAGAGCTTGAATCCGTAGCGGGTCGACTCGTGCTCACCCGTCGCCATCCGCGTCGATCGGATCTTGGCGTTCACGCGGCCCATGCCCGCGTAGTCGTCGGGCATCAGGCACTCCTCGATCCAATACACACGATACGGCTCGAGCCGTGCGGCCAGTTGCTCGGCGTAAGTCTCGGTCAGCCCCATCCAGCAATCGAGCATGAGTTCGCCGTCCGGGCCCACGAGCTGCCGCGCCCGCTGGACCAATTGCTCGTTCTTCTCCAATCCTTCTTCGCCGTCGGCCGGGCCGTACGGAACGGCGAGTTTGAGCTTCTTGAACCCGAACTCAACCGCCTGTTCGATGTTGTTGCCGGTGCAATAGGCAGGCACACGCTGCCTGTTGCCTCCGCCCAACAGTTGATACACCGGCACGCCGAGCGCCTTGCCGATGAGGTCCCACAAGGCGTTGTCGACGGCGCTGATGGCGTGCACGGCGAGGCCTTTTCGTCCGTAGTAGAGCGTGCCGCGCCACATAATGTCCCACAACCGCTCAACCTGGAAAGGATCCTCGCCAAGGAGCAGCTTGGGCAGATGCCGCTCGACCACAAAGGCCGCACCAGGCCCACCGTAGCCAAATCCCGTGATGCCCTTGTCGGTCTCGACCATCACGCTATGGGGGCCGAGATCATCGGCGTAGAAGAGCGAGCGCCTCGGCTTGAATCGCGGATAGATCGACAACGGATTGGCGATTTCGACATCCGTCGTATTCCAGGTGCCCGGCGCCTGTTGGTACTTGGGCAACGGCCGTTTCGCACGTCAGCTCGATCGCGCGGATGTTGGTGATTCTCAGACCGCTCTTCTGTTCCTCGAACGGCAAAGGCGCCGGTTCGGGGAAGCGTGCGGAATCGCCCCGCGCAAGGGCTCGACCCGCGTGGGTGAGACCTGCAAAACCTGCAACAGCACTGGTCGATAAGAAGGTGCGACGATCCATGGCATGGCTCTCCGGCAAAAGGACCCGTTCGGGAATCACATCACGCGGCGGCTTAGGATCGGCGAAGCAATAACTGTCGTATGGTCTCTTCTCCCCCGCCGCGAAGCGAATAGCGGGGGAGAGGATGAAGGTGAGGGGCAAGAAAAAGTCTGCCAGTTATTGCTTCGTCGATCCTTAGCGTATCATACACGAGAACAACAGGCCGGTGTTCCTGCTGGCAATACTGTCTGAGTTCGGGGACAAGGACTTACGTCGTTTGCCACTGAGAGAAGGAAGAGACGCCAAGAGAGAAACTCGAGGGAGAAGCCAGACACCCGACCTGGCGTTCTGGTTTCGCTTCGACGACGAATCCTCCATCTTGGACATCAAGGCCGGGGACGATCAAGGACGGCTCCATAACGTGGAGATGCAGATGGTGGCCAGCGCACCGCTGCCGCAACGGTTTCTCGACTGGTGGTCGCAGCTCGACGGTTCGCAGCTGGCACGTGGTGATGATCACACTAACAAGTCGTAGTGAGTGATACGGCGAGGTTGTCACTAATCGCCGACCATTAATCGCGGCTCGGATGGCGAATTTCATCGGGCTTCGTACGACCTGGTTTTGAGTGGAGCACAAATATATCACCATGCCTCTTGTCCCCGCAATGGCCGGGGCTTCGGCTGCCGATAGCCAAGATCGTCCACTCGCTTCTGACACTGCGTGTATCACTGACGCGGGAAGAACTCGCCCAGCAAGAGAACGGACTTGATCCAAATGATCCGTGTAATCGCTGCGACCGCCATTGTTCGTGCTGAGCGGAATTCGGCAATGAGCGATGAAGTGATTCCCGCGCGACGTCAGCTAAATCATCCAAGCAGAAATATTCTGCGCGGTGGTGCTTGACGTGCACCGGGATCAAAAGGGCCGGAATTCACGGTGGGAACTGCTATCAAGTTGATCGCTCACATTCACGGGGCCTCCCCATCGTAGCCCTCGACGCGGCGGGCGATCATTTGCCGGCCACGTCACCCCCATTTCAAACCGAAAAACGTGGCAATATGCATGCGCACAACTGCTTGTACGGCGCGGGGGCCTGGCACGCTTTCTCCTGATCTCCAAAAGAGATGCGGTCATAGGGATTAGCTGTAATCCGCGGGACAAAACGTTTTGAATGGTCTTCAGTTCTGGCCCCCGCCGATAGCGCATGTTGCGCCCCGGTGAGTCAAATCACAGAAACCTGCCATGCGATCAATTCCCCACACACCACCATCACTTGCACGCCTCCGCCGCCAACGGAAGTCAACCGACTTGCGACAGCGGCTCTTGCCATGTTTGATCGTGGTATGGTCAGGACTGGGTTTATGCAGTTATCGTCACGCGATGGGCGATCTGCTTCATCAGTGGCAAACGAACACGAGTTATTCTCACGGCCCAATCGTCATACTGATTGCCCTCTGGCTTTTGTGGCACCGCCGGTCGACTTTGCCGGCGGTTTCGAAGCCTTGGATGTCGGGAACTGGACTGCTATTGGCGGCCCATTTCCTGCTGTGGTTGGGCGGCTATTACTATTTACCTGCCATTGAGCGTTGGACCATCCCGCTCTGGCTAAGCGGGGCGATCGGTCTTTTGGCGGGCCGCCGTGTGCTGGTCTGGAGTCTGCCTGGCGTTTGTTTCCTGGTGTTCATGATCCCAGTTCCATTTCAGTTGGAAATGCTGGCTAATCAGATTCTGCAGTGGGCGTCGGCGTGGTGCAGCTGTTTCTTGCTTGGTCTTACTTCGACCTTTGCCGTGACGGACGGTTACACGTTGAAGATGGCAACAAGCCGGGTAGGGATTACCGCGGATTGCAGCGGCTTGCGCATGACCGTTGCCATCGCCGCGCTGAGCTACGTCATCGCTTTTCTGAACCATGAGCGGTCTCGACGCGATCGATTTGATGGCCTGGCCTCCCTCGGACTTGCAGTGCATCTGAGCATAATGATGGTGCTGGTGATTCCGGCTGCCATTGTGGCGAACGCGACACGCATCACCATGATGGCTTTGGTGACGGACCGCTACCGAGTGGAATCATACACGGCCTGGGCTCATGACCTTGGCGATTGGTTCGTCCTTCCCGTCTCCGCAGTTTTGTTCTTGACATTCAGGGCCTGGCTGGGCAGCGCACTTCGCATTTGGCGAACGGAAATCCACATGCGTCGGCTTGGTCACCTAGGCTCCAACATTCAGCGTCATTGGATGGTCAGGATCTCGCCCTTGTTGCGTATTGCCGTGGCGCCGTGGCACTTGCCGTGCTGGTCGGCGCTTCGATCTGGCACTATGACAGCCAACGGGAGCGCATCGCCACCGAAATGATGACCGCCGCTCGCAGCCACGAAGCAAAAGCCGAATGGGCTCGCGCTGCGGCCTGTTACCGCGAGTTGGTGTATTTGCAGTCATCATCAGAAGAGGCGCGTTACAGGCACGCTTGGGTATCACGTCAGGCCGCGACAAGTTTGGATGATCGCAAGCAGGCTTTCTTCCAGCTCGAGGCAATCTTGGAACGTGCACCTTTCCATTTGGCCGCTTTACGAACGCATCTCGATTTGGCGCTTGAGTTGGATATGGCGGCGGCGGCTTTAACCAGCGCGGAGCGTCTGTATTCGATCGATCGTCACGAGGCGACCACTCTGCAAATGTGCTTTGAGGCCATGTTGCGATTTTCCCCAAACTCATCTGGTTTGCCGGCCATCTCGGTTGAATCCTTGAGCGAACTGGCCGAGAAATCCGGTCCCGTATCCCAGTGGCGAGACAACCTTGTGATTGAGGTGGCGGCCTTCTGTTGCAATCATTCAGATTCCGTGGATAGTCGGCTGACGAGTGCCGTCGCTTCAGCCGTCAGGAAAGCGGCACACCAGTTAGACTCGTGCAAGCTCATTTCGAATTATGGCATTTTGACCACGTCTTTGGAAAAGGAGCAACCTCGCTTGAGCTCGCCCGCACGTGCATCAACGCCGATTGCCCAAAGCACGTGGCATACAGGATTTACCTGGAATCAGCCAAAGAAGCGTGGCTTGGCAAGAAGCCTGACGAGGCGAAACAATTCTTGATGAAAGCCGTCAACCTGATTCCAACCGACCATCGTGGCTACGCTCTGCTAGGGGATATCTACGAAGCGCAACGAGAATGGTCGGAGTGTACTGCAGCCTATCTTCGTGCTTGGCGATTGGCCGGCAATCACCCGTTGGAACTCGGAATCAAATTGGCCGAATCCCTTATTCGGATCGAGTGCCATTCGGCGTCAGCCAAATTGGTGAAGCTGCTGGTGGATGAAATGAATAACGCGGCCACAACTCCGAGCCGCACATTGCGGATGCGTCTGCAACTTGCTGCAGCGCGGCTGGATGTGCGCGCTGCCAGGTACGAAGAGGCGTTGCAGACGCTCAAACGTTGCCACTTGTTGGCTACTTTGAACCGCCTTAACTCGGATACACCGAACGAACTACTGCCCACCATCGAAGCACTCCAGGCTCAATGCCTGGTTCGCCTGGGCAAATATGCTGATGCCGCCCGGTTGTTCGAGGATCGGGCTGGCGGCATCGACTCGTCAGCAGATCCATGGACGGCCGCGGCGCGAGCCTGGCGAACGGCCGGCAATGCATCGGCCGCGGCGCGCTGCTATCGCAATGCTGTCTTTAAGCTGGGATCCTACTCGGAAATCTGGCTCGAGTATGTTCACTTGTTAAAGGACACGTGTGGAATTGATGAGGCGGTAGGCGAGATCACGCAGCGGCACAGTCGTGTTCACCAAGGTCCACCCATCGCCGATAAAGTTCTCGCTCAAGCGTGGGAAATTGTGGGCAGAACTGCACTCTCGATCCAACACTATCGTGCTGCCGCACAGAGCGACGTTCGAGACGTCGCCGCACTAGCGATTGCGTTAGCACGTCACGGCAAGGTGGAGGACGCCGTCGAACTCGTAGCCGATGAGCAGTGGTCAGTAAGCACCGCGATTCGAGCCCACACCGCAGCCATCGTGGGCGTCAGCGCGGCCCATCTGCCTGCCACGTCCAAGGCAACCATCATGCAGATCATCGAGGATGGCGTGACCGCAGCTAACGACGACGTCACGCTCCTCTTGGCTGCTGGCGAGTGGTATACGAAATGCCAAGCCACTTGTGCCGCAATCGAAACGCTTCGCCGCGCGGTGACCTTGCAGCCTGACAATGTTGTTGCCGCAAACAACCTGGCCATGCTTCTGGCCGACGAAAGAGGCGATTTCGAGCAGGCGCTTAAATATATCGACAACGTCTTGCAGCAAACCGGCCCCGTTTCCGAATTCCTGGACACCAAAGGCTGGATATTGGTGCAGATGAATCGTGCGGAGGAAGCACTTCCGTGGTTGACGCAGGCTGCTGAGCGTTCTTCTTCGGCTGACCCCATTGCGCAACTGCATTTGGCGACCGCGTACATGGCCCTTGGCGATCGCGATCAAGCGGGTAAACATTTGGAATCGGCAAGAGGCGGCCAGATTCGCCCCGAATTGCTCAACACCGGCGAGCAACGTGCATGGGCAACGCTGCGAAAAGAACTCACGCAGCCGGCAGTCACTCCAGGGGACAGCGGCGCATGATAGCTTACACATTAACTCGCATTCAAGCAGCTCTCCTAGGCTGCGGGCTGGCGGTCGTCAGTTGCCTGATAACGCCTGTCTCGCACTCTGCAGTGTCCGAGCGATGTGCATTCGAATTGCCGGAGACGCTTGGCTCATGGGAACTGCTGGAAAAAGGGGATCTACAAAAGAGCGAGTTGAGAATCCTCCAGGCCAGCGATCATTGGCGACGTGTCTATCAGGATCGCGAAGCCCAACATACCGTAGTCGTCACACTGGTTGCGGGTGCAAGCGGACCTTTGGTCAGCCACCAGCCCGAAATTTGCTACGCGCGAAACGAGTTTTGCTCACACGGCGACGCCAGGCTTTGGACGGTGCCGGAGCGTCGTGACACGTTCCGTTTCCAAACGCTCGAGCCAAGGGAACTTGAGCGACCCGCGCTGACCATCGCTTACGCGTGGCACGACGGAGACCACTGGAGAGCACCCCGTGTTCCGCGGCTCCAACTAGCCGGCCACGCAGTTTTGCAGCGGTTGCAGATATCCTTGTGGCACCCGAGCGGCATGGCGCGGGACGCGCGGGACGCGATGCAGCGATTCATTCAGTTGACCGTGGATGCCGCGGACCTGAAGTCGTCGCGACCTGCCCCACTGCCCGCCCCCCAAGACCTGCTCCTTGACCGAAAAAGATGCTAACGGAAACGATCCCGAGTACGGTGATGGAAATGCGACACCACAGCTTGGCATTCAGACGGGTATGCATCTATGGCTACCTGTGCCTACTCGCGGCCTGTCCACTCCGATCTGCCACGGGTGGCACGATTCGCCACGATCGGGCCGATTCGAGCTATACCAGTTTGGCGGCCAGCTATCCTGCGGTGGGCAACCTAACGTGGGGTTCCTATATCGGCTCGGCCACATTGATCGCCGATAACTGGATCCTCACGGCGGGGCATTGTCTCGATGCAGTGGGGCTATCCGCCAGCGACTGGACGTTTGACCTGAGCGATGGCGGCGGCGGTGTCCATGTGGGCGCCGAGCGTTTCGTAAATCCTGGCTGGACTGGCGATCTGGCCGACGGTACCGACATTGCCCTTCTACGACTCGCAACCATTGAGTCCACGGTGGCTCCGGCGGCCATCAACACCAACACGTCAGAAATCGGTCGCACCGCGACCCACGTGGGTTACGGACGGACGGGCACGGGCTTGACCGGCATGACTGCGCCGGCCGGTACGAAGCGGGCTGGCAATAACGTCGTCGACTTCGATGGCAGTTCGGTATCAGGCTATAACGACAAAGTCTTGTTTGAAGATTTCGATAGTGGTTTGGTGGGCGACAATTGGTCCGGATCCCAGACGCAACTCGA
The DNA here is from genome assembly GCA_963700575.1 of uncultured Planctomycetota bacterium. Lineage (GTDB taxonomy): Bacteria > Planctomycetota > Planctomycetia > Pirellulales > Pirellulaceae > JAJRVM01. The sequence continues at coordinate 47,237 of CAVOYC010000006.1, read as the reverse complement.
TCTTGAATACTTGATAGCCCCTGGTGACAGTGGGGGTGCCCTGTTCATGGATTTTGGCTCAGGTGCCGTGGTCGCCGGCGTACACTCGTTCATTGCCAGTGTGGATTCCAATCTCGATGCGGACTATGGCGACATTTCTGGATCGACGCGAGTCTCCTCCTACGCGTCCTGGATCTATTCCACAATGTCGGACAACGATCCCGTCGCGCCCGAGTTAGCGTCCTGGATTATGTGGATGGTGTTTGCCATGGGACCTCTCTGGACTTGTCTTTCGCGGGTCCGGAACAGAGAAAAAGGGCAGGTCCAAGGTTGGTCGGTGGACTCGGTGGTTTACTTGCCAACGAAACGGACGAACCTTGTTTTCACCTTCGTGAGCGCGAGTTGCGATCGTTGTCGTAACTCCGCTGGCGCGGCGCGAAGCGTCCGGCGAAGGATTCATCGAGCGATTGACCCGCAACATCCCACTGCTGGTTCATGTCTTTGTGTGCAGCAGTGCCTGAGTTATCAACGGCCGCTCGACAAGGCGTCGGTGCGCGTCTGATTCCACCAGATGTCCACCCATTGGGTACCAGCTGGTGAAATATCGGTCGAGTGATGACCGACGGCAAAGTCGAGATCCCCGTCATTGTCGAAATCCGCCAGATTCATGGCCGCGTGAATGGTGGAATCCTGTTCCAGCGTATGACGCACGAACTCGCCGGGCGCTGTCTGCTCCAGGCAGATGATCGACGCGAGCGGGCGGTCATAGACGTTGGCTGGCTCGACTTTGCTGGGCAGCCAGGAGACGCCAATAATGTCGAGATCGCCGTCCAAATCGAGGTCGCCAGCGGAGGCCACACAAGCTCCCACCAGGTCCGTGAGACGGTGGTAGGCGAATTCCAGTCGGCCCTGATTCTCCAACCACTGCACACCATGACGGGGATTCACAAAATGGTTGTCGAACGCATCTCCGTTCGTGTAGAGCAGATCGACGTCCCCGTCTTCATCGAGGTCTATGAGCTGAATGCCATTCGAGCCAAAAGTCAAATCGGGCCCCTCCCACAGCGACTGCATGTGGAAGGATACCGTCCTCTGAGGCGAGCTCAGCTGGTTGATAAAGACCGCTACCTGCTCATGTTCCTGGCTGATCAGCGAGGCAAAGTCGAGATAACCATCGCCGTCAAAATCGTAAGGCGGCACGTGAATCGGTCCTGGACGCGGATCAATGATCTCCGGCTGAAACTGCAACGCCTCACCAGGCCGGGTGACATTCCACAGTATCCGCGTATCGCCGGTCCGATCCATCCCAAAGACCGCGACGAGCAGGTCGATGTCGCCGTCGTTGTCAAAATCTCCCGGCCGCACGTCGTTGACTCTCCCCAAGTCAGACGCCACCACGATCGGCTCGTACGAATCGCCCCCTTCCTGGGGACGCAGCCAGACCACACGCCCGCGATGATGATCGATCGCGGCCATGCTTCCCAGGTCAGCCACCACCAGATCGGTTGCCCCATTCCCATCCAAATCGCACGATTCGACGTGGCAGGGTTGATTTAGAGCGGCCAGCTGGCGCGGCTTGGTCCCGGTTTTGCCCGGTGAGAGGGCCATTACCGTCCCGCGCTGCATATCCGTCACGACCAGCTCCGGCTCGGCCTCTGGTTTCAGGCGCAGCCAGTTCAGGTGTGCGACCGCTGGTTTGACGCCTTCGGTTTCCTCAATTTTCAGCCGCTCGACGTGAAATGGGATCGCCAGCTTGTGGGGAGCCTCTGGGGGCTCAGGAAAGATCAACTGTTCGGGAGCACGTTGCCGGTAATAGGCAAACGTCTCTTCCATTGTTGGAGGCTTCAGGTCCTGGCGTCCCGATTTCGCGTAGATGGCGTATCCCAGCAGGATCTCGTTATGCCATGCATAGCGGGGAAAACTATTCGGTTTCGGCAGGGCGTGACAATCGCCGCAAAACGCCTCGATACGTGCCACGGCGTCCTCGTCGAGCAACACGGTTTCGGTATTGACTGACAATTCGGCGGCGCGATTTGACGGCGTGCCGCCAAGGGTCCTATTCCACATCACCAGCGCCGGCCACGCAGGTCAGGACCCCCAGAAACACCCATATGGTGCGGGTCGCCAGAGGGCCAGATCGACCACTATTCACGAAAACACCTTCTCTCTATGTCTCCAAATCTCAAACTGCAAGTCGCGCGTCCCATGTTGCCTGTCAAGGCGCATGATCGTGTCCCGGTCGATCCAGGAACTGGTGCGGGATCAGCGAATCGGGCGTGCCTTGCGCCCATATTACCTGACGGGCTCGCTCCACTACAATGTCTATATCATAGTCTCGCAGTCGGGCACTAAGCAGAGGCGGTCTGGTGGCGCGCACAAAAAGGCACAGAGAAGCACCTCGAGCGGAAGTCCCGCGCCGCCGCACATTTCGTTGGCGAAGTGTGATCTGGGTTGCGGGCGTGTTCGCGGTGCTTTCATTGCTCGTGCTGGGTCGCGGCATATTTGGGCAATGGTGTCGTTACCGCGCTGCCCGTGATATCGACGTGTTGGCGTTGGGCGACGCGCAGAAATGGCTTGATCGAGCCGACAGGCTCCACCCGCGAAATCCTGAAACGGAGCTGATGCGCACACAGTGCTTTCGTCAGTTGCGGGATACGAAGCGTCATGACGCTGCCTTGGAGTTGGCGAAGAAATATGGTGCTTCGCGTCAAGCCGTGCAGAATGAAATCACGCTCGCGAAGTTTCAAACTGGCGAGCTGGGCGAAGAAGCGTCCGACCAGTTCGACAAATTAATGGAAGCGGGCATCTCGCCGCACGACACCTCCGCCTCCTTCATCAGCGGCTCGATCGCGCGGAAGAACCGGCAGCTCGCGGCTGTTATGCTCGACGCCTGGGAGCGCGACTCGCCGAATCACCCGCATGTTATCTTCTTCCGAGGTGTCTTATGTGGGCTGTCCAACGACAACGAGGGCGCGCGGGCTGCATTTCAGAAGTCACTGGCCATCGAACCTCGGCATGAATTGGCACGCCTGGCTCTGGCTCGGATGAGTGAATCTCAGAATCAGTTTGCGGCAGCCATGGAGCTGTTTCTCCCCCTGGCAGAGACTCATCCGGAAAACGACATGATAGCGGCCGGATTCGCGCGATCTTTGCGTATGACTGGTCGACTGGCACAAGCGAAGTCTGTCCTGGAGCCGCTTGCTTCCCAGCCGGATGTACTGGCGAGTGTGATCGTCGAGATGGTCCATGTTGAACTGGAACTGGGTAACTATCGTGCCGCGAAGAGCTGGTTCGATCAAGCCGCCCCATCCTTCACGACAGACGACGATATGCTGACGGCCGCCGGCATCACGCTCAGCATGCTTGGGGAGACGATCGCGTCGGATAACTTGCTTACGGCAGCGTTCGACAGAAAAGCTGAAAAGTCGCTTGTGGACGATTTGAAAACGCGTCTGGCCGTGAATCCGCAAGATTGGAGGGCTGCCGCACAGCTGCAGAAGTCAATCGGGCAAATGGACGCCCGGTCTCCCGCAGAGGGTCCTTACGCGTCAGCTTTGCTGAAGGCCGCAGCGCAGTTGAAAAGCGAATCGCCAGGCAGGCAACTGTACCTGCAACACTGCAACGCTTGCCATGGCCTCCACGGGGACGCCACGGGATACGCCGCCCGACACGTGTTCCCGCGGCCACGCGATCTTCGTGCCGAGCCGATGCGATTGGTGAGCACGCAAAATGGTGTTCCGACCCCAGATGATATTCGCACAGTCATCAAACTTGGTGTTCCGGGCACATCGATGGTACCATTAGACATGCTCTCCCAGCACGAACTCGATCTGCTGGTCGAGGTTGTGCTTCAGATGCGCCGCGAAGGGGTCCGCGAACAATACATTGCCTCGCTCCAGGCCGATGAAGAACCCGTGGATGATGATGATGTAAGCGAGGTGGTCCAACTCCGTACCACGCCTGGAGAAGTGGTGGCCGCGCCGGACGTGGGACACGCCGACAACGAGTCCCTTGCGCTGGGAGAGCAGCTTTACGTCCAGCAGGCTTGTCCATCATGCCATGGCGAAACGGGAACGGGCGACCAGACGATGCCGCTGTTCGATATCGCCGGACGCCCCGATTTCCCCCGGGACCTCGTGCACGACGTCTTCAAAGGGGGAAACCAGCCAGACTCGATCTATCTGCGCATCTTGCTGGGGATGCCGGGGACCCCGCATCCGGCGAACGTCAACATGACCACCCAGCAGTTGATCGCTCTAACCCACTATTGCCATTCCCTGGGCGAGGAACCGAAGCACACGCTGACCAACCATCAGTGCGCCATTCAAGCCTCACGGCGCCCGGTGGTCCAATGGACTGCCGCACCGCCCTGACATGCCCACGGAAAAATGGGAGAAAATGGGGAGTCGCACCTTTTTTTCGGCGAAATGGGAAATACTAGCAAAACCTATTCCGCGGAACGCTTACGTGTCACATGGTGTCGAACGCATTGGGCGGCGTGTAAAGCGTCTTGCCCTGCGCGGTCCTGGGGCAAAGAGTACCACTCCTCTGAAGAAATTGCGGAGCTACCGCCTCGGATATAAAGTGCCATATTATTGTCATTAAAAATACCGGAGGGAATATTTTGCCTGGTCTTCGCACTCCTCTGGAAAAAATGTACCAGTCCCCATTTTCGTCGTCGGTTCCTAATCGTACGTCCGAATCGTGATCTTAATCTGATCCGCGTTAGTTGGTGAGGAGGCTTGGTGCGGGTTGGTTGCTTGGTTGGTCAGCGAAGCCACCAAGGCTCTCAGGTCTTTCATCTCTTTGTCCTTGCTGTCCATGCCCAGACAGTAGCAAAAAATACTCCCACGCCGCTCTATCAGTTTCTGAACCTCCACGACGGCACGGGATTAGGATCAAGACCAGCGTTTACCGGACCCATGAACGGTTACCCATTTCCTTCCACGGATGACGCTTGCCAATGACCGATTTGCATCGCCATCCTCCTTTGAGCTCGACCCGTTCCACCCGCGTCTGGTCGGAAACCTCCATTGCGGCTGTTAATTCCCTCATTTCACGTTATAACTTGTCGAAGGCGATTCGAACGGATAGCCCCCGGACTCCGGTATCTGATTTCCTGCCCGAGATGTTCTCGGCATGATCGGAGGGTCCGAGCCCAGGGAATAACGCCACGCTCTTCGACGAGAGGCTGCTCGCATGTGGACCACAAAATCAATGCTGTTGGCACTCGGCTTAAGTCTTGGACCGATGCTCGCTGGCTGTGGCGCACCGCCTGCCGCGGAGGAGGAACCAGTCAGGCCGGTCAAGATCCATACCGTCGGTTCCCTCGAACCGGCGGCACTGCGGGAGTATCCCGGCACGATCCGGGCGTATCAGACTGCGGAAATGGGTTTTGAAGTTCCCGGTCGGGTCACGGACTTCCTGGTCCAAGAGGGGGACATGGTGGAGAAGGATGCCGTGCTGGCGCGGTTGGATGCGCGCGATTACGAGGCGGACCTGAAAGTTGCCCAGGCGAACCTGGAGAAGGCGCAGGCCGACCTGACCCGCAGCGAGAACATTTTCAAGGAGAATCCTGGGGCCATCTCGAAAGACGAAATTGAGAGTGACAGGCGGGCGCTGAAAGTGACCGAAGCCAAGTTGGAGATTGCTCAGAAAGCCGTCGAGGATACCGAGCTGCGTGCAGACTTCGCGGGAGTCATGGCTCGCAAGCTCGTCGAAGACTTCGCCAACGTGCTGGCCAAGCAGCCCGTGCTGATCCTGCAAGACAACTCGATTCTCGAGATTGAAGTCGCGGTCCCCGAGCGAGATTTCGTGCGGCGGAAGCAGCAGTCGGAGAGCAAGGAACAAATGACCGAGCGGCTCGCCCCGAAAGTCATTGTGAGTTCCTTGCCCGATCGCGAATTCCCGGCGGTGATTAAGGAGTTTGCGACGACGGCCGACCCGGTCACACGAACCTTTCCCGTGAAGCTGAATTTCGACAATCCGCCGGACGTGAACATCTTGCCGGGCATGACGGCGCGGGTGCGGGTGGTGATCGATCCGCAAAGCGCCTGGTCCGTCCCCGTCACCGCCGCTCAGGCAGACGAGAACGATCAACCGTACGTCTGGAAGGTCGATTCGGAGACCATGGACGTTTCCCGGTGCCCGGTGGAACTCGGGCCGCTGACCGGCGACCGTGTGCTGCTGACCGGCGGCGTGGAAAAAGGTGACCTGGTGGCGATTTCCGGAGTGACGTCGCTGCGCGAAGGCATGCAAGTCCGCAAATACGAAAACTAATTTACGCGGGAGCCGCGTCCCCATGAATCTCGCTGAACTGGCCATTCGCAACAAGACCACGACGCTCGTCCTGACGACAGTGTTCTTCGTCGGCGGCATGGTGTCGTTCAATCGACTTTCGCGCCTGGAAGATCCCGAATTCACGATCAAGGAAGCGCTGGTCATCACGCCGTATCCCGGCGCCACGGCGGCGGAAGTCGAGACAGAGGTCTCGGACAAGATCGAGAAGGCGGTCCAACAACTCGGACAGCTCAAAGAGGTCGAGTCCAAATCGGACCGGGGCCTGTCGACCGTCACGGTGCGGATCAAGGACAAGTACGACAAGCACGGTCTACCCCAGGTGTGGGACGAGTTGCGGCGGAAGGTGGGGGACGTTCAAGGCAAGCTGCCGCCCGGTGTCCGTCCTTCGATTGTCAACGACGACTACGGCGACGTGTGGGGGATATTCATCGCCATTTACGGGGATGAATACACGTATGCGGAACTGAAAGAGGTAGCCAAGCTGTTGCGGCGCGAGCTGCTGTTGGTTAAGGACGTGGCGAAAATCGAGTTTTGGGGCGACCGAAACGAGGCCGTTTACGTGGTGCCCAACCGCGACCGGATGTCGCAACTGGGAATCCATCCCGCGCAAATCATCGAGAAGCTGCGAGACAAGAACCTGGTTGCCGACGCTGGGCGGGCTCGGGTTGGTCCGGAGTTCATCGCGATCGCGCCGACCGGGACGTTTACGTCGGTCAAGGAGTTTGAAGATCTGCTGATCAGTGGCGGGGATTCCGGCCAGCAGATCTATTTGCGCGACGTGGCAGACGTGCAGCGAGGCTACGTGGATCCGCCCAACAACGTGTTGCAGTACGACGGGCACCCTGCCATCGGCTTGGGGATCTCGACCACCCAGGGTGGCAACGTGGTCGTGATGGGCGAAGCGATCGAGGCTCGCATGAAGGAGCTGGCCGAGCGGATCCCGTTGGGGATCGAGTTCGGGGTGATTTCACTCCAGTCCAAGGCGGTCACGACCGCGATTAACGGGTTCCTGATCAGCCTGATCGAAGCGGTCGTGATCGTGGTCGTGGTGCTCCTTCTGTTCATGGGGCTGCGGAGCGCTCTGATCATCGGTGCCGTTCTGACGCTCACGATCCTGGCCACCTTTATCTTCATGAGCCCGTGGGGCGTGGCCCTGGAACGGATTTCGCTCGGCGCGCTCGTCATCGCCTTGGGCATGCTCGTCGATAACGCGATCGTGGTGGTGGACGGCATGCTGGTCCGCGTCAACCAGGGCCAAGACGCCGAGGAGGCGGCCCGGGACGTGGTTGCCCAGCAATCCCTGCCGCTGTTGGGTGCCACCGCCGTGGCGATTATGGCCTTCGGCGCGATCGGGTTGTCGCAGGATTCGACGGGTGAGTTCTGCCGTTCACTGTTTCAGGTCGTCTTGCTTTCGCTCGGCTTGAGTTGGCTGACGGGCATGACAGTGACGCCCCTGCTGTGCGTGATGTTCCTGAAACCGGGAAAGCAGCAGGCCGGACAGGAAGCCAAGGATCCGTACGGCGGCTTTGTCTTTCGCATGTACCGTAAGCTGCTGCTGTCGGCAATCCGTTTTCGCTGGGTCACGGTATTGGTGGTGATCGTCATTTTCGGGATCTCCTTGTGGGGCTTTCAGTTTGTCGACAATAGCTTCTTTCCGAGTTCCACACGGCCTCAATTCATGGTCGACGTCTGGCTGCCGCAGGGAACCCACATTGACGAGACGGTGCACACGTCGCAGGAGATCCAGAGAGTATCTTTCCGGTCTGGAGGGAGCCACGCACGTGACGACGCTGGCCGGGGCCGGAGGCCTGCGATTCCTGGTCACGTACGCTCCGGAGAAGACCAACACGGCCTACGTTCAGTTCCTCGTCGACGTCGAGGACTACACGATGATCGACGGCTTGATCCGACAAGTCGAGGAATCCCTGCCGGTCGAATTCCCCGACGTCGAGGTTTATGGAAAAACGTTCCTGCTCGGTCCGGGATCGGGCGGCAAGATCCAGGCCCGTTTTAGCGGCCCCGATCCGAATGTGCTGCGCGGGCTGGCCGAACAAACGATGGACATCCTGTACGACGACGGCCGGGCAAAGGCCATTCGCACCGACTGGCGACAGCGGGTCAAGGTGATGCGTCCGATCTTGGCGGAGGAAGAGGCCAACAATGCGGGCGTTACCACGCAAGACGTGGCGCTGGCGGCAAAGTCCAGTTTTGAAGGGGCCAGTGTCGGTGTCTACCGTGAAGGCGACGAACTGCTGCCGATTCTGTTCCGCGCTCCGGAGGAAGAACGCGATAACATCACCTCGGTGAACAACCTGCAAATCTGGAGTCCCGCTGCCCAGCAGTCGATCCCTCTGCGACAGGTGGTCCAGGATTTTGAAACGACGTTCGAAGACGAAATCATCCAGCGGCTGAATCGCAAGACCACGATCACCGTCCATGCCGATCCCGCCGAAGGCATGGCTTCGTCGTTGTTCGAGCGCATCCGGCCGCAGGTGGAAGCCCTCGAGATGGGGCCGGACTACGAACTGGAATGGTGGGGTGAATACCGCGACTCGCAAAGGGCCCAGGCAGGAATCGCTGCGAGCCTGCCTTTCTTCTTTCTGGCGATGGTCCTGATTGTGATCGCGCTGTTTAACTCGCTGAGACTGCCGTTGGTCATCTGGCTCACCGTGCCCCTGGCGGTCATCGGAGTCACGGCAGGCCTGCTGTTGACCAATCAACCCTTTGGGTTCATGGCACTGCTGGGCTTCATGAGCCTGTCGGGCATGTTGATCAAGAACGCGATCGTGCTCGTGGACGAGATCCAGTTTCAACAGCGGGAAGGCTTGCCGGTGTTCAAGGCGATCGTCGATTCCGGTGTGAGCCGGCTGCGGCCGGTCGCGATGGCCGCGCTGACCACCGCGCTGGGCATGATCCCGCTGGTATTTGATGCCTTCTTCGTCGCCATGGCCGTCACGATCATTGCCGGTCTCATGGTGGCCACGGTCCTGACGATGGTTGTGCTGCCGGTCTTCTATGCGGTGTTTTTCAACGTGAAATATGACCCGTCACAGCTGGCAGCCTGACCGAGCGTTTCGGGGCGAAATCTGCAAGGCAGGCTGCCTTGACGCGAGACAAGTCTCTGGTGCAAAATCAGTCGGCATGAAGACCGAAGCTGGAAAAGAGGACGGAACATGGCGGACGAGCCTCTGCATGAATCGGCGGCCCCGGGAAAGCACTTAGCAAGCGATTCCACAAAGGAACATTCCTTACGCGACCAGATTGCGCAGCTGGTACGGGGGCAGCCGTACGCGGCTGTGCACGCAAGGCGGAGGGCAGCCGTATGGGTCGCTGGTGGCGGTGGCCGTAACCGACGAACTGCGTGCGACGGTTTTTGCGACGCCGATCACCACACGCAAGTACCGTCTGCTGTGCGAATGCGACCACGTCGCACTCGTCATCGACAGCCGATCTCGACCAATTCAGGATATGATGCAGGTCGAAGCCATCACGATTGCCGGTGACGGATAATGGCCCCTTGATCGGCGGACTCGGCGAGGCGGGCGTAGAGGGCCAGGTAGCCGCTGGTGAACCGCAGCGGCGGACGTTGCCACTGTGCCAGGCGGTTCTGGATTTCCTCGTCGCCGATGTGCAGGTGCAGTTGGCGCTGCGGGATGTCGATCGTGATCTTGTCGCCGTCGCGGACGGCGGCCAGCGGGCCCCCTTCGGCCGCCTCGGGCGAGACGTGGCCCACGAAGCAGCCTTTGTTGGTCCCCGAGAACCGCCCGTCGGTAACCACCGCCGTCTCCAGCGCCAGCCCGCGCCCGTAAAGCAGCTTCATCGAGGTGTACATCTCCCGCATGCCGGGCCCGCCCTTGGGGCCCTCATAGCGGATCACCACGACTTCGCCCGGCTGGACCAGTCCGTCGAGGATGGCCTGGTTGGCCGCCTCCTCGCTGTCGAAACACTTCGCCAGGCCGGAGAAGACATGCTGACGAGGGTCGATGGCTGCCGGCTTCGTGATCGCGGTGCGCGGGGCCAGGTTGCCCCGCAGGACCGCCAGACCACCTTCGGTGCTCCAGGGGTCGGTCCGCGAGCGGATGATCCGCGTGTCGGGCGCGCCGGCACCGGCCACGTTGTCGGCCACGGTTCGGCCGGTCACGGTCAAGGCATCCGGCGTGCAACAGCGGCAGGATCTCGTTCATCACAGCCGGCACTCCGCCGGCGGCATGAAAGTCGGGCACGTTGCTCGCCGCAGCCGGATTCATCTTGGCCACGTGCGGTGTGCTGCGCGACAGCTCTTCCAGCACGTCCATCGTGATCTGACCGCAATCCGCCTCGTAGGCGATGGCCGGGATGTGCAGGGCGAGGTTCGTCGATCCCCCGATCGCCGTGCCCAGACGGAAAGCGTTCTCGATGCCCTTGCGATTGATGATCTGCCGGGCGGTGATGCCGCGGTGGACCAGTTCGACGATCTGCCGGCCTGCCTCCTGCGCACTGCGCAGCCGCGCGGCGTGCGTGGCCGGAATGGTTGCCGAGCCGGGCAGGCACATGCCCATCGCCTCGGCCACGCAGCACATCGTGTTGGCCGTGCCCAAGAACGAGCAGGAGCCGCACGTGGGGGCCACGCGGTCTTCCAGATCGCGGTAGGCCTCAGGGTCGAGCTTGCCGGCCTTGAGCATGCCCAGGGCCTCGGTCAGCGAGGTGAGGTCGGAGACCCGACCGTCGAACTGGCAGCCGCCCTCCATCGGTCCGCCGACGACCACGATCGCCGGCAGATCCAGCCGGGCCGCGGCCATCAGCAAGCCTGGCACGATCTTGTCGCACGAACCCAACAGCACCACGGCATCGAGCTGGTGGGCCTGGACCATCATCTCCACGTCGTTGGCGATCAACTCGCGCGTGGGCAGGATGTAGTGCATGCCGACGTGGCCTTGGGCGACACCGTCGCAGGCGGCGATCAGGCCGAACTCGACCGGAGTTCCTCCCGCCTGGAACACACCTTGCTTCACGTACTCAGCCACCAGCTGGAGGTTGTAGTGACCGGGCACCACGCGGTTCCAGGAGTTGGCGATGCCGACCAGCGGTCGCTCCAAATCATGGTCGCTGTAGCCCATCGACTTGAACACTGCCCGCTGGATCGACCACTCGGGCCGTCGCAAGATGCGTTGGCTACGAAGTTTCGCCGGGGTTTCGCCCATGAGCCGCTGTCCTTCAACCGATGCCTGCCGCGTCGGGTCAACCTGGAACCGATCCAGATTCATTGTGCCGACCAGTTTAGCATAACGAGAGGGACCGCGTACGAACCGAGTGGCTCAGGGTGTGCTTGTCCACCGATACTCCGCAGCACTTTTGCGGGGATCGATTTGCCAAACTCCCCACCCAGAGTGGCGATCACAGATCGCTGGAACGCCACGGCGCCGCCGAGTTTATCGTGAAACGTTGCCAAGAAGTCTATCGCCCAGACGAACACAAAAGGTCGGTCCCGAGGTGTTTCGAATGGACCGGTGAACTATCATCTAATCGCCACCGTCAAAACGTGCCACGCAAGCGCCAACTGAGTCTGAGTCGGATGTGGGGGTCAATATCGTGAGCGCTTTTTTTGAATCGATCGCTGCCTTACCCGTGCCGTTCAATATGGTCGTGCTGATCGTCTTTATCGGTTCGGTGGCAGGTGTGATTGGAACCATGGCGAAGGAGATGCGCAAGTACCTTTGCCACCGAAGTGAATTGGACCTGAAACGAGAGATGCTTGAGCGTGGGCTTTCATCTGGCGAAATCGAACGCGTGATGGGAGCCGAAGTGCCCGACTCGCAAAAGCCGCCTGTATTACGGAAGCACACAATTTGACTCCGGTGGTGAAGACCGATCCTTGTCGCTCACCAGCGTAGCTCTGGGTGAAGTCTGCCCTTGAAAACGGAAATATTTTTGTGGTATGGCTGGAGGCCTCAATTCTGGCTCCCTCTCCCCCGAATTGTTCGCGGCAAGGACGATCCATTTCTCGTGATAGGATCGCGAGCAATTTGGGGGAGAGGGCGGGGGGTGAGGGGGCAGAAGCGGAATCGTTGCTCTGGTATGTTCGGCGCGGTCAACGCGTGTGCGGCCTCCAGTTTCGCCGCCAAGATCCCATCGAGCCGTTCATCGCTGAATTGGCGTGTGTTGAAGAATGTCTAGTGGTTGAGATAGTCGGAGGTTATCACGACCGCATCGATGACAATGATGAGAAACGGCAAAAGAGACTCGAAGCGTCAGGCGGGAAGGTGATCCGTTTTTCCCACGAAGAGGTGCTTGACGACGTGGGCTCAATTGCCATGGCGATCGCCAAGCGTGTGGGGTTGGAGCCCACATGCCGAGGCAAACGTTTCGCCTGCGATCAGCCTCCTCACCCCAACCCTCACGCCGCAGGGTGGATTCTCGCTCGTTTTCGCCACTTGCCGCAAGTTGTGGCATGGCACCTTCCTTGTTCCTTACGCACAGCACCGGCCCGCTGTCGATCAGTGCCGTCACCAGCGTCAATTCGTGTCTGCGGGAAGCCATTAACCGATTTGCATGTCAAATTTCACTTCCCGTCCGTCCACCAACTTCTTCTCATATTCCCCCGCCCCGTCTTCGACTTCTTGCCATTCGTTATCGAAGAAGACATAGACGCTGCCTATGTCTCGCGTCATATCCCACGTCGAGCGAATATCGTATGAACCGTCGGCATTGAAATCCTTGATGGCTTCATACTGGTCTCCGCAATTCCTGTTGAGCATCAAGTCATGTATCTTCAAGTCGTGTAACGTGAAACGGTCTGCCCCAGAATACGAGTAGTGAAGGGACACGGAGACTTCTTCGCCCAGCGAGAACAGCACGTCCTTTGTTGTCCTTTCGTTCGCGCCCTTGATGTCGTCAACCGAAAGCATCATCCCCAGGCCGTGCCGATAGAATGTAAATGATGCGTCGTCAGGAAAACGCTTCGCAACAAAAAGGGCAAAAGGATCTTTGGCAAAAAAGACGTCCATTCCCATTTCTGCCGCCGCATTCTTAGCTTCTGGCAGGTCTCGGCTCGACACCCGAATACCTTGAAAATTAGCGAACATCAACAAGAGAAGAACGAGTACCAAGACATTGAAACAAAAAAACGTCCAATTCAATGCAGTGCCGATCCGCATAGTTATCTCCTCGAAAGTGGCTGCCTTTTCGCGGCAATATCACTCTGGCGGAACGTTTAACCGCTTGGCCAGAGTCCGCCTAAGGCGGACGGCGGCCTGCGCGCCGGAAGTGGGCAGTGTGCAGCGAATGCCCCATCTGCCAACTGTGCGGACATGCGTGAAGTGGTAGACAGGTAATTCCACCGGTCGTGGTACACTTCTGTTGGCAAGTGGCAAAAAGCAGGTGAGTGTCCGACGATGAGCAAGTAGTGCGCAGTAACAATTAAGTGACATACATATGTTCCTTCCATCCCGCATACAGGTCGAACGGCATGTTCTTTGCCCAGCACTCCCGCCTTACCGCAAAAAATGTACGGCTCCCCTTTCTTCGGCGATGGCATCCGCGAGGTAGACTATCTATCGGAGTCTCGATTTCTGTCACCGATTTGCTCTAGGAGACGAATCGTCGACGGCTCTCGGGCAAGCATGCGCACCGTGCGTCCATCCGACATCATGGCATCGGGATCAGCACCGGCTTGAATGAGCTTCGCCACAAGGTCGTCATATCCGTAAGACACCGCGTAATGAATGGTTTGGCACCCCCCCGGATCACATGCATGAACGTCCGCTCCATGAGCCAGCAGCAACTCGACAATCCGAGCGCCGTACGTCCGGCATTCATCCCTTAGTCCCGGTGCCATAATCAGCGGCGTTTCTCCCCGGCGATTGCGAATGTACGTGGATGCACCACAACTGAGAAGAGCCTTCACCGTGCAAAGCCGACCATTAACAGCTGCCCAATGCAGCGCCGTCTCACCGCCGTTGTCCTGCGCGTCAACATCCGCCCCGGCGGCCACGAGTGCTAGAATGGCTTCGACAGATTCACCCAAATCCGCGTCAAAAAGCGGAGTTCTGCCGTCAGCGTCTCGGCAGTTTGGATCTGCGCCGTGACGTAACAACAACTCAAGTTCTGCAATATAGTTGCATCCGGCGTTTACGTGGAGGGCTGTCGTTCCATCCCCAGATACTGAATTCACGTCAATTCCTCGCTCCAGCAGCAACTCAGGAACGGCTGTCGAGTTTGCGACACAGAAGACTGGACCCACCACGGCCTGTAGCTCAGCGCGACTCATGCCTGATATCAGGTGAAACACACGATCCCGCTGCCCCTTCTTGACGGCGTCAACCAAGTTGCGGTGAAGCGGATCATCTGCGGATGGCTTTTCTTCCATACGACTGACTCCTGCCTAACACGACCTTGCGAGCAACAAAACCTCGCGGAACCACAGAACCATGCCTGGGCTCCGCGGGTTGTCACAAACGTAATGCGGCGACAGCTCTTGCTCAAAGACGACGGCGATGCTTGAGGAACTCCCCCGTTCAGGCCTTGAATATCCTCTGCTTAACCACCATACACCTGCCAATTCCTGTCCGAAAGGTGCCACCGCCGCGCGCAAAATCTTCACGTAGCGCGTTGTTGCCCACCAGGGCAAGTCTTCCACGCGCCGCGGACATCGATGACGCTCGCCGTGCGCAGTGCTTGTAGTAGCAGACACCCTGGCTTTTTACCCCCTGGCTTATCACCTGCCCGCGCGGAAACCCGCCGGGCCCCCGGCTCCCTCTGCTAGGACTCAGGGCAATGGTACAGAACAAGTTCGAGACTGAGTAAAAGGGAGTAAAAGCAGACACCCTGGCTTTTCTGGCTTTTATTGCCCCGTCTCGCTTGGTGCAGGGCGGTCGGACCGTCTGGCGGGCGTGACGGCCACCCCCGCGCGGGGCACAAAGTGACATACGTATGTCACCGATGTGCGTTTCGGCTTGCATGAGGGACTCAATGTGGTAGGATATCACTTATCTGGCGACGGAAAGGCGGGCAATTACTTCCGTGCAGTGTGACTCGACACGGCGTGCCGCAAGCGGCCGAGCTGAGACGCAGCCACGCTGCCTATGCAAGGAGGAATTGTCCAATGGTCGCTAATGCTCGGCGTAAACTCTTGGGCCGCGCCCGCAAAGCTGTCTTCCACTGCACCGCACGCTGCGTCCGCCACGCCTTTCTCTGTGGCCTCGATCCCACCAGCGGAGCAGATTACACACACCGCCGCGACTGGATCATCGGCCGCGAAGAACAGCTGAGCACAGCTGTTCACCATCGAAGTGGAATTTCGCGCGGAACTGAGCAACCATCTGCATGCTGTGCTCCGTACCCGGCCCGAGATCGCCGCGCGGCTCAGGCCCCGCGAGGTGGCGCGCCGCTGGCTGACCATCACCAAGCTGGCCAAGTGCATGTCGGACGAGATGCCAGAGCCGGACGAAAAACGGATCGACAAGCTGGTCGGAAACAAAAAGCAAATCGAGAAAATGCGGCGACGGTTGAGCGACATCTCGTGGTTTATGGGCATTCTCCTGGAGAATATCGCCCGACGCGCGAATTTTGAGGAGGGCTGTAGTGGACGCTTTTGGGAAACGAGATTCAAGTGCCGCGAAATCACCGATGAGAGCGGGCTGCTGCTGTGCGGGATCTATGTCGAACTTGAATCCGATGCGGGCCGGGGAAGCCGACAGTCCGGAAACCGCGCGCTACACGTCCATCTTCCAGCGCCTCGAGGCGCAGTCGCAGCGCAAAGACGCCCGCAACCGCGCCGATGGGTGGATGGCGGAACTGACGCTGCGCCCGGAGCGGAAAGCGGACGAGGCACTGGCGTATTCCTCCCGCAGCGGACGGCGCGCGTCGGATCTGGGCGTGCTTCCCATCTCGTTACAGGACTACCTGAAGCTGCTCACATGGACGGCCCGTCTGCTCCAAAGCGGGCAGCGGAGCAAGATCCCCAAGGATCTGGAGTCGCTGCTGGACCGCCTGGACTTGAACCACGAGAAATGGCTCGACACCGTCGATAGCTACGAGCGGTCTTTCTGTCACGCGGTCGGCTCAGCGGAGTCATTGGCCAAGGTGGCCGCGCGGATGGAAGCGAGCCATCTGAAAGGTGCCTCGGCCGCCCGCAAAATTTTCACGTAGCACGTTGTTGCCCGCCAGGGCCGGTCTTCCAAGCGCCGCCGACATCGATGGCGCTCGCCCTGCGCGCCCGGTTGCATCGCGTGTCGTAAGGGGTTGTTTTTCACACGCTCCGCTTGATCACCCACCGCGAAGGATACCCTGCCGGGCCTTCGCGCCGCCCTCGAGGTGACCTTCTCACCCGCCGAACCGCGCCACGACATGTGAAAAGTCAGGGTGTCTGCTTCTTCCATGCTTCTTCCACACGAGAAGTCGAAACGCGAGATCCGCAATCTACTTGTTGCACAGGGCATGGGAATAAGGCGGATGAGTTACGGGGTCAAGGTCTACGCCACCTCCGTTCGTGCACTTGCCTATCGTGGGCTATTCCCGTAGATTGGCACCGCGGCGTGTCCGAGCCCAATTTGGCTGGCCGCTTTCTCTGTTGAAAAGGAATATTGGGATGCGGCGAGGCGAGTGTCCCAGTCACGATGCCATTCGAGCCTTTTTGGCGGGCAACGCCAACGAAGGGGCACACGAGGCCGTTTCGGAACATCTGGATACGTGTGCCGAGTGTCGCGCGCTCGTAGCAGAACTGGACGCCAAGTACTCGGCCGTAACGTCAAGCCAAAATCCGGCGACGGATGATAGCAGTCAGTCTGAGCACCCGCATGTGACCGAAGAAGGCCACCAGGAGGTACGTGGAGAGGCGCGTCTGAACGAGACAGACACATGGGGCATAGGTGAGTACTTGTTCATTCAAGAACTCAGTGCAACCCGTATGGCCACCGTTTACAAGGCTCGCCACGCAAAGTTGAACCGGATCGTGGTGGTCAAGGTGCTGAATGAAGATCTCAGCGAGGACCATGCTGCTGTCACGCGATTCCACCGCGAGATGGAATGCACCGGATCGATCGAGCATCCCAACGTAGTCTGGGCCTCGGATGCAGGGGAATCCGACGGTCGTGCTTTTATTGTCATGGAATACTTGCAGGGTGTGACCCTTGCCGATCTGATCCAGCCTGCACAACCAATTCCAAGTGCTGCCGCCTGCGAGCTGGCACGACAGGCGGCTCTGGGATTGCAGTGCATTCACG
Source organism: uncultured Planctomycetota bacterium (assembly GCA_963700575.1). Classification (GTDB taxonomy): domain Bacteria; phylum Planctomycetota; class Planctomycetia; order Pirellulales; family Pirellulaceae; genus JAJRVM01. The sequence goes on along the minus strand of CAVOYC010000006.1, from coordinate 29,760 downwards.
AGCAAGGGTTGGTTCATCGCGACATCAAGCCATCGAATCTTTTTCTGACCAGTGACGGCACCGTGAAAGTGTTGGATTTGGGGCTCGCCCGATGGCGTAAGGCGGACAACGAAAACGAGGTGACTCTGACGTCAGCCACGCTGGGAACACACGACTACATGGCACCGGAACAGGCATCCGACAGCCGCTCGGTAGATATTCGAGGTGACATTTACAGCCTGGGCTGCACCCTGTTTCACTTGCTGGCTGGCGACGTGCCGTTCCCAACGCAAACATACGATACTTCCATTAAGAAGCTGCTTGCTCACGCCAGCGCGCCCGTACCCAACGTGCGCTCGATTCGTCGAGAGATTCCGCACGCGGTGTCGCAAATCGTTCAGCAAATGATGGCGAAATCAGTCGATGATCGATTCCAGAGGCCCGAGCAGGTTGCTGTCGCTCTCCTGCCCTTCGCGAGAAGCGACGGTCTAGGACGTCTGGTGAGTGAATCAGCCCACCCGCGCAATGATGAAGTGGAGAGACGGTCACGTGAAAACGCGATTACCGACTCGTCAGGCATTCGTGCTGACCGCGTTAAGATTCGAATTCCTGAAAGCGGAGTGAGCCGGGCCGCGTGGAGTGTTGGCGCACTGCTGAGTGCCGTCGTGTTGATCACGCTGCTGACGTGGCGTGGTTGCGCCGACGACGGATCACTCGTCGTCGAAGTGGACCAGACCGACTGCCAGGTAGAAGTCGTCAACGCCAATGGCAACAGGGAAGTGTTTGCTCGGACGAACGACTCTGGTGTCACCGTCTCGTTGACGCCTGGCGAGTATCATCTGATTGTGAGGAAGGAGGGATTTGATGAATTCGATTCTCTCGTCGTGTTGGAGCCGGGAAAGACACGACAAGTGCTCGTTCGTTTGAAAGGACAAACGCATATCGATCAAAGCGGTAGTCAAGATGGTGACGCGGAGTCGGAAAAAGAAGCAGACGAACTCGGCAACCTTGCACTGGCGGTGAAACAGGCGACGAACGAAGGTCTCGCTGCGAATTCCATGGTTGCGGTGCGATCGCGATTGGTGGAGTTCTGCCAGCGCAATCTCGGCAGGCCCGGATATACCGTCGCCGCGCGGCTCTGGCGCGACTTGCCTGGCCGGTGGACCACCTCGGCGTCCGGAGCAATTGAGCTATGAGCTTCAGGTTGCCGACCAGCACTGTCGAGCGGGCCAGCACTGCCAAATCGTGGCGGTGCTGGGGGACAGTCGGCTGAAACACTGGGACCAGATTGGGGATATTCTCTACACACCCGACGGTGGCCACCTTATTTCGGTCAGCCAAGACGAGAGTATGATCATGTGGGAGATGGTCACGGGGCGTGCGGTCCGTTACTTCGCCGAACCGGATCAGGTGCAGGCATTCCGAGGAGCTGCCCTGCTTCCGGACGGGAAGAACCTCTTGTCTGCCAATCTGCAGCATCGGCTGAGATACTGGGATTTCGAATCGGGCATGCTGCAGAAGACGACCATTTGTCCCGGTCCCTGGTCGGGGCGTTGGAACCGAGCGTGGCTCAGATTTAACCATGACGGCAGTGCCCTGGCCGTGTGCAGCGAGAAGGACGTACTGGTTCTCGATACTACTACAGCTCAGATCATGCACAAACTACAGGGACATGCCGTCAATGTCAGCTGCATCGCGTTCTCGCTGGATGGGTCGCGGCTGGTGAGTGGAGATGCGCAGGGCGTGGCATGTGTGTGGAACGTTGCTTCCGGACTACAGGAATTCCGGTTCGAAAGTGCCAGTGAAGTGCAGTCAGTGGCGTTGAATCACGACGGACGCTTGTTGGCCACGGGACACAACGACCGAAAGTTACGGATACGTAACCTGCAGTCTGCGGGCGAACAGCAGCTCACCGAGCTCGAACTGGAAGACCAGATTCAATCGCTCGCTTTCGGGCCCGTCGATAATACACTTGCTGTCAGCGTCAAGTTTGAATCGATCCAACTGTGGGACGTCGAGCCTTACCAACTTCGACGGCGTCTCAAGTTGCCATTCAAAATGCAGTGCCAACTGCTTCGATTCAGCCCCGACGGGAAGATACTGGCGTTGGCGTCCCATATAGGGGCAATTGCCGTCTGGGATGTATCCTCGGGCCAGGGACGGTTCAACATTGATGGACATCGGGGAAGTGTGTGGGACGTCGAGGTCGCGGCAGATGGAACGCGATTGGTGTCCGCGGGTGAAGGGGGCATCGTTGCCGTGTGGGATCTTGCGACGGGGGAGTGTTCGCAGTTGTTCGACGCGTTTGGCGGCTGGAAGCTGAAGTCGGTCGCCCTGACGCCCGACAATAAGCGGTTGGTCGTGTCATCCCCGATTATCGGCGAAACGAAGCTGGTGGACATTGCAGCACGACAAGTGGAATTGCAGTGGAGGATTATAAATGGCAGTTATGACATTCCGGCGCGGTACTGAGCCCGAGTGGTGACACGCTCGCGGTCGCGGATGCGCAACGACGCGTCCTTCTGAGGAATCTAACCACGGCCGACATTCGGATCCTTCGCGGACATGAGCAACGGATTGTTCAACCTTAAGTTCGGCCCGAGCGGCAGAAGCGTCGTCTCTGCGGATCTTGCCGGGCGGGTAATTGTCTGGGATACGGAGTCTGAAAAACCGCTGCGGCAATTCGACTTGGGGCCCGAACCGGTGACAACAGTCGCCGTGTCAGCAGACGAGTCATTTTTGGCGTGCGGTAGGAAAGATGGTTCGATTGCCGTCGTGAGACTCCCCGTGACGGACGGCCAACTCGCGCTTCGCGAGCAGCCGCCGCGGACACAACGACACCACGGCGTCTTGGCCCTGAGTTTCTCTCCGGATACGAGACTACTGGCCAGCTCCGCCGGCGACGGAGCAATCCTCCTATGGGATCCGCACAGCGGAAAGCTGTTGACTCGGATGCAAGTCGGTCCACGCAACGGCGTCATTCGTGGTGTATGCTTCACGCCCGAGGGGCGTCACATGATTGCGGCCAACGGGAATGGCACCGTCTATGTGCTGCGTCTTGGCGAACCACCTGGCGCACAACACGCAATAGCGGAACTGATCCTGGACCAGGGCGGAAGCCTCTTTCTCGGTGATCCGCTGAAGGCAGAGTGGCTTATCGCGTCGCACGAAGAGCTCCCCTTGTGGGAAGTCGTTATCCGCGGGGTTGAGTTCCTCGCCAATACCGAGGTCGGTGACTCGGACCTGGCTCTATTGCGTGATCTGCGAAACTTGGAATTGTTGGATCTGCGCGGTACAAAAGTCTCTGATGACGGGGTGAGATGCCTGGAAGAGTTTGTTGAATTGCGGTCGTTGTCACTAAATAACCGCATTTCCAGTAAAGGGCTATCGTACGTCGCGAAGCTGAAAGAACTGTCCGAGTTGGCGATCTACGGCGGAACGATCACCGACGCCGGCATCGCGGAGTTGGAGAAGCTGAGCGGATTGAAGCGACTCACCTTGCAGGAGGTTCAAATCCCCGGCGATGGTCTCGCCCGACTGAAAAAGGCCTTGAGTGAATGCGAGGTGTTTCTCCAGATCAGCCCCGGCATGAACAGCGAGTGATGTTGGAATTGCCGCAGTGTGCCAGGGAGTTGTTTCAGTGGTGCGAGTGGCGACCCGGTTGATGAAGCCCACAGTTGTTTGCGATTGACGCGGAGCCGAGCCTTGTCATGACCAACCATTTGACGAACGGCCAGCTGCTTTCGAATCTGGCCGACCTTGGCGTGATTTCACGTCAGGACTTTGAGCGTTTGAAGGCGGCAAACCAGTTGCGGCAGGTTGCCGCATTTACACGCAGTCTCGTTGCCCAGAAAAAGCTCACCGATTATCAGGCCGATCTGCTGCTTGACGGGCGAGGGGACACGCTGATCCTTGGCAATTACGCGATACTGGAAAAACTCGGCCAGGGGGGAATGGGGGTCGTCTACAAGGCGATCCACTTCAATCTACAACGAGTTGTCGCCTTGAAGACCCTGCCTGAACTCGGGAGACGCAACCAGGATGCAGTAAGACGATTCGAGCGCGAGATGGACGCCATCGGTCGTCTTGATCATCCCAATGTGGTGCGTGCCAGCGACGCCAGCCAGCACAACGAAACGCTCTACCTGGTCATGGAATACCTCGAGGGCAAAGATGTCTCGAGCCTGTGTCAGCAACACGGCCCTTTGTCTGTCGCCGATGCGTGCGAAATTGTTCGGCAGACAGCCGAAGGGCTGCAGTATATTCACGCCCACGGACTCGTCCATCGTGACATCAAGCCATCCAACCTGATACTGTGCCGTTCCGGCGTTGTTAAGATTCTCGATTTGGGACTAGCGTTATTGCTGGAACACGAGTCCCTACCCGACAAGTTAACCGCCACCGGATCCGCTCTCGGCACGGTGGACTATGTCGCACCTGAGCAGGTGAGTGACAGTCATGCGGTTGATATTCGAGCAGATATTTACAGTCTGGGATGCACTCTTTATCGACTGCTGGCAGCTCAACCACCATTCGGCGGCGAAAAATACGGCGGCAGGATCGAAAGACTGATGGCTCATCTGCGTGAGCCCGTTCCATCGATTACGGATGTTCGCAGCGACGTGCCGAGCACGCTCGTGGCGATTCTCGAGAAGATGTTGGCCAAAGACCCACGACGACGTTTTCAGGGTCCTGCCGACGTGCGCGATGCCTGCGCAGCGTTCACCGTGAGCCATAACCTGCCGGCACTTCTTGGCGGACCGGTAGCGACAGGAATGATTGCAGAGGAGCGCGACCGTGATGTGGGCGCGACTACGGTCCCGAGGCTTGAACAGAAGCCACCCCGGCGCGGCGTACTTCAAGAAGAGCACGCCACCGCAGGGGATCGGCGGCGTCTTGTCATGGCCTCCATCGCGATTTCGGTCTGTCTATTGTTGGCGGCAGCCGCCCTCGTTGTCGGGTGGGCGTGGCACGGCGGCGAGCCGGATCCAATGGTGCAGGAGAGCATGGCGCCGCGCGACCAGGGCGTCAGCGCGCTCCACGTCGGATGGCGGCCAGCAAGCCGAGATGGGGACGACTGCCTCCAGCAATTCGCCGCAAGCTGAGATGCTTGCAGCCTTGGACACTGCCTGGAAGGCTCTGGAGGATGCGAGTGCTTCTCCACAAGCCGATCCCCAGGCCCCGGCAGGCAGCCGTGACGTTGCAGACGCCGAGAGAGCCCTGGGCGAGGCGTTCCAGCTCTGGAATGCCACGGTGCAAGCACATCCGGAGACACTGGAGGTGTTGGCCTTCGGTAACAGATGGCACGACCTGGGAGTACGTCTTCACGAATTGAGACAGGTCGTAAGCGCCGAAACGGCCCTTGGAAATGCTGTCCAAGTTCTTGAGACCGTTGTGACCCGCGTGCCTGAAGATCCTCGATTGAAGGAGGCGCTGATCCATTCGCGGTACCAGCTCTACCTCCTGCTCACTGCAGCCGGTCGCTACGAAGAGGCCGCGGCGCTGCGGGAGAAGGATGTTGCATTGACGGAGCAACTTGCTGCCGAACAACCAGCGAATGCGGAGTATCGGCAGATGTTGGGGTGGTGTCTCCTGTCTGCGGGACAATGTTACATGAAGCTGGCGGAGTATACCCAAGCCGCTGCCGCCTTGAGGCGATGTGTCGAAGTACGGCGAACCCTTCTGGCCGAGACACAGGACAACCTGGCAACTCAGCAACAGTTTGTATTCACGCTCGTCCGTCTTGGACACGCTTTGAAGTCCTGTAATTCAGTCAAAGACGCCGAGCTGGCCTTCACTGAGGCGTTTGAACGTTGTGCGGAATTGATGCAGCAGGATCCGACAGTATTTGAGAACGATCTCCTGAATGAAACCGGTCGGTCACTGGCTCAACTGTTCGATGCGATGGGACGCCCGGAGGACGCAGTTGAGCAGCTCAGGAAAACCGTTGTGGTGCGAGAGGGCCTCGTTCGTAGTTTTCCGCAAGATGAGGCGTGTCGCGCACCGCTGATTCAGGCATACGTGGAACTGATGCAAGCGTTGCGAGCTGTCAAAAGCAATGAGGATGCTGTTGCCGTTGGAAAGAATGCGGCCACGTTCCGAGAGTCCTGGGAGGCAAGTGGCGTCGAACTTGCTGAGGAGTCGCTCGCTGCACTCGCGTCGCTGCAATGTGGACTGAGCTTTGTTCTCCTGCAGACGCAAGCAGCGAGCGAAGCCGAGACGGCCAGCCAAACGGCGGAGCAGATGTATGAGAAACTGCGCCAGAAGTCGGGGGACTCCGCACAATGGCAAGTCGGGTTGGCAACCTGCCTCCAAATTCGCGGTAATGCGCTTCGGCAATTGGGCCGGTTAGCTGAGGCGGAAGTTGCCCTCCGTAGTTCCGTGGATTTGTGGAAAGCCGCCTCGACTGGAGTTCCTGAAAATTGGGACTACCCAGCCCGCCAGGCGTTCGCAATCGGTCTTCTCGTCTTTGCACTACAATCGCAAGACAAAACAGCGAACGCGATCGAGTCCTGCCGGACGCTGGTCGAACTGCGGGAGACGCTGCTCGAGCAACGGCCGCAGGACGTTGCTCTGCGTCACATGCTGGCCGGAGACAATGACGCTCTCGCGACAATGTTGATTGACGATCCCATTCCTGCTCCCGACCAGGTCCAGGAAGCCGTGGAGTGTGCCGAACGAGCCGTGGAACTTGCTGACGACGATGGCCGATACTGGAGGACGTTGGGGCTCGCGAAATTCCGCGCCGGCCAATGGCATGCGTCGCGGGATGCGCTGGAGAACGCGAAAACGCGAGGCCGACCATGGAGCGTATCGGACTGGTTCGTAGCATCCATGACCGAATACCAGCTCGGGAATCGGGATGCAGCAATTGCTGCGTACGAGAAGGCTAGTAGCCTCATGCAGGCGAATCCTCGTCCGGACGACCAAGGGACAAAACTGCAGGCCGAGTCACGAAAAGTCCTCGGCGTCAATGATTAACGCTATTTGATCATGGACCGTGACGCCAATCGGGAGCAAACGGTGCGTGGCACCTTTTTATTGGCAGCATGGGCAAATTGGGTCCACGGAACTCTCGAAGGGGGAGTCGCAGACGCGAGTTTTCTTGCTCAGTGAACGTGTTCGGGCTCGTGGCAGCGAACGTGGGACCGACCGAGCAGCGACACAACGCCGGCTTGGTGCCGCTTTGCCCGTCGGACGGTCGCCGAACCCAACGCGAGCACAGCCCTTGCACCGCGCCGCTAGTTGGCACCACACGCGTTCCGCACGGCGAGCACCGAACTGCTCAGTCTGCCTCGTCACCCACCAAAACCGTGCCACGCACGGTTTCTTCCAGATAAACGGCTCGAGAGGATAGTGGCGGCGAAACTGGAGGCCGCACCAGCGTCGACCACGCAGGACGTACCAGAGCAACGATTCCGCTTCTGTCTGTGCATGCGCGGATCACGAGCGTGGGCGGTTGTTTTCGGGTTCTGGCGGTGTGTCATGAGTCCCGTCCCTGGTCCCACTTTGGACGCTATTCGAGGCTCGGGAAATGGCCGGCTCATCCCCGCTTCAGCCCCCTCACCCCCCGCCCTCTCCCCCAAATAGTTCGCGATTCTATCAACAGAAATGGATCGTCCTTCGCGCGAACAATTCGGGGGAGAGCACTGTCATGGGAGAATTTGCGTTTTGAGTAGCGCGCGTACTCTTAGCGCTTCCCTGTTAGGGTAGTTTTGTTGCGACTCGGTGTCTAGCTGATGGTAGGCGCCGGCACGGCTTTGTCAGCTGTGGTGGTTCGTTCTCGCCACCCTGGTAGATATCCGAAGCTCGAAAGCCCCACACTGTCTCATCCGGCGTTCGAACCGCTGACAGAGCATCACGCTCTCTAACGGGCTTGCTCGGCTGGAATGATCTCACGCACTGCGGATGTCATTCCGCCAATACCCTCGGGGCCAGAGACGATGTTATCAGTGTGCCTGGCGGCACGACCAGTCAGTCAGAACTCCGAGCTTCGGACGTATTCGATTCTAGTTCTCCTTCATGCCCGTTGCTAGACAGCCCCAGACGAATCAGAAGGGGGACCAATAATTCTCCGATTTTCTGAGGTCCGCGGTGCTTGGTACCAGCCAGTTTCGCCAGCGGTTGTGCCTCCTCGGCATAAGTGGATTTCGGTAGCCAGGCATAGGCCGCTTCCAGGTCTCGGATCGTCTGCTCGAGCGAAGTATTGTGCTGACAATGAAACTTCTGCAGTTTTGCCAACACATATTCACGGTCCACTCCTTTGCCACGCCACACTTGGCGACCGCCCACGATTTGAAAGACCATCCGCATTGCTCGATTGGCGATACGGCAATGGCGATCCCGCGGATCCACCTTCTGCTGCTTCCACAATCCCGCCAGTCCGCGATAGTACGGATGGCACTTGATCAAGTTCTCAGCCACGAGCATGGCTGCTCCACGCAGCCGTCGATTGCACTGACGAATCAACGCGCCATCGGCGAGATCCACTTCATCGCTTTGGTACCGCGAAGGGTACAAACCGGCACGCCCGTTGAGCGCTCGTGCTGACGCGTAGTGTTCAATGGGGCCTGCTTCTCCCGCCAGACGAGCTGCCGAAACCACATTGATGCCCGTGATGCTGAGGAGCAAAACATACGGTGTTTTCGCGAGAAATCCGGCCATTTCGCCTTCAATCGTATAGACTTGTCCGTCATACATTCGCCGCAATGTGTTGAGCTGTTGCCATTGCTGTGTGTAGATCGTTGCAAGTTCTGATGGCTCGCTCGCGGTACCGGCCCAGGCGACGATGCGTTCAATCGTACGATTCTGAAAACGGATCTTGTTCTCGCGCAAGTGTCTCTCAATCCCTGCCACACCCGCGCGACCAATCGCTTCCGGGGACGAGAACTGCTGCGCGACAGGAAGGGCCACTGAGCTTCGAAACAACACATCTTCTTCAAAGAGATCTGCGAACCCCGGCATGGTCTGGTGAAGCAGATAGCGTATCTGCACCATGAGTCGAGAACGTTGCTTGACCAGGTTGTGGCGATGACGCGAAGCGGCCTGCAGCAACAAGTACACCTCATCACACGGAAAGTGCGCCAATCCAAAGCCTCTGACGGCCGCCTGGAAGATAGCCTCCAAATCATGGTCATCCGTCTTACTGTCAGGATGCAGCGCTCGCCGGAAATGGTTCGATGCGAACGGGTGGATGATGCGCGTGTCGAACTCAGCTTTGCGGCACGCCCGGTACACCGGTTTGTGATAGATGCCGGTCATTTCCACGGCCACGACCAAGTCGAGCAGGCCTTCTGATCGACAGGCCTCCCTCACCCACTGTGTCATCGCGAGCAACCCGCCCGAAGTGTGCTCCACCTTGGTGGGCTCGACGAGCACCTTGCCGTAGAAGTCGCAGAGCATCCACTTGGATCGACATTTGGCACAGTCCACCGCAACGATGCCAAAGTGCTCTGCTCCCACAGCCTGGACCCGTTCCTGAATCTGCCCGTTTGGCTTGCCGATAAACCTCTTCTTCGTGCTCCTGTTTTTCCGTATCTTGGACTTTGCGACCATCCCAGTGTCTCCTGTTTGAAGGGGCGGCAAACTCCTCCAATACAGCCACTGGGGTGGTCCTTTTCCAGCTATTTCTTGGATTTAGGTACATACCAGGGGGCCAGAATGGATGCATCCGGATATACCGCAAAGATATTTCAGTTTTCCATGGCAGACGTAACCCGGGGCTGCGCTGGTTGCTTGACGATGACCGTGCTTCGCCCTTAGAGTTCTGCACGCCCCTTTGGGGCTCCGGCCAAGATGGAACCGCAAACCCAGGCCTCCGTCCACCTGCGGCGGACTCCGACCTGGGCTGTAATAGCGCGGCCTCGTTGGGCCGCAGGCCAGCAGGAGTTCCGAGGGCGGAACAAAAACAATGATTGTCAAGGGGCTATTCGGCGATGGAATGCAATATTTTTGACAGCCCATACTACTCCCCTTTTCCGGTTCCGAGATAGCGTACAATCACGGAAAGAAAATACTTCAGTGTAGCGTCGGCGGGTGCATGTTCCGCATGCCAATTGTCGTTCGTGTCTGAGTGATACGAGGTCATGTAGACAATACGACTCGAGGATGTTCTCTCATGAAGGAACAGGTTTTGAAACACGTGGTTTGTGCCTGTGCACTCTGTTTATGCTTAACACTTCTTTGCACACAGGCGAACGCTGCTCCCCCCTTGCCCGCGGGACACCCTCGTCTGCAGATTACGACGGACCAACCGGCTCCCGTTTTCGTGCATGTGGGAGCGGTCGATCATGACATCCTGGCTCTTGAAATCGAGGCGCAAAGGACAAAGCGAAGCGCTGTAGAGCCCTATCTGTCACTCCCCGGCGATGAGACCAAGGTGAACGAACAGCACGGCGTGGTGAAGTCGGTTGATCTGATACGAGACGGCACAGCGCGTCGGCTATCTCGTGGGAAAGGATCGTAGCCACGTCTGGTTCTTTGAGGAACTCGTCGGCGACGCACTCGATACGGAGAAGGCCGACGACCCGGCGACGTACACACTATGGGTATCGGGAAGATCGAAGACGCACACACCCATTTCGGTCTGTCGCAAATCCAAGCCGATCGATATCGCTCATCCCTGCGACAGAGTTCCCGACACGGCACTATATCTACCTTCAACTCCCTGTGCGTTTGGAGACAGGGCAAACCTATACGCTGCGGATGCCCGATCTCCGCTTGAAGGAGAAAGAGATAACGTTTTTCATTCGATTCGCTGGGTACTCGTTCGGAAGCGATTCATGTCAGTCACATCGGCTTCCGTCCCGAGGATCCGGTCAAGCATGCCTACCTTTCCGTCTGGTTGGGCGATGGCGGTGCGCATGTTTTTGAACGTAACCTGCAATTTGCCCTGGTCGATCACGCAACGAACGACGTCGTTTTTCGCGGCGTGGTGACGGATGTCTGGCCTGCCGGGCGTCCGGAGAACATGAAACGGAAGCAGAACCACAGCCTGACCGACGTGGCGCTGATCGACTTTTCCGACTACTCCAAGCCGGGCACATACCGCGTCAGCGTTGAGGGGATTGGGTGCAGCTATCCTTTTTCGATTGGTGCAACGATTTGGGAAAAGCCGTTTCTCACCTCGATGAAGGGTTTCTATCATCAGCGCAGTGGCATTGCGTTGGGCGCACCCTACTCGGACTTTTCACGGCCTCGTCCCTACCATCCGGACGACGGACTGCAGAGTGTTTGCTTCCGCGGTGACCTTGATGGAGACACGAAACGGACTTAACTTGCTTGGGGAATCCAGCAACTTCGAAGCCCTCAACAAGAACGTCACGCCGGTGACCGTCGACAATGCCTGGGGTGGCTATTTTGACGCTGCGGACTGGGACCGCCGCATTCAGCATCTTGCCTCCTCGCGCAGCCACTTGGAATTACTGGAGCTTTTTCCCGCGTATTTCACGCAATTGAACCTGAACATTCCCGAATCCGGCGATGCCATTCCCGACATGCTCGACGAGGCGCTCTTCAACATCGATTGCTACCGCCGCCTGCAAACGCCCGCTGGTGGAATTCGGGGCGGGATCGAGGCGGCGGAGCATCCCGTGAAGGGCGAAACCAGCTGGCTCGAATCGCTCCAGGTCATGGCCTACGCGCCGGGGCCCTGGTCCTCATACTTCTACGCGAACGTCGCCGCTCGAGCTGCTTATCTGTTGCGGCCCTTCGACGCCGAACGGGCGACCGTACTTGGAGCAAAGTGCTCTCCGCGCCTGGTCCTGGGCGGAAGCGAATGTGGGAGAGTTTGAGAAGAAGCTACGGCAAACATCCCAAGTGGAATCAGATCGTTGACGAACGGAACCTCGCGGCCCTGGAATTCTACCGATTGACCGGCGACCGAAAGTGGCACGATCATTTCGTTGAAGACTCGGTGTTTGCACGCAGCCAACGGAATTGCTGGTCAATCTCAAGGTGGTCGACAACGCCATGCTGCATTCCTCTATGCTCGGCTGCCGGACCGTTTGGGCGAGCCCCGGATTGCCGCGGCAGCCAGGCATGCGATCTTGGAAGACGCAGCTTCCGCGCTGGCCTTTGCACGCGAAAACGCCTGGGGTTTCGCCAGCAGCAATCGGTATCGCGCGACCGGTACGGGGTGGTTCAGCACTCCGGACTTGATCCCGCTTATGCGAGCACATTATCTCAGCGGCAAGCCCGAATTCAAGGCCGCGGTCGTGCGAGGCGTCCTCTTCTCGGTTGGGCGCTAATCCCATGAACATGACCTACACCACGGGGGTGGGGCATGAATGGCCTCGCAACGCCATGGTTCTCGATTCCCGCCGCACAGCGCGCGCTGTGCCCGAAGGCATTACCGTTTTCGGTCAGGTCGATTATCCTGACGCTCGGGCGCGCAAGAGCACCTGGCAACTGGGGGCCTTGGATTGGTTTCTTGTTCGCAAGAAAGCGATCTATCCCGACCCCTTCACCTGGCCCGTGAACGAATCCTACTGGGACATTCATCAATGGCCCGCGGCTTGCGAATTCACTCCACAGGGAACGATGGGGGATGTTTCCTACATGTGGGGATATTTGGCAGCGCCACCCCGGAACGCTCGAATAGCCTCTGCCCGGCAAAAACTCCGTCCGGGCGAGCAGGAACGGAAAATGCCACAAGACTGAGAAAGCGTTTTGAAATTGAATTTGCCCTCACCCTATCCCTCTGCCGCGAGCGGGAGCGGGGACTGGTGAAGCCGCTTCGCGGCCAAATTACTGAATTTCAAAACACGTTCTGAGGCGGCATCCTGTGACGTTGTCTTGTTCCAACCGCACGGCTTGTGAGTTACTTCACTTTCATGCAATCGGATTCCCGCAGCCAACCTTCCGAGGCGTCGGGCAACCGGGCGCGCACCCATCCTTGACGGGTCTCCATCCACGAGAACTCGGCGGCCTTGTGCAGTGGTTGCGCGAAGGACGGATCGTAGGCGTAACCAGGGCCGAGTCGCGCGACCGTGTCCTCGATGACGACCCCCTCAGCGGGTCGGAAACTGGATTGAGCGACGGATATCAACGGCACGAACACCGCCACGAGCAACACACCCAAGACAACGCGGCGGACTGGCCATCCAGCCAGTTGCATCGTCAGGAAGACGAGCCACGCGACCAGATACGCCAGCACAAACAGACCAACCCGCAACACCGTCGCCCAGGTGCAGAACCGGTTCCAAAAAGCCGCCAATCTGCCGGTGGGCGTGGCCGGTGGAGGAAAGGCGTCGGCACGGTTGGCGCGGAGGAACGCGATGCTCTCGCGCAGTTGCCGGTCGAAGGGCGAGCGCCGCTGGGCGGCACGGTAATTGGCCAGCGCCCGCCCGTTCTCACCGGCGAAGAACCAACTGTTGCCGGCATTCAGGAAGTGCTCCGCGGACTCAAACCGTAGCGCCGCCTCGACGAAAAGCGGCTGTGCCTCGTCGGGTTTCTCGCCACGCATCTGCAGTGCGTGCGCGAACAACTCGTCGGCACTCTCCGCCGCACTCCCCGCGCAACGGGACCAGGAGGCTGCACGCCAGCAACAGCGGGATGGTGGCCTTGTGCAGACGTCGCACCAAATTGCGGGTGGATCGGGACGGCGCGGCGGGGCGTTTCCCGTAGTCGGCAGCGTCTCTTTCCTCGAAACGTCGCCGTGTTTCGGCGACCAGGTTGGCGTCCACCTTCCGGGCGCGAAGCGACTGCGTGACGGTGTCCGCCGTCAATGCCTCGGCGCAGAGCGCGAGCCGGTCGGCAAGATAATTCCGCCAAGCCATCTCTTCATCACGCCGTGCCGTCTGGCGAAATCGCCGCCGAGCTGCCATGGCGCGGGCATACACCGGATCGCGCCGGCAGCGTTCCCAGCGGCGCACAAGCGGGCAGCAGCGCGAGCCAGAGCAACGGGGGCAACGGCACGAAGACCCACCAGTACCGGCCGAGAAACTCCAGTAGTGTGTTGGAATGACATCATGGTCTGCTCGTTGACGCGGTTGTGCCTGACTCCATTCAAAGGGATTAGCGGTTCGGAGTCCATCCGGGGCGCGACGGCGCGGGAAGTCGTCTTCCGGATCCGGCTCGACGGTGATCGGGATGGGCGCGCTGCGCAAGGTCTGGTACTGGCCGGTATCCGGATCGAAGGTCTGAATCACGATGGCCGGGATGCGGGTGATGCCGGGACGCAACGGGCGGAGCGTGTAGGTGAAGGAGCGGGCATGGTCCGTGGCGGTTTCCCGGATCGGTTCCGCGGAGAGCTGGAACTCGGGACGCAGACCATCGAATGCCGCGGAAGGCAACTCGGTGATGTGGCGGGCGAATGCGAGGTTCTCCAGATGTACGGTCAGCAGCGCGGGCTGGCCCACCACGAGTTGAGTGGGCGCGACGGACGTGCGGAGATCGCACGGCCCGACGATGTCCGCGAAATGCGCATTGCGACCGGCTTCCCCCAGTCCCCTGACCGTGATCTCCGGAACGGGTGCGGCGAGATAGATCTGCTCGTAGGCTTCGTTTTCACCGGCCGCCTCGAAAAAGTGGTTATAGAAATAGCTCGGTGGCTGGTCCGGCGGGCGTTCGTGGTCCAGCAGGGCACAAACGAGCCGGGCGGGCGGCGTACGCAGTACACACGGCTCGCGCGGAACCAGCGTGAAGCGGAACGCGAGGGATTGCCTTCCATCAGGCTGTGTACCGGCCTGGGCGACCAGGCGAAGATTGTTCACCGGCAACCCGATCCGTTCCGCCTCCGGTACGGGAGGATCGAGCGGGAAGAGTCGGCAACGCGTGTCCGTGAGAAGCGGTAATTCGAAGAGGAGCTGTTTGCAGCGCGCAAACGGCACCGCGCTGGTCCACGTCACGGTGACGGTTGCGGGTTGCCCAACGCGCAACGTGGCTGGCTCGACCGTGATCGCCAAAGCCATCTCCGTTGCCGGACGCGGCGCGCGGATTCGCAATCGCAACGCCGATGTCAAGACCGTTTCTCCGTCCGCCCGCACGGCAAACGGGGGCACGGTCAGGATGCCATCTCGCTCGGCAATCAGCTCGATCTGAAAGGCGTGTTTGCGCCGGGTCGGGTCGGAGGGCAGGCGGCGAACGGTGGTCACGGCCAGGTCCGGCACCGCCGGCAATTCCGGCGTCTCCGGCGGAGTGTCGCTTTCGACGTCGAGTCGCAGCGTGAACGGCTCGTAGATGAAGAGGCTGGTGGTTTCGGGGGCGAAACGAACGGCAACCTCCGCCCGCGCCGCTGACAGGAACAGCAACATGGCAAACGCGCCCAGCGGGATGACGCGACGAATGCTCACCAGTTCTTCTCCACTTTGGCGCCGGCGCGGGCCGCTTTCTGCCGGGCGCGTTTCTGCTGGTTGGCGGACTCCTCGGCCAAGATGTCCGCGGACGTGTAATTCGGCACCGGCAGCGACCGCAGCGAAAGCGCCTCTTTGAAGTCACCGGCTGACACCGGCTGCGACTTGTTGCCTTGAGCGTCCGAGTCGAGCGCTTCCATGTTCTCGTCGTAATCGCCATCGTTCCTGGAGGGCATGGCATTGTCTTTCTCATCTGGCGACGGCGGCTGCAGGCTGCGGAGCGCTTCGAGTGCTTGCTGCATCCGCCCCGTGGCGGTGTGGAATGCGGTGTTGGTCTGCGGCCAGCGGACCGATTGCGGCCTCAGGTTGGCCAGCGCCTGTTGTTGAGCGACCAAGGCCTCTGCGAGCAGATCGGCCACCGGATCCAGTTCCGTCGCGGGCGGTCTTCCGATATCGCCGTAAGCGCGCGTGAGAAGCTCTCGGAGCGTGTCCCGCTGGGAGGCGATGCTGTCACGGACACTGGCGGTCTCCTGACGCACGGCCTGCTGTTCGCGCGGAGGCCGGTGCCGCCAAGCGTTTCAATTCCCGCATTATTGGAGCTGGGTAGCGAAGCAGTGCTTGCTGGCTCTGCGGTGGAGGTGGATAGCGACGCAGGATCTGCTGGCTCTGCTGGGAAAGACGCTGCTGGCGCACGGTGGCTTTCTGGAGTCGTTCGATGATCTTGGCGAGTTCCTCGTTTCGCTTCTCTTCCTCAACGCGTTGCTTCTCGATCACCACCTCCAACTCCCTCAAACGCCGAGTAATCGCGGTGATGCGGCGGGCGGTTTCGAGGTCGCCGGGCCGCAAGAGCGCGGCGCGAAGGAACTCTTCGCGCGCGTCGAGCAGAATCGAGCGTTGGGCAACAGGATCAGCGTCGGATTGCTCCTGGGCATATTGCAGCAACTCACCGCCCCGCTGGAATTTGGCCTGAAACGCAGCATCCTCGCCCTCCTCCGTCTGCCGGGCGCAACCAGGCAACAACAGGGCAATCAAGATCAGATTGCGCGCCGCTGGCAGTCGCACGGGTGACGACACCAACCACAGCGCCACCGACAACCCCAGCAGATACGGATAACCCTCCGTGTAACGGACTTGCCGCAGCTCGCCGACAACGACATCGTCGGCCGCCCCGGAGATCATCTCCTGGTAGAGCGGCAACGAGTTCGAAGGGACGGGTGCGGGCCGGATAGTAGGTCACGTGCGGACTCTTCTCCGCAAGTTTGGCGAGCGTGCCTTCTTCGAGACGCGAGACCACCTCGGCGTCCTTGTACCGCATCCATTGGTCGGTGTCCGACGCGTCCGGCACGCGTGCGCCCTGGATCGGATCGCCCAAGCCGATGATCAGGACCCGCGCGCCGCATTCCGCCAACAGTTCGGCAGTCTTCTCGATGTTGCTCAAGTGATCTTCGCCGTCGGTGAACACCACCAGATCGCGCCGGCCGCCCGTCGCGTCGGTCAACACGTTGTCCGCGGCCATCTCGAAAGCTGCCTGCAGCGACGTGCTCCCCACGTCCACGTCGGACGCGTCAGCGCGCTCCAGCATGTAACGCACAAACCCGTGGTCCAACGTCAACGGGACCCGCACGGACGCCGACCCGGCGAACGTGATCAGGGCGATCCGCTGCCCGGTCAGTACCGGGAGCGCTTCGTGGATGGCGATACGGGCCGCTTCCAGCCGGCTTGGAAATACGTCCGCCGCCAACATGCTCCGCGATACGTCCAGGGCAATGACCAGATCGCGTCCCCGGCGTTCCACGTCATAGGGACGTGGGTTCCATTGCGGCCGAGCGAGCGCAAGGACCGTGCAGGCCAACGCCGCCAGGGCCAGCCAGTCGCGGCGGGCCAAACCGGCCGGTCTGTTTTCCGGAGCGACTCCTTGCAGTCGGCACGCCGCTTCATACTGCAACCGGCGCGCACGCAGCATCAGCCAACCGGCCAACGCAACCACCGGCAGCAGCAGCAACATCCAGGGCGTGCCAAGGCTCATCGACTGACCTCCTCGGCGACGCGCAGCCACGTGGCGAGCAAGATCCGTTCCGCCAGCAGCAATACCAACGCGGGGAAGGCAAGATACTGGAACAAGGGGCTGATCTCGGCGTGATACAAGATCGCCGTCTTGATCTCGCTCGTTTCCAGTTGATCAATCCGCTCGTAGACCTCCTGCAACTGCGTCGCGTTGCCGATCTTCCAGTACGCGCCGCCGGTCTCGTCGGTCAGACGCCGCAACAGTTTTTCGGCATCGGTCAGCCCCTCGTCGTCCTTCCGTTCCGCATCGGTATTGCCCCCCTCGTCATCCTTCATGCTGACGGCATACACGCGGATGCCCCATTTCTTTGCCAGCCCGGCAGCTTCCTCCGGCAGGTGCAGACCGCAGTTGTTCTCGCCATCGGTCAACAGCACGACGACCTTGCTGCGAATCGCGGCGGACGGATCGGCGGTACGGCCTCCGGCGTCTGGCTGCCATTGGCCCATTTGATCGAGTCGGGCGCAGGCCAGCGCGAGCGCGTCGCCGTAGCCGGTGCCGTCCTCGGTGGGGCGCTCCTGGATGGCGATGCCGCGAACGATCTCGATCAACGCATCGTGTCCATACGTGAGCGGGCTGAGCGTGTCGGCGAACCGGGCAAACGTGATCAAGCCGATCAGATCGTCCGGCCGGTGGCGGATGAATTGCTGGACGACACGCTTGGCCCCCTCCAGACGCGACATCCTCACTCCGTCCGCCGCCGCCAGGCTCTGGTCCATGCTGCTGGAAATGTCGATGAGCAACTGGATGGCGACGCCCTGCCGGGTTTCCTCGCCAATCTGCCGTTCGATCTGCGGCCCGGCGCACGCGGTAATCAACAGCGCGACCGCCACGGCGCGCAGCAGACGGACCCGTCGAAGCCAATGGAGTCGGGGGAGGGCGGCACGTGCCGCCACACCGCCAATCCCGACACGGTGATCGCGGCGTGTGGCCTTTCGCGCAGCGCAACGAGCGTCAGCGGCAACAGCAACAGCATCCAGGGAAACGCAAACGTCATGTGCCGGGATCGCTAACGGTAATCGTGACTTCAGGGAACAGCCGTTTCCGCCCCTGCGTTTCGACTGAGATGGCATTCATCTTGACGGTCCCCGGTTCGACCGCCTGCCAGATGATCACTCGTTTGTGGACAATGACGCCTTCCGGGGTCCGCTGCACCGGCAGTTTCTCGACCGCGCGTAACACCAGCAGCGGATCGGCAGGGACGTGCAAGCGGATGGGCGCCGCCGTTCGGGCCTGTACGGTCAGTTCCAGCCGCACCGGCTGGCCCGGCACAACCTGAAACGTGCGGGGCTCGCAGGCCAGGCGGATGTCTCTCCTGCGCCAATGTTGTCGGCGCGATCAGGAGCAGCAGGGATATTAGCACGAGCGGCCCGGCCGTTACACGAAACCCAGCCTGCGGCGAGCCACGGCAAGCCAGCGTAGCCCCAGCGGCCCAGTTGGCCCGGTCGCCCAGGCGAGCCGTCTGCGCGAAGAAGACGCGTGCACGGCGCGGCGCGCGACGCCCGACGCTCTCGCATTCGATTCCTAGCCACCCGTTTCATCGGCAGTTCTCCGGATGCGGCGGCGGAAGAACCGGGCCAGTTCCTCCGCGCAATCGCTGTGCGTGTCGAGTTCCAGAAAATCCGCGCGGACGGATGCAAACTCCTGCCGCAAGCGGGCCCGTCGGGCAGCGAACGCACTTCTGCAGGCGTCGCGTCCCGAGAGACCAAGGTCGGCGACCAGCGTCTCACCCGTTTCCGAGTCGCGGACGGCGGCCAGTCCGCAGGGCGGCGGCTCGATCTCGCTGGGGTGATTGACGGCGATGCCCACGAGATCGTGACGAAACGCCACCGCACCGAGTTGTTCGCGATCAATGTCAAACAGGAAATCGGACAACATCAAGACCAGGACCCTGCGTCGCGCCATGTGCAGCAGCGCATCGAGTGCCGGCGCGGGATCGCTGCCGGGGTTGCGGGGCTGGACCGCCAAGCAGATCGGCGAGCAGACGCAACGCGTGCTGCCGGCCTTTGCGAGGCTGGAGGATCTGTTCCACCCGATTGGAACAGAGGATCATCCCGACCCGATCATGGTTGTAGGTCGCGGACAGCGTGAGCAGAGCCGCCAATTCATGGATCGTATCCCATTTCGTGCGGCCCGGGGCGGCAATCCGACAGGAAGCCGAAGCGTCGATGAGCAGCCAGACGGCCAGTTCTCGCTCCTCGACGTACCGTTTGATGTACGGACGTCCTGTACGGGCGGTCACGTTCCAGTCAATGGATCGGACTTCGTCGCCGGGATGGTACGGACAGATCTCGTCGAAGTCCATCCCCCGACCCTTGAACACGCTCTGGTACTCGCCGGCCAGAAGGTGTTCGACCGGGTATCGGGTGCGCAGTTGGAGCTGGCGCAGGCGCTGGTCAAGGGCGTGCAGCGGCATGAGAGGCTCCAACGTCGTTGACCGGCACCCGCTCGACGATGCGGTCGAGCAGCGCGTCGGAATTCAATCCCTCGGCTTCCGCCCGGTAACTGATCGCAATCCGGTGACGCACCACGTCGTGCAACATGGCTTTCACGTCGTCGGGCACCACATAGTCGCGTCTGCGCATCAACGCATGGCCGCGCGCGGCCAGCGCAAGATAGATGCTGGCGCGGGGCGAGGCCCCAAAGCGAATGAACGACGCCAATTCATCCAGCCCGCACGCGGTCGGATTGCGGGTCGCGGCCACCAGACGCAGAATGTACAGCTCGATCTTTTCGTCGAGATGAACGGTGTCGAGCGTCTTTCGCATCGCCAGGATGTCGTCGAGCGTCGCCACCGGTGCCACGCTCGTGACGGGATTGGTGCGGGCCACCCGGCGCAGGATCTCATGTTCCTCGTCGTGGGTCGGGTACTCGATGAGCAGCTTGAACATGAATCGGTCCACCTGCGCTTCCGGCAACGAGTAGGTGCCCTCCTGCTCGATGGGATTCTGCGTGGCCAGCACCATGAACGGCTCGGGCAACTTGTGTGTCTGCCCGCCGAGCGTGACCTGCCGCTCCTGCATCGCCTCCAGCAACGCGCTCTGCACCTTGGCGGGCGAACGGTTGATTTCGTCGGCCAGCACGACGTTGGCGAAAATCGGTCCCCTGTGGGTTTCGAATACGCCAGTCTCGTGCCGGTAAATCTGCGTGCCGACAAGGTCGCCGGGCAACAGGTCAGGCGTGAACTGGATGCGGCTGAAACGGGCATCCGAGCGCCTGTGCCAGCGTGTTGACCATCATCGTCTTGGCAATGCCGGGAACACCTTCCAGCAAGACGTGGCCGTTGCACAGCATCGCGATCAGCATTTTTTCCAGCGGGACGCGCTGGCCGACGATCACACCGCCAACCGCCTCCAGGACGGTATCCAGTTTCTCGGGGACCGTGTCGAGGTGATTATCCATGAATGTTGCGTGTTGGAGTCTTGGTAGATAGGATGCGCGCTGCCGCCCAACTCTCGCAGGCCGATCACTCCGGGTGCGGGATGGCTGCTCGCACTCGCCGTCGCTTAGCACCTGTTCATTTCTTCGCGGCGGTCTTTCTTGGGGGCAGTTTTCTTCTGATTGGTCTTCTTCCTGGCGGCTTTCTTCTTCGCCGCCGGTGGGGGCGGCGGAGGTGCCGAGTTCTTGTTGAGCTGCTCGACCTTCGCGCCCGATAAGGCATCGAGGGCCTCGCCGTCGCCGCTGACGCAGCAGAGCGTCCCGTCGGTGGCGGCGATGTATAGGTTGCCATAGGCGCCGACCATACCGTCCAACACCGGCGCAGTTGACAGGCGGTGCCCGGAGAGGATCTTTCCGGACTGCTTGTCCACGGTCAGCAGGATCGAACCCGATTTGCCGTCCAAGGCTTTCTCCTGCTCGACCATGAGCTTCTGCACCTCGTCCTCCGTGATGCGCTTCTTGATCTCGTCCTGCCGCATCAGTTCTTCCGGGCCCAGCACGAACAGGCGATCATCGGAGGCGACCATCGCCCGCACCAGGATCGGCAACATCACGCTCCACTGGTCTTGGTAATCGTAATCCTTGGCGTGCAGAGAATAGATGTATTCCTCCGACCACCGGAAGTACCGCTTGAGCCGCCCCCAGGTGTAGATCCGATCTTTGTCGAAAGTGATCATCCGCCCCGCCGGGGCGCCCTTGGCACCAGCCTGTGTGTAGCCCGAGTGGCCGGAAGCGTGGTAGTTGCCGTAGATCCAATAAGTCCGATGCCACCAACTGTCGTCCAGGAATCCGGTTCCGCTGAACAAATGAGCGTCCTCGCCCTTTTGCTTCGTAGCCAGTGGCTCGTGTGTCGTAGCCACATCCTCGCCGTATCTCCCCGGTTCGTAACCGTACAACTTGCCGCTGAACAGCAGGTCCAGGCGATTGCCGTCCAGGTCAAACGGCTGATAACGCATGAAGATCTTCTTCCCGTTGGAGGATAGCAGATCCGAGAGCGCCATCGGCATATTGAGAATCTCATGCTGCATCTGGAGTGGCTCTTGCGTGCCCGGCACCTTGTCGTCCATGATGTGCTCTTTGATCTTGCGCCCGGTCAAGGCGTCGAGTATCAAGAACCGGATGCCGCCATCGGTGAACATCGAGCGACCGGCCACGGTGTAAAGCCGGTCGTTCATCACCAGGACGTTGCCGTGGACCGGGTGTGTCGCTTCCATCCGTTCCAGGTACATGTGGTTCGCCAGCGCCGGTGCAGCCTGATATTTCCAGACGCAACGCGCCGTTGCTCAGGTCGAGACAGTAAATGAATCCGTCCGCGGCCCCGAAATACACCAGCCCCTTGTAGATGGCGGGGGACGAATCAATCCTGCCGCCGGGGATGAACTGCCAGACCGGCTCGCCGGTGCCGGCAGCCAAGGCGTACAGGACCGGGTTGTCCTTGTCGGCCACGAGCACTTTCTGGTCGGCAATCACCGGCTGAGTCAGCGGTACCGGGGAGTGTGGCCGACCACTTCAACTTGGTCGGCTCGGCCGATCCCGGCGATCAGCCCGCTGCGGGCGACATCGCGCCGGTAGGTGGGCCATTCGCCCTGCCTCCTGCGCCTGTTGTTTCGGGAACGCCGCCATTGGTTCGCCAACAACGCTCAACCGTTGCTCGTCGGGAATGGGCTGCAGCACGCGCTGCGAGGAATTGGCGGGAGCCAGCGCGGTAAACCCATACATCTTGGCGCCGATGTAGCACGAGCAGGGATGCTGCGGAGCGTACAACAGGCCGTTGGCAGGCATGATGCCGTACAAACAGGCGCCACGTACCCAATGATGCAACGTCCATTCGCCGGTCTTGAGGTCGACGAACTCCGTGCCGGTCCGGCTCATGATCAGGTAGTCTTCGGTGGCCTTGGCCGGATAGCAACGATGGTGGAACCAGTAGGCGGGGATGTCGTCATACTTCTTCTCTTGCTGCCCGGAACCGGGATTCAGGGCCACGATTTCGCCGGTTCCCGTGGGGCTTTCTTTCCGTCCGGAGGTGACGTTCGCCGCCCACATCTTGCCGTCGATCACCAGCAGGTCCTCGGGCGACTGATAACCCCCGGCGGGATGCGGGGCCGTCCAGAGGGTTTTTCCGTTCTCGGTCGAGAGCCCGGCCACCTGCCCCAGGCTTCCCCGGTGCGGCACGTAGTTTTCGCCGCCGACAAACATCACCACCCCGCCCTGCACCACCAGCTTGGGTGCATAATAGGTGGCCATCTCCTTCCACACGGGCAGTTCCGCGGACTTCCACAACACACTGCCGTCCTCGCGACTCAGCGCGATCACCTGTTTGCCGTCAAAGATATAGACCTTGCCCCGCGCCGTGCTCAGCGTGCTCGGTGCGACCCAATCGAAGGTCTGTGACCAGAGCACCTTCCCCTCGTTGAGGTCGCAGCAGAGGACCTGCTTCTTGCGGATAATCCATCGGCCGCGGGGGTAATTCATGCGCGGCCCATTCTGGAACTCTTCCTTCAGATCGTTCGTATCGGCCACCAGGTAGAGGAGACCGTCTTCGTGAATGATCTCCTCGGTGCCTTCCGTGCCGGTGATGGTCTGCAGGATCTTGCCCGTATCCGTATCGATCACGGAGACGGGCGCCCCAATGCCCAACGTGGCGCAAACCCGCTTGCCGGCCACGACCAGTCGACGGGGCAGCGTCGCAGGACCGCTCTTGAGCCCGTACAGATTGCCGATCCACTGGTCGATCGGCTGTTTCCACAACACCACGCCATTGAACGCATCGCGCGCGATGAGTTTCCAGTGGCAGGGTAGATAGGGCGTGAAGGTGCTCCCTTCGTCGAAGATGTAAAACACCTTCCCGTCGCCACTGACGCACGCCGAGACGCTCGACATCTTGTCGTGATGGCGCGACCAGCGCGGTCCGCCGACCCATTGCATGTGTTGCAGCGGCGGCTTCAGCGCCTTGTCCTTCGACACGGCATTCCCGGACGCGTCATACAGCTGCTGCGGCCAGTCGTCCATCGTTGCGGGGCGCGGTTTGACGAGCTTCTCCGAGCCCAGCAATGCCGTCCCTTCCGGTGCGAGTACGCGCAGCACTTCCTCCCGCGACACCGCGTCACCCCGCTCGACGATCAACAGGTTGACGAAGTTGTCGATAAACGGCAGCGTCCCCGATTGCCACTGGCCGACGCTGATCTTGCCGTGCAATCCGGCCGCCACCAGCGTCTCGCGGGCCTCGCGGGCTGTGTCCTCTTGCGCCACGAGCAGGTGGCCGAGCATGATTCGGACGCTGTTGCTGAATCGAGAGCAACAGCGAGGCGTCGGCGCCGTGAACATGCACCACCACGCCCCCGGTAAACTGGCTCTGGTCGATAATCGTCTGTGCCCGGTCCTCCGCACGTAGAACACCCGCCATCATGAAGAAGCACAATAACCCGCGGCAAACGACGTTGATTCCAATCCAAGATGATCGGCTGTTCATGTCATGGTTCCTTTGTATCGACGCTCATCCCAGAGAGTTTGTGACCGCCTCGTCGGCGCAGGTACCGACGTGGGCGATACGAACCGGCCACGGCTGAAACGAGCCTTTTGTTTTCCCGTGGCCGTCCATGCTATCAAGGCCTCCCCGGCAGGTCAAACCACTCCGCCGAACCGCAACGGAATATCAGCGTTGACGTTTCCAACGCGTCTCGGACGCCCATTGCGGTTCCCGCCACCCGGGAACTGGAGAGATGCTTCGGGTGTAGTGGTCCAGCGACTTTCGGCGGCTCTTCAGTGTACATGCTCATCATTTCGGCCCATGCTGATTTTTGCCTAAAATCGGCGAGACCAAGAGTGAGAACGCCCTGCCGACTAGCCGATGCCCACTTTGTGGAAGTGAAACGCTTGAGTGGAAGCAGGACCAGTACGGCTTCGACCCGCCCCTGGAGTGCGACGAAGCAATAACTGTCGTCTTGTCACTTCGCCCCGCCGCGCAGCGAATAGAGCGGGGGAGAGGATAAAGTTTGTCACCCCGATGAAGTGGCTTGTCTTCATGGGCCTCGATGGCGATCGTTCGGTAGTCGTCTTTTCGCCAGACGTTCAATCTCGTTGAGCAGGACGGTCTTTCCCACGCCCCGCAGTCCTGTCAGCAACATGCTCTTTTCGCATTTCTTCCGCTTCACGCGCCCAAGGACAGGATACGGGCCTGCTCCAGAATGGGATCACGTCCAACTAGCTCTGGAGGCGGCGAGCCGGCTCCAGGAGAAAACGGGTTCTCTATCGGGTCCATGTGATGGTTATACCAAGTTCTACCATGTTCTACAATAAGACAGGTATAACTGGGTATATGTCACGACTCCCGTCTGCTGGTCCACCGATCCTACACGACCCATTTGGGGGTGGGATACAAAGCCGATACTTCCACCCAGTAGGGCTATCCAGAATCGCTAGACGACAACACCCAGTGGCATATGTGGACGTGAATGGCGAACAAGCCCTCTCAGCGGAAGATGCGAAGAAGTGCGCTCAAGCATGCCGAGCGGGCAGCGAAATACTGCGCCAGGAAACCCAATAGGCAAAGCGTCGGGTGTTACGGCGAGTAAAACAGGCTAGGAGAATTGTCGAACAAGTCTTTGACGCTTGCAGGCGATTACATGACTTCCTTCAGGAAAACGACGCTGACGACGACGGGTCTTGGCATCCGGACTATATTCCTCCCGACGTGCTCGACGAGGCGCTCTTCAACATCGATTGCCGCCGCCTGCAAACGCCCGCGGGTGGGATTCGAGGCGGCGGAGCAGACTCGGAAGTCCGCTTGAATATTTTGACCCTACGCTACCAGCTCCGCCAGCAGCTCTTCCAATTCCGCGTCGGTCCATTTGGTGTCGTCGGTCCACAGTCGGGTTTTCGGGGAGTCGGTGGGAGGCAGGCCGGTCAAAGAAAGCTGGTAGCGTTTCTTCCAGCAGGGAGGCAAGAGCGACGGCACGATTCACATCCGGCTGGGGATCGGTCAACGGGTCTTCTACAAGCCAAGTCGCGATCGGAGCGTCTGGTGCCACGAGGTTCTCGCCTTCCCCTCCGACATTTCCTTGCGCGTTAAGGGAGTTGACCACCAGCAGCGCGTCGAGGGGTGAGATGAAGTTGTCGCCGCTGGCGTCAGGGAACCGGGCAGGGCCTTGGTATTGAGCCATGATCACCACAGCCTCGCCCGTTCCAATACTATTCATGATGTTGATAATCAGTAGAGCATCAAGGGGACCGACCGACTTGTCGCCATCCACATCCAGTGCTTCGCGCGGGTTCTGGTAAGGCCGTTCGTCGTCGGCTACCAAGATCTCTTTCGCATCGGCTGGCAAACCGGGTGCCGACACGGTAATCGTTGTGCGCTGCACCCCGTCACTCACTGAGATCATCGACGCCGGTGATGGTAAACGTCGCACTTGACCTGCCCGCCAGAATCGTCACCGAATTGGGAACGACGGCAGCCGTGACGTCGCTGCTTGTCAGGCTTACGACGAGCGAGTTAGACATGTTGGGACCTGTCCGGGAAACCACCCCGTCGATCGTGCCGCCGTTTTCCGAGAGCAAGTCTCCCGACAGCGTCAGGGTCAGGACGGGTTCATCATCGGTCACATCGAGTCCCGCGCTGCCGCTGACGAATCCTGCCGAGGATGCGGTCACCACCACGTGCTGCGTCCGGTCGGCGACGGCGTCGTCCACGCCGGTGACGGCGAATGTCGCACTCGCTGATTCCGCAGGAATCGTGACGGTCGCAGGCACAGTGGCTTCGCTGGTGTCATCACTCGCCAGGATCACGACCAGCGAGGTGTGGTCATCCGTATTGCTGCGCACCACGGTACCCGTGGCTGTCCCTCCCTTTTCGCTAATCGCAGTCGGGTTGATCGTCAATGTAAGTGTTTCATAGTCCGTCACGTTGACCGAGTCATGGCCGCTGATATAGCCGGCGACACTCGCGGTGATGGTCACCGTGCGAGTCCCGTCGAGCAGAGCATCGTCCACCGCCGTGACGACGAACGAGGAAGTCGCCTGGCCGGCTGGAATCGTAACGGAGGCAGGAACGGTTGCTTCACTTGTGTCACTGCTGATCAGCGCGACGGTCACAGCCCCCGCGAGATCGGAGTTGGTGCGCCTCACGGTTGCGGATGTGGCCCCCCCACGCTCGCTCATCGTGGCAGCGGTGACGGTCAACTCGAGCACTTCATAATCGGTCACAGCGACCGTCGCCGACAGTTCCGAAATAGTTGGATGCCGCCGCGCTGATGGTGACCGTCTGGGTCCCATCGAGCAGCGTGTCGTCCTTCGCGGTAACGACGAACGACGCCGAGGGCTGGCCGGCAGGAATCACGACCTGTGACGGCACGGTGGCTTCGGTCTTATCGCTGCTGTTGAGCGTGACAGTCAATGCACTGGCGCGGTTCGTGTTGCTGCGTGTGACGGTACCCGTGGAGGTCCCGCCGTTCTCACTCATCGCAGCCGGGCTGATCGTGAGGGTCAGGGTTTCCACGTCCGTGATCTGCACGGTCACGCTGGCCGACGAATACCCGTCGGCGGTGGCGGAAATGACTGCCGTTTGCGTGCCGTCCAGCAGCAAGTCGTTGACACCCACAACAGCAAACGTAGCCGAGACGCTGTTGGCGGGAATCGTCACTGTCGTCGGTACGGAGGCTTCCGACACATCATTGCTGGCCAGGTTGACAACGAGCGCCTGGCTGTTGTTACCGCTGCTGCGTGTGATCGTGGCCGTGCCGATGCCGCCATCCTCGCGGATTGTGGACGGAGTGACCGACAAGGTCAGTGTCGGATTGCTCGTTTGAATTTCCTGCACGACCAGCGTATAGGCACCGATGGAGTCGTCACCGCCCGCCGTATCGCCGGTCCCGGTCAGGGGATTGTATTGTGTATTGTTCGAGTTCGAGACTCCCAGATAATAGGTGCCACGGTCAGTGAAAGTGTACTGCAGGTACGCATCAATGCCGAGCACCGTCTCGCCGAGCGCGGCTCCATCGTTGTTGAAAGCCAGTTGTTGGCCCTTGTCGTCAAACAGCCGCAGGTATGACCCCAATCCGCCGGGGCCGTTGAGTGGCGTGTCGATGTCGAAGCCGACGATCTGGCCCGCAGTCACCGTAAAGCGGTAAACATCGACGTCGATATCGGTGACAATGGAGTCGCTGACGATCTGTCGAGCGGTTGTCACGGCTTCCAGGACGGTGGCTTCACCCAGCGAGTCGTCGGAGTTGACGGGCAAAGCCTGCACGATAAGCTGGTAGCTGCCCACCGCATCGCTGCCACCGGCCGTATCGTCCGTGCCGGTCCGCGGGTTATACTGCGTGTTGTTCCAATTGGAGACTCCCAGATAGTAAGTGCCGCGACTGGTAAACGTGTGCCGGAGATAGGAATCAAAGCGAACTTCGTTTTCTCCGGGAGCGGCTCCATCGTTGTTGAACGCCAGTTGCTGACCCTGGGAATTGAACAGACGCAGGTAGGAGCCCAACCCGCCTGGGCCATTGAGCGGTGTATCGACGTCAAAATCGACGACTTGCCCGGCGGTCACTGTGAAGCGATACATGTCCACATCGACGTCGGGGGTGATGGCGGCCGCGACCGTCGTGGCCGATGTCGAGATCTCTCCCAACGCGGTGGCCTCCGACAACTCGTCATCGTCGTCCGGTGGATTGTCCGGGGCGGTTTGCACGATCAGAGTATAGCTGCCGATGGAGTAGAGGCCGCCGGCCGTGTCGCCCGATCCTGTCGTGGCATTGTAGGTGGCGTTGTTAAAATTGGAGACACCCAGGTAGTAGGTACCACTGCTGGTAAACGTGTGCCGCAAATAGGCATCGAAGCCGACGACAAGTTCCCCCGGTGCGGCAGCGTCGTTGTTGGAGGCCAATTCCTGACCCTGCGAGTTGAACAGCCGGATGAAGGATCCCAACCCTTCGGGTCCATTCGCAGTCGTGTCGATATCAAAGTCCACCACCTGTCCGGCGGTGACCGTGAAGCGATACATATCGACGTCAATGTCGGTGACTATGGTGTCGGTAATCGTATCAGAGTCTCTGGTGATTGATCCCAAGCTTCTGGCTTCCGACAACGCGTCATCCGAGTTGACAGGCAGGGCCTGCACGGTCAATGTATAGTTACCTGTTGAATGCTCGCCTCCGGCCAGGTCGTTGTTTCCCGTAGTGGGGCTGTAATCCGTGTTGTTCGCGTTTGACACGCCCAAGAATAGGTGCCGGCGGCCGAAAACGCGTAACGAAGATAGGCGTCAAATCCGACCACATTCTCGCCGGGAGCTATGGCGTTGTTGTTCGAGGCGAGTTCCTGTCCCTGCGAGTTGAAGAGTCTCAGATAGGATCCCAAACCGCCACGGCCGTTGATTGCCGTATCGATATCGAAATCGACGACCAGGTTGGGCGAAACCGAGAAACGAGACATGTCCACATCGACGTTGGCGTAACGCTCGCCGTGACCGTTTTCGGTGTAGTCGAGACGCTTCCGAGTGGCACAGCTTCAGAGATCTCGTCGTCGGTGTCGTTGGGAATGGTCGGCGCGGTCTGCAAAATCAACTGAAACGTTTCCAATCGCATGCAGGCCGCCGGCCGTGTCGCCATTGCCCGTGGCAGCGTTGTATTGCGTATTGGTCGCATTGGAGACGCCCAGGTAGTACGTGCCGCGTGAAACAAACGTGTACCGCAAATAGGCATCGTATCCGAGCAGGTTTTCTCCGGGGCCATGCCGTCGTTGTTGAAAGCCAGTTGCTGGCCCTGCGAGTTGAACAGCCTGAGGTACGACCCCAATCCGCCGGGACCGTTGAGCGTCGTGTCGATGTCGAAATCGACGACCTGATTGGCATTGACCGTGAAACGGTACATATCTACATCAATGTCGGGCGTAATGCTTGCGTTGACCGTGATGGCGGTCGTGGAGATAGCACCCAGGTCCGGGGCTTCGGATAAGGCATCGTCAGCGTCGCTCGGAAGGGCTTGCAGGATGAGCGTATAC
>CAVOYC010000005.1:0-919409 GCA_963700575.1 uncultured Planctomycetota bacterium | reverse complement strand
TTTCCTATCCTCATAACGGCAATCATCACCAGCATCGGTAATCTCTTTACCATCAAGGATGTCGGTAAATATTTAGTCAAGATCGTTGTTGTTCTTGTCGGGTCGCTCTTATTACTGTCATTTCTTGCCTTGTCCGCCGCTCTGGTTTTTAACCCGGGGACGGATCTTGGCAAAGATGCCCAGATCACGCTGGGAAAAACGCTTAGCAGGGCGGATCAGGGTACAAGCGCCCCTGTAAGCGAATATCGCGGGGTAGCGGATTTTCTCGGGGAACTGATCCCCGTCAATGTTTTCAAGGCCATGGGGGAAGGAGGGTCATTACAGATTCTCTTCTTCTGCATCGTTCTCGGCGTTGCTGTAGGTCTGCTTCCAGTAAAGAAAAGGGATACGATCCTTGATTTAACTGACGCACTCTTTCAGGCCTTCTTCGGCATAATCTCCTGGATAATGTACCTACTGCCACTTGGTCTCTTTTGCCTCATTGCCGGCCAGATTGCCCAGACGGGTGTCGATATACTCTTTGCCATGATGAAATTCGTCCTCCTTGTTTACGGTTTCTCCCTATCGGTACTGACAGGTTCGGCTATTATCATAGCCTTTACCACCAAGACCAATCCTTTCAAGGCGATCTTGCTCTTACGAGAGACACTGCTCATTGCCTTGGGTACCCAGAGCACCTTTGCTGCCATGCCATCAGCCATCAAAGGTCTCTCGGAAGGGCTGGGTGTCGATCACAAATTGGTAAACCTGCTCATTCCCCTGGGGGCTGTTATCGCCCGCTACAGCATGATAATAGTTTACGCAATTGCCGCTGTATTTGCGGCGCAGCTCTACCAGATTCCTCTCGATATATCGGATTATGGGCTCATTGTCCTCTTGTCCGTTCTGGCGGCTGTGGCGGGTGCCGGAACGCCGTGGTATTGTTTCTCTGGCTATGATCACCATCGTTTTTTTGCCGATTGGACTTCCCAGCTCAGCCATCATTGTGCTGCTGCTGGCGGAGTGGGAAATGGCAACGAACTGGTCGCATGCCCCTGGGCCGAAGAACACAGCACGGGACGGGGCGGGGCGTGTGTAATTCGTTTCCGAGCGGGGCGGTGGCGTTCCGGTGTCATCACAGCAGTTGCCGGGAACGCAAATGGAAAGACTTCAAAGAGGAATACGCCATCACCATGCAGAAAGCCGGATCGGTCGCCGCAGAGCCGCAGAACGTCGATGTGCAACTGGGGGCGGCCTACACAGCAGAGCGAGTCAATCAGTTGTGCGCCGATGACGGTCCGGCCATCACAGCAGGCGATATTCTCGGTAAATTCCAGCAAGTGGCCCGCACTCGCCCCAGCACAAGCAAAGGAGACTGGAAGCCCTACTACGTGCTCGCCGAGTTGGCAATCATCGGCTACGGACTGAAGTACCGAAGAGGCCCTGCAGATAATCGACACCGACTACAACAGCCGCTGCAAACCCCGCAAGACACGCGAGGAACTCGAAGTAAATACTCCGGCAGTTCTCCAAGACGGCACGGGCGAATCCAGGCCAAATCGGCAGGGCTCTGCTGCGATCGGGAGGTGAGGAAGAAGAGGGACTAAATGAAGTAAATCGGCTCGTCGCACTTGCACGTGAACAGGCCGAATTGTGGCACAGCCCCTTACGCGATGGGTTTGCGACGATCTCGACCGACAGCCACCGCGAAACGTACGCGATCATGAGCGACGGGTTTGAGGACTGGCTCATCGCTGCATCGCTAAAGAGGCGACTGGAGCAGCACCTCTCAAGGCAGTCCGCACGGATGCCATGGACATACTCCAATGCTTGGCACGAGTGGAGGGTCCCTGCTACTCGAAGCATCGGTTCGCATTGCGACAACGGACAACGGACAAACAAACTGGCTAGACTTGTGTGATCCGCAGTGGCGGGCGGTCAAGATAACGGCCCAAGGCTGGAGCATCGAGACCCAAGTGCCGGTGCGTTTCGTCCGCTACCCCTCCAGCGAATCTCTGCCGGAACCAGAGCCCGGTGGAAGCCTGAACGAGTTAAAGACCTTCGCCAGCGTTGTCCCCGACGATTGGCCGTTGGTGGCCGCCTGGCTGGTCGGGTGCTTTCTACCGAAGGGCACATATCCGGTGCTGCAAATATCCGGTCGGCACGGCAGCGGCAAGAGCACGATGCAAGACGCATGCGTAAACTCGTTGACCCACGCACGATTAAACCACCTGTGGGACTGCCAAAGGACCAAGAGCAGTTGATGCTGGCGGCGCGGTCGACATTCATTGCCGCCTACAACAACGTGTCCCACATCGACGACGCACCGAGTGATTGGTTGTGCTGCCTGGTGGAAGGCACCGCGATCAACAAACGCACACTGTACACGACGGCTGGGGAGACAATCCTCGCCGTCAAGCGACCTGTCTTGCTCAACGGGATCGGATCGGCAGCGGTGCGTGGGGACTTGCTGGACCGGTCCTTGTTGGTCGCCATACAACCACCGACAGAACGGAAGAGCGAGGAGGAATTGTGGGCGAGCTACGACGAGGCGCGGCCACGCATCCTCGGGGCCCTGCTCTCGGCGGTATCTCTACGGCCCTCTCACGACTTGCCGAAGTCGAGATTCCGGAGCCGCGCACCACGGCTGTTAGATTTTGTACGGTTGGCGACCGCTGCCGAGCCGGGGCTAGGTCTGGAAGCCGGGGCCGTGTTGCGGGGCATGCTGGAAAACAAGCAAGAGGCCAGCCAACGCGCGACCGAGGCCGTAGCATGGGTCCCGGCAATCTGCCTGTTGATGGAACGGGAAAAAGAGTGGAAGGGAACGAGCAGCGAACTGCTGCAGGCCCTCCAGCAAGAAGAGTGCCGACCGCCCCGCAACCGCCGAGGCAACTGTGCCGACTGGATCGGCTGGCCGAAAGGGGCGCAGCCCCTTTCCAACGCGTTGTCCCGGCTGGCTCCCGACCTGGAAACTCTCGGCATCACAATCGAGATCGGAAAGACGCACGGCCAGCGGTGGCTACGCCTAGCATTCAACGAGCACGCGTAGCACCACTAACGCCGCTGGTCGCGTCCCCCGCGTCCCCCTCGCGCGCCCCAGTTGCGTCCCCAAACCGCCGGGGGGTGGGCAAGGCGTTCGAAACGGTCCGGACCGTTTCGCTGCCACACCACCCGGAAGCGAGGGGGACGCAACGCGGGGCGCCTTCTCCTCTCTTTCTTAGAGAAGTGTTTCGGACTCCGCTCCCTCCGTCCCCACCGGCGCTGGTGGTGTTGGTGTGGTCCCCGCTTCCGTTTGCCGGAGACTCGCGTCCTTGCGTCCCCAATCCGCCGGGGGGTGTTCGCACGGAAACGGTCCCGTCCGTTTCTGTGGCCGCCTCGCCACCGCGCCGGTGGGGCGCGAAGGGGGGACGCAGCTCTTGTCGCGTCCCCCGCGTCCCCCGCCGCGTCCCGTTGTTGTCGGAGCAGAAAGCCGAACGGCTGGCCGTTTGCGCCATCGGTGCGGTGCCATGTTGTTGGCACTGCACGGGACGACCCGTTGGCGTGGGTGCCAGTCCCGCTTACGGCTCCAATGGCCGCGCACCCACTCCCATCGTTGGTCATCACGTACCCACCGCCAGTGGCCTGAAACCCACTTCCTCTTGTCGAACGGGCAGACGCCCGCCGGTGGATCGACACGGTCCGGCGGCTTCGGTGGGCGAGGCGGCTTTCGCTTGTTCATCACAGTGTCTCCAATCGTGGAACGTCCACCGAAGGTTTGCCCTGCTGCCCAGAGCACCAACAGCAACACACACCACGATGGCACAAGGAGCACCGCCCGCAAAGAGCAACGTGCGGAAAGCGGTGCGGAAGCCAGGGAGCGGGTCCTCCCTCGGCCACGCTGCCCAGGAAAGGGACGGCCTGCCAATACTTCGGATCGCTCGGCACCGGAGCACAGGAGCCGCCGGCCACACAGTGCAACGACGGCTTGGGACACCCTGCGACAAGCACGTTGTCTTTCGGTGCCGTAGTACGCCACGGAACGGGAGGGCCATTCCTTGCCCGCCGTGGGCTTCGAACGCGAAACGGCTCGGAAGCCCTGCAAGATTCGTCGATGCACACCGGAGCGACAGAAGACGCCTTCGCGGGCAACGAAGGCTCCTGGGACCGCTGCAAGCACGTGTCGGCATTCCGCAATCGCAATGTACGGGCGTTCAAAATTGTGCGTCGATTTGTCGCGTGTTTCAATGGATGTAGCACAGTCTGAAATACCCATTAAAACCCTGTAACGGAGCCATCAAAGATGACACCCAAACCCACCTCCGCCGACTTGGAACGCATCGGTCGCATCATCCTCAATAGTGTCGAACAGTTGTTCGCGGAGCCTGACTTCGATGACGACGGCGGCGACATTAGGTTCCTCGACCGAGACGAAAGTTGTGTCTGGCTCGGCTTGTTTCCGACGGACGACAACGGCGAACCGATTAGCGACAAGCCTGCAGTAGTCTGGACGATTGAAGTGTCGCAGGAGACGAAGGGAGAGCTCCAATGAAACGGTTCATCGCCTATGTCAGAGTCTCGACGCAACGCCAAGGGGAATCTGGTTTGGGTTTGGAAGCCCAACAAGCGGCGGTGCGTGGATACGTTAACGGACACGGAGAACTCATTGCCGAATACCTGGAAGTCGAAACAGGCAAGCGAGCCGACCGTCCCCAGTTGCTCAAAGCCATCGCTCATGCCCGCCGACAAAAGGCAACTCTTGTCATCGCCAAGCTGGACCGGCTCGCCCGCAATGTTGCTTTCACCGCCACACTCATGGAAAGCGGTGCAGACTTCGTCGCCACGGACAATCCAACGGCCACGAGGCTCACGATCCATATCCTGGCGGCGGTCGCCGAAGAGGAAGCCAGGCAGATCTCCTCCCGGACCGTTGCCGCCCTTGCGGCCTACAAGGCGCGAGGCGGCCTTCTGGGAGCAGCCCGCCCGGAATGTCGCGAGATCGCCCGCGAGGCCGGGAGGCGGGGTAGTCCGCTCGGTGCCAAACGCGTCGCCGAGCAGGCCCGCGCGGCGTACACCGACATTCTGCCGACAATGGTGCGGTTGCGAGAAGCTGGTGCATCCCTTCGCGACATTGCCTGTCGGCTCAACGAGGCGGGCCACACCACGCGACAAGGGCAATTATGGAATCCCACGCAAGTGAAAAGGGTCCTAGAGCGTTGCGGGGCGAACCACCAGGACGAGAAAAAGTGTTTTTAGTCGATTGCTTCTTGCATGAACGTCCCCCCATTGTCTATGGGATGTATGGGGTAGACCGGACCCCGAAAGAATGATCTCCCTTAAGATCGCGGGGTCATGAAATGACTCAACGAGTGCTGGTCATGGCCGGGATGCATGGTGACGAAGCATCCCAGCCACTGTTGCTTGGTGTTTGTTCGACGCGACATCTGCCTACGGCAAAGGAATCAGCAAGACCCGTATGAAAAACGCCCCAGCGGGAAGGTGGTTCTCGCTGAGGCGTTGTGGTCGTTTTCGGCTATTCAACTCACAAAGCCGGAGGCGATTGAGTTATTGTCAATAGTTGTGGATCAGTTTTCGACTAGGCGACGCTTTTGGGCACTTCAAGTACCGGTGCCTCTTCTCTGTTCCGGGTTTGGTCGTGGTGGTTCACCATCGCTTGATCCATGGCACATCGCGGCCTAGCGCGTGACACAAATCGACCGCGGCCTGGTAGACCTTGGTGTTGTGCACGGCAGCATAGAGTTCGAGTTGGTTGCCATGTGATTTGCATTTGTGACAGTAGTAGCGACCTATGCTGAGGTGCACCGAAAACGCACGGCTGTTCTTGGATGTGGAGCCGTGCACGGGACACGGACCATGGAGCTGGTCACCCTCGCGATGAGTCGCTTGGAATCCAATTTCATCGAGAACTTGCTGCATCGTGATCTCTCTGCGAAGCACGTCGAAGTCAACACCTGGCATGATCATCTCCTTCATTGGAAGCCGGTTTCTTCTCCATGGAACAGAGAAGAGGCACCGGTACTTCCGAGCTATCACGCCGCGGCTTTTTCTTCACGCTCGCCGTTGATTAATCGCACTCCTTGAATGACGTCTGGTATCAGCTGGGAACCGTTCAAGAGTCTCCACTTCTTTTCGGCTGCCTGCACTAACTTGAAGACCATCGTGAAGCAAGCTTTCCGCGATCCATTTCCTTTCGTTCGGCGATGCCGTAGTCGTACGGTCGCAAAGGTCGATTCGCTGGGGTTGGTAGTTCTCAGGTGAATCTGAATCCAATGTTCGGCTGGGAAGTCATAGAACGCCAGCAACACTTCGCGATCCTTGGCCAGGCAGTCGGTGGCTTGCGGATACTTGGCCTGGTACGTATCCAGGAACAGATCAAAGGCCTTGTGCGCGTTCTCCCGCGTATCCGCTTGCCAGATGTCGTGCAGCTTAGCTTTGGCCGCTCCTTGCAGGCGTTTGGGCAGTTTATCCAGGACATTGGCGGTCTTATGGACGGTGCAGCGTTGTTCCCGAGTCGCCGGATAAACCTGCCTCACCGCCTTCCAGAATCCCAGGGCACCGTCACCCTTGAGGTACAGCCAAGGAATCAGGTCCTCGAGGCTCTTGGTCTTCCGCAAATAGGGTGGCAAAATCTTCGACGTGAACTTCTCCTTTTCTCCCTCTGGTCGCCGATCGTGGACGCGAGGTTGCCGCACGGGCACATCTCCCAGCCCCGTCGTAATGTTTCGCTCCGGCAGGTAGCCGTTCCGCACGACCTGGCGGTGCCCGTTGTCATCCTTGACATGGGTCCGGTTCTCGATCCACTCGGCCACTTCCGACTTGACGGCCTTCGCCAGCATCCGTTGAGCCCCCTCTCGCAAGAGATCGGTCAACACGTCCTTGGACGTCATGGATGGAAACGTAACGCTCGCTGTGGTAACTTCCTGCATGGTGGCGTACTCCTTGGGTTAGTTGAAATTGACAAACAAATTCACCCAAAGTACGCCGCCTTTTTCAACCCCTCATCCACAACTTTCGGTTATATCTCGAGGCGATTCGTCTCTCACTTCAAAGCTCGGCATCCGGCTTCCCATCAAGGTCCGCGTCGTCCTCAAGGTCCATGGAGAGCGGATTCCAGTAGTAATTGGTCAGTACAAGATCCGACACGTTGCCGAAGTAAGGTCCGCTATAGAGTTTCTTGACCCAACTCGCTGTTAAGGCACCGTTGGAATCTGTCGTTCCTGTGAATGTCTTCCCGGCATAGTTTACGGTGATGGCGACACCTGCCACAGCGGTATCCGCACTTCCGACGCCTTCGTCATCCGAGTCGGCGCGGATCTCGAATACGGCTCGCCACGTGCCTGTTGGAGCGTTATGACTCTCCGGCCTACCGGAGAGTAAGTAGAGCTTCCACCCACCGCCCTATTGCCATCTTCCGGCTCTCCGTTACTCGGCTAGGATCCAGTCAATATCTTCCGCAAACTCATCCTCGTGCAGGTCCGTGATTTTGTCGAATCGATTGGCGTCATCCTCCCCGTCGCCCGCCAGATTGGCAAAGAACCAGTCCCGGCCGGAAGCACCGGTCATGGTGTCCTTTTGGTTGTCGTCGAACACCGTGACCTGTCCCTCGGAG
This sequence comes from uncultured Planctomycetota bacterium, assembly GCA_963700575.1. GTDB lineage: Bacteria > Planctomycetota > Planctomycetia > Pirellulales > Pirellulaceae > JAJRVM01. The sequence goes on along the minus strand of CAVOYC010000005.1, from coordinate 911,824 downwards.
AGCAGATAGAACTCGCCATTGAGGGCGTTGTTCGTTTCCGTGTTCATTAGGTTGTTGCGGCGAGTTTCAACCGACTTGTTCGAAGTCCATTCCGCCACGATCAGGTGCAGCGCCCACATATTTTCATCGAAAGCCGTGTAGCCTCCGATCACCAGATCATCGTCGGCATTGCCCACGATCCGATCCGATCCCAGACCGCCGACCAACATGTCACGCCCAGCTTTACCGACCAGCATGTCGTTACCGAGCCCCCCAAACAGGACATCATTTCCGTTGCCACCCTTTAGGCGGTCGTCGCCGAGGCCGCCGTACAGCCACGCGGGAATAGTGATGCTGGCTGCCAACTCAATCGTATCGTTGGCTTCACGCCCGTAAGCGGCCAGGCGATCGACTCCGATCGTCGAGACCGTGTAGGTTTCACTGTTTAAGGTAACGGTCACAGTATCCGCACTGCCACCTTGGTTGAATTTGATCGTATCGTTGCCCGTGGTGCCACCGACGGCCAGAGTCGTTTGTTGCGTCACCGTGTCGTACTGGACAGCCACGGCGGAGACCGAGATCTCGTAGACCCAGGGATCCGATTCTCCGGCATCGTCGTCCATGACGGTCACCATCACTGTGTAGTCGCCCACGGCCTGATACACATGATCGAAGCCAACCGTCCCGCTGCCTTCAGCAACGGGCACGGTGCCCGTGTCGCCGTCTCCCCATGTAATACTCGCAGTGTGCGTATCGAGCGTTCCGGTATCGACGAAGCTTGTCGAGACCACGACGGTCTGGCCGGGGACTGACATGGTGAGGTTCGCCGTGCCGCTGACGATCGGCTCGACATTCTGAACCGTGAGGCTCATTTCCAGACCGTCCGACGTGACCGTATAGGTACCGTCTTCTGCATAAACGTGGCTGGGCTTGGTATCGACCGGCGTCGTGGTGGTGGTGTCGCCCCAGTCGACCGTTCCAGAGACAGTCGGCAGGCTCAAGACAAACGCCTCCCCCTCATTGAGGACGGCATTCTCCCCGATCTCGATAACCAGGCTGTCGTTGCCCGCACCGCCGTCCACATTGTCCGTGCCGACCCCACCATCGATCTGGTCGTCACCGTCGCCTCCCAGCACGGTGTCGTCAAAAGCGCTGCCCGTGATCGCGTCGTCGCCATTACCGCCATCAAGTGTTACCGGTACACTGGACGCCGACGCATCAATAGCATCCGCGCCTTCCTCCCCGTAAACGGTGAGTGCCGCCTCCCAAATCGAGTCTAGTTCCTCAATGACCACGACGTTGTTCCCCGTGCCAGCGCGGGCAACTAAAGATTGAATGGGATTGCGGAATGTAATCCACTCGAAACCGCCTCGTGTGCCGGCGTCGATAGTAGTCATGCCGTCGTTTAGGTCACCGTTGTCGCGTATGTGAACTTCCTGATCGTTTGAAGTACCCACCTTGAAAGAACGGTTATTGACCAACAAGTAGTCTACAATGGGCTCAAACTCATAAAAATGGACAATAAGTTCATCCATCACGATTGTTCCGGATTCAGGGCCGCCAGTGGTGTAATCGTAATTGTCAATGACCGTGCTCGACTCGGGGTTCATCAGCTGAAGCGTGTCGTTGTCATCGGTCCCTTCACCGGCGATGACCCATATTCCCGCCGGAAGCATGTTTCCACTGGTTAACTCCGCTACATTGACCGCAATCGTCTCGGTCAACGAGGAACCGTAAACTACCAAACCATCCACAATATCGATTGACTCTTGGTATATGGTCGTGCTGCCCTGAACCACCATCAGCTCGGTAGTGTCAATGTCAACAAAGATGTCAATTTGCTCTCCCGTGGAGCTTCCCGACACGTCAACAATTGGTGTATCCACGATAACAAGCAGACTGTCGGAGCCCTCCTCGTCATCATCACGGACCGTTACTGTGACTTGGTAGACGCCTGCGACCTCGTAGACGTGGCTCAAATCAAACGTCTTGTCCCCGTTAAATGAAAGGGGCTGTTCACCTCCGCCTTCCCCATAGTCGACCGTGGCCGTCCAAGGATCATCGCCGGGATCGAGAAATTCACCCGTCCTGTACCACGGAGTATCCTTGGCGACGATGGCGTCGTCACCAACGCCGACGACGGGCGCCACGTTGTTAACCTCCACGCTCGCGACTGCATAATCATTCGTGAACCCATCACTGATCTCGACTCTAGCGTTGCCCGTCCAGTCGTCGGGCCAAGTGTGTGCGGCAAGAGAGCTGGTTGACCAATCGGTGTCCCACGTGCCGTCATCGTCGAAGTCCCAACGATATTGCAGAGCGTCACCGTCGAGGTCACTGGAGGCGGACGCATCCAACGTAATCGAGGTGCCCTCCATACCCACGTATGAACCACCTGCATCCGCCACCGGTGTGTGATTTAGACGGAAAATGTAGGCCGCGCCAGCTTCATTGTCGTCCGCCCAGACCCCAGCAACTAGCGTGTTCCCTGAGACCGCAATGGGCCAGGCAAATTCGTCTCCTGCTTCCGCATCACTGGCCGTGATCCTGTGCACCTGGCGCCAACTATTTCCAAAGCGTTGGAAAGCATACACCGCACCGCTGTGCTCCAAGGAATCCACCGTGCTACCTTCAGCAGTCACAAGAACGGTATCCCCCCAGATCGCGACCGACCAGCCGAGATAGTCTTCTGGGGCTCGCTCGACGGCTGTCAATTTAGAGCGTTGAATCCAGCTTGCCCCGCTGCGTTCGAACACGAATGCCGCACCAGCGTTCTCATCATCTTGGTGCCGCACGACAACAACAATATCTCCTGAGATGGCAACTGCCTCTCCGAAACTGTCATCTTCAGCATTCTCTTCCCCGTCGGTCCAATCCGGTCGAAAGTAGTTGTCATAGTCGTATAGCTTCGCCTGCTGCGTCCAACCGTTCTCGTCCCGCACGAAGACATAGGCGGCGCCGGCGTTGCTCAGCGGTGTGGTAGTCGTCGTCAGCGCCGGGCGCTCCGACAACCAGCGTGTCACCACTGATTGCTACCGCACTCCCGAACCGATCCCAAACTGCGGCATCGGTGGACCGTAGTTTCGCCTGCTGCGTCCACACTTCGCCGTTGCGCTGAAACACGTATACAGAACCGGCCCACGTATCGTCGAAACATGCCCCGATTACGAGCGTGTCACCATCCATGGCAAGGTTGTTCCCGAACCCGTCGTCATCGCTGCCTTCAGGAGAGACCAATCTGGCCTGTTCAATCCAACTTTCGCCGTCCCGCTGAAAGATGTATACGGCGGCAGTTTGCAGCCCTGCAGTCCACAAGTCCGTCGCCACAGCCATCGTGTCGCCAGAAATCGCGATGGGATAACCGAAGTAGTCACCTGCCGAACCGTCACTGGCTAATAGCGCGGCCTGCTCGGACCATCCAGTCTCGTCTCGCTGGAACACGTAGGCTGCTCCGGCATCTTCGGCCAGATCGTCTTCACCCACAGCACCGAGTACGATCGTGTCTCCGGAAATCGCCACAGGATATCCGTACCAGTCGAATTGCGTGCGAACGCTCGCCGTCAGTTTCTGCTGCTCGAAAACGCCGATATCCGTAACGACGAATTCTGATTCCGACGAGTCCCACTCGCGTCCGTCGGCATCCATGACGGTCAGTTCGACCGTATAGAGTCCTGGAGCTGAGAAAGAGTGGGTACCGTTGATTTCCCCAGGCACACCACTCGTCGGCTCGATAACCGTGCCTGGCGACGTGGTACCGTCGCCCCAGTTCCAGACTGCCGTGTGCGTGTCCGTTAAGTCGAGCTCCGAAAAGCTGGCTTGAAAGGCAGCCTCGGTACGTACTGGGATGGACTCGGCCGGGCCGTCTATCGAGTCCACTTCCAGGCCGATTGAATAGCTTGCAACGACCATGTCCCCACGTAGAGGGTTTACAGGGGTGCCGACTCCAGAGGTACCAGAGGTGGCAACAACGAATGCTCTGTCGTTGTTGACCATCACGGCCGTAGCGACTTCGTCCGCTCCCAAATCCTTCGTGACTCGGCCGTATTCACCAAAGCTGTCGTCCCTGCCTCCGTCTGCGTTTGTTCGCACCAAGACCAGGTCGCCACCTCGCGTGCCAGTCGTGAGGATCTTGCCGTCTGGCTGTAGGTCCATCGCCATGATCCGATCAGCACCGGCGTTGTCCAACGTCGCATCCAGCGTTCCGTCAGAGTTGTAGCGCCACACGCCGCCCAAGTGCGCGACGAGGATTTTACCGTCGGGCTGGATCGCTACGTCCTTGCCCCAATAGCTGATGTACGGCGAAGTGTGGGAAATGGTGACCACACCGCCCACGCCAAAGCTCGCATCAAAACTCCCGTCAGTGTTGAATCTGGCAACGACAGCTTGCCCGATTGCCTCTCCCACCGCCACTATCTTGTTGTCAGCTGGCTGGGTAGCTACGGCATTCCAACGAGCGTAGAACCCTCCGTTCGGCGTAATTACCTTGCCAGCTTCCCCAAACGAAGCGTCCAGCGTTCCATCGCTTTCGTACCTGGCCATGGCGAAGTCTGCTTCATAGCTAGTGCCCTGGTAGGCCGATCCCACTACCAGAATCTTGCCATCGGAATCTATCGTTGCATCGTACGCTCGTGCAGTCTCGGAACCCTCAAATGGTGTTACAGTCTTTCCTTCTTCCCCAAAAGCAGTATCAAGGCTTCCATCAGATCGATAGCGCACCACGAGGAAGCCCAACGGCCCGCCACCGGAAAGACTCCCGTTGTAATGCCAATCACCGTAGCCAGCACCCCCTACGACCACGATTTTGTCATCATCTTGGATAACCACTCCATCAGCGATCTGTTCATAAGAGTCAATATCCAAAACCGCAGTACCATCTTCCGCGAATGTGATGTCCACGGATCCATCTTCATGGTAGCGTTTCACCACCAAATCTGTTCCGGAGAGTTCCTGCTCTGTGTTGCCTACGACAATGATCTTTCCGTCGCTCTGCATCGCAAGATCATTCGCTTGATCACGAGACGGAATGCTATTGACAAAGAAGTTTGTTTTCAGTTTGCCATTATCGGCGAATGATGTATCGAGATTGCCATCGTTGTCAAAGCGCATCACAGCGAAATCGTAGTTGCGACTGGTGGGAGCGTGGCCAGCCACAACCATTTTTCCGTCGGGCAGCAAAGCTAAGGAGTTGCCATACGCGCTGCCGTCCGTGTATGCACCGGTAGTTGAGAAGTCGGCAATCTGCTTTCCGCCAACTCCAAACGTCCCATCCAATGTGCCGTCGGAATTGAAGCGTGCCAAAGCAGTTTGACTCTTTCCAAATAGTCCCGCAAACGCATACCCGGCCACCAGGATCTTTCCATCGGTTTGGACATCAATCGCCTCTGCCCGGTCCATTATGTCACTATCATCAGTGAATTGTGTGACTAACCAACCAATACCATTGAAAGTAGTATCGAAACTGCCATCGATATTGAACTGCGTAATCGCAACATCACTTGCTCTCCCTGACCCGACTTGACAGACCACGACAATTCTTCCGTCGTCTTTAATCGCCATATCCCTTGCGCCATCCCACTCGTTCGACGTGAAGTTTACGGTTAGTAGTCCGTCGCCGTCGAAGGTGGAGTCGAGAATCCCCTCTACAGTGTATCGGGCCAAGGCAATATTTCCGCCACTATCGGCCTTTTTGCTGGTTCCCGCCACGACAATAGAGCCGTTGGCCTGCAGGGCAATGGCCGCGATCTGATCACTTCCGCCGAAGTCAGTGGTTAGCATTCCGTTGCCTTCGGCACCGAATGTTGCGTCAAGGACTCCATTAGTCGTATAACGGGCAACCGCAAAATTGTTGTCGCTTTTGCCAGCCACCACGATTTTCCCGTCTGCTTGTATAGCAATCGAACTTGCCCCGTCATTCGCTCCGAAATCAGTGACGAGCATTCCTGTCCCTGTGGGGCCAAAAGTTGTGTCGAGGATGCCACCAGAGGTGAACCGGGCAATGGCGAAATCTCCGTCCGATTCTCCAGCCACAAGGATTCGCCCTTCGGCATCAATGCTAACCGCACTTGCTCGGTCATCTGAAGAGTTAAAATCTGTCGTCACAAAGCCGGCGCCGCCAAAAGACGTGTCCAGGCTTCCGTCCGTATTGTAGCGCACAACTGCGAAATCATATGCCAATCCATCAAAAGACGAGCGGCCCGCGGCAATGATCTTCCCGTCGGCTTGTGTCGCAACACTTTCGGCCCACTCACTGCTGCCCTGGGTCGTCGAAATGTCGGTCAATACAATACCGTCGTCACCGAATGTCGGGTCCAAATCCCCGGCGCTGAGCAAGATTCGCGTCTCAAGCGGTTCGAGAAACAGTCTGCACCGCGCCAAGCGGCCTTGTCGATTTGCCGAAATGGACATGATTCGTCCTCCCACAGGAACAACTACTATGCCATAATCCAGGAAGTCGCTATGGGCGCGCACAACCAGCGCCCGGGGTGATGTTGGGCCGGTGAGGGTCTACTTGGTCGTGGAGACTCACCGGCCGCTTTCAGTTTGCCTTGCGGGTCGCGTCCAGGCCCGACTCGGTCCTTAACTCATTATTTACTGTGGCAGGCAGCGCCCGCATCGGCGCCTTACCGCATTGCTATTGAGTGACAGATGTATAGCATAGGCGACGTGCATGTCATCACGGCGCCGAGTTCTCTTTCTGCTCGCCCATCTTGCCGGCGAAATTGTGCCACTCCCCATTGTTTCCTAACGACCCTCGCCTTCCACGTCGGCCGGAGTACAACGTTGACGGCCGATGTGACTCACACCTTCTTCGGCCACCCCGTTGACACGCATTCGTCAGGCCGCCTCACACGGGCTAAGGGACATCGGCCGTTCTTGCGCGCTTACTGCGTTGGCTCCACGGGGTGAGCAGAAATCCAAAATGCCACACAAAGTCTCCATTCCGATCTGTTTGATAGAGCCAACCAACGATTTGGCCGAAATGTTCGCGCGTAATCAACTCAGGATTGGGTATGGGGTCCGCGTTAGCCCTGTCATTGATATCGCTCATCACTTCGTGAGAGCCGTACCAGATTTCTAAATCGTCCGTTCTCCCCGTCACCAGATCGTTGAGACTCAAGAGTCCGAGATCGGCATGGTAAAGGGTCTCGTCGTTGTACATGATCAGATCTTCGCTAGAGTTGATCCCCCATGCGAAGTTCGTGCTCTCGGTGATGACGTTAACGCTGCCATCACATCTGATGACGTAGGGCCGGCGAGCCTCGTAGGTTCTCTTCTTATTTAGTGGCACTTCAAGCCACGCTTCCCCACAAAATGTACCTTCACTATTCATGTCTCTTATGCTGTGAAAGTTGATATCAAATCTTTCCATCACACCAAGCTCACCAAGCTGCGGCCAGAAGCGGAAGCCTCCAACTCCAATGGCATCCCTGCCCGCAATCGCTGGCCCAATAGAAACGCCATCGCCATCGATTACATTATCGCTCAAGACGCATGTGTTGGTGATCGTGGCAAGGGGCAGGACTTTCAACTCGTACGGAGTATCGCCGTGGAGCCCAGGATTGAAGAGATACCATCCCCACGTCTGCGTCGTCGATCCGGAAGGACCCTAACACATCACCATTGTTGTTGATTCGTCTAGCATAAGTGCCTGTCCCAAGATCGCCGTCAGGAATCGTATGTAACTGAGGCTTCGGGTTTCCATATTCATCCTCCGCGCTCATATCGATCACGTAGCCATGCTGACCTCCAACGCCTACAAGAGATCCTACGATATCACCCCGATCATTAATTCCCACGGCAGAACTGATACACCCATCCATCCGGAATGGTATCAGGATCGACAATATCATTCAGGTCTATCGCTTGCCCGATCGCCTCGTTGTTATCGTCCACGGCGGGATCATACAGAAATGCCCGGCCTCCGCAGTAGCCGACGACTTGACCAGAGTTGTTCATTTCATTTGGATGCATGGGGAGAGGTCATATTGCTGCTTGGATACACGTGAAATAACCTGATCTCATATCGGACCGGTGGAAGTGGCGGTACCGGCTTCTTGGCCAGCACAACTCCTCCAACGACAAGTACAATCGCCATGGTGAATACGAAACGAACGGCCAATCTCTTGGGGTGCGAAGGTGACATTGTCGAGGCTCCTGAATCGAAACTAGGTTGAGTGGTAACTTTCTGCCCCTATTTATCAATGCGAGATCTAGAGGCAAACGTACGGGTGAAATCTCCAAAAAATTGCTGGGAAACTTGTTTTGATGTGTTCGCTTCCTCCTCTGCTACAATAAAGACAGTCGCTTTGGGCGCGCACAACCAGCGCCCGGGTGATGTTAGGCCGGTGAGTGCTGGGTTTGGCGACTCTTGCTCACCGGCCGTCTTGTTGTCTACTGCGTGTTCACGCCCATGGGCATGGCACTTCGGTCATTCCACCGTGCCACGGTTCGATCACACTGGGGTCGATTGTCTCTCTTGGCTGCGTTCGTATTCAAGGCCGGTGAGTGAGCTGCTTGCTGGTAACTGCTCACCGGCCACTTTTTATTACTCGACGCTGTCACGACGGGGCGGCTGCCCGCTAGTTCTCCCCGTCGTCCTGCGCTTTCTCCGTGTTCAGGGCCTCAGTATTTTCCCGCTCAGCCGCTGCCTTGTCAGTGACCGGTGATTGCTCCAGCGTTTGTCGCCACTTCTGTGCTTCTTCCGGCTTGCCCCAGTCGTCGTAGAGCTGGATGAGCCCGTCCAGCGCTTCGGTTACGCGGATTTTCCCTGCGGCCGGAATCTTGTCCTCCCGCTGCTTCATCCCTTGGTAGCCACCGAGCAACAGCGGCTCGGCTTCCTCATACTTCTTCTGCCCGGCCAGGCTGCGACCCAGGAGACTCTGGGCGTCGTAGGTCAGCAACTCGTCGGGAATGTTCTTCTGGCAGATCTGGAGCGACTCCCGCGCATGCGGCTCGGCCTCTGCGAACTTCTGCTGGTTAAGCAGGGTCCGAGCTAATGAAGCGAGCGCGCCGGCGACAGCCGTGCTGTTGGGATGCTTCTTGCGCCGCATCGCCAACTCCTCCTGGTGCAGCTGCTCTGCCTCCTCGTATCGGCCCGCAGCCGCGTAGACGTAGGCCAAGTTGCTCATCGAGCCGAGCGTGGCGGGATGTTCCGCGCCCAGTTTCTCGCGCCGGAGGCGGAGCGCCTCCTCGAACAGTTGGATCGCCTCTGGAGTGCGGTCGGCACGCCAGAAGGCGTTGGCCAGGTTGTTCATCGACGTGAGCGTCTCGGGATGCTGCGCGCCAGGTGCTTGCGTAGGAGGCGGAGCGTCTCTTCGAGCAGCGGGATTGCGTCTCGAGTGCGGCTGGCAGCCAAGTAGGCAACGGCCAGTCTGTTCATCGACGTGAGCGTGCTGGGATGCTCCGCGCCAAGTGCTCGCGCTGGATGCGAATTGTCTCTTTGAGCAGTTGGATCGCCTCTTGAATGCGGCCGACAGCATTGTAGACGCCGGCCAGACTGCTCATCGTCGTGAGCGTGTTGGGATGCTCCGCGCCAGTTGCTCGCGCACGATGCGGAGCGTCTCTTCGAACAGCTGGATCGCCTCTGGATTGCGGCCGGCAGCACTGTAGACGCCGGCCAGGTTGTTCATCGACGCGAGCGTGTTGGGATGTTCCGCACCCAGGTGCTCGCGGTTGAGGCGAAGCGTCTCTTCGAGCAGCTTGATCGCATCCGGAGTGCGGCCGGCAGCATTGTAGGCGCCGGCCAGGTCGTTCATCGACGTGAGCGTGTCAGGATGTTCCGCGCCCAGGTGCTCGCGCCGGAGGCGGAGCGTCTCCTCGAACAGTTGGATCGCATCTGGAGTGCGGCCGGCATCCAGGTAGGCACAGGCCAGGTTGTTCATCGACATGAGCGTGTCGGGATGCTCCGCGCCACGTTTCTCGCCCATGAGGGGAATCATCTCTTCGAACAGTTGGATCGCCTCTGGAGTGCGGCGGGCAATCCGATAGGCGAGGGCCAGGTCGTTCATCGAGACGAGCGTCTCGGGTTGTTCCGCGCCCAGGTGCTCGCGCTTGAGGCGAAGCGTTTGTTCGAACAGCTGGATCGCCTCTGGAGTGCGCCCGGCGTCCAGGTAGGCACCGGCCAGTTCGTTCATCGTGTTGAGCGTGTTGGGATGTTCTGCGCCCAATGTTTCGCGCACGATGCGAAGTGTCTCTTCGAGCAGTTGGATCGCCTCTTGAGTGCGGCCGGCACTCCGGTAGGCGACGGGCCAGGTTGTTCATCGAGCCGAGCGTGTCGGAATGCGTTCTGCCCAGGACGCGCTGCCGTATCTCCAGCGACTGTTTGTGGAGTTTCTCCGCGTCGCCATACAAACCCAGCCCCCAATACGTTTCGCCCAGGGCGTGCAATATCTGCGCCTTGAGCAACGGCTGGTCGGCGAACTTATCTTCCAAGTCCTTGACCGTACGATCCAGAATCTCCGCCACTGTAACGGTCCGTCCGTCTCGCTTGGGATCGGGGCTGCGGAAGGTTTCGACCAGGAAGTCCGTGACGGTTTCAGCTTGCTTGCGCGCGGCGTCCGCTTGCTGGGTTGCCTTTTCCGCCAGATCGCGTTGCTGTTCGGCCTCGGTGCGCAGGTCACGCTCGCGACTGGTCGCCTCCTCTGCCAGTTTCTTCTGCTTCTTGGCCAGTTGCTCCTGTTGTTTTGCTAACCGCCGTTGTTCCTTGGCGATTTCCAGCTGCTCGTTAGCCAGGCGTTCGGCCTTGGTGGCTCGATACGCCTGTCCGGCAGCTACACCGGCTCCCAGGATCAGAGCCAGACCGACAGCTGCCGTAGCCAATACCGCGGTCTTGTTGCGACGTGTGAACTTCTTCAGGCGGTAGACTTTCGACGGCGGACAGGCTTCCACGGCTTCATCGTCGAGGTACCGCTGCACATCCTTCGCCAGTTCGTTGGCCGACTCATACCGCCGTGTCCGGTCCTTCTCCAGGGCCTTCATCACGATCCAATCCAGCTCGCCACGAATTTCACTCGAAAGCGTGCGAGGATCGGTGTGATGTTTCTCGGCAACCGTATCCAAGGCCAGGTTCAGCGTGCTCAGCCGTGTGCTGGGCCGGGGCGGATCTTCCTCTCGGACAATCCTCCGGAACTCATCAAAGGAAACGCTGCTCATTCGTTCACGGTCAAAAGGCGTCGTGCCGACCAGCAGTTCATAGAGGAGGACACCGAACGAATAGACATCGCTGCGAGTATCCACATCCGCCGCACTCGTGTCCGCCTGCTCCGGACTCATATACATGGGAGTCCCCACCAGCTGGGCATGGGCCGTCACCAACGAGTCGTCCGTAAGATGACCACTCGTAGCCTTGGCAATCCCGAAGTCGATGACTTTCGGAATCGCCTTGCCGTCGAGTTGAGTGACCAAGATATTTGACGGTTTCAGGTCGCGGTGGATGATGCCTTTTTGATGGGCGTGCTGGACAGCACTGCAAACATCCTGAAATACTTCCAGCCGTTGGTTCGTCGTGAATCGGTGACGGTCACAGTAATCGGTGATCGGAATCCCTCGGACCAACTCCATGACGAAGTAGGGCCGCCCCGACTCTGTGGTGCCACCATCGATGACCCGAGCGATGTTCGGATGATCCATCAGGGCCAGGGTGTGCCGCTCAGCGTCGAACCGCTGGACGACCTGCTTGGAGTCCATGCCGGCTTTGATGACCTTCAGCGCCACCTTGCGGCGAATCGGCTCCTTTTGCACGGCCCGGTAAACCACACCCATCCCGCCTTCACCGATCTCATCGTTGAGCTTGTAGGGACCGATGTAGGTGCCGATTTGCTCGGTGATGGTGGCGGATTGGTCGATGGTGGGGGCGATAGCGGGTAAGGCACTACCTAGACCGTTCTTCGGATGGGAGTGAGCACGAAGAAGTGCCTCGACTCTCCCTCTTACTTGGGGATCTCCTTGGCAGGCTTCGTCCAGATATTCTCGACGCTCGGCATCGGATTCCCGCTCGGCTGCCTCGTTGAATATGGCATAGATATTGGGTGTTTTGTCAGCCATGTGTGGCTCCTATTAATCCCCTCTCTATATAACAGTGCCCCGTCTGCGCAATTCCGGCCACGGTTTTTGGGAAATTTTTGGAAAAAACTCGAAGAAGCTACGAGGGAATCGGTGTGTCGCCCTGTCGGAGTGCATCGAAAAGCCATGCTCGGGCGTATGCCCAATGCCTTCGTGCGGTGCGAGCTGAGAATCCCAGTGCATTCCCAGCCTCTTCAACCGACAGCCCCGCGAAGAATCGCATTTTCGCCAAATTCGCACATTCTTGGTTTTCCGCGTCAAGTAACGAGATGGCCTCGTCGAGTGCGAAAAGGTCTTCGCCGATTGTGTCGGCGGTAATCTCAATCTCGTCCAGATCGATTTTCTGAAGTTGCCCACCGCGCTTCATGCGGCCCTTGTCGCGAGCACGGTTGAGAAGTATCCGCCGCATGGCCTCAGCAGCAGCAGCAAAGAAATGGCCCCGGCTGTTCCAGTGCTGGGCCTTGTCCACGTCCACCAGTCGAATGTAGGCATCGTGGACCAGCGCGGTGGCCTGCAGCGTCTGGCCGGGCTTCTCCTGGGCCATCTTGGCAGCGGCCAGCTTCCGCAGTTCGTCGTAGACCAGCGGCAGCAGTTGCTCGGCGGCCTGGCCGTCGCCCTGCTCGATGGCCGAGAGAATCCTGGTCACATCCCCAGCCGATGGGGATCGGTCTACCCGCTCTTCGGGATCGGCCCCAGGGATGGGTGTGTCGGCAGAATGGTCGCTTCCCGGCTCGTCATGGACCATACATTCGCTCCACTGCCCCAGGGACGGTCAGCCGGATATGTTGGGCCTTGAATGGCGACCAGCCACAGTGTTCAAGACCGATCTGGCAACTGTGAATGTACCACAAGCGAGTGGTTCGCGAAGTATCCAGCTGTGAGCATCTCTGAGCAACGGGAAATACCGAGGGACAGAGACGCCACAATCCTGGACCAGCAGGTGAAGTGGCGACGGCGCGAAGCAGTCGTGCCCAAGAAACCTTGGATTGCCGATGCGGAACATGTCCCAGCCGTTTTCCACTGAAACTCCCGGCTGACGAGCACCAAATTGCCACTCTCGGAATCATCAGCCCGAGAACTCGTGAAAATGGGACACGATTAAGACACGCTCACTGGCGACTTAAATACCCCGCGCGAGGGGCGATTATGTGATGTGCTTTGCCCCTTGCCAACCTGCACAGGTGGCCCACACCTGTGCGCCATCAATTTGATCAACGAGGTTGGGCGAAATCGGTTAAAACTGCGCCGTCAAAATGATACAACTGCGATTCGCTTCGTGCATTCGGTGATCGCGACCGAAGCATGGAAGAATTGGATACGTCTCGTGCACCAACGCCGTCGCCTGGAGCGCTTGCCCCGGTTTCTCGTGCGCCAGCTTGGCGGCGGCTACCCGTCGCAGCTCTGAGTAGACAAGCGGCAGCAGCTGGTCAGCGGCGGCAGGATCCCCGGATTCGATTTGTGACAGGATTTGGGTGACCTCGGTCATGAGGACCAGGATACCGCCGGCAGAGAAGCGATGCGATCAGCGGTTTCGTGGACCTGCAACGGATCCGCTGACAGAGGGACCAACCATCGACGAAAAACGTTTTTCACCTGCCCACAAGCCCGGAAGGCGAGCGCCGGACATGAGAATGCTGATGCAAATGGACGCGCGCTGTAAAGCACGATTTCTTAGGGCGAGCAAGCCGGTTAGTGGCGCAATGCCACAATAGAGAAACACCCCGGCACTTCACCGAGGCGTTCTCCTTTGGGTTGGCATTCGTCATAATCTCAGCGGCAAGTCCGCCGCTCTTCTCACGGTGCCAGAATCCAGTCCAGGTCCTCGGCGAACTCATCATCACTGAGATCGGTAATCTTGTCCTTCACCGCGCCGTCCCAGGTCGTGGTGCCCGCGTTGTTGATCGTCCAGCCGTAGAAATTCGGGGTGCCACTGGCGTCGCTAATGTTCAGCGTAGCCTGCGTAGGGATGTTGATACTGCCCGTACCGCTGATCTTGCCCCCGCCTATGTCCATCCGCTCGATGGCGGTCAACGTGCCGCTCCCCACTAAACTAGCGCCGTGGTTGAAGGAGGGTTCGGTCTTACCTACATCCCTCGTCGAGGTGCTCGTCCAGGATCAGTGACGAATATGGTGTTCAGCACATCCACCTTACCAGTCAAGTGACGCCGAAGCGGGACTTTTCACAATTCGCTGTATACGGCGGCGAGACATCTAATATCTCGGACGCCAGGGTGCGAAACTCTATCTAGCTGACATGCATGTCAGGGCCCGTTGTGCGCAAGATGACACGGATTGGCCTATGAATCATGTGTGTTTGGATACGAATTGATACGAATAATGAACAGACACCCGGGCTTGGAGCATGTAGAATCCAGATCGGTGTGTCAGCTTGGCCGGGCGCCCTGCAGAGCGACAAACATGGGTGCTGTTGCCACAAAGTGCTTCGGAGCGAGCTCGGCAGCTGGTTAGCGTGTGATAATGGGAATTGACGCTGACTCAACTAGAAAAAGCAGGCGTCAATTCATTCACATTGACCTGTTCAGGATTCGAAAGGGAAGTGGTCCATGAATTCAAGAAGTGCACTCATCCTGGCAACCGCATTGTCCTCAGTTCTTGGCTTGACAGGACTGCCGTCGGCGGTTGCTGCGCGAGACGTTGACATTTGGAAGGCAGCAGCCAGTGGCAACGTCGATGCAATGAAGCAGCAATTGGCGGCCGGTAAAGACGTCGATGCCAAGGAGCAGCCAGGGGGCAGCACCCCTTTGCTGGTGGCGGCGGTCTTCGGTCGGGTCGAAGCCGCCAAACTGCTGATTGAGAAGGGAGCAAATGTCAACGCCCGGAGCGACGACGGAGCAACGGCTCTGCATGGTGCGGCCTTCTTCTGCCATACAGAGATCGTTGAGCTGCTCTTAAGCAAAGGCGCAGATATCAATGCGGAGAACATTCGGGGCGAAACTTCGCTTGATGCAGTAGCGGGCGAGTGGAGTCAGGAGTTGGAAGGCATCTACAAATGGTTAGCGGAGCTTTGGAACCTTCAACTGGACCTCGAAAGAATAAAGGCTACCCGACCCAAAGTCGCCGCCCTCCTTCGCAAATCCGAAGTGAAGACGGGAGGCCCGTCAAAGGCGTCAGCGGCTGTGATGAAGAGTACTGGTTACAGGGGATCCTATTTCGTCAATGGTGAAATACACGTCAACACGTATGGCACGCCGGAAGGCAAACCACTGACAAGCGGACACCAGGATTTCAAGCCTTCCTGGTCGAAGTCCGGCGACATGCTCGTCTTCTTCCGCCGATTGAAGAATGACCCCGTCGTGACCAATTGGAAGACCGCAATCCATGTGATCAACGTGGACGGCACGGGTCTGCACGCGCTGAGCGACGGTACCCACACGGATTTCAACCAAACCTGGACTCGCGATGGAACCAACACGCCGATCTGGAACCGCAAGCATCCGGACCGAGTCACCTTCCAGGTGATGGCGAGCAAGGTGGGCAATAAGCCCGGCCAGGAGTTCGCGCTGACCGACAAGAGCTACCATACCTGGGCCTACACCTGTCTGATCGACGGCAGAATCCTCGTCCAGTGCGCACACCCGAAGCATGGCTGGGGATACTTCCTGATGACGCCCGACCCGAGCGGCGAACCCAGCTTCGAACGCATCGATTGTGAGCTGGCGACGAAGGGTATTTTGGATCGTGTCAGCATCTCGCCCAGTGAGACCAAGGTCTGCTTCGAGTACCAAAAGGGATATCAGTACAAAGATACGGGACGCACGCTCTACATCGCAGACTTTGACGCGAAGAGACCCTCGATCACCAATGCGAAGGCGTTTGCCAACGAGGAGGGAGCGAATCGCTGGTTCGCCTACCCCCGCTGGACGAAGGATGAGAAAGCGATCGTCTATCACGCCAGCCCGTCGCTCTACCTGTACACACTGGAGGACGGGGCCACCGTGAAAGTCTCGACCAAGGATGGGGCCGATTACAGGTATCCTCATTGCGAGGCGACGCCGAAGTAGGATCCCAGGAAGGCGATCCGCTAACGACTTGATCATTATTGGAAGGGAAGTGATTGGCATGCATGAAACGAACCAGGGACTCGATCGGCGCGACTTCATGAAAAAAGGCGTCCAGGTGACCGCTGCTGCCGCGGCTACTGTACTGGGCACAAACGCGGTTCGGGGGGCCGTGCCGGACGACAAGAAGATCACCTTCCCGGACGCTCTGCCAACGCGCAAGCTAGGCAAGACCAAAGTGGAACTGCCGATGCTTGGCTACGGCGGAGCCGCCCTGCCAAAGAAATGGGGAAACACCCTTTCCACCGAAGACCGTGTGAAGCTGGTACGCCACGCCTACGACAGTGGCGTACGTTACTTCGATACCGCCATCAGCTACACCTACAGTGATAGCCAGGCGATTATCGGCGAAGCGTTGAAGGATGTTCGCGATAATGTCTTCATTACGACCAAGGTCGATTTCTGGGACCTGTCCAAGCCGGATGGTCGCATCACGAAGGTGGACAAGGCGGAGGTGGCTCGTCAGGTCGAGAAGAACCTTGCGGAACTGCAGTCGGATTACATCGACGCTATTTTGATCCACGGCACACCGGGCGTGGAGCAGATGACCGTCGAGCAGTGCATGGAGGTCCACGGTGAACTCGTCCAGGCACGCGACAAGGGCCAAGTGCGAATCGTAGGCTTCTCGGCGCACCATTACTTCGACAAAGCGCTGGCCCTGATTTCCACCGGTCAGTTCGACCTGTGCATGCTGAGCTTACGGATACCTGCCGCGCGGGAACAGTCGGCTCTTTTCCCCTCAGACAACAGAGCTGCGGAACGCATGCCTGGCTAAGGCACATGAACTGAACATGGGTATCGTGGCAATGAAAGTTCTGGGGGCCGGCATGCTCGGGGGCTTCGGCAAAAAGGAATTGGAAAGACTGCCTGGCGCGGCAATCCGTTACGTGCTGCAGGACGACCGTATCCACATGCTCGCCATCGGTATGCGCTACCCCGCCGAGATCGACACCAACATCAAGACCCTAGCTGGAGACACCACGTACACAAATGAAGACCGAGCCCTATTGGCTGGCGTGAGCGCAGCCGTTCTCGGCGACGAAAACGTCAAGAAGATGAGCGTGGAGTGACTGGCAACAGAAGAACAAAATGAAGGTACCGGGAAGATCGAATGCGAGGCGACTTGCCGAACTGTTCACCGTTGCGATGATTCTGGCGGGAGCGGTGCTATCCCGTGCCGCAATAGCGCAGGAGGAGAAAGCGGTCGAGGGTTTCCCCACCGTCCTCCAGCGCGACATCACCTTGTGGAGTGACGGCACGCGGTTGTCAGGTGTCTTGCTGTACCCGAAGGATCGTGGAGAAGGTGAAAAGCTACCGGCGATTGTCATGTGCAACGGGTGGGGCGGCACGAAGGCGTTCTTGATGCAATCCGGTGTCGCGCCTCGGTTCGCCGCCGCGGGCTAAGTGGCCATCAATTACGACCACCGCGGCTGGGGTGATAGCGACAGCCGGCTGGTGGTTCGCGACGAGATGCCCAAGCCCGATGAGGACGGATACGTGACCGTCAAGGCACAGGCGATCCGCGAAGTGGTCGATCCGGTCAAACTCGAGATCCCGTGGTTCGACAAATATCTGAAGAAGGAGAATTAGAAATGGTGGCCTTCCGAACGATTAGGCACATGGGTCTCTTCGCACTTCTTACGCTTGTCTTAACCGGTCAAGCCCGTAGCCAATTCCCGTGGCAGAAGCCCGTGCAGCGGGACCCGGCGGAAGTCAAGCGTATTGTGGGACCGATGGGCCAGCGCGAGCCGTCGCGGGATCTGAACATCGTCTGGGTCTGGGGTATCGACAAGCTCCACGAGAAGGAAACCCACGAATACGCCTGGGTCATGGACCGCTACGTGAACGTGCTGCTGCCCCAGGTCCCGCGTGTCACCGTCACGCCTTCCATGTATTTCCCGAAGAAGGAACTCTGGGAGAAAGCCGACCTGGTCGTGTTCTACATGTGGCCGCGCGCGGAGGGTTGGGACTACGATCTGATCGACGCCTATCAGAAACGCGGCGGCGGATTGATCGTCATTCACATGGCCTTGATGCAAGGCTCGGGTGAAGAGTGGTCGAAGCGGATCGGGTTGGCCTGGGACCTCAAGCAAGACGGCACCAAATGGGGCGTGTTGCCCACGCCGGTGACGCTCACCGAGGCGGCGAAGAAATCGCCGATCTTCGAGCGTTTTCCGGAGAAGTTCGATCTGGCCGACGAGTTCTATTGGGAATTGCGGGGAGACACGGCGAAGATCACTCCGCTGGTGACTTCGCCCGCTGGCCCGGCCATCGCAAACAAACCGTTACCAGGTCCGCCCAAAACTCGAGGAACTCGACGGCAAGACGTGGCCGGTTATGTGGACAACGGAGGTTGGCCGGGGCAGAGTTTTCGTCTCGGGCGTCGGCCACAACTATTTCACGTTCAACGATCCCTACTTTCGAATCATTCTGCTGCGAGCCATGGCGTGGACGATGAACGAGTCGTTTGATCCGTTCAAACCGCTGGTGACCGCCCATCTCGAACGATAGAGGGTTCTCGATGAGCATTAACCAAGAAACTGAGAGCCCAACAAGGCTCTGTATTTCGGCGGCCGCGATTTCGAAAGTGATACTAAGAACTCGTCCGGCAATAAGTTGCCGTATTTATCGCCCCTCACCCTACCCTCTCCCCCGCTATTCCCGCTTCGCGGGGCGGTGGAGAGGGAAGCGGAGCCGGTAACTCATTTCCGGACGAGTCCTAACGTGCGAAGTCGCATCGGGGACTTCCTGGATCTCCGGCGCCGCACGCGCCAGCGGCACATTGTTTTGCTCTTCAACAGGAACGTGATATTGATGCGAATGCTTCTTCTGTTTCAGCTGTTTGCAGCCGCGTATTTTTCCGCGGGTGCGTGGGCGCAAGACACCTGGCCTCGTTTCCGAGGACCGAACGCGGATGGTGTGGCACCGGACAATGCCGGTCTGCCAACAACCTGGACGACGACCAACAACGTGAAGTGGGTGGCAGATGTACCCGGGTGGGGATGGTCGTGTCCGATTGTCTGGGGTGATCGCGTCTTTCTGACGACAGTTGTCAGTGATGTAGCGAATGTCACTCCCAGCAAGGGGCTGTATCTGGGGCAAGGTGTGCGAGACCCGGCAAAGGGCATCCATCACTGGATGGTCTACTGCTTCGATCTGAACACCGGCAAAGAACTCTGGAAACACGAAGCGCATACCGGTCAGCCCAAGGTACCTCGCCATCCCAAGAGCACCTACGCGTCGGAAACGCCGACGACCGACGGTGAACGGCTGTATGTGCTGTTTGGTGATCTGGGACTGTACTGCTACGACTTCAATGGAAAGCCGTTGTGGTCACAGAACATCGAACCGAAAAAGACCTTCTTCGACTACGGAGCGGCAGCTTCGCCGGTCGTCCATGACGGCCAGGTGATCGTGGTCTACGACAACCTGGAAGAGTCGTGGATCGCTGCGTTTGATGCGAAGACGGGTGACGAGCGATGGCGGACGCCTCGTGATGAAACGCACTCGTGGGCCACTCCGTTTGTGTGGGAGAATGATCTGCGGACCGAGATTGTCGTGCCGGGCAAGAAACGGAATCGCAGCTATTCGCTGGACGGGCAAGCTGCTTTGGGAATTCGATGGTCGGATGTCCAACCTGGTGATCCCGTCCCCCTTCGCGGCGCACGGCTTGTGTTACATCGCGTCGGGCTACGTGGGTGACGCTCACCGGCCGACCTTTGCCGTACGACCGGGAGCCAGTGGCGACATCACTCCCCGCGGCGACTTCACGGACAGCGAATTCATCGCTTGGTATCAGGGCACGTCATCGCCCTACAATCCGTCGCAGATCGTGTACGGCGACTATCTGTACACACTCTACGACCAGGGGTTCCTGACTTGCCATAACGCCACGACCGGCGAAGAGATCTTTGGCAAGCAGCGGTTTTCGCCTCGAGGGTCGTTCACGGCCTCTCCGTTCGCTTACAACGGACATGTGTTCTTCCTGAGCGAAGATGGCTTGACCTATGTCGTAAAGGCGGGACCGGACTTTGAGATTGTGGAGCGCAAACGACCTCGACGAACTTTGCCTTGGCCAGCCCCGCTGTCGCCGGCGACAAGTTGCTGATCCGAACGGCCTCTAAGCTATATTGCCTGACCGAGGGTGCGAAGCTGGACGCCGCCGCCCACGCTCGCCTGCAACCCCGCCGGAAAGCCTCGTCAATCGTGGATATTTGGTCGGCCGTGGCCGAAGGGAATCGCGAGGAATTGACGCGGCTCTTGAAGGCGGGCGCATCCGTAAATGCCAAACAAGCCGGCAGCGGATCAACGCCGCTAAACACGGCCGCCGTGTTCGGGCAAATCAGTATGGCGAAGCTGCTGATCGAAAAGGGGGCCGACGTATCGATCGCAAACCAGGACGGCAACACTGCCTTACACGTCGCCTCGTTTTTCGCGCATGAGCAGCTGGTGGAGTTGCTGCTCGAAAAGGGTGCCTCCGTCGGGGCCAAGAACGGTCGGGGGGAGACGCCGCTGGACGTGGTCTCCGCCAACTGGAGTACACAGTTGGAAGGGATGTACCGATCCATCGGCGATCTCGTCGGCATCGAACTCGATCTGGAACGAATCCAACAGAAGCGTCCTAAGATCGCGGAGTTGCTGCGCAAGCAGGCTCAGAAAAATGCCGATCAGCGTACGGATGATTCTGTTCTGCCTGATCCGTTGTCCAGGTCCTGGCAAACGCTTCCCGATACCTACGTCAAGGCCCAGACCGCTCGACGACTTAAGGTCGAAAAACTGGCATCAATGGCGTGGTCCAGAGGCCAATGGTGTTTCGCGAACGGCAACGCCACCGATCGAGTGGAGCGAAGGCAAGAACATCCTCTGGAAAGTCGCCATCGACGGAAACGGAAGCTCGACTCCGATCATCTGGGAAGACAAGGTCTTCTTGCTGACGGCGGTCGACACCGGAATCGTCGACCCATCACTCCCTAGACCGGAAGACCAGCCAGAGCGTGTGTTCGGGATCAAGTACCCGAATACGACCTATCGTTTTGTGGTCCTCTGTCTCGACCGAGAAACGGGCAGAGAGCATTGGCGGAGGACCGCAACGGAACGCGTCCCGCACGAAGGCCATCACGGTGACAATAGCTTCGCTTCTGCTTCACCCACAACCGATGGCGAGCGACTGTATTGCTGGTTCGGTTCCGCCGGTCTTTTCTGTTACGACTTGGACGGGAAGAGACTATGGGAACGAGATCTGGGCAAGGCATACATGGAGGCGAGTTTGGGCGAGGGCTGTTCGCCGGTGGTACACGACGGTCGATTAGTCATTGTTCGCGATCAACAACGGCAGTCCTACATCGAAGTGCTGGACGCGAAGTCTGGGAAGACGTTGTGGAGAGCCGACCGCGACGAACCCAATGCATGGGCGACGCCGCGCGTCATCGAGTACGGCGGCCGGACACAAGTCATCACCGCCGCGTCGAACATGGTTCGCAGCTACGACCTGAACACCGGAGAGATCATCTGGCAATGCAGCGGTCTGACCGGCAATGTGATTCCATCACCGGTTGTGGAGAATGGGGTCGTCTATTGCATGAGCGGTTACCAGGGCTATTCGCTGCTCGCCCTGCCGCTTTCGGCGACCGGTGACATCTCCAGGTCGGACGCGATCGTGTGGAAAATGGATCGAGCGACACCCTACATCCCCTCACCGCTCTTGTACGACGGGATGCTCTATTTCACTCAGTCCAACCAGGCGATTTTGTCCTGCGTTGACGCCCAGACCGGCACTAGAATCATCGACCGCACCCGTTTGGACGGATTATCGAACATCTACGCTTCCCCCGTCGGTGCGAAAGATCGGATCTACTTCACCGGCCGCGACGGTACCACACTCGTGCTACAGCGATCTAAGGAGCTGAAGGTGCTGGCGACGAATCACCTGGATGACGAATTTGATGCGTCACCAGCCTTGGCCGGAAACCAACTCTTTCTCCGCGGTAGCAGTTTTCTGTACTGCATCTCGGAGGATTCCAAACGCGAAATAGCACCCGAATCACTCGCACGAGCGAGGTCTCCACTGCAGGCGGCGGTTGACCTGCGGCTGGCATCTGACGTGAACGACGAGATCAACGTGAGAACCGCTCGGTAGCTGCCGGGCGAGAAGTGAACATGACTGGAAGAATCTCCCATTGTATCGAGTCCTTGTAGTCGAAGACGATGCACCGCTCGCTTCCATGGTGGCGGACTTCCTTGCGCCCCACGGCTTCGATGTTTCCATCGAAGGTCGAGGTGATGCGGCTGTGATGCGGATCCACGATGAAGATCCTGACGCGGTTGTGCTGGACGTCAACCTGCCCGGCCTGGATGGCTTCTCGATCTGCAAAGCCGTCAGAACGCATTATCGCGGTCCGATCATCATGCTGACCGCGCGCGGCGAAGAGATCGACGAGGTGCTGGGACTGGAAGCCGGCGCGGATGACTACATGGCCAAACCAGTGCGGCCGCGGGCACTGCTGGCTCGATTGCAGATGCATCTGCGTCGTGCGACTCCCGAAGAACAGGCCAGCCAACCTATTACCGTTGGTTCGCTGGTGGTCGATGCCGGGCGAAGAACGGTCGAGTTGGAAGGGACGGCTGTGGACCTGACGACGGCCGAGTTCGAATTGCTGCATCTCCTGGCCAAGCACGCGGGGCAAACTCTCAGCCGCAACGATATCTGTCTGCAGATCCACGGAGTGAAATACGATGGGTTAGACCGCTCGATCGACCTTCGTATATCCCGCCTGCGAAAGAAACTTGGCGACGACCCCGCCCACCCGCAACGAATCAAATCCGTGAGAGGCGTCGGCTACATGCTGTCGTTAGAACCATGACATGGCTCTTTGTTCGCTTCTATCTCTGTGTATTGGTGGTTCTGGCCTTGGCATGGTACATCCACAGCGCCGTGCTGAAGAGCCGAGCCGACGCGGAATGGGAACGGGTCATCGTCGAAGCACACGGCGGCGGCGCGCGGCTCGTGGCGAGTGAACTGAATGCCGCGCCGCCAGAGAGCCGAGACCAGATCCTGAATCGTCTGCGCGAGCAGTTTGATTACCCAATCGACATGGTCCCTCTGACGGAGCTGCCAAGTCCTGTCCAGCGGACGATCTCCCGTGGTGACGACGTTGCGTGTTTTCGGCTGGAGGAAAGATATTGCGTGGTGGCCGCGTTGTCGGATGATGCCGAAGTCGTCCGTCTCGGTCCTTTTCCCAAGTATGATCTGCGGGAGATCGAAGAGTCGATCGGTGGTTGGATGCGACTCACCGCGGACAAGCTCGATGCCGCCGCGATCGACAAGCGTCAAGCCTTGCTCGATGAGCTGAATGCGGGGTTCGACTTTCCGGTCGACATCGCAAGTCGCGAGGAATTGCCGGACTGGCCGCGGGGTCGAATCGCCGGCGGTGAGGATATCGTGTTCTACTCTCCGGACGCGCGACCCGATGACCAATGGTTCGCGGCCACGCCGCTGTCAGGCGAAACGGAAGTCGTCCGCTTCGGACCTTTCCCGAACTTCGAACGCGTTGAACAGAAGGCCGCCACGACGACACTGGCTCTGGTGCTGCTGCCGGCCGCCCTGGCCATCGCACTTCTGCTTCGCCCCGTCGCCGGCCAGCTTCGACACGTCGAACGTGCCGCAAAAGAAATCGCGTCGGGGAACCTGGGGGCGCGTGTCGACGAACGACGGGTCCGGTCTGCAAAGCCACTCGCACAATCGTTCAACAACATGGCCAGTCGGACCGAAGCTCTCATTCGCACGCAACGCGAGCTGCTGCAGGCAGTGTCTCATGAGTTGCGGACGCCCCTGTCGCGGATGCGATTCTCCATCGAGTTGATTGAGACCGCGAAAGATGATGACCAGCGCAAGCGGAGACTGGAGGAACTTGACGCCGCGACAGAGGAACTCGACGAGTTAGTCGGCGAATTGCTGACTTACGTGCGGATGGAAACACTGGAGCCGCAACTGAACGTGTGAACTCATTTCATTGCAGGATATGTTCGACGTGCTGATCCCAAAGTACGCAGCTTTGTATCCGTCGGTGCACTTCGAGCTGAGTGAAATGGTTGGCAGCAGCGGAGGTGCCATCTTCGCAGATCGAACGGGCTTTCAGCGTGCAATGGGCAACCTGCTGAGCAACGCGGGCCGCCACGCCAAGAGCCAAGTGACCGTTACCGTCGCGTCCGGCAACGAATTCGTCACGGTGGATGTCGACGACGACGGAAAGGGAATTCCGGAATCCTGATCGAGAGCGTGTCTTCGAGCCATTCCAGCGATTGGACGACGGTACGAACGGACACGGAGTTGGCCTCGGCCTGGCTTTGGTCAAACGGATCGTAACGCAGCATGGCGGCAAGGTCGAAGTGCTGACCAGCCCGCTAGGCGGTTGCCGCATTCGCACGACGTGGCCGATAAGCAAAGCAGAGGCGGTCCACGGCTGAATCCAGCGTGCCCGTGAGCATGGACCTTTTTCTCGGAAGCTCGATATCACGTCGTTGTCGTACAGCCCCGTTCAATGACCTGCAACGATGGCAAGACTGTATCCGTTTGTATCTTTTTCTGCCCCTGCCCCTTCAGAGCCTTGCCCGAGTCGTGAAAGAAAAGGAAACTCAATCATGTGTGGTTCAGAGCCGAGCCACGGTGGTCTGTACCGCATACGCAAAACAGTGTACGGCCGGTCTGCCGCAAGGTTGGCGACTTTTCGTTTCCACTTGGGCGTCAATCAGCGGCGGCCGGCCTCCTTTGTTCTCGTTGCCAACAGGAGGAAAGCGTGACGTCACACAAGAACTTCTTTCGGCGCCGAGACTTTCTGAAGACGTTGACCACCGGCACCACACTCGCAGCATTTACTATCGTACCGCGGCACGTCCTGGGAGGTGTTGGCCACACTTCCACCTAGTGAGAAGGTCAACATCGCCGGCATCGGCGTGGGCAATCGCGGCTGGACCGTCATTCGGCAGATGGAGGCCCACAACATCGTCGCCATTTGCGATGTCGATGCGAAATACCTGAGGAAAGCTTCCGAGCGTTACCCGAACGCGAGGAAGTACAAGGATTTCCGCAAGCTGATCGACTGGGAAGAAAGCAACATCGACGCCGTCGTTGTCTGCTCGACCGATCATACCCATGCACCAGCCTCGATGGCGGCGCTCAAAGCGGGCAAGCACGTGTACTGCGAGAAACCGTTGACACACAGCGTCTACGAGGCCCGGGTTTTGGCCGAGGCGGTTCGAGACAGCGGCCTGGCCACGCAGATGGGGAACGAAGCACACTCCGGATTCAACTATCGCCGCGTTGTCGAGCTGATTCGCTCCGGGGCCATCGGTGAAGTGCGAGAAGTCCATTGCTGGTGCGACGAGGCCTGGGGCAACATGGACCGACCGCAACA
The DNA here is from genome assembly GCA_963700575.1 of uncultured Planctomycetota bacterium. GTDB lineage: Bacteria > Planctomycetota > Planctomycetia > Pirellulales > Pirellulaceae > JAJRVM01. Next base: position 886,296 of record CAVOYC010000005.1, on the reverse strand, counting down.
GTCGCCGCCCGTTCCACCGAAATCTGGATTGGGATCTCTGGTTGGGCCCGGCGCCGCGAGCGTCCCTACCATCCTTGCTACCACCCGGTTGCCTGGCGCAATTGGTGGGATTTCGGCAACGGCCGACTGGGCGACATGGGCTGCCACATGCTCGACCTGCCGTTTTGGGCGCTGGATCTGAAGTATCCGTTGACGGTCGAGGCGGAAGGGCCACCGGCGCATCCCGAGAGCACGCCCCTGTGGCGGATCTGCCATTGGGAATTCCCGGCGCGAGGCGGACTGCCGCCAGTGAAACTCACCTGGCACGACGGCGGCAAGCGACCGGCGTTGCAGAAAGAACATCACATGCCCGACTACCACGAGGGCACTCTGTTCGTCGGCTCCGAAGGAATGTTGATTGCCGAATACGGTAAGCATGAGTTGTTTCCAAGAGAAAAGTTCGCCGATTTCCAACCGCCCGCCACAGGACCATTCCCGAATCGCCGGGGCATGCCGAGGAATGGCTGTCCGCATGCAAGACAGGTACGCCAACCGGAACCCACTTCGGCTACTCCGGACCACTGACCGAAACTGTCTTGTTGGGAACCGTCGCCTATCGCGCCGGCCAAAAGCTCGAGTGGGACGCGGAGAACCTGAGAGTCACGAACTGTCCGGAAGCGAATCAGTTCATTCAACGCGAATACCGAGGAGGTTGGACTTTGTAGTAGCTGACCACGAAATGCTGCGAATCAGACGAACCGTCGAATCACAGGAGTCTTCGGAGTTTTCGTGTCGGCTGCCGTGTTGTTCGTGGTTCCTCATTCTTATGTCAAACAGGAAACGGTTATGCAAACGATAGCACTTCCACCGATTGAAGTTCGGTTCTTTGCTGCGGCAATGCTGCTAACGCTCTGCCACGCCACGATTACCGATGCTCAGGAGTCGGTGCGTGAAATAAACGTTCCGCCCGAAGGCTTCGCCGCACTATTTAATGGAAATGACTTCTCCGGTTGGCGAATGTCGCCCAAAGCAAAGGAGATGTGGTTCATTGAAGACGGCGTGCTGAAGTCGCCCGGCCTGCTCAGGCAGTGGGGCGCCGACCTGATGACCGAGAAGGCGTATCGGGATTTTGTGCTGATGCTCGATTTTCGCATGCCGACGATTTCCGACAGCGGCATCATGTTTCGCCGGCTCATTCCGGAGATTCCGAACTTCGGTGACCAGGAGCAGTTCAACCTGAGATCCAAGGACGGCGTGGGGCAATTGGAAAGCTATTACTTCCTGCCGCACGGAATTGCCAGGAACAGGAAACTCCGGGAGGAAGACGAACCGCATATCCGGATCATCGATCCGGAAATCGGGGTCTGGCACACGGTCAAGCTGACCATGCAGGGCCGGACCTTATCCGCCGAATACGACGGCGAGGTACTCTATGACCGATTCACGTATCCCGACTGGATGATGAACCTGGAGCCGGCGCCCATCCGGTTGCAGAAGCACGTCTTCTTTGATGATGACATCCTCGGCAAGATGAATCCTTGTCCCGATCGAGTATCGCAACATTTTCATCAAAGAGCTTGCCCCAGAAGATACTGCATCCGCCCCTTCTCCCTCCCGGGGAGAGGACCGGGGTGAGGGTAGACAGAAGTCCCGCCCTATGAACTCCTCCAACGCGGCATTGCTGGCCCGGATCGACGCCAGCGACCTGCCGGAAGGGTATGAACCTGCCAAACATCAGGAGTACGTCGACCGTCGCATGGCCGAATTGACTGAGCAGTAACGCGGTACGATCGGACGATTGTGGAAGGAGAAAGAGAAGATAGACCCGGACATGCCCAATCGGGGATTTTCCTTCGTGAAGATCATGACGTATGTGGCCAACGGGGAAAGACTAACTGCGGAAAACAAAAAACAGCCAGATCCGAGCATAGGCGATCGCGCCAAATCGCCTGGCAAAACTCCCGAAACCAGATCCTCCAAACCCGTCAACGCCTGGAAGTGGTTGGCGGCAACGGACGAGCAAGGCACGAACCGCAAAGCAATTCCGCTTGAGATACCCGAAGGACCAACCATCTACGTGGCCCCGCTCATTGTCTTGGAAGATGACAATCCGCCAGTCGTACTGCTGCCCGACTCCCGTCTCGCAGTCACCGGCCGCCTCGCGACGGCGCACTCCGTCTACTTTGGTATCACGATGAATCACCCCAACGGAGACTTCGCCGGTCGCTTTGTTACGATGCGCCCCGCTGATGAGTTCGAAAGCGGGAAAGACTTTCAGGTGACCCTCGATTTTCAAGACTTCCAGCTGGATTCTTCCCTTGTCGGCATGAAAGACAAACTGCCGACCAAGCCCTTTCATTTCGTTATCGAATCCATCTGGTTTATGACGTTGGAGAAGAACGCGGGGCTGCTTCGACCACGCCCTGGCGAGCGCCGCGACGACGGGAATCACTCGAACGACACTGACATACTCCTATCGAGGAACCATTATGCGAACGAGAATATTTCACACGATCGGATGGCGGTGTTTGACCGCCACGACGCTGCTCGTATCGCTCGGCCAGACTGCCATGACCGGCGCCGCGGAACCGGCCGGAGGATTGAATGTGCCGCCGGAGGGCTTTGCGGCGCTGTTCAACGGCAAGGACCTCACTGGCTGGCACACGCCGCCTGAGGTCTTGGAAAACTGGTTTCTCGAGGACGGCGTGCTCAAGTCGCCCGGGCTGGTCGAACATTATCGAGCCAGACTGCTCACGAAGGAGCTTTATCGGGATTTCATTCTGATGTTCGAATTCAGGATGCCGACAATCTCCGACCGCAGCAACTTCCTAAGATGCGCCACCGAAAGCAGTTGTAAATCACTCTGCCGTCCGTTGTCGACGTGATCCGCCGAGCATTCTCCAAACGCTCAAGCGCCTCGCGGTGGCCGTTCAAACGACGGCGCCGGTCGTTGAGCTGAGCTTAGAGTTTTCGCTGTTGGCTGTCATCGTTCGCCGTCTTGAAATGCTCGAGCGCTGTGTCAATTTCGCTTTGCGTTCTGGCAAACCAGCCACGCTGGGATCAGAGTTTGCTGTTTCATCGAGCGTCCTGTTTCAGCTAATCAAAGTAGGTCGCGACCATTGTGCCAACAAAAACGCGGTGTGCTTCGGACGGGACAATGGTCCCATTTCACATTCACTGGTCGAATTCCAGCTGGACCTCGTGGACCCCCATGCAATATCCGACTTGAGGCAGAATCCGGATGCTGATGGCATCGCATTTCAGAGGCGCCGCGGGGCGGACGACGTTGAATTTGTCTCACCCCATCGATGATCCGCATAACCTCGATGCCGTCCGAGAGCAGCCGGTAAAAAATAAGCCACCGCTTGAAACGAAAGTAGAACCAGCCGTTGGGAGCTGCGGGGTGGACCTGGCCCGGGATGTGCTGTGCGGCTCTCGTGTTGACAGCTTCCTGAATCCCTTCACCGTTGCGACGCGCCGTGAGTGGTCTGCCGTCAACGACTCGGATTTGGAAGAGGATTTCTTCCAAGTCATCCTCGGCAAGCGGCGTCCAAACCGCGCGAGTCATCATTCGCTCTCTTCTGCTTCGGCCACACGTTCTTCGACGCGTTCTAAGACAGCTTCAAGGTCGAGCGGTTTGGATAGACCCTGTTCACTCTGCTGAATGGAGATGGCATTTCGTTCGTTCCAACGTTGTAACTTTCTCCACTCGTTGAGGAGTTCCTCTAGAGACTCCGCGCCGCCATTTCTCAGCTGCTCGGCTGCAAACCGGCCAAAGGCTTCCAGATCTTGTTCTGTCACCGACATCGTCAGTCGCTCCTTATCCATAAGAGTATCATCTGGGCGGGGGGAGGTCAAAGCCGGAGTCGACACCTGTAGATTCGGTGGCTTGCTGCATACTTCGCCCAAAATCGGCGGCGGTCGATGCAACGAATGGCACTAGCTTAAGCGATGCGCAAGTGACTGCGCCTTTCTCATTTCACAAGATCGTTCATTTTGACACCCAACGTGTGGGCCACAGCTCAGCACTGTTGAGATGCGCGGATCTGACGTGCGGTAGAGCAGGAACCACGCACGCTTCTTTGCAGTTGGGCCTTCATAGCCCAAGCCTTCTCCGAGCTCGTTCAAGGTTATTCCGGAACGCTCAAATGCATTCCTGATGTTGTCCATCACGGTGTCTGCGTTCATGATTTTCCGTTTTTTTAAACCGAGTGGCAAAATTGTTAAGTGGTCTATGTGTATATAGACGACAAGGACTTGCCATGGCGACCAGCAAAAACGAACTCTGGTAAAGCCGTGAGTTGAACCGAGGCATGGAATTCTACTCAGGATTTCCGCCTCAGAGTGACCCGTCTGCAAGGAATTCTCATCAACTGGCTGGGATCGCCGTCAAATGGAAGGGCGGTTCCATGGCGAGTCTGGATGCGGTACGCGCCCGTTTTGCGCGCAATGAGGGGCTCCCGTTCGCGGACATTCTGACCGAGGCTCAGCATCCGGGACGTGCTCCAAGAACATGGTGTCCAGTATCGGGACCGAGTGTTTAGCCCGGTCACGACCATCTGGGGCTTTCTGAGTCAGGTACTGAGCGAAGACCACAGTTGCCGAGATGCTGTGTCGCCGATCATCGCGCATCGTGCAGCTAATGGCAATACCGTTTGCTCGCCAAATACAGCCAGCTACTGCAATGCGCGGAGTCGGATACTCACAAATATCCTCTCCACTTTGGCAAGGCAGACTGCAGAAGAGTTACAGTTGGGCGTGGCCCGCCAATGGGAGTGGAACGGTCGCTCCGTGTTCATCGTCGATGGCTCGAGCGTCTCAATGCCGGACACACCAGCAAATCAACAGATGTATCCGCAACCGCCCCAGCAAGCGACAGGTCTGGGATTCCCTCTGGCCCGGATCACCGTGCTGCTATCGCTTGCAACTGGCGCTTGTCACGATCTGGCCATCGCCCCGTACCAAGGCAAGGGCACCGGCGATAAGAGTCTCTTCCGCCGAATGTACGACACCCTCAAGCCTGGTGATGTCGTTGTTGCCGATGCGTTATTCGACGATTACTTCATCGCGTCGGAGTTGTACAAACGCAACATCAACATCGTTGCTCGCGCTCAGTACGATCGCAAGGGGAGTTGGGTATCAGAAACTAGCCCCGAGGGTGACATACTCGTTTGGCAGCGTCCCAACAAGCCACGCGGAATGACAGGAGAGCAATACCGCAGCTACCCCGAGAGCCTCGTCATGCGACAGGTGACGGTTGACGCCCGCGACAAGAACAACCGCGTCACGCAATTCAAAGTCGTGACCACGATTCTCAACATATCGATCGATGGCAAGCAGATCGGCAATTTGTTCGAGCGGCGGTGGGAAGGAGAAGTGCCCAAACAGAACTGCAGAAGCGACTCCGGCGTGCGCCACCGCGGTTCTTATGTCCGGCAAAGTCTGGCCGATTTGGGGAACCGACCCGCGCGGTCGCAAAACGACTTACGGCGTGTTTTCGGGTCAGAAGGTACGTGATGTCATGTGAACAGGCAGGCAACTCTGTAGCGGGGTCGGGTGCTGTGTCATAAACCTCCGCGCCCACGAGTTGATGGCACTTTGATTTGAGATGAGTTTTTGGGACAGTCGCCCACAAGTCGTTATTGAGTTTAAGGTTCCGGCCGGAGTACACTAACAAAGGAAGGAATTTTCGGAACGGCCCGGTCAATTGATGCGACGGATTACGTCCTGGTTGTCGAGAACTGGGTGTGCCCAGCATGTCTCGGCTCGTCGCATTTGGCGGCCGAACCGGATTTCAGAACCTTGTTGGAATTGACCGGTCTCTGCTATCGTGCAGGTAATGTCATCTTTGTGGAGTAGCAGAAAGTGATAGCAAGCAAAGCATATACCGTCAGTGACGGTGAAATGGTGTTGTCCTTGGAACCCGCCGAGGAAGGTGGTTACGTCGTAACGTCGCCGCTTGACCCGGAACTGGTTACCGAGGCTGAGTCTTTGGATGAGGCTTTCGCCAATGCCGGGATGCGGCCGAGGCACTGAATTTATCGCGAAGCAAGCTGGCGAGACAACTTGCTGATGCTGAGCCGTCATCGTAGAGGTGAGCTGTGAAGCGAACGGAGTTAGAGCGCCACCTTCGCAATCATGGCTGCCTGCTGCACCACCACGGCGGTAATCATGATGTCTGGTTGAATCCTGAGAATATGCGGAAAGTGTCGGTGCCAAGACACCGCGAGATTAAGAAAGGCACGGTCCGAGCAATCTGTGGCAGACTCGACATACCGCTGCCTCCCGGACTCTAGCCCGCGACTGTTCTCCATCAAACCACCGTATTATCGGAAAGCGGCTGGCGGCTGAGCACACTCGGCAGAGGGGCGAATCGGGTTGTGAAAGCGGCGGTCGGTTCGATCGGCTAAAATGGGGCCATTCGAGTGCGTTAAGAAACGAACGTTACGCTGAACCAGTGCATGGCGACCAAGGAGCGCGAACATGGATCGACGTCAGTTCCTGGAAAATGCGGCGCACATCGCTACTATTTTGGGAATATCCTCTTTACTAGAAAAAGTCGTTTGGGCAGAAACGATACAAGAGGGAAAAGCGATAAGCGTTAAAGTTGCTCCTGCAGGTCCAGTTCAGTCGGAACGAGGAGTCGTAGTTCATCCATACAGTAGCAGAATAACGCATAATGGGTTGGCGTCGGATGGGACGCGGTTAAAGCCAGAGGATTTCGTTGAAACAGATCCCGAAAAAGTCCGTTGGCAACTGCAAAACACAAGGAGTGTTCGACCAACCCATCGGATTTGGCGCGGAAACGGACCCGTTTCGGTCTATGCGCGTCCTAAGAATGCAGAAGAGGTACGAGAGGCATTTGACCAGATTGTCTTTCCTACTCGCGAAGGCAAGCAAACGACGCTAAGGAAGTATTACAGAGAACATGATGTTCAACTCGTTCTTGGCAATTAAGATTGCACCATCAGGTGAAGCTGTCATCCTAAATGAGCAACATTTTAATGGAATGGCGCCGCATCGGTTACATGACATTTGTTCTGGAGTGAAATCAGCTGTAGCAACTCTCATAGGTGTGGGTTACAGGAAGAACGTTTTGGATCGAGAGGCGGATGTCTCTACGTACATACCCGAGCTCAAGGACACCGAATGGGACGGGACGACACTTGGGCATCTATTGGATATGGAATCAGGTATGCAATTTCATGAAGGCATCGAACTCGTGAATGGCAGACCAGTAGTGAATCTCGAGAAATCGGATAATATACGAGCCATCAGATCCCAAGATTCTTCTACTGACCCAAATGTGCCGAAGGGCTATAAAGCGTTTCTCAAATCGCTGACGCGAAGGTGTGATCCGGGACTAGAGTTTAGTTACTCTGAACCGGATCCACATGTCGCAGGTTGGGCAGCAGAAAGCGTACTCAAACAGAACTTTGCAGACGCGTTCAGTCAGCACATCTACCGGCGGCTGGGACCTGAACAAGACGCGTATGTAACCTGCGATTGGTTGGGAAGTACCACATACAATTTGTCAATTTCACCTCGTGACTGGGGACGCTGGGCACAAATGTGTCTACAGAAGGGAATTGTCAACGGTGAAGAAATTGTTCCCCGGCGATTCTTTGATGAGATTGACAAAGGGGATCCTGAGAAGCTCGTCGGAACCCCATTTGTACCGTATCTCGTTCCTCGCGGCAGTATCTTCCGCAATTACTTCTTGCGCAAGCCAGATGGTACTTACATGGTCAGTGGTGCGTGGGGACAAGGCTGCAACATCGATCCGGCGCGAGGACACGTTATTGTTCAGCTCGGCTCTTGGCGCCATCTGGAAAAGCCGGAACTTCTAATTGATGACTTGCTTGCGTTTGAGCATGTCTCGGCAGCAATGAGCCGATTTGAACTGGAGTGAGCCCCAACAGTCTAGCTTGGAATTCCAGTGGGGAACCCATTTGCGTGGGAGACGGCAAGTCAAGAGACGCGGCCAATTCATTTTACGGAAGCTGATGGCTGTCGCTATCGCCTTGCATGGCACGTTCACGCACTCGGCGTCTGCTCAAGATGCAGCACCGAAACCAGCGGCATCGGTTGATCCGCTTCCAGCGACGTACGTTGATCCCGCCGTACCCCTGCTTCAGTTGCCGACAGGTTTCCGTTCACGGCGGACCACGGCGAATATCGAGGCCGAAGCCGGAAGACCGGTTGATGTCTTCCGTATGAAGGGCGCCGGCTGCGTGCGGCATGTCTGGTTTGTGTTTGGCGAAAAGGACCTGCTTGTCTGGTGATCAAGACCAACAATCGACAGAATGGTGAAAGGCTTCTCTGGGCCATCAACTGTGCAGTCGAATGAACACGGCAACGGTAAAGAAGGAAAAAACATGGCAGCCAGAATGAACGTATGCTCGGACTTGTTGGCCCTAGTGGTCGGCATGATGTTATCCGTCGTCGCCTCGTCGTCCAGTGCGGCTGATCAAGGAACGAAAGTGCAGAAGCCGCAAAAACGCGTATTGCCGGCAGGTGGCGTTCATCAAACCGAGACCAACGTTGCAGTGGAAGTATCATTCCGGGCGGAGAAGGATCACGTCAATCCGCTGCTGGACGTCACGCTCGATGTGGTCTTCACAGATCCCGGGGGCACGCAGAAGACGGTGCCGGGGTTTTGGGCGGGGGGCGACCAGTGGAAGGTCCGCTACGCATCGCCGGCGGTCGGCATCCACCGCTACCGCACGCAATGCAGCGACGCCGATGACCATGGGCTGCACGGGATAGAAGGCCAGATCGAGATCAAACCCTACACCGGCAACAACTCCCTTTTGAAACACGGCTTCCCCCGCGTGGCCGAGGACCGACGCCACTTCGCGCACGCCGACGGCACGCCGTTCTTCTGGCTCGGCGATACCTGGTGGAAGTGTCTCTGCAAACGCATGACCTGGGAAGGCTTCCAGGAGTTGGCCGCCGATCGGAAGAAGAAAGGATTCTCGGTCATCCAGATCGTCTGCGGCCCCTATCCCGACGAGGGACCGTTCGAGCCCAGTTGGGAGAACGAAGGCGGGATGCCTTACAAGACGAGAGATTTCAAGGAACTCAATCCCGCGTACTGGGACTATGCCGACCGGCGTCTGAAGCATTTGGTAGATGCGGAATTGGTTCCCGCGATTGTCGGAGCCTGGGGTCGGGCGGACTGCGATGCGATGAAGCATGTCGGTGTCGATGGGTTGAAACGTCACTGGCGCTACCTGGTGGCCCGCTACGGCGCCTACCCGGTGTTCTGGATCCTGGGGGGAGAGTTGACGAACGACACCAAGTGGGGCGTGGGGCCGTGGGGCGAAGTGGGCCGGTACGTCCGAAGCATCGATCCCTACCGCCATCCGCTCACCGTGCACTCGGGCGGAGGCAGACGCGGCCAGAGGAGGGCAATGACCTAATCATCGACTACGACATGGTTGGAGGGAGTCATCGCCAAGAGGATGCGATCAGCTCGGCGCTCGGCACGTTCACGTCGGCCTACGCCAGAGCACCCGTCATGCCGACCCTGGTGGGCGAGACCTGCTACGAAGGACACATGCAGCAGGGATTCCAGTACGTCCAACGCCACCTGTTCTGGATGTACATGCTCAGCGGCGCGGCCGGTCACACATATGGTGCGGCCGGAATCTGGCACGCCAGCGTGGAAGGCGATCCGGGCTGTGCTTCCAGCGCGTTCGGCGGCAGCAAGGTGTATGACTGGACGACCTGGCGCGAGGGCATGAACTATCCGGGTGCCATCCAGATCGGCATCGGCAAGAAGCTGCTGGAAGAATACCCCTGGTCACGCTTCGAGCCGCATCCTGAATGGGCCGAGGCGGACTGCTTTGCCGCCGGGATCCCGGGCGAAGTACGATTCATCTACCAACCCCGGCGCACGATCTACAACTGGAAAGGAACCGTCGTCAAGGATCTCGAAAGCGATATTCCCTATTCTGCCTTCTACTTCGATCCGGCCACCGGCCGACGCTTTGACCAGGGCATGGTGACGGTCATGCCCAATTTCCTCACCTCGTTTGAAGGACATGGCGAGCCCCTGCTTTTCAGCGACCGTTTCGGCAGGGACGCGGTGGGTCTCGAGGCCGCGGGGGACGCATCCGCCTGGAAAGACTACGGCTCGCGGGCGCAACGCAAGGAAGGCCGGTTGGTCGGAACCAAGGGCATGCTGACGATCACCGAGACGGTCAGCGGCAAAGACCTGATGGTCAGTGTGGATGCCCGGAGCGATGCCGAGGCGGGCATTGTGCTTCGGTTCCACGATCCGGACAATTACGTCGTCGCTTTTTACAGTCCGCACTTCAAAGGTGTCGCCATTCATGACCGCAGGGATGGGGCATGGGGTGCCGCGCTCGGACAAGTGGAAACGCCCGGGATCGGCCTGGACATCCGGCTCACCGCGGCAGTTTCCGACGATTACGCGGCATTGGTGGTTTCCGATGGCGAGAAAAGCTGGCGCACGCCGCCCGTGAGGATTCGCAACACCACGTCCGGAAAAACCGGTCTCTGGCTCTTTCAGATCGGCCAACGGCAGGTGTTCGACAACTTCGAGGTGTCGGCAACCAAGTTTGTGCCCGGCGAAGAGCGTGCGGCCAGAGGCCATGACGCGCCGACCGGTGTCTACGCAGCCCCCGACCTGCCATCGCCCCAGGACTGGGTACTCGTGCTGGAGAGAAAGAAACCATCATGAAGGTATCAACCATACGCCCATTTCTTGCCGGCCCAGTCACCTTGGCGGTTCTGGCCGTGCTCCTTAGCCCCGCCCAGGCAGCGACATACTCGTTGGCCAGCGATTTTTCCTACACAGAGAACCGCACCGACAGCACCTGGTCTTACCGGCTGGATGACCGCGCCAATGATCCTCCGGCCTTTCCTCTGCTGACTCTGAGCAGCCGCGACGCAAACGAAATCTGGGGTTCGGATTTTCCGACACCGCCCATGATGTGGAGTGAGAAATCTGGCTACTGGGGCATCGGCAAAAACCTCACCGGCAAAGAGCAGTTTTCAAGTCGAAACAATACCCGCTGGGCGCCGGGTGAAGTGTTGTTGCACCCCAAGGCCGGTGCTTCTCCCGCCGGCCTGGTTGTCGGTTGGACCGCTCCCGATGACATGGTGATAGACGTCCATTACACGTTCGGCTCCGGATCGCTCCAAGGCAACGGGATTGGCTACGAGATCATCAAACGAAGCGGCGGGGGCGATACGAAAATGGTGGCCCTCGAAAACATCGGCAACGTCATCACCAACGACCTGGACGGGATAGCAGTTGGCAAAGGTGACCAACTTGTTTTTCCGGTTCAATACCTGCGGGGAACCTGTCGGTGATATCTGCCGGGCGGATATTCTCATCAACAGTAGACAGTCAGTGGCGGCACCAGCGGCGGCACCCCAACCTTCCAGCGCCACTATCACCGAGGGAAGTGACCTCACGTTCGCCGCACCGGCGACTGGCGCCGGACCCTTCCAATGGCGCAAGGATGGCCGGTCCATTCCCGGCGCGACGCGTGCCAGCTACCGAATCCGCAACGTAAAGAGGGCCGACGCGGACAGTTATTCGGTCGTCACCGGCACTGTGCCCAGTGGTGACGCCATCCTGAAAGTCACCCCTAAGAGCCCCCGGCCGGAACCGTATGCGTCTCCTGTCCCGAGACAGGTGTTCTCTGAGACCCTCGCGGAACAAGAGAAGGAACTGAAGACCAATGCGCTGATGATCCGCTTCGCGGCATCGCGGAAGAAGCTGGCCGCGGACCGCTATCGCCCAGCTTATCACTTCGTCAGCCCAGAGAACATGATGAACGATCCAAACGGCCTTTGCTTCTGGCAGGGACGGTGGCACTTGTTTTACCAGGCCTATCCTCCCGACGAGTTTCCCGACCCGAAAGACATCAAGAAACGTCGCCAGCACTGGGGACACGCCGTGAGCGATGACCTGGTCCACTGGCGCGACCTGCCTTACGCCATTTATCCTGGCATCGAACGGATGTGTTTTTCCGGCAGTACGGTGGTGGAGGAGGATCGGGTAGTTGCCTTTTATCCAGGCATCGGCGCCGGACAAATGGTGGCGATCGCCGACGATCCGTTGCTGCTCAACTGGGACAAGATCGGACCGGTCAACAGCGGCCATGGCGATTCGGACATCTGGAAGGAAGGCGACACGTACTACGGACTGGTGGGCAGATCGTTGTGGGCCTCCGAGGATCTCGAACGTTGGGAAGCCCGAGGCGGGTTTCTGGCGTCAACGCCTTTCATCCGTCATGATGACGACGGGGCCTGTCCGAATTTTGAGCCGATCGGCGACAAACACATCCTCCTCTTCTTCAGTCACACCAACGGAGGCCAGTATTTTCTCGGCGACTACGCAGACCAAAGATTCAAGCCCTACGCACACGGCCGGTTCAATCATGGCCGGGTCGCTCCCGGCGGTGTTCATGCTCCATCCGCAGCATCCGACGGAAAAGGAGGCGTGATCAACATCCTGAACATCAACGACGCCAAACAAAGCGACGATTGGGACCAGATCATGTCCGTTCCCCAGCGCCTGACGTTGGGACCGGACAAGCTGCTTCGGATCGAGCCGGTTGAAGCACTGGCTTCGTTGCGGGGCGAACATCGGCACGTCGGCCGGACGGTGCTTGCCGCAAACGAGGAAATCGTTTTGGACCAGATCCAGGGTAACACGTTGGAACTGGCGGTGGAGATCGATCCCAAGGAAGCCCGCTGGGTGCAACTGAATGTCTTGCGCTCACCCAGCGCCGAGGAGCAGACCTCGATCACGTTTTACAACCACGACCGGCAGTTGTCCTACTGGTATCAGACCGCGGGCGAGGTGGTCCTGGACGGATCCCGCTCGAGTACGCTGCCCGATGTCTGGCTCCGTCCGCCGGAACGGGCCATCATGAGGCGTGGCGGGGAACCGCTGAAGCTGCGGGTCTTCATTGATCGTAGCGTCGTGGAGGTGTTCGCCAACGGCAAGCAATACCTCGCCATGCGCGTCTATCCCGGACGCAAGGATAGTCTGGGAGTTTCCGTTCGTGCCCAAGGACAGGATGCCGTGTTGAACAGCCTCGATGCCTGGCAGATCCAGTCCATCTGGCCATAGAAGGGTCAACGAGTGCGGAAGAAAGCGATAAGGTCCGTGCCATTCGTAGTATTACTACTGCCATGTTCTACAGTGGCGGCTGCAACCGAGATGCACGTGGGGAAACTGCTCGGAACAATCGGCGATCAACCGAAAGGTACATCGTATGACATGGTGCCGGGCATTCCGGACGACGCGCGGGAATGGATCGAGAGCCGCTCGGCACCCGCATCGGCGACGCGTGCCATCTGCCCGATGTTCATCGTGAATGCGCGTGTTGATAAACTGACCCCCGCGGACAAGTGCGTGGATTTCTACGCATCGTTGCTGAGGGCTGGGGTCAATGCCGAGCTTCATATCTTGAGCAAAGGCTCCCACGGCTTTGGCTTGGGTGACGGTCAAGACGAATCGACGGCACTCTGGCCGACGAGCTTGGTTGCCTGGCTCCATGACTGCGGAATCGTCGAAGACTAGCTTTGCAAGGTGGCAGGGCCGCAGCCAATACGGAGCTGCCGTTCCGGCGCGTTTGGCCCGCTCCCGCTGGTCGCAAATTTTTTAAAGAAAGCAACAAAGTCCGACTTAACGATGTAACGTACGAGCGATAACATGCGAACCACAGCTCTCTCAGCTGCCATTTTGATACTCGTGGCCGATGTTGCGATGGCCGCAGCTTCGGGGTCCGAACTCTGCCGGACAGGCGAATGGGCCCTCACCACCAATTGAGTTCGGTCCGGGTAAGAATGAACTCTGGCGCGTGCCACAAGATGAAGCGTTCACGGGCGAAATGGCCTGTGCGGCGTGCCCAATTGTCGCGGGTGACAAATTGATTCTCCACTCGGCGCGATCGATTCAGGCGTTCGACATATTGACCGGGCGTCGGATCTGGGTTGCGAAGTGCAATTCCACGTCCATTTCCGACGTGATGCTACCGACCCCCATGGGGTTGAAAAATGTCGGTGTGTGGCCGGAATGCGTACCAGGCAAACCAGAACGAATACATCCAGCTGACGCCTTCGTCCGCTTCCACGACCCGCAATGTGTTCGCTGCGGGAATGAATTGGATCGTCACGTTTCGTCCTCCCACGCTGTCCTTGACCGTGGGCGGTCGGCCGGCAAAAGCGATTGCGACATAGGCCCGCGCAGCGTTTTGCGTCCAGATTCCGAGTACCGGGGTTTTCGCTGGCAGCACTTTGCTCAGCGGGCGGACCGGAAACATCAATTGCGGACGACTGAAGTAGCGGGTGTAGGGATTGCGACTATAGTCTCTTTCAAACCCCGTTTCTGGAGACAAGACCTTGGTATGCGGATATCGCGTGAGCCAGTCTCGCCAGGTGGTCAGTTCCAGGGGGAGCGTCCTGAGTGGTTGTCCGGCACCAGGTCCAGAAATCCCGCCCGTCATCAATTGAGACCAAAGGCTCTCGGGCCGACCGCGCCGATCGTACATGACGACATTGCTGTTATAGAGCAATCCCGATACGCCGAACTCGCGTTCGCCCAATGACGTTCGGCGGTCGAAGACAACCGCGGAATCGCACAAAGGACAATAAGTCACGGCAATCGGTACGTCCTTCACGCGATCGTTGACGATCTCATGGTGCGTGAGGATGCTGATTGGATACGCACGGGCATCCGATTGAACAACCACGCCAATCACGCGGTCGAGCGGGGACAGGTACGAAGCAAACGCACCGGGGATGCACGGGGGGCTGGTCAATGCTGGAATACCGTCTTTGCCCGGTCCACCCGACTGAAGTGCAGAGAGGGGAACAATGGCGGAGCTCAGACTGAATCCCTCTTTCCGCTGTACGGGAGTGATCTGCCGACGGGAAATGGAAGGGGTGATCACCTCCGCATCTATCGGGGAGTCGGGCGAGAGAGTTCCCTGCGACCAGGCATTGACCCAATATCCCGTTTCCGCGCGGAACCGCCACGCGGGCAGCGAAAGAGGGATGGCGGCCAAGAAAGCCAGTGCCCACCACAACTGCCCTCGGCGACCGTGGCCAAAAGCAGCATGAAACATCGCCCGCACAACCGTGCTGGTGGAAAAAACGTGGGGCGTCTGTCTCCTGGCGTCAAAGGAAGAACGGCTGACAACCTCACTTTCACGTGACATGACTGTCTCCTTCCATGATCTTGGTTCACATTACCACCATGACGCCCATGATGAGGCCTCGTTGCCGCCTCCACACTGATACACGCGAGTTGCCAGTGTCCCGCGTTAGCGAGTCCATGCCAGCCACTTTTTGAAGAGCGTCTTCACTAACGGCGTCAATCGCGTGCGATTGAATTGATCGCCCAGCTTGCGGATCGCCTCGGCCTGTGTGGGATAGGGATGGATCGTGCTGCCGATCTTCTTGAGGCCCAGACCGTGGGTCATCGCGAGCGTAATCTCGGAAATCAGGTCGCCGGCGCTGCGAGCCACGATGGTCGCTCCCACGATCTGATCGCTACCTTGCTTCACGTGAACCTTGACGAAACCGTCCGTTTCTCCGTCCAGAATTGCGCGGTCGACCTCTCCCAGTTCCTGGACGAAGGTATCGATTTGGATGCCCTGTTCCTTCGCTTGCTGCTCGTACAGCCCTACGTGGGCGATTTCCGGAGAAGTGTACGTGCACCACGGAATAGTCAACGAACTCGACTTCGCACGCCCTTTAAATAGTGCGTTCTGAATCACAATCCGCGCCATGAAGTCCGCTGCATGGGTGAATTGATAGGGCGAACAGATGTCTCCGGCGGCATAGATGCGCGGATTCGTTGTCTGCATGCGGTCGTTGACCTGGATCCCTTTCCTACTGTACTCCACGCCCACGCCTTCCAGATTGAGGTTCTCGACGTTCGGTGCGCACCCCACAGCCACGAGCAACTGGTCGATGGCCTCGTCGTACGCACGACCGTGCGACTCCACGGTCAAGCGGATGCCGTTGCCGTTCTTGATCGCGATGTCGTGGCCACAACAGAGCAACGTAACCCCATCACGCACGAGGGCCTGCTGTACGATCTTCGCCGCATCGCGATCCTCTCGCGGCAGGATGCCGTGCTCCGCCTCCACCAGGAACACCTCGGAGCCAAATTGGGCAAAGGTCTGAGCCATCTCGCAGCCGATGGGGCCGGCGCCGATCACTCCCAGTCGCCGTGGAAGATCGGTCAGCGAGAAGACGGTCTCGTTCGTCAAATAGTCGACGGTGTTCAAACCGGGAATCGGCGGCGCGGCCGCTCGGGCGCCTGTGGCAATCACGGCGCGTTTGAAGTGCATTGTCGTCCCATCGACGTCGATCGTGTTGGAATCCAGGAAGCGTCCCTGCCCGAAGTAGACATCGATTCCGAGATCACGAAAACGCTGAGCGGAGTCATTGGGACTGATGCCGGCGCGCAACCTGCGCATACGTTCCATCGCGGCGGAAAAATTGACCCGCACGCCCTCCGGCACGTCGACCCCGAATTCGTGTGCTCGCCGCACGCCGGCCGCGACGCGAGCAGCACTGATAATCCCCTTCGAGGGCACGCAACCGACATTCAGGCAGTCGCCACCCATCAAGCTGCGTTCGATCAAGGCAACTTTGGCCCCCAGTCCGGCCGCTCCCGCGGCTGTGACTAAACCAGCTGTGCCCGCCCCGATCACGACCAAGTTGTAACGTCCCGACGGTGTCGGGTTGGCCCAGTCGGGCGGATGGACATTCGACTCGAGTTGCTGGTTGTGTTCATCCCTGGGTAGTAGCTGAACGAGTTCAGGCATCGTATTCCTCGCGTTTGTCATAGTCGTAATCATGTACGAACCTTGTCTGCCAAGTGAGTATTCACGCCGGCGGCGACTTGTCGCCCAGCCGGTTCGTTGCTTCCGTGCTCTTGCCAGAGGAAAGCAGCTTCACGAGCCAGCGGACCGCCAATGGAAAGATGCCCAGCAGCACGAAGGCGATCACGATCTGCGTGAGTTGACTTGGCGAGAACACTGCACTAATGCCGTTGTCTGCCAGACTCTGCAGGTCAGGGACACTCGAACCTGCATAGACATAAACGCTCGTTCCAGCCAGCATCCCCAGTTGACTGACCCACCAGAAGGTCCGCGTGCGAATCGGCGTCAGTCCCATCACGGCATTGATGACGAAAAACGGCACGGCCGGGATCAATCGGAGCGTAAACAGAAAGAAGGGGCCTTCCCGCTCCAAGGCCTGGTTGAACTTGTCCAATCGATCGCCAAAGCGACGCACAATGGCGTCACGAAACAAAAAGCGACTGAGCAGGAATGCCAGGGTCGCACCGCTGGTCGAGGCAAAGCTGACGACGATCACACCGCGGAGAATGCCAAAGTACCAGCCGTAGGCGAGCGTGAGCACCGCTGCGCCGGGCAGCGAAAGGCCGGTGACGACAACGTAGACGAAAAAGGCCATCCCGTAGACAAGTACCGGGTGCTGCTGCTGGAAAGCACGCAACTGCGATTCTTGCTGAGCCATATTGGCCAAGGTCAGGACGTCGCCAAATTGCACGTAGGCCACACCCACGACTACAGCGACAAGCAAGAGCAGTGCCAGCTTCTTCCATAGTCCACCCTTGGTGGCCGGTTTCGGGGTTGCGATATCACTGGATGCCATATTTGCTCCTCATGTCGTACGCCGCGGACCACCTCGGCAGTCGTTCCTGAGGCGATCCATGCGGGTTTTCGCCACTCCACTATGACGGGCTGTCCCGCGACTCCTTACATACAATGGTGTGATTTCTGGGGTGGCAGCAAATTCCACCTGCTTTCGATAAGACCGGCAAGATAGGCCAGGAACCTGTGTGTGCGGGAGACCGTAAGAACGAGCAGCGATGTGCGTCATTGCCAGGGGACCGAACCGTGCTCGTCCCGCGGGGCGGCAAGTGAAATGGACGAGAATACCGAAAAGGAATTTTACCATGAAGGTGATCAGCGACACAACGTTTCGGGCGCTGCACGAAGAAGGTGCCACCGACGGCGAGATCATCGAGGCGCTGGGCGTGATGGAGGTCTTTACGTCGTGCAAAAAGTCTCTCGACTCCCTGCAAGTGGTGATTGACTTCTGACCGG
This sequence comes from uncultured Planctomycetota bacterium, assembly GCA_963700575.1. Taxonomy (GTDB): domain Bacteria; phylum Planctomycetota; class Planctomycetia; order Pirellulales; family Pirellulaceae; genus JAJRVM01. The sequence continues at coordinate 868,177 of CAVOYC010000005.1, read as the reverse complement.
TCTCCAGTGCGTCACTTGTTGCCAACTTCTCGTGAAAGTACGATGTAGTGGTATGTTACTCCGGTCGACTGGCGCTCATGCATGACCACGAAGAAATGAGCAGCGCTTCATGGCTTTGGCTCATCATCAGCGAGCCGCGAAACTGGCTGCTGCCTCCGAGCGTCAAGGTCGTGTTAGTGCAAGTGTGGGTCTCTTGAGATATGAAATAGTGTTGCTCAGAATTCCACGGACGATGTCGGAGCGAGTATGAGCGGACAGAGCAGCCAACCGGGAAACACGTTGGATCCTACAGCGTGGGTGGATCTCCACGGTGACACTCTTTTTCGGTACGCGCTGTCGCGATTGCGGGATCCCGACGCCGCCGAAGAAGTCGTCCAGGAGACGTTCGTGGCGGCCTTGCGTGCAAAGGATCAGTATACCGGGGCCGGGGCCGAGGGGGCATGGCTGTTGGGTATCCTAAAACGCAAGATCATTGACTGCGTGCGCCGGCGCAATCGACCCGACGCGGGGCAAGGAACTGAACGTGGTGAAGATCCGTCCGAAACTCTCTTTGACGAGAAAGGCAACTGGCGATTGGATCCTCGAATATCTGGTCGCCAACCGGAAGCTTTGCTGGAACGCGAGGAGTTCTGGCAGGTCCTTCGCGGATGCCTTGACGGTCTTCCGCAGCGGCAAGCCGACGTTTTCTCGCTGCGCGAAGTGGAAGATCTGTCGAGTGAGAGCATTTGTAGGGAATTGGAGATCACTCCGTCCAATTTGTGGGTGCTCCTCCACAGGGCGCGATTGCGGCTGATGAATTGCATGAAGACACATCTCGAAAAATGGGGAGATGTCTGACCATGCTCCGTTGTCGAGAGGTTTCCAAACTGGTTTCCGAATCCATGGAACGGCAACTGCCGTTGCGCCAGCGAATGGAATTGTGGATGCACTTAGCGCCTCTGCCGGCTGTGTGCCGGATTTGCGCGTCAGGTACGTCTCCTGCGACGCGCGGCACAACAGGATCCGGAACTACTCGTCGGTGACAGGTCGGCGCCTGAAGCGACTCTCTCTCCCGCCGCGCGGGAGCGGATCAAGGACGTGCTCCGAAACAGCGGTTCTTGAATCGCGTGGCTCCGTAGAGCCGATCGTTGCGGCATACTCTTCCGTCTCCAACTCGACTCGCGTGCCGCGCTGCGTGTGACATAGTCTCGTTCTGCCAGCGAACTACGTGTGTCCAAAGACACTGTTGCCTTTGTTCCTGGGTTCCTTCTGGAGCGGCAGAGCTATCAAGTTTCGGAATCCTCCCTGCGGCAAGGTGTCCTGATTGGGAAAGAAACGATCATACGAGTCGAGTCCGATTTCCGGCCGGGACTCCATCGTCTCCGTGAGAATGTGGGAACCAAGGCGGCGCGTCAGCGCGGCAGAAATCGGGGCTTCGAAGAACATCCAGATGTGTCCACCGTTGCCGGATCGCGACCTTTCCAAAGCGACTGGCAGATCGATTCGTCGACACGTTTCAAGGACGGCAAGTGCATCTTCCTGCCAACCGGTCTTGTCAAAGTCCATCGCAAGGAAGAAACAAGTTTCGTCCAACAGCATCGGATAGACGCCCGCGACGATTTCGGCACCCCGATCATCTCGCCCGGAAAGATGCCATCGAATCACCTCGTCTGTCACGGGTAGAAACTGCTGATGCTGGCAGACCGCACACTTCACTCGAGGCTTCTCGCAGGTGCCCCGCAGCCACTCATTACCACATGCCGGCGAGTACCCCGATTTGCCTGACGTTCGGCTCTCGAAACGACGTGCGTGGACGTCCTCCCGACCGCGAAACAGCGATCGAAAGAGGGCGATCTTCGCGGCCGGTGGTGATCGATCGTCAATAACAGCACGGTCCACCCGTGTCTCCCTGGCTTAGGCAATGGGATGAGTACCTGAACCTACTCTATCAGACAAGACTTCAGACCTGCGCAGCCAGGCAGACATCAACCTGAGCAATGCCGAGAAGAAGGAGAGGATGCCGACTCACGCGGGTCGCGCCATCGACGTATCGCCATGAAATCGCACACCATGTTGCCCGGACAACTGTGCCGCTACGATACGGCACAAATTGCACCGACGCCCGAAGTCGTGTTCAGGCAAGCATTTTGGACAGATACGAATACTACAACCGTCGGCCTCTTGGGCCTTTCGGTTGCACTATGCGAAGCGGCACTGTAAGTGCCTTTTCAGAAATGACTTACAGTATCCCCGAGAGGATTCGAACCTGTAGCCTTCGGCTCCGGAGGCCGACGGTCATAAACGCGGTCCGGGAGCCAAGCAGCGTCGTAAGCCGCTGTCGGAAAAGCACTTACTTCTTCACGTGCAAACCGGCTGATCTCGCCACGCTTTCCATATATGACATACTTTACGCTGGAATAGCACCAATTCTCTGACACTTCTCTGACATGCTCGCAATCGCAATGTGTGGACATCTGGCTCAGTGGCTCAAGCCGACATGATTCTGCCGCGACTGTGCGGTGTCCAGGATGTGGGCGACCCGCGTCACGGCGCCCGGACAGCGCCAGGATCACACCCCCAACGAGCCACGCTCAACGGTGCGTGGAGCAACGCCAAACCGGCAGCTAGAGCCAACCGAACTCGTTGCAGCTGCCAAGCATGACCTGGCAGAACTGCGCCACAGCAGCCATCCAGGTTCGCCCCACGTGCAGAGTTACTCTCCGAGCTGGCTTGTGGCCGTATGCGTTCACATGCCACCACGCGGATGTGTTACATTCACTCTTGCAAGGTCAGCGTCTGATACGCACTGGCCGTGGCGCACCTGGTGAATGATTTCTGGGGCAGCGGAGTTGGCGTATGTTCAGTGACGACGTGCGCGAAGACGACTCTTCAGATGAGCCTGTCCCCACCACAGGCCCTTCCGGTCCCGCTCGCTCCCCGCAGCAGAGGGGCGATGTCACGCAGATTCTCTCTGCCATTGAACAGGGCGACAGCCAGGCGGCGGAGGAGTTGCTACCCCTCGTATATGAAGAGCTGCGGAAACTGGCCGCTGCCCGAATGGCTCAAGAGGATCCGGGGCAGACTCTGCAGGCCACGGCCTTGGTTCACGAGGCGTACATTCGTTTGGTGGATGTGGACAAGGCCCAGCACTGGAACAGCCGGGGGCATTTCTTCGGGGCCGCTGCTGAGGCTATGCGGCGAATTCTTGTCGAGCAGGCTCGGCGAAAAGCCGGGCCGCAGGCCGGGGGCGGGCGTAATCGGATTGAACTGTCACAGGTGGATCCCGAGATCGAAGGCCCTCAGACAGACCTGCTGGTTCTGAATGATGCCCTCGCAAAACTGGAGGCCAGCGACTTGCGGGCGGCGAGTCTCATCAAGCTTCGTTTCTTTGTCGGCCTGACCAACCAGCAAGCTGCCGACACGCTGGGGATATCCGCCGCAACTGCCAAAACAGAGTGGGCTTACGCCAAGTCCTGGCTCCTCGCAGAAATCTCGGGCCACCGTCCAGCAGAACGGTAACGCGAAACTTGCCGCATTTTTTTTCAAATTTGCTGCAGCCATTCTTCGCGTAATTCTCGCACTGGTTCAATAGAGGGTAAATCGTAAGCCCGCAATGGGAAAATCACATGAGCACACTCGACGAAAAGGCCATCTTCAAAGTGGCGTGCAGCATTGAGTCGGCGGAAGCTCGCAATGATTACCTGAACCAGGTTTGTGGCAACCATCCCGAGCTTCTCGAACGAATCAACACGCTGCTACGTTTGCACGAAGAACAGCCTGGATTCCTTGAATCGCCCCGAGTTGCCATCGATCCCACGCTCGACGTCGCTCCCATTGCCGAAAAGCCCGGCATACAGATCGGCCGCTACAAGCTGGTCCACGAGATCGGCCAAGGCGGCATGGGCGTGGTCTACATGGCCGTCCAGAAGGAGCCGGTCAAACGCAAAGTGGCCCTCAAGATCATCAAGCCGGGCATGGATACCCGGGAGGTCGTGGCCCGCTTTGAGGCCGAACGGCAGGCCCTGGCCCTGATGGATCACCAGTGTATCGCCACGGTGCTGGACGGCGGCAGCACCGAATCCGGGCGGCCCTACTTCGTGATGGAACTGGTCGAAGGCACCCGAATCACCGAATACTGCGACGCGTGCCGCTACACCACCCGCCAGCGGCTGGAGTTGTTCATCCAGGTCTGCCAGGCGGTCCAGCACGCTCATCAGAAAGGCGTCATCCACCGGGACATCAAGCCGTCCAACATCCTGGTCACGACCTACGACACGGTGCCGGTCCCCAAAGTGATCGACTTCGGCATCGCCAAAGCCGTTCACCAGCAGCTGACCGATCAGTCGCTGTACACGCATGTCTGCGCAGATGATCGGCACGCCGCTGTACATGAGCCCCGAGCAGGCGGAACGGACGGGGCAGGATGTCGATACTCGCACCGACGTCTACTCGCTGGGCGTGTTGCTGTACGAGTTGCTGACCGGGACCACGCCGTTTGACAAAGAGCGACTGCAGAAGTTCGAGCCTGGACGAAGTCAAGCGGATCATCCGGGAGGAGGAGCCGCCCAAGCCAAGCACACGTCTGAGCACGGTCGACGCTGCCCTGGAAACCGTCGCCGAGAAGCACCACACCGATCTTCGCACGCTGACCCAGGAGCTGAGCGGCGAGTTGGACTGGATCGTGATGAAGGCGTTGGAGAAGGACCGCACGCGGCGGTACGAATCGGCCAATGAATTGGCCAAGGACGTTCAGCGGTATCTCGATGACGAACCGGTCGAGGCCTGTCCGCCATCGACGGCTTATCGCGTAAAGAAGTTTGCCCGGCGTCACAAGGCAAAGTTCCTTGCTGTGGCGACCATTGCCACCGTTCTGCTGATCGCGACCGTGGTCAGTGCGTCTCTGGCCGCATGGGCGCTCAAGGCCGAGGGCGTGGCCAACGCGAACCTCATTCAAGCCAAGGAAGATCGTGCCGACGCGCTGGATGCCAGGGCCATCGCCAAGCAGCAGGAGGAGTTGGCCCAACGTCAGCGGGATGCCGCTGAGTACGACCTCTACGTAGCGAATATTGGACTGGCAACCCATGACTGGACAGCGGGAAGAACAATAAGCCTGCGCGATTCGCTGGACACGCTCTTTCCGGAACCAGGACGCCCCGATTATCGCGGCTGGGAATGGTACTACCTGTACTCGCTGCTGCATCGCGATCGCTTCACGTTCCGGTTCCAACGGTCTAACTCTGCGATCACCTGGAGGTCGGATGGGAAAGAACTGGCTTCGGTCGACCAGACCGGATTAATCAATATTTGGGATGTCACCACTGGCCAACTCAAAGCCTCGCTCGATGGATGCGCGGGTACGATCAATTCGATCTCCTGGAGTCCGGACGGCGGACGCCTTGCTGCTGGAGGAGATCGCAGGATTATCGTGGTTTGGGATCTCGCCTCGGGCGAGATCGTCCAGTCGCTTTGGGGGCATACGGCATCGGTCCAGCGCGTCGACTGGAATCCGGACGGTGTACGCCTTGCTTCGGGCGGAGATGACGGCAGGGTCCTGGTTTGGGATTCGAAGTCGGGGAAGAGACTGGCGTCACTCGGCGGCGACCACGGTGGTGTGTCGTCGTTGGATTGGCATCCGGATGGCAACCAGCTTATGGCAGTCGTCGGAGTCAATCGCCGTCGGACCCTGAAGATCTGGGACACGGCGACTGGCGAAGAAGCTGCGAGCTGGAGTGAAGTGCGTGGGGGTAGGGCCGCGCTCAGCCCGGACGGGAGTCGCGTGGTATGGGGTGACGACATCATCGAACTGAAGGCCCGGACAAAGATCTCGTCAGTCGCTGGGGAGACCTGGGGGCAGCACGCCAGTTGGAGCCCAAGCGGGCAGCGTCTGGCGGCCCCAAGGAGGGGAGGAACCGGGATCACGATCCGGGACGCGGAAACGGGCCAGGAAGTCTCGCTGATTCCGAGCCCCAGCACTTCGTCGGTAAGTTGGAGTCCGGAGGGGGAACTCATCGCTTTGGTCAGCAGCGAATATGTCAAAGTCTTCGATGCTGCCGCAATCCCGAGCCCCCTTACTTTGTCGCCCGCAGGCAGGTTGCCACTCAGCGTAGCGTTCAGCCCCGACGGCCGCCGCCTCTTGGCTGGTTTACAGTACGGCATGCTCAAGGTGTGGGACGTCGAGTCGGGCGAGGAGACGCTTTCCATACAACAACCTTACCCTTTCTGGAACTCTTCCGTCGCTTGGAGCCCTGACGGGAGACGATTTGCCTCTGGTGACTTAGGCAGCAGCGCCCTACCCTTCGACGTGAGGATTTATGATGCGGCAACCGGCAAGCAGATGCTCCCTCCGCTCGACTGTGGAGACGAAGTAGCCTCCCTGGCTTGGAGTCCGGATGGCAAGGTCTTGGCAGCGGGGTCCTTCAGGCGTCAGTTTGGTGAGATGAGAGGGCGGGTTGTACTTTGGGACGCTGACACGGGCCGAGAACTTGCCACCTCGGCGTATGCAAAAGTGACTGGCGAAGAATGGCCGGTTGCCTGGCGTCCCGACGGCGGGCAGTTGGTGGCCGGAGCAGAAGGATGCCTTCGCGTCTGGGATGCGGAATTGCGTGAAGAGACCGTCGTAAGCACTGGCGCGGCGTGGCATCACAACCAATCCTTGAGCTGGAGTCCGGACGGCAAACGGCTTGCCACGTGCACGGGGGAGGCGATCATCATCTACGACGCAACGGACTGGACACCGATCCGAGAGATGAAGTCGAACGCGCGCAAAGTGAAGTGGTACCCCGACGGGATCCGGATTGCCTCGGCGACCGGGGAGGGGACAATCAGCATCTTCGATACATCGACGGGTCGCCGAGTCTGGACGTGTGACGCGCATGCCGGAAGGATAAATGAGCTGGATTGGAGTCTGGACGGAATGCGCCTTGCCTCAGCATCCCACGATCGAACAGTCCGCATCTGGGACGCCTCTCCTGCGGATCGCTTCTTGAAAATGCACGGGGAACTTCGAGAAGAGTCAGTGAACTTCTGGGAGTCGTTCCAACCACTTGAGCGGCTGTGCGAGCTTTATCCGGAAGATCAACTATTCGCAACACAACTTCGTCGCGCGAGGTGGCTGCACGCTCGCAACCTCGCCAGGTGGGATCAGCCAAACGAGGCCATCGCTGGCTGCGAACAACTCAGCGCCGAATACTCCGATTTGCCTGACTACCGACTGCGATTGCCGGGCGTACTCTTTGAGGCAGGACACAAGACAAAAGCCATCGAGTTGCTGGAAGGATTTGTCAAAGAGTGTCCGGAAAGGCCCCAGTACCGCAACGAGCTGGCCTACTTGTACGAGCTTCGAGCGACCGAGCTCTGCCAGGCCGGCCAATTCGACGACGCCATGCCGATCGTCCTGAAGCTGGCCAGAGAGTTTCCGAACCGGCCTGATTTCCGTGCCCAGCTCGCCTTCCAGATGGCAAAGACCGATCGTCTTGACGACACGCTGGCCATGTTCGAGAAGACCGCAGAGGCGTTCTCGGACCGGCTCGACTATCGGTCCGAGCTGGCCGACCACTTGGCCGCCACCGGGACCCACGCCATAGCCGTGCCGATCTACGAGCAACTGGCTACTGCGCATCCGGACGTACCCGACTATCGTGCACGACTTGGCAGCTGTCTTGCAGCCAACGACCAGTTCGATCGAGGCATAGCGGTTCTCCGGAAGCTGGTGGATGGGTCCCCCGATGTCTCCGACTACCGTTTGGAGCTGGCCAATGCCTACGTCCGTCGAGGAGACGCCCACAGAAAGAGCGGTGAGCTTGACAAGGCGGTTCGCGACTTTACGGAGGCGGGCCGATTGGGTCTGGCAGATCCGTACCGGCTCAATGCCATCGCCCTTCACAACCTCGGCTTTGCCTTAGAAAATCAGGGGAAGCTGGAGGAGGCCATCGTCTGGTACCGCGAGGCCCTCGAACTCAACCCCGAAGCCGCCGCGACCCACTACAACCTGGGCAGGGCCTTGGTGATACAGGGGAAGCTGGAGGAGGCCATCGCCGAGTGCCGTGAGGCCATCCGAATCAAGCCAGACGAAGTCGGCGCCCACAATATCCTGGGTATCGCCTTGCAGGAACAGGGCAAGCTGCAGGAGGCCGTCGCCGAGTACCGTGAGGCCGTTCGACTGCAGCCAGATTTCCCCGAAGCCCACGTCAACCTCGGCACCGCCTTGAAGAAACAGGGCAAGCTTGTGAAGGCGATTGCCGCGTGCCGCGAGGCCATCCGGCTCCAGCCTGACGACGCCGGCGTCCACAACGCCCTGGGCAACGTCTTAAGTGACCAGGGAAGACTGGAGGAGGCCATCGCCGCCTACCACGAGGCCATCCGGCTCCAGCCTGACGACGCCGGTACCCACTACAACCTGGGAAATGCCTTGCGGAAACAAGGGAAGCCGGACGAGGCCATCGCCGCATACCGAGAGGCCCTTCGACTCCAGCCCGACAAGCCCGAGGCTCTCACCAACCTGGGCCACCTCTTGCACGAACAAGGGAAGCTGGAGGAAGCCATCGCTCAGTACCGTGAGGCCCTTCGACTCAAGCCCTTTGCTGAGGCTTACATTGCCCACACCAACCTGGGCGGCGTCTTGAGGGAACAGGGAAAACTGGACGAGGCCTTCGCTCAGTTCCAACAGGCCATCCAACTCAAGCCAGACTACGCCTTCGCCCACAACCTCCTGGGCTGGGCCTTGCAGGAACAGGGGAAGTTGGAGGAGGCCATCGCCGAGTACCGTGAGAGCATCCGACTCCAACCGGACCTCCCCAACGCCCACAACTCTCTGGCGTGGGTATTGGCCAACGCGCCAGATCGGGGACTGCGACAGCCCGAGCAAGCCGTGGCTCATGCGGTGCAAGCTGTCGAGCTGGCACCGAAAGTTGGGGCTTTCTGGAACACGCTCGGCACGGCCCGCTATCGCAACGGGCAGTGGAATGAGGCGATCAACGCGCTGGAGAGGTCTGTGGAGCTAGGCTCGGGCGGCTCGGTACACGACTGGCTGTTTCTGGCCATGGCGCACTGGCAGCTCGGTCACCAGGAGGAAGCACGTCGCCAATACGATAAGTCCGTCGAGTGGATGGAGAAGCACAAACCGGCGGACGAAGAGCTGAAGCGATTCCGCGCCGAGGCCGCCGAGTTGTTGGACATGATGAAGACACCAGCAGAGAAGTCAGAAAAAGAGGAGAAGACCGGCGTGCACGACAGCAATTAACAGGCTCGTACGCCGAAGGCGTTACATGCCACAGCCCAAGGGTCGCGCACACGGCGCAGCCGACCAGCGCACCCTGGGTGCCGGACGCCACGAAACAGACACCCCGCACGGGTATCACACGTGACCTGACACCCAGACACAGAAATGAAGAAGTGAATTAACAGAAGCGGCCGGTGAGGCCCAAGTCAGCAAACAAGATCCTCACCGGCCCAACACCTCCCACGGCGCTCGTTATGCGCACGGGGAAAGCAGCTGTTCTTATTCTAGCATCGAAGGCAATACCCAGGCCAACACAGGGGATCCAGAAATGTCCGTGCACGCACTCAGCCGTCGTTCGTCACGCCGAAAACATTCCGCCCGCAAGAATCGGTCCATTCACCCGCGGCTCCAAAATCACTCGCGTGTCCGCCATCTGCGGCATGAACCCTTGGAGGATCGGCGGATGCTGAGTTTCACCTACGCGGATTTTGCCGACCCAAGCGAACTCAATCTGCTGGGCGTGGCCTCCGTGGCCGGCGACAATCTCTTGCGGTTGGCCCCGGCCCCGGGCACGGGCGTCGGAGCCAGCTGGTATGTCGAACCGCAGTTTGTCTCCGTGCCGTTTATCACCTCGTTTGACTTCTGTATGAATTCGGCGTGGGCAGACACCAGCGGCGGTCCCGAGGGGCTGGCCCTTGTGATTCAGAACTACCGTGCGGACGCCCTGATGGGAGGCGGCAATGGTCTAGGATATTCTGGGATGCTGAACAGTCTTGCCGTGGAGTTCGATGTGGGTCGAGAAGACTTGAGTGGTCCTGCCTACGATCGGGGGCAAGGCGATCACATCAGCGTCCAAACCGGAGGAACCGGCCCAAACAGCTACTATCGTGATCATTCCCTAGGTCTCTACTACCCAAGGGACGATGACATTCGGCTGGACGATGGTCAGGTGCACACGGCCACCATTGCTTATGTTCCCGGAACGATGGATGTCTACCTGGACGATCTGGTCGATCCGGTTCTGAGCGTCTCGGTAGACCTCGCTGAAACGCTCGATCTGGACACAGGCCGCGCATGGATCGGCTTTTCGGCAGCTACCGACAGTGTCTGGCCCCAGGATCACGACATTCTCAACTGGCAATTTGACACACGCGTGGATACGAGCACGGTACTGGAGATCGGCGACGCGGTGGAAATCGAAGGTGATTCAGGGCAGAAGACAATTAATCTGCCGGTAACTCTGACTCGATTCGATGACACTACCTCGTCTCTGGAGGTGGTCGTTGATTACGTCACGGCGGACGGCACGGCGTCGTCCAACCAAGACTATGTGTCGACCGCCGACACGCTCACCCTCGCGCTGGCGTCGGGGCAGCCGAGCGTTACTGGCTACATACCGCTCACCATCAACGGCGATGAGATCATTGAAGACCACGAGAAGTTCTTCGTTCAGATTTCGCTCGCGATTGGTAGTGACCCCGCGACCCTTGTCGATCCTCTTGGCACGCTCACCATTCTCAACGACGAGACTTCGATTTCTGTCGACGACGTGATCGTCAACGAAGTACACGATCAAGCAAAGTTCCTCGGTGTTTTCGCGCCGCGTTCCGACATGGCAGGAGGCCTGGATGGGCCGTCAGACATGGTCCTGCATACAGATGGCTATCTGTACGTCTCGAGCAGTCTGACCAACGAAATCCTCCGCTATGACGCGTCCACCGGCGTCTTGGATCGCGTGTTTGTGTCCTCCGACCTCGGTCTGTTGCACGGCCCGACGGGCCTGGCTTTTGGTCCGATCGACGGGAATCTCTATGTGGCAAACTGGGGGACGAACCAGATTCTGCGGTTCGACAGTCTGACGGGAACGCCTATCGGTACCGGCGTGTTTATTGCGGACAGCAACATCGTGGACCCCGCGGACTTGCTGTTCGACGACGAGGGCGGCGTGCTTTATGTATCCAGCAATCGGAATAACCAGGTGCTGAAATATGGCGCCGATGGCAGTCCCCTGGGAGTGGCCATTGCGGCATCGAGCGGACTCAACGGGCCGGCAGAGTTGGTGTACGACACTTCAAGTGAGAGTCTGTATGTCGTCAGCAATCGAACCAACGAAGTCTACCGCTATGGTGAAGGTTCGGCATCCTTGTTCGTCACCGCTGGAGCGGGTGGGCTGGACGATCCGTGGGGCGTGGGATTCGCTCCCGATGGCAGGTTGCTGGTAGCCAGCAATCGAACACAGGAGATTCTGCAGTATGACGGGGCAACGGGAGATCCTCTCGGCGTGTTCGTTCCCGATTTGCTGGGCGGTCTCAGATCTCCGGGGAACCTGTTGGTTACAGAAAGTACTACAGAAGATGGGAGACTGTTCGTAAATACCTGGGCGAATGACTCGATCATTGAGTTCAATGCCACCAACGGAGAGTTTGTTAAAACGCTTGTGATAAGTCCGCGTCTGCAAGCGCCGAATGGTGTGACCTTCGGTCCGAATGGGGACCTGTACGTGGCCAACTGGTTTGGCAGCACCGTGAATCGGTACGATGGGCAGACCGGCGAGTTTATGGGGACGTTTGTCGAGCCGCACGCCGATGGTCACTGGAAGGCCGTTGATCTGAAGTTTGGCCCCGGTCCCGAAGGGGATTTGGATGGGGATTTGTACGTGGCCATGGTCGATCAGAACTCCATTCTGCGGTACGACCGGACTAACGGCACGTTCCAGGAGGCGTTTACCGACGCTTCTGGTGAAGGCGCACTTGATCGGCCCAATGGTCTGACGTTTCATCAGCATGACGAGAATGAGCCCTATAGGCTCTACGTCACGAGCTCGGGCGCGAACAGCGTGCTTCAGTACGATGCGACCAGCGGGGACTACTTGGGCGAGTTTGTAACTCCGGGAAGTGGAGGCCTCACGGAGCCGAGGGGGCTTACCTTTGGCCCGGACGGCGATTTGTATGTGATCAGCGCCAACAATGGCGCCGTTTATCGTTACGGCAAGGATGGCGAATCTAAGGGTGTATTCGCCGACGGGGGAGGTGCCGTCAATCCGAGTTACCTGGCCTTCTCGCCCGAGGGGGATCGGGATCTCTACGTCAGCAGTAACTCGGACCATCGGGTGCTGCGCTATGACGGCCAGACCGGCGAGTTTATCAACACTTTCGTCCCGTCGGGTCTTGGCGGCCTCTCCCAGCCCTGCGGCCTTGCGTTCGACTCGGAAGGCCAGCTCTTTGTTGCTCATAATGGCATGGGTGGGCAGGTCTTGCGTTATGAAGACAGCACACAGGCGGTCATAAGCGTAACCCTCTCCAGTCCCAGCGCGCTGCCCGTTACCGTCGACTACACCACCTTCGCCGGGACGGCCGAGACGGGTAGCGACTTCGAACTGACCAGCGGCAGCTTGACTTTCGACCCCCACCAAACAACTGGCACGATCCTTGTTCCGATCGTCCAGGATGCGATCGCCGAATCCCCGGAAACCTTCCTGGTCTCGCTCTCAGATCCGTCGGACAGTACGGAGCTGGCAACGGGGGAGGTGACCATCGTCGAAGCAGCCAGAAACTCGTATCCGAGTAACGACGTACCGAAGGAAATTAAACAGCCACGGAACTCGAATGCTCCTCCTGCCGTTACCACATCCACGCTCGAAGTCACCACTTCGGGCCAGATCCTCGATCTCAACGTGCAGCTGGACATCACCCACACAAAGTGCTACGAACTGACCGTGACATTGTTCGCTCCCGACGGCACGCCCGTACCGCTGTTCTCAAAAGTAGGTTACCCAGCGTCGTTAATGTCCGCCAGCAGCAACATAGTTCTGGACGATGAAGCGACCAGAACAGTCCTTTTCTCAAGTCTGCTTGATTTTGCGGGCGCCTACCAGCCCGAAGGGACGCTGGCTGACTTTGACGCAGAGGACATGGCAGGCGTGTGGACCCTGGAAATCGTTGACGACGTGGACAAGTCGTACAAGGGGACGGGCACACTCAACGGTTGGTCGCTGGACATCGTCACGTACGAACCAGTGTCGAATAACGCCCCGGTTGCCGTGGACGATGCGGACGCGACACAAGAGGATACGGGTGTCACTGTCAACGTCCTGGCAAATGACTGGGACCCAGACGGCGACGCCATTCAGGTCGCCTCGGTTACCCAAGGGGCCAACGGTTCGGTCGTCAACAACGGTGACGGCACGGTTACCTACACACCGAACCTGAACTTCAACGGCACCGACAGCTTTACTTACCAGGCCTATGACGGAGCTGATTACAGCACACCGGCGACGGTAACCATCTCGGTGGACCTGGTGAACGACGCGCCGGTGGCGGTCGATGATACGGCGACGACACCACAAGATACGCCCGTCATTGTCGCGGTGTTAGCCAACGACACGGACGTGGACGGTGACTTTCTGGCTGTTGATTCGTTCTCCCAAGCTGCCAACGGCACCGTCGTTCATGATGGCGATGGGCAGCTTACCTACACACCAACACCGGCCACTCCAGCCTTTATCGGCGAGGATAGCTTCACGTACGCTGTCAGTGACGGAAACGGGGGCACAGATACCGCCACGGTCAACGTCACGGTGACGCGATTGAATGCTGCCCCGGTCGCTGGGGATGATGCCTATGCGACGGACGAGGACACGCAACTTGCTATCAGTGCTCCGGGTGTACGGGGAAATGACTCGGACGCTGACGGGGACCCAATCACGGCGATCCTGGTCGCTGGTCCCACCGACGGTGCTCTGACGCTCAACGCAGATGGCTCGTTCACGTACGAACCCGATTCCAACTTCAACGGCTCCGATTCGTTTATCTACAAGGCCAACGATACGATCGACGATTCGAATTTGGCGACGGTCACGATCACTGTCAATCCGGTGAACGACGCGCCCACTATCACTTCCTCGCCGGTCACGGACGCCACAGAGCGGTCGCCCTACACATACGATGTCGATGCTGACGACTCAGATGTGGGAGATGTACTGACCTTCTCGTTGGATGTTGATCCCGTTGCTGGCATGACGATTGATCCTGCGACGGGAGTGATTCAATGGACGCCAGCCATTGGGGAGGCAGGTGACTACCTCGTAACGGTGACCGTCACCGATGCGGGGTTGCTCTCGAACACGCAGTCCTACCCGCTCACCGTTGCTGAGGTCGCTTCGGAACTCAGCTTCCCGAGCACGGACGGGCCCATAGATATCCTCGATCAGCAGACCGTCTTTTCATCAATCGACATCTCGGACACCGGAGCCACGGTCGGCGACCTTTCGTTGCGGATTCTACTGACGCACGAGCGGTCGGGCGATTTGACTGCGCGATTGAGAGGTCCAAACGGGTTCGACGTGGATATCACGGAGCCGATTCTGTCGGGCGACTACGCCCATGAATACGTCATTTCCGGAGCGACGGGCCAAGATCTCGATGGCACTTGGACCCTTGCGTTGACAGACAACAAGAAGCGGAAAGTGGGTACACTACAGGAATGGACCATGACGGTCGAAACGGCCTCTTTGTTGCGGGTTGATGTCGCCCTTGCTGGCTCAGCGGGATCGCAGGCGGTCATCTCCCAGCAAGATGCCGAACGGGCAACGGCGGCAGCGTTCGCGTTATGGACTCAGCAGGTGAACGCCACTGCCAGCCTCAATCTAGACGTTCAAGTGGCAGATCTGCCAGCCGGAACGCTTGGCTGGGCCTACGGCAACACGATCGCGCTGGACCTCAACGCCAACGGTGCTGGCTGGTACATGGATCGGGCTGCACCTGCTTCCGGTCAGTTCGACCTTCTGACTGTGGTGACACACGAGATCGGCCACTTGCTGGGCTATGGGCACAGCTTGGACACGCTCGATGTGATGGCCGCGACGCTACCAGCAGGCACACGCCGCCTGCCAGGAGTCGCACCGGTGACCACGCACGCACCGTTCGAGTCGGTACTGGCTGCACCGCTGCTGCTACACGAGACGCGGCTGAACGTGAAGCAGGCGGACTTGGTCGGTCGCACGCTCCTTGAGAGTAGAGCGGTCAGCGACACCGGCGCGGACCTCGACATATGGCTGCTACCGTTAGAACGTCCGCAAAGCAGTCTCGCAGCGAACCACGTCCGCCTGCTCAACGACATCGCCGATGAGGAAACGGAGTTGCTGGACGAGGAGCTGCTGGCTCTGCTGGCACGAGCAGTTTGGTAACTCGCGTTTCGGATCGCGCCACGACATCCTGCCGCCGAGTCCATCGCGCCCGGCGGCACTGGCGATAATCACCCGAGCTATCTGTCACGACATTCTGGACTTTTCCGCGACGTTCTCGCCACTGTTGTCACATTGCCGTTGGCCACCACGCATGTCAGCGGATTCCGGCGGGAGCCTTGGCGTGAGTGGTTGTAGAATCGAGGTTCCAATCGCCGTTTCCCATCGCGCCGCCGGCCACGGGCGAAGTTTGCCATCCAGAATCTGGTTCGGCGAGCCCGCCCGCCTTCAGTTCAGGCTTGCAGTCGGCAGTCCGCAGCTATCACAGTCTTGCTTCCGATTCGCTTCCGCTCGCGCTCGGCGTGTCGCTTCCCCGGCCGTTTCAAAAGCTCCTCGGGTATGCCGTCTCCGCTCGCAAAGTACATCTCATCTGGCGTTTGCCCACGGAATGCCGAGTGCGGCAGTCGTGAATTGTGCTCCTCCACGTAGAACCCCACCAGCTTCTCGACGGCTTCTGACCGTGTCGAGTGTGTTCAGATACAGCCATTGGTATTTGAGCACTCGCCGCCAGGACTCGATCATCGAATTGGAATACGTGATTTCCGTGCCGGCCCCGAGCGCGATGAAGCAAGCCCCGAATGGATGAGTTCATCGACAGGCCCGTTGAAGTTCTCTGTGCCACCGTCGGCCAGTACTGTCGGTACGCCATAATCGACACCTTTCGAGGCCGTCAGTAGGATCCCGGCAGTGGCACCTGGATCGAATGTTGGCGTGACCTTCCAAGCCAGGATGCGGC
This sequence comes from uncultured Planctomycetota bacterium, assembly GCA_963700575.1. Lineage (GTDB taxonomy): Bacteria > Planctomycetota > Planctomycetia > Pirellulales > Pirellulaceae > JAJRVM01. The sequence goes on along the minus strand of CAVOYC010000005.1, from coordinate 852,004 downwards.
GCGAGAAGTTGTCGATCACCGCGTGAAGATAGGCTCGGCTTCCGTCCAGCAACCGGATTAACGTCGCGAGGATGTGCCAAATCTCATTGGAACGAGAAGCCCGTATCCCGAGCTTCGGCTTGGCCGGATGGACGCGCCCGCGGGGCCGTCGCCATTGGTGGTCCCGGATCAGCCGATACCAGGTGCTCGGCGAAGCAAAGACCTTGCCAAGGCGTTGAGCCAACAGAGCCAGTGTCCCGGTTGGCACGTGCCCCTTACTCAAGTGATATTGCCAGACCACGGATCGTTTCGACCTCGGCAGCCGTGAGTTGATGTGGGGAAACTCGTGGACACGATGGCCTGTCATCGAGCGCACACTGCTCCTCGCGGTTCCCATGGTGATAACGCGACGGCGACAGCCGGATGACGCGTAATACGGATCGCAGCGGAAGGGCCGACCGCGCCCGGTCGATCACCCGCAGCAGGGAACGCTTGTCGTGACCGTCGGGTAGACGGGTCTGGTTGAGCGAGAATCTCGATATCTTCAGGACCACGAGCAAGACTCGCAACAAGGCGATCAGCTTTTCAATTCGAGTCTGAAGCCTCAAGACTTCGCACTGCAGTTGAGCCGCGTCCATGTTGAGGGCGTTGACGGTCACGACCTGGACGCTCGGGGCGGTCAGCCAGCTGCGCGCGGTGGAACGAGGAACGCCATATTGGACAGCGTAGCTCACGTCCTGTGTTGTCCGAACAAGCTCTCTTAGGCGGTGGTCATAACGATTCTGAGTGCGGGTCGTGGTAGCCATGACCATATCATGGTTCCGGCTCCAATCAGGCCAACCGTTCGTGACCGGATCACCAGAGCTGGCCGGCGATGCTGTCGACAACTCGCGCTGAAAAGTGCAGAATGCCGTGACAGACAGCTCGGAAAACCGCCATAGGCATCCAGCTCCTCAGCCATCGTTGACGTCACCGTGCCGAATAGAATCAGGGCCGTTGCCAGACCGGTCGTCGCTTGTTTGATGTTCATGCGTTCATCCTTTTCATTCATTCACGGCCGCAATTCTGGATGGTACTATATTGAGTTCCGCGCAGTGTTAGGTTCTCGCCCGCACAAAATGGTAATGTCAAGCAATCCGATTCTGTAAACCTAGGATTGCGTTATTCGTGATGAATGCCGCGTTTTCCTCGCCGGGTACTCTGCTTCTGATAGCGGCCTCGGGGAGCACTCCCTCGATTGGGCACCTCTCCTGCTTCGGTCAGTCGTTGGCGAGACGCAAAGCGACGGTGGGGTTGCGATCCCTCAAGACCACTGGGTCGCCGAATCTACGAAGGAACTCCAGCGTCACCCACCACGTGGCCGGCAGGTGTGTGCTCCCTCTCCGCAGAGAGTCTGCCAAGAATTCTGGTTGGAATATCGAGGATATTTGACGGATGAAGGTTTACATTCACGACCCAATGGACATCTATATCTATGCAAGGCTCTTTGGAACTATTCAATCAACCGTGCCTCGCGCGTCCAGGAAGGTGAGTGGCCGTATTTGATGAAAGAAAACTCAAACACCGTGCTGATGCCCGTGTGCGTTCTCGGCCTTTGGGGATGGTTGGCATTGGTGTTGCCAGATGAAGTGTCCTTTGGTGAAATGACAGGCCTTCTCACTGGATGGCTGTAGGCAAGATCCACATACAACAAGCCGAAAGCGAGTACCACAAATCATGTTGAATCGACGAGTCTGCGGCGTGCTTGTCATGAATATCGTGTGCATGGCGAGCACTCTCTATGGGCATGTTCCTCATGACATCATCGCTCGCCCTTGGCATAAGCCCGGAATATGAGACGGACGGCCTGGTCATCGCAAGTGCCGACCAATTCGGAGTCGGCGTATTGAGATCGACCGATCATGGAGAGACTTTCTGTGAATCCCATGGTGGGTTGGAGACTCGAGCCTTCGCAACGGGCACCACATTTTCACCCAATTTCAAGAATGACGGAATCGTATACCTTGTTACCGATCAAGGATACTACAGGTCTAACGACAGAGGGATCAACTGGGAACGGCAACCTCATCTCAGGGAACAGTCCATTCTCAGCATTTGGCTCGACGACAATTACTCCACGACCCAAGATGCCTACGTCCTAACCAGATCGGGTCTGTATCTGGCCAAAGGCAATGGAACGTCCTTGGAGACACTCAAGACCTTTCCTGCTGCCGCGAAAACAGGGCGACTCTGCGGGAAATCGAGTTCGCTCTATGTGCACACTGTCTATTACGGCAAACCACCATTCGTAAACGGGCAGGAGGTCATTACCTACAAGAGAGGGCAGGTTTACGTCTATGATTTGACGATGGGCACCTGAACACGCTTGAGCGGCGCCCTGGGTTCCATGGTTGTTGCGGATTTCGACATCGCTGCAGCTTCTGATCATTCGGCCATGATTGTGTCCTCGGCAGATGGACGGATCATGACCAGCAACGATGCGGGAGAGACATGGACCCAAACCCATGAGCTGAAAGGCGATTTCGCGGCGAAAGTGCGTGCCTCGCCCAACTATGGTAGCGACGGAACCATGGTCATGGGCACCGCGAATGGATACGCATACAAGTTGACAGACTGGGGTGCCAGTTGGACGTTGGTATCCAACGGTCTGAATCGATGGATACAGCATAAGAACATCCATGTTACGCAACTTGAGTTCTCACCCAGCTACGCGAAAGACAACACGATATTCCTGGGCAAGACCGAGGGCTTGTTCAAATCGACAGACAATGCAGCTTTCTGGAGATACGCGGCAGTATGGCCTGTCCACTGGGGGTTCTTTGTAAGCATCGCCCCCGACTACAGCACGTCACAGAACGTCTTCCTCGGGACCTACAACGCAGGCATCTTCAAATCGGAAGATGGTGGAAATGACTGGTTGCCCATGACTGAGGGAATCGAGTTGCTTTTCGCAAATGGCGTTCTCGTCTCGCCAAACTACGACAATGATAATGCGCTATTCGTCATGGATATCGCCTCCGGAGTTCATAAGTTGACCGACGGCGGTCAGACGTATGTGCAAAATAAAACGCTTTCCAAGCTCCTTCCTGACCCAAAACACGCAGGTAAATACCTTCCCTTGCTGTATCGAGAACTCGCCATATCTCCAAACTTCGAGCATGACGGGCTGTTGTTACTGTTTGTCTTGCCAAGGTACATCTTGGGAGGAAACGACACATACGCCTTCACCTATTCGGAAAAGACAGGTGTCGCCAAAGAAGTATCCGTAGGGAGCGGAACTGGCTACATCACCGGGTTCGCCTTTCCACCGTCCTATCCAAGTCATGACAGGATTTTCTGTGGTTCAACGGAAGGATTGTTCGCTTCCAACGATAGTGGAGATACCTGGTTGCAGGTTGCTGGTCAGAGCATAGACAACGTTCTGATCTCACCAACGTACGCAACCGACAAGACGGTCTATGCGATGACGAGAACAGGCAAGATTATCTATTCCACGGACGGTGGAAATATCGGATCATTTCGGGTCTTGGATAGTGGTCTGGAAGGTCGGTACGTTTACGACATCACAGTTTCTCCGAACTACGAGTCAGACAATACGTTGTACGTCTGCACCCTTGGAGACGGTGTGATCAAGACGTCCGACGGTGGTCGCACGTGGAAATACGTAGGATTGCGAGGCAGGTTTCTATACGACGGTTTGACATTTTCGCCGAACTATGATGACGACGGTACGATTTTCGCCGCGTCACTCGCGGGCATCCACAGAAGTCGAGACAGAGGTGCGACGTGGGAGCCTGTGCTCAATCGCAGTCAGTACCAGCCGCGATTTCACAATGTCTACATGCGCGATCCAGATGGGATGTCCGTCACTCTTGATTGGGACGCCTTCAACTACGACAGCTATCGTAACAGCGACGACTTGGCTCTAAGAGACCAGGTCACGAAGATGTTACCCCGTGGCGACTACCAGATGCTGAGACACAAGAAGGCCACACAAGGGATCTACTACAAGTATCTCGTGGACGTTCCTGGCTATGACATCAACGCCTGTTTCACAGGCACGAGCGTCGACTATCGGTGCGTCATGGGGCCGGATTTGGGAATTGTGGAGATTCTCCTCCACGGAGAAACCCAGGGTACAGTGGATCTCTACAGCCCTTCTCTCCGCGTCAACGTTAGCGGCTTTTCGAACCATGATTTGAAGCAGGGCTTCCACACATTTACCATCAGGAGTACGGGAACAAAGAACGCCGAGTCCACAGGCACTGCGATAACCCTCAATACAATCGACTTCGAATTCTAGGTTGGACGTCGTTCGCCCCAAAGACGGATATGTCTCATCAACGCAACGAACGTGAGAAATCGGCATGAAAACGCATTCTTCAGGAACCATACTTTTCGTGTCACTTCTTGTGGCTGCCGCTATGCTCCCGCAACGGGCCATGGCAGCTTCAGCCACCGGCTATGTTTATGTCGAGCAGATCGACGGCGTTTGGTGGTTCATTGGCCCTGACGGGGAGGAGTGCTGCAGCAGCGCTACCGGCTGACGAATTGGCGTCGCGCAATAACCGGTAATCGTATCGACTCTTTCTGCTTCCTCGACTGTTTGACTTTGACTCCCACCGCCCTGTGCGGTGGGTGAAAAAGGGAAGAGGGAGAGGGGCACATTGCTGTAGCTGATCAGTCAGATTCACCGCGTGAGGCGGGCTGGACGTGGTCTTAGTTGCGAAATCAAACAGTTGACCTACTCAGAAATGTGGTAAGCCCACTATGGTCAACCCACACATGGACTGTCCTATCCACGAAGCGTTCTTCGACCGCGTTTTTGAGCACGCGAGGAAGTCGCCTCTGGCGACCGGGAGATAGCCTCTCTTGGTCCATGGATTATTTCGGGCCGGTCCACTCGAGGATCTGCTGATCGGCGAGCAAGCGCCGACTCAGCCTGCCGTAGTCGACCTTCTGAACGGCAACGTTCTCGTCGATAGCGTGGATAGCAGCCGTTGCGGCCGACTGCCCAAGGACCATGAATACCGGTTCCATCCGGATCGAGCCGTAGGCGATATGCGACGCCGACAGGCAGACGGGCACGAGCAAGTTCGAGCACTCTTCGGCTTTGGGGACGATCGAACGATAGCTAACCAGATAGGGCGAGAATCCGCCGACTTCCACGTCGCCCTCATTGCGAGCGTGGCCTTCCGCGTTGACATATCGTTGGGTGTTGTGCGAATCCATGCCGTAAGCTCCCAACCCGATGGGATCCTCGGCCACGCTGCGGCCCTGGCATTGATGCTGGGTCATCACATAGTCGCTGACCATCCGTCGGGCTTCGCGAACGTAAAGCTGATCCTGCCAACCGTCACCGTCAGTGAACTCGTCGCGGCACATCCCCCACCGAGCGACTTCGTTGCGGATCTGATCGGGAACGCGGGGATGGTTCGCCAACGTCCACATAAGGCCTTGCTGGTAGAGCCGATGCCGGGCAATGATCTCCTCGCGTTCCCTGTAGGACCCTTCGGGGTAATCGTAGTTTTGGCCAATGAAGTCGGTCGAAAACCCGGTGCGGTTGTTGGTGTCGGTCTTTCGGTTCGGCATCGGTGAATTGATCCACGGCATGCCCGACTCGCCGGCCTCGAAATTGCGCAACAGCAGTTCGTACCATAGTGGGTCATAGTCTGCGGGCTGGTGGAAAGGAATGCGGTTTTCCGGATGATCGGTCAGGCACATGCGGAAACAGTAGGCCTGGATGCGACGGTCCCCCGCGCCTTCCTCACTCGGCCCCTCGGGATCCAGAAACGGCAGTAGACCGCTTTCGGGGTTGCCCTTCTCGACGTAGGGATCGACGCCGGGCACAAACTGATGGTAGCGAGCCTGGACGGTCTGCACGCCATTGAGCGTCTCGTCGTACTGGGAGTTTCCCTCTCGGCCAAGGGTGTACGTCACGTTCGCCGCGGCCATCAGGTCGCCCTCATAGGTCGCGTCAATGAACATGCGGCCTCGGAATGTGCGTCCCGATTCCATGCCAATGGCCAAGATCCGCCAGGGAATCGACGGCGTGATGACCACACCCGCCGTACGATCCAGCCGCTCGCCATAGACGACCTCAATTCGGTGATCCTCGATCCATGTTTGATAGATCTTGAGGGCGACGCTCGGTTCAAAGGTCCACATGGCGTCTTCGGCGTCGGCGGTACGTGTCTGGCCGCTGTCAATGTACTCGTGGCGCGATTGCCACTGCCAGGCGGCCGGGTCACTGTAGTGCGTGCGCACCGCCCGATAGAACTCGCGGGCAAGACCGCCGATGGCCGCCTTGTTGCCGATATCGGTCTGCCCCAGTCCACCACTGGTCAGGCCGCCCAGGCGGTCTTTGGGCTCGATGAGCACCACCGACTTGCCCATTTTCCGAGCCTGTACGGCCGCCACGACGCCGGCGGATGTTCCACCGTAGATCACCAGATCGTGAACCGGTTCGGCCGCCCCGATACCAGTCGTTGTCAACAGAGCCATGATGACAAAACTGATGGATCGCATTTCACTTCACCTCGTTCGTAACTGTTCCAGAGATACCATGGGCAAGGCTGTCATAATCCAGCGATTTGTGCGCTACCGCAGCTGGGGGTGCAACTCATTGAACAATTGGATCTTATGATAACCTGTGCACGCCGGCGGAGGCACCATACTCAAGAGCCAGGAGATATCCGAGATCCCGCTCTGCATAGGCTGGATGAAGCGAGTCCGGTCTGTCATGCTGCACGTCATCTCCCTGGCCCAGTACGCCGCTGGGAGTTACAGGGCCGGCAGGCCGCCGAGGTTGGAGAGCATGCGAACGCCGTCCAGGTGGGCGAACGAGATCATCACCCAAGCCACCAGGCCAATTGTCACGCCCCAGGTGATCTTGATCGCCTTGCTCGGCTCGGGGCTTTCCGGCGAAATGCCTGTGGCGCTTAAACCGCTCATGGCGCAGGTGATCGAGTCGGCGGCCGTAACAAACGACAAGAACGACGTGACCAGGAACAGCGGAATCGAGACTTTTGCCAGCGGAAACTGCTCCCAAAACGCGTACATGGCCCCCTCCAGGCCTTGTTGATCGAGGATCTCCGACAACCCCACGTCTCCGTAAAGTTGCATGTGGATGGCCGTACCAGTGAAGATCGCCATCCAAAGGCCCGTGAAAATGCCAGGCAACACAAGATTGAACAGCATGAAACTGCGGACCGTGTATCCGTAGGCAATCCGGCCGAGAAATACAGCGCTGATCGGGGCCCAAGCGAACCAGTTAAAGAAGTGCATCACGGTCCACTTCTGGCCCAAGGGTCCTGCTCCAGTACGCCGAAGAGGGCTTCCTGCGGATAGTGCGAGAGAAACCTCCCAAACCCTTCTACGGCAAAGCTCACCACGAATTTCATCGGGCCGAGAATGAAGATCAGTAACAGCAGCCCGATCAATACGACCGTGTTGACGTGCGAGAGGACGCGGATCCCCCGCATCAGCCCGGTGATGGCCGAGATGGTGAAGGTTCCTACGATGGCAGCCGTGATCACCGCCAGCATGGTCGGCGAGGCTTGGCCGGCAACCGAAGTCAGGTGATGAACTCCCCCGGAAAACAGCAACAAGGCGCCACCCAGCGACGCTGCCATGCCGGTCACCAGCGTATACAGACAAATGGCATCGACGATCTGGCCGGTTACCCGACGGCCGCGAACCGGAAGAAGCGGAGAAAGCGTGGACCCCAGGCTGAACGGCTGGCCCATGTTGTAGTACGCGAAGGCAAACATCAAGGCCACCACAGTGATGATCGCATAGGGGGTCCACGTCCAATGGAGATAGATTCGGGAAATGGAGAACATGGCGGCGCCCGGCGTATTCGGCTCGACGCCCGCACTTGCAGCCGGATCACTCAGGTAGTAGATCGGCTCGACCGGCCCCCAAAACAACACGCCAATGGCAATGTAGGTACACAGGGCAATCGTAAACCACTGCCAGCGGGTCAGTAGCGGCTTGGCGTCCGGACCGCCAATGACCACGCGCCCGAACGGCGAACAGGCAATCGCCACGCAAACCAGCAGCATTCCGCATGACGCCAGCACCACCAGCCAGCCGAAGGTGTCGATTACCCAACTGTATGCCGTTGTCATCACCGCGGTAAACGTGTCGGCATCATAGAAGTTCGGCGCAAGGGCCGACAGCATCAACAGAAACGGTGGCCAGAACACAAGCGGCTTGACCTTGAGCACGGCGGTCGTGTCCTTTCTATCGCAAATCGCGAACATAGCCTTGCCACCAGCCGTCCCGCCCCTCGCGCCAGGTGCGATCGTCCTCTTGCAAGCGGGCCGCAACGGCGGTCAACCGTTCGCCAATCGCCCGGGCATCCTCCGCGGACGGCTCCTCGTCCCGGATGTCCCGCACCTTCCGGTGGGCGGTGGCGTACCAGTCTTCATACGATTGCCGGTTCCGGCCCGTGAACCGGAATAGGTGATTTGTCTATGGGAATCGTTGAATACATCGTCAGGGAGTTTATCCGTTGAAGGCAGACCAGGCGGAGCGGATGGACTTGCGATTGTATCGTTGTACGCCTCAATCTCATTGATGCCCGGGCTGCCATAGGCGGTCCGGTGGACGACCAGCCGGATCTTTGGCGTGGTGACCGGAACAATCGTGATCAGCAACCTGGGACCGACCGTGCCCCCATTAAAACAGTCTCGCCATTGCGATCCCTTCGCGTCCCGGGTCTGGATGGCGAACCGGGACACGGACGAAAACTCGTTTTCATCGAGGATCAGGTAGTCAACTCGCTTGGGCGCGCCGAAATCCAGCTCCAACCACTCGCCGGTTGATGTGCCGGAGTCGCTTCGCCAACCGGTTCTTGGCGACGGAGATAGCCGAACATTCCCCGATACCCAGATTTCGGGGAGCGGTCAGTGTGCCAAAATCGCTGAGCTCTTCAGGCCTATCCACTGCGAGTTCTCGCAGGATGCCCTGTGCGATTGCCGCATCCACTGCCTCGAATTGATCGGCATAGTGTTCGCTCACTTCCCCTCGAACATGATCAGTTACAACGAAAGAGTAGGTGGGGTGAGTGTCGAGGAGATCGAGCCGCCCAACTTTGGCAAAGTTGATTAGAACACTGGTGTCAAGAACAACCGCTTGTTTGCCTGTCATTTCAATACGAGCTCTTCCGTAAACTCAGTGGGACTCTACGCGACCTCTGCCAGCTCGAGCAGTTTAGCTGCTGAGAGCTTCAGTACTGAACTGATGTCGCGTAAGCGCCCTTTCGACACTGCTTCTTGACGATACGCTTCAATCGCGAGGTTCACAACCTGTAGCCGAAGCACGTCTTCATCGAAGCACTGGTCTTCCTTTTCCTCGGATTTGGCATCTTCATTAGGCGGTTTGAGAAGTTCGAAAGCAGCTTCTGCATATTCTTCCTTGCCCAAGAGTTCATCGAGCTCAGGACGGCTAATGAATTCCAGTGATTTAAGTCTGTAACATGCAGCTTGGTAACTTGTTCCAAAGAGCATGCTCAAGGAGCCCACATCCTGATAGGTAACTTTCCCGAATTTCGCTACGTGACGGCTTTTGGCCTCAATTCGTTCTTCTTCTTTCTCCGTCTCCGGATCGTATACGATTTGTTCTTCACGGCTTGGCATCGCCTTCTTTCGGTATCGAAGGAAGGTCTGCACGCCTTCGGCGGGAAGCAGGAATGCTGCTGCAAATGCATTTGCCCGGACTTCAACGAAGTCCTTTCGATTCTTGGTCGTGGTTACCGTGGCCGTTGTTCGGCGATCCATCAGGGCATGCCCGTATTCGTGAGCAAAGGAAAAGCGTCGGCGGGGTAGCGGATGATCCTCGTTAATCAGAATCGCCATCCCGAACGAAGAGTGGCGAAGAAACATGCCCGACATTTCGTCAGGCAATTCCGCCTTAGCGGCCCAGACGCCTTGAGTGGCAATTAGTTTTGCCAAATCGGGGAGGGGATTAGTTCCAAGGGAGAGCCGACGGCGCTCCTGCGTGGCAACGCCATTTCCCTGCTCCACCGCTTCCATCGTCGTCTGAGGAGCGGGGAGGTTATACTCCGGCGGTCCATCCTCATCGGAGATGCCAAGGAGCGTCTTCAGGTCCTTTCCTTCTCGGCAAATAGCCACGTGCTGAGAGACTTCGTCTTGTACTGCCGGGTTGTCGGTGAAATCCTGATCTATCCGGTGCAGCACAACGAATATGTCTTCGTCGGCCTCTGCCGACTCAGAGAGCAGTTCAGCGATAGAGCGCCGATAGAGACGGGCGAGCTTGGAAATCTCCAGCGTGCTCACCGAGCGCTGGCCGGATTCAATATTTACTAGCGCCGTTCGCGGAATTCCCAGCGCTTTCGCGGCATCTTCCTGCGTGGCTCCGCAGTTCGTGCGAGCGTTTTTTAGGCGTTTGCCCAGTAGTGCGGGATCGATTGACATGGCGTCCTCCCCAGGCTTTGGCCAACCACGGTGGGGCTGCTTCCTGCAGCTCCGGGCTCGGCAAGTGAATACGTACGGCAACCGTACCGGTTTCGGACATCCAGGGCAACTCTTTCCTCCGATGTCTTCTCCACCCTATCATTATCGGACATACGTGGCAATATGTGACACAAATGTCCGAATGCAGTAATATTTACGGTGAGGGCAATTAGAACGGCCATTCGGCCCGGAAAAAGGGCCTGAGCCGAAACGCATCCCCTCAAAGGTGGTATTTGACATGACGAACAAACTTAGCGCTTACGAGCTTCTCAGTTCACTTGTCCCGGGAATCCTGCTTATTGCTTGGATTCCAGTTTGCTTCCCTTCCGTTACTTCGCTCTTTGCCGGAGGCGGATTCCCCGAACCGAGTTCGAATCATTGGATTTGGACGTCTGGCGGAGCCCAGGATGTTGATTTGCGACTGGCAAATCCACTTTCAACACTTTCACTAAGCTACGCGCCAAGCGACCAATGTGCGGTGTGCCGTGAGCCCGAGATTGCATCAGTTGTTCTCTCCGAAACAGCACACAACGCGATTCTAAAAGAAGTAAGGGATTCACTAAGTGCGGAGACCGGAGGAATCCTGCTTGGGTATCTGGACGACGAGCGTCACGCTGTTATCCTCCGTGCTACTGGTCCAGGTCCTAAGGCTCCAAGAGAAGATCATGAGTAGGACACGAAAGTCAACTCGAAGCCGCAGACGAGAAATGTTCACATGTGGATCACATTCCTTTTCATGAGTTGGTGGAGAAAGACGCGGAACTGAAGTCTTAACGTGCACAGCATGCCACAGCGACGGCTGAGCAACGGCGGCGAGCTGCCGAGTGGGCGTACGACAGCGCCCACGCCGGGATGCTCTTGCGCAGGCGGTGGTGAAACGGCAATGCCACAGCGCCTTGTTCTGTGCCAGTGCATCAGGGATGGGATTCAGGCCAGCTTCTTTTCAATCGTGGTTAAGCGGGCGAGGTGTTTCAAATCCTGATCGTGAGTTTTGCGGGCTGCTTCGTAAGATGCAGTGGTCTTCGTGCAAATCAATGTTTGTGGGCTGCCGCGGCGCTCGGTGACGTGAGTGTAATCGCAGCGGTGGCTGTCGATTACGTGGTGCAGGTGTTGCCGCCGGGTCTTGGCCATTGGAAATCGGGCCTGTGGCTTCTCTGGATCTGTCAGAGATTCCGCCAAGGCCTGGCAGACTGTGCACTTACAGGGAAGCTCTGCGGCGCGACGATAGTCCAGCGGGTTTTGCGGCACCGCAGCCACGCGGCTTTCCCACAATATGAGCGCTGGTGACAAGATGCTGACACAGACTGTTGCCTGTTCGTCACCTTTGTCTCGCCAAACAGTCTCAAGGAAGCATAGGTAGAGGGGAGACAACGGCCGAGCGATTGTGTGGCCGAGAGCATGTTCAGCGATACGTCTTAACGGGCTGTTGGCAGCCTGCCTGCTTTGGCTAGTTCCCGCCGTTCAGCCAAACGCTCAACTGAGTTCAGTTGCAGAAGCCTCACGGTGGCACGTCCCACCGGAGTCTGCCCTATTATCGCCGTGTCTTCAAACCGGAAATGATCTTCCCAGTGTTGCGTTCGAGGATTGAAAAGAGGCGTTACGTCGTTCGTTTCAGGATCAACCGAGCTCAAGTCACTTCCCTTGCGAATGTTGCAGAGGATGCATGCCAGAGCGAGATTTGACAGAGTTGTTGAGCCACCGTGCTTGTCAGCAATCACATGATCGGTTTGGTGGCTGGCGATGGCATCATCCTGGTGAATGAGGCAATACTCACTTCGGTTGCCAGCTCGTCGAATGCTTTGTCGGCGCAGATCGGCCGAAGGCTTGGCAGTCATGAATTCTTCTTCTGACGAAGGCGAGCTTTGAGCATTCGACCGAGATGCTCAAGACGCTCGTATTCTTCAAGTTCGCCGCGTTCGTCAGCAGACATGGATCCGTCTGCATTCTTTTTCAACAACAATTCAAGGCGATTTTGCTTTTCTGGCGGGAGACGGAATGCGGCTAATCGATCCCCGTTCGCTTCTTCTGTCAGCAGGTCAAGCAATTCGTCATACAGCGTAGATTTGTCAGTCGTCGCCATTCTCATATCTCCTCTCTCGGAATTATCGTTCATGTTGCGCAGATCGCCAATGGCTTTCTGCGGATTGCCCCCTGACCGCCAAGAGCGTGACCATTGAGAACACGGCGTCCGAGAACTGTCCGAGAATTAGTGGTACTCCATTGGATTCCGTGTAAAATATTGAAAATGAGGTGACCGAAGGGAACGAAAGTCGCTTTTCCTAAGGCAAGAACCACAAGACGTTTACGCCATTCGTATCCCGCAAAAACAACAGGCCGAGCGTCGGCCTCCGGAGCCGAAGGTTACGACGGTTCGAATCCTCTCGGGGATACTTTTCAGCTCTTGTCGCAAGTGCTTCTCTCTCAGCACCTTCTGTCGCACAAGTCCAAACGACGTCGCGCTTTATGCTACCTGCCAGGTAGCCTTCTTCGATGCAAATCGCGCCCTGTCAGTGCAAATCCGCGCGAGTTTGATGACACCATGGCGCTCACCACCGGCCGAAGGTGATCACCACTGAGAGCACCGTTAGAGGCGAGTGAAATTGCACGAAGTGTCACCCCAGCCTCTTTTCACTTTCTCAGACTCTCCATGGTCTGCCAACACGCACTTGCGGTCAGTTTCTTGAGGGCTCGTCAGACACAGCATCGTCAGGTGAAGGAATCCAAGAAGGCCAATTCTTGTCCGATTCCAGCTTGTGCACAAACGCCTTGGCCCAGTGGTACGGATACCACGTCACAGTTCGCAATTTGACGGTTCGCAGGAAGTACTCATGCGCCTTTGCCTTGTTGCCTCCTGCGAGCGCCTTCATACCGATCGCGTAATTCGCAAAGCAACCGGCGTTGCCAAAGGGTCCAGCACGTTTCAGTAATTCCACGTCGTCGATCTCGCCCGCATAGTAATCGATCACGTAGTCCCACCAACGCCACATTTTCCAGCGGCAGTTCTCCGGCACCGTGCGGGCCAACTGTTCAGCCAGCTCAACTCGCCCCATTAGGAGTGGTACTTCAGTTGCGAGAACGTAGTGAGTCAGCGCATGTTCCTCAGTAAATATCTTGCGGATGATCTGTTCGGCTTCCGTGTGGCCGGCTTCAGACCTGGCGGCGAGTAGATACGCGAGATTGATGTGCATTTCGAGATCATCCTGAAGCGTGAGCAACTCAGATTCGAGTTCGTCAAACCTACCTTCTTCGAACATCATCGCCCATTTGGGAGACCTGTCACCTGTCTCACTGATTACTAGTCGCGACTCAAGTCGCCGTGCTTTGTCGAGTTGATCGACCCTATAGAGGTATCTGGCCAGGTGCTCTTGACCAGTAAGATCGTTTGGTCGCTCTTGGATCTTCCGCGAGAGTTCCACCGCCCGATCAAGCCACTTTTGACAATCCTGTCCTTGTGACCGCGCCAGATCGATCGCCAGATTTAGCGTATACATTCCCCCACTCTGAATAAACGAGCTGTTCGGCACCCTCTCCTGTGCCCTTTGCAGATCCTCGGCTGCCCGCTCGAAATAGCGCAAATCTTTTGCTTCCATGCCCAATTCCATGCGGTTATGTGATCGCAATGCATGAACAATCCCCCACTGATCGCGCCGCTTAATGAGATCTGTCAGCCTGCGATCCATCTCTTTCAACGTTGCCGTATCCCCGGCGGCCTGGCGGACGATGGCCAGGAACAGCTTGTCGTAGTCATCCTCCGGCCAATCTTGTGTGCTAAGCTGCTGACGGATCTCGTCCATTTTCCCGTATTTGGTTCCCTGCCAATATGCCCAGAACAACGAGGCATTGGTCTTGATACTATCGGGGTTACTCCGCCTCGCTTCTTCCAGAGCTTCGATGGCCTCATTGGTCTCACCCACGATCAGCTTCGCGACTGCCTCTAAGGTTCTCACAAGATCATCTGGGGCCCCCGCTTCATCAGCGCTCCGAATCGCTTCCTCTGCCTCGAACGCGTTTCCTCGGAAAACCGCATTCAGTGCGACGGACGTCAGTGTCTCACGCAGCTGTGTTACGACGAGTGCGGTTTCACGTTCCGCACGGATAGCGCGATACGCTAGCCAACCGCTCATGATGACTGCAGCTAACAGTACTGCGAACACGACCGACACGCTGACGAATACCGCCCTATGCTGCGAGATTATCTTTTTCAGCCGATACATGGCCGTCGGAGGTCTTGCCTCGATGGGTTCCCCTGCCAGGTACCGATTGACGTCAGCAGCGAGATTTCCAGCGGATTCGTAGTGCGCGTCACGGTCTTTCGCTAAGGCCTTCATGACCAACCAATCCAAATCGTTGCGTACGAGCCGAGTCAGTCGAACAGGATCCATTTGCCGATTCATGCTCACGGCTTGTAGCGATTTCTTCGACTCCGATAAACGTACGCTCGGCCGTGGCGGGTCCTCCTCTCGAATTACTCGCAAGAGCTCATTCAACGCCGCATTCTTCAGTCGAGCTTTGGTGATTGGTGTTGTGCCAGTCAGCAACTCATAGAGGAGCACACCCAGAGTATAGATGTCACTGCGCGTGTCGATATCCAGGGCGTTAAACTCAGCCTGCTCGGGGCTCATGTATCCGAGCGTACCGACTATCGTGCCGAATCCCGTAAACAGGGTCCGCTCGGTCAATTGCTGCCCAAGGGCTTTGGCAACACCGAAGTCAATCACCTTGACGACGGGTAGCCCGTCGTAGCTGGCAACCAAAACGTTGGATGGTTTGATGTCGCGATGAATGACACTCTTCTGATGCGTGTTGTATTGCTGCGGAAATACTAACAAACAACTTCAGCCGCTCTGGGAGTGAAAGATGCTGGCGATCACAGTATTCCGTAATCGGCACCCCTTTGACCAACTCCATGACAAAGAAGGGGCAACCGTCGTCCCCCGTTCCCGCATCAAGCACCCGCGCGATATTCGGGTGATCCATCAGAGCCAGCGCCCTGGCGTTCGGCTTCGAACCTTGCCAGAACCTGAGAGCTGTCCATCCCTCGCCGAATCAGTTTGACGGCAACATCGCGTCGCACCGGCTTCTCTTGGCGAGCCATCCACACCTCGCCCATCCCTCCCTGGCCGATTCGTTGCAGCAATTTGTAGGGCCCAATGTTCTCACCTGTGCGATCTCGGTCGCTCCCGTCCGTGGTCGCCTCAATATCTTCGGCGTCCCTGAGAAAGCTCCCGGCCCGGTCATGGTTCAGTAATAGCTTTTCAAGTTTCTTCCTCAGCGCCTGTGTTCTGCCACAAACCTCGTCCAGTTGCCGTAAGCGTTCCTCCCGGCTTCGCAGTTCTATCAACTCGCCAAACAGCTGCTCGATGGGGCGGTCTTGGTTTACTATGGGGCTCCTTTAGGTTTTCGCCTTACAGGATCCAATGCGCCATCTAGTAACGAGAGGCTCACAGCTGCCCCAAAAAAAAGCAAGAAAACTTCAGATGAAGAGTCATTCAACCAGTTCGCCATACAGGAAAGCCCGTGCAAAAGCCCACCGTCGTTTGGCCGTCGCGAGAGATACGCCCTGAAGAGCGGCCACGTCTTTGAGCGGTATCCCAGCGAAATAGCGGAGCTTCAGGAGCAGGGCAATCTCAGGTTGCTCCCTGTCCAGTTTGGCAAGCGCATTGTTGATTCCAAGCAATCGTTCGGGCGTCTCATCGGTGGCCGGACACTGAATCTCGAGCTCGAGTCTCGTTCGATCACCACCACGTTTCAGCCGCTTCTTTTGTCGTGCCCGTTCAACAAGGATGCGCCGCATCGCCTCCGCTGCCGCGGCAAAGAAATGCCCCCGACTATCCCACTGCTGGGCCTGCTCCACGTCCACCAGCCGCAGATACGCCTCATGCACCAGCGCCGTCGCCTGCAGCGTCTGCCCCGGCTTCTCGTGAGCCAGCTTGGCGGCGGCCAGCTTGCGCAGCTCGTCATAGACCAGCGGCAGCAACTGCTCGGCGGCCGATGGGTCGCCGGATTCGATCTGGGACAGGATTTGGGTGACGTCGGTCATGAGGACCAGGATACCGCCGCAGCGGACGGCAGTTCCATCGGGATTTCGGTTCTCGTGTTTCTTTCGGGAAGCTTGAGGCTTCAAAAGACGCTTCCACTGTCGCCCCGGAAGAACGCGGGTCCCGAACAGGACCATTGTGCAAGGGACAGTAGTGCCTCCACAAGACGCCGTTGTCGGGCAAGATCGGAGTGGACCTTGGGCAACTGACAGATCCGTCGCGCACCAAACCGGTTTTCTGCCAAACGTGGATTCTCAGTCTTATTGGTGCGGAAAGAAAAGTCGTCGCTGTACCCACCGGCGAAGAGACCGTGCTACAATAGTGGCCATGAATGTGGCCCTGGTAAGGTGGAAGCCAAACTTATTCAATGCTAAGGAGTCAACTGATGAAGCGATTTGCTGCTGCGCACCTGGGATGTGTGATCGTTCTCGTGGCTTCTTCTGTCTGCGGGCAGGCGCCCTCCTACAACGAGAACCTGAAGCCACTGATGCCTCTCATTGGGAAATGGACCGGCGACTTCACTATGCAGCAGGACATGGGTGACTTGGCAAAGGCGGGCGATACGATATCGGCCATGGCCATCTACAAATGGACGAAGAACAGGCAAGCGATCACCCTTTCTGCCGCAGCGAAGATCGGAGGTGAGTGGGTGTATGTCACCGACAGCTTGATTGTCTTCTGATGCCCTGCAGAAGAAAATCACAGGCGTGGATTGCTACGCTGATGGCGGCGTGTTTCGCCACGAGGCGGAAATTCAGGGAGACAAGCTCATCTTTCGAGGGCACGGCAGCACGGGTGAGGGCGTGCCGACCGAACTGACTGTCGTTTACACCAATATCGAAGAAGACAGCTTCACTGGACAGTTCATCAATCAGAAGGTAGGGGACAAGAAGCTTCCCGACGGCAAGCCGTACACCTTTACTCGCGTAAAGCAATGACAGCAAGGGGGCAGGTAGGACAAAGCTGCGGCGTACTGTCGTGCATCAACTCGGCGAGCAGCGGCGACTGCCTGTAGCGTCCGCTTGCTCCGGGCACGTTTCACGAGAATCTGCTGCATGGCTTCGGCGCTGTCTGGTTAACCAGCCGCAGGTGCGCCTCATGCACCAGCGCAGTCGCCTGAAGCGTTTGCCCCGGCTTCTCGTGGGCCAGCTTGGCGGCGGCCAACTTGCGCAGCTCCTGGTACACGAGCGGCAGTAGCTGGACGGTGGCCGAGGGATCGCCGGATTCGATTTGTGACAAGATACGGGTGACGTCGCTCATGAGAACCAGAATACCGCGACGCCAGTCGAAATTCCATCAGGATTCCAATTACCCGTGTTTCCCTTGGAAGCCTGACGAGCTTGGGTGGGCGGCTACTGACAGCGAATCAGGTGAAACTCGCCCCAACCCGCTCACATCGCTTCTGGCTCCGTAAAAGCACACCTGGCTGGCAGTTTTTGCACGCGACACACACAGGCGATTCTGGACATCGGGATTGGTGTCCTGCGCGGCAGGGCAGCTAGGTGGCCAGCGGCAGCAGCAGCTCGGCGGCGGACGGGTCGCCGGATTCGATTTGGGATAAGATGCGGGTGGCGTCGGTCATTGACACCAGGATATTGCTGCGGGCTTTCAGTTCCGTCGGGATTCAAGCGGACTCAAAGGACTGGCCCAGTCAAGCGGCGAGGCTTGGAGCGAATAGACCTTGTGTAAGTCGATGCTCGTTCGCACTGCGTCCCAGTCGCCGACATACTCGCCGGACAGCGGTGCCGAGGGCTTGATGATGTGTTAGGACGCGCTTCCGATATCGCGGGGTTGGGAGCCAGATTCGGTACTGGGACTTGGTTTGCCTCAGCTGCATTTCCGGTTTCCCAAGCGAACCCGATGCCATCGTCGCCCATCATTCCTTTACGCGTGTCCATACGTCTTGCCAGTCCGGCAGCTTCTGGCCGTCGAGCACATTGTCCACGCCATCATATGTGTGGGTTCTGCCGTCGTCATTGATGGTAAGCTGTACTGGTGAACGTCAACTTCCTGCCATCGGCCATCAGCATAGCCTGGTTCCCCACCCACTTTCCATCTCTTTTCTGGATTGTCGATTCGACCACTTCACCACTTGAATCGACACCTAAGACGCGAATAGCCATCCGCACTGGATCCCAGACGACAATCCATTTCCCGGTCTTGTCTCCCAACTTCGATCGACCCTCCACGGCCGATTTACGCAGAATCCAGCGGATGTTGACCGTCGCATCAACGGTGTCACCTGCCTTGCCTATTCCTGGCCTATCCCGAACCAGCTTGACTTTGCCTTGGAAACTCCCCACTACGGCGTTTCCGTATTCCTGGAAAGCCTCAGGCGTCTGCGCATGCACCGCCGTCTGGCCAAGAAGAAGAACGGCAGTGAGTGTGGCAATTGTGATTTTCAACATGATTGGTGCTCCCAGCGGCAATGATAATGTGGTGAGTCATAACACGCCTTGCTCTTTATGCCCATTGCTGAGCAAGCCGTCAAGAAGCTAGGCAACTCAATGACCGAGCGAGAGCCGCCGACCGTAGCAGCTCGTCGTTGTCGAACTCGCCGCAACTCTATCATCACACGGCACTTGCACTTTCTCACCGTGCCCTGTCACGTAACGCGTCTGATCCGGTAATTCCTCAGCGGTTTGGAACGCCGGTCGTCCACGCAAGAAAGAGATCTGCGCAACTGGGCCTCGGGCGTTGTAACACCATTCGACATGTCCGTCGTCGCAGTTTTGGCATGTGCACGGTACACGGCAAAACCGAGTACATGCCGCGACACCCTACCGACGATCCTGCCACAAACTCTGTGATCGACATCGCTGCCGAGCTAGTGGCGGCTTTCGATCCAGTCGGGCCAGGTCGGATCCTGCATCCGGCCCAAGAGGCCCATGCCCATCGGGCAAGTCGTGAACCAGTACGCGGGATAGGCGCCAGCCTTCTGAATGACGCCTTCGCCGCGTCTCCCGTATGCCAAGTGCTTGGCACCAATCAACCAATGGGCGGCACTCTGCGTCAATTTGGACCATGCCGCGACCGCCAGCAGATCTTGTTCGCCAATCTCACCGGCCACGAATTTCAGCTGGGCGATGCCAAAGTCCCCCAATTGCTGGCGGCTCCGGAGGGCACTGGCGAGTTATGCCGCGGCAACCAACCTTTGGCACGGGACTCCGCTTCCTTCGGATCGCCTAGCAGAAGCATGATGCTGGCGATGCTCACCGCATTCGTCTCTCCAGGGTATTTTCCGCGGTCACATGCGTCAGCCAACTCGCTATATAATTGAGCACACTGCCGGCGTCCTTCGACCGTGTCCAGCATTCGCCCCGACGCGACCATCGCTTTCGATGGTGACGACGGCATTTTGGCTATCTCGTCATGTGCTTTATCCCATCGACCGCAACGGGAGAGCGTCATCCCGGCACATGACGCGTAGTATGGATTCCTGGCTTGGATTCTCTTGAATTGCTCGACTGCTTTATCCGTTTCGCCCAGGAAGTCGAGATAGCTGGCGGCAAACACGTGCGGCATGGGGGTAGTCCGGAAAATCTCTGACAATCTGGTCAGCCAACCGATGTGCGAATCTTATCCGCTCTTCCAGCGGTTTTCTGTTGGGGTCGATGATATCCGCAATGTAATTGGCAAGGACGGTCATATGCAGCAGGTACGGATTATTCGGCATGATTTTCTCTGCTGCCGCGATATATTCGAAGCGCTCTTCTTGCGCGTTAGCCATCTGTCCTCCGTGAATAGCCCGCCAGATGAGTGTCTCGGCTCGCACGACCAGTGACAGGGGGTAGATGCGTCCAGCCATGGAGACGTCCAGGCGTTTCAGCACCTCGTTCGGATCGACGAGAACACATGTGGCTTGCGCCCAGAACAGCAGGTCTTCTGGAGACTTCACCTCATTCGTCTTGTCCAAGTCGCGAATGGCCATTACTCCGGCCATCCAGTTGTCCATGTCACCCGAGAAATGATACGCTACCACCAGCATGCCCCAGCCATCAGGCTGTCTCGTATCGCCGTGTGCGGTCCTTCTCCAACGCCTTCATCACGATCCAGTCCAGATCACCCGGATCGTCTTGTGTAGCCGCTCCGGCGACACCTCGATGCTTGGCGATGATCGTCAGTCTCTCCCCAGCCGTGCTCAGCCGAGTGCTCGGCTTGGGCGGTTCCTCCTCGCGGATGATCCGCTGCATCTCGGCGTATCCAGCCGTCCTGAGCCGTTCGCCTTCCAGCGGCGTGGTGCCCGTGAGCAATTCGTACAGCAGGACGCCGAGTGAGTACACGTCGCTCCGGGTGTCGACGTCCAGGCCGCTCATCTCGGCCTGTTCCGGCTACATGTACTGCGGCGTTCCGACCATCTGGCCGTAGGCCGTGAACAGCGTCTTTTCCGTCAGTTGCTGATTGATCGCCTTGGCCACGCCGAAGTCGATCACCTTGACCACCGGCTGGCCATCGTGCAGCGTGACCAGGATGTTGGACGGCTTCAGGTCCCGGTGGATGATCCCCTTCTGGTGAGCATGCTGCACTGCCTGGCAGACGGTCATGAACAGCTTCAGCCGTCCTGGGTCGAGAGGTTGTTTGCGTCGCAGTACTCGGTGATCGGAACGCCCCTTACCAGTTCCATGACGAAGTACGGTCGGCCGCTGTCCGTGGTTCCGCCATCGAGGACCCGGGCGATGTTCGGGTGGTCCATCAGCGCCAGGGCCTGGCGTTCCGCCTCGAATCGGGCGACGACGGCGTGCGTGTCCATTCCCGGCTTGATGATCTTCAGAGCCACCTTGCGGCGGACTGGGCGCTGCTGCTCGGCCATGTAGACGACGCCGAAGCCGCCTTCGCCGATCTTCTGCAGCAGCTTGTAGCGGCCGATCTGGTGGCCGGGACCTTCGCTGATCGGTGGCTGGTCGACGGTCGGTGCCGGTTCCGGCGACGACTTGAGGAAGTCCTGTTCCTGTCTCGTGGACTTCCAGCAGCGCCTCGACGCGCTCGCGGAGAGCCTGGTCGCCGGCACAGACCTGGTCGAGGTAGTCGGATCGTGAGTCTCGGATCTGGAGATCTCGCGTGCCACGTGGAAGATCGCCTCTTCATCAAGCTGTCGGCTGGTCATGGGAGCACCTCGGCCGCGTGAGTGACTTCGTCCTTCGCATTACTATGCGAAATCCAGCGGCCGAGTCCCTAACGGATTTCTGAAAAAATCAGCGAGGTCTTTTCCGCCGCGACATCTCCAGCCGCAGCCAGCATCGAGCGTAAGTCCAGTCATTTTCGGCAGTTGAGACGGAAACGCCGAGTGACTTGGCCGCCTGGGCAGTGGTCAGGCCGGCGAAGAACCGCAGCTTCACCAGCTCGGCCTTCCGGGGATCCTTCTGCTCCAGCTTTGCGGATGGCCTCGTCCAGACCCAGCAGATCGTCGCAGGCCATCGGCAGGACGGCCGGCTCGACGGCGTCCAGCTCGACCCGCTGGTGGTCGCCACCACCCTTGAGGCTCTGCTTCTGGCGAGCTCGCTTCGATCAGGATCCGCCGCATGGCCTCGGCGGCCGCGGCAAAGAAGTGGCGGCTGCATCCCATTGCTGTGGTGTCGTCTGGTCGACCAGCCGGATGTACGCCTCGTGGACCAGCGCCGTGGCCTGCAGCGTCTGGCCCGGCTTCTCGTGGGCCAGCTTGGCGGCGGCCAGCTTGCGCAGTTCGTCGTACACCAGCGGCAGCAGCTGCTCGGCGGCCGAGGGATCGCCGGATTCGATCTGGGAGAGGATGTGGGTGACGTCAGGCACGGGCAATTTGAGATTCGATGTCCTTGCAATGATGCTGCCTGACTCGTTCGATTTCACCTGCGCGAGACAGTTCAGCAATGGGCCAAAAACAGACAATCCCTCGTCCGTGCTGAAGGGTATCGTTCCAGGCTCGTTCGGCATCGTCCGGCCGTCCTAGCCTATCGTAGTAAATGGCCCTGACAAGGTTGGCCACGGAGTATTCCGGATATTGTTCCAGTTCAGCGGCGAGTTCCAAGCCGCGTTCATCTCGTTCAGCATCTGGTCCCAGTACCAAGCGGGTTTGATTGTATACGCCGAGCGAGTGCCCTAGAATAAAGGGATTGTCACCTGCGAACCGCCAAACGAATTCAATCTCTCGTAGTGCTTCTTCAGCCCGTTGCGGTCCCTCCGTTGGATCTTTCATCGCTGAATGTGACAAGGCGCCAGCGAGAATGCTCGAGCGGTACGATCCATGTCGGATGCTGTTCGAGGACCTTGCGTAACAACTCAGCCGATACTTCATGGTTGACATAGAAGTAGGCGTAGCCCAGAAAAAGTTGATCGAACTCCTCGTACTCTTGTCTAGGTTGCGCGTCCTTTAGCTCGCTTACGACGCGTGACCATTCCTCCCAGCGGCCCGTATGAAAAAGCGAGTAGGACAGCATTGCCCTAGCGGGAAGGTTGTTGGAGTCCGCCTTATTCAAGACCTTGATCGCTTCTTCGTTTTTTCCGCGATGCACAAGTGCGATCCCGTCAAGCGCAAGGAGCCAATCCTCGGGGACCTTTGCCTTTTCCGCTTCCCGGAAAACGAAATGGTCCTTGTGTAATTCTCCAGCCATCGCATGTATTAATGCTCGCTCGATTACCTGTCCCTGTAAGTTCGCCAATATGTCTTGCAGTTCGCGTTCTTTCTGTGCAGCGCGAAGCCACCCGCGAGACTAGCTACTATCGTTGTGGTCAGTAAGACGAGCACGAGCAGTAGCGTAACGCCAACCACGGAACGGTTTCGACGAATAAACCTGCCAACACGATATCTGGCGGATGGTGGCCTGGCGTCGATCGGTTCGTCCGCCAAGTGCTTACACAGATCATTTGCGAGGGCGTCGGCCGTCTTATACCGGCGAGCTCTCTCCTTCTCCAACGCCTTCATGACAATCCAGTCGAGGTCCCCCCGGACCTGACGGACCAAGTTGCTCCGGGCTGGGTTCGTCGACACTGTGAGATTCTTCTTGTCGAAGTCTTGCCAAGTGTGCTGATGCGATTGCTGGGGCGAATAGGCTCTTGTTCGCGGATGTATCGAAGCACTTGGTCTTGAGCGATTTGTCGCAATTCTTCCGCCGCGAATGGTGTAGTACCTGTCAGCAATTCATAAAGCAGGACACCCAGTGAATAGACGTCGCTCCGCGTATCCACATCGACGGCACTCAAGCTGGGCCTGTTCCGGACTCATGTACAGCGGGGTGCCCACGACGGACTGGAAGTTCGTATAAACCGAGTGTTCGGTCAAGCTCCGGTTGAGAGCTTTAGCGACACCGAAAATCAATGACTTTTGGGACAGGCTTCCCGTCCAAGCTCCGTCACCAGCACATTCGACGGTTTTATGTCACGGTGTATGACACCTGTTTGATGGGCATGCTGCACGGCTTTGGGACTTGGATGAACAACTCCAGTCGTTCTCGGATGGTCAGTTGATTGGCGTCACAGTATTCCGTAATCGGAACCCTCCACACAATTCCATCACGAAGTATGGCCGTCCCTGATCTGTTGTCCCAGCATCGAGCACCCTGGCGATATTGGGATGGTCCATTAGTGCAAGGGCTTGTCTTTCTGCTTCAAACCGAGCCAATACTTCGCTCACTGTCCATGCCTGGTTTGACAACCTTCAACGCGACTTTCCGTCTGAGTGGTTGTTTCTGCTCCGCTACCCAGACAACGCCCATGCCGCCCTCGCCTATCTTCTCGCGCAACTTGTAAGGTCCGATCATAGAGCCAGACCGGCCATTCGTTTGACTGATCGAATCCACGGTAGGATCGGCCAGAAATTCGCCCTGGTTGGCGTGCGCATCGAGCATCGACTCGATGTTGGCACGAAGGCCTGGATTGCCGTTACAGACACGATCGAGATATGCTGACGTTCGTCACCCTTCAGCTGGCGAGCTTTGTCGAAAACGACCGATGGATCGTCGCTGATTTCGTCTGGATTCAGTCATGTTCATCACCTTGATTCAGATGTTTGAACAGCCAGGTTCGGCCAAATTCCCAGCGTCGCTTGACGGTTGCCGGCGACACTCCCAGAGCCGTCGCCGTATCGTCGATGCTCAACCCGGCATAGAAGCGGAGTCGCACCACTTCGGAGATCTGCGGGTGTTCCGTCTCTAAGCGACAAACAGCCTCGTCGAGGCTCAAGGTTTCTTCAAAATTCCAGGAATCTGCCACGTCAGCGACGTTCAGCGGCACGCGCTTGAAGTTCCCACCCCGCTTCTGCCTGCCCCTTGCCTTTGGCGTGATCCAGCAGGATGCGTCGCATCGCCTCCGCGGCCGCCGCGTAGAAGTGCCCGCTGTTTTGCCACGATATCTGACGATCACCCACCAGCCGGAGGTAGGCCTCGTGCACCAGGGCGGTCGCCTGCAGCGTATGATCATATGGGCCTCGATCAAGACGACAAAGCCTGCACGGTCCGAGTTGACAAACAGCGTGTTGCCGGTGACCACTTCAAGTCCATAGTTTGCCTCCAAATCCGGACAGGCACACCGGCGGCGAGCATCTTAGCCACTGCCGGCCTGCGACGGCATCGAGCAGAATTGCGATGGCCACGTACGTGAACAAGGCCGTGTCAATCCCACTCGAGTCCGCGGCACACGGCAACGTCAGTTCTGCGAACCAGGTAAATCCAGAAATCGCAGCCGCAGAGCCCAAACACGGCCGATCATGCGCCATCGCAGACCCCACCTTCTACCATGCGCCCCACCACGACAAAACATCAACACATCCCAGAATAGATGCTCTGCGTTCCAGTGCGTCACGAATCCCGTGAAGTAACGCCACCACTCCCCCCGCCATGGCCTGCCGATCGTATTGCAGCAGATCTGCCCGCACCCGGCACGACATAGACAATAGCGGCACACAGGGCTACAAGCCACGTCACGGTTGCACGCTGAAGCTCCGCGACAGCCATATCAGTCATCGTGTTGGGGCGATTGGCGACCATCGTCCTCGTATGCTCCCGTCCTGCTGCTTCCTCTACACCTAGCGCACTGAGATGAACGCGACATTCGATCTACACTCCGTGTCGCTTTCGCTTGCGACAGCGGGAAGCGATTCCCATACCCGCCAGTCCGATTCCCAGAAGAGCCGTCAGGGGATCAATGTGCCGCCACCGCCTCCGCCTTGTGAAACGCGGCCGGAGTCCTGCGGATGTGCAACAGGTGTATTGTTAATCGTCGAGGTGGACGTGTCGCGGCTAGATTGCATAGCCGATGTGGCCTGCGACTGAGCCTCGGAACGGACTGCCACGGTGTCTGTGGCTTCCCGGGTCCGAGTTGAGCACTGGCTTGCCGCTGGATCGTCCAATTTCTGCCGTAAGGCAACTTGTGCCCCACGGTCCCGTTGGACGTGGCGTTATGGTGGGCGATCTGCCAGTGTTGGTATTCGGCGTCATTCTCCAGTACAAGGAACGAGGTGTACTGGCTGACAATCGAGTATCCTTCGCAGAGCCGGACCACTTCACTGATTTGATCGTCGGCCACACCAGCCCGCTGTTTATTCAAGAGCCGCTCAACGCGCGAGGCCCACATGCGATCGATCCGTGGATTGGATTCCTCGGCAGACGGCAGATCGAGATCGACCTGCTGCTCATGAAGGCTACCCTGGATCCTCCCGCCCGCACTTGCAGCTTCACCGGCCGCTGTTCCGGTAGCGGCTGTAGACAAACGAGTCTGGGCTGACCGTTGTCCTGACCGAAAACTCCTTCCCACGTTTGGAGTGACTGACTTACGTCGTTTCTAGATCTTCAGGCAGTCTGGATGATGATCGCCGATTTCCACGGCTGGCGAGGATGTGAAAATGGGCCTTCTGAAAGGCGTCTCTGGCGTCACTTCCACTGTTTCCTACCCGTGGTCCATTTGACCGTTGAGATCCTGGCTCTCCGCCAACAACTGGCGGTGATGAAGAGGTCCAACAAACGCCCCAAGCTACGTCCACGCGACCGAGTGTTTTGGGTCTGGCCGACGCGTCTGGGCCGCATTGGAAGTCGGCCCTCATCATCGTCAAACCGTACCGGTGATCCGTTGGCATCGCCAGGGGTTTCGTCTCTATTGGCGTTGGAAGTCCAGGACACGTTGACCGGGTGCGCCCATTGATCCAACTGGAGGTCCGGGCTTTGATCCGAAAGATGTCGAAGGAGAACCCAACCTGGGGTGCACCTCGCATTCAATCCGAGCTCAAGCTGCTTGGACACGACGTGGCAGAAAGCACGGTTGCCAAATACATGGTTCGTCATCGCAAGCCCCCTTCGCAGACATGGCGCACCTTCCTGGATAACCATGTCCACGAATTGGCTGGCATTGACTTTTTCACCGTTCCGACGGCCAGATTTCCAGTGGAACTCGACCGTTTCATCGCGTTGCGCCACCATCGTCGTCGCGTCGTTCACTTCAATGTCACGGCCAATCCCACGGCCCAATGGACGGCTCAACAAATCACCGAAGCGTTCCCCTTCGACGAAACCCCTCGCTACATGATCCGAGACCGGGACGGCATCTACGGAGACTTCTTCCGGCAACGCGTCAAGAACATGGGTATCGACGAAGTGCGTATCGCACCTCAAGCACCTTGGCAGAATCCGGATCGCGAACGCGTGATCGGATCCATTCGGCGGGAGTGTCTGGACCGGGTCATCATTCTCAACGAGGTCCACCTGATGAGAATCTTGACTTCCTATTTCGACTACTATCACCGTTCAAGAACCCATTTGTCGCTCAATCGAAACGCGCCAATGCCGCGTGAGGTCGAACCGGCTTCACAAGGCGACGTCATCGCCATTCCGCAGGTCGGCGGCTTACATCACCGCTATACACGTGCGGCGTGAGCGGGCATTGTCGCCTCGCTTGCAGCGTCAGTGGAGCGATTGCGGTCCGTGGCGACGGCAAGAGCGGATGTGATCTCGGTGATCAAGTCCCTCGTCCGGATGTTGTTGAGGCCATGGTCACGCTCCCGAGTCTTGCTTTCAGCTACCACTACAGGCGAATGGAGTTTTCAGTAGGGACAGGGTTAGAGCACGTTGTTTCTGCGGACAGAACTGTTGAGGGGAGCTGTTGAATGATAAACGATCCTGGCCAGGCATTCTCTACTTAGTCGAGCTTTATCTTTGCCTTCTCCCGCTGTTTGGCCAGGGTACTGCTCGCGGAACTCCTCTGGCATCAAAGTCTCCTGGCCGTTTTCGGTCTGGACGACGTAGACGAAGAAGCGTTCGCAGCGAGGGGACCCCTGACAGTCTCCGCTTGTGTTGATCGCCAAGTATTGACGATCTCGAAGTGGCACAAGAGTTTTCTGCAGACTCGTCCACTCCGACATTTCGCACGCAGACAACGGACTCTGCAACAACTCCAGCAGCCCAATCGGCGTCTGGCGAGAAACGACAGGGTGGCATGTCTACAGTATCCGAGAGAACGAAATCCGTTCCGGTGACCATCCAACTACGAATCTTGCCGTCCCACCCTGCTCGAAAGGATTGCGTTCGAATCATCTGGCCAACTCACGTCCAGTGCAGGCTGTTGTTGTGTAAGTGTTCCCAAAGTCGCTTCTGTCGCAATATCCAATAGGCCTATATGATTAGTGTCTAGAAGACCTACGGCGAGTATGTTTCGATTTCGCAGCACTCTAATCGGCATTCCGAGTGAGTCAAACGATTTCATCAGCCGGCCCTTCTCCACGTCCCAAACATATGCCCTTGATGCACTTGCTGACGTGAGAATCGTTCCGTCTGGAGAAAATGCCATTGTCAATACGGCCTGTTCTCGTTAGGAAGCGTTTGAAGTTGACTTCCGGTTCCGCAATTCCATAAGCGAATGACGCCATCGTCTCCGGCCGTCGCAAGTGTCGATTCGATGGTTGAACCTACGAGGTGGCTCACCGCGGTAGGGTGAATCAGAGTGTGCGATACGTGCCGAGAGCATTTCTCAATGACGTGTATTCGCGTGGCATCTTCGAGAGCGAGCGTTCGATCATCAACCCATGTCAATCGATTGGTTCCGTATTCGCCCAGTGTGTGCACGCCGTGAGACATGTCAGTTCCCAAATCCGCACCGTTCCGTCATTCATTGTCATCGCCAGAGAATCGCTCTTCGGTGACCACGCCATAGACCGTACCTTTGGATGCAACCTGAATGTGTGCTGTGTTACACCCTTTGCATTCCAAATCCGAACGGGTGTCCACATCGAAGCCAAATAAGTACCATCTGAGGACCAGGACACGCCGCGTGGCATGACATTGGATGCGAGACCTTCAACAGCTAATAGCTCCGCCGCTCGTGGCGTCCCAAATCCCGTGTGCCGCGGCCAACTTCGCTCCATCTGGCGACCATGCAAACGAACCCCATGACTTTGAACCACTAGAAGGTCTCGCGTGCCACGATCCCACACTTTCAAGTCGGACTCGCTGCTGGAAGCGTACTTTTTTCCAGTGGGGACCAGGCAATTGCCGCTATCGTAGTATCATGCTTCTGCTGTCGTTCGATACATCGACCATCTCCACTGTCCCACCTACTGATCTCTGTGCCGCTTCCGGTGACAACCTGATCTCCGAAAGGTGACCACGCTAAAGCTCTTACGGGAGCGTCGTGGCGAAAGGGTCTCAAGCAAGTGACCGGATCTCGCGTCCCATAGCAGACAGTTGTTTCCAGCAGCAGCTGCGGATATTGTCCGACCATCTGGTGACCACGCAACATTCCAGACTGGGTCGGAGTGCCGGAGTGTTACGCACTGCCCCGACGAAACCGCCCAGACACGAGCCGTGCAGTCCGCTGATGCCGAGGCAATTGGACTCGCCGTCAGGGGACCAGGGTGCTAATGACTGGATCGCATCCTCGCCATGTCCAACGAAGACACGCCTCAATTCGCCCGTTACAGCGTCGATCAGTCGAATTGCACCGTCCTCGCCCGCAGTAGCCAAGACATCCTTAGCAGGGCGAAAGGCAACCGTACCGTTGAACTGCGAACTCCCTCGTGCCTGTCGCGTTTCGATAGTCCAGCTTTTTATCCCTGGAATTCGTAATGGTTGAGTGACAATCGTTATTGGACTCATGGGCTCACCTGGCTCCGGGCGGTGCAGGTGGTGGCAGTACTGGCGGGGTCGTGCGAGGAGAGCTTGGTCGTGAAGAATTCTGTAGGCTTAGTGTCACTCCCAGAACCACCATAAGGGCCAGAAAAAACGTCGAAGCCGCTATCACGTTCCAGAGGGCGTAACACGCCGGCCATCGCCTTTATGTGCTTCTGGCAGACCAGTAGGGGTTACGATCCCAAAAGGACTCGAGAGCTGCTGCCAGGGAGCCTCGAACGTCAAGGATTCTTCCGCCACGGAGAGCACAGAATCCAAGGCCGCCGTCAACTCGTCAGCCGTCTGATGCCGCTGGCCGGCTCCTTCGACATGCCGCGTCCCAAGACGCAACACACACTATCAGGCAGTTGATCCGCTTGCTCTCGTGGATCAGGAGCCGTTTCGTAGCGGTGCTGGTAACCCAGCGACGCCGTGCGGGGCATCAAACGGGACGCGCACCGTGAGCAAGTAGTAGTACGAGCACACCAGCGAGTACAAATCACTGGCGGTGTCCACTTCACCGTCAGTCCACTGTTCCGTCGCCATATAGGCCGGAGTTCCCAGGAGCCGGCCATCTTGGGTTACCTGGCTGTCGCCCGCCTGTGCTCGGACCAGGCCGAAATCAACGAGTTTTGTCACTCCCGTTGTTGTCCGCATCAGGTTGGCAGGTTTCACGTCTCGATGGCACCACCTGCCTCGGGCATGAGCCGCGGCAAGACCTGCGGCCGCTTCCCGGATGACGCGAGTCGCTTCTTGCCACTCAAGCGGACCATTTCTCGCAACAATCTGGTCCAGTGACCCGCCGTCGATGTATTGCATTACGATAAATGCTCGACCCGCGTCCGTGCCTGCCTGGTGCACCGTGACCACATTCGTGTGATCCAAACGCGCCGAAATCGCGGAACCTTCGCAGAAAACGATTAAGGCGTTCTCTTTGACCTCGGGCAAACGATACCGGCAGAAGCTTGATGGCCACGTCACGATCCATTCCGGATCGTGCGCCAGCCAGACTTCTCCCATCATGCCCTCACCCAGTTGCCCCGGACGACATAGTGGCCAATTGAGGGCGGATCGTCGAGTGCGGTCACCAGAATCCGACACGAAATTGGATGGTCTTCCGTCTTCGCCGGGAACGGGGTCGTCGACGGATCCTGAGAGCGTAATGGTAAATGCCTGGCTGCAGCGTTTGCAGTGAGCGCGGGCTCCCCAGCTTCTCTTCCACAACGCGGTAGCGGGTACCGCAGTGTGGACATTGCACGGAGACTTTCATGGTGGAGTCTCCCTGGGCGGCCTTCCCTGCCGCGGGAATTGGCTCGCGAGTGTCAGGCCCGTGCGCGCCCGACGGTGTTCGCACTTCAGAAGGTGACCTCGCTTGGACACCAGTATACTCGGGTAAAGGTTCAACATTCAACGGACACCGCAATGAAAGAGTAGTGCGATAGCCCCTTTGGGCGGCGCCGGGCGTTGGTCCACATCTGCACGAAGTGCCAGCGAGTGCGTAGGTTGCGTCGAGACACACTTGCTTGCGCTGCGTGCTTGTATTCACGCGAATCCATGCACAAGTGGTGCTTTCCAACGATGCTGATTCAGGCAGTACGAAAGCCGTGTGGCACAATGGCGAGTATCGACAGAGCCGAAGCTGCCGTGCCGAGAAGGTAGGCGCAGATTAAGATCCACGGAAGGCTTAACACCCAATGGGCAACGGGCATCAGCAGGCGCCCAGGAAGACGGATTGCATGCACTGATGGCGGATTCGCCCCAGGATTCGGTCGGACCTGTTGACCCGCCGGATGCTGACTGTTCCGATGAAAGGTGACTGGTCTTGTGCCTGCTTGGCCGGAAATCGAGGCGGCGCGAACACGGGGGGCATCACCCTGTCGATCGGCGGCGGCACTGGCCGCCGCTGCACGGCATGGTACTCTTCCATCTTGTCCAATAAGGATGGATACGGATGGCCTGCCAAGGCGGCGACCCTCTCGGATTCGGCACGCCGCATGCGTGGATGTCTTGGTGCTCAGAATGGCGGTACTGGAAAATAGCATTGTGTGACCCCCGGTTAGTTCAGACGCGTTCGGCTAACTTTCGTGGCGGCTTGCGTGTCGTCGCCGCTTTGTTTCCTCTCAGGATTACATACGCCAGTTCGGAGTGTTGGGGCCTCCGCCAAGGTGAAGAATATTCCGGACTCCGCCGTATCCCAGACCTGCCGGGAGTCCGTGTCAGCTGTTCGCTGGCTTGCGCTTTGAGCCGCACCGCCGTCCGCGTCGAAGTGAACAGCGACTGAGTGAACGGGCATGAGTCCCGAGGAGCGAACATGGCACGCGATCAGGTACCGAGTTCCTGGCGGGTCCAGGCACTTCCCGACGACCCACTGGAGTATGCTCCGGGCGGCCGATGGCCATGTTGACCGAAGCCGCAGGCCAAGTGTCGGATCGTCTCATCATGCGATACTGGAAACCTGTGCACGTCTACATTTGCTGGGTGGGCCATGCGAGCGAAGCCGCGGACCTGGCACAGGACTTCTTTGTCCACTGTCTGTGTCGGGAACTTTTCGGCCGGGCCGATCGTGCCCGGGAACGTTTTCGCAGATTCCTGCTCACGTGCCTGAACCACTTCCTGGCGGATGCCCGACGCGCTCGGCAGCGACATGGACCGCCCCAGGTATTCTGTTCGATTCAGCAGCTTGTCGGGGACTGAAGAATGCGGTTTCGAACTGGCACAGCACGAAACACCTGAAGACGTTTTCTGCCGCACCTGGGCTCGCCGAATTGTTAGAAAGGGGTGTGGACGTGCGGCTACGAACAGGAGTTTCAAGGTTCCGGACGACACGTGTATAGTGAGTTGTTTCGGCGTCGCGTGTTGGAACCCGCCTTCCGAGGGCACAACCGCCTCCGCATCTGCGCGACTTGGCTCAGGAAATGGGGCTTTCGCCCAAGCAGGCTTCGACTGCATTGTTACAGCCACACGCGCCTTCCAACGGCTGCTCCGCTACGAAGTGAGTGTTTACGCAAGCACGGACGATGAAGTGGACTCCGAGATCGAGGCAGCTCGTCCCGTTTCGCGTCTGGGAGATGATGGTTGTGGAGAACGACTGTTTGCCATGCCCATAACGGCACCTGTCGCACCGGGGTCGAGATCGGTCTTCAACTGGAGGCTCCGCGGGCTTCCTCGACTCTGGCACCGCCGTTTCGCAGGATCCCATGCATCGCCCCTGCGTGGTCCCCGTGCGTACCGCCCTGTCCGGTCCCGCCTGCGTAGACCTGTGTGCCAAGACGTCGTCGCCGTCGTGGCGTTTCCGCGCGTGGCCGGCATCTTGCGACCGGGATCCTCCGACATCGCAGCCACTCTCAATGGATAGGGATTTTGCCACCAAATATCCCGATCAGCAAGTCGAACAGGGGTAGGCGAACTGGCGACTCCGACAAATCGGTCGATAGCTTGGCGTATCGACGGCGGAACGCTCGCCGCAAACCATGTTCTGCGACATCGACGACTCCATCGACGGTGATGGGCTCACGACCTCAATGACAAAGCGATGAAAGCACCACGGCATTGGGATCGCGTTGTGCGACGAATCAGTTTCCCAGAAGGAAGGGGAAGCGGCATAGCACCAATACGAGCACCACGGCCTCTGTCGCTCGACGTAACCACTTATGAAACATACACCTTACGAAAACACGCCGTCGGCCTCCGGAGCCGAAGGTTACGTTCTTTCGGACAAGAAGCAGACCAGTCCTTGATCGCGAGCGTCGTTGACGGCTCGCTGGATCGCTTCGGTGGAATCGGTCTTGGCCGACGGATCGGCACGGTAGGGAAACTTCGTCACGTCAAGGCAACCAAGTTGCAGCAGCGGATGGGCGCTGTCGGTGGCGGCAGGGAATTCAGCGGCCGTCGCCTCAAGGGCAACAGCAATCAGAATCCAGCAGAAGCGAAAGAACTTCCTGGAAATTCTCCTTCAACGCATCTTAACCCTACAGCTTCCCTGAGATTGTGTGACGGTTACTCAAAGTGGATATAACGACAGAAATAGCGCCAGGATCGTTGTTGCCATGGTCATCAGGCACGCGGGCCAGCGCGTCGCAGTCCGGCAGCCCTACAGGGGCGATCCCGGCTTCTGGTACGGCTTCAACGCCTCGAATCGGAACTCGATCTCGGCGATCTCGTCCTTGGCTCAATTCCAGCTCCGAGAAGATGGGCGACTTCGGGATGGATCTGCCCGGCCCGTAGTCGCGGGAGACCATCGTCTGGAACACGCCGCGTTTCTTCCAGAGGTACAACTGGTAGCCGCGCAAATCGCCGGGATGGGTCTTGCCGAGGTTGATCATGAGGAGGAACTTGCTGTATGCATCCCGCAGGGCCGCCGGGATCCGAGCCGCTCTGGTGAAGTTGCCAGATGCGGGTGAGGACGTCGGCGTAGATGGCGCGCTCGGTGATCAGGCCTTCCGCGCCGAGTCGCAACTCGTAGAGCCAGCCGAATCCTCCGCGGGCGCCGAATACGCGTCGGATCGGCGGCTTCGCCGCAACCAGGGCCCGCATGCGGGCGATGACGGTGCCCGCTTCCTCCTTCACGTAGCCGAAGTTGGGGAACTCTTTGGCCAGTTCGATCAGCAGTTCCACCGAAGGGATCGGGCCCTTGTAGGCCACGCCGCCGGTCGTCTGGATGAAGACGGGCCGCTTCGTGACCGAGGCGAGGGCATCGCCAGTACTGGCGCATGTCGTCTTCCGTCTTGCCCGAGTCCGGCGGTCGCGAGATGAACGCCGCCGGTGC
This sequence comes from uncultured Planctomycetota bacterium, assembly GCA_963700575.1. GTDB lineage: Bacteria > Planctomycetota > Planctomycetia > Pirellulales > Pirellulaceae > JAJRVM01. Next base: position 817,683 of record CAVOYC010000005.1, on the reverse strand, counting down.
CAGCTTCTCGGCATGCTCTGGCGTAGATGAGCATTTCGTCGGTGTCTTTGCCCTGAACGCCAAGGCACAGCGCCGTCGTGCGCAGATTGCGAGCCGTCTTGGCCAGCACCTCCATGCCCTGGAGCTTTTCGTCGGTGGTGAGCAGATCGACGCTGTCGCCCGACTGGGGCCAGATCATACCCGGACAGCCGCACCAGTCGACGTAGCAAGCCTGCCGGGCGAGCGCGTCGAAGTCCACGGCGCCCGATGCGGTGAAGGGTGTCGAGAGAATCAGAAACGGTCCCTGGATTCTGGGGTCCGGTGTTGCACCTGTGTCGGCCCGAAGGTGCGCACCGTGACGATCGTTGCCGCAGGAGGGTAGCAGCGATGGCGCCCGATGCGCCGACCGTCGCGACCTTGAGCATCCGTCGTCTCGTGATGTGTTTCTCTGCAGACATGTTACTCCTCCGATGGTGTGCGACCCGGTTGTCCTCGTTTCAATGTTGAGCGTGCAACAGTCCGGTACGTCTTCTTCCGGAAAGGCTGGCCTCCGGCGGACACGAGACTGTGCGAAAAGCATCATAATATTCGACATTGGCAGTCCGAGGCAAATCGCCGCAAGTCCGGAATCTCCAGCAACTACGGTAGACCCCAACAGAAGATTGAACTCTCACTGGGCCGTGTGCACCTTTGCCGCGTGTTCGAGCAGAGTTACGAGGCCGACTTTCAGTGGGGGCCCGACTCCGACGAGAGTATCGCGAGCCGTGGGTGGTCGAGGACGTGGTGTAGGAGCGGCCGCGTAATCGGGCAGCTGGGATCGTGACCAATCCCCCAACGAGGCAACGCATGTTTCCGTACAATCGCCGCGACTTCCTGAAATGCACCCTTGCCGGCAGCGCCATTGCGACGTTCGCCGTTTCCGGTACGAAAGCCTCCGGCCAAGTGCTGGGAGCCAACGACCGAATCCGCATCGCCGTGGCAGGGATTAATGGGCGAGGACGAAGACACCTGAGGGGATTCGGCCCGTTGAAGGATGTGTGAGCCCTTCGACATGTATCACGAACCCCACGAATACGATGCCGTCTCGTGCTGCGTGTGTTCGTCATGGCCCCATGAGGCTGTCGATGGGGAAGACCCCCGCACGGCGCTTTGACGGATCACTGAGTGTAGCCCTCTTGTTTCAGAAGAAGTAGAACCACAGGAGCCCCCCATGAGCATCTTTGATCGTCGTCATCTTCTAAGCGCCGCCATCGGAAACTAAGCGACCACTACGAAGTCGTCGGCATCGCCGAGTCGGACCCCGAGTTGCGCAAGAAGCGAGAAAACGATCCGGCCTATCGGGGCCTGACGTGGATGACCGAAGAGCAACTGCTCAACACCAAGGGGCTCCAGGCCGTGGCCGTGGAGGTCGATTCCGACGACGACCGCCTGATGGACATCGCCGGGCGTTGCATCGACGCCGGCATGCACATCCACTTGGACAAGCCGGGCGGAGAATCGTTCAGCAAGTTCAAGAAGGTGCTGGACGAGGCCGGGCGACGCAATCTGACCGTACAACTGGGTTACATGTACCGGAACAATCCGGCGGTACAGTTCTGCTTCCGCGCCGTTCGCGAGGGCTGGCTCGGACAGGTCTTCGAGGTCCACTGCGTCATGAGCAGTTTTCCGCGGTCGACTACCGGAAGTACCTCTCGCAGTTTCGCGGCGGAACGATGTTCATCTACGCCTGCCACCTGATCGACCTCGTGGTGAGTCTGTTGGGAAAGCCCGACCGAATCGTTTCCTTCCCGCGGCAAACGCGGTCGGATGTGAGGTGGAGATGTGCGACAACGGACTGATCGTGTTCGAGTATCCGCGAGACGACGGCCACGATCCGCACGGCGTCGCTCGAGGTGGAAGGTTAAGTCCCGCGGCAATACGACCCCCGGCCCGGAAACGGATATACTATCCAGGACGACGGCTATTCGTAAATGACATTTGCCCGCGAATGTGACCTCAACGAACAAGGGCCAAACTCATGCGGCAACTGACAACTCGCATTCTGTTTCTGCTTGGAATCACAGGACTTGCTATCGCACCGTTGACTGCCGCGCGGCTGTCGGCTGAGGACGGAAACGCCGACCGCATCCGGCCGTACACGCAGAACCCTCGCTACTGGCAATACAGGGGCCAGCCGGTGATGCTGCTGGGCGGCAGCAAGACGGACCATATCTTCCTGCTGGAAGACCTGGAACCACATCTGGATGACATGCAGGCGGTAGGGGCCAACTATGTGCGTTGCACGATGAGCCAGCGGGAGGCGACCGAGCTGAAACCGCACAAGCTGCTGCCGGACGGAACGTTCGACCTGGACCAGTGGAACGAAGAGTACTGGCAACGTTTTCAGCACATGCTCAAGTGGACCGCCGCACGGGATATCCTCGTGCAGATCGAAGTCTGGGATCGTTTCGACTACTCGACCAGTTGCTGGGAGCACAGCCCATGGAATCCGGGCAACAACGTCAATTACACGTACGAACAGACTGGCTTTGAAGCCGAGTATCCCCAACATGCCCACAAAGACGTGCAACCGTTCTTTCATTCCATTCAAGGTATGCCGCGATATAGCCGGAAGCTGGATCTGATCCGAAGCCACCAGGAGGCATTCGTCAGCAAAATGCTCTCCTACAGCCTCGACCACGGACACGTCCTCTATTGCATGGACAACGAGACGTCAACGCCGGCCGAGTGGGGCCAGTACTGGATCAAATTCATCAAGGTTGCGGCGGCCGACAAGGGCGTAGCCGTCTGTACAACCGACATGTTCGACGACGCATTCCGCGCGGAGCGTGCGGAACACACGCCGATCATATTCGGCGACGCCGAGCACTACATGTTCGCCGATATCTCGCAGGTAAACAGCCGAAACTTCGACCAGGCCCACTGGGACAGCTTGCTGTGGTTGATCGGGCAAGTGAACCAGCATCCGCGCCCCTGCAACCACACCAAGATCTACGGCAGCGGGTACTATAGTTTCGGCACCGGCGGCCCCGAGGACGGTGTCGAAAGGTTCTGGCGGGACATTTTGGGCGGTTCGGCCAGCGCCCGGTTCCATCGGCCTGACGGCGGCAACGGGCTGAACGACTGGGCGAAGGGGGCCATCAGAGCGGCACGCATCTTGGAGAGCAAGATCAAGTTCTGGGACGTCACGCCGCACCTGGAACTGCTGTCGGATCGCGAAAGCGACGAGGCATACCTGGCAGCCAGGCCTGGCGAGAGTTACGCGTTGTATTTCACTGACGGCGGATCGGTAACGTTGGATCTGACCGGCGCGCCGGGACCCTTCGAGATAACTTGGATCAGCGTCTCGTCCGGCGTCACCACACGAACCTGGGCCGGCGGCGACTGGCGCCAGTTGCCCATGCGGATGGAAGGCGGCCGCCCCGTGACGCTGTCCGCTCCCTACCAAGGCGGCTGGGTCGCGGCGCTCGTGAAGAAATGATCAGTAAATAGAGGTGCCACCATGAAGACTCCTTATGGCTCGAAGAGAGGAGAGTTGGCGAATAGTCGATCCGTTCTTGCTACTTCGGTTTTGATTGCCGCCTGTTACGACCTTTCGCAAGACATCGGCGAAACGAACAACGTCGCTGGCGAACATCCGGAAGTGATTCAGAGAATCGAACGGTACCTCAAGACGGCCCGCACCGTGTCGCGCAGCTATCCGCGGGAAGTGCCAAGCTGGGGCTATCACCGTTTGGAGACCGGTTATGTCAAATAGAAAATCTACCTGCTCTGCTCTGGTCATCGCTTTCATCGTGGAAATGCCCAGTCTGTTTCCCACCGAACCCGCCTTCGAACGATTTCGGCAGAATCACCCGACCTCCACGAATCCCCCAGCGTCTGTTCGCCTTCAACAGGACACGCCGGCGTCTGAAGTGGAGTCCGGTTTCCAGACCGGCGGCCAGTCCTGCGCAAAGACCGTCGTTCCAGAGATGACGCCACAAGTGATTGCGAACAGAAGAAGCTTGGAGTTGGTCACGGTAGGTACCTGTCCGTAATTGCCAGCACGCGCCCAGCTTCCGTTTGGTGCTAGAGCCGTTCTCGTAGCCGGGGGAAGAGTTCCAGGGCATTCTCGCGCATGATCTGTCGCCCGATTCTGACAGCGTCATCTTCCCGGAGTTCGTCGCGGATCACTTTCTCCGCCAGCGCCTCGGCCAGGCACTGCCGCGTGAATTCGGTTGCGCCGTAAATTCCTTCGGCTGTGCCCGTGTCCGATCCCCACATGATCCGATTCGACGGACATGCTTCCAGCCACTCCTGATAGGCGCGTTTGGCCGTGGTGTAGCTCAGGGTGGGTAGCCAGCAGGAATCGATCCAGACGTTGCGGAAACGCATCGCAATCACGCCTGTTTCTCCAACCCAGGGGAAGCCGCCGTGAAAAAGCACAAACTTCGTCTTGGGATTCGCTTCGATCAAGTCGACCAGCAACATCGGGTTCGAACCCTGGATGCGGGCCTGTCCCGTGTGAATTTGAAACGGCAACGCGTGTTTGGCACTCAGTTCAGCCAACCGCCACATGATGTAATCTTCGAAGCACTTGATTTCCTGCTCTGACAATTCGTCGCGCGGACGTCCGAACGCTTTGGCGGCCCGTTCTTTTGGGACGTTTTCAAAACAAATTGTCCGATTGTACGCCAGCGTTGTCTTCAAGCAGATAGCGCCCTTCTGCACGGCTTCAACCAACAGGCGATCGAGCACTGCCACATAATCGTCCAAACCGTTGACCTCCAGTCCCTGCTGCTTGGCAAAGGCGTAGGGATCGTCCAGCGGATCATTGAATTCAGAAGAGTGAAATCCTCGCACGACAGAGGTTACGTTGCAGAGCGGAACGGCAAAGGAATAGTCCTTTGTGCATGCCAGGCGAGCCCAATAGGGGTCGATCACCATTAACTCGATGTTGGCCCGTTCAGTGATCACGTGGTGCAGCCAGCGGTCGTCCTTGTAGTTCTCGAAAATGCGATTGTTTAATCTACGAGCTTGCTCAGTAGTGATCGTGTCAAAGTCGACATCGTACAGGTCACGGAACGCCGGCAGCATGTAGCGATAGAAGCTGGTCGCCTTAGCGTTGGTAAAGCTGTGTTGTGCCTTTGCCCACCAAGTATCGAACGAACCGTCTTCCGTCCATTCGTCGAGCGGATGAATCCACGTGAAGTAGCTGCCAGCCCAAATGCTCCGCAGCGTCATCCCCTCGCCACGCTGCGTCTTGTTCCGATGACGAATCTGATCGAAAGGCATCAAATGATCGTGCGTATTGATCGACGGAACCGAATCAATGCACTTCTTGATGCGAGTGTAGGTCTCTGTTGTCTTGACATCGTCCGAAAGAACGGAGGAGACGAAGACACAGAGCAGAAAGGAAACGAGGCACATTCTCATCAAGCACATAGCAGTCTCCATCAAACAGGACCCCTTCAGACCATCGATTGATTGTCACAATCCCGCCACCATTGTACTGTAAGTAGCCCCGGCTTCGGTTGCCCGGGCAGAGCAACCCCACGAGACGATGGTCTATCCGAACCTCGACACGCAGCATACCATGGACTGGAGGTGGGTTGCGTGGATCAAGAATCGAAGGAAACCAAGACGACAAGACGCTGATCAGGAAAACAGACGGGAAGCGGGTGAAATCACCATGACCATGGAAGGTCGCGTGCTGGGAACCCCGGCATACATGGCGCAGGAACAGGCGAAGGGTGCGGCTCACGATGCCGGTCAGCGCAGTGACGTGTATTCGATGAGCGTGATCCTGTTGGAATTGCTGACGATCCAACAGGCCGAGGCGCGCATCCCGGAGCGCGAATTGCCCGGTTTCTGGGTCGGTGACCTGGCAACCCTGGAGCAACGTCTCGCGGCGGTGAAGCGCGGAGAGTTGGCGGTGATCGCCCAGTCACCGGGAAAGCGTCCGCTCCACTGCGTCCGATACGGAAGCCTTGAACCGGTCGCGCAAGAGGCCAATTTCAATTCCGCCATGGGCGGGCAACTCCCCTCGGCCTACCTCGACAAGGAGGTCCGCTACAAGCCCGTCATCCTGTTCGTGGGGCCTGTGCACGGGCACGAAGTCGAAGGGCTCACGGGGCTGGCCAATCTCATCGAGGTCATGGAAACGGGCAAGGACCTGCTCGGCCGAGACCAGCAGGCACTCCAGACGCTGGGGGAACGGTGCCGGCTGCTGATCATCCCAGCGGGAAACCCGGACGGCGTCGCTCGCCTGAAACCCCGCGCGCTGCAGGGCATGGCATTTGGACGACCTTCGTTTTTGGGGCCAGGGAACCTGGTCGGATCACACTTTCTGCGGATGGCCGGAAAGCAAACAACAGCATCCGATGGCCGGAGACAACGTCGGGTTTCTGGGCTGCTATTTCAACGATGACGGCATCAACCCCATGCACGACGAGTTCTTCGCCCCGATGAGTTCGGAAGCACCGGTGATCCTCCGCGTTGCCCAGACGGAAGGCCCCGACCTGGCAGTTTCGTTGCACAGCCACGGCAGCAAGCCGGCCTTGCTGCGCCCGGCTTATGTTCCCGGCGACGTTCAGGAGGACATCCGGTCGCTGGCCGGGGAGTACTACGAACTGTGCGATCAACGCCGATTGCCCCGGGGCGGTTTGTTCGAAACCCAGATGGAGGGCGGGGCATATCCGGCTCCGTTCAACTTGACCAGCGCCCTGTATCACGTCAGCGGTGCGAACAGCTTCACCTTTGAATGCCCGCATGGACTGGTGGAGGTGCAGGCCTGCCAGGTCGGCTTTGTCAAGATCCTGGACATTCAGCTGTCGCTGTACGAGGCCATGATGCGGCACGAACTCCAGAAGAAGGATCGGTAGACTCCTCGATGCCGCCGAGCGATGCGTGGCCGCAGCTACAATCCAGTTCACCGTCACCCCTCGGCTCGCTGCCGGACAATTTACGAGACGGTCTGCCGCCGCCGGACGCAGACCGTTCAGTAGCCTATCGTTGCTTGTCCGGAAGCGGTGCGGTAAAGGCATGTTCTCCACTTCCAACGCGAAGATCGCGGCCGTCAGGGAGGGCGACGACACACGTCGTGTTCGGTGGCACCGTAACTTGCAGCTTCATCGTGTCATCTTGAAGTTGCCAGGCGCTGCGGGCGGTGCCGTAGACCGTTTCTAGTGCGGCGGAAGCTCGAGTCAAGCCGCCGCCAACGTGAGGCTCGATGCGCAGTTCACGGTAGCCCGGCAGGGTGGCGCTCGAGTCCCGCGATATATTCGTACATCCACTGGCCGATAGCACCGTAGGCGTAATGGTTAAAGGAATTCATACTTGCGTCGCCAAATCCATCCGCTTTGGTGTAACTATTCCAGCGCTCCCACATCGTTGTCGCGCCCTGGTGAATTGAGAAGAACCAGGAGGGATAGGTTTCCTTGAAGAGCACGCCAAAGGCCAGTTCGTCTTCGCCTTCATCGGCAAGGGTCCGACAAATCAATGGCGTACCCACAAACCCAGTGCGCAAATGGCCACCCGCCTCTTCGACGATGAGTCGTTTGAGATGTCCGAGCGCCGGGGCTGCGCATCTCCGCGGGGATGAGGTCAAAGGCAAGTGCCAGCAGGTAGGAGGTTTGTGTTTCAGTCTTCACCGCCTCGGCGTTGAGTTTTCCATCGGGTGCAAAAAACGTCCGCGTGAATGCAGTCTTGACCTCTGCAGCAAGGTCGCGGTAGTGAGCCGCATCGTTGCTTTTGCCGAGCACGTCGGCCGTAGCCGCCATGAAGTCGAGGCAGCGAGCAAAATACGCCGTTCCGATAAGATGACGCGGGGTGTCGCCTCGACGGTCCATCTGGGGATCTTGATACGGCTGAAGCCAGTCGCCGAATCCGCTGTCAGGCGGCCAGATGTGGTGGTTCTCTTTGGTCATGTTCTGATGGAACCGGATCCACCCCGCCATCATTTCGTAATTGTCTTCGAGGATGCGTTTGTAACCGAAATGGCGGTAGACCTCCCAGGGGAGAATCACGCCCGCATCGCCCCAAGCGGGACTTGGGAGCGTCTTCGTGGGCCACGTATCGGGCACGACCCAGGGGATGCCGCCGTCTTCAAATTGAGCATCGCGAATGTCGGCGCACCACTTCTCGAAGAAGGCGAGAGCGTTGTAATTGAAGCACGCGGTGGGACAGAATACCTGGGCATCGCCCGTCCACCCCAATCGTTCGTCGCGCTGCGGACAATCGGTGGGCACTGCGAAGAAATTGCCTCGTTGCCCCCAAAGAATGTTCTTCTGAAGTTGGTTGAGCAGACCATTCGAACTCCGAAAACTGCCTGTAGGTTCCATGTCGTTATGCAGCACAACGCCTTGAACCATGGACGCGTCGGGCTTGGCGTCCGGGGCCAATCCACTGAGCTCGACGTATCGGAATCCGTGAAACGTGAAGCGAGGCGCCCACTGCTCGCGACCATCGCCTCTGCAGATATAGGTATCGGTTGAACGTGCCTGGCGATAGTTTTCGGTGTAGAGCGTTCCGTCTTCGTTGAGCATCTCCGCGAAACGCAAGATAATCTTTCGACCTGGCGCCGTCGGAATATCGATCCGCGCCCACCCCACGATGTTCTGACCCAGATCAAAAACAAACTGGCCCGCTTGCGGCTGCGTCACTGCGACTGGCGCGAGCGTCTCCCGTTTGCGGATCGGTGGGTTTGGTTTGGGCGTCAAGGCGATACGGTCATCAATACTCCTGCTGCTAACGGTCTGCCACGCACTATCGTCATAGCCGGGCTCGGTCCAGGGGCCAAGTTCCCGCGCGCATCATAGACTTCGCCGTCGTAATGGTCCGACATCAAGATGGGCCCTGTCACCGCTTTCCAAGACTCGTCGGACACAATCATCCGCTTCGTGCCGTCGGCGAAAGTAATCTCCAGCTGCAAAAGGACCTCGGGGTAGGCCCCATTACGCGTCCGTTTGTTCACCATTACCTTGCCGCAGTACCAGCCGTCGCCCAGGAGGATCCCCATTGCGTTCACGTCGCTGCGGAGATGCGACGTCACATCGTACGTCATGGTGTGGACGCGTTTCTTGTATTCCGTCCAGCCCGGCGTGAAGTAGTCTTCGCTGACACGCCGGCCGTTCAGACTGAGTTCGAAACTACCTAGCGCGGTGACGTAGACGCGTGCCTGCTTGATTTGGCTGCCGCCAAGGGAGAACTCCCGCCGAAAATAGGGTGCGGGCAGTGACTCTTCAGACGGCTCGGCGGGCAGCGCGATCCATTTCGCGTTCCAATCGCTGCGTTGAAGCAAACCCAACTCGAAGTACGAAGTTTCACTCCAGGCTGATTCCCGATTCCGCGCGTCCCAGAATTTAACGGCCCAGAAGACGCGGTCGCGCGACGCGAGCCGTTTTCCCGCGTAATCGATGAACGTGGATTCATTGGAATCAATCCTTCCGGAGTCCCAAAGGTCGGGATCGTCAGGAAGCGTTTCTTCTGTCGAGGAGACCACGATGCGATACGCGGTCTGCAACTGACCATCGTCGGACGCAGGCAGCCGCCAGGTAAACTGAGGATTCGCATCGCCGTAACCAATTGGGGCCTTCAGCAACGGGCCCACTCGGAGATCGATTGCGGGCTCCGCGGCGGTGGCCGGCCATGCGGGCAAGACCGCCAAGGTGAATCCAAGGACGAGAAGAAGGGGACGACGCCAGGTTGTGAACATCAGATTTCTCGCTGTTGGTGGATGGATCATTTGGGAAGCCACAAAATAGGCCGATTGGGTTTTGCCACTCCGTTGACAATCGCTCCGCGCCACCTGCCGGGCAGCCGAAAGCCGGTTTGCTGAAGCAGGTTCGGTGTTTTTCTGAGACAGCACTTAGAATCGGGGGAAAAATAACTTCACCTTGTTCCCTCTCCCCCGCTATTCCCGCTCCGCGGGGCGGTGGAGAGGGAAGCGGAACCGGTAACTTATTTCCGGACGAGTCCTTAGAGCTGCCATGCCACTTGAAAGACGTTCGGGCCTGCAGACTCCTACCCGAACGAGGAGCTGTCATGCGTTGTTAAATACTCAAACTGTAAGTCACGCCACTCACTCAGTTTCTGAACCTCCAAAACTGCCAGGGACCAAGATTGAGATTACGATTAGGACTAAGATTACGATTAGGATTAGGAGTAAGACCAGCGTTTATCGGACCCGTGACCGGTTGCTCGAAAGGATATTCGGTCGTTCGCCTGTCTGCTCGACGCCCGCCACTAAGGAACCGGGGAAAAATAACTTCCAGATTTGCTAGTCCCTCACCCTACCCTCTCCCCAAAGGGGCGAGGGAACTAGGTGAAGTTATTTTTCCCCGGTTCCTAAGAACGTGTTTTGAAATTCACGATACCCTCACCCTACCCCTCTCCCGCAGGCGGGAGAGGGAACAGCAGCCTCGCTTCGCGAGCAGTTTTTTCAATTTCAAAACACGTTCTAAGGGGGCGACGCAGCCAGCCCACGCAAGAACAAACCACGTGAGTCTTGTTACCTTGTTCTTCACCTGTGCGTCTTCCTCTATCTGTTCGGGAACTCAATCGTGTCGTTTTCGTGGTTCGGCACGCGCCGCGGTACGACGTGCCACAATTTCAAACGGGTCCTATTGTCGGCGGCAATGCATCGGGCGCGGCGGAGCCAACCAGTTTACGCCTGTGGTGGGCGAATTTCGACATGCCTCGGGCAGAAAAAGGCCCTCGCCGGAGCACCACCAATCGATCCGACGTGGATCGGCGCCGCTGGCAAACGTAATTCCCTGCGCAGCAGAGGGTTAGGCATTCACGCATCCGCTGCCACGCCTATTACTGCCGATTCGAGTGTCGAGACTCGCTTCGTCGCGTCGTTGTAGGTATCGTTACATGAAGTTCAGCGGCGGAGAGGAAGGCAACGAGCTCTACGATGAAACCAACGATCCCGTCGAATTCGTTAATCTAGCAGACGACTCTCGATATCAAGCGGTGTGCACACAGCTTGATGCGATGTTGGAGGCCGAACCGAAGCGGGATCAGATGCCGCAGGAAACCGCCGCGCTTACCGTGGCTGGTCGCTACCGCTCGACAAGTCAGGCCCCAACCTGGAGGATGAAGAAGATGCGTGCGGTTACGCCGTTTGCTTTTCTGTTTATTTGCCTGCTCCGTGCTGGAGGGTTCGAATTCGACTCGGCGCCCGTCGCGGCAGCCGAGTTGAGAATTGGGCGAGCGGCGATACCGATCACACCGACGGAAGAAACCGGGGGTGTCAAGCGGGTCTGGGATGAACTCTACGCCAAAGCCATCGTCCTTCAAAAAGACGATACGACCGCAGCGATCGTCGTGCTGGATCTGCCGGTCGTCAACCGTCGGGTGGTTGAAGCGGTACGTCAGCTCGTCGAGCAACGGACCGCGATCCCCGGGGGCAACGTAATGATCTCGGTGACGCATACCCATACCGGTCTGACGCCCGGCTGGGCCGGCACTTCGTCGTTTCCGGCATTGTTTCCGCCAAAGGAAGGTCCGCAGGTCGAGGAAGCGGATCGGTATCGGGCATTTTTGATCCAGGCCACGACAAAGGCTGTTGTCAAGGCGTTCGAAGAATTGCACCCGGCGCGTGTCTCCGCTGCCATCGGCCACGAGGACTCCTTGCCTTTCAATCGCCGCTTCCTGATGAAGGACGGAACCGTCGTCTTCAATCCGGGAATCGGCAACCCGGACATCGTCCGCCCTGTCGGTCCCATCGACCCTTCGGTACCCGTGGTGTTCTGCGCGAGCAATGACGGACAGCCGCTGGCGACGTTGGTGAATTTCGCAATGCACTTGGATACTGTGGGCGGCGAAGTGTATTCGTCAGATTACCCCTACACGCTCGGCCGCTGTCTGGCCGACGTGAAGGGTCCGGACATGCTGACGATCTTCTCCATCGGCACGGCGGGCAATATCAACCACTTAGACGTCGCCGGTCCTAAGCTGCAGAAAGGCCGGGTGGAGGCGGCTCGCATCGGTATCGTGCTGGCCGCAGAGGTGCTGCGTACCTACCGAAAAATGAAGCCCATCGAGGCGGGCAAGCTTGGCGTCGCGCGGGAAACGGTCATGCTGCCGCCGGTCGATTTGCAGCCGGGTGATCTGGAAAAGGCAAAATCGCTCGCGGCCCGCGAAGAAGCCGGCGGCCCCGAGTTGAATTTGCTCGAACGTGTATTCACGCAGCGAGCGTTCTTCGCCGACCGGCAGCAAGGACGTCCGTTGGACGTCGAGGTGCAGGTCATCACGCTGGGACATGATCTCGCCTGGGTCGCGTTGCCAGGTGAGGTGTTCGTCGAGATCGGTTTGTCGATCAAGCGAGGATCGCCCTTCCCCATCACCATCATTCACGAATTGGCCTACGACTGGATCCGCTACGTTCCTGACCGCAAGGCGTTTCAGGAAGGATCCTACGAAGCCATTAATACGCGTTGCGGCCCCGGAGGCGGCGAGGCTCTCACGGACGCCGCCATTCGCTGTCTCCTGAAACTGCATGAAGCACCACAGCAACCCATCGGGAGGTGAGCTGAGTCAGCCTGGTGGATAGCCACAGGCATGAACCAGGAGATGAATATGAAAAAACCTGGTAAAGCGAGTCTCTCGGCCGCGGCCTTGGTGGCTTTTCTGTGCATGACGAGGGAGCTACCTGCCGAAGGACCTGCTGCCCGGTTCATTGTGGAGCCAGATGTCTGTCTCGTGGATACGCCGGTCGAAATTCGCATCATAATGCGGCTTGGTGTCGCAGTATCGTAGGTCAACCAATGCCTCGATGACAACTCACTGACGGCCGTTCTCCGCCTTGGGGTTAGATCCCAAGGCTTTCACGAGCGTACTTGAGGCTGGTTTCTAGGTTGGCCGCTTCCAACGCAATCTGTTCCTCCTCGGAAAGGACGCTGACGTTCTGCAGGTTATCGGCGGTGTGGCTGCGGACGACTGCCAGCGTCATGGCGAGATCGCTCGCGGGAACGTCGGGAAACGTTGTCCAAAACTTTTCGGTGAGGCACGGTACTTTCAGGGCGTCGCGAGTGATCAACTCCAGACTGAAACAAATGTCCGGGCATTGACTTCGAAGGGTATTCACAACTGCTTTCAGATCGATACAGCCTTGGCCCAAAGGGACGTCGCCCAAGAGAAAACCTTCCTCGTACTCACGGACTGCCTGGTCTTTCAGGTGGACGGACCTGGCCCACGGCGCCAAGGCTTCTGCCAGTTCGACGGAGTCCTCCAACAGGGCCAGATTGTTGCCGGTGTCAACGCAGGCACCGACATACTCGCTGTCGATGTACTTCAACAGCGCCATACGCTGCTCAATGCGATGGTCCTTGTGATTCTCGACAGCCAACGGCACCCGATGTTTCTCCACGATGGGAGCAGCCAGTTCCAGCGAGCGGCGACCGCGCGCGTCGAATTCGCGAAACTTCTCCAGCGAATCGAAGAACTCGTAGCGTCTACCCGGTATGATCACGGTGCGCACGGCCTTGACGCCGACTCGCGCAGCGGTTTTGACTTGGCCCTCGAATCGAGCTACATCGGACTCGTTGCGAGGCGGGCCAATGATGCCTTCAATGTACATCCCATACGCTTCGGCCTTTTCGCGGAGCCGATCGGCATATGCATCATCACGGACCCCCAAGTTCACCTGGATCCCGCCGGCACCCATGGCGTGACAGACATCAAGGAACGTCATTGGCTCGAAGACGTTCGCCGCGGCATCTTTCTGTTGCATTGCCCGCCGTTTGATCCCCAGGCAGTATTCGACAAGTCCCAAACCGGTCTTGCCCGGTTTCTTATCCGCATCGGAAGCAGACGGTGCAGCCTGCCCACGCTGCCCGACTGCCGTGGCGGCAATCGCGGAAGCGGTAGCGATCATGGATTTCAGAGCGTTTCGTCGATTCACGTGTGTCCTCCCGTCTCTTCCGCACAGAATTTGTCTTTTCGTGGTTCTAATTCGCCCGAGCGATCACTTCCTTCACACGCATCCTTCTCCCATGTTTCAGTGGAGTTTCCTGCAAAACGGACAAGGTGATCCCATGACGGACAATATGATCGTTCATAATCCACGAGGATATGTCAACACAACAGGACCGTGTGGATCGACGTGCAGGCTACAGCCGAAACCGAGGTTTCCGGGATCCGCAAGTCGATTCGGTTCTTCTGCGAGGACTCTATCGCCGGATGTGTCTCGTGGCCCAACGCGGCGCGGGCAGCACTTCTGGCAGGTAAACCTGCTTGTTACGGGACGTTGTATGGTAACGGAACCACAACCCTGAGGGAGTTCTTGGTGGTCACCGCACGCGTTCCCCTGCCGAATGCAATCCGGTCGGCGGACGCTCGTAGCCACCGTAAGGATTTCTGACTCTAGCAGCCGACCCGGCACTCCCTGTACGAGGCGGAGTCCACCTTCTTTCCATTTCGAGGCGACCATGCGTTCGGTTGTCGAAAACAAAACCCAGCAGGAATCCTGGAAGGCACGTCCCGACAGCCGTTCCCCGTGGAGCCATTGTCCCCTGTCACCCATCTTCGTCCTCTACCGAGGAGATTGTCGGCTTGCGGCCGGGTCGTCAAACCTTCAACCGGCCGCAGTAGTATTGAAAAGAAGATGTTAGGGGTCCATAAGTTCGCCCCAGGGTGAGCTAATTGACGCCGAACATTATACTAGAAGGCCCAACCCGGACGATTTCTGAAAAGGCAACCATTCTCATGTCTTCGAAACCACTTCCAATTGAGACGCGACGGTTCTCGATCCCTTCTAGCTCGTTGCTGTTCATCGCGGTCGCTGCGGTTGCTGCGGTCGGTGTGACGCGCAGCAGCGCCGAAGAGCATCGAGTCGTATCGCCGGATGGCACGCTTGCCGCGATCGTTTCAGACGAAAACGGATTAAGTTATCGCGTCGAAGTTGACTCGAAACCAATCCTGCTTCGGTCCCAACTCGGTTTGGAGTTATCCGACGCGGCGGCATTCGGCCCAATGGCGAAGTCCGAGCACGTGCAGAGGTCGAAGAAGGACGCAACCTGGCAGAACACATTCGGGAAGCGACGCACCGTCGTGGAACGCTGGAACCAGATGCGGCTCACCCTGCGCGAGACCGATTCCGAAGAGTGCAGATTTGGATTGACCGTGCGTGTCTTTGATGACGGGATCGCGTTCCGCTACGAATTGGGGGAAGCGTCCCAACTGGCCGAATTCACGCTCACCGGCGAACAAACACAGTTCGTCTTCTGCGACGATCACCGCTGCTGGATGGGCCTGCCGTCCAAGTGTGCCGAGAACCAGTACCCCGAGACAACGGTCGGTTCCATTCCGGACAAGGAGCCCTCGGGCAACGCTCCTTACCAGAGTGTCGTGCCCCTGTTGGTGCAGACACCTCATTGTTTCGTGGCCGTATCGGAATCCGACGTGCGCGATTGGGCGGGAATGTTTCTCAGCGGCAGCGAAGGTTCTGCGGTTCGCGTCACGTTGGACCAACGCAACGACGGTCGCGGTTGTGTCATTGCTCAAACGCCTTGCGTCAGTCCTTGGCGAGTATTGATGATTGGCCGCACTGCCGCGGAATTGGTCAATTCCGACTTAATCGCCAATCTGGCGACGCCTTGCCAACTGGACGATATCTCTTGGATCAAGCCGGGGTTGTGTGCCTGGGACCCCTGGTGGACTGGAGTCAACCCTTATTTGCCCGAGCATGAAGGGCTGTGGGCTCGCGGGAACACGCAGGCACACATGGATTACATCGACTTCGCCGCCGAGATGGGATGGTCTTACCAGCTGGTCGATTGGTTCTGGTACAAGAACATGAGCAGTTACGAGGTCGCACTGAACAAAGGCGGCGACCACCCGCCAAGTCCGCCGGTGGACTTCACTCAAAGCATGCCGTACATCGACTTGCCCGCGATCTTTGTTCACGCCAAACAGAAAGGAGTGCGGCTGATCATTTGGCTCCATTCCTATGACCTGGATCGTTATGGCATCGACCGAGCGTGCAAGCTGTTCGCAGATATGGGAGCAGCAGGTTTGAAAATCGACTTCATGAACAGCGATAGTCAGGAGACGATGCAGTGGTATGAAGAGGTCGTCCGCACTGCCGCCAGGCATCATCTGCTGGTCAATTTCCATGGTGCCTGTAAACCTTCAGGCTTGTCTCGGACCTATCCGAACTACATCACCCAAGAGGGTGTCCTGGGCAACGAGTACAACAAGTTAGAAGGCAACCTCTGTACGCCGTTACATACGATCACGCTGCCTTTCACGCGCGGATTGTTGGGGCCCATGGATGTGACGCCCGGCGGCTTCCTCGCGGTTGCAGAGGCGGATTTTGAAATCACGTCTCCCACTCGGGTGATGGGAACGCGAACTCGCCAACTGGCGATGCCGGTCGTGTACGAGAGTCCGTTGACCATTTTTTGTGACAGCCCGGAGAACTATCGTGGCCAGCAAGGCATCGAATTCTATCGCGACTTGCCGACGGTTTGGGATGACACGGTCGTGCTGACTGCAGAGGTTGGTCAACATCTGGTGCTCGCTCGCCGATCCGCCGATCGCTGGTACTTGGCGGCCATGAATGGAAGCCAATCACTTTCAATGCAAGTGCCTCTACGATTTCTAGGACCGGGTGAGTGGTCGCTGCAAAGTTATTCAGATGCCCCGGAATCGGAAAATGATCCGATGCAGGTCAACGAGCAGAAGCAAGTCGTCACATCCGCCTCGATGCTGCAGATGGACTTAGCTCCGGCAGGCGGCTTCGCAGCGGTGGCCAGCCAATTGCTTACGGAATAACTAAGAAGTACGACCGGAAAAGTTGACGACCGCAAAATGGCCCATCCCAAACTCAGTCAGGAACTGAATCTTCCGGTCCAAAGAAGCAGTGGTACCAGGCCCATCACATGCAAGTTTGACTTGCCACGTCTTACTGCCGACCAAATGAGGCCTCTTGACTTCGAGGTGATGAAACGGCAGGTGATCGAATGGTGCCGATGGTCGCTGGCGGTAAGTCACTGGGAAACCAACGCTTTCCCCTTTTGTCTGATGATATTGCGATCCACGGCACTGACACAGGCCAGGTACTCCCGCATCATCCGCTTATCGGCTTGTTGGTGCCGGTGATGCAAGGCCGCGGTCATCGGTGTCCTCAATCCATTCATCCAGCAACGCTCGAAGCTCGCGGAGCGTGCGCTGAAGCTGTGGGGACCGAGCCAGGTTTTGCACTTCGTGCGGATCTGCCTGAAGGTCGTACAGTTCTTCGTCCGGTTTACGTGTCGCTAGAATCAGTCGCTGAATCTCGGTAAGCTTTCCCTGCGCATGACAACTGCATGATGTCCGACAGCATGGGACGGTTCTTCTGGACGTACTCGCATTCGCGGTATCCGTTTTCCGGATTGTAGTTCCGGATGTACTTGAACTGTTTCGTTCTGACACAGCGGATGTGGTCCAGCACTTCGTCAATGAGATCGCGAGCGGCAAATATGTGGTCTCGTGTCCTTGCCCGCGGCCCAAGGATTGGATGGCCGTCAAGATAGTCAGGCAGTTCGACTCCCGCGATGTCCAGAACGGTCGCAGAGACATCGATCATACTGACCATGTCGTCAACCACGGATCCAGGCGCAATGCGATCCGGCCAGCGGATGATCAACGGCACGTGGATTCCGGCATCATACAGCCAACACTTGCCTCGCAAATGGCAGCGGCCATTGTCTCCGATAAAAATCACCACCGTGTTGTCGGCAATGCTTTCCCGATCAAGTCGTTCCAGAATCCGCCCCACATGGGCATCGACGAACTCCATGGCGTCCAGATACAGCACCAGTCTTTGCGACACGCTGGGGTGTCTGGAAAGTAGGGAGGCAGTTCGACCAAGGCAGGATCGACCGGATGTGTGGATTGCTTTCGAATCGGCTCCCATCCCTGAAAAAGACGGTGCGTTTCCGGCAAGGTGATCTGTGCGAAAAATGGCTGGCCCTCTTTTCGCTGGCCCCAGCAGCTTCCGTCGAAGAGCCGTGTCGTTTTGAAGTTGAGGTCGGTCTTGTCCGAGTACCCACAACCAAGTGCGGTATAGTAGCCTGCTTCGCGAAGCAGTTCGGTGATGGGCTTCATGCCTTGAGGCAGTGTCACGCCTCGCCGGCGTTGATCTTGCGTGTCCGTCCTTGTCTGATAGACGCCGGTCATCATCGCATTGCGTGAGGGGGTACACGACGGAGCGGTGCAAAACGCATTTGTATAGCGTCTACCTTGCCGAGCCAATTCGTCCAGGTTGGGAGTTTTCACCGCTGGATGACCGTAGCAGGCCAGTTCCGTGCTGATATCCTCGGCCATGATCCAGATGATATTGGGGCGTTCGTCGGCATGCAGGAACTGCAAACCGCTCCAGTCAAAGCCGAGGAACAACACGCACAGGATGAGTCTCTTGATCGCTATCATTTCTTGACCGCTTTCGCGATGTCGACGTCGTGCAGGACATGCTGGTAGAGCTCCTTCCAGTCGACATGCCCGACCCGATTTGTCCACAACGGATTCTTGTACTGCTTCATGGCGGTGTCCATGTAGAGCCTCCAATACTCCGCTGCCCTTGTCAGTTCTTCAATCGCGCGACCTTGATAGTCCTTTTCATTGCTTTCCCGATAGAGTGCCAGTTCGGTCGCCCCGCGGATCTTGTGTCCGTAGTATTTTCCCAAGTAGGCCATGCAGCGGATATCGGTCAGTGTCTTGCGCAGCTCCTGGCTGTCATCGGCCTCAAGTGTCTCAAGAATGGCCAAGGCCCGATCCGCGTTGTCATGGATCTGTTGCGATACGGCTGAGCGGAGTTGTTCCGTCAACCTTCTCGCCACCAAGTTGGGCTTTGACGTAATCCGGGATCGAAACGTTGTCCGTACTCGGATGGGGCGGCAGGGAAATGAAGCGATTGACATCGTGAAAGCCGCTTTCCGTTTGCGCGGGCCCGGGTCTGCTCTTGCAGGCTTCGATGTACCATTGAAAATCGAGCGAGCCCCAATGAAATCCTGTTGTGAGCGGATAGATCATGGATGCCGACTGCCAGGCCGTGAACAGTTGCTCGGCGTCGATCCGAGGAAACCGTGCCTGCAGAATCTGAATGAACCGATCATTGCCCAGCTGCGGATTGTATCCCAGTCGTCCCCAGAGCATCCAGTGATACCAGTGCTTATCGACTTCGATCTGTCGTGGTGTTTCCGGATCCAGACTCAGGAACTCGCGGCCCCAGATGTATTGGTCCGACCCGTAATAGAATCCCCGTGATACGTCGTACGGAATGTTCTGAATGAACTCACGCACGAAGTCCGGTGCGCCCCAGCGAAAATAGTAATTGTCGTCATTGCGCAGCGTCCAGATGGTTTTCAGATCCCCTCGACTCTGAATGTCTCGGACAAACCCCTCGTGATACGGCTGCGTGGTACAGCTCATGACATGGGCCTTGGCGTACTTGAAGCTGAAGATGAAATCGACAGTCTCGTGATCAAGCAGCGGCCTGAATCGGTCTGCGATCTCCAACGCACCGGACATGTGCTGGCGATGGATCAGGGTCATTTTTCGGTCGGGCAACGCTGCGGCCGCATCCAATACGCCTTGGCCATAGGTGGCGAACAGCCAATCCTCTTTTTTCTTGCTGGAAGCTCGTGGTCCCGTCGGCTTTGACCGCATGTTCTCGCCCGGCGTCAGTCCGATCCCGGCCAGATCCGGATAGGTCAGAAACATCTGCTTAACGCTCTTGCGGAAATAGTCAATGGTCGTTGCGTTATCCACGGAATCCGTGATGCCATACTTGCCGCCGGTCCCGTAGACGAAGGTGTTCCAGGTCACGAAGTAGAAATCGACGTTTCGTTCCTTTCCGTAACGCATCACCTTTTGCCAGAAGGCGATCTTCTCCTCGATCGTCATCCGTTTGAGCACCTCGACGTTGTTGATGATTTCCGGTGCATCAAACCCGGTTCCTGTTCCCGAATAGTATTCCTCCCACTCGACCGTAGAACGCTGCACGTCGTCCAACGCCACGTCCGGATAGTCAGGTACCTTCACCAGCGATGGAAAGGGATGCAGATTCCAGAGCGAGACGAAGTTGTAGCGATGCGACGCGAGACTATCGATGTAGTTCTTCCAGAAGTCGAAGCTCCACATCTCGGCGATATTCTGCTGGGCCGCATCGCACGGATCGGTGTAACTCGGAGTGCGTACATCCAGCGGAATATTGAACTTGGTTCCCCGCATGGCCATGTACGGGCTCTGCTGCAAGTCTTGAATTGTGTCGAGGCCGCCGATGCGGATCAGTTCGGCCACCTCCAGCCCGCCGTACATGGCGCCGGCTGCATCCTGGCCTGCAATGACAATCTGATCGGAGTCCTTTCGTTGAATCGAGAAGGACTCAGCAGGTTTGCCCAACGACTGAATCTCTCATCTGAATCAGGTATTCACCATCGTTCTCAACAACTCGATGTCCCTTGTCCGTCAACGCTTGCGAGATCTTCTCCGCGGCAAAGGCGATCTGGGGAACGCTCGCATCAAAATCCGAGTCGCACGTCGGTGGCGTCTGTCCTGACGGAACAGAACAGGGCGAAGGAAGCGAGAGATAATAGGCAGCAAAGTCGCATCGTGTGTTCCCTTTATGATTCTTCGGGTTACCATCAGCAACGCTATTGAACGGTAGTCATGTTAGCTGAATCTACCTCGATGATCACCCGGCGGTAGTCCACCAAGGAAATGATCTCATTTTGATCCCAAACTTCGAGGATTAGATGCATTTCTTTGCCGGCGGCATCGGCGGGAATCGTCAAGGCGATTCGTTCTGCGTCAGCATCGTCCAGTGGGAATGTTCTCTCGTAGGGGCGTCGCCCCGCCTCCGGGTAGACCCACCATTGATAGCGCAGTGTGTCCTTGTCTGGATCGCTCGAACCGAGGGCATCGAAAGTGATGGTGTCGCCGGTTTTGGCGGACAGGCCGAGGATCGCATCGCTGTGATTCCCGTTCAGCACGGCGCGCGGATGATGATTGGCTTCGTCGTAATCCTTCACGCACCAGTCCATGCGGGCTCGCAAGTCATTGAACATGCGCGACGGAAGCGCCAGACCGGCACGTAATGATTGCTGAAGTTCTCCCCTGAACAGGATCGGTCCAAGTTTCCGTTTCGGAATCCGCCTCGAACATGAAGAAGTCACCATATTTTTCCTCGTCTAGGCGGATGTCCTCGTGGCGAGAGTAGATATTCTTGTGACGCGTGCTGGAAAAACGGCCGCTCCAGCCTCCCCAGCAAAGATGCTCCGGATCAGCCAGGCCCTGCTTGACCGCCTCGATCCCGTAGCCGGCCGTACCGGCCTTGATGATGCTGCGCAGGTAAACCGGCGTGGACCATCCTGACTCATGCTTCTTGAGGTTATCCACAATCTGCGCATAGCCATCGACGAGTCCGTGGAACAGTTCCGGATGGACGTTCACGCGCCCGTCGGTCCGAGCCGCATTGAGGAACTTGCCGGAACAGGCGGCGAGCCCTTCCAGATCGACCCGGTTGGCATACATCAGCAGATGCGTCATCTGCTGCTCCTCGTCCGGTTCGTTGCCCATGTCGGCCATGATGATCAGCCGAGCCGGTTTCCCTGTTTGAGTGGATCCTATCACGAGATCAGGCGTTAGCCCCACAGAAACAATCGCTACCGCAACCGCAACCGCTATTGCGTCGCTCCGCAAACTTGAGATCACAATCATGGAACAAAAACCTCTCCGTCATGCATGGTGCGGGATCGCCTTGAGTGACACTTGCACGCCTCCTGTGTCTTTGTCCCGGCAGGTCTCGGCGAAACCCCATATAAGTCGATCCATCAGGGACGTTTCCACTGCACGGTCGTTGCATGGGGAGAGTACCAGGGCTTCGCCGTGATACGACCCTCGGCATGCTGTCCCAGGATCCGGACGACCTTGGATTCGCCCGGCAGCAGATCAAAGTAGTTGTCCTCGAAGAACCAGCCGAATGCGTCGCCGTGGGCGTCGCCGGTCAGTGTCACACAGCGAGCAAACTTGTCGGTGGTCACGACCAGGGCGCCTTCCTCGCAGCCTGCACATCCAGCTTGGCTTCCGGGAAAGGTGAGTCGACGTTCGATGTCGGCAAACGCATTGGCGCGGGCCAGCACCTGGCCTGAGTCGTCGGTGAGCGTGGCAAAGAGAATATGCTCTTTCCGGAAGGCTCGGATGCCGGCCTGATCCAATCGCACCACGACATTCGACTTCCCGGGAGGAACCGTGACCTCGCGCACGATCTCCTTGCGGAACTCGTTCTGTTCCAGATGGTACAACTGGATCTTGACCGTCCCCGTCACCGGCTCGCGCGTATCGTTGATCGCCCACAGATAGAGATAGGTGTCGAAATCGAAGGACAACATCAGCGGAGCATAAGCGCGCCGCAGTGCGTAGTAGACGTGTTTGGGCTCCAGGAAGTAATCGACCTTGGCACTGTAGACCTGAGGCCAGGAGTCGTTGTACTTCCACACAATGTAACCACCGCAGCAGCGACGGTCGGACTGCTCGGTGGCCGGTCGGCCGCGACGCTGCCGTTCCACGGTGTCCTGGTAATAGAGTGACTCCGCCATGCCCAGCCGGTGCACCAGGCCGGCGGCATCCGTGGCATCGTAGAACTGCTCGACCGGCCCGGTCTTCTTCCAGCTTTCGGCGCACGTATAGGGCATCCAGGTCTCCGGGAAGGGGCGTCGGTTGCCGTGCAGATAGAGCGTGGAGTAGCCTTCGGGCCAGAGGTCTTCCGGGGCCATGAAACGTTGGAGACTGTGCAGCACCGGAGCCGAGATGCGTGTGTCCTCGCTGGCAAAATTCAGGTAGTCGTACCCCGGCACGAACCACATATTGGTGTAGCCGTGCGTATTGCCCTCACGCGGATCGTTGGGATTCATGCCGAAGTAAGGACTGCTGGGCTGGTAGTAACGCGCCGGATCGAGTTCCTTGCATACGGCCCCCACGGCTTCGGCCGCGGCCAGGCCGCCCCAGGGACCGTGGTCCGTGAAGTCTTTGTTGTAGTCTTCATGAGCCCACTGCGCCGCTTCATTACACCCGCACCAACACAGGATCGAGGGGTGATGCTTGAGACGCTTGATCATGGCGCGGGCCTTTTCGGTGCACGTGGCGATACTCTTCGAGTCCGAGCGCATGGGCAGTCGGGTAAAATCCTGCCACAGCAGGAAGCCTCGAGCATCGGCCTGCTCGTAGAACGCATCGGGCGGCGCCTCGGCCGGTCCCCACACGCGAAAGGCATTGAAATTCGCGTTCTCGGCCAAGGCCAACAGTCGATCCACACGCGCCGTATCCCACACGTCGCTCATCAGATTCGGGGTCACCCAGTCGCCGCCCCGCAGGAACACCGGAACCCCGTTGACCACGAAATGAAGAGGCTCGGGCATGGTCACGCGCCGGAATCCGACGGTGCGATATGCGATCTCTTGCACTCGGTCTTGCGCCACCAAGGCCACCTCCGCCCGATAGAGCGGCTGATCTCCATAGCCGCGCGGCCACCACAGACGTGGCTGGTCGATTTGCAGGACACCGCGCCCGCTGAACTCGCCGTCCGTCACCGTGACCGGCACGCTGGTCTCTCCCACACACGCGCCGTCCGGATCCAGCAGTCGCACGCGCAGCGTCACCGAGGCAAGCTGACTCACGCCCGCGACATCGACGGTGACCGTCCCTCGGGTCAGGGCTTCGTCGAGGGCCGCGTCGGCAACCACTTCCTCGAAGCGATGTCCCTCGGAGATCTCGACGAAGATCTGATCGAAGACACCGACCGAAGAAATGGACGGATTGGGGCCGAGGTAGCTGCCCCGGTCGCGACGCTTGTCCTTCGCCAGGACGAAAGTCCGCATGACAATGGAGGACCAGCACGTTTTCCGAGCGAAGACGACCGCTCACATCGACAACCAGAGGCAGCTTGCTCGCGTGCGAGGCCAGACGTTCCCCGTTGAGATAGACGTCGACCTTGTTCTCGATTCCCATGAAGCGGATCCGTGCCTCGCGTCCCTGATCTTCGATCGAAAACCGAACCGCATAGACCCAGTCCTGTTGGCCGACCCAAAAACACTTCTCCGTACCGTGCGGCAGCCAGGGAGCTTCGATCTTGCCCAGACGCAGCAGGATATCATGCACCGTGGCCGGCATGGGCCCCGCGTCCAACCAGCCTTCGTCTTGCGCCGCCCGTGCCGCTTCGTCCAGCAACGACGCAGTCCAATTCCTCGCAGGGACCGAACGATTTGATCTTCCAACCGCTGGATATCTCGATGCGCTGCAGGTATTCTTCCACCGCCGCCGCTTCCGCCCGGCTGCAGTCCGCGGTTGCCAGGCCGGCCGCCACAAAAATGGCCGCCCGCCACAATGTTTGCCTACACGATTGCCGCTCGGACATGGCAATATCCTCTTTTCTGCAGTTGCGATTGAGTTTCCTGTCGTACAGCGAGCGGCAGATGCCCAACCAAAGTGTCTCTCGACAACTCGTCAGAAGCTCCACTGATGCAGTAGGCTGCCGTCGACGTCGGTCAGCTTGATGTTGGATAGTCGCATCTTGCCGGGCCCGGAAGATGGATCAATCCTGACTGCCAGAACCGGATTCTTGGGAGAAAACTTGATTGCATACTCGTGCGGCTCGCCGTCATGGTGAACGTCAAAGCGCTCGCTACGATCGCGGAAGAAGGCAGGTGCGACGCCCTGCTCGTGCCAGAAGACTTGCCCCTGCCCCGATGAGTTGGAAATCATCGTGAAGCGCAGGAATGAGCGTATTCCCGGAGACGGCCTGCGGTAACTTGTAGCTCAAGTGCGGGTCTCCGCCGGTGCTGTTGACCAGCAGCGAACCATTCTCGACAGCAAGTTCGCAGGTGCCCTCGGGCAGCCACCCGGCGATTGGTTTTGCCGCTCGCACAGCGCGAGGCGCCTTTTTGGGAGTCTGTGTGCTTCCTTTCAGGCTCCCTTTGCCCTCGAGTTCTGGCTGATACTTCGCGGGATCGAAGTTCGGATTCGGCAGTGGCACAACAGCGCCCTGTGTCAGCGAGAAACGCCTCGATCAACGCATCCAGTTCCTGCACACGTTCGGGAAACTTGCTGGCCAGGTCGTGCTGTTCGCCGAGATCGTCGCGCAGATTGAACAACTTCCAGCGGTGCTGTCCATTCTCGCCGCCATAGAATATGCGGATCAGCTTCCAATCGCCGCTGTGGACGCTTACCGCAGGTGGCAGCCAATCCGGAACGCCCGGGCTGTGCGGGAAGTACGTGAAGATGCCCTCGCGATCCAACCGTTTTCCTTGAAGTGCCGGCACGATGCTGATGCCGTCGAAGGATTGATCGGGCTGCGGTTTGATGTCAAGCAATTCCAGCAAGGTCGGGTAGAAGTCACAGCTTTGAATCACTTCATCACTGCGGGAACCTGCTTGCACACGCCCCGGGAACGCGACGATTGCCGGTCCGCGAACACCACCTTCGTACATCGTCGCCTTGCCGCCCCGCAATGGCGCGTTGCTGGTGGCTGTCGTTCCGTCAACTTCGTTGTACATGTTTCCGCCGTTGTCGGACGCGAAAATGATGATCGTGTTGTCCGCGAATCCCAAGTCGATCAAGCGTATCCAGCAATGTGCCCACAGCATCGTCCATGCTCTCGATCATTGCCGCGTAGGTCGGGCTGCGTTGCGGATCGGAAGGGTCGACCTCTTGCCTTGTATTGTTCAATCAGCGCCTGCTTGGCATCAAACGGCGCGTGCACGCTGAACATCCAGTAATTCAGAAAGAACGGTTTGCTTCGGTGCGTTTCCATAAACGCCACAGCTTCCTGGGCCATACGGTCTTCGATATGCTCGTCGGGACGTGTTGTGGTCGAAGTCGGGAAATTTCCAAGGCGCCACGTAACTACCCGCCGGACCCGGCCCGGGCCAGTGAGGCACGTCCACATCGAAACCATGCTCCAGTGGCGAGTACGGTGCCGGATCCCAGATGCCATTTGCCAAAGTGCCCGGTCACATAGCCGTTGTCTTTCAACGCCTCGGCCAGCGTGTAATAACGCGTGGTAAGTCTCGTGGCGCTATTTGGGCAGAATCGCTTTCTTATTGGGTGGTGCATTAGTACCTGCGGTCGCCTGCAGCGTGACTTCGGGCAGGTGACAGACTGGCGCGGTGATCCCGGTGCGGGCCGGGCTGAGTCCCGTGAGAACACTGGCCCGTGTCGGCGAACACAACGGACTGGCCGAATACGCTCGCGTGAAAGTCATACCGCGAGCTGCCAGGCGTTCGATGTTGGGTGTCTTGTAGAACCTTGTCGTCCCAAACAGTGTCGTGTCGCTCCAGCCCAGGTCATCGGCCAGGATCAGCACAATGTTTGGCTTCGATGGAGGTTGGACTGCCTCCGCCAACCCATTCTCATTCGGAGCGGCGAGAGAAAGAAGCACGGCAATAATTGAGAGGACGAGAAAGAAACGACCGTGTGCGTCTTTTGACATGATGCATGAGTGCCTGTTTGCGGGGGTAATTCGGGAATTAACTTGCACTGTATCTCATTTGTCTTCGCGTCCCACGTCATTGGGAGCATTCTTGCTTATCATTCCATTTAACTCTCATGACCGTCTACTACTTGATGTTGAAAGACCGTAGCGCAGAACATGTGGAGGGCCTCTCCTGGGAATTTGGCTCGTAATATCACAGCAGGTCTTGACGGGAACGAGGCAGACGGGCGGGTTGGTTCTCGGCTCAATTGTAGCCGGCATGTTGCTGGGTCGATACTCACACCCCGTATTCGCGAGATGACGGGAGGCAGTCCATTGGTCCCCATTGGCGAACGTTTTGGGAAAAAGCGTTCAGGCCGCAGATCATGTCGAATCCTAGGCTGGCGGCCGTGGCCAGCCCGCTGTTTTTCATCCTGAGTGACCTTTCACGATTTATCTTCTTACTGTTCCCCGCAGGCCACGAGCGCTCGGATAGCGTACGAGGTGCCCAGTCGGCTTAGGTAGTGCCGGCTATCCTCCCACTGGCTGCGAGTGAACCAGCGGCCGCTGATTCGTTGGTTGGTCTTCAACCAAGCGATGCCGGATTGGATCCGAGAGTCGTTCGCCGGCACTCCGGCTTGGCGAAGCACATAGATGGCAAAGCCCGTTCCGTAGCCGTCGCTGGATTCTGCGTCATCGAGTTTCCCGTCGTGTCGCCTCCAATTACCCAGCGACACAATTCCCCATCCACCGTCTTGCTTCTGAACGGCGAACAGGTCGTTCGACTACCGCCTTACGCTCCGCTTCAGTCAGAATTCCGTCGACGTGCAGTGAGCCGAGAAGCAACATGGACCGTTGATGCAGATTGACCGCCGGATGGCTACTCAAGTACTGGCGGATCCTGGCGAGTCCCGCTTGGGCTGCCGGTGTCGCCACGTAACCGTCCGGGGCCATACCGACGCCAATCACGGCCATGGTCGCGCCGAAATGGTCGTCAACCTCCGAAGGCGGCTGGTCGCTCTTCAGCCAGTCGAAGCCGCCGTCTTCGCTTTGCAGAGTCCACATGTGGTCGAGGGCTTGGCGGGTCACTGGATGGAGCTTGCCCGTGGTCAGGGCATCGTTCTGCGCGAGTACGCATGCCGCCATCACGCCTTCCATCACTCGGAAACTGACCTTCCGCGGATTCGCGCCCAACTCCTCCAAACTGGCCCGCAGTTCGTCGTGGGCCGGCGTCTTCCACGAGACCAGCGGCCGCGTCTCCAAGAACGTGTAGTTGGAGTGACAGGCAAAGCACTGGCGGTCGCTCTGCCAGGTTAGCGCGGCGTTATCGAGAAAGGCGACGGCGGCGTCCAAGGAAAACTCATCTCGCAACGGCTCGTCCGGTCGGGCCACGGTGTCCATGGGCGAGATGGGCGTCGTCGGCTCCGCACCCGGTAACTGTCGGGCTTCAATCAACTGGCCAAACGTCCTCGCAGTCCCGTCATTCGGTGCCGAACTCAATTTCGCGACCTGTTGGAGAACGCCGCGGATCTTCTTCTCATTGCCCTTGTCTTCACGGTGATCCAACAGCTTGGCGAGTTCGCTGCCGTAGGTATTGCGATCCTTCTTGCGGTTGCCGATGTGGCACAAGTTGCACTTTACCTCGCGAACCAACATCGCGTACGCCGCGTCGTCTGGATCGCCACTCGATTCGTTCAGATAGGTCGCGTAGAACTCATTCTGGAATGGCCTGATACTCCACCCGACCGACGCCAGCGGTCCGAGCACCAAAATCGCAACGGTCGGAATGCAGACACATGAGAACGCTGATTTGCTCACGGTTATCTCCACAGATCGATAGTCTAATGACTGTCAACAACAACTTGAGCCAGAAGCTCAAGCAAGGTGCGTTGAACGTGCGTGGCAGCGTCCACATCCAGATAACTAGAGCGGGCTCGCCACATTTCATAGCCACCCAGTCGATGTTGTTCCGGCGTGGGCAAATACCCGTTGTAGCCGTTGGCCAACTCGATAACGAATGTCGGCGGCATACGCGCCCGCACGCAGGTCATGGCACCCTTCGGTTGCGGCCAATTGCGACTCTTGATGGAACCATGGCAGCAAGGTAATCAGCAAGAGACCAAGCGATGGCGTACGGCGAAGAACTGTGTGGGAGTAGTACATTGGAAATCTCTCATTCCGCTAGATCAGACGTCCAACCTATCGCCAGGTGACGCGCAGTTCTTTTCGCGGAGGAATTCGGGCACACTGAAATTCCGCCGGGCACGCGGCCACGTACACATGGCAAAGATTACATTTTTCTTCTTCGACGGTAAACAAAGCCATTCACACGGTCCTTATCTGTAGTGGTCAACATCTTTGATGGTATACTTTGTGGCTGGGGATTCAAGCCTTGCGCAGAAGCTTCCGCCAGCCCATTGAATTTCGGTATCCGAGTCGGTTGGAGTGGTGGAGGCGTTGAGGAAATTCGGCAATCCCGTCAAGTACACACGATATCGAGACGCGGGTCACGACGTTGGGACCAGGACGTTCGAAGATCCTGAGCTGTATCAGTGGCTGCTAGAGCAGAAGATGCCGTAGGCGCCAGATTCGAGCTTACAATTTGCGACGAGCAAATGGTCCGCTATCATGTGCGGGACAATCTCATAGGCATACCCACGGAAGACTTCATGCGACACTTCGACACGTAGGAAATTTCGATGGAACCGGATCAGCTTCAACGTCGTCGCTTTTTGAAAGGCCTCGCCACTCTTGGTGCCGCGACGGCACTTCCCAACGTCGTTACGACGCCGGAATCCTATGGTTCCGCTGCGACCGGGGAACGCGGCATGGGGTTCGAACACCGGTTCTTGCTGGGGTGGATCAGCGAGTACGTCACGCGTTCGCTACCCGGCGGTCGGGCGTTCTGTCTGGAATCCTCAGGGCTGGTCCAGCGATCGTTGGTTCATTCCCATCACGCTTTCGAACGTCGACTATATGCGAGCCCTCTACGCGGACGGAGGTCGAGCGGCGACGCAGTTCGTTGCCAACCTGGGCAACCCCGGTGACGAACTGGCGATGCGTTTCGGCGGGTTACTGCTCCAGGAGCCGGCAACGGCGGGCGAGGCTCTCCTGCGACGCGCCGTCGAAGCCTGCTTCGAACCACGTGATTCGGCAACCACCGATGCCCTGTGCGAAATTGCGATGGCTGCCGAAAACGCCTATTTCGAATCACATAAGCATCCCATACCCGACCTGTTCTGTATTTCCACGTGGTTTGGCGGAAGCGAAGGACACCAACCTAACGACCCTCCCCTGTACCTAACCAAGCTTGTACCGGCCAAGCGGCAAGCCTATCTGAGCCAAATGGCGGCCATTCAGTCCACATTCAAGAAGATCTTGCCCGGCATCGGCCTCCGCGACAAGGCCGAACGCCTGACGCGTTGTTTGGAGAATGTGATCCGTGACATCGAGAACATCACATGAAGGTGGACCGTCAATTCCAGGAAGAACGAGGGGTGCTTTGCCGCCCATATCGGATCGAGGATTAGCGCCGTGAATGATGCCCCGCGGATATTGAAACCGCGTGCCATGTGCGTCAGAATATGCTCCGGTTTGGCACGCTTACACACAAGAAGGGATACAAACAGCGACCCAAACCGTGGTAAACTCAGTGCAGGTCGGTGGCATGCAGGCCGAACATCCAAGAAGCGCCGAACATCCAAGAAACATTGGGGAGCATCAGAAAATGAGCAAGAACCGACGAATGAACCGACGGACATTCGCCAGTCGGTGCGCTAGTGTCGCGACGGCGATCGCGTTCCCTTACGTGATTCCCGGTTCGGCACTTGGCAAGAACGGCCAGGTGGCGCCGAGCGACCGAGTGGTTCTCGGATCGATCGGCGTGGGATCGATGGGTCGCGGGGACATGAAAGGCCTGATGCAAGTGAACGGCGTCCAGATCACGGCCGTGTGCGACGTGTTCGAAGAGCGCCGGCAACAAGCCAAGGAGATCGTGGACAAGAATTACGAAAACAATGACTGCACGATGTACAGAGATTTTCGGGAGCTGCTGGCCCGCAAGGACATCGACGCGGTTTGTATCACGACACAAGATCACTGGCACGCGTTGATTGCCACGGCCGCGGCCCGGGCGGGCAAGGATATCTATTGCCAGAAACCGCTGGGGATAACCGTCCAGGAGTGTCAAGCGATTCGCGATGCCGTGCGCCGGCACGAGTGTGTGTTCCAGACCGGCACCCAGCAACGCTCTTCAGGCAGCTTTCGCCTCGCGTGCGAACTGGCCCGCAACGGATATCTCGGTAAGATCCACACGATCGAAGTTGCCGCTCCGGGGCCGATGTACAAACGCATGTACAAGAAGCCGACCACACCGGAGTCGGTGCCTCCGGGATTCGACTTCGAAATGTTCACAGGCCCGGCCAAGAAGAGGTCGTACAACGGCGGTCTCTGGGCCTGGCCCGATTGGTATCTGATCCGCGACTACTGTGTCGGGTTCATCGTCAACTGGGGTGTCCATCATCTGGACATCGCGAACTGGGGATGCCCTGCGGTGACCGCCGAACCGTGCGAATTGAAGTTCACGGGCAACTATCGCAGTGACGGTTTGACCGACAACATCAACGACTGGACCGGCGAGTTTCGCTTCGACAGTGGACTTCGCATGCGCTACAGCGATACAGGCAATCCTCACCAGCAAGGCTGTACTTTTCGAGGCGATAAGGGATGGGCGCATGTGGACCGAAGCCGCTTGACCACCGAACCCAAGTCGTTGCGAGATGTTGCCATCAAGCCGGACGAAGACCTCAGTGTCGGCGCGACCGGCAGTCACTACAACAACTTCATTCAGTGTGTGCGGAGCCGCAAGGATCCTATTGCTCCGGTGGAGGCCGGGCATCAGGCCAGTTACCTGGGCATGATCGCCGAGATCTCGATCCGGCTCGGTCGCCCACTCCGCTGGGACCCGAAAACCGAAACGTTCCCCAAAGACGCCGAAGCCAACAAACTGCTCTCAGCGCCGATGCGCAGTCCCTGGAAGCTGGAGGCGTAGGCAGCAAGCTATGTCGCGGCAGTGGTGTCGCAACAGCCCGCCGAGCCGCTCGTGACACACGATTTCGCCGTCCTACGTGGCTTGCCACAAGAAGTGGTGTGGCACCTCCAGCTCAGCACTCCAGCTCACTTCCCACTGCCCACGGCGATCATGTCGATGGTCATGGTGCGTCCCTCCATGCCGACTGCGTGCACCATCACCTTGGAGGCCGCCGGTGGGCGATCCGGGTCGAACACCGTCGGTCGCGTCCTGTCGACCCAGCGGGCGGCGTCATCGTCGCACACGTAGTACGTGGCCTTTGACCAGGTGACGCATGTCGCTGCCGGTCTTGGTCAGGATTTCCTGCAACTGCTCGAAGACGTATTTCGCCTGAGGCTCGCCGCGGCTGGGAACTCGCGCGTACTGGCCGGAGATGTAGATCTGCCGGTCGGTCCGCACCAGGGCCACCTTGCTGAAGGTGTTCGATGGCCGGACCTCGGGTGGGGTGAAGTACTCGACGTCCTCGGCCGCTTCGCCCGACAGCGGCAACTGGGCGATCATTTCGATCTCGATCGGTACCGAGGCCAGCCATTCCACGAAGACCACCGGCGGAGTCGCCTGGCCCGGGAAGAACTTCTGCACTTCGCGCAGAACCTCCTCGGCTGACGTCATCGGCCGCAGAAAGATCTTGACCTGCACGACGTGCTCGGGCGAGAGCTTCAAATGGCTCGAGCGTCTTCATCAGCTTGGACATCGAGCGGACGACGGCCGATTCGGTCAGGCCGCCGTCATCCGGCTGGCCGGAGAGATAGGCCACGCCACCTCGCGGCAACACGGCCGCATCGGCACGATCCTTGTCGCCGGCCACGGCCTCGCAGCGTTTCAATGCCACGCCTTCGCCACCGTCGGTGCCGGCGGCGACCGCGTCGAGCGCGACCAGCGCCTCGCGATGCGGCAGCGGCGTCAGGACGGAGGTGATCGCCGGACGCACCGAGGGGGCCAAGCCGCTTGCTCGAGCAGCTCGCGGACGCGGATGACGGTCGTCGGCGCAAGCGCATAGACGTTGAGCCGAACCAGTTTGTCCAGGTCCGAGCCGCAGTCCTTCAGCACGGCCTCCAGATTGCTCAGCACCTGCTCGATCTGCTCGTCGACCGAGCCCTCGCCGACCAGCTTTCCGGCCGTGTCGAGCGGCAGCAACTGTCGGGTATGGACCAGCGGAAAGCCCTGGACGATCACGGCCTGCGACATGCCTTCCGGAGCATCCAGGGGAACGTACTCGATCGACGCTTCGGCCGCCTGGCCGGGCGGCTGTTGCGTGGATTCTTCAGCAGCCGGGCAATGGGCCAGCCCGAGGGCAATGGCCGCCAGGACGGCGGCGGTAAGCGATCGCCATGTCATGGGTGTGCTTTCTAGACTTTGGTCGGTAGTTCGTACGGTTTGCGCTTCGGCACGTCAAGATACTGATTGGCCTCGTCGTCGCCGGGAAAGATCTCCTTCTCCGGATCCCATTTCAGGCGGCGGCCCAGCCGGCGGGCGATGTTGCCCAGGTGGCACAAGGTGGCCACGCTGTGCCCGGCCTCGACCGGCATGATCGGGTCTTTGCGAGAGGCCACGCAGTCGAAGAAGTTCTCCATGTGGTTGTCGCTCTCGTAGACGCGGACCGCGTCGGCCGGGAGCGGATCTTCGTCCAGGCCCACCGGATCGCACTCGTATCCCTCGCGGAAGATCGTGATCCGGCCCTTGTCGCCGATGAACGTGGCTCCGCCTCCCAGCTTCGGGTCGATGGAGCTGAGCGAGAGCACCACGCCGTTGGCATACTTGTAGTGGATGATCGTCTTGCGAGCAGGCCGCATCGCCGCGATCGCGCGTCTCCGGTGTGTCGTAGACCACCGTGTGCAGCTTCTCCGCGGGGTCGACCCAGATCTCGACCGGGCCGCTGTGGTCCATGTCCAGGGCCCAATGGACCATGCTCAGTCCGTGGCAGCCCCAGTTGGGCAGCTCGCCGCCCGAATACGGCCGGAACGACATCCAGCCCGGACCCACGGCGTATTTTTCCGCGGGCGGCGTGTAGTAGGGCTTCTCGCGCTCGTAAGGAATGCGCGACAGATACAGATCGGTGTGGTAGGGCACCACCTCGTTCGGACCGCACCAGGCGTCCCAATCCAGCCAGGCTGGAATCGGCTGGGCGGGGAAATTGCACTCGTACGGACTGGGATAGTTGTAGCCGATGATCGACTGGATCTTGCCGATCCGGCCGTTGCGGATCAGCTCCACGGCCTTGCGGGTGGCGGGGTGCGACCGCTGCTGCTCGCCGGTCTGAAAGACCCGCTGGTACTTGCGAACCGCCTCGATCATCTTGCGTCCTTCGCGGATCGTGTGGCTCAAGGGCTGCTCGCCGTACATGTCCTTGCCGGCCTGGCAGGCATGGATGCAGGGCAGATAATGCCAGTGCTCGGGCGTGGCGTAAATCACCACGTCCACGTCTTTGCGGTCCAGCAGCTCGCGATAGTCCTGGTAGGCCTTGGCGCGGTAGTTGCGCGCCCACTGCTCGGCGCGGACCATGTTGAAATCCGCCACGGCCACAATGCGGGCATGGGCCGGCGGCGCGCCCTGACCGCCTTTGCCAATGACCAACTGCCCGTTGCGCCGGCCGCAACCGATGATTCCCACGCCGATCTGTTCGTTGGGGCTGGGAGCCGGCTTTTTTGCCTGTGACGGCGCCGGCTGGGAAGACGGCGGCGTCGGGCTGGGACCGGGGCACCCCGACAGCGACACGGCCGCCGCCCCTAAGGCTTGGCCGAGAAGTCGGCGTCGCGACATCTTTCCGTTGACTGACATGCAGCTCTCCTCTTGCGAGTTCTCGGTTCTATTCTTTGCCGGGCGGTATTCACGGCAGCCGTTACACTTCTTACGCTCTCCACCCGTCAGCAAGTTCGATACTGGAAGATATGCATCTCCGGTGGACTCATGGACCACGCCACCTACTCCAAAGTCTACCAGATCCTCGTCGGGTGTGCCTCAACGGCCTGTGGGACTTTCCGCTTCTCGTGCGACGAGGGACGGTGGACCGACGGGCGGGGCGCGCGGAAAAGGGGACAGGGACATTTCCCGCGGGTGACGAGGCAGGCTGGGTAGGTCACTTCATACCACAGCTGGTCGGTCGCCATGTGAAATGTGTCCGTTACTGTGCACGTCCCCGTGCATAAAACGCTCGTTGAACTACCATCGGCCGCGGGGTCCCGACGGGACACAACCGCTCAAGCACAATTTTGTTGGAGCGTGCATGGATGCTTCGGCCGCTTGCGCCCTCAGCGCGCATCCCTGCGCACCGATCGGCAGACACGGTTTCCGCAAATTCAAAGCGGTCTCCCGATCGGTGCTCCGGGAATCGCGGTTAAACGGGTGGGCGCACGATACCTTCCTTCGCCGTGCGTGATTTCCCAAGTCGACTGAGCGTCGGTGAGGTTACCATTCCAGGGATTCCGCCGTGCATTATTTCTGATTTCCGCCCCTTGCCGACATGTCCTACGAGCGCCGCAACGATTGCTCATGGCTTGGGTACTACGCCCAGGGGCTCCTGCAAGACGGCCTGCCGCGCTGGCGGCATCGACGTGAGCGAAATCAGACGAAGCGGGCCATGGCGCAAGAACTCTTGCCAAGGAGTACAACAGCAGATACCCTGCGGTCCTGACACATCAACCTCTCGGAGTCGCACCCAATGCCAACGCATATCCTTTCCACCACTGCCATTCTTCTCGTTGCGGCGGCGGCTGCCGCTGCCGACGAACATGTCTCGATGTCGCCAGTCAACTTTAGCGACGTGACGATCCAAAGCGACTTCTGGTCACCGCGGCAGGAGACGAACCGGCGAGTCTCGATTCCCCACAATCTGGACACGTGCGAGGAGACCGGACGCATTGACAATTTTCGTCACGCGTCGGGCGCAAGGCCCCTTGGCAATTTTCGAGGGCACATCTTCCACGATTCCGACGTCTACAAGGTCCTCGAAGGCGTCGCCTACTCGCTTCACACGCATCCCGACGCGAAGATGAAAGCCCGCCTGGACGAAATCATCGATTTGATCGCCGGCTCCCAGCAAGAGGACGGCTACCTTAACACGTGGTTTACGGTGGCCAGGCCCGACGACCGCTGGAAGAACCTGGCTCACGACCACGAGCTTTACTGCGCCGGCCACATGTTCGAGGCGGCGGTCGCGCACTACCACGCCACCGACGACCGCAAGTTCCTGAATGTGGCCTGTCGCCTTGCCGATTATATCGACAGCGTCTTCGGCGAAGGGAAACGTCACGGTATCGCCGGGCATCCCGAGATCGAACTGGCGCTCGTCAAACTCTGGCGGGCAACGGGCGAGGAGCGGTATCTGAACCTGGCGCGATTCTTCGTCGAGGAACACGGGAACGACAAGCATCGCAAGTTGTTCGGCGGGTATGCTCAGGACCATCTGCCGGTGCGGCAACAGACCGAGCCGGTTGGGCATGCAGTGCGTTTCCTCTATTTCTACAGCGGCGTCGCCGACCTGGCCGCGATCGATGGAGACGAGGGATACGTCAAGACCATGGACCGGCTGTGGGATTACATCGTCACGAAGAAGATGTACGTCACCGGCGGGGTCGGCGTGCAGGGGCACGGCGAAGGTTTCGCAAATGCGTACTACCTGCCAAACTACGAAGCGTACTGCGAGACGTGCGCATCGATCGGCATGGTCTTCTGGAATCATCGGCTGGCGCTGTTGCACGGCGACGCCAAGTATGCCGATCTGGTCGAGCGTCTGCTCTACAACGGCGCAATTTCGGGTGTTTCGCTCGACGGTTCGAAGTTCTTCTACGTCAACCCACTGGCCAGCCGTGGCGGTCATCATCGCCAGCCGTGGTACGGCTGCGCGTGCTGCCCGACGAACGTGGTGCGGTTCGTCGCTTCGCTGGGGCAATACCCGTATGCGATGATCGGCGACGGCGAGGGGATCTGCATACTGCAATACGTGGGCGGTGAGGCAAACATCCAACTCAAGTCGGGCAACGTTCGAGTCTGTCAGGAAACGAATTACCCCTGGCACGGCGACGTCAAGATTACCGTAACGCCCGAGCGGACGGCGGACTTCACCATGCGGATCCGCATTCCGGCCTGGTGTGAAGGTGCCACGCTAAGCGTGGACGGCGAACCTGTTGAACGTCACCGCGGATCGAGGCTTTGTCTCGATTCCAAGGACATGGGAACCCGGTGACGTGATCCACCTGAATCTGCCGATGCGGGTGCGGCGCGTGCCGGCCCATCCGAATGTCGAGTCGCAAACGGGACGTATGGCTGTGATGCGAGGTCCGGTTGTCTACTGCCTGGAGGACGTGGACAACCCGTGTTTCGTGGACCAGATCGCCATCTCCGCGGATGAAACATTTAAGACCGACTACCCAGACGGTCTGCTTGGCGGCGTGACGGTTCTCAGGGCCCAGGGCACGCGGAGCGGTATCACCGAGACGGACGAGGGACTGGACGTCGCAGAGCACGATGTCGACGTAATGATGATTCCCTATTTCGCCTGGGACAACCGCGAGCCCGGAAACATGACCGTTTGGATCCCGACCGATCCACCGAACGCGGCCCGCACCGAAAACGCCACCATCGCCGTGGTGGGGAAGACTTCCGCGTCGCATTGTCACGGGGCAGATGCCACTTTCGCCGCTAACGACAACATCTTGCCGGCCAACTCCAACGACCATTCCATACCCCGCATGACCTGGTGGGATCACCGCGGAAGCAAAGAGTGGATTGCAGTGCAGTTCGACAAGCCGCATACGTTCTCCCAGGCGGAAATTTACTGGTTCGATGACACGGGCCGAGGCTCGTGCCGGGTTCCGGCCAGCTGGCAATTGTCTTACAGGGACGGCGAGCAATGGCGATCTGTCGAGGCATCTTCGCCCTACGGTGTCGCACGGGACCAGTTCAATGTCGTGACGTTCGAGCCGGTCAGGACCACCGCCCTCCGCGTGGAAGTCCAACTTCAGCCGAGTTACTCGGGCGGCGTATTGGAATGGAGATTGCCGAATTAGCGCGAGTTGCAGGGACACAGCGCAGAGTAGAAGCCCGCGAAGACGAGACCGGCTTCGCGCAGCCGGTTGATTCTGAACCCGCTAAACCTGAATTGGGAGGAGTATCCCCGTGAGAAAGTTCCTATTAACTGTTACGTGTCTTTCCTTCGCGCTCTTCGGACTGGCAACCATATCGTCGGCAAGCGCCGAAGACGACATCCTGATCAACGACTTCGAGGCGGCGGACTACGGCGACTGGAAGGTCGAAGGCGAAGCGTTCGGCAAGGCCCCGGCCAAGGGCACGCTCGGCGGCCAGATGCAGGTCAGCGGCTTCGAAGGCAAGGGACTCGTCAACACGTTCCTCGGCGGCGACAGACCGACGGGCAAGCTCACCTCGCCCGAGTTCACCATCGAGCGGGACTACATCAAGTTCCTGATCGGTGGCGGCGGACACAAGGGCAAGACCTGCATGAATCTGCTGATCGACGGCGAAGTCGTCCTCAGTGCCACGGGCCCAACCTGCAACCTGGCGGCAGCGAGTTCCTGAACTGGGAAAACTGGGACGTCAAGACAGTACAAGGGCAAGAAGGCCGTCCTCCAGATCGTCGACGAGGCGTCCGGCGGCTGGGGACACATCAACGTCGATCAGATCTCGCAAAGCAACACGACAGGCCGAAGAAGAAGCCGGCCCCCGCGCCGACAGGACGCGCCGATGCGAATCCTCACCCGGAGACGACCCAAGAGATCAAGATCACCGGCAAGTACATCCTCTTCCCCGTCTCGAACCAGGGCCAGCGCGGCCGGATGACGATCTACGTCGGCGACCAACTGGTCCACAATCTGGACTGCGATTTCCCGCCGAACAAGGACGCCATCGACTGGTGGACCTACCTGGACATGGAAGAATACGTCGGCAAGACCGCCAAGGTCACCGCCCGGGCGGCACCCGAAATCTGTGAGATGTTCGAGTCGAGTGATGAAATCCGTCACCTTCAACCGCTCTACGACGAAGCGTTGCGTCCGCAGTTCCACATGAGCCAGATGCGCGGCTGGAACAACGACCCGAACGGCATGTGCTACTACGACGGCCAGTACCACTTCTTCTGGCAGTGCAATCCGGCCGGCCGCAACTGGGCCAACATGTACTGGGGACACGCCACCAGCCCCGACATGGTCCACTGGACCGAGCAGAAACGGGCCCTTCGTTCCTTCGGCGACGACGTCGAGAACCGTCATCCGAAGATGGCCGTCAAGAACTGCTTCTCGGGCAGCGGGAACGTCGACTTGAACAACACCGCCGGCTGGCAGACAGGGCGACGAGAAGACGATGGTCCTGGCCTTCACCGACACCGGCTGCGGCGAGGCACTGGCCTACTCGACCGACCGCGGCAAGACGTGGACCTACTACGAAGGCAATCCGGTGATCAAGCATCGGGCCGCGATCCGAAACTGATGTGGTACGAACCGGGCAAGCACTGGGTGATCGCCGTGTTTGACGAAGACCCGGAAGTCGGCCGGAATATCGCCATCTATACCAGCAAGAACCTCAAGGAGTGGGAACTGGCGAGCAAGATCCCCGGCTACTTCGAGTGCGCGGAGATCTTCGAATTGCCGGTCGACGGCGATGCGAACAAGACCAAGTGGGTCATCTTTGCCGCGGACGCGCAATATGCGATCGGACATTTTGACGGCAAGACGTTCACGCCGGAGCACGAAGGAAAACACCAGGTCCACTGGGGCGCCTACTACGCCTCGCAATGCTTCAGCAATCCGCCCGACGGTCGCGTGGTGCAAGTCGGTTGGGCACGGATCGACATGCCAGACATGCCCTTCAACCAGACGTTCACCGTGCCGACCAACCTGACGCTTGCACACGACGGAAGACGGCATCCGGATGTTCGCCACGCCGATCAAGGAACTCGAACAACTTCGCAAGCCGAATCCGCAGACGGTCGACAACACGGAACTGACGGCCGAAGCGCCCGCCGTCGACATTCGACGTCGCGGATCAGCTTTTCGACATCGCGGTGACCGTCAAGCAGGGGACCGCCGCCAAGGCCGTGCTCCGATTCGGCGAGAACGTGGCGACCTACGACTTCAACGCCCAGAAGCTGGACGAGATGCCGCTGAAGATGAAGGACGGCAAGGTCACCTTCCGCGTCCTCGTCGACCGCCCGATGTACGAGTTGGTCGGTGGCGGCGGCGCCTGCTACAAGACCAGCGGCCGTCGCGACATGGGCCAGCCGATCGGCAAGATCTCGCTGACCGCCGAAGGTGGTTCGCTGACCGTTGAATCGTTGGAGGTTTACGAAATGGCATCGGCCTGGAAGAGACCCTAAAGCTTAGAATCGGTATTCCGCGCCCGATCAGCCCGTTGAAGGTGAGGGTGTCGTGAATGCTATCGTAGGATCCGGCATGCACGCCATTGATCCACGAAGAGGTGCTCATGACGTTCGTCCAGGCGCCGAACATGTATCCGCCGGAGATATACCAGCGGTTGTTCTGGCTGCGCCAACCAAGTCCAAGTTCAAGATCCAACACGGGGACAATCCGGTCATCGCGAAACGAAGCGTTGACAATGTCACCCACGAAATTGTCTCGCTGCGTGAATGAGCTGTCAAACCTACCGGCCAAGAAGCTGGCATAGGCATTGCCGTACACATAGAAACCATTGGTCGGCGACCGCCACATACTCTCTAACCCGGTGCGGATGCCGGCGCCTTTGAAACTGATACGAGTCAGAACTTCTTCAATACTGATCGTGTTGGTAAAGGTCGAATCGAGATCTTGTTCGAGGTTGGCGAATCGTGCACCAAACAGGAAGTTCATACTGTGCGCACACTGCTCGGAAAAATGCCTTCGGTAGGCCAAGTCCACCAGTTGAAACCCAACGCTGCTGTTTGCAGCCGCGTCGAGAAAGAAAGTGTCAGCAGCCGTCGTCGCAGGATGAACGAGGAGCGACTGAAACACGAAGCCGCTGGCGGGATCAACAGCGCCGAATTGGCTGCCCGACGTGTCGTAATACGTGTAACTTGCTCCCCACTCCGACGCTTGATTCGGCCGGCCGGCGAACCCAAAGCGAAATCCCGACGCGAAGCCTGGTTCCACGCGCATCACCGAGCCCACCGGAATACGTGGATTGAAAGGTGGTGTGATCGCACCGTTGATGGGTACTGCCACGCTCGTTGAGGCCGCATTGCCAGGATCAAGGTAGAGGAATTCACCGTACACGCGATAGCGAACTCGGGGCACATACGGCTCGCACCACATCATATTCGGCGGACAGGAATTGAGCTCCGGCGGACAGGGTGCGGTCGAAACTGGCATCCCTGGAGCAACAGTCGCGAAGGGGTCATAAGAGGAGAGTGGCGGAAGTGTGCCCGGTGCTGTGGTGGTCTCGTTGACCATGGCCGGGGAAACGTTTGGCTCGTCGCTAGGTGAAAGCGAAGTCCAACCGTCCCCGACTTGAGCGACGCGTGGCGTGTCCGGAAAACGAATCCACGGCGCATTGGCCCGTGAAGCACCTCCAACGAGCTGGAGAACGACCAGACAGACAAAATGGGGAAAAAGGGTATTTACCCGCACGGCCACACACGCCTTAGTACTTGCTGCATCCACATCGAGACTTGAGGAAATCTGGGAAGTCTTTACAGATTTGTGCCGAATTGGTCAAGAGATCGCGCAGAACCCTCTCGTGGAGTGGATCTTGCGATTGGCGTTCGGCGCAGCTTCTTGGGTGCCGCCGAGGAGAATCTGCATGTCGGCAGAGTGGAAGTGGTCCGCTTTGCGGCCGACTGGGCAAGCGGTGACCAGACGAACCGCCCATCATGCAGACCAAACGCGGCGACGTGCCGCGGCTAGAGCCGAGCCACGAGCGACGCTACTTTCGGTTCAAACTCGACGTCTTTTGCCTACTCCTTGCCGCAGGCTCATCAGATACAGTGGGTAAATCCCCAAGCTTCACTGTCTTCGCTATATTGACGTGCGATTGCAGCATCGGTAAGCTTCGTAGTACGACTGTTTGATTTCGCAAAAAAGACCCCGTCCAGCTCGCCTGGACGGTGAATCTGACTGATCAGCTACGCGCTGGGCCCCTCTCCCGCTTTCCTTTTTCACCCACTTCGCCGCCGGGAGGCGGCGAAGTGGGTGAAAAAGAGAGCCTTGTGGGGCGGTTCGGGTAGCCTGCTAGTCAGATTCACCCACCGCACAGGGCGGTGGGAGTCAAAGTCAAACCGTCGAGGTAGTAACGTGGTCAGAATGCGTGTCTCTACGCATGGAACGGTTGAATAAGACCCGCACCTCTTGCATTCGCCGATCCCCGAGACACGCCGGGTGGGAAAATCGCCGTGACTTTTCCGCCCGTTGGAGGGTGTTGTCGTCCGCGTTGGGAAAATGGCTGCAAGCCAGGTGGTGATGGAGATGACGGAACCTTGGTCCGCGGCGGGTCGTGCCGTGCAACAATTGATCCACGCTGTGCGGGTGAACGATTCGTGAGACTTGACTAGTGCACTGTCAACTCTAGAAATTGGGGTGAAGCGTTGTTCTCGACGGTGTCGTACAATCGTCTCGGCCCAACCCTATTCTTAAGCGTGACGAGGCACCAGGCTGTTGTGCACGGTCGCGGTTCACTCCTCTGCTGCTCCAAATTGTCTGACGGCGACGCCCATGCGTTCGCGTCGGCGCACAAAGGCCCACGTCGTCTCCCAATCTCCATGTGAGGATAGTACGCAGGAATCGCTCCCATGACTCTACCAGAGGATCGAACTATGGCGTGGCGGAAATATTCTAGCTTGTCGGGCAAGAGGTGCAGAACCAAAGCCCTCGCCCGATTTGCGAGCGGCACAAACGCACGTCCTCGCGTTGGGCCGCTCAGGGCCCGGCCACTTCGTTTCGAGCCACTGGAGCACCGCAGAGTGTTGGCTGTGAGTCTGGACTTGATTGCCTTCGCGGACACCGGGCGTTCGGACAGCGATAACATCACCCAAGCCGTGGACAATGGCGATTTAGTCCTTTCCTTTTCGCCTATCTTAGGGCAGATCACGCACCCCTTTTTGCCCGGCACGGCGACTGTCTACGTCAATGGTGCTCCCATTCCCCAGCCACTAGCAATCCCGTTAGTGGAAAATCCGATCTTGCTTTTTCCGGTCGTTTTGCAGGAAGGCGACAATGATATTAGCGCCACGGTCAAATGGCTGGATACTGATTTAGAGATCGCGGTATCAACCGGGTTAACGGGGCCGGAGTTTTCAGTCGGAACCTCGTTCGATGAGCTTTACGTTTTCGTCAGTCTTCAAGTTACCATCGACACGCAACTCCCCTCGGGCGACGGAGACCTTCATCCCGATTCCGATTCGGGAGTGACGGGCTTCCCGACCACCGCGGCAGACCGAATCACCGCCGACCGGACCCCCAGCTTCTTCGGTGTCGCCGAAGCCAATAGCATTGTCACCGTCAACATCGACGGTGTGCCGGCCGGTACGACCGTGGCCAGACCGCTGGACGGCAACGAAGCCTTCCCATATCAGAACGCGGAAGGTAACTGGACAGTCGATACGAACCTGAACCTGTCCGACGGCGAGCACAGTGCTGTCTTCACATTCGAGGATGTGGCGGGCAACCGCTTTGTTACCCAACCTTTACTGTTCCAGGTCGATACCCGTGGGCCACGCGTCACCGACGTCCGGATTAACGACCTCAGCGATCCTTACGATCTGTTCGATCCCAAGCCTTCCACCGACGGGCCGACTCCACCGGTCAATTCACTTGTCGTTTCGCTGAGCGATCTGCCCGACCGCACTGCTAACTTCCTTTACGGACCCGTTTTCGCGGCGACCGCCAATGCCGTCGGCCACTACCGGGTGGTGGGCGACTCCAGCGGCGCGATTCCCCTTGAGTCGGTAACCTTCACGCCGCTGAGTGTGGCCGCCGGCGAGCCGTCTACCGGTTACGTGACCATCAACTTCGTGGAGCCGTTGCCCGACGACCGGTTTACACTCACGATCGCCGACAGCCTGGTAGACCGTGCGGGCAACGCACTGGACGGCGAGAGCAACGCCAGTCAGCCGCTCGAGACGCCGACATTCCCCAGTGGTGACGGTCAGCCCGGCGGCGATTTCGTGGCCCGTTTCACCGTCGACAGCCGTGCGGAAATCGGCGTCTGGAGCGCTGGGAGCGTGTACCTGGACACGAACGGCAATTTTTCCTTTGATTGGAACAACGCGGATGCGACCAACCGGGACTTGTTGTTCACACTGGGCTATACGACCGATCACATCTTTTCCGGAGATTTTGACGGCAGCGGTTTCGATCAGATTGCGGCCTATCGGCGAAGCTCAGCCGGTTTTGAGTGGTTGATCAACGATGACCTGTTCGCGCCGCAGACTTCTCAAGCGACGAATGGCGCCGTCGGTATCCCCGTCGCGGGAGACTTCAACGGCAATCCTGCCGACGGTGACGAGGTCGGAATATTCACGGGAACGCATTGGCTGTTGGATACCAGCGATCCTAAGGACTTCCAACTCAACACCACGGTTGCCAGCGGCATCCGCGGACTGCCCATCGTCGGTGACTTCGACGGATTCGGAGGTGACGATTTGGGTGCCTACAACCCCAACACGAATACGTTCTATCTGAGTCTTGATAGTCACAACGGCGGCATCACTAATGCAGCACTCACCACCGCGTTCAGCGTGGGATCAGGCTTCCCGTTTATCGGTGTTCAGGAGCGACCCGTCGCGGGAGACGTTGACGGCGACGGAATCGACGATATTGGGCTTTGGGTACCCGACCGCAGCGGCATGGCACCGACAGAGGTCGCGGAGTGGTACTTCTTCGTGTCCGGGGGCCAGTCTCTGGCCGACCGAGTTGACAACGCC
This sequence comes from uncultured Planctomycetota bacterium, assembly GCA_963700575.1. Taxonomy (GTDB): domain Bacteria; phylum Planctomycetota; class Planctomycetia; order Pirellulales; family Pirellulaceae; genus JAJRVM01. Next base: position 773,322 of record CAVOYC010000005.1, on the reverse strand, counting down.
ACGGTCAATTTCTGGCCGAACCCCTTCGGCAACGACATCTTCGCTCGTTTCGGCGGTGGATTCGCCATTCCGATCGTTGGCAACTTCGATCCTCCGGTAGCTCGTGTTGCGGCCAACACCAATGCGTCCACTGTCAACGCAAGTGTTGGCAGTACCAGCCTCGGACTGCAGGTTTTGCCGGATGAAAATGGCAATGGCCAGCAACCACGGACGATCACGGTTGATGATCCTCCGACCCCGGACGCCAACAACGAAGTTGTATCGTCGAGCGGAACCCATTCCGTGACGACTCAAGCTGCGGTTAGTACCACCGACTTCGCGATGTTTGTGACGACTACCAACACGGAGACCCGTGACGCCGACAACCAAATTGTCTCCACCAACGAAGTCACTTCGACGACGATACCAGGTACGGATCCCGACACCGGTGCTCCGCGGACAACAACAAATACGACCACGGTAAATCGGGACGCTGACAACAACGTTGTGTCATCGATCGAATCGAGTTCAATGGTGGCTCTTCGTGCAGATCCGGAAACCGGCGTCGCAGAGACGACGACGAATACAAATGCCGTGACCCGTGACGCCGACGACAACGTTGTTTCGTCGAGCGAGTCAAGTACGGTGACGACTCAAAATACGGATCCGGAAACCGGCTCTTCACAGACAACAACGACCACGAACACGGTGACCCGTGACGCAGGCGACAACGTTGTTTCATTGAGCGAGTCAAGCTTGGTGACGACTCTGAGCACGGATCCACAGAGCGGCACCCCGCGGACAGCAACAGCGACCACCACGGTGACCCATGACGCCGGCGGAAACGTTGTTTCATCGAGCGAATCAAATTCAGAGACGACTCAAGATACAGACCCTGACGCCGGCACCTCACAGACAACATTCAATGCGATCACGGTGACCCGCGACGCCGGCGGCAACGTGGTTTCAACCAGCGACATAAGCACGGTGACGACTCAGGATACGGACCCAATAACCGGTACCCCGCGCACAACAATTGTCACCGATACGGTGACCCGTGACGCCAGCAACAACGTGGTGGCAGTGGGTGAATTGAGCTTCGTGACGACTCAAGAGATGGATCCGCTCACCGGTACGCCAGTGACAAGTACGGTTCTAAGTGCTCAGACCCGTGATGCCGATAATAACGTCGTGACGGCGAGCGATTCGAGTTCGACGACGAATCAAGATATAGATCTCGACACGGGAGAACTGCTGACCATCACCGCCAGCGCGAACGAGGTTACGGGGCCGGAAGGAGACATGCAAGCCACTACCGAGTCAATCGTGACGCGCTTCAGTATCATCCCAGTAGTCCACGGCGCGAACCTTGCTGGTCAAAACGACCCTGGGGAGGGCAGCAACGCCGCTCGTGGCGATGCCGTAACAGTGACATTCACCGATAGTGGATCGGATGAGGAACCAGCAACCACCTCCGACCAAAGTCCGCCGGTCGCTTCAGAGGACGAATATGACGTCGTTGAGAATCAAGTGCTGATGGTTTCGGCGTCCGGGGTATTGGAGAACGACACGGATGCCGACGATGACGCACTGGGTGCCGAGTTAGTCGAACTGCCCTCCCACGGAACACTGGTCCTGAATCGTGACGGTAGCTTTTCCTACACACCCGAACCGAACTTCAACGGAGTGGATGTGTTTCAATACCGCGCCGACGATGGTACGGATGTGAGCGTCCCGGTAATGGTGACGCTTGCCATCGCGGCTACCGAGTATCCATGGCACAATGACGTTGAACCCACCGATGTAAATGATGACACACTCGTCACAGCCCGTGATGCCTTGCTGGTCATCAATGCACTCAACCAGGGAGCCAGAGTCCTTCCTGCCTCCGGACCCCGACCTCTGTCGCCACCCTTTCTTGACGTGAGCCGAGATGGAATCGTCTCGCCAATCGACGTGCTCATGATCATCAACAAGATACACAGCGAAGTCGAAGGCGAAGGAGAGTCGGGTACTGAATTGCGTTCAGAAATGATCGCCACACTTCCTCTCGTCGATCCAGCTACCTATTTGAACGGTGTAAATGACGATGGTGACGCTGCCGAACATGGGACGCTCGACCAAATCGCACTCGCCTCTCCTCTTGCTGGCTCGCCATCGTCTGAGTTGCCGTACGACACACAGCTCTGGGGCAACGACCAGAATTGGTCGGAGAAGGATCTGGAGGACATCTTGGCTGAACTTGGAACAGATATCAACAACGCTCTGGAGCCTTAGGAATCGGGGAAAAATAACTTCGCTTGGTGAGTTCAAAATAGCAGGCCGCTCGCTCAGCCAGTGCCACCCGTCGCCTTGGCACACATTGACCCGACTTATCTCGGGTTCAACATACGGTGAGTGGACTCATGGGCCCTGCGAGAAAGCGGTGCTTTCGCGCACGAGCCGGTCGAAGAGTTATTCATTGCGTTTCCTTCTTCGGGTCGTGGGTCGTGGTCGCTACCTGTAACGTGACCGGCCCGAGCAGACCGGATTCCATCAGCTTGGTGTCTTTGGTGAGCTTGCGGATGTTGGTTCGGGTTCAGTCGCTGCTCCGGCGGCAGCGCGTCGTCGCCGATGATCCGGTTCGGCCAGAAGTTGACGACTTCGATTTCCAGTTGGTTCGCGCCGGGCTTCACCGCGCCGCTGATGTCCACGCGGAACGGCGGCGACCAGACGATGCCGCAGGATTGGCCGTTGACCTTGACTTCGGCGAGTTCGCGGACGTTGCCGAGATCGAGCCAGAGGCGTTGGTCGTCCGGAGGAAAACTGGCGAATGCGTCGGGCAATTCGAACGTCTTTCGATAAACCGCCGTGCCCGAGTAGAACTTGATGCCCGGCTCGTCGCGCTCGGGCCAACTCACCAGGTCGGGGAACTCGACGGTTCCCGGTCCGCCCCACTGCGGATCGAATGTCACCTGCCACGGGCCGCTGAGTTCGCTCAGCGTCGTCGTACTGCGTGGCTGTTGGTTTGCGCCGTGGCGGGATGCATTTTCGGCCGGTTCGCGGAAGACGACGAACCAGGAGCCGCACGGCGCGAACTCCAGCGGCAGCGACGTGCGGCCGTCGGCTTCGGTGTAGGCGGCCGCGAACCGCTGACTGCCGCTGACGGCGTCCCACAATTCCGGCGCTTTGCCAGCCACGCGGAAGGTGCAGGTGACGCTCTCGGCGCGATGTGCCCCGGTTGGCGACGAAGTAGATGTCGGTCTCGCCGTCGCGGCGATGGATGTAGTCGAGGTCGGTTTCGGCGTCGCCGCCGCTGAATTCGAAGTCGGGCTTCACGCCGGCGGCCAGCAGCACTTCGCGGGCGGTCTTGTCGGCGATCGACCCGGCCTTGGTCCCACAGCGAGTCGGCGATCTGCTTGCACCTCGGCGTCGCTGTCCTGCAGGCTCATGGCTCCGTCCGGCTTCGGTCCGACCACCGTCGCGCCGGCTTCGACCAGCTCCTTCACCTTGCGGAGCACGGGCAGCGAAATCGCCTGGTGATTGCGCAGCACCAGCACGCGATAGCTCATGCCGTCGGGCAGCACGATGCGGCCGTCCTGGACGATGGCCCGCGTCAGCAACGCCTCCTCGGTGATCACGTCGTAGTCGTAGCCGGGCAGGACGTGGGCCGGATCGGTCCGCTTGTGCTGAGCGAAATTCGGCACGTGATCGCCGTAGTAGTAGCAGGCATCGGCCACGAACAGGCCCTGCTGCAGCATGAACTGGCAGCGGTTGATGTAGTCGAAAAACGGCGCGGACTTCGACCACCACGTCACGTTCGGGTTCAGATGCGTGCCGGCGAAATACTGGATGCCGGGCAGTCCTTGCTCGGCGGGTGAACAGACGAACTCGTGCCACACCAGCAGGTTCAGGCCCTCGCAGCAGGCCTTGTCGAACGACGGCTTGAGGTTGTCCCAGAGCGTCTCCTGCCAGTGCGGTCCGATCGTCGTGAAACCCTTCGGCAGCGACGATACCGGCGTCCGTAGGTGTGCGCGGCGGATGCCGGCTGCTTGACGAAGAACCGGTTGTCGTCGCCGATCCGGTGCCGCCACGACCAGGCCCAGAACTCCGACATCGGCACGTCGTTGAAGCCCAGGCAGCGCTGCGCGTCGATCGGCACGGCGTGCGGCCCGCCCGACTCCGGATGGATCAGCAGCCCGTGCTGGTGGGCTCCGTCGCGAAACGGGCGATAGTGGTTGTCGATCGCCAGGTCGCCCAGCGTCTTGCGGAAATCGTGGAGGAAGCGATTGCTCGCGTCGCGGCTCTCGACGATCCGGCCGGCCAGCACCGGCAGCCAGGGCAGCGGATCGTAGCCGCGGCGCTGCTTGAAACTCCTCGCGGATCGTGGGGGTCCAGTTCAGCGGCTCGACCTCCCAACTGTCGGTGTGCAGATACTTCAGCGCGGTGCCGGCCAGCGGACCGGCGTCGGCGATCAGCGGCTCGACCACGGCGTCCCAGTAGCGGCGAAACGCGCCCGCGTCGAGCACGTCGAGCGAATAGCCGTTCCAGCCTTCGCTGGAGGTCGAGACGTAGGACCGGTCGCCGATCGTGTAACCGAACCGCAGCACCTGCCACGAGCCGGCGGGCACGTCCCAGCGCAGCATGCCGTCCTGGTCCAGGCTGGTCGGTCAGATCGACCACGTCGGCGGCCGAGCGTGTCTTCCTCGCCCGGTGCGGCGGGGTCCTCTTCCAGCAGCGGCGTCGTGTCCGGTGCGGAGAAATGCAGCGACTTGTGGCCCGCCTTCTGTTGCCAGTTGCGCAGCGACGGGCGCTTGGCGTCAATGCCGCGTCGCAAGGGGTAGGCCACGACGTACGCATCGCGGTAGTAACCATCGCGGCTGGTCGGCTCGGGTAGCTTCTGCTCAATCTTCGCCGGGCCGTTGACACGCGTCTCCGACCAGACCAGCTTCTTGGCCTGCATCGTCCGCCGTGACCGGCGGGCCGCCCAGATTCCAGCCGCTTTGGATGTTCAGACTCATTTCCAAGCCCAAGCCGATCCGCTTCGTGAAGTGCGTGCCGGTACAATTCTCGCCACTCGGGCGTGAGGAACGTTGGTCCGTGGGGCGCGCGGTCGTTGCCGTCCTGGCTGGAGCCGTCGGCATCGCAGATCAGCGCGCCGCCAAACCCCTTGGCCTTCATCTCCTCCAGGTCGCGCGTGATCGCCTCTTTCGTGACGTAGCCGTTAAGCCACCACCAGTAGGCGCGTAACCTCGCTTCACGCGGAGGATTGGACCAGCCGGATTCGAGAGAGTCTGCGGCCAGCAGCGTTGCCGGGAGCAAGAATAGAAAAAGCGAGACGAGAACCAAGCGTTTCATACAAATACCCATAGTGTTTCTACTGCGTGACAACGTCGAACTCGATTCCCAGGAGTGTGGCCGCAAGGGTAAACCACTCGTTCATGATCTGCGTGGGGCCCTGGGCGCAACTTGCCGCCGCCGGCCACGTAAAGCCCCAGCTTCGTGTCGCGATCGGTGATCGGCAGGCAATAATAGAGTCCGTCGCAACCCGACACACCTAAACTCTGCACAGCGTTAAAGGCCGATTTTCACACGTGTCAATTATAGCAATGCCCTATGGAGACCGCTGAAAAAGTAGGTCCCGGCTGCCGGACGGGACCTCGAAGCGGCAAATCATCTGCCACTTCCACCCCGTCGCGATCGCCGACAACTGTTGCCAGGTCCCGCTCGGCGCGGTCATATGCTGGTTCTGCCGCGGTGCGTCGGTTTCGACCTTCGACGCGAGCAGAGCCTAACGGCGAAAACTGTCGGCATGATGGGTGTGTTGCGTGTGTACCACCAGACACTCGCCTCCACACCTTATGATACCGGCATAACAGCCGTGGAAGAAGGAGGAATCACAGCCAGGTGCGTTGTAGAATCGTAACCGTTCACGGATTTGCGTGACATCGGTTCCTGATTAGGATTAAGACCAGCGTTTACCGAACCCGTGAACGGTTACCGAGAAAGATCCAGAGAGACCGAGGCCCGGCATTGTCTTTGGCCAGTAAGAACTCGTCCGGCAAGAAGTTACCGTATTTATCGCCCCTCACCCTACTCTCTCCCCCGCTATTCCCGCTCCGCGGGGCGGTGGAGAGGGAAGCGGAACCGGTAACTTATTTCCGGACGAGTCCTAAGGAGAAATAGAACCGCAGTCCGGTTCTGAAATCATCACGGCGGAGCGTGATGGCTTCGATAGAGCTGCCGGTCTTATCTCTCACCCATTCCTCAGCGAAGCCTGTTTCGCGGGGCCACCAATCGAGCCAGCGGCTGTTGCCACGAAAGGAAACCACTCCATGGGCAAGAACACCTTCGGCGTTATCGTCAGTAACCGCGACTTCTTCCCGGATCATCTTGTGGCTGAAGCGCGGCAGGACATTCTCGGCGTACTCGCCGATATGCAGATCGACGCGGTCCTGCTCGGCGAGAACGACACCAAGCTCGGGGGCGTGGAAACACACGCCGAGGCGCGTCGGTGTGCCGAGTTGTTCCAGCAGAATCGACAGCGTATCGAAGGTGTACTCGTCGTGTTGCCGAATTTTGGTGACGAGAAGGGCGTGGCCGACACACTCAAGCTTGCACAACTTGACGTGCCCGTTCTGGTGCAAGGGTATCCGGACGAGTTGAACAAGCTGGATGTCGCACGGCGTAGGGACGCCTTCTGCGGGAAGATCTCGGTCTGCAACAACCTGCAGCAGGCAGGCATCCCGTATTCACTGACACGCCGGCATGTCGTGGATCCAAGAAGCGAAGAATTCCGCGGCGAGTTGAGAGATTTCGCTGCCGTTTGCCGCGTGGTGAACGGGTTGCGGACCGCTCGAATCGGGGCGATCGGCGCGAGGCCGGGCGCGTTCAATACGGTTCGATACAGTGAGAAGATTTTGGAAGCTAACGGCATCAGTGTCACAACCATCGATCTTTCGGAGATTCTCGGTGAGGCGGAACGAATGGATGCCGGCGCCGAAAGCGTGCGTCTGCGACTGGAGGAAATCGGCAACTACGCCAAATCCGACGGCGTCCCCCAGGACAAGCTCGAGCGGATGGCCAAGCTGGGCGTCGTCATCGGCAGTTGGATGGAGGCCAATGCGCTGAATGCTTCGGCCATCCAGTGCTGGACCTCGGTGCAGCAGAATTTCGGTGTCAACGTGTGCACGCTGATGAGCATGATGAGTGAACAACTGATGCCCAGTGCCTGCGAAGTCGACATTACCGGGGCGCTTTCCATGTACGCGTTACAACTCGCTTCACAAACACCCAGCGCGCTGGTCGACTGGAACAACAACTACGGTAACGACGAAGATCAATGTGTGTTATTCCATTGCGGGAACTTTGCCAAGTCGTTCCTGCCCCTGGCTCAGATCAGCACGGCGCCGATCCTGGGATCGATCATCGGCGAGGAGAAGACCTACGGTGCCCTGGAAGGACGCACTCCGGCCGGCCCGCTGACTTTCGCACGGCTGACGACGGACGATCGGGCTGGTAAGATCAGCACTTACATCGGCGAAGGCACGTTGACTGACGACGAACTGCAGACGTTCGGCAGCCGGGCAGTTGCCAGGATTCCGCGGCTACAGGACCTGATGTATTACATCTGCTCGACGGGTTTTGAACACCATGTGGCGATGAGCGTCTCCCAGACCGCCGGTATCTTACAGGAGGCATTCGGCAAGTACCTCGGTTGGGACGTGTATCATCATCAGCCGTCGAAGGGATAATGCGCCACCCATGACCGATCATGAACTGAGGCTCAAGTCGCTCGTTTATCGGCAGAAGATTCTTCGCTACATCAAGCAGGCGAATGCCGGGCACACGGGCGGTAGCCTGTCGTGTATCGACATCTTGAACGTGCTGTATAATCGGATTCTACGCATCTCGCCACAGACGTTCGACGCACCGGGCCGCGATCGTTACATTCAGAGCAAAGGGCACAGTGTCGAAGCGTTGTACGTGGTGCTGGCCGACCGTGGTTTCTTTGCGGAGTCGGACCTGAGCACTTTGTGTCGCTATCGATCGCATTACGTGGGACATCCGACGCGAAAAGTCCGCGGAATCGAACAGAACACCGGCGCCCTGGGGCACGGTTTACCGATTTCCACGGGCATCGCACTGGCCGGCAAGAAAGACGCGGCCGACTACCGCGTCTACACGTTGCTCGGCGATGGAGAGTTGGCAGAGGGCTCGAATTGGGAAGCCATGCTCTGCGCCGCCCATTTCGGACTCGACAATCTGACAGCGATCGTCGATCGCAACCATTTGCAGATCACAGGCAGAACGTCCGAAGTCTGCCGCCTGGAGCCGCTGCAAGCCAAGTTTTCCGCTTTTGGCTGGGCGGTACAATCTGTCGATGGGCATGACGTGGCCGCGCTGACGGAAACCCTGGAAGGGGCTCCCTTCGAAACCGGGAAGCCCAGTATAATCCTCGCCAACACCGTCAAGGGCAAGGGGGTGGAATTCATGGAGGGCGAGAAGAAATGGCACCACGGCGTTCCTGACGACGAGCAGTACGAGATCGCGATGGCCGCATTAGAGAAAGCTCAACGCGCGTTGGAAGGGGAGAATGGAACGAACGATAGGCAAGCCTAACCTCGAGGTCTTTGCGGCCACCGTGCTGGAATTGGCCCAGGCGAATCGGCACGTGCTGGCCGTGACCAGCGACTCGCGCGGTTCCGGCAAACTGGTGCCGCTGGGCGAGATGCTCCCCGACCAGATCGTCGAGGTAGGCATTGCCGAGCAGAACCTGGTAGGTGTCGCCGCGGGGCTGGCGTCTGCCGGAAAGACAGTGTTTGCCGTCTCGCCCGCCTGCTTCTTGGCGACGCGCAGCCTTGGAACAGATCAAGAACGATGTTGCTTACTCTGACAACCCCGTTAACCTGATCGGGATCAGCGCCGGCGTCAGCTACGGAGCCCTGGGATCCACCCACCACTCGCTTCACGATTTCGCGGCCTTACGCGCCATCAACAATATTCAGATTGTGGCACCAGCCGACAATTTCGAAACACGCCGGGCGGTTCGCGCTGCCGCGTCGGCACAGAATCCCGTCTACCTCCGGTTTGGCAAACGGCCGACACACCATCTGCATACTCCGGAGACAAGGTTCACGATCGGTGAAGCGATCACCCTGCAAGACGGAACCGATGTGGCGCTGGTCGCCACCGGCGAAACCGTCTATCATGCGTTGGCCGCGGCAGAGCGTCTGCAGGCGGAAGGCGTTTCGACTCGCGTGATCAGCATGCACACGATCCGACCGCTGGATACCAGGACGCTGCTTGATGCCGCGTTCGACCTGTCGCGCTGTGGTGACCGTCGAGGAACACAGCGTCCACGGTGGACTCGGCGAAGCGTGTGCCGCCACGCTGGTGCAGGCTGGAGTCGGAACGGCGATGCGGATCGTCGGCATTCCTGACGAATACACGGTCACCGGCAGCCAGGTCGAGATCCTCGATCACTATGGCATCTCGGCTGCAGGTTTGGCTCGGACGGCACGCGAATTACTTGCGAAGACTTGATCCAAAGGGCTGTTGCATGCGCTATCTCCTGGCTCTTGATCAAAGCACCTCGGCTACGAAAACGCTTATCTACGAGGAGACGGGGCATCTCATCGACAAAGCGTCGCTGGAGCATGAACCGATCTACCCGCAACCAGGCTGGGTCGAACACGATGCCGAGCAAATCTGGCAGAATACCCTTGCCGCATTGACCGACGTGCTTGAACGAAACCGCGCCCTGGTGGAGAAAGTGCTCTGTCTGAGCATCTCGAATCAGCGTGAGACGATCGTGGTCTTTGACCGCGAGACGGGCCGTCCATTGCACAATGCGATCGTCTGGCAATGCAGACGCGGGGACGCCCTCTGTGAGGAATTGCTGAGCCAAGGCCATGGCGATCAAGTGCGGCAGAAGACGGGCCTGAAGATCGACTCCTATTTCCCGGCGTCCAAGCTGAAGTGGTTGGTGCGGAATCGGCTGGAGATCGCGCAGCGACTCTCCAGTGGTGACGCGCTAATCGGAACGATCGACACCTATCTAATCTACCGTCTCACCAACGGCAAGGTATTTGCCACCGACGCAACCAATGCAAGTCGAACCTTGTTGTTCAACATCGCCGCCCACTCCTGGGACGAGCAGCTCTGTGAGCTGTTTCAGGTGCCCCGGCAAGCCTTGCCGGAAGTGCGGGACAACGATGCCAGGTTCGGCGCGACCGACCTTGACGGCCGATTGGATCGATCGCTACCGATCTGCGGTGTGATGGGCGACTCGCAGGCAGCGTTGTTTGCCCAGCGGTGCTTCCAGCCCGGGATGGCCAAAGTCACTTTGGGGACAGGCTCATCACTTCTGCTGAACATTGGAAACGAATTGCGGCTCACCGAGAGCGGGGCCGTTACCGCTTTGGCGTGGCGTTTCGCCGGACAGTCGACCTACGCGTTCGAGGGACTCATCAATTATTCGGCAGCTACGATCGAATGGCTTCGCACGCAGCTGGAACTAATCGGCGATGCGAGTCAGACGGAAGCGATTGCCACATCGGTTCCTGACAACGGAGGCGTCTACCTGGTGCCGGCCTTTGCGGGCTTGAGCGCCCCGTACTGGAGCCCGACCGCCCGGGCTGCGATCCTGGGCATGACGGCACACAGCACGCGAGCTCACATCGTTCGCGCCGCTCTGGAATCCATCGCATATCAGATCCGTGACGTGTTGGATATGATGAAACAGGATGCCGGCATCGCCCTGGAGAGCATCCACGCAGACGGCGGAGCGGCTAAGAACCGATTCCTAATCCAGTTCATTGCCGATATGGTCGGACGCGAATTGCGGGTGGCCGAGATGCTGGACGCCTCCCCCCTCGGCGCGGCTTTGTCCGGAGCACTCGGAATGGGCCTCTTTGGCTCACTCGCCGAACTGGCGGCATTCGATCGCGAGTCGACCCGTTACGAACCGGCCATGACCAGCGAGGAAGTCGAACGTTTCTACTCCGGCTGGAAGCAGGCCGTCCAGCGATTGCTGTGATCAAGTTGTTTTGGAGATTGAGAATGAGAAAACATGAGTCCCAGTGCGTCCCGTTCGAGTGCGTCGCGCCCTTGGCGGCTGGGCTGATGCTCGCGACCATTCTCGGTTGCTCCCCGTCCACAACTCCCTCGTCGCAGCCGAGCGACGGCTCGGCAACTACGGCATCGTCCGACTTCCAGCCGGGCAAGATCGCCGTGGTAATTTCTACGCTCAACAATCCTTGGTTTGTCATACTCGGCGAAACGGCAAAGCAGCGTGCCGAAGAGCTTGGCTATACGGCCACAATCTTTGATTCTCAGAACGACACGGCCAAGGAAACGGCACACTTCGAGAACATCATTGCCGGCGGCTATCACGCGGTCTTGTTCAATCCCACCGATGCGGATGGCTCCGTCGTCAACGTGCAGCGAGCCAAGGATGCCGGGATCCCCGTCTTCTGCATGGATCGGGAAATCAATTCCACCGAGGCAGCCGTCTCGCAGATGTTATCGGATAACTACGCAGGGAGTATCACGCTGGGACAACACTTCGTGAAACGAGTCGAAAAGGGGAGGTATGTCGAACTCCTGGGGTTGGTCGGCGACAACAATACATGGAATCGGTCCAAGGGGTTCCACAGCGTCGTGGATCGCTATCCCGATCTGGAAATGATCGCTCAGCAGAGTGGCGAGTTTGATCGAACGAAGGCCATGGAGGTCATGGAGGCCATGCTGCAAGCCAATTCGCAGATCGACGCCGTCTTTTGCGGGAATGATGCCATGGCCATGGGTGCTTACCAGGCGCTGGTCTCGGCCGGCAAGGCCGACGCGGTCAAGGTGTTTGGATTCGATGGCGCGGCGGACGCGCTGGAGGCGATCCGCGACGGCAAGATCGAAGCCACCGTCATGCAGTTTCCCAAACGAATGTCGCGAACGGCCGCGGAATGGGCTGACCGCTATCTTCGCGGCGAGCGAGAATTCGAGCAGAAGGTGCCCATCGGAGTCGAGCTCGTGACGAAGAGCAATGTCGATCGCTATGCCGATTACGGCAAGAAGGGTGATTAGGGCGGTCGGGGTGCCTGCCGATACGAGCTACCGTTCGGCTGCCATTGGCCCGCACCCGTTGGTCGCTGATTCCTCGCCGAGAGAATAATCTTTCACAGGGTTGCAGACCAGGATGAACGATCTGCGCATTGCTGTCCAAACATGGACCGTCCGTCTCGTGCTCGTTGCAGTCCTGGCTGGACTGCTGTTTCGATACCCCCTGTTTCGCATTGTCCGGCTTCATGAAGCGAAGCAGCGGCAGGCGGAACAAAAGTTCGATCCGGTTGCATTTGCCGAGCAATTCTGGAAAGAACAGTTGCTCGAGTCGATCGGGGATGCCGTGGATGCGGCGACGCTCATGGAAGCGGTGCGTGAGAATCCCAAGTCTGCGAGAACTCGATATGGGCAGTCCCTTGGGATTGGCAGCGTCTACTGCTTCAGCCTGCAAGGCATCGGACATGTGGTGGCTGTTAACGTCGATTCCGTTGAACTGAGTTTGTCAGGTCCCGATGGTGGAGCCGATGTGACCATACAAACCGGCCTGATCTTCGGAAACGCCATCCGGGACAGCTCGGCGCTGATCGACGTGAACCAGTTCCCCAACTCGCAAGACTTCAACAAGATTTCCGAAGCGATCAACGCGATTGTCGAGACTCGTGTCCTGCCGCCTTTCAAAGGACAGGTGACCCTGGGAGCAAGAGTCGAATTCGCCGGCTGCGCCGAGGTCATGGACGAGGCTTTCGATCTCGATCCCCTGCGGATCGTTCCCGTTGTCCTGGCACTGCGATGAGGCAACGTTCCATGTTTCCCACCCCGCCCGCGCCACTTCTGGAAGCACAGGAGATCAGCAAAGCCTTTCCCGGTGTGCAGGCGCTCAGCGAAGTGAATCTCGCCGTTTACGGCGGTGAAGTCCATGTGGTAGTGGGCGAGAACGGAGCCGGCAAATCGACGCTGATGAACATTCTGTCCGGCGTTTACGTTCAGGACACGGGTGTGATTCGCGTCCAGGGCGAGGAAGTCACCTTCCGCGACACGCTTGCCGCACAAGAGCACGGCGTGGCGATCATCCACCAGGAATTGAACCTTATCCCTCACCTTAGCGTGGCGGAGAACATCTTCCTGGGGCGTGAGTCTCTGACGCCACTGGGTCTGTTGGACTACCGCCACATGAATCGCCGGGCATCCGCGTTGCTGTCGCAACTGGAACTCCCCCTCGATCCACGCATGCCGGTGTCTCGGTTGCGAGTCGGCCGGCAGCAAATCGTCGAGATCGCGAAGGCAATGTTGCTTGACGCCCAGGTCCTGATCATGGACGAACCCACATCCGCGATCAGCGACCACGAAGTGGAGGTTCTGTTCCGGCTGGTCGAGAGCCTCAAAGCACGAGGCGTCGCGGTCGTCTACATCTCGCACAAGCTGGACGAGGTTTTTCGTATCGGCGATCGCATGACCGTGCTGCGCGACGGCCGGCGAGTGTATACTGGGAGCCTTGACCGGCTGGCACGCGAAGACGTCGTGCGGCTTATGGCGGGACGCGACGTCAAAGCCGTCCATGAGCGAAAAACACCGCTCCGTGGCAGTTGCGCGCTCCGCGTTGAAAAGGCCTGGCTGGCTGACCGCAAACGCACCGGGGGGCCCATCGTCGATAACGTGAGTCTGACCGTTTGTCACGGTGAAGTGCTGGGGATCTTCGGCCTGATGGGAGCCGGACGTAGCGAACTGCTGGAGACGATCTTCGGTCTGCACGCCCGTCGCTCGTCCGGAAAGGTGTTTGTGGATGGCGTGCAATCCACCGTTCGTTCACCCACCGACGCCATTGCTGCCGGAATCGCCTTGGCTCCGGAAGACCGCAAAGAGGACGGATTGGTGCTGCAAATGAGCGTAGGCGCCAACGTCAGCCTTGCTTCGCTCCAAAAAATCGAACGGATGATGATGCTCAGCCGCGGCGCCGAGTCGTCGCTTGCGGCTCGGTACATCGACCGTCTCGGCATCAAGACGCCCTCGGCCCAGCAGGTCGTTCGCAATCTCAGCGGTGGCAATCAGCAGAAAGTGATTCTCGCCAAATGGATGGCGACCGATCCTAAGATACTGTTGTTGGACGAACCTACGCGCGGGATCGACGTGAATGCGAAACGCGAAATCTATCAACTGATCGACGAGTTGACCGCGGATGGCTTGGCCGTCGTCATGGTGTCATCCGAGCTTTCTGAAATCATGGCGATGGCGGATCGGGTTCTCGTCATGTGCGAAGGTCGCAAGACGGCCGAGTTTGCTCGCGGTGAAGCGAGCGAAGAACAGATACTCGGGGCTGCACTGCCTGGATCGATGTGAGGGCGGCCGTGCGGCCGACAAGGACCAACATGACTCTACTGCAGAAGACGCACCGAGAAACGCTCGCCAAATTCCAATCGTTGATCGCCCTGGCCCTCATGATTGTTGCCATGAGCTTGCTGTCCGATCGGTTCCTGACGGTTGACAACGGCGCGAACATCCTCAGGCAGATCTCCATCAACGTCTGCCTGTCACTCGGCATGACCATGGTGATTCTGTCCGGCGGTATCGACTTGTCGGTCGGCTCGGTGCTGGCATTGTGCGGTGCGGTGACGGCTGGCTTGCTGAAGAACGGGATCGGCCTGGAGCGATTCGACATTCTGCTGGAATTCACTCTCCTGGGCGCCGTTGCCGGGGGACTATTGGCGGGACTCTTGTGTGGCCTGTTCAACGGCGTCATGATCACGCGTCTGAGCATTCCACCCTTTGTCGCCACCCTGGGTGTGATGAGCATCGGCGCGGACTGACCATGTTGTGGACACAAGGCCATCCGATCACCGGACTCGGTGACCCCTTCGGGCTGATCGGCCGAGCGCGCTGGCTGGGAATCCCGACCCCTGTCTGGATCGCGGCTGCGCTGGTATGCATCTGCTCCCTTGTGGCCTATAGAACTCGGTTCGGCAGAAGCGTCTACGCACTTGGCGGAAACGAACGAGCGGCGCGTCTGTCCGGATTGCGCGTGGATCGCATCAAAGTCGTCGTCTACTCGCTGGCCGGCCTGCTGGCGGGCGTGGCAGGTTTGATCCAGACGTCGCGACTGGATTCGGCACAACCCAATGCGGGATTCGGGTACGAACTCGATTCGATCGCCGCAGTCGTGATCGGTGGAACTTCGCTCTCCGGCGGGCGCGGCTCGATCATGGGCACCGTTGTCGGTTGTCTGATCATTGGCGTGTTGAACAACGGACTGTTCTTACTCAGCGTCTCTCCGTTCTGGCAGCAAGTGGTCAAAGGTCTTGTCATTCTGTTAGCCGTAGCCATTGATAGATGGACCAGCCATGATCGAACGATTTAGGAACGTCGGAACAATAGACATCAGGTTTGTCCCATCGCAAAGGCTGAATCAACGCCACTGGTCGACGAGTAATAGTAGCCGTCTGCCAGCAACTCTTTCAGTCTAGTCCTGCCGGGGCACCCATTTGCTCCAGTCAATCGTGGTCTTGGTTTGGAAATCAAGAGGATTGAAATTTTTGGTGACCCAGGCTTTGGGGTCGCGCTGGAACTCCGCGAGTTTTTGCGCCACTGCCGCATTGCCGCCCTGGTTTTCCACATCTTTCTTCAGCAACGCTTCCAATCGCTTTGACACGAGGGCGAATTGTCTGTCATCGTGCTGCACCGTCCGCGATCCTGCGCGGCCAGCGTCATCAGAAAGTGCAGGGACTTAGCGCGGAGCGACCGCGACGTATTCCACACGATTTCCCGTTGCGTGCGAATGTCATCCACCTTGCTGCCGCCAGCTCCGATGGCCTGGTCGTAGAAGCCAACGGCCTTGAAGCCCAGCGCGGCGGAATCCTCCAGTCGCAAGCCTGCGTCCTCAAAAAGCCACGGATGCGCCTTGTGTTCCTCGGTCAGCATGAAATTCCGCGCCGGTTGGCTTTCCAAATCGGCGTGTCCCAAGTGGCGCTCGGAATGTTGACCGGTTCCCAGTTGTGTGAACCGTCCCAATGCCGGTCCAGTCCCATCGGGCCAATCAAATACGTGGTATCCCAGGGGTAAGCCTCCACCGATTGGGCCACGTACTCCCACGCCTCGATCATGGTTGGCGCCGCATTCTCGCCATAGGGGGCTGCCACCTCCTGAAGCAGTTGCTGAAGCGACGCATCGGGCGATCTTACCCAAGCCTTGAGCATATCCGCGTTGACCGAGAACGTGACCGGCGAGAAGCCATAGTACTCCTTGATCCCAATCACACCTTCCATTTCCTTCCAGCCCCGCATCTGCTCGTAGACGAGGCGGGGAAAAAAGTCCTCAATCAGGTAGAGTGGCTTATAGAGAGTGTGATCGAACTCCCCGACCACCGGAATGTCTCGCTCCAGTGCCATTCGCACCAGACGTTTCACCCCGAGATCGGATTTGAAAGAGCGGTCGTTGAAAGGGTAGACTTCGTTGCTGGAAGATGGATTCAGCATCAGCCCGAAATGATCGGGGTTCACTTTGTCGAGAATCGCCACGGTCTGCCCCTTCGACAGTTCCCAAGGCTTCCACCAGAGCATCGTGTCGGGGCGGTGTTTCTGCATCGTCTCATTCAGAAGATTGATGAACCCGGGAAGCCGTTCATGCAACGGAAGGCCACTACAGCGGGGGCACGGTCCAAACTCGCTGCATATCCAGGCCTGCTGATCGTAGGTGTAGATCATAATGTCATCGACTTCGGGAAACGTGGTCATGAAGTCAGACAGAAGGTGTACGTATTCTTGCTGAACGGCCGGATCCATGATGCAGGCCGGACGGACCGGCGAGTAGTTCAGCATCCTTGGCACGCCAAAATGGGCGATGGTACGCAACCCGTGCTTCTTCGCCTGTTCGATGCGAAAGGCGAACTTGGCTCGCTGCTCCGCGTCCAGGTCCTCCAGGTTCAAGACCTCGTCGGCCGGTTTCCCACCCCAGGCGATGCTGAGCTGGACCATGTTGACACCCAGGGCTTTGATCTTCGTTAATTCGTCGTCGCTCCAGCTAATATCCGGCGAGGATGGGTTCCCCACGATCCCGATGAAGTATTTGTAACCGCCCGGGTTTTCCATGGGGGCAGAAACGGGCTCCGCCGACATGACCGGCACAGAACTGACGGCGATTGCCAGTGTGAAGCCGGCGACGAGCGTGCGCATGAACCTGTGCTGCAATTCGAACGCCTTGGCCACCACGTCTAGCGACCGTAGAACCATCACTGCCACGACGAATGTTCTGTGCACATTGCTCATATCAATGAATCCCGATGTCCTGAACGAAACCCCATAGGAGCAACGTATTCCACCGAAAAGGAAGTGTCAATCAGCAACTATCGAAACAGCGTACCTGCCCGGTAAGCACCGGTAGCCACAACGTGGCGGCCCTAAGCGGCACCGCGCACACGGCGGGCCAATAAGCTTCTCGGGCTTCGTCGAAATCCCGGCGAGTGCCACGATGGCAGGTCAACCTGATCTGTCAGCGCCAAGTTGGGGTATCCGTTCACGGGAAGGTCGCAAACCGTGAACGGCGATTATCAAACCACCCTTTGATGCTCGCCGGGTACATGCCTCCCGAGAGGCATGGCAAGTTCGATGTAGAGCGACCGGGCGGAAGCGGCTAAAATTGGTTTGTGCCGGGTTTCATCAAAGGATGTTTATGCACACAGGGGCGCGTGACGCGCAACCGAGTATCGCCCTTTGCTGCTAGTGATGAAAACCGGATGCCTCGTCGGCCGTCATCGGCGTGTGAACCGGGTGCTGCTGGAAGTAGTCGATTGCTCGTTTCATGTCGTCAACCAATAGCGAGCCCAGGTCTCGGCTGACGCCGTGACGAACCAAAATCCGCTGAATCGAGAGATCCTGGCGATTGGCGGGCAGGGAATAGGCGGGCACTTGCCAGCCGCGACTCCGCAGCCGATCGGCCAGGTCGTAGAGGCTGAACCCCGGGTCAGCACCGTCCTTAATTTTCCAGCACAACGCCGGAATGCCCGCGTCCATTTCGCCGTCGTAAATGATCTCGAACGGACCCAGCTTCTCGATCTCACCCGCGATATACTTCGCGGTCTCGTAACAAGCCGTGTGAATCTTGCGGTAACCTTCCTTTCCCAGTCGAAGAAAGTTGTAGTACTGACAGACGATCTGTCCGCCCGGACGTGAGAAATTCAGCGCGATGTCGCGCATGTTACCGCCCAGGTAGTTCACCCAGAAGACTTCCTCTTCTGGAAGATCCTGCTCCTCGCGCCAGATCACCCAGCCGACGCCCAGCGGTGACAAGCCGAACTTGTGGCCCGACGAGTTGATCGACTTGACGCGCGGAATGCGGAAGTCCCACACCACGTCCGGGCGCAGAAGGGCGCCAGAAAACCGCCGCTGGCACCATCGACGTGCATGCGAATGTCCAGGCCCTTGTCCTGCTGCAGTTGGTCCAGGGCGTCCGCCACCGCCTTGACCGGCTCGTATTGGCAGGTGAAGGTCACGCCCAATGTCGGCACCACGCCGATGGTGTTCTCGTCGCAGCGCTTGAGTACCTCTTCGGGCGTCATCAGCAGCCGCCCCTGCTCCATCGGGATCTCGCGCAATTCAATGTCCCAATAGCGGGCAAACTTGTGCCAGCAAATCTGCACCGGACCGGTGATCATGTTCGGCTTGTCGATCGGTTTACCCGCGGCTTTGCGCTTCGCCTCCCAACTCCGCTTCATGGCCATTCCGCCGAGCATGGCGGCCTCGCTGGAACCTGTCGTCGAGCAACCGATCGTGTTGGCTGCCGCCGGCGAATTCCATAGATCGGCCAGCATGTGGACGCAGCGGGCCTCGATTTCAGCCGTCTGAGGATACTCGTCCTTGTCGATCATGTTCTTGTCCATGCACTCATCCATCAGCTGTGGACCTCGGGCTCCGCCCACGTCTGGCAGAACGTCGCCAGGTTCTGACGGGAGTTGCCGTCCAGCATCAGTTCGTCGTGCACGACCGAGTAGGCATGGCGAGGATTTTGCTCCGTCTTTGGAAACTTGTATTTCGGCATGGCCACCGAAAGATCTGCGGACGCGTACACTTCGTCGTCCAGCATGTGTCGTACGGAGTCTTTGTCATGTAGGGGCACTTTTCTCTCCTTGAAGTGTCGATGAATGAAAGCTCTCTTTGTGTTGGCTTAGCCAGCCGGCACGGCGAATAACGTGATGAACGCCAACATGGCCGCAATCATGCCGAAGAAGATCTTTTGCAGTGTAGACTTGCTGACCGCGATTGCAATCAGGCATTGCAGCATGTAGTAAAACGCGAAGGCTCGTGACGCCAGGGCGAGGATCGTCAGCGTGGGGAAGAAGGCCAGGACGAGAGCTCCGCCACAGGCTGAAATAGGCGATTCGCAGCGAAAGGTGTGGCCAAAGGTACAGAAGAGTTAGGGAAGCCGACGGTTAAAACTGCGGCACGCTACGCGGCAGAGATACGCTGGTATTCGCCGCAAAACCTCGCAAAATATGAAAAGTGTGCACGAGCGCGATTGGCTCGGATCGTTACCGCCAAACACTTCCCTGAAAGAGCTTAAGAAGCGAATAGAACCTGTGTTGAGAGCGGCCTCCGGAGCCGAAGGTTTGAGAGAACGAATCCTGTCTAGACAACGCGCGCACGGCGAATCGTAGTCCGCTCTGATTTTGCAGTCGGACTGTCTCGAAACGACGACTATCTAAAGTACCAGCGTCACGGTGCATCTCAACGGCAGCGAAGCGCAAGAGTAGCGCACGGCGCAATCCGAGCGGCGGGTCGAATTCGGTGGTGGCTCTGCCTCGCCAAAACGGTTATGTTGCTGACAACCGGTGCAGAGTTCGCGCGGACCTCGGCGAGCAAAAAAAACGGTGCTGCCCGTCACCCGTTCGAAAGCGACTCAAGGGAAGTCCTGGCTGAGGAGTGAAAACGAATTGATTGGGACGTGGGCCAGGATGTGACCATGATGCACATGGGTGGTTTTCGCAGCAAGAACTTTCAGAAAGTCGATCATCACAACCATCAGCCAGACGCGACGGAAAGTAGTGACTTGCAGAACTCAGAGCGAATAGTCGCCGGAAAGAGCAGGCAGATGGAAGACGAACTTGCACAGCACAACGCAGCGAAGAGCACGCGGGGGCGGCGTACTTCGGTGCTCTCTCCTTCTATGGGTCGGTCCGATTCTGACTGTCTGTACGCCATGTTGTCCGCCATTGGGCGCCGATGCCCGGCCGCGGCCGAACATCGTCGTGATCCTCGCCGACGATCTGGGCTATTCCGATTTGGGTTGCTATGGCGGGGAGATTGACACCCCGAATATCGACGCGTTGGCAGTGGGCGGTGTCCGTTTTACGCAACTCTACAACTCCGCCAGATGCTGTCCCAGCCGTGCGTCGTTGATGACGGGGCTGTATCCGTCGCAGGCGGGCATCGGTGATTTCACGACGAACGAGCCGAGCGACACGCGCGGGCCAGGCTACCTTGGGCGACTGAACGACGAGCTGCGTGACGCTGGCCGAAGTGCTGAAGCCGGCCGGCTACGGCTGCTACTACGTGGGCAAGTGGCACATGCATCCGGAGACCGGGCCGATCAAGCGAGGTTTTGACGAATTCTACGGCTACACCCGAGGTCATTCTCATGACCAATACGATGCGGAATATTACATCCGATTGCCCCGCGGTCGCGAAAAGGAAATCGATCCGCCCGCCGAAAAGTTCTACGCGACGGATGTCTTCAACCAATATGCGCTGGAGTTCATTCGGCAAGGACAGAAAAGTGGCAAGCCGTGGTTTCTGTTTCTCGGCCACTCGTCACCGCATTTCCCGGTTCAAGCTCCGGCCGAACGAGCGGACAAGTACGAAGAAACGTATCTGCGCGGCTGGGATGTGCTGCGTGAAGAACGTTTCGCGCGGATGCGGAAACTTGGACTGATCGATGGCCAGCGATGGAAGTTGACTCCACGGTCAATCGTACCGGTCGATCGAGATGACATCGCCAATGGCTTCTCGGGGAAAGAAAATCCGGCCTGGGACTCGCTCGACGAAGACCGCAGACGCGATCTTGCTCGGCGGATGGCTGTGTTTGCGGCGATGGTCGAGGGTGTCGACAGGGTGTCGGGCAGATTGTGGATCACTTGAAAGAGACCGGCGACCTCGACAACACGCTGATTCTGTTGCTCAGCGACAACGGTGCGTGTTATGAATGGGGACCGTTCGGCTTCGACGGCACATCGCGCCAGGGCGACGACCACGCTCCACACCGGCGACGACCTCCGCAAGATCGGCGGCCGCGGCACGCATCACTCCTACGGCAGTGCCTGGGCAAATCTGGGCAACACACCGCTGCGGCTCTACAAGCATTTCACTCACGAAGGCGGTATCAGCACGCCCTTTATTGCGCATTGGCCGACGGGGATCGGGAAGGCCAACGGATGGATTCGCAGCCCGGCCCACGTGATGGACATCATGCCGACGATTGTCGCCGCGACCGGCGCCAGCTACCCGGCCGACCACAACGGTCATGCCGTCACACCCATGGAAGGCACGAGCCTGCTGCCCGTGATGCGCGGCCAACGCTTAGCCGAACGGTCGATCGGGTTCGATCATCAGGCGGCACATGCCTTGCGCCGTGGTGACTGGAAGATTGTCTGGTCGAAACGCATGCCATACGAGATCCAGTGGGAGTTGTACAACCTGGCGGAAGACCGTTGTGAAACCAACGATCTGGCAGACGCGCAGCCCGAGCGAGTCAAGGAGATGGCCGCTGAGTGGGAACATTGGGCGCGTCGCGTGAACGTGCAGTTCGAGTCGGCAAGTGTCATACCCAAGACCGACGCACCGCTGATTGCCAACCGCTTACTCACGATTGCGGGCCACGTGGAGTCCGAGGAGGGGGTTGGCGTCATTGTCGCTCAAGGTGGGCGGGAACATGGTTATGCCGTCCACCTGCTGCAGGGCAAACTTGCATTCGACGTGCGAGTTAACGGCAAAGTGACTCGAATCGTGTCGGAGGAGGTCGCTCCAAGCCATTTCGATTTCGAGGCAAAACTGACCTCCGACTTGATGACGCTGGCGATCAATGGGAAACGGGTCGGGGAAGGCGTGTCGCCAGGACTGATCCCGATTCAACCGAAAGATTCGATGAATATAGGGTACGACGAACTCACCGCCGCAGGCGATTATACGCCGCCCAATCGGCTACAAGGAACCCTCCGCAATCTGCAGGTGACAAGGAGCAAGGCGCCAAGCGGCTCGGCGACGCCGAGCCTCGACTGATTGATCAGCCCGGACAACCTTTCTTTTGGTCAGTGGTATCGGAATGGTAACAGGACGAACCGATCCGGCAGAATGATCCGGTGTAGTGGATACGCTGAAACGACTTAGTGCTGAAATGGAGGCCATGCTGCCATGACTTGGATCCGATTACTGTCGAGCGTCATCGCCATGGTACTGCTTTGTGGCCAGTTCGCGGTTGGGGAGCAACGACCCAATGTGATCATCGTCATGACGGACGACCAGGGGTACGGTGAGTTTGCTTGCCATGGAAATCCGATTGTACAGTCGCCCAACATCGATCGTCTGGCGGCGAAGAGCCTGCGGCTGACCGATTTCCACGTGGCGCCGATGTGCACGCCGACGCGCGGCCAGTTAATGTCGGGACTGGACGCGTTCCGAAATGGGGCGATCAACGTGAGCAGCGGCCGAACGCTGCTTCGTCCCGAGCTGGCAACCATGGCCGATGTGTTTAAGAAGGGTGGCTACCGAACAGGCATTTTTGGCAAGTGGCACTTGGGGGACAACTACCCATTTCGGCCCGAGGACCGAGGGTTCGACGAGGCGATCTGGTTCCCGTCGTCGCATATCAACAGCGTGCCGGACTTCTGGGACAACGACTATTTTGACGATACGTACATCCACAACCGCCAGCGTGAAAGGTATCAGGGCTACTGCACCGATGTCTTCTTCCGCGAGGCGATGGCGTGGATCGGGGGCAGCACATCGCCTAAGCAGCCGTTCTTCGCGTACATTCCGCTGAACTCGGCCCATTGGCCTTGGTTTGTGCCCGACGAGTATCGCCAGCCGGTGCGCGACGCGATGCGCAAACGCCCCGAGTTGGTCCACCACCTCAGCGAAACCAAGCGTGAATCGCTTGTCAGCTTTCTGGCCATGGGGGCAAACATCGATGACAACGTCGGTCGTCTGGATCAGTTCCTGGCGGAGAGGGGATTAAGAGACAACACGATCATCGTCTTCCTCACCGACAACGGCAGTACCTTTGGGTCGGACTACTTCAACGCAGGGATGCGAGGAACCAAGACGACCTTGTGGGAGGGGGGGCACCGCGTGCCCTGTTTCATTCGTTGGCCTGACGGTTCGTTGGGTCCGCCGCGCGAGATCCGCGAGTTGAGTCACGTCCAGGACCTGCTCCCAACGCTCGCGGACCTGGCGGGCGTCGAGGGGGTTCCCGAGAAGCTCGACGGCGAGAGCTTGGCGCCAGTCCTTCGGGGCCAGCAAGCGTCGCTGGAGGATCGTATGCTGGTGATCAATTACAGTCGCATGCCGACCTTCAGAGTTACTTACACCGAGGGCAACCCCGCCATTCCGCGACGCGACGGCGCTGCCGTGCTTTGGAAGCAGTGGCGACTATTGGAAAATCGCGAACTGTACGACATTCAGGAGGACCCGCACCAAGACCATGACGTATCGGTTCAGCATCCCGAGGTGGTCGCAAAGATGCGTGCCCATCTGGACGCCTGGTGGAACGGCGTGAAGGACGAGGTGACGAAACCGCAACGCGTGGTCATCGGCAGCGACAAGGAAAACCCCATGATGTTGTCTGCCTGCGAGTGGCTTGATGTGTTCATCGATCAGCAGGTCCAGGTCCGCCGAGCCGATTTGAAGAACGGCGTATGGCACTTGCGTGTGGATAAGGCCGGAACTTACGTATTGCAGTTGCGTCGCTGGCCACGCGAAAGTGGGCTGAGGCTGACTGACGGCCTGGCGATCACGCGGGTTACGGATGGGGAGTTCATCGAAGGGAATGCTCTGCCGATTGTGTCCGCTCGATTACGTATCGGTCAGTTCGATCAGACTCGCACGCCAGATGAAGGCGATCAGTCCGTTACGTTCACCGTCTCGCTGGAGCCGGGCGAAATGGAATTGCAGACCTGGTTTATCGATGCGCAGGGGAAGGAAGTCCTGGGAGCATATTATGTGTACGTCTTGCGGCAGTAAGTCAATGTCGCTCCAAGGTCTGAAAGGCGACGGTGTTGCACGAGTCATTCAACGGCCGTCCCGGTCCAACGTGTTCACCTTCAAGCCTTCCGCTGGGAGTACGTTAATTTCGACTGCAGTCGCTCAACACGGCGTGCCGAGACCGCCCCAGTAAAAAGCTATCTGGCGAGTAGAGGTTCTACCGCTTGCGGGGGAAATTGTCGAAAAAAGGCTCGTAGCGCGTTTTGTATTTGTTCCCGGATTGTTATCTTGATTAGCGTCATCTTCGATAAGTCTCATCTGGGAGGATGCATCCAATGTTTCGACTTAGAATCTGCGGGGTGGTGTTAGCGCTCTGGGTGGTTTCGGCCGTAGCCGCGTCAGGTGGGATCATCAGCAACGTGGTGGAAACCGGCGGCGACAACGAAGCGACAGATACGATTACGGCAAAATGGACCGGCCAGACGTGGAAAGTAACCGTCGCCGACGAACCGATCCCTGATGCGGTGGTCGGCGACGACTACACTGCCGGCCTGTTCGGCCATCGTGCACCCGCGTTCGTCGATCGCAGTCATCGCTACCTTGATGATTCCGCAACCAGCCTTTTGCTCCCGGCGTACCTGGTTGGCAACGAGTACATTCTCTCGGGCAATGACAATCGCGACAACGCGTCGTACGTCCTGGATGTGACGGTTAGCAGCCCGGCGAGGGTGTACATGCTGATCGACAATCGCCTGTCTGATGGCGATGCTGCGACACCGCCGTCCTTCGACGCGACGCACATGCAGTGGATTATTGATGAAGGCTGGGCGGCGACAGCGAACGGATGGAACCGAGCCGCGGATCCTTTGACCCCCGATGAAGTGGCCTTCGACGAAGGCGCCGACGACACGGTCAACCAATACTATTCTGTGTACACCAAGGATTTTTCGGCGGGGACGTTCCAACTATGGCAGGCCGATAACGCCGGTCGGAACATGTACGGCGTGGTTGTCGCCCCGGTGCCCGAGCCAGCCACGTGGGTCCTGGCTCTTTGCGGCTTGATGGGCCTGTTCGCCGTGGGCCGATTCTGCAGACGCTAGATGCGCATCCTCGCGATGCGGCGAGTCACGGCGCCGACGTGGCGGAAGCAGTGGCAGATCGTCAACTGCCCCGGTTTGGTCTTGAACCTTCCATGTCAGGTCGCGCGCTTTCGGCATGCAATTATAAGCGCGAAGCGGGCCGCTGAGTCAAGGCACGGACGTGGGGACGAATTCGGTTTCCCGCCCCTCGTTCACAAAGTGGCGGTACTGCGCCCTCAACACAAACATCTGAATCCCCAAAACCGCACGCCTTGGCAATCGAGTGTTGCCCGCAAAAATAGATGGTAGGGCAAGCCATCGGATACGGCATCCGGTCCTGCTGCTATCATTTTCGCTTCCCAAATTAATGTGGGATCTGGTCGGGATTGAAAGGTCTACCTCGGTAGAGCCGCAGAAGGAAGGGGATTTGCCGTGGCCGCAGCTCAACTTCATAAACCTGGACCAGGCGATCGCGATGCGAATAATGCCCGTTAAACGCTAACCGCACCGGTGTCGCAAAGACAATGCCACAAGCGAGTCCCGATCATGTCTGCTTCATCCTTTGAACTTCCGCACAGCTTTGACGGGCAAGTGCGGCTGTTCCCGTTGCCCGATCTTGTGATGTTCCCTAGCAACGTCCTGCCGCTGCACATTTTCGAGAGCCGTTACCGGGAAATGCTGGAGGATGCGATGCGTGGTGACCAACTGATCACCATGGCTACGCTCCTGCCAGGTTTTGAACACGAGTACTACAGTCGCCCTCCCGTTGCCCCGACCGTTTGCATCGGCCGAGTAACCGCTCACAAAGAGACTGAGCAGGGCACATACACTTTCCTGCTGATAGGGATTCAGCGTGCTCAAATCGAGCATGAAATTGAGCCCGTGCGGTCATTTCGGCGAGCTAGCGTCAAGTTGATCGACGACCGCTTGTTAGAAGCGGATCAGGCAGTCAGGAAGCTTGGGGAGCAACTGGCGGATCGAATCCTCAAGACGCTGCCTTCGGCTGATAAATTGGTTGAGGAGTACCTACAACGCAGAATTTCATTATCTGTACTGACTGACGTCCTCGCGTTCCATTTGCCAATGCCATTTGAGCTCAAGCTTCAGTTGCTCGCCGAACCGGACGTTCGAAATCGAGTCAAACTGTTACTGGTAAACGCTCCGTCCGCCAACGCCGCAGGTGGGGCGAAACAGCGATATCCGGGCGACTTCAGTGAAAACTAATTGCGATCAGCGGAATTCCCGTCGGTCGAGCAATAGTGGTGAGTTCAACCGGCACGCCGGGCGAGACCGAAACAAGCCGCGGTGTGATTCGGCCTCGGCCAGACGCCGTTTCTGTGGAGACCCATATTCTCGGTCGTCTGGTGGTCAATCTATTGACGTCGTAGTTCTCAAAACCGAAACCACCGACGCGAGGTCGATGCGTTGCTGGCGTGTCACTTACGTCTGTGAAAGCCGATCGTTCTGGCGCCTCCCGCGCCAGTTTACTTGGGCCAGGATGCAGCGCCGTTCTTCGCCCCGCGTGTGGCGTGCACGGGAGGTTCGACCCCAGCCGCCTGCAGGACACGACGAATGGCCGCGATCGTCGCTGGGGCCGGCTTGAAGTTGCCCGGCCGATAGCCCTGGGCGATCTGCAGGGGTGTCCATCCGTATTTGTTCTTCCGGTTCCAGACTTCGACGTCCGCTCCATGGTCGGCCAGAAGCTGGACCATTCCAGGCAGACTCTTATAAGCGGCACCATGCATGGCGGTCTCGCCATTGTCGTCCACGGCGTTGATGTCGGCGCCCAGGTCCAGCAGCAGCCGGACGGCCTCCAGTGCTTCGTCTTCCGTGCCCGCTTCTTCGCCCGGGGCCAGCGTTCCGATCCCGGCGGCCGCCAGCAGGGGCGAGCAGCAATCGGCGTTGGTCAGGGTGGGGTCGGCACCGAGCTCAAGCAGTAACCGCATCAGGGGCACGTCGGCCGTGTCGGCGGCGAATAGGAATGGGGTTGCGCCCACGTGGTTGAGCAACCCGCGACCGGAGCGACCGCGTTGCAGACGCGCATTGACGTCCGCCCCGTGTTTCACCAGTTTTCTTACGAACTGCAGACTGGTGACTGTCCCGGAACCAGTCGGAGCCGGATCGCCGTCGACGCCGTCCCCCAGGTTGGGTTTGCGAACCCACGAGATGGCATGCAAGGCCGTGAATCCGGACCGTTGATCATTGGGATCGGCATCCGCCTCCAGCAGCCGCTCGGCCAACTCGAAGTGACCGTTTTCTACCGCCAGCAACAACGCTCCGGTGCCACGGCGCGGTGTACGGTTGCCTTTGACTTTCGGCTGCATGGTGGCGTTCACATCGCTTCCGGCACGTAGCAGCACTTCCACCACTTCTGATCGGCCTTCCCGCACGGCAAAGAACAGCGGCGTGAAGCCCGACTTGAGTGGCGTGTCGAAATCGGCACCCGACTGCAGCAACAGCGACACCACTTCCGCATGGCCCTCGGCCGCGGCCCACATCACAGCGGTCTGCCCGTTCCGCTCTTGGGCATTGACGTCGGCGCCACGTTTCAGCAACGCCGCGACCGCGCCGCAGCTGCCGTTGCGTGCCGCGGTCATCAAGGCAGTTTCACCGCCGGGAAGCGATGTGTTGGCATCCGCACCGGATTTCAGGAGCCGCCTGACGATCACCACATTTCCGTTGGCGCAGGCCAGCGATAGGGGTGTGACTCTGTATCGGTTCCGGGCAGTGACATCTGCTCCGCATTCGATCAGCCGCAAGGCTGTCTCGTCGTGGTCGTGCCACGCAGCCCAGTGCAGGGCAGTCATGCCGTCGACTTGCGGTATGTTCGCATTCACCTGCTGATCGAGCAAAGACTGTACGCGTTGCCAGTCCGCTCGTTGCGCAGCATCCGCCAGAGCAACGTCTGCGGCTTCGGCGGTCATCTGGGCGGCGAACAGACACAGGGCCAATCCGCCCGCGAGAGTGTATTTCGGGATCAGCATGATAACCGATTCACACAGAAAGGGGTTCGAATAGTTCGTCGACCTGACCCTGACTATCGCCGAACGAGTCTAACTCCACGCCGACTTTGTCTAACAGAGTGAGGTGCAGATTGGCCAGCGGCGTGGGATGTGCGAATCGGACGACTCGCCCGCCGCGCATCTTTCCGGCCGCGCCACCCGCAACGAGGATGGGCAGATTCTGGTGATCGTGAACATTCGGATCACCCATCCCGCTGCCGTACAGGTACAGCGAGTGATCCAGCAAGTTGCCTGCACCTTCCGTCGTCGCTTGCATCTTCTGGAGAAACTCTGCAAAGAGCGACACGTGGAAGCGATTGATCTTCGCCACCTTGGCCACCTTTTCCGCCGCATTGCCGTGATGCGTAAGTGGATGATGCGGCTCGGGAACACCGATTTCGGGATAGGTCCGGTTGCTGGTCTCCCGGGCGAGCTGAAAAGTGATCACGCGTGTGATGTCACCCTGAAAGGCGAGCAGCTGCAGGTCGAACATCAAGCGGGCGTGATCGGCGTACGCCGCCGGCACGCCAGTCGGCCGATCGAGATCGGGCAAGGCATTTTCTTTGGCATCGGCTTCGGCCCGCTCAATCCGCCGCTCGACTTCGCGCACGCTCTCCAGGTACTCGCTGACTTTCGCGCGGTCGCCAGGGCCCAGCGTTTTCTGCAATCGCGTGAATTCCTCGCTGACGGAATCAAGCAGGCTCGCTCGTCTTTTCAAGGCCGATCGACGCTCGCCAACGCTGCCTCCTTCGCCGAACAGGGATTCGAATACGATCCGCGGATGCGCTTCCGAAGGGAGCGGCGTGGTCGCGGACGACCACGACAGGCAGTTCTGATAGACACACGCGTAACCATTATCGCACTGACCGACCGTCGCCATCAGGTCCATGGACATTTCCAGAGAAGGAAGCTGTGTCTTCTGTCCTATCTGACGCGCCGCAATTTGGTCAACGGTCGTGCCAAGATGGTAATCGGTGCTCTCGGTCCGCTTCGCCCTGGCACAGCTGAGAAACGCCGAGTTGGATGTGGCGTGAGTTCCCGGATAGGCGTTCTTGAGTTCCAGGTTTGTGATTGCCGTAACGGATTGGCGAACGGGAGCCAGAGGGCTGAGGGAGGATGACAGTTCACTCAAATCGTCACCCTCTGGTACCCAGCGTGAGATGTCGCATCCCATCGGTATATAGACATAGCCTAGCCGACGTAAACGTGCTGGGCTGGCCGGTGTGTCGGCCACCGCCGTCATGGCCGGCACCATGGCATCGAGCAGCGGCAGCGCGATGGCAGCTCCCACGCCCTTGAGCAGGGTACGACGTGGCAGAGCTCGCTTCGAAACGATCATTCCGTTGTCCTCATTTGAAAGGGTGGGCTGTTCGCGATCCCCAGTACCAACGCCGAAAATCGGTAGTCATCGGCCCGCGCATCGCGCACGATGCGGCGGACCGCCGGAGCATCCCGATGATCGACGCCACGTCCCAGGGCGTATGTCAGCAGCTTTTCCACCAGCGCGGTAACGAATAACTCGGGGCGCTTCAGCAATGCCTGTTCAAGTCCTTCGACTCCAACGAATCCGCTACCGTCGGGAAGAGAGCCCGATGCATCCACGCTCTGGCCCGCCTCCAGCTCTCGCCAACGACCAATCGCGTCATAGTTCTCCAGCGAGAACCCGACCGGGTCCATCCGATCGTGGCAACTCGCACAATTTGGATCGGCACGATGCTGCGCCAAGCGTTGGCGGATTGGCAGGCTGGCCGCCACGGCGTTTTCCGTGAGGGCCGGAACATTCGGGGGCGGGGGGGGCGGAGGTGTACCGAGCAGATTCTTCAGGACCCAGTGACCGCGGATGACGGGCGACGTACGTGTTGCATACGACGTCACCGTCAGAATGCTGGCGTGCCGCAGCAAGCCGCCACGGTGGCTATTCTCGTCCAGCAGCACGCGCCGAAAGCGACTGCCGCAGACTCCCGGAATCCCGTAATGCCGGGCCAGCCGCTCGTTCACATACGTGTCGTTGGCGCTCAGCAGGTCCAGCACGCTGCGGTCCTCGCGCAGGATACTTTCCAGAAACAGTTCCGTCTCGCTCCGCATGGCCTGCCGCAAGTTGTCGTCAAAATCGGGGAACAGGCGCATGTCCGGATAGACGGAATCGAGATTGCGCAGGTGCAGCCACTGTCCGGCAAAGTTCGTGACTAGCGATCGCGACCGCTTGCTGAGTAGCATCCGCCGCACCTGCTGCTGGAGCACTTCGGGGCGATGCAGTGCGCCGCGTTCGGCCTGATCGAGCAGCTCGTCGTCGGGAATGCTGCTCCACAAAAAGAACGACAGCCGCGACGCCAGCTCCACATCGCTGATCGGGTACACCGTTCCCGCAGGCACGTGTGGTGGATCCGGTTCGATGCGGAAAAGAAACTGCGGGTTGACCAGCAGCGCAGCCAACGCAAACTGAATCCCCGCATCGAAATCACCCTCTGCGCGCCCTTGCCGAAAGAACTCAAGCGGCCCGATCAGGTCCTCGTCGCGAATGGGACGTCGCCATGCGCAACGCGCCAGCGCGCGAAGTATCTCCTGCGCAGTCCGCTTCGTCCGCGTCACTGTCGGGACGGCAGATGAAGATGCGCCGGCGGCTGGGTGTGTCACCTGGGCCCGTGGGCGTGAACGGGCCCGTGATCGAGACCTGATAGATCGCAGGGTTAATACGCGGATGGCGGTGCATGTTGAAATGCGTTTGATAGGGCTGCCTGCTGGTCTCCAAGAGCGACGTCGATTGTCTCAAGAACGTGACACCCAACTGATGTGGTCCCGCCTCGACGCGGAAACGTGCCTCGAGATGGGCGTCCACCTGACTGTGGTCATTTCCCTGCGGCGGGTGCACGACGAACAGTTCCACGCGTTCTCGATCCAGCAACACCTCCAGTTCATGCTGACCGTGCAAGCCCTCGACGTGTTCGTTGCGGTCACGGGCCAGTCGGACTCGGATCTCGTACTCGCCATCCTGTGGAAAATGGTACGGTATCAGCACCCCGCCCCGCGTTCCGATGGGCAACCCCAAGACATGATTTTCTTGAGTGATATCCGGACGAATGCGAATCGTCTCTCCACCAGGACTCCGGCTCGGGCTACCCACCGCCAGTCGGCTGATTTTCTGGGCAGCGGAGACGTAGCGGTTCAAGAGGGTTGGCGAAAGCGTGCCCACCGTGACGTTGTCAAAGCCATGGCTGGATTCATCGGTCGGCAACCACGTGGAGACTTCGATATCCAACGCCAACAAGTCTCGAATGGCATTCTGATACTCAACGCGCGTCAGCCGGCGAAACGTGTCCGTGCGTCCTGGCCAGGGCCGCTCGGTTGCCAGCCGATCCAATGTTGCTTCCAATGCGGCCACCGCGAGTTCATAAGTCGATTCGTCTGGCCGTGGCATGTCGCGGGGAGGCATTTCGCGCGACAACAGCTTGCGCACGACCCCTTCCCAAGTTTCAGAATCGCCTTCTACATCGTTGGTCGTGATTGATTCGAGGTCCAGCGCCGCGGCCGGATCAACACGGCTGTGGCAATCCAGGCAAAAATCACGTACCAGGTTGTGTATGGCCGGGGAAGGTTTCTCCGCACGTGCGGCCCGTTCAGATGCCTGCATGGCGACGAGGGCCACGCTCAGCACCGGGACTATCGCCCAGAACGGATGCACGAATGCACGCCGAATCATACCGCTACGCCTCCAGGGACTCCGACCAGAAACCTGCCTCCCCATTGTAGCGGTTTAGCGGCGGATTGCACCCACAATATTCTTGTCCTGTCTTGGGGCGTGCACGGCACGGTCAGTCGGCGGAGGAATTTCGGGACCTGTGGATCTTCGCCGTGACGCACGACAAACGCGCTGCGCGATAGAACGATCGTGGTGCCGTCAATGAAAGAGTCCTAACCCCTTTGGCTGGCCTCGGTCGCAGCCCTACTTCGCCGCGAAATCAGCCGGTAAGAGCGACCGAACGCGTTCGACAATGCGGTCCTCGATAGTGGGCTGCACGCTCTCGGGAGCTCCATACGAGATCATGTTGCTGAGCGAATTGCGCGCTTCGTAGCCACCTTCTTTCAAGACACGCTCCGATGCGACGTAATAGGAAACGTCGTTGGTGTAGGCGTTGATCCACAACCGGCTGCCGTCCAGCTCGCGCTTCATGCGCAGCGCGTAATCGACGACGAGTTCGTCTGACAGAAACACCATGGCGAGATCGTCGCCGAACACCCAGGTGGCGATTTGCAGTGTCTCGGACGCCGGCGGTTTCTTACCCCCCTCGAGTTGGCCCTTCAGTCTTTCCAGGGCCCACGATTGGCCCACACGTGTCCCGAGTTCTTCCAGCGAGGGGGCTTCCTGGTAGGCGACCTCCAAGGGGCCGCTGCGGGCAACCAGGGTCGGGTCGATGGTCTTGAACTCACCCTGAAGCAACCGTTTCACCTCCTCGGCCAGCGCCCGGCCGTGTTGTTCACACAACTCAACCGTGCTGTGCGGACAGGGATCGGAGTCCGCACCGCAACCGATGGTCACCAGGGCCACCGCGCCGGGGTGTTCGGCCTCAATATACTCCTGGGCACAGCCTGCCCAGTCGCCGTGGATCTGTTTGAAGTCGCCGCGCAGGGTCGTGTTGTGACAGGCATAATTGACTACCACGGCCAGGAGTCGATCGTTGGCGTCGGTGACTCGCAACAACGGCAGGCTGTGGTCAACCGGTGCACCGGCAACGGCGCCAAACCCGGTCCATTTGCCGTCCTTCAGCACTCGTCGGTTCGCAGCAAAACCGACAGATCCTTGCGTCCAGGAAAGGCGCCCAGGTTGGCGTGCCGCGACCGCGTCCAAGACGACTTTTTCCAAACGATCGGTCAGCAGCCGGGCATACGCGGCCAGGTGCTCATGCTCCACGCCACTGATGGACGCCATACCTTTCAGATTAGGGCCGGAGTGGTTGTGGGAATTGCACAACATGAATCGTTCCGGCTTCAAAGACGTTTGAGCCTGAAGGCGGCGAAAGACTTCCTCTCGCAGGTCGGCGGGCACGGCGCCACAATCGACGGTCAGTAGAACGGCCAGTTCATTGCCCTGCACGCCGCCCATCGCCAGAGCTTTCGCGGTCAGGCGGCCGGCAATTCCTTCGGATTCGGTCACGCGCGAGGCATATCCGTACATGCGTACCGGCTGGTCCGGCGTAATGTCCACCTTCGCCACGCCCAGGGGCACGAGCCGTGACTCGTCAGCTTGCGTGTCGGCTTTCCCGCAAAGAAAAGCGCCAACCGCGATCACGAGAACCAGCAGGGGGCGAGCGACAAAGGATCGGAACATGAACACTTCCTCCACGTTTCGGTGCGCTGGGAAATGGGGCTCGATATCGTGTCTCACCAAGCGACGCGATAAGTTCTTGCGTTTCACGTTAGGCATCAGTTCAGAGCCGATGCAGGCGGAAATCTCCGATCATTCTGGCATGGGACGATCCCGGTGTCCAGCGACGAGTGTCTGAATCCATGGCGACACGAAGGCCGTCATCATGGATTACAACTATGGTTTTGCTGCTAAGTCCGTGGGAACGCAAGCGGTCATCTTCGGGCAGGCGGCCGTGGCACCCGATGTTCACCGTTGGTATTCCGGTTACGGCTACAATCTGCTGTCTCCGTGGACCGGCGATCCGAACGATCCGATACCGGGCCTCAGTTGGGACGGAGGCGGATGAGAAGCGCGCCACTCCTATTTCGACGAAGAAGGTGCATTCAATGACATCTTCACGGCGAGCGGCGAGTACAACTTTACCATGACCTACGGCAATACGGGAAACGTGTTTACGTATCACCCGGACATGTACATCTTGGTTGATGGCGAGGCCTCCTCTGTCCCCGAGCCCGCCACTTTGGCCATTTGGTCGCTGATGGGCGTCGGTTTCGTGGCACTCGCTTGGCGGCGCGGCAAGAAACAGACCTAGCGCCTGGCAAATCCAAAAACTGGCGTGAAGTGATGTTCTCAACGTTGTGCATGCGTCTCGGCCCTGCCCTAATTCTTAGGCGTGACAAAGCACCAGAGCCAGAAGCCTGCTGTACAGCTTGTTCATCACAACCGAAGCCGCTGCCGGAGCTGCGATCGCTTTCGGCCCGCGGAATCAACAACAGGAGTCTCCGTTGCACAGCGCGTCGGTTGCGCTTTCGGAGAGTGACGGGGGGATCTGAGCGGCCGAACTCTGCGTCCGCTGTTGAATTGGGGCTTATACGGACGGGATACCGAGCGCAGTCCAGGATTCCTTTCATGTAGCCGATCGCCAGAATCTTGCCTTGCATGGCGTAGCCCGGATCGTCGTTGTCTTCGCCGGCCAGCGTCGGGGCGTGGTCGGGACGGATGGGGCCGTCGAATCCAGCGTCGTAGTAGGCCTTGAGCATCTCACAGAACCGGTGAATGTCTTCATCCCGGCCGGGCAGTCCCAGTTTGACGCGGTGAAATTCGATCGGATTGCCTTCGATTCCGGCAAACGACAATCCCGCTTCCGTCAGATCCGCCTTGATTTTCTGGAGGATCGAGGCGAATTGACCCGGGGGCACGTCTTGCACCTTCTTCGCGACACTGACAATGGCATGGTTGACGCCGATCTGCTTGGCGATCGTCCACCGCACGCTGGGCTCCGCCGGCAGCATCAGTGCCAGCTTCAG
Organism: uncultured Planctomycetota bacterium; assembly: GCA_963700575.1. Taxonomy (GTDB): domain Bacteria; phylum Planctomycetota; class Planctomycetia; order Pirellulales; family Pirellulaceae; genus JAJRVM01. Next base: position 738,381 of record CAVOYC010000005.1, on the reverse strand, counting down.
GCCCTGCTTTGCTGGCGACGTACCGGCTCGGGCCGAGATGACTTGTGGCCCCGTTATGGCCAAGGTACCGGCTGCCAAGCCGGCGGTCTTCAGAAGCGTCCTCCGCGAGACGACGCGTTTCTCTTCACTCATGTTGTCGGCCGTTCCTTGATTCTACTTTGCCGTTGTGCGGGTCGGTCACTACCAACTGCGCTCCTTGAGCATCTGTTCGATCACCGGCTTGGGCACCGGAAGGTCGCTCATGTTGTCCTTCAACCACTGTTCAAAATCAGCCTTGATGTCGTCGGTCCATGCGCGATCGATTTGGCCGGGTGTGTACTTGCCTTCCTTGAGCCGCTGATGACCAAAACGGTCACGCAGCATAATGGCCTCGGCTTTCTTGACGACCTGCTCGGCCAGATGGGCCGGGATGAAGATTACGCCTTCGCGTTTGGCCAGGACCACGTCGCCGGGCAGGCACGTTGCCCGTCCGATACGGATCGGCGTATTGATGCCGGTCAGCATCATGTCTTTGATGGCGGATGGATCCCAACCGCGCACAAAGGCGTTGAACCCCTTGATCGCCTGCAGTCCTTCCAGATCGCGCAGGCTGCCGTCGAACACCACGCCGTTACCGCTCTTGGACCTCGCCGTAGCCGCAGATGCCCTGATTCGTCTCGATGCGAATGACATGCGGCCGAAAGGTGGTATAGATTGGCACCACGCGCAGGTCGGTGATCTGGAGTTGTGACGGTTCGGAACGCGTGTTCACGCGGGCCCGGACTTCCTCTGCCTCTTCGGCCGCAGCCATCGCGCCGCATGCCAACGCCCCGGCCGCGGTCCCCAGTCTTGTGAGCAGGTCGCGCCGTCTCATCGCGGAGTCTCCCATGCTTGGTCGGTGTGTGTTATTTCAACGGATCTGGCCAGCTACATGCTCTCGACTGTCGGCAGCGTCCAACCTTCGCGGTACGGCGGATTGGCGCAGTCGTTGGCTGCATCATCATTGGTGAACCGCATCGCGTCGGCGTCCCATTGGAGTGTTTTCGCGGGCCAGCCGGCGCGGGGTTGTTCGGGAACGAGAGTGCGAAGGGCGATGGTGCCGAGCAAGGCGGTTTCGGTCATCTGGCAGCCGAACTCCATGGGACAGTTCGTGACGCTGTTCGTCTTGCAGCCTTCGGTCCACTCGCGGTAGTGGCCGATCGTGCGAGGCAGCGTTGGGTCCGGTCGCTGGAAGTCCTCATACTTCGACGCCGGCAAGAGCAGATCGCCTCCGCCGCTGAACCCACTGAGCATCTTGCCCTGCTCACCGACGAACAGGATTCCTGCCGGGGGCATCGGCATCTGGGCGGCGAGTTCACTCGGCCGCAGCGGGCGCATGCCGCCATCGTACCAATGGAGTCTCAGCTCCGGTAATTCATCGACGGGTGGGAAGTGCCAGGAGACCTGGTTGGCATCACTCTCGCACTCACGCGTCAGCAGCATCCGACCCGAAAGCTCGCGATGATACGAGCCATAGCCGTAGACCGTTTTCGGGGGACGCTTGTCGAGCTTCAGCGCTCGAAAGAAGACGTGGAACGAGTGGCAGGCCATGTCGGCGACCGTGCCAGAACCGAAGTCCCACCAAGCACGCCACTTGAAGGGGACGTAGGCCGGATGATAGGGGCGATAGGGGGCCGGTCCCAGCCAGAGGTCCCAGTCCAGGCCCTCAGGGACCGGCGGCGTCTCTTTCGGCCGTTCGAGCGAGCAGGGGTATATCGGGTGTGGCGTCCACACATGCACCTCGCGAATTGGACCGAGTACGCCCGAGTGCAGGATCTCCTCCGTACCGCGGGCTCCTTGGCTGGCCGCGCTTTGCACACTCGTCTGCGTGATCACGCCGGCCTTCAAAACGGCCTCGCGCACGCGCCGGGCCTCGTGAACGTTGTGCGTCAGCGGCTTGGCACAATAGACGTGTTTGCCGAGTCCCAAAGCGGCCATCACGATTACGGCGTGCGTGTGATCCGGCGTGCCGACGATCAGCGCGTCGAAGTGGTCCGACTCCTTCTCGAACATCTCGCGAAAGTTTGTGTATCGCCGAGCGTCGGGATATCGGCCGAAGACCGGTTCCGCATATTTCGCGTCACAGTCGCAGAGAGCCACAATCCGCTCGTGCTCGCAGCCCTTCAAGTAGTTCTTGCCCATGCCGCCGATACCGACGGCGGCGATGGTGAGCGTTTCGCTGGGAGGCTGATAGCCGCTGCCGCCCAGGACATGACGTGGCACGATCATCGCCGCGGCAGTCGCTTTGACAAACGTGCGACGTGAGAACCGACTCCCAGAACTAGGAGACTGGCTCTTCGTCGCATTCGAATGGGGACTGGTTTTCCAGGACATGATCATGCTCCCTTCACTCAACGGATCACCAACAGACGGGTCACGGCGCAGGAACCTCGGGTGTGCTGGAACCACGGGACGGTCCTCCTGTGAGGGCGATGGGCCTCATGATGACTCGGCTCCAGGGTATGACCATTGTCGGATGACCACGCGAAAACGCAACCGAAACTGGGAAAGAACTGCGCAGAATCCTCGAAGAAGTTATCCCGCGACGGTATCGGGTTCGTGCCGGCCGCGTCGCGCACTGCCATGCTTCTTGTTGGCCACCGGATCGCGTCGGCCGCACCCGAATTGGCGGCGGCGTCTTGCCGCCGCACTGCGGCCGGATGCTGCAGCCACAAACATGCGCTCGGTGCGCGCATGTCACCGGCTAAAATGTTAAGTATCACCTGCAGGTCGCCGACCTCTGCGGTACAATAGGCTGGCTGCGCACCGATGCATGGCTGGACTGGCGCGACAGCCGCAACCCATGCAGACGTATCGAACCGTGCCCGAAACGAGACGCAACCAATGATCAGGGAGGCAAGTCAATGAAAGCCAAGGCTAAGTCACCAGAAACATGGGCAACAGCGATGACGCTGCTCGTGACGGTGAGTTGCTGCCGCGCCGGTTTCGGCCAGCAGCGCGCGGTTGAAGGCCCATACGCTCCTCACGCCAGGTTGACATCTGTCGCTCCGACGGACGTACGGTGGACCGCTGGATTCTGGGGTCAGCGGTTCGATCAATGTCGTCGTGTCGTGACCCCGAATCTGTGGCGGGTCATGCAGTTGCCCGACAATGCGGCAACCTTCCACGACCTGCGCATGGCCGCCGGGTTGGCTGCCAAGGGCGATCCCGGTGGAACCAAGTGGAGCGACGGCGACTGCCACAAGTGCATCGAGACCATGGCGTACTTCTTTGAGGTCACCGGCGACGAGAAGCTCGATCAGTTGATGGACGAGGCGATCGAGCTGGTTGCGAAGGCCCAGCAGCCGGATGGATATCTTTCGTCGTGGGTGCAACTGCAGCGGCGTCGATCGCTGGGCTGATCTCCACAACCACGAGCTATACAACATGGGTCATCTGATGACGGCCGCTTGCGTGCATCACCGGGCCACGGGCAAGGACAGCTATTTGAAGATTGCCACGCGCGTCGGCGACTACCTGTACGATCTGTTTTCCCCGCGCCCGAAAGAACTGGCCCATTTCGGATTCAATCCGTCGAACATCATGGGCGCGGTGGATCTGTACCGCACGACCGGAGACCCGAAGTACCTGGAGCTGGCCGGCATCTTCGTCGACATGCGGGGATCGGCACGCGGAGGCAGCAACCAGAACCAGGCCGCCGTGCCGCTGCGCAAAGAACAGGAAGCCGTCGGCCATTGCGTGACGGCCACCTACCTGTGGTGCGGCGCGGCCGACGTCTATCGCCGAGACGGGAGAGAAAGCCTTGCTCGACGCGCTGGACCGTCTCTGGCACGACGTAACGACGCACAAGATGTACGTCACCGGCGGCGTCGGCCGCCCTGCATCATGGCGAAGTTGTCACGCAGAACGTTCCGGCGCTGGCCGCGTGATTCCGTGCATGAGGCGTTCGGCGCCGAGTATCAGTTGCCCAATCGCACGGCCTACAACGAAACCTGTGCCAACATCGGCAACGCCATGTGGAACTGGCGCATGCTGCAGCTGACCGGCGACGCAAAGTACGCCGACGTGATGGAGCGCGTGTTGTACAACAGCATGCTCTCGGCCATCTGCTCTGGATGGGACCGACTTCTTCTACACGAACCCGCTGCGCCGCTGCGGCCCGAGGTGCCGCTGCTGAGCAACGATTCGGCCGCGCGCTGGCCCGACACGACACCCAAGTCGCCCGTCCGCTGTTTCTGTTGCCCCCCAACGTGGCCCGCACGATTGCCAAGCTGCACGGTTGGGCCTACACCGTTTCGGACGAGCGCCGTCTGGGTGAACCTGTATGGCAGCAGCAAGCTGGAGACACGAGCTTCCGGACGGATCGCCCATCAGCATCACGCAGCAAACCGACTATCCCTGGGACGGTCAGGTGACGATGCGGGTCGGAAAAGCTGCCGGATACGCCCACGACGGTGATGCTGCGCGTTCCCGGCTTGGGCCACGCGTGCGGCCATCGCCGTCAATGGCAAGCCGGCGGACGTCGAAATCGACGCCGGGCAGCTATGCGGCGATTCGGCGTCAATGGTCGGCCGGAGATGCGATCGAGCTTGACTTGCCGATGGAAGTGGTGTTCGTGCAAGCACATCCGCTGGTCGAAGAGGCCCGAAACCAAGTGGCGGTGATGCGCGGGCCGATCGTCTACTGTCTGGAATCGGTGGACTTGCCAGAGGGAGTCGAATTGGACGATGTGGCTCTCGTTGCCGACGCCACATGGACGACCGCGCCGGGACAAAGATCTGCTCGGTGGCGTAACGGTTCTGGAAGGGCCGGCCCAAGCGTTCGAACCAGGTGACTGGAGTGACCAGCTGTACCAGCGCTGGAAGCCAACCGGCCGGCAGCCGATTCACGTCCGGCTGATCCCGTACTATGCTTGGGCGAACCGCGGCACCTCACAAATGACCGTCTGGATGCCCGTGGACTGAACTGATTACCTCACCGACCTCGTGTCGGTGGTTCCGGGTTTGACAACGAGACAGGCACCCCACCGACCTCGTGTCGGTGGTTCCGGGTTTGACAACTACAAGGCACTTCGTTTACAAACTGCGGCCGAGAAGAAACGTTTCCAACTCGACGGCACGCCGCCGAGGCCGAATCACACCGCGGCTTGTTTCGATCTCGGCTGCGTGCCGATTGAATTCACCATCTCCGCTCGATCGACCGGTGTTCCGGTGGGCGGAGGTAGTTTTCAAACGGGCCTTCCACCGGCACAAGGCCGCTGGCGGGCAGCCCTGACTTCGGGCATGCCTCTGGGTTGCGGGCAAAGTCTGTACAAGTAATACGACATGGAAATCCTTGATGGGGCGTTCAGAGCTGCCGGGAATCGACCGGACGTGATGCCCGCGATCTTGAGTAATGGAGCAAAACCGATGAAACGCAATTCGGAACATCTTGGAGGTCCCAGCATCTCATAACTTCAACGCTCTCCCACAATGAACTTCTACAGCTGAAACGATGGAACACTCCGACCATCTACAACGGCTGGGAGCAAATTACGAAAGGCGATTCGTCTGCCGACGCCTTCAACCTGGAAGAAGTCTGCGACTTCATGCCGCAGATGGGACCGATGGTCGGCTATGCGGTGACCGTTGTCATCGAACCGAGCAATGCCGCGCACAAGAGTCGCGGCGCGAAGCAATGGAGCGAGTACCGACGCTACATCGCCGGCGCACCGGCACCCAAAATCGTCGTCGTGCAGGATCTCGACAAGCCCCACGTGATAGGCTCGTTCTGGGGCGAAGTCAACGCGAACAATCACCGCGCCCTCGGCTGCGTGGGCACAATTACCGATGGGGCCATCCGCGATCTGGACGAAATGAACAACGCAGGATTCAAAGCCCTGGCCCGGCGTCTGTGCGTGGGCCACGCGCATGCGACGGCCGTGCGTTGGGCTGAAGAAGTCGAGGTGTACGGCCGTAAGGTCCAGCCGGGCCAGCTCATTCACGCCGACAAACATGGCTTCCTGGCCATCCCACTTGGCGAAGAGCAACATCTGCTCGAAGCTGCCATGTTCATGGATGCCAACGAGTGCAACACCGTGATCGCCGCCGCGCGTACCGCGGCGGGGAAACCGATGGACGAAGTTCTGGCGGCGATGGAAAGGGCGGCCGGGGAATTCAGCGAAAACGTGCGCAAGAAATTCGAGCGTCATGGAGAATGGTGAGCAGAATTTGGGCTCCAAACATCTCGTGCGTCCGACCTCTGACGCTTCGTCATGGTGTTAAGCACAACCACATCGGGCAGGACGTATTCTCTTCCACCCCGCCGGCATCACACCCCTCGTAGGGTGGTGGTCGGGAAATGCGGGCCATTCGTCTCCTTGTCGGCAGCACCTCGCTGTCTATCGTGCTGAGGGAAAAAACTATTCTTCGTCAAAAGGATTCGAAAAGTGCCTGCTAACAAGCAACAAGTGATCGACATGCTGACCACGGCGTATAGCATGGAGATCGAAACCGTGCTCAACTATATGGCCAATAGCATCAACCTGGACGGTGTTCGCGCCGAAGAGATCAAGAAATCGTTGGCGGCTGACATTACCGAGGAGATCATGCATGCCCAGCAGCTAGGCCAAAGGATCAAACAGCTGGGCGGTCTCGTACCAGGTTCGGCCGCCGTCAAGCTGGGCCAGCAGATTCAGCCTTCGAGCAACACCACGGACGTCGTAGGTGTGATCAAGGCCGTAATTAGCGCCGAAGAGCATGCCTGTGCGCAATATCAGAAGATTATCCGAGCCACCGACGGTGAGGATTATGTGACGCAAGACCTGTGTATTCGACTCCTGGCGGATGAGGAAGAGCACCTGATCTTGTTCCGTGGCTATCTGAAAGAGTATGAGTCTGCGTGACGCGAGCGTCTGACCTGGGGCACAGCCATCTTGAAGTTGACGAAGGCTGCACGCCATGCCTTGGCAACCATGATCGACTTGAATCATCGTGATGCGTCGATGGGCGAGATCCCGCGTCTTACGGTGGAATCCTGTGGTGCCTTGACCAGTTCGATCGTCCCTTTGCACGGCCGCGACCAATCTTGGGAACGGTGCGAGACCGCTTGACAGCACAACAAGCTGATCGATTCGATCCAGGAGTGTACTTGCGAAAGGCAACACGACCCCTCTACGAACCGATGCCGAAGGTGGCCGTCGTTGGAGCCGGCGTTTCAGGACTGACGTGCGCACGGACACTGGCAGACCACGGATTTCCGGTAACCGTCTTTGAAAAGAGCCGCGGTGTGGGCGGTCGCATGGCCACTCGACGGGCGGACAACGGCCTCACTTTTGACCATGGGGCACAGTACTTCACCATTCGCGACAAACACTTCCAGCGATACGTCGAATCATGGATGCACGACGGCATTGTCGGGCCGTGGCGAGGGCGCATCGTAGTCCTGGAAGGTGGCGTGATCAAGGAAGAAAAAAAGGGGACGGATCGGCTCGTCGCGGTGCCGACTATGAATGCTGTGTGCAGGCACCTGGCTACCGATCTCGACGTTCGCTTTCAGTCGCGCGTCGCGCCGCTGGAACGGGTGCAAGGTCTCTGGCACGTGGCGAGCGACGATGGAACCGACCTGGGCGTGTTTGATGTGGCAATTGTCACTGCCCCTGCGAGCCAATCGGCCGAGCTCCTGCGTGCGGCACCGCTGCTGGCCGATCAAGCCCGGCAAGTCGAGATGCATGGCTGCTGGGCTGTCATGCTGAGTCTCTCGGAATCGTTGGGGCTGGGTTTCGACGGTGCGTTCGTGCACGATTCACCGATCAGCTGGATCGCGCGTAATAGCAGCAAGCCGGATCGCCCGGTCGAACCTGAGACGTGGGTGCTGCATGCTTCAACTGAGTGGTCTCATGCTCATCTCGACGACCCGGCGGAGGCTGTTGAGAGCATTTTACGTGATGAATTCTGGGAGGCGATGGGGGTGCCTCCCAGGGACACTCAATATCGCGCGGCTCATCGCTGGCGATTCGCCTTGCCTCCCGAGCCGCTTCATGAGAGTTGTCTGTTCGATCCGCTGATGCGGATCGGCGCATGTGGCGATTGGTGTGCCGGTCCACGCGTGGAAGGAGCATTTTTGAGCGGAATGGCCGTCGCGGGTCGAGTCTTAGGATCGACGAAGCCATAACTGTCGTATTGTCTCTTCTCCCCCGCCGCGCAGCGAATAGCGGGGGAGAGGATAAAGGCGAGGGCCCGGCAGAAGGGATAAGGCTGACGGTCAAGGTGTCCCACGCACACGATAAGCAATCACATACGGCGCGGCGTTGCAGGACTAGCCCGGGTACTACTCAGGTCCGGGCGCATCGGGTGGCAGCGGATCGAGCGAGAGAGCGGCGCGGTAATCGGCCATGGCGTCGAAGAAGTCGGCTTGCGCGACGATCAAGCGAAGCTGGGCGTCAGTCACCGCCTGTTCGTAGATGTTCAGCGAGATCAGATCGATGTCGCCCACGTTGAATTGCTCCCGCCCCAGGTCCAAAGTCTCTCGCGCTAGGCGGGAGTTCGTGCGGGCTCGGTCGATTCGCCCCGCCGCGGCTTGGAGGGCCGAGATGGCGTCCTGAACGAATGCCGTCACTTTGTTGACCACGAACTGGCGTTTGGCTTCGATCTGAGCCAGCTTGGCTTGCGCGGTCTGGATTTTGCCGCGTGCCTCGCGACGCTGGAGAGGGAGCTCGCCATAGAGCCCTACTTCGAGTTCAAACGGGCTTTTGGTTTTCTTCTCGGTCGCCGCAGCGCCAGGTCCTTGGAAGCGAGCAGCTGCGCGTCCAACTTGGGAAGCAGCATGTTTTCCGCCTGCGCGAGCTCGACGCGAACTTGCTCCGCGATCAGCTCTAGCTCCACCAGTTCCGGCCGAGCCGCCACGGCTCTGGCGATATCGGCATCAAGTTGCCGCGCATCGGGCGTCACATGTTCGGGGAATGCTGCGGGGAGCTGTGACTTGTCGGGTATGATCGGCTGACCCTCACCGTCGCGCAAGAACAGCGAGAGCTTGATTGCCGCTTGCTGCAACTTACGATCGGATTCGATAACCTTGGTCTCACGTGAGGCGATCAGCTGTTCGTTGTTGATGCGCGCGATCCGACCGAGGTCTCCGGCATTAACACGTTCCTCGATCTGTTTGACGCGGGCCTGTGCCAGTTTTAACAGCTCGCGTTCTGCTTCGAGCGCCTGTCCGGCCGCAATCCATGACCAGTACGCCTGCGATGCTACCCGCACAAATTCCAACAACTGGGCGCGAATTGCCGGCTCGGCGGCCTGGCGGTTCAACTCGGCTATGAACAGCGATTCGCGACGTTTATCGATCGAGCGATCCTTCAGCAACGGGACTCCGAAGCCGGCTGCGACCTCGCCCCCTTCGTTGGTCTCGCGTTCACCGTACCAGGGTTGAAAATTGCCATCCCCAATCTTGTAACCACCGTACAGATAACCACCGGCAAACACGGGTTGATCGAGGGCAATTCCATTGCGATAAGTCTTGTAATAACCCTCCGGTGCGGCGATGCCAAACGCTTTGACACCAAGATCAAATGCTCCCCAGGCGCTCAGTTGCTTGCCGTCGGCGATCTGTCTTTCAAACAATGCGCTGACAAGTAGCGGATACGTCTGCTGCACGGAAAGGATGACGTTTTGCAGTTCCAGCGGAGTCGGTGTCGTAATGACCTCGGGTGAATCCGCGAAGAGTGTTTCGGGGAGGGGAGGTACAGGGAGTTCATCCAGATCCTGCGTGTAAGAAACAGCCGCGACGGCGTGTGCGTTTTCTTGGCCGGCAGTGGGCTCGTAGGAACTACTGGCGGGTGCTACACGCGCAGCATCGATCATACCGGGTGTGCGGTGCGCAACCTCAGGTGCACTCGCGCGACACCCGGCAACAAGCAGGCAGCACGTCGGCAGGCAGACAAGACTTAGCCATCCGTGGCAACTCATTTTGGAAGGGGTACCTTCTTCTTGTCATCCTTCGACTGGCTCATCGGCTCCTCCGGCGAAATGACCGGCGGAAAACCGTTCAATTGTCGCCAGATCTCGTAGCCCAGGCGGACCTGGCTGAGCATTACCCATCCGTTGGCACGCACTCCCTGACGTAGAAACCGTTCCGAGGGCCACTCCTCGTCGTCGGATGCCTGCACCTGCACGCGGAACTTACCTTTTCCGTCATCTGCTGGATCGACGGCCGCCACTTCGCCTCCGAACGTTCCCACTGCCACCGAAGGCCAGCCGGCAAACTGCACGGCGGGCCAACCCTCGAACTGCAGCCGCACGTGGTCGCCGTGCCGGACCAACGGCATGTCGTTGCCGGAAATCCACAGCTCGACGACGCGTTCTGTTGTGTCGGGGACGATGGTGAAGAGTGCATCCCCTTCCTTCAACATCTGCCCCCGCTCGAAGACCGGCATGCGAAAGACGGTACCGTCGCGCGGAGCGAAGATCTTCATGCGATCCAACTCCGCCAACTTGATCTCCAGGTCGCGTTTTTCTTTCTGGATCGTCGCCATCTGGCCCAAGGCGTCTTGTTGCATGGCACGTGCGTAGTCGACTTTGGTCTTCGCTTCCCGTTCTTTCTGGATGCGTTCGTTCTGTTTTGCCTGCCACTCGTCCATGGCTGCCGTAATCTTCATTTTGAGCGACTCGAGATCAGACTTGGCGACATCCCAGTCTTTCTTAAACTTCTCGACCTCGACTTGGGCCTTGATTCCCTTCTCCGACAGCCCTCGTTGTCGTTCGTGGTTCAGCCTTGCCTGCAGCTCCTTCGCTTCGTAGCCAGGCGCGAGCTGAAGTTCGGCATCCCATTTCGCCTTGGCAGCTTCGACGAGTTCGTTCGCCGCGTCGACTGCCGCAATCTGAGCGGCTTGAAAATCGATGACGTTCTGCGCGTAGACTTCCGATTTGACTTGCGCCGTGGCCAGCTTGGTGTTCAAATCCTGAACCTGGCTCATCAGCTGGTCACGAAGGTTGGCCGCGTTCGGTTCAATCTCGAGGATGAAGTCTCCCTTTTTGACGCGCATACCTTCCCTGAGCCCTTCAGCCACCTGCAGGACAACTCCCTTTACCGGTGAAGTGACCGTTTGCTGGCGCTCTTGTGGCACGTAGGCTACCACCCCCCCGGTCCCCTTTGCCGATTGCTGCCATGGCACGAACAACATGGCGACAATGCAGATCGCCAGGAATGTCAGCAGCGCGTTGGCCAGCCGCCAAGCCGTTCTGGACGACTGGATCAGCTTGAGAGCAGGCAGTCTTATGTTTGCTGGAGTGGTCATGCCGACGGTCATCGGGCTACTCCTAATCTGTTATCGGATAAAGGCGTTAGAATCGTTAAAACTTCACACTGTAAATCACGCGTCCATGTAGCCTTTTCCCTCTTCGCGACGCCCGGTCGCCGCACTGGGCTTCAGGTCCACAACGCGGTCGCACGCTTCCATCACGGCACGGCGCCCCGAGGTGACCAGCAACGTCCACGGTGCGTTTTCTTTTGACAGGTTTTCTAACACATCCCCCACGGTTTCATCCGACAGCGAATCCAAGGTGCCATCGATCAGCAGCAGACGGGGACGACCAACGATCGCCCGTGCCAGCATCAGCCGCACGGCCTGGCTCGACGAGAGCGGCGCACCGTTCGTCTGCAAGGCGGTGTTCAAGCCGTCCGGCAGCCTCAGCAACTCATCGAGCAATCCCACGGCTTCCAGCGCTTCGCGTACGTCAAGTGCGCTGATGTGCGGGCGATTCAGATGGACATTTTCGTCAATGCTCCCGCGGAAAATCTCGATCGACCGCGCGACGGCAAGGTGTTCTCGCAGCGAATCCGGGCGCAACTCGCGTAAGTCGATACCATCCAGTTCGACATGCCCCGAACTGGGGTGGCGAATCCCGCACAACAGGTCTACGAACGTGCTCTTTCCGCAACCAGGTGCGCCGACCAGAGCGATCGACTCGCCGGGAGCCACCAGCAAACTGAAGTTCTTGACAACCGGGTGGGAAGCAAACTGGTAGGTGACGTCGCGTACGTTGACTGCCGCCGGAACTCCATCACGCAAGTGGAACAGCTTGTCATGCGACTCGGTAGGCAAATCGAACAAGATGCCCAACTTATCTACCGATGCCAGCAAGTCGTAGTAGCTTTCCATGTGCTTGCCCAGCTTCGCGAACGATCCGACGATGATCATGACAATCAATTCCGCCGCCACCAACTGGCCCAACGTCAACTCGCCCAAAATGACCAGCCAACCGCCTAGCCCCAGCAACGCCGTTGCCGCAACTGCTTGCAGGCCCAGGGCGAACAGAATCTGTCGCATCACGATGCGGAAGTGACTTCGACGGGCGTCCAGCCAGTTGACCGCCAACTGATCGGCACGGTCCATGGCGAATTGAGTACCGGCATGCAGCTTGAAGGCTGTCGGATGTCGTGCCAGCTCTTCGAGCCAGGCGCCGACCGCGTACTTGGCCTTCGACTCCTTCACGGCCGTGGTCGTCGCGCCGCGTCCCAACCCGAAAATAACGAAGCCGATCAGCAGCAGGAGCACGATGTCGAAGCCCAGCAGAAAGGGATGGTAGAATGCCAACACCGCCATGCCGATGACGGTCTGCAGGACAATTGAGATTCCATCCAAGAGCAGCGCCGCGATGGCTTTCTGGACCGTGACGACGTCGAAGAAACGGTTGACCAATTCCGGCCCGTGTGCCTTGTCGAATGCTTGCTGTCGGACACGCGGCAAGCGGTACGCCAGGTCTTCGACAACACGAACGAACAGTCGGCGCTGGACGATTTCGACGATCAGCGTGATCAGCGCCCGCATGGCGGCGGCAAAGGCCAAGAAGGTGAACAGGAGAATGGCCAACACAATAACCGGCTGCAGGTATCGCCCGAAAGCAACCGTGTTGACAAGTGCCTCGACTGCGACAGGAGAGGCAAGTGCCAAGATCCCGACGAACATCGAGAAAACGAGTATCACCCAGAGGTCTTTTTTTTCCGGCTGCAGCAGGCCGATCAGTCGCGCCAACGGCGTGATGTGCTCGTCCCCGACGCGGTGCTGAGAGTTCCGACTCGGAGGCTCACAAGCCAGTGCCGGCTGACCGATGATCCAGCGGCAGTGCGTGCTGCTGCTTGACAGACCCAACAACTTCCGTAAGCGGCGAGCGCTGATCCAAGTACCCGCGCTCGCACCATCATCCGTAGCCGCGACCCGAATCCGGTGACCTCGGGAGCCGACGATGATCAGCCAGCGTAGCCTGCCCTCTCCCTCGTCGATGCACGTCGCTATCGGCATACCTTGTTGTACGAAGGTCAAAGCCTCTTCCAAGTTCGCCTCGATGGAGCGAATCCTCAGATTCAGGCTCTCCCCGACTTCGATCAGCCGTCGTGACCACGCTTGCCAATCATCGCCGGTAATGGCGCGCTCGGCCTCGCCTAACGCTCGCGCAGCCAGAATCCGATCGAAGGAAACCCGTGCCGAGGTAGAAAATAATTCCAGCACGCGTAGCGCATCTTGTGGCGGCATGGGGCGCCGGTGGTGGCTATTGTCTCGGTGCTCGCCATTGTCTTCTCTCATGCCAAATCGTCCACTTCGGTGATCCTAATTGTACCACGCCGTTTTACAGCGATGGTTGTTGGTATTTCCTGTCGCCATAACAGACCTTCGCCTCCGGGCTCGTCCCGGTGGTTCTACGTTTGCTGACTACTCTGGCAGCCGAAAAACTCATGGGTGGCCGAGATCGACGGTAGTTGTCAAACGCTCTACCACCGGGACAAGCCCGATGGCGATAAAGCCCGTGATAATAAGGCCCTAAAGATTATCAGAAAAGTGAAAGTGGTGCTGTCCAACTAAGAGCCAAGCGTTTCCTGGGCAGTGGTGACTTAACCGGTAACACGCGTTCGTGTCTGTGACGGCGGCATCCTGCCGCAGTACGGCGGCAAGATGCCGCCGCCACATGGGTTTGGGGCACATCCCCGCATAGGGGACTATAGGGGAGTAGTCATCGAAAGGCACAATTTATTTTTTGCACTCGATTGATAGAAAAAACGAATCTTCCTGGCAACTCGGTCGGAAGCCCTGGAGGTGACGTAACTGCTGTAGCAGTAATGGCTTGTCAAGTATTTCGCGGCGAGATCGGCGGCGGGATTCGGTGCCGCCCAGCTCATCCGCTGGTGCGCATTCCGGCGGCCAAGCCGTTAATGGTCAAGCGCGTGAGATGTCGCAGCTCTTCAGCCATGTCCTCGTTCTTACCATCGTCATTGCGCAGTCGCCGCAGGAGTTCGATCTGGATCAGATTCAAGGGATCCAGGTAACGATTGCGCACGCGAATCGACTCCTGGAGCCACGGCGTGCCATCGAGCAATTCATTCTGCCCGCTGATCGCGAGGACGGCAGCACGCGTCCGGAGAAACTCGTCAGAAATCAGCGTCCCAATCCGTGCGAGGGCATCAGAATCGTCTGCCAGAAGCGCGTACTGTTGGGCGATCCCGAGGTCTGTTTTGGCTAACGCCAGTTCTGCGTTGTTGACGGTCGCCCGAAAGAAAGGCCAATCGCGATACATGGACTGGAGCAGACGGCGCGCTGGATGCATCTTGCAGGGCATCGTCGGCGGCAGTTCCGAATCCGTACCAGGCGGGGATGAGGCAGCGACACTGGGTCCAGGAGAAGACCCACGGGATGGCACGCAAGTCGGTCAGACTATGACCGCCGAGTCGCCGCGACGGACGCGATCCGATCGGAAGCTGCTCAACTTCGGAGATCGGTCGTGGCGCGACGGAAGAACGACACAAAATCGGCTTGCTCGACCAGTTCACGGTATTTGCTGTAGGAAACGTGAGCCAGTTTTTCCATGGTCTCGAGCCAGTCTTCCTGGGGGGATGCAGCAGGTTGACCACCGATCAGCAGCGAAGACCAGACAACCTGCTCCAGGTGACGATGGGCGATCATCGGGTCGTCGTAACGGTCCGCCAGCACTTCCCCTTGCTCCGTCAACCGCAGTTTTCCCCGGAAGGTGCCCGCTGGCAGCGAGAGTATGCTCCTTGCCGCCGGCCCACCGCCACGACCTAGCGAGCCTCCGCGACCGTGGAAAAAAGTCAACTCAACTTCGTGTTCCGAGGCGAGGGCATGGAGCTGCTGTTGGCGCGGAACAGCGACCAGCAAGCCGAGAGATAGCCGCCATCCTTGGTGCTGTCCGAGTAGCCGAGCATGACCGTCTGGTGATCTCCCCGCCGCCGCAGGTATGCGCGATACTCGGAGACGTTGAGCACGCCGGCCAGGATGGCTGGCGCGTGCTGCAAATCGTCGATGGTCTCGAACAGCGGGATGATGGGGAGGCACGTGGTCGCGTCATCCGGGGGGGCTTCCGGGTCGTGCGCCGTCTGTCGCCAGAACCAGAGTACGGTGAGCACGTCGCTCGGCGCATGTGTCATGCTGATGACGTGTCCGCCCACTGCGGGCGATCCGAATGACTTCACAACGCGATGGAGGAGGTGGAAGAGACGGAGCGTGTCCTGGGCGGTTTCGGAGAGGCCATCGGGCGTGATTTCGACTTTCTGGCCGAGTGAGTTGATGAGCAGCTGTTGCCGTTGGATCTCGTCGAGTGCCTCAGGGGCCGCGCAGAGTCGCGATTGCACTAAGATCTCGTTCATGACCGTCTGGTACTGGCGGGCGTCCTGTCGAACATCCAGACGGGCCAGATGGAAACCGAACGTGTGAATCCGATCCAGCCATATTCTGACTTCTTCGGCGAGCAGCTCTCCGCTGGGAGACTGGACAAGTGAGTCGAGCAGTACCGACACATCCATCGCCAGTTCGGAGGCGGAACTGTACGCACCATCGATCTGTTCGTGATCGAGTCCGACGCGTTGCGTTTGTCGCAACCGCCAGCGGATCACCACGATCCAACGGCGACACACCTCGTTGGGCGGGATCTTGCCCACTTCGTTCCCCAGCTGTGGCCAGCGCTGGCAAGCCGCGGACGTGCCGGTGCTCAAGGTGCTCCCCAGGCGCATTTGACGCTGCGACACGCTCAGCGAGTCAAACAGCTCGCGGCAAGCCGTGAGGTGGAACTCGAGTGCTGCTTGCCGCAACCAAATAAATGTCTGCCGAGTAACTTCTGCGGTGACGTCTGGGTGCCCATCACGGTCACCGCCGATCCACGAACCGAACGTGACGCAGGAGCGGATCTGCGGCGCGTTATCGGGAAACGCTTCGGCTGCAGCGAACGGCGGAACTCACTCAACATCTGTGGGATCACGTCCCACAAGACCGGCTTGACCGAGAGGCCCCGCTGAACCTCTTGCATGACCGAAGGCCGCCAGGGGCGAATGAAGTCGGTTTCCCAGACTTTGGCCAACTCGGCTCGAATCAGCCGTTCAGTTCGCTGGCGTTCTGACGGCAGTTGTTGTGTATCGCAGTCGCCGAGCAATCCACGCAGCCGTCGCAGTTTGCCACGGATCGAGCGACGCTTGGCCTCCGTCGGATGGGCCGTGAAGACCAGTTCGACGTGCAGCCGATCAAGCAGCAGCTGCATTTCGCTTGCCGACAACCCATTGCGTTTCAACCGCAGAATCGCCTCGCGTGGCGACTCGCCACGTCCGTCGGGGTACGCGGTGTGCTCGCGTTGGCGCAACACACGTACCCGCTGGCGATCCTCGGCCAGATTGGCCAGGTCAAGGAAGATGCTGAAGGCGCGGATCACCACCCGAAGTTGGTCCGGGTCGAGGGAAGAGATAAACCGAGTCATTGTCGCTTCGGCTGCGGGGTGGCTGCGGCGGCGGTCCCAGGCCAGTCGGCGCAGCTTTTCCACGATCTGCAAACAGCGATCCCCCGCAATGGCCCGAATCGTATCGCCCAGCAACTCCCCGAGCAGTGCGATTTCGTCGCGCAGCGGTGACTTCGGGTTCAATTGCGTGGGCACGCTCCTTCGAATGGAGACTCTCCGAATCATCAAATGTTATCCCCCCGAAACGCGTTCGGTACCGTTCCTTAGCCCTCTGCCGCGGCCGGCCGCAGCTAGGGCAGCAGGGCCGAGCCGGAATCGCGCAGCGTCAATCGGTCAAAACGTTGTGTTCGCTCGATCGCGCGGGCCACGGCGCGGCCCACGCGTTCGGCGGCGCGGGCGATGCAGACGGCGACGTCCGCATCCTGATCGCTCACGGTCACGTCTTTGGCTCGACGAAGTGTGACGCTGACGCGACACGACTTGTCCACACCGCCGCGCGGCCCGTTGGCGTCTGCCAGGACGACAGAAATCCGCTGGATTCGGGAATCGAAGCGTGATAATGCGAACGACAAGCGTCGCTGTAAGAACTCGCGCAGTGGGCCTGCAAGCAGTCCGCTGCGATCAACGATGGTCATGGACATTCCTGGCTCCTGTTGGCAAACGGGGATCAGACACCGAGATCAGACACCGAAGCTTAGCTACTCCTTTATAGGGCGGTCAGGTAGAATGAGACAAATAGAAATTATGCGTTACACCTATTCAAAAAATAAATCGGAGACGCGAAGCCGTGGATTGGCTGAACTACCATCATCTGCTCTATTTTTGGATGGTCGCCAAGGAAGGGGGCATCTCGCGCGCGTCGGAACAATTGCATCTGGCTCAGCCCACCTTGAGCAGCCAGATTCAGAAGCTCGAGAAATCGATGGGCGTCAAACTGTTCGACCGAGTGGGTCGATCGATGGTCTTGACCGATACAGGTCAGATGGTCTATCGCTACGCCGACGAGATCTTCACGCTCGGCCGCGAGTTGACTGACACCCTCAAGGGGATGCCGACCAGAGATGCCCTGCGACTGACGGTGGGAGTGCCAGACGTGTTGCCCAAGCTGGTGGTCTATCAGTTGCTCAAACCGGCCCTGGAGATAGACGAAAAGGTCCAGCTCGTTTGCTACGAGGGCAAGCTGAACGAGTTGCTTGCGGACCTCGCATTGCATCGGCTGGACATCGTCCTGGCCGACTCGCCGCTGGCGCCCTCGACACATATTCGGGCTTTCAATCACTTATTGGGTGAGAGCGGCATCACGGTCTTTGGCCGCGCTGATTTGGCCAGGAAGCATAAGGCAGGTTTCCCGCAGTCGCTACAGGGTGCCCCGATGCTGTTACCGACGCAGAACACGTCACTGCGCCGAGCGCTCGAACAGTGGTTTGACGCGACCGATATCCGACCGCACGTCGTCCACGAGTTTGAGGACAGTGCCGTCTTGAAGGTTTTCGGGCAACACGGCGAAGGCATGTTTGCATCGCCAACAGCCATCGAAGAGGAGATTTGCCGGCAGTACCGGGTGCGGATCGTGGGTCGCCTCGAGGGGGTCAAGGAGCGGTTTTATGCCATCTCGGTCGAACGGCGACTCAAGCATCCCGCCGTGGTCCGGATCTCCAACGTTGCGCGCGAGACGCTGTTTGGATCGGCGACCAGCGGAACATCGCCGGATGGATAACACTAGATGGGTGGGTGATGCTTCTGTTTGTCCCACGGATGGCAGAGCCGACCCACGGATAGGAATCTGCGCCATCGCAAGGAACATCGCAGGAACTCGTCAGATCAGCCATCGGGGGTGTCAAGCAACTCTTGGAGACGTGCACGCAGCCGCGGCGAAAATCGCTCCAGCCAGCTGGCGTCAATCAAGCCCACATCCAACATGTCTCGCAGGTGAACGCGATCCTTGTCGCGAAACGACGTCAACTTCATGCGCACAAGTGCCTCCAACGGCAGCGTGCGAATGTCTTTGACTTGCTCCCAACGGTCAAATGTAACAGATTGTTTGTTGGCCAACGAGGCAAACCTTTCCCAATAGTGGCGGCGGCATCTTGCCGCCGTACTGCGGCCGCGATGCCGCAGTCACGTGTCGCGCCGCCGCGGCCACAAAGATGCGCATCGTGGGCAGGTCTTCCTTGTCAAAAACCTAACGCAGGCATCGCTGGCGGCAAGAAAAACAGGGGGATAACACTGGTTGACAACACAGACTCAATACGGAAACTGCTGCCGGAAATTGCGGCCTGAGCGTTTACAATGCTTCGTGCGTTTGCGAAAATCGAAAGATCGTAACCGCATTGGTGTCCGTTTCTTTGCGGCCCCCATTTTACCGCTGCCCCCCTCCCTAAAGAGGTCCCGATCATGTCCGACATACCATCTCCTGCCGCCGGCGAAGCAGGACCCTCCAGTGCACAGACAACGTCGATGACCGTGCCTGCATCGCGATGGGGCGTCTGCTTGCTCGTGGCGGCAGCCGCCGCCTGGGTTATGCTGAATTACACGCCTGTCCAATTTGATACTCCCGAAGAACTCCTGAGTGTGGATATATACAGTCCGCCGGAGTTGCAGACAGCCGCGGCGGAAAAGAGTGTCGAGCTCTACTGGAAGAACAGTCTCACGAAGTTAGGCTTGGTCGGCCTCTGCCTCGGCGCGGTGGCCCTCTTGGCCGCGGCGAGCGCCGATCTGCGAAGACGATGGGTCCCGGTCGTGCTGGGATTGGTATCTGGCGTCGCTTGCGGTCTTCTGACTGTTGTGCTGGGCACCTTTCTACGGCGTTACTTCGACAGCGATGTTCCCCTGCCGATGGTTGACGAAAGTACCCGGCTGCTCGTCACCGATATGGGCGTCTACATGTTGACCAGCGTGATGTTGGTGCTGCCGATCAGCCTGGCCGTGCTGGTTTGGGGCGGGAAACAGCGTGGCCAGAAGGCCGTTTCCATCCTCCTGGCCGGTGTCGTAACCGGTTTCGTGGTTCCCGTGACGGTGTCCGTCGTTTCGCACACAGCCCAAACGAACGTCTTTCCACCCACGGGCCTGGTTCTCACGACCATTTGGCTGGCGGTCCTTGCCGTGCTCGTCTTCGCGTTCACGACCCTGACCGGAACGCGACGTTCGAAGGCCAAGCCAGGTAGCCAGGTGGGGGCGGCATGATTATCGGTCGCGGAGCCAGGCACGATCCACGGCCGGCACAGGCCCGCGAGATCCTGGAGCGGTCCATGCTGTGGTGGACGGGTGCGCGCTGCCGACTGGCCAGGCGCGCCGTGTTGCATATGGCAGTTGTGCTGGTCGGAGTTGTCGGGGGTTGCCGGCCGCCGAGCGATTCGCCGCCCGCTGATTCCGCCCCATCCGTATCCATCCCCGTGCTGGCTCAGATGAATTCGGAGGTCTCGTCGCCAGCCATTTCGAAGGCGAGCGACGCCCTGTTTACCGATGTGACAGAGCGCACTGGCATCGCGTTTGCCTACAGCAACGGCCGCTCGGCCGGCGAGTACACGATCCTCGAGTCCTTGGGGGGAGGTGTGGCCGCTTTTGACTACGACCTGGACGGAAACCTCGATCTCCTGTTTGCGGGCGGTGGTCAGCTGGACAACAAAACGGTCACCGCCAACACGTGCGCGTTGTATCGCAACCTGGGTGACTGGCAGTATGTTGAGACGACCAAGTTGGCGGGCACGTCCGCGGCCGAGTTCTACAACCATGGTGTTTATCCGGCCGATTATGACAACGACGGATTCGCCGACCTGGCGGTCAGTGGTTATGGCGGCGTGCAGCTGTTTCGAAACCAGGGGGACGGGACATTTCAACACCGAGACACTTTGATCACCAATCCCAAGAACCCGTGGAGCACCAGTCTGGCTTGGGGGGATTTCAACGGCGACGGTAACCTCGACTTGTATGTGACCCACTACGTCGATTGGTCCTGGGAAAACCACCCCATCTGTCCCGGATCGCGCGGCGTGCCCAAGGAAGTCTGTGCACCGAAGGTATTTGCGGGCCTCTCGGATTCGATCTACCTCAGCGATGGCCAGGGCGGATTCGAGCGCAGGACACAGGAACTGGGTCTTGTCGAAGGGGGCAAAGGCCTCGGCGTAGTGGCGGGAGACACGAATGCAGATGGCCACATCGATATCTATGTGACCAATGACACGACCGATAACTTCCTTTACATCAATGACGGCACCGGCCATTTCACCGAATCGGCTATCGTGGCCGGCGTTTCTGGGGACGACGTTGGCGTGAACATGGGCAGTATGGGTGCCGTATTGGAAGATGCCAATAACGACGGACTGCCTGATCTCTGGGTCACCAACTTTGAACGAGAACTGTTTGCCCTCTATCTGAACGACGGAGGCGGGTTCTTCTCGCACTCGAGTCGCGGTGCGGGAATCGCTGCTTTCGAAGGGCTCTACGTCGGTTTTGGAACGGTCATGGTCGACCTCGACTTCGACGGTGATCGGGACATCATGACCGCCAATGGTCATGTTTCCTATCATTCCCCCGGCGCGCCGTACCGGCAGCTGCCGTTGCTGCTGAAAAACGTCGGAGAAGCTCATTTCCAGCGGTGGCATCAGGAAGGCTACTTCGCCAAAACACACACCGGTCGAGGACTGGCCTATGCCGATCTGGATAACAACGGCGGTTGGGACCTGATCGTCTCGCACGCCGAAGAACCGGTCGCGGTGCTCCGCGGTCGCGAGCCGCCCCATTCCCGTTGGGCGCTCGTGCGGTTGGTGGGAATCGGGTCGAATCGAGATGCGATCGGGTCCACACTGCACCTGTCCACGAGTGAAGGGATACAGTTCTATATGCTTAACGGAGGAGAGAGTTATCTGTCGCACGGTGACTCACGAATTCGACTGCTGATTCCCGAAGACGACCCGCACGCCCAGGTTCGCGTGCGCTGGCCTTCGGGCCAGGAGGAGCTGTTTCCGCTGCCTCCCGCATCAAGTGAAGTCGTCTGGGTCGAAGGTAACTCCGGCCGCATTCCGTAGGAGCCCTCGCCGCGATCACATCGCCAGTGAAGGAAGAGTTCCATGTGGCAAAGAAACGGCAGAAGACGAAAATTCCCGGTCGCTCACGGCGGCGCGAAACCCGGTTCGATCGTGAGGATGACAAACAGCCGACGCAGTGGTCCTCGTCGCGGTCCGTCCATGTCGTGGCGAAGAATGTCAATCAGGTCATTCCACGCAGTGTCATTGAGCTTCGGATTGCTGTGTGCCTCGTGCGTTCCGGCAGGTTGTGGGAGGGGTGACCGAGGGGACGGCTCGTCGGCGGTCCCCCTGCCAAACCCATCGGCCCAGGCCGAATCAATTGCCACTGCCAGCGGCGACCGGCAACCGGTCGCGCCGGCGTCGTCGAATCCCATCGATCAGACCGAAGAGGGGGCCATTTACCGCCAGGCCGTGGCCGCTTTGGATGTGGGTGATGTACAGGCGCCTTGGCTGCTGCGCCGGCGTTTGGAAGGACATCCGCAATACAGCGTGTTGGCCGAGGCCGTCGACGCGATTGCCCTGGTGAAGAAGGGAGAATACGACGAGGCGATGCGCGCCGCCGAACGCCTGTCGAAAATACCGGCCATGCAGGCCGAGTCGTGCACGATCGCCGGCGAAATCTTTCAAGCCCAAGGGAAATGGAAGCAGGCGATTGGCGCATTTCTCGGCGCGCTCGAGTTGCATCCCGAACTCACTCGTGCCCATCGCTGGCTAGGCGCTATCTACCACGATACGGGAGCCATGCATCTGGCCTCCTATCACCTCAGAAAGGTGGCCGAGCTGGACCCCACCGACTTTCGCTCGTTGCGCTTGTGCGGACTGATCCAGTACGAGTACGAAAAGTATGACGACGCCATTAACGATTACAGCCAAGCGCTCGAGCGCTCGCCGCCAGAGCGCATGGCCACCGAGATCCGGCTGGAACTGGCCGACTCGCTGAGGGAACTGCGTCGAGTCGACGAAGCGTTGGCAACGCTCGCGGAATGCAAGGACTCTGCGGAAGTGCTCGCGGTGCGCGCCACCTGTAATGAGACCGGCAGTAAATTGGACGAGGCACTCAGCCAGGCACGCCGCGCCGTCGAATTGGCGCCGCAGCATCCAAAAGCGAACTACGTCCTCGGCAGGCTCTACCTGGCAACCCGCCAACCGGAAGATGCCCTCGGTCCTCTTCAAATCGCGGTGAATGCGGATCCCACGAATCACGAACCCCGGTTCTTGCTTGGCCGGGCTCTGCTCCAGACCGGACGCACCGCGGAGGGAAAGGCAGAATTGGCGCGATCGACGGAGTTGAAAGAAACCTTCCTGGAGTTGGCAGCCTTGCACACCAAAGCCATTGAAAAACCCGACGATGTGGCGGTGCGAATACAGCTAGGAGAGGTAGCTGAGAAGCTTGGACGCCCGCCCGTCGCCCTGTCGTGGTACCGCGCCGCGCTGGGCCTGGACCCGGAAAACGAGAAAGCCGCCCAGGCGATTGCCCGTTTGAAACCGGATGCCGGTAAGTGATCCGGCATCCGGCCGTAGAACGGTGACTGGAGGCCTTGTCCTGGCCTTCAAGTCCGCCTTGAGATCATCTCAAGGCCTTATTAGCACGGGCTTTATCGCCACCGGGCTTGTCCCGGTGGCGAGAGTCGGTTACGGAGACACGAGTTACGCACATCCATCGCTGCAAAACTTGCGTCGTAAAACTAACTCGACTGTTTGACTTTGACTCCCACCGCCCTGTGCGGTGGGTGAATCTGACTGGCAGGCTACCCGAACCGCCCCACGAGGCTCCCTTTTTCACCCACTTCGCCGCTTCCGGCGGCGAAGTGGGTGAAAAAGGGAGGAGGGAGAGGGGCTCGTGGCTGTAGCTGATCAGTCAGATTCACCGTCCAGACGAGCTGGACGGGGTCTTGATTGCGAAATCAAACAGTCGAACTAAGCCCCACGGAGAATGCCGAATCGTGGGGAACGACCAGAGTGGGAAGCCACCGCCATTGGGATGCAGCTTGTTTCCGGTCGTCCAAGAAAACGTCAGAAAACTGTTGGTGTTCGGTATTTTTCGCGGTACAATGCAGCCGTTCGTGTTCGTGGCGTTGACAATTCATGTTTGTCCTTTTTCCCCCCATATTTTCAACCCGGGAGTTTGTTATGACAACGAAGAAGCGCAGGTTCGGTTTCACCCTCGTCGAGCTACTGGTAGTCATTGCGATTATCGGTATTCTCGTGGCGTTACTGCTGCCAGCGGTGCAGGCGGCGCGGGAAGCGGCGAGGCGTATGAGTTGCTCGAACAATCTGAAGCAGATTGGTTTGGCCTTGCACAACTACCACGACATTCACAAGCGGTTCGCGATGGGAACGGCGAACGGTGATCCGGCAAACAACGACGGTGCCAACAATATTTGGAGCGCAGGGCCGCATCTTAAGGGTACCGTTCTGGTGAAGATCCTCCCGTTTATGGAGCAGACTGCCTTATATTCATCACTCGATTTTACGTTCGACGTCAACGAACAGTTGAATCTACTGGGATACAGTGGGACCAACGGCACAAAGATGGGGATTTACATTTGTCCCAGCGATGCAACAACGTCGAAGAAACTGGGCAACGCGAATCAGTTCTACAACTACGGCGCCAGCATCGGCAATCAGAACATGAATGCTCAAGGCGGTTGGTGCGACCTTTACCCCATCAATTCCTATGCGACTCGCCCCGCGGTGCTCGGTGGGAACTTATTCCGAGACGGCAGTATCGGGCATGCTACTAGCAATACCGGCCAAAACATCTCTGGTGTGTTCTCCCGGTGTAGCTACGGGGCATCGATGGGCGAGATCGGCGACGGAACCTCCAACGTCATCCTGATGGGCGAGATCCTGCCGGGTTGCAGTGACCATCATCAAGGCGGCTGGTACAATGCAAATGCGCAGTGGACGGCCACAACCGGCGGCATCAACTTCAACACCTGCGGCAAGGGGGGTATCGCCGACAACGCGAACGATTGTTTTGCGCGTAATAACTGGATGACCTCCCAGGCTTTTAAGTCGGATCATGCCACTGGCGCGCAATTTGTGTTCGGTGACGGTTCGGTGGTATTGCTGACGGAGACGATCGATTACTTGACCTACCAGCAGATGGGCGCTCGGTCCTCCGGTGAGTCATTGTCCCAGGATCCTCGCAACTGATCGCGGATCACTGTTTACTGTTTCGCACATCTTCAACCGGTGCGTCCTCTGGGACGCACCGGTCTTTCTGCAGGATGAGAGGACTGGTTGAATGTTGCGTGTATACTGTTCATTGTTCGTGGGAGCGGTGTTGGCTGTCACGGCCGGTTGCGGAGGATCATCGCTCGGGACACCGGTACCCGTAACGGGAAAAATCATCTACCAGGGTCAGCCTGTGGAAGGGGCTCAAGTCACCTTCCACGCCAAGGCAGATACAGGTGAAGAGGGGGCGGTTCGTCGATCGGCCAACGGTCGCACCGCCGCCGATGGGACCTTCAGCCTGACCACGTTCAAGACCGGTGACGGGGCGTTGCCGGGCGACTATGTCATCACCGTCTCCAAAATCGAAGGCAGTGCTGCGAGTGGACCGACGGAAATTGGCGAAGGTGACTACGGCGCCATGATGGACGCCGCGGCCCAAGGCGTCGATGTAACTCAGTCGAAAGACAACAAGCTGCCGCCGAAATACGCCAAGGCAAACGATTCCGGAATCGAACGTTCGGTCTCCAAAGATCCCCCCAATGATTTTGAGATCGTGTTGGAATGAATTGCAGTTTCCCCCGTGCGGCGCAGCGTGACCATCGCTGCGCCGTGCTTGGTTTCTTCTCCCTTCTTCTCGACTTGGAGTGATGAAACGAGATCGTCCTCCTCATCAACAGGAAGATGTGGGAGCGTCCAGTGCTAAACCGCTGGTCACTCGTCTTCGCGTGACGAGACGTCGTGCGTTGTTCCTCGTCATGGTCGCACTGGTGCTGCTCGCCTGGTGGGTCGATGCTCTGGGACAGTGGTGTCGGATGGCAGCTCGGCGATCGCTGCAGAACAACCGACCGCAGGCAACACTGACGTGGATCGGGCGATCGCGCCGCGTCAGCGGTTCTAGCGGTGAGACTTTTTTGTTAGCGGCGCGCGCTTATGCGCGAGCGGGCTTGACAGCTCAAGCGATCCATTCGCTGGGAGCCGCCGCGCAGCTGGGGGGCGACGGTGAGGTCCTGCGGGCGTGCGAGGACCTGGTATTGGCCCGCCGCGGCGATCTGTCGGCCGCCCAGCGGCTGACCACGCTCCGCCCCGACCTCTTGCCACCGTGCGAAGTGTACGAAGCGGTGGTGCGTTGTGCCTTCTACCACGGCAGCTGGGACTGGGCGCGCAGCGTGCTGGATAGCTGGCAAAAAGATTTTCCGCGTGACGCGGCCGTGCCCTATTCA
Source organism: uncultured Planctomycetota bacterium (assembly GCA_963700575.1). Classification (GTDB taxonomy): domain Bacteria; phylum Planctomycetota; class Planctomycetia; order Pirellulales; family Pirellulaceae; genus JAJRVM01. The sequence goes on along the minus strand of CAVOYC010000005.1, from coordinate 712,272 downwards.
CGGGGCCGTCTTTGCGAGCTTCAAGATCAACCGCAGGAGGCGCTTGACCAGTATAATGCGGCATTGCGGTTGCAGGCTTCATTGGCCACAGCGGCTTTCCGAGCAGGTGTGATTCTGCGCGAGCAGCGGCAGTTCGACGAGGCAGTGGCCGCCTTCCAGCGCTGCCGAGGCTCGCAGTTCACATCGATTGCCATGATCGAAGTCGCCGATTGCCGCTGGCAGCAGGGCGACACGGACGCAGCCTGGGAGTCGCTGAAACCGTACGTCGGGATGTCCCCGCAGCAACTGATGGAACTTTACCTGCAGGTGGAGGAGTTTGTCGAGGAAGATCGTGCCGCCTTGATCGCGGCCCGCATCCGAGACAGCCAGAACGATCCCGAGGCCGTGATCCCGCTGTTGCAGCGGGTCCTCGATTTTAATCATCGTAATGTCGAGGCACGTAATCTGCTTGTTTCCACGCTCCGGCGACTTGGGCGCGGCGAGGAAGCGAGTCAGCAGACAGCGATTGTCGAGGAACTGGTCGCCAAGAGAAAGCAGACCTCCACTCTGCGGCGTCTGCTGTCCGACAACCCGGACGATCTGGAAATGCGATGCGACCTGGCTGAGTTGTACCTGGAGGCGGAGACACTGATGCACGCTCAATTCGAGCTGACAAAGGTCTTGAACCAATCGCCCAATTGTCGTCGTGCGCATCGACTGCTGGCGAAGGTATACAGAGAGAAAGCCCGTTTTGCATCTGAGTTTTCCGATCTCGCGGATCGTCATGATCTTCTCGGGCAGTAGGGCTCCTTCAAACACACGTCGTAGGGTGGGGCAAGCAAGCCGTGCTGTGGGTGAGTCTGCGCTCGCTGACATTCTCCGTGGGGCTTGCCCCTCGTTGTCACACACAAGTCTGATTTCCGCTGGGCTCGTCCCAGTGGGATCGCAACTGGTTGGCTACGCGTCATCCACACAATTCTTGTGCTCTCCGCCGGGCTTGCCCCGGGGGGAGTAACGACTGTCGTCGGTGCTGTAGCGTGAAAGTCGTCGCTTCCCCCGGGGCAAGCCCGGCGGAGAGCAGAGAAAATTGATGTTGAAGATGATGCTCATGGTACGAATGTAGCTTATCAGTTGGCGCTCCCACTGGGACAAGCCCAGCGGAAGCGTATGCAGCAAATGAATCGTACAAGGAGGGGCAAGCTCGATGGCGGGCTGGCCGGTGAGGACAAGGGGGATCCTCTCGGTTACGATGAAACGTACGAACGGGCACACGACCCTTCGAATTTGACGCGGTACCAGGTCAACGATACCACTTGGCGCAAGAATATGAGGGATGCAACATTTCAACGCGGCGGCGGGCGGCGGATTTTACACGCCGCGTGCGGATTGCTGCTTGGACTGATCAGCACCGGCGTGACCCCGGGGTGTCGCCAACCAACGGACATCACGCAGCCGCATCGTCACCCGAGTAAGGCTGATCGGAAAGCCCACGAATCAACGATCGATTTCCGCCTGGCAGATTGTCCGGCGTTGAAAGCCGTTGCCTACCAGAATGGCCGGCAGGCGAACATGTGTGCGATTATCGAGATCGTCGGCGGCGGAGTGGCTTGCATCGATTACGATTTGGATGGCCATGACGACTTGTTCTTTCCGGGCGGAGGTTCTCTTGACCCGCAGCGGCGGATCGTCAGTGGCGTTGCTTCGGTGTTGCTGCGAGGCGGACCCGATTGGTCGTTCGAGAATGTGACCGCGGCGGCGGGTGTCACGGTAGATGACATGTACACGCACGGCGCGGCGGCCGCGGACTATAACCATGATGGATTCGTTGACCTGTTGGTCTATGGTTACCGAGGCGTGCGGCTACTTCGTAATCAGGGAGACGGCACTTTCCACGATGCGACGCGCGAGGCTGGACTGACCAACGCACCTTGGACCACGGCTGCGGCGTGGTGCGATCTCGACGAAGACGGCACGCTCGATCTGTACCTTGGATCGTATGTCGCCTGGGACTTCGACACACACCGCGTCTGTCGGGCTAGAGGCAACCAGCCCGAAGTCTGTTCACCAAATGCCTTTGAAGGCAGTTCGGATGCCCTCTACCGTGGTGCGCCGGATGGCACCTTTGTCGATGATTCGCAGCAGTTGGTGGCTCAGCTGAAAGGAAAGGCACTCGGTGCGTTGGCGGCCCGGTTTGAGGCCGGGGAAGAGATGGGTATCTATGTGGCGAACGACATTACGCCAAACCTTCTATTTCGGCAAAGGAAAGGCTCCCAGTTGGAGGAAGTGGGAGTCGCGTCGGGAGTGGCCGTGGATGGGATGGGCAGCGTCAATGGAAGCATGGGTATCACGCTGTTGGATCTCGATGGGAATCAGCGGTTCGACCTGCTGGTGAACAACTTCGAGCACGAGCAAATCGCGTTCTATCGAAATGAAGGCAGCTCTCTTTTTCGGTTTGCCAGCCGCGACACGGGCTTGAGTACGCTCGATGCGCGCGTGGTCGGTTTCGGAATCGTTGCTGCCGACTTCGATTGCGATGGCGACGAGGACGCGATGCTTACGAGCGGGAACGTCTATTATCATCCCGACAGTGGCGACATCCGGCAGCCGCCGGTGCTGTTGGAGCACACGCGGGAACATCAGTTGCAGCGGATCATGCCGTCGTGCGAGTTCTTCCATCGTCGCAACGTGGGACGCGGCCTGGCGGTCGCGGACTTCGACGACGATGGTGATTTGGATGTCATCGTAACGTATCTGTTCGACCCGCCCCAGATTCTGGAAAACGTGAGCCCCACGCAGAACAGCTGGCTGCGCATGCGCCTGATTGGGCGGGAGAGCACGCGCACGCCATTCGGGGCCATCGTGACCGTGAAGCTCGGCGAACAGGTGATGGCTCGCCAGCTCTACAGCGGCGGCAGTTACTTGTCCCAAAGTCAGCAGGAACTGTTCTTCGGCTGGGAGGGCACTGACGAAGTGGACGTCAAGGTCCAATGGCCGTCCGGTCGGGTGACGAATCTGCCACGCGTCAAACCACGACAGCAGCTGGTGCTCGTGGAACCGTAGCCGGTAGGCGGTGACGCATCAGTTTATGGACACGCCAGAAACCACACGCCAGCCCTCCACCGACCTCGCGGTCTGTCGATAGGGTAACCCGAAGCGTGAGTTTTGATGTTGCGCATTATGGCGTCCGATGGTGCTTCGCCGAAAGCGAATTTCACCGTAACCTGGGGCAACGCCCTCGTTGTTTTACACATCTGCCGCTTACACTTCCGCTGGGCTGGTCCCAGTGGGAGTGACAACTGGCCAGCTACATTCGGCACCGTGAGCATCATTTCTAGTATCACTTTCTTCTGCTCTCCGCCGGGCTTGTCCCGGGGGAAGCGGCGACTCTCACGCTCCAGCACCGGCGACAGTCGTTACTCCCCCCGGGACAAGCTCGGCGGAGAGTACAGGAATTGTGTGGGGGACAGGTAGCCAACCAGTTGTGATCCCACTGGGACCAGCCCAGTGGAAATCTGACTTGTGTAAAACAACGAGGGCGATGCCCCAGGCTACGGTGAAAAAAGACCTTCGGCCAATGATTCGACCCGAAACGGGCAAATTCAAAAAGCGTGAGCGAGGATGGAAAAGACACCCTCAATCACGCCGCGGTTTGCTGCGGTCTCGCCCAGAGTGCCGGCGGAGTGTGCCGGTGACACCAGCAGTTGCCTGTTCAGACAGCGCCGACTAAAAAGAACATTGGCCCGCGCACGAAATTTGCCGACGCTTGGCCCCGCTCCCGCTCAAGACAGCGTCGAATGAACACGAACGCGATCCGTTCTCGCAGCACAACGCCACGATTCTTCCGGCCGGATGTCGCGTCGATGTTGGTGTTGCGTCACATGCGATGTTTTTGTCTATTCATGGCCTCTGCCCGTAAGCGGTCGTTCCTAATTGGACAGCGCCACTTTCACAATCCGAATGCTCGTAAGGCACTGGTATGAAGAGCTTTGCCGCCACCGGGCTTGTCCCGGTGGAAACGCGTTTGACAACTACTGACGGACTCGACCACACAGGGATTTTCTTCCGGGTACGCCTTCGCCGCCAGAGGCGGCGAAGGCGTACCCGGAAGACGGGGTTTTCAGCTGCTGCACTAGTCAGCAAACGTGGAACCACCGGGACGAGCCCGGTGGCGAGAATTCGTTTTAGCGAAACGAGTTGCGCATTTTCACGGTCACAAAGTGGCGCTGTCAAACTAATCTTAATCTTAATCTTAATCTCAAACTCACTCACCGACCGACAACGGGGTGCCCATGAAAATCGACAAGAGCAAATACGATTCTGATGGACGATTGAAAAACGGTCTCGTCAAAGAGTATTTCAAGGACGGCACGGTATCGTGTGTTGGCCGGTACACGGATGGTGAGAAGACCGGCGAGTGGAAATATTACTTGCTAAATGGACGCTTGAAGGCCATCGGGAAATTCACTCATGGTAAAATGACAGGCAAGTGGAAATGGTATCGCGAGAACGGAGAATTGATGCAGACCGGGGAGTTTGAAGAAGAAAACAAGGTGGGGCTATGGAAGAGATACCATCCCAATGGACAGTTGCTTGATGAGGGCAAGTTCGTTAATAACAAGAAAGTCGGCCAGTGGAGATCGTATGATACGGAGGGCGCCCTGGTTAAGACAAAGAACTACAAGAATGCTTAGTAGGACAGCGCCACTTTCACTGTTAAGATCATCTTAAGCCCTTATTAACAAGGGCTTTATCGCCACCGGGCTAGTCCCGGTGGTAGAGCGTTTGACAACTACCGTCGATCTCGGCCACCCATGAGTTTCCTTCCTGCCGGCCCTCGCCGCCGGAGGCGGCGAGGGCCGGCAGGAAGGTTCGTTTTTCGGCTGCCAGAGTAGTCAGCAAACGTAGAACCACCGGGGCGAGCCCGGTGGCGAAGGTCTGTTACGGAGACACGAGTTACGCACATCCATGACTGCAAAGTGACGCTGTCCGATTAGGGATGACTCAAAAATAACTTCCGTATATTGGATGGGTGCCACTGGCTGAGCGAGCGCCGAAGTTATTGTTGAACCGTTCCTAAATTGGGATGATTCACGCAACTGGTCGAGTGGGTTGAGCCAGCCGTGCTGCTGATGAGTCTTCGCTCGCCCGCCGTGGAGCGTGGAAAGTGATTTGAATCGAGGGCCTGCCTCGTTGGATCGGAGTGGGCTATATCTCGATGCAATCGGGTGCTGGCCCACACGTTGACTGAAGCCAGAAATCGTTTCGTTGTGATCCACCTGCCAAGGAGCTTCTCATGACCGCTCGCCAATCCGACGACGTCGAGCACATTGACGCGCGCATTTCCCGCCGTACTTTTTTGGACGTGACCGGTCGGGCTGCGGCGGTGGCCGCCGGCGCCGCGCTCTTGCCGGCAGGGCGCGCGTTTCCGCAGACTCCAGACAAAACCATCCGCATGGCTGTGGTGGGTGGCGGCTTCGGATCCACATTCTGGTGGCACGAACACCCCAACTGCCAGGTCACGGCGGTCACAGACCTTTATCCCTCCCGCCGCGAAGTACTCAAGAAACGTTTTTCTTGTGACGCCGTCTACGACTCCTTGGAGATCATGCTCCGCGAGGCGAAAGACGTGGACGCCGTGGCCATTTTCTCCGGTGCCCCAGACCACGCTCAGCACGTGCGGGCGTGTATGGAACGGGGTTGGCACACGATCAGCGCGGTGCCAACCTGCATCTCCCTGGAAGAAGCGTACATGCTGAAAGAGGTCAAGGAGAAGACCGGGCTGCGGTACATGCTGGCCGAATCGAGCTGGTATCGCCAGGAGTGCATTTTCGCGCGAATCTGTACAAGGCGGGAGCCTTCGGCGAGCTCTTCTACACCGAGACCGAGTACTATCACGATGGTGGCGACCCGGACAAGGCCACCGCCAACATCGGCTCGCTCGTCTACAACCCCGACCGCAGTCGGTCATGGCGCTGGGGTTATCCTCCGATGCTCTACCCGACGCACAACACCGGCTTTCTGGTCGGCGTCACCGGGGAACGAGTGGTCAAGGTCTCATGCATTGGCTGGAAGAGCAACCAGCCTCGATTGCGTAATCACCCTTTGCGAACCGAAAACGTTTACGAAAACCCGTTCTGGAACCAGTCGGCGCTGATGCTCACCGACCAGGATCACTCTTCGCGCTGCAACATTTTCTGGCGGTGCCTGGCCGGCGGCGAGCGGGCCCAGTGGTTCGGCGACGAGGCTACCTACTACATGGCCTGCGGCGGGTTGCACGGCGACGTCCAGCATCGCCGCGACCGGGGGATCAAGCCGGTCGAAGTGCCGCAGTACTGGAAAGATTCGCCCATGCTCCCGACCGCGATGCGGCACAGTTCGGGCCACGGGGACTCGGCGATCTTTATCACCGCCGAGTTCATCAATGCCCTGTTGGAAGACCGCGAACCAGAGATCGACCTCTACGAATCGCTGGCGATGACCGTGCCAGGGATCGTGGCTCATCAGTCGTCGTTCAAGGATGGCGAGCAGCTGGTGGTGCCGCAGTTCGACCGTCCACAGACGTGACGCCTTGGCTACAGCGTGGCTGCCGCATCCTGCCGCCACCCCACCGACCTCGCGTCGGTGGTTTGGGGTTTGATAACTACAAGGCAATGCTTTGGCAAACTGCGGCCGAGCAAAGAACGTTTCCAACTCGCCGGCACATTGCCGAGGCCGAATCAGACCGCGGTTGGTTTCGGTCTCGTCTGAGTGCCGATGGAATTTACCAGCTCCGCTCGACCGACCAGTGTTTCCGTGGGCGGAGGTAGTTTTCCAACGGGCCTTCCACCGGCACAAGGCCGGTGGCGGGCAGTGCGCTTGATGGCTGTCCATTGATCCTGGCCGTAGGCCACCTTAGGATAGGATCATTCTGAGACACTACTTCTGACTGAAGAGGCGACCACAGGTGTGCGGTCGTCTGACTCCCTGAAGTCAGTACGTAATGCCAGACCGTGCAGAGTTCCGCCTCAGTTCCTTCGGCTTTGCTCCGCGAAGTCTCTTGAGCCACCACTGGAGCAACAGAATGACGCGAACCACCGTCGCGATTTGCATGGCGCTAAGCTGTGCCACTTCGTTTGCGGCCGAACGACCACGCGTCGTGTTCATACTGGCCGATGACTTGGGGTACATCGAATTTGGCTTCAACCACACGCACTCAAGACAATGTTTCTCTAGTTGGACCCTAGCTGGCAAAAGGTTAACACGGAAAGAAAGGATATCGGATGATCAGGCAGCACCCCGTGATCGTATGGGTTTTGGTGGCGTTCGGCACGTTGGCGGTCGCTAGTGGCGGCATCGCGCAGAGCGACGCCCCTAGTGTGGACGCCCCGGGACTGTACGCAGATTTTCAGCGGCCGGGAGCGGCGTACCGCGGAAAACCTTTCTGGAGCTGGAACGGGGTTCTCGACAAGGACGAGTTGATTCGACAGATCCATGTGATCAAACAGATGGGGTTTGGCGGTTACTTCATGCACAGCCGGACGGGGCTGGCAACGGAGTACTTGGGTGAGGAGTGGTTTGACTTGATCAACGCTTGTGCCGACGAAGGGGAGAAGCTGGGCCTGGAAGCGTGGTTGTACGATGAGGATCGTTGGCCGAGCGGTTCGGCCGGCGGGCTGGTCACCAAAGACCCGAAGTATCGCACAAAATACCTCCATTGCCAGCGGCTGAAGCCGGGTGCGTTCGCGTGGAGCGATGATATCCTGGCCGCGTTCACCTGCCGTCTGGACGGCATTGACTTTTCGCGGCCCGTCCGACTGAAGCGTGCCCAACAGCCTGACGCGGCGAGCGACGTGACGGTGCTCGTTTTCCAGGTCGTGGAGATGGCGCCCAGCAGTTTCTACAACGGATTCACCTATCTCGACACGATGAATCGTGAGGCGACGGACCGATTCATCGAGATCACCCACGAACGTTACAAAGTGCGGTGTGGTGACCGCTTGGGCAAGAGCATCAAAGGCATTTTCTTCGACGAGCCGCATCGCGGCATGGTCATGAGTACGTTTGGCGGCGTGGGGGACGATCCCGAATGGAAAATTCCTTGGACGGTCAAGCTGCCGTCGGAGTTTCGGACGCGTTTCGGCTACGACATCGTGGAGCGGCTACCGGAGTTGTTCTTGCGAAAGGACGGCGCGCCCGTTTCGCAAGTCAAGTGGCACTATATGGAGTGCCTGCAGCAGCTTTATCTGGAGAATTTTGTGCAGCCGATCCACCAGTGGTGCGCTGCCCATCGCATGATCCTCACTGGCCACGTGCTGCATGAGGACTCGCTGAGTTGCCAGACGGTGCCGCAGGGCTCCGTTATGCGCGTGTACGAATACATGGACTATCCCGGAGTCGATATTTTGACCGAGGGGAATCGCAACTATTGGGTCGCCAAGCAACTCGATTCGGCCGCGAACCAGTTCGGGCAGAAGTGGCGACTGAGCGAACTGTACGGCGTCACGGGTTGGCAATTCGATTTCGAGGGGCACAAAGCGGTGGGAAACTGGCAGGCGCTGCTTGGAGTCAACCTGCGGTGTCACCACCTCTCCTGGTACACGATGCAAGGCGAGGCCAAACGAGACTATCCCGCCAGCATCCTGCACCAGTCTGCGTGGTATCCGTACTATGGCTTTGTCGAAGACTATTTCGCCCGGCTCGGCGTGCTGACCTCGGCCGGCCAGCCGAAGTGCGATGTGCTGGTGGTGAATCCGGTCGAGTCGCTTTGGGCCCAGATCCGGCCAGGCTGGTGCGTTGCACTCAGTTCGGCTGATCCTGAGTTGCAGCGTCTGGAAACGGCTTACCGCGATTTGTTCCACTGGCTACAGGGATCGCAGACCGATTTTGACTATGGCGACGAAGACCATATCGCGCGACACGGCAAGGTCATTGCTCAGCCAGGCAAGTCCGCGGAATTTCAGCTCGGCAAAATGTCCTACCGCGTCATCGTCGTGCCGCAGATGACTACGATCCGCTCCACGACGCTCGATCAACTGGATGCCTTCATCAAGGCGGGCGGCCACGTGATTGTAACCGAGCCGGTGCCGCGATTTGTGGATGCCCTGCAGAGCAACCGCGTCGAAGAAATGTCGGGCGGCGCGGTATTGAAGACGCCGTTCGAGCAGGACGCTTTGCTGCACGCCGTGAGAGAGGTAACAACGCCGACCGTGCAAGTCGTCAACTCCGAGGGACGCGTTTTGCCCGAGGTGTTCTGTCGGGCCTACCAGATGGGTGACGATCTGCTTGTCGTTGCGATGAACGTCAATCGGGAGCGGAAGTTTTCCAACGCGACGATTCGCGTTCGCGGACAAGGCTTTGTCGAAGAGTGGGACTGCCAGACGGGAGCTCGCTACCGGATCGCGCCTGAGCGGAGCGCGGCCGGCAATCTGCAGATCCGTACGGACTTCGAACCGAATGGAACCATCGCCTATGTCATTACTTCGAAGGATGCCGGCTTGGATCCTCGTCGAGACGATGTCGTGATGCGCGAGGTCGCACTTGACGGACCGTTCGAGTACTCGTTGAACGAACCGAATGTTTGCGTGCTGGATTATGCGTCGTGGAAACTTGCCGACCGCCCCTGGCAGCCGGCCGCCGAGATCCTCAAAGTGGATCAACAGGTTCGGGATCAGCTACAACTCGCTCATCGCGGCGGGGAAATGGTGCAACCGTGGTACGCGAGAACATCCCAGAAGTCGGCGACCAAATCGACGCCGCTGGAGCTGAAGTTCGTGTTTTTCGTCGAACAAATGCCTAAACAACCGATCGAATTGGCACTGGAAACGCTGGAGCTGTTCACGGTGACGCTCAATGATATCGCCTTGGATAGCTCCTTAAAGAGCGGCTGGTGGGTCGATCGGTGCTTTCAACGCATCGCCGTTCCGCCAGGTGCCCTGAAGGCAGGCGAGAACGTGCTCCGGCTCTCGGTCGGCTTTCACGATCAAGTGAATCTCGAGGCGGTCTATTTGCTGGGGCCCTTCGGTGTGAGCGTCAAGCCGAAGACGGCAACGCTGACTTCTTTGCCAGAGAAACTGGCCATCGGTTCAGTGGCCGACCAGGGCCTGCCGTTTTACGGTGGCGAGATTATTTACCAACTGCCGGTCCAGAAGCCCAATGCAGGTGAGATGATCGTATTGCACCTGCCGGAGTACCAGGGTGCATGCGTGCTGGCGGGCAGCCGAGACAACATCATAGCCTGGGATCCGGACACGGCGGAAGTAACTGGGCATTTGAAGGACGGTCGGGTACCGGTGACAGTCGTGCTGACGCGCCGCAACACGTTTGGCCCGCTCCATATCGTGCCGCTTCATCCGGGTGTCTATGGTCCTGCCCACTGGACGACGGGGGGCAAGCAGTGGACTGATGACTATCAGCTGTGGCCGTCCGGACTGATTGCCCCGCCACGGATACGATTCGTCGAGGTTCGATGACGATGCTTCTCTTGAGGCACCATCGTAGTCTTCAGCAGATATACGTTCGATCAAAATACGGGTGAACTAAGAACTCGTCCGGAAATAAGTTACCGTATTTATCGCCCCTCACCCTACCCTCTCCCCCGCTATTCCCGCTCCGCGGGGCGGTGGAGAGGGAAGCGGAGCCGGTAACTTATTTCCGGACGAGTCCTAACTCACTGATGCCTGGCCAGGTGCCAACTGGCGCGTGTGGATAGTCACCGTGGCAGTTTCTGTTACCGTTCACGGCCAGAGGCCGTGAATGGTAACGTTTTCTCAAACACGCATGTCCATGGCATGCCGTACTGCCGAGACTAATGCGATGGTTACCGACAGTGGATCACTAGCTGGTATCACCCTGATCGCCTGGCAGGTGGCCGCCTTCTGTGTCGCTCAACACCTCTACGCTCAGGAACATCCAACCACGCAGGAAGCGACGGTATCGATACAGCAGCGGGACGTTCCCATGATTACTCAGGAAAAACAGATCACCGACGAGCCATGCGGCCACATCTTGACCAATATCGGTGTCTGGTCTCCGGACAGTCAGTGGATTGTTTACGATATTCGCTCGGATCCGGAAGGAGCGGTCTTTGATGGCACGCGCATCAAACGAGTGAATGTCATGAGCGGTGAAACACAAACACTCTACGAATCCGCCAACGGCGCGAAATGCGGGGTGGCCACCTACAGCCCGGCGGCTGACCAAGTAGTGTTCATTCTGGGACCGGAGAACCCGACGCCTGATTGGCAATATGCAGCGAACCATCGCCGCGGTGTGATCGTCGAAGTTGCGCAGCCCGGGAAGATCATCAATCTGGACGCCCGAGACATTACGCCCCCCTTCACTCCGGGAGCGCTGCGGGGAGGCAGTCACGTGCACGTCTTTAGCGGCGACGGCCAATGGGTCAGTTTCACCTACCAGGATCATGTGCTGGCGCAATTGAACGACCAGGAACCTGGGCACGACAGGGATCTGCGGAACGTGGGTGTGAGTGTTCGTGGGCGCCCCGTAAAGGTCTCCGGGGACCATCCCCGCAATCACCACGGTATGTACTTTTCGGTGTTGGTAACTCGCACAACCGCTCACCCGGCACCAGGATCGGATCAAATCAGTAAGGCTTTCGAAGACGCCTGGGTCGGCACCCATGGATACCGGCGATCCGATGGTACCTGGCAGAAGCGGGCCATAGCGTTTCAAGGGCACGTCCAGACCGATGAGGGCCGGACCATCTCCGAGGCGTTCGTCGTCGACTTGCCGGAAGATATCACGATTGCCGATGCGGGACCGTTGGAAGGCACCGAAATCCGCCGCCCACAACCGCCCCGGCACGCGCGACAGCGGCGACTGACGTTCACGTCCACACGCAAGTATCCGGGACTGCAAGGTCCGCGGCACTGGTTGCGCAGCGCGCCCGATGGCAGTCGTATCGCCATGCTGATGAGGGACGCCGCCGGCGTCGTGCAGATCTGGACAGTTTCGCCCAACGGTGGCCAGCCAGTCCAGGTCACGCGAAACCACTGGGATGTCGCCTCCGCGCTAAGTTGGAGCCCCGATGGAAAACGAATCGCATACGTTGCCGACAACAGCATCTTCGCCGCGGAAGTAGAAACGGGCCTCAGCATGCGGTTCACGCCGAGGTCTTCGGATGCCCACGCACCACGTCCTGAATCCTGCGTCTTCTCACCGGACGGCACCATGATTGCCTACGTGCGCACTGTCGCCGCAAATCACGATGAACGCTATAACCAGATTTTCGTCTGCGTGCTCCAGTCGAGAGTCTTGTCTGTTAACTCCCCTCCGCGTTGAGCAGTTTTGCTGAATCCTCATCAAGCTGCGGCTGCACGCCACCGGTCTCGCGCCGGTGGGGAGTCTTAGTTGTCAAACCCGCCGCCACCGACGCGAGGTCGGTGGGGTGCTTCGTTGTCAAACCCGGAGCTACCCGCCACCGGCCTCGTGCCGGTGGAAGGCCCGTTTGAAAACTACCGGGATCCGCTGGAACAACGGTCGGTCGAGCGGAGGTCGTAAATTCAATCGGCACTCAGCCGAGACCGAAACAAGCCGCGGTCTGATTCGGCCTCGGTGGCGTGCCGGCGAGGTGGAACGGTTTTTGCTCGGCCGCAGTTCGTAAACGAAGTGCCTTGTAGTTGTCAAACCCGCCACCACCGACGCAAGGTCGGTGGGGAGTCTTAGTTGTCAAACCCGCCACCACCGACGCGAGGTCGGTGGGGAGTCTTAGTTGTCAAACCCGCCACCACCGACGCGAGGTCGGTGGGGTGCTTGCGTTTTTCTTAAGATGCGTCTATGACACGGAAGCGTGCCGGTACACCACAAAGAGCCGCCACCAGCTACAGAAGAAGGGATCACTATCATGTTGCACCAGCGTTTTCATGCCACTCTTGGCGATCCATACAGGGTCAAACGGCCAAGGAAAGTGGGGTACTCAATTTCGATAGTTAACTCACTTTGGTTGGCGGCTTTGTCGCGCTGTACTTCAATACTGGTTTGGCTGGCAATAGGCTCAGTCGCCGTGGCGGCAGATGACGCGCGGCCTGATTTCAGTCATGTGCCGGGCGTGGTGATCGATCACAGTCCCGCTTCGACGGGGCACTACATCGGTTCACCCAGCATTGCCGTGTTGCCCGACGGCGCTTACGTGGCGTCGCATGATTTCTTTGGTCCCCAGTCCACAGAACATCAATCGGCAGTATCGGATGTGTTTCGCAGCGAAGACCGAGGGAGGAGCTGGAAGCAGGTGGCGCGGATCGATGGCGCGTTCTGGTCCAACCTGTTCGTGCATCAGAACCACCTGTTTCTGATGGGCCCCAGGCGACATCATGGCCTGATCGTAATTCGACGCAGCGACGACGGCGGCCGTACGTGGACCACGCCCAAGGATGCCGTCACCGGGTTGCTGACCGAGTCAGGCGAGTACCACACGGCACCGATGCCAATCGTTATCCACAATGGTCGTCTGTGGCGGGGCTTTGAGGACGCCGGTGGTGGCAAGCAGTGGGGCATGCGGTATCGAGCCATGATGATGTCGGCTCCGGTCAACGCCGACCTGCTCAGACGAGACAGTTGGACGCGCAGTAACTATGTGAGTCGTGATCCAGATTGGATGGAGGGCCGTTTTCAGGCCTGGCTGGAGGGGAACGCCGTGGTTACGCCGGAAGGACATGTCGTGGATGTACTTCGCATGCACTATGGGGGCCCGGGAGGCAAAGCCGCGGTGGTCCAGATCAGTGACGATGGAACAACCGCTTCCTTCGATCCCGAGAACGGTTTCATCGATTTCCCGGGAGGTGCCAAAAAATTCTCGATCCGGTTTGACTCGCAGTCTCAGGTCTACTGGTCGCTGGTCAATCCGGTCACGTCAGTCGCAAGATTGCAGCAGAAGAACGCCGGTTCGATTCGCAATACGCTCAGCCCCTCATGCGCAGCACGGATCTGAAGCAGTGGGAGATGCGTTGCATTCTGCTGCATCATCCCGATGTGGCCAGACATGGTTTTCAGTATCCTGACTGGCAATTCGACGGCGACGACCTGATCGCGGCGATCCGCACGGCCTACGACGACGCTCTAGGGGGTGCGCACAACGCGCACGATGCGAATTTCCTCACTTTCCATCGCTTTGCCGGTTTCCGCGAGTTCTCGATGTCCGACTCGGTTGTCGATCCCAGAACGCTGGAGGTGCCTGGAGAGAAGTAATCGAAACCGAGGTTTGTTGATTGGACGGCCTCCGCACACGGATCGAATACACACTCCGTTCCAGATGTCTCAACAAACCGCGGGTGTTTTCGGAATCGGTGAGTGGGAAATAGCGGACCAGGACTACGGGCCACGTGAAATCGCGAGGTCAGCCCGAGACAAGAGACTATTTCGAGTGCCACGTCTCCTGATTCCGCCCGGGTACTCGACTGGAAACAACATGCAGCGGCGTAGGAAATGTTCTTCCGTTTCATGTCACGAATCACTTGCTGAAGTCTTCATGTGCGTCGTAATTCTGCCGCACCAGGGCGACTCGGCGAATCCCAACAGGCTGCCGGCGGGCGTGAACATACGGCATGACTTCTGGCCCCATGCTTCTTCGCGGGGGCCTTGCACGATTTTGCTCCCCTTGGTCGAGATCGTGTTGCTGGCGTCAGCCACATTGTCCACCTCGAACTCCAAGGTCAGACCCAGTGGAACTTGATCGGCCAGGTCACGGCTTCCGAACGTGCACTCGGCGGCGTGGGCACGACTCCAGATGCCGAAATGAAGAATCCCGGGAACGACGACAACCGCGTAATCATCGCCGAGCTTTTCCTTTACTTCAAGCCCAAGAGTATCGCAGTAAAAAGTGAGTGCTTCGCTCACGTTTTCGACGATCTCGGCGATGCCTGCCAGGTGTCTGATCATTCTGGATTCCTTTGAGATGTATGGCATACCAATTCCCAAAACTCAGCCGGCCACCTGGACTTCATTCAATCTTCATCAGCGAAAAAGGCTCGAACAACCCGTAACCCAACGTGTGATAAGCGCCGCCCGGCGGCGGCCCTTGTTCCGGCCCTTGCTGGAACATTCCGGGCCAGGCCGAGCCGACGGTCGCTGCACCGTGGTGGGGGCCGAGCGTGTTCTTGAGTGTGCCGACTACGAGAACTTCGACGGTATTTTCGCCCGGCCGAATCGCGTCGGTTACGTTTACCTCCCAAGGCTGCGAAACGAGCTGTCCGCACAGCTTGTCGTTGACAATCACCCTGGCCACGCTGCCGTACCACTGCGGTACGACGACCTTATACTGTGCACCAGGTTGATCGATTTTGAACGACTGCTGGTAAGCCACCCCGGCTGCGTAGAATGGCATACCTTGCTGATTCCAGCCCACAGCGGCTTCACCCAGTCCACTGCCGTCGACCAGGTGGATCGCACGCCGGTCATGTCCGCCGGGCTGCGACAGTTCGCTGGAGACGGAGTGGATTTTCACGTTCTCGATCGGATCTGACGGCCCACTGACGCTGGCAGCATGAAAACGCACCTCGCTCAGTCCGACAAAGGCGTTACCCTTGCTACCATCGGTGGTCGGGAAGTTCACGTCGGCGTGGTTAGACAGGATCGTGAACTTCACGTAGCGGGCGGCCTTGCCCGTTACCGGCAGCGTCTCAGCAAAAGCGGTCTTTGCTCCCACCGCGCCGCCCGGGCCGCGTGCCAAGTCAAAGGTACCCAACGGGGACCAGGCGTCGGGTCCATCTGGCGTGATGGAGCCGGCAATTTCCAACTTCTTCACGCCCCGGTCTGGGAGTGCGGCTTCGTTGTAGTTCCACACCTCGATCGCCGCCAGGTTGACGGTTCGCCCGAGGTCAAAGACTACGTAAGGTGCTCCGTCATTTCCCTCCTGGGCCGCCGGGTCGCGATGATAGCCGATGCCCGACGTCAACCACGCCACGCCTTCGATATCGGTGGCGTGGGCCAGGCCCTTGGTGATTGTCGGAGTCGCGGGCGGCACGATCACAAAGCCGTTGGAAGTGGATCGCAGCGAGAATTCACCCAGGACGAATGCCGCGGCGATTTCATGGAACATCGTGAAAGGTCGGGCCTTGAGTGTCACGCTGTTCTCGCCCAGTCTGGCCTGTGAGGCGATGTCGATTTTTCCAAACGCCTTGTCCAGCCACCACGAGTCCTTGGACGGAGTGATCGGCGCGGCGTTGCAGGTGATCGAGTACAAGTCGGGCCGCTCGATCACGATCTGCAGCCCCTTGGGTACGGTCCCCTCGATCGTGAATCGGTAGGTGACCTCGAAACCGCTATTCGCTGGAAATGTCTGGGAGATTAATTCTTCGTTGTACTGCACGGCACTGTCCCACGGATCGCGTGCCAGACCGTTTTTTTGCCACGCCATCTGGTTGGCGCGGTAGTAGTAGAGGTTCGTGCGTGTCTCGTCGCCAGCAGTAATATCGACGTAATCGAGCGTCAGTACGTTGGGCGCGACCCGCCGGATCTGCATGGCTGAACTTGGTGCAACCCGTGACGCGCTTTTCTGAGCGACTTTTCCCGGTTCACTGGGATTCTCTGCCAACAGCAGCAACAGACTTCCGCAAGGAGGAAGCTCAAAGTCAAATCTTGCTGTTTCGGCTTCCAGCGCGAACGGATAGGCACTCACTTCACCAGTGAACAGGTCCCATTTCTGGATGCCCTTGGCTTGGGTTTCGATCACGCCCTGTGACGGGGCGTCGATACTGGTATTGACCAATAGTAACAGCTCGCCATCAGCCAGCTGACGGCGCTGGTGGAAGAGGATGCCCTTGTCACCGTCAGCGCGATGGATCGCGAAGCGGTCGTGACCCAACAACGGCACCAACATCCCGGTGACCTGCGCCGCGTCGACTTGCTTCCAGTTGGAACGCCGGGCCAGCTTGGCGCCGCGGTCCGACGGTCGGGCGTCCACCAAAGCCGGCGGCGCGCCGCACGAGATGATCTGCCCTCCGGCATCCGAGAACGTCTCTAGCAGCTTCATCGTCTCGCTGCGGAGTGTCTCCGTCATTGGCGGCAGCACGACGGTTTTGTATGCCGCCTGCCCCACGTTAAGTGTGGTGCCACCAGTCGCCGGTGCGGTGTCTACCGTACCATGTCTGGCCATGACGTCCTCGCAGCCGATATCGTATTCCGCTTGCGCCTGCTCAAGTCTCATCACCAGGTCAAAGAACGTCTTGCCCACCTCGCCAAGTTTGCCGGCCTGAGTGGAATCGGCTTGATACATCCAAGCGGTGGTTGTCGGCTGGATCACCAGCACATGGTTGCGTTGTTGGCCCATCGACATTGCTGCCGAGAGCCGCGTGATGTACTGCGCCATCACGTGGTACGAATCCCACCACGGTTCATGGTACGAAAAGGACTGCGGGTGGTCGGCCTTGCGAGCGCCGCGCAAGGTGACGTAGGAAAGGTGCTCATCAAACAGGTTCACACCCAGCACGCCCAGCCAGTCGGCGATTCGCTTCATGTCCTCAAAACGCAGGTCCCAGCCACCCGCTCCATAGACTTCGCAGAGAAAACGTTCGCGGCCCAACTGATTGCAGAGACTCTGTACTTCTTTGACAAACCGCACGTTGCCGAACTGAGCGTGTGTGTCCTCGCGATACTGATTCATCAGGCAATCAATGCCAGGCATGTGTTGCCAGGCGCTCATCGCCATGTTGTCGGTCACGCCGATGCAGTTGGGCCACTCGTGGTCCCAGTAGTGACCTGTGAACGCAATACCGTTCTTGTCGCACCAGTTGTAATACGGTTTGGCCCAGTGTTCGATAAACTGATCCAGGACGACCTGGAAGTAGTCGTGTCGGACCTGCTTCCAGTTGCCGACGGGCCGAATCAGGCTCGGCAGATGTTCCAACAGGTCATAGCCCCACCGTTTCTGGAATTCGGCGGGAAGATGGTCGGTCCAGGGCAAGCCGCCGGCGGGTCTCACGTTCGGCTCATCGGTGAATGCGCCTAAGACCCGCCTGCCGAATTGATCGCCGATGTTTTTCTTATAGGCGTCGAGGGTTACTTCCAGGAATTTTTCAGTGACGCCGGGGTACATGAGGTCGACGTAACAGCGATCGCCGTGCCACGGTGAGTTCTTGGCTCGCACAACGGATGCCACCACATAGCGTCCTTCAGGCACGGTTTCGCCGCCGCGGAGCTTCGGGGTGATGTTTTCCAAGGCTTCGGGCGTGACCTGATAGACCGCGACCGTGTCGGGCCCTATCCGTGGTGTTTGCTGCTCGTCTCGAAAGACCAGCCCGCGGCCTCGCGATTCGGGCATCAGTTCAGGTACATGTCCGCCGGCGAACCCTGAGGGGTACGAGTTCTCGTCGTAGATCCATACATTCATATCGAGTTTTTCGGCTTCGTCGAGCGCGACTTTCCACAGCCGAAACCACTCGTCGCTGAGATAAGGCGTCATCAGCCCGGGCCGCGGGTGGACAAAGACCTGCATCACCTTCTGGCCGGCCAGGTCACGCATGGTGCCGCGAATCTGCTCGTCGGTCAGCATGTCGTTCCACACCCAAAGCGGCGCGGTGGCGTATTGGCGGGGCGGATCGGTGAAGATCTTCCGGGCCGCCGCCGCATCGAGATTCTTCTCCGCGGCCGCAGCGACGCCGGCCGATAGGACAGCAGCGAGGAAAAGACACGTCCACGAGGCGGTTGCCAGCCATTTCATCGCAGTTTCTCCCAAGGTTGGTGTGAATCGAGCAGTTATGCAGCAGGTCCTATGTTGTACCAGAAACTGGCCGCTTCGTGCTACAATGCGGCCAGCTGAATTTCTGGCACGCGTTGCGGTGATCCCGCTGCCAGGTTCAGTCATGATGAGGTCGAACTCGGCTGCGTGGCATGCTCGATCACTTGGTGTTCCGCCCTCGTTGACGAGCGTTTTCCGGTCCATAGTAATGGCCTCGTGCTTTAGCTCGAGGTTGCCGTGCCCGTGAAGAGCCTCGTTAACGGGGCTTCTTGCTGCTGGCTGTGAGCCACAGATCACCGCGCGGAGTACGAAACGATGTCCTGCCTCCGTTCAAGTTTTTCATTACTCGATGTTCGAATTCGGAAGTTCAATGTTCGTCCGGCTTCTCACCATTTCCTCTTTTCGGACTCTACGGGCACGGCACGTGCAGTGTGTCCCTTTGTCTGCCAAAGGTGGTGCTATGAACAAGAAACTGGTGCCGTTTGTCGTGGTGATGGTCTTGAGTGCCATGATATCGCGGCACGCCGTTGCGCAGTGGAAGATCGGAGTGGCGAAACGTGATGTGACGCCCATCGAGCCGGTACTGTTGGCCGGTTATGGCAGTCGAACCGCGCCGAGCGACGGCATCGACACAAAGTTGTGGGCACGGGCGCTGGTCATTGCAGCGCAGTACCCGCATCTGGTGATGGCTGTCGACAATTGCGGCGTGCCGGCTGAAATGGTTGAACGTGTGTACGAGCGCGTCAATCGCCGCCAGGAGATCGAACGTTCCCGTTTTGTCATTTGTTCGACACACACACACAATGCACCCACCCTGCCCGGCTATGCGCCAGTGCTTTGGGCCGAGCGGTACAGCGACGAGCAGTGGGCGGCCGTGCAGCGTTACGCCCAGACATTGGAAGAGCATCTCGTGGCACTGGCCCTGGAAGCGATGACCAGCCAGGTTGATGCATCTTTAGCGTGGGGACAAGGGATAGTCACCTTCGGAGGAAACCGCCGGTTGCTGGAAGCTGGTACCTGGCGCAATTTTGGGTTTCAGCCCGACGGTCCGGTCGATCACAGTCTCCCGCTGTTGGTTGCCAAAGATGTGCACGGCGAGGTGATCGCGATTTGGACCAACTACGCCTGCCATTGCACAACCGTCGGTGCGACAAGCCACGTGGGAGGCGACTGGGCGGGATACGCCAACCAGGAGATCGAGCGACTCTACAAAGGTGCCGTTTCGTTGACGACGATTGGTTGCGGCGCGGACATTGGCCCTCAGCCGACCGGTACGCTTGACCTGGCGGCCCAACATGGCAAGACGCTCGCAGGTGAGGTCAACCGGCTGATGACGACACACATGCTGCGGCCGTTAGATGGTGGTGTCCTGCAGTCGAACATGACGACGATTCAGCTGCCTTACGCAACAGTCCACGATGTAGCTTATTGGCGCGAACGTGCAACGCTGCGCGGCTTCGAGGGTACGCATGGGCGTCAAATGCTGCAACAAATCGAAGAGCGCAGCGCGCTCGATCCGCAATTGGACTACCGCATCGCGACCTGGCAATTCGGGCCTGATCTGGCGATGGTGTTTCTTCCAGGAGAAGTCTGTGTCAACTATGCCGTCAGATTGAAAACGGAAAATGACTGGCGACGAATCTGGCTCAATGGTTGGAGCAACGACGTTCCCTGCTACATTCCGTCACGCCGTGTCTTGCGTGAAGGAGGGTACGAGGCTGACTCGTCCATGACGTACTACAATCGCCCAAGTCGTTTCAGCGATGCGATCGAGGACAAGATCGTGACGGCCGTGAATGCGTTGTTGGGAGATCGGTTTCGGACTGTGCAAGGGGGAAAGCAACCGGGTATTTTTGCGCATCCCGATCCGAATGGGATCGGTCTGCGAAGCGTGCAACAGAGAATTGCGGCCTTGGATCCGTCGCAACAGGTGCTGGTCGAGCGGATGCGAAATCTCTGCGTGAACGCCGCGAACGGGTTTGATCGTGTCGTGCACCTGGCCTGTGAGGAATCGGCCTGGTACGACTATTTGGGCCGAAACTCGCCGACACGGCCGATCGTGAGGCAGGCCGGGCTGGGACAC
This sequence comes from uncultured Planctomycetota bacterium, assembly GCA_963700575.1. Classification (GTDB taxonomy): domain Bacteria; phylum Planctomycetota; class Planctomycetia; order Pirellulales; family Pirellulaceae; genus JAJRVM01. The sequence continues at coordinate 691,543 of CAVOYC010000005.1, read as the reverse complement.
ACAGCGCAGTGGAAGGCGTCCAATATCTCGGCAGCCGGCGGTGAAGGGCCCCTCGTCCTCTGTTTCTCGGGTGGGATGGGTTGGCTCAGTCAACCGGAAACGGCAGGCTTTCGATTGGCGCTGGCTGATACACCTGTCCTGCAGTTCGACGTCGCGCGGCAAGTCTCGTGTTGGAAGAGCGCGGCGGGCGGAGTCGAACTACTGTATCTTCCGACATGGACCTCGTCGGAAGACTCGGCCGGCTTCTTCCTGTTGGTGGTCCACGATCGGGCTCTCCTCGGGGACCAGACTTCAGCACTCACACTCTCCGTAATCTCCGCGGGTGAGAATTCTCAAAGGTGGTTCGCTGTCAACAAAAGTCAAGATGCGGCGGACACTCTGCGGCGCATCCTCGATAAACGCCAGAAATAGGACAGTCGGCTGGTCACTACTGCGGCATGGGAAATGTTGCATCGTCGGCTCCGCAGGAGGAATAGGTTGAATCACACCGCAGCTTCTTTCGGTCTCGGCTGGGTGCCGCTTGAATTTACCCGCTCCGCTCGACCGACCAGTGTTTACGGGGGCGCAGGTAGTTTTTAAACGGGCCTTCCACCGGCACAAGGCCGGTGGCGGGCAGTTCCGGGTTTGACAAGTAGGCGAGAACCCCACCGACCTCGCGTCGGTGGTTTCGGGTTTGACGACTACAAGGCAATGCTTTAGCAAACTGCGGCCGAGCAAAAACCTTTCCACCCCGCCGGCACATTGCCGAGGCCGAATCACACCGCGGCTTGTTTCGGTCTCGGCTGAGTGCCGGTGGAAATCACCTCTGCCGCTCGACCGAGAGGAGTTTCGCTGGTCGCTGGTAGTTGGCAAACGTGCGTTCCACCAGCACAAGGCCGGTGGCGGGCAGTCCTCTTTTTCATGCATGTTCTTTGGATATGTTCCCTGAGCCCACCCCTGTCAACTCTTCACTAACCAACTACCGGTGCGTCTGGCTCCAGAATCGATTGAGAGCCAGGAGGGTCCAGAGACGATATGTGTGATCCTCGATTCCTTGTCGATGGTCGCGAATCAGACGCTCGACGACGCTGCGGTTCAACCATTGTTCCAGCCCACCTGTTGGCAGACACTCGTGGGCCACATCCTCGTTCAGATCCTGCCGCAGCCAATCCCCCACAGGAGCTCCAAACCCCGTTTTGGGCCGCTCAAAAATTTCCGGCGGCAGCAGATCGCGGCACGCCATGCGCAGGATCCACTTGGAGCCATGTTGCGGGTGCAGCCGCCAATGGACAGGCAGCTGCGCAGCGAACTCAACGATCCGGTGGTCCAGCAGTGGGCTGCGGCATTCCAGGCCGTGTGCCATGCTGGCCCGGTCCACTTTGGCCAGCACAGCGTCGGGCAGATAATGACGCAGATCGAACGCCGCGGCGGCCGCAACGGGGTCGGTGCTCGACAACCCAGTCAGTCTGTCGGCCATCCACTGCTGTGTGTCGATAGCGTCATCCAACAGTTGACGCAGCTCTGTGCGACAGAGCTGTTGCTTCAACTCCCGCGAGAAGGCCGCATACCACCGCTCGTACACGTCCGCCGGACCTGGCTGCCACAGATTGGTGAACGTGCGAATCCGACGGCGAAGCGTTCGCTCTTGCGGGCATGGGCAAAGCCACCTTCCCCATGCGCTCAGTCCCGTGTTACACAGCAGCGGATACATCCAGCGACGCTGCTGCAAATAGCGGCGCAGCAAAGCGTAACGAGAGTAACCCAAAAACGACTCGTCACCTCCGTCACCGGTGAGCACAACCTTGACGTGCTGGCGAGCCTGCTGGCAGATCAGATACGTGGGAATGGCACTCGTATCGGCGAACGGCTCGTCGAATTGGTCCAGTACGCGGTAGACGAGTTCGCGTGGAGGTATCGCAACGCGCAGTTCGCGATGGTCGGTACCGAAACGATTGGCGACCGCACGCGCATAGGGCCTTTCGTCCGGGCCCTGTCCTTCGAAGCTTGCCGTAAACGTCTGAATCGGCCGGATGTCAGCCTCCGCGATCAAGCCGACGACCAGCGCCGAGTCGATGCCGCCGGAAAGCAACACGCCCACGGGAACGTCGCTCCGCAACCGCAATCGCGTTGCATCCCGCAGCAGTTCACGCAATGTGCCAGCGGCTTCCTCAAAGCTGCCAGCGAATTCCTCGCGCGGCTCGGGGTAGGACCAGTAAGCCGTCGATCTGAGTATTCCCCCCTGCCAGGTAAGGTAGTGACCCGGCGGCAGTTGCTCGGTGCTCGTGAACACGCCAGACTCGTGCGGCACGTACTTGAATGTGAGAAAGTCGTAGATGGCCCGTGGATTCACCACCGGCTGCTGTTCCAGCAACGTCTGCAGGGCCTTCAACTCTGAGGCGAAGACCAACCTATGGCCATCGCGGCAGAAGTAGAGTGGTTTTTGTCCCAGTCGGTCACGCCCCAGCACCAGTGTCTGTCGGACTTCGTCCCAGATCGCGAATGCAAACATTCCATTCAAGTGCGCGCACAGCTCTGGACCGTATTGTTCGTAAAGATGAACCAGCACTTCGGTGTCGCACCGCGTGCGAAAACGATGTCCCAGATGCTCAAGGTCGGACCGCAATTCAACGTGATTGTATATCTCACCATTGAAAACGACGTGCACGTCTTCGTTTTCGTTGGCAATCGGTTGTTTGCCGCCGGCCAGATCGACGATAGCCAACCGTGTGTGGACTAGGCCGACGGTGTGACTTGTGTTCGCCCACGTGCTGCTGCCGTCCGGACCGCGGTGCTCGAGTTTCCTGCGAGCGGCGTGCAACGCACGCCGAAGAAAACGTGTTGCCTTCCGAAACGACAATCCCTGCTATGCCACACACAGGTTACTCCATCATGCGGACGAACAAGTCCAGGTATTGACGAGCCACGTGGTCCGCATCATGATGTGCTACCACGTGGTTGCGGGCCGCCTTGGCGAGTCTCTCGCGTGCCTCCCGATCGGTCAGCATTTCGGACAGCGTGTCACTCAGTTGCTGGACGTTCCGCGCCTCGACGGTTCGTCCGTTGACTCCATCGACAATCACGTCGGTGTTGCCGCCAATGTTGGACACGACCGGGCACAAACCGCAGGCCATTGCCTCCAGCAGGGCATTTGAGCAGCCTTCCGACAGGCTGGGAAGCACGAACACGCTGGCTCGATGGTAGACGCTACGAAGATCAGGACGATGTCCCAGCAGTTCGACGTTGCCGAGCTGCCAGTCCCCAATGAGCTGTCGGATCGACGATGCGAGATGCCCGTCACCGGCGATCAACAGCCGGTATTGTTGCTGGGCATTGACACGTTGCCAACTGAGGAGCAACGTCAGGGGATTCTTCTGCTCGCTCAGTCGTCCCACAAACAAGACCGTTCGATCTCGCTCACGGTCCGAAGAATCGGGAGGCACGAAGTACGAGGTATCCACGCCATTGGTGAGTTGCCAGATGCTATCCTCCCGGCATCCCAGTTGCCGCAACTCGTCCGACGCCTCCTTGGACAGGGCAATGAACGCGCTGTTGCTCTTGACGCACCAGGTCAGAACGCCGCGCCCGGTGGCACGCTCCAGCTGCCGCAGATCGCCGTAGGATCCCGTGTTGGCCAATCGCACGGCTGTGGGCCTGCCGGTGAGCCGTCTGATCAGACCGGTGGCGACCGCTTCCCACGGAGCTTGTGCGGCCAGTACCAGGTCGTATCTAGTGCCAAGCCGAACGAGACTTGCCACCAGACTGCAGATAAACGTGGCTCCGAACAAGGGTCCAAGCGACAAGGTACGAATGGAGCGAAGGATCTCGACACCATCGAGCTCATCGCGGCGAGACAGGCCTGGCACGGGACGAGTGATCACGCGCACGTTGTGACCGTTGGCCGCCCAACGGCGCGCCAACTGCAGTAGTTGTTGTTCGGCGCCACCAACCGTCGGGTAAAAATGGCTCAGGCAAACGACAATACGTAACTTCTTGCCAGGAGGAGGCTCAGCCGTCGCCGGGATCTCCGTTCGCTCGACAGCCATGACCCTGGTACCTCTTCGAGAATCCACGCTTGCGACCGACCAGCCGCTGTGCCATGCTCTTACAGTACTCAAAATGATGTTTACGTGACATCACTGAGCGGCGAAACGCCAGCGAGTCAATGACGTGGCATGAAGCCCAACGGTCCGCACTCTCACTGTCCAGGCCGGAAGTCCGCCGCCGGACGATGGCCTGTATCCGAGCTAGTAGACACGATAATTACGAGTGTTACCAGTCAACGTGCCGAAACCGACATCTGTGACCCCACCGCCCCCCGTTCCCGCGCAAGGCAATTGGTGGAAACGCGCGTGCCATGCGATGGTGCGGGAGCATCGTTTCCCAACCGCGTTCCAGGTCGCCTTGGATCGATTGTCGATTCTGGTGGGGCGTCGGCACAAAACCATTACGGCGGGCGGACTGCGGTTCCGCGTAAGACGATTGGCCGCCGACGAACACTTTGTTCGAGAGGTCGTGGTAGATGAGGAGTACGTTCCGGCGGGATACGAGATTGGTGCACGCGATATGGTCGTGGATGCAGGTGGCAATATCGGTTCCTTCGCCTTGTACGCCGCCAACAAGGCTCGGCTGGGACGCGTGGTGTCTCTCGAGCCGATTGAGGACAACTATCGACTGCTGGTCGCGAATGTTGCCCTGAATCGTGTCGACAACGTCAGCGCCAAACGAGCGGCATTGGTGGCGCACCAAGGGCCAGCACGGGTCTATTTGAGCAGCTACGGATCGGGCGGCCACAGCCTGCTGCGGGACCTGGCACAGCAGAGTCAGGCTTTCGAAGAAGTCCCGGGCGTGACCTTGGAAGACGTGTTTGATGAGTATCAGCTGCCGCGCTGCGACTTCTTGAAACTCGATTGCGAGGGGGCAGAGTTTGAGATCCTACAGGGACTGAACCCGGAAGTCTCCCGGCGCGTGAACAAAGTGGTGCTCGAATATCATACGTTTCCCAATCGAGACAAGTACGAACAGTCTCGCGAGCTTGTTGAACGTCTGGTTGAATTGGGATTCCAAATCGATCGGTACACCGATGTGATGGGGACCAATTGGGGCACCATTTGCGCCCGGCGGCGGGGGGCGGGGTGAGGAGGGCGCGCTACGGCGATCTTGTGGGGATGAATTTCAGCTCAGCCAACCACGCCAGCGATTGCTCCTGCCAGGCATCCCACATGGGTCCCTGGTAACCGTTCAAGCCGTGCCCACCTGAGGGGATTTCGAGAAACTGCGATCGGATGTTATGAGCTTGGAGAGCTTCGTGGAGGGCCTTGCTGTTCGCTAACGGCACCGGTTTATCATCGCGAGCGTGAGCCAGGAAGATGGGAGGCGTTCGATCCGATACCTGTTGCTCGTTCGAGAACAGTTCGACCAGTTTCGGCGACGGCTCTATACCCAGCAGATTCGTCCTTGAACCCTGATGGGTCTCCTTGCCCATTGTCACGACGGGATAAACAAGGATCGCGAAATCGGGCCGACAGCCAACACGGTCAACGGCGTCGTCCGCCTTCGGATCTCCATCGTCGAAGTGTGTGGCAGCGGTCGATGCCAGATGACCACCAGCCGAGAAACCCATGATGCCGATGTGCGACGGATTGAGATGCCACTTGGTCGCGTTGGAGCGAACCGTTCGAATCGTCCGCTGGGCGTCGAGCAACGGCACGAAGGGGCGACCTGCGGGAAGACGATATTCCAACACCACGCCGGCCACGCCGTGACTGTTGAGCCACCGGGCGATGCCATGTCCCTCAGGACCGGTGACCAGCGTCCCGTATCCTCCTCCAGGACAGATCACGATCGCGGTTCCATTCCCCCGTTCGGGTCGATGGACGGTGATCCATGCCTCGGAATCTTCAAACTTGCCGTCGCCGATCGGTGCATGGCCGTTCCAGAGCGGGACTCGCTGGCCATTTGCTCCGGTCGCGAACCCGACCATCACCGCCAAGGCGACTAAAGCCGTGCGAACCATGTGTTGTTCCTTGTGCCATTGTGTAACGTGTAGAGCCTGGACCTAATGTGGCCGGCGGCCACCACCCAACGTGCGCGCACCGTGCGGACACGTTATTGAGTAACACTCTAGTTGGACAGCGCCATTTTCACATTTCCGATCATCTTCAAGGCCGAATTAGCACGAGCCTTATCGCCACCGGGCTGGTCCCGGTGGTAAAGGGCGCCTTGTCGGTCTGCCCGAGTAGTCCGCAAACGTAGACCCACCGGGACGAGCCCGGTGGCGAGAGTCTGTTATAGAGACACGAGTTACGCATATCCACTGCTGCAAACTGGCGCTGTACCCTCTAGAACTCTTCGCCTTCCTGGAGTCCCAGGTTGGTTCGCAGACGCTGTTTCGCCTGGTCGATACTTGTGCCTTCAGAGAACATGGGCACTTCGAATGTCGCGCACAGTTCGAAAAATCGCTTGACCAAGGGCCGGATCTTCTCCGCCGCGGCGGCCTCCAGCGGTTGCTTGCCATGGGGCACCTCCCAAGCCGGATCGATGGCACATCGGTAAGCGCAGATCGAAGCCTTCTCGACGCGTGACTTGATCGCATCGTTGTCGGCCAGCGCGAGTGCTTCCGCAAACGCATCCATGGCGGCCTGGGTGATAGATGCATCAATCCCGTAGTCGTTTGCGCGGCCGAAGCAATTTCGATGAATCCCCGTTGACTCACAGTGGTCATGGTACAAATTGATGAACCGCCGTATGGGAGGAGCGGCCGGGCCGTAGTGCAGATCGAGGAATTCGTCGATCAGTTGCTGGCCGCTGCGGGTCGGGTCCCAGAGCAAGTTGGCCAGCACATAGTTGCGCAGGTCGGACAACTCGGCGCCGGTCGAGTTGCCGGCCGCCTGCATGAAGACGCCCTTCGCGCCGTTGGCCACAAAGTAGCGAATGTTCGGCTCGATCACACGCAGGTTGGGGCAAGGCAACAGGTAATTGCTGAAGTTCGTGTTGTAGTTCCAGATGAAGATGTTCTTGGTCAGCTTGCCCCACTCATCCATATCCTTGCAGAACTGCGCGTTCTTCTCGCACAACGGGTCGTTGATCGGGTGGATCACGCAGCACTCGATGCTGCATAGCTGGATCTGGACGTTCGCGCGCGGTTTGAGCGTTCTGGGTGGCTTGCGCGTATACCAGTAGCTGAGCGTTCCCACCTTGACCTCCGGGTGCTCTTTCGCGACATCATCCGCAATAGCATTAACGAACTCCAGCAGCGTACCCATCGGAGTGCCTTCGCGGTCGTCGATGGCCTTACAGTCCGGACAGAGGCAGTGCTTGGCGTTGTCGTTCTGGCTGACCGAGATGTTTTCCTTCTCGGGGTGTGCCTTGAGGTCGGTTAATACCCATTCTTTGACGATCCTGAGCACCGCTGGGTTGGTCAGACAGGGTTCGGTCTCGAACCAGTCGTCTTTGCCCTCTGAGAGACGCTTGCCGTCGCGGAGAGCAAAATATTCGGGATGCTCCTTTCCGTATTTTGCCAGCGGGACTTGGTAGCCGAACGAGTGACTGATGAGCGACTGGCCGGTTTTTCCTCCATACTTTGTCTCGCCGGCGATCGTGTTGACTCGCAGTCGGGCAGCCAGCATCGGCGAGCGATTTGTCTCGCCGTAATAGCTCCAGCGAAATGACAGTGGCGGCGCGTAGGTCCGATCGAGCGGGCCCACCAAGACCTTCCCGGTGAACTTGGGGACGTGCGTGTGATCGGCCGTCAGGAATCGAACGCCCAGGTAGTCCTCCAGAAACGTGTAGACTCCGTAGAGCGTCCCACGCGGTTGTCCACCTGCAATCGCGATGAGATTATCGCGGATGATGATCCGCAGGTCCTCCGAGCCCATCGCAGAAATATCAATGTCCGCGAAACTCTTCGCAAGCAACTCGCTGCCGCCGATCAGCACATGAGAATGGTTACGATCGGAGGTCGTAACAATCGGCAGCTCGATCCCCGACGCCTGAGCGAAAATCGTACGAAACTCCTCGGCAGCATAAGCCTCGCTGGGCGGCGCGTCTTGAGCAACAACAATATCCCACCCGTCCAGCCCGGCCAGGTCCACCCCCTGATGTTCGGTTGCTGGGGCTCGAACTATGAATCCAGAGATAACCAACAATGCAATCAACATTGGACGAGACATATGCCACTCCTTACGGGGGTGTTGACAATAAGCCGTACAAAGAGCTCAGAGAGACCAACCTTGCATGTATTCGGTGCGGAACTCTGCTGCATCTCTCCAGACGATGGTAAATCCAATTCCGGCGTGACTCTCAGCAGGACCGTATTCTAAGCCCGTCACATTGCTCCCACAACTCAGCTGGAAGCCACCCCCACGGGGATCAAGATTTGTGCCGGTCGCCCAATTCCGGCAAGCGAAGAAAAGTTGTGATGCCAAGTTGACTTTCCAGTGGCTCACTGGGAAATTCGTGGTAGTCAACGCCCGCGAGGTCCTGCGACCGCTGGTTCGCACGGCATGTTGACGATTTCGTGTTGGTTGCGAAGACCCACCAAACCCTGCTTGGAGTGATACCACTATGAGTAAAAAAGCGGAATCCGTTACGCCACGTCGTGAGTTCCTGAAAAGCACGGTCGGGATTGCCACGACCTCTGCTCTGGCGGGAGTGGCGATTCCACATGTTTTTGCCGCTGAGGACAGCACAATCCAATTGGCGTTGATTGGCAGTGGTGGACGTGGCTGCGGTGCCGTCGGCAATGCCATGTCCGCGGGCGGGCTTGTGCTGGGGGGCGATGCCAGCGATCCGAAGTCAAGTGGTCCGATCAAGCTGGTCGCCATGGCCGATCTGTTGCCTGAACGTTTAGAAAGAGGGGAACGGGTGCTGCGTGAATTGCTCGGCGACAAGATCGATGTGCCGAAGGATCGGCAGTTTTTGGGTTTTGACGCGTATCGCAAGGCGATCGATTGTCTGCGGCCTGGCGATGTTGCTCTGTTGACCACGCACGCGGGTTTTCGTGCGGTCCATCTGGAGTATGCCGTAGAGAAGGGTGTGAACGTATTTATGGAGAAGGATTTTGCGCCGATCCGGGCGGCGTGCAGCAGATTCTTCGCGCTGGAGAAGCTGCGGAAAAGAAGAATCTCAAAATCGCTGCGGGACTCATGGCTCGTCATTCCACCGCCCGGCAGGCCCTCATCGAAAAGATCCGCGAAGGAGCTTTGGGCGATGTGCAGCTCATCCGTGCTTACCGCATGGATTCCGGCTATACGATGGGGCCCTTCCCGTCTGGCCAGAATGAACTCATGTGGCAACTCTATCCCGGCCATCCCTATCAGTTCCTGTGGTCTTCAGGTGGTGTTTTCATCGAGTTGATGATTCACCAGATTGACGAGTGTTTCTGGATCAAGGACGCGTGGCCTGTGTCGGCACATGGCGTCGGCGGTCGTCGTGCCGACAGTACCGATTGCAGCCAGAACCTGGACAGCTACTCGATCGAATACACGTTTGCCGACGGTACCAAGGCGCTGGTGACGGGCCGCTACATCCCCAATTGCTTCAACGATTTCGCCACGTACATTCACGGCACCAAGATGCGCCGCGCAGTTTTCGGGTAACATTCACGCGCCCACATCACAGATCTACAAGGATCAGCGCATCGACTCCGAGAAACGTGGCCTGGAAACCCGAGAAGGAAGCGGTCAACCCGTGGCAGGCCGAGTGGCAAGTGTTGCTCAATGCGATTCGCAACGATCGGCCGCACAACGAGGCCCGCCGTGCAGCCCTTTCCAACCTGGGGGCCATCATGGGCCGAGCGGCTGTCCACACCGGGCAGATCGTCACCTGGGACGAGGCGATGGCCTCGAACTTCCAGTTCTGTCCGAATGTGGCCGAATTGACCGCCGACAGTCCGGCGCCGGTCCAGGCGGACGAGAATGGTCGTTACCCGGCACCCGTTCCTGGAATGTGGCAGGAAATCTAATGCGGTCTGTGTGGAGGCCGAGCCAATGCAGGAGTTGATTGACTTCGTCATTCAAGCGGCTCGTGATGGTGCGCGAGCGGAGTAGTGGGGCAACTCTTCAGGTCCAAGGTGATTCGCACAGAAGAGGCGACCGTCATGAACCGGCAAGTAAACATCATCTGTTTTGCGGGGCTGTTGTTAGGGATCTCCCGCGCATCGGCTGCCGATTTTTTTGTGGTTCCAAATGCCGCTGATGCTCCGATCCCCACACTGTTTGACGTGCGCTGCGACGACGTGCCGGATGAGAATGTGGCGCACCTCCAGCCTTGGCGGGTGATCCAGCTCGATCCTCAATTTCGAGGCGCTTGGATTGTGGCCGGCGATCTGGACGGGGACTCTCGGGCGGAAATCGTCAGCGCTCGAAACCACGACGAAAACGATGTGCACTATACCTCTTCCATTGTCGTTCATCGGCTGGACGGTTCCGTTCTCTGGCGCTGGGGACGGGCCGAGGCCGGGCGAAACAAATTGCACCATGATGTTGCTGCTCAGGTCTACGACTGGGACGGCGATGGGAAGAATGAAGTGATCGTGGCCACCGACCGGGCAGTGGTGGAAATTGACGGGCGCACCGGGCGGGAAAAACGTCGCTTCGTGATTCCGGCCGGCGCCTCGGATTGCCTTGTGTTCTGCAATCTTTCGGGAGGAGAAAGAGCGACCGACGTGCTGGTCAAGACACGGTACACACAGATCTGGGCGTTCAATCGCGAGGGCCAACAGTTGTGGACTGTCGAAATGCCGGGAGGGCAACGCACGGCTCATCAACCGCGACCCATGGATATCGACGGTGATGGCAGGGACGAGATTGTCGCGGGGTTTGCCATGCTAAACGCCGACGGTTCCCAGCGATGGGCATTGGACGACAACGACCCGGCACTGGCTGCCGGAAAGCGTCTCGGTGAAGGACATCTCGATTGCGCGCGTCTGTTTTCGCGCGGTGAGAACGAATCCCAATCGACTCTCGCTCTCACTTTTTGCGGCGGCGACCGCATCGCGGTCATGGACGGTACGGGGTGCGTTCTCTGGAACCTGCCGGGATGGCACTTTGAGTCGATTGATGTGGGCAAAGTATGTCGGCAGGTGCCTGGTCGTCAGATCGTGGTGGACATCCCTTATGCTCCCCATGGCCAGCAACCGATCTGGGTGTTGGACGGACAGGGGACTTTGTTGGGCCAGATCTTGAACGACGAGAGCCGTTTCCATCGCCTCGTCGATTGGTATGGCAAAGGTGTCGAGTCGATTGTCGTTGGTCAACCTCCCGCCATGTACGATGGAGAAACAGGCAGAAAACAGGCGATCTTTGAGATGCCTGTATCGCCGACGGAAACCGCTCCAGATCCCAACACGGAATCGATCATCTGTCTCAAGGCTGACATCGATGGCGATCAGGTGCCGGACCTCATTTACAGCACGAATCCGGCAACGACCGTGTACATCTATAGAAACGAGTTTGGTGCGAAGCCGTCCGGCACCACTGTGTTGGGCACGGGCGTCAATTGGACGCTCTATTGAGGTCGGTGGGCGCGGCAATTAGCTTCTGATGCGACAAAGCCGCAGCCAACGAACAAGCATCAAGCTGGCGGAGCACGCCACCGGCCTTGTGCCGGTGGAAGGCACGTTTGATAACTACCGCGAGCCGTCACAACACTGATGGGTCGAGCGGAGCGGGTGAATTCCATCGGCACGCAGCCGAGACCGAAACAAGCCGCGGCGTGATTCGGCCTCCGCCACCTGCCGGCCAACCGGAAACGTTCTCGCTCGGCCGCGGTTTGTAAATGCATCACCTTGTAGTTGTCAAACCCGAAACCACCGACACGAGGTCGGTGGGGAGCTCGCGGTAGTTGTCAAACCCGAAACCACCGACACGAGGTCGGTGGGGAGCTCGCGGTAGTTGTCAAACCCGAAACCACCGACACGAGGTCGGTGGGGCATTGACGTGCCCCTTACGTGGGTCGATGAATTTTGAACGCCGGCCATCTTTGGCTGGGTGCTAGTTCCAGCGGAACCAACGCAGCGCGAGCACGAAGGAAACAGCGCCCCAGGCGATGATCATCGCGAGCTGAGGACCGAGTGCGAACAAGCTCGCGCCTTCCAGCATGACACTCCGCATCGCATTGATTAGGGGCGTCAGCGGCAGCAGGGCGAGTAGCGGTTGCACGCTTTCCGGAAATCGCTGGGCCGAGAAAAAAATCCCCGAGCCAATCCACATCGGTAACATCACGGCATTCATGATTCCCGAGACGGTTTCAATCGTCTGTGCGCGGCAGGCGACCAGCAATCCAAGGCCCGAGAACTCAAACGTACCCAACAGGATCAACAACCCCAGCGTCCAATAGCTACCCTGACTGGTGACGCCAAAAAACAATTGTGAGAAGAGCAGCAATAGCAGCACTTCAGGAACGGTGAACAACAAACGGCTCGCCATCAGAGCGGACAAAAAATGACTCCGCCGCATCGGCGTAGCCAAGTACCGCTTGAGCAGTTTTCGCAGCCGCATATCGACGATGGCGAAGCCGACACCCCACATGCCACCTCCCAGCAAGCCCATGCCCAACAGACCGGGGACCAGAAAGTCGATGTAGCGACTGCCCGGCTCGGTGGAGGTTTGATCCTGCACCGGAAACGCGTCGTCGCGGTCCGCGGCTCGCTGCAACACATCGTCCGCAAGCTGACGCGCGAGCACACTATTTACCTGAGTCGGATCGTAGTAGTAGGTGTAACCTTCGGCAGAATCAGGTGACGCCGCGATCAGTAGTTCCGCCCGACCGGTTCGCAGTCGCAGGCGGCTCTCGGATTCGTCACATACGAAGACCTCGAAACGGCTGTCTTGCTGTAGCGTCTGTCGCACCTGTTCGGCTCGCTCGCCAGCCTGTACGACGATCGCGAAATTACCTACCGGCTTGTTGCGAAACGCAATTCCCAGAGCCACGACCATGATCAGCGGAAACATGTACACCCAGAAAATGGCCGCCGGTTCACGGCAAAACTCGCGTACGCGAGCGACGATGAGGCTGAGCAGGGGGTGCATGCGAGCTGCTGGTGTTGGGGGGTGATCGTTCACGACTCCGCCTCCTCATCCTGCTGCAGTTGCCGCCCGGTGAGCGTCACGAAGACGTCATCGAGACTGGCATGACGCGTGATCAGGTTCGACAACTGCCATTGTCGTCGCTCCAGTCGTTCGACCAGCGCCGGCAACAGTCGATGGGGCTGGGTCACCGAGAGATGGATCGCACTGGATTCGATGCGGCAGCTCGTGACCGACGGCAAATCATTCCAGAACGCCAGCGATTGACTCATGCCTTCCGGCGAGACCAGCGCGAATTCAACAACATGTTGACCTTCGATGCTCGCGATCAACTCACGCGGCGACCCGCTGGCGATCATGCGGCCGTGGTCCACGATGGCCACTCGGTCGCAGAGACGCTCGGCCTCCTCCATGTAATGCGTGGTCAGCAACGTCGTACGACCTTGCCGTCGAAATTCTCCGATGATCTCCCATAACTGCCGGCGCGAGTGTGGATCAAGGCCCGTCGTGGGCTCGTCCAAGAAAAGCAACCCCGGATCGCCAATCAAGGCAGCGGCAATCGCCAGCCGCTGCCGCTGACCACCTGACAGACGTTTGATCCAGGCGTTTGACTTCTCCTCCAGCCCGACGCGCTTGATCGCCTCGACTGGGTCCAGGCCGCGGGAGTAGAAACTGCGAAACAAGGTCAGCGTTTCGCGAACCGATAATTTGTCTGAGAACTGCGTCTCCTGAAGTGATATTCCGATCTGCTGGCGAATCGCGTCCGCTTGGTCCTGCCAGTGCATGCCCAGCACTTCTATTTCGCCGCTGCTCGGCTGCAGGAGACCTTCCAGTATCTCGATCATCGTTGTCTTGCCGGCGCCATTGGGGCCCAACACACCGAAACATTCGCCCACTTCAATATGCAGGTCGATCCCGCGCACCGCCTCGACCGGCGGCTTGCCAGGATATGTCTTCTTGAGTTCTCTGCAGCAAATGGCCCAGGACATGCTCGAACGTTTCCCAATGGCCCCCTGAAGTCCACCACCTGTCGGCAAACAGCTGTCTGGCAAGAGAGGATTGCCTAGAGAAGCACAATAGCACACCGCGCGTGAGCCCGGCAGGCCAGGCGGCCAAGATGCCGCGTGCAAATCGGACACCGTCGCCATCTTCGCAGCGATCGCTAACACCTCCTCGGACATACGCATGCTGTTCCTCCGGACCTTCCCGTGAAAAGGAACGCATGATTGGCCGAGTTCTGACGGGGCATCGCGGAGAGTGACCTGGACACATGCTACCCTCGATATGCTAAAATCCAATCTCGTTTCGAACAAACTTATCGGCTTTTGTCTTCCGGGTATCATTAACTTGTCGAGGAAACGTTGAGGGAACCGAGCTCTGAATGAACGGAACGACGGCTACCGTGAAAATCTTTCTAACGCGTGGTTGTTGTGGAGCAGATGTGTTTGTCTGGCCAGCCTGAGCCACGCGTGCCATTTCTTAATTCGAAGGCATCCTTTGGCAACGAAATTCCTATGGAGGACCAGACCGGTGACAGATAACCCATACGCGAGTCCGGTGGCGACAGACAGCTCGTTTCCGGAGGTATCGTGGGTCCCCAGAGAGTTGCAGATCGCGACGCAGGGAAAACGGTTCTTGAACCTGATTATCGACAACATCATCATTCAGGTATTGTCGACGATGGCCGGCTTCGTGATCGGCATTCTTTACGCGGTGATACAGATAGCAAGGACCGGGGCGGTCGCCGAGGACGATGGAGGCCAGTTGCAGTTGGTAGGTTTCCTGGTCGGCCTGATGGTGGCGGTGGGATATTTCGTATTCACCGAAGCCCTGTTTCAACGGACGTTGGCCAAGTTCATCACCGGGACGATGGTGGTGAATGCCGACGGTGGACGTCCATCGTTCGGGCAGATTGTCGGTCGGTCTTTTGCGCGACTCATTCCCTTCGAGGCGTTTTCGTTCCTGGGCTCCAGGAACCCTGTTGGGTGGCATGATTCCATGTCTGGTACGCGCGTGATTTCCACGCGCTGAGAGACCGATGGCAGGAGTCATACGCCCTCTTTTGATCAGCGCCTGGTCGGCCGTGGTTGTCTGACAATTTATCGATGAATTGGTTTATCTCCTGACCATAACACCAACAATTGGATGAATGTGCGAGTGCATCATGGTATAATCCGCTGGTAATGATGCACTGGTTTGCAGGTGTGGTAGGCTAGCGCTTTGTCACGCGAAAAAATCAGGGTTGGGCCGAGACGGATGTACGACACCGCGTGCACGTCCGTCGAAATGGGCTACCTCTCCAGTACGACGGACGTGGACGTCCGTCGTCCGTCGTTGAGACCAAAACTTCACCCTAAATTCTTGGAGTTGACAAGGCACTCGCTTCCGCGAGGGGATTTGATGGACCGCCGTCTGACCGAAGAGCGGCAGTGTCTGGTTCACGCTCTCGCGGGCGTGTCACGAAGAAAAACGTTCTCGACAGGAGCACATGATGAGTAGTGAAAAGAAGATGAGCTGTGAAAAGAAACTGCGTCGTCGCACGGTATGTGCAGCGTTGTTGGGATTCGGTGGAACCGCACTGGCAGCCGGATTGGCAGCGGCACAACAAGTACGCCCGAAAATCCGCGCACGCAAGCTCGTGGTGCCTCGGCGCTCCATGACGCCCCTCAATAACGCCGACTTCTACGGGGCAGACGGCAAATTTAACGAAGAGGCCGCCAAGAAGGCTTACTTCGAGCTGATGCAGTATTATCGGTACCCGATCAACGACAACATCCGCAACAACATATTCGTCAGCGACATGGCGCTGGGCAAGTTTACCGAAGTGGGGCTGGCCGCGGTCATTCTGGTGAACGAACAGCAGGCGAACTACGCCGCGCTGGAAGTGTTTCTGCTGCCCAATCAGATGATTCCCGAACACTGGCACGTCGCCCTGGAGGACGAAGGAATTACAGCGAAAATGGAGTCGTGGGTGGTCCGCTACGGTGCGACATTCACGTACGGCGTGGGGGAAGCCAGCGACCCCATTGCCGTGAAAATCCCCGCCTGCCAGAGGGAGTTTGTCACCGTGCTGAACGAGCGGCAGCTCAAGCCGGGTGAGGTGACGGGAATCGCCAAGGCACTGGACAAACACTGGCAACTGGCCGGACCCGAAGGTTGTATCCTGACCGAAGTCGCCACCTACCACGCCGGCAACGCCGTTCGTTTCTCCGATCCCAAGATCGCGTTCTGATCTAATCTGACCTGGAATTCCAGACATGCCCAAGCAACAAACCAACGTCACGGCGGTATTGTGGACCAGAGGGAATCGGAACATGAGGTTTTCTCTCGCCATCTGGCTATGCGGCCTTTTGCTGATCCTCGAAGTTGCCGGTGCCTCGGAAACGTGGGAGCGCAACAGACAGCCCCTCTTGACGAATTTCAACAACATGTACAATCCGTGCGTGCTGGAGACAGGCGGAGAGTATCGGTACACGATGTGGTTCTTCGGCTGGGCAGTGGGTCCTGCGGGTAACCCAGGCGTGCCAGGCTGTGATGCCATTTTCTGTGCAAGATCAAAGGATCTTCGGACCTGGGAGGTCTTCAGCCAAGGAGAAACCTGGGACCGATCCATGAGTCCGCGGCGGTGGGTTCCCGTGCTGCATGCCAGCGAGCGCTGGTATGAGGCCTGGCACGTGGGTGATCCTTCCGTCGTCAGGAAGGATGGGCGGTTCTACATGGCATACAGTGCCACGTCAAAGCCCTTCGCCCCCGTTCGAGGCTATCCAGCCGATATGGTCCAGTGTGTGATGGGGGCCGTTTCGGCGGACGGTGTCCATTGGAAGAAGGCCGATCAACCTCTGTTGATCCGTGCTCAAGACACTGCCAGTCCTCAGCCCGAACCGGAAAGAATCGGTGACTTCCACCGACCGTCGCTCCATTGGGACAGAGGGCAAATGGTGTTTATGGTTCGACTACTGGCTGCCGGGCAAGAGCGTTTGCATGGGCTACGCGGAAAACACGGACGACTTTCTGCGACAGGGTGGTTTCCAGATCAAACACGAACTGCAGCGTCCGTTGCTGGAGAACTGGCCCAACCCCGAAGTCATTCGAATCGGAGAAACGTACCATTGCTTCGCGGACCCATCGGGCTACCCCATCAAGCCAGGCGATTCGAGGTGGAAAAGCCGCCAGTTACGGGAGGCCATTTCCGCTGATGGACTCTCCTGGCAAAAATGTGCCTTCATTGCTCCTGACGAAGATACGGATGCCTGTCACGTTCCACAGGCACTGCTCACCAATGTGGATGGCACAGAGTGGCTGTATC
The DNA here is from genome assembly GCA_963700575.1 of uncultured Planctomycetota bacterium. Taxonomy (GTDB): domain Bacteria; phylum Planctomycetota; class Planctomycetia; order Pirellulales; family Pirellulaceae; genus JAJRVM01. Next base: position 674,233 of record CAVOYC010000005.1, on the reverse strand, counting down.
TATTCTACGCGACACAGATCGGTTACGGGAAGAACGACGGGGTCTATCACTACCAGTATGATCGCATACGTGCCATGCGTCGTCCCGTGCTGTCGCCCGAATGAAGCAGCGAGCATGAGCGCATGGTTCGACTGTTAGATTTCGCAAACAAGACCCACCGCACAAGGCGGTGGGAGTTAAACTCAAACAGTCGAAATAGTAACACGTGCCGGATCGTCCAGTTCCAGGCCCATTTGCGTTCGCGCGACTAGGGTTCTCTGCCGGGAACCGTAAAGACATGTCGCGGCGACAAGGCAAAAAGGGCCGGGATCCCGAGTGTCTGGATGGACACATCTTCCAAGACGCCTTGGGTGGCTTTCTCCAAACCAACGGACCAGACTTCGGTCGAGTCGGAGCGCTTCCGCTGCAGGAGAAATACATGCGGTAGTGCAATATTGTCCTGCACGTTCGACAATATTTCCGGACGAGTCGCGCAGCGTGGCCTTGACCGTCTCGGCCGTGCCGACTCCAGCGACCTGCAGGGCAAATTGCTCGACGCCAGCGGGAACGGGGAAATAGAGCCTGCCGGTGGGACGAAACAGGTTGACGCCCAGTGGTGCGCCAAAGACGATCATCGGCGCCGAGCAACGCAGGGGACGCAGCGTGGTGTTCGACTCGCTTTGCCACTCCATTCGATGCGGTCCTGTGGTTTGCGGTGTAAACGTGAATTGGATATCGTTGCCGCTGCGCTGCGACCGCAGCCGCGTTGTCTCCCCGTTCGGCGTCTTGACATTCATCTGGCCCGCCGACGGCGCGGTGCGGCCGACCGGTTGAATGCTCGCGACCAGTTCTACATCCCGCCCCGCCCTACCCCAGACCAGCAACGTGACGTCGTGTCGCAGCCGGAAGGACGTGTTTTCTTCCGGAGGCGATGAGTCTGCCCCCGCTGGATCGGTCTCAACCGGTCGCGCTTCCTGCCAGGTGAACGCAAAAGGGCGGATGCGGTCAGCGAGGTGCTGCTGCGGGAACCACGCGGCCAGCTGTTTCGTGTCGAGTCTGAAGGATTCGGTCCCAGCGGGTGATTCATACGTCAAGTTGCCGGAGCAATTGCGCAGGCGGGACAGCGGCGAGGCAATCAGGGCGATGGGCTGTCGGGTGATCAAGTCCTGAATCCGGCAATCGACGATTTCGATATTCCCGGCATCGACGTCTGGTTGGCGCGGCGCCTCGATGACCATCGGTGCCGGCAGTTTTGCCTCTCTTTCGCGACGAACGATGTCACAGCGTTCGAATCGGACGCGGCAACCCTCAGACTCGTTACCGCGCACGTAAATACCGCCATCTACGTCTGCTTCAAAGCGGCAACCGGTGTACTCAATCGACCCGCGAACAGTTGGTTTACCATCTCGATTGGCCACACCGACGTAGGTCGAATATCGTCCACATTCCTTCGATGTGCAACCTTCAAAACGGATCGAAACAGGCGTTGACCCGTGGTGCATGAATCCCAGGTAGATATGGTAAGCGTGACCGGCGTTGTATTCGCTGCGACAGTTACGCAAGACGCAATTGACTAAGCGCTCTTCAGGCCGATTCGGTTCAAAATCGATACCCGCTTGCGGGGCCGTCCCGCGAGTCTGTCGCAAAACGCAACCTTCGATCAACAGGTTTTCGGCCGTGATAACGCTGATACCTTGGCGATTATTGCCGTCACAGATGACATTTCGGATCGTGATGTCACGATTCGTGGCATTTTCCGAACCGACGCCCAAATAGATCCCGTCGCCGCCGCTTTCACGGAGCGTAATCCCTTCGATGGTGACGTCTTCGCAGCCACGAATTGACAGGGCATGTCGCCACTCGGCCAACTCGTATGGAGGCCGATGATAATCGTCTTTGTGCATGAGGAGCGTCGCGCCGGCGCCTCGAAGCGTAAGATGCTTCTTCCCCCGCGCAATGAACAGGCACGCACCCTTGCCCCGGAACTCATGCCGTTTGGCCTCGATAACCACTCCCGGCTCCAACAAGATCTCCTTATCATCGGGTAATTCGATCGTGGTGACAATCCACGGACGCCCCATCTGCTCGATAATGACCTTTTTGGCTCGCGAGTCGAGCGCAGCCTGGAGGGATTGAGTGGCATCTTGCGGGTCAAATCCCCACCAGGCTGCGCGAGCCGTGTCAATACGGCCTGCCTGCACATCGGCCAACGACGTCTTGTCGGCTGGAATGACGTTATCTTGCGACTGACCAGCGGAGGTGGGAATTAGAGCACACGAAACTCCAGGCGAGCCATCGCTACACGAGCCATTGACACAGCAGGTGGTGTTAACGGCGACAGTCGGCTGCGTACAGAGGACAACACATAAGCATGCCGGGAAAATCGCGGCGCTCAGTTTTCGGAGCATTTGTCGTTCTCACGAACGGGGGTTGTCGGCTGCAGGGTCGCTTTCGCTTCGAGCCTTTGTCACGCGTCGATGGTGTCGCGGACGTCAGTGATCTGGTGACCATCTGCCGTGAGCTTACGACACGTCCTTGTGTTGTTCTCGATGGTACCTGCTGCCGTAGGTGGTCGTTTTCCACGGTTCGAGTTTGCCGTCCCGGCCAAGCTTCTCGGCCTTGGCAATGAGATCACTCATTTCTTGTTCGCTGATCGGCTTGAACTGCCGAGCCATGGCGAGATCTTGCAGGAGATTTTCGCGTGACTGGATGCCGCATACAAGTGACGTGATCGGGAGGGACAAGGAGAAACGACGGCAGTTTTCGGCCGAGATTCCCAGTGCTTCGGGCAGCTTGCCGCCGGCCAGGCCCTTCATGCCGATGACGGCGATCTGCCTGGCTTGACAGATCGGTACGACCTGTTTCTGGAAACTTTCGTAGTGTGCATCGAGTAGATTGATGGGCATCTGCACCGTGTCCCAGGGGAATGGTTTGTTGATTGTTTTGAGATGATGAACAGGAGCTCGATGGCCGGTGAAACCGATATAGCGAACCTTGCCCGCGTCGCGGGCTTCGGTCGCCGCCTTCAAACCACCTCGATCGAATAGCCACTCGGCGTCTACGGCCCAATTGATTTCGTGAAACTGCCACAGGTCGATGTGGTCTGTTTTGAGCCGGCGGAGACTGTCTTCCAGATGCTGTTTGGCGCCTGCGTAGTCGCGGTTACAGACCTTGGTCATGAGGAACACCTTGTTGCGCCGGCCGCCGCTGGCCAGAGCTTTTCCCATCACTTCCTCGCTGCCCCCATCATGATAGTCCCAGGCATTGTCGAAAAAGGTCATTCCTTCGTCGATCGCCTCGTGCATGATACGAATACCTTCTTGCTCCGGCGGCACCCCGATGTGGTATCCACCAAGTCCCACGATAGGAATCTGTTCGTCCGCGCGTCCCAGCCGGCGAGTCGGAACGCCGCTGGAACTTTGCTGCTGCAGCGCCAAGGCCTGACTTCCAAAACCACTGGCAGCCAGCGTGGCCATGGCGCTGCTGAGGAAACCTCGTCGATCGAGTCGGAATTGATCCTGGTTCTGGCTCATGCCTGGGCCTCCGATGAAGAGGAAGTTCTGGACGGGGACTGCTCTTTTTATAGGTGATCCGAGCGGAAAAGCAACGATGTTCGTAAGACACCCCCAGTGCTTTGTCACGCGCAAGAATCAGGGTTGGGCCGAGATGAAGATACGACACCGCGTTCGACGCGGTGTCATGCCGCACAGGTAATCCATTTCGACGGACGCGGACGTCCCTCTTGCGCCGTTGAAGACAATGTTAACCCCCAATTTTCAGAGTTGACAAAGCACTAGCTGTACAGCGCCATTTTGCAGCGATGGATGTGCGTAACTCGTGTCTCCGTAACAGACTTTCGCCACCGGGCTCGTCCCCGTGGTTCTACGTTTGCTGACTACTATGGCAGCCGAAAAACGAGCCATCTTGCCGGCCAGCGCCGCCGGAGGCGGCGCTGGCCGGCAAGATGGAAACTCATGGGTGGCCGAGATCGACGGTAGTTTTCAAACGCCCTACCACCGGGACCAGCCCGGTGGCGATAAAGCCCGTGGTAACAAGGCCTTAAGGTGATCTCAGAAGTGGAAGTGGCGCTGTCCAGCTAGTCTCTTCCTCGTAGTCCGACGTGCGACAGATCGATTGGTTTAAAGCCGACCTTGAATGCCGGCGAGTCAGGTTTCAGGGAATAGTTGTCGTTTTCCAGATCGACGAACAGCGGATCGGCTGTGATGCTGTGCTGGTCAAAGCCCCGCTCGCGCCATTGAGCAAATGACTGCACTTCAGGCAGGCCGTTGATAATGGGGTCGTTGAGCACGCAGCCAATCGACGAGAAGACGACATTGTAGTCCGATTCCACAGGGAGTGATCGATCTCCAGAGATGCTGAACAAGTGCCCCTTGGTCTCGGTACAAAAGATGATGTTTCTCAAAAACTTGACGTTTTCGTGACTCAGGTGCTGTGGGTTCTGATAATTGATCTGGCATTGCTGTGAACCCACAAAGATGTTGTTCTCGAAGAGAATGTTTCGATCGAAATACCACACATGCACGCTCTCGAACGTGTTGTAAACAAGGTTGTTCACAACCTTGGTGTCGCGGGTTTCGCACCCGAGATAAATGCCCCAGCCGGGACATCTTGAACCGGTGGCATAAACGTCGTGGATCAGGTTGTTGTCGATTGTGATGTTCGAGTCGCGAACGAAGATCCCGGCACCGTCATTGATATTGAGCATGACGTTGTAGATTTCGTTGAATTCGATGACCAATCCTTGTTCCTGGTTGCGTCGCTCCTTGGGCTGTGTTGCTGTGGCCCAGTGCCGCGCGTAGACCCCTGAGTGCGAGATGTCATGGATCAGGTTGTGGGCAATTCGGCCTCCACCGTCGTCGATGTTGATGCCCACGGCACTCGGATAAACCAGGCCTGTGTGATGAATGTGATTGTAGGTAATCACGTTCGGATCCGGGCCGTAACTGCGGCTGATGATCCCGCCGCCACCGGTGTCGAACAACTTGTTGCCGGTGATCTGATTGCCATCACCGGTCAATTCCAAGGCGTAGGTGCCAACGTTCTTGACGCAGTTGTTCTTAAACTGGCAGTATCTGGCAGCATGAAAGGTGATCGCCGACGGTTCAACGATGTCCCCCACGTCGCCGCAATCGGGGTACCCATTTTCAGGAAGATCCCAATCGGCGTCGCAAAAAGTGAGCCCGTCAAAGGTGAGAAACTCCACGTACTTCTCTTCCTCCAGATTCCCCTCGAATCGTACCAGCTGATTCAAGGCGGGGGCCACCACCTCGGCGTCGGCGAGGTCTTCTGCGGGCCACAGGTACAACTGGCCGGCAGACCTGTCCAGATACCATTCACCGGGCCGCGTCAACCCCTCGAGTGTGTTCTCGATGTAGTACCGATTCGGGCCTCCCGCACCATTCCAGCCAATGATGTGGCGAGCTTCCGGGTCACGAAACTCGACGACTCGCTCACCCTGATCCAACGACGCGATACGAAAACGTGATTCGTTCCAGGAGTGAAACACCAGCACCTCGACGTCGCTGAGATTGTTCCACGTCTGCATGTGTCCGTCCTGGTACTGAAACGACGTGGGACTGAGCGCTTTCTCGATCAAATATTCACCTTCATCGGGCGTGCGGGAACGCGCCTGGTGTTTGCCGTTGACCGCCAACTGTCGAAAGTACCAGTTCCCCTGTTTGACTTCATCAATCAGACAGACTTTGATTTCACCTTGGTAGTCTTTCCATGGTCCTGCAATCAACTTGCCTCCACTGATCACGGGCGTTTCACCCGGATAGGCGGTGTAGCTTATCGGGCAGCCCTTTAAACCGCTGTCGTCGGGTGTAAAGACAAGCGTCTTGTCGAGGTAGTAAGTACCTCCACGCACCAGGACGGTGACAGGCTTCGCCAGAGGGCTGTCTCCTTTCAATTTGCGGATCGCGTCTCGAGCACGCGTAAGCGAGGCGAATGGTCCATCTGTGCGCTGCACGTTCGGCGCGGCCAACTTGCCCGACCACGCGTCATTGCCGTCCACTGCGACAAAGAAATCAGCTTGCGGTGCCCCATCCTGCGCAGCAGTGGCGGTCGCAGTCACCGTTGCGAACTGGACTGCCACCAAATAGAAGGCAAGCAAACCTGGCAAACGGCAGAAGACGAAGAAAGAGACGAAGTTGTCAAGCCGATTCATGCTATTTCCTCCCGTCACGAATTAGGTGTCAATTGCCATCAGTATAACGCGTTCCCAGCCGCACAACACTCTAGGCGGTCCAATTTGGCGGCTCCCACGGCCAGCCCGGCGCGGCTCCAAGAATCGTGACACGACATGCGATGTCGCAGAAAGAGCCGGAATCGGGCAGGACGGTGTCTGCGCATGGAGTTCGGGAATGACATGGAACTCGGCGAAAACTATAATAGCTGGCAACGACAGATCCGGTCGAGCCAGATTGACGCGATCAGATTCTCAGTCGACGACATGCGCGAACAGTGTGCGCAAATTGTGATCCGATTTGACGGTAAGAACTCGTCCGGCAATAAGTTACCGTATTTATCGCCCCTCACCCTACCCTCTCCCCCGCTATTCCCGCTCCGCGATCCTGGTGGAGAGGGAAGCGGAACCGGTAACTTATTTCCGGACGAGTCCTAAGCGACGATTTGCAGTGGATTTTCCCCGCCGGCCTCGTGCCGGTGGAGCTGGGTTTGACAACTAAACAACTTGCTTTGCAGACGCGGCCGAAGGTCCGGTTGCCCACAGAATCGGCGGGTGGCCGAGGCCGAATCACACCGCGGCCTGTTCCGGTCTTTCGGCTCAGGGCTGGTTGAATGCATCGCTGACGCTCGGCCGTTCCAAGTGTCGCTTATGGCAGGTAGTTGACAAAGGTGACTTTCGCCCGCACGAGGCCGCCGACGTACATCCTTGACTTTACGCTGGCTCTTGGCTGAGTCCGAGGGCCAAGTTGGGCTGTTCTAAAACGGCCCACGGATCCGTTTTTTATAGACAGTTCACTCTCCCCAGTCCGCTTTGCTGCCGCGGGACTACATAATGACACTCCACGTTTTTCGTCATATTTCGCGAGACGCCTGGCAGTGGTTCTCGATCGCCACGGCTTTCCTGATCCTGAGTTTGGCATGCGCGCTTCCGGCCCATGGCGACGACAGGACTCTGGAAATCATCTTTGCATGTCGTCAGCCCGGACAGGGACCACACTGGTACGAAAATTTCGGGTACCAGGCATTCAATGACGCCGATAAGCTCTACGGGAAGATGGGGCGGCTCTGTCGTCTGAACCTGGCGGACGGGACTCTGCGCACGTTGCTCGATGTACCGGAAGGCACAATCCGTGATCCGCAAGTCCACTACGATGGGAACAAAGTGTTGTTCTCGTTTCGCAGGGCCGGTGTGGACTATTTTCATCTTTATGAAATCAATGTCGACGGCACTCAGCTCACTCAATTGACCGACGGACCATTCGACGATATCGAGCCGACGTATCTTCCGGATGGCAGGATCATGTTCTGTTCGAGTCGCTGCAAGCGATGGGTCAATTGCTGGTACTCACCGGTTGCCACACTCTACAGCTGTGAGGGAGATGGAAGCAATATCTACCCGATATCCGCCAACATCGAACATGACAACACGCCCTGGCCCATGGCGGATGGTCGGGTGATTTATCAGCGGTGGGAATACGTTGATCGAAGCCGTGTCGCTTTTCATCACCTGTGGACTGCCAATCCCGACGGAACGAATCAGACGATTTTCTACGGGAACATGCACCCCCGGACGGTAATGATTGATGCTAAACCCGTTCCGGGTACCAGCGCCGCGGTGGTCGCCGTGTTCTCGCCGGAACATGGTCAGAAAGAGCACATGGGCGCCATCACCATTGTGACTCCCACCACGGGGCCCGATGATCAGGCATCGGCTCGTCAGATCTCACAGGGCACTGACTACCGCGACCCGTATCCGATCTCGGAAGACCAGTTCCTGGTCGCACAAGGCCCGCGATTGCTCATGATGGATGGCGACGGACAGACTGAAGAGCTTTATCGACTCCCGGACCAGTTGGTCGACGCGGGAGTTGAATGTCACGAGCCCCGAGTGTTAGGGAGTCGTCCGCGAGAGCCTGTCATCTGCAGACGCGTGGACCACCGCGAGACGACAGGCAAGTTGTTTCTGGCCAACGTTTACCAGGGTCGGCGCATGGAGGGAGTGCAACGCGGCGAGATCACGCACCTGTTGGTCTTGGAGACGCTCCCCAAACCGATCAATTACAGCGGGAAAATGCCGCCGATCAGTTTTGGCGGCACGTATACACTCGAGCGTCTGCTGGGGACGGTACCGGTGGAGCGGGATGGATCCGCCTTCCTGGAGGTTCCGGCCCTGCGACCGCTGTTTTTTGTGGCGTTGGATCAGCACGGGAACTCGGTCAAAAGGATGCACAGTTTTTTGACCGTCATGCCGGGCGAAACAACAAGCTGTGTTGGATGTCACGAACAGCGGACCCAAACCGCCCCAGTTCCTGAGTCTCTGGCCGTGGAGGCTCTGAAGCGTCCGGCCAGCAAGATCAGGCCGATCGAGGGGATTCCCGATGTGTTTGACTTTCCCCGAGACATCCAGCCGATTCTGGACCGACACTGTGTCAGTTGCCATGACTATGATCGTCGAGAGGGTGGGATCATTCTTACGGGCGACCACGGGCCTGTCTACTCGCACAGTTACTACACTCTCACCGCGCTGCAGTTCGTATCGGATGGTCGCGATCGACTGCAAACCAATCTTCCTCCGCGGTCTGTAGGTACCGCCGCCAGCCCGCTCATGACGCTGCTTGATGGTTCCCACTACGATGCCAAGCTGAGTCGCCTGGAGCAGGATTTCATTCGCTATTGGATTGAATCCGCCGCCCCCTACCCGGGGACTTATGCCGCGCTGGAGACAGGTATGATCGGTGGGTTTCCCAAGAGCCAGCTCGATACGAGTGATCGCCAGTGGGCATGTTCGATCGCTGCCGCCGAGTCGATCAACGTGCGCTGCACAAAGTGCCACGACAGCCAGACCAAACCGCTCCCCAAGTATCTCTCGGACAATCTCGGACTGGTGCTTTCCAATCCCGACATGAACGACGTACGTATCCGTTTCTCCCGTCACTTGATGTTTAACCTCTCCCGACCGGAGAAGTCGTTGATGTTATTGGCGCCATTGGCTCGCCAGGCAGGTGGCTATGGTCTCTGCACTGCGACACATGACGATGCTCTCGCCGGTGCATCAGCGGCCGGCAAACAGGTGCCTGGCAACGGCGGGAGAAGACCCGTATTTCACGATACTTCTGATTCGGACTACCAGCGCATCCTGACGTTGTGCCGCCAGGGTAAGGCACATTTAGAATCGATCAAGCGTTTCGACATGCCGGGATTCCGTCCGCGGCCATCGTATGTGCGCGAAATGGTCAAATACGGCGTTCTCGACCCCCATCGATCGGACGATCCACCCATCGATGTTTACGCCACAGATCGCGAGTACTGGCGGTCTCTGTGGTGGAAACCGCGGCAAAAATCGCTGACGGATCACGCACTACCCTAACACTCGGGCGTGCGCTAGCCGCGGTCACGGGCGTCTGTGAGCGTTCGTCAGTGGTTTTGCTTTTGAGTGGCACCGACGAGTTCACGTCACAAAGCTCTTGTCTACGATTGCCGAGCCGGCAGAATCACCAAAGACGTTGACCGCGGTGCGGAACCGATCAAGTAGCCAGTCGATGGGAAGAATCAAGCCGATCAATTCCAGGGGCAGGCCGACCGCGTTCAACACGATCAACAACGTCACCAACCCCGCCTCGGGGATTCCCGCAGCTCCGACGGCCGCCAACGTGGCGGTGACCGCAATCACGACCTGCTTGTCGAATGAGAGCACATAGGCGGGATCGACCAGCGCGTATGCCTGGGCGATGAAGATTGCCGCGGCCGCCTCGTACAGTGCGGTACCGTCCATGTTGATCGTGGCGCCCAGCGGAAGCACAAACTCGGTTGAACGGCGCGAAACGCCGGCCTTCGTCTCGGCGCACTCCATCGCCACAGGCAGCGTCGCTGTCGAGCTGGCGGTGGAGAAAGCGGTCAAGATCGCTTGCGACATTTGGCCAAAGAAACGAATGGGATTGCGACGCGTGAAGATCCACAGTAAGGCGGGCAAGGTCACGCAAGCGTGCAGGGCCAGTCCCGTCAATACCGATGTCATATACCAGGCCTGCGTCTGGAGCAGCTTCAAGAACTGGCCATCGAGTTGCGCTTTCGCAAAGCGAGCGGCCACCAGGCAGAAGATGCCCAGTGGAGCCAGTTTCATCAGGAGCAAGATGAAGTTCATCAACGCTTCGTTGATGCTCAAGACCAGATTCGCGATCGTCTCGGCACGCTGGCCAAGCGTGGTTAGCATGCCACCAAAGACGATGCTGAAAACGATCAACGGCAGCAAATTGATCTCGACCATGGAGCGGAGCAGATTGTTGGTGAAGAGCATCAGAAACAGGTTCCGGAAGATCTCACCGATGGAGGGCGCACCCGACACCAAATACGCCTCCACAATGCTGCGCGTGCCGCCTTCTTGAGGTTCGAAATGGATGCGCACGTACCGAGCGTCCGGAGGCAAGGGGATGACTGGCGTGGTGGAATGAACTCCCGGTTCGGTTTCGGCGACGAACAGGCCGTTCGGAACGTCCTGAAACACGTTTCCGTCCCTACTCCACTCGACACGTGCCTGGGCCGGCTGCCTTGCTTCCCCCACCTGATCAATGACGATGCGTACGCCCCAGACGCCCTCTTTGGGAACCGAAGTGTTTTGACTTTCCCCGCTGGTTTGAGCTCGATCGCCCGTCACGTTGTGCCAGTGGATGGTCCGTCCATCCGCCTGCCCGGCAGCACGAGCCAGCGTTTGTTCTCCTTCCTTGCGCGCGTCCTGCACCAGGCCTTTGTCGATGCCCTTTCCCGGATTGACCACGTTGACGACAATCAGTCCCGTGATCACTGCCAGAATGGTCGTGCAGAGATAGTAAGAGATCGCGTATGCACCTGGACGACCGAGCTTGCGCACGTCGCCGAGTCCCAGAATTCCGCTCATCACACTGGCCATTACCAGCGGTACGACCACCATCTGGAGCATTCGAAGAAAGACTTCTCCGCCGACATCGAAGATGGAAAGGAAGGGCCGAAACCGTTCGCCCATAATCGCCGGTCCGGCGATGGCAACGATAACGGCCAGGACAATGGCTCCCACGATCAGCAGAGTCAAGTTGCCGTGCGCGGCAGGTTTGGAACTGTCGGTTTTCGTTGCCATTAAGCTGTCCTCCTGTCGCCTCTTCCAGAATTTTGCAGAGGAACGTCCGAGTGAGGCCGCGATCCGCGAAAAGAGGCATCAGACGCTGAACGGGCAGACGCGGCATGCGCGAGTTGGCAATCTTGAGCCTGAAGTGCGGACTCTAATTTGGCCAGAGCGTGCCGAGCCGGGACGGGGACCGAAGCGTCGTAAACGCACGTCACCGTCAACTGGGCCACTGTCGGCTGCGACATTGACAGGAGCAACAATAGCGCGGCAAGATACCACCTTGTCCGAAGCCGATTACCTGCACCCACAGCCAACTCCCTCTTAGAGGTTTGGAACGATGAAGTAATACGGAAGAGAGGGTCTCCAGAACGTGTCAATCGCCCTCGTGCACCTCTTCGTCGCTCGACTACAGCATTCCCTGCTTGCGTTGGTTCGAGACCCTGCCTCGTCAGCATGTTTATCTTATGTTCGGACGTCGGTGATGCAACGCTGAAAAACGCCGAAACGAGCAGATTCTGTCGCGTGGGGAGAAATAGAGTCTCAGCATGTGACATGCGCAACGTGCGTATATCTTTTCGAGCGAAACGCGAGGTAATGAACGGTTGTTAATTGCTCACCAATCGCCCCACCGAGCTCGCGTCGGTGGTTCTGGGTTCGGCAACTACTGGCAATGCTTCGACGAACCGCGGCCGGTGGCGGGCACCTCTGCTATATGCCTGCTCTTTGGCTGCGGTCCTGCCACGTTAAAGTCTTACTCGGCAACATGTGCGCACCGTGCGCACATGATTGTAGGACGGGATCTCATCCCGTCCATGCTCGGGATATGATCCCGAGCTACGTTTTGGTTGCGGCCATCGGCCGCGTTGGGGAATAGGGATGAAATATCTGTCTCGGGAACGCGGGACGTCGGTCATCCGTAGTGGTTCTTTTATCCTGGACTCAGAGGCTGGCAAATCGCTTGAATGACGGCGGCAGGCGCAAAAGCTCGACGAATCAATGAAATTTCGCTGCCCCGTGAACTTCTTGTTCGTTGCCGACGTCCTTTCTGTAAGGCATCTTTTCCCGGGGGATGCCGCGTCGCTGCCGAGCTACTGTCCTTTGCCCAAATTTCGGTATATCTTTCGCTGGTGGAGCCGACTATGAGACGTCTACTGTTAACGGGGATGATAATGTTGTCTGGAATGGCGACTAGCTCGGGCGGTGAAGTGGAGTTCGTCGAGGATTTCTCCCTGGCAACCGATCGGGAGGTTGCGCTCAAACAGCTCATTCCGGGCACCGAGGACTATTACTACTGGAATTGTCTCCACTTGCTCAACACCGAGCAATGGGACCAGGTCGAAGAACTGCTCAAGCCGTGGGTCCAGCGGTTTGGCGAAACGACTGGCGTTTGGGAAATCCGAACGCGTCGCGCTCTACTCTCGTACGACAGCAACCCCCAGCAGTCGCTGGAATATTTGCGCAATCGCTTTGGCATACACTATCCCCACCAGAAAGAAGAGCTCAACGCCGACCCAGACCTGCCCATCAGCCTCGATCCGGCCCTCATCTCCCGCGAGCAGTACAAGCAACGGGCATTGCAGCGACATGGCAACAGTCTCAACGGCTTCGAAGAGTCGGCGTTCGCGTGGCTCATTGCGGACCAACTGAGCGCCGACCAGCGTCGTCAGCTCCTGTCGCGACTGGCGCACCCGGATTATCCGCAACTGGTACCGCTGGTCGTGGACGATCTCAATTACGCCAAGACCGAAGGTTTTGGCTCACTTGGCATTCATCGCCAGATGCTCAAGCCGCAACTCGACGAGTTGCTGATCTTGAAACCGGACCTGTTGAACCAACAGAACTTCGTGCGTGTCTATTTGACAAAGCTTCAACCGAGTCCGGACGTCGACTGGCGGCATGACCCGCAGGAAATGGCCCACTATCTGAACCGGATGCTGGCGTTTGCAGATCGCCTGGAGCCGATCCACAACTCGCTCAAAGCACATGTCTTGTATCACCGGCTGTGGCTCGACCGCAGTCAGGGAAAGCACGACAAGGATCGCTTTCTCACTTACTTGAAATTGCCGCGGGCGACCACCTACATTTCGAAAGCTCAGCGAGAGTCACCAGAGCTCAGGCGGTTTGCGTGCGATCTAAATTCGAACTACGACGGTGTCACGCTGCTTCCACCCATTGGTAATGACGAACCGCTGGTCCGCAGCTACCTGGCCTACTTCTTCGTCGATGCCAGGGAGACAAAGGATTTCGAGCCGTATGTTAACGACCTCTATCTGCGTCATCTGTTTGCGGAAACCAAGATTGTCAGCGGGCTGGGTGAACCGGAGCATTGGGCATCGCTGTTGCCCCCCGAGCCCTTTCGGCAGCTGAAAGAGCGGGTCGATATTGATTTCGACTTCGCGAACAAAACGATGTATGCCGCGAGTGATCCCGTGAGTCTTAACGTCCATGTCAAGAATGTATCCACGCTGATTGTGAAGGTGTTTGAGATCAACACGCAGAACTTTTATCGCCAGAATGGGCGAGAAGTCGACACCGATATCAACCTGGACGGGCTTGTGGCGAATGTCGAACAGACATACCAGTACGATGACCCGCCCCTGCGTCGAGTCAAACGGAGGTTTGAATTCCCGATGCTTGACAAGGCCGGAGTCTATGTCATCGACTTTATTGGCAATGGGCAGAGCAGTCGCGCCTTGATCCGCAAAGGACAGCTTCGGCACCTGGTACGGACGACACCGGCGGGCCAGTCGTTCACGATCCTCGATGAATCGCGCCGGCAGGTCAAGAACGCCAATGTCTGGATTGCCGGCCACGAATACCAGGCCGGTGAAGATGGCATGATTACCGTTCCCTTCAGCACCAACCCGGATCGCCAAGGACTCGTGATCACGGCGCCGATTGCGGGCACGGAAGGGGCCACCTACTCGGCACTGGCCTTTTTCCAGCACGAAGGGGAGAGTTACCAATTCACCGCCGGGTTCTACGTTGACCGCGAGTCGCTACTGACGGGTAAGACGGCCCAGTTGTTGATCCGTCCCGGGCTGTCGGTGAATGGGACACCGGTCTCTTTGAAGCTGTTAGAAGAAGTCAAGTTGACGATCACCTCGACCGATCTGGACGGCACATCCTCGTCGCTGGAGATCCCCGGTTTCAAGCTCTTCGAAGATCGCGAATCGATCCATGAGTTCCAGGTCCCCCAGCGACTGGCGAGCCTCAACTGCCAGCTCTCGGCAAAGATTCAGCAGTTCACGACCGGCGGCAAGATCGATGTCGTCGCCGGTGACAGCTTCACACTCAACGGGATCGACCGCACAGAGAAAGTGGAAGATCTTCATCTGCTGCAGAGTGACGGTCAGTATGTGCTGGAACTCCGCGGCCGGACGGGCGAACCAAGAGTTTCGCGGCCGGTCGTCCTCGATTTCAAACACCGCGACTTTCAAGATACCGTCGGTACCGTTCTCAAGACGGACCAAAGGGGCCGTATCGCGCTCGGGCGCTCGATGACATTTCCTCGCTGTCCGCCAAAGGGCCGGAAGGAACTGAGCATGGGTGGACACTCATCGGTGATCGGCACACCTATTCGCAGACCGTACATGGACGCGTTGGCGAATCGATCGTTCTGCCGTACCTTGGAAAGGCGACAGGGGCAGAGGCTGCGAAGGTGGCTTTACGCAGTGAATTGTCGCTGCTGGAACTGAGCGGCGGTACTTTCAGTGTGGATCGTTTCGAGCATCTCACCGTCAAAGACGGGCTCGTCGTTATCGATGCACTGCCGGCAGGCGACTATGACTTGCTCCTCAAGGCGACCAGCACTCACGTCACGGTGCGTGTAACCAGCGGAGACGTGCTCGGATCGTTCATTGTCGGCGGCATGAGGCAATTAGAAACGAAGCCGCTCAATCCACTTCAAATCGAGTCGATCACGCCGAGTGAGGAGAAGCTGACAGTCACGCTCCAGAACGCTTCCAAGTTCGCGCGCCTGCACGTATTTGCCACGCGGTATCTGCCCGAGTACGACGCTTACGGCCACTTGAGCACGGTGCGTGCGGCGGAACCGTACCTGTTTTGGCAGACGCCCGCCGAGTCGGTGTACCTGACGGGCCGCAACATTGGCGACGAGTACCGCTACATCATCGACCGCAAGTATGCCACCAAGTACCCCGGTAACATGCTCGATCGCCCTTCACTGTTACTCAATCCGTGGGCCGTCCGCGATACGGAAACCGGCGAGCAGATTGCCGCCACGGGCGGTCAATTCGGCCAGCAGGGCGTGACATCCTCGGCCGATTCCAATCGTAGGTCTGCGGAGGCTGAAGAGCGGGTTTCTCCAGCCGAACATTTCGCCGACCTCGATTTTCTGGCTTCCGCTGCCGCCGTGCTTGTCAACCTGGTACCGGACGACAACGGGATCGTCGAGATTCCGCGGACAGCATTCGGTCCCCATCAGCACATCCACGTTGTGGCGGTCGACCCGCTCAACACGACTTATCGCAGTCTGACGCTTCCCGAACCGAAAGCCACCTTTGTCGATCTCCGGCTCGCCAACGGCCTGGACCCGCAAGGGCATTTCACGCAGCAGAAGCGGGTCAGTATCGTCCCGGTCGGCCAGACGTTCACACTGCATGATATCGCGACGGCGAAGTTCGAATCGTACGACAGTCTGTCCCGCGTCTACGCTCTCTATGCCACGCTGAACAATGATCCGAAGCTGGCTGAATTCTCGTTTCTGCTCAATTGGCCCAAGCTCAAGCCGGAGGAGAAACGGGACCTTTACTCAAAGTACGCGAGTCATGAATTGAGCTTCTTCCTGTTCCAGAAGGACCCGGACTTCTTCCTGGCGGTCATCAAGCCGTACTTGGTTCACAAGAAAGACAAGACCTTTATGGATCACTTCCTGCTGGAAGCGGATCTGGCCGAGTACCTCGAGCCGTGGAAGTACGGTCAACTGAATATTGTGGAGCGGATTTTGCTGGCGCAGCGCATCGACGGCGAGCGAGAGCGGACGTCTCGCCACGTGGGGGATCTGTACGCCTTGCTACCCTCCAACATGGAGCGGTTCGTCTTTTTGTTCGACACGGCGGTGCGGCGCAGTGCACTGGAAATCGAGGACGCTACTGGCGTGAAGGACGCCGTGAAGAGTATCGAGCGGTTGAGCCGCCTGACGTACGACGCGGAAGTGCCTGCCGCTGACGCGCCAATGGCCGCGCCGGCACTCGCGGGGGCAGCTGGAAATGCCAGGGGAGCCTTGCTCGGCAAAAAGCTGGCGGATGTCGAACTGCAAATGGATTTGGCCAAGAGGGAGCTGAAGTCTCGTCGTGGTGCGGTATACGGGCTTCGCGAGGATTTGGGAGAAACGTCCGCGGAGATGGACGCCTTTTCAGGTGGTCGTTTCTTTGACAACGGGACACTGGCAGATCGCAAGGAACTACGGCAACTCTACCGAAAACTCGACAAAACCAGAGAATGGGCGGAGGACAATTATTACCACCTGACGATGGATCAGCAAACGGCGGAATTGGTCACCGTCAACGCGTTCTGGAAAGACTTTGCGACACACGATCCCTCCGCGCCGTTTCTGTCACGAAACATGGCCGAGGCATCGCGGAACTTCCCGGAAATACTTCTGGCTTTGGCGGTACTCGATCTGCCTTTTGAAGCGCCTGAGCACGAGAGCAAGTTTGACGGAACCCGAATGACGCTCATCCCCGGAGGGCCGCTGGTAGTCTTTCACGAAGAAATTCAGCCATCCGCAGGGCCCACAGGCGCTGCACAGCTGCTGGTGAGCCAGAATTTCTTTAGATACGGTGACCGCCAGCGGGTCGAGAACGGCGAAACTGTTGATAAGTTCGTCACCGACGAGTTTCTGATCCACACGGTCTACGGATGCCAGGTTGTGGTCACGAATCCGACTTCGACTCGACAAAGATTAAATGTGCTGATCCAGATTCCACGCGGCTCGATCGCGGTGCTCAACGGAAAGCCGACCAGCACGTTCCATATCGAACTGGAACCCTATCACACGCAGACGGTCGAGTATCATTTCTACTTCCCCTCTGCGGGTCAGTTTGTTCACTTCCCGGTACATGTCGCCAAGAATGAGCAATTGGTGGCGGTGGCCGAGCCTGCGACGCTGAACGTTGTTGATCGCCCAACGCGGTTCGATACCGAGTCGTGGGACTACGTTTCTCAGTACGGCTCGCTTGAGGATGTCGTTAACTTCCTCCATAAACACAATATTGACGAGTTGAACCTCGATCGAATTGCCTGGCGGATGCATGATCGAAGTGCCTTTGATGCCCTCCTCCCACTATTGACTCAGAGGCACGTATACCAGCACACGCTCTGGTCGTATTCGTTGTTGCATAACGCTGTGCCCTCCGTGAATCAATATCTGCAACACGCCGACCAGGTCATCAACGAGTGCGGTGGACCGCTACGCAGCACGCCGTTGTCGGTGGACACAGTCGAGCGGCGAATGTACGAACACCTGGAGTACAAACCGCTCGTCAATGCACGTACTCACGCGTTGGGCCGGCGACGGCAGATCGTCAACGACCGTCTCCACTGGCAGTATCACCGGTTCCTCAAACAACTGGCTTACCAACGGTCGCTCGACGACAAACAGCTGCTGGCCGTCACGTACTACCTGCTGCTGCAGGATCGCGTGGAAGAGGCGCTCGAGACGTTTGCCCGAGTGGACCGGGCCAAAATGGCCGCACAGATGCAGTACGATTACTGCGCGGCCTATTTGAAGTTCTTCACGGATGAACCCGAACAGGCTCGTGCTATCGCGGCCAGATATGCCGATCATCCAGTTGACCGCTGGCGGAACACTTTTGCGGGCATCTCCGCTCAATTGGACGAAGCCATGGGCAAGAGTGTGTCGCCGATCGATGCTGAAAACCGAGATCAACAACAGGCACAACTTGCCGCCACCGAACCCAATTTTGATTTTACCGTCGAAGCTCGCAAGATCCGCATCAATTATCAGAATCTGGCGGCGGTGAAGGTCAGCTTCTACGAAGTTGATGTCGAGTTGCTGTTCAGCCGCAGTCCCTTTGTGCAACAGTTTGGCGGTAACTTCGCATCCATCAAGCCAAATCGATTTATGGAAGTGGCCCTGCCGCACGGCACGCCATCCATGACGATCGATCTGCCGGAGACGCTCAAGAACAGTAACGTGTTGATCGAAATCGTTGGAGCCGGTGAAACGAAGACGCAGCCATATTTCTCGAATTCACTTGCCGTACAGATCATCGAAAACTATGGCCAGGTCAAGGTGACGCAACGCGAGACCCATAAACCGGTTGCCAAGGCCTATGTGAAGGTTTACGCTCAGTCCTCCTCGGGGCAAGTCAAGTTCTACAAAGACGGGTACACGGACCTGCGAGGCCGGTTCGATTATGCTTCGCTCAATACGAACGAACTGGATGTTGCCCAGAAATTCGCGATACTGGTCCTGAGCGATGAGCATGGCGCGCTGGTGCGCGAAGCAGCACCGCCGAAACGTTAGGCCGTTCTCGGCGGGATAATGACGAAGGACGAGATACCCAAGCACGAAAGAGTTCCCAATGATGAAAACCGAAGGAGGAAACGCGTCGCGTTCTATGGCGTGACGTCATGAAATCTCACTATTTGTCATTCGAGCTTCGTGATTCCTTCGGACTTGGGTATTTCGAGCTTCGAGCTTTCCTCGTCATTCCTGTACAGGGACCATCGTCCGCTGAGGGGTGTCGTAAACCACGACAACTCGGCAGGGTTGGTCGAGCGTTCGCGCGTTATGCGCGGCGCCTTTGGGGATACGGATCGTGTCACCGGGACCCATCTTCACCCAGTTGTCGCCCATGCGGTGCTCGCAGGTCCCTTCGATCACGTGCAAAATCTCGTCGGCCCTGGGGTGCAGATGCAGCGGGTTCGTCTGGTGCGGCTTGATATAGACCACGCCAAACGTCATCGTGGCGTGCTTGTCGACCTGCGCATTCATCGTCCAGCGGATCCAGCCCCAAGGAAACTCCTGCACCTCAACGTCGGCGAATCTCTTGAGCGTCATCTGACTCACGGCACTGTCGCGGGCCGAGTTCGAATGCTGCTCGTCGCTCGTGGCCTGGCGGTCGAAGCCGGCTGCCAAAACGACGACCAGTAATCCGAGCGGGACGAAGCCAACCAGTGGCAGGTAGCGGCTGCGGCAACAACGAGCCATGAATAATTGCATCAGAATCTTCCTCGTGTGATGAAGTGGACGATTGGCCATTCTCGTAAAACGGCGCTCAATGCCACGTCCATTCTACTACGTCGCTGGATCAGCCTCGACACCCAGTACGGCTGGAACGAGGGCTCGGGCAGGGGGCTTTTTGCCCCGGCTCCCCCCTGATGCGTTACACGTTGTCTTTCTGAACTACATGCTCGGGGCAGACCACGGCGGCTTCGGTACCTTGGCCGATCCGCGATCCGACGATTCCGTTGCCACTGCCTGTGCCCAGCCAGCGGACGGCCGATCGCATCAGCTTGGGCTCACGGTCGTCCAGGATCGTGCAGCCGCTAATCAGTGTATCGCTGCAATTCTCCAGATAGATGCCATGGGGCGTGGCATCGAGTATCTGGGTGCCGGAGATATTTACGCGGCGGCAGCGCACCAGTTCGATCAAGCCTTCACGTACGATCGGAGTTGTGCCGGCCAACGTGTGTTGTCCCGCCTCAGCATCCTCGATCAGCAGGCCCGTGACGTTGCAGTTTTCGCTGTTGACAAAGCGAATGCCCGTGGCCAACTCCTGCTTGCGGTAGTCAGGATTGTGACCGAGGCAATTGGATCCGAGCACAATATTGCGTGAACGCTCGACCAGAATGTTGCGGTCGTGACCGCTGTAAATGTAATTGCCGCTGATGGCAAAGCCCCGCGCGGACGTCAAGTGAATACCCACGTTCTGACTGCCAATCAGGTTTCCTGTGACGGTCCACATGCCAGTGCGGTGGTTGCCTTGCTCGTGGCTGCCAATGAATCGAATGTTCGCACCCCCCGGGCTGTAAGTGGCTTGGATGGTGTTGCTGACGATAGTACCTTCGCGAACACTTCCGTTCTGGCCGACGTTGACGTAGATCTCCGCGGTGGGCAGACTGTCGGCGTCGGGCACCTGGTGAGCTTGATTGTTGTTGTATTCGATGTCGTTTCCGGTGATCTGCAGGTTGCGGATCTCACTGTTTTCGATGCGAATGCCGCCCAAGCGACAGTAGCTGATATGTGAACCGGTGATAATGGTCTGGTGCAAATTGACCTGGTCAAGATGGATTCCCACGCCCGTGTTGTGATAGATGTGGCAATGACTGATCAGCACGTTGCGAGCCCGGTCGGTGACGTGGATGGCGGTACGCACTTGCCGGATGAGCAGGCGCGTCAACGTCGGCTGCATGACTCCCACCACGCGCACCCCATCGGCTTGGGCATGATGTCCTTCGATTTCCAATCCGTCGATGGTCGGCATCCGCTCACGGAGCCACTCTTCAGGACGAAAACTCAATGGGTCTGCCGAAGTGGTGTGAGTTCCCTGCAGCAGTATAGCGGGTCCTGACCCGTGCATTTGCAGTTTCGCCACACCACCGTTTCCGTGCAGAGCGGTGCGGCTGTGCTGCGCCAACTCAATGCGGAGCGTGCGAGTGAGCTTGTAGTCACCGCGCGGAAATTCGACGACTCCGTCACCATCGTCGATGGCATGTTGGACAGCCTCCGTATCATCAACCCTGCCATCGCCCACCGCCCCGAAGTCTCTCACGTTGCTCACAATGTGGCTCCTTTGTCGATGGAAACACGCGCGCCCTCGTTACTGTTCGTTATCATCCGAATCTTAACGCGGCCTGCGGCCGCAACCAACCGTGGCTGCGGCCACCACCAAAGAACACGCGTCCAAAGGGCGATGCTCGCCACCGGCCTTGTGCCGGTGGAAGGCCTGTTTGAAAACTACGTTGGCCCGCGCCAAACCGTGGTCGGTCGAGCGGAGGTGGTGAATTTGATCGGCACTCAGCCGAGACCGAAACAACCCGTGGTGTGATTCGGCCTCGGCGGCGTGCCAGCGGGTTGGAGACGTTTTTGCTCGGCCGCAGTGTGTCAATGCATCGCCTTGTAGTTGTCAAACCCGGAACCACCGACGCGAGGTCGGTGGGGTGCTTAGTTGTCAAACCCGGAACCACCGACGCGAGGTCGGCGGGGTGCTTCGTTGTCAAACCCGGAACCACCGACGCGAGGTCGGTGAGGTGCTGGCCCCCTGCTTCACCCGTGGTTATGCCGGGCCAACTGGCGTATGATCTAGGCCGCTTGGAAATCCGCCAGCCGATCGGGACAGGGGCTGGATCATCCTGGTGACTAAGTCTGACCGGTAGTGGGTGTCGCTCACCGATGCGCTCGGCCGTCGGTCAGCGATGGAGGCGGTCCAGCGTTACTTCGTGACCAGGATAGGTCGTAAGGTGCGTGAACGGAAACAACAACATAGGTAACCGGCAGAATACAACTGACCCAGGTAGCGACGGCATCCTGCCGCAGAACGGCGTCTGGAAGCACCGCCAGGGGGAATTTGAGTGCACTGCCGAGGAGGTATTGAAGATGCGGAGGGCGGTCATTACTGGGTACGGAGTCGTATCCAGCATCGGTTCCAACAAACAGCAGGTCACCGACTCGTTGCGAAACGGGACGAGCGGCATTGAGTTCATCGACGAGTATTGTGAGAAAGGATTCCGCTCGCATGTTGCTGGCACAGTCAACGTGCAGTTCGAGAGTCAAATTGACCGCAGAGTGTTGCGATTCATGGGAGATGGCGCTGCGTACAACTACCTGGCCATGCGCGAAGCCATCGAACATGCGGGTCTGGAACAGGCCGAGGTCTCTCATCCCCGCACAGGGTTGGTGGTTGGAACGGGAGGGACATCCACGAAGAATTTGCTGGAGACGATCAGGGTCTTCGATGCTCGTGGAGCACGCAAGATCCGTCCTGTCATGGTATCCCGTACCATGAACAGCACGAATTCAGCTTGCCTCGCCGTGGCCTTCGGAATCAAAGGAATCTGCTATTCCATCAGCTCGGCCTGCGCGACCAGTTCGCACTGCATCGGTCACGCCGCGGATTTAGTGGTGCGGGGCGAGCAAGATATTGTATTCGCCGGTGGAGGTGAAGAGCTTTTCTGGGTGTCGACCGTCATGTTCGATTGCATGGGTGCGTTGTCGAGCAAGCACAACGAGACGCCCCAGACCGCTTCGCGTCCCTACGACCTGGACCGAGATGGATTCGTGATAGCGGGTGGCGGAGGGCTGGTGGTGATTGAGGAATATGCGCATGCCAAAGCGCGAGGAGCGACGATGTATGCGGAAGTGACGGGGTACGGAGCGAACTCGGATGGGGCAGATATGGTGCTCCCGTCAGGCGAAGGCGCAGTGCGCCTGCATGCGCAGGGCGCTCGCGACCGTGCATGACAAGGTGCAGTATATTAACACACACGGTACGAGTACTCCGGCAGGTGACATTGCCGAACTGCAGGCGATTCGCGAAGTGTTTGGCGAGGACCTGCCTTACATCAGCTCCACGAAGTCGCTCACAGGCCATGCGCTTGGCGCGGCAGGAGTTAATGAGGCGGTCTATTGCCTGCTGATGATGCAGCACGACTTCCTGGCGGCTTCCGCCAACATCGACCAGCTCGATCCGGCTGCGGCAAACTTTCCGATCCTACGCCAGCGAAAGGATGGCCTGCAACTCCACACGGTGATGTCCAACAGCTTTGGATTCGGAGGCACCAATGCCATTCTGGTGCTGCAGAAGGTTTAGCCGACGCGCATCGCTTGTATCCGTCTGGCTGGTGCATACTCCGAAGGCCGTCTTCTCGAATCTGGCTCGACACGTAGCTGGCCAGTTGTGGTCCCGACCGGGGCGAGCCCGGTGGAAACCTGGGGGAGGATCTGGCCAGTTGTGGGACCTTTGTTTGGCTCCACGCAATCGGACACCTGACATCTACAGCAAGTGTCGTGCCTTGATGTCCAGGTAGCGATTCACCAGCGGTGCCGTCATCTCTTCGGGAAAGACATCCAGCGTCAGCACTCCTTGATGTTCGAGGTCCGTCAGGACCTCGCGGCGCCAATTCAGGATCTCGGCCGCGGCGGCGGCTCGGTACAGGTCGCGGCCGGACACCTGTGGCGACTCGGCCGCATCAAACAGCTGGTGATCGCGCAGCAGCACGCCCAACGGCAGGTGCCGGCCGACCTGTGCACGCAGATAACGTTTGACCTGAAAACTGTTCACTTCGTCGATCAGGTTGCTGACCAGCACGACCAGTGCTCGTTTGCGGCAGTGCGTCGCCAGATGCAGAGAAGGCCAGATCGTAGCGCGATTCGACCAGACGCGGAAAGCGATCGAACGAAGCGTGCAGCAGACGATTCATTTGGCTCATTCCGCCTCGCGCCGGCACGAAGTTGTGAATCCGGTCGGAAAAGCAGATCAGCCCCACCGAATCACCTTGCCGTAGCGCCACGTAGCTGAGCATGAGCATGGCATTGAGAGCATGGTCCAGCAGACTGAGTCCGGCCGCCATGTTGTTCATCATGCGGCCGCAATCGAGCAGGAAGACGATCCGCTGGCTCTGGCTGGTCTGATACTCCTTGACCGTCAGTCGATTCCGCCGCGCCGTGGCGCGCCAATCAATGTGCTTGTAGTTGTCGTCCATGCGTGTAATCGCGCAGACGTTCGAAATCGTGATCCTGCCCGATCTTGCGACTGCGGCGGACGCCCATCAGGCTGAGTCGATTCGTGCGTGCCAGCACCGCGTACTCGGCCAGTTGCACCATATCGGGATAGACGTGCACGACCGATGTCGGCGGGACAGGAAAACTGACGTTTCCAGAATCCCCAGCGGCTTCTCACCCGCAGGTGGACTGCTTCGAGCGAAAAGGCACCTCGACGTTGGGCGATGAACTTGTAAGCCACGAGCGCTCGGCAACGACCACTCATCCGCACGACCGTTTGTGCGGGAGTGGCCACGAAAGCGGTCGGGCAGGTCATCGCGGACCCACAACTGCATCTTCGCGCCGGCGGTTACGATGATGAACCACTGTCAATGTGACGTTGTGTGGCTTGTTCAGGGATGCCACGCGTTCCATCCGCCGGCTGGCGGAGAAGTCCCGCGTCCTGGGCAAGGAAATACAGATCGACCATCGCCAGAACAAGGATCGACCGCATCGATCAGCAGCAACGATGACCGATCGACTCGGGCACGACCAACAGCAGCAGGGACAGGACGCAAGGCACCAGCATCAGCGCCAACAGCGTGGTGTGGGGATAGACTCGCTTGCGGGCCAGCAGACAACAGCGGTACCGTCGCCAGTGCGGCGAGCAACCCGAGATGGAGCGACAGCTGGCTGAGCACGGTGACGAGCCCAGTCGAACAAACCGCTCAGCGAAACTCAACGGCAGGCGCAATCAAAGTCGAGGTACCTCCACCGAACGAATCAGTTCGCGCAACAAGTCATCGACGCGATACCCCTCCACCTCCGCTTCCGCCGTCAGAATCACGCGATGCCGCAGCGCGGGCAAGGCCACCTGCACCACATCGTCGGGGATCGCATAGTCGCGGCCTTCAAAAGCCGCCAACGTGCGAATGGCCTGCATGATCGCAATGCCGGCTCGCGGTGAAGCGCCCATGTGAAACTGCGGCCACTGGCGTGTGAGCCGCACGATCTGGTTGATGTAGTCCAGCAGGCGATCGTCGACACGCACGTCGCCGTTCTCGCGCGTGATGGCCATGATCTCCTCGGGCGACGTGACCGTCTCCACCTCCTGCTCCAGCCGCTGATTGATGTCGACCTGCCGGCTGTGCATCTGCAGAATCTTGGCCTCTTCCTCTTCTGTCGGGTAGTCGGCCAGCAGCTTGAACATGAAGCGATCCAACTGGGCTTCGGGCAGATTGTACGTCCCTTCCGACTCAATCGGATTCTGCGTCGCCATGACCAGGAAGGGGCGGGCGAGCGTGTGGCTCTTGCCGTCGACCGTCACACGGTACTCCTGCATGATCTCCAGCAGCGCGGCGTGGGTCTTGGCCGGCGAACGATTGATCTCGTCGGCCAGCAGAAATCTGCGTGAAGACAGGTCCCGGCCGAAAACGAAACTCCTGCGTCTTCATGTCGAAAATCGGAGCACCGGTGATATCGGACGGCATCAGGTCGGCCGTGAACTGGATGCGGCTGAACTGGCACCCCAACACGCGGCCCAACGTCCGGACAAACAGCGTCTTGCCCAATCCCGGCACGCTTTCGACCAGCACGTGACCGCTGGAAAAGAGCGCCACCAGCGACCCCAGCACCAGCTCGTCCTGGCCCACAAAGATCTTGCCGATCTCCCCAATCATGCGGTTGAACAAATTGCGAGCGGGTGTATCGATAGAACTCGCCCCGAGACTTCGCTCCACCGACATGCGGTCAACCGTTTCCCGGCGCGGCTCGATCACGCCATGTCTTGCCACGCTATCGCTGGTGGACTCGTCGTCGCCCAGGAACAGAAGGTCGGATCCCGCCGAGTGATCCGCCGGCATGTTGGGGCTGGCGGTCGCTTCCACGACGGGGGGGATGCCGCCGGCGTGAGCTTCCTCGGATGACGCTGACTGTACGGCATGGCAGCTGGGACACTGCACCGGCTGATTCACCCTGTCCTCGCCACATTGAAAGACCTGCCCGCAGGCCCGACAGATCCGGGAAGTATCACGATCGTGAGAGTGCGAATCCATATCTGAATGGTCCCTGGAGGAAACGAAATCGTTGTGTTGTGTCTTAGAACTACGGTTGGTCTCCGCGGTTCCCATCAGCCGGGGCGCGCTTCCGCAGGACGCGGGGCGACAGCGTCGTGCCCGGCGGTATCGCGCCGGGCTGCATCTTCCCGGAACGAACTGCCTCGAAAGGCGATTGGCCCAGCTGGCAGCGAGTCCTTCTCGCCGCGAGGCGCTTTGTGGTAAAGGTCCAGTTGCTGGTGGGCGTACGCCGTATCTCCCGTACGTTCGAGCAGTGCGGCCAGGGCATCAATATGCTGGCCAAAATCGGCGACCGTCTCTGTCTCGAGGGACTTCGGACGCCCAAAAATGGGAAACACGGAGAAGCAGAAGAGCACTCCGAGCACCATCCAGTGTGCGGCGAGCAGAACCCGCCTGCGGATCGCTTCTTCATCGTTCTTCGTCATGCCGGTGTCCAACAGTCGTGGCCCATCCGCGTCACTTTCCAGAAAGGCGACATTGCCAGCAGCTCCACAGCTGTCGATCAGTTTTCCGGCGAGCAGGCGATGTTGGTGATTGACCAAGGGCAGGTTGAGCAGAGAACGAACCATTGGAAACCACCAGGATTTTGCTTTTCCCCCAGGCGGGCTTGGAGACTTCGAACACCAGATTCTTCGCACCGCTGGTCAGCAGAGGTTGGTAGTGAGGCCGCAGATAGACCGGTGGAGCCGCGTTTTTCCACAACGTGGCCAGGTCCTTATCCGTCGGAATGTCCAACCGCCCCTGGCTCCAAACATGCGATTGCGACGTCTCTACGCCCTTACTCCAAGGACCATCCAGTTGCCGGACATGTTGTCCGGGATGGTCACGACGCGTCACAAACCACTCGCAGCACGCATCCCTGGGCATTTGAGTGCGCGCGTTGTCATGGGTGGACTTTGCCTTCGCCAGGTGACGTAACACCTCAAATCGCTGATCGGCAGGTGCTGACGGTGCAATCTGTTGCCAATAGTCACAGGCGGCATCGTAGTCACGCCCGACGTAGACAAGCGTTCTGCCCGATTGACTGGTTAACCAGCGATCCAAGAACTCCAGCACATCGGCTCTGGGTTGCGCGAAGTCATTGGGTACCCAGACCAGGACATCATAATTGTCCAATCGAGACGACAGATAGGTCAACGTGACGGCATGCATTCCGGCTTCTTCGAACATTCCAGCCAACACGCGTGTCCCGTTGACACTCAGAGCCTCACTGCCCCGCCGATGGCCATACGCGGTTTCCAGGTCTACCGTGCTGCCACAGCCACTCAGCGACAAGAAGAGGCAAAACAGCAGGCCCGCATGCGGCACCGCGCACGGCAGCCAGCGGCCAGGCTGTCGCGGGCAAGAAACCGTTTTAGTGGCAGCCGTGTGACTCATGGTGCGACCTGCTCTAATTGCTGGTGGAACCGGTCCAGGTCTTTCCAGCACGTTTGAAAACGTTGTGGCGAAAGCTCGTGATTTCCGAAGAACACGTCCTCAAAGGCCAGCATCGTGGGGCGCACCAGCTCAACAAAACGTGGATACCGCTGCAGCTCCTTCAAGTACTGGCGGTTCGTCTTTCCCTTGGAAAGCTGGATCAGATGGTATTTGTCCAGCTCCACCAGCTGATGTGCAAACATGTAGATGATCGCTTTGCCAAGGTCGCCCGCTTCGAAAAACGCGCCAGCGGCGGACAACAAGTCCCGATACTGACGGGAGACGGGAAGAGGCAGATCTTCGATCCGGCTTTGCCCGGCGGCCACCGTTTCTGCCACGTGAACCGAACTTGCTCCGGCGAAATCGGCTCGCCTGGCCGCCCAGACCAGCACCCAGATCAGAAAACCCAAGAACAGAGCCAGGGCGATCCAGGCCAGAGTCTGCAGGATCGTCGCCAGGAGACTCCAGTCTCGACGTTTACTTTTCGCAGGCGAACTGTCGGTGGCGGCCCACTGAGAATGTCGATTTTCGTCGTCCTCATTCGGCTCAACTTCGATCCGTTGCAGCTTGTCTTGATCCGCATCGTACCAAGGCAAACGCCGATGCGATTCCAATGATTCGCGTCCCCAATCGACGGCCTCGGACGACGGTCCTTGCTGGGCCCAGCCGTGGAGCGTGAAGACCCAGGAAAGCACCATGACCATACTTGTCATTAACTGCATCATCACAACGATCCCGCCAATCGGCTCGCCTCGGCTCGCATCCGCAACTCGACCTCCCAACCTTCTTGTCGAATCCGCACATCAAGATAGCTCAGAAAGCGGACCACGGTGAAATACGTGGCGGTCAGCCACAGGGCCAGCGGCCAGCCAATGATAAGCAGACCGAGTCCCGTCTTCCAATTGTCAAACATCAATCCTTGAAAACAGAGAAACGTTCCGGCCAAGGCACAGACCAGCAGCAGCGCGACCAGCCACGTGACGAGTGCCAGGACAATCAGACTTCCGCCAGCTGGACCATGTAACATGATACCGCGATTCCGCACGGTCAGCGTATTTCGCCCTGAAGCCCGCATCGGATTTCGCTCCAACAGGATGATCTCGTTCAAAAAGGGAGACATGGCACGGCGGAGGAGAACGGCGAGAAACAGCATCACCAACAGGACTTCCGCACCGGAAAACGCCGCCTGGCGGTCGAAAGCCATCACCAACAAGATCGCCGGAAGAACGCCGCGCAAGAACACCTGGCACCAGATCAGCTGCGGCAGCATGGTCCACGAATTCGCGCCAGCGTGTCGGCGAGATGCGGCCGTTCGACAAACAACGCCTGTCCCAGATACAGGGTCGAAAGAGCCGAGGCCAACGGCGATTCCATCACAACCAGCACGACCATGGTCCACGTATAACGAACGTAGCCCCCGATCTGCTCCGCTGAGTCCGGTGCATCGAGGTCGGGTTCAGCATCCAGCCGGTCAGCAAGTAATTCACCACGGCCCACAGGCCGGCTCCCAGAAACATCGTGACGCAAAGCGGACAGGCGTAGATCCGCCACACACGCAGTGCCAGATCCAGCGTGTCGAACACGCCGCGCTCGCGAACCACAATAAGTGTCTTGTCCAACTGCACTTACGCACTCCTGCGAGGGAATCCGAGCACCACCAAGTAGAACATCAACATCCCGCTCGCCAGAACCGCCACACCCGCCTTGACCGGATAGGGGAGAGAGGTGGGAGAAACAAAACCTTCAATCATGGCGGCCAGAAAAAAGAGCAACATCGCCACGCACATCAACGGTCCCGCCTCGATCGCGGTTTTCCGCAGCGACGCGGTACGTGTCAGGCCACCGGTCCGGATCCAGCCCATGCCCAATCGCAGGCCGGCCCCGGCCGACAACGCAATGGCCGTCAGCTCGAACGGTCCGTGGGCCGTGACGAAATTGAAGAAGTTCGCTCCCTGGGCACCTCCGGACGTCCCATGTGACCAAACGTGGCTCCCAGCACCAACGCATTGCAGAGCGTCTCGAGAATCCCCGGCACGATTAAGATCCCCAGCGCGAAGCAACGAAAGCCGATGCCGGTGTTGTGGTAGATGTAAAAGGCCACCATCATGTAGTTTGTTTCCGCCGACCGCCCCTGAATCGATTCTTTGAAACTCTCCTCCAACTGCTCCATCAGCCCTTCCGGGAAAGACTTGCGGCGCCCAGTCGGCTTGAAAATAAGCCAAGGCCGCCGAGCCGATGAAGACGGCCCAGAAGAGCACGAAGGCAAACTGCACACAGCGATCACGGAACAGACGCTGGGGCACATCCACCAGCAGCATGGTACCCCAGGAGCGATAGTCAAACTGCCGACTGCGGTAGAGCTGATTGTGAGCGCGACCGACCAATTGATGCAAATATTGCACCGTGCTCGACGGCAGCTGATAGGCATCGGCCAAGGCCAAGTCGGCACAGGCAGCCCGGTAGAGTGAGGCAAAGCGAGAAACCGCGGCCGCGTCCTTTTTCCTCCGCCGCAGCTCGCCGCAGAGACGATCTAATTCCAGCCAGTTCTCGCGGCGTTTTTCCAGTAAAACAGCAACTTTCATGGCAGTCTACTTGCTGACAATCTGCTCAGTCCCTGGCGGCATCGTCGGAACAGGAAAACTCACGTGCGACCGATAGGCACCCCCAATGCCGCCTCGGCCTCCGCCGCGTGAGTCTCGTCGGCACCTCGATCCGCGATGAACAACCGATAGTACATGGCGCACAGCAGCAGATCGTAGCTCGTGTTGCCCGGCAATCGATACTGCCTCAATAGCGGCTCCGCCACGTGCGCGGCCACTTCACGCCGACGGGCGGCCGAGAAGTAACGTCGACGCTCGGCGTAATGAGCCAAGGCACGCGCCAGGCTGCGACTGACCCGCAGGTCAGCCGGCAAATAGGATGCCAATTGGAAAGCACGCGGATCTTCGATCTTAGCCACGCCACTCAACCACGGCCGTTCTTCCACCACGACCATCGTTCCACAAACCAGGTCGCCGATCCGCTGAAAACGTCGATTGCAGGCCATCACGATCAGCCCGATCAAGTAGGTGGGAATCAAGGGAAAGGCCGGCCCGCCAAACGCGGCCAGGGAAATCAAGGGCCCCATGTCGACCGTCGCAATAAATGGCGCATGATCGCCTGATAACCATTGATCGGGCGACCGTTGGTGCTCAAAACACGAATCCCCATCATCCGCTTCCCGGGCGTCTGCCCGTTCCAGAAGGTCTCGAACAAGCCACCATAGAACCAACTCAGCACGAACAGCAAGACCAGCCACAGTCGCCAAGCTCAAACCACCGATGGCAAGCGAGAAGAAGGGCCCCCACGAACATCGCTACCCACAGGATCCCGACGCGGATCAACCCATCGATGACGTACGCGGGCAAACGGCGAAACGGCCCTGCCACCCGGTATGAGAACGCAATATTCTCCGGCGTGATGATTTCGATCGTCGTGTCAATTTGTGCGGGATTCGATGTCATGCGAAGCGACGATGGTCACCGTTTCGGACCGACACGTGCACGAACAGACACGCTCGATGAACTTCGCTCACCCCCTCTTGATCGTGGTCAGTGCAGCAGGCACATAGCCATTCCATGATCGGCGACAATCGGCTTACAACACCGCGACCGCCGCGGTAGCAACCGCGTTAATGCAGGTGGAGCGTGCTGCAAAACCGACGCCACTGGCGTCCCGCCAGAGACCGGTCTGGCCACGCCCGCCTGTGCCGGGCGTTCGTCGCACAACGCCGCTAGAATCGCCCGCCGGAAATCATTACAGTGGGAGAACCGGCGGCGAGTTTTGAAGCTGCACTCTGCGCCCCTCGCGAAACATGGACGTGATACAGGCATCCATTGGGGAATCCTCCGCACGTCGATGTTTCAGGGGAGACGGGGTGAGGGGGCCAGTGGATCACGGATTGCCACTCACCCTAACCCACGCACCGCGATACTCGGGAGATTCAAGACGCGATGAGCTTACAGAACAAAACGGTGTGGTGACCGGTGGTGGCACGGGTATTGGCCTCGGCCATCGCCCAGGCGTTGGCCGGCGACGGGCTGTCGCGTCGCGATCGCGGGTCGGCGTGAAGAAAAGTTGCGTGCAAGCGACCGAGCATGGCAGGCCGTGCCGCCGCTGATCTGGCACACCGTGGACGTGGCGGATCGAGACAGTGTCCACGGCTCTTCGACTGGGCCCAGCAGCATCTGGGGGCACTTGATATCCTCGTCAACGCCGCCGGCATCAATATCGCCCAGCGGACCATGGCCGAAATGGATCCTGCTCAATGGGATCAGGTCCTGGCGATTAACGTCACCGGTACCTACAACTGCATGGCATGCGTATTGCCCGACATGCGAGCGCGGCGCGACGGACTGATCCTCAACATCTCGTCGATTGCCGGCAAACGAGCACTGACGCTCGGAGGCATCGCCTACTGCGCTTCCAAATTCGCCATGACTGCTTTGGGAACCAGCGTGGGCAACGAAGTGGCCGCGGATGGCGTGCGGGTCACGAACATCTACCCTGGTGAAGTCAACACGCCCATCCTCGAAAACCGGCCGACTCCCGTCAGCGACCAACGGAAAGCGGCCATGGTACAGCCGGAAGATTTCGCGGAACTGGTCGTGGCGATCGCCTGCCTGCCATCCCGAGCGCACGTATCGGAACTCACCCTTAAGCCAACCGTGCAGGAACTCTGTTGACCACTCCTGGCGCACCATCCTGACGGAGGTACTCGATACTCAAACTAGGATGAATCACGATGACGCGTTGTGTAGACGCTGTTTCCGTCGAGTGGTATGGTGCTTGTGCTTTCCTCGAGAGAGTCACATTTCACGACTGCGATGAGAAGGCCCTGGCACTAAGCCCTCTGCGGCGAACGGCAGGATAGGTGCTATTGTGACCTCTCAGAGACCTGTTCGAAATCAGTGGCACGTCAGCATCCGGGCACGTGCGCTGGCTGATGATCGTCCTTGCCGTGCCACTCGGCACGGTTGCGATCTCGATGTATCGCGCACGTTTGAAGCGTGAATCGCTCGACGATGCTCGCTGCAGCCGGCGCGCACGTCATTTGTGAGGCGGTCTCCAACGTCGCTCAGGCGGTGGGAAATCGGCCACGTTCCGGGTGAATGGCTGGACCGTGCAGGGGACATAACGTTTCCGATTCCGGGAATGGACGACTTCGCAGTCGCTGAATTCTCTCACCAGCCTCTTTGCTCGGAGCGACGCAGGTCTCCGCCGAACGACTCGAGGCCTTCAAGCGAGATCGTCCAGCCTGTCGCGTGAATCCCACAATCTGGCATCGGCCGATAGCGTTTCCGGTGGAGCCCGGCGGTTCCGCTGAGACCTCCGCCAGGAGTCATCCCGACTCCACGTCCGCTTCGACCATCTTGTCGGTCAAATAGCGGAGCACGTCGCGCACCGAGATGATCGCGGTCGGGTGGGACTCCGCGTCAGTCAGCGGAACGTGCCGATAGTGCCCGACGCTCATGCGATGCAGAGCGAACGCCACTTTGGCATCTTCGTCGAGCGATTGCGGATCGGGGGTCATGAACTCGGAAACCGGGTGATCGGCCAATTCCGCGGCCCGCGTAGTCCAGCTTGAGCAGCACATCCCGTTCGCTGAAGATACCGACCAGTCGATCGTTTTGCGTCACCAGGACACAGCCGATCGATCGCTCTGGCCAACAACTGCAAGAACCTCGCCGATCGTCGTCTCGGGAGAAATGGTCGTCACCGGTTGGCTGGGGGGGAGCTCGCTCAAGCGATCGCGGAGCAAGCAGCGTTCGACGTGCGAGGCGGGTGTCGGGAGGTGCAGTTCGTTAAGCGTCTGCCCACAATGCTCGCATGCATCGGCACCGTTGATGTTCTCGCTATCGCAATAAGGGCAAATAATCATTCCACCGTCCAAGTTTCACCAGAGTTCATTAGTTGCTGCAAATTCGCCACGGCCCTTCTTCTCGCAGGCCACTTCCACCTGCCGATTCAACTCGAAATCATACCGGGGACGATCGACGGCGCGAAACACGCCAATCGGTTCCGGGAATTCCGGATAACGCATGCGGCTGAGCAGGTAAGCCAGGCTCGGTTCCGGCGATTGTTCGTCGTGAAACAGCAGGTCGTCTTCGGTAATCCCCTTACCCAACTCAACCACTTCCGGTTCCATGCCGTTGAGCCGGATACCCTTGTCGCGATTCTTGCCGAAAATCAGCGGTTTGCCATGTTCCAGTTCGATGGTCGTATCGGCCTTGCGATCGCGATCGGTGGCGTAATCGAAGGCACCGTCGTTGAAGACCACGCAGTTCTGATAGACTTCGATGAACGACAGTGCCCTGGTGCTCGGCCGCCCGCTGCAACACCTGCGCCCAAGATGCTTGATGTTGGTGTCGATCGAGCGGGCCACAAAGGTTGCCTTCGCAGCCAATCGCGATCGACAGGGGATGCAGCGGATTGTCGATCGACCCCATCGGCGAACTCTTGGTCACCGCTGCCCAAGCCGCGAAGTGGGCGAATACTGCCCCTTCGTCAAACCGTAAATCCGGTTATTGAACAGGACGATGTTCACGTCGATATTGCGGCGCACGCAATGCATGAAGTGGTTGCCGCCGATACTCAAACCGTCCCCGTCGCCCGTGATCACCCACACCTGCAGGTCGGGGCGGACCGCTTTCAGGCCGGTGGCAAACGCCGGGCGCTCGACCGTGGATGCTGTGCATCCCGTACGATTCCATGTAGTACGGAAAACGGCTCGAACAGCCGATTCCCGAGATGAACACCAGCTTCTCGCGGGGAATCTGCAGCGTCGCCATCACCTTCTTCATCTGGGCGAGAATCGAATAGTCGCCGCAACCGGGGCACCATCGCACGTCTTGGTCACTGGCGTAATCAGCCGGCTTCAGTACAGGCAGTTCAGTCGTCATGTTCTTTCGTCAGGCTTTGTGTTTCGAACAGTCGTCGAGGTTCAGATTAGTCTGATTTCTCGCAGGACCGATCCTTGATTTTGTCCACAACCTCCTCCACAGCAAACGGCTTGCCCTTGATCTTGTTCAACCCACCGGCGTCGACCAGATACGTGCCGGCCAGCAGCATGCGCAACTGACCCAAGGTTGAGTTCGGGAACGAGCACTCGTTGGTAACGCTTCAGGATCTCGCCAAGATTCCTGGGCAAGCGGATTCAAGTATCGCAGATGGGCATGGGCCACCGACAAGCCTTCCGCGCTGGCAGCGGTGAACGGCGGTCGTGCAAGCGCCGATAGGTGCCGCCCCAGCTGACGACCAGCAGATCACCGCTCTCGGGCGCCATCGACCTGCTGCAACGGAATGTCGTCGGCCACATTGGCAACTTTTTGAGCCCGCAGCCGGACCATGTACTCGTGATTGTCGGGATCGTAGCTGACGTTGCCGGTCCGATTCTGCTTCTCCAGCCCGCCAATACGATGCATCAAGCCGGGCGTTCCGGGCAGCGCCCAGGGACGTGACAACCGTTCGTCACGTTCGTAGGGAAGGAATTGCTCGCCGTCGGCGATCGGCTCAGGGTGCTGAATCTCGATCCGCGGCAGGTCCTCCACGTCGGGAATCCGCCACGGCTCGGACCCGTTGGCGATATAGCCGTCGGACAAGAGCACGACCGGCGTCATGAATCGCGACGGCGATCCGCCACGCTTCCTGCGCCACATCGAAACAATCGGCCGGGCTGGCGGCCGCGATGACCGGCAGCGGACATTCGCCGTTGCGGCCGAACATGGCCTGAAACAAGTCGGATTGTTCCGTCTTGGTCGGCAACCCGGTGCTCGGTCCGCCGCGCTGCACATTGACGATGATCAAGGGAAGTTCCAGCATCACCGCCAAGCCCATCGCTTCGCCTTTGAGCGCGATGCCGGGCCCGCTGGTCGTGGTCACCGCCATGGCGCCGCCGAACGCGGCACCGATGGTGGCGCAGACGGCGGCGATTTCATCTTCCGCCTGAAACGTGCGCACTGCCAAAGTTCTTGAACTTACTGAGTTCGTGCAGAATGTCGCTGGCCGGCGTGATCGGATAGGTTCCCAGAAACAGTTCCTTGTCACTCCGCTCGGCCGCCGCCAGCAGTCCCAAGGCCAGCGCCTGGTTGCCCATGATGTTGCGATAGGTGCCGGCAGGCAGTTGGCCGCGTCCACCTGATAACTGCTGGCAAAGGCCTCGGTCGTTTCGCCATAAGTACCAACCGGCCCACATAGCCTTTTCGTTGGCCTGGGCAATGTCGGGTTTGTTGCCGAACTTGTCGCGAATGAATCGCAGGGTGGCGCTCGGGATCGCGACCGAAGAGCCAGTAGACCAGCCCCATGGCAAAGAAGTTCCGGCAGCGATCGGCCATCTTGACGCTCAGCCCCAGATCCTTCGACCGCCTTGCGTGTCAGCGTCGTCATCGGGACGCGAAACAAGCGGTAATTGTCCAGTGAATGGTCTTCCAGCGGATTGTAGCCTGAAGATTGGCCAGGCGCAGACTCGCGGTCGTCAAAGCCGTCCTCGTTCACCACCAAGATTCCGCCGGCACAAGGTCGTCGACGTTCGTGACCAGCGCCGCTGGATTCATCGCCACCAGGGCATCGAGCCGTGTCACCCGGGGTGAAAATATCTTGCGATGAGAACTGGACCTGAAATCCGCTCACGCCCGCTCGCGTACCACGCGGAGCTCGGATCTCGGCCGGAAAATCCGGGAAGGTTGCCACGTCATTGCCCAGCAAGCGCCGACGTGTTGGTCAGTTGCGTGCCCAGCAACTGCATGCCGTCACCGGAATCACCCGCCAAGCGAACAGTGGCACCTTCCAGTTGAATCGTCTCTTTTATTGGACGTTGGGTTGTGGATGTCCTTCGGTTGTCGTTGACATGGTCCGCTCGTGATTTCTCCCAGATCAAAGTCGTCTCAAGATCAGAGTTGTCGCCAGAGTCAAAATAATCTGTCAAGAAGATGCCATTCTCAGGACGGTGGCCGAACACTAATGCGCCCTCTCGTTCCTGTGACGGATTGGTGAGGTTGTGGTGGCAAGCGTGTATACCACCTTGGGAAAATGCTCCACCAGGTATTCTAGAATGCGGGACACCCCCAGCACACCGATCGGATGCCCCGCTTCGTCCACCACGGGCAGGCGGCGATAGCCACCCCTGGCCATTCGTGAAATCGCCGTGCCGACCGTGTCCGTCGCGCGTCAAGCGTCACCGGGTTGCGCACCATCACTCGTTCGATCGGAATGCTCAAATCGACCGCGTCCGCCAACAGCCTGACAACGTCGCGTTCGGTCAAAATGCCCTCCAGTGAACCACTGGAAGAACAGACCATCACGGAACCGCGATTGCGTGCCTGCATCAGCTGCAACACATCGCGCAAGCTGGTCGTCGGAGCCACGATCAGCGGTTCTTCGGGGCGAGCCTGGGCGACGGTTTCGATAGCCAGATTCAGCTGAAAGTCCACCGCACAATTCCTGATAGAAATCAATCGTTCCAGCGAGTCTGTCCCATCGTCGAGGCGCGGCAATCGGAACCTGTTGCAGGGAAGGTCGCGTACGTTCGTCCACCCCCCATTTCGAATCGCCAACCGCTCGACAGGCGTGGCCTAACCGAAAATGTTCTAACCGAAAATGTACCACGCGCTCGCAATCGAAGTTGAACCGCAAAACCGTCAGAATTCGTCGATTTTGCCAAACCAGCCGCGCAGTGACAGCTGAGGATTACGCCACAGCTCCCTTATTCGTTCACGGGAAACGTAAACGAAGCATCCTGGTGGCGGGTCAGCCGGATCAGCTCGCGATCCGAGGCACCTCGCTCTTCCGGCGTCCGTTGTGCGACATTACTTGCCCGGAGGTCCATAGAACTTGGTCATGTCGATTCCGCCACGCTGTTCGTCCTCGAGCAACTTGATGCGCGTTCTCCACCCGCTCCATGCGCCGCATCAGCTGCGGAATCAGCTGAGGGGTCTCGTCGACTGGTGCGAGACGCGGGCACTGTCGGATATCCCAGGTGACGCTGCAGTGCCGCGAACAGGTAGAGTGGGTCCTTGCGGCGGTTGGCCAGCGCGATCTTTCCTTCCTTCTCGCCAAACAAGACGGGACAGTTCGGATCGACCTCTGGCCGCCGCCGTAGCCGCTCGTTCACATAGTGCTGGCTGCGGACATAAACCAGGTCGGCGAAATCGATGATCCCGATCTGCCGACGAACGGTCTGCAACCACTCCCGCCACGGCTGGTCATAGATCGGATCGTCAGCCATGGCGTCGAGCCCGCGTTCGTAGCGGAGTCGATTCCGGCACAACGCTTCGAACTGGTACATGAACGATCCGGGACGAGAGGCTCCCTGGCTGCGATACTCCGCCTCGTACCGCAGAATCTCGGTCGCCACCCGCATGTCGAATCGTCCCCGCTCGTTCTCCGCTTCCTCGACCACATAAGTCTGGAAAGAGGTAAAGTAGTGGGCCAGTTTCCTGCATGGCAGGGCCCATCTCCCCGCGATGCCGCAGCTCCCCCAGCAAGAAGTCGATCGCCAAGGGCAACTTGGTGGTCGCCAACACTTCTTCCCGCAACTGGGCCAGGACTTCCTGCAGCGGCTGATTCTGCGGCAGACGCTCCCCCAGGGCCCGGAAAAAGTGGGCTTGCTCGACGTATTCTTCGCGATCCAGCAGCGGCATGGTTGGATCGCCTTCTGGTGCGCAAACGGCGAGCGTTGCGGGCTACCGAATCGTACACCAGCCTCGACCGCTCGGTAGCGGCCCAGGAACGAGGTGCACCCGGAAGCGGATCGGGGTCCCTGGCACTGAACGTCCTGTCGCACTATAATACGAAGGTTGGCATGGGGCAGGTAGTCGTGTTACCGCTTCCGAGGCGAGAAGCCTGATTCGATCCGATACCGAGGCTGTCCGACACCTGGGAACTCAACCGTGCTCGCGATGGCTCCCCGCGATGAATCACACCCAGGCCCCGCAGCGGCGAGTTGGATGAGTTGTGGGACGCGTACTCTTACAACCATCAGGTGCCGGCTGTGCACCGAATTGCTGGGCTCGTTGTTGGTCTGGAAAGGTAAATCGTGCCACGTCAGTTTTCGTCCGTACAGGCCGCTGTGGATGCCATCGCTCGCGGCGAAGTCGTGATCGTGGTTGACGATGAAGACCGCGAGAACGAAGGGGATTTCATCTGTGCCGCGGAGAAGGCGACTCCGGAGAACGTCAACTTTGTCATGGGCGGTCGGGGCGAGTTCTGCATGCCGGTCCTGCCCGAAGTCTGTCGGCGTCTGGAAGTCTTGCCGCTGGTGGAAACCAATACGGCCCCGCTGCGCACGGCGTTCATGACCCCGCTGGACCACGCCTCGGTCCGCACGGGCATCACGGCCGAGGAGCGTTCGCTGACCGTGCGAACCGTCGCGGATCCCCAAGTCCGGCCCCGACGACTTCGTCCGGCCAGGACACGTCCACCTGCTGCTGGCCAAGGAGGGGGGCGTTCTGCGACGTGCCGGTCACACCGAAGCGGCGGTCGATCTGGCGCGGATGGCAGGGCTCACGCCGGCCGGTGTGCTCTGTGAGATCCTTTCCGAAACTGGAGACCGGGCGAGTCGCGAACGAGCTGATGACGATCGCCGAACGCCACCACCTGGAGATCATCTCGATCGAGGAGCTGATCGCGCATCGACGGCTGAGCGAAAAGCTGATCTCCCGGGTCAGCGAAGCAGAGCTTCCGACGCGCTACGGCAAGTTTCGCATCGTCGTGTACGACGTGAAGTACGAAGACCAGGTACCCATCGCGCTGGTGCTGGGCGATGTCTCCGATACCGAACGCGTACCCTTGGTCCGGATGCACTCCAGTTGCTTCACCGGTGACCTGATCAATTCGCTGCGGTGTGATTGTGGCGATCAGCTCCGCATGGCACTCGACATGATCGGCCGCGAAGGTATGGGAGTGCTGGTCTACCTGCCACAGGAAGGACGCGGGATCGGGCTGGCTGAGAAGATCAAAGCCTACGCCTTGCAGGACGAGGGCCTGGACACGGTCGAGGCCAATCATGCCTTGGGCTTCAAAGCCGACATGCGGGACTACGGCATCGGCATCCAGATTCTGAAGGACCTTGGGTTCACCAGAATCCGACTCCTGACGAACAATCCCAAAAAGACGGAAGCCTTCAGCCTGCGAAGCTACGATCTGGCGGTCGTGGACCAGGTCCCTATCCTCCCGCCCGCCAACAAGTACAACGCCCATTATCTGGCAACCAAGCGAGACAAGATGGGGCATCAACTCCCGTTTGACTGAGAGTCTCTGTCGGCGGACAACGCGGACCTGACGCGGGAGCCATCGGGATAATCGAAAAATCCTGAATTCGCGTTGTTTTTTGGCCACACGTTGCCATTTCTCATCGTATGTTTGTGGCGGACGTGGCTGGCGCCTGCTCCCAAAGCGGCTGTGCGATAGCGTTCCGGGTGGCCAGCCACCCTGTTGTCTTGCCAGCGCCGGATTATTCACAAAACCCGTGGGGCGGGTCGCGCAAGCCGTGCTGCTGGTGGGGCGTCGCGAGCTTGTTTTCTGCCCGCACCAACTGGGACTGTTGCTGGGGAGCTGATCGGCGGGTGAAGACCCATCAACACGTTGCGCAAGCTTGACCCACCCTACATGAAAAAACCGGGCTAGGACTTCGCGTCACCAATTTCTGGTTTCACGTTCCGACCGCAGTCCGGCGCACCGGATCCGTGAGAGCGTACCACCACCATTTACCATTGGATTGAAGATGGTTCGCGTAACTGCGGGGATTTCGCTGCTGAGTGTTGTGGCCTTGTTGACCGGTAGAAGTGAGCCGGCCAAGGCCACCCAGATTGCCATGTTTCAGCCGGCAAAGTACGCTCCCCTCGAAGCGACCTTGTGGTCTGATTTGAGCGACGCACAGCCGGACTGCTATTCCCTTCTCAGGGCAGCCATGATTGCCGGCGGTTGCCACAGCGCGATCACCCTTGACGACTGCCAGGCACGCTTTGACGAGTTTTGCCGCAGGCGGTGTGGCAGCTTAGCCCGATGCCAGACGGATCGACAACGAGCCGAGATACTGTTTCGTGACATGCACGAAGAGTGGCTGGCCGGCGCCGCATTTCAGGAGCACTGCTATCGCACCGATCAAACGTTGTCCGGGCAGGCCTATAATTGCCTGACCTCCACGATTCTGTACCTCTGTCTATGCCGTCAATTCGACATTCCTGCCAGGGCCGTGACGCGGCCCACTCATGTTTACTGCCGATTGGACCTTGACGCGCCCTACGATGTTCAAACCACTTGCCCCGACTGGTTTGAGCGACTCGGCCGTCCGGCTGGCGGGCGTGTCGCCCCCACGGTCGATGTGGGTCTGGGCCCGGCCCGAGAACTCGATGACGTGCCATTGATTGCCCGTATTTACTACAATCGGGGCACCACTCTGTTGTCCCAGAATGAGTATCGCCGAGCTGCCAAGTACCTCGAGCTGTCCAGCCGGCTTGATCCGTTCGATCCAGGTTCTCGTCGCAACCTGATCGCGGCCTGGAACAATTGGTCACTGCATTTATGTGATGTGGGGCAATTCGCCGAGTCGGCGACCACGTTGGCCAGATGCCTGCATTTGGCACCTGACGAGCCAGTCACCCTGGCGAACGACCTGCACGTTCATCACAAGTGGATCATCCATCTCTGCCGTCAACGACAATTCCAGGAAGCGTTTTCGCTATTGGATGAATGCCACGCGCGTCGCCCGGAGGAAGAGCTGTTTCATGGAGGACGATGGTCGGTCCTGCGGTTATGGGCGAGTTGGCGACTGCAGCGATCAGGTGTTGACGGTGCCAGGGAGGTGTTCGCGCTTGTTCGCCAGCGTTATGGCAACACGCCAGAGATACGAGACTGTGAAACGCAGTTTTGGCTGGAGCGTCTGGAGCAGTTGGAGCGCGAGGGACGCGGGTCCGAGTCTGCGCAGATTCATCGGCTGCTGCAAGCGGCCGGATCTCTTTGACAAAGTGCGATCTGTGACGTAGATAACCATTACGGCCTCAGTGTTCCTGGCAGCCATGCGCGTCAATCGGAAACGCATCGGTCAATTCAGCAACGCAGCTGGAGGTCTGCTCGGCAAGGATTCTCTCATCATACGCGTCTGAATATTTCGGCGGCGGGCCGTCAATCGCCGTCTAGGTGCTTCTTGATCCGATGCTCAGGAAACTCGACCACCGCGTTGTGATCCGCGCTTGATGTAGATGAATACTCTTGTTTCACTTTCCAGGGAAATGCCGCCCGAACCACGCAGTTAGGTAACTCGTCGAGGGGTCTTCGTTCATGACTACAGGGACACTCGTGTCGCCGTGCGCAATTCCTCCCATAGCCACACAATTGATCGACCAGCAAGTACGGGTACGTGTACAGCAGGTGCTGCAGTTTTTCCGTTACCGCCCTCATGCAGCAGACCGCCGCTGTGACCGCCGCGAGCCTTTTCCCTATCCGATCCATGTGACACCGGTCGCTGAGGACGGATCAGCGATTTTGGAAGAAACAATTGTCGTTTTGGGGAAACACATCTCAGAACGTGGGCTAGACTTTTATTATCAGGCGCCCCTTCCCTACCGCCGCGTGATCGCATCCTGGGAGTGCTGCGACGGGAGGTGGTTGGCCTTAGTGCTCGACCTGAGATGGTGCCGATCGAATCGACACGGGTGGTATGAGAATGGAGGGCGTTTCCT
This sequence comes from uncultured Planctomycetota bacterium, assembly GCA_963700575.1. Lineage (GTDB taxonomy): Bacteria > Planctomycetota > Planctomycetia > Pirellulales > Pirellulaceae > JAJRVM01. Next base: position 632,053 of record CAVOYC010000005.1, on the reverse strand, counting down.
ACAAGCGGTGGGATCGCCACTGGAGCACGATGCGAAATCGATGGTGACCGGAGAATCAGAACAACGAGTCGCCAGTTGATTGCACGCAAGTGAGCAGCGCATCCTTAACTTCCTTGAAGAATTCGTCCATTCCATTGAGTACCCACGTGGATTCCCGCGTTTACTGTTTCTCGATACTTCGCATCTCCGCAATTGAGGTGTGAAGTGCTTTCGCCAACGGTAGTGTAAGACTATCGCTTAGCATAGAACGACTCAATCAATCTCGCTGCAATAAACCAGGCCGCGTTGAGAGACGCGGCCTGGTTCGTTTCTTGGTCATCGCCGGCGGTTGCCACCCGCCCATTCACTTGCTCGCGATCTCCAGGAGTTCCTGGATCTGTGGCTCGAGTGTTTCCACTTTTTGGCCCACCGCGACAACCTGACCAGTGGGATCGACGAGTATCATGGTCGGGATGCCGCGCACACCATACTTTGTTGCCAGGTTGGACGCCTCTTTGCCGATCAGATTCGACCAAGGTACTTTGTTTTCCTCCAGGTACTTGGCGAGTACCTCCAGATCTTCATCCAAACTCACGGCCACCACCTCAAAACCGTCTGCCGCGTGTCGCTCATGAAGGGCGCGAACTTGTGGCAGTTCGCGTAGACAAGGGCCACACCAGGTAGCCCAGAAGTCGACCAGTACGACTTTTCCCCGGTAGCTGCTCCAGTCGAACTCTGTTCCCATGTCGGTGATCCCTTGCAGCTCCAACGGCTGGCCGACCAGGTCACTGACTTGCCCTTTGCCGCTGCCGATCAATTTTTCGCCATAGCGTGCCAGCTGCCGATCTTTGCTGTTGGAAAACAATTTGCCAAACTCCGCGAAGTAACCCTCGCGCTGCGCTTCGTCGGGCAATCGATTGATGGCGTGTACGGTGGCTGAGGCCAAACGCAGATGACGATTTTTCAGCTTCGGCTCTGCTTCGAGGAACAGACGCAGGTCCTGTAAAAGAGAGGGGATTTCCGTCAACTGTAGCTGATCTGCTCCGATCGCGCGGGATTCGAGCTGCAGGAACTTCACGCGACGGACTATCTCGGGTCGTTTGTCATCCACCATGGCAGCGACGAACGTGGCCAATTGTCGATCGGCATCTTCGCTTCCCCGACAGGCCATCTCATGCAAGGCGGTGAATTTCGCTTCTGCCGCGATCAGCTGGTACCGGTCTTCCGTGCTGGTGGCCAACACGCGATCCGCCGCCTCCACCATCGCGTCGGTAAACCCAGGTCGCCGCCGAATGCTCGTTGATTTCTCCTGCATGTCAAACAGGAAGTTGATCAGCTCAAACTCAGAAAGCCCGGGACGCGGCAGATAGGGATTCACTAGCGCTTCGGCCCGCTCGAGTTCCGCATCGTCCGCTGCGGTGGGAGCAGCGTTTATTTCTTGCTGCTGCTGCTCCGACGGCGGGGCGTCCGGCGGTGGCACGTCCTCCTTGCGCGGTGGCCGCGAATCAGCCGCCAGGGCCTTCGGCCGGTCAGGTTCCAGAGGCCCCGCCAAAACGAACCTGGAAACGCCGCTGCCGAGTGGCCGGCGGCGCAGGTTTTGCGACTGGTCGGCCGCTCCACCACTGGTCTCTGGTTCGGGAGGCGTTGCGGAATCCGTGACCCCATATAATCTGGCCAACCTCTCGCTGAGTGACGCCGCTTGCACGTAAATATCGGACACCTTGCCTTCCTGATCCAAGAGCAGGAAAAACGGCACCATCTCCACGCCACATTTCTCGGCCAACTTGTTGTTGGTGACCGTCACCCAGGGAAGGCTCGTATCGGCCAGAAAGCGATTCAACATCTCACGGTCAGGATCCAGACTGACCGCAATGACCTCCAAACCCTTTTCGTGGTACTTCTCATATTGAGTCTTGACGCTCATCAGCTCCTGCTGGCAACGCGGAACGAACGACTGGAAAAAAGCCACCAGGACGACCTTCCCTTGGTAAGCCGCGAAGTCCAAAGAACTCCCATCCAATCGTGTCGCGTCCACAACCAGCGGTTTTCCGAGCAGATCGAGGCGGCGGAGCGCCGCCTGCGTCCCCTGTTGAGCGGCGTTCTTCAGCCTTTCATCCGGGCTCGTGTTGTATGCATCGTGTATCAGGACGCATAATTTTCGCGCCAGGTCGTAGTGCTGCGTCTGCTCCAATACGCTGATGTATCGAATTCCTTTCTGCAATGTCAAAGAGCCCGGTTTCGGCTGTCCGAGCAGCTTCCCGTATTCGGCGAGAAAGATGTCGGCGGCTCCTTCCCGGTTCACCACCACGGCATTAAAATTGGCGTCCATGTCGGAGTCCACGAACAGCAGTTGTTCCGACATCCTTTCCGCCTCTTCCGCCAACCCGGGATCCGGGTTGTCCTTGAATGCCGCCGCAATCTGCTTGAAGGCTTCTTGGGCGGTGTCTTCGTGCCCAAGATCGCGCAATGCCTTGACCGCTTGCAGAGACACTTGCAGTACCACTTCCGTCTGCGGTTTCACTTGCAGCAAGGCACCAAGTTGTCTCATCGCGGCATCGACGTCCTGGCTGCGCCTCTGCGTCAGGTCATTGATCGTGAGCCCAAACAGTATCGCTCGACCTTCGACAACGATCGCCGGATCTTTGTCGGCGGACAGCGTTGTGCCGAAGGTCTTGATCTGCTCGACCCATTGACTGTCTCCAGACATTTGAACCAACGTCATCAGCGCGGCGGCCTTGACGTCAATCGCTCTCTTGCGCTGGTCCTGATCCGCCTCACCGGAGGCCAGGATCTTGTCCGCTGCTTGCAGTACCGCCTCCAGCAACTCCTGGTTTCGTGCCTGTACGACCGACTGCGGCTGCCCTTGCAGTTCGGCCTGAACCATCATGATCTTCTGGCCGATCTGGTTGATGAAAGCGATCAGCTCTTGCGGTGTACCATCGGGTACGGTGAGATTTTCCAGCTGACTGATCGACATGCTCGGAGGCTGCGCCGGCTGACCCGCCGCCGAACCACCACCGAGTCCGGATCCCAAGTTGCCCGCTTCGGCGGACATCTTACGGGCTGCCCGCTGACTAGCGCCTGTGGAGTCGGCCTGTTCATCGTCAGCCACCTCGAATTTCGCCTTCTGAGATTGCTGGCCGCCGTCGTCCGACTTGCCACACCCTCCCAGCAGGCAGGCGATGCTGACGAGCGAGACCCCCAGCCACCCAACCATCCACCACGTCCGCCGTGGCACGAGATTTGACATCGTGATTCTCCGTAAATGATCGATTCGTCAGCATCACCACGCGCGGGATCCCGATCCCACGCGATCCCCGCCCGGCTCAAGACGACAGGAACCGCAAGACGACATGAAGCGGCCACCGGGGGCAGTTGCCGGCGGCAACAGGCTGCGGGTACTGGGCTGCTGTCCCTCGGCAACCCAGCATTGTAGGTAATTCACCATCGACAGGCACCCCCGTTTCCGGTGGCGCGGCACTCAGTCGTCAGGTGTGCCAAGCACCACGGTGATGCCACCGAGCAACCCGAAAACCGTGGGAAATCCTGGTGTCTGGCTCTCGGGCGATGGCCCTTTCAATGCGAACAGCAGGGTGTGAAGTGCCGCAACGCGCGCCTCGAGCAATACCCCTTTCGCGTCACCATCAACATCAGCGTCGTCCTGCGCCTCACCCGCTCACCCGCTCACCCGCTCACCCCCTCACCTTGCCGGTGGAAAGTCGTAATGATCGACCACGCTTCTTCGGGCGTTTCAACGAAGCTGAATAACTCCAGATCTCGGTCCGCCACCACCCCCTCATCAGCCAGGAATTGGAAATCGATCACGCGCTGCCAGAATTCCTTGCCGAACAGGATGATGGGGATGTCCTGCATCCGCTTTGTCTGCCGCAGCGTGAGGGCGTCAAATAGCTCATCCAGAGTGCCAAACCCACCTGGAAAGACGACCATCGCCTTGGCCCGCAGCAGAAAATGCATCTTCCGCAACGCGAAATAATGGAACTGGAAACAGAGCTGCGGCGTGATGTACGGGTTAGGCGTCTGCTCAGCGGGCAGAGTGATGTTCAAGCCGATTGATTTAGCGCCGACGTCGTAAGCTCCCCGATTGGCCGCTTCCATGATCCCCGGCCCTCCGCCGGTCGTCACGACATAATCGCATTTTCCGTCAATCTGGCAGTTGGAGGAAACGAGTTTCCCAAATGCACGGGCGGCGTCATAGTAGCGCGACTTGGCGACGATCCGTTCCAGCCGTCGGACTGCCCGCTGGCAGAGCGGGTCGTCGGGCGATTGCCGCAGGGCCTCGCACGCTCTGTTTAATTTGCGTTCCGCCTCCTCCCTTTCCACCACCTGCGTACCGCCGAAAACGACGACCGTCGAGCTGACGCCTTGCTGCAACAGTGCGATCTCGGGTTTCAGCAATTCCAACTGCACACGCACTGGGCGCGTTTCCCCTTGTCGCAAAAACTCCGCGTCGTACTCAACGGGCAAATAGCTTTGCGATTCCAGAATCCGTTGCAGATTCTTCTCGCGATCGATCGGTTTCATGCCACCTACCTCCCCCTTCTCAGTTCGGACGAATTCCCGAGCCGGTGTGAACCACCGAGTCGTCAACGCAACAAGCAGCACCAGCACCGCGGACCCCAGAACCTGCCCGACTGAGGCTTCGATCGCCAGCATCGGTATCCGATCGGCCAGTTCGCGCCAAAACATGATGTACACGAACAACCCCACCGCCAGATACATGCACCAGCCGCCACGACCTGTCCACTTGGGCAGGCAAGCGAGTACGGAAGCACCGAGAAAGATCGTCGACACTGCAAGCAGGAGTGGCCCCGCCGCCTGCCAGCCGAGATACAGCCCCACCAGACAAGAAGCCATCAGAGCCGTCAGTCCAGCTCCGGGACGCCGCGGCTGACCGCTGCTGGCCGGCCACGCGGCGAGGCCCATCAAGCCACCGGTGAGCAGGCCCAGCAGCGCGGCTGTGGGCCCACTCCAGAAGCGCACACTCGCCGCCTCACGAATGGCCGCCACGGGGTACAGGAACGGCAGCCACAGGGGAGCGACAAGGCCGACTAATAGCGGCGCAACGAAGATGCGTCGCGGGACGGGCTTCCCATCCCGCTCGATCAGTGCCGCCCCAATCAGGACGACGATCGCTATGATCTGGAAAGTGTAGAGAGACCAGGTCTCCCACCCAGTCCGGATGAAGTAACGGGGTGCGTCCGGCGGCAACGGCAAATTGTGCCCACCGGCCAGCCCCTCGCGCAGGCCCAGCAGCAGAAAGACGCAGGCCAACAGAAGTTCGACCAGCGGATAGCGAATCGAGATCGGCGTGCCACAATCACGACAACGTCCGCGCAGCACCAGCCAACTGATGATCGGGATGTTGTCGTACCAACGTATGGAGTGCAGGCAGACCGGACAGCGCGAACCGATGCGAGCGATACTCATTCCGGCCGGCATTCTCAGTACCACGACATTCAGAAAGCTGCCGACACAGCTTCCCACAGCGAACAACCACACGGCGACAAATACCCGCATGACATCCGGAAGATGCAAGATAAGATCGTTAGAACTGAAAGCCGAGAGCATTGTCAATGGGACCAGAGCTTGCGAGTGATCGCCGCGTAACGGTGACCCTGAAAACTACCTGTTGCCGGACCATTCGGATTATGAATGAAACCGGACCTGTTGGCTAGAGAACGGGGCGGCGGCTGGGCCGCATCCATCGACGAGCTACCGCTCGGTGGAGACGGGCCTGGGCCTGCCGAACGTCTGTCGCTCATCCGTTACCAGACCAACAAGCTTGGCGATATCGCAGCACTGTGTGCCCGGAACTACAAGAATCGGGCCAGGGGACCACCGCGTGACGCGAGCGCATCGATCTTGCGGGTAACCTGGGGATCTTCCACCAGCGGTGGCGCATGCCGCGGTTTAATCCGCGCGTCGATCACCAGCGCTCCGCGGCATCCCCAGTGCTTGCGTTGCTGCAGCGCTCCAATCCCGTCGATGTCCGTGGCCGGATCGCTGCGCGTGAAAACCACCCACAAAAAGTTGTCCAGCCTTCTGGCCGTGAATTCGCTGTCGTCCACGATCACGATCAAAGGAAAACGGTTGAGTACACGTTGATCGCTGTACGCGCCGCAAAAGCGAGCCAGCGCGGATTCCCCTTCGCTGCCGTAGGTCGGTCCTTGGATCGCCAGCACTCCCGGAAGACACATCGTGGGTGCATCGAACCCAGGGGGCAGCTGCAAGTCCGCCGGTAACTCTGTCGGGAGTGCCCGGCGAGGGTTTCCGGCGGCGGCCATGACGACCTTGGATCCTTCGTTGATTGCCGATCCGCTGTAATCGAGTGTGTCCATGGTGGTTCGAGTCTGGAAGTGAGCGTCGCGAGTCCAATCGATACGGCACAGCAGATGGCGCAGGAAGGCCTCGACGTCATGGATGTCTAACCGAGGATCGTCGTGGCGATCAACGATCAACAGGTACTTGGCCAGCGACATCTGACCTTGCCCGAGAATGGCGTTGGACTGTGTCAGCAATTCTCGCGGCATGCGCGTAGCCTCGTACGGTACGTACCGTTCACTGCCAATGGCCAGCAGAAGGGGATGAACGCCGGCGGCATCAACGGCATGCACTGCGTGCACCCCGGGGATCACCGTGGGAATGATCGGCCCAGTCAACTCGTGGATCAGCTGTCCAAAGACGGTATCCTCTTGCGGTGGACGGCCAACCACGGTAAACGGCCAAATTGCATTCTTGCGGCACGTGACGCGCTGCACACGCAGGCAGGGAAACTCGTGTGCCAGACTGTAATACCCCAAATGGTCGCCAAACGGCCCTTCGGGAAGGAGGCGTTGGGGGTCGATCGAACCGTGGATACAGAAATCCGCCTCGCTGTAGACGGGCAAGCATCCATTTCGGCAGGCCATGGGAATTCGGTGTCCCGCCAGGGCGCCCGCGAAGGTCAGTTCCGACATGCCTTCCGGCAATGGCATTACGGCCGCCAGAGTCATGGCCGGCGTGCCTCCCACAAATATGTTGACGCGCAGCGACGTTCCCTGCTGTACCGCTTGCGCGTGATGCACGCCGATGCCGCGATGCAACTGGTAGTGGAGTCCGACTTCGCTGTTGGTGATGTACTGTCCCCCAGAGAGCTGCACGCGGTACATTCCCAAATTGGAGTGCTGCAGACCTCCACGCGCCAAGTCTTCCGTATACACCTGAGGCAAAGTGACGAAAGCACCTCCATCGTCAGGCCACGATTTCAGTTGGGGAAGCTGATCGATCGTCAGCTCGCATTCCAACACGGGCCCGTGCGAACGGCGTCGAGGACGCATGTGCAGCGCGGTGGGTATCGACCGCAAATAGCGGCTTGGATGGAGCCAGAACTGATTGGGGTCCATCTTCAGTTCAATCAACCGCCGCACATGCTCCCAAGTCTCGCGAAACATGAACCGAGCGCGTTCAACGCTTCCAAACAGGTTCGAGACCATCGGGAAACGGCATCCCGCCACGTTCTCAAACAGAATGGCCGGACCGCCGCTCCGGTAGACACGACGCTGGATCTCCGCCGCTTCGAGTGTGGCACTGACTTCGTCCGGCAAACGCACCAGGTGGCCCGCCCGCTCCAAATCGGTCACGCATTGCCTCAAATTTCGGTAAATCATGAATCGATCCCTTGCGCCAGGCATTCTGGCGATGGTCGGCGCTTTTCCTTCGTCGATCCTAAGCGGCCCAGGGCATGGGGCCTCATCCACGGTGCCACAATCCGCAGTTCCAGGCAGCCGCAGAGGTCTTTCCTCCCACCGGGACAGGCTCGGCGGACCGCCGGAGACCTGTGCCGGTGCCCCGTAGCGAACCAGTTGTGATCCCACTGGGACGAGCCCAGTGGAAATCGGACTAGTGTATGACAACGTAGGCGCTGCCCCTGCCCGGTCTCCACGGATATGAAAGGACCTGATTTGGGCGGCGAGCAAAGCCCCGCATCCGACGGTCGCGATAACCAGCCTCGTTGCCTAGAATATGCGAATTCGTTCAGCACACCATGTCTCGTACACGAGGAAGACGGTCATGAAGATCCTGGCATCCGAGGCAACTTCCGAGGCCACTGTCGAACGCATCGATTGCGACGCCATAGTAACAGGAATCTACTCCGATGGGATCATGGGACCGCTGCTCCGGCAAGTTGACTCGGCCCTCGGCGGCGCCGTGTCCGCTCTTCTCGATACGAAGGAGATCACGGGCAAGCTGGCCGAGATCACTGTCTTCCTCGCGCCTTCGGGGCTGGCAGCCCGACGATTGCTTGTCGTTGGACTGGGTGAAAGGGACCGATTCGCTCAATCTGCCGCGGTACGTGCTGCCGGCGCTGCGGCAAAACAATTGGCCGCGACACCCCGACACCGCGTTGTCTTTGGATTCGAATCAGATTGGGGCGATGAGGCGATCGTTGCGGGCGTCTGCAGTGTGGTAGCGGGCTGCCAGGGCCAGGACCTTTATCGGTCGGAAAAGAAGCTGCAAGCGTTTGACGAGTTGGTCTGGCTGGGCAGCACTGCTGGCATTCTGTCGGAAGGGGAGATTCTGGGGGATTGCGTGAATCTGACGCGGCGTCTGATTAACGAAACACCGAGCATCATGAGCCCGGCTCAATTTGCCGCGGAAGCGTCCCAGTTGGCTCAACAGTTCGGTCTGGAAATCGAGGTATGGGATGAGCAGCGGCTGGAACAAGAGCGCTGCCAAGCCATACTCGCCGTGGGTCGCGGTTCGGCCCACGGGCCGCGCCTGGTCACGCTCAAGTATCAGGGGAGCGACAGTGCGTCCGGCACGCTGGGGCTTGTCGGCAAGGGAGTCACGTTCGATTCCGGCGGTTACTCGCTCAAACCAACGGATGCCATGAAAACCATGAAGTGCGACATGGGGGGAGCAGCCACGGTGCTGGGAACAATGGTGGCCGTCGCACGACTCAAACTGCCGGTCCGCGTTGCCGGCTATCTGGGACTGGCCGAAAACATGGTCAGTGGCAACTCGTACAAGCTGGGCGATGTGGTCGTGGTGCGCAACGGCACGACCATCGAGATTCAAAACACGGATGCCGAGGGGCGACTTGTACTGGCCGACGCGCTGGATGTTGCTGTGGATCAAGGCGCGACGCGTTTGATCGATCTGGCGACCTTGACAGGTGCCTGTCTGGTCGCACTGGGAACGGATGTGACCGGATTGATGACCAACGACCAGCAGTGGTGTGATAGCTTGCTGACGGCAGCCCAGAAGTGCGGCGAGGCCGTTTGGCAACTGCCGATGTTTGAGGAGTATGACGAGCAGATTGTGAGCGACGTGGCAGATATCAAAAACGTGGGCGAGGGAAGGTGGGGTGGGGCAATCACTGCCGCTAAGTTTCTGCAACGCTTTGTGCGCGAAAGGCCATGGGTTCACTGCGATATCGCTGGCCCGTCCTTTGCCGAGAAACCAAAAGCCTGGCTCGATGCCGGCGGCACGGGAGCCATGCTCCGCACGTTGGTTGAGCTGATCCGCCATCACCGGTAATGGAGGCTGCTGAAATACTAGCGTCGTTGGCCAGATAGGAGGTCCCGCTTGCCGAGCGGGACCCCGCATACCAGTGTTTCGCGACGCGACAAGGTCCCGTCCGGCAGCCGGGACCTACTCTTGCAGCAGTTTCTAACGGGAGTGATGAGAAGGTCTCGCGCTCCTCGAAACTTGGATCACTCCCTTCGCCAATTCATTCCCCGTTCCCCGTTCGCCACACGGCGCCATCCATCGCACGTCCGCGAAACTCGCTCCCCACTCAAGAATCTGCGAAATCACAGACGTTCGATATTCTCTTTGGTGCTGGAGGGAACTCGACGTAGATAGGGACGCCTACACTGCAACGCATGCGGGCTCTATTGTCGTTCGATGTTTTTCCCCCTCCCCAGAGCCAGCCGGACGGGATGAGTTTGCCGAATATAGCGACGATTCATGTCTGGCGCGGCAGTCGTGACGATTTTGCTGATAGTCGTGGTTGATTCAATTGATTCGGCTGATCGTCCACCGCCGAAAAGACAAGAGAACGCTCGCCCGACACGCACCTGCCCGCATGTCTGCCCAACGCCGCCTGGCGGCTGCAGCCGCAAAGGACTCATTGAATGATGGCGTAATGGCAGGCGGCAACATGGCAGGTTTGAAGGGCGAACGCCCGCACAACGTAGGGGTTCCATCCCCGCACTCCAACCGTTCAGTACCGCAGTATTCCCTCGAACGGTTCACGAACAATATGTGCACCGTGCGCGTGTGGCAGACTGAGACTTGATCCCCCGTAGATTCCCGCCCTGTTCTCATCTGGGAGAACCCCCTCATGCGACCCATCGCGCCCAGGACGGCAATTCTGCTTGTCGTGATTGTCAGCCTGCCGACACAAGCTGACGAGGACCTCGATGTTTTTCTTCCGGCCATCCAGCCCGCTTCAGCAACTTTCCGTTTCTCTGATGAGGAACCTCCCTGGGAAATGAACGGGGCGGTCTCCGCCAGCTTGGCCGGTAAGTTCGGTCAAAGTGCAAGCGGCTGTGACGGCACGTGCCGTGAATCCTGCAGTCATCGATTCTTGGGAGTTATCGCCCCGAGTGACAAACGCTTCTGCTGTTTCATCAGTCCGATATCCAACCCGGTCTACTTTGAAAACCCGCGCACGTTGTCCGAAGTCCGCTTCGTGTACTTGCACCAGAAGGTCCCGCTGGCAGCTGGCGGCGGCGAGGTTGACTTGCTGACGCTGCAACTGCGAGCAGCGTTGACCAACCGGTTTTCGATGATTGCCACGAAGAGCGGGTTCTTCACTTCGTCCAGTCCGTTGGTCGATGACGGCTGGGCCGACGTCAACGCGGGATTCAAGTACACCGTGCTATCCGACCCGGCACTTCAACGTCTGTTGAGCGTCGGATTGACCTACGAACTGCCCGCGGGCAGTACGCGAACGCGGCAGGGAAATGGTGACGGCCTGTTCCATCTTTTCCTGACCGGAGGAGCCGCCCGAGACCACTGGCAAGTGATTAGTGCCGCTGGCCTGCTGCTGCCGGCCGACCGTTCCGCAGAGAGTTCGCTCGGTTATTGGTCGAACCATCTGTCGCGCCGCATCGGTTTCACGGACTTGCATGTGTTGGGAGAGGTCAACTGGTTTCATTGGCTGGGCGCCGGCGACGCGTTTCCACTTCCACTGGAAGGTATCGACACGTTCAATTTCGGTGCCCGGGGTGTTGCCGGCAACGACATTGTGACTGGGGCTTTCGGACTGAAATACAAGCCGAGCGATCGGCTCGAGCTTGGCTGTGCCTGGGAAGCACCTTTGACCGGCCGGCGTGATGTACTGGACAATCGTCTCACCGTTGACTGCATTCTTCGGTACTAACGGCCCGCCGGGAACTTGCCAATAGAAGGTCCGCAGCGTCGAGGGAGGCGGTGGGAGCTGGCGTGTGTGCGCCGAGCGTCTTCGGATTCGGGACGTTTCGTGTTGGACATGGGGTGTACCCCGATGGTTTTCAGACGTCGCGTCGAACGTCGAATGAGAGTGGGGAGAACCGGTTTGCGTCAGGCGACGCGGCACCACGGTACGCAGACTGGCGCCGATTCTCCACGCGCATCTCGCGTCCCACTGGCTTTCGACTTCATCCGCCAGGCTTCTTCATTGAAAGTTCGACGTTCGACGTTCGACGTTCCCTCCGGCCCCGAAAGACGCTTTCCTTGCGCGAGGATGCCGGCCCGCTCCTCACATCCCCTCACCCCCTCCCCACACTCCCCATCACCCCCTCACCCCCTCACCCGCACACCCCCTCACCCGCATCCAGGACGGTGCCCATTTGACACCCCCCTAATTGTGTCTCATCATACCAGCGGGCCTGTTCTCGAAAGCCAAGATTGTCGGGGCGGGAGCGAATATCGGCTAGTTCGCAAGTTCAATGCTCAAAGAGGGTTCACGCCATGTATACACTATTTCTCCTGTGTGCCTTGCTGGGTGGTACGGTGTTTATCCTCCAGTTTGTGCTGGCCGTCATTGGTTTTGGCGCGGATGACGTCGATTTCGCGGATGACCTGCCCGACGATCTCCCGATCGACATGCCGGACTGACATCTGCGCACGATATGGCGGACGGCCACGACGCGGCTCACGCGCACGGCTCGACATGGCTGTTTGGGGTCATATCGTTTCAGACGGTTGTAGCGGCCCTGACGTTTTTCGGGCTGTGCCGGACTGGCATCGTTATCAGCGAATCTGAGCTAGCCCGCTTTCACTTCTTATTGCCATCGCAGCCGGCGCGGCCGCGATGTACGGCGTACATTACCTCATGCAATCGCTGTACCGTTTGCGGCATGATGGCACTGCGCACATCGATCGCACGGTAGGCCAGCGAGGGACGGTGTACATTCCCGATCCCGCCACAGCACACGGGGACTGGGCAAGATTCAGATCCGCACGCAGGGGCGGATCATGGAATACGCTGCCAAGACATCGGCGTCCGAGAAGCTGAAGACCGGCACGACGGTCGAGGTGGTCAGCGTGCTGAGCCCGATGACCGCTGGACGTCGACGCCGGTGGACGATGCCATGCCGTCGTCGGCCAACGATGAATTTCAGGACGACGACCTGCAAGACCGTGCCACCTGATGGGTGGCATGGCCGGGTCAGGCTGATTGGCTCCGGCGGTCGTGCGACGGCATCCGGTCGCCGTACCGAGATGCGGTGCAGACCGTAGCTGAGCACGACCGACGGGACTGGCCGTTTGCGAGCGCAGTGCAGCGAATTGATAGATCGCGCTGCGCGATCGATACGCCATACCAGTCTGACTCTCACAAGGAGAGAGATGCGATGTTTGCCTCTGCTTTGCTCGGCCAAAGCACCAATGGCCTCGAAAGCTTGGCTGGTGTGGCTTGGTCTGATTGTGGTCTTTTTCGTGCATCATGGGCTTCAGCATTTTGCTATTACTGATGAAGCAGTACAAGCGTTGCCCGAGTAACCGCGTGCTGGTGATCTGGGGTCGTGGCAAACGAGCTGGGCCAGCCGACCAAGACGATCCATGCCGGCGCCCAATTCGTGTGTGCCGCTGCTCGAAGACTATGCCTATCTGAGTCTCGAGCCGATACAGATCGAGATTCCGCTGCGTGGTGCTTTGTCGTTTGAGAACATCCGCGTCAACGTGCCGAGTGTGTTCACGGTAGCCGTCGGCACGGAACCGGCCGTGATGCAACAAGCGGCCATCCGCTTGCTGGGCTTGTCGCGTCGGTGAAATCCGCAAGCAGGCCGAAGAAATGATTTTTGGCCAGCTGCGTCAAGTGATCGCCTCGATGGGCATCGAAGACATCAACCGCGATCGCGATAAGTTCCTGGAGCACATTCAGGCTTCGCTCGAGCCGGAACTGGCCAAGATCGGTCTGCAGCTGATCAACGTCAACATCACCGACATCACGGACGAGTCGGGATACATTGACGCGATCGGGCAGAAGGCTGCTTCGGAAGCCATCCAGAAGGCTCGCGGTGATGTGGCTGAAAACGTGCGGATGGGCGAAACCCGCGTGGCCCAGGCCGAACGTGACAAGACGGTGCAGGTGGCCGAGGCCAACAAGGAGCAGGCGATTGGTGTCCGCAAGGCCGAACGCGACCAGGCCATTCACGTCGCCGACTTGGAGAAAGAACAGGCCGTCGGCGAGAAGGCGGCCGCTTTCCAACGCGAATCGCAGGTCAAGCAGTCCGAGCGGGAAATGCGTGTGCAAGTGGCCGATGCCGACGCCACGGCCATCGAAGGAGAAAACCTGGCGCAAGCCAAGGTCGCCGCCTCGCAAGCCGAACTGTCGGTCCGCCGAGCCGAAGCGTACCAGATCGGTGAAGGCCGCAAACGGGAAGCGGAAGCGGCGGTGCTGGAGGTGCAGAACCGAGCGATGGCCAAGGCTGCGTTGGCCGAAGCCGAGCGTGTGGAAGCGGAGAAGCGAGCCGAACTGGAAGCTCCCGCCAAGGCCGAAAAGGCCCGCATCATCGTCGATGCCGAAGCGGAAGCAGAACGCAAACGTATCGACGCGCTGGCTCAAGCCGATGCCATCTTCGCCAAACTGGATGCCGAAGCCCGCGGCCAGTACGAAATGCTCGCCAAGAAGGGTGAAGGTCTGCAAGAGATCATCCAAGCCTGCGGTGGAGCCAAGGAAGCCTTCCAGATCCTGCTGCTCGAACATCTCGACAAACTGGCCGAAGCATCGGCCAAGGCGATCTCCAACATCAAGTTCGATAAGATCGTGGTCTGGGACCACGGCGATAAGGACGGGAAGGGGAGTACGGCCGGATTCCTGAGCAGCATGGCGAACACGCTGCCTCCCATGCTCCAAGTCATGAAAGACATCGGCGGCGTCGAACTGCCGGAATCGCTGGTCAAGCTGACCGGCGACGGCACGGATGACTGGGTCGGGCCATCCGTCTCACCACGCACCGTGCAACCTGGCAACGACGCGGTCGACAACGAAAAGAAAGACAAAGAAAAGAAATAGGACTCGCTCGGTAACGAGCCAAACCCGGCAATGACCCGGCCCACCGTTCGCGGTGGCCGGGTCTTTCCATTGCGGCAGAGTGCCCGGAGTTCCGACTGTATTCCGGTGTGCCGACCACTTCTAAAGCACGAAGCCCGAAATACCCAAGTCCGAAGGAATGACGAAGCACAAAGCACGAAATGATGACGGGTCCATTACAGAAGACGCCTGCCGGGAAGTTCTCTGTTCGCCCCTTCGTGCCATCGACTGGTGCTTGGGTATTCGTGCTCGTCGCTGCGTAGGGTGCCAGCACGGTGAGTGACGGTCAGCACTGGCAGAGGCCATAGCACCAACGCTATGATGCGGGACCTGAAACCGTAAAGCGAGTCGACTGTGGAAGATCACTCTTTCTTTTATTACTTGGCCGGTGTACCGCTATTGGGCATTCTCGCTCAGTGGCTGGCTTGGCGATTGCGTCTTCCCGCAATTCTGCTGCTGTTGGGTTTCGGGATGATCTTGGGCTTATTCGTGCGTCCCGACCAAATGCTCGCCGAATTGACCGGCTCCGATCCGTCGGTGGGCCCCAAGATTCTCTTCCCCATTGTATCGCTCGCGGTCGCTGCGATTCTGTTTGAGGGGGGCCTGACGCTCAAGTTCTCCGAACTCAGAAGTGCGGGGAACATCGTCCTGCGACTGGTCAGTATCGGTGCTTTGGTCACGTGGGTCCTGACGTCGTTGGCGGCCTGGTTGGTGCTGAGAATGGACGGTCATCTGGCCGATTCTGCTGGGGGCCATCCTGGTGGTGACGGGCCCGACTGTCGTGGTACCGCTACTGCGGCACATCCGTCCGGCGCGGCGGATCGGTTCGATTGTGAAATGGGAAGGGATCGTCATTGATCCCGTGGGGGCGGTGCTGGCCGTACTGGTGTTCGAGCAGCTGTACATGCATGCTGGTGACGTTTCGGCCGGTGCGACTCTGCTGCACCTGACGCGGACGGTCGCCATCGGTGTGCTGGGGGGCATCGCCGTGGCCCTGTTACTCGCGCAGGCCCTGCGCAGA
Source organism: uncultured Planctomycetota bacterium (assembly GCA_963700575.1). Taxonomy (GTDB): domain Bacteria; phylum Planctomycetota; class Planctomycetia; order Pirellulales; family Pirellulaceae; genus JAJRVM01. Next base: position 616,526 of record CAVOYC010000005.1, on the reverse strand, counting down.
TACTGGATACCGGATTTCCTGCATGGTGCCGTGTTTCTGACGGTTACTCTGGGCGCCTTTGCCGTCTCCAACTATTTGCAGCCCGAATCGGGCCTGATCACCGTCACGTTGATGGGCATCGTACTGGCCAATCAGAAGGACATTCGCGTGCATCATGTGCTCGAGTTCAAGGAGCACTTGAGCATCCTGCTGATATCGCTGCTGTTCATCGTACTCGGCTCGCGACTGCATCTGCAGGATCTGATCGCGGTGGGCCCGCGCGGACTGCTGTTCCTGGGCGTCTTGATCCTGGTGATTCGCCCGGCGGCGGCGTTTGCGGCGACGGTCGGGACCAGCCTGTCGACTGCCGACCGTGTGTTTCTGGCTTTCCTGGCGCCACGGGGGATCGTGGCCGCCTCCGTGGCTTCCGTCTTCGCACTCAAACTCACATCGCTTTCCGGTCCCCACACGGCCGGCTCGGCGGACATTGTACCGCTGACGTTTTTTACGATCGTCGGGACGGTTTCCATCTATGGCCTACTCGCCGCTCCCCTGGCGCGACGCCTGGGGCTGGCCGATCCGAGCCCTCAAGGCATCCTGTTCGCCGGGGCCGAATCATGGGTTCGTGAGATCGCCAAGGTGCTGCACGACGAAGGGTACGCGGTGATACTGGTCGATACGAATTTCACCAACATCGCCGAGGCCCGCATGGCCGGTCTGGCGGCGGATTGCTCCAGTATCCTCTCGGAACATGTGCAGGAGGAACTCGACCTGAGTGGCATCGGACGGATCCTGGCCATGACGTTCAACGACGAGGTGAACACCATGGCCGTGCGAGAACTCATCCACCAATTCGGTCGCGTGAATGTCTATCAGCTCGCGTCACCCAGCCAAGGTTCGGGAAAACGCGTGTCGATTGCCGAGCAATTACGTGGTCGAAAACTGTTCGGCGACCAATGGCATCACGATGAACTCGCCGGCCGACTGGCCGGCGGCAGCGTCGTGAAGAAGACGCAACTGACCGAATCGTTCACGTACGATGATTTCCTGCAGATGTACGGCCCCACCGCCGTCCTGCTGTTCGTCATCGACGAAGACAAACGGCTGCTGATTCGCACAGCCGGCGAGAAAACGATGCCTCGAGCGGGACAAACGGTGATTGCGATTGTGGACGAACCGACTCCCAATCGCGAGCCTTGCGTGGAATCCATTAGTCGATGATCTTGTTGATGGCATATTCGACAATCCCCGCGCGCCGGCGGCCCGCAGCTTGGGAGCCACGGTGCGCACCACCGACTCCTCGACAATCGTGTTCACGTCCAGCCAGTCCGGGTCCGAGAGAGAAGAAATGGTGGGATTCTGCAGCGCGGGCAGGAGAGCCAGACATGCTCCAGATTGTCTCGATGCACGTTCATCATCAGGCCGACGCGTCCCTCGGCGTTGAGACAAGACTTCAACATCAGGGCGATGTTGTCCAGTTTCTCACGCTTCCACGGATCGGCATACGACTGGTGATTGGCAATCATTCGCGGCGTGCTCTGCAGTATCTCGGCGACAATACGCAAGTTGTTCGCGCGGAGCGAGTTGCCCGTTTCGGTCACCTCCACGATGGCATCCGCCAGTCGCGGTGGTTTCACTTCGGTCGCCCCCCACGAGAACTCCACACTGGCCGTCACGCCATGCGTTGCAGAAAACGCGTGGCTAAGCCCACCGCCTCGGTGGCGATCCGCTTGCCCTGCAGATCCTGTACCGTCTGCACCGGTGAGTCCTCCGGCACGCAGAGCACCCAGCGGACCGGACGACGACTGACCTTGGAGAAAGTCAATTCACAGATTTCGACCACGTCCACGCCACTTTCCAGCATCCAGTCCTTGCCGGTGATCCCGGCATCGAGAATGCCCTGCTCGACGTACCGTGCCATTTCCTGAGCGCGGATCAGACAGGCACTCGATCTCCTCGTCATCGATCGTCGGATAGTACGATCGGGACGAGATCTTGATGCGGTAACCCGCTCGCTCAAACAACTCGATCGTGGCCGTCTGCAGACTGCCGGCCGGAATACCAAATTTTAGAATCTGTTCGGACATGCACGTTCTCGGTCTGGGGCAGGGTGGAAACGAGGACCTGGAGGCAAATCGCCCGGCGTCGTGCGTTCGACATGAATCCGGATCAAGAGACAACGCCACGCGAGACAGCCTCGCTCAGGTGTTTTTCTTATACACCTCCGCCGGGTCAAACAGACGTTGCCCAACCACCTCGACAGCGCCGGTCTGAGGATCGACCTTGCGGAAGAAGCAACTGCGATAACCCTCGTGACACGCGGCGTCGCCCATCTGGCGCACCTTCACCAACAAGGTATCCGCATCGCAGTCAAAAAAAATCTCGCGGACTTCCTGTACATTGCCGCTCTCTTCGCCTTTCCGCCAAAGCTTCTGGCGACTGCGACTATAGTAACAGACTCGCCGAGTACGGAGTGTTTCCTGGTACGCCGCGCGGTTCATGTAGGCCAGCATCAACACATCGCCCGTTTCGGCATCCTGCGCAATGACCGGCATCAATTCGCACTTGTCGAAATTTGGACCACTCACAAGAAACCCCGCTTTTGGACCTGACTTTGGGCCGACTACCACAGCAAACCATCTCACAACAGTCCCCCGCCCTACGGGCCGAGGACCGCCCCAAACGCAACACAGTAACACGGAAGATCGTCGGTTTCCAGGGATCGCGGTCACGTGTCGCAACTTCGCACGTCGCGCCGTGCGACACGCGCGTGGGGGATTGTTCGGGGACACGGAGCGAACTAAGATCGAACAGGTTGTGGGCAGGCTCCAGACAGCGCCGGGCGCGGAGACATGTTGAATATCGACGCTTTACATCTGAGCATTGCCCTGGGCCCATTGGCGGTCTACTTCCTGCTGCTGGGGTTCATCAACCTCTCCAACCGTCCTTTTCTCACGACCGGCGCGCGTGACGTGGCCGCACTGGGGATGGCCATTTCCGGCTTTGTTGTCGCGGGGCCCATGGAGTTGTTTCTGCCGGAGGCCGCCACCAATCGGTTCGGCGGCACCGTGTGGCTGCTGCTGCTGGCCTTCTACGGGTTGTGCCTGACGTTGATTGTGCTGCTGATGCGTCCCCGCCTGGTGATTTACAACGCTAACCCGGAACAGCTGCGGTCGATACTGGCGGAAGTCGTGACACCTCTCGATAGCGAAGCCCGATGGGCCGGCGACAGCTTGGTGCTTCCGAAGCTCGGCGTTCAGCTGCACGTGGAGCTGTTCGGCGCAATGCGGAATGTGCAGCTGGTATCATCCGGTCCGCGTCAGAGTTTCGCCGGCTGGAAACGGCTGGAAACGGCACTGGCCCAGGTCTTGTGTCAAACGAAGACGTCACCCAACCCGCATGGCTTCGCAATCATGGCCCTGGGCGTCCTGTTGATCTGCGTCATGACCTACCGCGTGGTCAGCGACCCCACCACCGTCGTGCAAGGACTGGATGAGATGCTTCGGCGATAAGCCTCGAAGGCCGCGTCCGGCAGCCTCTTGAACAGACACGTCCGGGGCTAAGCCGCTTTGCCGCTCTAACGTCAAGGGAAGGACGAGGTGCTGGTTACGAATCGAACCTCCCTCACCGTGAATCGTTGAGCAGCGAACTGAGATCATCGCCATCTTTCGAGTCGCTGCGAGGCGGAGCGTTGCCAACCTGCCATTCGGTGTCGCGCTCCGTCGGGAATTGGGGTGTCGATACCTTTTCTGGACGGGAAGGTACGGTTGCCGTGTCCGCTCGTGAACCAGACTTCGACGGCGGCTTCATCTCCCCAACGCCATGCGTGCTGTCATCATTGCCCCCGGCCCCCAGCAGTTCCGTGTCATCCACACCTACGGCTTGCGAATACACGGCGCGAAAGTTGACCGTGCCGACCGTCAGCAACTCGCCCGACGGTAACCGTGCTTCCACAACGCGTTCGCTTCCCACATAGGTGCCGTTGAGTGACCCAAGATCGCGCACCATCAACGTCCCGTCCACCTCGTACAGTTCACAGTGCTTGCGACTCACCAACGGATGGGGCAGTGTCAGCGTAGATTCCCGACCACGGCCAATAATCACGGGCAACTTCAAATTGATCTCTGCTGCCTTGGCATCGCCCCCCACAACCAGCAATTTGGCCTTCATCCCGGTTCCCCCTCCGGACGTTTTGACTCGATCCGCCGCCCCTTCAGAATGCGGGTCTGCCAGAACCTGGTGCTCGTCACAGACCAAGACTCTATGAGCCAGTCTATTTAGTTGATTACGGCGAGGCAATCAAATTAACTCCCGTGCGTCGCGAAACGCGCGCCGACGCGCGTGCGGTCCCGATGGACGTCCCGCGCAGTGGTGTTGGTCCAGGGCTTCGGATCGAGGCCTTCGGGCCATCAGATTTCGAGTGAGGAGCCCCGAGGCTAGGACTGACTGTCAGTGGTGGCGTGCGGGGGGAACCTGCCCTGCTGGTACCCCCCCATGCAGGTTAGAGCGAGGGCCGCAATCCACAATTGGGGGTAGCCAATCAATGTTCCTGCCCAGCTCTACAAGGGGTGAGCATAAGCACCCAGAATCAGCCCCCCCCGACAGCCGGAAGCAAAGAAAGCCGATGGCGCGAAGCACCGGAGGTAATAGAATGCCGGTAGCAGAGTTTCTGCGTTAGGTGGGCTTTCGGTGTGCCTCTCGCGTTCCGTTGTCTCTGTATTAGCAGCAGCGGCAGTCATTGTTGTTCGGGCTGTCGTTGGGACCAGACACCGGCGGGCGAGCGAAAAAGGGGGGGCGGCTCGCATACCGGAGGGACTGCCGGGCCACCGGCGACGGGGCCTCACGCACCGGGGCGGGGTCAACGGGGCGGGGTCGACGCGGCCACACAAGTTGGGGTCGGCGGTTGACGGGGCCGAGAGTTGAACGGGGCCACGCAGGTTGGACGGGGGGCGGTCGACGGGACGGGGGCGACGGGGCCACACAGGCTGGGGGCGACGGGGCCACACAGGCTAAAATGGGGGCGACGGGGCCACACAGGCTAAGGGGCGGGCGACGGGGCCACACAGGCTAAAACGTGGAAGTGCTTTGTGTTTACTGGCACACGCCGCGAGTTGGGTACAATTCGGAATTTAGCGATTTCATTTTCCTCTTCCCCCCAAGGCGTCTGGCATGCCGGGGGGACGCAGGAATGTTGACGGTACGAGCGAGATGGTCTTTGGCGGTTGCGGAGTGATCTTTTCGCAGGCCGTGTTCTGGCATGCTGGGGGAACTGAAGGCTCGCATACCTCTGCAATGTTAAGATGTTCAGAGGAGTGGCAAGTTCCAGCGCGTTGCCCTCGCTCGTATTCGGCAGGCTTGCTCAAGTTCCGTTGTTTTCTTATTCTGTGAAGGCGGGCGTATTCTGCGTTGTCACCCACAACGTGGTGGAGGTTTCCGGCGCCGGCGGGCGGACAATTGCCCTTGCAAGCTTGTTTGTGGGCCCTATAATCCGGTTTTCCGTGGGGTCTCTCGTACGCTTTAGACGTGAGGTCGCGGCTGAGCTTTGCTGCGGGTGTAGCTCAGTTGGCAGAGCACAACGTTGCCAACGTTGTTGTCGTGGGTTCGAATCCCATCACCCGCTCTTTTTCACTTCTCTGGCGAGCTTACCGCAAGCTCCGTGAGATGGAGCAAACGGCGCACATTGATGAGTTCCACAGACACCGATCCCGAAGACATTGATCCTGAAGAAGGTCCCGAGGCAGCGGAACGCGAAGCGCGGAAAGCACCGAAAAGCCGAAACTGTCGCTTGAGGTGAGCGTGGAGAGTCCCGGGGCGTGCCAGCGGCACGTCACGGTGACGGTATCGCGCGACGGACATTGATCGTTACTTGAAGGATGCCTTTAACGAACTGGCACCGAAAGCGGAGGTTCCCGGATTTCGTCCTGGACGTGCTCCCCGCAAGCTGGTGGAATCTCGTTTCAAGGAGCAGGTCAGCAACCAGGTCAAGGGCTCGCTGCTGATGGACTCGCTGGGCCAGGTGAGCGAGGAGCACGAATTCTCGGCGATCAGCGAACCCGATTTTGACTTTGACGCGGTGGCGCTTCCGGAAGATGGACCGTTCACGTTTGAGTTTGACATCGAAGTGCGTCCCGAATTTGACGTTCCGCAGTGGAAGGGTTTGAAGCTGCGAGCGTCCGGTGCGCGAGTACTCGGACGAGGATGTTGACGAGAGCCTGCAGCGACTGTTGGCGCGTTACGGCAAGCTGGTCAGCCCGCGACGGTGGCGTTGAAGCGGGTGACTACGTGGACGTCGACATCCATGTGGCCGACGACGGCAAGCAGGTCGATCTCTCAAGTGGAAGACGTGCGTGTCAAGGCAGCGCCGACGTTGAGTCTTCGTGACGCGACGATTGAGGGATTTGGCGAACTGATTGTGGGTGCCGAGAAGGGTGAGACGCGCAAGCACGACGGTCACGATCAGCGACGGCGCCGAGAACGAAGCGATGCGTGGCAAGGAGCTGGAGGTCAGTTTCAAGATTCGCGAGATCAGGTATGTCGAGCTGCCGGCCTGAATCAGAGTTTCCTCGAATCGATCGGTGGTTTTGAAGACGAGGACGAGCTGCGCGAGGCGGTGCGATCGCGAGTTGGAGCGGCAGTTGCATTACACGCAGCAGCGTCGTCTGCGCGAGCAGATTACGGCGATTCTGACGCAGCGATGCGAATTGGGAATTGCCTCCTGACCTGGTGCGACGACAGGCGCGGCGGGAGCTGGAGCGAGCCGTGTTGGAGTTGCAGTCGAGCGGTTTCAGCAACGAGATGATTCAGGCCCACGCCAATCAGATTCGGCAGAACAGCCTGCGTGCGACCGAAACGGCCTTGAAAGAACATTTCATTTTCGAGCGGATTGCCGAAGATGCAGCAAATCGACGCCGACGAGGCGGATTACGATCGAAGGAGATCGAACTGATCGCGGACCAGAGTGACGAATCGCCGCGGCGCGTTCGGGCACGGCTGGAGAAGCGTGGGCAGATGGATGCCCTTGCGGAATCAGATTGATCGAGCGCAAGGTGGTCGATCTGATCTGCTCGGAAGCAGAGTTCCGTGAAGATACGCCGCTCGAAGAACAGACAGATGATGTATTTGCCGTGAACGTGGCGCTAGCCGGTGGCCACGACACTTCAGACATCCCCGAGGCGAAACATGGAGGTGAAGCCGAGGATTTGCGTGAACCTGTCGACCGCAGCTGACGTGTGATCTTGCGGATCTGGTCAGTCTGTGGGAATCTCTCGCGTTGGCAGAGGACCGTGGTGGGATGCACGGAGCCTGCCGGTGATGACTCTCCCGACGTATGCATACGGAAGTTGTCCGGCGGTCCCGATCATCTGCCGCAGCGCGCGATCAGCAGCGTCGGTGGACACCGGAGATGCGGATCCATGCGGACATTCGAGACTCAAGTGCCAAAGGACCAGTGGCATGAGCCGACCGTTTCCTGCTCCGATCATGGATTCGTATTCCTACCAGTCGTATCAGCGGCAGCGACAGCTGACCCTGGGCGATCTCGTTGCTGGAGAACCGGATTGTCTTTCTCCAGGGCGAGATCTACACGGGCAATGCCAACGACGTCGTGATGAAGCTGCTGTACTTGCAGAGCGAGAATCGCCGCAAGGACATCCACTTCTACTCTGAACTCGCCCGGCGGAGACGTGGTGTGCCACGTTGGCCATTTACGACACGATGCAGATCCTCAGCTGTCCGGTCGCCACCTACTGCGTCGGGCAGGCGGCCAGCGGTGCGGCGGTCCTGCTGACCGGTGGCACGAAAGGCAAACGTTATCGCGTTGCCCCATGCCCGCGTCATGCTGCACCAGCCCTACGGCGGTGTCGGGGGGCAAGTCAGCGACATCGAGATCCAGGCGAACGAAATCCTGCGCAATCGCAGATGCTGAACGAGATCCTCGCCTTCCATTCGGGCCAGGATATCGAGAAGATCGCCAAGGACACCGATCGTGATTTCTTCCTCAGTGCGGAAGAGGCGAAAGACGTATGGCCTGGTGGACGAAATCCTGAAGAAACCACCGGTCGAAGTGACGATCAGGACTGACCGACGAGCGACTGACGCCATGGTGGCGAGAAGAGAAGCAACGCGGTGGCGGCGACCAGGAGGCGAATGACACTGCGTTGCGATGAAAACGGAACAGACGCCAGGCAAGTTGAATCGCACCCGCGGTTTAGCTCACTGCCAACGTGGCGTGATCGTGTGCCGGGAGCACCACGATCTGTTGTATCGGCCGGCCGGCATCCGGAAATGAACCCAAAACACTTCGCGAAAAGACAGTTCTCGCGGCATTGGTAGTACGGAGCAATTGCGAGCGATGCCACTGATCCCCTACGTTGTTGAAAAAAGCGGTCGCGAAGAACGCGTGTACGATATCTACAGCCGTTTGCTGAAGGATCGCATCGTCTTTCTGGGCTCTTCGGTTAACGATGAAGTGGCCAACTCGATCGTGGCCCAAATGCTCTTCCTGCAGTCGGAAGACCCGAAGTCGGACATCCACTTCTACATCAACTCGCCCGGTGGCAGTGTCAGTGCCGGACTTGGCGATCTACGACACCATGCAGTTCGTGACCTGCGATGTGGCCACCTACTGCATCGGCCAGGCCGCGTCGATGGGGGCCGTGCTGCTGACCGCCGGTGCCGCCGGAAAACGATTTGCCCTGCCCAATGCCCGGATCATGATCCATCAACCGCTGGCCGGCATGCAGGGAACGGCCGAAGAAATCATGATTCATGCGAAGGAGTTTCGCCGCATCAAGGACCGCATGAACGAGATCCTGATCCGTCATACCGGTCACCCGCTGGACAAGATCGAGAAGGATACCGATCGGGACTGTTTCATGACCGCTGACGAAGCCAAGGAGTATCACCTGATCGACCAGGTGGTCGCACAGATGGAACGGCCGACTTCATAGACGGCCTGGGAGGCGCTGCGGCAAAAGTGGCCGCATGCACCGATCGTTGGTTTGTGTCGAACAGAACGAAATTTCAGGCCAGGACAGAATAATCGAATCGTTCAAGGAAGAACAACGCCCGCGGCGCCGGCAGACAGACCTATCTCGCTTTCATCCGAGAAGCTGTCGGAACGCAGGCTAGTGCGGTGCGCTCTTCTCCCGCAACATGAGCTCGCTGCCGCAGGAAGCAACCGATTGCCGGGTGCAGTTTGTGTGCAGACTTGCCGGACGCAGGCCTTTTGTAGTCGCCATGCTGTCCGTGGAGTCAGCCGCGGAAATTCCGCGCCGAACGTACCTGACTCCAACATTACCGCAAAACGATCCCGCGAACGTACGACGCTCGGATGCGGTCGTTGGTCCCCGGGGGATCGAAGAGCTGCCGCGCACCCGGCTCTCGATGGGCGTCGCATGAAGACTAGAGAACAAGATTTGCGGACCGCTGATCTAAATGCAATTTTTACGTCCTGGGAGTGAGGCACGATCATTGTCTTGTCTCACGGCCACCAACCGCCGCAACAAGGCGTGAGGGTGTGATGAACATTCGGCTCCTCCTACTTCCAACGCTCGTCTTAGTGGCGCTGACCGGATGCCGCAAGGATCCGTACGTGCAGGTGTACATCGATAATATGAATGCCGAGAAACGCCTGTTGGAAGACACGCTTTACGACCTGCAGTACGACTACGACGACAAATTGGCGGAGGTGGAAAAACTGCGGCAGGAGCTGGAGACGCTCAAAACGGGCAGTGTGAACGCTCCAAGTCCGTCGGGGACGACGTCGCCAAGAGCAGAGCGTGGCGAACCCAGGACATTGTTCCCTGATATTCCCAATCTGACACCTCCGACCATCGAAGAGGGAATCCGCTCGGACCCGGACGGGCCGAAGAAAAGCGGGATTGGTGAAGATCCCGACGATCTCGAACCCCCCCAGTTGGATTTGGGAGATGCCGCGGACGACGTCTCTGTGATACCGATGCCACTAGACGAGCAGATTACGGAGTTGCACCTTGATGCGGCGCGGACGGGAGGTTTTCAACGGGACGAGCTAGCGGGCGATGATGGGATTGTGGTCGTATTTCAACCGCGCAACGCGCAACACGATTTCGTGCCTCAGCCTGGCCGCGTGAACGTCGTGTTGCTGGACCCCGAGACCCGCGCGCGTGTCGCGTTGTGGGAATTCACGGAGTCCGAAACGGAATTGGCGTTACAGAAGGCCGGTTCCCAGCGCGGAATCGAACTGACCATGCCCTGGACGGAAACGCCTCCACAGAAGAGCCGGCTGCACCTGTTTGTGCGTTTTTGGCTGCCCGACGGCCAAGCCGTGCAGGAAGATCGCGAAATCACGATTGCCCCCACCGGCCAACTCGCCGCCAGATGGACGCCTCGGTCGCGCGCACGCCCCGAACCACCCAGTCACCAGCTGGAGGTGGCCGATCGCCACGGCGAATCGACCTCCAGTTCCATTGGTCAGGAGGCCGAACCAAAGCCAAAAGGCGGCTGGGAGGCGCCGAGCAATTCGGATGGGTCTGAGGCATCCATCAAGCAAGCGCGTCGCCCCACATGGCGACCCTATCGCTGAACGGCCGACCGCCAGAGCGTCATGATCAACTGCGCGACCCACCAGAACACCAGTGAGTGAACGCCTGCTTTTACCCCCTGGTGGCAGTTTTCAGCGTCGCGCAACGTGTGCCCGCTCACCGGCACGCGCACAGACAGAGCCGCTCTGGTTGGTCCGCTCTGGTTGGTCCATCGCGCCCCGCCCACAAGGGACCTTTAATGCGTGGGGCGGCAAAGTCACGATGACAGCAACTGGCGGAGATGGAAGTGATATTTTCCCAGCTTCCCGCCGTAGTTGCCCGCGCTGATCGCCACAACTCCATCACCGGACGCGGCACGTAGGGCGACTGCCATCGCTTCGGCAACCGCCGACTGACTGACGCCATCGATGACGATTTCATAGGCGCAGTTGGCCTCGTCATGCAGGCGTGTGGCCACGCGGCCACGGAGTGTTGGGCAAAAGGCATCGGCCGTGGACGCGGAGAGCCCTTTATAGCGAGAGCCGACTTTGCTGCCGCTGCGGACCACGCCCCCCGGAAAGGGCGTGATGGTCCCCGCGACGCTGGCGATTTGCATCACCGCTCGTTGGGCGGCGTCTAGCGCGGCCGTCACGTCGCGTGCCTGCAAGATGATATTGCCTCCCGCTACCCCTTTGCCGATCCCCACGGACTCGACAACCACGAACTCACCGTCCATGACCGGCAGACGCCAATAGCGGACTCCCTCGAGCAGCTTACTTTTCTGAAAACCGTCTCCGAAGAACCGCAGGTGTTTGCCCAGAGCCACGCGTTGTTCGGAGTCGGGCAGCCCATCAAAAACGGCCGTGGTGGGGCAGGTCATCAGGCATTGGCCGGTGCGATTGGGGAGCACTTTGGCCAGGGCATCGGCCGAGAAGCCGAACAACCAGGACTGCGGCACCCGGTCGCCCGTCGGGGGTATCCGCGGCATCCAGATAGCGTTCCACACCCGTTTCCGCGTCACAGGCGATGACCGAGGCACTATAACCGGTAAACTCACGCAAAGCGGCATCCAGCCAATGACGATCCTGGGCAGTGACGATCAATCGCGCGTAACGCATCCCAAACGCTTCGGCGAACGTATCTTCGATCAGTGTGGCTCCGATGTTCACAACGGTGACTCCTCCAACGTCAACGTGCCGGAACAATCGTGTCGATCCTCAGCATCTGCTCGCAAACGTCCGGCATCCAAGTGTAACGTCCGCGAATTTCCGCGTCCATGATGGTGGCCGTCATCGGCCTGGCGAAGACGCGGGGGGAGGGGTATCGACCATCACTTCACGCGCCTCTTTTTCGCCTCATCACCGTCACAAAGCGGAAGAGCGACCGCGAAAATGGCTCCTTTTTTGACCGCCGCGAGGTTCTGACGTATAGCAATGGTAGCAAGTTACGCGCAGCAACACCTTTTGGCCGTCGCTCCCAGCGCAGCGGCTACCATGGTGGGATTGATGCCTTAAAAACACTGCCGCACGGCTCTGCGAAATCGAAACGACATGGAAGACCGACTCCCCGACGTAGCTATGGCCCAAGAATGGAGCGAGCGATTTGCGCGCACGCTGCAGAAGCAGCGTGACCGCGCCCAACGACTTCTGCAGTCGGAGCACGATCGGATCGTGCAGATTGAGTCGACGCTTGCCGAGCAGATCGAGAAGATTTCAGAAGAGCTCGACCAGGACCGCACGGAGGGCGAACAGCGCGAGGCCCAGCTGGCACACCAGGCGGCAGAGCTGGAAGACAAGACGCGGGAACTGGCTCGCCAAAGAGAGGAGCTGGAAGCACGTCAACGCGAGTGGGACACGCGGCAAGCGAATGCCAGCACCAGGCAGGAGAGCATGCTGGGCGACCTCCAAGTCCAGCTTCAGAAACTCAACGAGCGGCGTGATGAACTGGCTGAAGAACAGCGGAAGTTCTCCGACTCCAAACGCGACCTCGATCGGCGTGAAGCGGAATTCAAGCAGCGCGTCGAGAATTTGGAACATCGCGCCACGCAGCTCGAGCAACAGGCTCGGGAGCTGGAAGAACGACGTGCTGCCACCGAGCAACAAGTGGCGGATCACCAGACGCACGTCGCTGAGCTGGAGCAACGTCAGTGCCAACTTGACTCCGATACCGAGGCACTGCATCTGCACGAAGAGAAGTTGGAGCAACAGCGACAACAGCTGGACGAACGCCAGCGCGAAATGGGGGAACAAGAAGAGGAACTCACCACGCGCGTGACTCAACTCCAGCAGGAGGCGGCACAGCTGGCAGAAGCTCGTGCCGCTGTCAATGAACAGCGGGTTGAATACGAGCAACGCCGCGAGGAACTTGAACAGAATCGCCAGACCCTGGACGCCGATCGCAGCGAACTGGAAGAGCAGAAATCCGAGATTCGCAAACAGCTTGAGTCGTTAGGATCACGTGACGCCGAATTCAAGATCCGTTCGGAAGAACTCGAACAACGCACCGGCGATCTCGACGCGCTGGCGGCCAGTATCGAAGAAACACGCCAGCAGCTGGAGCAAGCCACGGCGTCGCATCAGCAGCGGATGGCGGAACTAGAACAGCAACAACAGGACTTGCAGTCCCAGCGTGATCAGTTTCAGGAACAAGCGGAGCAGCTGACAAGACGTCGCGCCGTGTTGGATGACGATCAAGCTGCCTGGGAAAAGAAACAAGCCGAGTTGCATCAACTTCAAGCGCAGCTCGAACAAAGGCAACGCGAACAAGATAACGTTGTCGCTTCGTTAGCTCAGCGATCCACCGAACTGGACCAGCAGTGTGAACAGCTGGAGCAGCAGCGGGAGCAGTTAGAGCAGCAGCGCGATCAACTGGCACAGCGCGAGACACAGACGCGAGACCAGCGGAGGCATATCGCCCAACAGCTGCGAGCGCAACGCGCAGAACAGACAGCGGAACTCGAGAAACGTCGGGCCGAATTGCTGCAACTGGCGGCGGATGCCGATTCGCAGCTAACCGTCCAACTGATGGAGGTCACAGCCCGCGCTGAACGCCTTCGTGAACAGCTCGACGAGCAAAACGAACAACGTGTGGAACTCGAAGAGCGAAGCGACACGCTGGCACGAGAACGCGATGAACTGAACTCGCAGATCGAACACGTTCGTAGCGAGCACGCCCAGCAGCTGAGCCACTGGCAGCAACAGCAAGGCGAGTGGGAGCAGCGAGTTGCTCACCTGCAGGAGAGTGACCACTCACAGTCATTATGCCGTGAACTCGAGGACTTGCAGAAAACGCACAGCAACGCCGAGGCCGAAATTGAACGACTCTCCGCCGAGTTGAGTCAAATGCGGGCCGGTGCGGATGAACATGACTTCGCGGCACGCCAAGCTCTGGCCTTGGCGCGCAGTGAAATTGAGGAGTTGGAGCAGCGACTGGCCGAGCGTGAACAAGAACTAACGCAGGCTGGATCACTCGCGTCGGGTGACGACGCGTTGCGGGACCACTTCGAGCAGGAATTGAATCTGCTGCGCCAACAGTACGAAGAGGATATGACCCGCTTGCGCGAAGACCATGATCACGAACTGTCACAACTCCGCGAGCAGCACGAGCACGAAGCCGCTCAACTGCGCAGTGACGCAGCTTCTTTGCCCCCCCTTGCCGGTGAGAATGTCGACGAAGAACTCCGACAACGCTACGAAATGGCGATGGAAGATCTGCGCGAATTGAAATCAGCAAACGAACGCCTTACCAAAGATTTAACGCGCGCTCGCACGTCGCCAGCCGCCGCACCCGTTCTCGGCGACGGCTTCGATTGGGAAACGCAAAAACAACGTCTCCTCGCTCAACTGGAAAGTGATTTCGATGATAAGGACGGCGAACAGGTCAAGGACCGAATGACGGTGGAAGGCGCCATTCGTATCACCGATCAGGTGGTAGCCAATAAGGAACAAGGAAATCGCCGAATTGAAAGGGCTTCTGGAACAACAGACCGAGAGTATCGGGAACATCGCTGTGGGGGCGAACGCCATCGCTGAATTGCTCGACCAGGATGAACTGATCCGAGATGAACGGGCCAACCTGACGCGGATGAAGGAAGAGTTACAGGAGAAACTCAAACAGGCCGAAATCGAACACTCGCTGGAACGAGCTCGGCTGGCACGCGAACGGAAGCAGATGGAAGAGAAACTGCGATTGTATGAACAAGAGAAATCGCAGATCGTCGATGCGCCGGTAAGAGGCGAACCCGAAAAAGCCAAACAGTCACGACGCTGGCTCACACGACTCGGCCTGAAGGAAGAATAGCAACCGAGCGCCGAGGGATGCCACGTCGGTGCGGGTCGGATCTTGACTGCACGCGATGGTCGCACCTTGTGCCTAAAAGGGTGGCATCGCCCTTTCTTTCCCCGCCTGGTCGCGAGTCGTTTCCACCGCCGCTTGGCGGTGCGTGCAAACTCGGAAATTCGCGGCGAGAAAGTAACAAAATGGGCCATTTTCCAGGCTTATTTGACCGATTCTTGCGGCGGTGGCTGAGTCCGTAGCTATGAGTGGCCCTGCCTGCTAAGATCGTCCCCGTCGCATGGCACGGCAGTTGCACTGGATAGCCGTCGTAACTCCCAAATTCAGTTCGCATTATGTCACCAAGGCGCAACGAGCGATGAAAAAGATTGAAGCGATTATTCGGCACTTCAAGTTGGATCCCGTCAAAGAAGCCCTCTCGGCACTCGACGTTCAGGGAATGACCGTCACGGAAGTGCGCGGCTTCGGCCGACAGAAGGGACATACCGAACGCTATCGAGGTACCGAGTACGCCGTCGATTTCGTACCTAAGATCAAGCTCGAAGTCGTCGTCTCGGATGAACTAACCGATAAAGTTATCAATGCGATTCTCGAAAACGCCCGCACGGACAAGATCGGCGATGGCAAAATCTTTGTCTCTCAACTTCTCGACGTGATTCGAGTCCGCACCGCGGAACATGGGGCGGATGCCATCTGAACGCCCTGCCTGAACGCGCCGCCAAATGACTTCCGGCACAACTCAGCTCGGCTCGATGGGTTGAGCTGCCGACACGGCTTTGATCCTGGCCGCCGTCGCGCGTGGACAAACCCGCTAGGAGGAGTCTGAGCTGCTTCCATGCTACCTCAATCGGTGGCGCGGCCGTAGGCACCGCAAGGGCGATTACGATGTGAAAAGCAAAGTGGCCTTTCTCGACGTTTCGGAGGCTTGGCTGGCAGCGAGTCGAGTGCCTTGTCACGATCACGAGTTAGGATAGCCGTTCACGGCCAGAGGCCGTGAACGGCCAATTAAGAACAACGCTTCCCCCGAGTTCAACGACCGTATTGCTCTTCCACTTGCCCATACCTTCCCCCCGAATGGCTTAGCGGGTGGGAATTCAAGGCAATGGCTAGTTGATTTCTCGGCTGTAGTTGGTACGTTCGCACTTGCGTAAAACACACGGTGGGATCGCGAAGTGGCAGTTGCGCACTCCGCGTCGTGCCAAGAGGTTTCTTGAGATCACTGACAATGCCCAGGACGACCCGGTCGCATCTCCCGTTGCCAGGGGGACCGCGAATCCGCGACGTGGAGGGGTGTAGCGCGGGAGCGAGTTGGAGTCACCATGCCCAGCAAGAGTGAGCGAACGGAACAGGCGTATGAGCTGGCAAAGCAGCAGTATGCGGACATCGGCGTGGACGTTGACCGAGCCCTGGAGGTGCTATCTGCGATTCCGATTTCGCTGCACTGTTGGCAAGGCGACGATGTGGGCGGGTTTGAGCAAACGGGAGACGAACTGGGGGGTGGTCTGGCGGTAACCGGCAACTACCTGGGGAAGGCTCGCACACCAGACGAATTGCGGGCGGATTTCGAGATGGCTCTGGCGGTCATTCCGGGACGGCATCGGATGAACCTGCACGCCAGTTATGCCGAGACGGGCGGGCCGCGCGTGGAGCGTAACGAGTTGCAGCCGGCGCACTTCCAGAGCTGGATCGAATGGGCGCGAGAGAAACAGCTTGGTGTCGACTTCAACCCCACCTTTTTCTCCCACCCGCAAGCGGCGGACGGCTTCACTCTCGCACACCAGGATCCCTCGATCCGTCGGTTCTGGGTGGAACACGGCATCGTCTGCCGGAAGATCGGCGCGGCCATCGGTGAAGCACTCGGGACGCCTTGTGTGACCAATGTCTGGATTCCGGACGGCTACAAAGACACGCCGGTTGATCGTCAGGGCCCGCGTGTGCGATTGGCAGAATCGCTCGACGCGATCTTCGCCGAGCCATTGGACCCCCAATACAACCTGGATGCCGTGGAAGCCAAGTTGTTTGGCATTGGTTCCGAGAGTTATGTCGTGGGTTCACACGAGTTCTATCTCGGATACGCCATCAGTCGGCAGAAGTTACTGTGCCTGGATGCTGGTCACTTTCATCCCACGGAAGTGATTTCGGACAAGATCTCGTCCGTCTTATTGTACTTGGACGAGATTCTGTTGCATGTCAGTCGCGGTGTGCGTTGGGACAGCGACCACGTGGTCACACTGACCGACGAGCTGAAGGCGATCGCGCAGGAAATCGTCCGCAACGGTCTCTCGCGAGTTCATCTCGGGCTGGACTTTTTCGATGCCAGCATCAACCGGGTGGCGGCGTGGGTGATTGGTACACGGTGCATGATCAGGGCCCTGTTGATGGCACTGCTCGAGCCATCCGACAAAATGCGAGCCTTTGAATTGAGCGGTGATTTCACGTCGCGACTGGCCATGCAGGAAGAGCTGAAGACGATGCCGGTCGGACCGGTGTGGGATTACTACTGCTTGCGCAGCGGCGTTCCCGTCGGGGCCGCGTGGCTGGAGCAGGTGAAGAAATACGAGACCGACGTTCTGATCAAGCGGAATTAACCCCACGGGCACGTCACACCCACTCGAACCGTGTTTCGAGTAAGGGTAGCTCGCCGTCGTGGGTGGCTGAAATTCAACCTGGAATCATCCAATTCTTGCCTAGAAGTTGAATCGTATGGACGAAGACCAAACTCAATCGTCAAGTGAATTCGAGCGTGAACCGGTCCCGACCAGGGCTTTGCTGGGGTTCAAGAGTTTTGTCGGCATGTATGCCGGAGAGCACTGCGCCGGAACCGAATTGATGATTGGCCCGTTGTTCATCGCATCGGGCGTGAGTGCTTTTGACTTGATTGTCGGACTGTTGTTGGGCAACCTGCTGGCCGTGTTGAGCTGGTTGTTCCTGACCGCTCCGATCGCTACGAGCACTCGACTGACGCTTTACTATCAGCTCGAGAAGATCTGCGGCCGGAACCTGGTAACCCTCTACAACCTGGCAAACGGCGTGATGTTCTGCTTCCTGGCCGGGGCCATGATTACGGTCTCGGCGACGGCGGTGGGAGTATGGATCGACTTCCCAATGCCGGGGTTGACTGACATATATCCGAACAGCGTTGGCTGGGTATTGGCGGTGCTAGGCGTGGGAGCCATCATTTCGATCGTCGCCGCCTGCGGATACAACATGGTCGCTCGGATCGCCAATATCGCCGCCCCCTGGATGGTGCTCGTATTCCTCGCTTTCGGTTTCATCGCCCTGCGGGAATTCATCACCGCGACCGAGTGGCAGATACAGACCCCCAGCGACCTCTGGCAACTGGCCACGACCCATATTTGGAAGGGGGGACAGCCGTTGGAGAACCAGGTGAAGTTCACCATCTGGCACGTGACGTTTTTTGCCTGGTTCTGCAATATGGCTATGCACATTGGCATGAGTGACCTGACGGTGTTTCGCTTCGCCCGCAAGAGCTGGTACGGTGTTGCCACCTCAGCGGGCATGTACGTCGGTCACTTCATGGCGTGGATCGCGGCCTCGCTGTTGTACGCGTATCAACTGCACCTTGATCCCAGCGATACGGACGTGCTGCCTGGACCCTTGGCTTACCGGGCCTGCGGTCTGACGGGACTGATCTGCGTGATTATCGCCGGATGGACAACGGCCAATCCCACCATCTATCGCGCCGGGCTGGCGTTCCAGGCGATTATGCCGAAGCAGTCCCGATTCGCGGTCACGCTGGCCACGGGCGGCTTGGCGACGGTTGCCGGCATGTTCCCCGGTGTTGCCATGAAACTGTTGGGTTTCGTGGCCTTGTACGGCATGGTACTGATGCCGATGGGGGCGGTGATCTTCGTCGACTACTACCTCATTCGCCGAGTCGGATTGAAGAGCAACTACGCCGAAGCCAGCGGCGACTCGTTCAATTGGGCGGCCGGCTTGACGTGGTTCCTTACTTTGGGTACGTGCGTCGCCCTCGTCAACAGTGGGATCGAAATCAATGGCGCGAAGCCATTCCAGATCTACTTCGTCTCGCTGCCCGGCTGGTTCGTTGCCGCCGCACTGTACATCGCGCTGAGCACCATCTATCAACGCAAATTCCATCAAGGAGAGGCCGCCAAGGCGACCGGCTGAACAATGAGAAGACTGGCCCAGGCAATCTCGTTGCTGGCGATTGTGGGAACCATCTTGCCCAGTGTGTTGTTCCTGTCTGACCGTATTTCCCTGGAACAAAGCAACTGGCTCATGTTGCTGGCGACTCTCGTCTGGTTTGCCGTCACGCCCCTGTGGATGGGACGTGAGACGAAACCGGCCGATCCGCAGGGCATCGATCCGATCTAGATAGCCTGGAGTGCGGCCCGCACTTCAATCGGTGGGAGAATGGTCTTCGTCTATACGAAAGGAACGCCCATGTCGCGGAACGGAGTTGTGCTGGTCCTCCTGTATACGCTGTTCTTGTGTTGCCCGTTAAGCGTGTCGCGCGCGGCGGATTCCGACATCGCCGGTCGCCCCAACATCCTGTTTTGTATCGCCGACGACGCCTCGTATCCGTACATGGGCGCCTATGGCTGCGATTGGGTAAAAACACCTGCCTTTGATCGCGTGGCTCGTGAAGGATTGCTGTTCACGCGAGCCTACACACCCAATGCGAAATGTGCTCCTTCGCGTGCTTGTATCTTGACCGGACGCAATTCATGGCAATTGAAGGCGGCAGCCAATCACATTCCGTACTTCCCGCCGGAATTCAAGAGCTACGCCGAAGCGCTCGCCGAACACGGGTACTTTGTGGGTATGACGGCAAAAGGCTGGGCTCCCGGAATCGCCCAGGATGCGGAAGGCAAACCGAGACAACTAGCCGGCCAGCCGTTTAACCGTCAGAAGTCCCAGCCGCCCGCGCGTGGAATCTCCGGCAATGACTACGCGGGCAACTTTGCTGATTTCCTGCGGTCTGCTCCCGAGGGCGAGCCTTGGTGTTTCTGGTACGGCTGTCTAGAGCCTCACCGGGGATACGAGTACGGATCTGGCGTGGCCAAAGGCCACAAGTCTATCGATCAGGTCACCAAGGTGCCGGCGTTCTGGCCCGACAATGAGGTGGTGCGCAACGATATGCTCGACTACGCGTTCGAAGTCGAGCATTTTGACCAGCACCTGGACCGCATGCTGAAATTACTCGACCAGCACCATCAGCTTGATAATACGCTGGTGGTGGTGACCGCGGACAACGGCATGCCTTTTCCACGCGTCAAAGGTCAGGAATACGAATTGTCCAATCACTTGCCACTGGCCATCATGTGGCCCCAAGGAATCAAGAACCCGGGTCGGACGATCGACGACTCCGTCAGCTTCATTGATTTCGCGCCGACCTTTATCGAATTGGCCGGGCTCAGCTGGAATCAGTCGGGCATGCAGCCCGCGGCCGGCAGGAGCCTGACGGATATCTTCTATGCCACCCAATCGGGTCAGGTGAACCCCGAGCGAGATCATGTCCTGATTGGCAAAGAACGGCACGATATCGGGCGTCCACATGATGCGGGCTATCCGATTCGCGGGATCGTCAAGAATGGCATGCTCTACTTGCACAACTTCGAGGTTTCCAGGTGGCCCGCAGGAAACCCTGAAACCGGCTATTTGAACTGCGATGGCAGTCCCACCAAGACCGAGATCCTGGTCATGCGTCGTCAAGGCACTTCACCGAAGTTCTGGCAACTGGCTTTCGGCAAGCGAGGCCAGGAAGAACTGTTCAACATTGGCATCGATCCAGAATGCATGACCAATTTATCCGACAATTCTGAATACCAGTCCGTGAAGACGTTACTCAGAGACCAATTGTTTCAGGAATTGAAAAGACAGGACGATCCGCGCATGTCGGGACAAGGTGCAGTTTTCGACAACTTCCCTTACGCCGACGCCCGGCAAGCCCACTTCTATGAGCGCTATATGGACGGCGAGAAACTCAACGCCGGCTGGGTCAGCCCGACCGATTTTGAAAAGGCTCCGGTGGACGAATAGAACTCTCGTTTATCGGCAAGAATCAATGCTGCGACATGCCCCTTCTCAAGAGGAGTTGAAGACCGGGGGTGAAGGAAAACGGGGCCACACACGTCGATGCGGCGCTGCCTGCAACGTTGGACAACTTACGGTGAAGGGGCCTGCGCCCCGCGGCCCATTGAGCCCCTGGGACGTCACGACGCGTCCCGGCGTAGGAGAAGAAAAATTGAGTTCCGCCACCCGGCCGTCAAACACGCGGATCCCAACGTGGCTCCCAAGAGCCGTGCTGCGAAACGATTCGCACAATCAGGGTACTCAGCGTCCCGAGTACCGAAAACGAGCGCAGGCAATGATTTCCAGCATCACAATTCGGCGCGCACACTCACGTATCGTTTCCCGCACTTCTCGCAACGACTGCATGGCACGGCTTCGCGAGCCATTCTCCACACGTGATCACACGCCCCTTGCGGACGCTCCTTCTCGAGTCCGCATTTGTGACAGGCATGGGGTGGGAACCCTCCAAAAGTTTCACCAAACGCATGCTCGCAGCCGTTGTCAAGTCGCTTTGCTGCTTCCTCCAGACGCCTGGCTCGCTGTGCCGCGCTCTCCGCTCTGATTTCGTCGACATGTCGACTCAACGACCAATCGTGATAAAGCGCTGCGACGATCGTCCAGCAGAAATAGACAATTCCCGCCAGGACACCGAAGATCAGGATCCCCAGAAAAAAGTATTGCCTCATCACAATCCTTTCGTACAGTCAAAAAAACGCTGTCACATTGTTGCCGATCCAGCGCAGCGCATGATGCTACCCGCATCCTTTACTACAAGCGGCCCCTCACGGAAAGCCCAGATCGCCCGAAATGGCTGTATTGAAAAGGGGGCATCCAAGAGCTCTGCTTCGGCCCCCACGGGCCAGCGACGATGAAATGGGGCGACTGACAGGCAACTTGCTCTCCGTGGCGGCGGCTTCCAGCCGCCGCTCTGCGGCAGAATGCCGCAGCTGCTGGGGGCAAGTGATGTTCCGCCGGTCGCTTGGCGGCCGTTCGTGCCACTCGCTCACACAACAAGTCACTGCCGGACGGCCTGTGTGCGAGCTGCAATAGTGAGTCAGTCCAGTTGCACTTCGAGTCAACGTTTGCTCCAATCGCCGGTACGGAAACAACCAACGAGTGGACCCAGATCCGAGTGCTTTGAGCCAGTATTGAGTGGCGAACGGGAACGGTTCGTTCCAGCCCCACGGCAGCTTGCATCGGTTCGAGGCCCAGCCTCGTCGCGTCATTACGGGAGGCATACCATGAATCGACCGCATCGGCTGCTGCCTTTTCTGGCTCTAACCGCCACGGCAGTTCTGCTCACGGCCGGCCACCCGCCGGCCCAGGCGCAGTGGATTGTCGCTCATCGAGGCGCGTCCGACGCGGCCCCCGAAAATACACTTTCCGCCTTCCAGCTGGCGTGGCAGTTGGGCGCGGACGCCATCGAAGGAGATTTCTATCTGACACGCGACGGCCACATCGTAACCATCCATGATGACAACACGCAGCGGACTGCCGGCGTCAAACACGTGGTGGCCGAGAGCACGCTTGAGGAACTCCGCCGGCTGGATGTGGGTACCTGGAAGTCGCCCAAGTACCGTGGTGAGCGGATCCCCACGATCCAAGAAGTCCTGGCCACGGTGCCCGAGGGTAAGCTGATCTTCATCGAAATCAAGTGTGGTCCCGAGATTGTTCCCAAATTGAAACTGGCATTGGACGGCTCACAGCTGCAACCTGCTCAGACAGTGGTGATCTCGTTTCAGGAGAGCGTCATCCGCGCCGTAAAAAAACAGCTCCCCGCCGTCAAGGCATACTGGCTGACAGGCTTCAAGCAGGACAAAGCGACGGGGCGCTGGTTGCCGAAACGTGATGAAATCCTGGCCACCTTGCACAGCAGCGGCGCGGACGGGCTCGACACCAATGCGAATCGGGAAGTGGTCAACGAGCCGTTTGTCCAGGCCATTCGCCAAGCCGGATACGAACTGCACGTGTGGACGATTGACGATCCCCAAGATGCCCGTTATTTCCAGCAGCTCGGCATCGACTCCATTACTACCAATCGACCACAGTTGATACGCCAACAGTTGGCGGTCCCGATGCATGCACCCAGATGATGCAACGAGCTCGGAGGATGGGTCGGCATGTCGAGTCTGGCGGCTTAAGGCACGTCTGCGGCGCGCGCGAAGCAAGTTGATGGCGGTGCACACGCCGGTCATCCCGTTCTCGGGTCGCCTTACAAGGTCAACAGATCCTGCTGGTCGGCGACGTGCGACTGGATGACGGACTCGATGCAGCCGAAGAAGTTGGCCAGGCATTTCACGCGGGGACGATAGTAGATCATCCGGCCCCGTTTTTCGTCCTCGACCAAGCCGGCTGCTTTCATCTGAGCCAGATGTCTGGAGACGGTTGACATGTCGGTGCCGACCAGTTCGGTGAGTTCGCACACGCACCGTTCCCCGTGCGCAATCAGTTCGTCCATCATGGCCAAGCGGGCCGGATGAGCCAGCGCCTTGATGATTTTCGCCCGCAGTTCGTACTTGGCCAGTGTCTTGGCGTTCATTTTCGCCTCATCGGGGGGGCTCTGACGGTTCACGGTCCCGCGCTATTGGCAAGCCTAGTCCACTCGGCCTCCTTTGTACAGGTCGTAGTGCGACCAGCCGTGGAAGCCCGGCCGCCGAAATAGGTCACGCTTGGGCGGATTGCAGAGGAGGGAGGGAAGAAGGAAGGCTTGTTCACGAGCCGTGGCCGCGTAGCGATATTCGCCCCGACATTCATGCCGGGGTGGAAGCGGCGTCCAACGTCACCAATGAGAGGCTCGTTCACGAGCCTTCTCGCTGCGGTGGCATGAGTCATGCGACGATTACGGTTCGGTCTGGTAAATCATTCCAGCCGATCGCGTAACGCTCCTTTCGCGACGAACACGTTGGCGGCGCGCATGTACTGGGGCGTTCGTCCTGGCCGTGATTCAAGGCTCAAGCCCTGCAGCGAGAAGCCCCGTCAAACGGGGCTCATACAGTACGCCACGCCGCTACTGCCCCGTGCCGAAGCAACCGGGGCTGTTACGGCGATCGGGAAACGCCCGCAAGCGAGACCGGATTGAACACCTGCAACGTCGCGATGTCAACGAAGAGCCGTCGTTTGAGGTTCGGTTATGCTCTGCCAGTATCGACTGAAAACGGCGAAACCGTCACGGGGTTTTGCGTTTCCGGTTGAGGAATTACCTGGCTGCGCGACGGCTGCTTAGTTTCCCAACATGTTCCTACCGGGACAAGACCCGGTGACGGTAACATCAGTGAGGTTTATGACCTTCGGCCCCGTAAGGCCACGAGTGGCGCTTTCCAACTAGTCTAGCGTCGGCTTGGACTCAATCTTTCTGCCATCTGTGTCAAGATATTTGATCTTGTCGAATCCCGCTTTTTTCAGTTCGGGCTGCACGATTTTCCGATCGCCCACCACCAGGATGCGAATCTGCTGTCGCTCCGCGACCTGGGCCATCGCCTGGGCGGCCTGCCCGGTTTCCACCGACTGCAGCTGGCCAGGATATTGCCGCAAGTAGTCATCGGGCAGCTGGTAAATCGCCAGCTGAGCCAGAGCACTCGCAATACTTGATGGCGTCTCGAATGACTGTGGGAACACGCTCATCTCGGCCGACCGTGCCACGGTCACTTCATCTTCGGTCAGGGGACGATCCTTCTCGACGTCGCGCAGTTCCTTCACAATCTCCTTCAAGGCGTCGCCGGTCACCTCGGAACGGACAGTCGTGCTGAGCGACCAGCTGCTGCCTTGTCGAAAGTAACTGAATCCCGACCGGGCGCCGTAGGTAAAGCCGTTTCGTTGGCGCAGGTTCTGATTGATGCGGCTCAGGAAATCCCCGCCAAGAATCCGGTTGCCGATGCGTGTCGCAAAGTAGGAATCATCTTTGCGATCTTTCCAAGTGCGTCCCACCGAAATCACACTCTGGACCGCACCCGGCTTGTCGACGAAGTAGACAGCGTCCGACGCGGACGAACTGTCGATCGCTGTTGCCGAGGCTCGCACGCCGGAAGTCCCCTGCCAGGCACTCCATTTTTCGCCGAGCAGTTTGACGACCTGATCGGCGTCGATGTCACCCACGACGATCAGGACGGCGTTTTGTGGCGCGAAGTGGTCGCGATAGAACTGTCTGGACTTGTTCGACCGACAGATGTTCCACCGTATCGGTATAGCCCAGGTCGGGAGACGCATAGGGATGTCCGGCGCCAAACAGCAAGGTCGGGAAGACGCGGCCGGCGATCCAGGAAGCGCTGTCGGGGCCACTGGCCAAGCTGCTCAGCTGCAGTTTCTGCTCACGGTCAAAATCGTCTGTCGCGAAACGAGGCTGCGGCGATCATCTCGCCTGTCGAGATTCCAGCATGTCGGGCAAGGCACGCGATCTCGACCGTGAAGCTCAATTGGGTCGTGTTGGTGCCGGCCGAAACGCCGATCGACGTGCCCAAGCGCGTCGATCGCTTCAGCCAACTCGGTGGACGTCAACTGCTGCGTCCCCTGGTCCCACAACTCGGCGGTCAGCGTCGCGAGCCCGGCCTGGCCGGCGGATCGTCGGCACTGCCGGCACGCACCAACAGGCGGGCGGACACGAGCGGCAGCGTGTGCCATGTGGGCCAACCAGACTTCCAGACCGTTGTTGAGCGATGCGGCGTTCGAAAGGCGGGGGCGTGCAAACGGTTTCTGCTCGGTCGCGGCCGGCATGCTCGTCCAGTCAGGTCCGCTCGGCATGAGTCCGCGGTTGCAAGGTCGCGACGCGGCACGTCGCTGGGCAAGCGGCCCGGCCAATACCGCTTCGCTCTCCGCTTCTCCCTCTCGCTACCGGTTCGACGACCAGCACGACTTTGTCGGCAACCAGGTACTTCTGGGCCACACGCTGAATATCCTCGGCCGTCACCGCTTCGTAACGTGGTGAAGAGCGACTGGTAGTAATGTGGGTCGTTGTGCTGGGCCAGTCCCAGTGCCGATCACGAAGGTGCGTTGGATCGGGCGAAGTGAGTCCGACCAGCATAGTCGGTGCGATACTTGGCCTTGACGCGTGCCAGTTCCTCCGCGGATAGCGGCGGTAACTGAACGTCGGTCAATCGACTTCGGCGATCAACGTCTTCGACTTCGCTCGACCGACTTGCCCGGTGCGACGTGGCCGTGATTTTGAACGGCTCCGCCCACTTCGCTGGTTTCACTGAAGGCATCCGCTTCAACGGCCACTTGTGACTGGATGACCAACGACTGCATCAATCGCGACGCATCGCCGTCGGACAGGATCATGGCCAACAGATCGAGTGCCGGAGCATCGGGATCCGATTCGCGCGACCGTCGGCCACGTCCAGTAGACGCGTGGGAACTGCACGCGGTCCTTCTGGATAATGCGGTGCGACTGTGGCGGCGTCGGAGGCACGGTCAGCGGCGCAGCTGCGGGACCGGCGAGATCGGCCCGAAATAGGTCTCAATCCACTGCCGGGCCTCCTGCGGATCGAAACCACCCACTAACGTCAACGTGGCATTCGCCGGATGATAGAACTCGAAGAAGAACTGGCGCAGGTCGTTCAGCGTGGCGTTGTTCAGATCCTTCATCGAGCCGATCACCGACCAGGAATAGGGATGCCCTTGGGGATAGACGTAGCTGCTGATCGTCTCATCGGCCAGACCGTACGGGGACGTTCTCCATCCGCTGCCGACGCTCGTTCTTGACCACCTCTCGCTCCGTGTCAAATTTCTCCTGATCCAGATGCGCTCGACAGAAACGCCATCCGCTCCGCTTCCATGTAGAGCGCTCGCTTCACGTAGTTGTTGGGAACCGTCTCGAAATAGACCGTCACGTCTTCACTGGTAAACGCGTTGGGCGATCCGCCCGCCTGCTGCAACGGGATGTCGAAATCGGGCACGTTCTTCGTGCCGCGAAACATCATGTGTTCGAAGAAGTGGGCAAACCCGGTCAAGCCGGGGCGCTCGTTCTTGGACCCCACATGGTAGGCCACGCAGACCGTGGTGCGCGGAGCGGACGGGTCGTGGCTCAACGCCACCTTCAAACCGTTGGCCAGTTCGATACGACTCAATGGGAAATCGGGGCACAGGCGACGGACTCCTCGGGCGGTGCCGCCGACAGCGCATCGGACAACAGGACACAACAGATCAGCAAGTGGCGACAGCGGCAATGGAATCGCGGCGTCAACGACATGGGATGGTCTATGGCCTTATCTGGGAGTGGAATCCTGCGATCGGCCTAGGTCCAGCGCCTGGCAGCCACTTGCCGGCAGGCTTCGACGGTGACCAGACGACGGATGTGCCGGGACTGGAGAGCGGCACATCAACAGTAGCCACATGGTCTTACGCAGAGAATACCAGAGCCGTTCGGCTGGCGGCAGCTCCTGGCCGCACTTCCGGGAGGCGCGCGGCCAGTCCGCGTTCTCGCCGCCCGGACGATGCCTGACGTGCGTCGGCGTCCGCGAGGCGGTCACCCGGTATCTCACGATTCTGCTGCACGGACGCCCGCTGGCGAATCTGGCTGACCTCATCCGCACCGGAAAAATCTTGAATCTTTTTGACAATCAGCCATTTGCGACCTATTTATTTAATAGCAACGATGAATGGTTCGTTGCTGAACTGATTCAAGCTTCTTTGTCGACGCCAACCGAAACGGCAAACCGGTCGTGAGGCCGGGACGCAAAGCCATGGGTCTCGTCGCGCGAGATCGCCAGGCCACCGAATTTGGCAACTCTCATCTTTGAGGTTGTCATGGTTAGGCAGTTTCTTACACGATCGTCGGTAGTTCCGCGCGAGATCATCAGGATCGTGTATCCGCAAGCCACGACAACCGATAGTTGTTGGTGGTGCCCGTCTCTCGCCGCTCGCGTCGCGCAACGCATTGCTGCGGCTTGTTTCCTTGCCCGGCTCGAAGTCTGCGGACAAGCTGGCAGAACGAAGTGAAGGACGTCGGCGGTCGGTCCTGCATGCGGCGTAGCCGAAAGCGCCCGTCTGTTGATCACCGTGCGACCCCGGCACCTGTGCGTCCTGATCCCGTGTTCGCGCCTATCGACGAAGTGGCAACCGTCGTCAGTACGTGGTTTGGAAAGGAGATCGCCAACGCACCAACCTCTATCAGTCCGCCACCACTGCGGCGGACCAACTGCAACTCCCACCTTCGTTCCACCGTCCTGGTGGAACCCCACTCTGGCTGATGTGCGCGTGAATACGAGGTCGCTGGCAATGCCCCCGCCAGCGACCTCGTTCCATTTTCCTGTGATGCTGCAACACTCGCAGGTGCCACCTGCAGCTCCGTTGCGACTCGCAGCGAGCCATCTCATGACGCTCCACAGACTCGGTACGCCGTCAGCTGCGATAGTTGCGCAACTCTCGGACGGCCTGCCGCACTCAGTCACTCTGCAACGTGACGTTCCAGTAGGCTTCGCCCAGGAATCGTGCCCAGCTCTTGATCGGCTTGGCATGCCACGAATAGAGTGGACGCCAGGCGGGTCGTTGCGGTGGATGTCGCAGTCGCATGTGCGCCTGCTCGGGAGTCCGATCCGCTTTGTGCCGATTGCAGTCAAAGCAAGCCAACACGCAGTTCTCCCAGGACGACACACCACCTTGAGCACGAGGCACGACGTGATCGATCGTCAGGTCTTCGATCGCCGGCTGCTGGCCGCAGTATTGGCACGTATAGCGGTCACGCTTGTAGATGTTGCGGCGACTGAAGGGGACCGTCGTGCCCGGCATTCCGTCGTAGTGGGCCAGCACGACGACTTCGGGACACGCGAGCCGATAGCGTCACCGAGCGAATGCAATGGTCCTCGTCGCGTCGGACGCAGACGCGACCAGTCGTCCCAGTCGTAGGTCTGATAGTCCTGGGGATCCACGACGCGGACGGTGCCGCTGTAGAGCATGATGACAGCCCGAGCCACGGTGGCAACATGGATCGGCTGCCAATTGCGATTGAGCACCAACGTCGGGCGTTGCAGGACCCGTTGCGACATCCGTCACCTCCCCGAAACAACTTCTTTGGCCCGCTTGTTCTCTGGCCCGCTTCCGTCGGCCGCGGCGAAAGGGCCCGTTCCGCCCGTCCAGTAGTGGTTTGGCAACCACCCGCCATCGGCTCCCCGTTCGCGCTCTCGAGCATCATAGACTCGAGTCGGGGGCCTTCGAATCACTCACGAACTACCGCTCAGCGTGGTCGGCGTCCGGGAAATGGGGGCTCGAGGTTCGAACTAAGAATCCCAAACTGTCAGTCACGCGGTCCATCTAGCCGGTAAAGCCGCGTTTTGTGGCTCCTTTGCCATCGGAAAGGGTTCGGAATTC
This sequence comes from uncultured Planctomycetota bacterium, assembly GCA_963700575.1. Taxonomy (GTDB): domain Bacteria; phylum Planctomycetota; class Planctomycetia; order Pirellulales; family Pirellulaceae; genus JAJRVM01. The sequence continues at coordinate 587,394 of CAVOYC010000005.1, read as the reverse complement.
ACATCCGGTGTGGACTGGCAAAACGACAGGCTTTTCCGGCGTCCGATCCGTTGGCAGGGGCGGGAAGGCTTGCACTTTGAGTAAAAATGATCAGCTTCTTCCCTCTCAGTAAACCTACACCATCCGCATCCCGGGCGTTTCACGCCTGATTTCGCCCTATTATAGGCGAAAATGCCACGGTTTGCACGGACCCCAGAAAAGTGGGATCGGTCCGATTCGATTTAGTGAAACACTGCGGGACGGCTCGCCAGATGTCGGTTTTCATGAAACGCACCGTCTCCGGAAATGCCGTCTCCGGAAATCACGCCGTTCTTCGCGCAACGGAGGCGCTTCGGTATTGCATGCCCCCCATTGTCGAGGCAACACGTTCCTCATGCTCAAGTGCTTTGCCAGCTGCAAAAGCCCGGGTTGGGCCGCCACGAATGCACGACACCGCGTGGACGTCCGTCTTGCGCCGTTGAGAGGTCGCCGCCGCTGTGAGGTTGACACGGCTGCATGGTGGAAATTCCTTGCATGTCGCACCTTAGTTTGGTACCACGAAGGATGTGACGGCGGTGAACCTCACCAGCTTCGGCGGAAGCGACGATGAAGCCTTGAAGTGGGGCGAGCATGAGAGGCCAACGACCGTTTTTGATCGGGATCGTGTTGGCGTCTGCCTGGGTCCTGGGCTACGCGACTTGGCAGCTGGCCCAGGAGCGTGAACGAACTGGCGAGCACCACTTGGAGGCGGAGGTTTCCCGTCCGACTGAGCAACCCGAACAGCGGGGCGGCAACGTGTTGCACTCGAGCGATCATCCATCGCAGGACCGGGATTGGGCTGCGGCTCGCCGGCAGATGGTCGAGCAGCAACTGGCGACACGGGACATTTCCGACAACCGGGTGTTGGAAGCCATGCTGAAAGTTCCGCGGCATCTCTTCGTCCCGGAGAATTCCCGACCGCGAGCGCACTTTGATGGACCGCTACCGATCGGGCATGGACAGACCATCTCGCAACCCTACATCGTGGCGCTGATGACCCAGTTGGCTCAGCCGACCAGATCATCGATTGCTCTGGATGTGGGAACGGGTTCCGGCTATCAAGCGGCTGTCCTGTCGGTACTCTGCCAAAAGGTGTACAGCATCGAGATTGTCGAGCCACTGGCTGAGTCGGCTCGCCGACGGCTTGCTGAGCTGGGCTATCAGAACGTCACCGTGCGCCACGGTGACGGATATCGTGGCTGGCTGGAACAAGCTCCTTTTGATCTCATCATTGTGGCGGCGGCCCCCGAAAAAGTCCCCCAGCCGCTGATCGAACAGCTCAGACCCGGCGGGCGCCTGGTGATCCCTGTCGGCAAGCACTATCAGAGCTTGATGCTGATCGAAAAGAAATCTGACGGCACAGTGCGTGAGCGTCATGTGGCTCCGGTCGCTTTCGTCCCCATGACGGGCGAAGTCCAAAAACCGGATGCCGCCAAACGCTAGAGACCTGTGCTGAGGTCACTTTCCTCACCTGACCCCCCGTTGAGGCTATTGCTGCAGCGCATTCATAGCTGTTCGGCGCGTTTCCGGTGGCGGCTCGGAACTGAGCAACTACAATACCTTTTAGTGTCAACCGAACATATTTGCGCGACGGGAGTTGAGGCTCGAGCCTACGCGGTCGAACCGGATAGGGTGGACGATTGGCGATTCAGCTTGACCTGCCTCGTAATTCAACTATCGCCTCTGGGGAAAAAGTGCCACAGGCTGGTACTCAACGGCCGTTCTGCGCCGGGTTTGCTGGCGTAATGTCAGGCATTCATCCGAGAGATCATTACCGCTACTGCCGCTGATTGCGGAGCTTCATGGGAGACCGTTCGATGAACACCAAGATTCGTTTCGTTTCCACCTTGATGTGCCTCCTGACTGTGGGCCTGATCGCACCATCGACCGAGGCCCAATTCGCGAACCTGGTGAAACGTGTTCCCGGTTCGGTCAATACGATCATCCTGCTCAACGCACAAAAAGTGCTGAACAGTGAGATTGCTTTGCGCGAGGGGTGGCGGACGAATTTTGAACGAGCCATCGCGTCGGGCCTGACCCGTTTGCCGGAGGATACGCAGCAATACGTGTTGGCCGCGCAAACCGATTTCGATTACATGCATCCGGTCTGGCAGGTAGGCGTGCTGAGCGTCAAGGGCAAGCACGACATGGTCTACATCGCGGCGAAGCAAAAGGGAACACAGGACACGGTGGCAGGTCTGCCTGCCGTGCTGCTTCCTTCCGAGAACTACCTCATTCAGTTTGACCCTCTCACATATGCAACCCTGGTGCCGGCGAGTCGACAAGCGGTCGCGCGGTGGATCAAAGAAACCAACGAGGGCGAACCTGCCTTTTCGGCGTACATTCAAGAGGCGATCGATTACTCGGACAAATCCGGCACCGAAATCATCATGGCGATGGACCTCGCCGACGTGCTGGACGAGGCACGCGTCAAGGAGGAGCTCAAGGATTCGGAAGTCATTTCCAAAGCAGGGCTGGACGTGGAAGCCGTCAGCCGTGTGCTGATGAGTCTGCGCGGGGTCAATGCTGGGCATCACGTTCGGTGAAAAGCCGTTTGGCAGCATCAAAGTCGATTTCGGGGCCGATGCCAGTCTACTGAAGGACGTGGGAGCCGAATTGCTGCTAGAGGTGCTGGCCAAACACGGCGCGACGATCGACGACTTCGCCACCTGGAAAGCCAAGGTTGACGGCAAGCAGATTGACTTTATCCGGTAACCTTTCAGCGGATGGAATGCGTAAGATCTTCAGCCTGATCGATGCCCCCACGGCAGCAACTGTCGTAGCCGAAAAAACGGGAGATCAGCGAGCGCCAGCGATCAGGACTCGACGGTTGTGGCCTCGCAGAAGTACTTCAGTTCGGTGAACCAGTACATTAAGGACTTGCGCAACAAAGAGCCACAGCGAATCGCTCAATACGGCATCTGGTTTGACAAGTACGCCCGCAAGATCGATCAGCTGCCGATGGTCAATGTGGACAATGACATGCTCGATTACGGAGCCTATGTGGCGCAGCAATTCCGCAACGCAGGAACGGCCATTCAAGGGATCGGTGTACGCAGCCGTGTCCGCCAGGTGGAGAACGTCAACGCGGCGGGCGGCCCGGGCTATTGGGGTTCGGGCTATGATGGTGGTGGCTACTACTATGGGGGGTCCTACTACCGTGGCGGCTACGGTTACGGTGGCGGCTATGCTCGCGCCAATGCCGTCCAGTCAGGGCTCCGGCAGCAGCAGCGCATCCGCACGCAAGTGAACGTGCAAGAGAAAGCCATGGGCACTTCCGCGGCACGGGCGATCATGAAGGACATCGACAACGCCTCGGCCGTCGTGCGACGCGAGATGACTCAGAAGTACAACGCTGAGTTTTAGCCTATTGAGTTCGATCGGACGGATGCTCGCGGTTTGCCGTCGCGCGGATTTTCTCAAACACCCAGTAGGTCAGCTGGCCGTATGGGCGAGGAAGCAGGAACGGTCGCTCTGAGGCGGGCAGTGCATCGTGGATCAACTGGCCGATATCCAGCAGAATGGGGTCACTGCTGCCGTAGTACGAATGCCCCAGCAGGCTGGTATCGAGGGTCGAGACATCGATGGTCTCGACCCCGGGCAGCACCACCAAGTCCGGGCCGGACTCGCCAGCTCGCGGGTAACCATGCACCTTCTTGGACGCCACCAACGCCTGATCGTTCGAGGAAGCGTAGAGCGTGACGCGCCGCGCCGACCGAGTCAGCGCCGGGGCCAGGTCGCGTTTGAAAATTTCCGCGTCGATATCGGGAGCCGCCAGGATGACCTGGTTGAAGAGTGTTGTCTCCTGCCCCAGCTGGAGCCGCAGTTCCCGCAGTGCTGCCGTCAGTGCCCGGTTCCCCATACTGTGCGCGATCAAGTTCACCGATTTGGCACCGCTGCGCCGCGTGACGTCCAACAGGAACTGCTTCAGGTGAGATACCGACCATTCCACGTTGTTTTCGTCCACGGTGTACTTAAGAAGCCCGCCTTGTGACGGCCAACTAAAGAAAATCGGAGCGCCGGCAAACTTGACATCGTAAGCAATCTGGGCCGTCCGCCGCGCCGCGCCGTCAAAGGTCACGTTGTAGCCGTGCACGAACACAAACACCTCGGAACGCTCGGCCGACTCGACCTTGTCGCGCAGTTGGACAAAAAACTCGTCTTCCGATGTCGCCTTGATAGCCTGCAACACGACGTGTCTGGTCACATCCTCACGCACCTCGAGGCGGAGGATCGAAGGACGCTCGATCTCTCCGCGATCATGCGTTGATGGAATGCTGATCTGGCATGTCCCGTAGTCCAACGTGCCACGCTCGTTGCCATAGCGGACTCCCAGATCCGCCATCTGCTGCTCACTGGGCAGATAATTCAACGCCCAATATCCACCCAGCACCAAGGTGGCCAGGCAGCCGACTGCCGACAAGCTCAGAGTTAGTCGGCGCCGAAAGCCCAAGGAGCTGAGCGTTAACAACAGAAGTGTGATGCACGCCGCCACAACCGGTGGCAGAAGCCCTCGGCGCTTTGCCGCGTCGGTCGTCGCGGCATCGATCACCTTGCGGTCGGTGGCGTAGAAGACGGTCACTAGTTCGAATGGTTTCTCCGCTTTCGCTTCTTCGGCAGCTGCTGGTGGACCTTCCACGGCAGCCGTCTCGGCGGGAGGCTCTTCACGCGACTCGGTCTCCATCGACATCGCCTCTGCTGGCAGCGAGTAGGGAGCTATTTCGGTGGCTGACGGACTCTCTCGTGGCGTCTGCTCTTTCGGCTCGTCGGCCATCGATTCCACGGCACGCGTTGCCTGGCGAGCGCCGCGCGGAAAAGACTCGACGGTGACGGGCTTGGGGGAGCGCGTGACCGATCGAGTCGCTTGCGCATTGTTTTCCGGCGCCGTGATCGGCAATGTCATCTCGCCGGAAGTATCATCCCTGGCTGCTTCATGCTGCGCAGGATCCTCACTCGCGGTAGTACCCGCCGTTGAGCGGTCCGCGGCTGGCTCGTCTACCGCCGGCTCAACAGCCGTGGGCTCTTCCAGCGTGGTCACCGAGCGTTCCTCGTCCTGCATATCCGGCCCCATCGCGTCCTGTTTGGCACCGCAACCACCGAGCAACAAGCTGATCAAGAGCATGGCCGCACAGGTGCGTCGATTGGGTCTGCCGGGACGCCGTGCATGGGGGACGCTCCCAATCCAAGCCAGACCAGAATTCACCTTCTTGGCACGGTAACGGTTCAACAAAGTGCGCATCGCGGTCCCTTGTTCGCTTCGGCAGATGTCAATGGAGTGCCCGGAAAATGGGTGCGTCATCTTAGTTCTTTTGTGGCCGAATACCCAAGTCCAATTAGGACAAGTCACGCCTGCCAGCCGGGAAGTGCTCACACCACTGAGATCTCTCACGCACTGCCATCCGTGGTGGCGATTCATCTTGCTCGGTACCGAGGCCACCGTTATAAGTCACCCCCGATACGGGGCCTGCCCTCGATCCTTTGTTTCAACTGCCCGCCAAAGGGCCTGTTTCTGCGGAGTCTGCAATGCTCAGAGAAGCGTCATCCAACCGTAGGCGCACGTCCCGGGACCCTGGTGATTCCCGAAGACGCGCTTCCTCCCCGCGTCAGATTGATGCGATACGCACCCGATTTTGTGCGGGAAGAAATCATCGACGACGTGACGCAACTCGAAGACCATCTTGACGAGTCAGCCGTCACGTGGATCAACGTATGCGGTTTGGGCGATGAGCAGACGCTGCGCATGTTGGCCGATATCTTCGCGATCCATCCGCTGGCAGTGGAAGACATCGTCAATGCCCCACAACGTCCGAAGGCGGAGCTTTACGGTGATCAGCAGTTGATCATTTGCCGAGCAGCATGCCTGGCAGGTGCGGCATCGATCGAGGATGAACAGATTTCCCTGTTGGTCGGCCCCAACTACGTCATTACTTTCCAAGAGGACTATGCCGATCCGCTCGAGCCCGTACGGCAGCGAATCCACATCAGCGACTCGCGACTGCGGCAAAGCGGCTCGGACTACCTGACCTATGCGATCCTGGATGCGATCGTAGACGCCTACTATCCCGTGTTGGAGACGTTGGGTGAACGCCTGGAGCGGCTGGAAGAGTGTGTGATCGAGCGCCCCCATCCCAGGCTGCTCAAAGAACTCAACGCGATTCGAACTCACCTGGCCCGTTTGCGGCGTGGCATCTGGCCCAAACGCGAATTGATTCGTTCGCTGATACACGACGAGAACACGTTGATAGGCAAGCAGGCTCGCCTGTTTTTGCGCGACACCTACGATCATGCACTGCAACTGTCGGAGGTCGTCGACATGTGCCGCGAATCGCTCGCCGGATTGATGAATACGTACATTTCGGCGGTAGGTCAGCGGACCAACGAGGTGATGAAGGTGCTAACGATCATGTCCAGTATCTTTGTCCCCTTGACGTTCATGGCCGGGATCTACGGCATGAATTTCGAATACATGCCTGAACTGCAAGTGAGGTGGGCCTACCCCCTGGTTTGGCTCACCATGCTGGGGTGCGTGGGGGGCATGCTGTTCTTTTTTCACCACAAGGGATGGATCGGCGGCGATGCGCCCGCATCGCTCCAGCCGCTATCGCCGGATCCGTCACGCCGTCACACAGCGCGTGGAACCGTGTTGCAGAGTGCGCACCCGCGTGCGCAACTGGCGGCCACAGCTGTCCGCTTCCCGATCGATCAGCGGACCGACTGGTCCCGGTTCGACGCGCCTCGTAGAACCGTGCCAGGCGATCTGCCGCGTGAGGCGAATGCCACCCGCTTCTTCTCGACAAGCTCGTGAAACTCGCCTTGCCCGCGCCCTGGGCTTTGATAGGGTTGTCCCTTCGGGACGGAAGAATGATGTTCGGCGTCAGCGCGCCAAATATCGGCCGATTGCTGCTCGCCGGGCGTATGCCTCTCCAGAGGCATACAAAGGCCGACGTAGTGTGGCCGGGCGGCAGCGGGTACCCTTAAAATGGAACCGTGGGACGTGTTCAACAATGGAAGGTAATTCGAGACGCGGGTTGAGTGCCGTTCGGAGGCAGGGCCTCCGAAAGCGACTGCATCATTGGGCAGCTATAATCGTGGAGGCCGTAAGGCCGCGGATGCGACGCCCATGACCGAAGTCACCCGAATCCTGTCTGCAATCGAGCAAGGCGATCCCCAGGCCGCTGAGCAACTCCTGCCTCTAGTTTACGACGAGTTGCGCAAGTTGGCATCCCAGAAAATGGCTCACGAGAAGCCGGGCCAAACGCTACAAGCGACAGCGTTGGTGCATGAGGCGTATCTGCGGCTGGTAGATGTGAAGAAGGTCCAGCACTGGAACAGCCGGGGGCACTTCTTCGGGGCTGCGGCGGAGGCGATGAGGCGCATTCTCATTGCACAGGCTAGGCGGCAAGAGAAGCCAAAAAGCCGGCGGACATCGTTGACGGATGGATTTATCCGATGTCGAGCCCGAAATTCAGGGGACGCAATGGGACTTGATCGCTTTTGACGAGCGCGTAGAGCGTCTCGCGGCTCGGGATCCTCGCGCGGCCGCGCTGGTCAAGTTGCGTTTTTTCGCGGGGCTTACGATCCCCAGGCTGCGGAGGCCATCGGAGTATGCGTCGCAACCGCCGAAAACGACTGGTCTTACGCCAAGTCTTGGCTGAAGATCGAGCTGTCCGATTCCGGCGGCCGTGCTTTCTGACTGCGGCTGAAGGAAAATATCTTGAGAATTCGTTAGGGGAATTGATCGTGGAATGCGCACTGAAAGGTGAAGAGCAACTGTAACCTCTCGGTGGGGAATGACCATGAGATCAGAACCGATTGACGAAAAAGCCGTCTACAATATCGCACGTCGAATTGCATCGCTTGAAGCGCGATGTGACTACCTCGAGCAAGTCTGTGGTGACAACCCCGAGGTGATGCAGCGAGTGGTCGAGTTGCTCCGAGTGCATGATGAGGAGCAGAGTTTTCTGGAAGCACCTCCGCTTGCCGTCGATGTTTACCTTACTCTCGACCAGCCCCTTGCCGAAAAGCCGGGCGCCACGATCGGTCGTTACAAGCTACTGGAACAGATCGGCGAAGGTGGATTCGGGGTCGTCTTCATGGCCGAACAGGCAGAGCCGGTTCGCCGGAAGGTGGCCCTGAAGGTCATCAAGCCGGGTATGGACACCAAGGAGGTGATTGCCCGATTCGAAGCTGAACGCCAGGCGCTGGCGATCATGGAACATCCGAACATCGCCAAGGTTCTGGATGCCGGGGCGACTGAGTCGGGCAGGCCGTACTTTGTAATGGAGCTGGTCCGGGGAATCCCCATCACCGACTACTGCGATCAGAACGTCCTTTCGGCTCGAGAGCGGCTGGAGCTGTTTGGGCAGGTCTGCCAGGCGGTCCAGCATGCCCATCAGAAGGGAATCATCCATCGCGACATCAAGCCGTCGAACGTCCTGGTGACGATGCACGATGACATGCCGGTCCCCAAGGTGATCGACTTTGGCGTTGCCAAGGCGACCAATGTCCGGCTGACCGAGCGGACGCTCTTCACACGGTTCGCGCAGATGGTCGGCACGCCGCTGTACATGAGTCCCGAGCAGGCGCAGATGAGCGGGCTGGATGTCGACACGCGGAGCGACATCTACTCGCTGGGCGTCCTGCTGTACGAACTGCTGACCGGCACGACGCCCTTCGACCAGAAGCGTATCCGCGAGGCGGCCTACGACGAGTTGCTCAGGATCATTCGCGAGGAGGAGCCGCCCAAGCCGAGCACTCGCGTCAGCACGTTGGGCGACAGCGGCCAGCATGTCCTCCGCCCATCGCAAGACTGACCCAAGACGCTCTGAGCCAGTTTCTTCGCGGCGAGTTGGACTGGATCGTGATGAAGGCCCTGGAAAAGGACCGCACCCGGCGGTACGAGACGGCCAACGCCTTTGCCGCCGACATCCAGCGGTATTTGAACGACGAGCCGGTCCAGGCGTGCCCGCCTTCGGCCGCTTACCGCTTCCGCAAGTTCGCTCGCCGCAATAAGGCAGCTATGGTTACCGTTGGATTGGTGGCCGGAGCCCTGATCGTGGGAATGACTCTTAGCGTCTGGCAGGCCTACCGGGCGACGTTGGCCGAAAAGGGCTTGGCGAAGGCCCACACCAAAGAAATGCATCTCCGCGAGACGGCTGAGACGGATCGTGACCGAGCGGTCGCCGCGGAGGAGGTCGCCCGCGAAGCGCGAGATCGCGCCGAAACCGAGGCCGATGAGAAGCGTCAGCTGCTGTACGAGTCCGACATGATGGCCGCACTCGGTGCGTGGGAAAACGGTTCGATATCGCAAATGATCGACCTTGTCGAGCGGCACCGACCGGAGGCGGGCCAGGAAGATCTGAGAGGCTTCGAGTGGCGCTATCTGTGGCGGCTCTGCGGACGAAAAAAGATGGTTTCGGTCCTTGAACATACGGATGTGTTCCTGGCGATGTGTTTCTCTCCGGATGGGAAGTCATTGGCCACCTCGGACGTAGGAGGGAATATCGCACTGTGGGATGTCAGTACATGCACGCTCCGGTTCCAACACCAGGCGTACAACTACCCCTTCACCAAGATTGCATTTGCGCCCGATGGTCAGACTCTGGCCACGCTGGGGAGTGTTTGGGGAGAGGGCAGCTTCGGTATGGGCATTAAATTGTGGGATCCCCAATCCGGTGAACTGAAGGAAACGATCGGAGGCAGTGGCAACCCGATCGTGGCCTCCGATCTGAGTTTCTCCCCAGATGGCAGGTCCGTGGCTCTGGCATGCCCGGCGGAGATCCGCTTGTTGGACGTCGTCAGGCGCACATTTGGCAACGAGTTGAAGTCGCCGGGCCTCACGCCCGGAGTCGGTTGTATTCGATCCGTCCGGTCAATATCTGGCCGCCATGTACCAGGACAAAACGGTGCGTCTCTGGGATTTGCCCTCGGGACAATCACGACCCCTCAATGGCGGTGATTACAGAGCGGTCAGCATGGCGTTTTCTCCCGATGGAGCAACGCTGGTTACCGGCAACGAGGGCGGCACGGTCCGACTGTGGGACGTTGACTCCGCCAACCAGTTAGGATCATTTGACGTCCCGAAAGGCTCTATCGCTTTTTCACCCGACGGCAACATCTTGGCTACCGCCGATGCTGCCATCGAACTCTGGGACATTCGCACGAAGAAATCCATCGGCCAGATTAAGGGCCGCAGCTCATGTATGGCCTTTTCACCCAACGGTCGGACATTAGCCGTCGGAACCATCCATAACACGGCCCTCTTGTATGATCGGGTTCCCGATGAGCCGGGCACGGATTTAGTTGGCCACGCTCTTCCAATATTGTGTACCGCTGTATCGCCTGATGGGACGCTTGTCGCCTCGGGTTCATTCGACGGAGAGGTCAAGGTCTGGGACATCGTGACCGGCCGCGAACGAGCTTCGCTGAAGGGCGGAAACCTGCCAATGGCAATGGATGTCGCTTTCTCACCAGACGGCACCCTCCTGGCATCCGCGTACGGTTCCGGTTCGGTGAGCGTATGGCATTGGGAATCAGGCCGTCGACTTTCATGGCAGAATTCCGGAAGTCGCTGCATCGCGCACTCGGTCGTGTTTGCCCCTGACGGGAATTCGGTGGCCGTCGGCGACCAGGACGGAGGAATTCACTTCTGGGATGTGGCAACCGGGACGCTACGTCAACCGTTGGAGAAGCAGCAGGGCGCCGTTACCGGTTTGGCATACGCCGACGATGGTCGGACGCTGGCTGCAACGGTCGAACGTCACGCGGTAAGACTGTGGGATGTGACCACCGGTGAACTGGTCCAAGAGTTCGGTGGCGACGTCGCCCCAACGGGAGTTCCTGCGTTTTCTCCAGACGGACGAACTCTCGCCTGCGGCTGTGCTGGTGGTAGGATTCAGTTGTGGGATCGTGCTACGCGCAGTCCGCTCGTCACATTAGAAGGTCATTCCGGTAACCGACCCGCAGTGGCCTTCTCGCCCGATGGCACAACGCTGTTCTCCAATGGCTGGGGAGGGATGATTAAACTCTGGGATACCAGCACTTATCGCGAGCGAGCGAGTCTATGGGGCCATGGCGCCGGCTACGGCAGCATGGCCATCTCGCCCGATGGACAAACCCTTGTTACCGCCGGCTTCGACCGGAAAGTACGGCTCTGGCGAGCAACCACAGAAGAGGATCTCCAGAAGTTGGCCGTCCTTCTGCGACTCGATGACCGAGTCCGCGCGATCGTTGCCGCCGACCCCAATGAACAGGCAGAGACCGTCAGCGACTTGGCAACGTATTTGGCTGGACGGGTTGGTATCGGGCCAAAATCACACGAGTTCGCCCTGGCCAACTCGGCGGTTTTGCGCCTTGGCCAGCCGGGAGAACTACGAATTGGCTGCGGATGCCGCTTCCCAGTTTGTCAATCTGATCGAGCAACACCACGGTCAGGAATTATCTGAACTGGCGCAACGTTGGCGAACAAAACAATGGGAGTACCAGGGGCGCCTCTTGGCTCAACGGAACCAGTGGGAGCAGGCCGCCGCCCAGTTCACGAAGGTTGTTGAGCTCGGTCCGGAATGGGAGCACCTCCGAAAGGACCGGGCGAGGGCCTACGTGATGCTCGGGCGATGGAGCGATGCGGCTGACGATCTGGCCCGCTGGAATGGTCGCTTTGACACAACTTCCTACGACTGGTGTGCGCAGGCCGCACTTCAGTTGCGGGCCAATGATAGGAAAGGGTATGAATCAACTTGTCTCGAGGCCATTCACCGGCTCCCAGGCGCCTCCCTAATGGAAAAGCACGTGCCCTGCAATTGTGTTACCTGTCGCCGGATTGTCCTATCGATCGCGAGCAACTCGCGAACCTTACGAATGCCTTGCCGGACCGAACCACCGGCTCGTTAGCCGGTTTGGTAAAGGGAATGGCACACTATCGTGCCGGTCGCTTCCAGGATGCACTGGAAGAACTCGACATCGGCGGCGACGCGTGGGTGAAACCGTCCATTTGTTTTTTCCGGGCGATGTCCTATGCCCGGATGGAAAGCGCGGAGCAGGCTCGCCAATGGCTACGCGCTGGAATCATACAAATGGTGGATGTGGGGCTGACAATCGACACAGGCTGGGCTTCTCACTTGCCGGATCGCTGGATGGTTCAAAGTGTCGTTGACGTCATCCGTCGTGAGGCGCAGGAAACCGTCTTGGGGCCAGAATGTCAACAGCTGAAAACGGCGTACGGACTCATCGCGACAGGAAACCTCTCGGGAGACATGGAGCCGATGAACCAGGCGATCCAGCTTGACCCAGATGATTTCCTGCTGGTAGCCGAGCGTGGTGTCCTTTATGCGCGCCAGCGTCGTTGGAGCGACGCGGCGGCTGACCACGCCAGGGCTGCCAAACGCACGCGGGATACCAGAATCTGGCTGCAGGCGGCAGCGCTGTTCGTTCTGGCCGGCAACGAGAGAGACTATGCTCAGCACTGCCAGGAAATGCTCAAGCATTTTGAGGCCCACGACCAATTTGGTAAGGCTGAACAAACGAGCAAAGCCTGCCTCCTGCTGGCGGATGCCGTCGATCTCAGGAAGCTGCCACTGGAAACTGTCCATCGCGGTCTGGATGACGACTCAGCGCCTAACTGGATTCTCGGTTGGGGATTCGGCACGCGGGCCCTGGCGGCCTACCGCGCCGGTGATGCCGTCAAGACCGTGCATTGGGCACACAAGTCTCAAGAAACACCAGCGTATGCAAGTAAGCTGCAATTACAGGCGCTGGTCCTCTCGGTTCTGGCCGTGGCTCAGCATCAGCTCGAGCAGCCCGAAGACGCTCAGAAGGCGCTGACTCAGGCGAGTGAATTGATCGACGTCCACCTGCCAAAACTGGCCACAGGCGAGCTCGGCGGCACTTGGCATGATTGGCTCATTGCCGAAATCCTCCGTCGCGAGGCCGAGGCAGTGATCAACGGTCCGGCCGGGGAGGCGACAGTAGAAGCGGAAGATGCCGCAGGATTGGAGAATCAATAGCGGCAAAGTCTCGGTTTAAGGCTGGGCTGGACAACCATCCGACGCTTTGCAGCCTTCAATCGATGATTCCGAAGCGCCGATGTCGGCCACTTCTGACGCATTGTCGCAAGCGGCACTCCGTGAATCAGGGCCGCCAGTCTCAGATTCCCATACGTTAAGTGGCTTGTCCGAAAAAAAGACCGTTGGCACCATGTTACCGGCGAAGAAGTTGCTGAGTTCAGAAGGGTGTTTCCCAATTGCGAACTGGTCGTTACGTTTTGAAACGACTGAGCACTTGAACTGCAAGCGGCAAATCGGCTTCACCAGCAATGGAAGCGTCCAGACAAGCCACCTCAAGTTAAGGAGAGACACCATGCGAACGGAGAACATCAAGCCCCTTGTCTGGGTTTTCCTGGCATTGCTCTTGCTCTGTTGGCCCTGTTCAACCATTGGTGCTGAGGAATCAGATATAAATAGCCATTCACAATTCATCGATCCTAATGGCTTTGTTCTTATCGACGGTAAACCACGGCTGATTATCGGGATCTACGGCACGCAAAGCGACGAGCAGCTTAAGCAGCTCGCCGAGAGCGGATACAACCTGGTCGTCCAGGTCTGGCCGGCCACAAGTGAGTCGTTGGACCGGCTCCAGAAGCACGGTTTGTATGGATGCGTGAATTTCCTCCATGACCCCCGCGTCAAGGATCCTGCCGAGCAGTCCCCGCCGCCGGAGCAGTCTGAGCAGGTGTTGCAGATTATCAGCGACGTAAAGGACCATCCCGCTCTGCTGGGCTATGAGTTGCGAGACGAGATCATCGCCCACTCAGTCTGGTACGACTCGGGATGGAATCGCAATGACGAGTTGGCGGAGTTGAAGAAGCTGATTGAGGCCCAGACTGAAGACGATCCGGAAGTCACCGACGAGCGCCTCCGGCGAGTGCAACGCGCCAAGAAACTCATGAGCCGAGGATTGGCGGTAGACGGCGAGGCCATTCTCGACGAGCTTTGGGCCGAGCTGGGCCAAGAGGGCCCGAATCCGCGCCTTCGATCGTCTTACAACTGGGCCCGCTGCGACCGCGCCATCGAGGGGCTTGGGCGACTCTGTGAATACGTGCGCGAGCAGGACGGCGAGCACCTCATCTGGGCCAACCACGCCTCGCTGAATTCCATCGCCCGCCTCGCCAAGCTCAACGCATTTGTAGACGCAGCCGGTAGTGATCACTACCCCGTCACCGGCGTCCACACGCCATCGACGGACGACCATCTCGAGGAGATCGGCTGGTTTACCGATCGCATGCGGGCGGCAGCGCCGGGCAAGAGCTGTTGGATGGTCCTTCAGGCGTTCGGCTGGCGCGACCTCGACTGGACCGGTCAGAGCTATGGAACCGGCAAAGGCCGGGGTACCAATCCCGACACAGACCTAGGCCGCCGGCCCAACATGCGGGAGACGCGTTTCATGGCCTACGACGCGATGATCCACGGCGCCCACGCCATCCTCTACTACGGGAGCGATTTCATCGAAGGCGGAATACACCGCGGCGGCTACGGCAAGGGGGTACCTCTGGAGAATCAGGAGCCGCCTCAGCTATGGAAGGACGTGATGGCCATCGGTCGGGAGCTGCGTGCCCTGGAGCCGGCGATTCTCGGACAGTCCCCTCCCGCGCAGCCCACGTCGGCGATGGCAGAAAACATGGGGCCCCTGGACGGCCAGGGACCGGCGCTGATACTGCGCAAGACCGGGGAGGATTGGGTGCTGATCGTGGTCAATGAGACCAAATGGACAGGACCCTTCACTGTCTCGAACCTGCCGGCCGAGTTGGAGGGTGCGACCCTGTATCGGCTGAACTCGAACGCTTTGGTAAAGGTCCGCGACGGCGGCTTTCGCGACGGCATCTATGGCTGGGGCGTCAATGTCTACGCCACCTCGCGGCGCTTCGAGGCGCCAAAGACCGAGAATCCATGATCGAGGAGATCCCAATGTTGAATCGTTCAAGCACGATCGTTTATGCCGCTATCTTCGTCGGCTTCCCCTTCCGAAATCGCGGGTGGGGCTTGTGGTACAGTAAACGTCACAGTGCGTTATTTAACCACCGTTTCCTCCCGACGGTGGCACGTTTCCGCAGAGGCATAGCAAGTTCGATGTGGAGTGGCCGGGCGGCAGCGGTTAGAATCGGGATTTGGCGGGTTTCAAGAAACGAAGATAATTCGGACACAGCCACATGAGAAGAGTGTAGGTCTGTTCGGCGACAGTCATTTTTCCCCTTCTGGGAAAAGCTATTGTCGCTATACATAGGTCCGCAATGGGACCGCATCACAATGGAGTTAGCGATGTTTCGAATAGATCCCGCAGGCTGCGTTCGTATTGCGTTGTTGTTGTACGCCACTTCGTTCGGAGCAAGTAGTCTGGCGCAGCCAGAAGCGCCGGAGAAGTCGAAGTCAACGACCCACGAGGCATGGCTGAAGGATGCGAAGGCACTTCTGGACGAACTGTCTGGAGTCATCGATGGGATACCTGATGATTCACGGTCGCTGAAACACTTTACTGACTGGCAGAATGCCGATCGACTGATCTGGAAGCCCTGGGTCGTTACTGGCAATCCTCCCAAATTGGAGGAAGGGGGCAAGTTGAAGCCGCTGTCGCGACACCATGTTGAAGATTATCGGCTTTTCCTAGCTGAGTACGGCCATCTCCCG
Source organism: uncultured Planctomycetota bacterium (assembly GCA_963700575.1). GTDB lineage: Bacteria > Planctomycetota > Planctomycetia > Pirellulales > Pirellulaceae > JAJRVM01. Next base: position 571,702 of record CAVOYC010000005.1, on the reverse strand, counting down.
GAAGAAGATCTTCGTCGGCGTGCTTTGATTAGCGCGAGAAAATCGTTTGCATCTCCCCTGTGCTTTGCGACGCTGCAATACCTAAATCAACTGACAGGAAGTTCTGTGGGCCCGCTTATCTGGGTGACACCACATCGCAAGATTTTGCTATTTTCGCCGAGTGAAACTGAATGCCAAAATCTATCAGCGACGTACGACCGTTGGCTGGTAAGGAATCACTCTTCTGTGAAATGGGATTCGAGGAGACGACAGTTTCGCGCCGGCGATGGCAGGGCGATTGACGTGACCGATCTCGGCATAGCTGTTTCCGACGTACGGGTCCACCGATTCCCGCCGCAATAGAGCGTAACGAAACCGGCGGTGAAGCATCGTTGGCACGGGGAACTGGCGGGTATCGACTAACAGTCCGCTGAAGGTCAGTGAGCGTTACCTTCGGCACGCCTTGTCCCAACAATAGAACGATAAACGGCACGATCGCCCATCCGTTACAATAAGGGTGGTATGGATAGGACGCCCTTTCGCGAAGCCCTGGCAGGCTCAACGAGAGGGCGCCTGTCTTTGTGTCATCAAGCTAGGTCCTGGGTAATCGTGTCGGATTTTGAGAAAGCACGATCTCCACCTATGGTAAAGCCCAGAGCGCTATAGGATTGAAATCGCTATCAGTTGATCATCTGATTGTCAGGAGGAATTCCCCATGAATCGCATCGCCCTGGTCCTCGCGCTGCTGTCCGCTACTCTCCTGGCCGCTTGCGCCACTGCGGCGCCTTTCGATCCGGTACAGGTCTTGGTCAACACCGACTTCGAGTCGGGCGACGTGGTAGAGCCGGCGTCGGACTTCTTGCCGGTGGGACGGTGGGCGACAGGTGACGCAGGCGTGAACGAACTCATGCCGACCCGGGAGCGCGCGCGCTCGGGCAAGTGGAGCATGAAACATGGGCCGATCGGGTGGGGCACGGGCGACGATAAGCAGGTGGACACGGACGATGACGATGATGGCGTGGCGGCGGTGTTCAGCGCGTGCGGCGACTATGTGAGCCATGGGGCGAGGCGGGTGACGTTTGCCGGCCACGCCGACGTGAGCGGACTCGACCCGGCCCACCATGTCCACGCGGCGCTTCTGATCCTCGGCAAAGACATGGCGGTGGTGGGTTTGGTCAACAGCGGCCGGATCCGCGGGGGCACGGAGGGGTGGCAGGCGCTGGAGGCGACGGCCGTTCTTCCTGAGAGCACGCAGGCGGCGGTGGCTTTGTTCATCGTCGACGGCACAGCCCGCCGGGGCGCGCCGGCAAATTCGGCGATCTACTACGACGATGTAAGTCTGATCTACGGCCCGGCGCCCGGCGCCGACGATGCCCCGGCCGAACCGCGAGCTGTGCTTACGGACGATTACGCGGCGAAGGTCCGGATCACCGATACGGTTATCAACACGCTCCGGCCCGAGATCTTCGGCGACAACATCGAGTGGACGAACAACGGAATGGGCCTGTACTTCCCCGAGGGCGACCGCTTCGACGCGGAGGCCGTGAGCGCGCTGCGCGAGGCGGGCATAACGCATCTGCGCTACCCGGGCGGCACGCTGTCGGACTACTTCATGTGGCACGACGCCGTTGGCCCCGACCGCAAAGAAGTGCCGAACCCTTTCGCCGAACCGGTCAAGGGCAAGCCGGAGTATCCGGCCTTTGGGCCCGAGGAATTCGCGCGTTTCTGCAAGGCGATGGGGGTGCGGGCGACGGTGACGCTGAATGCCGGGACGGGCACGCCAGAGCAGGCGGCGGAGGTGGTACGGTGGTGTGTGGAGCATGGGCTGAACGTGATCGACTACGCGGTTGGCAACGAGATCTACATGATCAAGTCGAGTGAAGAACCAGTGCCGAGCCTGCCGGTGGCGAAGTCGGCCGAGGAATATGTGGCCTTCTACAAAGCGTGCGACGATGCGATACGGGCCTTCGCGCCGGATGTACGGATGGGCGCGATCGGGGGCGTGAACACGGGGTTGATCCCGTTGACGGTGGAGCCGGATTGGATGCGCATCGTCGTCACGGAACTGGGTGACCGGATCGACTTTGTCGACCTGCACAACGCCTATGCGCCGGTCTTGCGCAACGTTGGATTCGACTTCACGCAGGTGACGACGGACGACGAATATGCGGCGACATTCATGGCGGCACCGGAGTATGTGCGCGACAACCTGGCAGCGACGAAAGAGGTGCTGCGTCGCTACGCCCCGGACCAGGCGATAGAGATCCACATAACGGAGTATGGCCCGCTGGTCTACCCGTTCCGGCCGGGCGGCGCGGCGGACAAGATCAGCGACATGGCGTGGAACCGTAGCCTGACGGGCGCGCTCTATCTTGCGTCGCTCTTCCACCTTTTCGCCGAGGAACCGCGGATCACGAGCGCCAACCACCTACCGCTCTATCAGGGCGGATTCGGCGCGCTGGTGGGACTTGAGTGGCACGACACGCGGCGGAAGTTCTGGCGCAACGCGGTCTATCCGGTGTTCCAGACCTACGCGGGTCTGGCCGGATCGGAGGTGTTAGGCGTCACCGTGGAGGGGCCGATGTTCGACGCTCTGGCCGGCGGGTTCGTGCCGGCGTTGCCATCGGTGGCGCTGTTGGACGCGGCGGCGTTTCGGTCGGCGGATGGGGCGCTGGCGCTGACGCTGGTGAATCGCAGCATCGGCGGCGCGGCAACGGTGACCATCGACGCGCCCGAGGGCATGCGCCTGAGCTCTGCCGAACTCCTGACGGCGGACGATTACCACGCGGAGAATTCTGTCCGGTCGCCCGACACGGTCGCACTCAAGCCCTTCCCCATCCACCAAATCCTGTCGCAGGAACCGCTGACGGTACGCTTGCCGAAGCATTCGCTGACCGTGGTTCGGTTCGAGCAACGGTGATGCTCTGTCACATCACCATTGATGGATGCGATTGTGGTCTGCACCTCAGCGCCGGGTGCCACTGACTGCTTGCCAGCCAGTGCATGCGGGCCAACCCAGTTCGGTCCATGTGCGCATCTTGTATCATCGCAGAACTCGGCCGGCAACGGATCGACGGAGGGCAGACTCCGCGGAGGGCCTCGTTTGTGTCAGAAACTCGTCGCGCGTGGGACGTTTCATCAGACCACCGTACTGTCATAAAACGTTACTACTGAGGTTTTTGAATCCGTCCATCAGCCGAAGGATTGGTGGAACGCGGCCACTGCCACGGGCACGCCCCGTCCGGGGCGTTCGTCATTAGCCAGGGGCTGCGTGCCTGGCTGATGCATCATGGCGATGCCCTGGTCAAAGATGGCCGAACCGCGCCGCATCCTGTCAAAGCCTCGTAAGAGAATGAACCTTGCCAAGTGCTGCTCCCTCAAGGAGTTAGGCAAAACGGCAACAGAGAGCATGTTGCTGCAGGCGTGGTTCCGCCAGAGCAACGTCGATGGAACGACACGGACAGTGCATTCTGAAGACCACCCTCCTGCTTGAGTTGCCACATAATTTTCCCCAAATCTACTAGCCAAGCTGCAGCAGCTGACTAGAAATCAGTTAAATATGGACGTTCTGGTGTCCCAAGCAGGCGAGACAACCGGAGGCGTCGCAAGGATCCGAATGGATGTTGCCTAAACGGGTAACGCCATTGTCGAACTGGTTCAGTCAACGTTGAATTGGTGGCGGGGAACGCGCGTTGAATCGTGTTGACGCACATCTCGTGGGCGAACGCGATCGCCGTTTTGGAGCTTGTCCTTCTCGTAATCTTGAAAAGGAGATACTCCCAGTGTTGTGGCAACGAATTGGTTCATGCCTTCTTGCTGTCTCTGCAATGGTCTTATCTGTTTTACCATCCAGTCAGTGTCTTGCTGGCAAGGGCGGCACCGAGCGGCCGTTCAAAGGCGTTGCCAAGGGTACGATTACGAACCTCTCGCCCCCAAACATTGAAGTGGAAAACACGGGCAACGCGACGCACTTGGGACGGTTCACGCGTTTCGAGAAGGCCACATTAGGGCCAAACGGCGCCGCTTCCGGTACGCTTGATTTCGTTGCGGCCAATGGTGACCTGATCAAGTGGGAGTTTTCGGGCACAGTCTGTCTCGAGTGGGTCCAGGGCGGGCCAAGCGATCCGTTGGCCGAACCGATCGTGAAAGGCAGGTGGGACGTCACGTTCGATGTAGTCGGCGGCGATGGACGATTCAAGAACGTGTCGGGGACAAGGCTCAAGGGAGCCGCGATCAACCCACCGTTCAACCCATTCGCTGGCGAATGGCCTTTTGACTGGTTCGTCAATGGCACGATTGACCTGGGGAAGAAGGGCAAGAAGAAATAGACTCCACTTCCACTTTGCACCCTGACGCCCGTCTTTGCTGAATCGGGTCTGGGCATCGCCCGGCGTCCACCCGATACTTATTTCTGGCAAACAAGAAGCCCCACGAGATTGCGCCCAGCGTCGACACGCTGGGCGTTCTTGCGTTTCCTGCCAGTCTCATCGCTCCGCGGCGCGTCGATTCGTGAGCGTGAGCGATGCGAAACGTCTCCAGAGTGAGATTCTTCGCTGGTGCTCGACGGCACGGTCTATCCGTGTCAGAAAGTCGTGGGAAAGCCTTTGATTATTGAATCGACGTAAATATCGACCGATTTGTAAATTGATGTCATCGCTTGAGCAATATGGACAAGCCACCAACGAACTTATTGACATTCTCTCGAAAAGAAGAGCAGTATTTTTTCCCGACGACAGCCGTTTGATGGAGAATTACCGGGTCGTACTGGGCGATGAAGACTTTTGCATTTTTGTGGTGTTTGCCGAGCCAAGTCGCTAGATGCGAAAACGACAGGGAGGAACGAACCATGCACGATGACACGGCGATTTGGTCACGCAAGGGAGCCACCCTCAGCGACAAGTCCGCCCGCCAGGAATTCGGCCTGACACAGGAGGAAATCTATACCGCCTTCCGGGCGGGCAAGTTGCAGTATCGAGAAAGCAACATGCATGGCAACCCATGGTTTCGGCTGCTGCGGCACGAAGTGGAAGCCCTCGTCAAGGAGAAAAGCGGCAAGGACCACCTGCACAAAAAGAAGCTCCAGAAGGAACTATCCGACCTGAACAAGGAAGCAGAAAGCTCACGAGTCGCTTGAGACTCATCGTACAGCGACGGGCTGTGTTGATGAAGGAACTTGACAGATGAGGGGGCGGGCTTGCAGGGAAGCTGCATTTTGAAATGTCATGAACTTGTGGAATAAATCCCACAAGTTTACACCGATACAAATACTGCAAATGTCAACCAAGGACGAAGAACGAAGGAAGCGGCTGGCGGCTTTGAGAGTGGAATCGAAGATCCCAACACCCGAAGGCGAAGCCAAGATGTCGGCGGTCATCCTCCAACTTGCGGAGCCGCTGATTAAGCAGCCCGGCAAGATGCCGGAACAAACCGAAGCGATGATCATGCTGACCATCGCTGCTTGGAACAAGTCCATGTTTCCTCCTGATAAGCAGCCGCTCATCGAACGAGACCTGATCGACGCTTTCGTGCCGAAGGACGGTAGAGCCGAAGCCGTGGGGGTTGTGGTAGAGGTGATGGACATCATTGTCGAAAGGCGGTAGAAGCTCTTCCCCGACCTCCGCAAGATCGTCGCGGATTACGAGGTCACAATGGGCGGTGGCGATTGAGGAATACGAGGCTCTGCAAGCGGGCAAAGAAATATCCGATGGTGACGAGAACGAACTGTTCTAGATGACCGAGCGCGATCGGAGTCGCGGAAACGGTGGTGCGATTGCATGGCGAAAGAAGACCGCGGAAAACTGATGGGCGAGGTGGGGTTTCCGCGTGGTACCTTTAACCCGGCAGGATTGTCGAGACGTAAGGAACGGCTCAGAAGTAACTTCCTCAGTTCCCTCGCCCCCGCGGGGAGAGGGCAGGGTGAGGGGGAAGAAAACACAGTAGTTATTTTTGAGCCGTTCCTAAGGGTTGCACCGCCGGCCTGAATCTCCCGAGATGGGGGGAATTCTGGCAACCGAATCCAAAGTGTCGCACAAGACGAAGAGGCAACCGGTTGTTGAATAGCCGGTTTCACGAGACACTTTGCGCGGACGCATCGTCTAACTGTGCTTCACATGGGAATGGTGAATAAGCGAGTTTTCCGGCAATGGGTGATTCCCACACAACAACCGACCCGCCCTCCTCGGCATCGTTGACAAAGGCGTCCGATTCCGCCGGTTTGCTTCGGCGGTTGTCCGTCACGGGCTTGTTCGTCGCGGTGTCTGCGGTGTTCGTCATCACCTTGCGATTGTGGTGCGTCGTCTTCACGGGCCTTCTTTTGGGCGTCTTTCTGCATCGTATCAGCCAGGCGATCGAGCGACGCACACCGCTTGGCTACCGGCCGGCGGTGGGCTGTGTTCTGGCAGCCGGAGTATTGTTGAGCATCAGCGCCGTTTACCTTGTTGCGCCGCGTTTCGGTGAGCAGCTTGGAGATCTGTCGAGCACGTTGACTGCTGCCGCCAAGTCGATGCTTGATCGCGTCAGCCAGTGGGGTTGGATGGATAATGTGACAAATCAGGCTCCGGAAGTTGGCGGCCGCATGCTGAGCGGTCTGGACACAACGGCGATCCTAGGCGGCGTCTTTTCTTCGATCACGGAAACTGCCACGGCGATACTTCTGATCCTGTTTGTGGGCGTATGCTTCGCGTTGGACCCGGACCTGTACCGTCGCGGCTTCCTTCTGCTGATCCCGCCGGATCGTCGCAAGCGCGCCGCCGAGGTGTTGACGGCATGCCTGGATACGTTGTGGTGGTGGACCCTGGGGCGACTGTTCGCGATGGCCGTCATCGCCGTAGCCACTGGTTTTGGGCTGTGGCTGTTGGGTGTTCCCATGCCTTTCACCTTGGGCGCGATTGCGGGACTCATCAGTTTCGTGCCGACGATCGGAGCCGTTCTGGCGATTTTGCCGGCACTTCTGGTCGCCTTTCAACAAGCCCCGTGGACGCCCGTCTATGTCCTTGTACTTTATGTGGCGATCCAGGCCGTGGAAAACAACGTTTTGACACCTCTGGTTCAACAAAGGGCGGTTTCGATACCGCCAGTCGTATTGGTGGTATCTCAAGTCCTGATGGGGGTATTGGTCGGCATTGTAGGCGTGGCGATCGCAACCCCGCTGGCCGCCGTCGTGTTGCAGCTGGTTCGCGAGTTGTACGTACAAGAGCCGGACGCCGTGTCGATCGATTCAACTTCTGCGGAGCCGGAATGAGAACCAGACTCACCAATCTATGGGACCGCCTGGTGGGTAGTTTCTGGTTTCTGCCCACGTTGGTACTGGTTGCGGCAATGCTGCTGAGAGGGCTTCTGCCCGCTTTTGAAAACGAGGCGTGGATCAGCGTCCGTGGCGGCCGATGCAACTTCAGCGAGTTTCAGAGAGGGTGACATGACAGCGCTGTGAATGACCTCCGCGCGCTCGCGACATGAGATCTGGTGCAGCAGCCCATTTCACCGATGCATTCAAAAAGTCGCCGTCGAATGAACCGTAAAAAAAAAGTCTATTCGGCTGGCCTCATCCTGCCCGTCCAGTCCGGAACCCTTATGTTCTTGCTCGGCGCATCTGGCGGGATGAACGGTTTCAGGTCGATAACTGGGGTCGCGTCGAACGCATCTATCCGATCTACGGTGAGTACGTTCTTCTCGACTGCGAGGATCTCGCATATGGTCAATGCGATCAAGTTTGGCCGAACGGGAGCACGGCAGGCGAAAACTCCGGTTAGCGGATTCTTCCGGTCGCCTCGTGGGTGAACCTGCAAAATACGGCGTCTTTGAGGCGTGTCGTTCTTGTCAAACCAGTAGAGTACATTGACGTGCGACCACTGGTCAAGGCCGAGCAATCCGTCCGAGTACTTGTCGAAGATGCGAATTCGAGTCAATCCACCGTTCTTCTCAACCTTGCCGATGGGGTACACCCTGTAGAACACTTCGGCTGTTTCATCTAACCTTTCCTTGTCGGTCGCCGACGCGTTGGAGGTTAGAAGTGTTCCACCCGCGGCGGCAAACATAGCAGCCTCTGCCACAAACGCGCGTCTTGAACGGGCCATGGTTTTGGACTCCAAGAGATCGAACGGAATAGTGCCGGTGATACGTCTATTCTTGCCACGAGTGCGAAAATCCTACCACTCCAACAATTTGACTTGGCAATTCTCATGTTTTCGACGGTGTAGCGCAGAAGTAACCTGCTATCTGACCCTTCAAATGCGCCGTTTATCGCTGGTTTTGTTCAAAGAATACAGTCGCTACGAGCGATGTCGCGCAGATCCTCCGCCGAATTGAGGACGGGGATCCGACTGCCGCCAAGTAACTCCTGCCACTATCCCTCTCTATGGTTTAGTTGTTTTTCGAGGTCCCAGGCCCAACCACACACTCATGTAGTCGTCGCATCGATTTCCCCAAGAGAAGTAGGGGACCAAGTAGACTTCCTTGCTCTCCAACGCCATTACCCCCAGGTCTCCATTGCGAACTGGACGAAGCTCTGCCGGAACAGTCACCGTGATTCTTTCAAAGGAAACGCCAGTTCTGGATACGCGGTTGTCGATCCGCTCGGCGCAGTACACGACCGGGCCACGTTGAATGGCGACCTTTCCCTCTTGGGCTGATCCAGTTCGCGGGTCCCCTTGAATCGCCACAACTGGCATCTCAAGGTTCAAATTGATTGTGTCTCCGGTTAACCAATTCCGATCTTTGATCTCCAGATAGGTGCACCCGGGGACGCAGTGGTGGTTTGTCTTCCCGTCGTATTCCAGTACCGTCGTATTGGCCCAGGACGGAATCCTGAGCCTGAGGCCAAAGCGGGCCCCGGAACATACGGTGATTTGGATCGAACCGTGCCAAGGGAAGTCCCGGGCTTCCTGCGTGAGTTTGAGCTTTGTTCCATCATGAAACTACGTGTCGATCTCGTTGCTGCCGTAAAGATGGATCCACACGACTCGGCAATGGTCTGTCAAACCGTATGCCATCCCGGGAGACATGGCGAGCAATCGGGCGTAATTGGGTGGGCAGCACTGTGGGTTCATTCTTGGCGGGAAGTGTTTCTTCTTGTCGGGGAGGCGTTCAGGAAGCGAAGAGCCCGTTCTTCGCCTGGCATCCATCTGGTATACATCCTCCGACAGCCGACTCAGCTTGTTCGTATAGAAGAATCGTTTTCCGTCTTGGCTAATGCCGGACAGAATCCCATTGAACAGCTCCTTTTCCAACAGATCGGCATATTTCGCTTGTCCCGTGGCTCGTAACATTCGCCAGCAAAAAAACGCCATGCCGCATTGAGCACAGCCTTCGCAGTAAGCTCCTTCGTTGGGCAGGTAGTGTGGGGGACGGTATGCTTCGGTAACGAATGTCGCTTTGTCTTCCGCTTTCGGTTCGCCCGGTGGGTTCGGGTATTGTGGCTCCCAGCCGTCGTGTTGGGGGTCGAAGCCATGAATCGAGCCCGTGCCGCCCGTTACGTATAGCTTCGTATCCACAATGTCCTGCAAGATCGTTGACAGGGTCTTCAGGTAGGCTGCATTCCCACCTTCCAAAAACAAGTCGGCTGCCCCAGCGTAGAGGTAGTTCGCCCGCTGAGCATGGCCGACTGCGCGAGTTTGAGTCAGGAGGGGGCCATTGTCCTGGACGTTCCAGTGGACATATTTGCTCCGACTGTGGTGAGCGCCCTTCGAATCAACGATGTATCGGGCGAGGTCGAAGTACTTGCTATCCTTCGTCTCGCGGTACAGATCGAATGCGCCGAGGATTGCCGCGTGATCCCAGTAAACCCATGTCTTGTCAGGCTCCTTCTGGGTAGCACGCCACAGCAAATCCCCTGTCTGTTTCCCGAGGTCCAGCAGGTTGGTCTTGCCGGTGACGCGGTGGTGTACGGCGGCAAGCGACATGAGATGCCCCATGCAATACACCTCGCTAGGGTGCGACCCAGACAATGGTGTGCCATTTCTCAGTTGGGTGTAGGTCAACAGGAAACCGCGGTATTCCCGGCCGTAGGTTGCCTCGGCTTTGTTCTGGCAGCTGGCGAGGATCCCCGCAATCTCGTCTACGGTGGCGTCCCAATCACTCTCGCGATCCAGTGCCAGCAAATAGCAGACCGCTTCAAGCCACTTGTAGAAATCCCCGTCAGCGAATCCAATTCCCCCGTTCCGGTAAGGCTCGCCGGTTCCATCAGCCAGGGACTTGAAGTTCAGGAAGTACCCAGCGAGTTCCTCTGACTGGTATCGTCCCCACAGGTAGGGAATCGTCTCCTCGGCATTGCGGCGCCATACGTCTTTCATAAATCCTTCGGTCCAGCGCACGGCACCTGGCTCGGCATTCCTGAATTGGGCACGATTAGTTGCCGTGGAGGGGACGATGTCCCTTGGCTGCTCCCCAGGAGCGCCAGTGGCTATCGAGCTCAAAATCAGCCAGAACCACGCTCCGGATGCTTTCCGCATATCTCCGATCCTTCGAGCGACGTGCCGCATTGGCGACGCGCAGCGGCCACGGTCACTGCATAATCAAGTGAACGCTACTCCTCACCATCGGGTATATCGTAACGCCAGACTCCACTGTCGGTGGGATTGGCACATGACGTCGCGCGTCAGATCGCGCGGCAAAGTACTAATAGGTATTTTGACAGGTGTACCTTTGCCTGCTCCCAGGCATTTTCGAATGCTATGCTCACATTCGTACTTCCCGCCTCTCTCATCCTCAAGAAACACGGCGTCAGACTATGGCGTGTCGCCATTGACTGTAGCGTTCGTGGCGCTGGTATAGCAGACTCAAATCGACGAAATAACGCTACACCCGTTGCGGATACGCTTCAATAGGGCAGCGGTTTTCCGTCCAGTTCCAGTGCGTGGCGGAACTGCCCGTCAATCATGCTGCCATCGACCTTCCGGACGTGAAATCCATAGCCCGGCACCAGCAGACCGGTTCCCGTCTCGAACGGCGTCGGACCAAGATTTCCTGTGATCCGCACGCATCCCTGCGCACCAATCGGCAGTAGAGGTTTCCGAAGATTCACAGCGGTCCCCGATTGGTGCTCCGGGAATCGCAGGTTAAACGGGTGGGCGCAACAAACCTTCGTTCCTCGACGCACGGTCGTCGAGTCTTTACGCCGCCTCGCGGCGGCGGACCGCGAACCCCTGTTGTTCCGCCACCTGTCGGAGGTTGACCTCGATCGGCTTCAGTGTGTCGAGGTGCACGTCACGCTGTGGGAAGGCAATGGTAATATTCGCCTCACGCATCATCCGGTCGATCACATGCCGCAGTTCGCTTTCGATTTTGCGCGCCTGCATCATCGTCCGCACATAGATCCAGAAATGGACTTCGAACATCAGCGCATTGTCGCCAAAGTCGCCGAACAGCACGATCGGTTCGGGCTCGGTCATGGCATTGGGGCATTCATCCACCGCACGCCGAAGAATGTGAGAAACGTCCAGGGTCGGCGACCCGTACGACACGCCGACTTTCACGACCGTCCGCATGCGCGTATCAGACAGCGTCCAATTCGTGACATTGTCTTCCAGGAACTTGCTGTTGGGAACAATAATCTCCAGGTTGGACCCGGTCTTGACGCGCGTGCTACGTGCCCCAATCTTTTCGACATTGCCGCAGAGCCCGCTCACTTCAACCAGATCCCCCACGCGGATCGGCTGCTCCGCCAGCAGGATCATACCACTGATGAAGTTGTTCAAGATGTTCTGGCTCCCGAAGCCCACGCCAATCGCGACAGCACCACCGAGAAACGTGAATACGGTGAGCGGAACATTGATCAATTCCAGGGATACGAATCCGAAGCAGGTGATCAACAGATAGAACGATATCGATTGGATGGCCGTGGCCGCGCCATTCTGCAATCCCATGCGAGGCAGCATCCGGTTCCCGATCAGGCGACTGAGTCGGCGGGAAAAATAGAGTCCCAGCAACATCAACACCACCCCCGAAACCACTTTGCTGACGGTAATCGGGCGGTCGTCAACCGACGTCAGCTCGTAGTCCCAGGCCGCTTTCACGTTGTCACTGACCACGCTCAGCCAGTCGCTCGCGTCCGCAGGTTTCAGGTCGGTCGAGAGCGACGAGGTCAACTTGGATAGCATCCGCTCCACCATTTCGACTTGTACCAGGTTGGTGGCGTAGGCCTGCGACAGGTCATGCATGCTGGCGATCCGGTACTCAATCCACTTGGCAGCTTGGGGGTTGGTGCGGCGCATCATGCGGAGCTGTTTCTCCGCGCGACCCAACTCGACCATTAAGGCTCTCGATTCATCCTCCAATGACTGGCGGCTGGCCTGGATTCGTTCCAGATACAGCTGCGCATCCTTCTCCCACTGCACCAGTTGCTCGCGCGTCGCCAGGCCATTGACGATCTTGTAACGGATATTCCATTCCAATCGGGCCAATACCAGGTCGCGTAACCGCTGCTGGACCATCTTGATCTGCAACTGGTAGTTTCGCTTGGCCACCTGAGAGCCGGCTTCCATTTCGGCCTGCAGCGTCTTGTCGGGTTTCTGGCCTGACTGCTCCTTCGCCGCATCGTAAGCTTCTGTTTCCAATTCCTGCTGTCGTGACTGCAGCTGTGGCAATTGAGAACGCATCTCCGTCTCGTATTTGTCGAATTCGGCGAGCACGGCCTGCAGGTGTTCGGCCGTGAAAACCGTGTCGGCCGCCACTACCTTGAGTTTTTCCTGCAGATAGGTCGTCCGAATCTGACTGATTTCCCGTTCCAGCTCCTCGGTGGCGATTTCGCTGCGGCGCAACTGAACCATGTCTGCGAACAACTGGCTGTGAAGCTGATCCAGGTCCAGTTGCTTAGCGAGTCGCTGTCGCGATTTCTCGTCGCGCTCAACTTCTAATGCCTCTTTGGTCCCGCGGCGCTTCGCTTCAGCTTCCTTGTGCATGCGGAGCGTCGTTTGCTGCAGGTCCTTGGCCGAGGACAACTCCGTGGTGGACGTCTGCAGTCGCAGTTTCTCGGCGTCCAACTGGTCCTGAATGTCGTCCCGCAGCAGGATCGAATACGGCTTGAGTTCCTCGGGACCCACCAAACGCAGATCATGCAGGCGTGTCTGCCACCGCGTCATCTCCGCCTTGAGGTCGCTGGCTCGCTCCAGCTCCTCGGCATGTTGTGCGCACACCAACTCATAGTACTTCAGTACCTCCAACTCCATACGCACCTGGTCGATGTTGTTTGTCGCCGTCGGCTCTGACTTGGCTGACTCCAACAACTGCTCCACGCGATGCCGCCGCTGGGCGAGTTCTTCCTGTCGCTTTTTGAGCGCATCGACAGTTGACAGCGTGACAGGCTGAGACGACGCCTCAAGGGGCGCCATGGTCGCCGGGAGTGTGGTCGCCGGGAGTGTGGTCGCCGCCAAACAGATGCCGGCGATGCACCACAGAAGCGTCAGGATGAAGAGCACCGTCTGCAGGACGTGCGGGCGCCCCCAGAGAGACCGTGGCAGAAGCATAATGACCATCCTTGGTGACAGCGGCTCGCGTAGCTAGACGTGCAGCCTGGGTCGGGCACGTTGTAACGAAGAGCCTGAGTTCATCCTGCCAGCGCACACTGCTGGCGCGTGGCAGGCGGTGCGGAGCGTACTTTGAGCGGCTCTTGGTGGCAAGAACAGTTCTCCGTTCCCGGAACGGCGCTGTAAAAATGGTCAATCTGCAAGGCCTGGGAGGCTTTCCGGCTGCGAGTGAGCTCAAGCCCAGATGATTCATCAGACTCGTAGTTCGACAGTTTGATTTCGCAAGAAAGACCCCGTCCAGCCCGTCTGGACGGGGAATTTGACTGATCAGCTACAGCGACGAGCCCCTTTTGCTCTTCCCTTTCTCACCCACTTCGCCGCTGGAGGCGGCGAAGTGGGTGAGAAAGGGAGCCTTGTGGGGCGGTTTGGTTAGCCTGCCAGTCAGATTCACCCACTGCACCGGGCGGTGGGAGTCAAAGTCAAACAGTCGAGGTAGGGTGGGTCGAACAAGCGGTGTTGCTGGTGGGTCTTCGCTCGCTCGTTTTCCACCCGCACGGCAGCAGACGGTTGATGCGGCGTGGATCGGCTTGTGAAGACCCACCATCACTCTGCGCGAGCTTGACCCACGCCACGTGATCAATCCGGGCGAGGCGATGGTTGTCCGGAAACGATGGTCGCCAGGAAAACCGGATCGGCCCGGCGGAAAAGGAGAGCCGACTGGCGGTCAAGCTGCCGCGTTAGGCGTGTCTGCGCGCCAGCGGCGATGCTGTCCCGGGCGATACCGCGCGGGGCGAATTGACAGTTGGCCGCACCTCGGTTAGAACCTCTCTTTAGTGGGGATACCTCACTCACCGACAGGGGATAGCTGAGAAAAATTGACAGGAATCGGTTGTGTGCTGATGGTCCCCGTCCTTGCCTGTCGCTTTCATCAGCCATGGGATGGCCGACGGTCAGTCCTTCTAGCGTCGGGGGTCACAGCGGGCGCGGTGCGCTGATTGGCTGGGACGGCCAACTCGTCGCGCGGGGATCTGCAGCGAACCTTCTTCCTTTAATGCGTGAGACCATACGATGATCTTTGGGAAAATGTGGCGCGCGCTCAAAGCGCAGTTCAACAAGCTGGCGAACTTCTTCTGGTCTGCGGATCCGATCGCCCAGATGCAATACGAGTACGATTCGGCGGTGGAAGAACTGAAGTCTGGAAGACAGGGTCTGGAGCAGTATCGGGCCTTGGTGGAACGAGTGAGCCGTCAGGCGTCGGCGGACAAGCGACACGTGGACAATCTGGAGGCCAAGGTCAAGGCGTATCTTAAGGCCGGTGATCGCGAAACGGCGGGCCGTTTCGCGCTCGAACTGCAGAAGGCCAAGCAGCAGTTGCAGGAGAACGAGTCGCAGCTGGACATGCACGAGAAAGCGTACGACAACAATGTCCGCAAGATCAAGCATGCCAGCAAGAAGTTGTCCGACGTCCGCGACAAGATCGCCCGCTACGATGCCGAGCTGAAGATGAGCAAAGCGGAAGCCGAGACTGGCCGAACTGGCCAAGAGCTTCGAATTTGATGTGACGACCGACTTTGGACAGATTGAACAGATCATCAACGACAAGATCGGACTGAATCGAGCGAAAGCTCGTGTGGCGGCTGATTTGTCGAGCGAGGGAATCGAGACGATCGAACGCGAAGAGGCGATGGAATCGGCGCTGGCCGAGGATGTCCTGCGCGACTTTGAAATCGAATTGGGTTTGGCGACTCCGGAAACCACTGGTGTTGAAGAAAGCACGAAGCAGCTGGGACCACGTGCCACGGAAGAAATGGAAGGCAACTGACGCGGGTTTGCCGGGTGTCTTTGGGCGCGGCGCCGGTCACGGGCCGGGCATTCGATACGTTACTCATCAGTGTATGGACCGCATGTCTGCCGTGGATGATTCTCACTTAGATGCGAAGTCCAATCTTTCTGTGTCCCCCCCGCGGGCGGACGTGCCTGATTGGTATCCCGCGTGGGCCCAAGAGCTGGCCGATCTCTATTACTCGGGGAGCGTCTGTCTGTTCCTGCTGCACGGCAACGTGCACGATCTGATCGGCTGCCAGACTCGCCGCGGGCAGGAATTCTGCAGTCTTCCGGAATTCCTCAGCAAGCAACTGTTTGGTTCCTGGGACGTCGTGTTTTCGTACGACCTGGGACGTGGTCTGCGATTGGAAGCGGGGGAAGACGCCCGGCGGCGTCAAGAGATGGTCGAGTTCACGTCTTCGACCATGGGCAATTTGAACACGTGGCCGCGCGATCCTGATCAGGTGCTCAACGCCCTGGAGCAGATGATTCAGCGAAACCTGCTTCAGGAAAAAGTGGACCAGCGCAAGAGGATTGCTTTCCTGTTTGAGTACGCGCAGTACCTGGTTCCATCGGGTGGCCTGAACATGCTGGCGCGCGGAGAGGCTTCGCGCCTGGTCCGTTTGATCTCGTGGGCACAGAACCCGTACATCAAACGGGTCAACATGGCATTTTGCCTGATCGCGAACAAGCTTTCCGAGTTGAATGACCGCCTGGTGCAGAACCCGCACGTGGCGGCGATTGAAGTCCCGTTGCCCGATGAACCGGCTCGCAAGGTGTTCATCCAGCATTCGCTCGACAAGCGGGACGCGGGTGCGCCGCAAGAAGTCGCGGAAGGTGAGTTGACGGTGGACGGGATCGCGAGCATGGCCAGCGGTTTGAATCTGGTGAATCTGAATGTGCTGCTCTCCCGCACGCGAGAAGGGCAACGGGGCCCACAGCTGTTACAGTTCCGGGCGCTCAAAAAGGATTTGATTGAGCGGCAGTGTCAGGGGCTCGTGACGTTTGTGGAGCCCAAACACACGTTGGACACGGTGGTGGGCCACCGAGCCGCGAAAGAACGGCTGCGGCAAGACGCCCAGTGGATCGGCATGGGGCGTCTCGAAACCGCGCCGATGGGGTACTTGATCTGCGGCCCGGTCGGGACCGGCAAGACGTTTCTGGCGGAGTGCTATGCCGGGTCGATCGGCATTCCCTGTGTCACGCTCGGCAATTTCCGCTCCAAATACGTGGGCGAGACGGAAGGGAATCTGGAGCAGGTGTTGAACGTCATGCGGAGTCTCGGGCCAGTGGTGGTCATCATCGACGAGGCGGACGCGGCGTTGGGAAACCGGCAAGCGGAAGGCGACTCCGGAACGTCGGGCCGCGTGTTCTCGATGATTGCCCGGCAGATGGGCAACACCGACTACCGTGGCCGTATCATCTGGATGCTGCTGACCAGCCGTCCCGATTTACTGCCGATTGACTTGAAGCGACAGGGCCGCGCCGAGGTCCACATTCCCCTGTTCTATCCTCACGACGCGGAGGAAGTGACGAAGATGTTCCGCGTGCTGGCCGCGAAGAACCAGATTGTACTGGCCCCCGAGGCGGCTCCGAACGTGTCGGGCGATCGGGAGCTGAGCGGTGCGGATATCGAGAGCATCGTGCTGGGAGCTCAGCGACGCGCGTTGGCCGACAATCGCGAATCGGTCTCGGCGGAAGACCTGCAAGCGGCTGTCGATGCCTTCATTCCGTCTGCGCCAAGGTCTGGAGAAGGAGATGCAGGAACTCGTGGCGGTACTGGAATGCACGGATCGCGAGTTTCTCCCGGACGATTGGCAGCAACGGATGCGACAACCGGACGGCCGGACACGGCTGCAGGAGACGACTGTTGGCACTGCGGCAGATGATCGATGATTGAGTTCGGTTGGATTACGCATTCACTCTGTCGGTGGATGTGTGAACATTCCATCAACTTGTTGATCAAGAGGAAAAGAAATGGCGCGTAAAAGCTGGCTTGATGATGACGCCCAAACGACGTTGATTGACGACTACGCTCGCAATCTCGGTTCGTTTTTGGATGCGATGGCCGACGGCATCGTGGATGCTGATGAAGTGGCGGGGCAAGAGAATCGCGTGGTCGCCCTGATGAAGGAAATCGAACCGCAGCTGGACGATACGATGCATGAAAAAATCACCCAACTGCTCTGCGAGTTGTCGGCCTACAACGTGATGCAGCTGCTCCATTCGCTCTACGAAGCGCGTCCCAAAACGCGTTTCCAGGGTTGAGGTCAGGCAAGTGGCTGCCGGCGACTGCCGCAAGCAGATCATCCGCCAAACGAGATGGCGATTAGCTGTAGGGTCAGCAGTGATCCCAGGCACTTAACGACACTTCGCACACCAAGTACGAGACGGGAGTAAGAAGAATGGCCGGCCAACCGAAACCGACTTTTTATGTGGCAGTGGGGCTCGTCATCCTGGGCCTGATCGGATTCGCGCTCTATCGCAGCGATCTGATCTTCCCCAAAGGAGAGGAAGCCGATCAAGCCGCAAAGCAGAGGATCGATCCCACCAAGCTCCCCATGGGAGGCAACCAGGCGGAGAGTGAAACGAACGTTTCCAACCCGACCACGGTGAAGGAGTATGAGTTTGTTCCCAGTGCTCGGCTTCCCGAAGTCAAGGGGACTGCCGCTTACAAGCCGATGGAGAACGACACGGTCCGATTTGCCCTGAACGTCTGGGCCGGCTGGGCACCGATCATTTACGCCAACGACGGGTTTGCCGCCAACAAGGTCTGGAAGACGCCCGACTGGAAAGGAATTCCGGGTCGAACTGGTGCTGATCGACGACCCGGTCGACATGCAGGACGCCTACGCCAGCGGTGAAGTCCACATCGGCTGGGGAACCCTCGACATGCTGCCCGCTGTTCATGCAGCGGATTCGTGGATTCCAGACGGCAAACCGAAAGACAGTCGCGTCATGCCGCGAATCTTCCAGCAAGTTGACTGGTCGTGCGGCGGTGACGGAATCATCGTGCGGGAGAACATTCGCACCGTCGCGGACCTGCGAGGCAAGAAGATCGTGTTGGCGCAAAGCTCACCGTCCCACTACTTCGCGCTGAACATGCTGGTGTCCGGCGGCGTTCAGCCGTCCGAAGTCGAAATGATCTTCACCCGCGACTGCCTTTGAGGCTGCCGCGGCCTTCAATGCCAACAAGGACCTTGCCGCCGCCGTTTCCTGGGCTCCCGACATCTACAACCTGGAGAAGGTACAGGGAAATCGGCTGCTGGTCACCACCGCCACCGCCAACAAGCTGATCGCCGACGTCTGGTTCGCTCGAGCCGACTTTGCCCAGGACCATCCGGACATTCTGGAAGGACTGGTGCGTGGAATTTTCGATGCCATGGTCGAGCTGAAGGATGATGCCGCCAAGCAGAAGGCGGCCAAGTTGATGGGGGATGGTTACGGATTACCCGCTTCGGAAGCGGCTGGCATGCTCGCCGACGCGCACAGTACGAACTGGGCCGAGAACTATCAGTTCTTCCTGAACCAGAACAATCCGACCAACTTCGAACGCGTCTGGAACCAGGCCTACTATCTGTACCGCCGGATCGGCAAAATCCAGCACACCACGGTGCCGTTCGACCAGGTCATGGATTTCTCCATCATCAAGAAACTGGGAGAGGAAGAAAAATACGCGTCGCAGAAAGATGAATACTCGATGCAGTTCACTCCCAAAGCCACCTCGGAAATTCGCGCCGAAGAGGAGATTCTGACCAATACCGTCGTGATTCACTTCTATCCCAACAGTTGGGATCTGTACAAGAAGATCACCGAAAAAGAAGGAGACCAGGAAGTCGAGCGTCTGTACGACCCGACGGTCGACCTGGTGCTGGAGGAAATCGGCAAGTTGGCCGGCCAATTCGGTACGGCGCGGATCGTCATCGAGGGACACACCGACAGCTCCATGAAGGGCCGCGCTCCGATGCGGCGCTGGTTAAAGATCTGTCGATGAAACGTGCCAACGCCGTTAAGGAGGCGCTGATCAACAAGTTTGACAGCTTGGACCCCAACCAGTTCAACGTCGAAGGCATGGGCTGGGATCGACCGGCCGATTCCAACTACCCTCTGGATCACACCAAGAACCGCCGTGTGGAAATCAAGATCTATCCGGCTGAGGCCGGTGGTTGATCGACACTGAGCGGGCCGAATATTCGTACCGCGGTTGCGGTTGCCTGGACGATGATCATCGGAGGGGGCCAGCCGGCTGAATCCCGGACGCCCCAGCAGCCAAAGAATGTGCGCCGTTTGCCCCTGAGAGCTCGACATGGCCGCCGAACCGAAACAATCTGATAAGATCGTGGTTTCGACTCAACACGTTGGCCGCGTTGGTCCGCGTTTGCGGCAGCCGATCACTCTGTGGGCAACGCTGCTGTTTGCCGGTTTGGCCATCCTGTTGGTCTTTGGACTCTGGTGGTTCCTGACCCGCGGAGAGGCGGAGGTGCGAATCGTGGGCCCACTGGCATTACCCAGCCCACGCGAGACCTTTGCCGAATTTCGTTCGCTGTGGGTCGAGCGTGCCCTGGCACGCAACACGGTCGTGACGCTGATCCGCGTGGTGCTCGGCTTTGCCCTGGCAATCGCTGTCGGCGTCCCCCTGGGAATCCTGGCCGGCTGCTTCTCTTCGGTTCGAGCCTTCCTGTCGCCGCTGGTCATTTTTGGACGTAACATCCCGCTGGCGGCACTGATTCCATTAACGTTTTTTCTGTTTGGGATCGGCCAATGGCAGAAGGTCATGTTCATCTTCGCGGCGTGTGTCGCCTTTGTGGTGGCGGATGTGATTGTGGCCATTAGTGACGTCAGTTCGCGTTACCTCGACACCGCCTACACGTTGGGGGCGAACTCGCGTCAAACGATCATCAAGGTACTGGTGCCGCTGGCCATGCCGGCTGTCTTCGATTCCGCTCGGGTCCTGTTTGGTCTGGCGTTTGGCTACATTATGCTGGCCGAAATGGTGAAGTTTTCCGGCGAAGAGGGTGGTTTGGGACACCTGATTCTCATATCACAACGCCAAGGTCCGCGAGAACACATCTATCTGATCGTGCTCATCATTCCCGTTGTGGCGTTGGTGATTGATCGATTCCTGTACTGGGTCCAACGCGAGTTGTTTCCCCATCGATACGGTGGAACCGGCATTTTGAACCGCGCTTTAAGGGCGCTCATGCATGCCTGGGAGGATCTCAAGAGTCTGATTTTCAAGCCACCGCCGCCTTACGACAAACCGGCCACTCCGGCGGCCGAGGAGGACGTTGGACAGCAGAAACCAGAGTGACACCGCGTCTTTCCCCGATGTCGTTTATGGAAAGATGTTCCTACTGCTTTCGCGATCCTGAAAGACCGTCATGGAAAACCAGAACCCAGTCACAACACGCAGGGCGTCAGTGAATCGATCGGTGCCCAACAGGTCGGCATGGGTAAGGTGTTAGACCATGTGCGCACTCCCAGCGAAATCGAGTCGCCGCTGGTGGTGGAGTTTAGGAGTGTCACAAAAACATACAATGCCGGCCAACCCAATGCGTTTACCGCGATTCGTGATGTCACTTTCGCCGTCGAGGACCTGGCTGGCAAAGGCGAGTTCGTCTGTGTCCTGGGTCCCAGCGGGTGTGGCAAGAGCACCATCCTGCGTCTGATTGCCGGTCTGGCCCCTCAGCATCCCCCCACCACCGGAGACGTGTTGGTAGTGGGGAAGCCTGTGAGTGGGCCGGGGGCGGACCGGGGAATGGTATTTCAGGACTATACGAGCTTCGATCATCGTACCGTCCTGGACAACGTCACTTTCGGGCTCGAATGTCAGGGCGTCCCGCGGCGCATCCGCGAGTCGCTGGGACACGAGTGGATCCAACGCGTCGGACTTAACGTCGAAGGAAGACGCCGAAAAGTACCCCCATGAGCTGTCGGGCGGCATGCGGCAGCGCGTCGCCATCGCGCGCACGTTGATCCTGCAACCGAAAATCATCTTGATGGACGAACCTTTCGGGGCCCTCGATCCGGAAACCCGCATGAACATGCAGGACCTGCTGGTCTCGTTGTGGCGATCCGCCGAGGCAACGGTGTTCTTCGTGACGCATTCGATTGAAGAAGCTGTCTATCTGGGTGATCGAGTGTACGTGCTCAGCGCATCCCCGGGCACGCTGGTGCGAGAAGTCAAAGTCGCTCCGCCAGACCGGCCAGCCAAGGAAATGCAGCGCGAATCCGAGTTCCAGGAGACGGTTTACTTCATTCGCGACTTGATTGCTCACCTGGAACAAGAGTAAGCTCTACGCAGGTCCCCAGGCGAGTCCCGGACGGTTCCGGAGGCGGTTGGCAGGATGTGATGACGGGGCCCCGTGGGGGACTGATTCGCAGGATGTCTGGCAGGAGTCCTGGCTGCGTGGGTCGGGGGGATTGGGCGTGTGTGTTCTTTGCAGGGTGACCTGGATCCGTGTTCAAGTATATCAAGGCAGCCTTTAAGAACCGTTGGAACCTGCTGGCACTGATGGCCGGCACCGGTGTCGCTTTGATTGGTGGTCACCCGGACGTCGCCTTTCCCTTGATCCTGGCTGCGGAAACCGCTTATCTCGCCCTGGTAGGAAGCAACGCCAAGTTCCAGAATTACGTGGACGTACAGCAACATCGGGAACAGCGCGAAGACCGGTCTCGGCAGAACCAACTCGTCCTCAAACGCATGTTGCGATCGTTGCCCCGACCGCTGTTGGATCGGTACCGGCAGTTACAAGAGCGATTGCAGGAACTTCAGAATATTGCCGCGGATTTGAAGCAACCGATTCAAGACGATACCGACCTGTCGCTCGAGTCGTATCAGATGGAGAGCCTTGATCGACTCTTGTGGATCTACTTGAGGTTGCTGTTTACGTATCATTCATTGCAGAAGTTCCTGCAGAAGACGTCCGTGGAACGGATCCATAGCGATATTCAACGGATTGAGAAACGACTGGCGTTGCTCCGTCCCGAGGATACATCCCCCCACACCCAGAAGATGCGCAGAACCCTGGAAGACAACCTGGTCACCAGTAAAGATCGCGTCCGCAACTATGAGCGGGCGCGAGCGAATCACGAGTTTGTCGAACTGGAAATTGATCGACTCGAAAACAAGATCAAATCCTTGGCCGAAGTTGCCGTCAATCGCCAAGAACCCGACTACGTGTCGAGCCAGGTGGATCAGGTTGCCCACAGCATGCAGGAGACCGAGAAAACGATGAACGACCTGCAAGTCTTCACCGGCTTAGGTCAACTGGACACGGACGTTCCGGTCCTGTTGGAGACCACGTCGCGCCGAGCTCGATGAGCTGTCCGCGACAACCTCGTGGGGTGAGCCACCACTCCGTTAAGGATCGGCGATGCAACCCCGGCTCACGCTTCATCGGCGGACCGGCTCCAAGACCATATGCACGCGTCCCTGCGGCTGCGTATCGAGAACCGGGTAACGTTGGCGCGTCTTGAGTGCCGTGAATCCGTTGTTGGTGATTTCCGCCTCCAAGGCATAAGCCCTCCCCGGTTCGATCCGATCGGGATCGTAATCCAGATCAAAGGGGATCGGCAGTGGGCCCAGGTCGCGATAGGTTCGCTCAGCCATTTCGCGAGCGGGAAGACGCCGGTCGGTGACATCCAGCAACCGCACCGTCAGTACGGCGCCTCGCGGCAGCTGCACCGCGCGAGCGTAGCTGACAGTACCGGTGATCGGTGTCGCTCGTGACGGTTCGCGCTGCCGCCCGGCCGGCTCCAGCCGCACCGGGAGGGGCGCCAGCTGGCCGTTACGCTGATTCTGGACTAGCAGCAGCACGTTTCCCCGCCGATCCGCCCGCAACTCAAGCTCTCGATCCAATCGATAGAGACGCCCGCCAATGCGTCCCACCTGATACCCGTTGACGGTCACAATGACGTCACGCATTTCGAGCCCAGCTCGACGCGCCGGTGATTGGCGCTCGACGCTGGTGATTTGAGCGCCAAAGTCGCGGTACTCGACTTCCACTCCCAAGTACCAGCGAGCGTCGCGATCGCGTCTACCTGGTTGTGGCGGCAGAAACCGAGAATCATCCTGTCGCGATGGGCCCTGCACCGCGTCACGGTCATCACGGTCGCGATCAGCACGATCCTCACCCCCATCGCGTTCCCGGTCACGCTCCTGTGCCGGCAACCAGGTCGCTAAGGCAAGCACTGCCAGTATCGCCACCACGATCTGTCTGAGCTTTCGAGTCTGCACTAGAGATCCCCCCTACTGAAACCGCGCCTTGGAAAACAGGCCATCGTCCCCGTTTGACCACGGGGATGGACCTACTTCGATTGTTGCCGATTAGCATCCGCGAGAAAAGCGATATTCGCGGAAACACAGGGCGGAAACACAGGGCGGTAACGCAGGGCCAAGCATGCCTAGAACGCATGTGCCCGCTCAGGCCTGCGCACACTACAGGGCCACGCGCTCAGACGATCGCATAGTGGAGAACGCAATAGAAATGAGCGGCGCTGGCGGCCAGCACGAACGCGTGCCAGGCAGTGTGAAAGAACGGCACGCGCTGGTCAAACGTCAGAAACAGGGCACCAGCCGTATACAGGCAGCCCCCCACAAACATCCAGATCAAACATCCAAACGGCATGAGAGTGAACATGGCTGCAGCTGGCAGCCAACCCAGCAGAATGTAGTTGACGACCGCCACGGTTTCCACGCGATGCTTCAAAAGCGCTTTCGACCAAAACCCGAAAAGGGCGAGCGTCCAGACGATCGTGAACACCAGCCATTTCCGCTCGGTGGGCAGATACATCAGGATAAACGGAGTGTAGGTACCCGCGATCAGACAATAAATCACTGCCTGGTCCAGCACGCGAAACAGGTGTTTGCGGCGCGGCTCTTGAATGGCGTGCGAGAGCGTCGAGGCGGCATATACCGCCGTAAGCGAAATGCCATAGATCAGCGTGGCAAAAAACTGTGCTGCCGTGGCTCCCTGACGCACGGCAATCGCCAACAGAGCAATGGTTCCAGTAGCGCCAAGCACCGTGCCGATGCCGTGCGTGAGCGTATTGGCCATCTCCTCGGCATCCGACTGGCGCGGAAATTCGTATTCACACGATTCACTGTACGTTGCCATCGATAATCTGCGCCTGCCTATATTGTGTCGCTTCGGAAGCCCGTTTCGGAAGGCGGCCGCGCTGCCAGAATATCCTGCCAGAAAATCGGGGGCCATCACTTCCATCGCCCGACCCGCTTCCGCTGGGCGCGAAAGACGCTGGGCACCCAAAAACTCTGGATGCCAAACAGCTGACTCATACTAGTCGCGTTCTTGCCCAGGTGTACACAACTTATCGACCAGTCACCCCCGACCGTTTTAGTCCCGTCGGGAATTGTCAATCAGGCAGCATCTCGCAACACACCCGTTCCTGCAAGCCCTTAAGCATAACCTATTTGCCGCATCCCTCCCAGAGTCGGTGCCAATCGCGAAAATAATCGACGCAAGTACTGCAGGTAACCCGTATTATCTATTTTGTGCTAGCAGAGTGAGTAAGGGTTTTCGGGTCGTTTTCTGTCCGGTGAGTCGCCAAATCCCTCCTGGCCAGAAGGGAAATTCGGATCAACGAAACATGGAATCCGATCGACCGGAAGGCTCCCCATCAGCTCGCTCACCCGATTCATGGCGTTCATGCCATCGCACTCGGCCTCCATTCATCGCCTTCTACGTGCCGGGAGTCGCGTTCTCCAACACCACACCTGGCGCCGCCATTGGTGTTATGACTCAAACCGCAAGTCACGCGGTCCAGGCCGCCGGTGAAGCCGCAATTTTTGTGGCTCGTTTCCCCTCGGCAAGGGCTGGGAATTCACATCCGGTGCAGATTGGCGAAATCACAGGCTTTTCCAGCGTTGGATCTGTTGGCAGGGGCGGGAAGGCTTACGTTTTGAGTTATAATATGGGGCACCTCGTGGGAGCTGCCGGCGCCTTGGATTCAAGAAAACAGACGTATGCTCGTACCCTGGTTTTTCGCCCCGGAAACGACGTTCAAGATTTATCTGCTCCTGGTTTTGCTAGTGAGCCCGATCTGTTTTGCCTTGTATGGGCTAGACAAGCGGCGGGCTGTCAAGCACCAACCGCGAATTTCCGAACGCACGCTGCATGTGTTCGCCTTTGTGGGTGGGTGGCCTGGTGCCTGGCTAGGCCAGCGGATCTTCCACCACAAAATCGAGAAACGCCTGTTTCGCTTGGTGTTCTGGCTGATCGTGGCGGCCCATCTGAGTTTCGTCTTCCTGGCGATTTTCGGATTTGTGGTGCGATGATCTCAGGCTGGGCATGAGGACGCTCATTTGGAGTCAGCCAAGTTGCCTGATCCGAATACCACTGAGCTGACCGTGGGGCGCGTGGCGGATAATCGATGCGGAAATAAGCGGACCATGCGGAGTTGACGGAAGCATCATGAAACGAAACGCCCTGCATGACGGTCGCGAGGACGGATTGAGACCGTTGGAAAGCCTCGATCTGAGCCGCGTCCACAGCTTTGCCGATCTGATGCGCGCTATGTCCAACACGGCATTCGGTGGTCGTCAGCTGGGTGAAGCCTTTGAGATAGTCCTGGAAATGGTGCGCAATAAGGAGTGCCGAGTCATCCTCACGGTTTCCGGCGCGATGACGGTGGCCAAACAAGGTCGATTGATTTGCGACATGATCGAGCACGGCATCGTGCACGCGATCGTGGCCACGGGGGCATTGATCGCACACGGTTTGACCGAGTCGATTGGATTGGCACACTACCGCCACGATCCATCCCTCTCAGACGAGACCTTGTTTGCGCGGCTATAACCGGGTCTATGACACGTTGGAGATGGAATCCAACCTGATCTACGTGGACAGGCTTGTCTGCACGGTGTTGGACCGTGATCAGCCACCCGACGGAGTCTGGTCCTCCGGTCGGTTATGCCAGGCGTTAGGGCGTGAGTTGTCAACACGGGCCGAGGGCTCCGGGATCCTGCGCAGCGCTTACGAAAAGGGAGTCCCGGTGTTTGTGCCGGCACTCACCGATAGTGAAATGGGCCTGGATATCGCCACCTGGGCCATGTCGCGTTATTGGGCCACGCTGACGCCGGCCGAGCGGAAAGATGTGGATGTCGGGCGGATATTCTCCACCGTGCCGACGTTTAATCCGTTCCTCGACTTGCAGCAATATGCCCGCTGGATTATGGAATGCCCCTGCCTGGGCATCTTCACGGTGGGAGGAGGGGTGCCGCGAAACTGGGCGCAACAGGTGGGCCCCTACGTCGATATTGCCAATGCACGGCTCGGCGCATCACTGAATGTTCCGCGTTTCCGTTACGGCGTGCGGATCTGCCCGGAACCGGTCCACTGGGGTGGCTTGTCCGGTTGCACGTATTCGGAAGGCGTCAGCTGGGGCAAATTCATGCCCGCGAGGGAGGGAGGGAGATTTGCGGAAGTCTACTCGGACGCGACACTCGTCTGGCCGCTGTTGATCAAGGCCGTGCTCGAAGAACTGGGGGCGCCCTGATCGCTCGGGACGGGCGAGTTGCCGCACGAGATGAAGGTAACTCAGGGTACCTTGATTAGTGTTACCTGGTTGCCCGACTCGTTGTAGATGACTTCATCCATCAGGGCACACATCAACATGGTCCCCCGATTGTCTCCCAGTTCAAAACAATGGGATGCGGGACGGGTCACCGCAGCGCGATCAAAACCGGGTCCCTCATCACGGATCACGAACCGCGCGGTTTGGGAAGTGATGTGTACGTCCACGACGATTCGGCGGTCTCTTATTTCCTGCCGTCGGTTGCGCTGTCTCAACAACTGATCGACCGCCGTTGTATTGCCTTCCGTACGCGTTTGCGACAGTTCCTCTGCCGAGATCTCCAGGTTGCCATGGTACACCGCATTCAGCAAGGCCTCTTCCAGGGCCACACCGATTCGAATCTGTTCCATCGTATCCCCTGTACCGATGGCCGCCAGATTGTGCTGGATCAGGTCTACCATGGGACGGATACGTACGGGATCATTATCCAGGTAAAACGTACACTCCACCTTTGCCGGGCCTTCTTGCAGCCGACTGCGGATAAAATGAGCGTGTCGCCTGGACAGCACGCGGTCAACGGTCTCGACCAACTTCTCCGCCTGCCGGGACTTGGGAACGTAACTGGCCGCACCGCGCTCCAAAGCTTCAAAAGCGATCGTTTCGTTACCATGCGCCGTCAGAAGTATCAAGGGTACGAGAGGGTACAATCTCCGCACCTCGCCCACCAATTCCAGCCCATCCATCTCCGGCATCACCAAATCGGTGATCACCAAATCGGGAATGGATTCTCGCATGTGCAACAGCGCGGAAGATCCGGAATCAGCATACTGCACGCAAAAGTCACCGTTGTGCGCCAACAACCCTCCGACCAGACAACGGTCCACTTCCGAATCATCGACAACGAGAATTTCGACGCTGTGCTCGGCCACAAATCCAACGGCCTCCTCACGTGAACGAAAAACAGGCCACATGGCGTCCAACGCCATAATCGATAATACTTCCCGCTCGTTCGGTGAGACACCACAAAAGGCCATCCGACCTCGATTCTCACGCACGTGACGGTAGATCTTCAAGAACAGATAGATCGCGTTGGAACCAAAGAAATCCGTGCGACTAAAATCGATGATCACGTGGCGAGCTCGCTGCTGCTGGAGCAGTCGGGCTACGCCGGCGACGTCGACAGCGAACAGTTCACTGTCCAGTTCGCCCAGATTGCGGACCGGTGTGACAATGATCGTGTCCTGTTCCAGTTCGATGCGGCAGCGGTTTTCAGCCTGCATGGTACGTACCTCCATCCATCTGAAATACGCTTACTCGCGTCTCCGCGAACACGGTCCTTTGGGTCGACACACAAAGACAGTCCGCGCCTCACTCACCAACGAGTTCAGCAGCGTCTGGACGAGCACGACCTCAACGCGACCTGACACGGGATAGGTTCAGCGAGCCGGTTACCCGCAGAGACTTTCAGCACGCATATCATGCACCGCCGATCACTCAGACGACCGACAGAAATCTTGATCCCTGTAGCGGTGGTTTCCAGCTATCGTCATGCGGCCCGGTGCCGCATCGACACAGTAAGTCATGCTCTGCAGGTCGCCCTACAAAGGTCAACTCCAATATCGATTCTTATGCAGCCACATCGAGAGTCAAGAATTCTAATACCTTAGAGGGGAAAGCGGCGTCAGTGATCCTATTGTCGCGACATGACAACACACAATGTGGCAGGCATATTAGCCGGAAAACGATCAGCTCCTCGCCTGAACCAGACAACGGATCATCGCGCAGAATTTGTTCTCATGCACACGCAGAGAGTGGACACCTGGGATGTGTCCGCCATCACTTCCATCGGCAGATGGCGGCAACCAAGACAGGAGCCGATAAGTTGCTGTTAACGTACGAACTTGCCACCAACCGAAGATCCGATCAGCTCGCCAGCGGAGCAATAATACGACGCCTGTAATCAGAGCTCACGCGACGCTCTTCAATGGCATTGGGTGGTTCTCACCGTTAATCCGTTCGAACTGGGGATCGTTCGGACTGGGGATGTTGTACTTCGCAAGGCCTTTTCATTTGGCAAAAGCGGAGCCATTTGCCAAGTCTCCGACAGCTGCTGTTCACGTCAAAATGGGTAGTTCAGGCAGCAGAGCGACGGCCCGGGCGCGACAAACGCCGAAATACCCGCAAATTTGTGGTGACAGGACTGATCGTCACAATCGTTTTATCCCGAAGAATAGGATGGACAGGGGGGGCTGCATACTGAGCCGTCGTAAATGAGGCTGCGGGGGGGAATCGCCAATGTCATTGCGAAACATCGCGCTGTTGAAGCTGTCGCTCTGTGCCCTGTTGGCCTTAACGGGATGCAAGAGCCCCAGCGCACTGCGGTTTGCGGAAAGGACGGCGCCGGCGGCAACCGGTCAATTCGCCGCGTCCGAGGCAGCTCAGCCGACCGACCGCGGCGGAGGGCAGGCCGTTGAGGCAGCGGAATCCTCCTCCTTTACCAAGTCCTTCCGCAAAGCCACCCAGTGGCTTGCTTTCCGGCGACCTGGCTCCGACTCGACGCAGGAAGTCGCGCCCACTAAGCGTTCACCCACAGAGCAATCGTTAGATCGCCGATGGGCAACCAACGTCTTCTCGCCCAAAGGCAACTCCTCCACGAACACCATGATGCCGCCCGGCACCGCTGCTTACCCCACAACAACCGAACGTCCCCAAGCTGCCGCAGCGCATGATAATACGACGACCAGCACTCCTTCACTCGTGCGTCGTTCTCGACGACCGCCACCCGACCCAGCCCCCAAGCCACCGCAAGAGCAGTTGCTGGCCGCCCGTTCGGTCACGCAGAACCCGTACATGAATGGAGCATCGAGCGGGACACCCGGTGGGCAATCTGACACACGAGCAGCACGCAAGACACTTCTCGACATGATTGAATCGGCGAGTCGATCCTGGCGTATGACTCCATCTCAGGACAACGCGGCGTTGGCCGAAGCGTCGAGCTCGACTGCGCCGGGGGCGTCCGATCTCAAGTTTTCGCCACCCAATATTGAGCAGTGCCGTATGCCTTCCCAAGTGACGCAGTCGGCGTTTGCGGGGGCTGCTTTTCCACTCCCTCAAGGCGAACCAAGCCATGATTCGTCGAAGCGGGAACCGGCTTTCCAACAGCGCTTGATCTACGCGCGTGCCGAGACCATACCGCGCCGTGCCGACCTGTTAGAGAAGCAAACGCCACGGGCGACGGAAAACTCGGTCGCCGGGAATGATTCTACCGAATTCGCCAAGTCTCGCGACAAGCAATCGCCGGTCAAAGTCCCCTCCACTCAGTGGGTGGCCAAGAGAACAGTGCCCGCCACTCAGAACCAAGTAGTCAAAGAACAGGTGGTCAAAGAACAGGTAGTCAAAGAACAGGTGCCGAGCGATCGAGATCCAGCAGCCAACATGTCGACCGTTGGCAAGAACGTCGTCGCTGAAGCCTTCGCCAACCGCACGTTTGATGCCAGGCAACCTTTCCGGCCTCCTGCCCAGGACCTTGGTTTGAGCGCAACGGGTGCAACAGAGCCTGTCCCCCCGCAGCACCAGTCCGCGTTTCCGCTGTCCCAGCCAACCCGTCACGGCCCGACATCCCGGGGCGGCAGTCTCCCGGGTTCCCAGTGGGTAGTCAACTCACTGGCTCGCCAGGACCAGGACGCGCCGCTTTCCGCGCAGCCACTGGCCACCCGACCGTTGTCCACCAGCCCATTGGCGAACCAGGGCTCACCCTCGCCGACTTCCGTGGACAAGTCCAAGACCGTGACGGTTCCGCCTGCAGACGGTATCGTCACCTCCTCGGACACGCAGGTCGTTGATCGCTCTCCCGCCGGACAGCGTCACGAGAACGTTTTGCAGCCGCTTTCGCCCTCTGCACAAGCGGCCAGCAGCTATGACTCCTACTATCGCAAAGGTCTGCTGCCGGGAGCGATCTCGGTTGCGAGCCGCCCATCCATCACGTTGCCAACGTCGGAGCACGCGTCGCGCGAAGCGTCCACCCCGTCGCGCGTCACCTGGGCGGACTCTGCCAGCGCACGGGCGGTCCCTGAGGAGCCGCCCGCCGAAACATGCGCGCCGCTGATCGACGCCGATTTGTATCGCCATCAGCTTGCTCAGCAGCAACGCGATCACGTCACATCTCAGGCTGCCTCGACGCAGACTGCCTCACAACAAGCTGCTCCTGGAACTTGGATGGCCACATACCAGAAACTAGTGCAAGACGCCGGACAGAAGCAACGTGCGGCACCGGTAACTTCGCCCGGCTCGACGCGCAGTCTGAGTTCTCAAGACGCCCCGGCCCCGTAGCGCACGTGTGTCGCCCCTGCGACAGCCATGTCATCACGCTGCACGAACGATCAGGTCTCCGCCAGCACGCGCTGGTAAAGGTCCACGTGCCGAGCGACCATCTGTTCGACCGTGAAGTGCGTCTCGATACGCAGTCGTCCCGCCTCCCCCAGTTTTCGAGCCAGTTGTGGATCATCCAGCAACAAATGCGTTTTGCGAGCCAGAGTGGCTCGATCCCCAACGGGAAACAGGAAACCAGTCTGCTGGTCGACCACCAGGTCTCGATTTCCCGGGATATCGCTGGCAATGACGGGCAGTCCCGCGTTCATGGCTTCCAACACGCCGTTGGATTGCCCTTCGTAGGAACTGCCGATCCAAAAACAACTCAAGTGGGGCAGCAACGCAGGCACGTCCTCACGATGGCCCAGGAAGTGGACCCGGTCGGTGATTTCGAGGCTGTCCCGCCACCGCAGCAGTTGCATCCGTTGCGGTCCTTCGCCGATTATCAGCAGATGTGAGTCGTCGCGCACCACCTTCAGCAATTCTGCGGCCCAGATCAGATCTTTGTAGCCTTTTTGAGGCCACAGGCGACCGACGGCACCGATCAGTCTGGCATTTGCGGGCAGTCCCAACTCGGCCAGCAAGTCCGCGCGACCAGGCGACTCGACTGGTGGCCGCGCGTCGATCCCGTTGGGGATCACTTCGAACTTTTCAGCGGGGATGCCGCGTGACACATAGAAGTCCACCACCCCGTTACTGTTCGTAACAATCTTGTCGGTGCGGCGAGCCAGGTGCCGGTCGAGGGCCAGTTCATGCCAGACTTTCCAGCGATCCACGCATCGCTCGCCCGCGATCACATGGGGCACCCGGGCACTCAGCGCCGCCTGGCGTCCGTAACAATTGGCGGCAAAGATCCAGGTGTGGACCAGGGACGGCCGCAGGCGAAGCAGCAGGTTACGGAGCCGGTGAAACGCCGCCGGATCGATCTTCCACCGTTTACCGATCTGGTGCACAGGAAGTTGTGATTCGTCCAGCTGAGCTGCCAACGGTCCGGATCGCGTCAGCACACAGACGTGCACGTCAAACTGGTCACGCGGCAGGCGCGTGGCGAGCAACGCCAGCTGCTTCTCGGCCCCACCACGATCCAGCGTGGGGATAATGTGGATGAGACGATGGGTCATAGAACCATTCTCTGTGGCGATTTCATCACGTGCAGGAACAGGTCCTGGTGCAACCGGACCATCTCCTCGAACGAATGATGCCGCGCGGCCTGCTCGCGGGCCGCGGCAGCCATGTCTTCACCTGTTTGAGAGTGTGCAAAGGCTTCGGCAATCTTTCCTGCGAGGACATGTGGATCGTCCTCGTCCACGACGCGTCCGGTGACGCCATTCTGTAGCAGATTCTCGTGCTCGGTGGCCCGCGAGGCAAGGACAGGCAGACCGGCTGCCATGGTGCGCAGGACCGAGAGTGATTCGCCAGCCGACGTGGACGGCGCGAGCAACAGATCGCAGGCTTGCATCACATCTTCGATGTCATCAAATGTGCCCGGCATGACGACTCGACCAAACAGATCTCCGTTGCGTATCCGGCGGTACAACCGCTCGCGCTCAGCCCCGTCGCCCAGCAACCATAATCGGGCGTGCGGCCAGTCCCGTGCGACGCTGCGCCAGGCCGCCACCAGCACGTCCAGTTTGCATTCAGGCTGCAACGGTCCCAGATGTACTGCCACGGGCATATTCAGTGGAACTCGCAGGTCTTCATTCACGGCGGCCAATGCGGCGCGAGCCGCCATTTTGCCGGCTGCCGTGCGTATCGCGGACGAGGGGATTCCGTCGGGTATCCAGTGCACACGTTGTGGTTCGAATCCGGCATCGAG
Source organism: uncultured Planctomycetota bacterium (assembly GCA_963700575.1). GTDB lineage: Bacteria > Planctomycetota > Planctomycetia > Pirellulales > Pirellulaceae > JAJRVM01. Next base: position 538,723 of record CAVOYC010000005.1, on the reverse strand, counting down.
TAATTGTTCTTGTGTCACGCGGCTCGACGCGATGATCGCCGCCGCCGCCTGGCAACGGCGCAGCAGCCGGTTCGTCAAACGCCCCGTCTTGGGCGAACGAGTCAGATCCAAAGACTCGTCGGCCTCAGCTCGCAATACCACTGGCACTCGTGTCCCTTCGCAGGCTCCAATCGCCGCATGCGCTTCGTGAGACAAACGTGACACGCAGACGAGATCCATATCAGGCAGGTTCTTGCGCAACCAGCGTGATAACGCAATCATGTAACGCATGGTCCCCCAGCGGAATCGTTGCGGATAAGGAAGACGATGCAACGCCATCTCCCGGTAGACCACTTCGACGGGCCACCGCGGATCGAGTCGAGCCGCGACGATGGTGGGGAACATGCCGTGCGCATGCAGGCCTCCGGCCAGGTCCGCCACCACATTTTCGGCGTTCCCCACCAAAGGCCAGAACCGGCGTGTGACTAGTGCCAATTGCAATCCGTTCATGCCCCATCACCGGACAAGTCCTCCGGCGCCAGTGCAGCCACGAAGGACAGATTTCGATACGCATCCTGGTAATCGAGGCCATACCCGACTACGAACACGTCGGGGATGTCAAAACAGACAAAATCGCACTTCTGCGTGACTTTCTGACACCCCGTCTTGCGCAACAGGACGGCACTGCGCACGCTGCGCGGGCCGAGTTGCTCAGTCAGCTTGATGATCCGCTTCAACGTGTGGCCCGAATCCAAGATGTCATCGACCAACAAGACGTCGCGGCCTTGAATGTCAGGCATCAGGTCGGCGTTGATCCTCAGCTCGCCGCGGTGTGTTCCGTCATAACTGTTGGCCTGAACCACTCCCACTCGCAACGGCATCTCCAGCAAACGGATCAAATCAGCCAGCAATACGATGCTGCCAGTCAACACGCCGATAATCGTCAACGGCCGATCGCCATAGCATTCGTCGATCTGCCGAGCCAGATGCCGGACTCCCTGATCCAACTGCTGCTTACTAAGTAGTACTTCCAAATGTCCGTGGTCCTGTTTCCGTGGCATGGCCTGAAGGGTAGCCGGTCAGGCCGCTATTGGTGGGAACGCTCGGATTCTGTTCAGGTTGTCGATCTTCTTTGGGATTGGGTGTATCGCTTGGCGCATTTCAAGGGCCGAACGCTTGCCTGGTCCACTTGTCGAGTCTTACGGTGTACGATTGGTGGGCGGTGCGGGCATATCCCAGGTCCCCTCCGCAGGATGGGATCTTTGGGCCCGGACCCAGACGAAAAATGGCACGCTCCACCCAGTCGGTTCAAGCTCCCCTCGCCAAACGAGACCCCTTGGGCTGTGGTCGCGCCGCCTTAGGACGCCATTCTAGGGATCAACGTTGCTCGTGTGCAACCGGCGTGACGCGCGTCGCAAAAACGGAGATTGGAAAGCCATGTCAGAACGTTCAGGTTCCTGGACTCGGGAGATCTTAGCCGGCCACGTGTGTGAAGTCTACGAGCCGGCAGTGTGCAACGAATCAGGTTGTGCCCTGATCTACCTGCACGGAGTCCACCTGGAGAGCTTGCGCGACAAACGACCGTTTTGGGAGTTGTTTGATCGTTTTGGGTTCCCTGTACTCGCCCCTCAGGCGGGACCAACCTGGTGGACCGATCGCATCTGCCGGGCCTTCGACGAGCAGATCTCGGCTCAGCAGTTCGTGTGCGAGCATGTCGTCGGTTTTGCCCGCCAGCATTGGGGCATCGAACCGCCTCGCATAGGCTTGTTTGGCACCAGCATGGGTGGACAGGGCGCACTGCGGTTGGCCTACAGATTCCCGAGCATGTTCCCCGTGGTAGCCGCCATCGCGCCGGCCATCGACTATCAGATCCGCTACCACGAAGCAGATGAGATTATTCAGGCCATGTACCGTGACGCGGAAGACGTGCGACAGGACACCGCCACGCTGTATGTCCATCCACTCAACTGGCCGCGGCACCAGTTTTTCTGCTGCGATCCCCTCGATCTGCGCTGGATCGAGAGCGCCGAACGGTTGCAGATGAAGCTCCAGTCAATGGGTATCCCGCACCGATGTGATCTGGAAACCGCCGCCGGCGGTCACGGCTTTGCCTACTACAACTACATGGCCCCAACGGTGATCAGGTTCTTGGTGGATGGTTTGACATCGCTCACTGACACGGCTCGCGGCGATCCAAGTGAAGACGAGTAGCGAGGTCACATGTGCAGAAGATATGCGAGCCGGGAAAACACGAGATGGCATGGCCCGGCGGGACGAACATCCAACCTTGCCCAAAGCTTTGGCCCTCTCACCCCGACCTGGTCAATTTCGTCGTGCGAGCTTTGTTGTTCTGTTGCGCCGATAAACGCAGGTGGGCCGAAAGGAACGGCGATTGTCGATTGTTGATTTGCGAAGGAAAGACTCGTACTTCGACAATCCACAATCGCCACTGATCAATGATCAATCTGCGGAGTGAATGAGCGCAACAAGGCCAATTTGGTCATCTTGCCACGCCCGCGTCCAGCTTCCGGGGAATTGATCACCATCACCCCATCACCCCTCAGCGGATCCGGGCACTAGGGGCCCGCGGGGATCCGAGCTGGTTATAGTCCAGTTGCCGGCCGCCGAACACTTCCACTTGTCCCGTCTGCACCCAGTACATGATCTTGCGGGCCTGGAATTCTCCCGGGGTGTCACCTACTCGATTGCGTTGCTGCAGCGACGCGAATCCGCGGCCTGTTCCCTCCAGCACGAGCAGGTTTTTTGCTTCGGCGTAGGAAAGCCGGTCGGCCTGAGCAAGAAACGTGTTACCTTCAACAACCGTATTTCCTTCCGCGGTCATCTCGATCGCTCGCTGCTGGGCATCTCCGGTTTCAGCGATGAAGAGCCGATTACAGGTCATCACGATGCCCTGCGGCCCTAGTCCACCGCGGCGATCTGGATCGAGCGTTTGATCCCAGGACGAAACCGGTCCGTAAACGGTGCGCACGAAGTGCACGAACTCGCCTTGTCGCAGGTCGAGGTTCCCTTGGATGGCGTTCTGGTAGTCGACGCGCAAGTAGATCATTTTTTCGGAGCGGGGTGTGGCTGGTAAGGGTGTTGTTGACGCAGGCGTCGCGGTTGGGCGCGAGGGGGCATCACCAAATCGTGAGCTGAGATTGCCTTTGTCGATCCGCGTACTTGTGATCCAGCCCGGCCCGGCGGCCTGGAAATTACCGGTCTGTCGATCGAGTATCAGGTCGCGTGTTCTCATGCGATCTCGCGAGGTAATTGTGTCCTGGGCGCTGAATGTCTGATTCTCCGTGAACACGTCCCCCAGAAATCGGAGCTCCATCACGTCCAGATCGTCCGTTTGCTTGGTTTTTTCGAATTCCACATAGTGGTTTAACGTGGTGTGCAACTGGTCGCCGATCGCCAGCAAGTGCAACCGTTCTCCGGCCTTCGAGGTATAGATTCCGCGCACTTCCACCTGTCGCAGAAAACGTACTAGTTGCCCGTCAAAGTCCATCCCTCCCTGCCAGCTGATCCAGATCGGCGAGTTGGCTGAAAGAATGTGTTGACCGCCCGTCTGTTGACGGATGGAATTCGCTCGAGCAGGTAGTTTCATGCGCCCGGGGCCTTCCGCCCACATCCGATTTTCGCGCTGGGACAGATGCAGATTCGAGCCTTCCAGCAGCATTCCCTGAGCGTGCACACGGGCCGGTTCTCCGCGCACATCCACGGCGGATCGATCGAGGTGATCCGTCTGCAACTGCAGCATGTCTCCGGTCACCAGAAAAGGCACATTTTCGGTCGGCACCAGCGACACTTGTGCCAGCCGCACGTTGCCCAGGATGGTCGCTTCGCGCACTTTCGGGCGTGGCTGGATCATCAGCAACCGGAGACGAATCCGCTCGCCGCTCAGTTCCAGCTTGGTCTTTTTCCTCGCGGGCCCACTGGCCGCACCCGGGGAAAGTGGCGGGAAAGGAGCGGCACCGGCGGCGTCCGGCATCACGTCGCTCGAGTCGGCCGGAACGGCATCGATAGCGGCTGGATCAGACGCGGGATGGTCGAACCAGATTTCCAGCTGCGGAGTGTCTCCGCTGAATTGCTTCGAGTCGGCATGCACATGCCCTTTGGCCTGCATCTTGACGGGCCGAATCTCCAGCTTCGTCTGTCGCGCTGATGACGGCGCCTCGGCAATGCCCAGGGACGGACCGGCATCGACCGCGGGCCCCAATTCGGGTCCGGCCACCACGACGGCATCTCCCGTCGTGTCGGCTGGCGGTTGGACTCCATCTTCCACGGGCACTTCGGCCAGCCACACAAAGAGCGTGTCGGCCGCGAAATGGCCCATCTCTTGCCAGGTGATGGCAGCCCCCTCGACCGCGGACAACACGTGAAGCTCATCTTGTGGCTGCAGCTGCAGAGTGCCGGCCCACGAAGCATCCAGGTGTTGATCCGCTTGCTTGCCAAATACACCATGGAACGTTCCCGGTCCTGCCGCGACGAACTCCCCGAGTCGTTTGGCGTCTTCGTGCAGGGTGTACACAAGTTGAGGCGATTCGATTTCATGCTGCCGGCAGGAAAACCAGGCTTGGCGCCGATCCTGCAACATGATTTGCCTGGTTGGGAAATCGTACTGCAGTTGCTCCCCTCGAGCGGCAGCGGCAACCGACGGTGCCCGCAGTGTAACCGGCAACCCTTGCGCGACAACTCGCTTGACTCGCATCTCGCCAGCCGGCGGACCACCGATCGCAGGTGGCTCATCCACCGCATCTTCTGGCTGCGGCGGACTTCCCTCGAAGGTTGTCGGTGTGACCATCTCGAAATAAATGAGCAGCTTCTGGCAATTCAGTTGGTCGCTGGGACCTACGGGGTTGAGACGCACCACATCAACGTGATCTTGAAGAGTGGCCAAGCCTTGCCGAAAATCAAATTGGAACGGGCCCTGGCAAGTCACTTCGACGGCCACTGACGCCGGTTCCTCTGGAGCAGTCGTGACCGCTCTATGCGATGCATCCGCCGTGGAATGGGGATGCTGCATTACGTCGCCCAGCAACCCCTTGCCGGGAATGTCGAGCAGAAGTTTATCGATGTGCACCAGTTCCAACATCTCGAGATTCTGCACCAGCGCCGTGTCGGTACTGGCCGAGCTATCGTCTTCATCGGAAACAAGCGTGATCGACAAGTCACGCCCGCTCCCGCGACTCGAGCCGTACTGGAACACCACATCGTGTGGTGTCCAGATCTGCCGCGGCAGAATCTGGATGTTGCGGGTTTCAATCAGCAAAGCGTCATTGGCATTCTCGCTCGTCGCGGGCGAGAAGATGCGAACGTCGCCTTCGAGCATGGCCCCTTTCAGTTTAGTGACTTCTGATTGCATCAGGTTCAGTGGACCGGAGAAGCTCAGCACCGCTTTGTCCGGCGTCTGCAATACGACGGCACGCCGCTGTTTCTCACCATTTTTCTCACGTCCCGGAGCATAGAAGACGACCGTGCACGGGCGTAATTCTAGACGGCCGTCTGGAAACGGCTCATATTCCTGAAACAACAGTTTGCCCCAGGGTGTTGTCAGCACCATCGGAGTCTTCCGTTCCCACGCGCCTTCCGGAAACAAATCGGTGATGTTCGGATCCAACAGGACTGCGGAAAGGGGGTTGCCCGAATCGCCCTTCCTGGCGGCAGGCGGAGGCGGCTCAATCCACGGGACTACGAACAACGCGTAGGCCTGGTAAACGAGCGTAAGCGTCACGAGGGCCACCAGGGAGCGGCTGATTCGCACCCGCCAGGTCGGCGGTGTGACGATAATGGCTGCGTTCGAACCGGTCAGCGCAGCGACGGCTCGCAACAGCGCGGCTCCACGGTGATGGATGGCGTAACGCACTCGAGTGCCTATTGCTCTAAGTACTTGCGAATCAGATCGTCCCAACGATTCTTTGCTTTCAGAAGCGTCTCGATCAACTCCCGCACGGCTCCACGCCCCCCTGGTGCCTCCGTGACCCATTGTGCCGCCGTGCGAACTTCCGGCGCCGCATCCGCTACGGCGACGCCCAATCCAACACGACGCATGACCGGCAAGTCGGTGAGGTCATCGCCGATATAACACACCTGTTCCGGCTGAAAGCCTTGTTGGGCGATGATCTGCTGCGCAACCGGCAACTTGTCCTCGAATCCCTGACGAACGATTTCGATCCCCAATTCAACGGCGCGCAGCCGCACGATGTGTGAAGTGCGGGCAGTCAAGATTCCAAACCGAAAACCGGCTCGGTGCCACAGCCTGATCCCCAGACCGTCACGTATGTGGAACTCCTTGGTCTCGATGCCCTGATTGTCAAAGACAATGCCGCCGGTGGTTAATACACCGTCCACATCCGATAGCACCAACTCAATCCTTCGGCATCGATCTTCGAACTTCATCTACGTCACCGTCTCACTCAAGGTTTCGGAAATCGCAAAGTCTTCAAACGCCAGCCCGCCGACTCTTTGGGTTGCGCAGATCGAGGTGACGTCTGAGCGGCCTGATGGATCTCTTCTTGAGCCAACACGTCGGTAATGTCGATCAGACCAATTGGCATTCCCTGGTCATCCACGACCGGCAGCTCGCTGATCTTTCTGCGGACCAGCAGTTCGATGGCCTGCGTGAGCGGCGTCCCGTGCAGCACGGTTGTCGGTTGTCGCGTCATGACCTGTTGAATGCTCCCGTCCAACGCCGACTGCTCGTTCTGCTCAAGCATGCGAACTAGATCGCTGTCCGTGAACAACCCCGCTAAGTGCCCCGAGTCATCGACCAGCATGATCGCGCCAGTGCGCCGTCCAGGCCGACTCACACACACTAGCACTCCGCGCACCGTCTGCGACTCCTCGGCCACTCGGCATTCGCACAGCGGTCGCATCACGTCTTCCACCTTGGCCAGCTTGCGTCCCAGGCTCCCACCAGGATGAAAACGGGCAAAATCTTCGGGCCCAAATTGCCGCATGCGACTCACGACCAACGCCAACGCATCCCCGATCGCCAACATCAAAGTCGTGCTGGTGCTGGGCGCTAACCCCAAAGTGCACGCCTCCCTCACCGGACCGAGATCCAGCGTGACGCGGGCCGCACGCCCCAAGGTACTTTGGGGCTGGCCCGTAATGGCAATCATCGGTGTCCCCATCGTCGCCAGCGGCGAGATCAAGCGAGTCACCTCCTCCGTTTCCCCACTCAGTGACAGTGCTCAGCACCACGTCCAACGGATGAATGCGCCCCAGGTCGCCATGGATTGCCTCGCCCGGGTGCAAAAAGTGGCTGACCGTACCTGTTGACGCCAGCGTGGCGGCTATTTTCTGGCCGATCAATCCCGCCTTGCCCATGCCCGTTACAATAACGTTGCCGCGACAATCCAGCAGCATGCCGATCGCGTCACAAAATGCATCGTGCAGCCGATCGGCCAGCGACAGGAGCGCTTCGCCCTCGCGACGAATCACTTCACGGGCGTACCGCAACTGTTCAAAAGGAGACAACTGGTCTGAGTTAATAGGGACTTCCGTGCTCATCGTCACGCCTTCCTTGACGCGGGACCGAATTCGAGACCATGCGAGTCGGGCCGGATTGTAGTCGCCGCGCTCAATTGGGGCAATGTTAACGCAGTAGCTGTTGCGGCGAGGAATTCCCACCCATGTGCGACCTGTGCTCAGCAAAGAGACCGTCGTCAGTGGCTCGCGTCGGTACAATCCTAGCACGGATCGTCACTGACCGACTGGCGGCGTGTTTTTCGGTATCAGCTCCAGGCAAACGACCCGCGTCTTGCCGCGCAGAAACAACAAGCCATGGGATAGGATCGGTGCCGCCCAGCAGGGGAAGTCCAGCAGCGGTCCCGACACCGCGGAAGAATCTGCCTCAGGTGGCCGGTCGTGACGGACCCCCAGGTCAACTTCCGCCACCAATTCAAACCTCCGCGGGTTCGCCTTGATCAGTTGCAGTTTGCCTCGCTCCTCGAGATTAAAGAGATGCTGATCCACGTACAGCAGGGTGCTCCGAAGCTTCGTTGGCACGGACCACATCTTCTCACCAGTTCGCCAACTGATGCATCGCAGTTCAAGTTCACGCGGATGTCTTCCACTGCACGCGTACAGGTAGCCTTCATGGTACACGGGTGTGTTGAAATGGGCTCGCATTGCCCGGTATCGCGATCGTGGTGGATCGCGCCAGCTGATATAGAAGCCGCCCGGTTGGAGATCCAGCAGGCACGATCCCGGCCCGTACGCCTCGGAAATAAACACTTCGTTGCCGACGACCACGGGTGTACTCGCATTGACGCTCACCAGTTCGGTATCGCGCCACGGATGATGAAAATTGATGCTGCCCGTGTCTGTGTCGAAGGCCAACAATCCACCACGGCAGAACGCAAAGCACTTGCGGTGCCCGTTGATCGTGGCCACCACGGGAGACGCGTAGGACGCTAACTCATTGCTCACCGCGTACTTGACGGCACCGGTCATCTTGTCGAAAGCCACGATGCCGGTTCCGTTGCCACGCACACGGTCCAATTGTCCGCGGGGTATTTGTTGATCCTCTAAGGAGCTCCCACCCACCATGGTGATCAGCAGATCACCTTCGATCAACGGAGTGCTACCGACACCGAAGAAGTTGAGCACCACACCGAACTGGTCAACGGTGTCGCATTTCCAGAGGAGAGTGCCGTCCGTAGTGCGCAGACAATGCAACATCCCTTCGGCGCCGAGAATATAGACGCGGTCCTGATCCACAACCGGAGAAGAGCGTGGTCCACCGTCGTATCCGTACAGGTCCACGAAATCGGTCGGGTACTCGTATCGCCACAATTCCTCCCCTGTTTCGGCCCGCAAACAGGATAGACGCGCCACGTCTGCGTGGCGATCAAAATGAAAGTATCGACCGTCGCTGACCGACCCGATGCAGTAGCCAATCCCCGCTTCACGTTGCCACACAAGCCGCGGACCCTCCGCCGACCAACGCGTCAGAATCCCGACTTCGGTGGATCTACTATTGCGATCAGGTCCCAAGAAACTGGGCCAGTCAACTCCTTTGGTTCGTGTCCACAAATTCCGGTCCGCAGCGGCCGCTTTGGGTACGTGCTGAACACGATGTTTCGAATAGTGAGTTCTCTGACCACAACCGATGCAGACAGCCACACTCCACGCCAGAAGTGGTAGCATATTGTGTTTCATACGGTCATCTATAGCTTTTTTTTATCTCGGAGGCTACGGAGAACATCCTGTGCGCGATCATCGGGCCATTAACGTGCATTGCCAACATTACGGGCTGTGGAAGTACAAGGATCACGATTGGAAGCCGCGTCCGGCGTTCTATGTCTGGCGATGATCAATCGCTTTACGCAAGCCCATAGCCGCGTGTTACGAGCAGACGTCGTCCCCGCGGCCGAAAGCCTGCGCGCGGCAGTCATGCTCTCACCGACAGGGAAACTAACGTTGATGATCGTGAACCGCTACGGTCGCGACATGCACGTGACGGTGCGGCACCATCTGATGCGCTCGGTGGATCTGCGTCTGTACCGCTACACAGAACCGGCAGTCCAGACAGCGACCGGTAAGATGTTTGATCCCTCCGGCAAGATAGGTGCCACTGCCGGCGGGACTTTCAGCCTGGCGATCCCTTCCCAGAGCTTCGCACTGCTGACCGAACTCACACCCGACACGGAAACGCCGCAACAGTAGTCGGCGTTCTGGTGTGTTGGGTGTTCCGTGCGGACCTTGCGGCGCGCTCGCATCGCACTCTGGTGGACTAGCGAAGCTTGGCCGCGGCGCCGGCCTGGCCAAAGGCGACCATGCGGTCGATACAAACCTGTTTCATGGCGGCACGAGCCGGCTTGAGATAGTCCCGTGGATCAAACTTCTCGGGAGTCTCGGCGAACACTTTGCGAATCGCACCGGTAATGGCCAGTCGGTTGTCCGTATCGACGTTAATTTTACGCACGCCGTGTTTGATGCCGCGCTGAATCTCCTCGACCGGCACGCCGTAGGTTTGACGAATGCTGCCGCCGTACTTGTTGATGATGTCCTGCAACTCCTGCGGCACGGATGAGCTGCCGTGCATCACCAGGTGCGTGTCGGGCAGTCGCACGTGGATTTCCTCAATACGGCTGATCGCCAGTACTTCTCCGGTCGGCTTGCGAGTGAACTTGTAGGCGCCATGGCTGGTACCGATCGCCACCGCCAGAGCGTCCACGTTCGTCAGACCAACAAACTCAGCGGCCTGCTCCGGGTCCGTCAGCAGCTGGTCTTTCGACAACACCCCTTCCGCGCCATGCCCGTCCTCTTTCTCACCCATCCCCGTTTCCAGCGAGCCGAGACAGCCGAGTTCCCCTTCCACCGAGACGTTCCGAGCGTGCGCCAATTCAACCACGGCCTTGGTCACGCGAACATTGTAGTCGAACGAGGCCGGGGACTTGCCGTCCTCCTCCAACGACCCATCCATCATGACAGACGTAAATCCGTTCTCGATCGCGCTCTTACAGGTTTCCACGCTGTTGCCATGATCCTGGTGCATCGTGACCGGAATGTGTGGGTAGAGCTCTACGGCTGCCAACATGAGGTGACGCAGATACGCATCTTGCGAGTAGGCGCGTGCGCCACGCGAAGCTTGCACGATGACCGGAGAATCCGTTTCGTCAGCCGCCTCCATAATGGCCTGAATCTGTTCCATGTTGTTCACATTGAAAGCGGCGACACCATAGTCGTTCTCGGCCGCATGGTCCAGAAGGACCCGAAGCGGGACCAATGCCATGATTTGCTCCTTGCATCGTCAGGATGCTCGTACTAGCGGTAGTTTTGTGATTGTCAACAGGCGGGGAACGGCACACCCTCTCCAGTCCCCCCGCCGAGTGCGCCACCGCATTATCGGCGCGGCCCCGCAATGCCGCAATCCCCTGTCTATCCGCTCCAACAATGCTCGAAAACCTCAAACGTCCAAGTCACGATTACTGACGTTTCTGCCGGAAATGGTTCCACCCCAATTCGTGAGTTACGGAGCTGATTGTCCCTTAACGCAAGCCCCTTGACGCCGGAGCGAGTCGCGGACCCGCCAGATGCCGCGAACCTGTACCGCCCGCCCCGGCCAAAACCGTGATGGGGTGAGATATCACTCGGGGAATGGCCGCGAAATTCGCGTTGCCGAATCGCACCGCCAGCTGGATGCTTGTTCTGGGAGCTGGGCCGAAGGCACCTTGAGAGCAAGAGGCGCCAGAAAGCGAGACTATTCTATCACGGATGCTATGGGTTCCAGCGACTGCTGGCCACCGAATCGATCGTCCATTTGGGTTTGCTGCAATCGCACGACCAGCAGCAGGCGAGGGAGTTTCTCTTGCGGAGCGGCGCCAAAGAACTGTTCACCCAAGCCGCGTTCCGCCCCACTGCAAGTCAGCGCGATGGCACCGCCGGGAGTCAGCATGGCATCGATCTTCAGATCTTCGAAGACCTTCATGTTGCGACTTGTATTGTCGACGATCCAAACGCCATTTTCGCCTCGGAACCGCGACTGTGGTTGTCCATACTCGATGGTGGGCATCAGTTCCAAATTGACCTGCCCGTCACCTTGTGGATACGACGTGATGGAGAAATAGAATTGAGCTTGCTCCAACGACTCGCCACTAACGCGTCCATCTTCGTGACAGGTCAAAGCCGCGAGTTTTTCCACGGCATCACTGCGGAGGAGGATTTTTCCCGGGTTTCCTGACCGACTGCGCATGCGGTGCGTACGCGCGCTGATTTCCCGCCCCGGCTCCAATGTCTTGATCCCCCCACCCGGATCCGCAATCAATTGCTGGTCCAGGATCTCCTGAAGCGGCACCGGGACCGGGGAACCCACCAGGCCGCAACGAAAACCATTCGAGGTCAAACGCCGACGCAGTTCGATGGGCAATGCCGTCTCGTCCACTTCCGGCCAGAAACGGTCGGCGAAGTCCTTTTCGTCTTCCGGAATCCGCACAAAGGTTACTTCAAACACCACGTTGTCGGGGGCCAATTTGGGCAATGGCAGAGATGCCTGTTCAACGGATGGCGGCGCCGACGACCACTGCGCAGCCGGAACCGAGCAGAATCAGCGTGCAAACGAACAGGAGGTCTCTTCTCCACATCTTCATCGCGACATCCATGTCGGCATCATATGCGCCCTGAAGACAACATGCGGCAATAGTCGAATTCGCCGGAAAGTAGTCCGCTCTGGCAAACGCGTCAAGCCGGATCCACGCCGGGGCGAGAAAAAGCTCAAAGGCGCTCCGGCCTTCGCGAGACACCGAGAGCGTGGGACTGGCTGGGCCACCAAATCGCTACGAACGCGGCGGCGTCTGGTTGCCTCGGCAATGCTTAGCACGCTAGGGAGCTAGATCACCTGTGGCGTATTGTTGGTCCGGCGCGCCTGGTGCAGTTAGCTGCGATTCGCTTTCTGCCAGCCAAGCGAAAAATAGCTCGCGTCCAGGCAATGAAACAGGTGGCCAAGGTCGTCTCTGATTTTCTTGAGCGCCACGAATGTCCCCGGAATCGATAGCTTTCTCTTTTCTAATCTGCCAGTCGTCATATTCCATGCGGAGGTCATTCACGCCGAGCCAGTCTGGCTGACAATTCAGGCATACAGCACGCGGGAGATTATCGATGAACCGATGCCTGATGAACACGGCGCAACCTTTCCGAACTTTCAACTCCTCCTCAAGAGTCAAGGAAGAGGCATTAATAATGGGTACTTTGGAAGTGCCACATGACATGCATTGCGATGAATCGTTGTCGACAGACATAGGAAGGCTCACCAAAATGCTGTCCGGAGCCTGCAGGCACGTTTGCTGAACCGTTGACGGTCACGAGCTGCGTTAGTCGGAGGGTGATAGCAGACACCCTGATCTTGGGCACGACTCTGACCAGGCAGTTCCGAGGGACGGTGCCACTGCTCAAACCACCCCGTTTCCAACCCAGTCATCTCGACACCGAGAATCTTGGTTCACTGGAACCAGACCTCTCGACTTGAGCAGTGCGCGGCGCGGACACACAGTCCACCGCCGCGATGCAGCGTCGGTAGCCGCTTCACACTGCGTGCCCCATACGACGTCGAGTTGGCACGATTTCGCTTGGCAATCGTATTGCACGTACTTGACACGCGTCTCCGCACGCAGTGGCACGACTCTGACCAGGCAGTTCCGTGGGACGGTGCCACTCAAGCCAACGCGTTTCCAGCCCAGTCATCTCGACACCGAGAATCTTGGTTCACTGGAACCAGACCTCTCGACTTGAGCAGTGCGCGGCGCGGACACACAGTCCACCGCCGCGATGCAGCGTCGGTAGCCGCTTCACACTGCGTGCCCCATACGACGTCGAGTTGGCACGATTTCGCCTGGCGATCGTATATGCATGTACTTGACACGTGTCTTTGCACGCAGTGGCACGACTCTGACCAGGCATCGTCGCGATGCCGGAGACACTTCATCCCAGTCTCGCGGTTCAGCCATCTATCTGTATAAATACACATATTGTCGAAGCTCGATGCACTGCAGAGGTAGCCCATTTCGACACCGCGTGGACGCGGTGTCGTACGCAGCTGAGAACGTGGCTTCACCCCAAATTTGTGGTGTGGCCAAGGCACTGGTACCGTAGCACGTGAACACTCGGTCGAAATTGTCGGCCTCCTTTTGGCAGCCCATTCGGCTGTAGAAGCGCGCCAGTGGGAACCGGTATTCAGTTCTTGACGGGTGGCAGGCGAAGTCAGGCGGCTTGGGCCTGCCATGAATTTGCGCTTCGACATGCCGAAATTGTTTGTGTAGTGAATCACCTTCGTTAGCGCGCGAGCACGCACCATGCAGGTCGGTTGGGTCTATGACCGAAGGTTTCTTCAACATCAGACCGGGCGAGGTCACGCCGACCGTCCGGAACGGCTGGGCGCGATCTGTCAGGCTGTTGAGCAGGCGGGCCTGTTGCCGCAGCTTCAATCGCTGGCTTTCTCGCCGGCCACGTCACAACAATTGTCACTGGTCCATGATCCGGCCTATATCGATATCCTCCGCATGCTGTGCGAGGAAGGATTCACGTTCGTCGGAGATCCGGAAACGAGCATCTGCGCGGCCAGCTACGATGTCGCGGCGTTAGCCACGGGTGGCGTTCTAGCCGCTTGCGACGCGGCGGTCTCGGGAGAGATTGCGCGGGCGTTCTGCGCGGTGCGTCCCCCCGGTCATCATGCCGAAGTGGATCAGGCCATGGGGTTCTGTCTGTTGAATCATGTGGCAATCGCCGCTGAACATCTCGTCAGACATCACGGCCTGGCACGAGTGGCGATTGTCGACATCGACGCCCATCACGGCAACGGAACTCAGCATTTTTTCGAATCGCGTGGGGACGTGTTTTACGTCAGCCTGCATGAGCGTCCGGAATCCCTCTGCTTTCCGGGCACCGGTCACAGGCATGAAATCGGGCTGGGGGCTGGGCGCGGCTGGACACTCAACATCCCCTTGGACCGAGGAAGCGGTATCCAAGAATACGGCCACGCGCTGCGACACAAAGTGGTTCCGGCACTCGACGCGTTTCGCCCGGACTTCATCTTGCTGAGTGCCGGATTTGACGCTCTCATGTGGGACCGCGTCTCGAATCTCAGTCTCGAGCCATCTGACTTCGGCCCGATCACCGAGGCGATTGTGCGGGTGGCGGATCGCTACGCGCAGGGCCGTGTGGTCAGCGTGCTCGAGGGCGGATACGACCTCGGCCACCTGGCTCCCGCGGTGGTCGCGCACCTGCGTGCGCTGCTGGCGACAGCATGAAGTGGTGTCGGGGTCGCGTCTCCGAGTGTCTTGTCAGGCTTAAGAATTAGGGTTGGGCCGAGACGCATGTGCGACACCGCGTGGACGTGTTGTCGCACACCGTTGAGAGCAACGCTACATCCCAATTTCTGGAGTTGACAAGGGACTAGTAGATCCGGCGGGCGACAACGACGTTGCGGCCGTGTGACATGCCGCAAGCCAGTGCGCCGAACGCCGCCTCAACCTGTTCTTCGGCGGTCGCCTGCTGGGCGGACTGCAACAGCAGGGTGACGCGGCACTCGTCAGGCTCCTGCAGTTCTTCGTCCAGCGGAGTCTGATGGGCGTGGCTGAAAACGACGAGAGACTGTCCAATCTCGATCACGCGAGACGCTTGACGATACCGATAGTCCGGGTCAGACCCCAGCAACGGACCCGTGTCTGTCAGTGAATGACATCTCTTCGCGTCATAAATCAGCGCGTGCGGTTCGCCCGCCAAGGCATACTCCATTTGGCCCGAATCCGGGTCGATCACGCCGTAGAAGAGCGAAGCGAATCGGTTGCCGGTCGAGTGCGTCCAGAGCGATTCATTCAGACGGTCGAGCATCTGGCGGGCTTGATGAGGATGCGTGGCGTGCGAGCGCATGGCAATCTGCAGCGTAGTGATCGTCAGGCCCGCCTCCACCTGAGGTCCTTCGGCGTGCCCCAAGGCCACGGCCAGGCGGCCGTCTGGCAGAATGCACCAATCGTAGAACTGACCCCCAACACGGTCCAGTTGCCCACTTCGTCCGGCGACCTGCCAGCCATCGACCAGTGGTGGTATACGGGGCCGTTGTTCATCCTGCCAGTTGAGCAGCACCTGGTGCGTCATGTCCGACTGCCGCTGACGCAGACCCTCTCGGACCAGCACTTCGCGTTCGAGGTCCGCCACCAATCGCCCGGCCACAATCTCGGCCATGTGCGTTTGTTCCGGAGTAAAATCACGCACGGTGTCGGCAAAAAACCAGAGTGTTCCCAACGGCGTGGAAGTGGTCGAAACGGGCACGCAGAGCGCCGCACGATAGTCTTCAGGAACCTTCCAATGCGGCAACAAGGCCGTGTCTTCTATCGCCACGGCGTGTCCTACCAACGCCTCCAGATCGGCGACCGCGCCCCGCAGCGGTCGCGGTTCTTCCCAGAATCGACGCTTTGGCAACTGCCAGCCAACACGCAGTTTGAGGTGACTGGTGGCATCGTCCAGCAAATACAGCGCCGCCGCCTGGCAACCGATGGCTTCCGCGCCACCGCGCAGCACCGACTCAAGTCGATGCGCCAGCGTGCGTTGATCCTCCGGTCGCAACGTCACAGGAATCCCCGCTGCCAGCTCCGCCTCCCTCTGCCAGAGAGCCGACTGTGCCGATAACAGCTCTTCTAACAGATACCCAATCGCCGCCGCCAAGGGCTCCACACGCTCCAGGGGAGTGATCTTCCCGGCCGACTCGGCGGGAAACAGCACCAGCTGACCACCTCCCTGGTTACCAGTCCCGATCGGTTTCGACCAGTTGACCGGCGCCGGAGTATCCTGCTGGTCGCAGTAAGCAAGCTGCCAGCCCGTTCAACTCGCGAAAGGCGCAGCAGACCGCCTCGAGCGCACGGATATCGCGCGGCTCAGGGCAGGTGGTTGGCAGCTCTTCCACGTGCAGTTTCAGGTATTCTGGATAGTTCTTCCTCACGGTGTGCCCATCCGCCCAAAGACGTGTCAATGTCCCCCAAGTGGATCCGCTTTACGCAATCCACGCCTCGCGTTTGGCTGTCGCCGCCCGGAGCTTGTCCGCCAGGTTGTCAGACCGCGTGTTGAAGCCACTGCGGCCGGACCTGATAGTTGATCGACTAGGCGTCGGCCAGCGATGCAACAGTTCTGGGCCGTCCCGATAGTCGGAGCCGGCGGCGGCGAATACAAACCACCCATTAATGCTCATCTGTACGACCGGCACGAGTCGCACAATCCGAGCGACTGGAACGCCGAAGATTCAGCTGCCGCGCGATCAGGCGGTTGCATCTCACGATTCATTTTCCATGGTGTTTGCCGAGTCACCATCGTGTGCACCGCGCGCTTCGAGGCGGGACAGGAGTTGCTCCAGCCGCTCAGCCTCTTCTCGGGCTTGGGTGATGAGGAGCTGCAACAGGCGCATCTTCGCTGTCCAACTCAGCCTTCATGTCGCGAGCAGTCTCTTGCATCTCGACGTGCCAGCGCAACACATCGGGCGGCGCGGTCGTCAGGGAGCGGCGTTCTGGGGCCGGCCGCTGCGTCGCAGCCAGGTGTGGTTCGGTGCTTCTTCGGGATGACTTCCGCCGCCCGTAATACTTGTAGGTTCGCCGCAGCAGAACCAGGATCATCAGCGCGATCCCAGCCAGAAGCATGCCGGTCTTTACGATATCTGCCAACAACCACATGGTTCCGATTTCACTCCGTCACCGCGGGCAGGGTCGCCCCGGGGGTGGTCGCTGCGCTCGCCCGGCGCCCCGCCCCGCCATGGATCACGCTGGATCGCCCGAGGATCGCTCGAATGCCTGCTGCGCGGCTCGGTAAATGCTGCGCAGCGGCTGGTCACACTCGGCAGCCAGACGACGACATGATTCAAACTCGGGCGAAAACCATCGATGCCCGCCTCCCAACTCCGCCAATTTTCCCTCCACGCTCCCCCAGGGTGTGGTTACAGTCAGCACACGACGTGGCAATATGTGCCGCTGCGCCGGCCAACGACGTATCCCTAGCGACCCCGTCTCGGAAAACACGATCTGTTCCAGTTTCGTGATATCAACCGCCCTGCAGAGAACGCTGAGTATCACGGCGGGGCGATTCTTCTTCATGTGAATCGGTGTCGTATACACGTCCAGCGCCGGCGTCCAGCAGTCGCTGTGCGCAGTATCCCACCCACTCGCCAGAAACGTCATCCAGATTCGTTTCCAGCATCCAAACGCGATCTTCCTCCCATCCCCGTCCCCTTGACACCTCCTCCAGCTCGCCGACGATCAACCGCAGCAGATTTGGCCGATCCTCCAGGTCGCGGCGTTCCAGCACCGTAGCCAATCGTGCTGATCCGGAGTGCCGGCAACTCGCCGAATTGATCGACCAAAGTCGCGGCAATGGCTGCCCCCGTGGGCGTCGTCAGCTCCGCTTCCACGTTGCACGATGCCAGCGGAATGCCCCGTAACAACTCGGCGGTGGCCGGGGCCGGGACCGCGACGGTCCCGTGTGCGATTTTTACCATCCCGGTCCCCGTCGGAATTGGGGAGCAGCAGATACGATCGACGCCCAACAAGTCCCAGCCAATAGCGCTGCCGACGATATCCGCAATGGAATCGACCGCGCCCACTTCATGAAAATGCACTTTCTCAATCGTCGTCCCGTGCACTTTGGCTTCGGCTTGCCCCAGCTGCGTGAAGATTCTTTTCGCAAGGTCCTTCTGCCGTGCCGAAAGATGACTCCCCTCGATCATCTCGGTGATGTGATGCAAGTGGCGATGCTTGTGTTCCGGTTCGAACAAGACTCTGATGTGGGTCGCCCGAAACCCCTTCTTCTTCACTTCGCTGGACTCCAGACGACAGCCGTGCAGCCCCAGCGAATCGATTCCTTGCTGGATGGTCGCTAGAGAGACTCCAGCATCGACCAGAGCGCCCAAGGTCATGTCGCCGCTGATTCCGCTGAAACAGTCAAGATAGGCAACCCGCATCGCAGCTCCTCACGTCGCGTGGATCCAACACTGGTAAGCACAAAACGTCCGGCCAGCTGGAGAATATACACTGGTTTGGCGAATCTCCGCAATTCTGGCAAGCTGTATCTGAGGGACAACCCATTCTCCATTGACGCCCGGCGGATATTGCTTTACAAGCCCCCAGCCGAGGGTGCGATCATCGAAGATCGCCCGGCAATCGTTTGTCTCATGCAAAATCTGTCGCGGGCGGGGAATCGTGCGCCATGGGCGTCGCACTCAGTCACACTGAAAAAAAGCTGCCAGCCACCCCGTGGGGTCATGTGCCACCACGCATGCGCATTTTGTTCATCACCGGGCCGCAGCGGACGGGAGGTTGGCTGGCAGAGGCTTTTGCCGCGGACAGTGTCAGCGATGTGATGCTGGTCGAGTCGGTCGGGATTGCTGCCGGACTCTCGAAACTGCGTGATGAGCTGTTTGATGCCGTGCTGGTCAGCCACGAGGATGGTGGTCTTGATGCTCTCGAAGTATTGGACGCGATTCGAGCGGGAACCAGCGACGAACAACCGATCGTCGTGCTGGGGGATCAGAGCGCGCAGGAGATGGCATCCCTTTGTTTCGAATCGGGAGGTGATGCCTACGTCTGTGTCCACACAACCACCACGCGGACTCTCATCTGGCAAGTTGCTCGGGCGGTCGAACGTCATGGTTTAATTGCCGAAAATCGCCGGTTGCAGCAATCACACCGCCATCGCTTGCGATTGGAGCATGGTGAAGCAAACCGACTGCTGCAACAACAGCGAGCCATGATTGCCAATCTGGCCGAGATCTGTCGCGACGACACGGCGGCCATCACCGAAACCACGGCGGATGCGGCGGAACCGGCCGGGGGACTGCCGGAAGGACTCCCCTCGCAGCTAATCAGCCACTATCGTGAGCTGCTGCGGGCCTACGTGATCATGGGCTCCGGAAACATGTCGGATGAAATGGACCGTCTGGCCGAGTTGCTTGCGTCCGCCACGATCACGCCTCAACAAGCCATGCTGTTGCATCTACACGTTCTCGAAGAGATGATATCGGGATTGGGAAGTCGCAGCGCACGGCACGTCATGAACCGCGCGGATATGCTGATCCTGGAGGTGGTGATCCACCTGGCCGAACAGTATCGAGACCGCTATCTGAAACGAGTCTGTCCACCACGCCAACTGGCGCTGCCCGGCTTCTGAACGCCGAGGGTGCAAGGCGAGCAGTGAGGTGGTGAAAAGGTGCGGTAGCGGGGGCCGGGACGAGCTCGTCTTCCATTCATCCATCCAAAACGCCCGTACTCTACCGCTCCGTGAAAGTTGCCATGGCTGATCACAACACAACTATTGCCGAACTTCGCGAGCTGGTCCGCACATTTGTCGATGAGCGTGATTGGCATCAATTCCACTCGCCCAAGAATCTCTCGATGTCGTTGGCCATTGAGGCCGCTGAGTTGATGGAGCACTTCCAGTGGATCACCACCGAATCTTCGCGCAAGATCGGCAACGACCTGGAGAAGCTGGCAGAAGTGAGTGACGAACTGGCCGACATTCTGTGTTACACTTTGGCGATTGCCAACGAGCTGTCGATCGATGTGGACAGCGCCATGCGTCAGAAGATGGTGAAGAACGAGGCAAAGTACCCGGCGCAGAAGTTTCGCGGACGATTTGAGTGAATGGTTACGACTGATCAGACAACGCTCACCCCGCCAGCGCAAGAAACCCTCCTGTTCTCCAAATGCCCAATTGCGCACCACAATCTGCGAAGGTCCAGACGTCAAAACGCAATTGTCCCTCGGATTGACAGTACATATTCCGTCCCCGATCCGGCGCCCTCCTTTTGGGTGGAGCGGACTAGTCGGGCCTTCACCTGTGATCGGCAATGTGAGCCTTGACCGGATCACCGACTCCCACCGCCAGGCCGATCCAACCGTCACGAATGACGAACTGGCTGACCCGCAGATCGTGGAGGCGTTCGTCCCGAACCAGGACGTTTCCCAGCAGATCGATGTCTGGGTTTTGGGCCAGCACTTTGGCGAAGATACCGCGCAAGACGATTTGGTCGCCTGTCGAGAGCCGGCGTCCCTTCAGCCGCACGTAACTGTCGCGCTGGAGGCCGACTCGCAGGGCGTCCACATTCGGCCCGTAGATGCCACGGGCTTCGAAATTGCGCCAGACGTGTCCGTCGCCGCTAGAGAGTTTGGTGATACGCAGCCTGACGTGGATACGGTCATCGACGCAGCGAAACGTAATCGGGTCTTTCTCAGCCAGTAGAATCGTCACATCCTCTGGCACCTCTTCGGGGACCTGGAAGTTTTTGCGCTGCAATTTGGTGGCAACTTCCTGGAACAGATCGCGGAGCCTCACCTCGCGACCACCCAGATTCAGACAGGAGACCGTGTTATTGAGCAGCGATTCGTGCACCTGAATGCTCAACAAGCTGTCTTTGGGCGCCTGGGGCCGGGGCGTAAATGCCGCCGCCTGATCGAAGCCCGCCAGGCGGTAGCGGGCAATCAGCCGATCCTCGGTGGTTTGCATGTCAACCGCTTCGGGCCGGAGTCCGAGATCGCGCAGCGGCCGCCAGATTTTGCTGCGGAACGTGAGCGTCGCCTCACTCAGTTTGGCATCCACCTCCTGGTCCAGACGCGACTCGGCCCGATTGGCCAACAGGCCTTCGGCGTGCCACTTCACGTCCTCTTGCTGGCTATCGTATTGCTGACGGGCAATGGCCCGCACCAGCAGGTTGACCAACGGCACGCTGTCCAAGTCCGTTTCCAGTCCGGTCAGGTCAGCGTTTGAGGTGGCGGCGGCTTCCGCGTCTTCGCTGCGAATGCCACGACGGTCGATCAGCAACAGCTTGCGCGAGGTAGCGCGATCGACCTGCATTATGAAATCGAGCGGGGCCTCGTTTGGTTTCCGTCTGAGAGTCGACGTTTCCCTGGGCTTCGAGCCCCAACCGCCACCGCTCGCGGTCGGGCATCAGCACGAGGCGCAAGCGTGTCGATACGCGACTCCGACCGAAAATGCGTCCTCCCATCAACGTGTCATTTACCTTCTCTTCGACTGTTTGTGGATGCGGCAACAACCGGTTTAACAACTCGCCGGAGATGGCAACGCGCGCGTTGGCGTTGCGGTAGTAGGTATTGAGTCGCTCTCCCAGTTCCGTGACCTGGGGATGGGAGGACCACCGCAAGACCTGATAATGGCGTGTCAAGTCCCGCGATGTCTCTTCGGAAGTCAACGCCTCCAGACGCTCCACATCGTCGAGCAGCTGTTCGTAATCCACCGGCTCACAGACCCATTGACGCATCTCATCGGCGAAATCCTGCCAGTCGCGGTGCGCGAAGAAGGCTTCCTGTTCGCGCGAAGAATCTGCCGACTCCAGACGCCACAAGAACTCGCGCGCTAATTTGCTCCGCTCATCTTGGTTGGTGGACCACTTCTGAGCCGCGAGTTCGGCGAGCCGGTCCAGCAGTAGGTAGCTGCGCCACGCCGCGGCGTTGTTGAGTCGATTCAGGTGCTGGTTGACGGCATATAGCTTGCGCGTGAGTTCTGATGCATCATAATCACGCAGCGAGACCTGCGTGGCCGTCGGAATGGCTGAGCTGATGGACCGACTGCCAGATAGCCAGCCGCCGCTGCAACCCATAGACGACGCGCAGCATCGCGGCCTGATCGTTCAGTTGTGGCAGGCGGCCGACCAGCGTCATTCCCTCTTCAGCTAACTGCTGCAACGCCACCAACACCCCGCCAGAGGCCCTGTCTCCAAGCGATTCGAGGGCGTGGAGTGCGCGTATGTTGTCCAGCAGGCGATCGGCCCAGTCAGTCTCAACCTGAACCTCCTGCAATTCCTCAATCGCCGCTACGAGTTGCCGCGGGTAGGGCCAGCTCGTTGCCACGTCTGGAGCCTGCTGCATGCCCTGCCGAGCGAGTTTCGCGGGAGCGGCCTCCGTCGTGGGAGGCTCTGCGTCTCGGTTCGATGCCGGTTCGGCGGGCGAAGCGTTCACGCCAAATCGCGGCTCGACGGTTGGCAACGAAGGTGTCTGGGCCAGCGAAGGATCGAGAGTGATTCGATCCGCGACCGGAGGTGAGGGACGTGTGAACTTGCCGGCGCCACATACTCTTCCAGATCTTTGATCTTGTTCTGCAGGGGCGCCGCCGGCCGCCATTTCGTGGTCCCGGCCGGCCTGGGTGTGGTTACCGATAACGGTGCGGCCGCGTTCACGGCCGGCGACGCATCACGGCCCATCGCCGGTCCCGACTCTATCAGCTGCCACAACCATAGGGCCACTAGCATCATCGCCAGCAAACCAGCCAGGAGGTGGGCAAAGGGCCAGATTGGGTTGCGAGCTTGACGCATCCAACACACTCCGCAGACGCTGTGGCATGACTGGGACGAACGAGCAGCCGGCTGAGGGTCCTGACCGTTCGGAGCGGGAAGGGCCCGCCACGGGCTCATCAAACAAACCTCGAGCGCATCCGATGAGGGAATCCCCGAACGCTACAAATGTTAAG
The DNA here is from genome assembly GCA_963700575.1 of uncultured Planctomycetota bacterium. Lineage (GTDB taxonomy): Bacteria > Planctomycetota > Planctomycetia > Pirellulales > Pirellulaceae > JAJRVM01. The sequence continues at coordinate 515,788 of CAVOYC010000005.1, read as the reverse complement.
ATCGGAAAGAAGCGCATACCGAATGGAATCCGTTTCCTGAATCGACTGGTCGCCAGACGCCCCAAACGGACCGCGCGAGGGGGAAACCAGATGATTGTGCTGATTACGTAGATTGGGGTAACTAGAGAGAGCGTCGCCCCAACATGCGCCGCAAGCGTTGCGACGCGCAGCATGTCGCCGATGATCCCGCCCGAAGTGCGGAAGTCCGACAAGTCACTCAGCTGGCTCAAGCGTCGTGTCGTCATCTTCGTAGGGGGGTACGCAGCAACAGAGAAGCTTCAGTACGCCACGGCCAATATTCGTGATTTGATGCCATTGCCCCGGCAAGATGGCAATCGCGTCACCAGGTCCAACCTCTCGATGGTCCTCCTGCACTCGCATCAGGCCAGCCCCCTGCAGGATGTAGTAAATCTCCTCGGTACACTCATGGCGATGCGGAGTTGTCGACCCACCGGGCGGCAATCGAGCCTCTGCCAGACTTTGCAGGCGGATTGCCGAGTTTCGATGGGCCAGCAATTCACGAATTTCACTACCGTCTTTTGTGGTAAACGACGGTACATCTTTGATGTTGCGCACGTCCATCGAACTTCCACCTTTGGTGTGAGAAGTAAGGTGAGCCTGAGCCTGCGCGGTGCACTCACCGGCGCCGCGTCTGCTCTGCACCATAGCCGTCACCTGGCCGCCCTGCCACCTCCAAAAATTGGGAGATCAGCGTTGTTCTCCGCGGTGTCGTACATTTGTCTCGGCCCAACCCCAATACCGTTTAACGAAGCGCTTGCCAGATAGGTTTGCGACAAGAGTTGTTATGCCAGCGTGGTCGTGCTGTCGCCATATCTGGTTTGCCGTTGGATGCGATCCTGGCTTCATTCAACGGTATTGGGGCTGAGCCTAGATGGACAGCGCCACTTTCACTTATATGATCATCTCAAGGCCTTATTAGCACGGTCTTTATCGCCACCGGGCTTGTCCCGGCGGTAGAGCGTTTGACAACTACGTCGATCTCGGCCACCCATGAGTTTCCTTCCTGCCGGCCATCGCCGCCTCCGGCGGCGATGGCCGGCAGGAAGGTTCGTTTTCGGCTGCCAGAGTAGTCAGCAAACGTAGAACCACCGGGACGAGCCCGGTGGCGAAAGTCTGTTATGCAGACAATAGTTACGCACAACCATCGCTGCAACATGGCGCTGTACAACTAGTCTCGCGGCGGAGAAGGGATTTCGGCGACCGCCAGGACGGCGGGGGGATATTCGCGTGCGTCCCAGGTGCAGCGCGTCGGCAGTGTCGCCAGGTCAAAACGCTGATCTGATTCGACCACGATCAGGCTACCGGGCGGAGCCAACTCGATCATCCGCCAGATCAGTGTGCCCATCCGGTCCGGTTCTGTCACGTACAGTTCGTAGGGTGGCGAGCAGAATACGACCCATGAACTGTCGCACCTGGGCAGGAGGGCTTCACGGGTCAGCTTTCGGGCCCAAACAAAGGTATCGCCTGGCACCACTTCCACCAGCTCGGACACACCCAAGGCTGCGGCGTTTTCCCGAATCAAACGCGCCGTGGGGAAATGCCTTTCGATTAAGGTGGCCGACGCGGCCCCGCGACTCAACGCCTCCCAGACCAGCGCCCCAGTGCCGGCAAACAGGTCAATCACGTGCGTCCCAGCCACGCGAGATCCCACCAGATTGAACGCTGCTTCACGCACACGTTGCTTCATGGGGCGGGTACGTGGATCACCCAGGTATTGAATCGGACGACCGCGCAATCGCCCCCCGATGATTCTCAGCGTACCCGCAGACAGGTTCGTCTGGCCGGCCTGTTCGTTTCGCGTGGCAGCTCGTTTGCGGGGCATACAGTCACTTCTTACGGGGAGACGATTTCACGGGGAGACATACGAGTGATCGTACGCCGGCGACCAGGAAAAGCGGCGACCAGGAAAAGCCCGACCTCAGCCGCGCGGAAAAACATCGATTGGCGAACCAGCCTCCCCCTTTCCTTCGTACAAGAACCATTGGCGGCTGCGCCCTCTCGCCGCCAAGCCAGACAATTCGGGGTGTGGGTTCGCCCCTGAATGCCTTGTGCCGCACGCGCGACCTCCATCGGCACGGGGGCATCCCGGACTGTTTGGCATTTTCGCCCCGCTTTGCCAGCACGCCTCTCTGTGGGCCCGTGGTGCTGCCAGGTCACCAATTTGTACCTGATTGCCTGGCGTGACCTGATTGCTTGGCGGAGCCCGGCCACCTATGCTAGCCTTTATCGTGACCCAAAAACAGCAATGACCTGGAACAGAATTCTGCAGATTGGTGGGAGAGATTTTAATGGCTCGACGTTTCTCGATATACGCCTGGTTCATGAATGCACTGTGTGGCTTGCTCTTGCTATGCCCCCCCCTTCTAGCTCAAGACAATGCGGCGGCAGAGGAAGGGACTAAGCAACCACCGGCGCAGCCAGCCGAGGAGGCCCCCAAACCGCCCGCCAAGGATCCCGGTGCGGAGGCCGTCCCCACCACGCCCAAGCCGGACAAGGCGGAGGCGGAAGCGGCCTTTCAGGCGAAGTTTGGTGAGTGGAAGGGACTGCTGGTGCACCTGCGAGAACTCCGCTCCAAGTACCACGATGCGGATGACGCCACGCGACCCGAGTTGGAGCAGGATTGGAACGCTACGGTGGCCCAAGCCGAGCAAATGATGCCCGATCTCGTGCAAACCGTGCTCAACGCGTACGTCGCGGCCCCCGGTGAAGATCGCGTGAAAACAAGTTTCCTGGTCAAAGTACTGAGCGATTACGTGGATCACGACCAATACGAGCCAGCGCTGGCCTTGGGACGCGCCTTGTTGGACAACCAATGTGACGAGCCCGACGTTTATCGAGACACCGGAATTGCTGCCTACGCCATGAATGATTACGACCTGACCGAGCAACTGCTCAGTAAGGCCGAAGCGGAAGGCGAAACGACCGCCGATGCAGCAGCGCTGCGTGCGGAACTCGAAAACTACAAGACGTACTGGAAAGAAGAGCAGGAGACACGCGCCAAGGAAGCCGCAGCTGACGATTTGCCCCGAGTCAAGTTGACGACGTCAAAAGGTGACATCGTCGTCGAGCTCTTCGAAAACGAAGCGCCGGAAACGGTGGCGAATTTCATCAGTCTGGTGAAAAGCGGCTTTTACGATGGGCTAACGTTCCACCGAGTGATTTCCCAATTCATGGCCCAAGCCGGCTGTCCCGAAGGAGATGGGACCGGTGGCCCCGGGTATAACATTTACGATGAGTGCGATAAGCCGGGGGCTCGTAAGCACTTTCGCGGAGTGCTGAGCATGGCCAAGACCGCGGCGGCGAATTCTGGCGGGTCCCAGTTCTTCATTAATTTCCGCGCTACACCCCATCTGAACGGCGTGCACACCGTATTCGGACGTGTCATTGAAGGTATGGATGTGGTCACGAAACTGCAGCGTCGTAAGCCGCAGGAGGAAAATCAGCCGGAACCCGACACGATTATCAAAGCGGAAGTGTTACGCGATCGGGGCCACGAATATCTGCCCCGCAAAGTTGAATAGCGCAGCACTGAACGAAATGCATCGGTTCAATGCACGGGGTTCAACGCACGGTCCGTTAGAGACCGGGTCATCTTCTTTGTGGGTTGAACTACGTTCTTTTCGGGTTGACGCACGGATGGACGTCTTCCGCCCATCCGCCGGTCCGCCGGGCGATCGGCTTGCGCGTCCGTCGTCGTGGAAACGCCAACACCCGCCAACACCCCCCCTTCGCTGCTCCCCGAAGTCGTCGTCTGGGACGCGTTATATCCCTCCATATGGTGGGTCAAGCGTCCTGGCCCTTGGCACTCGGTTGGTATGTCACCCTCGACACAGGCAGCCCGCCCGCATCCTGCCCGTTGACGACGGTCCCCGCGCCAGGTTAATGTAGAATTCTGTTTGCTAATACTGAATCAAAGCAAGCATTGAAATTCCTAATTCATCTGGTAGTCTGTGGAATGCACCTGAAATCGCTACGGATATTCTGCGATGTGGTTGGGCGGCGGAGCTTTTCCCGTGCCGCGCTGGAGAATGGGATGACTCAGTCGGGAGCCAGCCAGCTGGTCCATCACTTGGAGGAGCACTTGGGGGTGAAGCTGATTGACCGCTCCAAGCGTCCGTTCGTGCTGACCCCCGAGGGGGAGGTATATTATGCTGGCTGTCGCAGTCTGGTGCAGCAGTTGTACGCGCTGGAGGAGCAGGTACGATCACTGCACCACGAAGTGGAGGGACGGGTGAGTTTGGCCTCCATTTACTCGGTGGGTTTGAGCCACATGAATCGTTGTGTCCGCGATTTTCTGTCCCAGCATCCCAAGGCCAATGTGCGGATCGAGTACCAGCATCCGCAGCGCGTGATCGAGTTGGTTGACAGCGGCCAGGTCGACATGGGATTAGTCAGCTATCCCCACCAGACGCGCACGCTGAAGGCGATCGCGTGGCGCGACGAACCGATGGTGATCGTCTGTGCTCCGTGTCATGAGTTGGCGGTAGAGGCCGCATTGAGCCTGGAGCAACTGGACGGATTTGACATGGTCTGTTTCGATGATGATCTGCGGATTCGCCGCGAAATCGACAAGGTCTTGCTGGCACACCAGGTGCATGTGCAATCGGTCATGGAATTTGACAATATTGAAACGCTCAAGCGAGCGGTGGAGATCAACGTGGGTTTCAGTTTGCTGCCCGAGCCGACCGTAGCGCGCGAAGTACAGTATGGGTCGCTGGTCGCCATCCCGCTGTCAGATGTCGAGATGGTTCGGCCTTTGGGCATCCTGCATCGATGTGGCGCGGACTTGGGTGCTACAACCCGTCGATTCATTGAGTTTCTACTGGAGCGTCCGAGTTGCGAGTTGGCGAGCGAGGAGTCGGCGTATTCCGGTTCGGTGGAGGATTCCGCGTCATCACGGGGAGGTCGATCCGGCACGTCGGGAGGCAAAGGGAACGGTGGTACGGCCACGCAGATGTAAGCCGTTATTAGTGGCGTACGTCTTTCGGCCCTTGATTGCATGTTGGCGGAGTAAAGGAACGAATCGATGACTGGTGGGTATCCACAGAAGCACGGCCTGTATGATCCATTGAACGAGAAAGACAGCTGTGGTGTTGGCTTCGTAGCTCACATCAAGGGGCAGCGAAGTCACCAGATCGTACTGGATGCCGATCAGATTCTGCGTAACATGAACCATCGTGGAGCATGCGGATGTGAAGCGAACACGGGCGACGGGGCCGGAATTTTGACGGCCTTGCCGCACGAGTTTCTGGCCAAGGTGGCTCGACGCGACCTGCGGGCCGAATTGCCTCCTGCCGGCTGTTTTGGTGCGGGGCTGGTATTCCTGCCGACCGACGAGCGTGAGCGGGCGGTGTGCAAGCAGGCGGTGCAGCGTATGGTCGCCGAGCACGGTCAGCGTTTAGTGGGCTGGCGGCAAGTTCCCGCCGAAGCGGACAAGGCGGACGTGGGGCCCACCGCCCGCCGGGCCATGCCGCAAATCGAGCAGCTCTTCATCGCGGCCGGAGAGGGGCTGGCAGGGGACGCCTTCGAACGGCGACTCTACCTGATCCGAAAGCGGGTCAGCAATCTCCTGCGGATGGAGGGATCTCTGCAGCAGTCCAAGCTGTTCCACGTCTGCAGCTTGTCTGCCAAGGTGATCATCTACAAGGGCATGTTGACGCCCGACCAGCTGATGCAATTCTATCCGGATCTGCGGGATCCCGATTATGCCACGCATCTGGCCATGGTCCACTCGCGATTTTCGACGAACACGTTTCCCAGCTGGGATCGCGCGCAGCCGAACCGAATCATGTCGCACAATGGTGAAATCAATACGTTGCGCGGCAACATCAACTGGATGCGTGCTCGGCAAGGCGTCGTGCAGAGCGACCTGTTCGGCGACGACCTGGAAAAGCTGTTCCCGGTGGTCGAACCCGACTGTTCCGATTCAGGTACGTTTGACAACGTGCTGGAGTTCTTGTTGATGACGGGGCGGTCGCTCCAGGAATCGATCATGATGATGATTCCCGAAGCATGGCAGAAGCATGAAAACATGCCCGAGAACAAGCGGGCCTTTTACGAGTATCATTCGTGCGTGATGGAGCCATGGGACGGACCGGCATCGATTGCCTTTACCGATGGGCGGTTCATCGGCGCAGTGTTGGACCGCAACGGACTTCGGCCGAGCCGGTTTTATCTGACGAGCGACGACCGGGTCATTATGGCCAGCGAAGTCGGTGTGTTGCCGGTCGAGCCCCAAATCGTGATCGCCAAGGGACGTCTGCAACCCGGACGCATGTTCCTGATCGACTTCGAGCAGGGTCGTCTGATCACCGATGAAGAACTCAAGAATCAGTTCTCCAACCAGAGACCGTACGCTCAGTGGCTGCGTGAGAACCGGATCGAGCTGAGCGATTTGCGGCCGGGAAAAGAACCGCATCGTTACGACCCGGGCACGTTGATGCAGCGCATGCAGGCCTTCGGGTACACCGCCGAAACCCTGCGATTCATGCTGCGCCCATTTGCACGGAGCAGCGTGATCCTGTCGGGTCGATGGGCAACGACGCGGCTCTGGCCTGTTTGAGCGACGAACCCCGTCTGCTCTACGACTACTTCCGACAACTCTTCGCCCAAGTGACGAATCCCGCTATCGATTCGATACGCGAAGAAGTCATCATGTCGCTGGAATGCTACATCGGTCCCGAAGCGAACCTGTTAGAGACCTCGCCCGCGCATTGTGGCCGACTGCTGATTCCGCATCCGATTCTGACGAACGAGGAGGTGGCGGCCATCAAGCAGATGGATCATCGCCAGTGGCGAACGCAGACGATCGACATCACGTTCCCGCGTGCAGCGGGAAAGGGAGGGCTCACTGCGACACTCGATCGTATCTGTCAGGAGGCGGAACAGGCGATTGACAACGGCTTCAGCCTGGTCGTGCTGTCGGATCGGAAGCAGAGTCGCGATCGCGTCGCCATCGGTACACTGCTGGCCTGCGGCGCCGTCCATCATCATCTCGTGGGCCAGGCCAAGCGGACCCGCATCGGGATTGTGTTGGAGACGGGCGAGGCACGCGAGGTGCATCACCACTGTCTGCTGGTCGGGTTCGGGGCGGATGCGATCAACCCCTACCTGGCGTTTGAAGCGTTGTGGTCAGCCCGACGCGCCGGGCGTCTGCCGTCGGACGACTTCCCCGACGACGAGAGAGTCGTGGCACGCTATCGCAAGGGTGTCGCCAAAGGCATGTTGAAGGTCATGGCCAAAATGGGCATCTCGACGCTGCAGTCGTACAAGGGCGCGCAGATTTTTGAAGCCTTGGGATTGCAGCAGGAGGTGATCGACCGTTGTTTCGCGGGGACGGCCAGTCGCGTGCAAGGCGTCAGTTTCGACGTCTTGGCCACCGAGACGCTGCGGCGGCATGCGCGAGGCTATCCATTGCGCTTGTCGGAACGCTTGGACGAATTGCCGAATCCGGGCGAATTTCATTGGCGGGCTGAAGGCGAACGACACATGTGGGACCCGGAGACGATCGCCCATCTGCAAGTGGCCGCACGGTCGAACAGTCGCGAAGCCTATCACCAGTTCGCATCCCATGCCAACGACGATGCCCGCACCAGATGCACGCTCCGGGGACTGCTGCGATTCCGTAAAAGGGGCGATTCCGACGCGATCGATATCAGTGAGGTCGAGCCCGCCAGCGAGATCGTGAAGCGATTCTGCACCGGGGCGATGAGCTTCGGATCGATCTCGGCCGAGGCACACGAGTCGTTGGCCATCGCCATGAATCGCCTGGGAGGCAAGAGCAACACGGGCGAAGGGGGCGAGGATTCTCAACGCTTCAAGAAGCTTCCCAACGGTGATTCCCGGCGTTCGGCCATCAAGCAAGTGGCCTCGGGACGGTTCGGAGTCACGATCTGGTATTTGACGAACGCCGACGAACTTCAGATCAAGATCGCCCAAGGCGCCAAGCCGGGCGAAGGAGGTGAACTGCCGGGGCGTAAAGTCGACGAGAACATCGCCCGGATCCGATACAGTACACCCGGAGTCGGATTGATCAGCCCACCGCCGCACCATGATATCTACTCGATTGAAGATCTGGCGCAATTGATCCATGACCTCAAAAACGCCAATCCGTCGGCACGCGTCAGTGTAAAACTGGTCTCGGAAGTCGGCGTCGGGACCGTGGCGGCCGGTGTTGCCAAGGCCCATGCCGATCACATCCTGATCTCGGGAGCCGAAGGGGGCACCGGTGCATCGCCGTTGACCAGTATCAAACATGCCGGCCTGCCTTGGGAACTTGGTATTGCCGAGACACACCAGACGCTTGTCTTGAACGATCTGCGAAGTCGCGTCGTGTTGCAGACGGACGGTGGACTGAAAACGGGTCGCGATGTTGTCATTGCCGCCATGCTGGGTGCCGAGGAAATGGGTTTCTCGACCGCGCCGCTCATCACGCTCGGCTGCCTTATGATGCGCAAGTGCCATCTGAACACCTGCCCCGTGGGAATTGCCACCCAGGATCCTGTGCTGCGGAAGAAGTTTCGCGGGAAACCGGAGCACGTCGTCAACTATTTGTTCATGGTCGCCGAGGAAGCTCGCGGCATCATGGCGCGACTGGGAATTCGCAAACTGGATGACTTGATCGGACGTACCGATCTGCTGGAGACCGAGGATGCTATCGAGCACTGGAAATCAGACGGCTTGGATCTGGCTCCCATTCTTGCGCCAGCCAGGAAACCGCATCCGGATACAGAGGTCCGGCAGACAATCCTGCAGGACCACGGACTGGATCAGGCACTCGATCACAAGCTGATCGAATTGGCGAAACGTGCCGTGCAATCGGGCCAAGCGGTCAGGCTGGATCTGCCGATCGTGAACACCAACCGCACGGTGGGCACGATTCTCAGCCACCACGTCGTCAAACGCTGGGGCGAACAGGGCCTGCCGGAGGATACCATCCACATCAAATTCCATGGTTCGGCCGGCCAGAGTTTTGGGGCCTTCCTGGCACATGGTGTGACCTTGGAGCTGTCGGGCGATGCCAATGATTACGTCGGCAAGGGACTTTCCGGCGGACGAATTGTGATCTACCCTCCCACGGAAAGCCCCTTTGTGCCGGAGGAGAATATCCTGGTCGGCAATGTTGTGCTGTACGGAGCCACGAGCGGTCAGGCCTTTTTCCGCGGACGCGCCGCCGAACGATTCTGCGTCCGCAACAGCGGCGCCTGGGCCGTGATTGAAGGGGTGGGCGATCACGGTTGCGAGTACATGACGGGCGGACGTGTCGTGATTCTCGGTCCCACGGGCGCAACTTTGCCGCCGGCATGTCGGGTGGCGTTGCTTATGTCTGGGATGTTGACGGCGATTTTGCCATCCGGTGCAATCTGGGCATGGTCGAACTCGAACAGGTCGTCGCGGACGATGACGTCGCCGAGTTGCTGGAATTGATCGAACTGCACGAAGAACATACGCAATCGACGGTGGCCCGCTACGTTCTCGAAAATTGGGAAACGGTGGTCAAGCAGTTCGTCAAAGTGATGCCGACCGACTACAAACGCGTTCTGGAAGCCCGCAAGGGGTTTGATTCGGAAGTGAGTGATAACGTGGCAGACGAACACGTGACGCGGTGATCGATCCAAGCCACAGGTGGTCGGGACCAAGAGTCGTGGCACATGAGCGCCGTGACCACCGGTAGCCAAAAAAATCAAGGGAAACGAACCAGATCCGGCTGGTCCAGTACCAGGCCGCTGCCCGAACGCGTTGGGAACCACAACCAAGAGAATTCGAAATGGGAAAACCGACCGGTTTCAAAGAGTATCCTCGCCGCACCGTGCCCTATCGCGAACCGCTGGTCCGCATCACCGACTTTGCCGAAGTCTATACCCGGCCCGAGGAAGAGCAGCTGCGCATTCAAGGTGCGCGTTGCATGGACTGCGGCGTCCCCTTCTGCCAATCCGCCACCGGCTGCCCCATCGACAACCTGATCCCCGAATGGAACGACCTGGTCTACAACGGACGGTGGCGCGAAGCTCTGGACCGGCTCCATCGCACCAATAACTTCCCCGAATTCACCGGCCGGGTCTGTCCGGCACCCTGTGAAGGAGCGTGCACGTTGGCGGTGATCGAGCCCGCGGTGACCATCAAAAACATTGAAAACGCAATCATTGATCGCGCGTTTGACGAAGGGTGGGTGCACCCCAAACGGCCACGCAAACGTACGGGCAAATGCGTGGCCGTCGTCGGCTCCGGGCCGGCGGGATTGGCTGCCGCCGATATGCTCAACCGTGCCGGACACAAAGTGACCGTTTATGAACGCGCCGACCGCATCGGCGGACTGCTGATGTATGGCATTCCGAACATGAAGCTGGACAAGCAAGTGGTCGAAAGGCGACTGGACCTGTTGCGTGATGAAGGCATCGAGTTTGTGGCCAATGCAGATGTCGGAAAGAACGTCGATCCAGCTAAACTCATGGCGGAGAACGACGCCCTGCTGATGGCCACCGGCGCCACGCAGCCTCGCGACCTGCCGATCCCAGGACGTAACCTGCGAGGGATCCACTTTGCCATGGAGTATTTGACCAACGCTACGCAGACCCTCCTGGATACATCCACGGTGCTCGAGCCGGTTCCCGGCGCGTTTGACATCGATGCCCAAGACAAAGATGTGGTGGTCATTGGTGGAGGTGATACGGGCACGGATTGCATCGGCACTGCCATGCGGCAGCAATGCCGCAGCCTGGTCAATTTCGAATTATTGCCCGAACCGCCGTTGAGCCGTGCCGCGGATAACCCATGGCCCGAATGGCCGAAAATTCTCCGGACCGAGTACGGTCACGAAGAAGTTATCAGCCAGTTCCAAGGTGACCCACGCTATTACTGCATGCTCTCCAAAGAATTCCTCGACGACGGTCAAGGCAATGTTGCAGGTATCAAGACGGTGCAAGTCGACTGGACACGACAAGAGGGCCGTTGGTCGATGCAGGAAACCCCCGGCACGGAAAAGATCTGGAAAGCTGGGCTCGTTCTGCTGGCCATGGGGTTCGTGGGCCCCGAACACTACCTGGCCGAATCCTTGGGCCTGCAATTGGATCCACGCAGTAACTACCAGGCAGAGTACGGCCGATACGCAACCAATCTCCAGGGCGTGTTTGCTGCAGGTGATTGCCGTCGTGGCCAGTCACTGGTCGTGTGGGCGATCAATGAAGGACGTGGTGCTGCCGCAGCCATCGATCGTTTCCTGATGGAAGAGACCGCCGTGGAGTGAGCCGGTGTGACGGTCTCGTTGTTACACACAAATCTGATTTCCACTGGGCTCGTCCCAGTGGGATCACAACTGGTTGGCTACCTGTCACCCACACAATTCCTGTGCTCTCCGTCGGGCTTGTCCCGGGGGGAGTAACGATTGTCGCCGGTGCTGTAGCGTGAGAGTCGCCGCTTCCCCCGAGACAAGCCCGGCGGAGAGCAGAAGAAGGTGATGTTAGAGACGATGCTCACGGTGCCGAATGTAGCTCGTCAGTTGTCGCTCCCACTGGGGCAAGCCCAGCGGAAGCGTGCGCAGCAGATGTGGGGTGCAATGAGTTGTGACGGTCCGGAGGTATGGGATAGAATGGTGAACGGCGCACAACCCACTCACCCCATCACAGCGTTCCCGAAATGCGCGTACCTCGCGGTCGATCGACATGAACCGTCACTTCGGCCACCACCAGCGACTCAGTGTCATAAGGTCCCGTGGCGATCGGTTGACCGTCGGAATCCACGATCAACGAGCATCCAATGCACTTGCGACCGGCCCAGGGACCGGCCGTGATCGGCCCCACGTTACTGGCACCCACCACGGGCATTTGGAATTGTTTGGCCAGCTGACCGTAAGCGTCACGCCACAGCGCCCCGTACGGCTGTGCCTGATTGTCATGGATAGCCTGCACCGCCCACGCTGACGGAGACAACAGCATTTGAGCTCCCAGGCGAGCTATGGTCCGCCCGATATCCAGCGCATTGGGAAAATTGTCAGCACAGATATTGACACCTACCAGGCCCATCTCGGTGTGCGTCACGTGTAGAGAATTGCCGATAGCGTAGAGATGTTGCGCAATCTCAAGGACGTTAATCTTGCGATGCACACTCAGCAGAGTCCCGTCGCGTCCCAGGAGGACCGCCGAGTTATAGATGCTCGTGCCGAGACGTTCGGTGAGTCCGGCCACGACCAGGATTCGCCTTTCGGCTGCCGCGCGGCCGAGTCGAGTGGCGCGGACCCGGTATCGGTTCGGCCAAAGCGACGGCGTCGGGGTGCGTCCACCCCACATCCAGACATTCGGGCAGGACAACCACGTTGCAGCCCTGCAAGGCGGCAGCCGCAATCATCTGCTCGGCGCGAGCAAGATTGTCGGACACCGCGCCACCTTCTACGAGCATCTGTCCGACGGCAATTTTGACTGCTCTGGTCGTCGTCATAACTGACATTCTCCTCGCCGCAGCACGACTGTGTGAGTTCGTGTGGAACGATTGCCGCGCGTGCCAGCGGGTAGGCACATTCAGCCGCAACTTGCAGATTGAAGAAGCAGTGGCATGCGGGAATGCCGGCATACTGAAGTGCTGGGCGATCGGCCGATGTGACAAACGGTCATTTTCACCGCTGCATTATCGCGTCGCTCCACCTTTCGACTTTTCAAATGCGGCGTCCAGCTCATCAAGCGTAAAGCGTACACACAGAATGTAAGGTTGCTCTCCTTCTTTCCAGTGACCATATGTAGTCGCTACAAACGTGCCGTCCGGCAACACCTCGACACCCGGGTACGTCGTGTCGTAGTTGTGGGTGTTGTCCTTCAGTCGCACCACGTACTGACCCTCGTCGCCATGTAACAAATCGTCGTACCGGCCCACCCACCCGACCCAATCCCCTTCAAAGGGCCGATGGCGGCGTTTTGGCGTGGGGGAGACGCAGCGAAACGACACGAACAGGCGACCGTCCGGACCATACTTGCCGGTGTGACGATCACCGGTCAACGCCAACGGCACTTCGCGGGGCTCCGTCCACGTCGCACCTTCATCCTCAGAGAAGATCACGTGGGAGTTTTTGCGACGCAGGTTCTCGCGCAGTAAAACGGCCATCTGCTTGCCGTCCGGACTGACGATGCAACCTGGTTCGCACAGGTGCACCTGGTTCGATTTCCAGATCGTCTCGGGCTGCGACCAGCGGAGCCCGCCGTCCTGGGAAGTGGTTTTGTAGAGCGTCATGGTGTCGGTCCGTTTCCCTTCTTTGGCAAAGAAACGGCCATCATCGTGAAACATGGCCAGGTAGTGGCCTTTGGTCTTGAGTGCTTGCACAAACCCCATCACCACGATTCCGCCCCAATCTCCGACCGTATGGAGTTCGCTCCACGAGAGCCCATCATCCTGCGAAACGGCCAGTCGAGCGGGGTAGAGTCCGGACCACATAATCAGGCGCTTCACACCGTGCGGATCGATCACGCGATGGATCGTCGGTACTTCCAGCGACGTGGCCCACGAATCGGGCGTGGGCAAACGCTGCGACCAGGTTCGCCCCCCGTCGTCCGAGCGTTTCATCACGATGGCCCCGCGCCCATGCCCTTTCGGATAGACCGCATAGATCGTCTTTCCATCCTCTAAGAGCACGGTAGACACGTGCCCCAAATACTGTCCCTCTTCTTTGTCCACCACGACCTGACGCTCAGCATCCTGGTCGAGATCGAGGGCCGCGATAGTGACTTCGTCTACACCCCTTGGCCCATCACTGGCCCATGCGCCTGCGGTCTGGACGGTCAGCCACAGCAGCAGGAAACAACTTAACTCAAAGTGCAAGCCTTGCCACCCGTTCCAACGGATCCAACACCGGAAAAGCCTGTGATTTTGCCAGTCCACGCCGGATGTGAACTCCGAACCTTTCCGATGGGAGACGAGCCACAGAAATGCGGCTTTACCGGCTACATGGACCGCGTGATTTACAGTTTGAATTAAATATGTGTGCCATTTGAACATCCTCTTCGGTGCCCCGTGACGTCGTCGCGTGAAAGTGAAGTAGCAGAGCGGCTAGCAGATTTCTGCTCTCACTTGCCTTCATTACTGTACCGCATTTATCACGGTTGTGTCAGGCGGCAAAGCGTTCCCATTCCGCCACGGGGACTAGTGCATTTTCCATTCTTACTTCCTGGGATCGGTATGCTTGTACGACGGACTTCCAAGTCCGTCGATTTTCGGCCATGGTCAACACCGCGTGGACGTCCCTCGTACCCTAATCCTAAGTCTGGAAGAGGCATTAAACTCACGCAGATCTGGCGAATGAGATTCTGGAATTTCAATTTGAGACGAGAGAACGGGGCCGGACGAATTGAAGCCAGGCTCAATGGCAGCCGCCTGAGCGGCCTCGGATCTTCTCCCGCCGCCCGGCATCCATGTCACGGCGGATCTCGAAGCAGGTTGTCAAACCGATCACGACCACCCTGCGACCGTACCGTTTTTGGCGACTCCGAGTCCCCTGAATCGTGATAAAATCGTATCGTTTCGCGTTTTCTCTTCAACGAACTCGGCTCGGCTGCGCAAATACCAGAATAGGTGCCACGGGGAGACTGAACATGCAACGACGGCATGTGTCCGATGAAGAACTGGTGGCGGAAGTGCAGCAGGGCCAACGGGCTAAGCTGGGGATGATGATGCGGGGCGCGCGACCATCGAACTGGATCTGGCTGATTCAATCACCACCTGGCGACTGGTGGCTCAGCGCGGTGACTCAAGAGGGGGCACTGGGGGCCCACGAAACATCGATTCGCGTGTTCCAGTCTTTCTTCGTCAACGTCAATCTGCCGGTCACGATGACGCGCGGCGATGAAGTTGCGGTGCCGGCGGTGGTTTACCACTATCTCGACCAACCTCAGATCGTCCGACTCGACCTGGCCAATGCTGACTGGTTTCAACTGCAAGACGAGACAGCGAAACAGATCACTTTGGAGGCGGGTGAGGTCCGAGCAACCAGTTTCAGGATTCGTGTCCAGAGGGTCGATACGCACTGGCTGCGGATCACGGCTCGTGCCGCGTCCGGCCAGGCGCGACGAGCTTCGTGTTCACAACCTTCGAGGGCACATTGACGCGTCTCGCGCCCAGTGGGTACACTCGACGGATTCGCGAATTCCAGTTTCTATTCCACGTGAGTGTAAGAGCGCGAGCAGATGACCGAATCGACTGTGAGTATTGAAAAGTTGGCGATTGACACCATTCGTACCCTTTCGATGGATGGCGTGCAGGCAGCCAACAGCGGCCACCCTGGCACACCGATGGCCTTGGCCCCCGTAGTTTACACTTTGTGGAATCGAGTGCTCCGCTACGACCCTGCGGCTCCCAACTGGCCGGTACGCGATCGCTTCGTGCTCTCCTGCGGCCACGCCTCGATGCTTCTTTACTCGATGCTCCACCTGGCCGGAGTGCGAGGCGTGGATGCGGATGGAAATGTCCTGAAGCAGCCGGCGATCGCGCTGGACGATCTGCGCAACTTCCGCCAGCTGCACAGTCCCTGCGCCGGACACCCGGAATTTGGCGAGGCCGCCGGAATCGAAACGACTACCGGTCCCCTGGGGCAGGGCTTAGCGACGAGCGTTGGGATGGCGATTGCCGCGCAGTGGTATGCGGCACAATACAATCGCCCCGGATTCGACCTGTTTGGCAACCGCGTCTACGCGCTCTGCAGCGACGGCGACCTGATGGAAGGCGTGTCCTGCGAAGCCGCGTCACTGGCCGGTCATCTCCGGTTGTCCAACCTCTGTTGGATCTACGATGACAACTCCATCACGATCGAAGGCAACACGGAGCTGGCCTTCAGCGAGAAAGTCTCGAAGCGATTCAAGGGACTGGGTTGGAACACCGTCAAAGTCCAGGATGCCAACGACCTGGCGGGACTCGAGGCGGCGCTGAAAGTATTCGACATCAGTGACCAGCCAACGTTGATTATTGTGAAGAGTGTCATCGGCTACGGGTCGCCGAACAAGGCCAACACAGCGGCTGCCGCATGGAGCACCGTTGGGCGTGGACGAAGTCCGGCTGACCAAAGCGGCGTTGGGCTGGCCCGCAGACAAGGCGTTCCATGTTCCGCCCGAAGTGTTGCAGCATTTCGCCGCTGGTGTGGGTCAGCGAGGCCAGGAACTTCGTGAAACGTGGCAGGCAAGTTTTGAAGAATACGCTCAGAAGTTTCCCCAGCAGGCGGCACAGCTCAACGCGATTTGGGCCGGCAAACTGCCCGCGAATTGGCAGCAGGGAATCCCCACTTTCGACCCTGATCCGAAGGGGATGGCGACGCGGGTCAGTTCGGGCAAGGTGCTAAACCACTTGGCGCCCCATTTCCCCTGGCTGGTGGGTGGCTCGGCCGATCTGGCACCCTCCAACATGACCCGGTTGACCGAGCAGGATGCGGGGGACTTCGGCGCGAGCAACTATGCGGGTCGCAACTTCCATTTCGGGATCCGTGAGCATGCCATGGCTGCCGCCTGCAACGGCATGTCGTTGAGTGGCCTGAGGCCCTACGCGGGCACGTTTTTTGTGTTTACCGATTACATGCGGCCTGCCATGCGGCTCTCGAGCCTGATGCGGCAAGGCGTGATTTACGTGCTGACGCACGATTCGATCGGACTGGGAGAAGATGGCCCGACTCACCAACCGGTCGAACACTTGGCAGCCTGCCGCGCGCTCGGGCGGATGTTGGTTTTCCGACCCGCCGACGCAAACGAAGTGGCCGAATCCTATCGAGTTGCCCTGCTGCACCAACACCAACCCGCCTCGATCGTGCTGACCCGACAAAATGTGCCCACGCTGGACCGATCGAAATACGCGTCCGCCGCGGGAGTCGCCCGTGGTGGTTATGTACTGCGGGACGCCCCCAGCGGGCAGCCTCAGGTGATCCTGATCGGCACGGGAAGTGAGATCGGCATCTGTCTCGAGGCCCAGACGCAGCTGGCCGAAGAGGGGATTGCGGCCCGTGTGGTCAGCATGCCCTGTTTTGAGCTGTTTGATGCTCAAACTGTCGACTACCGTCTCCGCGTCTTGCCCCCCGACGTGCAAGCGCGCATCGGCGTGGAAGCAGGTATTCGTCAAGGCTGGGACAAGTATCTTGGCACTGACGGGCGCTTCGTCGGCATGTCCGACTTCGGCGCCTCTGCTCCTTCCGAGACGCTCTACGAACACTTTGGCATTACCGCCCAGGCAATCGTCGAACACGCTCGGCAACTGATCCAGCCCGAATAATTCACTCAACGAGTTTCCTGCATCATCCGGGCTAGAAGATGCGCAGGGCGACCAGCACTAGAAAGATGATCCAGGTAGCCAAGGCGATGACACTGGCCACCAGCAGCGGTCGGCTCGGTTGCCGAGGGTGTGCCGGCAAGGGGGGGAGCGGTGAAGCGGGTGAGTTGCGATGATTCATCCGGCTGCTACTCGGGACGTGTGATCTTGAATTCTCGCTCAAACGCCTCGGCAAAATCAAACACGTCTTCAAAGTCTTCGCGGCGATCCGTGTCCGATTTTTTCATCAAGCCGATTTCAATCAAGTTGTAGACAATTTCACCGAAGTCTCCCGTCCTGTGCACGCCCCAGGTGTCAAACACGACGCGCGACATGAGCCCAAACTGTTCCAACGCGAGTTGCCGAATCGCTTCACACAACTGCTGGCCGGTCAAGTGCGCATCGGGGGGGGGGTCATCCGTCTCGCCTCTTTCAGGTCGCTGCCCCATGCCCAATTCATCCTGCGCGTAGGCCAGCGCGTCGCGGACAAACTGATAGGCCTCCAGCCTGTAGCGCGGGTCCTTCTTGAGAAGCTCGAAAATCGGATGCTGTTGCCCAAACATATTGTCATGTCTTTCGTGAATGGCCCAGCATAGTGTACGGCAGCCTGCAGCGGAACACACTGCACGATTCATTCCGTGCACCCTCAGGCAGCTACTCGGGATCTTTCCTGTTCGGCGCTTCCCTCTTCATGACGCTCAACACCTCGGACCTGTGAATCAGCCGGCGTCGATTGTCCTCCATCTGGACCATCATCTCTTGTGCCAGGATTTCGTGTCCCAGCACGCGAGCTCGACCGTCCTTTGTCACGACGTCGCAGCCGATCGGGGGCAACTCCTTCTGCATTTTCACATACGAGGAGTACTCGTAGCGCAAACAGCACTTCAGCCGGCCGCAGCGGCCGGAGATCTTGGTAGGGTCCAGCGTGGCTTTCTGGACTTTGGCCATTTTCATGGAGACCGGAGGCATTTCGGTCAGATGTGAACCGCAACAGACCGGTTGCCCGCAATCTCCATAGTCGGCCAGCAACTTCGCCTCGTCACGAACTCCGATCTGCCGCATCTCGATCCGCGTTTGAAACTCGGATGCCAGTCGCTTGACCAGCTCGCGAAAATCGACGCGTTGCTCGGCCAGATAATAGACGACAATCCGTTCACCGCCAAAAAGATGCTCGATGTCGATCAGCTGCATCGCCAATCCCAGTTGGTGCACGTGACGCTGCGCAGATCTCGAACTCTTGACGCTCGTACGACTTGATGTGCGTCAGCTCGTTGGCGTCTTCCGAGGTCATCTCGCGCAAGATCTGGCCGTGTGGTACATCCGGCATGTTTCCCAGGATTTCCTCCGTGGCCACGCACAACACATCACACGCCTCTAAACCGCGATTGGTTCGCGCGATCACGCGGTCGCCGCGCCGGTAGCGATCATTGCCTCGCGGGGAGAGTAGCCCGAGAGCTCGCATGGCACCATAGCGAACTACGTACTTGACCATCGTTGTCTCGTTTCCCTTGCCAGTAAGGCCTTGCCCAGGCACTCCCTCCCGTTCCCTCTCGATTCGCGCCGCCGGGAGCATGAACGCAAGTATAGTAGCCGCCACGTGCTGGGAAAAGACTTTTCGGAGGACTTCTCCTGCGCGAGGATGCGGTCGGGCACATCGGGTGGCCGCGATTGAGGTTTGAGGGAAGAATTATTTCGGTGTTTTCCGATTTCCGCCGGGCTTGCCCCGGTCGGAATCACAACTGGCCAGCTACGGCGAGGGCGAAAATCCCCTCCCCCACTCTCCTTCCCACTCGCGAAGCGAGTGGGAAGGAGAGTGGGGGGGAGCAGAGGTCATGCGGTAGCAGATCAGCTGTCGCTCCGCCGGGACAAGCCCAGCGGAAGCCGGCGGGCGGGAAGCGATTTCCCGAACATCAGATACCGAAATGATTCTTCCCATGATCCTTAGTGGGTCTCGGGATGACAGTAGGCGAGCGCTAACAGGGCATAGGCGGTCACCAGATTGGCGTCACCTTCCAGCCACCGGTCATTGTCGTTGACCCACGAGCCATCGGCACGCTGCCGTTGGCTGAGCATGGTGATCAATTCGGCGCGCCAGTCATGTGCTTCCCCTCGCTCATCGTTCACCGTGCTCAGTCCCATGGCGTGCAGTGCCTTCGCGAAGGTGTGGTAGTAGTAAAAGAGTCCTGCGTTGCCGATCCCCGGGTTCGTCTGCAAATCATAATTTTTTTGGATCCAATCGACCGCAGTCTTGACCCGCGGATCGTCTGGTCCCACACCTGCGAAGATCATGCTTTTGAGGCCCGCGTAGGTCATCGACCCATAACTGCGCAGCCCGCCTGTGGGTGTCTCGCCAGCCTGGCTCGTCCCGCCTGCCGCGGGTGTGTAATAGAACCCGCCGTCAGGATTTTTGGTG
The DNA here is from genome assembly GCA_963700575.1 of uncultured Planctomycetota bacterium. GTDB lineage: Bacteria > Planctomycetota > Planctomycetia > Pirellulales > Pirellulaceae > JAJRVM01. Next base: position 496,098 of record CAVOYC010000005.1, on the reverse strand, counting down.
CTGAAGGGTGTTGTATTGTGTTCCGACTCCAGATTCTGGCAGCGAGAGATGAAGATCAACGCCCGCTGGACGGCTGGATCATCGCTGCCATGGTCCATCGCTTTGAGAGCCTCGATGAAAAAGGACGTATTCGAGAGATCGGGCCGTTTGTGGCTGCCGTACCCGGCCCCTCCGTAGCTGAAATCGGAGGCATCAACATCGCCGTTGACGCCCCACTGAAGGCCCCGCACGAAGGCGTCCGCACGCTTGAGGGTCGCATCGTACCGCCCGTCCTGGTTGACGGCCTGGAAACAGAGGATCGCCAGGCAGGTCTCGTAGTTGCGGTAAAGCGTTCCATCTTGGTAGATGCCACCATCTTCACGCACGAATTGCTCCAGGTAGCGGATGCCCTTGGTCACTGCCGGGCTGTCCAGCGGGCGACCATGGCGGATCAAAGCCGTCGTCGCCAGAGCCGTCACTCCAGGCCCCGAAAAACCGCTGTAGGAGCCGTCTGACGACTGTCCCTTGGTTTCCAGATACGCAATCGCCTTGGCAACCATCGGCGCGTACATCCTCTGGTCGATGGACGATGAATCCTCAGCACCGAACGCTGCCAGCGGAGCTGACAGCAGGCAACCGGTCGTAATGCAAGCGAAAACACGCAACATGGATCAATATCTCCACTGCGAACCCGAACCAGATCCTCCGCCGATGGAATCCAGCTCTGCCGAAACGGCTGGGGGACAATCAGCGGTCCCAGGTGCGGAAAGGGGCGTCGCACCTCATGCTGCGCAGCAACAGGGCACCGCAAGCCCCGCGGAATGCAGCCCACGCCTCTTCAACAATACATCCATTCTAGGCGCCGCGGCAGCGATGGCCAAATCGGCAACGATGGCGAAACCAGTTGTTTCACGCGGTCACTAGTCCAGGACGGCCAGAATGTCGTCCTCGCCCATGATCAGGACCTCCTCGTTGTCCACCACCACTTCGGTGCCAGCCCAGCGGCTGAAAACCACGCGATCACCTTCGCTCACCTGGTGGGGGACGCGGTCACCATTAGGAAGCATGCGGCCATCACCCACAGACAGTACCCGTCCTTCAACAGGCTTGTCGCGGGACGAGTCGGGCAACACAATCCCGCCAGCCGTCTTTTCTTCGGGTTCCAGTCGTTTGATGACAACCTTGTCGCCCAGTGGTTCAACTCTCATGCATGCAGCCCTTGTTCCCGCCATCAGAATGGGATTCAGGCAACGCCTGACAGGTGCGTTTTCGCTTGCTGCCGCTGAGCGGGGGACGGCAGGTGGTGATTGTCGCATGCCAGAGCATCATGTTCAAGGGTTGCCCATTCTGCTTTCGGAAGTGTCCTCTATTTCGGATTGAATTCGCGATGGTGCTGTGCCGATGAAGGACTCTGGGGTATTTCTGCGGAATGTACGAAATCGCCCCCCTCGTCTGGTGTGATCGATTTCGAGATGTCGAATCGCGAAAGGGGGGAGCGCGTGACAGAAGATGCGAGTCGTGTCGCACGATCAGCCGAGGCGACAACATCTCCACGGTTTCATCCCCCCCATGCGACGACCTCGCATCGTGGGGAGCCATCGGCTGCGCCTGACCCGGAACTGCTTGCTGCGGTTGCCGGTACGAGTCCGTCGGCGGCCGCCGATCAACTCCAACAACAGGCTGCGGAGCTGTCGCTGCAGCTGCACATTCGCCAACGTGATCTGGCCCGTTGGGAAGCCTCGCTCAACGCCCGCTCGGCCGAATACGACGATCAGCAGCGAACGGCCCGTTTGTGGTTTCGGGAACAGCAATTGGAACTCGACAACCGGGCGGCCGAATTACAGCAGCAGCTGGGGACGATCGGGCAACGGTCTGCGGAATTGGAGGCCGCCGGAACGGCTGCTCAGCAGCTGAGCCGCGAACAAGAACGACTCGAAGTGCTTGAGCAAACTCTGACACATCAACAGCACCAACTGAATCTCCAGCTCGAAAACGTGCGGTGCCAGACGGTTTGCCTGGAAACGGCCCGCAACACCTGGCAACAGCAATGTCAGCAGGAGTATCAGGCGCTGCACCAACTGCGGGAACAATTACTCGCCCAGCGCCAGGTAACAGAGGAACTCAACGAACGTTTGCGCGAACGGCTTGCTGAGTGCCAACAGGACGAATCAGACGCCGATCGATTGGCGGCCGCACGCCGGGAGCTGGCGGTGCAAGCAGCGGAGCTGCGTAAGGCCCAAGCTGCTGTGGACACGGAGCGTCACGCTCTGGCCCGAGAAAAAGAAATGTGGCAGGCGCGCACCCAACGCCAACGCCAATCGATCGCCGCGCGTTGCGCAACCGACAGCAAGCGTTCCAGCGGAAGTGGGATTCACTGCAGCAGCGACGTCAACTCCTGAATCGGCAACAAGAAGGCCTCGATCGTCAAAAGGAAGATTTGGCCCGCCAGAGGCGTGAGAATGTGCAGGCTCGACTGGTTCTGCAACAGATCGAGGCGCAGTGTGAACAGGAGCTGTCGCCGGAACACGTCGGGCGGCTGACTCACGCGGTTCGCCAATTCGTAAGCGCCGAGATGGCCGCTGCCGAGCACGCACTGACCGACCGCAAGCAAGAGTTGTACGAACTCGCGGCGGCGCTGCACACGCAGCAGGAAACCCTTAAATCCAGACATCTACGGCTCCGCACCCTCCTGGCCCAACGCCAACAGGAATTGAACGATCTGGCCGCTCAGCTGGCAGCGCGGGAACAAGAACTCGACCAGCGTGAGGGCCTTGCTCTTAACGCCTCATCCAGCCGGCACACTGCCTGACCCGGATGATTCTCGTAGGGTGAGTCAAGCTTGCGCAACGTGTTGGTGGGGCTTCACCAGCCGATCAGCGCCTCCAGCAACAGTCCGTGTTTGTGCGGGCAGAAAACGAGCGAGCGAAGACCCACCAGCAGCACGGCTTGCCCGCCCCACGAGTTCTGTGAATAATCCGGGTCAATATATCCGTGAGAACCGCTCACGGCTCGCGCCACATCCACGACGCGCCAATAGAAAGAGCGTCCTGCCTATCGCGGCAGGACGCTCTGATGTGATCGCATTTGCCTGAGTGCGGAAAACAGCCGATCGTTCTGAGTCAGCTTGAGGCGCCCCCACGCTCGACGAGCCAAAGATTCGCGAGCCACGGCTTGTAGTTGAGTGCACGACCCGGCCTCGTTGGATCTCCATCACCGGCTCGACCCGCACGAGACTACTGCTGGCTCAACGAGTTCTCCTTGTCCTTGTACGCCGGATTCTCACTGGCACGTCGTACCGCTTCGCCAGCAATCTGCAAACCGCCGCGAATCTGCATCGGACTGAAGTAGGGTTCGCTCGGCCCATGAATGTGGGTCACTCCAACCTTGCTGGCCAACTCCCCCCAACTCATGCCATCGGTGTAGTGCCAAGTCGCTACCTGAGCGGCAGATTGATCAACTCTGCCGGTGCCCAGCAGCTTGCAGATTTCAATAACTTCCGGCTTCTGCGTGAAGGACTCGATCGGCACCAGCTTGTATTTCATGCGGGGACTTGGCTCAGGCTTTCCATGCTCGAGGCACACCGTGGGCACCTTAAATTTGCCGACTTTGCCGGGTCTGACATTAAAGAAGCCACCCATGCCGCCCATGCCACCCATGCCACCCATGCCACCCATGCCCATGCCGCCACCCATGCCGCCACCCATGCCGCCCATGCCGCCGCCCATTCCTTGGCCTCCTCCTCCCATGCCTCCTCCCATGCCTCCTCCCATGCCGCCCATGCCCATGCCTCCGCCCATGCCACCCATGCCACCCATGCCCATTTGGGCCAGCACGGGCACACCGGCAAAAGCGTCTGGCAGCATAATGTGCAGCGGCTGATCGCCCTTATTCTCGATAATGACGGTCGCCTGTTTGGAGTTCTTCGGGATCAGTTTCACATCGATATCACCCGACTCCATGGCGGCAAACAGCTCGACTGTCTTGACCGTCGGTTCATCTTTGTCAGTGGACCGGTCCGCAGCCGAGGCGGGGGCAGACACCAGTCCAGCGGTCACGAGCACTGCCGCGAACCACGCGGGGCGAAAAACGGATTTTAACACCATCGATTCAACTCCTTCTGTCTTCTCTTGTTCCAGGAGGACACCGGCAGCGCACGCCCCTTTTTCGCCTGGCAAACTGCCGCGACTGAAGATATACGCTCAGCATAATCGCCTGACGTCCAAAAACCAAGAATAATTCCGGAGAAAATAGGTACGTCAGCGAGAACAGGAAATCCCGCCGGGAGCGTAATTTGCGGCTGCTGAGCGCGGTTTTTCCGGTGGTGACCGCTGGTTGACAGTGGGGATTTGGATTCAGTACACTCGCTGACTTAATGAAACCTGCAGACTCGGATCGGCTGGTGGTCTGCTGAACGGAGCCCTGCGGCGCCGTGGGACGTCGTCGGTTCCTAGTTGAGCCTGCCTTGGCAATGACTCGCGGAGATACGATACTAACTCCGTAAATTCTTTCTGGATCACATGTTAGCACCCCTCCCCCGGATCCGCCTCTTCTTACGGTAATGGGCCCCGGTTCTTTGGAGCAGACCAGCTCTACAGAACGATTTGCGCACCCGCCGTAATGGGACGCGGTGATCGAGTTGGAGCTGTGTCGGGTGTGCAGTGCCGGACCAGTTAGTCCGGATATTCGAGATCGTCTGCTTAGATGAGAGGAACCGACAAAGATGTTGATACAATCGCACCGATTCAGGTGGACGCGCATCCTGGGATGTGTGGTCATGCTTGCCATGGTGCTGGCCGTTGCCGGCCAGACTTTTGCTGCCGAACCCGAGGCGACTGGAACTGCGGCCGCCAGCGGGGGCGAACTGAAGTTCTTTGTGATTTGGCTGGTCGCTTTCGCCGGCTCGATCGCGGCGTTAGTGCAGGCCTACTTCTTCTACAAGTGGGTACTGAGCGCCGATCCGGGCAACGATCGGATGCAGGAAATTGCCGGGTACGTGCGGGAAGGAGCCAATGCGTATCTTCGACAGCAATACATTGTGGTGGCCGGTTTCTTCGTGGTGATTGTCGGCTTGCTGTCCATTGCCGCTTTCGGACTGGGAGTTCAGAGCAAGTTCGTTCCGTTTGCCTTCCTGACGGGCGGATTCTTTTCCGGTCTGGCGGGCTGGATCGGTATGCGAACGGCGACGTTGGCCAGCAACCGGACGACGGAGGGGGCCCGCAAATCGCTCAACCAGGGCCTTCAGGTGGCATTCCGCTCCGGGGCGGTGATGGGCCTGACGGTCGTGGGGCTCGGTTTGTTGGACATCACGCTGTGGTTCGGTTTTTTGCGCTGGATCTGGCCGCTGTTTGGGCAGGGGGAGCTCTCGCTGGTCGAGATCACGGTCACGATGCTCTGCTTCGGCATGGGTGCCAGCAGCCAGGCGTTATTTGCGCGTGTGGGCGGCGGTATTTTCACCAAGGCGGCTGACGTGGGGGCCGACCTGGTGGGCAAGGTGGAACAGGGCATTCCTGAAGACGACCCGCGCAATCCGGCGACGATTGCCGACAACGTGGGCGACAATGTGGGTGACGTGGCTGGCATGGGCGCCGACTTGTATGAATCGTACTGTGGTTCGATTCTCGCCACGGCGGCACTTGGGGTCGCCGCATATGCCTCCTCGGAAACGTTGATTCGGGGCACCGGACTGGACAAGGGGACCGCACAGATGCAGGCCTTGTTCCTGCCCATGGCGATCGCCGGCGTGGGCATCTTTCTGTCCATCATCGGTGTTTATCTGGTCCGCACCGAAGAGGGTGCCACACAGAAAAACCTGTTGAAAGCATTGGCCCGCGGCATCAACGCGTCCTGTGGCTTGATCGCCATCGCCGCGATTATCCTTGCCTACTGGCTGATGCCCCGCACCGAAGGCACGCTGATCTTCGGGCAAATCCCTGGCGTGGCGATCAGCGTGATCGTGGGACTGGCGGCTGGCTGGCTTATTGGTAAGTGGACCGAGTATTCCACCAGTGATGAATTTGCACCGACCAGGAATTTGGCAGAACAATCGGTGACGGGTCCGGCCACTTTGATCATCGGTGGTATTGCCGACGGCATGGCCAGTGTGTGGGTGCCTGTGTTGACCGTCTGCCTGGCGACCATCATGGCCTTCGGGTTTGCCGCCGGCTGGAAATTTGACGATGTGAACTTCTTTGCCTTGGGGCTGTATGGTGTTGGCATCGCCGCCGTCGGCATGCTCAGCACGCTGGGGATCACGCTGGCCACCGACGCGTACGGCCCGATCGCCGACAATGCCGGTGGCAATGCGGAGATGTCTGGGCTGGAACCAGAAGTTCGTCAACGCACGGATGCTCTGGACAGCCTGGGCAACACGACTGCGGCCACGGGCAAAGGTTTTGCCATCGGTTCGGCCGCACTCACCGCGTTGGCGCTGTTGGCGGCTTACGTGGAAGAGGTCCGCGTCGGATTTGAACGGTGGGGCAAAGAAGTCGCGGTCAAGCTGGCGGACGAGGGTTTCTACAAAGCTTCTCCCGGCTTTGTAATCGAAAAATATACTGAAAATGAAGGGGAAGAAGCGAAGGTTCGCACCTACCTGGCGATGCCGACGGAAACGCGCCGGCCAAAGGTTGACGAGACCTGGAGTGAGATCGCGTTCACGCGTCAGCAACCGGGAAAGATCCCGGAAACCGTCGTGAGGAACGTCGACGGAGTGGCGGTTCTGGTGGCCACGGGTGCTCCGCTGGTTGCCATCCACGAAGCAACGCTTCCCGACTTCACCACTTATTACGATGCCTCGCTGATGAACCCCAAAGTGTTGGTGGGCGTTTTCCTTGGTGCCATGGCCACATTCGTTTTCTGCGCCATGACGATGAAGGCTGTCGGACGTGCCGCCAAAGGTATGGTCGAGGAAGTTCGGCGCCAGTTCCGCGAGAAGAAGGGCATCATGGCCGGTACCGAGCAGCCCGATTACGCTCGGCCCGTAGCGATCAGTACCAAGGCTGCGCAGCGTGAAATGATCTTGCCTTCATTGTTGGGCCTGATTTTGCCGGTCATCGTCGGGCTTCTCCTGGGCGTCGGCGGCGTGATGGGCCTGCTGGTGGGAACCCTGACGACCGGTTTCTGCGTGGCCGTCTTCATGGCCAATGCGGGCGGTTCGTGGGACAACGCCAAGAAGTACATCGAAGGCGGCCAACTCGGTGGCAAGGGATCGGACGCGCACAAGGCGGCCGTGGTGGGCGACACGGTCGGCGATCCTTTCAAGGATACGAGTGGACCGAGTTTGAATATCCTGATCAAACTGATGAGCATGGTGAGCGTGGTGGTGGCGGGTCTGGTCGTCCGTTACAGCCTCATGGCCATGGGTATCATTTAGTCGGCACCGGACGCACGATCCGATCGCCTCGGACAACATGACGACTGACAGCGAAGCCCCAGATGCGACAGGCCTGCCGCATCTGGGGCATTTGTCGTTGCATGGCGGCCCGATGGCAGTTTGCCGGTCAGTCACGGCCGGTTGGACCGTGCTCGCCCCAGGTACAGTAGCCTCATTCTGATCCCGCGCAATCGGCCTCCGGCGGTGGTCCGACAGGATTCACTCAGACGTCGGCCCCGAACCCGTCTGCCTTGGGAGTTGTCTGAATGAACGTGGAAAAAAGCGTCTTCCCTCTCGCCGGGCAAGGTTTACAATAAAGCCGATCGTCCGAAACACTACTCGACAGAAGGAGGCTCAGTGGCCATTTCGACCGCCCGTCAAGAAACAGCAAGTCGTGCGCAAAGCGATCGAAGTCTCGAATTGGCTTTGGCCGCCGCGCAAACAGCGATCGACAACCGTGGTCAGGATGTCCAGATTTTGGACACGCGGAAACAGACGCCCCTGTTCGATTACTTCGTGATCGCCACCGGTACAAGCCGCCGTCAACTGCACGCGATGAGCGAGGAGATTGATCACAAGCTGGAGGACGATCTGCAAGACAAGCGGATGGGAATCGAAGGATTCGACGATTGTCGCTGGATCGTGCTCGATTATGGCAACGTGGTCATTCACTTGTTCGACGACGAGTCGCGCCAGTACTACGGGCTCGAAGAGTTGTGGGCGGACGCTCCTCGGGTCGAGTTCCCGACGCGGTAGCGTACCAGCTGGCAGCCTGCTTGTCCGGCACGCATCCGATTTGCTCGAGACCGTTTGGGGGGCAGGCAGGTGGAGTCGGAGCACGCTGCGGATGGGGACCCGGGGTATTGCCGATTATCGACCTGGACCACATTCCGCGTGAATTCCTCCCCCCCGCGGTTGCTGCCAGAGCCGCTTGCTGCGCTACCGTGCCTTTGCGGCGGCTGATCCATCACCTGGTTCGGCCCCCACGCCCCATATCTGCCAATTCGGCTCGAGTTGCTACACTGGTGCGAAGCACCGCCAGACGGGCTCTCTTGGATGGCATCTCTTTTGCGTACCGACCATGAATATTCTCGCCACACTTTGCCAGCGATTTCGTCCCGTCCTGTCGTCTCTCTCGGACAACGCCGACGACCTGTTGGCGATGATTCGCCCCGCCCAGGACCCTCGCTTTGGGGACTACCAGGCCAATTTCGCCATGCCGTTGGGCAAGCAACTCCGGCGGCCGCCACCTGAAATCGCCGCGGAGATTGCGGCCGCCGTGCAGCTGGAGGATATGTGCCACGCGCCGGAAGTCGCCGGCCCCGGTTTCATCAATCTGCGGCTCAAGGAGCAGTGGCTGATGGAGCAACTCCAGCGGTCGGTGCAGGATGACCGTCTGGCGATTGCGCGGGTCACCGAGCCGTGCACATTTGTGATTGACTACTCGTCTCCGAACGTGGCGAAGGCGATGCACGTGGGGCACATCCGTTCGACCGTGATCGGTGATGCCCTGTATCGCACCCTCGGTTTCATGGGTCACCACGTGATCAGTGACAATCACCTGGGCGATTGGGGGACCCAATTCGGCATGATCATCTACGGATACAAGCACTTCGTTGATTCTGCCGCCTATGATGAACACCCGGTCCAGGAGTTGGGACGACTCTACAAGCTCGTGCATCAACTGGTCGAGTACCGTGTCGCGCTGCATGAGTTGCCGGAACAACAGCGGCTACTGGGCGATCAGCAGGCAGAGCTTGCCGCATCGGAAGCTCAACGACGCGAAAAGCCGAAGGACAAGAAGCTTGGCAAGCGCTCTGAGGCTTTGAAGAACCAGATTGCCGGGACGTGCGCGAAGTGCGAGGAATTGCGATCCAAGATCACAGCCATCGAAGGGGATGCCACGCTATCGGAACGCGCTGGTCAACACCCGGATATCGATCGCGCGGTATTGGCGGAAACCGCCCGACTGCATGCCGGAGACCCCGAGAGTCTGGAGCTTTGGCGGAAGTTCCTTCCCCAGTGCAAGGAGGACATTCAGCGGATTTATGAGCGGATCGACATTCACTTCGATCACGAGCTGGGGGAGAGTTTCTACCACGATCGTCTGGAGCGGGTGGTTGCGGACCTCAAACGGCGTAACCTGGCCCGTGAGAGCAACGGCGCCGAGTGTGTCTTTTTGGAAGATTTCGACACTCCCATGATCGTGCGGAAGAAAGACGGTGCTTTTCTCTACGCGACGACGGATCTGGCAACCATTGCGTACCGCATCGAGACCTGGAATCCGGACGCGATCTTCTACGTTGTCGATCATCGCCAGAGCGAACACTTTGCCAAGCTGTTCGCGTGTGTTCGCTTGTGGGGATACGACGATGTCGAGCTGCGTCACATCAGCTTTGGCACCGTGCTGGGAGAAGATGGACGTCCATACCGGACGCGCAGTGGCGACGTGGTGGGCTTGGAAGGCCTGCTTGACGAGGCCATTCGACGGGCCTATGCGGTGGTGGCCGGCAACGACGACAGCAAGCCCAATGGTCCGGAATTGAGCGAAGAAGAGCGTCAGGCGATCGCTCGCGAAGTAGGACACGCCGCGCTGAAATACGCCGATTTGTCGCATAACCGGACCAGTGATTACATCTTCAGTTACGACAAGATGGTGGCACTCGAAGGAAACACCGCCACCTACATGCAGTACTCGTACGCGCGGCGCAGAGCATCTTCGAACGCGGCGGAGTGGACATTCGCGCGCTGCGTGCCGCTCGAGGGCCGATTCTGCTTCAGCACCCCGCCGAGCGTGACCTTGCCCTGGAACTCGTGCAGCTGGGCGATGCCATCGACAAGATGCTGGAGGATTATCGTCCAAATATCCTGACCGCCTACCTCTTCTCGCTGGCCACCAAGTTCTCGCGTTTCTATCAGAATTGCGATGTGCTGCGGGCAGAATCTCAGGAGCTGCGCAGCAGCCGCCTGCTGTTGTGCGATCTGGCAGGACGTACGATCAAACTGGGGCTGGCATTGTTGGGGATCGGTGTGGTCGACAAAATGTGAAACCGACGGTTCTACCTGGCTCTGGCGAGGCCCAGTTCACTGAACGGTGCACACCGACTGCGCCAGAGAGGATCTGCGAAATGGCGCACCGCAAGGCGAAAGATCAATCGTGGCTCGACAGCGTGCTCTGTGGTGACGCGACGCAACAGCTGCCACGTCTTCCCGCCGATTCGATCGATTGCATCGTCACCAGTCCTCCCTATTTCCGGCAACGTGACTACAGTGGCGCTGCCGAGGTGGGACACGAACCGACACCCACCGAATATGTTCAGCGGCTTGTCACGATCTTCAGCCACTGCCACCGGCTGTTAAGAGAGAGTGGCACGCTCTGGATTGTGTTGGGGGACAAGTATGCCGACGGTCAACAGCTCGGTATGCCCTGGCGCGTTGCGCTCGCCCTGATCGACTTTGGCTGGATTCTGCGCAGCGATATCATTTGGCATAAACCGAATGCCATGCCGTCGGCGGTGAAAACACGCCCCACCACCGACCATGAGTACGTTTTCTTCCTGACCAAGTCCAAGCGATATTACTACGATGCGGACGCGATCCGGGAACCTCATGTGACGTTCAGCAAAGCGAGTCGCATGCGAGGCGGAAGGAAGCATTTGCACCAGCGCGACGGAACTCCCGAACGGGGCAAAAACGGTGGCCAATCCAACCTGCATAACGGTCGTTGGGATCAGGCATTTCATCCCCAAGGCCGCAACAAACGCACTGTCTGGTCGATCCCGCTGTCTAAGTTTCGGGAAGCCCATTTCGCCGTCTATCCCGAACAGCTGGTGGAAACCTGCCTCGAGGCGGGTTGCCCCCCAGACGGAATCGTGCTGGATCCTTTTCTGGGAAGCGGCACCACCGCCGTTGTGGCACGCCGCCTGGGACGCCGTTTCGTCGGTATCGACTGTGTCCCCGAGTACTGCGAGATGGCCCGCAACCGGCTCAAGCGATGCAGTCAGTTGCGTCTACTGTGACCTGGGACGCCGTGAGTATTCATGATCTCGCATGGCTCTCTCGGCCTTCCGGCTGCTCCTCTACCGTCTGGTCAAAGCGGCCGAAGATCATGCGGCCGGCGCTGGTCTGAAGCACGCTGGTCACGGAAATACTGACCGTCTCACCAATGTGATCCCGCCCACCTTCGATGACAATCATCGTGCCGTCATCCAAGTAGCCCACACCCTGTCCCGTCGCTTCACCCGGCTTGACGATGCGGACATTGAACGCCTCACCAGGCAGGTAGACCGGTTTGAGGGCATTCGCCACATCGTTCAGATTGATCACCGGTACATTGTGCAGGCGGGCGATCTTGTTCAAGTTGTAGTCGCCGGTAACAATCTTGCCCTCAAGATGTTTGGCCAGCAGGACCAGTTTCATGTTGACTGGCTGGCCCGCCAACTCCACCAGATCTCGGTCGTAGATCTTCAAATCAATCTTCTTGTCAGTCCGCAGGCGATTCAGAATATCGAGACCACGCCGCCCCCGCGATCGCCGCAGCTTATCGCTGCTATCGGCAATCCTCTGCAGTTCGCCCAGCACGAAACGGGGCATGATAAGCGTGTTGTCCAGGATATCGGTCTCGACCAGATCGGCGACGCGACCATCAATGACCACGCTCGTGTCAAGAATGTAGGGCTTGAGACCTTTGACGTCCTTGCTGAATTCAACGTACGGAATGATAAACCGAAAATCATCCTTCGTTTGCAGTAACAGACTGATACAGAGGTAGCAGATGACGAGTCCCATCCCGATCTTAATCGCGTCGCGATACACCACGACGTTGTCCAATGCCGGGGCTATCGCGATCGAAAGCGCATAGGTCAACACCATCCCCACAATCGTTCCAAAATAGACCGCCGATATCGTGTCAATCCGCTTATGCGGCATGACAATGTCCAACACGATGATCGCCGCCGCACCCAGAGTCACGGAAAAGAATATCATCCAAGGCAGCCAGGAGGGCCCCGTGCGCAATGATTGCGAATTGACAAGGATGCTGGTCAGCCCGGCGGCCACCAGCATAAACACGCAACGTAAGATCAACAGTGCCATATCGTGTGGTCCGCCGGTACGTGGGGGTTTAGAACGGGCAATCGAACACACACCCAACCGTTGAGCTGAAGGGTCTCACGGGAAAAAGTTGCTTCATTAACGCCCGCGAATTGTTTCGTGGAACCCGCAATTATCGGCAGTGGAAGGTCAGCCGCCCCTGGCACAACTCTCGCTCCCCAGCTCGTCCTGCACACGATCGTGGTGGGCTTGACTGTGTATCACATTCTACCACACCCCCTATCACAAGCTACCCCACGACCCTCTATGCGGCGAATTCCTCGAATTGCCGTGCACAAAACCGGTCGGTCATGCCGGCCAGATAGTCGGCCACGCTGCGCGCGATGCCCTTCGATTCCACGCGCCGGCGGAATTTCTGTGGCAGCAGGCTTTCCCGTTCCACGAGGACCTCAAACAGCGTTTTGAGACGATGCTGGGCCCGCGTCCGCATGGCTATAAGCCGTGGATGGCGATAGACATGCGTGTAGAGAAACTGCTCCAATTCCGCCTTTTGGCTCCCTACATCTTCGCTGGGCCCCAGCCGAAACCCCGATTGCCGAGCTGCTTCGGCACTTGCCAGCTCGTGTTGCGAAAGATGCGTGCCGGCCACCTGCAATACATCACGCACCTGCAGGTCGATCATTTCGTGTACGACGGCCTTCCGCGTCAGTTCCGGATTGAGCGGCCCGAACCGCTCCCGCACGTACTCGAGCGTAGCATGCACAAGCGGGATCCGTGCCAGGTCGTCGAGTGTCACGAGTTCCAACTTCACGGCATCGTCGGTGTCATGAGCGTCGTAGGTAATGCTGTCGGCAACGTCCACGACTTGGACTTCCAGCAACGGTTGCTGCGGGGCCTCCTTGTCTGCTCGCACCGCCTGTCCATCCAGTACTTCGCGAGTCAGATTGAGTCCTGGAAAACGGTCGTAGCGTATTTCCAGTTCTTGGGCAATGGTCAGCGCGTACTGGTTATGCGAGAACCCTCCCTCGTCCTGCAAGCACTCGTCGAGTGCTTCTTCGCCGGCGTGGCCGTAGGGTGGGTGACCAATGTCGTGAAACAGAGCCAACGCTTCAATGAGATCTTCGTTCAACCGCAGCGCGCGACCGATCGTGCGGGCGATGGAGGCGACTTCATGCGTGTGGGTCAAACGCGTCCGATGATAGTCCCCCATGTCACCGGTGAAAACTTGCATCTTGCCACTCAATCGCCGAAACGCCGCGCTGTGGACAATCCGGTCCCGATCACGCTGGAAGGGTCCCCGGTACACCTGTTCCTGTTCAGGGTGTTGGCGGCCTTTCGAATCGGCACTATGCATGGCATAGGGCGCCAGCAGCATCGATTCACGTTGGCTGATCGTCTGTAAACCAATCATCTGCGAGAAATCCGCATCCATATTCGCCCTCTGCCCCTGCCCCTTCCGAGCTGCGTGTAACTCTGTTACCGTGCCAAGTTTAGCCTTTTCGCATTCTTTCGGTCTAGGTCGTTATGCCCGTAGAAACTCGACCCCAGCCGGCAGCCCCCTGCGATGCGAACCCGACCGAGTCGATTCGGGTCCGCGGAGCGCGCGCTCATAACCTGAAAAATATTGATCTCGATATACCCCGCAATCGCCTGGTCGTCATCACCGGGCCCAGCGGTTCCGGCAAGAGCAGCCTGGCCCTCGACACGCTATTTGCGGAGGGACAACGCCAGTATGTCGAGACCCTCTCGGTGTACGCGACCAGTTCTTCCATCAGCGCGAACGGCCGGATGTCGATCTGGTTGAGGGTCTGGAGCCGACCATTTGCATCGACCAGCGGCCCGGCAACCAGAATCCCCGCAGCACGGTGGCTACCGTCACGGAAATCTACGACTACCTGCGACTGATGCTGGCGCGACTGGGCGAATCGCATTGTTTTCAATGTGGAGCTCTGATTCAGCAGCAGTCGCCCGAACAGATCCTCGATGCTCTGATGTCGTTACCCGACGCGACCAAGACCATGATTCTTGCTCCCCTCGTTCGGGGACGCCGCGGGGCCCATCGCGAGACGATCATGCAGATCCGCAAGGCGGGACTCGTGCGGGCGCGGGTCGACGGCAAGGTGTATGACATCGACCAGGTCCCGGAACTGGAACCGCGGCGTATCCATCGCATCGAAGCGGTCGTCGATCGGGTGATTATCCGCGAGGGTATCCGCACCCGCGTCGGCGAGTCGGTGGATCTGGCCCTGCGATTTTCGGAGGGCCTTGTACTGGCAAGTTATCTTGACTCGGGCAACGCCCCGCAGCAGTGGCACGACCAACTGTTCAGCATACGGCATGCCTGTCCGGATTGTGGCATCAGCTATTTGGAACTGGAACCACGCACCTTCAGCTTCAACAGCCCTTACGGGGTCTGCGAGCAATGTGAAGGCATGGGAGCGCGGATCGAGTTTGATCCGGAACTGGTCGTCCCCGAACCTGATCGATCACTGGCCGATGGTGCCGTGGTCCCCTGGCGAGCCTTGCCCAACGCGCGGCAGCAGAAGCTGCGTGACGAGCTGGCTGCGTTCATGGCGGCCCGCAAGTTCGACTGGCAGACCCCCTTCTCCAAACTCACGGCAACGACCAGGAAGCAGTTGCTATACGGGACCCATAATGGCGGGAAATTTCTCGGTATCCTGGGGCTTTTGGAAAAGGAATTGGCGACTTCCACCAGCCAGCCACGTCTCGATCAGCTCGCGGCCTTTCGCGGCAAGGTGGTGTGCGCCGCCTGTGCGGGATCACGCTTGCGCCCGGAAGCCAACAGTGTTTTTCTGGGTGGCAAGACGGTGGCTCAAATCACGGCCATGACGGTGGTCGAGGCGCGTCAATTCTTTCTACAACTGGAATTCGATCCGGCAGATCGAGCGATCTCCGCTCCCTTGGCCAGTGAGATCCTCAAGAGGCTGGCGTTTCTCGATCAGGTCGGTGTGAACTACCTGACTCTTGATCGCGCCGCGGATACGTTGAGTGGTGGCGAGTTACAGCGTGTGCGACTGGCGACCAGCATTGGTTCGGGCCTGGTGGGAGTTTGTTATGTACTGGACGAACCATCGATTGGTTTGCACCCTCGTGACAATCAACGTTTGATCGACGCGCTGTGCGACTTGCGAGATCAGGGCAACAGCGTGCTGGTCGTCGAGCATGACGAGGCCATGATGCGGCAGGCCGACTACCTGATCGACATCGGCCCGCGCGCGGGCGAAGAGGGTGGACGCATCGTCGCCGCCGGCACGCCAGGTGACGTCTGTCAAGACCCGCAGTCGGTGACCGGCAGCTACCTTTCCGGCCAACGATCAATATCGGTCCCGCAGCAGCGTCGACGTACCGCCAAATCACGTTCCCTGGTCCTGAAAGGAGTCACGACCAATAACTTGAAAAACGTTACCGCCACCTTCCCGTTGGGAGCTTTTGTCTGTGTCACCGGCGTGAGTGGGTCGGGAAAAAGCTCGCTGGTCAACGAATCCCTGGCCCGCGCCCTGATGCGCAAACTCGGCGGCATCGCGCCAAAACCGGGACCGCACGATAGTCTGCGAGGAACGCGTCAGGTCGATAAGGTCATCGAAATTGACCAGTCCCCCATCGGCCGAACACCACGCAGCAATCCCGCGACGTACACCGGCGTTTTCGATGAGATACGCAAAGTCTTCGCCGCGACACGCGATGCCAAGCAGCGCGGGTTCCGCACCAGTCGTTTCAGCTTCAATGTGAAAGGAGGACGCTGTGAGGTCTGCCAGGGGCAGGGACTGACAAAGATTGAAATGAGCTTCCTGCCCGATCTCTACGTCAGCTGCAACGAATGCGATGGAGCACGTTTCAATCGCCAGACCTTACAGGTCAAGTACCGCGGTCAGTCGATCGCTGAAGTGCTGGAAATGTCGATCGCCCAAGCGGCTCGGTTCTTTGAGAACATTTCGGCCATCGCTCGGCTGCTCAACAGTCTGGATCAAGTGGGACTGGGTTACCTTCGGCTGGGACAACCCTCCACGACCCTTTCCGGCGGCGAAGCCCAGCGCGTCAAGCTGGCTACCCAGTTGGCCCGTGTCGATACGGGCAAAACGCTCTACTTGCTCGACGAACCGACCACGGGCTTGCACTTCGATGACATCCGTCTGCTGCTGCACGTGCTCAACCAGCTCGTCGATCGCGGCAATTCGGTGATCGTCATTGAACACAATCTGGATGTGATCAAAACCGCCGATTGGATCATCGACCTGGGACCGGAAGGGGGTGAGGGTGGCGGTCACATCATTGCCACCGGCACGCCCGAAGAAATCGCGGCGTTGGCGGATAACCAGACCGGTGCCTACCTGGTCCGAACACTCAAACCGTAAGCGTGCTCAAACCGTGAGCGTCGTCCGCTGCTGCCGATCCACGATGCGGCGCCGCGAATTCCACGTTGCCCCCAACCGTCACTGCTCCCGCGGAACAAACGCCGCCATCACGCGCCCGGCCCTGTGACACAAGCGGGGTTCACTTGGCCGCATAGCGGACCACGCGGACCTTCTCGAGCGTGATCAGACCGTCCTGGACCATCTCGTCAATCTTAGGCATCACGCTCTCGATTTTTTCGGTCGTATCCACCACTTCAATCACGACCGGCAAGTCCTGGCTCAGACGTAGCAGCTGAGCCGTGTGCAGATGGCTCTTGGCCCCGAAACCGAGGGTCCCGCGCAACACCGTTGCCCCTGCCAGCTTCTGTAAGCGAAAGAGCTCGACGAGCGCCTGGTACAGCGGTTTCCTCCCGTACCAGTCGCCCTCTCCGATGAAGATTCGCATCAAGACTTGTTCGCCCTCAAGCACGCGCATCGCCACACCTCCCCCGAAGGCCGCTAAACGCCTCCGTACCATTGCCGACCCAACGTCAAGCCCAGCCAGACCGCCAACAGGCCCAGGAACACGCTGGCCGCGATGTTCAGCAAGCCGATCCGCCACTGCCCCGCCTGCAACCGCTCGAGACTCTCGTAGCCAAACGTGGAAAAGGTCGTGAATGCGCCGAGCATCCCGATCGTCACGCCCTGACGCAGCGGTGCCGGAATCAGTTCCGTCGTCTGGTTAATATGGACCACGGCTCCCAGCAGAAAGCAACCGATCAGATTGACGGCCAGCGTCCCGTAAGGAAACGATTCCCCCAGTACGCGGTAGGTCCAGCCGCTGACCGTATACCGGGCGACGGCACCGACCGCTCCAAACACTGCGATGATCGCGATTTGCCACATGGCCCCCACGGTAGCAGGACGCACCAAAGGGATCAATTGGCCGGCCCGGCAGTCTTGCCTTGAATCGCGGCAATGGAACGCCTAGACTTACTTGGTTTACAGATTTTCGCTCGTTGCCCCGCTACAGGCGGGAAAATGTGGGAGTTGACATGTCCGCGACTGACCAGGCCACGAAACAGGAATTGATGCACGGCGCCGATATTCTTGTCAAGTCGTTGGTCAACCATAACGTCGAAGTGATGTTTGCCTATCCCGGTGGAACCAGCATGCCGATCCACCAGGCGCTGACGCGCTATTGCGACAGGATTCGGACCATTCTGCCACGCCACGAACAGGGCGGAGCCTTTGCGGCCCAGGGCTACGCGCGGACGACGGGCAAGCCGGGCGTCTGCATGGCGACCAGCGGACCCGGAGCGACCAATCTGGTGACCGCCATCGCCGATGCCAAACTCGACAGCATCCCTCTGATCGCCATTACGGGACAGGTGGCCACTCCGGTCATCGGCTCCGACGCGTTTCAAGAGACACCCATCGTCGAGGTCTGTCGCGGCATCACCAAACATCACTACCTGGTGACGGACGTCAGGGACATCACGCGCGTCGTGCGTGAAGCGTTCCACATCGCGACCACAGGACGCGCGGGGCCCGTGCTGATCGATCTACCCAAAGACATTCAAATGGACAGTTGCATTCCTGATTGGGAGGCACCCATGAATTTGCCTGGCTATCGGGGTGAAAACCCGCACGCCAGGCCGGAGCAGATCCAGCAGATCGCGGCCGCCATCAAACTCTCCAGGCGTCCGATACTCTACTGCGGGGGTGGCATCATTTGCTCCGGTGCCAGCGAAGAGTTGCGCACACTGGTCGAGATTACCGGCATTCCCGTCGTGATGACGCTCATGGGACTCGGCGCGATCCCCAATACCGATCCGCTTTCACTCGACATGCTCGGCATGCACGGCAGCGTCTATGGCAATCGCGCCGTGCAGAACTGTGATCTGCTGCTGGCCTTCGGAGTCCGCTTCGACGACCGTGTGACAGGCAAACTCGCTGAATTCGCCAAACATGCCAAAATTATTCACGTCGACATCGATCCCTCCGAATTGAATAAGAACAAACCGGCGCACATCCCGATTGTCAGCGACGTGAAATACGTACTGGCCGAATTGAACAAGGTGGTGGAGCCGACGAAAACGGAAACCGCCCCATGGGTTGATCAATGCCAACAATGGAAATCCGACTTCCCGTTCAAGTACAATGAACAGTTTGATGGCATTCTGCAACAACACGCCATTTCCCTGCTGTGGCAGAAAACGCGTGATCGCAAGACCATCATCACCTCAGGCGTCGGTCAACATCAGATGTGGGTGGCGCAGTACTACAAATTCAAGTCGCCTCGAACCTGGTTGTCGAGCTCGGGATTGGGCACGATGGGTTTTGGTTTACCCTCCGCCATGGGGGCTCAAGCGGCTTTCCCCGACGCCACGGTGGTCGATGTGGACGGGGACGGCAGTTTCCAGATGAACATTCAGGAACTAGCCACCTGCCACTGCGAACAACTTCCGGTCAAAGTCTTGCTGTTGAACAATCAACATCTCGGCATGGTCGTGCAGTGGGAAGACCGTTTCATGGCTGGCAACCGAGCCCACACCTACTTGGGCCCAATCCACCACGCCGAGGCGAAAGGCAATGGCCAAAGCGTCTACGCGGCCGAGCCGTATCCCGATTTCGTCACGATTGCCAAGGGATACGGTTGCGGTGGGGCTCGCGTCAGCATGAAAGCCGACCTCAGCGCGGCCCTGGATGAGATGCTCGAGTATCCAGGCCCCTTCGTGCTGGATGTCCAGGTCCCCTATGTGGAACACGTTCTGCCTATGATTCCATCGGGGCATACGGTGGACGATATTATTCTCGAGTGAGAGTGGAGAGTGGAGCACCGATTCTCAACTCGCAGCTCTAGGTCCCCGACGTTGTATTCTTGTCTCTTGAACCACCTCCTTCGACGTTCGAAGTTGGAACTATCGCGGTAGGGACCGCCGTTGCCGGCGGCCCCCCGCACAGATCCGTACGTGAAGAATTACCTCATACGGCTCCTGCCTTGAGTCGGGCGCGAAATCGTTGCTCTGGGATAGGGATGGATGATGCGCGGACGCGGGAGGTGCCGTCTCGCGAGGACGCTGCATCCGTTGCCCACGTCCAACGGCTGCGACCTCGTTGGCTGCGACGACGGATCACCTGCAGCCAGAGACGAGTCACCTCGTCGACGAAACGGCCGATGCGGCTGACTGTTGCTCGGGACGGCATGATAGTTCAGCCAGCCCTGCACAACACGCCGCAGCCACCGGGCCGTTTCGCCCAGTGGCCGGTGCATCCGTTTGCGCAGCTTCGGTCTTGATCGCCTGGAGTGTCGCACGCATGCGTTTGGCGATCGACTGTGCGATGGATCGTGAACCAGCCCTGCTTGCGCGTCTTGGCACACTTGTGCGTGAAGCCAAGAAAGTCGAAGGTTTCCGGCCGGCCTCTCGCCGCGTCCTGCACGTCGTTCGGTCGCATAGCGGCCGAACTCGATCAGACGCGTTTTCCCTTCGTGCAGCTTCAAGCCAAACTTGGCAAACCGCGTGCGGAGTTCCTCCAGACACGCCGCTCGCCTCGCTCGTGGTTCTCAAAGCCGATCACGAAGTCATCCGCATAGCGCACCACCACCACATCGCCGCGGCAGCGGTGTTTCCGCCACCACTCGATCCACAGGTCGAAGACGTAGTGCAGGTACACGTTCGACAGCAGCGGTGAAATCACCGCTCCTTGTGGCGTTCCTACGTTCGTCTTCGACCACTCGCCTTCCTCGCTGACCCCGGCTCGAAGCCATTTGCGGATCAGCCGAAGAATGCGGCGATCGCCGATCCGATGCTCCAGGAACTTGATCAACCATTCATGGTCGATCGTGTCAAAGAAGCCTTCGATATCGGCATCCAGTATCCAGTTCACCCGTTTGCTGGTAATCGCCACGCTCAACGCATCGAGTGCGTCGTGCTGGCTGCGACCAGGCCGGAAGCCATAGCTGAATCCGAGAAAGTCCTGCTCGTAGATGCTTTGCAATACCCACTAGCACCGCCTGCTGGACGATCTTGTCCTCCAGCGAGGCGATGCCCAGCGGTCGTTGCCGGCCGTCGGGTTTGGGTATCCAGCTTCTACGAGAAGGCTTCGCCCGGTAGGCTCCCCGGTGAATCCGATCGTGGAGGTCTGCAATGTTGGCCTCCACGTTCCGCTCATACTCATGCCAGGTCACCCCATCGACTCCGACGGCCGCCGTCTTCTTCAGGTTGAAGAAGGCTTCGGTCAGGCAGTCTTCGTTGACGTGGTGCAACAGGGCCGTGAACTTGAGCGTGCTGTCCTTGCGGGCAGCTTCGCGCACGCCGTGCAGTCCGCGTGACTTGCGTTTGATCCGGCTCGGTGTCCGGGGCAAGGCAGCTCTGCTCGGCGTTCCTCTTGGCTGAGTCCCTTTCCTCCATCGACTCCGCAGGTGCTTCAGCAGCACCGTTGTTCGCCGACGTCGCAGGTACTACGGACTCATCTGACTTCCTGTTGGCGTTCATGTCAGCTGTACCGTCTGAGACGTTTTCTGGACCGTTCCGCCGGCCGGGGAACATGCCACCCTGCCCAGCGGAAACCAACAGGATCTCCCGGTTCTCGCGCTTGGAATTTCGACACATGCACAGGGTCTTCGACTCCGCCGCGTCCGTCCGCTCCTCGCCATTAGCGGCTGCGACGATGTTGCCTTCTCCCTCGTCAGAACAGGATCGGCACACGGAAGTTGCTGATTTCGGAGCTCAATGGCTGGCCTGCGTTTCCTCTTGCCGATGCTACACCCGCGATGTCACCATCGCCAGCGTACGGTTCGAGGCCAGAGTGACTGGCTAGGTCTTCTCTGTAGGACTCTTTCATTCCCTATTCCAAGCCGGTTTATCCCGGCGCTTTCTCGACGCACTACAGGTCCCTGTTGCCGAAAGGGATAGGGCTGGAACACGTAACCATTGAGGTGCACAAGTTGGATCAATTGGCGAGTGATCACACAGATGTCGTTCGCTGAATCGCCGAACAGGCAAACCTGCGAAGGACGAAGAATGGTCCATACACGTGAGGTGCTGAAATGAAGTCTCGTCCGATATTCGCGTGTGAAATTGCAGTACTCTTGCATCTATTGGCGTTGCCATGGCCTGCCACCTACGCACAAGAGGTCCCGACAACAACTCCGCGATTGGCGGGCGAGTGTTATTGCTGGGCCGTAATCGTCAATGGCATTGGGAGCAAGCGAACAGGTCATTGCCGTTAACAACGCCGCGTTTGCGTCGTCGGTCCCGGAAAATACATCGAGCATATCGTTGCAGAGCTCGTGAATTTTGCCAGGCACGTCTGCTTCACGATTTCCTATGTCGAGGGCAACACGTCACGGGCAACTTTCGGTGTCAGCTTTCTGACGACCTGTCGATCAGCCGACACTCGGTGGCGACTTTGTGCACCAGTTGGTGTGCCATCGCCCGCTGCAACCTTTGGTTTGGTAGAGACTTGCAAATTAGCCGGCGTATTAGCGATCCGCTCTGGCACACCGATTGCTTTCCACATCGTATGACGATTATCACACCGACACTCGACGCCGCAGAAGCGAGCACTCGTTTTGGGGAGAACTTTTCGACTTCGGCTGAGCCGGTTTGCCCAGATTCTGCGTCTCGTTGCACCTCAACCGCAGGGCCGAGATTCATTCATCCTGTGCCAGAGAACCTGCCGCATACAAGGAGTGTGGAAAGAGAACAATGTTTCAAGATCTGATTCGACACACACGAGTTCTTGCAATCGTTGGAGACATTCTCAGGATCCGCGCTACGAACGTAGGCTTCGGTGACTTGGCGCTGGTGGAGAATTGGGACGGTGAAGAGTCACTGGCGCAGGTGATTCAACTGGAGGGCGACGAGGTTTCGCTCCAGGTGTTTGGCGGTGGAAGGGGCATCTCGACCAATGCCAAGGTTCGCTATCTCGGCCATCCCATGCAAGTGACTTATTCGCCGAACATCTTGGGACGCGTCTTTCGGGGATCGGGCGAGCCTATCGACAATGGGCCGATGCTCTCGGGCGATCCCCGTCTCGACATTGGCGGACCGTCGGTCAATCCGACCATGCGGATCTTGCCCAAGAACATGATCCACACAAAGGTCCCGATGATCGACCTGTTCAACTGCCTGGTAGAGAGCCAGAAAATTCCCATCTTTTCGACTGCCGGGGAGCCTTACAACCAACTCCTGGCCCGCATCGGAATCCAAACCGACGCCGACATCATTGTCTTTGGCGGCATGGGGCTGATCTTCGACGACTACCATTTCTTCCGCACGACATTTGAAGAGGAGGGTGTTTTCTCGCGGGTAGTGATGTTTGTGAACCAGGCGTCTGATCCCCTCGTGGAACGCCTGCTGGTGCCGGACATGACGCTGAAGGTGGCGGAGCGATTTGCCATAGAAGAAGGGAAGCGCGTGCTGGTGTTGCTGACCGACATGACGGCCTACGCCGACGCGCTCAAAGAGATTGGGATTGCCATGGAGCGAGTACCAGCGAACCGGGGCTATGTGGGCGATCTGTACAGTCAGTTGGCCCAGCGGTACGAGCGGGCCTGTGATTACCGCGATGCCGGCTCCGTGACTGTCCTGACCGTGACCACCATGCCGGGGGACGATGTAACCCACCCGGTACCCGACAATACCGGCTACATCACCGAAGGACAGTTCTACCTTCACGACGGCACGATCGACCCGTTCGGCTCCTTGTCGCGGTTGAAACAGCAAGTGATCGGCAAGGTAACGCGCGAAGATCACTCGCAAGTCATGAACACCATGGTGCGGTTCTACTCCGCAGGCAAGGATGCCGAAAGGAAGAAGGCGATGGCCTTTGAACTGTCGCCTTTCGACTGCAAGGCGTTGAAGTTTGGCAAGCTGTTTCACCAGCGATTCATGAACATCGAAGTGTCGATGCGTTTGGACGCGGCCCTGGACCTCTCCTGGCTGACGCTCTCCGAGTGCTTCGAGCCGCAGGAACTGTTGATGAAGCAGACACTGGTAGACAAGTACTACCCGAAAACACATGCGACAAATGCAAGTTAGCCGGTAGATGTAGGCTGGTTACTTTGCCCGACCGGACGGCAAGCTAAACGGGTGAGAATACGGGTGAACTGACGATGGGTACTCTGGCGTTGAACAAGAGTTCGCTGAAGAGTGAGTGTGACCAGTTGAAGACGTTTCAACGTTTTCTGCCGTCGCTTGATCTCAAACGCCGGCAATTGATGGCGGAGTTGAAGAGTGCTGAAAGAGCCTTGGTCGTGACGCGACGGGAGATCGACGAGTTCGCGACATCATTGGCAGAACTGCTGCCGCTCCTGGGTGCCACGGCCATGGATCTCTCCGGCTACGTGAGAGTTGGAACCGTGGGGATCGGTGAGGAAAACGTCGTCGGCGTCAGACTGCCGGTGGTGCAAGATATCGAGTTTGTCGTCGAAGAGTACTCCACGTTGGCCAAGCCTTTCTGGGTGGACACCTTGCTGGACTGCGTGCAACAGATGAGCGCACTGCGTATCCACGAACAAGTCCACCGAGAGCGAGTCGCCCGATTGGATGAGGCGGTGCGCCGCACCACGCAACGGGTCAACCTGTTCGAGAAGGTGTTGATCCCAACCGCCCAGAAGAACATTCACCGTATTCATATCTTCATGGCCGACGCGGAACGGGCCGCGGTGGTTCGCTCGAAGATCGTCAAAGCGAAACATCAACGCGAAGCAAGGCAGCAGGGACACCGCTGATGGCCATTACCCCAGTCAACAAAATCACCCTTTACGGGCTCGCTGACCAGAAGGAGGCCGTTCTCGACGGCCTGCAAAGTCTCGGTTGCGTGCACTTGGTGAACCTCACTCCGGGAACGGGTGAGGGGCGGCCAGCCCCGGGATTCTCGGTCGAAGCCCATGAGGCGTTGCACTACTTACGGGCGTGCCCGATTCAACGACGCCAAGTGAAGGACTCCGAGAATTTTAGCTTTGCCGAAGTCGAGCGAGAGGCATTGGAAATTCGTGGGCGCGAGCAGAAGTTGCACGACGAACGCGACTTTGTGCTCAAAGCGATCGATGCTCTCGAGCCGTGGGGGGAGTTCCGCGTGCCGCTTGAAGAGGAACTCGGTGGGGCGCGGCTCTGGTTCTATGTCGTTCCGCACTATCGCATGGAGGCATTGAGGGGAGCAGACCTCGTTTGGCAAGCGGTCGCGCGCGATCCACGCTTCGATTATGTTGTCATCGTTGCTGCGAACGAACCGCAGGGCATGCCCGTGTCACCCGAGAACCTAGATCCCCGCTCGTTGTCACGGCTCATCGAGCGTCATGGAGGAAGTGGAACACGAATTGGAGGACCTACACTGGCGTCGCGTGAAGTTGACCCGCTGGCGTTCTCTCATGGCGCACACGATGGCGAAAGCCGATGATCGAGCTGTCTTGGAGCATGCCGGACAGCAGACATGGGACGAATCGCGAGTTTTCGCCGTGCAAGGTTGGGCGCCCCGTGGAGCGGTGCATCAGATAGAGGAGTTCGCCCGAAAACACGCTCTGGCCCTTTCTGCCAAGGAGCCGGAGCCGGAAGACAATCCACCCACCCTGCTGGACAACCCGGAATTGCTGGCTGGTGGTGAAAACACCGTTACGTTCTACATGACGCCTGGCTACCGTACGTGGGATCCGTCGGTGGTCGTGTTTTTTTCTTTCACCGTCTTTTTCGCCATGATCCTCTCCGACGCCGGCTACGCACTGATGCTGGGCGTCGCACTGCTGTTGATGTGGCGGAAGCTGGGGCGTACTTGCTCGGGTATCCGTCTGCGAAACCTGTTCTCAGCCGTGGTCGTGGCGTCGGTCGGTTACGGGGTGATGGTGGGAAGCTATTTCGGCGTAAGTCCCGCCGAGGGATCGGTCCTGGCGTCGTGGAAGGTACTCGACACCATGGATCAGAGTACGATGATGCGTCTTTCCATTCTCATCGGCGTCCTTCACTTGGTACTGGCGAACCTGGTCACGGCGTGGCGCCTGCGACGATCGTTCAGGGCGCTGGCCGCGCTCGGCTGGGTTGCGATGCTTCTGGGCGGGTTGATTGCGGGGTTTGAAATCGTGAGTGACGATCCCGAGGGACTGCTGTTGCCCATCGATATCCCCCTGTTGATCGGTGGTGCCGGGGCGATTCTCCTCTTCAGCAGCCACCGGCCACTTGTCTTCGGACCTGTTCACGGACTTTGGACGGCGACTGCTCGACGGGCTGATCGGTCTCACCGGAATTTCCAAGGCATTCGGCGACGTGCTCAGTTATCTGCGGCTGTTTGCCCTCGGCCTGGCCAGCACACAGTTGGCCGCGACGTTCAACGAGATCGCAGGCACCACCGCGAAGTCTCGCGGCGTCGGCCTCCTGGCGGCGGCACTCATTCTCGTGCTCGGTCATGGGCTTAATTTCGCACTGGCCGTGATGGGGGGCGTCGTGCACGGATTGCGTTTGAACTGCATCGAGTTTTTCAACTGGAGCCTTTCCGAAGAAGGTTACCCTTTTCAGGCATTCTGCAAGAAAGCGAGTCCGTGATGGAATCACTCATCCTAGCCTTGGGTTGGGCAGGTCTATACGCTCCCACCGCGCTGGGCGCCATCGGAAGCATTCTCGGCTGCACACGGGCCGGGCAGGCAGCGTGCGGCGCCATGCTCGAGGTCGAAAGTGGATACGGACGCTACGTCGGCGTTTCGGCCCTACCCTCTTCCCAGACAATCTATGGTATCGTCGTCATGTTCACGTTGAATTCCCGGGAAGTCACCTCCGCGTCCGCTCCCGGATTGGCGGGGATCGGTATCCTGGCGGGAGTGGCCCTGTTGATGAGTGCCATGATGCAGGGGGCGTGCTGCGCCTCGGCGATCAACGTCAGCAAGAGCAAACCGGAAGTGTTCGGTCTGTCGATAGCCCCGGCGGCGATCGTCGAAGGTTTCGCCGTCTTTGCGTTTGTCTTTGCTTTGGTTGTCAGTGCCGGCATTCCCGGAGCCAACTAGGTTCCTGAGAAAGGACTTACGCATCATGACCGAGAAAGAACGATCCTCGGGCGTTCAGGAGCTAATCGATCGCCTGCGAGAACAGAGGTGTTGAGGAAGGCAAAGAGCAGGCCGAGCAACTGCTGGCCGACGCGCGGCGGCGGGCCGCGCAAATGCTCGATCAGGCTCGCCAAGAAGCTGCGGAGACTCTCCAGCATGCGAGAAAGGAGGCGGACAATATTCGGGCAGCCGGTGAGGAAGCCCTGCGACTGGCGGGGCGTGATGCGGTTCTCGCGCTGAAGGAAGAGATTTCCGAGCGATTTGCCGATCAGGTGCGGCGACTCGTTTCGCACTCGCTCAGCGACGAGCAGTTTATCGAACGGCTGATCTTGGAAATCGCCGGGCGTGCTGTACCCAAGGACAGCGGGGAACCCATGGAGTTGCTGCTGCCTGAAGATTGGGTGCCGTTGGAAGAACTCCGGCGACATCCGAGGAAGTCACCGAGGGCACCCTGAGTCACTTTGTGCTGGCTCTGGCAGGCGACATGATGCGCGAAGGGTTCACGTTCGGAGCAACCGTAGACAACTCATCCGGCATTGTCGTCAAAATGGTCAACGATGACGTGGAAATCACGCTCGACGACAAAGCCATCTCGCGGCTTCTGTTACGACATCTTCTGCCGCGGTTCCGAGCGATGATGGAAGGCATGCTGCAGTAAGGTGTATCGATGAAACACGGCAATACCTACTACACGCTGATTACCAGCCTCCCGGCTCTGCCGCGGAGTTTCGAGGTGGATCGTGTGCCGATCACTCTGCCCCGACTGGAGCACAGGCTGAAAATGCTCATGCCTGAGGATGCCGAGGTTGTGACGCGATTGCGGGCGTTTCTGCTTTGGGATCGTCAGCGTCGGGATCGCACGGACGAGGAAGTGATCCCCTACTATGAGGAATTTATGGCGACGATGGCGAATTCGTTGGCACGCGATATCGTCTCCTTTCGCATGGACATCCGGACCATCATGAGCGGTCTGCGACGGAGACGGCGTGGCCTGCCGCCGCCGCCCGGCGTAGGACAGTGGATCGACCATATCCGGCGAAACTGGGACCATCCGCAGTTCAAGCTCGCCTGGCGGCACCCCTGGATTTCCGAAGTGGACGGGCTGCTGGACACCACCGATTGCCTGCCAGTGGAGCGAATACTGCTCGGAGTGGGCTGGAACCGTTGGACGAGGTTGGCCGAACAACATTTTTTTGATCTGGAAGCGGTGCTGCTCTATCTGGCTCGCTGGGAGATTCTCAACCGGTGGGTTGGCCAGGACGCCACGCTCGGCCGGCAACGCTTTGAACAACTCGTCACGGAGTCACTCAGTGAATACGCCAACCTGTACTAATGAGGCCGTCGTAATCGGCGTCAACGGGAACATCGTCACGATGGAGGCTGCAGAAGGCTCCATCATGAAGAACGAAGTGTGCCTACGTCTGCATTGGAAAGCAGATGCTCAAGGCAGAGGTCTTGCGCATTCGCGGTCGAACCGCCGATTTGCAGGTCTTCGAAGAGACGCAGGGCGTGCAAGTCGGCAATCGCGTCGAACTCACCGGTCAGCAGCTATCGGCCACTTTGGGGCCCGGGCTGCTCGGTACTATCTACGACGGGCTGCAAAATCCGCTCAAAACACTGGCAATTGCGGATGGCACCTTCCTCCGGCGCGGTCGATACGTCGAGCCACTCGACACGCGACAAAAATGGACGTTCACGCCCACTCGGAGAACAGGCGATAGAGTCAAGGCGGGCGATACACTGGGTACGGTCCAGGAGCGGCAGATCACGCACAAAATCATGGTGCCGTTTGCCGAAACGGGTGAACTGAACGTGACGTGGATCCAAAGCGGTAGTCTCACCGTAGATGAACCGGTGGCCCGAATCCGTGACACCTTCGGGCACGAACGGCTGCTGACGATGAAGCAGACTTGGCCAGTACGCAGACCACTACCGGCCACGTTGCTGCGCCGGCGGTTCGTCGAACGCCAATACCCGACCGAGCCGCTGACCACGACGATTCGGCTGATTGACACGTTTTTCCCTATCGCCCGGGGTGGCACCGCTTGTATTCCCGGCCCGTTCGGTGCCGGCAAGACGGTTCTGCAAGGGCTGATCGCTCGCTACTCGGCGGTCGACATCGTGATCGTGGTGGCCTGCGGTGAGCGGGCGGGGGAAGTCGTGGAAACACTCGTCGAATTCTCCGAGATGCAGGACCCTCGCGGCGAAGGGCCGCTGATGGATCGCACCATCATTATCTGCAACACCTCGTCCATGCCTGTTCCCGCGCGGGAAGCGTCGATCTACACCGGCATCACCCTGGGCGAATACTATCGCCAGATGGGGCTTGACGTGTTATTGTTGGCCGATTCAACCTCGCGTTGGGCTCAGGCGATGCGCGAGACTTCCGGCCGGTTGGAAGAGATCCCCGGCGAGGAAGCGTATCCGGCCTATCTTGATTCGGCCATCAAGAGCGTCTACGAGCGGGCCGGCGTTATTCGTAGCAGCGATGGGACCGCCGGCAGCTTGACCATGATCGGCACGGTCTCACCAGCCGGTGGTAACTTCGAGGAGCCGGTGACCCAATCGACACTGGGCACCGTCAAGACGTTTCTCGGGCTGTCTTACGAGCGGGCATACAAGCGGTTCTATCCGGCCGTCGACCCGTTGACCTCCTGGTCGCGATATCGTGAGCAGCTGGCACCTTATTTCGACAGACACGTCCAACCCGACTGGAGTGAATCGGTCGAGAGCATGCTGAAACTGTTGGAGCAGGGCGACAGCGTTTTCCAAATGATGCAGGTTACCGGAGAAGAGGGAATCACGCTGGAGGATTTTGTGACCTACCAGAAGGCGACGCTCGTGGACATGGTCTACCTGCAACAAGACGCGTTTGATCCGGTCGACGTATCGGCGCCTCTGGAGAGGCAGAAAGAGACATTCTCGCTGATCAATCGTCTTGTGGGGCGTAATTATCGCTTCGACGACAAGGAGCAGGCCCGCGGCTACTTCACGCAACTGACCGGCCTGTTGAAGAACCTGAACTACTCTCCACGTGAGTCCGAAGACTATGATCGCTTCTTGGGAAACATCGAGGAGCTTGAAAAGGAACACCTTTAGCGATCGTGCGAGGGGAGAGTCGCATCGGCGGTGATACTTCCGAAAGCAGGTGTCGCGACGATGTGGCGATCACGAGCATCCCCATGGCATCGAACGCGTGATCTCTTGGACACTTCTAATGTATTCACGACTGACAACAAAGATCACCGTGACAATCGTGGGTGTGGTTGCCCTGGCTCTGCTCAGCAGCGTCGCGGCGCTTTTCGCGACGTGGCATATCGGGGGACTGATGCGGAACTCCGTCGCCGGAAGTCTCCCCAGTCTCGCGCCGCTGAAGAACTAGAATTTGCCCTGCTCGAAACGCGGGGCCTGGTGGTCTCATTCATTCTGGACTAAGGGGGATCCCAAGTGGCTTCAAGATTTCGAGCAGAAGAAGCAGTTCTTCCACGAGGCACTCGATCGAACAAAGAAATCTGTCCTCAGTTCCGACGAAGAGAAGATCCTGGATGGGCTGGAAGAGGCCTACCGGAAATATGACGAAAAGCTCAGGGAAGTGATCTCGCTACATCAAAGCGGAAAGAAAGACGAGGCGATATCGGTCTTCGTCAGCGAGGTGAGCGGCCTTTCCCAAATGGTCGACGGCCTACTGAGAGATTTCGTTGCAGAGAACAAACGCTCCATCGATTCGGCGACAGCTCGTGCCGAGCAGCGAATCGGTCACGTCACCTGGCTCGTAGCCGGGGTGGCAGGCTCGACGATTGGACTTGGCACTGGTTCTTGCCTGGCTGTTTCTTCACGGTGTGCTGTTACCGCTGCGAAAAATGGTTGCCGACGCCCGCAGTTTCTCTGGACAGCGATCCGTCAATTCCAGTGACATGCCAGAGGATGAATTGTCGGCTGTCGGCGCGTATCTGCACTCCCTGATGTGCGATGTGTCGGATGCGCGCTCGGCTCTGGAAGAGAATCGCCGGCGGTTGATAAATGCTGAGAAACTGGCCACGGTGGGGAGACTGGCGGCCGGTGTCGCCCACGAAATACGCAACCCGCTGACGGCGGTAAAGATGTGGCTGTTCTCCATCCGTAAGGCGGTTGGGCAGAATCCGGAATTGGATCGGAAATTCGAGATTGTCTCCGAGGAGATCACGCGGCTGGAGAGGATCGTCCGCAATTTTCTAGAATTCTCGCGACCGTCGGAACTGAAGCTCGAGATGCAGCCCATTTCCTCGTTGATTGATCGGACGCTGGAATTGTTCAACCACCGGATCGAGGAAAAGAAGCTCCGTTTGGCCCGCGTCGAATGCTGAGCACTTACCTCTGGTCATGGCCGACGCGGATCAATTCAAGCAGGTACTCATTAACCTGCTCGATAACGCAGTCGAAGCGACCAACGAAGATGGCGAGATTCAGATATCCATCAATACGGCATGCGAGGCAGACGATCGTACAATGGTGGTGGTGCGTGTGCGAGATTCAGGCCAAGGAATGCCGCAAGACGTTCGTGAGCGAATTTTTGAGCCTTTTTACACCACGAAAGAGAACGGCACTGGACTGGGCCTTTGTATTGCAGTGCAGATCATGGCGAGGCACGGCGGACGCCTCGTCCTTGAATCATCAACCGAGCGGGGAACGGCGTTTGCAGTCTGGATTCCGATAGCAAGGGAAGAATCCCATGAGCAGAATCTTGGTAGTTGACGACGAGCGAAATGTGCTCTCCGGGTTTGCGGAAGTACTTGGCGCAGAAGGACACGAAGTCATGACGGCCAACCGCGCCCAAGCGGCGTTGAAACACATCGAGGCCGAAGAGCTCGATCTGGTGATTCTCGATATCCGCATGCCCGGTATGAGCGGCCTGGAAGCTCTCAAGCAGATCAGGCAAAGGCATCCCAAGCTGCCGGTGATCATTATGACCGGCGAAGGGACTATGGAG
Organism: uncultured Planctomycetota bacterium; assembly: GCA_963700575.1. GTDB lineage: Bacteria > Planctomycetota > Planctomycetia > Pirellulales > Pirellulaceae > JAJRVM01. Next base: position 464,344 of record CAVOYC010000005.1, on the reverse strand, counting down.
ACCGCCGTCGAAGCTACGAAGAACGGGGCTTTCGACTACCATCTCAAGCCGTTCGAGCCGGCCGATATGCTCCAGACGATTGAAAAGGCGCTCGAGTGCACGCGCCTCATGAAACGCCAAGTTGCCCTCGGCCGGCAAGATGCCGCTGCGACCGGCGACGCAATCATCGGACGAAGCTCTTCCATGCAGGAAGTTTACAAAGCCATCGGACGTGTGGCACAAACAGATGCCACGGTGCTCATTCGGGGCGAATCGGGCACTGGAAAGGAACTCGTCGCCCGGGCTATCTATCAACATAGCCTTCGCAACGATGCTCCGCTATCGATTGTCAACTGCGTTGCTATCCCGGAGCCCCTTCTGGAAAGCGAGTTGTTTGGCTATGAGAAGGGCGCCTTTACGGGGGCATCTTCTCGGCGGATCGGCAAGTTTGAACAGGCCCATGGAGGAACCATTTTCCTCGACGAGATCGGCGACATGCCACTGGGCATTCAGGCGAAGATCCTGCGAGTATTGCAGGAGAGAGAGTTCGAACGGCTCGGTGGCAACCAGACAATCCGTGTCGATGTCCGAGTGCTGACCGCCACCAACCGAGATCTGGAGGTCGGCATCGCGGAGGGTGCTTTTCGAGAAGACCTCTTCTATCGTTTGAACGTCGTCACGGTTCGGGTGCCGCCGTTACGAGAACGGCGGGAGGACATCCCCGCGCTGGTCGACTATTTTCTGGAGCGGACGGCCGGAGAGATGAACGTAGACAGACCTCTGCTCTCTGATGATGCCGTGGATCTGCTGCAGAGCCATCGCTGGCCGGGCAATGTTCGCGAGCTTCAGCACTGCATCATTCGGGCGATGATCCAAACCAAGGGGCACCCCATCCAGGCGGCCGACCTGCATCTTGCACTCGAACTCGACAGCGAGTGCGGGTCGGACGAGGAAGTGAATCTTGATGATGAAAGGCTGCTGGATATCGTCCAGCGCTGGTTAAGTCTGCACGGAGGAGTCCGTGCCTGCGAGATGTTTCTGGAAAAGGCGGAACGGCTACTCATGGCCGAAGCCCTGTTGCGAACCAAGGGGAACCAAACCCGAGCGGCTGAGTTACTTGGCCTGACCCGCCCGACCCTTCACGCCAAAATGCATAAACACGGCCTCCACGCCAAAGACGATTAGCATGATCCTTACTGTCCGATTCCTGACGCACTGTCGTTCGGCAAACATTTGGCTCCCACTGCCGCAGGAACTCTCGAAGACCTGCATTCCTGCTATCTAACGTTCAATACACGACTTACATCTGATCGAACCTCGTCGTGGCACGCACTGGCATGACGTTTGCTGTCGATGCGAAACGTAGTGCAACGCAATCAAGGCGTCACGGGATCGAGCTAAACACGGTGGGTGTGCAATGTTGACCATTCTCGTAGCAGACGACAAGAAAAACATCCGCGAGTTCTGCAAGGAGGAACTTGAGGACGAAGGATATCGAGTGGTCCTTGCTTGTGACGGTCAAGAGGCGATTGAATTGGTCCAGAAGAGGCCGCCGGATATCGTGATCCTGGATCTTTGCATGCCAAGATTGGGGGGGCTCGATGCGGTCGAGCCGATTCGGTCGCTTGTCCCTGACGTTCCTATCATTCTGTTTACCGCCAACGATGAAGACTGCTTGACCGATGCTCGCAGCCGGCACGCAACGGCTTGCGTGGAAAAATCAGAGGACCTCACCGAACTGAAGCGAGCAATCAACCGAACTTTGACCTCGCGGAAAGCGAAGCGGCTGTATCGCTTGGGACTGCCACCAATCTGAATCCAGTCAACTAGGAAGCACTTAGGATGAATCCCCCTTTCCAGGAGAAAGCCGTCGGCAGTCGCTTGGCTCGTCATAAGTTCCTCAAGAGCGAGACTGCCGCCGGTGCCGTATCCGGCGGTTTGACTGCTCATGCGACGATTTTCCCAAGAGAGGCCCGCCCCTGCAGCGATTCAAGGGCATTCTTCTGGTCTTTGACAAGAAGAAGGAAACGCTCAAGCGTGCCGTAGCGTTGGCGAAGAACAACGGCGCGGAATTGACCGTCGTTGATGTCATCGACGGATGAACGTTGCCGTCTTCAACAACAAGCCCCTTGCCTGACGTTTGCTGGAGACTTCAACTCGGATACACGACCACGAACTGGTCGTTCTTGGAGCTGAACCGAGTGAGCCCAATGGAACTCAAAAACCTACAAAACACGTTCGAACCCTGGCAACCCTGCCGGAGACCGACGCTCCGGTCATCAGTTGCTACCTGACTCTTCACGACGGCCGAATCAAGGACCCCAATGCATTTGATGGACAAGTCCGCCCTCTCATCGGCAGCTTGACTGGGCAAACGCGACAGGACTTTGAGGACGCCCTGGAACCGATCGGCCAGTACCTTGCAGAGAAACTGCTGCCCGAGGCAAAGGGGGTGGCGATTTTCTCCCGCGCCGGCGGAGAGCCGTTTTTCCTGCCGCTTCAATTTCGTGTGCCGTTGCCGAACTGGATGGCGGTAGACACGTCGCCCAACATCTACCACCTGGTGGAACTCAAGGACACGTACCACCGCTACGTGGTGATGATCTCCACCGAAGAGAGCGTCCGCATCTATGAGGTCAACCTGGGCGCGGTAACGGAACAATTGTGGAGGCAACGCCCGGAACTTCGCGAACGCGTGGGGCGAGAATGGACCAAGGAACACTACCAGAACCACCGCAGGGACCGCGTCCAGAGATTTATCAAGGAGAAGATCAAGATCCTGGAGCAAGTGATGTCGGCGGGCGGATACACTCACCTGGTCCTTGCTGGTCATCCCACGATCACCAGCCAGGTGCGGAGCAAGTTGCCCAAACATATGGCGGAGCAGACTCATCGACGTTGTTCCGGCATCCGGCAGAACGCCCATTTCAGACGTTGTCAAGGCTACCCTCGCTTCCTTCATCGAACAGGAAGAGAAGGAATCTCGTTTTGCGGCGGAAGAGATCGAGCGGCAGATCCGAATCGGAGGACTGGCGGTTGCGGGCACGGAGGCCAGTCTCCAGGCCTTGAGACCGGAAACAGGTGGACATGCTCGTGATTAACAGGAGCTATTCTCCGGCCTTGGGCCGGAGGTGTACCGCCTGTGGCTTCATGGGCAGCCACCGGAAAGACTCACGTGTGTCCTGAATGCGGAGGCACGGACTTGCAAGAAGCTCGACATGAGAGAGACGATTGTCAGACTGGCCGAACAGCAAGACTGCACGATCGAAGTGGTCAACCAAAGTGAATCCCTGACGCGATTCGGCGGCGTGGGCTGCCTGCTACGGTACCGCCTGCCGGAGGATTACTAGCAATCCAGGCCAGCTTGATGAGCGAGTGATCAAGATTGCTCGACGCCGCCAAAAATCTCCTCCCGCGCCGGTGCGACGCGTTACCAAGGTGCGAAGTGTCGCAGTTGCCGAAGTCACGCTCAGTCTGCAGAATCCGTTTCTGTATGCGGAGCTCCTCAGGCGAGTGACTATTGCGGATCTTGATTTCGTCGGGACGCGGTTGCCCGATCTCGACCAGTCGCCACGGCCGACGTCGCGTCGTCAGATTCCTGACTCGCTGTCGGCCGGCGAACATCTAACGCCCGCTTCGCGCGTGACCGGTGATCGCATGGAGGTTGCATATTCCCTTTACGGCAAACGACTTGCGGCGCATCGCTGCCGCCGGCACACGGGTCGGCACGGCATTTGCAGCTCAACTACGCCGGAGCCAACCGAGCACGAGTCAATTCAGAAGGGGTGACGGACATGCAGCGATTCAAAAATATCCTTCTGGTTTGTGACCATGAGGCCGGCAACGACGCGGTTCTTGATCGGGCCGTGACACTGGCCCAGAGAAACGAGGCGCAATTGACGGTGATCAAGGCAGTCGATGCGTGGCATGGGCAGGCCCCTCGATGCGCTGAAGTGATATCTGATCAGGATGTGCATGAGTTGGTCGCCCCGACTGGGCGCGAGAAGTTGGACGAGTTGGTAAGGCTCTTCCAGCGAGGCGGGATCCGAATCGGTGCCAAGGTATTGTCGGGAACGGAGTACCTGGAAATCATTCGCGAGGTGCTGGTTGAGAACCGAGATCTCGTGATCATGACAGCTGAAGATGAGAGAGGACTCAAGGCGAGGTTTTTTGGCAGTACGTCGCTGCAAGTGATGCGCAAATGTCCGTGTCCCGTCTGGGTGATGAAGCCCGCGCATGGCAAACGGTTTGCTCGAATTCTGGCCGCCGTCGATACGGGCGTTACTGATCTGGATACGGAGCATCACGCACTCAATGCAAAAATCATGGACCTGGCGACGTCTCTGGCCGAACAGGAGCAAAGCGAACTGCACGTCGTCCACGCCTGGGAGATGTTCGGAGAATCGGTCTTGCGAGGCGAGTTCGCCCATCTGAAGAAAGAACAAGTGGATGCCTGGGCTCTCCAAGAGCGTCAACGACATGAACGCCAGCTTAGTGGGCTCCTCCAGGAATACGAGTTGGAGAACGTGAATCAACACGTGCATCTGGTTAAGGGTGACGCGCAATATGTCATTCCCAAACTAGCGCATCAGCAGCAGATCGACCTGATTGTCATGGGTACGGTCTGCCGCACCGGTATAGCGGGCTTCTTCATTGGCAATACTGCGGAGAGTATTCTTCAGCAGGTGGAGTGCTCCGTGCTGACAGTCAAACCAGATGGATTCGTTTCGCCGGTGGTGCTCGAACGGCCGATGCTCAACGGCGCTGCGCGGGGCACGTCGCGGCTCATCGGGGCGACTGAATTGCCAGGCATCACGATGAAGAGACAGGGGCCTGGGCGTGCGCCTACTCGGCGCGTAGTCCTTGCTATGAGAAGGAGACAGCCATGAAGCTTTTGCAGAGAATCCTCGTACCCACGGACTTCGGCCCTGCGGCCGACAGCGCCGTGCAAACCGCCACGTATGTCGCGAAGCACTTCAATTCCGAGATTTGTTTGTTGCACGTCGTGCCGGGAACCGTCGACTTCTGTTCCAGTGCCAGGGACCTGTTTGCCGAAAAGGTCCACGATCGTTTGGACGAGATAGCGGAGCAAATTCGCGCGGAGGGAATCCCGACCGTCGACGTGGTTTTCGATAGCGGCGTACCATTTGATAAGATTGACAAGCAGGCAACGCAACGCGACGTCAACGTGATCATCATGGGGGCCGGTCAATCGACCGATGATGGTCCGTTCCGCCTCGGTACGACGACAGCCAGAATCCGCCGCAATGCGACCAAGCCGGTCTGGATTGTGAAATCGGGTTCTTCGACAAAGATCAATAGCATCCTTTGTCCGGTGGATTGTTCCGAATCGTCCGGCCGCGGACTGAAAAATGCGATCCATCTGTCACGCAGTTTCTCGGCGAAATTAACGTTGCTGACCGTGGTTCAAGGCTTACCGAATTACTACGAGCGCTTCGGCGAACTCGCTGCTGAGGCTAGGGAGGCATGCGCGCAGGAGTACTTATCCCAGTTTGAACGATTTCTTGGCGATTATGACTTCCATCAAGTTAGCTGGTCCAGACTGGTACGCTATGGCGAGCCGTACCGAGAAATCCTGGCAGTCGCTGGTGAAACGAAATCGGATTTGCTTGTGATGGGTTCCGTTGGTCGAACGGGCCTTTCGCGGATCCTGATGGGAAGTGTCGCCAGGAAAGTCGCACAAGAAATGCCTTGTCCGATCGTGACAGTAAAATCGGAACACGTAATTCGACTGCGGCTGGACGCCCAGATCGCCGCCATGCAAGAGAACCTCAAGCAAGGACACGAGTTGCTGGAGAAGGGGTTTCCCGAGGAAGCCTTGGGCCAATTTCAACACTGTATCGCCAAGGACATGATGTGCGCCCCGGCGTGGGAAGGAATGGCTGTTGCCCATCGACGATTGGGGCATGAGGAAGAGTCGCAAGAATGCACGAACAGGGCGAAGTCCATCGTTCAGCATACTTGGGACCGACAGGTTGAAGCCGATATCCGCAGCCGACATCCCCTCTTTGGCGGAAGCAGCCATTAGCGTTGATGACGGAGACGGATTCTTCGATTGGCGACAGCGTCTGCTCTCTAATACGGATGCTGAAAATTGAGCCAGCCCACGCTTCTTGGGATACGTAGAAATTTTCTAACTATCAAGGACTGACAATCTTTCTGCCTCGGTTCTTCAATTGGCCGTATAAGTATTACAGAAGGTTGCTCAGCGACCGCCACGACAGGAGAGACGCCGGTGAATGTTACTGTTTCGAGCCGAACGAGCTCGCTCGACGACGCGGCGCGTGAGGATATTTCCAGTCGGGTCTACTTTGCCCTCAGCCGATTCAGTCCCCGTATTGAGCAGGTCACGGTACAGGTGGGCGACGTCGGCACATTGCGCGTCAGCTCGCAACAGCTCTGCCGGCTGTCGGTGCGGATGGAGCGGCTTGGGAGTTTCTCAGTCGAGTCCGTCGAGCACGAGACACCGGATGCTGTCACGCGGGCGGCGAATCGCGCAGCCAGGCAAATGGAGCGGATACTCGACCGGCAGCGCGACAAAGCGCAACGAGCCTCGAAGGAAGAAGTGAGCGGTTCAACGCGATTGGATGACGAGGAGAAGAAAGCCGCGATTACACGCCAGCATGCGAAAGGTAATGACAATGCAAAAGCTTGTTGAAGGCATCCATCAGTTTCGGAACGACATCTTCAGCTCAAAGGAGCGATTGTTTGAAAGGCTCGTCGAGGGGCAGCAACCGCTGGCGCTGTTCATCACCTGCTCGGACTCGCGAATCGATCCGGCTCTGTTGACCCAAACCGAACCTGGTGAATTGTTCATCTTACGCAATGCCGGCAACATCGTTCCACCCTACGGAGCAATCAATGGCGGTGAAGCGGCAACCATCGAATACGCGGTGAGAGCCCTTGCGGTTAAGGACATCGTCGTTTGTGGCCACTCGCATTGCGGAGCGATGAGCGGACTGCTCGCCCCAGAGAAGCTGGACGATCTCCCGGCCGTCCGCGACTGGCTGTCCTACGCCGATTCCACGCGGCGAATCATGCGGGAGAATTATGAACACCTTTCGGACTCGACCGCACGTTTGACAACGACGGTGGAAGAAAACGTGCTTGTGCAACTGGAACACCTTCGGACTCATCCATCCGTGGCGGCAGCATTGGCAAGAAAGGAACTGAATATTCACGGTTGGGTTTACAAGTTTGAGACCGGCCAGGTATTTGCCTATTGCCCTGACCGCGAGCAATACTTCCCGCTCGAAAGCACATTGGCTCAGGTATCGCGCACGGAGGTCCCCGCCATATGAGGGCATGCGGATCGAGAAAAAGCTGTGGCTGTGTTTGAAGAACGTGCTTGCGGGAAGGTGAGGGCAACTTCGCAATGTAAGTGCTTTTGAATTGCCGCGATAGGCGGTTTCGTCATCCTGTGCTTTCCCGAATCACGCCGTGTTTCTCGGCACGAGTTCAATGAAGTGCTCTTGTCTGCTACTTGAAACGACTGGCCTGTCGGCTTGCCCGCTTAAACAGCCAAATCGGCGATCCGCCGCCGTGACTCTTTGTGTCAACCTTAGTAGGTGAAACGAGTCAAGCACCACCCGATCGCCACCGTGGCGCTGCTTTGACGAAACGATGCCCTTTTCTTGAATTGAGGATCGTAGAAGAATGACGAACGGAGAAACTTCTTCCGGGGACAAGAGACAGTCCCTTGGTCACATCAATGGACAGGAACTCGGGCTTCTGGCTGCTCCTCGACAAGATGCACTGGCATCGGCCGTTGTGTTTCTCGTCGCTCTACCATTGTGCATGGGTATTGCGATTGCTTCGGGAGTTCCCGTGGCGGCCGGTCTGATCACGGGCATCGTTGGTGGAATCGTGGTCGGATTGCTCGCCGGTTGCCCATTACAGGTCAGCGGGCCGGCCGCCGGATTGACGGTTATCGTGTATGAGATCGTGCAACGCTTCGGTCTGGAAATGCTGGGGACAGTCGTGCTGATTGCGGGGCTGATTCAGGTTGTTGCGAGCGTCTTGAAGTTGGGCCAATGGTTTCGCGCGGTTTCACCTGCAGTTATCAAGGGCATGCTGAGCCGGCATTGGCGTGCTGATTTTCGCCAGTCAATTTCACGTGATGGTGGACGACAAACCGAAAGGGAGCGGCATCCAGAACCTGATCACAATTCCTCAGGCGATCTGGAAAGGGATGGCGCTACCGGAGTTCAATGACCGTGAAGTGCGGCGGTTTCGCACGGAGATGCTGCGTACGGTGGGCGAACTGCACCGTCGTCAGGTTGCCCTCTGCGAACGCGTGGCCGAGCGCGTGCCACGTCATGAAAACGCGGCGAATCCTTCGGAGCATTCCAACTCAAACGTGGACATTGGGCAGGTCGACTTAGCGCACGTCACGACCGATCAGACAGAAATTACGAAGGCCTTGGTCATCGTTGGAAATCGCCTGAAGGACTTCGAGACGCAAGCGGGCGATCGCGACAGGGCAATGAGAACCAGCGAGGCCGCGACTACGGCGGTTAGCACGAGCGAGGCAGCACTCGTGGCCATGCAGCAGGGCAATGTTGGCGATATTCTAACGCGGCAGGTCGATGCCGCGACGTCGCTGGAGGCTCTCTTGGACCAGCAGAAGAACCATCACCTTGCGGCACAACTTGGTGTCTTGACGATTGTCGTGATCTTGCTATGGCAGGGATTCGTCCCGAAAAAGCTGAACGTCGTACCGGCGCCGGTCGTGGCAGTTGTCTTGGCAACGCTCATCGCCGCCCTGTTCGCTGTGCCGGTGTTCTATGTGGAAGTGCCTGACAATCTGTGGAGTGAGGTTCACTTCCCCAGTCTTATGGTGCTTAGCGCGGCGCCCTGGGCCGCCTTGTTTCAAGCCGCGATGTTGATCGCTGTTGTCGCCAGTGCGGAAACGTTGTTGTGCGCGACGGCGGTCGATCAGATGCACCAAGGTCCGCGTACTCGTTACGATCGCGAATTGCTCGCCCAGGGTGTTGGCAACATGGTTTGCGGCGTATTTGGTGCGCTCCCCATGACCGGCGTGATTGTTCGCAGTTCAGCGAATGTTCAGGCGGGTGCTCGCACACGTCTGTCCGCCATCTTGCATGGATTCTGGCTATTGGTCTTCGTCGCTGGACTGGCCTTCTTGTTGCGACTGGTTCCCACCGCGAGTCTGGCGGCGATTCTGGTCTACACCGGATTCAAGCTGGTCAATCTGAAATCTATTCACGAACTCCGAAAATACGGTTGGGGCGAAGTCGCAATCTATGCCGCCACGGTAGGCACGATCGTTTGTTTTGATCTGCTTACCGGAGTGCTCGTTGGCATCGGACTTGCGGCGGCCAAGCTCCTGTACACGTTTTCACATCTTGCCGCAAAACTGGAGCTAGTTCCAGGCGCGACCCGAGCCACTCTCTCACTGCAGGGAGCCGCCACGTTCGTTCGGCTTCCGCACCTGGCGCGAGTTGGAAAACGTTCCTGTTGGAGCCGAGTTGCACGTTGATTTTGTGCATCTGGATTATATCGACCATGCTTGCTTGGACTTGCTGATGAACTGGGCCAAACAGCACGAATCTACGGGGGGCAAACTCGTGCTCGATTGGGAATCGTTGCACGCGCGGTTTGGTCCGGAAAACGGAGGAAAGAAATCGGACGTCTCAGACAACTCCGCCGATAGTCTCAGGAACGTCACCGATTCCGCTGCGTTTCAACACAACAACTGAGCAAGGAGATCGTCCATGCGTCACATTCTTGTTCCCACGGACTTCAGCCAAACATCACGTGCCGCGCTTGAATATGCGATCGAGTTGTGTCAAGACAGCCACGACAGAATCACGCTGTTGCATGTCTCCGACACGGAGGACCCTACTGAAACACTCATCGGCCTCGATGCGATCGGATATCTCTCCAATACGCTGGAATTGCCACCGACGTCGACCGGATGCGCGCCATCCTTCGACGTCGACGAGCTGCAGAAGGCCACCCGGCAAAGGCTTGAGGAGTGTATCGATGCGACCTGGCGCGAGAGATTCTCCATTGAGACGGCCATTGAAGAAGGACGTCCGTCACTTAAGATCGTACAATACGCTCGTGAGCACGATGTCGACATGATCGTCATGGGGACGCATGGCCGCGGACCGGTGGCTCATTTGTTTCTCGGCAGCGTGGCAGAGGACATCGTTCGATCTGCGGACTGCCCCGTTCTTACCGTCCGCGGCAAGCCGACAGTACACGTGAAGGCCTGATTTCAAGACGGCAACTAATGGCGAGTTGTTCCTTGATCCATGCGGTCGAGCAATCGAAGCAAGGCACCTGACGCCTCAACTTCCTCAATGACCACCGATTGTGCACCCGCCTTTTCTAAGGCGGACTTGTTAGACTGGTAGCGGCAGCGCACGATGACGGCACACTGCGGGCTTAGACGGCAAAGTGACTTGACAATTTGCAGGGCGATCCGATCGTCGGGCACGCAGACGACGGCCAGCAGCGCGTGCACCGCTTCGGCGCGTTCGAGCACCTCCGGATCACTTCCATTTCCCGACATGGTGCGGAAGCCTTGTTGGGCATAAGCGTGGAGATTCACCGGGCTCAAGTCGATCAAACAGACATCGACACCCATGGTTTCCAATTGCGACGCGGCTTGCCGTCCTATCGGCCCCATTCCGATGACAATCGCCTTTTTGGGCGACGACCAGAGAACTCCGCGACGGTCATGCGACACGCGGTCAGCTTGGGGCCACCGACGAGTCCACTGGAGACCAGCCTTCAACAGTTGCGGTGTGAGAGCGAGAGTTCCAATTGCCACAAACAGCATCCGGTCGTAGTTGAGATCGCTGATGAGATTCGCGTGGTGGCCTTCTGAGAGAATTACGAATGACAGCTCGCCCAAATGGGCCAGGCCCAACCCCATGCCTGCCGCCGCGTGCCACGGCAGTCTGGTGACCCGCAGGGCGACCGTCGCCGCGCCGGCCTTGAGAACCAGGACCGCCAGGACTGCCGCGCAAAGCAGCACAGGGCTTTCCATGAGAATACGCGGGTCAAAGAGGGTGCCCAGGCTGACGAAGAAGACGACACCGAAGGATTCTCGGTATGGCAAGATCAACGCGTCGACCTGACCGGTCAGGCGGTTTCCATTCAAGACCAGTCCGGCGGCAAATGCGCCGAGGGCCGGGGGAAGGCCCGCAATGTTCGCTACCAAACAGAAACCCACCAGCACGATCAAAGCGAAAAGAATGACCAATTCAACGCTTCGCAGATTGCCTAAGAACGGCACCCCCCACCGCGCGATCACCTTGCGCAGCACCGGAACAGCCGCCACAAACAACACGGAATTCATGGCGAGCAACAGGTATGCCCATTTCCCAAGTTCCTGCCCGCGGCCAGCCAGCAAGGGGACCACTAACATCAACGGTACCAGGGCGACATCCTGAAAGAGCAGAATCCCGATCGCTCGACGACCTTGCGGCGATGCCGTTTCGCCCCACTCGGTCAGCGCCCGGTACACGAGGACCGTCGAGCTGAGCGCCGTTGCCGCAGCAATCAATAGTGTCGACTCCCACGAAACCCCGAACAGCACGCATGCCATCCCTACTGGGGCTGCAACGAGAAGCATTTGAATGGTGCCACCGACGACGAAGAAGCGGCTCAAGCGAGCAAGTTCCTCCAGCGAAAATTCGATCCCGATGGCAAAGAGAAGAAGGAGAGCTCCGGCCTGTGCGAGGTATTCGATTTCTTCGATATCCTCTGCCACCAACCCCAACCCGCCGTGGCCGATTACCGCTCCAGCCAGTACGTATCCGACGAGCGTTGAGAGTCCAAGCCGCTTGGAAACGACTCCCGCCAACAGTCCAGCGGCCAGGATGATGAACAATGCACGGACGAGTTCGACAATCACGAATTTCCTCGCTCGGTGATGCCAGCTGAGTAGTGACGTTAGGTAAGTAATTTGCCGCGCGCAGTTTTGGAGATCACTATCACTGCCGGCTGCTTCAGTTTCCGTTCCACGGAGATGGCGCAAAACCGATCTCGAATATCCGGCAACTCACCAATCGGACGAACGCGATCTTGCCGGCAAATTTTATTCTCGATTGCGGACGGTGCGACAAAGACACTCACGCCCGCCTGGCCGAAGGCCTTGAGGAGCGGACTGTCTGCGAACTGAGTCAATCGTAGATTCCGGTATTCTCTTACCCTGGACCGATCCTGGGCGCAACCTGTCGAGCCAATGTGACGCTGCCCCATGTTGTGTGTACCAGCAGCCGCATGAGCAATGACAGCCACGGTCGCTGCCAGCTTGTCCCCGAGTTTGGCAATAAGGAGGACTGGCAGACTCTTCGCCGGCTGTGCAATTGCGATCGATGCACGTGCCACCGCACACGTTCTCCCATGGCTGCTCCCAGACTAACGCAGAGGCTACGACCAGCAACTGAATTGTGACGAATTGCTGATGATGCATGGCCATAGCGTAACACAGAACTTCGTTGCCGGGTGAGCGTTGCCGGGCTAGCGTTGCCGGGCTAGATCGGATTCTGCCTTGTGGGCAGTCGCCAGTCTATGTCAGCATCGATCAGATCCTGTCTCACATCGGCAGACAACCAGTCACGACGGTCATCCGCAGCCGGACGAGCGGAATGCAGGGTTCAGCACCAGGTATTTGAAACTGCCAAAGTTACGCGAATAGATGGTCGCGAGCGGATTCGCAAATGGCGAGAACCGCCGGATGCTTCAAACGGCGTTCCACGGAAATTGCGTAGTATCTTTCGCGCACGGTTTCCGTTCGGCCAACAACATGCACGTTGTACTGCTGGCACACCTCCTCTTCGATCACGGCTGGTGCGGGAAATAATCCTATGCCATCCTGGCCAAAGACTTTCATCAATGCCGTGTCTTCAAACTCGCCAACAATTCTGGGCCGGATGCCTTCGGCGTAAAACCATTGGTCAAGATCGCGACGAACCGCGGTCGTCTCGATAGGAAGTAACAAGGGTGCCCCATCAAGGGACGAAGGGAATTTGCGCCGATACTTCGACGCGAGTTCCGCAGCTGCAAAAAAGGACAAACCACACTTCCCAAGAAGGTGGTTGAATGCGCGCACGTTTGACGTCGGACTGACGGGAGCGTCAGAAAAGACGATGTCCAAGCGATGCACAGCGAGTTCGGCGAGCAATTCCTCGTGCTTCCCTTCACGGCAAACGACGTGGATTGCCTCACTCAACCGAAAGGCAGGGGCAAGCAACCGATGTGCGATCAACTTGGGAATGACCTCCGGGATCCCGACTTCGAACTTCAATGGCCGGCCAACCGGCCGGCCCTGCGCCGCGTCTTGCAGCTCACGGCCAACGGAGAAAATCTCTTCCGCATAACGAAACACCATTCGACCGAACTCCGTCAGGATCAGGTTACGGCCGACGCGATCGAACAACGTGTGATTGAACGACGTTTCCAACTGACGCAGCTGCTTGCTGATTGTCGGGTGAGCCAAATGCAGATATTCCGCCGCCCGCGCGATGCTTCCTTCGCGTGCGACCAGCCAGAAGTAGTACAAGTGGTGATAGTTAAGCCAATCCATGGAATCAAGATACGTAGAAATAATGTCACTCTCAAGGGTATGTAATCTTTCTATCTACGCAACTCAGTTTGCCATATAGCGAGAACACAATTGAACTCTGCGGTTTGCCTGGAAGAAGAGCGAAGGCGACCGTTTCGCTCGACTAGGAGACGAGTCTAGAGAATAAGTCAAGAGGCAGCTGGGAGCAGGAGCAGCAGCGGTTGAAGTTGCGATCCGGGCATTGCGAAACCGGCAAGGTTATGTGTTGCCAACACCCGAACGACCAATTCATGCCTTTGGAATTCGTCACCGCCGCCGATAGTGTGACGTGAAACCACACTCACCACCCTTCCACCACACCCTTGTTCGCCAACGTCGCGGGTACTACGGACTCATCTGACTTCCTATTCGTGTTCCTGCCAGCATTACCGTCGGAGACGTTTTCTGACCGTTCCGCCGGGTGGTGTACATGCCACCCCGTCCCACGGAAACTAATAGGATCTTCCGGTTCTCGCGCTTGGAATGTCTACGCATGCACAGGTTCTCAGACTCCGCCGTGTCCGTCACTGCCTCGCCTGTTAGCGGCTGTGACGATATTGCCTTCTCCCTCGTCGAACAAGATCGGCACACGGAAGTTGTGATTTCGGAGCTCAATGGCTGGCCTGCGTTTCCTCTTGCCGATGCCACACCCGCGATGTTACCACCACCGGCGTACGGTTCGAGGCCAGAGTTACTGGCTAGGTCTTCTCTGTAGGACTCTTTCATTCCCCATCCCAAGCCGGTTTATCCCGGCGCTTTCTCGACGTTCTCTTTCGCGCCAGCCGTACGCGCCCGGCAGGCGGGGAGGTCGACCCCACCAGGGATACCAACTGGCTGGCTGGTCGCCCAGCGGTTCACAACTTCATCTGGTTGAACGATTATCGGCTTGCCGATCCCTCGACACGGCCGAGTCGAAAGAAGATCACACCGCGACCGCCACCCAGGGGATCCCTCCTTGGTCTGTTTGCGTTTCGTGCGCCACAGCTATACGATAAGCAATCACCTGGGCCAGATTATTCACGTACGGAGGTCAAGCTCTGCGCAGGTTGGAGGGTCCACAGGGGCCGATCGACTCTGCAGCAACAGCCTGTTTCCGCCGGGGCGAAAACGAGCGAGCGACGGCCTACCGGCACACGGGTTGGCCGGCCCACCCTACGAGTTTTGAGAATAATCCGGGCCAGGTTGGCCATTTCAGCAAATTGTGTAGGGGAGGTGCGAGCGATGTGGTGCGGACGATTATTGACGAGCTTTGCGAGCGTTTGTCTGTTGGCCAGTGGATCTCTCGGCGAAGCCCTCATTTGGGCCCAGGATCCCGTGGCCAAGGCCCCCAAAACCATCGGCCAGATCGAACGACTCGATCCGGCATTCGACCACCTGGTACCAGGCGACGCGACAATCGAAGTGCTGGCCAGCGGTTTTGAGTGGTCGGAAGGTCCCGTCTGGGTCCCCAGAACTCGTAGCCTGCTCTTCTCGGACATTCCCCATAATCGCATCGTGTCGTGGAACGAGCGTGACGGGATCAGTACGTTTCGCGAGCCCGCCGGCTATACCGGCTCGGAGAAAGTTCACTGGCGGTGAGCCCGGCACCAACGGACTGGTACTCGACCACGATGGACGCCTGGTGATGTGTTGTCATGGAGACCGTTTGATTCGACGGCTGGAATCGGACGGTACGACCACGACGCTGGCGTCCCATTACGAAGGTAAGCGATTCAACAGTCCCAACGATCTGGTCTATCACTCCAACGGCGACCTGTACTTCACAGATCCACCGTATGGGTTACCCGAAGGACTCGAAGGTCCGCACGCGGAACTTTCATTTTGTGGCGTTTATCGGTTGTCGCCCGACGGCACGGTCACCTTGCTGACCAAGGAAATGACACGTCCCAACGGAATTGGCTTGTCACCGGACGAGAAAACCCTCTATGTGGCTCAGTCGGATCCGAAAGCGGCCCTGTGGCGTGCCTTTCCCCTTCGCGACGACGGAACCTTGGGAGAAGGCAAGATCTTTTTCGATGCCACGCGGTGGGTTCCCGAGCGACGCGGGTTGCCTGATGGGATGACGATCGACCAGCGGGGCAACCTCTGGGCTACTGGCCCCGGTGGTGTGTTGGTTTTCTCACCGTCAGGAACGCTGTTGGGGATACTCCATACGGGCGAAGCGACTGCGAACTGTACTTTTGGAGAGGATGGTCAGACCCTGTTCATCACTGCCGATATGTATCTCTGTCGGGTGCGCACCAGTGTCAAAGGGCGTTAGGACTCGTCCGGAAATAAGTTACCGGTTCCGCTTCCCTCTCCACCGCCCCGCGGAGCGGGAATAGCGGGGGAGAGGGTAGGGTGAGGGGCGATAAATACGGTAACTTATTGCCGGACGAGTACTTAGGTAATCGATTCGATCGTGCCATCCGCAGGTCTGGTCTGCCGTCCGCGTGTTAAGGCAGTTCACCGCGAAGCTCGACTCCACGACAGCATGTGTCCAAGACTCAATCACCTCGGCAGAGGGCTGACACGCACTGGAGATCTCCGCGCAACGAATCAACGGGAACACCATTGGCACTTTTTGCTTGACAATATCCTTGCGGTAGAATTCAGCTGTGCTGGATGACTCCCCATGTAATCGACAGCCAAAGTTCTCGCGCCGTGTGGTCAAAAGAACGCGAACCTTGGGCTTGGCCGGCATTTGTATCGTCGTTCTCCACTGAGCAACCGAAGGAGAATCGGTTATGACGCGTCTCGCCCTGCACTGGGAAATTCTGATCGGCATGGTCGTCGGTGCAGTCATTGGCGTGACCTGTAACGTGATGCTGGGCGAGCGAGAGTCGCAGGTTCCTGAGGAGAGCCTGCCAAAGGGCATGCAACGGATCTCGTTTGTCGACACGACCAACCGAGTGGAGATCAGCGTGGAAGCCGACGACGGAACAAGTCGACGACTGCTGGTGGATCCGACTCGTCTGGGTGAGAAGAACGTTTATGCCACGGTTGAACGACTCGCCGAAAAAGAACCTCAGATGGCCAGGCTTTTCGAGCGGCATGGAAATTCGTGGGCTCGTTGGATTGGCATGTCGGCACAGCGGATCGGAAATCTCTTTCTGCGTTTGCTGCAGATGGTAGCCATTCCGCTGATTGTCACGTCGCTCGTTTCCGGCGTCATGGGGCTGGGACATGCCAGCCAGCTGGGTCGCATGTTCGGTCGCACGATTCTCTATTATGTCGCGACCAGCATGCTCGCCATAGTCACCGGTTTGCTGATGGTCAATCTTATCCGGCCCGGCCTTGGGGGTGGGATGCAATTTGCCGGCGGGGAGGAGCCGGAAGTCTCGGCGGACCTGGGTGGCGTGCTGTTTCAACAATTGGAAACGATGATTCCGCCCAACCCCTTCACGGCATTGGCCGAGGCGAATTACCTGTCAGTGATCTGCTTCAGTCTGGCCTTCGCCATCTTTGCCACACTGGTCGGAGGTAGCACGGCGGCGCGACTGCGCGATCTGTTCAATGACGGGTTTCAGGTCATGATGTCGATGACTATGGCCATCATTCGTCTAGCGCCGGTCGGCGTGCTCTTCCTGATGCTCTATGCCACCGCCACGCAGGGTCCGGAAGTCTTCCGATCGCTGGCATGGTACATGGTCACCGTGCTGCTGGCTCTGGCCACGCATGCACTGATTGTGCTCCCTTTGATCCTGAAGTTCGTGGCCCGGCGCAATCCGCTCGAGTTTGCACAGGCGATGAGCCCGGCACTGCTCACCGCGTTCAGTTCGGCCTCCAGCAACGGGACACTTCCCTTGACCCTGGCTTGCGTGGAAGAACGGGCGAAAATCAGCAATCGTGTCAGTTCCTTCGTGTTGCCGCTCGGTGCCACGGTCAACATGGACGGTACGGCGCTCTACGAGGCCGTGGCCGTGCTGTTCATCGCCCAGCTGCATTTCGGAACCAACCTGCCGTTGACCAATCAGATCCTGGTCGCGGTCACCGCGTTGTTGGCCAGTATTGGAGCGGCAGGAATTCCCCATGCCGGCCTGGTGATGATGGTGATTATCCTTCAGGCCGTCAACTTACCGGTAGAAATGCAGGGCATCATCATCGCGGTCGATCGTGTCCTGGACATGTGCCGCACGGGCGTCAACGTCTGGAGCGATTCCTGTGGTTGTGCCGTCGTGGCGCGTCTGGAGGCACCTGGTGCCCCGAGTGGGGACTGACTGCACCTGGTTCTTGCATGGCAACCAGCCCCGCCGGAAGCCACGGGCAGAGCAACATGGCAGGCTGCGGGCACCCACAGAGACATCAGTTCCGCAACTGCTTGTCGAACCAGTCGGCCAGAACCTTGACTTCCACCGGAATGGTCAGCCACGGATGTCCGCCCCCTTGTTTCACAATCAGCTCGGCTGATCCCCCCGCGTGGTTGATGGCGTTCGACTAGTTTCTCGGATTGGGAGAGCGGCACGAGGGGGTCGGCATCGCCGTGGATCAGCAAAAAGGGAGCGGTCGGCTTTGCGACGCGATAGAGAGGCGAGATCGTGCGCGCCGCCTCCTGAATCTCCGCGTCGGCGTGCCCTTCTGCGCCGCCGACAAACAGCAGCGGGCCGAGTACCTTTGGGTCTATGGGCTGGTCGTCACTCCAATTCAGAAAATCGGTCGGCGGAAAAAACACCCCCACCGCCGCCACGGTCGTATCGTGTCGCGCAAGCGCCTCCCGGGCGTCGGGTTCGGCCGCGGCCGGCGTCAAGGCGGCGAGAGTTGCCAGGTGACCACCTGCCGACGCTCCCGTGATACCGATCCGATCGGGATCAATCCCGTAACGCTCGGCATTCTCTTTCGTAAAGCGAATGGCATTCTTAACATGCTGATCCATTTCCGAGGCTGTGTAACGTGTCTTGGATCCGGGCCGCGCAGCAAACACCACATACCCGCGTGAACAAAAAATTTCGTAGACTCCCGCAATTGTATGGTCCCGGATTTTTCCGCGATCCGAATACCACGCTCCGCTGACCACGTCTACGATGGCCAACCCATTGGGCGTTGCAGTGGGGGTAAAGATATCCATCAGCAGGCCAGTGCCGTGGACCTCAGCGTAAACCACATTTTGCTGCTGTTCGTAAGCAAGACCGTCATTCGCGTGACAGACATCCCGCATCGCGGGAGTGGAAAAAATTGTTGCGGCAAAAACAAACAGGAAGGATTCGTATTTCATAGCGGCTCGCTCGTCAGCGTTTTCGTATCTCGGACCGCGGGGCGCCCATCGGCGTCCACGCGCACACGTACATCCTACCCGAGCATCCGAAAGCGGGGTAGTGTGCGCTTGCGAGCAACGAGCGAGTGAAGGCCTGCGAGTTCTGTGAATGATCCGGTTACGCGGCAAGATGTGCGGGGCACAAACGAATACAATGCGTCAAGGTGGAGATACCAGGCGGATTCGATGAACGGCAGTCAGAAGCCGGTAGTTGCGTGCGGCGAGCAGCGAAGGAGGACGAAAATGGGTGCTTTTATTGGGTTCCCCGGCATTTTCGAGATGCTGATCGTGGGGGTGTTGATTGGAGTCCCCATGTTGGTCGCGATCGTGGTGCTCTTTACCACTCTGGGCAGAAGAAACCAGGTGATCTCCAACCCCAACCTGAAACCATGCCCCGACTGCCACAACGCGGTTTCCCTGCGTGCCCAGTGTTGTCCCCACTGTGGGTGTCCCTTGAAACCGGAAGCGTAGCGTGGCGGGGTCAACATGCCAGATTGCGTATGCGGCGTCGGGCGGCATCGGATGTCTGGCACTCAGAAGCGGTCCCCCGGCGGACCGGCTGCATCACCCGATTTCAATCGTTGAAGGACCTCAGCAGCCGCCGCCCCTTGTAGATGCAAAACGCCTCGTGGGCCCCAATCGGATGCCGCACGGCACGCGTCGGATGCCATTGAGCGTTAGCCTGATCTACGACCACAATCCCGGCCACCCCTTGCCTCCTGGCCCGCGCTACGAGCGCCCGATCACCAAAAAAGTACCCCAGCGTCACGCTCTGAATTGATTCATAGTCGTCGTCGCGCAACCGGCGTTCATACTTCTCGGCTTCAGCTCTTTGAGCAACGGTGGGAGCATCGAGCGGGACCTCAAACACGCTCTCATCCTCCACATGCCACCCCGCATAGGCCGCGTAAATGTCATCCGGAGACAAGTCATTCAGATCTGCGGCAAAAGCATGCACTAACGGACCGGCAATCGCAATATTGCTGTACTTTGCCTCTTCGAATCGGTATTCATAGCGAAACAGAAAACAGCCCACGGGCTGGTCATACCCCGGCCAGAACATCGTCCGCTGGTCAATCAGCTCGAGCGACGCGGGCGGTATACCGAAAAACGAAGGTTGCGCGAGTTCCAGGGCGACGCGGGCCTCGGCCTGAGCCTGTTGCGTGACGTATTGCGGATCAATCTTGTCCGCCACCTCCAATTCTTCGGCGTGAGCAATCACGCGCAACCGTGCCACAGGCTCGGCCGCCAAGAGCACCAGCTGTTCGACCCCTTGTGCTTCGCCGAGTCTTGCCAACGCCGCGGCCGCCTCGGTGCGAATTCGGCGATGCTCCAGTTCCAGGGCCTGATACAGTTTTCCCACGGCAGACTTGTCGCCTAAGAGAGCCAGGGCGTCGCAAAGTGCCACGACCAGCGCGACGCACTCGTCAACCTTCTTGCTCACAACCTCGGGAGATTCTCCCAGCGAGTCGGGAGATTCCGCGACCCGCGCAAGTTGCTGGACCAGGCTTCCCAAGAGTTTGGCCAGGTCACCGCCACGTCCCGCGGCCGGATGTGCGGTGACAATTCCTTGGCGAGTCAAGTAATTTGACAGATCGAGAACCGGTGCGGCAACACTCAGGTGCTGTAATGCCGCAAAGAGCCTTGGAAAGAGGATTTCGGCGTCGTAGCCACGGCGTTGAAACAGGGGTGTCAGGGCCAGCGCGGCGCAGTGAGAATCATCCGGCGGACGGGCCACGAGGCATTCGACAAGCGCCGCGAGCTCGTCCTGCCCGGTCCCCGTTGCCAGCCACTGCAGGAGCCGCCAACCGCACCGCAATTTGTTTCCTAACTCGTTGTATAACAACACGATACGATCCTGAGTCGGCGGGTCAACAGGCGTCTCTCGCTGCCGCGATCGAGCGACAAGTCGTGTTAATAACGGGTCGAACAGCGTCTCGCGGGGAGGGTCATGCAGGACCCCGTGTTGCCGCATCGAGTCCAACAGTTCGCACACTTCGAGAGTGCTGGCCTCCAACACCGTTGGACAGCATTGGACAAACTGCTCCAATTGCTCATCGTCCAGTTCATGTGGGTCTTCGAGTGACCGAAGCAAGTAAGAGATATGCAAGTTCATCGCCCGCGTCACCT
This sequence comes from uncultured Planctomycetota bacterium, assembly GCA_963700575.1. Taxonomy (GTDB): domain Bacteria; phylum Planctomycetota; class Planctomycetia; order Pirellulales; family Pirellulaceae; genus JAJRVM01. The sequence continues at coordinate 443,399 of CAVOYC010000005.1, read as the reverse complement.
TGAGGGGAATGATCGTTCGCGCGTCACGTGATCATGATACTGCAAAGTCCAGGTCGCTGCGCTCGCGGGGAAACATCAGGCAGAGCAGAACCGGGCAATCTTGTTTCGCACGCGAGTTGTGGCGCCGCATTCTGCTACGGCAGATCACCAGAGCCAAAGGCTGAAATGTTTTTCGAAGCGGCATTTTTTTGTGAAGTCAAACAATTCACCTTGACGAAAGACCTGCAAAGTTGATTCAATTGCGCAAGTTAAGTGTTTTGCGTATGTGGCCGATGACGGTGGCAACACCGTCAACAACATCGCGAGGCACCGGACGGACGTAATTCAAGAGTGACTCGGATGTGCGAGTCACTACCTTGCCGATGATCATTGGTAAGGCACTTCCGTTTGCACCCTTCAGACGTCCGGGGGCGAACGGAGCATGGACGACAGTTGGACGTCGATCATCAAGGGACCATACTACATGGTAACCAGGACCAAGGCAGCGAAGAGTACGACCGCGAAGAAGCCGCAAGCCACGCGGTCGCCAAAAGCGAAGGCGAAAGCCAAGGCAGCCGCGAAACCGGCCGCCAAGGCGAAGTCCGCAACCAAAGCCTCCGCCAAGCGATCCACCAAGGCCAAGCCAAAGGCCGCCAAGCCAAAGGCCGCCAAACCGAAGGCGACCAAGCCGGCCAAACGATCGACAAAGGCTAAGGCGACGGCCGCCAAACCCAAGAAGGTCAAGCCCGCCAAGCGGTCCACCAAGGCCAAGACAGCCCCCAAAACGGCTGCGAAGCGCTCCGCGAAGGCCAAGACCGCGACCCGCTCCAAGTCGACGACCAAGTAGGCTTCCCGGCGCTCGCGACCGTCAGGTTGGCTGGGCCAGAAAGCCTGGTCGCAGGACTACAACGAGAAAGGCCGGACGCGGTCCAGCAGTGGGGAACCGTATCCGGCCTATGCTGTGCGCAGTAAGCGCCGATCGCACCAAAGGAGTATTGCACGCCCTGCCCGGTGCGGAGTCCTGGCTCGCGTTGGTCCGCCAGAGGCCCCCGCCTGGCCTGGTCACCGCGCGGCTGGGCCAGCAACTCCCCCCATGCCGGACGCCCGCCCGCTCCTTCTGTAGTTGACCCAAAATCCTTCTGCTGTTAGGGTTACAGGACTGGCCCGCCCAAGCACCTCGGTTTATCGGTTATCCTCGCCCAGTCATCTTCATCAGAGAGTTCATCAACGCCTTGGCAAAAAAGAAACGTTCCCCAAAAGAGAGGAAGCTGGAGTTTCCGGATTTGTCGTTGACCGACACGATGCTTGATGCGCTCGAAGAGCGCCGGCTATCTGTCTCCGACCACCATCCAAGCCGGAATGATCCCCAAGGCCCTTGATGGCATCGACATTGTCGGACAGGCACAGACGGGTACGGGAAAGACGGCGGCGTTTGCGATTCCCATTATTGAAGTGCTGGAAAACCACTCTGCCAAGAGCCCGCGTGCGCTGATTCTTGTGCCCACTCGAGAACTCGCAGTGCAGGTGCGCGGTGAAGTTGTCAAACTGGCCGTGAATCGACGGCTCAACTGCGTAGCCCTTTATGGGGGCATACCGATCCGGGGCCAGATCGATAAGCTGCGGCGCGGAGCCGACATTGTGGTCGGCACGCCAGGCCGTGTGTTGGATCACATGAGTCGCAAGACGCTTGATCTGAGCGAATTGGAGATTGTGGTACTGGACGAAGCCGACCGGATGCTCGACATTGGCTTTCGTCCCGACATCGAAAAGATCCTGCGCAAGTGCCCGGAGGATCGTCAGACTCTGTTGTTGAGCGCCACGGTTCCTCCGCCGATCGAGCGTATGGCGCATCGCTATATGCATGAACCAGAGATGCTGAACTTCTCGCCCAAGGACATTGCGGTCGAGACCATTGATCAGTACTACTTCACGGTTGAGCCGCCGCGGAAATTCGATTTGCTGGTGCGGCTCATTGCGCGCGAGGAGCCCAAACAAGCGATTGTATTCTGCCGCACCAGACGGCGCACCGATACGCTCCACCGCCGACTTTCCAAGCATTTGGCGAGCGTGGCCTGCATTCATGGCGATATGTCGCAGAACGCTCGCGATCACGTCATGCAGCGATTTCGCTCGGGAAAGCTCCGCTACCTGATGGCGACCGACGTCGTGGGGCGAGGAATCGATGTGTCGGGTATCTCGCACATCATCAACTTCGACATTCCCCAGTTCTGCGATGACTATATCCATCGCGTGGGCCGGACGGGTCGCATGGGCGGCGAAGGAGTTGCCTATACTTTCGTCTCGGCGGTCGAAGGCCCCGAGTTGACGCGCATCGAACAACGCATCAATCGACTGCTGGTCCGCGGCGAACTGGGTGATGCTGAGCCCGACTCGCATAAGACCGAGCGAGTGGCTTCCCACCAGGAACCGGCCGCACCTCCGCTACCTCCACCGTTCGCCAAACGTCGGGGGTCGCGGCGGCATCGTCGAGCATTGTGACGGCCACCCAGAACGCCTGCACGCACCCTCATCAACGTTATTCGGCTGAGGCAAATAGCGCGCAGGAACTGGGAAGCGTGATCCCACTGCTGGGCGGCGGCTGGAAAATCAACCTCCATCCACCGCACCGGCTGCGCCGGGGCCGCACGCGAGCCGCGTGAAACTTGTGGATTGACTGGAAATTGAGCGCTGGGCCCCTGAGCAAGCTCCTGTTCCACGGCCGGACTCAATAGATAGTCGACCAGATCGCGGGCCTGGTCCGGATGGGGGCAACCCTTGATGATGCTCAGTGTGTTCGGAATGAACAACGTCCCCATCGCGCCTTGGCCCTGGTCCGGGTAGACAAGAGCCACACTGCGACCAAGCTCGATCTCAATCATCGCGTCGTCGGTATCTGTCAATCCAAACGCCAATTCACCACGCCCCACAGCCAGCGCCACTTGCTTATTGCCACTGAGCACGCGCCCATTTTTTTTGAGCTGACGAAAGAAGTCTTCGGCCCGCTCCCTCCCCCAGTACGCAAACAACACGCTGGCATGCGTGGCGGTCGTGCCAAACAACGGCTTCGCTATCCCCACTCGACCTTTCCAGCGGGAATCGAGCAGATCGTGAATGGAACTCGGACGCTCGGCGCGATCCACCACGCTTGTATTCACGATCAATACACGGGCGCGGGCGGCCAGACCATGCCAGTAACCATGGGGCGAGCGATAGCTTTCGGGAAAATGCTCCCCGGCTGGTGACCTGTAGACTTCCAAGAGCCCCAGTTTTTCCAGCCGCAATGTGTGGAGGATTTCGTTATTCCAAAACACATCGCACCGGGGCCGACTCGCTTCGCGCATCAGACGCGTGACCAGACCCACGGTTTTGGTCGACTCGACATCAAAATTGGGGCGGACTGCGACATCCCGATCACGCGCGTACCGCGCAGAATGGGCTCAGCAAATTGCCTATCCAGCGCCGAGTAGACAACCACTTCGTCGTCATCGGCGCGCCAACAGCCAACAGTCGTGACGATGCATCCCAGGACAAATGTCACGGCTGACAAGGTCTGCTTGCACACGATCACCTCCTTAGACGGTCTATCCCCGATGATTCACGTAGGGTGGGTCAAGCTCGCGCAACGTGTTGGTGAGTCCTCACAAGCCGATCAGCTCGCCAGCCACAGTCCGTGTTTGTGCGGGCAGCAAACGCGCGGGCGAAGACCCACCAGCAGCACGGCTTGCTCGACCCGCCCTACGAGTCTTGTGGATCATCCGGTCTCTGAGGTCCCGCCAGTACCGACCTTCTGGCCCGTGTTTCTGGAGAAGGTGGTCGGATGGTTTCCATGCAGGCTACAATAAGAAGGCGGGCATGCACGATGCAAGCCCTGCCGCGACGTGTGTTGGGCCAGATTGGCCCCATCTTGTGAGGAGTCCCCGGCGACAGGCGGGCTTCTGGTTCAGGGAAAGTCGCCGCGCGGCAGCGAAAACAGAGTGTGGAATACCGTTTTGGTGACCCTGGATAAGATTTCAGTGCACAGCCGATTCGAGACACTTGCGTCGATTCCGACAGGCCCCCACACGCGTGGCCAACGCGCGCCCTTTGCGCGTCGTCGATCACCGGCACCGCCATGGCTGCTCGTACTCGCATGTGGTCTGTCGGCGTGGACGCTGCTCTGTATCTCGTGCAGCCAGTCGCCGGAAGAATTGGGTCGGGCAGGCCGGCCCCCGTCGCCAGTCGCACCCCAGCCTCCCCGGGGGCAACCGCGCCAGGCGAACATTTCCGCCACGAAATCGCCCGGGAGCAAGGAAGCCAGCATGACTGGCTCGAGCGTTGCCGGTTCATCGACATACCGCCAGGTCACGCCCGCTCCGGCCAAATTTGAAGCCAACCCCGATCTGTTCGCTCAGCCAGATCCTCTCGATGATGAACGTCTTCATACCGCCGGTATCCGCAAGATCGAGGGCGACCGATTAACGCTCTACACGGATGTTCCCTCCGCGCCCGAAGTCGATGAATTGCCCCATGTGTTTGACCTGGCCATCGCGCACTGGTGCGAATACTTTCACGTAGACCCGGCAACTGTCAGATCGTGGAAGATGATCGGATCCCTGATCGACCGGCGCGAGCGCTTTCAGGCAACCGGGATGCTGCCGGATGATCTTCCCGAGTTTCTCAACGGTTATCAGCGGGGCCACCATCTCTGGCTCTACGACCAACCGAGTGCATATTATCGTCGGCATCTGCTGCTGCACGAGGGAACGCATGCTTTTATGCAGTGGTTTCTCGAGGGGATGGGACCGCCGTGGTACTCGGAGGGGATGGCTGAACTGCTGGCGACGCACCTCTGGCAGGACGGCACATTGCAGCTTGCCTATTTCCCCAAACATCGCGATGAAGTTGATCACTGGGGAAGGATTAAGATGGTACAGACCGAGTTCGCGGCCCAGCGCGGAATGTCACTTGAGCAGATCGCTTCCTACGGCCCCCGGGATCATCTGCGCAATGAGCCTTACGGCTGGTGTTGGGCGGCTCAGCGCGTTTCTGGACGGTCATCCCGAATTCTCCCGTCGCTTTCGCGAACTCCCCTTACACGCTCGTGATGACGCCCCGACCTTTGCGGCGGCCTTCCATGACTTGTACCACGCCGATCAGAGACGGCTCGACGAGCAATGGCAGTTGTTCGTCGCGAATCTCGACTATGGGTATGATCTGCAGCGGGAAGCCGTGGTCTATCAGCCGGTGTCGTCTCACGATGACAACGTAGTGGTGGCGCAAGTCCGGGCGAATCGGGGCTGGCAGTTGAACAGGAGTGCAGGTCACGGCGGGCACGACTTACACTCTGCGAGCTTCGGGACGGTATCAAATAGCCAGCCAGCCGAAGATTTGGTGGTGCGAACCAGGCGGAGTCACGATTCGCTACTATCAGGGAGCGCCGCTGGGGATGTTACTCGCTGGTGTGAGCGATCAATCACGACCGTTATCCGGAATCACAGCATTGGCTCGTCCCGTGCCGATCGGACTGCGTCGCGAACTCCAGTTCACTGAGTCGGGTACGCTTTTTCTGCGTATCAACGAATCGCCCGCCGAATTGGCGGACAATGCGGGACAGCTGCAGGTCGAAATAAGCTCGGTGACTCCGTGAGGCGGCGGACCGCCGGGCACCTTGTCACCAAGGAGGCAGTCTGTCGCCGAGGGGATAAGTTGCCCCGTTGTCCGCCCCCGATTGACGAACCTTCCCCAAGCCCCAACAATGCACGCGGACAGAGGCGGGGTTGCGTCGAATGATCCAGCGCCGCGAGCTCGTTTCTTCGCGTGACTGGTGCCGATGGTGATAGTGAACACAGTGATAAGTGGTCCCCATGAATTTCATTGAATCCCAAGATCCGGAAGTCTGGGCCGCAATTGCCGGCGAGGAGCAACGTCAGCAGGACGCCCTGGAAATGATCGCCAGCGAGAACTACACGAGCCCGGCGGTCATGCAGGCTGCGGGCAGCGTGCTGACAAATAAGTATGCCGAAGGTTATCCCGGCAGACGCTATTACGGCGGCTGCGAGTATGTGGATGCTGTCGAAGAACTGGCACGTGACCGCGCCAGGGAGTTGTTTGGCGCCGAGTTCGCGAACGTCCAGCCCCATTCCGGTTCCCAGGCCAACATGGCTGTCTACCTGACTGTGCTCGACCCGGGTGACACCGTCTTGGGACTCGATCTGGCGCACGGCGGACATCTTACTCATGGCATGCGATTGAACATATCGGGGCGCCTGTACCATTTCGTGAATTATGGCGTGACGCGTGACACACACCGCATCGATTTTGACCAAGTCGCCGCGATGGCCAGGCAGCACAAGCCCAAATTGATCGTGGCAGGAGCCAGCGCCTATCCGCGCGAAATCCCGCATGATCGTTTCGCCGAAATCGCCGAGGAAGTGGGGGCCAAGCTCTTTGTGGATATGGCGCACTACGCGGGACTGGTGGCTGCCGGACTGCACCACAATCCTGTCCCCGTGGCCCATTTTGTCACGACCACGACTCACAAGACGCTGCGCGGTCCGCGTGCCGGCTTGATTTTGAGCAAGAAGGAGTTCGCCAAAGATATCAATCGCAGTGTCTTCCCCGGCTCGCAAGGCGGACCGCTGATGCATGTGATTGCCGGCAAGGCCATCTGTTTCCAGGAAGCCATGTCGGTTGAGTTCAAAGCGTACGCCCAGTCGATCATTGACAACGCCAGAGCACTTGCCGAAGTGCTGCGAAGCGGCGGCCTGGCATTGATCAGCGGTGGCACGGACAACCACCTCATGCTGGTCGACGTGACGCCGCTTCACGTCACAGGTAAAACTGCGGAAGCGGTTCTGGAACGCTGTGGAATCACCGTCAACATGAACATGATCCCGTTTGACCAGCGCAAACCACTCGACCCATCTGGGATCCGCATCGGAACCCCGGCCCTGACGACGCGGGGCATGGGGGAAAACGAAATGCGTTGCATTGGCGATTGGATGCTGCAAGCGCTCCAAACGCCGGATGACAAAGCACTTCACCAGCGGATTCGGCATGAGGTACGTGACATGTGCGCGCATTTTCCGGTGCCGGCAGCGGCTCTGAAAGTCTCGTGAAGACAGTACCGCTCGTGAACACAGCACCGCACGAGGGTTCCTGCGTCCGCAGGGAGTGAGAGATGGCCAAATTCAAGATTCTGATTGCGGATGATAATGAAGCGAACTGTGAGTTGCTGGAAGCCTATCTGGCCGGTCTTGTTTGCGATGTTCGAGTGGCCGTAGATGGGCAGGACACCCTGGAAAAAGTGTCTTCCTTCGAACCGGACCTGATCCTACTCGACATCATGATGCCGAAGCTCAATGGTTTCGAAGTCTGCAAGAAGATCAAGGATGATCCCCAGACCAGGCGCATCATGATCCTGATGGTCACGGCGCTCAATGAACTCGGTGACATCGAACGAGCGGTGGAGGCGGGTACGGATGACTTCCTCTCCAAGCCCGTGCAGAAAGTCGAATTGCTCAAACGAGTCCAGAACATGCTGCGTCTGAAGGACGTGACCGATGAAAATGAACGTCTGCGACGCTACATCGAACAGATGGAAGAGTCGCATGGCCCCGAGTCGAAGGATGTTCAGCAGAACGACTCGGATCCGCAGGCCCCCGACGACCAGACCGCCGAAGACCAGACCGACGGCGAAGCACCCCCGAAAAATTAGGCCTTCCCTGGCGGCCTGAACGCAGGTCCGCAACGTGGCGGGTCCTGTTCCTTGCTGGCCTGCGCACCCCCATCCTTTCGGCGGTGCAATTACCAGGGTCTACCGGGTGTTCCAATGGGGGGTGCTGGTGAGCAACTCTTGCCGCTCTCTGGCGGTGTCCGGTATCCTTAGACAGGAGGCTCGTCATTTCTGTCCATGAGGTGATTTCATGATAAGTTGGCTCGATTCCTCCGGTCGCAGCGCGGAATACTGGCTGGCACTGTTGCTGGTCGTTGGCCCCCCGGTAGTGGTTCACGGCAACGGGGCGGACGAAGCCCCGAAGGCGGAGCTGGAACAAGCCCAAGCGGATCTGGACGACCACATCGCGTCTTTGATTCAGCAGCTGGGGGCTCCTCAATATGCCACCCGCCAGAAGGCGAAGGCCGAGTTGGAGCGGCTGCGTCTGGAGGCCTTTGACGCGTTGAACGAAGCCCAGCTGAGTGACGACATCGAGATTGCCCTCAGTGCCCGCTACCTGGTGCGTGGCATGCAAGTCAATTGGTGGACCGACGAGGACTCAGCGGAAGTCAAGCAGTTGCTGCGTGAATATGGGAACCGGCCGGAAAGTGAACGGCGGAATCTGATGGAACAATTGGCTGGTTTGCCCCCGGAGAAGAGCCTCCGCCCGCTCTGCCGGCTCGCGCAGTTATGAGGCTTCCGAGTCGCTTTCCAAGCGTGCCGCACTGCTGACATTGTCGGTGGACCCACCGGGCGAGGAACTCGACCGGCGCGCGTTTGCCAGCACGATCATGGCCCGTGCGGGCAAGAGTAAGCGAGTTGCCGCCGATTGGTTGCGAGCTTACGCGGATCTGCTCGTGGATGCTTCCGCCGCCAACCAACGCTGGAATGACCTGATCGAGATGGAGCAGGAGCAGCTGACGACCAGTCCCAGCCAAACCAGCAAGGAACTGACGCGCGATCTCTTGAAGTGGTATGCGGATCAGCTCTCTGTGCAAGGTCGCGGTGACGAAGCATTGACCGTCATGCGGAAGACCATCAATCTACTCAATACCACTCGTGAGGAGGTGCTTGACGCCGTCGATTGGTTCCGAGCGCGAAAGAGCTGGCTCATCATCGAGGAAATCGCGGATCGCTTTCCGGACACGTTCCGCCGGAGTCCGATGCTGCAGTACCGTCTGGCCGAGACGTACCTCCAATTAGGGCAAAACGAGAAATCGGAACAGACCGCGCGGCAGGCCATGGAAGCCCTTCCGGATGAACCGGAAAAGCATCTGGAGGTGGCCGCCAATTTGCAGCATGACGGTTTGTTTGAATGGGCGGAGTTCGAATACCGCCATGTCGCCGGGCAGATGGATAACGACCCTACCGAGGCCGTTCGCGCTCAACTCTATCTCTCCGAAATGCTCCACGAAGTCGGCCAGGAGCAAGGGGCGGCGGAGGTGCTTGGCAAACTGGTTGAAGTCGTCGAGTCGCAGGACGAAATCCGCAAACTTGTCGAGACCGATCTGGGCCGCGAGATCACGGGGATCAAGTCCCGGATGCACTATTTCCAGGCTCAGCACTACGGAAAGAACAAGGAATTCCAACGTCAGCGTGAATCGTTGTCGGAGGGGATCAAGAAACGATCCGCACGACGCCGATGTCCTGATCGCGATGTATCGAGTTCCCGACGGAGACGATGCCTGGCGGCAAGAAACGAGCAAACGTATACGAGAAGCAGCTGATTTCTTCCGCCAGCAAGTACAGGAACTGGCGGCGCAGCAAGGGGAAGCGAGATCGTTGGAAGATCGAGCGATGGCCTCGTTCCAACTCGCATTGAGCAACAACCAATTGGCCTGGCTGATCGCCAATACGGAGGGGGATTTTGACGAAGCGATTCGTTGCAGTGCGAAGTCACTGGTGCTGCAACCCAATCGGTCCGGCTTTCTGGATACGCTGGGCCGCTGTTACTACGCGAAAGGTGACTATGAAAACGCCGTCAAATACCAATCGCAGGCCGTGGCATTGGAGCCGCATTCCCCCTTGATCGTCACCCAACTGGCCCTGTTCCAACAGGCACTCGCTCAACAGGAAAAGATAAACCAGGAAGATGCGGCACAAGAGAAAGGCCCTTAGGACTCGTCCGGCAATAAGTTACCGGTTCCGCTTCCCTCTCCACCGCCCCGCGGAGCGGGAATAGCGGGGGAGAGGGTAGGGTGAGGGGCGATAAATACGGTAACTTATTGCCGGACGAGTTCTTAGCAAGACACCGCGCAAGGCAAGCGCCAACAGCCGAGAGATGAAATGCACGAATTCCCGCGCCCTTCGGCGGTAAGACTTATTCCACCTGCAAACACGTGCCTGCCACGAGAGAGTGGAACATTGTCCCGTTCTCGTTTTATGGCCACCACCGTGGATGCCGCTGGCACCGCCAAGTGCCCACCACGCTAACGTTTCGGAAACTTCATGTTGACTTCGAATGCCGACAAACCGCCTGTTCTGCGGCCGCCTCCAGTAACGGCATCCGTCGTGCCAGTATCACAGGTAAGTGATGCTGCTGCTGCGGAAGCTGCGGCGTCCGTGGTCCGAACCACGTCCGCGGACGGGACGCTGCTTCATTGGCTGTTTCTCTTCCTGGCCCTGGCGGTCATCTTCGCGTCGCTGACGTTCAACGTGCGCAATCAGAGGCAGGTCATTGTACCGATCCTGAACATGCCCTTGCCGGGCACCTGCACTTTCCGGGAGATTACCAGTGTCCCCTGCCCCGGCTGCGGCCTGACTCGATCTTTCATTAGCCTGGGGCATGGGCGGTTGCTGGACGCGTGGAACTACAATCCGGCGGGGCTCCTCTTTTTTGCGGTGGTTGCCTTTCAGATTCCCTATCGAATTCTTCAGATTGTGCGGATCCAACGCGGCCTGAGGCCGCATCGTTTTGCCTATTTTGACAGCTGGATACTGGTCGTGCTGGTTGCCGTTCTGCTCATTCAGTGGGTGGGCGGATTGCTGGTTCGGGGAATATGAAGTCGCTGCCGCAGATCGTCTCTTGAGCGCCACGAACAGACAGGGATCGAGATGAGTAGATTGATGATCGGTGATGTGACATTGAATGTCATTCAGAAAGGTCAAGGCCGCCCGTTGCTGCTCGTGCACGGTTTTCCGCTCGATCATCGGATGTGGCAGGGTCAGATCGATGATCTGGCGGAAGATTTCCAGGTGATTGCCCCGGATCTGCGCGGATTTGGCGACAGCGATGCCAGTACGGGCGTCGTCTCGATGCAGCAGTACGCCGACGATCTCGCCCGGTTACTGGATCAGCTCGGCATTCCACAGAAGGTCGTGTTTTGCGGTTTGTCGATGGGCGGATACATCGCCTGGCAGTTTTGGCGGCGTCACGGTGACCGTCTGTCACATTTGGTGCTTTGTGACACGCGGTCGGCGGCCGATGCGCCGGACGTCGCGCAAACGCGGCTGGAAACTGCCGAGCGCGTGCTGCAGGAAGGAACGGCGTTGCTGGTGGAGAGCATGATTCCGAAACTGTTCTCGGAACGGACTCGACAACAGAATCCCTCGACGGTCATGGCCACGGCCAAGGTCATCGCCGCCGCTCAGCCAGTTGGGGTGGCGGCAGCTCTGCGTGGCATGGCGCAACGAGTTGAACGCGACCGCGTGGCTACCGGAGATCGGCTTGCCAACGCTGGTCGTTTGCGGACAGCACGACGCGATTTCAGGCGTGCCCGAAATGGAGGGAATCGCCGACGCGATACCTGCCGCTCAGTTCGTCGTGATTGCCGGCTGCGGCCATATGGCGCCGCTTGAGGGCCCTGTTCACTTCAACCAGGCGGTGCGTCGCTTTCTTGGCGAAGCGCGTCGAGCGTAAGGAGGCTTTTAGCTCAAAGTGCAAGCCTTCCCGCCCCTGCCAACTGATCCAACGCCGGAAAAACCTGTGATTTCACCAATCTGCGCCGGATGTGCATTCCGAGCCCTACCCGTTGGGGAACGAGCCACAAGAATGCGGCTTTACCGGCTATATGGACCGCGTGATTTACAGTTTGAGTTTTACGGTAGCTCAAACAACGACTGGCTCTTGACGATGGCATAATCGTCGGGAAACGTGTGAAAGGCCTGGACCAGCATACTGCGGTTGCGCGTTTCCACATTGATGTAGCTCAAGTGCCCCCAACGTCATCCGGCCACTGGCGTCGAACACGTGCAGCATATCCCCCGCCGCTGACCGTCGTCGGCCAACTCCTGCTGGAAGGTCCAAAAAACCTCAGGTGCCACCGGCTCCAGTTGAAAACTGGTCTGATAGGTCACGCCGCCGCGACATTCCACGCGGTCATGCCGCTGGCCGCGCAAACGATACGACAGCAGACGTCGTTTCTGAGGCAGCGGATTCTGGGCGGAGGCGGCGACTTCCGTGAGCGTCAAGCCGCCATACCGCCACGTTACCACGTGCCCAGCGGACGTAATATCGACCTTGGCGGCGTATCCTCCGCGCTCGATCGATTGCGACTTGTGAACCTGAAAAAGCTCGGGGTGCAAGGAGCGCCCGTAGAGCTGGAATGCCAGTTCGGCGACTTTTGGTCTAACGGACAACACGGTGACGAATCCCCCAACGTGTTGTAATGAATATAACAGACTTAACGAATGAATGCCTCCCATTATAGACGCATCGTGCAGAGGCAACAAAGCCAGTTTTCGGATGAAAAAACAAAACGCCAAAGGGCCTTGACAAGTGGTAGATCATCGCGCCGCGAAACGCTGCAGCAGTCGACCAGTAACGATGCGCACCCTTCTCGACAGGGCACATCGAGGGAAGGTTAGCCGCCACGTCTCAGATGATTTCCACGAGAATGTCGTACAACGCATGAGCCCCTGCGGCGATCCCAAAGCCACGGGTCACGAACAGCATGGCGAAGAACGATCCGGCGGCAAATCGAAAGCTGAAACTGTACCAGTCGAACACGTAGCCACTGGCCGTGAACAGCTGGTAATGCGCTGCCGAAAAAATCAGGCTGCTGACGACGATTGCCCACAGCCAGCTGGCTCGCCACTTCAAACCTGCCCAGTGGAGCATACCGGCAATCGCGGGCAACATGATCAGCCGGAACAGCAGCTCTTCGTAAATACCTGCTCCGCAGTATCCGATCATGCGGCTTATGACACCCGTATTTACTCCGGAACCACTGGCACAATAAATCGCATTTGTTACGGTACCGAACAGCGCTCGTTGCACGTGGGCAAATCCAAACAGGAGCAGCGCGAAGAGCGTCGACTCGAGCAGCATCGTGCTCAAAACACCACTCTGTAGCGACCAGCGGTCGTGACGCGTGTGATGCCATGCCAGGAGAATGCCACAGGTCAGTATCGGCAACAGAAAATACTGGCCGAACCCAAGGCACTCCAGAGTATAGCGGAGCCAGGAATCGGCGCCGTTTCGTAAGGCGTGGGGGCCCAACAGTATCACCCCAAATTCGTACACCACCAGCAGTGGCGCGACGAACGCCATGCTCACCAGCGGCCGCGCTGACTCGGCCGCGTAATCTTGGAGCGAGCTGCGTGGCTGCTCAGTTGCCGGGATTGACGCCATACGCCTGCTTCAACATTCCACTCGTGGGACCCGCTTCTTTCCTGCTCAGGGACACTCTCTTTTTTTCGGTATCCACACCGGGGCACCTTCAGCCCGCCCGCCGCCCGCCCGACCGGTTCTTGCCCAGATGTGCCGCTCGTGTTGCCGGGACGGATTGCGCGGATCGTACCGGTGAGTCAGAGCCCGTTCTTTGCTTCGGGCCGTCAACGGTCTGCCGGGACGGATGAGCATCTTGTTCCCGCTTGTCGGAGCGTGGCCGGTGGCCGTAACGAACGTAGTTTGGGACCTCGACCCGAGCGATCCGGTCACTCGCGAGGTCCCAACCAGCAAGCTGCGCGTGCCGCATGCGACACCATCCGGCACCAACGTGGTGGGACTTGGCACCCTCACCTCCAAAACTCTACAATCAACGGGCCTTTCGAGTCTGCGGTCACCCCAACGACCAGTATGACCGCCGGTCCTCCAGGCAAACGCTCGTCGCAGTTCCTTCCGCAATACCGATCGGGCATTTGGATCACCCACCATGCGCAAAAGCCGAATCAAACAGAAGCTCCAGCAGAATCAACCCGCCCTGATAACCGCACTCCAGCTGAACGATCCGGTCGCTTTCGAATTGACCAGCCTGATGGGTTTCGACGGCATCTGGATGGATCTGGAACACCATTTCTTGAGCCTTGAGACGGCGGGACAGCTGATGCGTGCCGCGCGGGTGGGAGTCAGCGACATCGTCGCTCGCCCAGCCAAGGGGGAATTCATGCGGATGGGCCGCATGCTGGAAGCGGGCGCGCAGGGCATCATGTACCCGCGTTGTGAGAACGCGGCGGAAGCCGCCGAAGTCGTAAGGTGGTCGAAGTTCGCACCTCTCGGTCAGCGGGGGTTCGACAGCGGGAATCCAGATAATCCGTATTGCTGCGTGCCGCCGGCACAATACATCCAGCAAGCGAACGACGAAACCCTCATTATCATCCAGCTGGAAAGTCCCGAAGCGATTCCGCAGGCTCGCGAGATAGCCCAAGTCGACGGCGTCAACGCGCTGATGCTGGGTCCGGCGGATTTCAGTATTCTGGCCGGTATTCCAGGACAGTTTGAACACCCGTTGATCGACGATGCCTTGCGACAGATCGCAGACGCCGCACAGGCCACGGGAAAATACTGGGGCTGCCCCGGCGCCGGGGTCCAACGGACTCGAGATTTGCTGGATCGGGGAGCAAGGCTGCTGTTCAGTGGTGCGGACCTTCTCATGATTAAGTCAGGGCTCGAGCAGTTGCAGCGCGACTTCCTGCCGCTCGGTTTTTCGTTCGACAAACAGCGGTAGTCAAGAATGCGGCTCGCACACCATATTTACACTTACCACGGACCGCACGGTGCCACAGGTAACGACTGTTGGATCCGTTCGGTCCTGTAAACCTGAAAGCCTCTTGCCAGGTAATTCTTCAGCCCGACAGGACTGTCCAACGTACACGTGTGAAGCCACACCCGTGACGCGTCCAGAGACCATGCCTGACGAACTGCGTGCGAGAGCAGGTCGCCTCCGTAACCGCGGCCGATAAACTCGGGTAGCAGACCGAAGGAGCGAATTTCGACGTCCGATCCCTGTTGCTCCAATTCAAAATATCCCGCAGGCGTTCCCCTGACGTATCCCACCCAAGTCTGCATCTCCTCTCGATCCAGATAGTCCCGCCAGTGCTCGTAGGTCCAGGATAGTCGATCCACCCAGCCCCAATTCGAGCCGACGGCGGTGTAGAGGAATCGATTCAGCTGCGGAGACGCAATCTCGGCATGCATGACGACGAGCTGGGTCTCGGGAGCGGGAATCAAATGACTGGAGTCCAGCATTTCCACATACGTAACCTCAATTTCCACCACGCGATAGTCGCCTTCAGTCGGGTTCATGATCCATTCCGCATCGATTCTGCTTTCGTCTCATAAAAAGCTCGTCCAGACGACGGCCCTTGTCTATCGTATCGAGCCTCAGCTCGACGCGATACCACGTACCTGTGCCGGCAGTAGTGGCATGGTAAGCACTGGTCGTTGCGGAGTATTATGTCAGTTGCTACGTTGCAGACCCAACCTGCATGGAGACAATGAAGGTCCTGGACGAGTGCTGTGTCAGCCTTTGATTTCTTGACAGCGGAATCACGACTGGCGGAACTACCGCGGTTCTTCTAAGGAACGGCTCAGAAATAACTTCCTCAGTTCCCTCGCCCCCGCGGGGAGAGGGTACACAGTGGTTATTTTTGAGCCGTTCCTAAAAGGAGCAATGGGCGTGAGGGCGAAAGTGTACTATGCCGATACCGATGCCGGCGGGGTGGTCTACTACGCAAATTACCTGCGGTGGCTGGAAATGGCTCGTTCGGATTGGTTGGAGCAGACTGGAACTTCCGTTGCGGAATTCGTGGCGTCAGGGGATACTGTTTGCCGTCGTGCGTGTCGAGATCGACTACCATCTGCCGGCGGTGCTGGGCGATGAGGTAGAAATCACGGTCGAGCCGGATCAGGTGCGGCGCGTCCGTTTCACGCTGCGACAGAATGTCTATCGCTGCTCGGACGCAGCAAAGCTGGTGTCGGCCAAAATCACGGTCGCCTGTCTGACACCGGAAGGCAAGATCTCGTCCGTGCCGCAGGAACTCCGTCGCGAGCTGTCACGGCCCATGCCACCGGGCAAGGTGTAGAAGAGCAAGGCCGGCTGGGTGTCGGATAACGGTTCGGGTACGGGAAGCGGCATGCCTGGCAAAGAGAACGCCGAACTTCGAACGCCGAACTTCCAACGTCGAATGAAAGAGGGGGAAATCTTGAAGCGCTATGATACTCGGCGGTGCTGCCCCGGCTCCCGAAACGGGAGTTGATTCTCACCCCCTCACCCCTTCACCGCCTCACCCCTCACTCCGCCACCCTCGCACTTGCCACGGCCATTTCCACGGACTGGTTCGTTGGTACGTCGCGGACCGTGATTTCGTAGTCACCCGACTCGGAAAGCGTCACCTGGTGGCGTTTCAGCTGCCCCTGTTCCGACCAGGTGTGCGTAATTTCGACGGGAGCTTGGGTCGGCGCGACGTCAGGCAGACAATGCGCATAGACGGCGAAGTTGTTCAAGGCGGGATCTCCCACATAGTGCACAAACAACAATTCCGCCGGCTGATTGAGTCGCACTTCGCGAGTCGCATTGTAGTGCCAATGGTCGGTATAGCTCGGCACCTTTGCCTGGTAAATTGTCTCGAAGTTGCTCGGTGGTTCGGTCGCATCGCCTTGGGCAGTTGCGTAGGCCATCGAATTGCGAGTCTCTCTAGCGGCCTCTCGCTGGTGAGTCCGAAACTGGCCGGTCGCGGTGAACCAGGCAATTTTTGTTCCTGGCGGAGGTTGGACCCGCACCGTCACAGCTCCGTGAATCCTGTCAGTCTTACGTGCGGGATCATAGTCTTCGGGTGGTGACACAAGGTATTTCACGAGCTGTTCAGGATGACCGGCACGCGACCGCACTTCGATGACACGGGAGTTCAGATTGTAGTGATCTCCCGTCACCAAAGTCATTTTGTTGGATCCTTGTTGCAGGGCAGGCAGTGAGGCTGGGGCCACCTGGACCCAGGTTGTTATTTTCAAAGATTTCACCACGGCTTGTGTGGCACGACCATGGAGCGTCATCTTGAGCAAGTAGCCGTAGCTGCCGCTTACCCAGGGTGTCAGGTCCGCGGTGCAGGTCGCTTCACCGGCGCTTGGTTGCTTGTTGGGCACGGCTGTCCAACTTAATCCGTTGTCCCGCGAAATGCTCAATGTAACGTTGTGGCCGCTGAGCTCGACGATCGACGCCTGACAATCGTCATCACTCGTTTCCAATTGGCCGACCCGAGGAACAATCACATAGGGTGATCGCACCTCAAACACAGCGAATCCCTCACCGTTGACCTGGAGTGTCAGACCACGCGCTGTGGGCTTCACGTTGGCACAATCGTAAACGCCGTGCGCGAAGTCAGCGAACGCGTCGGTCAACTGCGGCTCGTAGACCAACTGTCCATTTCCATAATTGTGCACGGTGAAATGCCGATGATTTGGCTTGGGTCCGCGTGGTGGGGATTCGATCAATTGTCGCAACCACGGTTGGCCGTTGTACTCGGCCAGGTGGTGCCACCAATCACCCTGTGGTTGCCACCAGCGTATGAATCGTTCACCCGGTCGCAAGGCGTAGTCCATGGTGTGGCCGCTCTGGTTGAAGCCGTGGTAGCGTTCGACGCGTGTCTTCACATAAATCTCTCGTGTTGACTCGAGTGCATCGTTGGGGAAGAACAGCGGTCCCGAATCATGCCACAGCGAGGCATCCTGGCGAGCCTCTTCCAGCGACGCCAGGCGGCCATCAGCACGACGAAACACGGCCCGGACGTCGAGATCCAGATAGTGCCAATCATCATCATAGAACGTCTCGGCTGCCACGTGATTCCAGGCTGGCAGAACGAGTGTGCGTGAGTGGCCCAAGCCCATGTCTTGGCAGATGCCTGCCATTGTGGGCCCAAGTATCCCACAATATGCGTAGCCGTAAACGTTGATGATCTTGACCGGATCACGTACCTGTACGAACTCGCCGAGTCCGTCGTCTCCCTCGGCCACGACATTCATGTGGAAGAGGCCGGTGTGTGTGTCGACAAGATACTTGTAGACTTCATATGCCAGCGCGTCGCCGGTGAGATCTCGCCACCGGCCGAATTGAGCAAATGTGCGCATGCTGTAGGCATCAGCAACTCGCGTCGAGAGGATCCGTGGCGAATAGACGCGCGCGATTGCTGGGCCCCCCCCTGAGTGCGACGCTCGTTCAACTGCCGCATGAGACTCGTCATCGGTTTTCACGCGTTGCGGATCGACAGTCTCCGAATCAGCCGGCTCGGCCAGTGGATGGAGCACCCGGAAATAGACCTGCCGGAGGGCCAGAAAACTCAGCCAGTTTCGCAGCGCATAGCCACAGACTCGTAGATTCTCTGGTGTGTAGTCGTTCGTTTCCCCTCCCGATGGATGGACGCCGTCATCCGAGATGAGTGTGCCATCCCAGGTGTCGCCCGGGCGTCGCCGCAAGCATTCGGCGTGATAGTCGACTAACGGGATCTGCTTGCGCGTGGCCAGCTCTCGGATGATGCGATTCGCTTCATCCACCGCCGTGGCATGCCCGCGACGTGGAGGGATCGTGCTGATGATCGGCACGCAGTGAGCTGCCAGACATCTCTCCACGACTTGGGTCAGTTGGTCGGCATACGTTGGGGGAACGTGGTTTCCCGAAATATCATTCGTACCGATCATAATCATCGCGACTTCGGGACGTTCGCCTTGCAGGACTTCGTCCATCGACTCGAGCAGCTGCTGCACGCGCCACCCCGAGTAGTTGGCGTACTTGGGTCCCTTGTCGCGCGCACCGCGGATGACATCACGCCACCGGGCGTGGAGTGGCGTCTTCGGTAGACCACCGTCGTGCGTCAAATACCGATCCGGCGCATCCCAGCCAATCGGGGACCAGAAAGCCATCGAATAGGTGATGGAATCACCGAACTGGGCAACATATCCCCCGGCTGCGTCGAAGCCGGCGTGCACGCGCCGCATCGGCGCTGCCCAGTAGGGTTCCAGGACGGAAGCATCGACCGGTCCCAGTTGCGCCTCTCTCTTCAGGTTTACTTCCCGCCTGAACAGGTGAGGCAGACCACGGTGCCGCCAGAGGCAACAATAGAACAAAGGAGCACAACGAACGGACGCACATAATGGATTCCTCCGGTTAGCGATGGCTGGCTTCGAACCACTGAAACGAGAGCTGGCCGCAGAACCTTTGCCCCACTCTCCCGGTCCTGAGGACGGCCGAAGACGACAACTCGCAGAGTCGTTCCACCGCCATTCTCAATTACGCTCCAATTTATCTGCGATCAACGGCACATCAAGCATCCGGGGCACGGCCCGTGCGGCGAGTCAATTCTAGAGTTCCCCACAGGCTGGGATCTTCCATGAAGGGTAGTTCGGGTCCGACGCTAAACGTCTGCCATCCCAGCTCGCGATCAATGACCGCATACGAGAAGCCGAGACGCGGATGTTCTTCCGGGTCAAACCCGGTCAGTGCAGCGGCCGGAATATGCGCCTCGAGCACATACCCTTCGGCCCGTTTGCCAGCATTGACTCTCAGTGCCGTGGCCAGAACCGACTTCGGATTCTCTTTGGCTCGGTTGATCGGCAGCCACCTGGCCACCGGTGACTGCAGGCCCGGTCCATCTCCCGTTGGAAGGAAGACGAAGCGATGACAATATCGGCTGGCCCGGTGGATGGACTGCGTATCACGAGTGTCGATCCAGATCTGTAGCCCATCGCTGTCTTCTGCCCGCACGGCACGACACCAGGGGGCCTGCGACTTGCCGGTGACCCGCAAATGGAACGACAGGCCCTGACCGTTCCAGGCCGCGCGCAAGTCGGCAAACAGCTTTTTCTCTTCCAGCTCTCCGAAGCTGGGCAAGCGATACTGCGGCTCCAAAGGCGCTCCTTTCGTGTCCCACACGCGGCGGCGATAGAAACAAGGAACCGAGAAACGAAACAGAAACACGGGTGATACGAGCTGTTGACTCATGGTATGGATTTTCCTTGGGCAAGACGTGCCGCTGGGGCGACCCTGTTTCGATTGGGCACAGCTGCAGGCACGATCCGCGCTGTCTGTCTTTAAAAGCCAGGCCTCACATCCAGCAACGTTTCACGTCAATTTCCGTTCAGCACGGCATCTCGATGCTCCTGCAGAAAAGCCATGACATCCCCTGTGTGCAGGTCTTCCACCGTCCGAAAGCGAAGCTTGACAAAATCTCGATCTTCACGTGTGGCATCCAGGTCACGATCGCGCGCCAGGCCAGTCAAGCGTCCCAGCGTGACACAGCCTTTGGGTCCCGTGAGGGTTACGTCGAGCGACTGGAGTCGTTTCGTGTTGATGGTAGCCCACGGTTCACGCTGTGCGGGCAAATAGAGATGAACCAGTACCTGGTTGTTCCACAGAAACTGTCCGCCGGGAGCGAGTTCCTGGAGCATCTCGTAGAGTTCTTCCCACACGGCCAGTTCCCACAGGACCGGTTTGCCAGGCGGAAACCCTTTGCGCATAAAATGCCAGCGTTGTCCCAGCTTCTTCCACGGCATGTGATCTTCCGGTTTGAGCTCCGTGAGCCTGGTAAACTTCTGGAACCCCGCCACCGCTTCCTCCAGGAATGACCAGAACTCGGGTGTGTCGATCTCTTGCCAGGTGTGCGTGTTGATCTGCACTTCCTGCCAGGGACCGCGCAACGAGCGGCATTTGACGCGTGGTTCGTTGCCGTAGATCGGCAGCTCTTCCATCTGGTTCAAGGTTTTCAACTGAAAGCGGTCGACCAGTTCCTGGCGACGAAAGGTGTTCTTTGCCACGCGGAACTTCATTTTCAGCAGCCACGCTTCCCCTGTTATTGCATGAAAAAACCAGCCGATTGATTTTTTTTCAGCGGCAATCTCGACCACGCTGCGGCTGTTCCAATTCGTCTCGCTGAACTCCCCCAATTCCTGGATGCGGTCGACAACCTGGTCGAGGATCTTGCCGTCCCATTTGCAGGGTTCCCCTTTGCGACCCACACGGTCCTGCGTGTGCCAGCGGCGACCGTCCGTTTCCCAAGGCATTTTGGCGTCTCGGCCAACCTCGGTAATCTCCAAATCCTCCGGCCGCTCCTCCAGTTGCGCTGCCGGGTCAAAAGGTTTGCGTTTCTGGTAAGGACCTGCTTCCAGTACCTTACGGAGCGCCTCACCCGTGTGGGATCGCATCAGCTCAGATCGCTGGTTTCCGCGGCTCTTATCGAGCCAGTTCTGGGCGTAGGCAGCCAGTAGTTCAGGTGTTCCCGCCATCACGACGTTGCCTCCTTGCTCGCCTGCCTCGGGTCCCATATCGATGACCCAGTCCGCCGACTTGACCACGTCCAGGTTGTGTTCGATCAACACGACCGTGTTTCCCAAGTCGACCAGACGGTGCAACACATCGAGCAGTCTGGCCAGGTCCTGAAAGTGCAGCCCCGTCGTCGGTTCGTCCAACAGATAGAGCGTGCGACCGGTGTCGGGACGAGCCAATTCGGCCGCCAGTTTGACGCGTTGCGCTTCCCCGCCTGAGAGTGTCGGCGCGGCCTGGCCCAACGTCAGATAGTCCAGTCCGACGTCGCAGAGTGTCTGCAGGATGCGGCGGATCTTGGAAATGTTCTGAAATAACCTGACGGCGTCCCCACAGGTCATCTCCAATACGTCACTGATGCTGCGGCCGTGGTACGTAACCGCCAGGGTCTCTGGATTGTATCTTTGACCACCGCAAGTGTCACATTCAACCCACACATCCGGGAGGAAGTGCATCTCGATGCAGAGCTGCCCGTTGCCTTCACATCGATCACAGCGTCCGCCCGGCACATTAAAACTGAAACGACGGGGTGAATAGCCTCGCAATTTGGAATCTGGCAACTGGGCGAAGAGCACGCGGATCAACTCAAAGACGCCGGTATAAGTCGCGGGATTGGAAGAGGGCGAGTTGCCCAGCGGCTGCTGGTTGACTCGAATTACCTTGTTGATGTATTCGATACCGCGGATCGTATCATGAGCGCCCGGAATGGAGCCGGCTCGGTGAAGTCGGCGAGCGAGCGCTTGATATAGGACATCGTCGATCAGCGAACTCTTGCCACTCCCACTGGGGCCAGTGACCGCCGAGAGCGTACCGAGAGGAACTCGCACGTGGACGTCCCGCAGATTGTTATGCCGCGCTCCGATCACCTCCAGCCATTGGCCACCGGGCGGCTCCCAGCTGTCTTTCCCAGGCGCCACCGTACCGTCGGTGCGTATGCGTTTGCGCGTGCTTTTTGCCGACGTGATGACCTGCCGCATCCGCCGATTCGCGGGAATGGGAATCGCCTTCTTGCCACTCAAAAACGGGCCCGTCAAGGAACCGCGGCGCTTGGCCAATTGAGCAGGTGTTCCCTGAGCCACCACTTCTCCACCCTGTTTCCCCGCGCCGGGGCCAAAATCACAGACGTAGTCGCTTCCCTGAATCACTTCGCGATCGTGTTCCACCACAATCAGCGTGTTACCCAGGTCTCGCAGTTTGTGTAACGCCGCCAACAGCCGAGTGTTGTCCCGCGGGTGCAAACCAATGGTCGGTTCATCCAGCACATACAGCACGCCGCACAAGCCACTGCCAAGTTGACTGGCCAGTCGAATGCGCTGCGCTTCGCCGTTGGAGAGTGTGGCGGCGCCACGCCCCAAGGTCAAATAGTGTAATCCAACGTCATTCAGGAACTCCACGCGACTACTGACTTCGCGCAGCAATTCGCCGGCAATGCGGCGTTCGCGTGATCGCAATTTCCAGCCGGCAATATCCCGCTGCAATTCACTCAATGGGCGACGGCATAGCTCATCGATCGTCGCTCCCTGGAATCGCACCGCCGCCGCGTCGTCGCGCAGTCGGCTCCCGCCACAGACCGAACAGGAGACCTCATCAATCAAATGCTCCAGTCGTGTGCGGAGTGAGGGGGAGAGACGAGCCGCTTCTTCCAGTGCCGGATAGAGCCCTTTGAACTGGTATCGAAACAGAGGTGGACCGTCGTGTGGCTGATCGTTCGGGTAGACGTCCAGCCACTGGTCCGGCAGCCCGTGCATGATGATGCGGCGATGACGACCTCCTAGTTGGTCGAAAGGAACGTCCAGTGCCATACCGGTCGCTCGGGATAGCGCCGCCAGCATCCACTGGGAAACCTGATGACGGACATGGGGCCAGAGTGCCACGGCACCTTCGGCCAGCGAACGCTTCGGATCGCGGAGCAGCGATGCCGGATTCGCTCCAGTTTGCGTGCCCAGCCCCTCGCAGGCAGGGCACCAGCCGAGTGGGCTATTGAAAGAAAAACTGTGCGGTGTCAGTTGTTCGAAGCTGCGCCCGCATCGATCACAAGCCAGATGCTGGCTGTGGCGCACCGTCTCCCATTGGGGTTCGGGCACGTCAGGCTGTTCGCGTGCGACTAGCAAGACTCCCTTACCCAGTGCCAGGCCATTTTCCACCGACTCGGCAATCCGCGATCTTTCACTGCTCTTCACCACGACACGATCGATCACTACCTCGACGCGATGTTTGCGACGACGGTCGATACGCGGAGCGTCATCGACGCTGCAGGTCTGACCATCGATGCGAATCCGCAGATACCCGTTTCCTTTGAGGTCCGTCCAGAGCGACTCGTAATCCTGTCCCACGGCCACTTCGACCGGTGATAGCAGGAATAGTCGTGCTCCCTGGTCGACATCCATCACCTTGGCCACAATCTCGTTCAACCGTCTGCGTGCCGACGGCCACGTCACAATCGGGGCAATAACGAGTTCCCAGCCGCGCCAGCAAGATCCGCAAATAGTCGTAGATCTCCGTGACGGTCCCCACGGTACTTCGCGGAGTATGTCCCAAATTCTTCTGCTCAATCGCGATGGCGGGAGAGAGGCCATCGATGTGATCCAGCCGCGGCTTTTGCATCTGGCTGACGAACTGCCGGGCATACGCGCTGAGGCTTTCGACATAACGTCGCTGGCCCTCGGCATAAATGGTGTCCATGGCAAGCGACGTTTTGCCTGATCCGCTTGGCCCACAGAATACGGTCATCCGATCCCGATTGATTTTGGCATTGACCGATTTGAGATTGTGTTGCTGAGCTCCTTGGACCGTCAACGTTGTGCAGAGATCTTTCCGGCGCTGACCGTTGCTTCGCGGCCGGCCGGCCTTGCGTGGTGATCGACTTCGCCCCTTGGCCGTTGCCTTGCGCAGCACGTTGGCCAGGGCCCGCCCGGTGTACGATGCACCGCACTGTGCCACTTGTTCCGGCGTGCCGGCGACAACTACATGGCCGCCAGCGTCGCCTCCCTCCGGACCCAAATCAATGATCCAGTCGGCCGTCTTCACGACGTCCAGATTGTGCTCCACGACCAACACCGTGTTTCCTGCGTTCGCGAAATTCTGCAGGACGTCGAGCAACAGTTGGATGTCGGCAAAGTGCAATCCGGTGGTCGGTTCGTCCAGCAGATACAACGTTTGCCCCGTGCTCCGTTTGACCAGTTCCCGGGCCAATTTGATTCGCTGAGCTTCGCCACCGGAGAGTGTCGGAGAAGGTTGTCCCAACTTGAGGTAATCGAGTCCGACATCGTGCAGGGTTTGGAGTTTGTGCTGGATATTCGGAATGTTCTGGAACAGTTCGAGGGCCTGCTGGACGTCCATCTCCAGCACGTCCGAGATCGACTTGCCCTTGAATTGCACCTGCAGCGTCTCATGGTTGTAGCGGTGCCCTTCACAGACGGGACACGTCACCCACACGTCCGCCAGGAAATCCATTTCCAGACGATTCGAGCCGTTTCCTTCGCAGGCGTCGCACCGTCCGCGAGCCACGTTAAAGCTGAATCGCCCCGGTTTGTAGCCGCGCAGTTTCGACTCGGGCAATTGAGCGAACAGATTGCGTATGTCATCAAACACCTTGATATAGGTGCCGGGATTCGACCGAGGCGTACGCCCGATCGGCGATTGATCGATAGCAATCAGCTTGTCGAGGTGCTCGAGTCCTTTGATGCGCTGGTGAGCCCCCGGCTCGCCCAATCCTCCATTCAAGTCGCGGCGCAGTGCCTCGACCAGGATGTCGTTGACCAAAGAGCTCTTGCCGGACCCGGAAACGCCGGTCACGCAAACAAACACCCCAGTGGGGATCTCGACATCGATTTGCTTGAGATTGTTGTGCGTCGCTCCCAGGACGCGGAGGAACTTCTTGCCGATCGCTCGACGGCGCTGCGGCACTTCAATGCGTCGCTGACCCGACAGATACTGCCCCGTTACGCTCGACGAAGTCTTGACCACCTCGTTCAGCGAACCGGATACCACCACTTCCCCACCTCGCACTCCGGGCCCGGGTCCAAAGTCGATGATATGATCGGCGGCTCGCATCGTGTCTTCATCATGCTCGACCACCACCACTGTGTTGCCCATATCGCGCAGTCGATACAGGGTGTCCAACAGACGATCGTTGTCTCGCGGATGTAATCCAATCGACGGTTCATCCAGGATGTAGAGCACACCCACCAGCCCCGAGCCAACTTGGCTGGCCAGGCGAATGCGTTGCGATTCGCCCCCCGACAGAGTCGGCGCGGTGCGATCGAGCGTGAGGTAGTCAAGGCCGACATTTAACAGGAAACCCAATCGATTGCGGATCTCCTTGAGCACTTCGGACGCGATTTTGTGACCGGTCGCGTCGAGTTCCAGATGCTCGAAAAAAAGTGCTGCCTCGCGAACCGACAAGCTGCAGACTTCGGGCAACGATTGGGCTGCGGTCTCGGCGAAGGCAAGGTGACACGATGTAATCCGTACAGCCCGCGCCTGGCGCACCAATCGCTGACCGTGGCATTCAGGACAGGGGAGCGTCCGCATATACTTCTCGAGCTTGCGCAGCTGCGGGCGACTCTTGCTCGTGCGGTACTTGCTCAGCAGCTCCGGAATGATCCCGTCATAGTGACCGCCGTACTTCATGGGCGCCGCGCCGCCGCGCCAGGTAAATGTAATGTGGCGGCGACCTGTTCCCCACAGCCACAATTGCTGCAATTCGTGATCCAGGTCGCGCCAGCTTGTGTCGAGCATGGTGGCGACCGGCAATTCCTTCCACCGCTCAACCGTCTCTGCCACTCCCTGATAGATGTGCCGCCGCCAACGTCCAAGCTCCTTCCACGGCCCCAGGATCTCGATGGCCCCCTGCTTGAAAGAGAGACTGTCGTCCGGAATCAAGAGCTGAGGATCAAACGAGTAGAGCTGCCCCAGTCCGTCACAGCCGGGGCACATCCCTTGGGGACTGTTGAAGCTGAACAGTTGGGGACTCGGTGGCTCGAAACTGATGCCGCAGTCGGTGCAGGCATAGTGCGCCGAGTAGATCTTGTCCAACGTTTCGCGCGGTGTCTCGGCAGACGCCTGTTGTGTATCACGCCCTACGGCAGGCCGGCTCGCCTCAGGCTGCACGCCGCTATCCGCTGCCCCACGATGCACTGCCGAATCTTCCACAGCAATCGTCAGTGTGCCATGCCCCAATTTCAAAGCCTGCTCGACCGCTTCCGCCAATCGCGGCCGCAATCCCGGCTTGATCACCAGACGATCGACAACCACTTCAATGTCGTGCCGCATCTGTCGGTCAAGCTGCAGCGCGTCGTTGAGCCGGACCATGCGGCCGTCCACGCGAGCTCGGGCAAAGCCCTGCTTGCTCAAGTCTTCGAACAGATCCCGATACTCGCCCTTCTGCTGCCGCACCAGGGGAGCCAGCACGGTGAAGCGTGTATTGTCGGGTAGTGCCAGGATGTTGGCTAGAATCTGCTCGCGCGATTGGGCCGTGATCGGTTTCCCGCACTCAGGACAAAAACCCTGTCCCACGCGGGCGTAAAGGATACGGAGGAAATCGTAAATCTCGGTAATCGTACCGACGGTGGAACGGGGATTGTTACCGCTCGATTTTTGCGAGATGGAAATGGACGGACTCAATCCGGAGATATGGTCCACGTCCGGTTTGGGCATCTGTCCCAGGAAGTGACGCGCATAACTCGATAGACTCTCGACGTAACGCCGCTGGCCCTCCGCATAAACGGTGTCAAATGCCAGAGAACTTTTGCCCGACCCGCTGACGCCGGTGAGGCAAATCAACTGGTTCCGGGGCAGTACAACATCCACGCTGCGCAGATTATGCTCCCGCGCCCCGCGAATTACGACATCCGAGATCGGCATATTGGTACAACGTCCCTTCCACGGGAGTGGTGTGTCGAGAAACCCATCATTTTAGCGGAACCGAGAGCGATTGTTCACCCTCAGAATACCAGGGCCAAACCCAACAGGACGGCGGCGAACAGATCGCGGCGCGAGAGCCGGTCGCTGTGCCCGTGATACCGCAAGAAATCCAGCATTCCCCCGGTCGGACAGCCAAACCGACAATAAGCCATCGGCACGATAGCTGAAAAAGCGAGCCCCACCACCGCAATCGTCAACGTCGCGGCGCCCGCGATCCAGAACACAAAGGCATTGAACGGTTCAATACTCGCCAGATTGATCGGCAGATGGAGCACGGCGGTCAGAACGACCAGCAGTAGCAGCGCGGGGGGAATCAGCTTCAGCCCACGCTGCAAGTTCTGTGACAGGACTAGCCTCCAGGGCGTACGTCCGCGGATCAACTGCTGGGCCGCGCCGAAGGGGCAGAAGTGATGGCAATACAACTGCCTTTTTGACAGCACAGGCACCACCAGGGCGGCGCAGGAAAGGAGCACCAGGCCCGGCGCCAGCCGCCAGGGCACACCGCTCTGAGCCCACCCGACAAACAAGGCCTGGGACAACACATCGCCGTTCAGAAACCCCAGATAGATCACCAGCACCCAACGAAACGCAAGTCGCAGGCGAGTCTTCCCGCGAAGATGTGAAAAACTCATCACCAGCGCACTGACCAGAATCACGCACGTCCCCAGATCGCGTGCCGAGATCACCACCGACGGCTTGGACGTCTGCCGAACCATGGCGGCAGCCGCCGTGCGCGTCAGGGTCTCGGCCACGGCCATGCTGGTCATTGTCGCCCCTGATACGCCCTCCACTTCCGCCACCTCGAAATCCAGTCTGGACAGCTCCGCCAGCTCCAGGTGATTGAAGAGCGTGCAGAAATACTCATCGTCGCGAACGTAGCTGACATACGGTTCGTTATCGTAACTGGATCGTAACGCGATCCTCGCCACACGATCCTGTGCGTCGAGCACAATCAGAGTGTCGGTGGGACCCTGGTAGCCAGCGACTCCGTCACAGGTGGGCGAAGTGCGCACGACGCCCCCCACACGCCGGCCTGCCTCATCCAAGACATCGTACACCAGGCCCTGTCGCGGCCTCTTCTGAATAGTCGCTGCCCGCGGCAAGAATGCTCTCAATTCGCTCGCGGCCAGATCGTCAGGGAACCGCAATGACGGACAGGGGGCTCCCAAACGATGGCTGATGGCCTCGACCATGGCCAGGCTGGTCAATGTCGCGCCGCTGACGCCATCAACCCTGTACTGAGCGGCCGCTTCCCGCCAGGTCAGGCCGTCGTAACTGCTCATGAACCGGTGGTCGCCGACGACATCTTCCACATGCTCCGTCGTATCTCGGCTGTCGAGTACGTCAATGCCAAGCACACGACTTTGGTCGTCAAACGCGATCAATACATTTGTGGGCCCTAGATAGCCGATTACATGATCGCACGCCGGAGAAGTCTGCACGAAAAAGCCCAAGGACGTTCCGCCAGCATCGGATACGATTTGGGCGTTGCGTTGGAGATCCAGACCTTGAATCCGCTGAGCGTCCGGGTAAAACCGCCGCAACCGCTCGATCGGTACGGCTCCGGCGCGTGCCAGCGCCTGCTCGGCGCGGTAGGCAGCGTGTTTCTGGCGAATCACCAACACGATGGCCAGGAACAGAGCGACCCGCATCGCGTGCACACCCAGGGCGCGCACACGTGGCTGTTGCCTGAGATGCCTGCGGTTATCGACGGTCGCCTTACTCAAGACTCAAGACCAGTCCTGTTGCTACGGATCGGCGCAACAATCACGGGCAGATTTTTTCTTGCCCCTCACCTTTATCCTCTCCCCCGCTATTCGCTGCGCGGCGGGGGAGAGAAGACAATACGACAGTTGTTGCTTCGTCGATCCTACGGGGCTGGCACGAGCTGCACGGCGTCGGCACAGGCGAGCCCACCCGCCCCTTCCGCTGAGATGATCACCGAGCAGGTTTCATTCGCCGCAAGCTCGACCACGCCCACTGAGATGAATCCGTTTTGAAGCGGGGGCTCGTCGCGCATGTTCACCCGGTGTTGCGTTTCGGATGATCCCGTACGAACCGTGATGGGCACTTTCGTGCCTCGATTTGCATGCGGTCGATATGCCACACGCACCTCATACCGCCCGGCTGTCGGAACCGTGCACTCAAACTCGATTGCGGCGCCGCTCCCTTCGCTCGCATAGACGTATCCGTAGCCAACATAGCCTTTCAAGCCGGCCCCCGATCCCCACGTGCCGGTTTGCTTCGCTTTCGTATCATCAATTACGATTCCCTCCAGCTTTGATGGGTCGATACCGGTCGGTGGGCCTTCGGGCAGGGCGACAGGCACATCTTCAGGGATCTCCAAGGGGTCGTTGACCGTGGCACGTCGAGCCTTGCCGGGAAGACGACATAACTGCTTCAGATCGTCGAGATAGTGGGAATAGACATCACGTGGCCAGCACTCGTGAAGTACGCAGATCGAAGACGCTTTTCCCACCACCTCGCCCATCATGCCGCAGGTCTTCATGACGCGGACCGTGCCCAGCGCCTCGTGCGTAACACTGATGCACCGCCCGGCCATGAACAGATTCTCGATGTTGCGCGAATAGAAACAGCGATAAGGAACCGGGTAGCCATAGGTCCGGTCCACTCGCGTGTCGAACTCGGCTATCGAGATGAAAGGGTTGTCAGGGAATTTTTTGGCGTATTGCTTCTTAGCGTAATGCAAGTCGATGGACCACGTGCTGGGCACAATCCCATCATCGAATTTATGCTTTTCGACAATGTGTTCTTTGGTCAGCATCACCTCCCCCATCAGCCGCCGTGATTCGCGCGGTCCGCCCACGAAGGCAATCCAGGTCAGTTGGGCATTGCGATGCTGGTCTTTTCCATCCCGGTTTTTCATCGCGTTGAACGCACCGTAGACCGCGCGGAAATTCCAGTCTCGAATCGCTTCCGCCTCGCCGATCGGATCCTTGTCAAATCCACTCTCCCAGAACCACTGGCCATGGTGCTCGCGGGGATAAGGGAAATCGGCCATGTCGAGATCGAGCGCCCAGGGGGTCTCCGGAAACTCGATCGGCTCGTCCAATTCCGCCCACGCCCACATGTTGCTCATCCCCATCCGTTCTTTGGGGGTCATCTCCCAATCGGCACCGGCCAGGTAGCCGATCGTCCCGTGACCGGTACAGTCGGCGTAGAGACGACCGATGAAGCGATATCGTTCGCCACTGCGCGTGTCGAACGCATAGACGGCGACGATACGATCGCCATCCATGTCCACTTGATATGCGTGGTGGTTCAACCAGAGGTCGATGTTCTTCTCGGCACGGACCACGGCCTCTTTCTGTGCGTCGCCAAATTCCTCTGCACGTCCCGGCGACTTGGTGGCCGCGTCGGAAAACTCCTCCACGATCTCGCCGACCCGTGGAAACTCACCACGCCGAATCAGGCCGTTGGCCCAGACGCGCACTTCACTCGAACCGTTCCCTCCCAATATCGGACGATCCTGCAGTAAGGCCACGCGGCAGCCCATGCGGGCCGCGGAGATCGCGGCTCCCATGCCCGAGTAACCGCCGCCCACGACCACCAGATCGTAATCGCTCCGCTCGATCGGCTGCTCAGACAGACCCAACAATTCGCGCCGCCACTCGGGCAAGATACGCATGTCGTTCGACGGCGTGTAGTCGAGATCGCTGCTCAGCAGGATGGCGTCACAGCGTCCCTCGAATCCAGTCAGATCGTGCAACGTCAGTTTGACTGTTGTACCGTCCAGCTCGACCACGCCTCCGTCATGCCAGAACCACTCGGCACCCTGTGTGCCGAACGTCTCTTTGAGCGGCCGATCATCTACCAGCAGTTGGAATCGTCCCGGTTGCCCCGGTGCTTTCCAGCGTGCCACCCAATCCTTGGTACGCACGAACACGCGGTACGTTCCCGCCGCCGGAAGCTGGATCTCTGTGATCGCATCCTTGACGGGTCGTCCCATGCCATGTGCCAGCAGGTAGGGCGAGCCCATGTTGGCGATAAACTGCGTGTCCAACATCCAGCCGCCGGGGTCGGCAAAACTCTCCGCCTCGACCAGCACCTGATCGACCGCGGCCGCGTTCCCGCTCAGCGGCCAGCAGACCCATCCAGATCAAAGCGATTAACGCGTTTTTCATGTTGAAGTTCCTGTGGCTGTCTTCTACTCTTAATCTTACTCTTACTCTTACTCTTAATCTTAATCTTAATCTTGCAGGGTATGGAAGATGCCTCTTTGCCGCTACCGCAGCGACTTCGCCAGATCGTGGAGCGCATGCTCGGCTGGCTCCGGCGTACTCCGCTGCCAGTGAGAACACGGGGGCTGAGTCCCTCCAGCCCGAGTACCAGTACGTCTGGTCGCAGCGTTACATCGACGCCCCTGTGCTGCGCGACGAGAACACGGACGCCGACGGCACTTGTGATAACGACCGCATCTACTACTTCGGCGACGCCACCTTCAACGTCACCACTCTCATCGACTTCGCCGGGGACGCCATCGAGCAGCACACCTACATCCCGCACGGCGTACTCACCATCCATGACGCCACTTGGTCGAATATTCGTGGTCGCTCCACCTACGACAATGTGTATGCTTATACGGGTAGGAGGTTGGATGCTGAGACAGGGCTATACTACTACCGGCATCGTCACTCGGGATTGCATGGTCAGAGTCGTGCCACTGCGTGCGGAGACGCGTGTCAGCTAGATGCATATGCGATCGCCCAGCGAAATCGTGCTAACTCGACGCCGTGTGGGGCACGCAGTGTGAAGCGGCTACCGACGCTGCATCGGCAATGGAAAGCGTGTCCGCGCCGCGCACTGCTCAAGTCGAGTGGCCTGGTTTCGGTGGACCGAGTTGTCGGCGCGGAGGTCAATCAATTGGAGACTCGGTGCCTTGAGCAGTGGCACCATCACTCGGATTTGCATGGTCAGAGTCGTGCCACTGCGTGCGGAGACCCGTGTCCAATAAATGCATACACGATCGCCAAGCGAAATCGTGCCAACTCGACGCCGGATGGGGCACGCAGTGTGAAGCGGCTACCGACGTTCCCAAGAAGAAAGGTGACTAACCAAGAACGGTAGCGCCAAAGGTTCCGCCCGAGGGGTTTTGGCAGAGTTGTTTTGATATCTTCGGTGGCGGGGAACTGTGCCAAAGATGGTACCTGGGATTTGTAGAACCGATAAAGGGAGAGCTTGAGAAAAACGAGTGTTATCAAACCGGGGGCACAAGTTGGGTGAGGCCGACAATTCCGAACCCGTTTAGGGCGGCCTGTTATTGTCCGGGACACGCGGCTATCCAGGTCACGATGTGCGACGAGACTACAACGTTCTATCTGGATTCTGGATTTTGGGGTGGTGTCTTTCCACCAGGAGAGTCTAGACGAAGGGACCCAGCTTGGTGTCGGGAAATCACGCCAAGATTATTGCCCTGGAAGTGACCCGCTTGACGGCTGCGGAGCAGTAATGGGAAGATCTGAAATACACCCGATGTGGAACGCAATGGACAAGAGAATCGACTACTTGGCAAATCGTCGGCTCATTGCCCGGTGGGCATTAGCGTCGTTCATCTTTGGACCAATATTCCCGTTCATCATGAACTTGCTCGGCCGTCCTGCCTATTCGAGCGATGTACCCCTTGATCCGGTTGTCGGACTGAGTCTCCTTGCGGAGTTCCTTGCGTTGACGCTGGGATTTCTCGGGAGACGGCATCTTTCGGGACGAGTGGCGATGTTCGGAGCTCTCATAATATTGGGTTGTGCCACCCTCCAGTGTGCAGCTAGTTCACCAAGAACAGGGTACTAAGTCGCAAGCAGAGCGAGAGGTGCAGCGCAAGGGCGAGCACTTAACGCGCCCCCCACTACGGCAATCTAGCCGACGTCCGGCAAGAACGTACTGGCACCCAACGACGTGGCAGGCGCACCGGCGCGGGTGACAAAAAAGTCAGCGTTCGAACCAGCGTCCGGGTGGGCTGCCAGGTATGCGGTAGACCAGCGCTGCATGAACTGCACGACATGATCTTGGTGCACCAGTGCCCACACGCTGCCACCAAACCCTGCACCGAAGGCAGATGCGGCCGCGGCCCCCAGCTGGTGCGCGGCATCTGCCAGGAAAACCGTTTCGGGGATCTGATTGCCCAACTGCTGGGCCCCCAGCTGGTGCGAACGTCGAGCCAAATCCCCCAACCGCGGCAAACTCGCCGCCTCCACTCGGTCGGGAATCGCCGGGATAATTTCCTCATTTTCCGCCACGAACTGTTCCAGTCGATCAATCAATTCAAGCATCTGAAATTCGTCATGTGGTTGCTCTCTCAATAATGCGCGCAGACGGTCGACCGCATTGGGGGCCGAGCGGATGGCAGCCGCCAGATGCGGATCCGAGCGCCCGGTGGCCTGCCGCCACATTTCTGCCACGACACTGGCACGGCGCGAGGCGAGGTTGTAGTGCTGGCGAGCAGCACCTGTCTTTTCGGCCACCACACCGCTGACCCCAATCACAAACAGATACTCTCGAGGTGCCTGAATCATCCTCTCTTGCCGCACCGGACAATAGGCAAACTGAGCCCACTGCCCCGGACGCGAGCAGAGAATGGCCGTGTGATCCTCGCTGCCGCCAAAGGTACCGACACCGCGATCTCCGGCAAGTCCCTGAAAAGTCTGCCCGTTTTCCACCGTTCCGAGATAGCCTGCCAAATCTGCCAGCGAGCGTATGTTTGCCTGATACCTCCGGTCGTGGGCGATCCCATTGAGCTCGCCAAACAGCAGGAAGGTCATGACCATCAGCGCGCTCGAACTACTCATGCCGGCCGCCACCGGCAGGTCGCTGGCAAAGGCCATCGAGAGACCCTCTCGTGCGTCCGGAAAATTCCGCGCCACGCGCCGTACGACCGTCATCGGATAGTTGCTCCAACTGCCGAGGGTTGGCAGAAGATCAGGACTCAACGAGAACTCGACACGCTGTTCGTTGGCCGAGTCAATCACGTCGACCAGTTGGTCAGCACGCGCCACGGCCACGCCACAGAATCCTCGTTCGGCCGCGGCCACCACGCTGCGGCCTCCGGCGTAGTCCGTGTGCTTGCCAAACACTTCGATCCGTCCGGGCACGTAATAGGCAACAGCACCGGCAGTGGCCACATTCCCCTCATCGATCAGTCGGCGTGCGACTCGTGCGAATTGCCCCCCTTTTTCCGCGGCGCATGCCCGCGAGAACCCGGCGGCCGCCAAACGCTGGGCAACCCTGTCCGCATCGGTCACGTCCGCCAAGGTCCAATGATTCACAACCGCACATCCTCTCCGCTCAGCCGCTGTTTGACGGTGGCGATATCATGCCGTCGCGAAAGATCGAGTACCGGACCATCTGAGCGGAAGACTCGAAATCGCTCGCCCAGCATCCGCATGCTGTACGTTACCGCATCTGGAAGTTCGTACTCACCGCGCAATGATTTTTCGATACGACGACACGCCTGGAAGATGACCGGCGAGAAACGCCAGCAGTTCATACCGACGAGAATGGGGGGCGCATCCGCGCGACGAGCAAGGGATCGGGTTTCTCCTGAATCTGCTCGAGATAACCCTGCGCATCCGGCTGAATGATCGCGAAACCCGCGATCCGCTCCGCTGCGATGTTGCTGTTGGAGACCAGCGCGTCGCGGTTGAATGCCACGACTGCCGGTTCTTCAGCCAAACTCAGTTCCTGCAACGCCTGCGTCGGATAGCAGTTATCGGAATTCAGCGTCAGGAACGGCTCGTTACCCACGAACGGCTCGGCCGCGGCAAGGGCATTTGCCGTGCCCAACGGCCTTTGTTGTATCGCGAATTCGATCTGCACCCGGCGAGTGGACAGTTGCTCATAATATCGGCGCACCTCGTCGTGCTGTGGACCGATTACCAGGCAGACACGCCGGCACTCTGCATCGGCGGCACGATGGAGCACATAGTCCAGAAACGGCCGCCCGACGGGAATCATCGCCTTGACTCCCGCTGCCGCCACCGCAAGCTGCCGGGCCGACAGCCCATCGACATCGTCGCCGCGCCGCATGCGCGTCCCCAGTCCGGCAGCCAGGATGACTAACTTGTTGGCACGCGTGGACATGTTGACGGCCACCATCAGGAAACTCAATCAGGTCGAATCGATTCCTCACCCGTTTCGGGTCGCCTCGAGTGAAACGACCGAATGGGACTGCGACACCAAGAGATCGCAGGCTCAGATAACGTTCCAGTGCCTTTTCCAGACTTAGAATTGGGGGTACGACACCACGCCCACGCGGTGTCGATAATGGCCGGAAATCGACGGACTGGGAAGTCCGTCGTTCAAGCATACCGATCCCAAGACCGAGAATTGAAAATGCACTAAGGATCGGTGAAACAACAACTGGCAGATTTGTGCTTGCCCCTCACCTTTATCCTCTCCCCCGCTATTCGCTTCGCGGCGGAGGAGAAGAGACAATACGACAGTTGTTGCTTCGTCGATCCTAACTGTGTTTATTGGCGGAGTTCATGCTTTTTTCCCGAGCGGCGTGCTGTTCATGCAGCGTCTTGAACAGTCAACGGACGTCAAAGAAACCACCCACGCTCACCAGAATCGCAAGCACAGCGAACAGCCCAGTCCCGCCAATCAGGATGATCTTCCACAGTAACATCCAGTTTTCAAGCGACATCAGCCATCTCCCAAAAGTCCCAAAGTTCAGGCGCCGCGGTTCTTTCGATCTGGAAACAACAGTGACCCCAGGATCATGGTTATCGTGGTGCCAAAAATACTGATCAAACCGACACGGGCCGGCGGAACACTGAAATCCAGCCGCGTCACATTTCGGCCATCTTCGATGATCTGCACGAGATCAACGGCGGGCAGCTTGCTCAGTAACTCCAACATGGTCGACGACGAACCGGCCATCGCATTCAACGCCATCGAAACGCCATGTTGGACCGGACTCAAGCCGAGCACCGCCAGGATACCGGCCAGCAAGGCGAGGAAAGCGCCCGTCGAACTGGCGCGTTTCCAATACAACCCGCCCATCAATAGCGCAAACGCGCCGTTGTAGTAAATGGCCCCCGTGACCGCCATGTAATCCCAGATGTCGTTGCTGCCGTGATAGATCAGGCCCCACCCGAGCACATACACGCCGATAATGACGATAAAGACGCGGGTGAGTTTGACACGCGCCTTGCCACTGAGTGTGCGGTTTCCGTTCTCGTAAATCGGGGCCACGACATCCTGCGTCAAGACCGAACTCCAGCACAACAGATAGCTGTCGTGGGTTGACATAAATGCCGCGACCATGCCGGCTGTGATAATTCCAATGACTCCGGCCGGGAGTATGCGTCCCAGGAAGATAGGCATTGCATACAAGTTGTCAAACGGCTTTACTCCCTCCGGTAATATCTCTGGTTCCGGATAACCAGCGGGAAAAAACAACTCCCGCATGGCCTCGTTCTGTAAAATGAAGACCAACGCGCAGATGCCCCAGAAGCAAGGCACCAGGAACCGAATCAAGAAAGAGACCGAAGCCAGCATGTACTGGCGTTTGACCGCCTTGGCACTATCCATAGCCAGCGCTCGCGCCACAGCCGTGGGCCAGATGGCACAACTGACCAACCCGAGAAATCCCATCCAGACGATGTATTCCCAGCCGAACTCGCCGGAGGCCGCTGCCACCTGCTCTTCAGGATCTCCGTCTGGACTGGCGGCCTCCTCGGTCGGCGGCCGAGTTCCTACAGGCACGGTGGGGTCGAATCCCGCAATGCCCACCTCACGCTCGACCGTGGTGAAGATGTTGTCCCAGCCGACATAGTTCACTGCCAGGACCGTCGCCACCAGTAAGCCAAGCGACAACACCACAAACTGTACATAGTCGGCAATCACCACGCTGATCATGCCGCCCAGACAGGTGTAAATCAGCACCAGACTGATCAACACCACCATCGCCACAGGCAGCGCCATACTGGCGGCCGAGAGCCCCGTGATGCCGACAATGAACTTCGAACCTACCTGCAGAAACAACCCCATATTCAAGATGCCGCCCAACGCCATCATGATGCCACCCAGCACACGAGTGCGGCGATCGAAACGACGCTCATAAAACTCGGGGATCGTCAACACACCCATTTCCCGCAGGCGATAGACGAACAGTCCCGTGACCCCAACCAGAAACGTCACGATCCCCGCCGCCAGTGCAATGTGCAGCGCGGCAAACGCGCCCGTGAATCCCTTCTGAGCGTTGTACATGACCGTAATCAAACCCAGCTCGGTGCCGGTCATTGTGGCGATCCCCAGCCAGACCCCCAGTCCTTGTCCGGCCACCACAAAATCGGTCATGTCTTGGACAAGCTTGCGGACGTACAGCCCGATACCCACCGAGATCAATGGATAGAGAAGGACGATGGCCCAATCGAGCTTGGTGAAATTCGTCTGCTGCAATATCTCAGCGGCGTCCGGCACGGCAACGTTCCTTTCCCATACATCCTGGTGCCACACGGCCATGGCCTGCGTCACGTGCCGTGCTCATACATCGCGATCTAACGAAGGTCGAATCAGACGTCCCGTAATATAAACATCCTGATCGAGGACTTCGACACGTGGATCGCATAAAGTTGGAAAAGCCGGGATTTCCGCCCGCCCGTCGCCGGCAATCGGGCTGCAGGCACCCTGGCCACCAACCAGTTTCGGCGCCACGAACACGTGCAATTCGTCAATCAGGTCCAGATCGAAGAAACTGCCCAACAGCTGACTCCCTCCCTCGACCAGCACGTTGGTCATCCGCCGTCGCCCCAGCTCCGACAGCAGATCGCGGAGCCGATCGTGGGGTTCTTCGCCGGGACAGACATGCACTTCGCAGCCAGCCTGCTGTAGTCGGCGGCATCGGCCTGAGTCGGCTCGCGGAGACACAGCGATCAAGACCGGCTGCTGCCGGCAGGTTTGAACCAGGCGGCTGTCTAACGACAATGCGGCCTGGGAATCGACCACGATCCGAGTCAGGGTGCGTTGGCCCGCCGGTCGCGCCGTCAACAGCGGATCGTCCACTTGCGCCGTACCCCGTCCGACCAAGATCGCGTCGAACGCGCCGCCGCAGCTGGTGTACTCTCTGACGCGAGGTGTCGTTGCTGATCCAGCTGCTGTGACCTGTGCGGCTGGCCAGCTTTCCGTCCAACGTCATGGCCCACTTGGCAATGATCCAGGGCACCTGCTGCTGGATCAGTTTGCGGTAGGGTGCGCACAGCTCAATCGCCTCCTCCTTGAGCAGGCCCACCTCAACCTCGAGCCCCGCCTCCCGTAGCCGCTCGATGCCCTGGCCGGCCACGGCCGGAAAGGGATCGACCTGGGCCACCACAACGCGCTGGATACCAGCCGCGATCACGGCGTCCGTACAGGGTGGAGTTTTGCCTTGGTGACAGCAGGGTTCCAGTGTCACGTACATCGTCGCGCCGGCTGCCGATTCGGATACGGATTTCAGTGCTTCTGCCTCGGCATGAGGCGCACCGAAACGGTGATGCCAACCTTCACCAATTTGGAGTCCGTCACGAGCGATGACGCACCCGACCATGGGATTTGGTTCCACCAGCCCTTCACCACGCGCCGCCAAGGCCAGCGCACGCGCCATATGCAGTGCATCTTGATTCATCAGCCAGGTTCTTTGGAACGCTCTTGGGGCAGGTGACCCCGTTTCGGGGACCGCCAGGCTAGTGTCTTATCACGCTTAAGAATTAGATGGACAGCGCCACTTTCACTTATATGATCATCTCAAGGCCTTATTAGCACGGTCTTTATCGCCACCGGGCTTGTCCCGGCGGTAGAGCGTTTGACAACTACGTCGATCTCGGCCACCCATGAGTTTCCTTCCTGCCGGCCATCGCCGCCTCCGGCGGCGATGGCCGGCAGGAAGGTTCGTTTTCGGCTGCCAGAGTAGTCAGCAAACGTAGAACCACCGGGACGAGCCCGGTGGCGAAAGTCTGTTATGCAGACAATAGTTACGCACAACCATCGCTGCAACATGGCGCTGTACAATTAGTGTTTGGCCGAGATGCATGTACGACGGACGTCCTCGTTCGTCGCTCCGGCAAGGCAACTCATTTCGACACCGCGTGGACGCGGTGTCGCACGCGTTGAGAACAACGCTTTTCCCAATTCCTGAAGTTGACAACGCATCAGTCCATGCCCGGTACCCACAGTTGCGAGTCTTTCTTCTCGCCCGAGGCGGGTTGCGTTGAATCAGGAGTCCAGAGTTTCGTGCCAGGATCCGCGGCCGCTTCTGCTGCTACAGACTCCGGCTCGGCAACCAGTCGTCCGTCGGGAGTGACGACGCCAAATCGGACCAGGATACTAAACAGCGACTCGGACACGCCTGGTTCGCGGATGTGGCGTGTTTGGAGAACTGTCAGAATGTGCCGCACTTCCGAACCCTCGCCACGCATCAAGCGCAAGGGCAATTCAGCCAGGTACCATTGCGCGGGAGACTTGCCGGCTTTGCCGGAGTGCTCTCGCGCTCGGCGGAGGTACGTCAGTGCTTCGTCAGGATCAACAGCCAGTTGCGCCATGGCGCCGCAGACGTCAGCCAGGTCGAGTTGTTCACCCAGGCCGCCACGCCGCAATACCTCCTGGCCCAAGCGCCGCAGCGCCCGGCGAGCACTGTAGATCGTCGCCTGGCGATACAGGTTCAGCAGCTGATCATCGGTCAATCTCTCGGGCTCCACGCGTGCCCAGTCTTGCGGTTCGAGCGCCGAGAGATCCGGCCCCTTCGGATCGATCGGGGGCACCGCGGCGACACCGAGCTGTGCCCGCAGTTGGTCCACGTCAACCGGCCACGATTCGACTTCCACAATCTGCTCGAGAACCAGCAAAAGGGCTGCCAGCCGCACACGATAGGCAGGGTCCCCCGACGCCTCCAGGGGCGCCTTGTCGTCCAGCGCCGACTGCGGCAGAGCCGGCCACTTCTCGGAAAACTGCCGTTGGACCGCCTCGTTAGCCAACCGTTTGCGGACGTCGTAGGCCGTATCACTGGGAAACCGAAGCGTGGGAAACAGCTCAGCTACATCGCGCGGAACCGCATCCAGCACCTCCTCGCGCTCCCCGTCCGGCAGCAGCAGGTCGCCGGCCATCTCTGCCAACATGCCGCGAACCTGGTCACATTGCGCCCCCTTTGTGACCCCCATTTCGAGGCGGGCCGCGCGATCGGTCTCCTTGCCAAAGAGAAACAACTGACAAACGATGCGAGGCACGGTGTCCAACGTCGGCTCGCCATCCGATTTGGGCAGAGGTCGGTCAAGCAGCTGAAATACCGACTTGGGCGGCGGCGTATCATCGCTGCGCATCTCGGCCGGATCCATCGGACTCGACAAGACCAGCTCGGACGACAACATCCTTTCCTGCAACGCACTCACGTCGGTGACCTGCAGCGTGAGTTTTACCAGGCCCACCGTTTTCCGGGCTGCTTCGTAGTCCAGCAGTTGGGCAGTCGCCTCCGCAATTACTGCGTCATGGAAATCCAGCGATTCGACCATGGCATAGTCGTGCCAGGCCTCCGCCGCACCGGCGTCGCCAAGATAACTGCGAGCGGCAGCGACATTCTGCAGTACCTCCGGTTGACCGGGCACTTGTTGCTTGAGCTGCTCAAACAATCGCAGCCCCGATTTCCAGGCACCTCGGGCACACTCCTTGCTTGCTTCGTAAAAAGCGTTGCGGTAGGGCACATCTTCCTGGCACGCCTCAAAAATGATGTCTCTTTTCAGCAACGTTGGAATATTGCCTGCCGAGGAGATCGAAATCAGCGGCTGGATCGCATCTTCGTTCTGACCCCCAATCATGGCACGAAACAAGAGATGCCCACGTGCCGCGACATACTGCTGGTCGGCCGCCAGGGCCTGCGCCACCGCGCCAATCGCATCGTAAAGCTCGCCCGGAAAAATCTCTTTGGCACGGTAGATGGCCGCCTGCAGACTCTCGACCGCCGCCTTCAAGTTGTTCTTGCGCACTTCCAATAACGCCGCGAAGGCGTGCGCAAGTGGGTTGTCCGGAGCCGCTTTCACGAACGTCGTAACCGTCTCTTCCAGACTCTGCATATCCTGCATGTCCATCAAAGTCAAAGTCTTTAACGCTAACAGACAAGGACGATTCGCCCGGGTGGCCAGCACGCGGTTGATTCGATCCAGCGCGGCAACGCGCTGATT
This sequence comes from uncultured Planctomycetota bacterium, assembly GCA_963700575.1. Lineage (GTDB taxonomy): Bacteria > Planctomycetota > Planctomycetia > Pirellulales > Pirellulaceae > JAJRVM01. The sequence goes on along the minus strand of CAVOYC010000005.1, from coordinate 402,174 downwards.
CCCCTCCATCGCCCGCATGATCTTTTCCAGCTCCCCGGAAATGTCGCGACAAAGACAATGCTTGATCTTCTTGCCGGTGCCTCCCGGACAATAAACAAAGGCGTCCACAGTCATCAGTTAATCCGCTTTCTCTCTGACCGACCGAAGATTAAACCAATCCATCAGCAGTCGATTGGCAACGCCGCAAGAACACCAGAACAGATCCGCGCCGGGCCGTGCCGGAATATTCGCCTTCAATTGGATTGGAGTCACGAGACGTTCGATTTCCAACGTTTTCCTGCAGGGCGTCACGTGCCGGATCGTCTCGCAGCATGTCTACTCGCCAGCATGGCTTGCCCTTCCCTGCGCGTTCTTCCTGGACCGAACTGCGCATGGTACCAGACACCCTGGCAGGCGGCCAGTGTCTTCGCCACCTGCGCCCGGACGACCCGCGCCCGAATCGTGCTGCCTTCCACTCTCGTGCCGTCGATCTTCAGCCTCGACGCCGGGTTATTCGCACCGGACCAAGCGAGATTTCAGCCAGCATGTTCCCGGCGCGGCGGCGAGCGATCGCGGGACAAATTGCGATCCTTGGGCGGGAATTGTTGAAACGCCGCCGGCCGCCGTACGTAATGCCTCGAAGGGGCGCCACAACCGCTCTACTCAGATCCCGCTATATTTGGGGGTGTGATCACCATCGTGCTGGTCGTCTCTGACGGCGATTGCGGCGCAGCGCAGCGTCGGTGGAGGCTTCCCGCCGAATCACCGCGCTCTGGGGAGGTAGGAGAGCATGTGGGTAGAAGGCAGGTAAATTGGGGGATCACCGCTCGATCTGCGGATCATATGGGTCCTGGAGGGGCGAAATACAGCAAGAAGCGGACCGCGCACCCTGCCGAGCGGGGCCAGTTTGACATAGACTCGAGATCGGCAGGCCGGTACTCTTATGAAGTTTCGCAGCTTGCCTCGGCTGCCGTGATCAACAGATGAGTCGCAGCGTTGGGCCTTGTCTGGGCTGCCGGGGACGGATGGGGGCCACGTCGGTGGGGAGTGCTGGGTGGTGTGATGAGGCGGCGGCGTGAGAGCCATGCGAACCGCGCGGTGAGAATCGAGCACGGCGGGAATTGCAGGCGGGGTGGATGTATCACCAAGGTGGGTGAAGAGCGAGGTAGGAAACCTTATTGGGCGGCGCCCTGACGGCGCACGGTGTAGCTGACCATGAAATCAGACTTTTTCGCTCGTCGAGGATTACTGATTCTGTGCGTGGTTTTCTTTCTCGTGCCGTTTGGCTTGCGCAGTGCGCGCATGTCGCTCGAACGGATGGAAAACAACGTCAAGGACTGGCTTCCCGACAGCTTCGAAGAGACGCAGGAACTGGAGTGGTTCGCCAAATATTTTGTGGGCGAGCAGTCTTTCGTGCTGTTGACCTGGGAAGGTTGTACAGACCGCGACGAGAGTTTCAACCTATACGTCGAAAAACTGCGTGGCGAGGTTCAACCCGACAACGAGGAGTTGATCACGGACGCCGCGGTCACGCTCGTATCAGCAACTGACGAGGAGTTGACAGATCAGGAGCGGCGCGAACGGGAGCGCGCGATCGAGTCCCTTCGCGCTCGGCAGACGGGCGATCAACTCGGTCTCTACACGACGGGTGACTATCATTCTAATTGGGGTGGCCTGGACGAAAAGTGGCTCAAAGGGGCCGATGATTCGTGGTACTATATCACCCCCAACGGCGACCTTTATCAGTGGCATGGCCGATCGAACGTGCTGGGGGCCATCGGTCGTCTGATCCGGCGCAGCATTCTTGGAGACAAGTCGCTCCGGGGCACATTTGTCGGCACATTTGGCCGTCCGCCGAGTGCCAGGTACTGCAACGATTTCCATGACGACCCGCGCAAACTGACAGCCCGGTTGCTCAAGAGTGTCACGACCGGCCCGGAAGTTTTGGCGGAGTTAGCTGCTCCTGGCGGCTCGATGTGGCCGGTCGGCACCCAGTATTCAGAGGAGGAGCGAGTGAGGATCGCGCGTCGCCGCGCGCTGGATCGCCTCAAAGGCACTCTGTTTGGCAAGGAGCCGTACGAGGATTTCTGCTGGAGCTCAGAGGATCTGCCCAACGTCTTGCGGGCAGAAAAACTCCACGAGTTGCCCGCCGGTTGGCAGGTGCAGGTGGACGATTTCGTCCGCGGCCTGCTGAACGAAAAATACGACGGAGACCGATCACGGCTCGAAGCTGCCTCGCTGCTCGACAAAGAGGAGCATTGGAATGCCATGTTTGCCCGGCTTGGTGTTCCGCCGCCGGGGCTGCAAACCTGCATCATGGTGACGCTCAGCCACCCAGGCACGATCGACCTGCGACGCGTCATCGGGCGTGGGCTGCTGGGAAAACCACGCGGCAAGCTGGTCAACCTGGCGGTCGAATCGGGAGTGGAGGCTCCGAGCAAGCCGCCCATGCTACCACTGGCCAAGCACGAGTTGGCGACGGGCAAGGTGTTGCGCATGGGCGGTCCTCCGGTCGATAACGTGGCCATCGACGAAGAAGGACAGATTACGCTGGTCAGGCTGATCGGTTTTTCGATCGTACTGGGGCTCGCTCTAGGATACCTCTGTTTTCGTCGAGTCACTGTGACGCTGATGGTTTTCCTCGTTGGCGGCATCAGCGCCGTGGCCAGTCTGGGAATTGTCTGGTGGAGCGGCAGCAGTGTGGACGCCATTCTGTTGTCGATGCCCTCGCTGGTTTATGTCCTGGGTTTGTCGGGTGCGGTTCATATCGTCAATTATTATCGTGAGGCCGTCCGTGAACACGGTCTGGAAGGGGCTCCCATCCGCGCGTTAGGTCACGGCTTCCTGCCGTGCACTTTGGCGGCCTTCACCACGGCGTTGGGACTGATGTCGCTTTATCAGAGCGACATTGCGCCAATTCGCCGCTTCGGGCTCTTTTCGGCCCTCGGCGTGATGGCCACGCTGATTTTGTTGTTCACCTACCTGCCATCCGCGTTGCAGCTCTGGCCGCCTGGTTATCACCGGCCGCGGGCCGCGCAATCGACGACGAGTTTTCGCGAGAAGATTCACGATGGTTGGCAAGCGATCGGCAGTTGGGTGGTCGATCATCACTGGTGGGTCAGCGTCAGTACCTTATTGGTGCTCGTTGTTTTCGGAATCGGGCTGACCAAGCTCAACACGTCCATTCAACTGCTGAAGCTATTCGACCGTGACTCGAAGATCATCCAGGACTACTACTGGTTGGAAGCCAACGTCGGCAAGATCGTCCCGATGGAACTGATTGTCAGTGTGGACAAGAAGTGCCAGTATCCGACGATCGCACAGCGCGAGACACTGCCGCCGGCAATGCCCAGCGACCTGGCCCAGGAAAAGTACCAATACAACTTCCTGGAACGCATCGAGCTGGTGGCTCACGTCCAGAATGCCGTGGAGGAAGTGTTTGGCGAACAGGGACAGGGTGTCTTGGGACAGGCGATGTCGGCGGCGACGTTCACACCACCCATCCTGGATCCGCTCGATTCACAACGGTTTCCGACCAACAAACGTTTGGAAGAGAACCGTAATCGTCTGCTGCAGGAGAACTATGTCGCCATCGATCAGGACGACGCCGAGTTGTGGCGGATCAGCGTACGTCTGGGAGCGCTCAATGACGTCGACTACGGGCAATTCGTGTCCGAACTGAAACGGGTCGTCGAACCAGTGCTGACAGCTTACGATTTGCGCGATGAGATTCTGCGTGCGATCGCCGAGAATCGTGGGGAAGAAGACGCCGACAGTGTCAGCGCCTGGGATAATTCCAAGATTGCGGTTCTCGGTTTAGCCGACCCTCGCTCGGTGGCAGCGGGTGTTCAGACTGGTGAGCCAGTGGCCGAAACCAACGAGGCCGTGCCGTCCCATAAGGACATCGCTGAGCAGAGCGACGAAGCCTTGGGAGTGGATCGCGTGTTCGCCAGTGTGCTGGGTGATCTGTTACGTGCCAAGAGATTCGAAGGGCGACGACGTGACGGCCGCACTCCCAAGCAATTGCTCGAATGGCACGACCCGATCGCGAAGCCGCTGGGGAACATGGCCACGTCCCAGCAGTGGGCCAAATTGCTCGGTACCTTCGACTGCGTCGTCGTGTTGAAGGACCATCCGGACTACGACCTCGATTTTATCCGGCAGCATGCCAGGCACGTGGTGGACGCTCGCGATCATGGATTCAAACCGGAAGTTGAATTGACGGCCAAACAACTGAACAAGCCGATTCAAGTCACGTACACGGGCGTCGTGCCAATCGTCTATAAGGCACAACGGACCTTGCTGCACAGTTTGATCGACAGCATTGGCTGGGCGTTTGTGATGATCGCCGGCGTCATGATGATCTTGCTGCGCACCAAGAGATTACAGCTGCTGAACGTCCGGGGTGGACTGGTTTCGATGATCCCGAACGTGCTGCCAGTCGTCCTCATTTTCGGGGCCATGGGGCACCTGGGCGTGCTCGTGGACATCGGCACGATGATGACAGCCAGCGTCGCCATGGGTGTGGCCGTGGACGACACCATTCACTTCTTGACCTGGTTCCGACGTGGTATCCGGGAAGGGATGAAACGCGATCAAGCCATTCGCGAAGCATACAGTCACGTTGCTGTTGCCATGACGCAGACCACGCTGATCGGAGGGCTGGGCCTGTCCGTCTTCGCACTCAGCACATTTACGCCGACACAGCGATTCGGCACCATGATGCTCACGCTGCTCGTGGCCGCTCTGTACGGCGACCTGATCCTGCTCCCCGCGCTGCTGGCGGGACCGTTGGGGAAATATTTTTGTCCGAAAGTAACCGACTCGAGCGGGACTCAGCCGTCTGAGGATTTTTCCCATAACGCCGCGATCGTGGAAGGTGACAGCCCCTTGATCTCTCCCGTTGAGCCGGCGGCACCGGTCAAAGGCCCCATGCACAGTCTCTCGCGCGAAAGCCGAACATCGTCGATGATGCGTCGCGACGGTTCGCACTGAGGCGGCCTGCTCACACGGGTGCCTTGTCAACTCGAAGAACTGGCGCAAAGCGTTGGTGGATCGTGGCAAGCCGAGCAACTTCATAGCAGCAGTCTGCCGCTGCGGCGGCGGGAAACGAGCCGTATTTATCGCCCCTCTCCCCCGCTCCGCGGGGCGGTGGAGAGGGAAGCGGAACCGGTAACTTATTTCCGGACGAGTCCTGACGAGCAGGACGGCTTGCGCGACCTGTCCCCGCAAAACCGCGGCATCGTGTCCCAGAACGGCGGCTGGAAGCCGCCGACACGGCCGCCACGCGGATCAAGCTTGCGGCCGGTCGCCTTACTCGGCTGCCAGCACCACGGCCACCGCCTGGCCCGAACCCGATTGACTCAGCACCACAGCCGTCGGATGCTGTGCCGGCATCGCCTGACCGTGCACCACGTGCACGGGGCAACATGGATCCGGCTGCGAATAATTCAGTGTCACGGGAATCTGTCCCCGCCCCAGCGCTAACACGCTGGCCAACATCTCCACGGCGCCGCCGCTGGAGCCGAGGTTTCCCATGAAGCTTTTCGGTGCGGTGACCGGCACATCTCCCAGGACACTCTGAATGGCCTGAGCTTCCACGGAATCGTCGACGACCATCCCCGCCGCATGTGCATTGACGTGACCAACCTCCGCCACCTTCAGCTGGGCACGATGCAAGGCTTTTTCGATTGACCGGCAAATCGCTTGGCCATGTGTGTGGTTCCCTTTTTCTTTGGTGCCAAAGGAGATTCCCCAGCCACGCACGCGACCTAGAATTGCGGCCCCACGGGCTCGAGCGTGTTCCTCACGCTCGATCACGAAGGCCGCGGCTCCTTCTCCATTGACACTGCCGTCACGTGTGGCGTCAAAAGGACGGCAAGCTTCCGCAGGAATATCAATGCGCGACGACAAGTGTTCGATGCCGCGATACAACATCGGGCTCATGCTGAGCCGGGAACTGCTGCCACCTACGATCATCACATCGGCATGTCCCCGCAAAATGACTGTCGTGGCTTCGATCAAGGCCAGCAGGCTGGATGCTTCACCCTGACAGATCGTGTTATTTGGCCCGCGAGCATCATGCGCGATTCCGACATGACAGGCAATCATATTGGGCAGGTACATGAGCATCCACAGCGGATAGATTTCCGTCATGAAAGCTTTTCCCCATCGTTCGAAATGGAACTCACCTCGTTCGATACAGCGGCTATACACATCCAACATTTCGTGGGGTTCGCAGTAGAGCATTTCACTGCCAAAGACGACTCCCATGCGGTCGGGATCGATTTTTCCCTGTTCCAGCTGCGCCTGCGTGACGGCCATGCCGGCCGCCGAGAAACCGGTTTGAATTTCGCGGGACATGACCTTCAGGGCCTTCCGCGGTTTGACGTACAGTTTGCCGTCGAAATCTGGGATCGCACCGCCAATGCACACCGGCAGCCCAACACCGGATGTAGCTGGCAGCAACCGCACGCCGCTACGTTGGCGGTACAACGAGTCCCAGTACGACTCGTGCCCAATCCCAATCGGGCTGACCACGCCAACTCCAGTTATCACCACGCCAGATTCGGAAGCCATACGCAAATCAATAAATCCAAGACAGACTTACTCCACATCCACCGCACCGCCGGCAATCACGAAGATCGACCTTGACACGAGGGCGATAATAGCCGGGCCGGCAGCCGCCCGCAAGGCTCGAGGTGGCTCGAGCCGCGGGTGTCGCCACAGGCGGCCGAGCGAACACAGTAGGTTTTTTTCGCGGCAAAATCACTCCCGCGGAGCTGGATAGTCGTAGATCCGGTAAGTCTTGGTAAGTTTCGCCCCCCCGCGTTTCAGGGATTTGTAGGAGAGATGATTGCTCTCCAATACCCAGGAGAACTCGGCCTCGCGGATCCCCCATTTCAGCGCATCGGGTACGAGCCGGGCCAAGACCACGACTCCCAGTCCCCAACGCTGGTATTCCGGCAAGACGTTCGTGCTAATCAGACGAACCAGACTGATCTTTTTGCGGCGCGTCAATAAGCGCAGAAAGCCAAACGGGAACAGCCGGCCGTTGATCAGTTTGATTCGCGGATTGTAGTCCAGCAGCCCGAAGGCGGCAGCCACCGGCCGGCCGTCCACTTCGGCCACCGTCGTCAACTCGGGAACGACCAGATGGCGCATGGCTGCACTCATATGCTCGATCTCGCCCTGCGACAAAGGTGTGAATCCCCAACTCCCTTCGAGAGACGCGTTATAGATGTGCAGGAAAGTCTGGACCTCTTCGCGAAAGCGTGACCGATCGAGGAAACGCAGTTTGATTTCGAACCGCCGCGTCGCCTCGTTGATAATGAATTCCAGCTTCTTGTCCAAGGTCGACAGCATATCGACGTGGCCCCAGAACGCATACAAGTCTTGCGTCTTTCCGAAACCGTAGTTCTCGATCAGCCGAGCGTAATACGGTGCGTTATAGGTCATCATAAACGTGGGCGGTGAATCGAATCCCTCGATCAGCAGGCCGATCTCGTAATTCAGGGACGGATTGACCGGCCCACGCAGGTCCGCAATCCCCTGCTCCCCAAGCCATGCGCGTACCGTGTCGAACAACCCGCTGGCGACCGCTTGCTCATCGACCGATTCGAAGAACCCGAAAAAGCCACGTTTCTCGGAGTACTTCCGGTTGTGCGTGTGATTGACAATCCCCGCGATCCGGCCCACGGCCTGCCCGTCTCGCCAGGCCAACCACGTGCGGACGTCAGCCACCTCATGGAACGGGTGTTTGCGGAAGCCCACCAGTTCTTCCAGGTTCCGGCGCAGCGGTGGGATCCAGTTTTCGTCATCACGATAGAGCTGCCACGCCAAATCCACAAACTGTCGCCGTTCGGCGCGAGTCTCCACCGGTTCGATCGTCAATTCGGCCATCCAACGATTCCCCTGCTATGCGAAACCCGTTACTCTATGACGAGCGCTGCTGAAACGTCAACCACAGCCGCGGCGGCGACTGATCGCCGGTCCGAGACAGGAGGCCGACTATCATGTTGGGCGACGAAGGCCACGGCGAGATCCAAGACCGAGACCCGGGAAATCTCGAAACCCCAAGTCGCGACGTCTGGTCCCGCGTGTTGGTCACCGGTGCCACCGGTCTGGTGGGCAATAACGTAACACGTTTGCTTGTCCAGCGGAGGATCAATGTTCGCGTTCTGGTGAGGAAACAGAGCGATTCGCGTTCGCTGGAGGGATTAGACGTTGAGTTTGCGGAAGCCGACGTGACCGATCCCGCCTCGCTGGCGGTCGCCATGGCGGGCGTCACCGCCGTGATTCATTCGGCAGGATGCGTGCTTCTGGGATGGAAGAACCAGCAGTTGCATCAGTCGATCAACCATTTGGGGGCCAGCAATGTGGCTCGGGCCGCACGAGAGGCCGGCGCCCGCATGGTGCACGTCTCGACCATCAACACCCTGGGCGTCGGCACCAGGGACCGCCCGGCGGACGAAGAGTGGTCGGCGGCGCCCAACATTCCGTGTACCTATGTCGTGAGCAAACTGGCGGGTGAGCAAGCGGTGCGCTGCCAGATCGCGGCGGGACTCGACGCCGTGATCGTCCACCCGGGACTCATGTTCGGCCCCTGGGACTGGAAACCGTCCTCCGGCCGCATGTTGCTGCAAGTGGCTCGCAGCTTCACTCCCATGGCACCCACAGGCGGTTGTAGCGTTTGTGACGTTCGTGACGTCGCCGCGGGAATTCTCTCGGCGCTCGACCGCGCTCCGACTGGCCGGGCATACGTTCTGGGCGGTCACAATCTGACCTACCTGAAGTTGTGGCAGCTCTTTGCCGATATTGCTGGGGGCAGCCGCCCGTTCTGCCGCACCGGTCCGTTGATTCGGATCGCGGTCGGTCGAGGCGGTGATGTCTGGGGTTGGCTCACGGGGCATGAACCGGACGTCAATTCGGCCGCCGTCAAACTGTCCGACTGCTACCACTATTTCGATAGCAGGAGGGCACAACAGGAGCTCGACTACAGCATTCGACCGGTGGAACAGTCCATTCAAGATGCGTGGAAATGGTTTCAAGACCATGGTTACGTGAAAACTTGACCCGGATCGGCCAGGCGTTCCCCATAACTCAACTGGTCTACCATGGCAGCCATTCTGGTAACTGGTGCAACTGGCTTCATCGGAAGTCATCTCACCGAGCGTTTGGTCGCGCAAGGCCACGCGGTGCGTTGCCTGGTTCGTGCGACCTCGCAAACGGATCATCTCCGCTCGCTCGGCGTCGAGATGGTAGTGGGAGATTTGTGTGACGCGCCGAGCCTGGCTCGGGCAGTGCGTGGGGTCGAACAAGTCTTCCACCTGGCGGGCCGCACGAGCGCCTGTCGCCGTTCGACTCTCATGCGGGCGAACGGACACGGTACGTTGTACGTAGCGCAAGCCTGCGCACAACAAGCAACACCTCCCCTGCTGATCCACGTCTCCTCGATTGCCGCCGCCGGACCCGCCGACCGAGGCCAGTTGAGAAGGGAAGAGGATCGCCCCCGACCCATCTCCCACTACGGGCACAGCAAACGAGCCGGTGAAGTCGCCGTCGAGCGTCTGGCGCATCAAGTGCCCACGACGATCGTGCGTCCTGGTATCGTATTCGGTGAAGGAGGACGTGAAACGCTGCCCATTTTTCAGTCCCTGTACCGCTTTCGCCTGCATGCTGTCGCCGGCTACGGATCGCCCCCGTTGAGTGTGATTCACGTCGCCGACCTGGTCGAGTTGCTGGAACGGGCCGCGGCACAAGGAAGTCGCCTGCCACCACCCTCGCCCGCTAAACTGCCGGGAAAAGGTGTCTATTTTGCCTGCCGTCCCGAATATCCCGACTATCTGCAGTTCGGTCGCATGGTGCAACGAGCGGTCGGTCGGCGATTTGTCTCATACCTGTTGTGCCCCAATCCGTTACCCTGGTTGGTCGGCGGTCTGGGTAGTCTCGCCGGTTGCCTACGCGGTCATTCGGGCAGTCTGAATTTCGACAAGATTCGCGAGGCAACGGTCCCGTCCTGGGCGTGCTGCTGTGAAGCAGCTCGCCGCGATCTCGGTTTTCAACCGCGGCGGCCGTTGCCTGAACAGTTGCGTGATACCGCCCAGTGGTATCTGGAGCATGGTTGGCTGTAGCGACCCGCGCGAAGTGTCAACGACGTCGCGCCCGCAAACGGAGATACGTGCTCGCTTCGGCGCCGGGGGGGCTCTCCCGGCAGTCGACCGTGTTTCCCTCACGATGGATGTCACCTTACCTGGAGATGGGTTTGACGCGCATGGCGTGGGCCAGACCGGTCTCCGGGGCCAGGATCACCTCGTCCCCTTCCGCCAGGCCGTCGGTGACTTCGGCTGTCGAGTCATTCAGCAGCCCAACGCTAACGCCCCGCAGGGCAGCTTTGTTGCCCTGAACCACAAACAACTGCCAGCCTCCATCGGGGCCTCGGAAAAGCGCTGAGCGGGGAACGAGCAGCGCATCCGACTTCTCCTGTGTAACGATCCGCACGCGTACTCGATAGTCGACACCCACCTCCTTCTGTCTGAGTTGCTGGATGATGTCCGGCGCGAATCGCACAATCACTTTGACCCGCTGTTGCTCCACTCCCAGAGAACTGGTCTTGGTGAATCCCGCCGGGTAGATCTGATGCACGATGCCGGGCACGCCCTCGCCGAGACCACCTCCGACGGCCGGCCCGTAGACTTCCACGGCGTTTCCTGTTTGGACGCGCACGACATCCTGGCTCAAAATGTCCGCCTCGACCTCCAACTGGTCCAGCTGGCCGATCGTCAGCAATTCGGTTCCTGCCGGCAGATGCTGTTCATTCTCCACCAAACGTTCAAGTACGACGCCGTCAATCGGACTTTTCATCGTGCCTCTCTCACGTTGAGTCATGATCTGTCGCAAGCGTGCTTCAGCTTCCGACTTCTGCTTTTCCAGCACCGACCGCGTGAGGCCTTTGTGAGAGATATAGTCGGCCACCATCTGCGGCAGCAGGGCCGTGGCCGCCCGGATCGACCTCATGGCCTCCATCGTCAGCGAATCCTGTCGAAAACCAAGTTGTCCTTCCCAATACTGCAACGTCGCTCGATCCAGTTCGTCTTCCGAACTTGCCCTGGACTGCCGCAAGGTTTGGATTCGCCCCAGGTTCGTTTCCGCATACTCGGCGCGTTTCGAGCTGGCATCCATCTGCGCCTGGGCGGCTTCGACCGTTTTGGTCATGGATTCCACGAACTCCGTAGCCTGCAGCGCAAGGCTTTTCTCGACCGCCACGTCATCGTTTTCGACGATCGATGCGTCCAGACGCTCGACGACAGCAAGCGCCTCCGCCACCTCGTTGTCTAAATCGTCACCGACGATCTGCGCGACGATCTCTCCCTGCTCGACGGTGCTGCCCTCCGCCAGTCGGATCTCCTCGATCCGGCCGGCCTGGGGAGTAGTGATCCGGTAGACCCGTGGCACTCGCGTCTTTGCCCGCTCGTCAACGTACTCATGAATCGCACCTCGCCGGACCGACGTGACTTGGACGGGGAGGCCCGAATTGAGAATGGTTGCCAGGATCACCGCAACGACCAAGACGGTCGCCATTGCAGCCAGAATCCACCAGCGTTTCATCGTACTTCTCCAATCAAGTCATCACCGTACTGAACGGAGTTCCAGGTCGTGTCATTCCGTGACCTTCAACGCCTCCAAGTAGTCCATACTGTGGACTCGCCATTGCACCACCGCATGCGCGGCCAGCGCAAAGACGAGTGACAGGACGATCGTCGTGATCCACACCCAGGGTGCGCTGACCACCGGCAATCGAATCAGGTCGTTCTGGGCATAGGCCAGCGATGTCAGTTCCACCAGAAAATAGCCAAACGGAAGTCCCAAGAGTGTCCCACACAGATTGATGACCAGGTTTTCACGCAAGAACAAACCACCCACTTGCCAAGGCCCATACCCCATGGCGCGAAAGGTTGCCACCTCGCGTTGCCGCTCCGCCAGACTCACTAACGAAGAATTCACAACGGAGCCAAAAAAAACAATTCCCGCAAACAGAATCAGCACACCAATAAAGACATACTGGTTGTTGATCAGCGTCTTCACCAGGTTGTCGATCATGTCCTGGCGAGCGGTCAGCGATTGGATGGCGGGCGTGTTCTTGAGCGTGCGATAGAGTTCCAGGCGATCAGTGTCATTATTGTTCGTCGCCAATTGAGCACCGGTCATGGTGAATTCACCGTCCACCAGGCGGCTGAGGTATTGGATCTCGGCGTAAGCGCTCAGGCCGAGAAAACTCTCCGCCACACGCGCCACCGGTACCACCACCGGCCGGCGCTCACCCTTGACCGGAATGATCGTGATGTGATCTCCCGTCTTGGCATGTAAGATATCCGCCAGACGGTCAGTCAGGACAATCCCGGTACCGGGAATTGCGATCGGTCGTCTCTGTTTGTCGCGTGGAGTTGTCAAACGAGCGTCTGCCAGCAAGCCGGTCACGCCCGCTTTGCGCCGATAACGACCGTTGACGAACGTGCAGGCCACATTCAGAATCGGTTCCGCACGATCGACCCCCGGCAATTGCCTGACTTCATCGAGTGCCGCGTCGGGGCGCTCGCTTTCAAAGGCCAGATCAATATCGCTCCGCAGGATCTCGTGGAATTGGAAGTCGATCAGAAAACTTTGTATCTCCGTCATCATGAAACCGGTGGTCAGCAGTCCCGCGCCCATGGCCGCGGCAAACAGCCCGGCTACGGTGCGCAATCGGTGCCGCACAAGGCCACGCAATGTCATGCGCCACGGCGCGCTGAGCCGCGACCACCAGCTGCCCAGCTGCTCCAGCCAGATCCTGCCGCCCGAGCGAGGTGGCTCGGGACGCATGGCTGCCGCGGGCTGCAGTCGGAGCATGGCACGCGCACCATGGAGTGTACCCAGGACGGCGCAGAGCAGACTGACCGACATGCCGACGATATGTGTGTACCAGTAGAAGCCGCTCCGCAGTTCGGGAAACTCGAAAAACTGGCGGTACATGACCGTCATCCCCGTGGCGGACAGGTATCCCAGCACGCTCCCCAGCACCCCGCCCACAATGCCCACGCTCAGGCCAAACTTCAAAAAGTGCAGGAAGACCTGCGAGTCCGTATAGCCCAACGCTTTGAGCGTGCCGATCACGGTCCGCTGCTGACGCGTCAGGCGAGTGATCAACACGTTCAGTACCAGGGCCGCCACGATCAGGAAAATGGCGGGAATGACCGCCGCCGTGGCGCCCAGACCGGCAATCTCGCCCGTCAGAAACTGATTCGAAACCTGCAGCTCGAGCGGCGTCGTCGAGAATACTCCAAATGATTCCAGCCTCTGCTCCGCCTGCGCCAGTAACGATTCGATGCTCTGTTCCTGTTGCGGGGCCAGACGCCCCACGACCTGGTTCGCGGCACCGTCAAAATCAAACACTTCCTGGGCGAACGTCTGCTTCAGGTAAAAAACGCCGAAACTGCTGGGGTCCGGGACCAGCGCCGGGACCCAGCAGGTACGTGAATTCGCTGCTGACCGCCGTCCCCACCACAAACAGCTCCTGGCGGCGGTTGTTCAGCAGCAAGTGGATCCAGCTGCCCGGGTAGAGTTTGTGATGGCGCAAAAGGATGCATTGACAATCACCTCGTTCTGTCGACGATCCGTAAAGTAGTCCCCCTCCTTGAGTACGATGTCGTTGACGACCGCCCGCCGCTTGTCGGGCAGGGAGAGGACTAACGAATTAATCGGCTTCGGTTCATGCTCCAAATCGACCGTGGCCGCGAATTGAATCCGTGGCGTAATCTGCGTGATGCCCGGGATGTTCTCTAAGATGGCGATTTCCGCCAACGGCGCCTTCTTCAATTCAATCCAGAAGTCTGCCATGCGACACGTGCGGTAATAACTTGTCTTTGCCCGCTGCAGATTGTGGTAAGCCGACAACATCGAGACAAAACAGGTCATGCCCACAGCCACGATGCTGGTGATGGCCAACAGCAACCCCTTGGATCGGTACAACTCGCGAGCCAGTTTCCGATCGAGCATGCTCACCAGACCACCTCCTCGGGCGCAATCGGCGACTCGTGCTCGACCACCTCCGTGATCTCGCCACTTCGCAAATGAATGACTCGATCAGCAACTCCCGCAATCGCTCCGTTGTGCGTGATGATCACCACCGTCGTGTTCCAGTGCCGGTTCAGATCGACCAGTAATCGGAGTACGCGCTTGCCGGTCTGAAAGTCGAGCGAACCAGTAGGTTCGTCGCACAGCAGCAATGTCGGACTCTTGGCCACCGCCCGAGCAATCGCCACGCGCTGCTGTTCTCCACCCGACATCTGGGCGGGAAAATGGTCTAGGCGATCCGCTAAGCCCACTAACTCGAGTGATGCATCGACGTCTCTCGGTTGGGCCACCAATTCGGTCGCCACCAGCACATTCTCGCGGGCAGTCAGGTTGGGTACCAAGTTAAAGAACTGAAAGATGAATCCGATCTCTTTCCGCCGGTAGGTCGTCAGCTGACTGGCCGTCGCTCGGGACAAGTCCTGCTGTCGAAAGAGAATCTGGCCGCCCGTCGGCGAATCGAGCCCGCCAAGCAGGTTCAGTATCGTGGTCTTCCCAGATCCGCTCGGTCCGACGATGGCCAGGAACTCGCCCGCTCGTATGTCCAGGGAGACGCGTTTCAAGACCTCGACCGAGATCTCCCCCATTTGATAAGTCCGATCGACGTTAATCAGCCGAAGCAAGAGCGTCGAGGTGGTGTGGGAAGCATTCGTGACAGACATTGCTTTGGCGCGCTCCAAAAGACTACCACAGGGGTGGTGCCGCACCACGGGAGCCAGGCGGAGCCACACACGCGGTGCGTGCAGCTCGGTGTCGGCACCCCTGGGGTCCGGATGCGGAACGTGGCCCATTTTAGCGGGGCGTATTATGCCATTCGCTCGCCTGGGCCGATTGTTGCCCAGGAAACGCCAGCCACTCGCACTGCCGGGCAAGACCACCGAGACCCGAACGCGGCAGTCGGAGGCCCCGTGAGAACCACGCCAAGTGACTCCAGTGTACCACAAGCGCACCTCGATGCCGTTTGGGAGCCCGCGGGGGTGTCGTCCAGGCCTCCCAAGCCGAGCACGGGTGTCGTTGGGGCCCAGAGATCCGCTATATTCGAGTGGCGTGGGAAGACCACACCATGGCGACGAGACACCGTGGCGACGAGACGCAGGGCCACGCGCGGTGCGTCAAAAACCAGGGCCTCGCCCAGCAGCGGCGAACGGGAACAGCAAGGAAGCAGCAAACAGCAGAAACGCGAAAAATCAGCGGAATCTCCCATGATCCAGCAATCACGCATTCCCCTTTCGACGCGCGGTTATCGACACATGCAGGACATCACGCAAGATGTTTCGGAGATCATTTCCCGCAGTGGAGTGAAGACGGGGGTCGTGCACCTGTTCAACATTGGCAGTACCGCGGGGCTGGGTACGATCGAATTCGAACCAGGACTGCAAGCCGACTTTCCAGAGATGCTCGATCGGTTGATCCCACCCAGCCGGGACTATGGTCACGAGCAAACGTGGCACGACGGCAACGGGCATTCACACCTGCAAGCTTCACTGTTGGGACAGGCGATCTCCATCCCCATTGCGCAGAATCGCCCGGTGCTGGGAACGTGGCAACAGATTTTCCATCTGGAATGCGACAATAAACCTCGCCAACGCGAAATTGTCGTTACCATTATCGGCGAGTGAGCATCACGGCAGTATTGGCAGGAGCGGCGCTGTTCTAATCTTCATGGAAACCAGCAATGAAGTCATACACGAAGCATCTCACGTTCAACGTCCCCGCGCGGATGGATTTCGTCAACATTACTCCTACCGTGCAGGAGGCGGTCAGGGATAGTGGTGTCCAGGAAGGTTTGTGCCTGGTCAACGCCATGCATATTACCGCCAGTGTGTTCATCAATGACGACGAGCCGGGACTGCACGACGACTACAAGAAGTGGTTGGAGGAACTCGCTCCATTCGATCCTTCGCCGGAGCGTTACCACCACA
Organism: uncultured Planctomycetota bacterium; assembly: GCA_963700575.1. Lineage (GTDB taxonomy): Bacteria > Planctomycetota > Planctomycetia > Pirellulales > Pirellulaceae > JAJRVM01. Next base: position 386,167 of record CAVOYC010000005.1, on the reverse strand, counting down.
ACCGAACCGGCGAGGACAACGCGGACGCCCACCACAAACGTCAGATCATGGGCCGCGAAGTAGTCGTGGCGATCACCAAGGGAAAGCTCGACTTTGGCCCCTGGGAACAGATTTTCTACGGTGAATTCGATGGGCGACGCTCTAAACGAGTCCTGGTGAAGGTGATCGGAGAATAGACCGCGCAGGGGAGGAGCTTGCCACGCTCATCAAGGCTCAATCAGGTCTTTGGCTTCGGCGCGGTAACTGGTCAGCAATTCCTCGTCAGGGTGGTCGGGCCACCACAGGTTGCCCGTGCAAGAACCGCTGCAGATCATCAGAGAGCTCCTCTGCCGACGCATACCGCCGAGCCATGTGCTTTTCCATACACTTCAAGCAAATCGTTTCCAGGTCGCGGGGTACCTTGGGGTTGAGTTGACGCGGCGGCACCGGTTCCTGATGGATCACCATCTGCAGCGCGTCCAGACGGTTATCAGCCTGCAAGGGAGGGTGGCCCGTTAACAGCGCATACAGCACCGCCCCCAGCGAGTAGACGTCCGAGGCCTTCGTGACTTGCTGAGTGGTGCCGGTAGCTTGTTCGGGAGGCATGTACTCGGGAGTGCCGAGGATATGATTGCCGGTTGACAGGTCACTCGGATCTTCCTTCCATTTGGCCAGACCGAAGTCGGTGATGCGAGGTTGCCCGTCCGGCCCGATCAGGATATTCGCCGGCTTCAAGTCGCGATGGATAACACCATGTTTGTGGGCGCAGGCGACCGCTTCGCTGACGGCCACCATCAGCTTCGCTGCGTCGTCTGGCGGCAGCGGGCCGCTCGTCACACGCGAGGCCAGGCTGGCTCCCTCGATATAGCCCATAGTGAAATAGTGCTGACCTGCATGTTCCCCAATCTCGTAAATGGGCACGATCCCCGGGTGATCCAACGCGGCAGCCGCTTCGGCCTCGACATGAAAACGCTGCACATCTTCAACGCTGGCCAATTGGCCGGCCAGAATCATCTTCAGGGCGACAATGCGATTCAGGCTGAGCTGCCGTGCTTTGTAGACCACTCCCATCCCACCCCGGGCAATCTCCTCCAGCAGCTCGTAGTCGCCGAAGTGAGGCACTATCGTGCCGGGAGGTGGGTCGGCGTTGGTGCCCGACGACGGCCGTTCGAACGTACCTTCAAAAACGGTGCGCACGAGACGGCTGTCCGGAGAGAATCTCTGTTCATACTCGTCAAGCGACGGCTGCTCGCCGCGCTGTTCGACGGTAATACAGGTCGAGCAGTAATAGTTCACAGAGCAAGCAGGATCGCTCCATTGCCTGCCAGCGGTCCAGATACTGCTCGATCCTTGGTGACTCGCCCCGTTTCCAGGCCGACTCGAATTCCAGGCATGCCTGGTCAATGCGAATCAGCGCGTCGGTCGATAAGTTGCCGATGGGCGATTCCGCATCATCATTCATGGCAATGCCTCGCCTTGCCAGATCTCCCGGATCAGGTGAAGGCGGCGCTCCACGGTCCGCTCCGAGCATTGCAGCCGCTGGGCGATCTCCTCGTTTGTGCACCCCTCCATCTTGGCGATCGCCAGGTCCTGCAGGTTGGAGTCTGGCAGAAGGTCCAAAATCCGGCGGATTTCTTCGGAGACCATGATCGCCAACTCGGCGCGCCTGACGGGTCGGCCAGTGGATTTTCGCGCGATTCGGAACAGGCTTCCACGATTCCCGAATCGCCCTGGACCCGCCCCTCTCCCCGCCGCTGGCAGGTTTCACGCCGCATAAAGTCGATCACCTTGCGGGCCGTGATCCTTAAGAGCAACCGTAAAAGCTCGTTGCGATCCGACAGTTGTTCAAAGCGCCCCAGCTCCACAGCGCGGTAGAAGCTCCCCATGGCACTCAACGCGATGTCTTCTTCGTCCGCCGTCCGACAGGGTACCCCGCGCAACTTCTCCCGGGCAAATCGTACAAGTTCCGGAAAGCAGTCTTTCCACAACGCATTGGCAGCGTCCGAGTCGCCGCGTCGAATCCCGTCCAGCCATCGGATGATTACCGGGTCGGTCGGCATGGTCACGCCTCGCAATCGATCTGGCGAAGGGCCTCGCCGTGGCAGCCTGACGTGCGAAATGGCCAAGTCCGAAACAGCTCAAAGACGCGAAACTAATTCACGGCGCTGAACTTGCTAAGGGCTAAATCGAGTGTCATGATTCGTGGAAGTTTCGCAACCGCCAAATAGGGCCGAAGGCCATCATCATCGTAGCCTGGGGTGCAACCCCAGGAAATCGTTGCCACGACACAGGTCTTGGCTGAAAGCCAAAATCAACGGACCTTCGTCAGCAATGTGAATATGGCCTTCGGCCAAAAATTCCTGGAATCGTGAATAGTGATTTAGTTGGACGTTGGATGTTCTTCCGCTTTCTCACCGCTTTGTGTCACGGTGATTTCAGGTAGGGAGATGTGACATCACCCCATCAACATACCGCGCTGCCAGATCCACTCAAACGCTCCTCACCATCGAATCCAGAATTAATTGCCCGGCCGTCGCCGATTCCCGGAAAACCGGTGACGGCTAGAGAGGCCCGTTTTCGGTTCTTAGTGGGGGCGTGTGATGGCAAGCGTCACTCTCAGTCAACCGCGCGGTGTCTTGGGTCAAGTCTCGCGACGTAATTCTGGGCCTGCACGGCATCTTACGCGCGGCCGACAGCAAATCCGCACCAAGTCGCGTCTGCAGGCCGTGCAGCGCGACTACCTCCGTGGAGTTATCGACGGCGAGTACGAGGTACATCTGCAGGGTGGCAGCGGCCTCAGTACGACGGGCACCGCCGCGTGCGAGCCGACAGGACAGCATGGCGACCGGGATCTATCAACCTCACGCGGCAGACAAGAGAGGTACGACGACCGTCCTCGCGGTGTCGATGACCGCTTTTGGTGGCCGATTGCTCGTTCTGCGCAGAACGCACGTCACGCCAGGTTTCCCAGTGGCTCGCGGAACGTGCTGTGGCACTACGATGGACGGACGAGGACGCCCGTCCTACTCCTTGATGTTTGGGTCTGTAGGGCGTTGGCATGTCACCGCGCGATCTTGTCTTGCACGCGCGGCAGCGCATCTCCATCAACGAGCACCTGCCTTGTCCGTCAGCAAGCCGCACTCGCCGGCACATCAATAAATTCCGCGTACCTGATACAGCCACGAGTGCCTGTACGCCACTTCCGGCATCACCCTCCGCAAACAGTCAACACCGACATAAGGTATCAGTACCATGCGCCGAACACGCCGCTGCCCCGACCGTCATGGCCCATCACTTCGCGGCATTGGCAGTCGCGGCAGTCGTAGCGGACGCGCCAGACGCCAGCGACTGACCTCCTCGTTGCTTGGCCGACGATCGTTCCTCGAGCCGCTCGAGCCCCGGTTGTTGCTCAATCTCGACTGGGGACCGGAGGATCCGGACACTCTCGGATACGTTGACGGCCAAGTGCTGCTGGCCCTGCGCAGCGACCAGGAAATCACCGACATGGACGCATTCCTGGCCCAACAGACATGGCCCGATAATCTGGGCAGCTTGATGCCGGATCGCTTCCAGGTCGATTACAGCTACCTTACGGCGTCGGGTCTTCAGCTGACCGTCGGTTGCCTGGACCTGCCTGATGACGTTAGTGAGCGGCAAGTCGCCGCGCAACTCGCGACTTTTCCTCAGGTTGAGTGGGCCCATCCCAATTTTCTATTCGATGCAACGCCCGAATGGATCCCCAACGATCCAACGCTCAATGACCCAGCAAACGAATACGAAAAGCGATGGCATCTTGACAAGATGTCAGTATTCGACGCATGGGATATTCGGTCTGACAGTTCGAACATCATGATCGCCGTGTTGGATAGTCAGTTCGACATTGAGCACGAGGACCTGGTGGCGAATATCTGGACGAATCCCCGTGAGAACCCGGGAAACAACATTGACGACGACAACAACGGCAGAGTCAACGACGTACACGGTTGGGATTTTTTCGACGATGATCCAGATGTGTCTGGTCCCCCTCTGAGCAGCAATGACCATGGAACCGTTGTGGCAGGAGTTGCCGCCGCGCGCATCGACAACGGTGTTGGCTCAGCGGGCGTGGCGGGAACGTCGCCCATTCTGCCGTTGCGCATCAACGACGGCAAGAAGGCCTCGGCGAGGGCACTCTCCAACGCCATCATTTACGCGCACCAGATGTCACTCACCGACACGATCGACCATCTGGTGATTAACGTCAGCCAGAACCTGGACAAGTACTTGTGGCAGCTGAAGAAAGAAGGAGTGGAGGAATCCAATTCTTTTGAGACTGCCCTCGACTACGCATACGAGCAAGAGGTGTTGATCGTCGCCTCAGCCGGTAATAGCGGGGCCGAAAACACGTCACGTCAAGAGCTTGGACAGATTCTGTTTGTCGCTTCGACCAACAAAGATGATCAGTTGTACGTCAGGGTGGGTGGTGGCAGTAACTACGGCTGGGGAGTCGACCTGGCGGCACCAGGAGTGAACATCTACACCATCACGGACCGGAAGGCTACCGGCACCAGTTACGCCGCGCCCAACGTGGCAGGCGTCGCGGCGCTGGTGTGGGCGCAGCATCCCGATTGGACCCGCGATAAGGTCGTCGCACAACTGATGGGAACAGCCATTGACATCGACAATTTGCCTGGCAACAGCCGCTACCAGGGCGGTCTCGGGGCCGGACGCGTGGACGCCCTCGCGCACTAGCAACGTCTTCCAATGACCTGCCGGCGCCGGAAGTCACGCATCTTCGATTCACACGGCAGGAATCAGGCCTCGTCAGGGCGATTCACGTCCATATCGATCAACCGCTCGACCCGGCGACCGTTAATCAACCCTCCAGCGAAGCACCCAACATCGTGCTTGTCGCAGCGGGAGCGGATTTGGAGCTCGGCACATCGGACGACGTTTCGGTCACCCTGCAGCCGCAGCGTTACTACGCGGGCGATCAATGGGTGACAATCGAACCTCAAGACGCTCCGCTGGGAGCTGACCACTATCGTCTGCGGATCAGTAACGGAGTGAAGAACCCGTTTGGAAAACCGATCGTGGAATACTCGAGGGATTTCTACGTCACGTCGGGTGGCACGGGGGACATTATTGCCGTGGATCTACAGGCGTTATTCGGTGGTACTCACTTCGCGCAACTGGCGCTCCTCTCGGTCGCTGCTCCCAACCCGGACGATCCCGGTTACGCGATTTCCAACCCGGCTGGTTCCCCCCAAGAGCATGTCATGAGCGACGGGACCCGGATCGAACCGGTGGGCCAGTTGTTTCGCTCGGACGAGCTAATTGGCACCTCTTTCACCGACACGGGCCAGTTCTATTTCGCACCGAGCCGGACGCGGATCTGACCTTAGATGCTCTGCCAGACCAACCCGGATTCCAGGGAACCATCGAAGCGGAAGTGTATGTTGATGGCAGCAGGAAGCCATTTCGAATCATCGTGGAAGAGGGCCACGCCACGAAAGTCGATTTTGGCAGTGTCAACACGCCTCCGCAAAACACACTGGACATGTTGCGCATCCAACAGCGACTGGCGTATCTCGCGTTTCCCGGATCGGATGGCGCGGTGCTCGATGTGCACCCCGACAACATGGAAGATGCCTGGGCGGTGGGACTGTTTAACTCGGCCGTAATTGCTACTCCGCACCAGCGTGTCCCTTCACTCAAAGTCAACCCAACCTATATCAACTCTGCCGATGCGCCGCACTGGGTGAAACTGGTGGGCAGCGATGGCTGGGAGATCGTCAACGCGGAGCACAACGAACAGGTCTGGGCCACCGACTGGTCGCGTGACGTGCTGACGGCAGCTGGGCAGTCGCTCAAGTTGGCGAACCATCCATCGCTCCAGCTATTGCGGGCCAGCCTGAAGGCAGGTGGCGAGTCCAGCGAAACTCCCGGTGCCGATCACGACGGCGGCATGCACCTGGACATCGATACGGTGGTCAACCAACAGACCACCGCACCCTTCTATGGGACCCGGACCATCGGCAATTTTCGCTACGTCCGTGCCAAAGCCAATGACGATTCCACCGGCCAAAACCACATTATCCATCGCTTCAGCGGGTCGCAAGCACACACATCGGGCCAGAATATTGCCACTATCCACTTGGACGCGGGGCCTTTCGAACTGGAAGAACTGCAGATCGCGGTGAGGGACGCGACGGCCTGGTTGGTGTTGCCGAAACGCGGGGAACAGGGAGATTTACAGAAGGCTCTTTACCAGGTCACCGGGGTCGATCCGGATGCGAAGACCGTCACGGTCGCGGAAAAAGAAGGCGATGATCTTGCCATCAAGGAGGCTGATGCCCAACCTTATCAAATCTATTTTGCACGTCCTGACTCGGTGCCACTCACGACCGCAGTGGTCAACAACGCTGGGGATGTCCTGGAAGAGCTGGAGCTGCTGGGAATGACCCACTTGTTGGTGGACAATACCAGTATCGGTTACAGCTTGGCCGATGTGGAAAGCCAGTTCTCTGCTCTTGCCTACGCGATGACCTCGTCCGGCTCGTATGTCGAGAGCATTTACTACAACGATCCGCGCACGTGGGACGACCCTCTGCAACCTGTCAAGTATGGCGCAGATTGCTGGGATCACTTTCAAATCAATGTCGCACCGCCGTTTATCCCGCCCATCCTGTCCGACAGTGAGCGCGATACGCTTAATGAAGGCATCAATCAGCTGGATGAGTTGACACAAGGCATCGCCGGGCAAGGCGCACCTGCAGCAGTCTATTCCCCTGACTGGAGGCAAGGGACTCAACGACCTGATATCGGTCTCCGACTCGGTGCGCACCCAGCTTGTAGATCCGATGAGGCAGTACTTGGAGAGCGAAGAAACCGCCACCGTCGACGGATTGTTGGCTGCCGCCAACCTTGGGGGAACGAACGATAACGAAGCCACCGGTTTTCACCGCGAGGGAAGCCGGTACCTGTTTGACTTTAGCTTTCACGAAGACGCGACGCTCAACGTGCCGTTGGATCTGGGACTGTTGACGGACAATTGCGGACTGTCACTGGACGTGTCTACCGCCATCGACCTGGTGGCTGCCGTCGATTTTGAGTTTACGTTCGGGATTGACCTGGCGCAACTGGCGACTCCTGCTGAGGCGTTCTTTATCCAAGTCCGGGATCTGAGAGTCTCCGCGCAGGTGAATGTGCAAGACCTGGATGTGGCGGTCCAGGTTCGGCTTTTTGGAAGCCGAAATTCAAGACGGATCGATTGAATTGTCTGCGGCGGTCAACGCCGCGCTTCAACGATCCGAATCAAGACGGCTCCATCACACTCAGCGAACTGCAGGCTACGGAAATCGGCCAGCTGGTGACGCTTGACGTCATGGGTACGCTCGATGCCCAGTTTCCCATCGTGGCGAGTCTTGCGGGCCTGGAACTGGCTGACGGCACGCAGGCCATTACTATCACGGATCTAGATTTGTTCGATGACCAGTTGCCCGATATCGGCACTGCCGGTCTGAACCTGGAGGAAGTCCTGAACTTCAACCAACTAACTGCTCACGGCCTGTTCGGTCTGTGGCAGCAGTTGTCCGGATGGTTGGATTCGCTGCGTCATTCGTCGGTTATGGATCTGGCACTGCCATTTACCGATGCTACTCTGGGCGATGCCTTGGATCTGAAAGACGCTTTCGTCGGAGCGATCCTGGGCGATCTCGATAACCTGCGGATCGTGGCCACACATGCCGCGCCGGCGAACGAGCAACTGGCCGACGAATTCCACTTTACTCTAGACGTCAACGGCGACCCTTTCGAAGTCAGCGTCCCCGCAGACGAAAATCGAAGCCACCTCGACGCTCTGGTCAGCGAAATCAATGCCGCACTTCTGGTCGCCCTGGGATCCGGTGCCGTGCGGGCCAAAATGGACCGAGACGCGCTCGACGGACAACAGCTGACGCTGGTCGCCACCGACGACAGCGTCACGAATCTAGTAGTTCACGGCGCCGAACCGCTTGGTTTTCTAGCCGATCAGCGAGCCAGCACCATCAGTTTTGATTCGGTGCAGGATCTGGTGGAACTGCTCAAAGAAATGCTCGGTGACAGTGTGGTGGTCCACTACGATGCCGGCGAGGACTTGTTGACCTTCCAGCTGGCGTTCTCGGAAAACCTGGTACGCACAAGCTTCCCGTTGAATTTCGATCTGAATCTGGGTCCCATCGCGGGGCTCGCGACCAGTGGCAGGCTGGATTTGGATGCCGTCATCGAAGGAGGCATGACGCTGGGGGTGCTCCTCGAGCCGCGCGGGGACCGTCCGCCAACCAATCTCTTTTTTGTCCAGGATGCCTGGTTCAACGGTTCTCTAGACGTTACGGTTCCCGATTTTGATGCCGCCGCGCGACTGGGAATTGCGGCCCTGGAAATCGACAATGGCACCGGCTCCTTTCACGCCGACGTCAATGTCGCCCTCAACGATCACGACGACAAAGTCTTTTTCAGCGATCTGCTTTCCGGGCTGAGTAATCCGAGCGCGCTGGTCAACGTGGGTCTGAGTGGTCAGGCCGATTTGACTCTGCCCGTCAGGCTGGTTCCGGACATCGTGCCGGGCGGACAAGGCGACCCGGAGATTACACTTCACTGGACCGACATCAGTGACCTAGGCAGTTTAGATCCTCCTACACTGAACCAGGATTTTGAAGATGCACTTGACGGGTTGGCAGATCTTTCCTTCACCGACATCATTTTGATCCTGGGGCAGTTTCGCGGGATGCTGGACGACCTGGAAGGAACCGGGCTGCTGGGCGACAAATTGCCGCTGGTCAACCGCAGCATCAGTGAACTGATCGACATCTCCGATGCGCTGGGAGTGGTCATCGATGCCCTCGGTGACGATCCCGCGGCGACGCTGGAGACCGTCGAGCAGTTAGTGGGTGACGCGATCGATCTCAGCTTCGTCCAGCATGTCTTGACCATCGACCTGGCGGTGAGTGAAGAAACCTCAGCTAACTTGCCATTCAACCTGGACCTGAACCTGCTGGATCCCGATGTGGGCTTGGGCAGCCTGAAGGGTGAAGAAGAAAATGGCAGCCTGTTGTCGGCCAAGGCCCGAGCCGCATTGACTTTGGGACTAGAGATCGACCTTACCGATCCCGCGGTTCCGGTCTTCTATATCAAAGACACCACCGGTATCGAGCTGGGCGCTGGGTCAGTGTCGATCCGATCAACGTCGATCTGTCTATCGGGCCATTTGGCCTGTTTGTAGGCAATGGCAAAGCCACGCTCGACGACGGGAGTGGGCTGGAAGACGCGTTTGCCACGTGGAGCATTTCCCTGGAAGATCGTTACGAAATCGTTGATACATTCAATTTGGACAACTTCAAAATGGAGCTGGTGGGAGCTATTGATCTCAATCTGCCACTCGACTTCCCCACCGAAGGCACGCCCCTTGATCCACTGCGACCATCGATCGTGGTCAAGATCCCTGATCTTCAACAGTTCTTCCTGAGCCCGGCCGGCAGCAACGTTGAAATTACGCTGCCTGATTTTGCCGCCGCCTTCGGAGATGTCTTTGATGACCTGCAATATTTGTCTTCGTTTGCCACCAGCTGGGAAGGCTTTTTCGCCATTGTCGAGGAGTTGGCCGACGGCGAGGTGTTCGGACTGCCCGTGCCGCTGATCGGAGATGAGCTGGCCACGGGGGCGCAGTTCATTGTCGATTTGCGGGACCGCGTGACCGACGAACTGGACAACATTCAGGATTCGGGAGTCACCGCGATCAAGCAAGCCTTTTACAACGCTTTGGGGCCGGGCGCCCTGGGATGGCTCAAGGACATCGCGGGGGGCCCGGACGGCCAACCCGACCGCCTCGTTGATCTGGCTGACATCGTGGCCGATACCAGCGTTAGCGATCAGGTCATCTTTGAGATTCAACTGCACCAGGACTCGGTGCCGCTGGATGCTCCGCTCGATTTCGACATCGGGATTCCGGGACTGCGGCTGGACGTGGAAGGTGGTGTGCAAGTGCGGATGGGATTCGACGCCGTGCTTCGTTTCGGCGTCCAAACGAACCTGGTTGGAGGTGACCTGGGCTTTTTCCTGGATACCAGCCGTCTGGACGAATTCACGTTTTTTGTCGAGGCCGGCATTCCTGATCTGCGGGCCCGCGGGGAACTGGCCTTCCTGCAACTGGACGTCCAGGACGATCCCGACCCGACCAGGTCCACTTCACTCGATCTGACATTCTCGGTCAACCTGAAAGATCCGGGCACCGAACTGCCCGACGGCCTGTTGACGCTGGGCGAAATCACTTCGGCTGACGCGAGTGAGATGATCGAAGCCAAGGTCAACGGCGGTGCCGACGTGAATTTGAAGCTGTTGGCCAGCTTCGGCGGCAACACCAACTTTCCGTCGATACGCAGCGACTTTCACCTGGGATGGGATTTTGTCGAACGCGTCAACCAGCAGCGGGATCGAACAGTTCGGCGGAGTCCCGGAAATCGCCTTCAGCAACAATCAGTTGAATCTCGGCGAGTTCTTCACGCAATTCGCCGCCCCTGTTCTGAATACGGTTCAGGATCTGTTGGGCCCCCTCCAATCGGTGATTGATGTGCTGATCGATCCCATTCCCTTGATCTCGGATCTGGCCGGCGAAGATGTCACACTCGCCGGCCTGGCCGATTTGTTGGGCGATACGAATCTCGAAAGCGTCCTCACATTCCTTACCCGTTTGGCCGACGTGGCGCGGTTGGCCGATTCCATCGAATTGTCCGGCGACCAATTGTTCATTGACCTGGGAGGTTTCAGTCTGGGCTTCGATCCGCGCAGTGAGCAGGCCTGGACGCCCCCGCAGCCCGGCGCGGAACTGCTTATCGACATTCAACCTCCGAGTCAATCGCTACAACAGCAACTGGCAAATCGCCCCTCTGCCGCGAAATTTCTCAGTGATGTGGGAACGCTTAACTCCGGAGGCTCGGGCGACGACAAGATTGAGTTCCGCATTCCCATCCTGGACGCGCCCAGCCAGGTGTTTCAGTTGCTGCTGGGCCAGGACGTCAACTTGCTGATCCTGGACCTGCCCAAGCTGTCGATCGGTTTTGACTACCAGCAGTCGTTTCCCGTGTTTGGTCCCTTGTCCGCGCAACTGGGTGGTTATGTCGAAGCCGGTGCCGATCTGGCTTTTGGCTACGATACGTTCGGACTGCGCCGTGTGCTCGACACGGGCGATGTGAGCGATCTATGGGACGGCTTCTACGTGCGTGACCGAGAGGACGGCAAGCCGAACGGGAAGGAGATTCGTGAGTTCTATCTGACCGGCGGCATCGAAGCGGGTGCGGTACTCGATGTGCTGGTTGCCGAGGCGGGAGTCAAGGGAGGGATTAAAGCCACTATCGCAGCCGACCTGAACGATCCCAACGACGACGGGAAGATGCGATTTGGCGAGTTCGTTCAGTATTTCGACAGCGGACGACCCGAGTGTATTTTCGACCTTCACGGGGAGCTCTCCGCGACAATCGAAGCTTTCGTCTGGATCCTCTGGGTGATCGACGAGTCTTGGAGCGAGGAATGGTCGATTTTGAGCTTCGACGTCGGCTGCGACCCGGATGTGACGGACGTGCAGTTGGCTCACTTTCCGGAAGACCAGCCAGGCGTACTCGTCTTGAACATGGGGGACGATGCGCACTTGCGTGGTGACGACGCTGCCGGTACCGCGTGTGACGGAGCGTGTCCCAGCGAGGGCAATCCGGACGATGAAGTTTTCACAATCGGTGCGGGGGGCAACTCGCATGAGGTCATCGTCCGCTACGGAGGCTTCGAGCAGACCTACTCAGGCGTCAACAAGATCTATGCGGCGGGGGCCAATGGGAACGACAAGATCACCGTCCATCAGCAGGTGACAGTTCCCGTAGAGTTTTACGGAGGCGCCGGGGATGACACGTTAATCGCTGGTGGCGGGCCGGCGACGCTGCACGGCGACGAGGGTGACGACCAATTGGTCGGCGGGCCGCTGGCAGACCAACTGTACGGAGGTGCCGGCTCTGACCAGCTGAAAGGCAACGACGGCGACGACACGCTCGAGGGTGGTGAAGGCGCGGATGTACTCGAAGGGGGAAATGGAAATGATACGCTCACTGGCAACGGTGGGATCGACCGGCTGCTGGGTGGCAACAACGACGACATCTTGTACGGCGGCGCGGGTGGCGACTTGCTCGACGGCGAGCAGGGTGACGACACGATCTACGGCGAGGAGGGCGACGACACGATCGAAGGTGGCGCTGGCGACGACACAATCTACGGCGGGGCGGGCCGAGACCTCGTCGCGGGCGAAAAAGGAAGTGACCTCATCTCTGGTGGGCCAGACAACGACATCCTCGACGGCGGCGAAGCCAATGACACGATTTACGGCGAAGGGGGCGGAGACACGCTCGACGGCGGAAGCGGCAGCGACACAATCTTCGGTGATTACGACGTACAGTCCCCGGGCATGTCTGTCGGCGACGAGGGACCCGATCTACTGCGCGGCGGACCGGGCAGCGACGTCCTTTACGGTGGGCCTGGCGACGACACGATCTACGCTGGCTTGAACCCCGCACCAACACCGGACGAATATAGCTCGCAGCACACGATCGACGGCGGGCCTGGTAGCGACAGAATCTGGGGCGACCACGGAGACGATGTGATCCGCGGCGGTTCGGAAGATGATGTCATCTATGCCTTTGAGGGCGACAACCTGGTCGAAGGGGGACTCGGAAACGACAAAATCTACACGCTTGAAGGCCGCGATGTGATCTACGGGTATCTGCAGTCCGATCCGCAGGACGCGACTGGCAACGTGGTACAAGGCGATAAGGATGTCATCCGCTCGGGCGCGGATACGACACGCTCTACGCCGGACCGTGCGACGATGACATCATTGCCGGGCGTGGCAGCGATGACATCTATGGTGGACGCGGCAATGATATCATCGTGGCCGGCATGACTATTAGTGGCCAGCAGGAGGAGAATGGCTCACGGCATACGATCGACGGAGGCCCGGGCAACGACACGCTTTACGGAGACTTTGGTGATGACACGATTACCTCCGGTGAAGGCAACGACGTGGTGCATGCCTACGGCGGCAACGACACGATTACCACTGGCAGCGGCGATGACCGTGTGTACGCCGGCGATGGAGATGATTGGGCCGATCTGGGGAGCGGCGCGGACACGTTTTTCGGCCAGGCAGGCCAGGATACAGCATACGGTCGCGATGGCAGTGATGAGCTGACTGGCGGCACCGAAAACGACTGGCTGGAGGGTGGTTCCGGTGACGACGATCTGCTGGGCGACGAGGGACGCGATGTGTTGTGGGGCGGTACACCACCGTCGGAAATCACACGAGACTCGTTCTACGATTTCGTTATGCCGCCCTTGTGGGTCGCGCTGGAAGACGAGGATTCTGAAGCCGCCGAGTCTTTCCGGACTCCGTGGCCAATGGACTGGGAAGACATCCGGATCGTCCCCTCGTTCCTCGACAGCCAGTCTTTCCGTGGTACATCGAGCGACGGTTCCGACACACTTTACGGCGGACCACAAGACGACTGGCTGTTCGGAGGTGGCGATTCCGATCTGTTGCATGGCGATGCGGGGAACGACTTTGTTGACGCGGGTGGGGGGCACGAAAAACCGTATTACGCTGGCGGCGTTTACGGAGACGCCGGCCACGACGTGCTGTTTGGGGGCGATGGCAACGACGAGTTGCACGGCGGCAGTGGTATCGACCAGCTGTACGGGGATGATGGCGAAATCGGGAATCCTCTCAATGAGACCGACGTAAAAGGCTCCGGACATGGTGACGACATCCTGTTCGCCGATGCAGGCTATACCAGTGACAATCTTTACACGCAACATGGTCAGCGACTGTTCGGCGGCGGCGGTAACGACAAACTCTATGCCTATGCCCCGAGCATGAAATCAGTAGACGAAGCCGGCGAAGACGGCGACCAATTGTTTGGTGGCCTGGGAAACGATTGGCTGCACGGAAACCTGCGGCAGGAGGTGTTGATCGGCGGGCCGGGAAGTGACAATTTGTTTGGAGACGGATTGACCGGTCCCACTTATGCCGACAACGTTAAGTCGCCCATCGAAGGCGGCTCTGATCTGCTGATGGGCGGTGGAGGTGTGGACAAACTATACGGTGGCGGCGGCAACGACACGCTCTGGGGCGGCGGCGATTCCGACCACTTGGAAGGGCAGGACGGTTTCGACCAACTCTACGGCGGCAGCTGGACGGACGAGTTGGTGCTGGACACAACTTACGAGTACACCATCGGCGACACGACGTATGTTGGAGTTTACACCGATCTGGGAGATGCCTTGCACGGGCACTTCGGGAACAGCGAGCCCGGCACTCCCTCGGACGACAACGCGACCGATATCGTACGGGTCAACGGGACCAGTGGTGACGACACGATCCAAATTGGTGAAACGGAAGTGGCAGTTATCGCCTCCGGCGACTGCGGAGAGTGGGGAGATGATCAGCAAGTGACGTTCTCGATCCGGCTGAACGCCGACGAGCCGGTGGAGCTTACGGTCACATTCAACGAGAACGAGGATCTTGTCCATGCACTCTCGAACGCGCTGAAAGATGCGCAACTTGACGCTCGGATCGAGGCCACACGCGTGGGGCACAAACTGAGCTTACGGACTAAGGGCGAAAGCCGCGACGCGACGCTGGAAGTGACCGCGGCAGACACTGCTGCCGAGCGCGTTCTGGGGTTCTCTGCCGGTGATGTGGCCTGGCCCGTTTTCACGGTTCAGTATAGACCGGGTGGCGTTGACAATGCCGACCTCACAACTATCTATGCGCCCTGGCGAGACCACGATGGTTTGCCGGTCGTCGAGCAGTTCAACATTTCTGGTAAGGCCGGCGATGACGTGATCGGCTTCATGCCCAGTGTTGATTTTTCGGTACTGGCCGCGCGGAGCGACGACTGGGTCGGCGTGTTCAACGGAGGTCCTGGCAACGACACCTTGCTGGGCAGTGACGGTCGGGATCGTCTGGACGGAGGCTCGAACGACGACGTTCTTTACGGTTTCGGAGGCGACGATCGTCTGTGGGGAGGCGACGGCGACGACACTTTGTTCGCCGGACAGGGTAACGATGACCTGCTGGGTGGCGAGGGAGATAACAAACTGTACGCCTGGTCTGTCGATCCCGAGTTAGATTTTGGTCTCCCGTTTGACCCGCTGGCTCCGTTGCCCGGCAACGATGTCACCAGCTTCGGCGTCTTTACTGGCCCGGATGGCGTGTTGCGCGACGATACACAGAAGGACGTAAACCTTGGCGACATCGCGCTGGTCGACCGAATCTTTGGCCTCACGATCGACGCCGACAACCAGGTGGACCGATTCCGTTTCAGCTTGACGGGCACGCAAAGACCTCAAGACCGTGTTGAGGTCGAGTGGACCGTTGGTGGAGCGTTGCTGGTCCAACTGATCGACACGGATGATGATGATGCATTGCTTTTCAGCGGATCCGTCGACCGGCAAAATCCGATGCTTGCCTGGGACGCCAGCACGCTGAATCGCGATCATGCGCATGAACTGGTGGTGAGTCCGTCCGCGTCCTTCGAACCGGCGGAGTATGAGATTCGACCCCAGATCGGTGCTGCAGAGCAACGAGTGTCGCTGGACCTGACTTACGCCCTCGAGGATACCGGGTTGAACCGCATGCTCGGCGGTTCCGGCAATGATCATTTATACGCCGGCACGGGTGTCGATTTCATGTACGGAGATGGAGGCGTCGACACGCTGTACAACACCGCCGGTGTGCCGTTCGATGCCGCCAGTGGCGGCCTGGGCGGTGACGAGTGGAAGGAGTACGCGCAGCAAAGCGATAAAGTCTGGTACTACCGGGGTTCGAACACGGACGACGTGATCTCTGTCGACTTTGTCACCGAACCAGGGCTGTTGGCCGACCATCACCTGATCACCCGGCTGACAAACAACGACGGGAACTACACGTTCGATGCGCAGATCCGCTTGGACTTCGAGGCCCGGGGCCCGGACGGCCAGCTGATCTGGAATCCCACCGACGTTCTGTTCAACCTCGAGGCGCTCGAGCATCGAGAATCCCGCGGACCGCGAGGCCGCTCTGGCCGACAACCCGTCGATCGAAGCGGAGCTGAGCGATATCGAAGCCAAGCTCAGTGATTTGTTGCCACCCGAAGGTGACTATCTCGTGATTTTGATCGATGCTTTGGGAGGAGCCGATCAGGTCACCGTCGGCCCGACCGTGCAACGAACCGTCTGGATCGACGCGGGCAGTGGCGACGACCGCGTGGAGATCCTCTCGGGGCACACAATCCTGCCCGACAAGAGCGAACGGCCACATCGCAATGATGCTCCGGAAAACGCTTTTCAGCTGACTGCGGACGAAAACAGTTCAGATTTGACTGCTACCACAAAGTTCACCGGCCTGACGATCGACAATCCGGATGACGTGGACTTCTATCGGTTTGCCGTGGGAGCCGCCTTGACCGGCATCTCGCTCAGCAGCAACTCGATTGACGATGACCTGACCATGGCTCTGCTCGGCGCCGACTCGCTCGAACCTGTTGGTGGCACGAGCTCAACGCCCATCCTGTTTGCCCCAGATCGACTGGATGCGAATGACCACAGCAATGACACTCCAGCCGAGGCATACATCATCCCTGGAATTGAGAGTGTCGGCATCCTGCGAGGCTTGACATTGCATCAGCCAAGCGATGTGGACTGGTTCACTTTCGAGTTGCCAGACCTGCCGGAGGAGGCAACGGCCCGCGTAGCATTGAAACGCCTGGAGGGCGGCGAGATTTCTTTGGGGTTGTATGACGCGGACGCGCACGAGCTGGAATCGATCACCGGCACAGACGTGGAAGACACGCTGCGCCTGGATTTGTCTGACTACGAAGGCGGCACGTATCTGCTCAAGATCTACGGAGGTGGTTTGGCGAGATACGAGTTGCGCCCGTCAATTGGCACCCCAGGCACTTCGTTGCTCAATTTTGCCGGGGAAGGTCAAGTCGAACTGACCGTGCCCGATGATCTTGAGCTCGGAACTTACCTACTGCGTGTCACGTCCGCGAATCTAGTGCCCACCGTATACGACGTCACGTTTCAGCTGGGGGGAGATGTCGCCACGACCGTCGACTTGTCGGCCCGCGACGATGCCCTGCGACGCGACATTATCCTGGGGGGAACGGGGAATGACATCCTTGCGGGTGGTCCGGCCGAAGATTGGGTCTTTGGCGGTCCCGGGAATGATGTCTTGACCGGCGGTCTAGACCGCCTGGCCAGCGACCTGCTGTTTGGCGAAGCAGGCAACGACACGTTCCAGTTGCTCCCCGATTATCAGCCGTTCCTGAAGGGGACTTACGAAACGCACATACCTTCGACGGTAGATCGTTTCGACGGCGCGGAAGGTGATGATCGTGTGTTGTTTTGGGGTGGGGACCTTGACCGTCTGGGACGGCCCGTGCCGGATGAAGTCGCGATCCGTTACAACACCTTGTTCCATCGTTATGAGTTCACCAGCCTGGTGTGGGACATCAACAATCAGCGGTTCATGGTCGATTCACATTCGGTGTTTGCCACAGAGGATGGGCCCGAAAGCGGGCAATTCAGCGACCTGAGTGGAGACCGCCACGCAACGTTCTCGCTAATCATCAGCGGTCACGATCCGGTCTCTGTCACTTTGAGTGCAGAGCAAACAGAAGCCAACGATTCCATCGACGACCTGGTAGAGCAACTCAACCAGGCCTTGGTTGCAGCCGCCCTAGGTGATCAGGTAGCGGTCAACAGACTGGGAAACCGTTTGCAGCTACAGCTTGTCGCGCCGGGTCCGCGTGCTTCCCTGGAACTCGTGATGCCGAACGAGGTAGCTCAGCAGGAACTGCACTTCGTTAACACGCGAGAGGCGTATAGCGCGGGTCGAAAGTTTGCACAGACCTGGGCTGTCTATCAGACCACCGACGTCGAACACACGGTCATCGCCACGCGACAAGGCAACGACGTGGTGCATGGTGACGGGGGTTTTCATTTCCCCAATACGGATAAGGGTGTCACTTGGGGAATTGGCGTGGGTGACGCGCAGCAACGTGGCCTGATCAGTGCGCTGCAGATCCTGGGTGGCCCGGGTGCCGATCAGTTGTATGGGGGCGCCGAAGATGACTATATCGATGGAGGTGAAGGCGACGACTTCATCTTCGGTATGGAAGGCGACGATACGCTCTTCGGCGGCGGTGGCAACGACCTGGTCGTCGGCGATGGTGACGCCGTAATTCGTCCCGATCGCTACGAAACGGTTGCCCGCGGTTACCGATCCGGCGTGAACGACAGCGCTGAATTCGCCGCTTTGCTCGAGCCCTTCAGCATCGCGACACATCTCACAAGCCTCTCCTTCCATGACGGAGACGAAGGGGACTGGTACCTTGTACCATCGCCCAAGGCGTTCCATCAATTCGCCGGTGTGCAGACTGCACTGTTAACCCATGAGATGATCGACGTGCGGTTCGATGCGAACGGAGAGGAACTTGAGTCGTACCTGTTCGCCGCCGAGAACCGGGCGGCACCGGGCGAAGTGCTCGATGTTGTACCGGTCGAGGCCCTGACGGGTGTTCCAGAGTACTATCTGCTGCATGTGCTTCCGCCCATCGACGATGCCCAGCACGGTACGGGTTACTACAGCTTGAGCATTCGTACGCATTCTACCGATCCCCATCAACCGATCCCGCTGCTGGGCCAGACGATCCATCTGGCGGCAGACATCATCGACCAGGATGCGCAGGTTGGCTTCCGCGTCGAATCAACCTTTGAAGGTGATCTCGGCGTTGCCATCCCGTTGGGCGATTTCAATGGAGACGGCTACGACGACTTCGTGGCGGCAGTCCCCGCCGACCAGAGTTCTCGTACAGTGGCGCGGATATGCTTTGGTGCGAAGGATCCGACCTACCAGTTGCTGGATAGCGAATCACTGACGCTGGCCGTGCCCGCACCGCTTGATTCTCCGTCACCCTGGGGCTCCCAGTCGTTTATCGTACCCGTGGGCGACTTAAACGCAGACGGCCGGGACGATGTGGCCGTGGTGGTCACCCAAGTCTTTCCCAGTCAGATACTACCCCTGTCGGTCAAACACGGAGTCTATCTGCTATTTGGTCGTAGCGCGCAAAACGGCGTGATCGATGTCGCGCTGGACGCAGACGCCTATATCTCTGGTAGTGGCATACTCTCGGCATCGGGTGTCGGCGACGTTGATGGCGACGAGATCGACGACCTGATGATCGGCCGTCGCCCGTTAACAGAAGGCAAGGGATCGGCGTACATTTTCTACGGCCGTGAAGAATGGATCGTGCCGCCCCCGCTCCTGGCAGCCGACTTCAGCCACAAAGTTGACGCATCGGCGGATGGTTTTACGATCGACAACGAGGGCCGTGGCTTGTGGCATCTCACAGACCGCAGGCGTTTCGATGTGGGGCACAGTCCCAGTTGGAGCTTCTACTACGGCAGGGAAAAGGCGGGCGATTATGATGTGGGCGCCACGGCCGGCCGAATCGTGTCACCTCTGATTGATGTAACCGGCATTCAATATGCCGAGCTTTCCTTCAATTACTTGCTGCAAACTGAGGCGTCGTTGTATTCGGGACATGAGATTATGACCGACATCGCCGAGGTGCTCATCTCGCTCAACGGCGGACCGTTCAATGTCATTCTGTCTAACGTCGAGACGAACCAGCTGCTCGACCCTTCCGGAGGCTGGCGTCGAGTCACGGCAAATTTGAGTCCGCACCTGGGCAGCGGGACGACCACCGTGCAACTCGCCTTTGCCTTGGATACTGTTGAACGAGTTCTTGAACGCCTATGAAGGCTGGTACGTTGACGACGTCATTGTGGACTGGCCAACGCTGACACTAGCCGACGCTGACATTCAGTTCTTGCACGGCGGCACCGACGATGATGACCTTGGGGCGGCGGTTGCCGGTGTGGGTGATGTGAATGGTGACGGCCACAACGATTTCGCGCTGCTGGAGGCCAACACCACAGTGGGCGAATCGCAAATCTACGTGTTTCTCGGGCTGTCAGAGAATCTGCCTCGTCCCGCGGATCCCACAGGTTGGGCGGATCAGATCATACATCTGGGATATGGCCTGGCTGGCGACGACCGATTGTCGATCCTTGCCGCCGGGAACTTGAATGGAGACGCGTGCGACGATCTTCTCGTCGTGGGCCACGGAGTGGACGATGAGGACAACCCAGTCGTCGCCAACGACATCTTCTTGGGAAGCTCTGAGAATCTGATAGCCATCGATCCTCAGACCGTCCAGGCCGGACCGTCTTCCGTGTATCCGCTGATTCCACTTGGCAACGTCAATCACGATAGCCGGATGTATGGAGATCCGCCCGTTGAGCACCTGGTTGATGATCTGGGTCGGTTGTGGGTCAGAACCGGTCCCACGTTGACCGAGGATGACGGACAATTGGCCCACGCCGCGGGCCAGGTCTTGTTTGGCGGCTCCGAAGGCGTTGATTCAGTCGACCTTGTTGTTGAGCCTCATCATTCCTTCTATTTTGATCCCCGGCACTTGCTTTCCGGTGCAGAAGAAGCCGTCTTCTTGCGCCCGCATATGTTCGGCAACGTAGGCGACGTGAACAACGACGGCTTTGACGACTTCGCTATCGCCGACAGCATGGCTCGCGGCGTAACAGTAGTTTTTGGCCGCGAATATGTTGAGCGTGAGTTGCAGGAGAGCCGCAGCGCCGGTCCAGAGGAGTTTGTATTTGATCTGGCGGCGCCTCTGGTGGCGATCATCGAACCGAGAACGGAAGGTGTGCGGTTGACGGACGAGCCGACATCGATTGATCTGGACGAAGCCTTCTGGCTGGCTGGCGGTGCGACCCAGGAACTGCTGTCCAGAGCACAAGACGTCGGCGACTTCAATGGCGATGGTGCTGCAGATCTGCTGATCAGTGGATCCGATTACAGCTACTTGATCTTGGGTCCCGTGATGATCACCGATCAGGGACTGGCCGCCGATTATGCTACCCTGGTCTTCGACCTTGCCGCATTGGGTACTCCCGCGAAGCGGATGGGCGATATCAACGGCGACGGTAGGGCGGACTTGATCTTCACACACTGGTACGGATCGAACTGGAACAACGTTCACATCGTCTATGGCCAGGAGGAACCCGACGGGCGCGTGATCAGTTCGGCAGATACAACCATCTCTATCCAACCGCTACCGTCGTCCAAGGGTACATCGATTCACCTGCAAACGGTTTCCGCAAGCGCGCTGAACTTTGACGGTGATGGATTCGACGACCTGTTGGTACATCGGACTGCGATGGGTACAGAGCAGGACGAAGAGACGGTCGCAGGTTGGATATTGTCCGGGGAGGACATTTCTGAGCAACCGGGGGTTGTCAGTCCTGACGATGTGGCTCTGGCAGAGATCCTTGTCGACGAGACCGCGACCAGCGATCTTGCGTATCAGGCGCTGGTTCCCTTTGACGACGACAGCCAGCGTCAACGTCGCCTCAACGGCATCGCGGGTGGGGATATCAACGGTGACGGACTGGAAGATATTGTGCTGGCCAACCCGGTGCTTGTTGATTTCGACGGTCCCGAAGGGACGCGACGGCCTTTCGGCCGCGTCTATGTGTTGCTGGGGCATTCTTCCGATCAACTCCCCGCATCAGGCGAGTTTGCACTTGCGGATTGCGCCCTGTACCAGGATTTCGACTTGGGGGCGAGTCTTGCGGCATTGGGCGATCTGAACCGCGACGGTTATGACGATGTGGGAATCAGCCGCGGAGGCGAATCAGCTCAGCGTGCCAGCCTGGAAGTCTTCTTCGGATCGACGACTCCGCAATTCCACGCAGGCACCTCCGTGGTGCCTCTTCTGGGCGACCTTTCGATTCGCCGCACCGACGCTGCTAACGTGCCGGAAGGACTATCTCTGCGAGGCCCACTCGATGTGACGGCGGGCGACTTTGATCGCGATGGCCTCATGGACCTGGCCATCGGTGAAACCAGCCGCACTGTGACCAACGCTGCGAATGAGATCTTGGACCGCGACACGCAAGGGCATCTGTACGTGTTCTGGCAGGTTGCCGATTGGGGTGCGGAGCTGCTGTTGGCCGACGCGGATGTGATGGTCGATGGAGAAGAGACGTTCGACATGTTCGGCCGTTTGCCATCCGATCCGGGGCTGGACCTGAATGGTGATCGCTTCGCGGATCTGATCGTCGGCGCGCCTACGCTCACCTGCTGGCCGAACCGATGTTGCCGAGGGCCGGCAAACTCTACTTCTTCCCGGGTGGGCCAAGACAGTTCGAATTGCCGCCGCGAAGCGAGATGACGGAGCTCGCCAGAGAGTCGGTGACCGGCAGTGTCGGTTTTGTAGACGGTGTCAACGGAGCGTATCTGGGTCAAGTCACCGTAGACCCGGAAACAGGAGAGGGTTGGTTCCACTTCACCACGGTTGGTGATGGTGTCGGTGGCACGTACGTTCGCGTATCGCCAGCGTATGAAGAGCCACGCGGGCTGTTTATCGAGCCGGTAGACGCTTTGGCAACGTCCCCCACGTCGATCGACCATACGAGTCAGACGTTCACGCTGGGTGGACCGGAGCAGCCCGAGCTGATCATGGAACTGGATCTGGCCGGCTTGCTGCCCTACCTCCAGGATCTAGGAACCGGCGATGATCGATTGGCGTCGCTGGCTCTGCAACTGGATTACTTCGATTTGCATGCCCAGCAGGACGCGCCCTACAGGATGCACCTACCCCTTTCCAGTCTGCCCATCGCCTTTGACCAGCGGTTGGTGTTCACGGCCGAGCACAGCGCGACCTCCGAGCCCAGCGTCTGGTCAACAGACGAGGCGTCGGCCGAACACATCACCTCGTTCCCCGGCGACTACTTCCCCATCGAGTCCTTGACCGCCACGGGCGACGTTTTCTATTTCACAGCTTACGACGATCCGCACGGGAGCGAATTGTATCGCAGTGACGGCACGACTGCCGGAACCGAAATGGTCGCCGACATCTTCCCCGGCGGGGGAGGATCAGAACCCATGCATCTGACCGCCGCTGGTGACGATCTCTACTTCGTGGCCCTCGGGCCGCAGGAGCAGCGGCAGCTGTTTCGCGTGTCGCCCACCGGTCAGCCGGAGGCCATCGATGTGCCGGCTGAGCGACTACGACTTCCAGCAGCTGTTTGCCGTCGGCAGTCAGCTGTACTTCGTGACACAAGAGCCATGGTCACGGACGTTTAGGTTGTGGATGGTCAGTCCAGGGGAATCGCAAGCACAACAGCTGCGATCGTTTGTGGCTGATCAAGTGCAGAATCTGACCGCCGTGGGCGATACTCTTTATTTCACGACGCTGGTTTCTGGTGCCCAATCCGAAGGAGAAAACGACGCGGAAGGCGAAGAGGTCGAGCCAACCGAAGGCGTCAACCTGTGGCGTCATACGCCCGGCACGATCGTGGCACACGTGGCACACTTCTTCTATCTCTCGGAGCTGACCGATTTTCAGGACACGCTGTACTTCGTGGAAACGGATGGGCTCAATTTCCGATTGGGTCGCGTTGTCGGGAAACAAGTTGAATGGATCACCGGTTCGTCTGACCCGATCCTCCATCTGGCTGCCGTGGACAAGACGTTGTTCTACACCGTGTGGGACTCGGGGAAGCAATCGGTGTGGCTGTACGAGTACACCGGCACGGAACCGATTATGTTGCCACCGTTGGACGAGGATCCTGAACGGCTGATTTCCGCACTGGATCGACTGTTCTGGATCACGGGCGAGCAATCGGGGAGCCCTTCCTTGTGGATCTGGGAGGCCAGCGAATACCGCGCGGTCAAACTCGTTTCGGCACCCCTGGGAGGTTACCTCACGGCCTTCACCGAAGTGGACGGCCAGCTGTTCTTTGCGTACGGTGACGAATCAGGCTGGCTGGAGTGGTGGGTCACCGACGGCACACTTCAGGGAACTCGACCTGTCAAGACTTCAGGCGCCTCAGCGGTATCCCTGGAAGTCGATCTGTTGAGCGCGGAAGGAGATGACGTCGTCAACGGATCCGATGTCGAAGCAGACGGAGATGCCCTGGCCGCCACTTTGCATTTCAGTCCTACACTGCCCGGGGACTCCGGCATCGCGTCCTTGGACTTGACTGACGCACTTAAGGCATTGCTGGCTGAAGGAAAGACCCGAGCCACGCTGCGAGTGAGTCTCGATAATCCGGGCGCCACCATGTCGGTGCGCCGCGTCGTCACTGACAGTGAGGCACAAACGGGTTTGCTCGTGGACATCGCTGGCCAGGGTGGTTTCCTGTTGGATTTGTTCAACGAGGCCGGCGGCCGTATGGCGACAGGTCAAGAAGTAGCCAGTCTTCAGCTGTTGCCGGCGGGGACCTACGTCGGACGCGTGTACCAGAGAGTCAGCTCGCCGGCACTGACGGTGGCAACGGTTGAGATCGTGGCACCCAACGCCGGCAATTTCCACACTAAGACCGCCCGAGACCTGCTACAAGGTAGCGATGGCGACGATATCCTGATCGGCGGCCACGACCTGGATCGTTTGTTCGGGCAGAGTGGTTATGACACGTTCATCGCCAGTGAGCTGGAAGTGTTCGATCGGCTCGTCTGCTGCCAGCCCGGGGGCGGCGATCCGGGTGTTTGCGAAGAGCCGTTAGACAAGCCAGAAGATTTGAACCTCACCACCATCCTTGACCCGCCCCTTGATCTGATCGTGGATGTCGCGGATCCCGTTTTGCGTGTGGCGTTGGCCGAGCAACTGGAGATTCCAGTCACCGTTGCGTACGACGGGAGTCAGTTGCTGCACGAGCCGCTGTGGGCCAGCGCGTTAGGCACCTTAACGCGGCTCGAGTTGCCCCGTGCGGGCGTAGTGGACCTGCAGGGTAGCGAGTACGCCACGAATCTCCGCGTGGTGAATCTGGCGGGGAATCAGGTTTCCGATGTGGCCGCGGTTCAACCCGCGACTCGGGGCACTGGGCCGGTCGGCTGGGCGCGAGTCGAGTACCTTGTGTTGGACCACAACCCAGTGAGCAGTCTGCAGCCGCTGGCGCTAATGCGGGCACTCAATGGCTTGAGCGCGGACTACACCGCGGTATCCGACATCAGCTCACTCAGCGACTTGCGGCAACTTGTCTTTCTGAGCATTGATGGGCGGCTGGATGTCGTGCCTGCGCCGACGGGCGACCAGCTCTATGAAGGCTTTGGCCTGCTGGATGTGTTTGGCGATCCGAGCGGTTCGCAGTTTCCGCTGCCCTCCAGCCCTCACTTTGGCATTACACTCGCATCGTTGGGCGGACGGCTTGTGGTGGGCGCACCTTACCAGGACCTTTCCGTGTTGCCGCAATCGATTCCAGACGTGGGCGCGGTGCATGTGCTGGATGGAGTCACCGGCGAGCTGATCCATTCCATTGCGAATCCCAGCCCGGACGCCGATGACCGTTTCGGCACCGTCGTTACCACTATGGGTGACAATATCGTGGTAGGTGTTCCGTCGGACGGCCCGTTTGACGTCGGGGCAGTATTGGTGTTTGACGGGGAGAAGTTCGAGCAGAAGTATGCCCCACTGCAGGCTCCTCATTTGGTCGGAAATGGCTACTTTGGCAGTGCTTTGGCCGCATTCGGCCACGAAGTCATTATCGGCGCGCCCGGCGAAGCCGTTCCCGATCCGGTGGGGCCATCGGTGCCCAATGCGGGCCAGGTTCACGTGTTTGATATAACGACCGGCCAGTTTCAGTTCACGATCCCGAACCCCGAGCCACAATCTGGCGACAAATTCGGCGTAGCCGTGGCGTCCTTTGGCGACCTGATTGTCGTCGCGGCGTCGCGCGACGAGGTAAACAGCGCGATGTACGTCGGGCAAGTCTACTTCTTTGAAGGAACACGCCAATACGATCGCCTGCCGAACCCTCGCCTCGAAGACCTGGGGCCCGAGGAAATAGACGACTTCGGCGGAGTGTTGGCGGCCCGCGGAGACTTGCTGGCAATCGGTGCTCCTGGCACGTACCAAGACACCGGCAGAGTATACATCGTAGACAAACAAGATCTGACCAGCGCCAAGTACGTCCTCGAAGGCTCGGCAGCCGGCGGCTTATATGGTAGTTCCCTAACTTGGATCGCAGAGACTCTGCTTCTGGTTCGGCGCCGGGGGAAGATTCTGAAGGATTGGGTTCCGGGGCCGCGTACCTCTACGATTTCTCTGGCGAACAGCCGGTGCTGGTTCACCATTTCGCGAACGACTATGTGCCGGGCCAGGTGGGATGGTCGGCTTGCGGCTTCGGCACGAACATCGTACTGGGGGCTCCGGCAGCGGATCGCCCAGCTGGGAGCGACACGGTTCTAGTCTTCGAAGGTCTTGCGGTCACGGACATTAGCAGCCTGGCGGCGTCAACAGAGCTTCGCTGGCTCAGCCTCTCGGGACAGCAAGTGAACGATCTGAACTCCGTACGCCATATGAGCTCGCTGGAGTACGCGTACTTGCACGACAATCGCATCACGGACATCAGTCCTCTGACAGGTGACGCTCTGGTCGACAATGGACGCCTGGGGCATGTTGTGCAGGAGGCGGACGATCAGGGAAATATCGTTAAGTACGTCAGCTTCGTGGACAGTCCGAGATACCAGGAAGAAGGTCTGGACTGGGTTGGAAACGTGCAATCTTTCGCGGGAGCGTTGGATGGCGATTATCGTTTCGTGTCGTTGAGCAACGAAGTCGCTTCGTCGGCCGCCGTGTGGACTTTCGACTCGCTCAAGCTGGGAGGGAACTATGAGGTGTGGGTCACGTGGCCCGAGCATACCACGCGTGGTCGCGCCGATTACACGGTCTACGAAGAAGACGCTCCATTGATCGCACAAGGCGTGGATCAGCGTCGCGCGCCCGTGGGGCTGTCATACGCTGGGCATGCGTGGCGCAAGCTGGGCGAAGTACAAAGCCTGACGGGCGCACTTCGCGTGGAATTGACAGGCAGCCCCATCGGCAATGTGCTCGGCGGCAGCCCGCAGTTTGTCGTTGCCGACGCCGTGTTGCTGCGGCCCATCACTCGACCGCCGCTTGTCGGATTGACGCTCGACGCCAACCCGCTCGACAACGCCGCACATGAACGGATGCTTGAGCAACTTGACAACGCGATTGAGCAGAATGCGGTGTCCCACGACGTGGAACCGATTTTCCGCTATACGCCAAACGAGCACGCTCCGGTTCTCGAGGATGTGGCTTCGTTCGGCACAACTGGCAGCGCTTTCAGCATTGCGGTACACGCGTCCGATGCGGATTCTGGCGATCCGGTGTTCTTCACCGCGCAGGTCAGCCATCCTTTGGTTGACTTTGACGGCGTCTGGTACGACGCCAACCAACAGCCCATTCTCAATTTCTCCGCTGTCGTTGGTTTCCACGGTACTGTGGGCGTCACCTTGATCGCACATGACGGCCCAAGCACACCGGGCGACGGGCGAGGACGCACCGACCAGGTCACGTTAGATGTGACGATTGACGCTGGCCCGCTCGGTCACGCTGGCGCCATCTACGGCGTCAAGTGGTATGACCGAAACAAAGACGGCGTGCGGCAGGAAAGCGAATTTGGTGTCGAGGGGATCCGCATCTTCGCCGACCAGAACGGCAACGGCCTGTACAACGACGGCGAGCCGTCAACCTGGACTGACGCGAACGGTCAGTTCGGTCTTCGCAACCTGACAACCGGCACCTACTTTGTCGCTGAGGACTTGCCCACCAGGAGCGCTGAGATCTACCCCTCGCCGCTGCCGAACAGCGGCTTTGAGACGGGAAAATGGCAGTATTGGGAAACGCTGGCCGACGTGCACGTCGTGGAAGATGTTTCGGGCGTCCTGCCTCCCGAAGGTACTTATCAGGCGCTGATCACCAACGAACCGGACGCGCCGGTAGAAGACGTAATGGAGTTCTTCAGCGGCAGCAGCACGCAATGGCCATCCTGGCTGCCCCAGCTTCCGGTTGTGGCTGGATCAGCCATCAAGCGCACCGTGACGGTCGAGCCGGGAGCTACGCTCTCTTTCGATTCAATGTTCCTCACCACGGAAGACTTGAACAACCCGAAGTCGAATGACTTCGCGATGCTCATTATCCCGGAATTGAAATATGCCGAGGTGATCTCGGACACGTTCTTCACGCCGGAACCTGGCACGGTCGGTACTTTTGCCTGGCACACCGCTTACGAACCTTCGAGCTACACATTCACCAAAGGCGGCAGGTACACGATCGGGCTGGCTGTACTGGATGTGGACAGCAACCAGAGGCCTTCGGCACTGTTGGTCAACAACTTCCAAGTGGATGGTGGTATCGGTGTTCATGCCGTTGACATCACGCCCGGTGATGTGGTCTCCAACGCCCGATTTGGCAACGTTGCCGTCGCTCAGATCGACATCCCTGGTGGTTTTTTCGGGCGGACGTTCCAGGAAGGTGAAAAGGTCGTGCTCACCGCCACCGTCGACGATCCGGACCCCAGCAATGGGTCGAATCTGAGTTTCCTGTGGCAGGTCCTCTTAAGCACGGGGCAGGTCTTAAGCGGCACTCAAAGTTCCACTTCGGGAAGCGGAGGAGGAGAAGGCGAAGACGACGATCTGACGTTTGAGTTCGTCCCGAGTGACAACGGACTCTACACCGTCACATTCACGGTCACGGACCATGACGATGGCGACCGGCAGTACGTCGACACGCTGCAGATCCTGGTGGACAACGTGGCTCCGCACGATGTGAGTGCCGGACCGGACCGGGTGGTCGCAGAGGGCGATCAGGTGACGTTCCAAGCCACATTCCTCGATCCGGGCGGCAATGACACCCACACCTGTCGGTGGGAAGTCGTGTCAGACAACGGACAAGTAGTGCCGGATGGTGGCGAGCCGATGTTCGCCTTCACGCCGGTCAATCAAGGCACGTACATCGTGCGACTGACCGTGACCGACGACGAGGGGCTGTCCGGCACGGGTGAAACGATCGTCACGGTCAACAATGCCGCGCCGGTAGATGTCGATGCGGGCCCGGACCTGTCTACCGACGAGGGTCAACTTGTCGAACTTGACGTGAACTTCACCGATCCCGGCAACTGGGATACGCACACGTTTGTCTGGTCGGTCGCCAGCGACAACGGTCAGGTGATTCCCGAGGGTGACGAAGCAGCGTTCTTCTTCACACCAGATGACAACGGCAGGTATATCGTGACCGTGATGGTAACCGACGATAGTGGCGCATCGTCCTCGGACGAAGTCGTCGTCACGGTTGCCAATGTGGCACCGGGCAGTGTCAGCGCTGGTGAAGATCGTTCGGTGGCAGAAGGAGACCTGGTCCGTCTGCAGAGTTCGTTTGTCGATACTGGTACCCACGATTCGCACACCTGCTTGTGGGAAGTGGTCGCCGACAATGGCGAGAGCGTCGCCGCCGGCCACGATGCGGCATTCCAGTTCCGACCCGGAGACAACGGCATTTATGCCGTGACGCTTACCGTAACCGACAACGCGGGTGCCGCTGCGCAAGATACCGTAGTCGTGACCGCCAATAACTTGGCGCCCCAAACCGTGGATGCCGGTCCGAACCGAGTTGTCCAGGAAGGGGCAGACGTACAACTCTCGAGCCAGTTTCAGGACCCAGGGACCCTCGACACACATTCGTTCCTGTGGTCGGTCACGGCGGACAACGGGCAAGCCATCCTGGACGGCACACAGCCGTCATTTTCATTCACTCCGCTCGATGACGGTGTGTATACAGTTGAGCTGACCGTTACCGACGACGATGGCGCGGCGGTCAGCGACACGTGCCTCGTCACGGTGAAGAATGTAGCTCCCAGAGTCAATTTGGGAATCGACATCGTCGTGATGGAAGGCGCCCCGGTCTCGCTCAATGCCACCGCCGCAGTGACCGATCCGGGACTAGACACGCATGCTTACCAATGGCAGGTGTTCAGTGACAATGGTCACTCGGTTCAGGGTGGCACGGCTTCGACTCTCGGTTTCTCGCCGATCGACAACGGTACGTATGTCGTGCGGCTGACCGTCACTGACGACGACGGACAGTCGGGGTACGACAACCTGATCGTGTCGGCCCACAATATGCCACCGCAGGATGTCACATTCCAGTGGATCATGGTGCAGCGCAATACGGGTACCGAGTTCACGGCGACCGGCTCATTTACCGATCCGGGTGCCGACACGTTCCGGGCCACGATTGATTACGGTGATGGCACTCGCATGCCACTGGCACTCGCCAACCGGACATTTACCACCAAGCACGTCTACCGTCAGGCAGGGATCTATGACGTCGTTGTCAGTGTGGTGGACGATGACAAGGGAACGAGCAGTTACGAAGCTCAAGTGGATACCGGCGGCAACCCATATCCGTTCCACAATTCCGCCTTGCCCTGCGATGTGAACGATGATGGATTGGTCTCGCCCATCGACGTGTTGATTGTTGTCAACTACATGAATCAACACGGCGCAGGGACCACTTCCGTCGCCCGCGCTGCTACGCCCCCCCCGTACCTGGACGTCAATAGGGATGGATATGTCTCGCCCCACGACGCCTTGTTAGTCGTGATCTGCCTTAACAAGGGTTTGAGTGGCGAAGGCGAATCCGAGATACTTCTGCATACCCGAGAGATAAGCCTATCGAACACCGACGAATTGTCGCGGCCCGGCGATAGTACTCCACCGCTACCCGGAATACCTGCTCCGGTCACAAATCCGGAGATCGCGCTGGCCGCCGTCGAATCCCCAGCGAACGCTGGCGATCGTCTGGCTCGATCCAATTGGTCCTTCGAGTATGCTGCAAGCGGCAGCTTCAGCCAATTGGTGGACCAGCAGGGTGTTTCATACAACCTGCCCGACCTCGAATTGACGCCGCAGCAAGCGCTCTTGCCGCGCCGGGATTCTCGACCCGCGCCCCTCAGCGGCCAAGCTCCGTCGGCGCTGGCTGATCTTGCGCTCAGGGACCTGGAAGAAGATTCGGATCTGGAAGATCTGCTCGAACAAATCTCCGCCGACATTGGGAACGCCTGGCAAGCCGATCTTGGTGAACCGATTCTCAAGGGTCGCTGAACGGTCGTTTCAACGTCTCCCGGGGTTGCACCACGCCATGGTGCAGCCCGTGTTCAGCGAGTGCCAGGTGAACAGAGCCTTGGCATGTGACATTCCCGCCAGGTGCGCCGGTGCTTGTGGATGGACTGCGGGCCTGCCTCGACAGATTACCGACCCGACGCATGCACGTCTTTCAAGGTGGTAGATTTTCTGACCGCCAGCGATTAAAGTTACAAATACGTCCCCCTGCCGCAGAGCGTCAGGCAAAAGGTTACATGACCACCTCACTGTCCAACCTGCCGTACCTACTGCCCGCGTCCGTAACTCACCAATGCTAAGGAGCACAGCTTTGCGTACCTCGATTCTTTCCATTCGTTGTGATTGTCGTGGCTTTGCTGGCCGTCTGCGCTCGGCGCAGGATCAGAAATTGAATCAACCACCGCCAGGCTTTACTGCGCTGTTCAACGGACAAGATATGACCGGCTGGTACGGCATGAAATCAGTCAGTCCGGAAAAGATCGCGTCGCTGTCAGAGGAGGATCGGGCGACGAAGAAGGGGGCTGATACGGAGGACGCGATGCAGCACTGGAGTGTGCAGGATGGAGAATTAGTTAATGACGGCTATGGAGCCTATCTGACCACGGAAAAGGAATTCGGCGACATCGAACTGCTGATCGATTACCGCACGGTGCCCAAAGCGGACAGCGGTATCTACCTGCGAGGAACTCCCCAGATCCAGATCTGGGATTACACCGACGAAGAGAAGTTCGGTATTGGGGCCGACAAAGGATCGGGTGGACTCTGGAATAACACTGCCGGAAACGCCGGTAAGGATCCGCTGGTGCTGGCCGACAAGCCGTTTGGCCAATGGAATCAGTTTCGCATTCGGCAGATCGGTGCTCGGACGACGGTACACCTGAACGGTAAGCTGGTTGTCGAACAGCGCGATCATGGAGAACTTCTGGAATCGGCAACGACCTCTTTATCCCACCGGCCCCGTTCAATTGCAGACGCACGGTGGCGAAATTCGCTGGCGCAATATTTTCGTGCGCGAGATCCCGCCCGAAGAAGCGAATGAACTGCTCAAGCAGCGGGACGACGAAGGGTTTACGTCGTTGTTCAACGGAAAAGACCTCACCGGATGGACCGGGAAGGTCGAGAATTACGAAGTAACCGGCGACGGGACCATTCGCTGCCAGCCACACAAAGGCGGGACACTTTACACCGAAGAAGAATTCGACGACTTCATCGTCAAACTCGAGTTCAAGCTTCCTAAAGCGGGAAATAACGGTTTGGCGATCCGCTATCCGGGTAAAGGTGATCCTGCGTATAGCGGCATGACCGAACTGCAGGTGCTCGATACGCCCGGATATCCGGGACAACTCGATCCTCGTCAGGCACACGGTTCGGTCTACGGCATGGTCGCCGCAGCCACCGGATACCTGCGCCCGGCGGGACAATGGAACTATCAGGAAGTCACGGTGAAAGGATCGACCATCAAAGTCGAACTCAACGGCACGGTGATTCTCGACACCGACCTGGCCGAGGTGACCGAGTTCATGGGTGGGCATCCCCATCCGGGCAAAGACCTGACGAAAGGCCACTTCGGCTTCGCCGGGCACAGCGACCCGGTCGAATTCCGCGACGATCGCGATCAAGCCGCTCCACTAAGTCGACGCGTTAATGATCCAAGCGAAGCGTCCGCAGCGTCCATTGTGTGGTGGACGTCCTCGTCTGCCCAAAGGGCTTGCTCTGCCACGGCGGAACGTCGAACGTCCACGACGACATCGTGTCACTCAAGCGGGCTGCCGGAAATTGCTTTCGAACGCGCGGCTGCCCGTCAACTGCTTCGCTCACTGTCGCGAGTTTTCCGGCCACCACTGGTCGATCTTGCCACTCAATCGGTCTACCACGTCGGGATAGAGCTCCGCGCGATTGATCGTCTCGTGAGGATCTGCCAGCAGGTCATACAATTGGGGCACTACCGGGATGTCACTGTGCACGTTGCGATACCGGTTCAGTTGACCGTCGCGATGCAGCAGTAACTTCCAACGTCCCTCGATGCACCAGACATTCAATAAACTCTGGAGGGGATCGTCGATGTCCGCGATGTCGTGGGCAAAGGCCTCGCCAAAAACGGCATCTGGCGCGGGCGACTGGCCGCTACAGACGTCCAACAGATTCACGCCCGGCAATTGTTGTGGCACGTCCACATCACAGGCCGCCAGGATGGTCGGCACCAGATCAATACTGCTGATCGGCTGTTCCAAGTAGCGAGACCGGATCTTGCCCGGCCAGCGGAGCAGAATGGGCGTGCGCACGCCCCCCTCATAGGGCGACTGCTTGGAACGTGGCGCAAAGCCTTGCCTCCAATCTTGGGGCACTTCTGTCTGCGAGGTTTTCTGTATCCAGCCGTTATCGGTCACAAACACGACCAGGGTGTTCGTCCGTAGATCATGCTCGTCAAGAAAATCGAGCAGCTGTCCACACGTTTCGTCAAACCACTCGCACATGGCATAGTATCGCGACAGCTCGATCGGCCGGTCCTGCGCCAGGTATTTGTCGAGCAGCCTGGCGGGTGGATTATGAGGAGCGTGAGGGAGGAATGGGGCGTACCATACGAGAAACGGTTTGTCGCCGGCCGACTCGATAAAGCGAAAGATCGGCTCGAGCCCCTGGCGACCGATTTTCAGTCCTTCGTCGCCATGCCTCCCACCGCGTGTGGGATCGCCGTGTGTCATGCCATCCGTGAATCCGCCGCGACGAAAGTTGCCTTCCCACCACTTGCCGGACTGGAAACTGACGTAACCGCGCCCGGCCAGCAATTCGGGTAGCGTTTGCTGATGGTCGATCTTGCTGATCAACTCATTGCACAAAGCCAGGTAGGCCGGATCGGAGCGGTCAAAACGCCCATTCTCGCGAGGCATCGGGTCATTGCCGGTGACGCCATGCTGGTGCGCGTAGAGTCCCGTGATCAATGTCATGAGAGAGGGACGGCACAACGCCGTGGGAACGTAGCCACGCGTAAAGCGAGCACTCTGCGAAGCCAATCGATCCAGGCACGGCGTTTGAATCACGGGGTGCCCCATGAACCCGAAATCGGTCCACGCCTGATCGTCTGAGATGATGTACAGCACGTTGGGCGGACGCGCTGACTTTGCCTGCGACTTGCGGGCCGCCTGCGTTTGAGCCTTCGGTCTGGGTTTCGGAGCAGTTTTGGGTGGCAGATCGGCGGCTCAGCGGAAATTGTTCCCGACTGTAGGGACCGCCGTACATGTCGCGCAGTTGATCGCAACGCGTGCGCATCTGCTGGAGCGCGGCGGTATGGGCTGAATCGCCCGCCAAGTTTGAGAGTTGCTGCGGGTCGGCCTGCAAATCGTGTAGAAACTCGTACACCGGTTGCTGTTCAAAGTATCGAGCATAAACCCAACGCTGATCGCGTACTCCTTCCCATTTGGGGAGGCCGTCGGGGTAGTGCATCAGATGTTCGCAAAAGAAATCGGTGCGCCAGTCGGCAGGTTGCTGACCATTCAACAAAGGTCGCAAGCTCGTCCCCTGATAGCTCGGCGGTATCGTGACGCCGGCCAGGTCGAGAATCGTGGCTGGAATATCGACATTCAACACCATCTGGCCAATCGGCTTACCGCGCTGCGGGGCCGGTTGCCGTGGATCGTCGATAATCATTGGCACTCGCAACGACTCTTCATAGTGGGACCACTTGCCGGCGAATCCACGAGATCCGCGATAATAACCATTGTCACCGGCAAAGATCACCACGGTCTTCTCCGCCATTCCCCGCTCAGCCACTTCCTCTAACACGCGTCCG
The DNA here is from genome assembly GCA_963700575.1 of uncultured Planctomycetota bacterium. Classification (GTDB taxonomy): domain Bacteria; phylum Planctomycetota; class Planctomycetia; order Pirellulales; family Pirellulaceae; genus JAJRVM01. Next base: position 351,299 of record CAVOYC010000005.1, on the reverse strand, counting down.
ATCACACGATCGATACCGGTGATCATGCGATAGTAGGCCTTCACGTTCTTCTGGTATTTCTCTGGTGTGTCCCACCGCCAATACCAGCGTTGTCGGTTCAGCGAACGCTTCAAGAAATCGGGCTGGCTGTTGAAAATGGCCGGATCGGAGAGAGGGGGATCGGCGATCGTCAATTCTTCATACAAACCTTCCACGGCCTTCGGGCTGGGATATTGAGCCTGCTTGTCTGCATCTTCCGCGTGCGGCGCATTGAAGCTGAGCGACAAGCAGAATGGCTGATCTCTCGGCTGGCTGCGCAGGAATTCGACGCCGTGGTCTCCGGTCAATTCGATGGTATGCCGCAAGCTTCCGTCCGGTTGCGGTTTGAGATAAGGGGATCGATTGAGTGGCTGGAACACGTCGAACATGTCCTGCGTTCCGCCCGCCTGGACTCCCACGCCAAATTTGCCGACAAAGCCGGTCCGATACCCCGCTTTGCGTAGCAGGGCCGGGTAGCTGTTGTCGGTCATCGATGGAGCCAGGGACGGTGTTCCGAACGTGTACTTGTGTGTCCGCTCGTACAGTCCCGTGAAGAGTGTTGCTCGGCTGGCCGCACAAATCGAAGTCGTGACAAAAGCATTGGTAAACCGGGAGCCCTGTGCGGCCAGGCGATCCATGTTGGGAGTCTGCACGACGGGGTCGCCGGCGCACGCCATGTGGTCAAAACGCTGATCATCAGTCAGAAAGAAGATGATATTCGGACGACTTTCGTCTGCACGCACTGGCGTGGTGTGCGGCAGCATCAAACAGAGCCAGACAACGGACGAGCAGACAAAAGTGAGGCGCTGGAAACGGAACATGCGAGCGATCCCTTCACGTCTGGAGCAATGGGCGGTGCACGCCGGCAGAACTCGATGGCAACGTGCACCCCAAGCAGGAATCAGGTTGGTGTCGTTCAAGCAATGACCTGCCTTGATTGTACTGTTTGTCGAGACCAGCAGCATCCGGCGATGCTGGGAAATCTGGGTAGCCCACAGGAAAACTTCGGTGGCTGCCGGGAATCGCACCAGCTTGGTGGAATAGTAGGCAGAGGCAGCCAGATTAGCACGCCTTCCAAACCGCGATGGAGCGATTCGCTCAGCGATGAGAAGATATCTTCTTGATCGAGCCACAATTCTGAACAGTTTCACCGGAGTAATGATGCCGATTCACCATCAAGCGATATCGTCACTCTCTTCACTCGTGGCATGACCGTCGAGGTAGTCTGATTTACATTCTGATGTTAAACCGCGGTTGCCGCGAGGCGATCAAGCTTGCCTCATACGCCGTTCGATATCGTTTCCATTTTCCATCGGAGTCCTTGTCGAATGAATGCAATTCAACTTGAAGGTTGTCCATGCCGTGCTCCCAGAAGTACCGCGCCACGGCTTTTCGATCAGAATGATCAAGATGCTTTCGTACACGAGTTCTTAAGTCGATAGCTTGACCGATGTACAGATAACCTGTGTTGTCAAAAAAGATGTATACTCCCGGCTGTTGCGGAATCAACGACGGATTTCTTAGTAGGTCTTCTGCGGCATATTTCTCGACTTTCGTGTGTCGTTCGGACATTCGGCTGACCAACTCAGGCTTCAGCTTTCTCTGCTTTCGAAGTCCCAAAGCTGCCTTCCGCAATAGGTACGGACACACGTCAGGTGCAAGTCGCGTAGCCAGATCGTCAAAGCACTTTCTCATACTAGGGTCGCACAGAACGCGATCTATGCTTGTAGAGTGCACGTCCTCCGCATGTCTGGCGGCTATCTCAGCCGCGTGGACATAAGAATCATGACTATGCCGGTTCGTCACTGTAGTAACCGAACCAAGTGAACGCGTTTTTCGAAGGTTCAATAGCGTCCAATTAAGATCATGCGCCGCCGTATTGGGTGCAAGCTTACGGCGCTCTTCGAGAAACAGCAGATTGAGAGAATCATCGATTACAGTGTCGTCGGTACTTCTACCGTTGTGCACTCTGAGGAAAGCGGAGTGAACTATGTCACGTGTTGATACACTATTCATATGGGAGCGTTTCTTGGACGCTTAGGTTGCTCTACACGACCCGACCTAATGTCTCAAGGTAAGTGCAGGTCATCTTGCGGACAAAAACACGACGGCAGGGAGCGCCGTATGGTGTTGAGCCATCGGACTCTACCGTCTAGCTCTTCGCTCGCATTTAGCCGTGCATCCTCAATCGCCCGATGCTCTGCGTACCAGATTGCGGATATTAAATTCATGTCAGATGCTGGCATGCCGGAAATAAAGCTGCATCTCGAGTCGTTCGCTGCTGCATCCAGCACGTTAGTTGCGGTCTCGAGCAGTTGGTCGCGAAATTCCTGATGATCGGCGAGAGGGTGCTGCCAATGCTGCATAATCAAGCGGACAAGAAGTTCGCTTTCGAATAGCGAACATATTGCCAGCGACCGTCGCGCATTTGACTCAGGTGTCTCAGGCATCCCTGGCCGGGACCTCAAATTCAGGTAGAAGCAGTCGCGAGTTGAGTAGCGGTTGCGTTCGGTGAATGAGCATTGACTGAAGCCCATGCTGCAACTGGTGTTCGGGGGTCCGCACAAATGTCACTGACGCCGACCCCAAATTTATCCAGGACTCAGACTTCAATATCTGCTCCACACGATCACGGAAATTGGTTGTTTCCCCGACGTAAAGTGACTGTATCGCGCCCGCCAAAACATATACACAAGGCACAGCAAACTTCCTGCTTGTGCATTCTGAAAGCGGAATCGAGCCAGGAAGCTTCTTCTTCAGCCACTTTGCGAAACGCTGTTTTGCCAATAATTTGGATTTGGTAGCCCTCTTTCGTATCGCCAAGGCGGCCCACCGATACTCAAATGAAGAATGTCCCGGAGCGAACATTGCAGCAATTCGATCGAAGTCGTCGGCAACTGATGGGTGGCAAAGGATATCGTCAAGCTTCATTCCATAATCCAGACCGAGCAGTTGCATGGCAATTTCGCCACCGAAGCTGTACGAATCCATCATTTCAAAGGTAAGTCGTCGTTGGGATCGCTTTGCCTTGGGCAGACTCCCCTTTTTTCTGATTCGTAGCAGCAGACGATTCCATACGAACGCATTCCCTGGTATACCGCTCCGCTTGCAGGCCTTTACAAATCGCTCGTTCATCTCACGATCGCAGAGCATATAATCTGCCGAATTGTCGTTCGAAGTGGCTCGAAAAGCTTCGATGACTCCCAGCTCGCTTGATTCGTCGGCTAGGGGGATCGGACGGCCGTTGCGAATTCGAAGCTTCGATTTGCCTCGTGACGTGGAGGGAGGCACTATGCCATGGATCGTCGGGTCCATCCAGTGGATCGCCGACGACGGTAGTTTCGACACGTTCTGTCGCTCTTTTCACATAGTCATGTGACAACTCAAAACCGAGCCATTGTCGTCCAAGCTTTTTGGCTGTTGCCAGCGTCGTGCCGCTTCCCACGAACGGGTCCAAAACAAGCTCGCCTGGATTGCTCGAGACACGGATGATCCGGCCTAGCAGTTGCTCCGGCATCTGGCAGCCGTGGAACCCTTCTCGTTCTTTGAACGTTCCTGCCACTCTCGCAAAATACCACGTGTCATGCATCGGGGCGAAGCTGGAGGGGGGCGCGTCCTGCGGTCGGAGTATCCATGTATTGTCGGGCAATCGACCCTTGGGATTCGCCCGATTGTCTGCGTAGACCATTTGTCGAGCAGACAGAACTCGTATCAAAGGGTTTTCAGAGTTAAACGTGAAGTGTTCCGAGTTCTTGACAAAGTGGAAGAGGTGAGTGTGTGAACGACTGAAACCACGAACGCAATTCACGCCAAACGTGTAATACCAAATCACCCAACTACGGCAGGTGAGACCAAGTTCATCTTGCGCGATCATCTTTAGCTCAGCGGCGTACTCATCGCCAATGGCCAGCCAGAAAGTGCCAGTTGGCTTTACGCGCAACTGACACCTGACATCCATCGACGCGACCAATCCAAGTACTCTTCACGGGTGCGCCGATCGTCATATTGGTCGTATTCGTAGCCGATGTTAAATGGTGGGTCCGCGAAAACCAAATCGACGGTGCCACCATCTAGACTACTCAATAGTCTGACGCAATCGCCTTGATAGACCTTGTTAAGGATGACTTCCACGTCCAACGCCTCCTGCATCGAGTAAACCGCCCCGAAGGTGACATATGTTCAGTACCACTGCATTGTACTGACGGATCGCCGCGATGGTAGCACCGATAACGTGTAACGTCAGTACATCGGTGGGTGGTCTGCCAATAACCCTCGAAATGGCTATTTAGGCTATGTGGTTTTGGCGATTTGGCTTGGCCTGGTGATCGTCCGAAAGCCAAACCGTTGGAACACTCCATGTTGTCCGATGTGCACGTCATTTGGGATCCGCCTCACGCTGTCGGCGGTTTTGAGGGCCACGTCGGTGACGGTGCCGGACAGGCGATCTTCACCGTCCGGGCTGGCACAGCCCGCGACATCCGTCTGATTGATCACCCTACTCCTCTACCGTTTCGGTGGGTCTGCTTCACGCACCACGGCGCCGTCGTTTTCGCTGAAGATTAACAAGGCAAATCTCGCGACCGAATCCAGGTCGTTGGTGTTGAGCGACGTGTAGTCGAATCGTCCACGCAAATCGGTGTAACCGTCCTTGTAGAAACGAATCTCGCCGTCGTCCATCCTGGCGTAGACCTTCACGTATACCATGCTCAAAGCCCGACGCGTGCCCTGGCGAGTCACCTTCAGCTGGCCGTAGTTTTCCATCACCTGCACGTCGAGCGAGTTGGCATAGTAGGCCTGCGAGCGTGTCTGACCCGCTGCGGTGATCTCGACCAGTACGTTGCTTGTGCGCAGTGTCTCGGGCAAGTCGAATTCAAAAGTCACCTTGTCTTGCGGCAGGTTCGCGGTGGCCGACAAGTTTGGTCGAATTGTCGAGAACCGTCCCGAATACTGCTGGACAAACGGATTGCGGCTGAACAGCAGTTCAATATCCATCAGATAGTAATTAATTTTCACTTGAGCCAGATTCTGGTAGTTGATGCGAACCCTCTTGGCTTCGACCACGAAATCGAATGCGGGCTCGGTGGCCGCCAGACCTGTTTGCGATTGCTGACGATCCTCCGCGTCGACCACGGTCGTTTGTTCACCCCGGATTTCTTTCAACTGTTGCGCCGGCGCTGCAAACGCGTTGCGCCACCGGTCGACCTCGTAGTTGGCATACTTCTGGGCAATCGGTCCGGCCAATCGCGGATCGTCGGTATAGAAATCGAGGTAGGCCGTGAAGTAGTCGTATTGCAGACGCGTCGCCAACCGATCCGGATTAACACGTTGGAAGAACTCCAGCGCCTTTTCGATGCGATCCTGCAAGAGCATGTAGTATGTGACCGCCATCAGCTGAGCGTCATCCAGCTCGCGCCGGTAACTCAACACGGTCAACAATTGATGATACTGCTGCCACACGCGCTCGTTCACAATCTGGCGTCGCTGGCCAAGCTGGTGAGCGCGGGCATTGACCAGCGGACGATAATCCAGATGCTGGTACGTGTCGGCGCGGCACGGGATCAATTCGCAGCAGCGGACTCTCAAGGGCCGGCCCGCACTGCGCCACGAATCCGTCGTCGTGTTCCAGGTATGTGGCAATGGCCTGGGGCGCATCGTGCTTGATGGCATACGACCAGAGTGTGTGATCATACACGTGGTTGGCTGCCAGCAACTCTGTCGCCTCCCGGAAAAATCCCTTGTCCTGCAGGCGAAACGCCATCTTCTCCAAGGTCAATCCGCTGCAGGTTCTCGGTCTTCAGAAATGCCAGCACATCGTCAGCGGTGCCGTATTGCGAAATGTATGCCCACGACCGTTTGTCGATGTTACTCAACTGCTCCACGACATGCAGCCGCACCGGTGAGGCAAATGCCAGCAGCAACTCGTTTTTGGCGACGTGAACGGGATAGTGCACAAAGTCGCCGGCAAAGGGAAAGTAGAAATGGTACTCGAACGTGGCGGTGTGGAACGGTTCCAAATCGGCATGCACGCTACGCGTCAGCTTGGCATTCAAGACCGGTATGGCACCGACCGGCACCTGCAGCAGCACGGTCCAGTTTCTGCGGTGATGACGTGGGGTTGGTCACCACGATCTGGCATCCGTAGACCGTCTGAACCAGGAATTCGTCGGTTACGTACTTGTCCAACTTCTGGTTGTCGACATAGCGGTAGCGATCCCCGTGACGGAAGAAATTCTGGCTCACCAGGATCGGAGTCTCGCTCGCCTCTTGCTCGGCAGGTCGGATTTCTTCGTGGAAGACGACCATGGAGCTCCTGGCGGCCAATTTCATTCGCGGCTGCTCGATCTGTATTTCATGCTCGCAGAGAGTGAAGTGGCAGATCAAGCAGGGCCAAGGCGAGCATCATTTCCGCGAAACTGTTCGTGGCTTCGGCGAAGTGAGTCGAAACGAACTCGCTGATCGGGATCGCTGTTGGCATAGTCGCGCCAGAAGGCATTCACGTTCACCAGGCCGGCACTGTGCTGCTCGATGGGCAGCTGATAGTAGTTGTTCTCGGCCCACTCCTGAGTCTTGTCCATCTGCTGGTACAGACGTCGTGACAAACCACGGCGTTCACCTTCGGCAGCGTAGTACACGTCCGCCTTGTCAGCGGCTTTCCGCGTCTCCACACCTGCTCGGCTCAATGTTGAGTCCTCGCGCCGCTCAACAAGTCGAGCACTTTCAGCTTTCTCTTCGAGCATCTCTTGCTCGGGCGCCGGAGAACGCTCGACGGTCAGGGCATTGCGCTCGCGCGAACAGCATCGGCGGCCGGGACGGCACCGTTGGTGATGCCGAACACGGCACTTGGTCGTGCCGCCGCCTGGCCCTTGGCGAATTCCGCTGCCACTACATCATCCGCGCTCAACGCACTCCGTTTCACTGCCGTGTCGAACAGGAAGTTGAATCGGTCGACATTCGAAGGCAACAGGTCGAACTGGTCTTTGATCAGCCGACGCGTCCGGACAGGTTCGTCGGTTATCCGCTGTGACAGCACAATGCGCTCGACCGTGTTCAACTGCGAGTAGTCCCAGGGCTGCAGATATGCCGCCAGATCGTCGTTCAATAACCAGTGGTCCAGAAACGTCTTGTCTTTTTTGTTTTGCAGATAAGGCAGCACGACCCGGCGGAAGAAATCGCGATCCTTGTGGTAGAGGAAGAAATTCAGCTCGTGGCAGGCGTATGTCGAGTACTTTTCGCGTTTCTCCTCCGGTTTCATCTGGTCCCAATTCAGGATGAAGCCAAATTCGACCAATGTCGGGTTCTGGCTCAAGGTGACCATCAGTGAGTAGACCTTGGCCAGGCTGTCGTAGGCTTCGAATCGGGCGGTGCCGATGTCGGCCAGAGTAAACGTCTGGTCGGGCTGAATAACACTGACTAACTTCTGCTGCGTGAAATGTCTGTCGGGGTCGAGCCCCTGGTGCAACCGCAGGTCGATAAAATGTTTGTCGCCTTGCGGCAGCGAGACTGCGCGGCAGACCGTGTTCACCGGATCGACGGCCACCACCCACACTCGCTGGTACGACTTCAGTAACTCGCGGTTCACGGAGATCATGCCATCGCCGTTCGGAACCAGATTCACCAGGACGGTCGAACCGGTGGCCAGGAAATCGAGATCTGGCGAATCATCCTCTACCTCGGCCGCCTTGGCAGCCCCTCCCGCACCCATCGATCGACTACTGGGAGCGGCCGGAGGTTCGGCGGCAAACTCCTCCCCTGCCGCAGCTTCCTGCCGCTCGGTTTCCGTCTTTCGCACCGACCAGGGGTTGAGCAAGAGACTGGGACGCTCGAGCATGTTCCCCGGATATTTCATCGCGTATTTTCGATCAATAATGTAGCGATACTCGTCGCCCAATTTGCGGCCGGACGCGTAGAGCGAGTTCTGTCCCGGGCGAAGCACGGTCACTGGTTCGCGATCATGCACACTCCCCAAATAGCCGTAAACATCATAGGCCGGTTCGTAGCGGGTCGCGAATAGGTGCACGCGGCAGAATGTGTCGGCGTTGACCAGCTGCACGTCGAGAGCATCGTGGGTGACTTCCACCCGTTTGATCTGCAGCGGCTTCTGGCCACGCAACTCCAGTTGCCGAAAATCGCCCAGGAAGTAACCTTCTTCCAGTTTCCCGGCGGCGACTTCCAGCCGAATTCGCTCCTCTGTCGCCTTCCACAGCAGTTCATAGTCGCCACGTGGCAAGTCGGACACGACAATCATGCCACCGGCCAACTTCAGGGACTCGAAGCGATCAGCCACGAACGTGTTGCCGCGCAGCTCCAATAGTGAAAGCTCATCGCGTCGAGCTTCTTGCGCCTGACCCATATAGGGCAGCGTCAACGATTCTCCTTCCCGACCATGCAACGTGTTGTAGTGGGAGTGCTGGTCGTGCCGCAGCCACCAATTGCGTGACAGGTCCTCCGGAGTCGTGGCGGTCACAAGAGTCACGTCAGCGAGTTCTCCCAGCTGGATCTGGCCCTGCGCGTCGGTGCGCAGCGTCACGTTGACGAGTTTCGTGAAATCGCGATGCTTGATTGCCACACGCACCGGAAGATCCGCGCGCGGCTCGCCTGTCTTTCCCAACAACTCCAATACATAAGCGCCAGCCACGGTCATCAGGTGCAGATCCGCCACCTTGTCGGTCCTGTCGATGCCATTGAGCTGGAAACTCTCACCCACCGACAGGTCGCGTTTCTTGTTTTGGCTCAGATTCTGCACCTTTGCGGTCAGCGCGAAACCAATCTGGGCTAACCGTTCTGGCACCTGGAACTCGTAGATCGACTCGCGGTCTTCAAACAACTTGAAATCCTGGACTTCCTTCGTTGTCGCCACCCCATCCAGATCGCTCGACGTGATAACGAGCCGGACCTCTTCCAGCACCGACAGAGTTACTGGTGTACCATTCAGGTACAACATCGGTCGCACCAGGACGGAAGCGGTTTTGCGGGACAGCAGCGCTTCACGGTCGACATAGATACCTGCCTGCAACTGATATTCCTCGGCATCATGCTGGAACGTATCAAGCGACGAGACATTTCCGTGTGTCAGAACGATCGGCTGGCGTCCCGGTCTCGTACTGAAGGGTACGGTAATGGTGCCGTCTTCACCCGCTGCGTATTCGCGGCCAGCCAAGGAGAGCGCGGCGTTGCTGAGCTTGTTGTGTTTCTCGTCCAGTATCGTGAAGACGTGCCCGGCCGTGCTCGTCCGCACCAGGTACTGCAGCTCCCCCTTGCGAATGACCGCGCGGCTGCTTTGCCCATTGCCAATGAAATCAATCACATAAATACCCGGCTTGACCAGCGCAGGGAACTCGAAATGACGAGTGACTCGTCGCAGGGCCGGCTCCTCGTACCGGTATGTCTCTTCAAAGTTGGCTACTAATCCGTCCAGGTTGACATCCGTGTTCACCTCGCGGCCGTTCTCACGGTAGTAATTGTAGGTGTTGATCTCGTACACTTTGACAATCAGCGTGGAGACGTTCTTTACGTGCAAGTCCATGCGAATTGCTTCTTCGGCCGAGAAATGTTCGCGTGCGGTGAAGGCAAAGTCCAGGTCGACACGCTGCTTGAGTGACTGGAACATCTCCGCAGGAATCAACGCCGACCACTGCTCCGGGTCTCCCAGGCCATTGACGATCTTTGTCTCGGCGAACACCCGTTTCAAATACTCGTCGTCCAGGTACGGTTCGTATGGCTGGTAGGATGTTTCGGTGAGGAACAAATGCTGCAGATAACTGCGCACCAGCGGTTCGTCGTCTCCCACGGGAGGCATCTGCGTGGAGTTGCCACAATCGCTGTTCAAATCGGCCGTGAAAGGCCGCATTGCTGCCTGTTCGATGTACGCCCGATTGACGTAGCTCGTGGCTCGCGGCAGCTGGATATACGCCATGAACCGCGGCTTGTCGTAATTCCCACGCTGCCGGTCCAACTTGAGCCGGTGATAGAGAACGTGCGTCTTGAGCGAATTGTGGGCCGGCGCAAGACGCTGCGCGAACGACCACAGACGGTCCAGGTAGGCCAGTTGAGCTTCCGCATCGTGCGCTAAATCAACATCGTCGTTAGGGCGCAGTTTGGAAAGATAGACGCTGATGAACTCTGCCTGGTTGAGCAGGTCGGGTTTCAACCGCAAGCATTCATCCAGTTGCGCGAGTAGCAGCATTCCATGAATCGGCAACGATCCAAAACCGCCGCTTGCCGGTTGGTTCAAATCGTCAATGATCATCGATACCAGATTCCGATAGTCCGGTCGCCGCAGTCGCTCGAGCAGATTGCGGCGGCGGTCGACAGGCAGGTCCTCGGAGACCAGCCAGTCCAAGGCCGCGTCCTCGAAACCATCCAGATTCTCGTAGTCGCGTATCGATTCTTGCATCAAACGCTGCGCGCAAAGAGCGTCTGGTCCAATCGGGTTGGCAGGTCGGGACTGGCTCCGACCGTTTCCCGTTGATGGTTGAATTGCAGGTTGAGCGTGCGCTGCAGATAGTCGAGTGATTTCTGTGGATCGAGGCGATAAGTCAGCAGTGCCTGGCGATGCTGGATCTCCCGCACGCGCGGCGTGTATTGGAACCGCTTGATCCACTCCTGGAGAAACTGCTCCACGCGGTCAAATTGCTCCAGGTTCTGGAAGTGCAGGCAATGGTAGTAGTAGAAGTCTTCCGTGCCTGGGATCAACTGTTTGAGAGAAGCCTCGCGATCGCGTGCCAGAGCAAACTGCTCAACATAGCCAATCTCTCCCGCTCCGGTCGAGTGAGCGCTGCACGCCCAGCCAACACTGCCAACCAACACGCCCGTCACGAGCCATGCCATGCGCTTCATCAGAAAATTCCTTGATCTCTGTCGCGATCTGGTCTCTCACTACGCCCACAGAGGGGCATCGAGGGGTAGCCCGCGAGCGGCCGAGCGTCGCGGTTCGTCCTGACTAATGGTACGCTGCGAACGAGCAAAGGGCACGCGGCGCGCCGCGGGCATGACGATTTGGACGATTGTAACGGGCGAAAAGTTCCCTCTGCCCGGCGCCACGCGAACTAGTCTTTGCGGCTGATGACGAGCAGGGGGCAAGCGGTGACTTCCCCCAGTTGGTGAGTGAATCGACCGAACAGTTTTTGCTTCCGGCCTAACCGTTGGACGCCGAGGATGACCAGATCGCTGGAATCGCAGATGTTTTTCGCCACTTCCACCGGGTTCGCCCCCTTTTCCACCAGGATTTCCGAACCGAGTGAAGCTTCGTCGCTGGCCAGTCGAGCCAACTCGCGGCGGATGCGGGTCACCGTTTCGGCAGGCGTATTCTCGGGAACCACGCGCAGGTACGTGACCGTCCGGCGACCGGTGCGTAACAGGCTACCCAGCAGAGTGGCTCGCAGAGCATCATGGTCTCCTCGGCCTGCTGCCAGTACCAGCACGCGGCTGACGTCGGCCAGATTCCATTCTCCTGGCGCCCGCACCACGACCACATCAGTGTTGATGGCGCCAATCAGGTGTTCGGAGCGCGAACCTGCCGTGTCTTCCGAAATCTCGCTCAATCCGACGACCGCGTATTGGCAGCGAGTTTGATTGGCCATTCGAGTGATCTCGGCGACCGGATCACGTGCCACCGTGATCATATTCTCGACGTTGATACTCAATCGCACCCCTGACGCGATAGCCCGGCGTATCACCGGTTCAGCACGCACGATTGGTTCCGGATCTTCTTCCGGCACCCAGTTGTCGCGCATGGGAATGACGGTCAGAACCATCAACCGTCCAAAACCGCGGGGGATCAGCATATGGCCAATCGAGATCAACGTATTGGCGTTTTGAGGGTTCGCCACGGGCACCAGTACCGTGGGACTGTAACCACGCATCTGGGAGAGTTCCGGATCCATCGCGGCGCTGGCAGCGTCATGGACTCGAGCGCGCCGTGCGAAGAGTGTCAAAAACAACACGCCGCCAATCAGCAGCCACACGCCAGCTACAATTCCGGCCAGGGGTACCGCCAGTCCCTGATAAACGGCCAATGTCACACAGGCGGCACCACCGATGATCGGCACGGCTGGAAACAGCGGTACGCGAAATGGCGGTGGTCGGTCGCCGCTGCGCCGCCGCACCAGAATGGCGATCCAGTGCGCGAAGGCGAACGTGACGAGGAAGATCAAACTGGAGGCCGTGCCCGCCGTTCAACACATCGCTCACCACCATCATCAAAGATCCCACGATAATGCCCGTCACCACAATGGCTACAATCGGAGTGCCGCGTGAAGCACTGATCAGCCTCATAGGGGCCGGAAGCGTACGGTCGCGGGCCATCGCCTGGGCAATTCGCGAGGCGGCGAATAAATTGGCTTGCAGCGCTGAAAATGTGGCCAGAACGGCGGCGACCACCACCAGCCAGTAGCCAAATGGCCCCAAATAGGCCCGGGCGGCAATCGCAATCACCGCTTCCGGGTCGCGGGCAGCGAGTTGCGTAATCGATTCTCCGCCTTGCGTGCCGACAGCGGTGACAATAAACAGCAAGGGAAGATAAACCGCCAGGGCGATAGCCAGCGACAACAGCATCGCCCGCGGGACATTGCGGGCCGGGTCGCGCACTTCACCACCCACCGCCGCGATCAGATCGAAGCCTTGCATGGCAATGAACGTATACCCCATCGCAGTCCACAATCCACCAGTTCCTCCGGCAAAGAAGGGACGCATGCTGGCCGCCAAATCGCCTGGCGTCTTTTGTCCAACGGCCCAAAAACCACCAATGATGAGGATGCCGAACACAACGACCTTGCAGACGTTGACCCATTGGCCGCCACCGGCTGGCTTGCGCATCAGGCTGATGGAAAGAAACAATGTGGTGCCGACCGCCACCGCGGTTGCCACCGCAGTTGATTTCAACCACGCAGGTACAACCGGGTGCAGAGCCTGCCAAAACTCGTGCATCGCGATCAAAAAGAAATAGGCGAAGCCGAGCGCGTATAGTGCGGCGGCGGCGATCGAAGCGAACCAGACGACCCAGCCAATGGAGAAGGCGGCCTCGATCGACAGCACTTTCTTGGCGAACGTGTACATGCCCCCCGACTCCGGGAACTTGGACGACATCTCGGCGAAACTTAACGCCGTCAGCACGGCGATCACACCGTTGAGCGCAAACGCAACGATCGCCGAGGGGCCGGTCGAAGCTAACGCCGATCCCGCCAGGGCCAAGATGCCACCACCCACGATGGCGCCCACCCCCACCCCGGTTGCCCCCCACAGGCCCAGATGCCGGTGACCATCCGGTAGCACCGGGCCCGCGTTACTGTTTGACGACGACTCCATCACGTTGCTTTCAAGTGTTTGATCGGCACGCCAGTCCTGCACAATCCGAATGCCAGGTCCTGCACGCGGCGTGATCGTACACCAGATGTCATCTTGCCGGCAAGGCTTCGTGCAGCAGTGCGTCAGAATTCGGTCCGCGTCGCGTCGCGACGTGGCCCGCGCAGGAAGAAATTGCGGAAGGAACTGCTGCTCAGGCCAGGCTGCGATGACGTTCCCGTCCTGTTCCGAATGCGGCTGCAACTGGGCATGTCGTACCAGACTTCTTACGCACGAAAGAGAAGGAACGGTACCCCGCCACCTGGCGACAGGACGCATCAACTGGTGATTATAATGTACCACATCGTGACTTCCGTACCCGGCCAGCAGAAAAGACCACGGATTCGAGTTCCATGACAAAACGACACCTACTATGTAACCGGACCAGACAGGCACATCCGATGACACGAGTTGGCTCTCCACTTGGCTGTCTGGGGACGTTGATTCCCCTTCTTTCGCTCTGGACCGCGGTCGCCGTCGCGGAGCCGATTCGTTTACAGGTGGATTTCTCGCAGCCGGATGGCACGTGGAACATGCCGTCATTGGCTCTCGGACAGGGTGGTTTGCAGAGCGACCCGATGATCGTGCCCCACATCAAGGAGATTCGTCAGCTTCGGCCCCGCACGATTCGGCTCTTTCTAAGCGAGTACTACCGTATCTACCCGGATCACCACAGGTACGACTGGGCCAAACTCGACCGCGAGTTGCGCGCGGTCCGAGCGACCGGCGCGCGCCCCGCGATCGCCATCGCCATGAAACCGCCGGTGCTCTATCCCCAAGTGGACCACTTCCTCGTCCATCCCAATGACTATGAGGAGTGGACTCGGCTCTGTGAGGCGTTGGCCAGGCACTGCCGGGACGAAGGGTTTGAGGTGGCCGCTTGGGAGGTCTGCAATGAACCCGACATCGGCGAGTTGGGCGGTACACCGCACTATTTCAAGAAAGCTGAAGACTACAATCAGTTTTACACACACACGGTGACGGGATTGTTGCGGGGCGACCCCGATGCCCAGGTGGGTGGACCGGCAGTGGCCAACGTGAACAGCTTTCTCGTCGAGGGACTGATCGAGCACTGCGCTACCACCGGTACGCCGCTGCATATACTGTCCTGGCATCTCTACTCCGACTCGCCCGCGCGACATGCCGGCAACATCGCTCAGCAGCGAGCTCGACTGGCGAAATTCCCGCAGCTCAAGAACGTGAAGCTCTTCATCTCCGAGTGGAATATGGACCTGGCGCAGCCCAACCTGGCGCCGGGTTTCCAGCCTTGCTTTGTTCTGGAAACGATGCGACGTTACGCAGAGGAAGAGCTTGACATGGCAGCTTACTATCACATCCGCGACTGCTTCGTGGATCCGGCCGACTTTGACTGGATGTCTCCCGGCGGGCGTCGATTCATGGCGCATTGGTGGAACACCATGCCCCAATACAGCGCCCTGTTTGACCATCATGGCCGGGTGCGTCCGGCGTGGTACGCTTTCCGCCTGCTCGGTCAGCTCGATGGGCCACGCTATGCCGTCAGTGGGGAGCAGGGTAGTATTAGAGCCATCGCGGGTGATGGAAACGGATACAAACACTTGATCGTCTGGCGGTACGAAGATGCTGGCCCTGAGGAGATCGAAGTGCAACTGGACCTCAGCGGTGCCAAAGGGCGAAGAAGCCGGGTTGTGAAACTTGATCCCAACCTGCCCGTCAACAACATCAGGGTGATTCACTTTGGCAGTTCGGATGATCTTGGCAACGTATCGCTCAGACTCAAGCCGTGGGATATCCGCTGGCTGGAAATCGAATGACAACGGGAAGGATGATGCGGGGAATGAAACAACGGGTATTGAAGGCGACCTTCATTGTCGCCCTGACGGCCACATGCGGCGCGTTGGATGACGTGCAGGCTCAAGCTCGCAACGTTCAACCGGATCCACTGCGGCTCCTGGTGGAAGAAGTCAGAGCGAAGGGCTGGATCGTGTACAGCGCGAAGACGTCCCGCGGCGATTGGGATTTGTTCATCATGCGACCCGACGGTTCGCAGCGTCGTCGAATTGTAGAAACGAACCAGTTCAATGAAGGAGTGCGCCCGGTTTTCGCCAGACGGTAGACGGCTGCTCTATTTTCGCATGCCGAAAGATATACCCGTGGATAACAACACATACGGCATGCAGCAACTGGTCATCGCCAATGCCGACGGTAGTCACCCCATCGTGTTGGGCCAGGATTTTCCCTGGGCCACTTGGAGCCCGGACGGCAAACAGCTGGCACGGCTGAGGCCAAGAGGTATTGAGATCGTCGATTTGCAGACCCGCGCGGTCGTACGCCGGTTGCCGCGTCAGGGCCTCGTGCAGCAACTGATATGGTCACCCGATGGCGAACTGTTCACCGGTACGGCGAATGGGCTGGGACCATACTGGAACATTGGCTGCCTGAATATGCCAACCGGCCGGATGCAGGCGATGAGTGAGACGGATCGCTACAATTGCACGCCAGACTGGACTCCCGATTCGCAACACGTTCTGTACGCGCGCGGCATCATCCCAGAGAAGGGAGGAAAAGCAGAGCTGTGGATGGCCTCTGTTGACGGCGAAAAACCGAGGCTGCTCTATGCCGAAGCGGGTTGACACATTTACGGGGCCTGTTCGTCTCCCGACGGCAAGTATCTGTTGTTCACACGAAGCGTGGAAGACTTGGGCAAGGTGGATAACTCACAGACGACGATGGCTATTGCGCGTTGGAGTGATACGCCCATGGTCGGCGATGACGCGCCGGACCTGCTCCGCCAGATGCCCGCTGCGACGCGGGGACCACGTTTAGACCTCGGGTTTGGCTGGGAGCCGCACTGGACAAGCGCCGAGGTCCCCGTGCCGACGACGAAGGAGAATGGAAAAGCCGAGAATTAACGGAGTGAGTACGCTTTTCGTGCCGGTGAATTCGGGGTTGACAACTACGGCACGACTTTCCCACCGAGCTCGGAGCTAGTCGTTCCCTATCAGTCCGATTTCCGCTTGCTCGGCCGCAGTCTGTCAACGTAGTGCCTTGTAGTTGTCAAACCCGAAACCACCGACGCGAGGTCGGCGGGGAGTTAATTGTCAACCCCCCCCAAATGCCCGCCACCGGCCTTGTGCCGGTGGGAGGCCCGTTTGAAAACTACCGGGCGCCGTTACAACACTGATCGGTCGAGCGGAGTGGGTGAGTTGCAGCGGCGCTCTGCCGAGACCGAAACAAGCCGCGGCATGATTCGGCCTCGGCCAGCTGGAAACTTCCTTGCTGGTCCCAGTGGGATCACAACTGGTCGGATACACGTCCCCCGCGCAGATCTCCTACTCCCCGCCGGGCATGCGAGCGGTGGGAGTAACGACTTGTGCGGCAGGTGTAGCGTAAGAGTCACCGCTTCCCCCGCTTGCAGGCCCGGCGGAAGCGTGTGCAGCAGATGTGTGGTACAACGATGGACAAACCCAGTGGCGAAAGGTGCGTCACTCCGCGGAACCTGACTCGACACCTTTGGCTTGATAACCCCAAGTAGACCCATGCGAACGATACGAAGTACTACCCGATTCATCCTGCTTGCCGCCTTCGCCATCTTTACTTCCTGCGGACGATCGTCATCGACGTCATCTACAGTAGCGAACGATCCGAACGTGACAACGCGGGGGACGATCGAGGTGACGGCGCGACTGGCGGAGATTCCCGAGGGAGCCATCTTCAAGCGCGACTTGTACAACTACGCGACGATCCTCAAGTACGAGGTGCTGCGGGTCCATCGTGGCGCGCTGGATTCGAAGATAATCTACGTGGGGCACTACAATCCTTGGAAGCCTGCGCAACGAAGCGGCGGACCAACGAGTGGCGGAGCTGGGTGGCAACTTGCGGCGGTTTGACGTCGGCCAGATCCATCGCCTGGCGCTGGAGGTGCCGATCGAGGATCACTTCATGGGGGGCATTGTGAACAAGTATTTTGGGCAGGATACCGGACCGCTCTACTGGGCCGTGTGGACGAACTTAGAATAGGACTCACCCGGGCAGCACCACTCCTTGGCCGCGATGGACGCGATTTGAGTTGCCATCACAAGTCTTCCCCACCGAGCTCGTCTCGGTGGTTTCGGGTTTGACAACTAGGTACAACGATCCCCACCGAGCTCGTCTCGGTGGTTTCGGGTTTGACAACTACGAAGGTGGCTCACTATCCCACCCTCACCGCCCGCCGGCGGCGGGGCCAGGTACGCCGGGCCGCCGTTTGGTCTCCAGACGCATGACCACCGGGGTCAGCTCGGTGGCGATGATGCGATTAGATTTAGGAACTTGCGGATCTCACAGCCCTCACATTGACGCTGTCCAACCAAGACCCGATGGTTTTCACCACGCACATTTTTGTCTTCTATTTCCTGCCGGCGGTGCTGATAGTTTATTTCGCGCTGCCGCCGTGCCTGCGTCTCGTCAACGGCAATGCGGCGACGATTTCCCGCGCCTGCAACCTCTGGCTGCTGTTGATGAGCTACGTCTTCTACGGTTGGTGGAATCCGTGGTTCATCCTGCTGATGCTCTTTGTGACGGTGGTGAATTATCACTGCGGCAACTTGATGAGCCGGCCGGGAGCCACACCGATGCAGCGGCGATTCTGGCTGATTGCTGGCCGTCACGGTCGAGCCTGGGCACGCTGGTGTTCTTCAAGTACTTCATGTTCCTCCAAACCAATGTGAACCATGTGCTCGCGTGGTTGGGTGGCGAGGGCGTGACGGTATTTTACATCCTGCTGCCGGTGGGGATCTCGTTTTACACATTCCAGGCACTCAGTTATAGCGTGGATGTCTATCGAGGTGATGCGCCACCGGCCCGATCGATGGGACTTCGCCTGTTACATTGCGCTGTTTCCGCAATTGATCGCCGGTCCCATTATTCGCTATCACACGATCGCCAATCAACTGGTCAACCGATCGCACTCGTGTGAACGCTTCGCCTCCGGTGCCGCTCTGTTTGTGCTCGGATTCTCCAAGAAAGATGCTGCTGGCGAATCCCATTGGGCGCAGTTGCCGACGCGACCTTTAACGCCGAGTCGCTGACGGCCATCGATGCCTGGTTTGGGGTGATCGCCTATGCCTTCCAGATCTACTTCGATTTCTCGGGTTACTCCGACATGGCGGTGGGACTGGGGCGGATGTTCGGTTTCGAGTTCATGAAGAACTTCAACGCTCCCTACCGGGCGGACAGCATCACGGATTTTTGGCGTCGCTGGCACATTTCGCTCAGCACTTTCTTGCGGGACTATCTGTACATTCCGCTCGGCGGCAACCGTCGAGGGACCGCGGCGGACCTACGTGAACCTGGCCCTTGTGATGCTGCTGGGCGGCTTATGGCACGGGGCCAATTGGACTTTCATCGTCTGGGGCGCTTATCACGGCCTGTTTCTGGTGTGTGAACGCTGGTTAGGTAAGCAGAGCCCCTATCATCGACTGCCCAGGCCGCTGCGCGTCGGCTGCACGTTCGTGCTGGTGCTCTTCTCCTGGGTACTGTTTCGGTGCAGAGACTCTGGATGACGCCATGCGGTACTTCGGGATGATGTTTGGCGGCGGAGTGTTGAACGCCGAATCCGTTCTGGTGGCGGCACAACTGTATACCCAGGGCAACCTGATGCTGATCGCGCTGGCCGTGTGCTTGATCGTCATCCCGCTGCAAGCCCACGATTGGAGCGAGCGTATCACCTGGCCCAAGGCGTTGGTCGTGGGGCCCGCCTTCGCCATCGCGTTGATGGCCATGTTCGCGCAGGCATTCAACCCATTTCTCTATTTCCAGTTTTAGGCCGTCGATATGACTCAACGCGGCCCTCAAGTATTGGTCACGCTGGTCTTCTCCGCCATTCTGCTGAGCGCGGGTGTCATTCCAGCTTGGTCGTGGAGCTGCAACAGGGGGATCGGCCGCACGCTGTTTGAGTTGTTCACGCACACGCCGACCGTCGCCCATCTGCGGGCTTACGAGCAAGACGCTCGAAGAGGAGAGTTGGCTGGCCAGGCAATTGCGACCCTGGATGCAGTACGCGTCAGTTTCTGTTGCTGAAGGATCTCGGAGACAAAGCGTTGCGGGCGAGCAAAGGATGGTTCTTCTACAAGCCAGGTGTGGAATATCTGACTCAGCGGGACGTGTCGCATGCCAGTTCCGACGACCCGGTGGCGGCGATCTGCGATTTTCGGGATCAACTGGCCGCCCGTGGTATCCAGCTCGTTGTCATGCCCGCGCCCAACAAGGAGAGCATCTATCCCCAACAGCTGTCACGGCGGGCCGAATCGTTCTCGACGGCGATCTGTGAGAGTACGCAATCGTTACTGCGACAGTCTGCACGCACGCCGACATTGGAAGTCGTAAACCTGTTTGAACTCTACGGTCGACAAAAGGCATCCGATTCGTACACCCAGACCAGCATCTCTATCTGACCCAAGACAGTCACTGGTCGCCAGCCGGATTGGAACTGGCCGCCCAGGCGATCGCCCAATCGATCGTCGAGCGGGGTTGGATTCAACCGGGCAGGACCGACTATACGGTCGCTGAGATTCCGCTGCGACGCGTAGGTGACGTGGTGCGCATGCTGAATGTTCCCCAATTGAGCGTCGTGTGGGACCGGAACAGGTACTCTGTCGGCAAGTGGTTGATGGCGAAACGAAGCAGCGATATCGGGACCTCGCAGACGCACGATCCTGGTGCTGGGCGACAGTTTCCTGCGCATCTTCCACCAGGATGAACCGCTGGCGGCGGGCTTCATCGCCCACCTGGCCTATCGACTTCGTCAACCGGTGGCCTCCATCGTGAACGACGGCGGCGCCTCGACACTGGTGCGACAGGACCTCTACCGAAGACCGGTGCTGCTGCGGAACAAGAAAGTCGTGATCTGGGAGTTCGTGGAACGTGACATCCGTTTCGGCACCGAAGGATGGCAGCATATCCCCTTGCCTGAAACGGCGAGTCGGGGAGACAATACTGACTGACGGCCTTCGTGATTCCCAATCGTGTGCCAGATGCCGGTGGTGGGCTCCGCCAGTTTGATGCTTCTTCTTTGGTTGTAACCGCGGGCCACTTCGCTGAACCATGATAATTGACGTTCACACACACGTTTTTGAGCCGGATCTGCATTTTGGTCCTCGGCTGCTTGCCGACCTGGACCGGTGCGGTGTTGACCCCACGTCGTGGGGCGACGTGTGCGGTCGGCATCTGGAGACCACCAGATCCGCCCATGTGGCGGTCGTGTTTGGCATACAAGGTGCCGCGACGGGCTGGCATGTGCCGAACGATTTCGTCGCCGCAGCACGTGCGCCGAGCGCCGGATCGACTCATCTTTTTTGCCTCGATCGACCCCGGGCAACCGGGGCATGAAGCAGAGCTCGAGCGTTGCCATCGCGACCTGCATTGCCAGGGTGTGAAACTGGCGCCGATGTACCAGGGCGTTCATCCGCTGGATGCGCGTTACCGTCACATCTACGGTTATTGCCAGAAGCACGGCCTTCCCATACTGATCCACATGGCGACGACGTTTTCCAGCGGCGTGCCGCTGGAGTATGCCCGTCCCGCGCACATGGACCAGGTGGCAATCGATTTCCCGGACCTGAAATTGGTGCTGCCGCACCTGGGACATCCATGGGAAGGCGAAACCATCGCCGTGATTCGCAGAAATCCGAACGTCTTCGCCGATCTCTCCGCGCTCTATTACCGGCCGTGGCAATTCTACAACTCGATGCGGCTGGTCGCCGAATACCATGCGGGCGGCAAGGTCTTGTTCGGCTCAGATTTTCCCTTCACCACGACGAAGACTTCACTGAGTGAGTTCAGGAACATGAACGCCATTCTTGGCACCAGCGGCCTGCCGCCGGTCCCCGGGGAATTGATCGAGGAGATCATTCATCGCGATACGCTGACGCGCTGGGACTGAAACATCCCAAGGATTCGTCATGAAGCATCCCCGACACCATGCGTGCCTTGCAGCTTCAGGCCGTGGGCCGCCTGGAGGAAGTGCGTGTTTCCGTGCCACAGCCCGGGCCCCGCGAGGTGTTAGTGCGCACACTGCGCGGCCACCATTTGTACCTCGGACCTTAACGACATCGCACACAATCCGTTTGGGATTCAGCTGCCACGGGTCCTGGGACATGAAGGTGCGGGGGTGGTGGCGGCTGTGGGTGAGGCAGTTGCAGAGTTTCCACATTGGTGACCGTGTCACAGCGCATCCGGTGATTCCCTGCCGTGCCTGCGAGAACTGCCGGCGTGCTCTGGGCGCACCTGTGTTCGGACATGGGCCACCTGGGACTCGATCGGGACGGAGTGTTCGCGGAATATTTTTGCATCCGTGCCGATCGTGCCCGGAGAATTTCGGACGGTCTGTCCTTCCCCGCCGCGGCGTTGTTTGAGCCGGTGGCGGTCTGCCTGGAGGCGGTCGAGCGCGGACGAATCCTTCCTGGTGAAACCGTGCTGGTTGTAGGCGACGGTCCCTTCGGCCTGCTGATCGCCAGGTTGGCGTGGCGCCGCGATCCGGCCGCGGTCATCGTTGTCGGCCGACACGAGTTTCGATTGCAGCAGGCATTGAGATCTGTGGCAATTCACGAAAAACAGGTGCCCGACACACTGACCGGCCATCCGCGAAGCGAATGACGGACGAGGGGTGGACGTGGCCATGTTGGCGACCGGCTCGGCATCCGCCATGGAGATGGGCCTGGCGAGCCTGCGTGCACGCGGAAGGTTGGTGGTATTCAGCGCCGTGCACGGTCCCGTCCCCGTCGATTGGTTCCGGCTGCACACGCAGGAACTGGAAATCCTGGGTGCGTGTAATGACGAGGATCTGATTGATGCGGCGCTTCGATCAATTGTCCGACGCGGACCTGAGACTGGCGTCGCTGGTGACCCATCGTATTCCCTTTGCCCAGTGGCCCCAGGCGTTTGAACTGGCCCGGAATGGAAAAGACGAAGCACTCAAAGTGGCTCTGATATTTGAGGAGGAAACATGAGGATCACCGATGTCCAGGCGATCGTCCTCGAATCACCTCACGAATACAAACCGCCCGAGGGGAGTGAAGAGGCACACGGAGTGAAGCACTGCCTGCTGTTGAAAGTCTGTACCGATGAAGGCATCACGGGCTGGTCAGATGTCGAAACGGCCCCGCATGTCGGGGCTGCGGTCGTCCGTGCGCCGGTCAGCGGGTCGGGTCTGTTCGAAGGCCTGCGGCAGTTGGCTATGGGGGAGGATCCGTTCGAGGTCGAGCGGCTGTGGGACAAGATCTATCGTGGCACGATCTACTACGGCCGCCGGGGCGTGGCGATGCAGGTGCTGTCCGGTTTTGACATCGCCTGCCACGACATCATGGGCAAAGCCGTGGGCCGGCCCGCTGCACAAGTTGCTCGGCGGCGCCCGCCGCGACCGCGTCCGTGCTTACGCCTCGACTCTGTTCCGTCGGCACGCCTGATGATATGAAGCGGGCGTGCGCCTACTATCTCGAGCGCGGTTTTACCGCGATCAAGTTTGGCTGGGGTGTGTTCGGGCAGGATCGCCAACGCGACATCGCACTGGTCGCGGCGGCCCGCGCAGGCGATCGGGCCGGACGTGGACTTGTTGGTAGATCCCGGCTGGATGGTCAGCCGCAGCGCCTACGATGCCGCATCGAGTTGCTGCGGCAATTGGAGCCCTACAATATCTTCTGGTTGGAGGATTTCCTGCATCCGGAAGACTACGACGGTTATGCACGAGTCAAGGAGGCCGGTGTCAAAACGCGCCTGGCAGCGGGGGAACAGGAGGCCACGGCCTGGGGCTTTCGCGAGCTCATCACACGCGGGAAGATCGATGTCGCACAGCCCGACCTGAGCCGCTGTGGCGGGTTCACGCAGGCCCGCAAGATCATGTGGGAAGCTCAATGTGCCGGCGTGGACGTCTGCCCGCACGCATGGCTTACCGATTTGCTATCCGCCGCCAGCCTGCACGTGAACGCCTGCCTCGAACGCAGCCTGTTCCTGGAATACAACGTGTGCGACAATCCCATGCTTCGCGATGTCATTCGCAATCCGATTCAGATGGACGCGGACGGCATGATCCCCGTGCCGCAGGAGCCTGGCTTAGGCATTGAGGTGGATGAACAGGCAGTGGAGCGATATCGGGTCGAGGAATGCTAATGCAAGATTGTTAGAGTTTTGGCGTGTGGGATGCGCACTTTGCGGGCAATTTCTTCAGATAAGACACAGGGGTGCTGGCGTTTGCATTTGACAGACGCGTCTGAAGTGACGCGGAAGCCCCCCGCCGACCTTGCGTCGGTGGTTGCGGGTTTGACAACTACAAGGCGATGCATTTACAAACTGCGGCCGAGCAGAACCTGCCAAACCGCCGGCACGCCGCCTGACAACTACAAGGCGATGCATTTACAGACTGCGGCCGAGCAGAAACGTCGCCAAACCGCCGGCACGCCGCCGAGGCCGAATCATACCGCGGGTTGTTTCGGTCTCGGCTGAGTGCCGATTGAACTGACCACCTCCGCTCGACCGACCACGCTTCGTGCCGGCCAGGGTAGTTTTCAAACGGGCCTTCCACCGGCACAAGGCCGGTGGCGTACACGGTGGAATTGATGCTTCTTCTTTGGTTGTGGCCGAAGGCCACTTTGAGTAGGCTAACCAGCCAGTATGTCGTCCCGAACGTCATGAGTCTTCTGTTTGGGAGTAGCCAATCTCATGAGCGCATTCAAAACAGATCAAGAACGCTTCGACTGGATTCGACAACAACTCTACGTGCCGGCGGTCTGCGACATTCTGGACGACCTGGGACATCGTCAACAAGCCATGCACCAGCGTCTGCGACCGCTTGATCCGGACAATTGTGTCATTGTAGGCCGGGCACGGACGTTTCGCTGGATGGAAGTCGATCACGTGGAAGAAGAGGACCCCTACGGACTGGAAATCGAGGCCATGGATTCCCTGCGTCCCGGGGATGTCGCGGTGCATTCCACCGATCATGCGGGGACGAACGCGCCTTGGGGCGAGTTGATGAGCACGGTGGCCCAACGCAACGGCGCGGTTGGCTGTGTCTGCGACAGCATGATTCGCGACTGTCGCATGATCATCACGCTGAAGTTTCCCGTCTTCTATCAGGGCATTCGGCCGCTCGATAGCAAGGGGCGGGGCCGGTTGATGGCGTATGATCAGCCGATCCGATGCGGCGAAGTCCTCGTACATCCTGGCGAACTGGTGTTCGCCGATTTCGACGGCATCGTGGTGGTGCCGCGGGCGGTGGAGGACAAGGTATTGCAGCTTGCGCACGAGAAGGTCGGCAAGGAATCTGACTCTCGCAAGGAGCTCATGGAAGGCCGCACACTCCGCGAGGTCTACGACAAGTATGGTGTGCTCTGAATGACCCCGCGCATTCTGCCACAGCACTGTCGCTGGAATTCGGAATCGAGAGCACGAACTCCGAGGTAAATCGAAAATCAGAAGCACAGATGTCCGAGTGCAAGAATCCTTTAGCAACGCGGCATGCAGGCAATGGCTGTTTGGGCCCTGGAATTTGGGAAATTCGAATCTGCTTCGTTTTTCGGATTTCGAGTTTCGGACTTCCATCTTACCGTGTCACACAATTGTTTTCGAAGGTCAATCTGCAACTAAGGAATCAGGGAAAATAACTTCACCTTGTTCCCTCGCCCCTTTGGGGAGAGGGTAGGGTGACGGGCTCAGCAAATCTGGAAGTTATTTTTCCCGCGCAGCTAAGTTCGAAAGACGATCATGAACGTATTAGCGATTGGCGCTCATCCCGACGATATTGAACTATCCTGTGCCGGCACTTTGGCTCGTTATGCACAGGAAGGTCATCTGGTGTCGATGGCCATCTTCACCTGCGGCAACATGGGCGACCTGGAAATTGCGCCGATGGAACTGGCCGAGATTCGCAAGGCCGAGTCCGAAGAATCGGCGGCCATTCTTGGCGCCACGTTGCTGTGGCCGGCCATCACGGATGAACTGGTGTTTCCGAATGAGCGTCAGCGCCAAGTAATGATTGACGTTCTCCGTGAGGCTGATCCGGACGTGATTCTCACTCACAGTCCCAACGATTATCATCCTGATCACCGTTACGTTTCCCAACTGGTGTTTGACTCCTATTTCCAAAAGGGGCTGCCTCATCTTCCTGGGCAGACTCAGGCGGCTTGCCGGTTTGGCCAGACCCAGGTCTACTACATGGACCACGTGGCCGGAGTGGGGTTCATGCCTGACGAATACGTCGATATATCGGAAACGTTCGAGATCAAACGCCAGATGCTGGAGTGTCACCAGAGCCAGTTGAAAGCGATGGGGCAGCTGGCCAGGTCCGACATACTGGAAATGATTCACATCCAATCTCGGTTTCGCGGCTTCGCTGCCGGCTGCAAATATGCGGAGGGGTTCCGTCGGCTCGATGGCTGGCAGCGCGGTGTTGCGCGGAGACTGCTGCCTTGATTCGTGAGACCGTAGCTGTGTTACTGTTCTGGATCTTACGCTAGTCTATTCAGGCCATCATGTCCGACTTCAGTCTCACCCAACTCGACGTAGCGATTATAGTGGCCGAGGTGCTACTGGTCCTGTTCGTCGGCATCTGGGCATCGCGCCGCGTGGAGAAGACGAGCCAGGGATTCTTCCTCGCTTCGGGTCGGATGCCCTGGTGGTTGATCGGAGCCGCCTTTGTCTCGACCAGTGTTTCCAGCGAGCAGATTGTGGGCACTGTGGGAGCCGCCTACCAGCATGGGCTGGGCATTGCCAACTGGGAGTGGTGGTGTCTGCCCACTTATGTCCTGGTGATGGTGTTCTTCATACCCCTTTATTTGACGAATCGCATCACCACGGTTCCCGAGTTGCTCACGCGACGATTCGGTCGCGCCTGTGGCGATGTTTACAGCTACGTGATGCTGTTCGGCTACGTGTTCGTTTTTCTCGCCCCGGTGCTGTACGGCGGCAGCATCACGCTGAGCAAACTGACTGGCTGGCCGCCTGGGGTCGTGTTGATCGGCATCGCATTGCTGGTGGGCACCTACACGTTGATGGGCGGTCTCAGCTCGATCATGTGGACGGATGCCTTGCAGTGCCTGATGCTGGTCGTTGGTGGCGCGGTCTTGTTCTTTGTGGCCTTGGGCCATATTCCAGGCGGCTGGGCCGCCATGGTTCAGGCCGCGCCCGAGCGCTTTCACCTGTATCATCCTCCTGACGATCCCGACACGCCGTTTCTAGGGCTGATTGTCGCGACCTTTGGTGTGTTTCTGTTCTACCAGTCCACGAATCAGGTAATGATCCAGCGCGTCCTGGCGGCGCGCAGCACCTGGGACGGTTTGATGGGGATCACCTTTGCCGGGTTCATCAACCTGCTGCGTCCCCTGGTGACGTGTCTGCTGGGGCTGGTTGTTTATCAGTGGATTGAAGTCATGGATCGCGGGCCCAGCTTGCTGCCGGACGACCAGGACAAGGCGTTTCCCTTGGCGCTGGAAGTCTTCTGCGCCCTCCGGGCTGCGGGGATTGTGTTGGCGGGTTTCCTGGCGGCAGTCATGTCCACGGTCAGCGCTTTGACCAACGCGGTGGGGACGATCTTCTCGCTGGATGTGTATCGTCGCTGGTACCGCATGAGGGCGACCGACGCGCAATTGATTCGCGCCGGTCGGCTTGCGGCGGGAGCCGCCTTGGCTATGGCCTGTCTGGCGTCTCCGTTGGTCGAGCGCGTGGGGATTTTCAAGTATTTTCAGACGGGAGTGACCTATATGGCCACTCCGTTCATATCAGTCATGCTGCTGGGCATACTCTGGAAGAGGACGAATTACCGAGCGGCCATGGCGGGGCTGCTGGGCGGGTTGGTGATTCAACTCGCGTTGGCCATTGGCCTTCATGCCACTCGGCTACACTGGCTGTACGTGGGCGGGATTGCCCAGGTTTTGACCATGGCTCTGATCGTCTGCGTGACGCTGGCGACGAAAGATTCGCCTCAGCCGGCCGGCGCCGACCTGCTGGTGTGGCGACCGGGCCTGTTGCGGCATTATGGCGCGGGAAAACCTCGGCCCTGGTATCAACGTGTGTGGTTTTGGTTTGCCATCTATTTCCTGGTGTGGGCCGGTGTGTATTGGTATTTCTGGTAAGGTGCACGGGGGGTTGATCCTACGTTCACCAACCCGGATCGGCCGGATGATGCTTACGTCAACCCAGGCCTGCGTCCACCTGCGGCGGACTCCGGCTGATTACCGCGGTCCCGTTGGACCGCCTGTGGAGTCGACAATCAGCCACCGATGGAACACGCATCAA
The DNA here is from genome assembly GCA_963700575.1 of uncultured Planctomycetota bacterium. GTDB lineage: Bacteria > Planctomycetota > Planctomycetia > Pirellulales > Pirellulaceae > JAJRVM01. Next base: position 323,699 of record CAVOYC010000005.1, on the reverse strand, counting down.
ACACGGACACCACAGCCCGGAACGGGCGCGCTCAACAAACCCTGGATGAAGCGAGGACGCCGCTCTTCAGCAAGCCGCCACTAGGTGCCCTTGCGTAACTCCGCGATTAATGACCGCAGGACGGCATTCTCGGCTGCCGACTTCAACTGCCCCAAGGCATCATTGATCTGTTGCGAAGTGAGCAGGGGCAATCCGATGCTCCGCGTGACTACGCAATATTCTTTTTGGGCATCAAGCAGAAAGATGCGTAGTTGTTCGCCGTCGTGACGCCACACTTCCGGAACGCCGATGGCGGCGAATCCCGGCATTCGCGCAACGGAACTGCTGGTCACATCGATTTCAACTACGAGATCCGGGGGAGGGTCCACGCCTGGATCGTACGTTGAACTTGCCGCGCACGACTGGCTCATTGGCAATGTAGTACGCTTCATCAGGTTGGAACCCTCGTCCGATCGTCACGTCCGTAACGGTGGTCGATCCAATGCACTGGATATTGATGTCGAACTGAAATGCAACCGTTTCCACGATCCTGCCCACAAATCGTTTGATCCAATCATGATCCTTGCGTGGTGACATCATCTCGAGAGTTCCTTGATCAAACGTGTGCCGCAGATAGTAATCGCCCAGAATTTCCAGGAAGCGAGCGTAATCACTCCAAGTCACGCCGTTGAGCACCGATTGCATTTCCAGCGTACCATGATCGTAGGTGTGCCTCAGATGATATTCCCCTAACGCCTCCAAAATCTGCTCGTATTTTGTCCAGGCGATAGAGTGCAAAACGACATGAGTCTCCATCGGACGTGATACTTCAGTGCTCATGGCAGGACTCATCTCGTGTTAAGGGGCGAATGTGTCTACCCATCCAAAGTCTACCGACGTCTGCGGTAATCGTAACAGGCTCCGGCGGTTCGGAACAGCGTTTCGGCTTCTGACATGTTTACCTGGGGCGAGGAAAGTATGCTGGTGCGTCGGCGCTTGCCGGTGCGTGTGCGCCTGTGGCCGGCCCGGTTCAGGCCGGCCTGGCACATCCTGCAGCTACTTGCTCCATCGGTAACCACTCCGCCTTGGACGTGCTTCGGCCTTGGGACTTGACACTATCAGCCACGGGCAGTCTAGTAATATGGCGGTACTTGGGGTGGGCGAAATGCGGGCAGGGTCATTGGAGAATTGAACGAGCGATGGACATTGCCGGTATTCGCGAAGCCCTGCACAAACAACCGTTCGAGCCATTCAAGATTCAGCTTGCGGATGGTCGGTCGCTGCCGGTACCGCACCCCGATTTTGTTGCTGTTGGTCCACGCAGAATTATCGTCGTCGCGGAGGACGATACCTGGTCCATCGTGGAACCGCTGCTGATCGTTTCGCTCGACAAATACGTCACGCCAGGCAAAGGCGGGAACGGAGCCAGGAAGAAGAAAAAGGGACGGTGAGGAAGACCGTATGCTGGTGTGCCGCTACTTGCCGTTGCGACTGCGCGTACGGCAACGTCGTGGCAGTCGAGCCTGGCACATCTACGGCTGTAGGTACTGCTGAACGGCAGCGGTCAGTCGTTGAACCAGGGGTGTGAGTTGTTGGCAGATCGCTTGCGCACCATCCAACTGGCCACTCTTGCCCTTGTTTTCGAGCTGCAGCGCAAGCGCCACGGCGTCGTGGAAAGCGTAGCGTCCCAGCATGCCTTTCAGGCGGTGTGCTGCCAGCTGTAGTTGATGGGCATTTTCCGCCTCGATGGCTTTGTCAATGTCGGACAACAACATCGGGCTGTCATGAAGGAAGAACTGCATCTGGCTGACCAGCAGCTCGGTGTCGTGATCAAGACTCTCCAGGGCATAGTCCAAATCGAATTCTGGGTCGCCCTGCTCTGCCTGCTTGCTGCTCACGGTTTTCACTCCCCCCGCCGGCTTCAAGTCGGCTACGCTTTCGACCAGCTCCACCAGCTTCTTGGGACGCAGGGGCTTGGCCAGGTAGGCGTCCATGCCGGCCGCCAGGCATCTTTCGCGATCCCCCGACATGGCGTGCGCGGTGAGCGCAATAATCGGGACGTGCCGGTTCGACCCTTCCTCACTTTTGCGAATCGCCGCGGTCGCCTGAAAGCCATCGACGACTGGCATTTGCACGTCCATCAAAACGACGTCAAAGTCGCGCTGTCGCAGGGCATCGACCGCCTCTTGACCGTTCAGTGCTTCCGTACACAAATGGCCTCGGCTCTGAAGCACCGTCGTGACCAGATGACGGTTGGCTGTGTGATCGTCCGCGATCAGGACGTACAGCGGCCGTACCCGGGGGGCCGTCTTCCAGTCGTCCAGATTCGGGGAGACCTGGGCTCGAGCGGGATTCTCGGCCGAGATTTCCGGCACCGCAGCCGGCAGCGCACGATAAGAGCCCATTTTCAGCCGGACGGTGAAATGAAATTCGCTTCCCTCACCAGGCTTACTTTCCACCCAGATGCGCCCCGCATCATCCGCACCAGTTCAGAGGATATTGTCAGACCGAGTCCCGAGCCGCCGAATCGGCGCGTGGTTGAAGTATCGCCCTGTTGGAAGGCTTCAAATATCTCGTCCAGCTTGTCTGGGGGGATTCCGACACCGGTGTCGCGGACCGTGAACTGCAGTCCCACCTCCAGTTCGGTCCGCCACGGCGTCTCCGCCAAGACAACCACTTCGCCCTGTTCTGTGAATTTGATGGCGTTGCCTACCAGGTTGATCAGGATCTGGCGCAGTTTCATCGGGTCGCCACGTACGGGCTGCGGCAAATCGTCGGGCAGCTGGGCGGAAAGCTCCAGCCCCTTCTCGGAGGCCTTGACTGAAAGTGTTTTGATGGTTTCCTGGACAATTTGGCGAGGGTCAAAATCAACATCCTCCATTTCCATCTTGCCTGCCTCGATCTTCGACAGGTCGAGTATGTCGTTCAACAGACCCAGCAGCGCCTCACTCGAACTGCGCACCGTTTGCAGATACTCGCGTTGCTCGCCCGTGACATCGGTGGCCAATGTCAAGTCAGTCATGCCAATGATCGCGTTCATGGGCGTGCGGATTTCGTGGCTCAAATTGGCCAGAAACTCGCTCTTCAGCCGGCTGTTCTTTTCGGCCGTCTCTTTGGCAGCCCGCAGTGCCTGTTCGGTCTCGCGGCGGCGGGTAATGTCCGTTTCGATAACGATCCAACGCGTCAATTCGTTGGCGGCGTTGCGGACCGGTATCAAGTCGCATTCTACCCAGTAGGTCTGACCGTTCTTACGATACTGCATGACGTCCTGGGTCAGTTCTTCTCCCTCCGCGATCGAACGACGATAGGCAAGGACCGCGGCCGAGTCGGTGCTGGGACCAAACAGTAAATCGGACAGTTTTTGTCCGATCGTGTCGGACGGACTGTAGCCGGTCATCTGCACAAACGCGTCATTAATGCCGATGATCGAACCGTCCGGTTCCAGGATCGAAATCGCGTTCTTCGTCTTGCTGATCACCAACGACAGCATCGTCAGATGTTCCGTTTCCGACGATGTGCCGCCCAATCCCGATCGCAGTTGCTCCTGGCAGCGGGCCGTTCCCAAGGCCACCTCGAGTGACCGTGTGCGACGCAAGGCATAAGCCAGGGCGTCCAGGGCCGTGTTCGTTCTGAGGATCTGCCCCCAGTCAGCCACTTCCGCTTCGGAAGGAACGGGAAACCCGGGGGACAACGCCTGGGCCATACGGATCACGGCACCCGATACGGGCCAACCGGACGATTCGAAATGGTCGACCAGTTCCCCGACGCGTTGAATGACCGCTGCCTCCCACCGGCTGGAATTCGCCTCAGCCGCTTCCTGCTGAGCGTCTTGAACGTCTTCGGAAGTTGCGCCATCGTGGTCCAGGACCGACACTTCGATGAATCGTTCACCACCATGCTGCACGAGTGAGAAACGGACTTTGCCTTTCCCGCCATGGGCCGCAATGGTCCGACAGACCATGTTCACGGCCTCCGCCAACTCGTTTCGCCGCTGGGGAGATAGATGCGTCAACGCCGCCAGTAATTTGGCTCGCTGAGCCAACTCAGCCGCGTCGGATGCGTGTCGTAGAATAAATTCGGCAATGGTCGCGTTCACGATCAGTAGCTCATCATTGGAAACGGCAGTTACGTATCCCTAGTGTCTCTCCCGCTCGCCGAGCTTGTCGTTACCCACAAGTCCACCGTCGGGCTTTTCCCGATGGAGACATGACTGCAAGCTACCTATGCGGGGCTACGAAACACTCGTCGTCCTCGAGCCGGCAGGCTAAGCTATGCACTCTTGTCCTGGCTCGTCAACCGCCGGCTCGAGGACGACGAGGGTCTGGCTAAAGCGTGGGTCGCTATTGTAGCTGGTCAGTCGTATTCCCGCCGGGACAAGCCCGGCGGAGAATAACACTTTGTGAGCAAGGGCAAGCTTGCCCAGCGGGACCTGCTTATCCAGCAGCCTCCTGCGGGGCGAAACGGCTCAAAGTGTCCTGGGTGCGGCCAGTCAACGTCGCCGCTGCGATTGATACAACTCTGTTATGCAAGCGACGTGCCATTCAATGGTATTCTGCCGCAGCGAGGCGTGCGCGGCAACCTTGAAAAATCGCCGCCGAAGACCGACAATCACGAAAGCTGTGGAACGACCGTCGCCTGGGAGCAGACTTTGGGCTGCAAATGGTATCGAACGTATGTCACGAATCCTCGTTGTGGATGATGACCCTGCCGACCGCCAGTTAGTGACCCAGATTCTGGAGAAACAGGGTCTGCAGGTGTTACAAGCGGGCACATCGGCGGCTGGTCTTGCCTGCGCCGAACAGGAACCTTTGGACGCGGCGATCCTGGATGTGCTGTTGCCCGACGGGGACGGGATTGGTCTGTTTCGCCAAATCCGCAAGATCGACAGCACCCTACCGGTCGTGTTTGTCACGGCGTCCGGGTCGAGCAATACGGCAATCGAGGCGATGCAGTTGGGGGCCCTCGATTACCTGGTCAAACCTCTCCAGGTGGCCGAGGTGCGACGCGTTGTGGAGCGGGCGTTGGAAGTCCGCCGCATGGTGAACAACCCGGTCTCGATGGGGTCTCAGCCGGCCAAGGCTGACCAGGCAGAGGGGGACGTCATCATTGGTCGTTCGCCGGCCATGCAGGAGGTCTACAAAGCCATCGGCCTGGTGGCGTCCCAAAACGTGACGGTTTTGATCCGCGGCGAGAGTGGCACGGGCAAGGAACTGGTCGCCCGGCGCTATATCAGTTCAGCAATCGATCCAAGGGGCCTTTTCTGGCGGTCAATTGTGCCGCCATCCCGGAGACGCTCTTGGAGAGCGAACTCTATGGGCACGAGAAAGGAGCGTTCACCGGTGCCGACCGGCGACGGATTGGCAAGTTTGAACAGTGCAACGGCGGCACGCTGTTCCTGGACGAAATCGGAGATATGCCGCCGCTGCTTCAGAGCAAGCTCCTGCGCGTGCTCCAGGAGAAACAGTTTCAACGCGTCGGTGGGGACCAGGTTATCACGACTGACGTACGTGTGTTAGCTGCCACCAATCGCGATTTAGAGATGATGGTGGCCAAGAACGCTTTTCGGGAAGACCTGTTCTATCGTCTCAACGGCTATACGATCTATCTTCCTCCGGTCCGGGAACGTGGTCACGACCTGGATCTGCTCGTGGACCACTTCCGACTTCAGGCGAATCGCGACTTGGACAAACATGTGCTGGGCGTGGCTCCCGCGGCTATGGAGTTGTTGCGGACCTATCCCTGGCCCGGCAATGTACGAGAGGTGCAGAACGTCATCCGGCAGTCGGTATTGCAGACGACTGGCCCAGTACTACTGCCCGATTTTCTTCCTGACACCGTACGGCGACACGCTGAGCGTTCTTCGGCCGGCGAAACGGGGACGCACGCCGATGATTCGCTCGACCAACTGATCGACGAGCGGCTTCGTGCGGGAACTCACCAGTTGTACGATGAGATCGTGGGAGGCGTGGAAGCGCGACTGATCGAACACGCTCTGAACTACACGGGAGGAGACAAGCTGGAGGCCATCAAGCTGCTGGGAGTCAATCCCGCGACATTTCGCTCGAACGCGGCACTCGAACTACTGGATCTCGACTTCCAGGCGGGGACGACGCATGCCATCGATTCATTGATCCAGCCGGGCATGACGATGGATGAGATTGAGAAGGAGGCGATTCGTCGGGCCCTTACCCAGACGCAAGGCCGCCGGACCGACACCGCTCAGTTGCTGGGTTTGAGTGTCCGCACGTTGCAGCGGAAGATCAAGGAGTATGATTTGGATTTCTAGCATCACTTTCTTCTGCTCTCCGCCGGGCTTGCGAGCGGGGGAAGCGGCGACTTTCACGCTACATCCGCAGCACAAGTCGTTACTCCCACCGGGACAGGCCCGGCGGAGAGTAGGAGAGCTGCGCAGGGGACATGTAGCCAACCAGTTGTGATCCCACTGGGACAAGCCCAGTGGAAATCGGACGGATGCGGAACGATCAACCAGTTGTGATCCCACTGGGACAAGCCCAGTGGAAATCGGACGGATGCGGAACGATCAACCAGTTGTGATCCCACTGGGACAAGCCCAGTGGAAATCGGACGGATGCGGAACGATCAACCAGTTGTGATCCCGCTGGGACAAACCCAGTGGAAATCGGACGGATGCGGAACGATCAACCAGTTGTGATCCCGCTGGGACAAACCCAGTGGAAATCAGACTTGTGTAAAACAACGATGGGCGATGCCCCAGGTTACGATGACGTTTGGCCCGCGGCCAGGAAAAACGAAGGCCACCCGGAACTGGGCGACCTTCGTGTCTTTTTTTGGGCGAAGCCCCGACTTAGCTCTTTACTTCAAACTCGGCGTCAATCGCCTCGTCATCCGCACTGGCCGAATGGGCGTAACCACCCGCGTCACTGCAGCTGCCGGTCGAGCAATCGGCCGTCGCGCCGCACGGTTGGGCTTGCGCATACAACGCTTTGCTCAACGCTTGCGCAGCCTGGTCCAAATCGTCCAGCGCCGATTTGATGGCCTGAATGTCGTCACCCTGAGCCACCTTTCGCACGCGTGCAAGCGACTGTTGCAGCGGCTGCTTGTCGGCGTCCGTCAGCTTGTCGCTCTGTTCCTTCATCAGCTTTTCCAGTTGGAAGCACTGATGGTCCGCGCGGTTACGAAGATCGGCCAGTTCGCGTTTCCGCTTGTCTTCGTCGGCATGCAACTCAGCGTCACTCTGCATGCGACGAATGTCAGTGTCACTCAGCCCGGCGGAATCTTCGATGCGCACGGACGCTTCCTTGCCAGTGGCCTTGTCCTTGGCACGCACATTCAGGATACCGTTCTGATCAATGTCAAACGAGACTTCAATCTGCGGTACTCCACGGGGAGCCGCCGGCAGTCCTTCCAGGTTGAACTGGCCCAGCAATCGATTGTCGGCTGCCATCGGCCGCTCGCCTTGAAACACGCGGACCGTGACCGCCGTCTGACTATCTTCGGCGGTGCTGAAGATCTCTCGTTTTTCGATCGGAATCGTGGTATTGCGTTCCACCAACTTGGTGAACACTCCGCCCTGAGTTTCCAGACCTAATGAGAGCGGAGTCACATCCAGCAACAGGACATCATCCCTCTCACCGGCCAGCACGCTACCTTGAATGGCTGCGCCGATGGCGACCACCTCGTCAGGGTTTACGCCCTTGTGAGGCTCTTTGCCAAAATACTCCCTCACCAGCTGCTGCACTTTCGGCACGCGCGTGGAACCACCGACCAGGACCACTTCGTCAATCTCCGAGGTGCTCAGCTTGGCATCGGCCAAGGCTTGCACCATCGGCTTCCTGACTCGCTCCAGGAACGGATCGATCAGCTTTTCGAACTGGGAGCGTGTGATCGTCATTTGCAGGTGTTTCGGCCCGGCCGCATCGGCGGTAATAAAGGGCAAGTTGACGTCCGTTTGCGGTGTACTGCTCAACTCGCGCTTAGCCTTCTCACACGCTTCTTGCAGTCTTTGCAGAGCCATGCTGTCCTGCCGCAGATCGATTCCCTGCTGGTTCTGGAACTGGTCCGCAACGTAGTTGATTAAGACCTCGTCGAAATCATCACCACCCAGATGCGTGTCACCGCTGGTGCTCAGCACCTGAAAAACCTTCGTGTTGTCGCCGTCTCCGGTTCCCGCCACTTCAAGTACCGAAACATCGAACGTGCCGCCACCGAGGTCGAAAACGACGATCTTTTCGTCTTTTTTCTTGTCGAGTCCGTAGGCCAGGGCCGCGGCGGTCGGTTCGTTGATGATCCGTGTCACCTCCAGTCCCGCAATCTGCCCGGCGTCCTTGGTAGCCTGCCGCTGAGCGTCATTGAAGTATGCGGGAACGGTGATCACAGCCTTATTGACCTTATGTCCCAGATACGACTCGGCCGACTCCTTCAATTTGCGCAGTGTCTTGGCCGAGATCTCCTGCGGCGTGTGATATTTGCCGTCAATGCGGACTTTCACATAATCATCGCTGGCCCCCGTCACCTGGTAGGGTACCATTTTCTCTTCCGACTCGACCTCGTCATGACGTCGGCCCATGAATCGCTTGATCGAATAGATCGTGCGTGTTGGGTTGGTGATAGCCTGCCGCTTGGCCGGCTCACCTACCAGCTCGCCCTTGTCCGTAAAGGCGACCACGCTCGGTGTGAGTCGATTTCCTTCCGCATTCTGAATCACCTTGGGCTCGCCGCCTTCTACAACGGCCACCACGCTATTGGTGGTTCCCAGGTCAATACCGATTATTTTTTCATTTTTCATTGTGTTTTTCTCCTTTCAATCATATGTTTTGCGCCCTGCGCATCACGGATGCCACTGGGCGCCATCAATTGCCTTGGGCGACTTGGCCGCCCATCATGACAAGCCACCCTTCGGTGCCGGTGGCTGTGTCATGGTGCTCCAGTTGCCCCGGGCCGGCGAGTACGCCTGCCCAGAGTGGCTCAAGCCTGAATCTGGATCCGGCGTGGCTTGACTGCTTCCGCTTTGGGAAGATGCAGCGTGAGCACACCACTGTTCAGCTCGGCCGAGATCTTGTCGGCATCAATCGTTTCGGCGACCGGAAACGTCCGGTAGAAATCGCCAACACCGTATTCGCTCACTAGTGATGCCACGTCGCGATGGCGAGGCGTTACCTTGCCCTCAATGGTCAGTTCTCGATTCTCGAAACGAATATCGAGGTTTTCCGGTACCACACCCGGCAGGTCCCCGCACAACACCAGCTCGTCATCGGTTTCCCAGATGTCGAACTGAGGGACGAAAGTGGTGCTGCCCGATGTGCGGCTCGACTGATCAGCCTGGCAACAAGACTGGCTTTGGGTCAATGTATCGTTCATAAGTCTGTATCCTTGGTAATTGCTTGGTTCAGTTACTTTGTGAGGTCGAGCGGCAGCGCCACGCATCGGTGCGCTGCCGCAATTCAATTCGTGTTGAAAGGTCAGTTGACTTTCACTTCGACGCGTCGAGGCTTGATTTCCGGTTTCTTCGGCAGCAGGATCGTCAGGACTCCATGCTTGAACTCGGCGGTCACCGCATCTGGATCAATATCCAGCGGCAGTTGCAGCGTCCGTGTGAAGCTACCAAAGCCGCGTTCCTGGCGATGCCACGTGACCTCCTTCAGCTCCAGCGGTTTGCGCTCGCCCTTGATCGTCAATTGATTGTCTTGGTTCACAAAAATCTCCAGGTCATCAAGCTTCAGACCCGGAAGCTCCGCTTCGACATGCAGATTGTCACCCTCTTCCCACAGGTTAAGAGCGGGATAGGCTGACCGCGAGAACTGACGAATCGGACTACCCGTGACACGCTCGAGTACCTTCTCCATCTCACTCTGTAATCGATTCCAATCAGAGCCCGCAAAAACGAACGGTTGCCATCGTGTACCCAACATAATGTTTTCTCCTTTGACTGGATGTTTCGTCTCTCAGGAGACGTTCTGTTCATGTGCGATGCCGCCTGGCCCACGCCGGGCCGCCACCCCATTACGGTATAACCCATGAAGCAAGAGGCGTGCCAAAAGAGGTGAAAATCTGGCTGGTCATCCGGCGGTTGGGGATTGAACCGCAAAACGGCGCATTTTTGGCCAGCACTTACGTGGCGAGCTCGTCAACGACCGAGAGAAATGGTGCCGGCACGTCGCGAGAGCCACACGCAGGTACCCGTGCAACAGAAACACGCCAAATTGTCCGGCCAAAGTGGCCAGTCATGTTCGGCAATCTGTCGTGACGTCGCCCCAAGCTGCGATTGTTGTGGCCGCGGACAACCTTGGTACGTGACATCATCCAAGGTGATACACCAGCTCCCCGGGTGAGGATCCGCAAGCCTCTGCCGATCGCTTGCGTGAACTATTTGGCGTGTAGTACGGAGTTGTTTCGAACTCCCGCTGATGGATGCTGTCGCAAAGCGTATTAGCCCCGTGCTTCAGCACGGGGTTTGCGAGTTGGTTCGTGACGGATTTGGTGGCGGCCGAAGCCCACGCCATGGAAAGTCACTGGCTGTGGGGCGGCACATCGCCTGGCCCCGCTTGGAGTGGATCCTTGCCCGCAAAGGGTAGCACGTCGGGCACAACGCGCACTGCGGTGGTCAATTTGAACGGAACTGGTGCACCGATATCGTAGGTCAGTTCAACGAAAAAGGCCGTCCAGCCTTTCTCGGGTGGAGTGACCGCTGCGACGTAGACACCTTCACCCTGATCTCGAAGCTCGGTGCTGGTGTATTTCTTGCCCAGAGTCTCCACACGAAAGTCACGAGCGGTGCCGTTCGTGGCCTGCCAGAGCAACACCTGTTTTGGCTTGGTCTTGGCTCGCACCCGAATCGAACCATCTTCTGAAAAGGCCCACGACATTTCGGGACGTGGCTTGTTGTGAAGCAACGTCCAGTAGAACGCCAGCAGGCTCTCTACCGCATCGCTTCCATCGAGTGAGTGGTCAGCGTTCGGTACGTAACGCAGGTACTTGTCACCTTTCAGATCATCGAAGTAGAACTGCGATGAATCGGGAAGAAAGAACTGGTCCCCCGAACCATTGAGAATGTACTTGGGCATGGTCAATCGATCGCGGTAGAAATAGGGATCGACCAACTTCTGGAGTTTTTCCATCTCGGGGGACCCCAGGTGCTGGAAGATCTTCTGAGCAACATAGTCTCCGACCGACGGCGCCCAGAAACCATAGGCCGCATAGTGATGGCGCATCGACTGCTGAACATTCAGGACGTCGATCACAATCGGCACAATGCCCACAATGCGCTTGTCCACGGCACCCGTCATCCAGGTTGTCCATCCCCGTTTCGATCCGCCGGCTACCACAAATTTGTTGACTGGCAAGCCGCCCGCCGCATCGCTCGCCATCACGGCGGTAATAGTATCCATGGCGCGTACCGCGCTTTTCACCATCGGATTACGAGCGGGCCACGTCGGGTCGCCCGTCTTGAAGTACTGGACCCACGTATAGGCGATCAGATCATCTTCCGAGCGTGGCTTTCCGTCACCATTGAAGATAAGCGGTTGGTTGGGCACCATCAGCAGCGTGGCCACCACGGACCTGGAACCGACGGCTATTTTCATCATCCGCTCATCCGGACCATCTGGAGGATTGCCACCATTCTTGCCACCGCCGATGAACAATAGAGCCGTGTTCGACGTCGCATTGTCGGGCCTGGTCACCACCAGCCAGTGCTGCCACAGAGTCCGATTGACTTCCTCGGGGGTTCGCCACGTCTGCGATTTCAAATCAATCACGAAAGTCGTGAGGCCCTCGGCGCGAACCGTTTTAATCACTTCCCAGGCGTAGCTGGAGTCCGGTTTCGTCACGTATTGATCGAAAGCCGTTTCATCGGCCATGAGCCTGCCCGCCATGCCCCACATCAAAAGGAGAGCCAGAATTCGGATAACAGAAAGACGAACTAAACCAGCACTTATGAGAAACCTCGTCATCGTAAATCGAACGTGTCAGCAGACTCAACACTCAGACAAGCAGTTTGCCATGGTAATTCCCTGTCCGATGCAGCACAACACGCGGCGGCCGAGGTCGCTTGTTGCCCGCCCGCCGGAGTGTCGCCCAGCACGCTGTCCGCCACGCACTCTCTAACGGCGGCGGGAAGAGCCGGTGACATCCACCGCTTCTGCGGCAGGCTGACGGCAGCCGAGCGGCTGTAAAGCAGACCCGTACGCCCCACCTGCCCCACACGCGGCTTGCTCCAGACGTACAGCCCCAACGTGGCAGGGGGAACGTTTCCATCCCGAACGCTCCAACGCGAGGGCTGGAGCGTGATTTAGTGCCATCGGGCGCCCGCTCGCAATCGGACTAAACTGTTTGTTAGAAAACGGTTAGGCCAGCTTACGCGGGGTTGGAATCCGCGTTAACCTGTGGAGTACTCAGGGACGTATGCCCGAGGACCCGGGGGCATGAACGATGCCAACAACGGAACGCCATACTGGGGCGAGAAGGTCAAATTACTGGGGCGAGAAGGTCAAATTATCGTCATCGGTTTTGTTAGCGCTCTCGAATGATCCGTGGCAGAACGGGAGTTTGAAATCGCACTCACGTATTTATGTGGTGAGGAGCAATGGCTCGAAAACGGATATTCATCGTCGAAGACGAAGAAGAGATTCAGGAACTGATTCGTTACAATCTCACGAAGGAAGGATTTGTCGTTTTCACCAGCGACTCTGGTGAAGAAGCGCTGCGGAAGATTCCACGCGAACGGCCGGACCTGGTCGTACTGGATTTGATGCTGCCCGGTGTCGATGGGTTGGAGGTTTGCAGGTCGCTGCAGAACGAGTCTACCACGAGGGATATCCCGATCATTATCTTGACCGCCAAAGGGGAAGAAGCGGACATTATCACGGGCCTGAATCTGGGGGCAGATGACTACATTACCAAGCCCTTCAGTCCGCGGGTCTTGACGGCGCGTATTCGGGCGGCACTGCGCCGTGGCACTGCGCCGCGGCCAAACGACGTGACGGTGATTCGCAGTCACAATCTTCTGATCCATCCCGGGCGCCACGAAGTGCTGGTGGATGACGAACAAGTGACTCTCACGCCGACTGAGTTTCGCGTGCTCCAAACGTTGGCTCTGCGTCCTGGTTGGGTGTTTACGCGGAGTCAAATTGCAGACTCGGTGCACGGCGGCGAACTCGTGGTGACTGAACGGAGTGTGGACGTGCACATCGTGGGACTCAGGAAAAAGCTGGGGGAAGCCAGTCAGTGGATTGAAACAGTTCGCGGAGTCGGCTACCGCTTCAAGGAATGAGTTGATGCGTGGCAAGCGACTGCTGTGGCAGCTCTATCCCGCTTTTCTGGGCATCACGCTGACTGCGGTTCTGGCGGTTACCTTGCATGCGACGCGTGCGTTGGAGATGTTCCATATTGCGCAGGTCAAGAGCGATCTCGCGTCACGGGCTGAGTTGATTCACGGGCAGATGGCCCAACTGGTCGGTGTGGGGGATTTCGACGCGGTCCAACGTCTGTGTCACGACTTGGGGGCGAAAGCCTCCACCCGGATCACGATTGTGCTGCTTTCCGGACGCGTTGTTGGCGACTCGCAAGAAGACCCCTCCTCGATGGACAATCACGCCGATCGTCCAGAAATCATCCAAGCCTTGGCCGGTGAAACGGGCTCTTCCGTTCGATTCAGCTATACACTCAACATCGACATGGCATACGCCGCGATTCCGCTGCGCAGCAGAGCCGCGAGTGGACCGGCGACGATCGTGGGGGCCGTCCGGACGTCGGTCCCACTGATTTCGATTCAGCGAGAGCTTCGTAAGATCTATCTGCGCATTGCCGCCGGCTCGCTCGTCGTGGCGGTGTTGACCGCTTGCGTCGCGATGATTGTCTCACGCCACATCAGCCGCCCGCTCGAACAGATCAAGAAGGGTGCTGAACGATTCGCACAAGGTGATCTGAGCCACAAGCTGTCCGGTGGCAACACTCAGGAAATCGCCTCACTGGCCGAGACGATGAACCAGATGGCGGCCGAATTGTATGAGCGGATCAACACGGCGACACAGCAACGCAACGAAAGGGAGGCCATTCTGGCCAGCATGGTCGAAGGGGTATTGGCGGTGAATGCTCACAAAAGGGTGTTGAGCATGAACCCGTCAGCTGCCCGACTATTCGGCGTGAAGGCTCAAGAAACAACCGGACGAACCTTGGAAGAGACGATACGCAGTCCGCAACTGCAGCGGCTGGTGACGGATGTGCTGACCCGTCAGGAGTCGGTAGCCGACGAGTTTGCGCTGTACACCGACAGGGAGCAGTTTTTACACGTGCAAGGAGCCGTTTTACGTGACGCCGAGAACAGGTTGATGGGCGCGCTCGTCGTGCTCTACGATGTCACGCAAATCAAACGTTTAGAGAATGTGCGGCGTGATTTCGTGGCCAACGTTTCCCATGAACTCAAGACCCCCATCACGTCGATCAAGGGCTACGTCGAAACACTTCTCGACGGTGCTCTCCATAATCCCCAAGACGCCGAAAGATTCTTGCGGATCGTCGCCAGCCAAAGCGATCGGCTCAACTCGATCATTGATGACTTGCTGGCCCTTTCACGAGTGGAACAGAAGGCGGAGCGGGCAGAAATCCCGTTGGAACAGGGGCGCATCCGGCCCGTGCTGCAAACCGCGATCGACGTCTCGGCGACGAAAGCTGAGTCGTGCGACGTTCGGATTGAATTGACCTGTGACGAGGCACTCGAAACGCGTATCAACGCACCGCTGCTGGAGCAGGCGGTGGCAAATCTGATTGACAATGCCTGCAAACACAGCCCGGCGGGAGCCACCGTGTGGGTGGAGGCACAGCGGATTGGCGATGAGGTGGTGATTCGCGTTCGGGATCGAGGGTGCGGAATCGAGGAACAGCATTTGCCTCGACTGTTCGAGAGGTTCTATCGTATTGACAAGTCGCGCAGCCGAAAACTGGGGGGGACGGGGCTGGGGCTGGCGATCGTCAAACATATTGCGCAAGCACATCACGGCCAGGTCAGGGTCGATAGCACACCTGATTCGGGAAGCACCTTCAGCATCTCTCTCCCGGCAGTCGCATCGGCACGGGAAGGGCTTACGTAGTTCTTGCAGAATCCTCACACAAATCTAACATGGAGGCGCGATGGTAAAGGGCTGGTTTTCACTTTAATGGAGGGCAGCTGTCGCGCGCCTTACCTACCCGCTCGTTCGAAAGAGCGCGATTAGAACTGCAACCTGTGCGTCGCTGCGCACGGGCAGAGGTCATTTATTTCAACTTGCCATCTCCAGCATTATGCCATCCTCGTGTCATCAACTCTTGACGGCATCCCTCGTTGCCGGCCTGGCCCTTTTTGTCACTTCCTCGTGCAGTCCTCACTTCGGCGGTGATGCCAGCGGCGAAGCCGATAGGGCACTGACCGTCAAGGGTTCCGACACCATGGTGCACTTGGTGAGCGCCTGGGCCGAGGCCTTTATGGCGTCTCATCCAGAGACCGAGATATCGGTCACGGGGGGCGGGTCGGGAACAGGATTCGCTGCGCTGTTGAACAACACGACCGACATTTGCGCCGCGTCCCGCGATATGATGCCCAAAGAAAAAGAACTGGCGGAACAGAGAGGAATGCAGCCAGCCACTTTTCTTGTTGCGCGGGACGGGATCGCCATTGTCGTGCACCCATCCAATCCCGTCACTGCGTTGACCAAGGAACAGCTGGCAAAGATTTACAGCGGATCTTACGACAATTGGAGCCAGCTGGGTGGATTGGATCGGCCCATCGTGGTGCTTTCGCGAGACAGCAGCTCGGGGACGTTTGTCTTTTTTCAGCTGCAGGTGTTGAACAAACGCGATTTTCACCCGGACGCCCGCTTGCTGCCGGCCACTTCGGCGATTGTCCAGTCGGTGGCGAGAGACGAGGGCGCGATCGGTTACGTGGGGTTGGGATATGCGGCTGGGTCGCATGGCAGCGTCAAGATTGTTCCGATCAAGCGGGCGGCAGAGACACCAGCTGTCACGCCTTCCGTGGAAACTGTGAGGTCGGGTGAATACCCCATAGCGCGCCCTCTGCATTTGTATACGCCCGGGTCCCCCAGCGGCTTGGCGAAAGACTTTGTTGAATTTTGCCTAGGTCAGGAAGGACAGGCGATCGTTCGCAACTCTGGGTACGTGGTGGCCAAGTAGATGATCTCGATCCAATCAAAAGAACGGGGCGTTCGATTGCTCTTGCTTGCCGCAACCTCGGCGAGCATCTTGATCGTGGTTCTGATTTTCGTCTTCGTCGGTCGCGAGGCGACGCCTTTCGTACGACAGCCGGGATGGACCGAGTTGCTGAGCACTCGGTGGGTACCGGTTTCGTTCCAGAGAGAGTCGTTTGGCATCCTGCCGCTGATCACTGGCTCGCTGCTGGTAACCGTCGTTTCCATGGCCATTACGGTCCCGGTTGGCATCAGTGCCGCAGTCTATATTTCGGAGATGGCCAGGCCCTGGGAGCGAGATGTACTCAAGCCGTTGATCGAAGTCCTGGCTACCATGCCATCGGTCGTGTTGGGATTTTTCGGGTTGGTGGTTCTGGCCCCGCTGATGAAGGATCTATTTGGCCTGTCGACGGGAATGACTGCACTGACGGCCTCCCTGCTGCTGGCGCTGATGACGATTCCCACGGTGGTGGCTATCGCGGAGCATTCCATACGGGATGTTCCCAAGTCCTTGAAGACGGCGTCGCTGGCGCTCGGTGCCAGCCCTCTGCAGACGATCTGGCGAGTCACCGTGCCGGCTGCTTCGCGGGGCATTGTTGCCGCGATCAGCCTGGGAGTGGGGCGCGTGGTGGGCGAGACGATGACTGTTTTGATGGTGACCGGTAACGCGATAAATGTGACTATGTCCCCGTTGAATTCTGTCCGCACTATGACCGCTACGATCGCCCTGGAGATGGGCGAAGTGCCGTTTGGAAGTGATCACTATCGAGCGCTATTTTGCGTGGGGGTGGTTCTGCTGTGCGCTACGTTTGGATTGAACATGATTGCGCAACGGGCTCTTAGAAACCCAGACGTTAAATCACGCGGTCCATGTAGCCGGTAGAGCCGCATTTTTGTGGCTCGTTTCCCATTGGAAAGGGTTCGGAATTCACGTCCGGTGCAGATTGGTCCAATCACAGGCTTTTCCGGCGTGGGATCCGTTGGCAGGGGCGGGAAGGCTTGCACTTTGAGTTAGAAAGCAGTTTTCTCAACCATGAACCATCCACTTCGCGAAACCATCGCCTGTTGGACGATCCGGTGCGTCACGTACAGCATTGTGCTGGCGATGGCGTGGATTGTCCTGACGATATTCTGGAAGGGGATACCAACGATCAGTTGGGAGTTCTTGGCCGGCTATCCTCGGCGGAGCGGTGCCGAGGGAGGGATTTTACCGGCCATTGTGGGGACCCTCTGTTTGGTGCTCGGCACGATCGCGATTGCTTTGCCGCTGGGGATAGCCAGCGCGTTATATCTGAGCGAGTACGCGGGTCAGGGGTTGTTTCTACGTCTGACCCGTTTGGCGATTACGACCATCGCCGGGGTCCCCTCGATCGTGTTCGGGCTCTTTGGGCTCGGCCTGTTCGTCCTTTTTTTTCGCTTGGGGGCATCGATTCTCGCGGGTTGCCTGACGCTGGCCTGCATGATCCTGCCGACGATCATCGTGACCAGCGAGGAGGCGCTGCGTACCGTGCCGAACTCGTTGCGTGCTGGAAGCCTGGCTTTAGGAGCGACAAAGTGGCAGACGATTCGCAGAAACGTCCTTCCCTATTCGTTTCCCGCAATGACGACGGGGGCTCTGCTGGGGATCGGACGAGCGGCCGGCGAGACGGCACCGATCCTGTTGACGGTTGCAGCCTTTTACGTTCCGAGGATGCCGCGTTCGATTTTCGATCAGGTCATGGCACTCCCGTACCACCTCTACATCTTGGCCACCCAGCTTCCCGAGGCGGCCACGGTGCGCCCCATGCAATACGGTACGGCCGTGGTGCTGCTCACGTTGGTTCTCGGGATCAGCTTGATCGCAATACTGCTGAGAGCTCATTTGCGAAAGAGAATGCAATGTTAGAAATTGGCCTCCAGGATGCTTCCGCGGTCAAGATCGACGTGGGCGATTTGGACTTTTGGTACGGGACCCGGCAGGTTTTGTTTGGCGTGACGATGACAGTGCCATCCCGCCATATCACGGCTTTGATCGGACCATCTGGTTGCGGCAAGTCAACGTTCCTGCGAGTGTTCAACCGGATGAATGAAGTTGCCGAGGAGACGCGACTGGAGGGTAGCGTGAAGATCGACGGCCGGGACATCTATCTTCCCGCGGCGGATCTTGTCACGCTCCGCCGCAAGGTCGGCATGGTGTTTCAGCAGTCGAACCCGTTTCCGAAATCCGTTTTCGAGAATATCGCCTATGGCCCGCGGGTCCACGGTATTCGCCGTCGCGACGAGCTGTCGGACATTGTCGAAAGGTGCTTGCGGCAAGTATCGCTCTGGGATGAAGTCAAGGACCGGCTCGCCAAGAGCGCCCTGGAACTGTCCGGCGGCCAGCAACAGCGGCTTTGTATCGCGCGGGCTCTGGCTGTCGATCCGGAGATCCTGTTGATGGACGAACCGGCTTCGAATCTTGACCCCCGATCGACGGTGCGGATTGAGGAACTGATCGGTGCGCTCAGTGAGAACTATACAATCGTGATCGTAACGCATAATATGCAACAAGCCTCCCGGGTATCGGACTACACGGCGTTCTTCTACGAGGGGCGACTGATCGAGTTCGCGCAGACCACTCGGCTCTTCTCCATGCCGCGAGAGAGACAGACGGAGGAGTACATCACCGGGCGTGTGGGTTAAGGGAACAGCATGACGTTGTTGCTGCAACCACTCGGTTCTGGCGAGCCAGGCTGCAGTCTGGCGGCACGACGGACCGCTTGTAGAGTTCTGGGGAGATCTCATGTCGGCACATATGCAGTTGGAGATGGAGAAGATCAAGCGGATGCTTCTCACGTTGAGTGCGTTGGTAGAAAACCGCCTTCATCTGGCGGTCAAGGCATTGCATGCTCGTGACGGTGAAATCGCCCATGCCGTGATCGACGGCGACTCGGAAATTGACCAGGCTGAAGTGGAAGTGGAAGAGGAGTGCCTCAAGATCCTGGCTCTACACCAGCCGGTAGCGAGCGATTTGAGGTTCATCGTGGCGGTCCTGAAAATCACGAACGATCTCGAACGGATTGGGGATCTGGCGGTAAACATCGCCAGGAAAGCCCTCGCCTTCACAGGCCAGACCGAGTTTCAGTTTCCTTTCGATCTGGTGGCCATCTCACGAAAGACGGAAGCGATGCTGCGTGATAGCCTCGATTGTCTGGTGCAACTCGATACGACGCTGGCGCGCGAAGTCTGTGCCCGAGACTCGGAAATCAACCTTATGAAACGCGCGATTCGCGAGCGGGCGGAAGGCGAAATCCAGAAGTGTCCGGCAAGTGTCGGACTGCTGCTCAAACTGGTCGCCGCCGGCCGCAATCTGGAACGGGTTGCCGACCTCGCCACCAACATTGCCGAGGACGTTGTCTACTTGGTCGATGGCCAGATTATCCGCCATCAGACCGAGATCGACGAGGTCACTGAACGGACTTAATTACGGCGGTACTACTTCAGCAAATCGGCGATCGCTGCGTGGTCGTTCTTGCGGGCGAAACTGGCCGCCGTATCCCCGTCAACGTCAACCAGTGTTTGGTCGGCGCCGTGACTCAACAACAACTTGACGTTTTCCATTTGCCCCTCGGCGGCCGCGAACATGAGTGCCGTGAACATCTCCTCCCGATCACGCACGTTGACCGTCGCTCCCTTGACCAACAACAATTGGACCGTGCTCGGAAAAGGTCCACTGGCACAATACATCAGCGCCGTGCGTCCGGCGGGGTCAGTGGCGTTTACGTCCGCCCCTTTTTCCAGCAGAAAACGCACAATCTCTTCGTGACCATCATAGGCAGCCAACATCAGTGCCGTGCCGCCGTTGTCGCCACGTGCATCCACGTTGGCTCCTTCCTCCAGAGCCGCCCGAGCTTCGTTGAGGTTGCCCTCAAGACAGGCTTTACACAACGCCACGTCTGCTTCCGAGCTGGCTGGCTGGGTGCCTTCTGATCCTTCCGACGCTCCGTCCTCGTCCCGCTTCTGGTTCGAGGACGCTTTGGCAACCGCGTCTTGCGCGGAAGAACTCGTGCTGCCGGCTGCGGCCTGTCCCGCAGATTTCCCGGATTGCCCCCGCTGGCCGCAGCCGCTGACGACCGGGATGACTAGCAGCAGGCAGACCGAACAGTAGACTGCCGCGCGATATGCCAAAACAAATACGCTGCTGGACTCGGGCATGGTGGCGACTCCACAAGGTGATGATGAGTGGACCGTGCAAGGATGTTGTCCTGGACGTCCGTACTCCCCCAGGTCCGGAGCCAAAACGCGAATCGAATTCGCGCTCCTCGCCCGGTCGAGGCCCGGGGCTGCACAATTACGCTGCCTCGCACCAGTGTACCATTTTGACTGCTGGCGGCAATTGTGCTGCCGGGCCGCGAGCTTCGCGGCGTTTGTGTCGGGGTCGCCCGTGCCTGACGATCCTCGTGGCCGAACGACCACCTCAGCCGTGCGAGCAACTGCAGCGGATCATTCCCGCGGCAAGGGACCCGGCTGGGTGGCTAAGGGCTTGTCGGCACTCGGGGGGGCCACGTCGAGACCCAATCCCCAGACCGTGGAACTCGACTGGTGATACCACTTGGACCCGTTCTTGGGACGACCATGTGACGGATAAGTGTCATCACCCGCCAGGTCCACGAACACGCCGATCGTCGGCAGCCTGCTCCGAAAATACTCGCCCCGGGGATTGGAGGACGAGGCGGTGCCCAGGTACGTGGAACTGGTGGGATAGTACTTGTCATCGCCCTGCTTGTCACTCAGTAATCCGATCGCGTTCATGTCTCCACCACCTGCCGACTTCTTGGGGATGGTGTAAACGTCGTCTCCCTCTTCGTCGAGCAGCATGCCGATTGAGCCATCACGACCGGCACCAAGCACCTGCCCCAAGACACTCCGGTCGTTGTACTGGTCGTCACCGGCGTGGTCGATGTGCGAACCGATCGCGAAATGAGCGGCCGCGCCTTGAGCGTAATACACGCCCCGATAGCGGTCGTTGCCACCGAAGTCGACCAGCATTCCGATCGACCACCAGAATCCCGTCGCCTGGCTGAAGACGCCGCCGTAATAGGAGTCGTTCCCGGCGCCGTCGATCAGTGCGCCTACGCCCCCGGCCAGACTTCGGCCATCCACGTTATCCGCCCTTCGTCCATAACCGCATCCCTGTGACAACGATACTTCGTGTGATTTGGTTTGCGAGGAGGGAAATGTGATGGCCCGGCCATTCTCGTTGTCGTATGCGTGATAACGGTCGTTGCCCTGCTGGTCAACCAACACTCCGACTCCCAATGTCGAGCCCAATCCCTGTGACTCCAGTTGGCAGAAGTATTGATCGTCACCAGATTCGTCAATTAACATGCCCACTCCCGCATGGGCGGCCCCCTGACACCACTGTCGGCCCGAATATAAATCGTTCCCCACTGTGTCCAACAAGAGGCCGATGCCGTGCCAGGCACAGCCGAGCCCCGAGTTGCTGCAGTAATACTTGTCGTGCCCGCTCAAATCAAAGAGAGCTCCAATGCCAAACAACCCGCAAGCAATTGATGCCGGCGCTCGCCGCCCGTCATAGACGTCGTCACCACCCATGTCGATCAACAATCCGACCGGGGCGGTCTTCGACACGGGAACTGCCATCCGGCCTGAATAGCGGTCATTGCCCCCCAAATCGATAACGACCGCGTCCGTCCCCTGATAGACGTTGTTGCCACGACCTAGTATCTGGACCGTGCCAATCGCCGTCTTCAAGCGACAAGTCTCAAAGTCAGCGATCTCCGTGCCTTGGTTCGCGGCCAGCAAGTCGTTGATGGCCAGTCGAACCGATGCGAAAACAGTCGCTCCGGCATTGCCTAACGGAGTCGATTGAAACGTATTGAGTGCGGTAAAGGATGCACCAGCCCAGCTGCCCGATCCCAACCATGGTGCCGCGGCGTAGTTGTAGACTTGAGTGGAACCGAGGTGGCGCAACTCGGCGTCGCCAGCCTGGCGCGCCAATGTCTTCCAATCAAACGCCTCGTACAAGTTTGGCCGCGCAGAAGAAATGCCGCGTACCAGATGCTCCACCGCGCTTCGCACCTCTTCTGGTAACGACTCCCAGACCCGCTCCGACTGATCGTCCACAGGATCGATAGCGACTGCCGATGCCTCGGATAACTGGACCGGTTCTATGCGAGCGCCTAAGAGCCGCAAGGCGGATGCGGAGGACTTCTGATAACCACCCAGCATGCCGCTCGGCAAACTGATTGGTCTCCTCAGGAAGTGCCTCCACGTCATGGAACAGACGGCTCACGTAACCCAGACGGTACGAGTAGCCCGGGAAACGTGCCATTTCCTCACGTGTGTAACCCAGCGGACGCTGCTCCGCTCGAATACTCTGGTGGACAAAACGACTGATGTTCTCAGGCCACAATGCCAAGGGTGATCGGTCAGCAGCATCGCTTTGCGCAAAGGTGGCCAAGATAAGCAAAGTAAGCGCGTTCACGGCGAAATGGCTCCTGGAGGCGACAATATGGATTCGAACGAAAGTATCGTCTTGATGCACGACAATACTCCCACGATTGCCGGGAGGGCAACTGGAGCCGCCAGGGCTTCAGCCGCACCGGCAAGTCTAAGGAACCGGGGAAAAGTAACTTCCAGATTTGCTAGTCCCTCACCCTGCCCTCTCCCCAAAGGGGCGAGGGAACTAGGTGAAGTTATTTTTCCCCCGATCCTAAGGCGATGCGATGCGACTCTGGCTTGTCCGGTCATCACCAAACTTGCCAGTCGTCAGTGACGAAAACCCTGCGATCCGACATGTCACGCCAGCTTCGTCCTTCACGCTCCCCACGGCGTGTGCGGAGCCATATAATAAACAGCCACATTGCGCATAGCATATATATCATAGCGATTGATCAAGGGGGTAACCAGCAGGGAGCGGCTCTGGCGTGGTCAACTCCCCGGAAGCTGGGCGCGGGCGTGGTAAGATAGCCAAATTGGCCTTGTTGCGCTCATTCACTCGACAGATTGATGGTTGATCAGGGACGATTGTTGATTGTCGAAGTTGGAGTCTTTCCTTCGCAAATCAACAATCAACAATCGCCGTTCATTTCGGCCAACCTGCGTTTATCGGCGCAACAGAACAACAAAGCTCAGCACGACGAAATTGACCAGGTCAGAGCGGTTCTGTCACCATCGGCCACCGGCGGTGCAGGCCCGCGTCCTGGCGCGGGTCAACAGAATCGCTAAACTGTGGCTGACGCCACCTTTGTCACGGCAGGTTGGACGGGCTCGCAAATCGCCTGGTCCGCAAGTCAGGGCCGGCGGATGAAATGCCTTGGCGGGACTCAGGGGGCACCACGGGAACATTGATCACGTTTTCGCCGGCCAGATGGCCGAAAATGGACAGGATGGGGGAGGCTCAATGCACAGTCACAACTCCGCAGGTGTCATCCACCTGCACCCGAACGACAACGTGGTGATCGCCGCACGGCAGCTCGAATCCGGCATCCAGATTGAGGCAGCGGGTCACAGGATTCAACTGCAGGACTCCGTGGCGTTGGGCCACAAAGTGGCTCTCCAGCCCATCGGCCGGAATGAACCAGTTCTCAAGTATGGCCAGATCATCGGTCAAGCGTCGCAGCAGATAGCCGCCGGGCAGTGGGTCCACGTACACAACTTGGCGCTCCAGGAGTTCGAACGCGACTATCAGAGCGCGATGTTCATTCCTCCCGATCCGCCAACCATTGCGGATCAGACCTTCTTGGGATACCGGCGTGGCCGCGGCAAGGTCGGGACGCGGAACTACATTGCCGTCTTGTCGACGGTCAACTGTTCGGCATCCGTCAGCAAGTACATCGCGCGCCGATTCGGCCCTGACAATTTGGACGATTATCCAAATATCGATGGTGTTGTCGCGTTTACGCATGAGGGAGGTTGCGGTCTGCAGTTCGGGGGCACCGCGCATCAAATGCTCAACCGCGTACTGGCGGGCATCGCCCGACATCCCAACATCGGCGCTTATTTGCTGGTTGGTTTGGGATGTGAGCAAGCCGAGATGACCTATCTGCTTGAGCAAGAGAAGCTGGTACAGATCGAAGGCGTAGTTGCGACCAATCTTTCTCCCGTGGTTTTCTCGATGCAGGATCAGGGTGGCACGCGCAAGACGGTCGAAGCGGGCGTGCGGAAAATCTGTGACATGCTCCCGTGGGTCAACGACGTACAGCGCGAGCCGATGCCGGCCAGTGAAATCGTGTTAGCGACGGAATGCGGCGGTTCGGATGGGAACTCGGGAATCACGGCCAATCCGGCGCTGGGAGCAGCGGCGGACCTGGTGGTTGCTTGCGGCGGCACGGCCATCCTGGGCGAAACGAGTGAGATTTACGGCGCCGAGCACTTGTTGACGCGGCGGGCCCGATCTCTCGACGTGGCGCAGAAACTGCTCGACCGCATCGAGTGGTGGAAATGGTACACGGGTCTGTTTGGTGTCGAGTTAGACAACAACCCGTCGGTTGGGAACAAAGCGGGAGGCCTCACGACGATCGCCGAAAAATCTTTGGGAGCCGTCGCCAAGGGAGGCTCCACCGCGCTGGTTGACGTGCTGCAGTATGCCGAGCCGGTCGAGTCAAGAGGGTTCGTGGTCATGGACACGCCGGGGTACGATCCAGCCAGTGTGACCGGCATGGTCGCGGGCGGCGCCAACGTCGTGGCCTTCACTACCGGACGCGGGAGTTGTTTCGGATGCAAGCCGGTACCGACGATCAAGATTGCCACCAATACGCCGATGTACCGACGGATGGAGGAGGATATGGATATCGACGCCGGAGTCATCTTGAGCGGCACGTCCGTGGCGGAGGTGGGACAACAGATCTTTCAGGAGATCCTGGCCGTGGCCAGCGGCAAGAAGACCAAGAGCGAGCAACTCGAAATGGGCGATGAAGAGTTCGTACCCTGGACCGTCGGGCCGACACTGTAGTGGGTGGGCATGACCGAGTTCGACACATCGGCACGGCGGCCGACCTGGAAAGTCCCTGCGAGGCAAGAGCAACAGACACACTGCGGCTCGGTACAAAAACCGGATCAGCGCCAGTTGTCCACAAGGCCGACTTCTTAACAGCCCAATGCCCGCCCCCACAATGAATGCCTAGCCACCCTTATTGACCTCGGCGGCACTCTCATCCCGGCGCCACTCTGGATCACAGGGCTCCAATATGTGACACTGGAAAAGTGATACCCGAAGCCTGAAATCCCCCACGGAGAAACTCTGATGAGCAGCCTGAGCACCGACTCGCACCGTCAGGAAATGGTGCGTCCACCGTTCTTGTTTGCCAGCCGGCGTCAGTTCCTGCAAGGTTTGAGCTTGTCGGCGTTTAGCCTGCCGATGCTCGACACGCTCACGATCCTCACGGCATCGGCTGCCGACCCGGTTACCGCGCGGAATGGATTCCCCCGCATGGTTCAGGAGTACTTCGTGCAACAGGTGCGCCTGGCCAATATGCGTAGCGTTCAAGCTTACCGCGGTTTGAACAGCAAACTGGACGCACAAGAGTACGTCGTCCAGGTCCGTGAAAAGATCCGCGAGTGTTTCGGACCCGAGCCGGAGCGAACGGAATTGAATCCGCGAGTGACCGGCGTGCTCGAGCGGGACGTGTACAACATCGAGAAAATTATCTTTGACAGCCGCCCCGGCTTTCCTGTCACGGCCAATCTCTATCTTCCCAAGAAACGTCGAAGGGCCTCGTCCGGGCGTCGTGGGAACTTGTGGCCACTCAGTCAATGGCAAGGCAGAAAAGGCCTACCAGTCCTTTGCTCAAGGGCTGGCTCGCCTGGGATACGTTTGCCTGATCTACGACCCGATCGGACAGGGCGAGCGTTTGCAGTATGTCAACGAGGATCTGACATCGCGCGTTGGCGTGGGAGTACGGGAACATTTGTATGCGGGGAACCAGCAGTTTCTGGTGGGCGAGTTTCTGGGAATGTGGCGCGCGTGGGATGGCATCCGTGCCCTCGACTATCTACTGACTCGCGAGGAAGTCGATGCGCGGCAGGTCGGGGTCACCGGCAATTCTGGGGGCGGCACGATGACCACTTGGCTCTGCGGTGTCGAGCAACGGTGGGCGATGGCGGCGCCGAGTTGTTTTGTCACGTCGTTTCGACGCAACATGGAGAACGAGCTGCCGGCGGACACGGAGCAATGCCCTCCCAAGGCGCTGGCCATGGGACTCGATCATGCCGATTTTTTGGCCGCCCAGGCGCCGAAACCGGTGATGATTCTGGCCAAACAGCAAGACTACTTTGATGTCCGCGGCAGCCGCGAAGCGCTCGGACGGCTGAAACGTCTCTACAAGCTGTTGCAGCAAGAACAGAACGTGGCACTGTTTGCCGGCCCTTCTCCGCATGGCTTTACGCAGGAGAACCGCGAGGCGATGTATAGCTGGTTCGGTAAGGCAACCGGCAATTCCCCTGCTAAGAAGGAACCGGAAATTACTATCGAAGAGGAGCAGACCCTCTGGTGCTCCCCCCAGGGCCAAGTCGCCGCGATGGAGGGAACACGCAGCGTCTTTAGCTTTACGCGCGACAAATCGCAGCGATTGACCTCGCAGCGCCAACCGCTCGCCGCGGACGCGTTGATCCAGGCCGTGCAACAGGTTCTCAAAGTGGATGTCCCACGCGAGAAAACAGTGCCGGATGAGAAGGCCGCCAATCGCTATCGTATCCTGCGCGCACACCGCGACAAGTCCTATCCGCTCCCCTGTGCCTGCACGTATGCGGTGCAGACCGAGCCGGGGATCATGGCGATCGTCTATATGTTAAGCAAAGTCAATTGGAACTCGCCGCCGCCGCGCACGCTCAGCCGGGCTGTCTTGTACGTCGCGCACCGTTCCAGCGATGCGGAACTCAGGAGCGAGGGGCTGATTGACGAAGTGATGCAGGCTCAGCCCGACTCGGTCCTGTTTACCTGCGACGTTCGCGGAATTGGAGAATCGAAGCCAAACACTTGCGGTTCCAGCACCTTTGATGATCCGTATGGATGCGATTACTTCTATGCCATCCACAGCCTGATGCTCGACCGACCCTACCTGGGACAAAAGACGTGGGACGTACTGCAGGTGCTCGAGTGGCTGGCGGCGAACGGATACACCGACATCCATATCGTCGGTAAGGGCTGGGGAGCGTTGGCGGCGACCTTCGCGTCGTTACTCTCGCCGTGGGTCAGGCAAGTAACGCTCAAGAATGCTTTGGAGTCTTATGCCACGGTAGCGGAATCGGAAGAGTACCATTGGCCGTTAGCTACGATGCTGCCCAACGTCCTGGCTCACTTCGATCTGCCCGACTGCTACCGCGCCTTGGAAGCCAAACACCTGCGCCAAATCGAGCCCTGGGGCGTTCTGGGTGAGAAACAGCAAGCGTCAGACGTGTAGCGTAGGTGACCCCAAGCGACTGCGGCGATTCCTGTCACCAGAAGCTGCGGAGCTCTTGTCCCAGTCGCATCGGCCATGGTTGCTGTTCGCGGACATCCATCACCCTTTTTGATGACGTTCCATCACTCGCTGCTTTATGTCCGCCCAATCTTGGCTCGTCCATTCTTCGGCTGGTCCACTCGCCAGGCCTTCGATCAATGCGGCCTCAATCTCCGATCGTTTGCGGCGAGCAGCGTCCACGAGAGCCACGATGGACTCGTTCGCGCTGGCAAACTGGCCTCGCCCAACCTTCGCTTCGACAAATTCGCGAAGATCATCGGGAAGCTCCACCGAAATCGTCGACATCTTGTCAATCTCCGTTTGCTTTCAATACTCTTCGTCCCGCAACAGCCGGCACCAACATGGTATTGCCGCAAAGCCACGGCGTGGACACTTCATTCTAAGTGGCCACCTGAGCTTTAATCAACTGCTTTTCAATCCCGTTCCCGGCCTGTGCGAACGGCGTCGGCGAATTCTCCCGTTGCCAGACTATCTCGGCAACTCCTCTACATTGCCGGACGAGTCCTTTGTGTCCCGAGAATCGAAGCCCTCTTACTTTCGATCCTTGAGCCACCACTCGAAGAACCGATAGACCTGGTCATTCGATTCTTCCGTGGGACTATGCGGGGCACGGTTGGTCATCGCGACACGGTTGCGAACGCCCAGCAGCTGATTGACTGCAATTGTGTGATTCAGGGCGGTCCAACGTTCTGGCAGATCGGCGGTGCCTCCGGAGACCAGGAACGGGCGTGGGGCCATTAAGGCGTGCAGTTCGACCAGATCATGGTGTTGCTCGACCAGCGTCTCATAGGCGCCCGTGCGCGGCTGCCCTTCGCTCGGGAGTTTCCGAAACTGGTATTGCTCGTCGCGAACAAGGGCTTTTCCTGGCTCGGCACCCAAGTACCAGGGATCCCAATAGTTCACACTGCCGCTCGCGTTCTGTTTGCGGCGATCTCGTTCGTCGAACACAATGCCAGGATCGGACCATACGGCACAAGCAAACTGTTCGTCAAGACACGACGCCATGAGCGCCCATTTGCCGCCGAAAGAGTGTCCCACGATGCCGATGCGATCGGCAATCACGTCCTGTCGTCCAGAGAGAGTGCGCCGCGCGTTCGCTGCGGCATAGGCCAGAGCGGAAAGAGGTTGCACCGCGAGCGATTGGCCGATTGGGCCATAGTAAGGCAGTCCCCGCCCGGGGATTTGCTGCGGATCCTCCAAATTCACTCCGGTGTTGGGTTTGCCGATCGACAGCGTGACGAATCCGCGGCGCACCAACTGCCAGCCGAAGTCGCGCTGCGGCGTTCCCAGTCCGGCGCCTGTCTGAGCGTCGTAGTAGACGACCAGCACTGCCGGAAACGGACCCTCACCGTCGGGCACCAACAGGAAGCCATCAACCGATTGCCGGCCCAACGCTATCTCCAGGCGCACCTGATGTTGTGTGATTGCTCCTCGACGAACGGTCTCGACCACCTCCATGCGCGGCTGGTCAATCAACGCCGGCCAGGGTCCCATCATCTTCTGCCACGTGTCGAGGATTTCCCGGCGCCGTGTTGGCCATTGCTCAGCCGACGTGACCTTGTCCCCCGCAAGGCTGACAAGCGGCGATCGATAATCGCCGAGCTGCCCCACGAATTGCGATGGAGGCTGAAAGAACTCGGCCAGTTCCGCTGGTGGTTCATCGTCCGCGTCGGTCGCCGCGCGATCGGTGGCAACTATCGCGCGGTCCGTTTGAGCGATCAGAGTCGCGGGCCACAGAGCGCACAGGAACAGGATGAGTTTCATCGTTCGTCTCGCGAAAAAGGCTTTCTATACGCTGTTTGCGGTGCGTCAGCCGTTCACTGCATCGCCAGGTCGATCGCTTTCTTCCCTTTTTGGCATGCGTCGTAGGGATCGGGAATTTTCCATTCATCGATCATCATCCAGCCGGTGAAACCGCCGGCGCGCAGCGTGGCGAGCGCCGCCGGAATATCGACGTGCCCATCGCCGCAAGGCAAGTGCCTCGAGGTACCTCCAAGCTGAGTGCCGTCGCAGTCCGTCAGGTGCACATAGCCGATATTCTGCACGCCGATGCGTTCCAGCATCTCGTGCGGCTTTCCTTGCGAGCCACTCATCAAGTCGAAGTGGCTTGGATCGAAGATGGTCTTCACCGGAGAGGAAGCGAGCTTGTCCAGGATCCTTTGGAGAAGATCCTCCGTATTGAAGACGAACGGCGGTTCGATTTCGAAGGCCGCCAACAGTCCTTGATCGCTGGCGATCTTGCCCGCCTCACGAAATGACTCGGCCAATCGATCGACGGCCTGATCGAGGGTCTGATCGCGCAAAGGCCCGCCTGGCCACATTCCAATACAGTCGCATCCGACCTGTTTGGCGAACGATGCCCGGTCTCGAAACGTTTGCAGCCAGCTTTGTCGGACGCTGGGGCTGGGGTCAAACGCCGGGGCCACTCCCAGTTGAAGGGAGAAGACCTGGAGCCCGAAACCGTCGTAGAGCCGTTTGAGGGCTCGAATCCGATCCGTTTGACTGGCCGCGGGATAACCGCCCATGGGCCATCCCTCAACAAGTTCGACGCCGTCGAAGCCGGTTTGTTGCGCGAAATCCAGGATCTCCCAGATGGGGAACACCTGGCTGTAATCGCTCGACGAGGACATGAAGCCGTTGAGTCCGATGGCTGTCTTCCAGGACGGTTGGGCCGTGTTGGCGCGGGCCAGTGGAGAAAGGTACGAGGCAGCGACGGCGGAACCAGCCAGCTGCAGCATGCCACGTCGATTGATCTTGTTCAGCATGATGTTCCACGTTCCATGAGTGGGTGATACGTATGCGCGGTGGAACCGCTTGTTGCGTGGACGCAGTCAAACGCTAAGAAACTTCGGGCGACAGCAGAATGGCAAACCGAGTATTAACCAGAATACGACGCGAGCTTCTCAGATCCGCACGAAGAACTTCTGACGATACATCCAGAGTGCGATCAGCCAGAACACAATGAAAGCGGAGGTCGGCGCGATCACGTGTCCATACATGTCGTCGGCCAGGAACTGTGTTCCCAGCAGACTTTGCAGCAATCCCTCGAAGTGAATTTGGACCTGTTTGGTGGTCCAGGGACGCATTAATTGGCCCATTATGTACATGGCGATGGAATTCATACCGACTACCACAAGCGGGAACGCGAGCCAGCGTAGTCGGCAAAGGTCGAATACCAGGTAAAAGGTCGCCAACATCAAGATAACCCATCCGCCGCTGAACAGCGCCCAGGATGGCGTCCAGATACGTTTGACGATCGGGCACGCATATTGTCCGGCCAGAACGCCGAGTGCCACACAAGCAGCACCACCCACAACCAGCAACAGGAATTTCTGCCACCACCGTTTCTCGCTCCGCAAGAGCTGGCCACAGAAAACGCCCAACAGCATCGTGGCCATCGACGGCACGAAGTTCAAAGTAACGTAACCACCATCGTTATATTCGAATTTGTCTTTATCGGGGCGAGGGAACTGGTTCAGCAGCCAGACATCCACATTGTGGCCCGCATTCGCATTCTTCGACCAGGGAGCACGAAAGTCGTCGAACACGGTATCTTCAGCCGCACCGACGGCGGCGTAATCGAGACCCTCCGGCGGCGTGTAACTGTAGAAGAATCCCCAGTATCCCACCAGTATCAACAACAAGGCGCCCCACTGCAGCCACCATTTTTGTCCCAGCAGCAGGTAGACGAACATGTAGCCCAGGCCAATCTGGCACAACACATTGACGAATATCCAATTCGTCTGCCTGGCCCAGGCGGAAGACAGGAACACCCCCAGCAGCACCAGCACCAAGGCACGCCACAGCGCGTGGGCTGTGCGCCGCAATCCGCTATGCCCTAGCGACTGTCGTTTGGCATACGAGTACGGCATCGCCACTCCGACCATGAACATGAATGCCGGCTGAATCATGTCCCAGAACGAGAACCCGAAAGCGACACCTCCCCAGTCAAAGTTGCTGACCCACGCGGGATGATTAAAGTGGAAGCCGATCTGTTGCCAGGTGGCGTAATCGAGATCCTTCCAGACAGGCGCGTCAGCCGGTAACTGAGTCAGCTGAAGGACACCGAATCCGCTGGCCGCCAGCATAATCATGATGAAGCCGCGAAAGGCATCGAGCGAGACCAGTCGGCCTGACTTCGTCAGATCGTGCTCCGCACCCGTCTGATCCGCGGGGGGCCGTGTTCGCCGCTGCCCGGCGGCGAGCTGCAATTCCGCGGGCCGCGTTGCCCGGGGTCGCGCGGCGGCCTGCTGTCCGCCTGGTTGTGGTGGCGAGGATGGTTGTTGCGGGGTTGATTGCTGTGCTCGTGGCTGGGACGAGGGCTGTGGGCGGTCAGGTTTGGCGTTCACTCTCAGGCTCCACGCGTGGCCAGACACAGACGCTGCTCAGGCACGGGAGAGACTCTCGCGTCCTGCGTCTAAAGCAGGTCTTGCAGCACAGCGCTGGGCACGGCAAATGCGAATATGATGTTGTTTCTGAATTCACGCGAATTCAGTCAGTTTCCATAACGCGAGGATGCCTCATTCAGACCGCGTCGCCTCACTTGGTCTACCTGTTGGCAAGAACTCATTGAAGGTGAGTCACGCTCCAGCAACCTGCGCCGGGCAGGTGATTGCCTCCGAGCGGCGGGAGCACATTGGTTCGAGGTCCTGACTTTGGGGGCCTTTGTGAAGCCAAGAACACGCACTCGGCCCGTGCTCTTGTTCCGTTTCCGATTTGGGTATTTCGTACTTTGGATTTCAAGGGCGGTGCTCTTGGCTCTGACAACTATCGTAACATGCCTTCAGGGCCGGGAACATCAGGGAAGTCCAGACGGCGTCAATTGCTGGCCGCTGAGCAGCGCTGCGGCATCCTGGCGGATGCGAGTACGCGCTTCGGGAGTGCTGCCGCTGTGAAACGACTGGACCGTGCCCTCTTTGCCGATCAGGATGGTCACGGGGATCGCCCCGACGCGGTAGGCCTCCAGAGATTTGGCCTCGGGATCGAGCAGCACGGTCCCCTGGTACTGGTGTTCTGCCACGCTGGCCTGTACTTGATCTCGTTGCTCGCCCAGATTGACTGCCAGTACCACCGCCCCCTTGCCTTCGGCTTCGGTGACGAAGGCATTGAGCGTGCCCATGTCGTTCGTGCTGGGGGCGCACCAGCTGGCCCAGAAGATCAGCACGATCACCTTCTTGCCCCGATAGTCCGCCAGCCGTACGGCGTTGCCCTGCAGGTCGTTGAGCTCCAGCAGTGGCGCCGGCTGGCCCAGCAGTTGACGGATGTCGCCATCCTGCAGCGCGGAGAGCAGGTCCTCAACCCGCCGTGCATCGCGCGGCAGCGTGACCGTAAACGTGTCCTCCGGCAGCGGGCCGCCAACCTGCCACTTGAACCAGCTGGTGGTGAGCAGGCGGAACGTGTGTTGCTGGTCAATGGGAATGGTCAACGTGGATGCCAGTTTCACAAGCATTGGCTTGTCGCCCGTCGTGAACCACACGTCGAACAGACGCTTGTCAACCAGCGACAGCTGTACGTGAATGGTTTCATTGCCTTCCAATGTCTCCGTGCCCATCTCTTTGACACTGACGATTTGAGCGATCAGCTGCGCGGATTTGCGGTCGAATCAGCAATTCAACGCCTGAGCCGGATACGGTTTGCAGGGTCAGGGCGTCGTACTGCAGTTCATCCTGAGTCGGCGACGCGTCGTGTTGGCTGTAGTACCTGGCAGGCCGATAGAGCCTGGTGGTGCGGCGCCCGTCGCTGACGCAGACGAACTGGGCCGCTCCCTTTTCTTGCGATCCTGCCTCGATACGGAACTTACCCCCTTTTTGCACCGCCACGTGGAAGATGTTCGTGCCTTGGGCCGGCTTGCCACTGCCGCTGCTGGTCCACTGGCTCGTTACGTCGACCGCAAACGCACCAGCGTCGTAGAGGTACTGTTCGAACGTGCGAACCACCGTGTCAAACTTTTGTTCCGCATCGCTGAGTCGCGTCTGCGGAGCAGACAAGGGAGGTGCCACTGGCTGTGTCTGGGCCCGGGAGCTAGTGCCAGCAACGAGCACGATGAACGCCGCGATTAACCTCAGTGTTGATGCCATCAATCCTTCTCCTGACAACGGGCTGAGTCAAAATCCAATTTGAGTGCAAGACGTGGATGCGATGAGCCTATCAGTTGGTGGAAAGGCGATTATCTTAAGTCAAGTTCCCACGTCCAACGCGCGCCGGTCAGCTCTCCTCCAAGATCTTGTTCAGACTCTGGATCGAGCTGGCGATGTCTGTCAAGTCTGGGGTATTGGTGAGCTGTCTTTCCTGAACGGTTTGGGTCCAAGTCGCGGTGAGCGACAGTAATGAGTTATTGATTTGAGCCAGCTGCAATTTCAACAGCGTAGGAGATGAGCCGGTCACCAGCTCCTGGCGAAATTGAGCCAGAGACATGCGCAAACCGCGCACCTGCGACTGCAAGGCCGGGACGCGGGGCGAGGCCGGAAGAAAACGGTTGAACCCCACCACAAACGCGTCCACGTGCGCCATGGCCTGATCCGTCACAGGGACCGCCTGGCCGGATAGCTGAGCTGTTGTGGGTCGTTGCACCTGATAGGGTAGCTGATGGTAAGTGGGTGACTCAAATAGCACCGGCTGCCCCGGGTCGATCGTCGCGCCTGAGGAGACTTCGACCAGTGCACCCAGCTGTTGCATGTCGCCCATGACAATATCCCAGCGCTGCGCGATCCATCCCACTTGACCTGTCTGCTGCAAGTCGCGTGAAATGCCCTGGGCCAGCGATCGGAGCCGCAGGACGCCATGCCGCACATCGTGCCTCGGCATGGCAACGCGCAAAGACTGCTGGAAGGACGTGGTCTGCGAATAAAAGTACTCAATGTCGCGCAGCATCTGGGTGCGATTGACATCCTTGTTCGCCGTACTGCGCAGCATAAGTAACGCCTGGTTCGTGTCCCCCAGCAGAGCCGTGCTCAACCGCACGAGATCGTCGTACAACTTTGCGTTGATACCGTCTGCCGGAGGGCTATTGGTCGGTGGCAACGAAGTCGGACGGGATGCGGCCGGACCGAGAGCCTCGAAAATCCGTGCAAACTGAGCCAGGTAGGCACCACTTGTGGGAGCGGTGAAATGGAGTTGCGCCATTTCGTCTTCGATTGCCGTAAGCGCCACACGTACGTCAGTCGCAGCCTGCTGGTAGGCGGTCGAAGAAGCCTGTTGCGCTCGCTCCAGACTGCGGCTGGCGTTCACCAGATTGCGGCTCATCACAGACAGTTCGCGCCCTGCTGCGTCCCCCCGAGTTCTTCGTCGATCGAGCTGCGCAGCAGGAGGGCGGTGGCCACCAGTTGCCCTTCACGCTGACTGCTCTCGCCCGCCGGAAGAGCAGACGATTGCGAAGACGCCTTCTCCGCGGCAGTGATAAACTCGCGGACAACCTTCGCACGGTCCCCCTTCACCTCGTTCAAAGTGCGGACCCATTCGGATGCTTCGTTGTCCGATGGCGGTCGATTCAAGATTTCCGTGTACAGTCCCGCAACGAACGAATGGGGATTACGCGCTCGCCGGCTGAAGTACTCGTCGGATGACAGAAAGGACACCTGCGCTTCGGCCAGCGAAAGGCCCTTCTGAAAGCTCCACACCCATTGAGTCAGTTCGTTGGAGCTCGGCTCGCGGTTCAGATACTTGCGGTACAGGTTTCGCACATAATCGGCCGAATTGTAGACTTGAGCCGCACCGCTGCAGGCCAGAAAGAGCCAGCACCCAAGAGCTGAGCACGCGGGGGCTTCTTCCACCCATCACAGTCTCCTCCATCTTGACCTGCGTTCGCATCCGTCCCGGCCACGTCCAAGAGTGGCAGGTGCAGGGTACCGTATCGGCATGCCATATTCAAGAGATAGCATGTTGTGGCACGCAGCGGGAAACGGCACTTGTGGCTGCATGGCAGCGTTCCATTGGAGTCCGGCACGCGGGCGTCATTCCCACCAGACGCGAGAGCGCAGCTGGGCCATGTGCTGTTCGACCAGCGCCCGAACCTGTCTGCCTTCTTCGAGCAGCGGCTGGATCGTTTCCGTGGGGATGGTCTCGTGCTGGGCCAGGTCATCAAGCGCGGCGACACTGCGATCGGCCGCTACCAACGACCGTTTGCAGCAGACGATGTTGCCGCAAAGAAATTCCTCCTCGTAGCCCATTGCATGTCCGCCGGCGATTTTCGCCGCCACGATCAGGCTGTCAGCAAACGCCACGAAAAGCGGGTCATCGGGATCCAGTTCTTGCCCGACGTCCAGATGTTCCTGCAACGCCTTGTGGACTCTCAAGCCCCAGTCAAATCCTCGCGCGTACGCGGGAATCGCCCGCAGCGACTCTTCGCCGCACTGTTCGCTTTCTTCCCACTCGTCGTCGGGATTAATGCCCTCAAAGCCCGGCGGTTCATAGACCGACCCGTTGACCTGATCGCCTCGATCCCAACCCATTTCACGGGCGATGAGTCTGTCGCGATCGGGATCGTCGAGCAACGTCTCAAAAAGTTCACCGAATTTCGCTGAACGGACTTCGCTCTTCTGCAAAAACCGTTCCCACTCATCTTCAGTCCAGGGCCGTTCCTCGGATGGTTCGTGTGTCATCCAACGCTCACTTTGTGGGAGCAGGCATGGTAGCAATGTCGTCACTGTCGCGTCAGTCTCATTCTACGCCGCAAGGCAGGCAAACCTCAACACACGGTTTCAATACGAATTCGAGCCCGATCCGTCATAGTGGCACCCGCGCTGGGCTGGCGCTACTCGTACACCGACGCCGAGGGCGTGACCACGCTGGTCTACGCCAATCGCAACCTGCTCGAAGCGATGACCAACCCGGACAGCCAGTCGGTCACCAACAGCTACGACGCGCTGCGCCCACGCTCCGGTGAGACCGATCCGGAGGGGACGTAATAGGAAGTAATAGCGGAAATTGCAGACACCCTCGAAATTGCAGACTCGAAATTGCAGACACCCTGATTTTTCGGAAATTGCGATCGGAAATTGCAGACACCCTTGCGAAATTGCCGCGAAATTGCCGAAATTGCAGACACCCTGATTTCTCGGCCAGTCCCCGGTGATGCAGGCCGGCAGGACCGTCGGGCGGGCGTGATGGCCACCCTCTTGCGGGGCATATGGTGACATGCGTGTGTCACCGCATCGTATTTCCGTTTGGCACCAACGACCCAATGTGGTAAGATGACCGCCGTCTGGCGACGGAAAGGCGGGCAATGACTTCCGTGCAGCATGGGACGACGCAGCGTGCCGCTCACGAGCGGCCGGGCTGTGGCGGCTCCATGCCTGCCCACGCAAGGAGGAATTGTCCGATGGCCGCCAATGCTCGTCGTAAACTCTTGGGCCGTGCCCGCAAGGCTGTTTTCCACTGCACCGCACGCTGCGTACGCCGTGCCTTTCTCTGTGGCCTCGATCCCACCAGTGGAGAAGACTATTCCCACCGCCGCGACTGGATCGTCAACCGGCAACAGCAGTTGGCACAGCTGTTCACGATTGAAGTGGAATTCCGCGCGGAATTATCGAACCATCTGCATGTCGTGCTCCGCACCCGGCCTGAGATCGCCGCGCGGCTGCGGCCCCGCGAAGTGGCGCGCCGCTGGCTCACGATCACCAAGCTGGCCAAATGCATGTCGGATGAGATGCCAGAGCCGGATGAAAAACGGATCGACAAGCTGGTCGGAAACAAAAAGCAAATCGAGAAGTTGCGGAGACGGCTGAGCAAGATCTCGTGGTTCATGGGCATTCTCCTGGAAAATATCGCCCGACGCGCCAATTTCGAGGATCACTGTGGCGGTAGGTTTTGGGAGACGAGATTCAAGTGCCGGGAAATCACCGATGCCAGCGGGCTGTTGCTGTGCGGGATCTATGTCGACCTGAATCCGATCCGAGCCGGGGAAGCCGACAGCCCGGAAACCGCACGTTACACGTCCCTCTTTCAGCGTCTCGAGGCTCAATCGCAGCGAAAGAACGCCCGCGACCGCGCCGATGGTTGGATGGCGGAACTGACATTGCGCCCCGAGCGGAAAGCGGACGAGGCGCTGGCGTATTCCTCTCGGAGCGGCCGTCGCGCCTCGGATCTGGGAGTGCTTCCGATATCACTCGAAGACTACGTGATGCTGTTCAAGTGGACAGCCAGGCTGCTCAAGAGTGGTGAACGCAGCAAGATCCCCAAGGACCTGGAAGGGGTGCTGGACAAATTGGATGTGAACCACGAGAAATGGGTTGACACGGTGGATAGCTACGAACGATCTTTCTGCCATGCGGTCGGCTCACCGGAGTCGCTGGCTAAGGTGGCCGAGCGGATGGAAGCAAGTCATCTAAAAGGCGTTACCGCTCAGCCGTCGCATCTTCACTTAGCCCCATCGCTGCCGGCTCGGCAAGTTCTTGCGTGCTGCTCATGGCGTTTCGCGCTCGACTTGCGCGCGCTCGGCTGTACTTGGTGTGCAAGCTCGTTGTCTTTCACACCATCCGCGCGATCGCCCACCACCATCGACACCCTTCCGCACGATTGTACCGTCTCGAAAGGGACCCTCTCGCCAGCGAAACCGCGCGTGGGACATGTCAAAAGGCAGGGTATCTGCTTCTGCGCCATTGTACCGTCTCGAACCAAAGGCAGGGTGTCTGCTTCTGCTTCTGCTTCTGCTTCTGAGAAGCTGCGGAGACGGCTGAGCAAGATCTCGTGGTTCATGGGCATTCTCCTGGAGAATATCGCCCGACGCGCGAATTTCGAGGATAACTGTGGCGGTCGGTTTTGGGAGACGAGATTCAAGTGCCGAGAAATCACCGATGCCAGCGGACTTTTGCTGTGCGGGATCTATGTGGACTTGAACCCGATCCGAGCCGGGGAAGCCGACAGCCCGGAGACCGCGCGCTACACCTCCCTCTTCCAGCGTCTGGAGGCTCAATCCCGGCGCAAGAACGCCCGCGACCGGGCCGATGGCTGGATGGCGGAACTCACATTGCGCCCCGAGCGGAAGGCGGACGAGGCACTGGCGTATTCCTCTCGGAGCGGACGTCGCGCCTCGGATCTGGGAGTGCTTCCCATCTCGCTGGCCGACTACCTGAAGTTGCTCCTGTGGACGGCCAGGTTACTTGCGAGCGGTCAGCGCAGCAAGATTCCCAAGGATCTGGAAGCGGTGCTGGACCGCCTGGACGTGAACCACGAGAAGTGGCTCGACACGGTGGATAGCTACGAACGGTCCTTCTGCCACGCGGTCGGCTCACCGGAGTCGCTGGCTAAGGTGGCTGAGCGGATGGAAGCAAGTCATTTGAAAGGTGCCACCGCCAGCCGTCGCATTTTCACTTAGCCCCATCGCTGCCGGCTCGGCAAGTTCCTGCATGCTGCTCATGGCGTTGCGCGCTCGGCGTGCGCTCACTCGGCTGTACTTGGCTTGCAGGCTCGTTGTCTTTCACACCATCCGCGCGATAGCCCACCGCCATCGACACCCTTCCACACGATTGTACCGTCTCGAAAGGGACCCTCTCGCCAGCGAAACCGCGCGCGGGACATGTCAAAAGGCAGGGTGTCTGCTTCTCTGTCACTTAGTCCCATCGCTGCCGGCTCGGTAAGTTTCTGCGTGCTGCTCATGGCGTTTCGCGCTCGGCGTGCTGCGCTCGGCTGTACTTGGCGTGCAAGCTCGTTGTCTTTCACACCGTCCGTGCGATAGCCCACCACCATCGACACCCTCCCGCACGATTGTACCGTCTCGAAAGGGACCCTCTCGCCAGCGAAACCGTGCGCGGGACATGTTAAAAGGCAGGGTGTCTGCTTCTGCTCCTTCTGCTCTTTAGTGGGGTTGCCAAGCGGACCTATTTATCGTGCGCCTTAGAACCCGTCAAAAATGAAGGGTTCCCCACCTATCGCTTCCGTCTTCGCAAGTTTCGCCGTCCGGCCCTGCACTTCCCACGTCTCCTCAAGTACATTGCATATGTTGGCCCCGCCCCCTTCAAGGGTTTGGATGAGAGGGTACGTTTGGGTTGTCACGCTGGTAACGCCGTTGCCTGTCTTCACATCGTGGATATCAATTTGCCAACCGAGGAAGTAAGCGTCCTGTATCACCGAGTGAAAATGAGCAGCTCGTGCCTCGGGCACAGGTTGCGTCAGCAGCAGCTTTCCAACCATTTTCTGTGTAGGGTCGTCAGGCTGCCATAGCCGAACCTTTGTGCCGAGGTAACCTTCCGGTTTGCGAGGTCTTCGCACCTCTTGGTAAGCGCCCATCTGCACCGCGCCAGGCTTATGTGGAGGTGGTCCGACATGATGTTTGAGATAGCCTTTCTTCATCAATTCTCGGACTTTAGGGTCCGATGGAGCTGTGACCATCCCTGTCTTTCGCATTATCTCATTTATCACAAGGTCGGGGTCCAGAACAGGGCTTTGATCTGCAACGGAGCCTTGATCTGCAACGGAGCCGCCTGTCTGCGAAAACGCGATGACAGCGGATACGACCACGGCTGCAAGAGCGACCGACGTGATGGCGAATGTCTTTTTCATTGTGAAACCCTCCCGGGATTAGTTGATTTCGCGATACGCCCACTTGTTGTCGTAATCATCATCAAATGTGTAGCGTGCCAGACGTACACTACCGAGTGACCATGTCTTATCTTCCCCACAAGGAGTTGTCCAACAGTAACGCAAGTTCTGTGTGTATATAAAGTAGTCATTTCCGACCGGAACTTGCGGCAGCAGGCCGGCCCATGTGGTACCATTCGTTTTCAGGTCATAGAGAATGCTGCCATAGCGGTAGAAGGACGGGATTGGAGAGCCCGGAAGCCAATTGTCCCAATTAGGAGGGTATTCCGGGGCTGGAAGTGGAGGGACAAGACACCATTGATTGGTGATACGTTCTTGGACGAAACCGTATGCATAGGGACCGATAGGCTGAGAGCCTGAATATATCTGAAATTCAACAATAACAGGGTCAGCAAATAGTGCTGGCTCGTCCATGCCGTCGATTATTTCAACCCGGTTTGGTGGCGCGATTGAAACAGTCTTGGTTTTCACTGTGTTTGGTATCGGCGGCCCCGGAGGTAACATGTAGGAAGTATATGACACTGTTAGTCGGATCTGAAAATCTCCCGGCACGTTCTGCTCTGCGTGTAAGGACATAACACCCCAGTTGGTAGCGACCCATGGCATCTCGCAACCGCCACCAATGGTCGGCTGTGTTGGAGCGTATCGGTACTCCCAACGGTGTGCCGCCATGTATCCCATTGGCGCCTCACCGACAGGGAAGTAGTCTACCGCTTCACCGATAACTGGCTCCGCCGGGATCCAACTGAAATCGGTGATCTGCGCAACCGTTTGCGAAACCGGCAGTCGCGCCAAGAAAACGAGAACGAACCACCGCATGCTCATGTTTCTGCCCCCCAGAGTCGAGTAACGAAGCACGACACTCAATTCCGAGCAAGACGCAACCCACCTACGTCATTGGACGGCGGTTCTGAGAGGACCGAAGGTACGGATATCTGCACCTTCCGCCGCATGTTCTGGCCGTTGCCCAGGCGACCGAAAGACTGACTGGCATGGCGGCCAGCACAATACCCAGCATTTTACCAGCACCATCGCCAAATGCGACCAAATTCTGCCATGGTTGTCAAGATAGTGTCAACGCACCGATACTTCTTGTCGGCGGGGCGACGAGGAAATGTCTTAGTGCAGGGTTTGAGAGGTTCGTAGACCCGTGTGATACCGTGGTGGCATCTGCAAAGCCTGCTGAAGGGGGGCTTGGAGGTCCTTAGCTGTTGTTGAAATGCGAACCTGATTACCGCTAGGTTGTGCTTGGAGAATAAGGGGTCCTAACAAAAGCCCCGGATCCGATTCCAGCAATTCATGCAGCAGCCGATAATGTCAAAAGGCAGAGGTGTCTGCTTCTGCCCTTCTTTCTGGTTAGAGGATTCGCTAGGCTTTGCGGTCGCTGGCGTACTAGCTGGTCTTGTGTGTGGCGGGTATGCACGGCTAAAACGGCCGCAGGTCGACAACGATGGGCGTAGAGCGATTGTCTTCTGCGTTGTGTTGTTCGTCGCCTTTGCCACCGTGTTTGGTCTGGGGCGATTCCTCGCGCACTGGAGGGTCGTTCAAACGGATTTCAATCGGACGATCTCGTATGAACCTGACGTGGACGGCACATACATCCTCGAATTCTGGGGAAAGGGCTTTGGCGACGAGATGCTGAGCTTCCAACTTGGTGAGATTCCGAAGAACCGCAAACTCGTTCTCTACTTTCGGTACACCCAAGTTACCGACGATGGGATTCGAGTTCTGGGCGACTACCCGAATCTCCGGAGTGTAGACTTAAGCGGTACTGCCGTTTCAAATAATGGAGAGGAATGGTTGCGTGCCAGACTGCCCGATTGTGCCGTTCGCCGCTAACGCAGAAACGTTATTGCACAGGCCGAGGACGCGGTAGACTATGAGACGGTCGCGGGATAGAACGAGGTAGATGGGGAACAATCCTTTCACTGGAGGCGTGGGCCGCGCGAGTTCCGAAGTCAACGTCATTCGC
This sequence comes from uncultured Planctomycetota bacterium, assembly GCA_963700575.1. Classification (GTDB taxonomy): domain Bacteria; phylum Planctomycetota; class Planctomycetia; order Pirellulales; family Pirellulaceae; genus JAJRVM01. Next base: position 281,619 of record CAVOYC010000005.1, on the reverse strand, counting down.
CGCAGGCCGGTGGACGGGGCCGTTACTGGGCGCCCCATCAAAGGACCCTTTGATGCTCGCCGGTGCACCCGCCTCCGCAGAGGTATCGGAGGTCGATATAGGGTGGCGGGCCGGAGCGGCTAGAATGGGCGGATCGGTGCTCGCCGGTAAGGGAACGTAATTGGGACTTGGCGTGCCGTGAGCCTTGATGGTCGCGTACGACTAGAGAATTTCCGGGCGAAGCGACGCCACGAGGCTATAAATATGGTACTCATCTGATTACCAACGGTGCGATGCCCATGTCGGACGTAACTCAAGTCCTGTCGATGATCGAGTCTGGCGATCAACATTGTCAACCGGGAAAAGCAGCTGGCGCAGCTGTTCACCATTGAAGTGGGATTTCGCCCGGAATAAAGTGACCATCTGCATGTCGTGCCATGAAGACGCGCGCTGCTCGGCTCTTTCGATCGGCCTGCAAATGTCCCCGCTCGGGTTTGTCCTCGCGACGCCGCCGGCGGATGGCTATAATCGAGGTGTTCAAGTCGACCAGTCCGTTTTGATCACGGGGTATGATTACATGGCCACGACCGACCCACAGGTTAAGCACTGGACGCGCGACGATTTCTATCGCATGGCGGAGGCCGGTCTGTTAGTCGATCAGCGGGTCGAGTTGATCGAGGGAGAGATTCTAACGATCTCGCCCATGAATCCCGCCCACGCCGCATCCCTGCAGTTGGTGGCGAAGGCGCTTGAGCAGGCCTTTGGCGTGGAGCATTGTGTCCGGGTTCAGCTACCGCTGCATGTCGATGATTGTTCGGAACCCGAGCCAGACCTCGCCGTGGTGCCGGGAACGCCACGCGATTACCGGAGTCATCCGAGGGGGGCTCTGCTGGTCGTCGAAATCAGCGACACAACACTCGGATTCGACCGCAGTCGTAAGCGAGAGCTCTACGCACGTGCGGGCATCCAAGAGTACTGGATTGTTAACTTGCCGGATTGCTGTGTCGAGGTACACCGATTTCCTGGCGGTGGAGACTACGCGCATACATCGACCTACGACTCCTTAAGTACGCTGACCGCACTGGCCGCGTCGCACGTTCCGATTTGCGTGTCGGACTTGCTGCCGTGACTTTGTCGCGTCCCAGTAGACTCTGACACCCAGATGACCGCAGCGATCCGCGTTGCCGGCTGATAGCCCAGGCCATGCCGGGACAGCCAGCGGATTGAGCAAGTAGATGGAGTGTCTGGGTTCGCTCGGTCGGATGCACTTTCCCGGCAATACGTCGCCTGAGTCATTGCTGTTGGTCTGTAGAGCGAATCGGTTCCAAGCCGAGGTTGTCCCGGAACGTCACCTGTTCACAGCCCGGAGCCGTCACGATGTCGCGCACGGGCCCACTGAAGAGGTTATCGGTGACGAGGATCGTATCACCGCCCGGCGCGAAAGCGATGGCGTGCTCGGCGTTGGAGCCGCTGGCGAAGATATTGCCCCGCACCATCACGTTGCCGTAACGACCGCCGGATTCGTGCGTAGTGAAATACAGCTCGGCGTACCGTTCGTAGTCACCCGTGACGAAGGTGCGACGGCCCCGGCGCGGATCGCGCTCGCCTTTGGTCGTGTTGTTGACGAAGATATTGTCGGCCAGCACAAAGTTGCGCGGCTGGTTGATCCAGGAGCCGCGTCCCCCGTTGCGGAACGTGTTGCCCACAATGGTGACATCTTCGCACGACTTCTCTACGCTCATCACGCGTGAGCCGTTCGTGCCATCCACTGTGTTGCCCGTGACGGTGGCGTCTTGGCAGAATTCGGCCAGGAAAAATGCCCCCATCCGCGAGCCCGTGATATGGTTGTCGGCGAAGACGATCCCGCGGCTCTTCTGAATGTGCATCGTGTCACCCAGGGCGCTCAGGTGGCAGCCGCGGACGACGACCTTCTCACACGCCACCAAGTCGAAGGTCCCTTTACCCGGTCCGCTGCCGATCGGCGCGTACAGGGCCAAGTGGGCCTGGAATAGATTCGAGATCAGTTTCACATTCGGCCCCGCCGCACTGGCGAAACGAATCGGCTCGCCATCGGGCGACTCCGCGATGCGAATGAATTCGGGGGTGCTCGCGACAACGAAATACTGCTTGCCCCTCACCAGGTTTGTCGGCAATTCATCGCCGAAGAAGCAAACGGTATCGTGACCTCGCGCCACTTCGGCGCCTTCGCGGAGCTTCGACACGGGGAGCAGAGCCCGATTGTCGAACCACACACGGTCATTGCCTGACTCGATCCGCACGGGGCCACGGACCAGATCGTGGCGAAAGTACCTGGCCGCCAGCGCTCGTTCGGCCGTTGTGAAATCCTCAGGCCAGACCGTGACTTGCCACAGGTAACCGTAGTCCCACATGAACTTGCCGCTGCGCAGGAACGTGCAATTGTCAACCGTGACATGCCGTGCGAAAGTTGCGACGTCGCGTGCGCTGCCTTGTTGGACCACTCCCAGCACCGTGATTACCGCACCGGCCACACCGTCAGAAGTAATGTCACGGAAGGTCAAGTTCTCCGTGCGGCCGCCCGGAGCCGTCGTGATCAGGATGGCTCGCGTATTGACGTTTGGCTCCCAAGTATTGTCCATCTGTGAGGGGTCGAACACGTGCCCGCTGAAGTGGCCGCCGAACCAGCGAAAGTCGCGGACGTTTTCGCCGGCAAACAGTACCAACCGCGCCTTGTCGCCGAGTGTCTTTGGCAAGTGAAACCGTGCGCCGTAGGCCGAGATGGTGGTGTGCGACGGAAGCGACAGCGGCGGGAAACCAGCCAATTCATAATCACCCGGCGGAATGACGACTATCCCGCCGCGTTCCATGGCCGGGGCAAACAACTCGGCAATCCTCGCGGTATCATCGGCGTAGACTGCGGAAACGATCGATATGTTTAGCAGGACGAATTGCCAGTTTCTCATCGTCTTGTCCTAGAAAATGTTGCAGGCACAGTTCCCGTGCCATCCACCCGTTTCCCTCTCTTGCCGCCCACGCGATGAAACTAGCATCACGGATGCCGGCGAAAAATGACAGCTGGAAAGGGATGGCGACACTTAGGCTACCTGACCAGGAAGATCACGGATTGCCAGCAGGGCAGGTTCGCAGATTGCACTACCAGCACAATTCCGGCATTTTTCGTTTTCGATGTTTTATAAAGAATCAGACCGCTGTGACGAGCAGTCGTGAATGGGGGGGACTGTTTTCCCTCAGTCACCCAGCGTGGCCGTGATCTTGACGTTCGAGACGCTCTCCGCCGGATCGCTGTTCTCGACCAGCACCTTGATAAAGCGCACGCTCGTGTCTAATTCAAATGTCTTGCGACACGTCTGCCCGGGCTTGAAATCATGTTCGAACGTGTAGAGGTCGCCCGTATCGTACATCAGTCCGTCGGGGCTCGATCGTACGTGGAGTCGGACGCCCAGCTTGGATCGCGCACCGTAAGCACACTCGGCGGTAATCGCCACACGGCTGACGTGACTGAGCGACACGGCCGGTGTAATTTCCGAAGACATCGGCGTCGTTGCTTCCGGCTCCAGTGACCGGATATTCAACAACGGCATCGCGAGACTGAACGGCCGTTGCATCACCAGCACCTGAACTCCGAGGTCTTCCACGGTCGGAAACTGCGGACGAAACCGATCCCGCCACGGTTCTTTGTAACGCAGCGTGTGGTAAGTATAGACGAATGGTGGCTCGATGATGCTATGCACCTCGGCGTAGGCCGACGCGTTCGGCTCGGCCTCGTCGAGTGGCAACCGGGTTTCGAGCCGTACTTGGTGAAGTGGGCGCCGTCGAAACTATAGGCGTAGCCGATGCATTCTCGAGAGGCAAGGCGCGGCGTGAATAACTTGGCCCCGCCATAGAACATGTGGAACACGCCGCTGTGATAGAGCACTTCAGCTTCGGAGAATCCACCGTCGTCCCACTCGCCCCACTCCCCTTGCTTCAAGACCGGATTCCCGTTCCATTTCGTCCACGGTCCTTCGGGCTTCTCGGCGGTGGCCAGCGCCATGGGACTGTAATCGGGGCCTGTCGAGCCGATGGGATGGGCAGTATACAGGTGATACTTGCCATTCGACTTCACCACGCCGCCGACGTAGCCAAAGTTGTCAAGGACTCGGATTCGCCGAGTGCTTCTTCCACGGTCCCAGGGGAGTTTCCGCCGTAGCCAAGCCGATGCACCAACCGTGGTGTTCGTCCGGTTTTCCGAGACCAGAGTACCACATCGTATACCTGTCGGTTCGCTCTTTCAGCACCATGGCGCAGGCTACGTGAACGGCGTCCCAACTACCCTTGGGGCCCACCCTGAGCACAGGCTCTTTGCCCTGTTTCGTGAAGGGACCAAGCGGACCGGGAGCCGTTGCCACACCAAGTTGATAGCCCTGGCCGCCGTTTCCATGGTAGTACAGGTAGTACGTGTCGAAGTCTTTAAATGCATCGGAGGCTTCTATGATCTCGTCGTCCCACGCACCCTCGGGCCCCGGCGTGAGGATTGGGTTTGGGCCCGGTATCTGGATGAACCGGCTCGGGTCGAGCAACGCATTTCGAATCGGCATACCAGCGGGTGGATCCGCTGCGAGAGCCATGGTCAAAACTCCTGCACACAGCATCGCGCCACAAATCCGGACGAGCACTGCGGGGACGCGTCGAACGCGTCGTTGTTTTCGTCATGGCGGATTCATTCCTTCATTTTCAGCGGAATATGGAGATCAGTGAGCAAGGTTGCTTCTAGACGAATCGCTGATGACAGCCGTCGAGTGACATAATTCGGTCATAACATTTGTGCTTCAGATCGCCTTGCCAAGGCAGCTTAGAACTCGTCCGGAAATAAGTTACCGAATTTATCGCCCCTCACCCTACCCTCTCCCCCGCTGCTCCCGCTCCGCGGGGCGGTGGAGAGGGAAGCGGAACCGGTAACTCGTTTCCGGACGAGTCCTTACGTAGTCTGTGCGTTCTACGGGGAAAAATGTGGCAATCCCCATTGCCATCACGGCTTTGCCGTGAGCCAGCGGCGCTCGATTTCTTCCAGCGTGCGACCTTTCGTTTCGGGAACCAAGAACAGCAGGAAGATGACTGCCAGGATGCTCAGGAAGCCGTAGAGCCAGAACGGGGCCGCGTGGTGAAAATGTTTCACAAGCCACTCGTTTTCGTCCAGCATCGGAAAGGTTTGCGAGACGACGAAGTTGGCCGCCCACAGGCAGACCGTCGCGATCGCCATTGCCCGACCGCGGATCTTGGTGGGGAAGATCTCGGACAGGATGACCCACGTGACCGGACCAACGGACAGAGCAAAACAGGCGATGTAGGCGAGCATGAAGAGCAGTACCCACACGTCCGTTCGATCGAGAAAAGCGGCCAGTCCCAGCGCGGCGAGACTGAGGGCCATGCCAAAGTACCCGAGCACCATCAACGGCTTACGGCCGAGTTTATCGACGGACCAGATGGCGATGACGGTGAACCCCATGTTCACGGCTCCGACGACGATGGTCTGTAGCATCGCCGCGGAAGTTTCCGCACCTGAGATCGTCTTGAAGATTTCCGGCGCATAGTACAGAAACACATTGATCCCGGTGACTTGCTGCAACACCGCCAGCGTAATACCGATCAGCAAGGCGACACGCATGCCAGGTTCGAACAACTGCAGCAGCGACCCGCTTTCCATGCCGACCACTTCTTTGATCGCGGCGATTTCCTGCCTCGCCTGCTTCGTGCCGTTCACGCGACTCAAGATCTGCGTGGCTTCGTCGCTCCACCCTTGCTTCACCAGCCAGCGTGGGCTTTCCGGAACGAAGAACAACAGCACCAGCAGAACCGCGGCAGGGAGTGTCTCGCTGGCAAACATCCAACGCCATCCTATCTCCACATTCCATGCCTCATCTCCCGCGCTGGAGATCGCATAGTTGACGAAATAGACGGCCAACATGCCAAACACGATGGCGAACTGGTTCAACGAGACCATGCGTCCACGAATCCGCGCCGGAGAAATTTCCGCGATATACATGGGCGAAGTCATCGACGCTGCTCCCACCCCGATTCCTCCCACAGCGCGGAACACGATAAACACGAACTGGCTTTGCGGCACCGCCGTACCGATTGCGGAGACGACGAACAACACAGCGCACAGCACGAGCACCTTCTTGCGTCCGAGATAATCACTCATGATGCCTGCTGCCATCGCCCCCACAGCACAGCCGGCCAGCGCACTGGACGCGGTCCAGCCCACCTGAGTAGCGGAGAGATCGAAATGCTGCTTCAGGAAACCGATCGCGCCGGCGATCACCGCCGTGTCATAGCCGAACAGCAACCCGCCGAGCGTGGCCACGAAGCAGATCAGAACCAGATACGCCAGGCTACCCTGATCCGACCCATCGTCGCTCCCGCTCAGTGCCCGGTTGTCCAATGGACGGGGAGCAGAATGGTTCGTCATGCGCGTGTCCTCAGCAGTAACTTATTACTCAAAGTGCAAGCTTTCCCGTCCCGGCCAACGGATCCGACGCCGGAAAAGCCTGTGATTTTGCCCATCCACACCGGATGTAAACTCCGAACGTTTCCAGTGGGAAACGAGCCACAGAAATGGGGCTTTACCGGCTACATGGACCGCGTGATTTACAGTTTGAGTTATTACTTGGGCACTGTCTTATTTCGCGCTGTCTCGAATGGCATCGAACATCGCGACGATATTTTCGGTGGGGGTGTTACCCTGAATGTTGTGAATCGAATTAAACACCAGCCCACCCCCCTGATTGAAAATGTCAATCCGTTCGCACACCTGCTGGTAGACTTCCCGCGGGGTCCCAAAGGCAATCGTCTTCTGGGTGTCAACACCGCCACCCCAGAACACAATGTTGTCGCCGTACGTCCTTTTCAGCTGCACGGGATCCATGCACGCCGCGGAACATTGGACGGGATTTAAAATGTCAAAGCCGGCTTCAATGAACTCGGAGACCAGTTCGTACACCGAGCCGCAAGAGTGGATAAACGTTTTCCAGTTTGACTTGTCGTGGATTATACCGTTGACGCGCTGGTGAAACGGCTTGTACATTTCGCGATACGCTTCGGTCGAAATGAACTGCCCGCGTTGTGTACCGAAATCGGTCCCGGTGATAAAGGCGACATCGATGCGGTCTCCGAAAAAGTCGATGAGGGTTTGAATGTTCTGTTCGGCAATACGGCACTGATGCTCGAAGACTTCCAAGACATAGTCTTTGCGAATAGCCGTCGAAATGTACCACTCCTCGACGTCTCGGATCCCCTTGGGGTGTTTCATGAAGGGGGCCGGGACCAGGGCAATGTCTCCAAATCCGGTGCCTGGAATGATCAACACGGCTCCGCAATCCCGGCGTTCGTTCAGCCAGTCCCGCATCCGCGCATAGTAAGCCATATCCTCGTCGCTCAGCAGCGTGAATTCTTCCATGTTGTCGCGAGGGTCCAATTTCTGCTCATCGATTGGCTCTTGCCGCACAATCGAGTCAAAAAAATACCCCGTCTTTGGCATGTGGCCGCTGGGCGGGACCGACATGTCACCCGCCGGATAAGCATAGGTGTCTCCGTACTCATCGCGCAGGACATGGAAATCTTCCGTCACCAGGACCTCCGTGCCGTCGTTGAGCGTGAAAGGTTTCCAGCCCGTCTGCTGCGTGCCGAACAGGCTGCATCGCGGAGCGATCCCCACGACGTCAATTCCGAGTGCTTCGCGCAGGGCATCGTCCAGTTCACCAAGTACCTGATACGGTTCGACTACCTTGACCCGATAGTTCTCAACACCTAATACCGCACGTCGCAGACGTGATACTGCTGACGCGTGGATTCCGGTGACAAACGTCGAGCCGAAGTCGACACAGACGTGATCGGGTTGTTGGTGGGCAAGCGTCGTCTGCAGCCGTTCTCGACTGGTCAGCGTGCCGTTGGATGGCCGGTTCATCTTTTCATCCCTCCGTATTCTTAATCAACACGACGGTCTGATTCAGTTCGGGCGCCGTGGCGGGGAAACGGAATTGTATCTCGCTCGACGTGGCTTCGATATAGTATTCGAAGTCTCCCTGCATCTGCTCGGCGCCCAGTTCCATCTGATAGACCCCTCGAGCCACATGCTTGAGCGGCATCGAATCGAACTGACTGGCTCCCAGCGGCCGCCAGAAGCATATCACCACCGCCCCCGGCGCTCCCATGACCGTTGCCTGCAGCCTGAGCGGTTCTCCCTGGCGCAATGCCGTGCGGACGACCGGCACAAACATGCGTGCCGGCCCGGGATAGGCGGCGGGCAACGTGGCAATGCCCGACAGCGGTTCGCCCGTCGCCTCGACAATCACTTTCTCCGAAGTATCAAGGAGCATCGGGAACACGTGTTGCTGCCAATTAGTCACTGTACCCATCCCACCTTTGGTTGTGATTGTCTGAAGCAAATACTCTTGCACATAAGTCAATTCGCGAATCAGGCGAATGCGCAGCGGCAACGCCTTTCGTTCGGCCAGACGCTTCCGCTCCGAAGGCTCCTCGGTCTGCTTCATCGACTCCAACACCGCGTTCAATTCAGCCCACGTGCAAGTGAGTTTTCCCACCGCGCGCAAATAGCGAAAGTTGTTCAACCAGTAGTCGAATCGCTCCCGATTCCCCGGTCCTTGTACCAACGGCCGCAAGTCACGCAGCTGGTCAACAAATTCATATTGTCTCCGCACCACTTGCCAGGGTCTCGGATCGGCAACGATCCCCCCTGGCCCCTTGACCCAATTCGAGGGGCGTGGCAGAGCACAATCGAGACGGGCAAAGACCGGTCCAATCCTCTCACCCGCCCGCCGTCCGAACTGCGACATCGCCCAGTCGAGGTAAAAGTCGTCGCAGGCGGCCTTACGCCAGGACGTATACTCCAGGCGGCGATCCTCAAAAGATCCTTCCAGGGCCGGTGGATTCCGATCCACGTCCCCGGTTTTCCACGCCTCCTGAGACCAACTTGCCTGGGCCAGGGCCGCCACGTTGGGGCCTAGAATACGCGTTCGCCAGTGGATGCCCAACAACCCGTCACAACCGTAGCGGAGCGCGTCGGCCGCGTCTTTGCGCATGCGTCCCACCCAGAGCTGAGGGATAATCATGGCCGGATCATCTTCCAGCCACGGAATCGCCCACTGGGGGCGACCCGTGATGTTGGCAAAACCTGGCTCTACCGGATCATGCCCCACATTCCGATTGATGCAGCTCAGCGGCCACGACTTCGGTAACACCCCATCAAACAATGCAGGGCTTTGCGGAGGCCCAAGCACCCAACCGCACGTCGCCAGCTGGAACGGAGCTTCAACCGCCTCGGCAGCTTTTTGGATCGCCTGGAAGTCCGCCAATGTCGCGTCGATCTGCTGTTGTTGCACCTCGTCCCACGTCCAGTTCTCGGGAGTCCAGAGCCAATAGTAGTCGATGGGATAAGTCGCCATGATACGGCGGAACAGACCCTCGTAGACAAGCTGAACCGTCTCCGGGTCTTCAGGGTCCTTGCCGGCTGCCACCAATCTCTCGCGGACCAGCTTGGGAAGCACCAAGGGAGTCTCGGTCCCCACACACGTTTGGATTCCCAGGAGTCGAGCAAAGGTAAAACAGTCCTTCAATAACAGGCCCAAATGATTGAACAGAGCGTTCGACTTCTGCTGGTCCATTTCCGGCCAGGGATTAGTACCTTGCATGTACTCGGCACCATAATCATCCCGCTCGAACATGGCGCCCGCACCAAAGGCATAGGCGCTCGTATCTTGAGGCCGGTAACCCCAGGCCGACGTGACGTTGCTCGTCACGAAATGCCGTGCCGGATAGCTTGCTGTGACCATCCCGTTTTCGCCAGCTTCCGCGGGAGGCCCAATCCAGACCGTCGGCTCCGGGCCCACTCCCCCTTCAGGATAAGTATGGAGCCCAAAAAAATTCATGCGCAGTTTGGGAAGCTGAGCGAAGATCGCCTTGTAGTCGTCACCGTTCCACCAGTCGGGACCTTCGGGAAAATCGTGAAACGGCTGAATCCCGCGTTGTCGGAACAGGGGTCTTCCAATTTCCTTGAGCTCGGGTAACACAAATGGTTCCTGTTCGTCCGGAACCACATCGCCGTGCAGGTAGAATCGAATCCCCAGATGCTCCGCCAACCGGTATGCGGCATAAAGAGTGCCGACCGCATTTCCTCCCGCGACAACTAGAATCTTCCGCCCGTCGCGCTCAAGGGATTGGATGGAATATTGTTCAGGCTCCAACTGCTGGATCATCGACTGCAGTGGCGTGCCTGCGATGTGCTCCGTTACCACCTGGCTGTCTTTTGTTCCGACCACGATCCACTTGGAACCCACCGCCTGGTCCGCTGATGTGCTTATCTCCAGCAGCGAGCCGGTACGCACATAGATATATCGGCGGATCTCCTGTGCCGCATACCGCTCGGACCAAGATGCCTGAGCATCTCGAAGGATTTGGACGTCCGCCTTCTCGGTTTGTGCCCAGCCGTGGGCTACCAGCGTGAAAAGCACGAGAGACGTAATCGATGCTCGAAACATTTTCTCACCTCGACTTAACTCTGGTCCGCGTTGCGGCAGCATGTGAGACGCTTTCATGCCCTTGATTTTCCGAGACTTTCCTCTCTATTACAACGGGGGGCGAGAGCCACGCTTGACGCGGGCGCGGAGATGTATCTGGTTGCCTGGCCGGTTCGGGCTCCAATTGCGACATGGTATGTCGCGCCACGATTCTTGCGGCTGCCATGTCAGAAAGCGTGCCAACCCATCGTCGTGAATCGACCGCCAAGCTCTGCCTTACTCCACCAGCAGACAGGCCCGTTGTGGTTCCAACTTCAGCGCAGCTTCTCCGCGCCGTTGGACGGAAGCAATGCCATCTTACCGCTGTGCGGATCGAGCTGAATCCAGGACTTCGGTTTTTCGCCGACCAGTACGCCATCATAAGGCTGAGTACCGACGTTCACCAGCAGTAGCATGTCGCGTCCGTCGCGTTGGAATTGTCCCAGCGCAATACGCGCTGAGAGGGGATTCAACGAATAAGCGGGCGAAATCGCCGAACGAATGCGTGCCACATCCAGAAGCGGTTCCTCGCGACGATCTGACATCACACGTAACTTGGGTGCCTGACGCATCAAAGTGGCTACATTGTCGGGCAACTCCGCGCCCTCGGGCAGCAACAAGCAACGAAACGACCGGTCGCCAATCTGGATGGCTCCGTCCTGATCAAACTGGGCGGCGGCCAGATAATTATGATCGACCAAGGCAAACGGGATCTGATTGCGTTGTAGTGTTTGTCCCAGACGCATGAACGACGAGACGATGCGCTGTGCTCGCTCGGATTGAGATGCCAGAGTCAGCTGCTCGGCCACCGGGATGTACTCCGACCACAGGTCGCGTATCGGGTAGTAGAGCAGCACGAGTGGTCGCTGTTGAGCAGGCTTCAGGATGGAATTCAGGCGTCCCACGAATTCACCATAGGCGTGATACTCCTCCTGCGGACGGTCCTGCATGCTGTAATAGAGCGTGAAATCGGTGACGCCCCAGGCGGCTTGCCAGGCAGCCGCAGCCTGCATGGCAGCCAGGCTCGCCGGTCCGGTGCCACCCATTTTCTGATGAAAATCACTGATTTCGGTCATGACACGGCGGCCGCCGCTCAGCACTGCTGCGGACGAGGGCAAGCCAGCGGTCAGCCAGCCGGAGTGAATCACGGCTTCCGGGTCGGAGGTAAGCATATCGAGGCCGGGAATCTGCAGGCGGCTGAGAACCTGCAATCCGTTTCCCTCCGCGGCGACCTGATGGATCAACGACTCCTCCACCAGCGTGTGCCCAGAACTCGCCACCTTATGTGTCGCACACCACACCTGCAACTTGCCGAAATAGCGATCGCTGATCAGGTCGGAGACCAGCATCCAGAACTGCTGCCGGACGCGTCGGTCGCCCGGCGAATGCCCCTCGAACAAGCTCTCCCGCGCCGCCAGAATATCCTCCCCAAAGCGTTCGCGGTACCGTTGCGGAAGATCCCGGCACCAGGGGACGGCGGGGAGCGGCTGGAGGGACGGATCGGGAGCGTCCCGGACCGGCACACGTTGACGAACGTTCTCGGGAATCTGGCCGAGCGACACGGCCAGCAAAGACGGTTCGTCCGTGAACATCGCCTGAATGGTTGAGCCAAAGAAGGGATGCAGCCGAGCCCAATATGCGTCGTGTGTGTGGTGGATGAAACAGTCAGTCGCCTCGGCGTCTAACAGATTCACATATCGTCGGGAAGCATAGTAGTTATTGTTGGCATGGGTGAACTCGTAAGACGGCCGGACCACGAAAGGTTCGGGCTGGCTGGCATCGTACGCCAGCTCCAGAGCTTCCAAGGCAGGATTCTCTTTCAACACTAATCCTCCGGCTGCTCCGCTGGGATAGCCTTGTTCGTCGTACAGCCAGACGACCAAGCCCCGACTGCGACAGGACTCAATGGCAGCGATCAGGACGCGCCAATCTCGTTCAACCTGCATGTAGTCCCGGAACGGCATGTTGCAGACCATTCCCCCCAACCCGTAGTCCTGCAGCCGCTTGACAAATGCGTCCGCGGCAGTCTCCAACTGCTCACCCTCAAGCGACTCAGCAACTGGTAGACCGTGCACAATCTGCAGCGGCCGATCGTCGGCCACCGGATGATTCCAATTCGCCTCCCAGGCCTGGGGGAGCTGCTGCGCCTCAGCGCGGCCCACCCCCACGACTGCAGGCAGGTAACTGATGCTCAGCGACAACAGCGATAGTAAGAACCAGAATTGCGCCTTCAACATGAGGATTTCTCCCTTGTGCCGATCGATAGTTGTGCGGATCGTTCAGACAATGACTCACTACACCGGTTGCGTCGATCAGAATCTTCAGCAATTTGGACGCTGCGCACCCGACTCGTTTTTTCTGCCTCTCGGGCCGGGAAGTGTGACTCCTATTCGATGCGGCCGACAAGCGGCAATAAGGCGACCATGGTGCACGACTGCAGGGAGGACACATAAGTCCCACGCCACTCGTTATCCTACAGAGAATTCCATGTCGCGTTCTACAGCCCGCCGCCGGGTAGGCTCCCTTTGGCGTCGGGCCCCTGATTTGCCCTGAATCAGCCGCGGAATGCCGGTTTTGAGGTTTGAATTCGTTGGCCTTCCTGTCGCACGATCGCCCAAGGTGATTTAATCTACCAGTAGTCTACTTACAGGCAAGACGCCGATCTTTTTGAGTCGGCTTCCAGCGACGGGCTCTAGACGGGTTGACCGCGCTGGAGCATTCGGTCGTAATGGGGTCAAGTCCCGGTCGCGTTGGGATTGTCACGGATGGCCGACGTGTTCAGTCAGCTTTTTGTTTGAGAACAGATGCCGGGTCAAAGAAGAAACGTCACATTGTGTATCACACAGGAGCTCACCATGATCACCAGACGTGTCACGCGTTGACAGACGTTGCACTGGGGAACGGGTCTTGTTTTGTCGTTGTCCCCAGCCGTGCGGTTGCTGGCGGAAGACCGGCAACGGCGATTCAAGATCGGGGCATGTGATTGGTCAATTGGCGGCCAGCAGGACATCGCGGCACTTGACACAGCTAAACGGATGGGGCTGGACGGTGTACAAGTCTCATTTGGGGCGGTGGGCGCCCGGTATGACTTGCGCAAGGCAGAGGTGCGGGACGAGTACCTGGCGAAGTGCAAGACGCTGGGCCTGGAGATGGCGTCCCTGGCAATAGGTGAATTGAACTCCAAACCATACGCTTCGGATGCCGACGCTCGACAGTGGGTCCTTGACTGCGTGGAGGTCATGCCGAAAATCAAGCAGCGCGTTGTGTTACTGGCGTTTTTCAGTAATGGCGACATCAAGAACAAGCCACACGAGCAAGAGCAGGTCATTCGCCGACTCCGAGAGGTGGCACCCCGAGCGGAGCGCGCCGGTGTGATTTTGGGAATCGAGTCGTGGCTCAACGCCGACGAACATTGTCGTATTCTCGATGCCGTCGCATCGCCCGCTGTGCAGGTTTATTACGACGTGGCCAACATGGAAAAGATGGGTTACGACATCTACAAAGAAATCCGGCAATTGGGACGCCAACGGATCTGCCAGATTCACGCCAAGGAGAATGACGACCTGCTGGGCAAAGGGAAGGTCGATTTCGTGAAGGTCAAAGAAGCCCTGGACGAGATTCAGTGGAGCGGTTGGTTGGTGATCGAAGCGGCTACGCAGCAAGGCAAGACGCTCGAAGAGTGTTATCGACTCAATCAGCAGTATCTACGGTCCGTATTCCCGACATGACGCGGTAGCCCTAGAGCCTCTTCAGCAATTCGAAGTTGCAGATGCGAATCAGGGGGATTCCTTTTTCGTCCAATGCCAGTTTCTTCTCACGATCGATCGACAGCAACAGGTGATTGCCCCGCAGGCTGAGATCTTCGATACCGGCGAGGGAAAGCTTCTTTTTCGCCGTTCGCATGACGTTCACATATTCTCGCTGCGATAAACGTCCTTCACGATAGGCCGAGAGGGCATCAATCCCTTTGTACACTTCTTCATCTTTGGCCGCCAACGCGTCATCGGGCCCGTTCCAGTAACCCCAGATTGTCACGTACTCGTGCTGCCGGCTCAGCAATGCATGTCCCTCTGGGGTCCGCATGTCTTCGTGGATTTCGTAGCGCGAATTGTCGATCAGCGACGAGGAGACCGTCGACTTGTGGCCGGTCATGTAAATCGCGCGCGGATAGGTCGTTTCGATGCCTTGGCGGGACAAATCCATGGCAATGGCAAATTCCTCGAAGGGACTGTTGTAGCCATAGTCGAGAATCCGCTTCTCGCGCCGGACAATGGGATCCGCGTCGGGGATTTGACCCACTCGCGACACACGCCACACCAGATGCACATTATCTTCGGTGATGGTCTCGAATACCTGTTGGGACGCGCTGATTCGTGTCCGCGGCGTACGACGCCATTTCTCGGGCAAGAAATAGTCAAACAGCATCGGGTCCCGTCCGACTACCCAGAGAGCGCCACCCGTGCTTTCGACCTGGCCGAAGACGTAGTCAACCCCCATGATCCTGACCGGCGTCAGCTCTTCCGGGAATTGCCAGTGTGGTTCAAAACGGCGCGCCTGACGTACCAGGTAGTCCTGGCGCTTGTGGGCACGCAATTGCTCCTCTCGTTTTGGCGTCCGCCTGAGGAGTTCAAAATCGACGAGCCCATAGAGAACCTTGCCATCGGCGTCTTTCATCAGCTGATTGTCAGGCGCCGGACGGACAATGATGTGCTGCGGCTTGCTGTCGCTGACGGCATAGCCTTTCCGATCGAGATCCTCCTCAGTTTGCCCCACCAATTCGGTTAGCTCCTCTTTGCTGAGCAACCCCTCTCGGCACGCCTGGACGGCGTCAATTCCCTTGAGCCATTCGTAGATCACCGCATAGTTGCGGTTCCAGTCGATCGGGATCTCCTCATGGTTGCGCTGAATGGCTTCCATCTTGTGCCGCCGCCGCCCCAGTTGTTCGCCTTGGACAAACTTGCGCGGGACATAAATGGCTAGAGGTTTGTGCGTGTACAGCCGCCCTGGCGACTCGGCATGCGTGCCGCGCATTTCCACGACCAAAGCGAACTCCATGAAGGGGCTGTTAAACTCGGCCGTGGCAGCATCCACGGCTCGAGTTTCGCCCGGAATATCCTGCCCCATGCGATTCCATTTGATAACGATCTCCTTGGTCCGATTGTCCACTTCCTTGGTGGTGACACGAAACAAAGCGCTGGTGCCAGGCAGGCGAACGCTGTGTTGCTTCATCCAGGCATCATCCACCCAGTGGTTTTCGGGCAGCAGGCACTTAGTGAACGGCAGACCGTGTTCCGTGACGTAGAGGTCGGTGCCATCTTTGACGCGTAAATGGAGGTATTTTACCCCCAACACCGTGATCAACGGTCGAGGCGCGAAATATACGGCGATTCCTTCGATTTCACTGATTGCTTCGTGCATCACCGTTCTCGTATTCCGGCAGTCGGCCCGTGGCGGTCGTCACGGGGTCGTCCGGCAACCGCCGATGGGTCATCCAAGCCGCTGCTTTTGGGCTTCGAGTTGTGCGATCAGGCGAGGGGGGACTTTGTCGCCGAACTTGGCCAGGTATTCTTCCGCTTCCACCAGTTCCGTTTTGAAGGCCGCGGCATCAATCTCCATCACCGCGTCAAAGTCCTCCGCAGTGATGTCGAGCCCGTCGAGATCAAAGTCTTTCTCGTTGGGTATCCGGCCGATGGGAGTCTGCGTGGCACCGATCTTTCCTTCCACACGCTGGCAAATCCACTTGAGCACTCGGCTGTTCTCGCCGAATCCGGGCCACAGCCAGCGACCGTCCCGAGACGTGCGGAACCAATTGACGTAGAAGACAGCCGGTGCCTTGTCACCCAGCCTGTCGCCCATGTCGAACCAGTGCGCCCAGTACTCGGCCATGTTGTAGCCGCAGAAAGGCAACATGGCGAATGGGTCACGACGCATGGTTTGCCCCACATCCAATGCCGCCGCCGTTGTTTCCGACGCCGCCATCGCGCCCATGTACACACCATGGTCAAAATCGAATGCCTGCGTGACGAGGGGGATGGTGCGGGTGCGTCGGCCGCCAAAGACGAAAATATCGATTGGCACACCCGCCGGGTCTTCCCAATCGGGACAGATCACGGGGCACTGCGCGGCCGGCGCGGTGAAACGAGCATTTGGGTGTGCTGCCGGAACGCCCGATTCAGGTGTCCACTCTTGACCTCGCCAGTCGATGGCGTGGCTGCACGCTCGGTCCATGCCTTCCCACCAGATGTCGCCATCATCACCCAGCGCGCAATTGGTGAAAATGCAGTTCTTTTCCAGCGTGCGCATCGCCATGGGATTGGACTTCATGCTTGTGCCCGGCGCCACTCCAAAGAAACCGGCCTCCGGATTGATGGCATACAATCGGCCATCGGCGCCAATCTTCATCCAGGCAATGTCATCACCAATGCACTCACATTTCCATCCGGGTACTGTCGGCTGTAACATGGCCAGATTGGTCTTGCCGCAGGCCGACGGAAAGGCCGCCGCGATGTGGAATTGTTTCCCTTGCGGATTGGTTAACCTGAGAATCAGCATGTGCTCGGCCATCCAACCCTCTCGGCGAGCCATCGTTGACGCGATTCGCAAAGCCAGGCACTTCTTGCCCAAGAGAGCATTGCCTCCATAGCCGGAACCGTAAGACCAGATAAGGTTCTCTTCCGGAAAATGGGCAATATACTTCTGCTCGATCGGCGCACACGGCCAGGGAACGTCTTTCGCTCCGTCAGCCAATGGTGCACCGACCGAGTGCAAGCACGGAATGAACTCGTCGTCGGCCCCCAGCGCTTCCAATACCTTATTGCCGGCTCGCGTCATAAGATGCATGTTCACCACCACGTAGGGTGAATCGGTGATCTCGACACCGATCTTGGAGATCGGCGAGCCGATGGGGCCCATCGAGAATGGGATCACGTACATTGTCCGTCCCCGCATGCAGCCACGATAGAGTTCGATCATCGTCTTCTTCAGCTCTGCCGGGTCAATCCAGTTATTGGTTGGGCCGGCATCCTCTTTGTTGAGGCAAGCAATGTACGTGCGGGCTTCCACACGGGCTACGTCACTCGGATCGCTTCGGAACAAGTAGCTGTTCGGGCGTTTCGCGCTGTTCAGTTGGGTGGCCATTCCGCTGTCGACCATCAATTGCATCAGACGGCCATATTCTTCCCGCGAGCCATCAACCCACTGCACGCGATCCGGTTGGCACAAGGTTTCGACTTCGGCTACCCATTGCAGCAGTTTCTGGTTGGTCGTTTTCATCGTTTCAGATTTCCTCATTGTCTGGTGAGTCTTCGTTCTTGTGGTTTGTCGGATTCCGTTTGCCGGGCCGCATCTCTACCGGGTCGTGTCACCAGAACCGGACATCCTCGGTCCGCTCAGGCCGGGGGGGGAAACGGTTCGTCGGGGCGTCGACCGAAACGTAAGGCGGCGAACCGTCGCTGCGCGTCGAACGTGCGGCGGCCATGGCGCGCAGACCGAGCGTCAGGCACTCAATCGTCGCGTGGGCACGCCACGAGGGCTACGGGTGCAAGCGACTACCCACCAAGTTCCCACTCGGTTCCAGGGCGGCCGTACATTCCCGATGATCGTCTGTTGTTATTCCACGAGTACCGGATCTGCGGTTCCGGCCGACGATCGCTCAGGCGGCGTCGGATCGGCACGAGTGCAGGGGAATCCGGCCTCGAAAAAACTGTAAATCATTATGGGAGAAGGAGATTCGCAGCGTTACGGTGACCTGGCGGGGGAGCATAACCCGCGCCGCTCATCAGGACTCGCATTCGTGCACCCCACGCCTGCCTCACGGCCAACGAACCCGGTCCCCACTCTACGGATCTTTGCACCAAAGTCAATCGCCCCTCTTCCTGCCGGGGGGTGGCACAGACTTGGCGGTCGAACGGGGATGCCGTACCCATCGCGTTGGAACCGGCCGCGGGACGCGATGCGGCATATGAGAAGATTTGTGCTCCGCCGGGTCTCCCGCCTCGGCCTCCTTCACAAGCCCGCCGCCGCGACAAATCCGACGGCAGATTGCCAGGTTCGGGGGGCAGGACGAGGCCTCAAACCATGCTTTGGCAGAGCGTCAAGGCCGCCGCGGAACGGGCGCTGCGAGCAAGGCGACGACGTCGGCCAGCCAACCGCTATGCCAATCGTGTTTCCGTTGGGGACCATCGCGGTAGACGTGCGGTACTGCCAGCTGCGTCATTAAGGCGTGTGCCTGCTGGTGGTGTTGGCGGAAGTTGCCGTAGCCAACATGAATCAACCTTACATCGCCGGCCGGCAGGCCCGCGAATTCATTGAGCAATTGCGAAACCTGGTACTGCTCGAAGTTCGACTGGGATCCAAAGATCGGCTGCATTCCGTACTTGTCGGGGTGCTGCATCATCAATGGAGCATCCCAAGCGGCTGCACGGCCAAACTCTTCCGGGTGCCGGAGCAGCAGGCTGAATGCTCCCCACCCCGATTTACTGAAGCCCACCAGCAGGCGACCGTGTGCCTCCCGGATCACCGGGTAGTGCTGGTCCACATAGGGTACGATGGTGCGAAGGAAATGCAATTCCTGGCGCAGGTGCGGATCGGTCGGATGGTCGGCATACCATGGCAAATCAGAGAAGGTTGGAGCGACGCAGATCAGCTGAAACCTGTTGTGAATATCCGTCTTGCGACATTCTCGCAAACCATCGCCATATCGATGCTCGTCCAAGGGCTCGACCGGCAGAACGTACAGGCAGCGGTACTGAGTTCCCGGCTGGATATGGTCTGGAAGAAGGACGCGAATCTGGGTTTCCCCACGCTGGTAAGGCGACACAAACTTGTGGATCCTCAGGCCGTCGTCGCTGGATGCCGCATCGGGCAACTGCTGAGCCGTGGCCATGGCAACCGAAATCATCAACAACATGGTGGCCAGTCCACAGAAACGTGCTGCACTCGTGATGGCGGCTGAGTCGGACATATTAGCTCGAAGTGCCAGTCTTCCCGCCCGTTCCAACGGATCCAACGCCGCAGTGGCCTGTGATTTCGCCAAACCGCACCGGATACGAATTCCGAACCTTTCCGATGGTAAACGAGCCACAGAAATGCGGCTTCACCGGCTACATGGACCGCGTGACTGGCAGTCTGAGTATTAGTTATTCATGGCCTTCACAAACATCACGATTGCGCACATCGTGATAGTTCGCTTTCCAGTGATTTTTCTTCGAATCCCATTTCGGCTGGCCGCTGGCCGACACCGACGCCACCCAGATGCCATCCCGGGGGTCGATCATGTTCTTGCGCAAGAAGCCCAGCAGCTTTTTCAGTGCGGTGACATCCTTTTCGCGATGCTCGTGTTGCAGGCTCACCGTCAGCGCCGCCATCAATTCGGCCTGAGACCACCAGACCTTTTCGAGGTCCGTAGCCGGCTGGTCGTCGATCCCTTTGTTGTAGAGTCCGCCGGCGTTCTGATCGAATCCATTCCTCAACGCGTGGTTGAGATGGGCGTAAAAATGCGTCCAGGCCAAAGGGACTGCCAGAGCCTTCTGTGCTCGCAGCATCAGCCAGGCAAACTCGACATTGTGCCCGTAGGAAAGACCTTCGCTCGACTTGTCGGTAACTCGTTTCCAATCAGGATGACAGTGAAAGGCACTTTGGGCGGGATCGAGGGGATAAAAATAGACCAAGTTGATGCGCAGCGATTCGGTCAATGCCTCGCGGACTCCAGCATCGTGCGTTTCCAGGTAGAGTTCTGTAAACGCCTCCATCAAATGAAGGTGCGCGTTAGCGCTCTTGAATCCGGGCACTTCGACGGAAGCGTATTCCTGTGGTTGCATCACCGGTACCCACTCGGGCGTGAAATGCTCAAACCATCCTCCGTATTGAATGTCATGTGCCTTCTGCTGCAACACCAAGAACTGCTCGAGAGCCGCTTCCAACGCCTGCTTGTCGTCACTTGCTCGATAGTATTCCACCAACGCGTAAATCACGAACGCCTGGCCATAAACCATCTTGTACTTGTTGGTGGCGCTACCCGCATCGTCAGTCATCCAGTAGTAACCGCCCTGCTGGCTGTCGCGAAAGTGCTTCTGCAGAAATTCATACCCCTGGAGCGCAGCGGCCAGATAATCGCGTTCTGGCGTGCTCAAGCCCAGGCGATGCGCGTGCGAGAATCCCCAGATCATACGCGTCTGGGCGACCAGCTGTTTGGAGCCTTCCTCCAATAGGAAACCACCGTGGCGGCGATCGACAGCAGAGTCGAACCAGTACGGCATCATCTTGCCACGCAATTCCCGTTCGAACTGCCGGGCAGACTCGGCCAACACGGGATCGGTCGATAAGGAGGCCGCCGGTGCGGTAACCAGGGCCGCACAAGCCACGAGAGTGAAACAAGAAGTGGCAATCATGAGTCGTCACTCTTCGCTTGTCCCATGCGCCAACGTTTCTCGAAACAAGCGGAACCATCGCTGTTGTTCCACAAGGCCCGACGTCGGTCGCAATTCATACGGTCGAGGTGGATCGAGCAGCGCGAAAATGCGAGCTGCGTCCGCCTCGGTCATGTTCCGCAGTTCTTGCCGGTGCAGCTCTTCGAGTCGAGTGGCGGCGATGCGCCATTGGGCCATCCATTGCCGCGCGAAAGCAGGAACGTATTCGGTACCGTCAGGGTTGGGCATGGGAAAAGGAGAAATGGAGACGGAGAAGGAACACACTGGAAAGTATTGTAATCTTCCATTTGCAATGGCTGCAACTGTCTGACCGGCCTCCCGCGTCCCTTGGATCCGCGGCTCGCTTCAAAAGGGGCCGCCACAGGGCGTGAGTGCGCCACCGCTGGTTCTTGCGAGCCATCTGTCGCTCGTGGTTTGACTGCGTTACCGACTCTTGTCACGGGACGCTGGGCGCCATGTTCTACACGTTAACCGCCGAGCCAGAGGAGGCCGCTGAAACACTGGCGTCGATGAGCAGATAGCAGGTCCCGTTTGCCGAGCGGGACCTGGCAACGGTTGTCGGCAATGAGACGGGGAGGAAGTGGAAGATATTTTGCCGCTTCAACGTCCCGTCCGGCAGCCGGGACCTGCTTTTTCCGCAGCTTCCAGAGCGTAACGCAAGGCCGTGCGCCACGAGGCGGCTGACGGCCGCCGCGGCCGCCTCGAAAGGCGTGGTGCCACGTTGTTCTCCGACTCGACCAGATACACAGCTCGTGACATGCCTCGAAAACGCTCGCCGTAACGCTCCTGGACGACGTGTCAAAGAAATGGGCGGCACCCGGCACACCCACGCTGCTGGCATCAAGCTGCGTAGGCGGTGACGTAAGGGGGGATTGAAGGCTGTGCAGACGCCAGAAATTTCCCCAAAAACCTGCCCAGCTGAGCGGAACCACCAGGGGTGCAACGGTGTCTTAATGGTATCGAAACGGCCCAGTATCACCGGATTGGGGGGCACAGGGGCGATGCGAAGCCACCAGATCGGTGCGAAAACGGCTGCAAGATCTCCCACCTCGACGGAAACGATTTGATCCCACCTATCGGTTGAAGGCCGTGCCGCCAAACCGCCGAACAGAACGCGCAATGTGTGCGTTTTGGGAGTCAGCGCCCCGTACGGAAGTCTTGGAAACGAAGTGGGCGGGGAAACATCCCCGTTTGCGTTGGCACACTCAAGAAAGTCCCAGGAATTGCGAATAGGCACTGGCATCATGTCGCGGCTGCGAGGCGAACTGAGTTTCAGTCTGTTGCCTGCGGGCACGGGGCGCTCGAAACCTCGAGCGGATGCGCGGAATAACGAAGTTGCGGAGTGATGCGAAGATGTGTACACAATGGTCGAGCGAGGAAATGATTCAACTTCACGACTCCAATAATACACGATGCCACTTTGGTTGCGTTCCCGCCGCCTTGGGGTGTGCAGAGAACGAATTTCACAACCGCGCCTCGAAGGAAACAAACAACGGTTAGTGCTACCATGATAGGCAATATACAAAACGATCAGATCTTGCCTCCCTTGAAGGTCCTGGTGGTTGAGGACGGGCATGTCAACCGAGTCTTAGCTCACGGCCTGCTGACGCGCGAGGGTCATTCGGTCACTCTGGCCGAAGACGGGTCTCGAGCTGTATCTCGTTTACTTGATGCATCTTACGACATCGTGCTGATGGACATCGATATGCCGATCATGGATGGGCTGGCGGCCACCAGGACGATTCGCCAGCAAGAGGCTGGTTTGGGACGTCGCACTCCGGTGATCGCCTTGACGTCCAACACGAATCGGGAGGAGTGCATTGCGGCCGGGATGGACGCGTTCTTAAGCAAACCATTGGATGTGCACGCTTTTCGTTGGGTGGCGGCGGCCATTTTGCAGGAGCGTGCCGCGTGAGCGGGCGATCGGGCGGTCGGCCGGCAGACACGCTTCTCTCTTGACGTTGCCAGCGGCTTACCGTAAAGAAAGCCGCTGCTTGTGCCTTGGGGGGGAATGTTCTTGATTGAGGTCGTGTCGATCGACGGAATCGATCTCGTGTTGGGCGTCGATTATCTGGACCGCGAAGACATCAGGATTCTCCCCGTTGGCGGTCTCTTGCTGCACCCCGATCGCAACATTCGTATACACCTGGTGTTTCCGAATCCACGCCTGGACATTCAGTTGACCGAGCAACATCGAATCTATTTCAACGGTGGAATGGGCGGGGGCACCTGGGCAGTGGAACGGGACAACGAAGTTGATGATCTGGCAACCTACTACGATCTCCACGTCGGCCTTGGCTTGGCCAAGAGTCAAGGTAACGGCAAATGGTCTGCGATCGAAATCTCCTATCTATTCGATCGCAAGCTCGAATACGCCACGGGCGACGGCGACTATCGTCCCGGCGAAACCGCGATGATCCGCCTCGTGACCATGTTCTGAATCCGGTGTTCTGAAACGGCGGTGCCAATTCCTGGGCACGCGGCGCCGACCGTCACGTCGCACATCTGATCTGCTCCCGGCAGGCCAGAGTGGGCCGAGCTACATCACCGGCTCACGCCCGCATCTCAGCCGGGGCTACGCTTCACACGTTAGGTGCGTGTATACTAGTTGGACAGCGCCGTTTTGGAGCGATGGATGTGCGTAACTCGTGTCTCCGTAACAGACCCTCGCCGCCGGGCTCGTCCCGGTGGTTCTACGTTTGCTGACTACTTTGGCAGCCGAAATACGATCCTTCCCGCCGGCCGTCGCCGCCGGAGGCGACGGCCGGCGGGAAGGGATCTCATGGGTGGCCGAGATCGAGGTAGTTGTCAAACGCTCTACCGCCGGGACCAGCCCGGTGGCGATAAAGCCCGTGCTAATAGGGCCTTAAGATGATCTCAAAAGTAAAAGTGGCGTTGTACAACTAGTTGCTTCGAAGCGTAGTACCTGATCGGATTAGGACTCGTCCGGAAATAAGTTACCGGTTCCGCTTCCCTCTCCACCGCCCCGCGGAGCGGGAATAGCGGGGGAGAGGGTAGGGTGAGGGGCGATAAATACGGTAACTTATTTCCGGACGAGTTCTTAGTTGCGTGGCAGGGTCGCCTCGCGGTGGCAGAATGGCCCAGGTCTGCACAGGGAGGTAGAGCCACCGGCCAGACAGGAGTTGCCGCTCGATTGACACTGGCCTGCCGAGCTTTGGTCGGGGCATTGTTGGGAGTGAAATGGGCTTTTGCGATATTTAACCACAGGAGAGACTTTGAGATGAAGAGACGCATCGTGTCCGCGGCCGCAGTTGTCGCTTGTTTGGCTTTCTTTCTTACGACGAATGCTTGGGCCGAGGAGTATTTGAGTGGCATCGAATGGGCCAAACCGAAGGTTATCGATCCGGGGCCTCCTGGAGGTCCTCCTTCGGATGCGGTTGTCTTGTTTGACGGCAAAGACATGTCCAGGTGGAACAACGCCGAGAACTGGAAAGTCAGCGATGGTTACGTCACGTCTGGCGAAGGGCAAGTTACCAGCAAAGATGTGTTTGGTGACTGCCAGGTTCATATTGAATGGGCATCCGCGGAGGAGGTAACGGGCTCAGGCCAGGGACGCAGTAACAGTGGTGTTTTCCTGATGGACGTCTACGAAGTACAAGTGTTGGACTCCTACGAGAATGAAACCTATCATGACGGCCAGTGTGCCGCGATTTACAAGCAGCATCCACCACTGGCGAACGTCTGCCGTAAGCCGGGCGAGTGGCAGACTTATGACATCATCTGGACGGCTCCCCGGTTTGAAGATGACAAGTTAGTGAGCCCAGCGTTTGTCACGGTGCTGCAAAACGGTGTGGTGGTTCAGAATCATTTCCAGCTGGAAGGTGACACGCCCTACCACCGACCGCCGGCATACACGCCGCATCCCGACAAGGGGCGAATCGCTCTTCAATACCACGGCAATGCCGTGCGCTTCCGCAACATCTGGGTGCGTGACATGCGGGAATTAGATCATAAGCGGGTCGATGAGCCCAAGATTGTAAAGCAGTGATCCTCATCCGGTCTCCGCACGGCCGCCGGACTGGCACGCCGTGCGGG
Source organism: uncultured Planctomycetota bacterium (assembly GCA_963700575.1). GTDB lineage: Bacteria > Planctomycetota > Planctomycetia > Pirellulales > Pirellulaceae > JAJRVM01. The sequence goes on along the minus strand of CAVOYC010000005.1, from coordinate 256,607 downwards.
GCTGGCCGCGTCACGGAATCAGCCGGTTTTCTGTCGATTTCCCCAAGACGACTCGTTGCTGTTCTCGGTCTCGCCTGGCAGGCGCGACCCAACTGCTCATAAGGAACTTGGTCGTGACGCGTCAGGCTGTTTCTTCCCTGGCGATCGCCGGAGCATGGGGGTACATCGGACGCAAGTTTCTCGAAGCCGCACAGTTGCTGCAACTCGAGACGAGCGTGTTTGACCCCAGTGTAGCTCCCTCCGACATGGACTTGCGGCAAGTCACGCAGTTTGCCGGCGAGTTGGAATTCTATGAGCAGCAGGCTGACGTGTTCCATTTGGCGTTGCATCCCGAACATCGTTTGAGAGCAATGGAGACTCTGCTTCGGCGCAGCCACAAGGAGCCGGTGGTGGTGCTGTGCGAGAAGCCGATGGCTGCTCCGTGGGAGCCAGAGCGCTGCGACATGATCGTCGACGCGGTTCGCAACAGCCAGGCAATGTTCCTGTACGATTTTCCTGAGCTGTTCGACCCGATCACGCAGCGGATTCTCGATTTCCTTGCCGGCTATGACCACGTGCGGATCGATTCCATTGTCATGCAGCGGTCCAAGGATCGTGAGGACCCAGCAATAGCCCGCAATCGCAAGCGGATGGTGCACATTCAGTACCAGGAATCGGTCCATTGCCTGGCCTTTGCCCTGTACATTCTGGCGCACACGCATCGCAGTTTGGACGGTGTATTGGCGGACGGAGTGACTGTGACGGCAGAGGCTCGACCCTACGCACCTCCCAACCCATCCTGCTATGGGCATGTCGTAGACGGCCAATGCGAATATCATCTCACCATGGGGGGGGCGGACATTCGCGGGCGGACCGATTTCAAACGGGGGGCTCCGTGGACCAAGTGGCGGGCGATCACTGGCCAGGTAGACGGCCGCCAGTTCTCGATCGAAGTCGATTTTCTGGAGGGGAAGAAACGGCTGCGGATCGACGGCACAACGCACGACGACGTTGTACACACCAACTCGTACGCAGAGGTGATCAAGACAATCAGCAATTTGCGGCAACGCGCGACCCGTGCCGAGATCAGGTCGGGGATCTACCCGCACCCGGAATTCGCGCGCCTGACGTATCGCCTCTCCAGCCTGCTGTGGAAGAGTAGCTGGAGGAAGGAAACGATCACGGTTCATTCGACAGAGGATCTGTTGGGCTTTGATGCGGGCTTTGCAGAGGCTCAACGACACTTCGCCCCGTATTGATTGTGGATATTGCACGACGTTCACGGAATCAGGTGAGCACCGTCGCCGGCTTGGCAGAGCATCGTCCAGGCACACGAGGCCAGCTCCGGATGTTGTTGTACGTACGTGGCTCGGACCCGGATGGCGGCTTCTTCGGCTTGCTCCGGCCGAACCAGTGCCAGGCAACATCCCCGGAATCCGGCGCCGCTGAAACGCGCACCGTAAGTTCCGTCCGTTTCGACCAGCGTGCGGTAGAGATCGACTAATGGTGGCGCACCGCACTCGTAGTTCGCGATGGAACTGGCGCCCGACTCGGTAATCAGTCTGCCGAATTCCTGCAGATCGCCCCGTCGCCACGCGCCGGTGCCCAGGTCAACTCGCCGCAATTCCGAAAAGAAATGCGAGGCTCGTCGCGCCGGTGCGCCAGAGAGTCGATCACCGTGCAGCCGATATTCTTCTGCCGTTACATTTCCCAATACCGGCTGCACTGAGGGGCGGTCGGCCGCTTGAAGCAACAGACGAGCTGCCTCGGTGCATTCGCCCACACGACGATTGTAATCGGTACCAGTGAGCGCTTTTCGCAAACCTGAAAAGGCGATCAGAATCTGAAATGGTGGCAACCCGGCGGGCTGCGGTATCAGTTCGTGGGCGACACTGGCGCAATGAATCAACGTCAAGCAATGTTGGCGTGAGAAGAGAATCGCCGATTGATCGAGTATGCCGATGCGAAGGCCCAGGTAGTCGTTCTCGATCTGCTGCACGAGTGAGACATTCTCTTCCGGCGTCAGCTGCAATTGATTCACGTGCTGCAAGGCCAGTAGATAGGCCACGCCGACGGCGGCCGATGAACTGAGTCCACCTTCCGCCACGCGACCCGCGGTCACACCGACCAGGCCGGTTCGCAATGGCTGACGTTGTTGCAGCGCGCGAACGGCGCCTCGCAGATAATTTCCCCAGTCTCCTTCCCGCTTTGCCGCCACGTTGCCCAATGGCACACAAACCTCTCCCTCGAAATCCAGACTCCGCATGCGTACCTCTGGCGATGTCTGGGGGGCGAATGCCAGCAGCGTACCGCGGTCCAGAGCCATCGCCGTGACTCGGCCCAATTGATGGTCGATGTGGGCCCCCAGCGGACAGATCCGATAGGGGGCGAAAACCACCGTGACATCCTGTCGCTGGACCTTGTAGACGGTGACAACACGATCGCACAGACGTTCGATCGATTCCTGGTTCGTCATCGAGTGCACCTCCCCTGGCGAATCATCAGTAAACGTCAGTCATGGTACGAAATCAACAGGACCCCAGGCGAGGAACGTGGTCTGCGGAGCTCATATCGAGAACGATGCCGACTGGAGAGCTTACGAGCAAGGGTCTATGATGGAGGCGTGTTGTCGTGTGTGGGGGCGCGCAAGGAGGACAGCGTCTGCGAGTTGTCTGTACCAGGCGATCCTCCACCGCCACGAAGAATGTTGGTCGACCTCGGAAGCTGCCAAGGACAAGGTCATGTTTCATCCCGTCGGGGGCGATACTTCCAGAATGTTGAATCGCGCCCCTGGCTTGTTCGCGGTGCTCGCTTGGTGCCCCTTGTGGTTGCTCAGTTCTGCTCCGGCCGCGCAAGCTCAGACGCCGCATCTCGACGCGCAGCGATTCAAGAACCTGGGGGTCGCGTACTTGGAGGAGAATCGGCCGGCTGATGCGGAGCGGGCTTTTCGGCGCGTGACGCAGCTGGCTCCCGACGAAGCGTTAGGTTATGCCAACCTGGGGATCACCTATTTGCGACTGGGCCAGCTGCCCATGGCCGCTTCACAACTGGAACAGGCGCGGCGCGTGGATCCCGCGAACGCGCAGGTCCTGCTGCTGGGCGCCGAAGTACAGTTTTCGGCAGGTCGGTGGGAGGCGGTGATCGCGACGGCTCGCAAGGTGCTGGAGACAGATCCAGGCAACGCGATCGCCCGCTACTACATCTATCGCTCGGCGATGGCACAAGGTGATGACGAATTGGCAAAGCGTGCCGCGGCGGAACAGATCGACCAGCTGTTTCATGACCATCCCCATAACCTTGTTATTTGCCTGCGATTTGCGCAGCGCAGGCTATCGCAGGACAATGGCAGACCGTACGCCAGGTACTCGATTCTATCGCCGCGGTGGTCCAGGAAGTCCGGCAGGCAGAGCCAGTGCTGGAGGCCGCGCGCACGGCTGTGGCCGACAGGAACCGGGAGGCGGCACGAAAGACGCTGACGATCCTGGAGAACGTCCTGCGTCCCACGACTCGTTTTCGACAGGATCTGAGTCAATTGCAGCCACCGGTGGCAGGTCTGCCGTTGCAGCGGTTCAGCGACACGTTTTACAGGGCGTTCGATCTCGAGCGTCCACCGGCTATCGATGTCGTTTTTCAGCACGTTTCGAGTCGCTTGCTGCCCGCCAGCCCTGTGGTTGTGAGCCATGTCATGCAAGCTGGCATCGATTTTGCTGATGTTGACGGAGACGGTCGCGATGATTGGCTGGTCGGATACACGGACGGTACCAGCGGATCGGTTCAGTTGTGGCAATACGAAGATGGGGTTTGGAGCAACGCACTGCGCACGTGGAATTCGTTACCGGCATCGCAGTTGCGATTCGTTGACTTCGATAGCGACGGTCGACTGGAAGCTGTGGTTATCGGACCGAGCGGTTTGGTGATTCTGCAGCGCGGCGATGATGCACAGTGGCACGCGATTACCGCGCCAGCGGAGGCGGTTGCCGCGCCGGGCAATGCACTGGAGCTGATTGACGCGGACAACGAAGGCGATCTCGACCTGTGCGTCGCGGCAAGGACGGAGTTTCGTTTATGGCAGAACAGAGGTGACTTGACGCTGCGTGACATCAGCCCGCGGTCTGGTTTATCGGTGGCTGGCGGTAACGTGAGGCAAGTCGTGGCGACAGATCATGACGACGACTTGGATATGGATCTGGTCATCGTAGGATCGGCCGGCCAGCTGGAGCTATTCGACAATCGGCGTCATGGACAATTTGCGCGAGAAGCATGCGGACTCTTTGACGTTGCCTGCACGCACGTCATGACGCGTGATTTTGACAACGATGGTTGGGAAGACTTGCTGCTGATCGCCGACGATGGCCGGCTCTGCATGCAGCGGAACAACGAGGGAACGTACGCTCCGGCAGTTGAAATCCCGATCCCTGGCCTGATGGCGACGACCGCCGCCGACCTGGATCTGGACAACGATGGTTGGCTGGACGTGGCAGTGGCCGGGCGTCGCCAGGACCAGACGGCCCTGGTGATGTTGCGCAACGCGGGCGATGGTACCTGGACGGCTACGGATTTGAAATGCCCGCCTGCTGCCTGCGCCGCTCTGGGTGCGACCGACCTGGATCGAGATGGCGACCTGGACCTGGTGGCGATCGATGAGCGAGGTACGATCCAGGTATGGCGGAACGACGGGGGAAATGCCAACCACTGGTTGCGCGTGGAACTTAGAGGCCTGCGCGTTGCCGGATCGAAGAACAACTTGCGTGGGATCGGCAGCAAGATCGAAGTGAAGGCCGGCCTGTTCTACGAGATGCAGATTGTGCGGCGGCCCGTCACTCACTTTGGATTGGGTTCGCGTGGGCAGGCCGACCTGCTGCGCGTCGTGTGGAGCAACGGCGTGCCGCAGAATCACTTTCAGCCGACGGCCAACCAGACGATTCGTGAACCACAAGTGCTCAAGGGATCCTGTCCCTATTTGTATTGTTGGGATGGCCAGAAGTTCGTGTTTGTCACCGACACACTGGCCAGCGCGCCGCTGGGTCTGCAAGTGGCTGATGGTATTACGGCGCCGGATAATCCGCGCGAACTGCTGACGATTGCGCCACACAAGATTGCGCTCCGCGACAAGCACTATCTTTTTCAGTACACGTCGGAACTATGGGAAACGGTCTATTTGGATCAGGTTGCCTTGTGGGTGATCGACCACCCCAGCGGCAGCGAAGTCTTTACCGACCAGCGGTTCCGGCCGCCTCCCTATGCCGACCCGAAACCAATATTCACGCGCATGCGAGTGATGCCAAAACGCGTGGAAGATTCCACCGGCCAGGAGGTGACCACCAAGTTGCTGCAGTTTGATCATTGCTATCCAGAGCAACTCCAGCCAACGCGTTACCAGGGAATCGTTGAACCCCACTGTATGACGTTGCATTTTGGTGACGTCACGGACCTTCCCGCTCCCCTGCTGGTGCTGGGCTGTTGGATTTTCTGGACCGACACGAGCATCAATGTCGCCGTTTCGCAGAGTCGGTCGGGCGGAGTTCCGCCGACGATGCTCGAAATATGGCATCCTCAGACCGGTTGGCGGGCGATGAAGCAACCGTTTGGGTTGCCTAATGGCAAGGACAAGTGGGCAGTCGTGGACATCGCCGAGTATCTATTCGCGAAAGACGCGCGGATTCGGATCCGCAGTCAATCGCAGATCTACTGGGATCAGGCCTTCCTGGCCGGTCGAGCGATGGATGTGCCGCACCAGATAACCAGTCTGAAGCCACTAGCGGCGGATCTGCATTTCGGTGGATTCCATCAACTATATCGTCCGACGAGTGACGGTCCGCACCTGTATGAGTATGGTCAAGAAACTCGTGGGCCGGTTTGGATGGACATGACGGGGCTCGCTACACGCTATGGGGATGTGACCGAATTGCTGACCACCGCGGATGATCGATTCGTGATTTTCACTGGCGGCGATGAGGTGACGCTGCGATTTCGCGGAACATCCCTGCCGACCCTTCCACCAGGCTGGCAACGTGACTTCCTGTTCTACAGCGACGGATGGGAAAAGGACTCGGACCGGAACACCATTCGGGGCGAGACGGTCGAACCTTTGCCGTTTCACGCGATGTCGCGGTATCCCTATCCCGCTGATGAGGCCTATCCGTTGGATGCCCTGCACCAGGAATACGTCCAACGATATAATACGCGTCCCATCGGACCAGATACGTTTCGAAACTTTGTCAAGGACCATTCCCGAACCAGGCCGACACCGCTTCCCTGGGAGGCGGAACCGGGCGTGAGAGGAGATCATTCGCAGTGAATCGAGTTGCTTTTCTATCACTCGCCCTGCTCGCGGGCGCCACGTGGGCTCAAGACCCGGGTTGTGTGTTCACGGATGTTACCGAGCAGGCAGGGATTGATTTTCGCTACACGTTTGGTGACTTCACGTACGACAATATCCTGGAAAGTAGCGGATCGGGCGTGACGGTATTCGACTACGATGGCGACGGCGACCTCGATCTCTACATGCTCAACGGCACTTACCTTGAGGACATCAGCGATCCGAAGGGACGCGTATTTCGTGACACGCCGAATCGACTGTATCGCAACAATGGCGATGGGACGTTCACCGAAGTGGGTCGGGACGTGGGCCTGGACGATCGCAATTGGAGCATGGCGGCGGCGGCGATCGATTTGGAAGGCGACGGGGATAGCGACATTTTTCTGTTGAATTACGGCCCTAACCGTTTCTATCGCAATAACGGCGACGGGACGTTCACGGACATTGCACCTGAAATCGGATTGGTGGGTCCCGAAAAGCTCAACGGATTCACCAAATGGAGCGTCGGGCGCGGCCTTCTGGGATAGTGACCAGGATGGTGATCTCGATGTCATGCTGGGGAATTTTCTGGCGTTCGACCCGTATTACCTTAGCCCGGAAACACCGCAGCTGATGCCGCATCCCAACGAGTACCAAGGGCAGGCTTCGCTGTTATATCAGCAAAATGCCGATGGAACGTTTGTCGATATTACCGAGGAAATGGGGATGTACTTTCCCGCAGTCAAAATGTATGGGCTTGACCGTTTTCGACTACGATGACGACGCCGATCTCGACCTGTTCCAGGGAAACGACCATCAGAAGAACTTCCTGTTTCGCAACCAAGGCGATGGCCGCTATGAGGAGGTGGCGGAACGGGCCGGTGTGGTCGTCAACGACGAAGGGCATCCCACCGGCTCGATGCACGGCTCGATCGGCGATGTGGATGGAGACGGATTGATCGATTTGCTGGTCGTCGATTTGCGGCACAGTGCGTTGTACCGGAACACCGGCAACGGCTTGTTTGAAGACATCACCGCCTCGAGCGGTGTCAAGACAGCGTTTATGGGCAAGGGAGCCTGGGCCGCAGCCATCTTTGATTACGACAACGACGGCGACGTGGACATGTTCTCGGCCAACGGCATGGCCGATCTGCTGGTGGATCAGGATCAGCTACTGCTGGAGAACGACGGACGCGGCCGATTCCAGAACGTTGGTCCGCAGCGCGGTCCCTACTTCTCGCCAGAAGCGATCGGCGCGGAGCTGCCGTGTGGGATTACGACAACGATGGTGACCTGGATCTGATCGTGTCGCACATCGACTTGAAAGGTACCGCGGCGCTGCTGCGCAACGATGGCGGAAACCGCCGACCATTGGCTCGGCCTGACCCTGGTCGGGAGAAACGGACCGGCGGCCACCATCGGCGACAAAGTGACCGTGCAAACCGGCCAGCACACGCAAGTCGGGATCAATCAGTGGGCCACGAGTTACCTTTCCTACAGCGATCCGCGCATGCACTTCGGGCTGGGAGACCACGCGAGGATCGATCGACTCGAAGTCCGCTGGTCCGACGGGCGCGTGGAAGCCTTTCGCGATGTGGGGGCGGATCGCTACCTGACGCTCGTCCAAGGCCAAGGGATCCGCAACCCGACGTGACCGATCGATCCGAGCGTGTGACGGCGAAGGCGCGACTCAGGCTGCACGGTGATCCGGTCGTCTTGTGCAGCGCCTTCGGCGTACGTGGACCTTGCGGGTTCTTCACCCAGGTGCGCGGCTGCGCCGCGACGTCTGGGCTGGGGAGTGTAACCGCTGTTATGTAAGGAAGCTGGGCTCTACACCCCCGTTGTTGCACACAAGTCTGATTTCCACTGGGCTCGTCCCAGTGGGATCACAACTGGTCGGCTACGTGTCACCCGCCCACACCTCCTGCTCTCCACTGGGCTCGTCCCAGTGGGAGTAACGACTCTTGCTGCTTCCGCAGCGTGACAATCGCCGCTTCCCCCGGGGCAAGCCCGACGGAGAGCAGACAATGGTGAAGATTGAGACGGAGCTCATGGCACTGGGTGTAGCCGGCCAGTTGTCGCTCCCACTGGGACCAGCCCAGCGGAAGCGTGCCCAGGAGAGGTGTGGTATAGCGAGGCGATCCACTCCGGGCTGAGGGGGTGTGTACCCCGATGGTTTTCAGACGTCGCGTCGAACGTCGAATGAGAGCGGGGAGAACCGGGTTGCGTCAGGCGACGCCGCGCCACGGTACGCAGACCGGCGCCGATTCTCTACGTGCATCTCGCGTCCCACTGGCTTTCGACTTCATCCGCCAGGCTTCTTCATTGGAAGTTCGACGTTCGACGTTCGATGTTCGACGTTCGACGTTCCCTCCGGCCCCAAAATACGCTTTGCTTGCGCGCGAATGCCGGCCCGCTCCTCACATCCCCTCACCGTCACACCTCCACACCCTCATCACCCCCTCCCCCCCTCACACCAGGTCATCCAACGTGCCGGTGCTGTCCCCAAACTCATCCACCGGCGCTCCGATTCGTTCGAGCAAGGAGCGGTAGAGGTTGGTCAGTGGCGTATTGCGGGGATATTCCAGATGCCGACCTGACTGGATGGTGCCACCACCGCGTCCCAACAAAACGATCGGCAGTTTATCATGATTGTGTCGGTTGCCGTCTCCAATTCCGCTGCCATACATGACCATGCAGTTGTCTAAGAGCGTGCCTTCCCCTTCCGCAGTCGTGGCGAGTTTCTCGACAAGGTAGGCAAACAGCTCGACGTGGTACAGATTGATCTTGGCGATCTTTTCCTGCTTCTTTCGATCGTTACCGTGGTGTGACAGGTTGTGATGGCCTTCGGTGACGCCAATCTGCGGGTAGTTCCGATTACTGCCGGCATTGGTGAACATGAAGGTCAGGATGCGCGTCGAGTCGGTTTGCAAGGCGAGCGTCATCAGGTCGAACATCAGCCGCGCGTGCTGATCAAACTCGCGGGGTACGCCGGCTGGCCGCGGATAGTCAGGCACACCGGCTTCGGCATTGCGCAATTCACCCGCACTCTCAACCCGTCGTTCGATATCGCGCACGGCGTAGAGGTACTCGTCCAGTTTTTGGCGATCGGTCCCCCCGAGACTTGCCTGCAAGGCTTTGGCGTCTTCCATCACCAGATCCAGCACACTCGTCTTGTAGCGATCCTGTTTCGATCGCTCTTGTAGCGACTGGTCCTGCGTGGCGTTGCCGAATAGACGGTCAAAGACGGCGGCCGGATCGACTTCTTTGGCCACCGGCGAAGTGGGGGATCGCCAGCACATATTGGAGGTGTAAACGCAGCTGTATCCAGAATCGCAATTTCCCGCTTTCGCGCTTCGTTCCAGCCCCAGTTCGAGGGAGGGCAGCTTGGTCTGCATGCCAATCTTGTCGGCCGCGACCTGGTTGACCGAGACCCCGTTATGGATATCGGCCCCGTTGGTTTTTTTCGGATGTGCTCCGGTCAGGAAAGCAGCCACGCTCCGCGCATGATCGCCGCCGCCATCACCCAGAGCACGGGCTCCGTTAAGCGTTAAACCACTCAGGACGGTCATCTGCGACCGGAACTTGGCCAGCGGCTCCAAGGTGGCGGGAACATCGAATTCGGTACCGGCCTTTTCGGGCGTCCAGGCAGGCATGTGCATGCCGTTGGGGACGTAAAGAAACGCCATGCGGACCGGTGGTTTGGCAGTCGAGCCGTCCGCCGCGCGGCTGGTCGAGGGAAGCATCGCTTCGAGCAGAGGCAGGCTGATCGTGGCCCCTAAACCGCGTAATACCGTCCGCCGCGAAATAGGTGTTGACTTGCTCATTCGTGACTCCGTTTCTTCGCCTGTTTCTGAAAGGGATCGCTCTTGACGACTTCTAGCACCAGTCGTGAAAAGCGATAGTCGTCTTGTTCCAAGGCATTTTTTATTTTGTCCAGGCGCATTGGTCGTAATACTCCAACCCGCGTCCCACGGCATAAATCAAGGTCTTCTCCGCCAGGCACTGCAGAAACGCGTCCCGCTTCACTTTTAGTAACAGCTTACGCAACTCTGGCAACCCGGCAAATCGTTCACCCGACGGTAATTCGCCTGACGGATCAATCGGGGCGCCTTCGTCCTGCTCGCGATATCGACCAACAGCATCGAAGTTTTCCAGGGCAAAACCGATCGGATCCATCAGTTTGTGACACGCTGCACAGGCGGGATTGGCACGGTGTTGTTCCAGCCGCTGTCGCAGCGTGCCGGTCAGCTGTCTGTCCTCGTCGTCCAACAGCGGCACGTTGGCCGGCGGCGGAGGTGGTGGCGCGGCGAGCAAGTTCTCCAGCACGAACTTGCCCCTTTTCACAGGAGATGTGCGCGTCGGGTTGGACGTGACCGCCAGGATGCTGCCCTGCGTCAGAATCCCCCCACGGGGCGTACCCTGGAGCGAAACGCGGCGAAACGCGCTGCCTGCGACGCCTTCCAGGCCATAGTGTCGGGCCAGCGCTTCATTGACAAACGTGAAGTCCGCGTCCAGCAGACGCAGCAAGCTCAGGTCTTCCCGCACGATCTCACCGAAGAACCGCAGGGTCTCCTCCCGCATGGCGGCGAGCAACTCGCGATCGCAGCTGGGAAATAGTCCTTGGTCGAACGCCCGATCCTCCAGACTGCGCAGCTGCAGCCACTGGCCAGCAAAACTCTCAATAAAGGCTTCCGACTTGGGATCTTTGAGCATGCGGCGGACTTGCCCTTCCAGGTTGTCACCGCTGCGCAGCGCACTTTGCGCGGCCAGTTGAAACAACTCCTCGTCCGGCATGCTGCTCCACAGGAAATACGACATCCGCGTGGCGAGCTCGTAATCACTTAGTGCTCGGCTGGCTTCATCTTCGGCCGGGTCCTGTTCCACGCGAAACAGAAAACGCGGCGACACCAGAATGGCTTGTAGCGCTGTTTGAATTCCCATTTCGAAACTGTCATCTTGCTGGTCCGCCAATCGAACCAGCTTGAGTAGCTGTTGCACCTCGCGCGGCTCGACGGGGCGGCGGTAGGCGGCCGTAGCCAGTCTGGTCAGAATTTGCCGCGCTGCCTCTTGGTCACTGATTTGCTCGTCGGGCTGGACGAAGAAGATCCGGCGATGCGTCTCCGGAAGCTGGTTCGTGCCCGGACCAAGCGGACCGCGCACTTCCAGGCTGTCAACGAACAGGTTGCGATCCTGAGGTCCATCCTTAGCGTCCGGCTGGTAATAATCATTGATAAATGCCACCCCCACTTTTCGCTTGCCACTTTGCACCTGGAACCGGGAAGCGTACAAGGCGGGAGTGTTACGGGTGGCTTCGACTTCGTGCACGGCGATGTCATGCCCGTCGAGTCGGAAGGACATTTTGGCAGGTTCGTCACCCGCCTGATCACCGGCGGCCACCACTCGGAGCTGATATTGGCCCTCGGTCGGGAACTCGATTTCGGCGAAGGTTTCTCCATTGCTCGCCAACGAACGTGCTGATCCGCCGACTGGCCCACCGTGTCCCTGCAGGTCATCCCCACTGATCTTGCGGCTCAACGCCGGTGGTGCAACTGGAGCGACGATAGCTTGCTTGCTGATCTGCTCGGCTGCCGCCAGATACTTTTCCATCAACAACGTCGGCAGCGACATAACATCGCCAATATTGTCAAATCCATAACCTACGTCATCGGCGGGGAAGCCGGCGGCGGGTTCATAGTCCACGCCCAGTAAGTCGCGAACCGTGTTGCGATACTCGCCGCGGTTGAGACGCCGCAACGTGACATGCCCCGGACTGACCGGGCCTGAACAATCGACTTGGTTGATGGTCGTGTCAATCCACTGCAGCAGCAGATCTCGCTCTTGCTCGCCAGGCTGGTCGGCATCTTCCGGTGGCATACTGCGGGCACGCAGCTGTCCCAGTACTTTGAGCCAGGTACCACGCTTGTCGCGCACCTGTTGAGCAGACGAAAACGCCTCAAAATTCACGTCCGACTCGGCCCCCTCACCGCTATGACAATCACCGCAATAGGTACTCAACAGCGGCTGGATCTGGTTGCGATACTGCTCGTTCAGATCATCAGCCTGCGATGTCCGCGGCACAAACAGGCTCGTCAAGAGCATGATGCACCAGCTCGTGACGTACGCTGGCATAAGACGACGACGAGGTCGTGTTGCACGATTGTTTTTCATGTCGGTCATGGGCGGGCGGTTGGCGTTGTGCATTGTCTGTCGTGACACGATCAACTACCTTTGCGGGCGTAAATTCTATCAACAATGATCGATGTGTGTCCAATCTTGGCAAGGAGTCGCTTTTCAGCAGGGCTATTCGGGAGGGGGCGGGAAGAGTCGCAATTGCCGCGTGAGGGACTGTCGAGCCCGGCAAACCTGCTGGGAAATCCATCGGTCGATGACGTCCACGACATACTCCACCTCCTGGTCGGTCAGCGCTTGTCCTCTGTCAATTCGATGCCACCGGGAAAGACACTTTCGGCAGCAGGTGGCGGTCGCGTGCTGGGCCACAAATACCGGGTGGCCTCGCATGGGGGTTTGCCTGCCGTCATTGTGTGGGTGCGCGGCGCCAGCCGTTGGTTCACGAAGTCCTGCGCGTGTTGGCGAATGATGGCGGGTGATTTCTGCAGGACGTACGCGCAATCGGATTGAGTCAGCGCGAAGCGTGCGCGGAACTCGCTCTTTCCCAGGGCCGCAAACAAGTCAGCCAGATCACGCATCGATTCGGCTGTAGACGCTCTAAACTATTTCGGGAACCACGAAGGGACTGCGATAGGGACGCGTGAGCAGTTGGTTGGCTTCTTCGTCGCCCACGAACGTCTCTGCCTGGGGATCTACGTTCAGCACGCGACCTAATTGGTAGGTGGCGTCATCCAACTGGATGTCAACCGCTTTCAAGTTCTCGCGGATGGCGTCAAATGAGGCAACGACTTCCGCATTATCGCCCAGCAGCTTCGGCTTGTCCCGATAAGGAACTTGTTCACCGAGTCGATACGAGATATTGCCCAAGTGGCAGAGTGCGGCCGAATAGTGAGCGACTTCCGCGTCGCAGTTATTCTTCCGATTATCGCCGGCGCGTACGGCCGCGATAAACGCGCCAAAGGGTCCGCCCTCAGTCACTTCGGCCTCACCGCCGGAAAGCGGCTGGGGATCTCCGCCGTCCTGGGGATAGAACTTGAAATCTCGGATCACACCGTCAGTCGTATAGAACTCGTTCGCCACCTTGAATGGTGGAGCTCCGGGTTTCTGTACTAATCCTCGCGTTTCGAAGACCAAGAGCGTGTCACCAAATTCGTACACGGACAGCAACATATTGGGCGTTTCGCCCTGGTCCTTTTCTCCCGGAATGAATCGTCCGCCAAGACTCCAGACTTTGGTCGGCAAGGTGGCGCCTCGAATGCCCCAGCGGGCCACGTCCATTTCATGCACGCCCTGGTTCCCGATATCCCCGTTGCCAAAGTCCCAGAACCAGTGCCAGTTATAGGGGTGCAGATTGCCGTGGAACGGTTGTTCCGGTGCCGGGCCCAGCCAGACATTGTAGTCGAAGTCCGTCGGCGGAGGCGCTTCCGGTTTGATGCCGATCGACCAGCGCGGTTTGCAGCAATAGCCTTTTGCGACGAGCAGCTTGCCATACTTTCCTGACTGGATGGCGGCTATCTGTTTGGCGCGACTGTCACTGCTTCTCTGTTGCGTACCGTGCTGGACGATGCAGCCATATTTCTGCGCCGCTTCGACGCACTTGCGCCCTTCAAAGACGTTGTGACTGATCGGCTTCTCCACATAGACATGTTTGTTGGCCTGGCAGGCCCACACGGTGATCAGCGAATGCCAGTGATTGCAGGTGGCGACACTGATGGCGTCGAGGCTCTTGTCCTCCAGCGCCTCGCGAATGTCCGGCACGCATTTCGGCTCCGCACCGAATTTCTCGGCGGTCGCCTTGCTCTTGGACTTGAAGAGCCGGCTGTCGGGGTCGATCAGACACGACACCAGGACATTCTCCACTTTCGAGAATTCGTCAATGTGCGAGTTTCCTCGGCCATTAATCCCGGCCACACCGATCCGCACCGTCTCGTTCGCACCAATCACTTTGCCCGACGCCTTGGTTCCCGAAATCGTGAACAACGAGAACGCCGCGCTGGTGGCGGCCGTCGTCTTCGAGAAATCTCGCCGGGTGAATCTGCTCATGTTCGTCTCCTTGGTGGGTCGGAGGGAAGGTTGGTCAGCGAAGGCAGTCGCTCGTTGCACAGTCACCAGGACCGGCGCGGTGTCATCATTCTAATGCATGAAGAGACCGGGTTGAAATAGAGGGCACGAAATCGAGCCCGCATGGCGTACGGATCGGCAGAAGCGTGGCCGTCTTTCAAGCCTCCACCGGAGTGACCGTGGGGATGCCTACGCAGCAGGCAGATACCGCGCGCAGCGGCGCAGCAAGGCCGCCTTTCTCCGGCAGCACAATCCCCCGCCATTTTTTCTAACTCTCAGTCTGCCAGACGCTTGAGTGAGGTCGTGATGCTCTTTGGTACGAGATCTGCTTTGGTGTCCGGCGACTTCGGATATACAGCAGTCATTCCGGCTCTCCTGGACCGGGCGCCTGAGTCGGGGACGCGTTGGGAGCGAGCAAGTGGGTACTCGACCCGAGGTGACCAGACATTGTGGTTAGCAGGCGCCCGGTTCTGGGGAACCGGCCCGGGAACGCCGATCCACCTTTGTGGCATACGAGAGGAGTAGGACGGACGTCCTCGTCCGTCCTACTCCTCGAAGTCCACAACGGTAGGGCTGCGAGAAGTGGATTCTGTCAGCGGATACTGCCCCGCGCGGGATTCGCACTGGCCGAGGGAACTGTGGCAGCCGGCATCGATTGTTGATTCACTTGTTCCATGTAGGCGCGAAGCAGCGCATACGTTTGCTGGAATTCCTTGCGCCGCAAGAGCGTGTTAAATTTGCTATCCTGGGCCACGGCATCGAATCGCGTGAGCGCCGTCTGCAGACTCTCCACAGACGGGGTGCCCTCGCCAGAGAATATGCCCTGGGGCAACGACAGGTACTGTCGCCAGGAATCATCCAGCAGCGCGCCCAATTCCTGCGCGGCTTGGCCAATGCGCGTCGCGTCTCGACCAGCGGATCGCCGCTGTCTTGGGGGGCGTTCGTCGCGGCGTTTTTCGGTCCCGCGTTCGGCGCAGGCGGTAGGATTTCATTCGTGGGGCGCGCGCCAAGCGGAGAGACCACGCCAGGCGGAGAGACGCTGTTCGCGGCCATCGCCGGAGCGCCGACGACACCCAATCCGGGGGCGGAGACGGCAGAACCGCTCAGCGAGCTCAGGGTGGCCAGAAATCGAGCTGCCGAAGGGGGTAGTTGTGCGTTCGCCGTCAATGGGCTTCCGTCCGGCCGGAGTCCCGCCGCCTGGTAATAAGCCTGGGCCTCGGCTCCGTCGATCTCGATCACCGACCCGTCAACGGACGCACCGACAAACAGCCCGCGGCTGCGTGAATAGGAGTAGATCTCGGCTTGCAGGCGTCCATCGGTCCCGGCAGACGCCTGCCGACCGACCGGGCCGGCGGCGGCGGCGGCGTCGACACCGATCGTGAATTTGCCGCTCAACAGATTATTGACGCTGTTTCTGGAATTAAATACGAGTATCACATCGGTTGACTGCACGCCGACCTGCCAACCGACGCTGCCGCCGGTCATCGTCACAAATGCCGGCGGACGCCAAGCACCCTGCTCGTCGCGCACGACCACGATCCCCTTGCCGCGTCGAACGCCGGCCACAAAACCAACCTTGATCATTCCAGGAACAATGACAATTCCCTGGGCTTTCTCCAGCATCGAACGGGGGATCCCCTGGCTGGGCAACGTCATGAACTCGTTCAGTACGTTGGTCGAGGATACGACGACCCCATCTTGACGCGATGGATACTGCGCAAGGGCCGTCGAATCGTGTCCTGCCAATAAGACGAAGCCGACAAGAACAGCACGAACCAGAAGAGTGACTTTCTTTTTCACGACCAGTGAACTCCTTTTCAAATAGGTCAACCAGGCGGATTGCGTGTCGTCCTGCTCCGTGTGAATCGCGCCGTGCAGGACTCACGCACCACCATTAGCGGGGCCGGGATTTTAGCTCTAAACGACTCCCTGGAGCAACAGCGAAAGTGCTAGCAGGCCGGTCTGGCGAGTTGGCGGTCGGGTCGTCCTTCGTTAATCTATTCATAAGCTAGAGAGTCCCCGTCGAATCGTGTTGGCTGAGGAGGGTTTTCCGTGCACATTCGCTCTGTTCTTGTGCAATGGGCCTGCGTGGGGAGCGTTCTCATCCTGGTCACTCAGGCCGATGCGGGCGACACGCCGTCGCTGCAACACCGAATCCACCAGTATTCGACTGTCCGGCTGACGGCTGACCTGAGTGCTTTGACCGACCTTCAGCAACGTATGATACCTCTGTTGATTGAGGCGGCAGCGCAGATGGACGTGATCTTCTGGCAGCAGGCTTATGGTGATCACCAGGCGTTGTTCGAGTCGGTCCGGGACCCGCTTGCGCAGCGTTACCTCGAAATCAACTATGGGCCCTGGGATCGTCTGGACGACAATCGACCTTTTCTTCCCGAAGTTGGTGCCAAGCCGCGGGGCGCGAATTTCTATCCACCAGACATGACGAAGGATGAGTTTCTGGCACGCCTGCAACAGGATCCAGCCACAGCAGAGTCCTTGAAGAGCCTTTACACGATGGTCCGTCGCGGCGCGGACGGTTCACTGACAGCCACCGCGTATCACACCTTTTTCGCGCAGCCCACGCAGATCGCTGCTGAGCGTCTGCGGGCGGCCGCGGAATTGGCCGAGGACCCAGGATTGAGAAATTACCTGCTAACTCGGGCTGAGGCGTTACTGAGCGATCAATATCGCGTGAGCGACATTTCCTGGCTGGACATGAAGAACAACACGCTGGACATTGTGATTGGTCCTATCGAAACGTATGAAGATCAACTGTTTGGCTTCAAAGCCGCACACGAAGCGTATGTCCTGGTCAAGGACCGCCAGTGGAGTGAACGATTGAGCAAATACGCTGGCCTGCTTCCCGGCCTGCAGCGGGATCTTCCCGTACCAGACGAGTACAAACAGGAGATTCCCGGCTTGGACTCCGATCTGAACGCCTATGACGTGATCTACTACGCTGGTGACTGCAATGCCGGCTCGAAGACGATTGCGATCAATTTGCCGAACGACGAACAGGTGCAGCTGAGCAAGGGGACTCGCCGACTGCAATTGAAAAACGTCATGCGGGCGAAATTTGAGCGGATCATGGTCCCCATCGCCGATGCGCTGATGGCGGAAGACCAACGCCAGAGCGTCACCTTCGACGCATTTTTCGACAACACGATGTTCCACGAAGTAGCGCACGGGCTGGGGATCAAGAATACCATCACTGGCAAAGGAACGGTGCGTGATGCGCTGCGCGAGCTATCGTCTTCGTTAGAGGAAGGGAAGGCGGACATATTGGGACTCTATCTGGTCGCTCGATTGTTCGAACAGGGCGAGCTGACTCAAGGCACGGTGATGGACAACTACGTGACGTTCGTGGCCGGTATCTTCCGCTCGATCAGGTTTGGAGCCAGTAGCGCGCATGGCCGCGCCAACCTGTTGCGGTTCAATTATTTCGCCGAGCAAGGCGCGGTGAGTCGGGATGAAGAAGGACGCTATCGCGTGAATCAGGAAAAGATGGAGGAAGCGATTCGTTCGCTCTCGGCGCTCATTCTGCGAATTCAAGGTGACGGAGACTATGACGCCGCCGCTCGCGTCATCGAGCAGTACGGGGCGCTTGGCGATATCTTGCGGCTGGACCTGGAACGACTCAGCCAGCAAGCCATTCCGGTGGACATCGTCTTCGAGCAAGGATTGTCGGTGCTCGGTGTCAAGTAAACGGTCAGACAAACTCCCGGATCACTTCGGGGCGCGGCCGGGGTATCACCACCGTCTCGACCAACAGGCCCTTCCGCTCGATCACGGCGCCGCCGACTTGAGCGGCTTCCGCCACCGCGGCCACATCGCCGGTAAAGGAGACGAAGCCCTTGCCACCGATAGCCATGGCCAGGTGGATGTTGACGAATTGGATGGGAGCAGCCTTAATCGCCGCGTCGGCAGCTTCGATCACTGACGCGACACTAAAGCCTTCAATCACGCCGAGCGCTTTGAGTTCGGGAACGTGGTCTACACCACTGATCGCCGGAAAGACGGACGGGTGGACATTGGAGATCACGAAGTGATCGACGACCGTGTGTGCGCCCGTGGCCACACCAGCCTCGATGCTGGACTGCACCGCATCCACATCGCCACCCACCAGCACGATGTACTTACCGGGGCAAATGGTCCGGTTCACAACCATCTCGACGTTGGCTGCCTTGAGGATCGTATCGGCGATTTCAAAGCCTTTGGCAATGCTCGACGTCTCGACGATTCCAATTGCCGCACCCTTCTTCATGGTGTTTGCCTCAATCTAGTTTGCTGAACTCACTTGGTCCGAATTTCAATGTGGGTCGAGCTGACCGCCGACACACGCCCCGCCAGGCTGGCATGCACCGGGCATCCCAGCTTGCCAACCTCCACATCCGCGATGAGCGTCCCCACTTGGACCGAGTCACCGGGCTGCACGGTGGCTCGCGCCGGCTGCCCGATGTGCGTGTTCAAGGGGATCGAAACAATGCCAGGCTGCCAGTCTCGCTCCACAAACGGCGCTTTACGGTCGTATGGTTTGAGTCCCAATCGCTGGTAGAGCGTGGCGATGGGAATCTCACGGCCGTGCCGTGCCGGGTGAGGCGGTCGGAAGAGCTGTTCCAGTTCCACCTCGGTGCGTCCTAGCTTGTTCTCCCGTAAGAGTGCCTTGGCATCCACACAGATGCTCTTGGGATCCAATTGCTCGGGACAGGCGACCAAGGAACAAATGTTGCACTCACAACAGTACTGAGCCCATAAGCTGCCACGATCCTTGGCCTCGCCCGTCATCAGCAACGTGCGCATCACGCGATGCGGTTCGATCGGGTAGCCCAAGATATAGCGTGGGCAAAGCTCAGTGCAGAGCGAACATTGGTCACACTGGCCGTGTCCGATCCGCGTGTACGTTTCTCGCGACGCCGATCTTGCGCCGCACCAGATAATGATCCGAAGGCAGCACGATCAATCCGGCCGTGGTCTTCGAAATCGGCTGCGAAAGATCGCGACTGACACCACCCATCATCACGCCACTGACCAGGATCGTCGGATCGTCGACCGTACAACCCCCGGCAGCACGTATGCAATCGGCAAACGAGGTTCCGACCGGAACGACCGCCGTGTAGGGGGACGCTACCGCACCGGTAATCGTAACATACTTGTCGACCACCGGTTGTCCGGCTACGGCCTTCCCAATGTTGATGATCGTCTCTACGTTGTCGACCACGCAGTCGACGTGCAGTGGCAGCCCGCCGGGGGGAATCTGTTTGCCCGTGATTTCATAGACCAGCACGTACTCATCACCAGCTGGATAAACGTCTTCGTACACGAAGTGCTCATAGCCCGCCTTGTCGGCTCGGCCACGCATCGATTCCAGCACGTCCACGTTTTTGCGTTTCACGGCGATCGTCACGTGCGCAGCCTTCGTCTGTTGCTGCATGGACGCCAGACCTTGGAAGAACGCGTCCTGGTCGTGAGCCATCGACTCGCGATCCTTCTGCAACAGCGGCTCGCATTCAGCCCCGTTGGCGATGATGTGCGAGACCTGGACCTCCAGCTTCTTAAAGGTGGGAAACCCAGCACCACCGGCGCCGACGACACCGGC
Source organism: uncultured Planctomycetota bacterium (assembly GCA_963700575.1). GTDB lineage: Bacteria > Planctomycetota > Planctomycetia > Pirellulales > Pirellulaceae > JAJRVM01. The sequence continues at coordinate 236,541 of CAVOYC010000005.1, read as the reverse complement.
ATCGCGAACAGATTTCAACAAGTCTTGGCTCACCAAGGTGTTTAACTCCCGAGACGAATGGGGGGTAATCAGGCTGTATGCCTGCGACATTTCTGCCTACTTCATGCGTTTGCTTGCAGGTGCCAAAGTCCTGTGATCCGGCACGTCCTGGCGACCTATGGGAGCGGTTGTCCGAACCGGTCGATGGCTCGAAATCGGCTTGATCCCGGCCGTTACCAAAGTCCGCGCATCTTGCCTGGCCGACTCACCACCCCCCTTGTCATGTTAGCAGCGCCGACACATAAATCGACCCGTCATCTCGCACGTCAAACGCAGGAGGGCGTATTTTCGCGTCGCAGCCTGCCCTCGGAAACGGGTCTGGCAGGCGTTGTTGGGCATGTTAGCGGGACGCGATCCACGCATGATGGTCCCCCTGGCGTCCCCTTTTGCTGGCTCTCAGTCTAAGTTTACAACCATAGCTCATCCACATTGCCTGAAAGCTCGTTCAGCGGCGGCGGAGCGCAGCTACCTGCGTCCATCGTCGTCGCGACAAAGTACGCGCACCAGGCCACTCGTGTGGGTGGTGGGGGTACTCGGGGGAAATTCCTTACGTTTTAGTTGAGAGTCTTGTGACGGGCGACTATTCTGGAAGTTTGAGTTGGAACAGATTGTGGGGCGGTGCGCCGAAGGTTCGTGATTGGTGGGAACTCGGCAAGAGCTAACGGTTTTGCCGACTGGTCACAATTGACGGTTTGATCGCGCTGTGGGGAAGAGTGCGTCAGGAGAGATTCGATGCCAAAGCATGTGTTGGTCTTGTCGTTGGCGATGCTGGGGGCCCTGCTCTCGGCGAGCACGCGGGCGGATATTGCTGATTCGCAGCCCGTTAGCTCGTCGGCAGGTTTCATCGCGGCAGAAACCTGTTCGCAGTCTGACACACCACAGACATCCCGCTCGGACGTGGATTCTTTCTGGGGCGGTCAAAGGGCTTTCAGGAACATTTCTAGTCGCTCGCGCCCGGAGCGTTTTCAGACCACCGCTTGGGAATCCGCGCGTGCCCTTTACCCCGGCGACGAGACCGGCCTCACTTGGGGACGGGGCCTCAGTCAGACGATGGGTGAGTTGCTGGATCTGGGCACGCTGGGTGGCCAGCGGAGTGTAGCCACAAGTATCAACTCGAACGGGACCGTGGTCGGCTACTCGCAGACGAAGTCGCAAGAGGTTCACGCCTTTGTCTGGAATGCCACGACTCGTACGATGCGTGACCTGGGCACGTTGGGCGGTAAAGCCAGTTATGCGCAGAGCGTTAACGATCACGGCGATATTGTGGGATTATCGGAGACGACCACGGGTGAGATCCGTGCCTTTTTGTGGTCCGCGTCGGATGAAGTCATGCGGGATCTAGGGACCCTGGGAGGCAAGAACAGTCGGGCGTCGAGTATTAACGAGCAAGGCATGGTGGTAGGTTTTGCACAAACGGCCGACCTGGAGGATCACGCATTCTTGTGGGACCCCAAGACTCGGACCATGAACGACTTGGGTACGTTGGGTGGCAAGTTCAGCTATGCATACGGTGTGAACGAGCAGGGAGTGGTTGTCGGTCACTCGCAGACGGAAGACGGCCGCGTCGAGGCGTTCACATGGCGTGGCGAGTCCAGCTCAATCCAAAGGGTCGAAGGCCTGGCGAGTCTCGTCAGTTTTGCGTTTGGGGTGAATGCCCGAGGGCAAGTGACTGGGTATTCGCTGTCCGACGAAGGCGATTACCGTGGATATGTCTGCGACACATCGACCGGCGAGTTGGTAGATTTGGGCATTTTTGGTGATGAATTTGCCAGCGCCTATTCACTCAACGCTGAAGGGCTAGTCAGCGCCTATTCTGCTCCCGGACACGGCCCGAATTACGCGATCCGTTGGAATCCGACGACGGGACGGTTGCAGGACCACGGCCGGATTGGAAACAGTTTCCAAGTGGCCTGGGACGTCAACTCGCAAGGCGCGGTGGTGGGCTCAGGCGAGGCCCCTGGCAGCGCGGTGCATGCCGTCATGTGGAAACCCGCCGAGGGCGTGGAGGCAATGGGGCTTGATTGCTGCGGCTGTAAGCTGGTCGAATCAACAGCAGCGCCGTTCAGTACGGACGTCGGCTACATGGTGGGGACCGTGGGACTCGGATCCGTTGGAGGTGGCATGTCGATGTTCGGTGGCGCAGGTGGTGGATCGTTCGGCTCGGCCGGCGGATATGTCGGCGGAGGCGGAGGCGGTGTCGGTGGTGGTGGTGGTGGTGGAGGCGGCGGACGTGGTACGACGCCGTCAGGAGGCGAGGGCGAGGTGCCGGAGCCGTCATCGATTCTACTCTGGGTGGCTGGTCTCGGCCTGTTTGCTGGGCAGCGTTGGTGCCGCCGTCGCCGAGTCGCGAAGTAAGTGAACAGGCAGAATGCTCGATCCCCGTGGCGGTGGCTTCCAGCCGCCGTTCTACGGCAGGATGCCGTGGCCCAGCACGCCCCCGAAGAAGCCGGGCTAGAGTCCATAGCTTAACGAAGCACTTGCCAGATAGGATTGCGATACGAGTTGTTATGCCAGCATGGTCGTGCTGTCGCCATATCTGGTTTGCCGTTGGATGCGATCATGGTTGAATTCAACGGTATTGGGGCTGAGCGTGTCTCCTGCAACTGCGGGGCAGTCGTTTTCGTCGCACCGTATCTGACGCGGCGGAATGTCTCGGGTGCGGTGCCAAGACCTGTGGAATTGGAGACCGGTTTCCACGCTTCCCGATTGCGGTAGCGCAATTGCCCCGATGCATCCGACATGCACCGCCGCGTTCGTCATCGAACCAGTAGATCTCCCCGTCGCGTATGCGCAGGTGGATCAAGGTCGTACTGGACCCATTCGGTCGTTCCGCACCATCGGGGGGAAGTCTCCATGCGACGTATTTTTCTGATGCTCGTCTTGTGTCTGGTGGGGCGGCCGGCGACGAGCCAGACGTCCGTGGCACTGCGGGAAATGTGGGATCAGCCCTATGCCGGCGCGGATGTGACCGCCAAACACGTGTCAGGACTCTGGTCTTTCGACGCCGCCGATTCTTCGGCAGATGATTCCGCTCATCAAAATCCGGGGAAACTCGAAGGTGCCGAGATTGCCGCGGACGGCCGCTTTGGCAAATGCCTGCGTTCGTTCCCCGGCTGGCCGGTCGAGGACAAACCACATCGTCTGCTGGTTCCTCATCAGGCGTCACTCAACTCGGCGGGGGCGCTTTCGCTGGAACTGTGGGTGAATCCTGACCCGGCCTTTCAGGGTTATCCGGAAGCCTTCTTGCTCGACAAGAAATACGTGGCACACACCGATTATCAGTTGATAGTAGGGCGCGAGGGGCAACACGGGCGACGACGTTTGCAGGCCCATCTCGGCTTTGGCAGCCGCTCTGAATCCTGGCATTCCGAACTCCTCGTTCTTGATGTGGGGACGTGGTATCACATCGCCTTCGTCTATGACGGTCAAGGCACGGGCCGCTTCTTCGTCAATGGCCGACTGCGACGTGCTGACTGAGTCGGTCGTGCAACGCATTCGGGCCTTTCAGCAGCGCGGTGGCCTGATAGTTGGCGACGACCACACATGTCCCGCGATCCAACCCGACATTTTGCTACAGCCTTACAGCCGGACAGGTCACGCCGATAAGGACAAGGCCGAACTGCTCCTGCTGGCACGACAGCTGCGGCAACGACTCGACGGCCGCTACCAGCAGTTCGTCAGTTCCTCCAATTGCGAAGTGATCCCGTACGTGAGAAGTCATGGTTCGGCACGTTATCTGTTTCTCGTCAACGACCATCGCGAATTTGGAGATTATGTGGGGCATCACGGTCGCGTGATGGAAAACGGCCTACCCTCAAGCACGACCATTGAATTGCCACGATCGAGCGGTTTCGTGTACGACCTGGTTCATCATCGGCCGATCAAGACAAACACGATCAAGACGGTCACTCAGGAATCCGCCCTCCGTTGGGATATGGATTTGGGGCCCTGTGAAGGGGCAGTTCTGATGATAACCCCGCAAGCGATTGATCGCTTGCGCCTGGCAAGCGCCACGCAAGCCGTCTGTGGGGACAAGGTCGAACTGACGATTGACGTCGAAGATGCGTCCGGCCACCGGCTCAACGCGATCATCCCTCTGGAACTGGCGATTGAGGACGCCACCGGTCGGTTGGCCGAGTGCAGCGGTTACTGGGCGGCACGAGACGGTCATCTCGTTGTGGAACTCGACGTGGCGCATAATGAGACACCCGGCGTCTGGACCATTCGCGCCACGGAACTGGCGTCAGGCATCTCCACCCAGCATTTCCTGCGCGTCATGGGCATTAAGCAACGCGATCGTGTTGGCCCGATGGATGACGACGCGGCCAATCCCGTGCAGCCTAAGGGATAGTGCAGGCTCGAGCATGTCCCGCACACCGTGAGCTAGTCTTCTGTGAGCGAAGCCCACCGACACTTCAACAAGGGTTCGCTGTGCGACAGCTGAATCCCGTCGATCTGTGTGTCCGGGACGTTGGTTTGCATTAATTTCAGCAAGCAGTCCAGTCCGCGATTGGTGTCGGCACAAACCAGTATCCGATTGGCGTCCAGGTAGCGAACCAAGGCGCCCGTGGCGCGACACATCTTGTTGACGCCACCGTATGCATTGATGATCCATGCCTTGAAGGCTGCTCGTTCTGGCAGCTGCATTTCTGCTGAAGCGGTCCACGGAATGAGGCGCTGCAGATCATGCGCCGCATCCCGGGTTGCCTCTGCGGTGTAACCGAATAGCCGTACGGTGTGAGAGCCCTCGAATTCGATTTCGACCGGCCAACGCGCCTGCATTGTTCGGATCAGCTCAAAATCCGCACGCCTCATCATTCGCAATCCGACATTCGGCATTGTGCGGGCCATTGAGTAATTGCGCCGCATGCTCAGGTGCAGCTGCCTCTGGGATTTGACATAGCCGACTGTCACGGCTTCGATTTCCTGGCCGCGTTAAGGCATCACGACCCCGATGGTCAGCAACAAGTTGGCGTAGATCCGTTGTTCGCCGGTGGCAATTGTCAACGCCACGTCGGGAGTTCCCGCCGCATCGTAGAAGGCGAATCGTTCGATGGTGTTCAAGGGTTGAGTGAAACCGGCTGCCTGCAGCGTGTCGCGGAAATCGCCCCAAATCTCGGGTTCCACGGCCAGAGCATAGGGACCCGACGTGGCGTACTGCATGACCGCGGCATCCTCTATGGGAATCGCCGTGACGAGTGCCCGAAGGACCTGTACGCAATCGACCAGACCGGGAGACAGGTTCAGATTGACCAACCGAGCATGGGGCCCGAGCTTTGTGCAAAACGGGTAGTTGCCGTCGGCGATCAAAATCTTCGAACCATGACCAGCGCGTCCGAGGACGTCCAGGATCTGGGGATGAATGAGTTGTCCTTTGAGCATGCTGGGGACTCCGTATAATTGCAGATAGAATCGCTGTGATCCGGGTAAATTGGGTACCAGCCAGAACTTTACCAGCCATGCAAGATATCCCATCGGCGGCAGGATCCGCAAGCAGACCATAGACGCAAGGGACGGGGTCGTTTCAAAGCGGCATTCCCCTTTTGCGCGGGAGCGTTTCGGGGGTCTATCATGTTCCTGTGCATCGGCGTCTCTTGGTTCCCGTATGCCGCGCCAATACTTCGAGGTCCATGGCGAGCACGATCGTACCGAGCGAGAATTGAGCATGTCATCAAAACGGCCTGTGCCACTAGACCACCAACGTCCAGAGACGTACCCCGTGTATCACTCGGTCGCGAAAGTTGCTCCGAGCGGCGGTGGCGGATCGGTGGTTCTGGGGCTGAAGAACACCGGATTGGACGTCTACTTCGATGATGGTGAGATCCTGCACTACGATCTTCAGGGACGTCTACTGCGGGTGGCTCGACCGAACGTGCAGTGGAGGCGGGGACTCTCGGGCCGCACGATCAAGTTGCGGAGACGCACGCGTGAAGAAGGGGGAGGGTTGGAGCGATGTCACTTGACTCGCGCGGAAGCCGACAGACAGTTGGAAGCAGCCAACAGCCGACTGCGCGACGTGCTGCGTGCCTATCGCCCCAAGCGATTTGGCCAGGCCTCGCGGCCACAACGTGAGAAGCATGAACAGGAGCGGCTGGAGTTGATCGCGGCTCGAGCCGCCTCGTTTGATCTGCGGGCGGCATACCGTGACCTGGCACAGTTCCGCGCCCTCTATCACGACATTCCGGTGCTGCCTCCAGACCAGTATGCCTCCTTGGTGCTCTTGGCCAGCGACGGATGTCGTTACAACAGATGCACGTTTTGCGGGCTCTATCGTGACACCATCTATCGCTCTCGCGGCGTGGAGGAATTTCGGCGGCACGTCGATCAGGCGGTGAGCTACCATGGCGACGGCCTGGCCCTGCGACGCGGCATCTTCCTGGGACAAGCGAACGCACTGATGGGATCACCAGCCTGGCGCGAGCAGATTCTGCGCAGCGTCAATGAACGATTTGAATTACCGTCACCCGATCAGTCGAATGTGGGGCCGCGATGGTGGCAGGGATCGCGTACGCGATTTAACGGGATCACATCGTTTCTGGATGCTTTCATCGGCACGCGCATCGGTACCGAAGAATTTGCCGCGATGCGACAACTGAATCTGCGACAGGTCTTCATCGGCATGGAAACGGGAGACGAAGGGCTGTTAGAGTGGTTGCGCAAACCGGCTCGTCCCGAACAGATGCTCGAAACCGTCCGCGCCGCGCGGCAGGGAGGTGTGCGAGCCGGTGTGATCGTCCTAGTCGGGGCGGGTGGCGAACGTTTCTTCGACCCCCACGTGCGCGGAACTATCGCTTTGATTCGCGCGATGCAACTGGACAAAGGTGACTTTGTTTATCTTTCGCCCATCGTGGCCGCGCATGGAGCCGAGTACGCCGAACAGGCGCAGGCCGATGGTATCGAACCACTGTCGCCGAAACGCCTGGCCCAACAGGAACAGCTGATTCGTGACGGCATCCGCGCGTCGCCTGCCAGCCAAGGCCCCTACGTGGCACACTATGAGGTGGAGCACTTTGTGTATTGATATGAGAGGGTGAGAGGTGTTGAGGTGAGAGGGTGACGGTGGGCGGGTCCATGTCGTCGAGCTAGCTTTGTTGTTCTGTTGCGCCAAAAAACGCAGGTTGGCCGACATGAACGGCGATTGTTGATTGCTGAATTGCTGATTGTCGACGAAACTGACTGGCATGGCGCGTGCGTCGTGGCCACTGCAGATGCCATGCTCGTCGGCATACTCCATGTCGAGGAACGGACCGGACGCGTCGTGTTTATTCCGCCAGATTTAACAACATCCGCAAATTGATACTCGCTAACGTTATGTCTCTTTGATCGTTGTCTCCCACCCGGGATGTGACAGAAGTTGGGGGCTCACATGCGACTTTTTGAGGGCACACAATGGCACCGTCCGCCTCGTTGTGACCAGTGCGGAGAACTCGAATCGAACTGTCAATGTCCGCCACCACCTGCTCAGCTGATCCCACCCGAAAATCAGACCGCCCGAGTCTCCTTTGAGAAACGCAGAAAGGGCAAAACGGTAACGGTCATTCGTGGATTGCCCGCTGTTGGCAACGACCTGCCAGCACTACTGACCAGACTGAAAAACACCTGCGGTGCTGGCGGGACTTTGAAAGATGACATCATCGAAATACAAGGGAAGCAGAGCGAACGCGTGATAGGCGTGCTGCAGCAACTTGGGTTCAAGGTGAAATCATAGCGGCCCCCACAGACGTAGATCCACCCGTTCCAAGCGCAGTGACGTGTGCCGAACGCTGGGGGGCCACCCTGGCTGGGCTGCGGGATCTTACGCCGTTGGCGTGCCCGACCGTTGGGATGCACTGTAATGCGCGTGAGGCCGCAGAGAAATCCGTTCTCCTCGCTGCGTGCTCGATGTCTCTGCGTGGGACCTTACTGACCAAGAAACTCGTAAACTCGCACATCCGCCGGATCGAGGGTTATCTCCAACGACGCCTCACCCTGTTCGAACGTGCCCGTTGTCTCGGACTCGCGTTCCAGAATCCGTCGAATCACCCCCTGCTCGGCCAGCGGATAATCCTCACGGGTCAATGTCACGTGGATCGGAACCGGATAGTCCGCTAGATTTGCCAACGCCACGGCGAGCGCGCCATCCGCAGCTTGCCAGGCACCGGCCAATACGATGTCACTTGCGTGCGTGTACTCCTGTACGGTCTCCTGCTGACCGGCGTAAATAGACAAGCGGGACATAGGGATCGTCATGCGCCCCGTTCCCGTCAACGGTGGACGTAGAAACACGCCGTCTTGCAGGTATTTCCGGGCATTGCGGCGCAGCCGTGCGATCCGCAGTACGAAGTCCATTTCCGATTCTCGCATTTCCAGTTGCTCGGGCCGAAAATTGGCGATCGTCGGCTGCTGCCCCCAGACGAACGCCCTCCCCTGCTCCAGGCGAAATTGCTGAGCAAATTTCCGGTCGAGCAGCTTCAAGGGTTCCGACGGAGCGTACTTGGCCGGCCACAGGTCATCATAAGGAGGGCGGGTCAACGACGAGTAGCTTCCAAACAACACGGCGCAGTCGTGATAGACGGCCTGAAACAAGGGAATCGGTTCCCAGGCGCCAGGCACCGCGTAACGTTCCATACTCACCTGCAGACTCAACATCAGGTCCAGATGAGGTAACCACGCTTCGCCGCAGCCTTCGCCGGCCAAAACCACTTGCTTGGCGTCGGCACAGCGTCGCCGAATGTCACGCTGCAAGAGCTGAAAACCGTCCATCCACCAGGCACCGCCGCCCAGCGGGTGACCATGCGAGGCGTCATAACAGGCGAGACTGGAACAGGCCTGATCCATGTAAATACCGTCCACTCCCAGAGTGCAGACTGCTTCCGCGGCGATCTCTGCGTATTTCGTGCGCCAGAAATCGGTGCCCATGCACATCGATGCGCAGGGGACCTTCATAAACGTGTTGTACACTTCTGGCGTGACGGTACCCTCCGCGTTTTTGACCGCGAATTGCTCCGCTCGCTGCTCGGTCCAGCTGCGAGTAGTCATGCCCCACAACCGCTGGTTCATGTAAACAATGCTGTGCAGACCGTGCTGCTGTGAGTCGGCCACCGCCTGGCGGAACGCCTCCGCCCCTTCACGCGGCGGTAAATACTCCGGAAAGCCCGCGTCATACGGGCACCCGTGCCACCAGTGCCAGAACACGGAAACCGGTACGCCGGCGGCCTGCTGAAGTGCCCGTGCCGGGTCGAGCACTCCGGGTGAGCGGCCGCGATTCCAGACCCACAATCCGGTGTCATGGACCCAGGCCGGTGTCAGCTTCTGTTGCTTGCGGCTCTGCTGTACCCATCGCTGTTGCTGCGCCCAATGCCGATAGTGCTCGGCGGCAGAGTACCAGTCGCCGCTAAACAATCGCAGCTGAACCGCATAAGAAGGTTCGAATTCTTCAGCTGCCTGAATGCCGGCTGGCACATGCACCACTTCCAGGCCTAACCCGCCGGCTCCATCGCCGAATACCGCAAACCGCTTACGCTGCGCGGCAGTGTCGTCGGTGGATAACAGCAAACCAGGTCCTTGCTCCTGAAACAGAGCCAGGCACTGGAGGGACAGCAGCCCGGGGTAGGCCCACTCGCGGCGCAACGCCGTGCCCGACTTTGGATTGAGCAGCTGCCGGGCCCGCCGCGTCTGTTCACCCATCCATGCCGGAACGGCCAGCACCTCGCGATCTTGCAGCGCGACTCCCGTCAGACGCGGGTAGTGTAACGACCGGACCGTCAGTGCCCCGAGACCTTGCACCGAGATCCGCCACTGGCTCACGGGCTCGTCCCGCTCCAGGCTGATCCGGGCCGTCACCGACAGGTCCGGTGCTTGGGCGTTCGCGGAAATCAACCCATCGCACGTCGGCCCGTTTTCCATCGTCCGACAAGGCGAACGAGACGGTTCCCGCCTGCTCCGGACCCATCTGCCGACCGTCGCCCAGCAGCAGTTTCCAGAGTTCCCCCGGAGGGCTCGCGTCGCGATGGTTATGGCCGAGTGTTTTGTCATCGAGCGAATCCAGTCCGCCCAGCGCGTCGAACACCAGACGGGCATGCTCGTTCTCCAGCACGGGTGGATCTTCCACCGCGCGCTGAGATGCGACACTGCCCAACGGCACCATCGCAGCCAGCAGCCAGGTGATGAGCGCGGCGTCCAACCGGCGCCACTTTCTTCCTATTGAGTTCAGTACGAACAGGGACATTATTTGCACTCACAACTTGACGCGGCTCGTGGGGAGATCGCTTGCAGGGACGACCGGGATTGAGGAATCGCCGAATCGTCTCACGCCATGATAGCAGATTTCGACACGAAGAGGATGCATCGAGGCGGTGCCAGCAAGAGACAGACGGCGCGAGATGAGCAGCGGGCGGCTTCTCTATTTCCGCGGACCCACGGATGGGCTGTTTTGTGACAGGATCCGTGGGCCAGTCGTTTGTCGAATATGGCCCTGCCTCGAGAGGCTCCACGCGCTACTCGACGGTCAGCGGAAAGCTTGCGCTGTGACTGTTGAACTCGGGCGCGTACATGCACTGGATCTGCGCCATGCCGGACTGGTACTGGCCGCGGTGCACCACGCGGGTCGAGTACTCGAACACGTACGTTCCCTTGGGCAAATAGTCGATGAAGAAATGGCTGGCCGTGTCCCGGGTCGACTCGTAATAGGCCAGGCCGTCCTGGTAGCGGTACCGCGACAGCACGTTGACCGGTTCGATGCCGCTGCCGCGTTGGTCTTTCAGGTGCACATATTCCATGTCGCGATCGACGCGCAGTTCGATGCGGACCACCAGTTCGTCGCCGACCGAGATCGGGCCGTCAACCTGGTTCAAGACCGGGCCCTTCTTCGTGTTCTCTTTGACGTAGAGCCGTTTTTGGAGCGTTAGCGGCGTGCCCTCGTAGGGCGTGACCTTGGACATGTCTTCCAGGTACTGCCAGTGCACGCTACCCCAGGCGACCCCCGGATCGGTCTTGGTGACGGTCACGTCGTCCCATCGCGGGTGTGATTTCGTTCCGCACGAACCGCTGTTCGTAGAAGCCCGTGCCGGCTTCGACTTGCTGCGGTTCGATCTTCAGATCGCCCAGTGATACTTGGACCAGAGCGTCGGACGCCAACAGGTTCGCACCGCGCAGCAGCAGGCCGTAGACGGCGTCGGCGGTCGCTTTGGTCGTCTTCCAGTCCTGGGTCTGTTTCTGTTTCAACAGCCAGACGTGGCACAACTCGACCGACTCGACATCGTTCATCACTTCGTCAAACGCCTCGATCATCATGGCCTGCGTTTCGATCGGAGCGCGATACCACCACCAGGAGCGCTCGGTGTCACGCCAGAACATGCCGAGTTCTTCATCGGTGACACTCCGCTCTTTGAGCGAAACCATGATGTCCTGCGGCGTCGTTCGATCACCAAAGCGTTTCAAGGCGATCGCCACGTGTGCCTGCGACTGGCGACTGGCCAGCTTGGGCCAGTACTGGCGTGCCTGCTCCAGGAAGTAGTCGACCGCCTCCTTCTGTTGCGGCGGCGATCGGCAGGTCCTCCAGGAAGAAGCTTCGGCCGTACAGATAAAGCGCGATCGTGGGGGACAGAGTGGTTCTTTTCTTTGTCGCCACGCGCCAGAATCTCGCGATACCGCTCGTCGATCCACGTGTCGAGACGCGTCAGCGACTTGACGGCCGGAGCCACATCGATGTCAGCGCCCAGGTGCCGCAGGCGTCCGAACCCGGTCGTGATATAGAGCGTGATATAGTCGTTGGGCCGTCCGCCGGGGAACCAGGGCCAGGATCCGTCCGCCTCCTGCATGTCGCTCAGCTTCCGCAGCGTGCGCGACGTCTCTTCCTGCAGCCGATTGGCGTCGAACAGAATGCCGACGTTGCGCCGCGCCTGGCTTTCCTTCTGAGCCTGCCGGACCCAGGGCGTCTCTTCCAGCATGACGGCCTTCAGGTCCTGGTTCTTCTCCAGCGGACTGTCCAGCGCCGGTGTCCCTTTCCACTGGTCGAAGATCCGCCGGATCTTGGGATCGGAATTGGCGATGTGCCGCGCCAGCGCGTTGGCGTACAGCCGATTGAAGGTCTGTTCGGTGCATTCGTAGGGGAACTCCATCAAGTAGGGCAGCGCCATGCACGGCGTACCAGGCAGGTTGCGAGACCATCTGCACGGTCAGCGATTGGTGCTGCAGCGAGTCGGAATTGCCGACTCGCAGCAGCTTCGTGAATTCGAATTTCTTCGTCCCGGCATCGCGGATCGGCAGCGGCAGCGACTCGCGTCACCAGGATCCGGCGCGAGAGGACCGGCAGGTAGCCTTCCTCGCCGTCGGACAGACGGCCCGTGGAACCGACCGCCTTGTACGTGAGAAATCCCATGCCGTCCGGGACCTGCAGTCGCCACGAGAAGCTCTCGGACTGCTTGGACGGAATGTCGAAAGACCGGTCGCTATTCGTATTGTCCGAGCCGATCGTCCACCGGCTCCAACGTACGCGCATCGGCGAGGGTCAGTCGGACCGTGCCGGCCTGTCGCGTGGGCGACTGGTTCGTCACCTTAACCGTGAACTCGAGCACATCGCCTTCGCGCACGAAGCGGGGCGGCAGGGGCTCGACCATCAGATCCTTGGACGTGACGGCGGTGTCCGAGCATGGATCCGCCACGCATCTGGCTGTCGTGCGCGAATCCCAGGAACTTCCACTCGGTCAGCGCTTCGGGCATCGTGAACTTCATGGTCACGCGACCGTCCTTGTCCGAGACCAGGTGCGGGAAGAAGAAGGCGGTTTCGTTCAGATTCGTCCGAGCGGAGACCTTGCTCAAATCGATTTGCTGCTCGGCGGGCGGCTCCCCGGCAGCTGCGCCACCCGCCGCCGAAACCGGCTGCCATCGGAACCGCCGCCTCCGCGATCGGCTCCCTCCGCGTCCATGGCACATACTTTCAAAGACGCCCCTCCTGCCCCGGGACATCCACGCCCAGTCCTCGCATCAGGCGGCGTGGGAAGGCTTGTCCCACTATCTCGGGCGGAAAGGACCGGTAGCTGATCGTCACATTCTGGCGATCTTGATCAAACCGTCCCAGCAGACCGCGCAGCTGTACGACCGTGTTTTCGAACTGCACGTTCAACGAAGCGTAATCCTGGCGGAACATCTGCAAGTCCCGCCAATTGTGCGGCAGATAGGCATCCAACGATGCGTCATAAAGAGCCGCTACCATTTCCGCCACGGCCGCCTCTGCCTCAGGCCCCGAGATAATCGCCGTCCACGATTCCTCCTCGCCCGGCTTCAGTTTCGAGACGAAGTGCTCCCACTTGATCGTCAGACGTTTGTTGGTCCAAGGGACATCGACTTTGTGAGAACTGATATAGCCGCGATTCTCGCGAACCTGAGTCACCCGGACGGTAAAGCCACCGCGCATGGTTTCTGTCACGGCTTGCTCCATCGTGGCCTGAGTCACGCCGCTACGGGTCCAGTAACTCTGTACCATCTTGTCCCGATGCTGCACCTCGACATAAGCGCGCCCCGATTCGTAACCGGTGCCCCAGAGAGCCGTGAACGTCTCACCGGGTTGCGCGATCCAGTGCGGTGCGGCAACCAGATTGGGGATCTTGGTCGTGAATCGATCGGCACGTCGGATCGAGCACTTGCAGCGGCAGGATGGCGGTCACGGACTTACCGAATCCATCGTCCGTTTCCAGTAGGGCTCGGTACGCTCCGGCGACCAGCTCAAATGATTCGGTAACAGTACCGCTCGCGTCGGTCGCCAAACGACGTTCGAACACAACCGGTCCCAACGCCCAGGAATTGGGATTCGACAGATCGGGATCTGGCAATTCAGCGCGACCGGCCGCCGGTCGACGCCACGGTTGCCCGTAGGTTGTCAGCCGAGTGCGATGGACGCGATCCGGCTGCTGCAACTGGTAGACCTTGATCGTACCCTTGGCCGGACGCGGCTCGCCATCAAGCGACTGGGTCGCGATGCGAATCTTCACCGGCTGATCCACCGTCTGCCAGTCCTCCGCGGACAGAGAGGCCTGTAACGCCGTGTACGCCACGTTCACGCTCTGTTGGTCCGATCGAGTTTCACCGGTCGTGTCTGTAACATCCGCATGGACCGCAAAATGGAACACTGGCTCATCCTTCTCCGGGACCGAAAGATCGGGACGCGCCGTAAAGGGCACGGTAAACGTGCCGTCCGACTCAGTGATGGTGGTGCCGTGGGCGATCTCCTGGGATTGCGCTTGGGGTGGATTCCACCAGCAACGCCAGTACCACCAGACAGGATAGCGCACCTCGCGCACGACTCGGTACTTCACTTTGGCGTTGCCAATCGCCGCGCCGGTGTACGACCTGGCAGTTCCCGGCACCCGGACTTCGCCGCCGAGTCGCGCAGACGCCACCGGCGGCGCCAATTCCACCTTGAACTTCGGCCGCTTGTATTCTTCCACATTGAATTGTGTCTGATTGTTGCGCATCGCGGCGTCCCGCAGGAACATCCTGCCCATCAACCGGTCGCGCGGTGCTGTAAAGCTACCACTGAAAGATCCGAATGCATTGGTGCGGCAAACCTGTTTGGCGATCTCCTGGCGATTGGCGTCTTCGAAAATAACCGTGACCGTCTTCCCGGCAAGCGTCTGGTACTTGTCGCGAGACTGATCGACAGCCACACAAATGCCTTTGAAACGGATTGTCTGACCAGGCCGATAAAGCGATCGGTCGGTGAAGAACACCGTTTGTTCAAACGGCTTAGCAGCCGCGCGGCTGTAGCCACGCAGTTGATTCGCTGTGGCCAATGCATATTGCTGGTGCCGTGCCAGCAGCAGGTACGTCTCGTTCGCAGTACCCTGGATGCGGAACACGCCGTCGGCGTTGGTTTTCGCCGAGCGTCCTTCGGTCCATTGGTACTGCCGGCCGGTACGTTTTCGCGTCCACAGACGCACCTGGGCCCCTCCGATCGGCTCGCCCGTGTCCGCCTCCAACACGAAGCCGTCGATCACGTCCGGACCGCCTCCTGTACGGACCACCAATGCCAGCGGACTGACCCAGAACTCCTGAACCAGCACGCGATTGTCGCGTTCCCCAAACTGCGGATCCGGGCTGGCGATCAAGAAATAGAAACCCGGCTTGAGGCTGTCGGGAACCGGGAATACCGCCGCCGCCGCAAGATAGTCCTCCGTGGCGGGCAAGTCTTGAGACCACGTGAGAGCAGGCCTCTTGGCCAGCAGCTCGTTGCGCAGGTCCTGGTCCATTCTTCCGGGGTAATAGTTTCCCTGTTCCAGTAGTTGGGACCATTCATAAGGCACGGCTCGGAAGTGGATCTGCGTCACGTTGCGATACTGCACGTGAATCGCGGGCCAAGGGTTGTTCCAGACGCGTTCGACCATGACGTCGATTTCCTTGGCTTCGATGTCGTGAATCAAGTTGTAGCAGAGCTTGCCGCCCACACTTTCGGGAAAGGCCTTCCAGCCCCGCAAAGCCAGGGCATGGGCATCGACCAACGCCTGTTCACTGCGCAGGACTTCGGCCCAGGCGGCTAATGCTCGAGCGGAGATGGGTGCATCGGCCCGGAGTTTCGAGAACCGCTCAAGCGCAGACTTGTAGCGTGCGTTCTTCTCTTCCCCAAATGCCTGGTTGAAGCCAAACTGGAGCCGGCCGAGATCGGCATCCGCCAGTGCCGCCGTGTCTTCATCCTGCCGGTGAAAAGCCAACAGTCGTTGATACAGGCGAAGGGCCTTCACAACGGTGGAATCCATGTCAGTCGACTCAATACTCCAGTCCAGAAAGTCCTCCAAGGGACCGAATATCGGACTGTCTGCCTGCAGCACGTAGGCGTCTTGAGCCGCCGCCGCTTGTTCGCCGGCACCATAAAACCGCAACGCATCGTAGGCGACGAAGTCGAACATCGTGGGACGGTAGCTGTCGGGCATCGATCCCTTGGTGAGCAACGCATCGAATTGCGATACCGCTGTGTGCTGCAACAACGGCTCGGATTTCAGAGCGGCCGTGAAATGCTTGTCGATCTCCGCCAGGATCCGCGGCAAATCCCAGGTCTGTATGTCCGTGCCCGGCGCCTCGGCCGTTTGCGTGCGTTGCAGGAAACGCCATCGGTTCTGCTGAAAGTAGTCCCAATACCAGTTGGCCAGAATCACTTCCAAGATCGGTTGCATCGGCTGCGGAAGATCCTGCATCGCTGTCTGCAGACGCACGATCCGTTCTTCGGGCTTGCTTCCCTCGATGGTGCCTTCGAGTGAAATTTTCAGGGCGATCGCCTTGGTCGCTTCGTCATACTTGTTGGACTGCAATGCCGCTTCAATGATCGGTTCCAATTCCTTGATTGCCGTTTGGGGGCGACGGACATTCATCGCGTCATACACCTTTTTCCACTGAGCCGTGGGTGGTTCTTGAGATACCGCCAGGATCGCGCCGAAAGCCGTTGACAAACTCAACAGCAGCAAGATAAGTCGCGTTTTCATGTTCATCTTAAGGCCTTATTAGCACGGGCTTTATCGCCACCGGGACCAGCCCGGTGGCGAGGGTCTGTTACGAAGCTTGGTGCTTCGCACCGCGTAGCGTCAGCCGGCACCCCCAAACATATCAAAGACGCCACGGCCTGGGCATAAGTTCCCTCGTCGACTTGCCCGGGCACCGGCTTCCGTACTGCTCCAGCGCCCCCGGCGTACCGTATCACTTGAGTTTGTAAATCACGGCCATCCCGTCATCCTTTAGGTCGGATGCACGGATGATCACCATGTGGTAGTCCGGGCTGGTCCGCATCAGGTTCAGAAAGTCCTGCATGGCCGAGGCGGAGCGGATGACGTTGTCCGCCACAATGACAGCCCCGACAACCAGCTTCGGCTCAAGTGCCTGGAAGTATTTCAGGTAATCTTGTTTGAGGGCGTCAAGGAACACGAAGTCGTACGTGCCTTCCAGCTTAGGAAGTACCTCCAGCGCGTCGCCTTCGACCACGTCGACCGTCTTTTGCAGCTTCATCGCGGCCAGGTTCTTCCGCGCCGCCGCGACCATCTTGGGATCGATATCCACGGTGGTCAGATGGCCCCCGTTGCGTTCGAAAGCGAGTCCCATGGACAGGGCACCGTATCCGGTGGCGGTTCCCACCTCCACGCCCCGCTTGGCACGTGTGCTTTCCACCAGAATGCGCAGGAACTTGGCGTCGTCGGGAGTGGTGTTCAAATTGATGCGTCGGAAATCCCGAATGAACGCTTCCCGCTGGGCACTGAGCTCCGCGGATGCCACTCCAGTCGGGGGTGGGTCAGGCGGTGCGGCCCACAGCAGGGGAGGAGTCAGGAGGGCTGAGAACACGGAAAAGATCGAAAAACGACGCCAGTTTCTCATGAACTAAACTCCTGAAACGCAAGTTGTCGAGTCAAGTATTACCCGTGGATCATTCTAGCGAGCTGCCTGTGCCGCGAGCAACAGACGACGGCAGCGTGACCGCAGTTAGCGCAGACAAGGCAAACCAGGGCGGGAGTGCCGACTCCTGCCCTGTTCGCTTCTTGCTCCTGGCTGGTGCGGCCATTGAATCCCTGGCACCGCTCGAAACAATGGCTGGACCACACCGCGGCTACCCGACAGTTACCGCGAGGACTACATTGAAGGTAGACTATTTGTAGACCGCCATTTTGCAGCGATGGATGTGCGGAACGCGTGGCTCCGTAACAGACCCTCGCCACCGGGCTCGCGAGCGGTGGTTCTGCGTTTGCTGACTACTCTGGCAGCCGAAAAACGAACCTTCCTGCCGGCCATCGCCGCCGGAGGCGGCGATGGCCGGCAGGAAGGCAACTCATGGGTGGCCAAGATTGACGGTCGTTGTCAAACGCTCGACCACCGGGACCAGCCCGGTGGCGATAAAGCCCGTGCTTATAAGGCCTTAAGATGATCTTAGAAGGGAACGCGGCACTGTCCTGCTATAAAGACGAGTTTTTCATCGCTATAAGACGAGTTCATCGGTCCTCCTCTCATTGCCTGTCACCAAGCAGCGCGGACGGACCGCCATCGAATCGGGACCAAGCCCCCATTTTTTCGCGGCTGAGGAAGCGCGCCGGGCACGCCCCAATGCACACATTGTGACTCGAACTGATGGGAAGAGTATGCGTCAGCGCAAGCCATCTCGTCGCCCGTCGCAGGATCCGGGTGCCGTCGCCGCCCAGCGGTCTGGCAGGATCGGCGGCGGGTGGCTGTTGGCGTTGGGAAGTCTGGTGGTGATCGGTCTGTCGATCGCCCTGTATTGGACGTTGTCCAGCGGCAACAACGAGCCAGTGCCGGCATCAGAGCAGTCCGGTTCCGCTCCTGTTCGGCCCTTGGAATTCACGATGCCTGCGGTCGATGCGTCACCGGCGATCCCGACCGATGACGATCCGCCCGAAACGCACGAAGAGCTGATGGAAGCCATGGCACGCATGGCAGAGCGCGTGGTATCGACATTTCCGAACGATCCAACGGCCTTCGATCTACAGGGCCGGGTGTATTTGTACCTGGGCAAGTCGGACGAAGCCTCGCGCGCCTGGAAGCATTGCCTACAGCTGGACGCGCGTCGCCCCGACGCCTGCCACGGGCTTGCTCAGTTGGCGATCAAACGAGGTGATGACGCGACGGCCGAAGAATACCTCCGCCGGGCATTGGTGATTGACGATGCCCTGCCGCGAGTGGCTGATCAGCTGGCGGAGGTGCTGGCACGAACAGGACGGGTGGAGGAGGCGGTGACCGTGCTAAGGCAGCACGTCGAGCGAGTTCCGACGGCGGCCGAAAGCCGGGTACAGCTGGGGCAGATGCAACTGCAGCTCGGCACGTTTGACGACGCCCGGAAGAACTTCCAGTCGGCGATCGAGCTGCAACCTAAGTCGAGCGAGGCCTATTTCGGCCTGGGTACGGCCCTGATGCGACTTGGGAAACGCGCGGAAGCGCGCGAGTATCTCGAGAAGTGCACCCAATTGCGGGCGCAGCAGCCCAAACGGGTGGAGGGCATGTCAGCCGAGGTCTTCGACATCACCATGACACGCGTGAACTTCGCGTCATCCTCGGTCTACGCGGCTCGGCTCTACCAGCACCACGGCGATTTGCGCGAGGCCGCGAGACTCTGCCGCGTGGCGTCGGTCGTCAACCCCGAGAATCTCCCCTGTCGTCTGCTCCTCATCTCTCTGTGTCAGGCGATGCATGATTTGCCGCAAGCCGTGAAGGTCTGCGAGGACACCGTGGCTGCCGATCCGAAAAACCCTGATTTGAACTGGCGGCTCGGTGTGCTCAACGCGCACGCCGGTCGCTATGACGCGGCTGAATCCGCCCTCAAACAAGTTATTCAATTGGCGCCGCTGGACGCGCGGGGGTACGTTGGTTTGGCGGAAGTGTACCTGGAATCGGGACACCATCCGGAGGATGCCGTGCGGTTGGCCCGCGAGGCCATTCGACTCGAACCGGTGGCAATGCATTACGTCATCCTGGGCCGGATCCAGATGCGGGCGGGAGAGATGGCCCAAGCCCTCGTAACGCTGAACGAGGCCGTCAAGCTGGAGCCCGGCAACGAGGCGTACCGCCAGCTGCGCGACCAGCTGCAAGCGGCAGCACGGTGATGAGGTGAGGGGAGGGTGATGAGGTGAGAGGGTTGGTTGGCGGACGGAGGCTTTGTTGCGAGAGGATGGCTTGTGTTCAGGGATAAATTGGGGATCGGTCTGAAAGCGACACCGACGGCCATGCGCATGTTGGTGCTGGCCGCGGCGATGAGCGTCGCATGGGGTTCGGCCAGCGGCGTGGAGAGCACGATTGTGCTGCATGACGTGACGGCGCAAACAGGAATCCAATTCCGACATGATGACGGTAGCACTGGCGCATATCACATCGTGGAATACATCAGCACGGGCCTGGCATTGTTCGACTACGATGGCGATGGATGGATTGACATTTACTTTGTGAACGGGGCACCCTTGGAAGGCACGTCGAGCGGGCCGCTACCCAAAGACGCGTTGTACCGCAATCACGGGGATTGGCGATTCACCGACGTCACCGAGCGATCGGGCCTGGGGGATACGAGACATGGTCTGGGAGTTGCCGCGGCGGATTACGACAACGACGGCGATCAGGACCTGTATGTCAACAACCATGGGCGGAACGCGCTGTATCGAAACGAGGGCGCCGGCGTGTTCACCGACGCGACGGACATCGCACGGGTCGAGAACGGGAATCGCGTGGGAGCGGCCGTTCTGCTGCTGGATGCGGAGGGGGACGGATTACTTGACCTGTTTGTTTCCAACTATGTGAAATTCTCCCTCGCCAGGCACGACCGCACGACTTTGCGCGGCATTTCCGCGTACCCCTCACCCCTGGCCTACGAGCCGGATTCCAACACGCTGTACCACAACAACGGCGACGGCACGTTCCACGACGTGAGCGACCGTTCGGGGATTGGCGCGCATTTGGGAACCGGAATGGGAGGTGTGTGCGGCGACTACGACAACGATGGCGACACCGACATTTTTGTCTGCAACGATATGACGCCGAATTTCCTGTTCCAGAATGATGGTTCGGGAACCTTTTCCGAAGTCGCCTTGTTTGAAGGCACCGCCTTCGATGTAACGGGCAAAGCCCAGGGAAGTATGGGCGCGGATTGCGGAGACTTTGACAACGATGGTTGGTTGGACTTTATGATGACCAACTATCAAGACGAAATGCCGGTGCTGTTTCGCAACTCGGGACGGGGATACTTCGATGACGTGAGCCGTTTGACCGGCGCCGGCACGACGGCCGTTCGCCCGGTCACGTGGGGCGTGGGGTTCGTCGATTTTGACAACGACGGCGACCGTGACATCTTCCTGGCCACGGGGCACTTGGAAGACAACGTCGCCCTGAAGGACGATACGGTGGAGTATGAGACCCAGAACATCCTGTTGATGAACACCGGCGATGGAAAATTCATCGACGTTTCGTCCCAAAGTGGCGACGGCATGCGGTTGAAACGTTGCAGCCGAGGGACCGGTTTTGATGACCTGGACAACGATGGTGACCTGGATGTGGTGATCTTGAATTCGCGACGCGAGCCCACCATTCTGCGGAACGATTCCCCGGATCACAACCATTGGATTCAGTTTCGCCTGCGCGGCACCCACGCCAATCGGGATGCTGTAGGTTCCCAGGTCCGAGTGGTGGCGGGCGACCTGAGGCAGATCGACGAAGTGCATGCCGGACGTGGTTACCAGAGTCATCACACGGCGCGTCTGCACTTCGGGTTGGGGCGACACGAGCGTTTGGACCGGGTCGAGGTCCGCTGGCTCGGCGGCGCGGCGGAAGTCTTCGATTGCCCCCAGGTGGATCGACTCGTGACGCTGGTCGAAGGAACCGGATCGGCTCGGTAGTCCATTCACGCTGCTCAGCTGCCGGCGGGCCGTCTGCGGCCGTACAATCGTGGGGTTTTTGGGCCTTGTTGGTCCCGCCTTGATGCTTCCTCCGGGCAGGGTGGATCCACTGCTACCCGACAGCCCCGGATCGCTGCCCGTGCGCCGCGACCGACGCGGCGCGGACCCCGGCAGCAGAAAGGACCCCGTAAATTGCCAAAATTGGGCCCGTAAGCTTGCTTTCGTGAATTGAACACGATAGGTTAAATGTACTTATGGAAATATCCCGCGGTCTCTTAACGGTGGGATGTTGCGATAGACGTTCTCGTTATGTAGTTGTTTCTTGCGAGGTTGACGGACGGAGTGTGAATTCGCTGCTTGAATTCTCTCAGCGCAGTCGGATTTGCGGATAGGCCCGGCATCACTTGAGGAAACTTAACCGGTCCTTCTTCTATTTCTCTTTCTTCATTCATCTGGGAGGTTGCATTTATGGATCGAAAACGCCGACATGGTTTCACGCTCGTGGAACTGCTGGTGGTCATCGCCATCATTGGAATTCTGGTTGCGTTGCTGCTGCCGGCAGTGCAGGCGGCGCGCGAAGCAGCACGACGCATGTCGTGCTCGAACAACAGTAAGCAGATCGGGTTGGCTCTGCACAACTATCTGGACGTGTACAAGAAATTCCCGAAGATCATTTGGGGATACCCTGACCAGCCGGAGTATGAAATCGGCTATCTGCCGCGGGCATACCACCACACGTGGATTACCGGCATCCTGCCGTTCATCGAACAGCAGGCGTTGTACGATAGCATTGATTTTCGACTCCCTGCCTGGCGACAGCCACATGTGGCTGCCAAGCTTACGACCTTGAGTTGCCCATCCGACAACGGGTTTGAAAATCCGACCGAAACCCATGGCGCGGCCTGGACCAATTATTCAGGTACCGAAGGTTATCACTGGTGGCCGACCGCCAATTTTGGCCCCTGGGAACCTTGGTTGAGCAAAGGTTGGGTGCGCAACGCAGACGTGTCGGGTCTGTTTGCACCCGGCAAGAAGTTTCGGAAACTGGCTGACATCCGTGATGGAACTTCCAACACCGTGATCGTAGCGGAAACCTCGTGCCACGGTTACTACGGTGGCCCGTTCAACACAACCGGTACGGGTGCCGAACGTACGGGCAGCTACGTATTCCGCGCGGCGTTCGTAGCCCACACGACCAACGGCTGGGGATCGAATGAAGGCGGAACCACGCGATTTTCGTTCTTCGACGATTCCGGACCGGGTGGTGGTTGGTGTCCTGGTTTCACGAACCCGTATCTTTACGGGCCCACGTATTTGACGGCCTGGGGTATGAACGTCGAGTGGCCTGGCTCCAGTGGTGTTCACTCGGGTGGCGTGGTGATGTGTACCAAGGGTGACGGTAGCGTAACGGCGGTCAGCGAGGACATCACCTGGTTCCTTTGGGTGAACCTGAACGGAATCGCCGACACGTTTGATTCCACCTTGTGATTTCGCCTGGAACTTTTACGGTTTTTCAGCTAAGAGGAAGCGAAAACGATGAGCAAATGGATTAGGCGTTCGGTGGTGGCCTGTGCGCTGTTGGGTGTAGTCGTCGCTTTGCCCGCTATGGTGGGCTGCAACAAGCGACCGGACCCGAGAGCCAATCCGGATTTTAAGGAAGAGAATCTGGATCCATCGAAGGTAAAAATGGAGCCGATTGGTGGTCCCGGCGGCAAGCCGGAAGCTGCCAAGTAGTGGGTTTTCGTTCACATCCACGTTTGGCTGTGGATGGCAAAAGTGACTCGATGCAGGGCGGGAGTGTTACTCCCGCCCTGCTTTTATGCGCTGCTTGTCTGGCAGGCGAATCGTGGTAACCTGAATCGAGCGGAGTGATGATGATCCGTCGTCCCTGCTTATCGCGTGACTGCAACGGAGCATCGACGGATCGCGAGTTCAGACAAGGCGAATATGGGTGCGACCATGAAAACGGCTATTTGCGCATTTCACGCGGCTGAAGCCGCCGATCGGGCATGCCGGTGCCTGCCCCCATGCAGCTGGCGACGTTCCGCCAGGGACGTCTGTTTCACCGCATTCGTCATTTTGGTTGTCCTGGCGCTTGCTCCGCGACCGGCCCGTGCCGGGGATCCCGTGGAATTCAATCAAGATGTACGGCCGATCTTGTCGGACCGATGCTTTGCATGTCACGGTCCTGACTCGGGTTCGCGCGAAGCTGATTTGCGGCTGGACCGACAGGAAGAAGCGTTAGACGACCGAGGTGGGTACCAGGTTGTGGCCCCTGGCAAGCCGCAGGACAGCGAGCTGATTCTGCGCATCACGTCCGAGGACGACGATATGCGGATGCCTCCGGCCGAATTCGGCAAGCCGCTGAGCGAGCAGGAGCGCGAGATCCTGACTCGGTGGATCGCCGAGGGTGCCCCGTGGGAAGAGCACTGGTCGCGGATGCCGGTCAAGCGTCCCGACGTCCCGGAGTTGGACGACCCCTCATGGGCACGCAACGCGATCGATAGTTTCGTATTGCGCCGGCTGCAGCGCGAGGACATCAAGCCCTCCCCGGCGGCGGACCGCCGAACACTGGCGCGCCGGTTGTTCTTCGATCTGACCGGCTTGCCTCCCACACCCGAAGAGGTGCAAGCCTTTGTGGAGGATACGTCGTCAGATGCGTATGCGTCATTGGTCGACCGCCTGCTGGCTTCGCCGCATTATGGCGAGCGGATGGCCATGTACTGGCTGGATCTGGTTCGTTACGCCGATACGCTGGGGTATCATGGCGACCAGGATCGCAGTGTTGCGCCTTATCGGGACTACGTTCTCGCGGCGTTTAACGAGAACAAACCGTTCGATCAGTTCACGATTGAGAATCTGGCGGGCGACTTGCTGCCCGACGCCACGCGGACACAAAGGATCGCGTCCACCTACAATCGACTCAACCGAGCCTCGGCAGAAGGGGGCGTGCAGCCCAAAGAGTACTTGGCCAAATACGCCGCCGATCGCGTGCGCACTACCGGCGGTGTGTGGCTGGGCTCCACGCTGGGATGTTGCGAGTGTCATGATCACAAGTTCGATCCTTTCACGACCAAGGACTTTTACCGGTTCGCCGCCTTCTTTGCCGACATCAAGGAACAAGGGATTGTGCCGGGTGCAGTACACATCGAGCAACTGCCAGTTCCCACGCCGCAGCAAGAGCAGGAGCTGCATGCACTGAATCTTTCCATTGCCGCGGCAGAGGCGGACTTGGAACTTCGCAGCCCACAACGGGTGCAGCAATTTTCCGCCTGGCAGACGCAACTCAAACACACTGCGGGACCGTGGGTTGTGTTGCGGCCCTCCAGCAGCGAATCGGCCCTGGGCGCGACGCTCGAGATACAGCCCGACGGGTCGATCCTGGCAACGGGCACGAATCCCGACAAAGACGTTTACACGATCCAGGTAAACGCGCCGGAGGCGGAGTTTTCCAGCATCCGGCTCGAACTGATGGCCGATCCATCATTACCGGCCCAGGGACCGGGTCGCGCCGGAAACGGCAACTTTGTGGTCCAGCAGTTTGAACTGGCGTGGGGCGATCAGCCGGTGAAGTGGAAGTCAGCCACCGCGTCCCATTCTCAAAGTGGATTTGAAGTTGAGCACCTGGTGCGGGGTAACACCACTGGCTGGGCGATCCTGCCCGAAGTGGGAAAGCCGTCGCAGGCCGTGTTCGTGATGTCCGAGCCAATACGCGTTGGAGCGGGTGGCGATACACAGCCTTCGCCCGTGTTGACGTTCACCATCACTCAGAATCACGGCGCGCAACACACATTGGGACGATTCCGTTTGTACGCTGCCACGACTCCTGAAGCGCTGACCGTCGACAGCATTCTTCCCGAATCGCTGGCCGCCATCCTGGCGGTCGATTCAACGCAGCGAACCGCCGAGCAGACTGAGCAACTGTGGCAACGGTTCCAGGAGTCTGCGGCAGAGTTGCAGCCGCAACGTGCTTTGCTTGCCAAGCTCACTGCCGACAAGAAAGCCTTGAACAATTCGATCGTGACAACTCTGGCCACGGCCGCCGGAGAACCACGCCTGATGCGCGTCCTACCCCGCGGCAACTGGATGGATGAATCGGGAGAAATCGTGCAGCCCGGTGTGCCGCAGTTTCTCAGACAGCCCGAGGTATCCGGACGCACGCTCAATCGACTCGATCTGGCCCGCTGGATTGTGGCACCGGATAATCCGTTGACCGCTCGTTCGTTCGTGAACCGCTTGTGGATGCTCTTGTTCGGACGAGGTATTGCTCGTTCGGTCGACGATCTGGGATCGCAGGGCCAGTGGCCTACCCATTTCGAGTTGCTGGACTTTTTGGCAGCCGAGTTCATGGAGAGTGGTTGGGATGTCAAGCATCTGGTTCGGTTGATGGTCATGTCCAACACGTATCGCCAGGCATCGGATCCACGCGCCGAGTTGCAGCAGCGAGATCCCTACAACCGGCTGCTGGCGCGTCAGTCCCGCTGGAGAATCGACGCAGAAATGGTCCGTGATAATGCTCTGGCCGTCAGCGGGCTGTTGGTGCCGCGGATCGGAGGACCGAGTGTCAAGCCTTACCAGCCAGCCGGTTACTGGGCACAACTGAACTTTCCCAAACGCACTTATCAGCACGACCAGGGCCCCAACCAGTACCGCCGCGGACTCTATACGCATTGGCAGCGGACCTTTTTGCATCCGAGTCTGCTGGCCTTCGATGCCCCGGTGCGCGAAGAATGCACCGCGCGTCGTGACCGATCCAACACGCCGCTGCAAGCATTGGTGTTACTGAACGATCCAACTTATGTCGAAGCCGCACGAGTTCTGGCCATGCACGCCTTGCGAGAGGGGGGCGATGATCAGGTTTCCCGCTTGCGGTGGATCTATCGGCAGGTGCTGCAGCGCGAACCGTCACGGGAAGAAGAGGCAAGTCTGATCGAGTTCTGCCGGCGCAACTGCGTCGTCTACGAGCAGGATCCTTCCGAGGCCGCCAAGTTGATCGAAACTGGCTTGACGCCAGTCGACGAGTCGCTGGATCCCGTCCAGCTGGCGGTCTGGACTTGCGTGGCACGCGCGGTACTGAATCTCCACGAGACCATCACGCGGTATTGAATAGGAACGATTCCATGCAGAGTGCACTGGTGAACGAACACGTCGACCGCGAACTCTGGCAAGCCAATCGGCGTGGTTTCTTGCGTCGTTCCGCGCTTTCGATCGGCTCCCTGGCGCTCGCCACACTGTTACGCCGTGACGGACTGGCGGAAGGTGATTCCACCGAAGACAAAAGGGCGTCGCGAGGCGTTGTTGATCCGCTGCATTTCCCCCCCGCGTGAAACGCATGGTTCACCTCTGCATGGCAGGTGGGCCTTCCCATCTCGAGACGCTTGACTACAAGCCCAAGTTGGCCGAGATGCATGGTAAGCCGATGCCCGCTTCCCTGACCGAGGGACAACAGCTCGCTCAGCTACAAGGGCAGCAACTCAACTGTTTTGCCCCGCAGCATCCCTTCGCACGCTACGGCCAGAGCGGCCAGGAGATCTGCTCCTTGTTTCCCGAGATGGGAACGATTGTGGACGACATCTGCATCGTACGCTCGATGCACACCGATCAGATCAATCACGACCCTGCCCATACCCTGATGAATACGGGCAGTGCCATCGCGGGACGACCGAGCATGGGATCGTGGCTGCTGTACGGACTGGGATCTGAGGCGGATGATCTGCCCGGATACGTCGTGCTGACCTCGGTCGGCAAGGGTGGGCAGGCACAACCGATCGCCGCCCGGCAGTGGAGCAGCGGTTTCCTGCCCTCGCGTCTACAGGGAGTTCAGTTTCAGTCGTCGGGAGCTCCCGTGTTGTACCTGAATCGTCCCAGCGGAGTCTCGGTCGCGCAGCAGCGTGATCTGGTCGAAACGACCAATCGACTGAATCATCTCTTGGGCGAGTTCGTCGACGACCCGGAAATCGCCACCCGTATCAGCCAGTATGAGATGGCTTTTCGGATGCAGGCCAGCGTCCCGGAACTGATGGACGTTCGCGGTGAGACCCAAGAAACGCTCGACCTGTACGGTACCCGTGGCGGTGACGGTACGTTTGCTTCCAATTGCCTGCTGGCTCGCAAACTACTGGAACGCGGCGTTCGCTTCGTGCAGCT
Organism: uncultured Planctomycetota bacterium; assembly: GCA_963700575.1. Classification (GTDB taxonomy): domain Bacteria; phylum Planctomycetota; class Planctomycetia; order Pirellulales; family Pirellulaceae; genus JAJRVM01. Next base: position 209,020 of record CAVOYC010000005.1, on the reverse strand, counting down.
TTACCATCGCGCTTGGGACCATCATGGTGGCATCAAGAAGTCGATGGAGATTACTGCCGAAGAGGTCGATCGAGCCACGGCCGCGTTGGTCAAGGACCTGAAACAACGAGGGCTGTTGGAGGACACCTTGATTATCTGGGGAGGAGAGTTTGGTCGCACCCCGATGGCGCAGGGCACGGGAAGAGATCATCACATTAGAGGTTTTTCCATGTGGTTGGCGGGCGGCGGTGTCCAGGGCGGGATCGCGTATGGCGCCACCGACGAACTCGGCTATAACGCCGTGGAAGACCGCATGCACGTGCGTGACTTCCATGCCACGATGCTGTATCTGTTTGGCATCGATCACCGCCGACTCTCCCGCAAATTCCAGGGACTCGACGTCCGTTTGACAGGCGTCGAAGAAGCCCGCGTGGTCCAGGAACTGCTGTCATAGAAAACTGAAATGCCTCTTGCGATTGGGCCAGAATTGCTGTATCGGGCCAATCCGCAAAAGATACTTTGCGGCACTAAATCACTTTTCACGATTCGTGGAATTTTTGGCCGAAGGCCTTTGTCATCGTAGCCTGGGGCATCGCCCTCGTTGTTGCACACATCTGCTGCGCACGCTTCCGCTGGGCTTGTCCCAGTGGGAGCGACAACTGACGAGCTACACTCGTACCATGAGCATCATCTCTAACATCACTCATTTCTGCTCTCCGCCGGGCTTGTCCCGGGGGAAGTAACGACTGTCGCCGGTGCTGTCGCGTGAAAGTCGCCGCTTCCGCCGAGACAAGCCCGGCGGAGAGCACAGGAATTGTGAGGGTGATAGGTAGCCAACCAGTTGTGATCCCACTGGGACGAGCCCAATGGAAATCAGACTTGTGTAAAACAACGAGGGCATCGCCCCAGGATTTCAAACACGATAGATCCATTTGGCCGAAGGCCATATTCACATTGCTGACGGAGGTCCGTTGATTTTGGCTTTCAGCCAAAACCTGTGTGGTGGCAACGATTTCCTGGGGTTGCACCCCAGGCTACGATGATGATGGCCTTCGGCCATATTTGGCGGTTGCGAAACTTCCACGAATCATGCAACTCGATTTAGATCCAATAGGGATTGTCGCAGCGTACCGGACGCACGGTCCAGCAGGAGATGATCGAGCAAACGGCAAGTCCGCCGGCGATGAGCATGAAGTTGATGAGCATGATTGGGCCCCCGTGCCAGAGTGTTCCTTTTGTTTTTAGAGAACACACCCGGATGCACTCGGCGTGCCAATCGCGCCCAAGGATCGCAGGCTGCGCTAAGTTGTTTTATCGCCGCCACTTGAACGCACCGAGGTGCTGCGCAGTTGATTGGAAGCGTCGGGGAACTGTCGTCGATTTGACTTGTCGCGAATCAAAAACGCGACAGTGTGCCGACGCGCAGCGCAAGAAAAACGGGCGGCTGGCCCGCAGGACCTGCCGCCCCAGTTTCTCTCTGATTTGTTTTGTCCGCGGCCACTATCTCCACGGGCCTCGCACGTAGTAGATGCCGAATTGGTCGGTATGGCTGGGCCACCTGGGTGTCGGCTGGAACCCGACTCCCGTACCTGCTCCGTCACCCGGATAGGGGCGCGAGAACTGATGATAGATCGGCATCATGGAGGTCTGGCTGACGCCCCAACTCAAACTGGTCTGCATGTTGGATACAGGCGGAACGACCAAAGCGGTGGGGGCCCCCCAGGGGGCGTAGTAGTACTGGCCGTGCCAGGGTGTGGTCCGAGCGAACCGCTCGCCCCAACGATTGGCCGTGGCACGGCGGCCGCCAGCGTAGGCATCTCGCGGAGCGAAGATCAACGCGGTGGCTGCCAGAATCAGGCACAGGAGCAGTTTCTTCATTGTCTGGATTCCCTCGTCAAAACGAAAGCCCGGAGCGCTAGCGAGCAATCCGGAGGGTGGAGGTCCAACCGGTCAGCGGTGGTCGAGACCACGAAACGTGTGTCCGCGTCAGGCCTCGTCCGCCGTCATAGTAGCGGTAGTAGGTGCGGTGGTGCTGGTACAGCAATTCGTGGGGCATCAGCGGCTGATAGGTGACGTAGGTATGGCCGACCAGCGCCGGGACGGGCTGGGGTGCCAGATACATGGCGGCGGGGACACCGCCGCAGGTGCCAGGCACGTAGTAGTTGTGAAACAGTTCCGGCTGCCCGTACTGCTGGGGGCGACAATTCACGGTCTGGTTGTGGTGCAGGCCGCACTTGGCACAGCCGGGGCAGACGCCGGCGGCGGATCTGCTCCCCATACCGGAGTCGGGACATGACTCGAGCTCTTGAGCCGACAGGTGTCGAGCCGTCGGCAGGACAAGACTCGTGGCGGCGACGAGAGCGACAGCGAGCAGAGTCGTTTTTCCAAAGATTCGAAGCATCGAAACGCTCCTCCTTGCATGCGGGGATGGCGACCGATTTGGGCTTCCGCTCACGGTCCTTTGCGGGTTCAACAGGCGGCTCATGCCACCAGGTGGGTCTGTCGGTGGGAAGGGCGGGGGGTGATCGAGGACGAGTTCGACCAATCCCGCCGCGTGTCTCTGGGGACACGGCGGCCCGCAGGGCGCGGGGCGGCTAATAGAATTTCTCGGTCAGGTCGGGCGGCGGAGTGCATCTTTATTTGATCATTGCGGCAAACGGAGCCGATGTACGAGACTTGCGGCGAAAGCAGGCTGGGAGGCGGTATACCTAATCGTTATAATCCTCAAACTGTAAAACACGTGCCCATGTAGCCGGTAAAGCCGCATTTTTGTGGCTCGGTTCCCATCGGGAAGGGTTTGGGATTCGCATCCGGTGTGGACTGGCAAAACGACAGGTTTTTCCGGCGTTGGATCCGTTAGCAGGGGCAGGAAGGTTTGCACTTTGAGTTAAAATCCGAACGGCTGAACCCCCGTCTATTCCGATCGTCAAACCGACCCGCGCCGCGGCGGGGCTCCTCCCCTTGCGTGGGTCTGACCTCCCCTGGATGGAATCATTGCGGGTCAAGGAGTACCGAGCGTTGGTAACCGTGAAAGGCAAGAAGAAGCGAGTGCGGCGGAGGGCTGACGCGGCTTCCGGCGCGGACGTGGCAGGGCAAAACGGGCAGTCTGAGGCGTCGTCCGCCAACGGCAAACCACGCCGGCGGGTGACGGCTGAGTCGATGGCTCAGAAGCAGCGCGACATCTCGGTGAGCGAGTTTTTCGCCAAGAACCGTCATCTGTTGGGTTTCGACAATCCTCGCAAAGCGCTTTTGACCACGGTCAAGGAGGCGGTCGACAACTCGCTCGACGCCTGCGAAGAGGCGGGGATCGCGCCGGAGATCTGGGTGCACATTGAACAGACCCAACCGAATCGATTCCGCGTGGCGACTCAGGACAACGGTCCGGGAATCATGAAGAAGCAGATCCCGCTGATTTTCGGCAAGCTGCTTTACGGATCCAAATTCCATCGGCTGCGGATGAGTCGCGGCCAACAGGGGATTGGCATTAGCGCGGCGGGAATGTACGGCATGTTGACCACCGGCAAACCGGTGAAGATCATCTCGAAGATCTCGCTCCGCAAGCCGGCGCATTATTATGAGCTGCAGATCGACACCAAGAAAAACGTCCCGGAGATCCTCAATGGCAAAGGGGACGGCGTGGACATCCCCCCTGGCGAGGCGGGGTCGGCCTACATGCAGCGGCACGGCATCGAATGGGCGTCGCACTATGATCCGGAAAAGCCCGGCCAGACGGGGCAGGAAGTGCGCAGCGGCACGCGTGTGACGATCGAGTTGGAGGGGAAATACCAGCGAGGTCGCGGGAGCGTTGACGATTACTTGCAGCAGACGGCGATTGCGAATCCCCACGTGACGCTGCACTACGCAGACCCCGAGGGGAACACCCAGACGTACCGCCGCTCGACGCGGCAATTGCCCGCGGAACCGAAGGAGATCAAACCCCATCCGTACGGAGTCGAACTGGGCCGGCTGGTGACGATGCTCAAGGATACCAAGAGCGGCACGATCTCGCAGTTCCTGACCAACTCCTTCTCGCGTGTGAGCCCCTCCGTCGCGCGGCGCATCTGTGAGGCGGCCAAGCTGAGCACTCGCGCATCGACACGCCGCATTGGCCGGGAAGAGGCTGATTCGCTGTATCAGGCCATTCAGAAGACCCGCATTTCGGCTCCCGCGACCGACTGTGTCGTTCCGATCGGCGAGGAGTTGTTGCTCAAAGGGCTGCACCACGTGGTGCCGGGGGAGTTCTATTGTGCGGCAACGCGCCCGCCGGCCGTGTATCGGGGAAACCCTTTCCAGATTGAAGTGGCGTTGGCCTATGGCGGGGGCAACGCCGTGCAGAAGGTGTCGCTCGAGTTGCTCCGCGAACTGTTAGGTGAGAGTGACGCGCGAACGCTGCGTCAATTCCTGATCAATACGTTTGATGGTCTGGGGGCGGCGGCGGCGGACCGGATCTTGAAGGAGTGCGAGTTCGGGACGCGAACGTCCCCGGCCAGGTTGTCTCGGGACGACACCCAGGCACTGCATTATGCGATGCGCAACGTCAATGCTTCGGAGGGGCAGACGATTCAGGTGTTGCGCTATGCGAATCGCGTCCCGCTGCAATTCAAGCAGCGAGATTGCGCCATTACGGAAGCCGTGATGAACACAAACTGGCGGTCCTACGGGCTGAGCCAGTCGCGCAATGCGCTCCCCAACGGGCCGGTCAGCGTGCTGGTGCACATCGCCAGCGTATGGGTGCCGTTCACCAGCGAGTCGAAGGAGGCCATCGCCGGTTACCCCGAGATTCAGAAGGAATTGCGTTTGGGGTTGCAGGCCGTCGGTCGCAAACTGGGGATGTACATGCGGCGGCGCGTGCGCGTCAAGCAAGAGGGGGAACGCCGCAATATCTTCCTTCGATACTTGGGTGAAGTGGCTCGGGCGGTGAGTGAGATCAACGGTGCCGACCAGCAGCAGCTCTACAGTCAACTTCTCGAAGTGGCCAAGAAGAAGACCGCCGAAGCGGACGCCCGCTTTGACAACCGCGGGCGCAAAGTCGAGGAAGGCGAAGAGGACTACGGTGACAACGTGCTGATTGTCCAGCAGGATCCCGAAGATCTGCTGCAAAACATGCTCTCCAACGACAACGATCCGCAAAAGAAGCTGTTCTGACCTCGGTTCCGGCCGCGACACGCCGACTGCCAAGATGCTCTGGCGCACCATGATTCCACGAGCCAGTAACGCGACGCCTCAGTAATCACAACCACGTTTTCGCCAGCAGGTAGACTGGCAGGATATCGACCATGGCCAAGAAAGTACGGCGCAAAAAGAGTGCTCCCTCTGCCAAGGCGGCCTTGGCAAAAGCCCCTTCCCAGCCGGTCGTGTTGAGTGGCAAAGACAAACGCACGCTCAAATCGCTTCGTACTGTCGCCGATGGCCTGGTGGAGACGGCCCGGCGACGCCGAGCGCCGCACCTGGAGATTCCCTCCCGTTCCTTGAGCAACGTGCGCTACAACAAGGCTCAACGCTTCATTGAGATGGGAAGCGGTACCAACCGCCGTGAGTTGTTCAACTTGTCGCAGGCCAAGAGCTATATGCAGACCGTCCTGGTTGGCAGCGGCTGCAAACGATTGATTGAGCAGGGCAAGACAACCAGCATTCGTGGTTTGTACTATTTGCTGAAACACACGATAGAAGGGACCAAGGAAGAAACGTTCGACGAACAGTCGGATTGCGACCCGGTCATCGAAGACGTGGAGGTGACCCTCAACGCGATGCGCGAAGAGCTGCACCTCTACGCCAAAAATGCCGGCTCGATGGTCGGGCCCATCACGCTGATTGACAGTGGTGATGAGATCGACTGTTCGCGCATGGGTTCTGGCGGGTACAACATCCCGTCGATTGTCGAGCCGGATATCGTGCAGTTCAAACAGCATGGCGCCGAGTTCATTCTGCATGTCGAAAAAGACACCGTCTGGCGCCGCTTCAACGAGGATAAGTTCTGGCGACAATACAACTGCATCCTGACGCATGGCGGTGGTCAACCCCCGCGAGGTGTTCGACGCCTGCTGAACAGGATGCACAACGAACTGAAGCTGCCGGTCTACTGCCTGCTCGATAATGATCCTTGGGGGTACTACATCTACAGTGTCATTAAGCAAGGCTCGATCAACCTGGCTTACGAGTCGAAACGGATGGCCATTCCCGACGCACGTTACATCGGCCTGCGGAGCAAAGATTACGTTCGCTGTGAACTCTCCCCCAGCGTGACGATCAATCTGAAGGAAACCGACATCAAGCGTGCCAAGCAGATTGCCAAGTATCCCTGGTTCGAGAAGAAGAAGGCCTGGCAGAAAGAGATCGAGTTGATGCTCAAGAACGGTTTCAAGCTGGAAGTGGAAGCCCTGATCAGCAAAGACATCAGTTACGTCACGGAGACGTACGTGCCCGAGCGGCTGGAGGATCAGGATTTCCTGGACTAAGGGATGAGGGGGTGCGGGGATGAGGGGGTGAGCATTGTCTGATCAGGTGTATTAGCCTCAAGACCGTTGAATTAAGCGATGATAGCATCCAACGGCAAACCAGATAGGGCTACGGCGCGCCGGCACAGAGCAGGAAACATTGGAGATAGAGATGGTGTGCACGGTACGGGCTGTAGCTTGCCAGTTGTCGCCCCCACTGGGACGAGCCCAGTGGAAGCGTGATGCCGAAGTGACAACGGCCGCTCGGGCGACTAGAATAGAATTTTAGTCTCGCCCTCCTGCATGGCAGACTGCCTGCCCCGCCGGTTGAATCCTCAGAAGATCGTTTCATCGTTGTTGGAGTGTATGGGATGGAAATTGCCGCCCGCCTGGTGGACTTGAAAAAAGACTATGTGCTCAAGAGTGAAACGGTTCACGCGCTGCGGGGTGTCACGTTTGATGTTCCGATCGGTGATTACGTCTCGATCATGGGACCTTCGGGTTCGGGAAAGAGCACGATGCTCAACCTGCTCGGCTGCCTCGATCGTCCTAGTGGCGGAGCGTTGTATCTCGGCGAGCAGGACGTCAGCATGATGAACGACGATCAGCTGTCGCGGACCCGTGCGACCAGTATTGGATTCGTGTTTCAGTCGTACAACCTGATACCGCAGTTGACCGTCGTGGAAAATATCGAAGTGCCTCTCTATTACCAGGGGCGTCTGTCGCATGAAGATCGCCAACGCTGTCTCGACCTGGCTGCGATGGTGGGGTTGGCGGATCGGCTGACACATCGGCCCACCCAGTTATCAGGTGGTCAGCAACAACGGGTGGCCATAGCGCGGAGCCTGGTCAACGACCCCTACTTCATCCTGGCGGACGAACCGACGGGCAACCTGGACAGCAAGACGGCAGAAGAAATCCTGCAAATCATGGAACAGCTGAGCCTGGCAGGCAAGACGATCATTATCGTCACGCACGAAGATGAAGTGGCATCCCACACCAAACGAATCATCCGCCTGCGGGACGGTTTGATCCAGTCCGACGAATTGAACGCGGAGCAAATTTTTCTCACTGAGAGGGCTGTGGCGCCGTAGCGCCTGACGCGTTGTCGAATCGAATCGAATCGTAGGCGGGAGCGAGGTAGGCGTTCGTGCTTGCCGGGTGGACCCGACCGCGCCGGAGAGAACGTCTGTACTTTCGCGGATTTTTGAGGTAGTTGACCAGCGAATAATCGGCCGTTTTTCATTTGCCTCGCCAATAGCTGCCTATCGGCTGTTCGCGGCGACGTGCAGTCTTCTCGTGTGGTGTAGCATGGCAATGCGCTGCAACCCGTCACAATTGCGAAGGCAGAACACGCGCAAGAAAGGGGAGGCTCGTTTACGAGCCATCGACGACAGCGGTACTAGCCCCGGGCATTCATGCCGGGGTGGAAGCGGCGTCCGACGTAACCACCGAGAGGCTCGTTTACGAGTCTTTTCGCTGAACTGGTTTGAGCCATTCAACGAGGACAAATCGTGCCGGATGATGTGCCCCACGGATTGGGAGCGATCCTTCGCGACATGCTGGCGTGGATGACGGACGTACAGGAAGCGTGTTCGAGTCGTAAATAGCGGTACACGTGTCATATTCGGTGCAGCACGGCGTGGCTCAAGCCTGGCAGCGAGAAGCCCCGCCAAGCGGGACTCATCACGAGTACTATTGGCACCGCAACCTCGCGCTAAAGCACGAGGCTAATACCCCTGATCGGTGGCGCTAACCCTGCCTATGAAAGAACAGCCACGTCCTGCGTACACGCGTTTCTACCTCAAAATCCGCGAAGGTAAAAACGTTCCACGTTCATCACACCGTGCGGGATAGGCGAAGTCCCCAGAGCCCGCTTCACGTCCCAGGTTTTGCGAACGTACAGAGGCTCAAGGTTTGCGTACAGCAGGTTGCGGACTGCTTGAGCGGGCGCTCCCGACAGCGTCTGCCCTCGCTTGACCAGGTGCCCTGCCGCGAGCGAACTTCCCGCTACCGCTTCACTTGGCCTTTGTCGTCATCCTCCTGCGGACGCTCGGCCAGCCCTGGCGCGGGATCCGTGCTCACGTAAGCGAACAGGTCGGCGATTTCTTCAATGGTCAGTTCTTTGAGCAGTCCGTCGGGCATGGCGGAGATCTTGCTCGGCGTGATTTCGTCTATGTCCTCCTCGTCAATGGACACCTTGTCGCCCTCCGAGGTGAGCACGGTCTTTTCTCCGGATGGCCCCGGCCCCACGATTCCCGCGATCTGGCGGCCGTCGACCAGCAACAGGTTTTTGGCCACGTACTGGCTGGAGATGACGTGTGACGGATAGAGAATTGACTGCAAAATCTCTTTGCGCGTAAAGCGTTTCGTGAGCCCATTCAGGTCAGGCCCCATCGCCTCGCCCAGATCGCCGTAGCGATGGCACTTGTTGCACGTTGCTTTCTCAAAAACCGTGGCCCCTAGGGCGGGATTGCCCGCCAGTCCCTCATCGCCGCTGAGGTATTCAAACAGTTCGTCGAATTTCCACTTGCTCTCCTGTGTATCGGTCGGCAACGTAGGGGCAGGCAGGTCGGGGAACGACTTGCTAAACCATTCCTGCCACAGAGCCAGCTTCTTCTCCCAGTTGTCCGACGCGTTTCCCAGTCGTTCACCGGTCCATGTTTCGAGAAGGTGAATCGTATCTTGGGCACCTTGCTGTTTCAATTTCAAGCCACAGAGAATGACCTGCCGAATGTGCTCCGGATCATCCGGTACCTGGTCGACCGACACGAGTTGAACGCACCACTTCTCTGGCCGTCATGCTCTCCAGGATCGGCACGCTTCGCACCAGGTAATCCCAGTTGTCTCCTTCGGGTGACTGCGCCAGCCCCATGGCCACTGGTTCGCGTCGTTCTGGATTACGGTCCCAGATGGTTCGCAAATAGGCCATCGAGTCAGGATCCCCACTGCGTGCCAAAATAGCGACGATGCCCACCATCAATTGTCAACTCGTCGTGTCATTGCGCTGATCAATCTCTTCATCGAGATTCTGCAGCGCTGTGCGCAGTTCGTCGTCCAAGTGCCGTGGCAGCTTGTAGAGGGCGCCCAGCGCCGCGTCGGGCAGGTTGGTGCCGTGCGACAGCATCTGCACGCTTTCTTGAGTCGTCAAGCTTTTGGCGAAGTCACGGGCGGCATTGCCCAGGTAGAGTGGGTAGCTGCTGCCACCGTCCCAGTCTTTAGCCTCGTCCAGGACCTGAAACAGCTCCATCTTTCGTTCGTAGGTCCAGCCCGACGCGAGGAATCGCAAATACATTGCCAGTTGCACTTTGTCAGGACTAGCGGCTTCGGAATGCAAATAGTCAAAATACCGATCCATAATCGATGAAGCTTGCAGGTAGACCAGCAATCGCGCCAATTCCCGATTCATCGTCGAATCACCTGCCGGAAATTCCTCGGTCAGCTGATCCCGCAGCGTCGCGAGTTGCTCGGGAGCCAATGCTCCCTGCAATATCGCCACTTGCATGACACGTAACATGTCAATGAAATCCCGGTCACTGACGAATTCTGTCATCAGCTGACTGATTCGTTCGAGGATCGCCGTCGCGTTTTCTTCGTTCGGCTCGGCAATCAGTAAAGCAAGTGCGCCTTGGATAAAGACGCGTTGGCTCTCGGCCGACAACACCTTACCGCGCCATTGTTCCGCGGGGATCTGCTCCAGCAGCCGTCGGGCGGCCCAGGCCTCAAACCGGTCATCGGAAGCGAGGATGGGAATCACGATGTCGGGCGGAGCTGCCTGCCGGGCACGCGCAGCGCCTCCAACGCCTTGCGGCGGACGGCTCGATCGGAATCTTCGATCAGGTCGAGTAGGCGTTCGCGCGCTTCGTCGCCGCCGTAAATCCCCATCAGCTCCGCCGCTTTGGCCCGCACGATCTCATTCTTGTCGCCGGAGAGCTCCAGCAGCAGGGCGACCGCCGGACTGGGGCCGTAGAGCTGCATAAGATCCAAGGCGCAGCGTCCGGTAGTGTGTTGGATTGGCCGTGCTGCGCGCGACCCCCAGCAGCATCGGACCCCAGTCTTCTCCCAGACGCTGCCGCACTCGAGCAACTTCCTGCCGCCCCCAGGCGCTCTGCAATTGCGGTTGACGAATCGCAGGAGCGATGCCCGAGCCGAGATCGCGGACGTTGTCCGGAACATTTCCCTTCCAGGTGACTCGGTACACGCCGCCAGCGGTGCCCCGTCCTCCCGTGACGAAGTAAAGCCAGCCGTCCGGACCGACGTCCAGGTCGGTCACGTTCAGCGGTTGGCCCTCCAGGAAGACCTCCGTGTTCGCCGCATAGCTGGCGCCGTCTGGTTTGAGCTGCAATGCCAGAATCCGACCCTCCGACCAATCGGCCAGGAACAGGGCCTGCTGGTACTCGCGGGGGAACATGTGGTGGTTGTAGAAGACCGCGCCGGTGGGTGATCCACGACCCGTGTCAGCAATGGCCGGCAGCGAGTCGACAAAATATTCGGGCCATTTCGCCCAGCCACTGCGCCAACCGAGCTCGCTGCCAGGTATGACATGGCAGACGCGCGTCGGACGATACCAAGTCGTTCCCTGATCCGACTCCATGTCGCTGTCATGGATGAATAGTTCACCCTCTGAACTGAACGCCAGGTCATAGACGTTGCGCAAGCCCCCCGCGAAAAGCTCCACGCTCTCGCCTTGGAGATCGGTGCGGATGATCATTCCCCCCGGTGCTTTCCTCCCCGCAGCATGCCCACCCGGATCCTCATAGCGGGGGCCCACCAGGTCACCCTCATAATACCCGTGATGAGGACTTGTGGATGCATACTCCTTGAGCGGCGCTGAATGATTGCCCACCACGATATACAGCAATCCGTCCGGACCGAGAGTCACGCCGTGCGCCCCATGCTCGCCCATCTCGCCCTCAAACTTGAACAGGAGACGCGTTGATTCGAGAGTGCCGTCCCGGTCTTTGTCGGAGAGACAATAGAGTCCATTTCCGTCCGGGCCGTCCGCCGTGACATATACCTCGCCATTGAGCGGAAGAATCCCCTGAACGTTCTTGACGGTATCGCAGTACACGCGCACCGAATCGACAATGTCGTCCTTGTCCGCGTCGATGATTAACAGCAGCGGCCCGCCTTCCTGCGAGATAATGAGTTGGCCAAACTCGTTGAAGGCCATGGCAATCACCGATCCCGTAGTTTCGGGATCAATTACACGCTGCACCTCGAACTCGCGTGAAATCCGAAAACGCTCATTGCGATGCGTCTCAGTGCTGGCTACATCCTCCTGACGATCCCACGGTACGGTGTCACCCAGGTTGCCGAAAACCTGCGCCGGTTTCCAGAGCCGATCGTTGTAGACCGTCGCGTTCCAGAAGGGAAACGGACGAATGTTCGTGACCCACGATTCGTCCGTCGAATAGGTTACCCAGCCGGCATCTTTCTCGCGCAGAAAAATGCGTGCCACCAACGCGGCTGTCGAACCACGTCGGTTCGTAACGCGGACGGCGATCGTGTTGCGGCCGCGCTTGACCTGTTTCGTGATATTGTACTCATCTAATTCGCGATAAGACTGCCCCGTGCCAATCTTCTGACCGTTGACATACAATTCGTACTCGTCGTCCGCCGCAATCGTCGCCTGAACACGAATCGGGTCTTGAGCGGTAAACACCTTGCGAAAATAACACGACCCTTCCGGGATCTCTTCTTTCGCGTGCTCCGGGGTCCAGATCCAATAGGCCTCCTTGGCCCAGGCGCACGGTGCGGTGCAGAACGTTGCCGCCTGGCACCAGACTGCCATGACAAACGCCACGCGCAGCACCCGGTTTACCAGATTTCCCGCATTAAAACCAAACCGCAACAGCCGGATCGCGTGTTTCATGGCTTCCTCGCCCGCTGCCCATCGTGGTGGGCATCCTGATCAAACGTCCATGTTTTTACTGGCCTTAGCGCCGACATGCGGCCCCTAGATGGGGCGGGAGATTAGCAGATTCCTGAGAATCAGGGCAAGAGTGATAGCGGAAGTTTTGCCGTTGTGCCGCGGGAACTCCATGGTCGGAACAAAAAAACCTGTTTGTCAGGGGGCAATACGGCGATGGAATGCCATATTTTTAACCGCCCAGGTTGGGGTTCATTGGCAGCGGGGTGGTGTACCCCGATGGTTTTCAGACGTCGCGTCGAACGTCGAATGAGAGCGGGGAGAACCGGGTTGCGTCAGGCGACACGGCACCACGGTACGCAGACTGGCGCCGATTCTCGACGTTCCCTCCGGCCCCGAAAGACGCTTTCCTTGCGCGAGGATGCGGGCCCGCTCCTCACACCCCTCACCCACTCACTCCGGTTTCGAGTCAACTGCGACTTCTTCGTGCATCCATTTGTTCAACAGTGGAACGAGCAGCAGACAGGCCGCCGCGGACAAGATTGCGGCCAGGGCGATCTGTTTGTACACATCGCCGTAGACATGCACGGTTTCCAGCGGGATGGGAATGATTTGTTCTCCTTCACCGCTGTGTTCCACGCCCGTGAAGGTGGCAATTACCGACGCTAGATAATTCGACAGTGCGGTGGCCAGGAACCAGGCTCCCATGACCGTGCTGACCAGCCGTGCCGGCGAAAGACGCGTCACCATGGAGAGTCCCACGGGCGAAAGGCAGAGCTCACCGGTGGTATGCAAGAAATAGCACAACAACAGCCACTCTACGCCCACCATGCCTCGCGCGTCGCAGTGTTGAGCTCCCCACCAGAGCGCGCCAAAACCAAGTCCGAGCTGCAGCAGCCCGAATGAGAATTTCAAGGGCGTACTCGGTTCCAGGTTGCGCTTACCCAGGAATCCCCACAACATCGTGAAGACCAGCCCCATGACGAGGATGTAGATCGGGTTGACCGATTGGAAAGTGGACGCGGGAATCTCGCTTCCGCCAACTCCCATACCCACGTCCTCTGAGTCCACGGACCATTGCACGTGGGTCTTTTTTTCCGTGCGGGCTGTGTCCAGCTTGTTCAGATTGATCGTCTCGTCTGCGTTGCTGTAGCCCAACTGTTCCTGAGTCATTTCCAGGGGAATCGTGGTTCCGACCTGGTTGGACGTAATGACTCGCTGCTCGAACACACGATCGACATTGCGATCGGTGAAGTTGTTGATCGAGCTGCCGGCTTGTTCGAAGAACGCCCAGAAGAGCAGCGAGAAGATCATCAAGATCATGGCGACATACAACCGTTCCCGCTCGATCTTCTCGGCTCGCAACGCTTCGATGAACAAGTACACCAATGCCCCCAAACCGGTCACCAGGAGAATCAAGCCGGTGGGTGTACTGACGTCTTTCAGGAAGGTGCCGCAAAGTCTGGCGGCGGTACCACCACCGCTGAATGTCTCGAGCCAGGTGGCGGGGATCAGCGTTACGCCTTTCGAGGCAATCAGCATCATGATTACAGGGACTGCCACGAGTGAGCCTAGATAGACGAGCCACGATTTCGGCAACAGACCACCGACCAGTTCGCCCAGCTGGGCGGGATTCGGCGGCTGCCCGGCATCTTCCGGAATGCCTCCCCGACCCACGGCCAGAAAAGCGATCATTCCCGAGATGGCCAAGGCGACGGCCACAAAACCGTTGACGAACAGCAACAACAGGTTCCCTTGGAGTACTTGCAGGGCGATCATGGTCGCGGCCGTGACCAAGGCTCCGCCTAGAATAAGAGCCTGTGCGACCGCCGTCGGAACAATGAAAACCGCTAGTCCGGTCAACATCCCCACAGTCGCCAATCCGAATCCGTAATGCCAGCCGTATTTTTCTCCGATGTAGCCGCACAAGAGCGGGGCCATGGCCGCGCCGAGGTTGATGCCCATGTAGAAGATCGTAAAGCCGCCATCGCGTCGAGGATCCTTTTCTGCGTAGAGCGTGCCGACCATGGTGGAAATATTGGGTTTGAAAAAGCCGTTTCCCAGGACCAACAGGGCGAGGGCAGCGTAGAACACCCATTTGTGTTCGATCGTCATGGTCAGATGTCCGGCCGCCATCAGCAGCCCGCCCAACACGACACATCGTCGCGCACCCAGAAACCGATCGGCCAGCATGCCGCCAAAAAAGGGCGTCATGTAAACCAATGCGGTGTATGCACCGTAGATCTTGTAAGCATCGCCATCGGGGTAATGCAGGAACCCCTTGATCATGTACAGAACCAGCAGGGCCCGCATGCCATAGTAGGAAAACCGCTCCCACATTTCGGCAAAGAACAACGTGTAGAGTCCGACGGGATGGCCGAAGAGCGTTTCCTGTTGAGGTTTCGTCACAGATGGTCTCTCCCGTGCAACTCGTGGACAGAGGGGTTCGAAATGGGCCTCGTGGGGACAATCGCCAGCCGCTTGGGCGGGGCGCGGGCCTTTTGCAAGGGGCGAGACCCGACCTGCAGGGCCGCTCGCCTTGGCCACATTTTTAACCCACCACGTACACTTCGTCCACCGCAGCCGGCGCGCACCGCGCGGTGCGAGCCGATATCGCCGGGGTTCACCCCCGGGCCCGGCAAGGCCGCCGGCCGAATTAAGGGTCGTGGAGCAACGAGAGGGTTCGGCTACCGACGGATCGTGAGATGGCCCGTCGGTGCATCTTCGAGTTTCAGCAGATCTTCCAACAGACATTGTGTTTCGTCCGTGATCTGGCTCAATCGCAAGGTCCAGTGCGATTTGAGCATCCCCATGGGATCGAACAAGTCGCTGTGAAAACAAGCCAAGATGCTGGCCGCGATGCGCCGGTTAAGATCGCCGTGGGGGCTGGGAATGGATAGGTTGTTGTGAAAGGCGGCCCGCAGCGAGGCGAGTGTCAGTTCCCAAGCTGGCTGGCGAGTCGTCGATCCTTCCTCATGCTGCAGGTCCGTGGCGAACTCACGAGCCAACTCGGGGTTGAATGTGAACTCATCCACATTGTGCTGACCGGCGACGTAATTGTGCTGACCGGCGACGTAGCCCAACAGCACATCCGTCCAACGCTCCGTCTGCCGCCGCAGGCGATTCAGCCTCACTCCCTCCTCAACCGCAAAACCCTTGCCGCGAACTAGCACACGCAGCACTCGATTACGCGCTTCCACGTGCCCCCCGAAAACACTCCGCACAATCGGGTCAAATTCATTGCTGTCGTGTTGGCGATCAAAACAGCAGCCGACCGCCGCCCAGGTGCGCGTCAGCAGTTCGCTGGCCAGGACCTCCTCGATGACCGCCTGGACGTAGGGCCAGTGGTCCTGTTTGCCGAGAGCTGTGGCTCGTTCGTACGCTCGCAGCGCCTGAAACCAGCGATCATGACGACAGCGTGAGGCGATCCAGTACTGCTGCAAGTGCCGCTGCGTCAACAGCTTCGAATGCTGCACGAACAAGGTGCCATGAGCGGCAATCACGGCTCCCAGTTCCACTAGTTCACGCACATGCATCGGTTGGTCCTCAGCGCACGATTTGATTCGCGTGGATTGATTCGCGTGGACCACGGTTCTCGCGTGGACCACTTTTCTGTTTGGCCATGCAGAGTGCCATGCGAACGGCGCGACGCGGGAGCCCGAGGGGACAGAGGCTCGCGCGCCGGCGTAGTTCGCGATGTGCAGGACCATGACAAGCGACGTGATTCTGGGGAGAGTGGGGGATAACTTGCCAATCGTCTGCTCGATCCGTCGTTGGATGGTAACCATGCATCGCAAAGCAAGTGCCAATTACGCCCCGCGGCCGGCAGCCACCCGCCCCTGGCGGCGTAAACCACGCGCTGCTAAAGACTAAGCGAACCGGACATGCTGTCGCGTCTCGACGTGCGGAGGCCCTGCAGGATGCCAAAACCACTCGCAGGCGCAGTCGAAATGTCGAGAAAAAACAACGTTGGGCGGCTGCAACTCAGGGAAAGACGGACGTGACCTCCCACCGATTGACTACGGTTCTTCCAGGCGATGCGGACCTGGATAGCTCAACTATAGGAAACCTGTTCGGGAGATGACCTGCAAGAATCTCTCGCGCTGCGGGCAACAGGGCTCAAGCACCACGGTGAGAAGCCCCGTCAAGAGAAGCCCCGTCAAACGGGACTACCGGTACGAACCAGCTCGCCGACCCCGTGCTGAAGCACGGGGCGAATACGAAGACCGTATAACGAAGCGCTGCCAGAGAGGTTTGCGGTACGAGTTGTCGTGCCAGCATGGTCGTGCTGTCGCCATATCTGTTTTGCCGTTGGATGCTATCATGGCTTAATTCCACGGTATTGAGGCTGATACACCTGATCAGACAATGCTCACCCCCTCACCCTCTCATTCGGCAGTCGCCTTTCGCGCGGCACAGGTCCAGTGACGATCGCTCGTGGCTCTGACCGACAGTGGGTCGAATCCAAGCTGTTGGATGATCGCCCGGATCTCGTCCACATTTAGTGCCGCACAGAGCGACTGGCGAAACAACTGCCGCTGGCAGTCAGTCGCTTGGCCCGCGTAGGTGGTGACGAGATGGTCGAGCATGTGGTCATCAGTCGGCCGCAGAAGATCGCGAAAGAAGAGAAATCCGCCGTCACTGGTTACCCGCACGGCTTCGGCAAGCACGCTCGTGGGATCGGCAATGTGGTGGACGCTACCGTTTGACATCACGACATCGAACATGCCGTCCTTGTAAGGCATCTGCTTGGCGTCCGCCTGATCCAATTGGATTCGATCGATCAAGCCGTGCACTTCGATGTTGTATCGGGCGAGATCGAGCATTTCGTACGACATGTCCGAGGCCATGACACGGCAGGTATCCAACCGGCGACAGAGTTCGACGGGAATCTGTGCCGTGCCGGTCCCGACATCGAGCACATCATGCGGCTCGGGACAGAATTGCAGCAGGTCGTCCACGAAGCGACGATTTGCCTCGCTGTGGTCCATCATGTCATACTCGCGAGCCTCTTCGGCATTGTCCATCACTTCCGGTTCCAGCACGCGCTTCAACATGCTCAGCGTACCTCCATCGTGTCGTGTTTTAAGACCGCATCCCAGATGAACAGCAAGATTGCCACGACGAGGTATGAAGCGGCCATGAAGAACGGAGTTTGGCCGGCGGCGGCGTGAGGCAGCTCGGCGCCCAACTTCCAGGGCAGCACCAGTCGCTCGTCGGCGAAGGGTGAATGAATCACGCCAAACAGACTGCAGAGACTTGCCACGGCGAAGTAAACGCCTGCTACCCGCAGTCGGCGATCGACCAGGGCTGCCAATGCCGAGCCCCAGAGGAGGCTGGTGACGATAAATCCGCTCGCCAGCATCTGGATCGTCTGCAGCTGTTCGGGCAAAGGAGGTCCCAGGCTATCGACGGTCCTGCCAAGTTGACTCAGAATGCTGTTGGCAAACATGATGACCAGCTTGGCCATCGCCGGCACGCAGGCCAGTGCCAGCGCCGCATAGTGTCGCTTCGGCGTGGCATGGAAACTCTGCGCGGTAATCTCCAACCCGATGAAGATCAGGATCGGAAAGATTGCCGCTTTGGGGATCACCAGATACATGTAGCCGAAATAGCCAATCACCCCCGCGCCACCAACGAACAACGCGGTGGCCAGTGTGTAGGCCGACCGGCCTCCCATCGCCTTGTAGGCGGGATGCCCGATGTAGGGAGTGGTTTGAATCACACCGCCACACAGCGCGGCCAGCAATGTGGCCACTCCCTCGACGCCGATCACCAACCGCGTGTCGTAGTGGTCGCCGGCCGCCGCGGCGCTCTCCGTGCAGTCGATACCGCCGACCACCGTCGCCAACGCAAAGGGAATCACGATCGGCAAGATAGTGGACGGCGTCGCGCATGGCGCCGAGCCACTGGAACCGAAACGCTTCCAGCCAACCGATCGGCAGCAAGCCTCGGAGGCTGGTTCGAAATCGGGCGGTTCCCCCTCGCAATAAACCGGTCCAGGACATGATGTAATAGACCGTCCCGGCCACCAGCAATGCTCCCAGCGCACGGGCATGCGCCAGGGAAGCTGCACGCGAGCCACCAACGTGGTCAGAATGATGGCCAGCGAAACCATGCCGACCAGCGGATAATCGCATCACATCCAGCAGCGGCAGAAAGCTGATCAGCACCAGGGCAATGGCGGTCAGCGAGCCGAGCAATCCAGCCCGGGGTACCACTCGGTGAATCACACCCGAGACGAAGGCGCAGCCTACTTTGAAAATACCCGACAAGAAAGATCGAGCAGATTCCGATGTGCCAGGTCCGAATCGCCGCCTCGATCTCGCTCAGTCCCAGTACCTCGCGGCCGTACAGGAAGGCCGGTCCCAGCACGAACAGGACCATGGCGATCGTGCTGGGCGTGTCCAGCCCCAACGGCATGGCCGTGACGTCATCGCGGCCGGTACGCCGGGCCAGCGCCAGGGCCATGAAAAAGAACATCAAGTCGCCGAACAACACCCCGATGGCGGTCCCCGGGACCATGTACTGCAATGCAAATGTTGCAGGAAAATGGAACACGCTAGCCAGCAGACCGACGGTCAGCAGCAAATCGGCGATATTGTCTAACATCAAGCCAAAAAAGGCGTTAACGTCGCCTGCAGCGGCCCATTGGATGCGTTTTTCGGACACGGCGGCTCCGTCGGCATGGATTTTGCGGATAATGCAGATCGTGAGTCTAAGATGGGCCGTTGCTGCTGTCAAATCCCCAGCTCAGGCGGAGCACCGAGGTTGCCCAGAGAGGTGACCGGGCAGGGTGCCGCCAACATAATCTTCGCCAAATGGGGCGTTTCATGGTACCATAAGCCCATCCAACCTCCCGAGTCGTTCGACGATCGGTCAGCGGAACAGTGTGAGGCAACCTCGAACCTTCTTTTCTGAGATGCGTAGACAATGATGGAAAGCATCCAGTCCCCAATGGAATGTGTTGATGCGCAGGACCGCAAAGTCAGCGACGAGCAGCTGCTGTTGCGTTACCGCAACGAAGGCCGCCGCGAGTTGTTCGCCAAGCTTGTGAAACGTTACGAGCGTGAGCTTTACAACTACTTGCGACGTTATCTCGGCGATTCGGGCATGGCCGAAGATGCTTTCCAGGCCACGTTTCTTCAGGTTCACCTGAAGTGCGATCAATTTGAGGAAGGGCGACGCTTTCGACCGTGGCTCTACACGATCGCCACCAATCAGGCGATTGATGCACAACGCCGCAACAAGCGTCATCGGATGGTCAGTCTGGACCGGGTAGGCAGCGGCAACGACGGTGACGAGGTAGGTAAGCTGGTCGATCTGTTGGTCAGCGGAGATGGCGATCCCCTAGACCACGTATCGCAGTTTGAACGTGGCGAATGGGTTCGCGAAGCTCTCGACGAGCTGTCCGACCAGATGCGAAGCGTTGTACAATTGGTCTATTACGAGGGAATGAAGTATCGGGAAGCGGCGGAAGTGCTCTCCATTCCCGTGGGCACGGTCAAAAGCCGACTTCATTCGGCGATTGCCAAACTGAACGAGTTTTGGACCGAGGCGCACGTTCATCCGAAATGATTCCGGCCCCATGCACGAAGATCTGCTAGGTTATTTGCTCGGCGCACTGAGTGACGACGAGCAACGCCGAATCGAAAACGAGCTGGCGGTTAACCCGCAGTTGCGTCTTGAACTTGAGCGGTTGCGCCAGTGCCTCAAGCCGCTCGAATCACTCAGCGACGACGTGGATCCGCCCCCGGCCCTGGCTGATCTTGTTTTGCGAGCACTCGACCAGCAAGAAGAGGATTCTCGGGCCACGCCCCGTTCGCTTGCCGATCGAAATATCCCCAGTTCCAGACGGGCCGGTCAAACGTCCCATATTCTGCGTCCGCATCATTACAGCGTCTCGGATGGAATCGTGTTGGCGCTGGTCGCTTTGATCGCGATTACGCTCTTTCTCCCTGCGCTGGCGAACAGTCGATATCAATCTCGCAAGATCGCCTGCCAGGAGAATCTCCACGAATTGAGCCGCCAGTTGTTCGCCTTTACGGTTTTCCAGCCTGACCAGCGATTTCCTTTTGTGCCGGTTGACGGCAACCGCTCGTTTGCCGGTATCTTCGCCCCGATTCTGCTGGACAATCAATTGATAGCCCGCAATTGCGTCTCTTGATCTGTCCCGGTATGCAACGTCAGGAAGTCCTGGATGAAGAAGACCTCGGGCCATGGTATGTTCCGTCGCTGGCGGAAGTCGATGCGGCCTCCGGACGGGACCTGTTTCAGCTGCAAAATCGTGCCGGTGGCAACTACGCCTACGCGGTCGGGTACTTCGAAAACGGACGCTATCGCGCGGTCCGGAATCGCGGCCGATCCGAGTTTCCGATACTCGGTGACAGCCCCAGCTACCACCTGGTGAACCGGCAGAGCGCCAATCATGGCGGACGAGGGCAGAATATCTGTTACGAGGACGGGCATATTGTCTTTGTGACCGACCTAACCGCGATTGTGGGGGACGATCCGCTGCGGAATCGACGCGGCTACCCCCAGGCCGGACTCGACACCAGCGACAGCGTCCTGCTGCCGAGTGTCATGCGTCCCATTTCCATCGATTCGGAGTGGGCTGTCGAGGTCATGCTGGAACGCCAGGCCGGGCGTTAAATGGTCCATCGCCCGGTGCGACACCGCGTGGACGCGGTGTCGTGCATTCGTCTTGGCCAACCCCCATTCTCAAGCGTGACAAAACACGAGCCTCTCTTGTTCGGTGTTCGAAGTTCTTCCGCCCTTTCGCCTCCGCACGGATGCTGTCGCCCGTGATTCGCTCGCAACCGGTGGCCAACAGAGCTATGATGATCGGTGCGCAGGACGCGTCTTAAGAGCACTGGTGTGAAAGTGGACGTGATGCGGCGGATCGCCTGGATGTGGTCCGCTACGATCGCGCGTGATCTCTCCGGCTCAACCAGTGCTCCTTGGGACTCTGCGGTCACGTCCTGAAGCAAACCTCATGCACCATCGCAACCAAAGCACACGGGAGCTACGCCATCATGTCAACGGATACGACGAACAAACAGTCATCCCAACCTGGCCCGCACGGCGCCACGGCGCATCGCTTTTCACGTCGTGAAGTTCTCACGGCTGCAGCGTCCATGGCCACCTTCACGATTGTGCCCCGACACGTGTTGGGTGGCCCAGGGTACATGGCCCCGAGCGAACAACCGGTCTTGGCTGGAGTGGGTGTGGGAGGTGTCGGTTTCGGACAAGTTCAGGCGTGCGAAAAAGCCGGCTTCCGCGTCAACGTGTTGTGCGATGTTGACGATTCCTATGCCCGGAAGGCGTACGATCGCTGGCCGGCAGCGCGGCGTTATCGTGACTTTCGCGAAATGCTGAACCAGGAAGGGGACAAGATTGATGCCGTCTATTGCGGCACACCCGACCATACGCATACGATCATCACCCTGGCAGCTCTGCGACAAAAGAAGCATGTCTGCTGCGTGAAACCGCTCACGCACACGGTTCAGGAATGCCGGACCGTCGTGAAGGTCGCTCAGCAGGCCGGGGTTGCCACGCAAGTCACGGCTTCTCCGAATACGGGAGAAACCGGCTGTCGTACTTGCGAGTTGATATGGGCCGGCGCGATTGGTCCCGTTCGCCAGTGCCACGTCTGGTCAGATCGCCCCTGGTGGCCGCAAGGGATGAACCGTCCCGCCGGCCAGCATGTGGTCCCCGACACCTTCGATTGGGAAGCTTGGATTGGGCCGGCGCCGATGCGCCCCTTTGTACATCGCTGGCCCGAGGGGGATGCCGCATTACAGGGAATCCATAGCGCGCGGGGTCCACAGCCCGATGCGGTATATCATCCGTGGAACTTCCGCGGATGGTGGGACTTCGGCACGGGTGCTTTGGGCGACATGGGGTGCCATTACTTCAACACGCCATTGCGCACCTTGAAGCTTGGTTACCCGACCCGCGTCCATGCCACATCGACCAAGGTGTTCCCCGAAAGTGCACCTCTGGCGTCGATCGTAACGTATGACTACCCGGCACGCGAAGAGATGCCGTCGGTGAGAGTGATCTGGTACGATGGCGGCTTGCAGCCTCCCTGCCCACCCGAACTCAATGGTCGTTTGCCCGAGGGTGGCGCGCTGTACATCGGCGACGAGGGAGTGATGCTGGGCCACAACATCCTGACTCCGTCGAGGCAAAGCCAGGCGCAATCGGTTCCCCGCACCTTGGAACGCCGCCCCGGGACTTGGGGGGAGTGGTTGGAAGCCTGCCGTGGCGGACAGCCGGCCGGCTGCAACTTTGCCTGGTCCGGTCCACTCACGGAATTCGTGTTGCTCGGTAATCTCGCCGTGCGGACTGGCAAGCTGCTCGACTTTGATGCGCAAGCGATGCGGGTGACCAACAATGAGGATGCCGACGCCTTGATTCGCCAGCCATACCAGAACGGATGGACGCTCGAAGGGTAATTGGCGTGCCGGGTATGGAAAGACATGCCGGCACGCGCCGCCGGCTGAGTCCCGACCAGGAAGATAGTACGGTTCACTCGCCCCCAGGTCCCGACGGATCGACGAACTTGCGCGACTCGATTGCGAGAAGGGATACGGCATGAACCCGCCGGCAATGCCATGCGCACGTGTTGATAGCCCGGTTGCCATCGACAAACGCGTGATGAGTACTACAAAGGGTGCGGGAAGATCCAGCGGTTTACGCCGCTCAACACCTGGCACAGCATTCCTGACTTCGCTCAGCACCGTTGGCCCGCCGGAGACGCTATCACATGAGATCCTGGTCTGGCATACTCGCGCTCGTCGCCACAACCCGGTATCTGCTCATGTTTGGCCTTATGCTCGGTGGTCCCGGTTGTCGGGCTCAAGAATCGACGGTGGTTCCCACCATTGCCGACGACCAGGCACAGCGAGTTTCCGAGGATGGACTGCCAGTGAGTCTGTGGACGCGTTCTGAGGGAGCCGATTGGCCCGCTTTTCTCGGCCCCACGCGTAACGGGACATCCACGGAAACCGGTATCCAGACCGATTGGACGGGCAAGGGATTGAAAATCGTCTGGCAACGCGAATTGGGTACGAGCTTCGGCAGCGGAGTCGTAAGTCGCGGCCGGTATTTTCAGTTTGACCGTTTCGCGAACCAGGCACGGCTCACCTGCATGCGCGCGGAAACGGGAAACACAATTTGGCAGTTCGACTACCCGACCGACTACGTCGACATGTACGGATACAACGGTGGTCCGCGCTGCTGCGGTGTCGTGGACGGTAATCGCATTTACATCCTTGGCGTGGAGGGAATGCTCCATTGTCTGCGCGTTACCGATGGTCGACTGGTGTGGAAATGTGATACGACCAGCCGTTTCGGAGTGATCCAGAACTTCTTTGGCATCGGCAGCACACCGATTGTCGAGGGGGATCTGCTGATTGCAGTCGTGGGTGGAAGTCCGCCGGAAGACAAAGACATTCCACCCGGTCAACTGGATCGAGTGCGTGGCAACGGTTCGGGGATTGTCGCGTTCGACAAGTTTACCGGTCAGGTGAAGTATCAGATAACGGACGAGCTGGCGGGTTATGCATCGCCCATTACCGCTACCATCGAAGGACGTCGTTGGGGTCTCGCGTTTTGTCGCGGCGGCCTGGTCGGTTTCAACCCATTGACCGGCAGTGTCGATTTTCAGTATCCATGGCGAGCCAAGAAACTGGAGAGTGTTAACGCCAGTACCCCGGTGGTGGTTGGCAATGAAGTCTTCATTTCCGAGACCTACGGACCAGGCAGCAGCCTGCTCAAGGTGACGCCCGGAGATTGCGAAGTGGTGTGGAACGATGATCCTCGCCGTCGGCAGAAGGCCTTTCAGGCTCACTGGAGTACGCCCATCTATCGCGAAGGGTATTTGTACGGTTGCAGTGGTCGCAATTCACCCGACGCGGAATTGCGGTGCATCGAGTGGAAAACCGGCCGCGTTATGTGGACCGTCGCCAACGCGGTACATACCAGCCTGCTCTACGTCGATGGGCACCTCGTCTGTCTCGAGGAGTACGGGCGGCTGCAGTTGATCAAGGCGAATCATCGGCAGTTTGAGGCCGTGACCGAAATGGATCTCAGCGCCTGGGGTCCCGCGTCCCGCGCTGACAACTCAGGGGCCCGACGCTTGCTCGAGTATCCCTGCTGGGCAGCTCCCGTGCTGTCGCATGGACTGCTCTACCTGCGCGGCAAAGATCGACTCATTTGCCTCGAACTGATTCCCCAGCCCGGTACGCGGTGAGCCAGCCCGGATCGCTCCGACATCGAAGCAGAGTCTTGCTCTCATGGGCCATCAATCTTAGTTTGCAGCGGTGTTCCTGCCTCGACTGTTTGACTTTGACTCCCACCATCCTGTGCGGTGGGTGAGAAAGGAAGAGGGAAAGGGGCTCATCGCTGTAGCTGATCAGTCAGATTCACCGCGTGAGGCGGGCTGGACGGGGTCTTGTTTGCGAAATCAAACTGTCGAACTACTCTGTTGTACGCCGCGGCTGTGAGTGTCTGATGTAAATCGCTTAGGACTAGTCCGGCAATAAGTTACCGGTTCCGCTTCCCTCTCCACCGGGATCGCGGAGCGGGAATAGCGGGGGAGAGGGTAGGGTGAGGGGCGATAAATACGGTAACTTGTTGCCGGACGAGTTTCTCGGGCTCTCCAAACCATAAACTCAGCCGAGTCTTCGCCAATACTGCGATCCATATGAATTGCCGGAGTTGCCCACATGGCGAATCGGAACGATCCTTAAGATTGTCTCAGAGATCACCGATCTCGCATGAAGGAGTACAAAGACGGTTCTTTCAATGGGAGACACGATATGCGACGCTCGCTCGGACTCATCACCATGGTGATCGGCACATCTTTGCTGGTGGCTGGGAACATAAACGCGGACGAACCTCAAGGGCGCGTAGTGAAAAGTAATCCAAAACAAGAGGTCAATATAACGGACGAGTCCCAGGAAGCCACGTCGGTTGTCAAAGTCAGGACCCACGAACAAATCGACGTTTCGCCTGAGGAAAGGCAGCGTGCAGCAGTCGCCGCACAAGCAGCAACTGCCGAGGAACAGCAGGTCGCAGCCCGGCTTCGCAGTCTCCAGACGCTGATGCAGAAAGAAGAGCAGCTGTTGGCCCAGCGATTGGCTTACGCGGCGAAGATTCGCGAACAAGGACTGACCAAAAACGATCAAAAACTGCTGGACCAGGCTGAGCTGATCGAGCGTCAGTCACTCGATTACTACCAGAAACGATGCAAGCAGTTCGAAAACGTCACGGTCAAGACCAGCTCGTCGAGCAGCAAGGCGAAGGAACCGACTCCGGCGCGGAGCCCTCGATCAACGATGCCCCCATCCCGATCGTCGTCGCGCAGCGCGCAGCCGACGCTGAATCCCGCGCCGCTTACAACAGATTCACCCTCGCGTGGGCGGTTGTTTTCGGGTTCTGGTGGTGTGTCATGAGTCCCGTCCCTGGTCCCACTTTGAACGCTATTAGAGGCTCGGGAAATGGCCGGCTCATCCCCGCTTCAGCCCCCTCTCCCCCAAATAATTCGCGATTCTATCAACAGAAATGGATCGTCCTTCGCGCGAACAATTCGGGGGAGAGGGGGCCAGAATGGATGCATCCGACCCAACCGCAAAGATTTTTCAGTTTTCCATGGCAGACGTAACCCGGGGCTGCGGGTTGCTTGACGGTGACCGTGCTTCGCCCTGATAGTTCAGCGCGCCCCATTCGGTGCGGCTGGAGCACAAGAGATGTGCGGCCGACCTGGAAAGTCCCTGCGAGGCAAGAGCAACAGACACAGCGTGGCTCGGAACAAAAACCGGATCAGCGCGAGTTGTCCACAAGGCCGACTTTTTGACAGCCCACCGTAACACCCGCTCACCTCCACACGTCTAACCTCCGGCGCTCCAGCGGGTCGCTCCTCCGAGGTTCCATCCCTTGGCAGGAACGGTCAGAATCTGGTCGCACAAGGCCTCAAACTCAGGCGTGGTTTCTTTCAGTTCCTGACGCAGCTCGAACAGAAATTCACGCTCTCGATCCCGCACGTGGCCGTCGGAATAGAGCATCTTCAGCAGATAGAACTGCTCGTCCACCCCGATCTTTCCATCGGCCAGGATCACCTCTTTGAGCACGGGGAAGAACAGCTCGTCAAATGCCGGGCAGACTTCCTCCGCGCTGCTCAGCAGTTCAACGAGAAACTTCACGTCATTGAGATCCAATTGGCCATCCTGCTCGATGTAGTTGCGAATGATGGCTACTTCGTTGTCGGAGATCTTGTTGTCGTGAAGAAGCTTGGAATGCAATTGATAAAGATTGGCCATGACCGAAATACCTCTACTGGCGAATGTCGCGAAGTAAGACGTCTGCAATGAGGCCCCCTGTCGTCACGCCAACAGCGGGGCTGGAAACGGACGTTTCCCTGTTCTGGTGGGGCTGCCGTTACGAAAACATAGGTCGTGTTCCGAGCCAGCGCGGTCGGCGTGCGGATTGGTGTGGTTCTGACGATTGTCATGGCGCGATCGGGACGGTGTGCGGCTCCCCGCTTGTAGTCCTGCCGGATCCGAGATAGCGTGGCGGTATTGGCGAGTGAATGCTTTCCGGCAAAGCACTGTGGGGTTCTGACGCGGTGCGCGGCGGGGCCAAGCACCTGGAGCACGCGGCGGATGATGAAGGCACTGGTAAAGCGGGAAGCGCGACCCGGTTTGTGGTTGGAGGACGTTCCGGAACCGACGATCGGCATCAACGATGTGCTGATCCAGGTGGACCGGACCGGCATCTGCGGCACGGATATTCACATCTACAATTGGGACGCTTGGGCCCAGAAGACGATTCCCGTTCCCATGGTCGTGGGGCACGAATTCGTGGGTGAAATCGTCGAGGTCGGCGCGAACGTCGCGGACTTTCATCCGGGGGACATCGTCAGTGGCGAGGGGCACGTCGTGTGCGGACGTTGCCGCAACTGCCTGGCGGGTCGTCGGCACTTGTGTAAGGACACGAAGGGAATCGGCGTGAATCGTCCGGGCGCCTTTGCCGAGTACATGGTGTTGCCGATGACCAACGTCTGGCTGCACAGTGATTCCGTTGATCGTGACGTGGCTTCCATCTTCGACCCGTTCGGAAACGCGGTCCACACGGCGCTCTCCTTTCCGGTCCTGGGCGAGGATGTACTGATCACCGGTGCCGGGCCGATCGGTTCGATGGCGGCCGCCGTCGTCCGTCATGCTGGCGCACGATACGTGGTGGTCACCGACGTCAATCCTTACCGGCTCGAACTCGCCCGACAGCTGGGCGCGACGTTGGCCGTTGACGTGCGGCATACCCGCGTGGCCGACGTGCAGAAACAACTGGGAATGCAGGAAGGATTCGACGTCGGCCTGGAAATGTCGGGCAGCCCATCCGCCTTCCGGGAGATGCTCGACAACATGTGCCACGGTGGCAAGATCGCCATGTTGGGAATCCCCGATCGAGGAAATGGCCATCGACTGGAATACGGTCGTTTTCAACATGTTGACGATCAAGGGAATCTATGGACGTGAGATGTATGAGACGTGGTACAAAATGACAGTCATGCTCGAGAGTGGACTTGATATCATTCCGATCATCACGCACCGATTCCACTTCACCGAGTTTGAACAGGGGTTCGAGGTCATGCGGTCCGGTCAGTCAGGAAAAGTCATTCTCAGCTGGGGTGATGCGCCGTAAACAAACGCTCCTGCGATGAGCCCGCTCCCCAGAACAGCGAGAGGTCTTGGCCATGTACGGAGAATTCAAGCAGCATCTGCAACAGACGCTCGGCGACATTCGCGACAGTGGGCTCTACAAGGCGGAGCGAGTCATTAGCACGCCTCAGGATGCTCGCATTCGTGTCGGTGCGGGACAATCGGTCCTGAACATGTGTGCCAACAACTACCTTGGATTGGCCGAACATCCCGAGGTCATTGCCGCCGCGCACGCCGGCCTTGATCGCTGGGGCTACGGCCTTGCTTCCGTGCGATTCATTTGCGGTACGCAGGCGATCCACAAGGAATTAGAGGCCAAGATCAGCGAGTTTCTGGGGACCGACGACACGATTCTGTACACATCGTGCTTCGATGCGAACGGCGGGCTCTTCGAGACTCTGTTGAATGCCGACGATGCGATCATTTCTGATGAACTGAACCATGCCAGCATCATCGACGGCGTGCGGCTCTGCAAGGCGCAACGTTTCCGGTACAAGAACAGTGACCTGGCCGATTTGGAAGAGCAACTGACAGCCGCCCAATCGGCTCGTTTTCGCCTGATTGCCACCGATGGTGTCTTTTCCATGGATGGCTACATCGCCAACCTGGCGGGAATTTGTGAGCTGGCCGACAAGTACAAAGCGCTGGTGATGGTCGATGATTCGCATGCGGTCGGCTTTATGGGCGCGCGGGGCCGAGGAACGCACGAATACCACAACGTGATGGATCGCGTCGATATCATCACCGGAACATTGGGCAAGGCGCTCGGCGGCGCCAGCGGCGGTTACAGCAGCGGCCGCCGCGAGTTGATTGACCTGCTCCGCCAGCGTTCACGACCGTATCTTTTCTCCAACTCCGTTGCTCCTGCGATCGTGGCCGCCTCGATCAAGGCGATCGATCTGTTGCGGGAATCGACCGAATTGCGCGACAAGCTCGACGGCAATACGCGATTTTTCCGTGAGGAAATCGCGAAAGTCGGGTACGATGTGCTACCGGGAGAGCACCCGATCGTACCGATCATGCTCTACGACGCCACGCTGGCCAGCCGCACGGCCGAGGCGCTGCTGGAGCAAGGGATTTATGTGATCGGGTTCTCCTATCCCGTCGTGCCTCACGGAAAGGCTCGAATCCGCACGCAAATTTCGGCGGCGCATGCGCGGGAAGATCTCGCCGAAGCGGTCGAAAAATTTGCCCGGGTGCGACGCGAACTGGCATGACGGAGACGACCGGCACGGCTGTCATCCCTCCCGCGTGCCGACCGAAGGCGACTCGGCCACAACTGCGCCCTGGAACTCCGGAGCATCAACGTTGAATGACGGCGAAGCTTACTGTGCTTTGCAGTAGCGGTCGAGCCATTGAAAAAACACCCGGTGCCAGAGGATTCCATTCTGTGGGCCCAAGACCCAGTGCCCTTCTTCCGGGAAGTAGAGGAAACGCGAGGGGACGCCGTTAAGTTGAGCCGCGGTAAAAGCCTCCATGGCTTGAGTGACCGGAACCCGAAAGTCCTTTTCACCATGCACCACCAGCAAGGGCGTGCGCCACTTCTTCACGAAACGGTGAGGCGACGCGCGATCATAGGCACGCTGCGCTGAGGGGCTCTCCCAATACGGACCGCCGAGATCCCAATTGGGGAACCAGAGCTCTTCCGTAGCTCCAAACATCGATTCCAAGTTGAAGACGCCACAATGAGCCACCATGCAACAGAATCGGTCCTGGTGGTTTCCCATCAGCCAATAGACCGAATAGCCGCCGAAACTGGCGCCCACCGCTGCCATGTGCTGCGTGTCGACGTACGGTTCGACCATCATCGCGTCGGTGGCAGCCAGAATATCCTGCATCGCCTGTCCACCCCAGTCACCACTGATCTGATCATTCCACGCACGTCCGAACCCGGGCAGGCCGCGACGGTTAGGGGCGACGATCACATAGCCATTGGCCGCCATCAAATGAAAATTCCAACGGTAGGAAAACCACTGGCCAATTTGTCCTTGCGGACCTCCCTGGCAGTAGGTGATCAAGGGCCATTTCTTGTTCGGATCGAAGTCTGGAGGATAGATGACCCAGCAGTGGATCAGCTTGCCATCGCTTGCCGGCACCCACCGTTGGGTTACTTGAGGCAGTTCGCATGGCTGGAGTCGATCGTCGTTGATTCGCGTCACACGCTCTGCCGTGCCGTCGGCGATTGAGAGCAGCGAGAGTTCCTTGGGGCGGAGCATGCTTTGCGAGTCAACCAGCAGGTGACCGCCATCAGGCATGACGGCTGCCAGAGCCCAGTTAAACGCTCCCCGGCTGACCTGCGTGGCCTGGTGATCTTGCAGCCCCAGACGAAACAGCTGGTTGGTGCCTCGGTATTCGGACATGAACACGACCGTTTGAGAATCCGGCAGCCAACGGACACTGTGAGTCGTTTGATCCATGTTGACGGTCAGATCACGCATCGTCCTGCTGGCGCGATCGTAGAGCATAATGCGGTTCTTGTCGGCTTCAAATCCCGCACGCCGCATCGAGTGAAACGCAATGAACAGGCCGTCGGGCGAATAGACCGGATCGGTGTCGAACCCATTCATGGAGGGCGTTATACATTTCGTCGGGCTACTGCCATCCAGACGCACCACATAGATATCGCTGTCGGTTGATTCGGCGGGATTGTTCACAACCTTTGCCGTGTAAGCGATCTCCGTGCCGTCAGGAGACCAGTCGTACTGTTCCGCTCCGCCCGACGGAGGCAGCGGACAATGGGCCCGCAGCCCTCGCATCAGGTCGACCGATGGCTCAGCTTTTCCTTGGGGAGACAATTTTGCCACGTGCAGATGGCTGTAGGTGTAGTCATGCCACTCGTTCCAGTGACGGTACATCAGTGAATCGATGATGCGTGCGTCCGCTTGGGGCAGGTCGTCGAACAACTGGCCCACGGTCGCGTCCATTTTGACATCGGTCGTGAAGGCGACGTGCGCTGCCTGCGGTGACACCTTCAAGTTGGCAACCCCCGCCTCGACTTCGGTCACTTGTTGAGGCGCCGCACCGGCGAAATCGACCGACCAGACCTGGGGCTTGGCGTCCTGGTAACGATCGCTGGCTGGCAATCCCACGTAGAACAGTCGCTCGCCGCGCGGCGTGTTGGCAAACTGAATCGAATCCGCACTCTTCAGATCCCGCACGACGATCCAGTCGCGGTGGCTCCTGACGTCGACCAGGTGTATGTCCGACGTGCCCGAATTTTCCTGCCAATTGAAGTGACGCACCACGTACGCAATGAGACTCCCCTGGGCATTGGCAGACGAGCTTCCCAGTCGTCCCAGTTCCCAGAGACGCTCGGGTGTCAAACGCTCACCGGCCATCGCCGCGAGGTTGTTCACAAGACCGATAATCAGGCCAATCATTAGTATGCGAATCATCGTCATCTCCAGCCGCAAACTGCTGCCAAGCGTCACTCCGGGGCGCCGCGTGCCACGACACGCCGCGGGCAACCGAGCGGATCGCCATGGAGCGCTGGTCAGCCCTTGTTCCGCCGAGACAAACCCGCCGCAGAAACAAGTAGTTAATTGTAACTCAGCGGTTATGGCCTAATCTTTTTTTTGGAGGCTCACGACGATCAGCACATCGCCGTCGGGCCTTCTTTCGCGGGCCATGGGCACCGCGAAGGGACCAGACTTCCCCCATGACCCGTGCGGCGGCCGATCAACGCCCCACGCCCCAGCGGCGCTGCACAAGCCATCGACAGGTGATGCATGTCATCGATCCAAGTCCGCCTAATACCAACGAGTCTCCACAGCTGCCTGGTGACAATGGCAATCGCGGTCGCGCTGTTGCTGAGTGCCTGCAGGCAGACCTGGGGTGCCGAGAGTGTGACGATCCGATTGGCGCTTGACGGAGTGCCCATCGAAGGGAAACCGGTCGCTTGGAACAGTGCTCAGGTTCTGTTGCTCTCGCGTAATGGTTTCATGTTCGAGTTCGCTCCGCAGCAGGCGGCAGAGTTCCAGCAAGTCTCCAGCAGCTTCCGGCCGTGGTCTCAAAGCGAGATGCGTGGTCAGCTGCAACAAGAATTTGGGCGCCGCTTCGATGTGTCGGGAACGGGGAATTACCTGGTCGTGCACCCGGCCGGCCAGCGAGATCGCTGGGCGGCACGCTTCGAAGAGCTCTATCGTTCGTTCGTGCACTATTTCAGTGCGCGCGGCATGCGCCCCGCCTCGCCCGAGTTCCCGCTCGTGGCGGTCGTGTTCCATTCCCGGCAGGAATTTGCTCGATTCGTCCAGCAGACCGGCGGTCGTGTCCCGCCCGGCGTCATCGGGTTTTACTCGACAAGAACGAATCGAGTCCTCCTCTACGACATCACGCATGGGCAGTCCACCGACGACAACTGGCATATCAATGCCGAGACAATTATCCATGAAGCGACACACCAAATGGCGTTTAACACGGACGTTCACAGCCGCGCCGCGATGCCGCCCCGATGGGCCGGCGAAGGGCTCGCCATGTTGTTTGAGGCTCCCGGTGTGTGGGATGCCCGCCATCACCCCAACCAGGCAGAGCGTATCAATCGACCTCGACTGGATGCGTTTCGAGACTATTTGCGATCGAGACGTCCCGCGGGAAACCTGCCCCTGCTGGTCAGCCACGACGAAACGGCCTTCGCCGCGTCACCGTCAGCCGCCTATGCCGAGTCCTGGGCTCTGACCTTCTTCCTGTCGGAAAAAGAACCCGCTCGGTACATGAAGTACCTGAACCTGACAGCCCGGCGCGAACCTCTCAAAAAGTACAGTAGCACGGAGCAGCTCAAGGAGTTCACCGACGTCTTTGGCAGCGATCTGAAGATGCTCGAAGCGCGGTTCCTCCGCTTCGTGGGAAAATTGCCCTGAGGCGGGCTTTGCCCGCCACCCAAGTGGCGGCGGCATCTTGCCGCCAGCCTGCGGCAGGATGCCGCAGCCACAAACATGCGCGAGCGTGACCGACCCTACGTGAATCATCCGGGCTAAGCTTGGCGGGGACGCATCGGTGCAGATCGCGTGGGTCGTGACGATTTCGTGGCCCCGGCCCGCTCCAAACAACGGAAATCGCGTGGACTCTCGCGTTGTCTTGTGCCGGACTCTGACTAGGCTAGATGCATTCGGACCTGCATGAACCAATTACAGAAGCCGGTACCCAGATGGCTGGGGAGAGGCGTCAGAGAGCAGAGATTGGTGACCAACATGAGCATTGACAACCTGAGTTTCAACACCCGCAAGTCGCTTTGCAACCACCTCGGTGAACTGGCCGGCATGGAGCTGGCCGAGTTCCTTCAACACTTGAAGTCCCGCCTGGAATCCTTGGAGCGGAACAAGGTTGACATTACGCGTATCGTGCCCGATACGGTGGCGCCCGCGACGGTGGTGGACGTTACTCCCGTGCGATCACCAGCCACCAATTGAAGCTCCGAGAAGCTGCCTTACGAGATCCTATTGCCAGGCGTATTCCCCGTGAGAGGCGTTTTCTCGCGTTGACGCGCCGCGCCCGAGTGCGCATAATCCCCCGCTTTTGTTTCCCGCGACTTCCCGAATGGTCGGACGGCATGGACCAAAGTGCGAAATCCCTGGGCACAGGGGGAGGACTGCTGCTAGCGGTCGCGATCCACCTTGCGCTGATGCCGGCCACGCTCGACGCGCAACCGCCTCAAAACCCCCTCGGCCCAAGCGCGGCTTGGGGATTCCCTTCACAATCGGGGTCGCGGTGGATCACCCGCACGGCACAACAGCAGGTGGAATCGCCGCCAAAGTCGTATCCCCATCCCATGCAGGAGCCGGCATTGCGGCATCCGTCGCAGGGGTGGCCTGACTCGACCATCACAGAAAACCACGCCGAAGTATTAGATTCGGGCACGGCACCTTATCGACCGCTTCGCCACATGGGACTGGGCCAGCCGCTCCAGGGCACCAGTTGGCTCAATCGTCCCCATTTCGTCGGGGTGTTTGCCGGCTCCTGGATCGGTGGCAGTCGCCTCGCCGAACAGGTTGAACAGGACACCGGTCTCTTCACCGGGTATTGGCTTGGCAGCGACCTCGACCACTATTGGGGTTGCGAGCTGCGACTGAGTTTATTCTATGTCGACATCCAGTACCTTCCCGACGGGATCCAGGGCGGAAGCACGCGCAACGTGGTTGGTGATGTGAACTTTCTCTACTACCCGTGGGGTGATTCCCGTTGGCGCCCCTATGGCTCGCTCGGTCTGGGCGTGAGCGGTTTTCATTTCATCGATCGAGATAATGTTGCCGTGAACCATTCGGGAGTCGAATTGCCCATCGGATTGGGAGTCAAGTACTTGAGCCGCCATTGGCTGGCGATGCGATTCGATGTGAAAGACAACATCGTGTTTGGGGGCAATGACGTGAAGACCACGAGCAACTGGTCTCTCACTGGCGGAGTCGAAATCCATTGGGGTGGTGACTCTTCCGCACGCTACTACCCCTGGTAATACCTTGGTCCTGTCCGGCACGCCATCGTCGCGCCTGGTCCCGAATTCCAGCTGGCGTTGCCTCCGCGAGAATCTGGTGAGTCGGGATCTGGCACCCATTACGAGCTTTGCGATCCGCTCCAGGGGCACTATACTCTGGACTGCGTAGTGCACCCACATCAGCGCCGGCAAGGAGGTCGCCGCCATGCAATGCAGTCTCTCAAGGTTTCTCACCCCGTGTTGCGGATTCTTGTTTCTGGGCTTCTGCGGGATCATCGCCAGTGAAGTGGAAGCTCCCGCTGCTGAGCGGCCCAGCGAAGTGGGCCAAACCGGGCCGAAGGTTTCCCTGGTGGCAGGCACGGTTTCCCTGGTGGCAGGCACCGCCAGCCCGCTTCGAGTGGCACCGCCAGCCCGCTTCGAGTGGCACCGCGCAGCCCGCTTCGAGTGGCACCGCGCAGCCCGCTTCAGTCCAGCCCCCACCACGGTTTCGGCAGCCGGAGCCGTGGGGTCCGTGGGAGGAGCGTGCGGTGCACGAGATCCTGGAAATTCGCCGTGCGCAGGGGGATCTGTTTCAGGGGACGGTATTCGGCGAGATGGCCTCCTCGCAGGGCGAGGGCGAGTTTTTGCGGGCGCTGCGAAACGTGGTGCAGCAGCAGCCACGGCTGCCGTCAGGGGCCCCGCTTTCTGACCAGTTGCCTTCCTGGGAATCGTCCCCGGCGCTCGAGGTCCAGCGGGAACCGCTGGCATTTGGGGGCGCATCAAGGACGCTCGTACGGTCCTTACGGCGGACCTGTCGGCACTTGGATCGCACGGCCAACGCCCTGGAAGCCACGCAACAATATGACGAGTCGGATCGGCTACGCGGTTTGTCCGAGCAGCTGAGAATGGAGGCTCGTCGGTGGGCCGCTTTTTCTGCGCGACGGACGCGCGTCCGGACGATCACCCCCCAAGCGTCCGGGTCGGCCAGTAGTCGTCAACCGACCTGAACCGCAGAATCCGACTATTCACCCCAACTTCCTCACGCTGCCGGGAATCCGACGATTGACAAGCAGCGCGGCCCCTAGGCCATGATGGACAAAATGGGCGCATTTCCGTGACGGTCCTGACGCAGATGGGGTCCGATCCGGCAGTCGGGCGCGGTAGGCCGTGCATCGCCTGTGGCGGTCGTCGAATGAGGTTTGCTGGTATCACTTGCGGCACCTGACGGGGACGCGGGTGGCAAGCCCCTGGCACAGGTCGCGGGGGTCGCCGCGGCGGGCCAATCGAGTGATCGTGAACCAATGCTTAATGGGCGTTCCGCCAAGGGCTCGCGCTGCATGCGCATCCACTTATCTTGACGTTGCTTTTAGGGTACATCTTCCGCAGTTGCGACAAGTCAATCGTTCGCACTCGGGCGATCCAGGGAACCACACATGGCCAACGAAGACTTCGGGGATATTCTGATCCGGCTGGGGATCATCGGTCGAGACCAGCTGAATGAAGCTGAGCAGATGGCGCGGGAGCAGGACTCTAATGTCGCGGACTGCCTGGTCAGATTGGGCTACGCCACGGGCGAAGAAGTGACGCGCGCCTTGGCGGAATTTCATGGCATGGAGTTCGTGGATCTGCTGGAAATGAAGATTCCCGAGGAAGTCATCGAACTGGTGCCCGAATCGGTGGCCCGCGAAAACGCCGCCCTGCCTCTCATGCTGGAAGACAACGCGCTCAAAGTGGCCGTCAGCGATCCGTTCGATATCGAAACCATCGAAAAACTACGGTTCATCCTCAATCGCAAGGTCGAGACGGCACTGGCCCCGCGTGAGAGCATCCTGGAAGCCATCAATCGCTACTATGGTCAGGTGGAAGGCGAAAGTGCCGACTCGATGCTTCAGGAATTCACCGACACGGCGATTGACTTTACCGAAACCGAAGATTCCCAGTTGGCGGCCTCGGAGCTCGTGGACGAGAACAGCGCCCCGGTCGTGCGACTGGTCCAGCTGATGATCCAGGAAGCGGTTCAGCTGCGCGCCTCGGATATCCATATCGAACCGTTCGAAGACCGGATTCGCATCCGCTACCGCATCGACGGCGTGCTGATCGAACGCGATAGCCCCCCCCGCCGGTTGCTCGGTGCCGTCCTCTCGCGCGTCAAGATTCTTTCCAAACTCGATATCGCCGAACGCCGGCGTCCTCAGGACGGCCGGATCAAGGTGACGGTCGGCGAGAAAGAACTGGACCTGCGGGTGAGTGTGATACCCACCAGTCATGGGCAGTCGGTCGTGATGCGTTTGCTCGATAAAGACAATATCAAGGTGGGGGTCAGACAGCTCGGCCTGGGGGAGGCCAACTACCAGAAATTCAATTCACTGATGCGTCGCCCCAATGGAATCATTCTGGTGACGGGACCCACCGGTTCGGGGAAGACGACCACCCTGTATGCCGCGCTCAACGCGCTGAACCGCCCGGACCGCAAGATCATCACCGCCGAAGACCCGGTCGAGTACTACTTGGCTGGTATCAATCAGGTCGAAGTGCGGCACAGCATCGGACTCGATTTCGCCCGCATCATCCGCTCCATGTTGCGACAGGCGCCGAATGTCATTCTGGTGGGTGAAATGCGAGATGCTGAGACAGCATCGATGGGTATCCAAGCTTCTCTGACTGGACACTTGGTTTTCAGCACGCTACACACGAACGATGCGCCCAGTGCTGTAACACGAATGGTGGATATGGGAGTACCCGGTTACCTGGTCGCCAGCAGCGTGATCGCGGTGTTGGCGCAGCGTTTAGTGCGGGTCATCTGTAGCCGCTGCAAGCAAACATACATGCCGTCCGAGAGCGTACTGGCTGACGCGGGCATCACGTCCGAGATGGCCAAAACGGCCACCTTCGCACGTGGCAAAGGGTGCTCGTACTGCCAGAAGAAAGGCTACCGCGGACGGATGGCGATTTTTGAAATCATGATGGTCACCTCCAAGATTCGCGAGCTGATCTTTAGCGGCGCCACCTCGACCGAAATCCGCGAGGCAGCTATTAGCCAAGGTATGTCAACACTTTACGTCGATGGTATTCGCAAGGCGATGTCCGGCATCAGCACGCTCGAGGAAGTCTACCGGGTGGCGAAGAGGACAGAGCAAGACGAGATCCTCGTGTAGCCGTGTGCCCATCAACCGGCTCGGCGAACCTGCGGCAAGAGTCGGCACGCGAGAAGCAAGCGTACGCTGGAGGTGAGGTGCGTAGCCCCTCGAATAGATGGCGTTCCACGGGCCGGAACGGGGGTAATGTGGCATGCTCGTCGCGGCCTCGGAAACCTTGCAAAGCCGGTGGCCGACGCAACAAGCATACTGTGAGTGAGGGGATTTAAACCCGCAAGTTGAGCGAGTCCGTTTTGCCTCGCGGTTTGAGTTCTTCGGGAGCGGGGTGAATAATAGCATAACTGGCACAGGGCCGATTGACCCGCTGCCGCGCTCATCGGTTGATGTCATTTCGTTGTTTTTTCCACGCACATTTCAACCCGACCGATGGAGTATCGCCACTTGCCTGTGGTGCGGCAACCGAGACGCATGCGGATGGCCGCCGCGCGGCTTGCATGGCCGAGGCAGCAAAGAACCTCATCGCAGGGACTAAGAAAAGCTAACCTGTTAACTACCTCCGCGATAGAAGCTAAGCGATGGCACAGCAAATCCTGATTGACAAGCTGTTGATGGCCTGCGTCAAGCAAGACGCCAGCGACATTCACATTACGGTGGGGCAGCCCCCCGTTTTTCGACTTCACGGTCGTCTCCGCCGCTTGGAGACGAAGGTGTTGGATTCGGAAGACTGCGTGTCCTTGATGAAGAGCATTTCCCCCGAGCGTTGTCAACGGGAGCTCCAGGAATCGGGCACATCCGACTTCGGCTTTGCCTTTGGGGACAAGGCGCGGTTCCGCGTTTCGATTTTCAAACAGCGCGGGGACGTCGCGATGGTTTTGCGGCAGATCCCCACCGAGATGCTCTCGCCCCAGCAACTGGGACTGGGCGAGGTTGTCACGAAACTCTGCTTACGTCCGCGTGGCCTGTTCCTGGTCACCGGTCCGACGGGTTCTGGCAAGAGCACCACGCTGGCCACGCTGGTCGATTTCATCAACCAAAACGTGGATCATCACATCATCACGATTGAGGACCCGATCGAATTCTATCACTACCACAAGAAATCGACGGTGAACCAGCGTGAGATTGGGGTCGATGTGCCGAGTTTCGCGGAGGCCATTCGGCGTGCTTTGCGGCAGGACCCGGACGTGATCCTGGTCGGTGAGATGCGTGACTTGGAGACGATTGAAGCGGCGATCACGGCCGCGGAAACAGGGCACGTGGTGTTTGCGACGCTGCACACCAACAGTGCCCAAGGAACCGTCAACCGCATGATCGATGCCTTTCCGGGCAACCTGCAGGACCAGATTCGGACCCAGTTGTCGACGGCGTTGATCTGCATCCTGGCTCAGCAGCTATTGCCCAGGATCGGTGGGGGCCGCATCGCGGCCTATGAGACCCTGGTGGTGACGCCCGGTATTGCCAACCTGATTCGGGAGAATAAGACCTTCCGGATTAACTCGGCCATTCAGACGGGAGGCAAGTTCGGGATGCAGTTGATGGACGATGCGCTGTTCCAGTTGTGGCGTGAGGAACGAATCACGGTGGAAGACGCGTTGGGCAGGGCGCATCGGGCGGACGACCTGGCACAGCGGATCGTCACCTACAAGCGTGAGATGCAGGAGGGCGAGGAGGAGGAGGAGGACGAGTTTGGTGGGTCGGCGGCCTAGGGCCAGGCAGGTGGGTCCCCGCGCAACCGGGCCCCGCGTTGCATGTTGGCCGAGCCGGATCACCACGAGCGCCGCGCCGCCGCCAGGGGCAGCGACATCGGGATAGCAGGATCGTAGTGAGTCGATACGAAACGGGGCGCACACGGCGGAGAGAAGGCGACTTGTGTCAGTGGCGCAGCGTACCGGCCTGGTGGCTTGGTACCGACATTCAGTTGCCGTAGAGGTTGAGGACTACACATGGCCATTCGTCGCATTGGGCAGATTTTCGTCGATATGGGTTTTATCGACGATGATCAGCTGGAGATGTTGCTGGAAGAACAGCAGCAGCAGCCTGGGGAGAAGCTCGGCAAGATCGCCGAAGAAATGGGGTTGATCACCGATGATCAGCTGGCCCAGGCGTTGGCGGAACAGATGAGTCTGCAGGTGATCAATTTGACCGAGGCGAATTTGCCTCCGGACGTGTTGAACCTGATCAGTGAAACGATGGCCTTGTTGTACCACGTGATCCCGGTCAAATTCGAGGACAACACGCTGACCGTGGCCACGGCTGAGCCGCAGAACTTGTCGGTGGCTGACGAACTGCGCACTTTTCTGGGATACACGATTCGTCTGGTGGTGACCACCGACCGCGAGATCAAGCAGTCGTTGGATCGCTACTACGATGCCGCGGGGGAGAGCGTCGAGAGCATCATCAGCGAGCTGGAGGAGGACGAGGAACTACTCAAACAGGCGGCGGCCTTTTCCATGGATGGTGCGATCGATCTGACAGGCGCCGAGGCCTTGGCCGACAGCGCACCGGTCCGCAAGCTGCTGAATATGGTGCTGTTGCTGGCCATCAAGGACCATGCCAGCGACGTGCATTTTGAGCCCTTTGAAGACGAATTTCGCATTCGCATCAAAGCGGACGGAGTGTTGTACGAGATGGTCCCACCGCCACGTCACCTGGCGTTCGCCATCACCACGCGGATCAAGGTCATGGCGAATCTGGATATTGCCGAGCGTCGCATGCCCCAGGACGGACGGATTGAGCTGTCGGTGGGGGGCCACCCGGTCGACTTGCGAGTGAGCGTCTTGCCGACGCTATTTGGTGAGAGCGTCGTGTTGCGGATCCTCGACCGCAGCGTCGTGTCGCTTGACCTGAACAAAGTCGGCATGGATCCGCCGACCATCGCGGCGTTTCGTGAAGTGATCGCCAAGCCGAATGGCATTGTCCTGGTCACCGGCCCGACCGGATCGGGCAAGACCACGACGCTCTACAGCGCCTTGAATGAGCTGAACACGATCGAAGACAAGCTGATCACGACGGAAGATCCGGTCGAGTACGACATGGAAGGAATCGTGCAGATTCCGATCGACGCGGAGATCGGCAACACGTTCGCGCATTGTTTGCGCAGCATCCTGCGTCAAGATCCCGACAAGATTCTGGTCGGCGAGATCCGCGACTTGGAGACGGCGGAAATCGCGGTGCAGGCATCGCTGACCGGGCACATCGTCTTCAGCACGTTGCATACCAACGATGCTCCCAGCACCATTACTCGTATGAAAGACATGGGCGTCCCGACATTCTTGATCACCGCCACGTTAGAAGCGATTCTGGCGCAACGGTTGGTACGCCGAATTTGCACGCAATGTCGCGAAGAGAGCACCCCCACCGACGAAATGCTGGCCCAACTCGAGCTGACGCCGCAGCAGGGCCGCGATTTGAAATTCTATCGCGGCATGGGCTGCGACGTGTGCAACAACACGGGCTACAAGGGACGCGTGGGCCTGTTCGAGCTGATGATAATCACCGACAAGTTGCGGGACATGATCATGACCAACGCCTCGGTGGATGAGATGCGTGAGGAGGCGAGGCGCAACGGGATGGTTGC
The DNA here is from genome assembly GCA_963700575.1 of uncultured Planctomycetota bacterium. GTDB lineage: Bacteria > Planctomycetota > Planctomycetia > Pirellulales > Pirellulaceae > JAJRVM01. The sequence goes on along the minus strand of CAVOYC010000005.1, from coordinate 167,938 downwards.
CTTGCGTGACGCCGGCATGGCGTTCGTCAACCAGGGGGTGACCACCGCCGAAGAAGTGCTGCGCGAAACCATTATCGATGCTTGATCACCACGCGTGAGGGTCAGGCAAGCAGACCATCCGCGGCAGGACGAAGCGGACACCAAGCAGGCTCGCAGCTCGCGACCGGCGAGCAGCCGCGTGAGGGCGCATCGGAAGCAACCGGCAACGGGAAGAACTGCGAGTTGCAGAAGTTATAGATATAGATCGGAAAGCGGACGATCACTCGACCTATCACTATCGATCCAGACATGTCGCCGAGGTGGTGACAGCGGGACTCGTGAACACAGAAGGACTTCGACGATGCCGACGTATCAATTCGAAGCGATGGACGCCACCGGCCAGGAAATCAAGGACGTGATTGAAGCTGCGTCCGAGGACGAAGCGCAAACCACGATTCGTCAGATGGGATACTTCGTCACCAAGATCTCGGTCAAGAAGGGGGCGGCTGCCGCGGCCGACACGTCCGCCAGAAAGAAACGCTCGTTTGCCATGGGCAAAGTCCGCGGCAAGCATCTGACCGCCTTCACGCGACAGCTGTCCATCCTGCAAGACGCCGGACTCCCCATCTTGCGAAGCCTGCGGATTCTGGAAGTGCAGTCGCGAGCAGGACGGCTCAAGAACTCGCTGATGGACGTGTGCGATGAAATTGAAGCCGGTTCCACGCTCTCGGAGGCTATGGCGAAGTCGCCCAAGACGTTTAACCGCCTGTATGTGAACATGATCAAGGCGGGCGAGGCGGGCGGGGCGTTGGAAGTCATTCTCCAACGTCTGGCCGACTTCCTGGAACGGGCTGAATCGCTCAAGCGAAAAGTTCGCAGCGCCATGATCTACCCGATCGTTGTCGTGTTGGTGGCGGTGGGCATCTTGACGTTCATCATGATCAAGATCGTCCCCACATTCGAAGACATGTTCACCGAATTCGGACTCAAACTGCCAGTCGCCACGGAACTGCTGATGGCCATGTCCCGCAACGTCCTGACCTACTGGTACTTGATCCCGGCGATCCCCGTTGGCCTCTGGTTGTTTATCAAGCTGATCCGCAAGTTCCGGCACGGTCGCATGGGCTGGGATATGTTTTTGCTCAAAATCCCAGTGTTCGGGCCGCTGATCGAAAAGAACATTCTGGCGCGAACCACGCGTACCTTGGGCACGTTGGTGGCCAGCGGCGTCCCGATCCTGGAAGGCTTGACCATCACGCGTGAGACGGCGGGTAATTCGGTATTCGAGCGCATGTACGGAAAAGTCACCGATGCGATTCGGGAAGGGGACACGATTTCCAAGCCGATGAAGGAGCACTCCCAGCCGGGTTTCCATCCGGTGGCCATGTTTTTCTGGTGTGCCCTGGTAGGCGGGCCGCTGACCCCGTTCTGTTTTCTGCCGAACATGATGCAGATAGGCTTGGTCATGGTCGGGGTCGGCTGCTTGATCGGCGGACTCTGGTACTTCACGCGGATGAATGCCCGCTTCGTGGACGACCTGGTCGTGAACATGGTGGACGTGGGTGAAGAGACCGGTGAATTGGACACGATGCTCTATAAAGTGGCTGACACGTACGACGAAGAAGTGCGGACCATGACCGACGGTTTGATGAGTCTGTTGGAACCGTTGTTGATCTGCTTCCTCGGTTTTGCCGTCGGCTTCATCGTGGTGTCGTTGTTCATGCCGCTGGTCGATTTGATTTCGAAACTGTCGTAATCCTGCGGCATGCCGTGCATTGCCGCGGGCGCTTTGTGACCGCCGAAACGGCGGCGGTCACTCAAGAAACCTGAAACCAAGACACAGAAGCCGGAGGGGATGGAAAGATGAATACGAACCGATCGTCGCAGCGAGCGGCATTCACCCTCGTGGAGATGCTAGTCGTGGTTGTCATCATCGCGCTGCTGGCCGGCATTTTGTACCCGGCGATCGGTAAGGCCCGCAGAAGCGTGCTGAGAGGCCGACTGGCCGTGGACTTGACGGATGTCGCTCAAGCGGTGGATGCTTACAAAACGAACCGGGGTGACTATTTCCCGGACCACTCGGATCCCGCACTGGTGAAGCGACACATTCTGAAGGTGTGGCCGAACATCGACAACACGGAGTTGGCGGGAGTGTTAACCGCGTTCACCACGTACGGGGTCGATCCGGCCGAGGCCCTGGCATTTTGGACGGGCGGCTTCAGTTCCGATTCTCAGCACCCGTTCACCGGCCCGGGTGGCCCGTTCATCGTCTATCCACCCGTGACGGGCCAGGTCTACGCCAACCCGGAACGGCTATCTGGCCTGGCGGAAATCGACAAGGACCGGCTCACCTGGCAACCTCCCGTGGTCCTCGACGCGGGCCCACCGCAAGTCATTGGCCAGTTGTCGTCGGACGGAGACAACGATCCGTTTGCGGTGTTTCTGCCCCCGGGGCGCAAGGAACCCTACGTCTATTTCGACTCGCGCACCTACGGCGGTCTGACGAAGCCTCCTTCGTTGCCGACCAACGGCTACTACGCATGGACCGGCAGCGGCGTGGCCAAGCCGTATCTGACAGATCGTGTTGCCCCGAACTCTCCTTATGGCTTCGAGTGGGCCAACCCGAAAACCTATCAGATCATCTGCGCCGGGCTGGATGGCTTTTACGGATCCGATCTGTTCCTGGCCGACCCCAGCTTGTACCCGCGCTATCCGGGTGGCGTGAACTATCTCTCGCCGGGTAACGGTGATAACGACAACATCACTAATTTCAGCGAAGGCAGCGCACTTGAGGACAAGAAGCCATGAACGTCGTGAACGTGCTCAATCGGCTTCAGCGGGATCGTCGTGCTTTTACGCTGGTCGAACTGCTGGTGGTGATCGCCATCATCAGTATTCTGGCCACCATGACACTCTTCACCTTGTACGGGGTGCGAGAGGATGCCAAAGAACGCCGCGCACGTGCACAGGTCGCGCGGATCCATGAACTGATCATGCAGCAGTGGGAGTCGTATCGAACTCGAGCCGTGCCGGTGCAAGTGACGTATGGTACCGACCCTCGGACGGCCGCTCAACTGCGTCTGAACGCCTTGCGCGAATTGATGCGGATGGAATTGCCCGATCGCAAGACCGATCTCCTGTCACCCGCCTCCGACTATCCATCCAATGCCACCGACAAGCCGCGGTTTCTCAGGTCGCGTCCGACGCTCTGGCGAGCCTACGTGCGTCGTGCCCGGCAACAGGTCATTGGCCACTATGGCTTGAACGCGAGCGACGTGGATGCCTGGAAGGATGACTTGCGGTGGACCCCATTGCATCAGCATGCCGAGTGTCTGTACATGATTCTGGCGACGATGCGCGACGGCGACACGACCGGACTCGATTCCTTTACCGAGGAGGAGATCGGAGATGCGGATAACGACGGAATGCCGGAAATCCTCGACCCCTGGGGTGTGCCGTTCTACTTCTTGCGATGGGCCCCCGGTTTCCGATCTAGTATTCAGCTCGGAGATATCGAGGCGGCCGACGGTAACGCGGGAACGGGAAACGGTGACGCTTTCGATCCCTTAAAAGTTGATCCACGCTTTACCGACAGTGTTCCGGACAATGATCCCTTTCTGCTCTTTCCGCTAATTGTTTCCGCTGGGCGAGACAGGACGTTTGACCTGCTGGTCGACTTTCTGCCGCTTCCGTTCCCCACGCCGTTAACCAAGGTGCTGGACTACAACGATCCGTCGAGCGTCTCTTCGGCGGAGTACGGTTTTTTCAATGACCCGTATTTCACCGCCGATCATCCGACGTTGGGTGTGGTGCAGATTGGAACCCCGGCCGATGCGAACGGTGATGGCCTTAATGGTTATGCCGACAACATCACGAGTCACCTGATTGAAGTGAGATAGTGAGTTATGGCACAGCAACGATACAACCGTCGATTCCGCCGCGGCATGACGCTGGTCGAATTGTTGATGGTCGTCGCCACCATGACGCTGTTGATGGCCATCGCCATCCCGATGGTGCGGCCGGCGTTCCAGAACCGCCAGCTGCGCGAAGCGGCTCGGCAGACAAACGCATTCTTTGCCGGTGCCATGGCCCGGGCTGGGGAAACAGGCCGACCGGTCGGCGTCTGGATCGAAGCCAGTGGAGTTCCCGGTGATCCGCAGTATGCGACGCGGCTGTACCTGGCCGAGGTCGCGCCCAGCTTCACCGGCGCCGCTTTGGGGTCGCGGGCGACGATCGAGTTTCCCTCTCCATCCGCCCCGGCCGCGCGTCCGAATCCACCCTGGACGGATGAATTTGACGACGAACCGCTGGGAGAACTCCGCTTCTGGGATCCCAGTGGAACCACTCCGGACCCGACCAACAACGTTTACCTGCAAGGATTGGTCAGCCCGGGAGTCCCGGGAGTCCCGGGTGAGCAGTTCTTCATTCGCTTTGATCACCAGGGACCGCTGCATCCCTGTTTAAATTTCAATGGAGCGTTTTTGATTTCGCTCCCCTACGGTGTCGTACCGCCGGGCACACAGCATGTCGTGCCGGCACCCGGTCCCCAACCGGCCGGGAAGACTTTCGAGATTGTTCGTGGCCCGTCCAAATCGATTGTCAGCCCATTGATCCTACCGGGAGATGCCGTGGTTGATCTGACTGTTTCCGGCGTGGGAGTAGGCCAGGACATCAATGCGTTCCTGGCGGCCTCTCCCACGGCTCCCGTCATCATCATGTTCAATCCCTCGGGACAAATGGGTGCGGTGTATGTAAACAATGTGGCGCACGCGCCGAAGGGATCCGTTTACCTGCTGATCGGACGCCGCGCGAAAGTGGTTGATCCAACCAACGCCACACAGTTCCCCGACCCCGAGCTGAGCAACCTGGCGGACATGGGCAACTTGTGGCTGACGATCAACAGTCGAACCGGGACGATCAGTACGCAGGACAATGCCGCCACCTACGCTTTGTCATCCGCGGCGACGGTTCTCGATCGCGTCAAAACGGCCCGCGATCTGGCCCGCACTTCGGTTCAGAAGGGAGGGCGATAATGAATCGTTTTTGCGACCTCGCCGCACGCCATGCGGGACCGTGCGCGACCACCGATGCTCTGTTCTCGGCCCCGCCTGGCAATGGAGATCCGACAACCGTGAGTGACTTTCCATCGCCCCAATGTCGGCGACATGCCGCCGGTTTCCGCGCGCGCCGCGGTGTCAGCTTGCTGGAAGTGACGTTTTCCATTGGCGTGGTGGTGATCGGTCTGGTGGGAATCGCTGCGCTGTTGCCGTTGGGCGGTGCGTTGGCCCGCAAAGGGGCCATCGCGGATAGTGCGGCCCAGTTGGGAGCGAACGCGGTGCGCGAGTTTAGTGCCCGCGGCATGGCGATCCCGTCGAATTGGCGTTGGTACAACACCGCGGGCGCGAGTTATCAGGCCGTGACGATGGGCGACGGCATCACTCCGCGGCCCGGCACGTCGTTCTGCCTCGATCCGTTTTACATCAGTGCGGCTACCAGCCCGGCTGAATTGGCGTTGCGTGCCCAGTTTCCGCTGAACATCACGTACGACAATAGTCTGATTGCCATGCCACGCCTGACGCTCCGCAGCACTTTTGCCGCTGGCGGCGTGCTCGACGCGACTGCCGCGCAGCGGCTGTTCGTGGGGGCGGACGATCTGATATTCGATCTTCCCACGGACCGGACGCTCGGTCCCGTACAGAATTTCAGTTTCCTGGATGCCGCACCAGTCAACCCACTCAAACGCAATTCACAGGGGCACACGTCCTGGATGGCGACGATTGTTCCCAAACTTGATCGACTCGCCAGCCTCTCGGGGACAGTCACTCCCACCGATGAATACACGTTGTCGATCATTGTGTTTGATCGACGTCCAGTCGATCGAGAATTAGTCGGTGCCAATGAAGATGATGTCAGTGAACGCGTGGTCAGCGTGGCGACATTCTACAGTGGCATTCCCGCCTTCAGCGGCGGTGACGTGACGCTCGCTGCCCGCACTGGTCGCGGAGCGACCGACTTGGAGCTGCGCAGCGGTGACTGGGTGTTGTTTTCGGGTATCAAGACGACGCTCGCTGGGCCGGTACAAGTGCATCAGTGGTATCGGGTTGTGAACCCGGGCGAAGACCCAGCCTACAACGGGACGCTCTGGACGCGCGATGTAACGGTGGTTGGTCCGGACTGGGATATGGCAATATTCCCACGACCACAGGTCACCATTGTCCGCGGCGTCGTGCAGGTGCTGGAACGAACGATTCGACTGGAAACATCGTCCATCTGGACGAACTGAGTTAACGGTGCCCCCTAGTGGTGGTGACTCCCCACCGGCCTTGTGCCGGTGGTTGCAGGTTTGACAACTACGGGGCCGGAGAAGGAATACTCGGGTACGTGGGAGGCTCCAGACAGTTCTCAAACGCCTTTCCACCGGGACCAGCCCGGTGGCGATTGATTGACACAACTCAGCGGGATCGGTTTGAACTTTTGACTTATCGGGTTCTTGATTCGCACCAAGATCCCAGAACACCCGCAGGGTTTTTCCAGGAGTACAAGAAGATGGCTCGACGACACAAACCACATCGCGGCGTTGTGCTGTTGGTCGTCCTCACACTACTCACATTGCTGATCGTGGTTGGCTTGACATTCACCGTGCTCTCCGGGCAATTCCGCCGAGCGGCCGAGGCAAGCGCCAGCAAAGAGCGCTATGACGATGGCGGGCAACAGCTGGCCGACCAAGCGTTGTATCAACTGGTTCGGGACACGCCGGGTAACGCCCGCTCCAGTCTCAAAGGGCACAGTCTGCTGCGCGACCTGTTGGGCAACGACGGGGTGGCCGGTGTGGTCCAAACTTGGAACCCAGCCGTGCAGGGCGAGTTCCTGGAAATCAACTTTGCCGCGATTCCGCCTGCGGCTCAGCCGTTCGGAAACGCTTTCAATCCACAGGCCGGGCATTACAACGGCTGCACGCTGACGATCCTGGGACCTGTGTACACGGTTGGCGCGGACAATCAGGCGGGCCGAGCCGGTGTGAACGATGACGGGGCGAACGGCACGGATGATCCGGGCGAGCTGGGTTGGCCGGGAACTGATGATTTATCGTTGATCGCCGAATCGGTGCGTATTGTCCGGTACAACTATGATCCGACACTTAGCACCGGATCGATCATGGTCGAGTGGTCGGATGGCGAAGGGGGGCGGAAGGGCTTTCCGCGTCCCAACACGCGTTTTCTGGTCAACGGGCGCGCTGTCAACGGGACCGGCGCGGGCTATTTGAACTCAAGCCAGTACACGCTGGACGCGAAGGTCGATTTCCCGAGCCGCCCACCGTTGCTGCCGACACCACTGGAACTCGACGTTGCTCTTTTGCCCAACTACAACACCTATGCGGCCAGTGCCGGAGTGATTCCGAACCTGGGGGGGCTCGACGAACCATGGGATGCGGTCGACTATCAGAACATGTATCTGGCGATGGTGCCGGCGGACGTGTCACTGGGCATCATTCCATCGTTTCATCGTCCGGAACTCGTGAATTACTGGCTCAAGAGATTTGCCAACGATTATCTGGCGCAGAAGGGGATCACAGATACCCAGAACCAGATCAAGGTATTTCGCTGTGCTCTGCCTGAAGGTCTGGACGGCGTCGTCGGAAACCACCCTGTAACGGGGCTGAATGACGACCCGGTAGATGATTCGGGAGACCCCATTCCCGGCGCCGTGTTGCAGCAAATCATTGAATTCAAGCGGATGATTTTCCTGCGTCCCTTGCCGGAAGACCATCCGAACTTTGTGAATCGAGAGTGGTTCGGACGGACGATTGGTCTGCCTGATCAATCCTTGGGCCAGACCTTGCCCCAGATGGTCTGGGACGTAGACAACGACGGTGACGGCGTGCCGGACAGTATCTGGCTTGATATCGGCTTGCCACTGCAGACGGACGCTTCGGGACGGCGTTTCCGTCCACTGGTCGCCATCTTGTGTGAGGACTTGGACGGCCGGTTGAACGTGAACGCTCATAGCAGCCCGGCGCAGAATTCCAACTTGTACGCCTTGGGCCGCATTCTGCAGCCGACTCCTGCCAATGCCACCGCCGCTCCCTTTGCGACCACGCCCTTGGATGCGGCGAATCCACTTCACAGCGTGCTTCTGCCTCGCGGTTTGGGCGTTGGCCCGGCCGACATTTTTCTGGGTCATCTGTTTGGATCAGCCGACTTTCGAAATGTCTTGACGGAGCGGTACCGGCATGATGTCACGGTCACCGGGAATGCCGGAGGCATCAGCAATGTCGACGACATGATGAGCCAGGTCAAGAATCTGGGATTGCCAAGGGATTACAACAGCATCTATTCGGCCTACGGTTCCCCTCCCGACGTGTGGGGCCGCGGTGCCATCGGACTCGACTACAGTGGCCAGCCCATGGCGTTCTACATGGGCGAGGCTGGCGAGACGGTGGGGGATCCGTACGAGCAGGTGCTGAATCGACAGGCCGCCGGATATACGGACGCCCCCTTCTCGGTGGCGGAACTGGAGCGAGTGCTCCGCTACTACGATCGAGATGCCCTCGGTCTTCCCAATCGGCTGCTCAACGCGGGCCTGATGCGCCTTTGGCGGTAGCGGATCCCCGGCGAGGGAAAATCGGCGGTTGGTCACCACGCACAGCGCTCATCTGCCTGTGATCAACGCGACGGTACCGGCCCAGCGGCGTGCGACGATGGCGGCGAGCACGAACTCGAGTTCGCACAGCATCCTGGAACTGTACGCGCTGAAACTGCAGCAGGGGGGGGTTCCGGCAGCTCAAATCCAATCCGAGTTGCTCAAGATCGTACCGTGGGAGATCTGGCACGGGGAACGATTTAACGTCAACCGCTTGTTGGGCAACGGGCGCGATGACAACGGCAACAACGTGGTGGATGAGCCATTGGAGGCCGACGCCGGCGAAGTCGTGTGGCCCGACCTGAATCCCGATATTCCGGGCGGTTTCGATGGCGGCTCCAGCCCGATCCCCTTCAACTACCGGAACGATGATCAGCTGATCACCAATAATCGCTACGCGCCGCAGATCTATGCTCGTCACCTCTATTGCCTGATGATGATGCTCACCGAGGTGCTCGGACCGGGTGGATACCTGCATCCTACGGAGGAATCGCTGCCCCTTGCTTATCGACAGGAGCTGACCGCGAATCGCGTTGCACAATGGGCGATCAACGTGGTCGATTTCCGAGACGCCGATGCCATCATGACTCCCTTTGAATACGACATGGATCCTTTCAACGCCAACGGCTGGCAGGCGATGGACGGTGATCCCGCGACGCACGAGGGAGGTGATCGTCGTTTGACGTGGGGTGCCGAATATCCCGATCTGTTGCTGACCGAAACCGGCGCGTTTCATGATCGGCGCGTGAAGGACACTAAGGACCATGGAGAACGAAAGATGGATGATACTGATCCGGACTACGATGAGGACCTCGATCAGTACCGCATTCCCCAGGGATCGCTGTTCCTGGAACTCTACTGCACGCGCAATCACGTCACCAACAATACCCGTTTACCCGCAGAACTGTATAACGAAAATGGCTTGTTGGATCTCGGGCGACTGGCTCCCGCGGATGCGAGTGGTTTTCGGGCCCCCGTGTGGCAAGTGATGATCAGCCAAGCATTGGATCCCCAAGCCGTGACCGATGCGGATGAGGCGGACAGCCCTCTTGAACGGTCCCAACGCCTTCCCGCTCCCAACGGTAAGCCCGACAGTACTTCATTTAATCCGGTGCCCCAGATCAATCCGACGACAGCGCGCTGGACTTGACGTATTCCTACAACATGGACCTGGTCACCTCGCTCATGGGGGCTCGGCCCGCCAACCCGCGGTTCGACCGCTTGGTGCCCGAGCGGTATGTCTGGTTCACACCTCAGCCACCGCCGACCAGTGGCGGGGGGCTGGCTACCTACTACTGCCGGAACTACCGGTTGCGGCGCGATCGCGGTAACAACCTGCCGCGAGAATCAGATCTCCTTCTGGCGCCGGGCAGCTATGCGGTCGTTGGCCCGCGCGAGTTCACGCGAGTGGGGGCCAGTGATGACGCGGATCCGGCTACGGACTTTGATCTGTCGCCGCAGAGCATCATCATGAGGGGCAGGACGTTTCGCACCATCAACAATGATGGAAGCGACACGTATACGCCGCTGCTTGGTCCTCCCGCTCCGATCCGCAATCCGGTAGGCATCATCTGCGCCGCTTACCCACCAAATGAGTGGACCAACGGGGCACTGAAGAGCGCCGGGATCGGACTCAGCGTTTCCGAGCCGCTGCCGCAAGACAACTACTACGAGGAGCCGGAGCCGGATTTTGTCTTCGACCCGGATTACGGCTTGCCGGACGCGTATGCTGAACCTGAACTCATCCGGACAGATCCAGCGGTTCAGTTCCCTGACGAACCGTTCGACAATATTCGGGGTCGCCCGCTGGCCGTCAGTCGGGAGTATCAGAATCTGCAGCACACGCACACGACGGAAGACTACAAAGCTGCGTTTCTGCAACGCCTCGCCAATCCTCTCGAAGAGTTCCATGTCACACGCAACCCGTACGTGACCGTCGACTGGTCGACGATCGACCTGACGGTGTTCAACGGCGAAGACGTGCGTGAGAAGTCGGGATTCGATCCGTTTGACCCGCAGGATGATCCCGCTGACGACCCGTCTGAGAACGAAGTCCGCTTCGCGACACGTCAGCGTGGTGGGCGGGCCACTTTTAGCGGCAATCCACCCTACTACACACCGTTCATCGCCGCCACGCCGGACTATCAGATCTGGTCGTCTGATACGCAGCCACCTTTTGAGACACAGGAGGTTCCGAACCCAGTTACGGTCGGTTCGCTGACCCTGCGGCACTACTTTCAGCACAATTTTGTTCACTCTTTGGGGTACTTGAACGGCACGATGGGCGCCCCCATGCCGGCAAATATCGTTTCCGCTGGCCCGACGTACCTTGGCGTTCCCGTGTATCTTGGCGCTCCGCAGCAACCGTTCCCCTGGCTGGCCTGGAACAATCGCCCCTTTGCCAATCCGCTGGAGCTGATGCAGGTTCCATCCAGCACTCCTTCAAGGTTGCTGCACGAGTTCGAAGTCTATCGCGATACCTCTGGTACCGTGCGCGCCACAAACGATGCGTACGATTCTGAGACGTTCAACGTCGCCGCCTCACCGTCATCGCTCACGGATCTGCAGCATTTTCGCGGTACGTTCCGCCACCTGCTGAACTTCTTCCACACTTCCAAGACGTCTTCGACGGATGTGGGCGCCAATTTCTATCGCATCTTTGACTGCGTCGAAACGCCCTCGCCGTTTGTGGGTGCCGAGAAGTGGTACAACCCGCTGAGCTACCGCGGACGCGAGCGACTTGGGAGCCGCCTTGTTTCGTCCCCCCTATAACAACCTCTCGCGGTTCCAGGATCCCGGACGTGTGAATATCAATACCATCTTGGACGCGCGCGTCTGGGAAGGCATTGCCAAGGGTTATCCGGCGATGGACCCGACGAGCATCGGAATGCCGATGTACACCCGGATTCTCCAAAGCCGACGCGGATACGCGGGCAATCCTTTGGAGTTAAACTCGGACTATCCGACGCTGTTCGGCAATCCGTTCCGCAGCGCGGATAGCGCGGACTTGATGCCGCGCAACGTGCCCAGTACGCCGAATCCGCCCAATTTTCCGACGCTGCGCAAAAACGAACCCGTACAGGCCTCGCTACTGCGAGAAGACTTGCTCACTCCACGCTCGGATGCCTTGTTTGTGCCACCGGGCGGCCCTGGGTCTGAGCCCGTGCTGGCCTATCAGAACCAGGACCGGAACTCGTACTTTCGCTATCACGGCCTGGCGCGCCTGAGCAACCTGGTCAGCAACAATTCGAACGTCTTCGCCGTCTGGATCACGGTGGGGTATTTTGAGGTGGAACCGAATCCATTCGGGGTCGAACGCGGCTCATCCGGACGGTTTCCGGCTCGGCCCCGAGTTGGGTACCGACAGTGGCACCGTGAAGCGGCACCGCGCATTTTACATGATTGACCGCAGTGTTCCCGTCGCCTTTGAACCCGGCCAGAATCACAATGTCGATAATGCCATTCTGTTGCGACGGTTTTTGGAATAGACGATTCACGGCACAGAACAACGCGAACGCAAGTGAAGGCGCTCCCCTCGGCACTCCCGTGCGCTGAGGGGAGCGTCGGGCATTTCTTGCCCGCCCTCCTCGGCCGCCTGAGCGGGCGGTGTTTGTTGGTAGTTGTCAAACCCGCGTCCACCGACGCGAGGTCGGTGGGGTACTTAGTTGGCAAAACCGGAACTGCCCGCCACCGGCCTTGTGCCGGTGGAAGGCCCGTTTGAAAACTACTGGGCCCCACTGGAACACTGGTCGGTCGAGCGGAGGTGGTGAATTCAATCGGCACTCAGCCGAGACCGAAACAAACCGCGGTGTGATTCGGCCTCGGTGGCGTGCCGGCGCGTTGGAACCGTTTTTTCTCGGCCGCAGTTTGTAGACGTAGTGCCTTGTAGTTGTCAAACCCAGAACCACCGACGCGAGGTCGGTGGGGGGCATTAGCTTCGCTATGGTGACTGCATGTCTCGAGCCCAGAATGCGCCAGGATAACAGCAAATAGCTCCCTGCTAGAACAGGGCCTGCTCAGTTATGTCGGATCAGGATGATGTCGCCTTCCTGAATCACATAATCTTTGGGCTCTTGCCGCATCAGGCTGTGGGCTTTAATCTCCCGCTCGCTTCCCAACCGCACCAGATCATCGATGTTCATCGTCTCGGCTCGAATGAACCCCTGGGCGAGATCGGTGTGGATGTTCCCGGCAGCTTCCCATGCGGTGCCGCCGACTCGAATCATCCAGGTCCGCACTTCTTTATCGCCGGCGGTGAAGAACAGCATCTGGTGGGACCGCTGCATGATCGCTCGAATCAGCTCGTCCCGGTCGAATTGTTGTACCTGCATCTCTTGGCAGAACTCGTCCCGCTGTTGGTCGTCCATGCCAGAGAGCTCCATTTCGAGCCCCAGCGAAAACGCGAACAGCGGTGTTCCCTCGGGCGCAGTGGGGCCGAAACCGTTCGGGGTGCATCTTCCACGTCGCTGGTGTTAATGATCACCAGGCGCGGCTTCTGGCTGAAGAGCTGAAAGGACTTCGTAACGCGTTGCTGTTCCGGAGTCAAATCCAGCTGATGCAGTGCCCGGCCTTGTTCGAGCGTTTCCTGCACGGGGAGCAACGCCTCCAATTCGGCCTGCAATTCATCACGGTTGGGGCGTGGCTTTTTGACTTGTTCACGCAACCGCTCGATCCGACCGGAGACAATATCGAGATCGGCGATCAGCAGAGTCTTCTTCAAAGCTCTTCAGGTCGGCAGCCGGATCCCCGCCGTCGAAGGCGGCGATGACCATGACCAGACAACCGGCCTCTCGAATCATGGCCAGTTTTGCGGCACTTCCTTCATGCGATCGACTCAACCCCGGTGTATCCACGATTTCGAGTGCCGCCTGCGTGACTTTCTTCGGGGTGATAGATCTTGCACAACTGGTCTATGCGGGGCTCGGGAACGACGCACATGGCCGACTGGGATTTGTGCACCTGCGCCAGATCGGGCTGTGTGCCTGTCAACCACTGAAACAGCGAACTCTTGCCCGAACCCTGGTAGCCTACAAGTCCGATCTTCATGGTCTCTGGTCGTGTGAGTGGGAGTATTGAGGAATCCACCGCCCAGACTAGCATATCCTCAGCAGCTGCGCTAATTGGCCCCTTCTCTCAGGTTGCTGCCGCAGCCGTTTAACCGCCATGGCTGCAGGAGCGTTTTGATGTTGTGCATGTGAGATGGGATTGATGGCCAACGGCCTTCTTTCATCGTAGCCTAGGGCAACGCCCTCGTTGTTCTACACAAGTCTGATTTCCACTGGGCTTGTCCCAGTGGGATCACAACTGGTTGGCTACCTATCACCCACGCAATTCCTGTGCTCTCCGCCGGGCTTGTCCCGGGGGAAGCGGCGACTTTCACGCTACAGCACCCGCAACGGTCGTTACTCCCCCCGGGTCAAGCCCGGCGGAGAGCAGAAAGGAGTGATGTTAGAGATAACGCTCATGGTACGAGTGTAGCTCGTCAGTTGTCGCTTCCACTGGGACGAGCCCAGCGGAAGCGTGCGCAGCAGATGTGTGCAACAACGAGGGCGATGCCCCACGGTGATGTTTGGCCTTCGGCCAAGAAAAAACTTCTAAACCGCGTCGTCCACATTACGACAGGGTCTGTTTCAGCCGCTGCAGTTGGTCGCGAATCTCTGCCTCGTGCCGCGCGTCCGGTTTCCAGTCGCCGAAACGCACGCGGTAAAAGGCTTCCGCGATGCGAACCGGTACATCGGCCGCAGGAGCATGATGGGGTGAGGAGGCCAGGTGTTGGGCGGCGCGGCGCGCGAACTGGCGCTGGGTCTGTGCCGCTTCACGCCGCAATCCGAGCTGAGCCAGTGCGGACTCTAGCTGCTGGTAGAACGCGACGGGGGCGCGTCGCTGGCGACGGGCGAGCCCCGAGCGGCGGCGTTTGATCAGACGCAGCAGGGACCACCAATACCGGAAGAGACGATACCCCAGATAAGCGGCGATGCAGGACAGGATGGCCGCCAGTCCCCCGCGCCAACTGAATTTGGCGTTCGCCAAATCACTCCAATCCGTCCCCGTGAGGCGTTCTGCCAGTCCTTTCCAGGTCTCGGCATTGCTGAGTCTGGCGAGGGATAATTTGTGGTCGATCGCCAGCGGGTCAAAGATGGCCCGCTTCTGCCGCTCCGCGGTCAGGCGAAACACATAGTCGTTCCACAGCCAGCGGGCATAATCCAACGACTTGGTGGCTCGGTCCAGCAGGTTGACTTGCGCCAGCGGGTTCTCGTTCTGGTTGCGGGCCACGGGGGTGGGGTCGAGTCGCAGCCAACCGCCCCCAGCATGCTGTTCCTCACGGTAGATCGCTCCTGGGGGAATCTCTTCCGGTTTCACATGGGCTTCGACCCAGGCATGCGCGTCGCGCTGCCGGACCACATAATAGTTGCCCACATAATTGAACTCGCCGCCGCGGTAACCGACGACCAGGCGGGCCGGGATGTTCTGGCTGCGGAGCATCAGGGTCAGGGCGCTGGCAAAATATTCGCAGTGTCCCATGCGATGGTTCGTGACGAAGTCCTCAATCGGATCGACGCCCGCCTGGCGTCGTGCGTTCACCTCGTCAAAGTTCAATGTGTACTGGAACCGTTTGTCGTCCTGCAGATAAGCCTCCAGTTCCCTGGCACGTTCAAAACTGTCTCCATCGGGGCACTTTTCGTTCACGATCTGGTCGGCCAAGGCGATCAGTCCCGGAAAGGCCTCGCGATTGTCGATGAATCGCAGGCGGAGATTCGCCCGCTCCATGCTGCTTTTTTCTTGTTCCGTACGCAATTGATTGGAATGTGGAATCACCCGGTTTTGGGCGCCGAACAGGAAGGCTGTTGTGACAATCGCGTACCGATATTCATTCCTCAGCGTTCCCGGCGTGGCACCTGATCGAAATAACCGTCGAGTCCGCGGGCCAATTCGAATCTCTTCGGGAGTCTGAGCAATGGCATAGGCCGGAGACATACTGAAGAGCAAATCGCTGCCGGTTGGATCGAGCAGAATGTCCTGGCGAACCAGATCCCGTGTGCCGGGGGGGCTGGCCAACGTGAGTCCTGCCGAGATGCTCGATTCGACTTCCTGCTGCCAATGTCCGCGGCCCCGGAAAGTCAGATAATGGGTCAACGCGCTGCCACGGAAATAGGGCTGACCGATCACCGTGTACGGTTCACCGTTCCTGATGTTCGTGAAGCTGACACGCATGACGCGGGCATCGCTGAGCAACAACTGACCCATTTCGTCAAACGACACTTCGGGCGAGAAGCCAACCAGCGTTCTTCCGCCACCACCACTCTGCCAATTCGCTCCGCCGGTGCGTGGTGTCGTGTAGAAGAAGACGGTGGTGAACACGATCGTGGCAGACACCATCGCTACGATCGGGAAAACGATTTTGCGACTGACGATCTTCCTGTTGAGCGCCGCCCCGGTATCCACAACTTCCAGAACCGGTAATCCATCCGACAATGCGTCGAGCGTTGACGATTTACTCACCTTCGTGCCGAACCAAGAGCGGCGGGGTGTCACCATCCCTACCCGACTCACTTCGCGAAACACAAAAAACAGGACGAATCCAATCAGCGCAACGACCATGTACGACGCCAGCAGCATGCCGAATTCCAGGCTGCTGTTCAACAAGGAAGCCACCACGACCTGTAACAGGCTGAACATGGCCAATTGCCCGTACACCCGCCGGTTCTTTTCCTGAAAAAGCAAGACCAACTGGACGTAAATCAGCAGATGGGCAATGGCCACCAATTGCTGGTGACTATTCGATTCCAGGAATCCGTACAAAGAGAAGAAAGCGGCCAGCAGCATGGCCAGATTGGCGATAACCCGATTCAGGCGAAACCATCCCAGCGCATCGGTGAAGACCACCGACGTTGCGGCAGCCATGAAAGTGATCATTGGCAACAGAGCGTTACCCTGGCCGATACCGAGCATCGTTGTGGACATGGTCGCCATGATCGCCATGACAACCGATAACATTACGTTGGCCATCACTTAGAAAGGACTCCGGCTGTTTCCCCTTGTGCGTCAAGAACTGACGACGGCGTCATTACGCGATGTCGCGTTTTCCTTCCAAACTCGCCACAAAATACTGTCGTGATGTATCGCTACGACAATTGATCCATGTGAGATTGCCGTACCGATGTGGTGGGTTGACCGCCCTCACCTCCGAATCCCAGTCATCGCTGCTCGTCAGAAACGGAGCGCCTCGCGTACTGATGACCATGGTGTGCGCGCCGGCGGTACCCATTTGGCGCACGCGGTCCAGCACCTCGTAAATCTCCAGTCCGTCTCCCGGCGCGACCTCGGCCAGGTGGTCAAGCACCTCCTGCGCCAAGATCGTTGACGCCGGACCGGACCAGAATTTCGACTCCCGCCCTGCCACACTGATCGCCATACGACTCCCCCCACGACGGCAGAGGTTGACCACGCCCGTTGCCAGAAAGCTGACGGCAACTTCCGTCTTCGCTTGCTCGGCTCGCGTCGGTGAATCGGGCTCCCATAAGTCGAGGACCAGGATCAAATCGCGACTGCGCTGTTGTTCGAATTGACGGACCGACAACTCGCCCAACTTGGCCGATGTTCGCCAATGGATCCAGCGCTGGCTGTCACCTGATCGCCATCCGCGTACCGCGTAATAATCACCTTCGAGCGTGCCGTGCTGACGGCCCTCGCTGTGCCGGCCCGCCAGCCTCGAGTTGACCACTTGCAGCCAACGCTCCGTCAGTCGGCCCAGTTCCGGGTAAACCACCACCGTGCTGGACTGGTGCAGGACAATGGTACCGCGTACCAGTCCCAGCGGAAAACGCGTCGAGACACGCAACGGTCCCAGAGTATAGCGGCCCCGTCGCTTCAGCGTCGTACGGTACTGACCTGTGCCGCTCTGCCCGGCGGGAACGCACGGTATCAGCAGTCGAACTCTCCGCTGGTGACCACGTTCCGGACCGCCGTTACGCAAGATCTGGTCCTCGATCATCACGGCCCAACTGGTCAGCCGCGTCCGGCGATTGTCCGCGGTCACGTTCACCGTGAGTGTCTCGCCGGCGCACACGCGATGCGTCAGCCTCCGCGTCACATCGAGTTCTCTCAAGGTCAACTGGACGAATCGCCAATTGAACAAGAACGGACCAACCATCATCCCGGCCAGTATGATCAGGAAGTTCACCTCGCCCAGAACCGCCCCGCCAATAATGAACAAGACGACGAACAGGTAATACCAACCCTCGGCGCAAATTCGCGTGGTGTGATGACGTGACATCAGTACAGTAAGTCCTCGTTCCCTAGTCCGGTACGGGAACTTGATCCACCAGGCGAAGTATGAGTTCTTCGGTATTGCGACGTTGACCCGCCTGAATGAACCCCTTGGGGATCACGCGGTGCACCAAGACAGCCACTGCCAGGCCTTTGACATCGTCAGGCACCACGAAGTCCCGACCGTCTACCAGGGCGGCCGACTGCGCCGCACGGTACAGACTCAACGCACCACGTGTGCTCACACCCACGTGCAGATCGTCGCAGTTACGAGTCGCTTCGACGACGTCCAACATGTAATCCGCGATCGCGTCGTCCACCGCCACCTCTCGTACGACCTGTTGAAGTTGCAGTATCTGGGGGCCATCCAGGACGGGGGTCAGTTGGTCGACCGGTTCGCCCAAACGGTGTGTCGCCAGCACACGCCTTTCATCCTCCCGAGCTGGATATCCCATGGAGATGCGAAGCAGGAACCGGTCCAATTGGCTTTCGGGAAGCGTGTACGTCCCCTCATATTCGAAGGGATTTTGCGTGGCGATGACCATAAACGGCTTGGGCAACGCGTGCGTCGTGCCATCCACCGATACTTGCCCGTCGCTCATCGCTTCCAGCAGAGCACTCTGCGTGCGTGGCGGGGCCCGATTGATCTCGTCCGCTAACACAATGTTGGAGAAGATCGGACCGCGGTTGTAAACAAATTCGCTCGTCTTCACGTGAAACACGCTGCTCCCAACAATGTCGCTCGGCAACAGGTCAGGAGTGAACTGAAGACGACAGAACTCGCCCGAAACGCTTTTCGCCAGCGCCTTGCCGACCAGCGTCTTGCCCACACCGGGAACATCCTCGAGCAAAATATGTTCACCAGCCAACAACGCGACCATAGCCAAACGCACCACGTTGGGTTTGCCAAGCACGACCTCACCCATGTTCGCTTCCAGCCTGGCGATGAGACGATGCGCGTCTTCCTGCAACAAAGGCCCGCTCGGAGTGACCTGCGACGGCTGATCCGAGGAAGCGGTCCCCTCGGGAAGCCCGACGGCCCCAGACGCTCGTGTATGTTTCTGCATGTTCGTTCTCTCACGCGGCGTCTCGCGAGCCGCACCCACCACGCCCTCGAAAGCCCACCGTCACAGCACGGCCCTGTCGATCGCCCTCTCTGGAATCGTTCCCTCTAGAGGTACTCCCGCAGTGGTTGGGCCCGCAACCACGCCTGGATGCCAGTCGCTCCCCCACGATACCAGCATCCCCACCCCTCTTGTTGTGGGCCACCAAAAACTACATAGACTCAGTGGCTGCGGCATCCTGCCGCAGAACGGCGGCTGGAAGCCACCGCCACGGGGATCCAGGTGGCCCGCGAATCGCCTCGTTGCAGTCTAACAATTGTCCCTGGGCGAGGACAGTTGCGGACACCGGGCAGAACGCTCAACGGGGACGGCGGCCGCAAGCAGCGACAAGACCGAAAGAAGCCGTGCGCTCCCGTCTGAACTGCCAGTCTTCACGTCATGTTTTTCTTCAGCCACGACGTGGTGACAACCCACAGTCCCGTCGCCGGGGTGCCGGTGTCAACCGGCATCCGGCCGCGCACAGAGCTCGGCACCGTGAGCACGAATGCATCACAGAACGCGTTGTGGCTGGAAGGCGATATTACTCACAGTCTGGACGAAACACACTACAATAGGCGCGTGAGTTACGGCCGTCCGCGGCCACGCTCCGTGGCAGAGGAACCAGTTAGGACATAAACGAGTAGCGGGCATGACTTCATCCGCCGATTTCGAGCCGAAAAGGGATGTTGACCGGATCGAAGCCTCCTGGTCCGTGGCTGGCGTGGGGGAATTGCTGCCGACCGTGGACCTGGCATCAGCGGGCCCTCTGCCGGATCTGCCCGAGAGCGACTCACGCCCAACGCCGCTCTGGGAGGACCCCGGTGCCGGCAGGAGCCCTCAGGACGGCGTGCTCCCAGGCGGCATGTTCTGGCTGAGCGGTGACGTGCTGATGTGTGCCTGCCCCGACTGCGGCGCTCCCATGACCGTGCGAATCTGGCTCATGATCGCCGACTGTTGGCGGTGCCAGACCAGCATTGAACTGACCGAAGAACAAGAGCGCGAAGCGCGGCGAGTACTGCAGCGCCACGCCGCGCGCCTCGACTCGCCTGCTGCGGTCACGGCACCGGCACGTCGCTCGCCGGTCCCGGAACTCTCCCCGTCGACCAGGCCCGCGACGTCCCGAGCGGGTAGCGTGTCGAGATCAGGTGGGGACGATCACCATCCGCGAGTCACGCACGAGCCCTCGGCACCACCTCGGGCATGGGTGGATGCGCCGACTCAGCGGCCACGCCCACAACCGGCCAGACGCCGGCGTGCCAACGTGACCCATTGGCTACATGGCCTGTTGAAGAACATGCCGGCCTGGCTCATCAGTCTGCTGTTCCACGTGATCTTGTTGACCATTCTGGGGTTGTTGACCAGCGAAAAAGAGAGGGGTCCGTATATCACTCTGTCATCGCGAGTGAATCGAGTGGTGCGGGAAGGAGGAGACACGAGAATCGTTGACCCGACAGACAAATCGGTATTTGATCTGGGAGTCCCTGATTCCATTGATTTGGAGGATCCAGCGCTGCGCCGCGCTGTCGCTCGGGCAGACCAAGACGCGCGGCAGCTACGATTAACCGAGCCGAACAATCCCTATCTGCCCGATTTAGAAACCATCAAGCAGAAACTCCAGTCACGCTCCGCGTCACGCAAGACACTGGCGGTACGCGATCCGCGCGTGCGGGTCGAGATGGTCAAGCGCGAAGGCGGCACAACATTGACCGAGGCGGCTGTGGCTCGCGGCTTGCGGTGGCTGGCCCGGCATCAGAATCCGGATGGCAGTTGGAGCCTGGATCGGTTTGATCGTGCCGCGTCGTGTGATTGCGGCGAGCGCGGGCGCATTCGCAGCGAAAGTGCGGGCACCTCGCTGGCCTTGCTTCCATTTCTCGGCGCCGGCCAAACGCACCTGTTCGGGATCTACAAAGATTCGGTTGCCAGGGGACTCCGCTGGCTGATTCAAAGTCAAGGATCGGATGGCGACCTCCGCGGCAGTTCCAGTCAATATCCGGGAATGTATGCTCAGGGACAGGCAGCCATTGTGCTCTGCGAGGCGTTCCTGATGACCGGTGACGAGGAGTTGCGGATTCCGGCCCAGAGAGCCATCGATTTCATCGTCGAGGCTCAGTATCCTGACGGAGGTTGGCGTTACTATCCGCGAAAAAGCGCTCGCACACTGCAGGGAGATACAAGCGTCCTCGGTTGGCAGTTAATGGCATTGCAGAGCGCCCTGGCCGCGGACCTGTCGGTCCCGCCTTCCACGCTGGAAAACGCCGGACACTTTTTGGATGAAGCCCAACGTGCCGACGGATCGCTCTACGCTTACCTTCCTCGTCAAGAGCATAGCGCCCCCATGACGGCCGAAGGATTGCTCTGTCGCATCTACCTCGGTTGGAAGCACAATCATCCTTCACTACGAGCGGGCGTCGCCTGGCTGCTGGAAAATGAACCTCCCGCGGCCGACCGCCCCAACGTCTATTACTGGTACTACGCCACGCAGACCCTTCACCACTATGGCGGTCTCGAATGGGACCAGTGGAATCTCTACATGCGCGATGTGCTGGTGGCCACGCAAGCGACGCGCGGGCACGAGGCCGGCAGCTGGACGCCTGAGGGTCCCTTGACGTCGCAGGGTGGTCGTATCTACATGACGTCGCTGGCCATCTGTTGCCTCGAAATCTATTACCGCCACCTGCCGCTGTTTCGCCAGATTGACCTGCAATGAGGCGACTGGCAGAAAGCTCTCGCCCGGATGACTTACCAGAACCTTGGGCGAGCTTGACCCATCTACAGTTCGACTGTTTGATTTCGCAAACAAGACCCCGTCCAGCCTGCCAGTCAGATTCACCCACCGCACAGGGCGGTGGGAGTCAAAGTCAAACAGTCGAGATAGGACACTGCGCGGATAATCCGGGCTGGTGTGGTCAATTCCCCGGAATTTGGGCGTGCCTCGGCAAGATGTCCAAATTGGCGTTGTTGCGCTTATACGCTGGACAGATTGATGATTGATCAGTGGCGATTGTTGATGGTCGAAGTAGGGGTCTTTCCTTCGCGAATCAACAATCAACAATCGATAATCGCCGATCATTTACGTTGACCTGCGTTTGTCGGCGCAACAGAACAACAGAACTAGCACGACGAAGTTGACCAGCCGAAATCCGGGCCGTCCTCGCAGCAATGGTTTCCAGCGACCATTCTTGATCTTGCCAGGCACGTTGCCTGGCGGCAGCGAGCCTGTTGTCTTCTGGCCACATACCGAGGCTGGACCGCAGCCCAAGAATTAGCTGTAAACCTCTTTATAATAATAACTTACGTCCTGAGTATTTCCGCTCGTCTTCCCCGGCACATCGGTTGCAACAGTTGGCGGTGTGAAACAAAGCTATCGCCTCAGTGACTGTGACACCGACATACAGAGCGAGCCCGTCATGCCGCACGTGGTCGAAGTGAATCATCTGGAGCAGCTGGAGAAACTGCGATTGATCTGGAGCCTGTTGGTCTCCCAAACCCGCGGAGCGTCGTTCTTGCACACGCTCGATTGGCTGCAAACGTACTGGCGCCATTTCGGCCCGGGACAGCAGTTACGGGTCTTAGTCGTGACCAGCGGGCACACTCCCATCGGCATCCTCCCCTTGACGGTGATTCGCGAGAGGACGCGTGTCGGCACGGTTCGGGTGCTGACCTATCCGCTGCACGACTGGGGTACCTTCTTCGGGCCGATTGGGCCCAATCCGACCGCCACGCTCACCTTGGCGATGCAACACATTCGAAACACACCGCGCACCTGGGATCTACTCGACTTGCGTTGGGTCAACCGTGACGAGCATGATCATTTACGCACCCAATGGTCCATGCAACACGCCGGCTTTTCGGTGCACGAGTCAACCTGGAAAACCACTTCCATGATTGACATGGACGGCGATTGGAACAATTACTGGCAATCACGCTCCAGCAAGATGCGGAACAATCTTGCGCATGATGAGAAACGTCTGAGTGAGGTGGGACCTGTTGAGCACATTCGATACCGGCCGGCTGGCACAGCCTACGGCGAAAATGATCCACGCGAGGACCTGTACGATGCCTGTCACGAGATTGCGGCTGCCAGCTGGCAAGGTGCTTCCCCCACGGGCACCACGCTTTCGCATCCCAGTGTTGCCGACTTCTTCCGCCAGGCTCATGCTGTGGCCGTCAAGAATGGCATGGTTGACCTCAATCTGCTGCTGGTCAACGGCCAGCCGGCGGCATTCAGCTACAACTACGTTTACGATGGGAAACTGCTGGGAATCCGCCGTGGACATCTCCCGGAATTTTCGTCCTCGGGAGTCGGCAACGTGCTGTTCGTCCGCATGCTGCGCGACAGCTTTGAGCGGGGCGATCGTTGCCTCGATCTGAGCCCCGGTTCGATGAACGTGAAGCGCCGGTGGAGCACTCGCAAGAGCCACAGCTATCGATACACGCATTACCCACTGTCGGCTCCGCGTGTCCAACTGCTTCGGCTCAAGCACTGGATGGTCGCGCACCACGCGACTTCGAAAAGCCATGGGACCGGTGTCTGAAGCGGATAGTACATGCGGTTGGCGCCTCAAGCAGGCTATTTCGGTTGCACGCCGGTATCGATCAGCATGTATCCACCCCAGAAGAACGGGTGTTCGGCTTTCATCTGGGGTGTGTCGGGAGGGACTTCCTTGACTCGCGGCTCGCGGTCCACGGCAAGATCTGCCCCGACGGCCAGTCGGACGCTGCGTTGCCACGCTTCACTGGCGCTGCGATGCGGCAGCTCGCGTATGAATTCGCGAATCAAGTCGTAACTGGTGCGTCCGCCGTCTCGCCATCGACTGAGCAAAATGGTTCGCGAGCCGGTGGCCATCAAGCCACAGACGGTCAGAAACAGTTCCTCGCCACTGCCGCCACGTTTGAGGCCATTTTCGGCCGGTGTGTGGAAGCCGGGCAACAGGACCTGATCGGGACCACCCCAAGGCAACTTCATCCACTCGGCTAGATTGCCGGAGGACCGGCTTCGATCGACCGTTATGGGGGCCCAATCGTACGGTCCCTTGGCGTCGTTATCCAAGTCATCGAGCACGACCAGGCAATCGATGAGCTTGGCAAGCAGAGCGGATTGTGGCGGCGGTTTGACGGCAACGCCAAACACGTTGGCGTCGTCGGCTTTGAGTTCTGCCAGGAATTCGGTGGCGCGGGTTTCGTCATCGCGCGGAAACAGGCGCCCGGCCACGACCGCAGTGCGCACGCGCGCTGTCGCGCACGCTTGTCGGGCACCGCCAGCGAGATGGTGGGGACGTAACGCACGCGGACCTTGTCGATCAGCGCCATGTGCTCGTCACCATTTTGGATCTGTAAAGCCTCGAAGGGAACGTACCATAACAGGCCGTCCGGAACGATGATCAGTTCCTCGAATTCGTTCCAGGCATCGGCGGGAGCATCCGCTGTCAGTTCCTGCAAGATTTGCCCCGCGCTGTCTTTCCATTTGTTGCTCGTCAGATCCTTCAGCCCCAGGGGAAGATTGCGATCGAACAGTCCCATCCCGCGCAACATTTCCGCCAGATTGGTCTTGATTTTGACTGGCGATTCGAGCTTCCACGCCGAGTACTTCTCGGGGCCCAGCAGGAACGCAAATGTGGCACTGCGCGTGGAAATGTACACCAGCACCCGTTGACCCGGCTCCAGCTGCTGCTGTACCAGGGTGACGTCGGTGCTCGGAGGGAAGACCATTTCATTCGGTTCGCGACTCAGGGCCACGACCTCGAGGATGCGCTCCATTGACTCACTGACGTCGCTGAACTGGGATTGTAAGTCGGTCCGTTTCTTCTGCGTTTCCACATCCTCGGCATGGAGAGGCAAGGCGGCGAGATCCGCGCGCAACTGGGCGGCACGCCGCGACAGTTCGGCATAGACCGGATGACGATTAAGCAGGTCTTGGCGTTGCACGGCGACCGTCTTGGGCAGCTGCTCCACCGGCGCCTCGAAAGTCCAACGCAGGTTGAGAATGCGTCCTCCCAGCGGTAGCGAACTGTAGAAGCGATGCCTTCGCAGCGCTTCGCTGATCCGTAAAGCGTTGTCGTTCTCCTTCCGGTCCAGCGCCAGTAACATCCAGTTCTCATAAGGCACAACGTGCGGAATCGTCAGTACCGATAACGATTCGAGCGGATCGAGGGCCCAATCCTGCGGTGTGGGATCCCGCAGTACTTCCGTGTACAGCAGGCCGGCTTGCCGAGTTGTCACCGCGCCATTAGCGAACAAGCCATCTGCCATCACGATCTGAAACACACGCCGAGAGGCCCGGCGCTGATACGCCAAGGCATCGGCCAAGGCGGCCGTCCCACGTTTCGCGTCGCCAGTCAGAAAGCTGGTTTGAGCCGATACAAATTGGTAACGAGCTCCCAGCTCACCCTTGGAACACTCGCGACGACGCAGTACCTGCGTCATGCGGTCCAGATGGGCCCGAGCGCGATTGGGATCGTTGATCGCCGCATAATTCTCCGCGGCTGACAACAGGAGCGAGGCCTCAACAATACGGTGACCATTGCGCGACCAGTCGACGGCCACTCCCAGTGGCTGATAGAGAATTCCCTTGTTGGTGAGCAGATTCGTGATCATTCCCCAACGAAATGCCTCGGCCAGTACCTCGTATTGGGCAAAGTCGTCGTCGGCCGACAGAGCTGCCGAATAGGTGGCTTCGAAGAAATAGGTGCCCGCCGCCGCATATTCACTCGCGCGAAAGGCCAACTTGCCCAACTCCAGCAGTGATGTGGAGGTCAGATTGTGGTCCATGCCCCCCGCCAACAAAGACTGATTGAGTTCGGCCACGCCCTCGGTGTACTTCCCCTTGGCGACGTACGCCAAACCCAATTGAGCACTGATCCAGGCCTGCGTCCAACTATTGGGCGGGGCGGGACGACGCGAGAGCGTCGTCACCAGATCGTTGTTCAAGGAATCGTATTCCCCCGCTGGACCGAGGATCTCCGCCCGACGACGAATCGCCAAGGCCGTACATCGGACGATCTCCTTGGCATTAACCATGGCCACGTAAGGGCTCGAGATCACGCCCCCTTGCCGCAAGGCCAACTGGTTGGCCTCGTCGGTTCCGCCCATCCGAATGCCCATGCGTTCCGGGACATCCGCCACGCGCACCACGCGCGATGAATTGCCCCAAGATGGGGGACGACGGATCGCACGCTTCGTGGGCTGCAACGTGTCGGGGATGCGGATTCTCAGCAGCCAATCCGGGTATTGCAGATAAATCTGCAGCGCGGTCGTGTACTGCTTGAGTGCTTCCGACAGATCACCCATCTGGTACAGGCACTCGCCAATCATCGTGTGATACGCAATCGAGTCGATCCACACCCCTTCGGTGCTCTTGAGGCGTGGCGTGGCGAGGAATTCACGGCGGGCGGAGGTGAAATCCCCCTCCAAATAGGGCCGAAAAGAAGAGAAGTGCTGATCGTGGGGGAAGGTGCTGGTCTGCAATTGGGCCTGCGCACGTGGACTAAGAGACAATGCCAGCAACGCTAGCACCAGTGGCCTGGCCGAACGCCATCTAATCTCAGGTGAATAGTTTGAAGACCTTGTGAAAGAAGAAGTTACATACATGACTGAGTTCTTCATTGCTGTTCCTCGCGAAGCAGTCCGCGCGTGAGTTTGGCATCTGCCTTTCACGGCGAATCCGCAGAATGCCCCAGGAAGAATAGCTCGATGACATGCTGGCTGCGAATCGCGAGTCCGTTGAATCCCCCCTTTCATGATAGCGGAAAAGGAGCCTCTCCGGCAGTTTTTTGGCAATTCGGTCAAAGTGGCGCGGCTCTGCGGTCGATATTGGTGGTGACAGTTGTTCCGGTTGTAGGAATCATTTCATTGCTCGTTTGTGTCACGGCACAATACTCGGAGAATATGCCGATGAAGTCGAATCACTCAACAGGCTGGATGCACGCCATGCTGTGCGGAGTCGTGCTGGCGGCCGCCGTGACTACGACTGGCTGTCAGGTCAGCGTCTCGGGACAAACGCTGCCAAGTCCTTATTACATCCATGACGACGTACAGTATTTCCCACCGGGGCCGGAATTCAAGTTGACGGAAGAGGCTAACTTGATGAAGGCGTACAACGCCCAGCAGCAGGTGCAAGGTCAATAGAACCTGCTCACGGTATCAAGACTTCAAGACGTCGCTGGTCCACCCAGCGACGTCGTTTCGTGCGCACCCCATCCTGCGTGAATTATCCTGTTTTTAAGGGATGGTCACGCCCATCCGAGGGGCAGGCAAGCCATTTTCTCGTGCGCTTGCCGCGCCATAAAGTAGGCTTTTCCAGGGCCCGTCATGACCGGCCACCGTATTGGCTCACCATGGGTGTGCGTTGGCTTGCACCTGTTGGTGGCTGATTTGGGCCAGCGGAACCGAAAACTGCGCCGCTGCCACGCGCTGCGGCGCGTCGCCGCCAAGGCAATAAGCACCGACTTTCTAAGGAGTTGAGACCCGATGGTAGACTGGTTTGAAGTTGTCGGAGAGCGAGCTGACCCCAAAACGGTAGGGAAAGTTCGCTTGAACACATTCTACGAAACCCGGAAGAAACCTGGTTGGCTGATTCTCCTCAAGCTGCTGGGCCTTGTGGCCATGACCGTTGTCGGCTTTCTCCTGCTCATGCCCTTGATCCCCCTGCCACTCTGGCAATCGATGGCGATCGTCAGTGGCGTGATCTTGATCTATGTGGGAATCGCCTTTTTCGTGCGCCCGGAACCGAACGGCGACAACCTCGGGTGGTTTGGTGGCATGATGAACGACCCTCTGCATTTTTCGGACAATCTGAACCGAGCCCTCTGGAACGCACACTGCCTGCTGGGTCCGGGCCGCTTCATTGCGGAAACGATTCTCGATTGTAGTACGCTCCTGGGCCTGACGGCGGAGTTTACGGCCGAGCAAGCGAATGAGGAGGAGACGCAGAGAGAACGTGCGCTGGTCGACAGAGACGTGCAGCGGTGGCGCGAGGAAGCGTCGCAGCGAGTGGACCAGATTCGCAGCGACCGTCCCGGGGGGCAGGTCCAGTTGAGCAGTGCAAGCTTGATGGATCCAGATCGTTTCGGCGACTGACGCACCGGCTGTTTCCAAGGGGTTTCAGAAATCCTTGCGTGGCGTCGGCGGGAAGCCGGGCAACGTGGTTGCCCAAGCGCCCTATCCCGGATTATTCACGTAGGGTGGGTCAAACTCGCGCAAGGCGTTGGTGGGTCTTCACAAGCCGATCATTTCCCCAGCAACAGTCCCTGTTTGTGCGGGCAGAAAACGAGCGAGCGAAGACCCACCAGCAGCACGGCTTGCTCGACCCTCCCTACGAGTTTTGCGAATAATCCGGGCGATGCCAGGAGTCCATTTCTGGCCTGGCGGCCGACGACCCGTTAACGGCAACGCCAACTCAGGTTATGATGGCAGCATGCTATTTGGGCGTGCAGCTTTCTGTCCGTAGTGGGTTGCGGACCTGCTTGTTTTTGCCGCGGACAATCGTTGCTCCATGTCTCATGAACCTTGCGAAGATGTTGAGGCTGGAACTTCCGTGGAAGTTCTCTCACACGACTATCCTCACGGTGGCTTCCGCGCCGTGATCTTCGATTTCGACGGCACGCTGTCCTTGCTCCGCCGCAACTGGCAAGACGTGATGATTCCCATGATGGTCGACGTGCTGCGGGCGACCGGCACCGACGAACCGCAAGAAGCCTTGTTTCAGCATGTGGAAGAGTTTGTCATGCGGCTGAATGGTCGCCAGACAATCTACCAGATGATGCAACTGGCGGATGAAGTGCAACAACGTGGCGGCGCGGTCCTAGATCCACTTCAGTATAAGCATCAGTACCATGAGTTACTGTGGCGAGAGGTTGGCGCGCGTGTCGAAAGTGTTCGATCAGGTCGCGTTGCCGCCGAGGTGATGACCGTCCCGGGCGCAGCCGAATTGCTACGGGAGCTTCGCGATCGTGGGTTAGATCTGTATTTGGCCTCCGGTACCGACTTGAAGTACGTGCGCGATGAACTCGCTGTCCTGGGACTCGATCAGTTCTTTGGCTCGCGAGTCTACGGAGCGTTGGACGATTACCGGAAGTTTTCCAAGGCCATGATCATCTCGCACATTGTGGGCGACACGGGCGTTGCCGGACATCAGATTCTGGGGTTAGGTGACGGTTTCGTGGAAATTGAAGAGGTGAGACGTGTCGGCGGATTGGCCGTAGGAGTCGCCAGTAACGAAGACACACGCTTTGGAATTAACGATTGGAAACGCCAACGACTGATCCGCGCGGGGGCTCAGATCATCATCGGCGACTACAGGTGTCGCGAGCGGTTGTTACAGACCATCGGTTTGTCAACCTGAATGCACAAATCTCCGATAATTACCAGGAGCAATCGCCATGCGCGATCCGGTCATGACCCAGCTTGCTCGGCAGCACATTGCAGTCTCGCGACGGTTCTTCCTCCAATTGGGCGCGGCGGGCGCGGCAGCCTTGGGGAGTTCGCCTCTCTGGGCCACCGAGGGAGATGCGGAGGAGGTCTTGGCGCAGGCCATGGGCCAGCTGAGATATCTCACGAAGGGAGAGGATTTTCGCATTGTCAGTCGTGGCAAACCACGTCCGGACAAACTGTCACCCGAGAAACGACTGGAAGTGGGACTCGATCCCAAAACCTGGCAGTTGGAAGTCGTTGCCGATCCAGATAGTGATGCCCAAGTGGACAACCCGCTGACTCGCGAACTTGGCACGGCCTTGGATTGGCCTGGCCTCCTGCAGCTCGCCGAGCAGAGGGCGGTCCGTTTCATGAAGGTCATCACCTGCACCAACATTGGGCAGCCGTTAGGTATGGGGTTGTGGGAAGGCATACCGATGCGTGACGTTATCTGGATGGCGAAACCAGTCACGAATGTCCGTCGCGTCTTCTACTATGGTTATCATAACGACGATCCCGAACAACGATTCCAAAGTTCCCTGCCGATTGGACGAGTCTTGGAGGACCCGCCTGGGGAACATCCGGTGATTCTTTGTTACAAGCTGAACAACCAATGGTTATCGCCCGAAAATGGGGCGCCGGTGCGCGTCATCGTGCCTGATGCGTATGGCAACAAATCAGTCAAGTGGCTGCAGAAAATCGTGCTGACGAACGAATTCAAAGCGAACGATACGTATGCCGGCTGGAACAACGATACGGCCAGCCACAGCAAGACTTATGCGCGGTTCCTCCATGTTCCCGAAAAGGCTGCGACAGGGCAGCCCATCGCCATCACGGGCCTGGCCCAGGTAGGTATGTCAGGGCTCTCCAAAGTGCAAATCTTCCTGCAACAGGCGAACGAACCCGGTGCTGAGAGCGACCCGCACTTTGGAGACGCGCCGTGGCAGGACGTGGAGTGCTTGCCACCGCCTGAGCATTGGGGAGGTGGGCTGGCCGAGGGAAAGCTGCCTCCGGTGGTGCGTCAAATTGACGAGGAGACCGGTAAACCGCGGATGTGGCCGCTGCGCGATACCATCGTCCACTGGGCCACGTTGCTGACCGATCTCCCACCGGGGACCCATACGCTGCGATGTCGCACCATCGACGCCAACGGGATCGCGCAGCCAATGCCCCGCCCTTTTCCTAAATCGGGCGCCAATCAAATCCAATCCAAGTCCATCACGGTGGGGACCTGATGCGATTTCGCGGGACAGTGGCTCGGTAGTCCGGTCACATGCCCGCGGGGCTGCCTGCCGGACGAAGGCGTTCGTACGCTCAGCTCCCGCTCTCTAGGTGTAATGGCTGGGGCCCTGGTGCCGCTGCAGGTGGAAGATGTCGCCAGGCCGTACGCCTGCATCGCGTCAGGTGCCGATTCGGAGGCGACCTGCCGCTTTCTCGCGCAGGCCGCCATCCGCTTGCGGCAGACTTTCGCCCTGGCGGTTAGACAGAGTGCCCGCGAGTCGCGGGGGGACCGATGTGGCCAATCCCGGATTCTTGGCGACTCCCTGCTTTGAATCACTGCTGAAATCGATCAAGATACAAGATAGAAGCGTGGATGCCGGGATTGCCTGAGGCGACTTGGGGAGATCGCAGCCGACGCACCGCAGCCAGTTCCTCCGGATACGGTACCGCAGAACGCCGCTTGAGCGACAATCCTGCCTTTGATTCCTTGTAGATGTCTGTCGTCCCGCCACGGAAGCGCTCGTCCGGAAGTGACGATCGGCCAGGTGGTGATCGCAGCAAGATCCATCTCGCGATGCTCAGAAAGGGCCCTTCCATGAACGCGAAACGCACCCCCCGCAAGCATTCCTCGACGCGCCGCCAGTTCCTGCAACAATCTACGTCTGCCCTGGCGGGTGCCGCGCTGGTCAGTGCCATTAACGTGCGCAGCTATGCCGCGGAGAACAATACCATCAAGATCGCCTTGATCGGCTGCGGGGGACGCGGAACGGGCGCGGCGGCGAACGCCCTGTCGACGGCGGGTCCCGTCGAACTTGTCGCCATGGCGGATGTCTTTCCCGACCGGATGGAGGGGAGCCTGAAGAATCTGCAGACCCAGTTCGGCGACAAAGTGAAGGTGCCTCAAGAGCGACAGTTTCTGGGCATGGACGCCTACAAGAAAGCGATTGCCGAGATCGCTCCGGGTGGCCTTGCTTTGCTGACCACCCCACCCGCGTTCCGACCGATGCACTTCGAACATGCCGTGGCTGCGGACTGCAATGTGTTCATGGAAAAGTCGTTTGCCGTGGACGCGCCGGGCGTGCGGCGCATTCTCAAGACCGGTGAAGAAGCCACCAAGAAGAACTTGAAGGTCGCTGGTGGTTTGATGAGCCGCCACTACCAGCCGCTGGAAGAAGCAGTCAAGCAGATTCACGACGGTGCCATCGGGGACGTTGTCACCTGCTGGGCTTATCGCATTCATGGGCCGGTCGGCTATCAACAGCGGAAACCGGGCGAGAGCGAATTGGCGCACCAGATCCGTAACTACTCGAACTTCACCTGGGTCAACGGCAGCTTCATCCTGGACTGGCTGATTCACAATCTGGACGTCTGCTGCTGGGTCAAGAACGCCTGGCCTGTTCAGGCGCAAGGGCAGGGCGGACGCCAGGTTCGCACGCAACCCGATCAGCTGTTCGATCACTATGCGGTCGAATACGAGTTTGCCGACGGAACGCGATTGTTCGCTCAGGGTCGGCACATCGCCAGTTGCTGGGGATTCTTCGGCGATGTGATCCACGGGTCGCACGGTTGTGCCGTGCTGGGAGAAGGCATAACCGATCCTAAGATCTACAAAGGGTTCAAGCCAACGCCGGAGTCGCTGGCCTGGCAATTCGAGGGGGAGAAGAGAAGTGCCTATCAGGATGAGCATGATTTGTTGTTCGATGCCATCCGCAAGGATACGCCCTACAACGAAAGCGAACGTTGTGCTTACGCCGCGATGACGGGCATCCTGGGACGCATGGCTGCCGAATCAGGCCAGCTGATTTCCTGGGATGAAGCCATGGCTTCCGATCTGCAGCTCGCTCCCGGTCTGGACGAGATGACCATGCAGTCGCCGCCGCCGGTCAAAGCGAATGCCGAGGGGAATTATCAGATCGCTCTGCCTGGCATGACCAAGGCGTTTTGACGCTCCCTGCTCCAAATTGGCGTTCCCATGTCAGACTAGCTCGACTGTTTGACTGTGACTCCCACCGCCCTGTGCGGTGGGTGAAAAAGGGAGGAGGGAGAGGGGCACATGGCTGTAGCTGATCAGTCAGATTCGCCGCGTGAGGCGGGCTGGACGGGGTCTTGGCTGCGAAATCAAATAGTCGAACTAGTCCCAAGACCGTTTGACGAATCGCTGCCAGATAGGTCTGCAATACGAGTTGTTGTGCCAGCATGGTCGTGCTGTCGCCATATCTGTTTTGACGTTGGAAGCTATCATTGCCTAATTCAACGGTATTGGTCTTAGCCCCGTGCTTCAGAGGCTGTCTGGCAGCTGAGCAGGGACGACGACGCTGTCTAGTTGTACAGCGCCATTTTGCAGCGATGGATGTGCGTAAACGCGTGTCTCCGTAACAGTCCCTCGCCACCGGGCTCGTCTCGGTGGTTCTACGTTTGGTGACTACTCTGGCAGCAAGGAAACTCCTGGGTGGCCAAGATCGACGGTAGTTGTCAAACGCTCTACCACCGGGACCAGCCCGGTGGCGATAAAGCCACTGTCAATAAGCCCTTAAGATGATCTCAAAAGTGAAAGTGGCGCTGTCCAACTAACTCACTTTTCACGATTCGTGGAGTTTTTGGCCGAAGGCCTTTTCCATCGTAGCCTGGGGCAACGCCCTCGTTGTTTTACACATCTGCCGCTTACACTTCCGCTGGGCTGGTCCCAGTGGGAGTGACAACTGGCCAGCTACATTCGGCACCGTGAGCATCACTTTCTTCTGCTCTCCGCCGGGCTTGTCCCGGGGGAAGCGGCGACTCGCACGCTACAGCACCGGCGACAGTCGTTACTCCCCCCGGGACAAGCCCGGCGGAGAGTACAGGAATTGTGTGGGGGACAGGTAGCCAACCAGTTGTGATCCCACTGGGACCAGCCCAGTGGAAATCTGACTTGTGTGTAACAACGAGGGCAACGCCCCAGGATTGCTTCGCGATCCACGGGAACCTCGCCCAAAAGGAGTGGCACACGATCAGTTGGAACGCATTATCCAAGACGAACCGTCATCCCCGCGTGACTCAAACCGCCACGGCGAGAAGAATCGTGAACGAACTTCCCATGGGTGGCCGTGAGCCACTGCGGCTGGCCGGTCCCATGCCCGTCCGAAGCTTGTCAAACACCCCCGAGCGGCTAAGAATCCATAGTCAAGGGGCGTTTTTCGGCTGCCGGAGTAGTCAGCAAACGTAGACCCACCGCGCCGGGACGAGCCGGGTGGCGAGAATCTGTTGCGGAGACACGAGTTAAGCATAACCACTGCTGCAAACTGGCAACGTAGTGAGGCGCCGTCTGCGGCTGCGGGGCATGTTGATTGACTGCAAAACGCTCAAACGCCTGAACCCCTTTGGTCGTCCCCCGATTTGTGAAACGACTAGAGCGTCCGCTGGCCGCTCATCGGCCTCCGCCAGCTTTTACCGGCGAAATTGCACCATGATGAAAAATAGCTCTGTGTCGCTGGCAATCCTTGTCGCCCTGTCCGGTTGCGCAGACAATGTTGGCCCGCGCACCGCCGGTTCGAACACAACTCTGTCATCGACCAAGCTTGAGGACCATCTCACACCGGAATCGACGTCCATGGACAAGAAAATCGTTCGCAGCGAAGAAGAGTGGCAGAAGCTGCTCACGCCCCAGCAGTATTACGTACTTCGTGAGAAGGGGACCGAGCGTCCGTACACGAACGAATACGACCATCATTTTGAACCAGGAAGTTATGCCTGTGCGGCATGCGGCCAGGAGCTGTTCGAGTCGGAGACTAAGTTCAATTCGGGATGCGGCTGGCCGGCATTTTATGCCGCCAAGGCGAAAGACCGTGTCGTGCTGACATCCGACCGCTCGCTTGGGATGGTTCGCACCGAAGTCACCTGTGCGCGGTGTGAATCACACCTGGGCCATATCTTTGATGACGCTCCGCAGACGCCCACCGGGCAACGGTACTGCATCAATTCAGTCTCCATCAAATTTATTCCGGCCGAAAAGACGGAGCACTCGCCTGCGGGAGACTGATTGGCCCCCGTGACTCTGACACCTGACGACAGGGACCGTTGGCAGCCCGCAGCCCTCCACTCGCACCAGTTAAGGATCGACGAAGCAATCACTGTTGTATTGTCTCTTCTCCCCCGCCGCGAAGCGAATAGCGGGAGAGAGGATCAAGGTGAGGGGCAAGAAGAAATTTGCCAGTTGTTGCTTCGCCGATCCTAAACGGCTTCTCGATGCGCATGGTCCGCAGCGCGGCGACCTCGCTCTTCGAAACTGCTGCAAAACTCTTGCGCTTGATCGGGGAACATCATCGACTCGTGTTGTTGCGGATGCTGACGACACCAGGTTACGAAGATCCGCATCTGGTCATAGTCCTCCGGTTCGGCTAGACCGCGTTGAGAAAAGGTCGCCTTGATCAGTCCGAGCGACTTACGAGCCGCTCGTCTCGAAGCCGGTTGGCGCACGATTCTGGCCACCTTCCCGGCGGCAGTCAGCGCCCACCAGGTCTTGCCGGAACATCCGCGAAGTGTATAGATTCCCGAATGATCGCGCCGCGCCGTCCGCAGCAATTCCAATTGATCCCACAGCGCGGAGAGCGATTGCCAGGTATCGCGGTGAGCCGCAGCCTGCTCGTAGCGTTGTGCGGAGGCCGCATTGTTCATCGCCAATTCATAACGATCGATGATCCCCCTGTCGCGTCCCTCGAGAAACGCTGTGGCCTCATCAATGCCGCGGAAATAGTCCTCGCGTGATCGATCGCCGGCACAGGGCGCCAAACACGTTCCCATTCCATGTCGGATGCAGGCAGGCGAACCATGCTCTGCTAATAGTGACAATTGTTCCGAAAAGCGAACCGGTGTTCGATCTGGGCAATCGCGAAGCAGGAACAAGCGATTCAGTCGCTTGATTGCAGCACGTGTGCGGCGACTCAGCGGAAGGGGTCCCCAACATTGACGACACGCTGTTGGCAGACGGCGACCAAATCGAAAATTGGGGGCCTCCCCTGGACTCAGATAGATGTAGCCTACTTCTCGACGCCCTGGACGCCCCACGGAGTTAAATCGTGGCAACCATCGCCGGATCAACTCTAATTCTCGCAAGCGCACAGCAAGCTCGTGGTCCCCAACTTCCCAGATCAAACGCCGGGCACGCGCGGCAATTCGCTGCTCTTTCGCTTTCGCTGGTCCCTTCGTGAAATAGGTCAGCAAACGGTCGCGGAGCCGACTCGACATGCCGACATAAATCAGCTCGCGATGTTGATCGACCATGCCGTACACACCCGGCAGACGCGGGCATTGATGTCGCAACTGCTTGCGAATGCATGCCGGTGCATCGTCTACATTCAGCACTTCCATGTGCGACTTCTGCTCAACGACTGCAGATGCTCCAAAATTAGTAAAGGCCGCCTCAGCGGACCATGATTCGGAGAACAGACCGTCCATGATGGAATGTGCCAATGCGTCCGTGGATTCAAGGGAAAAACTGGCATTGTGACCCACTTACCAGCGTAGCGTTTCGCTGTGACTTCGTCAACAAGCTGACCACCCTGTTCCGTCATCTTGAATTCACCACGTTGATTGGCTTTCCCCGACGGAAGGCGCGAATGTTTTCGACCGTCGCGGCCATCATGCGGCGCCGGGCCTCCAGTGTGGCCCAGGCAATATGGGGCGTGATCAAACAGTTTTTGGCCTTCAGCAGAGGGTTGTTGGGGCTGGGCGGTTCGGAGGACAAGACGTCCAATGCCGCTCCCGCAATCAGTCCGTCGTTCAGAGCATCCGCCAGATCTTGTTCGTTAACCAGACCTCCACGGGCAGCATTGATGAAGATCGCGGTCAACTTCATTCTGGACAACAACTGGCGGTTGACCATCCCCGTGTTGTCCGGTGTCTGCGGACAATGCAGCGTGACGATATCGGACTCGGCAAAAACCGCCTCGATCGGACCCCAGGCAAACGATCGAAATGCGGGCGGTTGACGCCGGTTCAGATCGAAGGCCAGCACCTTCATGCCCAGCGCATCGGCCAACTCGCCCACACGCTGCCCGATGCGTCCGAAACCGACAATCCCCAGTTGTTTGTCAACCAGTTCCACCAGAGGCGTCTGCCAGAAGCAGAAATCTTCTTGTCGCTGCCACCCGCCTTCACGTACCAACTGGTCGTGCAGGGAGCAGTGGTGAGCGAAGTGAAGCATGACTGCCAGAACATGCTGCGCCACGCTATCGGTTCCATATTCCGGCACATTCGAGACGGGAATTCCGCGCACCGCGGCCGCTTGTACATCGACGATGTTATAGCCGGTGGCCGTGACGGCGATGAACTTCAATTCGGGTAGCTGCTGCAGTGTCTCGGCGCTTAGTGGCACCTTGTTGGTGACGACGATATCGGCATCCGCCGCACGTTCCATAATCTGAGCCACTGGTGTTCGATCATAGACCGTCAGAGTGCCCAGAGCGCCAACTTCCGTCCACGGATTGTCACCTGGATTCAATGTATATCCGTCAAGTACGACTAGTTTCACGCGTATCTCCTTAACGTGGCCGCTGGCCGCTACCAAACGTAGCAGCGGCGCCAGCGCAGCGGCAGCGGCAGCGGCAGCGGCAGGATGCCGCAGCCACGAACATGTGCGGGCCGCGTGCACCCAAGACACTATAGCTGTAAGTGAATCAAACGCCGAACCGCCATGCTCACTTTCATGTTGCTATTGCGTTCTTGCTAGTTCCTGGCAGAGTGTGTTTCGCGTTCTTGCGACTATCTGCAGTGAGCAGTACAATCTCAGACTATAAATTACGCGGTCCATGTCGCCGGTCAAGCCGCATTTTGTGGTTCTTTTCCCATGGGAAAAGTTGCGGAATGCACCTGCGGTGCAGATTGGTGAAATCACAGGCTTTTCCGGCGTTGGGTCCGTTGGCAGGGGCGGGAAGGCCTGCACTTTGAATGTAGACATTCGTGCTTGGCGGGCCCTCCAGCACCTCCATGTCGGCGAGCCGCGTCATCGGCTGCCGCAGTGTCACGCTGGCCAGGGGGCAGCCATTAGTCCAACAATCGAACAGGGTATTGGCCCTTCTCCAGTTCCCTATTTGCCACAAAGAAAGAGACCACAATGGACTACACGTACCACGACCTTGCCAAGATGATCGACCACTCGCTGCTCGGTCCGGTCATGACGGACGAAGTACTGGAGAATGGCCTGCGTGTTGCCATCCAATATGACGTGGCTTCGGTCTGCATCAAACCGTATTGCCTCAGGCGATGCGCCGAGGTCCTGGCCGGTACGACCGTTCAGCCGAGTACGGTGATTGGTTTCCCGCACGGCGGGAACACGACCGGCACCAAGGTGGCCGAGGCCAGGCAGGCTTTGGCCGACGGCGGCAAGGAACTTGATTGCGTCGTGAACATCGGCAAGGTGCTGAGTGAAGATTGGACCTACGTAAAGAATGACATTCAAGCGGTCGCGGAGTGCACGCATGACGGGGGCGCGAAAATCAAGGTCATTTTCGAAAACTGCTATCTGGAGGATCGCCACAAGATCAAGTTGTGCGAGATCTGTGGCGTATTGGGGGTGGATTGGGTCAAGACTTCCACGGGCTATGGCACGGGCGGCGCCACGATCGAAGATCTCAAGCTCATGCGCGAGCATTCGCCGGCCGGTGTGCAAGTGAAAGCGGCCGGCGGAGTGCGTACGCTCGACTCCTTGCTCGAGGTGCGTGCCCTTGGAGTGACGCGTGCTGGTGCCACGAGAACGGTGGAGATTCTGGAGGAATGCAAGCAGCGGTTAGCCCGTGGTTAGATCCCAACCTTGGTAGGACCGCCATCCGAAGATCCCGCTTGCCGAGCGGGACCGGACCCGACGTGGAGGCTCGTTCACGAGCCACGGCCGGCAGCAAGGTTCGTTTTTCGGCTACCAGAGTAGTCACCAAACGTAGAACCACCGGGACGAGCTCGGTGGCGAGGGACTGTTACGGAGACACGCGTTTACGCACATCCATCGCTGCAAAATGGCGCTGTACAACTAGACAGCGTCGTCGTCCCTGCTGAGCAGCCTCAGACAGCCTCCGAAGACGCACGGGGCTATTACCGGACCGCCACTGCGTGCGGGACGCACGGGGGGAGGACGTCAATATGAACCTGGTTCGCCAGCCTGCTCCAAGAGCTTTTTGCCGCTCAGGTTTTCGATTTCGACCCGATATCCCTCGGGGACGTTCAGGCGATAGTTGATTAGATCGTTCTGGTGCTTCCATTGCAGCGAAACCAGGCCGTCCGATGTCGGCAGATGGCCGCGGCACTGCTCCAGTCGCAAATCGCCGAATCGGACCCGCACCACCTTGTCTTGCGAGTTGATCTCAGCAATACCGAGCACGTCACGATAGAGTGTGTGCACGATGTGCGAGGCGAAACCATGGTTACAGCTGGCATAGTCGCCATCATTTTCCCACAGAGTTCCAGTCCGCTCGGCCATATACAACAAGTAGGCACTCGATTCGTCCAGAATCTGCTGGCCGCACCCATTTTGTGATAGAAGTTCAAAGCGCAGCATATTCCCGATAAACGAATTGGCGAAGGCCACTTCTTCATGTGCCTTGGTTTGTTTGCGATCCGGCCCGAAGTCGTCGCGAAGCATGTGCCACAAGTCGCTGTGTGTAGAGGGGGTCGCAACCTGGAAGAAGAAGGCAAAGTACTGGCAGACTTCCGTGCGGTTGCGAGTGACTTTCAACTCTCCTTCGCCATGCAGGGCGTTGTCAACAAAGAAGCGGCCATCATAGGCCTGGCGTCGGATCACGTCGCGGATCTGATTGGCTTTCTTTGCCAGTTCGGGCAACCGGTACATCCGTGACGCGGCCGAAAGAGCTCCGGCGTAGAGCATGTTGCTGGGATAGTTCACATCCTGCACGTACTGGTTGGCGGCCGACCATTCGACAAAGACCCAGCCTTGCAGTTTTTCTAACAGGCCGTCGTCATTCTCAAACGGCTGGAAATAGTCGAACAGACGCAGTACTTTGCCGCGCAGGGCTTCCACCATGGCCCGATCACCAGATCGCTGCAAATACTCCTCCAACTGCACCACGAACCAGAGCGACCAGTTTGGAATGAAAACGCCATCGTTATGGTCCGCCGGATAGCACATGGGCAACATTCCCTCTGGCAGATGCGCGAAATGGCCGGGCAACAGGAAGTTCTCGTAGAAGGCCTTTTCCACCAAAGTCGTGCCAGTCAGGTCATGGGCCACGCGCGACGTGAAGAAGCTGTCGCACAGCCAGCCGGCTCGTTCACGCGAAGGGCAATCCATGAACACATCCACGGTGTTCTGTCGAAATGTCTCGACGCCGGCTTCAAACAGACGATTCAGCTGAGTGTCACTGCACTGAAAAGACGCTTTCCGCGGCGGGGGATGTTTATATTCACGCAACTGCACGTGGTGCAGGCGGCACTGGCCCTCGACGCACATGAGCTTGAGGTATCGCATCGTGTATGGTTCCAGCGATTCCACTTCATAGATGCCTGGCTGCAATGCGAAGCTCACCACGTTCACGCATCCCAGACGTTTAAAGTCCACGTCTTCGTCGGAGAGAATCTCGTCGAATGCCATCCACACACGACTCGGCTGGGAACACTCCAGCGTAGCGCCAATCATCCCGCTCAGATTCACACCGAGGTCAAGAATGCGGTAGGTGCCCGCCCCCACTGTCACTGGCTCGTCGGCTCGGTACGGTTGATCCAACGCCTCGAGTCGTTCTGATGTGTAGTGCTGCAGTTCGATCGAAGGCACGACCTCCAGTTCACTTTCCAGGTAGCCTTTCAACTTCGGGCCGATATTGACCAGCGACCGGTCCTTCCACAAGTTATCGACTTCCTCTCGTCGCTCGATCGTTCCTCGAGCGACATGCCGTACCGGACTCCGTATCTCGAACTGCGGCAACGGGACTCGCCGCGGCAGTAGCTGCTTGTCCGCCAGCACTTCCAGATGAAACGCCGCCTCAAGCTGGCTTGCGCGGC
This sequence comes from uncultured Planctomycetota bacterium, assembly GCA_963700575.1. Taxonomy (GTDB): domain Bacteria; phylum Planctomycetota; class Planctomycetia; order Pirellulales; family Pirellulaceae; genus JAJRVM01. The sequence goes on along the minus strand of CAVOYC010000005.1, from coordinate 127,343 downwards.
GCCACGCATCGAAGCCCGGTGATAATCGATAGACCTCGATGAAGGGGCGCTGAAAGCTGTAACGCTGAACCTTTTGGACACGATCGCCAAGGGGGAAGGCCTGAAAGGCAGCTCCCTCGCCAGCGGTCGACGCCAGAACCCGGCCTCCTTCGTCGAGCACTTCTGCTTGCAGGAAGCCGGGCTGATCCAATGTGTCGTAACTGTTCACGTTGTAACCGACAACTTCGATGGCCAGCACGTTGACTCCACTACGCACGTGACTCTGCAGCGAAAGCTCCTCCACACGATAGTGGCCGTGCGGGCCGCGCGCTGGTCCATACGCCAAGAACTGGCCGTTCAACCAGGCTCGGTAGACGGTGGAACAGGCGAGCTTGAGTGTGGCAGGCTGCGACGCGCCCAGGGGAATCGCGGCGTGAAAACCGACCGCCAGATTCATCTCGACCTCGCGTCCAGCGAGCCACACCGGATGGGCGGAACGAAAATCAGGTCTGGCCGGATCTGCGGCCGCCGCGATAACGGGGAAAACCATGCAGAACGTCACTAGAACACTTTGTCGGTGCCAAATCATGCTGCGTCTCCAGCGTGGGTTACGAGTTTTTTCAATGCGGGCTGTGCTATCAGGAATCAGGGAAAAATATCTTCGGTGCTTTCCGAATTCCGCCGGGCTTGCCCCGGTCGGAATCACAACTGGCCAGCTACCGGCGAGAACGAAAATCCCTCCCCCCACTTTCCTTCCCACTCGCGAAGCGAGTGGGAAGGAAAGTGGAAGAGCAGAGGTAATGCGGTAGCAGATCAGTTGTCGCTCTGCTGGGACAAGCCCAGCGGAAGTGGGGGAGCGGGAAGAAACTATCCGAGCATCAAATACCGAAATGGTTCTTCCCATGATCCTCAGCCACGCGGAAACCAACGACCGCGCACACGCGACGCAGGTCCCCACGCAAGGCTGCGTCGTCTTTCTCATGCCTGGCGATTTCGAGCTTGCCTATCTCTCCGATCCGCGCTGAATGATCAACGCCTGTCGTCCTCTTCATCAGGGAGGTCATCCGGCAAGAGGCGATACTGGATGTTTCGCAAGGCGCCGGTTGTGTTCCAGGTGGCGAACCCGAACGGGAGGCAGGGTTCCATTTCGGAAGTGACGGTCAGCTTGCGGTGTTCCGTTTCCAGGCCACAGATCCATTTGTCGTCCACGTATCCCGTAACCTTTTTGTCCGTCACCCGGATACGGATGTGATACCACTTCTTGTTCTTGAATTCCACCGAGCTGCAGGTTTCGTTGTCAATCGCGCGGTAGCCGTCGATGCAGGAGAGCCCCGTGACCCAACCGCCCCAACCACCGAGAATGAGTGTCAAGGCGCCGTCGCCAACGGGAAAAGACATGCCGCAGAAAAAGTCGCTCCCGTCAACTCGCTGACCCTCCAACTCGACTTCATAATTGGTTTTGGGGAACTTGCCCGTCCAACGGACTCCGGTGGCAGGCTGTCCTTCCCCCACCACCAAGCTGCCATCCTTGACCTGCACCGGACCGCCGTTTTCGTAGTCGATACCTTTGACGACCTCCCAGCCCTTCATCTGTTTGCCGTCAAACAAAGTCTGCCAGGGCCGTTTTTCCTTCTGTTTTTGTTGTCGCTCTTTTTTTATTGCCGCCTTCTCGCCTGGCGCCTGAGGGGACTTCGTTTCTGTTGGTTCTTGAGCTGCCAGCGGCGTTACAAAGGCCGTGCATACCACCATGATCACCAGTAAATGAATGCGTCGCATGATAACTTGAATCCTCGCTTCACATGGTTCGTTCGGTGCCTGTTCGCCGATTGGTGCATTACTAAACTCAAAGTGCAAATCTTCCTGCCCCTGCCAACGGATCCAACGCCGGAAAAGCCTGTGATTTCGCCAATCTGCACCGGATGTGAGTTCCAGACCTTTCCCGATGGGAAACGAGCCACAAAAATGCGGCTTTACCGGCTACATGGGCCGCATGATTTACAATTTGAGTTACTAAACTAAGTCGTTCTCCGCGGTCAACCTTTTTCCGGGCCGCTTCCGGCCCAGAAGCTGGGAATCAACTCGTGGCATGGACCGCCGCGACACATTCGTACAAACACTCGCTGGACCGACAAACCGGCCTCCCGGGCGGCAGTATTGGCTGATGGATTCTCCAGGGGAATGTTGACCAGCACGCGCCTTCGATGCCGTTGCAGGGCATCGGCAAACAACGCGCGGCCTTCTGCTTCGCCACGCGCCAAAAAGGGTCCAATTTGAGCTGCGGAGCTGCCCGGACGGGCCAGCAGAAAACCCTGCAAACGCCCCTCGACCGACACAACTCGTGCCGTGCCGCCGGCTTGCACCAGCAGACGCTTGAGTAGCTTCGTGCGGTCCACACGCGATACCTCGCGATCCAACTCGTAGAGCGCCGGCCAATCCGTCCACTGGAAATCCCGCACGCGCGGCAGACGGCTGCGAGACGTCAGACGCGTCGGATTGCCGCCATAGCGGGCAATCTCCAGCTGAGGCAGAAAACCAAGACGGCGGTACAGCGGAACGCCCATTTTCGTCGCATCGAGGCGGATCCTCTCGGCACCCGCGGACTCCAGCCGATCGAGAGCGTGTTGCATCAAGTGCGTCGCAATGCCTCGGCGCCGATGGGCCGGATCGACCAGCATCATGCCGATCCAGGCCACCGAATAAAACCGACAGGTTGTGACAGTCCCGACCACCAAGCTGGCACGTTCCGCGACATAGCAGCCACTGGGTTCGAGCGCTAGAAAGCGCGCCCAGTCGGCGCGCGTCTGGTTCCAACCGGCAATTTGTTTCAGCCGCATGCCCTGAGCGATATCGGCAGGCAGCATCCTACGGATGCGAACCTCGTCGCTTGGGGCCCCGTCCGCCCCGATTGATCGGACGGCATCGACGCGCGTATCCCCGGCCAATTTGTCTCTTGGCTCAGCCAACTCGGATTTTCTCCCTGCGGCACACAAAATTCTCCAAGAAAAATACAACTGCGTGAGGGCTTTCACGCGCCGAATGCGATGGACCTATAGGTGCCGCTGGCCAAGGTGTCATCCGCCAGCCACTCGAACCGTCGTCTTACAGTGTAGCGAAAGAACGGTTCCGCATCTCGATGCGGGACCGACCAACGTTCCCTAAACAGGGCCGACATCCCTGACTGCCTGACAGACTGGAAAACCGGCCCCGCAAACAAGCTCGCTTCTCGCATGCCAGGAGGACCTTCCATGGTCGCCAGCGATCAATCCCCTGCTTCCTTTTCACTCGGGCGGATCTTCGCCACCCCCGGTGCCTTGGAGGCGATCGCCGACAGCGGTGAAACCGCGGCAGAATTCCTCGCACGCCACATGCATCGAGACTGGGGGTGCGTGTCCCCGGGAGACGCCCGCCTGAACGATGAGGCCTTGCAGTCCGGCTGTCGAATCCTGTCCGCCTACGAGACTCAGCAAGGCACGCGGCTGTGGATCATTACCGAGGCGGCTGACGAGTCGGGCCATCGAGCGGCCACGACGATCCTGCTTCCCCAGGAATACTGAAAACTTGATCCGGGGCCAGTTGCGACAGGAGTGATCCCCTATTAGAGGGGGTTGGCGAACAAATGTGCGGAGTTGGGCGCACAGGCGCGCCATTTCGCCCATTTCGCCCAGTCAGTGCAACCGACATAACCGGCTCTCGGTCCGCCGCAGTCGGTTTGGGACAGACATTCTTCGATTCTCTCTGATCCTGGGCTGCCGACGTCGAGAACATGCTGGCGACCAGAAAATCCCGGAAATTGAAGGATTTTTTCAGGTCTACCTCGGGATTGCCTCGGTATTCCACGCGGGTGGCACGAGCTGAGCCGACGTCGCAATCCAGTAAATACAGGTAAACTACGCATTAGGGCACGCTTCTTGCTGCTATTGTCGCCGCGTTGCAACAAACGACGCGCTCGGTTTGCGTTTGAGCTGTGCTGAACGATGCGAGAAATAAAACGCGAGTCGAGTGTCGCGTAGGGATGACGGAAGGAGAAGGATGCCCGGTGCGACTTGGGCCCCAGCTTGGTTGGCAGCTGCGAGCGTCAGGGGGTTTCCAGGCCGCGTCAGAAAGTGAGCCGTGTGGACATGAGTGAACTGCAAGCTAGGTTTACAGGAAGGTTTATCTGAGCAGTGAAGTCGCCAGGATAGTGCCGCGAAGGATTGGACTGCAGGACGTTCCCACGTCAGCGGGACATCAACAGGGCTTCGAGTTGTGCTGTTCCTGGATATTTTTTTTCGTTGTGTTTTGTTTCTACCGGACAACGCTCGAGCTTCTGGAGGTTAAACTAACCATGAAACGACGAGTTCTATTGGTGGGTACGATTGTATCCATCGTCGGATTGGCTTTTCTGCTGTGTGGCATTAGCCCCATAACGCAGGCATCCAGTGATGTGGCGTGGGGTTGGGCTCCCGCCACGACCAGTGCACCGTCCACGACGTGTGCGCCAGCCACGACTTGTGCGCCGAAGACGACTTGCGCTCCCAAGCGCAGCCGTCTCATCGAAGTCGCTGCAGGCCGTCAACCACGTGCGCTCCTTCTACCACATGTGCTCCGGCCATGACGTGCGCTCCGGCCACGACCTGTGCGCCGAAGACTACATGTGCTCCGAAGAAGCGTAGCCGTCTGTTCAGCCGTCGTGCGTCCACGACCTGTGCGCCGAAAACCACGTGCGCTCCGGCTACCACGTGCGCTCCGGCTACCACGTCGGCCCCCGCCACGACCTGTGCTCCCGCCACGACCAGTGCCCCTGTTGAGGTGATGGAAGAGGCTCCGGCTCAGGACGTTCCGGTGGAAGCCGCCCCTGTTGAAGAGGCCGCGCCCGCGGCAGATGCTGCTGCCCCCAAGTAGTTTTCTGCTGATCACATGCCTGACCCGTCGCTGCGACGCACCAACAATGCACCCGCAGTGATTGGTGGTACCGAGTAGAAGAGACTGATCTGTTGCCAAAACAGCCCAGACCCCGCGGTCTGGGCTGTTTTCTTCCAGGTCGCCACCCGTTGGGGATTCCACTGGTGCCGCTGGCGAGCGGGCTTCGCCAGTGCTCACAACAGCTGGCAGCCGGTTCCCAGGGCGACATTCGCTGTTGGCCCCAAGGGTGACTGCAGAGCGCCGGGAGCGCGGTTCAGCGCACGGGGAGCCGGGTCGCCCATGCCACCAAACTGTCACGTGCGGATGAAGTATGATTGAAGCGGGGCGACACATGCGTGGAAGAACAGACCTTGCCTGAACCATCCGCAACACCCGAATTGTCTACTTCTGCCTCGTCACGAACCGCGTGGGGGGTCGCTCTGACGCTGGTCGCTGCCTGGGTGGCGTCCGGGTCCTGCGGCATTCTGGCTCATTCTCTGCAAAATGCCCTGGCATGGCTGCTGCTGTGCGCCGCCGCGTTTTCCCTCAAGCCTCACTTTGACTTCCGCGGGTGGGCTTATCTGTTGGGGATCCTGATTTTGATCGCCCTGGTCCCGCTTGTTGGGGCGTCAAATCCGTACCACATGCCCTTGTTGATCGTGATTGCAGCAGGATTACTGGCCGCCGGCAAGCGGGGTCTCGACCGGCGTCTGGTACTGCTAGGGGGAGTGAGTATTCTGTCGCTCGTGCTGCTGCGATTGGCGCAGCTGCAGGTCTCCTGGGTCTGGTTGCTGAGTGATCGCTTGGGAGCCTCCTTGGGACGCGTGGTGAGCAGGCTGATCGATGGGTCGCTGGAGATTGGGGCCACTTTTGCGGGTCTCGACTTTCTCGTCGTGACGCTGACATTCCTGATCGGCGCCGCTGCACTCATGCGCAAACCCCGTCTGGCATCGATCATATTTGCGGTCATCTGCGTCTGCCTGGGACACGCGGCATACCTGATCACACTTGGCTTCACCGCCCAACTCACCGACATGCTGCCGCCTGCGGCCGCTCCCGTGTTCGACAACCCCTATGTTCCGCCCGAGTTTAGTTGGCCCACGATACTGCGACAAATGCTTCCCTGGAATCTACCAGCGATGTGTGCCGTGATTCACGGCATGATCGTTGTGCTGATCATACGTGGGAGTTCCTGGGTCCCGATTGCGGAAACGGATTTCCCCCATCCTGTTGCGGCACGTTCCCGACGCGTACGTGGGGCGTGGATTGCCGCCCCCATCCTGTTGGCCCTGGCGATCCCGGCTGTCGGTTCCCTGCGATTCGCTGCCAGCACGCTGGCCGGGAAACAACTGGTGGCATACCAGCATGATCAAATCGACTTTGCGGTGGCCGAGCACGATGCTTACGGACAGCAATCGGCCGGCATGTTCGGTCTACTGCCCAGCCTTACGGAAAGCTTGGGAGGGCAGCTGAGGATTTCGACGGAACTTACTGACGAGGAACTCCAGCAAGCGGACGCACTGCTGTTATTGCACCCGAACCAGGTTCTGGCGAAACAACAGGAGCGGATCTGGCAGTACGTGCGCGATGGTGGGTCTGTCCTGGTCGTCAGCAACGGGTTCAACCCCGAGTTTGGACTTGATGACTCAGCCAGGCAATTGCTTGCCAATACAGCCATATCGATTTCCCTGGACGCGGCGACATCGGAAACGGGGCACTGGCAGGAGTCGTTTTTGGTAGCGGAGCATCCGACGACAGCCACGACCGACGTGCGTTCGGCCAGGGTTCTTTCAGACTACGGTGCGTCGCTACAGGTCGGGTGGGGGGCACGACCGCTAGTCATCGGACAATGGGGTTGGAGCGCACCGCAGCAGGATGCGACGTGGGACGAATCCCAGCCTCTGCGCACAGGTGAACGGCTGGGCGACCTGGTTCTGGCGGCCGAGCAACGGATAGGTAAAGGAATTCTCGTCGTACTGGGAACCGATTCCTGTCTTGTCAACGAGGGGCTGGTCAAGGGGTATCCGTTCGTCGTCAACCTGTTCGCCTATTTGACGCACCGTGGCAGTGGTCCACAGGTGCCGTGGCGTCAGGCACTAGGGCTCGTTTGCAGTCTGGCCGTCATCGTTCTCCTGGTGACTCGACCAAATACTGCGCAATTGGTGTCGGTCAGCATACTGCTGGCCGCCGGTTTTGCCGGGTGCCGTGCGGTGAACGAGTACGTGGCGCGGGTGATTCCGGACGGACAGCGGATCTCGCCACTTGATCCCGCGTCGCCTGTCAATTCACTTGCCTATATCGATCAATCCCACCTCGAAGCATACAGTCTGGACGATTGGGGATTCGATTCACTGAACGGTTTACCTCTGAATCTCATGCGCAACGGGTATCTTCCCTTGATGTTGCCACAACTCACTGCCGAGCGTCTGGAGAAAGCGGGATTGATTATCTCCATCGCACCCGCACGGCCATTCACCGTCGGCGAGCGCGCTTTGTTGCGAGCGTACGTCGAGCAAGGAGGAATTTTCATTTGCGCGGTGGGTGCGGAGCAGGCTGCGGCGAGCACCACGCTGCTGGCCGATTTTGGATTGCATGTTCCCGTCTCCCCTGTTCCCACCGAGGGTCACTGGTACGAGCCCGAACCGTTTGGGCGTACTCATGCACTCTATCTCAGCGTGAAAGACGAAGACCAGGGTGACTATGCGGTTGGCATCCGCCTGCACGCGGCCTGGCCGGTCGAATCACTGGACGACGGTGCCGAAGTACTGGCCTATGGGCACAACCAACTGCGAATCGTTGACAGCGACACCGAGTTGCCGGTTGTCCTGAGCCGCGAAGTGGGGCGTGGCCAAGTGGTTTTGATTGGCGACACCGGATTCGCGATGAACAAGAATCTGGAGTACGTCGGCGGTGAACCATTTTCTGGCGGCTATGAGAACGCGCATTTCTGGCGCTGGCTGATCGGGCGTTTGACCGGTCAAGCTGAATGGACTCCTCCCCGTCCCGTGGCCAGTCCAGCAGCGGGCGAAGAGAGCGACGCGGCGGAGACGATGGAGGAAGACCCATAATGCGTATGTGGATCGCCAATGCATTGTTGGCCAGCTCCTGGTTGTTGGGACTTGGCTATTTTGATCCCGCCAACCAGATCGCCTGGGCTTGCACGTTGCTTGCGGCCGTAATCCTGCTCTCAGATACACCGATGCGCCTGCCCGGTTTTCGGCAGCGAGTGATTGCCGTGCTGTTGCTTTCACCTGCCGTCTGGTTCGTGCCTTTCCCGTGCAAGGGCATTCCGGCGCTTCTGCTGGCGGGAATTGCCGCTTCACTGGCGCCGATTCCCAGCAGTTGGTGGCGGCGGTTCTCGCGTGGTGCCGTGATTGCCGGTGCGGTCCTTGTGCCCCAATCGCTGGTACTGCTCGCCTACCAGATCAAGACGGCTCGAGCCCACGAGCTTCCGACCATGCTGTCCGAGCTGTTGGCCGCGTCAGCTCGACTGCTGGGCGCCGAGGCAACGATCGACTCAGCAACACTCGTCCTGCGCAACGCTTCCACGACGGTCCGCCTCGCCGCGACGTGGGAACTGCTGTTTGCACCGGGCACCGTCTGCTTCGTGGCGGGTGGCGTGGCTTTGCTGACCTTACTGGCATACAACGGGCGGCGTCATCCTGCCAGTGCCAAGCGGTTGCTGCGCGGTACTCTCATCTTGCTGTTGCTCTGCCTCGTCTGGGCTTATGCGCGAGCCGTTTCGCTGGCAATGCTCGTGCTCCAGCAACAGTTGCGAGCGACCGTGGTAACCGACCCCAACGTCGGCGAGATCTTGGTCAGCACCTGGGTTCATATCGGCCTGTTGCTGGCTTTTGCCCTCCTGGTCGGGCTGCTCGTGCCGCTCCACCACGCTCGGCGTCAGACAGGTTCGACCACCGCGCGGCATTCGTCGCAGCCGGTCAACAGTCGCTGGCGACAAGGCAGTGCCATGGGCTGTTGCTTTCTGGCCGTCGTGATTCTGACGAGTCTCTATTTCTGGGTCCCCGTTGGTCAGCGCAAAGAGGGCCGGGTCATGTTCGTCGAGCGTCATTCGACCTGGGAGCCGACGACGGAGCCTTACGGTACCGAGGTTTACGGCGAAGCCGGCTCCTACAACTATGCTGCGATCTACGCGTATTGCAGCCAATTCTACGACATGGCGCGTCTACTGGACGATCAACGGCTCGACGATGCGGCGCTGAGTCAGTGCGATATTCTGATCATTAAGACTCCCACGTCCCGATATCAGGACGAAGAAGTTCAAGCAGTCGTGCGTTTTGTCGAGCGGGGTGGCTCCTTGTTAATGATTGGCGACCATACCAACGTGTTCAATATGAACACTTACTTGAACGATGTGTCGCGTCATTTCGGGTTCACGTTTCGCAACGATCTGCTGTTTCGGATCGGCCACCCTTACCGACAGGCCTACCGGCCACCGCGCATCGGGCATCCTATTCTGCAGCACGTCCCCCCGATGAACTTTGCCGTGTCGTGCTCGATCGATCCTGGTTCGAATCGCGGCACCATGGTGATTCGCAATAGCGGACTATTCAACTTGCCGCCGGCCTATCACGAATCGAACTATCATCCGCAGGCAGAGTACCGTCCGTACATGCAATACGGTGCCTGGTGTCAGCTTTGGTCGACCGTCCATGGGCAGGGCCGCGTCGTCGCCTTTGCCGATTCGACCCTGTTCTCCAATTTTTGCACATTCCAGCCGGGCAAATCCGAGTTGTTCGTAGGCATGCTGGAGTGGCTGAACCACGCCAGTCGTTGGGATTCCCCGACGGCCAAACGGGTGCTCACGATTCCGCTGATGGTAGCCGGCGTATTGTCGTTGATCCTTGGTGTGTGGCTATCGCGAGGACTGCGCGGTGGCTGGTTCATGTTGATTGCCTCAGGCGCCGCAGCATACGCCGCGGGCGGTTGGCTGGTGGTTCAGGTACACCAGCACGCCATGCCGTTTCCTCCCAAGCATCACTCGATGATGCATGTGGTGATCGATCGCACAGTCTCATCGGTACCGCTGTTCACGGGAGCCTTTGCCGACGATCCTGAAGGTGCGGGATACGGCATGCTGGAGCAATGGATACCTCGCGTCGGCAATTACATTTCCCGTCGCTCCGGAACCGATGCGTTGGTGGGCGACGCCGTAGTGATTATCTGCCCCACGCGTTTACCGAGTCAGCGATATCGAGATGAACTGATCGAGTGGGTTCGCAACGGTGGTCAGCTTGTCGTGTTCGACACGCCCGATGTGGTCAATTCGACCGCCAACAGCATCCTCATGCTGTTCGGCCTGTCGTCCGTCCGCAACGCCCCGAAACCAGCCACCGAGGATGAACCGTTGCGCCTGGCTGACGATTCGGCCCAAACTCCACTGTTGATGTCGTGCGAGATTCAGGGAGGGGAGCCGGTGGCTGTGTGGGGTGGTGTACCGGTTGCGGCGCGCGTCGAGTTCGGCCAGGGAGCGGTGACCGCAATCGGCTTCGGCTCGCTGTTTAATGACGCGAACATGGGATACCACTGGTTAGCCGAACCGGACGCCGACTTGCTGCAACGATACGACGTGCTCTACGGACTTCTCCGCGCCGGGCTGCGTCCGTGACCCGTAGGCTTCATAAGCGTGCCAGCCGGCATAGGCAGAAGCCTAATCTTCCTGCTCCGCCAAATAGCGTTTCAGTGCCTGTGCCAGATCGCGTCCAAAAACGCGAGCTGATTCAGGCGTCACGGCGACGCCCCCCGCCTCGGCATAAGGAATCTCGAAAGCCGCAGCCATTCGTACACCGCTTTGCTCGCTGGCCCAAAGCCCGAAGCTCTTGCCTTGGGTGTAATTCCGGGTCGTGTTCCATGCCGTGCCGAAAGGAATATTGTCTGACAATCGGTACCTCAAAGATCCCTCACAGACGTCTTGCAGAATCGTACCGAATCGCTGCTGCTCGGCTGCCATTCCCTGGGACGAACTGCCCACCATGTAGATAACGTCGTTATGTTGGCCGCGAATCCAAGGGCAGTGCAGATCGATCGCCACCTGTAACGAACCGCTCGGCCAGCCTTCGACAAGTCGCCGAATCGCAGCCGTTTCGGGGTAGATGCCGGTGTCATGGGCCAGCGATCGATCGCCTTCCGGATTCGGAGCAACGTTGGATGGGGGCGGTCCAATATTGCTCGAACCGTAGTCGCGATTGTGATCGTGTGGTTTGCGGTTCTTGCCTTGGTCGCCGTCCTGTACTCCGTCGTAGTCAACAAGTGGTACGGCGAAGATCTCCACGTCTTGCCAGGGCCGATTGAACTCGTTCGCCGTGGAGAGCACGGCGTCCAAGACACCCTCCAGAACATAATTCGCCATCGTCTCACAGGCATGATGACGCGCGGTCAGCAGGACCCGACGCTCGACGTCATTGGGCGTGGCACGCACCCGTACGAGCGGCACATCCCTTCCCTTGCGACTTTGACAGAGAGTGCTGAGTATCAACCGACCCCTTCTTGTGGCTTCGACGTGTGAGGTAATGAACTGGTCGAGATTTTGCCGCTGGTACGGCATCGCAAAGGCAAACCGCACTTCACCTGAATTCTCGCCAAAGGTGTATCGAAATGCATTCCCCGTAACCGCGTCACTTCCAAGCCATTTCCAGGACTTCCCACCATCCAAGCTCACCGCTGGGCCCCGGACTCCAATTGGGCTCTGACCCGCGAACTGAAACGTGACCGTCCGATCCACGCCGTTTCGGACTCTAAAGTTCCACCAGAACCACCACCCTGCGGTGTCGCGCAGGTCCTGCCGCAGGCGAACCACGTCTCCTTCCATGCTCTCCACAATAATGTTTCCACCCGGATAGTCGGCATCGAGCGAGAGCAGTGGTGCCGTTTCGCCAGCCCGGGTCGTACCGGCGCAGATTGCCGTCCACATCGCGATGAGCCCAAGAGGAAAGAAACGTACTTGGCTTATCCATATCATGGAACCATCCTCGAGTGTTTGAGAACTGCCAGTTGACAAGATCATCTTGTCGTCACGGGCAGTCTTTCGCCATCGCGGAGTCCGACCGCCGAGTGGCCACATCATTTACCAGTCAGCTTCCAGATGGGCGAGAAATCTTCGGGCGTGCGGGCAAGCATATCGACGGCGCGCGCCAACAGGATGACGGTAGGACCGTCATCGGGGAAGTCCGTCAACAAGTTACCTAGAATGCGGGTGGCGTCGTGAAAGTCGCCGCGTTCGTAGGCGTCGAGAGCCGACTGGTAACGATCACGCAGATCGGCCCACGACTGATCGGCCTGTCCGCGCAATTCATACAACACAATGGGCTCCGCGATATTCACCACTTCCACGCAACAGAGCCGCCGTGTTGGAAACTCGTCGCCAAGTTTCTCGGCAGTCGCTCCCGTAATCACGATCTGAGTCCGCACAAACTTTGTCGCCCCCTGTACCCGGCTGGCCAGATTCACGGTATTGCCGAGCGGTCCGTATTTGAACTTCCGTTTGGAACCGGTATTGCCGACGCGGGCCGGACCGGTATTGATGCCGATGCAGTAACTTGTCGGTTCCCCCACGACCTCCTGCCACTGCTGGCTCAATTGCGGCATTCTCTCGACCATGGCGAGGGCCGCCCGACAGGCACATGCTTCGTGATCCGCCAGTTCGTCCGGAGCGCCCCACATGGCCACTAGTTCGTCTCCGATGTAGTCGACCAAGACCCCCTTAAACTCTATGACGCAGTCCGAAAGCGTGCCCATCACCGAATTGATCCAATCGAAAGTCAGGGCCGCCCCAACGCGTTCGGAAATCCGGCTGAATCCCCGGATGTCACAAAACAACACCGTGACGATCGCGTCTTTGCCCGAGAGGAGCATGGGGTCGGCCTGCAATTGCCGCGAGAGCTCCGGCGTAAAGAACTGATCGAACAGCACGCGGGCTTCGATGGCAGCCTTTTCCTGTTCCATGCGGGCAATTCCCGCCGCGACACTGCACGACAGCAACTCGACCAGCATGGCCTCCAGCTCGGTGATGGGCGCGATACTTGGCGCTAACCCGGTCGCCTGGCGCTCGCCATACAGGGCCCCCACGACGGCTCCCGCGGAGTCGAGAATAGGCGACGCTACGTAGGCCTCCAGCTCCATCAAACTGGCCTGGTCGCGGATGCTTGTTTCGCCAAAGGGGGTCTTCCAGAACGTCCGTTTTTGCAGACGCACGCGTTCCAGCAATGATTGACTGGGCATCCAGGTTGGCGCTTCCTTCCCGGTATCCTTACACGACGCGTCGATCTGCCATTGTCCACCGTCCCAACTCAAGACGGCAGCGTGATTCAGACCCACGATGTCGATCACTGCCTGCGCCGCTTTGGGGAGGAAATCGGGAGAACTGGCCGCGCTTTGAAACACTTCCATCGCATTGCGCAGCCAGGAAATCAGGAGCCTGGAATCACTCGAGTCGCGCTCGGATCGGAACACCTGCTCCAACGACGCCAGCTCTTTTTCGTGTTCCGTACCGGGAATCGCTGTCGGCAGCGCAAGACTCTGCAATCCGTCTTTCTGGTCGGGTGACCGATAGACCAGGATTGCCAGGTCGGCATTGCTGAGTGTGAGAAAAACGGGCAGATCATATTCGCACTGGGTGTTTGTTTCGAGCGGCTTCGACGAGTCAATCCAGATGGTGTTCACTGCGCTCAAGTTAGAAACGCGAACCTGTTCAGCACCGACGGGCTCAACCGCCACGTGTCGGCGCGAAATCGTCGATTCGCTTAATTCGGCAATGATCACTCGATCCGAGTCTTCCAGCGCAACGTGCGCATAGGGCCCGGCTTCCCCCATCCGCTGTCGCCCCAGTTCCAGCGGTCGCCTCAGTTCCATGGAATAGACCACTTCCCCGCTGACGAGGACGGTCAGCGTGATCCCCGCCGACGAATTCTCTGGCTCATTGCCCAGAACTTGCGTGGAAGAATTCAACGTGTTGCACTCAATTGTGGGGATGCAAGATGCCCGTTTCCTGAGGGCCCAGCGGCAGGGGTACGCTTGCCATGACCTAGACTATCCGCTCCAAGACGGCTTGTCGAGTTCACGATCCGAGTTCACCAACCAGCGGCATGTCGGCATTTGCCGTCCGACCGCCGCGGCCGCGGCGGTCGGACGGCGCGTGGCGGGACGGCTTGTCCTTTCCCCTTTCACAGTCTAACCTTATGAGTTTCATCAGGAGTCACCATTGACAACCTCAGCCACCCTCTTTTCCGACCGAACGCCGCCCTCCAAGGAAACCTCCGTGCGACGCAGTGACATTCGAAATTTGGTGATCATTGCCCACGTCGACCACGGCAAAACGACTCTGGTCGACTGTCTGTTGCGCCAGTGCGGGCAGTTCCGGGATGCTCAATTACAGGGCGAGCGGATTCTAGACACCAATGACCTGGAACGGGAACGTGGCATCACCATTGTCTCCAAGAACATCGCGATCCCCCACAAGGGCGTGAAAATTAACATCATCGACACGCCGGGGCATGCGGATTTCGGTGGTGAAGTGGAACGGGTTGTGCGGATGGCCGACGGTGCGTTGCTGCTGGTGGATGCCGCCGAAGGGCCGATGCCACAAACGCGCTTTGTACTCTCCAAAGCTTTAGCCAGTCGGCTGCAGATCATCGTCGTGATCAACAAGATCGACAGGCCCGACGCCCGAGCGATGGAGGTCTTGGATGAGACATTCGAACTGCTGATGGAATTGGCCCACGACGAACAGTTGGCGGATATTCCTTTTGTGTTTACGACCGCCAAGGAAGGGTACGCCACGGACGATCCCGCGCAGCCTGCCCGATCGATGGAGCGGTTGCTGGATCTCGTGTTGGAGCACACACCGGGCCCGGAGGTCAAACCGAATGCTCCTCTGCAAATGTTGGTAACGACGGTTGACTGGTCCCAGTACGTGGGTCGAATCGCCGTGGGCCGCATCACGGCAGGAACACTCAGGAGCGGTCAGCGCGTTGGGTTGTCGCGCCTTGACGGCACCGTCTCACCCGCTCAAATTTCCTCTCTCCTGGTGTTTCACAATCTGGGGCGAATGGAAGTCGCCGAAGCCGCGGCGGGGGAAATTGTGGCGGTAGTGGGGCTCGACGACGTCGAGATCGGTGACACGATCTGCGATATCGAACGCCCGCAAGCCATGGCTCGCCTGGTAGTTGACGAACCGACGCTGGAGATGGTATTTACCATCAACTCGTCTCCATTGGCAGGGAGAGACGGCAGATACGTGACCAGTCGCCAGTTGCGCGAGCGGTTGAATCGCGAGCTGGAACGCAATGTCGCTTTGCGAGTGACGCCGCTGGAAGGAAGCGATGGTTTTGCAGTGGCGGGGCGCGGCGTTCTGCACTTGAGCGTGCTGATCGAGACGATGAGACGTGAAGGTTACGAACTGTCGGTCGGCAAGCCGCGCGTCATTATTCGCTCCATAGCTGGCGTGCGACATGAACCGTTCGAGACGCTGAATGTGGAGGTTCCGGTGGAGCACCTGGGACGTGTTATGGAACTGGTCGGCCAGCGTCGTGGCAAACTGGCACAGATGGCACCGCGAGGAGATTATACGGGGACAACATTTCGTATCCCGGCACGCGGCTTGATCGGCCTTCGCACGCAGCTGCTGAACGCCACTCAAGGAACAGCTTTGATACACCATCGATTCTCGGACTACGCGCCGATGGAAGCGGATCTGCCGCGTCGCGGGAACGGAGTGCTCGTCTCGAACATCACCGGCCGAGCCGTGGGCTATGCCCTGGCCGGTTTGCAGGAACGTTCTGAACTGTTTGTCGCACCTGGACACGATGTCTACGAAGGCATGATCGTGGGCGAGAACAGTCGCGAGAACGACCTGACCGTGAATCCGGCCAAGGAGAAGAAGCTGACGAACATTCGAGCGGCTGGAAACGACGAGAACATTCTGCTCAAACCTCCCCGAAACCTCTCCTTGGAGGTGGCATTGGAGTACATCGAAGACGATGAGTTAGTGGAAGTGACTCCCACACAAATTCGACTTCGCAAGATGCTGTTGCGTGAAGCTGACCGACGCCGCCACGCGCGGCACGCCTGAGTCGACAGCGACCCGCGCTTCACGCGCCGCAACTCGTGCCGTGTTGACTAAAAGAATGGGGGAGAAGCGTTGTGCTCAACGGTGTACGACGGACGTCCACGTCCGTCACGCGGCAAACATGGCCCATTTCGACACCGCAGATACCCGTCAAGCAGCGTCCTGCTGAACATTTATCCGACAAGCCACCAGTAGCCTTCGATTCGAATTCCGCGTCGTCAGCATGGGAAGCCGGCCAGTTGATGCCCGAGCCGACTCAACCCGACCCGCGAAAATCGACGGTCGGCGATGTGGTTGTGGCGAACGAAGAACTTTCCGTATGGGCGTTCAACCTCCACGAATTCCGCGCATCCTTCGCGTCGTTCGAGGCACAGATCGAACAACTGCCAGATGGCATGCTTAGGGATAGCTGTTCCATATCACCGTTAGTGTCTGATTCGTTCAGTGACGAATTGCGCAGAATGGAAGATCGCTTACGAATGCTGGAGGCCAAACCTATCTCCGTGAAATAGGCAACCACCAAGACCAAGGATCTCAAACTGCCAATCTCGCGACCCACGTAGCCGATAAAGCCGCAGAAATGCGGCCTCACCGGCTACGTGGTCCAAGTGATTTACAGTTTGAGCTGTTTCACGTGGGGGACAGTGATCCATGGGGAGGACGGCTTCGCGAAAATCAACCGACCAAGATTAGAGAGTGACTTGAGTTCTTCACCGATTGCGTACTGAAAGACACAGCTATAAGGCACCGTCCCCTGGCTGCGCATTCCGCCAGCAAAAATGGACCACGCCTGGGCTGTTCAGAATATTGCATTCCATCGCCGTATTGCCCCCTGACAGACAGGTTTTTTTGTTCCGACCATGGAGCTCCCTCTGGCAGCCGGCTCAACGGGGCCGCGTAATCCAGCCGCAAAAAACGGCAAGGACTGTAACGGTATATTCGTCTGCAGCAATTCTGGCCCCCTCTCCCCCGCTTCAGCTCCCTCACCCCCCGCCCTCTCCCCCAAATTGTTCGCGATTGTATCAACAGAAATGGGTCGTCCTTCGCGCGAACAATTCGGGGAGGGGGCCAGAATGGATGCATCCGGATATACCGTACAACGTATTTCGGTTTTCTGTGGCAGACGTAACCCAGGGCTGCGCTGGTTGCTTGACGGTGACCGTGCTTCGCCCTGATAGTCCAGCGCGCCCCATTCGGGGCGGCCGCAGCACAAGAGATGTGCGGCCGACCTGCAAAGTCCCTGCGAGGCAAGAGCAACAGACACAGCGCGGCTCGGAACAAAAACCGGATAAGCGCCAGTTGTCCACAAGGCTGACTTCCAACAGCCCAGACCACGCCCGAGCCCTCCCCCCCGCATCCGTGCCGCATCCGTGTTTCTTCCCGTGGCCAAAAAATTTTGGGATTTGGTGAGGGGTGAACAAGCGGATCGGTGATTAACCTTTTAGTGGGACATACGGAGCGACCGTGATGCTCACCAAAGGGACCTATTTGTAACGCCAGTCTCAGACTAACGCGGCGAAGGAGTCGGGCCACTTACTGGTCATACCGATGTCGGAACTTCTGCACAAAGATGTGACGGAGAAGATCCTGGGCGCTGCTTTCGAGGTGCACAGGACGCTCGGCTATGGATTTCTCGAGAAGATATACCGCCTGTCCACGCAGGTCGAACTCATCTCGCTGGGCTGCCCCTGCGAGACGGAGCATCCGATCACTGTGATGTATAAGAGCGTTACCGTGGGAACTTACAAGGCAGATCTATTCGTGGACGGAAAAGTGATTGTCGAAGTGAAAACGGCTAAGGAGTACAACCGAGCGGATGAAGCACAACTTCTCAACGAATTGAAGGCCACGGGGACCCGAGTGGGTGTGTTGCTGAACTTTGGGCGGGAGCGTGTCGAATTCAAACGAATGATTTTTTGAGTGATCTTGAACATTCGTGAGGAAGAAATGTAGAAGCCTGCCTGCGGAGTGATCAGCCTGTGTGCCGCTGAAGATAGGCCGCTGCTGCCAGGAGTAATTAGATGAGGACGCTGCTTGAGCCAACTGTTCCAAAACTGGTTTTCAATTGGATATTGATCATGTGTTTGGGGTGTACCAGCTCATCGGAGCGTGTGGCGGCCCCTCCACCGCACGCCGAGAGGGCAGCTCCACAGACTATTGAACCGGTGCTGCCGGAGGACGAACCGTAGTGTCTGGCAACCGTCGAAGGTGTGGCATTCAGGTGCCATCAGTGCCACGCACCAGTGGCCTCCGCAATTGCCTGGCAACGGAATTTGGAGAGAGACACGATGTCATGCCGCATTCGTGCCGATGAGGATCGTTACGGGTTCACGCTGACTGAACTGCTTGTGGTGATTGCCGTTATCGCTCTGCTGGTTGCCCTGCTCTTTCCCGCCGTGCAATCGGTGCGCGAGGCGGCGCGTCGTCTGCAATGTCACCAGAACTTGAAACAACTGGCATTGGCACTGCATCACTACCATACTGCCCATCGTGCTTTCCCGTACGGCGTGAATGCGGGATGGGGCCATTCCTGGTCAACTCATCTGCTGCCCTATGTCGAGCAGATGGCACTGGCTGACACCGTTCCCTGGTCGGAACTCGGCTGGTGGGCCGGCCCGGACAAGAACAGCCTGGCGCTGCGGCAGCTGGCCCAGACCCGGCTGACCATTTTCCGTTGTCCGTCACAAGGCCACCCGGTAACGTCCGACGTCAACCAGCTCCCAGGGCGTTTTGTGACGAACTACCTGGCTTGTGCCGGTGGCGATGCCACGTTCGACAACCGCGGGCCCGGCGGCATGGACCAATCGAACGGGATGTTTCTGGCGGCCATCTTCACCGCGTCGCCCCGGCGTCCGACGCGAATGCTCGAGGTGAAGGATGGCACGTCAAATACGCTGATGATCGGTGAGGCGACGTTCGTGGTCAACGGAAATGCCGGCTGCTTTACCTGCGATCGGTTCTACCTCTACCACCCGAATGCGGACAGTCGCGACGGCAGCGACTTTTCGGAAGCACTGGGGTCAACCTACTACGTGATTAATTCGCGGAGTTCCAGGGAGATCGAGCGTGAGTGTGCGTTCAGCAGCTATCATCCCGGTGGTGTCGTCGGTGCCTTGGCCGACGGCTCGGCTCGTTTCTTTGAACAGTCGATTGATTTGCAGGTCTGGCGTGCCCTGGGATCGATGGGCCAAAACGAACTACCTGGCCCGTTGTAGCGCCCGCCGGTGCGGGGGTGATGGCTGGGCCTCCAAAGAAGTGGGAACGTCGCTTCTAAATCGCCGCAGGCACAGACCACGACAGGTCGGGTAACTTGGCAGTTGGGACCTGCCGCTGGACGCAGGCGGCGGCAGAGGATGAGCTGCTTCTTGCCTGGGAGGTGTGGTCTATGCCATACTAACTCCAGCCGTTTCACAGCGGGAGCACGCGCATCGCGTGAGCTGCGTCTGGCTCACCGCGTCCTACTGCGATCTCTTCGTGAGGTAATCATGTCCCGAGTGGTCTTGTTGCTGGCAAGCGTGTTGTTTTTCCCGTACATGTCGTCACGGGCGTCGGAGAACTGGTGTCAGTATGGCTTCGACAGCCAGCACAGTGGAAACGTTCCGAGAATGAAGCTGTCAACTCCTTTGGGGTTGCAGGCAGCCATTCCTTTGACTGATTCGGTCTTCACATCACCGCTGATTTATGATGGGCACATCTTCGTACTGGATGGATCTGGAGTACTATTTTGCATCGATGCGAGGACATTTGAGGTTGTCTGGAAATTCGTCAGTGATAGCAGCCCGTACAACTGCAACAACTACTGCTCGCCGGCAATTGTGAACAACTATGTGCACTTTGGAACGATGACGGGCATTTATTATGTCCTGGACGCTGACGACGGGAGTGTTGTCCGGAAGATCGAGTGCGGCGAACCGATATTTGCTTGCCCGGTCGTGGGCGGCGACTTTGTTTACTTTGCGACTCTTGGTTCTCGCGTCTACAAACTGTCTCCGGAAGGCAGGATCGAGTGGACCTGGGACTATGTGCGCGAAGTACTCAAGTTTGCTGGTGACAGGTGGAGCGGGCAGGATTGGCTCAAGCACCAGGAGGGCCGAGTCACCTGGAAAGAGCAGTTCTTATGTTCGCGAAATATGGCGTTACACGGCAATACGCTGGTGATTCCCGCAGGCGGTTCCATCGTCTGGCTGCGTGACGACGGCGCCTGCGCCACCTTGCTCGGCGGCTTCGCGCCGCACGAGAGCCCCGCCACGCTGGGGCTGAGTCTCGATGCCCAGGGCACCGTCTACCGGCAGTGGTTTCGGCGTGACAACGGAGGACGGGTCGAAGTGCTTCGCCTCCAGGGCCGGGAGATTGTCGCCAGCTTCGTCAAGGGAACGGAAACCGACTACCAGAGCGACCCCAGCATGAGCTTTTCATCGGTCAGCATTCGCGAGGGGGCCGTGTATCGATGCCGGCCTGAAGAGGGCTTTGGCCTCTGTCGTCATTCCGATGGAAAGACGGTGTCCCTGGGCGATTATCCTTCGATCGCGCCTCCGATGCTGGTGGGCGATCGCGCCGTGGTGAGCTGCCTGGACGGGCGTTTGGGAATTGTCCCTCTCGACTCGGACCAACCCCGCTGGGCATTCCAAACCCCCTTTGGGCGCACGATCACAGCCCCGGCGGCAGTGGCCAATGGGCAGGTGGTATTCGGTGGTGAGGATGGCTTCCTTTACGTTCTGGGTCCAGGCCCTACGGCGACGAGTCCCTCCGAGCCGCTCGACCTGGATCAGATCCGCAGCCCGCTTACCGGTCGCTACGCGGCTTGGCGTTACAACTGGGATACCCACTTTGGAAATCAGGCGAACACCAATCGCACGGTTCAGGATCTCCAGCTGCCCTTGGCCATGCGCTGGATTCGCCGCTGCGAAGGGACGATAAAGCACCTCTCCACATTCGGTGGCGGGCGCATGTACACGCACACGGCCGAAGGTCAGATAATGGCCGTGGAACAAGAGACAGGACGTTTGCTTTGGCGTCGCTATTATCCAGGAGTGCACGTGTCATTCACGACACCCGCGTACCATCAGGAGCGACTATATTTGCCGCAAGCCGGCCTCCGTGAAAGTCGATTACGATGCCTTGACGCGGCGACAGGTGATTTGGTTTGGGAAGTCCCGTTCACGGGCTCCCCCAGCTGGAACCGCCAGCTCCCTCCCATCATTCACGAGGACCTGATTTTTTACCAATTCAGCACGGGGAAATACACGGGCGCCGACTGGCTGTTCGAACACCAGAGTACCTTTGGATTCGCCTCCGATCAGAAGCCTCTGGTCCGAGCGTGGGACCTCCGTGACGGCCGCGAGGTGTGGACACTCGATTTTTCTCAGCACGGTCACGGTGGCGATGATGCCGGCATGTGTCTCGCTGATGGAACACTTTTTTACTCGTGCTATTTCGGCAACAAACCGGTTCCCGGTGTCACGGCGGCGATCGAACCCAAGACCGGCGCTATCAAGTGGCTGACCACCGACTTCTCTGTTCATGCGGGTTGCGCTCCGTCGGCGTCCCAGGGAAAGCTGTTTCTAGGCGGTTACAACGCGGTGGAGGGCGACGTGAATCGCGTATGGTGCCTCGACACGAGCAACGGCAACCTGATCTGGAAATCCGATCCCGTCGAACGAGCCATTCACGTTCTTACCGTGGCCGATCAACGTCTGTTCACACACGCGCAATATCGGCAAGGGTACTTGCTGGATGCAGACAGCGGAAAGAAGTTATGCGAATTGACGCAAGGATACCGCTGCACTCGATTCACGATGGATGGCAATTATCTGCTGGGTCCGAACATGGATGTGATTGACACATCCAACGACAATCAACTCGTGTCAACAGGTCCCGCCGTTGATGTGCTACAGTGCGTCGGTGCCCAGATCTCCAATGGTCGGTTGTTCTATACCGCCAACGGCAGTGGTTTGCAGCTCTCCATGAACGATGGTGACGCGGCCACCATACCGTCGCCGCCATGGCAGCACATGGATCGCGAGCAGTCGCCACGGGAATGACCTATGAGAACGTCGGTTCAGGGGGGCGCCCTTCGTGGGCTGAGACGTCCTGAACGACGGGGCAAGCGGGCGCCCTGGCAAAGCGTGCCAGCGCTCATGCCTCAGTACAGATGAATACAGGCGTGCCGGCGATACACCCTCCTGCTCTGCCGCCGTGCCCCGCTCCGGGGCAGGTCTGGCGAAACGCACCTTCTGGCGCACGGCGATCGCCCCCCAAATCGGGTCAAAAACCGATGGGGTTAAACGGAGTGTCGCTACGGTTGGCCACACCGCACTAGTTCTCGAATGGATCGTGACGGACCAGTCCGGGGCGGTGTTCAACCTCCCCCGCCCACCGCCATTTCATGTCCGAAAGACAGGCTTCTGCGCAAAGGCAGAGCGAGGCTTTTTTGGAAATTCGGTCGGTGGACATTTTCGCAACAGCACATTCTGTCAACTGGACTACCGTGCTGCGGCCCCAGAATGGCCTGGCCCGAACGGGCGCCAAAAAGACCTAGCTGATGTGAGTCTCCATCGTCCGATAAAGACCGTCCGGGAAAAGTGACTCCGTGTCGAACGAGCGGTGGCGACCAATGTCGCCCCTCTGCACGGCCAGATCTTTTCAGCCTCTCTCTCTCGCTCCACCCTTGTTGGATTTCCTCGCACGCCTGCTGAATGTCGCGCGAAGTGGGTAGATACACCTTCTCACTGCGCTTGTCGCGTTTCATCGTTTTGCCTCCTTCTCTTCGCCCCTCCGGTTAATTCTACGAAGGTGCCCCAATCCGGGCTTGAACGGCCGATTTTCTGGTTCAGGCCACCTACCACCTTTCGGGGCTGTGCCGGACACCAAGGTTGTGGACAACGGCCCCTGCCAGCGCGGAGCCCGTGCCGCGAACACTGTGTGTGTCGTTTCACAAATCCAATCACTTGGGGGATGCCTACGGGCCGCAGTAGGGGCCAGGTCAGGTTCAACGGAGAGAGCCCTGGAGTGGGTTTCGTCCGAGTTCCGGAAACGGGACAATGGGAGCATCCAGACAAGAAAAAGGGAATGGAATGGAGGGTTGAGCGGCATCAATGGCAGTGAGGTCAGTGAACGAGCTTGCCGACGGCGCCGGATTTGGTGTCCATCCGTTTGCCAGCAAATCCCCATCGCGAATTGGCGGAAAAGGGGTGTCTCCACGTCGGGTGATCGCATGAGATTGCGTTTCCAGCTGAGTTTCCGTATGAGGTTCGGCAGAAATCTCTGAGTGGGGTATGACGTTTGGGTTCCCGTTCCCACACCACCGAATAGTGGCCGGACTGTGGAGCGTCATTCGAAGCGTCTCGCATTCAATCTGACTTGAAATGGCGAGGTTCAGTCGCATGTCTCGGAAGTTGAGGCGTTTCATTCCGGTCGGCCCAAGTCGCGTAAGGTCGATCTCCAAGATTTCCGGAGCCCGGGGTCTGACGACGTGTGGCACCCGAAAGCGACAGCGGGACACGGCTTTGTTATTGGCCGTCACAGCTGGTGTGTTTCTTGTCTGTTGTGCGGCCGTCGCGCAAGACGGAACTCTGGCAGGCTCGCTGTTGGATGCCCAGGACAACCCCGTGAGAGACGCCATCGTGATGGTCTGTGATCACGCCACGGGTATCCCCGTATCCCGAGAATCGTTTGAGCCATTCACGCGCAACATGCAAATTCAGCAGCTACTGTTTGCGGTTACTGATCAGAGAGGGGGCTTTGCGCTTCGAGACGTCAAACCAGGTGTCTACCGTTTGATTGCTCAGTCCTGGGAGGATGCGGAAAAGCCTGTCAACAACATACTGGACGTGAATGGCCCAGTGGTACGTCTGCGGGGCGTACTCCCGCAGGTCAAGGTACCATCCGACGGGGCGACCGGAATCACCCTGCGTCCCCTGGGGTCGGCGGCTCTGGACATCACAACGGCTCCGCAGGCACCGAACAACGAAACGCTGCTGGTCGTGAGTGACGCGGAGATGGCGGCCGACCCGATTCTGGGATTTGCCGCCTGGTCGGGTGCCTTCATGCCACACATGCTGGCCGGAAACCGCATGCCTCGGGGCAAGACCATCTTTCGTGGTTTGCCGGCAGGCACGATTCACTTGGCAGCATTTGCCGGGGACAACAATCCTGGGTTTGGGGGAATCACCTGTGAGTTGACGGCAGGCCAGACCACAGTCGTCTCGATACCGCTGATCGCGTCCTGGAGTGACGGACACAAGCAGCCACCGACGAAGTTAGAGCCTTTGGTCGGGCGGGTAAGGGCCATGAACGACACGACGGTGACGGAGTTGATTCGGCAGAAAGCTCCCGCGGTAGCCAAGGCCCTGGACGCGGCTCGTTCACAACCACGCGACCCTTGGTCGGCGTTGATTCCAGTGTTGAACGATGTGATCGAACTGCAAGATGGGACGCAGGTCCCCGTCAAAGACCTGCTGGCGGCAGACGCATATGTCCGATTGCGGAAGCAAGATGAAGACCGCCAGAATCGACAGAAGCAGCACCGTTTGCGTGAACTCAACGTCGAATCCAAAACGAGCTATGAACAGGCACTACACGATCTCTACGATCGTTTGGGACGCGACTATCCCTGTTTCCAGCTGAAAGAGATCGATTGGAGGGCGGTTGGTGAACGCCTGCTGCCGCGGGTCAAGGATGTGGGCAACGACGAACAGTTCGGATTGCTGTGCCTGGAAATGGTGGCAGCCCTGAAAGACAGTCACGCCCAAGTATTACCGGCCGCGGCGCAACTGCCAGCTGTACCGTTTCCCCAATGGGACGCGGGCTTTGCCTGCCTGGTCGATGATCGCGGCAAACCGGTTGTGTACTACGTGGCCGAGAAGAGCTCAGCGGCCTTGGCTGGATTGCAGGTCGGCATGACGGTCGAGGGAATCAACGGTGCTGGAGCGGCAGATGCAATCGATTCAACGATGAAGCAGTTGAGTCGTTACGTAGGCTATTCCAGTGATCGCTACTTGCGATACCACGCCGTTCGTTTTTTTGCGCGGCGAATGAAGCAAGGGGAGTCGATTACCTTGCGGGTGTCGGACGCGACGGGCCAGGAACGAACACTGCAGATGAAAGCCGAGCGACCAACTGGATACATTCCGCGTCTTCCCGTACCCGTGGAGGGCATCGCCGACGCGGGCAACGTGAGCTGGAAAATGCTGGAGAACGGCATCGGCTATGTCTATGTGCGGCGTATCCAACCGGAATTGACTATATTACTTGACCAGGCGGTCAAGGATTTGGCTGCAGCGCGCGGTTTGATCATTGACGTGCGCGGGAACAGCGGTGGCGGGTTCGACGCACAGCGGTCGCACCGAAACTTTGACCTGCAAGATGGTACTGAACCGAGTCGGCCACGTTTCACGAAGGACATTGCGCTGCTGGTGGATGCGCGGTGTATCAGCGCGGGTGAAGGTTGGGCATCCTGGTTCGTCGCCCGTCAGCGAGCCAGATTGTTTGGTGAGGCGACAGCTGGAGCCTCCAGCCGGAAAACGACTTACATGCTGACCAACGGTCTGCTGAGCGTGCGTTACCCCGTGAAAGCGTACCGCGGGTTCCTGGATCGTCCGATCGAGCGGCGAGGTCTGGAACCCGGTGTGACGATCATGCCCAACGCCCAGGACCTGGCTGAGGGCCGAGACACGGTTCTCGAAACGGCCAAGAAGTATCTGCTCGATCAACTCGACGCAGAACAGAACCACCCCCTCACCCCGTAATTGCCCATCGCACCAACTCGCTCAACTTGGGTGCCCGGCCTTGTGTCAGCATCCCGATGCGGAAGACACGACTGGCCGCAAACACACAGAGAGCCGTGGTCATCAGCATGAGCAGGAGCCCCAAGAGTGGTTGCCAAAGCGGGATGGCACTGGTCGCGCTCATCCGAAGACACATCAGCATGGGGATAAAAGGGGGGATCAGGGAGAACGCGGTGGCAAAGCTTGCCGTCGGCTCGCGGACGATATTAATCCAGACAAACAGGGGCAGCACGATGAGAATCCACACCGGCAGGAGCAGGCTTTGTGCCTCTTTTAGTTGATTAACCGCCGCGCCGATAGCCATGAACAGCGAGCTGAACATCAGCACGGCCAGGACCTGAAAGACGAGAAACCAGGGGAGCAGGTCGAACGGCACGAGATCCAGCGCGTCGTTGTATCGGGCCAGTCCGTACGCCCCGGCAAGGTAGATGGACGCGATCGTCAGCGAGCCGGCGACATTGCCAAACAGCTTGCCGGCCATGATCTGCAATGGTGTCGCCGATCCCAGCAGCACCTCGGCGATACGGTTTGTCTTCTCTTCGAGAACGCTTTCCAGCATCGGCTGCGCCGACATCATGATGATCATGAACATGAACATCATGATGCCGAGTGGCAGTAGGATCGAGACGATTTCCTGGTTGTCTTTGGCCTTTTTGATACTTCCGTCCGTTGTTCGATCAAACAAACCTCGACCCTGCAACACGACAGCCTTCGATTGGTTCACAACTTGAGGGTCAATGCCGGCCGATTCCAACCGTCGCGTCTGCACGGCATTGGTCAATGTTTGGTCAAACCAACGTTTTGCGTCGGACAGCGTCGTATTCTCGGCATAAAACGTCATAATGGCAGGCTCTGCGTTGGCAGGCATCTGCAGCACATTCGCGGGGATTTCCACAAACGCGTAAAGTTCGCCTGTGCGTATGCGATCGGAGAGACTCAAGCGAAGTTCATCCGTGACCGGACCGGATGGGCCGGACTCGAGTCTATACGCCGGGGCTGTCTGCTTGCCGGTCTCAAGATCGTGGATGCCATGCTCATTTCGCAGCGTGACGGTTTGCCGGAGCTGATCGTAAAGCGATCCCGACTGGTCGAGTACAACGATCCGCTTCTCGCCGATGTCGACTCGGTCGCGCAGCAGTTGCGGCACGACAGCGCCGCCGAGCATGAAGACAGGCATCACGGCAATACTGATCAGAAAAGCCTTGGATCCGACCATCGCCGGATATTCGCGCCGGGCGATCACAGACACTTTACGCATGAGCCGTCTCCTCGACCTCCTGGGACTCGGGTCCCGCAATGCGGACGAAAACATCGTGCAGCGAAGGACGCGCCAACTCAAAATGCTCGATCGTCCCCAGTTCCACAAGTTGCCTGAGGATCCGCTGGGGATCGCCGCTGGGTGCCATGCGGATCTCTTTGTACGCACCGTAGTTGTTGACGTGCGACACACCTTCCAGTCGCCCCAGCGCACCGTTGACAGCATGCATGCGAACGCGGATCGTATCGCTGCCGTACTGGTTCTGAATCGATTCGAGGCTGCCGTCCAGCACCTTCTTGCCCCGGAAGATCATGAAGATGGTGTCACACATCCGTTCTGCCACATCCATGTCGTGCGTGGAGAAGATGATGGTCGAGCCTGCTTCGCGCAGCGTGAGCACCGCGTCTTTGAGGACCTCCATGTTGACC
Organism: uncultured Planctomycetota bacterium; assembly: GCA_963700575.1. Classification (GTDB taxonomy): domain Bacteria; phylum Planctomycetota; class Planctomycetia; order Pirellulales; family Pirellulaceae; genus JAJRVM01. Next base: position 99,929 of record CAVOYC010000005.1, on the reverse strand, counting down.
GGATCCAGGCCGCTGAAGGGCTCGTCCAACACGATCAGCTGCGGTCTTGAAATGACCGTGGCAATGAACTGAACCTTTTGCGACATACCTTTGGACAAAGTCTCCACGCGCTTGTCTGCCCACGCGGCCAGCTCTAAACGCTCCAGCCATGTGTCAATCTCAGGGCGGCAGTTTCGCATGCCCTTCAACTGCGCGTAAAAAGCCAGGATGTCCCGCACCTTCATCTTCTTGTACAGTCCACGTTCTTCCGGCAAGTAGCTGACTCGGTCATCGGCAGCACTGAGCCGTTCTTGTCCCAGCACCTTGACGTCGCCTTCATCCGGATGGAAGATCCGCAGAATCACGCGGAGCGTCGTGGTCTTGCCCGATCCGTTGGGGCCGATAAAACCGTACACGGCCCCCGTCGGCACGGTCAGGTCCAAATGGTCCACGGCCACGTGTTTGCCGAAACGTTTCGTTACTTGACGCAGTTCGACGGCGCTAGTCATGTTCGTCATTTGTCACAGTCATTCAGGCTTCAAGTCGATTTGGATCCCATCTTGGTCATTCGCCTGGGCGTCCCACATATTGGCTTTGCAGACTCGAGCTCATCCAGAGGGCGTCTGGCAGGGCATCCTGCGGCCCCGATTCTATCGATTGCCGATCGGCGTTCGGAGGCAACATCCGGGGGGAGTTGAGTCAGGCCTGGGAATCAGAGTGTTACCGGCTTCTGCAGATCCGCGCTTTTGATGGCCGCGAAGCAGAGTGCCAAGGATCTCAGATTGTCCCGCGCCGAATGGCTCGGTTCCCGGTCGTCTTCGATGGCACACAACAATTCGGACATGGTCCCATCGAACCCGTCAGGAAACCACCTGGTGGTGAGTCGGGGCACGGCAATGCCTTGCGAAGTGTAGAGCGTCACGGTCTGTTCGTTGATGTTCGGGCCACAACTGATGAGCGTGCCTTGCGTACCGACGATCACGGTGCGATCTTGCGGCCCACAAGGGGAGTCGCCACGCAACACGATGGTGGCCTGGACACCCGGATATTCAACGATCGCGTGCCCCGACAAGGGAGGCCTGGCTCGTTGTGACTTCGTACGGTAAATCGAAGCATAGACGCGTCTCGCCTGACGGCCTCCACAGTAGCAGTGCAGCATGTCAAACCAGTGAATGCCAAAATCGTACAGCAGCAGGTGATGCACTTCATTAAAGGGAGTGTCCGCCACCCAATTATGGTCCCAGTGCACGGACATGTCGACACTGGTGACCTCGCCCAACAAGCCGGCAGCGATCGCCTGCCGCGCGTAGCTGACATGGGCTGCCCAGCGACCGTTCTGATTGACCGCCAGTTTGACTCCTTTTCGCCGAGCCGCTGCCACCAGCCTACGCCCCACACCAAGGTCGGTCACGAACGGTTTCTGACTCAACACGTGCTTTCCCGCTCGAATCGCCTCGAGGATCAGAGGCGGGCGGTGCTCCGGGTGCGTGGCGATATCCACCACATCGACATGCGCGTGTTTCAGCAGTTCCGCGGCGGAAGAAAACACTTGCGCCCGCGGGTAGAACCGCTCGCGATATTGTTCGGCGCGCTGCACGAGCGGATCGGCAAACGCGACTACCTGATGGTGCGCTTTGCGGTACGCCTCCAAGTGCGTGGCAATAATGCCGCCACATCCGATGACGCCGATGCGAGCCTTGTATTGTCTCGTGCGAGGTGGTTTGTAGCGAATCGCCGGAGGGCGCATCCTTTTCGCCGGAGTGGCTTTACTGATAGCGTAATCGTCTTCTCGCGGAGTTGCCTGCTTTTTGGCCATCAAGGTTGCTCCTACATGCCGGCAGAATGACTGCGCACATTCTCCAGCATCACGATGGCAGCGTACAGCCCCCGCGATGAGGACAGAGCGATAAGGACCCCGTCAAGTCGCGAAGTGGTACCGCACCGGTGAGACGGGTCACGGTATCCACATCCGTTTGGCCGACACGGTCTCGGCATGACGTGGGAGGTGCAAGGGAACCGACGCCTTGGTGTGGAAGGCCAGCCCCTTGTAGCTGGTCATGTACCGGAAAGTAGTACTGAACAATCCCCCCTCGGCTGTCACGATCAGCGGTTCTTTCATCCGCTCCAAAAGCCGCTGAAATTCTTCGGGCTCCAAGGCGATAAGCACGCCTGACGCCCGCGTCGCCTGAGCAATGGCGGCTGCTCCCGCCGCCCCTCCTGCTGCACACATGGTCATATCTCCGACGGGGAAGAAATCTGGCACCATTGGCCAGATGTTGATCGCACGGTCTCTTTTCCACGGAATCGCGATCGCCCCTCAATGCACCTGGCAGTTTACGGCGACCGATGGTCTCCCTTCTATTCGTCCGCGTTCGGGTTTTCTTGAGTGGCGGGCGTGATGCCTATCCCGCATCGCGGGACGGTCGAGTGAGCACTGGCGTGCAAACGCGTCGCTCCCGCCACTCCAACCGCCATCGGAGCATCCCACGGGTTGCACCTCGAGACCGTGCTGTGGGAAAATGCAGCTGCAACGCTCAACTCTACCTATACGAGGACTGCCATGAAACGAACGAAGATCGCTGTAACTTTAATTGTCTTGGTCGCTCTCTGCATACCCGCGTTCGCACAGCAGTCGGGTGCTCAGCAGTCCGCGCCGCAGGGGATCCGCCCATTTGATCAGAATCGATCCTATTGGCAGTACCAGGGCCAACCTGTGATGCTGCTGGGTGGCAGCAAGGATGACAGCTTGTTTCAGATTCCCGACCTCCGGCAACACCTGGATGAAATCAAGGAGGCTGGCGGAAACTACATCCGCAACACCATGAGTGATCGTCCCGATCATGATTTTGAAGTCTACGCGTACCTTCGTCTCCCCAACGGGAAATACGATCTGGAACAGTGGAACGAAGAGTATTGGACTCGATTCGAGAATCTGCTCCGCTGGACTCAGGAGCGGGATATTATCGTCCAAATTGAAGTCTGGGATCGGTTTGACTACAGCGACAATGGTGGATACGAACGCTGGCAACTACATCCGTATAATCCCAGGAACAACGTGAATTACACCTACGAGGAATCAGGGTTTGCCAAACGGTATCCAAAACATCCCGGTCAAAATGACCAGCCCTTTTTCTTCACCACGCCGAAGCAGAAGAACAACAAGGTTGTCTTGAAGTATCAGCAGCGATTCGTCGACAAGCTGCTCTCGTACTCCCTGCGCTATCGTCATGTACTCTACTGCATGGACAACGAGACCGCGGGCGCCGAGCAATGGGGAGCTTACTGGGCGGAGTACATCAAACGGAAGGGGCACGAGAAGGGACACCAGGTGTGCGTCACCGAGATGTGGGATGACTGGGATCTGACCGCGGAACGCCATCGTCGGACGTTGGACCACCCCGAGCGGTACGATTTTGCAGACGTCTCCCAAAACAACCAAAGAAAGGGGCAGGTACACTGGGACAACTTCCAGTGGGTTCGCCGTCACGTCGCAAGTGCTCCGCGACCACTCAATACAGTGAAGACTTACGGTGCCGATGGCGGACGCTTTGGCAATACCCAGGATGGCATTGAGCGATGGTGGCGACATGTCATCGGCGGAGCGGCCTCGGCCCGCTTCCATCGTCCCGATTCAGGGCTGGGCTTGTCCCCTTTGGCCGCCGCATCGATCCGCGCGGCACGTAAGCTCGAATCATTGATACCCTTCTGGGAAGTGGATGCTGCCAATGATCTGCTCGCTGACCGAGAAGAGAATGAAGCCTATCTGGCAGCCAAACCGGGTGCACTCTATACGCTTTATTTCACTGGCGGCGGAGCAGTGAAACTGGATCTGCGTCAACATGCGGGCCGTTACCTGCTGAAGTGGATCAACATTGAGACCGGAGATTGGGGCGAAGCAGGAGAGATTCAGGGGGCCGCCGAAGTCCCCATCACCGCTCCGGCTAAGGGAAACTGGGTGGCCGCCATTGTCAAACAGACCTGATTCGAACAGACTCGAGTCCAGGTAGGTCCGCGGGGACCGATCGGAGTTCACGTAGCAGAAAAATCGGTGGCGAATCGCGGCCTGGCGGGTCGACTTGCGGCAGCATCACCGCCCCGTCGGCCGACCAGCGAAAACCAATCTGGGTGGAGTTGGCAGCGGATGTGACCCGCCGCCCACGGCTGATTCGTCCTGTGAAACGAGTCCCCCGAGACTGACGGAGAGAAAATCATGCGCAAAACGATTGCCCTGCTGGGCTCACTCGACACCAAGGGAGTGGAATACGCGTTCGTGCGGAAATGCCTCCATGATCTCGGACACGCGACGATGCTGATCGACGTCGGCGTGCTTGACCCTCCAACGGTTGAGCCAGACATTACGCGGCGGCAGATAGCGGCTGCCGCGGACTGTGATTTGGATTCGTTGGTCGCGGGGAAGGATCGAGGCCAGGCGGTGGCGATGATGAGCAAGGGAGCCGAAAAGCTGGTGCCGGAACTATACGCAGCCGGACGATTCAGCGCCATGCTCGCGTTGGGAGGCTCTGGGGGCACGTGCGTTGCCTGCGCGGCAATGCGCGCCCTGCCATTGGGTGTGCCAAAAGTCATGATTTCCACGGTGGCGGGTGGTGACGTGTCCGGCTATGTCGGCGTCAGCGACATCGTGATGTTTCCCAGCATTGTCGATGTGTCGGGAGTAAATCGCATCAGCCGGGAAGTGTTCACACGCGCGGCAGCGGCCATCAGTGCGATGGCAGAAGCGACGGTCACGGGAGGTGAGGACAAGCCATTGATTGCTGCCAGCATGTTCGGCAACACCACCATCTGTGTCGACGCAGCGAAGCGAATTCTTGAGGATGCCGGTTACGAAGTCTTGGTGTTTCACGCCACCGGCACGGGTGGCCGTACCATGGAGAACTTGATTCAGTCGGGGCGCATTGTCGGCGTATTGGATGTGACCACCACGGAATGGGCGGATGAACTGGTGGGAGGCGCATTGTCTGCTGGTCCCTTGCGACTCGAGGCCGCGGCGCGGCGAGGTGTCCCCGCGCTGGTGACTCCAGCGTGCCTGGACATGGTGAATTTCTGGGCCCCCGATACGGTCCCCGAGCAATTCCGCGAACGCAAGTTCTATCCACACAATCCTAATGTTACGCTGATGCGAACCACTCCTGAGGAGTGCCGCCAACTGGGCACAATCCTGGCGGGCAAACTCAACTTGAGCCAAGGCCCCGTGGCTGTGATGTTACCGCTAAAAGGGTGGAGCGTGATTGATGCGCCGGACGGTCCCTTCTGGTGGCCGGAGGCCGACCAGGCCTTGCACAAGGCACTCAAAGAGAACCTGCGCAGCGATATTCCGGTGTTGGAAATCGACGCCAACGTGAACGATCCTGAGTTTTCAAGCCGCGCAGCCGGCACGCTACTTGACCTGATCCGCCAGACGCGTGACAACTGACGTCTCGGATGCCCGATGGTGACATCACAACAGTGGCATGGAGACAATCGACCAACGCAGTTCATATTGGGGATTCGTCCGATGACCGAAGCAAGAACTGACATCCTGGCACGTTTCCGTGAGAAAATCGCTCAGGGCCAACCTATCATCGGCGGTGGCGCCGGGACCGGTATATCGGCCAAGTTTGAGGAAGCCGGTGGGATCGATTTGATCGTCATCTACAATTCCGGACGATTTCGCATGGCCGGGCACGGTTCGCTCGCCGGGCTGATGCCTTTTGGAGATGCCAACGCCATCGTCCTGGATATGGCTGCGGAGGTCCTACCGGTCGTGAAACAGACTCCTGTCCTGGCCGGGGTTTGCGGCACGGATCCCATGCGAAAGATGGAGCGCTTTCTGCTCCAGATCGGTGAGGCTGGTTTTGCGGGCGTCCAAAACTTCCCCACGGTAGGACTGATCGATGGAATGTTTCGCGCAAACCTCGAAGAAACCGATATGGGCTACGAACGCGAAGTCCGGATGATCCGGCTCGCCCGGGAAATGGATCTGTTGACCACGCCGTATGTTTTCTCTCCCGCTGATGCCACCCAGATGACCCAGGCCGGTGCCGACATACTCGTCGCTCATATGGGTTTGACGACTGCGGGATCGATCGGAGCGCAAACAGCAAAATCTCTGAATGAATGTATTCCCTTGATCGATGCCATCGCCTCTGCCGCCAAGAGTATTCGCGAAGATGTCATTCTGTTGTGCCATGGCGGACCGATTGCGGAGCCCGATGATGCTGCGCATATCCTGCAACATTGCGCGGGCATCGACGGCTTCTACGGCGCCAGCTCGATGGAACGGCTTCCGACCGAGCGAGCAATCCGCGAGCAAACCGAGCGATTCACGCGGATCCGCAAGAGGTCGTGACGTGATCGTGGTGGTCGAACATCGACCCGGATAACCGTTTCCAGTTGGCCCGGTCTTGGACTACTATGGGAATGTGTTTCCGTACGCGCAATCAGTCGGCTCGACCCGTCGGCTCCCGACAGCTCAACATCCCGCACAACAGGTGAGTGTTCCTCATGAGACAACTACACAAGTCCGCCTCACATCGCCGATTACAGTTGTTTGTTTACTTTTTCCTGGCGGCGTTCTGCTTGCTGGCTATCACCCATTCCGCTGCTCTAGCACAGAAGTCGGACGCGGTTCGCGACAAGTACCAGAAGACCGAGCATCACGTCAAGATGCGCGATGGCGTGCAACTGTTCACAACGGTCTACGTGCCTCGTGACGCTTCCACCCAGAAGCGATATCCTCTGTTGATGCTGCGTACTTGCTATTCGGTCAGCCCTTATGGTGAGGACGCGTATCGAGGCTCATTGGGCCCCAGCAGGGAATTGCAGGACGACGGTTACATCTTCGTCTACCAGGATGTCCGAGGCTGTTTCATGTCGGAAGGAGACTTCCAGAACATGACACCCCATGTTGCAAACAAACGTGGCCCGCAGGATGTGGACGAAAGCACTGATACATACGATACCATCGACTGGCTGCTAAAGAACGTGAAACATCACAACGGCCGCGTGGGACTGTGGGGCGTTTCCTATCCAGGCTTTTACGCGGCGGCCGGAATGATCGACGCTCACCCGGCATTGAAGGCCGTCTCGCCGCAGGCTCCCATCGCGGATTGGTGGTATGACGATTTCCATCACCACGGAGCGTTTTTTCTGCCTCATGCCTTCAACTTCATTGTACGTTTTGGCCAGCCGCGGCCGAAACCGACAACGCAAGGGGCGCCTCGACTCGATGCGGAAACTCCCGATGGGTATCAATTCTTCATGAACTTGGGTCCCCTTTCGCACGCTAATGAACGTTACATGCACGACCGAGTCATGATGTGGAACAATCTGGTTGAGCACCCGAACTACGACCAGTACTGGCAGGCCCGCAATCTGTTGCCGCACTTGAAGAACGTCGCTCCCGCCGTGCTGATCGTTGGGGGCTGGTTTGATGCCGAGGATCTGTACGGTCCACTGCAAATCTATCGGCGTATCGAAGCAGGGAATCCGGGGATTCAGAATCTGATTGTCATGGGACCCTGGCAACACGGCGGGTGGTCGCGTGCCCGCGGCGACCACCTGGGGGACATCGGTTTTGAGTCGCCCACGTCGCAACATTTCCGGAAACGGATTGAATCGGTTTTCTTTCATGCCCACTTGAAGGACAACGCATCTCCGACTTTGCCAGAAGCCACCATGTTCGAAACAGGCGTGAACCGCTGGCGGTATTTCGACCAGTGGCCGCCGGAGGAAATGAAACGCAAAACGCTGTATTTCACGGCGGATGAACAATTGAGTTCGGAAGCACCGTCGGCCAAAGAGGTCATATACGACGAGTTTGCGAGCGACCCGAATCGGCCCGTACCGTTTACCGAAGACATCGATATGGCCATGACCCCGGCCTACATGACCGCCGACCAGCGGTTCGCGGCCCGCAGACCCGACGTGCTCGTCTATCAAATGAAACCGCTCGAGAAACCGCTCACTCTGTGCGGCCCGCTGACCGTTGACCTGCGCGTCTCCACCTCGCAGTCGGATGCGGACTGGATCGTCAAGTTGATCGACGTCTTCCCTGCCGACACGAAGGATAATGAGTTCGTGCGACCGGGAAAACATCTCGGCGGGTACCAGATGATGGTTCGCAGCGAAGTGATTCGCGGCAGGTTTCGCGACGACCCATCCCAACCGAAACCTTTCGTCAGCGGTCAGCCAGCCAAAGTCATTTTGCCGCTGCAGGATGTATTGCACACGTTTCGTCCGGGACACCGGTTGATGATCCAGATCCAAAGCACGTGGTTCCCCCTGGTGGACCGGAATCCACAGAAATACGTCAACAACATCTTCCTGGCCAAACCGGAAGATTTTACGATAGCCACGCACCGTCTGTACCGCTACGCGGAGCAACCGTCGAGTATTGAGATGGGAGTTCTTGAAGACTAGAGTTCTTGAAGACTAGGCGCAGGGGAACAGCAGGCGTATGGCAGAAGGGTCTGGCCGAAGGCCAATCGCCAACCTGCTCGGGAATTCCTGTCAGAAACTGTTGCGCAGTCTATTTCGGTCGGTCGATGACAAGTCTTTGTTGCCACGGAGCCCTTTCCATGTGCTCGCAGCGTGGTGTTCATCCGACTGGGCATGCCAAGGGCATGTAATTCCACAGCCCCGGGTCGCCGCGTCAGCGGCGCACCCGGGGTAGAGGGCGCGAGAATCACGCACTCTGAAGGAGTGCCACAATCCCCTGGAATTGTCCGACCCCTTCAGGGTCATTGTTCTCCCTGCCTGTGTACCCAGGGTGTCGCTTCCGATTGCCGCGCAATCGTCGCTCCACCCAGGGCTGCGGGGTGGCATGCCCTTGGCATGCAAAACCAGTGCAAAGCCAGGGCAAAACGAGAGGGCAAAACCAGACACTCTGAATATCTTCCTTGGCATGCGACGCTCGGGCAGCTCAATCCGCGGGCAGCGTACGCGGCAAAACCAACGCGCCGAGAGTTTTTGACACGTTTTGCCTGGCTGAGCCTGGGGCAAGCGTAGCGCCGCCCCAGGACTTCGTTACCGCCACCGGGCTTGTCCCGGTGGTAGAGCGTTTGACAACTACTGTCGATCAGCCGCTCATAAATTTCCTTCCCGCCCGGCGGGAAGGGGCATTTCTCGGCTGCCAGAGTAGTCAGCAAACGTAAACCCACCGGGACGAGCCCGCTGGCGAGAGTCTGTTACGGAGACACGAGTTACGCATATCCGCTATTGCATGCTGGCCCTGTTCCTCTACTCAATGGCGTATAGCCGAGCCAGCGTATTCACGTAGAGCACGCCATTGGCTGCCATCGGTGTGGTCAACATCTTGCTGTCCAGTCGAATCGAAGCCAGCAATCGCTTCTCCTTGCCGGCTTCAAATATGCAGAAATCGCTTCCATGGGAGCCGACATACAGCTTCCCGTCGGCGACCAGGATCGAGGACCACACCTCTCCCCGCATACTGTGCTCCCAGTAGAGCTCACCGGTGTTCGCGTCGAAGCAATAAAGCTTTCGCCCAAGATCGCCGACGAACACCAGATCATTGTGGATGGCGGGGGTCGCGCACGCGTGTCGCTGGAGCGGTTGCGACCAGACCTGACCACTTTCGGTAATGTCGCCCGTTTGGGTCGCATCAATACACTTCACGAACGCCTCCGTTTTCCCCCACCAGAAGTCTCCGCCACCAGTGACGTAGATCCGGTCTTTGTAGAAAACAGGCATCCCCATGATGTTACTCGGGCTCTCCTGGCGATTGCGCACGAATCGATGCACGTCCTCCTTGGGCGCGGTGGGGTCACAGTCAAATCGCCATACGCGTTTCAGAGTCTGGACCTCACCTTCAATCATGTCTTGAGGAATCGGTTCGAAGGCATAGACGACTCCGTCTCCACCGCAGAAAAATATCAGCGGTTTCCCGTTGATGGTCCCCATCGCAGGAGAGGACCACGTGCAGTGAAAGATCCTGGGTCCGATCCGTTCACCATCCTGAGCAACCAGCCGTCCAGTCATCTTGTCCAGCACGATCAGGCTGGGCGCTTCAGGCTTGCGAATCTTCACATGTGTCAGATCAACACCATTACCGGTATTCAGATAAAGGTAACGCCCATCAACCAGGATCGAGCTGTGAGGAGAATCGTGTGGGTGAATTCCGGCCTGTGACGGCATGTCGAACAACCAGAGGATATCCGCATCCTTCTCGGTCACCTCGATCGCGGTTTCGCCCGGTTGGACCATGTGCTGGCCTTCATCCAGATAGGGCCCGTCATTGCCGTTGGCCAAACCCTTCAGATCCAGACATACGACTTCCGCTCGGTTCGTGACCAGGTAGACCCGATCTCCTTCCACCGTGGGTGGAGAACAGAGTGCGATGTTCGGCTGATCAAGGAAACCCTTGTCGCCCAAGAGTCTGGGCACAACGAGCTGCCAGATCATGGATCCATCGCTCTCGTTGAGGCACAATAACACGCCCCGGTCACCCTGATGACGTGGATCCATCGGTACTGAGTTGTTGGTGCCAATCAGCACGCGTCCCTGCGTGATCACCGGCGAACCATATGCCTGACTGCCCAAGTCAACAGTCCACTTGATACCTCTACCCGACGCCGGATCAAAGTCGCTGGGCAATCCCTTCTCGTCGGACACCATATTGCGAGTCGCATCGCGTCCCCACTGAGGCTGGTCGCCAGCGTCACAGAAACTGTTCACAACCAGGCCGACGAAGATCGCGCACAAAATGGACGGTTGCATGGCCACGGTGGGTATGTTCATAATCACTTGCTTGCCAGTGGAAGGAGAGTCTGTTGGAGCATGCCGATCGCCTGTAAGGCGAGATCGGAAGTTGATGTAATACGAAACTCTAGCATACCATCTGGTCGCTTCGTCGTAGCGTGCTTCCCGCGGGTTTCAGACACCGGTATGCGAGAGTCGAGCCCGTGGGAGGCACGATTCACGCATGTTGCGTGTCTTGGCACTGCGGGTGCGATCAGCCCGCAGCTCCGCGAGTCGTGGTGTGCCCAAGCCGCAGTCTACCCGGCGCAGATGAGTAAATGCAAGGCGTTCAATCTCCCGATCCGGTTTTCTCCTTCGTCTGGTTCACATCGCCGAGGCGTTTCATAATGGGGCCATTTTCGAGCTTGACGGTCGTAGGAGAAACGCTGAGGACCCGTTTGTCCTCGAAGATCATGCGTGGCATCGAGTACCAGCGATTCTTGGTCTTCGTTTGAATCCCAGCGATCACTGCGCGATGTCATGCCATGATTTGCAGTGGTCCCGAAATACCGTCGGTTTCAACGAGTTGTCAGATTGCCTTCCATTCCGATCGTTTACCGGTTACAGACTCGATGGGCACGCGCAAACGCGCGTACTGGCAAGAACGGAGCTATTGAACTGCCACTCTCGGCCTGAGTAGTGCAACATGATCTGGTTAAGGCCGTTTGCCCTTTCATCCGGATCCAGCAACTCAACTACATCGCCATATCCGATGACACTCTCAAACGTGAACGTGCACTTGCACGCGTCCGAGTCGCTCATTACGAGATTCACGTTTCGCTCAAACTCAAGACACACACGAGGGTTCGAGTCAAGGTAGTTGATTTTCTTTCCCTCACGTGCCGTGTGAAAATACACGCGAACGCCGTCGTATCCGAAAGAAATCGGAACGACGTATGGGTCACCACCAACCGCGCAGGCCAGATGACAGACCTGGCAGCCACGAATGACCTTGTCGATCTCAGATCGACCTGTAATCTCCTTGTCGGTACGCCTCATATCCAACCCATAAAGACCAACTCAACTCGAATTTAGATAGTCTCCGCCCACCGCCTGTGGGCCGCAAGTAATGTGGCCGATTGCGCACTCAAGAGATCGAGACAAATCGCATTATATTAATTGTCTGCCAGTCTGTCATATCGTCTTCGGCGTGTTACACGGTTTCTCGATATCACGTGCCTGGGGCGGAGCATGCTCGAGCCAAGGATTTCCGACCGGCGGCATTCTGTCGTCCCGTTGGGCGCTGTGAGCACCCTCCCCCTGGAGGGTCGCGAGGAACGAGCGGGAGGGTTACCCATATTCGAGCGGTTTCAGATGATGATCACCGAATCCGCCCTCCCCGGGCCTTAGGGCCCGACCCTCCCGAAGGGGGAATTCTGTCAGCCTATCTCGCAAACCTCTTTTCTTATGGGCTCAAAATGCTTCACAGCGTTCCCACGGGGTACCGAACGACGTGACGCCACGTCCCCAGGGTGCAGCGGCGATCGCCATTGGCGAAGGCCGCCATACCCGGGTCTGCGGAATGCCACGCCGTCAGCGTGAAGAAGCCCAGAGCGTCCGTGTCACCATGCATCGTCGCGCTTCGCCAGTCGCTCTGCTGGCAGCCGAACTTCCTGTTGTTTCTCTTCGCCACTCTGGGCTCCCGCCGCGCCCCACCCTGGGCAGACCGCCGATTTAGTTCTCTACCTCGGCTCCTTGGAACGTGCGATTGCCCGAGCACCTATTGACAATCAACTATAACAGTCCGCGCATTGTCGGACGGTCGTCCGACAGGGCGCTACGAATTCCCGCCACGGAAAGTCGGATGCCGAACTCTCGTCGAACGTGATTCAGAACCGACCGGCGGAAGTGCGCTGCGAGGAATTGACCTTTGGACATGTCGGCGTTCGTTAAGTCCGCTTCGCTAAAGTCCGCTCCGTCCGCCCATGCCTCGGCCATTCGGGCTCCGGCGAGATTACTCTTGCGCAGAGCTGCCTTCCCCAATCGTGCCTGGTTCAAGTTCGCACCTTGCAGATCGGCGAAGCGGAGGTCTGCCCGTTGCAGATTCACATGGCTCAGATCAATTCCTTTCCAGCGCACGGCGGACAAGTAGGCGCCCGGAAGATACGAGCAGCGATCGCGGTTGGGGCGCCACTGCGGGTTCGCAAAACGCAGCACGCTGGCGGCCATCGGCACATGGTCCGCTTCGCCGCCGTCTACAAGCCCCTGCAAGAGATCCAGCACCGCCGGATCGCACTCCGCCAGCCGCGCCGCTTCCGAAACAAGCCTTCTTGGCATTTCGTGCTTAGGAAACGGATGCACGGAATCTTCTTTCAAGACCGAGATCAATCGGTCGGCTGTTAACAAAACCTGGACCGACGAGTAGCTCAGCAAGTCAAACAACTCTCCACTGACGCCGCGGCGACTCATCCGTGCTGCTCGGCCCTCAGCGAGTTGCTGCTCTCCAAACAGAACCGCCGCAGAGTAAAACCGGGCCTCATGGAGTGTCTGCTCGTCTACTGCTCGTGCGGCGATCCCCTGCCGCAGTGCCGTCCGTATATCATGCACTGATTCGCTGGCTGCCATCTGCTCGGCGATGGTGCAATAGAGTTCCGGTTTCCCATCGAGCAACTCCTTGCTGCCGTCAGCCGCGAACCGCGCCATCACAGACAAACACCTGTCCGCGCGTTGACACCGCAGGTACTCGATCAAGTCATCGTCACACCAGGGGGCAAGTTCATAACGCTGGTCGGTAATGTCCAGCGGACAACGAGTGGTGTAGACGACCAGGCGATCGGACAAGCCGAATTGTATATCGGCTGGCCGCGCGTCGTCCACGAGCAAGAGTCTGTCGGCAATGGCGAGCGATGCCAAATGGGCCAGTGCGACTGTTTTGCCTGTTCTCGGTCCGCCCCTGATTTCAATAGCACCGTGGTGTCCCTGTTCGGTGCAGGAGCCAATCACGTCTTCCAGAAGGACCGTTTCACCGGTCTCAGAAGAAATGACTCGCGGTCTGACCGGAGCTCGTCGCGGAGAAATCATTGCCGGGGTCTCCCAGCACTTAGGCATGTGTGCTCGAACAGAGCAACATCGAGTGTACGCTGAAGTGCGCGGTAAGACAATGCGCCGCGTTGTCCACGGTTGTGGTAGACCAGGAAGTAAGCTCGAGCGTGACTCTACTAATGGGATACTCGTCCGGCGGACCGCGGCTCAGTGAGTTCGTTGTGCCAAACGTTCGTTTCTTGCGGTGCCCTGACAGCCCCATTCTAGCGGGTGCGTTCCAAGAAAGAGTAGATACAGTGGTGTCTTGCGGGGCAGCGGTGCGGCGAACGTGGCGCGGGGGCCCAGGCCTCGCTCCGGCCTTGCGACATCCGCGAAGCATCTATTCACTACTCGGCCCCTCCGCCGGGCCACGGGAATCTGTCAAAAACAGAGTGATCTTTCGGGACGCGGTCATTGGGAGTTGAACAGAATTGCGGCATCCGGTGGTTTCGCTCCGATACCCACATTCCAAAAGGGAGTTTCGGTGAGGTGGGTGGTGCCACTTGATCCCGCGAGGGTTCAATGGTGACGATCTTGTGCACAAGAGAGCCGTCGCCACTTCGAGCCACTCGACTCAAGCAGTGCTGAAGCGAGACCCCGCTGTCCATTCGTTATAGACGACCGGGTTACCGCTGCGCACTGAGCTCAGGCTACGGACGTCATTTCCCACCTTCGCTCCGCCCGCTCGATTATGTCCTATGGTAGTATGCTGATGCCACCTCAATCCAAGACGGAGCCGCTCATTATGACGGACACCATCCGCATCGGGGAAGCCAAGGACGCCAAGATCTTGACCCAGTTCAATATCGCCATGGCCCAGGAAACCGAGAATCGGCAGCTGGACCGTGCGACGGTGACGGCAGGTGTGCGGAGTCTGATCAGCAATCCGGACGCGGGATTCTACGTCGTTGCCCAGCAGGGATCCGAGGTGGTGGGGGCATTGATGGTGACTTACGAATGGAGCGACTGGCGAAACCGTCGCTTCTGGTGGATTCAGAGCGTTTACGTGCGGCCCTCGCATCGCCGGCAAGGGATCTTCAGAAAGCTGTTTGAGGGGGTACGGGCGCGAGCCGCAGCGCGCGACGACGTCTGTGGTTTGCGATTATACGTGGAACAGAACAACGCCGTTGCTCAGGCCACCTACCGAAGCCTCGGTATGGACGAGACTCACTACGAGATGTACGAAACCGAATTCGATCATCGGAACAAGTAGTACAGAATTGCCATGACGATGATCAGCAGGACCGTCAATAGCTTGTAGTTGCCCAGCCCGGGCCATCCCTTGTCTTCCAGCGGTTTGAGCGGGCTCTCCCAGTAGAGCTTGCTGGATCGTTCCGATTCGCCAGCTGGCCAGATGAGTGAGAAGATCACTTGCATCAGCACGCAGGCGGACAACAGATAAAACGCAATCATCATGAATGAATCGCCCGACGCGCGCGTCAGCCAATCGGCAATTGGGGTCGTGTCGCCTAGCTTGCTCAGCACGAAGACACCAGCTCCCAATGCAGAGCCCAACCACAATGTCAACTTGGCGGATTTGGCCGAGGCGCGAGGCCAGAAAACTCCCAGTACGAACACGCAGGTGACCGGCGGCGCGAGATGCGCGATGATTTCATTGAGCCCCTCGAAAATACTCTGGTAATCATTCAGCAGCGGCACCAGGCCAATCGCCACCAACAACGCCACCGCGGCCGAAATGCGCCCGACAAACACGAGCTGATGATCGGTAGCGTCTGCTTTGAATCGCTTGTATAGATCGTAACTGAAGAGAGTCGAAATCGAGTTCAAGGCCCCGGATACGGTCGACATCAGCGCGGCCAGCAGCGCGGCCACCATGACACCTTTCAGCCCTGTCGGCATCAACTCCATGATCATGGCACCGTAGACACCCTTTGAATCGACAGCCACGTCTCCCAGGGACTCGATGCGCGAGATCGTCTCTTGGTCGGCCAGCCGACCCTCCTTGACTTTCGAAAGATTCACGATCTTGGATCCAGGATCGAACGCGTTCGCAGCCGATAGCGCAGCTTCGTCCAGTTGCAATTGTCCCAACTCCATGGGAATGCGTACATTCCTCTGCTCATCGGCGACTTTGGGTGCCAGTGATTCGATCAACTGAGCGTCCTCGGCATCGATCAGTCCCAGCTCGCGGGCTGCTGACAGGCGGATGATGTGAGTGTCTTGATCGAAGACACCGGCCTGGCCGAGTGTGTCGCTATCCAGACTCAGCTCTCCAGCCGAGAGCAAATCGCCCACGTCGCGTTGCTCGTCCAACCTGATCGAGGAAATGTTCAGCTTGCCTGACTGAGCCAAGGTAAAAGCGAACAGCCCCGGCATCACGAAGATGAAGACGGGCAGAATCTTGATGACGCTGGCAAACAACGGCCCAATGCGAGCGTGTTCTTCACTGCGAGCGCCGAGAACACGTTGGACGATCGTCTGATCCGCACACCAGTACCAGATACCAAGCACAGGATATCCGAGAAACACGGAATACCATGGCATGCCGTCCGGGTCACCATGCGGGCGCAACATCGAGATCTTGCTCAGCGTGTCCTCCCCCAGGGCGTTTTTCGCCTGCAGCACGCTCGTCATGGCGTCCCAGCCACCCATCCGATCCCAGGCAAACCACGTGATGAGCGCCGCTCCCACGATCAGCACGACCGTCTGGATGGCTTCGGTCAACACGACCGCCATCAAACCGCCAACGATCGTGTAAAGACCGGTCAGAACTGCCACGACAACGATGCTCGTGTACATGTCGACGTGGAAGAGTGTCTTGAGGACAATTCCGCCGGTCAGAAACGAAAAGCCGATGTGAATGATTACGGCAGAGCACATCGACAACACCGCCAGCCAATCGCGACACGCGCGGCAATAGCGCCGTTCGAGAAAATCAGGCAACGTCGCCACTCGAGAACGAATGTAGAAAGGCGCGAAGAACAGGCCGAGCATAATCAAGGTGAAGGCGGCCATCCACTCGAAATTGCCCATTAACAAGCCGGTGTCGTACCCGGATTGCGCCAAGGAGACGAGGTGCACACACGAGATGTTGGTGGCAAACAGGGCCAAGCCGATGATCGGCCAACGCAATGTTCCACCAGCCAGAAAGTAATCCTTGGCCTCCCCGCCGCCTCGCCGTCGATTAATATAGCCGGCAAAACATCCTAACGTCACGATCACAACCAGATAGGCAATCGTCACCAGAAGGTCGATCCCACCCATAACGCCATTCTCCTCGCACAAGGCACTCGACAAACAACCAGTTGTTCAGCCGCCGTTTCTGACCGGAGATAGCGTGAAAGCATACTCGTAGGGCTGATCGCCCGGCAAGGTGTATTGCGGATGTGTCCTGGCGCCCCAGCTGTTGTCACCTCCAACTCCGTGAAGTTGGTGGTCGATGTTCACGGTAATCGTATCTCGACGCGGAAGCTCGTAGTCGTGTGTCGCCTGCTCAAGGTCCTGCATCGTGTAAGGCCAGGTGGCAAAATTCAACGGCGTTCGGCCAGTGACTTTCAGTCCGATGCCCTCAGCCGTGGTAAGCGTGAACCAGCGCACGTCGCTGCGATTGGCGTTGTCTTGAGCCCGTACGTAGGGATGTATCATCTCCTCAACACTCAACTCATGCGTCGCGATCTCGCCGCCAGTTTTCCGATCCCAATAGGTTTCGTGCGGACCTCGTCCGTACCAGCGCACCTTGTTCAAGACACCTGGTACGGAACAAGTCATCCCGAATTTGGGAATTAGCGGCAGATTGGTGCCCGCCGGTCGATAGCTGCAGTCCACGGCGACACGGCCATCGGGACTGATACTGTAGACGACCGTGTAGCGCGACTTACCGACCGGCAAGATCGCCTGTACGGTCACTTCGATCTTCCCACTGACCTGTTTGGCGGTGACCGATGTCACGTCGCGATTCTTGGCCGCATCTCGCCACGGTCCCAAACGACTCAGGTAGTTGTTGCGGAACTGGTTGTCGTTGGGCGTTTTCCAGAAATTCGGCTCCAGCGGCGCCGCCAGCATCTCTTGGCCATTCACGCGGTACGATCGCAGAGCGCCCCGCTGTCGGTCGATCTCCGCGCGGAATCCATGGCCTTCGATCACGTAACTCGCCTCCTTCTCAACCAACTCCAGCAGCCCCTCCTCAGTTGTCTTGGAGTCGGGCGCTGCCGCCGCGACGGACATTTGATCCCAGGCAACCCGATGCCCCTTATCGGCCCACCCGGTCGCCTCAGGCAAGACGAAGGAGACGGTCAGCAGATACTCGCCACCGGCGGAAGGAGTTTTCAGGGGGAGGGGGATGCTGAATTCCTGACTCGCCTGCGGTGGGACTTCGAGTCGCCCTAACGATCCACTGGCGACCTGCAGGCCGTCGCGCCGCAGTACCCACAGAGCCTGGAACTGGTTCAAGTTGGTGAAAAAGTACTTGTTGTGGACTCGGACTTTGCCCGAGGACAGGTCAACCGGAGTCACCTTGATCGACTGGTAAACCTTTCGCACTTCGTTCAAATGCGGATTCGGCAGCCGATCGGGTTGGATCAAGCCATTGATGCAGAAATTGCCGTCGTTGGGCTGATCGCCAAAATCTCCTCCAAACGCGAAGTACTTGGACACACGTCCCAGGGCAAAACTCTCTCCCGTGATGCGAGTCAAGTCCAGGTGGAGTTGCAGGCCCTCTGGTTTTCGTGATGCAACGTTTGCCACTTCCTCCGCCGACAGAGGACGACTGTAGATCCGAGCCTCGCGAATGGGCAAGTCGCAGACGCGGCCTGCCATTTCCGAGTTCCGGCCGATATTGACGGGGAAAGAACTCGCGGTTATCGCGCCTTGCACCGCCCGTCGTGCGACTTCCTTCCCATTGACGTAAATCAGCAAGTGCTGACCATCATAGACGGCCGTCACGCGGTTCCATTGATCGGTCAAGTTCGCCTGATCAAAATCAACTCGCACACTGGTCCATTGGTTTTGATAGATCACGAAGTCAATACCGCCGTTGTTAAAACGCAACAGATATTGATGGTCGCCTTTGGATATCAGCGGACAGTAAGAACCGCGACGATAGCCCCGCACCACAACATCCAATGTCAACGGTCCGGTCAAATCCAAATCGCGATTGTCCATAACCACCACGGGCCCGATGACACTCTCCTGTTCGACTTTTCCCAAGACATTCGCGGTCCGCGTCGGCACGGCCAGATCTGTGATCTTGTGACCTCGAGGAACGTCGGCCAGCAACCCTTGATCCACCCAGTCCCAGATGAAACCGCCTTGCAGGCAGTCGTGGCCCTCGATGGCGTCCCAGTAATCCTGCAGGTTTCCCACGCTGTTGCCCATGGCATGCGCATATTCACACAGGATCAACGGTCGGCGTTGTGGACTGCTCGCATACTGCGTAATATGCTCGATCGTGGCGTACATCGGACAGTAAATGTCCGTGTTATCCTCCAGTCCCGCCCGCTCGTAATGCACCGGCCGGGAGGGATCCCGCCGCTTCATCCATTTGTAGCACGCTTCGAAATTCACTCCGTTGCCCGCTTCATTTCCCATCGACCAGATAATGACGCTGGCGTGATTCTTGTCCCGCTCCACCATCCGGCGAATGCGATCCAGGTGAGCCGCCTGCCAATCGGGGTTCTTCGCTAACGATTCCGGTCCATACCCCATTCCATGCGATTCGATATTCGCCTCATCAATCACGTACAACCCGTAGGCATCGCACAATTCGTACCACAACGAATCATTCGGATAGTGCGACGTCCGGACCGCGTTGATGTTAAACTGCTTCATCAACACGATGTCGCGCATCATCGACTCTCTGGAAGTCACGTGACCGGTAACCGGATCATGTTCGTGGCGATTGGTGCCTTTCAGGTAGATCGCCTGACCGTTGACCAGCAGTTGCCCACCGTGAATCTCAATCTTGCGAAAGCCGATCTTGTGACTGCATGCTTCGATAGTCTCTCCAGCCCCGTTCTTGAGCGTCAGCACCAGCGTGTAAAGATTGGGCGTTTCCGCAGTCCACTTGGCCGGATTCCCGATCTCCACGCGCTCCGAACGCACTTGTTTCTGACCGCTTGAGTCAATGGAGAGCGACTTGAGAGTGCTCTGAGCAATCGACTGCCCTTCAGCGTTTAACAGTGTCAAGTCAACGCTGCACGCCGCAGCTTGGGCTGAGTAGTTGGCGATATCCATTTCGACAAACATCGACGCGTCTCGATAGTCCTGATCGAGATCGGTGCGAACGAAAAAGTCGCGAATGTGCTGACTGCCGGCGGACCAGAGGTAAACGTCGCGAAAAATGCCGCTTAAGCGCCAGAAGTCCTGATCCTCCAAGTAGCTGCCATCCGAGTAGCGATACACCTCGGCCGCCACGATATTGGCGCCGTCACGCACGTACTTGGTAACGTTGAACAGGGAGGGCGTTCTGCTCTCCTGACTGTAGCCGACCGGTTTCCCATTGATCCACAAGTAGAAAGCCGAATCGACGCCGTCGAACTGCAAAAACACCTGACGGCCCTGCCATTGGTCCGGTAGCTCAAAGGTGCGGCGATAACTCCCCACCGGATTGCGCTGGGAGAAGTTCGTATAGTTTGCCGGAGGCGCCCCCATCACCCGCGGCGGATCTTTCTGAAACGGATAAGTCATGTTGGTGTAAACGGGCACGCCATATCCTTGCACCTGCCAGTTGCCCGGCACCACGATGCGGTCCCATTGCGCCACGTCAAACTCAGGTTTATAAAAATCCAGCGGTCGTTGGTCGGGATCCGGCGACCAGTGAAAACTCCAATCACCGTTGAGCGATTTGAACCAGGGGTTCGTCTCGCGCTGGTCCGCCGCTGCCAACTGCGGATTTGGATATACCATTGAGGTGGCCCGAGGAGCCTCTTTGTGACGCTCAAATATTTTCTCATTCTCCCAATCCCGTTCCGCCGACAAAGCGGCATTGGGGAGCACCGCCGCGGCTAAGAAAGACAATGCCAGAAACCGCATGAGGTGGGGAAGATGCATTGCTAATAATCCTTCACGAAAGGAGTTCAGGGAATTCATTTCGAGCCGTTATGACGAGCGGAACTGCCGCGCCGGCACCACGCCATCTTGGGACAGTCCGGGGTCGCGACAAACGACTTGATCAAGCGACGTCAGGTCGTTGGTGGTGGACCAAACTGCCAGCCATTGTATCACCTTTCGCGGCGCTTGTTCAGCGGTCGCACCGGCCCGGAATCGACCGGGCTATCAGCAAGGCAGTCGGCGACTAAAGGAGGGGCGTGGCAATTGCGGATAGCCGACTCTGCAAGACATTTACTCGATCGTGATTCTGCCTGACCGATAGCTGATGTGAAGATCGTGATTTCGCAGCAATCCAACTCCAAGTAGCGGATACTCGCCTTCGTTCGCGACTACTTCCAAATGGCGCTGTTCTCCGAACCAGTCGATCCGACATGTGTATGTCTTCAGCGCGACTTCAGATCCATCCGCAGGAATCGCTTTG
This sequence comes from uncultured Planctomycetota bacterium, assembly GCA_963700575.1. GTDB lineage: Bacteria > Planctomycetota > Planctomycetia > Pirellulales > Pirellulaceae > JAJRVM01. The sequence goes on along the minus strand of CAVOYC010000005.1, from coordinate 78,685 downwards.
ACGGTACCGGACTGGGCCAACACCAGATCATCAATCTGCTGCTGCGGCAATACCAAGTCTCCGTTAAACCCCGTATCAATCCACACCTGTACGTCACGGGGGGCCGTCGCATCTGACGACCGAACGGTGACGGTGATAAGAGCCCGACCGTTGCCATCAACATGGCCATTCATCGAACGTGCAATCCGAAATGAAGGGCTGTTTTGTGACCGACTCGCATGGCATGCGCCAGCCGATCGGGATGCGACCGGCGCGCGGCTCCAATCGCCTCACTCAGCGTTTTGCCCAAGAAATAGTCGCCTGACTCGGGCTCGATCGCAACAAACTCATCTAAGTGTTCCGGCTCCAAGATTGCCCGCAGCCGCGCCGTGTAGACCTCTTCCGCTCTTCGCACGAACTCATCAATATCCGGTTCGGTCATTACTTGCCTCCCACGATTCGATATCACCAATCACTGTACGGTCAGCCAGCCCATTGGGGCAACATCGCGATCCAACTCGGTTTCTCACAAGAGAAAAGGGGCGTAGCACACTTTTCCTGGCCACTGGCGCAAGGCAGGCAAATTTCCGACAACGATCAAGTAGCGCGTGCAGTCTCTTAACTACCCCTATGAACGTCACAGACTATTCACATCCGTTTTACGCGGCCTGTTCTTTACCGCTCCTGCCTGCCGTGTCGCCAAAAAGGTGCGGCTCCAGGGGCGGCTAACAAGTCTGCCGTTGGCAGCCGAATTGCGGCGGGTAAGGACAACGGTTTTGGTTCCCTCCGCCGGCCCTGCGCCGTCGGGGGTACGAGTGGCCAGCTACGCTCGTATCACGCTCACTTGCGGTCGAGCGTGGGAGGTGGATGTCACGACGGTGGCTTGCCGAGACCGAATCAAACCGCGGCCTGATTTCAGCCTCGGCAAGCCGCCGTGTTGCCTCCCTCTGCTCTGCTCGGCCAACGCCCCTCCGCGCCTCAGTTCCAGTAGCCGACCCGTCCCGAGTCCGCCGGGACACGCCCGGCGGGGCTGGAGAGTTGTGCCGAACAGAACTGGGATCATCGCCCGATGGGAACAATGCTGAGTGTTTGCCGCGCCATACGGATCCTCTTTCTAGCGTCAACGTTGTACGACGGACTTGGACGCGGTGTCGTACATTACAGCACTAGTTTCCTTCTTCGCCCTCTTGCTGCTTGGTCGGCTTCGTTTCATCCTTCATGTAATCGCCGATGACAGTCTTGAGAGGGCAAAACGAGAATGCCGGGCACTTCTTACAACCGACTGCTAAAGCGATAGGGCATAAGGTCATCGCACTTCTCCTTGAATCGATGGTTGCGCAGCGAGTTACATATCGCTCCTGGACGTCATTGTGAGCCTTTCGAGACGGTCGTGCAAATGTATTCAGTTCGGTTCAGAACTCAAGTGCTACAAACTCACTGGGCAGGTGGATCGACGATCATGCCTTGGAACGCACGCCCAGCACGTTGTGTTGTGCCTGCCGCGACCTATACCGATGGGAGGTTCCCGATTCCCATTCCTCGTTGAATGTCCGTTGCTATTGCCGGCACATGCATTGGTGCTATCATTTATGAAGGCGCCATATTAGGGTTGTGCTTATGCCGCTGATCGATGCAATCTGGGATTTGCCAGACGATTCGGACGGTAATGTCCAGCACATTGCGCAGTACGGTCTGACGCCGATCGACGTTTCTATTTGTCACAGGCGCAGAGGGCTAAGCCAGAATCTCTTTGATAACCCGTGCCGGTTCGACCCCAGTCAGGCGTTGGTCGAGGCCCTGGAAGGGAAAGGACAGTTTCTCGTGGTCGATGCCCAGCTGGTGGAGCATCGTGGCATGCAGGTCGCGGACGGCCACCGGATCGCGCACGATGTTGTAGCTGAAATCGTCCGTCTCCCCATAGGAAATCCCGCCTTGGATGCCGCCGCCGGCCAACCAGGCGGAAAAGCAACGTGGATGATGATCGCGGCCGTAATCGTCGCGCTCCAGCGTACCCTGGCAGTAGACCGTGCGACCGAATTCACCGGCAAAGACGACGATTGTCTCGTCGAGCAGACCGCACTGTTTCAAATCCTTGAGCAGGGCCGCCGATGGCTGATCCACATCAAAACACTGGCCAGTCAGCTGCTTCGGCAGAATTGTGTGGTGATCCCAACCCCGGTGGAAGATTTGGACAAACCGCACGCCCCGCTCGACCATCCGCCGGGCGAGCAAGCAGTTGCGAGCAAATGACCCGTTCTTGTGCACCTCCGGTCCGTACGAATCCACCACGTGCTGCGGTTCCCCAGAGATGTCCGTCAGCTCGGGAACGGAAGCCTGCATGCGGAACGCCAATTCTTGCTGGGCGATCGTCGTCTCAATCTCGGGATCCCCGATCTCTTGCCCGCGCCGCCGGTTCACGTGGTCCAGGGTATCCAGCATCCGGCGCCGGACACGCTTATCGATCCCGGCGGGGTTGGACAGGAACAGGACCGGGTCGCCCGCAGTCTGAAAGGCAACCCCCTGGTGTTTGGATGGCAGGAAACCGCTGCCCCACAGGCGGCTGTAGAGGGCTTGCACATTACGCGTGCCACCCGTCCAGAAGGCCGAGGTGAGCACGATGAAATCGGGCAAGTCTCGATTCATCGACCCCAAGCCGTAACTCAGCCAGGCTCCCATGCTCGCCTTCCCCAGGATCTCCGAGCCGGTACAGAGGAACGTCTTGGCGGGGTCATGATTGATGGCGTTGGTGTGCATCGACTTGACGATACAGAGATCGTCAGCCACCTTGGACAGGTGGGGCAGGAGTTCACACATCCAGACGCCGTTCTGGCCTTGGCGCTGGAATTTGAACATGGATGGAGCCACCAGCTGCTCCTTGCCTTTGGTCATGGCCGTCACTCGCTGTCCCATACTGACGCTTTCGGGCAGCGGCTGTTTGAATAACTCGCCCAGTTCCGGCTTGTAGTCGAACAAATCGATCTGGCTGGGCGCGCCGGCCATGAACAGAAAGATCACGTGCTTGGCACGCACGGCACGGTCACCCTCTTGCTGGGCCCTGCTGTTGTGAGGCAACAAGGAGGCCAGCGCCGTAACCCCCAGGCCCATCCCCGAGGTCTTCAGGAACTGTCGCCGAGCCTCCAGGCGATTGTGTTCTTCGAGTACGTTGCGCATGGCTTATTCCCGGGTCTTGGTGATATCGAGATTGTAGATGGTGCTGACCAACAGCGTCCATGCAGCCAGCTCCGCGGCCGACGTTTCTTCCGGCAGCTGCGCGCCTTCGCAGAGCTGGTCCGCCAATCCTGAATTCTCGCGGTAGATCGCCTCCAGATCTTCCACCATCTTGAGGAAGGTCGCGGTTTCGTCAGCATCGGGCAGCTGTGACGTAATCGTCTCGTAAAGCACAGCCACTCGATCGGCAGGGCCGAGCGCGCCCTGAGCGATTGTCTGGCAGGCCAGGTGCCGGGACGCCTTCAGATACTCTTGTTCGTTCATCAACAACAACGCCTGGAGCGGCGTGTTAGTTCGCTCTCGCCGCGCGAGACAGAATTCCCTGGACGGTGCATTCAAAATGGTCATCTGTGGCGGCGGCATGCCTCTCTTCCAGAAGGTGTAGACACTGCGCCGATAGATCTTGTCACCCGTGTCGGGTTCGTACGTGCGGGGATACGAACTGGGCATGGCGACCGTTTCCCACAGGCCCGCCGGCTGTGGAGGCTTGACACTCTTGCCATACAATTCGTCAGTCAACAAACCGCTGGTGGCCAGCACCTGGTCGCGAATCACTTCACTGTCCAAACGGAAGCGGGAACCGCGCGACAAGAGGCGGTTTTGCGGATCGCGGACGAAACGCTCAGGCGACGCCTCCGATGACTGTTTGTAAGTCTCCGACATCACGATCTGTTTGATCAACGCTTTGACTTCCCATCCGGACTCGATGAAGCTGACGGCCAGATGGTCGAGCAGGTCTGGATGGCTGGGCCATTCACCTTGAGCGCCAAAATCCTCCGCGGTCTTCACGATGCCGACACCAAACAGCTGCTGCCAGAACCGGTTCACCGCCACCCGCGCGGTCAGCGGGTGCCCGGGCGACATGAACCACTCGGCCAGGTCCAGGCGCGTTCTCGGTCCGGCCGTTTGCTTCATCGGGGGCAGGAAGCCCGGCGTATCACGCTCGACGGCCTCGCCGGGCTTGTCGTAGGCGCCGCGAATCAGAATGTAAGCGGGCCGTATGTCGGCGCACTCTTTCATTACCATCGCCGCCGGAATCGCGATTTCCAGCGCCCGCTTCTGGGCCTGGATTTCTTCCAGTTCTTCTCTCGCTTGCTTTAGCTCCGTGTCCAGATCTCTCTCGGCGCTTCGGCGACAGCCTCGCCCTCTTGGTCTTCGCGACCTTCAACATCCTCATGTTTCTTCCCTCCTTCGCGTTCCTTGCCCGCCGCGAGTTCCTCGACCTCCTTGCCCTTCTCCAGCTCCTCACTTGCCTTGAGCTTCTCCAGCTCTTCGAAGGTCAGACGCGCTTGGTTGATCTGCCCGTCCAGTTCCACCAGTTGCGCCTGCTGCGCTTCGGTGGCCAGGCTGATGTAAGGCGGTTGTAGCCCGCGCTGGAAGTCCGTTCCGGAGCGAGATCCCGTTTCCGGCTCCCCATCCAGGTTGTTCAGGAAGGCAGACAGCTGGTAAAAGTCCCGCGCGGTAATCGGATCATACTTGTGATCGTGACACACGGCGCATTGGACCGTCAGTCCCAGAAACGCGGTCCCGACGGCCGTGACCCGGTCCACCACGTTGCGCATGTGGCTTTCCTCAGGCAAGGCGGTGCCCACATCGATGATCAGGTGCAGCCGATGGAACCCCGAGGCGATCAGCTGGTCACGAGTCGGGTCGGGATAGCAATCGCCGGCCAGCTGGTACTTGACGAACTCGTCATAAGGCAGATTTTGATTGAACGCGCGGATCACCCAGTCTCGGTAGGGCGTCATCTCGCGATAGTGGTCGTGGTGAATGCCGTTGGTGTCCGCGAACCGGACCAGATCGAGCCAGTACTTCGCCATATGCTCGCCGTATTGCGGTTTGGCCAGCAGACGATCCACTAAACGCTCGTAGGAGTCGACGGAGGTGTCGGCCAGAAAGCCATGGATTTCTTCGCGCGTAGGTGGCAACCCGGTAAGATCAAGGCTCAGCCGCCGGATCAAGGTCCGCCGCTGGGCCGCTGGGTTGGGTGCCAGGCCTTCCGCCTCGAGCCTGTGCAACACAAATCGATCGATCGGTTGCTGGCCCCAATGCTGATTCTTGACCTCAGGCAGGACAGGATTTCGCGGCGGCACGAACGCCCAGAAGTCAGCGTACTGGGCCCCCGCTTCAATCCACCGTTTGATGAGGTCTTTCTCGTTCTGTGTGAGCGGCTTCTTGTGGGAATCGGCGGGTGGCATCACATCATCATCTTCCGACGTGATCCGATACCAGAGTTCGCTCCCGTCGAGCGAGCCCGGTTGAATGGCTTGCGTGTCATACGACTTGCGGTAGGCCCCTTCGGGACCATCCGCCTGATCGAGGCGCAAGCCTGCCTGCCGATCCGCTTCGTTCGGACCATGGCATTGGAAACAGCGGTCCGAGAGGATCGGGCGTATGTCCCGGCTGAAATTCACGGTTTGCTCTGCCATGCAAACAACGGGCACGGCCAAGAAACACGATGTGAGGAACCACAACTTCATGCGCTGACCAACCTTTCTGGCGCGTCGAAACTAGTGACATAGGATATTTGATGTAAGCAGACAGTCAGGCGGTTGTCAAATCCCACTTGGGCCGGCCTCCAGTTGCGAGCTTGGACTAATGGGCACTTGTCGCCTGAATTTTCCGGTGTTCCGCGAAAAGACACGGAGTCCGTGGCGAATCTGGGCCACCCAGGTATCGTGCAGCCTTCGAATTAGGTTTGCACAAAGGACCATATTGCCTCGTTCGCAGCTTCGTCGACGGGAGCCGCTTAGGATCGACGAAGCCATAACTGTCGTATTGTCTCTTCTCCCCCGCCGCGAAGCGAATAGCGGGGGAGAGGATCAAGGTGAGGGGCAAGAAAAGCCTGCCAGTTATTTTTCCCCGGTTCCTAAGCGGCTAGACTCTCGACTTCGGCTGAAGCAAAATCCGCCACCAGGATCAGACTCACGCAGAGGCGCAGAGTCCGCGGAGTTGCGGCAAACGGCTCTCCTCAGCGATCTCTGCGCGAGACTCGCATCCTCCGCGACGGCGACTTTGTGAGTGTGGAGAGCAGAGGTACCACCCACGGCGAACCATGCTGGGTCCGCCGAAAACCGCCCAAAGACCAAGCCCCCCCGCAGGGGCATTCTGGTGCTTTGTCACGCCAAAAAAAACAGGGTTGGGCCGAGACGAATATACGACACCGCGTCCACACGGCGTCGTACATCGCGGAGATCGCAAGCGGTCCCGGGCGAACCGACAACACTCAATCGCCGTGACGTCGCCGCGTGCTGGAAGCGTTACTCCTTACCCCGCGCCCGGTGCTGCCTTTGGTTTGATGAACATCATCTCGGCGGGCGTGACCCAGTTCGATCGCAGGTCGACGCGGAACCACCCGTCACTGTTCTTGCTGTGGAAGCGGCAGGGTGATCGCCTGCCGAACTCCTTGAGATCGTATTGCGCCCAGGTCTTACCCAAGTCCAAGGAAACAATGATCCCAGTGGCCATCGGCGACGCGGGAGCACAATGCGACGCCAGAATCACCCCGTCCTGGATGATCATGTTGCCAGATTCCACGCCCGGATTGAACAACAAAGTGTGTGCTTCGGGTTTCGTGATGTCGGCAGGGTCGCACCGAAAGACTCCTCGATCATAAGGCTGCGGCCCGTTCGAGTCACTGATCCAGTACAGCTGACCGTCAACGAAGTTGATCCCGCCGCATTTGTACCGAGAGTTCATTGCATCCGAAACGATGACCTTCCACTCCCATCGGTCGCTGGCCGCGTCATATGTGCCTCTAAGCCAATGGCACTCGTGGCCCTCTGCTCGGTCGAAGTCTCCCGTGCAGGCATAGAATGCATCTTCGCCCGGGTTGTAGGTCACGCAGTGAACGTGGCGGCAAATAACCGGGTTGTCAAGATTGCCCAGCGGTGTACCCGTATTGCCACCCCCTCCCGAACCGTCGTCCCGTTGATAGAGGTTCTGACCGAAGGAATAGGCGAGCTTAACCGTTTCCCCTTGGTCGGTCGAATAGAAAATGTTGACCGGCGCTGCGCCGCCAATCACGTTGCAGTAATTGCCCCACGCCAGCATTTCCGTCCCATTCACGTCCCACGTGTTGACTCCTGTCAGACTGTGGAAGTACCAGCCTGGGAGGTCGGGGTTATTCGGAGTATGCGGCAGGTAATCGGAGCCATCGGCATTCTTGACGGTGATCTGCCTGTACGTTTTCAGGTTGTCCGTACTGAGGTACAGTTTCGCCAAGGCACTGAAGAGTATATTGCCGTTTTTGAGAATGCAGCTGAACACGATGTGGCGGGCATCAGGGAAGGCGGTGCGATGTGGCCAGGTCCGCCCGTTGTCTTCAGAGAGAAGAACTCTCCCGTCCGCAAAACCGAACGCCTTGTTGTCGCGCTGCGAGTCGACAAACAGACTTTCCGGCTGCGGCCGATACCAGAAATGGTCCGTCGAGCCAATTTCGGAGGGCGAGATAGGGGAGTCAATCGCCAGGGCTACTGCGCCCGGTATCATCATTCCGCCGGCCGCGGCTGTGGCGCCCAAAAATCGGCGGCGTGTCACTTGTTGCGGAGTTCTCATCACGTCGTACCTTTCTTCTGGAAAGAACATTCCTACGCCCCCTGATGTGCCGCAGCATGCACGGGCGATCGCGCCAGGTGACACTCTCGCCTGCACGCGTTTACCGCCGATAACCGCTGATCACGCGGCACTACGCACGGGTGTGGTCCGCCGCTGTCGAGTTTCGATTGTAACACAATGTGGCGAGAACGGGTCCCAACTCATGCCGCCAGGCACCGTGCCACTGGCCGGTGGTATCGCGCCGCGCGACACCTTTTGCGAAACGATGTCGCTACCGCTGGCTTCAGTACTACGTATGACGGACTTCTGAACTTTCGCAGATTTTCAACATGGTCAACCGGCGAGGTAGAGGCAGTTTTGCCGTTACGGCGTCAATCGCGGTATGACGATTTTTCGCCGCGACATGCGGCCAATCGGGTAACTTGTCGTACGGCGGCGGAGCGGGCAATCTCTGGCAGCGCGGCAACCAACCCCGGCAGATGGCAGGCTCGTTTACGAGCCGTCCACTAAGGGCCACAGTCGGCGCATGCTCACAGCGTCACTAAGGATCGGGGGAAAAATAACTTCGGTATTTGATGCTCGGAAAATTGCCGCCCGCCCGCTTCCGCTGGGCTTGTCCCGGCGGAGCGACAACTGATTTGCTACCGCATGACCTCTGCTCCCCCACTCTCCTTCCCACTCGCGAAGCGAGTGGGAAGGAGAGTGGGGGAGGGGATTTTCGCCCTCCCCGGTAGCTGGCCAGTTGTGATTCCGACCGGGGCAAGCCCGGCGGAAATCGGAAAACACCGAAGTTGTTTTTCCCAGGTTCCTAAGTAGCAGGTTTGCTAAGGGCCCCAATTGCCTAACGGATGTGGCCGGGGCCATCTCCGCCACGACGGCTGCCAACGCGTTTCTTGGAGCGACTGAACAACGCGGCCCGTCAAATCGACAGCGGCAAGTACGAAATCGACATGATCGCCAAGCGGTGCCCGTCGCTTCCACTGTCGCTGTCGTTGACCGGTGAGGCCCGCGAGGTCGCGTGCTGGAGGCAAAGTTCTATGGCTGTATGGTACCGATGGCGGTATATTGTGGCCGATCTTGCTCCATGGAGAACATCCATCGTGACGACCACTCGAGTGCACAGAATCGATCCTGCGGCTGATACGGCAGCCGGCTGCCGCATGTCGGCAGCGGTAGCTTCTAGGCGAGCGGCGGGTGCAAGCCACCGGCCCCGGCGAATCATCGGGATTATTGATGGCGAAGGTATTGGACCGGAGGTGATGCGTGCGGCCACGGACGTGTTGGATGCCCTGCGGGCCAGGCGGGTGTTGGAGTGCGAAACGCGACGGTCCGGCCCGATCGGCAATCAGGCCCACGCGCAAGTACGGCACGTCATTCCCGGACCACGTCGCGGATTTCTGTGAATCGGTGTTTGCGGACGGTGGCTGCCTGTTGTGCGGCCCCGGCGCTGGCCGATTCGTCTATGACCTTCGCCGAAGATTCGATCTGTACTGCAAACTGTGCCCGATCCGGGTCGATCCAGCACTTGCTTCAGCCGGTCCCTTTCCAGCCGAGCATGTGCGTGGCGTGGATCTGTTGATCGTGCGAGACAACATCTCCGGAATCTACCAGGGCCTCGCCGAAATGCGCCGTGGAGACGAAGGCCGCGTGGTCGAGCACCGGATGGTTTACACGGAATCGCAGGTCCTGCGAATCGTCAAGGCCGGTGCCCGGATCGCCCAGGGCCGTGCTGGTCAGATGACCGTCGTGATCAAGGATGGCGGTCTGGATCAGATGAGCAGGCTGTGGCGAGAAGTGGCGAGTGGCGTGTCGGCCGATCTAGAAGTGGATTGCGAGTTCATCAACGTTGACCACATGTGCGATCGCCTGTTGCGTTTCCCGCACGAGCACGATGTGTTGGTCACAACCAACCTGTTCGGCGACATTCTGGCCGACGAAGCCGCCTTGCTGTTGGGTTCGCGGCTTGACGTATTCTGGCAACTTTTCTGAATGCGGCAGAGCCGTGTTCCAGACGGGACATGGCGAAGCAAAACCCCTTGCCGGACGCAACCTGGCCAATCCTGTAGGGCAGATTTTCTCCTTGGCTATGTTGCTTCGGGAGGGATTGGGGCTCGAGGCGCCGGCCACATTGATCGAGCAGGCGGTCACACATGTTCGGCGCCAGGGGTGGCGCACCGTGGATCTTCAGCGACCGGGACTGCGGGGTGTTGGTACCAGACAGCTGACCGAACGAATTGTCCAAGCGATTAACGAGTTGAGCGAGCGGAAGACGCCCTATGAAACCCGTGTTGCTGTTGATTGACATGCAGCGGGACTTCTTGAACAGCGTGGGATTGCAGCCAGCCGCCGGACAACTGGTCGAGCGCACGGCAACCTTGTTGCAGACATGCCGGCAACACGAAATTCCGGTAGTCCACGTGATAACCACCGTCCGGCGCGATGATGATTGTCGAATGCCGCACCTCAAGACGGCGGACCGCTGGCTGTGCGAGGCCGAGACTGCCGGTCATGAAACTCCTCGTGCACTGAGACCGCTCCCGAGTGAAGCCGTCTTCGAGAAGACTCGTTTCAGCGCTTTTCAGGGTGATCGCTTCGATGCCAGCTTGACCTCGCTGGACTGCGACACGCTGATCGTCGCCGGGGTGCATCTGCATGGCTGCGTACGCACCACGGTGCTGGACGCTTATCAGCGGGGGTTTGCCGTGCTCATTGCGGCCGACGCCGTGGGGAGTGATGATCCACTGCATGATGCCATTACACGTCGTTACCTGGCCGATCGGTGCACCCGGTTTGAAACCGTGGACTCCCTCCGTCGCATCCTGGCCGGTGAAAGCCGTCATGCCCTGGTTCACTATTGCCCGCGCGATACTCGCCGTGAGTTGTGGCAGGTGCCGGTGAATGATGCCGATGTGATCGCCGCGGCAACGGAAGTGGCAGCATCAGCCCAGTTGTCATGGCAAGATGTTGAGCGTAAATGCCGAGCCGACGTTTTGAAGCGTGTTGCTCAACAGCTTGAGGAGCAACAGACAGAGTTGTCTGAGCAGATGGCCGACGAAATTGGTAAGCCGATCGCACAGGGTCTGGCGGAAGTCCGTTTCGGAATCGAATTACTAAGTCATGTTGCCCTGCAGGCCGGGGAACCGATCGAGTATTCAACCGGGGCAGCACGCTTTCGTTATCGACCGATCGGCGTCGTCGGTATCGTTACGCCTTACAACAATCCGCTGGCTATTCCACTGGGCAAGATCGCACCGGCACTGTTGTGGGGCAACGCCGTGGCGTGGAAACCGGCTCCGGCGGGGACGGGAGTCGCCTGGCGACTGATGCGGATCTTCAGAGATGCGTCTGTTCCCGAAGGGTTGATCCATCTGATTACCGGCGACCATGGCACCGCCCGGCTGTTAGCGCAAGACCATCGCATCAGTGCTGTCACGCTATCTGGTTCACCCACTGCTGGTTGGGCACTTCAAGATGCGTGTACGCGTCGCAACATCCGGTACCAAGCTGAACTCGGCGGCAATAACGCGGCGATCGTCTGGGACTATGCGGATAGAGCCGCGGCATGCAACGCTATCGTCAAAGCGGCGTTCGGTTTTGCAGGTCAGCGATGCACTGCCAACCGACGTATGATTGTGCCGCGAGGCGATTATGAGATGATGATCGACCTGATCGCCAAAGTCCACTGCCGCCTTGGTGTGGGGTGATCCCTCAAGGCCCGATACGCAGGTCGGACCGGTCATCAGCCTTGCCAAACGCCAGCAAGTCGCAGCCCTTGTTGACCGAGCTCAAGGATCCGGCTGTCGCGTCCTGGTGCCGCATTCAAGCAGCATGTCCACACTGCCCGATACCGGCGCATATTGTCCGCCCGCCGTTGTCTGCTGCGATGATGCGGCGCACGAGATCGTGCAGGAAGAAACGTTTGGCCCGATCCTGGTGATTCAGCCGGCGGAAAGTTTTGAACATGCGATGAAATTGTGTAACGGCGTTCGGCAGGGTCTGATCGCAGCGATCTTCACGGACAGTCAAACGCGAGAGAAACGGTTTCTCGCCGAGGCGCAAGCCGGCATCGTGAAAATCAACACGGCTACGGCCGGTGTTGATTCGGCCACTCCTTTTGGCGGATGGAAGGCATCGGGCATCGGACCTGGCGAACACGGCCCGACCGACCGTGAGTTCTACACGCGAACGCAAGCCGTTTACAAGTGAATCCGTATATTGCTCCCGGAAGAAGCGATCACCGCGAAGTGATTCAGCGCGTGAGTTTCCATTCGTTCACGAGCTTCCCCATCTGCTCGCCATCACGCACCATCAGTGCGGCAAGTGGCGAAGTAGATTGAGTCGTTCCAACGCGGAGGCCGCGGCCGACCCTGAATGGACTAAGCGTACCCGCGCTGAGTTGGTGACCACGGCAACCATCCAGAAGGCAGACGGCTGACAGAACGCCGCCGGGTCACCGAACGAGCTGTAGCCTTCGGCAAAAGCCTGTCGCTCCTGCTTACTCATCGGCCAGCGGTACCACACGCGGCAAAGGTCTTCGGCGATCGCACCGACGCAAAGCGACCCGTTATCCACGCAAAACAGACGGTGACGACCATCTTGCAGCAAGTTCTCCGGGCACAGGTCCCGATGCACTACGCCTATGTCGATCTTTTCAGGCAGATCCGACATCGCCAGGTACTCAAGTTCTTTGGAGCGGGCGGTTGAGATCAATCCCGCCTGAGAAAGCTTGGCTAGATTCCGCCTCATCTTATCCACCCAGCCGGCCAGGTCCATGGATCTGTAGCCTCGATGTTGTAACGATAGCGCTGGAAACCGGTGCAGGCGCCGAGCATGCGGCCGGCCTCGCAGACCACTGTCGAATCGACCCTGCCTTGAACCAGCACATCACCTTGGATCCACTGTTCGAGCATCGCGTCATCGTGCCGGGCAACCACTTTGGGCCACCAGGCGCGGCCACGGTTTGCACAATCCGCTCAGCCAAGGCTGCCAGTTCGGATGACATGAAATACCGCCCTTTGAGAATTCGCCCGTCCTCAAAAGTCAATCGGTAGGTTCGTCGCGATGTTTTTGACGGTGTGGCGGTGATCTCGTCGCACCGCAGCAAAGGAGTCCCCAGGGCGGTGATGAGCTTGCCCAATGCCCCGCCAATTTGTTCGCTCATCGGCCGAGTCATGCGGAGTTGAGTAGTTGTTTCCAGATATTGATAACTTCGGGGTCCGGAAAACTGACAGCCTGTTCTACGGCCCAATGGTAGAAGTCTTCCAGTTCGTCGCCGCTCAGCGTCCTGATGTGCTCGATGAATTCAATTCGGTTGAGGCCCTGGTTATCGATCACGACGGGGACCGCCATGTCCTGATACTGCGGTAGCGACGAAGCGATTCCCGCACGAAACTTCTTGCCCTTCCTGAAAATCAACTCGAACAGATTGCCTTCGTACCGCTCCGCGGCATACACGCGTGCGGTATGCATCAGCACTTCGGCCGACTCGGTGCGGTCGGCCAGCTTGACGATATCCATTCCCAGATCATCGTAGACGTACAGGTCTTCGGGGCGAATGAACGGACTGCGGAGCAACTCGACCGGTTCCGCCAGGAACTTGCCGGAACAAAAGGGCAGAAACACATCCTCGGCGACGTCGGTGCGACCGCCATCACGCGAGGAGGTACCTGAGTGCATATAATGGGCATCGCGTTTGGGGCAGTGATCGAGGCAGGCGATGTTGGCGTAGACTTCCAGCTTGCACTGCACCGCCTGACGAATTTCGGCCAGCGTCGTGAAATCTCGGTTAATGGTGAAGGGATTGAGGTTGATCACGTTGACGCCCAGCGCCTCGTATTCTCGGGCTTGTTCCACGGTGTCGGTGCCAGCAATCAGCGATACCGTGAGAAGAAACCTGGGAAACCGCTGCTTGACCAGCTTCAACAGGGACATGTTGGCGATCGTCAGTTTGTTCACGCCGCAGTCGGCCAGGTATTCAAGAAACGCCACCAGCCGGCTGTGCCACTGAGGATCTGTTTGGCAATCCGGAAAGGCAGGTGCGTTCATGACGTAATTGAAAAGCAGACCTTGCTCGTTGGCCACGCGCACGTGTTGCTCGAATCGCTCGTCGGAAACGTCAGGCAGTCGGAAAGCGGGACGACCGCCACCGGTGATGCTGATGCGATGCGAGCCGAATACTTCCGTAAACTGTGATCGTGTCAAGTCCTGGTTGAGCGACTGGAGTTCAGCCAGGAATGCTTCGTCCCATGGTGTGGCGATGGAGAACTCGAGCATCGGCAAGTATCCTCACAGAGGGAACGACCTAACGTGCTGACCCGGGTCAACCGAACGATCACACGGTATCTTGGAGTTCAAGGGGCTGTTGCTTCTGAGCCATTGTTGCATGTGAGGCGGATAAAATGCCAGCGTGACCAGATCGTAGAGCAGTTTACCCATTTCCGTCAGCGTGTAGCCCGTATCTGTGCGATCGATAGCACCGACATCCGTCAAGGATTCCAGAACGGGCCCATAGTCTTGCTCCAGCGTCCTATCGAAACAGTCCTCGTAGACCGCCGTATCCAGGGGGTGGCCGTCACCGAGTGAACGGGCAACGTGCTGCACCTTCCTGTCGGTATCATCGAGTTCGAAGATTTCTTCGACGGGACTCTGATTAGATTCGATGCGGTCAATGTAACTATCGAAGGAACGGTGATTACGATAGACCACCGAGCCGAGGTGAGAACGGGCTGACAGGCCGGCGCCAAACTGATGCCCCTGGCTGGATTTCGTATGGCTGGCGGCTCGCCAGTACGTTGGCGCGGGACCATCAAGCCGCTGAAACGTGTGCCAGCGGGTCTGCGAAAATCCGAACTCCGCGGCGGTTGCCGTGATAAACGCTCGCCAACGCATGAGGCGCTGAATCGACAGCCACTCATCTCCACGCAGACGCTGGACGACCGGCGTCGAACGCGTGACCCGCAGGTCGTAGGCCGTGACGGAATGCACGCCTGCCTCGACCACACGCTGGAAGTCCCGCCTGAAGCTGGCCTCGGTTTGTCCCGGAAGGCCGTACATGAGATCCACATTGAGGATGAAGCCATGATCAACGATGAGCTTAATCGCATCGAGCGGCGTTGCGCCGCCGTGACCACGTTGCACGGCTTGGAGAACGGGCGCTTCCAGCGTCTGGATCCCCATGCTTATCCGACCGATGTCGCGATCTCGAAGCATCGCGGCATGTTCCGCGGAAATGGTTTCCGGCGAAGTCTCAACGACATGGAGGTGCTCACCATGTCGTGTGGTTCGCTCCAGAACGGTATCGAGCACTTGAGCCAGCAGGTTGACCGGCAGACAGGTCGGCGTGCCACCGCCGACGAACAACTGCTTGAGCGGCGTACCTGGTTCGATCCACTGTAACTCTTGTACCAAGGCCCGGACGTAACGATCCATGCGGGCACGATCGTCGGTGACTTTCACCGCATAGTAGCAGTACGAGCACTTGTAGCGACAGAAGGGGATGTGGGCGTACAGTCGCAGTTGGGAATGGCGGGATTGGGGACGCACCGTCCGGGCGCAGGCGTGAACGCCGGCGCGGCAGCCGGATAGACGTGAGCGCTTGCGTAAGCCACGCGAGGAATGTCTTGAAATACACGTGCCAGGCGTTCGAGTTGTTCACGATCGCAGGTCAGTTGTTCGGTTGCGCTCATTTTGCTACTCAACACTTCATAAAGACTCGAGGATACGGCGCGTCTCTTGTGCCCCGTTTAAATTGAATGTGTGCTCGGGTCGGGGCTGGTCGAGCGCGGCCAAGATTGCCCGAGCCAGCGGCTCGGGTTCAAGATCGACCTGTTGCAGCGTGCTCGCCAAACCGAGCGCCGTCATGCGATGCGCTCGCGGCAATTGATCTGCCATGGTTCGAATTGGGGCGATGAGCGCGCGCGTGCGTGTTGCCAGCAGGTTCATGGTCGTGTTGTATCCACCGTGGCTCAACGACAGGTCCGCCCGACCGAGGTGCTCGAGAAAATCCACGGCAAACGGCTTGAGGCGTATTCGATGGCCGTCCATCTGTTGATGCAATTGCAGGATTTCCTGTTCGGTCACGCTGAGTGGCAGAAAGATGACCAGCATTCTGCGGTCATCGTCGCGTCGCGTCTCGATGAGTTTCCACGCGGCGATCGCTTGTCGAGCCAGAGTTGTATCCCCCGCACCGCCCATGCTGACAATGATACTGTTGGAGCCGTTACGGTCCGTTTGCTCGCAGATCCTGGATTTCGCCGAGACAAAGCCGGTGTAATCGATCGGTGTGGTCAGCCCTTTCGTCCATTCGGCTGTCTCCGCCAGATTGACGAATTGGGGATCGGCATGGACGAGCAGGCGATCGAAGTAGGATTCCAGATAGTTTCTTTGTGCGGCGAGTATGTTCCTCGGCCCCGGTATCGAAACGGTGTCGCGGCGAGATGTCACGCAGGGAACAGACCACCTTGGCTCCATGGTTCCCTTGTGCCAGCGGCGATCACCGCGAGGATCTCTTCGTGAAGGACCCATTTGCTGATCGGGAAGTGCTCGACAAGCAGAACATCCGGTTGCGACTGCTCGACCGCTTCGAGAAGCAATCGCTTGCGCTCGCCGAGAACATCTGCCAATCGCGTGAGCGTCGTCCAATGGCGCCAGTCCCGGCCCATTGCGACGGATGCGCGGAAGCTGAATGGTGTGGACGCCTTTCGGCATCGGTCGGCCCGGCACCGGTCGTCCCCCATCTGTCAACCAGACTTCATGAGCCGATGCCAATTCGCGAGCGATCTCCCCGGTGCGAACCACGTGCCCGCTTCCCGTCAGGCCTTGAACGTAGACAAAGACTCGCACTTGGCACTCTCGCAAGAAATATCCGATCCGTGTCGGGGGTGAGCGTTAACTCTTGTCCCGGCTGTCCATTCGAGCCGGCAAAGTATATCCGCTCGTTCGGATTTCTCGCAAGGCTGATCCGACGTTGGCGTCCGAACGTTGCTCGTTGATTCCGAAGAGGGGATAATGGGGCGATGAACGCCGACAAACGGTCGCTTCACATCCCTGCAGCCACAACCCGCTCATCCGACATCACGCGCACGCGGGGCCGGAGCCGTGCCAACTCGCCGGCGGTCCATCGAGTCTTTCAGTTTCGCCTCGGACCGCTATTCGTGGCGGTCGCAGGCATTGCCTTGGGACTGGCGATCGGCGAGCAATCTCGCACTTGGCTCGACGGGATGATAGCCGGTGCGAGCTTTCTGGTCGCATGGGGTCTGCTGCTGCAGTCCCGCGATCTCTGGCGGGCGCGGGGTCAGCTTGCCACCGGCGAGCGGCCGCTCATTTACGGCTGGCGATTCGCCATTCTCTGGCGGCAAATCATTGCTCTGATCATTTTTTGGGAATTGGATCGCCTTTTCGTTGGAAACCGCTGGTGTCGTCCGTTTTTACTCGATGGACGACTGGGACGCGTTTCGAATTTCGGGGTTTTGCTTTCGCCAGGCCTGCTTTCACTTCGCTCTCATCGTTGCCTTATCCAGTTCGCCATGGATCAGCTGGCGGCGATCTCAGCCAAACGCTCCGCCGCTCATACGCGTTCTGGGATGGGTTGTCGGCGTCGGCCTCGCAATGCTCGTGCTGGGTTTGGCGATGTACTGGGAAGTCCTTGGCCACATCGCAACCAGCGTCATTGAATTAGAAGAGCCCTATGTGTTCGCGGGGAAGCGTTTTTCCGATTGGAGCCTATTGGACAGACGTCGCGGCATGCACCTTTTGGCATGCCTGTCGTTTTTCGCGATCGGCCTGTCGCTCGTCAATGTGTGGCTTGTCCGTCGCTGGGCATTATCAGTTTTACGGCGCTCACGAATCGGCGTGATATTGCTCATGAGCGTGATTGGCACCAGTATGTTCGTCGTGTGGGTACATGCCCAAGGCCTTCAACGAGTCTCACCCTATTTGGCGGCAAGCCAAGGACTGCAACCGTGGCCTGGCTGGCTATGCGCGGTGCTCCTGTTGTTGCTCTTCGCCATCAGCTGCGCCGTTCGACTGCTGTACCGTGATCCCAACGCGTCGCAGCAGCGGATCATCCTCTAGCACCGTGGGGCCGGAGCGTATTGGAACGAAAGCCGAGTCCTGACGATTGCACTGAGCATTGCTATCGTCCGCGTGTACATCGTTGAGCCTCTTGATGGGATACTACTTTTGTTCTCGATGCACGGATACGGCCCTTTCTCCAAACTCTATCTGTTCGCCTTTTTCCAATCGCCGGATACGTACATGTCCTTCGCCATCCTGTGGCTCTCCTTACGCGGGACTTTCGCACGGCGCCGGATTGGCGACCGCGACCGGTGGATGACACCGGTCGCGATGTCGCCGCGTGACATGGTGATCACATCGGTGGTCATTGCCGCCATCACGGTGGGACTGGTTGAGTCCGTCGCCTGGTCAAGCTTTGTGCTGTGGCTGGGGTAATCACAATAGGCTGCGCTCGCAGCGTGGTGTTCATCCGACCGGGCATGCCAAGGGCATGCAATTCCACAGCCCCGGGTCGCCGCGACAGCGGCGCACCCGGGGTAGGGAGCCCGAGAATCACGCACTCTGAAGGAGTGCCACAATGGGTGGGAATTGTCCGACCCATTCTGGGTCGTTGTTCTCCCTGCCTGTGTACCCAGGGAGCCGCCAAAAGCAGACGCCAAAAGCAGACACCCTGCTTCTGGGATGGGACGACCCGAACAGTGGTGTCAGAACAGTGGTGTCAGGCACCAGCAACGACCCGCGGCGAGCCGCCGGTTCTAGTCGCTTCGTCCCAACACGTTCGGTGGGTGACCTTACCAAACTTCCGCATCCATTCACAGACCCCAAATCGCTCATCTTCTCAAACCAAAGCCAAAAGCAGACACCCTGCTTTTGGGCCCCGGTTTCATCGCTTCGTCCGAACAAGTCCGTGGGTGACCGCCCCAATTTTCCTCATCCATCCACAGGCCCCAAGTTTCCCATCCACTCAAGCCGAGATCGCATGTCACCCACCGCTGAGGTTTCGACCAAAAGGAGAGACCAAGAGCAGACACCCTGCTTTTGGCTTTTGGCCCTACTTTTGGGCCCCTGCTTTTGGGACCTGCTTCTGGGGTGGGACGACCTGAACGGTGGTGTCAGGCACCAATCATGAAGGCACTCATCACTAAGCGCCAACCTGCCGGTTCTCATCGCTTCGTCCGAACAAGTCCGTGGGTGACCGCACCAAATTTCCTCATTCATTCACAGGCCCCAAACTGCTCATCCACTCAAGCCGAGATCACATGTCACCCACCGCTGAGGTTTCTGACGCGCACGTTTAGAAACAGTCATCTCGGTAGCCGGCCGTGGCCGATGACCAGTTAGAGGGTTTGTAACTGTTGTGACGGTTGCGACCACGATCCCCATTCAGGGGTATATGGGTCGCCAGACCAAGCCGAATCGGATGGAGCGCAGAATCACGATGGACCGACGCACTTTTCTGACCGTGGCTGGAACTTCGCTCGGATCGCTGAGCGACTTCGCTACTGGTCGGTTGCCGCTCTCACCAGTTCGGCCATGTCATCGAACAGGGCCAGCCAGATCTGGTGGGCAGTCACTCGGCCGGAGCCGAAGTGTTCCACCCGCTGATCGAGGAGGCGGTGGCCAGCCTGTTGGCCCGCCAGAACATGGTGATTCAGGAGGCCAGTTATCAGGGAGCGGAAGTGCTGCCCACACCAAAAACGGTCTGTTTCGTGGGAGTCGAGAACAAGAGTATCGAAGAGTTGGGCGACTTCAAGGACCAGATCTACCAACAAATTGATACGCTGCTGGTGCAATCGCAGGCCTTTCAGCCCGTCAGCAAACGGGTCGTCAACGCGGGGTTGCGGGAAACGCGCATGCGACCCGACTCGCTGCTGATTCCCGAGAACATGGCAATGTTCGCGGGAGTACTGCAGCGTCAAGGCCAGCCTTTGAACTATCTGCTGTTTGCCACGCTCACTTCGGGAACCACGGTTCGCAATCACTCTGAGCAGCGAGATTACCTGTTGACGTTGGAGATGGTCAACGTGCAAACCGGCGCATACGACAAGCAGTCGGCCACCATCAGCAAAGGGTATCACAAGACTCGGGCCGGCAAGTGGTGGCACTACAATCCGCTCAAGAGTAACGCCTAGTACGCCAGGACTTCCAGAGGCAACCGCTCTGAGTTCTGGTGGCTGCTTTCAGTGCACATGCATCACTGCCAGAGTGTGTGAACTGGACTGATTGCCAGGTCGTACCTGGTGGGACGCTGCAGGGCACACAGGAAGCGTACTGTACCGATGAAACGAAGGGTTTTGTTGTCGGGCTGCCAGGTCGCACTTCTCTGCATCGGCATTCTCTGTTGCGTGACCGGCTGTTCCACGCACGCCCAGCGAATTCGAACTGCTCGAGAGCAGTTCTATTCGAATCAACTGGTGGCTGCCAACGAGTCGCTGGGAGAGCAAGTGCAGCGGTATCCCAACGATGCGGATGCCACTGCCATGGACCTGGCAATGGTCCAGTTGTTGGGTGGCCATCCGGCCGAGGCGGAACAGACCCTGCGGCGGGTGCGCGACAACCTCGACCATTTCGAACAGCAGGACGTGGTCGAGTCAGGTGTCAGCCTGTTGACCGATGATCAGCGGCTCGCCTATTCCGGTGCCAGCTACGAGAAGGTCCTGGTGCGAGTTTTTCTCGCGATGGCGAATCTGATGCATGACGGGCAGGATGCAGAAGCGTACAGTCTGCAAGTCAACGCCAAGCAACAGGAGCTGTTGCAGAAGTCGGCGGCCGACCAGATCGAGAACGCCGATACTGCTTATGCTCCGGTGGCCATCGGACCGTATTTGCGGGGCATCATTCGCGAATCGACATTCGGCAACTACGATGACGCCACACGTGCCTACCACCAGGTTGTAAGTTGGCAGCCGCAGTTTCAGGCGGGTAAGATCGATTTGGCCCGAGCTCAAAACGGCGTCCACAGTCGGCCGGGACATGGCGTTCTCTATGTATTTGCCTTGGTGAATCGGGGGCCGACGAAAGAGGAAGTGGCGGAGATCCCGACCAGCCAGGCGATGCTGATCGCGGATCGGATTTTATCGGTTGTGGGCGAGTACGACGTTCCACCCACACTGGCGCCGATCAAGATTCCGCGCGTGATCGTTCCACCCCGCGTGGTGGATCATGTGGCCCTGGTCGCGGATGGCCAGCCGATGGGTCGGACCGAAATCATCTGCGACGTTGCCGATCTGGCATTACGGGAAGAGGCGGTCGAACTGCCGCATGTCATGGCCCGCGCCGTGGCCCGGCGGATCGTGAAAAAGGCAGCCATTTATGCTACCAAAGACTACGTGGAAGCCGATAGCTTTTGGTCGGATATCGCTCTGAGTGCCGTGGGGGTAGCTTGGGAGGCCACGGAAGCGGCAGATACGCGGTGCTGGGGGCTGCTCCCACGGGAGATCCAAGTGCTGCGCGTCGAGTTACCCCTCGGACACCATCGGGTCCAGCTCAATCCGGTGCTCTGCCAGCAGGCTGCGGCCGCCGGACCGCAGATCTCGGTGGAAATCGAAGACGGTCGCAACACTTATCTGCTGGCCTGTTTCCCAGGTTCCATGTCGGTCGGACAGGTGCTCCAACGTTAGTCACCAGCACGGGAGCCGTGAAGCGTGCAAACGGGGAAACCAGGTCCACCACTTTACTTGTCACACGTCACATCTTGCGATGGCAGCGCGTCTCAGTAAACCGTTACCGAATGCAAACCGCGACTCGATGGTGGTCCCCGAGTTTGAGCCCAACACTGGTCAAGTTGTTTCGCCCCACGCGTCTGGCCAAACAGAAACGCGAGGAGCATCTGCTCAGTGTCGAGGTACAGGGAGCAGAGCGGGTACGGAAGTTGTTGGACGACAACCACGCGGTGCTCATCACGCCCAATCACCCGACTCACGCCGACGCCTATTCCATCTATGCCGGGGCTGACGCCATCGGTGTACCCATCTACCTGATGACAGCCTGGCAAGTGTTCGCCGACAAATCCCGCCTGGGCCGTCACGTCTTGCGCTGGCACGGCTGCTTCAGCGTGGACCGTGAAGCCACGGACTTACGTGCTTTCCGGCAGGCAGTCGAAGTGCTGGAGAAGCACCCTCAGCCACTGGTTGTCTTTCCGGAAGGCGAAGTCTATCACTGCAATGCGCGGGTCCGCCCGTTTCGCGAAGGGGCGGCTGCCATCGCCTTGTCAGCAGTGAAGCGAGCGAAACGACCTGTCGTGTGTGTCCCCTGCGGTATGTGGTATGAATTCATCGACAGCCCTTATGACGACCTGGTGCAGTTGATGAATGACCTGGAACGCGAGATATTCTGGCGTCCCCGGCCCGATTTGCCACTGCACGAACGGATCTATCGGTTCGCCGAGGTGTCACTGGTGATCAAGGAGCTCGAATTCCTGGGCAAGGCCGCCACCGGCCCCCTACCGGAACGTATTGCCGCGCTGATTGACCGGATACTGGGGAGCATAGAAGCGAAATACGAGATCACGTCCGAGCCTGGAAAAGTTCCCGAGCGCGTCAAAGAGCTGCGTTATCGAGTCATTCAGAGCCTGGAGCAGGAGGACATCACTCCCGAGACTCGCCAACGCTTGCAGGAAGAACTGGAAGACATCTTCCTGGTCGTTCAGCTCTATAGCTATCCGGGTGACTACGTGGCCGAGGAACCGACACTCGAGCGGATGGCGGAAACGCTAGACAAGTTCGAAGAAGATGTGTTGAACCGTTTTTCGGCAACCGTCCGTGGCAGCCGCCGCGCGAAATTGGCGTTTGGGGAACCGATCCTTGTCGAACGTAAAGGGAAGAGCCGGCAAGCCATCCCCGCGCTGACCGCTCGATTAGAGCAGGGCGTGCAGCAACTCATCGATCGACTTTGCAGCTCCGGGGAATAGGTGTGCCCGGCGGTTGACGTATTCAGTATGGCGTTCACTCCATCATCTTCAAACGCCGCGCCAGTGCAGTGCATCGCTGTCGCGTATCCTGGCGGGCCACGGCCATCCCCAGGGCTCGCGTCGAACCGACGATCACCACGAGCTGTTTGCCTCGCGTTACGGCCGTATAGAGCAGATTGCGTTGCAGCATCACATAGTGCTGCGTGTGCCAAGGAATCACCACGCACCGGTATTCCGAACCCTGGCTCTTGTGAATCGTCAACACGTAGGCCAACGCCAGTTCATCAAGATCGCCAAAATCATACGTCACCCGTTGCCCCTCGAAATCAACCGTCACCTCCTGATCGACGCGATTGATGTTCTTGATCACCCCCAGATCTCCATTAAAAACGTCGCGGTGGTAGTTGTTTTCGGTCTGGATCACCCGATCTCCCTCACGAAACGTCCAGCCACAACGCTCGACCTCCACTTTGTCACCTGCCGGGTTCAACGATTCCTGCAGGACCTGGTTCAGATGGCGAGCACCCAGAATCGAGCGGTTCATCGGCGCGAGGACCTGGATGTCGGTAAGTGGATTCATGCCGAAGCGTTCGGGGATTCGCTGTTGAACCAGTTTCACGAGCGTACGTTGAATGCTTTCTGGATCATCTGATTCGACAAAGTAGAAATCCTCCAAATCGCCCGAACGTGCGAGGTCGGGCAGCTGTCCCGTATTGATACGGTACGCGGACGTAATAATGCGGCTCTCCGCCGCCTGACGAAACACCTCGCTCAAACGGACGACGGGCACCGTACGTGACGTGATCACTTCGGACAACACCGCGCCTGGCCCGACCGAAGGTAACTGGTCGACATCCCCGACGAGCACCACGCAGGCTCCCGTGGGGATCGCTCGCAGATACTGATTTGCCAGGAAGACGTCGACCATCGATGACTCGTCGAGGACAAACAGGTCCCCTTTGAGTGGCTGTTTCTGGTTTCGCTTGAAGTCGCCGGTCTGCGGGTCAAATTCCAGCAGTCGGTGGACGGTTTTCGCACTGCGACCAGTCGTCTCGGCCAGACGTTTTGCCGCTCGGCCTGTAGGAGCAGCCAGCACGCACTTCAGATGCTTGGCTGCAAAGATCTCCAAAATGCTGCGCACCAGTGTTGTTTTTCCCACGCCGGGACCGCCCGTGATCACGACAAATCGATTGGTGCAGACGGTGCGAACGGCCTTGCATTGTCCTTCCGCCAACTCAATGCTCAATCGATCCGCGACCCACGTCAACGCCTTGTCCAGGTCGATCTGCGGTAGTGGGTGTGAAGCGGCCTGCGACAGCCGATGAACATGTTGCGCCACACCCACCTCGGCGTGATACAAGCTGGTCAAGTAAAGCCACTGCTGAGTGCCAACGGATTCCCTGACCAGATTCCCTTGGGCCAACTCGAACTCGATCGCGGAGCTGATCAGGGACGAGTGCACTCCCACGAGTTCTTGTGTCGTGTCGACGACGCCTTGTTCCGCGTATCCACAATGCCCTTCCTGACTCAAATGCTGTAGCGCGTAGCGGACAGCGGCCCGCGCCCGAAGTGGAGACTGCCGATCAATCCCTAGCTGTGCGGCAATTTGATCGGCCGTCTTGAAACCGATACCACGCACGTCATCAGCCAACTGGTAGGGATTGCCGCGAATCGTGGCGATGGCGTCGTGACCATAGGTCTTGTAGATGCGAATCGCGCGGTTACCGGCACCCAGTCCCAACTCGTGCAGAAAGAGCATAATCTGGCGGATCTCTTTCTGTTGCTGCCAGCTGCTACGAATTCGCTCCAGGCGATGATGACCAATACCGCGGATATGCAACAACATGTCCGGGCAGCGATCGATGATGTCGAGTGATCGCTCCTTGTAGATCCCCACGATCTTCGCGGCCAGTTGCGGGCCGATGCTGCGGATTGCCCCGGACCCCAAATAGCGTTGGATTCCCGCGGAGGAGGATGGGTGCGTCGCCTTTAACTCAACCGCCTTGAACTGCGGACCATGCTCCCGATCGACAACCCAACTCCCCGTCGCTTCAATATATTCGCCGGCTGTGATCATACTGATGTTGCCAACCACCGCCACCAGGTCGCGCCGTTCGTCCGGATGCACCTTGAGAACGGCAAACCCATTGTCGGGGTTGAAAAATGTGACCCGCTCCACCGTACCGCGCAACGTTTCAGACATGATCGCTCTAACACCGCAGGACCGCACACAAAGGGGCTAGGGATCGTGTCCCAAGTTGGTCGGAACACGGTCCTGACTTACAAGAGGCGCACACCGACACGCTGAGATTCTGACGCCTTAGGATCGGTCGAGAAATAACTGTCCGATATACCCTCGCCCCTCTGGGGAGAGGGCAGGGTGAGGGGTCAGAAAACATGTCAGTTATTTCTCGACCGATCCTTAGGACCATCACGCGAAGCGTGCGCAGCGGGGTGTGCTATAAGAAGTCGACACCCCCGATTTCAGCACACCTACTCCCTCTCGCTTTTCACTTCTCAGTCATTGCCAGCCGCCTCGTCAATCGCGTCTGGAATGCCATCATCCATGTGCGCCGCCGCCTCGCCACGTTGACGACGCTCCAGGGCAATCTGTCCCGGGCGACGATGATCCAGCATCAAATCCAAGGCCGATCCCAGCCCCAGTGAAGCGGCCGGAACATTCTTGAAAGTCTTGGAGCCTTTCTGGGTTCGGTGCGTGATATCCGCGGCTCCCATAATCACCAGTTCCAACAGATCCTTCGTTTCGCGTTTCAAGCCACGTGCAAAAATGGGCTCCCGCGTAGTACTTTGTAGAAAGCGCCGCTCGTATACGTACGACTCGTCGATCTCCACACGATTGAACAGCCAGGCCCATATCACTTCGCTGGAAATCAATAACGCGAATACATAGGATGCCACAATATAGAACCCCGGCTCAACTTGCGCTTGAAGCGACTTGATGTGATCGGCAATCACACTCATTGGGTTCCATGCCCACTCGGCATTTGACACATAAGCCAGACTCAACACGGCGATAATGCATACGATCAACACACCTGCCTTGACAATGTTGAAGTTGTAAATCACGGTCAGAAAACAAACCGCCAACAAGATGAACCACGCCAGCAGCGGCCAACCCGTGGTGAATACGCCGCTCTTGACAATCACGTACATCAACAGACTTCCCCATACCATCGGATGCAGGTAAACGGAATCACCGTACCAGACAAAACGCACACTGTACACGCGATCCTCGTCCCGCTGCACGCGGCCAAAGACGTATGACAGCAAATGCTCGTACAGAAAGCGACCGAGAGCCAGAAAGGGCCAGATGATGATCTTCAGCGGTAGGAGGAGCAACGAGCTAATCGAGCCCGAAGGTTTTGAGCTGGATTCGTTTTTGCGATCAGTCATGGCGTTTCTCCCTGCTCTGATATTGCGCGCTCTTGGCTCAGTCATTCTGCGTCCAACGCGCTACCACGTTGCATAGCCCATCAAGCTTAACGCGGCCGTTGGCGGTATCCAAATGTGGCTGCGGCGCCAGCGCCGCAGCTGCTGCGCCCGCGTGCCGCAGCCACGGACATGCGCGCATCTTACCGAGTCACACTCCATAGCAGCATTCGCAGCCCAACGCCGAGCATTGGCAAATCACGCACATGGCCCCCTCCCCTTCGGGATCCCCATGCGCCACCCACACGCCCCGCACGACGCGGCAGGGCACTCAACACACTATCATCCCCGATCTGCTCGCCCCATGCGAGGTACAGTCGGGCTTCCAGGGGTTACGCCAGAAAGACAAGTGCGTGACGCGGGTGATTTCAGTTCAAGGATACCATATATGAGGTATCCGAGAGTACCCCGCAGGTTGATATTGGGGGCTACTTCTTGACGCCAATCGAAATGGTATCGATGGTGGCAGGCGCAATCTTGAGCCGTCGCCCGAGCATGGGACGAAACGCCTGTTTCAACAAGTAGAATGTGGAGTAAAGTCGCGGTTCGAGGGCCTCGAACGTTGCAATCTCCATTTGCAGACCGGCCTCATCGTAGAGGGCCTTCATCCCCTCGGGATACATTCGCCAACAGTCAATTGGCGCTTCGTGGAATTCCCAATTGACGGGGTTGATGGTGATCACATACCCCCCCGTCCTGCAAACGCGGGCCACTTCCTTGATCCACACCCAGATCTTCCGCACGTGTTCGATCACTTGCCCGGAGACGACGATATC
This sequence comes from uncultured Planctomycetota bacterium, assembly GCA_963700575.1. Lineage (GTDB taxonomy): Bacteria > Planctomycetota > Planctomycetia > Pirellulales > Pirellulaceae > JAJRVM01. Next base: position 51,772 of record CAVOYC010000005.1, on the reverse strand, counting down.
AAACGACTCGTCAGCGATCGGAAATTCGTACTCACTCTTGGCCGTGTACGTCAGCTTTTCTGACGCATAGATATCCAATGTTTCCCACGTGATATCATCCTTCGCCACAAGCTGTTTGTAGGTGGAAGGAAAGCCGTCCGGCCCGATCTCCAGGACCTTCATTCCGCTTTTGAAAAGGCGCCTCGCATGCTTTTCAAACATCAACCTGCTGTTGAGATGCATACTTCAAACATCCTTGTCGAATGCAGTTTTCGATCCAGCCCGAGAGTGTCGCGCGATATCGGCCCGCCACACGCCGGCCTTCCGCCACACTGCGCTTTCGCGACGGACTATACCGACCGCGCCCATCTGATGCAAGTTACATCCCCGCATTCCAGGCCTGGTGTACGCCAGGCAATCGCCGCAAACCACCCCCGCTGCCCAAGCCAGCAGCGCCCACCCGCCATGCTGAGCACGGGGGCCCGAGCGTGCTCGCATCCGATCAGTCTGACTAATTCATTCAGGCGACTTGGCACCAAAGACGGTTATCTCCTGCCTCACGCCGGGACGATCATTAACTGTCAGATGTCCGTCGCGTTGTCGGATACAATCCCTCACTTGACCTTGGCTCGAATTCTGCAGTCGGCTATAAGTTGGGCTCGCCCAAGCACTTCAGTAGTGCCGCGGGGCGTCAGGCGACGCATCACCACCGAAACCGAAATACTGCACCGCGCTCCAGCGGTAAGCCGAGTTACGAAGCCAGCAGAGTTCTCGCGTATGTCCACAGCCAACCTGGAACTTGCCTTCTGCACAGTCGCCACGGCAAACCACATCCATTACGCCCAAGTACTGGTGCAAAGTCTGCAAGCGACGCACGCCGGCGTACCCGTCTTTGTGTGTCTCGTCGATCGTCCGCCCGACGAGTCTGGGAAGTTGCCCAGGCAATCTTCACCAAACGTTCACTGGTTGTACGCTGACGCCTTGGGTATTGAGAACTGGAAGCGGTTGGCGTTTCAGTATAGCGCCTTCGAGATGTGTTGCGCCTGAAGCCACGAGTAATTGAGCACGCGATGCAGCGGGGCCATCAGCGAGTCATATACCTGGACGCCGACGTGTACGTTTACGGACCGTTGAGCGAAATCTTTCTTGACAGCGATCGGCTGAGTGTGGGCTTGACCCCCCATTTGAGCTCTCCGCTCCCGCGCGATGGCAAGTTTCCCGACGAGCGTACGATTCTGGCCGCCGGCGCTTACAACGGGGGCTTCATTGCTGTCGTCAACAACGATGAGGGACGAGCATTTCTTACCTGGTGGAAGGCGCACTTGGCCGACAACTGTGTGGTGGATTTGAGCCACAATCTATTTGTTGACCAGAAGTGGCTGGACCTGGTTCCTTCGCTTTTCAACTGCGTGCGAATCCATCGGCGTCGGGGCTACCATGTGGCGTATTGGAATCTGGCGGGGACCACCCTGAAACGCTCGTGTTCGGGATCGATTTTGCTTGACAATCTTCCCGTGGGAATGATTCATTTCAGCGGCATCAACATCGCGGAACCTACCGTTGTGTCCAAACATCAGAATCGATTGACGTTGGATGATGATCCCGTGTTTGCGGAGTTATTGTTGCGGTATATCGCCGACCTCAAGGCGGCCGGTGCGGACGACAACGCCACGCGGCCGTATGCGTTTGCGCAACTGCGGGATGAAACGCCGATTGAGCCGAGCTGGCGTGAGGTCATCCGCTGTCGCCACCCGGCCCTGGACGACCTGGACGATCCGTTCGATACGGCGGCACATCCGGATCTGATGGAACGTCTGCAATGGGCCGTAGAACCTCCTGTCGTCGTGGAAGAACCGGTCGAGGAACCGGTCATCGCGCAGCCACCGCTGCTGCATCGCCCCTTCAACGCGATTCGCGATGCGCTGCGCAGAGTCAGACGACTTCTTGGAGTGAGTCGATCCTGGTTCGCCAACTCGCTATCCGCAGCGGCCGATGGGGTCGGCACCGACACACACCCAACCGAGAAACAGAGAGCGGCTTGAAAAGGCTCCAGCACACCCTGCCCCCGCGCCACGCGGCCGCCGTCGCATCTTCCTCGTGCCTGGCAGCCCGCGGTCTAGCGAATGGCCGTCGAAATCGCGTCTGGCGAAGCGGCTATGCGCGGTAGGCAAACACGTTCAGCTGCAGATCCATACCCAGATTCAGAGCTTGTTTCAGGAACGGTTGCGGTGAAGAAAACTGCGTGATCACTTGAACTCGAAACCCCTGTTCACGCAGTACATGCAACAGTTCATCCATGCGTTGTGGCTGATCAGCAAAGGAATGATATTCCACAAAGATGTGCCGCACGTCCTTCAGTCTCTCGGCGCAGTCGATCAGAACTTCCGTCTCCGCTCCCTCGATATCGAGTTTCAGCATGTCGACGGGCCGGTGCAGAAAGTCCCGGAGAGGCACCGTTCGGACACTGCAGCTTTGCCCATGCTCTAATGGCTGTGACATTCTTCCCGCGTCGGCACCTTCCTGGAAGAACGGCATCGTCGTTTCGTGTGTCCAAACCGCCCGCTCAAAAAGCGAAACTTCGGCCAGGCCAAAAGACTTGATATTCTGCTGTAGTGCCGCATATACCAGCGGGTCTGGCTCGAAACCGACAATCGAAGCAGCGGGATACAATTGCTTGAAAAAGATGATACTCAGCCCCACGTTCGAACCACCGTCCACAATGTAAGGTGCTTGGCTCTCGCAGGCAAATTCGTAGAGTCGTTCGACGAAAATTTCCTGGAAACTGTGATAGAATGACCAGCTGTCCACGACCTGCAGCGGCGGACCTAAGACGGGGGTGACAAACGGGCTGTAGCGAGGCAGCTGTTTGATCCGTGCCAGTTCCCCATGCCACGGATGCACTTCCCGCGGAGGCACGTTAGCGGACGGCTGCTTCTCGGTGCCCCTTGCTTTGCGGAGCCAGCGTGATAGACGACTCAAGGGTCACCTCCTTGCAGGAGCAGGCCAGGTGGCGTCACGCGCGGCTGCCACCCCCGCAACATCTACTTTTCGATCCACAGCCACCTGGGCCGTTGTCGCGATCTTGCGCGACTTCCCGTCAATTTCACGTGTCCTGCTGTCGCGAAACGCGACCGGATCTCCAAGGTCTTAAAGCGAGATAACCCGATGCAGCCTTTCGTGGTCTCCACAGATTTCGGCTCGTGAATGCCCGTATCCGGTTCCACCGCCAACACGGCCACGCCAAAACCATCAGATTCACGCTGGGATCGCGAATCGACAGGCGTGTCTCCTGATTCGTCTCACATGACATCCAGGGGCAATTTTCAGGGACCTGCATTATACCGCACCCCCTGCCCCACGACAGTGGACCGCCAGGCGTGCGGGGAAGATGCGATGGGTCGGTTTTCCCGGCAGACTACCCAGGCCATCCAGGCGCGCGTGACGCGACGCGGACGACCGGCAGTCGATCGAAGTTTGCCGCCGCTGGTGCACGTCAACTCAACGTCGGAAAACGGCTTGCCAACCCTCCGCACCTGTCTATAAATCCATTGTGGCAAGCTAGTTGTCCACCGCCTTTTTGCAGCGATCGGTGTGCGTAGCTCGTGTCTCCGTAACAGACCCTCGCCACCGGGCTCGTCCCGGGGGTTCCACGTTTGCTGACTACTCTGGCAGCCGAAAAATGAACCTTCCTGCCGGCCAGCGCCGCCGGAGGCGGCGTGGCCGGCAGGAAGGCAACTCATGGGTAGCCGAGATCGACGGTAGATAGGTGTCAAACGCTCTACCACCGGGACAAGCCCGGTGGCGATAAAACCCGGGCTAATGAGGCCTCAAGTTGATCCTAAAGTGTAAGTTCCACTGTCCGAGGGGAATATGCGGTCCAGGGGAGAGTTGCTGTGAGTAATCTTCGTTTTACGCGTGCCCGTTCGGCATTACACGTCTGCTTGACGCTCTGCTTTGCGTTGGGCATCCTCGTCGATGACTTCCTGTGCCGACGCTCAGTCCCAGCCGTCCGACCTCGCGCCGACGGACACGCAAAAGCAATCGAAGCTGGAACTGGCCACGTTCGGGGCGGGTTGTTTTTGGTGTACCGAAGCGGTCTTCGAACGGGTCAAGGGCGTCGAGAAAGTCGTATCCGGGTACGCGGGAGGTTTCGTCGAGAACCCCACGTACAAGGCCGTCTGTACCGGACAGACCGGTCACGCGGAAGTCATCCAACTGACCTTTGACCCGTCTGTAGTCTCTTTCGCGGACCTGCTGGAGATCTTTTGGAAGACGCACGACCCGACAACCGTTAACCAGCAGGGACCTGACTATGGCACGCAGTACCGATCAGCTGTTTTCTATCACAACGAAAAGCAGAAAGAGATTGCCGAGCAGTACAAGAAGCAGCTAGATGACTCGAAGGTCTTCAAGAGACCCATCGTCACCGAGATCACCAGGTTCACCAACTTCTATCCTGCCGAAGGCTATCACCAGGACTACTTTGAGGAAAACCCTCGCCAAGCCTACTGCAGAGCTTACATCAGCCCCAAGATCAAGAAGTTCAATCGGATGTTCAAGGACAAGCTGAAAGAACGGAATTAGTGCACCCGGTATCACATCGCCGCGAGCGATCGCAGAATCGAAACTCCAGCCTCCTCGCACTTCGCATAGAGCAACCCTGGCAAGAACCATGATCCTCAAGACCCTACTCTGCTGTGCCCTCCTAGTGCCAGCGGCCGAGAGCATTCCAGACAACAATGCCGCCGAGGGCGGGTCAATCGTCGGGCGGACTGTTCCCAACTTCACTCTGTCCGATTACCGGGGCAAGTCCCATTCATTGTCCGATTTTTCAGCTGCCAAGATCGTGGTCATCGCATTCCTCGGTACCGAGTGTCCGATTGTCAAGCTCTATGCGCAGCGACTTCAGGAACTGGCCGCGCGGCACGCAGACCAGGGAGTTGTGGTCCTCGGCGTCGACTCGAATCAACACGATTCGCTGGCCGAAATGGAGCACTTTGCGCGAACGCATCAACTGCAATTTCCCTTATTGAAGGACCCGGGTAATCGAATCGCTGATTTGCTTGGTGCGCAGCGGACACCCGAAGTTTTCGTGCTGGACTCGCAGCGGAAAGTGCGCTATCACGGCCGCATCGATGACCAGTACACATATGAAACACAGCGATTCAAGAAAGAGCACGATTATCTCGCGACAGCAGTCAAAGAGCTCCTGGAGAATCGGCCGATCAGCACGCCGGAAACAGAAGTCGCTGGCTGTCAGATCGGACGCGTTTTTGCAAATACCAAGAACGATGGCGTCACCTATTCGGATCAGATCAGCCGAATTCTGCAACGCCGGTGTGTCGAGTGCCACCGGGAGGGGGAAATCGCGCCGTTTGCGCTGGATTCGTATGATGAAGTGGTAGGGTGGGCCGGAATGATCGAGGAAGTCGTACGCGAAGAACGCATGCCGCCGTGGCACGCCGCGCCCGATCACGGATCGTTTGCCAACGATCGCCGCATGAGCAATGCGGAAAAGCAGCTCGTCTACAAGTGGGTGGCCGACGGCGCTCCCCAGGGAGACCTCAGGTCGTTGCCGCCACCCGAACATTATGTGTCCGGTTGGCAGCTGCCACAGAACCCCGACATGGTGGTGAAGATGCGAGACATTCCCTTCGATATAGCAGCTGCCGGAGAAATCAATTACCAATACTTCGTGGTGGACCCCGGCTTCAAGGAGGACAAATGGGTGACCGCCGCCGAATGTGTGCCCGGCAACCGAAAAGTCGTCCATCACATACTTGTCTTCGCCCAGCCGCCGGGCGCCAAAGGGATCTCGGGCGAACGGGGCGGGTTCCTGGCCGCCTACGTCCCAGGTCTCCGTGCCAAGCCACTCCTGAAAGGGATGGCCAAGCGAGTTCGCGCGGGATCCAGGCTCATTTTCCAGCTGCATTACACTCCTATCGGCACGGCGCAATCCGACCTTAGTTCGCTGGGGCTGGTATTTGCCGATCGCGACGACTTGGAATTCGAAGTCCGAACCACCGCCGCCGTCGAGACCCGGTTCGTTATCCCGCCGCGCGATGCCAACTATCGTGTGGACGCACAATCCCCCTCCGCCCCGCTTGATGTGCAACTGCTGGCCATGATGCCGCACATGCACTTGCGTGGCAAATCATTTCGATACGAAGCACGCTACCCGAGCGGGGAGTCCGAGATATTGCTGGACGTTCCCCATTACGATTTCAACTGGCAAACTGCCTATCGCTTGACGCAGCCGAAGTCGCTGCCGGCAGGAACGAAAATCCACTGCATGGCTCACTTCGACAACTCTGAGGAGAATCTAGCGAATCCGGACCCTGACAAGGCGGTCCGCTGGGGCGATCAGACCTGGGACGAAATGATGATCGGGTACCTGGATATTGCGATTCCACTGCGAAATTAGGCCGGAGAGGTTAATGAGTGCGGTATATCTGACCAGGGATCTCTTGTTCTCGTCCCAGGTAACAAGTGCTGCGATTGACTGCGGATTGGACATTTCCGTGGTCCGCGGCGTGGAAGCACTGATGGCACGCGTGGAGTCCGGGGACGTGCACCTGGTGCTCTTGGATTATGGAACTCCGCATCTCGACCTTCTAGACCTCGTGCCGCGTATTCGTGCCACGTCCGCGGAAGCGATTTCCATCGTGGCTTTCGGACCTCATGTGAATGTGGCAGGCCTGGCCGCTGCCAGACAGGCTGGATGTGATGGCATCTACACGCGTGGACAGTTCAGCAGACAACTGGTGGACATACTGGGCAGATATGGCTGCACGACGTAGGTCAGCTCTAGTGCCTTGTCGGGCTTGGGAATCAGGATTGGGCCAGACAGATGTACGACACCGTTGAGAACAGCGTTTCACCCCAATTTTTTGAGTTGCCTCAAGAGAGGTAGAACGGGTACTCTTGCCCGTCGCTCTACCAGTTTTGGGCCCTTTCCGCGACAGCCTGGCACTTGTGAGGTTTCCGGAGTGTGACGATTGAGAACGGCTCTCGGAATGTTGGCTGAGCCTGAGAGAGACGGGCAGGAGTACCCGTCCCGCCGTTGGCGGCCCTGTTTGGCGCACGGGGTGAACGATCCGCGTAGAAACCAGCAAGGAGCGATTGATGTCCCCTCTCGATGAGTTACTTGAGGTTCAACAGCAAGCCGGTGGGAGTCTGCCTGAACCCCCTTTTGCGACGTCAAATACGTGCCGGTTTTGCCGCCCTCAATGCCTACACTTCGGTCATCCGCGAGCTGAATACCAGGCGGCGCAAGACGACTGCGTCGTGATCGATGTGTCGGACCGCATCCAAATCGAATTAGCCGGAAAGGACGCTTGTGCGTTTCTAAATAACTTCTGCACCAACGACATCAAGCGTCTCGGCGCCGGTGAAGGCTGCGAAGCCTTCATGACGAATGCCAAAGGGCGCATCCTGTCGCATCTATTCGCCTTTGTAGCGGCAGATGCCGTCTGGATCGATGCTCCACCCACCGGCGAAGAAGGACTTCTTACACATCTCGATCGTTATCTGTTCAGTGAAGACGTCCAACTGCGCGGCCGGACGGCGGAGTTTGGCGAGTTATTTGTCACTGGTCCTGGCAGTATCGCGAAGTTGTGCGCGTTGGGCGTGCCGGCGGACACTCTCAAAGACCTTCAACATACGATGCATACTCAGGCCGGACAGAAGATGGCAATTCGGCGTGTCGATATGTGGGGCCATCGCGGTTTCCTGCTATCGGTTGATCGCCCGCACCTGGCTGTGATCTGGAAGTCAATTGTCGCAGCTGGGATTCGCCCGGCTGGTGCCCAGACGTTTCATGCCTGCCGCATATTGTCCGGGTTCCCACTCTATGGTCTCGATCTCAGCGAAGACAACCTGGCCCAGGAGGCCTCTCGCACGCGACAGGCCATTTCTTTCAATAAGGGCTGTTACCTGGGGCAGGAGCCAATCGCCCGCATCGATGCGCTGGGGCACGTCAACCGTCAAGTGTGTCGCGTCCGGCTGGAGACCAGCATCGTACCTACGGAGAATCTGCTGATCATTGACGAGGGGAGCCGTGAGATTGGAACGCTCACATCTGCGATGATTGTTCCAGGCGAGAATGGCACCGTGGCGTTGGCCATGTTGAGGACGAGCCACTTCCAGCCGGGGGCGGTGGTACTGGTGAAGAACGGAGGGGAAATGATTCGCGCGAGCGTCTTTTGACAATCCCATCCCAGATTCGCGAAGCGCGATTCCATCTACGGCAACTCTACAGTTGCATGCCTTGAGGAGTAGGACGGAAGTCCAGGTTTGTCCAAAGCAGTGCCAAATCATGTCTTGCGGGCGGCTGGCGAACCTCACGTAACGTGTGTTCTGCGAACATCGAGCAATCGGCCAAGAACAGCGGCGGTCGCCGCCGCCAGGACGCGGTGTCGCCTTTCTCTTGTATGCGATGTTGGGGGCGACTCTGCCAGATCGTACTCACCCCACCTGGAGAGATGCCAGAGCCTGAACCAGTTCGTCTGCCTTCGGCCGATCTGCCGGATCTCGCTGCAGCATGCGGGTCAGCATGGGTCTGTATTGTGCATCGACCTGTGGCACGAGCGTGCGGGCCAAATCCTCAGTCTGGAGACGAGCGAGCAGGTCGATCGGCTTCTGATTGGCAAACGCCGGCCGTCCGGTCAACATTTCAAACAGCACGATTCCGAAGGAAAAGATATCGCTGGAAGAAGTGGACAAGCGACCAGCGGCCTGTTCCGGAGACATGTATGCAGGAGTACCGCGAATCGCGGTCTCCGCGACAGACAATATCACCTCACAGTTAATGGTCTCGGCCAATTGGGCATCCGCAACCGACTCGGAACTCGCGTCTTCGCGTGTTGCCGGTGGCGGCGCGGCGGTTTGTGATAGCCGGGCTGCCCTTTCCGACCGAGCCAGTCCGAAGTCCAGAATCTTGGCCATGCCATCACGCGTGACAAACAGGTTGGCGGGCTTCAAATCACCGTGCACGACCTGTTGATCGTGGGCGGCCGCCAGACCGGCAGCAATCTGACGAGCCAATTTCCAGACGCGCGCGGGGGGCAACTCCTCCTTGATCACGTTCGACAACGGCTGACCGTCCAGGTATTCCATGACAATGGTTGGCAAACCGTCTTCCTCATCCACCGCATAAACACTGCAGACATAGGGATGATTCAGGCGGGCCGCCGCGCGTGCTTCACTCAATGTTGCTTCTCGCGACTCGAACAAGTTGCTCCGCAGTACCTTGAGCGCGACCATGCGTTCCAGCGCAGATCCCAAGCGGCAAAAACGCTGCCAAAGGCCCCACCCCCTAATCTCTTCCGGATCCGATAGTGGCCGAGTATGCGGCCAGGTTCCAAAGCGCCTTCCAGGTCGATGGTTCCGTCGGCCGACGTCCAACTTGCCGGACAGAGTCCGCCGGTCCTCAGAGCGTCGAGCACGCGCAGCACCTCGTCAGGCGTGCGACCAACGCTCAGATTGTGTACCACCGCATATTGAAGAACGCCTTCGGGATCGATCAGAAACATCCCGCGCGTTGACACTTGCTTCTCAGGGACCCACACCCCGTACGCTTTTGCCACCGTACCGTCGGGATCTGATCCGAGGGGAAACTGCAACGGTCCCAAACCTCCTTCCGATGCCGGTGTTGACAGCCATTCCAGGTGCAGGTCACTCGAATCCACACTCAAACCCAGAATCTCACATTCTCGGTGTTGGAAATCCTCGATTCGTGCGCTGAAAGTTGTCAACTCGGTCGGGCAAACAAAGGAAAAATCGCGGGGATAGAAAAACAGCATCAGCCATCGCCCGCGATAGTGGTGCAATGAAACGGACCGGGCACAATCGTCGTCCGTACTGACACACTGTAGCTCGAAGTCCGGAGCTGCTTTGCCTATCGATACTGTCGACATTGGCCATTCCCAGACAAGATGATGGTCTTCACTCGGGTTGTGAAACAGGTTGTCTCCCCCTGCTCCCCTCGCGAGCTGCGGTCAGGAGTTCCAAAACCTCAGCCGCTGCATCCTGATGACAGCCGGTTCTGGTTCGGTTCCTCAGACCGCTGGTCTCGACTAAGATGCCAATGTAGCGTTGATTCGACTCGTTGTCGCCTGTGCCATCCAGATCCTGGCAAAGCCAACTGCTGATGAAGAAGTACCTTCAGCTGACCCGACCTCGCATTGTGCTGATGGTGCTCTTTGCGCTGGCCGTAGCCGCCTGGTGTAGCGGGGCATCGCCTCCAACCTGGTCTCAACTTCTGCATGCGATTGTCGGAACCGCGCTCATCACGGCCGGTTCGGTGGCCCTGAACCAGTGGTACGAACAGCGTTCGGATGCCCTGATGGCTCGTACCCAACATCGCCCGATTCCCACGGGGCGGATCCCTTCCAGCCAAGCGCTCGCCTTCGGAGTCGGCACATCTTTGTTGGGATTGTGCTATCTGGCCGTTTTCTCTGACCGGCTGGTGGCAATCGTGGCCGTCCTGGATTGGGTCTTCTACGTGGCCTGTTACACGCCGTTGAAGTCGGTTTCCGTGTGGCAGTTGCCCGTGGGGGCGGTGGCCGGCGCGATGCCGATGGTGATCGGCGGAGCGGTTGCGGGAACACCTTGCGGCGCCATGACATGGACGCTGTTCGGCATCGTCTTCTTCTGGCAGTTTCCGCACGCCATCGCCATTGCCTGGATCTATCGTGACCACTATGCAAATGCCAACCTGCAGGTGGCCACCGTGGCCGACCCGAGCGGTAGATTGGCCGGCATCCTGGCGACGCTCGGGGCCTTGATCTTGCTGCCGGTCAGTCTGCTGCCAACCCTGCTCCGTTACAACAGCTTGACATTTGGCGTTTTCGCGGCTCTCTCTGGTCTGATTTACCTTGTGCTTTCCGCAAGCTTCCTGCGGCGGCCGCAAGATGGCTCGGCAAGAAAGATGCTCTGGGCATCCTTTCTCTACTTACCCGCCGTCCTGGTCGCTCTGCTACTGACGATTCATCGCGTCTAAGAAATCCTTCGGTTGCAGACTCCAACGAGTAGGACGTCCGTCGTACATCTCTTGTATGCAACGTTAGGGGAACGACTGCCAGGTAAGGAACGGTTCCACAATAACTTCGGCGTTTCCTACAGCGGGTGCCACTGGCTGAGCGAGCGTACAAATCGTAACCATCACCACGAGTCGTCAATCGCGAGCGGAGCCAGTGCTGTCTGGGACTCGCTGGCACTCGATGATGCTTCGAGCCGTCACGAGCACTGGCTCCGCTCGCGGTAAGCGTTTCTCGTTGTTGGCAAAGTCTTCGGCGCTCGCTCAGGAAAGTGGCACCCATCCAATATACGGAAGTTATTTTTGAGTCATCCCTAAGGAACCGGGGAAAAATAACTTCCAGATTTGCTGGTCCCTCACCCTACCCTCTCCCCAAAGGGGCGAGGGAACTAGGTGAAGTTATTTTTCCCCCGATCCTAAGCGCTTGGCCGTTGCATTGCCAACGGCTGACCACGTGCCTCAGGCGACTTGAACCCCCTGTCTTACGGTGCAGACTGCAGCGCCTCGAGTATCGCCGGTTGGTACTGGATCGAATCCATGATGACGATACCCAAGAACAGGAACATGAACACAAGTGCCGTCACGAACACAATTGCATTGAAGGGACTGTCGTAGCGCAGGTGCATGAAGTAGAGAACCACCAAGGCACCTTTGATCGTGGCCACGCCGAGTGCAATCCACAGGTTCAGACTGCCGAGATCAAACGAGGTGACAGCAACGGTGATATAGGTGAAGGCGAGTAAGGCGACAAACACGCCGGCCAAGACCGCCCATGGAACAACATGTGCTGTCTGCTCATGCTCATCAACGGTATGCATATCAGCGACTTGTGCTGCATCGTTATTCATAGGTCAGTTCCAAACACGATGTTGAGCCGAATGCCAAACGTCACCGCAACTGGGGCATCGTCCCAGGAATCCTCTCGCAGGCGCTGCCTACTCAGTGGATCAAATAGAGGAGCGGAAACAAGTAGATCCATATCAAGTCGACCAGGTGCCAATACAAGCCTACACAGTCGACCGCATCATAGTACTGCTCGTGGAAGTGCCCTTTCACGGCTCGGACCAACAGCCAGGTGATGGCAATAATGCCGCAAATCACGTGGATCGCGTGCAATCCGGTCAAACAGAAGTAGATGCCGAAAAAAGGTCCCAAGTTGTCGATTCTTGCGTTCAATTCAACGGCATAAAGGGACTCCGACAGAATCGGCACGCCAGCCTCCCGGTCGGCGTGCTCCAATTCTTCCTCCAAATGATGGCGGTCCGGGTGAAAACCTCGCTCCGGAGGCGTGCCCGGTACAGCCGACTCCGATTCATACTGCACGCCGAACCAGCTGGCGATGATCGCTTGGCCCGGCACCATGCGGTAGTCCCATTTCGACTTGTATTCCACCCCCTTGATCACCAGGAAGATGCCCGCGCAGGCCAAGGTGACTGACAAGCAAACGATCAATCCGCGCTGCTTTCCCAGCTGGGCACATCGCACTCCCCAAGCCATCGTGAAACTGCTCAGCAGCAGCACGGCCGTGTTGGTGGCACCCAGCGCCGTGTTGAGAAAGTGATGGCCGTCGTAGAAGATCTCAGGATGATTGCGGCGAAAGACGGCATACGCGCAGAACAAGCCACTGAAAAAAAGAATTTCCGTCAACAGAAAAGTCCACATGCCCAGCTTGGCCGAGGCAGACTGCTGCTGCGTTGTGTCGAAGTGGTGAGCCAGCCACGGCGGGTGCTCGTCGTGGCTGTCGGCAATTGGCTTGTCGGAAGTCTCGCTCATGGTGCCGTCACATATCCCTGCGTCTTTTCGTCGTATTCCAAATGATCGAAGTCGTACGGATCGGTCACTTCGGGAGTTTTCTCGAAGTTATCCCACGGTGGCGGCGAGCTCGTCTGCCACTCCATCGTCACTCCACCCCATGGATTCGCCGGTGCCGGACGGCCGTGCTTCAACGAGTGAATCAGGTAAATCGGAATCGCGATCAGGCCAGCCACAAACAGATAGCCGCCGATCGTGGAAATCGTCTGGTAGAACGTGAGTCCGGGAATCTGATCGAGCAGTCCTTTGTAGTCAAAATACCGCCGCGGCATGCCTCGACTGCCGATAATGAACTGCGGGAAATAGGTCAGGTTGAAACCGATCAGAATCACAATCGCCACCACCCGCCCCACCGTCTCGTTGTACATCTTACCCGTCATCTTGGGCCACCAATGATGCACCCCGCAGATGAAGCCGATCAGCACGCCGCCCGCCATCTGGTAATGGAAGTGAGCCACGACAAACGACGTATCGTGTACATGAACATCGGTGGCCAGGGCACCGAGAAACAAGCCCGTCAAGCCACCGAGTCCGAACAAGAAGATGAAGATCATCGCGTAGATCATGGGCGTGGTGAAGGCAATCGAGCCCTTGTACATGGTGGCCACCCAGTTGAACACCTTGATCGCCGAAGGGATGGCCACGCTGAATGTCAAGGCGCTGAAAATCATGCCGGCCAGCGGCGACTGGCCGCTGACGAACATATGATGCCCCCACACCAGGAAACCAAGCAGGGCGATGGCAATACTGCTGTAAGCAATGAACTTGTATCCAAAAATGTGCTTGTGGCTGTGCACGGAAATCACTTCGCTGATGATCCCCATGGCCGGCAGGATCATAATGTACACGGCAGGGTGCGAATAGAACCAGAAGAAGTGCTGAAACAGGATCGGATCACCACCCAGTTGCGGGTCGAAGATGCCGACCCCGAACAGGCGTTCGGCAAACAACAATATCAAGGTGATCGCGAGCACGGGCGTTGCCAGCAGTTGGATAATTGCCGTGGCATACAACGACCAGACCATCAACGGCATCTTGAACCAACTCAGTCCCGGACGTCGCAAGGTGTGCACGGTGACCAGGAAATTCAGCCCCGTAAAAATGGAACCGAACCCGAGAAAGAATGCCCCGATCACCGCCGTCGTGACCGCCGTGGAAGTCTGCACGCTATAGGGCGCGTAGAAGGTCCAACCGGTATCCACGCCCCCCAGCAAGAGGGTCAGCACGAAGAAGACCGTGCCTAAGAAAAACAAATGATAACTGAACAGGTTCAGCCGCGGGAACGCTACGTCCTTGGCGCCCAGCTGCAGCGGCAGGACGAAGTTTCCCAGCGCCGAAGGAACCGCCGGAATCACAAACAAGAAGATCATGATGGCACCGTGCAGCGTGAAGGCACGGTTGTACATCTGCTGAGGTGTGAGCGTCGCGTCCGAGAAGCTCAGGTTCGACACAATCCTGGCCGTGGTGTCCGTCATGATGGTCGGGCCGGGATGAGTCAATTCGGTTCGAATCAACAGCGCAAAGAAGGCACCCAATCCCAGGCAGACCGTAACCGATATCAGGAACATGATCCCGACACGTTTGTGGTCGAGCGTGAAGACCCAGGAGGCGAAACCGCGTGTATGAGTCAGATAGTTGTCGGGACCCACGGCGGGAAAATCTGCCGAGTCCCAGGTGTCCGTTGTGGTCGTCATGGTATGCCTTAAGTACTCGCTCGCTACGAAGTAGGCTTGACTCGAGTTGCCGTACCGCGTGATGCTACTTGAGCGTCTTGATGTATTCAATCAGGTAGGTGATCTCGTCGTCACTCAAGATGCCTTTGAACGTCGGCATCACCGGCTGGTATCCTTCCCGGACTTTGGCCTGCGGATCCATGATCGATTCGCGAATGTAGTTGTCATCCACTTCGACGGTACTGCCGTCGCGCAAGGCATGGGTTTGCCCATAAGTTCCCTTGAAGGTGGGTCCTGTCTTGGCCGTGCCATCGTCAGAATGGCATTGATTGCAGTAACGGGTAAAAATGATCTTACCCGCCTCGGCGGGTGGCAGATCCTTGTAAAAGTTCGCCGCATTCTCCAGCCAGGCGTCAAATTCCCCAGACTTGTGAACGACCACGTTCGCCTGCATGTCGTAGTGGCTGTCGCCACAGTATTCGGTGCAATACAGGTCATACGTGCCCGCCTTCGTGCCGCGGAACCACGCATAGGTGTAGCGACCCGGCACACAATCCATTTTGACGCGGAAAGCAGGAATGAATAGACTGTGAATCACATCCTCGGACGACATGATCAGCTTCACCGGTTCATCTACCGGCACATGCAGATCACTGTCCACGTACCCGTTTGGGTACGTAAAAAACCAGTCCCACTTCTGGGCTTTCACCAGGATCTCGTATGAATTCTGCGGAGCAGTCTGCATCTGCATGTAGGCCGAAAACCCGGCGTAAAAAATGTAGGCCACAATCAGCAGGGGAATTATCGTCCACGTGACTTCCAGCACGTTACTGTGAGTGGCCGTCTTTTCAGCCTGATGACCCGGCCGGCGCCGATAGACGACCGAAAAGTAAACCATCACCGAAATTACCGCCAGAAAAAAGACCGCGCAGACGACCAATATCAAATAGAAAACTCAATCCACTGCCGGTGCCGTTGAGCTGTCGGGTGGGGGCAACCAGAACGAACCGTCTGCCAGGATGGCGGCCGGCACCGATTGCATCCGCGATAAAAAGTTGCTCATTGCGTCTCCACCGATTCCTCTCTGCGAGATCTCCCTCGACTCTCGCCGCCAGTAAACAAACAACACCCCGCCCACTACGCACACCATGGTCACGGCGCCGAGTCTCATTAACTTGAATGCCGAAGGGCCGTACTTGCCCCTTGCCGAGTCGTATTGAAAACAGAACAAGAACAACTGTTCCATCGGCGTCCCAATCTTGCCCTCGGACGCTTCCAATAAGGACAACCGCAGCGTCTGCTGGTCATACTCCACACCGTACAAATAACGAGACAAGCGACCGTCAGGCGTGCAAATCATGGTGACCGCCGTGTGAGCATACTCGCCTGTCTCCGGAACGATAACGGTAACCAAACCCTATCGCGTCGGCCAGTTGCTTGATCTCCTTGTTCTTCCCAACCAAGCACGTGTATCCGGCTCCGCTTCCTGGCCGCCCGTAACGCTTCAGGTACTTCTCCCGCGTCATGGCAGCGCGCTCGGTCGGCTCCGTCGGATCAATACTGACCGTGACCATGCGGTACTTCTCGCCGAGCCTCATGTTCATCTTCTTGAGACCGTCGAACAAACCCTCCAACTGCAGGCTGCACAGCATCGGACAACTGGAATAATTCAGTGTCAGGATCACCGGCAACTCGCCATCAAAGTAGTCGCCCAGCTTGACGGCCTGACCGTCGTGGTCAACGAACGACAGATCGAGCGGGAGGCGATCATTCAAATGCTCCTGCACCACGACTTCATCCAGGTCTCTCGGCGGCGCTTCTTTACGTTCCGCTCGTGCGGGAGCCGAGCACGACAGAACGAAGGCCAGTAGAACCAGCAGCCCGACATTCCGGCCATGGATCGCTGTGAACGCACCGAACCGGCCGCCAGGCGGCAAGAGCCTCACGCAGCATCGCGGCCGCGGCTCAAGATTTGCCGTCATCGTTCTTCTCCCGTTCTTTTCCTGGTCCTTTGATCGATTCCACTGCGGCGTCCGTCGTCGGTTGCTGCCCAGCCGCGGGCAGCACTTCCGCCGTCGACTTCGGCTTTTCCGGCGACGTGTCTCCCTGGGACTTGTCTGGCTGAGGACTGTCGCTGACTGCGACTGCCGGTTTGGGACCCGTGACCTCCGCGGCGGGCTTCCCCGCCGCGAGATCGGTCAGTACCAGCTCCATCCCGCGATTGACTCCGACCGCTACAACGTTTCGTGTTCCGATCCACGAATCCGCGCTGCGTCAACGCCGTTTGCTGCTTGGCTGTCAAGTCCGCTAGTTCTGGCGGTGGTCCCTCAGCCGCCAGCTCAGCGGCTACCATCTCGTTGTGCTGCCGGAAGTACAGGACCTGCAACATCAAAACGAGCACAAATGTGACTAGCACGCTGACCAAACCGATATAGGCCACCGGACCAACCTTAACGCCGTCGTTGAAGACCATGCCGCACCAATAGGGGGTTTCAGGAAACGCACTGCGAGGCTGTCAGGAAGATTCGCACTCATGTGGACATCACACTCTAATTCACTATAGACACGACACCTGGGGCCAAGAAACCGCCAATTGCCTCACTGCCCCAACACTGCCTCGAAGATGCCACGTTCCGAGCGGTGCCATCCCCGACGACGCATCTGCCAGCATATCGGCCAGACTTTCTACAAATTCTCGAACCCCAGCGATTCGCCCATCCGCGGATCCCGAGTGGGCACCAGGGCACGGTTCCCGGCGATCGTCAATATGCCGGCGAAATAAATCAACCCGAGGCCGATCACACAGCACACGTCGATCAGGCCAAAAGGAAGCCCTTCCTCACTAAAACTAGGCATAACCAGGTACTGTACATCGATCCAGTGTACGACCAGCAACCAGACCGCCCAAAAGCCGAGAACGCCCTTGCGGCGCTTCGCTTCGCGGGACATCAGACCCAGGAAAGGAATCAACAAATGCGCAAACAGCAGAATCACGGAAACGGCGATCCAGCCCCCCTCCTGGCGCGGCAGGTACCATTCCGTCTCTTCAGGTATGTTCGCGTACCAGATCAACATGTACTGCGAGAAGGCGATGTAACCCCAAAACACGACAAATGCAAAGAGAAGCTTGCCGAGTTCATGGTAGTGCTCCGTGGTCACCGTCCGGGTAAGCCTCCCGGAGGCCTGCAAACCGATTAACAGCAAGATCACGGTGGCCAGAACCCCCACCACCGCCCCCGAAAAGTAGTAGACGCCAAGGATCGTGCTGAACCAGACCGGCGTCAGAGACATGATCCAGTCGAAGGCAGCAAAGGTGACCGTCAAGGCGAACAGAATCAGGGCGGGATAGCTGACCCGCTCCATCCGCAAGGATAAGCTCACATCGCCCGATTCATCCTGTTCCAGCGACTTTCGCCAGAAGAACCAGGTGAGTCCACCCCACACGCCGAAAAACACGATGGCTCGAAACGTGAAGAAAGGCAAATTCAAATAGGCTTGCTTACCCTGCAGAATATGCACCACGTTTTCGTCCTGAATCTGGGACAGATCGGTCCATGTATAAAGCGATGGACCGCCCAGCATCGCTCCGAGCAAAATGGGTATGAAGAGCAGGGCCATCAAGAAGATGTTGGCGGCCACGATCTCCATCACGCGTCGCACGCTAACACTCCATCCAGCGCGACTGGCATGGTGCAGTGCGACGAAAAACAGCGCTCCCAAGGAAATACTGAGATAGAAACAGAAACTGACCAGATAGGCATGGAAAAAATATTCCAGCTTGTTCGCATCCCCGCGAACCCAGCCCAGGATCAGCGCGATCAGCAGCACGACAGCGCCGGCGGCGGCGGTGCCCCGACTCACTCGGGGCGAAATCGCGGCCAGCGTCGTGTTTTCATTGTGGCCAAGTTCGGGATTTTCATGCTTCTGCATGGCTGCTCACTCAGCTCAATACCAAGGCGACGCGTAACAGTCGGCCAACGTGTCGCTGTGGGTTGTTGTGGGATGCTTGTCTCGGCTAACGATTCAAATCGGGTAACTGCAACGTCTCTCGTTCGTTGACGGGCATGTCGTCCAACACCGCGTTTCGGCTCCGCTGTAGTGCCAGCACATAAAGCACAATGGCCCAGCGATCGCGGGGGGCGATCTGCGGACCGTAGGCCGGCATCGATAGATTCCCGTTGTTCTCTCGGTCGACACCGTTGGCAATGGTGTTGTAAATCTTCCCGACCGGTTGCCCCAGAACCGCCTCGCTGTGCAGCGACAGAGGAGGCCGCCACTGGGGCGAGTCGGCCCGAGCCAATGCTCGCTTGGACGTAATTCCGTCCCCATCACCCGCCAACCCGTGGCACGTGGCACAATAAATGTTGTAACGTTGCTGGCCCCGCGTCATCATTGCCTGATTGATGGATCCGAACTGCCGCGGGAAAGTCTCCGCGAATTCGCCTGCCGCAAGTCCGCGATAGAAATGGTCGTCCTCACGCAGGTCCCCGCGGGCAATCGTCCCTGCTACCGGCTCACGCATGGTTCGCAAATCGGCAAACAGTGATGTCTCGGCCTGCGCCTTGAACTTGGGCTGGAAGTCCATGTCCGTCACTGGGTGAATACGCGGCACATCGGACTTCGTGACCCGATCTTTGGCGATCCAGAGTGGGGGGATGAAAGCGCAACACAATACCACCACACCAATCAGATGAATTGCTAACGGAATCTTCGCCGGACGGGCTGCACCATGGACGCGCTCGATGGAGATGGCCCCCTGCGCCTCAAACAGCTCGCGCATCCGCGTTTCGTCGAACAAGGGATCGCCCGATTCAATACCAATGAAGAAACGATCCGACGTGGCGCGACGAAAATGTTCTTGCCGAAACAGTGGGTTATTAAAGCGGGGCAAACCGTTCAAGCCCAGGGCACAAAGAAAAGCCGCAAAGGCGCTGAACAGCACGATCAGCTCAAAGGTGACGGGAATGTTTGCTGGCAGACTGAAGATCGGTTTGCCGCTGATATTGAGCGGATAGTCGACGGCGTTCGTCCACCACTGCAGCAACAGAGCAACGATACACCCAGTGACGCCGGCCACGAACACTACCCACGGCAAACGGGTGTTACGAATGCCCATCGCTCGTTCCATGCCATGGATGGGAAAGGGCGTGTAACTGTCGCAGCGACGCACACCCGCCTCACGCACGGCGCGCGCCGCGTTCAAAAGCGACTCTTGATCGGAGAACTCAGCCAGCAAGCCTTGGAGGAGCTGGTTCTGATCTGATTGTTCTTCGTGCTCGGTCACGGCTGGTGTCCATGGGGCAGAACTGTCTTGACTTCCGCCATCGCCACCATGGGCAGGTAGCGACAGAAGAGCAGAAACATCGTGAAGAAAAGACCAAAGCTGCCGATAAACATGATTACGTCAATGGGCGTGGGCATAAACGAGCCCCAGCTGGACGGCAGGTAATCGCGCGTCAGCGACATCATGATGACAAACCGCTCCATCCACATGCCAACATTCACCAACAGGGCGATGATCACCATGATCCAGGGAGTCGTGCGGCACTTGCGGAACCAGAACAACTGGGGAATCACCACGTTACAGCAGACCATGGTCCAATATGCTGGAGCGTAAGGACCGAATGGCCGGTTCCCCAAGAATAAGAAGGACTCGTTGGGATTCTGGCTGTACCAGGCCGTAAACAGCTCGATTCCGTAGGCATATCCGACCATGCAACTGGTGGCGAGAATGACCTTGGTCATATTCTCGAGGTGTCGCATTGTGATGAGATTCTTCAATCCAAAATAGGCCCGCGCCGGCACCGCCAAGGTGATGACCATGGCAAATCCGCTGAAAATCGCTCCCGCCACGAAGTAGGGAGGGAAGATCGTCGTATGCCAGCCAGGAACCTGTGCCACCGCAAAGTCAAAACTGACCACGGAGTGAACGCTCAGCACCAGCGGTGTCGCGAGCGCGGCCAGCAGCAGGTAGGCGCGCTCATAGCGATGCCAGGCCCGAGCCGAGCCGGTCCAGCCCAAAGAAGCCACGCCGTAAGCCAACTTGCGGATCGTGGTCGTCGCCCGGTCGCGCAAAGTGGCCAGGTCGGGAATCATACCCAAATACCAAAACAGGGCGGACACTGTCGCGTAGGTGCTGACCGCGAAAACGTCCCACAACAGTGGGCTGCGGAAATTCGGCCACATCGCCAGATAATTTGGATAGGGTGCCAACCAGTAGACCAGCCAGATCCGGCCAACGTGAATGCCCGGGAACAAACCGGCACACATGACCGCGAAGATCGTCATCGCCTCGGCCATGCGGTTGATACTGGTGCGCCACTGTTGCCGGAACAGAAAGAGAATCGCTGAGATCAACGTGCCGGCGTGACCGATGCCGACCCAGAACACGAAATTGACGATCGGCCAGCCCCAGAAGACCGGACTGTTGTTCCCCCAGACACCCACACCCGTCGCAATCAGGTAGACGACCGCCAGCCCCAAGGCTCCCAACAAGGCCACCGAAAACGCGAACGCCACGTACCAACTGCGAGGCGGCCGATACCGCTCCGCAATCTCACACACGGTATTCGTTACCGTCGTATAATCCGTCGGTTCGGTTACCAACGGCGCTCGTCGAGCCGGATCATTGAAAGTGTTGTCTACAACCGCCATAGTCAATCCTGTAGTCGCCTACGCCAACCGTCAGCGAGCAAAAGCCGCTGCCCACCGTTTGCTGTCCCGGCCATCACAAGGCTTCGAATTGTCTGCTTCGACTCATGCCCCGTCTTCTCGCCCATTTAAGCACGCCTCGGGCACCGAAGCTAAATGTTTTCGTCGAACATTGGAATGCAACAACATGAGCGCCACGTCGAACCATTTCGTCTAATGTTCCGGCTCGCCTGAGTCGGATACGAGATCGGGATGCGGGTTGCGGATCTTCGCCAAATACGCAGTCCGTGGCTTGATATTCAGCTCGGCCAACATGGCGTAAGATCGCGTGTCCTGCTGGCAACCGGCCACCTGCGCATCTTTGTCGGCCAGATCACCGAACACAATGGCCTGTGTCGGGCAGGCCTGTTGGCAGGCGGTCACGATTTCTCCGTCACGAATCGGTGCGCCGGCATTCTTCGCCTCGATCTTCACCGCCTGGATCCGCTGAACGCAATACGTACACTTCTCCATCACGCCTCGTGACCGCACCGTGACCTCGGGGTTGTACATCATCTTGCTGATTTCGCGATTGGCGTCCTCCAACTCCTTGTGGTAGTTGAAGTAGTTGAAACGCCGCACTTTGTAGGGGCAGTTGTTGGCACAGTAGCGTGTCCCGATACAACGGTTGTACACCATATCGTTGAGCCCTTCACTGCTGTGCACCGTCGCTGCTACGGGACACACTTGCTCGCAAGGTGCTAATTCGCAGTGATGGCAGGCCACCGGTTGCATCACCACTTCCACATTCTCCGCCGCTTCGGACTCTCCCTTAAAGTAGCGGTCAACGCGAATCCAATGCATCTCGCGACCACGCAGGACCTGCTCTTTACCGACCACCGGAACGTTGTTCTCCGCCTGGCAAGCTACCACACATGCATTGCAGCCGATGCACTTCGAGAGATCGATCGACATCCCCCAGCGATGGCCGTCATATTCGTGCTCTTTCCACATCGACTCCAGGTGGGGAACATGCGCCATGTGCTGGGCAAAATCCGGATGTTCCTTGTATTGCTCCAACGACGCCTCGCGCACCAGCACCGGAATCCGCCTGGCCCGCTCTTGCATGCCAACCGTGTCGATAGCAAAGTGATCCTGAGTAACAGCCAGCCGATACTTTTCACCGCGGGGCTCCACAGTCAAACCGTCGGCAATGTACATCGCCTTACTCGTTCGCAGCGGATAGACATTGACTCCCACCGCCGGAATGTTCTCGTCCTCCAGGCCGCCGACCAGGCCCGCTGCCGTTCGGCCGTATCCCAACGCAATGGCAACCGAACCTTCCGCTTGACCAGGCATCACGTACACCGGCACCGTCAGTTCGTGGCCACTCAACTTCAGCGTGGCCATCGTCTGGGAGGCTACTTTCAGCATCTTGGCAGTCGCGGGCCCAATTAGTGCCGCGTTGTCCCAGGTCAGCTTCGTCAGCGGGTCCGGGCACTCTTGCAGCCAACCGTTGTTGCCGAATCGTCCGTCGTACACCGAAGCGTCTCGGCAGAAGACGAGCTCCAGCTGACCGTTCTCCGGTTCGTTGCCTGAGAGCTGCGTCGGCAGCGGAGTCTCCCTCGGTTGTGAAACGGTGGCCTCGGGCCAGGCGCTGCCAGCCAGCAAACCGTCGTGCACTGTTTTGCGCCACAGATTCTCGCTGGACTCGTCGCCGGCGATCGCATCGAACGTCTCGCGAACCAGCTTCTCCGGGTTCGCTAACACATCCCCCAGCATCCGGGCCAGCAGCTCGCTCCACGTTCTCCCGCCATGCAGTGGGGCGATGGTGGGTTGCACGACGCTGTAAGTTCCGTCATACGACCGCGCGTCACTCCACGATTCGAGAAAATGCGCCTGCGGAACGTGCCACTGGCATGCCCGAGCCGTCTCGTTGCGATAAAGACCCGCGTGGATCGTCATCGGGACTTTCTTCAGGCCATCCGCGAAATCCAGGTCCGCCGGCGCATCGTATGCGGGGTTGCCCCCCAGGATCAGCAACGTCCCTACATGGCCCGCCGAAATCTCGCTCGCTAACTCGGCCAAAGAAATGACGTGCCCAGGCGACCCCGCCCCTTCGTCAAGCGTGTAGCGGACCGTCTTGCCGACGTTCTCGAGCAACGCATTGAGACTGTGGACCGCGGCGTGCACCGCTGCAGGCTGCTGCGGCCCGGCAGCCACAATGCCGGCACCGCGATGAGCCACGAGATCGGTCGCCACAGCCGCAAGGAATTTGTCCGCCTGCGTGCCGTCGGAATCGATCCCGGCATCACCGCTGATCCACTGCTTCACAGCCGTTTGCAGACGCCCCACAAAAGCGGCAATCTGACCGCTCCGCACCGGCAGGCGGTGATCGGATGCCGAACCGGTAATGGAAAACCCGCTCTCCACCGCGTACAGCCGATTCATCTGGCCGTCGACGACCTGACGTCCTTCGGCAAAGTCGCGCGCATAACGCAACGAGGCGGGATGCGACCCAAGCAGATCCGCATCCAGGCAGACAGTCACGCGGGCGGCCCTCAGATCCAGCTGCGTGCGATATCGCGATCCCAGAGCCAGTCTCGCCCCTTCCAGGACATGATCGTCCGTCAACGGTTCATACTCAGCCCACCTGGCCTGCGGCCACTGCTTCAACAGTCGCTCACGCATGCGAGCTAACGTGGGTGAGCTGTTCGCCTGGGCCAACACGGCAAACCCCGTCCCCTGCCTTTCCTTGACCGCGGCAAAATGGCTCTCCATCGCCTCGTCAAAATTCGCCCACACTGTCGGACTCGTGGCCGCCAGCTGCACGGGGCTCTGGCTGCGATCCGGGTCGTACAGCTCGAGAATGGATGCCTGAGCCAACGAGTTGGCGGCCCCCAGGCTTTGAGGATGCTGTGGGTTGCCTTCCACCTTTATCGGCCGCCCGTCGACACATGTGACCAGCAGTCCGATCGCGCTGCCGGACAGATCCATGGCCGTCGCGAATTGCTGCGGCTTTCCTGGTGTGCGGCCTTCCGGACGCTTGGCGAAGGGAAGGATCTCCTGCCTCTTGGTCTCACAACCAGCCACCCCGGCCAGCGCAAATGAGGCCCCCATGACCTGCAGCCACCGCCGGCGGTTCATTCCCCCCGGGTCCACGGCTTCCGGAAACTCCGCCTCAACAAAGGCACGATACTCCGGCAAGTCATTCAACTCCGCTAAGCTTCGCCAATGTGTCTTCAATGTTCTTTGATCGCCTATCGATGACATGTCGAGCAACTTGTCAACGGATTGATGTTAAGCTGTTCACGCACCCGCTTGCCAGTTTCCGCCGCATCCTCTTCTGGAACCCAGTCCAAATCGGTGACGAACTCAGGTGGCCGCAGGTGCGGGTCGGGATTGCGATGGCAGTCCAGACACCACGACATACTCAGGGGTTTGGCCTGGTATACCTGCTGCATTTGATCCACGCGACCGTGGCACGACACGCAACTTACCCCGCGCGTCACATGCGCGCTGTGATTGAAATAGACGTAGTCCGGCAAGTCGTGAACGCGAATCCACGGCACCGATGCGTTGCTGGCGTAGGTGTCCCTGATCACCAGCAGCTTGCGACTGGCCGGAGCAATCTGCTTATGGCAATTCATGCAGGTCGCCGAGGGGGGAATGGCAGCCATGGCGGCGTTCTCGACCGTCGTGTGGCAGTAACGACAGTCCATCCCCAGCTGACCCGCATGCAACGCATGACTGAACGGGACCGGCTGTTCGGGCGAGTACCCGACACGCCAGGTCTCCGGGGAACCACCGTAGTAGAGCACCGCTACCACGTACAACGAACCGGCAAACAGACCGACCCCGGCGAGGGGTTTGATGCGGTCAATCCAGGCTGGAAACAATGATCCGATCATCCTGTGTTGCGAGACTCTCGAGGTTTACGTGCACCAAGTAAACGATCGGACGAAGCCGATGAAGAAGAACCTTCTGCTGCCTGAAAACTCCGAGCACAGGAAACCTGGGCCAAGAGTTGTTTGGCTTCCGATTCTACCGAACAAACTCCCGTTCGTATACCGAGGCAAAGTTGGTGAGGCGGTGGGAGCAAGTGCGTCACCGGTAATCCGGAGATTGTGATCCGTTTATGCGTCCAGGAAAAGGGTTCAGCCGACATTTTCGGTCTATTTGTGGGAAATCAACTCCCATTTTCGGCGTTTCTTCAACTCTCTAGCCCGGATTGTTCACGTAGGGTGGGTCAAGCTCGCGCAACGGTTTGGTGGGTCTGCGCCCGCCGATCAGCTCCCCAGCAACGGTCCGTGTTTGTGTGGGCAGAAACGAGCCAGCGAAGACCCACCAGCAGCACGGCTTGCTCGACCCACACTACGAGTTTTGTGAATCATCCGGGCGAGACCGGGATCAGATGCCGATTGTCGGCTGCGACCCCATCTTGCCGATTCATCCGAACGGAAGCGACAATTCCGGGTAACCCAGCACACGGCTGGTGAGCCCCCGGACCATTCGAGGTGCCTATGACAGAGAGGGATCTGGAGCCGATCAGCGACAGTCTGATTCGCGGCGTGATAACATCCCTGGGCAGCAACCGTCCCGTGCGGCAACGCCTGCCTGGCGGCGGCATGCTGAACATGGAGCGGCTGTTGCCCTTTCTCTGCATCTATCGGCGCAATCCGCGCCGGGTGGATGCCGGGACGGAGCTTTTCGTGGCGGCAGAAGCGGCGTATTTGAGCGCCCCGGGCGAGGCCGCGCGACGCCAAGGGCTGGGAAAACTGGTGTGTCAAATTGCCGAACTGGCGGCCACGCGGTTGGGATCCTTCCTGATGCTTGAAGTCTGGTCCGGTGACGATCGTCAGGTGCCCCAAGCCCTTGACGAGCTCACCGCCGAACCACTGCTTCCCCAGCCAGCGTTCCGCATCGTCACACGATTGCCGCACCGCCCCGACGGGACCGTCTCCAAACTCGAGTATGCTCTGCAGCGTATCAGAATCCATCGCCAGGCGAGTGAAGTAGCCATCAACCTCAACGCACGCACCCACGCGCCGGGCATGCAGCAACTGGTCTCCGCGTCGGATGCCGAGCGTCTGAGCTGCCACGTTCTGGGCCTGGAAATTCGACCCGTCTATCGCGACCCGCAAACCGGTGAGATTTACCAGGACGTGCTGCGGCGGCTCCGCCGCGGCGTGAACCGGGCGCTGAAACAGGCGTTCTTCACGTTCGCGCTTAATCGCACCAACGTGAGACCGCAACACTACTACGTACTGGGACGACGGTCCCTCCCCAAACTGGTGTGGAACGTCGATCGGCAGCTGGCGGAAGTGAGCAGTCAGTTCAAGTTCTTGCTGCTCACAACCCCCGTGAATGCCGAGCGTTCGTGGCACACGTTCGTGGAAGATGACTTCCAAAAGGAACCACGTTTCCAGTATCGACCCGTCGACCACGATCCACTGCTGCTCAAGCGCAAACTACTCGGCATACGCACCGAACAGATCGACGATCCAGCCCTGGAACATGTCTTTCGCCAGACACAGGACGAACTCGATCGCCAAATCACCATGTTAGCCGACATCGGTACCAGGAAGTTTCTGCCAGGCAGCCTGCAAGTGTTCGGGGGTGTACCGGCGTCACTGGCCCTGTTAGCGGGCGAAATTCTCCGCCGACTGACGCGCGGAGAGTCACCGAAGGAAGAGAAGATCGGAGCCGCGGAATTCGCGCGGCTGGCGAAACGCGAAATCCAGTTCTATCGACGGCAAACAAAAGGGTTCACTGCGCGGGCCATCGTCCGTGACGACATGTACAGCGGACTCCTTTCCACTGGTGGAAACCTGTTAATCGGCCGCGAAACCACACTCGTCGCCGGACGAGCTGAAGCGCTGCTGCAACACGAAGTCGGAACGCACCTCGTCACCTATTTCAACGGTGCCTCCCAGCCGCTGCGGTTGCTCAAAGTGGGGTTGGCTGGATATGACGGACTCCAAGAAGGTCTGGCCGTCCTCTCTGAATACCTCGTGGGCGGGTTGAGCCAATCGCGAATGAGAACTCTGGCAGCACGCGTCGTGGCCACCGACCAACTGGTTCGCGGAGTTCCCTTGGTAGAGGTCTTCCGTATGCTCACGGAACAGGCCGGATTCGAGCCGCGCACGGCGTTCACCATTGCCGTCCGAGTCTATCGTGCGGGAGGTCTCACGAAGGATGCTGTCTACCTGAAAGGTCTGGTCGAAATCTTCCAGTACTTGCGCGACGGCGGTGAGATGGAGCCTCTGCTGGTGGGTAAGATGGCCGTGGATCATATTCCCATCATTCGTGAATTGCTGTTTCGCGGCGTGCTTCATCCTCCCCCCTTGCGTCCACGCTGGCTCAACCATCCGCTGGCTGAAGCGCGACTGGACAAACTGCGATCAGCGAAAACGGTGCTTGACTTGATCGAGAGTTAACATCGAGATACGACGCGCGACAACGCGTCCGGCGAAAGATCATGCTGGACCCTTCACTGCAGGAAATCGTCGGGGGGCTCGCGCAGTGCGCCGAGATAGAGCACAGCGGCCTTGCGATCTGCCGCCGGCTCCAGCAGTTTGATGACGGCGGCCATCACATCGCGGCGACTGATCTGTCCTACCAGCTTCCGATCACGCACGACCGGCAGGCGACGAAATCCCTGGGTCTGAAAGATCTGGGCAATCGCCAGCAGATCGACATCCTCAGTGATCGTATGTAAGTCTCGCGACATGTAACTTCGTACTTCGGAAGAAGGCAACTCATCGTAAATCGCGTCGATCAAGGCGCCCATTACGTCCTTCTCAGAAAAGACGCCAATCAAATCCCCTTCCTTATCGACCACCGGTGCACCGGAAATACGGCTCTTAAGCAGGAGCTTTGCCGCTTCGCGCAGCTTCATGTCCGGTGACAATGTGATCAACTTCGTGACCATGATGTCGCCAGCAACAATGGGTCTCGACATGCTTCCACTCCAACGATCGTGATGTACTCTCTGCAAAAATCAAATCGCTCCATACGCAACTAGGAGCAACTGTCGCTTCGCGCTAAAGAAGCTGAATCAAGATGCGAATCCAGCCCACCCGCCTCGCACTGCCACGATCCACGCTGGTAGCTTGCGACTGCCTCAAAGGTTACAAGTTTCGGTCCCCCAGTGCAACAAGAAATCGTTCCCTGGGAAACAATATTATGAGTGTCACCGTGACCATACCATTTCGCACGAATTGTCCATCACGATCATCGTGCCTTTCCGCACAAACCCCTCGCGCTGGCACCTGCTGACAAGGCAACGACTGGAGACCGAACGACAAGTAAGGACCAGGTCGCACGGGAACGAGGGTATCGAGTTGTCCTTGGTCGTGGATAACTCGGCGTTAAGCCACGTGCGCCCGGATTTCTCAGCCAGCCCACGCCTTTGCATAAATGGAAAACGCCACGACCAAATGGGAACGAGTCAGGCTTTCGAAGCCGCGTGTTCCTGGGATTCGCGAGCACAGCCGTTGCCAGTTCCCTTTCCACCGGTCGGGCAGCCTTCACAGGCAACTTTGCCATGTTTGCCTGGGAGAGTCGACAGGCCGCCACAGGAACCTCGAATGCGCCGGTCACTGAAGATGACCCCCAGCGACATGCCCAACATCGCGAGTCCAAAAGCAAGTAACGAGAACAGGAGCAACTTCATTTCGCACCTCGATCTAGATCATCAACGATCGCCGCTTCAAAGCCCGGAGTCATTCGCTGTTCGAATCGCTGTTCGTCGCGGAGAACCATCATGACATCCAGCCCCAATTCAACCACCAGATGCCACGCCTTTTCTGGTTGCATGACCATCAATCCCGTTGCCAACGCATCAGCACGCATGGCGCTTGGGTCCATCACCGAAACGGAAGCCACCTGACTGCGCACTGGCCGGCCCGTACGCGGGTCGATCTCATGAGAGTATAGCTCGCCTTCCCATTCAAAGAAGTTGCGATAGTCTCCCGATGTCGCCACAGAGCCGTCTCCGAGCCTGAGTACAAGCTGCAGACTGCGTTCTCCGGCAACAGGCCGCTCGATACCGATCCGCCAGGCCTGGCCGTCGCCCTTGGCGCCTTTGGTGCGCACTTCTCCACCGATCTCAATCATATACGCCGGGATCCCCCCTTGCTCGAGCAGTTGCGCAACCTGGTCCACCGCAAATCCTTTTGCAATTCCCGACAAGTCAAGGTAGAGGTCGGGGATCTTCTTGCGCAAGGCGGGGGGGTCGAGCCGCACCTCCACGTGCCGGTACCCGACGCGCGTAAGAGCTGCTCCAATTTCGGCATCCGAAGGCACGCCTCGAGAGCGTTCCTCCGGACCGAAATCCCAGATATTGACTAGCGGGCCGATCGTAATGTCGAACGCCCCGTCTGTCTGCCGGGAGACGTCCAGCGATGCGGCAACAACCGTTGCCGTATCCCGTGAGACAGAGAACCACTCCTGCGAACGGGATTGGTTGAACCGCGAGATTTCGGAATCGCCTTGGTAAGTCGACATTCGCCGATTGACTCTGTCCACGCATGCCTGAATCCGACGTTGCCAGGTCTCTTGCTCGCTGGCCGACAGGTCGCCAGCGAGTCGCACCCTGTAGGTGGTTCCCATCGTGGGCCCGACCAATGTGGCGACCGCGACCTGCGGTTGGCGGGTTAAGCGAACAGCCAGGTAGGCTCCGATCACGAGTAGAGCAATCGCCACGATCTTCTTCATGGTGGTTTTGCATTCTCCCGCGGCGGGAAGCGTTAGAACTCGTCCGGCAACAAGTTACCGTATTTATCGCCCCTCACCCTACCCTCTCCCCCGCTATTCCCGCGCCGCGGGGCGGTGGAGAGGAATGCGGAACCGGTAACTTATTTCCGGACGAGTCCTTACACGTTTCCCAATCTCCGATCATCAGCTGGTCTTCGGCCAGCACCAAACAGCAAGCGTGATATCAAGGATGCACGCCACCGGCCTCGTGCCCGTGGAAGTTATCTTTGGAGACCACCTGCGATCTGCGGAACGTCGCTCGGTCGAGTGGCAGTGGCGCATTCGACCGGGACTGAGGCGAGCCCGAAATCAGCTGCGGTGTGATTCGGACTCGGCCACCTGCCGGCCAGTCGGAAACGTGAAGACTCGGCCGCAGTTCGCAGAAGTATGGCCTTGTAGTTGTCAAACCCGGAACCACCGACGCGAGGTCGGAGGGGAGTTAGCTGTCAAACCCGGAACCACCGACGCGAGGTCGGAGGGGAGTTAGCTGTCAAACCCGGAACCACCGACGCGAGGTCGGAGGGGAGTTGGCGAGTGTTGCTCACACTGAGACTATAGGCAATCGGCTCTGGCGTGCCGAGCTACAGAGATACGTTGCTGCTGCACCGCCGAAATCGTCGAAGGCGATGTTCTCCTTCTCCACACCCAAATCATCGAGCATGCCAAACACGGCCTCGTTCATCATGGGCGGGCCGCAAATGTAGTACTCGATATCCTCGGGAGCCGGATGATCTTTCAGATAGTGGTCGTACAGCACCTGGTGAATGAATCCGGTGTACCCGTTCCAATGGTCCTCGGGCAGCGGCTCGGAGAGCGCAAGTGAAAGCCGAAATTCGGGAATTCCTTCTCAATGGCCCGAAACTCGTCCACGTAAAACAACTCACGAGCACTGCGACCACCGTACCAATAGGTGACCTTCCGGTCAGATTTCTCGGTTCTTGAAGAGCTCGAACATGTGGCTCCGCAACGGCGCCATGCCGGCTCCACCACCGATGTAGACCATTTCCGCATCGGTATCCTTGATGAAGAACTCGCCATACGGTCCGGAAATCGTCACTTCGTCACCCGGTTTGAGTCCGAAAATATACGACGAGACTTTCCCTGGCGGCACATTTTCGGGAGCCCGCGGCGGCGGACTGGCGATCCGGACATTCAACATGATGATGCCCCTCTCGCCCGGATAATTCGCCATCGAATAGGCGCGGACCACCGGTTCGTCGACATGCGACGTGTACCGCCACATGTTGTACTTGTCCCAATCACCGCGAAATCGGTCTTCGATGATGAAATCCCGGTACTGGACCGTGTGCGGCGGAACTTCGATCTGGATGTAGCCGCCTGCCTTGAAGGCGACTTCCTCGCCTGCGGGCAACTCGAGCACCAGCTCCTTGATGAACGTGGCCACGTTGCGATTCGACCGCACGCGGCACAGCCAGCGTTTGGTTTCCAGTGCCTCGGCCGGCACTTCGATCACCATCGGCTGCTTGACCGGCACCTGGCACGAGAGTCGATATCCCTCGCGCACTTCCCGTTTGTTGAAATGGGACTTCTCGGTGGGCAGAATATCACCACCACCCGACAATACTTTGACGCTGCACTGGGCGCAGGTACCACCGCCACCGCACGCCGAAGAGACAAAGATGCCCGCATCGGCCAGGACTCCCAGCAACTTGCCGCCGACAGGCACCTCCAGCGTCTTCTGCTCGTTCACTTCCACCGTCACCGAGCCACTGGGAACCAACAGGTTTCGAGCGACCTGGATCACGATGACCAGCGCCAGCACGATCGTGGTGAACAGCGCTACTCCGAGGAATACCTCAAATACCTCAAACATGATCCTTGCGCCTCAAACAAAACCGCTTCTGCTCCGAGAGCGGAAGTTGCCGCGGGCGTCCTCTACAGTTGGATTCCCGCAAATGACATGAAAGCCAATGCCATGAGTCCGACGATGATGAACGTAATTCCCAAACCGCGCAGGCCCGGCGGTACGTCGCTGTACTTCAGTTTCTCGCGAATCCCTGCCAACGCCACAATCGCCAACGCCCAGCCGAATCCTGATCCGAAACCAAACACCACGCTCTGGGCAAAATTGTAATCGCGTTCGACCATGAACAGCGAACCGCCCAGAATGGCGCAATTGACCGTGATCAGCGGCAGAAAGATCCCCAGCGCGTTGTAGAGTCGAGGTACGAACCGATCGAGCGTCATTTCCAGGATCTGCACCATGGCGGCGATCACGCCGATGTAACTGATCAGCCCCAAAAACGACAGATCAACGGAAGCGTAGCTCTCCCCCAGCCAAGAGAGCGCTCCGGGCTGCAGCAAGTACTGGTAGATCAAATTGTTGGCCGGCACCGTGATTCCCTGGATGACGATCACGGCCAGGCCCAACCCGAACGCCGTGTTGACATTCTTGGACACCGCCAGAAACGTGCACATCCCCAGGAAGAACGCCGAGCGCCAGGTTCTCGACGAAAACCGACTTCATGAACAGGCTCAGGTATTCCTCCAACATGCTACGCCTCCTCGACTTGATCGGGCTTCCAGGTGCGCAAGGCCCAGATGAACAGCCCGATCAGGAAGAACGCACTGGGCGGCAACAGCAACAAGCCGTTGGCCACGTACCAGCCACCCTCGGTCGACAGCGGCAGAATCTGCGTAGCCCAGCAACGTGCCCGAGCCAAACAGCTCGCGGACCACCCCCACGGCCACCAGAATGAGGCTGTACCCCAGTCCGTTGCCAATACCGTCCAGAAAACTGGCCCAGGGACCGTTCTTCATGGCGAACCCCTCGGCCCGCCCCATCACGATGCAGTTGGTGATGATCAGGCCCACGAAGACCGACAGCTGTTTGCTGATCTCGAGGCAAATAGGCCCGCAGAAACTGGTCCACCAGGATCACCAGCGACGCGATGATCGTCATCTGCACAATGATGCGGATGCTGCTGGGAATCAATTGCCGAATGAGACTGACCGACAACATTGGAAACGGCGATCACGAAGATCACCGCCACCGCACATGACCAACGTCGTCTTCAGCTTGACGGTCACCGCCAATGCCGAACAGATCCCCAGCACCTGCAGCGCGATGGGGTTGTTGTTGAACAGGGGATCCAACAGGATCTTCTTGGCCTTCAACAGCACCACAGTCTGTCTCCTGTTTCTCGGGCTTCGGTCGGCACGCGGTCACTTCGCCTCACCACGGACGGCGCGTCCGCGTCGTCAGATTCGCCACGGACTGCTTGGTCACTCGTGATCTCGGCTCAACCTGTCCAGAAACGGCTCGAAACCGTCCGGCCCCAGCCAATAACGAATCATCGTCGGTCACACCGCGCGTGGTGATCGTGGCTCCGGCAATCGCGTCGATCTTGTGCTCGGCATCAGGATCTTGCGGGTCGACGATTCCGCGCACCGCTTCGATCATGCGGTGTGCCGTCCGGCGTCCCGCACCACCTTGCCCTGCCACTGATCGCTTGAACTTTTCACTCTCGATCTCGCCACCCAAACCGGGTGTTTCGCCATGTTCGTAGAACGTGATTCCGCGCACCGTGTGGACAATCGGGCTCCAGCGACAGAAAACCGTACATGGTCGACCACAGTCCCTTGCCGCGAACCGGAAGAATCAGCTGCTGCAATTCTCCCTGGTCGCGACTTGCACCAGGTAGACCGCCGAATACTTTCTCGCGGCGTTTCAAGCCCGGCAGATCGTCCTGCTGGCGCGATGGCGATACTGAACTCCGGGTCCTTCGACGCGACTTTCGGATCGTACGCGTCCGGCTTCGACCGAATCCGGATCCACGAACTGGCCCGTCTCCAGGTCGACGATCCGCATCTCCACCTGCTCGAAACAGCTCGGAGACGGGAGTGCCGTCTCGTACAGTCCCGCCACCTGAGCACGTCCTTCTGCATCTGCCGCAGCTTGTTGGCCTCTTGCCGCGGCCTGAGCAGCACCGCAGCCGACGAGACCAGCACCGAGCAGACGATGCACAGGCACGTCGGCAACCAGCAGCGGATTGACCGAACCGATTCACGCTGCATAACGAGCCTGCCTCCTTTTTACATTCGCCCGCACCACCACGTAGTCGATCGACCGGTGCAAACACGTTGCCCAGCAAAATCGCCAGCATGATGCCTTCCGGAAACGCCGGATTGATGACCCGAATCAGAATCGTCACCACGCCAATCAGCACGCCGTAGATCCACTTGCCCGTCTCCGTCATGGCGGCAGAGACCGGATCGGTCGCCATGAAGACCAGGCCAAACGCGTATCCGCCAATCACCAGGTGCCACCAAGGAGGCAAGCTGAACATGGGATTCGTGTCGCTGCCGATCGACCACAGCAGCAACGTCGAGAAGCCCATCCCGCCGGCCAGCACGCCGGCCATGATCCGCCAGGAGCCGACCCCCGCGGCGATCAGAGATCACCGCCCCAATGATGCAGGCCAGCGTCGACGTCTCACCCATCGATCCGGAAATCGTTCCCAGAAACGACTGCATCCAGGTCACGTTCAAGTCACTCGAGCCCGCTGGCTGGTTCGGCGGCAGCCATCAACGCCCAGCGACGTGGCGCCGCTGTAACCATCCACGGCCACCCACACACGGTCGCCCGAGATCTGAGCGGGGTAAGCAAAGTACAGAAAGGCCCGGGCGGTCAGCGCCGGGATTCATGAAGTTCCGCCCGGTACCGCCAAAGACCTCCTTGCCAATCACGACGCCAAAGCTGATCCCGAGCGCGACCTGCCACCAGGGAATACCTGGGGGCAGAGTCAGGGGAAACAGGGCACTGGTGACCAGGAACCCCTCGTTGATCTCGTGCTTCGCGAACCGTGGCAAACAACACTTCCCAGACGCCACCTGCCGACAAGCGTGACGACGTAGACGGGAAGGAAGTACAGCGCACCGTGGATCAGGCAGCTGAAGAAAGCCTCCGAGGCAAGTAGCTCAGGCCCAGCCACGACATGACCGCACCTCGCCAGCCCGGCAACGTTTCTGACCCCATCTGCTCCATCGCCAGATGGGCCTGATATCCCGTGTTCCACATCGCCATGAACATGCAGGGAATGCAGCGCCACGACGACAATCGTCATCATGCGTTTCAGATCCAGTCCATCGCGAATGTGCGCGGCGCCGCGTGTCACGTTGCCCGGCGTGTAAATGAACGTGTCGATCGCTTCGAAGAGCGGGAATAGAAGCCTGCAGCTTCCCTTCTCTTCGAAATGCGGTCGCATCTTATCCAAGAAGCGACGAATCATGGCAATGTCGTCTATCCTTCCCGCTCAATCGTGGTCAGGTTCTCACGCAGAATCGGACCGTAGTCGTACTTGCTGGGGCAGACAAACGTGCACAGTCCCAGATCCTCCTCGTCCAATTCCAGACACCCCAACATCTGAGCCTCGTCCGTGTCCTCGACAATCAGAGCCCGCAGCAGCTGGGTGGGGAGGATATCCAGCGGCATGACCTTCTCGTAGACGCCGATCGGGACCATCGCCCGGCGACTGCCGTGCATGGACGTGTTCCAGCTGATCTTGCTCAGCCCGCCAAACCAGGCCGTGGCAAACGTGCGCGTGACCGAGAACTTGTCGAACCCGGGAGCTTGCCAGCCAAACAATTCCCGCTTCGCGCCCCTCGGGCAGCACGCAAACCTGCGTGTGGTACCGGCCCAGATAATTGGCCGGCGACACCGATTGTCGGCCGGACAAGCAAGGAACCCGATACCACCCGCTGCTCCCCGTCAGACAGGCTCCCCTCGGTCAGATCGTCCAGGCAGGCTCCCAACCGCGTCCGCACCAATCGCGGCTTCTCGACGCCAGGTCCTGCCAACGACACCACTCGCTCGGTCGGATCCGGCCGGTTCGAAACAGCGTACCGAAGGCGACACATCCTGATAGCCAATGAACCAGACCGTGCGTTCCGCATTGACCGGGTCCAGAAAATGGATGTGTGTTCCGGGCAGTCCAGCCGGATGCGGTCCGGCAAAGCCTGCCATCGTCACTCCCGGCACACCCTCACCGGTACCGTCTTGCCCAGCCTCGTGGCAGACGTACACCGCTCCGTCGGTCAGCCGCGTCAGCACGTGCAAGCCCGACGACAAAATCCTCGCCCTGCTCAGCCAGAACCACTGCCGGATCGGCCGCCAGCGGATTCGTGTCCATGGCGGTCACAAAGATGGAATGGGCGGCACTGTCCGGACGCCGGAACTCGATTGAACGGACGCGTTCGCAAGGCCGTCCAGAGCCCGGACTGCAGCAGATTCTCGCGGGCTTGGTCGGGCGTCAGCGACGACGTGCCGTAGCGTGGGAAACTCGCTCCTCCTCGTCACCCGTCCAGTCGATCTCGATCGAGATCAGCTTGCGTTTCGCACCGCGATTGACCGCCCGCACCGTCCCGGCACCGGGAGCGGTGAAACGAATCTCCGGATGACGATCTTGTCGGTCAAGAGGGTCTGCCCCAATCGCACCGATCCCCATCCCGCACCGCCATCGCCGGCCGTAAACCGACATAGTCGTCAGCCACAATCGCCACGCGACGACTCCCCGCCCCCAGCGAAATCTCCTGGACCGGCTTTCCGCTGATCGGAATATCGAGACCCTTTTTGATCCGTATCATGCTGGTCACCTTCAAGGCAGACCGTTGCTGGAAAGAACTGAGGAATCTCAAACTGCAAATCGCGCGGTCCATGTAGCCGCTACGCTGGGGTCGGGGGTTCGAGTCCCTTCAGCGGCACCAGTTTCTCTGAACAAGTTGTCGATCTTCTGCCCGGTCTCCCCGGCACATGGATTGACCCAATGCCGGTTCCTGGTCGACAAACAGGCGCGGGCCCGCTCTGCTGGGCGTGTCTGAAAAAGGAAGGCCGATGTTCCCGCATCTCCGATACGCCATCGCTGGAGCGATATGACCAGTATCTCGTACACCGAAACGATCCAGACCTATGGCATCAGGGTTCCGGTTGTCGCCCCGATCATCAACGACAGGATGCGCGGCGTGATCGAAAGCGGGCGTTACGAGCGCAACGAGGTCAGGCTTCTCGAACGCATCGTGACGCCGGACGACCGTGTTCTGGAGCTTGGTGCCGGGGTGGGTGTCGTCTCCACCGCCGCCGCGCGCAAGATCGGGGCGGACCGTGTGACAACGATCGAGGCGAACCCCGACCTGATCCCGCTGATCCGGGAGACGCATCGCCTGAATGCCGTGGAGGGGATACGGCTAATCCATGGGGTCGGCTTGTCCGCGCCCGAAGTGCCGGAACTGCCCTTCTATCTGAGAGAGAACTTTTGGGCCTCGTCGCTGGACTGGCGGCGGCA
The DNA here is from genome assembly GCA_963700575.1 of uncultured Planctomycetota bacterium. Lineage (GTDB taxonomy): Bacteria > Planctomycetota > Planctomycetia > Pirellulales > Pirellulaceae > JAJRVM01. The sequence continues at coordinate 14,579 of CAVOYC010000005.1, read as the reverse complement.
GGACCGCCGTGCAACCGGTCTTCGGACGGTCAGCGTTCCGACGATCGACTTGAACAGCCTGATGGCCGAGGTCGCCCCGACGATCCTCGTGATGGATATCGAGGGTGGAGAGCTTGAGTTGCTCGACGCTCTCGATCTGCGAAGTGTTCGCGCGGTCATCATGGAGTTTCACCCAAGGGTCTACGGGCAGGCGGGTGTCAGCAGGATCTTCGACAACCTGCGCATCGCGGGTCTCGCCTACGACCCGATGCAGTCGCGGGGCGGGACGGTCGTCGTCTTCACCCGCTTCGCCGCAACAGCCACCTCAAAGACGCGGGTCTGCGCGGTCACCTGCATGAAGGACGAAGGGCCGTTCATCCTTGAATGGGTCGCTTATCACCGCGCCATCGGCATGACCGACTTCCTGATCTTCACCAACGACTGCAGCGATGGCACAGGGCCTCTTCTGGATGCGCTGGATCGGCGCGGGATCGTGCGGCACCTGCCGAATCCATCGGGGGTTCTGAATTCCCCCCGCCATCAGCCGATCGCCGTGCAATACGCCAAGCAGCACAAGGAGGCAGCAGGCGCCGACTGGGTGATCTCCATGGATGTGGACGAGTTCCTCAACATCCATGTGGGGGACGGCCGCCTTGACGATCTTTTCGCCGCCATGCCCGAGGCGCGAGTGATCTCTTTGTCGCATCTGGACTTCGGATGTGACGGGATCGAGGTCTACGAGGACCAGTTCGTGACCCGTCAGATGGCGCGCTGCCAGTCCCCCGACCCGGTCGAGCGGGACCGGCGCGGGATCAAGACGCTGGTGCATCGGGATGCGCCCGCCAACCGCCTGTCAAACCATCGTCCGTTCTTTCAGAACCCTGAGGAGGCGCTTCCGGTCTGGGTCGATGGCAGCGGGCGCGCGATGGCGCCCAGGGTCGTTGAGGGCGAACACAAGGGAATAGACGCGCGTGGCGCCTATGACTTGGCGCAGATCAACCACTATCCAGTTCGGTCGATGGAGACGTTTCTGGTCAAGTCGATCAAGGGGGATGTGGTCGCCGTCGACAAGTTCGCGGGCATTGATTACTTCGACAAGCGCGATGCGGCGGTGGCGGTCGACACGTCGATCCTGCGCCACCTGGACGCGGCGGGCGCCGAGTTCGACGCCCTGCTCGCGGACCCCGAGATCCGCGAACTTCATCTGAAAGCCGTCGCCCATCACGCCCGGACAATCGCGGATTTGCGCAAGGCGCCGGACCGGAAGACCCTTCTGGGCGAGATGAAGCGTCGTCACGCGTCACGCGTTTCCGCTGACTGACATGGGGTCACGGAAAACTAGGGTCGTCTTCCTTCACAGGGCTGGCCACAATCGCAACGGCTCGAAACTGATGCGCTGCGATCAGCTTTGTGCGATTGCCAGCGCCCATCTGGCCGACCGGTTCGACTTCGAGGTCCACGCCCTGCCCCACAATCGCGAGGCCCGGCGGATCGCGCGCACGTTGCAGGGGTTCGAGGATGCGATCGTGATCCTTCTCAAGCGGGCCGATACCGCCTTCGATGATCGCCACGTCGAACTTCTCAAGGAGACTGCGCGCGCGGTGGTGATCGACTATGTCGACGCCGGTCTCGACGCGCGGTCCGCGGCCATCGGTGATCTTCACATCGCGGCGTCTGTCTCGGGCCATGCCGGGATGACCGCCATCATCGACCGGCTGGGTCTGACAGATCGGGTCGCGACGGCGCTGTTGCTACACCATGCGGACCCACGCATCGCGTGGCGGGACCGCAAGAACGACCGGGCCTTGTCCATCGGATATTTCGGGTTGTTGGGTCATGCCACACTGCCGGCCAACCTCAAGACGCGTGTGGCCCTTCCTGACTACGACTTGACCGATGGGTTGACGCAAATGCTGTCGATGATGGAGACGACGAATGTCCATTATTGTCTCCGTCCCGCGCGTCGTGTCCGCAACAGCTGGAAGCCCTTCACCAAGGGGATCAATGCCGCAGCGGCCGGGGCGAACGTCCTGGTGTCCAGGGATGTGGAAGACGCCGTCGAGATGCTGGGGCCGGACTATCCATTCCTGATCCCCGAACCCTCCGACGCGGCGATCGTGGACGCGGTCCATCGGGTGGAGGGCGCCCTCGGCACGCCTGTCTGGGGCGATGCGCTGGACAGGATGGAGGCGCTCCGCGCGCGGACGGCACCCCCGCGGTTGATGCAGGACTTCAGCGAGATCCTGTTGCGCTTTTCCTGACAGCGGCCTCAGTGACCGCTGCCGGTCGGCTCCACCGTGAAGAAGAAGTCGTCGTCCGGATCACGGGCAAGGATCTCGTCGGGCACGACTTCGGGTCCGGACCAGAAGACGCCGGAGCCGAAATGAGCATGCAGACGGGACAGCCTGCGCATCCTGTCTGTGGTCAGTTCGCCGAAGAAGGCGGCGTAGTCGGCGCGCGCCCTCAGGTCTGAAACTTTTGCGCGATGCTGCGCCACGGACGCAGCGTGCGCCGCGGCGATTTCGGGGTCGGCCAGAAGCCTGTTCAACTCTGCCCGCATCGACGGAAGCATCCGCTGGATCGACCGATCCTCGACCGCGTTGTTGTTCATCCGAAACCAGTACTTCAGTCCCTGATCGCGACCGACATGGTTCACGCGTCCCCGGTCGCGCTTGACCAGGAAGCTCTCGGCTGACCGACAGGCATAGTGGTTCAGCGTCACCAGACCATAGCCATAGGTGTCCGTCGTCGAGCGCCACGCGGTCCGCAGTGCCGTCTCTGGCATTGGCTGCCCGCTGCCGTTCACCCAGAGGATCTTGTCCTTGAGCTGCGGCACAAGCCCCTTGGGCCGGTGAACGCCGAGCTTGCGAAAGCAGCCTATGTGGCGGAACAGCGTCTTGAATCCCCAGGCCTGATGCGGCTTCGGCGCAAGTTCAGGCGCGCAGCGAGTGAATTGCTCGAGCACCGACTGATCGGAGAACGCGGAGATGTCGCCATTGCCGAACAGCCGCCAGGTGGCCGAGATCATGTTGGCCTCGCCCGCGGCCGCATAGAGGTCTTGGATCCGGCCCTCGCCCGCGTGGATGTTGAGGAACTCGTCCACATCCATGCAGATCAGCCAGTCGGCGGTGTCCACCAGATCCTCCGCCTCGGCTGCCTGAAGAGCCGCGTGCTGGGGTTTCAGACCGCTTTCCCGATACGGGTTGTCGCGGTGGGTCACCAACCCGCGCGCTTGCAGAAGGTCCAACATCTTGTCGGTGCCGTCGCTGCAATCGTTGGTGTAGACCAGATACCGGTCGATCCCGATCGCGCGGTGATAGGCAATCCATTCCAGGATGAATGGCCCCTCGTCCTTCATGCAGGTCACGATGGTGGTGTGCCCGGCGCCGCCTTCCCTGCGACGCAGTTCGACCTGCGGAGCGCGGACCGGGTCGTGACCGAACCTGTCCCGGGCGAGCGCTATGAGCGTGTCGTCCTCGACCAGGCCGGACTTGGGAACCAGGGCCGAGACGGCCACACCGGGATGCCGGATCGCCATGCAGCGGACCAGGTTGAACCCCGCCTCGACGGCGGCGGGACCGACGATCCGCGTCATGCGCCAGATCGCATCGGGCGCGTCCTTGGGCGAAATGGCCCACCTTCGACGCTGGGCAGCCTGATCGAACTGGGTGCAGATGTGGTCGCCGAAGGTCGGCGCCTGGCCTTTCCGCAGCCTCCACGGATAGACCTCGCGCCCCGTCAGGCTGATGTACTGACCTCGATGAAGCAGGCATTGATCGAACACCCTCTCGGCCCCGGACGGCAGGAGAAGATCGCAGACATCGAGGTTCAGAACCGCCCGCGCCTGGCTCAGAAAGCGACGATGAAGTGCCTCGAAGACGAGCGTGTCATCCAGTGGGGAAAGCCAGAGATCCGGCGATGGCAACGTCATGCGCGGCTTTCCGGGCGCGGCCGGGGCGTGCACCGGGTGGGTCAGGGACGGCTGACTGGCGCGACCCAGGGGCACGGACGTTGTCACCACAAGCAGACATTCCAGGCCCGCACACCTTCCCGCAAGACGCGTCAGGTCTTCCAGGTACCCGGTAGCGTCCTCGGGTGCGCTGCGGTCAAGGATCAGGGCCGCATCCGCCCCATGCTCCCGCACGTGATACTCCAGCCAGCTTGCGACCACCTCGGCGCTTTCTCCGTGCCGCAGGCCCATCAGGACATTTCTACCGGCAAGAATTCCGGTCTCCGGTGCGGTCGCTTCGACGGAGACTCCGTGGCCGTCAAGAACCGCCTCGGTACGTCCGGGGTCCAGATCGAGGAACGCCCCTCCGGGGCAGGACGTTATGGTCCCTGATGCCACGCCGGGAAGGCGGCCCGAGTTGCCCAGGCCGATATAGAGCCGGACGAGTCCGTCCGGACGCACTTGCATGTCCATGACACGGAAGGGTGCGGCCTCCTCCCCTGGAAGCCGCCTTGCAAGTACTTCGGGACTTTGCGTCTTGCGCACCTGGTTCGGCCGGTTCTGTCTGGTTTCAGGGTCGTGCCTGTTCTGGGCGACGACGGCCGCCAAGTCAAAGCCGGGATTGACCCGGCGGCGCAGACGCCTTTCGGACCAACGGGGTGCCTGACCTTCAGGCTCGGGCGTCTCGCGTCGCAGTCAGCCCCGGATTAAGGGCCCGTTCACGCGTGGATGCTAGTCGTGATCCCGGGTGAACTGAGTGAGGTGCTGCGATGCCTGCGCAATCCAATGCGCCGGTCATCATCAAGCGCAAGAAGATCGTCAAGGCTGCCGGGCACCATGGTGGTGCCTGGAAAGTGGCCTATGCGGATTTCGTGACCGCGATGATGGCGTTCTTCCTGCTGATGTGGCTTCTGGGTGCGACGAATGAAAACCAGCGCAAGGGCATCGCGGATTTCTTCAATCCGACGATCCCGGTCAACCGTGTCTCGGGCGGCGGCAATGGCGCCTTCGGGGGCGACAGCGTGTTCTCCGAGATGACCCTTGCCCAGAACGGAACCGGCGGTGGCCTGTCCCGACCGACGGAAGAGGATCAGGCCCGGGGCGAACAGGGCGGCGAGAGCGGTTCCGCCACGGAGGAAGAAGGCGAAGGGGCCGCCAAACTCGCCCGGATCGAAGAAGCGCTGATGGGGCTGGGTGGCGAGAGCATGGTGACCGAGTTGTTGCGCCGCCATGTGATCTCGCGGATGTCGGACGAGGGCTTGGTGGTCGAGATCTTCGACAGTGCCGACGCGCCGCTGTTCGATGGCCCGACCGACCGGCCGCTGCCGACGCTGGAGGCCCTTGTAGACGCCATCGTCGAGGCTTTCAGGACTGTCGAGAACGACATCGCCGTGCAAGGCCATGTGGCCGCAAGCCCCATCGTCGTCAGGCTCAACCCCACCTGGCAACTGTCGCAATCCCGCGCGGATCGGGTGCGGCAGATGCTCAGCGATACAGGGCTGGTGGATGGCCGCATCGCGCGGGTTACCGGCTTCGCGGATCGCAAGCCCGTGTCGCAAAACCCCATGGCGCCGCGCAACAACCGCATCGAGCTGATCCTGCTGCGGAGCCGCATCTAGGCCCGATGCCCTGCTTTTGCGCGATTAGCCTCGCGTTAAGCGCTTGGCCCTATGGCTGATGTCAGACTTCGGTCGACGCAGCAGAAAGGCGCACCCATGACCATTTCTTCTTCGCTCAACGCGGGCGTTGCGGGTCTTGCAGCGAATGCAAGCCGTCTGGCCACGATTGCCGACAACATCGCGAACTCCTCCACCTACGGCTACAAGCGGGCAGAGGCGGATTTCTCATCGCTGGTCATCGGGGGCGGATCCGGTACCTATTCCGCAGGCGGTGTCCGTGTCACCACAAGCCGGGCCATCGACCAGAGCGGCGCACTTGCCGCGACAAGCAACGCCACCGACATCGCCGTGCGGGGGCGTGGGTTCATCCCCGTCACGACGCGGACCGCGCTGATTTCGCAGACGGCGGACTGGCCGATGAACCTGGCCACGACCGGGTCGTTCCGGACGGATGCGAACGGCTATCTGGTGAACCCCAGCGGCCTCGTCCTGATGGGATGGCTGGCCCATCCCGACGGCACGATCCCGACCTTTCCGCGCGACACGTCGGCGGGCCTGTCGCCCGTGCAGATCCAGACCAACCAGTTCGCGGCGGAACCGACGACCGCGATCACGCTGGGTGTGAACCTTCCCGCGACCGAGACGGAGTATCTGTCAAGCGGCACCCCGCAGAACCTGTCCGTCGAGTACTTCGACAACCTCGGCACGTCGCAGAGCCTTGGTGTCACCTATACCCCGATCGTGCCGACCGTCCCCGGTGCGACGAACAGGTGGGTCATGACGATCACCAATTCCGCGCAAGGCAACGCCCTGGTGGGTGCCTATGACCTGATCTTCGACAACACCACGGGAAGCGGAGGGACCATCGCAAGCGTCGCCCAGGCCGAACTGGATGCCGGCGGTCGACCGATCCTTGTCACGGGCAATGCCGGAGCCGGCGCATTCGCCGGCGCGCCCTACGATGCGGCCACCGGAGCGCTGAATGTGACAGCGGCACGCGGGCCGATCGGCATCACCATCGGCCGCCCCGGCGAGGGGTCGGTCATGACGCAGTTGTCCGACAGCTTCGCCCCGACGTCGATCACCAAGGACGGGTTTCCGGTCGGCAACATGACCTCGATCGAGATCGACGGAAACGGGTTCCTCAGGGCGAACTTCGATACCGGGATCACCCGTGTCCTGTATCAGGTTCCGCTGGTCGATGTGCCGAACCCGAATGGCCTGACCTCTCAGGACAATCAGACCTACACGCTGTCGAACGAGTCCGGTTCCTTCTTCCTTTGGGATGCGGGTGACGGGCCAACGGGCGATATCGTCGGCTTCGCGCTTGAGGAATCCGCGACGGATGTGGCTGGCGAATTGACCCAGCTGATCCAGACGCAGCGCGCCTATTCCTCGAACGCGAAGGTCATCCAGACCGTCGACGAGATGCTTCAGGAAACCACGAACATCAAGCGCTGATCCCCGCATCTGAGGAGACTGGCGAATGAGCATCTCGGGATCCCTGTCAAACGCACTGTCCGGCCTGACCGCATCGGCACGGGCGGCGGACCTCGTGTCGTCCAACGTGGCAAACGCGATGACCGAAGGCTATGGCCGACGGGAGCTCATGCTGTCGTCCCGAACCGTGGGCGGTGGCGGGGCGGGGGTTCAGGTCACCGGCGTCACGCGTGTAGTGGACCAGATACTTCTGCGAGACCGGCGTCTTGCGGATGCAGGGGTCGCCAATGCGGATGTCCAGGCGCGGTTTCTCAGCAGCCTGGAGGGGCTCGTCGGAACCCCTGGCCAGCCCGGCTCCCTTTCGGCACGGTTGTCGGCCCTTGAGGGCGCGCTGATCGAAGCGACCAGCCGCCCTGACCTCGACACACGGCTGCAGGCCGTTGTCACGACGGCGACGGAACTGACAGGCGCTCTCAACGCCGCGTCGGCCGGAGTGCAGCGCCTGCGGGTGGACGCCGATGCGGCAATCGCCCAAACGGTGGACCGCGTGAACCGGACGCTCGAGCAGGTGGCCGAGATCAATCAACTGATCCTGCGCAATGGCGGGCCGGGGCGCGACGTGTCGGGGCTGGAAGACCAGCGGCAGATCCTTGTCGACGGCCTGGCCGAAGTCGTGCCGTTGCGCCTGTTCACACGCGACAACGGCACCGTCGCGATCTACACCTCGGGAGGGGCGGTCCTTCTGGATGGCAAGCCGTCCGTGCTGGCGTTTTCGCCTGCCGCCATCATCACCCCGGACATGACCCTGTCATCGGGGGCCGTCTCAGGACTATCGGTCAACGGGACGCCGGTACCGACTTCGGGCGCCGCCCTGCCATTTGCGGGCGGGCGTCTGGCCGCCTTGTTCGATCTGCGGGACGGTACGGCGGTTCTTGCCCAGGCACGGCTTGATGCTGTGGCGCGCGATCTGATCGAGCGGGTCACCGATCCCGCCGTCGATCCGACGCTTGCCCCTGGTGCGCCCGGCCTTCTCACGGATCGAGGCAGCTCGTTCGATCCTGCCGTGGAGGTGGGCCTTGCCGGCCGGATCGCGGTGTCCGTCGCCGTCAATCCCGCCGCAGGCGCCGAACTCTGGCGGCTGCGCGACGGGATCGGAGCCGCCACACCCGGGCCCGTCGGCAGCGGTTCAGCATTGGCATCATTGGCAGCGGCGCTGGCGGCCCCCCGGATCCTCGCTTCCGGCGACCTATCGGGGGCCGCCAGGTCGGCGGAGGGAGTGTTGGGCGACCTTGCCTCGCGCATCGGCGGGGACATCCGAACAACCGATGCCCAACTCGGCTATGCAACCGCCCAGCGCGACAGCCTTCGGGCGATCGAACTCGCGGGCGGCGTGGATACGGACCAGGAGATGCAGAAACTGCTGCTGATCGAACAGACATATGCGGCCAACGCGCAGGTGATCAGAACAGCCGACGAGCTGATCCAGATCCTCTTGGGACTCTGAGCCATGAGTTACCTGTCGATAGGAGACCTCGCCCAGTCCTTGCAGCTTCGTCACGACAACGCCCGGATCCGCGCGGATCTGGACAGGCTTTCGCGCGAACTCTCGACAGGCCTAAAGCAGGACGTCACAGCCGCGGTATCGGGCGATTTCGGCGCGCTCGGGTCGATCGAAGGCGCGATCACCCGTCTGCAGTCCCTGACCTATGCGGCGAAGGAAACCACCGTGCAGACCACGGCCGCGCAGCAGGTGTTCGGCCTCATCCAGCAGAACATGGGTGAGCTTTCGGGCGCGCTCTTGCTCAACCAGGGAACCTCCCAGCCCGCTCTTGTCGATGCTGTGGCCACTGATGCCCGGGTCCGGATGGAAAGCGTCGTGGCGGCGCTCAATACGCAAACTGCAGGACGAAGCCTCTTTGCCGGTGCGGCCACCGACCGGCCTGCCCTGACAGACGTGACCACGATGCTGGACGACCTGACGGCTATCGCCGCGTCTCAGACTTCGGCACTTGGGGTGGCCACGACCATCGACACCTGGTTCGCCCCCGGAGGCGGGTTCGACACGTCCGGCTATCTGGGCAGCCTCGCGTCCACCTCTCCCGTGATGGTGGCCGAAGGAGAACTGGCGGCCCTCTCGATCACGGCGGCCTCGGCCGAGGTCCGCGCCCTGCTATCGGCCTTCGCCAAGGCGGCGATCCTCGAGCGCGGCGTCCTGGCCGGCAATCCGGGAGAGCGATCTGTGCTTGCGCGCAGCGCCGGCGAGGCGATGCTGACGGCAGAAACCGGGGTCGTTGATCTGCGGACGCAAATCGGGGCTCGGGAGGAACAGATCGATCGTGCGCTGGCCCGCAACCAGGCGGAGCTTTCGGCCTTTGAAATGTCACGAAACGACCTGACCTCCGCAGATCCATTCCGAACCGCAACCGACCTCAAGTCGGCCGAGGCCCAGCTTGAAGCTCTCTACACTCTGACCGCGCGGTTGTCGCGCCTGACACTCACGGAGTTCTTGCGATGATACGTCCTGTCCTGATCGCACTGGTTGCAGTCGTCTTCCTCGGAACTCCGACGGGGGCCAACCCGATCCGTCTGAAGGACCTGGTCGAGTTCGACGGCGTTCGGGGAAACGATCTGGTCGGCTACGGATTGGTCGTCGGGCTTAACGGGACCGGCGACGGGCTTCGGAACTCGCCATTCACCGAAGAGATCATGTCGAACATCCTGGAACGGCTTGGTGTGAATGTGGCGGGCGAACCGATGCGTCCGCGAAACGTCGCCTCTGTTCTTGTGACCGCCACGCTCCCGCCATTCTCGAGGGCAGGCGGACAGATCGACGTCACGGTCTCGGCGATCGGGGACGCAGGCAGCTTGCTGGGCGGAACCCTTATCATGACGCCACTGAACGCCGCCGACGGAGAGATCTATGCCGTGGCCCAGGGAACCATCATCGCCGGCGGCGCATCTGCGGAAGGAGACGCGGCCAGTGTCACGCAAGGAGTGCCCACCTCGGGCGTCATTCCGTCCGGCGCCCGTGTGGAGCGGGAGATCGACTTCGAACTTGCAGAGCTTTCGACTGTTCGGCTGGCGTTGCGCAACCCCGACTTCACGACGGCGGCACGAATCGAACAGGCGATCAATTCGGACTTCGGACGTCGCGTCGCCGAAATGACGGATCCTGGCACGGTCGTATTGAGCATTGATGCGACCCGCCTCGGTTCGCCGGCGCGTGCTTTGGCCCGCATCGAGAACATTGCTGTCGAACCAGAACTGCGCGCCCGGGTGGTCGTCGATCAGCGGTCTGGTACGATCGTCATGGGGCGCGACGTGCGGATCTCGCAAGTCGCTGTCAGCCAGGGCAACCTGACCCTTCGGATCGAGGAGGCGCCAATTGCCGTGCAACCCAATCCCTTCGCGGAAGGCGAGACGATCGTCGTGCCACGCACAACGGCCGCGATTGATGAGGAAGATGGAATTGCCCTCGCCGAGGTGCAGGAAGGAACCTCGCTTTCGGAGGTCATCGCTGGTCTCAACGCGCTTGGAGTCTCGCCTCGCGACATGATCGACATCCTGAAGAGCATCATGGCGGCCGGAGCACTTCACGCCGAATTCGTGGTGCGCTGATCCGGCGATTTCCTGAGGTCCGGAAGGCTTGGCTCTTGAAGACAGGGTCCGAGCCCCTGTCTTGCCAAGCTGATCGCAGGGCCGGCATCCGTTGTCAGAAGTAGCTTCGGACCAAGCGCGCCGGTGATCAGGGTCCACCCGTCGGCGACCACGAAGAACGCCAGTTTGAACGGCAGGGAGACGATGGCGGGTGGCACCATCATCATCCCCATCGACATCAGAACGGCGGCGACGACGAGGTCGATGATGAGAAAGGGCAGAAAGATCAGGAACCCGATCTGGAAGGCCCGTTCGATCTCGCTCAGCATGAAGGACGGGATCAGGATCGATAGATCCGCATCGGGGCCTGGATCGACAGATGCGCCGCGCAGATCCGCGAGGCCTGAAGGTCTCGACGTCGACCCGGTTCCGCCATGAACACGCGGAACGGGGCGAGTGCTGCGGCCAGCGCGGCCTCGACCTCCTGGGTTCCCGCGATCAGGGGCTCGATTCCGGCGCGCCACGCCTCCTCGAATACGGGTGCCATGACGAAGTAGGTCAGGAACAGCGCAAGGCTGACGATCAGCATGTTGGGCGGCGATTGCTGAAGACCGATCGCCTGCCGCAGGATCGACAGGACCGTGACGATGAACGGAAAGCAGGTGATCATGATCGCCAGCCCGGGCGCGAGGCTCAGCACCGTGATCAGCAAAAGCAGCTGCACGACTCGGGCCGACAGGCCCGTGGTATCCTCCCCCAGCGAAATCGAGATGTCTTGGGCCGTCGCGATGCACGGCCACGCCGCAAGAAGCGCCAGAACGACGACAAGACCCAGACTTCCTCTGCCGGGAATGTGGCGCCGCACCGGAGTCAGGCTCTTTGACCCTGGTCGATGACCTCGGTCAAGCGGACGGCAAGTGTGCCACGGCTGTCACCTTCGATTTCTTCCAGCTCTCCGCGCGCAATCAGGCGATCACCGACATAAAGCTCGACCGGATCCTCCAGCTTGCGATCGAGCGGCAGAACGAACTCGTGGGTGAGGCTGAGCAGATCCCGAACGCTGGGCCGCGCGTGACCGACAGTGACCCGGATCTCGATCGGCACATCCGTGAAGGGACCGGTGACCTGACCCAGCCCCTTGGCGCGCGCGTCATCCATGTTTCAGGATCCTTTCGTTCAGATCGTGCAACGCGGCCAAGGCATTGCGGGTCGTGTCCACAAGATCCGCCAGGTCGATCTTGCGCTCCTTCGCGCCCAGCACGCAGTAGACCTGTCCGGTCGCAAGGGAAGGCTCCTCTTCGACCTGGAAGGGCACCGGGTCGTCATCGGACAACAGGTCCCGCAGGGCCGGTGCGTCCTGGGGTGACACCCGGACCAGGATCGGATCCGCAGCGGAGTCCTCGATGGCCGAGCGCGCCACCTCCCTGATCTGTGAAACGAGGGCTTCCGCCAGAAACTCCGCAAAGAAGCTTTCGACGAACTGGACAAGGACGCCTTCGGTGGCCGAGATCACATGCGCCTTCGCCTCATGATAGGTGAACCCAAGATCACGCAGATTTCGGCGAACTCCTCTCCGATCCTTTTCTGATCGGCACTTTGGGCGGAGGCGGCATCGTCCCAGCCGGACTTGTAGCCCGTGTCGAAGGCTTCAAGACGCGCCGCTTCGAGATCCACATTGGAGGATGCCGGCGCTGAAAAAGACAGAGCCGATGAGGCCAGCGGGGCAAAGGTTTCCAGCGGGAACAGTCGGGACATCAGCGGCGCTCCTCACGATCTTCCATCCAGTGCCGCAGCAGCTCGACGGCCTCTTCCTGGCGATCCTCGATCATGCGGCGCAATCGCTCCACCGGATCCGAGTTTCGGTTGGGCAGGGCAGGCAGGCCGCCTGCGCCGGGGCCGCCGAAATCGGCAAATGCCATGGGCGGTGCAAATGCCGTGTCGGGGGCATCGTCGATCTCTCCGGTCAGTGCCGGGTGTGGGGGTGGCAGCGCCCGTGGGCCGCCGCGGTCGGTTGCAGGCAGCGCAGGGGCCGACGCAGCACCCGTGGTTGACAAGAGGATCGGCCGGACCACGGCCAGGCCAAGCACCAGCGCCACGACCGCGAGAACGGCGACCTGGATCAGTGACAGGGTGTCAACGGCCATCCGGCTCATCAAGGTGGCGGTCGCGACTGTGCCGACGGGCGTGACAGGCTCGAACTCCATCGACTTGATCGTGATGGTGTCACCACGCGATTCGTCGAAGCCCACGGCGGCCGAGACCAGGTCGCGCAGATCCGCGAGTTCCTGGTCGCTTCGCGCGACCCAGCTTTCCGCGCCGCCCGAATCGACCTGCCGCACGCCATCGACCAGAACCGCGACCGTCAGGCGACGGATATCTCCGGGTCCGCGCGAGATCTCTCGCTGCGTTTCCGACACTTCGAAATTGACCCGCTCACGGCTCTCGGAGGATGAACTGTTGGAGTTCTGCCCTGACCCGCTGGCATCCCCGTCAGGCAGATTGCTGGCGACCGTCACCGCGCCGCTTCTGGCATCGGTCGCGGTATCCGTCCGTTCTTCCGTATCGGTCGAGATCGCGACGCGGCTGTCCGGATCGAACCGGCGTTCGGTGATCAGCTCGGAGTCGCTGTTGGTCTCGACGCTCAGCTCGACGACGGCGTTGCCATAGCCGACCCTTGCCTCCAGCAGCCGTTCCACGTTCCTGCGCAGATCTGCGGCACGGGTGTCCTGGGTGCCGGGGCCACCGGTTTCGGGCCCGGTCGCAACCAGACCGCCCGCCGTGTCGATGACGGACACGTCATCGGGATCCATCCCCGCGACGGCGGAGGCGACAAGGTACTTGAGGGCCTTTGCATGCGGAACCGAAAGGGTGCCGGCGCCTGTGGTTACCGTGACCGAAGCCGTCAACGTCGGATTGCGCGAGAAGGGCCGCGATCCTGCGGTCCCGATATGGACCCTTGCGGCACTGATGTGGGGAGCGGCAACGATGGTCCGCGCCAGCTCGCCTTCCTTCGCACGCCAATAGGCGGCATCGAACATCTGCGACGTGGTGCCGAAGCCCGACAGGCCGTCCAGCAACTCGTACCCCTGTGCCCCATTGGCGGGCAAACCTTCCCCGGCAAGCATCATCCTCAGCGAATCGCGCTGGGAGCTGGGCACGTGAATGGCGTCTCCGCGAACTTCGTAGGCGGCGCCCTGCGCCTCCAGCGCTGCGATGACGTCACCTGCGGAGGCGGGTTCGAGCCCTGAATAGAGCAAGGCCATGGATGGAGTGGATGCGATACGTGCCAGCCCGAGCACCGCGAAAAACATGGCCACCGTAGCTGCCACCACGATGACGCGTTTGCGCGGGGCGAGCGCGCTCCACATGGAAAGCACCTGGTCCAACTCATGTCTCCGGCCTGCCGGGCAGCCGTTCTGACCCGCCCTGTCCGACAGAGATCGCACCAGCCACTTAACATTCGGTTAGCCTCCGCCGAGGTATGACCACTGGCAGCATCTCGATGGAGCGGTGGATGACCGACTCAGCAATTGAAACGACCGGACACTCCAGGCGGCCAATGCGTCGGGGCGTGCTTGATCGGCCTGTTGCTTGCGCCGCTTGCCGGTGCGGGTGGTTGCTTTGCGGTGACGTCCGGACGTATTCCTCTACCATCAAGAACCACCGCGTCAGAGACCAAAGCGGCGACCAAGGATTTCGCGTTTGTTCCCATTGACCCACTGCTGATCTCGCTTGGCCGTGCAGGATCCGGGCGGTTCCTCAGATTCGAGGCGCAGATGGAGGTGCCTCTTGACCATGTGTCGGAAGTCCAAGGCCTCATGCCCAGAATCATCGACGTGCTGAACGGGTTTCTCCGTGCGCTCGAAATGCGGGACATCGAGGATCCCGCATCCCTGATCCGACTGCGGGGCCAGATGCTTAAGAACGGCGTCCAGATCGTCACTGGCGAAGGCCGTGTCGCTACCCCTTGGTCATGGAAAGTGCGAGCTCCGAGG
>CAVOYC010000004.1:0-256005 GCA_963700575.1 uncultured Planctomycetota bacterium | reverse complement strand
GCTCAGAATCGTTAGGACCACCGCCTTCCGGAGCTTGGCCAGACGACACGGGACGTGAGCTACGCGGTCCAATGCGGCGTCCCTCGTTCCACGGCTGGCGGTCTGGCTCACCGCCTCTGAGCGTCGAAGTGGTGACCCTCGAATCGCTCCAGATGGATGCCGTGCAACTGCAACTTGAGTCACCTGCGTCTCCAGATTCGGATTCAGAAGTTGATCGCCTTGCTGCGAGTCTTGCTGTCTGTTCTACAGAATATCACGATTCTCGCTGAGCCAGACTCGACTTCCCGAGGGCAACGACAAGCGTTCTCTGCTGGGAGTGATCGACCAGGCGAGGTCGGTTCTTCCGCTACGATCCGTGTTACGCGTCCTCCGGCTGTCGTCGTCGCGTTACCACCATTGGAAACGAGAGAATGAGTGTGCACTCGCTGACGGGCAATCATGTCCACGGGGGTTCCCTCATCAACTCACGGCTGCCGAGGTCGAGACGATCCATGACCTGGCAACATCCCAGGAGTATCGACACGTTCCGACCGGGACACTCGCTGTGCTGGCTCAACGCCTTGGCAAGGTCTTTGCATCGCCGAGCACGTGGTATCGACTGATCCGCGATCACCATTGGCGACGGCCCCGGCAACGCGTCCATCCGGCCAAGTCGAAGATCGGGATTCGCGCTTCGCATCCCAAAGAGATTGGCACATGGACACGACGTTGATCCGGTTGCTGGATGGAAGCCGAGCCTATCTGCACGCGGTGATCGACAACTTCTCGCGCCGTATTCTAGCTTGGAAGGTCACGCCATCGTTCGAGCCAAGCGCCACTGCCGAGATCCTACTCACGGCCTCCAAGAGTGTCGATTACGGCGTACCGACCGTGCTGGCCGACGGTGGCGAAAACTGGCGCGGAAAAGTGCAGAATGTCGTGACAGGCAGCTCTGAGGACTGCAATCGCGTCACCAGTAATCTGGCACGTCGCATCGACAACGGTTCGTGCGCACGAAGTGTCCATTCCAAGTATCCTTTACAGTCCAGGGCGTTATGGCGAGGTTGTCGATCTGTTACGACTCCACCGCCGCCGCGGCTTCGCTGAAGTTCTCCCATGCCGGCCGTTTCATCTTCTTCAACGCGTAGCCGACTTCGCGAAGGTAGTCGCCGTAGCACACCTGCACATGGAAACCAACGTGGTCGTTAACCAGCTTGCGCCAGTTGCCGTCGACGCGAATATCCATCTGCGAACGACAGGCGGGCCGCGATGGGACATCCAGGATCGTGCCGCGAAAGCCCTGCCACTTCGAGCAATCCAACGAGGGGATGATCACCGTGACTATTTGCCCCTTCGTGTACGCCACCTTAGTCGCCGCCCCGTAATCGGATTCATAGTGCGTCATGAGCTGGGTTGGCTCGTAGTCTCGGCCATTCATCTTCCGCGGCGCCGCACAATGGGCGACTGTGTAGATGCCGTCGTGGGGAAAATGCGAGTTCGAGACGAATGTCGGCTTCCCGGCGATCCAACGCAACAGGACGCCCGGCACGGTGTGCGTCAGATCGGTGTGACAGTACGCCGTGTAGCCTTCGTCGTTGGCCAGAGCCAGCACCAAACAGGGCGGCGTGTCGAGCAGGCTGATGACCTCTCTGGCCATGCAGGGGCCAAACCCAAAATTCGTGGCACCGGTCTCCTGCATCAGTGCCTTGGCAACCTGGAGCGCCATGAAGGAATTGAAGACGAATTTCCGCTCGGTCAACAGCGTCACATTCGGTTGGCCAAGCAACTGCTTGGTCTGGGCCTCTACAGCCTCGACGACTTTCCGATCGGTCCGAGCCTTTTCGAGCCGCTTGCCGAACTGTTCCAGCGTGATGGGCTCGATCGTGTAGTCCCACACCTCTTTGGCGTGTTTCTCTCCATACTCTGTGCCAACCGGGCTATAGTGCATGACGCCGCCGATGGCGAGCATCTTTGTGCCCCGAGCGTTCTTCAACCCATAAAGTGCTCGCAGCCGCCATAACACCTCGTCGTAGTCGTCGATTGCCACGTCGTGCACGTCCATGTTGGTTTCCACGGCTGAGTCGGTCCAGTGGCGGAGAAAGATCGCATGGGTGGAGACGTGCTGGCAGTAGTTGGGTTCGGTACGGTGCCGCAGAAATAGTACGGCGGGCGCCTTCGAGTTGGCCAGGAGGTGCGGCAACTCATGGCCGTATCCGCATGCTCCGAAGATCAGAGTCACATCCTGATCGCCGGCTGCAACTTCCTTGGCCTGGGCCGGGTCGCCGACTAGAGTCAGCGGTAGGAACTCAACAGGAAAGTCACTGGCGGCGGCAAGTTCCGCGAGATCTTTCTGGAGACGTGCGGCCTCCTTGTTGACGTCGTCCATTGTTTGGACACCGCCGTACCACCGCCAGCTCGTCTTTTCTTGCCGCGTGGGGATCTGATACACCAGGGCCAGTTTGACGCGAAGCGTGACCCCGCGAGGCAGTGGACTGCCATCCAATGGCATCTCTGACGCGTCGACAGCCGGCTCGGTGCCCTGGAGTATTCGACTTGCCAAGGCTACGCCCGCGGCGCCGCAGCCAGCGCCTTGGAGAAAACCACGACGTGAAAGCGAGAGTTTACTCATTTCGACTCCAATTGCTGGCAATGACAATCCCCATACTTCCCTTTGACCATTTGCAGTAAACCAGAAGATGATCCAAGGTTCACGGTGATGACTATTGTAACATTTCGCTCCTCGTCCTCGAGCCTGGAAACCGCGCGGATCTCCAAAAACGGTTACCAGGTTGGCGTTTCGTGGGGGCAACGATTTCAGATCCGCCGCCGAAGCGATCTCCGAGCCTGCAGAGTTGTCCAGTTGCAGCCGGGAACGGCCGGGGACCAAAATCCCTGTCAGTCAGTTGATATCCCCCAAGACCGTTTCGGACTGACCGGCATCCGCGAACGAGCTCGTTTGTCTGCTGGCGGCGCCACTCGTTGAGAGCACACCGGGCCAGGGAACTCGCATTACGGTCAGAGCGACCTTGGACACACCAGGCGACCTGCCACACAAGAAGCAACCGGACTGGACATGGGCGGTCTGATGCGGTCTTCGCGCCCCCTCGTTGTTGTGCACACGAGACAGGACAAGCGAGCCGCACAATCCTGGGGTGCATTGAGAAACGGATATCTGAAGCACCGACCACGAACCACCAAATACGAACCAAATTCGAATGACAGAAACTGGAGATGCGTAGCATGGATTCCTGGCTTGGATGTTTTTCAAATTGCCCGACTGCTTCATCCGTTTCACTCAGCAAGTCGAGATAGCCGGCGGCAAACAAGCGCGCATGAGGGTAGTCCCTGGCCGTCCGCTTCAAAACGCGTCACGATTATGCGGGAGTCCATTCCCGGCTTGATGATCTTCCAGGCCACTTTGCGACGCACGGGTCGGTGCTGTTCGGCCATGTAGACGACACCGTACGAACCATCCTGCCGCAGGCATCCCTGGGCGCCGACCCAGGGTGACCAGCTGGTATCAAAACAACTTCACCAAGAATTCCCGCCTGATGGGGGACATTGCTGCCGCACTCAAGAGCCACCGAAAGTCGCTGGACCACTACACCGAGCCCCCACGCCACACGAAACCACGCTCGCCATGCTCGCCGTGGATGAAGGGCCTGAGGGCTTAATCAAGTTGACCGACGCCGAAAATGCGACCGTCGCTGACCGCCGGCGGTTGTGAAATAGGAATTCAACTAAGAAGGAAGCACGGATCCCTGTTTCACTGAGTCATTGTTTGACGTTGCGCGGCGGTCCGAGGCAGATGCGGAAGCCGTCGCGGGAGTCGGAGTAGTGAGGGCCGGCCAATCCCAGCCGGACCGCGCAGCGGGCGTTGCCGGGAACGTCGAAGTAGTTGCCGCCGCGGCAGACCGGACGGTAACTCTCCGTGGTCACATTCAGTTCCTCATGGCCACCCAGCGGATCAAAGTGATCCAGAATGACCTCCCACACACCGCCGCACATGTCGGCAAGACCGAATCCGTTTCGGCCTCGTTCGCCATAATGATCCACCGGGGACACAAACGAAAAGCCATCGCTCCACGGAGCACTGGCTCAGCGGCCATTTCCGCTTCCGGTCGGGCAGGAAGTCAACGGCGGAGATGTTGAAACGGCCTTCGCCTTCACTCAGTTCGTTCCCCCACCAGTAATAGGTGCTCTCTTTGCTGCCGCCGCGGCAGGCGTATTCCCATTCGGCTTCCGTGGGGAGGCGATATTCAAGACCTTCCGGCAGGCGTCCCGCCGCGCGCTCGTGTTTCGTAAGCCACTCGCCAAACGCCCGGGCATCTGTCCAGCTCACACACACCACCGGAAAATCGTCACGCAAAGGGAACTGAAAGTTTGGGTCACGCCAGCTCTTTCCCGGCATTGGCTCCCACGGATGCGTGATCTGAGTCGTCAGGTTGTAGTGGGTCCACTGCGGGTCGAAGCACTGTGTCCTTCCGTCAGGTTTCTCCGCATCACTGACGTACCCGGACTCTTCGACAAACCGCCGGAACTGACCGACCGTCACTTCCGTGCGGCCCATCCAGAATCCATACGTCACATGCATGCGTCGTGGTTGCTTGCCTTCGTATGACTCGCGTTCTGTCCCGGGCTGGGCACCACCTTCGATGCCCGTCGCCCAGAGTTTTTCTTCCGGCGTGCTGCCCATCATGAACTCACCAGGTGGAACGTGGACCGTCTCGAGCACGACCTCGCCGCCCAGCATCGCCCGGGTTACAGCCCCCTGCTTCGGCTCATCGCCCCGCACCGCCGCAAAACGAATACCCATGAACGTCATCACGCACAAATACACCATAATCTTGCTTCGCATGGCACACTCCCAAGTGCGGACATCTCTGCCGAGTTCTTACTCCTGCTGGACTCTGATGAGGCAGGTTCATTATCGATGAGCGCAGGAGGAAAGCAAGAGGAAAGCAGACACCTGATTTCTTGGTCCCTTCCTGGAAACCTTCCGTCGGGTTCATCCCGACGGAGGCAACAACCAAGCCCTCAATAATTCCGAAAAAACTTATTGAACTTTTTCCGGCTGCAGTTGCCGTCCGGTCGGAGCATCGGTGACAGACGTATGTTACCCTATGAAACAGAAACAGCTATCACCAGGGGCTGGCAATGGCTCTGGAAAGACGGCACAACAAGTGTGGGAGGCCTGGGAAAAACGCGGGCCAACGTGAGGCGATAGCATGTTGGCCAAACTGCATACATTCTCGCTGTTGGGTATCGACGCAGTGCCGGTGGAAGTGGAAGTCGACATTTCCCCGACCGCCATGCCCAAGACCATCCTGGTAGGACTTCCCGAAGCGGCGGTGCGCGAGAGCCGGCATGGTCCCTCGCGTCCCGTCATCGGCGACCACGGCTCGGTAATTCACACGGCGGAGAAGGACCGCTTCACATTCTAACGCATCCTCGCGCGCTGCCGGCACGTGCCGAGCTCGACCCGGACGAGTCGCGGGAGTGGCAGTTGCTCCCGGTTCCGAAGTTCCTGAAGACCGGCAATGGGCTTCCGTGGTTCCCGATTTCTGCCCAACTGCGGCAGCGAAATCGATCTTGTCGCAAACCGCGACGCGGCGAGGTCCACGTCCGCATTGCTGTAGTTGAAAAACGACATGATGCCGGTCAAGGCTACGGCTACTTCTTCTTGAGTGTGATGGACATTCCACCGCGCACGACTGTTTCGAAGTTCGGGTTGGTCGTGATCGCCTCCATGAATTTCGGGTCGGCCATGCGCGGGTTGATGTTATGAGCCAGAATCAGGCCACCTGATCGCAATAGCGGGAGCAGCTTGTTCAAATAGTCGATGTACCCTTCCTTATCCGCGTCAAGGAAGATCAAGTCGATTTCTCCGGTAAGATCTTTCACCGCCTCGTGCGCATCCCCTTCGACAACCGTGATAACATCTTCCAATCCGGCCCGCTTGAAATTAGCCCGGGCAGTCGCCGCCCGACCAGGATCGATTTCATAGGTTGTCAGCTTACCGCCTGTCTGATGCAGCGCCAGTCCAAACCAGATGCCCGAATAGCCGGTGGAAGTACCACATTCCACCACGTGCTTGGCACCGATCGACTGAGCCAGGATGCGCAGCAACCGTCCGTCATTCTCTGGCACGTTAAGGTAGCGTTGGTTCTTGGCGATATCGCCAAGAACCTGCAGCACGTTCTTTTCAAATTCGTCCGCTGCCAGCGGTGGTTTCTCTAACTCGGCATCGCCCGCATCACGCCCACCGCCCGATCGCCCGCGCGGCGGCTGCGCCGCGCGCGCTCTCCACAATCGCTGCGTAAAAGACGATCGTTATCACGATACACATCATCACGATTGCCTGCCCGCCAAGCCGGCTCTTCGGCAACATCTTGTGCTCCTCTACAAAATCCCGGTTCGTCGCAAGAATATGCATCTCCACGCAAAATCAAACGTAAGGCATTCATTGAGGTATACCATCACAGCCGTCATGAATTCAACAACCCAAGGGAATTTCTGGAGAAGGAACGGCGCATGAAAACGGCCGACCAGGTACACAGACTGGCGATGGGCTAATACGTCACCCTCTCAGGATCGGGAGGCAAAAGGGGACAGGGAAATCTTGGTGGCAACGGAGGCAACATGGGTTATCAGATTGTGTCACCGCTACGCGACAATCGGTCTCATTCTTGCGAATTTCTCATGCGTCTTGAGGGGTTGGGGATCCAAATGGCGATTCCAGAGAATGAGGGCCGTCGGGAGCGGTCCGCGTGGGGTCTGGCAGCGATCGGAAGCCGCCGCAGGAGGGCCTGACGGAGCATGAACTGGAATCGGTAATCGCAGCCGAGTCGGGACGCCAGCCACAGCAAAGGGGATTAGCTTGCGGGTGGCGACAGTCGGGGATTAAAATGCCTATCAGTCGGCGGCCCCTCCTGTAAAGATTGGCTACCGGGTGGTGACACGAACCCCGGAGCGCAGCAAGTTGATGGTCAATGCATGTCATAGCGTCCGACACTGACCCGAAGCTGTGGATGTCTTCTACATCGTCGCTACGGCTCCATCACAGGAACGCGGCGCGGCGATTTCGATTATGGCAATGCGCCGTAAGGTCAGTGGCCCCTGTGGCCACCAAGGAGGAAAAGCTTGTTTTCTCTCGGTATTAAGACTGCACTCATTGTTGGGCTGTCGGTGATGTGCTGCCAGGCAGCCTCGGCGGATGATCATGCCCCCGATGCTCCATTGGCGGGTCCACTGGTTCTTGATCCCGATAAGCAGGCTGGCACGAAAGCCTGTTTTTGGCTGCAGAGCTCGCTGAAGCGGGTGTTTCTTGATTCGCAGCCAGGTTCATTCGATTCTCCTGAACTGCTCGTGCCGAGAAACGGCCAAGTGTCATTCCAGGTCGGTGTCCGAAATGATAGGCCCGTGTCAATGAACGTCAGATGCGACATCGTCGGCGGTGGCGAGGGGCTCAGTATCAACGTGCGCAGGGTCGGCTATGTTCCCATGCGCTTCGGCACAACCGGTACCCCCGCATCCGAGCTGGACTGTGGGCCAGGCCTGGTGCCAGATCCATTGTTCAACGACCAGGTGTGCGACGTAGGCCCGTTTGAGAGCACCGCGTTTTGGATTACGGTGAAGGTTCCCAGGGATGCCCAGCCGGGAAAGCACGAAGTTGATTTGCGTCTGTCATACCACGATACGGATTGGTCGCGCGACCATACCCCGAAGACCGCCGATCTGAAGGCGGTTGTGGATGTGTCGGAGTTTATTGTCGGTAAGCGGCGCGATTTCCCTGTTATCCACTGGTGGCGGGGTGAGTGCATCTGGGACTTCTATAAGACCGGCATGTTCGAGGACGAGAAATGGTGGACGATCACCCGTGGCTACATCCAGAACATGATCGATCACGGTACCAACAGCGTGTATGTGCCTATCTTCCACTTCAGGCGGGAGACTTTCCAGCGGCCGTGCCAGCTCCTCAAGGTTGCAGAGCCTGAGCCTGGCAAGTATACATTCGACTTCACCGATGTGAAGAAGTTCGTGAAGATGGCCCGAGAGTGCGGCGCTGAGCACTACGAATGGTCCGCGTTCTGGATATACTGGGCTGCCAAGAACCCGGTGCGGGTGTATCACCACGTGGACGGCAAGGCGGTGATGTTCTGGCCGCCTGACTCCGATGGCCACGGGCCTGAATTCCACAACTTCATGAAGCAGTTCCTGCCGGAGTTTCACACATTCCTGCTCTCCGAAGGCATTCTGGACAAGTCCTTCTTCCATGTCTCCGATGAGCCCGGCGAGGGTGAGAGCCTGGAAAACTACAAGAAGGCTCGTGTGTTTCTCCACCAGTGCGCTCCCTGGATGGAGGGCAAGATCATCGACGCGCTGAGCAGCATCGAGTTTGGTAAGCAGAAGCTCACCGATAACCCGATTCCCATTGTCAGCGCCGCCCAGGCCTACATCGATGCGAAGATCCCGCACTGGGTGTATTTCTGCTGCGAGCCTAGGGGGACCTATCTCCAGCGGTTGCTTGATACTCCTTTGCCCAAGATTCGCATGTCGGGGTGGTTGTTTTACAAGCTCGATGCCAAGGGCTTCCTTCACTGGGGCTACAACTATTGGCACGCGATGGAGCAAGAGAAACTGATCGATCCGTTCCAGACATCCACCAACGAATGGTGGCCAGGCATTCCTCCGGGCGATCCGTTCATGGTATATCCTGGTGCTGATGGCAAGCCCATCGATTCTATCCGCTGGGAAGTCTTTGCCGAGTCGCTGCAGGACTATGCCGTGTTGCAGACTGCAGGGATCAAGCTGGATGACCCAATGTTTGCCGACATCAAGGGGTATGGGGACTTCCCCAAGTCGGAGAGGTGGATACAGGACGCTCTTAGGCGGGTGCTCAGCCACGAAGAGCCACTGACCACCTGGTCTCACTGTTTCGCCGGTGTTGATATTTCGGCGTCTGAGGAATTGATCAGTTGCTGAAAGGACTCCCGCGACCTCAGTGGCGGCGAAATGCGGACTCGCGTTAATGTCCTTCAGACTTGGGAGTCCCTTTTCGCGAGCTTGCCGAAGCATCGCGACTGCTTCTTCTGCGTAGTTCGCCGCCAGCTCCCCTCGACGTGACTCGTCGACCCGTGAGTCCGTCTGCGCCAACGGTATGCACCGTGATACGAAAGCTGCCGCCCGACAGTACTCTTGCCAGGAATCTGGCATGTGTCTTGTCAGTTCGCGAGCAGCCTCCGCAGCTTGCTCGTGTTTCCCCATGAGAATCAGTGTCTCCGCGTAACCCCAGTAGTGGTTGCGCAAGAACTGACGATACACCGAGCTACCAGGATCGGCTTCCAGAGCAGATTTCTGCAGCGGGATGGCCTGCTCCAGCAGTTGGCAGGCATCGAGATACTTTTGCCGATCGCGCAGCAGACCAGCCAGATTGTTCAGACTACCTCCCAGACTGCTCTGGTATTTTGCAGAGTGTGGATCACTCGCCAGTAATTGTTCGCGGTAGACGAGGGCCCGCCGCAAATCCGCTTCTGCTTGCGGAAGATCCCCCTGTGTCTGCAGGATGATCCCGCGCTTGTTAATCGCATCACCAATGGACTCCAGAATCGAACGGTGCTTCGGAAAGTGAACCAGCAAAACTTCCCAGTTCTCCACAGCCCGGCAAAACGCCTTGACCGCTTCCGATTGCATTGCAAGTTTATTGAATTCAATGCCGCGCTGATATTCCGTCACGGCGCGAGCCTGTACGATATCCATCCAACTTGTGGGATCGAAACGCGTATTCCAGATCTTGACGGCGTTGTCCCAACCTGCTGATGCCAAACGGGTGCCCTCGGCGCTGAGAACCACACTTGGAACACAATTCCTGTGCCCCTCGAGCACGAGCAGCATCACGCCTGTGGTGGCATCCCACAATTTAACGGTTCCGTCAGCGCCACCCGTAACGAAACGGTGTGGCGAGTCGGGAGTCCCGGGAGATACGGAGCAGATGTGCTCCGCAGTCGGGTCGAGGACCGAGAACAGTTCCCTTCCGCTCGTCGAATCCCACGCGATTAAATGCCTTCCTCCCTTGGCGGCCACGGACTTGCCATCCGAAGAGAAGGTTACCCCACTGAACTGCTGACCGGGACTCTCGAGCACCAGGACATTCTCTCCGCTAGAGGTATTGAAGATTGTGATCGCTTCACCACCAGCCGCAGCCAAACGACCACCACACGGGCTGAACGAAATGCCGTAGACGGGACTGGCGTGTCGCAGCAATAGTCGCTCCTCTGCCTGAGCTGAATCACAGCGCCAGACTTTGACCGTTCCATCGCGGCTAGCTGATGCCAATAAGTTTTCCTTCGCGCTAAAGGCAATCTGATGGACAACACCAGCATGCTGCAAAACCAGACGTTCGTCTCCTGTTTGGGCGTCCCACAATTTCACCGCTGAATCGTCGCCCGCGGTAGCCAGAACCTCGCCATCAGGAGAACATGCCACGCTTTGGACTGAGCGCGCGTGGGGTTGCAATTCAAAGATCTTCTTTCCGTTCGTGGCATCCCACACTGCCAGGCTGCTTGGCGGTACTTGTACCTTTTCTGGAAGAGTGTCTGTGGATTGTTCGAAGAGTTCTGTACTCACGGCCGCGACCTTCTTGCCGTCGGGAAACAATGCCGCAGCGGTTGCCGTCCGCGACGATCCCCGGAGGGTCAACGGTTCCAGGTCGCGAAAGTGCCATAATCGCACAGTCTTGTCACCACCTCCCGAAGCGACAAACTGGTTATCCGGGCTAAATGCCACGGTCGACACAGTCCCTGTGTGTCCCTGCAAAACGGCGAGTTGCCGTCCATTGACCATGTCCCAGATGCGCACAGTTCTGTCTGAGCTTGCTGACGCCAACATTTTCCCATCCCGACTATACTCCACCGCGTAGACATCACCGGTGTGGCCTTCCAGTCTTTGCAGCATCGGGTACGGTCCGCCTCCCCATATGAATAATTCTCCAAGTCCGTCACTTCCACCCGCCAAGTCGACATCTCCGCCCGACACAAACTCCAGCCCAACGGGACTGAAAGCAACAGCGCGGACATGTCGGGAATGTCCGCGTCGTCGCACCGCATCTGAACTCTTCCAGTCGTCCCAAACCGTCACCGTTTGGTAGGAAGCGGATGCCAGAGCGCCGGTGATCGAAAAGTCAATGCCAAAAAAAGGAGACTGCCCTTCCTCCAGAGTGCGCACCTGCTCGCCGGTTTCCGGATTCCAAATCCGAATCGTCGCATCGCCGCCGGCCGAGGCCAAATAGCGATCGTCACGGCTGAAAGCAATGTCGTGCACCCCTTTCTCATGCCCTTCGAGCGTGCGAAGAACTTCGCCGGCGGACACGTTCCAGAGGTTTATTGTGCCATTATCGCTGGCAGTTGCCAGCAGGCTGCCACTTGAATTGAATACCAGTGCGCGGATGCAATTCGTGTGGCCCTTCAATTTGCACAATCGTTCGCCGGTGAGGGCGTTCCAGAAAAACAGTTCGCCCGGTCTTCCCGGTTGGCCACCTCCCGAAACGAGCAGGTTGCCGTCGGGGCTGAAGGCGACAGCGTTGCACCAGCCTTCATGCCCTTGAAGAACGCGCATTTTCAACTCGCAGAGCGCAGAAAGATAATCATGCTCCCAGCCACGCAGATCGTTGCGACATTCGTCGAGCACCCGGTGCGCATTCCCGATATCTCCTTGCTTGATGTTGCGATGGGCAAGAGTAAGCTGAATCGCATATCGCCCCGTCTCGGCACGCAGAAGTCCCAGTTCAAGGGAATCCTTGGCTGTTTCCAACCGCTCCGCGGTCTGCAACGCTTCTGAGAGCAAGGTGGCATTGCGTTGAGCCAGATGGCTGGCTTCGTTTCCTTTCTTGACCGCCGCAATGGCAAACCCCAGGGAAACGACGACGCCGAGCACTAGCGACGCGGCCACTGCGCCGCTCAAGCCCGCGATGATTGGGTTGCGTTTGCACCAACGCCAGAATCGGCCAGTTTTTCCCGTGGAGCGTGCCAGAATTGGCTTTGAATCCAAAAACCGTTGCAGTTCGTCAACAAGTTCGGCGGCGGATGAATAGCGACGGTGCGACTCCTTTTCCAGGCATTTCAGGCAGATCGTCTCCAGGTCGCGCGGCACCTGGGGATTCAGCAGCCGCGGAGAAACCGGATCCGTATCGATCACCAGGCGCAGCGTCTCCACGGGCGTGGCAGCGCGAAAAACGGGACGGCCCGTCAGCAGCTCGTAGAGAATGGCACCCAGCGAGTAGACGTCGCTCGCCGCGCCAATCCGCTCATGCTGGCCCTCGGCTTGCTCCGGTGCCATGTAACTGGGCGTGCCCAGGATTTCGCTGCTGCCGGTGAGCTCGTGGTCGCTCTCCATGCGTTTGGCCAGCCCGAAGTCGGTCACTCGGGGCTCGTCGTGGGCGTCGATCAACACGTTCGACGGCTTGAGGTCGCGGTGCAGCGTGCCCTGCTCGTGCGCGTAGTGGATTGCCTCGGCGATCTTCCGAACGTACTGGGCCGCCCGGTTTGCCGGCAGAGGATTCTCGCGGACCATCTCGGCCAGGTTCTGCCCGTCGACATAGTCCATGGAGAAATACTGCTGGCCGTTGTGCACGCCCACTTCGTGGACCGCCACGATGTTCGGATGCTGCAGGTTGGCTGCGGTCTCGGCCTCGGCGCGAAACCGATTCACTGCCGCCTGGCTGGTCAACCGGACCGAGAGGATCATCTTCAGGGCAACGACCCGGTTCAGACTTACCTGCCGGGCTTTGTACACGACGCCCATTCCGCCGTGGCCGATCTCTTCGAGCAACTCGTAGTCGCCGAAGTAGCGGACCCTGGTGCCCGGCGGCGGGGAGGAAGCTGCCCCCATGGAGAATTCGCCGAACACGTTGGCCACGATCTCGCCGTCGTCGGGAAAGCGTCCTCGATATTCCTCCTCGGTGGGCTGTTCGGCCTGCAGGCGGCGGTAGTCCAGATCCAAGAGCAAGAGCTGGCGGAGGAGTTCGCCCCGTTCCGCCCCTTGCACGTCGCCGAGGTAGTCCTCGATCCGAGGCGCCTCGCCCGCTTTCCAGGCCGCTTCGAACTCCAGACACCTGTTGTCGATGCGTTCCAGGGCAGGCAAAGGAAGCGAGAACTCGGTGGAATCGGGTTCGCTGCTCATGGCAGGCTTTCGTGTTTCCACTTCTTGCGTATTAACTGCAGACGGCGTTCGACGGTGCGCAGCGAACATTCCAAACGCGCCGCGATCTCGTCGTTCGTGTACCCTTCGAGCTTGGCCGAAGCGAGCGCTGCCAGGTCGGGATCGGCAAGTCGCTCCAACAGCAGCCGGCATTGTTCGACCATCATCGCGGCAAACTCGGGAGTCGGAGCGTCGCCGATGATTTCGGCCAAGGCGGCCGGGTCGTGCTCGGAGCCCGGCTTATCCAACCACGACTCTCCCTTCACCCGTCCGCCCCCGCGGCGCTGGCAGGCTTCGCGGCGCTTCAGGTCGACTACTTTGCGGGCAGTCATCCTGAGTAGTAACCGCCAAAGGTCGTGGCGATCCGCCAAATCGGGAAAGCGACCCTTCTCGGCGGCACGAAACAGGCTCTCCATCACGCTGGCCGCCACGTCCTCCTCATCCGCCGCGCGGCACGGTGTTGCCCGGAGCCTCTCCCGCGCCAGTCGCACCAGGTCAGGGAAATAGCGTTCCCAGAACGCTCGGGCCGCGAACGAATCGGCCTCCCGGACCTGCGCGAACCAGTGCGTCACCGAACCGTCGGAAGACATGACATAGCCCCTTTTATGGGATCCTCACCCCACTTAATTACTACACAATTGACATCGCTCCCGTCAACTACTGTTGCCACTCGCACTGCGCGTTCCCGTTCGGTGGTTTTTGGCGGGGAGTGCGGCCCGCGGACGGTTACTTTGATGGAGACTAGCGCTCAGGACGCTCTCGCCAGCAGCCGCAGGTTGAAACACAAGACAACGGACTGCAGCCAGTGTCTGGCTGACCCCGCTGGCAAATACGATGTTGATCCGCTGCTCAAAAAAGCCGTTTCGATGACCGCGATCGCAACAGTGAGGACATAGCTATCAGTTATCAGTAGGCACATCGGAGTTGTAGCTGTGTAAGGTACGGGTAAGTGAGGTGTGTGATGTCCGAGTCTTTTGATCCCTATCATAAATGGCTTGGAGTTTCGCCAAAGGATCAGCCACCAAACCACTACCGGCTGTTAGGCATCGATCTCTTTGAAGATGATGCCGATGTGATCGCTGATGCTGCTGAACAACGGATGGTCCATGTGCGGACGTATCAATTAGGCCCGTACTCCGAGCTATCCCAGGAAATACTCAACGAACTCGCTGCGGCAAAAGTCTGCCTGCTCAAGCCAGCCAAGAAGCTGGCATACGACGCGGAACTGCGAGCAGCTTTGGGAGCAGGCGGGCAAGACCTACCAGCACAACCCGTTGGCCATATGCCACCTGTTGCCTTGGAGAAGCTGGACTTTCCGGCGCCGGCGCGCGCACCCGCAGTGCCTCCGCTACTCGATACTTTCAGTGAGATGGCCGCGCCGAGCGGGACGATACGGGCCAGACAGGGAAGAGGCAAGAAGAAGAGGCGTCAGAAGCACAGCGCCATGCTGATAGTTCAGTTTATACTGACCGGCGTGATCGGATTAGCAGCGGGGTGTTTCATCCTGTTCTTGGTGAACCCGCAGCATCCTTTGATCGTTTCCCTCTATAGATTCTTTCACCCTCCGCAAGTCGCGCTCCATAAGGACCACAACCAGCCTGTTCCTAAGGTCCTCCCGAGAAAACGCTCCTCACCAGAACGAAGGAAGCTGCCGCCAGCACAAGAGCATCAACAGAGGGAGGAAAAGGAGCCCTCTTCCCGTGAGCAGATTCCATCAACGCCGAAGGAGGGCGATGCACGCCAGGAGGCGCCGAGCGATGAAGTCACGGCACCGCTCACACAGGTCCCCAAAACGATTGTCTTAGATCTTACTCGTCCAGCGATGTACGTCAAATTACCGGAAGTCACGAATGGCGACAAGGTGCAAATCCAAGTCGAAGACGTTGCGAGCCTGGGCACGTCCTATGATTTGAAGCCAAGTCAGGGAGTAATCGAGCTTAGGCAACCCGTGTACGTTGTGTTAACGGAATATGCTGGTGTAACGATCCGTCTGTCGTTGCTCAAGCGAGGGGGGAATGCTGTCCTGAACGTGGCTACTGAGATTGACATTGGACGCAACGAGCCAATCGAGTTTACGCAGCAACGCGTCAAAATGGCTTACGCGGACTTAATGAAGGACGCGGGATATTTGAACCAGCAACTGTCTGCGGCAAGGACCGAAGCTGTAACTATCGAGAATTGGCTGAAGTCTCCGGTCCCCAAACCAGCGCCGTTGCGCGGCCAGCAGGTACAGCGACTCCTTACCTTGCAGAAGCAGATAATTCCTGCATTAGAGCAACAGATGGGTTACGCACAAAATCGTGTGGAAGTGTTGCAGCGGCTTTTCCAACTCGCCGAACAAATCCACGGCACAGCTGAAATTCGTTATGTCGTACAGCCGGGCAGCACCGGTTCTTGAACCGGTGTGGGTGTGCCACAAGAGGTTGCGGCAACTCATTCGACGCATCTATCGGCCCGCCGACCGACCGTCTCCCCTCGTTCCGGCCATCTTCTTTTCCGGCGTAGCGCATGTATTCGCGCGGCGAATTCGCAAAGCTGTCCACCACGACATTCCGGACTTCTCCGCGCGGGAGGGAACCAGGGGACAGGGACGAATGGCATTAACATCTTGGTAAGTCATTTGTTTTCAAGGTCTTTCTTTAGCTGTCGTCGAGTCTTTTTCATCAGCGGGTATTCTTTGGGGCGCCGCTTGCGGACGCGGAGTTCGAGGCGGTTGGGACGGTGGGGATTGACCACTAATCGCGATAGCTCATCGCCTATCGCCAAACAGCCGCGCCTTCTCGGGCATCATCCAGTGTTCGGTGGTGGGGTAAAGCAGCCCATCGATGGTAAAGGGGGCCGGATACCACTGGCTGAGGCAGCTCTTCGTGATGCTACCGTCCTTGGGCACCTGGTGGCCCCAGAAGAAGAGGAACTCGAACTGCTCACCGTCGGTAGCGCGAGCCTGGAGTTGCTGAAAATCCGTGGGGAGTGCGGGAGAGTCAGTCATGGCGCCGGTTGTCCTCCACGTTAACAACCTTCAGGTCCTGCGAATCCCGGTGCCGCTTGGCCCTCCCGTGAAGACCGACCGACGGGGGACCAGGACGGGGGACCAGACACCCTGCTTTGCAGCAGGCGAGGGACCAGAGGCAATGGAATATCGGTCCCCAATTCATCTGAGCCCTTGGCGGGCTCAGCTACGATGATGGCTCGTCAACTCTACGAAACGTAATGCAGGACAGAAACAGACGCGGCGATGTGGGAATGAGCGCGCGATGAGACTCGGGAAGACCGGGACGAAAACAAGGCGATCCCGGGAGGAGTGAGAACGAACTGACGCTGAAATACAGCAGCCACCAGCGGTGGCACGCTGTTGGATAACCGTACCCGCTGCGGCACTGCTTGAACGGGGCGGTTCGCAATGGTCCGTCGTTTGGTCCTGCCACGTCTGCGCGCGGAGAATCTCCTGGGATCAAGTGGCACGGCTTGGGGGAGAGGGCCTACTTTCTGACACTACGACAGAAAATGCCTCTATCCTGTTAATCACGCTTTGGGCTGCTAACCCCTCAAGAATTCTTGGAATTTTTGAGACTTTTTCGCCGAGCTGCGGATGCTGGCCGGTCGCCGCATTGATGACATATGTATGTCACCAAGGGAAAAGGCCGCCAACAGGGGCTTGCAGCGATTGTCCCAAGACGGCACAATGATGGTGCGACGCAGGTAAACGCGGGCCAACGTGAGGCGGCGACATGTTGGCCAGACTACACACGTTTTCGTTGCTGGGCATCGATGCGGTGCCCGTGGATGTAGAAGTAGACGTATCGGCGGCGGCGATGCCCAAGACCATCCTGGTCGGGCTGCCCGAAGCGGCGGTGCGCGAGAGCCGGCACCGGGTGGACCGGGCCATGGTCAACTCGGGGTTCGTGCGGCCCCAGGACCGTGTCGTCATTAACCTCGCACCGGCCGAGCTGCCCAAGCAGGCGTCGTCCTTCGACCTGCCCGATCTCGCTGGGCGTGCTGGCCGGCAGCGGTCAGTTGGCGTCCGAGCGTTTCGATCAGTACGCCGTGGTGGGCGAACTGTCGCTCGAGGGCGCCACGCGCAGTGCCAAAGGCGCACTCTCCATGGCCATGGCGGCGGCCAGGCAAGGGAATCTGCAGGGGATCATC
Organism: uncultured Planctomycetota bacterium; assembly: GCA_963700575.1. Classification (GTDB taxonomy): domain Bacteria; phylum Planctomycetota; class Planctomycetia; order Pirellulales; family Pirellulaceae; genus JAJRVM01. The sequence continues at coordinate 238,686 of CAVOYC010000004.1, read as the reverse complement.
GTCCCCGACGTAAATGCCGCGGAAGCCGCCGTGGTGGAAGATATCGATGTGATCCCGGTCTCGTCGCTGGCCGAGGCCGTGGCCTTCTTCGCGGGGCACATTGACATCGATCCCGTCCCCTCGCGACTGGAGGAACTGTTCAGTTCGCTCTCCCGCTATAACGACGATTACGCCGACGTGCGCGGCCAAGAGATGGCTAAGCGCGCGCTGATCATCGCCGCCGCCGGCTCGCACAACCTGCTGATGCTCGGACCACCCGGCTCGGGCAAGACCATGCTCGCCAAACGATTGCCGACGATCCTTCCCGACCTGGCGGCGGCGGAATCGATCGAGACGACGCGCGTCTACAGTGCCATGGGCCGCATGCCACCCGGCCAGCCACTGCTGGCACGACGCCCCTTCAGATCGCCACACCACACGATCAGTGACGCAGGACTCGTCGGCGGCGGCAGCATCCCGGTACCGGGAGAAATCAGTCTCTCGCACCACGGAGTTCTCTTCCTGGACGAGCTGCCAGAGTTCAATCGCCGCACGCTCGAGGTTCTGCGTCAGCCGTTGGAAGACGGTGTCGTGACGATTTCGCGAGCCCTGACGTCGACCACCTTCCCGGCCGAGTTCATGTTGGTCGCGGCACTCAATCCGTGCCCTTGCGGATTCCGGACCGACCCGCGCCGCGACTGTCACTGCACTCCGCCGCAGATAGAGAAATACATGAGCAAGATCAGCGGGCCACTGCTGGACCGGATCGACATTCACATCGAAGTCCCGGCCGTGCCCTTCAAAGAGCTGGCCAGCCGAGAGCCGGGGACCAGCAGCGACCAAATGCGGCAGCAGGTGGTCCGGGCCCGGCAAAGACAACGCCATCGGTTCCAGAGAACCAGTGTCCGCACGAACGCGCACATGTCATCCCGGCAGATCCGCGAGTTATGTCGGCTCGACAAGCCGTGTCTGGAGCTGCTCAAATCAAGCGTGCACGAAATGGGCCTTTCGGCCCGCGCCCACGACAAGATTCTGCGCGTTGCCCGGACCATCGCCGATCTGGAAGATGCCGACGAAGTCGCACACGACCACCTGTCCGAAGCCGTTAATTTCCGGCTCTTGGACCGGAAATTCTGGACGTGAGGCGACCGGCTGGGGGGCCTCTTCCCCGTGGCGGTGGCTTCCAGCCGCCGCTGTGCGGCAGGATGCCGCTGTTACCAGCTTCCGTCTTTCTTTGGCAGTCGCCCAAGCACGCTCGCGGCAAGTCAAATGACGCTCGCGTGTGAACCGTACCCCTAGCCGTTCTTTGCCACACCGGCTGATTTTGCTTGACAGACCACTACAAAGGTAATAATACGCACCGGAATTCGGAGGGGTGATCTTTCCGGTCTTCGCAAACTACAACTCCGTGCTCCACGGAGTATCCTATATTTCCGAAGAAAGCCCGATCACGCCGCCTCGGTTCACCCCGACAGCGCCCTTTGGAGAACACACTATGAATCGTTTGTCAGCACTCGTAAGTTTCTTAATTTTCGCATGTTGCGCGTCGAGCGTCACAGCTCAGCCAAACTGGGCCGAGCGGCTTGGTTTTCCCGCCGGCAAACGCGTCGTGATACTACATGGCAACGATATGGGAATCGCTTACGAATTCAATCGGCCGGTTCAGCAAGGCCTCGAAGACGGAGTGCTGACATCTGGCAGTGTCATGTCAGCCGGAGCGTGGTTTGCAGATTGTGCCGATTGGGCGAAATCTCACACCGACGCGGACCTCGGGATCACACTTTCCTTTGTAAGTCCCAGTAACGCGGTATCTTGGGGTCCGGTGTCCTCGCGAGACGAGGTTCGGAGCCTGACCACGGTGGACGGGTATTTTCCCAAAACCGTGCTGCAATTGCACCTCCGCGCCGACGCGGAGCAGGTACGACACGAAGCAGAAGCGCAAATTCGGCGAGCCCGCGAGATGGGCATCCAACCCACGCATCTGCATCCGCATTTGGGAGCCATGCTCACGCGGGCCGATATCCTGCGCGTGTATCTTGACCTGGCCGAGGAGCATTGGATTCCCGCCGTCATGGTCGAAATGACTCCGGATGTCCTCGCGCGTCTCGGCGAACAAGGTTTCGTTTTGGATGAAGAAACGATCGACGCCATCGCCCAATATCGGCTGCCGAAAGTCGACGACATCAAGGACCTACCGCCGGCAAGCACGTACGAAGAGAAACGCGATCAGCTATTCCAGACGATTAATGAACTTGGCCCTGGATTAACCCAGATTTTCCTGCACCCATGCGACGACACGCCAGGTGCTCGACGTATCACCGACAAGTGGCAGCAACGGGTCTGGGAGGCGCAACTGCTGAGCGATCCCCAAGTCCAGGCGTTCCTGAAGAGTCAAGATGTCGTCTATACTAACTGGCGCGAAATCATGCAGCGATTCGAAGCCGTCGATAGCGTGAAAGACACCGAAGACGAGTAAGGGGCACGAACCTGGAACGCGAAGTCCCGAAGTACCCACGTCCGAATCGGACCCGAACCGCAAAACAGCTGGAAAGCTAAATAAGCGCTGGCCAGAGACCACTCACCCAAAGTTGATAGCCTCAGGTGACCTGTTGCTCGCCGGGAGACGTCGCCTTGGCCTATTTACCGGAGAAAACCGTGACAAGCCTGTCAGACAAATATCGCGTGACCCGTCATAGGTCTGCTGAATTCCCGCTTTGGATCCTGCTGGCGGCCGCGCTCGCGGCTCTTTGGTGCGCCCGGCAAATGTCTACGGACAGCCCCCCGCCAAGGCTTTGACCGATGAGAGTCTTTCCGACTCCGAGCGTCGCGAGGAGACGCTCAAGTGGTTGGACAAGTTCTTGGCCGATTCCGTGCTGATGACCCCGGATGACGTCGCGAAGATTCGTGATGCCGTGGCGGGGATGACGCCAAGCCAGCTGGAGCGGTGGCTGATTCAAACCAAGAAATTGCGTGACTACGTCGAGAGTCCCGTGTGGCAAGAAACCAAACGTTGGCTACGTGAATTCCTCCGCGTCCAGGCGATTTACAGCGACGAGGAAATTGAGAAGCTGCGCGAAGAAATCTTTAAGGCTGACGCCAATCAAATGCTGGCGATACTCGAACGCATTCAGACCAAACATGAGTCCATGACGTCGATGTACAAAGCATCCCAACAGATGCGAAAAATCGACTTGGCGGGGCGCGATAAAAGCATGGCACAACAGGCTGCCACAAACCGAGCTGCAGAAGCTGCGTCATCCCGTAGTTCTGCGTTATTCGGCAACGCAAGCAGCGCTGGTGGGGGAAGGATGCCTTCCCAAAAAGGAGGATACCAAATTCCCGGTCCTCTTATAGGGTCGCGCGGGGTGGGGTGGAGGTTGGGGCGCGGGAGTCTGGTAGTCCTGTGGCAACGAAAAAAAATCGTCTCAACCAAGTCCCCCAGGACGCGCAGTCTGTCTCGTTGCAGACAAAAGAGCGATCAATTTACTCCGCTTACCAGCCACTAACGCGGGGCGGTTTGACCCAGCGTTGGGGTAGGTCCTGTTTAGCTCGAGCCCTTCCCCGGCGGGAAGTGAATCCCGAGCCTTGGGCGATTGCGTGGATGGCCTGAGCACGTGGTTCGAGGCGAGCAGCAACCCTCGTCGGAGTGCACGACGCGTCCAACGAGCTGTGCCTCTGCGAATCCACCGCATTCTTCTCCATTTCTCCCACTTGCCACGCTCGTACGATTCCTATGGGACGGGCGCCGCATTTAGACCTCGGTCCTGCGGTCACCCGCACTGGCACCGCCGGCAGTTGTCCGTGGAGAAACACGCACGGTCGCTGGCTACGCAGCGGGGAATGCAAGGCCTGCTTAACAGCAGGCGGGCGTGGTCGAGACGAAAGTGACGTGTTCCCCAAATCGCTTCCCAGAAATGATTTACGAATCAAGTACTAGATAAAACCGGGCTCCGGAGACGCCCGCAAAATAGGTAGGTCTGGCCCGTCTACGACGAAAAGTTGACGACACTGCAGCGAGCCAATCAGCCGATAGATAAGAAATGAAGCGCCGTTTTAGTCTCGGCGTCAATTGAGTATTGTCCGGTGAGATCGAGATGATTTGCCAAACTCAGTTGACGGCAGACCGTGTACACTGCCCCTGGCGACATGCGTGATCTGCCATAACTTGATTTCGGAGTGGTGTGCCATTGGCTCCGCCACTGCTGGACAGGTAAGGAGTTAGGTGCGGCGTGCTGGCAAAGTCAGTACCGCACACATTCTCCTGCGTGACAGAGCATGGGGCGTCCTGTTTGACTACCGAGACGATGAAGCGATCGGGCGTTTTTGAAGCACGATCTTTGGAAACGATGCGGAGAACTCACAGCAGGTAACAGACTGCACTATCAGCAAATTCATCAAAAACGGTAAACTCGTGTATACTGTGGGTTGTGCGTTCGAGAGACAATCCTTCCCGGCTCGTCTTCGTATTTTTGCGGTGCGACAGAAACGGGCTTGGCTGACGTGCTCTGCAGACTGACCCCTGCAAGACATGGTACTTCAAAAGTGTTTGACGAAGTCGTTTATTTGTTCCTCACGTTCTCCGAAGAAACATTTTCTGCAATTTGAGACTGTCAACGACCAACGGGAGTTGGCCAGCGGTACGCAACCGGACTTCGGAAGGATCCGTTGAGCCGTAGCTCGGATATGGCTGGTGGTCGCCCTTTCTAACCCTCAGAGAAAGACCATGAAACGTTCATCCAACAACTACAACGTGAAGTCTTGCGGCAGCGGGATCTTGTCCCTCTGGAGGCTTCTCTTGACGACTTCGTTCATTATTCTGGTTCTGGCCCCATGGGCGCGGGCCCAGGTTACGCTGCCGCGCGTTTCCGATGCCAACATGACCGACGCGGAACGCCGCGAGTCAACTCTTCTCTGGCTCAACAAGTTTCTGACGGAATCAGATCTGATGCGGCAAGAGGATGTTGACAAGATCCGTCAGGCCGTGTTGCAGATGTCGTCAAGCCAATTGGAGCGTTGGTTGGAGCAGACAAAGCAACTGCGGGCATATGTGGAAGGCGAAAGGTGGCAACAAACCAAGCGCTGGCTCCGCGAGTTCTTGCGTGTGCAAGCCATCTATAACGAACAAGAGATCCAGCAATTGCGAGACGATATCGTGCGGGCCGATGCGGACCAGATGCTCGCCATCATGAAACGCATCCAAGCCAAATATGATTCACTGGTGTGGATGCAGCAGGCGTCCGAACGCAACCGTCAGGTTGAGGTCGAAGAGCGTGAAGCGTACGTGGCCAGCCAGGCGGCCGCGGCGACCGCCGCCCGAGCTTCGTCGGCGGGCACTCTGCCGCTCGTGGGCGGTGCAATGGCAGCCCCGCAAGGCGGAAAACCGTCGGTCGGCTACATGACGCCGGTCCCGCTGGTTGATTCGCGCACGATGGCTCGCGCGGCCGTGTGGACGGAACTGTGGGGCCCCGGCTGGCTGATCGGTTTCTGAGTCGAACGGGGTAAGAACTCGGGCCACCACGATCACCTCGTTTCGAAGCGCAGGCCCGAAATCCACCCCGGCATCTCCGCGCGCAACGTGCCAGCCACCAGGCCATGCTCCGGGCTCTCGGCTCGAGAACGGCGCTTTCACGTAGATCTTGTATGGCTCACCTGTGTCACGCAGCCAACGGGTCCCGTTGACCTCACGCATCGCACGCACACTCCGATCGCGTGGCAACAACCCTTCCCGCCCATAGCGAACTTCACGCAGAGGCCCGTCTAGTCGTCCGACCCCAGCTTCCCGTTGAGCTCGGTCTTTCAAATCACCACCGACTTTGGGAAAATCGCAGGGGAGTTGCCAGTCTATCCTGACCGGTGTTGTCTGTTGCATAACGCGACGGCTCTCATATCGACGGTGACGTTATCTGGAGTCCAGCGATGGCCGAATCGACTGCCGATCGAAACATGTTGTTCGGTATCTTGGCGTTGCAGTTAGATTTCATTGATCGTGCGCAGTTAATTGCCGCGATGCAGGCGTGGGTGCTGGACAAGAGTGAGCCTCTGGACGAGATCCTGGCCCAGCGAGGAGACCTTTCTCAAGATCGCCAGGCGTTACTTAAGGCGCTGGTCCAAGAGCATCTGAAGCAACATGGTGATGATCTACAGAAGAGTCTCGCCTCGGTCAGTGGCATTGGCTCGGTGGGCCATGACCTGAGGCAACTCGGCGACGTCGAGATTGACGCCAGCCTGGCGCACGTGCCGCTGGCGAAGGAACAGTCGTACAGCACACAGCCGGTCAGCGTAGGCGCCTCGAGTTCGGAGGGGGAACGGTTTCGCATTCTACGCCCCTACGCACGCGGCGGACTGGGGCAGGTGTGGGTCGCTCGCGACGAAGAACTGCATCGGGAAGTAGCGTTGAAAGAGCTGCAGCAGTCTTTTGCCGACGACCACGACAAGCGTCAGCGTTTTGTGGTGGAGGCCGAGGTCACCGGGGCGCTGGAGCATCCGGGAATCGTGCCCGTCTACGGCCTGGGCCATTATTCCAACGGACGTCCCTTTTACGCCATGCGTTTTGTCCGCGGGGACAGTCTGAAAGAAGCGATTGCACGGTTCCACGACCCGGACGCGGCCCACCACGCATCGAGTCTGCTCGCCTTAGAACTGCGCAAACTGTTGGGAAGGTTCGTCGACGTGTGCCAGGCGATCGAATACGCCCATAACCGAGGCGTGTTGCACCGAGATCTGAAACCGGGCAACATTATGCTCGGCAAATACGGCGAAACACTGGTCATCGACTGGGGATTGGCCAAACCGTTGGCGCAACCGGACACTGCTGGTCCAAGCGAGGAAGCGGCACCGCCGAGCATCACGTCGCCCGTCTCGGACCCCACGCTGCTGGGAAGCGCGGTTGGGACACCGGCTTACATGAGTCCGGAGCAAGCCGCGGGACGCTTGGACGAATTGGGTCCGTCGAGCGACATTTACAGTCTGGGAGCCACGCTTTACACGCTGCTAACCGGCCATCCACCCATCGAGGCATCGGATGTGGGTGAAATTTTGCGCCAGGCGGAACGGGGCGCGTTTCCGCGTCCACGCCAGGTGAATCCGCAAGTCCCCGCACCGCTGGAGGCCATTTGCCTGAAGGCCATGTCGCGGCATCCGAAGGACCGTTACGAATCGGCGGCTCAGTTGGCCGACGACGTGGAGCATTGGCTGGGTGACGAGGCCGTGGCAGCCTACAGAGATCCTCTGGTCTCCCAGCTCGCCCGTTGGAGCCGCAGGCATAAGGCGGCGGTGGCGAGCGCCGCCGTGCTGTTGCTCACAGCTCTGGTTGGCGTGTCGATCGGCGCGGTGCTTCTTGGTGATGCCAATCGACGCGTCCAGCAACAACGCGATGTGGCGCAGGCCAACGCCGAATCGGCACGACAGCAGAGTGAGCTGGCCGACCGGAACGCGCAACTGGCTGCGGACCATGCACGGGCGGCCGCCACAAACGCGCAAAAAGCGGAAGCGGAAGCAGCCGTGGCCCAGGCAGCGCAGCAGCGCGAAGCGGAACTGCGAATCACGGCCGAGCGGCAGGCGCGCGTCGCCAACGCGCTGCGACTGGCCGCTCAGTCTGAAGCGGAGCTGGAAAAATTCCCCCAGCGCAGCCTCTTGCTGGCGACCGAGGCCATCCAGGTCACCACGCGGGCGGGCGAGCCCCCGACACCTCGGGCCGAGCAGGCGTTGCGCGGCGCGCTGGGCACGATGTCGGGAGAATCTTTGGGCGGAAACACGGCACCGATACGACAGATGGTCCTGAGCGGTGACGGTCGCTTTGCCGCCACGTGTGACGATCAAGACGCAGTGCGACTGTGGGATCTCAACCATCACAACCCCTCCGCCACATGCAAGGTCATCTTCGCCCCTCCGGAAGGCCAACGTTTCTTTCCAACTCCCTCGCTCGTGACCTCACCAGATGGGCGGTGGCTGGCCGCCGGTGGACCAGTGTCCCTGTTGTCTTTGTGGAATCTGACGGCGGAGGAAACGCCCGGCGAGCCGGCCCGCGTTCTGTGCAGTAAGAGCGATTCCTCGCAGTCCCCCGCACAGCCGGTTCTGACATCGCTGATCATCAGCCCGGACAGCCGCTGGTTGGTGTGCGCGACGAAACAATACTCTACCAGCATCGAGGGCGTGGTCGTTCTGTGCGACCTGCACGCTCCGCAACCGCTGAAGTCGGGCGGTATGCTGCGAGACGGCATCGGCCGACATCTCGACCTGCACCTCGGACCTGATGGACGCAGATTGATCACCCGGTGCGACGGAGAGCGTCAGTTCGAAATGTGGGATATTACGTCAGAAACTCCGCGGGCAAATCGGATCTCGGTGGAGATGGGCACCGCCGCCATCTCGCAACTCCAGTTCTCGGGCAACGGCGACCGGATGGTGATCGTCGATGATGAAGAAACGTGCCGCTGGTGGGACTTGTCGGCCGGCGACCCGTCCTCGAGCGTCAAGGTGCTGACGGAAAACGTCCCAAGCGACGCACTGCTGGCGATCAGTCCCGACGGCCGCTGGTTGGCGGTTTCCGTTCTGAACGCCCTGACGTTGTGGGACATGGCAGCCGCGACACCGGTCGCCACATCCTTGCGGGGACATATGGCACGTGTCTCATCACTGGCCATCACGCCGAACGGAAATTGGCTGGTGACCGCCAGTCAAGACAGCAACGCCCGACTCTGGAATCTCACCGGCGATCGAGCGCCCGAAGATCCGGTGATCCTGCGCGGACACGACAACCAGATTCACGCGCTGCAAATCAGTCCGGATGGACGCTGGCTGGTTACTCTCGGAGATGATCAAACAGCACGCGTCTGGGACCTGGAGGCGAAGGACCCGGCAGCCCGCGCGGACATCATGTCAGGCGCGGACCGCTGGCATGCGGTGGCGCGGTTCAGTCCAGACAGTCGCTGGCTCGCTGTCGCGGGTCTCGACGGCGTCCTGCGCGTCAGAGATTTTCAGAGCGAAAACCCAGGCCAAGAGGTGACGCAACTACGGGGCTTTGAATCACCCGTGCAGAGCGTCACGTTCAGCGCCAACAGTCGCCGCATCGCCGCGGTGGCTGGTTCCGACATGGTGCCTCGGGTATGGGACCTGCGTCCGCCATTCTCGGGCACCGAACCGCAGGTTGTACCCGACGTCGTAGCAATTGACTCGCAGCCCTCGAGTCTGCAATGGTGCATGTCGGGCAATCGGACAAGAACCGAGATTTCCGAATTCTGCCTCTGGAACGTCAGCCCCGGCAAGAACCAATGTGCCACCATCCCGCAGACATTTTCCCACGTACAAATCAGCAGCGACAACCGTTGGCTCGTCGCCGCCAATGACGGAGAGGACGCTCAGCTGTGGAACCTGGAGCGGGTTTTTGACGAACCGCAGTCGTGGACGTTGCGGGGACACGAGCATCGCGTCTCCGAGGCGGAGTTCAGTCGGGATGGGCGATGGTTAGTCACGCGCGGCGCCGCTGAAGAAGCGTTACTCCTCTGGAGACTCACTGCCCAGGATCCCAGCGCCGACCCGTTACTCTTGTCCAACGCTCTTGGTCCCACGCTCGACTGGCCGCGAATTCGACAAAGCAGCCAGGGGCCGCGTCCGCCCAGCATTAGCCCGAACAGCCGCTGGATGTTCACCAATACACCCAACGGGCTGGAGTTGTGGGACCTGACTCAGGACGAACCCTCTGGCGAGCCCGCGGTGACCATCCAGACGGATTCATTCGTTGATTACGCCGTGTACAGCAGCGACAGTCGCTGGTTGGTATGCGTGAGTTCGCGGCGCGAGGTGCAATGCTGGGACCTGACGACTGCCAACGGCCCACAAGGCCACCAGGTTCAGACAGGGCAAGTGAACTATCAGCAGACCGTCAGGGTACTGCTGAGTCCTGATAGCCAGTGGCTGGCCGTCGCCACAGCTCCTGAAACGCGCGTCAAACTTTGGGCGCTACCCGCCCAACAATGGTCTGAACCTCGCTACTCGCTGGATGGGCATGAGCAGCTGGTCACAGACTTGATGTTCAGCCCGGACAGCCGCTGGTTAGTCTCTCTCTCGGCGGATCGAACAACGACGTGGGACCTGTCAGCCGAGAATCCCGGCGCCAGCCCCCGAGAGTGCTCGGCGGAGCCGCCACCCACGGAACTGTTGGAGTTCAGCCACGACAGTCAACGATTGACAACCGCATCCGAAAGAAAGGTCCATCTGTGGCGAATGCCGAGAGACCAACAGTCCCCCATAGTCCGCGAGGGAGAGGACCTGCACTTTTTGGTCGCCTGGTTCAGCGCCAATGATCGGTGGCTTGTCACGGACACGGAATCGGGATCGCTCGAACTGCGTGACTTGCAGAGTGCAAGTCTGGAGTCCCATCCGATTCAGCGGGAGGGTGATGCGCTGGAAATTAGTGACGACGGCCGTTGGCTTTACATTGCCCCCAGCGAGGAGACGCAGAAGCAGCAACGCGTCCAGGCGTGGCTGTTGGATCTCAACTCGGAGGACCCTGCGCGGGATCCTGTGACGCTCACGGGTGATGGCAGGCCCGCTCTGCTCACCGGCTGCAGCGCGGACTTCAGCTGGCTGGCAATCGCTCCGCTCTGGGACACCCAGGCCGAAGAGACACACATGTGGGTTTTTCGGCGCGATCGGCCGGATTTATTGCCGATCGCTCGCCCAGCGTTTCAAGAACTGTTGCCGCAGATCGAGGGCGTCGTGGCCGTCAGCGGCGACAATCGCTGGTTGGCAGCAGGAGTCGGTACCCACGAAGTATTCCTCTGGGATCTGCAGCGCAGCGACTGGGACGCGGCGCCGGTGAAGCTCGATTTGTCAGGGGCGGGTTGCAGCGAGCTGATGATGGACGCCGCGGGGCGACGACTGGTCGTCGCCACCGACGCGGGAACGGTATTGGCTTGGAGTCTGGATGCGTCGGGCAGTGCGAGTCCCTTGCCGCCGCTGGGAGAGCAGGGCGAATTACATTCGTTGACCACCCTCAGCCCCAACGGCCAATGGCTCGTCACGGTATGCAACGGAAACACCGCTTATGCCTGGAACTTGACGCACCCACAGCCCACGGAATCGCGAGTCAAACTGGCTCACGATCCACAATTGTTCTACAAAGCTTCTTTCAGCCCAGACAGCCGTTGGCTGGCCTCAGAGATACACTCGGATCGGATGCAGTTGCAGCGCGTGTCTGCCGATGGGGGACTGGGTGAGCCGTCTGTCCTGGACGTCGCGCGCGCGTCCGTTATGGCCAGCGCCTTCGGCCCGGACAGCCATTGGTTCGCGGCTATTGGCCCAGGGAACATGGTCCACGTCTACGATCTGACAGCCGAAGATCCCGAAGTAAATCCAAAGTGGACCAGCCCGTTGCAGGAACATGCGGGATGCCTGGGTTTTGATTCCGGCGGACGTTGGCTGGCCATCGGCTGCTCGGATGCAACCGTTCGTCTGTGGGACTTGACCTCGGACGATCCCGCAGCCCACCCTCGCGTCCTGCGTGGGCACGATCAACCCGTGGTGACGTTAGCCTTCAATCCGCAAGGCACTCGCCTGGCCACAGGCGAGTCGGAAGGCAAGGTACTGTTGTGGGACCTCCGCGATGAGTCGAGCCGATGGTCTCCCCTTGTGCTCCCGGACTCGACCGGCGGCAACACTGCTCCGCTCTTGTTCAGCCCTGATGGGGCGTACTTGGGAAAGGCAGGTTACTCGCCAATCGTCGTCTGGAACACGGACGTGACAGCACTGATGGCGTTGGCCAAGCGTCTGGCCGGCCGGGAGCTGACCGACCGCGAGGTGGCAACATATATGATCGAAAATGGGAAAGGGGAATAATACGTCTTCCATGGCAAACGGCGTGGGCTGGGCAGTCGGCCCTCGGCAGGTTACCCGATCTGATCGCAGCGCCACTAGAGTTCCGCAGGTTAGGAGCAGAGTCGTCGGTACACGTACTGACATATGTACGTCATATACGTTCCCCAGCACTGCAACATCTTTCCGAGCCGCGTCGAAGCGATGTTGAGCTGTGTACGGATCAATCGCGACCATCAGCCCTTGACTGATCTCAAGATTTGAAGGCATTGCGTTTTTTTGGGTGTAAAGGGGGCGCATGGGTAGCGGACCAGTTGCGGTCCCCTCGGGACAAGCCCGACGGAAACCAATGCGCAGAGCGCCTTGTGGTAGCGGACCAGTTGCGGTTCCCTCGGGACAAGCCCGACGGAAACCAATGCGCAGAGCGCCTTGTGGTAGCGGACCAGTTGCGGTCCCCTCGGGACAAGCCCGACGGAAACCAATGTGCAGAGCGCCTTGTGGTAGCGGACCAGTTGCGGTTCCCTCGGGACAAGCCCGACGGAAACCAATGTGCAGAGCGCCTTGTGGTAGCGGACCAGTTGCGGTTCCCTCGGGACAAGCCCGACGGAAACCGATGTGCAGAGCGCCTTGTGGTAGCGGACCAGTTGCGGTCCCCTCGGGACAAGCCCGACGGAAACCGATGTGCAGAGCGCCTTGTGGTAGCGGACCAGAGAACAATTTCTCCTGCATTGATTTACCCGGGATTTTTGCTAGGCTGCGCCACTTCGTGCGCTGGTTTGGATCGTGTTCACGAAAGCGCCCCCGGGGGGAGGCAACGACTCATGTATTTGCAACTTCTCTCACCAACGCGATATGCGAGGCGTACGCAGCCCAAGCTGCGCGTGACAGCTTGTTTCCCGGCCCGAATCGCCACCCGTGTCACCGTCGCCCTGGCGGCACTTCTCATCGCGATCGCGGCGACGCGATCTACCGGTGCGGCGGGTGCCGAGCCCGGTGAGTCGAAATCTGAAGCACGCATCCGCATCGATGATGAACATCCCTGGCGGCCCCCGTTTGGCCTGCAACGAATCGGTCGACCGCTGATCGCGGTTGTGGATATCTCCACGCCACGACAAAACGGGTACGAGTATTCACTGGTGGCCTATCTGCGCAGCAAGGAGATCAGCCGCTCAGTCCTCGAGTTGACTGGCCAGGCGCCGTTTACGTGCCGTGTTAAGTTCAATCCCTGGCCCACGCAGCTCGTGCTGATCGCCAGGCCGCCGGACGGCGATCCGATTGAGTTGGCGCGCGAGGCAATCGAACCGCCCCCTTTTGAAGCCGATGCAGTCGCGCGACCGGACAACGTCATCCACCCCGTCGATCTTAGCGCGATCCTGGTGCCTGCTGACTGGCTGCTGCTTGCTGGCAGCCAGACCGGGTGGATTGAAGGCGCCGCGATCTGCCGTGGCAGCAGTGCGGCCAGGGTCGGTGTGACTGCCAGGTTCAGCTCAACACCGGCCCGCACATCACACATCGACCTGGCGTTAACTCAAGATCGCCGCGTCGGTTTTCGCTTGCCGCTCCCAGCCGTACCCGCCGATCGCGACCGTGATATGCTGCACGTGAGTATCGACACGGCCGACGGCGAACGACTATGGGACAAGGCAATTCCCACGATGCTGGTCCAGCAACCACCCCAGTGGCCTCAGTTCGGGGCCGTAGAAACCAAGCTTCGTTACGATGCTCCCATCTCGGTGTGCGCGGATGACGGAACGCACTCGTCGATGAGCTACGATCAGGCGTGGAGCCCGGACTTGGACGACATTGTCGTCGCGTTGCCGAACGGTTCGCGTTTCGTGTTCTGGCGGGGTTCGAGCTACGTGCCGTTCTGGGCCGGCCAATGCAATACGGGACTCAGTTACGAATGGGCCGAGACCAGTCCGCCCGCCGACGGATTCACCGACTGTGTCGAGCCGCTGATGGACAAAGAGCTGCGTTATGGACGTGTAACAGTTGTCGAGTCGACACCGGCCCGCGTCCACGTCCGTTGGAGCTACCAGTCGTGCGATTTCAAATACAAAGTGTGGGGCGACTCCGCGGTCGAAGACTATTACTTCTATCCGGACGGGTTCGGCACGCGCGTGCTGACGCTCCAAAGCGTACCGACCGGAGACTACGAGCTAAGCGAATTTATCATCCTGACGCCGCAGGCAACGTATCCACTGAGTGTACTGCCACCCAACCTGGTGGACGTAATGTTTCTGGACGGTCAACGCCGCGATCTGAGATTCCCATTCTTTCCGGTGGAACAGGGGCAAGAGGCTCAGTCACGTGATGTGCCGGCCATTTATCGCGTGCGGCTTCACAACGAGGAACGACTCGCGGCCATCTACTTCAATCCGCTCCAGCTGAAACTTCCCCCTACCATCTTCGCGCCGTTTTTCGACCAGGGACAGGTGGTGACTCCCACGTATTGGGGCAGCCACTGGCCGTTGGCTCGCGGCAAGACCACCGGCAACGCCATTGACGACCGGATCCAATTCTCGCCATGCCATAACAGCGTCATGAGTTGGGCGCGTCAACGACCCGCACCCGTGCGGACGGCCCACGTGGAAACGCTTGACACGCTCGGCCAGGCACGACCCATGCTGGTGCAAACATGGGTCTGGCTGATTGGCATGAGTGACGCTGACGACGCCCGATTGCTGCAATGGGCCCGCAGTTTTTCGCGGCCGGCGTCGGTGGAACTTGACGGAGCACGTCTGGAGGCAGAATCCTACCTCCCCGAGCGCCGCGCGATCCGACTGATGGCCGAGTCCGACTGCGTCACCATCACAATCAAGCCGACGACACCGTGCGTTAACCCGGTGTTTGAAATTTGCGGCGGCAGGCGGCCAGATCACGAGCTGAATGCCAACCCTCGTTCGTGTTTGACCGATGTGCGGCTGAGTGGACATCAGCTTGCCCCACATGAATATGCCTGGGACGGTGTGACGCTCTGGATCAACAAGACGCTGGCGCAAGAGACCGTTTTGCGATTGGAGTTCGGCCAACCGCCCAGCGACACGCTCCAGCCGCGTCTCCCAGGGGATGAGTGAATCGCTCGCGCCGCAAACGGAAACCATCATGTCGCTAGAGTCCATTGATCGCTTAATGCTCGGCTGCCAGGCGGGTGGATATGCCATCGGCTACTTTGAAAGTTGGAGCCTGGAATCACTACAGGGCGTGATCGATGCTGCCGAGCAGACTCGGTCACCCGTGATCATTGGCTTCAACGGCGAGTTTCTCAGCCACGATGCACGCCTTGCCTTTGAGCGACTGGCACTCTACGGTGCACTGGGGCGAGCAGCGGCGGAGTCCGCTCAGGTCCCCTGCGGACTGATCTTCAACGAGTGTTCCAACGACCAATGGATTGTGGAGGCAACCGAGGCCGGCTTTAACCTGGTGATGCCTTCCGACCCGCGCGCGTCGTATGAGCAGTATGTAAACCGAGTGCGACGTCTGGTTTCGCACTGCCATGCACGACAGGTGGCTGTGGAAGCCGAGATCGATGAGCTTCCTTGCGGCACCTCGGGGAAAGTGGAAGGGGCCGCGACGATGACCGACCCGGACGTTGCCGCGCGATTCGTGCACGCAACCAACATCGATCTGCTGGCGGTGAGTGTGGGGAATGTGCACATCCACATCGGCGGCCACGAGGACCTGAACCTGCAGCACCTGGCCACGATTCGCGACCGCGTACAAGTTCCGCTAGTGCTTCACGGCGGGACGGGCATCTCGACTGGATCGTTGCGAGAAGCCATTCGATTGGGCGTGGCGAAAGTCAACTTTGGAACGTACATTAAGCAGCGATATCTGACCGCCGTGCGCGCGGCACTGGCGCGGGAGGAACTCAATCCCCATGAGCTGCTCGGCATGGGGGGCACGCCAGACGTGCTGGTCGCCGGCCGGCTCGCCGTCCGCGATGCGGTGCTTGAACGAATCGACGCCTTGGGATGTTGTGGAAAGGCACACTGATAACTCAAACTGTAGATCACGCCGTCGATGTGGCCGGTAACGCCGGATTTTTCTGAGTCGTTTCCCATCGAACAGGGTTCAGAATTCACATCCGGTGCAATTTGGCCAAATCACGGGCTTTTCCGGCAAAAGATCCGTTGGCAGAGGCGGAAAGGCTGACACGTTGAGTGATAACTGGTTCGGTCTGCCGGAACATGACGCCGCCAGAGCGTCTCTTGCCGTCACTTGGAGACGTACGATGCGTTTTGAGATGAAGATGCCCGACCTGGCAGCAACCGAATCGGAAATTCGGATCGTGCGATGGATGGCCCAGCCCGGCGAGAAGGTTGAGCGAGGTCAGATGTTTGTGGAAGTTGAGACCGACAAGGCAGTCATGGAGGTCGAATCCGCGGTGAGTGGCATATTGCAGGAAGTGCTCTGCCAGCCGGGCCAGACCGTGGCAGTCGGTGATGTGGTGGCGGTGGTGGAGGTTGACGCATCGCCGGGAGCCGCGGCGCATCGAGAAGAAGTGACGAACCCGCTCGCCGCGCAACCGGTAACACCCGCGTCAGGAACTTCTAAACCCGCAGTGCCAATCGCTCAACCCGCGGGAAGGCCGGCCGGCATGTTCGCGCAACCGAGCGGCAGCCGATGCGGCGAAATCAGCGGCGGGGCGGGGCAGGGAACTGAGCGTCGCCCAGCGCACCGCCGCCCGCCGCTTGCAGGAAAGTAAACAAACGGTTCCACACTTCTATCTGCAAACCAGTTTCAACGCGTTCGACGATCGTCCAGCTACGTGCCGCGGCCAGTCCGCTGAACCTGGTTTGGGACGCTTTCTTCGTCCGCGCCGCAGCACGGGCCTTGAGCCGCTTCGAACACTTTTGCTGTCGCCTGGAAGGCGAACGATTGGTCAGAATTGAAAGTGATGCCGTCGGCGTGGCCGTGGATGAATCCGACAGTTTGTTCGTGATTCCGATCGCCGCTCCCCTGAACAAGTCGGTCGAGCAGATTTCCGAGGAGATTCGCAGCAGCCTGCAGCGGCTTCGCGACGGCGATCCGGAATTCAGGCGGATTCACCCTGCCCGTATGACGATTACGAATCTGGGTATGTGTGACGTGGAAAGCTTCATTCCGATCATCAACCCACCCGAAGCGGTAATTTTGGGAGTCGGTAAAGTGATGCCGGTGCCCGTGGTCCAGGACGACGGTCGAGTGGGTGTCGAGCAACGTGGCACGCTGACGTTGAGTGTCGACCACCGTGTGGCTCAGCGGCCGGTACGCCGGCCAGTTCCTGGGGGGAATCGTGAACGAATTGGAGTCGATGAAGTCTTAGCATCGTTCGAGAGATAACTGACGTATTCTTGGTCCCCTCACCCTGCCCTCTTTCCAGTGGGGCGAGGGGATGGTGGATCGTTATTTCTCGAACGATGCTTAGTCTGCGACATGCTCGCTCGATGCGCGCGTGATTGTGGCTGCCGCACGCGGTCGCAATACGGCGGCAAGGTGCCGCCGCCACTTGGGCTGCGGGTAACGCCCGCCTTAGGAGGAACGGCAACGTGACAATGTCACCACACGGGGATCTCTCTTCCAACCCACAATACGACACCCAGTTCCTGCTGGAACTCTATCGGCGCATGGTGCTCATCCGCGAGTTTGAAGATGGCGTCAAGTATCTGTTTCTGGAAGGGACCATGCCGGGCACGATCCACCAGTGCCAGGGTCAGGAGGCGACTGCGGTGGGAGTGTGCGCCGCGCTTCGCGACAGCGATTTCCTGACCTCCACATTCCGCGGCCACGGGCATGCGTTGGCCAAAGGACTCAGCGTTCAGGAGTTGCTCGACGAGTTGTTCGGCGCAGTGACCGGATGCTGCAAGGGCAAGGGGGGCAGTATGCACGTAGGCAACCTCGCCAAGGGCATGATTCCGGGCATAGCGATCGTAGGCGGTGGTATCCCGGTAGCCACGGGGATGGCGTTGGCATTCAAGATGCAGCAGAAAGACCAGATCGTCGCCTGCTTTTTCGGTGACGGTGCGGTGGCCGAAGGGGCTTTTCACGAGGGCGTGAACATGGCCGCCATCTGGAACCTGCCGGTGATTTTCGTGTGCGAAAACAATCTCTATGGTGCCAGCACGCACGTGACGAAAGTGATGCGTGACACGAACATCGCTCGCCGCGCCAGCTGTTACGGCATCCGAGGTCAGCAGGTGGATGGAAATGACGTGCTGGCGGTCTACGAAGCGGCCCAGGCCGCTGCCCAGCAGTGTCGCGTGGGCGACGGGCCCGTGCTGCTGGAACTACTCACCTACCGTCGCACGGGCCACTCCCGTCGCGACGCCTGCCACTACCAACCGCAAGAAGAACGAGATGCGTGGTCTGCACGGGATCCGATTGAACGATATGCCCAGGTGCTCCGGCGCCAAGGGATGGCCGACGATGCCGCGTTGGCGGAGATCCGGCAGCAGATTCTTGGGCAGTTCCAGCTGGCCGTCGATACCGCGCGACGTGCTCCGCACCCCAATATCGATGAACTGACTACCGACGTGTTCGCATGAAGCCGAAGGAACGAAGATGACAAGACGACTGGGGATCGCCGAGGCGCTGCGCGAGGGGATCGCTGAGGAAATGCAGCGCGATCCGCGTGTGTTTTGTCTTGGGGAAGACATCGCCGTGCCGGGCGGCTGGGGCGGCGCGTTCACCGTCACGCTCGGGTTGGAAGACCTGTTTCCGGACCGCATGATCAACACTCCCATTGCCGAACTCGGCTTCTTTGGTGTCGCCTGTGGCGCGGCGATGATGGGCATGCGGCCTATCGCCGATGTGCAGTACGGCGATTTTCTGCTGCTGGCCTTCGATCAGATCGTCAACAACATTGCCAAGATGCGTTACATGTCGGGCGGTCAGGTATCGATGCCGATAGTCATGCGGGCGCCGGTCGGTGCCACCGGACGCGGCAGTCAGCATGCCCAAAACGTGGAACGTTACTTTATCGGAGTCCCAGGACTGAAAGTGATCGCGGTATCCGATGCTTACAGCGCCAAAGGGATCTTGAAAGCCGCTGTGCGTGACGACAATCCGGTGATGATTTTCGAACACAAGTTGCTTTACGGCTCGAAGGGCATGCGGGCGGAAAGCGGCGCCGTCGATGCCACCAGTGATATCCCGGATGAAGACTACACGGTGCCGCTCGACAAGGCCGCTCTGCTGCGCGAAGGCAGTGACGTGACCATCCTGGCCTGGCTGCTGATGCGTCACTTGTCGATGCAGGCCGCCGAACAACTTGCCGCTGACGGCATCAGCGCCGAAGTGATTGATGTGCGCAGTCTCTCCCCGGTCGATTACGACACGATCGGCCGGTCGGTGCAGAAAACCGGCCGCGTCGTGATTGCCGAGGAAGGCCCGCAAAGCGGATCCGTGAGCGCCGAAATTGCTGCCAGTATTACCGAGCGTTTTGGCGAGTTCCTGCGCTGTCCCGTACGCCGTGTGGCATCGGCCGATGTGCCCGTCCCTTTTACCCCGGTGCTCGAAAATGCCTATCGCCCTGACGCTCTGCGGATCGTCGCCGCCGCCGCAAGCTGCTCCACCTCCTGATCGGTCAACATGCCGCTGTAGAGGCGCACGTCGCTGATGTCACCGTGATAGTTGTTCTGGGGAGTGTCTTCCCAGCGATTCCAGGCACCAATGCGAAAGCCGTCGAGATCCAGTTGTCGAGCCAGGCTCAGTGGCGTGTCGCCCGCGAGTCGGCCGTCAACGTAAAACCGCACGCTTCCTCCGTAGCGCGCGTCGCAGACCAGTGCCAGATGATGCCACATGCCGTCCGCCACCGACTTCGCTCCCTTGCGATGCACCCAGTTCCAGTCCCCAATATTGATGGCCACGTTGGGCACACCCTCCGACAGGATACTAAAATGTACGGCACCCGGTTTTCCATCGTGGCAGAACAGCAGTGGATTCCAGGTATTGCCGAGCGTGTCGGGCTTGACCCACATGGCTACCGAGATGGCCTCGTGCCTTCCAAGGCCTTCACATTGGACGTAGCCGCTGCCGGAAAAACGAACAGCTCCCTCCCCATTTGGGCCCGTGCAACTTGTCATGCCCACGGCTGTTGCAGACGGCTGTTGACTCGAGGCATCCAATACGGCGTCAGATACTCCGCGATCCCAAGTCCAACCGGCGAGCAATCGGGCGGGGAGCGGATCGGGTGTGACGAATTCCGGTGAATCGGGCGCGATGCCGCACGCCGATTCCAGCGTGGGGATAGGCCTGAAATCAGGTTGCCCCTGATACATGAGATGGCGACGACCGAAATACGAACCATAGTATGGTGCGCCGCAGTCGATCCACGTCACAAGTTTACACCACTCTTCTCTCGACAGAACAACTTCGTAGTGACCTTCCTGGAGCAATTTGACCAGTCGACTGTTGTGCGCCCCGTGCGCGTATGGCGGAGCGACTTCAGCGTGCTGCATCGCGTAGACAAGGCCATTCCATTCCTGCAGCTTGTGTACCCATCCGCTCTGGAGAAGGTTCTCGTATGATCGGCTAAATAGTGTCGTCAGTTCACCCCGTAGGTCAGGCGCCGGATTGGGATCGTGGCCATCGTGGCAGCGTACACAATGCTGGTCCATGACCGGCTGGACGTCGCTTGGATAGTAAAGAGGGCGCGATGCTGGAAGAGGTGACAACTCACCCGGCTGCGCCGAGAGTTGGACCGGCGGCCTGGCCAGGGCCAGTGCTGATCTGGAGACCGGAGCTTGTGTGCGATGCTCATGGCAACCGATGCAGGAGCGTCGCTCGCCCGCCGCAAAGTTGACGAACGTCCGCATCCGCTGCACCGCCATCAGGTCCTTGTCCAATGCCTGAAAGAACAGGTTTCGATTGGCCGGTACTTCAAAACAAGCCGATCCGTCTTCTTCCACCGGCACGATTCCGTGGAGCACGGCAACCCAGATATGGCTGTTCCAGCTGATGGCCAGATGCCCTCCAAACCCATCCGCGCTGCGGTCTTCACCGCGAACCGGATCGACTTCGGCCGACCACGGTTTGGGAACCTGCTCGACGACCCGCAGGTATCTGATCGTCCCCGGTTCCACACCCTCGAGCCCACGATAGACGTCGCTCAAAAATACCGTGGCCTTCGCCTCGCCCGTCGAAGATTCCGGCTTGACGGCAGGTAGCACGGGAGGCGTTCTGCGCGGCCGCAGCGGCAGCGGCTGCCAGCAAGATATCTCCGGGTCCTGATAGATCGGAACACGGTTGCCGAAGACGTCCAGCAGATAAATGCCGTACGCCGATTCGTCGTTATAGCGCTGGTCCGGATTACACGAGACGAGAAAGAACTTGTCGGAAAGTGGAAAGGGATCGGCATAAAATGGACCGTAGACATCCTCTCGCCACACGCCGTTACGAAACTGGTAAAGTCCACGTAAGTCTTGCGTTCTCACGCTGGGCGTCAGGTTGGTGATCGGCTCAAGCGTACGTTTGTTCTTACTCAGGTCCAGCAGCAACACGGGCCCGACACCCAATGGTTCATGTCCACAGCCAATGCAGACCGCCAGATGCGGATGGCCGGGGACTTGCCGCGCCTGCCACAGCACGCCAGGATTCGTGACGTTGTCGCCGTAGAACTCCTCACTTGCCGATCCATCCGGGCGCATCGACCACAACGGCTGCACGGCCGCGATTCCTTTGTAGATATACTCCCAACGGTTATAGAGAATCCGCCCGTCTTCCATCACGGTCGGCGTAAACTCACTCAAGGCCCCCTGCGAAAGCGGGCGCAACCCACTACCATCCGACTCGATTCGGAACAGGTTCGTGCAAGCCAGGTAGTGGTTCGGTGTGCAGAGTACTCCGTGTTCGCACCGTGTGGAGGCGAAGCAGATGCCACCGTCGGGCAGATAGCATGGGTGCACATCGTCTGTCCAGAAGTGATATCCCTGCAGGCCATAGAAGCTGTCGCCAGTGCTGGTGCGCCCGTATGCAGCAATCCGCGCCTCCTCATCCTCTGGAGGAGGGATCACCTGACGCAGGTTGCTGCCGTCCGCAGCAACCTCATAGATACGAAATCCTTCGGGCCGCGGACGACGATACCCAAAAACGATCCGGCAACCGTCGCACGACAGATCGTAGCGATCGAAGACGCCGTCGGCCAACTCAGGAATGAGTTTACGAACTCGACCGTCGGCCAGCGACAGCACACACAGGTTCCCGCCCCAGCGACTGATGTGCTGAAAGTCGTCGTAATAGTGTTTGCTGTTGTACGTGTACCGCTTGACAAACAGTATCTCGGCGTCACGCAACAGCGGGTTCTGATCGACAAGCATTTCGCGTTGCATCCGTGGTATCGCCGTCATCAATCGGCGTGTCGCATCGCAGTCCGGATCGAGCCGCGTGCCGGCCTGCTTTGTTAGTTCCTGCTCATACACATCCAAACGCTTTGCGAATGCCGCACCCGGGTAGGCGTCGTGATGGCAGCGACACAACTCATTCACGGCTAAACGTAACCGCGTGACCTCACTGCGCAGCGTGGCCAATGTAGAAGCTTTAACGCACCAATCGAGCCATCGCGGATCATCGTGATTGACAACCGCTTCCGCTAACTGAGCCCACTCTGCGTGAAGCGAGGGAACTTCGTCACCGCACGCGGGAAGAAGCTGATCGGCAAGTTGCTGCTCCCATTCATGTCCTTGCGCTGCCAACCAACCATCCTTCTCAAACCAGCTGGCGTGGACCCAACTGAAGAGCGGATTCTGTTGCGGCGGAAAGTCGTGCCGCAGTTGTTTCCAGAGCCAGGCGGTGGGATCCGGCGCGGCGGAAAAGTAGAACGATGGTTCGCTGCCGAGGCTCAGCCGCACCACAAGCTCGTTGACACCCGCCCTGAAGTCAAGGTCGACCAGCGTTTGATCGATGCGCGTGCCGTCGACCCGTTCGCTGCACCCATAGCGTCCTGACACCAGATGCGTGTTGGCCGAGGCGATCTTATGGCCGTTGAGCCACAGATCGAGATGATCCCCTCCCCCCACGCCGATCGTCAACAGTACTGGTTCGGCAGCGCGGATGGTCCGTGCCAGATAGGCAACAGTGCCTGACGATCCTGCGAGGAATTTCGACGACTGGTCATCGATCAGGCTTTTTTGCTCGGTCCACAGTGCTCGCCCATCATCGTCCACGACCGCCGGATCGATACGTTCGCCTCGCCACACGAGCTTGTCGCCGGCAGAGGCGGACATCGGTGGTGTCACCAGCCACGGGCCCAGTTCGACCGCCGCGCGTGCCGCGGGCTGGTCGCGCAGCCACCGGGTGTAACGCAGACGTGCCGCCAGCATGGTCTGCTGCAGATTTCCCTGGCGCATATACAACGACGTACCCACGGTCGATTCTTCGGCACATACCAAGTGCGCCGAGAGCAGACAGACAAACAAGGGAATCCATCGCGTGCTTGTCATCATCGTGGTGCTGCCTTCGTTTATTCTTCGAAACTCGATCTGCCGGGGTCCCGCCTCGGCGCGGCGCCGCGAACACACGTCTGCAACCTGCTCGGCCACGGCGCTATCAATTTATCAAGTTATCTTCTACCGGTCCGGCAAAGTCCACACCTTTAGCTCCGGCCAGGAAGCTCAAGGTCCCCTGCACCCAGGCCTGTCGTCGTAAACCATTGTCCAATAGCGACTTCAGATATCTCCGCGGGTGATTCAACCTCCGCTGCTAAATGACCCTGCGTGATTCTGCGACAAAGCAACGAGGGAATTCGAAATCCGAGCCACGAAATCCGAAACAAATCCGAAATCAGCAGGCCTCAAACGAAGAAACGAAGTCGCAGCCCTGCCGCGTACGACCATCTCGCGACCCCTGTTTGGGTGCGTGGCGTCCTTAGTTGTCAAACCCGAAACTGCCCGCCACCGGCCTTGTGCCGGTGGAAGGCCCGTTTGAAAACTACCATAGCCCGGCAGAACACGGGTCGGTCGAGCGGAGATGATGAATTCCATCGGCACTGAGCCGAGACCGAAACAACTCGCGGTCTGATTCGGCCTCGGCGGTGTGCCGGCGAGTTGGAGACCTTTGCTCGGCCGCACTTTCCAAACGTAGTGCCTGCTAGTTGTCAAACCCGCAACCACCGACGCGAGGTCGGTGGGGGACTTCGTTGTCAAACCCGAAACTGCCCGCCACCGGCCTTGTGCCGGTGGAAGGCCCGTTTGCCGTTGAATGCTACCATGCCTTAATTCAACGGTATTGGGGATAATACGCTTCGCCACAGCATCCGTGAACGGGCGTTCGAAACGACTGACTCCATACTACACGTCGAATGATTCACACTGGCGGGCGGCAGCGCCTTGTGGATTCTCACCAGCGGAACTGGTGAATTACTTTGGATTCAGTCGCGTTGGCAACCATCACCGGATATACTCGCACCCCTGGGGTAGGTCCGGCGTTACGTCCGAGAAATCGAAGGAGAATGTGAGATGAAGAAGCTTACAGCTGGTGTGGCAGCCCGCCAAATTCTGTTCGTTCTCACGTTGGCTGCCGCCTGGTGTTGTCGGAACGCAGCCGCTGCGGAGCCGACCACGACCGCGGCGACCAGCGACCAAGATATCTTCCTTTTCATTCCTCACACGCACTGGGAAGGAGCCGTGTTCAAGACGCGGGAAGAATACCTGGACATGGGCCTGCCCAACATCCTGCGGGCGCTGGTCCTGCTGAAGGCATATCCCGACTATCGCTTCGTGCTCGACCAGGCCTGCTATGTGAAGCCTTTCCTGGAGCGTTATCCGGAACAGGAAGCCGCCTTTCGCAAGTTCGTGGAGGAAGGTCGGCTGGCGATTGTCGGCGGGACCGACGTGATGCCCGACGTGAACATGCCGGGCGGCGAATCGTTCGTGCGCCAGGTGCTGTACGGCAAAGGATATTTCCGCCAGAAGCTGGGGGTGGACGTCACGGTCGGCTGGCAGCTCGATACGTTCGGGCATCACCCACAGATGCCTCAGTTGCTGAAGCTGGGCGGCTACAATTCGTCTCTGGTCCCAGCGCGGCATGTCAGACCCGAACACGCCGTCCGAATTCCTCTGGGAAGGGATCGACGGCACTCAGATTCCCGCTTTCTGGCTCCCGCATAGCTACGCGCTCACGTACGGTTCTCCGGCCGAGCTGCCCGCGTTCTCGGAGTTCTTCAGGCAGCGTTTCGCCGCGATCGCCTCTTTTTCCCGTGGACACGGACGGGTTGGATTGGCCGGCGCCGACGTTTGCGAACCGGAGGTGCACGTGCCGGCGTTGGTTGAGCAATTCAATCGCCAGTCCGATGCCCCCTTCGAGCTGCGCATCGCCGTGCCGACGGATTTTGAAGCCCTGGTGTCCCTGCGCCCGACCGCCCGGTAGTGCGCGGAGACTTCAATCCGATTTTTCAAGGTACTTACAGCAGTCGGATCGAATTGAAACAGCGGACCCGGGAACTGGAACGGCTTCTCACAACGGCCGAGAAACTGGGGGTCATGCTGCGCTGGCTCGGCAGCGCCAATCAATGATGAAATCCTCTGGCAAGCGTGGGAGCCGATGCTCTTCAACCAGGCACACGACCTGATGTCGGGCGTGATGACCGACCACGTGTACGACGACACGATTCGTGGCTACGAGTTCTCCCACCGCATCGCCAATGACGAAGTGCAGTCTCGCTTGCACGCCGCCTCGGATGCGATCGATACCCAAGGCGAGGGCATTCCTGTTGTCGTGTGGAACATGCTGGGCTGGCCACGTACGGACATTGTGGTCGCTCAAGTGGGGTTGTCCGACGGTGGAATCACCGACTTGCGCATGATCGGTCCCGACGGCCAGCCCGTACCGGTCCAAATGCTCCACGACACACGTGCCCGCGATGGCACGCTACTCAAGGCCGATGTAACCTTCGTGGCATGTGACGTCCCCGCCCTGGGATACGCAATCTACCGCCTGCTGCCGCTGCGGACACCGGCTGGACCGACAGCCGAGGCACAGGACGAACCGGTCCTGGAGAACGAATTCTACCGCCTCGAATTCGAACCGAACTCGGGCGCCATGACGCGTCTGATGGTGAAGTCCTCGCAGTGGAATGTGCTCGACAGTCCCGGCAACGTTGTGGCTCGGGAAGACGATCATGGCGATCTGTGGGAGCTGTATCACAATCTGCAATCCGGATTCGTCACTAACAAGGTTCCCCATTCAGCGCCTGAGCCAGGTCAGGCGGTCTTCAGCAGCGAACAGACCGGCACACGTGCAGCGGTAAGTCGCGGCTGCGTATTCTCAGAATTCAGTGTGACACACCCGTTTGGCGGCGAAAACAATTTCGCAACCAGAGTCCGACTGTATGCCGGATTGCGGCGCATTGACATCCGCACTCAGATTCTGAATAACGAAAAGTCCGTCCGCTATCGCGTGCTGTTCCCCACGTCGATCCGCGACGGCGAGTCGTATCACGAGATTCCGTTTGGAGCCATCCGGCGGCCCGTGGGGATCGAACTTCCGGCCCAGAACTGGGTCGATTACGGCAACCGTGAACACGGTTTGGCGGTGCTCAATCGCGGCCTGCCCGGCAACAACGTGGCCGATGGAACGATGATGCTCTCCCTGCTGCGCAGCTCGCGGATCCAGGCCTATGGGTATGGAGGTGGTTACGAGCCGGGCATGTCATCCGACACGGGCTTCGAGTTGGCCAAGGAATTCACCTTCGATTACGCCTTGGTCCCGCACAGCGGCGACTGGCGCGAGGCGAGTGTCTATCGCGACGCCCTGGAGTTCAACCATCCGCTGCTGGCCCACACCGTGGCCTCGCACGCTGGTGTGTTGCCCAAGCGTTGGGGATTCCTGCAAATCACTCCGCACAATGTCGTCACCAGCGCGCTCAAACCCGGCCCGGACGGCACGGCGGTACTCCGAGTCTACGAAGCGACAGGCAAGCCGACCCATGCGTCCATTCAACTTTCGGCCCAAGTCGCCGCAGCCGAAGAAGTCAATCTGATGGAGGACTCCGGTCCCCAACTCACCGTGGCTGACAATACGCTGCAGCTCGATCTGCGAGCCTTCGAGATCAAGACGCTTAAACTCTGGCTGGCACCGGAGAAGTCAAACAACCGGTGAGTCGCACAAAACAGGAAACCTGACGATGACCGCGAAATGCACGATCATGCACTCTCTCAGCGTCTGCCTGGCTGCCATGCTGTGGCCTCTGGCAATCCGGGCCCAAGAGGAATCCGTTCCCATCACCCAGCAGCCGGTGCCCCTGACGATGGCGGCGTTGGCCAAGCAGACCACATCCGGTGTCTCGGCCGTGGAAGTGAACGACTATGCGCCGGGACATTACACGGGCGTCTTGTCCCCCAGTCCGCCGCATGCCGACATGAACGCGAAGAAGGCTGTCGTCGTTTACTGGAAAGACTATTCGCACCGCTTCATTTTCAGTCATGAAGCGAGTTACTGTCCGTTGTTGGAGTTGACCAATGGCGCGGCGATGTGCAACCAGTTTTTCGAAGGCAACCTGGGGGATGCCGAACTGTTCAATAACCTGGGGCGCAAGCAGCGCAACAGTTTCGTAGAAATCGTCGAGAGCGGACCACAGCGCGTCCGGGTGAAGTGGACGTATTTGTGTGTCAACATGCAGGACGATTCGCAGCCCCGGTTGCGCGGGACGGAGGACTATTTCGCCTATCCCAACGGACTCGTGCTGCGTCGCATGAGCTACGAGAGTCTCATGCCGGAGGAAGTGGTCGGCTACAGCACGCAACCGGTCGAACTGTTCGGCGTGGCGCCGGTCGGGTCAGTCATAGGCGACCTGTTTCCGCGCGACGCCCAGCGAGGAGACTTCCACACGCACGCCGTGCTGGACCTGTACAGTGATCGGCGTTACGACATCTATTGGGACGACCAGGGACAGGTCCGGCGTCGTGGCGACGATGCGACGCTGGCAGCCATCTCGCGGTCGCCGGGCTGCGCACTGGTGTTGCCCTTCCGCGAGACAACTGTTGTTCGCCGTGCTCGGTCAGGCCAGCGGTTTCCCGGCGGAAAAGAACCAATTGATCGATCACTGCACGCCCGGGATCCGAAGGTGGCAGTGGTTGGGGTGCCGGACGGTGGGATCACTGGCCGATTGGCTGGTTGAACTCGCAGACATCCCACTGGCAGCCCGGCTCGCCGTACCCCTTCAGTTTCGGATCGGTCGGTCAGTTCTTTGTCCCGGACGGGAAACGGATCCGGTCGTTCTGGGCGGACTACTCGGCATATTGCCAAGATATGGAACTCAACCGCTGGACCGAGCGCCGGTTGTTCCATGTGTTGCTCGGCGCGGCCGGTGACTGGGAAGAGATCCGTCGCATCGGACGTGGCTGGCTCGACCAGGGCGCGGCCTGTACGAATCCCCAGAGCATTGCTGGTCTGCACTGACGCCCAGCGGCCGTCCCATGCGGAATTGTCTTCACTCACGCCTAGCCGGTTCTTTCTCGACGCTCTCCGGCTCCAGAAAGCGCAACGGAATGTCTCCGCACCAGTAGTCACCGATTCGATCGCCCGAGGCATATAGGTTCGGCTTCTGGTCGATCATGGGGAACTGCGCAACACGGTCAATCACGTACCGTCTCAGGTCTTCCAGTGTCAGCAGTCGACCGTCGGAGCTCATCCGCACCCTGACAGGACGCGCGTGATCTCTTGTTTCCACGTCGAATTGGCGTTGGGTCAAAAACTCCAGCACGGCAGCAGTCAACGCTCCGTGGCCTCCAAACAAGCGACTCTCGCCCGCTCTCTCCCGGGCTTTCCCGGCCACGAGAACGGCCAATGCCGTCTCGGATTGCGTCATCCGCCGGAGGGCCAACGTGACGTCTTCGGCAGCCGCCCGCGTAACCACCTGCTCCGTCGATCCCCGCGCCGATCCGCTATAACACGTATCAATGATCAGCAAAACGTTAGCCCCCAGCATTCTTAATTTACTCTGAAACATCTCCACGCTCAGACCCGTGCTCAACAAGCTGCCCGGCTGATAATCGTGGGGGAGGAAATAGAGCGATCCATCCAAATCTTGCAGGCCGTGCCCCGACAGGCTGATGATCACCAAATCTCTTCTCAGGTCGGCGGCGGGCAGTCTGCGCAGATCTTCCACGAAATTGAGTATCGCGCCGCGTGTAGCCTTCTCGTCCGTAAGCTGGCACGAGAGAGACGAAGGAGCATAGATGCCCCAGGGGTTCAAATTTCCCTGGCTGTCCTCGCGTCGGAGACAGTCGAAGGCGGCATGCAGGTCTTGCGCATCGGCGTGAGCGGACTGCAAGTTCAACGGATCATCAGTCGAATGAAACCGGTATCTGGACACTCCCACGGCCATCGTGTGCAGACGACTTGACGATGACTGCAGCGAAGCTGTGTTGGCTTGCGTGCGAGATACCCTGTGTGCCTTCTCCAGAACGGCCAGCGACTGGTCCAGCTGTCGCGAGTCCTCGTTTGCCTCGCCGGATTGTTGAGCCGCGAGGCCGGCGAAATGTGCCAGGCGAGCGTACCGGCGGAAGAAACCGCGTTGTTCGTCACTCAAGTCCTTGGAACAAACATCGATCAGCGTGGCCATCCGCTCCACAACACGAGCGGTGCGAGGCGGCTTCGACTGGGTGCTCTCCAACAGGAACTGGGCCGCCAGCATGCGCAGCCGCACGCTTTGAGAATCCGTCGCGGCCAGATTCACGACGGATTCCAACGCCTCCCCCGCTCGACGCTGTTCACTTTCCTGGCTTGATCGCAGCCACAGCGCGGCAACAGCCACCGTTCGATAATGGAACAGGTGCTTCATCTCCATCGTTGCTAACGCCGGCACATCGACCGACAGCGAACGGACTTCCATGGCATGCCCGACATGACGTTGCAGCGCGGTATCGGCGAATGCGATTTTCGCACGCGCCTGGTCAAGCTGACCGGCGAGTATTCGTGCCACCGCCAGCCGATACTGCCTGACGAGCGTTTCGGGCCACTCTTGGATTTCCAGTTGAGAGCCGTCGACTGCCTTTTCATAAGCCCTGCATGCGGCCGCGTAATCGTAGTCTTCACCACTCACATAAAGATCGCCCAACTGTGTCAACACGCTGGGCCGCAGCGACTCCCACTGCGAGCTGCGGCGCGGCGAGACGGCTCCCGGCAAATCTGTCCCGGTCGCCGCCTCCATGGTTGACAAGAGCTCCTCCAGCAGACTCTGGGCGCGCGTCTGGTCACCGATCAACTGCGTTACTGACGCCAGTCCCAGACGATCGCTCGCCAAGAACCGTCCCGAGGTCCGGAAGCCGAGCTGCGAAAGCTGCTGACGCACGCGAGCCGCTTGCAGGAACAAGCTTTGTGCATCCGACAGTTCCCACGCATCCAACGCGATCCACGCTTTTTCTTCCGTGATGCGACAGACAAGGGGATGAGTTTCGTCGAGATCCACGTCGCCGACAACCTGCTCTGCCTGGCCAATGACCTCCCGCGCCTCACTCAGATTACCGTATCTCGTTCTGAGCAAAGCTGCTTTGCAGCACAACGCCTCGATCTGCAACTCGGTAGTGCGCGCGTAGGGCAGGGCATACCGATCCAATACTTCGACTCCGTCTGCGGAGATGACGGACGAGTTGGCACAGAGCCACGCATAGTCACAGGCACATCGTGGTAACAGACAGCTTGCTTCGCCTCGATATCGCTCCAAGGCAACTGCAAAATCACTGGCTGCCGGCTGATCCTGGCCACTGGCCTGCCGCAGCAACGCCCGCAAGTGGAAACCCGTGGCGCGAGCGGGCGCATCCAACATGTCGGCCAATCGTGCATACTCGCTTCTCACCTCCGCCAATGTCATCCGCTCAGTACCCGCCAGTTCCAGCAGTCGGCGGGAAACGATGGCTTCTGAATCGTCAATCGATGCCAGCGCGGAAGCGGCCATGCGCTGCAATTCTCGCACCTCCACCCCGTCGGGCGATGTACTCGCCGCCCGCAACGATTCCACCCAGGACTGCACATCAGCTTTTTCACCAGGTTTCAGTCGATCTCGCGCACGACGCGTCATTTCCGTACGCACTCGCGGCGTATACCAAGGCAGTTCTTCGAACCAGGTTGACCCCGCCGCACCGGTGAACTCGGCTAGTGTCGATTCAGCGTCGGGCGCTGGCGAGGAAACAATTGACCTGACGACGTAGAACATCACGACACATGCCGCGGCTGCCACCACCGCCCATACGCTCCTCCACCGTTTGTGCGAGCGTTGACGCATGGGCCCACGACTGGCCCCATCCGTCGTAAGCGGTAAGACCGCGTTGAGGCCGTGATCTCGACCGGTCGTCGACTCCTCTCCGTCGCTACTCGCATCAGGATTCTCGCCTGTTTCGGGTCCCGCGACATGGATGCCGCCGGTCAACCGCTGGCGCCGGGCAACCACTTCCCCAACGTTGCTCAGCAGTTCACGGTACGAGGCCTGCTGCCGAAAGGGATTGAGCGTCTCGATGACTTCGCCAGTTCGAGCCACGCGAGTTGTGGGCTCCTGGGCCATCATCCGCTCTATCGCCTCCGCCACCGCGCGGTACGTCGCCCTGCTTCGAGGTCAGCGCCGTCCGCTTCCAAAGCACTCGGATTCGCTCCTTCGCCTGGCTCGAATCCGAGCCCTGCGGACACTGGCCGGAAAGCAAATAGCGCAAGACACAACCGAGGCTGTAGAGATCGCATCGAGCATCGACCAGACCGGCATGGTCCGCGACCTCCGGCGCCGCAAAGAGCCGCCAATCGTACTGCGTCTCGAGCAGCGTCTGGGCAAATCGGGATAGCGACAGATCTGCCACGTCGGTCAGCCCCACACTCCCAAGCTTCACGACTCCCGTTTCATCCTCCTGAGTGGACACGACCATGGTCGTAGGAGTCAGCGCCCCGTGCGCTTTCTCGTGCACATGAAGTTGCTGCAGACCTTCAGCCACTTGACACACCAACTCACACGCAATCCCTACCGGCATCTTTCCAAACTGTTCCACCAACTGGCCGAAGTTCATGCCCTCGACATATTCGTTGAAGAGCAACAGATTTCCGTCCGCCTCGATCAATTCCGTCGGGCGGGAAATGTTCCGGTGGAGCAGGTAGTCGAGGTTCACGACTTCTTCCGCCCCCAACGCGCCAGGCTTGACCAGAAAGGCGGGCACGATCTTCACGGCGTACAGTCGCTGTTCGCGGCGATGCACAGCGCGATAGACATCCCCCGTGCGACCCGATTCGATTTTTTCAATCAGCTCGTAGCCGCATCGCTCGAGCAGTCGCCGCAACTGCTCCAACATCGGAAAAAGTGCCGACAGTAACGCTTGCTCGCGAGGAAACCGTGCCTGGTAGTCGCGGATCGTGACCGTTTGCCCCAGCAGCTTGCGGTGGCTGATCTCGCGCTTCAGCAGTCCATAAAGCAGCGCACGACGGTCCTCGGCCGGCGCATCGCCCACCATCGACTCGACGCACTTCGGCTCGCCCGTCTGCCAGGCGCGTTCGAAGGCATGGCAGACCTCAATCGCAGAGCAGCGCGTGCGTGCGACAGTAGCTCGTGGTCTCGGTTCTCCTGCGCGCGTCATGCAATACCGCCCCCGCGACGGGGGGTGTCGAGATGGGATTTCACGATCGTGGGAACTACACCGTGCTGGGCAATCCGAAATTCGAACATCAACATGCGTACCAAGTCCGCGGCCGTTTCCCCATATCGAGCGAGGCGACTCAAACTGTGCTGAACAAGGATTCTCGTTTCTCGGTGGTTATTACTCAAAGTGCAAACCTTCCTGCCTCTGCCAACGGATCCAACGCCGGAAAAGCCTGTCGTTTTACCCGTCCACACCGGATGTGAATCCCGAACCCTTCCCAATGGGAAACGAGCCACAGAAATACGTCTTTACCGCCTACGTGGACCGCGTCATTTACAGTTTGAGTTATCATGGTGGCCGGCATGTCGATCTCGCTGTCTCATTTGTACTGCGTTCCCGCTTTGACAGCCCCTTGGCTGACCCAGGTCCAGGAAAGGACCTGCGGATTGAACGGATCATCTGTCACGTGCGATCGCTGCCAAACGGTACTCGTATCGCGCAGCGAATGCATCAAACGCTGAAATGGTGTCGCTGGCGGCGCGTATCGTTTGTCCACGGATCGCTGCTCCATTCCCAGCCCCGACTGTTCGAGGAAACCGTAATCCGGCATGTTTCCGAACTGGCGAATCGGAGCCGCCAGCACCAGCAGACCCTCGGCTCCCAGAGATTCATCATCCACTTGAACCACAATTGGTTCAAGCGATCGCCGCGATTTGACCGCTTCCGCCAGCCAGATGTGAACCGCAAAATTGGCATCGAGGTAGAACAACGTCACCCACATGTCCTCGTCACTCATGTTGGACAGTCGCACCTCGATCAAATCGCCCGATGTCAGAATGTGGGCTGCCGGACTTCGAGGCTTACCTGTGCCGGCTCGGTCGTAAGGTTCTGTCGCGAAAACGTCCAGCCGCAAACCTTGATCATCGGTCAGCCGCTGCGGAACATTACCCGCCAGGCACCACAACGTCTGCCAGCGGAATATTTTGCGGAAATCGGCTTCCAGCTGATCGGCCAACTGGTCTCGATCAGCCAGAGAGTAACGCGCGTAGATGCGTTGGTGCCGCTGTGTCAGCCGGCCCCCCTCTGGCCCGTCGTTCAACGCCGAAATGGGGGCCGACGTCTGGCTGTGGCCGGCTACCAGGAGCAGGCACGCTTCGGGGGCCTCCGAGCCCCAGTCCTGTACTGCCTGTTGAGCGTCAGCAAATCGCAGGACCCAGTCAGCGTTCTTCTCATGCTGCTCGATGCGAATCTGTGAGCTGAGTCGTTCAGACAGCTGGGACACGGCGGCAGACAGCGTGGCACGGTCCGTCTCGTGTTCCGGCCGCCGACGGTCCATCAACGCGAGTGCGAGCGACATGCGGAGGTCGCCCAGCTCCCGACGAACAATGGTGCACCTGCTGAAGGGAGGAATCTGCTCCAGGTCAGGCAATCTTCGCAGGCCTTGATAGTCAATGCTCTCGATTCTCGAATACAGGGGGGCCACGTCTGTCACGCGGACATATCCCAACGTGCCCACCGGCACGCCTGGATCCGTAGGAGGTGGGTGCACGGCCAGAATTGTCCCCGGCGTCAACCCGGCCGGCGGCCGAGCGACAGACACAACTGACCGTTGATCCGCTCCAGATACAGCGGTGCGCCAGGCGTCAGGCGACGGCCCAGCACGTCCTGATCCAGCGCTCCCGTGAACATGGGTGTGGGACCCCGGCCACCACGATCGGCTCGATAGCGGGCGGCGATGCGTCGTCCGAGTTCGCGGTACGTCAATTGACCGTCGCTTTGTTCGAGCGTCTGCGCGAGCGCGTAGCTCAGCAGCCCATAGTAATTCTCGCGTTTTCGAGGTGCATCGCGCGGTTGCGGCATTTCTGGAGCAACCTGATACGCCTGGGAGGCAAAAAAGGCCGTGACCGTGCCCTTCTCCGACGCGGCAAGTCCCGCCCGTCGCGATGCGCCTCCCAGACGCTCGAACGCGATGTGATCATTCGCTTGCCGGACTGCGTTCGTGCGCGTGCGGGATGCTTCCGCCCCCCGGCGCGCGCCGTCGTAACGATTCTGCCGACACACCAAGATCTTCGGCATTCACGCCTCGGCATCGCTCGAACCCCAATCCACCTCGAGTCATCGTCCCCGCATGGCAGCAATCGAACAGGATCCACACCTGGGCCCCCCGCGCTCTCATCTGACGCAGCCAATCAGCAATCTGGTTGTCGCGGATCGATCCGGTCAGTCCGGGCTCGACGTCGGCCGGCAAAAAAACTTCGTCAAGCCCATCGAGCTCCCGGTTGCGCGGATCAAGCACGTTGATTTGCTCGTCCGCAACCGGCACCTGCGTACCATGCCCGTTCATCATAATAAATAACTGGACACCCTCTTGAGCACGATCGATCAACTCTTCAAACGCGGATGTGATGTTCTGCCGCGTCGGACGATCATCGGGCTCTTCCGGCCACCCCAACAGCACCCGGATGTTCTCCCGCGGAAAATGGAACTTGCGCTGTAAGAGCCGCGCGAAAACAGGAATGTCGTTCGCCGGCCCCCACAACTCGGGGGCCTGAGGACAAAGTGGATAATGTGTGCAGCCGATCAGCAAGGCGTATTGCTCATCGTTTCCCGCGCTCCGCTGATCGCTCGCCCGCGTGATGGCCTCGCCCGAGACCATGACAGCGAGCCACCAGAGAATGAGCTGCACGAATTGACGCTTCCTGTGGTCCATCTACGTTAACCGATTTGGGCAATGCCGTTTGGAGAGTCCGCGAGCAAGAGTTGCTCGACCCGATGCGAAATGGGCAGGCTCGTCACGGCACTTGGCCGATTGACCTACTCGACATTGTGCTACCGTCCAAACAACGCTTCGTGTGTCCGATGCGGGAACCGGGCGGCGATAGCGTCTCCGGTCCCGTAACGCCTCGCAACGCCACGTATTGATTTTACACTCCCCCCCGCGCGTGGTACAATCAACCCTGTCAACCCATTACCAAAGCGTATCGGTCATCAGAGGTCGGCGCATGTTGGGCCTGCTTGGCGCCAAGCGGGCGATGCCAGTCAGCCATATTTCGGGCGTACAGGGAAGGCGGAAACTCGCTTTCGAGCCGGTAGCTGGCGTTGGGTGGATACCCTGTCGCATGAGGCCGTCGCCATGCCAAAGGCCTCACGCTCTGCTCACTCGGCTTTCGGACTTGGTTTTCTTCAGCTGGGCGGCGATGTCCTTCAAATCCGAACCCCGTAAGCCAGCAAATCGCGAGCGAACCTGAAAAACGGAAACGAAACTCGAGCTTCCCCACCATCGACCGGCTGACTCGGCAAACGCATCCCACACAGAGAAACGCATGACACTTACCTTTCGGACAAAACAATGACCGAGCGCGAGTCTTTTGAAGAGCTGATCGAACGCGTACGAGCGGGAGACGACCGGGCGGCGGCGGAACTGGTCCAGCAGTACGAACCGGAGGTCCGCCGGTTCATCCATTTTCGGCTGACCACACCTGCTCTTCGGCGATTTGTCGATTCGCTCGACATTTGTCAGTCCGTTCTGGCCAATTTCTTCGTTCATCTGGACAAAGGCGGTCTTCAGCTCGAGCACCCGGATCAGCTGCGTCGTCTACTCATCACGATGGCGCGGAACAAATTGCACGACCATGCGCGGAAGATGAAAGCCGCCCGGCGTGACGCCCGCCGCCTGGAGACGGGTGACGGCCCGTTGCAGCACGTTGCCGATTCCCTGGAGGGACCGAGCGAGCAGATCATGACCGAAGAACTGGTCGTGGCATTGCGATCACGCCTGTCGGTCGAGGAACTGTATCTGGTCGATCAGCGATTCTCCGGGCGATCGTGGAACGATCTGGCGAACGAGTTGGAGACGAGTGCCGAGGCGTTGCGAAAACGGATGACTCGAGCGATGGATCGGGCCGCCACGGAGCTGGGGTTGATCGAGGAACAACATGGGTGAGCACAAGACCGAGCCGATGCCTGGTCCCGACGGGCTCTCGCCCGACGAGTGGGTGAACTATTGTTGGTCGGACATGCGGCGACGTTGGAAGCGGCAAGAATTTGTTACTGTGGAGGATTACCTCCCGGTGAATTATCGAGCCACCCTGCGCGACGACATTGTCATTGATTTGATTTACGCAGAGTACCTCTTGCGAAAGGAATTTGATCGGCCGATCGATCAGCAGGAGTATGTGAACCGGTTCCCGTATCTGGAATCGGGACTGCTGCGTCAATTCGCCGTTGACGATGCGTTGTCGAGTCATGTACTCGCGGAGTTTGGTTCGACACTCGCAAGCAGTTCCGATCCTACGGCACCGCCGATAGATGCGCTTCCAGAGCGGATCGGCAAGTATATTATTGTGGCCCGTATCGGGATTGGCGGTCAGGCGGAGATCTATCGCGCGGTGCATCCCGAATTGGGAAAGGAAGTGGTCCTCAAGCTGGCGCGTGATGGGGCGGGAAGCGATGCGACCGCAAGAGGGGTCACGGAGCGTGGACGGGTGGCAGCCGAGGCGCAGATTCTGGCACGCATTGAGCACCCCAACTTGGCGCGAATCTACGACCTCGACTTTCATCAAGAACGACCGTTTCTGGTTATGGAATTCATTCGGGGACGGACACTCGAGCAATATGTGCGCCAGGAGAAACCCTCGCGTCGTGAAACGGCACAGTTGCTGGCCAAAATCGCTCGTGGCTTGGCTGTCGCCCATCGCTGCGGGATCACGCACCTCGACATCAAACCGAGCAACGTACTGATCGACGATCGTGGTGAACCTCGGCTCATCGATTTCGGACTGGCCCATCTCGCCGACGCCTGGCACGAAGAAGTGCTGGTCGAGAGCAGTCTTCGGGGTACCTTGCACTTCATGTCACCCGAGCAGGCCCAGGGGCGGGTGGCAGAAATCGACTTTCGCAGCGACATTTTCGCTCTGGGCGGACTGTTGTTCTTTCTCCTCACAGATTCGCCGCCTTACCCGCGCGGCAGATTTTCGGAATTACTGCAACGAGTGCGGGCGTGCCAGTGGGATCAAGAGCGGTTGTATCATCGGCACATCCCGCCTGGATTGCGCAATTGCTGCCTGCAGGCCCTGCATGAGGACCCCGACAGGCGATTCCGCAGCGCGGAGGCCTTTGCCGGCTGCCTGGAACAGTGTGGTCGACGATGGCCAGCGGCGACGCTCTACTCGAGCACAGTCGCGATCCTGCTGCTGACCGCCCTGGCGGCTGTCGCGGCCGGTCGTGGATGGTTCCGCTTCAGCCAGCCGTCCGTTACGCCGTCGGTTTCACCTCCCACGAAGCTGTCATCCGCCCGGCACGAGGCAGCCGCCAGGCAACTCGCCCACGTCCCGGAACTGACCGTCGAAGTGTGGGAAACGGATCGATTCCTGAAGTTGCCCGATATCGCCCCCGTGCGCGGGGGTGATCAGTTGCGGATCACCGCGAAAATCCCCGCTGACATGTACTATACGCTGTTTCTGCTGACCAGCGAGGGACTGTGGGAGGAAATCCAAGTCGGCCGGACGACCGGTCGCGTCACCGACATCCGGTATCCCGAGGCGGGCAAAGCCGTGCCGTTGACCGGCCCACCGGGCACGGAGTTGATTCTGGTCTGCGGGCGAACATCCGGGCCACTGCGCGCCGCCGGTCTGGAGGCGGTCTGGAAACGAGAGCCACGGCTGCCGGTGCTGCCCGAACTCTCGGTACTGCACGTGGGTCCCGCAGGTGTCTCCGTCCAGCAGCGAGGCCGTAGCTTTGGATCGCCCGTCGACGTGCCCGATCCTGAATCGTTGGTTCGCGCGCGTCTCGAGACGCTGCGTCACGTGTTGTGCGAGCAGACCGATTTCTTTGAGGCCATTGCATTTGTGCACCAGTGAACGATACGCCGACCCACGCGGCAGGCCCGGCACCAGATTCCTGGGAATTCCGGTCCGCCGGCAGGACTAATTGCAACTCCGCCGAAATCGTGTTAAGGTGGTGTCTGTATACCCGCCACTTGAGGGCTGCTTGCCAGAGCTTTCGTTCCCTTGACGATACAATGGATCCTTCCCATGACATCCTTACGAACTCAGGAAACCGACGGCGTGCTGATCGTCTACTTCAATGACTCGAAGATTCTGGACGAGCCGAAGATTCAGAAGATCGGGACCGAGTTGATGAACGCGGCGACGAACGCCACCAGCGAGAAGAAGCTGGTGCTGAATTTCACCGGCGTGGGCTTTATGTCGTCGGCGATGATCGGCAAACTGGTTTTGCTCAACAAAAAGTGCAAGACGGACGGCGTCGCCTTGAAGCTCAGCGACATTTCCGGAAACGTTTCGGAAGTCTTCAAAATCATGAAACTCAACAAGGTCTTCGATATGTACAAGACGGAAGAGAAGGCTTTGAAGTCCTTTGACAAAAAGGGTTGGTTTGGGTAGCAAGCCTGCTCGAAGCGCGGGCCGGTCAGATCAGAATGATCGGGGCGATGATGCGGCGTTGCGATTTCAAGCGATGACTTGCGCCGATGCTGGTGGAGAGTGTCCTTCGTGAGGAGAGCGTATGCTTTCTGGGCGATGCTGACGAGTCTGCTGGATGAGCGATCGTTGAGGTTTGCATTTCCCGTTGATGGTCACCACATCTCGTGGCGAAGATCAGAGATCTCTTTATGTCTGATGGCAGTCACGCCCCGGCACAGGTTGACGTGAGTTGGCTGCAGCTCGTCACCGATGCTCTCCCGGGGATCCTCTGGTCCACCGACACCGCGTTACGTATCAAGACTTGCCAGGGTACCGACCTGCCACGCATTTCAAGGCGATCGGATGAGCTGTGTGGCACCAGCTTGTTCGAGCTGTTCGAGACGGAAGACATCAACTTCCCACCCATCGCCGCTCATCGCCAATCGCTTCGCGGCGCTCAATGCCCGATTGTGTTCACTCTTGGTGGTCAGAACTATCGCGGAGTGGTTTCGCCCGTCAAAACGCCCGTGCTAACGGATGGCTCGATCGTCGGTTGTGTCACCGTGGCCTTTGACCTGACCTCGCTGGAAGCGCGGTGCCAGTCGATCGCGGATACGGCCGTCGACTTGATTTTGTTTCTTCGTCCGGACGGGTTCATTGAGCAGGTAAATCGCACGGCAACCGGGTCGCCCAAGGAACGCGTGATCGGAAAGACGATTTTCGATTTTACGCCCAGGTCCGAGCATGGACGCCTGCGCGGCGCGATGGAGCAGGCCATGCGGACTGGCAAACCGGTCACCCTGGAAATCCATTTCCCACGTCGTTTTGACAGCCCGGCCTGGCACATCATGCGATTCGGCCCGGTACGGACCATGGGTGAGATCGTCGGATTGGTGCTGCTGGCCACGGATATCACACAACACAAACAAGCGTTGGCAAAAGTCGAGGCGGAAGAGGGATTGCTCCGCGACCTGCTGGAATTGCAGGACCGTGAACGACGACTGGTCGCCTACGAGATCCACGACGGTTTCATCCAGGACGTCGTCGGATCCCGGATGATCATGCAGGGAATCCGCGATGCACTCACAAGCATCAATCCCCACATCCAGAAGCGACTCGACACCGCCGTGACTCTGATGGCGCGGGCGATCAACGAAGGACGCCGTCTGATCAGCGAACTGCGTCCCATGATTATCGACGAAATGGGCCTGGTCGATGCCGTTGACTATCTTGTTGGCGAAGAAGAAGCACGCGAAGACATCGATTTCACGTTCACGCACCGCATGCAACTCGAACGACTTCCGCCACTGCTCCAGGCAACCATATTCCGCATCATTCGCGAGGCAGTGACCAATGCGCGACGACATGGCCAAGCCACTCGTGTCGATATTCGTCTGACACAGATCGGCACACAACACCTGATCATTGAGATCCAGGACAATGGATGCGGTTTTGATCCCAGTCATGTTCCGCCAGATCGCTACGGCTTGTCGGGCATCCGCGAGCGAGCACGTTTGTTTGGCGGCGGAGCGTCCATTGAAAGCTCGCCAGGACAGGGGACGCGAATCACGGTGAAAGTGGCTCTCGACACGCCGAGCAACGTCAGCGACTCGCACTCCCCTGATTGGAAATGGACGGTCTGAGGCAAGCGCGGGTGATTTTTGTGCGCTTCGCGGGGAAGGTGGACGACGCCACGGTTGCATCGTCCCACGCCGAGTCCCGTCCGTGAACCGCCTCCTACCCGCCCAGCTCGTACATCGCTCGCTGGGGACGCACAAATTCGGGTGAATCGATCCCGTGACCTGCCTTCTTGGCACCCACGCAGGACCTGATCAAGTCGGCCAGATCGGCATCACTCGCGCCCCTCCGCAGCAAGGCACGCGCGTCCCATTCCTGCGTGGCGAAGAGGCAGTTGCGCAGCTGCCCCTCGGCCGTGATGCGCAGCCGGTTGCAGTCGCCGCAGAAGGGTTGAGTGACAGGGTTGATGAACCCGATCCGTCCGCCTCCATCGGCGAACTCGTAATCAACCGCCGGTTGGCTCGGATCGGGACGCTCGACGGGCAGCAAGGGACCAAATGCGCCCTCCAGCATGCTTCGAATCTCGGTTCCCGACAAGACGCGCCCGGCGTCCCAACTTTGTTCGGCATCCAAGGGCATGAACTCGATAAAGCGTAATTCCAGACGCTCGGTCCGCGCAAATGCGCCCAGTGGAACGACCTCTCGTTCCGTAATTCCGCGGATCGCCACCGCATTGAGCCGAATCTTTTCGAATCCCACCTGCCGCGCGACCGTGATTCCTTCCAAGACGCGTGGCAGGCCCGATCGCCGCGCGATGCGTTGAAACGTCGCTTCACTCAGGCCGTCCAGGCTGATGTTTACCCGGCGTAGACCCGCCGCCTTCAGAGCTTGCGCATGGCCCGCCAGCAAGATCCCGTTGGTGGTCATGGCGATATCTTCCAGGTCCGGTATGCCGCTCAACATACGCACCAGTTTCGGCAGGCCGGTTCGTACCAGCGGCTCGCCACCGGTAATCCGCAGCCGATTCACGCCCAGTTGGACCATCACGCGCACCAACCGTGTGATTTCCTCGAACGTGAGAATCTCCTCGCGAGGCTTGAACTGCACGTTCTCGTTCGGCATGCAGTAGAAACAACGAATGTTGCAGCGATCGGTCACACTGATCCGCAGATTCGAATGGATCCGACCCAAGGAATCGACCAGCGGTCCCTGCACGTTGTCTGGTTCTGCTCGCACCTGCCGCACCACTTCGCCATTTGCCAGTCAAGAGTTGCTACAAAACAGAAACAGCAACGGATGTGCCGCACAGCTCAACCGCCCTGTTCAACCGCCCGACTCCCGCTCCATGCCCGGATGCACCCACTCGCTGGATCCGTCCGCCCAATGCTCTTTCTTCCAGATCGGGACCACTTCCTTAATCGTGTCGATGAGCCATTTCCCGGCCTCGAACGCTGCCTCACGATGCGGAGCACTTACCGCAATGGCGATGCTCGTTTCACCCACGGCCAGGACACCCAGGCGGTGGGCTATGAAGACCGCCGACAAGGGCCACCGTCGCAAGGCCTCGACCTCCAATTCCTGCAGCTTGGACCGCGCCATGTCCGGGTAACAATCATAGTCCAGGCTGATCGTCCGGCGACCGTCAGTGAACTCGCGCGTCGTCCCCACAAACAACACCACTGCGCCGACATTGCTCGATTGTACCCGATCCAACACACGCTCGCACTCGATCGCCTTTTTTGTCAGCTCAATCACCCCATCACCCCATCACCCTCCGCTGACCGGCGGAAAACAGGCAACTTCGTCGCCTTCGGCGAGTG
This sequence comes from uncultured Planctomycetota bacterium, assembly GCA_963700575.1. GTDB lineage: Bacteria > Planctomycetota > Planctomycetia > Pirellulales > Pirellulaceae > JAJRVM01. The sequence continues at coordinate 196,611 of CAVOYC010000004.1, read as the reverse complement.
TCTGCTCGTCGGCGGCGTATTGTTGGTTGACGGCGATCAGCAAGTGTTTCCGCCACGTTGAGAGTGCGGGCACTTGTCGAACCAGGGCCGACCGCAGATCGGCCACGGTCGCCGCCGCAGGCACTTCCACCTCCACCGTTTCGCATCCGGCAGCCTCTCGGGCAGCGGCAAAGAGCTTCAGTTGAATGATCATGTCACCACAAGTTCCTCGCCCCGTGCGGTAAGCAGTGCCGCAATTTCAGGAACCAGGCCGTAGGAAAGCGCCAGGACCTTCAGCGGATGAATCGTTGGCTTGCTGGTCCCCTGTTCCATTTGGATCTTGCATGAACTGCACTCGGTCGTCCCCAGTTGGATGGCCGGGGACCGCAACGCCGAGATCAGCCCCCAGCCCGCGCGCAGGCTGCTGCGGTAACTGGCTCGTCTGAGCCCGAACGTACCCGCCATGCCGGAACATGCCTGATTCAGCTGCGAAACGGTCAGGCCGGGGATCAGCCGCAGCAGGTGATAGCCTGGGGTCCCCACGTTCAAGGCCCGCATGTGGCAGGGCTGGTGGTATCCCAATGTCACGTTGACCGGCTTCAAATCGAGCTCCAACTGACCCTCCTGGTGGAGTTTCCAAAGATACGAGCAAGCTTCACTGGTATTGGCGGCCACCAGGCGAGCATCATCATCGTCGAGGAGATTCAAATACTCGTGTGTCAGGCAGAGTGCGGCGGCCGGTTCGGCGGTCACGACGTGGTAACCTTGCCGAACCGATTCGGCCAGCAGTTGGACGTTCGTGGCGGCCAGTTTTCGGGCGGTATCGAGTGCTCCCATCGAGATAGCGCCCATACCCGACTGCACTTGTCCCGGCGGAACATAGACGGCGATACCATTGTGTTCGAACACGGAAACAAACGCTTCGGCCAGCTGCACATCATTCCAGTTGGGATACACATCGACAAAGAACAGCACTTTGCGTCCACTGCGGCGTGTGGGCCTGGTCAGCCGGCGGCGGTGCGCTTTGCGCACGAAGCTTCGCGAAGCGAACCGTGGCAATTTGCGTCCCTGGGCGATTCCCATCGTTCGTTCGATCAGCCACCGCATTTGGCGATTGGCGATCGCCCAATTGGCAAACGGATGCAGAAAGGACCCCCAGGCCCCGAGCAAGTCGAGTCGCGCCAGGAACCAGTCGGTCGGACGCAGTCCGTTGGTGACCACATACTGTGACTTGCACTCGATCATCAGCTTTGGGATATCGACTTGCGCCGGGCACTCCAGACGGCATTGATGGCAATTCACGCAGAGATCCGCCAGTTTTTTCAGCTCCTCGCCTTTCAATTCGCCCGGATCGAGCCTGCCGGTCAAGATGGCACGCATCAGATTCGCCTTGGCGCGCGGAGAGGCCTCTTCGCGCGGACCATATCGAAAGATCGGACACATCCGCTCACTCGGTAACTGGGTGCGGCAATCTCCGCAGCCATTACACATTCGCGCTGCGTGTTCGACCGACACGTCATTCCATGCCAGTTGCAGCGAGATCGGATAGCTCGCCTCCTTCGGTTTATCGGCAACGGCCGGGTTATCTTGCTGGTTCTTCGAGCGATCCACCACCACACATCGCAAATTCGCCGTCAAACTTTGAGGAACGTCGGCCACCACTTTTCCCGGGTTCAGGATGTTGTGCGGATCAAACAGCTGCTTAACCTGACGAAAGACATCGTACAACGGCCCGAATTGCTGGCGGAGGTACCAGGTGCGGCTCAGTCCATCGCCATGCTCACCACTGATGGTACCGCCGACCTGCAACACCTTCTCGTACAGATCGTGAGCCACGTCCTGCATTTTCTGTACGCTGTCGGGCGACGCCAAGTCAAGAAAAGGTCGCACGTGCAATTGCCCATGAGCGGCGTGCGAAAATAAGGACGCGGTCACCTGGTGGGCCTTCAAGACGTTCTGCATCTGGACCAGGAATTCGGGCAGCTCTTGCGGGGGTACCGCGATGTCCTCCACGAATGGCAAAGGGCGACTCGAGCCTTTCAGGCTGTACAGCCCCGGGACGACCCGGCGCACCAAACGCCAGAACAAATCGACTTCCTCCGACTCGAGGGCCAACCGCGAATCGAACGCCAGACGTTTTCGACGCTGTATACGAACCACCACATTTTGTAATCGCTGTCGCACTTCGTCCTGGCTCTCGCCCTGCATCTCCACCAACAGCATCGCCTCGGCGTCGCGCGGGATGAGCAGATCGTAACGTACGTCGGAGTCGCGGGCGATGCTCAATAACCGGCGATCCATCATGTCACACGCAGCGGCATCCATCCCCGCAATCTCCAGCGCGCCGCGGGCCGCCGATTCGAGACGGTCGAAGAACAGCAACGCGACTCCCTGAAATCGGGGTAGGGGTTGTGTACGTACCGTCGCCTCGGTGATCAGTGCCAACGTTCCCTCGGAACCCGATATCACGCGGGCCAGATTCAACTGCCCATCATGCAGCACACCGCGCAGCCGATATCCCGAACGGTCGACCGGGGTTCTTGGTGAGTACCGCTCGATCACACTCTGTTCACGCGCCACAAGACTCGCCACGTCGCGCACCAACGCCTGACGACGAGTAACCTGGGGATCGTTACGAAGCGTTTGGTCTACCGAGTGTGTTCCCGCTTCTATGACCGTTCCGTCGGCCAACACCAACTGCAGGCCTACCACAGCATCGCCTGCCGAACCGTATCGGAGCCGATGGCTGCCCGACCCGTCCAATGACAGCACGCTGCCCATCGTCGAAACCGCACCCATCGCCGGGTCCGGACCGAAGAGACGCCCCCGATCGGCGAGGAAGCGATTCAGTTGAGACAGCACCACTCCCGGCTGAAAGCGCACCGTCTCCTGATCGCAAGACAAGATGCGCCGCATGGAATGAGAGAAATCAAGGATCAGTCCTGGTCCCAGCGACTCGCCGGCCAGTCCGGTTCCCGCCCCCCGGGCATGCAGGGGGATCTCATTTTCCGCGGCGTATTGCACGCACGCCACAACATCCGAAATGCCGCGTGGCCGAATCACTCCGAGCGGCCGAAGCTCGTAGATGCTCGCGTCGGTCGCATACATCTGTACAAACACGTCGTCACAGCGGACATCCCCGTCCAATAACCCGCGCAAGTCGGCTTGGATCCGGTCTCGCTCTTGGTCCATGGGCGGTTGTGCTGGGCAAAGGTGTAAGACGAATATTGAGAAACTGACGCGACGTCCCGTCGCCTGGGGTGCGTAATTCCCACCAAGGAAACCGGCCAAATGGGGCCGCCCGAATCGACACGCCCGCAGAACTCAAAGGTCATCCAATCTCTGGACGACGGGCGTGATCGAAACAATGGCACTGGTGCGGCAATTACCTCCGGCGGCCAAGCGCGGGCGACCAATCCATTCCATCATACGCAATTGGACGGGCAGCCGGACAGTAGCGGCCCGCGAATTCGGGATCAATATCCGGACGCCTTGCGTGGATCCAGCCGGTTATCGTTGACCGCCGTAAATGAGCTGCATGACTTCCGATCGCGTTAACAAATTGGACCGAAAGATCCCCTTCATTGCGGACGTCACGCACAGACTGCCTGGCTTACGCACACCGCGCACCGTCATGCACGTGTGGGTGGCTTCAATCACCACCGCAACTCCCCGAGCGCCAAGTTCCGATAACAGCAAATCCGCGATCTCCACGGTCATGCGTTCCTGGACCTGAGGACGGTGAGCCACCGCCTCGACCACCCGCGCCAGCTTGCTGAGTCCAATCACTTTGCCATCCGGCATGTAGCCGATATGCGCTTTGCCCATAAACGGCATCAAATGATGTTCACAGACACTGCAAAAGCTGATATCGCGCACCAGTACTACTTCGTCATACTTCTCGGTAAAGAACTTCTCCAAATAGACCTTCGGATCGACGTGAAGACCGCTAAACAACTCGGCATACATCCGTGCAACGCGCGCCGGAGTCTCCCTCAGTCCCTCGCGATCCGGATCATCGCCCACTGCCGCCAGAATCTCGCGGACCGCCCGCTCAATCCGGCCCTGATCCACGGCCGGTCCGTCTGTATCGAATTGACTGGTGAGTACCTGATTGCTGGAATCCATGAGTCCTCTCGCAGTGACCTTGGCCGTCGCTTGACGGTGCCGGCGGGAAAACGGGGCGACGGAAGATGAGCCGCGGCACATCCACGCCGCGAGCGAGCGGTGGGCCCTCGTCGAGCCGCACTGACACAAGTATCCTCGTCCCCACACGGAAGGCAACCCCCGCGCGACAAGGCTGCCGTGGCTCTGGCCCCCCAATCCGCAGCAGGCCTGACGAGCGGCCACGTTCAACGCCACCGGGGGAATGGGAATCTCGCCATCGGCCCCATGAGCGACCAATGCGGTCCGGAAGTCTCTCGTGCCGCTGCCACTGGCCATTCAAACCCGATCAATTCAGGCTAAATTCCGGCGGAAACTGTCGCTTTCGCGGTCCGAGTTCCTGTTTGAGGTTGTTCAGGCGTTCGAGCAACGTGAGCGCTCGGCGGTCCACATTCAGTTGCTGCAGCAGCTGAAGCTTGACTTCCAAGTCGAAATTCATGGTGAAGGCCACGAGATCGGTGAGTACACCCAACGGGACCTGCGAGCTGAGAAGCTGTTCGAACTGCTCCTGCACAGCCTCGGTCGTCGGCAGGTGGCGGCGAAAACTGTTGACCAGGTGGCGGCGGAGCTTCTGGCGTTGTTCGACCGCCGTCGCCGAATAGTAGTCGCCCAACAGCCTGACCTCCGCTTGCCGATAGGGTCGCTCGGTCGCCAGTTCGATTCGCACGCGCGCTCGGCGCACCCCCAGGAGCAGGATATTGTGGCGCCCGTCCCCGTCGGGAGAGTGCGAAACCACGCGTCCCACACACACCGTCGACGCGATCGGAGGCCGTCCGTCATGCTCCTGCTGCCAACCACGCTCCAAGAGTGCCGTGGCAATCAACTGATTGTCAGCCAGGGCGTCCTCGAGCATCTCGCAGTAGCGGGGCTCGTAAATATGTAGCGGCTGCAGAACGTGCGGGAACATCACGAGATTGGGCAACGGGAACAGCCGTACGTCGGCCGTTCCCCCTTCCGGCAACTCCATATTATGGTCGAAATGCGCCATCAAAAACCCATTTGCGCGGCAAGAAACGTCGGCTCGTTTGTTCAATTTTACGCTATCAATCGGGCCACGAACGCCCTGCCGCGACCCGATGTCCGCAGACAGACAGAGGCACTGCCCCAATACTAGCTGCCACAGCGCATAACCGATAGAACCCGCACACTCGAGTTCCCCCTAGCCGCCACAAGTTTCGGCAAAATGAATGCGCGGAACAAGGTCGGGTTCCAACTTGGCCACCGGGAACCGTTCATCGCTGGCCACCACCTCGGCACAACACCGCTGCAGGTCGGAAAGCAGCCGATTGAGATCAATCCCCAAATGCCAGGGAAGATAAGCCTGCAGGTACTTGGTGGAGCTATGGAACAGTTTGCGCGTTCCCCGAGTGTTGCCATTACCAAAGTGATGCAGGCAGACAGCAACTTGAATCAGACCCTGGAAAAATTTCCGCGAATCACCTTCACATTGCATCCAGAGTTCCTCCCACACTTCGTGGGCTTCAAAGAACTCGCGATCATTGAAATAGGCGATGCCCTGGAGATATCGCGGGTCATAGTGCTCAGGCATGGTCTCGATCAAGTGCCGTCTCGATCCGGCTCTCACTGGATCTGGCGCGATTGGACGTCATCTCTCGATAGGTGGAGAGCTTTCGCGCTAGCAGAGCTTCGCAGCCCGCCCTCCGCACCCATCGCGCACCAGGCGCCACGAGAGTCGCGGGCCTTCAGTCCCGGCTCATAAATAGCTGCAAAATGTACCAGAACAGCAACGCCACCGAGGCGAACAGAGCCAACGAAGCCGCAACATGCTGATCCAGCCGATAATGGTGCATGATATTCGACGTGTAATACAAGATGTAACCCGCGGCAAATGCGACCATCAGGCCCGCGAACAGATTCCCCAGCTGCAGATCAAACAAGATGCTGCACACAATAAAACCCAGGATCGCAAACCCAGCCAATCCCAGGTATCGACCGAGCCAGGAGAAATCGGCACGCGTGATGAACACTAAAGCGGTCAACCCTCCGAACACCACGGCGGTCATCACACCAGCCGTCGCAATGATGTTCTCTCCGTGAGCCCGTCCGTAATGCTGAGCGAGCAACAGGATCGGAATGAAGATGACAGCTTCGCAAACGACGTACAGGGCCAGTCCGCCGTATTGCATGCCCAAGGAGGTGGCGTTGCGCGCCGAGCGATCGGCCACCATGCTGACCACCATGAAACCACCCAGTACGATCAGCCAACGCCAGCCGCCGAGCATCCAGCGGGTTAACGCGGTCAGCGTTTCCTGGGGCACCATATTGAAGATGACCAACTCAATCGCCACGAAGGCAAAAACCGCACCCGCCAGATGTGCGTATGTCCGGCGGATGAAGGTCGTACGCTCCGACTCACTCGCCGCAGCCGCAAAAGCGTTCGTATCGAACGAGACGGCATAAGGATTCTGGTCCGCAAAACTCATCAGTCGTTCCCCCCCCGATAACAAACAAACTTCCGGGCACTGGCAGACAACGCGTAAAGCTCTTTCCAGTAGCTGCTTAAGTCTAGGTCTGCGTTCGCAGAACGTCAACCTGATCGACCCCGCTCCGCGGCACGTCGTTGCATGCCATCACGCCGAGCAACGTCTTTGGCTCGCACGCTTGACACAGTCGATTTCGCTCGTGCACAATTGGCCATCAGCGGTGAAGGCCACAGCACATAGAACCGGCTCACCGACCTGTATCCTGAGCTGGTGCTCGTGCCGGGCGCGCATCAAGTGGTCTCGTTTCCCTTGCGCCCTTGGGCGGCGGACTCGAGATGACCAGATGCGAGCGTCATTCTTGATCGGTCGCCTCCCTGCCCCGGGGGGGAACACCACTTTAAGCGAGGCCCTTGATGGCTGCGTCGACGCCGGAAAAACGCCACGCCGCGAAAGTCACCCGGGCCCTGCGCAAGGATTACCCAGACGCGAAGTGCGCTTTGGACCATCGCACGCCGCTGCAGCTGTTGGTTGCCACGATCCTCTCCGCCCAGTGCACCGACCAGCGCGTCAATATCGTCACCAAGGAACTGTTCAAGAGGTATCCAGCAGCCTCGGATCTGGCCGCCTTGCGATTGGCAATGCTGGAGAAGGCCATTCAAAGCACTGGCTTCTTTCGCAATAAGGCGAAGAACATTCAAGCATGTTGCCAACAGCTGGTGGAACACTATGATGGCGAAGTACCGCAGGATTTGGACCGGCTGGTCGAACTGCCGGGAGTTGGGCGGAAAACAGCCAACGTTGTGATGGGGACCGCCTACGGCATCGCCACCGGAGTAGTCGTCGACACCCATGTCAGCCGGATTTCGCAACGACTCGGTCTGTCCCGAGAGTCGAATCCGGAGAAAATTGAGCGGGATCTGATGGGCGTGTTGCCCAAGAAGGAATGGATCGACTTCTCCCATCGCATGATTCATCACGGCCGACAGGTCTGTAAGGCTCGCAAACCAGATTGCGAAGCGTGCTGCATGCAGATTTTTTGTCCGCGGATTGGCGTCGCGAGCTGAATGTGGTTTGAAAGCCGGGTACGAAGCCCAACGACACTGACAGAAACGGTCTCTGATGGGAGGCACAGGCCATGATCCTTTCGGGGGAAAAGATCCGCGAGAAGCTCGGCGGTGACATCGTCATCGATCCATTCAACTCGCAACACCTGAACCCGAACAGCTATAACTTGACGCTGCACGACGAGCTAATGATCTACGAAGAGGTCGTGCTTGACATGCGCAAGAGCAATCGGGTTCGGCGTATGACGATTCCCGATACGGGCCTGGTGTTAAACCCCAACCAGCTCTATCTGGGCCGCACGGTCGAAAGGACGGAAACACACAATCTGGTTCCCATGATTGAAGGTCGATCTTCAATCGGGCGTCTGGGGCTCTTCGTCCACGTGACGGCCGGCTTTGGCGACGTGGGGTTTTGCGGCTTCTGGACTTTGGAGATGTTTGCAGTCCAGCCGGTGCGGATCTTTTCGGGCGTGCCCATTTGCCAGATCTTCTACCATGAGATCGCCGGCGACATCGAGGAATATTCGAGCGATAAGTATCAGCACAATCGCGACATTCAACCCAGTCTACTGTTCAAAGAGCTAAATCCAGGCGGCAAGCAGGAAGACCCCCAACTGACGCTGGATTTCGGCACCGAACGTTTCGAATGAGCCGAAAACTCGAGTCGCACAAGACAGGCGTGACGTGAGGGCGACCTGCGGTAGCAACCGCGTCAAGCACTCACCTCACCCCGATGGTTTTCAGACGTCGCGTCGAACGTCGAATGAGAGCGGGGAGAACCGGGTTGCGTCAGGCGACGCGGCACCACCGTAAGCAGACTGGCGCCGATTCTCTGCGCACATCTCGCGTCCCACTGGCTCTCGACTTCATTCGCCAGGCTTCTTCATTGGAAGTTCGATGTTCGACGTTCCCTCCAGCCCCGAAAGACGCTTTCCTGGCGCGAGGATGCCGGCCCGCTCCTCACATCCCCTCACCCTCACACCTCCACATCCCCTCACCCCTGACCACTACATGACGGCGAAGTAGTTTTCGACGGCAAAATCGATGGCGTCGCAAGTCAGTTCTGGATCCCGTCGCTCGTATCGACAACGGTTGCGGACCTGCAGCAGAAGGTCGCGCGGCTGGCAGCAGCGGAAAGGCCTTTCCATGGGCCGATAGTGCGATTCGATCAGATAATCGATCACTTCCTCCCGGTAATCCATGCCCAGTGAACCGCACATGAGCTGGAAGAGTTCGCGGAATTCCGACTCGCTTGGGTCGATCACTTCGATTTTATAGGGGATACGGCGGAGGAAGGCGTCGTCCACCAGATCCCGAGGTTCCAGATTGGTCGAGAAGATGATGAGCTGGTCGAATGGAACTTGGATTTTCTTTCCGTTGGCCATGTTCAGAAAGTCGTACCGTTTTTCCAGCGGCACGATCCACCGATTCAGCAACTCGTCGGTGCTCATACTCTGGCGGCCAAAGTCGTCGATCACCAATGTGCCGCAATTGCTCTTGAGTTGCACCGGGGCTTCACTCGTCCCGGTCGATCGGTTCTGGGTCACTTCCAGGTTGTCCATGGTCAATTCACCACCCACAACGATCGTGGGACGGCGAATGCAGACCCACCGACGATCGATACCGGTGCTGTCGAGCAATCCATCGGATTTCTCCGATGCGAGCTCCTCGTGATTCATGGGGTCAAACAACCGCATGATTTCGCCATCGACGCCGATGGAGCGGGGAATCCAGATAGATTGTCCGAACGCTGCGGTAACGCGTTCCGCAATACTCGTCTTGCCGTTACCGGGTGCCCCAAACAGAAACAGACCTCGCCCCGAGTTGATGGCCGGGCCAAGTCGAGCCAGCATTTTGTGATTGATGAGCAGGTCGGCAAATGCGCTGCGGAGGTCTTCTTCGGTGGGATACTGATTCTCTAACGACTGCTGGACGACCGAATCGATGTAGGCGGTCAGCGTGACGGGGGCCGAGCCAAAGTAGCTACAGTGTTCCGCGTGCCGGCGCCCGCTCTCGCCCCAGATCGGTCAGTTGATACAGGTAGTCATTCATGGCTGCGGAACCGCGATAGACTACCAGCTGGTCATGTTTTAATTGTCGCAGAATTTCGTCAATCAGAACGAAGGGGAGACGAATGTGTTCCGCGATGTCGCGTCCCACCAGATCACCGCGGGAAAGGAGCAACTTGAGCACCAGCGCTTCGACTTCGCTTTCGGACAAGCCAACTTCCTGCAGCGACTGCGGTTCGCGCGGAACGAATTCCGCTTTGGACTGCCCGGCCTGTGTGCCGCCGGCCAACAGCGCTTCGGGATTGGTGATCTCCGCGGCACTGTTTCCTCGGGTCAGGTCATTGATGCGCTGCAGCAGACCGTTGAGTTTGGAGTCGCCATCAACCTCGGCGGCCTCGTCGGCTTCGTGAGTGGGCTGCGTTGCCGCCAACGCCTCCCATGGATCGCCTTGTCCACTTTTGCCGCCTGCGGGTCGCACGAGCCGGGAGAGAATATCGGACTCTGAAGACATGGGTGGCTGCTCTTCAATTTGCTAGGAAAGCGTGACTCGAGAAAGGTCCATGGATGCACGTGCACGTACTGCAAACCTAGGTTACCCCTCGGATGCGGTCAAACTTCGAGGCTTCAAACGATGTGGCTGGAACGATAATACAGGTCGATTGGCCGCGGGACGCCTTATTCGGCGTGCAACGGCCCCTCACCCCGCTGACAGCACAGGCTTGGCGCGGCCGCACCGTTAAGCCTGCCACGGGTCCAAGAGAGTGGCGGACATGCCGTTTGCAGGGCGTTAAAACGCGTGTTACGCAACCAGGTTGACGGCGTGCCGCGCCCCTCTGCCGGTCCAACGGGGATCCGTGAAGTGACCTATATTTGTACTAATCAAATGCGGAGACCTAGGTGGGACGGGGCGTTATGCCCCGGCAGATCGTACCGGTCAGCGGATCTGGTCCGCCGGCACATGAAGGGCCTGCCGATCGGTTGTCACGCGCGGGGTGGGCGTCTTGCGACCACCGCGGGTGATGGTTCATCCTGGCTCCGGTTTGCCGCCAGGCTTACAAACAGGTTTTGTGACCATGCACTCTGCTTGCAGCAGCCTTGATCTACTCTCCAACCGACCCATGGGGCGACGTCCGGCGTTGCAACGTCTCTTCGCACGTATCAGCGACATGTCGAGTCTGGCCGTCGGGGCTCAGCAGATCGTGCGTCTTTCTCGCGGTACCGCCGCCAGTCTGGAGGAATTGCAGGAGCTGATCCAAACGGACCCGTCTTTGGTGGCCCTGCTTCTCCGGCGGGTGAATTCGTCATACTATCGCCTTGACACACCCGTGCATGACCTGACGGTGGCAGCCCGTTTGCTCGGTTTCCGCGAGTTCAGCAACCTGGCCGTGACCGTCTATCTATCGCGTATGTTCTCGCCGCCCATGGCGTTTGGCTCGTTCAGCATGGCGGGGCTCTGGAGCCACAGTGTGGCCGTGGCAGCTGCCTCGCATCTTGTCTCGCGTGTGTGTGGGTGTGGCACACCTGGTGAGGCCTATATGGCCGGACTGTTGCACGACGTGGGTCTGCTGCTCTGCTGCCGCCAGATGCGCCGCCGGTTCATTCAGGTTGCGGAGCGGATCAAGGGTCGCGCTTCAACTCCGGAAGTGGAGCGCCAAGTCTACTCGTTCGATCATGCTCAGCTGGGCGCTTTTGTGGCCAAGAGCTGGGAGTTCCCGGATGCCGTCATTGACGCGATCGGTCACCATCACGAGGTGGACCGCTATACGGGACCTCACCGCGAATTGGTCTACGTGGTGGCCACCGCGAACTACTTCTGCAGCCGCGCCGGCTGGACCAGTATGGGCGTGCACAACGTCGCCTTGCCCTCCGATGATACTTATTGCGTGCTCGGCCTCGACCAGGTCGCTTTGGCGATCATTTGGGACGAACTCTCCCCCACACTCGAAAAAGCCAGCTATCTGGCCCATGTCTAATATGACAGCGCCACTTCCACTGCCAAGATCATCTTAAGCCCCTATTAGCATGGGCTTTATCGCCACCGGGCTAGTCCCGGTGGTAGAGCGTTTGACAACTATACCGTCGATCTCGGCCATCCATGCGTTTCCTTCCTGCCGGCCATCGCCGCCTCCGGCGGCGATGGCCGGCAGGAAGGTTTGTTTTTCAGCTGCCAGAGTAGTCAGCAAACGTGGAACCACCCGGGCGAGCCCGGTGGCGAAGCTCTGTTACGGAGACACGAGTCACGCACATTCACGACTGCAAAGCGGCGCTGTCCGACTAAGAACGTGTTTTGAAATTGAAAAAACTGCTCGCGAAGCGAGGCTGCTGTTCCCTCTCCCGCCTGCGGGAGAGGGGTAGGGTGAGGGTATCGTGAATTTCAAAACACGTTCTAAGCGACCCCGCGGCCGTCAAGAACGTGCTGCGGCCCTTAAGGATCGGCGATACAATAACTGGCAGATTTCTTCTTGCCCCTCACCTTTATCCTCTCCCCCGCGATTCGCTACGCGGCGGGGGAGAAGAGACAATACGACAGTTATTGCTTCGTCGATCCTGATCATTCCCCTTGCTCTGCCTCCGCGTTTTGCCGGCAGACGACCACAATCCGAATCTTTTCGTACTCGACCTGGCCGCCAAGGAGGTCATAGATCGGCTTGAGGCGTTCCATTCCGACTTGCTCCGCTGCCCACGCAATGCGTTCTGCCGTGGCGGCGTTGACCCACCCGGACGGATCGCAAATCCTGTCGTTCCGCAGGTAGTCCACCAGGTAGCCCTGCACGGTGGACAGGGCGCGTCCCATCTGTTGAGCCACTTGTGGCACACTCAGCCCTTGGCGGAACAGGGGAAAGGCGCTGACGGCGGACATTCTGGGGGTTGCATCAGCGAGCGGCCGGCTGGTGGTCGCATCGGGCGTCTGCGCTGGTGGCACATCCATGACCAACTCATTAGCGCGGCAGAACGCGACGATGCGGTCAACGAACGACTGACCGTAGTCCGCCAGTTTCTTGTCACCGACGCCACGGACTTGCCGGATCGCATCGAGCGAAGAAGGCCGCCGCCGCGCCATGTCGCGTAGCGAGACGTCTCCGAAGACGATGTAGGCCGGCACGTCTTGTGCCGCAGCATGCTCGTGCCGTAGCCGCCGCAGCTCCTCAAACAGCCCACGATCGACGCCTTCCCAGCTTGCCCCGTCGCGATCTGCCCTAGTCCTCGTCGCGGTGGCGGCCTTGCTTGGCCGCAATAGACGCGGTACGACTTGGCCTCGCAACAGGCGGTGGCCGTCGGGCGTGACTTGCAGCACGTTGTACTCGCCGACTTTGCCGAGAAACCCCTGGCTGACCAGCTGCTCGATCCAGTCGCGGATCGTGCGGAGCCGCTCTTGGCGCAGCAGGCCCCAAGTGCTCAGCTGGTGATGTCCCTGCTGCAAGATCCGCTGCTCTTCGGAACCGTGTAGCACTTTGGCCGTATAATCGCCGCCGAAGCGTTGCCGCAACCGCAACACACACGACAGAATTTTTTGGCCGACGGTCAGCGGCTCGTCCACCAGATCGAGCTGGCCCAGGCACACGTCGCAGGCACCACAGGAGTCGCTGTCGAACGCCTGTCCGAAATGCTCGACGATCACCCGGTGTCGGCACTGGACACTGTTGCAGAAGTCCATCATCGCAGTCAAGGACTTGAACGCACCCTCGCGCGCCGACGGTTCCGATTCCTCGATGATCCGCTTCCAAACAACGTAGTCCTGGCCGGAGAAGAACAGCCAGCAGTCGGCTTCCAACCCATCGCGGCCCGCGCGGCCGCTCTCCTGCTGGTACGTTTCCAGCGATTTGGGCATCCCGGCGTGAATCACATACCGCACGTTCGACTTGTCGATACCCATGCCGAAAGCCACCGTGGCGACGATCGTGTCGACTCGCTCTTCGATGAATGCCTCTTGATTGCGACGGCGGTCATCATCGGCCATCCCGGCGTGATACGGCAGCACGCGGTATCCCAATTCCGTCAAGACCGCCGCGGTCCGCTCGACGTCCTTACGTGTGATGCAATAGATGATCCCCGAGTCGCCTGGATGCTGATCGAGCACGCGTCGCAGCTGCTTCAAAAGCTCAGCTCGACGTTGGATCCGATAAATCAGATTGGGCCGGTCGAACGAGCCGACCAGGATTTCCGGGTTAGCCAGATGCAGCTGCGCGGCGATGTCCCGCCGCACGACCTCCGAAGCCGTCGCCGTGTAAGCGTGAATCCCGACGTGGGGAAACACCTGCTTCAGCACACCCAGCCCTCGATACTCCGGCCGGAAGTCGTGGCCCCAGCCACTGATGCAGTGGGCCTCGTCAATCGCCACAAGCGAAACGCGCGTGGATTTCAAGAAGTCTAGGGTCCCTTCCGTCAGCAATCGCTCGGGAGCCAGATACAATAACCGTAGCCGGCCCGCGCGGACGTCTTCGGCCACGGTTCGCCGCTCAGCCGCAGACAGCGTACTATTGGCAAACGCTGCCGGCACGCCACAGTTGCGTAGTGCATCAACCTGGTCCTTCATCAGCGCGATCAGCGGCGAGACGACCACCGCCAATCCGTCCAGACACATCGCAGGCGCCTGAAAACAGAGCGACTTGCCTCCCCCAGTCGGCAGGACGACCAGGGAATCGCGTCCCTGCAGTACGCAGTTCATCGCTTCGGACTGCAGTGGCAAGAAGCTGTCGTAGCCCCAGTACCTGCGAAGCACGTCCTGCAAACAAGGAGTATCGATCCTGGACCGAGTCATGCCGCGCTGAACCTCCCAACCAACCGCCGGATACCCGCCTGCTTCAGCTTTCCAAAGAATCGGGCGGCGGTGGTTTGGGTAAAACCGATCGTGTAGATCTCCATGGTGCTTCCTTCAACTCCTCAAACAGCAGCTGTTGCCGGTGGTCGTTCGTGCCCGATTCGCGGTCCAAGTCGGCTTGGCTCTGCAACCGACCATCGGCTCGAATGTGACGCAGTGTGACGCCGCGGTCTGCCAAAACGCGGCCGATCAGCAGGTTGCGATGGCACTCGGCCGGGTTCTCTTCGCTGCACATCATGGCCACGCGGTAGCCCTGGATGCCTGTTTCCAGCCGTTCGATGCCTTGTAGAAACAGAGGTGATGCCGCCACGCGATCGTACAACACATGGCCGGCCGCGTCATAATAATCCGCATCCGCGGGCCGCCCGCCCAACTCCTGGCCCAAGAACACGTACGCAATCCCCGCCTCGGCCAGCATCGGCTTGATTTGACCAGCATTGAAGTGCGTAGCGTAACTGGAGTACGGCTGCGAACGCACATCGGCCACGACGTCGATCTGGTGCTGCCGCAACAACTCGATGAACTCCTGTTCGCCGTGATTGGAATGCCCGACGGTGAAAACCTGTCGCGCGTCTGGCAAGGATGGGTCGCCCGTCATGAAAAATCTCGCTGCTGCCAGGGAAATGCCCGTCCGGACGCGACGGTTCGATCGCACAGCTTATTACCCAAGGTGCAAGCCCTTCCGCCCCCACCAACGGATCCAACGCCGGAAAAGCCTTCGATTTCGCCAATCTGCACCGCAGTGAGTTCCGAACCCTTTCCGATGGGAAAGGAGCCACACAAATGCGGCTTTGCCGGCTACATGGGCCGCGTGATTTACAGTTTGAGTTATTAGAACCAACCGGTCTTCAATCGGCCAGATGCTCACCCGCCACCTGCTTGCCCGCCAACTTCAGGGCGGCACCTGCTGCCATAGCCCGCGCCGCAGTTGAGGGGAATGCACGGAAAAATACAGATCGCAGTCCGCGGCCCGGAGGTAGCGGTGGTCCTAGGCACGGTTGTGTATCACATCTTGAGGTCTGGGGGACTGGGAAACGGCCCTCGGCTATCGCGGAGCACCGCCACTCGCCTCTCGCTACGGTCGCCACTGCGGCAAGCGTCGCGACGAGCTTGGCACACTCTACACCGACAACTGCAGACCCTCTATGGACATAATCACCGTTTGGAGCCAAAACCCCTCAAAAAGAACTCAGAAAAACGAGTGCAAATCTTGGTGGCGTGTCCAGCTCGCTCGATGTCTACGGTCGCGATCGTGTGACGACGTGAGTTTTTTTCCCCAAGACACGAATTTTCCGTTTTCAAGCACACGCGCACGCTGCGCTCTCCGATAGATCCAGAGTTTTCCGGCGCAATAGACTGCGTCGGGACACGGCATGTCGCATCTTTACGCCCTGACCATCGCGACAAATCGCCGCACGTGCGTTACAATTCCATCTGCGTTGCTGGAGCACGCGCTCTCTGGGCAGGTCCGTCGCCTGCCGGGCGCATCGTTGCTCTCGACGCGCGTCGGTTGTGGCGACGCGTGGTCCTTTCTTGGCAGACGCGCACACCAGCTATCCCTGTTTGAAGCCTGCAAAACCAGAAGTTGGAATCGATGAGCTCCTCGACACCGTTAACCGATCCGTTTGGCATCCGAGACACCATTGAGACCACTCAAGGGCCGGTCGGAATCTACCGGCTACAGAGCCTGGAGCGTCAGGGAATTGGCTCGATTTCTTCGCTACCCTATTCCATTCGCATTTTGCTGGAAGCGGTCGTCCGCCATTGCGATGGGGAGGTGATCAAGCAGGAAGATGTCGTCCATCTGGCTCAATGGAAAGCGGACCGTCCGGCCAGCGTGGAAATTCCTTTCCGCCCGGCCCGCGTCGTGCTTCAGGATTTCACCGGCGTGCCGGCGGTCGTTGACTTGGCCGCGATGCGAAGCGCGATGCAAAGGCTGGGAGGCGATCCCCAACGCATCAACCCGTTAATCCCCGTGGATCTGGTGATCGACCACTCGGTCCAGGTCGATCGCTTCGGAACTGCCGACGCGTTGCAGGCCAATATCGATTTCGAGTTCCAGCGAAACCGGGAACGCTACGAGTTCCTGCGTTGGGGACAGCAAGCGTTCGACAATTTCCGTGTGGTCCCACCCGGTGTAGGAATCGTGCACCAAGTCAATCTCGAAATGCTGGCCAAGTGTGTCTTCGTGCGTCCAGACGCCGCGGGTCCGGTGGCGTTGCCTGACACGTTGGTGGGAACCGATAGCCATACGACGATGATCAACGGTCTGGGGGTCGTCGGCTGGGGTGTGGGCGGCATTGAAGCCGAAGCGGTCATGTTGGGGCAGCCGATCTATATGCTGATGCCTCAGGTTGTGGGCTTTGAATTGACCGGGGCGCTGTCACGGGCGTCACCGCGACCGACGCCGTACTGACGATCACGCAGACGCTGCGCCGCGAGGGGGTCGTCGGTAAGTTCGTCGAGTTCCATGGGGAAGGCGTTCAGCACATGTCGCTGGCAGATCGGGCCACCATCGCCAACATGGCCCCGGAATACGGAGCGACAATGGGATTCTTCCCCGTGGACGAGGAAACGCTCCGCTACCTGCGTCGCACCGGACGCAGCGAACAGGAGGTGGACCTGGTGCAACGGTACATGCAGGAGCAGCAACTTCTGCGCACCGACGACAGCCCGACACCGCGGTATACAAACAACATGACTCTCGACCTGAGCACGGTGGAGCCGTCACTGGCCGGACCGAAACGACCTCAAGACCGGATCCCTCTGGCGTCAGTCAAACAAACTTTCGCCGATGCCCTGCAGGCACCGCTGGCTGAACGTGGCTTCGCTCTCCCCGACGAGCAGCAGGGGACGATCGTTACGTATTCGTCCAACGGTGACAGTTGTCGAGATCGGACACGGCGCGGTGGTGATCGCCGCCATCACGAGTTGCACCAATACCAGTAACCCCTCGGTGATGTTGGCAGCAGGATTGCTGGCGCAGAAGGCCCTCGCGAAAGGTCTGTCCGTCAAGCCGTACGTCAAGACCAGCCTGGCTCCGGGCTCGCGGGTCGTGACCAGCTACCTGCAAAAAGCCGGGCTCCTGGGTGCTTTGGAACAACTGGGATTCAACGTGGTGGGCTACGGTTGCACGACGTGTATTGGAAACAGCGGACCGCTCCCGGACACGGTTGCCACCGCCGTGACCGAAGGCAACCTCGTGGCCGCCGCGGTGTTGAGTGGCAACCGGAATTTCGAGGGGCGCGTGAACGCGTTGGTCAAAGCGAATTTTCTGGCCAGTCCGCCGTTGGTCGTCGCCTACGCGCTGGCCGGGACCGTGGACATTGACCTGGTGAACCGACCCGCTCGGCCAGGACTCGCTGGGCAACGATGTTTACCTGCGAGATATTTGGCCCACGCGTGAGGAGATTGTCCAGGCTATCGAATTGTCCGTGACGGCTGACTTGTTCATCAAAGAGTATGGCACCGCCCTGGAGTCAAATTCCACATGGAATGCGATCGAGGTGACGGGAGCCGATCTGTACGATTGGGATCCGGACAGTACGTATATCCAGGAACCACCATTCCTGATTGATGTGACGGCCGACGTCGCCCCGATCGAGCCCATTGAAGGTGCTCGAGTGTTGGCGTTACTGGGGGATTCGGTCACCACCGATCACATCTCTCCGGCCGGCTCGATCGCCCAGGACAGCCCCGCGGGCCGTTATCTGGTGCAGCACCATGTCCACCCCCGCGATTTCAATAGTTATGGCTCCCGCCGCGGAAATGACCGCGTCATGGTGCGGGGCACGTTTGCCAACATCCGCATTCGTAATCAACTGGCACCCGGTACCGAAGGCGGATGGACGCGCCATCTACCCGACGGCCAACAGCTGACGATCTACGAGGCGGCACAGAAATATCGCGATGAGGGCGTGCCACTGATCGTCGTCGCCGGCGCCGAATACGGCACCGGTAGCAGCCGGGATTGGGCCGCCAAAGGGACCTACTTGCTAGGCGTCCGAGCCGTCATCGCGGCCAGTTACGAGCGGATACATCGCAGCAATCTTGTGGGAATGGGTGTCCTGCCACTCGAATTCACCGCCGGCAGCACCTGGCAATCGCTGGGCATCACGGGCGAGGAAGTGTTTGATGTCCCACAGCTGAACGACCAGTTGCAGCCACGCTCGACAGTGGAAGTGCGAGCCACGTCGGGAGACGGCAGCGTGAAGACTTTCCCCGCCGTGGTGCGCATCGACACGCCCGTTGAGTTGCAGTACTATCGCAACGGTGGAATCTTGCAGACCGTTTTGCGCCAGCTGATGTGAAAAGGAGGGGGCTGGCACGGGCGTCACTCGCCGCGCCGACGCCTCGGTACTTCTTGCCGCGAAGGGGTTCATTCAACGAGTTCTAGTTCGTGCTGGTAGCGGCGAATCGTCTCCTCGGGATTCATGTTGTAGATCGCTCGCCCATCCGAGGTCCAGGTCCCGCAATCATAGCGAAACACAGCGGTTGCGGTGCGCAGCGCGCACACCGCTTCGACTTCTTCCATCGCCCCCCCCGGCTCGGCTTCAAAGCTGATCGTGATCCCCACCAGGCGCGCAGCTGGCCCGAATTGCGTTCGCGGGCAAAAGAGACCGGATCGTCGAACTCACAGCCGGTCCAGATCAGGTCACGCGGCTTACCATGCTCGGATGCCAGCGTGACAAATTCCGCTTCCAGCCACTCGCGCCGGCGTCGGAACAAGGCTCGTGCCTGCTGGAAAACCGCCTTGTTTTGGCGTCTCGTGCGCCAGTTGCCCAGCGCCAACCAGATCAAACCGGCCGCGCTCACGCCTCCCACCACACCCACGACCGTCCACAACATCGCCATGGCGAAGCTCCTGTTCGAAACTCCAGCCCGTCCTGTGCGTCTCCGACGCGCACTCGGCAGGGACCTTCCCAATTCTACCGGCAAGCCTCTCTTAACGACAACCGTTTTGCGTTCGTGCCCAACCCGGTCCCCCGGTTGGGATCCCCATTATCCGGCGATTTACTTTGCCACGGGCCGCACAACCTGATATTGTTATATCGTCTATTGTCAGCGGGTCTTATCCGCGGTGTTGGCCGGGTGCGACGGCTCCATGACAAGATATTTGCGAAACGCATCTACCCACCTTCGAATCGGCACGTTGGGCCGAATCTTCGGGAGTTCCACGCCATGAAACGGCGCATCATCTTGGTAGCCACTTTACTGTGCATCGCTTCCACAAATTCCAGCCTGGCTGGCCCACTTACGCTCGACCGGGCGGAGCAGCCGGTCAGCTTCCACCGCGATGTCTTCCCCTTGCTGCAAACGCACTGCTTCGGTTGCCACCAGGCGGCAAAAGCGAGTGGCGACTACGTGATGACAACTTTCCAGCAGCTCCTGGCGGGCGGCGAGAGTGGATCCGCGGCCGTGGTGCCTGGCCAACCCGATGAAAGCTATCTGATCGAGCTGATCACGCCGACCAACGGTGAGGCTGAAATGCCATCGGGAAAGCCGGCATTGGAGACGAGCTCGGTCGAATTGATCCGCATGTGGATCGAGCAGGGGGCGGAAGACGATTCGCCACCGAGCGCACGTCGTATCTACGACTTGGATCACCCACCGACTTACACGTCGCTGCCGGTCGTCACTTCGCTGGCCTGTTCTCCCGACGGACGCCTGCTGGCCGTCGCCGGCTTTCACGAAGTGCTGTTGCACCGGCTCGATGGAAGTGGATTGGCAGCTCGGCTGATCGGTACGTCCGAGCGGATTGAATCCGTCGCTTTCTCGCCCGACGGTACGAAACTGGCGGTCGCCGGCGGGTTGCCGGCCCGCCGCGGTGAACTTCAAGTATGGGACGTCACGGACCCGCCGAAAGAGAATACCGAGCCGTGGCGGCCCAAACTTCTGAACTCGATACCACTCACGTTCGACACCGTTTACGGTGGAAGCTGGTCACCCGATGGCAAAGTCATCGCCGTCGGGTGTGGCGACAATACGCTCCGCGCTATCGACGCAGAGACGGGTCAACAAGTTCTGTTCCAGGGTGCCCACAATGACTGGGTGCTTGATACCGTCTTTTCAGTCGATGGTTCCCATCTAATTTCCGTCAGCCGGGACATGACCGTCAAATTGACCGAGGTCGCCACGGAACGATTTGTCGACAACATTACGTCCATTACTCCGGGCGCATTGAAGGGTGGCATTCAGGCGGTGGCGCGCCATCCCCTGCGTGATGAAATCGTGATCGGCGGGTCGGACGGGATACCGAAAGTCTACCGTGTTTTTCGCCAGACCGAGCGGCGAATTGGGGACGACGCGAACTTGATTCGTCGTCTGCCGCCACTGAGAGGTCGCGTCTTCAGTGTCGACGTCAGCCCGGACGGACGCCGCATCGTGTCGGGAAGTAGCCTGGACGCCACGGGCCAGGTGGCTATCGATTCCTACGAATTTGACACGGCTTTGCCGGACGACATCAAGCAGATCATGTCCAAGGTCTCGACGTCCCGTTCGGCCGACGAAAACAAGCGGCTGGCCGACTACGTGCAAGAAGGAGTGAAACGCGTAGCATTGGTGGATGTTCCGGCCGGCGTTTTTGCGGTGACCTTCGTTCCTCAGGCGGGGCAAGTGGTGGCCGCGGGTTCGGACGGTATCATTCGCGTGCTGGACACCGAGACAGGAACCGTCACCAGGGAATTTCCCGCCGTCCCCACGCTGGCGGAAGCGGTGACCGAAAGCGACCGGGACCGCGCTGCGGCAGATCCGAATGCACAACAGGAATCGACCGAGTCGTTACCGGAAGGGCTCGACATCGCCCAGCTACAGGTGGAACCGGCCCAGGTGCAATTGAGCGGCGAATTCGACTACGTGCAACTGCTGGTCACCGCAACGCTCAGTTCGGGCGAGCAATTGGACGTAACCCGCCTGGTGACCGCGCGCCTGGCCGACGACCTCGCATCGGCGTCCCGTGGCGGCGTGCTCGTTCCGCGACGTGACGGCGACACGCAGTTACAGCTGACACTTGCCGGGCAGACCATTGCGGTGCCCGTTTCCGTCCGGGGGTCGCAGGGCCCCTTTCAACCGGATTATATTCAAGACATAGCGCCGATCATCGCCAAGATGGGCTGCAACCAGGGCACCTGTCATGGGGCGGCGAAGGGCAAGAACGGTTTCAAACTGTCTCTGCGCGGCTACGATGCGGTGGCCGATTTGCGTGCCTTGACGGATGACCACGCTTCGCGTCGCGCGAATGTCGCTTCGCCAGAAAACAGCCTCATGCTGCTCAAGGCAACCGGTACGGCCCCGCATGTGGGTGGCCAGTTGACGAAGGTTGGCGACGACTACTATGAGATGCTGCGTCAGTGGCTCGCCGCTGGCGCCAAGCTCGATCGGCAGTCGGCTCCGGTCACGTCCATCTCGCTCTCACCTCCCAATCCGACCGTGCAGTCGCTCCAAGCCCGGCAACAAGTGCGTGTCGTGGCGACGTATGCGGACGGCCGTTCACGCGATGTGACACGCGAGGCGTACATCAGCAGCGGTAATACCGAAGTGGCCACGGCGGGGGAACATGGATTACTGACCGCCGTGCGCCGGGGAGAAGCCCCCGTGCTGGCCCGCTACCAGGGAGCGTATGCTGCCACCACGCTGACGGTCATGGGAGATCGAACGGGTTTCGTGTGGGAGGACCCTCCCGCCTATAACCGAGTTGACGAACTCGTGGCCGCCAAGTGGAAACGACTCAAAATCAAACCGTCGCCCGTCTGTTCCGACGCGGAGTTCTTGCGACGAGTGTCCTTGGATTTGACCGGTTTGCCGCCTTCGGTGGAGGTTGCGCTGGCGTTTTTCGACGATGTGCGTGACACGCGCACGAAACGCGACGAGCTGGTTGACCGTTTGATTGGCAGTGAGGCTTTCGTGGACTACTGGACCAACAAATGGGCCGATCTGCTGCAAGTCAATCGAAAGTTCCTCGGCCCCGAAGGCGCTGCAGCCTACCGCGATTGGATCCGCACACAGATCGCGGAAAACCGACCTTATGACGAGTTTGTGCAGAAAGTGGTTACCGCTACCGGTTCCAATCGTGAGAATCCAGCGGCGTCTTATTACAAAATCTTACGTACTCCCGCCGATGCCCTGGAAACCACGACACAATTATTCCTCGCCATTCGTTTCAACTGCAACAAATGTCACGACCATCCTTTCGAACGATGGACGCAGGACCAGTATTACCAGACCGCCGCCTACTTCTCGCAAGTCGCTCGGGAACCTGATCCGGAAAGCAAAGGACGCGCCATCGGGGGTTCCGCCGTCGAAGGGGCCACGCCTCTCTATGAATTCGTGCGAGATAAGAGTCAAGAGGATGTGATCAACGAACGAACCGGGCAGCCGGCAAAGCCGGTCTTTCCGTTTGAGTGCGCATGGGAAGTGCCCGAGCAATCGACACGCCGCGAGCAATTGGCTGCCTGGCTCACGTCGCCTGACAATCCTTATTTTGCCAAGAGTCTCGTCAATCGATTGTGGGGATACATGTTCGGCGTGGGAATCATCGAGCCGATTGATGACGTTCGCGCCGGCAATCCGGCCACTAACCCGGAACTGCTGGAATACCTCACACAACAATTCATCCAGACGGACTTCGACATGCGGCACGTGCTGCGGATGATCTGTACGTCCCGCACCTATCAATTGTCCGTGGCAACCAATTCCTGGAATGAAGACGACACTACGAACTACGCGCACGCCCTGGCGCGGCGGCTTCCCGCCGAAGTGCTGTTCGACGCCATTCATGTCGCCACCGGTGCAGTGCCCAAGATCCCCGGTGTCCCAGAGGGCACTCGGGCCGTGCAGTTGCCGGATGTCGGTATCGAATTGCCCAGTGGATTCCTGTCGACCCTGGGGCGCCCAGCACGCGAGAGTGCCTGCGAATGCGAACGGGCCAGTGATATTCAGTTGGGCCCTGTCATGGCCATGATCAGTGGCCCCGTGGTTGCTGAAGCGATTGCCGATCCGAAGAATCAACTTGCCACCCTGGTTGACCAGCAGCCCGACGATCGCCAGCTAGTTGATGCAGTGTTCTTGCGCATTTTGAATCGTCACGCGGTTCAGGAGGAAATCGAGGTGGTGCAGCAGCTGCTGACGGAGATCGACGCCGATCACCGGCGACTGGCCAACCAACTCGAGCAGGAAGAACAGAGCTGGGTCACCAGGAAGTCGGAACTGGAGACGCAACGCAAAGAGAATCTTTCCCAGGCTGAAACGGATCTCAAAGCATATGAAGAGAAAATAGCACCCCAGGTGGCGGAGCAAGAGAAGCAGCGAGCCGACAAGATTGAACAAGCGACCGCGGCGCTCAAAGAATACGAAGCCAAACTCGATCAGCACTTCCAGGAGTGGGCCGAGGCGGCGATGCCCACTACCGAATGGCACTTGCTTCGTCCCACCGCTCTATCGGCCTCCAACGGGGCGCAACTGACCGTTCAGCAAGACCGCTCGGTAAGAGCTGAGGGCAAAGCGGAAAAAGGCGTCTACAACATTACCTACTCGACACGTTTGACAGGGATCACGGCGATTCGTCTGGAAACGCTCCCTGTGGAAGGACTCAAGGGAGGTGGCCCCGGCCTGCCTGAAAACGGCAATTTTGTGGTCACGGAATTCGAGGTGCAGGCGGCCGACGCCGCGTCTCCCAATCAGCTGGAACCGGTCGCGCTAACGCAGGGAGTGGCCGACTTTACGCAAGCCGGTTTCGATATCCAAAAGGCGATTGATGGTGTCAAGCAGGATCAGCTCGGCTGGGCCGTGGCGCCGGCCGGCGGGACCGTTCATTGGGCAACTTTCCAGACCGCCCAGCCGATCGGTCACGATGCGGGAACTGTACTGCAGATAACCCTCCATCAGTACCACGAAGCAAAGGACCACCGCCTGGCGCACTTCCGCCTGTCCGTGGCGACCTCCAGTACACCGGTCGGCTTGGGTCTTCCGGAATCGTTGGCCGCCGTGTGGGCGACCGGCAGTCAGCCGCGATCGGAAACGCAGAAGCAACTCGTCGCCGATTACTTCCGCCTGTCGAACGCCACGTATCGCCAGCTGCTGGAAGGGGTCTCGTCCGCGCAGACACCGGTCCCGATCGATCCCGGAGTGCAGCGGCGAAGCGCGCTCGTGCAGGAGCTGCAACAGAGTGTGCCCGACGATCCAGCACTGGTGCAGTTAAGACGCGACGTGCAAGAGAGCACCAAGCAGGTGAACAACCGTCGATTGACCGCCGTTCAAGATCTGGCGTGGGCATTGATCAACAGTCCCGCGTTCCTGTTCAACCATTAGCATGTACAGATAACTCAAACTGCAAATCACGCGGTCCATGTAGCCGGTAAAGCCGCGTTGTCGTGACTCGTTTCTCATCGGAAAGGGTGCGGAATTCACATCTGGGGCAGATGGGCGAAATCACAGGCTTTTCCGGCGTCGGATCCGATGGAAGGGGGGGGAGGCTTGCACTTTGAGATAGAACCGTTTCAGGGCAGTGAAGTGGAAGTGCCCTGAAAGAGATATGACACTTTTCTCTTAGTTCGACTCTTAGGAATCAGGAAAAATAGCTTCACCTAGTTCCCTCGCCCCTTTGGGGAGAGGGCAGGGTGAGGGACTAGCAAATCTGGAAGTTATTTTTCCCCGGTTTCTTAGGAATCAGGAAAAATAACTTCACCATGTTCCCTCGCCCCTTTGGGGAGAGGGCAGGGTGAGGGGCTAGTAAATCTGGAAGTTATTTTTCGCTGATTCCTTGGTGCCGCGCGCCTGGGCAAGCGGCACTCGGACGTCACGATATCGGGGAGCAAATCATGTGGATACTGAAGGGTCAGCCGGGCAACGATTTGTGTGATCAGCATGCTGGAGCGACGCGGCGCGATGTGTTGCGTGTGGGCAGCCGCAAGCATGTTGGGCTTGACACTTGACGGGCTGCTTCGACTACAGGCCCAAGCCGATGAAACTGTCGGCAGTGGAGGCCCCGGATGGGGCCGGGCCAAAAGCGTCGTGTTGGTCTACTTGCAGGGCGGCCCCAGTCATATCGATATGTGGGATCCCAAGCCCGACGCCCCCGAGAAGGTGCGCAGCGTCTTCACACCGATCTCGACCAAGATCCCGGGTGTGCAATTCACGGAAGTCCTGCCGCAGCTGGCGCAGCTGAATGACAAGTTCACCATGATTCGCTCGATGAGCTACAGTCCTAATGGGCTGTTCAACCACACGGCCGCCATCTACCAGATGATGACCGGCTATACCACCGACAAGGTGAGTCCTTCGGGGCAACTGGAACCGCCCAGTCCGAAAGATTTCCCCAATTTCGGGTCCCAGATTGTGCGTCTTCGTCCGACCACCGAACCGATGCTTCCCTTCGTAATGCTTCCCCGACCCTTGCAGGAAAGTAATGTCGTGGGAAAGGGGGGAACGGCCGGATTTCTGGGAAAAGCGTTCGATCCGTATTATCTGTACCCGTCGGGCGACGACATGGACATGAACAAGATGGATAACATCAAGGTGGACGACCTGACCTTGCCACCAGAAGTGTTCGCTGTACGACTGCAGCGACGAGC
Source organism: uncultured Planctomycetota bacterium (assembly GCA_963700575.1). GTDB lineage: Bacteria > Planctomycetota > Planctomycetia > Pirellulales > Pirellulaceae > JAJRVM01. Next base: position 170,565 of record CAVOYC010000004.1, on the reverse strand, counting down.
GCGCCTGCGGTCCATGATCGACGCGCGGATGGAGGACTTGAACAAGGCCGTCGAGAACCAGAATCTGGATGAGTACTACGAGCGTGCATTGAACCTCGTCGTGTCAGGACGCGCCCGCGAAGCTTTTGACTTGCAGGCCGAGTCGGCAGCCACTCGCGATCGGTATGGCCACAACACGTTTGGCCAAAGCTGCCTCCTGGCGCACCGACTGGTGGAAGCGGGAACTCGCGTCGTGGAGGTCGTGTGGCCCAAGGTTGCCAATTCCGACAACCATTCGTGGGACCACCATGTAGGACTTACTCAGCGCATGAAGAACCAGTCTGGTCCGATGCTCGACACCGGTTTGTCGGCATTGATCGAAGACATGGACCAGCGGGGCGTGCTCGATGAGACGCTGGTAGTGGCGGTGGGAGAATTTGGCCGCAGCCCGCAGAAGGGTGTCAGCACGTCGGGCAATGGTAACAGCGCCGATGGGCGCGACCACTGGCCTTACTGCTATACGGCGGTGATTGCGGGCGCTGGAGTGAAGCGAGGCCACGTGCACGGCAAGTCAGACAAGACCGGTTCCGCCCCGCTCGAGGATCCCGTTCATCCTGGCCAACTGTTGGCCTCGGTCTACCATGCGTTTGGTATTCATCCCGAAACGATTGTCTACAACCACTTGAATCAGCCGCGCGAACTCGTAAAGGCAGAGGCCGTGACGCAACTCTTCGTGTGACCGTCGCACCAGACCGGACATTGCACCAGTGCCTGGTCAACTCTGAAAATTGGGGGCAATCGTTGTTCTAAAAGGCGTACGACACCGCGTCCACGCCGTGTCAACATGGGCTACCTTTGCGATGCGACACCGCGTGGACGCGGTGTCGTACATTCGGCCCCAACCCTAAACTTGAGCGCGACAAAGCAATCCTGGGGCGATGCCCAGGCTACGATGACAATGGCCTTCGGCCAAAAACTCCACAAATCGTGAAAAGTGATTTAGACTCTGAGACTCGCAGTCCGCGTTTACCTTCACCGCGGCTTCCTCCAAATCCTGATTCGATTGCCGCGGGCGGATCACCCGGCCTGCAACATGTATCGCAAGCCGAGGGCGCCACCCAAGGTAACCATCGCGGTGCATGATGGCTTCCCGGCCAGCGTCCACGCCACATTCGCAGTCCCTAAAGACTCAAACGGCAAATCACGCGGTCCATGTAGCCCGTAAAGCCGCATTCCTGTGGCTCGCGTCCCATCGGAAAAGGTTCGGTAATCACATCCCGCGCCGATTGGCGAAATCACAGGCTTTTCGGGCACTGGGTCCGTTGGCAGGGGCAAGAAGGCTGGCACTTCAAGCAAAACCGGATGTTGCGTTGAATGTCCTGTCCTCGGGCAGTACACTGCCAAGATCCGGTGGCCACCGGCGAATAGGTAGCTGGTCACTTACAGGCTGGGCTGGGGAAGGATCAAATCAAGATCGCGGCAGTCAAGCAACGTGGCTGCATGAGTCGGCCGCCGCGGGAAGTAGCTTTGGAGCGAAGACAATCACATGCCTATTGAGACCATTTGTCAGGGATGCGCCCGCAAGCTGCGTGTTCCAGACGAACACGCCGGCAAGAAAGCACGCTGCCCTCAGTGCGGAATGATTTACGTCGTTCCCGGTTCTCCCGATGCTGTGATGGCGTCGTCAGATAAGGATGACAACGCTCCCACCACTGCGAAACTTCCTGAGACGATCACTGTGGACCTGAACGAGGAGACGAGCAAACAGGAGTCCGGCCAGTGGCAGGTTCGCACATCCGACGGTCGTGTTTACGGTCCGGTTCCTCGAAGCGAACTGGACGAGTGGTATGCGGAAGGGCGTATTCCCGGCGATGCGATGTTGCTTGTGGAAGGCGACCCACAATGGCGCAGGGCATCGGAAATCTTCTCCGAACTGGCGGGAGGCCGCCGAGCAGTCAGCCAGCAGCACAATCCGTTCGCGGAGACCGCCACGTCAACTCCGTTTCGGACCCAGCCCTTCCGACACCAAACTCCTCACCGGGGTGGATTGATTCTCACGTTAGCCATCCTGGGCTGGGCATTTTGCCCTGTTTTCGGCCCGTTCGCCTGGGCCATGGGCAATGCGGACATGCGGGCCATGCGCAGCGGCACGATGGACCCTGGCGGCATGTCCTTGACTCAGGCAGGAATGGTACTGGGCATCATCCAGACAGTCCTGTTGTTCATTGCTCTGGCCTTTGTCTGCCTGGGAACCCTGGGCTGACACGGGCGCCTGCTCGCCGAGACACATGCTGCCTGAGTTGGAAACGAGCCGATGCCTACAGCGAAACCCATTCTGGGCGCCCACATGTCGATGGCCGGCGGCTTCGACAAGGCGATCGAACGCGGCCACGCGGTCGGTTGCGAGTGCGTTCAAGTATTCACCAAGAACAACAATCAGTGGCGGGCTGCGGAATTGACGGCTGAGGTCGTGGCGGCCCTTGAGCAGGCCAAGAAGCAGTACAAGATCGGGCATGTGATTGCACACAGTTCGTACCTGATCAATCTGGCGAGCCCCGACAATGCCTTATGGAAAAAATCATTGGATGCATTCGTCGTGGAGCTCCTTCGCGCCGAGCAACTTGGTATTCCGTATGTTGTGTTGCATCCCGGAGCCTACACGACGAGTTCGGAACGTGTCGGTCTGAGACGCGTTGTGCAAGCCTTAAACAAAGTTCATCGCCAGACTCCCGGTATTGCGGCACAGTGTCTGCTGGAAAACACGGCGGGGCAGGGGAGTTGTCTGGGGTGGCGATTCGAACATCTGGCTGCGATCCTCGACGCAGTCGCGGATCCGGAGCGGTTGGGAATCTGCTTTGACACATGTCATGCCTGCGCGGCCGGGTATCCCATGGTAACGCAAGAGGAATATCGCTGCACAATGCGCGCATTGATGTCCTGTGTGGGTCGCAATCGCATCAAGGCGATTCACTTGAATGATAGCAAGCGGGAACTTGGTTCGCGGGTTGACCGCCACGAACACATTGGCAAGGGTCACTTGGGTTCGAAACCGTTCGCCCGGCTGCTGAATGACCGACGATTTCATAAGATCCCGATGTATCTCGAAACGCCCAAGGGCGAGGATCCCAAGACAGGAAAACCGTGGGACACGATCAATCTCCGCCGACTCCGCCGGCTGGTGGGCCGACCTCCCAAGTAGGGTGCCGAATGTGCCAGAAACCACCCTACGCGCCGCGAAAACCGGACGCCCAGCGCGGTCGTCTATCTGGCAAGTTGCAGCAAGGGCACGCGGCGAGCTGGGCCCATCTACTATCTGGCCCATCCTGTGCTCGGGCGGGCAAAAACATGACCGTGACGCGGTGACCCGATTCGGCTATGCTGAACAGACGATGGGTATCTGTGCCGGTTGAGCGGAGAAGGGAAGGTCATGCCAGGTTCGAACGGGGAACGATCCCAGGATATCGCATTCAGCGTCCCGTTTGTCCACCGACTGCGGTTCACCGCGGACGTGTGGCGACAGGATGCTCACGTGCTGCTCGATTTACTGGAACCGTCCGGCAACGGTCCCGCCCGCGTGCAGTTGTGGATTGATGAGAACGTCGCTGGCGCGATGCCGGGATTGTGTTCCCAGATCGAATCGTTCTGTGGCCGCCACCGCGACCGGTTCGAGTGGGTGGGAAACATCCAGCATGTGCCGGGCGGTGAATTGATCAAGAACGACATCCACATTCTGGAACAGATGTTGAAGGTCATGCATGCCGCGAATCTGGACCGGCGAAGCTACGTGGTGGTGATCGGCGGTGGAGCCGTGTTGGATGCCGTCGGTTTTGCCGCAGCCATTGCTCACCGCGGTATTCGCCTGGTGCGACTGCCGACCACGACTTTGGCGCAGGCCGATTCCGGCATCGGCGTCAAGAACAGCGTGAACCTGTTCCAGAAGAAGAACTGGTTGGGAACATTTGCGGTACCGTGGGGCGTGGTCAACGACACAGGTCTGCTTCGCTCGCTGAGTCACCGGGATTTCATATGTGGATTCTCTGAAGCGGTCAAGGTCTCACTGCTCAAGAGCCCCGCGATGTTCCGGCAGCTGGAGCGGAGCGCGGAGGCCATTTGTCGTCGCGACGAATTGGTTTCGAGTGAGATGATTCGCTGGTCCGCTCAGCTGCATTTGGATCACATCACGCGCGGGGGTGATCCGTTTGAAGCCCTCGAAGCTCGGCCACTCGATTTCGGACATTGGTCAGCTCATCGCCTCGAGACGCTTTCCGAGTTCGAACTGCGGCATGGTGAGGCGGTCGCCATTGGTGTGGCCGTGGATACGGTCTACTCGTCGCTGGTCCACGGGCTGTCCGCCGCGGCCGCCGACCGCGTCCTGAGCTGTTTGCGACAACTGGGGTTCGAATTGTATCATCCAGTTCTGGCGGACATGGAGGCGGTCTTCGCCGGGTTGGAGGAATTCCGGCAGCACCTGGGTGGACGGTTGACCTTGACGATGATCTCGGGCATCGGCCAGTCGTTGGAAGTGCACGACGTGGATCTGCAGCAGATGCGTATGGCCTTCGCGCGCGTCGTCGAATATGCGACCTCGTCGGCCACCCCATAAAACGTTGCCTGCCTGTGGGGCGAGTCGCGGAGACGCTTACGACGCCCGACGAATCACGTCCGCAAATCGCTCGAAACCGCGTCAGCTGGCGGCCGTGGATGAGGCATTTCGTACTGAATTATTGCAATTGCCGGCATCCGTCTATACCATGATAACCGGTTGGCTCGTGGCACGCTTGCGAGTCAGTTTCCCCGTTGCGGCGGTTCTTGGTGCTTGATGTGTTATGGGTCTCACCTATTTCAAGCGGTATCGGCTGGAGATTCCCTTGACGGGAACGCTATTTGATTGCACTCGTCTGCCGCCAGAATACTCCTTTGTGGCTTGGCACCGCTCCTTGCTCGAATCGCACGCAGAGACCAAGTATCGTAGCTTCTGCTGCGAGATTGATGCCAACGTCTTTCCTTGTCTCGGCGAACGCGATGGGTGCCGTCGTCTGATGGACGAGATCGCGCGGCGCGACTCATTCGTCGAGCAGGCCACCTGGCTGTTGGCCTACCAGCCCCGGGGCCACGCCACACCGGAGTACTGTGGCACGATTCAGGGCCTTCGCGACCGGCACGGGTACGGGGCCGTGCAAAATCTCGGCGTCACGCCGTTGCACCGTTCTCGCGGACTGGGCACGGCACTGCTCCACCAGTCCCTGTCCGGATTTCGCGCGGCCGGGCTGCGGCGTGCCTACCTGGAGGTGACAGCCCATAACACCGGTGCGATCCGTCTCTACCTGGCACTTGGATTTCGCCGGGTGAAGACCGTATACAAGGCTGTCGAGGTTGCGTACGCGTAGCTGGGGCAGTAATCTCTACCGGTTTGACGCCCTGGGTGCTTCCCCGGCCGAGCAGATCGGTTGTGCCAGAGGGGTGGACGAAGTCTGCTGGACCCACCACACTCCGGTCAAACGCGGTCGCACGCCCCTGGCGGCTGGGGCACGTCCGCTTGACAGGAAGAGGGGTGAAAACGCTTGCCGATACGTGATGCGAGGGCATTTCGCACCGCGCTGCGGGGAGGCAAAGCGTGACGGAGGCGGTCGCCTTGCGTACAACGCATGACGAGATCGGTGGATTCGCGCTGCGACGCAGCGCGAACGGTCCGCCGAGTAGTGGGGTTTCCGAGTATTGGGGATGATGTGTCACAGGCTATCCAAATTCACCAGTACGACAACGGGCTCGTGCTAGTCGCTCAGAACATGGACTGGTTGGAGTCGGCAGCCTTCTCGTTACTCGTACCGTCGGGATGCTCGCGCGATCCAGCGTCGTTGTTGGGTTTGAGCAATATCACATGCGAAATGGTCCAGCGGGGTTGCGGGTCGCGCGATAGCCGGCAATTCGTCAATGATCTGGAAAATCTGGGAGTCGACCACAGCGCTTCGGTGGCCAATGCGCACACGAGTTTCGGTGGCGCGATGCCGGCCGACAAGTTGGACCAGGCCGTGGCGATTTATGCCGATCTGGTCCAATGCCCCCATCTCCCTGCAGATCAACTCGAAGACGCACGTTTGTCGTGCGTGCAAGAGATCCGCGCCTGGACGACGATCTGGCTCAGCGCGCCATGCTGGAACTTCGGCGGCGAGAATACGGCGACCCTTATGGTCGGAACAGCCAAGGCAACCTGGCGGCCATCGAGAGCGTTCGCTTGAAGGACATTCGGCGGCAATTCACCACCCATTATCGTCCGAACGGCACCATTTTGAGTGCGGCGGGAAAGATCGATTTCGACCGGCTTCGTGATCGCGTGGGGGAGCTTTTTCAGGACTGGCGGATGCAGGAGGAACCCGATCTGCTGATCGTACCTGGCGCGCGGACACCTCTGCACATACCTCACGAGTCGAGTCAGACGCACATTGCCGTGGCCTTTCCGAGCGTGCCCTACGGAGACCCCGACTACTACCAGGCACGCGGAGCGGTGGGGGTTCTGAGCGACGGAATGAGTTCACGACTGTTTACGGAAATACGTGAGAACCGCGGGCTCTGCTACGCGGTCTATGCCGCGTGCCACAGCGTGAAGGATCGCGGCTGCGTCATCTGTTATGCCGGCACGACGACCGAGCGAGCTCAAGAGACGCTGGATGTATTGATCGAGGAACTCACACGCCTGGCGGACGGAGTTCGGCCGGACGAGTTACAGCGACTCAAGGCCCGACTCAAAAGTGCTCTGATCATGCAGCAAGAATCGAGCGGCGCGCGCAGCGGATCCATCGCCGCGGACTGGTACTACCTCGGCCGTGTGCAGACGCTGGAGGAGGTGGGACGAATTGTCGACGGTCTCTCCTGCGATAGCATCAATGCGTATCTGGAGGCCAACCCTCCCGCCGATTTTCTGGTGGTGACACTGGGACAGCAACAACTGGAGATACCCTGTTGAAATTCCGCGAACATTGTCTTGACAACGGCCTGCAGATCATTGCCGAGTGCAATCCGTCCGCCTACTCCGCGGCGATCGGTTTCTTTGTCAAAACCGGAGCTCGGGACGAAACGGATGAGCTTTCGGGTGTGAGCCACTTCTTGGAACACATGACTTTCAAAGGTACTCCCACGCGGAGTGCGGCGGACGTGAATCGCGAGTTGGACGAATTGGGAGCGCACTGCAACGCCTTCACCAGTGAAGAGCAGACGGTCTATTACGTTGCCGTGTTGCCGGAGTATCAGGATCAGTCCCTCGACCTTCTCTGCGACATCATGCGCCCGTCGCTGCGCGTCGATGACTTCGAAATGGAAAAACAAGTGATCCTGGAGGAGATCGCCAAGTATGAGGATCAGCCTCCGTTTGGCGCTCATGAGAAAAGCATGGCGGTTCACTTCCGCGGCCACCCGCTTTCTCACAGTGTCCTCGGATCGCTGGAAAGCGTATCGGCTCTCTCCCCGGAACAGATGCGATCGTATTTCGATCGCCGCTACGCGCCGAACAACATGACGCTGGCCGCCGCCGGAAACGTCGATTTCAATCGCCTCGTACGGCTGGCCAGCGAGAAGTGTGGACCGTGGCGGCGGCAGAGGGTCAACCGAGTGACGCCGCGGGCGTCTGGGAACGATGATTTTCAGGTTTTCCCCAACGACGTTGCCTCTCTGCAATATGTCATCCAGATCGCCAACGGTCCCGCCGCGGACGACAAGAGCCGCTATGCCGCGCGCATTCTCAGCACGATCGTCGGCGACGACAGTGGCAGCCGCCTGTTTTGGAAACTGGTCGACACGGGACGTGCTGAATGCGCGGTCATGTATTCCTACGAATATCAGGGGACCGGCATCTTCATGTCCATGCTGTGCGGCGGCCCCGACGATACACAGGAGAATCTACGCGAGATGTATCAGGTCTTGCAGGGTGTTGAAACGAGTGGGATTACTTGTGATGAATTGGTGCAGGCCCAGAACAAAATCTGCTCGCATGTCGTTCTGCAGAGTGAACGGCCAACGAATCGACTCTTCTCGGTCGGCGATAACTGGGTCCAGCGCGGAGTGTATCAGCCCGTGCGAGAAATCATCGCCTCGTATCAGTCGGTCAACTCCAGCGAAGTCATGGACCTGCTCAGCCGTTATCCGCTCACGATGCACAGCACCGTCGCGGTGGGGCCGCTCCGCGAGTTACATCGTCCCGCCTAGTTGTACAGCGCCATTTTGCAGCGATGGTTGTGCGTAACTCGTGTCTCCATAACAGACCTTCGCCACCGGGCTCGTCCCGGTGGTTCTACGTTTGCTGACTACCTCGACTGTGTGACTTTGACTCCCACCGCCTTGTGCGGTGGGTGAATCTGACTGACAGGCTACCCGAACCGCCTCACAAGGCTCCCTTTCTCACCCACTTCGCCGCCTCCGGCGGCGAAGTGGGTGAGAAAGGAAAGAGCGAGAGGGGCTCATGGCTGTAGCTGATCAGTCAGATTCACCATCCAGGCGGGCTGGACGGGGTCTTGTTTGCGAAATCAAACAGTCGAACTACTCTGGCAGCCGAAAAACGAAGTTTTTTTCCCTCGATCCTAAACATGACAAGGCACTGAGCCAGTCACCACCACCCGCACAACTGCTCCAATACGTCGTTCGATCAGGTTGATGGACCGGAACCATATGGCGGATCGATACTTAAATAGTGACATTGGTGCGGGTCGTCGGGATCAGACTTTGCGCGGGTCGGACGGGGCAGACAGGCCTCGCTGCCCGGCAGACGGGAACACTCAGTGCGCCCTGGTGCGCACCCAGTACATGCTGCTCGGTACGGTGAGACCTGCTGGGAGCACCAACGGCGCGAAACGTCATACGCCCCGAACCGATGCTGAATTCACTGAGTACGAAAGGATGCCGTATGCGATTTCCAGCACTATTCGCGGTCTTGGTCCTCTGCGTCCTACTACTGGCAGTCGCCCCGACCGCCGAGGCCGGGCACCAGTATCTCGGCAACTCACACCCGTTGATGAACTATATCAACCGCTGCCTCGGGATTGGCTGGAGTGACGGGTATCACGCCCACGGCAGTCGCAGCAGCTGGACTGGGAAACAAAACGGTTACCGCCATCACCGTCCCTATTCCGCCATGACCTGGCCTGGAACTTCCCCCGTCATGATCCTCGAGCGACCGCGCGATGTCGCGCCACAACCGACCCCGACTCCGGCCATCAGAATGCCACAGTAGCCGCCACGGCGGTCCATGTCACGGGTGATTCCTGATCGCCAAACGTTGACTCCGTGTCATCAAATCCTGGCCCCAACGAGATCAGGCAAGGGCTTCGCTCTTGAAATCCGAAGCACAAGATGCGATAGTCCGAGACAGATCGGAAACGTACGCGGGGGTCAACGCTTTGGGCTGCGTGGTGGACGCGTAAGGCGGGTCGTCAGTGCCACGGGACATGTTGATGACGACCGATGGCACAGCCAGCAGATCTCCCTGGGAATCAGGAAAAAACAACTTCCAGATCTACTAAGCCCTCACCCTACCCTCTCCCCAAAGGGGCGAGGGAACAAGGTGAAGTTGTTTTTCCCTGATTGCCTAGAACAGGTACAACGGGAACCTGATCCGAACTTCTCGCCCCACAATCGGCTCGCCGCAGCCGCCCTGTATCATCACCGTCATTAAAACCGGAGTGTATTTGTCATGCAGCGCACGCTCGTCCTGCTCAAACCCGACTGCGTCCAACGCCGTCTGATGGGACAGATCCTGACCCGCCTGGAAAACAAGGGGCTGAACATCATCGCGATGAAGATGATCTGCATTACTCCCGAGCTGGCCAGGCAGCATTATGCCGAGCATGTTGACAAGCCCTTTTATCCGGGCCTGGAAAAGTTCATCACCGGTGCTCCGGTCGTGGCCATGATCGTCCAGGGCCTCGAGGTGATACGTGTGGTGCGAGACATGGTGGGGGCGACGAGTGGTTTGAAGGCAGCCGCCGGAACCATCCGTGGAGACTTCAGCAGCAGTCGGCAGATGAATCTGGTGCATGCATCCGATGGTCCCGAGGCCGCCGAGCGCGAGATGCGACTCTATTTCTCGGAGAACGAGATACACGATTTCGAACTGACCTTGACCCCCTGGCTGAAAGCCACCGACGAATAACCTTTCCGACTGGGGATCTTAGGAATCAGGGAAAAATAACTTCACCTTGTACCCTCGCCCCTGTGGGGAGAGGGTAGGGTGAGGGGTGGGAAACTTCCAGCGCGGTTCCGCGCACTACGGGCTCACGCCGCCCAGCTTTCCAGCGGGTGTATCGGCCCGCAGTTGGTCGATCATATCACAGGTTGCCGCTTCCACCGCCTGCTGCCAGCGTGCGTCGCCATGCGAGCGGTCTCGGTACTGGTCGCGTTGGTGAGCGAAGATGATCCCGCGGGAGCTGTTCACGATCGCACCCAGCCCGTCGGCTGCGAATGCGCCCTCTACGTCCCGCGCCCCGGCCCCCTGCGCTCCAAAACCTGGCACCAGAAACCAGGTGTTGGGCATCTCGCTGCGCAACTGAGCCTGCTGTTCGGGATACGTGGCCCCCACCACCGCGCCCACGATCCCGTATCCTGATTGACCTGCCGTCCGCTGCGCCCACCCTTGCACGAACGCAGCCACGTGCTTGTAGAGTGGTTTTCCATCACAGACCAGATCCTGAAACAAGCCACCACCGGGATTCGATGTCTTCACCAATACAAAAACTCCCGCTTGCCGACCAGCCGCCGTATCCACGAACGGATCCAGACTGTCGCCTCCCAAGTAGGGACTGACCGTCAACGCGTCACTCCCCCATGCGCTGTCCGGTTTGTCACCGAGATAGGCTTGTGCGTAAGCGGTGGCGGTCGATCCGATATCGTTGCGTTTACCATCCACAATCACCAGCAGGCCCTTTCCACGAGCATAAGCAATCACCTCACACAGCGACTGCATACCGGCCGGGCCGAGCTGTTCGAAGAAAGCGGCTTGCGGTTTCACAATGGCCACCAGCGGGGCGACGACGTCGATCACACCTTGACAGAAACGCGTGAAAGCGGTCGCGGCACCGGACAGGTCCCCGGGCGACACATCGCGTCGCAACTGTTCGGGAAGACTCTCCAAACGCGGATCCAGGCCCACGAGTACCGGATTTCCACACCGTTCGACACCCGCGGCTAGTCGGTCGGCAAAATGTGTCACGGTTGTCTCCTGCGGGGATCGCTCCCCGATCCGTCCCGGAAGTTATTCCTCGGGTGTTACCACCACCACTACCGATTTGTCCGGAGCGTAATAACGGGCAAACGTCTCGCGAACTCGATCCGCCGTGATCGCCTGATAAGCAGCCGGCGCGTTGACGACATCGTCGAGGTTCTTATCGTAAAAGGTCATTTCCGACAGCCTGCTGAGCCAGTAGTCGGGGTCTTGTATCTGGCGATCGAGGATGTTGGCGATCTGCTTCTTGGCCACTTCTAATTCTTCGTCAGTCACGCCGTCTTGGGCCAGGGAGGTGTACATGGCGTCGATTTTTGCCAGCAGACTATCGGCTTTGGCCGGATCGGTCGGCGCGGCGGCTGAGACCATGCCGAATCCGGGATAAGTCGTTGCCGCACGCGAGCCGGCGTTGATGCTGTAAACGAGTTGTTCTTCTTCGCGAATCTCTCGCACCATGCGCGTTGACAAAATGGTGGTGGCCATCGTGAGTGTGCGCGTGTCCACCAGATTCGACTCATCCGAGCCATAGAAACCCGAAAAGACGAAAGCTTGCAGCGTCTCTGTCGGGATCGACTTCGCGATGAGACGCGGGCCCGGCGGTCTTTGGAGTTGACGCAGCTCCCAGTAGAGTTCCGGTGACACACGCTTGCGCTGTGGCAGCGAACCGAGGTAGCGTGTGACCAATTCGAACGCTCGGTCCTTGGGCAGATCGCCGACAATGGCCACCTCGATCGGAGAATCAACGATCAACTGCTCCAGCCAATTCTGGGCTGCGGCCAGGTCCAGCCGCTCGAGCTGCTCGATCGTCATCGGCTGTGTACGTGCCACGTCGGTCGGGTACGGCGCGCCCTGCATGGCCCGCATACCGGCCATCATGCAGTTCGACTCCATCTGCTCCATCATCAGTCGCAGACTGGTGGTAAATTGCTCCCAGGCCGCCGGTTCGATCTGCGGCTCCGTAAGCAGCAGATGCGCCAACTGCATACCGGTCTCCAGATCCTCTGGACTTCCCGAAACACTCAGTGTGATCGCATCGGTGCTGCCACCACCCGCACCGCCACGACGCCCGCTTCCGATACCTCCGGAACCACCTCGGACGGTGACATTTTTGCCCGTCATCAAGGATCGGATATCAGAGGATGAGAGTCGTCTCGTAGCCGGTCGCGACAAGGGGATTGTGGCGGCTTGAGTGATGCCGCGGTTGGCAGCGGTCTCCAACAGCCCACCACCGATCAGAGAAATACTGACCGTCACCTGGTTCTTCTCGGTGTCCATGAACCGGTAATGAAATCGGGTATTGTTCGACAGCCAGCCGGACCAGACGCCGGTCGACGTGTGCTCGGATTCTTCCACCACCTTGCCAGGCTCGGGAAGCTGATCCATGAGTTGCGTGGCGCACTCCGCCATCACTTCACGTTCGGGTTTGGCCGAGAAAGCTTTCGTGGCCAGCTCCAAGAGCTCGGCTTCGCTGGGAACATCGGCCGATGCCGGCAAGGTGGCGATGACCGCGAACGCCGAAGGATCGAACTCCTTGGCGAGCCGCTCGGACACCTCCGTCACCGTGACACTCGGCGACAACTTCTCGACCAGTTCGAGTCGCTCTTGTGCGGAGAGAATCGGTTCTCCATCCGCCACGGACTGGTTCATCCGGCGCAACAGCGTACTGGCGTCAGTGGTTGGATCCCGTTCCACGAATCGTATTGCCGAGGCCAGGATTTTTTTTCGAGCATCAGCGACTTCGCGTTCCTCAAAACCGTATTCCCGAGCTCGCTGGAGTTCCAGAATCAACTCTTGCAGCGCGGCTCGCCATTTTCCCGGTTTGGCTCGACCTTCCAGCTCGGCCGTGTAGATGGCTCCGACCTGGTTGCCAACTGACACACTGCCGCTCAGATAGCTGGTCTCGCCTTTGGCAACCTCGTCTTCCAGGCGCCGATTGAACGCCAAGACGCCCAGCGCGGCAACCAGCTCGTCACGAAACTGCGCCACGGTGGTGGCCGGTGGTCGAGCCGGTTCAAGTCGAGTGATGTTGATCCGTTCGGTGCGAACCTCCGGATCGCTGGCGACGATCGCGAAGCTCTTTTCATAGGCGGTGACACCGATGTCCTGCGGCGTCGGCCGGGGGACTTTCGGCGCGTCGGCGAAATTCGCCTCGATCAGGCCAACCAGCTCCTGCGCGTCCGTATCCGCCACGATCAGCAACGTGGCATTGGAGGCCACATACCACTTGCCGTAGTAGTCGCGGAAATCCGATTGCTGAACGCTGTTAATGGTTTCTTCCGTACCAATGGTAATCCGGTCACCCAAGATCGAACCGGGGGCAAGTCGCTCCAATACGTAGTACGTCGTGCGCTGCTGGCCCGACAAGCTGCGGCGACGCTCTTCCTGAATGATCTGCCGCTCATCTTCAATTTCCTTGGGCAACAGCAACAAGCGATGTAACACGTCCGCAAGGTACATCATGCCCTTGTTGATCGTTTCGTGTTTCGCGTCGGGCAGGGAGAGCTGGTACGCGGTTTGATCGAAACTGGTGAAGGCGTTCTGGTCCCGGCCAAACGTCATTCCCAGGGACTGGAAGAACGGTACAACCGAACCGGGTGGAAAATTCTCGGAACCATTGAAGGCCATGTGCTCCAGGTAGTGCGCCAAACCGCGTTGCTGATCGCTTTCGTTCAGGGAACCGGTGTCCAGATGCAACCACATCGTGGCCCGTCCAGGCGGATGGTCGTGTTGGTGGATGATGTAACGGAGACCGTTTTCCAGTTGCCCCGTCACCAGTGCCGGGTCGCTGGGGAGTGCCTGCGGAAACCATTGACACTAAGCAACTCGCGGCAAGCCAACATGCGGCAACGCTTTCGAGAACACGACGCATCAAGAGCACTCCCCTGGAATTTGGAATCTGGATTCTGGTTTCGACAGCCGGGTCGCACAAGTCGAGACCTGGCAGATACGGCCGAACGTTATCAAAGTGTAGTTCAAGTGGACCCGTCTGTGCAGAGCCGCGACGCCGGTCCGGCACCGCATGCGGGGCTCGCTGAGGCGATCTGGCGCCTGTTTTCCGGCGCACGTTCGTGTCGAGTGCTTTGTCACGCTTAAGAATCAGGGTTGGGCTGAGAATGAGTGTACGACACCGCGCCTTGGTCTGCTGGCTCCGCATATTCGCGCCTATTGGATGCGCTATGTGGGATGCTCTTCGGAATCAGGGAAAAATAACTTCACCTTGTTCCCTCGCCCCTTTGGGGAGAGGGTAGGGTGAGGGGCTCGCAAATCTGGAAGTTATTTTTCCCGCGCAGCTTAGGTGCGGCGAGGCAGATCCGCTGCCAGTCGCTTGACGAGCTGGTCAGCACGCTTCCGCCTGCCATGTGGCTGTCCGGGCTGCGATCCACGCGTAATTGGCCGAGTGCCCGCTTAAATTAGCCTTGCCTGCCCATTTTTTGCCGGCCAAGCGCCAACCCGGATAATTCACCAAACTCGTAGGGTGGGTCGAACAAGCCGCGTCACTGGTGGGTCTTCGTGCGCTCGGCTTCCGCCCGCACAGCCGCAGACTGTTGCCGCAGCTTGGTTCGGCTTGTGAAGACCCACCAACACGTTGCGCGCGTTTGAACCATCCTCCGTGAATCATCCGGGCTAGGAGGAGAAGCACTGCAACGGAGGAGGCGGTATGAGTGACGCGGAGGGACTGAAATATCAAATTCTTGCTAGTAAAAGCGGTTTCTAAGCAGCCGGCGCGTAGCCCGGCACGCTGTGATCCCCTAGAATGAGGGCAGCGATGCGGGGAGTTACGGGACCAGTCACGGACGGACCAGCTGGGGAAGACTTGGGGGAATTTCTTTTTCCGGACCTCCGAACTCTCGGATTGCGCAGGGGGGAAAGTCACCTGGGAGAGTTCGCGGCGGAAAAGCGACTTTCGGTCGCCGCTGTAACGTGGGCTGCGAGTTGTTCGTCTGCGGGTATACTCGCGGTCGCCCACAAACCATGTCGGTAGATGACCGAGGATGCGGTCAGCCTGATCGGCGGGCGATGTTGGCTGTGAGAGCACGGTGGAGGCAGCACTAGCGTGGCGGCGGACAGCATTTTCGTGTCGGCGATTGTCACAACTTGCCCAGGGCGGCCTGCGGTCAAGGCGATACCTCAGCACGACGCGGCCCCGGTTGGGGCTCGGCAAGCTGCTTTTCTCATGTTGATCAGAAACCGAATCTAGCAGTCCGAATTCCGTGCTACGCGCCGCAGGGCCTCCAGAAAGGGAAACCATTGGCCAAGACACAAAACGGCAGAATCATCGACCTTTCGACGCTGGATCTAAACCGTGTCGTTGCTGATCAGGAGGCGATTCGAAAGCACAATCCCCATCGATTTCACATGGAACAGATCAACGCCGTCGTGCTGGAGGACTGCGAACGAGCGATTTGTGTGGGCTACAAAGACGTCCGCGATGATGAGTTCTGGGTGTCTGGTCACATGCCGGGCATGCCACTCATGCCCGGTGTGCTGATGTGTGAAGCGGCGGCCCAGCTGGCCAGCTATTTCACTCAGAAGTACGATCTGCTGGTGCGCTGAACTCGTGGGGCTTGGTGGCGTGGAAGAAGTACGCTTTCGTGGGAAGGTGGTACCCGGCGACCGCCTGGTAATTTGTCTGCAGCAGATCCGAGTGCGCCGAGGGGCGTTGATTGTTTGCCGCTTTGAGGGTTTCGTTGAGGAAAATCTGGTGGTGGAAGGCAAGATCATGGGAGCCCGCTTGCGGTAGTCGGTGGGCCAGGGAACCGTTCCTTGCGGCATTCCGTAGTTGCGGATGCGATACAATTTGACCGCCTGCGAAACGCCGATCGAGTTGCCGCAACACGATTGCGAGCGTGTGAGCGGCGGACGATCCGGAGGAAATGGTGGCTCTGATCGAGGGAGGAAGAAATTGAGCCGGTAATTGGCAATAGTCCTTGAAACACGGTCCTTGAAACACAACCGACGTCCGGCGGGACGCTCAGTCTGACATCTGATAGAGCTTAGAGGAGACGATGATGTATTCGGCTTCGGAAAGAAACGTGCTGAAGGTATTTCGGAACTACCAGGTGACACCTGGTCAATTGCTGTGCTTCAACGGGCCAAATCTGCACAAACATCAAGCGGCGCTGAAGCGAATGGCCGCCAAGAAGCTGTTAATCAAGGAACGATTCAAAGGCGCCTACTCGCTCACTCCAGCCGGTTACGCGGCGATGGAAGACTGCGAACCATCGTAGCATCAACTCGGCGGACATGCTTGGCAGCCGGCATGTTCTTAAGCCAAGTGTCCTCTCGGGTGCGATGCGTACAGGTAGCCGTTCACGGCCGGAGGCCGTGAAGGGTGCTCTTAATCATAATCTCACTCTTAATCTTAATCTTAATCCTCTTCTGGCCATCGCTTGCGGGGTGAGCATCTCAAACAGGGCGACATCCCGCCTCGCGCATATTCGTCGAACCAAAGGAGCTGTCCCGGAACGTGACGCCTCGTATCGATTAAAATTACGATTACGAAATAAGATTAGGATTAGAAACTCACTCGCCGTTCACGGCTACGCGTACGGTCCGCGAAACGTCGAGACGGCCGTGGTGCTTCCGCAACGGATCAAGGTCTTCTCGCCCTTGGTGGCAGGCGGGTCCGTCGTTTTGGGGAAACGGGCCGCGACGGCGGCGGAACGCCCGTTGATTAAATCGAACCGATCTGCCATATTTTGTTTCATGAGACGGGGACATACCCACGGTGGTGGGAAGCCACCATCTCTGGCGGGGTGTAGTGCAGCCTGGTTAGCGCGTTTGACTGGGGGTCAAAAGGTCGCTGGTTCGAATCCAGTCACCCCGACTTGAAAAGCTGGGATTATCAACGAGTGAGAGCTTTTCGTACGGTGTTTGCACCGTCCATGAGATGGTGAGTGTTGATTTCCCGTGCGTGTCCAGAGACGTGTTTGGTCAGTAGCCCTGCTGGAGAGCGCGACGGGCGAATTGATCACCGGACTTGGCTCACGACAATCTGCATAAAACGCCGGATAAGTGGATAATTCTGCGCATTACCGCTGGCTGTCGCTGACCAATTCGGTGCCGTGGCATTTGCTGAACCGATTGCAAAGCAACGACAAACAACGACGCGAATGCGCTGCCCGATGGATGAAATGGCGGGCGGAACGAACGACATGCGATTGGTGTCGAAGAGCGCGAACTGGGCAACCGAATCACCCAAACAGTCGATTTGCCTCGGCCAATAGCCAAGAATTGGATTTACTGCCGTTGGCCCGGCACATGATTCGCCTCTCGCGACGCGACCTGTGACGCCCAGTCCTCGCACAATCCCGATATCGCTCAACGCGGGTCAAACTCGCATCCTCTGCAGTCCAAATCGACGGCCGCTTCGGCGTTGCGGGTCCGGCCAAGTACCTGTCATTCCATCCGTTTCTCGGCCACCGAAATCGTCGGCGGACCTGCCCTTACCGGTTTTCCTTGGCGAGCGAAACCGTTTGCCATCTCATTGTCCGCCCAATGCCACGCATCTTGACTCGTTCTTGGCGTTATCTCAACTGGAACAAGACCTGCAGATTTCGCTCGACGAGAAATACACTCACGCCGTGTCGGGAATTCCTTCGCACTGTCTCGTGGCCGCCGCCAGATCGGCCCAGAATGCGAGTGGACCGCTCAAACGAAATCCGATGGAGACCCAATAGAAGTGGGTCTTGGCGGACAGAGATCCCCTGTCCACTCGAAGAGACGGTAGCTCTCGATTGTACCAAGAAGCCTGCATCCGACAAAAAGGGGGGTATGTCGATGCACTGGATCGATGCGAACGAGTTCCGTGGCAGACGGAGCGGTGACGGCCACGGTGATCTCCATTCTCTTATTTATCGCCCGCGTCTAGGAGAACTGGAGCAGCCTCTCAGCCGGGTACGACGACAGACGGAACGAGTCCTGTCACACGGAGGTAATTCGCCTACGGTAACCAGCCCCAAATCGTTGAAATATTCATAGTCTGTGGATAATCTTGTAGATAGATCTGGGAACATTGGAAGGCAAAGGTACTATTTATGCTTCGTCAGTCCTCGCGCCGCGCTGGAAAAAAGCGACCGTTGTCGAAATTGGGGCAGCCCCACTTCCGTTCCGCCTCCCGTGGCCGACGCCGACTTGTTGTTGAATCCTTGGAGCAGCGTTGGCTGCTGAATGCGGGACCGGTGGCCAATGACGACGCGTATTCCATTGGTCAGGATTCCATCCTCGTGGAGTCCCCCCCCGGGCTATTGGCCAACGACAGTGATGCGGACGACGACCCACTCGAAGTCACCGAGGTGGATCAGAGTGGTACGTCGGGCTTGGTGGCGTGGAACAAAAACGGCAGTTTTGCCTACGATCCGCAGGGGCAGTTCAACTACCTGGCAAGTGGCGAAACCGCGACGGACATGTTCAGCTACACCATTAGCGACGGGCAGGGCGGGACCAACACTGCCATCGTGACGATGACGATCGTTGGTAATGGGGCCCCTGTCGCGGCGGACGACGGCTATGGCACGAACGAGGACACGCCGCTAGAGGTGTCGCCCCCAGGAGTCTTGACCAACGACACCGATCCAGACGCCGGCGATGTGCTGACGGTCAGCGGCGTGGACATGAGCGGGACGCTCGGTGAGGTGACGTGGAACGCGAACGGCAGTTTCACCTACGATCCGAACGGGCAGTTTGAGGGCCTGGCCGTAGGCGAGACGGCTAGTGACGCGTTCGTTTACACACTTAGCGATGCATTCGGTGGCACGGACACGGCCACCGTGACCATCACCGTCAACGGAGTCAATGATGCCCCGGTGGCCGAGGGACGATGCCTACGCCACGGACGAGAACACGCCGCTGGTGGTGTCGGCCCCAGGGGTGTTGGCCAACGACACCGATCCGGACAGCAACGACGTGCTGACGGTGAGCAGCGTGGACACCAGCGGGACGCTGGGCAATGTCACGTGGAACGCGGATGGCAGCTTCACCTACGATCCGAACGGGCAGTTCGAGGGCCTGGCGGTCGGGGAGACGGCCACGGACAGTTTCACCTACACGGTCAGCGACGGCAATGGCGGTTCGGACACGGCCAGCGTGACCGATCACCATCGACGGTGTCAATGACGCCCCGGTGGCCGCGGACGATGCCTACGCCACAGACGAGGACACGCCGCTGACGTGGTGTCAGCCTCGGGTGTGTTGGCCAACGACACCGATCCGGACACCAACGACGTGCTGACGGTGAGCAGCGTGGACACCAGCGGGACGCTGGGCGAAGGTCACGTGGAACGCGGACGGCAGTTTCACCTACGATCCGAACGGAGAGTTCGATGCATTGCAGGAAGGTGAGACGGCCACGGATACCTTCAGTTACACGGTCAGCGACGGGCAGGGTGGCACCGATACCGCCATGGTGACGATCACGATCAGTGGTCTCCCCAACGATCCCCCGGTGGCCAGCGATGATGCGTATGAGACCGACGAGAGCATGCGGCTGATCGTGCCGGCCCCAGGTCTCTTGGCCAACGACAGCGATCCGGACGCGAGCGATGTGCTCTCGGTCAAGAGCCTGAACACGAGCGGCACGATGGGCTTGGTGGTCTGCCAACGCCGAATGGTAGTTTCGCCTACGATCCGTTCGGGCAGTTCGACTACCTGACGGGAGGCGAAACGGCGACGGACACGTTCACGCTACACGGTCAGCGACGGGGAGGGTGGGACGGACACGGCCATCGTGACGATCACCATCGTCGGCGCCAATGAGCGACCCGGTCGCGGAGGACGACAGCTATGACACGGACGAGGACACGCCGCTGAGTGGTGGCGGCCCCCGGTGTGTTGGCCAACGACACCGATCCGGACACCGGCGACGTGCTGACGGTCAGCGGTGTGGACACCAGCGGGACGCTGGGCGAGGTGCCTTGGAACGCCGACGGCAGCTTCACCTACGATCCGAACGGACAGTTCGAGGACCTGGCGGTGGGGGAGACGGCCACGGACACGTTCACGTACACGGTCAGCGACGGGCATGGGGGTTCGGACACGGCCAGCGTGACCATCACCATCAGCGGTGTCAATGACGTCGCCGGTCGCGGCGGACGATGCCTACGGCACGGACGAGGAACACGCCGTTCAGCGTGCCGGCCCCGGGGGTGTTGGCCAACGACACCGATCCGGACAGCCAGCGACGTGCTGACGGTCAGCAGCGTGAACACCAGCGGCACGCTGGGCGCTGTCACGTGGAACGCCGGACGGCAGCTTCACCTACGATCCGAACGGGCAGTTCGAGAGCCTGGCGGTGGGCGAGACGGCCACCGACACGTTCACGTACACGGTCAGCGACGGGCACGGAGGTTCGGACACGGCCAGCGTGACCGTCACCATTAGCGGCGTCAACGACGCCCCGGCGGCCGCGGACGATGCCTACGCCACGGACGAAGACACGCCGCTCGCGTGGTTTCGACTCCGGGCTGTTGGCCAACGACACCGATCCGGACACCAACGACGTGCTGACGGTCAGCAACGTGGACACCAGCGGGACGCTGGGCGATGTCACGTGGAACGCGGACGGGAGTCTTCACCTACGATCCGAACGGGCAGTTCGAGGAATTGCAGGGAGGTGACACAGCCACAGATACGTTCAGTTACACCCTCAGCGATGGGCACGGCGGTACCGATTCGGCCATGGTGACGATTACGATCGGTGGTGTCGCGAACGATCCCCCTGTGGCTCGCGATGATGCGTACGAGACCCTCAAGGACACGAGGCTGGTGATGCCGCCACCAGGTCTCTTGACGAACGACAGCGATCCCAACCCGATAGATTTGCTCGCGATCAAGAGTGTGGACACCAGCGGCACATTGGGCCTGGTGCTTGCGAATGCGAACGGCAGTTTCGCGTACGATCCGTTGGGAATGTTCGATTACTTAACAGCAGGTGATACCGCGACGGACACCTTCCGCTATACGCTCACTGACGGAGAGGGTGGGACGGACACCGCCACCGTAACGATCACCATTAAGGCGTCTTCCAACAACGCCCCGGAAGCGATGAATGATGGTTATGTCACCGACGAGAACACACCGCTCAACGTCGCGGCTCCCGGGGTGCTCGAGAACGACCTCGATGACAGCCCCTCACTGTCGGCCGTCGAGGTCGAAGCACCCATGTATGGGACGCTCAATCTGAATGCGGACGGCAGTTTCACTTATACGCCGAACGTGAATTTCAATCGTGAAGACAGCTTCAAGTACCTGGCCACCGACGGGGAGTTACAGAGTGAAGTGGTGATCGTTTTCATTACGGTCAACACCATCTATCCGTGGCACAACGGGCTCACACCCTTGGATGCCAGCAATGACGGCATCATCTCTCCTCTCGACGCGCTGTTGGGGGTCAACTCGATTAATGCCGCGGGTTCGCGGATCTTGTCCCAGGATCGCCCTCGTCCACTGACGAAGCCGTTTTACGATACGACTCGTGACGGGCTCCTCTCCGCGCACGACGTATTGGTTGTCGTCAACTTTCTGAACCAACAGGCGGGTGGCGGTGGAGAGGGCGAGGCCGGTGACCATGGCTTTCCGCCACTGAGTGGTGTTGACCGTTCGGTGGTGGTGGCCGTTCCTGACAATCCCATCGTCTCGCCAGAGCAGGCGGTTGGCGACAAGGCCGATACTGCGGAGGGTCTTGTCCCTGTATGGTCGGGAACGCCATCCGCTGAGACCGGCCTCAAGCAAACGACTACCCTCGATCCGAAATTGTGGCGTGAATGGACCGCGGCATCGGTGAACGAGGACTTAGAGGCCGTGTTGGACGATCTCTGTGAGGATTTCAAGCACAACTAATTGGCAGCTGAGTGCGATGACCGACTCTTACGACGTCGGCGTGCCGGTCTATTTCCCGCAAGTTGAAGTGGCCGAATTTGATTGCGGAGAATTGACCAGAGAGTACGGGGGATCGCCGAATGCTCGATTTCGTCCGCGTCGATCCCCCTGGCATTCGAATCGCGCTCGGTGGCGGCCGCGACGGGTGTCAGCTGTGCCTCGGTTGTACCAGGGTTTAACGCTGGACTCGAACAACGCGTACCAGCGTCTCACCCATTCCAATGTTTTTGCGATGCGGCAATGCGGGAAAAGAGTCGCGTCGAGCGTTGGCGACTATTTGGCAATTGGCTGGCGCGACGGTTTCTGTGCCGGAATCGGGCTTTTTCGGGGCACGCTCGATCCGGCCGGGCAATCACTCCGGTGTTGCCGGACATCGAGCGTATGTGAACGAGCGATCTGAGTCCATCAAGCAGACCGGGTGCCCGTCGCGAGCGGGTCCACGCCGACTACGCTGGAAAACACCTGCCAAAGGCGACGAGCAGTTTCCGCGGACCTTGCAAGCGAATCTTTCGACGCAGCAGTACCCAGACAATGCTCCTTTCCTTCCGCAAAAACCCGATCCACGTTTTTGTATCGGCGTTGACATGCAGGTCCGGCTTGCCGACGTGTCCGTGCTCAATCGTGATTTGCTTGTCACGAACCACGATGGTCACTTTTCGCTGTTCGCGACCTGTGAAGGTGAAATGGTAGGTGTGCGCTGAGCCCCGCCGACTTGCCCGACTGGAAGATCCGCGGCACCCCGGCCAGAAAGCCGTCGATCGTGCCGGGCCGCAGGCTGTTGCCGACGTGCTTGAGGCGTTTGTGGGGAAAACGCCTGGCCACGTGCTGCTCGGCGTCCGAGTTGCGCAAGACGTAGACCGTTTCTTCTTTCTCTTGCAGCGGCTTGACATTCTCTTTCAAATGCGTCCACTTGTCCACAAGATAGGGACCGATCACGTCTTCGCCGGCAGGGCATACGGCCAAACAGTACGCCGCCTTGTAGTTGGCGCCGAAGGAGAGGCTCTGCCACATTGACGCGGATTCGGAATCGCTGACCCGCCGGCCATAGTCGCTGGGGTTCTTGCTGTCGGCCACCTGCTGCGCCCAATCGGTGAAACCGCCCAGGAATTCCCGGTAGTTGTGCGTGTAACAGGCTGAGAAATTGAAGTCTCCGTCCGGTGAGATCGCCCCGACCGGGCAAGCCGCAACGCACAGTTTGCACTGCAGGCAGGGGTTGTAGTCAATCGGCTGACCGTACTTTGTGACTTCCGCATGCGATCAGAATCGTCCCCAGCAAGATGAAGTTGCCGAACTTCGGGTGAATTACGTTGCGGTGAATCCCCATCTGCCCAGTCCCGCCGCGACCGCCATCGGCTTGTGAGACACGACCCAGATTTTGCCGTTGGGAAAGCTGTCCACTTCCATGGGAAAGCCCATCGCCGGGTTCATCGCCCGCAGGCCTTGTTCTTCCAGCGTCCTGACGACGCTGCGGCCACATCATTAACTTGATCGCCCGTGTGGTGAAATTCGAGGTTGGCGACCGAGCGGGCGGGAGTGCGGATCGGCTCCCGGTTCATGCGGACCACAAAGCTGATGAGTGCCTTGGTGCGAGGAAAAGCCTTCAGGATATCGTCTCGCTGCTCGTCGAGTTCCGATCGATCGATCTCGACGAATCCCACGTCGTCGGCCCCGGCTTCGAGCGCGATGATGCGGAGCCAGTCGGCATCGAGCGGTTCTGGCTCACGAGTCTTGGCCGAACGCGCTTGGAATCGCTTGACGGTCGGATGGTCGGACAGCTTCATGTTGCCGCCTTTTGTTTGTATATGCAAGTTTCTTGGTAAAAAAAGAGTGCCGGTTCAACGCCGGCCTGCGTCCAATCGTTTGAGGGCGTTGGCGAAGAGGGCAACCACATCCTGACCCAGCAGGGAACTGGCTTTCTCCTGCGCCTGGGACCAGGCGGGCACGGCCTTACTCAGCAGCTGGCGACCCTGTTGTGTAAGTCGAAACGGCTGTGCGCGACCGTCCTGGTCGGCGATCACTTCCAGCCAACCGCGAGCTTTCATCCTTTCCACATTGCGGCTTAACGTGGACACATCGAGATGCAGCCGCTCGCAAACTTCGGCGGGGCGGGCAGTGCCCATCTTCGCCGCCGCCACCAAAATGTTCAATTGGCTGACTTTCAAGTCCAGCGGACGCAGTGCATCGTCGTAGAGTTTCGTAACGACGCGGTTGAGCATCCGCAATCGCACGGCGATGCACTCGCCTGCGATCGTATCCGCCGTGATTTCCAGTTTGGTTCTCGCCATGTGCCCTCCGCCTATAACTTGTGCATGCAAGTTTACGCGTGTGTCAAGGCCTACCTGTGAGAAAAAG
Source organism: uncultured Planctomycetota bacterium (assembly GCA_963700575.1). Taxonomy (GTDB): domain Bacteria; phylum Planctomycetota; class Planctomycetia; order Pirellulales; family Pirellulaceae; genus JAJRVM01. Next base: position 146,156 of record CAVOYC010000004.1, on the reverse strand, counting down.
TCGCTAGGAACGCGGCTCGTCGTAACTGAGGTTCTCCTCTAGCCGGACCGGCTCGCCAGCACAGAAAACCGTACCAAGTCGAAATTTTCTTATACCACGTCGGTGCCCGCGGGGCAGGCCACCGCGACTGACTCACGCTTGTGCGCTCGGCAACGTGGACGCGGTCAATCGAGTCGCTGAATTCGCGGCTTCGGCCCCGCTGGAGGGTTAGTTGTACAGCGCCATTTTGCAGCGATGGATGTGCGTAACTCGTGTCTCCGTAACAGTCCCTCGCCACCGGGCTCGTCCCGGTGGTTCTACGTTTGGTGACTACTCTGGTAGCCGAAAAACGAACCTTGCTGCCGGCCCTCGCCGCCGGAGGCGGCGAGGGCCGGCAGCAAGGAAACTCATGGGTGGCCAAGATCGACGGTAGTTGTCAAACGCTCTACCACCGGGACCAGCCCGGTGGCGATAAAGCCACTGTTAATAAGCCCTTAAGATGATCTCAAAAGTGAAAATGGCGCTGTCCAATTAGAATGCCTGTGACTTGATGTCGCTGGCGAACCAGCCAGAAGTGGAAGCGTGCGAAAGAGGAAAAAACAGGCAGAAACAAAACCGAAGTGATACCGGACACTTCGCCATTTTCGATGTCGGGTGAAGCGTCTGGAAATGCGTCGCTCCCCAACCTCAACCCCCATGCGCTTCGAGCGCCTCGTCGAGAGTAGGAAACATCTGGAAGACTCGGTCTAGATGCGCCAGTGCGATCACACTGGCGGTGACGCCCTGGATGCCAACCAGTTTCACGTCGCCACCGATCCGTTTCATACGAGCATGCACGCGGACCAGCATACCCAGTCCGACACTGGAGACCAGCTGCAGGTTCGTGCAATCCAGAATCATCCTACTGACGCCGCCGGCAATCAGATGTTCCATGCAGCCAAATAGATAATCGCACCGCGCGGCGTCCAACTCGCCGGAAATGACCACCGACAGAATATCCTGATTCTCGCCGCAATACTCGTAGAGGAAATCAGTCATCGCGATCGGTACCTTCCGCAAAGCGATTCGTCACTAATGCATATTCTTCTCCGCGCAGCGCGTGCCGGCTAGTTGCTCCGGTCCACTTGCCGTCGCACGCTGGGATGATCTGCCGTGGGTCAGAGAATGTCCGAGAGGAGTTGTCCGTAGTCCGTCGCGAAGTTTCCCCGTGGCGGATCGGTGGGGTGCGCATCACGTTTGGCTGCGGCACTTTGTCGGCTCGGGTGAGCCGAGCTACTTCGCTTCGTCGCCGCTTTGCCAAGGGTTCTGCACGGTCAACTGGATCGACACTTGCTGGCGTTCCTCGATCTCGATGGATAGGGCTTCACCCAGCATGTCCGCACCGACGGTGCCCTGGACGTGAAACGTCTCATGAACCTGCGTGACGTGATGCGCAAGAGGATCGTAGACAAACGAGCCGGCGGCTTCCAGCAAGCGAAACTCGGCGCCGCTGACACGAAACGGCAACACGCCGTCTGCCTTCGGCGAGGGAGTGTACGTCATATCGTGTGTGTAACGAAAGTGCTGGTCGGGACCGGGAGTCGTTTCCTGTGTGAATGTCGTCACGCCGGACCAGGAGCCCAAAGGGGCCCAATCATGAGCCATTTCTCGCGTCCAAGGCTGGCCGGGAGCGAGATGCATCTGGGGTTCGAGGAACGACAGGTGCGTAAGCTCCTTCCAACCATCTTCGTCCAGAACGTTCGTCAACATGTACCCGGTTTCACCGGGACGCGTTACAGGAACTGCTCCGAGCCGCTTGTCGTAGCCGATGAATTCGATCACATCCCCCCGCTCGCCAAGCTTGTACGTGAACTGCTGACCTTTCAGTTTGTCCAGGGCAGACTGGTACGTGGAATGCGATAACTCGTCGGCGCGTACAAGCCGGGTGTCGAGCACCTTCTGCGTCACGATGCGCGTGGCGTCAGCCTGGCGTGGCTGAAGTTCAAGCATTGAGAGAATCGCATAACGAATGTCCTGCGTCATCGCCATGCCTCGGATACCGAACGAAGGGCGGCGATGAATGTCGATTTCCTGGAACAGAATAGGCACAGTCTCGGACGAACTCGCTCCGGCGGACATCCCCGAAACTGTTGGCTCTGCGCGAGTCGGGACACGTGGCTCCATACTTGCGTCCTCAATGCGTCGTGGCAACTCTGCCGCGCGAAAAGGGGACTCGGCAATCTCCGCCGGAACAGCCGGCCGTGCGCCTGCAGCGGATGGGCGCAAATCGTGGGCCGATGGGGTAGGAGAGGTGGGCAGGGCATCCGAAGGAGAGGCACCCGTGCCCTGTTGGCCGACAGGAGAAGGCAGGCTGGGCAAACGTGATCGGCCCGGCGCAGCCTTCGCGCAACACTCCGTTACCCGAAGCGACGTCGTCCGTGGAACGAGACTGGAGCACATATCCGATGGCGATTCCGGCCATGAGCAGACACGTCGCGGCGATCCCCATCCAGAACCAGGATGGTAACGTACGCGATCGGGTCACCCTTGGTCGTCGTGGAGTGGGCGAACCGTCGTGCGTAAACCCAACACGACCTGGGCGGACGGGCACGGCACCGCTTGGTTGCGATGGGACGATAGGAGGTGGAACTGGGACGACGGATGACATCATCCCCAATTCGCTCGCCGGAAGCCAGTCGAGCATTCCCTCGCGCCACACGAGCGTGGAGCCCGGAATCTGCTCGACGGAAATTAGACGCCGGAGATGTGACCCCGTGACAGGGCCACACGCCTCGTCGCCCAGCAGATAATACCACTGTGCGGCGTCAGGTAGTTCGGGGCGTGGATCGTTCATCCGATGCTCGCAGGATGTGAGTGTTCCGGGCGTCCGGTTGAGCCGCACTCTGACAATATAACAACTGGCCGTGTTGCGAAAAAAAGAAGTCTGGCCCAGAATGCAGATCCCATTGCCGGACTCGCTGCGGCATCGCGTGTTCGGCGCGTCAATTGTTCAGGAGAGATGGCATGCCGAGTGACTCCTTCGCTGGCGACCCGGAGAGCCGCCACCTACCACCCACATCGGGTACCGAGCCGACTGCGGATGAACCGCTCGAAATTCAGGAGTACCGCGCGGCGGTGGGGTTTAACAGCGACTATTATCTCGCCGCCTGGGGACTGTGGTCGGATACGGACGCCCGCTCCGCGGATTTCAACTGGGGCGCCCTGTTGTTTTCAGGACTGTGGCTCCCCTACCGGAAAATGTACCGCCTGGCGACGATCTACTTTGTCCTGGTTATCTCCTGGGCTTTCTTCGAAGAACTGATGATCGTCCGCTTGTGGCAGATCGAGCTGTCCGGATGGTTGTATAGTCTGATTCGGTTCATACCTCCGATCATCTGTGGTGTCTGCGCGAACCAATGGTACTACCGGCACGTTGGCCGAATCGTGGCATCGGCACGGGCCGAAGAACCCGATCCGGACAGCCGGCTGTTGCTGTTGCACGAACGGGGTGGAGCGAGTTTGCTGAGCGCCTGCGCCATGTTTCTGCTGTTCTTCATCATGGTTGCCTTGGCCTTGATGGTCATCGAGTTATTCGCGCCCGCGACGGATGCACTGCCGGCTTGACGGCTCTCGACGCTCAAAATGACGATGACACGCCAGTGGCGGAATCGCTCGCTGGCCAGGGCTGCTGATCAGGGTGGCTGCCGCGTTCCGGCAGCCCACTTATAATCGAGGGATACAAGTTTACGTAATCCATGGCCCCGCTCGCTTGCCAGACGGCCGGAGATCATCATGCGAAAACCATTGCTGTTGACCATCGTTTGCACGCTGCTGCTTTCGGTTCTCACGATCCACACTGCGCCTGCGGCAGAACACAAGAAGATCGTGTTCATCGCCGGGCCGCGCAGCCACGGGTACGGAAGTCACGAACATTATGCGGGCTGCCTGATCCTGGCCGACTGCTTGAAACAGGCGGTTCCCTCAGTCGAGACGGTCGTCTACCGAAATGGGTGGCCGAAAGAACCTGACGCGTTACGCGGCGCGGCCGCCATCGTACTGTTTGCGGATGGGGGCGATGGTAATCCCATCCTGCGACACATGGAGCAGGTCGATGAACTGATGAAACAGGGAGTGGGACTGGCCTGCATTCACTATGCGGTGCAAGTGCCCGCGGGCGAGCCTGGCGAGTGCTACAAGAACTGGATCGGCGGCTACTACGAGCTGAACTGGTCGGTAAACCCGCACTGGAACGCCGTGTTCGAGACCTGTCCGGATCATCCCGTAGCGCGCGGAGTGGTACCCTTTCAGATCGAGGATGAGTGGTACTACCACATGCGGTTTCGCGATGCGATGCGAGACGTAATCCCGATCCTGTCGGCCGTCCCTCCCGATGCCACGCGGCAGCGTCCTGATGGCCCCCACAGCGGAAACCCCACCGTGCGCGCTCGCCTCGGCATGATCGAACACGTGGCCTGGGCGCTCCAGCGCGAAGATGGCGGTCGGGGCTTCGGATTCACCGGCGGACACTGGCACTGGAACTGGGCGCACGACGGCTTCCGCAAAGTCGCGCTAAACGGCATTGCCTGGACCGCCGGAATCGATGTCCCGTCGGCCGGGATCGTGTCCCAGACACCGACCTTCGAACAGCTTGAAGCAAACCAGGATGCCCCTCAGCCCAAGAATTTCGACAAGGAATCCTGGATCAAGAAGATTCATCGATGGAATGGCCAGTGACCGCGTGATGGATCGTTGCAGCACGCGACCGGCCTGTTGAGGGTGAAGGCCGTGGTGCGTTTCGGCTTCGGGAACTACCGATTCAACGAAGGCAACAGCGTTGGGCCGCCAATCGGTCGGCCGTAGTTGTCAAACCCGATACCACCGACGCGAGGTCGGAGGGGGGCTCGTGTGTCAATTCTCTGACACGTCCCGTCGCGTGTTTTGCAGCCACTCCTCGCGAATACGAACGCCCCACCCCGGTTCGCTGGGTATGGCCACCATCCCGTCGCGCACTTGCGGGTAGGGATCGTAAAAGCTCTCCGCCCACGGCGTCTTCTCGATACTGAACTCAACGTACTTGCCCGCGTTGGCAATGGCGCCCATCACATGCAAACTGAACAGGGTAACCAAGGCCAAATTAGCCGAATGCGGCACACACGGCATCTGCTTCATCGCCGCCATGGCCGCCACGCGCAGTGTGCGGAGGACTCCACCCACATAGAGGATATCCGGCTGCACGATATCGACCGCCCGCATGTTGATCATGCGGCGCCATTGAGCCAGATCGTTATCCTGTTCTCCTCCCGAAACGGGCACTGCCAAGGCCTTCGTGACGGACGCCGTCCACTCCAGCTCCCAATAGGGACAAGGCTCCTCGAACTGTGCATAAGCATGCTCTTCCAGCAGGCGTCCCACCTGGATCGCGCGCGGCGGCGTATAACAACTGTTTCCGTCCACCAACAAGGCAATGTCGTCCCCAACCGCCTTGCGCACGGTCGGAATCAGTGCTTCGGTTCGTCCCGGCGACTGATCTTGATCGTGGCCGTTCACGCTGCCAACGCGAATCTTGAAGGCCCGGTATCCGAACTGATCGCGCAATCGAACCAGACGAGCGGCTTCGTCTTGGGGCGTGATGGTGCGACTCATGCTGGAGCCATAAACGGGAAACGGGCGCGGCTTGCCACCCAGTAACTCACACACCGACTTGCCGGCATGTTTGCCCAGCAGATCCCAGATGGCGGTATCCAATCCCGACAATGCACGGCACACGTACGACCAGGGAAACTTGTAATTGGCTTCGATGCAGGAGTTGACTATCGTATCCAGGTCGGCCGGGTCGCGTCCCAGTGCGTGCCCGGCAATCTTGCGATGCAGAATCTGGGCCGACAGATCGGCGTCGTACGTCGAGATCTGTCCGAACCCTTCCTTGCCATCATCGGTGCGCACCCGCAGCACACTGAGGTTCCCGTCCTTCGTAAACGTCTCGATGCTGCGGATCTTGAGTCCGGTCTTCTGCCGCAGCACCTCCGGCAACGCGTAAGCGGCACAGCGGCCCAGCGACGGATAGGTTGGTGGTTGCTCCGCTCGCAAGACATTTGGAAGACAGGCCGTGGCGGCACCGCTCAGCAAGATTGACTTCAGAAAATCGCGTCGTGTCTCGTTCATGGTTCACCATCCTCGTGCAACAGGTCCAATGCATGTCCGCCGTCTCTGATGCCGCCAACGTCGGGCTGACACGGTACATGGAAGACGCGGTATCGGACCGATATTCTAACGGGATTCGTGCGCAGAGTCATCAGTCGCATGGGGCGTCGCGGGTACATGGAAGACGCCGTATCGGACCGATATTCTAACGGGATTCGTGCGCAGAGTCATCAGTCGCATGGGGCGTCGCGCGGAAAACCACGTATTGGGTCCTCGCTACCTCAAACGAAGCGCTGAGACAAGACCGTCCCGCACTTCGCGATTGGATTCGGCGCCGGTCCGGCGTATCCTGTATGATATCGTGACGCACTTCGCTTCAGAGGCGTGACGTGTGGCCGTGCACCTTTTAGAGTCTTACTCGGCAACATGTGCGCTACCGTGGCACATGATGTAGGACGGGATCTCATCCCGTCCATGCTCGGGATATGATCCCGAGCTACGTCTTGGTTGCGGCCATCGGCCGCGTTAGGATTAAGAACGAAGATGGCGGATCCGTGCTCTCGGGTTGCGGGTGAAGCCCGTGTTAGAGAACAGTTTACGACCAATCGGTCGGCCGATCCGAGTTCCGCTTCCTCTACGCTGTTAGAGCGCGTCAAGCGTCGGCAGCCCGAGGCGTGGCGGCGCCTGGTTCGACCTGTACGGGCCGCTGGTCTACCGCTGGTGCCGACGTGCTCAACTGCAGGCCAGCGATGCGGCAGATATCGTCCAGGAAGTCTTCGCCGCCGTGTCACGCATATCGACACTTTCCATCGGCAGCCAGGGGAGGGGAGCTTTCGCGCCTGGCTGTCGACCATCACGCGGAACAAAGTGCATGACTTCTATCGACGCCAGCGGGGCCAGGTGACCGCACACGGCGGGAGCGACGCGTACGAACGGCTGGTCCAGATTCCGGAGCCTGAAGCGCTGACGCAGGCCACTTCGGCCCCTGACGATCGCCAACTGCTGTCCCGTCGCGCATTGGCAATGGTCCGCGCCGAGTTTGAGAGCCGCACGTGGGAGGCGTTTCGTCGTGCCGTTCTGGAGGGACAGCGGCCAGCTCATGTCGCCCAGGATCTCGGCATGAGTGTCAATGCTGTCTACAAATCCAAATCCCGCATCCTCCGCCGCCTGCGTCAGGAACTCGGCGAACTCTAGCACCGATCCGCATGCTGGCAAGCTGCCGGTCAACCGGTTCAATCAGAGCAGTCCGAGTGTCACGCAGAGGCGCGGAGACACCAGAGAAATCCCGTCCCCCGCATCTCTGTGCACTCTGCGCCTCTGCGTGAGCTTGTTCCCCGCAACTTCCTTCTGACAAACACCTTGCGTCACGGCACAGAAAGACGTGGCAGATTGCCGCGTTATCTCTTGTAGTGGAGCCCGGGTCGAAAAATCGTCTGGAGTTGACGTCATGTTTGCCACGACTTGTCCCAGCCCCGAACAGCTACAGGGCTATGCCAATGGCCGGTTGCCCGACGACACATCGGAGTTGATCGCGGAACACTTGGACACCTGCGCCGAGTGCCAGGCGGCGATCGCCACGCTGGACGACGCGGAGGATACCTTTGTCAGTGCCTTGAAACAGCCGCTTGCCAGCGACCCGGTCGTGGACGAGTCGGAGTGCGATGCGGCGATCGCTCGCGCGGCGTTGGTCTCGGCAGGGGCGATTGACAGCGGCCAGGTGGCTTCGGCGACTCTGTCGCGCGTGGGCGACGAGTTGGGCGAATATCGGTTGCTGGAAGAAATCGGGGGCGGCGGCATGGGACGCGTTTATCGAGCTTTGCAGACCAAGCTGGATCGAGTCGTGGCGCTCAAGGTGCTGCCCGGCCATCGAATTGACGACCGACGCGCGATTGCCCGCTTCGAGCGCGAGATGAAGGCGATCGGCCGTCTGGACCATCCCCATATTGTGCACGCCCACGATGCCCGTGAGATCGACGGCAAACCGGTGCTGGTGATGGAGTTTGTCGAAGGCATGGACCTGGCACGTGTGCTGCAAAGTCTGGACCGCGTGGAGATGGCCGATGCGTGCGAAATGGCTCGCCAAGCAGCGTTGGGCCTGCAGTATGCGCACGAGAACGGACTGGTCCACCGCGACGTGAAGCCGAGCAATCTAATGCTCGGACCGCAAGGCAAGGTGAAATTGCTGGATCTCGGATTGGCTCGCTTCGAGCGTTCCACTTCCGCGAGTGACGAAATGACTGGGGCGGGCCAGCCGATGGGTACCGCCGACTATATTGCTCCGGAACAGGTCAGCGACAGCCGAGCGGTGGATATTCGAGCTGATATCTATAGCCTGGGTTGCACGCTGTATAAGCTGCTGACCGGCCAAGCTCCGTTTGCAGGCAGCGAATGCCGCGGCACGTTTGACAAATTGACAGCTCATGTCAACCAGACGGTGCCTCCCATTCGGCAGTTTGACGCGTCATTGCCGGCTAGGCTGGTCGAGCTGGTGGAAAAGATGTTAGCCAAGTCGCCTGACGATCGGCCGGCCACACCGGCTGCCGTGGCCAGTTCGCTCGAAGAGTATTGTGCGGGGCACGATCTGGTGGCTCTGCATGTGGCGGCGGCAGACGCTCAAGAGCAGCGCGGTTGCCAGGCGGACAGCAGCCCCATCCCGCCGGTCAAAAAGTGTTCTTCCAATGACCAGGATGATGTAGCCGGTCCTGCCTTGTTCTCCTCCAGCCGGTTCTGGGGGCTGGCAGCCGCGTTGCTGCGTCAGCGGTGGGTGGCGCCGGGTTTGCGCTGGGCGTGATCATCGCGATCGAGCGGAACAACACGAAGACATCGCTCGAAGTGCCCGAAGGCAGCAACGTCGCGATCAGCCAACAAGGGAACGTGAAGGTAAAACTCCCCGACGGAGGCGATGTGGCCGCGCATGGACCGCCCGAGAACCGATTGTCGGATTCGAAGTCCAAAGGCGACTTGTCAGACGAAGAATTATCATCGTGCGATGCTGCCGTGCGCGCGATCATCGAAAAATACGACACGGACGGTGATGGCATGCTGACTTGGTCAGAATGGCAGGAAGGAACTATCGGCACCGGTTTTCCGGACTTCGACGACAACGACCTCGCCGAATATACGGAGCTGATGTTTGTGCTTCGAAAGACGATCCGTCGGTATAAGCTCTTGCACCGCACAACCGACGTCAACCGAGACGGCGTCCTGACAGCAGACGAATGGTCCAGGTTGAAGGCAGATATCTCGTCCGCCGACACGAACAAAGATGGGCGCATCACAACGACGGAGCTTTCCTTTTTCATTATGATCCGGGATCCAGCACGCAGGAGTGTTATTCCGCCAAGCAGTCAGCCACAGCGTCGGCAGCCGATCATCATGGTGCGCGCTCGTGATATGGGCAGCGGGCAATCGGGATTCTGGCCGGTCGATGCGGAGGGAATCCTTCTGCCTACCGATGACATCGGACCCAATCAGACAAGAAACTACTTGCGACTGGAGTGGGGGAATCCGGGACATGCAGTTCGGGTCGGTACTCCCTACGGCGGTCCGGTGGTGGCGGGTGCCGCTGCGATCGCTGCGGCGTTGGGAGACGACTGGAAACCGATGGGCTTGGAGTTGGTAGTCGTTCTCCAAGACAAGCCTGAAGTGGCACAGCCGACCGAACCGACCTATATCCTGCTGCCAAAGGGTGGCGATCCGACGGCAGTCCTGCAATGGCTCGATGGCAAGACAACGCGTACCCTTCAAATGAAGCTCAATCCAGGTGATCGCCCACCATCCACGTTGGTGGCATGGGGGCACGCCCCGGGACGAGAATCCGAGGGTGAACCCACGTCCGCTCAAAAGATTTCGCTGTTGCTCGAGGTCGTCAAACAACACGGCCCGCTGGACCGTCCCGGACTGGTCATTGATCTCTCGGAAATCAGGGCGAATCCCTCAACCGCCTTAGCAACCGCTTCAGCACGACTCGATTTTCGAATTGCCATCACGCGAGCGAGCAATGATGACCCTACGGTGTCGCGAGTCATCGCGAAACTGATCGAGCAACTGACGCTGTCCGACGGGGCAACAATTTCCAGCGACTCAAAACACGAGTGGTTGGAATGCGATATACACATCTGGGATAACATAACCAGCAGGGAGGACAGGCTAATATTCACTATGCACAATGAGAAGCTGTACATCTTGGTCAGCAACGAACCCGATGGCACGATGTTGTCGAGCGACCAGGGCGATCGAGCATGGGAAATCCTGAGCGCCCACGCGGCAAAAGATGCCCTGGATCACCCGGCCATTTCGATTGAATTGGACGAAGCGGGCGGGCGGCGGCTTGGCCAACTGACCCAGCAGAATCTCAATCGCCCCCTGGCCATGATCATTGACAACCAGGTGGTCATGGTCCCCACGATCCGCAGCAAGATCACCAATCAAGTGCAGATCACCGGCCAATTTGCCCTCGAGCAATTGGACCGGATCGTCCAATCGATCGAGGGAGTTGGGAAGGTGCAAAAGGAAAAATAGCCTGGCGCAGCACGCCGCCAGAAGTCGTTCACCCCAAAGCCGGCTATTCACCCGGATGCCTGTCACTACCGCGGCAGCGCTACCAGCACCGTACGGCCTGAGTTACAATTAGTGCCGCGAATCGAAAACCGTGAGCCCAAACTCTTCTCTCCGTGGATGTTCCACCTATGCCACGACCACTTCTAACAATCTGTATTCTCGCCGCCTGCGGCATGACTCTCCCCACATCCAGCTACGGCGCGAAACCGGAGGGTGAGCCAATCGTCTACAAAACGGCGGGGGACCAGCAACTGACGCTTTACGTCACTAAACCGAAGGACTGGAAAGCCATGGACAACCGTCCCGCGGTTGTCTTCTTTCACGGCGGCGGCTGGGTAGGGGGAGCGCCTGGACAATTTAACGAGCACAGCAAGTACCTTGCGTCGCGAGGGATGGTTGTGGTCCAAGTGCAATACCGCCTGCTCGATCGACAATCGAAAGATCCGCCCACTGTCTGCGTGCAAGACGCCAAATCCGCGATGAGGTGGGTTCGCAGCCACGCGTTGACGCTGGGCATCGATCCCGATCGAATTGCGTCTGCGGGTGGTTCGGCCGGCGGCCACCTGGCAGCTTTTGTGGGCATGGTGGATGGAATGGACGATCCACAGGACGACCTTCATGTGTCGGCCAAGTCGAATGCGATGGTGTTGTTCAATCCTGTGTTTGACAACGGACCCAACGGCTGGGGAACACAGCGAGTGGGAGATCGGTACAAGGAGTTTTCGCCGGCGCATAATGTTTCGAAGGATGACCCGCCGGCGATCGTGTTTCTTGGCTCCCAAGACGCGTTGGTGCCGGTCAGCACCGCCGAGAAGTTCAAGCAAGCCATGGAGCAGGCGGGAATCGAGTGCACCTTGATGATCTTTGAAGGCCAACCACACGGGTTCTTCAATTACGGGCGAGACGGCAATAAACCGTACTACGAAACGGTCGTCGCCACGGACAAGTTTCTCGCCTCACTGGGCTGGATTGAGGGTCCGCCGACCTTGAAGCATTGAGCCCGTGTCGCGGTGCGCACCGCGCTGCTCCGTTCTCTTTTGCTCGTCTTGAACCACAAGTCCACCGTTGGCAAGGTCCCCATGGCGGCACGATTGCAGGCTACCGATGCGGGGCTGCCAGACACCTGATGTCGGGCTTCCTCCTCCTCAGGCCGGCGATCGATGAGGCAGGAGAAAATGCACAGGTTACGACCTGCTCAGAAACAACTTCGGCAACTTGGTCGCTTTTGGAGATTCCTCAGAATCGATTTGAACAGGAGGAAACGGAGGAAACAGAGAGGGAACACTCTGTTATCTCCGCTCGCTGCTACAATCACGTGATCGCACAGCGAAAGGAAACTGTCTTATGTCCGAAACTTCACCGTCCCGCTGTCCGTGGGCTCTGGCCGGCAACGAACTCTATGTTGCTTACCACGACGAAGAATGGGGCGTGCCGGTCCGGGATGACGGCAAGCAGTTTGAGTTCCTGGTACTCGAAAGTGCTCAAGCGGGGCTGAGTTGGTCCACGGTGCTCAACAAGCGTGAAGGATATCGCCAGGCCTTCGCGGGTTTCGATCCTGTCAAGGTGGCGCGTTTCAACGCCCGACGTATCGACCGCCTGGTGGTCGACGCCAGCATCATTCGCAATCGACAGAAGATCACCGCGGCCGTGAATAACGCGCGGGCTTTTCTCAAAGTACAGGAGGAAGTCGGCAGCTTCAGCGAGTATATCTGGCAGTTCGTGGATGGAAAACCGACTCAAAACCGCTGGAAAACGCAGCAACAAGTACCCGCCTCGACATCCCACTCGGACGCGCTGAGCAAAGATCTCAAGCAACGCGGTTTCAAATTCGTCGGCAGCACGATCATGTATGCACACATGCAGGCCGTGGGGATGGTGAACGATCACATCACCAGTTGCTTTCGCCACAAAGCCTGCCAACGGTTGGCATAGCCCGAACCGGCCATCGCGGCGTTGCCGAATGGTAAGCAACAAAATCAGGCCCCGGAACGCATTTGTGAAACACCGTTGGTGTTTGGGGTGTTGGGTCATGCGTACCCGGGGTGCGCCGCATCCGCGGCGACCCCGGGCTCTGGAATGCCACTGCGTTGCAGTGCGGCACTGCGCGGCGGAAACCGCCGTGGCTGGAACCGCCTGGGTCAGCCGCGGGGCATGACCCACGAGGCTACTTTCCCATCTTCTTGAGGCTTTGCAGGCAGCGATTGACGTTGCGTAGCGGCGTGCCGACGGGCCGTTCGTGTTCCACGATATACCACTTCGTGCCACCGGTCGTCTCGCAGATCTCGAAGACCTGTTTCCAGTTGACATCTCCTTCGCCGATCACCGCCGTGTCTGCCCCACCCGTCTCTTTCAAATGGATCGTCTGCGAGCGGCCGGGGAATCGCTTGAGTGTCGCGATCGGATCCCCGCCACCTTCGACACAGTTGCCGAGGTCCAACTGCATGACGACGTCGTTGCCGGTGTTCTCGAAGAACAAATCCCAGGCAAACTCGTCGCCAATCTTCTTGAAATCGCCCCCGTGCGCGTGGTACCCCACGAACATCCCCTGGTCCTTGATCGCGGCGGCAATGTCATTGTATTGTCTGGCGACTTCCTGGCACGCTGCCAGCGACTTGGTGTAGGTCTCCGGCATCCAGGCCACGATCAGATACTTGTTACCAATTGTCTCGTTGAATGCGACGGTCTGTTCCAGTTCATCGCCTTGGAGGGCGCTGAGCTGAATATGAGAGCCGCAGCATTTCAGACCGTTTTGATCGAGTAGTTCCTTCAGCTGCTCGGCAGTGCGGCCGTAGTAGCCGGCAAATTCGACGCCCTGATAACCCATCTTGGCCACGGCTTCCAGAACCATCGGCAGATCCTTTTCGCAATCGTGTCGCACCGAGTAGAGCTGCAAACCGATCGGAATCCTCCCGCCCTGGAAGCTCGCCAATGCCGCCAACGGCTGGACACCCGCCAGAAGCATGGCACCCGTCCCCGAACCCAATCTCAGTAAGTCGCGTCTTGTAAGATCCATTTCATGTTCCTCTTTGCACAGGTGCTTATGGCAAATCACTCTTGCCGAAACCACGACAGACTCATGCGGGCGATGCCCGCAATCCAAGTGGCGGCGGCAGCGCCCCGTTACAGGGAGCTCAACAGCGCCTCCAGCTGGTTCATCAGATCTTCGAACATGGCCATACAGTCTTCAACCGGTCGGGGCGTCGTCATATCGGCGCCGGCGATCTTCAGCATGTCGATCGCATACATGCTGTTGCCCGTTTTGAGAAATTTCATCCAGTCGTCCACGGCGCCCGGTTCCTTACTCATAATACGCTTGGCGATCGTCGCGGCGGCGGAATAGCTGTCGGCATAACGATAGACGTAGTAGTTATAGTAATGGTGCGGCACGCGCAGGCACTCCACATCCGCTTCCGGATCCAGAACGAGTTCGGGACCGTAATATTTCTGAAAGATATCCCTGCTCTTGGCCATCACCGCCTCGGCCGTCATCGGCTCACCGTTTTCGGCCATTTGGTGAATCACCAGATCAAACTCGGCGAAGCGAGTCTGACGGAAGACTGTCTGTCGAATATCATCCAACATGCGATCGATCATCAGCGCTCGTTGCCGCGTATCGGTGGTCTGGCTGAGAATCTGCTGCTTGAAAACAATCTCGGCGGCCGTCGAAGCCACTTCGGCCGTGAACATGGGATAGTCGCCGTACACAGGGGGCTGGGTCGTGTTGGCAAAGTAACTCTGCATGGCATGGCCCATCTCGTGGGCGGTCGTTGACACGCCACTGTAGTTCCCCTTGAAGTTCAGCAGCACATAGGGATGTACGAGGTAGGGACCGCCACAGTACGCACCGCTACGTTTGCCCTTGTTCTCATACACGTCGATCCAGCCTGAATTGAACCCCAGCTTCAAGGCCTCGACGTAGTCGTGACCCATCGGCTCCAGGCTCTTCACAATCAGCTCCACCGCCTCCTCGTACGTGTACCTCTGCTCTGGCGCGTCCACAAGACTGACGTAGAGATCGTAGGGGTGGACTTCGTCCAGTTTCAAGATCCGCTTGCGCAGCGCAGTGTAGCGATGCAAGAGCGGCAGGTTCTTGTTCACGGTATCGATCAGATTCATGTACACCGACGGTGGCAGGTTTTCCTGATCGAGCGCTGCATCCAGGCTGCTTTCATAGCCCCTGGCTTTGGCATAAAACCAGTCGTGTTGGGCGGCACCTTCGAGCGTGGAAGCCAAGGCATTCTTGACATCCAGGTAACTCTGGTGCAACGCCAGGTACACACCACGACGGACCTGTCGATCCTTCGAATAGATCAGATCGTAATAAACCGGAACCGTGACGGTGATTTCGTTCCCTTCGGCATCTTTGATGGTGCGGTACTTGAGTTCCGTGTTGGTCAACAGCCCAAACGTATTGGCTGACGAACCAGTCGCCTTGGAAGCCATCGCCAGGAGTTCCTCTTCGCGAGGCGACAGAATGTGCTGCCGCATCCGAAGAAGATTGTCGAAGTAGTGACGATAGATCGCCAATTCATCCGTGCGCAGCCAGGCATCCAGCCGGTCCTTGGGCAAACTTGTCAGCTCGGGATCCAGCCAGGCTAGTGCCTCGCGGTATTTGGCGACCAACGTCCGCGCTCGATCACGCAGCGCCTGTTGTTTCGGTTGCCGCATGTCCTGATCGAACTTCTGCGAGGCATACGCGTTAAGTTTGTCGAGATGCACGTTCAATTGATCATGCATCTCCAACACCTTGCGCAGCTGCTCAGGCGACTGACCGGTGGTTCCTTTCAGTGCCGCAAACTGTTTGATTCTCCCTTCGATCTTCTGGTAATCCTCGTCCCACAACTGCTCGGACGGGTACATGTCCGTCAGGTTCCATTTGTATTGCGCCGCCACTTCACTCCGCTCTGGCGGTCCGCCGGCATCTTGGGCCAGTGTGACAGTGGCCAACAACAAGCATCCCATAATTCCCGAAGAGGTGTGCAGGTATTTCTTCCCAATCATGGATTGCGGATCCTTGAGCAAATGAAACGATCGTGACGTGATACAGGCCGGTTTGAACCGGCCAGTTCGCCAGATCATAAGGGGTTTCGCTCGTCAATGACAACCCGCCAGCGGGGCCGGAGTTTCCGATATTCGCTGGCCTGACCCGGATACCGTGGAACTAAGCACCGATAGCATCCCACGGCAAACCCGATATGGCGACAGCACGGCCATGCGGGCCAGCTCGGCACACCTCGCTCCTACGCCTCGACTAATGCGAAGGCCTTCCGCAGAGCGGCCGAGGTGGCGGCAATCGCGTCGTCGTTGTCCATTTGATTCAGCGTCTTGTTGAAAGGCTCGGCACGCACCGGTCCATCGTAGCCAATGGCCACAAGCGATCCCAGGAACGCCTTCAGGTCGATGACGCCCGTGGCGGCCGGCAATTCGCGTTGTGAGTCCAGTTGCTGGTCCACCGGATATTCCGGCCGGGGCGTCGTTCAGATCGCAGGCCACAACGTCCTTGTTCGACAAAGTCAGCAGGTCTTCTTGGGTTTCGCCGGCGGTGTACCAATGCCAACTGTCTAAAACCAGACCGACGTTATCTTGCCCGATGGCCGCCAGCAACTCCTTGGCTTCCGCCATCGAGTGGATGAACGGATACCGCCGTGCGCTCCACGAGGTTTTTGGACCGACGTATTCCAGGCCAAAACGCTGGCCATGGTCCCCCAGTACCTGGGCCACTTCCCGGAGCCGCGCTGCGTGCTGTTTGAAATTCACCAGGTAGGTGAGTTCCTGGTGAGTGGGTGACAGCCAGGTGCTCACACGCGTGACTCCCGCCCGCTGAAACGCTTCGGCCAGCGGCGGCAGTTTCCGCAGACCGTCCTGGAATGTGGCGTCGTCCTTGCGAAAATCGACCGGCATCCCCGCCGCTCCCCAGACCAGCCTGCTCTCACGCAAGGTGTCCAACAGCTCGCTCAACTGACCCGCCGATAACTTTACCAGCTCCCCCGACGGCTGTACGGATTCGAAACCTCCCTGCCGTGCCAGTTGGATGGCACCCTGTTGATCGGCTTGTACACCAATCGCACCGCAGACCAGATCCATCGTGAATTTGCGCTTCTCCTCTGCCGCCAACAGGTTGGTCCCCAAACCTGCCGCGGTAATTCCCGCGGTTGCCGCCACATATCCCAAGAACCGTCGTCGATGCATATCGCTCATGGATCAATTCTCCCTTCATCAGGTGATGTGTGCTGCCAGTGCCAGAAATGCTCGGACAATCTTCCCATAGTCTATCCCCTGGCACCACGTGGCACATGCACCCCACCGTCAACCGATCGGAACTCGGGTTGGGTCGCTGGAAATCGGATATGGCGGTCTGCGCCCGGAATCCCCACGCTTGGGCGGGTACTCGGCTTGAGTGAGAGGAGGCGCGACAAGCGAATGAGGGCCGCTGGGGAAAAAGTCACTCGCATTATCCACACGCGACGCTACAAAAAGGCACGGCCGGGGACCTTACGCCACTCCGCCAACGATTTTAAACGCCTCGTTCATTCGTGAGGATCTACCATGTCCGAGCCAGCTCGTAAGGGTCTCACTCGACGTCGATTTCTCTCTGCCGCCGCGGCGGCCACCACCGTCACCATCGCTTCGCCGGCGGTCCTGACCGCCAGCAAGACGCAGAGCAAGATCATTGTGGGGACGGGGGATTACCGCTACGAAGTCCACCACAACTGGCCCCAATTGCCTGGCCAGTTTCGTTGGCAGACCACGCACAACGTGGCCGTGGATCGAGCTGGTCGCCTGTATGTGATTCACGAGGGGCATACGGACAAGCCGGATCACCCTTCAATCTTCGTGTTCGACGGCGACGGGAAATATATCCGCTCCTTTGGCAGCCAATTTCAGGGCGGAGGCCATGGGATCGAAGTCCGCGAAGAGGACGGCCAGGAATTCCTCTATGTGTGTGCTTACCAGCAGGTGAAGGCGATTGCCAAACTGGACCTGAATGGGGAAACCGTCTGGCAACAACACGCTCCCATGCAAGCGGGCGTGTATGCCGACGGCGAAGACACGGCGCCGCAAAAAATCTGGGGCCGCGACCGTTTTATGCCGACGAACACCGCGTTCCTCCCCAACGGCGATTTCTTTGTCGCGGACGGTTACGGGTCGTTCTACATTCATCGCTACGATAAGACCGGCGCGTGGCAGAGCAGTCTGGGTGGACCCGGCGAAGGAAAAGGCAAATTCGACACGCCGCACGGGCTGTGGATCGATGCTCGGCCCGGCCGCGAGCCGCACATGATCGTGGCCGATCGAGCGCACCATACGCTGCAATATCTGACGCTCGACGGGAAATATGTCCAGACGATCGAAGGGTTCGGCCTGCCGGCCAACATCGATACCTTCGGCGATCTGATGGTGGTGCCCGAGTTGTTCGCTCGCGTTTCCATTCTGGACCGCAACAACAAGGTAGTCGCGCAGCTCGGGGACGATTCCCAGCGGATCCGCAGCGACAGCAAGTTCACGATTCGCGGTGACGAGGCACAGTGGAAGCCCGGTAAATTCGTACATCCGCACGACGCCTGTTTCGATCGTGACGGGAACATCTTTGTCGCCGAATGGGTCGCGACGGGCCGCGTCAGCAAACTGAAGCGATTAGGCTAGTGCCTTGCCACGCTTGAGAATTGGGTTGGGCCGAGACGCATGTACGACACCGCGTGGACGCGGTGTCGTACGCCGTTGAGAACAACGCTTCACCCCAATTTGTAGAGTTGACACGTTACTCGTGACCGTGTGCACTAAAGATATTCGTACCGCGTGGCCCCGCCCTTTTCGATCTTGCCGGCGGTGGCTTCACGCATAACGGCCATATGAGGGCTCTTGCCGTGAGCGTCGAGCGCTTCCTGATTGGCCCACAACTCGTAAAACATGAAGACTTTTTGGTCCTTCGCGGACTGATGCAGGTTATAACAAATGCAACCTTGCTCCTTTCGGGTGGGTGCGAGCATGTCGATGAATGCCTTCTTCACAGCCCCTTCCTCGCCGGCCTTGGCCGTGAGTTCAGCCACCAACACAATCACGTCTTTCGGGACACTTGCCGTCTGCTCATTGCCCAAGGCCTGCGAGGCGAGTGTGGGTACGCCTAGAATCCCGATACTGCCTGCCAAAACGTCGCGTCTGCTAAATTTCATGGCAAGATCTCCTTGGTCGTCATGGAATCACTTTGCCCCGTTTGGAGGGCGAACCGTGGCTTGATTTCGCAGACACAGCATAGCATATTGGCGGTTTCACGCGACGCTGTCACGAGAGGGCAATCAAAACGCCCCAAACGCTGTGAGGCTTGCCAGCTTGCTAGTTCGACTGTTTGATTTCGCAACCAAGACCCCGTCCAGCCCGCCTCACGCGGTGAATCTGACTGATTGGCTACAGCAATGCCCCCCTCTTCCCTTTTTCACCCACTTCGCCGCTTCCGGCGGCGAAGTGGGTGAAAAAGGGAGCCTTGTGGGGCGGTTCGGGTAGCCTGCCAGTCAGATTCACCCACCGCGCAGGGCGATGGGAGTCAAAGTCAAACATTCGAACTAGAATGTTGCTCTAAAATGTAACAATATCATTATCATTAGAATTGCGTTCGGAGAGGCGAGGACAGGCAGCATGCTGCGCCGGTGTCTCGTGAAGCCTGCCCCGCGGTTCCCAGACCGCTCGAAACAGGTCAAACGCCGCCTGCTTTACACCAAAATCGAGTAAGAAGACCAACGCCACGACCCGGGGGGATCAACCATGGCTATCGACTCCGTCGAACAACTGCGAACCAAGAAATGTGTACCCTGTGAGGGTGGTGTGCCTCCAGTGCCGCGTGACGAGGTCGAACGATTGCTCAGAGACCTGCCAGGGTGGCACCTCACTGGCGACGGCATCCGAATCCGCCGCGAGTGGGTGGTGAAGAACTTCATGGCGGGCATGAAATTCTTCAATCTGGTGGCGGAATTGGCCGAAGATGAAGGACACCACCCCGACCTGCACCTGACGGGGTATCGCAATGTAGCCATCGAACTCTGGACCCACGCCATTGGCGGATTGTCGGAAAACGACTTCATCACGGCGGCTAAGATCGACCAATTGCCAATCGTCGCGCAGAAGACATAAGGCTCAGCTGCGCGGGAAAAATAACTTCCCGATCACCCTCTCCCCAAAGGGGCAAGGGAACAAGTTAAAGTGATTTTTTCCTGATTCCTGAAGCCAGTCTGCGAGATGCGAACAACCACTCGTAGCCCGTTGTGCGTCGTGTCACATTGTTGTCGTACAATCAATTTGTCGCCCACAACGGGACGGGACGGGAGCGGAGCGATACGATGATCGAAGCAGTGGGCGGCGTAATCCTGGTCTCCGCACTTGCATTTGTGCCTCTGGCGGTGTTGGCCTATATCACCCTGGCAGGTGAATGATATTAACAGGGCGGCCAAAGAACGTGCCGTCGTGCCGCGGCCAGATCCGAAACACCTCGAAGCCCGGGCAGGGGCGAGCCCGCTCTGGGATGTCCGGCACAGTCAGGCCACCGAGACGGCAGAACTCTTATCGATTGTCGCCACCGACCAAACCGGTCCAGCACATGATGATCGAGTAGAGTTGATCGATATCATCTTCCTCTTCGACCGCCGCCAGGTAACGTTCGGCATGGGAGATGAACATGTTGGCGTTGTCGGGACTCTCGAACACAAATGCCACGTAATCGCCGGTTGGCAGCAGGGCTACTGCGAATGGCCATCCCCCCTGGGAGAAACCGTTCCACTTGTCGGCCAGGTCGATCAAGTCCAATTTGACGCGTTGCGTGACATCTTCGGGAAAATGGACCAGCACACCAACGTCATAGGGTTCGGTCATTGTTTTCACGCGACGATCAGTTGCCCGTCAAATCCTCACAGAGATCGTCCAGCACGGCCTCCAGATCCTCGTTCACCGACACCGCCGCCCACTCGCGCACTGAATCCCGTTCGTGGATGGCTTCCGGCTTGAAGCCTATTTCCAAGGTCGGAGTACCCGACCACGCAAAGGTGAAATCGCCCGTGGTATCGGCATCACTCGTAACCTCGGGCCCACTCGACGAAACGGGGATTGTGGAAAGGGGCACCGTCGCGGTAACATCATCGCCGCTCAGCAGCAACAAGCTTTCATCCGACTCACCTTCTCCGTCGCCACTCGCCCGCCGATTCAAGTAGTTGATCACCAGCAGCACATCGAGGGCGGAAAGTAATCCATTACGCGACGTGTCGTAGAACGGCTGCGTCAGCGGACGCGGACGGTCCTGGGACAGTTCTCGCGCCCCCAAGGAATTGATCGAGTTGATACCCAGCAGCGCGTCGAGCGGCGAAATTCCCCCGCTGTCGCTCACATCCAAAGGCTCGATTCCATTGTACCAGGGAAAAGGCGTGTCGACCGTGATGAAAACGGTCACCACTTCGCTCGATAACTCCCCGTCGGTGGCCAGGTACGTAAAGCTGTCTTCACGATTGAAGTCCGGATCGGGAGTGTAGGTGAAACTGCCGTCCGCATTCAGATCGAGCGTCCCGTGCTCGGGTGCCTCGACCTCCACCGCCGACAATGACGGGCTATCATCGAGGTCGTTATCCAATACCCCCGGGGCGGACACGACCAGTGGTACGTTTTCCACTGCCTCGTAATCGTCGTCCAAGGCCAGGGGAACCCGGTTAATCTTCGCCAGGAAGGCATGGCTGCCCGAAATAATTGCGACCACTCCGTGCTCATAGTCGAAGGCGACATCGGGCCCCACTCCCGACGACTCCGCATCAAGATCAATCCCACTGAACGATTCAAACCAATCCGCCACCAAGAGCGTCGTGTCCGCCGGCTCAATGTACAGCAGATCGCCCGGACTAACCGCCGGCCCCGAAGCGACATAATAACCGACATCCGCGTTGGTACCGCCGGTGAACCGACCGTCGACGTAGCCTCCAGCCCCATCTCCAATCAGACTCGGCACACCTTCGTACGTCCACTTGGTCAGTTTCTCGGAGACAGTACCCGTGCCTTGGTCTGCGACATCACTCGAACCCAGCAATCGGCTATGGTCGGGCGAGATCGCAAACAGTCCGGTACCCCGACCCGTGGGATCAGTGACAAACCGCCGAGTTGTATTGTCCGCCTCCCAGACGGCGGCGGCAGAGCTGATACCCACCTTCACGCGGTCATCTGAAACACCGAATAGAACACCCACGCCAATCACGTCCCCCGCGTGCTCCATCTGCTGGTCATATTCAAAAATCGCGCGACCCCCGTCAGAAGTTCCCACCACGACTCCATCGGAATTGACGGCAATCCCTTGGGAACTCATCAGCGGATCTGTCACGTTCTTGCCCGGGATGACGCCCAGACCCGTAGTCTGGATACTGGAACCATCAAACATGGCCCGAAACGCCTCGCCATAAGTACTCGCTAACACGGAGAGCGAGTTGCCCGTCATAAACAGGTTTGTACCGTTAGAGCTGACATCTTCCACGCGAGTCGCCCCACCGAGCGACGGAATCGTGAGATCGTCCGCCACACTGGCCGTGTGGGTCTCAATGTCGAAATCCACCAGAAGCAGGCGCGCCTCAGGGTCGCCGCCGTCCGGATTCACGTTGGCGACAACCGCCAGCTGATCCCCCCAGAATGTGACTCCCGCCAGGTTTTCAAAGGTTGTCGATCCATCCGTCAATTGACCTCCCAAATCGATATAAGCCCAATCGCCAATGCCGGCTAACAGGCAACGCGATTCCAGGGCCTGAAACGAGAGCTGTCGTTTGGGGGCAATCCTTCGCCGCCGGCGTAGAACGGTTCGCTGAGAGGAACGTTGACGAGGGGAGCGCATAATAGAAATCTCTGCTCGCATGAAACGGGGATGAATCGGGCTGGCGTCTGCTGATATTGCCACAGTTACTTTCCATGGTAATCGTGATTCTGCCCATGGCAATCGATTTGCGGCAGGACGCGGAGTTAGACCGAGTCCGTGCCGCTTCGGACCACATGGCTGCGCGTCAGGGGCAGCGTCAGAATCACACGAATAACACCCCTGACGGGTGGTTGCCTCGCTGAGGCATCCGGCCGCTCGTGTGGTGGAGTTCACCACCCGGCACCTCCAGCCGGAATCGGCCGTAGGCAGCAGCCCGATCGGTCCAGCTCGGATTATTCACGTAGATGGGCCCAAGCTCGTATACGGCGTCGGTGGGTTGTTACAGGCCGATCCGGAGCCTGCTGAAATACTCGCATGATTCGCCAGAAAGTAGGTCCCGCTTGCCGAGCGGGACCTGGCAACGATCGTCGGCAATCGCGACGCGGAGGAAGTGGCGGACGACCGGCCGCTTCGAGGTCCCGTCCGGCAGCCGGGACCTACTTTTTCAGCGGTCTCGATCAGCATCGCCCTAACAGCCTGCGTGCAGGCAGGCGGTGGAAAGATGTTGGCCTGTCCATCGTTACGGGCCCAGGACGCACAGAAAAACGAATCCGGTTCTCCACGCGAGAACCGGATCCGTTTGGGCATATTTAGCGAGGTAGTAACAAATCAATAGTGGGAACAGGCACCGGGATCAACGTCGCCAACCATGTGGAAGTGGTTGTGGTCGATGTAGATCACCTCCACTGAGTCCTCGTCACGATACGAGTACGGGATGGGCCAACCAACCCAGGTGATTTCTTCGTAATAGACCGTGCACTTGTAATGCGCGTGATGCAACTGAGCCGGGCCGATCATCGGAACGAATCGCGGCGGATCGACGTAGTCGGCGATCTTTTCTTTGCAGATCCGCACATTGTTCCGTTGAACTTCGTGCAGAAACGGCAGGCCACCCTCGATCGGTCGTGCTTTTTCAAACGCCACCATCACTTCATCGTCACTGGGCGGATCCAATGCCACAGCCGGTCCGCCAGCCGTTATCGGCCCCAGGATCGGTACACGTTCATATCGTTCATGCGCCCAGACCTGATCTTCCTTCTGGTCCTGGAAATAGGGACTGACCGGAATTGGAATTGGCAGCATGGGCCCCATAGTTGGCCGGATACATCCGGTACTGCCCAACACCAGGAACGCCATGACAACGCAGAGGGCAGTGGAAAGAGTCTTTTGCGACATCGGATCTTCCTTGATGGTCACTTGATGGGCGGTCATGCAGTAGGAAACTGACCAGCCAATGGATTCGTTCAATCAGCCGCAGAAGTCCTCGTTCGGGCTGATGATTATCGCTAGACCTACTTATCGTGTTAATCTGGGCCGAACTTGCGGATTTTTCGGATCTTGCCGAAAAAATCTTTCGCCCCCTGGAGGTGTGGCGGTGAAGGGGTGAGGAGAGCGGGCCGGCATCCTCGCGCAGGGAAAGCGTGTTTCGGGGCCGGAGGGAACGTCGAACTTCCAATGAAGAAGCCTGGCGGATGCAGTCGAAAGCCCGTGGGACGCGAGATGCGCGTGGAGAATCGGCGCCAGTCTGCGTACCGTGGTGTCGCGTCGCCTGACGCAACCCGGTTCTCCCCGCTCTCATTCGACGTTCGATGTTCGACGTTCGATGTTCGACGTTCCCTCTGCCGCGTGGAGAATCGGTGCCAGTCTGGGTACCGTGGTGCCGCGTCGCCTGACGAAATCCGGTTCTCCCTGCTCTCATTCGACGTTCGACGCGACGTCTGAAAACCATCGGGACACACCCCATCACCCGCTCACCCCATCAAAAAAGCTCCCCCCTCGAGACAGCTCGCGGGGGGAGCTTGATCAGCATCCGAACGATAGATCCGGGACTTACTTGCTCTTGAAGTCCAGCATCCACCAGCCGTCATCCCATTCCAACGTGACCTTCCGCCATCCCAAGGGGACCTGGGGATAGGGGTAGAAGGGACCAATGTAGGGCCACGCGGTCGGCGAGTACTGTCGCGGGTACGTGACAGCACCATAATTCGGATAAGCTGCGTAACTGGGCCAGGCGTATCCGGGCATGGACGGGTGATCGAAACGAGCGCGGGCGACGCCGGCAGCGGCCTGTACCTCAGCCACGGGCTGGCCCATGACTTGTTGTGAATAGGCCACGGACTGAGCGGGGCGAAGGCCAGCGGTGCTCGAGAGGCAGCCACGGGTGCGGCCTGTGCCGGAGCATATTGGAACGGTGCGGGAGCTCGAGTGGCAGCTACCGCGGTTCCGATCGGGGTTGGTTCTTGCGAGACGGGTGCCAAGTCGGCTGCAGCGGGGCTCACGGGAGTCGACACGACCTGCACGGGAGCTGAGCTGGCGACGTGCAGATCGTTCACAACCTGCTTGACGCCACGCACACGGCGTGAGATGTCGAGCACCAACGATTGCTGCGCTTCCGAAGCCACACGGCCGGAGATCCACACTACTTGATTGTTGACTTGCACGTCGACATCGAAGTTCCTCAGTGTCCCTCGTTCTTTTTGCGTCCGCAACTTGCCAATCACCTCTTCGGCCAATTGCTCGTCGGACGGAGTGGTGCGCGCAATTTGCGAAACCGGTGCGGCCTGGACCTTTTGAGGGGCTGCTTCGCGCGGCTGGCGGGCCACTGGGCGGTGCCGAGCAACGGTCGGCGTTGACGCTATCACGTCATGCGGCCGTGCCAGGGTCGGCTCAGCCGGTGTTGGCTGGGCCGGTGTTGGCTGGGCCGGTGTTGGCTGGGCTGGCGTCGGGGCTACTTGCGCGACCTGAGGTTGCTGCCGCGGCTGGACGTCTTTCGCTGGATCGTCCTTCGCTGGGCGGAAAGCTCGCTCCACACTGCCGCGCAGATTCGTCAATAGCTCGCTTGGCTTCTGGAGAAACTTGCTCCCGCTCTCCGACTTGAGCAATGCCGGTCGCACTTGCGGCTTCGGCTGCGGTTGCGGTTGCGGCTCGACTTGGGCTGTCTTCACCTGGAGGTCGTTGACCACCTGTTCGACCCCTGACACACGTCGAGCGATGTCGAGCACCATGTTTTGCTGCTCCGACGAGCTGACGTGGCCTTTGAGCCAAACGATGCCACTCTCGACCTCCAAGTCGATGCCGAAACCGGTCAGGTTTCCGTCGGTTTTCTGTTGCCGCAATTGCTGGACAATCTGTTGTGCAATTTGCTGATCATCAGCGTGCACCCAGCAAGGCGACAGGGCGGCGATGGATGCTATCGCCAATCCTAGAAGTAAACGTCGCATGGGTCCCCCCTCCTGAGGTTAATCTCCCTAATTTTGTCGGTCATCCGCTGTCATGGGAACCAGCATCCATGACGGCGTACCGGCCGCATGGTGGCGCGTCCTGTGACAACAAAATTCTGGGGTCGTTGGGATGTTCAGTTTGGCAAGTAGGGCTGCTCGAACCAGAGCATCGTGGGAGTGATCGGTAGATGTAGGAGGAGGGATCGGCATCGTGGCCCAGCCACGTCTACCGCCGAGTTGCCTTGCGGTCCCCCCTGCGCAACTCCGGTATCCGATTCAACTGCCCGATACTTAGTTTCGGTATCCAACAGCGAAGAAAGGTAGGTTTTTTTGGATTTTGCCGATGTTCCGAGACGGCTGCCACGTACAAACAGCCCTGGAATAGGCGCAAGAGACTGACGTGCAGGTACTTAAGGCCGTGCACGCGAGACCGCAGGAGAGGCTGCCAGGGGACGTGACCGGCCTAAAACACGACCGATCGCTTCTTTTCGCTGCGACAATCGAAGGTCGCGCAGACTGTCATAACCGATAAAGTCGCCCCAGACGTTACCCACGAATCACTGGCCGCACCGAACGACAGGACCGTGATTAATCCCAACGCGAGCAGGACGGTCATGAAGAGCTTCTGGCAAGCAGACTGCCGACGGCCGCTGGGGCACAAGCGCATCGCGATGATGCTGCCCATCCCCATCAACTGTATGGCTATGGTTAACCAGAAAATGACGGGAAGAGAAAGGGTCCACATGAGCTTCGTTTCTCCCAGCATCCGTTCCAGGTAAAACGCCTCGCCGCCAACGTAGCGTACAACGCTCGGCGGGAATTATCCGTTGGCGACTGGCAGTGTCGTCCCAGCGGATGCAGCGATTTGTCCCTTATCGCTGCAGCGGGAATTTGCAACTTGTGTGCCGCAAGGACGATTGAAGCTAGAACGTAACGGAAATACGGATTTTTGGCAAGATTCGCTCAAGTGTTTCTTTCGCGCGACCGACAACCTGTGCAAAAACTACAAAATGCCGCTCGCCGGCTCGGTAGCTTTTACAACCAGCTCCGGTCGTGAGCGGGTGTGACGGTGAGCGGGAGTGGGGTGTTAAGAAGTCGGCCTTGCGGCCGATTGGCGCTTATCCGGTTTTTGTTCCGAGCCGCAATGTGTCTCTTGCTCTTGCCTCGCAGGGACTTTCAGGTCGGCCGCACGTCTCTTGTGCTCCGGCCGCCCCGAATGGGGCGCGCTGAACTATCAGGGCGAAGCACGGTCACCGTCAAGTAACCAGCGCGGCCCTGGGTTACGTCTGCCATGGAAAACGGAAATATCTTTGCGGTATATGTGGATGCAGCAATTCTGGCCCCCTCTCCCCCGAATTGTTCGCGCGAAGGACGATCGATTTCTGTTGATAGAATCGCGGACTATTTGGGGGAGAGGGCGGGGGGTGAGGGGGCTGAAGCGGGGATCAGCCGGCCATTTCCCGAGCCTCGAAGAGCGTCCAAAGTGGGACCAGGAACGGGACTCATGACACACCGCCAGAACCCGAAAACAACCGCCCACAGTCGTGATCCGCGCATGCGCCAGACAGAAGCGGAATCGTTGCTCTGGTACGTCCTGCGTGCTCGACGCTTGTGCGGCCTCCAGTTTCGCCGCCAATATCTCGAGCCGTTCATCGCTGACTTGGCGTGTGTGGAAGAACGTCTGGTGGTGGAGATAGACGGAGGCTATCACGACTACGTCGATTGCCAGAGATGAGAAACGGCAAGAGATCATCGGAGCGTGAGGCTGGAAGGTGATCCGCTTTTCCAACCTAGAGGCGCTTGATGACGTGGACTCAATTGCCATTGCGATCGCGAAGCACGTGGGGTTGGAGCCCCCATTTCGGGGCCCAGGTTTCGCGCGATATCGGCCCCCTCACCCCGACCCTCTCCCCCAAATTGCTCGCGGTCTGATTGGCTGCAATAGAAAGCTTCTGACGCGAGAAATTCGGGGGAGAGGGGGCCAGAATGGCTGCTTACGAATATACCGTTGCCGTCCTTGCCATATTCTCAACAGCCCAGCGTGGGGGTGTGGCGGTGCGGGAATGAGGGTGGCGTGGGATAGATGCGCAACAATGCGCGACTCACCTCGTCACCTCATCACCCTAACGCTGGGAATGCCGCTCACCGCAACAATTTGCGGAGTTCGCTGTCCACCTCACCGGCATTGAGATTGCGATTGACGACCTTGCCCTCCTTATCAGCCAAAATCATGGTCGGCAATGTCAGGATGCCGAACGCATTGGCCAGGGGGCTGTCGAGTCCACCGGGGGCATACAGCTGAGGCCAGGCCAGGTTATTCTCGGCCATGTACGCGTCCAACTGGGTTCGATCGTTATCGACGTTGACCCCAATCAGCATTACGTTCTCTTTGCCGTACTTGGTCTGCATATCCTTCAGGACGGAGATGTCTTGCTTGCAGGGTCCGCACCAAGTCGCCCAGTAATGTACCAGCACGACTTTTCCACGATACGCATCGACACTGATCGTATTGCCTTTGGAATCCTTGCCGGTCAAGGAGAGTGTTTGGCCAACCGATTCGATCCGCCGCTTGGCACCGGAGGCTTTGGCCGCCACTTGGGTATCGGGAAACTGGGAAGAGATTTGGCCATACCAGTTGACTGCTCCTTCATCATCGCCGGAGAATTCTTCCGCAACGGCCAGTTGCAGCATGGCCTCGGCGGCATCCGGAGTATTCGCATAGTCTTTCACGAACTGTTCGAGATCGGCCAACCATTTGTCCTGAATTTTGGCGAAATCCGCATCAGGCTCCTGCATGCTCTGGCCATATTCGGCTGACAGACAGCGGAACTTGATGTAGGAGATCAGTTCGGGGGCCCCTTTCTGCTGCTCCAATTCCTGGCAGAGCGCGGCCAGGCGTTCGATGCCTTGGGGATAGCCTCCGGCCTGAGCCGCCGCACTGACGGTGTCAGCCAGCTGGCGCAGCCACGTCACGCGATCTTCGTCGTCCGTGGCCTGCTGAGCGAGTTTTTCCAGCACATCAGCTCGCCTGGCGTTGAGTTGCGCTAATGCCGCCGGCGTCGTGGCGGATGTCAAATCCTTGTCGACCTGCTCCATCTCGCTGATGAGCCGCTGCACTTCCGGGCTCAGACCCCCGGTGACCGGGATATCGGCTTCCGCGCGGCGCAAGACCGCCGTAAAGAAAAACCCCTCGGGACCCGTGCTGGCCTGAGCATCCGTAATCGACCTGGGCAAATCGACCAGCCTCCACACGTCTTGGGCCTGCACAAGCGTGCCGATGATGATCTGATTGTGAGTCCCGCCACTTTCGATGACGGCGGCCGCATTTTCGTAGACGTGCAGATCGCGCTGCGATCCCTCGGTGCCGGCAGGAACGACTCCGGGGCGGGTTCCGCCGAAATTGACCCACCTGGCGTCGCGATCGACGAAATCCTGTTGTGCCACCAGTTTTTCGAATCCGGCGGCCGTCTGGGCGAGTTTTTGGGCCAATTGTTTCGCCTGGGCTTCTCCCAGCTGGAGGTCGCGAAGCTCAGCGGGCGTCAGCAGCAGACGTTGGAAACGCGACGCGTCGCGGGTACTGAGCGCGAGCACAACTTCTTCCGAAACTTCTTCTGGCGAGATGACTTTCCAGCTGTCAATGCGACCGTCTTCATTGGAGTCAATCGCCCAACGAATGCCCGCCGTTCCCAGCCAGCGGTATTGATCCGCCTTGCGATTGTGATTGCCGTCAATATCCCGATAGACCTCAACACCGTTCTTAAAATAGCACCATTGGTCCACTTTATTGTCGGCGTTGCTATCGAGGTAGCGTCGCAGCACGTTGCCGTCTCCGTCGCGAACTTCCCACCCGGAGAGCTTGTCGAGTTTAAATGGCTCGAGCGTGCATTTTTCGACGGCCGCCTTGTCGGGGACGTCATAATCGATCTGGTTCTGGACGGGTTTCAACTTCAAGGCTTCGGAAACCGGAGGCGTGGCCGCTGGGGCGGCGAGTGGGGACAGAGGACCGAGCGCGACCAGGAGGGCCGCAACAGACCATTTTTGGGGGTGGCGTGCCATGAGAAAACAATCCTTTTTTGGGGGGCGAAAACCGCGAAATCATCCATTCTCAGCAGTCCGGGCGGATGGGAGCTGCGCGCCCGGTATCGGGCAAGCGCAGCGTTGGGCACCGGTGCTCAGCGGCGCGTTGGCCCCCTAATTGCCGCAAAAACGGCCCCATTTGGGCAGCGTGACGCGTCGCTCGAAACACAGGCTCCGAAATCTGTAACTGTCCGGCATATAACAGCCGATAACGATAGGACAAAATCGGCTTGCGGGACAAGCTCGATTTATGCCGGTTTGACAGCCAGCCTGGGAAATCTAAAATGATCGATCTCGGGCCTGTCCCGAGAGGTCCGGGCGCATAGCTCAGTTGGTTAGAGCGCGTCGCTGATAACGACGAGGTCCGAAGTTCGACTCTTCGTGCGCCCACTTGGTCGGTTTCCCGGGGGCCGTAGCTCAGTTGGGAGAGCATCGGCTTTGCAAGCCGAGGGTCGAGGGTTCGAGTCCCTTCGGCTCCACTTTGTCGGCCGTCGGCGCAGCACAGCGACGGTTCGACTTGGGAAACCTGTCGGCGCGCGGACACACCGCAACCTAGGCGGCTGTAAAACGATCGCCGGGGGGTTTTCAGTCCGCGGCGAAGCGTGTAGAATTTGGAGTTCGCTGGGTGACTTGCGAGTTGCATGGGGCTGCGGCGCCGGGAGAAAGAAAAACTTTTTCGCCTGCCCGCGGCTGCATTGACAACTCAGGGGCTGATCGTTAGATTTGGCTCTTTCGGCGAACGAGCCGATGGATGCAAGCCGCCTTCCTGGGCGAGTTGGGCTCGGAACGAACGAGTTCAATGTGAACCTGAGGGATGCGGCTTCTGTCCATTAGGGCGGACGCCGGCGCTGAATGAGCGTCGCAATGTTCTTTGACAATTTGGTTGTAGTAAAGGTAGTAGGCATCTTCGATGTAGCGAAGAAGGCCTAGGCGGAGAGTCTTTTCGAAGGCGGTTCGCAGAGGCGTGATTCGATGCATCATTAGAGAGCGCTCGGGATGGCAGACGCTGGTCGTTTGCGATCTCGAACTGAAACTCGGAAAAGATCGTTGTTGGTAGTGTGAACACGAGGAAAGCTTTCTGTATGGGGCGAGATCCGTGAGGGTCAAAGCTCGGTACGGGCGAGTTTTCGCCAGGGCGAGAGTCTTGGATAATTGTGGTCAAGCTACTAAGGGCGTATGGGGGATGTCTCGGTGTCAGAAGGCGATGAAGGGCGTGGAAGTCTGCGAAAAGCCCGGGGGAATTGACAAACGAGTGTTGATCCTGGGATACCCGAATCAGCGCACGCTGAATCCATAGGCGTGTTGCGGCCAACCCGGTGAACTGAAACATCTCAGTAACCGGAGGAATAGAAAGAAAAATCGATTCCCTCAGTAGCGGCGAGCGAACGGGGAATAGCCCAAACCGTGGAGGTTTTCCTCTGCGGGGTTGTAGGGCCTTTCACATGGGAGTTACAAAGCAATCAGCTGAGCAGAACGACTTGGAACGGTCGACCACAGAGGGTGACAGTCCCGTAAGCGACAGTTGTATTGCCTCCCGAAGGGTACCTGAGTAGGTCGGGTCACGTGGAACCCCGACTGAATCTACGGGGACCATCCCGTAAGGCTAAATACTCTCTGACGACCGATAGTGAACTCAGTAGGGTGACTGAAAGATGGGAAGAACCCCTGCCTAGGGGAGGATAGTGAACCTGAAACCATACGCCTACAAGCGGTCGGAGCACTA
The DNA here is from genome assembly GCA_963700575.1 of uncultured Planctomycetota bacterium. Taxonomy (GTDB): domain Bacteria; phylum Planctomycetota; class Planctomycetia; order Pirellulales; family Pirellulaceae; genus JAJRVM01. The sequence goes on along the minus strand of CAVOYC010000004.1, from coordinate 114,553 downwards.
TGGTCGAGTAATCGACAATGTGTGACGGCGTGCCTTTTGCATAATGATCCGGCGAGTTACCGTTTGCGGCTGGGTTAACCCGTTCCGCGGGGGAGCCACAGGGAAACCGAGTCTTAATAGGGCGAATTTGTCGCAGGTGGTAGACGCGAAACTGCGTGAACTACCCATGAGCAGGTTGAAGCGCGGGTTATACTGCGTGGAGGACCGAACCCACTTGGGTTGAAAACCGAGGGGATGACTTGTGGGGAGGAGTGAAAGTCTAATCAAACGCAGAGATAGCTCGTTCTCTCCGAAATATCTTTAGGGATAGCCTCGAGCCACTACGTACCGGGGGTAGAGATACTGAATTGGATGGGGGCCCTTTCCGGGGTACCCCACTGAACCAAACTCCGAATACCGGTGCGATTATCTCGGGAGTCAGTCCGCGAGGGATAAGCTTCGCGGTCAAAAGGGAAACAACCCAGACCATCTGCTAAGGTCCCCAAGCATTACTTAGTCACTAAGGAAGTTGAGTTGCCGTGACAGCCAGGATGTTGGCTTAGAAGCAGCCACCATTTAAAAAGTGCGTAACAGCTTACTGGTCGAGCAATTCTGCGCCAATAATGAACGGGAGTAAGTATTGCACCGAAGCAGTGGACTGCGGGAATCTTCGGATTGCCGCAGTGGTAGGAGAGCGCTGTACGTCAGATACAAGCCGTACCGAAAGGAGCGGTGTCGGGGCGTACAGGTGATTATGCCGGAATGAGTAACGATAAAGCAGGTGAGAATCCTGCTCGCCGAAAGCCTAAGGTTTCCTGGGGAAGGTAATTCCGCCCAGGGTTAGCCGGTACCTTAGTCGAGGCCGAAAGGCGTAGACGATGGATAGCAGGTCAACATTCCTGCGCCATGAACGTGGAGCGATGGAGGGACGGCGTTTAGAGGGTGAGCGGTACGATTAGAAATGTCCGTGGAACATCTGGAGGTGAGGGATTGGCAAATCCGCCCTCATCAGCCGAAGGATGGGACCGAGAGCATTTAAGTCCTCGAAGTCATCTGAAGAACGTCCAAGAAAAGCTTCTAAGCTTTGAAGCGTTCGTGACCGTACTAAAACTGACACAGGTAGGCGAGACGAGTAGTCTCAGGCGCTCGGGAGAACGGTGGTTAAGGAACTCTGCAAAATGACCCCGTAAGTTCGCGATAAGGGGTGCCCCTGATGGTTCACGCTGTTGGGGGCCACAGTAAATCGGCTCTTGCGACTGTTTATCAAAAACACAGGACTCTGCTAACTCGTAAGAGGATGTATAGAGTCTGACGCCTGCCCGGTGCCGGTAGGTTAAGGAAGACGGTTATCCGCTTCGGCGGAGAAGCTGGCGACCGAAGCCCCGGTAAACGGCGGCCGTAACTATGACGGTCCTAAGGTAGCGAAGTTCCTTGTCGGGTAAGTAACATTGCCCAAGGCGGGAGTGATCCCGCCCTCAGTACCGGCTCAAATCGGTGAAGCCCTCCCGGCAACTGCAGGGTTGCCGAGGGTAATACCGAGGGTAAGATCGTTCTGGAGTAACGATCCCCGTAACGACTCAGGGGTGTGAGAACCCCTGGATGGAACCTTTTCCTATTGGTTCCATAACACGCCGGCCCTGATCTTTGCCATGGACCTGCCTTCCTACATCTCCGGTTTTGTGGACGGCGAAGGCTGCTTTTGCGTACCCATTTGTCGTAGCGAGCGACATCGACTTGGCTGGGACGTGCGTCCGAGCTTTTCGGTAAGCCAAAACGGAGATCGAGCTGAGTTGCTGTACGCGATTCAGCAGTTGTGGAAGTGTGGGTTCATCCGGCCTGATCGATCTGATCAGACATTGAAGTACGAGGTGCGGAGCATCCGCGATCTCGTCGCGAAAGTGGTTCCTCATTTTCGCGAGTATCCGCTTCAATCGTCAAAGCAACAGGACGTCGAGAGATTTGACCAAATCTGTTGTCTCGTGCAGCAGAAACGGCATCTCGATGTCGAAGGACTCCAGCAGATCGTGAAGTTGGCGGTGGGAATGAACCCATCGGGTAAACGCAAGTACACGGAAAGCGAGATTCTCAGCTCGCTGCGATCAGGTGAAGGTATAGTCTGCGCCACGGGAAACCGTGGAATAACGTGAAGTTCCGACCTGCATGAAAGGCGTAACGACAGGAGCACTGTCTCAACCACCGACCCGGTGAAATTGTAGTCGTGGTGAAGATGCCACGTACCCGCGGTTAGACGGAAAGACCCCGTGAACCTTTACTGTAGGCTGATATTGGGCTGAGGTATGTCTTGTGTAGGATAGGTGGGAGACTGTGAGACGGGAGCGCAAGCTCTCGTGGAGTCAACCTTGAAATACCACCCTGGATATGCTTTAGTTCTAACGTTGATCCCGTGAATCCGGGCAACGGACAGTGTCAGTTGGGCAGTTTGACTGGGGCGGTCTCCTCCCAAAGAGTAACGGAGGAGTGCAAAGGTACCCTCAGCCTGGTTGGCAATCAGGCGCAGAGCGTAAAGGTAGAAGGGTGCTTAACTGCGAGACTCATCAGTCGAGCAGATACGAAAGTAGGTCTTAGTGATCCTGTGGTTCCGTATGGAAGGGCCATAGCTCATCAGATAAAAGGTACTCCGGGGATAACAGGCTTATCGCCACCGAGCGTCCATAGCGGCGTGGCGGTTTGGCACCTCGATGTCGGCTCATCACATCCTGGGGGTGAAGAAGCTCCCAAGGGTTTGGCTGTTCGCCAATGAAAGTGGTACGTGAGCTGGGTTCAGACCGTCGTGAGACAGGTCGGTCCCTATCTGCCGTGGGCGTTCGAAACTTGAGGAGGTTCTTCTTTAGTACGAGAGGATTTAGAAGGACGTAGCTCTGGTGTACCAGTTGTCGCGCTAGCGGCACGGCTGGATAGCTAACTACGGAAAGGATAAACGCTGAAAGCATCTAAGCGTGAAGCCTTCTCCAAGATTAGGTTTCGTAATCCGCAATTGCGGAGAAAGTCCCCTGGAAGACGACCAGGTTGATAGGCCAGATGTGTAAGCACAGTAATGTGTTCAGCTTACTGGTACTAACGGACGAAAGCTTGGCCACATTTATCCAACACTCTCCGATCAGTATGCGCGTGGTCGCGCCGTGCTCAGGCACTCGCGACCATGCCTGCTACCCCCACTACAACCTCCCAAGCGTGGTGCAACTTCACCGTTGGCTACGCTTCTTCCCGGTGACCATATCGGAAAGGCCACACCTGTTCCCATCCCGAACACAGTCGTTAAGCTTTCCGAGCCGATGATAGTGCCAAAAGCGTGAAAGTAGGTATCGCCGGGTTCATATTCAACAGCCCTGGTGCTTCGGCACCAGGGCTTTTTTTATGACTGCGAAGGCAATCCATGGTGGGGCTGCTAGATGCGCCACTCGCCGGAAGAAATCCCTCTTTTGGGGCAATCGCCAAGCTCCGAACTTCGCACGTCCAGTGGAACGGTCTCTAATTTGACTTCGCTCCCGCACGAGCTAGACTTTTCCGCAGGAGTGAATGGAACGCCCTGGAAGGAGGACTTACGATGATCTCGGTCCGTAAGTACGACGACGTGACCGTGGTGCAACCTGAAATTCACCGCTTGGACGAAATGCTCGGTCGGCAGCTGATCGCCGCAATGCGGGAATATGTGACGCCCGGTGCCAAGATCGTGCTCAACCTGTCCGATGTGAACTATCTGAACAGCGAGGCGCTGGGTTACATCAGCACCTGCGCCCGCCGACTGCTTCACCATCGCGGATCGCTCACGGTGTGTGGGCTTCAGAGTGGTCCCCAAGGCGTGTTCCGGATTACCAGGATGGAACGCGTGTTAGGCGGTATCTTCGAGTCAGAAGACGAAGCCGTCGCATCATTTGACCAATCGATTCAACGTTGAACCGGGTGGAATTGCGGTCTGGTCGCACATGCACCGGGCACGCCTCAGGCACGATAAGGCTCTAACATGTCGTGCAGCAACTCCAATGGTAGCCCCACGACATTGGACTCGCTTCCTTCCAGAATATGAATCCAAGGCACGCCGTCCTGGTAGCCAAACGCCCCCGCCTTCCCTTCCCACGCGTCTGTGGCCAGATAGTTCTCCAGATCTTCGTCCGCAACGTGCTCCATTTTCAAGCGTGTCACGGCGACGTTAATCTGCTTCTCGTTCTCGGGAAGCTGCCATAGGCACAAGCCACTGAACACCCGGTGTTCGCGTCCCCGCAACAATCGCAGCATTTGCCGCGCATGCTCCTGATCGTGCGGCTTGCCAAGTATCTGCCCCAGACACTCGGCCACCGTGTCACACCCAATGACCACACCCGCGGCGACACGCTGAGCCACATTGGCCGCTTTCTGATAGGCCAATCGAGCCACCAGCTCAGGCGGCGTTTCGCCGCTGCACACACCGCACTCGGCACTCTCCGCCGGCGCGATAACCTCGAAACTGTAGCCAGCCGCCTCCAGCAACTGGCGCCGCCGCGGCGACTGACTGGCGAGAATAAGGGGCCGCAATGGAAGCATGAATCGGGTTGCCTTTCTACATTTCGCGCGTGTACATGTTGTGCCGGTAATCCGATCGTAGCAGTTCCAAACCGGCGCGCGCCCTCCCTGGTCGGTCATGCAGTTGGCGGACTCTCACGCGCGGCGCGCGAAACGCGAAATGTGGCCACAGAGCATATGGTATGATAGGGTCGGCCGTCGCCCGGCTCGTGAGAGCCCACTCTGCACGGACAGAAACCCCCAGTCACGGAACCCCTGCGGGCATCATCGCCGATGAGCCATCTCCCTCTTCAGGTCCTATACGAGGACAATCATCTGTTGGCGGTTTCCAAGCCGGCAGGACTACCGACCATGGGAGTCGCGCCGGATCGTGACAGCCTCCTCACAATTGCCAAGCGGTATCTCAAGCAGAAATATCACAAACCGGGTAACGTCTATCTGGGAATCGTCAGTCGTCTAGACGCACCGGTCACTGGGGTCGTTCTGATGGCACGTACGTCCAAGGCGGCCAGCCGGCTTTCCGAGCAGTTTCGGCAACGGGACGTGCACAAGTGCTACTGGGCTTTGGTGCAGCGGGCGCCACAACCGCCCCGGGGCAGTTGGACCGATTGGCTGCGCAAAGACGAGCGGCATCGGAAGGTCCTGATCTGTGATCCGGATACCGCCGACGCTCAGCAAGCCATTCTTTCCTACCGCATATTGGAACGTGTTCCAGGCGCCGTGCAGTTGGAAATCGAGCTGGAAACGGGCCGCAAACATCAGATCCGTGTCCAATTGGCAGCACGCCGTCTACCCGTTCTGGGGGATCGAAAATACGGTAGTCGACAGCCATTTGAGCCCGGTATCGCACTGCATTCACGCGAGCTTCGTTTCACCCACCCGGTACAACAGAATGCCCTGCGCCTGGTGGCCCCCGTACCCGCCTCGTGGAAACCGTTCTTGCGCCGGATTGGGTGATGAGGTGAGGGGTGTGGTCAATTCTCCGGAAGCGGACGTGCCTTGGCAAGACATCCAAATTGGCCTTGTTGCGATCATCCGTTGGGCAGATTGATGATTGATCAGTGGCGATTGTTGATTGTCGAAGTAGGAATCCTTCCTTCGCAAATCAACAATCAACAATCGCAGTTCAAACAATCGGGGTGCCCTCCTCAGCGTCACACCTGCTCACCGTCACACCTGCTCACTCACACCTGCTCAGCGTCACACCTGCTCACCGTCACACCTGCTCACCGTCACACCTCCTGACCGTCACAACCCTCACCCGATCTCCCCCTGGCGCACCCCTTACGAGGTACGAAACACTTGGCGCCAGCGGCCTGTTCAGGGTACTCTATTAGCTGGGATTGCATCTCTTCGGCGGTAATCGTGCAGAGCGTCTCTCACGGTGCTCATCAGTGCGACTTTTCTTCCAACTTTCTTCAGGTGTACCGACGTGGCTGCCCCAGAGGCCTCAATATTTCGTACATCCGCTTTGGCGAGCAAGCTGATCACACAAGAGCAGCTTGATCGAGTTGAGGCGGCGATCCGCAGTCTTCCGAGCGGGCCCGCGGCACGTGGCGTGTCGGACGAGGAATTGGCTGCCAAGCTCGTCGAGCTGGACGTGCTGACTTCGTACCAGGCGGATCAACTGAAGGAAGGCCGCACGAAACTCAACCTGGGCCCATACATTATCACGGATTGGATTGGCCAGGGGGGCATGGGGCAGGTGTTCAAGGCGGTGCACGAAATGATGGGTCGGGAGTCGGCGGTTAAGGTTCTACCCTTGAACAAGTCGACTCCCCAGGCCATCGTCAACTTTACGCGAGAAATTCGCACTCAGGCCCAGCTGGACCATCCCAACCTGGTTCGCGCGTACGACGCCGGTCACGATGGCAACGTCTACTATCTGGTAACCGAATTTGTTCCGGGCATGGACCTGCGGCGTTATATTCGCACGCAGACTCAAGGGCAGCCGCTTTCGGTGCAGCAAGCGGCCAACATCATCTCGCAGGCGGCCAAAGGGCTCGACTATGCTCATCAACGAGGGTTACTTCATCGGGACGTAAAGCCGGGCAATATCCTGGTCACACCCGATGGTCGGGCGAAGGTATCGGACTTGGGTTTGGCGGGATTCATCCATCTGGCCGAAGAAGACCCTCGCGCCGGCAAGATCGTGGGGACTGCGGACTACCTGTCACCGGAGCAGATACGTAGCCCTCGCGAGATCACGGCGGCCAGCGATATCTATTCGTTGGGCTGCACGCTCTATTACGCGGTGACGGGCAAGGTACCTTTTCCTGGCGGCACGACGCGAGAGAAGGCGCGGCGACATCTGGAAGACACCCCCTGGCACCCACGCCGTTTCAATCCGGAGATCAGTGAGGAGTTCGTCGAGATTGTCGCCGACATGATGGAGAAAGATCCGGCGGCGCGGATGCAAACCGCGGCAGAAGTCTGTCAGCGTCTTGAGCCTTGGGCCAGTGACGCCGTGGCGTTGCCTTCACAGCGGATGACCAAGAGTCCCTGGATGCCACCTCCACTCCCCACCGGAGTCGAGGAATTGGAGCAGATGCGCGACACGAACGAAGGCAGCTACGATGCGGATGAAATGGATTCGAGTCGCGGCTCCAGCCAATGGTCTCAGAACACCGATCCGCTGGCCGGCAGCGGGCAAGACACATTGCGCGTTCGCACCGCTCGCCGTCGCAAGCCACCCCTTCCCGCGCTAGCGTATTCGTATTCCACGTCGCGCGATTTAACGGTCCCGATTGCGTTGGCGGTATCCATCCCTGTCTCGCTACTCGTGGGCGTGGTACTCGGGTTTGTCATCAGCACGTGGCTGCACTAGCCCGGATTATTCACGTAGGCTGGGTCACGCTCGCGCAAAGTGTTGGTGAATCATCCGGGCTATTTCATCGAGCATTATTCGGTTGGAGCGGTCACCTGCTGCGCCGGCGACTGCCCCGTCGGCGTCACACTTTCCGACTGCGCGGTGCTCTCAGACGGCGTGCTGGCGGGAGACCTGCCGGCCTGATCGACTTCGCGCTGCAAAGCCACCAACTGGTCGGGGTCCAGGTACTTGTTGAGCAGAATCCGCGTGCCGCTTAACAACTGATCAATGCGCCGCTGCTCCCGTTCGTCGGATGACGACAAGCCGGAGTGCTGGCGCCCGGTCAACACCATTTCCAGATCGTCTTTGGTTTGAAAGGACTTGATCTCGTCGAGCAATTGACGAGCGTCATCGATCTTCCCTTGTTCGATTCGTCGCCGAATGCGAGCCGCCAGGATTTCTCGACGAGCGACCAGATCCATGATCGTACTCTCCATTCCCTTGACAAATGCCTCGGTTTCCAGTCGTTTGTCGTCGTTGGGCAATGGAATCGACAGCTGCGGCAGGTAGCCGGGCACAACTGGTAGTCGAGCGATCAAGTGCGTGCCGTTCTTGACGTACACAAGTCGCAGTGGCCAGGCGTCCGACGGCACATCGATGACGCCCCGCCAGTCGGTGAGTCCCAGCCGAAGGGCCACGTTTTTTTCTTCAGACTCTTTCGGGAGTGGCTGCTTGGCAAAGACCTCGTAACCTTCCAGGGGCCGAGTGGCATCTGTTTGCGAGAACAAGCGTAGCTGGGTCTCGCTGCCGCGTGGTCGGACCAGCAGAGCGAGTTTCTCGACACTTGCCGAGGTCCGTCCGGCCAATGGATTGCGCATCGCGGAGAGCACCTCGCACTGCAGCAGATGTCCCTCCCGCCCGCGGACCATGAGATAGGTCCATTCCACTTCTTGAATTCCGCCCGGTTTCGGTTCGCCCCGTCGGTCGTTGCGGCGAATTACGGGGCGCAACACATCTCGTTCTTGGATCCGTGAGGCGCAATGATCATTGAGCACCAATCCTCCGGCCCGGACCCGCGCGGTGGCGTTTCGGCCACGCGATTGCTCGACCCGCACCAGGGGCGAGAAGGCCTTTGCCACGGTGGCCGCGCAGTCACGGGGAAGGCGTGCTCGTTGCACCGTCCGCGTTCGCACCGTCTGGCCAAACGACCTGCCGCGACAGTCGAATTCGCGGCAAGCAATCAAAAAATCACCTTCCGCCTCTTCCACGCTCAACAACATTAGTTTGTCGCTGGCAAAAACGTCTTCGGTCGTCGCCCCAATCTGCTGGACGTTGATCTCGTCGAGTGACGTGACGATCGTGGAAACCATGCTCAGCCGGTGCTCGCTCCGCTTTTAGCTGCCAGGTCGCTCCCGCATAGACCGGCGCCTGCGTCCGCAATTCCGCCAAGATCGTCTGCTGAGTCTGCTCCGGCAGCGAAACAGAGGGCCGGCACGCAAACCAGACTTGAATCCGGTAGGGCGAATACTCCCAGGTATCCTGGGCCCGGACCAGGGGCAGTGCCGGCACCGCGCAGCTCATGGCCCAGGCCATCCACATCATGGCCAGCGTCCGCGAGGTCCAAATTGCGAAACCAGGTGAATTCATCTTAGGGCATCTTATCGGTTCGACATCGATGTCTCATTGACCGCCATCCGGTGTGGCCAGCTGCCATTGTTCGACGTTCTGATAAAGGGTTAATGGATTCGGCCCCACGCCGTCCAGGCGACGGCTGTGCACCAGAAAGTTCACTGTCTGCCACAATGGTATGACGGCAACCTGTTCGTGGACAATGCGGTGCAACTGGTGTAATCGCTCGCGTGCCTCGCGCCAATTCTTGGCGGCATCAAGGCGCCGCAAAGCCATACCCACGTATTCATTGCCCACCGCCGACACACCAGACGGGGCCAGCAGCCGCGCGCATCAATCACCGGCTCCCACATCGCCACCTGAACATAGAGCAGGTCGACCTCTCCCGTCGGATCGGTACTCATCCCGGGTGGCAACTCCCGCAGTTCGCACTCGATACCGATCACCTGCAGGTACTGGCTCATCGCTTGACAAGCCACTCGAGCGATCTGGTTGCCCGGAAACCCGATCACCAGCTTGATCTCACTCGGAATTTCCACATCCCGCTTGCCGGCCATCTCCCGCAAGCCACGATGCGCCAGTGTCTTGAGTATGGATGCCAGTCGCGGATAGTACGACTGCGCCGGGATGCGTTGATCGTAGGCGTACGCCAGCGGATCGTGGTCCCGCGTCCCCACGGGAAAAGGCCCGCTAATCACCTGGCAGCCGACGATACTGTTGTTACCCAGCACCTCGGTATCGAGAATCGACTGCCGATCGATACCGTAGAGCAGAGCGCGACGGAAAGTCTGATCGGCCGTAAAAGGATTGTTGTAGCTCGGAATCAACACATGAATCGTCGGCAAATCGTAAGCCACGACGCGCAACGATTCGTCGCTCTTGAGGCGCGCGGCGTCGTCCGGAAACAGGGAGTCGATGACGTCGATATCGCCGCGTCGCAGCGCGGAGATCGCTTCCTCTGACGTCGAGAAATATCGCTCGACAATCTCGCTAGGGTGCTGCGTCCCCGGAAAAGCGTACTGCGGATTGACGACAAAGTGAACGTCCCCGTCAGAGCCGTCTGCCAACAGGTAAGGCCCGGCGCTGGGCGCGACCCCGGCAGGGTCACCAGCCTGTTTGTCGAGCCGTATCTGGAGCATCGCCTCGGGCAGCACATGGGGCCGCGACAGGTCGATGTGCACTTTGAACACGTCCTCGACAATGGTCCCTCGCGTCAGCGAAGCCCAGGAGGGTTCGTAAAGGGGCGATCGGGGATCTGCCATCGCCAGCACCTGCTGCGAGACGTCGTAGCCGTTCGACCGGGGCTCCCACCTGAGTCTCCGCCGTGGGAGCCAACTGCAGTGTGAGTCGCCTGCGATCATCACTTTGATAGTACTCACCCAGGGGGCACAAGTACTGTCCACCCTCCGGCCCGGCACCGATGAACTGCAACAGGGTCCGCTGTGTCAGCTGCCCGGTTCTACGGCCCGGCCAGCTATCGATACTCGTCACGTCCTGTTTTCCCGCCACCTCCGCCACACCGATGATCGCCATAGGATAAAGACGAGCGATGTCCCGTCGCAATTGCGCCGCGCCAGGCAGGTCGGGCCAGATCCGCACCATCCTTCTGCTCAATCCCTCCGCCGCGCGGTATTCGTCTTGCTGCATTTTCTCCAAAGCCTGCTGCCGCAGCAGCGTCGCCTCTTGGATCAACCGCGTCCGCCAACGTCCCAGCGACTCAATGTTCCGCGCCGCGTACTCCTTTTCCAGCCGAGCGATCAGGCCACGTGCTTTGCCAAACTCCTCCCGTTGCACTTCCTCGGCAATCAATGTGTCGGCAACCTGAGCGATTCGGGTCCCCACTTCGGCAGCCTGGAAATCGGGATCACGCCGAGCCAGTTCCTCCAGAATTGCCAAGGCGTGCTGATAATTCCGTTGTTCGACTACAGCGGCAGCGTTGTCTAACATGTACTCGAGAATCGCCCGCTTGAGACGTGGTGTTACAGGCGATTGGTGCACCAGGTAGTCAAAATAGCGAAACGCCTCGTCAAATTTCTTCTCCTTCACCAGACGCTGCGCTTCTTCGAAAACTAACTGATCGTAGGTGCGGATTCTGACGATGTGTTGCCATATAACTTCATACTCCTGATCGGGTTCAGCCAGCAGACGAATCCGCAGCCGATCCGTCGGCTTCGGATCGGAAGGGATGCGGTCCAACGGCGAGATTTCCAGCACGGCATTTCCATTCTCGCCGTCCAGTGTCAACTGAGCGAATGGCTCGCGCTCAAGCAGTTCCCGTTTGACCTGTAGTCCCGCCTCTGGATCCTCGCTCTCCACTCCCCCCTCTTCATCTTGCGCAACGCGAGGACCGCTCCGAACAGAAACAGCAAACCGACGGACAGCAAACCGGTCAACAGCGGTCCGGACTTCGGCGTCTGAGTAGACACGGTGCGTGACTCACGCGGATCAACATTTTCGCTCAGCACCCATCTCATGCCACACACCTCAGGGACTTGGGATGGCAACCAGACGCAGAACGCCGCATCTGCCAGCTACCAGTAATTGATCGCGATAGACAATTGGCCCCCAGGTGAGTGGCTCACCCACACTTACGGAAGCGACCGTCGTGCCGTTGCCCGCGTCGATCCGCAGCAGAGAGCCGTCCTCGGCTGCCAGCAAGATCTGCCCATCCAGCATCAAAGGTTCACCTACGATTGCAGCATGTTCGAGCGGCACACTCCAGCGCAGCTGTTGCTGCGCATCCAGACAGAGCAGTTCGGAATCAGTCGCCAAAAGGACCAGTTCTCCGACACGTTGCGGACCCCAACGGACGCGACCTGGCAGAGGCCATTGGTGAGCTTCGCGCAACTCGGGCAAGGTGACGCAGACCAGTTTATCTCCCGTCTCGGACCGCGTCGTTGCGTAGACGACGTTTTCGACGGTCACCAGCGGCCCATGAATCCGCTGCGACATCGCCAGAGAACTGAGTTGCTGCAAATGGACTTCGGGCTTTTCGACGACTCCCACCCGGAACATTCGCTGGTGGTCGTTCGCGATGACAAACTCTCGACCACTATCGAGCACCGCGGCGCGGTTCCAACGAGTTGTGCTCCCCGCTTCGATCTCCGGATGAAACGGCTTGGCTCGTTCGCCACCCGTCATGAGATCCGACAGTGCAATCCGCCCGTCGCGCAGCGGAATCAGCAGGCCTCCGCCAAACGGAGTCGGTTCGAGGGCCGCGTCTCCCAGGGGGATGGTCAGGGTGACAAGTCGCAGACCAGCGTTTTCACCCTCCGGCCGGTAGGAAACGACCTGGTTATAGCCGGACCGCGGTGCCAGAACCGATCGCCCATCCCCGACCGCGACGGCATCGGAAAGCGCCAGGACCACGCGCTCGTCACGCATGGCACTGGCCTTGGCTTGATGCACCACCCCTTGGCTGAGGGAGTTGGCATCGACTTCGAACAACCTCCCTCGCGCGCTGACCGATTCGATGGTCCCATCCTTCACCGCGATCAGGTGCGAGGGTACCGATACCTCCGTTTGCCAGCTGGCGTCTTTGTCATTCACGCGGGTGGCGGCAACGGTGAACCCGAGTGTCCCCTGGCGACGCCGAACATGGATAATCACATCCCGAATCAGCTGCAACGGCGCGACATAGACGTCTTGTTCATCCTGTACCCAATCACTCGGCAGCTTCCCAGTCGATGCCTGCACCTGGTATTTGGTGAATCGGTTGTTGGCGACCCACAGATACCCGCCGGTCAGCAGCGGGTAACTGATAAGAGGATCCTCGGCTGTCGCGTTTTGGCGTCCCGCCGACTTGACCGGTGTGGAATTTTCGTCGTTCAGTTCGACGTCGTACAATTCCACCGCGCGACGATCGGTGGCCACCAGCACACGCCGATTGCCCACCAGGGGTGTGACCAGCACCTGCCCCTGCAATCGTATCTTCGTCTGGGCAGTCCTGAGATTCAGACCGTCCTGGTCCGTTCCGATGATGTGCAGGTAGCTGAAATCGGGCCCCGCGTTTTCCACCACGAACAAGTAGCCAAGCGCCATGACGGGAGGTACCGAGATCGTGCCCCGCTTATGACCGATGTAGAACACTTCCTGGCAAGTGAGATCCGCTCGGGAAATCACATACAAGTTGTCCTGATCGCCCAACTGGTAGAAATGTGGCCGTCGCTCCGGAACGCCCGGGGCGACTTCCAAAGGCTGCGGAATCATCACATGCTGCGCGGCATTTCCCGTTTCGACGTCGACCACATGCAACTTGCCCGACCGCGCCGCGACATAAAGCCGGCCTTCCAACAAAACCGGATCGGCAAATTGTTCTCCCACCGGCAGACGCCATTTCAGCGTCCCCGTCTTGGCCTCGAGCCGCATGATTTCCTGCCTGCGGCGGTCCACCACAATCGCATCAGCTCCGGCCGCATGATCCGATATCGATATCGGAGGTGTGGTCGTTTCCACTCCCACGAATCGTCGCCACATCACATCACCGGTCGCGGCATCCAGCGCAAACACCGACTCACCCGCCAGCGTGAAAACGATGTGGTCGCTCACGCTGCTCACGGCTTGCCCCATCCGGTGGGATAGAATTACGCTCTCTCCAGGCAGCCCCGCCACGTCGTCCGCCAGGGATGTCAACGGCTCGTCCACCAGCCGCACGCGCTGCCGCTCCTTCTCCGAGATCTTCAACACCGCCTCGCGCAGCAACTCGTCGCCGTCGAGTCCGGGATATTTGCTCAATAGCGATTCCCGCGCTTCATAGGCCAGTTTCGTATCGCCCGACGACACGGCCGACTCAATCGCCTGGACCGTCTTGACCAGATTCCTGTCACGATCTATCTCGCGCTGGACCCGCGCCCTATCTTCTTCGATTCCCGCGATCGTTGTCAGCTGGGATTTGCGGAGCGTTGTCGGAATATAGGTCGCGTTGTTGACCAGCTTCATCGCATCTGCCGTCTCCGCGAGCAGCGTCTCCTGCCGGGCGGGTTGATCGGCCAACATCGCCTGGTCTACAAACCCTCGCGCGATCTGCGGCAACATGCTGGCGAGCTCGTCGCGGACCGACGCAAAGGCTTCCTCCTGCTCGATCCGCGGCAGAATCTCGGTGGCAACCGTCAAACCCTGCTCCGGGTCCTTGAAGACTTGGCGCAGCCGGGCGATCTCACGCTTGACCCGGGCAGAGCTCGCCTTCTCGTGGTTGGGATACGCTTCCAGGTACTTGTCATACAACTTGACCGACAAGGCATACGACTCGTCGCGGTAGGCCTGCTCGCCCGCCGCGAACAGATCCTCCGCCGCGCCGCGCGTCAAGGACAAATACAGAAATCCTCCCACGATCAGCAGCACTCCCAAGGAAGCACCACCGACCAGCAAGAGCATCGAATCCCACTCGCTCGATTTCTGCAGCTTGCGTTGCACCGGCGATCTGCCGCCCCCGCCAAACAGCCCCCCCATGCCGACTGACCGGCGACCAGCTGTGGCCAAAGCGCTGTTGGCCTCGATGTCCGCCGCCAGCTCGTCCAGCACCGATTCGCCTGGCACGACGACCGGCGGAGGTGACGGGGTGGGTGCCGCGGGAGGCGGCTGAGGTTGCCGGGTGGACGGCGTCTGCTGGCGTTTCATCGCCCCTGAGGCCGGTTTCACCGGTTCGTCCGAATCACTCCATCGCCGCGGCATCGTTTCCCGATCGGCCGCTCTCCTCTCCGCCGCCCGCTGCTCGATTGCTTTACGCTCCGCCGCCCGCTGCTCCGCTGCTTTGCGGGCGTCGGTCAGACCGTCGTCGATGGATGTCAGCTCTTCCAACTCCTCATCCACCGGTTTCGGCGTTTTTTTTCCTGGCGTCCCTTCCGACGCCGGACGCGTCTCGCCTGAGGTGGTAAACTCATGATCTGATGGAAGGAGCGTAAAATCATCGCCAGACTGCGTCTTGGCTTGACTACCCCGCTCCTTCGACGAGGCATCCGCCGCTCCCGAATCCAGCAACGCGGTGACATCACTAACCAGTTTCGTCGCCTGAAACCGTGTCAGATGGCCCTTGTCGACCAGGTACTTGGCGATCGCTTCGGGGGTCACCTTCTTCCCTTTGACGCGGGCAACCTTGCGCCGCAACTCACCAATGACTTGCGGGTCTAGCAGACCTTGCTGTTCCAAGCGATCGATAAACTGTTCGATCATCATGCCCAAATTCCTTCGACTCTTGCGCTTCGATCTGCCGACATCGCGCCACGAGTGTTGCCGCTCAAAGTTAGTCCAGGGGCGCCCCCCGGGACCCACTTCGCCAACTTTCGTCGACCACGCGGGCTGACACGCTGCGTTGACTTTCTGTCGCTATTCGTTGTCCTCGACCATCATCAGCTGGATTTGCTCCATCTCCACCTGGCTGCCGGCATCCATGGCGGCAACCACCGATTCATGCATGGCGTCCACGTTGGCCATTACCAGCAGTTTGGACGGACGGCGTCCCTGATCGCCGCCCTCCCGCGCCTCGCGCAACTTGATCAGCAACTCATGTTTACTCGGCGCCTCGACATCCCACTGCGTTGTCACCACGCGGAAGGTGTTGTTCTCGTCCACA
The DNA here is from genome assembly GCA_963700575.1 of uncultured Planctomycetota bacterium. Lineage (GTDB taxonomy): Bacteria > Planctomycetota > Planctomycetia > Pirellulales > Pirellulaceae > JAJRVM01. The sequence goes on along the minus strand of CAVOYC010000004.1, from coordinate 99,050 downwards.
TGTACCGTGACAATATCCGGATCTTCCGACGGATCTCGCTGCTGCACGTTCGCGCTCGGCTCGTCCGGGCGCGGCGTCGGAACCGGCAGAGCGCGCTGCAAGCTGAACGCCGCCGTGACCATGAAGAAGATGAGCAGCAGAAACGTGACATCGACCATGGGGGTCATGTCCAACTCAGTCACATCCCCCTGCGGCTTGGTAAACGTAACCTGATCCGCGGCCTCTCCCAATTCCTCCACATGATGAAAAGCGGTGTCCAACTCGGACGCGTCGATGATCAGGCTGTCTGACGGTAATATCGTCGGGGCCGCCCTTGAAACGAGACGACTTGCGCGAACCTTGGCCTTGTGGCGAGCGACTACTGTCTGACTTGTCCATCGCGTCACTCATAGGTCTTCTTTCGAGGCTGCCACCATCGTGGGACGACTCCGCAACGCGTCATTAATGACCTGCTTCACGACTCTCCAACGCGTTCCCTCCTCGCATCAACACGACACGGAAAATGGTCCCGCGCTGGTGCTCTACTGCACCTCCAGCACGGCGTAGTTCAGCACGCCCGTGTCGGTAACTTTTCCAATCGCTTCGGCCACACGGGCTACTTCGCCCTCGCGCACATCCCCTTGCGCTTTGAGGATGATCGATTCCATGGGCCGGTCGAACGGCACGGAACCGGTCAGCCCCGCTTCGACGTACGCGCCAATTTCCAGTTCCTGTTGGTCCAGATCCGCCGCGAACGGACTGCCATCGCGTCGCGCAACGACGACATTGCCGCCGTCATCCTTCTTCACAATCACGATGATCGCGTTCTCCTGAGCGACTTCGATGCCGCGGCGGGCGGGCGGCAGCTTGACCGTCGCCGCCTCGTCCATCTTGGACGCTACCAGGAAGAAAATAAGTAGCAGGAACACAATATCGATGAGCGGGGTGATATCCATTTCCGCATCACCCACTGGCCGACGACGGGTCAGCGAGACTGGTTCCATTTCGAAGGGTTCGGAGGCGTCCGTCATCGCTTTTTCGTCTCTCGAAAGAGTCCTCCAATGGATCATGAATCACGAAAACACCGGCCCAGGCATCGGTGGCCCATCATGCCGCGGCAGCGCGAACCGCCCGGTCGCCGGCATTCGATCTACTTGTGTCGTGGCTGCTCGACTAAACCCAGTCCGGCGCGAAACGCATCCAAGAATCGCGTCAATCCGGCCGCCACCAGATCCTCCATCTTACGGATCCGCACATTGATACTGGCGGTCGCCAACAGCAGCGGGATCGCGATCGCCAGCCCGCACGCCGTGGTGATGAGCGCGAAACTGATATCACCGGCCAGCTGCGCCGGCTTGACCGTCTCCTGGCTGGCCAACGTCTTGAAAGCCCCCATCATGCCCATCACGGTTCCCAGCAGCCCGATCATCGGCGCGCTCTTGATGACCGTGTACACCCAACTCAACCGGTACTCCAGGTCGGCCAGTACATCACGTTGGAACCGATCGACCAGCAGCTGACGCACCCTGGAATAGCCGATGTCGCGATTTATGATCGCCAGCAGTGCCAGCTGCGACATCGCTCGCTTGTCCATTTCCAACATGCTCCCGGCCGTCTCGAAATCCCCGCGCAACAAAGGCTCATCCAGGGCGTCCAAAAACTCAGCCTGTTGGTCTTCATTGCGAAAACGCTTTTCGCGGACGCGGTTCCAGACCATGACCACGCAAAACGCGCCCCACAGTGCGATGAGTGCGAGGGCCACATACATGAGAGTCCCGAGAACCCCAAAGACATTGAATTCAGCAAGTAACATGCTTCACGGCTCGACGATTACAAAGGACACGAGTTGGTTATTTCACAATTCCCGGCTAATCCGACCGTCGCATCACGTTGACGCATCATCGTTGACGAGGACGGCGTGGAACGACGCAAGCAGGCCGGCGTTGCAGGACCACACGGCCGCCCGGTGTGTGGGGCGGGTATCGTGTTGACAGCACGGATGGTATTTGCCCCACGACAGATAACTCCGCACCACGCTGTTGGATCAGCAGCGTGCGCGCTGGCCACCTGGAACATCCGCTCTCCCAACATTCACCGCCCCGCTAAGCCGATACGGCTCGATAGAGCTGGCTGACCACAAAATATTCGAAGCCCGAACCTTGACGACGCACGCCAAACACGGTCCTCCTGATCTGCTTGACGCTTGTCTTTCCGTTTCGTTGCGCGAAATCCATCTCGATGCGTGCCAGCTGATCTTCCACCGCCTGGGGATAAAACTGCATGGCGATCCGCCCTGCCGTCCGGACTCCCGCAGCACGTAACAACTGTTGATCGAATCGCTTCAACGCCCCCGAGGTCCAGAGCAAGTACAGTCGTTTCTCACTGTCGCCACCCGCGCCACGACGAGTGTCGGGGCGGGAATTCTTCAAGTTAAAGGCGTAATCGACCTGCTTTTCACCGCCGCCCACCACGCCCAGCTCGATGTTGAAAAAGTCGAGTTGCTGGGCGTACGACTTGATGTTGTTCGAGTTGTATTGGATTTCCCATCGCTCGCCCCGCGGAATGATGTCGTCACCCTCTGCCAACGGACCGGGAGGACGACTGTCGCCCACGCCAGAGCCGGTATTACTGCTGAACATCGTCGTCTGCAAGGTATCGATCAAGGCGGCCTGATTCGACACCACGTTGGTGACCGCCTCGAGCAGTTGCTCCACCTGCGGTTCCGTCTCTTCTTCCAGCTCCTCAATCCCCGGTGCCTCAACGTCGCGGGCAAAGCCCGCCGCGTGATCCCCACGACCCGCCACGTTCTCGACCAGAACAACCGTGCTTTGCTCGCCCTTGAGTTCGATCACGTGGCTGAGCCAAATCAAGAACAACAAGGCAACTCCAAAGCCAACCAAGATGTTTAACGACACGACCCAACTGGCCACGCGATCATAGGCAGATACCGACAGCCGGATTTTTCTTGATCTCCGAGGGCATGGTCATTCCTATTGGATGAAGGCGGCGTCAGGCCGTATCGTTTTGTACCAGGCTTTCCACTGGCCGACGACCGCGCGAACCTCGCCCGGCGATGGACTGTCGGATAGCCCGAAGCCGTCGAACTTGCGGCTGATTAGCCGCAGCGCGTCGCGCGCTTCTTGACCACTCGCAAGTCGGGATCCGTCAGGGCGTAAATCAAGATCGGCACGTTGTCCAGCACGCCTTGCCGCCCCAGGGCGCGTGCCGCCACCATGCGCGCCTGGTACGACCCCGTGCGCAAGACGCGCACCAGGCGATCCCGATACTCGCTGTCCCGATCCGCCCAGTTCGCTCAGAGAAAGCGTGTCGGGGTTTTCCAGCATGTTCTCGATTTGCTCCCCCTGATTCTCCTCCAACATAGTGATCAGGTCTGCGACTTCACCCGTAATGGCGGGGGCCACGATTCGATTGTTCTGCAAACGGACATCGGACACGTCACTGGGCAGGCCGTATCCGCCGCGCAGGATGCCGTCACGTTCAATCACCTTTTCGATCGTGGCCCGCGTACTGCGGAGGAGAAATAACATGGCGAAGGCTGTGGCAATCTGCGGCTGCGTCCCATTGACCGTCGAAACGGCTTGCTTCCCCCACGATCCCCCTCTGTTCTGGACGGTAGACAAAAAACGCACGCCGGCGTCGTACCATCGTGGTTCCTCTTCGAGCGTTCCTTCGAACTTCTCGCGGAAACTCTGGTACCGCTCATACCCATACAAAAAATAGTATTGAAACGTGCTCGTTTCCAGCGATGGGTTGCGGCGAAACCACTCGTTGCCGTCATTCATGGCCTGCTTCATCTGATCGACCTTCAAACCCGTGTCTGAGAGTCGGATCTTCCGCTCATCCGGCGCCACCACGGGAACCAATGCGGGAGGCAACTTCGACGGGGAAACCGTGCGAGGCCTGCCCCCCTTGGACATCCCCAACAGGTCGCCGCCCACATAGAGACTTCCCAAACCCGCCGCGGTAAGAGACGGTCGCTTCGGATACTGCGCTACTCGCACGTACCCCCCAGGGTCATTTCCCTGGTACCCCCATTCGCCCGTCGGATCCTGCACCCGAATGATATAGTTCATGCAATCGGCCACAACTTGAGCCGGAATCTTAATGCCGCAATTGCTGGCCGACCAAAGTCCCAACATCGCGTACTGAAGCTGAGACAAATCGCCCGCGCAGAGTGCTGGTAACCCCAACCACCATGCGGCTTCTGCCGCCGTTTGATTTCCTCGACATAGAGATTGATGGGCCCAACGTGGTCCGCAGCATGCACCTCGCACAACAGAATCAGCGCGATTCCGACACTGTAGTTGTCCGTGCCATCTAAGCTATTGGCACTCCCCAATGCGCGTGAGAGCCCCTCCTGGGTCAACGCCGGCAGCTCATCCGGGTTTCCAACCAGATTGTTGTACTTGTATGCCGCCAGACCGATCAGACAATGCCCACCCAGTCTCGCGGATTCACCCGACTTGGGGCAGGACTCCAGATAACTCATGGCCTGCGCCAACATCGCCTTGACTTCAGGGCTGTTGGGATTGTAAGCCTGTAAGTCACTTGACAGAAAGAAGTTAAGACAGACGACGAGGACCACCATCACAAGACCGCCGCTTCGATGCCGTGGCCCTGTGGCACACAGGGCTCCCGTCCCCTTGATCCGTCCCATGAGGGTGCTCCCGCTACTTGACCGGGTCGCGATTGGGCAGAATACCTGAGCGTCGGTATCCCGACGACCGCAGCTGTCCCGAAAGCGTCAAATGGCACAAGAAACGCGCGCAAAACACGCCGCTCGATAGAGTTCAGTCTGTTCCCACGAAGAAGTTTGATCCTACCTCTGGTAAACTGGGTTGTCAAGCAACCATGATCCTGCTCGGCCGTCTCCAAGTCCTTGGCTGATGCGGAGTTGGCGAGCCTTGAGGAGTCACGACTAACTCGGCCGGCCGGCCGAATTGACAGTGCCGCCAGGACCCACTAGTATTGCCGCTTTGATCTGCTCTGGGCGGTACCTGCGGCCGTCACGCGCCCAAGGGGATCACCAAGCCCCGGTCAGGTAGCTCAGCTGGTAGAGCATCGGACTGAAAATCCGAGTGTCGGCGGTTCGACCCCGCCCCTGACCACTGCACCGATTGTCGCCAAGATTGCTTTCCGGCAACGCGTTGCGGCAATCGGTCGCGTTGTTTTTTGACGCATCCTTGGGAGCACTGGCCGCGTCTTGGCGCCATGGGCACGGCAACGTCAGCTCGCGGCTGGCCGTCGAACCGCACACGGCCTGGGACGTGACGCCGTTGTAGAGACGAGACCCATGCGTTCCTACTCAGAGCCCGAAGACCCCACTCGTTGGCAGACGTTGGCCCACGCCGTCCTGGAAGGGTATCAGATTTCCCGCGAGGATGGCCTATCGATTCTCCGCGCCGACGATCACGAGGTGCTGGACTTGCTGGCGGCAGCCTTCCGGATTCGTTGGCGTTATTTCGGCAATTCGGTCCAATTGTACTTCTTGATCAATGCCAAGAGCGGCCTCTGCGGGGAGGATTGTTCGTACTGTTCACAGTCCAAGACCTCCCGTGCCGACATTCCCAAATACACGTTTCTCAGTCGTGACAAACTGCTCGAGGGCGCTCGCCTGGCCCACGAGCGACAGGCCAAGACCTACTGCATCGTGATCTCGGCGCGCAGCCCCAGCGAACGGGAATTAGAGGCCGTCGAGTCCATCGTCCCCGAGATCAAGTCGCGCTATGACCTGAAGATCTGCGCCTGTTTGGGACTGCTCTCCGATGATCAAGCTCGGCGATTGAAAACCTGTGGCGTCGATCGTGTGAATCATAATGTGAACACGAGTTCGAGTTTTTATGGCCAGATATGCACGACGCATCGCTACGAGGACCGAATTGCCACACTCCGCGCCGTGCGCACGGCCGGCCTGGAAATCTGTTCGGGCGGAATTCTGGGCATGGGCGAATCTCCCGAGGACGTAGTGCAAATGGCATTGGAGCTTCGCGAGGTTGGGGCCGCTTCGATCCCGCTGAACTTCTTGATTCCCATCGACGGGACACCTTTGGCGGGAGCGGGCCATTTGACGCCCCTGTTCTGCTTGAGAGCGCTCGTGCTGTTTCGTTTCGCCAATCCGCAGAGCGAACTGCGGATTGCCGGTGGACGCGAGCTGCATTTGGGCAGCCTGCAACCCTTGGGCTTGTATGCCGCCAATTCCATCTTCGTGGGAGATTATCTGACAACCACCGGTCAGTTGCCGGACGAGGATTACAAAATGATCCGCGACCTGGGCTTCGAGGTCACCCCCAAGCCACCGGTTGACCGCGAAGCGGCTGAACTGCTGCCCCCAACGGCGTCGGATCCTCCGTCGAATCACCTGCCAGCGATCTGATCCCGCGCATGGCAGAATCGCCCGATTCCTGACGCATCTACGACGAACGTCCACGTCCGTCGTACCGTTTTCGTGGTCAACCTCGATTCTTGGCCGTGACATGGCATCAACCCAGCGAGGCCACATCGGGCATCGGCGTAGGACTGTTTTCTTCCGTCCCTGTTCGAGATGTCCTATAATCGCGCCGTGTGGATACACCGTATGCCTAATTGGACAGCGCCACTTTCACTTTTGAGATCATCTTAAGGGCTTATTAACAGTGGCTTTATCGCCACCGGGCTGGTCCCGGTGGTAGAGCGTTTGACAACTACCGTCGATCTTGGCCACCCAGGAGTTTCCTTGCTGCCGGCCCTCGCCGCCTCCGGCGGCGAGGGCCGGCAGCAAGGTTCGTTTTTCGGCTACAGAGTAGTCACCAAACGTAGAACCACCGGGACGAGCCCGGTGGCGAGGGACTGTTACGGAGACACGCGTTTACGCACATCGATCGCTGCAAAATGGCGCTGTACAACTAAGGATCGGCGAAACAATCACTGGCAGATTGTTTCTTCTCGACTGTTTGACTTTGACTCCCACCGCCTTGTGCGGTGGGTGAATCTGACTGGCAGGCTACCCGGACCGCCCCACAAGGCTCCCATTCTCACCCACTTCGCCGCCTCCGGCGGCGAAGTGGGTGAGAAAGCGAAGAGGAAAAGGGGCTCATCGCTGTAGCTGATCATTCAGATTCACCGCGTGAGGCGGGCTGGACGGGGTCTTGTTTGCGAAGTCAAACAATCGAGTTCTTGCCCTTCACCTTTATCCTCTGCCCCGCAAATTCGCTTTGCGGCGGGGGAGAAGAGACCAAACGACAGTTATGGCTTTTTCGATCCTAAGGATCGGGGGAAAAATGACTTCACCTAGTTCCCTCGCCCCTTTGGGGAGAGGGTAGGGTGAGGGACTAGCAAATCTGGAAGTTATTTTTCCCCGGTTCCTAAGCGTTTCTCCTGCGCAAGAGAAGTACCATGTCGAAGCAACCGCCTGAGGACCTGAGACCAGGCCTTCCAAGTGTGCTCAACCAGTTCCAGCCGGACGCTGGCAGCCCGCTTCCGCTGGATCTTCAACAGGCGATTTTCCTGGCCGGCGTGCTGCAGAAGCGGGCCTCGGAGCTGCAAACGCCTCAGGAGCGCCGCCAGCAGGCGGAGTTCGATCGGATGATGCAGCATCCCCAGGACAAGTCGACGTTGATGCAGATCACCGACCAGGCTTTTCGCGCCCGATCTCCTCATCGCGTGGCAGACCAATTGACACACGTCCTGGATGTCCAGGGCGTTCCCCGCTTCTTCTCACCCTTGGAGCGTGCCGCGCTCAAGGGTTTCCAGTCCTTTGGCAGCTACCTGCCGGGCGTGGCCGTGCCCTTGGTCAAGGAGTACATGCACCGCGAAACGGCGAACGTCATCCTGCCGGCCGAACGCGAGTTGTTGGCCAAACACCTGACGCTGCCGGCACCGAGGAAGGCGTGCGGATGAACGTCAACATCCTGGGCGAAGCTTTGCTGGGAGAAGGCGAGGCGGAAAACCGTCTGAAACGCTATCTCGCCGCCTTGCAGCGTCCCGAGATCGAGGTCATCTCGGTCAAGATCTCCACGATCTTCTCTCAGATCTCGGCGTTGGCCCGGCAACATTCGATCGACGTGTTGGCCGACCGACTCGAGCTGCTCTATCGCGCCGCCACGAAGGCCCGGTTTCGCCATGCAGACGGCAGCGAAGTCTCCAAGTTCGTCTACTTGGACATGGAAGAGTACCGGGACATGAGCATCACGGCCGAAGCCTTCATGCAGTCGCTCGACCGTCGCGGGATGCAGCAGGTCGCGGCCGGAATCGCGCTTCAATCGTACATTCCCGACTCGTACCGTACGCAATTGAGACTCAACCAATGGGCTCGCGAGCGTGTGGAGCGCGGCGGGCAGCCCATCGTGATCCGGCTGGTCAAAGGCGCCAACCTGGAAATGGAGCGAGTCGAGGCGTCGCTGCGTGGCTGGCCCCAGGCACCCTACAAGTCGAAACTGGACACGGACGCCAATTTCAAACGGATGTTGCTCGAAGGCCTGAAACCCGAGAACCTGCGGGCGGTCCGACTGGGAATCGCTTCGCACAACCTGTTCGAGGTCTCGTTTGCGCTGGTCCGGGCGTGGGAGCACGATCTGCTGGAGTATCTCCAATTCGAAATGCTCGAGGGCATGGCCAACCACCAGCGGCGAGCGCTGTTTGAAGTCTGCTCCAGCCTGCTGCTCTATGCGCCGGCTTGCACCCGCGAGGATTTCATTCACGCCATCGGCTATCTCGTACGTCGACTCGACGAAAACACGGGAGAAGACAACTTCCTGCGCCACGCGTTCAAGCTGGAGGTGGGCAGTCCCGACTGGCAACGACTGGAAAAACAATTCGTCGAATCCTACCACCACGTCTCCACGGTGTCCGATGCGCCCCGCCGGACCCAGGACCGGCATCAGCCATCTGAGTCGATCATGTCGCCGGATCACGGTTGGCAGTCGTTCCAGAACGAGCCCGATACCGACTTTGCGCTGGTTCAAAACGGGACTTGGGCGGAGGAGCTGGTCGCGCGGTGGAAGGAACGAACACTGACGCAGCCAGCCGATCTTCCCCTGGAGATTGCCGGCCGCGCCGTCGCGGACCAGCGGCGGGTGGTCGAATCAACCGATCCTTCGCGACCCGGTGTGGTCATCGGTCGCTACCAGCAGGCCAATGCGGAAGATATCGAGCGTGCGGTGTCGTGTGCCAAGGCGGATGAAGACGGCTGGCGCGGCATGGACGCCGCGCGGCGGTCTGCCATTCTCCGCCAGGCAGCCCAGCAGCTGCGCGATGCCCGTGGCGACCTGATGGGGATCGCTCTGGCCGAGGGGGGCAAGACGCTGATCGAATCCGATCCGGAGGTGTCCGAGGCGGTTGACTTTGTCGAGTTTTACAGCCGCACGGCCGATGCTTTCCGGGCCCTGCCGGGCCTGGAAGCTGCGCCGCAGGGCGTGGTGGTCGTCGTCTCGCCCTGGAATTTCCCGATTGCCATTCCGTGCGGCGGCGTGGCCGCGGCGCTGGCTGCGGGAAACACCGTGCTGCTGAAACCCGCCTCTGACACCGTGTTGACAGCCCACCTGGTGTGCGAGTGCTTCTGGCGCGCGGCGTCTCGCGCAAGACGCTTCAGTTCATTCCCTGCTCCGGGGCCCGGGAAGGACAGAAGCTGGTATCTCACCCGGACGTGAATGTCGTGATCCTGACGGGCGGCACCGAAACAGCCGTGCAGATGCTCACAAATAAACCCGACTTGCGCCTGCTGGCGGAAACAGGAGGCAAGAACGCCACCATCGTCACCATGCTCTCCGATCGTGACCAGGCCATCAAGAACGTGTTGCACTCCGCCTTCAGTCATGCCGGCCAGAAGTGCTCCGCCACGTCCTTGCTGATCCTGGAAGAAGAGATCTTTGACGACGAAGACTTTCGTCGCACACTGTGCGACGCCGTCGAAAGTCTACCGGTCGGCTCGGCCTGGGATCTGAAGTCGAAAATCGGCCCGCTCATCCGCCCCCCCTCCGGAGCCCTGGAAACCGGGCTCAAGGAATTGGAACCGGGCGAATCGTGGGCGGTCATGCCGCACCTGAGTGACGACAATCCGCACCTCGTCACTCCGGCGGTTAAATGGGGAGTGACGCCCGGCAGTTTCACACATATGACCGAGTTCTTCGGACCGTTGTTGGCCGTGATGAAAGCCAGGCACTTGGAAGAGGCCATTCGCCTCGTGAATCAAACCGGTTATGGTCTCACCTCCGGCCTCGAAAGCCTGGACGATCGTGAACAGCAGATCTGGATCGACTCGATTCGCGCTGGCAATCTCTATGTGAACCGCTCCACTACCGGGGCCATCGTGCTGCGGCAACCGTTCGGCGGCATGGGCAAGTCCGCGTTTGGGCCGGGAATCAAGGCGGGCGGTCCCAACTATGTGGCGCAACTGATGCGTTTTCGCGATACGAGGTCGCCGACCGAGGTAAGTGAGCAACTTGACCCGCAATTGATCGAACTCGGCCAGGCACTGGCGGAAGCGGGTGACGAGGCAACTGGCGTACCCTCTTCGGATCTTGAGAAGTTGTTGGCAGCTGTCAACAGCTATCAATCGGCCATGGATGTAGAATTCGGGTGTCGACACGACAACTTCGCGCTAATCGGCCAGGACAATATCCGGCGTTACCTGCCGGTAAAGGAACTGCGTGTTCGACTCCACCGCGAGGACACCGCATTCGAGATCCTGGCTCGCGTCTGTGCCGCTCGAGTGGCTGGCTGCCGCGTGACAGTCAGCAAACCATTGATATGGGAATCGAGTGTGTTTGACGCACTGGAAAAAGCCACCCGCGCCTGGGCAGGTTTTATTGAGTTTGTCGAGGAATCTGATGATGCACTGGCGGACGTCGTTCGACTGCAGCACACCGATCGGATCCGTTATGCTTCGCCCGATCGTGTTGCCCAATCCGTGCGCGAGGCAGTCATCCAGCACGGTATCTACATCGCCGATACTCCGGTCTTGATGCAGGGCCGAGTGGAACTGATGTGGTACGTGCAGGAACAAAGTACCTGCGTTGATTATCACCGTTACGGCAATCTGGGAGCCCGCGGAGACGAATCGTGCGCTGAACCACTCTAAAAGGCTTGCAATTCGAGCGTATTTCGTGCTCCCCGATGTCCCTGCAATGCGGTTGCCGATATCATGGGGTCCTGGTCGGGTTCCCAGCTGGGCATGAAAAGGTGCGTTTCCGAGCTGTTTTACACGTTGGCCACAGTCGCATCACATGTCACGAGGAGACGATAAATGAGTCGCGGATGGAGTGTCGTGCTGGCCGGTTTGGGCATCAATCTGGCCTTGGGTATCTTGTACACCTGGAGTGTTATCAGCAAAGCGATACCCGCGGAGTGGGGTTGGACGGAACAACAGAAATCCTGGCCATACGCCATCTGCTGCTTGGTCTTTGCGCTCATGATGGTCCCTGCGGGCCGGTTGCAGGACAAATTCAGCCCTCGCCTGGTGGCATCGTTAGGCGGGATCCTGGTCGGCTTGGGGATGATTCTGGCAAGTCGCGACACGAGTTATTTCAATTACATCATTGGCTTCGGCTTGCTGACGGGCACGGGCATCGGTTTCGGCTACGCTTCGGCCACGCCTCCCGCTGTCAAGTGGTTTCCTGCAGCGCGAACGGGGATGATCGCTGGTATTGTCGTATCGGGGTTCGGCCTGGCGTCCGTGTACGCGGCGCCGCTGACCAATTGGCTGGTCAAGCAGGAAGGTGGTGTCCCCTCCGCCATGTGGATTCTCGGCACCGCCTTCCTGATTGCCGTCGTGGCGCTTGCTCAGGCGCTCCGCACCCCGCCAGCTGGCTACGTTCCCCCGGGGACGGTTCCCGCCACGAACGAAGTGGCACCCAGAAAGGTAGACTTCCGGCCGACGGAGATGTTGTGCACGAATCAGTTCTATCTGCTCTGGTTCATGTACGCCTGCGGCGCCGGAGCGGGCTTGATGATCATTGCCAAATTGGCGGCCATTGCTGATACGCAAGCTGGCATCAAGTTGGGATTCGTATTGGTGGCGTCGTTGGCCATCGGCAACGGCGCCGGACGGATCGCGGCGGGCATGATCTCCGACAAATTGGGCCGCAAACCCACCATCGTGGGCTGCCTGTTGCTCCAGGCCGTTCTGATGATTCTGCTAACGCTCGCCGTCGGGACGTCGCCGCTGGCCTCTGTTCCCGCTTTGTCGCTCCTATCCGCGCTGATGGGAGCCAACTACGGGGCGAACTTGGCACTCTATCCGTCGGTCACCAAGGACTACTACGGCCTGCAGAATTTCGGAGTCAACTACGGCCTGGTGTTCACCGCCTGGGGCATCGGCGGTTTTGCATTCTCCCTGTTGGCCGGCAAACTCTACGACACGTACAAGTCGTTTACGGTTTCTTGCTACGTCGCCGCAGGCTTTCTGGTCTTGGCCGCCCTGGTGGCGATCATTCTGCGAACACCACACCACACAGCGCATCGGCAACAAGATGCCGCGTGAGGGCTTTCCCGCCCGGCTCCGGCGCGGTTCAAACAGATGAGCCACAGCCAATTCGGGAGTGGGCCCGCAGCGGGCCCGCTCCCGTTGGTTGCTGTAAGTTCACTGAAAGTGTTTCGCGTGCTCAGCCCAGACGCCGGCTAAACCATGTCCTTAAGACCCTTGAGCGGGCGAATCTTGACGACGTTCCGAGCGGGTTTGGCGGCAAACACCTGCTCTTCTTTCGTGAAGGGATTGATTCCCTTGCGCTCTTTGGTCGCCGGTTTGCGCAAAACCGTGATCTTGCACAGCCCGGGGACCGTAAACTGTCCCGAACCGCCGCGTTTGCCGATCGCCTTCTGGATTTCGCCAGCGAGCGATTCAAAAACGGCAGTGACCTGTTTCTTGGACAGTTCGGCTGCTTCCGCGATGTTGTTGATGATCTCAGTCTTTGTCGGTGGCTTTGCTGCGGCTTTCGCCATGGCTCATCACCCTCCTTGTGAGGTAACCCGATGACAAACTCGTTACGTCCGTCCGCTATGCGGAACGCGATGATTAGATACTCTCGCCCCAGAATTACAACCCTGATTAGCCCGAAAACCCCGCAAAAACCGCAGAATTTTGCCATTTCCCCCGTTTGCCCCCCGTTTTCTTCGCTGTAAACGCGGTTTGCAGGGCCAATAATGCTCTGTAACACGGCTCTGCAGGGCAGTTGGTGCCACGAGGGTCAGCAGTGAAAGACCACGGCGCTGGAGGGTCGGCAGGCGCCTCAAAGCCGCTGCAAAGGGTTGCCCGCTAAACAATAAGTTGCCGTTCCAGCCGCTGACCTGTAAGATATTTAGGAATTTAGAGTTACGCTATTTCAGCTGTACCATCCTTCGTCACCAGTGCGCCCAGCTGGGGGGTCTCTGGTGAGAATCTGTCGGAGCTGCTCCCGGCGGAAATATGTCGGCTCGTGCATGGGAACCCCCAAATCTGGTGTCCTGTGAAGGAAGTGCCTTGGAGACATCCGCGGGGCTGTATGTCTTGAAAGAAGTCCTGAAAAGGATCGTTCACGGTATCACTCGCAACGACGGTGTCTATCCGGTCGGCAATCGTTGAGTCTGCTTGGAAGTGAGTCGGATCCATGAAGCAATCGCTGATTTGTCAGCTTTGTTGTGTCCTGATTTTCGGGCTGTGGGTGGCGTCCAGTCCGCCAGATTCAGCGGGCCAGGGCCGGGATGCGAAGCTTGGGGAAGAGCAGGGCGACGTCACCAACATCTTCTTGCCCGCTCCGCGCGGGCTCAGGCAGCAGTTGACCCGAGCTCAGAAGGCTCTGCGGGAAGAGCAGTACAGCGAAGCGGTCGATCTATTGGGCCAGTTGCTGGCGGCCCCTGAGATTGGCGACGACTCGCTCAACGGTGTGGGCGAGCAAGACTACTTTCTCGGCAGCACGAAGCGGTCGGGAACGGAAGTGAGTCTGAAAACGGAAGCACAACGACTGCTGGGGGCCATGCCTGACCAGGGGCGGGAGCTTTACGAACTGAAGTTCGGCGCCGACGCGCGGCAGTTGCTCGACAGCGCCTTGGAGACGCGCGACATCCAGAAGCTGGTCGAAGTCACTCGCCGCTATTTCCATACTGACGCCGGATACGAGGCGATGATGTTGATAGGCCGGCACTATCTTGACCAGGGCCGGCCGTTGGCCGCCGCATTGCGACTGCAGCGTCTTGAAGAGAGCACATCGGCCACAGAGCGTTACGATCCCGAGCTATCTGTGTTACTGGCCACGTGCTGGTTGTTGGCGGACATGCCTGACCGTGCGCGGGACACGCTGGCGGGGCTCAAATCACGGGCTCCCGACGCCAGGCTGCGGGTGGGCGACAAGACGGTATCCCTGTTTGACCTGGCAGATAAAACGCTGGCCGAATCGATGCTGGTTGAGGGCGGGGGTCGCACGGCAACGACGGAGCCAACCGATCGGGTGATTACCTGGCTGCAGCAGATCATTGGCCCGGAGTTCGCAGCGGGCCTCAAGGAAGCGACGCAGTGGGCCATGTTTCGGGGCGACGCGACCCGCAACGCCGAAAGCGCCGGGGGCACACCTTTACTGAATTCGCGGTGGCGCGTGCAGACCGCGAATCACCCGACGGACGAGGAACTGATCCGCCAGGGGAAAAAGCAATTTCAGGAGCGGAACGTGGCGGCCATCCCGACCATCAATCCACTGGCGGTGGGGGATGTCATCATCATGCGGACTCCCCGCCGCGTGATGGGCGTGGATTTCCAAACGGGCAAACGTATTTGGGAGTTCCCGTGGTTCGAAGCGCCCGACGAAGGGGTCCTGCAGCACGATCGCATTCGACCTCAGCAACAGGCCTTGGACCCGCGCGCCGTAGAGCTGAACCAGCGGATGTGGGACGACTCACCCTACGGTCAGATGAGCAGTGACGGAAAACAATTGTTCGTTCTGTGGGGACTGGCGGCGGGAACCTCCCAGCCGTCGGTGATCATTCAGCGACTCGGGATCGGGCGTCCCAACACGACGGGGGCTATGGAGTCGAACAAACTGGTCGCGCTGGAACTCAAGGCGCAAGGAAAATTGCGTTGGATCGTCGGAGATGAGGACGGTACCGATGAACCGAAAATGGCGGGGGCGTTTTTCCTCGGGCCGCCGCTGCCCCTGATGGACCAGCTATTCGTCCTGGCCGAGATAAACGGCGAAATCCGGCTGGTCGTGCTGGACGCCGAAACGGGAAGACTGCGGTGGTCCCAGCAACTGGCACACGTTGACGCGCGGGACATTCGAAACGACCCGGGCCGGCGTTCGGCCGGAGCCTCTCCTTCCTTCTCGGACGGCGTCCTTGTTTGTCCGACCTCCAGTGGAGCCGTGGTGGCGGTCGACGTCGCGACACGCTCGCTGTTGTGGGGCTACCAGTATCCGCTGGCCGAGAGCCCGACGCGGGTCAGCATGGCGCGCTATCACTACGCACCCAAGGAAATTGGCGATCGTTGGTCGGACGCGACCGTCACCATTGCGGACGGACGGGTGCTGGTCACTCCCATTGAATCCGATCGCCTCTATTGTCTCGACCTGGTCTCGGGCGAACTCGTGTGGGATCAGTCGCGGGGCGATCTGCTCTACACGGCGTGCGTCGCTGACTCCAAGGCCATCATGGTCGGCCAGAAAGACATCCAGGCGATTTCGCTGCGGGACGGAAAATTGGCCTGGACCTGTGACCTGCCGGCGGGCCTTCCCAGCGGCCGCGGCATGCTCAGTGGCGGCCACTATTATTTGCCGACAACCGCCAATCGCTTGCTCAAATTTGACCTGAAGAAGGGAGACCTCATCGAGAACGTCGAGACCGACTTGACACTCGGTAACCTGATTGCCTTCCAGGATCAGATCATCTCGCTGAACGTTCAACTGGTTGGCTGCCTACTACCAGACCGAGCCGTTGCGGATCTTGGTGGCGGAGCGATTAAAAACCGCGCCGGACGACGCGTGGGCGCTGGCCCGCAAAGCCGAGTTGCTGCTGCACGACGGGCGGCATGGCGAAGCACTGGACGTCTTCCAGCAGGCTTACCAGCTGAACCCGCGAGATGATTCGATTCGCGCGTCGATGGTGCGCTCCCTGCTATCCGCCCTGCGCGACAACTTTGCGGCCAATCAGCAACACGCGTTGGAACTGGAAAACCTGATTGATCAGCCGGCGGAACAGTTGGAATTCTGTCGCTGGATGGCCGTGGGCCTGAAGGAACAAGGAGACATCGAGACGGCCGCTGCCTACTTCATCCGCCTCGCGTCGATGAGCGTTCAGGCGGGCTTCGGTGCGGACATTGACGGTCCCGAACTAATCCGCGTCGATGATCAGCTCTACGTCCATCGCGACCGCTGGCTGAGCGTCCAGGTGCAACAACTACTGGCCGATGCAAAGGGCCCCACGCTGGAACAGATCGACCAGCTGATTCTCGCGCGATATGACGAGTTGGCACAAGATCAATCAGTCAGCAAGTTGAGACAGTTCGTAGCGCATTTTAGCAGCCATCGAATTGGCACCCAAGCGCGGTTGCGACTGGCCCAACTGCTGCTGGAACGCGGAAACCTGCTGGCCGCGGAATTGGAACTGATCAACTTGCAGGACGCCGAAGATCCACGGTTGGCAGCTACGGCCACCGCCCTGTTGGCGGAATTGCTGCTCGGTAACGGCAACATCCGCGAAGCGGTGACATGCTACCAGCGCCTGGCCGACCAATGGGGAGACGTGGCCACACAGAGCGGTTCCACGGGTAAGGAACTGGCGGCAGCGGCACGTGACCACGACGCGTTTCGCAAGCAGCTGGAAGAGCCGGCTCGCTGGCTGCAAGGTAAATGCGAGGTCTCCGAGGAACCGCGAGGTTCCTTTCCTTCCTACCTGCGACTGTTCCCCATCGAGCTGAGTGACGTTGCCGGTCCGTTTCCCGCCGACCACACGCTGGTCTTCAACCAGAATCAGACCTCGGTCGTCTTGAGCGACGCCTATGGCCGGACGCTGCAGACGATTCTGATGGGGGACGCGAATCGCTTCGTGACGTCGAACAGCGCTGCCGGGCGGGCCGCCGCCCGTGGACACCTGGTCGTGCTGAACGTGGGCTTCGAAGTGTTTGCGGTCGACACGTTGCTGGGCCAAGACTCGCAAGGGGATGTTGTCCTGTGGCGCAGTGACATTTCCAACTCCCTGATGCTCAATCCGCGGACTTCGCGGCAACTGATGTCCAATACCATCAACCGCAAGTGGGGCCCACCTCGCTTCGTTCCTTCTGAGGGACGACTCGGACTGATCGGCATGACAGGACCCATTACGCGGCACGGAGTCGTCTACCAGAAAATGCGCGACTTGACCTGCGCTGATCCGTTGAGCGGTCAAACCTGTTGGGTTCGTAACGGCGTGGAACCCGGATCCGATATCTTTGGCGACGATCAGTTCCTGTTTGTCGTAGGACCCAATTCCACGGAGGCCGTCGTGCTCAATACCGCCGACGGAAGCGAGGTTGGGCGGCGACAAGTCACCTCACGCGGCGAGCGATGGATTACCTCGGGACGACAAGTTCTCTCCTGTCGCTACGATCGCCAACGCCTGCTTCTGCGATCCTTTGACGCCTGGCAGCAACAAGACCTGTGGAATCGTGAGTTTGATGACGGCGCACAGTGCTGGCAGCCATGCCGGGACGAAGTTGCCGTCTTCGAGCCCGATGGGAAATTCACTGTGCTCAAGCTCGCCGATGGACAGGCGCTGGTGGATATTCAGCTGGAACCTGAGCCCGATCTGGAACGCTTGTACGTCTTGTCGGCACACGATTCGTACACGGTCGTCTCCAGCGGCCAAAACCGCTCTCGGACCTCCTCGCGCCTCCGCTTGTTTGGCTCCGTCGGTACCGATCTGTGTCCGGAGGTCAACGGGCATATCTACGCCATCGATCGTAAAACCGGAAAAACGCTCTGGCCGGTCCCGGCCGAAGTGCGCGAATACAACCTTCCGTTGGACCAGCCGACGGAAGCACCGGTACTGGTCTTCTTCCGCCACACGCAGACCCAGGCATCGGCCAACTCGCCGCGCACCACGTTCAAGGCCTCCGTGCTGGGTGTGGACAAACGCGACGGGCGCCAGTTGTTCTCCGACGATGGACTCGCCATGATTCGAAGCTACGGCATGGAAGCCACCCCGGCGGATCAGAAAGTCACGGTGCGAACCAACTCCAAAAGTTTTGTCCTGAAATTTACCGACCAGCCGGTGGAACCTGCCTCACCGGTTCAAATAAAGGCTCCCGAAACTGCGAGGAGCAGCGCGCTCAAGAATGTCGGGAAGATCGCCGGTGCCATTCTGGATGCCATTACGGAGAAAGAGAAGCAAAAGGCGCAGCCTGCTCCCCAGGAGGCGGATCCGAATGATGGCGCCAAGAAACCGGTCGAACAACCTGATACGAAAAAAAAGGAGTAATGACCGGCACTGCAGGCATCACCGTTACCCCTCTTTGACACACGTGTCGGGGGCTACTGTGGGAGACAGATCTGCCGGCAAATTCCGAGCGAACGTTTCGTGACGGGGACCAAACTTGCGGATTACGCCGTCAGCGCCTCCGTCACCTGATGCGGTCTAAACTGTCGACCTCGATACTGGGCAATGCCTATCGACAAACCTATCCTTGATTATGGCGGAAAGGTTCGGGTACGGCATCGCGCGACAACCCCCACACAGGGGCCGCGGAAACCCCACCCACCTAGCAGGCATTCCGAGGACGAATGGGCGCGATCCCACACCGTTGGGGCGCTGCACGCATGAAACCGTCGCCGGTCCTGCTCGAAGCATTGCATCGATCCAACAAGAATTAAGACAGCCAGTTCGATGTCGTTCCGCTTTCGCACCACTTCATTGGGCCAGACTCTACCGTATTTGGCTAGGCTATACCGGGGCTCGAGAGGACAATGTAGATGTCACAGACAACCACGAGGAACCACGCATGACGAGCCACGCATCGCAAGGCGGTCAATTGGACTCGACCGCCATCCGCAAACTGGGGGAAGCCCGCGAGAAGATTGTGGGCCAGTTGTCTCAGGTGATCGTCGGACAGGAGCAGGTCATTGAGGAGCTGCTGATCTCGCTGTTCAGCCGCGGACATTGTCTGTTGGAAGGGGTACCTGGACTGGCCAAGACACTGATGATCAGTACTTTGTCGCGGACGCTGAACCTCTCCTTCAGCCGCATTCAGTTCACACCCGACCTGATGCCGGCCGACATTACCGGAACGGAAATTATCGAAGAGAACCGGACGACGGGCGCCCGGGAACGTCGGTTCCTGGAAGGCCCGTTGTTCTCGAACACGATTCTGGCGGATGAAATCAACCGGACCCCTCCCAAGACACAGGCGGCACTGCTCGAGGCGATGCAGGAACGCCAGGTTACCGTGGGCCGTGTCCGGCATCCGTTATCCGATCCATTTTTCGTTCTGGCGACGCAGAACCCGATCGAGCAGGAAGGCACCTATCCGCTTCCGGAAGCACAGCAGGACCGGTTCATGTTCAAGGTGTACGTGGACTATCCGAGCTTTGACGAGGAATTCGAGATCGCTCGGCGCACCACCGCGCTGCAATCGGACACGATCCAGCCGGTACTGACCGCCGAGGAGATACTGACGCTGCAACGGACGGTGCGGGAAGTCCCGGTCACGGACCATGTGATTCGCTACGCGCTCTCGTTGGTACGCCAAACGCGCGTGGGGCGCCCCGGGACGCCTGACTTCGTGCAGGACATGGTTTCGTGGGGAGCCGGCCCTCGCGCTGTCCAGTTTCTGATCCTGGGAGGCAAGGCCCGGGCGTTGCTCAATGGGCGGACGCACGTTTCGACCGACGACATCCAGGCCTTGGCCAAACCGGTACTCAGGCATCGCATGGTTGTCAACTTCGCAGCTGAAAGCGAAGGCGTTACGGCGGATGAGATCATTCAACGTCTCCTCGCCATCACCCCCACCAAGGAAGACGAGCTGACGAGCGATGCCCGATTCAAGAAGATTTTTGCATCCTGACGCGATCAAGCGGATTTCGCGACTCGAGTTGCGGGCCCGGCACATCGTCGAAGGGTTTCTCTCGGGGATGCACCGCAGCCCGTATTTTGGCCAATCGGTCGAATTCCTGCAGCATCGGGAATACGTTCCGGGTGACGATCTGCGCCATGTCGACTGGAAAGTCTGGGCCCGCCAGGATCGGGTCTATGTAAAACAGTACGAAGAAGACACCAACCTCCGCTGCACTCTGCTGGTCGATGTCTCCAATAGCATGGACTACGGCAGCGGGGCGTTGAGCAAGTACGAGTATGCCTGCACACTGGCTGCCAGTCTGGCCTACCTGGTGCTGAAGCAGAATGACGCCGTGGGATGCATCTCGTTCGACGAGCGGGTGCGACTGCAGGTTCCGATCCGCAGCAAACGGAATCATCTTCACTCGGTGATCGAGTCGCTGGATGTCAGCCGGCCCCGCGACAAGACCGACATGTACGGCATCTTCCGGGCCGTGGCGGAGAGCACGCCGCGGCGCGGCATGATGATCTTGTTCTCCGACCTGCTGGCCGATGCTGCCGGCACCATCCGCGGGCTCCGGTTGTTGCGGCAACGTGGCCACGACCTGCTGGTCTTCCATGTGATGGATGATGATGAGTTGGACTTTCCCTTCTCGGGCCCCACGCGATTTGACGGATTGGAGTCGCTGGACTACCTGAACTGCAATCCGCGGGCGCTCCGCGAAGGGTACTTGGAAGCGGTCGGCGCTTTCCTGGACAACATCCGACTCCAGTGCGCACGCAACACGATTGACTACGCCTTAGTTCGTACCAGCCAATCGCTGGACGCCGCTTTGGCCACATTCCTCAGCAGTCGTTTAGGAATGCATCGGCGGAATTGAATGGTGGGGTGATGGGGTGATGGGGTGGTTCGTCCTTGGATGTTTGTTGCTCAACGTTGATCGCTGAGATGGAACCGGACTTTTTGCATGCAGTTTTTATATCCAGCACTGACCGTCGGCTTCTTTCTGGCACTACTGCCGTTGTTGATCCATTTGATCAACATGATGCGGCATCGGCGCGTCAAATGGGCGGCCATGGAGTTCCTGCTGCAGAGCTACAAGAAGCACCGCAAATGGGTCTGGTTGAAGCAACTGCTGTTGTTGCTGGCTCGCATGGCGGCCGTTGCACTGATCGTTGCCATGCTGAGCTCAACTGGTCACGCAACGACGCTACGAAGGGTTGTTTGGAAACACTCTGACCCATCATTACGTCCTGTTGGACGACAGCATGTCAATGACAGATCGTGCTGGTGGAACGGACGCCTTTGAGCAGGCCTTGAAGTTCACTCGGCAACTCGGCTCTGAAGCCGCCAAGCAGGAATTTCGTCAGCGTTTCACGCTGGTCCGTTTCAGCAAAGCACTGGAGGCAACGTTGGCCGATCCCGATGCCGAGATAACTTTCCAGATTGCCGACTTGAATGCCGAAGACGTTCGACTCGAAATTCGCGCTGCGACTGGAGGAAGTCCGCACCTCGGTCCACCCCACTCAGTTACCGGTCGGGCCGGAAGCAGCGTTGCGTGTAGCGCGAAGCCTGATGCAACAGAATGGTGACGAGAATCGAATCGTCTACCTGGTGTCCGACTATCGGAGTAAGGAATGGGACAATCCGAGCGAGGTGCGCCAGTTGCTGAGCGAGCTGGAGAAGGAGGAGGCACAGATCCGACTGGTGAACTGCGTGCGCACCCAACGCGCCAACCTGGCGGTCACCGGTTTGAGGCCGACGGATGAGACACGTGCCTCGGGCGTGCCGCTGTTCATGAACGTCGATATCACTAACTTTGGTGACACGGCGGCTGAAAACGTCCCCCTGAAGATCCGCACCTTCTTCTACGCGTCAGACATTCTGGAAAGCGGCAGCAGCCAGCGTCCCGTTGGCAAGGCCGACGAATCGCCCATGTTGCAGATGGCCCGTATCGAACCTGGTGAAACGGCAACGCAACGCGTGCAGGTCTTTTTCCCCGAGGCGGGCAAGCACGTGGTGGAGGCGATGCTGCCGGACGACTCGGTGGCTGCCGACAACCGGCGGTGGTGCGTGGTCGAGTTTCCTGATCAAGAGACCGTTTGTGTCGTGGATGGAGACCCCAGCCAGCGAAACGCCTTCTACATTGAGGCGATCTTTCAGCCGGGTCAACGGGCTCGGACCGGAATACGCCCCGACCTGCAAACCATTCCCTTCTTGCGAGACACCACTCCCGAAGTCCTGCGTCGCTACAGCGCCATCTATTTGTTTGATGTGGATCGACTGGACGATCGAGCTTTGACCAACCTGGAAACGTACGCTCGGGAAGGGGGTGGTGTGGCTTTCTTTGTCGGCCCGCAGGTAAACATTGCCTTTTACAATGAGCGGCTTTACCGGGGCGGCGAGGGGCTCTTTCCGCTGGCCATCGCCCGCGATGATCTGCTGGACTCGGACCCCAGCGACGACACCCCCGACGTGGAAGTCGAAATTCCTGATCATCCGGTGTTCCGCGAACTAGTACAAGGTCAGAACCCCATCGTGCGGATGATTCACGTGGAGCGTTTTCTGCGCCCGGAAGCCGACTGGATGCCTGACGCGAACAGCAGCGTGCGTGTGCTCGCTCGCCTGCGGAATCGAGCTCCGCTGGCTGTGGAAAAGAGTTTCGGTCAAGGACGTGTAATCACCTTCCTGACCACTTACGCCCCTTACTGGAATGACATCGCACTGGGACCCGGCGTGATCCTCGCGCTGCGGCTGCAATCCCATTTGGGATTCTCCCAACGCGTCACCGACGTATTGACGGTGGCCACCGAGATCGACGTGCGTCTGGATCGCGAAAGATACCGACAAGACGTGAAGGTCTTCCTGCCCGGCAACGATCCCAGCGCACCGATTCTGATCGAGCGTCCGGCAGCGAAGCAGGCTGAAGATCCCCGCTTCATGACGGCGTCGATAGGTGCCGACGAAACGCAGCGCAGTGGCATCTACGAAATGTGGTTCAATCGTACGGACGGCGCGATCAACGCGGATCGCTTTGCCGTCAACATCGATGCGCGCGAGGGAAATCTCGCTCAGACTCCCACGCGCAATATCGTGGCCAGCCTGGACCCCGTCGCCGTCGATATGGGCTACGCGGACCAGTACGAGACGACCGCCATCGAGCAGGCCGGTTTCAACCAGAGTCTGTTGTTGATGTGCCTGCTCTTGTTACTGCTTTTCGGCGAACAGTTGCTGGCTTACTTTACCAGTTTTCATCCAGCTCGCAGATCAGGCACCACGTCGGAGATGGGTCGCCGATCGCACACGCGTTCTGCCCTTGCTCGGGATGCCGACGACTCGGTGTGGGCCAGCGCGGCAGTCGGCCGCGGATGGATAGAAGGGACCACAGGCGGTGACGTTCCCAACTTGCATACGACGAATTCAGAAACCCCAACCTCGGCTCGAGGAGCATGACGTTGACACCCGCATGGTGGCCTCTGGCAGATACTGCCAGTCAGACACTCTTCCGATTTGCTCGACTGCAGACCATGTCCGAATGGTGGCACTGGTTGCTGTTGATCGCCATCTGCGTCGTGGTCTTGTGCTATGTCGTGGTCATGTATTGGTACGACAGTGTTGAGCTGAGTCGTGGTGTCGGCTGGTCGCTGGTGTTGTTGCGGCTGTTGGCATTTGGCGGCATCCTCTTCTTTTTCCTCGATCTCGAAAAGCGAACCCAGCAGCAGGAGATTAAACCGTCGAGAGTCGCACTGCTGGTCGATACCAGTCAGAGCATGGGATTGGCGGACGCCTCGTTGTCCGGCGATGCGTCGGCACCGAATCGCATTCAAGAGGTGGTCCGTGAACTGCGGGGGGGCGAGTTGATCAGGCAATTCCGCCGTTGGCACGACGTAGCAGTCTACCAGTTTGACGAGCAATCTGACCCGACGCCGATTGCCTTCTTCAATCGTTTGGCTGCCCGATCGACGCGGGGTGACGCCACGCTGCAAGCCGTGACGGCAAAGGAAGCGCAGCTGCGCACCGCGCGCGTTACGATGCTGGTGGCCGCCGTTTTGGCCGGTACAGCGCTGCTGTCGCTGCTGGTCTACCTGTTGTTTGGCCGCGGCAGGCAGCGACAGGAATCGACTTCCCTGGCCATGCTGGTCACCATGGTCACGCTGGTCGCGGCGGTGGTCGTTTTTGCGGTGGCCAACCTGCGCGCCCCCGGTCTGTCGCTACGGGCTGTGGCCGGACTGGAAGAACCGGATTTCGCGTCCCAGGTGGAGGCAGAATTGGCCACGCTGGACGATTCCACTCAGCCCGGTGAGGAGGTGCCAAAGGCCGTCGAGCCGAGTGACGTGCCCTGGCAGCAGTCGCTGGTTCCACGTGGCACGGAAACACGCATCGGCGACGCGATCCTGGCGCTGGTGGACAAGGAACGAGGCGGGCCGATCGCCGGGATCGTGGTGATGACCGATGGTGGTAACAACGCGGGCATCGATTGCAGCGTGGCCACTCAAGCGGCGCGTGTGGCGGGCATCCCTCTCTACGCGGTCGGCTTGGGTAGCGACCAGCAGCCGGTCAACGCCCGCGTTGTCGACCTGGAAGCCCCCAAGCGAGTCTACCCGGGAGACAAGTTCGGCCTGACCGGTTACATCCAGGCGTATGGTCTCCGAGGTCGCCTCGTCAGCGTGGAGCTTTCTTCGGCCCCGGCCGACGACACAACGCCGACGGGCGATGCATCGGGTGAGCAGACGACCTTGGAAGAAGAACGCTCCCTAAGACTGGCCGATGATGGTGAAGTGGTCACCGTCAAATTTGACGTGACACCCACCGACACGGGAACTCGGCAGTTCTTCTTGAAGGTCGTTGCGCCCGAACAAGATATCGATAAGCGGGACAACGTGAAAGCGGCGCGGGTCCGAGTCGTCGAACGAAAATCGAAAGTGCTGCTGTTCGCCGGCGGGCCGTCGCGTGAGTTTCGATTCCTCCGCAATCAGCTGTTCCGCGACAGTGACACCACGGTGGACGTACTGTTACAGTCAGGGACCGTCGGCATGTCGCAGGAAGCGGATGACGTCTTATTGGATTTTCCTGAATTGGCTGACGAGTTGTTTCAATACGATTGCATTGTCGCGTTCGACCCGGACTGGCTGCAGCTGGACGAGCTGCAAATCGAACTGATCGATCGGTTCGTGGCCGAGCAGGCGGGGGGGCTGATCGTCGTCGCGGGACCGGTTTTCACACCCGAGTGGGCGGGTCAGCGTCGCGGCCGTGACCCTCGCGTGGAGACCATCAGAGCACTCTATCCGGTCGTTTTTTACAGTCAGGGAGTCCCCAGCCTGGGACTCGGCCGCTTCGGCGGTGAAGCGGCCTGGCCTTTGAATTTCACCCGAGACGGCGAGGCTGCCGAGTTCTTGTGGCTGGAAGACGACGCCCTCGACAGCGAGGCGGCGTGGCAGTCGTTTGAAGGTGTCTATGGTTATTACACCGTCAAGGACCCCAAACCGGGAGCACGTGTCTACGCGCGTTTCTCGAATCCGGAGACGTCCATCGACGGCGACTTGCCAATTTATGCGGCAGCTCATTTCTACGGAGCGGGGCGGGTCTTCTTCCAGGCAAGCGGTGAAATGTGGCGGTTGCGTGCCGTCGAGCCACGATATTTCGAGACCTACTACACCAAACTCATTCGCTGGGTCTCCCAGGGCCGGCTGCTACGCGATTCCAGCCGTGGCGTGCTGCTGGTGGACAAAGATCGCTGCCTGCTCGGCGATCAGGTCACGATCCGCGCGGTACTGAGCGACGTGCAACACCAACCGCTGAAAGTCGATAACGTCCCGGCCATCCTGCTGCAGCCGGATGGTCAGCGTGCCGCCATCATCTTGGGAAAAATCCGCGATTCCGCTCGCGAAGGAATGTACGAAACCCAGTTCACCGCCAACCTGGCGGGTGACTACCGAATTGAACTCACGCCCTCCGAAAGTGCTGATGATGAGCTATTGACGGCCGAAGTGCGCGTGCGCGTGCCGTCGCTCGAAATCGAACGACCCCAACGTAATGATCCGACCTTGATCGAACTGACGGAAAAGACGGGCGGCGAGTATTACGTCGGATTCAATGCGGCGATGAATCGTGGAGGCGTGAACCGTGCGACGCTCGCTTCCGTCATCGAGCCGAACGATCAAATTATCTTCCTCCCCGAGACGGTCGACTCGCAGTTCGAGGAACAGTTGTTGGGCTGGCTCATCGTACTGATCGTCGGCGTGCTCTGCATGGAATGGTTGATCCGTCGCTTGAACAAATTGGCGTGACAAGACCGAAAGAACATGGCGTCACAGGTCGTGTCGCAGTGGCAGTCGGCAGGGCCAGATTAACGAACCGCGTGGGTCAGTGCGAATCGAAAACCGACCGCGCCAGATGAAATTCATGATCCCGAGATGAGCATCGACAACTAACGGCATTTTCATGGCAACGCAAACCGACATACCGCCGCTGGGAACCGACATTCGTGCGCTGCTGGCCCGCCTGCGGCGGCGCATCAAGACGTATGTCTGGATCGACGGCGTATCGCTCGCCCTGATCTGGCTCGGTGCCACGTTCTGGATGGGACTGGCCATCGACTACCTCCCCGTGCTGGTCGGTGCCAGCGAGATGCCGCGGGCCGCCCGAGCTCTCCTGTTGGGGGGCATTGGGACGGTCCTGGCCTACCTTTTGTATCGCTGGATCTTCTGTCGAGTGTTCGTGCGCATGCCGGATCACAGCATGGCCGTGCTGTTAGAACGCCGCTTCCACCAGTTCCACGATGCTCTGGTGACGGTGGTTGAGCTATCAGAGCAACCCCATCACGCGCGGCAGTTCAACCAGGAAATGCTGAATCGGACGGGTCGCGAAGCTCAGGCACGCACGGCCGACATTCGGGTCGGCGAAGTATTCCGGCTCTCGCCGTTGCTCGCCAAGATCGCGCTGGCCACAGTTCTGATTGCCCCCATTGGTTTGTTCTACGTCCTGAATGCCAACGCCGTCGAGACCTGGGTCAACCGGCTCTACCTGCTTCGCGATCAGGCCTGGCCACGCAGCACGCATGTCGAAGTGACGGGGATCCAGATCCAGCGCACCGCCTCGACAGACGGCACAATCGCCCTCTCCGACATGATACCGTTCGACGAGACCCGGGAGATCAAGGTCGCCAAGGGAACCAGCGTCATCCTCAAAGTTGCCGCCGATGCGACGAAAGTCATTCCCGACTACTGCACCATTTATTACCGCACCGAGGAAGGTGATCGCGGTTCGGTGAACATGCAGAAACTGGGCGCATTCGAAAGAGCGCTCAGACATACTTCTGCGACAGCAAGCCATTTCGTGGCATTTTGTCCACGATCACGTTCGACGTGCGTGGGCTTGATCATCGCCAGCGGAACTATCGACTGACCGTGGTCCCCAGTCCGGTGATCGTAAAGACGCAGCTTGATTGCACGTTCCCCCAGTACATGGTTGACGAAGAATTGTCACTTTGGCTTCCTCGCACGATCGAACTGGCCAGCGGCACGCAGCTCCCCAACGGAACGCACATCAAGATCTGCGCTCAGACGAACAAGGATCTCAGCCGGGTCGAAGTCTACGACTCGCAGACCGGGGAAATGAGCGAACTGGAGCTCGACCAGACCGGCGATGGCCTGCGTCGATTCGAATACGTGGTGCGAAGCCTCAGCGGAAATGTATCGCTCGATGTGACGCTCCACGACCGCGACGGAGTGGTGAGCGACCCTCCCATACGGCTCTACATCGCCGGCCTCGAAGACGAGCCGCCAGCTGTCAACGTACCTCTGCGCGGCATCGGTACCGCCGTCACGCCCGACGTCGTGATGCCTGCGCGGGGTGAAATCAGTGACGACTACGATGTCGATCGCAGTTGGTTTGAGGTGACGGTCAACGATGGGGCACCTCGCCAGTACCCGTTTACGATCAGCGAACTCGGAAGCGTCGACGCGCAGCTTGATTTTCGAGCGGATCGTGCTCGTGGTGAGGGGATCGAACTGAAACCAAAGGACAAATTGTCCGTCACGGTGATGGCGTCCGACAAGTGCGACCTGGCTGCGACACCCAACGTTGGCAGTGGGGACCGCTATCAACTGGACGTGGTCACACCCGAAGAGCTGTTGGCCATGCTGGAACGAAAGGAACTCGGACTGCGCCGGCGGCTGGAACAGATCATGGATGAGTTGAGTGAAATGCGCGACTCGCTCAGCCGCATCAAACGGACCACGGATGGCGATCGCGGCAGTGCCCCGGAAGATGCCCGGCAGGAGGAGCAAGCCGATAACGCCGCCGATCAGTCGCTCGGCGACACGGCCAAAGAACGGGCTCAGTCTCTCCGACTGTTGCGCGCTCAACGGGCGGCGGTCCAAAGCGATAAATCGACACAAGAGGTCCTGGGAGTGGCCGCTTCTTTCGACGATATCCGGGAAGAACTGATCAATAATCGAGTCGACTCGATAGATCGCGAATCGCGTCTCAAGCAGCAGATCGCCGATCCGCTGCGAATGATTGGCGAGACGATGTTTCCCGAACTCAGTCAACAACTGAAAGACCTGCAACAGCACCTCAGTGATCCGGTTGCCAGTGACGAAGCGGTCGATCTGGCGGTCGAGCGGGCTGACGCGATTTTGCTGGAATTGGACAAAGTGCTACAAAGGATGTTGGAACTGGAAACCTTCAATGAACTGATGAATATGGTCCGTTCGTTGATCGAAGATCAGGACGAGTTGATCGAGAAGACCAAGCAAGAGCAAAAGAAAGGTGCCCTCGATCTGTTGAAATGACTCGCCGCAGCCACGAATATGCGCTCACATGGTATCGACTAACACTCTAATTGCTGAAGTTGACAAAGCACTAGTGACACGGGGCGCCGGGCAGTATCGTGCGTCAGGCATCACGGTTGGAGACACTCTTATGGACTCGTCACAACGTATCTACTGGCTCCCCCTGTCGCTGGCTGTTCTGACGTGCAGCCTGCTCTGGCTCGCCCCCTCGACAGTTACTGCCCAGCCGCAGGAAAATACGGCGCAGCAGGCCGAACCCACCGCGCCGCCAGCAGCCACTACGCCGTCGGATGCCCAAACCAGCCCCCCCGTCGCGGCGTCCAACATCCTGGCGGATGAGCAGAGCCAGCTGGCGGACAAGTACCGCCGGCTGGAGGATCTCGTCTTCAAAATGGCCGATTTCGAGGCCACCTCGAATCCTCGACGGTCGGCCTTGCTCAAACAGGCGTACAAACAGTCCAAGGATCGACTTACGCAGGCGCAACTCAACAGCATCGTCAAGCTCCTGCACGACCAGAAATTCAAAAACGCGCTGGACGCTCAGGAGATCGCCAAAAAGGATCTAGGTGATCTGCTGCAATTGCTGCTGAGCGAGGATCGCTCCGATCGACTGAAAACGGAAACTCAGAAGATCAAGGACTACATCAGGGAGCTGAAGCGACTCGAACGCATTCAGCGTGGCGTGCGGGGTCGGACCGAAGGGGCGAACGATCCGCGCGACCTGGCAAAAGACCAGGAAAAGGTCGCCGATCGAACCGGCGACCTCGCCCAGCAGTTGGAGCAGGCTGACGGAGATTCGGGGGAAGGCCAACAGGACGCTTCCGAAACCGAATCATCTCCCTCGGGTCAAGAGGGCGGCCAGCAACCGCAGGACAAGTCGGACGCTGCGAAACAGGAACCGCAAGACAAGCAACAGGGTGACCAGCAACAGGGTGACAAGCAACAGGGCGACCAGCAACAGAGTGACCAGCAACAGGGTGACAAGCAGCAAGGCGACCAGCAGCCGGACGGTAAAAAGCCGGATGCTAAAGGCGGATCGCAATCGCAGCCAGGTGAGCCGTCCGAAAGCCCACCGGACCAGCAAAAAAGCCAACCGGGGGCGCCAGGAGAACCGTCGGATCAACCTCCCAGCGAAGGGCAGGGGGGCGAACCGCCATCTGGCGAACAGCCACCGCAGTCCCCGCCCCAGGAAGAGAATCCTGCGAAAAAACGCGTCCGAGAAGCCGAGCAGAAGATGCGCGAGGCTCAGCAGAAACTGGAGGAAGCCAAACGAGGCGAGTCGGTGGAAAAGCAGACCGAAGCTCTTGAGAAGCTGCAGGAAGCCATCGCCGAATTGGAGGAGATTCTGCGACAGCTGCGGGAAGAAGAAATGGAGCGAGTCCTAGCGTTGTTGGAGGGCCGTTTCCGTAAGATGCTGGAAATGGAACTGAAGGTATACGAAGGCACGCTGCGGATTGACAAGATTGCGGAGGACCAACGGGGAAGAGCCGTAGACATTCGGTCCAGCAAACTGGCTTTTGACCAGCGCAAGATTGCGGGCGAGGCCGACCGGTGCCTGACGCTGCTACTGGAAGAGGGGTCTTCCATCGCCTTTCCCGAAGTCGTCGAGCAATTGCGCGATGACATGGAAGAGGTCAGCGCGCGGCTGGGCCAGACCAAGGTTGACCGGATCACGCAAGGCCTGGAAGAAGAGATCATCGGAACGCTGGAGGAATTAATCGAAGCGTTACAGCAGGCCCAGCAGGACATGGAGGAGGGCCGCCCCGGCATGCCTGGCCAACCGGGCGAAGGCGAAGATCCGCCGCTGGTCGATGTTCTTGCCGAGCTGAAAATGATTCGGTCGCTGCAGCTGCGCGTGAATTCGCGAACCAAACGCTATTCCCGACTGCTCGACGATCCCGAGGATCCGGTAGGTCAAGCCGTGCAAGATGACCTGCGAATGGCGATTGGCAAGTTGAGTGATCTGGAAACGCGAATTCAGCGGATTACACGTGACATTGTGTTGGGAAAGAACCGGTAGGACGAGACGAGGGAGATCGGGCCATGCAGACCTGGAAACAACGAGAACTCTGGCGATGCGGCGTTGCCGCGCTGGGAGTCATCCTGGTTGCCGGATGGGCGCGGGGCGACGACGAACTCGCAGGGCAGGCGAGCTGGTCTGTGCCGGCGGCCGAGCAGGTGCGTGCGGAGCTGGCATCGTTCCTGGAAACGCAAGAGATCGACGCGGCAACAAAGGCTCGCCTGGCAGCGCTTTGGCCGGACGAAGGTGGACCGCGGCAACCCGCGGAATTGCTGGAGAACGTGACGGCGACGCTGGCCCTGGTCAACGAGCAAGCCAAGGAAGTCGTGGACTTCTGCCGCGCCCAGACATCCATTGTCTCGGTTCCCCAATTCAGCATTCTGGACGACCAGCAGCAGCCCCCCTTCGTACGCAACAACCTGCGTTTGCTGTTCGGGCGCTGGCTCGCGCAACACCGTTATTACGACGAGTCGTTGCAGCAACTCGAGGGCCTGGGTCCTGACGATGTGGTTGATCCTGCCGGGCTCCTGTTCTATCAGGGCACAGGTTACCACCGCTTGCCTGACAAAAAACAGTGCCTGCCGACCATCGCCAAACTGCTGGAGAACGAAAAGCAGATTCCCCGCCGTTTTGCCACCGTAGCGCAGCTGATCCAAGCTGATTTGGAACCGCTGAAGACCGATTCACTAGACGAGGTATCGCGTCTGATGGATGAGGTACAGCGGCGTCTCGATCTGAAGCGTGCCGGCAAGCGCGTACGTGATCAGGAAGACGAAGTGATCGCGAAACTGGACAAGTTGATCAAAAAATTGGAGGAGCAGCAGCAACAGCAGCAGTCGTCGAGTGCCGCCAACCTGGCTCCGAAAACCCCGGCGCAGGACAGCAAACCCATGGGGGGACTGGCTCCTGGTAACGTCGATCCCAAGTCGATCGGTACCAAGAACGGCTGGGGCAACCTTCCGCCCAAAGATCGTCAGGAAGCACTGCAGCAGATCGGCAAGGATCTGCCGGCGCATTATCGCGAGGTCATCGAAGAGTATTTCCGGAAATTGGCGCGTGAGAGTGGCGGGGGGACCTGAGCTTTGGACCGATTCGTATTGTGGTGCGACTGCCTTACCAAGCCGTCGAGTCTCTGTTGGGACGTCCAAGACTGATCGCCCACGGCAGACCAGAGTGCTCAACGGCAGACATCGAACTCACTCGACAGGATGCAACAGCATATGTGGTTAGCGACTTTGCTTCTGCTTCATCTTCCGACGGCATTAGACGTCACTGTGGAACCACTTAGCGGACTCAAACAATCCGGTGCGCTGGTGGAACTGGACGACCAGCACGTGGTTATCGAAGTCGGCGGGAAGAAACAGGCGTTCGATGTGCGCGACTTGCTGACGATGACAATCCGTGCTCGTGAAGATGTTCCCGCGGAAAAACCGGCGGTGTGGGTCGAGTTGATTGATGGGTCACACATCATGGGCGCTCAATACTCGGTCCAAGATCGATCCGCGGAAATCCTGACAGATCGTCGCAAGATCACCGTGGAAACAAGGAACATTCGCGCCGTCCGCTTCCATCCCCCTTCGGAAGCGCTCGACGGACAGTGGCAGGAGATGCTCAATCAGAGAAGTACGGGGGACATCATCGTCCTGCGCCGCAGCAAGACATCGCTGGACCAACTTGAAGGGGTATTTCACGACATCACGGCGGATACCGTCGAGTTCGAATATGATGACCAGCGCATTCCGGTGAAGCTCACGAAACTGGAAGGCATGATCTATTACCATCCGGTGGGCCGGGAATTGCCCGATTCCGTCTGTGCCGTGCAGGAGGTCAATGGGACGACCTGGCTGGTGAAAACTCTGGAATTGCAGGACGATCGCCTTCAGCTGGTGACGGCAGGTGGGACGCGGTGCGAATTGCCATGGGACACCCTTGCGCGGTTGGATTTCTCGTCGGGGAATGTTGTCTTTTTGAGCGACCTGGACTTTGACCTGGCCGAATGCACTCCCTACATCGCGACTCGCGTTTCTCCCAAACGCATCATGCAACTGTACGCGCCGAGACGCGACGCCAGCTTCGAAGGAAGCGGCCTCTGGCTGGGTGCGGGCAACGACCTGCAGCAGTACGACAGGGGCCTGGCAATACACAGTCGCAGCCAACTGATTTACCGCTTTACCGAGCCGTATCGGAAACTGACGGCGGTGGCTGGAATCGACAGTCGTGTGCAGGGACGCGGAAATCTGGTGCTGGTCATCGAAGGAGACGGAAAGGAGTTGTTTCGTCGCGATATCTCCGGCAAAGATGCTCCACTCCCCTTAGACTTGAACATTGAGGGAGTACGGCGCCTCAAAATCCTGGTCGACTTTGGTGAGACGCTGGATGTGGCTGACCATCTCAACTTATGCAACGCGAGGATTCTTAAATGAACTTTCGTCCGCGGCACAACCAGCTCCTCTTGCTCTGGACCGCGCTGCTCGTTGGGCCGGCAGTTTGTCTCGCGGCGCAGCCGCCTCCGGAACCCGTGCTGCAGGCCCAACAGCAGCGGATCGCGGCGATGGAGAAAGCCACGAAGGCGGCCGTCGCCGTCTTCTCTCCCGGAGGGGGAGGGGGTGGATCGGGCGTGGTGATCAGTCCTGACGGGTTCGCGCTCTCCAATTTCCACGTCGTGAAGCCGACCGGCACCTACATGCAATGCGGCATGTCCGACGGGAAGCTCTACGACGCGGTGCTTGTCGGAATTGACCCGACCGGTGACGTGGCGCTGATCAAATTGCTCGGCCGAGATGACTTCCCCACTGCCGAACTGGGCGACAGCGACCTGGTCCGGGCCGGGGACTGGTGTTTCGCCGTGGGCAATCCGTTTCTGCTGGCCACCGACTTTCAACCAACCATTTCCTATGGGATCGTCTCAGGCGTGCATCGCTACCAACCACCGGCCGGCACGCTGCTGGAGTACACCGACTGCATTCAGACCGATGCAGCCATCAATCCCGGCAACTCGGGTGGCCCCCTGTTCAACGCCCAAGCCGAGCTGATCGGCATCAACGGCCGCGGCTCGTTCGAGAAACGAGGTCGGGTCAACGTCGGCGTGGGCTATGCCATTTCCATCAATCAGATCAAGAAGTTTCTCGGCTACCTTCACAGCGGACGGATCGTCGATCACGCCACGTTGGGTGCGACGGTTTCCTCTGACGACCAAGGGCGCATCATCGTCTCGAACATCCTGGAAACCTCCGACGCGTATCGTCGCGGTTTGCGTTACGGCGACCAGATGCTATCGTTCGGTGGACGCGACATCACGAGCGTCAACGCCTTCAAGAACGTACTGGGAATTTTCCCCCGCGGCTGGCGCGTCCCGATGAGCTATCTTCACGAAGACGAACGCCACGATGTGATGGTGCGTCTGACGGGTGTGCATTCGCGCGAGGAGCTGCTGGCCAAAGTCCAGCGCGCCCTGCAGCGCCTCCCGGACAACCACCCCCACCAAAGCCACGCCCGGGAGAAACGCCGCCCAAGAAGAAAGAGGGCAGGCGACCGGCGCCGCAACCTAAAATCCCCTTGCCGCCCGGTCATCCGAGCCTGTCGAAGGAACCTCCCGAGCATGTCGCGAAGTTGATCATTGCTAAACCAGGTTACGCGAATTTCTATTTCAACAAACAGAACCAGCAACGCGTCTGGTCCAAGTTCCTCGGCAACTCAGACTTTGCCACGGCACCCGAAGCCTGGATCCTGTCGGGCAAACTCGCCACCGGTGCCCCCTTCGAGATCACTCTCCGACAAGACGAGGTGGCCGGATCATTTCCGTTCAGCCGGGACAAAGTGGATCCGCGAATCGACCTGGACCGACAACTCTTACCACTCGGCAGCGGCGGGCTGTTGCCCACGCTATCGCTCTGGTATCGCATGCTTCGAACGGGACCCGAACAATTTGGAGAAACGTACTACCTGGGAACCGCTCCGCTGATCGACCGCGAAGGTCTTTTTGATGTCCTGGTCGGAACGCACAACGTGGTCGAGACGCGTTTTGTTTTCGATCCCCAAACGGGCCAACTTGCGGCCATCGAGATGTTCCCCGAAACGAATGTTGACCCGTGTGAAGTACACTTGAGTGATTACCGCCAAGTGGGGAGTTACCAGCTGCCACATCGTATCGTCGTGCGGTATGGCGACACTCTCTTCGCGGAACTGCAGCTGGAAAAGTACGAATTCAAGAACGAATCGGGCGAAGCAGAACCCCCCACGCGAGATGCCAGCAGCTATCACGGTCTTAACGCACCACCCAGTGACAGGCTCGCCAACAATCATTGAGGAACTTCATCACCGTGTATTGTCAGAGACTTCATCACTGGTTGCCGCTGGCCGTCATTCCCCTGGTGCTGCTGGCCAATTCCTATGCGGACGCGGCAGCTGATCCCGGGTCGTTCGCCGATGCAATTGCCACGGTCCAACCACGAATCGTGAAAATCTACGGCTCCGGCGGCCTCCGAGGCCTGGAGGCTTATCAGAGTGGATTCTTGATCTCGGCGGAAGGACATGTGCTGACCGCCTGGAGCTACGTGCTGGACTCGGAAGAATACATCAATGTCGTGTTGGACGACGGTACTCGGCACGGCGCCAAGCTGATGAGCCACGACCCTCGCTTGGAGATCGCGATTCTGAAAATCGAGGCCCAGGCATTGCCGTATTTCAACCTGGACGAAGCGGTCGATTTGCAGCCCGGCGCACGCGTGCTGGCGTTTAGCAACTTGTTTGGGATCGCTGTCGGAGCGGAACCGGCGAGCGTTTTGCACGGCAGTGTGGCGGCCATCAGCCAGCTGGCCGCACGCCGCGGAGCTTTCCAGACGGTGTACCGCGGTCCGGTCTACGTCGTGGATGCCATGGCCAACAATCCGGGTTCGGCGGGGGGTGCCCTGACCGACCGGCAAGGTCGCCTCGCCGGCATGCTGGGCAAAGAACTGCGCAACGCCCTGGACAACACCTGGCTCAACTATGCTATCCCCGTCTCCGAATTGAACGCCTCGATCCACGACATGCTGGCCGGACGTAACCCGCCACGACGCGACGATGACAACGCCAAGCGACCCGCAAACCCCCATACGCTACACGCGCTGGGCATCGTGTTGGTCCCTGACGTACTGGCCAAGACACCCCCCTTTGTCGACATCCTGTTGCCCGACTCGTCAGCCGAGAAAGCGGGCCTGCGCCCGACGATTTGATCCTGTTCGTGAACGATCGCATGGTCTCGTCATGCAAGGAACTGGCCGAAGAACTTTCCTTCATCGATCATATTGATCAAGTGCGGTTGACCGTCCAGCGCGACCTGGAACTCACCGAGATTGAATTGAAACCGCGGTAGCAGCGCATATGAAAGAACTCCCGATGAATCGATTCCGGTCTTCGATCCCGCTCATGTTCTGCCTGGTACTGGCGACCATGGACCTGTTGTCCCCCTGCTTCACCGCCGGTCAGGAAGACCTGTCCGGGCTGGAAGAACAGGCCATGCGTCAGGCCGTGCAAAACATTGCATCATCTGTGGTGCGACTGGAAACGCTGGGTGGCGTGGAGCAAGTCGAAGGACAACTGTTGGGTTCCGGACCAACGACCGGAGTGATCGTTTCGGAGGATGGTTACATTTTGTCGAGCGCCTTTGGCTTCGTGGGGAAGCCTACGTCGATTTTGGCCACGCTCCCTTCGGGAACACGTGTGTCGGCCGCCATCGTGGCCCATGACCGCAGCCGTATGCTTGTACTGCTCAAGGTATCCACGCAGGAGAAATTGGTGCCGCCCACGGCGGTGCCGCGCGGTCAATTGCGCGTTGGACAATGGACGCTGGCGGTGGGGCGGACCTATCCGGGAGAGCTGCCCAATTTCTCGGCAGGTGTGCTCAGCGCCACCAACAGGATCTGGGGGAAAGCGGTCCAGACCGACGCCAAGGTATCGCCGAGCAACTACGGGGGACCGCTGATTGACATTTACGGCCATGTCATTGGCATTCTGGTGCCTCTGTCGCCTGATCAAGAGGGCGAAATGGCGGGTGCCCAGTGGTACGACTCCGGAATCGGATTCGCCGTGCCTCTGGGCGACGTCCTACCACAGCTCGACAGAATGAAAACGGGCCAGGACCTGATGCCGGGGATCCTGGGTGTGTCATTGAAAGGGACCGACATTTACGGCCTGCCGGCCACCATTGCGGCATGTCCGGCCAAATCGCCGGCTCGCGAAGCGGGCCTGCAGGTGGGTGACACGATCGTGGAAGTGGATGGCGCGCGGATCGAGCGTCAGGCGCAGCTGCGTCACGCTCTGGGACCTCATGTGGCGGGGGACCAAATTCACATTGTTGTGGAGCGAGGTGACGACAAACAACGGATCGAGGCCACGATTGAATTGGTGGCTGAATTGGAGCCGTATGTGCGGCCGGAACTGGGTCTTCTGCCGATGCGTGGCGCAGCGGGAGCGGGCGACGCCCAAGGGGTTGTCGTCCGCCATGTGTTCGGCGGCAGTGGAGCCGCGGAAGGAGGCCTGCGTGCCGGTGATCGCATTACGGGCATCAATGATCTGGCCGTGGCGGATTCCCCCGCGCTGCGCGAAGCGATTATTGGCTTTGATCCGGAAAGCCAAGTCACCGTGAAGTTCGTGCGTGACGGCCAATCCGAGGCGATCACCGCCACGTTAGCGCCCCAATCGGTGACGGTGCCTGATTCGCTGCCACCAGCACACGAACCTTCGGCGGCAGGTGAGGGGGAATTGCCCCCGGTAGGTGTGGTCGATATTCAAATCCCTGAAGTCGCCAATAAGTGTGTGGCATACATACCCGAAAAATACAACCCTTCCGTTCCCTGCGCCTTGCTCGTCTGGTTGCACGCGCCAGGCCGCTTTGATAGAGATGAAGTGCTCAACCGGTGGCAGGCGTTCTGCGACCAGCACGATCTGATTCTGCTGGCACCGCAGTCAGCAGATGTCAAACGATGGACGTCCACCGAAATCGAGTTTGTTCGCAAGACCATCGACGATATTACCAGCAACTATGCTGTGGATCCCGCGCGGATTGTTCTGCACGGGTACCTGGCCGGTGCGGCGATGGCGTACCATGTGGCGTTTGGCAATCGCGAAGTCTGCCGAGGGGTCGCGGCCGTGGGTGCTCCTTTGCCGATGCGAGTCGGGTCCCCGGTTACCGACCCGGTGCAGCCGCTGGCGGTGTACAGCTTCTCGTCAGAACAGTCCAAGGCGGCGGAACAAATTGCCGCTGGCGAAAAAAAGCTTCAGCAGCAGGCCTTTCCGGTCATCGTCACGACGCTTCCTGGGCCGGAACGCTATCTGAATTCCGAGGAATTGACCAGGTTGGTCCGCTGGATCGACACGCTGGACCGGATCTGAACATGCGACGACACACGGTCGGAATCATCGCCCTGCTGCTGCTGGTCACAGCGAGTTATGGGTTTGCGCAGCACGGATTTCAGGGGGGGGACATCAGCTTCCTCTGGAACTCTTGTTGGCGCATGGGGCTGGTGATGGGCGCGATGTGGCTGGCATTGCCTCAGCTGCTCAATCTGACGCGTAACGTATCGCCGTGGCTACTCGGGCTGTTGTCCCTGATCGGGGCCTTCCTGGTGATCCGCCCGCGGAGCATTATCTTCCTGGGCCCCGTTCTCTTGATTCTGGCCCTGCTACAGTTCTTCGGCTGGTTGTTCAAGCCGCCCCCCAAAAAAAAATCGACACGCCAGCAGCCGCCTCGTGGCAATTGACAACGCAAACCGCCACTAGAACCCGTCTCGCCAGGACCTACTAGCGTCGGCGTCCACGATTGGCACAGAAGCTCCGACGATGCAACGGCTTCTCATCGGTGGGTCCGTCACCCCTTTGAATTCCGCGCGGCATCGTGTTCTAATTCTGATGCTGCGGGCGTGGTTTCCACGCTGCACAGAGGGAGACTCACCCGATCTTCCGCTGCGACCTGATAGTCTGCTTAAGGAGTACAAACCGTGGAAAAGTGGCCAATTGGTGTATTCGCGAGTGTCGATGCCGGTCTGGGCGTGAAATTGGAGGTGGCGCACGAGTTGGGAGTACCAACGATTCAACTGCACGCGCCCGCCCAGCCAACGCGCACGCAGGAAAAGGCGGATCAGTTTCTCGCGCGACTGCGTGACCTGAACATCACGTTAACCGCGGTTTTTGGTGGATTTGAAGGCGAGAGTTACGCGGACATTCCCACCGTCTCGAAGACCGTCGGCCTGGTACCGCCGGAGACGCGAGCGGCCAGGACTCGCGAGATGAAGGAGATCGCCGATTTTGCCAAGATGTTAGGCTGTGACGTCGCCGCATTACACCTGGGATTCATTACGCACGACCGCCAGTCGAGCGACTATCGCGATGTGATCGAGGTGACTCGCGATGTTTGCGACCATTGCGCGGCGAACGGCCAGGATCTCCATCTGGAGACCGGCCAGGAAACCGCCGACGGCCTGCTGCAGTTCATCCAGGATGTGCAGCGCGATAACCTGTTCATTAACTTTGACCCCGCCAATATGATCCTCTACGGTACCGGCGAGCCGATCGAGGCGCTGCGGAAAGTCGGTCAGTACGTGCACAGTGTGCACTGCAAAGACGGCACCTGGGCCGCTAATCCAGGAAAGGAGTGGGGCGTCGAAGTGCCACTGGGCGAGGGTGACGTGGGGATCGAGAACTATCTGAGAACGCTCGACGCACTTGGATATGCCGGTCCGCTGACCATCGAACGTGAAATACCTCAGGAGCCTGAGCGACAGAAATCGGAAATCGGCCACGCCATTAGTCTACTCAGCCAACTCAAAGCAAAGATCGGTTAAATGGCGAAACGGGAGCTGCCCTGGCGCTCGGCTCGGGAGAGCCGAGCTGAGCCACGACTTGGCATTCTCCGGCGGCAACACAATTGACCAGTATTCTGTCAGTCTGTCCATTCTTCGCTGGACAGCGCCGTTTGGCGGCGATGGATGCGCGTAACTCGTGTCTCCGTAACAGACTCTCGCCACTGGGCTCGTCGCTCGTTGTTACACACAAGTCTGATTTCCACTGGGCTCGTCCCAGTGGGATCACAACTGGTTGGCTACCTGTCATCCACACAATTCCTGTGCTCTCCGTCGGGCTTGCGAGCGGGGGGAGTAACGAATGTCGCCGGTGCTGTAGCCTGCGAGTCGCCGCTTCCCCCGGGACAAGCCCGACGGAGAGCAGAAGCAGGTGATGTTAGAGACGATGCTCACGGTGCCGAATGTAGCTCGTCAGTTGTCGCTCCCACTGGGGCAAGCCCAGCGGAAGCGTGCGCAGCAGAGCGTGGTACACTGAGGCACAAGCCCCGGTGGCGATTAAGACCGTGCCCGTGAAGTCCGCCCGACGGGGGGATTACGGGGAACGGCAAGCTCAGAAGAATCGAGCTTCGCGAGCGGTTCAGGCTACGTCGATTTCTTCACCAAGCTCGCGTATTCCTGTTCGACGACGCTGCCATCCGGGGTCTCGTCACTGTCGATGTCGTACCACGAATCCTGGAACACGACAAAACCGCCTTTGCCCTCGTTGGCCTGTTTGACGGCCACATTGGTGGTCAGCGCGATCACGGCGTCACTCAATGCCACCTGGGGATGACAGCGAGGTACGTTCGCCGGATCTGGATTGCGGATGCACCAAGCCCAGTGCTCGATCTCTTCGGTGTAGCCCCGGCTGACCGGGCCGCCGGCCGCGGCCGCGGCGGCAATCGGTGCGGCAGCACCGCTGGCCTGCGTGTCCATCGTCACGCCGCCCTTTCCCTCTTTGACCGCCACATTCGACGACGTGGACGACCCGGCGTAGAGCATGACCTCTTGTTCGCGGGCCAGCACCAGCGTGCCCTTGGTACCCATGACTGTCTCGCCGTAGCCACCAAATCCATTGCCGTTAATCGACGAATAAGTGACGACCACCTTCTTGTTCGGGTCTTCGTTGTACCCGGGAACACCGTTCTTGGGGTCGGGCAGGCCGTTGACAACGTCACGGTATCCGACCGGGAAATCGGGATCGTAGTGCGGTCCCGGGAACTCGAACATGCAGTACACGTGATCTTCCGCCTGCCGATTAGGTGGAAACAGATGGCGTCCACCCACGGCATGCACGGTGAGCGGATGTGCTTTCTTGCCATCTTTTCGCAAAGCGCTGACGAAGATTCCCGCCGCATCCAACTGGTGGCTCCCCAATTCGGCCATCAAACCACCACCAGTACGCGCCCAGAGCCGCCAGCGGCACAGCTCGGCCATGGCCGAAACCTTCTCGCCGTCGCTCAGCGCAAATTCCTGGTAACCGAAATTGCGGGGATCGATGCTTCTGATCCGAATTCCAGGCCTCCCACTGCGCCAGCTGTTGCGTGAACAGTTCGACCCGCTTGGGATCCTTCTCTCTGTTCTGTTCAGCGCGTTCTTCAGATCCTTGATCTTTTTGCCAATCGGATCGTAAAGATCCTTTGCGGACTTGCCGTCCGGGACCTCACCCCCCGGAAGAGGCTGGCTCCAACTGTCATTACCGGGCAGATTCCCGCGATGCCATTGGGCCTGGATGTAATGCAGTTGCCCCAGCACGCCCCAGCGGATCAGATTCACGGCATTATCGTACAACACGCTGTAGTGCCGCTGGTGGCCGGTCGCCAAGAGCTTGCCGGTTTCCGCGGCCACGCGTCCCATGACCTTGCACTGGGCCACGCTGTGTCCCATCAGCTTTTCGGTCAGCACATGCTTGCCTTTGAGCATGGCTTCGATGGCAACCTGCGCATGCAGGTGCAAGGGCAGCGCGATGATGACCGCCTCGACATCGGGGTTGTCCAGCAGTTGCCGATAATCCTGCTCGTAGACCTTCACGTGATTTCGGGCTTCGTCTTCAGTCTTCCAGCCATATTTGGCGAGGAGGCCGGGGCGAGCATCCAGCGCCGCGGGGCTGGCCCAGTCGCCATGGAAAGCACGATACACGTTGTAGGGCCGGATGTCGGCGATGGCGACGATCTGCACGTACTCCGGATTCACCGCCCCGATCAGCACGTTGCCTTCATCGCCGGTGCCAATCACACCCACTCGCACGGGATCGGTGACTTTGCCATAGCCAAAATACATGGCGCCCAGACCCGCACCGGAGACAGCACCGGCAGCGACGACTCCCTTGAGAAAGTCGCGACGCGAAACGCCACGCGCATCCTGGTAGTTGGCCTTGTCCATGGCGCCCATGGCCTCGTGATAATTTTCCTGTCCCACTTTCTTTTCGTCAGGCGTCAGGTTCATAGATTGGTTTCCTGATTGCTTCCCTTGAATTGCGACCAAATGCTGTACAGGACATTGTCGAGTCCCGCAAACTGCCCGGCAGCCGTCGCCGCCAGAACCAGCATGCCGAGCATTTCAATCGTTTGATAGTAAACCGGCTGCGCCCCGGGACTGCCCGGCCACTGCGTCAAGATGATCGAGAACAGGAACCCCGCCCCCGCCAATGCCGCAACACGTGTAAACAACCCCAAAATCAACAACACACCCACGAGCGCGTCGAACCAGGGAACGATGCGATCGATCGTGTTTGTGTCCAACAAGCCAACCGCGGGCTTGGCCAGGCGAACGGGACCCAGCTTCCGTTGATCGGGAGTGGCAATGGCGTTCAGCGCTTCGTCATAGCCCGCCCATAACTCGCCTATCTGCGCCAACCACGGAGCTCGCGCACCGGCCAGTTCTAACTCGATCTTCTCGGCTTGGGCGCGCAACGACTCGACACCCTGCCGGGCCGCATCCTGGCGATTCGCGTTGCGACGCTCCAATCCATGGAAATACTCCAAGATCTTGTCCCGGTGCTGATCAAAGTACCAAGCCAGTTGTCCCTCCCAACTCGCCAGAGACTCGGCTGCCTCCGCCTTCTGCTTCTCATCGAAGCCGTAATGCTCTCCGACCTGCACGCGATACTGGTCCCAGATCTGAGTCGTCTGGTCGAGGTCAATCGCCGGCCAGCCACCCTCCGTCTCGACATAATTCAGACGCACTCGACCGTCGACGTCCCATACCATGGACTCAAACAACGGCTTGAGCGGTCCTTTGGAACCTGTGAAAAAGTAAGCCGCCGTCCAGGACGGATCCGGAATCTTCGCGGCACCCTCTTGAAAGAAGTGCCAGCCGATTCCCAGACGCAGCGCCACGAGCGAAATGACGGCCAGCGTTCCCAAGCGATATCGTGAGGTAGCCAGGGGAGAGTCTCCTACAAGGATAGGCGCTCATCGAGCACCTAACGGGCGGGAAAATGTCTGCGTGAGTGCCTCTGGTTCGCCGCGTCAATCAGCGAGAATTGCCACTCCGTCAACGGACCCGGCACCCTTGCTATTATGTCTGAATCCAGCCGCTACGCCAACCTGCCCGGGAACGACTTTTTCCCCCCTCCCCGCCAAAAATACGACCCCCTCACAACAACGGTCTCTGGCCGCCCTTACCTCGTGGAACATCTTCTAGCCGCATCACTGCCAACGGGTGTCGCGTGGTAGTTCGTAATTAGTTCGATATCCAGCCTCTCTGATATTTTACTCAGTACACCAGCGGTTGGTAATTCACAATTTGCGCAGTTCCTTCGCAGAGTTCCCGCGACCAACGCATCGGGCAACCGCCATGGTCGGGGCGCTGAGATCTTCTATCCCCGGGACCAACCATCAACAAACCGGATGAATCCAACCGTTGCGCGACGTAGTTGATGAAACCTGAACGTGGTACCATGTGCGCGCATGTTTGTGACGGCGGCATCCTGCCGCAGTCCCGCCGTCACTTGGGCTGCGGGCAATACACGCATTAAGAAACAGAAACCACATGCAAATTGTCCTTTGCTACCAGGTCGAAGACCGCCACATCGAGCAGATCGCCATGGTCGCGCCCGAGGCGAAGATCATTCATGCCAGTCAGCAGTCGATTCCTGAAGACATTATGCTGGCGGACGTATTTTGCGGGCATGCCAAAGACAGGCCCGTGCCGTGGGATCGCGTGGCCGCCCACGGACGGCTGCAATGGATCCAATCGTCGGCTGCGGGTATGGATCATTGCGTGACCCCGGATGTCGTTCGGTCTCCGATCCTGGTGACGAGCGCTTCCGGATTGTTCGCGGACCAGGTAGCCGAGCAAACTCTGGC
The DNA here is from genome assembly GCA_963700575.1 of uncultured Planctomycetota bacterium. GTDB lineage: Bacteria > Planctomycetota > Planctomycetia > Pirellulales > Pirellulaceae > JAJRVM01. The sequence goes on along the minus strand of CAVOYC010000004.1, from coordinate 55,149 downwards.
CCTGCTATTGGGCCTGCTGCGCCGGCTTCCCGAGTTTTTTCGTGCCGCGGAAAGGAAGGAGTTCCAGCGACGCCCGACGGCCGATCTGCATCGCTCCACAGTCGGCATTATTGGCTTCGGTGGCAATGGCCGCCGACTGGCCGAGCTGTTAGCGCCGTTTCGTACGCGTCTGCTGGCCACCGACTATTTCCCCGTTGATCGTCCTGCGTACGTCGGCAAGCTGCTGCCTCCCGAGGGGCTGGATGAAGTTTTGGGCGAATCCGACATCGTGATTCTCTGCGTGCCGTTGACCAAACAAACGCAAGGCATGATCGACCGACGCGCTTTGCAGATCATGAAACCGGGCGGAGTGTTGATCAATGTGGCACGAGGCCCGGTGGTTGTCGAAGAGGCACTCATCGCCGCATTGGAGTCGGGGCATTTGAGCGGAGCAGGGTTGGATGTGACCGAAATCGAACCCCTCCCCCCCACCAGCCGTCTGTGGGATCTTCCGAACGTCCTTATCACGCCACATGTTGGCGCTCAATGGAAATGGCGTATTGATGATGCGACGGAGTTGTTTTGCGACAATTTGCAGCGGTTTCTTCACGGACGACCGCTGCGCAACTTGATCGACAAGGAACTTGGGTTTCCGCGACGCGAAGCGTCTCGCGAGAGGCCCTAGTGCCAATACCGTTTAACGAAGCGCGGGCAGAAAACGAGCGAGCGAAGACCCACCAGCAGCACGGCTTGGTCAACCCACCCTACCAGTTCTGTGAATATTCCGGGCCCGTGCCTTGTCAGCGCTAAGAATTGGGGGGACGCGCTATTCTCGACGGCGTACGACACTGCGTCCACGCGGCGTCGAAATGGGCTAAGGATCGACGAAGCAATAACCTTCGTATCGTCTTCTCTCCCCCGCCGCGCAGCGAATAGCGGGGGAGAGGATCAAGGTGAGGGGCAAGGAAAAATCTGCCAGTTATGGCTTCGTCGATCCTAAGCGTGCGGCGCGACGGACGTCCACTAGGTCTCGGTACTGGCTGGCAATCGACGGACTTGGAAGTCCGTCAAACGAGCTTACCGATCTCAAAACCAAGCATTGACAAAGCCCCAGCTTGCCTGTGACGGCGTCGATTCCGCCTGCGCACGTCCCATTTTGGCGTACGAACGCCCCATTCCCGGCCAGGAGCCGCTGGCGAGCCGTCCGTGCCAGCAGGCGTTGTGCGTCAGCCGCATGGCAATACGGTGCCAGCGTCGGTCCGAACGCTCCCAAAGATCGACTGGACTCGTTCAGCTCGAAGCCGGTAGAATGCACCCGAAGGAATTTTTCCGGTAGCTCCATTCTTTTGACTTTGACAAAATCTGCCTGCGGGCAGTTTGAGATATAAAAATGCTGACTACAACTATTACTGGAATCAACGCCACGGTAACGCGGGGACGAGACGCTTCTGGTCGTGGGTCACCGTTCCTGATGAAGCGTTACCAGGACATCATTGACCATAAGCGACTGCATTGGACGTCGCACCATCGCCTCGAACGAATGCTCGGCTCTGGCGGCCAGGGAGTCGTGTATTTGTCGGAACGACGGGGAACGGATGGTTTCACGCTGCCCGTGGCCATTAAGGTCTTCTCACCCGATCGATATGACGACGATCGGACGTATGATGAGTCGATGCGGCGCATTGCCGACGTGGCGGCTCATGTCGCCCAGATTCAGCATGACAACTTGTTGGATGTTCATAACTTCGTGGACCGCGATCGGATTCGCATGATGGTCATGGAGTGGGTGGACGGCTACGACCTGGAAGGACTGCTGGTTCCGGAGCGTTTAAGTCGTGTGGAATCGCGCGTCAGCCACAAACGATGGGAATATATCAACCGCGTGCTGGTGACCGCCGGCCCGGTGCACCCGCGTTTCAAGGCGGGTGTGGCCATGGCCGTGATGCGTGGCTGCCTGGGAGCCCTGGCCGCACTGCACCGTGAAGGCATCGTGCACGGAGATATCAAACCTTCAAACGTGATGCTCAAACGCACGGGCAGTGCCAAGATCGTCAACATCGGCTCGGCATTCGCCATCGATGCACCGCCACCCCACTTCATGTGCACACCTCACTATGCCGCGCCAGAAGTTTTGGAGAACAGCGAGTGTACTCCTCGCAGCGACCTCGCGTCGTTGGGCTATGTGCTGATCGAGATGTTGGCGGGGCAGAGTCCGTTTTGCAGCTGTAGTCCTAAGAATCTGCGCGAATTGCTGGAGCACAAACGAAGCCTGCCACACCGCCTGCATACGATCCTGCCCGAGAAGTCACCGTCAATGAGATGTTGATGAACTTCTGCCGCCGGCTGATTGCTCCGGATCCGATGCAGCGATTTCCCACCGCCGAAGAAGCGGACCTGCTCAAGGAAGGTGCCGCAGCTTTCCACCGGCAGCTGGTGTTGAGCAATCTGTCCGTGGAATACGAAAACGAGATCCGCGTGTGGCTCGAGGAACTACGGGAACTCGAGGAATTCGACATGCGTGAGCCCAACGACCCCACACAACTACAGTAGAAGCCTCGTCAGTAGAATCGTCGTGTGTGACCCGGCCTGCACCCGGCGCCAATCTTGCGGCAGGGACCTCCAGGCCTGTCTGCCGACACGCGGACATCCGTCCCACGTGCTTGGGATGCCCCTCTCTCGCCTGGCGGTTTTAATCCTCCAGGATCACGCGTTGACCTGTTCGGCTGCTGTCTTGCGCGGCGAGGACGATCTTGAGCGCGCGATAGGCATCTTCCAAATCGCCCGTCTTGCGCAACAGGCTGGTCACCGCGCGATGGAATTGCATCAGCATTTGCTCCCCCACGGGACGCTCTCCGCCAAGCGATTCGAGATGCCTGCCGGCATCATCGAACCAGATCAGCGTGGTGGGCAAATCAACGAAGGCAACGCCCCGTTCGCAACAGACCTGCAGTTCGGCCGGCGGTCGGAAAGAAACGGCTTCATGCCAGGCGGTGCGCAGGTAGTGACTGCAGCTTATCTGAGCCAACGGTCCGACACCGACTGAACCAGGCTGGGAAAAATCGAGACTCATCATCTGGTAATCAACCAGCTCATCGTTTTTCTGGTGCACGGCGCCCACGACTGAGCTCGGCTCGCCACCCACGACATAACGGCACCAGTCGACCAACTCGAGCAGGTCGCGCACCGAAGGAGGACAGTGAAGGTGTCCCCGCGGCGCACCGTTTCGCTCGGTCACCTTCTGGCGCTCGTGGCAAAACAGCAGACGCGGTTCCCCTAACGTCGTGGCAATCAACTCTTTCAGTCGCAACGTGGCCGGGGCATGGCGTCGCGGAAATTCGGCCATAAACGCCACGCCCGAGTCCTCCACACGCCGCTTGATCTCGTTGGCCCGCTGAGGATCGATATCTAACGCTGCGGCACAGTACACCGCCTTGCCCGATTCGCACGCCGCGATGATCGGCAGCGGGCCATACCACTCGGGAGTCAGGACCAGTACCGCGTCAACATCGTCGCGCACCGTCGATGCGCGAAAGCCGTCGACGGCCGTGGCTCCGAATTCCGACGCGACTTGCTCCGCGCAAGCTGCCACCTCCGCACACACGGCACGCACGTCAAAACGATCTCCCAGCGCCAGCAGGGCGGCTCGATAACGCAGTTGCCATACATTGCCCAAACCAACAAGACCCACGCGTAGTTTCATTCTGACTCCTTACACGCTGTTGTGACGGCCGTCACTGCTGAAAAGCCGCCAACAAGGGTGGTTATCACGCGTGGCTGTATCTGTCCACCCGAAATGACACGAAGGAATTATATCGGCATTTCCAACGAACTCAATTTCCCACACTCCGCCGCAAGGTGTCGTTGGGTGAAAGATGGGTGAAAGACGCACCCAACCACGCCTTGGCGCTACCCACAAAAGGCGGTTCTGCCAACGGAGCAATCCTGGGGCGATGCCCTCGTTGTTTTACACATCTGCCGCTTACACTTCCGCTGGGCTGGTCCCAGTGGGAGTGACAACTGGCCAGCTACATTCGGCACCGTGAGCATCATTTCTAGCATCACTTTCTTCTGCTCTCCGCCGGGCTTGTCCCGGGGGAAGCGGCGACTCGCACGCTACAGCACCGGCGACAGTCGTTACTCCCCCCGCTCGCAAGCCCGGCGGAGAGGACAGGAGTTGTGTGGGGGACAGGTAGCCAACCAGTTGTGATCCCACTGGGACCAGCCCAGTGGAAATCTGACTTGTGTGTAACAACGAGGGCGATGCCCCAGGCGACGATGACAATGGCCTTCGGCCAAAAATTCCACGAATCGTGAAAAGTGATTTAGACGGCCCTACTCGGCTCCAAGTAACGCAGCCACCAGGAGCACGGATCGTGAATACCGCGCCGCGAGGACACGCCATAAACCACAATTGTGCTGCATCTGAATCCCCCCAAATGAACCGATCTTGGCGGAAATCCTCAGAATCGGGACTGCCACACTGACAGCTGATTATTCTTCGCATATATTCACGGACCTCCATTCGCTTCAGGCTATCCAACCCACCTACCTAACTTAATCATCAAACTTTCCAACCGGATCGAGTAGACGCGGTGATGCTTGGAAGCAGTGCAATGGAGAACGGAACGTGGACCGTTGGTGGTCCACAGACTTTGCCGCGAGCTGTTGAGCCTTGATGAAGTCCCTGGGACTGCTCAGCGGTCGCGATGCGCGATCACACTACATGGATTTTTTCCGGGAGGAATAGGAATGCTTGGACTCACTGCGACCACGGTCATGCAGGTCGCCTTGTTGGCAGCAGCAAGTGGCGATTATCAGGAAGCCTACAACCGCGCGGACGAAGAGGGCAAGCCGCTGCTGATCCTCGTTGGCGCTGAGTGGTGCCCGGGTTGTCGCACGATGAAAGAGGAGGTTATTCCCGAGGTTCGACAAGGGGGGGTTTTGGATCAGGTCGTTTTCACGCAAGTAGATGCGGATGCCAAACCGGCACTTTGCCGCCGCTTGCTGCGCGGCAACTCCATTCCACAACTGGTTCTCTATTCGCGAGTCGGCAAGTTCTGGCGACGCACGCAACTGACTGGTGTGCATGCTCCCGACAAAATCCGCAGTTTTCTCCAGCGTGAGATCGCCGCAGGGCAGGCTGAAGCGAAGCAGGCCGGGCAGCCAAGCGAGATCAGCGTCAGCAGGCATGCGGTAACGCATGGCGCCACGACTGCTCAACGCTAAAAACGCTAAAATACTCAGCCTGACGATCACGCGGTCCATGTAGCCGGTAGAGCCGGATTAATGTGGTTCGTTGCCCCTCGGAAAGGGTTCGGAATTCACATCCGCTGCATCTTGGCGAAATCACAGGCTTTTTCGGCGTTGGCTCCGTTGGCAGCGGCAGGAAGGCTTGCACTTTGGGTAGAATACCGGCGTGGATATCTCGATTATTATTCCGGCCATCAATGAGGTCCGACAAATCCAGAGGGCGGTCAAGCGAGCTCACGAGACCGGCGCGTGCGAGGTGATCGTTGTTGATGGCGGAAGCCGTGATGGAACGCAGGATGTGGCCGTTGCTGAAGGCTGCATCCTACTGGAGTGTCCGCCAGGCCGGGCGCGGCAGCAGAACCGGGGCGCTCGCGGGGCGGTGGGTGACGTACTTCTATTTCAGCACGCTGACAGCTGGTTGGACCCAGCGTCAGTCAAGCAGATCACGGCCGCCATGACCGACGACGGCATGGTGAGTGGGGCGTTCCGTCAGCACATCGAAGCGGAAGGGCTGGAATACCGCTGGCTGGAACGCGGCAATGCCTGGCGGGCCAGGATGCGCGGCCTGCCCTACGGCGACCAGGGGATCTTTGTGCGTCGTGAGACGTTTTTTGAGCTGGGACCGTTTGCCGAAGTGCCGATTCTGGAAGACTTGATACTCGCGCGGGCGCTGCGGCGCCGAGCATGGCCGGTTCTGCTGCCCGGCCCGATCCATGTCGATCCGCGCCGTTGGCGACGGCACGGCATCGTGCGACAAACACTGCGCAACTGGTCGCTCGTCACCGCCTACCGATTAGGCGCATCGCCCGAGCGACTGGCGTCTTACTATGTGCGTCACGACACGTAGTGGCGATCGGCCTGTTCAAGTTCCGCGGTGGATCTTGTAGCGCCGGATCTTGCGATCGAGCGTCGAACGTTCGATCCCCAAAATCGCCGCGGCTCGACTTTTGTTCCAGGCCGTGGACTTGAGTGTCGCCAGGATATGTCGTTTTTCCACATCCGCCAGTGAGGCGGCTTCATACACCGCTCGGCCAGGCAAGGTCTCGGCCGATTCGCCTTGCGTGGAAAGGGTCGAACATGGCCAGATCATCGGCGTCGATGTAGTCGCCCTGGGTGAGCACGACCGCGCGTTCGACAACGTTTTTCAGTTCCCGCACGTTGCCCGGCCAGCGATAGTGTCGCATGCGTTCGAAAGCATCGGGTGTGAATCCACGCAATCGTCGGCCGGTTTCGGCGTTGAATCGTTCCAGAAAGTGGATGGCCAGTTCGATGACATCTTCGGGGCGTTTCCGCAAGGGAGGAATATAGATTTCAATCACGCGGAGTCGAAAATACAGATCGCGGCGAAACTTTCCTTCCGCCACCGCTTTCTCGAGATCACGATTCGTGGCGGCGATCACGCGGACGTCGACTTTGATGGACTGATTGCCGCCGACTCGTTCGAACGGATGGCCCTCGAGCACGCGGAGGAACTTGGCCTGGATGGACGGGCTCATCTCGCCGATTTCGTCGAGCATCAGGGTTCCCTGATGGGCCGCTTCAAACTTGCCGATCTTACGGTCGGTGGCGCCGGTGAAGGCGCCTCTTTCGTGGCCGAAGAGTTCGCTTTCGAGCAATGATTCCGGTCAGCGCCGCACAGTTGAGACAGACAAAGGGCCCTTTCTTTCGCGGCGAGGCATAGTGTACGGCGCGCGCCACCAGTTCCTTGCCGACGCCCGCTTTCGCCGCGAATCAGCACCGTCGCGCGACTCGGCGCAGCCCGGGAAATCTCCTGCTGCACATTGGCCATCAGCGGAACTGCTCCCCACAATCTCGCTTTCGGCTCCCAGACGCTGGCGCAATTGCTGGATCTCGCTGCGCATGCGCGACAAGTTCTCGGCCAACTCCTGTTGACGTTCCAGGTTCTTCGATCGCCAAGGCCACGTTGTCGGCCACCGCCAGCGTGAATTCCAGGTCATCCGGGTCCGGCTGCCGGTCGTCGACGGTCGAATAGAGGTGGATCAATCCGATCGTCCGATTCGCTCCCTCGCGAATCGGAGCGCAGATGACGCTGGTGGAATGGATTTCGCCTTTGCTGTCGCGTGTCCCCAACACGCTATCGTCCATCACATTTCGGGCGAGCACGGCTTCGCCTTCGCGCAACACCGTGTTGGCCAGGAAGCCGGAAATGCGATGATAGCGCGGTTCCACATCGGTTCGCGTGGCGACGACCTCCAAGTCGGTCGCCGAAACCGGACCGGTCTTGTTGCGCGACCCCAAGAGCACGGCCCCGGCGTCGATTTTCGTTCCTTCGAACAGCCCTTCGAGCGCTCGGTTGGCGACCGAGGCAATGTCGGTCTGCTTGGCCAGTTCGAAGGCCAGTCGGCACAACATGGCCGCGGCATGGCCGACGCGGGGGGTCGCCGAGCCTTCGGGGCGCAGTTTGAGAAATCGGGTCTGACCACGACGATGCGTGATCGTGGCGGGCTCATCCGCCTCGTCCATCTCGCCGGCGTCGGCCGCGCCACCAATATCGAGGTCCGCCATTTCGTCGCTGGTCAGCGCGACGCCACGCCGGGTGGGAGAATCGTCGCTCGCCGGCTCCGCCTCCTCGATCCGTGGCCCCCCCTTCGTGTCGGGAAATGCTTGCGATAAATCGTGCACAAACGCCAGCTGGCATTGGGCGATCCGGATAATGTCGCCAGGGGTGAGCGGATAATCGCCGTGGACGCGCCGATTGCCGACCATGGTGCCATTGCGGCTCTCCAGGTCGCGCAGCGTCCACCGGCCCTCGGTCAAGAAGACTTCTCCGTGACTTCGGCTGGCCCGCTCGTCCTTCACAACAATCTGGTTGGTCGCGGCGCACCCGATCGTCACGGTGCGGCCGGGAACCAGCCGGAAAACGTCGGTCCACTTTGTGCCTTCTCGGATGACCAAGTAAGCCAACATTGTCTCGTGGCTCTTGTTCATGTACTCGGCCATTTCCTGCAAAAAGAGGGCGGACGGGGCGCGCGGCAAACCAGTGCGACGAAGCACCGGCGGCATCACCATCCTCGGGGGCGAAGTGCCGCGGCGAAAAGACTGTGGGTCAGATCCAGCATTGATGCTATCATTTCCACCTTATCTTGACCAACGGCGACTCTTCAAGACACAATCTTCACGTCCCCCCCAACAGTCTGAGATTCCTGTCTTTCCCGACCGCCACCGTATGTTGCTTGAATTTGCCTGCAGCCAAGGTTATTGTGAAATAATTGTATGTTCCTGCGCTTATCGGGGCCGTGCGCGAACGCTGCGCTATTTGGCCCCTGCCCATCATGTGCTATAAGCGGGCCAGAAGATCGAAGGGGAGCGACATCGCGTCGCAGACTACGCTTTTAGAGGAGTTTTCGCATGTCGAGTCGCACCGTTGTGCGTGCCGTATTTGGCACACTGACCGTACTGCTGGCGGTCACTGTCTGTACTTTCCCGGTCGCCACAGCTGTGGCGGGCAATTACCGCCTGGGGGCCGTGGGTGGCGTCGTTATTCTAGAAAATGGTGTCGTCAACAACGCCACCGTGGACCAAAGTGCCGCACTGGCCAAACTGCGGCGTGAGGGATCGAAGACGCCGGTCGCCGAGTTGGGGCGCGCCGTCGAAACCCGAAAGATCTCGCTCAAGGCGCTGGAGGCCGCCTGCCAGTATTATCTGACGGAGAATAGCGGCCAACTGCCGGACGAAATCCGGTACTTGGGTGGCCTGCAGCGTGTGCAGTATATCTTTGTGTACCCGGAACAAAACGATATTGTCCTGGCGGGTCCCGCCGAAGGCTGGAAAGTGGACGATGACGGCAATGTTGTCGGCGAGACAACCGGACGCCCCGTTCTGCTGCTGGACGACCTGGTCGTGGCGCTGCGTTGTGTGACCCGTGCGCGGGAAGGTGGCATCAGTTGCTCGATTAACCCGACCGAAAGTGGCATGCGAGCCTTGAACAGCCTGTTACAGCAGCAGCGGGTTTCGGGGCAGCGAGTCAATGTTCCGGCCCTCGAGCAGCAAATGCAACAAGCCTTTGGAGACCAACAGATTTCGCTCCACGGCGTGCCGGAAAACAGCCATCTGGCGCGCGTGCTCGTGGCGGCCGACTACCGGATGAAGAGGTTGGCAATGAAGCTGGACCCATCCCCCGTGCGTGGACTGCCGAGCTACGTCGAAATGCTCAAAGGGGACACGCAGGAAGTGAAGAACGTCAATCCTCGCTGGTGGTTGGCATGCAATTACGAGCCAGTCGCCCGCAGCGAGGATGGGTTGGCCTGGGAATTGCGGGGGCAAGGTGTGAAATGTTTGACCGAAGATGATGTCATCGCCGACGACGGCGAGGCGAAGCGGACCGGCCGCTCAAGTCCTGTTGCGCAGCAATGGGCGGACAAAATGACGGAAAAGTTCAGCGAACTCGCAGTCAAAGAACCAGTCTTCGGCGAGCTCCGCAACATCATGGACATGTGCATTGTGGCCGCCGTCATCGACCAGTATGAGTTGACGTTGACGTCGGGCTGCAGTTTGCAGCTGCTGACCAGCAGCGACAGCAATCTCATGCCTTTCCGCTGGTTCGCCCCCAAGACCGTACCGCCCCAGTGCAGTTTCCTCAAGACACGCACGGGGTGGGTCGTCACCGCCTCGGGCGGTGTGCAGATCGAGTCGTTTCAGGTGGCCAGCCGCGTCGAGACCACCGAGGCCATCGGCCAGGTGCGTGACCACGCGGGCAAGCCGAAGGGCAAGGACTGGTGGTGGAACTAGTGCTTTGAAACGCTAGGGATCGGCGAAACAGTATTATCCTCTCCCCCGCTATTCGCTTCGCGGCGAGGGAGAAGAGACAAGACGACAGTTATTGCTTCGTCGATCCTAAAGCATGCGAATGAAGCGTTGGGCTCAACGGTGTACGACACCGCGTCCACACGGTGTCGAAATGGGCGCGTCGAATGGGCTCACTGCGCGGCGCGACGGTCGTTCATGCGGTCGGAAAGTACGTGGCGACCACTCGGTGAAACTCGGCCGGAGATCGTACCGTCGCCACGTGGCGCGGAATTGACGCGCGCCGTGCCGTCCTTGAGCATAGCAGCACGCATATTTGCGCATCAACATGGTCCCTTTCTCCGCGCCGAACCGCTCGACAATCAGATCATAGTGCCCGAGTAAACACTGCGCGCTGGTCGGCCACCGGCGGATCGGGTGGAATCGGTTCACCCTGAAGAGCGGCGGAGATCTGCCGGAAAATCCAGGGGCGGCCGAGCGCCGCACGGCCAATCATCACGCCGTCCACCGCGTAACGCGTGAACACATCGACCACTTTCTGAGCCGAGTCCAGGTCGCCGTTGCCGATCAACGGAATGTGGTTGAGGTGCGCCTTAATCTCGGAAATCTGCTCCCAATCGGCCGAGCCTTTGAAGAAATCCTGGGCCGTACGTCCATGTACCGTCAACGCGGCGCCGCCGGCGGCTTCCACGGCCCGAGCCACCTGCTTGGCCGTCACGTGCGCCCGCGTTCTCCCCAGTCGGATTTTGGCCGTCACGGGAACCGGATCGCATGCCCGAACCACATGCTCCACGATCTTTCCGACGCGATGTGGATCCTGCAATAAATATGAACCGCTGTGAGCCTTCTCGACGACCTGCCGCACCGGGCACCCAAAGTTGATGTTGACCAGACTGACGCCATACTCCTGAACCAGTCGCCGGCCAACGGTCGCCAGCGCAAGAGGATCGTTATCCCAGATTTGTACACCCAAGGGACGAGGTTCGTCAGCGACTCCCCACAACCGATCGGGCAACTCGCCATGCTCGTCCAGCCAGGCAAATCCCGTCGCATTGACCATCTCGGTAAACTGCAAACCCGCTCCGCCGTAGCCGCGCACGATGCGGCGAAAGGCCAAGTTCGTAAACCCCGCCATCGGCGCCTGAATCACCGGCGGCACCAAAACGAGTGGCCCAATCCTCAGCGGCCGCAATACCATAACGCGACTCGTGCTCACCCTCTCACCCTCTCACTTCTCCACCACGGTCAGCTCGCCATTCTTATAGCGGGCCCAGTAACGGTCTAGCGCTCGGCGCACGCGACCACTCAGTAGGGCCACTCCCAGGATGTTTGGAAATGCGAGTGACAGAATCATCAGGTCGGCAAAGTCTTTGACGTTTGTGGCCGTGATGATCGACCCCAACACGACAAACGCCAAGAACAGGATTTTATAAATGATGGCAGTCCGAACTCCAAACAACAGGGACCAGCATCGTTCGCCGTAATAGGACCAGGAGATCATGGTGGAGTAGGCGAACAGCATCACGGCCAGGCACAGGACCAAGGGAAACCAGCTGGAAACGGACGCCAACGCTCGGGAGGTAAGTGCCGCCCCATCATCGTTGGCCACCAGGCTCGCGTATTCGGGCTGCTCATAGACCCCGGTGATCACGATCACCAAGCCGGTCATGGTGCAGACGACCACCGTATCGATGAAGGGCTCCAACAGGGCCACGATCCCCTCGCTCACGGGTTCTTCCGTCTTCGCCGCCGCGTGGGCAATGGCGGCGGATCCGATCCCCGCCTCGTTGGAAAACACCGCGCGCTTGATGCCAATGACAGCCACCCCCAGGAACCCGCCGAACAAGGCGTTACCCGAAAAGGCCTGGCTGAATATCTTGCCGAACGCGGGGATGATGTGATCGTAGTGGTACGCCAGTACGACGAGCGCCATGGTGACGTAGATGGCACACATCAGCGGAACAACTTTGCTGGCGGTGGCCGCAATGCGACGAATACCGCCGATAATCACCACTCCCACCATGATGGCCATCAGCACGCCGTAGATCCACGGAGCCGATTTCAGAAGCGGAATCTGTTCCTTGATCGGGCCTAGCGACTGACCCACCTGAAAGGCACACCCACCTCCAAACGACGCCCCCATGCAGATGAAAGCGTAGACGGTGGCCAAGATGACACCTAACCACCCTAATCCCTGTTCACGCAACCCGTCGCGCAGGTAGTGCATCGGTCCGCCCGAGACGGTACCGTCGGCGGCCACCTTGCGATACATCTGGCCTAGGGTGCACTCGGCAAATTTGCTGCTCATGCCAAACAGACCGGCTAGAATCAGCCAGAAAATCGCGCCGGGGCCACCACTGCCAACCGCGATCGCGACGCCCGCGATGTTTCCCAGTCCAACCGTGGCGGAAAGCGCGGAACTCAACGCCTGAAAATGCGATACCTCGCCCGTTTCATCGGGGTCGTCGTAGTCTCCCTTGGTCAATCGAATGGCATGCCAGAACCCGCGAATGTTGATGAACGACATGCGCAAGGTGAAAAAGATGCCGCCCAACAGCAACCATACGACGACAAACGGAACGCTGGGCGCCAACAGCTTGTAATCCGCTTCGGCAAGGTATCCGTCACGGTCCTTGTCTAGTTCGTCAAACGCCCTCGACAACCGTCCCTTGGCTTCACTGCGGCTGATACGCCCGTCGCCATCGACGTCCTGCTTGCCGAGCTGACGGAGTTGCAGTTCCTGGGTCCAGAAATCGAAGAACAACACCTTGCTCATCGGCTTCACCAGATAGGTGCCGAAAAACGCGTCGACAGAGTCCATCCACGTCTTCTCAGTCTCTGCGGAATTCGCGCCGAGAACCGCCTTCGCCGCGGGCTGCTCTTGAGCAGCACAGAGGGGTGGCCCACCAAAGCCAAGCGCGATCACCAGCAGTGCCAGACCGGCCGGTCGATACCATCTGATAAGCTGTTCCGATCGATGTCGCCCTTCCGACCGATGTTGGCCACCCATTCTCTCTCCTTCGCCCAGTGCTCTCTTCATGAGAGATGCCTGCGATGAGTTGAATTGCCGCGACCATGCCGCGGCACGTGATACCCGCAAGGAAGTTGGCCACCCTTCTAGCCTACAACCCCTGGAATGTCAATGTTTTGCGCACCTTTCGACACACGCGGATCGTTCACCGAGCGTGGGTCAAGACACGTAGGGTGGTTCGAGCAAGCCGTGCTGCTGGTGGGTCGTCGCTCGCTCGTTTTCTGCCCGCGCTTCGTGAAACAGTATTGGCATTAACCCCGTGCTTCAGTGGCTGTCTGGCTGCGAGCAGGCGATCGCACGCAGTTTTTCATCGGTTTGGCTGACTTTCGTGCGATGACTGAGTTCGCGTTCGTGGATCATCAGGCTTCGGGCGGGTCGGGCTAGTCGCTGTTCAAACCGCGCGCGCACCAGTGCGCCCCGGCTTTTCGAGGATCTAGTTGGGCAGCGCCACTTTCACTTTTTAGATCCTCTTGAAGCCTTGTTTGCACGGGCTCTATCGCCACCGGGCTGGTCCCAGTGGTAGAGCGTTTGACAACTACCGTCGATCTTGGCCACCCAGGAGTTTCCTTCCTGCCGGCCTGTCCGGCCGCGTGGCGTTTTCAACTCACCCTGCAATTATCGATATAACTCTTTACAAACAAGCTATTTAGCGGTTTTCCGCATTATTTTTCAAACAATAAGTTGCTAAAAATGCGATTAATGGATATATTACCTTGGGAGCTGAAAAATGTGCTTCGCGTGATCAGGAAGAGGCATCCATGAGTGATGAAATCGTTGCATCGGACATCGCGATTGTTGATTTATTGCGAAAGCACGGATCGATGACCGTGGTGGCATTGGCGACAGCCCTGGACGTCACGGCGACGGCGGTACGGCAACGATTGACGCGGCTGTTGGCTCAAGGATACATCGAGCGCAGGGCGACCAAAGCGGGTCGTGGGCGTCCGAGCCATCATTACGAACTAACTTCGAGAGGTCGGAGGAAGGCGGGTTCCAATTTTGGCGACTTGGCGGTCGCCTTGTGGAAGGAAATCGTTGCGATTCAGGACCCGGCGGTGCGGCGGGCCCTGATCCAACGAGTTTCCCGCCGGTTAGCGGCGGTCTATGAGGGGCACATTGAAGGTCGGTCGGTGGAACAGCGGATGAATCAATTAGCCGGGCTGTTCCGAGATCGTCGAGTTTCCTTCACGGTCGAGGGGGGCGGTGCCAAGCCGCGGTTGACCGCGCTATCCTGCCCGTACCCCGACTTGGCTAACGATGATCGTAGTATCTGTGCGATGGAGAGACAGCTGTTAACACGGCTCCTCGGCACGCGACTGCACATGCTCGAGTGCCGGCTGGACGGCGACAATTGTTGTTCGTTCGAGCCAGAGGTAACGGAGCTTGGTGAACCAACAAGAGAGGTGGTCACTGGGGGCTGACTTGGTGCGTGTCGGCCTCCGGTGGCTGCCGATCGAAGCCACCGTTTTGATGCAGGAAATTTGCCGATAAATGGCGTCTCTGACAGGGTCGCCAATCGTTGTTGGGCACTAGATTGTTGTCCCCGGATTGGTGTAAATTAGAGGGTTGGTTCCCGTCCCGTGTCCGTTTGTCAAGTTTTGGGCCAAGGTACAGAGTGCTATGTCGCAGCCGTGGATCGAAGGATTGATGGAGGAGAACGTCGTCACAACGACGGTTGAGCAGGCGATTAACTGGGCACGTCAGAGCAGCATATGGCCGCTGACCTTTGGCTTGGCCTGTTGCGCCATCGAGATGATGGCAGCGGGGGCGAGTCGCTTTGATTTGGATCGGTTTGGTGCGGGAGCGTTCCGAGCGACTCCACGCCAAGCCGACTTGATGATTGTGGCGGGGACGGTAACGTACAAAATGGCAAGCCGCGTGCGGCGTTTGTACAACTTGATGCCTGAACCCAAGTACGTGATTGCCATGGGCGCCTGCACGGTTGGCGGTGGCCCTTATTTCAAATGGGGCTACCACGTGGTGAAGGGCGTGGATTTAGTTGTGCCGGTGGATGTTTACATTCCGGGGTGTCCGCCCCGCCCTGAAGCGTTAATCGAAGGTTTGTTGCGGATTCAGGACAAGATTCGCGGCCACCGGATTGCCAAGCGCAAGGGCGCCGTGCGCGGCGTCAAAGTCGCCGATGAACTACCAATTCCGCACCACAGCGGATATGTTGCTCCGCCTGCTGATCAGCAACCGCTACGCGGTCATCAGAAGATCACAGGCTGACGAGTTTAGCGCCGATTGGCGTTCAGTTCGTCCCCGCTGAGCAGTATACAGATCTGAGCAGTGAACAAAGACTGCCTGTCGCCTGGCCTGGAATTGGCCGCCACCGCGCGACCGCACTTTGTGAGAACAATAACAATCTGCCGGCTGGGCCTGGCGATGAAGGTTGTTGGACCGACAAACAGTTACACGCACGATGAGAATCGCTATGACGGACACGCTGAAGATTGAAGGGCTGCACGTATCGGTTGAATCGAAGGAGATTCTTTGTGGAGTCGATCTGGAAGTGCAGTTTGGCCAGACGCATGCGCTGATGGGACCGAACGGGTCGGGAAAGAGCACGCTGGGTTTGGCCATCATGGGGCACCCCAAGTATGAGGTGACAAGCGGTCGCATTGAACTCAACGGTCAGGACGTACTGGAGATGTCGGCGACCGAGCGGGCTCGTGCCGGCATCTTTTACGCGTTCCAACGTCCGGTGGCGATCCCCGGCGTGAAAATGGCGGATTTCTTACGGCATGCCACCACAAACATTCGTAACCCGTCGCGACGAGAAGGGGAAGAACTGATTCCGATGCGTGCTTTCCGGAAGGAACTCACGTCGAAAATGGAACAGCTCCGTATGGATCCCCAGTTTGCTCGGCGCTATGTCAACGACGGCTTTTCCGGTGGCGAAATGAAGCGGGCGGAGATCCTCCAATTGGCGATGCTGCAGCCAAAGTTCGCGATTCTGGATGAAACAGACAGCGGCCTGGATGCAGACGCCGTCCGTTTGGCCAGTGAGAGCATTGCGGAAATCGGTCGCGAGAAAATGGGACTGTTGATCATTACGCACCACGACAAATTACTGGAGCACAACCCTCCCGATTTCACGCACGTCATGTTGGGCGGTCGGATTGTAGAATCGGGTGGTGTAGAGCTGGCGGACGAGCTGCACCAACACGGTTACGATCGTATCCGCAAGGCGTATCCCGAGGCCAATCGGCATAACCAGGAACTGATCCATGAGGAAGTCGCTTAGGATCGGGGGAAAAATAACTTCACCTAGTTCCCTCGCCCCTTTGGGGAGAGGGTAGGGTGAGGGACTAGCAAATCTGGAAGTTATTTTTTCCCGGTTCCTTAGGGACGTTGCGGAATGCCGACGACCGGAATTTGCGGGCCAATCTTGGCAGCGGATGTGACCCACAGCAACGGACGCCGAATGGCCCCGTCGCGTGCTCGGGAACGCTGCTGAGAAGGTTGAGTAGTGAGAAGGTTGAGTGGCAGTAGATTTTTTTGTTTGTTTTGTCGCTCATTCGCGATGAAGCGCGAGGAATGCTTAACACATCATGGCGGACGACATCATGGCAACTGACATAAGTCTCAAGAAGCCGGCACCTCAGATCGGTGAGATCAACAAATACGATTTCCGGACGCAGACGCAGGCCGTGTTTAAGGCCCGCAAGGGGCTCGATGCGGACATCGTCCATCAGATTTCCGATATGAAGAACGAGCCGCAATGGATGCGGGATTTCCGTCTCAAATCGTTCGAGATTTTCGAGTCCAAACCAATGCCCCGTTGGGGCGGCAACGTCGCCATCAATTTCCAGGACATTTACTACTATTTGAAACCGACGGATCATCAGGGACGCACTTGGGACGATGTGCCCCAGGAAATCAAGGATACTTTTGACAAATTGGGGATCCCCGAGGCTGAGAAGAAATTCCTGGCAGGTGTCAAGGCGCAGTTCGAGAGTGAGGTCGTGTATGGTTCGCTGAAGGAGGAATTGGGCAACCAAGGGGTCATTTTCACCGATACGGATACGGCCGTGCGCGAGCACCCGGATCTGGTACGGGAATACTTTTCCACGGTCATTCCGCCGGACGACAACAAGTTCGCAGCGCTCAATTCAGCGGTCTGGTCAGGCGGCTCTTTCATCTATGTCCCCAAAGGTGTCAAGGTTGATTTTCCGCTGCAGGCTTACTTCCGGATTAACGCCGAAAACATGGGTCAGTTCGAACGGACCTTGATCATTTGTGACGAAGGCTCTTCGATGCATTACGTCGAAGGCTGTACGGCACCGATGTACAGCACCGAGAGCCTGCACTCTGCGGTAGTGGAAATCATCTGCAAACGGGGTTCTCGTTGCCGTTACTCCACGATTCAGAACTGGGCCAACAACATTTACAACCTGGTCACGAAGCGGGCGATGGCGTATCAGGACGCCACCATGGAATGGGTTGACGGGAATCTGGGCAGCCGTTTGACCATGAAATACCCGGCGGTGTACATGATGGAACCTGGGCGCGGGGCGAGATTCTGTCGATTGCCTTCTCCGGCGAAGGCCAGCACCAGGATGCCGGTGCCAAGCTTGTTCACTGTGCTCCCAACACCACGGGGCAGATTATTTCCAAGTCGATCTCGAAAAATGGAGGCCGGAGCAGCTATCGCGGACTGGTTCGCGTGGAAAAAGGAGCTCGAAACACGAAGTGCAACGTCGTGTGTGACGCTTTGATTCTGGACGAGAAGAGTCGCAGCGACACCTATCCGTACATTGAGATCTTGGAACAGGACGTTTCTGTGGGACATGAAGCCAGCGTCTCCCGGATCGGTGAAGAGCAGATGTTCTATCTCACGAGTCGCGGTTTGAGCGAATCTGAAGCGAGCACGATGATTGTCAACGGATTCATCGAGCCGCTGGTGAAAGAGCTGCCCATGGAGTATGCCGTCGAGATGAACCGCTTGATTCAATTGCAGATGGAAGGCTCGGTCGGCTAAGGATGACAGATTCGGCCTCGCCGGGTAGCGGCGTTGCCGGCTTTGCTTGAACAACCCTGAAGAGTGCAATGGAAACAACAACCCAGGCAGGTTTTTCGCAGCAGGCTTTTGACGCTTTTCTGCAAACGCTTCACGAACCCGGTTGGCTGCTTGATGCGCGGCGTCAGGCATGGCAGACGTTTTGCCAACTTGACTGGCCAACGCGAGGGAACGAAGAATGGTCACGTACGGACATTCGCATGTTCCGCCTGGATCGATACGTTCCCTTGATGGACGTCTCGCCCACGCAGAGCCTGCCGTCGGCGCTGCTGAGTGAGGGAGTGGAACTCGGCGGTCAGTTGACCTCCGTGAACGGGCAGGTGACTGATCATGTGCTCGAGCCTCGGTGGGCTGAACGCGGAGTGCTGTTCGGCAGCCTTTCGGAAATGGTTCAAAGCCATGGCGATCTGCTTCGTCCCTATGTGCTGCGACAGATTATCAACCCGGCCTATGATAAATTCGCCGCATTGCAGGCCGCCTTCTGGTCGGGCGGGCACATATTCTATGTTCCCCGCAGTGTCGTGATCGATCAGCCCATGCACACCTTTTCCGTGCTCACGGACGGGGCCGCGGAACTGAGCCGTTCGCTCATCATTTTGGAAGATAGTGCCGAGGCAACGCTGCTGTGTGAAACCGGAAGCTGCTCCGACAGCGGCGATGGGTTTCATTGCGGCTCGCTCGAAGTGCTGCTCCAACCTGGTGCGCACATGCGTGTGGTGAATATGCAGAATTGGGGACATGGCACGTGGAACTTCGCGCATCACAAGGCCGTGTTGCAGCGCGATTCTTCGCTCCAATGGACCGTGGCAGCCATGGGGAGCCGGCTGTCGAAAGTCAATCAGCACGTGGAACTCTCTGGTCCCGGTGCTGATTGCCAGGTCAACGGAGTCATGTTTACCGAACGGAAGCAGCACATTGCCTACAACACCTTGCAGCACCACGTCGCGCCTCACTGCCACAGCGATTTCCTGTACAAGGGCGCTTTGCAGGACAAGTCGCGCACGGTTTGGCGGGGCATGATCAAGGTGGATCCCGAGGCCCAGCAGACTAATGGCTACCAGAGAAACGACAACCTTTTGCTCAGTTCAAATGTACGAGCCGATTCGATTCCGGGCCTGGAAATCGAAGCGGACGATGTACGATGTACGCACGGTTCGACTTCTGGCCGAGTGGACGAGGAACTGATTTTCTATGCCCAATGTCGTGGATTCACGCGAAGAGAAGCGATTCGTGCCATCGTCACAGGCTTCTTCCAGCAGATCTTCGATCGGATCACCATTGACAGCGTCCGCGAAGCCCTGGGGCAAGCCATCGCCCGACGTGTACGTGAATATGAATAGCGGTTACACTTCGGCGAGAGGTTAAGCGATTCCCATGGCGGACTTTGTCAAAGTGACGAAAGTAACCAGCATTCCCGATCCAGGCCGCGAGACCCTGGAAATCGACGGCCGCCTGGTCGTCCTGTTGCATGTCGGCGGTGAGTTCTTCTGCCTCGACGACGTCTGCACGCACGACGGTGGGCCCTTGGGTGACGGCCCGCTGGACGACCACCAGTTGGCATGTCCGCGGCACGGCGCCAAATTCGACATTCGAACGGGCAAACCGCTGTCCATGCCGGCGACCGAGGCAACCCTTTGCCACGAAGTCAAAGTCGACGGCGATGACGTGCTGGTGCGACTTGCTGAAGATTGATTGAATCACCGTTTATCGTCCAATGGATGACCTGTGGGGTAGGCGCAATACCGTTTAACGAAGCGCTGCCAGATAGCTTTGCGATATGAGTTGTTGTGCCAGCAGGGTAGTGCTATCGCCATATCGGGTTTGCCGTTGGATGCTATCATGGCTTGATTCAACGGTATTGGTATTAGCCCCGACGTTCACGTCGGGGGCCCGCTGAGTACCATCTATCCGGAACTAGAAATCGGAAATGTGCAGAGCAACGAGGGAGAAAGCGATGACCATCTCAGAAGATGCCGTCCGCGAAGAACTTAAGAAGGTGATCGACCCCGAACTATTCGTGAACATCATCGACTTGGGGCTTGTCTATGTTGTCGATTTGAAAGAAACCGACGAGGGAAAGACCGATATCAATATCGAAATGACACTCACCAGCCCCATGTGCCCGGCCGGGCCCCAGCTGATCGGACAGAGCCGGCAGTTCCTGTCACAATTAGATGGGGTAGGGGATGTGGAAGTCAAAGTTGTCATGTCCCCCCCCTGGACTCCCGATTGCATGACCGACGAAGCGCGCGATCAACTCGGCATCTTCTAGATTTAAGCCTGGCCGCTCTCGCCACGTGGATACTGATTAACGCGTATAGGCGGCACGAGGCTCCCCGACCACGTGTTACAAATCCTGCCTCACGCCCCTCTCGAAGTACAGCCTGCATGCGCATTCTGATCTACGAGTACTTGACCGGCGGTGGTTTGTGGTCGGAATCTGTGGATGATCCCGGCCACCACCCGCTGTTGGCCGAAGGGGCATGCATGGTCCACGCTCTGAGCGAAGACCTGGCTGGTGTTCCCGGCGTGGAGATCGTCCAATTTCAAGATGCGCGGTTGGTCGATCGCTGGAAACCGCTGGGCGAGGTGATTCAGATCCATGACCGAACGGGCGAACTGAAACAACTGGCCTCTTGCAGCTCACGCGTTGACGGCACGATTCTGATCGCTCCTGAGATGGACGGGCGACTGCTCGAGCGGTGTGAAGTCGTTCAGCAGCAGGGCGGTAAACTCTTTTCGCCTGCTTCCGACTTTGTGAAGCTCGCCACTGACAAGCAAGCCACCGCGCAGCACTTATCCGCGGCGGGTATCGCCACGCCGCATGCCATGCCCGTGGGCGGAAAGGCTGCGGAACTGGCCGTCGCAACGGAGTCCGCCAGGGGCTCCAGCACACTGCACAATGACGCGTCGCTTAGTCCGAGCCCAAGGAGCCTCGGCTGCGGTGGATGGACAACACTTCTGCCTGTCGCGTTCCCGTATCCGGCCGTGTTGAAACCCAACGACGGAGTCGGATCACTGGACACGTTCCTCATCCAAAATGTTAACGATTGGCCGCAGTCGGCGGCGACAGATCGCGTATGGAGGCTGGAACAGTACTGCCACGGAACACCGGTCAGTGTTGCGGCCTTGTGTGGCCCGCGCGGCATCGCGTTGCTGCCTCCCTGCCGCCAGCACATCTCGGCAGACGGACGGTTCCAGTACCTGGGCGGCGAGTACCCGGTTGAGCGACCGTTGGTCCGCCGCGCATGCCAGCTGGCACGTCGTGTGTTGGCCGCGTTACCAGACACGGTTGGATATGTTGGCATCGATATGATCCTGGACGAGACTTTGACCCCTCGGTCGGACGTGGTGGTGGACGTCAATCCTCGCCTGACCACTTCGTACATCGGCCTGCGTCGCGCCGCTTCATCGAACCTGGCAGACGCCCTGCTGGCCGTCGCCCGCGGATCGCGACGATCGCTGTTCTTCCATGCGGGTAGAGTACGATTCGACGCGAAGGGGCACGTCACGTCGGACGTGGGTGCTCAATGACAAACTGGTTGGCGCTGGACATTGGCGGAGCGAACCTGAAGGTAGCCGACGGGCGCGGCTATGCCGCGTCACACGGTTTCGCCCTTTGGAAAGATCGCCTGCGACT
The DNA here is from genome assembly GCA_963700575.1 of uncultured Planctomycetota bacterium. GTDB lineage: Bacteria > Planctomycetota > Planctomycetia > Pirellulales > Pirellulaceae > JAJRVM01. Next base: position 33,462 of record CAVOYC010000004.1, on the reverse strand, counting down.
CGCTTTGGAATTGCGCAGAGTGATTGCCGAGTCGCCGGCGAGCGAGCATCTGGCCGTCACGATGACCGGCGAACTGGCCGACTGTTTCGCGAGCAAGATCGAAGGCGTGCGTTACATTCTGCAAGCGGTCGAGCAGGCCGCTGACGCTCGACACACTCGAGTCTATCTGCATGACGGCCGTCTGGTATCCCCCACGGTGGCGTTATCCAACCCCGAGCTTGCCGCTTCATCCAACTGGCATGTACTGGCCCGGTTCTGCGGGCGCTTCGCTAGTCGAGGCTCGGCGCTCGATGATCGATATTGGCTCCACTACTGTTGACATCGTGCCGCTCCGCGATGGCCAACCGGTCTGCCAAGCGTCCGCCGATCTAGAGCGCCTGGTGGCCGGTGAGCTCGTCTACACGGGCGTGGAACGCAGCCCGGTGTGCGCCTTGGTCCAGTCACTTCCTTATCGTGGTGCACGTTGTGGCGTCGCACAAGAACTGTTTGCCACCACGCGCGACGTGCACCTGCTGTTGGGGAACCTGCCGGAAGATCCGCTGGATCACCACACGGCGGATCATCGGCCGGCGTCCGTGGCGGCCGCACATCGCCGGTTGGCCCGCATGTTGTGTGCGGATCGCTCCCAATTCTCACTCGACGAAGTCCGCTCCTGGGCCCGCGAGATCGCCCAGGTACAACTCGATCTGATCGTCCGCTCGGCAACCCTGGTGATGCAGCGATTGGAGCCGCAACCCAACAGCGTGGTAATTGCCGGACACGGAGAGTTTCTGGCTCGCCAGCTACTTGATCAGATGCACTGGAAAGGACACACTGTCTCGCTCGCCAGCCAACTGGCTCCCCAAGTCTCACGCTGCGCGACAGCACACGCCCTGGCCGTGCTGGCCCGCGAATCGACGCCGTAAATGGCGCGATAAAAAGGTGGTGCTGGGAGGCAATTCGCTTTATCCCGTTCTTTCTCCGTACTCTCCTTCGAGCAAGCCCCCGAGCTTGCCCCTTCTCCCCGTGGGGGAGAAGGTGGCCGAAGGCCGGATGAGGGGGTCCGCTTGTACGATCAGAACCCCAATATCGGAACAACAACCGTCGCGACACTCAAAGGCAAATCGGCCCCAAAAAACCGATTTTGGGCAGCTCAAGCCGCAAATGTAGATTACTGTACACTACGCAAATTGTGGGTGAAGACAAATTCCATGAGCAACGAAGCAATGCGTGTCGTGAAAGTAGGAGGTAGTCTCCTGAGCGGCTTCGACCTGCAGACGCATCTGGCCCAGTGGCTGCTGGAACAACCGACGTGTCCGACGCTGGTGGTCGTGGGCGGAGGGGAGTTAGCGGATGCCGTGCGAGCGCTGGACCAGCGGTACGGACTGTCTTCCGAATGCGCGCACTTCCAGGCCATCCGCGCCATGCAAGTTAATTCCTATGTGCTTTGCCAACTCTGCCCGTCACTCGTTTGGATCGAGCGCGTCCGGGATTGGCAGGCGAGACGATCCGAATCGCGCAGAGAAAAGGCATCTTGGATCCGGAATTCTTCCTGCGATACGACGAGCCGCGGATGTCGGGCGATCGACTCCCTTGCGGCTGGCACGTCACCAGTGACAGTATCGCCGCGCGGCTCAGCAGTGGTGGTCGAAGCGACGGAACTGGTGTTGATCAAGTCCACTTTGCCCGGACCCTCGCCTCCGGAACTGACCTTCCGGCAAGCCGCGAAGACAGGATTCGTGGACCAGCATTTTTGCGTGGCGGCGCACTCGATCGAGCGCATTTGCGCGGTGAATCTGCGTTGCCGCGGCCGGCCTGAACTGAGATTGGTGGCCTCGCCGGGATGACGCGCCAAGGTCAACCTCGCGCATCGCACCACCACACCGTTGCCCGCCTGGGATCTACCGCGTTTGCCAGGTTCCCGTCGGTTGCGACGCGGCTGCCCCAGTATTGGCCGCAACGGGGGGTGCGGCAACACCGGACGACCGCGAGTTCAGGATCCGCAGGAACGACGGAGTCTGACTGGCGTTTGCCGGTGGCAGGTCCGCGATGTTGATCGGCGCAGTTGACGGCGTGAATTGCTGCGGTTCGGTGGACGTCGTCGCGTCATTGACGCGCATCCCGTTGAGCTTCAACGTCGAGGATGAGTGACTCGAGTTGCCAGGCGGCAGCGGAGTTGAGGAAGAGGATAGTGTGCTATCAGCAGTGGCTTGCGAGAGATTCGTGCCAGCGGTCGTTCCGGGTTCGAAAGACGCTTGCGCGACCGCCGGCCGACCGACAGCTGGTGTGGGGACGTTGTTGGTGCCCATGAAAGACGCTGGTGGGGTTCCCGTTTGGAACTGTACACCGCTTCCGGTTGCTCCGCCCGTGGCTGGTGAGGTGACTTGGCCCGCGGCGCCAGACGAACCCTGAGGCGCGTAGTAGGACCCCGAATTGCCGATCGCCCCGGTCGGCGGCGGGGGCACCGTCGCCGAACCATAGGGAGCAAACACGTTCATTGACGGTGTCGGCGCACGGCAACCGACCAGCACCAATACGAGGGAAGTAATGGCCAGCAACCGCGTCATCGGTTCAGCTCCTTGTCCAATGCATCAGGAGAATCCGGGGGCGGTAGGGTATCGATTCCGCGTTTTCACTCCAATACCGGTTTTTGGCTAAAGTTCCTCGGTGCTAGCGTTGCGCCACGATCGGAGAAACGGTAAACCTGCGTCGAGATTCGCTCGGTCAAGCCCTGGGGCATAGCTCACAATTGTTAGATGATAGCCGAGAGTCGCGAGACTAACGGCTCGTCCGGAAATAAGTTACCGGTTCCCGTTCCCTCTCCACCGCCCCGCGGAGCGGGAATAGCGGGGGAGAGGGTAGGGTGAGGGGCGATAAATACGGTAACTTATTTCCGGACGAGTTCTAACGGCTCGCCAGTCCCAGGAGCTGCACAGGCTCGCCACCATCACAGCTCACAATCGCCACCATAGACCTTCAATTACCTTCTGCGGCACTACACTATCCGCTGCCGCAAAATAAGCCAGCCGCAAGGACAACTCGCGGCTGGCTCAACACGTTTATCGTTGTGGCGGCGGATCTAAGCGTTCCTACTTCTGGACCACTTCTTCATCGGCCTTGTAGTATGGGTTGATGATCATCTGCGGCTTGACCGTCACCTGATTGACGTCGGTGGTTTGTTCCGGTAGTTCAATGGAGGGCAGGTCGGACGCGAGCTGATCCACAAACGGGTTCGTAATTAACTGCACGGCAAACCGTTGGGGACGTGAGGAACGAGCCGGGCGGGCGAAGGGACTTTCGCCATACGTGCGATAGACACGCTCTCCATAATAGACGGGGGGATGGAGCGCGAAGTACGGAGGTACGGGCACGTATCCCAACCCATAAAGACTTCCGCTGTAGCCAAACGCTCGGCCGCCTAACATGCAGTCCGGCCACGTGTCATAGGCACGAGTCACCGACGGAAAAGCCGTCAAGACGAGCAGCACAACAAGACTGGCGAAAAGAACACGGAGTTTGGTCATCGTACAATTTCCCAATCAAAGGTGTAGTCGGACCCAGGGGGCCCAGCCAAAGATGTATTGTTCCCTCACTAACCGACCTGGGGCATCGCCCTTTCTTCCACGTTAATTGCGACCATCGAATTACGCAACTATTGAAACAGGGCTTCAGTTGATTGTGGTCTGATCGTGACCTCTCAGCGTGAGATCACCTCGCGTCCGGGCGTCGCTCCACCCGTCAGGCACGATCGGGCTCGGGACCGCGGGCATCGGGTGTAACTGCCTGATATGACGCGACATACGCATGAAACAGGCCCGAATCCGTGGCGGTATGCCCCAGAAACGAGCCATCTTGGCGACGGGCCGCCACTGCTACAATAACCACATGGATGCCCCCACTCTTACTGCCCAACTCAAGTCGCTGGCGCGCGACCTGGGTTTTGTCTTGTCGGGTGCCTGCCCGGCTGTCAGCCCGTGGGGGGTCGCCCCGCTGGCGGATTGGCTGGAGGCGGGATATGCGGGGGAGATGGCTTATCTGGCAAATCGGATGGAAGCTTACGATCACCCCAGCCAAGTGCTGACCGGGGCACGAAGCCTGCTGATGCTGGGCATGTCCTACCGGACCGTTGCCCCCGCTACCAACGGACTGGGAGAGGGGCGCGTCTCGCGATACGCCTGGGGGGCGGCCGACTATCACGACGTGATCCACCAGCGGCTCAAGAAGCTGAGCGACCTGGCACGGCGTCGGGTTCCAGGTGTTCAGGTCCGCGGTGTCGTGGATACGGCACCGTTGCTGGAGCGCGAGTTCGCTCAGCTGGCTGGACTCGGTTGGGTCGGCAAGAACACTTTGCTGATCAACCGCCGTTTCGGCAGCTGGTTCTTCCTGGCCGCTTTACTGCTGGATTGTGAACTCGATTACGACGAACCGTTTGTTCCTAGCCACTGCGGGACGTGCACTGCTTGCTTGGACGCCTGCCCGACGCAGGCGCTTCCACAGCCGTTCGTGCTCGACGCCACGCGTTGCATCAGCTATCTCACGATTGAATTGCAGGGTTCCGTTCCGCTCCAGCATCGTGCGGCAATAGGGGACTGGCTGTTCGGCTGTGATATTTGCCAAGAGGTTTGTCCATGGAATCACAAGGCGACGACGGGCGACGACACGTTTAGCCCGGTACCCCATATGAACCCGGTCCAGCTCCACCGCCTGTTCCAGCTGGATGATGATGCCTTTCGACGCCAGTTCCGTCGCACTCCGCTATGGCGAGCTCGTCGCCGCGGCTTGCTGCGCAACGCCGCTATCGTACTTGGAAATCAAGGGCACCCTACATCCCGCGCGGCACTCGCTCTGGGGCTCCACGACCATGAACCGATCGTCCGCGGCGCCTCGGCCTGGGCACTCGGGCAGCTCGCCGGGCCGGAAACAACGCACATCCTCCGCACGCGATGCGACTCCGAGCCCGACCCGGACGTGCGGGCGGAGATTCAGCGTGCGCTGCAGCGCTGCGCAACGTGACGCCATGGCATGCAATCAGATTGCGTCGCCGGGGGCAGGAGCGTCGCGCCTGCTGGGAGTGCTCTGCGGCGCGGGGATGTACTTCGAACGTCGAATACAGGTGGACCAGAGGAGCAGAATCCACGCCCGGGAGTCGTGAGCGGCATGACGGGAATCGGCGTCCGATAGCGCTACCGTGCAACCTGACGCTTCAGTGTTCTCCCGGTCTTCATTCGAAGTTCGACGTTCGACGTTCTCTCTGCCCCGCAGCATATTTCACGTCCCCGGCACTCGCGTCACTCTCCACCCCTCCACCCTCCACCCTCCACCCTCAACTCTCAACTCTCCACTCTCCCGTACCATTGTGCGAGCACCTGTTCCCAATCCGCTCGGCAGCGGATACGAATGAAGGCGTCGCGAACCTCTGCCTGCCGCGGGTGGAACTGTGCATACTTGATGCCGAATTTCCGCATCAGTGCACCGCAGCGATCCGGACCGTAAAGTTGTTCTGCCAGACGATAGTGCTCGCTCATGACTTGGCGCTGTTCGGCGAATGCGGGAGGATCAGCAATCTGGCCGCCGGCCAGAGCACGTACTTGCTCAAAGATCCACGGATTCCCGATCGCGCCGCGTGCCACGGTCACTCCATCCACACCGGTCTGCCGCATCATTCGCAGACAATCATCGGCGGTAAAAAGATCACCGCTGCCAAGGATAATATGGTGGGCGAACTGCTGTTTGACTTCGCGCAGAAATGACCAGTTGCTGGGTCCCATGTAACGTTGCTTCACGGATCGTCCGTGCACAGTTGCCGCGGCGATACCGATTTGAAAAGCGCCTTCCAAAATCTCGAAGAACTTGTCACGACTGGCATTGGAGTCATCAATTCCGCGGCGCATTTTCAGCGTTACTGGAATGTGGTCGGGAACCGTCTGACGTGTCCGCCGGACAATCTCCAGAGCCGTTTCCGGTTGACTGAGGTGAAAACCACCGCGGCATTTGCCGAGTACTTTTTTGACGGGACAACCGAAGTTGATGTCAATGATATCGAACCCTTCGGCGACCAACCTCTTGGCACCGGCCGCGAACTGATCCGGTTCGGCCCCCATCAGCTGACCGCCAACCGGGTGATCTTCGTCCGTTAAGAACAGAAAATGACGTGTTCGTTCCCGATGCTTCAAGTGCAACAGAAACTGATCAAGCATCACTTCGCACAGGGCATAGGATGCTCCCAGTCGCCGCGCGATGATCCGCATTGCCCAATCGCTATAGCCTGACAAGGCAGCCTGCACCACCGGGAACCCCACCTCAACCGGGCCAATGCGCAGAGGTTTGATGCTCTCTCGGGTCTCAATCGGCGGCATAGGTTTCCCTCGCAGGGCCTGTTGTACGGATCATGCGCATAATAGCGTGTGTGGCGGGCAAGTGATGCACGGCCTGGCGATTTCTGGTGTCCGTCACGCCGACCGACCTGCCGATAATCTGGAGTAAGAGACAGTCTAGCAGGTACGGGGCGAGGTTCGCGCCGTTGGCAGATCGGACGATTTGCGGATTTCCACGAATTCTTGCTCCCAGTTTACGGGGCGACTCGACGTCATCGCCAGGCGGGCCCGTGTCCGATGGAGAGAGGCGACCGCGGTCGCCTCCGACACGCGGCTGCCGTGCGCGGGCGTCACGGCGGCTCGGACAGGCCGCCACCGACAGCAGGTTTCTCTATCGCGCTGGCTTGGAATGAGATGTTCGAATTGATCTTCGACAACTGGCCGATTATCTTTCTCGTGATCGCCGTCACGGTGGCGTGGATCTTCGCCAAACTGGTATTGGGCAACGAGAAGTTGCCGTACGAGAAGCGGAATAGTCTGCTCACTCAATCCGAGCTGGCTTTTTACCGGGCCCTGCAAGAAGCCGTTAACGGACAGTGGGCGATCCAGTCCATGGTCCGCATGGCTGACTTGATCCAAGTCCGTCCCAAGACACCGAAGTTCCAGACGTGGCAAAATCGGATCCACGCCAAGCACATCGACTTCCTGCTCTGCGATCAAGGGACGATGGAAGCGAAACTCGCCGTGGAACTGGACGACAAGACACACAGTCGTCCTGATCGAGTCACGCGCGATCGCTTTGTCAACCAGGCACTCGCCGACGCCGGACTCCCCCTGTTGCGCATTGACGTTCAAGAGGGCTACGATGCCGGCGTCCTGCGCAAATCGATCGACGAGCGTCTGCAGAAGCAATCGAAGCATTAGTGTGCGGGCAACGCCGTGAGCGATTTGTCGAGCGGGATGTGGGAGATGCTGACGACGCCTTACGCTCCTGCGCGTGACATTCCATTACCTGGTTGTACCGCGCCATTTTGCAGCGATGGATGTGCCTAACTCGTGTCTCCGTAACAGACCCTCGCCACCGGGCTCGTCCCGGTGGTTCTACGTTTGCTGACTACTCTGGCTGCCGAAAAACGAGCCTTCCTGCCGGCCATCGCCGCCTCCGGCGGCGATGGCCGGCAGGAAGGAGACTTATGAGTGGCCGAGATCGGCGGCAGTTTCCAAACGCCCTACCACCGGGACCAGCCCGGTGGCGATAAAGCCCGTGCTAATAAGGCCTTAAGGTGATCTCAAAAGTGGAAGTGGCGTTGTCCGGCTAGCGCACCGAGCTACTTTGCTCTCGAACGATTTCGATGCCGGCGATCGTGGGGAGCGAGGCATCGCGAGCAATCAACTCCAGAACTAACTTGTCCTTGACGTCGATGGCTTTGAAGCTGCGAACCAGCGATTTCCGCTCGCCGCCGGCTTCGCCCGCGATATCCACGCTTTCGGCCACAACGGCTCCTTGCAACTTGATGTCGAACCGCGCGGACTGGGAATCGTTCGACACGGGTGGAGTCGCTTTGGACGCTGTGTTGCCTAACGCGGCAAAGTGGCAGCGGACCGTATACTGCGCGGGCGAGTCGCCTTCGCCCAGCAGTGGGATCTCGCAGCGGGCCAAGCCGCGTACCCCGGAAGTGAGCACCCAAGGAGCCTCTGCATTTTCGACCACCACACGCTCATCATTCACGTGATAATATCCGCCGCCCGCTGCCAGCTTGACAGGAACATTCAGAACGTATTCCAGACGTCCTACCGTACTGGGGCGCGGATACGCGATCCACAACTTGCCTTGCGGATCCCGCCGGTCACCCGGCGCTCCGAAGTTCAAGGCCAGGTGTTTGACAGGGGTATTGGCACCCGTGGCACTATAGATTCGCCAGGTCGAACGGTCCGCGCGTGGTTCCATCACGATGGTAGCAGCGAGTGAAAACTGGCAGACGCAACCGGCGCTGGCTTCCGGCACCATCAACAGCCCGTTGCCGGGGATCGCGTTGACCCAACAGCCTAACCGCTGTCCGGCGAAGTGGCTTGTGCCACTGTCGGCATACAGGTCGTAATAGCCGGTGAAGCCGCTGCGGAAGAAGAGCATGTTGGGGGTCGCGGTCACCGGTCCACAATGGTGGCCTGGCCGACTGAACTGCCAGACGGTCTGCTCGCCGGTAACAGGATGTTCGCGCATTTTTTCCTGACCCGAGTGCAGGTCGAAGGCCCACGGTTCGGCAAACACTTCGTCCCCCACGATAATCGGTCGGTGGCGATAATTCGCGTCCTTGGCCCATAGTTTCTCGCCCGTATCGCTGTTGAGCACTACTAATCGGCGGCGACTGAACTGGCCCGACAGAAACTGTCTCCAGTAATGTCCGTTGGCATTCGCACCGCAGATGACAACATGACCATCGTGGTACATCAGCGCCAGGTTCCCGCCACCAATGCCGACACGGCTGCAGTCGGTCACATCGACTGCATGGGCCCACAGCTGCTCGCCTGTAAAGGCGTCCAAACAGACCGCCAGACGGACGTCCAGTTGCTTGAGCTCTGCTTCCTTCTGGGCCGCCTCTTGGGGGCTGAGCGACTGGAGTGCCGCTTTATCCTGGCGCAACAGAGCTTCCCGCTGCTCACGCGTGATGGAACTGTCGATGAAGAACACGCGATCATCACCAATGGCGATCGTCACGTGCTCGATACTCCCACCTCGGTAGACCCACTTTCGAGTGCCCGTCTGGACATCGATCGCGAACAAGGCATCCGTCGTTTTGCCGACCTGTAAACCGCGCCGCCTGAGTGCCTGGTCCAAGTCTTTGCGTAGTGTGCTGGTGCCGAACAGCATTCCCTCATAATGCCCCACGTAACCCCAGATTCGCTCCAACGCGTCACTTGACTCAGGCACCTGGCATTGGCGGACCACTTGGCCGGTGGCAGCATCCAGAACGGTGCACGTGTCTGCGACGACCGAGAAGACGTGGTCTTCCGAAGCGGCAAAGTTACTGGTGTCTTCGTTGTTGAAAACGCCCGTCCGGATGGCACCGGGATTCTGGTATTCCCACAGGAACAGACCATTGTAGGCATCGTACGCCATAATTGTTTCGAAGCCTTGAATGAACATCCGCCCGCCCGTCAACAGAGGGGCCGCCGCCGCGTCGTGCCGGTTGATCATTTTGTTGGGGCCCGGATCCCCGTACCACAACACCCCCAGATCACCGCGCACACGTTGGTCACGGCTGGTCATCGTGTTGGCGGCATCGCCGTACTGATGAGACCATTCTCCGGCTCCCGGCAAGGGGCCCCGGGTGATGGAGACGGCGTGATCCGACTGCTGGATCTTTCCACCGATGGCGAGATTCATCTCGTCGATGGTCTGACGTGCTTCGGCCAGCGGGTCCTCTTGATTGGGCCGCCACGCGGGGGCGCCGCGTGGCAATTCAAGACAGGCTACACCGCCGCAGGGCTTGAGACATCGGACGATTTCAGCCGGGTCACCGGGTACCTGTCCGGAGAGTAACATGTGATCGGAGACAATCAGGTTGGCGAAGGAGTTGGAGAACGGCATATGGCTGGGGTCGCCCGGCAGGATGGTGACTCGTGTCCCGTGCAGAGCGGCTTGATCAAGCCGCGTGCGCGCGGCGAGCGCCTTTTCGGCGTCAGGCTCGATTCCGTAAATCCGCAACTTGGATCGACGGGCAAGTTCGTAAGCGAGACGGCCCTGTTCGCTTCCGACAACCAGGCAATATCCACGCTCGATTCCTGTCTGCTTCAGGATTTCCTGGGCCGCCGTGGCATACATGTCGGTCAGTTCATCGCGCGGGTAGGGATTCTCGAGTGCCGGTGCAGGAATTTGCACGACTCTGCCGGCGGCAGAATTCTCACTGGTCGCGGCAGCAACGGGGCCCGCGAAACAATAGATTTTGCCGGTGGTCGTGCTGGCAAATAGACGCTCGTTGGCAAGCGCCAGCCCGCCCACCTCTCCATCCACTTTGGCGTCCCAGATCTGCCGGCCTGTTGCCGCGTCCAATGCCACGATTTGGCCTTGACCGCCGGCCAGTACGGCCGTTTGACCCGCGACCAACGAGGCGTCAAGTGAGCAATCGGTCTTCCACAGTACACCGACTTCAGACAGCTCCGCAATCTGTTTGTTCAGTACTCCCATCTCGGTGTTGTACTGCTGCGCGTCCATATTTCGGCGTTTGGCGGCGAGTTCTTTGACCTGCAGTCGCAACTTCTGGCGTTCGATCGTCGCGTGGGCATGCTTTGCCCGATCGATCGCCGTGATCTGCTTCCCGTCGGCCACGAAAGCCTTGTCGGCTCCGATCACCAGTTGACGACCGTCGATCCACGCAAAACCGACCGCTCCGTTTTGCTCGTCCAAGGCCAGGAAATGATGCGGTCCTGACGCGTAGATCTGCCCGTCGGCCAGAACGGCCTTGGTGCCTCCGACAACTCCGCCGGCCGTGGTGCGCCATGAATGGGAACGCTGATACAGCTCGTGTCCGTCCGATTTGTCAAAAGCGGCAGGCAGGGATCGTCCCGAAGGAACAATCAACCGCTGCTCGGAGCACAACAGGTACCCCTGCGGCGAGAGCGGATTGCGCCCCGCATCTTCCGAGCTGATCGTATCGTTGCGCCAGAGGACCGATCCGTCCTCCGAATTCACCGCATACAAATAGACAGTCTCGTGGGGCAGCACTCCGGCTCCGAAATAGGCCACCTTGCCATCCACCACCACGCCCGTCCGAATGGGCCACCGCGAAATCATCCGTCCACGCGCCAGCAATCGATCGTCGCTCTTGCCCGCCCGAAGCTTCCAGACAAGCTGACCGTCAGCGGCGGTCAAACAGTAAACGTACCCGTCATCCGCGCCAAAATAGACGTGATCGTGGGCGTAAGTGGGCGTCAGTCGTACCGATCCATCGGTCAAGAACTGCCACCGGATCTCGCCCGTCTCGGTGTCCACGCAAATCACCTTATTGTCGACCGAGGACCCGAAGAACAACAAATTGCCGCCCACCGCCACGTGCAGCACATTGTCGAAGTTCACCCGATGCCGCATCGAGAGGCCTTCGAAAGGTTGCGACCGAGGTCCTTCCCAAGCCGTCTCAGGTGGCTCCGGACTGGTGTAGACCCACCGCAGAGACAGCGGCATGGAGAGCTTTTCGGGGCTGAAACCGCGCCGAGCGTTATCGTAGAGGTAGGTAGGCCAATCGGCCCCATGGCTGTGGGGGGTGAGTAGCAGGGCACCGACAAAAATACAGGAAAAGACGCGCCATGATGCCTTGTGCATATTAGAGGACTCCAAACTGAAGCGAAGCGAGCTCGATTCCGACCGTGCGTGCCCGTGCATTGTAACGGATGTCCAGACCGAATCGCCGCGACCTCGCAGAAATTTAACCGCGCCCACTCTCCACACCATCGCCTCATCACCCCCTCGCCTCATCACTACCTCTGGGTCGAAATTGCTCTATGATTAGCGCAGTGGGGTGAGCCAATTCGTCGTTCTTCTCGTGACATCGGAGCAAGTTCATGCGCCGCCATTTGATGACCGCTCAGTTTTCGATCGCGTTGGTCCTCAGCGTGCTGACTATGCACTGTACGTGCTCAAATGCCTGTGCTCAGGAGCCGAAACAGGCGGACCTGCCGGAAATGACGTTCGACGAAGCTGTGGAGGCACTGCATTCGCCCGATTTCGCGGTCCGGCGTCATGGAGCTTTGGTGCTGGTGGCGATGGGAGCCGAGAGCAAGAAAGCGATGCCGGCGATATTGGCGATCATCGAGCAGTCGGCACCTGACATACCTCCGGAACCGTTGCTAGTTCTCGTCCGCATGGGGCCGGATTCGCGGGAGGCGGTACCGACGATTCAGAAAATACTCGAGAAATACGCTCCGGACGTTCCAACCGTTCTTTTGCATGCTGTGTATGCCATGGGCCCGACGGCCGAGGAGACGATGCCTGTTTTAATGAAGGCCACGGAATCCTCCAACTTCCACGCCCGCTACCTGGCTTGCCGGGCGATGGGGGCCATGGGCCAGGCCGCAAAGCCGGCCGAGCGCACCTTGATCAAGATGCTGTTCGACGAAGTGGCGTCCGTGCGCCGCAATGCCGCGGTTGCACTGGGACGACTGGGCGGTGAAGTGACTCCCAACGCCGTGCGTCCCTTGATGCAGGCCATGGAGGATCCCAGCCATCCGATTCGCGAGGCTGCCGTGTCGGCCTTGTCGAATTACGGCAAGCTGGCAGACCCAGCCATTCCGAAAATGAAGGAGGTGCTTCAAGACAAGCGGTCTACGGTGCGTTGCGCGGCTGCCATGTCCCTGTGGGTGCTCACTGAAGACGCCGAGCTGATCCTGCCCGTTCTGCGAGAACTGCTGCGTGATGGCGGTCTGGAATGGGAACCGGCGCAAGTGATGAGTGCCATGGGCCCGGCCGCTGCTCCGGCTGTGCCGGACTTGATCCAGGCGATGGACAAGGACGAGTCGGCACAGTTGTTTGCCGCCGAGGCATTAGGGAGTATTGGAGCGGAGGCGGAACCGGCCTTGCCCGCCCTCCGCCAACTGCTGGACCACCCCGACAAGGAAGTGCGTGATGCCGCCCAGCAGGCGATCAGCAAAATTGAAAGCAAGTAGGAAGTGACTGCGGCATCCTGCCGCAGCACGGCGGTGACTGTGGCATCCTGCCGCAGAACGGTGGCTGGAAGGCCCCGCCACGGCTGGAAGCCCCCGCCGTGGAGATAACGCTTGCTGCCGGTTGCTTCAACAGTGCCCGAGCTACCGCGGGGGATCGCGTCGCAGGTTGATCCAATCGACGTGGTGTTTGCCTTCCGCGTCGATCCTCTCGAACGTGTGCGCGCCGAAGTAATCGCGTTGGGCCTGCAGCAAATTGGCGGGCAGCGTCGGGCTGCCATAGCCATCGTAGTAGGCCAGTGCCGTGGCAAAAGCAGGCACGGGCAATCCCATTTTGGTGGCCACGATCATGACTTGCCGCCAGGCCGAGTCGGCCTCGGTAACCGCGTCGGTGAAGTACGGGAACAGCAGCAAGTTCTCGAGATTCGACTGCGCGGCAAACGCTTCCATGATCCGTTCCAGGAACTGCGCGAATGATACAACCACCACGCCACAGTCGAGCGCACAATCCGTAGTCCAACGGCCACTTGTATTCATGAGCCGCTTCCTGAAGTTGCACGAAACCTTGGGCGTAGGAACAGATCTTCGATGCGTAAAGAGCCTGCCGCACTTGTTCGATAAAAGTGTCGCGGTCACCAACCAGCTCACGTCGCTCCGCTTCCGAGAGCTGTGGCTTCTTCAGAATCTTACTGGCACGGACCCGCGCTGCCTTGAGTGCCGACAGGCAGCGGGCATAGACGGCCATGGTGACCAGCGTGCTGGGCATGCCCAGATCCAACGCGTCCTGACTCATCCACTTGCCCGTTCCTTTGGCACCCGCGACATCCAGAATCTTGTCGACCAGGTAGCCATCCCCCTGCGGATCCATCACGCTGAAAATGTCGCGCGTAATTTCGATCAGGTAACTCTGCAGCTCTCCCCGGTTCCATTGGGCGAACACTTCGTACAATTCATCGTTCGTCAAACCGGCTGCATGTTTGAGCATTAGATAGGCTTCGCAGATCAACTGCATGTCGCCGTACTCAATGCCGTTGTGGACCATTTTCACGTAGTGCCCGGCACCCCGCGGTCCCACCCAATCACAGCAGGGAATGTCGTTGTGGGGCCCCACCTTCGCCGAAATCGCATGGAGAATCGGCTGCACCAAAGGCCAGGCCGCCTGGCTACCACCGGGCATAATACTCGGCCCGTGGCGAGCGCCTTCTTCGCCACCTGAAACACCCGTGCCAATAAACAGCAGCCCCTTGTCTTCCAGGTAGGCTGTCCTTCGCTCCGTGTCCTTGAAATAGGAATTGCCGCCATCCACGATCACATCGCCAGTGGAAAGCAGTGGCAGCAGTTGCTCGATCACCGAATCAACGGGATTCCCCGCCTCCACCATCAACATGACAAGCCGCGGCGACTTGAGGCTGGCGACCAGTTCCGGGAGCCCCTCGAAACCTTGGATGTTCTTTCCGCCACAGTCATCGGCAACGAAATCCTGCATGGTCTTCGTCGTCCGATTCCAGACCGCCACGGAGAAACCGTGGTCTTCGATATTCAGGACCAGGTTTTGGCCCATGACCTTCAAGCCACAGAGCCCAATGTCATACTGATTGCTCATCTTTTTTTCCCAAACCAAAGGGTAACGGTAGTCAACCGACGAAGTCCCAAACAGGACGAAGGCCGCCACGCAACGTCGCACGGCCCGGGTCATGGTCCCTCGTTGTTCTGCACATCTGCCGCGCACACTTCCGCTGGGCTTGTCCCAGTGGGAGTGACAACTGGCCAGCTACATTCGGCACCGTGAGCATCATCTCTAGCATCACTTTCTCCTGCTCTCCGCCGGGCTGGTCCCGGGGGAAGCGGCGACTTTCACGCTACAGCACCGGCAACAGTCGTTACTCCCCCCGCTCGCGAGCCAGGCGGAGAGTAGGGAATTGGTGCCGGTGACAAGTAGCGAACCAGTTGTGATCCCACTGGGACATGCCCAGTGGAAATCGGACTTGTGTGGAACAACGAGGCCACGGTCCCCGGTCATCGTCCAGGACGCCGTCACACCGTATGAGGCGGCCTGACGATTCCGGACCGCGCGCACGAGCACTTCTCAACGAAGCACAGGAACCAAGGCGGGGCCAGGCCTGGACCCAAAGCGCTTTGGCCGTTCGGCGATAACAACCCGCTCCCGCTGGAATGTGACATAAACGTGATCACGTTCGTGTATCAGCAGACGAGAGTCGGCGCCAGTCCACCAGCAGACCGCAGCTTCCCGAAGTAAGTCGGCCGCGGTCGGCGGACAGCGAACCGGGTGGGCAGGACCGTCACAGGCTAACGCAACGGGCCCATGCTATCGGTTTGCGCAAGACGGTTGATTCTACAGCCGGTTCAGGGCCTTCGCAATGCGCCCAGCAGACGCGGAAGTCACGAGATAGCTCGGCTCGCTCTTGTTTGTCATCACCCACAAGCCCACCGACGGCCTGGTCCCAAGCGAGACATGACGGCGGGCCCCCTATGCGGGGCTGCCAAATCACTTGACGTCCCTCGTCGCTCTCGAGCCGGCGGGCAATGAGGCAGGAGACAAGTGCAGAACTTAGCCCGCAGATTCGTCCGACAAAAAAAACGCCCGGCCTGAATCTTGCGATCGCAGGCCGGGACGTTCTTAGCGGAGCCACATTTCAAAAGTGAGACGACTCGATACTCGCAAGCGAACGGATTTTGCCCTGCACCGTCGGCGCCGGTGCCGTGCGATTCGACACCGATCACGCTGCTCGGCGCACCGCAGCCGGCACGCAAGCGACTGGGAGCATCTGGGCGACGTACTGCCCGATAATCAGCTCCATTGCCCGCTCCAGGATGCGGTCTCGCGTCTTGGGTGACAGGCCTTCGCTGCGGCCGATCAGTTGCTGTATTCCACTGCGTAGAATACGCACGGCGCGGCTTCGAATGTACCCGCGTGCTTCCGGAACGCTTTTCAAAGAACCGGCGCGAGCGGCCAGCTGCCGCCAGACCAATTCGTTTTGCTTCCGGGCAACTCGCAAGGCCTTGTCCAACAGTTCAGTTTCCCGATCGCCGAGAAAAATCCGGTCCCAGAGCTTCATGCCCATCACCTTCCCGCCAAGCTGCCAACAGTGCGCGATCGTCATGTAACAGCTCGAGCAACATTCCACCGAGATCCGCTTGCGCGTTCATTTCCGGCCCTATCACGTGCAGCGATGCGCAGAATCGCGACGGATAGGGCAGTTATAAGCATCGAATCGGCGGATGCCGTTTCTTCACTTAGGCCGGCGGACTGCCACATGCTCCGAATGGGCAAACTTTGGCGGGGTCCGTTTCCGGCGGTATGTGGCATGCCAACAGGCCCAACCTGCCCAACGTCACCGTTCGGCGTTAACTCCCGGTGACCCGCCTTCTCGCCTCACTTGGCTATTCCTCTTGACCGAAAACGTTTCATTGCCTATTTTGCGGCTATCTTTCCGCTAACATTCGCGGCGCCGTAGCCAAGTGGCTAAGGCAGCGGATTGCAAATCCGCCATCGTCGGTTCGAATCCGACCGGCGCCTCCTCGCTGTGAAAGGACTTACGGCCATGTCGTAAGTCCTTTTTTGTTGGCAAGAGCGATGGCCCTCTCCGACACACGAAACACTCGGCCCCGAGAAGTTCCGGTCTGTCAAGAACGCTATTGCATAACGAGCCAAACCGATAGGCGGATTTCACTCGGGCCCGATATCCGGGGCAAACCCGGTTCTCAATGGACGTTCGGCGCCCCCTAGGGAACCGGGGAAAAATAGCTTCGCATTTTTCGTCCACGGGCTGGAAGCCGCCGCCACGGGGATCCAGGTGTCGTTTTTGTTGAAGTCGCCAGATCCCGACAAAAGAAAACTCCACAGCACAAGGTACGCCCCTCACAATTACTAGTTATTGCTTTTCTGCATTTCGAGCGAGTGCTACACTACAATGACGTGTTTCGCGTTGCGCTCGTAAACCTATCCCACATATTGATTTGGCTTGGCTATGGGTAATCAGTTCTGGTGCGATCGTCAATTGACCGTTCGAGTGCAAGGGCCCGACGGAGGACGAACCATTGATGTCGGTAAGCCGTATGCTCGTATTGGTAGCCACCAACGTGCAGAGGTCATTTTGGAGGGTCCGGGTGTCCCCAAGCTCGGTCTCTATCTTCACGCGACGAAGCAGGGTATTTTCTGTACTCCGTTAGGCAAGTCACCAAGGGATACTGGTCGCAATGGTGAGGTGGACAATCAGCAGAGCGCGGGAAACAACGGTGATGCGGGCAGTAATGGCGCAGAACGGACGGGACATTGGCTGAGCACAGACCGTCCGATAATACTTGGCGACTACGAGATTTACGCGTCGTTCACGGATGGCGAGCAGCCGCAAGTGAAAGGATTACCGCGGCTGGACGAAAAAGGAAGCGCTTCGCTGCCAGTGCCAGTCATTTTCGTGCTGGTCGATGAGCAGCGGCGGGCAACGTATCGTGCTTATCGCAGCCTGACGGTCGTGGGGCGGGACTACCCGAGTACCCTGCGACTGAAGAGCGAATTCATATCCACGACTCATTGTGTGCTGTACTGGCAAGACGGTCGACTATGGTTTGTCGATCTGCTCAGCAGCAACGGAACGGAGAAGCGAGGACGTCGCTGTGACGTCGATCGTTTGCGTTTAGGCAAGACCGTGAAGTTGGGCGATGTCCGACTCGGGTTCGCTCGCACATCCGATGAGCCATGGACGGTGCCGGCCGAAGAACCGGCTGGCTTGGCAAATCTATTTAAGCTCAATGCACCTGAGTTAGCAGTCACTTCGGTTGCGGATTCGCGAGGTTCCATTTCCAGTTCCGGATCGTCGCTCATCGGAAGCGATGTACTGGGAGTGAATTTCGAGGACGAGTCCGACGCCGCGGCCGCGTTCACGACGGATCAATACGAGGCTATTACGGAAATGCAGCGCCAACTGGAAAAGCAACGAACCGAATGGGAACATCTGCGCGAGCAGGAGGAGCAGGAGCTCAGCCAGCAGCACCAGGAGGTCGACAAACATTTCGCTGAAATCCAGTCGTGGCGCGAACAGCTCAGCACACGCACCGATCAGCTCGACCAAGACTTGACGGACCTGGCCGAGGGTCACGCCGAGTTGGATCGCAAGCGCCGCGAGCTGAATGAGACGCGCGGGCGTTTGGAGCGGCGTGAGCAAGAGCTGGAAGCGCAGCAGACGTCGCTCGAGAAACGGAGTGAGGATTGGGCGCGGCGGCAGACGCGCGAGGCCGAAGAACTGGCTCACCAGCGCGGCACGCTAGTCGAGGAGACGACGGCCCTCGACGCCGCCCGACAGGCGCTGAACGAACAGCAGCAAGCGTTTCAGAAGCTGCGCGATCAATCGGCAGCGGAGCACGCCAAGACTGAGCAAGACCGTACGGCGATGCTCGATCAGATCGAACAGCAGCGCGGCGAACTGGCGGATTTGACTCGGCAGCTGGACGAGCAGCGTGATCAACTGACGGCCGATCGCACGGAGCTTGAATCGCTTCGTGCCTCGTTGTCCGGCACGCAACAGCAAGTGGCCGCGGAACTGGAGCAGCGCCAGGCGACCCTCGACGTCGATAACAAGCAACTCGCAGCCGCTCGGGCCGCATTGGAGACAGACCGTCAAGAGTGGCAAGTCGAGCGTGAATTACTGACCGCCGAACTGGCTCAGCGGACCGCGGAACTGGATAAGGCGCGCGAGGCCCTGGCGGCCGAACAGAAGGCGCTCAAGACGGTGCGTCAGGGGATGACCGAACAGCAGCAACAAGAAAGCGGACAGCTCGACCAGCAGAAGGCCGCGTTGCAGCAATTGGCGGACAAACTTGATCAAGACCGAGCGTCATTTGAGCAGCTGCATACCGAGTGGGAAGAAGAGAAACGCGAACTCGCGGCCGATCTGGATCGGCGAGCTGCTGAGCTGGACGCGGCGAACGGATCTCTGGCAGCCGAGAAGAGTGAAGTCGAGGCGCTGCGACAGACCCTCGCGGACCAGCAGCAGGAGGCGAACCACGAACTAAAGCAACAGCAATCCCAGCTCGATGAGCTCCGGCAAGAACTGCAGAAGAAACGCGAGTCGGCCGAGCGACAGCGCAAGAAATGGTCACGCGAGCACAAGAATTCAACGAAGAACCTGCAAGCTCGCGCCGAGGAGCTGGACGCCCTGCAGAAGAGCCTCGACAGCGAACGAGAAGCTCTGCATGTCATGCGCCAATCGTTGTCCGAACAGGACCAGAATCGCGATAGTGCTCTGCAAAAGGAGCGTGCTGCGCTGGATGCGTTGCGGCTGCATTTTGAGCGTGAACGTGGCGCCGCTGAAGAGCAACACAAGCGGTGGCAGCAGGAGCGAGATCAACTCGCTGAAGAACTCGATCAGCGTGATCAGGAGCTGGACCAACGCGCTGGCGAACTGGACGCCGCACAACGAGCTGTCACCCAACAGCAACAGCAACTCTCTGAGCTGAAAACTGAATTGGAAACGGCCCAGCAGCAGCTCTCCGCCGCCAAGTTGACATTCGCCGAGTCGCAGCAGCAGCTCAACACTCAGCGAGAATCGTGGCAGGCGGAACAGCAGCAGTCCGCTCAGGAACTGAGTGAAACGCAACGGCAGCTGGCTCGGCAGAGGCAGGAAGTCGAACAACTGAGTCAACAACTTGCAGAGCGGCAACAACTGGCTGACCAGCAACGGGCGGCACAGCAGCAGTCCGCTCAAGAGCTCAGCGAAGCCCAACAGCAGCTGGCTCGGCAGAAGCAAGAAGTCGAACAACTGAGTCAACAACTTGCAAAGCGACAGCAACTGGCGGACGAACAACTGGCGGCACAGCAGCAGTCGGCTCGGGAGTTGAGCGAAGCGCAACAGCAGCTGGCTCGGCAGAAGCAAGAAGTCGAACAATTGAGTCAACAACTTGCAGCGCGGCAACAGCAGACTGACCAACAAACTGCAGAAATCGCTCAGATGCGGACCACGTTGGAATCACAACTGGCCGAATCGGCCGCTGAATTGGCTCGCCAACGGGATGCCGCCGCTCAGTCGCAACAAGAAATTGAGCAATCGCGACAAGAGGTGGAGATGATGCGGTCAGACTTGGCAGAAAAGAAGCGGGACTTAGAAGACACGCAACAGCAGCTTGAGTCCAGACAACAGCAACTGGCGGACGATCTCCTGGGTCTGGAGCAGGAGAAAGAGCGGTTCGAAGCGAAACTGGAAGCCTGGACGAACGAGAAACAGCAACAGGGCGAAACGCTCGAAAACGAACGTGCCGCGTGTGAACAGACGCGCGAATCGCTGGTCGAAAAACGCCAGGAACTCGAAGCCTGGCGGACGACCGCGGAAGAGGAGCTGCAGAAGACACGCACCGCCATTGAGCAACAGTCCCGCCAGCTGAAGGACCAGGCCGAGAAACTGAATGCCGAACGTCGCCAACTGAGCAAGGAGCGGCGTGCATTGGACGCGCAGCGGCGCGCCTGGATGAATTCGCCACGCAACAGACTGAGCAACTGGCGGAATTTGAACGACGTCAGCAGGCCGAACCCGCGACGGAAGAACCTGTTGCCGAAGTATTTGGCATCCAACCACCGCGCGAAGACGAATCGACATACGAGGAATCGACATACGAGGAATCGGCCGACACCGACCCGATCAGCGACGAACCGGTCTCCAAGGCGGTCATGGGCCATCAGTTCGAGCATGTGGACCCCATTTTATTGGGAGAACACCATACGGCCGGCGGCTCGAGCGAGTCGAAAAAGGGGGGCAGAACGCGGCCGCCCACCGAGCGAGTCCCGGTCAACCCCGCCGCCGACGAAGCCTACGAAGAACTGGTTGACCGCCTGGTCCAGTTCAATTACTCCAAGAAACGGAAGTGGTTCCAATTCTGGAAATAGGCCGGCCATGCCGCTGCCAGGCGACCGGTTGAAATGGACTCACCAATAGCTGCGGCATCTTGCCGCAGAACGGTGGCATCGCGCCACCGCCACGTCGTGGTGTTCCGACTCCACCGAGCGCGGCTGACAGCTCACCTGTCGAACAGGGGGACGATTCCCCGCGCTTTCGCGACCTCGCATCCGTCGCATCCACAGCTGCAGCTCGTCGCGATCCAGCTTGCCATCACTGTTGGCGTCCATGCGATCGAACATGGGCAGCATTCGCTCGAGTGCCTCCTCGCGACTGATCTTTCCGTCGGCGTCGACGTCACGACGCATAATGCGATCGAGCATTGGCGGAGCAGCGCTCGGACGAGGTTTTGCGGCAGCGTCATTCGCAGCGGCCGACCGTCCAGTGCTGGCGCCGCGGCGACTTCCGCCATCTGGATCCGCCTGCAAATGAATCGCGTACTGCTGCGTGACCGGAACGCAGAATGTCTCAGCGTTATCACACGCGAAGTATGTCACCGTCAACTTGAGCACCGGTTTGGCACCGCGCAACCCTGGTTGCCGAACCGCGTCTGCCTGCCGAACCACCACATCCAGCAAGAACTCGCGCGGGTCCGTATCGGCATCTGTGTCTACTCGCGGGCCTTGGCCGGTAGATGGTTCAATGTGCACCCCGTCGGGCGCTTCGACCTGAAAACGGATTGGCTCGGCGCGATTGTTCCAATGCACCTCATACAGCGGATCAAGGAAGAAACCGAGGTACAGTTTGCCCGTTTTGTCGTTCAGCAAGCTCTCCTCCGCTTCCGCGCAGTTTGACGAAGAATTTGGGCCGAACCAGGCCAGAAACGTGACGGTCAGAGCAACAATCGCAATTTTTCATGAGCGGCGACCTCTCAGCCAAAAGTGCAAGCCCTCCCGCGCCCAACGCCGGAAAAGCCTGAGATTTCGCTAAGAACTCGTCCGGCAATAAGTTACCGTATTTATCGCCCCTCACCCTACCCTCTCCCCCGCTATTCCCGCTCCGCGGGGCGGTGGAGAGGGAAGCGGAACCGGTAACTTATTTCCGGACGAGTCCTAACCTCCCGCGGGCAAACGGGTTCTGCTACTATAAGCGATCCGTCACCAAATCACCTCCATTGAAGGATCGACGAAGCAATAACTGTCGTATGGTCTCTTCTCCCCCGCCGCGAAGCGAATAGCGGGGTAGAGGATAAAGGTGAGGGGCAAGAAAAAGTCCGCCAGACATTGTTTCGCCGATCCTAACCAGAGCAATGATCCGAGGTTCCGCCGGCGGTGTCCGTGCCATGACCAGCCGGCGAACTGGCCCATCGGCGATCCGCCTCCCACCAACGGCCCTGTCAATCGAAAGGATGGCCAATATCATGCAGCCTGACTTGCCGGCATTGCTGGATCCCGTTCGCCAAATAGCGATTGCCGCCGGGGCAAAAGCTCTGCAATACTATGGTCGGGACGCACCCGTGGAGGTGAAAGCAGATAACTCGCCGCTCACGCTCAGCCGACAAAGCTTCGCACCGTTTGGTCCTCGCCGAACTGGCCCGATTGACCCCGGAAATACCGGTCGTGTCCGAGGAATCCGCGGAGGGAGAGGCCATTAGCCGAGCGTCCGATCAGTGGCTGTGGCTGGTCGATCCTTTGGACGGGACGAAGGAGTTCCTCAAGCAAACGGGCCAATTCACCATTAACATCGGCCTGGTCCATGATGGGTTTCCCGTATTGGGCGTCGTCTACGTGCCGGTCTCGGGAACCAGCTATTTGGGCGTGAAATCCGCCGAACTCTCATGTGCCTCGATCCAGCATGGTGACGGTCAGCCACAAGCGATCCAGACTCGCCGTGCCGACCTGCGGCACCTGACAGTTGTCGCCAGCCGCGACCATGCGGGACCGGTGGTGGAAGCGTTTTTGGGCAGACTCTCCGGCGCCGAAGTAACCAGCATGGGCAGCTCTCTGAAATTCTGTCTCGTCGCGGAAGGAAAGGCCGATTTCTATCCGCGTGTCGTGCCCACCATGCAGTGGGATACCGCAGCCGCGCAAGCCATCCTGGAGGCGGCTGGCGGACACCTGACCGCCATGGATGGTGCTCGTCTGGAGTACCGCAAAGAACGACTACGCAATCCATCCACAATGGCCTTTGGTGACGCCAGCATCGATTGGCCGACCTTCTTTCGGCAGTGATGAAGCGCAAGGGCACCTCGGACTTCCAACATTGAACTTCGAACGTCTGGACTTTTGCAGATCTCGACGCGTCAATGGGCGTTAGAGTGTCACTCGGTGGCATGAGCGCACGGTGCGCGCATGTTTGTGGCTGCGACCGCAGGCCACGTTGAGAAGACGTGAGAGGTTTTTGCCCAGGGAGTTGAGCGTATTGGGTCAGTGGTATTAGCCTCGTGCTTTAGCGCGAGGTTGCCGTGGCAAAGAGCACTCGTGAAGAGCCTCGACGACCCCGGTTGCGTCACGCCTCCACCGGCTGGCCAAACACGCACTCGCCGGCGTTGAGTGTCGAGCGGATCTCGATCGCGCCCTGTTCGGTCTGTTCGAACTGGATGAGGTCGGCGCGAGTGCCGACTTCCAGTCGCGCCGTGTCCAGTTGCAGCAAGCCAGCGGGCCGTGCGCTGGCCATGTTGACCGCCGCGGCGAGGTTGACTCCGGCGAATCGCATGACGTTGACGATTCCCACAGTTAGCGGCATCGTCGCGCCAGCCAGGTATTCGCGTTGTCCCGCCACGACAACGCGTCCATCTTCCAATACCTCCACCGACCCCAAGCTCGTTTGTTCATACACCCCCGGTTCCTTGCCGACGATGCCGGCAATTCCCGTCATATCGCTTACCAGCACGACTCGCTGAGGTGTCTTGCCGCGAACCAGCGACTTGACGACGGCCGGTGGCAGATGGTGGCCGTCGACAATCAGGCTTGCCACCAGGCGATCATCGGCCAGCTGATCCCAAATGTAGTTGGGATGCCGTTGGATGCTGGCATGTGCGCCGTTGCCCAGGTGCGTGCTCATACGTGCTCCCGCCTCGACGACTTCCCCAATCTGCTGTGAGTTCGCCTTGGTGTGGCCAATCGAAACGAGTATCCCGTTTTCGACGGCCCGCCGCGTGAAATCGACCGACGATGGGTATTCGGGCGATAGTGTGACCAGCTTGATGTGGCCGCGCGCCGCCTCCTGCAGTCTCTCGAACTCACTCCAGTTGGGGGCCCGGCAGTGCTCAACCGGATGGGCACCACGCGGACCGTCTTCGGGTGAGATAAAGGGACCTTCCAGATGGATCCCTGCGATGCGCCGCGCGGCCGGTTCGAGCGTATCAACGGCTTCGGCGATTGTGCCGAGTGCGTGGAGCAGAAGCTGGTGTTCATGCGTGATCACGGTGGGCAGATAATGTGTGACACCCAATGCGTCCATCGCCAGGCTGATCTGCTGTACGGCGTCCACAGTGACCTGCCAGCGCGTGAAGTCGTGCCCGCCGTATCCATTGACTTGCAGATCGACCAGCCCCGGCGCGATCCAGGGCAAGGCCCGTTTCTCACCACACCGCCACGTTTCGACTCCGGTGATCTTGCCACCGTCAATTTCAATCGACACCAATTGTCCGTGATCGTAGCATCTCCCTACCAAGCGCATAATTCGCTCCCCGTTAGAGCTCCTGGCCGGACCTACCGCGTCCCGCGGTCAGGTCGTCCGCGATTATACCGCGAAACCAGGTATACCGCGAAACCATGGTGCCGTGGAATTTACCTGGCGCTATGTGACAGGCATCTTGGCCTGCCGGGAGTGTGCTTCGGCGCTGGAGAGAACGTTGAACTTCGAACGTCTGGACTTTCGCAGGTCTGGGTGCGCAAATGGGCATTTGGCAGACAGGAGAGTTTTTGCATCGGCGGGATGAGCGTTGTCTGAGCAGTGGTACTAGCCTCGCGCTTTAACGCGAGGTTGCGGTGGCGAATAGCAATCGTAGGGAGTCCCGTTTGACGGGGCTTTTCACTGTGGGGCCTGAGCCACGCCGCGGACAGCGCGACGCATGGTTGGCATGGTATCACTCGAACAGGTCTCCTGTAAATGTGCCATCCACGTCAGCATTCGCCGGAAGAATCGCACCGAGTAGGTGAGAGGTCATTATCCAGTGCGAACGGTCCTGTTGACAGGCTCAAGCCAGAGCAGCGAGAAGGCTCGTAAACGAGCCTCACGATATTGAGATGATTGCCGCGTCCGCCCCGTGCTGAAGAGGCTGTCTGGCTGCTCGCTGGCAGCAACGTAGGTGTTTTCAGTGGCTGGCTTGGCCTCCCTGCGGTTTCTGAGCACTCGCTCAACGATCATCAGGTTGTAGACCAGTTCGGTCAGTCCCACTTCGATTCGTGCGCGCCTCAAACCGCGTCCAGACAATCCTCGGAAGTTGCGGTTCTGCTTCATGTCGGCGTATTGTAGTTCCACGGTTTGTTTGCGGAGTCGATAAATCGCTTTGGCTTGTGGCGTCTCCAATCGCGCCCCACCGGCACAAGGGTGGTGGCAAGCCGTTCGGCGTTTGCGAACTAAACACCCCACCGACCTCGCGTCGGTCGTGTGGGGGTTTACAGAAAACAAGCACCCCACCGACCTCGCGTCGGTGGTCAGAGGGTTTGACAACTACAAGGCGATACATTTACGAACCGGCCGAGCACGAACGTCTCTGACCCGTACTCACGTTGCCGAGGCCGAATCAGACCGCGGGTTGTTTCGGTCTCGGCTGAGTGCCGATTGAACGAACCACCTCCGCTCGACCGACCACGGTCCACGCCGGTCACGATAGTTTTCAAACGGGCCTTCCACCGGCACAAGGCCGGTGGCGGGCAGTTCCGCTCCGCCGCATCAGTGTGCGCCATGCAATTAGTACCATGTCGCTGCGAACAGCCGACACGCCGCTATGGGCGGAGCAACTGAAAAACGGCCGACTACTCGCTGGTCAACAATCTGCCGAGATCCACTCGTCCCCCGAGGTGATGTTCATCTTGGATTAACCGGCATAGCCCGCACAAACTGACCTGTCATCTTTCGCCGCACCTGTAAGCTATGTTTTCTCGGAGACATATTTTCATCCGAACTGCACCGCGAACGTCAGCCAGTCTCTGAGGTTACGATGCCCACCAACACACATATTGCGGCCATGGATCGCCTGGTTCGACCGCCTGGATCGTTTGCACACGGCCCCTCACGTTGCGTGTCAAGTACTGACCTTGCTGCAAGACGAGAACTTTGAAACGCACCAGCTTGCTGAGTGTCTGGAAGCGGATCCGGCACTGGCAACGTCGGTCCTGCGCCTGGTGAACTCATCCTATTTCGGTCTGGCGCGGAATGTGGCTAGTTTGCAGCAAGCGGTGACGTTCTGGGCAGCCGATCGCTGCGTCTGGCAGTTCTCAGCTTCGGACTGCTACAACAGCTGGTCAAAGACACGCCGGGCCAGTTGTATCAGGACTATTGGCGCCGTTCACTCACCATGGCAGCGGTCGCCGCGCGATTGGCCCACGGTAAGCGGGAATTGGCCAGTGACGAGGCATACAGCGCCGGGCTGCTCTCCGACATCGGGCTGCTGGTGCTCGCTCAGCTCGAAACAACCAGTTACGTCCGACTGTACCAGCGGGTGGGACATGGCACGATGTTGATCGAGTCGGAGCAAGAACTGTATGGATTTCATCACGGTCAACTGGGCGCCCGGCTGCTGGAGCGGTGGAATCTTCCCGCCAGCCTGACGGATGCGGTCGCCTCGCATCATGCTTTTTCCGATGCGAACGACATGCTGTCTGTGGCCACCCACATCGCCAATTTGATGGCCGACGCATTGTGGACGCCTGATTCGCCACAGGTGCAACAGGCACGCCAGTTGCTGGAGTCTGAGTTTGGTATGGATCTGGATGGCTTCATTACGCTGGCCGTGGACTGCAAAGCCATCATTCGCGACAGCGCGGAGACATACAGTGTAAAGCTCGCCGGAGAGATCGATTGCGAAGCGCTGCTCAACCAGGCGAAGATCCAATACATGGACGAAGCCATGGAAGCGGCCATCGACTGGGACAGCCTTTCCGCCGTCGCTCGCCAGGAAGAGTTCTTTTGACGCCCCGGGGGCCTGTGACTGGCTGCCACAAGACAGCTCGCCGCGACACATCTTTCCACGTCGCCCACGGACCAGGTGTCTGGTGTCACCCCCACGGACCAGTTTGGTCCATTCTCCGGAATTTGGGCGTGCCCTGGCAAGAAATCCAAATTGGCCTTGTTGCGTCATCTAATAAACAGATTGACGATTGATCAGTGGCGATTGTTGATGGTCGAAGTAGGAGTCTTTCCTTCGCAAATCAACAATCAACAATCGACAATCGCCGTTCATTTCGATCAACCTGCGTTTATCGGCCCAACAGAACCACAAAGATGCTTGGAGCGGATCGGGATTGATCTCCAGTCGAATCAGGTAGAATAACTCAAACTGTAAATCACGCGGTCCATGTAGCCGCTAAATCGAGTTTCATGATTCGTGGGAGTTTCGCAGCCGCCAAGCAATCCTGGGGCGATGCCCAGGCTAGGATGACAACGGCCTTCGGCCAAAAATTCCATGAATCGTGAAAAGTGATTTAGAGCCGCATTTTGTGGCTCGCTGCCCATCGGAAAGGGTGCGGAACTCACATCCGGTGTGTACCGGCAAAATGGCAGGCTTTTCCGGCGTTTGATCCGTTGGCAGGGGCGGGATAGTCTGCACTTTGAGTAAAATAACCTGCCTGGGGTGCTGGCGTCGCCCGATTTTCGATGCCGCCTTGCGGAGGCATTCTCATGCGCATTCGATGTCCTAACTGTTCCCATCCGATCGAGTTGGTGGGTGACCAGCAATTCGAAGACCTCTCGTGCCCGTCGTGCGGCAGTCATTTTAACCTGTCGGGGAGCGATGAAGACACGGTCACGGCGATGATCAGGGGACGAGTGCCTGCGTTGCAGTACTTCGAGCTGCTGGAACCGGTTGGCATGGGCCAATTCGGGCGCGTGTGGCGGGCCAGGGATACCGAGCTGGAGCGGATCGTGGCGGTGAAGATCCCGCACAATCCGCAACTGAGTCCGGCAGAAGCGGGTTTCGTGGTGCGTGAAGCTCGAGCGGCCGCCCAACTGATGCACCCCAACATCGTGACGGTATTTGAAGTCGGGCGGCACGAGGACACGGTCTATATTGTCAGTCAGTTCGTCAACGGCCTGCCGCTGCGCGAGTGGGAGAAGCATTACAAGCCGGCCGCGCGTCAATCGGCGGAACTCTGTGCGAAAATCGCCGCGGCCCTGACGCATGCTCACGAGCATGGTATTGTGCATCGCGATCTGAAGCCGGCCAACATCGTCATGGACGCGGCGGGCGACCCCCACATTACGGATTTCGGGCTGGCCAAACTCGAGGGAGCCGACCTGACGATCGCGGCCACAGGTCAAATCCTGGGTACGCCCGCCTACATGGCACCCGAACAAGTGCGCGATGGTCACGCGGCGGACGGGCGGAGCGACATCTATTCGCTCGGCGTTGTGCTGTACGAACTGCTTACCGGCACGCGTCCCTTTTCGGGCGGCAAGCGTCTGCTCGTCCATCAAGTGCTGTACGACGATCCACGTCCCGCTGCGCTCGATCAATAAGAGTGTTCCTCGCGACTTGGAGACCATTTGTCTTAAGGCCATGGC
The DNA here is from genome assembly GCA_963700575.1 of uncultured Planctomycetota bacterium. Taxonomy (GTDB): domain Bacteria; phylum Planctomycetota; class Planctomycetia; order Pirellulales; family Pirellulaceae; genus JAJRVM01. Next base: position 4,943 of record CAVOYC010000004.1, on the reverse strand, counting down.
CAAGAAACCGGAGCAGCGTTATGCGACGGCAAGCGACATGGCCGAAGACCTGCGGCGATACCTCTCTGGCGAGCCGATTCGAGCGCGGCGCGTGTCACCGGTTGTGCGACCGTGCGATGGGTGCAGCGGCATCCCGCCGTGGCCGCCACCATCGCGTTGTCGCTGATCGTCCTGGCCTTACTTCCGCTGGCGTTCGGCCCAGGAAAACCGATCCCGTCGCCCACCGCCAGACGAGTGGCTCTGGCGACCGAGCCGGCCGGCGCCAGGTCGTCTTGATCCCACTCCACCCCACCACCGGCATGCCGCAAAGCGAGCAAGCTGTGTCGGCAGGCACAAGCCCGATCGACCTGAAGTGTGAACCCGGCGACTACCTGGTCGTCGCGCATCAAGACGACCAGTTGTTCCACGAAGTCTATCGGCACGTGCCCGCGGAACACGAGAAATTGCCCGGCATCTACCCGCACCTGGCATGGAACCAGAGCGAGGACGCGATCCAGCTGCCCACAGTAGTGCTGTTTGACACAGCCGAATTGGCTGCCAGCATGTCGCGCGTTGCTGGAGGTTCGTTCAACATGCCGTTGACAGATCTGGCCGGCGAGACTTTGGTCATTCTGCCCGATTTCTTTGTCAACGTCACCGAGACGACCGTCGGAGCATTGACCCGAGCCCATTTGAATTTGCCGGTCAAGATGGCCCAGGCTGGCTTCGCTGACGACGATCCCGTGCACGATGTGACGTGGCACGAAGCGACGGCATATGCCGAGTCGCTGGGCAAACGGCTGTTGCGCGAAGAGGAGTTCCAATACCTGGTCACGTTGGGCGGCAGTTCCACAGACGCGACAGGCTGGGAAATGGCCACCGCCACCGCGCCAGGCCCCGTGAATTCGCCGACGTTCGATCGACTCAACTGGCCCAGGACCAGCCGGCCACTGGTGGGGATGCGGTCGAACGTCTTGGAATGGACCTCCAGTTGGTGGGCGGGAAACGGCATCGGCATCAACCAGCGCGTGGTACGGGGCGGCTACACGCTTGAACCCGCGACGGAGGATGAGTCGATTGACTACACCCAACCGCCACCGCGGATCATCTTTTTTCCCCCCTTGGGGCACGCCCGATTGGGGTTCCGCTGCGCCCGCAGGCGCACCCCTCAATCCGCGGCCAGGATCTGGTGCAGCTTCGCGTCGCAGAACCATGACGCGACATCACCTTACTTAGGAACATGGGAAGAATAATTTCGGTATTTGATGCTCGGAAAACCGCGTCCCGCCCGCCCGCTTCCGTTGGGCTCGTCCCGGCGGGGCGACAACTGATCTGCTACCGCATGACAGCATGACCTCTGCTCCCCACTCTCCTTGCCACTCGCTTCGCGAGTGGCAAGGAGAGTGGGGGAGGGGGTTTTCGCCCTCGCCGGTAGCTGGCCAGTTGTGATTCCGACCGGGACAAGCCCGGCGGAAACGGGAAAACACCGAAGTTATTTCTCCCTCATCCCTTGCTCTCCCAATCGCCGGCCAGAAACACAACGTAATGCCGGATGGCATCACCGTGTTTCAAGTGCAGAGAATACACATATTGCGAGACGCGATACACGCTCAGCTGAGCGTCTTCGGCCTCTTCGTTCTTTGTTTCGTAGCCTATGCCGGCTGATTCCTTCGGGTCAGCATCTTTGGCATTCGCCTTAAACCAATCCAGGTGCACGAGCTTGAATTCACCGGTTGGTTTTTGACCTGCATCGAGCAGCGGCATGTTGATTACTTTGCCAACCTTTAGTTGGCCATTGATTTCCGTTTGCTCGGGAGTATAGTCCCGGAGATTCGGCTTCAACACGTATTGCCTCGGCAGGCCTCGCTTCTCGATGTCTGGTGACACGTAGCGATCGTAGCGAGGCAGTGGAGTGGCACCGTCGCCCGCATCGCCGCTGGGCGGGGGCGGGGTGAGCGGAGGATAGGGAATGGGCGGCGGAATTGGAATGGTTGGAAATTGAGGCTTGGGAATGCATTCGTTACAGTTGCCGGTGCACGTCTTGGGCACAGCCCAATTGCAGTGTCCGTCCCAGAAAACCCAGTGAGTATCGCACCATCTGGCGAGATAGGTGCGGTACACGCACTTGCCGGGAGGCCACTCGAATTCCGCCATGATCGACTTCTGACAGACACTGTCAGGGCAGCCGGAGCTTTTCAGAGCTGCCTGGGCACGCGTCTCCGCTGGCGTCTCAGTCGCTTGGCAGCACGTGGGCTGGCAAACAACCGGTCGGCAGCGTCGCAAGCGAGCGCGACACCGGCTCAGCAACCCGCTTTCCGCCTGCTCGGGCAATCCAAAAACACACAGCAGAAACAGCACCAGCAGCAAACGAAGTCGTCGGAATCGGCAAATCATCATTCTTCAGCCCCCCAAAGTAATACGACAGCCCGTGACAAGTACCAGAAGCAAATTCCAGTACCAATAGGGGCATACTACCCGGAAACAAGTGGCTATTCAACAGTTTTTCCATAGACTTTTTGCGTGGCGAATTCCACGACGCGTCCTTGGCCGCACGTCAACCGTCGAACGCGGCCCGATCAAGGCATGACGGCTGGCCACCTGCCAATTCCTTACGTCCCACGGTTGAGAAGTTGCTCGATCGCCGGGGGCTGCCCGCCGATCGTGAACGCAAACGCGGTGAGGGCCAGACGAGACGGTTCCACCAGTGTTTCGAGTTGCCCCTTCCCACCAGGTCGTCCCACAAAATCCGTGGGCCGCCTTGCCATCCGTGGGACTTCCTTCAGACCGACGCCGAAAGCCGCCAGCACCGAAAGCAGACAGTCTGCTTTCGGAGGGAGGCGTCCCATTCAACTTGGGCGACGGACGTGATTCGGCCACGTGTGCCGCGATAAAAAGGTGGTTCTGGACGGCAAATCGCGCTATCCCGTTCTTGTTCCGCATCTCCATCGAGCAAGCCCCGGAGCTTGCCCCTTCTCCCCCGTGGGGGAGAAGGTGGCCGAAGGCCGGATGAGGGGGCTGATCGCACGCGAAACGTTTGCCCCGGCATGTGGGCTCCAACCCCACACGCTTGGCGATCGCCATGGCAATTGAGTCCACGTCGTCAAGCACCTCTTCGTGGGAAAAGCGGATCACCTTCCCGCCTGACGATTCGAGTGTCTTTTGCCGCTTCTGCCCCCTCACCCCCCGCCCTCTCCCCCAAATTGTTCGCGATCCTATCCAGAGAAATGGTTCGTCCTTGCCGCGAACAATTCGGGGGAGAGGGGGCCAGAATTGATGCCTCCGGCCATTCCGCAAAGATATTTCAGTTTTCTGTGGCAGACGTCACGCAGGGCTACGCTGGTTGCTTGACGGTGTCCGTCTTGCGATCTTACTGATGATTCGCCACACTCGGCTGTGGTCGGAATCTGTTAACATTTCAATCACCACACCCCGTTTTGGCCACCGCCGATGACTGTCTATCTTGCTCAGGGTAGTGCCACCACTGAATTGACCGACCAGCAATTGCATGACGCGCTCGGCGGCGTGTATGAGCGTCTCGAGCCGCGTCGTCGCGTGTTGGCATTGCCCCCCGATTTCACTCGGCTGCACAGCTACGCTGGGCCGCTCACCTGCATGACTCATAACTTCTACGGTGACCGCCTGACCGATGTTTTGCCGGCGCTGGGCACTCACGTACCCATGACGCCCGAGCAGCTGAGCAAAATGTTTCCGAGCGTTCCCAGTTCCGTGATTCGGGAGCACAATTGGCGGCACGATGTGGTCACGGTGGGTGAAGTGCCGGCTGATTTCGTGACCGACGTGACGGAAGGCATCGTCGACAAGCCTTGGCCCGCACAACTCAACAAACTCGTCTGGGAGGGAGGGCATGATCTGGTTGTCTCGATCGGCCAAGTGGTCCCGCACGAAGTAATTGGGATGGCCAACTACAACAAGAACATCTTTGTGGGGACGGGTGGTTCGTTGGGGATCAATCAGAGCCACTTCATCGGAGCGGCGTATGGAATGGAACGCATGATGGGACGCAGCAACACGCCCCTGCGTCGGATCCTGAACTACGCTCAAGATCACTTCTGCCGCCACCTGCCGTTGCTGTTCGTGCTGACCGTGATTGGACCGGATGTTTCTGGACGTTCGGTCGTCCGCGGGTTGTTCGCAGGCGACGACCACGAGTGTTTTGAACTTGCCAGCCGGCTTAGCGCTGAAGTAAATGTGACGCTGCTGGACGAGGAGCCGGACAAAGTTGTGGTCTATCTCGACTCCGAGGAGTTTCACAGCACGTGGTTGGGCAACAAAGCAGTCTACCGCACTCGGATGGCCATCGCGGATGGCGGGCAATTGATCGTTCTGGCACCGGGCGTGCGGATGTTTGGCGAAGACCCGGAAATCGATCGGCTGATTCGCAAATACGGTTACCGCACCACGCCCGAAATCATGCAGTTCGTGCAGAACAACGACGACTTGCGGGCAAATCTCTCGGCCGCCGCGCATCTGATTCATGGTTCGAGCGAGAAGCGATTCCGAATCACATATTGTCCAGGCGGCTTGAGCCGTGAGGAGATCGAAGGGGTGGGTTACGAGTACGCCGATCTGCAAGTGATGCAGTCACGTTATGACGTGGCAAAGCTTCGCGACGGCTGGAACACGGTTGCTGGCAGCGAGCGGATTTTCTTCATCCGCAATCCCGCCCTCGGCCTGTGGGCTGCGCGTCAGCGGTTTGTGCCTGAGCGGGCCGCAGGGTGAGAGGGTGAGAGGGTGTGGGGGTGGGCTGTTAGAAAGTCGGCCTTGTGGACAACTGGCGCTGATCCGGTTTTTGTTCCGAGCCGCACTGTGTCTGTTGCTCTTGCCTCGCAGGGGCTTTCCAGGTCGGCCGCACATCTTCTCTTGTGCTCCGGCCGCCCCGAAAGGGGCGCGCTGAACGATAAGGGCGCAGCACGGTAACCGTCAAGCAACCGGCGCAGCCCTGG
>CAVOYC010000003.1:0-82338 GCA_963700575.1 uncultured Planctomycetota bacterium | reverse complement strand
CGAAGGGGACGACGTCTTGGCGGGCGGGCCGGGACAGGACGTGCTCATTGGAGGCGCCGGTCATGACACCATCGACGCCAATACGAAATCGACGGAGTTTGGGACCAGCGGCGTCGTGTTTGGGGACGAGGCGATCGTCCAGCGGAACGTATCGTATGGTCTGACGCGGGCCGAATCGCTGCCCTCGGATCTCGACGGTGACGATGTCATCACGTCTCTCGACGCGAACCAATTCATCGTCGGTGGCGGCGGCTCCGATACCATTGGCAGTGGTGACGGCAACGATTTGATCTTCGGCGACTCTGCCTTAATCGAGGGGAACCTTTCGCCGTTCTACATCCCGCTGGCGCAGCCTCCATTTACGTTCACTTCGGTGGCAACGAGTCAGGAAGCGGGCGGTGCCGGCGACCACATTGACGCGGGTTCCGGGGACGACATCGTTCTGGGGCAACAGGGCTCCGACACGATTGACGGTGGCGCAGGGAACGACACGATCATCGGTGGACACAACGTTGCTGGTGGTCACGATTCCAGCGACGTGATCGACGCGGGGTTGGGACAGGACACCGTTGCGGGCGACAATGCGGCGATCCAGATTCAGAACGACTCGGTCTCGCCCCGGTTTCGAGCCCTGGATGGCGGATTGGCTGTGCCGCCCGCGGCGATCCTGAACTATGACGCGAGCCTGGATACCGACGGCAATTCCTTCTGGGAATCGACGACCTCCACCACTGGATTCAGCTGGCTTCTCGGTGCCGGTATCAGTCACGTCACAAGCCCGGACGGACTTCCCAAAGGTTCGGCTGCCTATCGCTTTGACGGATCGGGAATTGGATCGGCCCAGTCGTTGCAAATCGCTCGCCGGAGATCCGACGAATCGGTCCGCAAGTTTCGAGCTGTTCCTTCGCCCCTCGGATCTTGTCGGCCAAGAGGTGGTCTTCGAGGTCGGCGGAAAGTGGATCGGACTATCGATCTCGCTTGACGATGACCAGTTGCTGTTGACCGCCGCGAACAACAGCGCGGCGTCGACCACACAAATCAGCCACACGATCGCTACCGCGAGCCGATTCCTCCACGTGGTCGGTGTCGTTGAGATTGGAGTCCGCATGGCATTGTATGTCGATGGCTCCGAAGTCGGTTCGGTAGACGCCCCTCGCCTCCTCGATTGGGCCGGTAGTGACGAATCGGGAATCGGTGGTGCCAGGGCCAACATCGGAGGAAATTACACCGGATTACTAAACGGGTTTGGAAACTTCTCGGGCGACATTGCCCTCATGCGATTCCATGACTCGGCATTGTCGGCAGACCAGGTTCGCTTTTTGAACCACACGCCGAATTGAGTCCAAAGCTGCATTTTGATGCCGACGATTTGCCGACCGCAACCACTTGGCGGAACCTGGTCGGTCAAACGCACCTTTGACGCGTCGATCGATCCGTCCACCACCTACACCACCGATGTCAGCCCGCTGCCGGGAATCGGATCGGCTTACCTCTTCGACGGCAATGGCGGGGCAACGATCAATGCCCTTTCGACACTGCCGACCGACCCGACGCGCGACTCAGCGTCGTTTGAACTCTGGCTGCGACCAAGTGACTTGACCAGTCAAGACGTGATTCTGGACATCGGTGGCGCGCAGGAGGGGCTGTCGTTGACGCTCGATGGTGACCAACTGCAATTTACATTGACAAGTGTTTTCAACACGACCTCGAACGTTGGTGCCCAAACCAGCTACCGGCTGACCCCCACGGACGACTTCATACACGTCGTCGCGTCGCTTGACATTGATCGCCAGCTGACCAACGGCGTCGAACAGGTGTTCACGAATTTGCTGCTGCACGTCAACGGTGCGGAAGTGGCTCGATACGATCGATTGAACGGACTGGGTGTTTGGAGTGACGCTTCCTCGATGGGGCTTGGCACCGCGGTGGGCGACATCGGTGGAAAACGACACGACAATTTCAGCGGTTTCGGCAACTTCCATGGTGAGATCGCCGAGTTCCGATTTTATGACCGGTTGCTGACGACGGCGGAGATCGTGGGTGTGTATCAATCGGTGACCGCTGGCGGTGTGATTTACGATCCGCGATCGGGATCACCGTTGGTCGGGAATGAATTCTACGCCGACCCCACGGGCGCCTCGCAACGAACGATCGTGTTGCTGGATCACAGCGACACCACCAACCCGTCGCTGTACGGCAACGACGTGATCACGGGAGGTGGTGACAACGACACGCTCTTTGGAGGGCTCGGCGACGACACGATCCATGGAGATGGGCAGTCAAATACCAGCCTCGACGGCAACGACTACGTGGAAGGTGGTGGTGGCAATGATTTCATCACCGGCGGGCTTGGCCAGGACGATCTGATTGGCGGCAGTTCCAGTCTTTATGGGCTTGGCGCCACTTCGCAGCGACCTGACGGCCAAGACACCCTCTTTGGCGGCAGTGGTGCGGCGGCTGCTCGCAAGGATGCCGGCGACCTGTCGACGACGGGTCACGCGAACGATGCGGACGTGATCGTGGGCGATAACGCCGACATCTATGTGTTGCTTGACAGCGACGGCTCCTACCTCCGGTATGCGTACGATGACTACGACGCTGTCGGCAAACGGATACCACGAGCTGTGCTGCCGCTCGACTACCAGGCTGGTGACAATGCGGACGGTTCGGCGGACGTCGGCGATGCGGACTTGATCCGTGGCGGCGCCGGAGATGACCAGATTTTCGGTTTGACCGGCAATGATGTGCTGTTCGGCGATGGCCAGGACGACGACCTGATCGGTGGCGATGGCAGTGATCGAATTTACGGCGGCAGCGGGATTGATGGCATCGCGGGTGACAACGGCGTGATCCTGACCAGTCGCAACGGAGTGGCCGAGTATTTGAGCGGTCAACCACATGGGAACGTCGTCACAGAATTTGCGTTGTCGGATGGCCAAACAGGAGCGTACGAGTATCTGAGCGGTCAGTTGACCAAATCGTTCGTCGCCATCGCCTGGGAAGACGGTGGCAGCGACGTGATTTACGGCGGGCTGGGCGATGACTTTGTTCACGCCGGAGCCGGTGACGATGCCGTTTCGGGATCGGAGGCGCTGGCCGAGTTTTATGATGACGCACCTCAGCTGGATGACGACACACTCCGATACAACAGTGAGACTCGCTACTTTGAGCAATACGATCCCGCTGCGCCGCTCGCCCGTGTTCCGGGATTCTTCCTCAACTTCGAAGCCATCGATATCGGTGGCAACGTGATCGAAGATGGCAAGGATCGCTTATTCGGCGGCAATGGCAACGATTGGATCGTTGGCGGCACCGGCAAAGACCGCCTGTTCGGCGGATTGGGTGACGACTTGCTCAATGCCGATGACAATCTGGACACAGGCGGCGGAGCCAACGACATTGCGGAAGCCACGGGACTGGCACATCCAGACTTTGTGTACGGCGGTGGCGGTCTGGATGTCCTGATTGCCAATACCGGTGCCGATCGCCTGATGGATTGGCGTGGCGATTTCAATGTCTACGTGACTCCCTTTTCTCGCACGGGCCCGACGATCATGGATTGGCCGTCGGAGGAATTGGTTCAGTTCGTAAAGGATCTGGGACGCTCAAGCGGGGCGGATCAATCGTTGGCGGAACCCGATGGCGAACTGGGACTGTTCACACAGACCGATGATCCATGGAGCGACAACGGGACTTACACACCGCAGCCGATCTTGCCGGGCGTCTCGGCGGATACGCTGGGCGGCGGTGAGGACGACCGATCGCTGACTCCGACATTCGACGGAAGCACGCCGGGGAACGTGACCTTCGTGGTGCTTCAAGGCACCGCCAGCAATGCCGACCTCTATGGCACCACGGTCTGGCTGGACTTGGATCGAGATGGCCAACTGGATGCACAGGAGCCTCAGGGCATCGCGAACATCGAGGGCGTCTATCAGCTGAACGTGCCGGCAAACCTCGACTACCAGAACGCCGTGATCCGCACCTTGGGCGGGATCGATGTGGGCACCGGCCTGCCCGTGGTCACCTCGTTGGCGGCATCGCCGGTTCATGATGTCAACATCACGCCGTTGACGACGTTGGTACATTATCTGACCGACTTGGGGCTCGGTCGGACGGCCGCGAACACACTGACCCAAGCGGCCTTTCACCTTTCCTCAAGCATTGACATTGGGAATTTTGACCACTTTGAAGAATCACGCAAACTAACCAGCGATGTTGACGGGTTCATTTCGACACTGACCAACTTCCACCGCTTGGCGATTCACCTTCATCATCTCGTTGCCGAGTTGACGCAGGTTTCACTGGAGTCCGCCCCGATCCGCGCGGCAATCAGCGACGTGGTCTTCGCTGCCATGGCAGAGCAGTTGTACTACGAGGATTTGCAGTTGGATGATCCGGTGGATCTTCGTCAGGTCATTGGACGCATCCTGCACACATTGACAGCGAGCGGCGCCTCGTCAGGGCTGCCGCAGCCGACCACGGTCCCAAGCGACCAAGTCCTTGACGGTGTTTCTCAGATCCTGGCTTCCGGCTCCGATCGACTGGAACTACTCGTTGACCAGGCAAGCGATGGACACGAATTGATCCGAGCGATCAACCGTCTCAAGAAGCATTCGCAGGGCCAGGAGCTGACCGACTTGAAAGCCGCGATTTCGGGAACGCTGGCGATTGAGGTGGCGATCGAGCGCCATGGTGATCTGGACGCTGAGTTGATCGCGGACATCCAATCGACCTTGCTGCCACCGCACATGACGCATTTGCCAGATTTTACGATCCATGAAGATCAGACGATGGCGGGTTTTGAATTCCGTCTCTTCGACTTCGAGACGGCGTTTGATGACGTCACGGTCAGAGCGTACTCGGACAATCCTTCGCTGTTGCCGGATGACGGGATTCTGTTCTCGCCGGGATCGGACGTGCAGCACGAGGTCATCCGCTTGATCCCTGCGGCCAACCAACATGGCGTCGCCAATGTGACCGTGATCGTTGCAGACCAGGACGGAATGTCTCTGGCGCAGGAGTTCGTCCTGACCGTCCTGCCGGTCAACGACGCCCCGAGCTTCACGTTGGTCTCGGATGCTTTGTTCGTCGACAACCTTGGAAGCGTGTCGGTCCAATGGCTGGCGACCTACTCGGTGGGTTCGGAGGACGAGCAGCAGCTTGGCCAGGACGTGACGTTCGACATCACCGTCCGGGATGAAGATCGAAACCTGTTCCTTGTGCTGCCAACGCTGGATGTCCAAACAGGCCTTTTGTCATTCACTCCCAACCCGAACGTCGTCGGTGTCGCGAGCGTGGTGGTAACGATTCAAGACGGATCTGGGGGGCTGAGAGGCGGTATCGATCGGGCGAGTCAAACGTTCGAGATCAGAACCTTTGCCGAGGAAGTCTCCGTCCAGATCATCGACGTCAATCCAGACCCCCGAACGGTCTCGGTCGGCGAGATTCAGATTCAGTTCAGCCGACCTGTCCAGGGGTTCGATCTCTCGGACTTGACGCTTCGTCGGGACGGTGGAAGCGACCTCCTGGCCGGCAGTTCGGCGAGTCTGACTTCCGTTGACGGTATCAACTGGATCCTCGGAAACTTGGAATCGCTGACCGAAGCCGGCGGACGTTACCGATTGGAATTGGACGCCGCCAATGCCGCCGTGTCCGGCGCGAGCGGTCAACGGCTTACCGAGAACGCCGTCGAAGTCTGGCACAACAACTCGGACGAAAATCACGTGATCAGTCAGTACGATGTCAACCGCAGCGGTGAGGTCACTCCCCTGGATGCGTTGCTGGTGATCAACTATCTGAACCGTGGCTGGTCATCCACGGACTACAACCTTGACGTCAACAATAGCGGTGCGATCACGTCATTAGATGCGCTGCTAGTGATCAACGTGATCAACGCGTTGACAAGGACTTTTGTTGCAGGCGAAGGAGAGCTGACTACCCAATGGTCCCCGATGACGTCATCGGAAGCCCCAGGGCGGAACATGATCGGCCACAACGTCACGCGGTCGCTCGATTCAATGCAACGGGTCGATGTCGCCGAGATCGAGGATTCGGAGCGTTCTGACGCCTCTCCACCGATCCACCATTTCGGGCCGAGAAAGGCTGTCGTACAACGAAGCCGTTTGTCCAATGGACCATTTGTCGCCAATGCGAAGCAAGATTACGAATGGGACCCCATCGATTGGGCGATCGATGAAATCGCGATCGATGTCGCGGAACAGCAAAGCAATTCCTGGTTTGATTTCTGATCGCAACCGTGACGCTTGAAGTTCATCCTGCAGCCTGCGCAACAGATGCTCCTGGGTGTAGTGGTCCAGCGACTTTCGGTGGCTCTTGAATGTGAAAGCAGCATCCCCCATCAGTCGTGAATTGTTGGTGGAGTTTTTTTGAATCCAGCTGATCGGGCTGGGTCGGAGTCCAGGCATGCCCGCGGCAGGATGGTCGGTAGGGTGTCATGGAATGTACACGGTCCTACCCGAGCCAGGTGGTCCGAGCATCAGCAGGTTGTGCGAGCCGGCAGCGGCGATGATCAGCGCGCGCTTGGCCATCTCCTGGCCGCGCACGTCGGCGTAATCGTCGTTATAGCGGGAGAGCGAACTGAACTGTTCATGCAGTCGCGAGGGGACGGGATCGATGTCGATGTGCCTGTGCTTGCTGAAAACGTCATCCGGCGTTTCTACCGCCTGACACGGCACAGGTTCGTCCATGTGACGAGTTAAAAAAAGTCAGCGAGAAGGTACGCGACCTGCCTGGATCGGTCGTTCTTGCCGGTGCGCTCGGACCGGTAGCGACAGACCAAACAGGCAGACCGAAGTTTCCCAATCACGCAGCTCGCGAGTACCGACGATGCAGGCCGCCTACCTGCGGAATCGAGACAACCTCGCCCTGCGATGGTGCCTCCACCTCACGCGGCGTCGGCGAGTTGCGATCCAGAGACAAGTGTGGGCGAGCGAAGTGATAGTACTCGAAGTAATCGGTGAGCATGCGCTTTCAAATGCGCTTCGTTCAAAATGATCACGTGGTCCAGACACTCGCGGCGAATACTGCCAATGACGCGTTCGCAATACGGATTCTGCCAAGGCGCACGTGGTGCGATCGGGACTTCTTCAATACCCACGCTCTCGACGCGCTCCGTGAAATAGTCGCCGTAGATGCTGTCGCGATCGCGAATGAGAAATCGTGGTGCTTCCTCGTACGGGAAGGCGTTGATGATTTGCTGGGCGGTCCACTGGGCGTAGGGATTTGCGGTCACGTTGAGGTGAACTACTCGTCGCCGCTCGTGACAAAGCACGATGAAGATGTCACAGAACACGGAACGTCGCGGTGGGCACGGTGAAGAAGTCGCAAGCCGCGATATCTGGAACGTGATTATCGAGGAACGTGCGCCAGGTCTGAGAAGGTGGTTTCCGATTGCGGACCATGTACTTGGCTACCGTCTGCTGGGCCACACTATGGCCCAACAGGGCTAGTTCGGATACGATCCGCGGTGCGCCCCAGGTGAGGTTCTCCCGGGACATGCGACGAATCAGATCACGGATTTCGCGGGCGATGGGCGGGCGCCCCGGTTTGCCCGGCCTCGATTTCCACCGCCGATACCGCTTGAATCCCATGCGATGCCACTTGATAACCATGTCTGGTTGCACGATGGCGAGCACCGATCGCCAGTTCGGCCAGACGCGCGACAGCCACACCCAGAAGATCCGGTCACGAGGACGCAGTTTAGGGCGTTTGACCGATTGCTTGCAGACCGCCAGTTGCTGGCGAAGGGCCAAGTTCTCGATGGCTAACCTGCCTTTAGGAACAAGCAGCGCTCGAAGCAACAGCAGACACACTTTGAGAATGCCCATTTCCACACCCGTGAGATTAGTTGGACAGCGCCACTTTCACTTTTGAGATCATCTTAAGGGCTTATTAACAGTGGCTTTATCGCCACCGGGCTGGTCCCGGTGGTAGAGCGTTTGACAACTACCGTCGATCTTGGCCACCCATGAGTTTCCTTGCTGCCGGCCCTCGCCGCCTCCGGCGGCGAGGGCCGGCAGCAAGGTTCGTTTTTCGGCTACCAGAGTAGTCACCAAACGTAGAACCACCGGGACGAGCCCGGTGGCGAGGGACTGTTACGGAGACACGAGTTACGCACATCCATCGCTGCAAAATGGCGCTGTACAATTAGGAAATGGACCATTTTAGCCGCCTACCCCCGGCGCAGGGGCAAACGACGTAAGTCCTTGTCAGTGATCGCGGACGGTATTTCTAGCAAGGACAGGCACCTCCGTGATCCGGGAATTGGGTCCGGGGTCCACCACCTGCAGTGTATCCGGCGATGTGTTGTTACTGACGATCAGCAGGTTTTGTAGCTCGGCAGGATTGTTCAGCAGGATTGGGGCTCCGTCGTTGGGCGGATTGGTGAAGCGACAGTCGAATATCGTGGTTGGCCCGCGGTGCCCCAGCTGGATCGCCCCGTTCGGGTCCGTCCAGCCATCGACCTGGCAGTCTTGTATCTTCATGGCCAAGTGGCCCCACCGCATGGTGCGAAAGAAACGCGCGGAGCCCTGCGAAGTGCAGAATCGCACCGAACTGGCATGCGACGGCGAGAGCTGCTGGACATCGCATTCTCGGCTGCACAGAAAATGGCTGGCTCGCAGGTAGAAGTTTCCCTTCACACTGTTCAGGCCCACGCCGCAGTCCTCGAACTGGCAACCGTCGAACGTGTTGTCGTAGTCATTGAAGTTGCCCAACGTGACGCCGTTGCCACATTCGCGGAACAAGCAATTGCGGAACCACATTTCGGCAGTCGCCACCTTCTCGTCGCCGCGTCCGACCAATACTCCGTGTTCCGTGCAGTTAAGGAACGCACAATGCTGATGCCTCATCGACGTCTCGTAGTAGTGCATCGACTTGTGCTCGACGCCGACAGCAGCCTTTCCCTGCCCGTTCCAGGTGAGCCCTTCGTAGCGGGCATAAGTGGCACCGTTGTTCCAGAGCATGATGCCTTGAGCCTCGCCGTCCCAGACGAATTCGGTGTCACGGCCGTGTCCGACGATCCACGCGCCGTGAGATCTTGCCAGCACCACGGTCTTGGTCAGTCGATATCGTCCCGCGGGAAAGTACACCACGCGATGACGCAGGGACTCGGCGTAGTGGCCGTCGGTCTCTATGGTCTGGTCAAAGACGGCTTGGATGGCCGCTGTGTCATCTGCGACGCCATCTCCTTTCGCTCCCCAGTCACGCACGTTCATCCAATCCGAACGCGGCTCCCAGGTCAGTACGGGAATTCTCGCTTCCTCCGCCCAAGCGGTTCCAAGCCCCGATAACAGCATCACGCTTACAATGTATCGGATCATGGGCTACTCCAATCTACAGCCAGAGGACGGCGACCATCATCGCGTAGCTGTACATCTAGCATACATCGTTTCCAAAGCGGTTGGGACGAGGAGGCTTGCGGAAGCGGCTTGACAGCGTCGCCCCGGCGTAATCACAATCAAAGCCCCCTTGGAGTAGAGTTCCATACCTTCCGCATCACTTCCACGAGAGACACCATGAAAAAGCTCTGTGCAGCGGCAATCGCGTTTGGATTATTGGCTTCCTTCGGTCTGACCGCGCCGGCGGCAGACGTTGAGGAAGGGTTCGTTTCCCTGTTCAACGGCCAGGACCTGACCGGCTGGGTCAAACGCGGCGGGTCGGCGGAGTACCGGGTCGAAGACGGCTCGATCATCGGGAAATGCGTTCCGGACACGCCGGGCAACACGTTCCTGTGCTCGGAAAAGGAGTTCGGCAACTTCATCTTGAGGCTGCAATACAAGTTCCTTGAAGCCGGGAACTCCGGCGTACAGTTTCGCTCTGCGGCCCGTCCGGAGGGTGATCACGAGCGAGTCTACGGCTATCAGTACGAAATCACTCCCGATGGAGGCTCGACCGGCCGCATCTACGACGAAGGTCGTCGCGGCCATCAGTTCGGCATCATCTGGCTCGACGCCTACACCCCGCAGGATCGCCTCGCCGCCGCCGAGGCAGGCTGCAAGGCAGGCGAATGGAACGACGTTGAAATTCAGTGCGTCGGACCGTCTATCAAGACATGGCTGAACGGCAATCTGGTCGTCGACATGTTCGACAGCTTTTCGATGAAGGGCTTCTTCGGCCTGCAGATTCACGCCGGCGAATCCGGATCAGTCGCGTGGAAGAACATCCGCGTGAAGGATCTGGGCGAGAGCAAGTGGGAGCCGTTCTTCGTCAAGGGCGACGACGGCAAGTACCAGCTTGTCGACGCCAAGTTCGTTCTCCCGGAAGAGTGGTCTTTCACGGAAGACGGCGTTCTCTGCGGTGTTCACTCCAAGACCCAGAAGAAGGACGGGCTGGTCATTTCCACCAAGAACTACGACGACTTCATCGCTCGCGTCACGTACCGCATGCACGGCGGCAACAGTGCGCTGTATTTTCGTGCCGAAGAAACGGCCGCCCCGTGGGTACTGCGTGGATTCCAAAACGAAATCGCCAACAACGGCAAGGACTCCGCCCTCTGGCACACCGCCGGGATTATCGACGGCAAGATGGTCCCCGGTCGCGGGTGGGTTGTCTCGAACGACGAACTCGTCGAGAAAGTCCGCAACAAGGACGACCAGTGGAACACGACCTGCACCGCGGCATACGGCGACCGCCTGGTCCAGACGCTTAACGGATTCTGCACGTCGGATATCGTCGACGAAGCGTGCGAGAAGACGGGCAAGCTCGGACTGCAAATGCACGGTGGGACCGACTGCGAAATGTTCTTCAAGGACTTCGAGGTCATGCCCATCACCGAAGACATGAAGAAGCTCATCGACCGAAACTGAGCACCGGGCCGGGCGGCCCAGGCTACGCAGTCTTTGTCACCCGTGGCATGCGCCACGGTGCGGGGAAGGTACCCTGCGCCTGCCTGTTGACCTCGTGAATGGGTGCAGTGGTCCACTGACTCGGCATTGTGCGAGAGACCCAGACAACGCTGGGCGCGTAGGCACCAGACGCTCCGCAACTCAGGCGCCGAGAACTCGCACGGAAAACCCCAGAATGTCATGGCAAACAGCTCGGCAAGTTACGACGCCGTTGTCGTGATCGACGAATCTGGGCAGGCAAGTTACCGGCGCGCAACTGAAGCTATCGCTTGTGCCAACGACGGCCGTTATTGGTAGGGGCACGGATGTCCGCCAGAGGGCTGGTGAAAGTCGGTGGGCCGGTACACCCCGGGGTGGGTATGCAATTCACGTCGGTAGGTTCTCTCACGTAGGACGGCTCGCCGAAGCAGTCCAGGGCGGGGTCGGAGACCCGTTCTACGGTTGACGCGAGACAGATTCCAAGATCCCATTTCGCCGTGTGTGCCTCGTATGCGAGACGAGGTCCAGTAACGTGGCACGCAGCGACTGTGAGAGTTTCCGAAACGTGCCGTTGGCAAACCATTGCCCGTCGCGCTGACAGCCTGGCCCGTGTCTGTCATGTTTCTATCACGATGTTCGAATTCGATCAATCCCTCAACGCTATATTGGTCCCCTGCACCGTCGGCTCTCGATCTTGGTCAGCGTAAACTTTGGCTGATGCTAATCGCTCAGAAGCCGAACCGGACCTTCGAGTCCGTTAGGATGAAGCGTCTTCAAGCGGTCCCGCTCGGATACAAACTGGATGCCCCAGGAACCGTTCTCGTAAATCGCATCTCCTTGCGACATCCAAGGGGCATCCGAATTCGCGACTCGAATCCGCAGGTGATTGTCGCCACGTTTCACATGCTCGGTAACGTCCAGTTCGCAGGGACTCCAGGCACGCGCCCCAACCAGTTGATCGTTGAGCCACACTTCCGCCGCCAAACCAACTTGGCCTAGATTGAGGTAAACGCGATTGTCCGCCGGAACAGCATCCAGAGTGAAGTCCGTCTCGTAGATAGCGGTCCCCGAATAATGTGCCAGGGGCGTGTCAGTCCAGCAGAAGAGTTTTTCTATTTTGGTTGTCTGGGGCTGAAAGACGTAAGGGCATTCGGGGATCTCACGCTCATTCATTTCGAGTGAGATGGCCGGCCCAGCCGTGCCTGGTGGAACATCCACCATCAAGCTGACCGGCTTGTCCGTTGTGACGGGCAGCGACTGCTCCTGTGCGTAGACAATATCCCTCATGGTATGTTGTTCAGCATCAGTGATTCGAAAGAGAAAACCAGTGGCGCCCGCCGCCGACGGTCCGATCTTCAACAGCAGCGAATTCCAACCCTTCTTCAATTTGATGGCAACGCGGTGCGACCAGGCGTCTCTCAAACTCACAAAAGGCGGATGCGTATGGTGTCGAAATTCCAATGTATCGTTAAGCCATAGCTTTGCGCTGTCGGCCACGGCCAGCGCCGCGTACGCATCTCTGGCCTCAGGCGACCAGACGTAGCTGAACGCGTAGTACACGCTGTTCTGCACGGCCGGACGCACGGCAGAAGTAGGTGATACGACGTACTGCCAAGGTTGACCATCAGCGGGCGTTGGGGTCCCGGGCAAGAAATCCGACTCAGGTGGAAACGCGTTGAAGAATCCTTCATGGTCGCCGTACGGGTATGGGCCCGATAGCCACCAACTGCGTTGAGCAAGCCGTTCGGGCGAAAGCCATATTGGTTCTGAGGAATCTGCGATTTGGGCGTAAGGCACCCGGACTGGTGATTCTGGCGTGAACTGCCACTGGTTGTGGGCAAGGTCAACTAGTACGCGGCGATTGCGGCTTGGCAGCGGAGGAGCGGACGACGCGTCTGGATTGCGTACGACAAAGTATGCCTCCCAAGGTTCGAAGTGCAGCCTCATTGTCGGGTCAGCCGCGAGGAAGTGACGGCCGCCTGTTTCGGCGTCCCATCGCTCATAGCTTCCGGGTTTCTGAAACCGAACGGTCACATCGCGGCAGACCGCCGAATCGTTGACGGCCCAGTACCACTCGATGTCCCCTGTTGCGCAGCGCGCGAAATAGAGGTCGTCTCGCGAACCATCCACAAGGGACACTCGTGGAGCAACGGTCGCGCGTAGCGATTCGAACACAGGCTCCAACGCCTGACGCATTGGAGCGTTGGTCTGAAAACGCGTAAGGTAGTCGAGCGTGACAATAGGATCGTGAGGGAGGATCGGAAAGCGGCAAATCTGTGGAATCGTGTCGAACTGAGCCGGCTGCGGGCCGAGCGCAAGCACTTTCCCACCGGCGGCCGCGAACGCGCAGAATTTTCTCCAGCGAACTCGGTACGATATGCGACATCGGCGGAAGGATCAGAGCGTGAAAGCACTCGCCGCTCAATTGCAGCGTCTGATCCGCGACTGCCGCGCGGGAAAGATAGTGGCTATCAAGTATATGGTATTCCCACCCATGTCGCGCCAGATCCAGTTGCAAGGCGGAATAGTACTCCTGAGTTTCATCCATGGAATTGTCCCAGCGAAGTACCGAACGCTGGCTTTCCCGAAACACCCCCGCGGAATTGGCGAAGGCGCTTTCCAGCGGACAGTAGATTGCCACGTCGGCGTCGTGAGAGCCCCGTGCGTTGAGGTACAGGACGCGCTGGAAGTGTGATGCATAAAGATGGAAGTAGCGAAACGTCGGCTGCGTGAGGAATGTGCTGGGCGGGTACTGCAAACGGGTTGGATCGTACTCAAAGTAATGCTCAATGAACCGGTTCGCTCCCCACAACGCGGCCATGTTCGAGACGCGGCGTGATTTTCCCAGCGAATAGAACGAGTCGTGCCCCAATAGTCCGTGTAACTCCACCATCAGTGGCCGATGTTCAAAATGCGCCACCGACACCGCTTCCTGAAAATCGACAGGCATCAGGGCACGTTCGATCAGGGCGTCGATGAAAATGGCACTCGAAGCCCGCCATAGGCGGAACATATCTCCGGTCCAGACCGTCTGCAACAGCAGTGTTTCTTCAATGTCCGAATGGCCATGCTCGACGTTATGCCGACTGCACCAGTCCGTGATCTGCTGCACGAAGTTGACTGAGTAAAGGTACGAAACCGTCTCGAGATAGTCCTGCCGCACCTGAGCTGCCTTCACTGAAGACGAAGCGAGCAATGGAAGCAGCGGGCGGAGATCGTAATCGTGCCTCCCTCGAAACGTGTCCCATAATGCTGGCGTGTACGGCAATGGCACCCCGTAGGAACCTTCGTGGTCCGAGACGAAGAAGCGGATCGTCGAGCCAAGGTGCTCAGGAAACCGCTTGGCATACTGCTCGTAGACGATGTCGAGAAAGGCACGGACCGCAGCCGGATTGAGCAGATCGGTACGCACTCCACGATCCGTAGCATGGACGGCCGTGTAGACAAACAACTTCCAATCGTCTGCCGGCGGGGTCCAGTCAAGCGTATGCTGCACGTCAACCAGTCGCAACGATGATTCGTCAATATCTCCCGAGGGGAGCAGGCGTGCAGCGACGATGACTTCCGGCAACTGGTCGAACGTCTGCGGCTTGCCTGCAGGAAGCTGTGTCTCGGTCAGGCGATGCATGCGATACTCCGGATGGAGCTGCAACACGCGACTCGGTTCACGTTGAAGAGATGCGTAGTCCCACGCCTGCCCGCTCGGCCACAGGTGTTCGTCTGCGAAATTCAAAGTGATGCCCAACGAACGTGCCGCATCAAGTGCCGCTCCCACTTCACGCCACCACTCCTCCGAAAGGTAGGCTGGCTCGAGTCCTGACCAGTTCAGGATCGTGGCCGATTGCACCCCCTGCTGCGCCATTGCTGCCAACTGACGTCGGGTTTCATCGGCCGTGATTCTGCCATTCCAGAACCAATAGGGACTCAAACTTGTAGACCGCAAGGGACTGCGAAACTCTCCATACAACTCGTCGATCTTCACGTGCGGAGGATCCGCGGCCAAGGCAGTGACGCTGAGCATCAGATGGAGTATGGCTAACCGCATGCACGACATCCGTCGTCCCCCGAGTGGCTTGTTTTCTCGAATGATGCAGACCTTGAGCTCTGCCACCACCGGGAATCTATCTCCCGTGGCGCTCAGAGTCAACGGTTGCGTACGGAAAGGTCGGTTGATTGGAAGTACCTTAAGCGAGCCAGGCACGGCGGTTGAACAGCACGTTGAACTCAATAGAACGCGACCCCGAAGAGCTTCGCCTGCTTGAGCGGGATACCCAGGATGATGGGATCGCCCTGGTGATTCTGACTCAACCCAAGAGCCGCGTCATTGGCGCATCCAACCTGGACCTGATCAGGCACGTGTCCCGTCTGCCGCGTATGGGCGAGACGCTCATGGCACGCGCTTCCACCGCACGAAAGTGCGAGTTGACCGTGGTTCGGTTTACGCGATGGCGGCTCTGCAGGTGCGGGCCGTGCGTTCTATCAGATGGTGTGCTAACTTGGTATTACTCTGGCCGCGATACTGCTGCACCTATGCAGCCAGTCATGAAGGGCATGGAAGCTACCGGAACTGGTTTGCTGAAGCCTGCGGGAGATGACGCGATGTTCAACACTCTCAACACGCTCGGTTCTGCGTTAGCGATTCTAAGTCTTATTGGCGGCAACCCGTTTCAGTCGGCAGCCTCGGCGGAGTCGGCACTCCAACGAGTTGACGTGCCGGAGTCTACGGTCACCGGTGAGATCAAGTACGATATCGGACAGTTGATCGCCACAGGTCGCATCGCGCCGGCAACCGCAATTGTCACTGAGCCGGATGACCCGTGTACTTGGCTGCTGCGAACGCCGGATTCGCCTCCCGAGCTTCGCTGGCCTAAGATTCTGCTCAACGCCGGCCGTAACGCCCCGGCACTGTCTGTCGATCTGCAGTTGCGTGGCACCTATGATGTGTATGTTCAGGTACGAGCGGTCAACGTCGGTAGCAGCGCAGGGGGCGAAAGGGCAGACGACGGGCTGCCGATGGCCTTCGAATTGGC
The DNA here is from genome assembly GCA_963700575.1 of uncultured Planctomycetota bacterium. Taxonomy (GTDB): domain Bacteria; phylum Planctomycetota; class Planctomycetia; order Pirellulales; family Pirellulaceae; genus JAJRVM01. The sequence continues at coordinate 66,461 of CAVOYC010000003.1, read as the reverse complement.
ATTGGACGACGGCAGTCGATCGGAGATTGTGGGCGCCAAGGGTTTTCCGGGGCGGCACTTCGATGTGGAGATGCTTGCCGGAAGCGGCTGGTCGCTGACCAATCACAGACTGATCGTGAGGAGTCTTGGCAAGCCTGTTTACCTGTACGGATTTCGCTTCGTACCCACCGGTTCCGTCAGAGCGGCGTCGAGCGGAACGGTGCGACACTGGTTGGCAACTGACCATGTGAGGATTGTGCAGGAGAGGGACAAACACTTTGCATTTCCCGGTGTTGCCTTGCTGCCCGACGACGAACTGGTCGTCGTCTACCGTGAGGCGACGATGCATGGAATAGAATCGACCGGCAAGGTGAGCCTGAGTCGCTCCCGGGATGGCGGTCACACCTGGTTGCCTCGTGTTACGGCATTGGACCGTCCTGATGTGGATGATCGGGATCCGAGTATATTCCAAATGCGAGATGGCACGCTGCTTCTGTTCTCAGCCGATGTTCTATGCACGTCGCGCGATGGCGGCCGTAGCTGGTCGGAGCCTGTTGCGACACCTGTGTTTGGACCCAAGGGTGGTGTCGAGGACGACGAAGGTCACATTCTCTATGGCGGTCTGAAACGGGTGGTCCAGGCGGACTTCACATGCATCCAAGACCGATCCGCTCTCCTCCAAGCCGACGCCGCCTACCGCTCGCATGACCACGGGCGTTCGTGGGAGCCGGCCGGTATTGCCACCTACACGATATACATGGAGGGGAATACGGATTATGTCTGGTACGATGAGCCGTTTCTGTGCGTGATGCCAAACCAATACTGGATATTCTGCGCCCGAGTGGATCTGGACGGTTTTGCCCGGATTATTCGTTCTCCCGACCGTGGTCGGACCTGGGAAGCGGTGCGCAAGACATCGGTGTGGGGTTACCCGCAACACCTGCTTCCGCTCCGCGACGGCCGGCTGCTAATGACTTACGGCTATCGGCGCGCACCGTTCGGCGTGCGCGCCTGCCTCAGCTGCGACCAGGGCCGAACATGGGATGTGGACAACGAGATCGTGCTGCGCATGGACGGCGGTACGCCGCCGGGACAATCACGCATCGTTGACGATGGCGACCTGGGCTATCCGACGTCGATTCAACTGGCCGACGGTAACATCCTGACCGTTTACTATCACAACACCGCAGGGAGCAACTGCTTCATCGCGGGCACGTTTTGGCAACTTCCGCTGTCGCGGTAATGACATCGCGTCGCAGAGGCACACGACGTGACAACACGACTGCTCTATCCACACGTAACGTGCAGACCAGAATTGGAGATGATGAGTCATGACTTCCCGGAAATGCCTGCTCGCACTCACTACCTGCCTGGCTGCCCAAGCCGACGTAACCCGCTTGCAGCACATTCCCAACATAACCTGCAAGGCCTGCTGCTGGATGTGGCAACATGGGCGGACGAAGGATTGGTCGATGCGGCCGTACCGGCAGGGTACTACGCAGCCAACAGCGGCGGCACGCCAGAGCTGGCCTACGAATATCTGAAGAAGCTCACTGGCGGAAAGATCGACATCTGGACATATGCCTGGGTACCGACGACCGTTGACGAATTTCGGTCAGGGCTGGAAATCGCGTGCAAGCTCGGTGCCAAACAGATTCTCTACTGGGAAGCCGACTATATCGACAACAACCCACGTAAAACGGAACTGCAGAAAGTGATGAGCGATCACGCCGCCTCACCGCCCAGACGCTGAACAAGGTCGAAGAGGTTCAGTGGCTTACGCTACACAGTAGTGAAGGAGCTTGGTTTGCCAAAGATTCAGTTTCAGGGAGATATGCGAATGCGACGGCAACAGTTTCTTTCGGCGATGATCAATGGGATGCCTGTACTTGGCACGACACCGGCCAGATCAGCCGCCGCCAACGGTCTGTGTGCAGGTGAGGGCGGGTCGATATCACGCCGCCCTTGGGCATTGAGCTGGCTGGCTCTCACAAGCCGCCTGGACAGGAGCGACGCGTCCTGGGAATTCGCCAGGCGGCGGAAGTCCGAGCCTTGGTTTTGACCTGTAACTCAACACAAGTGGCTATCTGTTCGCTTGATATACTGGGCACGAGTCGAGAGATGGTCCGGCGAATCCAAGGGTTGGCCGCTCAGCGGACGGGGATTCCGGCAGAAAATATTCACGTGGTCGCCACACACGGTCACAGCATGCCGACCTTCCAGAAGCTCCGTCAGTGGGGCGGGATGTCACCGGAGTTCATGGCCACTGTCGAGCGACGTACGGTGGAGGCGATTGCCGCCGGTCAGGACGATCTGGCTCCGGCCGAACTGTCGCTGGGCAAGTGACGAGTTAAAAAAAAGTCAGCGAGAAGGTACGCGACCTGCCTGGATCGGTCGTTCTTGCCGGCGCGCTCGGACCGGTAGCGACAGACCAAACAGGCAGACCGAAGTTTCCCAATCACGCAGCTCGCGAGTACCGACGATGCAGGCCGCCTACCTGCGGAATCGAGACAACCTCGCCCTGCGATGGTGCCTCCACCTCACGCGGCGTCGGCGAGTTGCGATCCAGAGACAAGTGTGGGCGAGCGAAGTGATAGTACTCGAAGTAATCGGTGAGCATGCGCTTCAAATGCGCTTCGTTCAAAATGATCACGTGGTCCAGACACTCGCGGCGAATACTGCCAATGACGCGTTCGCAATACGGATTCTGCCAAGGCGCACGTGGTGCGATCGGGACTTCTTCAATACCCACGCTCTCGACGCGCTCCGTGAAATAGTCGCCGTAGATGCTGTCGCGATCGCGAATGAGAAATCGTGGTGCTTCCTCGTACGGGAAGGCGTTGATGATTTGCTGGGCGGTCCACTGGGCGTAGGGATTTGCGGTCACGTTGAGGTGAACTACTCGTCGCCGCTCGTGACAGAGCACGATGAAGACGTACAGCACACGGAACGTCGCGGTGGGCACGGTGAAGAAGTCGCAAGCCGCGATATCTGGAACGTGATTATCGAGGAACGTGCGCCAGGTCTGAGAAGGTGGTTTCCGATTGCGGACCATGTACTTGGCTACCGTCTGCTGGGCCACACTATGGCCCAACAGGGCTAGTTCGGATACGATCCGCGGTGCGCCCCAGGTGAGGTTCTCCCGGGACATGCGACGAATCAGATCACGGATTTCGCGGGCGATGGGCGGGCGCCCCGGTTTGCCCGGCCTCGATTTCCACCGCCGATACCGCTTGAATCCCATGCGATGCCACTTGATAACCGTGTCTGGTTGCACGATGGCGAGCACCGATCGCCAGTTCGGCCAGACGCGCGACAGCCACACCCAGAAGATCCGGTCACGAGGACGCAGTTTAGGGCGTTTGACCGATTGCTTGCAGACCGCCAGTTGCTGGCGAAGGGCCAAGTTCTCGATGGCTAACCTGCCTTTAGGAACAAGCAGCGCTCGAAGCAACAGCAGACACACTTTGAGAATGCCCATTTCCACACCCGTGAGATTAGTTGGACAGCGCCACTTTCACTTTTGAGATCATCTTAAGGGCTTATTAACAGTGGCTTTATCGCCACCGGGCTGGTCCCGGTGGTAGAGCGTTTGACAACTACCGTCGATCTTGGCCACCCATGAGTTTCCTTGCTGCCGGCCCTCGCCGCCTCCGGCGGCGAGGGCCGGCAGCAAGGTTCGTTTTTCGGCTACCAGAGTAGTCACCAAACGTAGAACCACCGGGACGAGCCCGGTGGCGAGGGACTGTTACGGAGACACGAGTTACGCACATCCATCGCTGCAAAATGGCGCTGTACAATTAGGAAATGGACCATTTTAGCCGCCTACCCCCGGCGCAGGGGCAAACGACGTAAGTCCTTGTCAGTGATCGCGGACGGTATTTCTAGCAAGGACAAGGGTGTCGAATTGTCGCTTCAGCCGCCCGATCAGCAAATTAGGGTGTCCGGTCTTTCCTTCGGGACAGTCTATTTGATGGAAAACGATCCGGACGGGTTGCTCCGTCGCTGTCAGGATGATATGAGAAAATGAAACAGTGAAAGACGTGGCAGCGCCTTCTCGCGGAAGGCCATTCGCGGTATGAGGCGCTACCATCTCTTATGAGGAGCATCGACCATGAGTTCGCCCCTGCCGAGTGTCTTTCTCGGTGTCGTTGTACTGACAGCCTCGCCCGCATTGTCATCCGACTCTCGAATCGTATTGCAGCCGCAGGCCGGGATGATGCAGGTCACGGCCCGGGTGCCAGCTTTGGATAACCAGGCTTTTGCGCTGGGGATTCCCGAGACCCTGGGGTGTGGCGAAGCCATGCTCGTCAACTTCCCTGAAGCGAAAATCGACTGGCATGGGCCGGATGACGATGGGGCGGTGTCCTGCACTTGGGGGCCGGGTGGTCGGATCTCCTACACGTTGCGACTGGTGCCGGCTGATGACTACGTCGATGTGGAGATGACCGTTCGCAACCACACCGAGTTCCTGTGGCACGACGTTTTCGCCTTCAATTGCATCAATCCCATTCAGGCTCGTTCCTTTCAGGACTGGAAACTGGAACGGACCTACATGAGCAAAGAAGGCCAGCCGTATTGCATGGCGCAGACGACTCGTGTCCAAGGCCCGATGCCCACTGTGGAGTTCTACCTGCCTGAATCGGTGCCTGAGGGAGAAGGATCGGTCTTTGTGAAAGGCTTCCACGCCACCAGTCCCGATCGTACGGATGGCTCCTGGATCGTGACGCTGTCCGAGCCGGCGGGAGCTTACATGGCGGCCACGGCGATGGAGATCGCCTTTCTGTTCAATAATCTCGATCGCTGCTGTCTGCACGCCGCTCCCTGTTTCGGCGACATCGGACCGGGGGAAGCCAGTACGACGGTCAGTCGTTTCTATCTGGCTCAGGGCAAGCTGGAGGATTTCCTGCAGCGTATGGAAGCCGATCGCGCTGCCTTGGCTGCTCGACAGAAATGGGCACGACCGGCGCGAGTGGCCGGCACCGCAAAGCCGCACGGCCGAATGGAACTGATGTCACCTGACGAACTGGAGCAGGTATTGCAGCAAGCTCCCGTGGCCTTCGTTCCGTTGGGGACCTACGAACACCACGGTTGGCATCTGCCGGTATGCCTGGACGGCATCAAGGCACACGCTCTGTGTCTGCGCATTGCCGAACGCACGGGAGGCGCGGTGCTGCCGACGTTTTACTACGGTACCGGGGGCGGACACGTGGGCTACAAGTGGACGCTCATTCGTCCCGAGTCCGAGATTACTCCGCTGATTGCGGCAACACTCGATCATGCGGCACGCCAGGGCTTCAAAGTCGTTGTCGTGTTGACCGGCCATTATCCCCATGAGCAAGTCGAACATGGTGCATCGCCTTGCAGAGGAGGCGCAGAAGCGTCACTCGAACGTGCGTTTCATCGGCTTGAGTGAGCCTGAAGTGACCACTCCGGCACCCGGAGATACATTCGGCGGTGATCACGCGGCAAAGTATGAGACGAGTATTGCGCTGGCGTTGAGTCCGGAATGGGTCCGACTCGATCGGCTTACCGCGGGACGAGATCCGGAACAGGTGATGCTCCCGGAAACGCCACGCAGCGATGCGTCGGCCCATGATCCCGAGCACCCGCTCTATGCCATCTACGGTCAGGATCCGCGCATGGCAGCTTCACGCGAACTGGGGCAGAAATTGGTGGCGGAAATTGTCTCACGGCTCGCAACGCAGGTGAACGAGGCATTGGAGAGCACGCCAGACAGCACGGTTAAATAATTTGGACCGTAGGGGGTTATTACAAACAAAGCCCAAGACCCTGGAATCCCGTGAACGGTTACCTTTGCCCGTTTTCAGAACCTCCCGTCACTTGGTCATCGCAGCATCCGTGATTTGCGAGTACAATGCAGTCCAAAGCCACGACGTTCTGTTCAGGTCCGGAAACGAAAATGAGTGCGGCGAAAGGCAGGCACGAGATGCGACGCTCCGTTGCCACATGCGCGATCTTTGCGATCTTCCTGTCAACAGCGGTCACCTTGGGCGGGGAGCCCCAGGCTCAAACAGAAGCCTCTGAGGGAATGGCGCTGTTCGACAAGCAGGTCAAGCCCGTGTTGGCCGAGCGTTGTTATGAATGCCACTCCAAAAATGCGGACGACATCGAGGCAGCGTTGGAGTTGGATTCGCCCACAGGTATGATGCGCGGCGGCGACTCGGGGGCGGTGGTGATTCCGCATGACGTCCAAAAGAGCCTCCTGCTCAGAATGCTCCGCCACGAGGCAGATGTTTCCCCCATGCCGCCCGACGAAAGGCTTGCCGACGAAGTGATATCGGCCTTTGAAGAGTGGATTCGTCTCGGCGCACCCGACTCACGTGAAGACACTGGACCGACGGCGAGAGACGAACGTCTCCGAGCGGGGCAACGCCACTGGTCGTTCCAACCGCCTCAACCTGTCGAGCCGCCACGCGTCCGAAAGTCGGATTGGCCGCGCAGTGCGATCGACCACTTCGTTCTCGCGCGAATGGAAGCGGCAGGGTTGACGCCCGTTGCGGATGCCAGCCGCCGGGCGTTAGTTCGCCGAGTCTTCTTCGATTTGATCGGGCTGCCGCCATCGCCCGAAGAAGTGGCATCCTTCTTGGCCGACGATTCAGCGGACTCTCTGGCCAAACTGATCGATCGGTTGCTCGGTTCGCCCCGATTTGGAGAACGCTGGGGGCGGCATTGGCTCGACGTGGTGCGCTACGCGGAATCGAGTGGCATGGAGTTCAATTTCACCTATCCGCATGCCTGGCCCTATCGCAATTATGTGATCGACGCCTTGAATCAAGACAAGGCCTACGACGTGTTTCTCCGTGAACAGATCGCCGGCGACCTGATGACGGTCGACGAGAACGAATCGTCCGAGGTGATCGAGGCGCGTCTTGTCGCACCAAGCATATTGGCGTTCGGGCCCAAACGACACAACTCGAGTGGCGTGGAGTTTCAGATGGATGTGGCGGACGATCAGATCGACACGATCTTTCGCTCGACGCTGGCGATGACGGTTGCCTGTGCCCGCTGCCATGATCACAAGTTCGACCCAATCCCAACCAAGGATTACTACGCCTTGGCAGGCATCTTCCTCAGCACAGAGCCGTTGTACGGCACCATCAAGCAGAAGTACAGCAACAACCCCACCGACCTGCTGCCGATTGGCCCGAATGCCGCAACCAAGCACGCTGCGGCGGAGGAGTACGAAAAGAAGATCCAGGAAGCCGAGCAACAACTTGCCGCAAAACGCGAGAAATTGACGGAAGCTACCGAGGCGGAACAAGTCGCAACGGCGAAGAAGATCGCGGCGGAAAAGCGAATCCAGACCGAAACTGCCGCGTTGAAGGAAGGGGCTACCGCCGAGCTCGCGGCGACCGAAGCGTTGGATCAGGCCATTGCCAGTTTGCAGACAGCGACTGACCTGGTCACAACTTTGAAAGGCGAAATCGGCTCTCTTGAAACCAGACTAGCTGAACTGAAGCAGAACCGCCCGCCGCGCCCGCAATACGCGATGAGTGCCCGCGACCGGGCTCAACCGGCCGACACAAAAGTCGCGATTCGCGGCAATTTTCGCGATCGGGGCGAAGTGGTACCACGGGGCTTTCTGAGCACGCTGCCGGTGGTCAGTCCGTCCAAGATCGGCGTGAATAGTAGCGGACGATTGGAACTGGCTCATTGGATAACGAGCCCTGAGAATCCCCTCACGGCTCGTGTCATGGTCAACCGCATCTGGCATCATCTGTTTGGGCGTGGATTGGTCACCAGTGTCGACAATTTCGGACTGATCGGCAAGCAACCGAGTCATCCGCAGTTGCTTGACACGCTCGCGATACAATTTATGCGCGACGGATGGTCGGTCAAGCGAATGGTCCGCGCGATGATGCTCAGCCGAGCCTATCAGCTCAGTAGCGAAAGCGACGCGGAGAATATGAACATCGATCCCGACAACCGGCTACTCTGGCGAGCAATTCCGCGCCGCCTCGAAGCCGAAGCGATCCGCGACGCAATACTCTCCGTAAGCGGGCAACTCGATTTGGAGCGGCCGAGCGGTTCGACGGTCACCTCGCTTGGCGACCAGCTGGTTCGCGGCATTCCGACCGAGAAGATTCAACCGCCAGGCAACCATCGCAGTGTTTATCTGCCGGTTGTTCGTGACTATGTACCCGAGTTGTTTGATCTGTTTGATTTCCCTTCACCCAGCCTGGTCAGTGGGAGTCGCAGCGTAACAAACGTTCCGGCACAAGCACTCTATCTCCGCAATTCGACGTTCATTGCCGAACAGGCAAGACACGCCGCCAAGCGGCTATTGGCATCTAAGGATGCGACCAATGATGCAGAGCGAGCCGACTTGGCCGTGCAGTGGCTATACGCGCGAACAATCTCGGATGCAGAACGCGACGGTGCGCTGCAGCTAGTGCAGGAGATACAACTAACCAAACCGGACGATGGCAACCAAAAAATTCATGCCTGGGCCGCTTGGTTTCACACTTTGTTCATAACGGCTGAGTTTCGATATCTGGTCGATATCCAGTAGGGCAGGCGTTGGCCGCAAACAATGTGCGAGCACCGCACGCGTATGACGTAGCCGACGACTTTGACGAGGTAGGACCTTGAACCAATTGCGAGCTACCGCTCGCACCGTGTATCCCCGCTCCCATTAGTCGCTGGAACATGACTCAAATGTGCAGAGTTCTACCCCACACGGAAACTAACGCGGTGGAGCTGAATCAAAGTACTCAACGGCGAAGGGTCAGGAACGCTACAATGACAACCGACTCATCAGAATCGATCCTATCACGTCGTCAATGGCTTAAAGTTGGATCGTGCGGGCTTGGCTCACTGATGCTAACCGGTTTGGTTTCCAACCGGAGTTGCGCGGGCCTGCTTTCACTCAAGCAACCGCACTTTGCTCCCAAGGCGAAACGGGTCATCTTCTTGTTCATCAATGGCGGTCCGTCGCAATTCGAGTCGTTCGATTTTAAGCCGCAGCTTAAGGCTGCCTCCGGCAAGAATGGGATAGGCAAGGGCAAACTCCTTGGTCCGCTCTGGGAATTCGCTCAATATGGCGAGAGCGGGATGTGGGTCTCCGAGGTCTTTCCGCATCTGGCCAAGCAGACGGACCGCCTCTGCATGCTCAATGCGGCGCAAACCACCAGCCGCGCTCATCCGATTGCGATTCCGATGTTACATACCGGAGAATTCCAGTTCGTTCGCCCATCACTGGGTTCGTGGGTGCTGTACGGATTGGGAACCGAGAACCAGGACTTGCCCGGTTTCTTTACCATCAAGCCAACGCGAACGTTTGGCGGACCGGCCAACTATAGCAGCGCCTTTTTGCCTAGTGCATATCAGGCAACGCGATTAGGTTGGGAGGGCCAGGCTATCAAGAAGGCGTCGCTCCGCAACCTGACTCCCAACCATGGCCAGACGTCCGACACAGCGAGCAGGACGTTAAGCTTGGCTCAAGCGATGAACAAACGACTTCTCGGCCAAACCGAGGACGTGCAAGGAGTGGTCGATTCGCTGGAACTGAGTGAGCGAATGGAACAAGCCGTTCCTGATGTGTTGGACCTGGGCCGCGAGACGAAAGAGACCTTGGACATGTACGGAGTTGACTCGGGCCCAACTGACGACTTTGGCAGGCAGTGTTTGTTGGCGCGCCGATTGGTCGAGACGGGAGTGCGGTTCGTCGAAGTTAGCTCAAGCGGTTGGGATCATCACAGCAATCTTGACAAGTTTAAAGCGAAAGCCGAGCAAATCGACAAGCCGATCGCCGCGTTGTTGACCGATTTGGATCGAAGAGGGTTGCTGGAAGATACGCTCGTTGTGTGGACTGGCGAGTTTGGCCGCACGCCCGAGACGCAGATTTTGGAGGGCAAAGAAACACTAGGCCGCGACCACAACGCCGAAGGCTACACCGCCTGGTTGGCGGGTGGGGGAGTACGCGCTGGATTCACGTATGGTGCGACCGACGAACTGGGTTACAAGGCGGTCGACGGAGCGGTCCACTTGCACGACCTCCACGCTACGATACTTCATTTGCTCGGGCTTGACCACACAAAGCTGGTCTACCGCTATGGCGGTCGCGACTTCCGTCTGACCAACGTCCATGGCGACGTCGTGCACGACATCATCGCTTGAAATGGCCCTGTACCTAGCCGAGTTGGAGAAAGCTAGAGATGTTCAGTGCCGAAATCACGCTACAGTTCATCGTGCCGTGAAGCGGTCCATCGGCTTTCGTCGTGAACAGACGTGCATGCAACTCCGCCCGTGTGGTCAGTTAATTAGGCTCTGAGCCATTATTGAAAAGGAAAAGTGATGTCCAAAAGTTGAACATCCAAGAAGCGTTTCCGGGTGTAGTGGCCCAACGACTTTCGGTAGCCCAGCAGCGGGGGCATTGCCTAGCTCTGTCGAGCCGCCGAAAGTCGCTGGACCATTACACCCGACGCTGCGCAGGGTTCTTGCGGAAACTGCCGCAGCGCGAGTTCCGTGTCCGGGATGGGGTCGGGAAGGGAATCGTTCTCAAGGCATCGCTCCGCCTTTGGCCGACATAATTCGGTGACCAATCTGGCAAGTCGCGTCTGGCAAGCTGCCAGCGTCCACCGCCCAAAAACCGTGTGTCCACCCTCATATGACTGCTGCTCGTACTCTTCAGCCGTGGTGAAATAACCACAGTACCCATTAGCATATGGGGACAGGACGACGTTCCATTGCTGGTGGGTTGGCAGCAAGCCGATCACGGTTTGTTCCAGCCGACTGCCAGCAACCGTCGTTGGCTCACCCGGTATTCCCGGAATGATCAGCTGGCCGATGCGCAGCACCTGGAGAGGGAGAACTTGCGGTGTCCAGGGACCGGTCTCCATGGCACCCAGTTGATGGTAGGACTTCATCCTGCCGACAGTCGAGTCGATGCAGCTGGGAATCATGAGATGGTGAATCGTGCGGGTACCCAGCAGCCGCTTCTCTCCGCTTTCAATCAGAATACTCTTGGGCAGTTGTGCTTGGTATTTCTGTCGAATCGCGGCCGCCCGATCACCGCCCATGAACGCCGCGCAGGTGTGCTCGAAGAACTTTACCAGGGGGACCACTCCTCGCAGCAGCGTTGCCACGGCCTTCCCGCATCCCGGCCCGTCCGTGGTGCCCAGGGCAAACGCGACGCCATGACACGAGGGGCTGGTCCACGCATCCTCCCGGCCATCGGCGAAACGCGGATCGACTTTGACGCGGGAAAAATCGACCCGCACACAGCAACCATCGACATCGCCAGCAACCTGGGGCGTGGACTTCGCCTCCTCACATAGTTGGGAGGCCATCTGAAACTGCATTTCACCGCAGAGACGCGAGTTTTCATGTCCGTCGTTTGTCGGACCCCGATTCTGCTTCATGCGTGCATCCCAGTATCCGTTGGGGCTTACATCCCCAGCAGCCGACTGGGCGAATATCGCCACGACACCGTTACCAAACTCCTTCTCCATTAACATGGCTGCATGCCCCTTGTTGTCGGAGCTTACCAGGTTATTGGTATTCGGAATGCTCGTCGCATGTACGCCATACCAGGAGATTACGGCGAGTGGCTCGCCCGCAAGGGTGTCGATTCGCAGTAGCTGCATGCGACGGCTGACCGCCAGATGTTCAAGACCTCGCGGCACCGCGGAAATTTCCGGATTGGAGTTGTAGGCCTTCAACGAACGGTTGAACGCCACTTTCATTTCGGATGGAAATTCTCCTTGCGTGAATCTCAGCTGCGCGGGGGCCAGGTGTTCCGCGGCCTGCTTCAACGCGGAGACCACACCATTCACGATGCCGTGGAAGACCTGCGGCGAGAATCCGGGCGTTGGCAGTTCATAGAGCGCATGTTTGTTGTAACCCGCCGGGCCACTATGTGTGTGTTGCGCCGTTAGCAAGACCGTCTGCTCATCGAGCCCCATGTCTGATTCCCGTACCGCTGACCAGATCGCGTCTGCCAGACCGATGCTGAAGTAGCAGATTTCGGCGTTGACGATCGCGACACGCTGCCCCGTTTCTACGTATTCGACGACGACTGCCCTGGCATAGAGTGGAGTGGCAACGCCTTGGACGATGTTGCCGCATTTTCCGTACCCCATCATTCCGATCGACTCGACGATGCAATCGAGCGCAACGCGCGCTGCGCCGACTCGGTAACTGGGGCCATCGGTGGGCGCATTGGCGTCTTGGGAACAAAAGGTACGCCTGCTGGTTGAAGGTTCCATAGTTGGATACGGACTGGGGATTGAAGTGACTTGACGGATTTCAAGCCGTCAGCCTATAACAAACTTGGCCATCGAAGATACCCCTTTCCACGGCGGATTGTCGGCAGACCCGATTCGACGGAGACCACTGAAAAGTCCAAGCAACACGGAAATTTGCGCCAGCGACCACCGCTCCCAGTCTGTCGAATTCAATCCCTATCACCACGTGGCACGGCGGCGGGGTCGTGCTCGGAACCCGGCTTATCCAACCACGACTCTCCCTTTACCCGTCCGCCCCCCGGCGATGGCAGGCTTCGCGGCGTTTCAGGTTCGACTACTTAGCGGGCAGTCATCCTGAGTAGTAACCGCCAAAGGTCGTGACGATCTGCCAAACCGGGAAAGCGCCCCTTCTCGGCGGCAGATCTTGATTCGTTCAGGATTTCGAGTTTCTGCCGAGCACGGCGTTCCAGAGATGTGCAAATTCGTTTAGATTACAGGTCGATTGAGTCAGAATATCAACGCTCCAATTAGCGGGATTAATCCATGATCCTCCAGCGCGCGACATTCGTCGGTCTCCTGTTAGCTGTACTGACCAGTTCCGTCCAGGCCGAAGGTGTGCTCAAAGGTGAGCTGATCTTTCCCCTGGAAGATCGGCACAACCACGGTTCCTGCATTGTCGAATGCCCCAATGGTGACATGCTGGTATGTTGGTTTCATGGTTCCGGAGAGCGGGAAGCGGACGACGTGGAAATCCTCGGGGCACGATGGATTAACGCGACGGGAGAATGGACCAAGCCGTTTCCGATGGCTGACACGCTCGGGTTTCCCGACACCAACTGCTGCATGATCATCGATCAACAGAAGACGCTTTGGTTGTTCTGGCCGACGATCCAGGCAAATAGCTGGGAATCTGCTCTGATGAAGTACAAGACCTCGTCCGACTACATGATGCCAGACGGTCCGCCAAAATGGGATCTGATGCGAGTAATGCATGTCAAGCATTCGGGAGACTTCGCGGGAAAGGTGAAGGACAAGGCGGCGGAGTATCTTCGTGGAATGGAGATGGCCGGCCGAGTGCAACTGTGGCTCGACCATATCAACAAGCAGGCTGAAGACAAGTTGACACGGCGCATCGGCTGGTTCACGCGCGCCCATCCACTGATTCTGGACGACGGTCGCATGCTCGTGGGCCTCTACTCCGACGGGTTCTCTTTCTCGCTGGTGGGAATCACCGATGACAGTGGCCAGACCTGGAAGTACAGCGAACCGATTGTGGGTGGCGGAAACATACAGCCCAGTTTTGCTCGTCGAAGCGACGGCACGGTTGTCGCTTACATGCGAGACAATGGCCCTCCACCCAAGCGGGTGCATGTGGCCGAGTCCCAGGATCGCGGAGAAACGTGGAGCAAAGTATACGACCACGACGTTCTCAGCAATCCCGGCTCCGGCCTGGAACTGATGCGGGCAGCCAATGGCGACTGGGTGTGCATTTACAACGATCTGCCTTCCGGCAGGCACTCGCTGAGCAGTGTCCTTGTCTGAAGACGAGGGTCATTCGTGGAAATGGACGCGTCATCTCGAGCACCGCGAACCGGGCCAAGGAGCGTTCCATTATCCCTCTATCATCGAAGGCAGTGACGGCAATTTCCATGTGTCGTACAGCTACTTCATCGACCGACCGCACAGCGGCGAGTCTCGCGGCAAGAGCATTCGCTACGCGACATTCAACCGGGATTGGATCAAGCAGCAGTAGGCAGGTCTGAACGATCCGCTAACACTTCGCTACAAGCTGAGTCATGCAGATCCACGGGCAACCGTTTCGCGGCATGTCGAAACTCATTCAACGCCGATCTGAATCCTTCGTCACGACTCGCGAAGCCAAAGCCGGTGGGGTCAAAATACTCAGCCGGGCTCCCAGTAGCATTCGGAAACATGTTATGGCAGTTCGCCTTGGTGGAGTCTCGGACGGTGCCGTTGGCCGTACTCTTTACCCAGTCGGGACAATGCGGCGCGCATTCCCCCTGGGACTTGTCATGCGACGGCGCGGTGACCGGACCACGTTGACGCTCGCGCGGGACAGGCCGATCGTGGAACTTTTCGCGATCACCTCTACCCAACGGCCTAATCATGAGCTTCATTCTCCAACCTTGGCAACTGCTGTTCTTGATTCTGGCAGCCTGGATCAACCGTCAGCAACAAGAGGCAATCGAGTATTTGCGGACCGAGAACCAGGTGCTCAAAGAGAAAATTGGCAAGAAGCGTATCTTGCTCAGCGATGACCAACGGCGTCGAATTGCGGTCAAGGGCAAGGTCCTCGGTCGCAAACGGCTGGAAGAGGTTGGCACCTTGTTCACGCCCGACACGATCCTGGGTTGGTATCGCCTGCTGGTGGCCAAGAAGTGGGACTATAGCAGTCAGCGGAAGAAAGTCGGCAGGCCGCGAGTCCGTCAGGAAATTGTCGAGCTTGTCGTGCGATTGGCCAAGGAGAATCCGACGTGGGGATACGATCGGATCCAAGGAGCTCGGGCCAACGTCGGCTACCACATCTCGGATCAGACCGTCGGCAACATTCTCAAAGAGCACGGAATTGAACCTGCTCCAGATCGCAAGCGGCAGAGTAGAGCTGCAAAGAATTGCTGGACCCACACACCCTGGCGCAAGAAGCGCTGGACCAGCACGGGCCAGGTCAATCTGCTTCACACGGAATGGCTTCTCGGTGCGGCATGTAGTGGTCGACCTGGACCGGGTAGTTGTCGAAGCCAACGGTATAGAACTGTTCGAACTCGTCGCGGATCGTCGCTTCGATCTGCCGATCGTGGCCCGGCGTAACGTGGAAGGTTCGGCCTGGCTTATCCATCACAATCTTCCCATCTTGGGCCACGATGTCACCGCCCTTGATCACATACCGTGGGTGAGAAAACATCTCTTTGACGTCGCTGTTCTTGGGATAAATCGCAATGTCGGCGTCGGCATCCACCCCCAGATGGCCTTTGTGCTTGAGTCCCAACGACTTGGCCGGCCCGGCCCGAGTGATCGTGGCAATCTCGAAGAGCGTGTATTCTCGATCGATATCTTTCAGCGTGCTGAAGGTCTTGGCCCGCGGATGCAATCCGTCGAGGACTTCATTCCGATAGTCGCGGCTCATCAGCAGCTTGGCGATGTCCGGATAGGCGTGGAACGGCCCGCCATTGGGATGGTCGGTCGTCAGGTATACCCGCCACGGATCGTTCACTAACAGGGCAAACTCAAGGCCGATGGTCCATTGCACCGCGTTGACCGGATTTCGCTTCGTGTAAGTGTAAGGGACGATGCCCGCACCACCTTCCATCTCCAAATCAACGTTGATCCATTTGTTGTGGGTGATCTGGTGCAATCGGTACTGCCACGGCCCGTCGGCGGTCATGGTGGTGGCCGGACCAAAGACGATTTGCCCCATATCCACCGTCACATTCGGGTGTGCATTGACGTACTCCGCCAACTCGGCTGCTCCAGAGCGATAATCATTCTTGTCGGTTTTGGCAAAGCCATTGAATTGAATATGGGTGATGTGGATGCCCAGGTCACCGACCGTCTCCATCGTCTGCCGAGTGATTTCGGCGTTGCCCGGACTGCCCAGATTGTTGCAGTGCACGTGAATGGGATGGGGGATACCCAACTCATGCTGCACCCGTGCCAAGCTGATCAGAAACTGTCTGGGGCTAACCGGGAAAGTATCGGCCGGGTCATCGAGGCTGTGGACATTCTTGCCCCATTTCCAGCGATCAACGCCTGCCGGATTCACCAGCTTGATGACATAACCTCCGCTTGCTTCCAGCAACCACGCCACGTAATCCTTCAGTTTCGAGAACTCGCCTTCGTGGATGAACTTCATCACGAAGTGGTTGTTGCCCATCATGACATAAAAACCCTTGTCCACGATGGGGATGTCGTTGAGTTCTTCGTGGACGTGGCGGGCTTCCAACGGCGGTCCGGCGGCTTCCATGACCGTGGTGTAGCCTAATCCGGCAAAATGGTAGCCAGTGGCAAAAGTCGAGGGAACGGTGTGGCCGGTGCCTGAGCGAGTGATGGGGGTGCGGGGGATGACGATCTTCCGGTGATCCTCAGGCCGCATTTTACGTCCGGCATTCACCTTGGGGCCGGCCACGTGGGCATGGATCTCGACGCCACCAGGCATGACGATCATGCCACTGGCGTCAATGACCTTACTGCCGGGCTCCACCTCCGATACGATCTTGCCGTCAGACACGCAGATGTCACGAACTTGGCCATCGACCCCATTGTGGGGGTCATAGACCTCACCGTTCACAATCTTAAGCATCTGTTCTCTCCCTGAGTTAGTTCGCAGTCAATTGCGTGACCCGCGTGAGCAGCCGACTGAGCACTTCTTCATCGTTAGGATAGCGTGAAGGCAAGACGGCACGTGTACGCAGCGGGATGCCATCCATGCGATAGAGTGTTCCTTCGGCGTGGACGCCGGTCGTGGCAGTCGTGAAGACCACTTTGGCCACTTTGGTCGTTGCGCTTTCATGGGTATCCAGAGCAATCAGCGGAATCTGCTTCAGACGCTCGATCGCCCGCCTCGGGAAGACGGCGACCGGGTCCGAGGCGACAACCAAAGCCGCGTCAGCTTCGCCCCGGCTCAGCACGTCAACCGCAGTATATTCACCCGGATTGAAGCGGGGGTAACCCCGGCTGAAGTTCACGCCAAACGGATAGCCGGTCTGCCACGCCAACACGGCATCGATGCCGGTAACGTTTCCATGGCCGCGCATCGGAATCACCGCGAACTTGGTGTGGGCATAGAGGTCACGCACCAGCAAGAACACAGCCGCGGTATTCAGGTGCTTGCCCCTGCTTTGGGTCAGACCTTGCCCGCCCAACACGACTCCGTATTGGCATGACTTCATGCGTTCTGCCAGGTCTTGCAGCTGCTCCAGAGTAAGACCGGTATCGGCGACGGCACTTTCCTCGATCTCTTGACCTCGCACGAGGGCCCGCAGCGCCCAGATGACCTCAAAGTCTGTACCCGGCCTGATTTGCAGGAACATGTCAGCAGCGCGGGCGGTTGGCGTGGGACGCACATCGATCAGCACGACGGTGCGCTCCTTGCGACCTGTGGGCCGAAAATAGCCCTTGGGCATTGACGAGTACCGCGTGAAGTGGCGGGGGTGGGATTCGGCCGGGTTGGCACCCCAATAGATCAGCAGATCAGCCCGGTTCTTGACTTCACCCAACGTGCAGGTCGGTTCGCCCACGCTCTGCATCGCCATCCCCGAAGGACCGTGGCAGACCGACGTGCAACAGTCAATGGTCGCTTGCAGGCGGTCCGCCAGAGCCACCGCCTGACGCTGCGCCTCGCAATAGGTGCTGCTCAGGCCGTAGATGAGAGGATAGTGGGCCTCGGTCAGGATCTTGGCTGCCACGTCAATGGCCGCGTCCAGGTCCGCCGACTGACCATCGACCAGGGCCACGGGTCGGTCGGTCTCGGCGCTGTGTGACATAAGCCAGGCCTTACCCAAGGCACAGGCCCGTTTCACTCCCGTGACTTGACCGGCTTCGACAGTGACCGATAGGTCGTCACACACACATCCGCAAAAAGCGCAAACCACGTTATCGACAACCGTTTTTGCTTCAGCATCAGCCGACACGTTCCACCTCCACTTCAAATCCTTTGGAATCGGGCATGCCTGATCCGTGAGTTTCTCCATCCATTAATTCGCTGGAAGCAGGGCCGTAGGCGATGAAGGCCATTCCTTCCGGCAGGTCCGCTCCGCGACATTGAACCGTGGCCTCGCCTCCGGAGGCTCTTATTCTAACGGTGTCGCCGTCCTCGACACCCAAGCGAACCATATCATCCCGATTCATCTCGATTGTGGTCACTGCCTTCTGGTACTCGTCCGACTCTTTGCCGATGTTCATTCCCGTGCCCTGCTTCATTGTACGGCCCGGGATGAGAATCAGTTTTGTGTCATTCATGCGATCTCCCTTTCCACTGTCCTGGTCCACCGATTCTTGCGCTCCGTTGAAGGCAGACGTAAGCCGCTTACGTGATAGCGCCGGGAAGGCTGGCCGACTGACTCGCAACGCAGCCGGATACTGCCTCATCAAGCGGGTCAATGCAGCTACTCCGCAATGGTCCGTACGGTATCAGGTTGGAGTGTATGTCACTCATCGTCTGCCCCAAGAAAATCGTGATCGGGCCGCCGCCGTATGAGCACAATGCTCGACTTGTGATTGTACCTTACGAGATACGCCACAACGTCGTCAATTGGATCACCCAGTATAGACTGCAGTCAAGTGCTCCGCGCGGTTACCCAATAATCGCGTCTCGGCTTGGCCGTAGAGACGCCTGCAAACGCAAACATGGAACGGAAGATGGCCGTTTCGTTGACTGCAATACCATGCGTGATGCGTGTCGATGTCGTTCTCGACATTTCAGCTGGTGGAGTTCTGACTATGCCAAAATACGTTCCATTCTTAAGGCGGCAGGGTCGCCAGCCAAAAAGGCGAGACTGCCACGATCTGGTGCGCTCCGGTTGGTCGCTCGTTCAAACATGCGCGCACCGTGGCGCATCTCACCAACTAAGGCTCTAAGGCGCTCGGAAGATGTCATTTTAGCCCCCTGGCGTCCTCGCAGCATACATCGACTGCTCGGCCCCTCTGCCGGGCCATGGGCCGGTGTCGCCAACAAGGGGTGGTTTGGGTTTTTTCGACATGCTTCACAGCGTTGCCTGGAAGGGCGACATATCCTTTGCCCGCAGGTCACCGGACCTTCCCACCGCTCGCTGTAAGCGAGCAAAGGTCGAGGTGCCGCACACTCTCCCGCATGATTTGCGCAGCGAGACCCCTGAACCTCTCCGGCTATGCTTGCCGGTTTCGGCCGGTAGTCGTCGTCGAACACCTCATTTTTCCCACGCAAGATATCCCCGAGTATCGCTCTCGTTACGAGTCACCTCGTGCGAGTCGTCAGCGTCCGCGCACTGCTCGCGAATCATCGCAACAAGACGATAGAGCCTCATTTCCGCACTGCTGTCGCCCTTTCAGGGCTCAGACGCGTCGTCACGGACCGCATACGAGGGGCTGCGTGCGTGGTTTGCCCGGCGGTGTGACCGATACTACGTTACCAGCGTCGTCGTATTCGAACAGAACCTCTCTGCCAGTGTCGTCCGCTTGCGACAACAATCGTCCAGCTGAATCGTATACAAACTGTGCATACTGGCCGGATGGATCGGTGATTCGCTCTATATAGCCCCGCGAGTCGTAATCAAAGTCGTAAACCTGGTCAATGGCCGGGGCATCACCGGGGCCGAACGTGACGGTGTCAAGACGCCCGCGAGAATCATAGACATAGCTGGCGGCGTAGCTGGCGAGATTGCTCTGCCATCGGCTCAGTCGGCCATAGTCGTCCAGCAAGGCTACCGATTGTCTACCCTCAGGACTGGTCGTTGTCATACTGTTGTTGTCGCCGTCGAAGACAAGGGTGTACTCCTGCCCGTTGATGTTCGTCACATCAGTCTGCCTGCGCATGCTAAGCAGGTCGCCCGGGTCTGCCAAGACAATTTCACGACTGAATGCGCTTTCATGCGTCAGTCCATCCGGCAGGGTAACCACGCGATCCACTGAAACCGGTGACAGCATCCCCCAGCGCGGGTCGGGCCCAAACGTTTCCGTAATCACCGTGCCGTCGGCCAGCGATGTGGTCATCGTCCCGTCCGGTTGGACGAGAACCTCGTGCTGTGAGCCGGTTCCGCAGCAGCAAAAACTGTTGACCAGTTGCTTTTCGCCGGTGAGCAAGGAGTTGACCTGGTAGGCGGATACGCGGCCCTCCGCGGTCGTCTGGATGACTTTGTACGAGTTCTCAGAAACTTCACGGACGAAATTCAAGTACCCTCCTGCGGAATCTTCCGTTCTCATCAATAGGCCCGACACGGCATCGTACGTGTACGTGGACGCGAAGTGTCGCGGGTCGGTGGCTTCGGTCAGCAGTCCGTGATCGGTATAGCTAAACTCATAACTCTCGTCGGCCGGGTTCGTAATACGAGCCAGGTAACCGTTGGCATTCACTTCAACCTCCGTGCGGGCCCCATAGGTTCCGACCACAGCCGTGGTTACACCTTGATCATTTCGTTCGATGACCGTGACATTGCCAAAGGCGTCTTCAACGCCCATCAATTGACCTTGCTCGTTGTAGTCGAAGTCGTAAATGGTGGATCCGGTTAGCGTATTGAGGGTGCTGCTGATGCCGGCCCGCATGATCGAAATGGTACAGCTCGGTGCCATCATAAGACGGGAGCGTGATGTCGGCCTGAGTCACGCCAGGCATCGGCTGATGAATTTTGCGAACTCGGTACGCGCCTTGTGAAAAGCAAAGTACTCCATCGGGCCCCATGGTCACGAAAGCTGGCGTCGCCAGATCCGCCGCCGCAGCCAGGCCACCGTCGCCGGAGGTATTGTCAACGCCGGTGCCCGCGATGGTAGCGATCACGCTGTTAGGCCTGACAACTCGGATCCGCTCGTTACCGGTGTCGTCGATGTAGAGACTTCCGTCAGGCCCTACCTCCAGGTCTCTCGGCAGTGTCAATCTGGCGGCTGTGGCTGGGCCGCCATCCCCCGAGAATCCAGCGACATTCACCATGCCCGCGACCGTGTGAAGTGTTCCGTCTGGGTCAAGGCGGCGAATGCAATGATTTCCGTAGTCAGCGATATACAAAGTGCCGTCGTCGTCGATCGCCACTCCTGTTGGCGAATCCAAGATCTCGCCTTGACCCGTGCCGGCTACGGTCGAAATGATGCCATCCGTCCCGATCCGGCGAATACGGTGATTACTGTAGTCGGCAACGTACAAGCTCCCATCCGCCGCCACCGCGATGTCAGTCGGAAAAGCGAACTTGGCCTGCGCAGGTGGCCCGCCGTCGCCTGCGTAACCCGATTCGCCTGTCCCGGCAATCACGCTGTAGCTTCCATCCGGGTCCACGCGCAGGATGCGGTGAGCGCTTTCCTCGGCAACATACAGGTTTCCGACCGCATCGAAAGCGATTCCCTTGGGAAACGCCAGTTCAGGATACGGGCCGATCACTGCCGACAATCGACCATCGGGCAATTGACGCCAGATCCGCCCCCGCAAGTCTGCAAAATACAACTGGCCTTCCGGAGTAACGGCGACACCGCTTGGAATCATCCATTCCGTCAACGGTGAAGTCGCCGCTGAGCGGAATCGTCATCCGAAACGACCCCACGTAGCCGGGCGTGCGTTCGCTGCGGTAGTGCAGCGTGAAGGGAGTTCCGACGAGCGGCATCTGTTCCGCTAGAACCTGTCGCTGCACGTCGATGGTCGAATGCTCTTCTTCCTTACATCCCGTATCTTCGTCATCCAAGAAGACAAAATCCTCTTCAGGGAAAATCTCCTCCGGTTCCGGCGCCGGCGGTGGCTCTGCATCCTCCGGTGGTTCGTACGGCCAGTTGCAGTCCCACGGTGTGAAGTGGTCGAAAGGCGTACGCCAAACCACCTCACCCGGGTCGTACAGTTGCGCCAGCTGCTCACGCTCGGCATTTGTGATATTGAGCAAGGCCGGCGTGTTGTGCCGTGAGCAAGGCCACGGAGGAATCGGCGTCATGAACCACGCCGGAAACCTCGACATTGTCAGCGAAGACGGACCCCGGAACCGGGCTGTGCATCTCTAACAAAGGAGCCCCTGTGTCCAGCGTGAAAGGTAAACTGACTGTCGGTGTCGTGTAACCTCGGGCATCTCTGGCCAGTAGGTGCAGCTGGTGAGGACCGTTGACGAGCGGCTCGGCGAAAATCTCCTCGATGCGCGTTTCCGATAGATAGAAACTACCGTCACGCCCGACATCACCGAGCATGGCGTAATACCCCGTCCTATCCAAAAACTTATCTCATGATGAAAACCAGTCCTCGACAGACCTTGAGCGGCAACGTTCCTGAGAATCTCATCCGAGTGGCACGTCATCGCACCGCCGAGCCGGGGACTTTGTCGTACCGGTTTCGGACCTGCCCCATTTCACGGTGCAATAGGGCGTAGGTTTCCCGTGCGCAATGTTCAAGCTGCGTCACGGATTTGGTGAGGAGAAATGGATGGCGGGGCAACGGTTGGCGGCCCCCGAATTGGCTGAGTTACCGTTTCAGCAATCTGCAAATTGCGGTTTGTGTGTATCGTTGGGTGAAGCATCTCGTCGTTGCTCACGACAACCGGGGGACAGGGAATCGCTCTGCCATGAGGAGAAATGTGGCCGAAGACGTAGCTCGCCAGTTCGCTGAGCCAGAGAATGATTGTGTCCAGGTCGATTCCTGCGAAGACATCCAAGTGTGATTTTAGGAACGTGCTCCAGGACAGCTGTCGCTTTCGCATCGGTGCCGGCGGGATGCCGTGTTGCTTCAGGATATTCGCGACGGTGCTTGAGCAAATCGTGTATCCGAGATTGTGCAGTGCACCCGCGATTCGCTTATGACCCCAACTCACGTTTTCGCCGGCCATTCGAACAACCAGGTCCACAACTTCCTGGTCTGTTGGTGGTCGTCCGGCACGGCAATCCGACGGAAAACCACTAGGCTCGATGAGTTCCCGATGCCAACGTAGGATCGTGTCAGCTTGAGCAATCGTCGCGATCTTTCCCAGCTGTTGTCTTCCGAGAGCTTTCCCGCACACTGCCAAGAGGCGTCGCTGATCGTCAGTGTGCAAAACTCGCTTGCCCCCAAGTTTCTCCCGGAGTATTTGATTCTCCAGCTGAA
This sequence comes from uncultured Planctomycetota bacterium, assembly GCA_963700575.1. Lineage (GTDB taxonomy): Bacteria > Planctomycetota > Planctomycetia > Pirellulales > Pirellulaceae > JAJRVM01. The sequence continues at coordinate 43,523 of CAVOYC010000003.1, read as the reverse complement.
GGTATTCGATTACCTTTTGCTGTTCCTTGCGTATGGTCTCACTGAGTACAGCGAGGACCACCTGAGAAGGTTGAGAAAGAAATGACATAGGGCCACTCCCGATCGACAGAAGACCTCAGCTTCCGACGGGATGGGTGAAATGTCAACGACATCGCACGATATCGGACGAATACGCCAGAGTCTGATGGCGACAGACCGTTACAACCACTACAGTTACGCATCGGATGAGTTTTTGGATAGGACGAGCTATAAAAGTTGGCTTCCGCTCCAGTAGCGGTGACGTGCAGCTCGCCGCCGGCCACTTCCACGCTACACTGGTTTCCGCTCGTCCATCTGTCCGCGCCGGCGTCGAAAGACCAGCGGGCGAGCGGCAGTTCGTTCTCAGCTCCCTGGGCAAAGACCGCCATGCCAGGCAGAAAGAGCAGTGGGATGCGAACGGGGATGGCGGGCCACATCATGACGATCTCCTTGTTGCGGCTGCTGCACACGGTTTCCATGCGGTAGCCTACTGTTCTACATGAATCATCATCAACGAACACCTCAGCAAGCCAACGCGGCTGGATGGAAGTGCCAACGCACTGGCAAACGCATCACAATGACGCACCTGCTGCCTGCCGGGCGCTGAACAACCGGCCCACATGACGCAGCGTCCGCGATACTCTGGCATTCTCGGAAGACAGTCGTCTAGGAAGAGAGGCTCGGATCGTTCATCGAACCGGGGTGGCCTCGAACACCAAGGACTCAAACGGTCGTACGCGAATCGTGGCAGGCTTGCCCGCTTGGACCTCCATTGTGGGCCCGGAAGCATCCTCGCTCCAAGGACTCTTGAGCCGGTATGCGGAAGCCGCACCCGGGGGAAGCTCCAGCACTTGGGACACATCGAGCGCAAAGTCGGCCGGCTGGTCATCCGGATTGCGCAGGCTCACGATCGCTTTGTTCGGTGTCCACGAGGCCCAGCCGTAGACTTCGTCGGCGAGCGGGTCGCCCCCAATGGCGTGCGTGTCGACCAGCACGTCGGCGTTGCGACGAGCCCAACGCGCCGCCTCGGCCAGCACATCCCACGTCCGTGGCGTCATCAGATCGGCGCAATGTACAACTCTTGCAGGTTCACGCCGGTCGCGAAGAATGACCGGATCTCCGCGATTATCTCCCGCTCGTCGTATGTCGGCCGCGGAATGGCCGGATCATAGGGATTACCCTGCAGTGGCAAGTGATTGATAAACACACCGTGGATCATGAGCGAGTTGACCGGGTAGAGGGGGCCGCGTGCGAGCGTGCCGTGCAAAATCTGGCCATCGCGGTACGTGGTCCATTGCTGCCGTGCCGACCCTTTGCCCTGCAGGTTCGTGTCAGCACCCTGACGCCAGATCGAGTCGCAGTACAGCAGCCAAAATGGTGAAGGCCAACTCCCCGTGGTCGGATTGATGAACAAATCGGGCTTTCGCTCGCGTAGCGCCACGATTAGCGCGAGCAGCGCTTCCACGTCGCTCGCGCAGTCCATCGCACCCGGCTGGTTGTTTCCCGCGCCAAACCCGTCGAACTTAAAGTAGTTGACGCCGTAGTGCTCGATCAGACCCTCGCAGGTTGCGCGCACCCGGGCACCGTAACGTGGGCCGGCCAATGTCAACCCGTTGCGAAAAGTCTCGAATCCTTGCTTCAGTCCAGATGCCAGCCGGGACTCCTTGCACGGATAACCGCCAGACGGCGAGAGCCACACTCCTACGTGGCTTCCGAACTTCTCGGCCACCTGTTGGGCCGGCCGAAAACCCTCTGGGTAGCCTGCGTGGAATTGCCACACGAGATTCTCATCATCCCATTCGAAATCATGAGCAAAGCTATCCACGACGACGTGGCGCTGCTGGACAAGTGCCCGGCCGAACTGCTCGATCGTTGCGAGCCACAACTGCTGTTGTTGGCGACGGAACGTTTCGGCTGCGCCGGGGCTGCCGGTTGCTCTCAGCGTCCAGTACTCGGCGCCGATCTCAGAACCGTTGTTGTAATGCAGCAGCGGCCGATACGGCTGTGCTCGCTCACGCTCCAGATAATAAAGGAATCCGCGCCGCATCTGGCCCGGAGGTGCCACACCGACCAACGCACGAAATTGACGCGGTTCGCTGGGTCGTAGACCGCTGTTGACCTCGTAACGGCAAGTGAAGTGCGGCAGAGTCGCTGCGTCCGACGCTTCCAGTAGGCTGCTCTTCGACATCGGATGCTCGGCGGCAAAGTACAAGTTGCCGGCCACCACCGGCGAGCCATCGACAACGCCTCGCACTTCCGCGCCGGCTACGGCCAGGTCCCAGACGACCACCTCCGCCAGTTCAATTTCCTTCTCGATCGACTGACAACTGATGACCTGGCGAACGTAACTCGATCCATCGCGCAGAACGGCCTGCCAGGTGACTTCCACTGCAACATCGGTCAACGCGAGTGTGATGACGATCGCTCGACCGGATTGGTGATCGGCCAGCCGTAGCGACTGGGCATTGGCTGGGATCTCCTGGAACTCGGGCGTCCCGACAATGTGCAGGTCGGATGCCCGCAGAAGTTGAGTCCCGGGAAGCGGAGTCTCGGTCAGCATCAACTGAAAGCACTCGGTCTGCTCCATCGCGAGCGTGGTCCCGGCGATCTTGTCCTCGATACGCACCGGACGCAGCACGCCACCTGAGACTCGCCAGGTCAGGCACAGAACGCTGTTCCCCAAGCTTACTTCGTCGCCGTCCGCGTGCGCAACAGCCGTACCCGGTTCCGGGCCGGGAAATTCGACCGCGCCTGCACACTGGCGCACACCGAACAGTATGCCCGGGACCGCCAGAGAATTTACAATCAAGGCCATCGACCAGACTTTGCATCTCATGTCCAATCTCCAGGGCAAATGGCAGCGAAGCGAGTCCTGATTATACACCGAACAAGATCACGGTGTCGTTGTCTTGTCGCTTTCGTCTTTTGTCTCCGCGCTTGTCCATACGGGTGCTTTACCGTTCGTAGTATTGGCCCGTGGCCGCACCGTCATCGTTGACCGAACTGGTGGACGGCCTGGTACATCGCCACAATGTTGGCTGTTGGCGTGTTGGGTTGAATGTTGTGGCATGGATTGCAGATCCAGCGGGCCTCACGATAGATCTCGATACTCTGGCGAACTTCTGTCACTACCTGGTCCACCGTGCCGAACGGCAGGGTGTGCTGATTATCGATCGAGCCGTGGAAGATGATCTGCTGGCCAAAGCCAGCGACCAGCGTTTCCCGTTCCATGCCCGGGCAGCGCCACTGGATGGGATTCAGGATTTCGATGCCGACTTCGCCGATCAAATCGGGCAGGAATAACCCCGCGGCGCCGTCGGTATGGTACATGATGTGAATGCCATAAGATCGTGCCAGGTCGGCGATCTTGATCTGGTTGGGCCGCAGGAACCGGCGGTACATCGGCAGGCTCATCAGCGGCCCGGTTTGCGATCCCAGATCCTCGGCGACCCAAGTCAAGTGGATCCGGCCGCCGCCGGCTTCAAAACAGCGTCGCTGGTGTTCGTAATAGAAATCGAAAATATGGCCGAGGATGGTGTCTACCAACTGCGGCCGCAATACCAGGTCTTCGAAGGAACGTTCCAGCCCCCGCAAATAACCATACAGCAGAAACGGCTCGTAGCAGCAGCAGTGGATTGGCCAGTAGCCGTCGTCCTGGTCCAACGTCCTCGCAATGACGGCGTAGTCAAAGTCTTCAGGATCTGGCCACCGATGGGCATGAACATCCGCCACCGTCTCGGCTGCGGCCAGTGGGCAGTAGGCCGGCTCTTCGTAGGCACCAGTCCCGAAATCGATCCGTTGGTACCGCACACCCCACATGTCCGCCAGCGGATCGTCGGGATGACGCGACAGTCGCCACTGCGATTCGACGAATTTTCGCTTGTCGATGTGCAGCTTCCGCCACAAGGCATCCGGGCTGGTACAGGCCAAGTCGCTCATGAGCCGCTGTGTGACCTCGGGCGTGGCCTGATAGTCGGTGGGAATTCGATCGGTCGGTTGCCGATCCAGCAGTGCCAACCACCGTTGGCGGGGCGACATCGTCATGGTGTTCTTCCTTCCTGCAACGATTGATAGGGATTCTAACTCGCGGCCGCGCGTGCCCGCAATCATGCGCTCGCATCGTCGAGTCCTTTCGTCATGGTATGCAGCCTTTCGTCGTTATCGTGTCACGTTTTAGCGCACCTGGTGACTTGAGTGACGGCACCGCGGAGCATTCACGTCTGCCTAACCGCACGGTTTGGCGGTTGCCGCGCGGACCGACAGTCTGCCACACGAAACGGAGGGATAACGCGAGCGAGCGGACGGACCGCTGGGCTCCGGATCTGGCGAGCTTGCCTGCTCTGCAACCCGCGACGCACGGGCCTGAAGACAATTTCTTGTGGAACGCACAGTACGCTATGCCATGTGACCACGTACGAACGGGATAGTCATCGCCGTGCACCTACTGGGCGTTTCATCAATTACAACCATCGGTGGTCCACGCCGGCACGAGCGAATGAAGCTGACATCCTGGGCTTGATGGACAAGTTTCGGCAGTATCTCTCCGTCCATAATCACATTTCCTTTGATTCATTTTGCATCGACTGCGGCTGGCCGAATCCCCATACCATCTGGCAGATGGACAAGACAAATTTCCCAGTTGGATTCACGAAGGTGCGCCGGGCGGCGTTGAGTATGGGCACGGATCTTGGCATCTGGATCTCGCCCGGCAGTTGCTGCGATTTCGTACTGGACCAGGAGTGGGCCGGGAAACAGGGCTATGAGGCCATGCCGTCAGCGGCGGGCAACGGCACGCGGTTTGGACTTTGTCTAGCGGGACACCGCTATCAAAGCGAGTTGCGCCGACAGGTGGTGGACTGCTGCACCTACATTCGAATGGCTGGCATCTGCTGCCACATGTTGCGAAGTTGAGACAATTGAAGTGTCTCTACTTTGCGGATGAAAAATGGAACCCCCGCGCCTACGATCAGCTCCCGAAACTGCACGAACAGACAGCCGGTACGCCCTTGATCATCGGCTGTCATTATGACGAATTTCAACGTGATCTTGACGCAGGTAAACTTCTCGGCAACGTGCTGTACGACGTGCGGAACGTGCCGTCAGTAGCGGATGGCAATCGGCTGATGGAAAAGGTGTGCGGTATCGAAATTAGGTAACCTTTGGGAAGGGGACACCAATATACGCACCCGTTGGACGTCGCCGCAAGTCAGAATGAAAATTGCCCTCGGCCCGGGCATCGAATTTGTTCTTCAAATGTCCGGTTTATTGCTGACAGCAACGGAGCAGCTTAGTGTTCGATCGGACCTTCTATTGGCTCTGGCCGGCGTGCGGCGATTGTTTAGGGCTGTCTCAACTTTGCTGGACGAAACATTGCCGGAGACCGTGCCGAGCAAACTGCAAGTCATCGACTTGATGCCGATCGAGCGGGCGGACCTGAACGGGAAATGGAATGTCAAGCTGATCCCGTATGACCGAGAGAGTTCGACCTGGGAGAAGACGTACGATTGCATCGCCCACGGCGGAAAGATGTATGGCGACATAATCCCCCAACTGGAGGCGGATTCACGCGGCGTATTTCTTGACGCTCTGCGGGCGGCCGGTTTCCAAGGTGAGAAGCCCCAATTGCGAACTCCCCAGCCGCCGGATGAAGCGATTGAAGATCTGCTGGGAAAGGTCGATTTTGTGGCCCAGTACGGCGCTGTGCGAGCGGCCCATCAGGCAATTTCCGCCCACGGCGAAACTCCCGAGTGGCTCGGTGTCCTGGTGCGAGGTTACGCCAATCTAGCGCTGCTGACCCAACACCACTGGAATTCGGCCACCGAGGTGTTCACCGCTCGGTCGTGGTTGTATGCCCAGCGGCTGATGGCGTCCAGTCAGGAGGGCGACCTGGCGCTATGGCATCGCGCGTATGCTTGGGCGCTGGGCGGTACGCTCCATTATGCCCTGGCTGACCTGGAAGAACTCGAACGGCGTCATCAGACGAATAGCAGTTCCGCTGAGGGAGAAGAAGTGGCAAGCAACCAGCCACGTTGGTCCAAGCTGATCAAGCCGTATTGCATGTGCGACCGCGCCGCCATCCAGCACGTCGGGGAACAGGATGCGTTCCTCAAGCCATGGTGCGCACGGCTGTGGTTCCAGATCGCCAGTTCGTATTGGCAGCCCCGGTGGATGTACGAGGGCGGTCAGGAAATCAGCGAGATCTGTCCGACAGCCTACGGCGTGTATGCCGAACTCGTGGACCGCGGTCGCTACCTTGCCCTCACTCGGTCGGGAGCGGCTTGGGCCCCCATGGTGTTCGCCCGTTTCGTCCCGCAGAGCCTGATGGCCATTCCTGGCGTACCCAGTTCCATCTCTCAGCTGGTGGACCACAGCCGTCCGCAGCAAGGCTTGTTGCGCGGATGGATCGGAGAATCCGACTCGTCGGAGCTGTTTTCCAGCTTGCCCATGGCACTGGCCCGGCAGTTGCGTGAAGAAACGGAGCAATCGGCTGAGGCAGGTCTTTCCTGGTCCGTGTTGGCGTCTCTGTTGGAGGAAGAACAGTTCTTGCAGATATTGCACTATATCATCGACGCGACGAACGCCGTTGAACATTCGCTGGCCACGGAAGTCGATGCCGCGCTGCCCTTGATCAAGGAGCATCGCTACGCCCCCTTCATCGACGCGTTCCGTTACAATTTCCGCGAAGATTCGGACCGAGCACATCAAGTGTACGGATCCATCAAGGTCGAGGATCCGCGCATGAAGATGTACCTCATGATGCGTGCTCTGTGGTACACTCGAGACGCGGGTGGCACACCGATCGGCGCGACAGCCTATAAGCAGGCCGGTCGCAACTTCACCCTGCCGGGCCTGTTGGAGTACTTGATCCCTCTCGAGATCGCCAAGGATCCGCCTCCAGAGAGTTTTGGCAAAATGTTGATCAACGAACTGCGCGCGATTGCTCCTCATTCAGATACGGCCACAACACTGGAGATTCGTTGGACGAAAGATCCCACAGCCGAGCAATTGAAGCAATGGGAAGAGCAACTGAAGGAAGACCCCCGGGCGTTCGCGTTTCTGGCGCAGCGCCACCGAGATCGAGGTGACTTCGACAGCGCGGTGCGTTGCTGTCGAAAAGCGGTGGCCTTGGGGAAGATCGCCAGCTACGCGATTCAGCTGGCCGAGTTGTATCGCGAAAAGGGTGACACAGACGATGCGGAACAAACGCTCCTGGAAGCTCTCGAAACAGAAGACCTCGGTCTCGAGCATGGAGGAGTTCATTATCGACTCGCCTCGGGATACGCCCAACGGGGGCTATGGGGCAAGGCGAAACCTCACGCCCTGGCATACGGACAGACATGGGCAGCGCATGGTTTGATGTGCGCGAGCGAATTTTGCGAAGCCGTGGCCGAGTGGCAAGAATCTGAGCAATGGAGTCGCGAGGTTTCAGAAAACTATCCCAGTTCGTCCGCTTACTGGTGGTACTACTGGTGTCGGCGAACCGGTCGGGGTGACGTGCAGTCTGCCCGCGAGCTGGCGAAAACGTACTTCTCGGTGGACAGCACTCCATCAAGGGACAATCAAATTCGTCTCGGCGTGTACCAACTCTTGGAGGGAGACCCACGCACTGCCCTCGTGGCATATCGTCGAGCGTTGTCTTTCAAGCCGACTTTCACCTGTACGTTTATGGTTGCGCAGTTGTCGCGTCAGCTGGATGACGAGAAGTTGCGCGGCGATGTCCTGGACACGATGCAGAAAGCATGTATCGAGCGCCGGGCCGAACCTGGTTCCGATGACCAGCAGACGGAAGCGGCGGGCCTGGCCATTCTTCAATTGCTAAAGACGGGAGACGTCGCGGACGCGCGTCTCGCTCGGATTGACGAACTCTTAAGTGACTTGGACGAGGCAACTCGCGGTGCCTTCGCCTATTTCGTGGCCCAGGAGCTGGACGCCCTGGGAAAGACCGCCGAGGCCGAAAAATACTGGCGTCGAGCCCTCGTGCTCCCCAACCGTGACGTGTACTACGCTACGCTCGCAGGATTTGAACTCGCCAAGCGCCACGGCACTTCGCGTCCCGATGATGATGTACTGGATGAAGAGGATCTGTGGCCGCGTCCACAGGACAAGAGCTCCCAATAGCTGGGCAGGTTTGTCTCGGCTGCACGCCATGCTTAGCGTCAGTTACGATCCCGAAACTCGCTGATACAGCTCCCTTTGGTCAATGCCGAGTTGTTCCAAGACTCGACGGACAAATCCACCCTCCTGCGACAGCGCTACCCAAACGTCACGAAGTGACGGGGCGCGTTCAGTTCTCACCGCGAAACTCATCACTCTCTTGAGAAACGCCTTGGACGCTGGGGTCGGCGAAAGCTGCGACATACCCCACGCCCCGGGTCAGCGACCAGAGGCCGAAGAGTCGAATACCGAGGACAAACCAATCTCGCGGATTCATACGACCTCGATTTCGGAGGGTGCGACAAACGCCACTTAACCGCGTGATGCTGACGCGCCCTCAAAACGTGTCGCCTTGGCCGTTCCAGCGGAATATGACGCCGTTCGATATCCGCGATTGTCGTCACCGGAACTGGGCGAGTCAATCACTTGCCGTTGGCTTACACGCAATAGGGCAACACCCTTTGCGGACCGCGTTCTGCACGCAAACAAACTGACCGGGTGCGCCGTGACCGTTGCGGCGAGTCTGGCATGTGAGCAGCACGCCGCGAAATACTTTCCTCTATTGCGGCGCTCGGCCGCCCCAATTCTACCCCACCGGCATCCTGGCAGCATCCGCCGAATTGTCAGCCCCTCTGCCGGGTCAGGGGGCGGTGTCAGAAAAGCCGGTCCCACGAGTTGATGACAGAGGTCAAGCATTGTCGCTGCCAGTAGCGGTTCGGATGCCATGCCCGGGAGTTGACGTTGCCGAGCGAAGTGATCCAGCACGCATTTCCGGCTCTGGTTCATCCGTTGGTCTTTCTGACGTTTTCTTGCGTTGAATGTTCCGATTGAAATTCGTCGGATTGTACATCAACCGACGCAGTGTGACGAGAGTTGCGTTTGAGCAGGAATCTGCGATATCGCCATGCGCAGACGGTCAAACCGAATGCGACGATCCCTCCAATTGCCAACCAATGTGAAAAAATGGAACGAATCGCTTTAGTATCGTCCGAATATTTGAATGGGAAACTACTAACACGTTCAGCCCGCTCCTTGTCCACCGCTGGTTCGAGAATGCTGACGATGCATTCGTCGCTGTCAATTGCATGACCAAAGATTGAAAGCAGTTTGTCGATTTCTGGCCCGAAATACGTGCAATAGTCGTAGGGTTCCTCACCATTTGCGGTATCAGAAATCGGCTTCCATTCCGCCGTAATTCTGTCGCGTAACCTTTCAACGGCGTTTGGTTTGTGGAATAACGGTTTGCGATGCGGGTGCCATAGGTCACCGTTAATGATCTCACCACCGTCAAGGGCTTCTCCTAGTAGCTCGCCAAGCGGTTGGATTGTGATCAAATCGTTTTCAGTCACGATCGGCCTCAACTCTCACAGACCTGCCGGTTCTCAGCGCAACATGGCATCTCGGCTGGCAGTACGTGCCGTCCGGGGTCGAGCGCGAGTCATGGAGATGCTCCTCATCGTGCTTTCGCCAAGCTCAAGCCGGAGTGATGGTCACGCTCGGCAACAAGCTCCCGCAGATCGAGGCGGAGAGAACTGGCCACGAGTCGCTGCCTTTCTCTCGAGACCGGGCAGAGGAGATCAGGAGGCAACTGAACTCGTTGCTGACCTCCGGCTACTTGTGACGTGAGCGATCCCAAGTGCATCACACACCAAAGAATCCGTTGAATTTTCAAGCAGCGTCACGCCAGCCGCGCTCGCTCTGTGCGCGTTATTCGTCTGGCTTGCCACGACGTGCCATGTACGTGTCACTTCAATTACCGCACCTCTCCTGCCTTGCCATGAATCTGATTGCCATGCTCGTTCTTCGCGAGCACACCCACCTGATGCGACCCACCGACACCTCAGTGGCACCTTCGGTCAGGTCGCTACAAATTCATAATATATTGTCTCGCCGCTCCACCACCGGTAACCCGGCTCGCGCCCCGTGTCTCCTCGCACCGTCAGTCGCCACGCTGCTCGGCCGTGGATCCGCTATTCTTGGGGAACTCTGCAGCTCAGTTTCGTATGACAACTACCTTTCACTACCGTAGAACGAGGCGCACATATACTCGTGAGAGCGTCTACCTGTTCTTCTTTACCCGACGAGAAGGCAGCTCTCTTCGGCCATGTCCGAAGGAATCGGGAGCCAATCGGAGAATGTCTTCCGGAAGCGTGAGATAGAATACCCCCAATCACCATTGGGCCACGACAGTAACGTCGCTAGTCTCTGCCGCGACCTTGGTGACATACGGCGCCGAATCTTCACTCGCCCGGCTATTCAGTGTCAGGCTGAGTTTCGTCGGCTTCCTCCGGCTTTGCCTTCGGCGGCGGCCACAAGTCGTCCTCGTCCAAAACATCGTCATCCGGACGAGAAGTACCGTGGAGTTTCGCCAGCTCGACACCCGAGAGCGTAGCGCCGCGAACCTCACCAACTGGAATGGTGAGGGCACGTCGCCAATACTTCTCAGCGTCCGCCGTGCGGCCCAAGTGCGCCAATTCCTGTCCCAGGAAATAGGAGAACGCGCTGGCGTTGTACGGCTCGACCTTGGTCATCAACTCATCGATACTTTCCAATTGCTCTGGCGTGACTTCTCCGGTTTTCATGATTTCGAGAACGGATCTGCCGAGCGCGATCACATTGGGGTCTTTCGCGACAATGTCTGGTTCCTCGCCGATGGATGTCTTATCGATCGCGTCCACGGCTTTCTGGAACGCATCCTTGTCTCCCATTTGTCGTGACAATTGTGCGATCATGAAACTGCGGGTGAAACTCTTGGAGGCATCCGGGTCGTGACGATAGGCCTCGAGGCACTTCTCGAAATCTCCACACAAAAAATGGTAGTCACCGCGTCTGAGGTAGTCTTCAAACCCTGGGCCCTGGACGGGTTCTTCCAGACGTTGCCGTCGACCGCGAAGCGGAGCTGCAAAAAACTCATCTGCCAACTTTGCAGCGGACTCGACGTCGCCGCGCCCCGTTCTACGACACCAGAAATACCATTCAAAACCGCCGGCACTGGGATAACCACTCGACACTCCCCGTATCCACTGTTCGGATTCCTCCCATTCTGCCAGCCCCTCCGAGATCTGCGAGGCGACTTTCATACCAAACAAGGATCCCGTTTCCGCAGCCGCGATCGCGTGGGGTCTGGCTTTTTTCCACAAACCACGTGAGCGATAGACATAAGCCATTTCGGTGTGAACCGTAGCATGTTCCAAGCCATGGCTTTCTGTCTGGAGAAAGTCCAGTAGCGTTTGCTCCCATTTTTCGTAATCCTCGTGATCTCGATAAATGCGGCTCAGGTGAAGCGCTGCACCGAATGTGGGGAGCAACTCGTACGACCGTTCATAGCAACGGATGGCTCCGTCAATATCATCGACTCGTTGGTAAGCTACAGCTAGAAACAAGAAGCTGTTGGGGTCTTCTTTCAGTTGGTCTTGCCATTCGTCCAACTGCTCCGATGTAGGCTTCTGCGTTGCGATGATTCTCAATTTCATACCCACGTCCGAATGCGGAGCGATGGTCGAAACCTCGTTGGCAAAAATCTCCAGATAGGATTGGTCGACTCGAATCGGGTTGCCTTCACTGCTATAGAAAATGTACTCTAACATTGCCGGCATGGTGAAGTTGCGATGGGCGGCCTGAAACGCTGCTGCGCCGATACTGTTTCCGTCTTTGTTCTTCACTGCCCAACAACGGAAGAACATGACTTGCGAATTCATGCGGGGGTCCTCAATTCTGAGATCGCCCATGACATCCTGCAGCTTGTCAACTTCACGTCGCTGATTGTAGCGATACGAATCGATGTAGGCGGCATAGCGATGATCCTTGACCAACGGCAATAGTCGATCAACCTCGTCGGCCAGCGAATACTCCACGGCATTGGTGGCCACCGACAGGTGATTGGCGACTTCGACAAATTGCTCTTCCTCCAGCAGAAAAGCGAGCATGGACCACGAGGGATCCGGACTGCACTGCTTCTTCGTGTGATCGCGAAGTTGCCTGGCGAGCGACATGGGTAGTGTCGCGTCCGCTTCTTCCTCAAAGTCATCGCCGCCAAAAAGTCCCTCAAGAACGCCACGCGGTTGGGCCGTGCTGACGAGCAGTTCGCTTGCCGATTCGGGCAGTCCCGGAATTGCGGCGACGCTGATGGGGATGTGCTGAGCGAACATCATGGGTGCCAGCGCGGCTCCGGTGCGAGTCGCACCCAGGCTGGCACCGAAGCATGCCATCTCGTCATAGACGCCGTAGGCGGTGGGAGCGACCTGTGCCAACTCTTCGCCCGCCTCATAAACCCAATTCCCCACACGATAGGCACTGGTCAGCTGGAACCAGAGCCGGGTCGCCCATGGTTTGAGCGCCGCATTCTCTTCGCCCACTTGTCGCAGCGCAGCGCGGTCGCACATTGAGTAGGGCCTAATCAGCTGGGTCCAGGGCGGCAGCTCGGCCGTATCATCCGCCATATTGCCACTATCATTTGTCGGTTCGCCAGCAGACGCCAATTGTCCCAGATCGGCCAGCGCATGGTGCAGCGTTCCGCCCAGTGCCCAGGCGTAAGCCCGGTGCCACCGGGCGAATTGGCTTTCCTCATTGGTGACCATCATTCGCTGGGCGTAAAGCCAGGATCGGGCCGTGAAGACCTCAGTTGCCGTGCACCATTGGTGCCGAGTCAGCACCGCCAGGTTGGCATACGCGCGTACCAGGACGCCCAGCCATTCGGGCGATTCACCGTGCTCGGCAATCGCACCATGGGCCGCCCGCAGCACAGCATACTGGGCCACGAAGTCAACTTTTCGCAATAGCTCTTCGATCTCGTCGCTGGGATGTGTGATGTCGCCGGCTGCTGGTCGGTGCGCCTTCAAGCCGGCAGTTTGCAGTGCCTCCAAGAATGCGCCGCGACTGTCCGCCTCCAGTTTCGGGATCATGTCGGCGTACATTTTCGTGCCATCGGCGATGTAATCGTACGTCTTTTCCCACGCAGCGCCCTCCTGGTCACGGGCCGTCAGTATCACGTTCCACTTCCCATGTAAATCGGCGCGTTCGACCAACTGTAACTCGGTCACATTCGCATCCGTGGGCGGCGTTTCTTTGAGGGTCTCATCACAGGTGGCCAGTCCCAATTCGTCACGAGCTGCCAACAGAACGGCCTGGCGCACCATTTCGCGTCCGAGCCGGTAAGGAATGCCTCGATCGACGTTCGTCGCGTACGGCAGGAACTCCGTCCGCAAGTGGAGGACCTGCGGTCGATCTAACCCAGCCGCCGCGTCAGCCCCTTCATCGGCCAGGTTGCAGCGAGGACTCGCGGATAGAAGAGCTAAGCCAATCCACAACGGAACTGATAATCTGGGGCACATCATCAGGAAGATCCTTTTCGATTCGGCCACGGAAGAAGAAGGAACACCCTCGCGCAACATGTCTTTCGACGTCAATATGCGAGAACTCAGAGCCACCAACGAACATGTGTGAGTGATGTCATGCGAATAGCTAACGTTTTATGACAAAAGGGTCATTTGCTGGTCTCATCGACATCGTCCCGATTCATTTGACAATTCCAGCAGATATCGAACGACGCCTCGTTCGGTTCACCGCAACGTGGGCATTTCCACGATGCCTTCGTCGTAACAACTTCCCGACGTGCCTCGTAACCAACAACGACGGTTCTCGCCTTTTCAAAGTCTTTGGCTCGTACCCAGATTCGGGGAGCGATGGCGGACGCTGGCAAATCACCAACTGCGTTCAAGAGTGAATCTTCCGTAATCCGCGATTCGATACCCGCGTCCGCCAGTAAGTTCTTGAGGAAATACGCCTCCTGCGTGTCAGCGGCGCAATAGAGCTCGCGTACCTCTGGTTCCAACATGGGCTTCGCTCTCCAGATAGGCTGCTCAACAATTGTCGTTCCATTGTTGAACACGTCCGACGGCTCCATTTTACCCGCCGCCGCCCCGCCGCGAAACATCAGCCTCGGCATGCCTCTGCCGGGTTAGGCCGAGTCTGTTCGGAATACGGTCTTGCGTCAGTCGCCAGTTGGATGTTACGCCGTGAAGCCTCCCCAGAATTTGACTGGGCAAGTCATTCACCTTCTTCACTGGGTGTAGTTACGTTCCTCTGCCGGTGACAGCCGGTGAGTGCATTGTACCAGCTTTCACACCGGCACCGTCCACGGGCCACCCAATGCCTCTACGGCGGCGTCTACCCCGGTCAGCAGCAATCGGTCGTTATTTGCGTTGTCTCAAGAGTCAAACGGGGGTCGCGACGAGTTGATGAGACATCGGGAGGCGTGGCCGTCACCGCACCTCCCAACAAGGAAAACGGTTGAACAACAATTCAGTGTAGCCGGAATCCCAACAGTTTGAACCACCAAGCGGTGACTCCGCTCTGCGGCCACGCCATGTTGGCAGTCACGTTAGCCCATTCCAAAGCGAATCGAAGAGTTCCGGCTCATCGGAATCATCATAGACGTGCACGATTTCTTCCATGTCATCAATTCGGTGGTCGAGGATGAAGACGACTGACCAATGGGGGCGAGACAACTTGTACCGGAGTTGAACGACGACCGCTTCGTCGTTCGGGCGACGGGAACTATCCGGCTCGCTTGCGGCTTCCTGCTGGTAGTTTGCCCATAACCGGTCGGCAAACGCGCGGCATGAGTTAGCGTCGTGATGTATTACCGGGCCAACCGATTCGTAGCGAATTCCCATGTCGGTCACGAATGCGCTGAGCAAGGTCGATTGCCTCTTGGCGAGGACGTGGCGACATAGAGGGGATCTCGATGATCTGATCTGCCAACGGTGAGTGTGGCCGACGCCGCCCCAAATCGAAGCGTGAAACGCCGACCAGCCAATCACGTTATAACACGTCCCCGCGATGAATGAAAAAGGAAGGCGATCCGCCGCAGGCGGACCATGCGGCCACACTTTGTTGGCCAACCATGAATTGCTATGCAGCAAGCCATCCTGTGAAGTCTGCTACAGCATGCGCGAAAACCAACGGCCATATTCGGCGACAAACGCAGAATGCAGTGCCATATACAAGGCCGAGAACCGCAATCCCAATCATTGAACCGACACCTTGATAAAGATGGTAGGCGGCAAATAGCAAGGAAGTAATAAGCACTGCGGACCACGTAGAACGAAGCACACACTCTAAACGAGTGAGCAAATAGCCGCGAATTATCAGTTCTTCGGCAAATCCGTTTGCACAACTTCCAGCCAACAGAAGCAGAAAGCCGAAGATTTCTGTTGGATGTTCGAAATTCGTAGAAACTTCTGGCGAAGGAAAAACTGATGCGGGCATCACGCTGCAAGTCGCGTAAAACGCGAACGTACCCAAGAGCCAAATCCCCAATCCCATCAGGAAGTCACGCAACCAGCGAACCTGGACAAAGCCAACCGATTGCCAATTCACATGGGTTACCAGAACGATTAACAGCACCGGCGCGGAGACCTGCAGAGCCCGCACGATAAGTGCTAATTGGATGTAGGCAAATCCCGAGGGAGCATCGACCCAGCCTGCCCAAAGCACGCACGCGTTGAACGCGTCTGGCAGGACAGCGACGCAAAGGACGACAATGATGCCAAGGATATCGTGAAGCCGATATTTGGAGTCGTCCGCAGCAGCTTCCGAGGTGTCATTCATCAAGCCTGGTGTGGCCAAAGGGTAGCATGCCCGACGCCGCCCCGAACGAAGCAAACCAGCGTCGAACAAGATTCATTGTACCGCGCGCCGGGTCGTACACGAATTCCGAGAATCGGTCGATATTCGGGACCGATTCTCTCACTCAGTATTCCCCAATCACCGATCGAGATTGCGACTCTAGTCACGGAGAGAAATTCGACACCGATTGTCACTTTCTTCCGTTTCTCGCCCCTCTGCCGCCCGTGAAAAGGTCACTTGTCTTTCACATTGACCCTGCCCGTTGCTGCGCCTCCTCGACGCGCGTCGAAGGGCTTGAACCGTGGGTCACGGTAGTAGGGAAACAGCCACAGGTCGTTCGGCCAGGCCTTGACGTGGCGGGCTCCAGATGGAAAGCCTGAATGTTTGTCAGATAGAACCGCTCATTAGGGTGAAGGTCGGCGAATAGCTTAGCAACGGTCGGGATGCGATCGGCCGCGTCTTTCAAGAATGGATCGGCCTTCGGTTGGGACCAGAGCTTTCCCGCATTGGGCCGGTCTCGACGGCCGTCCCAATCGCGGTACCTAAGGGTGAACCCGCGTTTTACGTATCCGAGCTTATTCAAATCGTCATTGAGCCAGGCACGGTAGAAGACATACAGATTCACATCGAACGGTTCTTGTTGCAGTCCCGTCATCTTCATGGGAAAGTAGATCCCGTCACGTCCGCCGGTGACGAAAGTGAATCGTAGCGGGTGCAACTCGATCGCTGTGTCTCCTGTGAGCTGCGCGTCGCTGACCTTCACACAGGCAAAGACGTAGCCCTTCTCACGGTAAAACTTGACCACGTCTTCGCCATTGTCGATCCGCTGGTAGCCCTCCTCGCCGAGCCACCGATTGAGTGCCCCCGGATCGTTCTCGCGCACAACAGCCACGTCGTATGATCCGACGATCTTGCGCGACAACACGTCCACGCCCGATTCACCGCCGAATCCGCCCATTCCGCCGAAGATTTTTCTTTTGATTTTCCGTTGTGAGTCCAGACGGTATTCCACGTAATCGAACAGCTCTTTGAACAGCTGTGCATCTGCCTTCTCCGCAACCGGTCGATTCGGGAACGGAATCACCCAGGCGAAACGGTCTACCGCCCCCTTCACGGAAATCTTGAGGATAAGATCCTCGGTCGCCGGTCCGCCATCGGAAGGGTTAGTCACGATGATTATCGCCTCTTGGGACTTTTCCGCGAGGGACCCTTCGTACTTGGCCGGTCCTTTGACCAGTCCGTCGGCCATGGCCTGCACCGATTGAAACAGGATGATTGCCGCTAGTAGCACCGCTGCGCAAATGCAAAGCGTTCTGATTACCATCACCCGTACCTACCAAGACGATGAGGCCTGCGGGTATCCTACGCACACTGCGGCAGCAGGATGTCGATATACCTTCCATTGATGCAGCATACGGACGGCCTCGTTTCGACGGTTCCCACCACCGCACCGTCCAACACCCCTCAATATGCCCCGACTGGCTTGGCAGGTCAATTTGGAAATCGGTCACTTTCTGACCCGCGAAATTGTCCAATTTTCCGAACGCACTACCAATTCCACCAAGGAGTAAGCCAGTTAGTGAATTGAGATATCGCGTACCGATTATAGCAGAAAGAGCTGCGCTGATGAGAAGAGGCACGAGCCGCCACGTCTCCGTCGGCATTCCTTTGAGTCGCGCGTGGTCGGTTTGCAGACATAGAAAGACGAGGATCGGCAGGATGCCTAGCACGAGCACGAACCGGATGATAGTCACCGAGCGACCAACTCGGCCGGATTCATTCGATTCCATTGAAGGCAAACGTGCCCCTCTCATCGGGCACGTGTTCAGCGCCCTGCGCCATTGCGTCCACTTGAGTATTGGTCGTTTCTTATTTGGGTGGCTATTTGTCACCTCTACGCGGAAACTACCACCGCCCGCACTCCGCGCAGATGAAACGGCGATCATGAGCGACCCACAGGCTCCGATACTGCTCAAGATTCCGGTCCACCCACGCATACTTCTCAGACATTGCCGCTAACTCCTTCTCACCCGGCCACTACGCCGGTGGGAGGAGTACCACGAACGACATTACCTCGTGTTTGCCGTCACCCACCTCATGCGACCTCTTGACACCTCCGTGGCACTCTCGGTCAGGTCGCTATAAATTCATAATATATTGTCTCGCCGCTCCACCACCCGTAACCCAGCTCCCGCACCGCGTCTCCTCGCATCGTCAGTCGCCACCCTGCTCGGTCGTGCAACCCTTATTCTTGCCAAGAATGCCCCGGCTGCCATCTCATCGTGCCTGTTGCCGGACTCTTCCTGGTGCCTCAGGCTTCCGCCAGGCCAGTGACGCACCGCAGAGCCCCCCCCGTAACTCCTCTATAATGTGCATAGAGAGAAGAGAGCCCGCTCCGATCACGGCCGCTCGCTGGGCTCATCCGCACCCTGCGCATCCGACTTCGCTGCAGACCTCCCCCTCGATTCCACCCTCACTGGCTATTCCCTGGGAACGTCCAATGTCGTGAGCGTCTCGGAGGTCAGATCCGCTACTACTACCGCGACGCTGCGTGACCGTACTGTTATTCAGACTCACTCTATCGGGCCAACAGTGTGCGCTCACCATCAAATAACGGCCCACTTGGTCCGTTGCCTCGGCCAAGTCCCCAGCCATGTCCGCCGACAGTTGGCCGAGATAAGCCATTCATAACCAATTCCTCAATGAACTTGCGTATCGTTTCCGTATTTTGACCGCACGGTGCGCCGGCGCAAACCGGTGAGTAACAGAGAGTGAAAGTCTCTTACAGTAAAGGAGTAGCGACCCATGCTGACCCCGAGTCATGCGTGTGTACGCGTAAGGGTGCAGGCGAAGCGTTGACAGGGGCACGTGCGGGCCAGGTATTGAGCCGCGAAAGTAAAATTGACTTCGGGGGGCCGACGGCGTCGTGTGTCCGGAAGGCAACATGGAACCGTTCGTTATTTGCGAGAGCGTTTCCGCCCCCGCGTGGTCCGAGACCCTGTGCACGTACGGAAGTTACTTACACGGGAGCCGGGAGATCCCGCCTCTGGCCTTGGGAGATGGTCCAAGGTCCGCGCTGTGAATCCGGAAGGAACACGACAGCGATGTACGGAGGCGGGAAGTCGGACAGGCTGATAGTAGCTGAGAAGCGTTCGAACAAAGACGACGGTGCGCCGTGGTCGGCGGAGAACGTGGAGCCAAGCAGCCTGACCAAAGGGAATTCGTTTCAATCAACCAAGTACCGGACACAGTGCCGGGGAGGATCGCGATATGGACAACTCTAAACGGGCACGAAGCGAGAAATCGCGGACACTGCCAAGAGATCGTGCCTACGTCGCACCTGCCGACTTGCAACATGCGTTGGAGCGAATACGGCAGGCTGCCTGCCGGGATAAGGAGTTGCGATTTACATCGCTCTGGCACCATGTCTACAACGTGGATCGACTTCGGAAAGCTTACTTCAAGCTGAAGCGGAAAGCCGCGGCCGGAGTGGACGACGTGACGTGGGAGCAGTACGGAGAGGAACTGGAGGACAACCTCCAGGACCTATCCGAACGGCTGCAACGCGGAGCGTACCGAGCGAAGCCCGTTCGCAGAGTGTACATACCTAAAGCTGATGGGCGACAACGCCCGCTCGGCGTGACCGCGCTGGAGGACAAGATCGTCCAGCGATCAACGGTCGAGGTTTTGAACGCCATCTACGAAACGGACTTTCTCGGTTTCTCCTACGGTTTTCGACCGGGACGCAACCCGCATCATGCGTTGGATGCGATCTGTGTCGCAATGACCCGTAGGAGAGTAAACTGGGTGCTCGATGCAGACATTTCCGGATTTTTCGACGCCATCGACCGGGAGTGGCTGGTGAAGTTCCTCGAGCATCGGATCGCCGACCCACGCGTGATTCGCCACATTAAGAAGTGGCTCAACGCAGGGGTCATGGAGGACGGGAAACGTATCGACCTCGAGTCAGGGACACCACAAGGCGGGAGTATTTCACCCGTACTTGCGAATGTGTATCTGCACTACGTGTTCGATCTGTGGGCCGACCAATGGCGAAGGCGACATGCGCGCGGTGACGTGGTCATGGTGCGATTCGCCGACGACATTGTGCTGGGCTTCGAACACCGATCGGATGCCGAGCAGTTTCACCAAGACTTGCGGGAACGTTTCCACAAGTTCTGCCTTGGAACTGCACCCCGACAAAACACGCTTGATCGAGTTTGGGCGGTTCGCCGCCGAGAACCGCAAGCGGCGTGGCGAGGGAAAGCCGGAATCGTTCGACTTCCTCGGTTTCACGCATACGTGCGATCGCTCGAGAAACGGACGATTCATCGTGCTTCGGCAAACGATCGCAAAACGCATGCGAGCGAAACTAGCTGAGATCAAATGTGAACTCAGAAGACGCTTGCACCACTCCGTCCCGTCTGTGGGCCAATGGCTACGTAGCGTAGTACAGGGACACTTCCAGTACTACGCCGTGCCACGCAACCAACGGAAACTCGATGCCTTCAAGTATCAGGTGTATCGTCTCTGGCTCCAATCGCTGCGGCGACGGAGCCAACGACACCGGATTACTGGCGAACGCATGAACCGACTGGCTGCGAAGTGGCTCCCACCTGTGCGAACTCTTCATCCTTATCCTGAACAGCGACTGCGCGTCACCACCTGAGGTAGGAGCCCAGTGCGGTAGTTCCGCTCGCTGGGATCTGTGCGGGGGGCGCCGGGTAACCGGCGTCCCTACCGCGACCGGTGGCGGTTGCTAGAATGTACGGTTGACAAATCGCCCTTGTTCCCTTTGGCACAGGCAGTGACCGCCGTGCGTTCTGACGGCCGTGGCAAAACCCGCTCCCCGTTCTTCGCTGAGGAGAGTTATCATGTCTGTGCCAGGAATTCGTTCGGGTCGTCTTGCATTCGTTTCGGTCATCCTGCTGACTTGGCTGTTCACGGCAACTTGCCACGCCATGATATACCGTCCGTCCGTCGGACAGATTCAAGGACACCTTGGTCCTCTGGCACCAAGACCAGTTCTACCTCTTCAGCATGTACACTCCCGACGGTGACGCGAATTTCCGAAACGTGTGGTTGGCGACGTCGAGCGACGGTGTTCACTGGAAACATGTCGGTCCGGTCATCAAGGATGCTCCCTTTAACATTTGGGCCATGTCTGTCCATCGAGTGGGGGACAGGTTCATCATGAATCACGGTAGTTTCACGGATCCGGGCGTGCAGAACGTCATCCGATTCTGGGAGTCGACCGACCTTGTTCACTGGACATTTATGGGCCATGAGGCGGACCTGCTTCCCGATGCTCGCTGGTATTCTCCCAAGAGCCGTCTGGACTGCATGAGCGTCGTACCGGTCGCAGAGGACAGTGGCCACACCAAGTACTACGGCTTCGCCACAGGTCCGGGCGGCTTTCTGGAATCGGAGGACGGCATCCACTGGTCAGGCATGCCGCAACCGCAGGTTGACTGGGGCTCCGTGCCGCCGCCTCCCACGCCGCCCGATGAAGGTGGATTCGAAGTCGGGGGCTGCCACGCGATTGACGGCAAGTACTATCTGGTTGGGGGCTGGTTCAACTACATGGGCGGTACCGGATACGGCGTCTACACGCTCATTGCCGACTCACCGCGAGGTCCCTTTCACGCCGACGCAGCAGCCTACCGACTGTGCGGCAATTCGACGCGGTGGGTGGCTCTGTGGGCTCGATTCTGTCGCATCAATGCAGATCTGCTTGTCAACGGCTACATGTACAGCGGCTACACGTATGAAACCGGTGAAACCTGGCTGCCGCCGCTCAAAACGGCTGTTGTCGACCCTGGTGGGCATTTGCGTTTGGGATATTGGAAAGGAAATGATGCCCTCAAAAGAGCGACTGCCAACGTTGAATTGAGTGCATGCAGGCAGGCGTATCCGAACGAGGAGAATCGTGAGTGTGCCTGCAACGT
Source organism: uncultured Planctomycetota bacterium (assembly GCA_963700575.1). Classification (GTDB taxonomy): domain Bacteria; phylum Planctomycetota; class Planctomycetia; order Pirellulales; family Pirellulaceae; genus JAJRVM01. The sequence continues at coordinate 21,774 of CAVOYC010000003.1, read as the reverse complement.
GGTGGCTGACCGACTCGAACTCCAGGCCCAACCGGAACGCAATTCGATTCTCCGGACGAACATACCCACTACGGTTGCCATGATGGAGAATACGTTCGATTTTGATAGAGGAGTCGTCATCGAAGGAACCATTCAGGCGACTTGCCGAGATCGTCGCCTCGTGGCTTCGTCGATCGGTTTCTACCTGCAAGAGAAGGCGGGTGCGGGTACGGCGATCTTACTTCACAGCTATGGCCGAACGGAGATCGGCCAGATGACGCTCAGTGACCACGTTGATTTTCAACCGGAAGATACGATCGGTCCCGGCTGTGCTGCCCCTGCTGGGATCCTGCCCCACGCCAATCACTCGTTTCGACTTCTGGTCCGAAAGAACATGTTCGAGCTCTATCTGGATGACATGTTTGTGCAGACCTTTAATACGACACACGCACCCGGCGGCATCGGCCTCACGCCCGAGCGGATCGGATTCATTGCACAGAACGGCCAGGGCCTGTTCGGCAATCTGAAAGCCTGGTCGATGAATCTGGACGAGCAAGACTGAGTGACAGTGCGTAATGGTGCCATGGCATCACTGATTGCCGGTGGCCGAGTCCGACACACTGGAGACGATGAAAATGACAAAGCTTGTTATCACGGTTGTTGTTCTGGCCGGCAGCTGGGGCGTTGGTTCATCCGTCTGGGCCCAGGCAGCGAATGCGGACGGTACGGGCGTTGCCGGAGCTTATGCTCCGAGCAAAATCTGGCAGCCGCCTACAGATCCGTTGGCTCTGGAAAAACTGAAGAAATTCCAGGACCTCAAATTCGGATTCTTCCTCTGTTGGGGAACACAGACACAGTGGGAGACAATCGACCAGTCCTGGAGCCTGTGTCCCGAGCGTTATGATTGGAACAAACGTCCCGGCGTGCATGTTGATGATGACACGCTGACCTACAAGAAAGCCTACGAGGGGCTCATCAGGACCTTCAATCCTGTGAAGTTCAATCCGGAACAGGTGGCGGAAATTGCCGAAGCGTCAGGGACTCGCTACTTGGTGTTCTGCACCAAACACCACGACGGATTCTGCTTCTGGGACACCCAAACGACCGACTACAAAATTACCTCCAAGGACTGTCCTTACCACACCAATCCAAACGCCAATGTCACCCAAAGAGTCTTTGATGCCTTCCGCAGGAGAGGGTTTTGGATCGGCGCGTACTTCTCCAAGTCGGACTGGCACGTGCCGTACTACTGGGCCCCGCAGTTCGGCCCGCCCACGAGTCGCAATCCGAATTACGCCCCCGCCGAGCATCCGGAAGTGTGGAAGAAATTCAGAGACTTCACCTGGTCGCAAATCCAGGAATTGATGAGCGACTACGGCCCGGTGGACATCCTCTGGCTCGATGGCGGCCAAGTGCAGCCCCGCGCCGGACAGGACATCGACATGCCGGGGATCGCTCGCATGTCGAGGAAGCTCCAGCCGGGCCTGCTGGTGGTGGATCGCACCGCAGGCGGTGGCTACGAAGATTTCCTCACGCCGGAAGGCACGCACGCCATGCCAGAACATTTCATGCCCGAAGCCTGGGAGGCCTGCATGACCTTGGGCGACCGGTGGGGATGGACCAAAGACAGTGCCTACCATAGCTCAGGCAGCGTCATCCGCTATCTCGTGAAGGCCGTGGCCCGCAATGGTAACCTGCTGCTGGACGTAGGCCCCGACGCCCATGGCGAGCTCGATCCGCAAGCCGTCAAGATTCTCAAGGAAGTCGGCATGTGGCTCAAGATCAACGGTGAGGCGATTTACGAGACGCGTCCGGTGAAGCCCTACGAACTCGGGAATGTCTTCTTCACCGGCAAGGCCGACGGCACCGTGTATGCGATCGTCCTAAGCACACAAGATGGCGAGTCGATGCCCCCGAGTGTTATTCTGCCCGCAAGCCTGACCGTCAATGCAAGGAAGATCACCCTGGTCGGCGGCGATGGCACAGCGCTTGCCTTCAAATCCGGCTCCCATCCAGACACGACCGAAGTCAGCCTTCCGGCCGCCGGCAGCATCCAGATGCCCAGCACCGACGCTTGGGTCCTGAAGATCGTGAAATGAAGCGATTGAGCTAATCGCTGCCCGCTACCCACTGCCGTAGACGCGTAGCTCGGCAATCGTACAGGAGCCTTCTTGGTTCGGCGTGGCGTCGGCATCGACGTTCTTGCCGCCGGGCCCCATCTTGCCCAGGCGGATCTGGATCGGATCGCCCGCATACGTCCGGCGCGAAAACGTGCTCAAGGGCCACCAGACCTGTCCATCGTGTGAGACTTCCGCAAACACTTGCTTCGGCTGAAGCCGCAGGCGCACGTAGTAATCCTTGTTCGGCTCAATGCCGGTCCGATAGAGCCCTTGCGTGCGACCGTCGTCTACGCCGCAGCGCCCTTCGGGCGGACGGAGATTGATGCGGAGGAATTCGCCCGGCCAAACCAATCCCAATCCCGGTCCCCAGCTCATGCCCTGGTCGGTCCCCGAGTTGATTCGGCATTGGATCATCGTCGTGCCGGAGGGCAAGTCCCGCTCCGCAAATGCACAGTGATGTGCCCGGCTGTGGATGACCATGGCACCGTCCTTGACTTCCAGGCGTGCGTCGCCTTGCTTGGACAAGTGGCTCGTCCACGACGGCCCCAACTGCGACCCGGAGAACGTTTCGTCCAGAATCACTTGCCTTCCTTCCAATGCCCGATCGATGCCGGGAACATACTTGGGCGCCTCGTGTGGTTGCTCGTCGACCCAGAACAGCCAACCTTGGCGGGGAAGCAGGGGAATCGGATCGGTAGGCCTAAACACCGCGGCCTGTTGGTATTCCTCGATGGCAGGTGCATAGAGACTGGCCTTGCTCGGATCCAGTCCCAGGGCCTTCCAGTCGATCGAAAGCGGGCAATCCACGGGAACGTCGGCCCAGGAGGCCACGGCGAGTAGCGTCTTGCCTTCTCGCACATAGGCCGTCGCCAGCACGTCGTCGCGGCCTGTGCGCACAGGACAGCTCGGTTCCCAGTACCCGAGCATCTTGGCCCCGTCGATGCCGAAGCGATCCCAGACATCCCAAAGGTTGTTGCGTGGGGCATGCCAGGGGATTCGGGCGGTCATGCCGTAGAGCATTCCTCGCCACTTGTTCCCACCGTTCTGGAGCATGTCTCCCATCATCCCAAAGGGAATGCCCGAGATCTCGGTCAACCAATAGTCGGGCGACTTGTCGTAGTCGAAACCTTCGCCGAACCAGAGTCGGTCGATATAGGGGAAGAATTCCATGTACTGATTTGCCGGGCCGTAGGAGTAATCCGTGTTGGAATGCAGATCGATCAAACACCCTGCTCGGTTGCGATCCATCACCTTGCGAATCCGCTTGAGCGTTTCCCGGTCGTAGCTGACGTCGTCGAGGTAGATGCCGTCGATGCCGATGTTCTTGACGAGCCAACCGAGCCCTTCGACATAGTAGTTGTACCAACGGGACGCGCCCTGATTGACGATGGACGCGCAGACGTCTCCGTTGGCAAAGTGCTGATACCAGGAAGGTGCGAAGTCGCGAACCAGATGCTCGCGAAGCCAAGGGTAGCCCGTGCCGGCAAAATCGACGTCACTGCCGGGCGCCAACACCTCGTGCCCCAAACTGCGCAGGGCCCAAAGCTCCACGATGTGATTGGTCAGTTCACGGACCGTGTAGTAGATCTTGACCTTGACGCCCTCTTGATGGGCCTGGTCGACGTAGGCTTTCAGCTTGTCGTTGGCCAGGAACGGGTAGTTGATATAGGGGTTCGCCTCGTTGCCGTGATGGACGTTGATGATATTACCGCCGGCCCGTTTGACTTCGTCGATGGGCACGTAGTTGTGATAGTATCGGGCGTTGAAGTGTTTTGCCGTGTCGAGGGGCTTCACCGGCGTGATCAAGAAGGCGAACTCAAATCGCAACGGCTGCCCCGCCTTGAGCTTCCGAGCCCCGCTATAGGCCTTCACGATCACTCGATCGTCGCCCACCTCTTCGACCGTGCAGCCGCCCTGACCAGCGTTGTGCCAGAAGGTCGGCGGAGCCAGTTGACCCAGCCGCCAATAGAGGACGACTAGCGGGCCGCAATAATCGGCGCCCCGCAATTCGCATTGAAGCCCGGCGTCGACATCACCGATCCAGAAGCTGTCCTGATACACGTTGTCAAACCACTGCGAGGAGTCGGGCTTTTCGTGGGCCCACTTCCAGGACCACTGTTTGGGCCGAACGCCGCCTTCGTGGCCGATGCCCATCAGGTAGCTGGCCGTGTCGCGTTGCATGGGAATTTCGAGGCGGATGTCCTTGAGGTCGATGTCCCTATCGGCAGTGCCGGTTACCTCGAATTTCAAATGTCCCTCGAATTCCATGGCCACACGGCAGTCCAGCGACACGGGGCCTGCGCGGCTGAGGGATTGGCAGACGACCCGGCCCGGGCCGAGTTGCTGAAGGGTCGAGTGAGCGTCGCCCGCCGCCTGGGGCCCCTGATCCGTTTCAATGACGATCTGTACCGGGGCCGCGAGCAACTGGCGGTCGCCGCCGCGAATGCTTTCCGGCAGGCCCGTCTCGGCAAATCGCACGCTCCGTCCAATACAGCGCACCGTGTGGCCGTCAACTTGATTCGCACAATACGCCCGTCTTCGGTCGAGTCAACTCCATCTCTATCGCTACTGGCGTCAAATGCGTTGACTGAGTTGCCTGCTCGGGACCGTCATGAGTCGCGAAAACAGGTTGCGAGCAGCCGCGCAAACCGGCCTGTCGGGCCGCTGCCATGGCGATCGATAAGGCGCCCTTTGTGGGTTGCTCTGCTTCTATCACGAGTACGGATCCCCCAGACGCGAAAGTTCTCAGAGTGTGTTGTTTTGAACTTGCCATCGGTCTATGGTCTATTGTTACGTTCGAGGAGCCGATCCGCGCGCCTCTTGGTAGCCGGCCGACTCGTCACAGCCGCCATTGAAATGAGGCTGAGGAGTAGATCATTAATCATCCGCCCATCGACGTTAGTTTTCAAAAATTGCATTGTATCGGGGATTTCAGCCGCCATGTCCCGGTAATTCGTGTTCAGTGACTGCGTGCCGTACCGCTCCAGCGATTCGGGCGGTAACGAGGTGTATATCCATTGAACGGCATTCGGAGTTTGTTTCAGATGTCCACGTCACGCTTCTGGTCAATCGTGAATGCCCTATTACTCGTCGCTGCAGGTTTCGCAGCTGCGCATTTGCCGCGACCTGCGAGTGCCCAGCAGCCCATTCGGGTTCGTGACGATCGCGAGATGGATGGCCCTCTCTTGCCAGATCGCCTCCTGCCGGTGGCTCGCACGTTGACCTCGGACGAACGAAGAGAACTGTATGTCCGGCTGCTTGAAAGCTTTGTCGGGTGGGCAGAACGAGTTTACTGGAATACGACCGATGGCATAGAATCTGATGGCGGTTTCTACGACGCCGCTGGCAGTGGCGTGACCTGGGCTCGTGGTAACAGTAACATGTGCCTGGTGCTGGCTGTTCTGCTGAGCAGTCAACCGACTGAGTCTACCTTTTCGGAAGATAAAATCCCTCGCTCGCGACTGACGCAGCATTTGGAACAGACACTTCGTTCGCTATGCCTGTCCAACAAGAACTTTGCGGGCCGGACTGCCATCCGATGGGGTGGTCCTTCCTGGCAAGCCTCGTTGGAGTTCACTGGCGCGGCCTGGGCTGCACATCTGCAGGAGCCGATGCTCAAACCGAGCACGCGGAATATGGTGCGGGAAGTGCTTGCTGCCGAGGCGGATGCTCTACAAAAAACAATTCCCGATTACAGCCCGGGAGACACGAAGGCAGAAGATGGTTTATGGAACGCGCAGCTCTTGGCGTTTGCTGCCAATAAACTCTCATCTGACTCGCGAGCTTCTTCATGGGACACGTGGGCCAAACGCTGGGCACTCAACGCCATCAGCATGGCCGGCGATCGGCAAGATCGCAACACCGTTATCGATGGTCGTCCGTCAGATGAGTGGATTTCAACCGCCAACGTGTTCCCAGATTTCACATTGGAGAACCACGGGTTTTGGCATCCCGCCTACAACCTCGAGTTTGGCCGAATGGCCCAGGCCCAGATGTCCTACTTGGAATTTGGTCGGCCGGTGCCAGAAGCGTTTTCTTTCCGTCAGGGACAGATGTGGGAACGCTTGAAGGTCCTCTTGCTGTGGGATGGCGACGCTGCCTATCCACAAGGAAACGACTGGGCTTACAAGGACATTCAACACCAATACTACGCCACCTGGCTCGCGACGGCTGGAGCTCGCAATGAAGCATCCGCCTTTGAAAGCCGCGGGGTGCAGTTTCTTTGCTGGCGACAAATGGCACGCGGTGACGGAAGTGTCTGTGACTTTGATTTCGGCTACCATACCGACCTGGCATACACCTGGTCCTTCTGCTGGCAAATGCACAACCATTGGCCTAGCAACGCCGTACCGTATCCTGAAGCTGAAGCCGGTACATACGGCGTTCACCACTTTCCCCATGCCCGGGCGATCATCCATCGGAACCGTGACAAGATAGTAACGCTGTCATACCCTCCGGCTGGACAGGGCATTCATATCATGCCCGCCGAAGGTGTCGCCGAGTTTCCCGCTCCACCCTTCTACTTCTCCTGGCAGCGTGACAGTGGTGTCATGGGACGGTCGGTGGACGCCAGCCTCCATCGGTTTGAAACTACACACAGCGGTAAAGGGATGCATGCCGTTATCCAGCGTCCTTGGAATGACGTGATAGATGAGTTTGTCACAGTCGTATCGTTGCCCGGCGAAGCCACAGTCTGTTCCAGCATTCTCTACGCCAAGCAAGATGTGATGAATTGCGAAGTCGGTCGGTCATTTCACTGGCGGGCCACCTGGTTACCCGAGCGGCCAGGATCGGTGATTCAGCGCCGCGGCACCAATTGGTTGAACATGAGCGGCCACATCGGTTTTGTGTCGCCAGATTCTCTGCCGCCGAATATTCCATCTGACGAGTTCTTTGCCGCAGATACGACAGTCCATACAGTCAAGGCCGGACACTGGTTTGATCCAGTTGTGATCATCACCCTTGCCGGTCAAACCCCGGAGTCTACGCGGGAATATGCTGCCCTCACAAAAGCGACAATCGATCTGGAACAAAAGGTTTTCACACTGACCACGGCAAGTTCAGGCGAGACCGTCGAGCTTGATCTTTGGCCTTGATCATTCAATTGGAGGAAGAAAGGGGACAGGGACATTTGCTGCGGGAAATAGGGCGGTCTGGGTAGACGCATGTCTTGAGCCCACCTGACTCCGATAATGGGGGCAGCCGAGGGGGCCATCGTGGCTCGCGGCTCTCGTACACCCAAGCCCAAACGCGTCGTCCACGCGGCATGCTGGCGTTTTCTCGTACGTGAACCTCTGGCATACGAAGGCTCCGCGTCAGCGGCGCCCGATCGCCGCCACACCCCACGATTACCGCTCCCAACCGCCCTCTTTCCCTGGAATTACCATTTGGATCTCCAACCCCACAAGGCGCGAGAAGACGCGAAAGTATGAGGCCGATTGTCGCGTGGCGGTGACACGCTGTGACAACCTATGTCTCCCCAGTTGCCTCCAAAAATGTCCCTGTCCCCTTTTGCCCTTTTCTTCGAACAGGTCAACCGTCCGTGACCAAACCACCCAACCGGGCCGGCAACGCTGTCGAACAACTCGCGCCGAAAAGTCCAGAATGTCGTGACAGACAGCTCGGGCAGCACCCACCGGAGAAGGCACGGAATTGCGGCTATTTAACAGCAACTCGACCGGACAACACCACATAGAAGGTAGCTTTACCGTTAATCGAGCGGATTGCTAAAGTACACAGCACGCGACCGATGACCCCAACTTACCGCGAGCATGCCATGTGCCGAAAGTTCCAGCGACACAAACTCACACGGACCGATATGCAAGGTCACAAATTCGTCAAACTCCCCCTGGTGTGGCCAAGCGGCGCGTTGCTCCTGGCTATGGGAATGACCCTGTGCACGGAGGTCGGAACCATGGCGCAGGACGGACAACGAGGCAGCCGCCCGAAACCGGCATGGGACACGTATAGCGATACCTGGGTAGCCACCGACGCTCTCGGACGCCAGGTCGCGACCTTCGACGAGGCCGGCGGACCCCGCCCGGACCGCTGGGTCGGGATATTCTACTTCCTGTGGCACGGCGCGCACGTCCAAGGAGGACCATGGGACATCACGCGCATTACGAAAATTGACCCGAAGGCGATGGAGGAAACCGACAACCCGCTCTGGGGGCCGATCCACGCGCCGCACCATTGGGGAGAATCCATCTTCGGCCACTACCTCGGGGATGATAAATGGGTACTGCGCAAGCACGCCCAGATGCTCGCGGCCGCTGGTGTCGACACTCTTATCTTCGACACCAGCAACAAGGTTATCTATCAGAAGAACTACACCGCTCTCTTCGACTCGCTCATGGATATGCGCGCGGAAGGCAACGCCACGCCCTACGTGGCTTTCCTGACGCCTTTTGGGGACCCCACCAGTACGGTGAAGGAGCTCTATGACAAGATCTACTCGAAAGGCCTCTACGAGGACTTGTGGTTCCGTTGGGAGGGCAAACCACTGATCCTTGCCGATCCCGACTTACTTGCGCTGGAGGAGGAGGGGAGCCTGGACCGCAACACTCCGGTCGAGCTCTCGCCCGGTCACACTCTCGGCCAGTCCTTCAGCGTCGACAGTCCCTTCGATGCGGTTACCGGCACTTTCCCGACTTGGTCGACAGCCAATTCGGCAATGACGCTGACTTTGCGCCGCCATGGTCCGAAGGGCGAGAAGATGGCAACCCGTCGCTTCGAGAATGTGAAGGACAACGCCCGAGTAACCATCCGTCTGGAGGAACCATTACCGCCAGGTCCTTACTATTTCCAGATGTCCGAAGCGAAAGGAAAGATCGGATGGTGGAGCCACACCGGTGCCACTTACGCGAACGGCAAAGCGTATGCCGACGGCGTGCCCGTTGCCGGACGCCGCACGCTCTTGGTCTCTGTTACCGACAACAGCATCCGCAGTTTCTTCACCTTCCGTGCTCCTCAACCCGGCTACTTTCAGGGACCCACCAAGAAAAACATGTGGAGTTGGCTGGAAGTATATCCCCAACACGTTTTTGTCAATGACCGCGCAGAAAGAGAGCAGATGTCGGTCGGCGTCGCGCAGAATGCCGTTCAGGACCCCAAGTCGCCACCCATTGGCGATTTCACGGGCCTGCGCACAGGTTGTCTGAGTGAGGAAGGCGCGTTAGGACGCAGCTTCCACAATGGCAAGGATACGGACGATCCGGGTGCGACTCTCCACGGTTACAATTTCGCCGAGCAATGGGAACATGCGCTCAAAGAGGATCCGCTCTTTATCTTCGTCACGGGCTGGAACGAGTGGTTCGGCGGGCGCTTCAAAGAGTTCGCCGGTGTGCAGAAACCGGTGATGTTCGTGGACACCTTCAACCAGGAGCACAGCCGCGATATCGAGCCGATGAAGGGCGGGCACGGCGACAACTACTACTACCAGATGGTCAACTACATACGGCGCTACAAAGGGGCACGGCCCCTTCCACCGGCTTCCGCACCAAGAGCATCGATATCGCTGGGCCCATGTGCCAGTGGGATCATGTAGGCCCCGAGTATCGCGACACCATCGGTGACACGACCCATCGCAACCATCCGACTTACAACACTGCGACCCGCGCCCGCAACATCACCGGCCGCAACGATATCGTGCTGTCGAAAGTTGCGCGCGATTCCGAGAATCTCTACTTCTACGTCAAGACGCGGGACGCCATGACGCATTTCACCGACTCTGACTGGATGGTCCTTTTCATTGACACCGACCGCGATCCCGCGACCGGATGGGAGGGCTACAACATCGCAATCAACCGCCATTTGCAGGATAGTGAGTTCAGCGTTATCGAGCACACCGCGAACGGCTGGAACTGGCAGCCGAAAGGTACAGCACGGTTCATGGTCCGCGACAACCAATTGATGCTTTCGGTGCCGCGCCGCTTGCTGGGCTTGGCCGAAGGCGACCTTATCGACATCGAGTTCAAGTGGGCCGACAACTTCCAGATTGAAGACGACATCGACGCCTTCACCATCAACGGCGACAGCGCCCCCATGGGAAGGTTCAACTATCGCTTTCTCGCTGAAAGAGAACACAGCGTCAACTGATCGCTGCGGCAGAACTTGGAATGGTAAATCGGTCGAGCGACCTTCGGCGGCTCGACAGAGCTAGACAATGCCCCCGCTGCTGGGCTACCGAAAGTCGCTGGGCCACTCACCAGTCCGCCAACGATACTCCCCTTCGTACTGTTCACCACGTAGCCAATCAAAATGCCGGGCGAAGAACATGCACCAAATGCCCAAAAACGGGAGGCTCATGAGGGGTAGCCAACGCGTTAGCGCCAAGCCTAATGCTTGAGCTGTGATTATCGCAAGCACTGCGCTAAGAGATATCTGGTTCTTCTTCACGCTCTGCCCCAAAGCGGACTGCCATGACGGCCAGTGTGAACTGCCGCTCATGCCAGAGAGCATTCCCATGATTCCAGACTGTTTGGGACAGTTTGCTGATGCTACTTCTTCGGTTGCGGCATCGGCTCTACCGCGGCCGGTTCAAACCTGGCCAGGTCCGGCAGTGACGACTGCACACCGTCGGGTGGAATTTCGCACTTGGCCGTCCAGCAGATCGAATTGAGGATCAGCGTGCGGAGATCGTCGATCCGCCAATTGCGATAGTAGTGGGGTATGACGAGCCCGACACCGCGTCCGCCATCGGCTCGCTCCACGGCCCAGACCACGGTTTCTTTCTTCGGGGCTTCTGGTGGCAGCAGTGTACTGACCAGCGATGTGACGTTCTGGAGCGGCCCGTCCTTGCCGAAATAGTTGTTCCAGTAGGGTTCGTCATCGAACTGGAATTCCTTCCAGCCTCGCAACACCGGATGGTCAACCTTCTCGGGAGTCAGCGTCGCCGGACAGACCCGAGCAACCGATTTATGATGGGGGCAGCCGCTGGCAAAATAGCCACCCAGCCATTTCAGCAACGGATGCGATCCGTCTTCAGCTACATGCTGTGCTCGCAGGCCGGTGGCGTAGTGAACACAGACGAGCCCACACCCTCGATCCATCGCCGCGGCCAGTTCCGCTTTGACTTTCTCTGGTTCCGGCAACACCTCGGGTGGAAACAGATCGCCGATGAAGACGATCGTTGCCGCGTTCTTGACGAGCTTGCTGTTCTGTGGCCACCCCTGATGGAGTGTCACCTGGACCCCGTCAACTTGGCCCAGGCAGTGCTCCATCACCCGCGCGCCGGCTGCAACCTCGTGGGTGCCCGGCGGATGGCTCGACGGCCCCACGACAATCAAGACACTCTTGGTTGGCTCTGCCGACTGCAAAACAGAATTCACCAACCCGGCAGATAACAGCACAACAAGGAACAACGCACACTTCGCCCGGCGCAATGCTCATTCTCATGTCTCCCGTCTTTGCGGTTTCCACATTCACGATTGTCGTATCTTCAAACAGCGGCGGAAATACCGCATGCTATGACTGTCTGCGAAAGCACACCTCAGCTGTGGGCACTTCAACCCCCTACGCAGTATCGTCTGGTGAGGAGTATTATACGGTCGCATCGAGGTCTACGACAACTTCATGCTGTTGTGCGGCACCGGCACGGTGCCGTCGCGTCTGATGGAGTTTTTAAGTCAGCAGGGATGCGACCGTGGTATAACTGTCGATGTTCACGCCGCGACCTGGGGTCTTGATCGTGGGCCACTGCCCGATCCCACGACCATCGAGTCGTGACGATTGGGTGGCAAGGCTCGCGGCTCCGTAAGGCTGCTAATAGGACACGACTTCCCAAGCGTGAGGTCGTTCGGTATATTGCGCACCAGCGACGTTGTCAAAAGTGAAGCGACGTTGTCAAGAGCGAACCGATACCCACAACGCAGCTGTTGCATGCGGAGCACTGAACATCGTTATTCCCACACGTTTTGTGCGTTTGCTCAGTCGCCAAAGAGTTGCCGGTATTTTTTAGCGTCGTGGTCCAACCTGTGATCGACAAAGACGCGGGCGGAACGAAAAGTGAATTCGACAACCGATTCCAAGGCCGAGCCCTACAACATCGAGCAGATCCGCACTTATTGTTGCCTGGAAGTGAAACCAGAACTGGCGGAGATGCAATGGGACCGGTTGGAGGAAGCAACCTGCTCTACGATCGAGACGATAAAGTCCACTCACTGTTCGCAACTCTTGGTCGACCTTTCCCACTTGCTGACGGTCCGTAGCGGCACCGTAGCCTCGCTGGTGCGCATCTGGAAGTCTTTGAACAAAAAGTCTCGCCGCTTCGTGGTTGTCAGTCCCCGTGATCGCGTGCGAAAAGAACTAGAGTCCGCTGGACTTCAAAAACTGTGGACGATCGTGTCAGACAGGGAAGAAGCGGCCTACGAACTGGGAGTTTCGCGACGTGCCGAACGGGAAGAGCGTGAGCTACGCATACTCGCTATCGCCGCATTTCCCTGCTCGCTTCTCGCCGTTCTGGCTACGGTGATGATGTTTCGGGACGGTAAGGAAGCGATACAAGTCAACGCACAGCTTGCGGCTTTGTTGCTGGGTGCGGTGTCGCTGACGGTTGGAATTGTCTCGGTGCTAAAAGACACTGGATTCCGCCGCATGCTGTCCGCGCTTGCGATTGTGGTTAGCCTGTTCGCCCTATCCACGTTATTCTTCGAAAGAAACCCGATTAGTTTTCGTTCTTCGGTCGAACCCTCCCGCGAGGTTGAATCGGAATGAGCGCGTCGAGGATCCCGAATACGGCTCTAGCAGCCGAGTTGACAGAATTACTAAGTGTCGTTGATCCTTACTCCGTCGCGGACGTGCTGTTGAAGCGGGCGTTCGACCACCGAGCAACGGACGTGCATCTGGATCCGACGCCTGTCGGTGTACGAGTTCGGTTTCGCGTGGATGGCCAACTGCAAGACATCATTCCCATACCGGCCGCAGCGGGAAATAACTTGCTGTCGCGCATCAAGGTCACAGCGGGGATGGACATATCCGAGCGCCGAGTTCCGCAAGACGGGCACATTTCGGCTCAACAGTTCGATGGGATTTCGCGTGACATTCGAGTGAGCAGTCTTCCGACCATCTATGGCGAGCGGCTGACATTGCGCATGATGCCGGATTCGGAAGAGTTTACGCGGTTAGAGGATCTGGGATTCTTCGACAATCAGCTGGCCGTGGTGCGGAGCTTGTTGAGGTCTCCGTACGGTCTCCTCCTGATTGTCGGTCCGGTTGGTGCCGGAAAGAGCACGACCCTTTTCAGTCTACTGAAAGCATTGAATTCGGCAGATCGCAGCTTGGTTACCATCGAAGATCCGGTTGAGCGGCTGCTGCCCGGAGCCAATCAGATTCAAGTACAGGGCAAAATAGGGCTTACATTCGCTGCGGCACTTCGCGGTGTGTTGCGACAGGATCCCGACATTCTGGGTATCGGGGAAATTCGAGACGCCGAAACCGCCGCGATCGCTTGCCAAGCTGCGCTGACCGGCGTTTTGGTCTTGTCGACCCTTCACGCGGGGAGTGCGGCTTCCGCGCTGGCGATCCTCAGGCAATTTGGCGTGCATTCAACGCTCCTTGGCGATGGATTACGAGGCATTGTATCGCAGCGCCTTGTGCGTCGCGTGAGTGTTGCCTCGCGCGAGGAGTACATACCGGCTGACGAGGCGATTGAAAGACTTGGGCTGCAGTCCGGCCAGAACGTTGTGCGTGGCATCCCCGTCGATAGTAACTTTCGTACTGGATACTCGGGGCGAATTGGTGTCTTCGAGACACTTTTAGCGTCGTCTGCTGTGCGAGATGCAATCGACCGACATGCGTCGAACCGAGGAGATCCGGCAGATCGCGATCAGTGAGGGTGTGGCCACCTTGGAAGATTGCGTGCGACGGCACGTGCAGGAAAAGACAACGTCGCTCGAAGAACTAGAGCGGATGCTGTTGGACATGCAACTGCATGACTGACAAAGCTGTGGCTGCCGAAATTCTTCGTGTCGACAGAGCTCCAGGACGTACCGGTCGAGCGCCAACTCGCTGGACGGTCACATATCAGATACGAAACGTGGCGTCCGCGAAGCCGAGGAAGGGCAACGCAATCTCAGTGATACATGCCCCGCTAGCGAACTACTTACGGCATTTGATAACTACCCCCGACGTTTGGTGACTCGGTTGGTCGCGCCAGGAGCGTGCCTTCAATCGTCGCTACACCGAGACCGAAATGAGTCGCCGAGTGACTCGAACTCGTCACATAGACGATCTGATCGAAATCCGTCCGCTCGGCCGCATTTGGTGAAACGATATGCAACAGATCACCCTCGTACTGGCGATGCTGCTTTCGACTCCGGCTGATTCTGCTTCCGGCGACTGGCCGATGTACGGTGCCGATGCGGCTCGAAGCAGCTATACATCAAACTCGCTGCCGGACAAGCTGTCGAGAAAATGGTCGCACGTGGCGACGCATCCTCCGATGCCGGCATGGCCGACGCGCAAACGACTCGGTTTCGATGCCGCATATCAGCCGGTTGTTGCGAACGGCAAGCTATTTTACGGCAGTTCGGCCGACGGGAAGATCTACGCTCTCGACGCTGCCTCCGGTGAAACGCGTTGGACGTTCTTCACCGATGCCCCGATTCGCTTTGCACCGGCGGTTTGGCGGGATCGTCTGTTCGTGGCGAGCGACGATGGACACTTATACTGCCTGACGGCAGGGGACGGTCAGCTTATTTGGAAACTGCGCGGTGGTCCCCGCAGCGATATGCTGCTGGGGAACGATCGCATGATCTCGCGCTGGCCGGCGCGAGGTGGACCGGTCGTCCTTGATGATACTGTCTATTATGCGGCCGGGATCTGGCCATCCGAGGGCGTATATATTTACGCAGTGACCGCGGATACTGGTCGAGTGGTTTGGTGTAACGACTCGACCGGATCACTGGAGATGGATCAACCTCATAAGACTGCGCGTGCCCGGAGTGGTGTCGCCGCACAAGGGCATCTGGTCGCAACGGCTGACACTTTGCTCGTGCCGACCGGCCGGGCCGTCCCCGCTGCCTTCGCGCGATCCGACGGAGCATTGCGCTTCTTTCAGCTACAGCTCAACCAGCAACGTGGCGGTGCTGAGGTGGTTGCTGCGGCGCCGTATTTCTTCAACGGAGGCGCGGTCTATTCCTTGAACGACGGCGTCCTCTGGGGCGATCTTGGTCTTCCACTCGCCGTACACCCGCGTTTTGTCGTGGCTACGGCGGACGGCAAGGTGAAGGTCTGGGATCGAGAAAACCTGTTTGTTGAGAAAGAACGCACGGACCGCCGTGGCAAGAAGATCCAAGTCAAGGTCCTCAGCGAGCCGACCTGGACGATCGCCGTTCCTTTCGACGCTGAACCTGATAACTCCAAGCGAGAGGAGACAAGGACGCCCGACAATGTGATGAGTTCCACGGCATGGACCAGAACCGGTACGCAGCGCGTGGCGGCGCGCTGGTGGTCGCGGACAACAAGATCATAGTGGGCGGACGAGGTCGAGTGGCGATTGTCGACATGGACTCGCGATCACTTGCATGGACGGCTGACTTACGCGGTAGCGTTCGTGGTCTGGCTGTCTCGAACGAGTGCCTTTATGTCAGCACCGATCAGGGGGACATTGAGTGCTTTGCCGGTGCGGCGAGCTCAATCGCTCCAACGAATTCGCCGCCTGCTCCAGGTGTGACGCCAGGTGATCGCTCCAAGTATGTGGCGGCCGCTGAGGAGATTTTGCGGCAGACCGATGTCCGCGAGGGATATTGCCTGGACCTGGCCTGTGGCGACGGTCGTCTCGCGATCGAATTGGCTCGACGATCTAAACTGCAAATCTACGCGGTAGACTCGGATCCGGAAAACGTCCGCTCCGCCAGACAATTGATTGATGAGGCCGGTTTGTACGGCGTTCGGATCACGGTCCATTGCGACGACCCGGCGAAATTGTCCTATCCCAATCATTTCGCCGATCTTGTCGTTTCCGGGCGGTCGGTAGTTGACGGACCCGCAACCGTTGTTCCGCCCTCCGCGGTCAACCGAATGCTATGCCCACAATACGGACGTGTTTGTGTCGGCCAACCGGGAGCGATGAGCGTAGCCGTGCGCGGTCCACTCGCTGGAGCGGGCAAATGGACACATCAAAACGCAGACCTCGCCAACACGCTATGTTCTGACGACGCGATCGTGCGTAGTCCTCTCGAGATGCTGTGGTTTCGTGATACCGATCTCGTCATGCCCAATCGACACGGCCGCGGTCCCGGCCCTCTGGTGCATGAGGGGATCATGTTCGTTGAAGGATTGCATTGTCTGCGAGCTCAGAGCATCTATAACGGACGTACTCTCTGGGAAGTTCCGCTTCCAGGTGTGCTCGCTTCGTATCACCGTGAACATAGTATCGGAGCCGCTTGGACAGGCGGTAACTACTGCGTTGCCGGCGACCGACTATATGTGCACGATGGACAGCAATGCCTGTGCCTGGACGTTCGAAGCGGTCGTCAGGTGGCCGAGATTGAACCGCCACGGCGCCCTGACGGCACGCAAGGAATCTGGGGATACATTGCCTGTGATGGCGACCTTCTTTTCGGATCTCTGGTCGACCAGAACTACCTGGTGAAGAGCTGGTCAGATCGTTGGGATACCGGTGGTCAATTCACAGAATCGCTGTTGCTGTTTGCCCTGGATGCTCGCACCGGCAAGCTGAAGTGGACGTTCGAACCACAGCATTCTATTCGACACAACACGATAGCGATCGGTCACGGGCGAGTGTATCTTGTCGACCGCGTGCCGGCCCCATTTGATGATGTTCGGCTGCCTGAGTCTGATGCTCGAGCCCTGGCGCGACGACGAGCGCAGGCCAGCGGAAGCGGGGAGGACGAAGTGTATCAACGTCTGATATCGCATCGGCCAGGTCGGCTGTTGGCGCTCGACGTGCAAACGGGCCAGCCTCTTTGGAGGGCCGACAAAGAGACGTTTGCCACACTGTTGGTCTACAGCAACAAGCACGACATCTTGCTGGCGGCGTACCAAGCCGTTCACCAGGCGACTCGCGATTCAGAGCGCGGTGACCGATTGGCCGCGTTTCGCGCGATCGACGGCAAGCCACTCTGGGACGTTGCCGCGACTTATGAAGATCGCCCCGTGCTTCGCGACTCTTCGGTCTACGCTCCGCCAGGCGCATGGGACCTTCTGACCGGTGCGCCGCTGCCATTCACGTTCGAACGCTCCTATGGTTGCGGCATTGTGGTGGGGTCACGACGCCTGTTGGTGTTCCGATCCGCCACGCTTGGCTACCTTGATTTGGAAAGGTCAAATGGTACGGAGAACTACGGTGGAGTTCGGCCCGGATGCTGGATTGCCGGCATTCCCGCCGGTGGGCTTCTGCTGATGCAGGACGCTGCTAGTTGGTGTACTTGCAGCTATCTGAATCAAGCGACCATCGCCCTGCAACCACGTAACTAGTCGGACAGCACCACTTTCACTGTTAAGATCATCTTAAGCCCTTATTAACACGGGACTTATCGCCACCGGGCTAGTCCCTATCACTCCGGTTTGCGCTTGGCTTGCCGTTTGATTTGGCTTCTGCACCTTATCTAGCAAGAGCTTACGGCAACAGGAAACGTGCAAATAGGTATTTCGTACGCTATCGCCTGTCTCGTGTTGCGCAGAGAAGTTTTTTCTTTCCGGGAGGGAATGTGGGGTATTTGTGACTGGTGTGGCAAGCGATGATAATGTATAGTATTCCATATATGGCAGGCTGTTTGTCTAATGGAATATTCTACAGTGTCAGGGATGTCATGCCCAAGTCTTCACCCAAACAAAAGTGCGTTCTCCACCAGCTGCGTCAACATCGAGTCCTCTCGATGGAGCAGTTGCTGTCACGATGTCAGTGCAGCCGAATGACTGTCTTTGGGGCTCTCAAAAAGTGCGGCTATTATTCCTCCTACAACTACAACGCCGGTTTCTATACGTTGGTCGATATTCCCCGCTTTGATCAGCACGGTCTGTGGGAATATGACGACAAACGGTTCTCGCGATTTCGGACGCTCAACGAAACACTCGTGCAACTTGTCGAAAACTCACTAGCCGGATACACGGCGGGCGAACTTGACGAGTTGCTTGGGGTGGAGTGCCGACACTTCTTGCAGCGATTGGCTGACGAGCAGCGGATCGTGCGGAAAAACAGGGACGCTTGTATCTCTACTACGGCAAGCAACCTGCAGCCCAATCGCGTCAGAAACAAGCTCGGCGAGTGGCGACGGTATCTCCTCCTGCCGCGGCTTCACCGCTGTTGCCGCCGGGATTTCACTTCGCCACACGGTGATTCGTACCTTGGTGGTCGCCATCGATCAACCGAAAGCGTCCCCTCCGACAATTGGCGACGCGTCTGAGGCGGGAGGCAACCCAGATCACGGCCGAACGAGTGCGGACACCATCTTTGACTTTTATGACTTGAGCGAAAAAAAGGGCTTCTGATTTTTCACGAGCAAGTCCGGCATCTGCTGGATCAGCTGGGCCAGAAACTTCGAGAAGCCAGCTCGTTGCGCGGTATTCCCACCTTCGACTTTCCGGCCGAAGTGCCCTCGCAACTGCCGCCGGAACGGTGCGACAACGCTACACGAAATGTCGTACGATCTATTGCCTGACTTACGGCGTCTTTGTCGCGCGGGAAAGAGTCGTGGAACATGTCCCTTATGATTCAGCAAAACCCACGATCGTCTATCGGTCCACACCGATTGAGCAGAATGGTGGCACCGCGCGACCGGTATGCCTTTCGCTTGATGGTGTATGTAGGCTTGGAGTCGTTGCTTTCGTGTGGAACGACTCAGCGAGGTGGCCCAAGACTTCGGCGACTCGGTGCGATGCGTTGTCTTTGTCCGAACAGGCGCTGTGGCGTTTGCAACGGGAGCCGACTTGGGGGTGTTTCATCAGGCCTCCCTACCGCCCTATCCGAATATTTCCAGGCGCATGGCGGCTATGTGCTTGTGATCGACAGCACCTGTGAGGACGGGCCGCCGGTCTTGTTGGTGGCGTTGGAACCGACCTCTGGTATCGTTTTGGGTGCTTGGAAACTTTCGTCCGAAAACAAGGAAGAAACCGCCGACGTTTTGCAGGGAATCCAACAGCAACTGGGCGATACCACCTACGTTCTGAGCGATCTGAGCCAAGCCCTTGGCGAAGCCGCCTACAAGGTTTTTCCCAACGTGCAGCAAAAAAAATGTCACTTCCACTTTCTCAGCGACGTGGGGGAAGACTTGTGCGGTCCGCCGCAGAAGAAACTGTGCAAAGCGATGCGGGCCCATAAACTCCAAAACCGCTTGAAGACGTTACGGGTAGATCTGCGGCGGCAACTTCTGAAAGGCTGCCGCCAGCGGCAAAACCCGTACGAGTGTTTACAAGGTCATGTCCCCACAGATCTGAATCCTCGCGTCCTGCAGCAGCAAATGCTTCTGAATATTCACGAGTGGATTGCGGACTACGCCAGTGACGGCCATCGGGAAGGCTATCCGTTCGATCCCTTCTTCCTCTACTTCCATCGCCGCTTGCAGAGCGGCCATCACGTGCTGGAGGAAATCCTCAGTCAGGCCGACGTGAAATCCAACGACTTCCTAGCCCTGCGAAACTTGCACCAGCGATTAGAACACTCTTTGAACGACTCCAAGGTCCAACAGGCAGCTCGTGAGTTTGAAGAAGCTCATGGCTATTTGCAACGTCTTCGCCAAGCCTTGCGTCTTCCGCCGGACGAGGAGAGTTCGACGCCACGGTCTGAGCCTTATGATCTGCCTGGGGGCCAAGCGGAAGTTATCGTTGATCGGATCGATGCATTGGCTGGAAAACTACGTGAGGAGCTCTCCGACGCCTTGCCATCTCAAAAGCGATGCATCCAGATCATTTTGCAGCACATAGAGAATGTGGAGAGCACACTGAACTCGTGTCGCTCGACGAACACAACGAAGCGATAGGAATTCCTCGCACGACCAATGCTATCGAACACTTCTTTCGATTATTGAAACGGCTGCACCGTCGCGTTCACGGACGCGGGAACCTTCGTCGTGACTTGCTTCATCTGCCGCCGGAGTTGCCGCTGATTGCCAATCTCACCAATCCCATCTATCTCCAACTGACCATCGGCACTCTCAAAGCGCTGCCCGAACCGCTCTCCCAGCACGCAGAAAAAACGAAGCGGCTGATTAAGGAGCAAAAAGTCGATTGCAGCACAAGCTCGCATCCGGCTCCCCAAAAGAATCCTCCGGAAACCCGATTTCCTGGATGAACTGCCACCCCTAACCACCCATGCGGCCACCAAGTAAACTTCCCTAGATTACCACGTAGAGACATCCAGCAAATCCCGCCCGAGCAAACCGGAGTGATAGGGCTCGTCCCGGTGGTAGAGCGTTTGACAACTACCGTCGATCTCGGCCACCCATGAGTTTCCTTCCTGCCGGCCCTCGCCGCCGGAGGCGGCGAGGGCCGGCAAGGTTCGTTTTTCGGCTGCCAGAGTAGTCAGCAAACGTAGAACCACCGGGGCGAGCCCGGTGGCGAAAGTCTGTTACGGAGACACGAGTTACGCACATCCATGGCTGCAAAGTGACGCTGTCCGACTCCGGTCGCCCGCCGCCCGCCGCCCGCGGAAAGAGGAAACTGACCGTTCCATTTGACGGCGGTTGTCACGATTGTGCAGCCTAAACCTTGTGTTTTCCGTGTGCCACGTGACGGCCACCTCGTCTTCGATCTGGTCGATGACTACTCCAGGCCATTGATGGCAAAACGCAATCGTTCGATTTATTATTCATTCGCCGTGACTACTTGGCAGACTCGTTGATCTCAATGACCAGTCCCTACTAATAATCCCCGTCCGCACGTCCAGTCAACCCCAACTTACGCCGTTTCCCCGCTGCGTCAGGCTGGCGGTAAAATAGCCCATTTTTGCCAATCTCACAGGTGCGGAAATGAGCATCTCCAAGCGTGTGTTCTGTTCCTCCGAGCGATGCTCGTTCCCAGGTCCACGTTGGCCATCGAGAACCTCGCACTGAGACAGCAGGTGGCGATGTTCAAGCAGTCGGTCAAACGCCCGAAGTTGCGTCCACGCGATCGTGTCTTCTGGGTGTGGCTCTGCAAGCTTTCGGCCCAATCGGCACTCGCTTTCGTGCAGCCTGAAACCGTCATCCGCTGGCACCGCCCAGGGGTTTCAGGTTCTATTGGCGCTGGAAATCGAGGCCCGGCACACCCAGGCGCCCTTCCATCGCTTCTGCGATATCATAATCAGCATTCCATTGAGACCAGCTGCAGAATCTGAACTCAGATATCAAGGACAAACGCGATGTACGACCGCCATTCATGCGTGAGACTCCAAAGAGCACTTTTCATCGTCTTCTTGGTCATGTGCACGAGCCTTGACGCGGGGCAAGGCGATGAACCGGTCGGTTTGCCATCCGAGTTCGTTCTCGAACCGGCCAAGCGGGTGCCGGTCGCCTATGATGTGGATGTTGTGGTCGCAGGCGGCGGTTTTTCAGGAATTGCTGCAGCGTTGGCCTCGGCTCGAGCGGGAGCGGAAACCGTTCTGATCGAACGACCGGGCATCGTCGGAGGTAGCTTTGGACCCGGCATGACTTCCAAACTCGTTTTCTGAAAGATGACCCAAAACGGTGCGCCGAGGGAGCACATACGATTACGTTAAGGGCGAGGTCACGGCACTGAC
>CAVOYC010000002.1:0-639353 GCA_963700575.1 uncultured Planctomycetota bacterium | reverse complement strand
GCCAGAGGGAGCTCCATGGTCGGAACAAAAAACCGGTTTGTCAGGGGGCAATACGGCGATGGAATGCAATATTTTTGACAGCCCAGAGTGGCGCTCCGGTCGCCGAGCGACCGTCGCTGACCCTGGGCTTTGGGATGTAACGCCCTTGGCGTAAAGAATCGTCAGAACATCCTGCCCGAAAAACCGTTCACGACCATGCCCCTCACGCCATCACCCCCTCACTTCCCGGGCTCAGCAACCGGGGCAGCCTGGGCTAAACTCTGACCGATCGTCAGGTGATAGAATTGCCCGTCGACACTTACCGTGGCGCCGGCCTCGTCCAGCGCGACGACCAGCACGTCGAACGAGGGCATACTGATCGCCTGTCCGACCTGCAGCATGTCGGTATCCCGTTGGTCTGAGACCTTGAACCAGGCTTCACCCTTTCCTCGGACATCGGATGTGACGGCCGTCAAACGAATTTGACTCCACGCCGACTGTGTCCCTCCGCGGCCAAAGAAATTCCGACGACTGATAAACTGGTAATCGCGAACATCCTCGAGGGCCAGTTCATTGGAGACGAGCGTGGTGAGTTCTGCTTCCCGATCGGCGTTAGGAAGGGCAAGGGCTTCGATCGACGCACTCAGATCAACCTCCTGTCCACCGCTCACGGGATTCAGCGACATGGAAGTGATTTTGTGCAAATGCCCACCCCGATAGAAATCATACAGAAACTTCGTCACCTGCGCCAAATCGCCGCGCCCGCGTATTGAAAAGGAAAACCGTCTGTAAATCTCGATGGGACGTTTACTACCGCGCCTCGCTTTTGTCACGGCGACCGGCTCACCCGAATCGACGCTAGTACTCGTCAATTTGGCATCTTTGGCCAACTGCAACAGCCAATCCTGATACCGCGCACGAGCCATTTCGGCATCCCAGGGGAGCGACTTCTGTTCGAGTTGTTCCAGTTGCTCGACGACTTTGGCAGACCGGACAAGTTCCTGCTGGGTCGACTTGAGTTTCTTGCCCAGCAGTTCTTTGACGCGTTCATTCTTCTGGGCCGGTTCTTCAAACAATTTCCGATACCCGAGATCACCGACATAGAAGACGACAATCAGACCGAGTGCCCCGAGCAGCCAGCGATTTCGTTTGGTGTTCATGATTGGTCCGGGGTTGGGTTTTGATGTGTGACGAGCACGCCACAGCGGCGCCGGTTAACGGTTTATCGTATTCTTAATCCTAATCTTACTCTTACTCCTCAACGTGACCCGCGGCCACCACCAAAGCACAAGGATCAAAGCAACGGTGCACGTCACCGTCCTCGTGTCTCGTTGTACCACACATCTATTGCGCACGTTTCCCCTGGGCTTGTCTCAGTGGGAGCGACAACTGACGAGCTACATTCGTCACGTTGAGCATTATCTCTAACATCACTTTCTACTGCTCTCCGCCGGGCTTGTGGGCGGGGGAAGAAACGACTGTCGGCGGTACTGTAGCGTGAAAGTCGCCGCTTCCCCCGGGACAAGCCCGGCGGAGAGCAGAAAAATTGTGTGGGTGACGCGTAGCCAACCAGTTGTGATCCCACTGGGACGAGCCCAGTGGAAATCAGACTTATGTGGAACAACTGGGCCTCGAGGATTAAGATTAAGATTAAGATTAAGATTAAGAAAAAAGGCGCCGAGGTGCTTTATCTTGTTTACTCATTCTCGAGATTCGCCATGGTGCTGGCGGCGATGTCACCTTTGGGCTTGTCGGCCGGGGCGTTCTTGCGATAATCGTCCACCTCGCGTTTGCGGACCGTAATACGCGTTTCGAACTGCCAGGGGTAGTCGGCGGACGAAGTTTGTTCGGAGACGTCGCTATTGCGAACATCATGGTTGGCATCGCGCAGCTGGTTGCCCAGTTGGGCAATAACGGCCTGATCACGTACGTTGACGGTCAGGTTAATGACACTCTCTGCGTTACGGCCGGGTGAGACAGAGAGTCGTCTGACCATCGCATCGCGCCCACTGGGAAAGCGTTGCGCCAGATCAAAGAACTCATCCAGCCAATTCACGTTGTCGGTCTGCCACTGCCACACCGCGTCGACCACGGCCTGCTTCTCTTGAACCTTAGCGAGTCGCGCCGAGGTCTTGTCGAGATTATTTCGCAGATCCGCGATTTCGGCCGTGTCCTTGACTCGCGCAGTCCCACAGATAATATGCGCCCATCGCCACCAGCACGAGAGCGACGGCGGCGTAAGCTCCCATGCGCCGCACGAGACTCGGCGGCGCCGGAGGTTCTTTTGGATGCAGGAAATCGACCGCGTGCGATGCGCCATAGTGGTCGTAGACCATCCCGAGCAACGGTGACAAGTCTCCCCACGCGATCGGGCGTCGGGCCCTCGACCTGTTCGGCTCGCAGCGGATCCAACAGCGAGGCGGGCAATGACAATTCCTCGGCCAGATCCTGTACCAGCTGTTCGGTTTCCTTCAACGCTCCAAATACATAGAGATGTTGTTCTTCGGCATCCGTTGTCAACGATGCCGCAGCCAGCGACCGACGGATTTCGACGGCCAGCTGAGCGGCGATATCGCCCACGTTCTTCGTGTCGCTCAGCCGGGCCGTACGGGTGTAAATCAGCCCTCCGCTGCGCGCGATGGAGATATCCGCTTCGCGGTCGTGGAGTGTCACGAGAATCATGGTGCGCTGTGACTGGGGAACGACCCGCCGCAGCAAGGTGACCGAGGCGAGCGGACGATAGACGATCTCGCAAGGCTTAAGGGACGCCTTGGCAGCTTCCGCCTTGACCTGCTCAATCGTCGTTGCATCGACCGCGAATGCGAAACCCGTCCGAGGTTCGTCGGCGGCGCCCGGTAGGACGACATAGTCAACAATTCCCGTGTCGGCAATTTCCCCCGCATCACGCATCACCTGATTGGAAACCAGAGTCGGCAACTCGTCGTCGGCGGCCGGCGGCAAATGTAACGGAATCACATCCACACTGCCGCGTCCTAAGGCAACGACCAGGTCCGCGCGCCGCGTGCCCAGCCGTTGCAGTTCGGCCATCAGCATTTCGCCAGGCGACGGCGGCTGTTCCTCGTCACCCGACTTGAGCGATCCGGCAGCGATGATGCGCACCCGCCCCGCCTTGCGATCGGCCAGCACGTAATCAATGCTGGTCCGATCCCATTGCACCGCCAGTACGGGCTTGCGCCATGACGTTCGAAATGATGTGGCCATGCTCGTGTGCCGTTTTCTGTTTCGTTGTTTTCGCGTGCGTAGTTGTCAAACCTGATTCCACTGGGACAAGCCCAGTGGGGGATCCCAAACGCGGGATCGCGCGTGCCTAGCTGTCAAACCTGATTCCACTGGGACAAGCCCAGTGGGGGACTTGTGATTAAGGACCAGGCATTTGCCCCAGGCGACAGTGAGAGTTGGCCTTCGGCCAACTCGGCGAACATGTCGTTTCCACAAGCATGCCTCGGTTCCGACACGGTACTCACATGCTTTGCGCGGCATCCATTACGTCCTGCACCGCTCCACGCCCTAAACGCCGCAGATCCTTGTAGTATACTTGCGCACCGGACGCTCGGTACCGTCAACCACCGTCTCGAACCGCATCAGCGGGGTACGTTGATCGTAATAACCGATAATCTGTGCACGTCCCACATCCCCGCCGGTCGTCACATACCGCTCCAACCGCATCATGGCCGAGCGATCGACAATCCCCTCGGTCAGCAGCCAGACTGCGTGCCGCCGCTGTGGATCGGTGGCGGAGAGTAAAGATCGAGCGGAAACGATGCGATCGGCCAGCGCCATATCGATCCCCGGTAGGGCCGCCAACACCTCCGGCGGCGCCAAATTCACATTCACTCGGCCGAACAAGGGCGTTCCCCTGCCCACCGTAACGGCCTCCATTAACGTCGGCAGGTACTCGCGCATATCGACCGGGTCCAACGTAAAGGGGCTGGCGAACACGTGCACTTTTTTCTCGTCATCGGGAATACCGACGCGCGTTGCGATCAGCTCCAGCGGCGAGCGAATCCATGTCTTCGCGGGCACCGACAAATCGATGGCGAGATTTTCCGCCACGTCCGCTTCACCCGATCCGCGATACGGTCCGTATTGCCGATAGGCGACGATATAGTTGGCCCAGGCGGGCTCAAGAGCCGACGCCAGTTCACCGTGTAACGAACCAAGATCGGCCTGATTCAATTGCACTCGAGGTTGACCGTCAAACGTCTCGTCACGTTCGGCACTACGCACGGTCAGAAACTGGCACCAAGGCGTGCCCGAATCACTGGCGATCTCGGCTTGCTGTTTCGCCAATTCATCCTCTGAATCATCCAACCGGAAATTTGCGTTCAGGTCGGTTCCCAGCAGTTTCTCGCGCGTGACGCCTTTCACCAACAACAGCTCTTCCAGGGACGGCGGGAGTCCGTTGCGCGGACGGCGCGGCGGAGTCAACCCGAGATAATACTCCGATTCGGCACCCAAGTCCCGTGCCTGATCATCCGGGTCGATCCAATCGAGGATGGCATCGGCAGTCGATTCGTCCATGTAAGGCAGGTTCATCAGCGCGTCGCGCGCAGCACCCGGCTCACGTCGTTCTCGATCGAGCAGACGTGCCAGGTTGATTTTGGCCGATTCATTTTCGTAGCCGAAACGCCAACCCCGCGTGGACGTCTCGGAATTATCAGGAGCCAGCACGGAGAACCGACCTTGTCGAGTCGTTTCGTCTCGCTCTTCCTGGTCACCGTCAACCAGGACGTTTCCAAACACTTCGGCCAGATCCCCTACCTCGGCACCTTCCGGCCGTTGGCTACGTGGCAGCTCCAGAACTGACGCCAGATACTCGCGTCCCGATGCCGCCACCGCTTGAGCCTGCAATTGATCGCCGCGTGCTCGGGCCGCCTTGTTCTCGGTCTGCATCAAGGTCAGAAAGCCGTAGGCGGCCAGGCTGATCAGCAAGATGACAACCGTCACCACCACAATGACAATTCCCCGCCGGCGGCGGGATCGCCGGCGGCGGCGCGTTACGCCTCGAAGGGGGCGCGCTAAACAAGCCCTGGGCGAAGCAACGTCGCCGATGGGCGACAAAGCGCGGCCCTGGGTGACGCCCGCGGCAAACTCCGACCTGGGCTGGCAAAACGCGGCCTGATGGACCGCCCTGCCATCTGGCCCCATCGCTCGCAATAACATCCACATTGTCTCAGCGCACCAAGCGCAGATGGAACGCGACGTTCTTGACCGCCCGGCCTGGCGACTCGTGATGAATGTCGATGAATGGTTCGCAGTACGTGTCATGTCGTGCAGCGGTCTCGCGGAACCGGTGTATTCTCGACGGACGTGGACGTCCGTCGTACAACTCCCTGACGCATCACTCTTCCTCCGCACTCGGCGGCTGTTCGGCGGGCGGTTCCAGATAAACGATACAGCGGTGATAGGGGGTTTCTTCGTAGTCTGTGTCGATCGAATCCAACGTCAAATCGCTGGGTGAGAGAACATCGCCATCCGAAGGCGGGTACATGTCCAAAGTGCCGGGCGATGTGCCAACGTCTTCCATCAATTCGGTTTCCCCATCCGGGCTGACATTCTGCTGTTCGTCTTCTGGCTCTTTCAATTCAAATCGCAACTCGACAGCCACCGGCAACCGCCCTTCGCTCTGGCTATTCCAACTGCCGCGCCAAGTCGTACCATCGAAATAGCGAAACTCGAGCCACACGACCTCCGGCACTTCGTCCTGTTCCACGATTCCGAGCAAAGTGCCGCTTGGATCGCTGCTCGCTTCACTGGACATCGCCAGAGTGCCTGCCGAGAGTGAGTCTGTTTCATCCGTGCCGACAACGTACTGGCGCAATTGCCATGCCGCATCGCTCAGACCAGGTGACGAACGTGAGAATCCATCCGCTTCCTCGGACGCCACTAACTCCTCATACTGTTCCACAGGCACCACGATCCGCAGCAATCCTGTGAACGGCTCGACCGATTCCTCCTCGCCCCCCACCGCCTCGGTATCATCTAACGCGGCCGCTTCGGACACCGCTGACGAGAGACCGTCAAGCGCGTCGGAAGCGGGAGGTTCGAACGTGTACATCACACGCTGCAACTCGGGCGCGTAAAACGATGTTGCCGTGCTTTCTTCCGCAACCTCCCTGTCAGCGATCTCCGACTGCACGTAAGGACTGGGAGGTTGAAGTACTTCCAGCGCTAACCAGTTCGTTCCGCCCACCAGTGCCAGATTGCCGCCGGCCGAGGACCGAGAACGTGACGAGCTTCTGCTTTGCCCACTACCTCTGCCGCCTCGTCGTCGCTGTGGCGGAGGTGCAACATATGCCACGGCCCGTACGTCGTCGGTAAACTGATCGCAGAGTGATCGCACAAGCTGAGCCGACTGCACGCGACGCTCACCCTTTTCATAGAGCCCGCTCCAGGTGCGAAGCAACGACCAGACGCCCAACATCAGCACGCTCACTAACACACCGACGATCAGCATCTCCAGCAGTGTGTAGCCGCCGCGCGGTGGTTGACCGCATTGGGCTGAAGTCCCCTTGTGCGATGAAGAGAACGTCGAACTTCGAATGGGGTGGAATCTTGGGTGGGGTAGGGGCGGCCTGACCGTCCATCCCAACTCGCCAGCGAATCCTTGCCGTACTCCGTCATTGGAAGTTCGATGTTCGACGTTCGATGTTCGACGTTCGCTTGCCCGCGCAATACACCCCACGTCGCTCGAATTCGTACCACATCCCAACATTCTTGCACGCTCAATCATCAAAACCACTCAGTTCACAACCCAACTCACAGATCTCACTCCCTCACCCTCTCACCTCCACATCCTCTCACCTCCACATCCTCTCACCCCATCACCCCATCACCTCCCTCATCCCCCTCCGGGGCATCTTCACTCGGTGGCGGCGTATCTTCATTCATAGGCGACTCCAGTAAGTCCAGGTCACTCTGTCCGCTGCGCACCCATCGCACGAGGCGGAAGCCGTTCATTTCGTCTTCGGTAGGCAGCATTCCCTCGGGATCTTCAAGCCGCTCGACCGTGACGCTGACCTGTGCCAGCCGTGCGCTGTCCAACGGCTGCACATCGACCATGTACACCCATGCACCGCCCTCGAAAGCGGTAGGAGACACGCTACGCAACGGCCGGATCCCGGCCAGCAATTCTTCCATGATGTTCTGGCAATGCGTTTGTGCGAGCGTGCGATCTTCGGCGGCGGCAGCGTGCCGCCTGGCCAAAAAAGCGACTCGGGACAGCGCCATGACGCAGCCCAGGAGCATCACGGTTGCCAGCATGACTTCGATCAGCGTCATAG
This sequence comes from uncultured Planctomycetota bacterium, assembly GCA_963700575.1. Lineage (GTDB taxonomy): Bacteria > Planctomycetota > Planctomycetia > Pirellulales > Pirellulaceae > JAJRVM01. Next base: position 632,070 of record CAVOYC010000002.1, on the reverse strand, counting down.
CGTGCCGCCGCGCAGCGCGACGAGGACGCCCGGACTTCCGTTTCACAGGCTTGACAACTTCCGCCGCACAAGAGCTGGCCAACCGGCGGCCGAGAACTGCCGCATCCACGCAGCCGACAGCTGGCCGACCCCGAATCAGACCACGGATTGTTTCGGGCTCGGCAAAGTTCCGGTTTGGTTTACCACTGTTACTCGAACGCTGCGAATCCTGCTGGTCGCAGTTAATTGGCAAACGTGTCTTCGACCGGCACAAGGCCGCTGGCGCGCTCCGCCAGCTTAAGGCTTGTTCTTTGGTTGAGGCTGCGGGACAAGTTAAGGTGTGCAGGACTCTCATGGGCGGCGAGCTCCCTGATTATCGAAGGAATTCACCGTGTCGCCAGGAGGTGGTGCATGGTATGAATCTTCCTCCAGAGCCGACGTATCTTCGCCGCGCTGGTCACGAATCAGCAATCCTATGGAAACGGCACCGGTCAATCCGCGAAGCGTCACGGTTACCGAGTATCCATCGAGACCACTCAGCACAAACTCGGCATTCTCCGCGCGGCCAGTCGGGTAGATCATGGTGGGAGGAGACCAACTGGCTTCCTGCGTCTGGTCCTGGATCAGCGGCTGCACCTCTTCCGTTTCTTCCATTTCATCGCGCAGCAACTGGCCCAGCGTCGAGTCGCGGGGAAAACCGTCTTCGTCGATGGCGGTGGGGTCGCGGAACACAACGTCGTTATCCAATACACCTTCGATCACCAGCTCGAAGGGTGGCGTTTCGTCATCGTCAGTAATCGATGCATCCGCCTGATCGCTGGTCGATTCAGACGAAGCGGAGGATTGGCCAGAGCCGGAGAGTGTGTCGGCTGGCGTGATCAAGTAACGCGTCCCACCGGGCTCATACCGAATGACCATGGCGCGACCGCTTTCGATGGCGTTGAGTCGTGCCCGAGCCAGATCGGTTGCCAACTGACGCGCCGCCGTCTGAGTCCAACTGCGCGAGAGCGGCTTGCTGAGCGAGGGCCAGACGATCGCGACGAACAGCGCCAAGAGGGATAGCACAATCATCAGCTCGAGTAGCGTAAAGCCAAACTCGCGGGATCGGCCGGTAGGGATAAGTGGCCGCATCACTCTGATGTACCTGTGTAGAGAGCGTAAACTCCCCACCGACCTCGCGTCGGTGGGTTTGGGTTTGACTACTAGGCTCCCCACCGACCTCGCGTCGGTGGGTGTGGGTTTGACTACTACAAGACAGTGTTCTTACAAACTGCGGCCGAGCAAAAAAACGCTACAACTCGCCGGCACGCCGCCGAGGCCGAATCGCACCGCGGGTTGTTTCGGTCTCGGCTGGGTGCCGGCTGACCTCACCCACTCCGTTCGACCGACCAGTCCTCTGTTACGCCTGCGTAGTTCTCAAACGGGCCTTCCCCCGGCACAAGGCCGGGGGCGGGCAGATCCGGGGCGGCGACGTTCCTAGTTCTCAAACGGGCCTCCCCCCGGCACAAGGCCGGGGGCGGGCAGATCCGGGTGGGCGACGTTCCTAGTTCTCAAACGGGCCTTCCCCCGGCACAAGGCCGGGGGCGGGCAGATCCGGGTGGCGGCGACGTTCCTAGTTCTCAAACGGGCCTTCCCCCGGCACAAGGCCGGGGGCGGGCAGCTGCTTCTACCCGCATTTCTTAGCGATCGAGCCCGCTGCTACCCGAGCCGCTGCCGCCGCCGCTGCTGCCGCTGCTGGTGCTGCTGCGACTTGACTTGGGTCCGGCATCCCTCATACCTCCGTCAGTCATGCCCTCTTCTTCTCCGGCCTCGCCGCTGGTTTGTCGCCAGTTGACGATGTCGTCCTCTGTGTCTGCTTCACCGTCGGGACCGAGCGACCAGATATCAGGGATATCACTCTTGTGGTTTGTCGGAGGATACTCGTATTCGTAATTGTTGTCCCACGGATCGACGGGCAGCACATCGTCATCCAGGTAGGGGCCAGCCCATTTGCGTGCCGCACGCTCATCGGACGGCGGTTCCAGCAGAGCCACCAGCCCGTCCTCAGTCGAGGGAAACGACCGCAGATCAACGTGGTACATCTGCAGCGCCGACTCCAGATTCTCAATCTGGATCCGCGCCGCCTTGATATCCGCTTTCTTCTGAGAACCTAAGAGCCGTGGACCTACCATGGCGAACAACAGCACGAGAATCACCAGCACGATCATCAATTCGAGCAACGTGAATGCCTTACGGCGATGTTGTTTCCGGTTCATTTTCTTCCCCCCTTTTTCGAGAATGCAGTAGTCGTGTGTCCTAAGACCCCTCACCCTACCCTCTCCCCAAAGGGGCGAGGGAACAAGGTGAAGTTATTTTTCCCTGATTCCTAATTGTATGTTTGCTTCGCTGTTCCCGGCTTGTTGGTACTCTTAAGAGTAACTGGGGACGCTTGATCGACAGTTATCCAATGCTGGCATTCAGGTCAAAGACCGGCAGGAGAACACCAATAATAATGAACAACACCATGCTGCCGATAATCAGCAGCATGACCGGCTCGACCATGCGAACCATAATATCGAGCTGCCGTTCGATCCGTTGTTCAATGCGATCCGCAATGCGGACCAGAACGACATCCAACGTATTGGCTTCTTCCGCCACGCTGATCATGGCCATGATCGGTGGCGGGATCAGTCCGCTGGCCGCCAACGGCCGCGACAAGGAATCACCCGACGAAATCGTCTCGACCGACTCCAGGACGGCTTGCTGCAACAGTTGATTCCCGGTCGATTCACTGCTGATGCGCAAGGCCGTGAGCAACGGCACGCCATTGCGCAACAATGTTCCCAACACTCGGCAGAATCGCGCGACCGCCGTGTCGTGGAAAATTTTACCAGCTACCGGAATTTTCAGCTTCCAGCGATCGGTCCACGCGTGCCCCCCCGGCGTGGTCATCCACTTCCGGACACCGAACACCACGGCCACCAGCGCTGCTGCCGCGAACACGCCGTATCGGACCAGAAACTGACTGGACGCGACCAGGATGATCGTCACGAGCGGCAACCCGGTTCCCGACCGCTCCAAGCGATCGAAGAAATCCTGGAACATGGGCACGACGACCATCACCAGGAAGATGGTTACGCCGACGCCGACCACCGCCAGGATCGCCGGATAAGTCATCGATCCGACCACCTTCATCCGCACGGCTTCCTGTTTCCGCAGGAAAGCGGCAATTCTCTCCAGCGCTTCCTCCAGGAAGGCGCCCTCCAAACCGGCTCGCACCATGCTGACCGACAGCCGCGAGAAGACCGCGTTGTGGCTGGCGATAGCATCGTCAAGCCCCGTGCCGTCGGCCACCTGGGCTCGGACGTCTTTGAGCACTTCCGACAACCGGTCGTCAACCGCCTGCCGTACCAGGACATCCAGGGATTCGAGCAAGGGGACGCCGTTGGCGAGCAAATCGGACAGCTGCGTAAACGTGTCGGCCAAGACTTCACTCTTGATCCGACGCCGGAACCCGAATCGCAGCTTGCGATGCTTCCCGGCATCGTGCGCCTCGACATGCAGCGGAAACAACGACTGATCGGCCAGCAGCGCAATTGCCTCGCGACGAGTTCCAGCCGAGATGACACCGGAACTGTCCTGCCCTTGCGAACTGCGAGCAGTGTAGGCGAAATCCGGCATGCTAGTACTGTCTCAACCTTCTTTCGTCACGCGCAGCACTTCTTCCACTGACGTAATGCCCGCGAGGACTTTGTCCCAGCCGTCGAGGCGCAAGGACCTCATACCCGCTTCCACGGCGGCTTTCTGGACGACATTCGATGGTTTGCGATCATTGGCCAACGCTCGTATCGCGTCGTTCGCTACCAGTAGCTCGTAGATCCCGATGCGGCCCCGATAACCCGTGTCGCGACAAGCGCGACAGCCTTGCGGCCGGTAGACTTTCGCCCCTGTTCCAGCATATCAGCCATCGGAAAATCGCCCGGCATATCTTTCCGCTTGGGCAGGTACGGCTCGCGACACTCCTCACAGAGCCGCCGCACCAGCCGCTGAGCCATCACGCCCTCCACGGTGCTGGTGACCAAAAACGGCTCGACTCCCATGTCACAAAGCCGCATGAAAGCGCCCGCGGAATCGTTCGTGTGCAGCGTGCTGAACACCATGTGGCCGGTCAACGAAGCCTGCACGGCGTTCTCGGCAGTCTCCAGGTCGCGGATCTCACCGACCAACACCACATCCGGATCGTGTCGCAGAATACTCCGCAGACTGGCCGCAAACGTCAGCCCGACTTTCGAATGGACCTGGATCTGATTGATCCCTTCCAGCTGGTACTCGATCGGATCTTCCGTCGTGATAATCTTCGTTTCCTCGTCCTTGATCTCACTCAAAGCACTGTACAACGTCGTCGTTTTCCCGGAACCGGTGGGGCCGGTCACCAGGACGATACCGTGCGGCAAACGAATCAGCCTCTGGAACTGGTCGTAAATCCCCTGCGACATGCCAATCCCGCGCAGCGAGAAATTGAGACTCTCTTTGTCCAGGACACGCATGACGACCCCTTCGCCATGTAACATTGGGATGATCGAAACGCGCACGTCAATCTCACGACCCTTCACGCGCAACTTGATACGCCCGTCTTGAGGCACACGCTTCTCGGCAATGTTCAGCCGGGCCATGATCTTCAGACGACTGACAATCGCCGCCTGAAATCGATTCATCTCGGCCGGCGTCGGCTGACGCTGCAACACGCCGTCCACGCGATAACGCAACTTCAAACCCGCTTCCTGCGCCTCGATGTGAATGTCACTGGCACGCGCATCAATCGCCTCGCTCAGTATCTCGTTGACCAAACGAACCACCGACGCCTGCTGAGCTGCCTCGGCGTCCTCGGAACCGTCGAACTGCAACTCCTCCAGCATCTCGACGTCGCCGAACTGGAGCCTCTGCTGGGCTACCATGTCATCAATCGTTTCGGCTCCCACGCCCAGATGCCGCTTGATGAATTTGTTCAGCTCGTCAACCGGAACCACCATGGGCGTGACGCTCAATCCGGTCGACGAACTCACCGCATCCACCGCATGCAGATTGAATGGGTCGCTGATCGCCAGGACCAGAGAGCCACGCTGCATCCACAGCGGGAAAATGTGAAACCGGTGAATCAGCCGGATCGGAAACGTCTCGAGCAGCTTCAGGTCCGGCTGGGCATCCGTCAAATTGACGGTCTCCAAACCCAAAGTGCGCGCGACGGCCGCCAGCACTTCGACCTCCGTTTCACAACCAAGCTGCTGCAAAACCCCGTCAAACCGACCCTCTGCCGTGTGCGCAGCACGCACCACAGTCAGCTGGTCGGGAGTCAGGACCGAAATTGCAGCATCACTGTCCGCAATCGTCGACGGTTGATTTACGATCATGTTTGCACACCAATCATGGTCTGGCTCAACGGCACAAGACTGTTGCGCACACAAGGCAGAATGTCAGGGCGTCCGAGCCGACTCAGGTAAGGAAAGCAATTACGCTTCTGGTATGGAGTGACTGTACATTCAGGCGGGGTAGGTGTGGTAGGGTTGTTTGATCCCAAAGCTTACGCTTGCATCAAACTCCATTGATGAATGACATCATAGTAAATGAGTCGGTCTGAGTCAACCTTTACCCTATCATTTAACCATCTACTTGACGTTCTTTTGATGCCCCACCGTATAGCACCTCAGAGGGGCACGAATATCTTTATTGCGGACCGCTGAGTGCGCTCAACGGGCAGCCCGTGTGGGGCTAACGAAGGCTTTCCAGGTGGGCAGCGCCACTTTCACTTTTGAGATCATCTTAAGGGCTTATTAACAGTGGCTTTATCGCCACCGGGCTGGTCCCGGTGGTAGAGCGTTTGACAACTACCGTCGATCTTGGCCACCCATGAGTTTCCTTGCTGCCGGCCCTCGCCGCCTCCGGCGGCGAGGGCCGGCAGCAAGGTTCGTTTTTCGGCTACCAGAGTAGTCACCAAACGTAGAACCACCGGGACGAGCCCGGTGGCGAGGGACTGTTACGGAGACACGAGTTACGCACATCCATCGCTGCAAAATGGCGCTGTACAACTAGGTGCGAGTCAAGCCCTGGGCTGTTAAAAAGTCGGCCTTGTGGACGACTGGCGCTGATCCGGTTTTTGTTCCGAGCCGCGCTGTGTCTGTTGCTCTTGCCTCGCAGGGACTTTCCGGGTCAGCCGCACATCTCTTGCGCCCGGCCGCCCCGAAATGGGCGCGCTGAACCATGAGGGCGAAGCACGGTCACCGTCAAGCAACCAGCGCAGCCCTGGGTACGTCTGCCATAGAAAACGGAAATACCTTTTACGGTATATCCGCAGGCATTCATTCTGGCCCCCTTTCCTTCGAATTGTTCGCGCGAAGGACGATCCATTTTCTCTGGATAGAATCGCGAACTATTGGGGGGACCAGGGGGCCAGAATTGCTGCAGACGAATCTACCGGCCTCGATACGAGCTTCTGCGGTATCCGCTACGTCCGCGCATCAGCAATTGCAGGGCATCTTCCACTTGCTCGGAATTCATCCCTTTGAGCGGTACCAGGCTGATATTGCGCGTCCCGCCGTCTTTGCCTCGTTCGTCCAGTTCCTGAATAAACTCTTCAATCTCTTCACCCAACTGTCGAGGAGCGCACATGACGATGGAATTGGTTGTCAGATCGGTATCCAGGGTTAAGATGGGGGAATTCGCAGTCGCATTGAGCAGTTCCAACATGATGGTCATCTCTGGCGAAATGCCTTGCGGAATGGTGACCGGCCTGAGGGTGCGGCGGGCGGTGAGTTGGGATTGGTAAACAGACTTCAGCACCTCCAGGACCGTGGAGGCCGGCAGGTTTTTCACAGGGATCATCCGCGGCCGTTCACTGGACATGTTGTCAGGAACCTCGCACGGAGTCCAGCACGTCGAGCATCTGTTCGACGATCTCTCGGTCCGACGCGCTGCCGTAAACCAGCAGGGCGTTCATACGTACATCTGCAACCACCATGAGATTGGTGGAGCGACGTGAACGATAGGATGATGAATAGTCCCCACGCGAGGACCCCGAACGCGATCCCTGTCGAAACAATTCGGTGATGGTTTCCGCAAGCTCCTTGGCGTCGGCATTTTGCAGCAGGAACATGGAGAAATTTCCATTGTTGATCGCGACGCGTCGTCCTCGCTGCAAACTCTTCATCAACAGCTCGAACTGATTCAGTGCTTCCAGGTCCCGCGACGCGACCGTCAACCGCCCGTCTCCGGCGATCACCACAATCGGCGGCAAGTCTGCAGCATTCTGCGCGGACGGGTCGGCCGAGTTATCAGGCAACTGACCGGCAGGCGCTGCAGGTTGCGTTGCCAAACGTGGCAGATTATTCACGGGTGGTTGAATCGGTTCGGTCCGTGCCGGCTGCTGGCGTGGTTGCGGATCATCGGCCTGTGCGTTGACGAACACCGCTGGCAAGATCTGAGCAGTGGTCAGAGGTCCCCCGCGCGGGCGAGGCAGACTTGCCGACGGCGACGAATCGGAGTCATCGCGAGTACCGCGGGGCGAGTTCTCTTGGGGGGGCGTATTCTCACGCGGCGGGAGGATGCTGTTGCGTTTCGGGGGCGTCACGATCTGGATCTTGTTTCCGCGCACCTGCGGCCACAGGCGTTCAATCTCGCGCAACGTTCAACTCGACATCCCCGGAGAGCGGGATCACGCGGAGCATGGAAGACGACTGCTGCGACTGCTGTACCGTCCCTTCTCCCATCTTTTCCAGCAGTTGTCGAATCCGCTCCAACTGTGGCTTCGTAGCGCGCACAATCAGTTGCTGATTATCTGGATCCGCCTCCACGGACGGCGTGGCGGCGTACGGAAGATCTTCGAACATCGTCGAGATCGCAGAATCCGCGGTATACGGATCGACACGCGTTAGCGTAAAGACCTCCACGTCACGCACTAGAGGCGTGAGTTGCTCAAGCGCTTTGCGAATCAGCTCCTGCTGCGCGGGTTCGGCGATCGCCAGTACCTGGTTATTGCTGTCGTCCACTTGCAGGTCGATTTTCGGTGTCTCGCTCTTCAGCAGCGCGTCCAGCGTCTCGATCGCCGCATCACCGTCCAATCCTTCGAGCGGATAGACTTCGAGCGTAGCTTTGGGGCGTCCCTCCGTGGCCTTGTCGATGTCCATAATCGCCTGACCAACTTCCTCTTGTTCGACGGCCGGGGCGAAGACCAGAATCATGCCCGTCTCTTCCTGGTACCCCACGCTCACATCCCGGTTTAACCGGAACAATTGAGTCAACGACTCATAGACCTGTTGCGGGTCGGCGTTCTTGACCGTGTACGGCTTGACGATCCGGGTCGTCGGTGGAGCGACATCCAACTGTTTGACCAGCGGTTCGACCTGCAGATGGTCTTCCGCCGTGCCGGTGACGATCAGTGTGTTGGTTGTCGTATCGGTCGTCATCATGGCATTGGGAATCAGCGTTTGCAGGGCGGTCAACACGGTAGCCGGATCGGCCAACTTGAACGGGTAGACTTTCGTCGCCAACTCTCCTTCGCCGCGTCGATCTGCCCGCTCGATAATCTTCCTGATCTTCTCCTGTTCCTTTTCAGGAGCGGTGATAATCAGTGTGCGGCTGGCCGGATCGCTGCCAATCGTGGCGTCCGGAACCAAAGGTGTCAGCGCCCTTTGGACCGACGAGGCATCGGCACGCGTCAACAAATAGACCTCGGTAGTCAATTCGCCTTCGCCGCGCCGGTCAGCTTGCTCTACCACCTTCTTCACCAACAGCTGATCGGCAGCCGAGGCCGTAACGACCAATGTCTTGTTGGTCGCATCGGGACTGATTGTGGCACGGGGAACGACCGGCGTCAGCGCGGTCATCAGCGTGACGGGATTAGCCCACTTCAACGAGTAGGCTTCGGTCACCAGCTCGCCATCGCCTCGCCGATCGGCCTGGTCGACGATCGTCTTAATCCGCTCGTGATCCTTGGCCGTCGCCGTGACAATCAACGTCTTGTTGTAAACATCGGGACTGATCGTGGCATTTGGAGCGATCGGCGCGATCGAGTAACTGACGGCGGTCGGGTTGGCCCATTTCAGCGAGTAGACTTGCGTGGTCAGTTCCCCGTCAGCTCGGCGGTCCGCCTCATCAACGACTTCCGCGACCTTCAATTGATCTTCTTCCGAGGCCGTGACGATCAGCATCTTGTTGATCACGTCGCCGCTGATCGTGGCGTCCGGGACCACAGGACGAAGAGACAGCATGAGGTAGGTCGGGTTGGCCGTCTGCAGGGTGTAGGCTTTGGTGACCAGGTCACCACCGCCCCGTTTGTCGGCCTGGTCGAGCACTTGCTGGATCTTCTCGTGATCTTCCTCGTTGGCGGTCACGATCAACATTTTGTTGATCATATCACTGCTGATCTTGGCATCGGGGACCACCGACGTGAGCGCCACGGAAACCGTTAACGGATTGGCCCATTTCAGTGAATAGGCCTTGGTTGTCAGCTCGCCGCCGCCACGCTGATCGGCTTGATCGACGACCGCCTTAATCCGCTCGTGATCTTTCGCCGTGGCGGTCACGATCAAGGTCTTGTTGTAGACGTCGGGACTGACCGTGGCGTTCGGAGCGATCGGCGCAATCGAGTAGCTGACCGCGCTGGGATTGGCCCATTTCAGCGAGTACACCTTCGTGGTCAGCTCACCGTCAGCACGGCGATCGGCTTCATCAATGACCGCGGCGACCTTCAGCTGATCCTCTTCCGAGGCGGTGACGATCAGCATCTTGTTGACCGCGTCGCCACTGATCGTGGCATCGGGGACCACCGGACGCAGGGAGATCATGAGGTAGGTGGGATTCGCGGTCTGCAGGGTGTACGTGCGAGTCACCAGTTCACCACCCCCTCGCTTGTCGGCCTCATCGAGTACCGCGACGATCTTTTCATGGTCTTCCTGATTGGCGGTCACGATCAGCATCTTGTTGTAGATGTCGGGGCTGACCGTCGCGTCGGGCACGACAGCGGTCAGCGCGACGGAGATTGTCGAACGCGTTGGCATTCTTCACCGAATAGGCCTTGGTGATCAGGTCACCACCGCCGCGTTTGTCGGCCTGGTCGATCATCGTCTTGATGCGTTCATGGTCCTTGGCGGTAGCCGTCACAACCAGCGTCTTGTTATAGACATCGGGACTGGCCGTGGCGTTCGGCGCGATCGGCTTGATCGAGTAGCTCAACGCCAGCGGGTTGGCGAATTTCAGCGCGTAGACAACGGTCGTGACCTCTCCTTCGCTCTTGCGATCGGCTTCGTCGACAATGGCTTGCACACGCTTGTGATCTTCCTCCGAAGCCGTCACGACCAGCATTTTGTTGGTCACGTCGGGACTGACGGTCGCATTCGGGACGACCGCGCTGAGCGCCACGGAGATGGTCGACGGATTGGCGATCTGCAGCACGTAGGCTTTGGTCACCAGGTCGCCGCCCCCCCGCATATCCGCCTCGTCCAACACAGACTGGATTCGCTGGTGATCGTTCTCCGACGCGGTCACAATCAGCATCTTGTTCAGCGTGTCGGCACTGACGTCCGCGCCGGGCACAACGGTTTGCAGGGCCAGTGAAATGGTGTACGGATTCGCATATTTTAGCGAGTAGGCCTTGGTGGTCATCTCACCATCCGCCCCACCATCGGCTCGCTCAAGAATCGCCTTGATCTGTTCATGATCTTCAGCGGTGGCGGTCACGATCAGCATCTTGTTGTAGATGTCGGCACTGATGGTCGCTCGCGGTACAACCGGCTTGATCGCCAGCATCACGTAAGTTGGATTCGCTCGCTTCAGGACGTACGTTTCCGTGGTCAGCTCGCCCCCTTCGTCACTGTCCAGTTCATCCAGGACGTCCCGGATTTTGGCGTGATCTTTCTCGGTAGCCGTAATCGCCAGCGTCCCATTGGCCACATCCACGGCCATCGGCACGGCGGGCAGCAACGAGCGGATCAGCACGCTTGCCGCGCTGGGATCGGCTCGATCCAGTCGGTAGACCACGGCCTGCGGCTTCTGGGCCATCGGAAGCTGTTCGACCAGGTGCGCCAAGGTCTCGGACAAGGCGACCTGCCGGTCCGCGGGCCCGCGCACAATCAGACTGTTCGTGACCGCATTGACTTGGATCGACAGGTCCTTCATGTCGTCAGGACTCAGCGCATTGTAGACCGTTGTCACGTCCATCTCGTCCTCCGCGAATCGATGGACTTTAATCATCTGCTGCGGCAGCGCCACGGCCTGCTTCAGCTCTTCCAGCAATTTGGCCACCTGCGCATGGGTTTCCGCGTCGGCCCAGATCACCAGACGATCGGCGGCCCCGCCCGTCACGTATTCCAGGTTACTGACGGCACTGTCCAGAACGCGGTGCGCTTCCGTGGCACTCACGTCCTCCAACTCATACGTCTTCATTTCCCGTTTCGAGTCCAATCCCAACTCGCTGTTCATCTGCTCAATCAACTCGGCCAGGCGCTCCTGATCCTTGGGAGTTCCCCAGACCAGCAGGCGATCCGTGCCCTGGCCGGTGAGCAGTTGCAGATTGGGCAACGTGCGGGCCACGAAGGTGGACACTTGAGCGGCGATGGCCGGACGCACAAGATGCAACCGCAGCACGTTCTGGCCGTCCACCCCCGCCGATTCCTCCAGCTTGCTCAGAGCCGCCTTGATGCGCTGATGATCTTCGGCAGAAGCCCACACCACAATCTGCCGCTGATCCGCACCGGCCGAGATCTCCGCGTCCGGCACGATGGGGCTGAGTGTCGTGATCGCCTGTGTGGCTGTCAGTTTATCGAGCGCGTACGTCTCCAGCTGATAATCCGCACTGCGATCCAGCTTGACAATTTCATCAATCGCCTCCTTCAGCTTCCGATGATCCTCTTCCGTGCCCGAGGCAACAATGCTTCCGCCGCGCGGGTCGATCGTGATCACGGCCTCCGGCACCACCTCGGCCAACACACCTCGCATATACAACAGCGAGCGAAACTCGCGGCCCGGCATCGGGTAGGCCTTGACGGTTGGCAGCTGCGTGGGGTCTCCCGTGCGGAACTGCTCGATCGCTTTCTCCAGGATTTCGTGGTCGCGCACTCTGCCCCAGGCGATCAGCTTCCTGGCCACAGGGTCGGTTGTCAGCTGCATGTCCGGCACGAGACTCTGCATCATCGGCATGATTGGGGTCGGGTTGACGTCTCCGGTCGAGTACGATCGGAGCTCTTCCCGATTGTTGGGCGCTCCTTCCACATCAAGTTGCGCAATCGACTGCTTGATGCGACCGTGCTCGCTCAAGGGAGCATGGACCAGGATGCGATCGGATTTCTCATCCAGGGAAATCTTGATGCCCGGAAAGATTTCCTGCAGCATGTCGAACACCGCCTTGGCGGAACCACTGTTGATGGTGTACGAAATCAGCAGCAGCTTCTCCGTCGATTGGCCGGTCGCCTTAAGCTGTTCCAACACCTCGCTCAGCTTTTCGTGCTGCGACGCCTTGGCCCACACGGCCAACTCGCCGGTTTGCGGATCCTTGATGATGCGCGCACCGGGCAGGTCCTCCAACACATCAGCCTGTACCGATTCAAAACGCAAGCGTTGCTCCGACGTCAGCGGATAAAGACGTAGCACTTGCTTTTCTATCGGCAGGCCATAGCGCGTGATCTGCTCAATCGTCTGCTGGACAATCTGCTGGTCTTTGGGAGTGGCGATTACCATCGCCCGCTGCCCCTCGGCATCCCAGGTAATCTTGGCGGCGGGAGCTAACGAGGTGAGGATCGACGTGACGTTGGTCAACAGCGACTGGTCTTCCAACGGATAGAACTCCAGCATCGGCCTGGTGCCCGCCAAAGGATCCTGTTCCAATTTACCGACGACGGCGGCGAACGCGGTATGCTCCTCGGGTGGACCCCAGACAATCAGGCGATTCTGTGCCGTGTCCACGGTGATCGTGGAATGCACCACCAGCGGCTGTAACAGCTGCTGCAATTCCGCAGCCGACAGGCCATCCAACTCGTAAAACTCCAGCGTCTGCTTATTGGCCCCATCGGCCGAAACGGAAACCTGATCGAGCGTTTTTTTGATTGCGGCCTGATCTTCCGTCCGCGCCACCACAATCAGTTGCCTGGCATCGGCCGAAAGCGACATTTTCGCTTCCGGCACCATGGACTGCAGCGTGGCCATGACCGCGGGGTTGAGTGGTTTGATCAGCGGGTAGACCATGAGCTCCGGCTTGACTTGCTGCAACTCGGCCTGGTCCATCTGCCCGATCAGCGTTTCTACTTCGAGCTGGTCGTCGGCAAAGGCCACGACGTTCAATTGTCGGCCGTCTGTTGACAGCGTGATCTTCGCCCCGGGTACCAGCGATTGCAGGTTCGTGACGTCGGCAGCCACGAAGGTCCGCTTGAGCGGATAGACCTTCAGTTCGGGTTTCGGCTGCGAAGCCGCGGCTTGCACCAGTTCCTTGATCAGCGCACTGACTTCCGTTTGATCCTTCTCGGTGGCCACCACGCTCAATTGGCGGCCGTCGGTGGCGAGCGTCACCACTGCGTCGGGGACCAGTGACTGCAGCTTCGCCACGTCGGTGGCGGTCAGCGTACTCTCGAGCGGATAGACCTTCAGGGTTGGCTTCTCCTGGGCCGCCGTCGCCTCGGTGAGTTGTTCGATCAGCGATTGCACGGCCGTCTGGTCGGCTGCGCGAGCCACAACGCTCAGTTGCCGGCCGTCCGTCGTTAGCGTGACTTTGGCGCCAGGCACCAGGCTCTGAATGGTCGTCAGGTCGGTAGCCGCGAGCACCTCCCGCAGCGGATAGATCTTCAGCTCAGGCTCCTCCTGCTGGCTGATCACTTCGTTCCACTGCTCGACCATTTTCTTGACCACGGTCTGGTTGACGACGCGCGCGACCACGATCAGCTGCCGGCCATCCGCGCTGAGCGTCACCTGGGCCCCGGGAATCATGGCGGCCAGCGTAGGCACCACATTCGCCTCGACCGGCTTTTCAAGGTCGTACACCTGCAGCATTGGCTTGTCTTCCAGTGCCGATTCCGAGTCGAGCTGGTTGACCAGCGACTTGATCATGGTCTGCTGCGATGCCGATGCGCCGACCACAACCCGCCGCAGTTGCGTGTCGGTGGAGACCTCGGTGCGCGGGGCCAACTGTTTGATCAACGTGGTCAGTGCCGCGGGGTCAAAATGCTTGGGCTGGTAGACCACCACTTGCCTGGTTTCCGCGTCAACGCTCACTCCCAGCTTCTGGACCATCTGCTTGACCACGTCCTGGTCCGCCGGTTCCGCAAACACGAGCAGCCGGCCCAGCGTTTCATCCACAGTGATCTGAGCGTCGGGCACCGCGGCTTTCAACTGTTCGACCATTTGTTCGGGTTCCGGCAAGTTCGACTGGGTAGACTTCCAGACGAGGCTGTTTGTCGGAGGGGCGATTGGCCTCCATTTGATCGACCGCCCCTTTGATCGCCGTCTGCTCGTCGGGCCTGGCATAGGCCATGACCTGATCGGCCTTGTCGTTGACCGTGAACTTCGCGGCGGGAAACATGATCGAGAGTGTCTCGACCGCCGCCTGAGGTTTAATCGCCGTGACTGGATAGACCGCCAGCACGGGCGGCGGGGGCGCCGGTTTCTCTTTGGGCTTCTCCGGCTTCGCCGGCGCTTTCGGCTTGGGAATCGAAGCAATCAAAATGCCGATAGCGCGCATTTTCCCGGCCGTTTCCGTCACCAGCAGCTGCCCCGTTTGTGGCAGCCCGAGACAGGTGCCATACCTGCCAATCAAGGGCTCGATCTCCTTGACCACCATGTCGGCCGGCCGGCCATCCAATTTGAATAGAACGCTGATGACCTCAAAATCACCGTGTTCGGCAATTTCTTCCGACGACACGCGCGGAATCAGGTTCGTCGGTAGATCGTCCGAGAGATTGACCAGGATCAGCATCCTGCCGCGCCGGATCAAGGTGAGTCCTTTCGTCAACAACACGCTGTTGAGCAGATCAATCGCCTCGGTGGGTGTATACGCGCGATTGTTGGTGTAGGTGAAAGCGCCTTGTGGTGCCTGGTCCATGACCAGTGCCAACCCCGCCTGCCGCGCGAACCAGTCGAGTACATCGGCCCACTTCTGTTCCCGGAAGTTGAATCGCAACTTCTGTTCCACCGCCAATTCGGCCAGCTTGGCACGCTGTGCTTCGTTCAACAAGGCGGCCAGCTTCTGGTCGCCCGCGGCGATGATTCCCTGGCGCTGCTCGGGAGCGGCAGCGGCCAACTGCGTCGCGCTTTCATTGATCAAACGAGCCACCGCAGCACGCTGTTCGTCTGTCAGCTCCAGCTGATCTGCCACGGCGGGATGCGCGAGTCGCGAATACTCGAACGCCGGCAATTCGACCGGCGTCGCCGCGGGCGTTGGCGGCTGTGCGGCGGGCTCAACCTTCGGTAGCTCGGCCGGCACCGCGTCGCTGGGGGACGCTTCGACTTTTTCGGTCTGCGGCTCGGGGGCCGGAGGTGTTGCTGGCGTTTTGGTGTCCTGCCCCCACAAAGTAGGTGCGAGGATCAACACAGTTAGATACGCCCCGCACGCCATGCGTACGGTGCCGGAAGACGAGCTGAGCACGCGAATGCTCCTTGGCTTGGGAGGGGTAGCTCTTGAGTGATAACAGGTTACGGCTACTTTTTTAGCTTAGTTTGGCTGCCGGAACCTGTAAACTCAGTCTATCTTCTCCCGTCCCAAATCAGGGCCTATGCGGCGACCACAACCTTGGTGACGCGACGGTGAAACAGCGGGAAAGGGGCGCGCCGTGCCCTCGCGCACCCCCTCGAATGGACTAGCTGTTGAATTTTTGCCCGTTTCACGCGTGGAGTTGAGACCGATACCCAGGGCTGCGGGATTTCACGCCGTTGGCGTGCGGTGCCTGCAGGGGTGCGACAGGTCACGTTATGCCGACGATACTTGAACCGCCGATGTCGTTAGGGGCGCTTTGCGGGACACTTCATTTGCGCACACCGTATGCCGCTCCACGATTCTTTCCCTCTTTTTTCTGGCGGCCCCGTTTCGGTGGGGATTCGGGAAACTTCCAGCGATCAGACGCACCATAGGCTTCGTCCATCAGCCTGGTTAGTTGGGCCACCAGCTCCGGCTTGTCAGCTGCCACGTCGCGCTCCTCGCCGAGATCCGCATCCAGGTTGTAGAGCCGCACTGGCGAATGGTACGGCTGTTGAACCACTTTCCAGGGTCCCTTCCGCAGGGCCCGAGCTCCGCCCTGTTCATAAAAGGCCCAGAACACGTGGTCGTGCTGCAGTTGATCCCTTTGGCCCAAGAGAGTCGGGACGAAGGAGATTCCGTCGATTCCCTGGGGGACCTTGTCGCTAACACCAGCCAGCTGCGCGAGGGTGGGCATCACATCCCAAAAGCCACCCACAAATGACGACTGGCTGTTCGGGGAGATTTTTGCGGGCCAACTCGCGATCATGGGCACGCGGATTCCGCCTTCGGTCAGACTTCGCTTCAAACCGGCTAAGGGTCCATTTGAATCATTAAAGAACGGGTCGTTGCCGCCCTCTTTGTGCGGCCCATTGTCAGAGGTAAAGAACACGATCGTTTGCTGATCGATGTTCAACTTTTTGAGCAGACCGAACATTTTTCCCACATCGGCGTCCATGCGAGTGATCATCGCCGCATGCGCTTTCTGCGGAGCTGGCCAATCCTTCTCGGCATAAACACCCAGATCGGGCACTTCCATACCCTCTTGCCTCGCTTCGTTGTTGGCGTGAGGGATCGTCAGGGGCATGTAGAGGAAAAACGGCTCGCCTGAATGCCGCTCAATAAACTCCAGCGACTCGGTTACCAGCAAATCGTGACTGTATTGAACTTTTTCCGACGCGACTCCTTGACCATACCGGCCCTCTTGAGGAACCACGTTTTTCAGCGGCACACGCTCCTCCCCCCGTACCAGGAACGATGGATAGTAATTGTGAGCATGGCCTTGGTCCATGTAGCCAAAGAAATAGTCGAATCCTTGACGCGTCGGCACGCCCGTCCCACCTACTTGCCCAAGTCCCCACTTGCCAATCAGCCCGGTGGCATAACCGGCTTCTTTCAGCAGCTCGGCTACCGTCACGTCTTCCGGCCGCAGGTTCTCCTTGCCGTTGCCACGTATGAAGGCATGCCCCGTGTGATAGCCGGTCATCAAGACACAACGCGATGGAGCGCAGACCGTCGAGCCGGCGTAGAAGTCGGTGAACCGCATGCCCTCGTGCGCCATGGTGTCCAGACATGGAGTCTGGATCCTTACCTGTCCATAGCAACCCAGATCTCCATAGCCCAAATCATCCGCCATCACGAAGATAATATTGGGAGCACGATCGGCAGCGTTAACGCCGCGCGTCAGCAATAAGATCCCCGTGGCTACAGCGATTGCCAGAAAGGCAACGCGGATCCAACCGGATTTCACCATGATTTCGATCTCCCTTATCTTCTTACTTCGCCACGACTACCGCGACTACCGCATTTGCCTCGAATGCCATAACTCACAACTGAGGATGCGCCGCGAGTTGCTTTTTCCCAGCTTCATACGGGTGAGCGGAAAGCAGGCCGTCACCATTGCTAGCACGGCCAACAACGTCCCACAATGGGAAAGAAACGCTCAATTCGGGACGCAACGTGCTCATTTCGTGGCAAAGCTGGCCCCCAAGTCGTTGTCTCGGCGATTCGCGCAAGCGGCGGCTCGGCAGTCATTTGCGCAAACTGAATCAATTTTTCGAAAATTCTCGAGATTTTTGGCATCGTCTTTGCACCCTGGGTGTCTATTGAGTAAGCGAGGGGCGTTTTTGCACACGCACTCAGAAATTTCTGGCGAACGTGAGGGGTCAGGGAGTGATTTTGCGATTAGCTCAAGTAGTGAAGCTTTTCTTTTTAGATGGCACACACAATTCATGGAGGATAAGTCATGTTGGTTCTCAGTCGAAAAGTAGGCGAAAAAATCGTCGTTGGCGACAACATCACGATCGTGGTGAACCGCGTTAACGGGAGCCGCATTTCGTTAGGTATCGAAGCTCCGGCCGACGTCCGCATTGTGCGTGGTGAGCTTTCCAAAGCCGAGGCGTCGGTTGACGGAAACGCCGCTTCGGCACCAGCTCTGGGAATGCCAGCGCTCGATTTCACAGCCGAGTCGATCGTGCACCGTGCTCGGTAGCCTCCTTCTCAAGCAACTCACTCCCTGGCAACGCTTATGCTCTGCGCGTTCCAGGGCCACCGCGCGGGCAGAGGCCGCGGGCGCGGGGGGAGGAACGTCGAACGCCGCACGATATAACTCACGTTCCCGGCACTCGCGTCACCCAACTGAGCGCAACCTTGTGCAGGGCGACAGCGATGCGCCGGACGTGGTCCGCGGGCTGCAGCAGCGCGGGATGATGTAGCAGCATTGTGTCGGCGGAAGCGGCGGCAGAATGGACCAGGGACTCGGCAATTCGACAGCGCCGCGTGCTGCGGCGAACGAAGCCGCGAAACCCGGGCCCAAGTGCGACACCTTCGGCCTGAACCGCTTCGATAAACCGCTCGCGACAGACGGTCGCTGCAGGTTGTCTGACCAGTCGCAGCGCGACTTTGTAGTAACTGGGCTCACCGCACTGCGCCGAGATGGATATCGGCTGAATCAGCGGCAAATCTCGGCAATGGGTGAGCAACAACTGAACGCGTTCGCGGCGTTCTCCATTGCGCTGCAGCAGTTTATCGAGTTGAGGCAAGAGCACGGCGGCCTGCAATCCACTCAGTGGAAACGCATCGTTGCCTCGCTCAACAAAAACCTTTGCGCGTTGATAGACAGCCGCATCGCTTGTGAGTATCGCTCCGCCACGACCGGCGGTCAGCAACTTACTGCCGCCGAAGCTCAACACCCCCACGTCCCCCCAGGCACCCGCCGGGCGGCCTTGGACTTGAGCACCCTGCGCCTGGCAGGCGTCTTCCACGACACTCAACCGATGCCCGTGAGCAATGTCCGTGATCTGCTTCATATCGGCCAGACCGCCGTGCAAGTGCGACACGATGATCGCTCGCGTTTTGGAACTCATGGCCTGAGCGAGTCGCGCGGGGTCCAGGCACCATGTTTGAGGATCGATGTCGACAAGGACCGGGAAGGCTCCCACCGCCTCAACCGCTCGAAAGTTGCCGGGAAAATCGTAACCGGCCAAAATTACTTCCTCGCCCGCTCGCACCCTTAGCCCGCGCAGCGCCAGCTCAACAGCAAACGTGCCGGAGCAGCAGGTTAGCGCATGGTCGACACCATGCATCGCACACAGCTTGTTGACAAGTCGCGTGCTGAAATCGGCGTGATATTGCCCCCAGCTGCCGTCCTCCAGCGCCGCCAGGACGATGTCGCGAATCTGTCGTCCGGCAGCGGCCAACCGGGAGGGCCTTCCGGCACGGCCGGCAAACCACCATCGATCGCCAATCGATCGCCGGCCAACCGTCGGGAAACGTCGTTGCGGGGCGATGCGCCCGATCGTTCGGCTGCCATGAGCACCTTCCATCTGCGAAGAATTCGAGACCGTCGAGTCAAGTTCATCCGTGGCCCCGCTGGGACCCACCAACCCACGTCTCAATCCCCCTCACCCTCTCACCCCAAAACCGGCATTGACGCCTTGAGCGGTTTGCCACTAATGTCTGCCGCCTATGCTGCAGGAACGTGCGCGCGCAGGATTTTCTTGTCTTCTCTGGCGCTCGTCGCTCGACCAAACGGTGATTTGCACATGAAGCTCAAATCAAGTAACGGCTGGCGCCGGCGTGTCGTGACGTGCCGTCTGTTGGCGATCTCTGTCGCGATGACTCTTGCCATTGTAGCCATGAGCGGCTGCAGCGGCAGCCGCTATCTGAGCGTCAGGAAAGTCCCCAAGAACCCCTTGGCCGGCCCGCTCAACCTGCTCTCTCGCAAGGGACCGCATCCCACGAACCGGACGATTCAGACGTTGCGACGGTACGATTTGGAGAAGCTCCAGAAAGAAAGTCCCGCGCGACGCTGACCCGGTTGCAGCAGGAGATCGCGAACGAGCCGACGGCGGACAAGATTCACGCGTTTTCCGAGCTGGCGTACATTGCGGCCTACAAAGCGGACGTGACGGGGGATGACGACGCACGGGCCTTGAATCTCTATGGTGCGGCGGTGTTCTATGCGTACGACTACCTGTTCGACCCGGCCTACGATGGTTTTCGCAATCCATACGATCCGCAGTTTCGCCGCGCGTGCGATGTCTACAACACCGCCTTGGAGGCGGCACTGCGGCTGATCCATCGCAACGGACAGCTCTTGCCGGGCGAGAGCCTGATGGTCGACACGGGAACGGAGCAGATACGAATCGACGTGATCACCCGGGGATCGTGGCGTCCCGAGGAGTTCGAGCGACTCGAGTTTGTGTCCGACTTTGAGATGAACGGGGCTCAAGAACCAACACCACAGCTACGGGCTGGGCGTTCCCATGTTGGGCATTCGCCGTCCCGGCGATCCCGATGACCCGGTCGAAAAATACTATCCGGCCACACTCAGCTTTCCCGTCACGGCGTTCCTGCGCATCATTCCGGCACAACCTGACGCGCAAGGGCGTGGCACGCGGCGGTGTGTGCTGGAACTGTTCGATCCGATCGGTTCGACCAACACGATGGTAGCCAATCGACTGGTCCCGCTGGAAACCGACATCAGCACGGCGCTCGGTTACAAGCTGGAGAAAGGGCGAGAAAACAACGAGTCGCTCATCGCCACATTGGGTTTGCTGAACCCGTCGAGCAGCGGAATCGGTCGAGGGACTCTACATGGTCGAACCGTTTGATCCGAACAAAATACCCGTGCTGATGGTCCACGGATTATGGTCCAGTCCCATGACCTGGATGGAAATGTTCAACGATCTGTTGGCCTACCCGGAGATCCGCAGCAATTATCAGTTCTGGTTCTATCTCTACCCGACCGGCGAGCCGTTCTGGTACAGTGCCAATCAATTCCGCGCCGACCTGGTCGAAGTACGCCAATCGCTCGATCCTCACCATGCCAACCCGGTCTTCGACCAGATGGTGCTGGTCGGTCACAGCATGGGCGGACTCGTCTCGATGATGCAGACGCTCGAGAGCGGCGAAGACTTCTGGAGAATTCTAAGCGACCAGCCGTTTGAAGAACTGCAGGCGGAAACGGAGGTGCGCGACCGCGTTGCGCAGACGGTGTTCTTCCATCCCAGTCCGATGATCCGACGCGTGATCACGATCGGGACGCCGCATCGTGGCAGCCGGTTTGCCAACGATTACACCAGATTCCTGGCCCGCAAGCTGATCAAACTGCCCACGCAAATGCTCTGGGTCACACAGCAGTTGGTGCTGGAAAATCCCGGTTTCTTCCGCGACACCGAGATGCTGACGATTTCCACCAGCATCGATTCGCTCGCTCCCGACTCGCCCGTGCTGCCTGTCATGCTCCACGCCCAACGAGCGCCATGGGCCAACTACCACAATATCGTCGGTGTCGTGGAACAAGACTGGCTGCTGAGCAGGTTCGGGCAACCAGGCGACGGCGTCGTGGCATTTGAGAGCGCACACCGAGACGATTTTCGCATCGGAAGTGGTCGTCGACGCGGATCACGTCTCCGTCCACGCGCATCCGCGCAGCATTCTGGAAGTGCGTCGGATTCTCTTGGAACACCTTACCCAAGCCCAAGTTCCCAGTTCGAATCCAGTTCTATCGGCCGCCTATCCGCCGGCGGGTCAGGCACGGCCAACCTACCCACCTGCCGGCTATCCACCCGCAACTCACATGCCTGCCCAGCAGGTCGTGTACCCCACCGCTCCGCCACCCGGCCACTCACAGCCAGGACCGGCTGCCGTCCGGTGAGCCGCCGTGGACGTGAGGGTGTGTTGACGCTCGCCACCGGCCTGGTGCCGGTGGGGCCCGCATGGAGACGCCACAAGCCAACGCGATTTATCGGCTCCGCGAAGAAACCGTGGAACTACAATACGCCGACATGAAGCAGAACCGCAACTTCCGAGGATTATCTGGACGCGGTTTGAGGTGCGCACGAATCGAAGTGAGACTGACCGAACTGGTCTACAACCTGATGATCGTTGAGCGAGAGCTCAGAAACCGCAGGGAGGCCAAGCCAGCCACTGAAAACGCCTACGTTGCTGCCAGCTGAGCAGTCAGACCCCGTGCTGAAGCACGGGGCTAATACCAATACCGTTTAACGAAGCGCTGGACAGATTGATGAATGACGATTGTTGATCGTCGAAGTAAGAATCTTTCCCTCGCAAATCAACAACCACAATCGCCATTCATTTGGGCCACTTGCGTTTGTCGGCACAACAGAACAACAAAGCTCATCCGAGCTAGCTGACGACCTGCATCTTCGCGCTAATCACCACGGTTTCATCGGCATCACAGCGCTGGCTGATCCGCTTCACCAGGGGGGCCAGCCCGCTGGCGCGAAGACATTTGCCGCCGGGTAGTCTCTGCATGTGGCTCAGCGGCCTCGCCGGTCGAGCCACGTTGGGAGCATCAGGGGTTGGGACATCGTAGCGGGGCAGTTCACCCCGCACCACGCGGACGTGATCGGGAGCATCAATGCCGATTCGAACTGAGTTGCCTTTTACTCGCAGCACGGTAATCGTGATGTCTTGTCCAATCGAAATCCGCTCTTGCAGCTTGCGTGTAAGAACCAACATTGCACACTCCTTTGTACCGGTGACACTGCCAAGTCCGCTCGTCCGACAAGGCTCTCGAGGCTCGATGAAGCACTTCGAGAAGGTAGCTGCATCTTCGACAGCGTCTGGAAAACCTTGAAATCGTGATGTGATGTCACGAGTACAGTGCAGTCCGCATGCCAAACGCCAACGATTTTATGTCTTTCAACGCAAACCGTCTGCGGCATAAGCAGTTAGCTACCGACGCCCCCGGATGCTATAACGTCGATAACCTGCACAGACTTACAAGCAGTGTAAGAACGACAAAGTCGCCTGCGGCAACCTCGCTCCACGCCAGGCTGTTTTGGCGCGCCCCATTGGGGGCGGTGGGCGGTGACGGATCGCCGAGGTGTGCATTTGGCACGCAGAATTGGTTGATGTGCTGC
Organism: uncultured Planctomycetota bacterium; assembly: GCA_963700575.1. GTDB lineage: Bacteria > Planctomycetota > Planctomycetia > Pirellulales > Pirellulaceae > JAJRVM01. The sequence goes on along the minus strand of CAVOYC010000002.1, from coordinate 609,018 downwards.
ACAAGACGATGCGGCAACGTTGTCTGTACCTTGTCCGTGGCCGATCGATGACCGGCGAGTGTGGTCCACGGGGTTCATTCGTCAGTCATGCTTGTCCGGCGGGCGAGTTCATCGCGCAGCCGAGCGGCCAGCTCATATTGTTCGGAAGCCACCGCGTCGGCCAATCGTTCCTGGAGCGTGCGTCCCACGCTGTATTCTTCGCGCAATGATTCGCGGAGCCGTACCAGTCGTTTGACCAGCTCATCATCATCAAAACGGTCTTCCAGGTTGTGGCTATCGAACAACTGGCGTACGCGGTCCAGGCCGCGATTGATCTCCTGCACAGCCGCTTCGGGACCGCCTTCACCCAGTTCGGCCAGCGAAGCGGCCTGTATGCGATGGAAGAGCACAAACGGCCGGTACTGTTCGTGCGACATCATCCAGGTTTCATCCGGTGCGTGACGCAAGCAGAAGTCCATCAGCGACAGCGTGTGATCCGCGTCCTCCACAGCTTCGCGATATTGCTGCAGTTTCAGCCAGCAAACACGTCGATGGTAGAACTGAACGAACTCCCGATCGATCTCCACGCACTGCTCTTCCGACAGCGTGAAATCGTCCCCTTCATGCATCACACGGCCGAGCAAGTAATCGAAGTAGGTGTCGAAACCATGGGGGCGCGAACCGTCCGGGCGGCCCTCCACCTCCAGCTGCAGCAACCCCATGTCAACGCGCATTTGCAGGATCTCGCGGCCGTCCGAGCCCTGACAAACGCGCACGCTGACGGAAGTCGGATCATAGAGCCATTTTCGCAGGATATGATCGATGTGCTTGGCTCTTGCCATCACAATTCACTCAGTTGAAAGCATGTTTACCGGGTGCCGGAGAACCCCAAAATAGCCGGTCCATCCGCTGCGCTCAGCCTTCCTGATTATAGCAGACATGGCCACAGCGAGAAGGCGAAGCGGGCACGTCCCCGGCTGTCGCGGGACCACCGCGGGCACAGATGCGGCACAAACCGCCCAATAGGACGAGCCCCCGGTTTTCACGGCAGCAGCGTCACGCTCCGCCGTGTCGAGGCGGGACGTCAACGCGCGGTAGTACCCCTGTCAGGCAGCTCACGAAGAGCAAGTGTCGGCAAGAATGGTGGCGCATCACGCCGTGGCGCAAGAGCAAGCTGGTGTTGAGCGGCGGCCGATAACCCGCAGTGATCGAGCGTTGCAGCACGTTAACCCGGCTTGGGAAAGCCGCGTTACTGAGGATCGGCGAAGCAATAACTGGCAGATTTTTTCTTACCCCTCACCTTTATCCGCTCCCCCGCTATTCGCTTCGCGGCGAGGGAGAGAAGACAATACGACAGTTATGGCTTCGTCGATCCTTAGCGACCCACGTGTAAGTCGTACGATCGAGTGGCGTGGTGGGTGGGGTCCGGCTGAGTGTCTTCGTCGATAATCAAGATGTCCGAATCTATCAAGAGGTCAGCATCGTGGCGCGTCGGTCTACCCAGCTCGCGCATGACCTGCTGTACGTCCCACAGCAGAGCAAACATCATGGCCACCACCCACACCAAAGACTCGAAAAGCTTGTGGTGTACCAGCAGCGCGATGAATGGCACACAGATCACCGCTGCCCAAGAAAGAGCATACCCCCATCCCTTCCACGAAACAGGACGCAGCCCCAACCCACGGTCTTCTTGCGAAACCATTGTGGCTTGCCAAACATAGCTTTTCATCCTTCCCCTGATAACGCGTGCTTGACTCTCACCCTCAGGCGGCAGGGTCACAACCAAACGAGGAACAACGGCCCGCATGGGGGCGGCCGATCGTTGTTCGCTACCTCCGACGCACAGCGGGCTCGCTAGTGTGACAGATGGGGACTGCCAGGGTGTTCAGGAATCGTCTCCGCACCGGCGGCCGATATCGCGTCTGCTGAGTCGAGAACACTTCCCCCGCCCCAGCCGCGGCACGCGACTTGGCCGCATTCCGCCCCCAAATCTCACCGCCACGGAAAACACTCGATGCCAAGTAGTTCGCCCTGGATCGTGCAGTATTGGAAACACCACGCAGGATTTTCCCGACCAACCGCCTGCCGCGAGACGACTTTCCCGGGAAATTCCACTCCCGATATCGACTTCTTTCGCTACACACACCATCGGACTCAAATCAGCCCCCCAGTCGGGCCCCACTGCCTCAGTCCGGACGAATCAATGCGACGTTCAATCCAAACTTGGTGGCCGCCCCCGGAGTCGTTTTGTTTCGGCCTTACGGTGTTTTTCGCGCAGTCGTCGTTCCCGCGCGGCACGGGAAGGTCGAGTCGGTCGGCGGCGTTTGGGCGGGTGGCGCACCGAAAGAATCAGTTGCCGCAACTTCTCCAGACAATCTTCCCGATTGCGGATCTGGTCGCGGCTCCGCTGGCTGTACACGACGACATCCCCGTCCGCGTTGACGCGCTGCGAGAACTGCGCGAGAAAACGCTCACGCAACTCGGCCGGCACGTGCGTGGAACCGGTGACGTTCCAATGTAGCGTGACTTTCGAGTTGACTTTGTTCACATTCTGGCCACCGGGCCCGCCACTGCGGGAAAAGGTGAACCGCATTTCAGCCAAAGGGATCTGAATTTGCGCGTCAACGACCAGCACCAGTATCTCCCCAGGGAACCACCATCATCGCGTTTATGCCGCACCGGCCACAGGCGGCCTGACTACGAAACAGTGCCTGGCAACAAACGGGGCATGAAGCGATCGGTGGCAGGTTTTAGCCCCATGTCGGTGGCTTCCGGCCGTTCTCTGCGGCAGGATGCCGCAGCCACGGGGCTGTTCGACTCGTCAGACCGTCGTGTTCACCAGTTGTGTCATCGTCTGCCGGGATGTATGGAGCAGTTCGCAATAGTCCGCGGTTTCGATTTCCTGCCCCATCAGTTTGATTTCAAAGAAACCATCATAGCCGGCTTCAGTCAGCGAGCAGACCACCTTTTGCAGTGGAATGATGCCCGCACCGAGGGGACATCGATCTTGTTCACCCTCGGGGATGTGTCGCGCGTCACCCAGTTGGACCACGGCCAAATGCGGTATCATTTTGGTCAAGCAGTCAACCGCGGGCTCTTCCCATCCGAAGTAATAGGCATCAAACGCGACTCTCAGCCGCGGATGATCAATGCCGTTGATCAGCGTCAGCGTATCATCAATACTGGTCAGAGAACGTCCACTCTTGAGCGCATTGGGCATGCATTGGCTCCAGCGCCAGGGCGAGATTTGTATCGTCGGCGTGTGGAAGCAGGTCTTTGAGCGCGTTGGTGAGTAGCCGCGCGCACTGATTGTGCGTGTGGCCTGCCCGCGGGCCGCTGTGCACGATCAGACAATCCGCGCCCAGATTGGAGGCCAGACGAATCGCGTCGTGGGCATCCTCCACGCTCTCCTTATGAGAACGACCGTCGCTGCCGGTAAATCCGCCTGCCCACAGCAGACTCGATACCTTCAGTCCAGACTCGGCGATCAATTCCGCTCCCTTTTCTTCACCGAAATCGGAAAGCTTATGTCGCCAAACCGCGATGGCATCGAAACCCGCCTTCGCGTATTGCTGTACATCTTCTTCAAACGACCATCGATAGGTCGTCAGTTCATTCATCGAAATGCGTGCCATCCTTGCTGGCTCCTTTTCGCTCCGTCGCACCGCCACAAGGGCATGCGTATCGGCTAGGAGACGCTGCACTGCGACTAGTGCGTACATCACTTTACATGCGATGCGGCGATCGCAAATACCGCCCCGAAATCGCTGCCTCTCACGCACACCCTGCAGTACAACGCAGCTCTTCGGCCGATCACCCTTCGCAAACCCGCCACACAACTGTCTGCCCAACAAATAACAGCAACTCAATACGCGTCCGCGGCAACCAGGCAGTGGCTGGCTGGCAGTCGCGGCTGCCCCACAACCGGTCCAGTATGGCGCATCCCTACCAGGGTGTAAAGCAAGGACCGGGCATTGACTGCGACCGCTCAATCATTCGCCTCGACCGGCACCTGCTCGGTGTCCACCGCAGCTGGCAATGCTTCCGCTGCAGGGGGAGGTGTAATCGTCCAGGCGACCAGCCAACGCTGGCTCTTTTGTCGCATGCCGAAATCCGACTCCAGCCTTTCAGCCATATCGGAAAGATGTCCTGCGCCGTAGAAAATCGCCAGCTGCTGCTTGCCCTCGGTCAGCTGTTCGCGCAATACGTTCAGCGCCTTCTTGTTACGCTGCGTGATGATCGTCGAACCATCAGGTCCGCTAATGGCGGAAAGTTGTCCTTCCATGTTCTCGAACTGCTCAGCCATCAGGCGTTTGAGGCGATAATCGCGGTCTTTAGCCACCAGCGCGACGAGAAGTTCCGCGTCGTTGGGCATATTCTTTTGCTTGCTCTGCATGGCCATCGCCTGCGCGAACATCTTAAAGAACATCTTCAGAAAGCTCTCGTTGCGGTCCTTCATACTCTGGGAGAACTCCTGGGGGGTCATGTCCGCATGCACCATGTTCGGTTTGGTGTAGTCGATCCGATCGAGCTGAAACTCAAGCTTGAGAACGCGTTTCATGAGGTTCTGGATATAACTGACCGCGCTGCGACTGGACCGCGACTTGCCCGGCTCGATGCGAGTCCCTTCCGGTGCCACCAGTTCGTAGAGCACCGCGTCGTAGGATTTGAACAGCTCGTTCAGCTGTTCATAGTAGTCTTTCTCGCCAACATGTACCGCTCCCACCAGATCGACGAACACATCAGCCCCGGCGCCATTCTTGCCCACAAAACGAGTGACCGAGGTTTCCAGCGCAGTCGGTTCCTGGCCCTCATCACGGCGCACCCGCAAATACTGGACGCCGCCCTCTTCCGGGCTGGTGACCTCCTTGTGATCGGCCTTCCCGTCCGCCGCAACCTGGACGGCATGGTTCTCCCGAGATTTGTCGTGAGCCACAGTCAACCCGCCGGCAGCGAAAAGGGCGGTTATCAGCGAAGCAAAAAACACGTAGCGGCGTAGGTCCTTGGTCATATCACTCATCATTCACTCATCAGGATTAGCGAGACGGGTCACCGGGATGACACACTCAGGATCTCAAGAAAACGTCACTCTTCGGCCGTTGGGAGCAAGTCCACCTGATCCACAATGCCCCCAGGTGTACGTGCGAAGCGGCCGCACCGGGCTATCTCGAACAGCCCCTGACGGGGGTGCAATACCTCCAGACTGGTGATCGAGGTCGGCGTCGGTGCCGCTGAAGTATATCCCGATCAACGGCGAACGGGCAAACTGGGCTGGCCACAAAATCCCTGGCTTGCCCGCCAAGTCAGTCTTGATTTCGCTCTGCAGCGAATCATACTGGGTGGATCGCTCAGGGGTTCTTACCTGAGTCACGGCCTCCCAGGAACCTGCCCCACCTGCGGAGGCCACTTTTTTGCGCTTTCTCGGCTATTGATTCGCCTTTGGACGTTGCCGACGGCCCCCGCCTGCCGATCTCAGAATCATCCGCTGGGTCCTACAAACGGTACGACCGGCGTGACGGGTTTGATTGTCGCCTTCTCCTGATCCGTTGAGTCGGATTGGGCCATCTGGAAACGTCGCAAGAACGGTGCAAGCCTTGCCTAATTACTCCAAACCTCTGCTTCAGCTCCTGGTAAGCGGCAGAATCGATAAATCCTGCCGAATTTCGGCAAGGCTTACCGTTCTTACTCAACTTCCACGATGTGCAAATCCGATACTACCGTCACAAAGAGAAGTAGTCCCACGCCGCACGCGTAGATTTGGCGTGGCTAACCAAACGTGATAGCCGAAGGTGGAACGGAACCATGTCGATCACTAGATTTTCGTCCGTGCTGGCGGCGATGGTAACCGCTTTGGCGCTAGCATCGAACGTGCACGCGCAGCTGTTCAAACCATTCGCCTTTCCGCCGATCGAGTCGGACTTCCAGTTTTTTGCACCGGGAGACATCGACACGTACGGGGGCGGTCCCTCGTACAAGACTGGCTGGTTTGCCACTTACGACCGCGTGTACATGAATGTACAGCGTCCCAACGACGCCTATGATTACTCCCGCACGATGGGTGACTTCACCTGGGGGAACCGCATCGATCTGGGATTTGTCGATGAGGACAGCAAAGGCTGGATCGGGACGATCTGGCACATCGACGGCCCGAACACGGAAGACATCCTGGTGACGGAACGCATCAACCGTTTCATCACCGATGCCGCGCCCCAGACGGTGGCGATTCAACCGCTGCGGGACAACAATTTACGGTTGACCGGCGACCGGGACTACCTGGTGACCAACAGCGTCAACGTGGCGGATCTCACCGGTTTCGAACTCAATCGAACCTGGCTCTGGAAACCGTTGCACCACGGCGGTCGTCTCCAGCCCTTCGTGGGTTTTCGATACGCCAAGTTCATCGACTTCTATCAACGGCAAACGTACGCCCGCTATGACGACGCGGGTTTTGAGACTCCTCCGGACGGAATTCCGCCGGCGACCGCCCTGACCGCCACGACCGAAGAATTGACGTCGCTCGAGGCCGGTGTGGTGAACGACATGGTGGGCGGCCAACTCGGTATGCATTGGGACAAGGATTATCGCCGCTGGAATTTTTCAGGCGACGTGAAGGCCTTCGCCCTGCAGAACTTCCAGAATTGGAATAACCTGCTGCGAACCGAAACAACCATCTACCCGGGAGTAATTCCCCAAGTAGACACGACTCCCGACACCGTGGTGATGACCGAGAACGGTGACTCCTATCACACGGCGGAGTTTGTCTTCGGGATGGAAGTGCGGGCCGACGCCGCCTACCGCGTGACACGAGACCTTTCGCTGCGATTCGGATTCGAATTCATGGACTTCGGCAAAGGCATCGGACGTGGAATTGACACACGCGATAACAGCCAAGACGTGATCATGTACGGCGTGTCAATGGGTGTAACGCTCAATCGCTGATGACTCGCGCGACGGCTGGAGTCCCCAGAACGCCGATACGCAAGCACATCAAGAACGCGGCGGAGTCATCTCAGTTGCCGGACAACGCCGCTGGGCCGTCAGCACTAACGCGTACCACTGGCACGCGCCTCGAAGACCATCTCGGAACATCACCGCGGGCTCAACAGAGGAACGACCGCGAGCAGCTATCCTAAGTCTTGGATGCCGCCAGCTTGCGGAGTTCCTCTATCTCAGTTAAGAGCCGATGGCGAAGCGGGCTTTCCGGACGAAGTTCATCGAGCAAGGCCTCCGCCTTGTCGAGAGCATCCTGATCATTACTCGATTTTCTGAGGATTTGCCGATAACTGCGTTGGACTTCTGCTTCCGTGAGCAAAACACACTCCTCGCCGATTGGAAGGAAAGAAAAAGTCGGCCATGTCCCATACTACTCGCACCGCACGGTGGCCAACCCGCAACTCTGTAGTTCATTGTATGGTCAAGTGCTCTCAATGCAAGACTAGCACAGCGTGCGGTTCAGGCGATGTGAGTCGTCGCACGCGGCGCAACATGCGTTTGAGGCTGCAATAGCTGATGTTACTCGGCTCGGGCGAGCCTGGGTACGGTGCAGAGCCGAGCTGCCGGCCATCAGCCCGCCGCGTGATGCGCTGCGGAACCGGGAGGGGGCGAAGGCGCTGACGGCCCCGAATCTCGCGGCGGGCTAAGGTATTTTGGGTCGATGGCCCTCAATTCCCGAGCCACCGCGTCAACGGTCCGGACGATTTGGGCTTCGGTGTGACAGGCGGTAATGAAGAACCGCAATCGAGCCGCCTGCTCTTCCACGGCCGGATACAATATTGGCTGGACATTAATCCCCTGTTCGAACAGGCGACGCGATAACATAAGGGCATGCAGCGAGTTGCCGACGATGATGGGCACGACAGGTGTATTGTTACTCAGTCCCGTATTCAATCCATGCTGCCGGGCCCGCCGCAGGAACTGGGCCGAGCGGGCCTGTACGCTCGCCACTCGCTCCGGTTCTTCTTCGATCAGCCGCAACGCGGCCAGAGCAGCGGCAGCGTTGGAGGGAGGCATCCCCACGCTAAAGACAAATCCAGGCGCCGTGTATTTCAGGTATTCCACTAATTCCTTGCAGCCGGCGATGTAGCCGCCGCAGCTTCCAAACGACTTGCTGAGCGTGCCCATCCAGATATCGACCGCTCGCGGGTCAATGTCAAAATGCTCACCGATCCCACGACCGTGGGGGCCCATCGTGCCCACACTGTGTGCCTCGTCAATCATCAGCAACGATTTGTGACGTCGCTTGACCTCGATGAAACGGGGCACATCCGGAAAGTCGCCATCCATGCTGTACACGCCTTCGATGACCACCAGTACGCGGCGGTAGTCGCGACGCACTTGGGCGAGTAACGTATCGAGTGCCTGCCAATCGTTATGGGGGAAGGGACGTCGCCTGGCTCCCGACAGGATGGCCCCCTGGATGATACTGTTGTGCGCCAGGGCATCGTGAATGATGAGATCACCCGGGCCGAACAAGTGCCCGATCGTCGTCTCATTCGTACCGTGTCCGCCAACGAAGCAAACCGCTTCTTCCGTGCCGACAAAACTGGCCAGGCCCTTTTCCAGTTGCGCATGCAGCGGCTTTTCGCCCGAAACGAGTCGACTGGCCGACACGCTGGTACCATATTGATCGATGGCCGCCTTGGCTGCCCGAGACACCAGCGGATCGCCCGACATGCCCAGGTAGTTGTAGCTGGCGAAACTGATTAACTCTTTGCCGCCTATGATCGTCCGATCGTTCGTGATCGACTCGTGCACGCTAAAAAACGGGTTGGGGATCCCGGTGGCCGAGAGTATGGCTTTGGTCTGCTGTAGCTTCACATACTCCGGCATCCGAGCGAACTCGTAGTTCTCGGGCGGAACGTCTCCCTCGCGCGGCTGCTCTGCCGATTGGCCAAAACGGCCCTGCACGCGTGGCTCGGTGCCAATGTACTTCTCGATCGCCAGCGCCGTTTCACGGCACGTTTCGATTTGTTGAAGCACCTCCTCAGGGAACCGTCCCCCAAAGGTCTCTTCCAGGGAATTGGCGATCTGCATGCGTTCAAGTGAATCCAGCCCCAGATCGACCACAATATTGGTGTCCAGCGTCAGGTCCTTGGCCCGTTCCTTGGCAATCGAACGTACGTGTTCCAGCACCTCACCCGCAATTTTCGCGTTCGGTTCGGGCAATGCCACGACCTCGCCCAACACCGACTTGGACGGGGGCGCTATTGCGAGATCCACCGCCGCCGGTGGCGGCTTGGCGGCACTCGGCTGCGTGAGACTCCGATCCCAACTAAACCAATTTGCGACCACCTGTAAGTCATCGTTCAAGAAATCATCGCGACAGGCGCCACGTTGTATTTTCCCACTGGACGTCTTGGGAATCGAGCCAAACCGCACCAGGACAACTCCGTCGGGCGGCAGTTCATGCTCCTTGGTCACTTGACGCCGCACCTTCTCAATCACGTCCGACCAGTCCTTGCGACGGCGACGTTCCGTCTCCGCCACAATGATCAGCCGCTCCTGGTCCCCCATTTCGACCGCGAAAGCCCCCACCGCTCCCGCCTGGAGCCGGTTGTCCGACTGCTCGACGGTCCGCTCAATGTCCTGCGGATAACGATTTACACCCCGCACGATAATCAGGTCCTTGAGACGCCCGGTCACAAACAATTCACCCTCGCGGATGAATCCCAGGTCGCCCGTTCGCAGGTAGTGCTCGCCGTTGTCGTCGCCATTGGCCAGACGAGCCTGAAACGTCTCGCTCGTGGCCTCCTTCTTGTTCCAGTAGCCCAACCCCACACTAGGACTGCGGACCCAGATCTCGCCGACCTGATGCTCCGGCAGCCTCACACACGTCTCGGGCTCGACAATCGCCACTTCCTCGTCCGGCAGCACGCGACCGCAACCGACCAATAGTCGCTCGTTCGCATGACCAGCGGGAACCCGCACCACGCGATGTTCATCCAACGCCTTGCCGTCATAACGGCCCAGCTTGGGAAGCTGGGGCATATGCGCACCCGTGACAATGAGGGTCGTCTCGGCCATGCCATAGCAAGGGAAAAAGGCCTCGCGTCGAAACCCCACGGCGCCAAACTTGTTGCAGAACGCCGACAACGTCGAGGGCCGAATCGGCTCCGCTCCGTTAAAAGCCACCTCCCAGCGGCTGAGGTCCAGCCCCTCCATCTCCTGCTCCGTGACCTTTTGCGTACAAAGATCGTACGCGAAATTGGGACCACCACTGATCGTCGCTCGGTACTGGGTCATGGCCCTCAGCCAACGCACGGGCTTCTGAAGAAACGCCATCGGCGACATCAACACATTGGGACGACCGAAGAACAGCGGTTTCAGGACTCCGCCCACCAGACCCATGTCATGGTAAGTCGGCAGCCAGGTGATACCGAGCCCCGACTGAGTGGACTCGAACGAGTACACAATGACCATCACGTTATGCATGATGTTCTTGTGTGACAACATCACTCCCTTCGGAGTGCCCGTCGAACCGGAAGTGTATTGCAGCAGTGCCAATTGGTCTGGTCTAATACCGGGCGATGTCCACTGCGCGGCACGCGCGGAGGGAATTTCGTCCACGGCCAACCATTCCAACTTCTTCAAGTTCGGCGTTTCATCCAGGAGTCCCTCAGAGCGGTCGCGCACGTCTGCCACCGTCAACGCGATGCCCGCCTCGGCATCGTCCGAGATGGCCTGTAACCGCTTGACATTCCGATTGCGACGCGGAGTAAATGCCGGAACCGCCACCACACCGGCACACATGCAGCCAAAAAACGCTTTGACGAAATCCAGCCCCGGCGGAAACATCAACAACGCCTGTTTTCCCGTCAGACCGCGCTCCACGAGCGCTACCGCTATACTGCGACTCGACTGCTGCAGCTGCGCATAGTTGATCTGCTCGTCGCTCCCCTCGCCGTCCGAAAAATAAAAAGCAACCTGCTCGGGCCGCTCGGCCGTCCAGTAATCCAAGACATCCACAATGTTCGTGGTTGGCGGGGGAGTGAAAGGGGCAAAGAAGCGGTCTAGGTTCACCGTAGTACAAGCTCCAGCATCGAGGCGTTGACGATCCCGATTGGCGGGCCATCAGTGGGGGAACGGGGATACCCCCGGCTGACCTGTGGTAGGTGACAATTGTCGAAACCTATACATATTGCGCCACCGTCAAACTCTTACAATCGACGCAATAGGGCCATCTCGAAACAACTGCCTACCACGCAAAATCGGGTCCAGTCGTCGACGACTGCAGTCTATTGATGCGCTTTCGGAACACAACGTCCCTACACGTCAATTAATTGATACCTCTTTGCTCACTCAACACAACACCCCCCCCCATATGAAGCACTCAGCACCGGTTGACGCCCGCAGACGCTCAAAGGGCGCCGGCAACAGATGCCTGGGCCTCGTGCAAATGGGCATTGTGGGCTGTTTGTCCACTCCGTTGCCAAGACGGAGATTGGCATGCCTGAGCTGCGAATCGGCACGTCTTAACATGGCTGGTGGCCACAGCCAAACGTGGCTGCGGTGTGTCGCTGCAGCATCTGCGGCCACGAACATGCGCACACGTGCGCAGATATTACCGACTAACACTCCAAAAACGGTGTTCGGAGATCCAGCAGCGTGAGCAGGGACGAAGTCAACACCACTGCCGAGTCGCGTCGGAATGGCTGAAGTAGCCAGCTTGGTGAATCATTCCAGGCAGGCATCTTGGCCTAAGCCCCGCGAGAGAGCGAGGCGAACGTCAAGCTTCCAACGTCGGACGCCCAATGCCGTGGCAGCCGGCGTGAGGATTCCGATCGCAGGCAGAAAAGAGCGGAAGTGCATGGGAATCGAACCGATGCACGCAACGAGTCAACGAGCAACGACTTACGACAATCGCCCAATTCATTTGGCACAGAATCCGGCACACTTCAGGACGAAACGGCCCATTTCCCGCCCGACCTGCAAGCAGTCATCGAGGCGTGGCCAACGATGTCTAAGGCGGGCCGCGATGCCATTCTGTCGGTCGTCAAGCAGGATGACGCAGCGTCTCGTTGCTGATGCTCGAGGGTCTCCCACGTCACCGGAATTCGATCCAGACCCCCGGCCCCGACGGGTCCCATCACGTCGCATGTCTGTTTCCGACCTGATGCCAGCATGGATGTTAAATTGGGTAGTTTCGTTTTTTTCGCCAGTGTGCCCGGCCACGATCATCGCTCACACGTGAGCCAGTAAGGCACTCTATCGAGTCCTCAAACGCGTGAATACGGAGAGCTGACTGTACCAACATATTCGGCAGTGAGTTTTACTCCGGTCCGATGACCCATACCGCGGCCCGCGAGAACTTCCTGCGGACGCTGTCCGTCTTCTTCCCGAACACTTCAGCGTGAGCGGGTTCCTCATCGAGCGGTTTGCGCAATGCCCTGTTTTAGCGATCTGGCAAGGCCCGCCGTCACCGAAGCAAGACAGAAGTCGTCGTAGCTGGCAACAATGGATCCGGGATCACGCCCCGCAGCGACAACTTCCTGGCCGAGTACGACTGACATCGGCGAGCCATCAGGATGGTCCTCGAAGGCAGCTTTCGAGATGCGTTTGCCGCCGCGGTTGTTGTCGTTGACAATGTGCCAGGGCGGGATTCTTCTCCACAAATCGGCATCGTCGAGGATTGACTCGTCATCTTCATATGTCGGCGAAGCGTCGGACATTCAATCTTCCTATTTGAGTCGGCTTCGCAGGCAATTCAGCTTGTCCCCCACGAATTCGAGACTGGCATGATCGCATTCCTGTTCGGCCCGGCCATCCTCGAAAGCAACGTGAATCAGCGATGGCGATTGGAAGTCAATTTCCAAGTCGATTCCACCTTCGTGCCATTCCAATAGAATCCCGCCGCGAGCGGTCGGTACAATGGACGGGAATGGATCGTCCGGCGACAAGTAATTGAGCAAGAAGGTTACGGCTTCTCCTGCAACATGGGGACAAATTGGCTGCGCTCCGTAGCTGTTCCAATTTTTCGGCAGCAAACCTAGTTCACAAATCTGCTGCACCAACGGCAAGATCCAATCATCAGGAGCAGGTTCAAAAATGAACTCACCCTCCCCAAAAGGAACGACCCACCGCCATTCGGCTTCCATCGTCGTTTGCATGATGCGAGACGGTGGAGACGATTGCGCTGGCAATCGCCGCCGATAGAAACGGTCCGACAGCAAAGCCTCGGGCGCGGTTCTGTTGCGTTGCAATGTAGCCGTACTCATCACTTGCGTCCCCAAACTGCGTGCATTTCTGGTCTGGTTGCCGACGTGAATCCACGTACGACGGCCTCGTGTCCGGCGTCCATGGCCTGCACGACACCGTCTCTATCTGGGCTTGGTGGACTACCGCGGGCGGTCAAACTCAGGCGAACGGCCGGTTGATGATCCGACGCGCAATGACCGGCGCAGCGGCAATCTGCAACCGTCCCCATGGTTTGTCGTCTTCGCCTTTCAACACATATCGAAACACGACTTCCGAACTTTCCGGTTCGTTGAGGTAGTCGTCCGAATAGGTCGTCCCGATACAAGCAAGGATCTCATCAAGTCCACCTAAAGGCGGCATCTCGATGATGTTCACGTAAGTGACCTCGATCTGGTTGGGAGCAGGCGAGGACTTCATTTCCTCGTTCACGAATGCGACGAACGTGTCCCAGTCGTTGAGAAACGCCTCGCGAAGATTCGCGTAATGCGGATAATTCGGTTCACCTTCCGTTTTTCGCCAATTGCGGATGAACCTGTCGCGCTGCAACTGAACCAACTCGTTGCCTTCGTCATTCAAGAACCACAGCCGTGGCGCGGGTGCCGCGCCGACCTCGAATCGGACACCGGGCACCAACTTCTTCGGTGGTCCAAACCGCTCGATTACGGGTTCGAGTTCCGGCTTTTCCTGGACGTTCCCAAATCGCTCGCGGAATTGAGTCCAAACGAGCCCTAGCTGAGCCGTGTTCGTATCCAGTCGATCGAACTGCACGGATAGAGCTACTTCGACAACCGGCGGCTTCTGAAATTCGGGCAGTGTTCGGGACATACGGCTTAGTGGCTGAATGTGTCGTTCGTAAACCTATACCAATTATACGTTTCGGCGGCCACACGTGTTCTTGTGCGATCTGCCGATTATCTTGCAAGCGATATCATGGCAGCAGCGCAAATCCCGCACAATCCCGCGATTTGCTAAGTTTTGTGTCTGCTCCGTCATTTTCCCGTTTGGCGTCGCGGTCTTGTACCTTGCGGAACAATTCGAGGGGCTTGCCGGAAAACGAACCGGCCCCCCGGCGGTCGCGGGTCCCATCACGCTGGATAACCGCCTGGAACCAGGTCAAGACGGGCGTCAATATAGGCAAGGAGCGACTATCGGGACTGCATGGTCGCAAGGGAGCGCACTACGGGGGTCCAGTGAGGGAATGAGTCCCGAGGAAATGCCAATTCGGCATGGGATGCCGAGCGATAGCAGTCTTCCCTGGGCGCGGGCGTGAGGTGGCAGGCTCGACTCGACGGCCTGTTCGACCAGGTCGCTGATCCCGTCTGGGAACATGTAGCTGCACCATCTCGTCAAATCGCTCAATCGCATCCGCATCTGACCGCTCAGCAGCGTTGAGCAGCTGCAACTTGAACGCGCCACGCTTGGGTTTTGGGACGAACTGCGATAGCAGCTCATTAACACCGGCATTGCGATCTCCAAGCTGCTGCCGCGCAATCTCTAAGCGCGCTTGTCGCTCGCTCTCGTACCATTTAGCCTGTTCTGGCGAAAGGTATCCAATAGGCGTGACAACAAGACCTCTCGCTTCTGCTGCGGCATCGCGTTCAGCCTGTCCCGCAATCTCTTTTGCCGCGTCAACAAGTCCTTCGGTGGGGTCTTCTGAGAGCGTGTCTTCAAATTGCATGAAATGAAAAAATAAGCTACGACTCCGCTGTGTCACATTCCAGTCAAGGAAGACGGAGCCGTAGCAATGGAACGCAAGTATCCCAGTGATTTGTCGGACGGGCAATGGCAAAAAATTCGCAGGCTTTTGCCAAAGAAGAAGAAACGAGGACGAAAACCGCTCGATCGCCGTACCGTGATCAATGCAATCCTGTATGTCGTTCGAACCGGCTGTCAATGGCGTGCCTTGCCGAAGGACTTTCCCAACTGGAAGTCGGTTTACACCGTTTTTCGCCGATGGCGTCTCCAAGGAATTTGGAAACAAGTTCATGATGCGCTGCGTGAGAAAGTTCGCAAAGCAGATGGCCGAAAGCCCACACCCACTGCAGCGATTGTGGACAGCCAAAGCGTGAAGACAACGGAAGTGGGTGGTGACCAGCGTGGGTATGATGCAGGAAAGAAGGTAAGTGGACGTAAGCGTCACATTGCCGTCGATACGATGGGCTTATTGCTGGCCGTCGTCGTGCATGCGGCCAACATTCAAGACCAAGATCGGCGCCAAGAGCGTATTATCAAAGCTCGCGGGGAGCTTCTACCGATTGAAAGTCGTGTTCGGCGACTCCGCTTACGGACGGAGTGGTCTACCTGATTGGCTGAGAACTCAATTCAACAAGATACTGCAACCGGTTCTTCGTCCCGTTGGAATAAAAGGATTCGTGGTGCTTCCGATGGCGAAGGCCGTCGAGTCGGAAGTGGCCGAGTGGATCGAGAACCGGGCCCATGTCAAGGATGACAACGGGCACCGCCAGGTCGTGCGGAACGGCTACCTGCCGGAGCGAAACATTACGACGGGGCTGGGAGATGTACCCGTGCGGCAACCTCGCGTCCACGATCGGCGACCAGAGGGAGAAAAAGAGAAGTTCACGTCGAAGATTTTGCCACCCTATTTGCGGAAGACCAAGAGCCTCGAAGACCTGATTCCTTGGCTGTACCTCAAGGGCATCAGCACGGGTGACTTTCCCCAAGCACTGGCATCGCTGTTGGGGCCGGACGCCGCGGGGTTGAGTGCCACGACCGTGACACGTCTGAAAGCTTGTTGGGAAGACGAATATGGCGACTGGAGCAAACGCCGCCTGGAAGGAAAACAGTACGTCTACGTGTGGGCCGATGGCATCCACTTTAACATTCGATTGGAGGAAGATCGGCAGTGCATTTTGGTGCTGATGGGAGCTACGCCAGATGGCAAAAAGGAACTGATCGCCGTTCATGACGGCCATCGCGAATCCGAGCAGTCTTGGAAAGAGTTGCTGTTGGACTGCCGATCGCGAGGTCTGACGGTGGATCCTAAGTTGGCCACCGGTGACGGCGCCCTGGGATTCTGGAAGGCGGTGAGACAAGTTTACCCCGCGACGCGGGAGCAACGTTGTACCGTCCATAAGACCGCCAATGTGCTGGATAAATTGCCTAAACGCCTGCAGCCGGCGGCCAAAGCCAAGCTGCACGACATCTGGCAAGCGGATACGCGGGAGAACGCGAACAAGGCCTTTGATCTGTTCCTGGATACGTACCAGGCCAAGTACCCGCAGGCCACCGACTGCCTGGCCAAGGATCGCGAAGTGTTGCTGGCGTTCTTTGACTTCCCAGCCGAACATTGGATTCACCTGAGGACTACCCACGGCAGCGGCCGGATGCTGCGGGCGGTTTACTTCCTATCGGCTGAGGGGATTGCGAAATGACGTTAGCAGAATTCCGAAGACTGGGGGGCGGCATGTTAGAAGAAAAAGTGTTGGCCGATCTTGAAGACCTGTTGATTTGGGCGGCGGACGGTCCCTGCGAGTGCGATGTGTTCGGCGACATGTG
The DNA here is from genome assembly GCA_963700575.1 of uncultured Planctomycetota bacterium. Classification (GTDB taxonomy): domain Bacteria; phylum Planctomycetota; class Planctomycetia; order Pirellulales; family Pirellulaceae; genus JAJRVM01. The sequence continues at coordinate 592,329 of CAVOYC010000002.1, read as the reverse complement.
TATCGCGCATACCGCCGGAAGGCTGCTCGAGTCGGGACTGCTCGGTTTGCTGCGCCAAGGCATCGATGCGACAGAAGAAGGTTCGGTTTGAGTGGCCGGTCATGAAATGGGAGCGTCAGTCATGATTCGCGACATACGGGTTGCGCGACAAGCGTTCGCGCGGGCCGTCAAAACCATGCGGCAGAAAGGAGGGGACGCCAAGTATCTGCAGGATCTGACCGAAGAGTGGTGGGGCAACAACGTTTCCTACAAAATTTTGGAAGAGTTTTGTCGGAGGGAGTTGGAAATCGCTACGGATTCATCCGAGGAGGTGAAGAAATGACGTTCGCAGAATTCAGACGACTTACAGCCCACTTGGCTGGTGAGCGTGAACTGTTGTGTGCTGGTGCAGAAATTAACATCGTCTGGCACAACGAAACCGATGCGGTCTCGATCGACGATGGCTACGTGGAGCTTGATCACGACGGCGTGGTGCTCTGGCAGGACTGCCTAGAGCGATCGTGTCTGTAACAGGCCCCCAGGATTGCCCCAGGCCGCACGCGGACGGCGGGACATGACACAAGACACTAGGCAACGCCCCGATGCGCGTCAGATGAGCGTAGGCGACGTTCCGGCAGGGGTTAGCCACCTCGCCAACGCGACGAGACCTTGCCGTCCGACCTCGCCGGTGGGCGGGCGGCGCAGGCGCGCGAGGCTGTTACATCAACCAGAGTCAAAAGGAAACGTAGCATGGCAGAATCGAAATCTGAGTTGACGGATCGCTGGAGACGAGAGAACCGGGAAGAGGAAGTGGCCCGGTTCCGCCGGCAGGTTCGGGACGATTGCCGGGCACAGGGGGTGAGTAAGAAAGAAGCCCACGAGGCCGCCTGGTCCGAAGCGGCTCGAAACTTCCCGCCCCTGCCGCCACCGAAGCCACCGACCGCACCGGCATCCGAGGTCAGGCTGCTCGACGGCAAAACCCCGGCGCAGCGCGTCGCGGAGTGGACCGCGGAATGGGCGGCCGCTGAGGTTGTCGAAGTCGGGCAGCCCCCGGCCGACCTCCCCCAGGACATCGGCGTCGATGAGGACCTCGATTGGGCCTGGCGAAACTTCCTGGTCATCGTCTCGCGGGTGATCGAGCGGGATCGGATGTATTGGGAAATTGATTGGAGCCGGGCCGTGACGCCAGTTCCCAGCGACCTCGCCGTCGACGACATCCGGCGGAAGATGACCCAACCGGACGCGTTTGCGTCCGAGCTCCGGATGCGTGCGCCGATAAGGTGGTGGGATGACGACGACGATGCTTGACACAGCGCCTAGCTCGGAGTAGCATTACGACGATGAGCAAGAGAGCCAAATTCAGCGAGCAGTTGCGAAAGGCCGTCGAGCAGGCCCCGGTGAGCAGGTACGCGATCCACAAGGCAACCGGTATCGACCAGGCAGTTTTGAGCAAGTTCGTCCGCGGCGAACGGACGGGACTGTCGATGGAAACTGTCGATGCCCTTTGTGATTACCTCGGGCTGAAGCTGGTGCCCGAGAAGAAAGGCAGGTGAACAGTGGCGAGTCTCTCAAAGGACGGCAGCGGCTGGCGGATCCTTTTCGTCTGCCCGGCGACGAAGAAGCGGCGGACGATCCGCACGGGCAAATGTGCGAAGAAGAACGCGGAAACCGCTCGAAACATGATCGAAAAGCTCATTGAGGCAAAACGGCTGGGCACCGCTCTTGATGGTCAGACTGCCGAGTGGTTGAAGGGAGTCGATGACAAATTGCGAGAACGATTGGCAAAAGCTGGGCTCGCGGAAGCGACCGAAACCGCATTGTTGGGCTCGTTTCTGGAAGGGTACATCGACCAACGGCGCAGAAGAAACGACGTTGCATCGGGCACATTGAAGGTGTGGGGGCACACCAGGGACAACCTCACAGGATTCTTCGGTGAGGACAAGGTCATTCGGACTATCACACCCGCACAGGTCAACGAGTGGGCGGCGTGGATGCGCGAAGACCAAAAGCTGGCCGAGAACTCTGTCCGGAAGCGATCGCAATTCGCGAAGATGTTCTTTAACGTGGCCAAACGGCGGAAACTGGTGTCCGAAAGCCCGTTTGACGGTCTGGTCAGCACCGTGGTCCCGGTCCGTGAACGGCAGTACTTCGTGCCACGTGAGACCGTGACACCCCTGCTCGACCAGTGCCATGGCATCGAGTATCGACTGCTGCTCATCTTCGCCCGATACATGGGTGTGCGTGTCCCGTCCGAGATTGTTCCTCTGAAATGGACTGACGTGAACTGGGAAAATTCCACGATCGTCATCACGGCCCCAAAGACGAAACGGCATCGAGGACGAGACGAGCGTGTCTGCCCCATATTCCCCGAGGTTTTGCCATATCTCCAGGAAGCATGGGAGGCTGCGTCGGACGGCTCGACTCACGTTTTTCCGTCGATTCGACGCCCCGACAAGAAACCTGCGGACCTGGCTGAAGAAAGCGATCTTGCGGTCGGGCCTGACTCCTTGGCCGAGATTGTGGCAGAACCTCCGAGCAACTCGGGCAACAGAGCTTGTCGACCAGTTCCCCAGTCACGTTGCGGCCGCTTGGCTTGGCCACACCGAGACGATTGCGAACGCTCACTATCGTCAGGTCACAGCTGAGCACCTGCAGCGTGCGACCACCAAGGCAACCGGCCCTTTACCATCGTCCAGGGAATTGGCACAGAAACCGGCACACTCACCGCACGTAACGGCTAATCAGGGCTCATCAAGAAAACGAAAAAAGCCTCGGCAAAGCGTATCCTGCCAAGGCTTGCACAGGGGTGAATACCCCCCAGCGGAAGTGCATGGGAATCGAACCCACCAGCCGCACGTTTAACATGCGACTCAACGATTTTGAAGACCGCGGCCGGCACCAGCCGTGCAGGCACTTCCGAGTTTTTTTTCGTGTCTCCGCCGATCACCCTACGCTACAGGGCGGAATGCGGAAATGAGGCACCGACAAAAAGTCGTACACTGAGTTGGCCGTGGCCGCAGGCTACACAAGGGCCTCTGCGGGGGGGCTAAGCCCAATCCATACCCGTTTCTTTGTGAATCCGCTCGTCAAAATTGCCTAGCAAACCACCAATCACATCCCAACCGTGGGGAAGTCGCACCTCAATATCGCCATGTTGGTTCACGCGAACCACCGTGTCATCCAGAACGCCGGCGGCAGGCAAATCCTGGACATGCAATTCGTCGTCCTTCGCAATCGCCTTGAGCGACTTACCTGTCATCTCAATGAACTTCATGGATGCTGCTCTGCAAACGTCAGTCGCGGGCCGCCCGCACCGGCGGCTGGAAAAAAAGGGGCAACGCCGCCGCCAGATAGACCTGCGGCGTCCTCGAATAGCTCCATCCTACCACACTCGAGAGCGAGAATACACAAGGCCAACCCAGAGCCGGTAGCGAAAATTTCTGGAGTTCGAATCGCCGAAAAAGCTGGTGCACATGAGACCTCTGAAGAAGTAGGTCCCGGCTGCCGGACGGGACCTCGAAGCGGCAAATCACTTGCCACCTCCTCCCCGCCTCATTACCGACAACCGTTGCCAGGTCCCGCTCGGCAAGCGGGACCTACTTTCTGGCGAATCATGCTAGTATTTCAGCGCGCTCCGCATACCCGTGCTACCGCTCCCGCCCTGGACCGACGCCACGAGTCGAATGCCGTGGTGCAGATGCCGCTGTGGGGATCGAGGATGCGCTGCGGAGGGAACGTTCTCTTTGCCGCACAATATATCTCACGTCCCCGGCAGGCGCGTCACCCTCAGGAATCTGCGAAACTACAGACGCTCGACCCAACCGCGGAGATCGCTCCCGGCAGGCGAGCTCGCCTGCACCATCACTCCGTGGCGGCGGTACCATCCGCGGCGTCCAACGCCTGACGGACTTCCAGGCAAAGCGAAAGCATCTGAGCAACATCGAGCTGTTCGGCGCACGCGTCAGGTCCCAACTGCATCGCCTCCAACACGGCATCAACGGCGGGTTTGCCGAGTTGCTTTTTGTAACTACCGAGCAAACCGCTGCGGAGAAACTTGCGGCGATGAATAAAGATGCCGCGAACAAACGCGTGGAAGAACTGCAGATCAGGTATTTCCGCGCACCGGATCGCATTGGGGACGATTTGAATGATAGCCGAGTGAACTTTGGGGCGGGGCCAGAAGACCGTAGGGGGCATGATGCGCACGATATGGGCCTCACACTGACTCTGTATCCACACACTCAGCGCACCGTAGTCTTTGGTACCAGGCCGAGCCGTAATGCGATCCGCCAGCTCCTTCTGAATCGTGACGGTCATCGATTCAGGCAGAATGTCGGTCGACAACAAGTTCGAAACAACCGGCGTGGCAATGTTGTAGGGGAGGTTGGCCACCAGTTTGAAGCGTCCATCCGGCAGGTTCTCCATTTGCTGGGCGATTGTCTGCAGTAACACGGGATGGAACCGGTTCTTGTTCTTCAAAGCATCCATGTGCAGCAACGTGACGTTTTCGCAGTCCACCAGTTCTTCGCTGGCAAGTTGATGAAGCTCGCCGCTGATCTCAACCGTCACCACGGCTCCCGCTCGCGAGCCAGCATCGCCGTCAGCGAGCCCGTTCCGGTCCCCACTTCCAGCACCACGTCGCGACGAGAGAGCGACGCAGCGTCAACCAACAGCCGCACCAGATTCAGGTCAATCAGAAAATTCTGGCCATGCCGCGTGTCGGGCCATATCCCAGCGTCGCGGAAACGCTGGGTCAGAAAGGAAATTGTCTGCCGATTGCTCATTGTGGCTCGCTTACTCTGACGCAGGCTTTAGGCCGAAAATCCGAAGACGCCTAGTATAGACCAGACAAGGGCTCCGCCCCAGAAGAATGATAACCAACTCATTGGACGTCTGTACTTTCGCAGATTCCTGAGGGTGACGCGCGTGCCGGGGACTCTCCGAGCCGCCGAGTACGCCCACCCCCACAAGTTGGCCCGCTCACGCAGTCTCGGGACCTTGTCCCCATTTCTCGAAGGGGCCGGCCAGAAGCTGGTCACCGCCGCGCAGCTGCCGTTCGACATATTTGGCCAACACGTCGGTTTCCAGGTTCACCGGGTCTCCAACTTTCATGGGGCCCAACGTGGTGACCTGCAGCGTATGAGGAATGAGGGCCACACTGAAACGTTCCTCCTCGACATCCACCAGCGTCAGGCTGACACCATCCACGGCGATGGACCCTTTGCTGGCCATTTGTCGCGAGAGCGCGGCCGGCACGCTAAACCAAAAAGTGGACCAATCCTTATCGTCAATCCGCTGGTTCAGATATCCCACGCCATCGATGTGTCCCGTCACAAAATGGCCACCCACCTGCGCCCAGTTTCAACGAGCGTTCCAGATTGACAAAACTGCCGGCCTTGAGCCTTCCGAGGTTGGTGCGACTGAGCGTCTCTGCGCCGGCATCGAACCCGAACGTCTCCGCACCCACCTCCACCACCGTCAGGCAGCAACCGTTGACCGCAATGCTATCGCCGATGTTGGTTTCTGGGGCCAACGACGGCGCTCGTACGACAAGGCGCACACCGGGCGGGTCGGAAACCAGACCTTCGGTCACGGCTCGCAGTTCCACTAATCCGGTGAACATGGCGTTTATTCTCCTTCACAAACAGGACTGACAATCTCTCTTCCAATTTGACCTCGGATGACCGGCCGGCTGACAGGGGCCAAATCCGCCCCATCGTACAATCTGGGGCGTGCAAAACGGCGCCGTAACTATTTTCGTCAAAGAGCAAGCCCTCCCGCCCCTGCCAACGGATGCGACGCCGGAAAAGCCTCTCGTTTTGCCAGTCCGCACCGGATGTGAATTCCGAGCCCTTTCCGATGGGAACCGAGCCCCAGAAACGCGGCTTTACCGGCTACTTGGACCCGCGTGACTTACCGTTTAAGCATTCGCGCTACGTGAGCACCGGCGAGTGTAGATCGCACACAACCGCGCCGCAACCGAGCGAAGGCGGTTTCGCACGTGTGTGTGCCTCCTAGTCATGCAATGCGATATCCGTCAAAATGCCAGCTGTTTGCCCACTCCCGTGCCGCACGATCAGGCTCCCTACCAGCCGTTACGGAAGGGGCAAGGGGTTTGCCGCGTAACAAGGCTGATCCCGAAGACCCGGGCCTGGCCCGAAAGCCGTTATCGCGCATCACGGTGATCAGTTCAGACGATCGGCTACCTGCAATTCTCGCTTTACGACCTGGCTCGAATTGCCGGTGTGCTCAGCCGCGACCGACACGGGTGTCAGCGGAAGAGCGACCGATCTTGGTCCCCGGACAATGCAGAAACGGTTCGAGATCCTGCCGCCTGAGGATTTTTACTCAAAGTGCAAACCTACCTGCCCCTGCCAACGGATCCAACGCGGGAAAAGCCTGCGATTTCGCCAATCTGCACCGGATGTGAGTTCCACACCTTCCCCGATGGGATACGAGACACAAGAGTGCGGCTTTACCAGCTACATGGGCCGCGTAATTTACAATTTGAGATTTTTACTCAAAGTGCAAACCTACCTGCCCCTGCCAACCGATCCAACGCGGGAAAAGCCTGCGATTTCGCCAATCTGCACCGGATGTGAGTTCCACACCTTCCCCGATGGGATACGAGACACAAGAGTGCGGCTTTACCAGCTACATGGGCCGCGTAATTTACAATTTGAGATTTTTACTCAAAGTGCAAACCTACCTGCCCCTGCCAACCGATCCAACGCGGGAAAAGCCTGCGATTTCGCCAATCTGCACCGGATGTGAGTTCCACACCTTCCCCGATGGGATACGAGACACAAGAATGCGGCTTTACCAGCTACATGGGCCGCGTAATTTACAATTTGAGATCTTTACTCAAAGTGCAAACCTACCTGCCCCTGCCAACCGATCCAACGCGGGAAAAGCCTGCGATTTCGCCAATCTGCACCGGACGTGAGTTCCACACCTTCCCTGATGGGATACGAGACACAAGAATGCGGCTTTACCAGCTACATGGGCCGCGTAATTTCCAGTTTGAGATCTTTACACACACACTCACCAAGCATACGGGAACGAATCCATGAGTATCATTACGTCCGTTCATGGCCGACAGATTTTGGACAGCCGGGGAAATCCCACGGTGGAGGTCGAGGTGACTTTGAGCGACGGATCGTCTGGTCGCGCGGCGGTCCCGAGCGGCGCCAGCACCGGCGTTCATGAGGCGTGGGAACTGCGCGACGGCGACAAAGCGGTTTACATGGGCAAGGGCGTGCTGAAGGCCGTGGAAAACATCAACACCAAGATTTCCGACTGCCTGATCGGCATGGATGCCCTGGCGCAAATGGACGTCGATCAGGCGATGATTGAGCTGGACGGCACGCCAAACAAAAAGGAATTGGGAGCCAACGCGATCCTCGGCGCATCGATGGCAGTGGCTCGAGCCGCCGCACAATACACCGACCAACCTCTCTATCGCTATCTGGGCGGCGTGGGGGCCAACCTGTTGCCGGCCCCGATGATGAATATTGTGAATGGCGGCGAGCATGCCGACAACTCGGTCGACATCCAGGAATTCATGGTCATGCCGCTGGGCTTCGAGCGTTTTTCGGATGCCCTGCGGTGCGGGGTCGAGGTTTTTCATGCGCTCAAGAAAGTACTCCAGACCAACAAACTGAATACTGCCGTGGGGGACGAAGGCGGGTTCGCTCCGGACCTGGGGAGCAACGCCGAGGCGCTGGACCTGATCATGGATGCGATCAACAAGGCCGGATACGAACCGGGCAAGCAGGCGTTCATTGCGTTGGACGTCGCGGCAACGGAATTGTTCGATGCACAGAAAAAGACCTACACGATCGACGGCAAAGCCATTGACGCAGCCGGCATGATCGCGTTGCTCAAGGGCTGGGTCGATAAGTATCCGATCGTGTCGATCGAAGATGCCTGCAGTGAAGACGATTGGGATGGCTGGAAGATGCTGACCGAAGCCCTGGGCGATCGAATCCAGATCGTGGGGGACGACCTGTTTGTCACCAACACGGACCGGCTGCAGCGCGGCATTAACGAAGGCATTGCCAACAGCATCTTGATCAAGGTCAACCAAATCGGCTCGCTCACCGAAACCATCAATGCCATTCGCCTGGCCCAGCGCAATAATTACACCACGGTCACCAGCCACCGCAGCGGTGAGACCGAAGATGCCACGATCGCCGACCTGGCTGTGGCACTTGGCACAGGCCAGATCAAGACCGGATCGGCTTCCCGGACGGACCGGATGGCCAAATACAACCAATTGTTGCGGATCGAGGAGGATCTCGGTGACGCGGCCGCGTACGGTGGCCCGTTGTTCAAGTTCTGATCACTCACCGAACTTGTCTGCCTTAAGCCGAGTGCGGAGTTAAGCCCGCCGGAGAATACCAGTTTGCGGGTCAGCACAAGTAGCTGCTTTGGGAGCTAAATCGAGTTCCATGATTCGTGGAAGTTTCGCCACCGCCAAATATGGCCGAAGGCCATTGTCATCGTAGCCTGGGGTGCAACCCCAGGAAATCGTTGCCACCACACAGGTTTTGGCTGAAAGCCAAAATCAACGGACCTCCGTCAGGGATGTGAATATGGCCTTCGGCCAAACGGATCTATCGTGTTTGCAATCCTGGGGCGATGCCCCAGGCTACGATGACAATGGCCTTCGGCCAAGAATTCCACGAATCGTGAAAAGTGAGCTAGAACCCCATGACCTGGATCCTGGAAGAACCGATTTACATTCTCATCCTGGGTGTGCTGACCTTGACCTTCCTGGGCTTCGCGTACACGCAGACTGGCTATCGCATGCTGATGCATGCGATGCTGGCTGTCGTCGCCCTGACCGGCGGTCTGTTGCTGCTCGAGAACATGGTGGAGACGAATACGGAGCAAATGGAAGCCACGCTGGAAACCATCGCCCGGGACGTGGAAACCAACGATCTGGAGCGGATTCTTTCGCACGTCTCTTCCGAGGCAACGGACACCTACGATCTGGCGCAGAGAGAGTTCCCCCGATACCACTTTGACCGCGTGAACATCAAGAATAACGTCGAAGTGTTTTTCGACGACGATCGAGCGCCCACCCAGGCCAAGGTCACATTCAATGTGACCGTGGATGTCCAGCACAAAGCGACAGGGGCCGACTATCACGTGCCCCGTTTTGTCCGCGTCACGCTGGTTAAAGAGAACGGCCAATGGCGCGTCGCGGAATACACGCACGACGATCCGCGGAACACCAGGTCATTGCCCTTCAACAAATGACATGCAGTGATCCCCTCAATTGCCGTCCGTAGAACCACGAGCACGGCACGTGGAATGAAATCAGGCGGAACCGCCACCGGTCCGCGGCGGAGGTGTAACACCTGGTGCGGGAGAATCTCCCCAGCCAGAATCGGGGCGATCGGGTCGGTGCGGGGAATTCCTCGGATCCTCGCGTCGCGGCCGACGGGGCTGTTGCACCGGTCCCCAGGGCTGGCGGGGACGCGTGCGGTAGTCCGGATAGCTGCCGTCGTAATAAGGCGGCGGTTGTTGTCGCCCATAAGGCTGACCTTCCACACCTGGTGCGGCGTAGGGTTGGGCGTAGGGTTGGGAATAGGGTTCGGGATACGCGGGCGGGTAGGCAAAGTAGCCAGGAAACCCCGTACCGGCAAAGGGCGCGCCCCAGGCCGCGTACGGCACCGAATAGGGTCGATACGGAAAACGCCATTCGCCGTAAGGCCGCACGGGCGCCCCCACTCCTCAACCACGTGAAGATTGTCCGCGGAATTGCCAACCTGGATGCTGCTACGCGTATGACGGTAACCACTGCGCAAGTAGTCGGGCCGGGCGTAGGTATAGAATGGACCGATCGGCGAGTACTGCGTTACTCGCTCGCCGGTCGAGGGATCGTGCGTGTAATACGACGGAGCTGTAATCCAATCAGCTCCGGCCGCCGCGTGGGCAAACAGAAGCCCAGCAGCAACCACGGCCAAAGGTGTCCGATAAGTCATGGGGAAGACGCCTGTGAAAAGATCCACCGAGAGGGGAAGTAAACAACTGACTGGCGTCCTCACCCCCGTGCCGAAAAAAAGACCTCTGTTGGAGACTCGAAAAGGATCGCTGTTCGAGCGCCAGCGAGCGACTAACGCTCGGCGGGAACCTGCCGGTACTGCTTTCTCGATCACCACTTCCTCGATCACCGAGCAGGTCGCTCTACCATCAACTCTCCTTTATCTGGATCGTATACGTAATGCTCACCTGGAGGCAGCGTGGGTAACTGGATGTTGTTCGCCTTAATGATTTGCGCCATGAAGTCATCGTGTGTTTTCGGCTTGAAGCCGTTGGTTGCCTGGTACAGGTCCACCGCATGGGGAATCTGCACCTCGAACACAACGCGCTGCTGAGTGCGGAACAGGGCCCTGGCTGGCGTGACAATCATCTGCACCAGTCGTTTATCCTCCAACCGCTGGCCCTTGATCCCCACGCCCGCCTCAGCCTTGACGCGTTCGTTTTCGTCGTGGGCCTTCAGTTGTGTGCCGTCCGCTCCCTCCTTGATCTCAACGCGACCACCCCGCGGATAGGGCGGCTCGCGCGGCTCCTGGAACGGCGACTTGGGGGGTGGCGGCGAGGTCTTCTCCGGCTGCGCAACCACGTCGCGAGGCGGCGCGCTCGGTTCACCACACCCCATACACAAGCTCGCCATCATAAAGCAAAGCAGAATCCAACGCATGGTTCCATTCTCCCGTTCACACCCCTGATTTCCCAAAACGCCTTCCATCACCCCATCACCCTCTCTCGTTCAGCTGCAATTTCCACTGCAACATGTCCGACATGGCAGTGCGGTCCGTCATATCGTATTGCAGAGGCGAAAGGGTCACAAAACCGTGTTCGAGCGCTGACAGGTCAGTTTCACAATCCGTAGGACGTGGCGCGGGGTCAGACGAGGCCCAGTAGTACGTCCGCCCTCTCGGATCTTTACGTCGAATAAACTTCTCGCCATACCGCACGATGCTCATGGGGACCACGCGCACCTGCGTCGGACGATCGATTGCCGCCGTCGGTATATTCAGGTTGTACAGTTGTGGCTCCGGCCCTTTCTGTTGCAGGATCTGTTCGATGACCCCGCGAGCGATGGCCGCAGCTTTCTCGTACTCGGCGTGATCGTCGAATTCCAGCGACACGGCAACGCTCGTAATGCCGAAAAATGCCCCTTCAATGGCCGCCGCCACGGTGCCCGAATAGAGCACATTGATGCCGGCGTTCAGTCCTCCGTTCATCCCACTGACGACCAGGTCGGGCCGCCGCGGGCAAAACTCAAAAATCCCGATCTTCACGCAATCGGCCGGGCTGCCTTCCACGGCCCAACCGCGGCGTCGGTCGCCTTGATACACCTCTTTGCAGATCAGCGGGCTGAGGAACGTAATCGAGTGCCCCACACCGCTTTGTTCCGTCGCCGGGGCGACGACCGTCACATGTCCCAACTGCTGCAATTCACGTTCCAGTGCCTCCAAGCCCGGAGCATAAATTCCGTCGTCGTTGGTCAGCAGGATCTCCACGGGGAGCGACTTTCCATAGTTTGAGGGTGCGGTGACAGCCACGTCATCCATGCCATTCATGATAGTCAAGCGACCTGGTTCGTTCAACGAGGCACCTGCGAACGCAAACCGTTGTGCATGGAACGGATTACGCCGGCAACTGCGGGGTAGCGGACGTCCGCCGGTCGGACAGACACCGTTAGCATTCGGCAGCCAGGCGGGTCGGTCCCCAGGCCCTGGAGGTTTGCGAAAGGGGGGCCTATAATTCGACCTTTTCATCCCGCCGCGATGACCGCGCGGGATTTTTGCGTTTGATCGGCTGCGGGCGAATTGCCGCAACGTGGTTCGAACCGTACCCGTCCTGGCCGCCAGGCGGAGGAGTATCTGTAATGGGCAGCGCAGCTCCAAATCCTATGAGTCTCAACCCGCCGAGGTGTCGCGCGAACGTGTGCTGGTTCTCGATTTCGGTTCGCAATACGCACAACTGATCGCCCGTCGCGTGCGCGAACAACACGTCTTCTGCGAAATTGTGCGGCACGACATCACGATCGAACAGATCAAGCAAGCACGACCCCAAGGGCCTGATCCTGTCCGGTGGCCCGTCGAGCGTCTATGAAGGGGGCGCCGCGAAATGTGATCCGCAACTGTTCGAGCTGGGCCATTGCCCATCCTGGGGATCTGCTATGGCATGCAACTCGCCTGTCAGGCGTTGGGAGGGCATGTCGACAGCGCCTCGACGCGAGAATATGGTCCCGCTCACTGCCGGATTACGGCCAGCTGCGGAACTCTTCGACGGCCTGCCCGAAGAGATCGATGTGTGGATGAGTCATGGCGACCAGGTGACTGCGGTCGCCGAGGACTTCGTAGCTCTGGCCAGCACCGACACCTGTCCGATTGCGGCGGTCAAGCATCGTCAGCGACCCGTCTACGGTCTGCAATTTCATCCCGAAGTCACCCACACGCCTCTGGGTGGCATGCTGCTGCGCAACTTTCTGATGTCGGTCTGCCAGTGCCAGGGCACCTGGCGGCTGGGCGATTTCGCCCAAGAGACGGTCGAACAGATTCGACACGTTGTGGGCGACGCACGGGTCATCTGCGGGTTGTCGGGAGGCGTCGATTCGTCGGTGACCGCCGCCCTGCTGTATCAGGCGATTGGCTCCCACTTGTCGTGCATCCTGGTCGACAACGGTCTGCTGCGCAAAGACGAAAAGGCGGCGGTCATCTGCCGAATTCACCAAACACTTCAAAACCGATTTGCATGTGGTCCAGGCCGAGGACCGATTCCTGAACGAACTTGCAGGGGATCTCAGAGCCCCAGGAAAAACGCCGACGTATTGGGCATTGTTTTATCGATTGCTTTGCCGCAGAAGCCACTAAAATTCAAGATGCCCGCTTCCTGGCCCAAGGCACGCTCTATCCCGACGTGATCGAGAGCGGAGCGGCGCCTGACGGACCGGCGGCAACCATCAAACTGCATCACAATGTCGGCGGTTTGCCGGAAGAGCTCGGATTCGAGCTGATCGAACCACTGCGGGACCTGTTCAAAGACGAGGTGCGCAAGCTGGGCCTGGAATTGGACCTGCCCGATGACATCGTCTGGCGGCATCCCTTCCCGGGCCCCGGACTGGCGGTCCGCTGCCTGGGAGAAATCACAAGAGATCGACTCGATATTCTTCGCGAAGCGGACGCCATTGTGGTCAGTGAAATCAAGGCCGCCAGACTCTACCGCGACACTTCCCAAGCGTTTGCCGTGCTGCTGCCCGTACAGAGCGTCGGCGTGATGGGGGATGCGCGAACCTATGAGAATGCGGTCGCTGTGCGGTGCGTGAACACGGACGACTTTATGACCGCCGACTGGAGCCGCCTGCCATATGAAGTTCTGGCACGCATCTCCACTCGAATTATTAATGAGGTCCAAGGCGTCAACCGCGTCTGCTACGACGTCAGCTCCAAACCGCCAGCCACGATCGAATGGGAGTAGCTGCGGGGAGGGTCCCAGGAAGTCGCAAGCGTTCTGGGAGAAGCGAAACTGCCTGCCACGAGGACCTCTGGGGCGAAGAAGAGAACGTCGAACGTCGAACGTCCAACTTCGAACGTCGAATAGTAGGGGACCAGGGGACCAGAATTCAGGGTCGGGAGGCGACTGTTGTGTCGTGGGTTTCGGCGCCCGAGAGCGCTACCGTGCCACCTGAAACTGCAGACTTCTCCCGGTTTTCGTTCGACGTTGGACGTTCAATAGAAGGGGACTGCGGAGGCGCAAAAGAAAAAGGTGCCAGGAACCTGTTGGGCGAGATGGTTCCTGGCACCTTTGCGGGTAAGAACTCAGCCGCGGGGAACGGCTGAGTTCTCGAGGTGCGCGGATGCTCGGTCCAACTTCGGTTTGCGGGGCGAGCACGCGGAAAGCTCGAGACCGTTGTTGGCGAGCGGTTGGCAAGTGAAGTACGCGGAAGTTTTGCCGGTATAACGCATCGGCTTCGGGCAATCGATGCAACCACGATTTTCGGAGCCCCACATACAGCCGTCACAAGCGGTACTTCCGCTGTACGCGGCATTGTTTGCCGAGTTTACCTGCATTAGCATCGAGCAGGTACATTCGTGCGGTGCGCGCGACCGGAGTCAGGGCAGGCAGTAGGATCGAAGCAGGACCAATTTCAGGGCGGGGGAAACATGGGCAAGCAGTATATTTTCACCATTGCCGACCTGACCAAGAAACACGGCACCAAAGAGGTGCTGAAGGACATCTGGCTGGCTTTTTACCCGGGAGCGAAGATCGGGGTACTGGGGCGCAACGGCTCGGGCAAGAGCACACTGCTGAGAATCATGGCGGGCGAGGATGAGCAATTCGACGGCGAAGCCCGACTGACCGACGGGTTTTCCTGCGGATATCTGCCTCAGGAACCACGTCTGACCGAGGAACTGGACGTCTGGGGTAATTTAGAGCAAGCGATCACGCCGCGTCGTGCCATCGTCGATCGCTTCAACCAAATCAGCGTCGAGATGGGCGAGCCGCTGACGGACGCGGTGATGCAGAAGCTGTGCGACGAAATGGCTCGTCTGCAGGACCGCATTGACGCCGAGAACTTATGGGATCTGGATCGCGAGATCGAAATCGCGATCGACGTGATGAACCTGCCACCCAAGGAGGCCGCCGTGCAGACGCTCTCGGGTGGTGAGCGACGGCGCGTGGCTTTGTGCAAATTGTTGCTGCAGAGGCCCGACCTGCTGCTGCTGGATGAACCGACCAATCATTTGGACGCCGAAGCCGTGCAATGGTTGGAACGTCACCTCGCCGAGTACCATGGAACCGTGGTGGCCGTGACGCACGACCGCTATTTCCTGGATAACGTCGCTCAATGGATTCTGGAGCTCGATCGCGGACAAGGCATTCCGTGGGAAGGAAACTACTCCTCGTGGCTCGAGCAGAAGCAGCAGCGTCTGGACCGCGAAGAGAAGACTTCCCAAGCCCGCCAGAAGTCGCTGCAACGTGAACTCGAATGGGTCCGCATGGCACCCCGCGCGCGGCAAGCCAAGAGCAAGGCTCGCATCAGCGCTTACGAACAGATGGCCTCTCAAGGCTATGAAGAACGGCTGGACGAGTTTGAGATTCAGATCCCCCCAGGGAACCATTTGGGCGACCTGGTGGTGGAAGCGACGCGATTGAACAAGCGTTACGATGATATCATGCTGATCGAGAACCTCAGTTTTCGGCTGCCGGCAGGCGGCATCGTGGGGATCATTGGGCCCAACGGCGCCGGCAAGACGACCCTGTTTCGCATGATGACCAGTTCAGAACAGCCGTCGCAGGGCGAGATTCGTATTGGATCGACTGTCGAGTTTGGGTACGTCGATCAGAACCGCGATGCCCTGACTCCGCATCACACGGTGTTCGAAGAGATCTCCGGTGGTCACGAATTCTTGGAAATGGGTGGTCGCAAAATCAGCGCCGGGCGTACGTATCGCGATTCAATTTCCGCGGGCCCGATCAGGAAAAGAAAGTGGGCGACCTGTCCGGTGGCGAACGCAACCGCGTGCACCTGTCCAAACTGCTGCGTCGCGGCTCCAACGTCCTGCTGCTGGACGAACCCACCAATGACCTGGATGTGGACACGCTCCGCGCTCTCGAGGAAGCGATTCTCAATTACGCCGGATGCGTGGTAGTGATCAGCCACGACCGATGGTTCCTTGACCGTATCGCAACTCACATCCTGGCCTTCGAAGGCGACGGCTATGTGCACTGGTGTGAAGGCAACTTCGGCACCTACGAACAACAGCGGCGTCAAAGACTCGGTATCGGACGACAATGCTCCCCAGCGATTTCGCTACAAGAAGCTCAAACACTAACCCCTCGTTCATCACGCCGTTCCCCCTCAGGCTTGCCCCTTGACCCGCGCCCGGCGATGCGTTAGATCATGTACACTATGGGTGATGATGATTCCATGCGATGTGACATGGATGGCATGTGAGGTCTGGGGGCCAGAATCAAGCTGATAACGGCTAGTACTTTCGTTTGTCCATTGTGAATTTGTCCGTTTTGAAAGCGAGGTTATCGACTGTGACTATTACACGGGTGGGAACAAGCGAGAAATATGCCAGCGGTTGGGACAAGGCCTTTGGCAGCAAGAAGTCCGCGGCCAAGAAGAGCGTGCCCGTCGCAACGGCAAAAGCGGGGACATCCGCTTCGAAGAAGAAAAGCAAAGTGGCCACGAAGAAGAAGGCGGCGGCGGCTAAGAAGAAATCACGCTAGTGCTTTGTCAATTCGCAATTCTGGGGATCGGTAGGCTTGTACGGCGGACTTCCAAGTCGGTCTGTCCCGGCTGGCAATCGACGGACGTGTACGCGGTGTCGTACCCTCATTCTTAGTCGGGACAAAGCACGAGTCATGTGAGGCATCGAGCGGAGTACGAGCTGCCGGTGATCTTCAGTCAAGCCGCCGCAGGTTGTTCGCCGGAACTTGACTCTCCGTGATCGGTTTTCCGCGCAGGTGTCGAGTCATCAAGAAGTCCGTACCGTATTCACAAGTTTGACTAGTGTGGGAAAAGGCCAGGAAAATGAAATTACATTTACGATACTGCGCGGCCTGAAACTACGAACCTCGCGCCGTCAGTTTGACGAGCAAGATTTTGGCCACGTACAAGCAGCAGTTGGAGAGCGTCGAACTGAAACCGTCCAGTGGCGGCTGTTTTGAATTGAGCATTGATGGCGCATTGGTTTACTCGAAACTCGCGACCGGTGAGTTTCCCGACGAACAAGCAATGATCGATCTCGTCGGCAAGCGACTCTGATACGATCCCCCAGACGGTGAAGCGGGTCCGCGGACGAACGGTTCGCAAAAAGAATCCGTGGGTCGAACCGGTTCACGGTTGAAACGGGCGCCGCGACAGCCCGGCTGCCAAGCCTCGATCACCTCTTGGTCGGGGGGCGTATCGGCCAGCACGGTTCCCCGATCTGCTCACGGCCGTACCGCGTTTCAGGCTCGCGACAGGTACTCTCCGGTACGAGTATCGACTTTGACCCGCTCTCCCTGCTTCAGATACTCAGGGACTTGAACGCTGATTCCCGTTTCGAGTAGGGCGGATTTCGTGCGGCCGGTGGCGGAGTTGCCTTTGACCGCGGGGTCACATTGCGTGATCTTCAATTCTACCGCGGTGGGAAGTTTCAGGCCCACACATTCGTCGTTGTAGATCAGGGCCAGCATGCCCTCGAGTTCTTCGGTGATGTACCCAATCTCCTGCTCGACATCTTCCAACGGAATGCTCATCTGGTTGTAGTCTACCTGGTCCATGACGTGGATGTGAGTGGCGTCCTTGTACATCAGCTTGACGCTGCGGCGGCCAAAATCAGCTTCGTCCAACGACTCACCGCCCTTGAGAGTGATGTCCGTTTTCTGCTTGGTCACCAGATTCCGCCCGCGAAACTTGTACAACGTGGCAGCGCCGCGTGCCGACGGCGTTTGCACATTCATGGTTTCTATCAATACCGGCGCATCGTGATAATTCACCACCGCGCCAGGCTTAATCTCTTTAGCTTGCATAACCCACCTGCGAAGACAAGACAGAGCGCGCGTTTCGAAGCGAAGTGTCGCGACGACAGCGAACCGGGACGAATCACACAGGGTACGTCATCTCGTCTAAACCACCGTTCCCGTTTGCGGGTCCACTCCGACCCCTCTGCACAACGCGGCTAGACTCTGCAACACGATCAGCAAAGCTCCCGGGTCCAGAAAGCTCTCGTCATCATCCTCATCCGGAATCACGACCTGCTCGAAATGGTAGATATCGAAGCGGGCATTACATCCCTGCAGAGTTTTCAGTTTCCTTCTTTCTTCCTTGGTCAGTTGCGGAACCAGCATCTCGCTCGAAAGACTGGCCACCTGTTCCTCCACCTCTTCACCAAAAATGTAAGAAATATCCATGGCCGCAAAATCGTCGGGCGAGAGAAGCGTCAGTGACTCGAGGCGTCCTTCTTCGTCGTATCGAACGTCCTGCACCCGGTAGCGTGGCCCAAGAGTCTGCAGGGACTCAAGAGTCGCATCGGCCGACGGTCGGTCTTTCTCGTGAAACAGCACGAAGTATGTGTCGCGCCAACGAAACTCGTCGTTTTCAAACAGGGACATACTGAGCTCCCTCGAAGTCACCGGGCAGTGTTCATTGTTGTTTTCCGTTCATCGTTGTTTTTCTGGCCGCACGTGCCGCGCCTGAACCGTGGGGAAAGCATTCTGGCAGCTTCAGCCGGGGGAGAGGTCTGCCTCACCACTTCCACTACATGCTCACGCTGCGGCGGCCCTACCGGTTCATTGCCAGCCTTCCGAGTCGTCGTCGTTTTCGCAGCCCAGCCCGCCTTGCCATTGCTCCAGAGCTTCCAGCAACCGATCGCGATCTTCCCGGCTGGCCCAAACCGACTCGTCCTGCTCGAGCCGAACCTCGTACTGACCCTCACAGACGCAGTCGTCCGAGCCGCAGAAGTGCGGGACGGCCGCGACCCAAATCACGCGGTACAACGGAACGTGTTTGTCGTCGATCGTGCAAAGAATCGATGCCATTAAATTCTCCTCTCCAAATCCAATCACCGTGCCAATATCAACTCATGGGCACCGCAATTGTCTTTATTCGGCGGAGCCTGATCTTGCCCGCACAGTTCGATGCCCAGTGGCGGCACCCTATTCCCAGTATTTTCCGCCCGTTTGGTGCCGTGGCAACCACGCATGCGCCTCGACGCCCGTTTTGGAAAGCTCGTAACCGTCTAGCGCTGCTGATCGTCCACGGATTCGGGGTACTTCGCGTATCGGATTTCAAGGGCAGCACCCTTGCCTAGTATACTCTTAATACGATCCACGCTTCAGTCTTACTTCCCCATCTCGCGTGCCCTGACAAACGCGGCCTCCACCGCCGCGATCGCCGCGGCTCGTACGCCCCGCTCCTCCAAGACCTGCAGACCCGCAATAGTCGTCCCGCCCGGACTCGTCACACGATCTTTCAAAACGGCCGGATGTTCTCCTTCCACCAAGACCATTTCCGCCGCTCCTCGAACCGTATGAGCGGCCAGCGCGAGTGCGGTTTGCCGAGTCAATCCGACCCGCACGCCGCCGTCCGCCAGAGCCTCAATGAGCAAGTAGACGTAAGCCGGTCCCGATCCCGAAAGCCCCGTCACGCAGTCGAGGTACGACTCTTCCATGCGAAGGGCCAGCCCCACACTGCTCATCATGGCCTGCACTGTATCGGCATCCGCTTCTGTCGCGTTCGCGCCCAACGCGAACGCAGATGCCCCGCACGCGACCAGGCACGGCGTATTGGGCATCACACGTACCAGGCGTTGGGTCCCAAACCAGTCGCCCAGTTTCGCCAAGGTAACACCGGCAGCGATCGACACCACCAGATGCCGGGCAGAGAGTACCGGACGAATCTCTTCGGCCACGCTCATAAGTTGCCCTGGCTTCACCGCCAGGAGCACGATCTCAGCTTCTTCCACCGCCTGACCATTGGACGGCTGGAAACGCGCCCCCGGGATCGCAGCCGCAAACCGCTCCCGGGCCACCGCGGAAGGATCCGCCGCCACGACGTCGTCGGCCGAGCAGAAGTGGGCGCTGACGAGTCCCCGCGCCAACGCCGTCGCCATCTGACCGGCACCGATACAAGCTATCCGCGTATTTGCCATGTTAATTCAGATTTGAGATACCTGGTGAGCGAAAGTGCGCCATAAGTTCCTGGGAAGCTGTTGTCGACCGCCGGGGGATGAGCGCCACCGCAGGGGGCGGCCCAACCACCAGTATGATCGTCGAGCACGCAAGACGCATCGAACAACCTGATCCAACGCCAAATATCGAGCTGCCACAATACTTTAGGATCGACGAAGCCATAACGGCCGTATTGTCTCTTCTCCCCCGCTGCGAAGCGAATAGCGGGGGAGAGGATCAAGGTGAGGGGCAAGAAAAAGTCTGCCAGTTGTTGCTTCGCCGATCCTTAAGTGTCAATGCTACGGAAATCCGCGGATACAAACAATGCGTTGCGCGCGGCGTGTCGTGACGTCGCCCGCTGGCAGACCGCCTAACTGCCGCCCAGAATAGTCACGTAAGACTTTATCCAGACAGATGTTATCGAATTATTTCCGCACTGCAAAGTGACCTGGACTCGGACCGCCCGATTTGAGACACTCTGGCCGCTTTTCGCCATGCGTGGTCTCCCACGCATCGTGTCCCTTCAACAGTCATCTTTCTCACTGCGCCGTGGAACAATCCGTTCTTCGCCCTAGGAGTGGCATTGTGAAAAAACACTGTTCCTTCACCATGATGTTCCTGCTCTTCATCGTCCTTGCTCGTCCCGTCACTGCCGGCGACGGCTGGAGCATGTCGAGCCTGAATCCTTTTAAGAAAGCCTCGACCCAGCAGCGGGCTCGTGCCAGCGTCTCCGATGAATCGGTCAAGAAGAGCGTGTTTCCGCGGGTCAGCATGCCGAATTGGAACACGAAGTCCCCAGCCCCGAAACGGCGAACCGAGCCATCCACGTTCGCAAAAATAGGGCAGGGCACAAAGGACTTCTTTGGAAAGACCAAAGACGTGCTGACACCCTGGAGCAAGAGCTCGAAAAAGAAGAGCAGTTCGAGCCAGGGACGAAGTGCATCGAAAAGCTCGTTCTTCACCTCCTGGTTGCCGCACAAGAAAGAACCCAAGAAGGATAGTCGGACGGTCAAGGACTTTCTCGCTCAGCCGCGTCCAGGCTTCTAATGGACGGTCATCCATGGTAGCCGGATGACCGCATGCTTTCTGTGCGGTAAAATGGCGACATGGCTACTGTCTACGTCGAGACGTCGATCATCGGATATCTGACTGCTCGTTCACGAGACTCGTTCATCTTCCAGGCTCGCCAGGAATTGACGCGCAGGTGGTGGGATTTCTGCCGGGGACAATACGACCTAGTCGCGTCACAACTGGTGTTCGATGAGGCGAATGCAGGCGACTCCGAGGCCGCGAAAGAGCGGCTGCAGCTTCTCGCGGGAATTCCAATGCTGGCTTCATCCGACCCGCAGGTTGACTCGCTGGCCGACGCGTTGCTGTTGGCCCACCTGCTTCCCGAAAAAGCCCGTTCCGATGCAGTACATGTAGCCATCGCGACCATTCATCGGATAGACTATCTACTGACGTGGAACTGCAAACACATCGCCAACGCAGCCACGATTCCTGGGGTGTACCGGTTGTTGACCGATAGGGGTTACGCTCCACCATTGATCGTGACGCCAGAGGAGTTTTCCGGAGATGCCTGAACCACTTTATGACGACCCGGTCGTTGCCGAAATCCACGCGATTCGCGCGAAGATGCTGGCTGATTGTGGTGGCGACCATCGCAAGCTCATGGAGCAAGTGCGTGCGCGGGAGCGAATCTCGGACAGACAGGTAATCCATGCTCCACCGCCGCCTTTGCAGCGAAGAGAAGATTCCGCCGTTGACGCAATCACGCATGGACCGACCTCTCAGGCAGAATAGTGAATCCCTTCGTTCCAACCAGCGCTCGACGTCGCTGGTGCATCATCAAACGTACGTTTCGTGACGCGTCGCGCAAATCGACCGAAATCTGAAACCGTGCCACGACCCGGCAGTGAGGCCGAGAAGTCGAGACGCGAGCGGGTTGGATCGGCGACCGGACCCCTGGGTGCCGAAACGCCGGACAACTCGGCAACCAGCGAGTGACCCAACGGTGTGCTATGATAATCGGCTATGACGACCGATCTAATTCTGGGCACAGCCGGCCACATTGATCACGGCAAGACCTCTTTGATCCGGGTGCTGACGGGTGTCGACACCGATCGACTGCCGGAAGAGAAAAAGCGTGGCATCACGATCGATTTGGGATTTGCGGAGCTGTGTGTCGGCGCGTACCGACTGGGAATCGTCGATGTGCCGGGCCACGAGCGATTCGTACGCAATATGCTTGCCGGCGCCACGGGCATGGACATCGCCCTGCTGGTGGTCGCGGCGGACGATTCGATCAAGCCTCAGACGCTGGAACACCTGGATATATTACGGCTTCTGGATCTGCGATGTGGAGTCATCGCGATCACCAAGTGCGATCTGGCCGAGCCCGATTGGCTGGAGCTGGTCGAGGAGGAAATCCGCGATCTGGTCGCCGGTTCGTTCCTCGAGCGGGCACCGATTGTGCGCACCAGCGCCGCGTCGGGTGATGGCATCGAATCGCTGCGCCGCGAATTGGAGCAGGCGGCCCGGCAGGCGACGCAGACGCGGCCCCGAGACACGCAATCGGCTCCCTTCCGCATGGCCATTGATCGCGCCTTTACGATTACCGGACATGGAACCGTGGTCACCGGCAGCGTCAGCAGTGGATCGGTGAAACTGGGTGACGAGTTGGCGATCGAACCCGGCGGCTTAAGCGTTCGCGTGCGCGGTTTACAGAATCATGACCGTACCACGACGCAGGTGCATCGCGGTCAGCGCGCCGCCATCAATCTGGCAGGAATCCATCACGAACGCATCGATCGGGGACAGGAGTTGGCCACGCCGGGACACCTGTGCCCCAGTCGCCTGCTGACGGCCCGCCTGCGTGCCGTCGATTCACTCGCTCGTCCCATCAAGAATCGCAGCCGGGTGCGGATGCACGTAGGGACGGCTGAAATACTGGCCACCGTGGTGCTGTTGGACACCGATCAAGTGGTGGCGGGTCAGCCGGCACTGTGCCAGCTGTTTCTGGCCAGTGCGGCCGTGACGACCTGGAACCAGCCCTTTGTGCTGCGCAGCGAATCCCCCGTCCAGACCGTGGGCGGAGGCCAGGTCCTGGTTCCCGAATCAGATCGCCTGGCCCGTCACGACGCAGACGTGTTGCAGAAGCTGGTTGACCTGAAGTCGGATCAGCCCCTGGTCCGCGCCTCGGCCGCCTTGTACTTTGCCGGGCTGCGCAACTGGCAACCGGAAGATCTTGCTCGCACCGCGGGTGTCGAAGAGACAAGTTCGGTCGCCGCGGAAATGCGCGATCAGGGAGTCCTCGTGGAGGCAGCTCTTTCGCCCACCCGCACGCTCAGTTTTCATCGCGAATGTTTGCAGCAGCTTTGCCAGCGCATTGCCACGACGCTCGAGAAATTGCACCATCGCAACCCGCTGCAAATCGCTATCGATCGAAACCAGATCCGGCAAGGATTCGATTACCTGGATGCGTCCGTGATCGAGTTGGCTCTCTCCACAATGCGTCAGTCCGGACAGGTTCGGATGACTCCCCAGGGGATCGCCTTGACTGGGCACGGGCCCAAGCTCTCGCAGAACGAACACCGGTTGCTGGCGAAGCTGGTCGAAGATTATCGAGCGGCCGGGATCGAGACACCCACGGTCAAGGAGGTGCAACAGCAGGCCACGAAGAACCAGAACTCGGTGCCACAACTCATCGCGCTGGCCACAGCCAACGGAGACCTGGTCCGGATCACGGATGACTATTACGTGCATCGCGATGTCGATCATCAGTGCCAGGCGACTTTGAAAGCGTTATTGACCGAGGGAAACGGGTTGACGGTCAGTCAAATCCGCGAAATCCTGAACACATCACGCAAATATGCGGTCCCCTATTGTGAACACCTGGACCGCATCGGGTTCACGCGGCGCCAGGGTGATCTGCGCGTACTCGGTTCGCCCGCAGCAACCTATGAATCGCACGATAACTGAGAGCGCTTGTACCGCACGATTGATGAACGAGCGCTGATGGACCACCCTCCAAGGCAGTCAAACTGTCCTTTCCTTTCTCGTAAAGCTGAGGTTGAACGAAATCATGGGCAACGTCTTGCGAAACATCCCTTCGGTCAACGAACTGTTGGACAGCCCGCCGTTGCGCAAACTGGTGGACCGAGCCAGTCGCAGCGTGGTCGTGTCGGGCGTACGTGACTTTCTGGAAAACTTGCGTGGCGAAGTGCAGTCGGCCGCCGCCGAGATCCGACTCCCCACGGCCCAGGAACTGGCGGAACGCATTGCCCAGTGGATCGTAGACGAAGAGCGTCCTTCACTGCGGCCCGTGATCAACGCGACGGGAATCCTGTTGCATACAGGCCTTGGCCGGGCTCCGCTGCCGGAACAGGCGCTGGCCGCGATTTGCGACATTGCTCGTGATTATGCCAGCGTGGAAGTCGATCTGGCCACCGGCCAGCATCGTCTCGAGCAGTAGCCGTGGAACGGTTGTTGCGGTCGATTACCGGCTGTGAAGCCGCATCGATCGTGAACAACAATGCCGGAGCCACACTGATCACGCTGGCCGCCCTGGCCCACAACAAGCAGGTGATCGTGTCACGAGGTCAATTGGTGGAAATCGGTGGGAGCTATCGATTACCCGAAGTGATGAAAACCAGCGGAGCACGACTGCGCGAGGTCGGGACCACCAACAAGACGCGTCTCG
Source organism: uncultured Planctomycetota bacterium (assembly GCA_963700575.1). Taxonomy (GTDB): domain Bacteria; phylum Planctomycetota; class Planctomycetia; order Pirellulales; family Pirellulaceae; genus JAJRVM01. The sequence continues at coordinate 567,959 of CAVOYC010000002.1, read as the reverse complement.
CCGACTACGAAGAAGCCGTGGAACCCGACACGGCAGCCCTGCTACATGTCCATACCAGCAACTACTCGATCCAGGGCTTCAGCGAGACAACTCCCCTGAGCGAACTGATCGCCTTGGGCCACAAGACGCACACTCTGGTGATCGATGATATTGGATCGGGAGCACTGTGGGACTTCAGCCGCTACGGCGTGGCGGGCGAACCGCGCCCGCAGGAGAGCATTCGGGCAGGAGCGGACGTGGTTCTTTTCAGCGGCGACAAACTGTTGGGCGGGCCACAGTGCGGAATCATTCTCGGCAAACGCGAGTTGATCCAAAAGATCAATAAACATCCGCTGGCCCGCGCACTGCGGGTTGAACAAGATCACCCTCGCCGCGCTCGCCGCCACGTTGCGATTGTACCAGGACGCGGAACAGGCGGAACAGACGATCCCCTTGCTCATGTTGCTCAGCGCCCGGCCGAGAATCTGAAGAACCGCGCCGAACGCCTGGCCCCACAACTGGCTCAGTCGCCAGCCATCGCCAGCGCCGAGCCGATTCAGGACCAAACCTATCTGGGCGGTGGCTCCATGCCGAATCAAACCATCGCCACCTGGTGCGTGGCACTCAAAGCGTCACACGAAAACGTCGACGCCCTGGCGACCCGCCTGCGCACTGGCTTGCCCGCCGTTTGTGGACGCGTCCAGAACGATGCCCTGCTGCTGGATCTCCGCACCGTCTTCCCACGTCAGGACACGCAATTGGTTCAGGCTGTGACCGCTCTGACCCCCAAGACAAGTGACGAGTGAACTGGTCCGCCACGCGAATAATCCCCACTAATGGATGAGCCGAGCAGACCTATCCACTCTCAAGGGTGGTGCAAATTGGAGCTATGTTAGCTTAGGGTTGTGGGGAGTAGCTTTCTTCGCAATCTTCCCAGTCGACCGATTTATAAACAGCCGGCAGAAAGCTATATCGCCAAGGCGGTGGCTTCCAGCCACTCGCACTGCGGTCGGATACCGCAGCCACCTGGGTTAGTATTTTTCTGCCGCTCGCCTTACCGCGCGGCAGAGCCGACGGCCGCCTGCAAGGTGCGGTTTGAGCCAGCGCGACCCGCCGAGCACGAGTTGCTGGGCGTTTTCCCAGAAACAATCATCCCCATAAAGTGTTTATTACGGGCGGCGGTATCGCGGCCCAGATGTAAGCAACCGCTTGAGCATTGCCAGTCTTTTTTGGGGGATTGCTGCCTACTACCATCCGACGTGATAACGTTCCAAACCCCACCCATGTTGCCCGTACCGAGATACAAGACGATCTTCATTGGCATTGCCACTGCCGCCGTGCTGGCATGGGCCGCGCATGGGGTGCCATGCCAGGAGACGGAGTGGGTCCCCACCGCGGGCACCCATGCTTGGGCTCGATTCGGCCCGAAAGCTTGGAAAGAAGTGCGCGTGCGCACCTATTCCTACGACGACCAAGGGCAAGTACAGCGCTCCAGTACCACGATCGCGCGAACGCGTGTGGTGAGCGTCGGTCTGCGATCATTCTCGCTTTGTGTCTCCTCGACTCTGGAAGTGGCGGGCCACGAATTCCCTCGGCAAACTCAGGACTTTGAAAGGGATCTGGCACCCGAAGTTGAATCGACCCAGACCATCGGCGAAGAGACGATCACGGTGGACGGCAAAGAATATCCCACCAAGGTCATCAGCCTGATCACCAAGAGCGGAACGCGGCGGGAAACGAGTACGCTTTACCATTGCGATACTACGTACCCGCAAACGCTTAAACGCGTCACCACCACCGTTGACGCGCAATCACCAGACGCGATCACCGAGACTACGGTGACCGTGACCCAGATGAACCGGATGGCTGATATCCTGGGTGAACTGAAATGCACCTGGTCGGTGACCACAGTCATCAAGCAGCGCGACCGGACCGTCACTATTCGAGAGGTGAATTGTCGGGACGTGCCTGGGGAACTGGTCTCGCAGGTGTCGGAGGAGCACGATGCGGACGGAAAGCGGATTGACCGCAAGGAACTGGAATTAGTCGGATACGGCCAAGGTCGTCTCCGCCGATTATTCCGCCGCCGTTGATCTGATAGTCCTCCAGTCCATGTTCCTGCCCACAGTGGGGCATTCCCCCGTCGTGCTGGTTCCGGCGAAAGCACAACGGATCTCCTACACCCCAAGTGGTCCCCCCTTCGGTCCCGCAGTGGACTCGTGGTCAGGGACGCGGCCGGATGTCGCCGAGGCAAGTTGTCAAGGCTCAATTCGACGGCCATAATGCGGGATCCATTTTCAACCGCCTCCCCTTCTTGAGAGCCGTGCGAGAAACCATGGACGACAAGATCACCCAAACCGCGATCACGTTTGATGATGTCCTGCTGCAGCCCGCCTACAGCGAAGTCGTGCCCTCGCAAGTCGATGTGACTACTCGGCTGACCCGCCGCATCGAGTTGAAAATCCCGATGTTAAGCTCGCCGATGGACACCGTCACCGAGTCCGCTATGGCGATTGCGCTGGCGAAGTGCGGTGGTTTGGGGGTGATACACAAGAACATGTCGATCGTGGCCCAGACGGAGGAGGTGTACAAGGTCAAACGAAGCGCCAACGGGATTATCATCGACCCGGTGACGCTCCCCCCGGATGTACCCATTTCGCGTGCCTCAGAGTTGATGGAGCTGCACAATGTGTCGGGCGTGCCTATCACGTATGCCGATGGGCGGCTGGCCGGCATCCTGACGCGGCGGGACCTGCGGTTCTTGGAAGATAGCAACGCCCCCATATCGGAGGTAATGACGCGTGAGAATTTAGTGACAGCAACGGGAAATGTAACGCTTGAGCAAGCTGAGCGAATTTTAACGGCAAAAAGGGTGGAGAAACTTTTGCTGGTTGACGAATCATACAAACTGACCGGACTCATCACGATCAAAGACATTGACATGATGAAACGGTTCCCGAATGCCTGCAAGGATCACCTGGGCCGGCTGCGGGTCGGAGCGGCTGTCGGCGTGTTGGACTTCGATCGAGCGCAAAGTCTTATTGCCAAAGATGTTGACGTTCTGGTCGTGGACAGTGCCCACGGGCACTCGGCCAACGTGATCGAAACCGTTCGTGAGATTAAGCGGAGATGGGACATTGATGTCATTGCGGGAAACGTGGCAACCCGGGAAGGTTGCAGAGATTTGCTCGAAGCGGGTGCTGACGCGGTCAAGGTTGGTATTGGGCCCGGTTCGATCTGCACGACACGTGTGATCTCAGGCGTTGGGGTGCCTCAAGTCACAGCCGTTTACGAAGCCGCTGCGGCAGCCAGGCAAACCGACGTGCCCATCATTGCGGATGGAGGCATTCGATACTCGGGAGACGTCACCAAGGCGATTGCGGCGGGTGCCCATTGTGTGATGATCGGCGGTTTGTTCGCCGGGTTGGCGGAGAGCCCCGGCCGCACGATTTTGTACCAGGGACGCACTTTCAAGGTGTATCGCGGAATGGGCTCGCTCGGTGCGATGGTCAAGGGGTCCAGCGAACGGTATCGGCAGTCGGACATAGCGGGGAAAAACCCGGACAATGGCAAACTCGTTCCCGAGGGAGTGGAGGGACGCGTTCCGTTCAAGGGGCCGCTGGACGAGTACGTTTACCAGTTGGTGGGTGGTCTGCGGGCCGGCATGGGTTATTGCGGCACGCGCACCATCGAAGAGTTGCGGACGAAAGCAAAATTCATCAGGGTCTCGCCGGCAAGCGTGAGAGAGAGTCATCCACATGACATCAGTATCACTCAGGAATCACCGAACTACAGTCCGGAATACCATACGGGAGGTGACAACAGCTAAGCGTCGCCTCATGGTGCGATCCATGGCGCGACGCTCTCTGCATGACGATGATGTTGGGCAGCATTTTTTGTCTGGCGAACCCGGCAACGAAGGCAGGCGAGTTGCATCCCAAGACGACACCCGCCGCATCGCAATCAGATCAGCTCAACTGGGTCCGCAAAGGAACTCTTGCCACGCGCGGCACCACGCAACACAACTTGACCTTGGCCAAAAACATCTCGACCTCGGGCACGGCGACCGCGCCCGCCGCGAATTCGCCTGCCACGGTACTTCGTTGGCGTACTCCGGAAGTGGCGCAATCACGCCTGCACAGCCAGGGCACAACGCCGACCACTCACATCGTCACAGTATCTGGTATTCAGGACCGTGAGAGTCATGTGCGGCAAGCGGCCGTGACCGACATGGATCTGCCGGCAGCGATCCCGGACGCTTTTGAGGACCCTTTTGGTGACGGCTCCCGCTCGCCAAAGCAAGCTCCCGCACCGCTGCAGGTGGCACCGGCCGCACAATTGGTCGCCGAGCCTGCTCCCGCTCCGCTCAACGCGGACGGGGCCTGGCAGGACGATCCTCCTCCACAGCCTTTACCCTCGCCCCCGGGGTTCCCATCGGCTGGCGAACCGGACCGATCATCGGCATCCGAACAGTCGTGTGACCGCATCTACAATCGACGCGACTGCTGCGCTGACGAAGAACTCTGCAACGACGCTCGTAGCTTTTGGGACCGAGATGCGATCGCCAAGATCTCGCTCGATATCACCCCCAGCCTGCGGCCGGATGAGACCGACCCGTACGTTGAAGAAGCTGAGCGGAACAAGGACCTGGCCAAGGCCCCACCGCGGACGTGGCACGATCGCGAGGGCCGGGCGCTGGCAACCGGTCGGCTAACCAACATCAAACGTGGTCGCTTGCTGATCTTGGACGCCGACAACCAGATCATCAAGCTTCCCTTTGACGACCTGTGCGACGACGACCTCTGTTTCCTGACCGCGTGGTGGAGAGTGCCCACCGAATGCACGTTCGGAGACGAACAGTATCTGGGCCGCAACTGGGCGCCGTCCACATTGACTTGGAAAGCCTCGGCACTGTGCCACAAACCGTTGTTCTTTGAAGAAGTGCAACTGGAACGATACGGTCACTCGGCGGGCCCCCTCAAGCAACCGTTTCTCTCCGGAGCCCATTTCTTCCTGAACCTGGTCACGATTCCCTACCAGGCGGGAATCAACCCACCGTGGGAATGTCGCTATTCGCTGGGATACTATCGACCCGGCAGCTGTGCGCCCTGGCTGGTTCCGCCCGTGCCGCTGAGCGTGCGTGGAGCACTTTTGGAAGCAGGCGTTATCGTAGGTGGTGTCGCCCTGTTCCCCTGATATCAAATCATGCAACTCGGGAGCGATTGGCTCGTCAAGTCGGCGAGGTGCTTCGGCGCACCTCGCCGTCTTGCGTATAGGCCGGATGATTCACCACACTCGCAGGGTGCGTCGAGCAAGCCGTGCTGCTGGTGGATCTTCCGCGTTAGAACTCGCCCCTCTGCCCCGCTATTCCCGCTCCGCGGGGCGGTGGAGAGGGAAGAGGGAGAGGGGCACATTGCTGTAGCTGATCAGTCAGATTCACCGCGTGAGGCGGGCTGGACGGGGTCTTAGTTGGACAGCGCCACTTTCACTTTTGAGATCATCTTAAGGCCTTATTAGCAGTGGCTTTATCGCCACCGGGCTGGTCCCGGTGGTAAAGCGTTTGACAACTACCGTCGATCTTGGCCACCCAGGAGTTTCCTTCCTGCCGGCCATCGCCGCCTCCGGCGGCGATGGCCGGCAGGAAGGTTCGTTTTTCGGCTGCCAGAGTAGTCACCAAACGTCGAACCACCGGGACGAGCCCGGTGGCGAGGGACTGTTACAAAGACACGCGTTTACGCACATCCATCGCTGCAAAATGGCGCTGTACAATTAGTTGCGAAATCAAACAGTCGAATTAGGCCAAGGTCAGTCAATGATTGCCGCAGTCCGGCGGCTAGAAGCCGCCGCCACGGGGCTTATCCGACATTCGGCCGCAACTGCGGCCGCGCGACAGGCTCTTGGACTAGAGCATGCCGCATCCGCCAGTGCCTCACATAGGAGCCGCACTGCGCAGGATTGCACTCGGTGGGGCAGCCCGGAGGATTCACTCCCGTCCCGCTGTGCGCAGGAAGGAACACTGATCAGCTTGGTCAGATTGGTCGCACCGCAACCCGGACACTCTGGCTTCTCTTCGCCACGCACCAGGGCTTCAAACTCCTGACGACAAGTTGCACACACATACTCGTAGATTGGCATCGGATACCCTCTTGGTTGTCACCACAGCACAGGCTGGCGGCCTGGGAACAGCTCTGCTTGCCTGTGTCAATATTACTCCAGGCGCAGCATTACTCCAGGCGCGGCGCGGCTGCCTGCGGTGGTTTTGTTTTCTTGGCCGCAGAGGAAGGCGGGGACACGTGCCCCGCAATAGCGGGTCCTGAGGCAGGCGGGCCCTGGTACAATTCTAGGATACGGGCCATCATAGGGTGAAGAGGGCCTGATGCAACAACCTCCCGGACCTGACGAAATAGGTGTTCCGCGATGCGCGTGCCCGTACTGAGTCGCGAGGAAGTGCGTGAAATAGACCGTCGTGCGATCGAACAATACCGCATTCCGGGTATTGTCTTGATGGAGAATGCGGGGCGGGGATGCGTGGATATTCTCTGCCACCTGGGTGTCCGGGGCCCGGTCGCCATTTGCTGCGGCCGGGGTAACAACGCCGGCGACGGACTCGTCATTGCCAGACACCTCGACCTTCGCGGGTACCCCGTGCGGCTGCTGTTCTGGTCCGACCCGGCCGAGTTGACGGGCGACGCCGGCCTGAACTACGAGATCGCCAGTCGTGCGGCGCTACCGTTGACCGTATTTGCGCCGCCTCACGACCGCCCGCAGCTCGCCCAGCAACTAGACGGTGTGGACTGGGTTGTGGACGCGCTGCTGGGAACGGGAGGCGCGGGGCGACCCGCGGGCCCCACTGGACGTGGCTATCGAGCAGCTGAACGAACACCCTGCCCACAAGCTGGCCGTGGACTTGCCCAGCGGACTGGATTGTGAAACGGGCGTCGCGGCGAGGCCAACTTTCCGAGCCGACCATACCTGCACGTTCGTGGCCGCCAAACCGGGCCTGGTCACTCCCCACGCACGGGACTGGGTCGGACAGCTCCACGTACTCGATATTGGCGCACCGAACAAGCTGTTGAGTGAGTTCGGAGTGCAGAAGAGCTCGCCAATCAGCGGCATGAACTGAGAACCCAGACCATGGCACGATTTTCCCTGAGCTGCGCCTTTTGCGCGGTGATGCTGTTCAGCTCTCGAGCCCAGACTGCCGGGGAGCCCTATCGACTGCGTGAGGCGTGAGGATTGGGTCGCATACAGGCAGGTGCACCTGATTTTCCGGGCCTGGTAAAGTCTATCCAGAGAAGTATTCCACTTCAACAAGGTGTTGCAGCGTTTCCGGCTCGTCCGTTTCAGAAATCCTCAACTAATTGGACAGCGCCACTTTCACTTTTGAGATCACCTAAAGGACTTATTAGCAGTGGCTTTATCGCCACCGGGCTGGTCCCGGTGGTAGAGCGTTTGACAACTACCGTCGATCTTGGCCACCCAGGAGTTTCCATCCTGCCGGCCCTCGCCGCCGGAGGCGGCGAGGGCCGGCAGGATGGTTCGTTTTTCGGCTGCCAGAGTAGTCACCAAACGTAGAACCACCGGGACGAGCCCGGTGGCGAGGGACTGTTACGGAGACACGCGTTTACGCACATCCATCGCTGCAAAATGGCGCTGTACAACTAGACAGCGTCGTCGTCCCTGCGAGCTGCCAGACGCGAAGCCAGACAGCCTCTCAAGCAGGGGGCGAATATGCTTCGCGACAGCATCCATCAGCGGGCGTACGAACCAACTCCATGCTAGGCGCCGAATGATCCACGCTGGCGGGCGGCCGAGCCTGGTTGTGAACGGTTGGGGTGTTTGGTATTTTCGCGTGGGTAGCCAGCAGTCATGTCTCCGTTAGGACCAGGCTGACGGCGAGCTTGTGGTCCAGGTCAAGCACTCGCGCCGCGACATTGCTCGGTCTGTTTTTTTCAGGAAGGGATTACCATGAGGCGTCGCGATTTTTTCATTTCGGCCACCGCGGCTCTGACGGCACCGATGGCAGCTCGCAATCGGCTGCTTGCCGCACCGCGTGCCTGGCTGAGACAGAATGCCACCGATACAACACGTTTCGCCTCGGGTCCGCTGCGCAAACACCCTGATAATTCGCGCTACTTCGCGAACGCTCAGGGTGAAGCGGTCTTGCTGACCGGTTCGCACACCTGGAACAGCCTGGTCGATGTAAGCGACACCGATCCGCCGGCCGCATTCGACTTCGGTGCTTACCTGAATTTTCTGGAGCGGTACCAGCACAACTTCATTCGATTATGGACCTGGGAATCAACAAGCTGGGACACGCGCGGAAAGAGCTGGGGTGGGAAAGAAGCCATGAATCAGGTGGCGCCGCAGCCCTGGGCACGGACGGGACCGGGCACGGCGTTGGACGGAAAGCCGAAGTTTGACCTGGAGAAGTTCGATCCTGATTACTTTAAGCGGTTACGCACACGCGTGGCGGCGGCTGGCCAGCGCGGCTTTTACGTTTCGGTCATGTTGTTCGAGGGGTGGGCCATGCAGTTCGCCCCAGAAGCCTGGAAGACTCATCCTTTCCACCCGGCAAACAACATCAATTCGGTCGGTGGGGATCTGACGGGTGACGGCCCGGGACTGAAGGTCCACGAATTGGCAAGCCGCGGTGTGACCCAACGGCAAGAAGCCTACGTGCGCCAAGTCGTTGATACGGTCAATGATCTGGACAACGTACTCTACGAGATCTCGAACGAGAATCATCCCGCTTCCACAGCCTGGCAATACCACTTCATTGATTTCGTACATGAGTGCGAGAAGCAGAAGCCGCACCAGCATCCTGTTGGCATGACGTTCCAATACAAGGGGGGAAGCAACCGGGTGTTGTTCGATAGCCCGGCCGACTGGATATCGCCGAATCCCGACGGAGGCTATCGTGACGATCCGCCCGCCGCCGACGGCGGGAAAGTGATCCTCACCGATACCGATCACTTGTGGGGAATAGGGGGCAACCAGGCATGGGTTTGGAGGAGCTTTTTGCGCGGACTGAACCCGTTGTTCATGGATCCCTATGACGGCAGCATACTGGGCAAGCCCTTCGATCCACAATGGGAACCGATCCGGCGCAATCTCGGTTATGCCCGGCAAATCGCGGAATCCATGCCGTTGGCTGCGATGGTTCCGCACAACGATCTGGCCTCCACTCGATACTGCCTGGCTCGCCCTGGCTCGGAGTATCTTGTTTATCTGCCCGAGGGGGGCGAGGTCACGGTCGATCTGACGAAATTGAAAGCTCGAGCTACCCCGCGGTGGTTTGATCCCACACAGGGCAAGTACCAGGTGGCTCCGGCGATTCAGGGCGGGGCGAGCAAGCTGTTTCGGTCACCGCTGCCGGGTGATGCGGTGTTGCATATTAGAGCCTAGCGCTAAGACCGTTTAACGAAGCGCTGCCAGATAGATCTGCGATACGAGTTGTAGTGCCAGCATGGTCGTGCTGTCGCCATATCTGGTTTGCCGTTGGATGCTATCACGGCTTTATTCAACGGTATTGGGGCGAGGATCGGCGAGACAAAAACTGGCAGATTTCTTCTTGCCCCTCACCTTTATCCGCTCCCCCGCAATTCGCTTCGCGGCGGGGGCGAAGAGACGATACGACAGTTATTGCCGAGTCGATCCCTAGAGCCGTTCAAAACGTGCCTGGAAGAACCGAAGATACTTTGGCTCAAACACCATCTTCAGTCCGCCGCACCTGTTGTCGTTCCTCCCAGACCGCGGCGACGGTCTCCGCCACGACGTCCATGTGGGCCTGTGTGTAGACGCGACGAGGGATGGTCAGACGGACCAGTTCGAGAGCCGGGTAGCGATGATCACCCGACTGGGGATCGCGCCCCGCGGAGACCACACCCCGCTCCATGGTGCGGACGCCCGAATCGATGAACAGTTTCGCGGCCAGCATCTGCGCCGGAAATTCATGTTGGGGAATATGCGGATAGAATTTTTTCGCATCCAAATAGACGGCATGGCCGCCGATCGGCCTGACAACCGGGATCCCCCACCCCATCAGTTTCTGCCCCAGATACTCCACCTGTCCCACCCGGGCGCGAATGTGATCGTCTTGCACCGATTCAACGATCCCGCGAGCCATGGCTTCCATGTCCCGTCCCGCCAATCCGCCATACGTGTGAAGCCCCTCGTAGACCACCACCAGGTTGCTGGCCTGTTCGAACAACGTGTCGTCATTCATCGCCAGCCAGCCGCCGATGTTCACCAGCGCATCTTTCTTGCCGCTCATCGTGCAACCGTCACTATAGGAGCAGAACTCGTGCAGGATGGATGCCACCGAGCGATGTCGATACCCTGCTTCACGCTGCTGAATGAAATAGGCATTCTCGATGCAGCGCGTGGCGTCGAGGAAAACGTGGATTCCATGCCGCTGAGCGAGGGCGTGAACCCGTTGCATGTTGGCCATCGAGATGGGCTGGCCACCGGCCATGTTCACCGTTGCTCCCACGCAAATATACGGAACGCGATCTGCACCCACTTCATCAATTAGCCGCGCCAGCGCGTCCAGATCAAAGTCCCCCTTGAATGGGTCCTCCGACGCTGGATCGTGTGCGGCGGGCTTGATCACATCCACAAAACGGCCGCCAGCCAGTTCCTGATGCAGTCGCGTCGTGGTGAAATACATGTTGCCGGGCACCGAGTCACCCGGTTTAATCAAGATCTTCGACAGCAAATGTTCCGCACCTCGTCCCTGATGTGTCGGCACGATGTGCTGGTACCCGTAGAACGCACGTACGGCATCCCGCAGGTGGTAGTAATTCTCGCTGCCCGCGTATGCCTCGTCGCCCAGCATCATGCCGGACCACTGCCGATCGCTCATCGCGCCTGTTCCACTGTCGGTGAGCAGATCGATGTAGACGTCGCAAGAGCGGAGCAGAAACGTGTTGTAGCCCGCTTGCTTCAGGGCCCGTTCACGCTCTTCGCGCGTCGTGGTCTTCAGAAGTTCCACCACCTTGACTTTCCAAGGTTCCGCCCATGACCGATGACGCTGCCTCTCTGAACCACTCACGTTCTATCCCCTCTCTTCGTGTCTCTTGCCAGATCTGCAGAGAAATAACGCAGGACGGCAACATCGGCCTCGCAAACCGAAAACCAGTCACGGCAACAGCAGACGTGTTTTCAGAATCTTAACGCGGCCTGCGGCCGCCGCTGCTGCGGCAGGATGCCGCAGCCACAAACATGCGCGCACCGTGCGTCTCACGTTGCCGAGTAACACACTAACTCGACTGTTTGACTTTGACTCCCACCGCCCTGTGCGGTGGGTGAATCTGACTGGCAGGCTACCCGAGCCGCCCCACAAGGCTCCCTTTCTCACCCACTTCGCCGCCTCCGGCGGCGAAGTGGGTGAGAAAGGGTAGAGGAAAAGGGCTCATCGCTGTAGCTGATCAGTCAAATTCACCGCGTGAGGCGGGCTGGACGGGGTCTCGTTTGCGAAATCAAACAGTCGAACTAATCCTAATCTTAATCCTAATCTTAATCTTCGTCCGTGTGGGACTGTCATACGTGTCTCACGCGTCGCGGCTCGGTGAGTTGGTTCGAATCGACCTGACGAGCAGCGAGGCGATTTAAAGAAGCATGCATTCTTCTTTCATCGTCGCAGGATCCTTCTATCCCGATCGATCTGATCAGAGTAAGGTTGAGAGAGTCACCGCTTCACCCCATCACCTCATCAACTCCGGCGTCGTCATATGTAACACGACAGTAACAACCCCACTTCTGCGAGATCTCCGTGTCCAGTCTGCGTGGTACAATCCGAAGGGGTCGCGTGCGTGGAGGTCGAGTGCGGGGCCCAAAGTCGCTTTTTTGGGGCTCGTCGGGGAACCATTGCCTGGCACGCGACGTCGAAACGAAGGATGGGCACGGCAATTCCAGATCATGAGGTCGGTCTAATGAGTCATCGAGACAGGGTTCTGACGCTAATTCTCCTCTTCGCCTGCCTCGGCTGGGCGGAACGCATCCGTGGCCAGGACAACGCAAATAACGGGGCAAACGCCGCAGCCGCGAAGACCGAAGAGACGATTCGCGAACAGACGATCTACATTCCATACGAGAAGCTGCAGAAAACGTTTGAAAAGGAGGGAAGGGGGGTCTTCCTGCCTTACGAGAAATTCCAGCAATTGTGGAAAGCGGCCCGCCAGCAGACCGAGGGCACCGAGCCTCCCAAGCGACCGGTCGATGCGTTGATCAACGCCATCGAGAGTGATGCCACGATTGGTGATCAAGTGGTCAACGTGAATGCCACGTTGCAGCTCGAGATTCTCGGCAAGGGCTGGGTGAAGATCCCCCTGCGGCTGCGCGAATCAGCCATTCGTACCGCCACGCTCAATGGTCAGCCGGCCCGGCTCGTGTTCGATGCGCCAACGGGATACCAGTTGCTCTACGAGAAAGAAGGGGACGAATCGGCACAGCTCGAGCTGAAGTTGGAGTACACACGCGCCTTCACAAAAACGCCGGGGCAGAGCAGCGTGACCTTTGAAGCGCCCCAGGCACCGATCAACCGTTGGCGCGTCCGAGTGCCGGAAGCGGGGATGGCGGTCGAGATCGAGCCGATGATTGCCGCCACGCGCGCCCCGGCCGAGGGGGCCGACAACGATGCTCCACAGACCGACCTGCTGGCTTTCGTTGGCGCCGCGCCGTGGTACGAATTGCCTGGAATCCGAAGGCGGAAGGAGCCAGTGGACTGGCGGCTTTCACCACGGTGCAGGCGGAGCAGCAGATCATCATCTCCGAAGGTGCCGCTCGGTCCGCCATCAAGCTGGATTACGACATCGCGCGGGCAACGCTCACGCAGCTGGTGTTGGAGGTCCCGGAGGACCAGAAGGTGGTCAACGTCTTCGATCGCAATGTCAAACGTTGGAATGTCGCAACGGAGGACGGCAAGCAAGTGGTGCGTGTCGAATTGTTTGAAGCCACGCAAGGCAAGCAGGCACTGGTGGTGGAGCTGGAGAAGTTCCGAGACGCCACGCAGGATACGTACGAGGTATCGGCGGCACTGGTGCAGGCGGTCGGTGTCGGACGTCAGCAGGGGATTGTCGTTGCCCGGCTGGAGGAGGGGTTGCAGGGCGAGGCGGTCCGGCGCACCGGGCTGCTGCAACTGGACCAGAACGATTTGCCGGAAAGCATGCGTAGTTCGAACTGGGCTTTTGCCTATCGCTACGGGGCCGTCCCGTACGAACTGGTTTTGCGTGTGGAAAAAGTGATGCCCCGCATCTCCGTCACGGAACTGGTCGATGCGGAACTGACGACCGATCGACTGACACTTACCTGGCAAGGCCTGTTTCAGATCGACGACGCGGGACTGTTCCAGTTACGCCTGGAGATTCCGGAGGATTTTGAGGTCCGCTCGATCGTGGGAAAAGCGATTAGTGAGAGCCAGGCGGCATCGGTCGATTCCTATCATCGCGTGTCGGACGAGGGGACGACCTGGATTGTCAACCTGTCCAAGAAAGCCTTCGACAAGGTCGGCCTTTCGATCCAGCTGCAACAATCGCTGAGCGACCCCAATCTACTCGCTCCAACGGGAAGCGCTTCCACGATTGAGATCCCCTTGCCGCGCGCCAATCCCGACGATGTGGAGTTTGCCCAAGGCTCGTTGATCCTGAGCGCGCCGCAGAGTCTGCTGGTGAATCCCGCGTTGGTGGAAGGTCTGCGGAGTATCTCGTTTGACGAAGCGTATCAGAAGATCCCGGCGGCGCCGCGCAGCTCGAATCAAATTCAACCGGTACTGTCGTACGCTTTCGCCAAGGGGACGACCCGGTTCTCCGTAACGGCCGAACGTCGCAGACCGCAGGTCACGGTAGATCAGCTGCTGCAGGCCGAAGTTGACTCGGGCGTGGTCAAATTTAATGTGTCGTTGTACTACGACATCCGGTACAGCGGCGTCAAATCGCTGCGGATCGATGTTCCCAGCTCGCTGGTAACGGATATCCGCAACACGAACAAGTCGCTTCGCCGCGAAGAGATCACGCCACAGCCCGACGACGTGGCCGAAGGTTATATCGCCTGGTCCTTTGCGGCCGAGGCCGAGTTGCTGGGGGCCGCGGAGGTCACGCTGGCTTGGGAACAGAAGATTGACGAGCTCGGTATCGGCAAGAGCCAGGACATCTCGATTCCGCGCCTCATCCCTGCCGAGGTGGATCGTGCGACCGGGCAGATCGTGATCAGCAAATCGGAATCCATCGATGTCCAGCCCACCGGACAACCCGAGGGACTGGAACCGATCGACCCTCGCAATGACGTGCGGGGGGAGGCCAAAGTCGACAATGCCGCGATGGCATTCCGCTTCGTGGGCGACTGGTCGTTGCAGGTGCGAGCCACTCGGTACGAGTTGGAAACGAGTAAGCTGACCAGTATCGAACGGGGACTGGTTCGTGTCGTGGCGCTCACTCAAGACGAACTCTCTGTTCAGGTCCTCTATCGGATGCGCAGTGCCCGACAACGGCTGGCCATCCGCCTCTCCGAGGAGGTCGTCTTCGATGCTCAACCTCTCCGCATCAACGGCAAGCCGGTCACGGCCGAACGCGAATCGGCGACCACGATCTCGGCTCCCTTGGTGGATCAGGATATCGACAAGACATTCGTGCTGGAGTTGCGGTACAGCATCCACGGCACACCGGCTCAAATTGACCTGCCCGCCTTCCCCGATGATCCGGCCGTCCAGCAAGTCTACTTGTGCACGTACCTGCCGGCGAAGAAAGTCTTGTTAGCCAGCGCCGGGCCGTGGTGCGACGAGATGACAGGCACTGGCATTCCGTTGTTCGACCCGATCGGCGGGATGAATGACGGCGAACTCATTGACTGGGCCACCGACTCGAATCCCTCGGCAGCCAACTCGGCCAAGACGTTTCCCATCGGGAAGTCCAAACTGTTCGTCTACTCCACGCTGCATCCGCAGGATGCCCCTGATGGCTCGTTGCACCTGACCACAATGGGACGGAGAGCTTTCGACGCTCTGATCGTCCTGGTCATGGGTTTGTTGGGCGTCCCACTGTTCCGCAGACCGTTGCGGTGGCAACTCGCCCTGTTGCTGCTAACGGCTGCCGCGTTGCTGCTGGTCGGCGTCTTTCTACCCGAGTTATCGCGCAGCATTTTTGCCAGTATCTTCCTACCGGTCGTTGTGCTGCTGATCTTGATCTGGACGGTCGGCCACTTGAGCAAACTAAAATGGCAACGCCCACCGCGCCATCCCGCGGCCAGACCGAACACGGAGAGCCCATTTGCATCGGAAGAGGGGCACCCGGTTTCGCCGTCCGCGGACGAGTCCGAGCTGAGCGCGGAACCACCGGCCGCGCCATCCGATGAGCAGCCACCTCCCGATGCCCCGGCGGGATCGGACTTCGACGATGATGAACCGCAGGACAAGGGAGGACGCGGCGATGTTTAATGCTAAACGCGGCAACGGCTATCGGGCGTCAGTGTCCAGCGATCATGCCAGATTCATCTCTGAGCATTGTGGAGCGGGCATCCGGCCTTACCCAGAGCGTCCTCAGGCACGAAGACGAACGTCGAACGTCGAACGTCCAACATCGAACGTTGAAATCAGTGGCGTCCATGGTGGTACAGGTGTCCCTGCCGGGCCGACCCGCGTGCCAGGCCGCACGGCAGTTCACCGCTCGTATCGCCGGGGCGGGCCGCGGGCTTTCTTCACCAAGATATTTCCTGGCTGGCCGCTTCCACGGCTCGGCCTGCTGTTGGTGGCGATTGCCGCCTGCATCGTACCGCGTGCGGCAGACGCCGCCGAAGCGGGCGGATCGAAGGCAGAAAACGAGCAGACGCAGCGGGTGATCTACGTGCCGTTCGACAGCCTTTCCGTGATCCTCAATGGCCACAACGAGCGGGTGTTCATGACGCGGGAGGAGTACCGGCAACTGGAAGCGGAAGCGGCTCGGAAGCCTCCCACCCAGGCACCTCAACCGGCAGTGCTGTTGAGCGCCACGTACGATTCCACGATCCAGGAAGGCCTGGCCGTGGTGCGGGGTGAGATCGAGATCGACGTGCTCGATCCTGGCTTGCACACATGTCCCTTGGAGTTCCAAGGGATCGCGTTGCGTAGTGCGATGCTCGATGGCCAGACGGCGCCCATTGCCCGCACCGCGGACGGTCGAGTGGTGCTGTTCGTGAGCGACACGGGACGTCATCGATTGGAATTGGAAATGCAGATACCGGTGATCGTCGCGGCGGCCCAGCAGAGCCTTCAGTTTCGCCTGCCCCAGGCGGGCAGCGCGACACTGAACATGGTCGTACCGGGTAACGTGGAAGTGAAAAGCGGTGCCAGCGTGGTGAACCGCCAATACGATCAGGCAGCCGATCAGACACGATTTGAACTGGTGTTCGCCAAGAGCGACGTATCGCTGGTCATGTCTTTGAACAACCGCCGTTTACGGCAAGGCCGTGTGGTGGTGGCGCGATCCGTACTGGTTTCGGAACTGACCACCTCTTACGAGCGATTGCACGGCACCGTACATATGAACGTGTTGCATGGAGCCGTCGATCGATTTCTGTTCGATGTGCCGGAGGGCTTTCAGATAACGGGCGTCACGTCTCCACTGCTGTCGCAGTGGATCATCCGAGAGGAAGCAGGGCGGCAGGTACTGGAAGTGACTCTTCGCGAACCGACTCGCGAGCCAGAGACGATAAACATCTCTGCCAGTCGCGCGCCGGTGACCATCAAGCAGTGGGAAATGCCTCAACTTTCGCCGCGCGATGTGGCCGGTCAGGTCGCCGTGATCGGCTTGCTGGCCGAATCGCGACTGCGTCCGCTGAATGTCACCGCCAAGAACTTGCTGCCTCTCGACACCGCCGTGCTACGTGACGCGCTACCAGCGTCCGTATTCGAAACGGAGCCCGGCGCGCCCGCCATACGACAGATTGCCGCCTACTATGCACCTGGCGGAGACTTCACTTTTGCCGCTTCACTCGAGGACCCGCCAGACGAACTGCGGGTGGCCACCCACCTGCTGCTGTCGCTGAACGAAGAACAGCAGACTTTGCACGGCGGATTCACGCTGACCCCGCAAGCCACCAAATTAACCACCTTCGCCTTTCAGCTTCCAGCCCAATGGCGACTCGGGCAACTGCGTGGGGCCGACCAGACGCCGTTGTCTTTCGACCGGTACCAGGCCGAAGACAACTCACGGTTCGTCGTCAAGCTGCCGGCGACGATTGAACCTGGACAGAGCCTAACGATCTTTTTCCAAGCCGATTACCGGTCGGCATCGTGGTTGGGCGAATGGACCAGCATGCAGATCGAGTTCCCGCACGTGCTGATCGAACAGGCCACAGACACCTCGGGTGCGATCGCGGTTCAAGCCAATGGGGATCTGACGGCCACGCCAGTGGTTACTGAAGGGCTCACTGCGTTGGATTCCAAGGAACGAAGCAGGTTCGGACTAGCCGATTCAAGCAGCGAATTGACCTACCAGCTGACGGGAGACAGCTATCAGGCGCAATTCTCCGTGGAAAAAACTCAACCGCGCATATCAACGCGCAACTATTCCTTCTTTCAGATCAAGGACGGTGTGCTGCTCGCTCATTATGAAGTCGTGTTCCTGGTCGAACGGGCGCATGCTCATCGTCTGCAGCTGGAACTGCCCGAGTTGACCCCCACGGCACTATCCATTCGAGGGCTGGATGATGTTCAGCTGAAAGAGTACTCGCACGTCGTCGCAAACGGCAGGAACTTGTGGACCGTGTTGCTGGCCCAACCACAGATGGGAGCCGTTCGGCTGGCAATCGATTTCCAGCAGCGTCTGGCCGATCCGGAACCTGACAATCTTGTTCTCCCCATGGTACGAACGTCGGGTGTGGCTTATCAGACGCAGATGGCTACTGTCGAAGGAGATCCGGCTCTGGATATCGACATTCGCACACCGATGCGACGCGTCGATGTGGGGGAACTTGCCGAGGCGGAATATACACCGGGCCGGCGATTACTGGGCACGTTTGCATCGAACGACGACGGAGAGAGTATTGAAATTGGCGTCACGCGTCGAGCCCTGCGACCACTGCCTGCGGCGATCGTCCAGCGAGCCGAACTGGTGACACTTGTCTCGTCGTCGGGCATCAGTCAATCTTCCGCGCGATACCTGCTGCAAACGAAAGTCCCGTTTCTGGCCATTGCCTTGCCCGAGGGAACTGAGCTATGGTCCGCGACGCTCAATGGCAAGCCGATTAAGCCGCGCCGGCGCGGCGATCAGATTGTATTGAGCTTGCAGGCTGACAGCAGCAGTGAGAATCGTGATTTGCAGGTCGTCTATCAGACGCCGGTGGCCAACGTGGATTGGCTGGGCGAAGTGCGAACCAGCGCTCCGCTGTTGTGGTTATTGGTGGACGAACAGGACGAAGGCGCCCCGGTCCCGCAGGTGGATCTGGTATGGCACGTTCACTTGCCCAGCGGTTACAGCGTGTCACGCGTGCGCGGCACCGTCGTTTCCCGTGACGTGCAGCGTCCTGAATCGCCGCTCACCGCACTTGCCCAGGCCGCCCTGGCGGCCGGCGGCGGTGTCCACGGTCCGCCGGTTCTGATGCTGGCGGCGGAGGGGCGGAGAGCGATGAAAGCGGACACGCAGATGGCAAGAGCGACGGCCGAAACATCCGTCGCGGGGGCACGTCGGAGTTTCCGCGCGGGTCAACCGGCAGCCGATGCGAATGGCGAGATGGACACTTACGACATGGACTTCGCTGGGGATTCTATCGCCCCCGTACAGGCGCCGGATTTGACAAATCGCCATCCGAAACGCGCCCACAGAGCCTCAGAGCGACGTCGCCGGCGCCCGTTCGCCGGCGGCGGGGCTACCGCCAGCGGCAAGACAACAACGCGCGGCGATGCTCGGCATGCCAGGCATGTCGCCATTCGGCGCTGAGTCTGAATCCCGCAGCAGTCCAAACATGGGCGGGTACCCAGGGATGGGCAGCGGTCCGGGGGGCGGTGCCGGTGGGATGGATGGCGCTCCAGGAATGGGCCCCGGCATGGGCGGGTACTCAGGCATGGGTGGCGGTGGCTACGGCAGCGGAGCAATGCCGCAGGAGGGAATGGGAATGGGAGGAATGATGGGCGGCGAAGGGGCATCGCCCTCACCGCCGGGACCAGCGACGGGTCCGTCGTCACGCCTGACAGCGAGTGGCCGATTGGCCCTTCAAAATTCGTTGCCGCCGACCGATGGTCAACCACAGTCGGGCGAGCCGATTGTGCTGGACGATTCCGGAAGCGTCGACCCAGGAATCGGAAAATACTGGGCATTGCAGGGGCTGCGTGGACTGACGATTCGCATCGACGAAACGGGCGAGAAATTGACGTTTCGCAGCTTGGGCACCGAGCCCGTGCTCGACGTGACGGTATTCCAGCAGAGCCGCATGAAATGGTTCGCTTCGGCGGTTGCCCTGGCCATCCTGGTGATCGGACTGCTGATGACCCGCTCGCGGCTGAAGACACGTGTGCGTTTTGTGGTCGTACTGGCGGTCCTGGCTTGCGGCTTGCCTCTGCTGGGCGGGCCGACCACGGAATTCTCGATCGTCTTTCAACAGGCGCTGCTTGCCGCGCTGGCGTTGATCCCCATCTGGGTATTGATGGCCGTGCTGGCGCGATCGTGTCATTGGATCTGCCGCAAAATGGGTCGGCCCATGACAGCCGTTTCTTCCGCGGCCGTGGTAGCCGCGCTGTGCGTTTCTCTGCTGACATCATCGGCTCAGTCACAAGAGTTGAGCGAACTGCTCAGACCGTTGTTGGAAGAGAGCAAACCGGTCCCGATTCCGGAAGACGCGGTCGTAATTCCCTACGATCCCGACAATGTGGCCGGGCGCGACGACGTCAACAAGGTTTTGGTGCCCTACAACCGGTACGTGGAGCTGTGGAATCTGGCACACCCGGACCGAAAAATTGGCCCCCCAGCCGCGGACCGTCTGTTCTCGTTTGCCGGAGCCACCTACGATGTGACGCTCGGAGACCAGGACCACATCATCCTGCAGGGCAAACTCGATCTCGAGCTGTTTACCGACGAGACCGTGGACGTGGCCCTGGCGCTCCACAGCGGTGTCATTACCTCCGCCGTGTTGGATGGTAAACCGGCTCGGCTCAAAGCGAATATCCCGGTACCGGCACCCCTACCCGCACAGCAGCAAGCCGTACAGCAACAGCGTGCCGAGGCGGCGCCAAGTCCCGCGATTTTGACGTTGTTGGTTGACGGTCGTGGACGTCATCAGCTGGAACTGGCGGTGCGCGTTGCCGTCGCGCGTCAAGGAGGTTGGCGGACGGCCCAGGCCGTGATTCCCTATGCCGAGGCATCCGCCATGCGTATAACCGTGCCCGAGTCGGAAACCACCGTGCGCCGACCGCTCGGCAACACGGCCCTGACCGAGATCACGAAAGCGGCCGGGCAGACGCTGGAGACAACGTTGCAGCCAGGCGGCCAGTTTGACGTAACCTGGCGCGCCAAGATCTCACCCGGTTCAGTCGATCAGGCATTAACTGCCACGTCGTCCGCGCTGATCGACGTGCGTGAGGATGGCGTAGGCGTGGTCTGGCAAGTCGCGCTCACGTTCGGCCAAACAGAACGGGGCACGTTCCGCTTGGAGGTCCCGGCCGACTATCTGGTCGAGAAGGTCGATGGCAAGAACGTCCGTGGTTGGGACACGCTACAGGACGGGGCAAGAGCTTTCTTGAACGTCGAGCTGCTCAAGGCAGTCAAACAACAAGAAGAGCTGGTCGTCCACCTTTCACGTCGCGAGGCGCTGACTGCCCAAACACAGAACGCAATCGTCACGCCCATCGTGGCGGTGCCGGATGCGGCACTGCATCGCGGCGTATTGCAGATCCGCCGCAGCCCGATCCTGGAACTCCAGACCATCGAGACCACCGGCGTGTCTCGAACCGACGGCGATGCCGTCACAAAGGTGCTCAGCCCGATGCTGGGCGACCTGCGAAGTCCGTTGGGCGTGCGCGACTACCAGGCTTACGAGTTCAACGCGACCCCGTTTCGCATCGCGATGATGGCCTCGCGGATCATACCGCAAGCCACAGCCCGCCTGCGAACAATCTTCCGTATTGGGGAGACAGAATCGGCATTGGAAAGCGAGATTGTTCTGGCCCCTCAGCGCGGTGCCATCTATAGCATCGAAATCGCGATTCCCCCCGATCTGAAATTGGAGCAGGTTGCCGCCGCCGGGTTGACCGATTGGTCGCTGGTCACGAACGATGATCGCACGGTGTTGCGCGCGTTCTTCTCATCCGGGCAAGCTTCGGATTTTCCGTTGTCCATCCGTGGCAGGCTGAGTGACCACGGCCCGAATCAGGCAGTCGATCTGCCGCACGTCGAAGTGCTGGACGTCCAGCAGCAGCAGGGAAGCATCGTGGTGCAGGTCGACCGTTCGCTGGAAGCGCGCGCCACCGAGTTGCAGCAGTGCCAGACCGTACTGCTCGATCGTGTCATGACCTGGCTCAACGACGATCAACAAGCACTCGCCAGGATCGCCTTGGAGTACCGCGGAGCGGAATATGCGGGCAAGATACAACTGACTCCGCGCGAATCGCGAGTCGTCTGCGACAGCGTGACGAACGTCCGTGTCACCTACCGCGATATCCAGGAAACCATCCTGCTTGATTTCCGGATCCTGGAAGCCGGCATCCGCCAGGTCTCTTTCCGGCTGCCTGCCAGCATGAAGGATGCGGATATCTCGGCCTACCGACTGCGGCAAAAGACCGTGACGCCAGTCGAAGGCACGGACTACGTGCGCGTGCTGTTGGAACTCCAGGATGCCGTCTCCGACGATTATCGAGTGGTGATCGAGAACGATCGGGCGATCGTGCCGGGCCGACAACTGGCACCATTGCCGTTGATCGATACCGGCACGGTGAACAACCGCTTCGTGACACTGGAGAACGCCGGGCGCGACGAGATTGTAGTGGATCTCGTGCCGGCCATGGAGTCCATCAATCGGCAATCTCGCCAATGGGAACAGCTTGCCGCGCGACTGCGCGGCGGCGATTTCAGCACGGCCTACGTGACGTCCGAAACGGGACCGGATGTGGAATTCGGGTACCAGACCAAACAGCGGGCAATGATCCTCACTGCCGGCGCGACGATCGGTCTGGCTCGCACGGAACTTGTGATGGATGCCAGCGGCGCGTACCGGGCATTGATGTCGTTGAAGGTTGACAATCGAACGGAACCGTATCTCGAGATTCGTCTGCCCGACAACGCTCGACTCTGGACAGCTCATGTCGCCCAGCGTCCGGTGAAACCGGCTCGCAGTGTGGGGGCCGCCGATGATTCCCTGCTGCGCATCCCGTTGATCAAGACGGCTGAGGGAGATCTGGACTACCCCGTCGTGCTAAAATACGCCGGCAAAGTCGACGCACTCACGGCGCTCAGTCCAGTTCGTTTCCCGATCATCCGCACCGAGAACATCAATATCGAATTGAGCCAGGTGAAGCTGTACTTGCCGGAGGATTACGGCTGGTACCAGTTTGACGGCACGGCGACGCGAGTGGCCAGTGAAGAAGATTTCGTGGCCGACTATGTGGCCTACCAAACGCAACAAGTCGAAAAACTGACACAAATCATTCGTGATTCGAATCAATTCTCGAAGTCGTGCGCCATCAGCAATGTCGGAAGGCTGGATGCCGAGCTGAAACAATTTCGCGGGGCGCGTGGCGAAAGAGTGGCTAACGAACGACTGCGGTTGAACTTCGACTCGAATGCCAGCGTATTGGAAGCCGCTACACAAGAAATCGAGGATTTGCAGGAGCAGGAACAAGAGCTACCCGACAACCGCAAACGCCTGAATGATTTCTTCTTCGAACAACAAAACACGCTCTCGAGAAACGGTGCCACGCGGCTGGGCGGCAATTTCCCTGCCGCCCCGCAGACGCCAGCGCCGAGCAAGCCCGATGCCGCATTCGCCAAGGAGTTCGATCAGGGCTGGTTCGGCCGAGCAACTCAGAACCAGGGTCTCGATGAGGCAAACAAACCTCAGGCAGGTGCCAAGGGGGTGATTTCGGGAAAAGCGAGGTTGCTGGGTGAGGAGTCGTATCGAGTACAGCAGCAAGCCAAGATGCCGGAAGAGGAGGAGGCCGCCCAGCAGGTGTTCCAGGTTCAGCCGCCGCCGCAAGACGAAGCATTAGTGGTCCAAGAGGGCCAGCGAGTTCGCAACCGTGCGCTGGGCACCAAGTCAGAATTGAATCGAGCCTACATGGATAAGATCCAAGAGCTGGCCGAGAAAGACCAAGAGGTAGCGACCGGACAGCAGGCACCACAGGAATCCGTACAGGCACTGGTTCTTGCGGACGGTGCTGTAATTGCCGCCTTTCGTGATACCCCTGATTTCGGCGCTGGCGTACAGGGACTCGCTGGTTTGTCGAGTCTCGACTTCACACTTCCCGAGCGCGGCCAGGTCTTCTACTTCACGATTCCGCGTGGCGAAGTGGAGATTAC
This sequence comes from uncultured Planctomycetota bacterium, assembly GCA_963700575.1. Classification (GTDB taxonomy): domain Bacteria; phylum Planctomycetota; class Planctomycetia; order Pirellulales; family Pirellulaceae; genus JAJRVM01. Next base: position 544,506 of record CAVOYC010000002.1, on the reverse strand, counting down.
GGCTCGACCGGTCAGCAGTGAAATGAGCCAGCGAGTCGCCAATTTTGGATGGCTTCTGGCCATTATCGTCGTGCTGCTGGCCGTGGCGGCCGTCGTGCGCCGCGCGAGTCGTTCACGCACGGGGCGTGCGCTGTGCGTCGTATTCCTCTGCGGTGCGGGATTGATGATGATCGTGCTGTTCGTCTTCCCGCTGTTCGGACTCGCCATGTTCTTCGGCGGTATTCTGCTGGCCCTCGACGGACGTCAGCAGCAGGAGATGGCCGGTGGCGAGCAGCTCGGGGTTTGAGAACAAGAACACGTCCGGCAATAAGTTACCGTATTTATCGCCCCTCACCCTACCCTCTCCCCCGCTATTCCCGCTCCGCGATCCCGGTGGAGAGGGAAGCGGAACCGGTAACTTATTTCCGGACGAGAACTAAGGACCCCGCCGACCTCGCATCGGCGGCTTCGGGTTTGACAACTAGCAAACACCCCGCCGACCTCGCGTCGGTGGTTGCGGGTTTGACAACTACAAGGCGATGTTTTTACAAACTGCGGCCGAGCAAATACGTCTCCAACCCGCCGGCACGTCCCGAGGCCGAATCATGCCGCGGGTTGCTTCGGTCTCGGCTGAGTGCCGATTGAATTCACCACTTCCGCTCGACCGACCGACGGCTTCGCGCGGGCCACGGTAGTTTTCAAACGGGCCTTCCACCGGCACAAAGCCGATGGCGAGCTCGGGGAACGGGAGATGCCATGTGCGGCAAAGAGAATATCGAACGTCGAACTTCGAACGTCCAACGTCGAATGAAAACCGAGAGGACTCTGACGTGTCAGGTTGCAGGGCAACGCCAAGGGAGCCGATTCCCGGCACGCAGCTCACGACCTCCGGTCTACGTGTTCTGCAAATAAACCGCTCTAGGCTGCTCAAAAACCTTCTGCTATAGTCCGCCCGCCTATCGCTGGACGGGGGTTTCCCCCTTCGCAACTTTTCGTTGAAAGTCCCACCGAACCATGGACAGAATAGGCTCAGAAACCTTGCGTCGCTGCTGCCCCAGACTTGGGCTATTTCTTGAAACTGAACGTGGGCGTTCGAAGCCGCGTGAGTGTTCCCCGCCTGGCCATTCAACTCGGTCAGGTGCACCGATCACTCTGCTTTACCTGTTCTTCCTCGTTCCACTCATTTCGCTATCCGGCTGCGCCGACGGTCCTGTCCCGTACTTTGTGTCACTGAACCCGAAAATGCGCGAACAGTGGCGGGCCGACGAGGCGTACGCACCGACACTGCACCGTCAATTGGCAGAGGTTGACGCCTTGCGGACGGGAGCCGCTGGTCTGTCGCCCGCGCAGCAAATTCACTGGAGCGGCGAGTTGAAGCACATCTTGGAGTCACAGGAGAACCCGCTGCTGCGAGCCGCGTCGGTCGATGCGTTGGCGGAATTCACTGTCCCGGAATCTAACGAGGGTCTGCGACTAGCGTCGAAAGATAGCGATACAACAGTCCGTTTGGCAGCCTGCCGGGCGTGGGGTATACATGGCGGCGAAGAGGCGGTGGAGCATCTGGCCGAAACACTCGGCAGCGACTCCGACACGGACGTCCGCATTGCCGCAGCAAGGGAGCTTGGAAAATTTAAGCAGCCGATGGCATACCAGGCGCTGGGGCTCGCACTGCAAGACAAAGATCCCGCGCTGCAATACCGCGCCGTAGAGTCGCTTAAACACGCTAGTGGCAGAGACTACGGTAACGACTTAGCCAAATGGCAAGCGTTCGCGCAGGGGCAAGATCCCGGTCCTGAATATATTCCCACGCTGGCCGAACGTGTACGTTCCCTCTTCTAGTGCCGCAGGTCGGCGGCGAGACGCCGCCGCCACATTTGAGCCGGCAAGGCAGCAGCTCAGCGGCAAAGCCACTTAGGTTGGGTCGAGCTCGCGCAACGTGTTGGTGGGGCTTCACAAGCCGATCAGCTCCCCAGCAACAGTCCGCGTTTTGTGCCGGCAGAAAACGAGCGAGCGAAAACCCACCAGCAGCACGGCTTGCTCGACCCATCCTACGAGTCTTGGGAACAGCCCGAGTTAAAGCAGGGAGTTTGCGTGACATAGAGCAATTGCTTTGACTGGTAGGCATGCGTGCGAGGCTTCACTTCGGCCCACGGTGGGTAATCGGCATTCGAGACTTAATTGGCACGATCCTGACAACCGATATCAGAAGCTAGGGGATAGCGCCGTTGCCGCCGACGGAGAGCGGCGCGTCTTATGACTCTGGTGAGTCTGGGTCTCGAGCGAATTCGACATGCAGCTCTTCACGTTGGTTGGGCGACCATCGCAGATCGACTCGAAGCCGAGTTCTTGCCCCTGAGGAAACTCAACATTCGCCACCAATGCCCAGCAGGAACATCATCGTGAGATTTCGGATTGCCCTGGCGTTCGCGTTGTTAGCAGGTTCTTTGTCGTGTACCACCAGTGCCTGGGGGTCTATTGCCGCGCGAGTGCACGCCGCCACGATCGCCAGCAAACCGGCCGCTGAGCAGCTCGCGGAGATCCAAGATGGGGCTCCGACGGGGGACCAAGTGCACCCCTCGGCGATTGCCCAAACGATTGACGATGCACCCCCTACAAGGGTTGCTAAAGGGGATATATCGGCCACACCGCCCCCGTCGCGTCGAGTGAGGATTAACGTCGCCGATTGGTTCAACGTCCCGCCGCAAACCAACTCGCCAACGGACCACGCCGTAAACGCCAACTCAACGGGTGACGATCTGGCAGCGGACGAACTGACAACGGACGAACCGGCCGAGGACGACCTGACCAGTGATTCCGTGATCGCGGACGCCCCCAGCGTGAGAGACATTCCGGTGCTGATCGCCCCCATTCTCGAACCGGCTCAGCAGCCTGCGGCATCATCGAGCCGTCGACGCGTCGCATCACGTCCTCGAGCGCCGCTCGACTCCGTGACCGTCGAGCCGAAGCAGTTCATGGGGCCAAGTTTAATGGAGGATCTGGAGCCGGCCACTGATGCGCCAGAGGCCGATTCCCTGCCCGATTGGGAGCTGGAGGAACCAGCCACGTTATCTGCGGCAGATGGCTCTCCGATCGAGGCTCACGGCACACCGCGTGAGTTGCAGCCCGCGACGGATCCGCACCTGCCGCTACCAACTGAGCTCCAGGTGGGTGGGGATCCAGAGGAGGAATCGGCAGCGGATCCGGAGGAAGAGGCCGAGGAGACATCGCAGCCGGAGCACGCTGCACCGGCAAAACCGGCCAGGCAATTCAGTCCCCAGTTGCTTCGTCTGCGTGATCGGAACCGCGCCTGCCTGATGTACTACTTCCAGCGACCGGAGAGCGTGGCGCAACGGAGCCCGTGGGGCATCATGCATTCGCTAATCTCTTTCGGCGTCGACACAGAGATATTGGCCGGTCGCGATCGGGTGAACGCCATCGGCTGGATGTGCTACAACCGACCCTGTCGCGGCATGTCCTTGATGCAGTTAAGTGGCAGCTATCCCGCCCCGAGAAATGGTCCCGGCTACCAGGGACACGAGGGGCAATTCCTGTCGATGCTGGCCCTGTCGCGCGTCAAATCCTCGTATCCCATGCGGGTCGAGGGCCACGATTTCACGGTGGCGGACTTGATTGAGTATGAAAAACTCACCTGTCGGCCGAAGTCGGAGCTGACATTCAAGCTCATCGCGCTGGCCCACTATCTTTCCTCCGACGCGACATGGACCAGCAAATGGGGAGAGAAGTGGAGCATTCCCCGACTGATCAAGGAAGAGCTGGCCCAGCCGATCAACGGCGCCTGCTGCGGCGGCACGCACCGTCTCATTGGCTACAGCATGGCGGTGAAGGTACGAGAGAGGCGTGGGGAACCGGTGGACGGCCAGTGGTTGCGAGCGCAGAAATACACGGACGCGTACCATAAATACGTGATCAAACTGCAGAATCGCGACGGGAGCTTCAGCACCAGCTGGCTGAAACAGCGCGACGCCTCGGGTGAAACCGATCGTCGCATCCAAACGACCGGGCACATTCTGGAGTGGCTCGTATTCTCATTGCCCGAAGATGAATTGACCGATCCCCGCATCGTCAGCGCCATAAACTACCTCAGCTCGACGATGTTGAACCATCGGCAGCGTGAATGGGAGATCGGACCGCGAGGACACGCACTGCGTGCCTTGGCCCTCTACAATGAACGGGTTTTTGGCGACAAACCGGGCGAACGTCGCGCATTGTTGGCCCGACGGCCGAAGCCGTGATTGCTCTTTCGGGGCAAACTATTTAGGATGCGTAGGTCACGTTCCCGCTCGTCGTGACGCTCCCCTGTGCATCGTCCCCACTTGCCCCGGCTGCGCGGAATGAAAACCCAGAAGTTCAACAGGCAGTTCTCCACATTCTTTGATCTGGCCGCACAACTCGCGGAAACCGTGGAAGCCGATGCGCTGTTGGTCGTGCTCGACGGCCCCACCGAATGGCTGAAGCTGACTGAGAACCCGGTCAAGACCAAGATCCTGATCACCTCGGACGAAGAAGAGACCCTGGTCGGAGCGCGCGAGGCCGGTTTCCAGACGGTGCTGGTCAACATGCCCGACGCGCCGGTGTTCGAGAAGCTGACGCAAGCCCTGTTGGAGGCGGTGGCGGACGAGATCCTGGTGCCCGGAGCGGAAGTAGTTGCCATCTACAGCGGATTTGAGGCGGGCAAAGTCGACTCGGTCAGCTATATTCACCTGGAAGAACACCTGGGAAAACTGACTGCGCGGGACCTGCGAAAGTTGGAAACCAGCGTGCCCCTTGATACCCTGAAGACCGTGGTCGATTTGGCCGTTGAGATCGGTCGCGAAGGTCGCGAGGGCAAGCCGGTGGGTACGATGTTCGTGATCGGCGATACGCGCAAAGTCCTGCAGTTTTGCCATCCGGCAGGCTTCGACCCGGTGCGGGGGCACAGCCGCGCCGAGCGGGACCTGCATGATGCCCGGACCCGCGAAGCGGTGAAAGAGATCGCACAGCTCGATGGAGCGGTGGTCGTGACTGCCGATGGTAAGGTGGAACGAGCCTGCCAGATTGTGGATGCCTCGCATGCCAACTTGACCCTGTCCAAAGGTCTGGGCACCCGCCATTGGGCCGGAGCGGCTATCAGCCGTGTGACGAAAGCTATCTCGGTGGTGGTCAGTGAGTCCAATGGGACCGTGCGTCTGTTCATCAATGGCGAGGTCATGCTGCGCATCGAACCGTTCCGCCGCGCGATGAAGTGGAAAGACTTTGACTACGAACCGCCCTCCATGACCTCCGAGAAAGCGGGCCCGTAGCGGGGCGGAGTGGAGTGGAGTGGAGTGTGGAGAGTCGAGTGTTGAGAGTGGAGGGTGGAGAGTGGAGGAGAGTGGAGGAGCTCGCGTGATTCGAGTTCGCTTCTGACAGGCGCTTTTGTTGGACGTTTGTCCGCTCGCACGCCACCTTGTTGGCCTCCGCAGTTTCCAGAAACCAAGCACTGATCCGGGATTATTCACGTAGGGTGGGTCAAGCTCGTGCAAAACGTTGGAGGGTCTTCACCGGCCGATCAGCTCCCCAGCAACCGTCCGTTTTTGTGCGGGCAGAAAACGAGTCAGGAACGACCGGCAGAGCCGGTGGCTTGAGGAAGGCCCCTAGAAGGGGCCGCAATGGCAACGCCTTGACAATTCTCACCAGCAGAGCTGGTGGATTAGCTTGGATTTACGGCACAGCAACACTCAGCTTCCAGAGGTGCCTCGATGCATTCCCAATTTCCAACTCAAATTGTCGCCCGACTCGCTCGATGTGGCGTCGTGTCCGTGCTGGTGGTCGACGAGGCCCAGGACGCGGTTCCGTTGGCACGAGCGTTGCTCGACGGAGGCATCGACGCCATGGAATTGACACTGCGGACACCGGCGGCGGTGGAGGCACTGGTCGCCATTCGCAGGGAAATTCCGGAAATGCTGGCTGGCATCGGCACGATCCTGCATCCCGACCAGGTCCGTCAGGTATACGACGCGGGAGCCGCCTTTGGTGTGGCGCCCGGCACGAATCCCCGTGTCGTCGAAGCGGCGGAAAGGATCGGGCTGCCCTTTGCGCCCGGCATCGCCACCCCCACCGACCTGGAACTCGCGTTGCAGCTGGGCTGCCATGATGTCAAGTTTTTCCCGGCCGAGTCTTTAGGTGGCCTGCCGTACTTGAAGAGTCTGGCCTCGCCGTACGTCCATCTGGGCGTCCGGTTCATCCCTTTAGGTGGCTTGAACCAGCAGAATCTGGGAGCCTATCTGACTGATCCACTGGTGCTGGCCGTGGGCGGGTCTTGGCTGGCTCCACGCCACTTGATACAGAACAAAGACTGGTTGGCCATTCGCGAGAATGCCGCGGCGGTGCGCGAACAAGTGGACCAATTGCGTGGACAAGGGGATCAACACTTAAGGGATCAACGGTGAAAATCGTAACTTATGGCGAGATCATGGCTCGGCTGGCGGCGCCCGGCTTCTTGCGGCTGCGTCAAGCATTACCCGGGTCGCTCGACGTGACGTTTGCCGGTGCAGAGGCCAACGTAGCCGTTTCTCTTTCGCTGTTGGGTGCGCGTGCCGAATTCGTCACGGCTCTGCCGCATCACGTGATGGCCGACGCCTGCATTGGTGTGCTCCGTGGGCTGGGCGTTGACACGGGTCACATCGTCCGCACCGATGTCGGTCGACTCGGTCTTTATTTCCTGGAAAGTGGAGCGAATCAACGCCCCAGCCAGGTCATTTACGACCGGGATCGATCCTCGGTCGGCCTGACTCCGGCCGCGTCCTATGATTGGAATGCGATATTCGAGGAGGCGGGATGGTTCCATGTCACGGGCATTACACCGGCCATCAGTGAAACGGCAACCCACGTCGCACTCGACGCTGCCCAGGCGGCCAAGTCGGCCGGCTTAACCGTCTCTTGCGATCTCAACTTCCGCAAGAAACTCTGGCGATGGGATCCTGACGTGCCCCCGCGTGAGTTGGCCGAGAAGACCATGCGACAGCTCCTGCCAAATCTGGATCTACTGATCGCCAACGAGGAAGATTGTGCCGACGTGCTGCAAATCCATGCTGGGGGCAGTGATATCGATGCCGGCCGGTTGGAGGTCGAACGCTACCCCGACGTCGCGCGGCAAGTTGTGGATCAGTTTCCCAATCTTCGTTACGTGGCGATCACATTGCGTGAAAGTCTTTCGGCGTCCCACAACAATTGGGGTGGCATGCTGTATTGCGCGCGACATCAGCAAGTGCACTTCGCGCCACGGGTTGAGAACGCCTATCGACCCTACGAGATCCGGAACATTGTGGACCGCGTGGGAGGCGGCGACGCGTTTGCGGCCGGCCTGATCTATGCTCTGAGTTCCGAGCGGTGGTCCGATCCGGCTGACGCGATCCGCTTTGCCGCTGCCGCCTCATGCCTGGCACACTCTATCCTCGGCGACTTCAATTTCTCGTCTCGCCAGGATGTCGAAGCACTCATGGAGGGCTCCGGTTCAGGCCGCGTCGTGCGCTGAATCGGCTACAACTGGGGCCACATCCGAACGAGCGACACACCGTGACGAGGCACTTGTGCCTCGAAATGCTCGCGGGCGACGCTCATATCTTGCTGACGCCACAGATCGCGCGTCCGTTGAGGGCCACGAAGCCCCAACTCTTCCCAACTGACCGACAGGCGCCGCGGCTCCCCACCCAGATTGAACAGCCCGACAGCCAGGGAACCATCTTCCAGCGGTTTCGCCAGGACCAGGTCGTCGTCTTCCACATACCTGACGATGCGGGCCTGTTTCCCCCACGCATCTTGATCCACGTCGATGACTTCCGCATTGCAAAGGACGTTCAAGGTGAACTCATCGAGTTTCTCCATGTCACCGGAAAAAATCAGTGGTGCGGCCATCAGACACCACATCGACATGTAGGAGTATTGCTCGTTTCCTGTCAGAGTCGTGGGATGCCCGACTGTCTGCCCCTGCGCCGCGCCGACCCAGCCGATCAAAATATAGTCGGGGTCGTTCCACTGTCCTGGCTGAGCATATTTCCAATGCTGCGCGTTCGAGAGACCTATGGAATAAAAACCGGGTAACTGCTGGCTTCTGGCGAGCCCCAGATCACCCGTTGTGCGCCAGCAGTTCCCTCCCACTTCGCCACCCCACTGCCAGACATCTCCCATGCCGTACTGGCACAGATTGAAAACCAGATCACGGTCGAGCGTCTTGAGAATGTCTCCCATTTTCGTGTAGGGACGCATGAGTCGCTCACGTCCTTCTCCCGTGGCCACGTTGGCGTAGGAGCACCAGTCATATTTCAGAAAATCGAACCCCCACTCGGCAAACTTCTTCGCGTCAGCCAACTCATGTTCATAAGATCCGACGTACCCGGCGCAGGTCCATGGCCCCGGCGAGATGTACGTGCCGGCTCGCAGACCATGGCCGTGGATATACTCCACCATTCCCTTCATATCGGGGAACTTGTCATTGGTCAGTACCGCGCCAGCGGTGTCACGGTAAGGCTCATCCCCTTTGCGTTTCATCCAGCAGTCGTCGATATTCACATACATATAACCGTAGTCGGCCATCCCCGATTGGATCATCACATCGGCGGCCGCGCGCATGTGTTGCTCGGTCACGCGATAATAATGGATATACCAGCTGTTCCAGCCCATGGGCGGCGTCAGGGCCAAACTATCACCGACAACAATCGTAAATGATCTTTCACACGTGCCTGCACTATTGGCTGCTTTGATCGTGGTGGAATAACTGCCCGGTTCTCGCGGCACGCGGCCCCTGATCACACCGGTGGCTGGATCCAGGTCAAGCCCCGCCGGCAAATCGGCCACGGAGAATTGGATGGGACGTGTTCCCGTACATGGAATACGATAAATGAAAGGCCGTCCCGGTCGTTCGCCAAACAATCGCGGCCCATTGATTTTCGGTTGCGGACCCGGCTTGGGTGTCAGGATCATCAACGGCTCGTCAGGCACGGGCGGCGCGTCGATGGCCACCGGTTTGGACCCGGTGACGTCGAAAACCGCGTCAGCCCAGTCGGCGTGATCAAAGTCCACACCATCGCCACCGCTTCTGACAACCAGCAGCAGCAACTTGCGGCCGGTCAGGTCCACATCCACCCGTTTGGCCGCATCACCCGCATGCATGACGCCGCTGCGGAAAAGCGTTTCTTCATCCGCCACGACACGAAACTCAACGCTCGCCGGACTCGTACCCACTTCATCGTCAACGCCCACCCACGCCGTCAGTCGTGCTGCCCCTAGCTTCAGATCAATCCACATCACGCTTTGAGCATGTGTTCCGACGCCTTGTTCGAATTTCCGGCCGCCGATCGACAACGGCCCGTTCTGGACCGATCGGTCGGCAATCGGCTGCCCCCACTGAGCAGTCATTTTGGACAGATCGAGCGACGAAAGCGGCACCTTCTCGGCAGCAGAGCAGGCCACGACGAACCCCATGATCAGGATGGGGACAGGAACGAAAGTCATGCATCCGCACAGTCGAGTCATGATGGGAATCTCCGCAATGCCCGCAGGCGATGATGAGGCGAAAAGACCAGCTGATGGTCACGTTGTCTGGCGGCACGGTCGGGCACGTCAGCGCAGCGGCTGCTACACTTCGGGATGCACCCATGGCGTTCGATACGGTCGGCGCAGCAACCGGTTGGCTTGTTCGTCGCCGACGACCTCCTGCTTCAGGGGCTTCCGTTCGAGCGAGCGTCCCAACTGCATCGACATATTGGCCAGAATGCAGCTGGCCGACGTGGACAACGCCAGGCTGGCGGCACTGGCTCGCAGGAATGTGCGGCGGTCTATATTCTTTTGCCTCCTCGCGAAACGCGTCGGTGTGTCCAGATGCAACGCACTGATTCTAGTCACGCATTGGCGGGAGGAAAAGCGTGAAGACGAAAACTTGCCCTGAACCACATCACAACTGCCCAGAGTATTCATCCTGTCCGATCGTCGAAACATTGCGACAGGTTCGCTCCCCACAAGCCGACTTTCACTCCGTTGCGGCGAAGTACGGCTGTCGCCTTGCCATTGGTGAGCACCAGGATGAACAGACCGAAACCGGGTACGAGCGTCAGGCACCCCATCAGCATTCCCAGGCCGGTTCCGTACACCTGTGTCGACAACAGAAAAACGAAGACGGATCCCACTAGTACGTCGGTAATGACCGCCAGCAGCAGGAATTCAAACAGCTCTGCCGGCAGCAGCAAGGGGACGAACGTTCCCACCACGTAGAGGACAAGACAGGCTGCCACCCCCTTCTGGCAAAACGCCATTTTTCGCAGATTCTCGCGGCTGTGTTGTTTCCGCCCTGTCACGTCCGGCGTGACCAACGCCGGGGGCTGGTAGGGGTTTTCCATGGCACCGCATGCCTCGCCGGGGGCTGGTCGATCGACTGCCTGCGCCACAAGCAGCGCGTCCCGCTTCGTGTTACTCGGCCACCACGATGCTGCTCTTCGCATCCTTCCCGAAATCCGCCAGCGTCATCTTTAGTTTCATGGCACCCAGCAGCTCTTCGCCGCGGCGGACGCGATTGATTGCCTGCCAGGCCACCACACCAAACGGAGCACCGTCGTGAAGACAGACCTTGTAGGACGAGTTGTACTGGATGTCGCTCCCCTCGTGCTTCTCCATTTCGTTCGCTTCAATACTCTCGCACTCGACCGTCCCCAATTTGCTTGTCACGGTCGATTTCTCCATTCTTTTCTCCTCGGCAAACGGAGGGTGCAGAATCGGTCGAATGCGTTGGACATACGCGATGCCCAGTTTGCGAATATCTTCGATCCGCCGCGGCTTGCCATTATCGATCATCGAATGCATGTACCAGGCATCTCGCACATTCTCGAGCGGCTGTTTTCCACTCCCCAAATACTGTTCAGGGATCAACAACTTGTCTACTTCCCTGAACTCCCTGCCATCGCGACATGCATCAATGGCGATCTCGATCCAACGGCACGGTTCCCCATTTAACGTGACGGACCCAACGGAACTGATGGTCAAGGTTCCAGTGATGTTGACTTCCGGTTCATCGCTCTGCGTGGCGGAATCGAGAACGACACCTTCCATTGAAAACCGGGCCCACACGCCATCTTCGGGTAAACGGTAAACCATCCCGTCCGCCGCAACATGCGTCGTCAACAAGAACAAGATGGCCATACTTGTCGTCACGCATCTGACTTGCATTGCGAAAATTCTCCTGGCGGACTGCCCTTGCGACACGTTCACTTCCTCGAGCCCACATCGTGAAAACCACAACTTCCCGCCACGGGCTGTCGAGAACAACAAGGCAGGACTTCGAGCCAATCAGCATTTACACCTCTAACCCTCGGCGAAAGCTGAGCGAATGTCGAACATCCGACATCGCTCATCGCGCGGCAACGTCGCGACGAGCCACTGCTCGCATGGGCGCAACCTGCTCCGGCGCGCTGGTCGCCCCAAGTTGACACAACATTGTCAAGCTCTTGACCACAAGGGGGTCGTGCAAATCGGATAGCGGGCCAAGTCGGCTAACGGGCTTCGCCTCCCAAAAATCGGGGGCACGGTCGGTGGATTCCCAAGTATGTGATCCCGGGCTGGCAGTAACCGGCAAGGCAGGTCATCACCGCTCCAGACGGCATCCATCAAGACGGCAACAGTTGCAGCGCGCCTCCCGCGAACTGCGCAACGATTGGCGACGCTCGGGTGCGAGTCAGTCCCTGCCGGGCTCCCTTTATTGTGACGATTCCTGAGGCCAAATCAAGCGAGGCTTTCCGCGGCACTGACGGACCGGGCCGCTGCCGGCCGGCCCTGCCGGCTTCTGCCTGCGATGGGGGGTCGAAAAACGTCCTCTTTCTTGGCCATATTGCGTGGCCGGTGAAAGCCGCACGACATCATTCACCGACTCGGCGGACCTTGCATGGCCCTGACGCGTCGAATAGTTTAGTCGTCAGCGGTCGGCGGCAGTGGGATTGCATGCTGTTCGCCACCAGCGGTTAATACCGTCGGTTGAAACGGTCTCTGTCAGGCCGTAGCGCGGCGACGTTTTTCATGACATCCCGGCCGGAGGTGCAACGCACACCGTCAGGACCAGCGGACTCGCCAAGGATTCCCCCCGGGAAATCCGAGGCGCGAAATACCCCAATCCGAAGCAGATCCAAGGCGCGAACGGAACTCACTTTTTCGGCAGTGCAAAGGACCACGGCACATGCACGCAGCAGAACTTGGGACCATCGATGCGATTCTCGTCGTGCTGTACTTGCTGGCGGTGGTGAGCCTGGGACTGTGGATGAGTCGCGGGGTCAAATCGACCAAGGACTTTTTTCTGGCAGGCAAATCGCTCCCCTGGTGGGCGGTCGCCATGTCGCTGGTGGTTTCCGACATCGGCGCCAAGGACATGATTGGCGTGGCGGCAGACTCCTACCGGTACGGTGCGGTGATGATGAACTTCGACTTCATCGGATGCAGTTTGGCCGTACTCATCGCCGCATTCCTGTTCATGCCTTTCTTCTGGATGGCGGGGATTTACACGATTCCCGAATACCTGGGTCGTCGTTACAACCACCACGTGCGGACCTTTTTCGCCATCGCCTGGACCTTATTCATGGTCGGCACACTGGGAACGATTTTTGTCAGTGCGGCCGCGATGTTCAAAGTGCTTCTCGGTTGGCCCTTCTGGTTCTCGGTCGGCGCAACGGCGCTGGTGGTTGGGTTCTACACGACCGTGGGTGGTCTGAAAGCGGTTGTCGTCACGGATGCTTTCTCGTGCGTTGTCTTGATGGTGGGTGCCACTTTGATCTGCCTGATCGGCCTGGACCGCGTCGGCGGCTGGTCGTCGATGCAGCAGATGATCCAGTCGTCGGGTCTCGATTGGACCGCTCATCACTTTGCGCTCGTTCCACCGGCGGACCATCCCAAGTATTCCTGGCCCGCGGTATTCCTGGGACTCTGCCTGGTATTGGGCCCCTCCTACTGGATTGGCAATCAGGCCATTGTTCAGCGGAATTTTGGCACCCGCAGTGAGAACGAAGCACGAGCCGCCTATGTGCTCTGCGCCGCCATCAAAATGTTCTTTCCGTTGTTGCTCGTCATCCCCGGGCTGATCGCCTTGGCCTTGTTTCGCGATCAATTGGGTTCCCCCTTCTTCGCCGCCGGTCTGTCCGCACCCAACGACCAATGGCAAGGCAATCTGGTCCTGCCCTATCTGGTCGTGGAGCTGTTGCCGACCGGCGTGCTCGGATTGGTCGTGGGCGCTTTTCTGGCCGGCGTGCTCTCGAATCTCGACTCGTACGTCAATTCAGCCAGCACGTTACTGGTGAGCGACATCTACCGGCCGTTGATCAACCCACGGGCCACGGATCGTCAGTGCCTGCGGCTGGGACGTTGGCTTGTCGTGCTGTTTGTGATCGTGGGCATGGGAGCCAGTTACCTGGTCGACCGGTGGTTTGAGTCAGTGTTTGATGCGTTCCAGACGTTCTTATCCTTTTTTCAAGGATCGCTTCTGGCACTCCTGCTACTCGGTATGTTATGGCGTCGCACGACGCAGTGGGGCGGCTTGACAGGCATGTTGGTGGGAGTCGGTACCGCAGCGCTGGTCCAGTTCCATCGACCGCTGCTCGGTTACGACGGCACAACATCATTTCTGTGGGTGGCCTGGTGGTCTTTTGCGGCAGCCATGGTCAGCGGCATCGTGGTCAGTCTGTTGACAACACCTTTCGATGAAGATCGTTTGCGTGGGCTGGTCTGTTGGATCCCCACCGAGGAGAAAGGCAATTGATCACCGAGATGTTTCATCAGCTGATGGCCGGACGTGCGGTCGGCCTCGTCGGCGCGTGGCTCGGCCAGACGACGTTTGACGGCAAATGGGTGTTTGTCGGTGCGTTGGGCTTGGTACTGATCTGGCTGCTGGCGATGCCGCGCAGTTTAATTGGACAAAGCAAGGCAGTACCTCCCTGGTGGCGGAATGTCCGCGTGTGGGCCATTGTCATCTGCCTGTTTCAGATCTGGATCTATTGGCAGTTTGGATGAGCGGCCGCATGACGCCCCGGCAACCACTTGATGTCCAGCACTACGTGTCACCACTGGCCAGTTCGTGCGCGCGCGATTTGGTCGTTTTTCTCCAGCACAAAGGCCCTCCCTGGGTCGACGACCTGCGACGGCGTGTGCGTGGTGAAATGGAGGGGGCGGAAGACCACTTCTTCGTGGCATTGGAAGGTCAGCGGCTCGTGGGACACGTCTGGTACACTGTCTCGCGTGCCGATCCTCGACTCGGGCTGATCGGACATGTGTTCACCGATCCCGGTTTTCGTCGGCGGGGGATTGCCGCGCTGCTGCTTGACCGAGCGATGGCCCAATTTCGGCTCGGCGGAGGCAGACTTATGCAACTGTTCACGTCCACGCCTTTCTCGATTCCGTTCTACGAAAGACTCGGGTTCGAAAATCTCTTCTCGCAACAGGTCTATCACGACCGGGACTGGTACATGCGCAGCCCCGCCGGCTGCGAGGAACACTTACACGACTGGTTTGCTTCGCCCGAGGTCACGCTCCGACCGCTGTCGCTGAGCGAACTTCCGCAATTCTGCCTGCTCTACAATTCCCAGCACGATCACGTCTTGAAAGATCGGGCGCAACAAATCGGGTTGGGCCTGGAAGCGGAACTGGCATTTATCGACACCACCCGTGCACTGGCCGCGGGGCGCGGCACCTGTTGGATTCTGGACAACGGCCAGACGATGGTTGGCGCGGCGACCTTGATGTCGAGTGCCTTTCCCCATCAGTCACATATTGCCATCTTCGATCTATACACGCTGGAGTCCGCCCGCCAGCACAATGCGGCCCTGGCCGACCGATGCCTGAAGACGCGACACGAACTGGGAATCGAACGGATCTATGCGATCGGCGTGGATGCAGCAAAATGCGAGATGTTCCAGCGACTCGGGTTCGCTTCTCGCGGCATCTTGCCGGACCACTACAAAATGGCACAAGAACGCCGTGATTGCGAATTGTTCGAATTCGTTCAGTGAGGGGCGGACAACCCACACCGTGGCGTGAGCGATGCGAGTAAGTCGTGATGCGACGCAGCGACGTTTCTCGACATTGCATTCAGCGGCTTCAGCCCCGCGGCAAGCAGCCCCGTCAGAAGGGACTACCTCAAACGTCCTTTAGCGCACGGGACCGGGAGGCAACAGACTCGCGTGAGCATGCTCGATGCGGTTCTGCAGCTCGCGACTCAGCCCAAAGTAGTTGCTGGGGCGGTTCAATTCGAGTGCGAACTCGAACTTCTGATAAGGGTTGTTCGCGTGTACAACTGGCATGCGTCGAATCCACAAGGCACTCGTCGGTTTGCCGTTCCACTTCGCCAGATAGATGCCCACTCCGGCAGTCGGTTCGGGCTTGAGCTCGAACGTGCGCGTCACGATACTCACCACCTGACGATCATCGCCGGCAATGCCGTCCACAGATATCCGTTGCACCTGCTGTTGATGATCGAAATAGTAGGTCAATGACCCAACCACGTCGGAGGCTCCGGTTCCCGTGATCAATGGCACGCGCAGCCCATCCAAGGGACCGCTGATCCGCGTCGTGGAGACGTGCGGCCAGTTGTCCAACACCCACCGCGGCGTCACGTCAAACCTCAACACGCCCTCCAACCGGACGGTCGGTGTCAAGTTCATACCAGCCGGGTCCTGCATCCGGGACGGATCGACTTGTTGTTGCATCGCGAGCAATCGGTTCACCTCGGGATCACTGATACCATCAACGAGTTCCACGTCACCTGATCCACCGGCAAAAAAACCCTGAATCGTGTCGCGCAGTGGTCCGGTCGCCTCGCCCACCATCGCGTAGGGTATAGCCACTGCGGACACCAACATGATCAGCAGAGAAAAACGCCGTATCAAACCGACCATCTGGCCCTCCCCACAAAGCGCGCACGATGCAGCTACCTTCCTTGATGGCATCGGAATTGACGACGGCCAACTTGCCAAATCAATTCGTGGCTTGAGGACTTTGCGCAATCAAAACAAAACGAACCTGGCAGGCAAGCCGCCTATTCGCCCGGCATCACCCAGCCAACTTTGCCTGCCGTAGTGATTAGCACGAAAGATCCGATTGGAAACGTCCATCGGCCTGTCAACGAGATGAATAAGCCGAATCGCTGCCAGTTCGTGCGTCGCACGGCATGGGTCCAGTGGGGGCATCGAAGCGAGCATCCGCACTCGCTGATGATACTTGGCTAATCTTCGCCAAACTGCTTTTCCAGCGTTTCGGGAGTGGTTCCCAGCAGCGCGGCTGCATACTCGAAGTCGGAGTAATAGGTCGCCCGCTCACCCCCCAATTCGATGCCCAGTGACTGCAGCAGTCGTTCGGCTTTCTCTTGCGGATAACGCCGTTGAAGCTGTTTCAGGAGACAGAGGAACTCGTCGTCCGCCAAGGCCACTGCCAGCGTGGGCCAGCGTGGATCAAATGCTTGGGATTGTGCTGCAAGACCAACCGCCGACACTGAGCAGCCACCGGCTCCAAATTCATCCGCGAGGCAATCGAGCCGGCAATCAGCAGCAGTCGATCTCGTACGTGCGGACGACGACGACGTTGACTGGCCGCAGCCAAATGCAGATAGATCGACAATAGATAACCCGGATCGGACATAGCTCTATCTTGGCCGCGATGCGAATCCGTGACAAGATGGTAGAAGAAATACACGTAACCGATTGCGGCATCGGACAACGTGTCTTCCATACTCTTGATCTTTAAATCGAGTTTCATAATTCGTGGAAGTTTCGCCACCGCCAAAGAGGGCCTTCGGCCAAAAGATTCCACGAATCGTGAAAAGTGATTTAAAGGAGGCGTGGCGTCGTTGACGGCCGTCTGAGATCATTCTCCACGAGGTGCTATTAGCTCCGACGTTCACGTCGGGGGCCCGCTGAGTACCACCAATTCGACGCCAAAGCCCGTTTAGGATCGACGAAGCAATAATTGTCGTTTTGTCTCATCGCCCCCGCCGCGAAGCGGATAGCGGGGGAGAGGATCAAGGCGAGGGGCAAGAAAAAATCTGCCAGTTATTGTTTCGCCGATCCTTACGGGCCTTCTCGCTGCGAGGGCCTTAGCCGAAACTGGATGGCTCAAACCCACGTGAGCGAGGAGCCCCGTGCAGCGGGACTACCGGTACGAACCAACTCGCAGACCCCGTGCTGAAGCACGGGGCTAGTACGCTTCGAGACAGCATCCGTCTGCGGGGTGTTAGAAACGACTCCATACTACGCGCCGAATGATTCACGCAGGGAGGCGGCAGAGCCTTGTGGATTCTCACCAGCGGAACTGGTGGATTACTTTGCATTAAGAGTTAGGATCAAGAGCGAGAGCAGGCCAACACCTTGTTGTGGACGGTGACAGATTAGGAGCGGTCCGCCTGGTGAAGATTGGGCCAGCATGGATTGTCCCGGGCATAGCACAATGACCCCATGACGAATGAACTGATTAACGATTACCGCTGGCTGCTGAGCGACGAGGCGGCGTGTTGGCTGGAAGACATGGCGGCGGATCCCACGTCGCTCGTACTCCAGACGAAACGCCTGCGCCGATGCCTCTCCGCGAGACGGGCGCACCTGGTGCTCGAGTTGATCGAACTCCGGAAACGAGCGAGAGTGAAGTTCACGGAAGCGGACCGGATGTTTTTTACCGCTCGTGCGCTGGAGCAGGCTACGGACCAGTGGATCGCCCGCCACAAGGCGCGACGTTTCGCGGCGGGGCAGCCGATCGGGGATCTGTGTTGTGGCATCGGGGGCGATTTATTCAGCTTGGCCCAACAGGCACGTGTCACGGGCGTGGACCGGGACCCCGTTCACGCGCTACTGGCCGCCGAAAACTGCCACCTGCTGGGGCTCAGGCCATGCCCGATTGCTGTCATGGACGCCGCGAGCGTCGATTTGGGACCGTTTGCCGCCTGGCACATGGATCCGGACCGGCGATCGGCCGCGAAACGCACGACGCAGATATGCGCCTTCGGACCCGCCCTTGCCAGTGATCGATCAGATGCTGGGTCAGCTGCCACATGCCGGGCTGAAACTGGCACCGGCCGCCGACATCCCTGATCGATGGACGACCATCACCGAGCGGCAGTGGATTGGCAGCGGACGGGAATGTCGGCAACAAGTTGTCTGGTTCGGGGCACTCGCACAACACTGTGGTCAGCATACTGCGGTGGTAGTGCACCATCGGAACAGAGACAGCGACTGCCTGGTCGGGAGACCTGCCCAAAGCGTCGATATTGCCCCCACAATCGACCAGTACGTCTTGGAGCCGCATGCGACGGTCCTGGCAGCTCAACTCACCGGAGCATTGGCCGTCAAATACAACTTGCAGGGGCTTGCCCCAAACGTTGCCTACCTCACGTCGCGCCGGCCCATACTTGATCCGCTGCTCAGTTGCTTCGCCGTCCTCGACGTCTTCCCGCTGGACCTGCGTCATCTGAAACAAGCATTAGCGTATCGCAACATCGGCCAATTGGAAGTCAAGAAACGCGGGGTCCGCTTGGATCCGCACCAGGTGCGCCAGAAACTACAGGGCAGGGGAGAGCAGACCGCCACACTGTTGCTCACTCCACACGCCCAATCCGTGCGTGCCGTACTGTGTCGGCGAGTGAGCGACGAGTTGGAGTAGCGTGGCCGTAGCCGTAGCCGTTGGGCGTGCCGAGCCACGCGCAGCCTGGTGTGCCGTTGCTCACCGTCACATTGTCTGATACCCCAGCGCCACGTTTGCACGCAGCCACCACGGCCAGAAAACAGCCGGCTCGTTGACGAGCGCTCGACGCGCGGCAGTATTAGCCCCGGGCATTCATGCCGGGGTAGAAGCGGCAACCATCTCAACAGCGGGAGGCTCGTTGACGAGCCTTCTCGCTGCTCTGGCTTGAGCCTCTCGACGAGGGCCATTCGCGCTGGATGATGACCTCCCACCAACTCGGTGCGATTCTTCCGTCAGATGCTGACGTGGACGCAAGTCTACGGGAAACCGGCTCGAGTGATAACATGCAAAACATGAGTCGCGCCGTGCGGAGCGTGGCTCAAGCCCCACAGCGAGAAGCCCCGAAGAACGGGACTCTTCACGAGTACTCTCTGCCACGCCAACCTCGCGCTAAAGCACGAGGCTAATACTACTGATCCAACAACGCTCAAACCCCTGGACAATAACCTCACACGTCTTCCCAATGCCCATTGGCGCGTCAAACTCTGCAAAAATCCAGACGTTCGACGTTCGCTTCCGCGCCTTAGGAACCGGGGAAAAATAACTTCCAGATTTGCTAGTCCCTCACCCTACCCTCTCCCCAAAGGGGCGAGGGAACTAGGTGAAGTTATTTTTCCCCCGATCCTTAGAGAACGTCCGCACGTCCAACTTGCCGCACGCAGACAAGAATGCCACAATCCAGGGTGGCGGAACTTCTGGTCATTCGCTACTAACAGGACACACAGCTACCATGCCCGAAGTAACGGTCAATCTCTATGCGACATTCCGCAGGCACATCGATGGCCGACCGTCGGTTACTGTGCCGATCGACTCGCAGCAGACCATCCAGCAGGTTCTGGATCAGCTGGCAGTTCCGGCGGACGAGATACGCATCATCTTCTGCAACAACCGATTGGTCGATCGCTCGCACGTGCTCGAAGGCGGCGAGACAGTCGGCGTCTTTCCCGCCATTGGCGGTGGCTAGTCGTGGGGGCGAGCCCGGGGTCATCCGATTTGCCACGACCGGTTGTCAACGGCTATATTATGGGATGTGCAAATCAGTCGAAACGTGGCGGCGTGTGCGAACGCTACTGCGTATGTCGTGAACCGGAGTCGGTCTAAGATGATCTATGGTGTCCAGTCAGGCGTGTGGGCCGAAACAGCACTCCGTGTGCGGCCGCCTCACTCTCACCGTGTAAAGTGCAATCCACCGGATCATGCGCGGCCTACACGACGGCGGTCTTTCTTGCTTCGCATCATGCTGGTTTTGCTGCTGCTTCGAGGTTTGCCCGCCGCACTTCTTTCCGATTGCGCCCTGGCACAGCCGCCAACTGCCGTGGCGGAATCTGCGGCCAAATCGCCGAGCCTCGCTGACGCGGAGCGGCAGTTCTTGCGGCAAGTCTTACCTGTTTTGAAAGAGAAGTGCTTCGCCTGCCATGGAGATGACCCCCGGGACGTGAAGGGCGAATTGAGCATGTTGTCGCGCGCCGGAGTCCTCCGCGGTGGCGAGTCGGGTGAGGCAGCGATGGTTCCGGGTGAGCCCGATCAGAGTCTCATCTATCAGGCGATCCAGTGGGACGGCTTGGAGATGCCTCCCAAAGCAAACGACCGGCTGACCGAACCCCAAGTTCAGGCGATTAGGCAGTGGATCGCCGCCGGCGCTCCGTGGCCGGTGGCCCGCCCCGAGCCCTCCGCGTCTCTGCCGTCGCATGCCAACGAGCAGCGCGTGTGGGATTCGAATCAGGAGCAGGGCATTCAGATCGCGACCAGTGGTGGGCTGTCTCGCGACTGGACGAATCGTCGCTACGCGGCAGAAGACGTCTGGGCATACCAGCCGCTGCGTCGCATCGCGATTCCGGAAGTCGCACCGTCCACGGCTGCGTCACACCCGATCGACGCGTTCATCCTGCGGAAACTGCATGCCGCCAGCCTGGCGCCGGCAGGTCCGGCTCACAATACAACCTTGATTCGCCGCCTGACGTTCGATTTGACCGGCCTGCCGCCGACCCCCGACGAAGTGGACGCGTTCGTCCGTGATGGTTCGCCCCAAACCTACCGGCGGCTTGTCGACCGACTGCTGGCCAGTGACGGCTACGGTGAGCAAATGGCACGTCACTGGTTGGACGTCGTGCGTTACGCCGATACGAGCGGTTTCTCCAACGATTTTGAACGCCCCAATGCCTGGCGATACCGTGATTATGTCGTCCGCAGCTTCACTCAGGACAAGCCCTACGATCGCTTCGTTACGGAGCAGATCGCGGGTGACGAACTGGACCCAGACGATCCGGACTGTTTGATCGCCGTCGGGTTCTTGCGGATGGGACCCTGGGAACACACGGCGATGAGCGTGGCCGCGGTGACGCGGCAGCAGTACCTGGACGACGTGACGCACAACGTGGGCGTGACGTTTCTGGGCCAGGGATTACGATGTGCTCAATGTCACGACCACAAGTTTGACCCGATTCCCACACGCGACTACTACCGTATCCAGGCGGTCTTCGCTCCGGTTCAGTTTGTAGATCGCGATATCCCACTCCAGCCAGGCGAAAACGTCAAGGGGCGGGCAGCACATGAGCAGCGCACAGAGCGCATCTTACAGGAGACGAAAGGTCTGCAAAACGCTCTGATGCAAAAGAAGAAGCAGCGAGTCGCCGAACTGCTCACACAGCGTGGCGTCAAGAACATCAATGAGCTGCCCGACGTCGAGCGTGACTCCTTTGCCGGGTTGACCGAAATCGAAAAGAGCCTGAACAAGATTTATGCGAAACGAATCGCGTACTATCAGCGTGAGCTGAATCGGTTCCGACCGCTGGCGCTGAGCGTCTATAGCGGTCCGGACAACGGATACCAGTCGAACGCGGCGGTCTTCAAAATGCCACCGGCCAATAAACGCCAAGGCGAGGCGTCGCCGGTGTCCATTCTCTCAGGGGGCTCGCTCACTTCACCGCTCGACGCCGTCACCCCAGGAGTGCTGAGTGGCATGCATGGCTCGAACAACTCCGTGGAGCCCACGGCGTGGAACACCATCGGACAGCCGACGTTCGGCAGACGGCTCGCGCTTGCCCGTTGGGTAGCCAGTGACAGCAACACGCTTACCGCGCGCGTGATCGTCAATCGCGTTTGGCAAATGCATTTCGGCAAGGGACTTGTCGCCACGGCCAATAACTTCGGCCGCATGGGATCCAAACCGACTCATCCCGAATTGCTTGACTGGCTGACCAACTGGTTCATTGACCATGGTTGGTCCATTAAGAAGCTGCACCGTCTGATCGTGACGTCCGACACGTACCGCCGGAGCAGTGATCATCCCGGTTACGACGCAATTGCTCGGACAGACCCCGGCAATGACATGCTGGCCCTTTTTCCTCCGCGCCGACTGGCGGCGGAAGAGCTGCGCGACAACCTGCTGGCGGTGAGCGGCGAACTGAGTCGCGAGCAGGGGGGACCCGGCATTTTTCCGGAAATCCATTGGGAAGTTGCCCTGCAGCCGCGGCATATCATGGGTGCCGTGGCTCCCGCCTACCAGCCTTCCCCGCTTCGCGATCAGCGGAACCGCCGGACCCTGTACGCGTTTCGCTATCGGACCTTGGCCGACCCGCTGCTGGAAGTGTTCAACAAACCGACGAGCGATATTTCGTGTGAACGACGCGATGAAACGACCGTCACTCCGCAAGTCTTCGCGTTGCTAAACAGCCAGTTCATGCAGGATCGATCCGTCGCGATGGCCGCGAGGTTGGAGCAACTGAGTGCCGATTCGAGTGAACAGATTCGAAGCGCATTTCGGCTGGCATTCGGCCGCGATCCTTCCGGCGACGAAGTCACCGAATGTCTCGAACATCTCAGCGCCATGACCGGTTATCATCGTGACCACGCGCCGCCACCCGTGCCACTGCCGCTGCAAGTGGAACGCGAGATGTTCGAAGAGCTGACCGGCGAGACGTTCACGTTCAACGAAGAGTTAGACTTGATGAAAAACTATCAGCGCGATCTCAAACCGTGGGAGGTCGGTCCCGAGACTCGTGCACTGGCCGATTTGTGCCTGGTGTTGATGAATTCGAACGAGTTCGTCTACGTTCGTTAGTGATGCAGCGCCATTTTCCAGCGATGGATGTGCGTAACTCGTGTCTCCGTAACAGTCCCTCGCCACCGGACTGGTCCCGGTGGTTCCACGTTTGATGACTACTTCGTCAGCCGAAAATCGAACCTTCCAGCCGGCCCTCGCCGCCTCCGGCGGCGAGGGCCGGCTGGAAGGAAACTCATGGGTGACCGAGATCGACGGTAGTTGTCAAACGTTCTACCACCGGGACAAGCCCGGTGGCGATAAAGCCCGTGCTAATAAGGCCTTAAGATAATCTTAAGAACAAAATTGCGCTATCCAATTAGTTCGACTGTTTGTTTTCGCCAAGGAGACCCCGTCCAGCTTGCCTGGACGGTGAATGTGACTGATCAGCTACAGCCATGCGTCCCTCTCCGCTTTCCTTCCTCACCCACTTCGCCGCCTCCGGCGGCGAAGTGGGTGAGGAAGGGATACTTGTGTGGCGGTTTGGGTAGCTTGCCAGTCAGATCCACCCACCGCACAAGGCGGTGGGAGTCAAAGTCAAAAAGTCGAATTAGAGTATTAATTGGTAGCCTAGATGCACATTCGTCTTGGCCCAACCCGAATTCTTAATCGTGACTAAACACTACCCTGTCGATTCACACTCCCATGTACAAGAACTCAGAGACCCAGCCGACGACGTCCGACCGAATTGGCGTGCAGGAACTGCTTCGCGCCGCGCGTCTGCAAGATCGCCGCAACTTTCTGTATGGATTGGGAGCCACTCTAGGGACGGCTGCCTTGAATGCTCTGCTGCGCGCCGATCAACCGGCCGAGGCAGAGTCGGCACAAGCCGCTCCACTGGCCGCCAAGGCACCGCATCACGAGGCACGTGCGAAGAGCTGCATTTTCCTGTTCCTGGAGGGGGGCCCCAGTCACATCGATACGTTTGACCCCAAGCCGGCTCTCGAAAAACTGCACATGCAGGAGTTTGTACGGCGAGATAAATTCGTTTCCGCCATGTCCAGTGGCAAGCGGTATTACGTGAAGAGCCCCTTCCGGTTCCGCAAGACCGGTACGGCAGGACTCGAGATGTGCGAGCCATATCAACACCTGGCAAACGTGGCCGATGAGCTTTGCATGTACCATGGCTGCGTGGCCGAGTCGACAAATCATCCGACCGCCTGCTACCACATGAACACGGGCAATCGATTCGGCGGCGATCCGGCAGTCGGCGCCTGGACCACCTACGGACTAGGCACCGAAAACCAGGATCTACCAGCCTTCGTCGTGCTGCCGGAAGTCGCGTATCCCCAAGGAGGTTCCGCCAACTGGTCCAACGGATTCCTTCCCGCGTATTATCAAGGCACCACACTGCGCCCCACCGGATCTCCCATCCTCGACTTGAAACCACAACCGGGAGTGTCCCCCGAACAACAGCGGCGCAACCTCGATCTGCTGGCCGCCCTAAACGCCGCGGATCGGCAGCGACATCCGCATCATGACGATCTGGTTGCTCGCATGGAAGCGTATGAACTGGCGTTCCGCATGCAAGCACAGGTACCCGACATCATCAATATCGAGCGGGAGACAGAGAGAACGTTGGCCGCATATGGGATCGGACAAGAACATACAGACGCCTACGGACGTCGCTGCCTGCTCGCTCGACGCCTGATCGAACAGGGAGTGCGATTTGTCCAGATCTGGGTCGGTGGCTGGGATTCGCATGATTACCTGGCCAAGAGCCACAGCGCGAGGATCCGAGCTGTCGACAAGCCGTTCGCCGCACTGCTGACCGACCTGCGTCAGCGCGGGCTGCTGGACGAGACGCTGGTCGTCTGTGCCGGTGAATTCGGCCGCTCGCCCGATAACGGTATCCGAGGCGGGACGCAGACCATCGGGCGCGATCACAACGCCAAAGGAATGTGCGTCTGGATGGCCGGTGGTGGAGTGAAAGCGGGACATCGCGTCGGTGTAACCGATGAAATCGGACAGCAGGCCGTCGAAGTGGCACACCCCATCAGAGACCTGCACTGTACGATCTTGCACCTGCTGGGACTAAATGACAACAAATTGACATTCTTTCATGAAGGTCGTTTCAAACAGCTGAGCCAAACCGGCGGTAGTGTGATCCGGGAACTGCTCGCCTAGCGAGTGAGAGGGTGAGAGGGTGAGGGAATTGCCCAAGGGTCCTTACCGCAGTTACATCCCATAGCCCAGGGTACGCGGCGGAGCCGCGTACCCTGGGTGACGAACCCGCCAGGTCAACGTACGCCGAAGGCGTTCCACAAGACGAACCTATCACCGCAGAGCCTGTGTCACGTCTTCGGTGTAACCACTCGCATCCAGCCGGCACCTGAAGCTTCGATTTCAGTGGGCTGCCGCGGGGGTATACGGCTCGGGGAGAAAGGATGTTCGGCGCGGCAGAGAGAACGTCAATCGTCGAACATCGAACGTGCAACGTCGCATGAAAACCGGGAGAACTCTGAAGCGTCAAAATGCACAGTTACGTTACACCAGGTATGCAATCGAGACCTGATGATCAACTCGCTCGCGGCGTGTGGGCAGCAACGTGGGCCGTATCGGAAAACGGGTCGCGTCGAATCGGGTGCGCCGGCGTTTGCGATCAACCGAAATTGAAGACTTGATCGAGTTCTTCGTCGGGCACGTCGAAGGTCGCGTTGTGAGGCGCGAGTTTTTCCGTTTTGAAGAAGTCGGGCAGGCGGTCATCGGCGGCAGAAAAGCCGGCCCGCTTGTTAAAATCACGTTCACGCACCAGCACCTCGCCACCCATCTGCATCAGTTCATCGCTCGTAAACGGCTTGCCGGTATAGGCCGCCAGCAGTTCACAAAGTCCTTCCAGGGCCTGCGGATCGTCAAGCACGGCGAAGGCGACGAACAGACACATCCCCGAAGCATCAATAGCCGCCGTGGCGATCTGCAGATTACGGCTCAATTCGACCTGACCGTCTGGCGACAACGGATCGACAGTGCCACCCACTCCCAGCACGTTGGACGTGATCGCATAACCGGCCGTATGATCGGCTCCCTGCGTGGCCGTGGCATACGTCACTCCGATACCCTTGATCGCCCGCGGGTCGTACGCCGGCATGGACTGCCCTTTGACGGTTGGGATCCGTGCGACGCCGTAAGTCTTGCCGAGAACCGCCGCACCGGATGCCACCAGTCGTCCCAGCGGCGTGCCCTGCCGCACCTGTTCCAGCAAGTCGATTGCACCCTGTGCGTCTCCAAAGGGAAGGACCCCCGCTTCCATAGCCACCGCAATCGTCGCTCCCGTTTCGATTGTGTCGAGCCCCAGATCATCATCCAGCCGATCCATGCGGGCGATGGCATCCAGATCATCAATGCCGCAATTGGCACCGTGGGCCCAAACCGTTTCGTACTCCGGCCCCTTCGTCAAGAACTGTCCATGCTCGTCCGGGTAGATTCGGGAACACTTGATAGTGCAACCTCGATGGCAGGCATGAGCCAGCACTCCGTCGCGTTGGACAATCAAGTCGTGCTGTCGCTCACCGCTGATCGCTTCCGTCCCCTCGAACTGGCCTTGGCTGAAATTCCGTGTCGGATAGCCGCCGGCTTCGTTGATCACGTTGGCCAGTGCATTCGTACCATAAGTGGGCAATGTTTCACTCGAAAGCGGATGATTGCCCAGAGCGCCGGCAAATTTCCGCACGGCTTGCGTGAAGGCAGCTCGATCCGACGGCTCGCTACGATGGCCGCCTCCTGGATCAACGATAATCACCTTGATACCTTTTGACCCCATCACGGCACCCAAACCGCCTCGGCCACAATGCCGTGTCGGACGCCCCTCGACATCGGTCACCGCAATGCTGGCCGAAGCGCAACACATCTCACCCGCCGGGCCGATGCTGATGCACGCGATCTTGGATCCAAATCGCTCAAACTGCCGCTCCACCGTCTCGTAATTCCCCAGACGGGACAGGCAGGCTGCTTCTTCGAGTTCCACACCGTTGTGATTGACGATCAAACGGTAGAGCTGTTTGGCTTCGGGCCGGCCCTCGATCACCAGCGCTTTGATGCCGAGTGCCGCCAGTGCCAGCGCTGCCATGCCGCCCGAATTGGCCTCTTTGATCGTGCCCGTCAGCGGACTTTTGGCCCCCGCCGACAATCGTCCCGCACACGGCGCACCGGTACCGGTGAGGAGGCCGGGAGCCAGAACGAGCTTGTTTTCTGCCGACAGAGGATGACAACTGGCAGGCACTTCGTCCCCCACAATCGCGCTGGTCAATCCCCGCCCACCCAGGCTCTCATACTGCTCACTCGGATGCTCCGCACACACAGACAAATTCGACATGTTGATGCGATAGATCACGGACATAATCGAGTACCTCGTGGGGTCGAGAATGGCATACTGGAAACCGCCACTTGCGGCTGAAACCGCCCAGGCTGCAGACAGAGTAGGAGGCCACGTTCCAGTCGCGGCCAAGCCCGGCGGACCCAGCCACGGCTGATTTTCGCAAACTTGCCGTGGATTGTCGACAACAAACACCAAAGGAACCGCGAAGCACGAAATACCCCAGGACAGAATGCCGAAGTACGATTGACCCAAGCACGTAAGAATCGGCGAAGAAGGATGTCCACAACTCTTACACAACTCGTCGAGTTGGGTTTTTCGTGCTGCGGATTTCGCGGGCCCAGCCCTGCCTGGCTCACTGCATGAATATTCCGGCCTGCTCGCCAGCGCCCAGCGGCTTGTCACCGATCGGTGGCAATGCTGGCAGTAACGGCAGCAGCACGCTGGAAGGATGGTCGGGATCGCGGAAAATGGAGACCTTTGCCGGCGGCATGGCCGAGTCATATTTGTAGGACGGAAGGCCGTTGCCGTTTCGCGTGACAGGATCGCCCAACGGTGGCTGGCTGATCCAGAGTCCCAACCTGTGGCCTTCACGAAAAACGTGCCCGACCGGGAAGATCTCAATGTCTAACTCGCTCGGCTGGCCAGGGACCAGCGGCATGGGTTCCACGTGTGTGTGCCGCGGTCGCACGAGAGTCTTCTGGCCATCGAAGGTCACGTGCAGTGACTTTTCGTTGTCCAACGCCCGGTGCGACGCGCGGAGCAGTCCGCGCTGCAGCAATTGCACGGTCCCCGCGGGATCAACGTCCACCACCAGCACGTAGACGTCCGTATCCACCGTGGTACAGCTGGTCCACAGCGTCACCGCGACCGGCCCGCAGATCGCCGTTGGCTGTTTGAATTCGAGCAAATAGTGCACACCTTGGAGTTCTTGGTCCGATGGGCCTACGGCGACACCATACGTATCACTGCCCCCTTGGTCCTGCGAAGGTGGCTCACTGCTGAGCGTTTTGTCAGCACGCAGGTAGAATCGCGTCCAGTGTGTATCGGGCAGAGGAAATTCCGCGGCAACGAGCGGCCGATTGACGCGACCCGACTTGGCAGGCGTCTCAAAGTAGATCTGAACCCGGCGATCTCGATTGGTGAAATCGGCCGGATCGTCTTCTCCATCGCCGAGCGTCCAAAAGTCGAGCCACTCCATTCGCTCGCGGTTAAATTGGCCCACATCGCCGTGATCACCGTTCGAAAGCACCAGCCGTTTGGGAACATCGTCAGGAACATAAGTCCAGAGCCACACGCCGCTGGGTCCGGTCTGCTCGTCCTGGTAGGCATGCATGATGTGGATCGGCGCACGCACTCCGGTGGCAAACACGCCGGGCGAAGCCTGACTGAACTCGGCCTGGTACTCATTGCCGTTCAGCGACTTCCAAAGGATTCCACGCTGCAGATCCCAGGGCGGGCGAGCTGCCACGATTTTTTGGAAATCGTCGAGCGACATGCCGCGTGCTCGCCGGGCCGCCGCGCCCGAATCAAAGGGACCGGTCAACTTGTAGAGATTCACCAGCCAGTCCACCGGGAATCCTGAGTTGCGAATGCCTCCAATCCGACCGATGTCACGGTAGACATCATCCAGCAGGCCCGACACCGACACCGCCCGCAGATGGGGTGGATTGGTGGCGGCGATCATAAAACCGGTCAGTCCGCCCCACGAATGGCCGTGCAACGCCACTTTCCCATTGGACCACGATTGCTTCACAATCCAGTTCTCAATAATCTCATGCCCGTCCATACCGGTACGTGGACTGATGGCACGGATGGTGCCTCCCGACGCTCCGGCGCCGCGCACCGAAGCGCGCACGGTTACATAACGGTCCCCAAAATCTCGCGGCGGTCTCGGCATGGTCGAATCGGGGTATCCCATCATTTCGAAGAGCGCCGGCCACTTGCGCTGCGTGTCTTGCGGGTCAAAACCCCGAGGGAACCCGATCGCCAACGCAATATCGACTCCGTCCGACATCGTCGCGAAGGCAAAGTCGGTGGCGAATTCATCATCCGGAGTGCCTTCCTGTTTCCGTCGCTGCTGCACGAGCCGGCGCCGATAGGCTTCCGCTTCGGGCACCGTCAACACGCCGTCTTGATCGGCATCCGCCGCCGGATATTGCCGCAGCCAGATCTCCAGCTGCTCTTTGGTCGGCTCGGTTTGCGTAGCAGGTTGAGCCAGAGCGACTGTCGCCATCGCCGACACGAGGAATACAACAGCAACGAAGGGCGATTTGTACATCGAGTTCTGCTCCATGGAACTTCATCAGGTTCTTAGGCCATCCGGCCAGGTCCGTTGGCCTTCGCCCGCATCCAATAAACAAGCATTAATTCAACGGCGCACGCCACCGGCCTCGTGCCGGTGGTAGAGCGTTTGACAACTACCGTCGATCTCGGCCACCCAGGAGTTTCCTTCCAGCCGGCCATCGCCGCCTCCGGCGGCGATGGCCGGGCTGGAAGGTTCGTTTTTCGGCTGCCAGAGTAGTCAGCAAACGTAGAACCACCGGGACGAGCCCGGTGGCGAGGGTCTGTTACGGCGACACAAGTTACACACATCCATCGCTGCAAAATGGCACTGTCCAATGTAGGAACGAGGGAAGAATAGCTTCGCATGGTTCCCTCCCCCCAACCGGGAGAGGGTAGGGTGAGGGGGTGAAGAAATCTGGAAGTTGGTTTTCCCCCGTTATAATCGGTGTCGTCCAGATTCGCAAACGTACCGTGTGCGAGTCCGCTGGTCGGTCGCTGACACACCTGACACACCTGATGCAACAGACACACACTCATTGAAAACATCTCATGCAGGACGATCTTCTCTTTCGCGTCATCGCCATGGGCCTGTTCGTAGGCGCTCGCTACGTGCGGTGGCACGCCCGACATCTGATCAGCTGGCAAGCCAGTTGGCCATCGATGAAACGACACCCACTTGATACGTCGGTGCTGATCGTGCTATCGCTGTGTTGGTTAACCGCCGTAGTGATCTACCTGCTCGTCCCGCAACTCGTCTCGGCATTCACTGCCCCGATCCCCACGTGGTTGCGTTGGTGTGCGGCCGCGGCCGCCGTTGCAGGCTTAGCGCTTCTCTGGTGGTCCGACAGATGTCTGGGCGAGAACCTCAGCGTGACTCTAAGGATCCGGCAGGATCACACACTAGTGTCACGTGGCCCTTACAGCAAGGTTCGGCATCCGATCTATGGCGCAACCTTGATCTACGCGGCGGCGCTAGGAACGATCACGGCCAACTATGTCCTGGCCGCCATGATCTTCGTCCCGATGATCACCTTGGTGGCTCTGCGGCTGGAACGCGAGGAGAGGATGATGATCGACCAGTTCGGGGACGCCTACCGGTCGTACATGCAGCACACTGGGAGGCTCTTTCCGCGATGGCGATCGTAGCGAAATCCATGTGCGCCACCGGACGCGGCGGAGGGATGCGCAGCGGGCATGTCCATTTGCAGCGCGGTTTCGATCGTCCAGATTTCCCGAGGCTTGTGACAAGCGACGGTCTCTCATGTTTTTCACATGCATGCGACTTCTTCACCACAAAGTGGTGGCATTCCGAAGCCCGGGGTCGCCGCTCAGGCGGCGCACCCTGGGAGGATGTCGCCCGAATACCCCACACGCCAACGGTGTGTCACAAATACGGTGGTGGGCCGCATTCTGTCGTACTCCGTTGGAGTACCTTGATACGGGACGCTGCGTCCCCAGGGTACAGCGGCGATCGCCCTTGGCGAACGCCGCTGTACCCTGGGCTGGGGAATGCCACGCCGTCAGCGTGAAGAAGCCAGGTTCATCCAGGTCACGACGAGTCGTCGCGTTTCACCGGCCGCTCTTCGTGAGGGTGAGTTTGCCATGTTTCTCTTCACTGCTCCTGTTTCGGGAGGCTTGGTTCAGGCGCTGCGCTTGCTATAGTGGAGTTCGTCGCCCGTGAAGGTGCGGTCCGACATTTTCAGGTTTCGTAACGTTCCGCGCGGTGATCCGATCGGTATTGTTGGCGACTTAGGAACCGGGGAAAAATAACTTCCAGATTTGCTAGTCCCTCACCCTACCCTCTCCCCCGCTATTCCCGCTCCGCGGGGCGGTGGAGAGGGAAGCGGAACCGGTAACCGATTTCTTGACGAGTTCTTGCCGATCTGGAAACAGATCACGCCGCGCTGTCCAAACAGGAAATATCGCAAATGGATCGTCGTCAAGTGGCCATCGGCGTGGATGTCGGTACCGGCGGAGTTCGAGCGATTGCCGTGGCGCTTGACGCAACGGTAGTGGCTGCCTCGGAAGCCCGATTTCCACCCTCGGCGACGACCGTGGCGACGGGACGCGTGGAGCAGAATCCCAGGTCCTGGACCGCGGCGGCCGAAACTGCCTTGCAGCAATTGGCCGCGCAACTGCCCAGCGTGCACGACGTGATTGGTGTGTCCGTTGATGCGACGTCCGGCACCTTCCTGCTGCTGGACGGTCAAGACCAGCCACTCTCGGCAGGAGTGATGTACAACGATCAGCGAGCCGCCGAAATCACTCCGCGAGTCGCTCAACATCTGGACCACGTGTTAGCGCCGTTTGGTATCCGGATCGCTTCGAGTTTCGCTCTGCCAAAAATCGTTCATTTGTTTCATGAGTTCCCGGAATTGCGCGCGCGCTGCCGGCGGATCGTGCATCAAACAGACTGGATCGTGGGACTGCTCACCGGTCAGTACGACGTCACGGATATCTCGACGGCACTCAAGACAGGAGCCGATCCGGGAACCTTGACCTGGCCCGCCGCGTTGGAGCAACTGGATGTGCCATGCGCGTGGTTACCGCGCATCGTGCTGCCGGGATCGCCGATTGGTCAGGTGAGCCACAAGGCGGCGGCGCGAACCGGATTGCCGGTGGGCACTCCGGTCCTGGCCGGTTGCACGGACGGAACGGCCGGCTGCCTGGCTTCGGGAGCCAGGCGGAATGGCGAATTGAACGTTACCTTGGGCACCACCCTGGTCTTCAAGGGTATCGCACCGCACGCGATCGTCGATCCAGACGGGGCCATCTACAATCACCGACATCCGGCGGGCGGTTATCTGCCCGGAGCCGCTTCGAGCACGGGGGGCGATTGGGTGGAAACCCTGTATGCCGGCCAGGACCTGGATCAACTTGGGCGTGATGCCGCGGCATATGTGCCGACCGAGGAGATCGTCTATCCGTTGGTGAAACAAGGTGAGCGTTTCCCATTCGCATGCCCCCAAGCTGTTGGTTTTGGGCTGCAGCAGATTCCCGATCCCGCCAGGCGCTTTGCGGCGGGAATGCAGGGCGTGGCGTTGCTGGAGCGGATGGGTATCGAGCAGTTTGAAAAACTGGGTTTACCGATCGGCCCCACGATCTTCGCGACTGGCGGCGGAGCGTCCAGCGAGATTTGGCTGCAGATTCGCGCCAGTGCCAACCGCCGCACTTACAGCGTGCCCGAAAATGCCGCGTGTGCCATGGGAGCCGCCATCCTGGCCGCCTCGGCGACGCTTGGCGGCTGTGAAAAGTCGGTGCGTTGCCTGGTTCGCAGTGGCCGAACGATCGAGCCGTGCGCCGAATGGATGGATGCCTTGGACACCGCGTACGCGCGGTTTCGCGAAGCCCTGCAACAACGCGGCTATGTGCGAGGTGCGGTGTGACGATTTTCAAGGCCTGTGACGTCCGCGGCATCGTCGGCCCGCAATGGGACGCGGAAGATGCCCGCCGCATCGGTCTGTCGTTGGGTGGCATGCTCCGCTCGCGCCGGCAATCGGCGATCGTGGTGGGGGGAGATTTTCGACGGTCCACGCCACGACTGAAGACAGCGCTGTCTGCGGGACTGTGTGCGGCTGGCATCCACGTCCACGATGTAGGCCAGGTCCCGACACCCGTCGTGCAATTTGCCGCCAGACAAGCCGGTTGCCGCAACCTGGCCATCGTGACCGCCTCGCACAATCCGGGCAGGTACAACGGTATCAAGTTTCTGGTGGACGGCGGGCCGCCCGTGCCGGCACTGGTCGCCGAACTGGAAGCGGGATGCGCACAGCCGACGGCCAGCAGTACGAGAGGCAGAATGCACCGTTGTGACGTCGTACCGGACTACCAACAGTGGGTTGTTTCCTGTTCCGAATCATTCGTAGACGAATGTCTGACGCGGATCAACAACAAGAAAAACCTCTCAGACAAGCAGCCCGGCAAGCAACCTGCTCCAAAAAAGGTCGTGGTCGATACGATGGGTGGCGCCTTCACCTCTCTGGCCCCTCAGGTCTTGTCGGCCGCCGGGTACGAAGTGGTCAGCGTTGACGATCAGCTGGACCCCGATTTCGCTCGCCGCGATCCGAACCCCGCCATCGACGCTAATCTGCACCTGGTGGTGAACGCCGTGACTCAACAAGCCGCCGCGCTGGGATGTGCGTTAGATGGGGACGGCGATCGAGTGATTTTTGTGGACGACCGGGGCACGATCGCGCGACCGGAACAGATGGCCGCCCTCTTAATGACCCGGTGCCTGGGCCCTTGCACCGTCATCTACGACCTCAAGTGCGCTTCGCTGGTCGCCCGTACCGCCCGGCAAATGGGCGGAAACGCGATCATGCAACCGAGCGGGCATGGGTACATCAAACGCAAATTGCTGGAGCAAGACGCCGAGTTGGGGATCGAAGTGAGTGGACACCACTTCTTTGGCCACTTGGATGGTGGTGACGACGGACTGTTCACCGCCCTGGTTGTGCTCCGACTGCTCGCCGCCACCGGTACTCGCCTGGCAGATTGGCTGCGCCACGTCAACTGGCCCGCCATCACTCCTGATTTGCGGATACCGTACACGGGCGACACAGAAAACGTATTGGAAGAAATCGCCGCATCGTGCGGTGGAAAAGTGAATCGGATGGACGGAGTCCGTGCGGAGTACGAAGATGGCGGATGGGGGCTGGCTCGTGCTTCGATCACCGAGCCGGCGATCACGTTTCGTTTCGAAGGCTCTGATCGTGAACAGCTACGCAGCGTTGTGGACCGCTTCCTGGCCCAGATACCCGACCTCCACCGACAAGTGATCCAAAACATCTGAAACGAACTCGCCTTCAGTCCGGCAGCCACCGAAGACCTGGACAGGCTCGATTCTTAAGGGCCCAATTCCGTATCCCTGCAGCATTTTTTCGGAAGTACCCTCCATCGCTCTCGTATGTTATCCTGCTAAGCATCGTTCGAGAAATAACTGTCCACTATCCCCTCGCCCCACTGGGGAGAGGGGAGGGTGAGGGGGCCAAGAAAATGTCAGTTATTTCTCGAACGATGCTGACTTTGACCAGCGGCCGCCGAACCTGAGCTGGTATATCGATTCTTTGCGAGCAGACTTATGACACCACCACTAGAACAGTTGATCAGCATGTCTCGCCATCTCGGCGACGCCCGGCACGATCTGGTCATCCTGGGCGAGGGGAACACGTCGGTGCGTGCGGACACGGATTCCTTCTGGGTCAAGGGATCGGGGACCGAACTGGCGCAGGCCGAGCAAGGCACATTTGTCCGCGTGCGATTCGCGCCGATCCTGGATGCGTTGCGGCAGGAATCGCTCGCCGACGGCGCCGTGAAGCAGCTGCTCCAGGATGCCACGGTCGAGGGTACTCGTTCGCCTTCGATCGAGACGTTCCTGCACGCGCTGTGTTTGCAGCTGGACGGGGTCCAGTTCGTGGGGCACACGCATCCGCCGGCAGCCGTGTCGCTGCTGAGCGGACGACAGAGCCGCGAGATGTTTTCGGGCTGCATTTTTCCCGATCAGATCGTGTTACTCGGTCCGTCCTCGGTCTACGTTCCCTACGCTGATCCTGGCATACCACTGGCGCACAGCGTGCAGCAGCATTTGAGCCAATTCGTGCAGCGTGAGCAGCGCGTCCCGCGGGTGGTGTTGCTGGAAAACCATGGTGTGATTGCGTTAGGCGGCAGTGCTCAGGAGGTGATCAACATCACGCTGATGCTGGTCAAGTCGTGCCGGATTCTCTTGGGATCGCTGGCTGCCGGTGGCCCTCGATTCCTCACACCTGAGAACGTGGACCGCATCGACCGCCGTCCGGATGAACTGGCGCTGCGCGGGGTTGCGGTAGCATGATTTGGGAGACGGGATGTTGACGCGGGGCGTACGTTGTCGGAGACGATTCGTTTTTTCGCGGCCCGTTTGGCCGCGCTAGGATCACCATCGGTGGGATGCTCGCGCCTGTTTGTGGCTGCGGCATCCTGCCGCAGCACGGCGGCAAGATGCCACCGCCACTTTCACTTTTGAGATCCTCTTAAGGGCTTATTAACAGTGGCTTTATCGCCACCGGGCTGGTCCCGGTGGTAGAGCGTTTGACAACTACCGTCGATCTTGGCCACCCAGGAGTTTCCTTCCTGCCGGCCCTCGCCGCCTCAGGCGGCGAGGGCCGGCAGGAAGGTTCGTTTTTCGGCTGCCAGAGTAGTCACCAAACGTCGAACCACCGGGACGAGCCCGGTGGCGAGGGACTGTTACGGAGACACGAGTCACGCACATCCATCGCTGCAAAATGGCGCTGTCTAATTAGGATGCACGCAAAGCCCGCATGAGAAAGATGGACGTGGGGATCCACTCAACGCTTTGCCCTCATCCACCAAGAATACGCAAAACGCACCCTCGTCGATTTGTTCGGATCAATTAAAGAAAGGATCGCCTCGCGATGCGAGGCGATCCTTGGAGAAGTTGCCATTTGTTAACGATCCGAATTCACCTCGGCACGGTTACGCTACGGCCTCTTTGGTCGAGGGCATTTCGAGTGTTCGGCTTTCCATGCCCGCCTTGGCCAAAATCAGATAGAGCACGAAACCGACGACGAACGCCGCAAGAGGCGGAACGGGGACCATGCCTTTCACTGCCGGAATGAAATCGGCGGCACCAACCAGGAAACCGACGATCCAGGAAATCCAACCGGCCGGATTGAAACCAGCTCGCGGGCCCGCCCACTTCTTACCAGCGAGCAGGTAGTCGGCGGCCATCGCCCCACAGATCGGGCCAAACGACGCGCCGATCACACTGAACACGGCAACCACGTCACCAGCCCATCCCATGACGGCCAGGATGATACTGACCAGGGTTCCGATACCGACGGAAATGAATGGATTGACCTTGGGCAAGGTTGTCGTGAAGCTGTTCGCCGCGATGAAGGAGGAAAAACAGGCGGGTGGAAAGGCCGCGACTGCGAGCAAGTA
Source organism: uncultured Planctomycetota bacterium (assembly GCA_963700575.1). Classification (GTDB taxonomy): domain Bacteria; phylum Planctomycetota; class Planctomycetia; order Pirellulales; family Pirellulaceae; genus JAJRVM01. The sequence continues at coordinate 508,228 of CAVOYC010000002.1, read as the reverse complement.
CATGAACACGGCTGCCGTCCTGTCGCCCACGAGCGAATTCATCAACGCGGTAGTCTGCATTTGTGCTCCGCCACCGCCACTGCCCACGGCACCCGCGACGATCAGCAGCGAAAGACCGCCGGCCAAAATCGTGGCGCCCGCGATCCCGAACAGCCCACCCAACTGCACATCTTTCGCATCGCGATTGTTCATGCCAAAGTCGGCGCCGGCGGCACCGGCTGTGGCGAAGAATCCAATGATGTACACCAACAGCGCGGCGATAACGCCCCACGTTGACAGTGCAACACCCTCAACATTCGCCGCTTTAGCCGTTTCGACTGCGGCATTCGGGTCAAAACTGCCGATGCCACCAACGGCTTTCAGGAACAGAGTAATCAGAATGGCAAGGGGGATAATGGGCAGGAAACTGGCGATACTCGCCACGTATTTGATGCCCTTGAGTCCTACAAAGGCGGCGACGATAGCCCAGATCACCGCCACCACACGATGGGCCGGCGACAACATGGCCGCCTCAACACTATCGAAGAACGGTGCCACCAGCAGCAGGCTGGAGAAAAATGCATTCACACCTAGCCAGCCAAATTGCAGCACCCCCATCAGGAACCCGGGCATCAAGAATCCGCCATTCACGCCGTACGTTGACGTGCCCACAATGTACAGAGGCAGACCCGTCTTCATACCGAGCAAACCGGGCACCAGGTAATACAGAAAGTGACACAACAGTGCGGCCAGGACAAGCCCCGCAAAGGCAACCACAAGCCCATGCGTTAACGTACCGCCCGGGCCGCCGCCCCCCGTTGGCACATCCTGCCAGAAAACGAACCAGAGCATAATTCCGGCGTACGTCTGCGCAGTACTCTTGAACCAGGCCACTCGATTGGCCTGCGGTACCGGTTGAGCGGAAGCGACATAATCGGGAAGATTTGAAGCCATAAAGGTCCCTCCTCACGCGACCTGCCGGGCCGCGAAAAAAAAGTTGAAACGCGAACTGCCACGATCTCGTCACAGTGCGCTACCGGTGCGTGCCATGTCCTTGGTCAGAATGCGTGCCCAGGTCGCCGCCTCGCGTCGACCCGCTGATCAACCTGCGCCGTGCCGACTTTCCGCTGGAAGCGCCGCTGCCTCCAACGTCATGTGCGCCGCACGTCACTGCGCCGCGCGTCAGCTGCGAGATGGCCAGCATAGCAGGACCATGAGTATACCGCTTGAGAAAGGCCTGTAAAATGGTGTGGTTTCGAGATTTCCGACTCTTTCAACTCCCGGCCAGACGCGGGGAGCGGCGATGATCGGGGCCGGTTCCTGTGGCATAAATTAGCGTGACTCTGACGGCCCCGCGGGACTCGCTTGCGGTCCCACACAATGACCTCACCACTCGACCGATCGGCACAGCTTTCCCAGCGATCCGTGTTTCACGCCCCATCTGGATCGGAATCGCTGCTAAAATATCGTCACCTTCCAAATCACGAAACCACCGTTTCGCTTCGTGCGACAAGAGGATTCACCATGCACATGACACGCCGCAGATTTCTCACGTTCAGCGCCGCCGCTGCATCGTTGTCCTGCCTGCCAGCCGCCGGAATTCGCGCCGCATTGCGAGTCGAAAACAAGATGCGACTGGGCCTGGTCACGTATCTCTGGGGGCAAGACTGGGACTTGCCGACAGTGATCGACAATTGCGCCAAGTCCGGAGTCCTGGGCGTCGAACTCCGGACAGAGCACAAACACGGCGTCGAACCGTCACTCTCCCAGGCCCAACGGATGGAAGTGCGCCAGCGGTTCGAGGATAGTCCGACCGAGTTGGTGGGCTATGGCTCCAACGCCCAGTTCCACGAAAAAGATCTCGATAAGGTCAAGCAGAACATCGAGCTGACCAAAGCCTATATCAAGTTGATGCACGACTGCGGCGGCACGGGAGTGAAAGTGAAGCCGAACGGATTCGCCCCGGGTGTACCACACGAAAAGACGCTGCAACAGATCGGTCGCGCGCTCAATATCGTCGCGGCGTATGGTGCCGACTACGGCCAGAAGATCCGACTGGAAGTGCACGGCCGTGGTACGGATGAGCTAACGAATATCAAGACCATCATGGACGTGGCCAATCATCCCAATGTGGGTGTCTGCTGGAACTGCAACGACACCGATCTGAAAGGCGAAGGACTGGAGTACAACTTCAACCTGGTCAAGGATCGCTTCGCCGATACGGTTCACGTACGCGAGTTGAATGTCGGAGACTACCCCTACCCGAAATTGTTCGAGCTGTTTGCAGAGATCGATTACGCCGGTTGGATTCTGTTAGAGTGTCGCACCAATCCACCTGACCGCGTGGCTGCCCTGGCCGAACAAAAACGCGTTTTCGAGAAGCTTGTGAAAGAGGCCGGGTAGGTTGAATACCGGTTGAAGCGGCCACGGTGCCTAACCTGAGCTGAGGTTCGCTGATCGCGCGTAGCCGCCAAACGTTTCTGCCACCTACACAGGCGGTCTGTCGATATAGTGACTCGAAGCCTGAGTTTCAATGTTGCGCGTTTTGAGGTCCTATGCTGTTGCGCCCAAAGGTGAATATCATCACAGCCTGGGGCGACGCGTAAGGTGCGCGGGAAAAATAACTTCCCGTTTTCTTAACCCCTCACCCCGCCCTCTCCCCAAAGGGGGGAGGCAATAAGGAGAAGTTATTCTTCCCTGATTCCTAAGAGACATTTGGTCCCGCACAGTGGTTTGAATATGGCCTTCGGCCAAACTACTGGCTTCTGCGCCCTCGGTCCCTGGGGCGATGCCCTCGTTGTTCTACATATCTGCCGCTTACACTTCCGCTGGGCTGGTCCCAGTGGGAGTGACAACTGGCCAGCTACATTCGGCACCGTGAGCATCATTTCTAGCATCACTTTCTTCTGCTCTCCGACGGGCTTGTCCCGGGGGAAGCGGCGACTCTCACGCTATAGCACCGGCGACAATCGTTACCCCCCCGGGACAAGCCCGGCGGAGAGCACAGGAATTGTGTGGGGGACAGGTAGCCAACCAGTTGTGATCCCACTGGGACCAGCCCAGTGGAAATCTGACTTGTGTGTAACAACGAGGGGCGATGCCCCGGGCTACAGTGGAAGAAGGCCTTCGGCCAACGGATCGACCCGGAACTCTAATTACGCCACGATTTCCGCGAGAGTCGACCACATCGACAAACGACGCGCCCGGTGGCGTACACCTTGGGCTGCAACCGCTACCGCGATTTCTTTTCCATCTGTTCGATGCGGCGCAGCAGTTCTTCCAACTGCTTCTGGAGATCCTGTGCTTGCTGCCGCAGCTCCTGCAGCTCGGCGGGTTGCTCGGCGGGTGCCGGTGGCGGCAAATCGACGTCCGGAATTCCGGCGTTGGCACCGCGCGGAGTGGGGGGCGGAGGCGGCGGCGGCATCGCTTCGGCTGGCGCGTCACGCGTCAGGCGTGGGTAGCGTCGGCGGCGCGACCGCGCCGGGAGTGCGTGACTCGGTCGCCGGTGGCAGGACCGCGTCAAGCGTTCGCTCCAGGACATCCAGCAGTGGGCGTCCCGATCGGCGGCGGCCCAATTGCAGCGGTGGGTCTGCCGGTGCGGCCGCCGTGGCGTCGTCGGCTGCCGAACGTGGGGTGGGCACAACCGCCGCGGCAGAACGTCCCAGGCGGATTCTCTTGCGGCCCGCACGATCGCCGTCAAAATACGTCACTTCGATTTCGTCACCCGGACGAAATGCCTGAATCAACGCGACAATGTCGTTTGCGTTGCCAATCCGCTTGCCATTGATCGACACGATGACCCCGCCCAAAGGCAAACCGGCGCGTGCCGCCGGCGTTCCTTCTTCGATCCGACTAATCACCGCGCCGGTATCCACCACGACGCCGAAGCGACGCTTCGTCAGGTCGGAAATGTCCGTCACAGAAATCCCCAGGTTGGGACGCGAGCCCTCGACGATCGAGGGTCCGCCGTCGGTGCGAGGAACCGGACGCAGCGGCGGCTCGGCACGCTCTGCCGCGGCCGGCGGCGGAGGTGGCAGCTCGTCGTACGTCACTTCTCCAGGGACCGCCGGTTCGGGCTGCGGAGTCTCCGCTGGACGTGTGGCCAACGTCACCGCAAATCGCTGCGGCACACCCGCTCGTCGGACTTTGAATTCCAGCGTCGTGCCAGCCGGCTGACGCACGATCCGGTCCACGTCGTCAAGCCCCCCAATCAGCTTCCCATTGATCTCCATGATCACGTCGTTGGCCTTGATCCCGGCTGTGGCGGAGGGTCCACCCTCGGTGACCGAAACGACGTACACCGATTTACCATCGGGCGCCAGCAAATCGACCGTCATCCCCAAATAGCCCGTTTCTCTGACGACTCCCGTATCAAGCGGTGCTGGTGCCGAGGTGCCCTCGGGACCCCTTTGCAGAGTGTTCGATGCATCCTGACCCACTGCCTCTGCGAGACACACCACAAATAACAAACTCACTCCCCACACGATTAATCGTTCGGTTTTCATGGCGAACCTCATACGGTCGCGACATTGCTGCCGCAGGTCAAAACAGGGGTCACTTCCGTGGGCAGCAGAAGCTCCGCCTCGTGGTACTCGTTGTCTCCTGCCATCCGATCAACCATCATTATATTCGGTCCTGCGCCATCTTGTGCGGCGGTCCTGGTGGAAGTTCGTACAATTGTAGATGCTTCTCGAGCCATGCCCCAACACCAACCACCGGTCACGATCGAGGCCACGGAAAGCTGGCGTCGAGACACCGTGCTGCCGCTGCTGCGCCTCGGGCCTGCGCGCACCGAGCGGCTGCTGGCGGCCGCTGAGTTTGGCAAGATCGACACTCGGGGGCTGTTTCACGCGCGGCGCGGTGAGCGTCTTGTGGGGGCCGGGTGGGGGCAAATCGTGCCCGGTCGAACCGCGTTCTGCTGGCCCCCCGGCATCGTCCCCGGTGAACCTGAAATGACCGCGTTTGATTTGCAGCAAGCCGTCGATGCCCACCTCGACTCGTCCGAGATTGCCATGACCCAGGCGGTTCTGTCCATGCGGGACATCGCCAGCGCCAAGCGGCTGGTTCGCGCCGGATACGTGCATTTGGCTGACCTCCATTATCTGCTCAGTTCGATCGAGAATTACCCACTTGAACAACCATCGAGCAGCCTGCAATTCGCCACCGTTTCTGCTCAGGACGAGGCACGATTAGCAGCACTGCTTCAGCGCACTTACGAACAAACGCTCGACTGTCCCGATTTGAGCGGTGTGCGTTGCGTCGAAGATGTTCTGACCGGTTACCGCCAGACGGGTGCCTACCGTCGCCAGTGGTGGCAAGTGGCCAGGTTTCGCGGCGAGGACGTGGGTTGTTTACTGTTGGCCGACTACCCGGAATATAATCAATGCGAATTGATGTATATGGGAATCGCTCCGCCTATGCGCGGGCGAGGATGGGGATTCGACCTGATTCGGCACGCCCAGTGGATGATGCGCAACGCTGGCCGCAAGAGAATCATTCTGGCGGTCGACGATTCCAATTGGCCCGCACGCGGCATTTACGAACGAGCTGGTTTCGAAACGTGGGATCGACGCCGTATTTACTTCCGAACCCGCGGGGTGCGCAGGGGGTGATGGGGTAAGGAGGTGATGGGGTGAGGGGGTGGTGAGGAGCAAGGTCTGACATTTTATTCACGCGCTGTGGGCGCAAATGTGTGAGTTTTCCTAACCGGAATCTAACCGTTTTCCCGACATTTTGGTGGTCGATGCCATCACTTCCCAAAAACTTCGCGAGACCTTCTTTACAGAAGTGCTGAGCACGCGTAAAATCGGCCACCACAGAAGATTATTGGATCCCTCGTCGAGCGATCGTAATTCCTTCAGTCGCACGACTTTACCTTTTTTATGGAATACGCTGTAAACGCTGTCGCCCGAGGCTGCGCGGAAATAGCTGGGCGGGTTGGCTAACAGATTCTGGATATAGAATTTGGCGTTTACGGACGTGCAGGGGATGCGTCAGGACGTGACAGAACACGATAGGGACATCGACTCAGCCTTGCGACAAGCGGTGGCTGGTAAGGTCGGCCAGGAACGATTCGACTTATGGTTCGGCGAGAGCGTCCGGCTCAGCCTGAGCGAGGGATCGTTGCTGGTTTTTGCCGCGGACCAGTTCCGGCTGGATCGGCTGCGGAGTCAGTTCCGACGTGAATTGACTTTGGCTGGCGAATTGTTGGTCGATGGTCCGATCGACGTGCAGTTTCAGCTTGACCCATCACTGGACGAAAGCGGGTCGTTGTCGGCGCCGGGGGGTGGGTCAGTCGCGACGGTCCCTTCGTCGGAGGGCGGCACATCCCGGATTCGGGGCGAGCGTCAGCCGGCCGCCGCATCGCGTTCGCGCCGTTTTTCCAGACTCAGTCAATTCGTGGTAGGTGGCGGGAACCGCGTGGCGTATACGGCGGCGCAGATGGTGGTGGAGCGGCCTGGGGCCGTGTCGCCGCTGTTCCTGTTTGGTCCGACCGGTTCGGGAAAGACCCATTTGCTGGAGGGAATCTGGTCGGCGATACGCGGCAGCCGTGAGAGCCGCCGCGTTCTATACCTAACGGCGGAACAGTTCACATCGATGTTTCTCGAGGCTCTGCAGGGAAGCGGGTTGCCCAGCTTTCGGCACAAGTACCGGCATGTCGATCTGTTGTTAGTCGATGACGTGCAGTTCTTTCTGGGCAAGCGGGCCACGCTTGTGGAACTTCAGAACACCATCGACACACTGCTCCGCGAGCAGCGCCAGTTGGTATTGGCGGCGGACCGCTCCCCTTCCGAATTATCTCGCTTTGGCCCGGAGCTCACGGCCAGGTTTGCGGGCGGTCTGGTATGCGGGATCGAACCACCGGATGTTGAGACGCGGCTGCAGATCTTACAGCACCTGGCCGGCTGTATGGAATCGCATGTTCCGGCGGAGGTTTTGGCGTTGATGGCGACTCGGATTGATGGGGATGCCCGGAAATTAAGGGGTGCGCTCAATCAATTGGAGGCGACGAGCCGTGCCTATGGCCGTCCCATTGATCTCTCACTCGCTGAAACGGCGTTGGCCGACGTCTTTCGAGCCACGCAACGTGTGGTGCAATTGGACGACATCGATCGTGCGGTGTGCGACGTGTTTGGCCTGGACCCGCAAAGCCTGCAATCAGCTCGCAAAGCGCGCACCTTCAGTCAGCCACGGGCTTTGGCGATGTGGCTGGCCCGCAAATACACTCGAGCTGCGTATACGGAAATCGGCGAGTACTTTGGCCATCGCAGCCACAGCACCGTCATCTCGGCGCAGAAGCAAGTGGTGCGCTGGATGGATGCCGACCAGAGCGTGCGGCTGGCGCACGGCAACTGTCAGATTCAAGAGGCGATACGCCGAGTCGAATCACAGATTCGGGCCGGATAGCAATCCTGGGGCGTTGCCCTCGTTGTTTTACACAAGTCTGATTTCCACTGGGCTCGTCCCAGTGGGATCACAACTGGTTGGCTACCTATCACCCTCACAATTCCTGTGCTCTCCGCCGGGCTTGTCCCGGGGGAAGCGGCGACTTTCACGCGACAGCACCGGCGACAGTCGTTACTTCCCCCGGGACAAGCCCGGCGGAGAGCAGAAATGCGTGATGTTAGCGATGATGCTCATGGTACGAGTGTAGCTCGTCAGTTGTCGCTCCCACTGGGACAAGCCCAGCGGAAGCGAGCGCAGCAGATGTGTGCAACAACGAGGGCGTTGCCCCAGGCTACGATGACAATAGCCTTCGGCCAAAAATTCCACGAATCGTGAAAAGTGATTTAAGGCGTCACGGTGCGCGGACGGTCGGAACCGGCTCGGACGCGTTTCTTGATCAATCGCAGCAACTCGCTGTCAGTGGTCAGGATCAACCGCGTATTCTGCCCCAACGCCGTTTCGAAAACCTCCAGGCGACGTAGCAGCGCGTAGAACTCGGGAGACTTCCCATAGGCTTCGGCCGTCATCGCGATCACCTGCGCGTCTGCCTCACCGCGAATCTCGGCAGCTTTTTGCTCCATCTCACCTTCAATCTGATCCAACTCCTTCTGGGTGAGACCGGCGATCCGATTGCGTTCCTGCTCCGCTTCGGACTCAAACAGTTTGGCGATCCGCAATCGTTCACTGCGCATCCGCTCGTAGACAGTGCTCTTGACCGACTCGATGTAATTCACCCGCTTCACCCGTACCGCCAGCAGTTCCATACCATAGTCGTTCTTTTCCAGGTCCGCACGAACATCCTTGAGAATCGACTCTTCCATGGTTGCTCGACCCGAAGTGACCAGGTCACGCTCCGCCTCCACGTTCCGTTCCATCTCCTTCATCGTCTCGCTCTCGTAAACCAGCTCGTCGTTGGTGCTTCGCACCACATCAATCAGGTTGTTTTGTGCGACGACATTGCGGACGGCAGAGTCGACCAGATCATCCAGGATCTTCTGTCCCTGGCCTTCGGTGCGCACCGCGCGATAAAACTTTTCGGCGTTGGCAATCCGCCATCGCGCCCAGAAATCGATAAAGATGCGTTTCTTATCACGTGTTTGCATGCTCTCGGCTGCCCCGTCCCAGGGCAACAATCGTTTTTCCAACAGATGCACTTCCTGGATGAAAGGAATCTTGAAGTGCAGACCAGCGTCCGTGACGAACCGAATAGGGTCACCGAACTGGGTGATCACCGCCTGTTTTCCCTCGAACAGTTGATAGGCGCTGATGTAGAAGACCACGCCGCTGAGGACGAACAGCAGAAGGATACCGAGTGTTATTTTCATCTTCATTGCACACCTCCTCTCGCCGGCGATTGGGCCGCACTGCCGCGAGGCGAACCACTGGCATCAAGATTCAACAGGGGAATCAGACCCTGCAACGAGTCATCGATAATCGTCTTGTCCTGCACCTGCGTCAACAACTTCTCCATCGCCTCTAAATAGAGTCGTGTGCGCGTCACTTCGGGTGCCTTTTCATACTCGTTAAGTTGCGCCAGGAAGGCGGACACGCGTCCTTTCGTTTCCAACAGAATACGTTCTCGATATCCTTCCGCTTCGGAGATGGTCTGATCGCGTTTGCCACGCGCCGCGGGAATCTTGCTGTTGCGTTCCCCTTCCGCCTCGTTTACCACGCGTTCCTTATTCTGGCGCGCACGATTCACCTCCTGGAAAGCGTCCTTCACCAACTCCGGCGGGGACGTGCTCTGGAGCTTGACCGTCACGATCTCGACACCCGCCTCGAAATCGTCGAGCGTCTGCTGAATCTCCTGCCTGGCACTCGAGGCAATGGTCTCGCGGCCAAAAGTGAGCACCGCATCGACGCTTGTGTCGCCTACCAGTCTACGCAGAACCGACTCGGAAATGTCACGAATCGTGTCGGGAACCGAGGGGTTCGGATCGTAGCGGGAACCGGCAGGCAGCGAAGTCGGCGCAATCTTCTCGGGGCTGCCCATCTTGAACAAATAGTCGGCAGGGTTTCTTGACCCGATATTGCACAATCCACTCGACATTCGCCAGATTCAAATCGCCGGTCAGCATTTCAGAAACATCCAGGTCCTCGCGTTCGCCGCGCGAGTACTCCGTGACACGCCCCGGACGCTGCGTCTGAAAGCCAAACTCCAGCACCTGCACGCGTTGGACGGTGACGTCGTCTACCGTCTCGATGGGCCAAGGCAGTTTCATGTGCAGCCCCGGATCGGTCGTTTGCACGTGCTCTCCAAACCGCAGCACGACCCCCTTATCGCTCGCGTTCAACTCGATAAAACACCGTCATCAACTCAAACACGATGATCAAGGCAAATACGCCCAAGGTGATCAGCGCCGCGTTGCGGCGCAGTAACCTCCCGATTTCATCAGCTTGTGCTCGCGGTCTCGGCCGGTTCCCCGTCGCCATGGTCTTCTCCTCACTTTGGAAACGCAGCCCTGGGCTGCGTTCTTGAAATACCCCAGTCCGATACGGAATGGGTCGAAAATGCGCGCCGTGACGTCGTCGCCGTCTGCCCTGAGATCCAGGTGAAACATACCCGCGTTTCAAATGCAGGCGGGCCGCCTACATCCTGTCAAACTCGGAGTGCTTAGTCCGGGCTCGTTAACAAGCGTTTCCCGATCGGTCGTCTCAGCCCCGTGGCTTCAGCACGGGGTTGTCGTGGCGTGAATCGTATTAGCCCCAATACCGTTGAATAACGCCATGATAGCATCCCACGGCAAACTCGATATGGCGACAGCACGACCATGCTGGCATAACAACTCGTATCGCAAACCTATCTGGCAGCGCTTCGTTAAACGGTATTGGTATTAGCCCCGTGCTTCAGCACGGGGTCTGCGAACTGGCTTGTAGCGGTAGTCCCGTTCCACGGGGCTTCTCGCTGCAGGGCTTGAGCCACGGATAACCTCGCGGAGAAACGCGCCAGTCCCTTCGCAACCAACGCGAACGCCCTCCGGAACGAATTATACAGGACGAACCGTGATCGCCGCATGCCTCAGGCCACCACAGCGAGAAGGCTCGTGAACGAGCCTCCCATGGGTGGCGTTTGTCGCAGCCTTCACCCCGGCATGAATGCCCGGGGCTAATAGTTGTACAGCGTTATTTTGCAGCGATGGTGGTGCGTAACTATTGTCTGCATAACAGACTTTCGCCACCGGGCTCGTCCCGGTGGTTCTACGTTTGCTGACGACTCTGGCCGCCGAAAACGAGCCTTCCTGCCGGCCATCGCCGCCTCCGGCGGCGATGGCCGGCAGGAACGAAACTCATGGGTGGCCGAGATCGACGTAGTTGTCAAACGCTCTACCACCGGGACCAGCCCGGTGGCGATAAAGCCCGTGCTAATAAGGCCTTGAGCTATTCCATCACTCTGGTCTCGGCGGGAACACGGTGGACCAGCTACTCGTAGCGATCCACACCGCAGTCTATTGGCAAAGGAACGGACGAACTAGACTGGACCCATGATTGGCACACGTCGAGGGTGTTTACGAGCCGGTTTGACTCTGTTCATTGTCTGTTTGGGGCTGCTGCTGGTCTCGACCGATCGTCGCATTCTGTTACTCGCCCGAAACACGCTCTGGCTGAGCCTTGGCGTCTGTATCGTCAGCCTGCCTGTGGGTACGGTGCTGGGGTTTTTTTTGTCTCGCACCGACATCCCGCTACGCCGCACTACCTGGTGGCTGCTCGCCGCCTTGTTGTTTGTTCCGCTGTACTTGCAGGCAGCGGCGTGGGATGCGGGGTTCGGCAAGCTGGGCTGGTACGCAGCGTCTGGGGGTTCGCTTGATGCTCCGCCGCTGAGCGGTTGGTTTGCAGCCATTGGGGTCCATGCCCTGTGGTCGGTCGCCTGGGTCACACTGATTGTGGCCGTTGCGTTAAGGCTGAGCGAACCGGAATTGGAGGAACAGGCGTTGCTCGATGCGCCGGCGTGGCGAGTGTTCTGCTCGGTCACACTACGGCGTGCGTTGCCCGGTGTGGTGGTGGCCGGGATCTGGGTTGCGCTGATGACGGCGGGCGAAATGACCGTGACCGATTTGTATCAGATCCGCACCTTGGCGGAAGAGTTGTATACCGGCTTTGCCATGTTGACCGGTGAGGAAATGACATTCGGATTTAGCGGCGCGGCGTTGCTGACCGGGATGTTAACCGGAATCGCCTTGATTGCGCTGGACGTGTTCATTGTAGCGGCCGAGCACGTTCCAACTCGTGGGCCGTTCTGTTTCGCACTTGGGCGCTGGCGATGGCCGGCGGCCGGGCTGGTTTCAATGATCCTGGTTGTCCTGACGGGCGTGCCACTGGCCAACTTGATTTATCAAACGGGCATGGTGGTGCAGCGCATAGGTGGACAGCCTGTGCCGTACTGGTCGATCAGTCGCTGTATCGAACTGCTGATCCCATTACCAGGCAGGTACCAGGCCAGCGCGTTATGGCAGTTTTCGGACTCACTGCGTTGGACGCTGTTGATCGGCGTCTGTGCCGCCACGTTGTGCGTGGCGACAGCCGCCTTGCTGGGTTGGTGGGCACGCTGCGGAAGTTGGCGGGCCGTACCGGCGGTGGCGGTTGCGTCGTTGGGACTGGCTACCATGGGACCGCTGGTTGGACTGGCATTAATCTGGGGTTTTACGCTCAGCGATCACCCGTGGCTCGTGTGGGGATACGATCGCACAATCGCGGCACCCGTTCTGGCTGCGACCATCCGTGCGATACCACTGCCGACGCTGATCTGCCTTGTGGCATTCGGCACCCTAAATCGCGACGTGATGGACGCCGCCACGCTCGATGGTGCCGGGCCCGTGCAGCGTTTGATACGCGTTGGCGCGCCGCAACGGCTGGCCGTATTGGGGGTGGCCTGGCTGGTGGCATTCGCCACATCGTGCGGGGAACTCTCGGCGACGATTCTCGTGGTGCCCCCGGGGATGACGACGGTGCCGATCCGTGTCTTTGGCTTGTTGCATGCAGGCGTGAGCAATCAAGTCGCGGCCATCTGCCTGACCAATATCTGCGGCTATCTGTTGGTCGCGATGTTGGTCACCCTTCTGCTAACAATTCTGGGTCCCTTCCATTGGCCAGGCCGCGGAAACGGTGGACGGACCGCCGGCTGATCGGTCGCGCTGCGGCAGTCAGCGTTTTGTGCGATAATGGGATGCGAGGCAGACATGAAGCGAAGCCCGCCATAAAGGTGGGTGACGTCGCGCTGTGAGACCTTGATTTTCGCCGACCCATGAACATACGAAGGCTAACGTCTTGAGACAGTTGCGAAACAGGCCATGGTGGTGCACCGCAGTCGCGGTTGTCGTGGCGGGCATTCCCGGCGGACTCGTGTGCCCGCCCGCGGGCAGATGCATGGAGCGGATTTCGTTCAGTCGAGAGGAACACGAGACTCACGTGGTCGGGAAAGTGCTGGTCGAAGCCCAGGACGGGGGCGTCCTGCTGTTGGCCCCGGACGGCGTGCTGTGGGTCATTCAGCCGACAGAAATCGTACGCCGTGAAAGTGACCAGACCCCCTTTCAGCCGCTCGACCAACAGGAGACGGCCCAACGCCTGCTGGCGGAACTTCCACCCGGCTTTCGAATCCATCAGACGGCCAATTACGTGATCTGTTACAACACGTCGGAGGCGTACGCCGAGTGGTGCGGCGGTCTTTACGAGCGGCTCTACCGGGCCTTTTACAGTTTCTGGAAGAATCAGGGGTGGGACCTGCGAAAACCGCAGTTTCCGCTGGTGGCCTTGGTGTTTGACGATCGAGCTTCGTACACGCAATACGCCGAGAAAGAACTGGGAGACGCCACCGCGTCGATCATCGGCTTTTACAACATGCGTACGAATCGCGTGACCATGTACGATCTGACCGGAATCGACGAGTTGAGAGAACGTCAACGAGGCGTCAGCTCTGCCGCTCACATCAATCAAATCTTGTCGCAACCTGCCGCCGAACGGACGGTGGCCACCATCGTGCACGAGGCCACGCATCAATTGGCATACAATAGCGGTCTTCAAACTCGCTTTGCCGGAAACCCCACGTGGGTCAGTGAAGGCATTGCGGTGTATTTCGAGACGCCTGATCTGCGAAGCTCGAGAGGCTGGCGGAACATCGGTTCGGTGAACCGCCTGCACCTGCAGCAGTTTCAGAGGTCGCTGGACAACCGTCCCGACGACGCGTTGCTGAAGCTATTGACCGATGATGCTCGTTTTCGAGATCCTCAGACCTCTCCCCAGGCTTATGCGGATGCCTGGGCGCTGAACTACTATCTGCTGCGTGACCGGCGAAGGCGAAAGGAATATGTAAGTTACCTGCAGGACCTGGCCCGCCTGCCGCCGCTCGACGAACTGACTCCGGAACAGCGCGTGGCGGGTTTTCGTCACGCTTTTGGCGAGAATCTGGATCAACTGAACCAGGACTTTTTGCGTTACATGCGGCGCGTCCGGTAGGGAGAGTGATGGGGTGATGGGGTGATGGGGCGATGGGGCGCGGGGATGGCGATCGGGACTGGACATCCCCTCCGCGTGCGTTACAACAGAGAGTTGTGCGACGGTGCCGTGGACCACTGATAGACTCGCCTCTGGCACACCTTCCTCGACTGCCTGGTACCCCAAGGAGTTTTTCCTATGTCACCGCATCAACGTTCTAACGTGTCCAGTTCACGCCGTACCTTCCTCCAGCAGTCTTCCGCCGCGCTGGTGGGTGGCACGCTGGCCGCTACCCTTGGCACCGCACGCATGGCTCACGCCCAAGGCAGCGACATGCTCAGAGTCGGCTTGATCGGCTGTGGCGGCCGCGGCCGAGGAGCGGCCGTCAACGCGATGAATGCCGAGGATCACGTGCAGCTGACCGCGCTGGCCGATCTGTTCCCCGATCAGATCGACTCGGCGAAAAAGAGCATCCGCGGCGCGGTTGGTGAGAAGTACCAAGTGACGGACGAGAAGTGTTTCGTCGGTTTCGATGCCTATCAGAAACTGATTGACAGTGATGTGGACGTGGTCCTGTTGGCGACGTCACCCCACTACCGGCCGCTCCATCTCCGCGCAGCCGTCGAGGCAGGAAAACATATCTTTTGCGAAAAACCGGTGGCTGTCGATCCGGTCGGTGTGCGCAGCGTGCTGGAGACTGCCGAAATGGCCGAGAAGAAGGGACTCAATCTCGTGTCCGGTCTGTGCTGGCGATACGACCTGGGCGTGCGAGCGACGATCGGCCGGATCAAAGAGGGGGCCATCGGCGATATCGTGGCGATTCACGAGAACTATCTCACCGGTACGCTTTGGCTGCGCGAACGGCAGCCCGAGTGGAGCGAGATGGAGTACCAGAATCGGAACTGGTTGTACTATACATGGCTGTCCGGCGATCACATCGTGGAGCAGTTCATCCACAGCCTGGACAAGGCCATGTGGTTGATGGACGACCAACCCCCGAAGAAGTGCTTCGGCCTGGGGGGACGCCAGGTGCGTACCGACCCGAATTATGGCAACATCTTTGACCACCATGCGGTCTGCTACGAATGGGAGAACGGTGTCAAGACGTTCGCCTATACGCGTCAAATGGCTCAGTGTTACGGCGATGTTGACGACTACATCCTGGGTACGAAAGGAAAAGCCCAGGTCTTGATCGGCGGGCAGAGCGGCCGGATTAACGGCCAACGCGTGTTCGAAGGCAAGAAGCCAAGCATGTACGATCAGGAGCACAAGGAACTGTTCGCCGCCATTCGCTCCGGTACTCCGATCAACAACGGCCGCTACATGGCGCTGAGCACGATGATGGCGATTATTGGACGGGAGGCCTGTTACACTGGCCAGACTCTGGACTGGGAAGAGACGATCAACGCCGACGTGCGACTTGGCCCCAAAACGTACGAGTGGGGTGACGTGCCGGTACCGCCCGTCGCCATGCCTGGCGTGACCACGTTTTCTCCCTTGACGAGTTGAATGGTGGGCCTGCACGGGGGGGAAAAACGCGAGACTGGGCTGTTAAGATATGGTGCATTCCATCGTCGTTTTGCCCCCTGACAAACAGGTTTTTTTGTTCCGACCATGGAGCTCCCTCTGGCATCCGGCTCAACGGGGCCGCGTAATCCAGCCGCAAAAAAACGGCAAGGACGGTAAAGGTATTGCCGTCTTCCATGGCAGACGTAACGTAGGGTTGCGCTGGTTGCCTGACGGTGACCGTGCTGGGTATGCCGCGGTATCCCCGGCCGAAGCGCGGAACGTCACCTGATCCAGCGCAGAATGGAGTCTACCGAGGGGCGATCGGCGGGGCCCTTGCCGACATGGTGTAATCGCACGATGCCTTCCGGATCGATAAGCACGTCGCCGCCTAATTGGGCAAGGTCGGCATGGGAAGGCTGCAGACGCCGGCCACGAAGAACTAGTTTCAGGTAAGCCCACCAGGTGGAAAAACCCCACAGATCCTGCCAGCGTGCCCGCTGCATCCCATAGGCACGGTACAGTTCCAAGTCGGGGTCGGGCAGAATCGGCCAACTCAATCCAGTTTGCTCGACATACGCCTGCACGACCCAGCCGGCCTGAAATGTCACGACGACAACTTTGACCCGGTGGGCCTGAAGTTCCTGCTCGTGATGACGCAACTGCGTCAGATGCTCGCGGCAAGGGAGTCACCCCAAGTGGCGATGAAAGACCATCAGCAGCCAATGGCCACGATAATCGGCCAGTCGATGCCGGTTACCCTGCATATCGGCCAACTCGAACGGCACCGCCGGCTCTCCGCACCTGGACTCCATGTTCTCTCCTCAGGCCACGTTACGGCCACCAACTCTACACGCCACCGGCCTCGTCAACCTTCCGCTGCTGGCGAAAGAGATCCACTGGCGGCACACCGGCCAGTTTCAGCGAACTTTGGGTTCGACCGGCTTGCTGGCAGTCTGGTTGACGGGGAGCAATTCTTCGGTGAATCGCGCCAAGTACTTCATCAAGCTGTTGTCACCGCTAAAACCAACAACGGTCTCGTCCCAGTCGATCTGTTGAAACACCAACCGGCCGGCATCCACATCGAACTTCAGTTCACCGTTAGTAAGCTGCTGGACCAACTGCGATTTGACTGCCGGGTCATTGACCGGCGTCACGACTTCCGTCTTGACCGAGATAGTCGCAAGTCCGGTCTTGACCGATTCGAGCGTATACACCAATCGGGTCTTCACGCGCAGCACTTTGCCATCTTTCCTGCGGACGTGAATCTCGTTCGAGATGTGCCAATCCTGTCCGATCTTTACGGGTTCAACGGGCAAGGGCAGAACAATCTCCCCCAGTCCGGAATTAGCCTGGAGAGGAGCTTTGTCGCGTTCCAGTACTTTGCCGTTAGGCGAGACCTTCACCGTGGTGATCGGAACACCGACCGTCTTGGCCACGTGGACATATTCGAGGGGCGGTTTCTCGTCGGTTTGGCTGTTGTACCGGATCTCGGGCCGACCAGAAACCTTCTGCCACATATCGACATCCGCCACGCTGTGGACAAAGGTTGCGTTTCCTTCGTCATCCACTTCCGTCACAGTCCACTGCTTGGTCGAAACGAGCAGCATCTTCGAAGTCTGCGTGTTGCCCCGCACCGTGGCTTCGGTGGTACCGAGTTGCTGGACCTTCCAGCGAATCGTCTCGCCCTGAGCGAATTTGTAGCGCAACAGGTGCGTTTCTTCCGTGGCTCGCTTCGTGGCCAACCTGAGCTCGCTTGACAAATCCGACTCATCCGCCCAGGTAGCGCGTGTCAAATTGCAGATCGCCACCAGGCAGAGAGTGGTGACGGCCACCGCCAATCGATTGTTCGCGTTCATGATTCGTGCATCCGTGCTTGAAAGAGACAGAAAATGGGGTCCTGATAGGCGGCAATACCATTGGCCACCTGCCTGGCAATCGGTGCGATCAGCAACGTTGCCGATCGCTCACGCGGCGGCCAACTTAGTGGCCGATCTGTCCGCGCCAGCCCAGTTTTTCGCGCAGTGTTCGGTAGTAGTTCTGGCCGCCGACCTCGATCATCTGAAACTGAGGGTCGGCGCGATGAACCCGTACCCGATCACTTGGTTCGAGCTCACAAACAACACAACCGTCAACGACCACGGATGCCGACGCGTGTGGTTGTTGGACGACGATCTCATAGATGCGATCCGCTCGATCTACGATGGGCCGCACGGTCAGCGTGTGAGGACTGATGGGTGAAATCACAAACGCCTGCAGGCTCTTTCGCAGTATCGGTCCTCCTGCCGATAAGCTGTGGGCCGTGGAACCAACCGGTGTGCTGACGATCAAACCGTCGCAACTATAAGTCGTTGCCAAAACTGAGTCAACGTAAAGATCGATATCCAGCATGGCAAACGGCGGACCCCCTAAGATGGCCATCTCGTTGAGCCCCAGGTCTTCATGGATCACAACGCCATCGCGCATCACGTGGCAGGCGAGCATTAAGTGGCCGACAACTCGGCAGTCTCCGGCGCAAACATGCGGGAAAACACGTCTGAACTGAGCGGGCGTCAGAGCCGCCAAAAACCCCAGTTTCCCCATATTCACGCCCAGAATGGGCAACTGGTCGGTGCCCAGTTGTTTCACCGCATGCAGAATGGAGCCATCGCCGCCCAGGACGACGGCAAAATCGGCCGCCACGCCATGCAAGTTTTCCCGCCGGTCAAAATCACTCAAGACGATGTCCGCATGCTGTTGAATCACCGGGCGCAGTCGCTCGGCTTCAGCATGGACATTGGCTCGCTGGCCGGCGCCTAACAACAGAATCCGGATCGGTCGATTATCGGTGCCGCGCCAGACAGGTTCTTGCGACTCGCCAACGATATCGGGATGGATCCGGTCGCTCATGAGTGACTCGTTTCGCTGCCACGTTCGAGGCCCGAGGAGTGCCCCACATCGGAGCCTTCGAGTCTGGCCGCCAGTTCCCGGCAGACGCGGGCAATTCCGGGCGCGTCAAGACGCAGATCTGCTCAGCAGTTCAGCACGTTCTCCGTGTTCGATGAACCGATCGGGAACACCCAGCCGGCGCACCTTGCACGCGTCCAGTCCCAGATCACAAGCAGTTTCCAGCACGGCGCTGCCGAATCCCCCCACGAGTGTCCCTTCTTCCACGGTCACCACAAAGGAACATTCGGTCAACGCGCGACGAACGATGACTCGATCGATGGGTTTGACGAATCGAGCGTTGACCACACCGACATCGAGCCCATGTTGTTGCAGGGTATTTGAGGCCTGAAGACAGTCGTGCAAGAGGGTACCGCAACAGAGTATGACCCCGTCTGCGCCCCAGCGTAATACCTCGGCCTGGCCCAGTTCCACAGGATCGACCTGGCGGGCGATCATGGTCGCCGATGCTTTGGGATAGCGGATGGCACATGGTGCGTCGTGCTGCAGCGCGAACCCGAGCATTTGCTGAAGATCGCGAGCGTCCCCCGGCGCCATGACCACCAGATTGGGAAACGCCCGCAAGTAAACGATGTCGAACACGCCATGATGCGTGGGTCCATCGGGGCCGGTCAGTCCAGCACGGTCGAGTGTGAAGACAACGGGCAGATTCTGCAGAGCTACTTCCTGAAAGATCTGATCATAGGCTCGTTGCAGAAAGGTACTGTATATATCGACGACTGGGCGGATTCCGGCTTTAGCCAGTCCGGCCGCGAACGCGACCGTATGGGATTCGCAGATACCCGTGTCAAAGAACCGATCCGGGAATTCGTCGCGTATCGGTTCCAATTTATTGCCTTGACACATAGCAGCCGTCAGCACGACAACGCGTGAATCGGCGCGCATCCGCGCGACCAGTTCATCGCGAATCGAATCAGTAAAGGTCCGGCTGCTGCTCAGCTTGGTGACCGTCTTCCCATCTTCGTTGACGAAGACCGGCGGCGTGTGAAAGTAAGTTGGATCGTCTTCGGCAGGCCGGTAACCACGCCCTTTTTCCGTCACCACGTGCAACAGAACGGGGTCATTGAGTTTACGCACCATCTGCAGATATTTGCGCAACAGGGCGATGTTGTGGCCATCGATGGGACCGATGTAGCGAAATCCGAGATCCTCGAAGAGCATGCCGCCGTGCAGACCAGCTTTGATACCTTCCTTCAGCTGAGCCAGAAACCGCTCGGCCGGATCACCCAGCACCGGCATCTTGTTCAACGCGCGAACCACTTCCAACTTCAAGCCCGTGTAAACGGGATTTGTGCGCAGGCGGTCGAGATAGTTGGCCATGCCCCCGACCCGCGGACAGATCGACATTTTATTGTCGTTGAGAACCATCAACAGGTTCTTTTTCATACCGCCGGCATTGTTCATCGCTTCAAACACAATGCCCGAGGAAAATGCACCGTCACCAATGACAGCCACGGCATGCCGATCCGACTCGCCCAACAGCTCATCCCCTGCACTCAATCCATGCAGCGCGGAGATGCTCGAACCGGCATGGCCGGTCATGAAACAGGTCATAAGGACTTTCCGCCGGATTAGGGTACCCCATCAAGCCACCCTTCGTGCGAATCGTCGAGAATTCTCCGTAACGCCCCGTCACAAGTTTGTGCGGGTAGATCTGATGTCCCGTGTCCCAGATGAGTCGATCACGGCGAAAATCAAACACACTGTGCAGAGCCAAACAGAGCTCCACCACGCCCAGATTGGAGGCAAAATGGGCCGATCGCGTGCTGAGGAGATTGCACAAGACCTCCCGTATCTCATCGGCGAGTTGATGCAACTCGGCCAACGACATGTGCTGTAACTGTTCGGCAGATTCGATTTGGGACAGCAGTTGATGCATCATTCTGTGGTTCGTTCCTGAGATGCCGTATCATTGTTTCGACGAGCACCGGACTGTCACGGCACGTCCGCCCCGGAGGTAGGGAAACAAGGGTTTGCACACGGTTGCCGGCGACGTAGCGAAAGGTTCTTAGCGACTTCTATGAATCACGTATCGGGCCAAGGCCTTCAGGCTCTCGGCTCGCTCCTGAAAAACGTCTACCGCCCGGCAAGCCTCTTCAGTCAACGCGACCGCTCGCCGTTCGCTTTCTTCCAACCCCAAGATCGATGGAAAAGTCAATTTACCACGGGCGGAGTCTTTTCCGAGCCTCTTGCCCATGGCCGCTTCGTCACCCCGTCGATCTAACAGATCGTCAATGATCTGGAATGCCAGGCCCAGCTTACTGCCGTATGAGTCCAGGGCACCGATTTGTTCTACGTCCGCTCCAGCCACCAAGCCCCCCAGTTGCAGCGAAACATTGAACATCGCGCCGGTCTTACGACGGTGAATCGACTCCAGCAACGCTAGATCCCCCTCTTGAAACTCCGCATTCAGATCGTCAACCTGGCCCCCGACCAGCGCCGATGCGCCCGCGGCGCGAGCTAAGGCCGCACAGCAGCGGGCCGCCACTTCGGGCGGCCGGATATCGCCGGCCAGGATCTCAAACGCCAGCGCCAACAGCGCATCTCCAGCCAGAATCGCCGTCGCTTCGCCATACTGCGCATGACAGCTCGGCCGACCGCGGCGCAGATCGTCGTCGTCCATGGCTGGTAGATCATCGTGGATCAGCGAATACGTATGGACCATTTCCACCGCACAAGCGGCCGGCATGGCCCCCTCCCAGGTGCAACCGCAGGCGTCAGCCGCCATTAACACCAGCATCGGACGCAGCCGCTTGCCCGGTCCCAGCAGGCTGTGTCGAATGGCCTCACGCAACACCTGCGGACAGTCATCGCCAAACGACGTGTAACGGCCAAGAGCCTGCTCCACACTCAATCGCAGTTTGCGTGAGGACGCGGCGAACGCCTTTAAAGGTACTGTTGTCATGGACCAGCGCTATTTTGTGTTCCGAAACGCCCTGATTCCGCTGTGACGGGTCATGCCTGGAAGGTGAAACGTGGTAAGGATCGGCGAGGCAATAATTGGCAGATTATTTCTTGCCCCTGACCTTGATCCTCTCCCCCGCTATTCGCTGCGCGGCGGGGGAAAAGAGACAAGACGACAGTTATTGACGACAGTTATTGCTTCGTCGATCCCAAGTGATTTGTCACCGGCGAGCACGGACGCCCAACTGCTCGCGCCCGCTCCGACCGGACCCCTGAGAGACGAACCACCGCACCCTTACCTCAAGTGGGGCACATCCTATTCTAAAACAGGGTGGCCGAATCGTCCATTCCGGCCGCCGAGTCTCTTTCGCCGGCCCCGGGGGCACGGGAACGTCGGCGGCTGCGAGCCGCCTGTTTCTCCTCCAGGGACATCTCCGCCTCATCAAACGGTGCCCCGCGCACGCGGCCCTGCTCGTCCACGCCAGCCAACAACTCGATCTTCCGTTCGGCGCGTTCCAGCTGCCGATAGCACTGTTTCAGGTATTTGATTCCCTGCTCGTACTGAGCCAACGAGTCATCCAGACCCAGCTGACCTTCTTCGAGCTGGGCCACAATCCGCTCGAGGCGGGCGAGTGCCTGTTCGAAGGAAAGCGGTTCCGCATCCGGGTCCGCCGTACGTTTTACCTTTTTCTTTGCCATGGTGGTCTCTTTCTCCGCACATACGGCACAAGCTGCATCACACCCCTAGTCGGTCGCTCCGTCTGCCTCGTCGCTAACCGATTCGATACGGCTGAGCGTCTGCCCGGACACGTACCGGGTACGAATCTGATCGCCCACCTTCAGCGAGACGGCATCGCGCACCACGTTCGCGTCGCTCTCGCGCAGGTGACACTGTACCCGCGTGCCAGGACAGCCAACGGACTGAGCGATTCCAGTTGGCTGGACTTCGCCAGCAGCTGCTGTTGAGCGTCGCGAATCAACTGGCCAACGGCACGCGTTGCCCGTACCTGAAGCTCATCAACTCGGCGTTGATGGTCCCGTACCTGCTCCAAGGGCCGCTGAAATACGCGCCGACCGACGATGGCACCAAGTCGTGTGCGAGCGGACCGCGCCGTGGTCCGCAGCGAATTTTGCAGTCGGGAATAGAGGTGCTGCAGTGACGTGGCCAACTCGTCAGACGACGGTACGATCCGCTGTGCCGCTTCGGTGGGCGTCAGCGCTCGAAGGTCCGCCACAAGGTCGCACAGCGTCACGTCAATTTCGTGACCGATGGCTGACACGACCGGGATACGGGAAGCGAAGATGGCCCGCACAACAAGCTCTTCGTTGAAACACCACAGGTCCTCGAGGCTACCACCACCGCGAGTCACGACGAGGACGTCAAATCGAGGTTGCAGTCGATTGATCTGGCCGATCGCCTGGGCAATCTCCTCCGCCGCGCCGGCCCCTTGGACACGCGTCGGCACGATCAGAATGTTGACGCCTTGCCAGCGCCGACGCACCACCTCCAGAAAATCACGAATCGCGGCACCGGTGGGACTGGTCACCACTGCCACGCGGCGAGGAAACTTGGGCAGGGGTTGCTTGTGTCGCGGATCGAATAGCCCTTCGGCCGCCAGTTTCTTCTGCAACTCCTGCAAACGCTGCTGCAGCGATCCGACACCCCGTCGCTCGATCTGGCGAATCACCAACTGGTAACTGCCGCGTGGCAGGTAGACGTCGATGTCACCGCGGCACAATACCTGCTGGCCATCCTGCGGCTCAAAGGTCAGACGACCGGCGACCCCACGCCACATGACCGCGCGAATCTGGGACTGCTCGTCCTTGAGCGTGAGATAGACGTGCCCCGAACGAGGGCGGGCGAGATCAGATATCTCGCCGACGACCCAAACTGACGGAAACTCCGTTTCCAATACCTGTTTAATCCTCGCCGTAAGCTCGGCCACCGAGAGGGGCCGTCCCTGTTCGCCCGGCTGATCGGCAGCATACTCCATCGCGTCGCGAACCATGATTCGGCGTCCTTCCAGGACAGCGGGGTCAATTCAGTTACCGTCGGTGCGACCGTCTTCCCGGTCCGTCACACCTGAGGTCGGGTCGGACCTCTCACGGTGCCGGCACCCGGGCCATTGGGGGTGCGACCGGCCCATTGACGCGACGCCGTCTCCAAGGGAGGTGACCGCCTGAAACTGTATCGCACAACGGGCCGTCATGCAATTCGCAGCGACCCAGGATTCGGGCCGGAGCAGGGGAGCGCGTCATCGTGCGGCGAGGAGGTCGCCAGGGGTGAGGAGCCCGTCATCCGGCACGTGGCTCCTTGTCTCCACAGCGGCCTCTGCCCGAACCGTCGGTCCCCCGATTCGGCCCACTGCTCCGCGGTAGTCGTAAAAACGTTCAGCATGCGCTCCACGCGACGGCGATAGTGTTCCACGCCCTCGCGCCCCAGATCGGCGGGAATTTGCACTTTCGGACCGACGATCGCCCGGGCACGCGAATAGAGACGTGGGATCGCAAACCGGTCCCAGGCACGCCGACTACGCCACGGCCGATCGTAGCCCAGACCAAACGGCACCAGGGGAATGCCGAGCCGGGACGAAGCATAAATGCAGCCGGCCGCCAGCCGACGACGAGGACCACGAGGCCCGTCCGGCGTGATCGTCAGATTCATCGTCGCACCGGCGCGTATCAGTTTGCGCAATGCCGCCACCCCACCGCGGCTGGTCGAACCTCGAACCGTGCTAAAACCCATGTGTCGCGCCGCCTGCGACAACCATTCAGCATCCTGATGGCGACTCAGCAGCATCGCGACGCGGCAATTTCCACGCAAGAAGAACGGAAACAGGATATACTCGTGCCAGAACAAAAAAATGGCGGGTCCTCGAAAGCCGCGACTCGCCGGGTCCACGTCCGGATCGTAGAAAACAGCCTGGTAGTCCAGTGTCTTCATCCATTGCCGGGTGAATCCGGTAATGGCCAGGCCTCCGAGCTTCATGATATAGTGATTCGTGAATCGCATGCGTCCGTTACTGCTCAAAGAGCTCGAATTCTTTTCTCGCTAATGCTCGGACGTCGCGCATCGAAGTTGATCCGGCCGGGAAACCGGCGCTCGGTTGCCTGAGACCCCTCAGAGCGTCGTTCGGACATCCGCTTGTCAGGTGAGTCAGCCGGACTCACTCTCCGTCAGGCCACTCGCCATGAAACACCTCTACGGCACCACCGCTCATCAATACATGACCGCTCGCCTCGTCCCACGACAATTCCAGATCTCCACCGCGCAGATGGTTGAGAATCGTCCGCTGGGTTCGTCCGGCCAGCACGCCCGCCACGCAGACGGCACTGGCCCCCGTGCCACAGGCCCACGTCTCTCCCGACCCGCGTTCCCAGGTGCGCTGCCGCACCGCGCTCTCGGAAAGGACTTCCACAAACTCAACGTTCACGCGTGAGGGAAACCGAGCATCATGCTCAATCTGGGGGCCCAGCCCCAGCACCAGTTCGTCCGTCGCCTGATCGACAAAGACGATGCAGTGCGGGTTGCCCATCGAGACACAGGTCACCTGCAACGTCACTCCACTAATCTCGAACGCCTGATCGACGACGGGATCACCCTGCAACGTGGTGGGGATTCTGGCCGCCTCCAAGACGGGGCATCCCATGTCCACACGCACCCGCTCGACCTGGCCCGACCTCACGCCAAGCTCCAAATCCACATCCAAAACACCTGCTCCGGTTTCAATACGCAGCGTTTCGCGAGAGCAGATACCGTGTTCGAAGACGTATTTGGCCACGCAGCGAATCCCGTTGCCACACATTTCCGATTCCGAACCGTCGGCGTTGAACATCTGCATTCGAGCGTCGGCAACGTCGGAGGGACGGATCAGTATCAGTCCGTCGCCACCCACTCCAAACCGGCGGTCGGAGATTCGCTGAGCAAGTGTGACGGGATCTGACGGTGGCGGCGCAGCAAAACAGTCCACGTAAACATAATCGTTGCCGGCACCGTGCATTTTTGTAAACCGCATCGAATCTGTCCTGCGACGAAAACACCTCTCGCAATTCCTGCACCGTTTTGACCACCAGCTGTTGGGCAATCGAATCTGGCGGCCACCAGGCGGGCACCTCGCGCAACGGACAACGGCCTGCAGCGAGTGCGTGGATGCCCGGCCCCGCCGCCGCGCTCCACTAACCACCGCGATCGCCCCGCCTCATGCCCGACGATCTCTGAGATGGCCCAGCATCCTGGCCGTTCATCCTAGAACACCCCTCGGTTTTTTTGCAGGGTGCTACGAGAGATTTGTCCACCAACCTAACCGATGACAGCCTCGCCAGACGCTTCAGGCTCGCCGCACCCGCCTTCACACGGGGCGCCAGAAGCAGACACAGATTGTCTGACGCCGACTCCCAATAGGTGTCTGGTGCGGAACGCTTCCCCTTGGCGAGCACGTCCGCCAGCAGCGAAGCACAAACAGAACTCCACGCGACAGCGACCGATCGGTTCCGCAACAGAAAGCCGAAGTCAAAAAACACCGATTACTTTGGCCGCGTTCGGAGTACATCATATTGACTCAAGGACCCTAACGCGGGATTCGGCCGCAACCCAAGAGTATGGATCCGCCATCTTCGTTCTTAATCGTAATCGTAATCGTAATCTTTATCCTGCGGCGTGTGCGACCATTCCACCTCGTCGAGTACCGCCTGCGAAGGATGAAGAT
This sequence comes from uncultured Planctomycetota bacterium, assembly GCA_963700575.1. GTDB lineage: Bacteria > Planctomycetota > Planctomycetia > Pirellulales > Pirellulaceae > JAJRVM01. The sequence continues at coordinate 482,315 of CAVOYC010000002.1, read as the reverse complement.
GAAGATGAAGATGAAGAGTAAGAGTAAGAGTAAGATTAGGAATTGCCAACATGTGCGCATCATACACCGTTAGACCCTAATCGGTATCTGCTTTCAGCACCCCCTCACACCCTCACCGTACGACGGCCATCACTCAGCCAGTGAGATCCAACTGCCCGCCCCTCTGGCCTGACGGGTCTCTACTCTTGGGAAGCGATTCGTCCTCAGCACTTTGCTGAGCCTGCTGATCGCCGGTATCTTCCGGTCCGATCTCCCAGGGGCGGCGACCGTCGGCATCACGATCCTGCGCCTCTTCGTCCTGCTGCGTCTGTCCGACTCCCGAAGCTTGCTCGGCCTTTTCGTTGAGGCGTGTCTGTGCGCGTGGTCGGTGGAATCCTGCTGTGCCTTGTTGACATCGGCCCCTTGTCCCTGAGCAAGTGGCGATCCGGCGGCACTGCCAATCATCCCCATCGGTCCAACACTCATGGTTCACCTCGCGATGATGATTCCTTTTCAACCAAATCACTTTTGACGATTCGTGGAATTCTTGGCCGAAGGCCGTTGACATCGGCATCGCCCCAGGATTGCTCGATAGATCCATTTGGCCGAAGGCCATATTCACATGGCTGAGGGAGGTCCGTTGATTTTGGCTGTCAGCCAAAACCTGTGTGGTGGCAACGATTTCCTGGGGTTGCACCCCAGGCTACGATGATGCTGGCCTTCGGCCATCTTTGGCGGTTGCGAAACTTCCACGAATCAGGAAACTCGATTTTGGGGGCAAGAAGCCCTTTGTTAATATCTATATCGTCCCTCCATAATGACGCGGGCCGCGCAGTTCGCCACACGTCGGCTTGCACCAGTTATGCCAGCATTTCTCACCCCCTCACCCCCTCACCTGCCCGACATCCCAGGCCGGGACGGCGAGGCAGTTCGGGGCACCGCTTCGGGGAACAGTCGCTGGAGCGTATCGTCCAGTTCCGGCAAGGCCTTTCGAATCACTTGGGGGTGGTCGTCGACTTGTCCGACGACTTGGATCAGCAGAATATTCTTACTGGCCTCGGCCAACAACGTTCTGATCACGGGCAATTGGAACTCCTGGCGCCCCACCAGCGCGTAGAATTCCAGGTTCACCTGACGATTCAGATCCATCCAGCCCTTGCCTTTGAGGCTGATCGCATCACCGGAAAAGTCAATGCGGTCCAGGTAGATTTGTTCACCCTGCAAGCGGAAATCGACGTCGCTTCTGGTGAAGGCAGTGGTGTCGGGCGATCGGAGGCTCAGAACCTTGAGCAAACGCACCATCACGGGTAACTGATAAATATCTGCTTCACGCAACCGCACCTGGCCGCTGCCCTGCAGCGTGTGCAGACCGGCTTTGGCACCTTGCAGATGTAACACGGCGAAGACTTTGCCGGTGATATCATGTCGCTGCGAATGCAGGCTGCGTGAAAACTCAGCCACATCACCGTTGGCAATCGACACGTCTACGGCAAACCGCAATTGGTCGTCCCACAGCAGATGGGCATCCAGTGAAACGTCGCCTCCCATGGCTCGAGCAGTCACTTGTTGTGGTGGTCCGCCTCGCTGCACTACGGCGGCACGGGAACCGAGCAGCAATTGCTGCGAGTCGATCCACAATGGGCCCTGAATCTGGTTCAGTTGCACGCCCCGCGTCATCAAGGAATCGATCTCCAGCATGCCATGACTCTGGAACCCTTGCAGGTTCTTCTCACCGGTCATGCGGATACCACCATAGATATGTTCCAGTTTCAGTTGATTGTCGAGCGCGCCGTCATCGATATCCAGCAGCAGATCCCAGCCGGCCAGGAGCGGCTGCTCGGCCCCACCGCGAAACCAGGTATTGCCATTCACGCTCACAATGCCCCGATACTTCATTTGGCGCACGGCCTGCCGCAAGGCCTCGGGCAGGGCATCGATCAGTTCATGGTCGACCTGGACCGCGTCCGCTATGAACCGGGTCAGCGTTGCTTCCCACCGCTGGTCGGGCGTGACCACTCCGTGACCGGCCAGTTCGACGCGGGAATTACCTCGCAGGGCCGTCACATTCTCCAGCACGAATGTGCCGTCGGTGTAGCGTACACGACCAGTACAGTCGTCCAATCGGAGGGGAAACCAGGTTGGGTGGACGGTGATGCTGCGACCTTCCACATTTTGACCGGGCGGCCATTTCTCGGCCGACAAGTCCATGTTGGTCTGGTGCGAAAGCGAGTCGTATCGGATGGAGATATTGACATGATCCACCGTACCCCGAGGTCGCATGCTGGTCCAAAAACGTTCCGCGCCTTCGTTGAGTTTCCCCACTGCATCGCGCAGTGAATCATTCAGAGGTACATCCCAACACTGGAATTGCAGACTTAACTCACCACCTGGCTCGGTTGCGGAAGCGGGCATCCAGCCACCATTACACAAGATATAGCTACTCCCGTGATGCCCACGCAAATCCTGAAACACCCACTGCCGGTCAGCCAGAACCAGTCGTCCCGAAATCCCATGGATGGCGTAGGGGAATCGATCGTATTGCAGCGAGCAATCGTGCAAGTCGATCTCCCACCGAGAGTGAGGCGCGTCATCTGGCGACTGCTTCTCGATCCTTCCGCGCGACAACATAATCCCCCCCGTGGGATGCAATGAGCGGACGATAGTCTGCCCTGTGGGGGTCATGGCCTCAATCAACTCATGGTCCAGAGGGAGCGGTCCGTCGGAACGCAAATCCAGCCACCCGGTCAACCGGGGGCCGGGATCGGCAAACTCGGCCGCGATGTGAATCACCTGCCCACCGGCGACGGCCGTGAAGTCCCGCACCTGAACCAGGTTGCCCACCAGACGAATCGAACCGTTGCCCTGCCGCAAACGAAAGGGGAACTTGTGATAGGCAAAAGAAACGTCGCGACAGGTCACCGTGATGTCGGGGATCGGATGATTGTCTTGGATCCGCAAATCGATCTCCGCATCGACCACACCAGTCGGCGCGAAATGGTCCCAGTCGTCGCGAAATTGCTCGGGCAGCACGCCATACAACCGCTCGTCGAGCGGCAGTTGGCGGACGACGGCCGAAAGAAGAAGCTCCGGTGCATCACTCAGGAAGTTGTGGCAAGTGCAGGTCAGATTCAACTTGGTCGTGCCGCTGCAAGCCGTGACATGCTCGATCCGAATCTGCTGATTGTCGCCGTAAACGTCCGCTTCCAAGTCGGTGAAAGGGAGCGGTAAACGAGGATCGTCGACGCGCCCTTCCGACAAGTGTCCCTGCACCACACACCGTATGGGTTGGGTGTCTCCCGGCTCATGCCCCACACGAAACTCGAAATCGAGCCCGCGCCCGCAAAGTCGCGAGCACAGACAAGTACTTGGCCACGTCGTTAGGCATGGCATCCAGCAGTCGCTGTGACATTTCCAATCCGTCGATCGTTCCCCAGGCGGACCAGCGACCTCGCTGAGCGTCCACGAGTCCTTCCAATTTGACGCGTTTGAAGTGGTCGCCCAATAAGCTGCCTGCCAGCTGCCAGATCCTCGCTCCCTGCTTATCGCGATCAATCCGCACTCGCATGTCGATGTCGTGCAGCGCCAATACGCCACCCGTTTGCCGGCACAGGTCCTGCAGTTCAATGGTCGAGTCTTCCAACTCCATCACCGGAACGGTACCACCAAAATCGGGTAATGGCAGGAGACAGGCAACGTTCCATTTGCCGTCCTGGTGGCATGTCGCCCGCACCTTCATACGGCGGATGATCAGCCGTTGGACGTTAGGATTGCCACTCAACAGGTCACGCAGATCAGTTTGGCACTGCAAGAACATCTCATCGATGTAGAGTAATTCGCGACGTGCCGTCTCTTCGCAGCTGGAGCGGAGCGAGAAACCACGGAGTTCGATCCCCTGACCTTCCATGCGCCGCGCGGCCTGGATTTGCACGTCCATGTCCGTGTAGTGGTCGGCAAACATCGCCTCGACACGCAGTCTTATCTGCTCGTCCAAGCGAGCGATTACCAGCTGCCGGAACACGACCAGTCCGGCAGCGCAGACCAGTACCGCCAACAGCAACCAGCGCATCAGACTGCCCAGTCGGGCCAGCAGTCCGCGTTTCTCCTGCATACGCTTGGATTCCTTTCCAGCGTCACGCCTACCGCCAGGCGGTCACGCATCCCTCGCGCCACTGCGATCGGCCGCCCCACGCCGTGAGCACGGCGGCGGCTAGTATCAACCACACTAACATCGCCGGCTGACGATACCGAATTGAACTCACAAACACCATGTGCAGACAAGTGAAATAGGCTGCCGGCAGCAGACAAAGCAGATACGGCCACCCACGCCGGCCCCACTTCCAGGCACCGACGATCCCCAATACCAGCAGCGGAACGTAGCCCATCGCCACGACCACTCGCATCTGCCAACTTCGAAACTCCGCCGCATTGGGCCACACGTTCCACATCCGCACCAACTTGGTCCCCATCAGTCCTAATGCCTCGGCCGGATGCGCTTTAACCCATGCCACCGCTGCATCGCGCTGACGGCGATCAAGTCGCGCCTCGAAACCCTTCTCACCGCGGCCGGCCACCGCGTCCTCTGCTTTCTGGGCCAAATAGAACCGCCGTGTGAAGCACATGTCGCTGGCGCCGGTCGCCGACGGGTTCAAACCATCGTATAAGCTGGCTCCCACCTGTAGCGTGGTCGGTACGAAACGACCCACCGCACAATAATTACGTATCCACCAAGGCGACATCGTAACGCAAATCGCTGCCAGCATGCCGAGACCCACCAGTAGCTGCCGGCGGCGGTCCGCACAGCTGGCCAGCACCAATGCCAGTGCGAACGGTGTGAACAGGAGCCAACTTGGACGAGTCAGAACGGCGCACCCCGCGGCCATGCCCGATAACACGCTCCACCCAACGCAGCCGCGTCTGGACGTAACTCGCGTGGCCAACACCCAACAGGCAAGATGCAACATCATCAGAGGACAGAACAACGCTTCCGCCAGCACCAAAATGCTCATACTGATGGCCCCGGGATAGAACGTCGCCAATAGGCCGGCAACCAATCCCGTGCGGCCGTCGAATACGATTCCCCCCAGCCAGATTACTCCCGCCACCGCGAGCGCCCCTAAACAGGCCCCGATACCCCGCGCCCAAATCACCGCTGTCTCTTCCCCCAACACACGAAACAGACCGGCAAGCACGAGCGGATAACCAGGAGCGCGAAAAACTCGAAATTCCGGTCCTCCATATTCATACGGTCGCCCCGCTGCAATCCGCTGCCCTAAATCCCAATAACCGTGGCTGTCCGGCATGCCAAAGGATTGGGCGTCGTCGAGTCGTCCCTGCCACCAAACCGCCGCCGCCATGCGCAAGGCAAACGCCAAGGCGACGATTCCTAAGATCAGATACCTGTGTGTTGAACCGGGTCTCATAACAGCGCAGCCTGATTCGCGGGACCGGCGGACGTGGCATAGTAGGCCGAGCGGTCAATGGCCGTCAATAGATGCTGGTGCTCAGCACTCCGAGGCCATCTTGGGTAGGCGTCCTCGGCGGACCGGCAGTGCCTGCCGGTGCGGGGGTGAACGTCGAACGTCGAACGTCGCATAGAGGTGGAACAAGGGACCAGAATTCAGGGCCGGGAGTCGAGAGTTGTGTCTTGGGAATCCGCGTCCGCTGACGCGACCCTGCAGCCTGACACTGCAGAGTTCTCCTGGTTTTCATTCGAAGCTGGACGTTCAAAGCTCGACGTGCGAGGTTGAGAACAACGCTTGACCCCAATTTCTAGAGCTGACAAAGCACTAGGCGTCGTCCGCGTCAGGCACTGGGGCGTCGTCTTCATCGCGGCGCAATGTCATCACTCCACGATTTACCTCCACCTGAATGCGTCCCGGCAGGGTCGCGCTGGCAGGTGCGGCGGCGGCGGTGCATGCGAGGTCGCAAAGCTGCCTCCATTTGGCGTCTCCCATGTCCTGCCGCGGCCAATGCTGCGTTTTCCAGATCTGTAGGAACACCTCGCGAATCAAAAACGGGGAGTGATTGACCAGCGCCGAACAAGTCAGCTCAACGCGCGACGCGGTACGACAAGCTATACATTGGTCCACGAGCGGCTCGACATGAGCGGCGATCACTGCTTGGGCTTCGTACGCCAAATGGCCCAGCCGAATCAGCGCCTGAGCGACCTGCGAGTTGTATTGGCGCGTCAGATTGGGCAGTAACTCGTGGCGGATTCGATTTCGGGTGAAGACGGTCTGCTGGTTCGAGGAATCTTCGCGATAGTGCTGCTGCAATTCTGACAGGTATTCGCGCACCCGGATGCGAGCCAGCGTCAACAGCGGTCGAACAACGGTTGTCAGCGGGCTCAGCCGGCGCGTGGCTGGAATGCCGGCCAGGCCGGCCAGGCCAGTGCCCCGGATGATCCGATGCAGAATCGTCTCGGCTTGATCGTCTGCGGTGTGGGCCGTGGCGACGTACCGGGCTCCTAGCCGGTCCGCGACCCGGCACAGGAAGTCGTATCTCTGCTTGCGCGCTGCCGCTTCCACGCCGTCCGAGCCCGCGGAACATGCTTCCGCGGCGTGCCCGATTTCCAGGGGCACATCGAGTTGTTCAGAGAGGTGACGCACAAACCGTTCGTCCCGCTCCGACTCCTCACCACGCAAGCCGTGATTGAAGTGGGCAATGGCCAAGCGGCGAGGCGGCTGACTGAGGGCATGCAGGCACCGCAGCAGGCCGACGCTGTCGGCACCTCCAGAAACGGCCACCACCGCCGTGACGTCGCACCATGTCGCGGGGTCCCAGATCTCCGCTACCTGCCGTTCCAACGCGTGATGTACTTTCATGCCTATGAGTCTAGTGCTTTGCCCATACTCAGTCTTTGGGGTCGGGACGCTTGTACGACGGACTTCCAAGTCCGTCGCAATTGTGGGCTGTGGCACTGAATTGGCAGGTGATTGCTCTAGTGTTTCCACGGATGGCAGAGCGGGCCCACGGGTGGCCGGGGCGGCCCACCAGTGGAGGGGGGTATTGCGGAGGGCAAGTTGGGGATGCATAGTCGAGTGGTATCCTACGGTTGCGAGGGCTGCATCGATTGGGCAGGATAATGGGGGTTGTTTGGCGCAACCGCAACGTTTGTCGGATGTTGAGGAAATCGAAACCTGCTCGAACCGAGGGAGCAAACCGTTGCAGTCCGGGATTTCTCTGGTAACATAGAGGGCGAATTCCCCCAATCAGCTAGCGGCGATTTGCCGCTCTTTGGTGGGGGCAATTTTAGTGTACAAGTTTACCGAAAACCATTTAAGAGCGTCGGCGCGGCGCCGCGAGCGGGTCGCGAAGCGCGAGATGGTACAGTTCGATCACGATGAACGAAGTCCGGAACTCGTCATCGGGACCAGATCTCTTAAGACAGAGCAGGCCAATTGATGTATTTCGTGATGCTCATGCTACGCTTCGTGTTGGGCACTGGGGGTGGCACGTGGGGCCCCCTGGAATTGGCACCGGTACGCACAGGAATCCCCAGCTGGATTCATCCTGTTTCGTCGGTGCCAGACGATTGGAGTGCCGAGTCTGGTCATTTGAGAATTCGCAGCCCGATACGTTCGCCGCATAGATACCGGCGATTTGTCAACCGGCCTCCGACGGGTCTGGCGTCCCGAGTTGGTCCCAGGAACCATCCGCCAACCAGATAGTCGGGCAGTCCTGCGCGCGTACGGCAGGGATTGATTCATCTGCGAACTGGCGCGTGCCGCTTGGTCGGCAAGCCTCTCGCACTTCGTATCACGCGGGTCCTTGGTGGACGCGACATGTTGGGGGCGGTTGAGCGTCCTGTCAGTGTGTCGTCTTTGCCAGGAACCCTCGCAGCGCACGCGTCGCTTGTCCCAGCAGGGGAGCGAAACGTGTTCAGTCCTATTATTGCGGAGATGGATCCGACAGTCGTCGTGGTCGTTTCCGCCCTCATTTCGGCGGCGCTGACATTTACCGCCGTCAAGTTCCTTGATCGGTTGCGCAAGAAGGACGCCGAGACCGAAGCTCGGATTATTCTGGAGCGGGCCGATCGGGAAGCAACAAACCGTCGCCGGGAAGCCGAACTGGAGATTAAAGAGCGGGCGCTTCAGCAGAAAGCCAAGACCGAGGAGGAACTCGGCAAGATTCGCGACGAATTGCGAGATCGCGAACGCTTGCTCGACAAACGACAGGAGACGGTGGAACAGCAGTCGGACGATCTGCGCAAGCAGGAACGGATCGTCGAGAGCACTCAACGCCGCCTGACGGAACGCATGGAAGACACCAACCGTCGCAACGAGGAGTTGAGCAAACTGCTCGACCTGCAGCGTCAGACACTGCATGACCTGAGCGGGCTGACGCGTGAGGAGGCTCAATCACGTCTGTTATCGATGCTCGAGACGGAACTGGCACAGGAAACGGGATCGATCATCCTCAAGCACGAGAAGCGGATCGCCGAACAGTGTGACGCGACAGCACGCGAGATGCTGTTGACCGCCCTGCATCGATATGCGGCTGCCCATACGGCAGAGGCCACGACCAGTACGGTGGACATCCCCAACGACGAAATGAAGGGGCGTATCATCGGCCGTGAGGGCCGCAACATCCGCGCCTTCGAAAAGGCCACGGGCGTGGATGTGATCATTGATGACACCCCCGGCGTGGTGATTGTCAGTGGCTTCGACCCGGTGCGCCGGGAGGTCGCTCGGCAGTCCCTGGACAAACTGATCGCGGATGGTCGAATTCACCCGTCACGGATCGAAGAGATCGTGGGGGACACGGAAAAGGAAATCGAGCAGTTCATTCGCAGGAAGGGTGAGGAGGCGGCTCAAGAGGTCAACGTCCACGGACTGCATGAACGGTTGATCTACATGCTCGGGCGGATGCATTTCCGTACCAGTTACAGCCAGAATGTGTTGCGGCACAGCGTCGAGGTGGCTTTTTTGGCCGGCATGCTGGCCGAAATGATCGGGCTCGACGGGGACACTGGCAGGCGTTGCGGGCTGCTGCACGACATCGGCAAAGCGGCGGACCACGAATTGGAGGGAGGGCACCCGAAGATCGGTTCGGATATGCTCAAAAGGCATGGCGAGAGTATTGAGATCGTGCACGCGGCGCTGGGACATCACGACGAAATCATCACCGACTATCCGTACACGATGCTGGTGGCCACAGCAGATGCCTGCAGTGCTTCGCGCCCGGGGGCCCGCCGCGAATCACTGGAACGGTACATCAAACGGATGGAAGAGTTGGAGTCGATCGCCAGTGGCTTTGCCGGCGTCGAGCAGGCGTTTGCCATCCAGGCGGGACGTGAGTTGCGCGTGATTGCCAGCGCCAAGAACACCGATGATGCCAAGGCGGCCAAGATTTGCCGTGACATTGCCAAGGCCTTCGAAGAGCAATTGACGTACCCCGGCGAAATCAAGGTAACGGTGGTGCGCGAGTCGCGGTTTACCGAGCTCGCGCGGTAGCCGCACTTCGAACGCGAACGGCTCGAGGTCGCGCCTTCGTAGCGGAAATCCGCACTTGGAGAATCTCGAGCAAGAGAACACAAAATACCGAGGAACATGCCCCCTCGCGCCGCACCTCTAACCTCACCCGTTGTGTATTCAGCTGAAAGCGCGTTGCGAAAGTGAACATTCTGCTCATCGGCGACATTGTGGGAAAACCAGGCAAGAAGATCGTACAGCGTGCGTTGCGCGGTTTGCGCGCCGAGCAGTCGATCGCACTGGTCATTGCCAATGCGGAAAATGCCGCTGGCGGATCGGGCCTGACCCCCAAGATCTATGGAGAACTCATCGCGGCCGGAGTGGATTGCATCACGATGGGAGATCACATCTACCGCCGACGTGAAATCGACGCTATTCTCCGCCGCGAACAGAACATCGTCAAACCGGCCAATTATCCTCCGTCGGCGCCGGGGCGAGATTGGGTCGTCGTGCGGGCAACAAACGGTTGTGATGTGGCTGTCTTCAGCCTTCAGGGGCGACTCTTCATGCGACCGGCCGATTGCCCATGGAGCCGGGCCGATCAGTTGCTCCGCGAGATCCCCGAACACGTGAAGGTCCGCGTGCTCGATTTTCACGCCGAAGCCACCAGCGAAAAGCAACTGATGGGTCGCTACCTGGACGGTCGTGTCAGCGCCGTACTAGGAACGCACACGCACGTTCCGACCGCCGACGAACAGATATTCCCCGGCGGTACAGCCTTTCAGTCGGACGTCGGCATGACCGGACCTTGCGAGAGCATCCTGGGACGGGATATCGACCGCGTGATGCACACGACCATTACTTTCAGGCCGACCTACTTTCAGGTCGCGAAAGATGACGTCCGTCTTGGCGGAACGCTGGTCACGGTCGATCCCGCGACCGGCAAGGCCACCGATATCCGCCGGATCGTCGTGCGTGAAGAGGAGGCCGATCGGCTCGAGGCGCTCGTCGCTCCAACGCTTACCTCCACCGATCAATCCCACATCTGACACGCGACTAGTGCGCGTAGGCGGCACCGTCGCGAGCAAAATCTTCCGCCATGTTGTAGTCGTAGAAATTCTTCGCGATGTGTTCGGACAGCATTTCGATGAATGTCCGCTGGAAGGTACGTGCATCGTTGGCGATGATCGGGATGGCGTGTGACGTGGGAAACGTGAAGTTGCGTTCCGTCGTGCGAAACACCTCTTTGTCACCTTGATTGATGTCGTAGACGGTGGTCGTCAAGTCGGCTCGACCTTTCAGTAATGTCTTGCTCTCATAGATACTGAACGCGTCGATGTCGATGGCCACAACCATATTGGCCTTCACGCCACGGCCAATTTCGACAAAGTCGGTTTCGTCCCAATCGTTCGTGTCCATCCAGTCGGCAACCTCGTCTTGACGAACGAGTTCGATGTCTTCGACGTTACTGCGCAGAATTCGCTCTACGCGATCGGCAATCACCGTGGACGTGGCACCATCGCCATAGGTGGACGGATTCATCACGCAGACGACCGCCACACGCTGGCCCTTGAGTCCCTGGTACTTGGCCTCAATCTTGCGGCCGTCGCCGTAGGCTAGTTGATAGAGCACCGCACAGCCGGTTGATCCAGCAATCAACGGCAGGACGAACAAGGCGAGTAACACGGACATGTTCTGGGATGGTAAACGGCGCATGATAACTCCATTTATCGGGCGCGCAATCGTCTCGACCGGACCGGGATTCCTTCCGCGGGGAGGCGGAGAATAGCGTGAAACGCGAACCAGCACAAGATGGAATTCGAGGCCCCTGCCAGCCGCAGTGGCGGCGGCTTCCAGCCGCCGTTTCGCGGCAGAATGCCGCGGCCACCGGCCCAAAGCCTCCCACCCGCGCCCCGCCGATCTGCCTCACAAGCTCGCTGCGGGACTCGACTTGCGCATCTGGAGTTCGTTGACGCGGCCAGGCGTGCCATTTACGATGAGAAGATAAGGGGCTTTAAAACTGATGAACATGGAACGAACCATGAACCACCGAAATGATCCGCACCTGACAAAGACGACACAATCGATCCGCTTCGCGCTGCTGGCCCTGTGGGCGGCGGGAATCGTGGGGCTCGAGACACGGCCGCTTCTGGCACAGGCCCAGAAGGCCCCTCCCCGAGCGGTGCCCCAAAAATTCGAGGACGTGACGCTTACCACCAAAGATGGAGTTTTTCTCCAATGCACATACTATCACGGCCCGGAAAGCAAGCAGACGGTCCCCTTGATCCTGCTGCACGATTGGGATGGCCAAGGCGGCGAGCTTCGCCCGCTGGCGCAGTATCTCCAGCGTTTGAGACACGCCGTGATCGTACCCGACCTGCGGGGACATGGAAAAAGCCTGCAGGCCCAAGGCATCGAGGAACCGATCGATCGCGCGAAACTCAGGCGGCCGCAAATTGAAGCGATGATCCTGGATGTGGAAGCCGTCAAAACGTTTCTGCTGGGCGAAAACAACGATGGCAAACTGAACATCGAACAACTCGGCGTTGTGGGCACCGGTTTCGGAGGACTATTGGCACTCAACTGGGCGGTGCGCGACTAGCGAGCGCCCAGCTTGCGAACGTACAAGATGGGACAAGACGTGAAGGGACTCATCCTCATCTCACCCGTCCGATCCTCCAAAGGTGCAACGATCAACCTGGCACTGAAGGATCAGCTTGTGCTCAGTAACGTCTCAACGCTGATTGTGGTCGGCAAGGAGGACTCGCGGCGATTGAGCGACGCCGAACGCATTCACAAGGCCTTCCAGCGAGCGTGGGGTGAGAAGAACAAGGATGCCGTGCGATTTTACGCCCCTGAAACTTCCTTGCAGGGCATTCCGCTGATCTCTGCCCCCGGGATGGACGTCGACCGGTGGATCGCCGCCTTCGTCAACCAGCGACTGGCGCGGCAAGCAGATAAATTCTCTTGGACCGACCGTACAAGCCCGCTGGAATAAGCGGTCGAAGGCCGCCTCGTTGCGTTCAGCATGACCTCGATCGGGCAGCCGTCAGATCACGCCGACCAATGCGTGCTTCGTGCGGCGTCCGATCTACTGCCCGCGGTGCAGGCCGAGCGCTGGCAGCGGGACCAGCTTTCCGGTCGGAGGATTAGCATCGCGCGACGACTGCACAGCCACGTCGGTGGACCCGCGGCGTGGGATCAGGATCTTAGCACCGATCGGCAACAGCTCGGGGTCACTCAACACCTCACGATTCGCATCCAGGATCTCACCCGCCCGTCGAGGGTCATCCAAGTAGCGGCTGGCCAAAGAGGCCAACGTGTCACCGTCGTGTATGGTGTGGATCTTGGCCGGTTTGCTCGTGGGCACGGGGTCGTGCGGCGGTTGCACGACGTGAGTCGTCGCTCCCTCGCCGCTCGCGTCGGGACGGAACAGCGGGCGGTAATGATCGGGTAACGACGGGGGGCGAAACATGGTCTGCGGTGTGTAGGCCGTTACGCCCTGCGCTGGGGACACCGCCGTGGCTGCAGCGACTTCGGACTCTTCCTCATGGGGAACGGGCCGGAGTGTCGCCGGCTGAAAGCTCGACACGGCGGCCTGACCGGGAACTTGCAGCGAAACGCCTTCTCCCAGTGTGGACTGGCTCTCCAGCAACCTGCCGGACGCAGCTATTTCCGTCGGCGGCGCATGCCGAAAAGGTAGCGCACCGCAGATGCCCAGGGCGATCACGCCAAGGCCTATCGCCAATCGCCTGGAAACGCTGATAGGAGTCACCAACTTGCACCCCAAACCCAAGATCTAGCCACGAAACAAACGCATCAAGCCGCGTGGCTCGATACTTCCACACCATCGAGATCGGTTGCCGGCAGAGAGCAATTCCAGTCCCCATCAGCAAATCGGGTCGAAAAGCGAGAGGCAGCAGCCGATTTTGACGATCGTGCGGGATGTGGCGAAAAGCGGAAGTGAGAGGACGCACCACGTGACGAGAAGTCACATTCGGCCGCACCCGTTACGGGGCGGGAATACTCGCCCGCCACGGTGCCTGAAGAAGCGAAAGTCTGAATTAGTCAAGCGCTTTATTGCGGTTGAACATCCACAGCAAGACCGGCGAGGCGATGAAAACCGAGCTGTACGTACCCACCACGACTCCAATCACCAGGGCAAAGGCAAATCCGTGAATGCCTGAACCACCAATCGCATAAAGAATGGCCACCACGATCAGCGTGGTCAGTGAGGTCAACAACGTACGACTCAACGTCTGGTTGATGCTCGTATTAATCATCTCCGCCGTCAGATCCGGGCTCTTGCCACGCACCTCGCGAATGCGGTCGAACACGACGATGGTGTCGTTCAACGAGTAACCGATAATGGTCAGAAACGCCGCCACGATCGGCAGGCTGATCTTGAACTCCTCGATCAACAAGAACCCCAGCGGTTTGGCCAGATAGGCACTGATGGCAATGGCGCCCAGAGTAATCAGAATGTCGTGCACCAGCGCGACCACGGCAGCCACACCAAACACCACGCGTTGGAATCGAATCCAAATATAACCGACGATACCGAACAAGCTCGCCACCAATGCGGCAATCGCCAGACTGCGCGTGTCGCCGGCCACTTTTCCGCCAATCTTGCTGGAAGACGGAAACACGGGCGTGTTGGCCAAATCATCTTTCAGTCGCTGCAGAATTGTCCGCGCCTCGGGCTCGGGAGCCAGCAGACTGACATACCATTGGCTACTCGACGCGGCACTCTCCTGATCCCAGTCAAAGACATCGTCCGTGTCCACGAACAGGCCCGGTACCGTCAGGTCCATCAACTCGCCCGTGTCGGCCGACCTGGGGCGCTGATCGGCGTGCAGCTCGTTGTAGGCACGCTTGATTTTTTCGCGCAATGTGGGTGCGTTGATCTCATCAACTTGGATTTCATCACCAAACGTCAGTCGCGCGACAGTGCGCACCTCGTCCATATTCTGCTGGGCCGGCGATGGTGTCTCTTCTGGGGACGCCGCCGCCGGTTTCTCCGAAAGCTCCACGTTGGGCAATTCCGCCGCCACCGACGGAGTCTCCTCCGGCGTCTCGGCGACCGCGTCTTTCGACGAAGCAGACTCGTCCGCCACCTTGGCCGTTTCCTCCTGCGCGGGGTCCGCCAACGCCAGCAGGCTGTCGGGCGGCAGATCGACCCGCATGCTGGTCGGTTGCTTGGCGGGCGGTTCGGCAGCCGAAGGCTCTTTCGCCGAGGCTCTTTCGCAGACGGCTCTTTCGCCGGCGGCTCCTTGTCCGCCTGGGGCGGGACGTCCTGGGGTGGCGAGTCAGCTGATTGCGACGCCCCGGCAGCGGGCTCGGCGGGCTCGGCGGGCTCGGCTGGCTCCGGTGTGGTAACCTCCGGCTTCGCGTCAGGTGTGGTAACGTCCGGCTTGGCTTCGGGTGTGATCGCCTCCGATTTGGCTTCGGGCGCCTTGCTCTGCGGCTCGACTACGGGTGTCCTGCTCCCCGAACTGCGCACCGGAGTCACGATCTGCTTGAGATCGGCGAAATTCACGACATAAGATTGCAGCAAGCTCGTGCCACTGGAATCGCGGAACGTGTCCTGGATCGACTCTTCCAGCAGATTGGCGCTATCCAGATCCGCGTCGATCTTATAGACGCTGTTATCCGGACGGCCCTCGACACTGACGGTATTCACGGTGCATTTGACCGGCGGAGTCGCACTCTGAAAATGCTGATCCAGGCGACTGCGGACGTCATCGGGCGACATGGAATTTTCCAGTACCATGGTCACCGAGACTCCGCCCGTGAAATCGATGTCGAAGATACGCTGTCCTCGCACGCCCACGGCGACCAGCCCAACCGCGATCAGAATCAGCGACCCGGCAATGGCAATGCCACGCTTGCTGATGAAATCCAAATGCGTAGCGCCCAGCAGCTTCATCATCTTCAACTGCGTGATCCAGTGCCGACGCTCGGCGATATCAAACACGATGCGCGAACAGAAGATCGCCGTGTACATACTCATCAGGATGCCGAGAATCAACGTGACGGCAAAGCCCCGGACCTGATCGGTTCCGATGGCATACAACACCATGGCCGTGATCAGCGTGGTCACGTTCGCATCCACGATCGTTGTCGTGGCTCTGCTAAATCCGTTGCGTATGGCCATCCGCAGCGCGGCACCACGCTGGATTTCCTCGCGGATACGTTCAAATATCAGCACGTTCGCATCGACCGACATACCGACCGTCAGCACGAGGCCGGCCAAACCCGGTAACGTCAAGGGCGCATTGAGCAGCACCATCATGGCCATGATCAATACCAGGTTAAACAGCAGTGCGCAACAGGCAACGAGCCCCGAGAAGCGATAGTAGAGGGCGACAAAGGCCAGCACGGCAGCCAACGAGACGCCGATCGAGAATTTTCCCTTTCGGATCGTATCGTCACCCAACATTGAACCGATTTGATTCTCGCTGATCGGCTCCTTCTTCAACGTGGCGGGCAAGCGTCCAGCGCAGGATTCCGACCAGGAAATCGACCTCTTCCTTCGTGAAATCTCCCGTGATGCGCCCGCTATCCGTAATCGTGGTGATCAAACGGGGAAACGACAGCAGCCGTTCGTCCAACATGATTCCGAGATGCCGATAAAACGGGGGAGTCACGTTTTCATCCGGCCGGTTTTCACTGGTTAATACTCCGAACAGCCGCGCCCCGTCACCTCGTAATCGAAAATTGACGCACGGGTTCAAGTACTCATCGTTGCCGGCTGCCACCACACCCAGGTCATCGCCCGTGACATTGCAGTCGTCGTCCATCGCCAGCAACACGTCGAGATTCTTGATATCGTGGTCGCTGAGGAAATCTTCGAGTTTTTCCTTGGAACTCTTCGGAGAGCCGATATCCAACAGATTCAGCATGACACCAGTCGATGAGTTGCGCAGAAGACTGTTCGTCAAATCAGCCGCCCGGAGTTTGTCTTTGGCAGCCTGGGCCCAGAAGCCGACCATCTTGTCGCCCAGTATGACCTGTTTCTTGATCCGCTGAGCGGGGTCCGTGTCTTCCGACTGTTTCTCGGCCAGCGCGATAATATCCTTGTGATCGCGACTGTTCGCCACAATGCGAAACTCCAGCGAGCCGGCCGTTTCGATCTGACGCTTGATTTCTTTCACCTCTTCCGCGTCCACCTCGGGGATGATGATTTCCACCTGGCGATCGCCGTAGGGACGAATCACGATCTCTTTCGTACCGCTGGGGTTAATGCGATTCGTCAACGCCTGCACCAAATCCCCCATGTTGATGTCCGGGGCCTCATCTCGAACCTCCTCCTGGTCCTTCTGGGCTTCCGGCGTCGCGCCGCCGGAAGTGTCAATCTCGTAGATCAGGATCACGCCACCTTTGAGATCCACCCCTAAGGGAATCCGGAACTTTTCCTCCTTCCAATCCCAAGCGCGGTACAGCACCAACAGCGCCAGTGCCAGCGATGCGAGGATCAGCCCGATCTTAAACTCGTAACCGCGCATCCGCACGGCACGAGCAATCACGCCACCCAATAGAAACGGTACCACAAACACCAAGGCAAATATGCCGAAGATGTAGACGAACTTCAGCACAGCATCAAAAAACGTGCTCTGCTCTTGTGCCAGCAGGACGGGGAAGTACATGAAATCAAGCATGACAGGAACTTCCTAATTCCCGGAAACGTGAATGAAGCAACTGGGTCGGAACGGGCATTATGAAACACCTTTGGTCGCCGACGACGACTCGGCGGTTAGAACCCGCGCAATCGCGCTGCGCTGTATCCTCAGCTTGGTGTTCGAGTTTTCGTCAACTTTGATTGTGACCTCATCGGAATCCTTCGAGGCGGCCAGGACCGTGCCGAAGATGCCCCCGATAGTCACCACTCGATCGTTCTTCTTCAGGTTCTGCAACATCTCTGCCAGCTCAGACCGTTTGCGGCGTTCCGGGCGAATCATGAGCAAATAGAACAACACGGCAATCATCAGGAAGGGAAACATACTGGTCAGCAAGCTGGCCAACCCGGTTTGGGCCGCACCTTCTGCTGGTCCCCCTTGAGCCAGCGGAAGGCAGGACACTAAATCTGCGAAGCGAGGCATGCCATGCCCTTTCCCCGTCAACATTTACGCGCGCAGGCCGAGTGAGTCGCGCAAGCGACTCGCTTAAGATCAAGCAACACCGTGCTTGGCGCGCAATTACGCTTGTTCGGCCAACGGTCCCCACAGCCGACCATCTGGAACGAATCCGCAGGGTTCGCTTACCACAATCCGCCGCTGGGAACAGAAAACGGCCCGACGGCAACACCCGACCGGGCCGACTCCCGATGCAGTAGCGAGACATCATAAGGTCTTGCGCCATAACGAGCAAGGGCAGCACCGATGCGACCGCGGAAAAGCCCGCTTCAGGCGCGCCGCGTCGGCCGAGCCACGGATCAAGAAGAGGTGTCGCCCACCACCGGCTCGCCGGGACTTCCCCAGCCGGCCATCTTGCGCCGATAAAACTCCTCAAACGCCCCAGCTTCCAGCGCCGTGCGCATCTCGCGCATGAGTCGCTGATAATAGCTCAGGTTGTGAATCGTCAGGAGGATCGGGCCCAGCATCTCGCCGACTCGAAACAGGTGGTGCACGTAGCCGCGACTGTGCCGGCACGCCAGGCACGGACAGTCGGGCTCCAGCGGCAGCGGACAGCAGCGATGTTTCTGATTGCGCATCCGCAGCGGCCCGTGATCAGTAAATGCCAGCGCGTTGCGCCCATTTCGCGTCGGCATAACACAGTCAAACAAATCTATGCCACGACGCGCTGCCTGGAGAATGTCCTGCGGGCGTCCCACCCCCATCAGGTAACGCGGACGATCCGGCGGCAGGACAGGGCAGGTGACATCCAGCATGGCATACATCTCGTCGGCCGTCTCCCCGACGCTCAATCCCCCGATGGCGTAACCCGGGAAATCAATCGCCACCAGTCGCTCCGCACACCACACCCGCAGCTGTCGGTCGAGCCCACCCTGCACAATTGCAAACAACGCCTGATCTGGCCGTCGCGCGGCGGTCTTGCTGCGTTCGGCCCACAGCACGGTCCGCTCACAAGCCTGGCGGACCGCCGCGGTGTCGGCGGGAAGGGCCACGACCTGATCCAACACCATGGCGATATCGCTGCCCAGGACCGCCTGAATCCCGACCGCCCGCTCGGGAGAAAGTGTCAGTCTGCTGCCGTCGACATGCGAACGAAAGACAACGGCCGCGTCGTCGACTCGATTGAGCCGCTGCAGGCTGAAGATTTGAAAGCCGCCACTGTCGGTCAGAATCGGTCCGTCCCAACCCATGAACTGGTGCAAGCCGCCCAACTGGGCAACGATCTCCGCGCCGGGTCGCAGCGCCAAATGGTACGTGTTGCCCAGAACCATTTCCGCACCGGTCCGCCGCACCATTTCGACGGTCAAGCCCTTGACGGTTCCCTGGGTTCCGACCGGCATGAAACCCGGCAATTGCACGGCGCCGTGCGGTGTGTTTAACGTCGATCGGCGCGCGCCACTGGCCCGATCGGTCGTGTGCAAGTGAAAAGAAATTGCCGAGGCCGCCATCAGTCGCCACGCAATTTGAGGCTCAGCTGTTCCAGCTTCTCGCGCACTTCATTGAGACTTGTCACGCCAAAATTCTTGCACTCAAGCAAGTCGTCTCCGGTCTTCCGAATCAGTTCGCCAATCGTCGTCATGCCGAGTCGCACCATGCACTTGCGTGCTCGCACCGACAAGTTCAAATCGGCAATCGGTCGGTCCAGGACGGCCTGTCCCTCGGGCGGCAACTGGGATACGTCGATGGGTACTTCCGGCTCGATGACGCTGATGAGCAAACTGCCCCAGATCAAGCCCCTTGGAAATCAGCATGTCGCGAATCTCGACCAGCGACGTCTCACCAAAATTCTTGCTCGCCAACAACTCCAGCTCGGTCGTCCGCGTGAGATCACCGAGGGTCTTGATGCCCATCTTCTGCAAGCAGTTGCGGCTTCGCACCGAAAGCTCAAAATCGTTCACTGAAATATTCAGCACCTGGTTGAGCCGGTCGTTCCGCTTCTGGGCTTCTTCGTCATAGAACATGTCACTCGAAGCGACAGCGTCCTTGAAATACAATTTGGCGCGCGGGTGGTTGGGAAAACTATCCAGAATCCGCCGGTAACAGGCCTGAGCCTGATCGTATTTCTGCACGTCCTCACACATAATGCCCAGATTCAGCAAGGCTCCGACATGCGTGGGATATCCGCGTACCGCGCGTTCGTAAAGCCGAAAGGCTGCTTCATCGTCGCCGCGGCGATCACTTTCCAAAGCCAAGCCGAACAAGGCCCCAGGGTGCCGCGGGTCGACCGTGACCGCCCGCTCATACAACGCGACCACTTCCGATGGATTCCCTCCCAGCACGGCTACCGTGGCACCCCGCTGATACAGGTACTCGGACGTCTGCTCGACCGCTCCGGAAAGCGCATCCAAAGTCGCCAGTGCTCCTTCCGGGTCACTCAAATATCGCTGCGCCTCGCAGATCGCCAGGGAACAATCATCACCTCGGTATCCCGCTCCCCGAGCCGCGTTGTAACTGACCACTGCTTCGGCACATTCGCCCAGGGCGAATTGAGCGCGACCCAAATAAAACAGTGCCAGCGCACTGCCATCAGCGTTGCGCAGTGTTTCCACGGCACGATGCGTGCGCCCCAGCAGGAAATAGCAGACTCCCAGCCGCACAGCCATGGCCGGGGTCAGATTCTCACTGATCTCCAGCTCGGCCACCGAGTCGCGCAACAAGGGCAAATTCGAGACATCGCCGCAGATAGCGAGCGTCAACTGCTCAATCTCGTGGGGCCCAAACGTGCTGTTAGACAACACGATTTCTTTCAGGTCAAAATCCAACCCTTGTGACATTAGGCGGTTCTCCCCATCCCACGCGCCAGCGATCGATGCAAGACAGAGGGTATACATAGAAACTCAGAGAGAGCCAGCGGTGGGAGTCGAACCCACAACCCCCGCATTACGAATGCGGTGCTCTGCCGATTGAAGCTACGCTGGCACTTCGAGCCTGCAAGGCGACGCAAGTAGAAACTCATACGGTAGAAAAACCGTCTCGATGCGTCAAGAGCCGTACCCATAACCGCTTACGTGCGGGCGGTGTCGCGAAACCGCGGTGGCCGGTCAAAGCAGTCATCCGGCGGGCACGGGAAAACGAAAGAGGAAAAGAAAAATGCGGGACCTCTGACGCGCCAAACACACGTTGGCGATACCGTACAGTCAGGGGCAAGGCAACCATAACGGGAAATCTCGTCAGAGGTCCCACGGACCAGATTATCACGCCGCGTCCGGGTTTCGCTCCCCTTCCGCCACGCGGCTTCCCCAACCCCGCGAATGCAATGCCAAAGTCGTCTGGAATTTCTCCACGCCATGCATCTGGCAACGATAAAAAACCGTAAACTACTACTATATAAATACTTATGACTTATTCTGTGAGCGGACTTCCCGCGATAGAGAGCATCTTCCGCGACACTGCTCCGCAGTGCTTCGATACAGCAAAACACAACAGACGCGGCATCCTGCCGCAGTTGATCCCCGGACGACCCTGCGGCTTGTCCCCCTTCTGACTCCTGGCAGCACCGCCAATATGCTATACATTCGCTGCCGGTGAGCTACATTCGCTGCCAGTGAACCGCGACCGCATCGTTCGCGTGAAAGCCGCGATCACGCGAGACCTGCACCCACTACCCCCGGCCACCGCTCGGCGGCACCGTGGCGCACGTTATTCCTTTTTCGCTGCGGCCCTGCCGCCTGAGGATCCTTCATGCCACGTACGATTCGTTACCAGAGCGGGGCTGCCGATCGCGTACTGATCGTTACCAACCCGTCCGCTGGTTCCGGAACGAACCAACACCGGGTGCGGGAACTGGCCGACCGATTGACTTCCGACGGGATGCGCGTCGAGACGACCAGTGAGCTGGAGCTGGTGCATCGAAAGGCCGCCGCGCCAGCTCAAGCGGGCCTCCGCGCCGTTGTCGCCGCCGGTGGAGATGGGACGGTGGCCGCGCTGATTAACCGAACTTGCCCCGACACACCGATTGCGGTTTTGCCCTTGGGGACCGAGAACCTTTTGGCCAAGTACCTGCATATGCTGGTGACACCCGAGGAACTCAGCCACGCCATTACCCATGGAGCGACTGTACGTCTCGACGCCGGGCAAGCCGGAAACCGCATCTTCATGCTGATGACCGGCTGCGGATTTGATGCCGACGTAGTCCGGCGACTCCATGCACATCGGTCGGGAAACATCCGACATTTGAGCTACGTCAAACCTATCGTGGATTCAATACGTAAGTACCAATATCCCGCGCTGCGCGTGCACTGCGAAAGGGCCGCGTCCGCGGTTCACGCGGACTCGGGCGGTGACGCGCAGCATTCGACAGTGTTTACCGCGCGTTGGCTCTTCGTTGTGAATCTTCCGCGGTACGCTGGGGGACTAAGGTTTGCGCACCAACGCGAATGGCACCGACGGACTGCTCGATGTCTGCGGATTTGAAAAAGGCTCTCTGTGGCACGGTTTGCGGTACCTCCGCGGCGTCGTGCGAGGTCGCCATCTGAGTTTTCCCGATTGCCGGTACGTGCAGACGAGCCGTGTACGCATCGAGTCGGACGAAGAAGTGCACTATCAGTTAGACGGAGATCCTGGGGGAACGCTGCCGCTGGAAATCACCATATTGCCCGAACGGGTCAGTCTAATCGTCACGGAGACGTGGGCCTTTCGGCGTGGATTTCTCCACGCTCGCTGAGCCCGCACCGGGCTCGGTGTGCATGCCCTTCCGACAACGAAACAGGCGCATCGGGGCAACAAGAACTTTTTTTGCCGTGGAACTGAGAGACGTGCCAAACAACCCCCTTGAGATAGGCCCTTATCACTGCGGCAGCGGATGCCCGCTGTTGCTGATTGCTGGCCCCTGTATTCTGGAAACCCCAACACTGGCGGTGGAAATCGCCCGGCGTCTGAAAGAGGCGACAACCGACCTGGCAGTAAATCTGATCTTCAAAGCGTCGTTCGACAAAGCCAATCGAACCAGTATCCAGGCCTTCCGGGGGCCCGGTTTGGAGTTGGGCTTGGAGATCTTGGACCAAGTACGACGCGAGGTGGCGGTGCCGGTCACCACCGATATTCACGAGCCTTGGCAAGCCGCGCGGGCGGCCGAAGTCTGCGACTTGCTCCAGATTCCCGCGTTTCTGGCCCGCCAGACCGACTTGTTGGTGGCTGCTGCGGGTACTGGTCGAGCGGTGAATGTGAAAAAAGGCCAGTTCATGGCCCCGTGGGACATGCAGCATGTTGTTAACAAACTGGCGTCCGCAGGTTGCCAGAATATACTGCTCTGCGAACGAGGCACTTTCTTCGGGTACGGTCGCCTGGTCAATGATATGCGAGCGCTTCCCCAGATGCGGTCGCTCCGGGTCCCCGTCGTGTTTGACGCGACCCACAGTGTCCAGGAACCGGGTGGCCTGGGTGCGGCCACGGGTGGCAACCGTGCCATGGTGGAACCTTTGGCGCGCGGGGCGGTCGCGGTCGGCGTCGATGGTTTGTTCTTCGAGACGCATCCCGACCCCGATTCGTCGCCCAGCGATGGTCCCAACATGGTACCGCTGGACGCATTCCCCGCCTTGTTAAGCCGGCTCGTGAGGTTACGCGAATTGGTCGAGAGTTTTCCCCAGCCGCTGTCGTAAGTAGACTTAAATGAATCAAACTGTACATCCCGCGGTCCATGTAACCGGTAAAGCCGTATTTCTGTAACTCGTTTCCCATTGTGAAGGATCCGGAATTCACATCCGGTGCAGATTGGCGAAATCACAGGCTTTTCCGGCGTTGGATGCGTTGGTAGCGGCGGGAAGGCTTGCACTTTGGGTGAATAAGCGGCCGACGACGCGACGCGGCACCGCCGTCTCGCGACGCTTCCTGGCAACGATCCCCCGACCGAGCACACTGCAAATAGGACGATTCCATGCTTGACGACTCCGTTGGCCAGCACGAAGCAACTGCAAGACCCCAGAGCTTTGGCGGTATCGACTTTCGCTGTAACGCCTATGGCTGTAGCGGCCTGCTGCGAGGCCGCGTGCCGTCGTGGCTTCTACCGCTGCTTCTGACGACGGCGGCGGGCTGCTTCCTGGCGGGGTGCCGCACGGAGACATCGACCGTCGATCTGGAGATGGCTACCGCCGAGACGAAGCCGCCGGAGCAGAACCACTTTGAAATCGCCGTTGATTTCTTGAAGATGCGTGACGAGCACAACCTGGACCGCTCGGCCAGCCAGTCAGCCTATCATTTGAACCGTTGGATTCGCGACCAAGCGGCCGACCCGCGCTGGATGATTGATCGTCCACTACTGAACACGCTTCCGGATGCCATTCGTCGCGCGCCGGCGACCAAGGCGATCCTCTCCGACAAGGCTCTGGCACAGTTGGAGTTTCGCAGTGGAGATGTGCTGTTGTTGGAGGAATCGCGTTGGTTACGGGCGATTGCCGTGACGGCATCACATGCGCCGTCGAACCCGGATCTATCGCAATGGCTCTCCGATACCGGACTCGATCGTAAAGCGGCCAAAGAACTCGCCACCAGCCAGAAGCTTTTTGACTGGACCATTCGCAACATCCAGCTGGACGAACTTGTACCCTACCCCAAGAAATCGGCGGCGGGGCCGATTACCCGTGCCCAACGCGACGATCCCACGGCGGACTGGCCCCCTCCCATGCTCGGGCAACCCGGTCCTGGATATACGGGTCAGCCCTGGCATGTGTTGATGTACGGGCATGGTGACATGTACCAACGGGCGCGCGTGTTCATTTTGCTTGTGCGGCAGATGCGCATCGACGCCGTCATGCTGGCTATCGACACCAAGACCGGTCGTGCCGACCCCTGGCTCCCGGCCGTGCGGGTCGAGAACGAGCTCTACCTGTTCGATTCCCAACTGGGGACCCCCATACCGGGTCCCGGGGGCAAGGGCATCGCCACGTTGACGCAGGTGCAGGAGGATCCGGCGATTTTGGAATCGTTGAACCTGGGAGCGAATTACCAGTATCGAGTAACTTCGGCTGACTTGGACAAGGTGGTGGCCTTGATCGACGCCACACCTGAGTACCTTTCCCAACGCATGAAGTTGGTCGAACAACAATTAAGTGCCGCCGATCAGATGGTGTTGACGCTCTCGCCGTCGGATCTCAAACGTGCTTTGCAGAATTGCCAAGGGATCCAAGACGTGCGGTTGTGGGCCGTGCCGATCGAAGCCAACATATACCAGCAAGCGTATGCCGAGCTGCTGTCCCAGAATCCGGAAATGCGGTGGAAGGATTTCGTCGAGCACGGCTTGTTCCAATACCTGACACCGATTGTCAAAGGTCGCAGGCAGTACCTGTTGGGGAACCTCATCAATCAGGGGGATCAGAAGGGTGCCACGTCACACTATTTGGCCGCGCGCATCGCGGATGCGGCCCTGGAAGACCTCGAACAATCCAAGCGACTGCAGGCATCGATGGGGCTGGAACGCCCGCGTGGCATGACCGACGAGGACTGGCTGCGACGCGTTGAACAGGTCAAGCGGTTGCAGGTGGAGGCCAAGAAGCACGCCAGTTACTGGATCGGCGTGGCACACCTGGAACAAGGCAACTATGAGATTGCCGCCAACTGGTTCAAGGCACGCACATTGGAAAATACGCCGGAAGGCCCCTGGACCAACGGCGCGCGTTACAACCTGGCACGTTGCTACGAAGCGCTGAACAAACCGGCTGAAGCGCGTCAACTGTATATGATCGACGAGTCACCGCAGCGATACGGCAATCTGCTGCGAGCTCGGTCCTTGCCAGAAACGGCCGACACCCAGAGCGAAGCGCCGGCGGCGGAGGTCGCTCCCGGAATCGAGGCGACGACGACGTCCTCCAAACCGGACGCATCACCGGACTCGGACGACAAACAATAATAACGCCCTGTGCCGGAACGCGGCCCGGTCACGGTGATTGCCACGTCGGTGCCGCGACTCCGCCACGCGGCCACCGGAGCGTCTCATTTCCAGGCGAACGCGGCGCCGGTCAGTCGCTCGTACGCGTCGATGTATTTCTCGCGCGTCTGGGCGACTACGTCCGCGGGCAACGCCGGAGGCTGGCTGTTCTTGTCCCACTCGGTCTGATTCAGCCAGTCGCGCACAAACTGTTTGTCAAACGAAGGCTGACCATGGCCCGGCTCGTAGAGATCCGCTGGCCAGAATCGTGAGCTATCGGGAGTCAGCGCTTCGTCAATCAGGATCAATTCGCCCTCACAATACCCCCATTCGAACTTCGTATCGGCGATAATGATTCCCTTCTCACGGGCCCAAGCAGCACCTTGTTGATAGAGCTCAATACTTTTGCGACGCAGCTCTTCGGCCGCCGCCGCACCGGTGATCGAAATCATCCGCTCAAACGAAATATTCACGTCATGACCGGTCTCCTCTTTGGTCGCCGGCGTGAAGATCGGCTCGGCTAACTGGTCGCACTGGACGAGCCCGCTGGGGAGTGGAATTCCACACACGTTGCCGCTCTGCTGGTACTCTTTCCAGCCCGATCCGTCAATGTAACCTCGGACTACACATTCGATCGGGACGACCTGACACTTGCGTACCAGCATGCTGCGCCCCTTCAGCGGTTCGACGTCGACGCCCGCCGGCAACAGTTGTGGGTCAATCTCGGTCGACAGCACATGGTTGGGCGTGTCGAGCTGCTGAAACCAGAATTGACTGACTTGGGTCAACACACGGCCCTTGTCCGGAATGCCGGTCGGCAGGACCCAGTCGAAGGCGCTGATGCGATCTGTGCTGACCATCAGCAACTGGTCACCCAAGTCATACATGTCGCGAACTTTGCCGCGCCGGACCGACAGGCCCTCGATCGATGTTTGCAGCATTGCATTGTTCATAAATGACTCCCTCCCCAAGACCGACACGAATCGCGCTGAACATGCCTGTCTCGGCCACTACGAGTTTCTTTTTTCGCCTGCACACCGTTTCCTTGGGCCGAGGCATGATTGCCTGGGCGTCAGACACCTTCGATGGGCCCCTGCTGGATCAAGCGTCACTCGCACGCTGCCAGAAGCGAGTCCGGGATCGTGGACTCATTTGCCCGTCGAGCGTCTGCAAGTATCCTCTCGGCAACCGCCGGCACCTACACATCGCCCTTTGTGTCCGGCGCCTGGTCGGCGGCATCACCAGCCAGGATCGGCGTAACAGATGTGTGATAGTCGAGGCCGAGTATAGCAGCGCCTAAAGCAGTGCGACTAGTGCTCTGTCAGAGCTTGATTTTCAGCGTGGCGTGCCCTGGGGCCAACATGCTGAGTGGGGCGGAACGGGGATCGCCCGTGGTACGCCAGTGTCATGCCGACCTTTCAGTCAATTGGCGGTCAGGTCGGGTTTGGTTGGCGGCGCTGCCGCCCTGTGGTACACTCGCCAAAGTGCGGACCGGCATGGTGATGTCTTGTTTCGGGCAGCGTGCTTGCTTTCAAGGGTGTGGGGTCAAGGAATCGTTCATGGGCCAGATGCGTTTCTACGCACCAACGTCGGAGAAGCTGCTCCCGCACGCCACGGAGCGGGCCTATCTGGCCGGCCTGGAAGCGGTTCCTTGGCGCAGCTGCAATCATTTTTCGGACGGTGTTCTGACCTTGGAGCGGACCGTCTGCGAGTCGGGAAACCTCTACATCCCCTGGGATATCTCGGGAATTGGCACGCGCGTATTGGCCACCTGCACGTTAATGGAGCGTGAGCAGCCGTACTGCCTGTCCACCGAACTGGCCCGAGGAACTTTGCATCGTGCGCGAACGCTGCTGGCGGAGATGGAAACGCGACAACACGCCATCCCGAAAACGGTCCGATCGCAACTGCAAGAGGCCATCGAAGCCTTGATTCGCTCGACCACCAATGCTTCGACTGCCGAAGAAGACGCGGAGCGGACGATCGTCATCGCGTCGCAGGCGATTGAGTCGCTGAGCGACATCGACGTGGCGGCGACCTTGAAGGAGCAACGGGCACAGGACGGCACATTGTCCACGATTCTGGTAAGCCAATTGGGCGAAGGACCTCTCGCGGAAGACGCGACGGATGATTTCCTGGCAGCCTTTCATGCGGCCAATATTCGGTTCCGCTGGCGTCAGCTCCAACCGACCAAGGGTACCATGGACTGCGCAGCAACACAGCAGCAGTTGGAATGGAGCCGCCGGCAGGGACTGCGTGTGATCGGTGGGCCCTTGATTCAGCTGGATCCGCTTTCGCTTCCCGACTGGCTCTACAGCCTGGAAAATGATTACGAGGCGTTCGAGGAAGCGGCCATCCACTACGTGCAGGCTGTGGTCGAGCATTTCGGCGGACTTGTCGACATTTGGGTCTGCGCCGGGCGGCTGAATGTCCCGGGAGCGATCGTCTTTTCGGAGGAACAGAAGTTGCGATTGGCCGTCGCGACGATCGAGGCGGTTCGGCACGTGGCACCGCGGGCACCCGTGGTGATCAGTTTCGACCAGCCCTGGGCGGAATACCTGGCGGCGGAAGACTTCGACCTGTCACCGCTCCATTTCGCGGATGCCTTGGTGCGTGCCGAGCTGGGGGTAGCGGCGGTCGCGTTGGAGTTGAATCTCGGCTATTGGCCTGCCGGTACCTTGCCACGCGATCCGTTGGCCATCAGCCGCCATCTGGACCGCTGGAGCCTGTTGGGGATTCCGTTGCTGGTTTATCTGACGATGCCGAGCCAGGTCATCGGTGACGAGCTCTCCGTGGGACCCTCACAGGCCGTCCCGCAAAGTGCGTCGACGCCCCATATCGCCGCTATCGATCAGCAAATGGCGCACCGACTGATCCCGCTGCTCCTTTCCAAACCCGCACTGCACGGCGTTATCTGGAACCAGTTGAGTGACGCTGAGCCACACGAGTTCCCGTACTCCGGACTGTTCGACACCAGGACCCGGGCAAAACCGCTCCTGTCAACGCTCGTGGACATCCGCAACCAGTACCTGTCTTGAGCCGGCGACAACCGGCCGTGGGATCCGGGCATTCGACTCGTCGGACCACCGCCTGGTACTTGCAGCTCGGCCGGCTTTGATTCAAGCTGGAGTCAGGCCCGGGCGATAGGACGAGACGACTCGACACGTCAGCCCGCTGCACAACGACGGCATACACAACGAAGCCGCATCATGGAGCTTGACTGATATGTCCCCGCTTGCCTATCTGACGACCGCCGCTCTTTTGTGGAGCGGCCAGGCCGAGCATTTTGTCGCTCTTGATGCCAACCTGCCGCCACGCAAACAGGCTGCTGTTGGGCTATCGGAAGTCGATGAGGATTTTGCCTTCCAGGGCGAGTACCTTGGTGACGTGCGGGCGGTGTGTGGCACCATCGTTCCCTTCGGTCTGCAAGTCGCCGCACTGGGCAAGGGAGAGTTCTCGGCGCTCGGTTTTCAGGATGGGTTGCCGGGCAACGGCTGGGATCGCGAAACGATGATCTCTTGGAACGGCAGTCGGCAAGGTGCGGTCCTGACTTTTGACGGGCCCCGTGGACGGATCACGATCAAGGACCGAGGTGGCCAGGTGGTTGATTCGTCCGGAGTCGAGGTGGGACAGATCAGAAAAGTGCGGCGTCTGAGCACCACGCTGGGTGCGACTCCTCCCGCCGGCGCCCTTGTCCTGTTTGATGGCACCAGCACGGAAGCCTTCGAGAACGGAAAGCTCTCGCCAGATGGTTGGCTCGACGTCGGGGCAATCACTCGGATGGCAGTCAAGGATTTCCGGTTGCACTTGGAGTTTCGCTCGCCGTACATGCCCGGCGCGCGCGGTCAGGGACGGGCCAACAGTGGCGTCTATATTCAGCGGCGATACGAAGTGCAGATCCTCGACTCGTTCGGGCTGTTGCCCATGTTCAACGGCTGCGGGGCACTCTATCGGCAGCAAATCCCGGACTTAAATATGACCTTCCCGCCACTCGCCTGGCAGACCTACGATATCTACTTTACCGCCGCTCACTGGGACGAAGAGTCAAAACGCAAGATCGCCGACGCACGGATTACGGTCTTTCACAACGGAGTCGCCATCCACGACGATCGTGCGATTCCGACCAAAACCGGTGCCGGCAAACCGGAAACACCCGAGGACGGCCCGATTCTGCTACAGGACCATGGCAACCCGGTTCGTTTTCGCAATGTCTGGCTGGTAACGGGCGCAGCGTTGCCGGCCACGACGACGGCGGTGGCACAGGTAAGTGAATTGATGGAGCCGCGAGGCGAAGGGTGCGTGACGTGCGGCGTCCTTACTGACACAACGATCGCAGGCAGCTGCACGGCATGCGATTCGGACGGATACGGATTGGACACCGCCACCTACGCATTCGACGGTGGCAGTGCCGCATGCTCGGTTGCCGTCGGCAGTGGTCGTGCGACCGGCGGCTGGATCCTGTGGAAGGGGAAGCAACCGTGAGACGGATCGGCCGGTGAGCCATGATGCGGGCGGCGGCGTATCCGAACAGTAACCCTTCACGAGTCCCATAAACGCTGGCCGAAACAGTACCCTCTGTACCCTGGCGTCTGGGAGTCGAGCTTCGAGGCTCTCTCACAGTCGACCAAACGTCACCAGGCACATGTCGTCGCTCTGAGATCCTTGCCCAATGAACTCACATACGTCGTCCACGACGGCAGGACCAAGCACGCTCGGGAGCCCTCCGATCGCCTTTATTTTTTGGCGAATCCGGTCGATGGTGTAGAACTCGTTCGATTCGCTGACCGCTTCGTTCAGACCATCCGTATACATGGTGATGGAATCGCCGCTGGCGATCTTCACTTTGGTGGTGGCATACTCCATGCCGTCCATGATACCGAGCGGCAAACCGGCTTCGTCGGCCCCCGGTTCCGACAAGACGCCCGCATGCGAGCGAAAGATAGGCGCCATGTGCCCCGCGTTGGCGACCGAAACTTCGTGCCGCGCGGAATCGAGCAGGACCAGCACGGCGGTCACGAACCGATCGATATGCAACCGGCACAGGCGATCGTTCAGCATACTGACGGCGTGACCCGCGTCGGCTGCCGAAGCCAGGCAAAAGCGTGCCTCGGCCGACAGTTTGGCCATCAATAGCGCGGCCGCCACTCCCTTGCCCACGACATCGGCGACAATGACTGCGATGCGACCATCGGGCAACCGCAAGTAGTCGAAGTAGTCGCCTCCGACCTGATTGGCTGGACGATAGAAATCGTAGAACTCGAAGCCCTTGACAGCGGGACGATTCTCGGGCAGAAATCCGTTTTGGACTTCATGGGCCAGTTCGAGGTCACGTTCCACCACACGCTGACGCAGCGCCAGCTCGTGCATCTGCGCGTTGTCAATTGCAATACCCGCCTGACTGGCCACTGCCAGCAAGACTTCCAGGTCCTCTTGCTGAAACCGCTTGCTCTGCCGCACCGTGTCGATCTGCAGCACCCCCATGGAGTTCCCCAGACTGTCGATCAACGGCGCGCACATCATCGATCGGATACGGAAGTCGGCGATACTCTGAGCCTTGTTGAACTCCTCGTCCATCATCACGTCCGCCGACAGAATTCCCTCCTGGGTTTCCATCACTTTGTTGACGATCGTCCGACTGACCCGAATCGTCTCGGCAGCGTCTTCTCGCCAAGCGCGCGACCAGCGTGGCACCAACGTACCGTCAGGCCCGCGCAACGCGATGAACCCGCGATCGGCTTGCACGAAGATCTTGAACAGACTGTTTAAGACCTGCGGCAACACTTCGTCCAGGGCCAAAGCTCGCCCCAGACTGCGGTTGATTTCCAACAGCGCATTGAGCTTCGCCTCGGGGCTGGCCGTTAACTGAACCGAACCATGCCCCGACGAGACCCCCACCTTCGACATAATCGTCGAACTGCTTGATTCAATATCGTCGTCAACGAACAGGATCCCCTGGTTTGGGGAGGGTGGATCACCGATCCGAAACACAAACTCCAAATCACAAAAACCGACTTTGTCCTCGTCCTTGAGCTTCTGGGGTGGAGCATGGGGGTCGACGGCGGCGCCATTGAGATAGGTCTTATTGCGGCTCTCCAAGTCCTTCACAAAATAGTCCGTACCATCAAAAATGAAACTCGCGTGGCGCCGACTGATGCTCGCCATGTCGATCACCAAATGGCAATCAGGATGCCGTCCGACGACAAACTCATCGCCGCGGAAAGCGAGCGGATGTATGCCTTTGGGATTCGCAACCGAACACAAATGGGCCATCAGGGGTGTCCCCAAAGCGAAAAACGCGTGCCAAACTCGATCTGCTGCCGATTCTAGTTCCCTCGGGGGTGGACCGTCAACCAAGAACCTCTGACCGCCCGGGCACGCCACAAAAACCCACGCACGACATGCGATTTAGTGTAAGCGATTTCTTCGATGGGACAAGCAACCTTGCCTCGGGCGCGTGCGCCGTGCCCACACGCCACGGCAGTTGGCATGCGTTGATCGCCGCTGCTGCGGAACAGTTGTCAGGAAAAGCACGTTTCCCGATTCATCCTCCGCGGGGAAATGCTCGTTGTGAAACACGGACAAGGACTCGTCCGAAAATAAGCTACCGGTTCCGCTTCCCTCTCCACCGCCCCGCGGAGCGGGAATAGTGCGGGAGAGGATAGGGTGAGGGGCGATAAATACGGTAACTTATTGCCGGACGAGTTTTAAGCTTTCTTTCCAATGTAGACCAGATGAGGTCGCTTTTGTCTGCGTGAATAGAGTCGCGCACAGCCTGCTGATTTTGCCTCTCAATCCACGTTTGGCCAGCAACGTCGCTTGGCAGTGGAGCTTCTGGAAACCGGCATCCGCCATGGCGTCAGCCAGAGATTCGCCAGTCCACCGCGACACATGCTGGACGCGGTGAAATCGGCACCCGCAATCGGGGCACGTTACCGTTCGCGCGTTTCAAGTCCTCGGCGTTGGGGGCGGTGACGACCACGCAACCACCATTGGCCGTCAGGCGAAAAAGTTCTCGCAGTGTTGGCTGCAGGTCCTTAGCCAACAGATGTTCAATTGTCTCGACAAGAAAGACCGTGGCAAACGAATTCGGCTGCAGCTGGGTTGGGCATCCACTGATCTTTTCGGCTGCCAGAAGGAGAGGGTTGTCGACGAACTTCTCTCGCACGACCGACACCGACTCGTCGGAAAAATCGAGCCCCACACAACGCTTGCCACGGCGCATGAGCTTGCCCAACAAGTGCCCCGAGCCACAGCCAAAATCGAGAATCGGATCGGACAAAGTCCCCAACAGACGCTGCACTAATGTCAGCAAGGAATCGCCGACCACTTGGCCAAAGTACCGCTCAGTATCAGCTACGGAATACTGGTTCCAGAAGCGGCCGATTTTTTCATGGGTCCACTGCACGTCATGCACACGATATTCGTCAGAGCCTGGCACACGCTGCCTCCGTTCTGCTCACAGGAACTCACGGCCGGTCGATCTCCAAGTCGGAGCATGTTTGGAGTTTCGACCAGCCACATCAGATGCCCCAAAACCTCAAACTGGCAATCACGCGGTCCATGTGGCCGGTCAGCCAGGGACCAATAACCTGCGACGTCTTCAATTCCGAGAATCGGTGGATTGATCGGACGCTTCTGTCGCCCCTTCCAAGCGTATTTGCACGCTTCGGACTTCACCCTCCCTTTGGGAGGGCGGATGGCGGCTCGATCGGTGTTTCAACAACCCTCCCCGGAAACTCGCTCGCAGCAACACCCGAAACCGAGCTGCCGCCGAGGATTCGGGTCAGGTGGAATGCCTTTTCCACCCCTCGGGTTCCCGGCACAATTACCCACTGTGTTCAAATGGGATTATAGACGGCCATCGAATTGTAGCGAAATCCAGAAGCGTTGCGTGGGAGGATCGTACACTCCGTGAAGTTTCCGGAAACGTCCTCCCATGCCGAACAGGACCAGTGCATCGCCCGAAGAAATGTCGCCGGGAACCTCGATGTCGTGGTTGCGAAGGTACTCGAAGATTGCGGCCCGATCTTGAATGTCCGTTCCGTTCGG
This sequence comes from uncultured Planctomycetota bacterium, assembly GCA_963700575.1. GTDB lineage: Bacteria > Planctomycetota > Planctomycetia > Pirellulales > Pirellulaceae > JAJRVM01. The sequence continues at coordinate 448,881 of CAVOYC010000002.1, read as the reverse complement.
AGTCAATGAAATTCCCGCTTTGGAGCAGAATTCCGTCAACGCCTCGCGGCGCGTAGTGCCACGTATGTAGCAGGAACCGCCGCCATGCGGATGTTCAACGCACTCGTAGGCCGCCGGTGTGACAAAATCCAGTTCGGCTAGTTCATCACCGACAAAGGGAATCCCAGACGGCGTCGAGGATTTGCCTGAGGCATTGCGGCCGATCGCAAAAGGTAGCATCGCGAGAATCGCGCCGATCAATGCCATCCCAGTTATGGTCAGAAGCGAATTGCGTGACACGTGTTTTGTCGGTCGGGATTGTTGGTACATTGATTTAGATTGGATAAGCTTCGTTTGATGCGGCGCTCCTGTCCATGCCAATTCAGTCTATCACGGTGTCCCGGCACGTGTGCGCGTGCCAGCTTCTCGGCCTGCCTCGCGGGATGCTTCATCGATGGGTCCTTTGACGGGACTACTAATCTGGCCATTGATGGATCCTGCAACTCGGCGATGCCTTCTGACTGGAGCGGTATTTGTTCTTCCCTAAACTGGTGGGAGTTACCATCCGCCGAGTTCTTCTGGAGCACTTTCATTACGGCAAGAACTTCATGCTCTTGCCAGTGTCGGCCAACGACCTGGACACCAATCGGTGCAGGAACACCAGGAAAGTAGGCACCAGGAAAGCAGACACCCAGCTTCTTCCGCTCTCAACTCGGCGGCTACTCGTGCGGTTGAAGATACCGCAGGAATTCGCATAGGGCACGGATTTCGTCGCGGCTCAGGTGCGCGGTGTGACCGTGTCGATCTTCGGGATTGTACTTGGTGAACACGTCTTCCAGCGTCTTGGCACGACCGTCGTGCAGGTAAGGAGCTGAACGGTAAAGGCCCAGCAGCGAGGGGGTGTCGAGGTGGTGGAGCGTTTCCGGCTCGCCAGCCACATGGGTGCCGACGTCGTGGAGCACATAGCGTCCGTCGGATCTCCGCGTTCCGCTATCGGTAAAGAGCGGGGCGGGATGACACCTGACACAGCCCACTCGGTCGCTCCGGAAGATCGAGCTGCCCTCCGCTCGCAAGGCGACCATTTCGGGCGGTGGCGCGGGGGACGGTTTGTGATCCAGCGAGCCGATGTACGTGGCCAAGGCATCGAGATCGGGGTCAAGCCCCGCGTTGGGCGGACCGAAAAACGCGTGCCTCCGGTTGGGCGAGACAAACCACTGGCCGGCCATCACCATCCGCGTGAATTCGTAGGTGTCCTGGATCTCATCGAGATGAGCGTCGAAGTGCAACGGACCGGCCTCCAGACAGCCGCACAGCGATCGCGTGTCCAAACGACCCTCACCCAGGTCCCACTGCCGACCATCCGCTTCGCCGTCCGGATGGCAGACCGCGCACGACATCCACTGGTCTTTGGTCAGCCGCTTGTCGGTCGCCGTGCCGAAGAGGTAGCGGCCCCGAGCGATGTTCGACGGCGTAGGATCGTGGGCAAAACGCGTGCGGGAAAGGATCTTGCCGCTGGCGGCATCCAGTGCGACGATCTCCTGACCTGTGATCGTCAGCACGTAGAGCCGGTTGCGGGGCTCATCCAAAGCGAGCGCCGGCAGGCTCCAGACCGACACGCGGGGTATGCCATGCGGCCCAACCCGTGCGGCGATCGATGGCCAGCACGTCGTCGCTCCCGGCCGAGGCGAGATAGACGTTGCCCGTGTCCACCGCAACTTCCGCTGGACGGTGCGGCGGCGTGACGAGTAGATCCGGGGAGTACTCGATGTGGACGTGGCCGGCACTCAGATCGCCCACGGCGATGGCGGGGAAGACGGAGCGGTCGAACATCCGCCCGCCGACGGCCGTGTCGGACCGCGTCTGGGGCGCGTAGAGACGCCCGTCGGGACCGATCGTCACGCTCCGGCACTGATTCAGTTGCCCCGGCGCCGCCAGCCGTCGAAGCACCTTGCATCGCTCGTCAAGGACAACAACCTCCCCCGTACGAAAACTCACCGTGTAGAGCTGGCCCAGCTGCGCATCGAGTGCCAGGCAAGCCGGCCGGTTGATCGGGTCGCTGACGGCTTCGACCGCACCGCTGGTGGCCTGCCAAACGCACGACGCGACTGCGGTCGAAATCGGCCACGAACAGCCCGTGTCCATCGGCCGACGGCAGAGCCGCCCTTGGCTCACCGGCAAGCGGGGAAGTGGCGGAGCGTTTCGAGCGACCGGGCATCGAGCGACAAAAGCTCCCGTGCTTCGGCCAGCGCGACATAGACTTGCCGCTCATCCGGCCCGAGTGCCACCGAGCGAGGCTCACCGCCCACGCAGGCCGTGACCACCGCCCGCGGATTTGCTCCGGACACGTCAAGACAGACGACCTCGCCCGACCAGGGATGCGCCGCAAAAAGTTGACGTCGGTCGCGGGAAAGCACCAGCAGCGAGCTGTGGACGCGGGCGGCGGCGGGAGTGGTGGAGAACGGTGTTTCGGGTGGCGACGTCGCCACCGTTGGGCCGTTGCCCTGGGCCGCCATGTCCTGCGTGAGCGCGGGATGCGGCCGACTTGATATCGTGCCAGCAGGACCTCGTGGCGGCCGGCGACCGGTGTCGTTTTGAGCATCGAGCCGTTCGCCCTGAAGCAGCACGATTCCAGCGGTGATCTCCGCACCCTGACCGGCCCAAAAAGTGAAGGTGACCGTGTCGAACCAGGCCGGTGCGCCCTCAAACCCTCCCTGAGGCACTCCAACTTCCGTATCCACGTTGCGATATGACTGGCGGAGCTGTTGCGGGTCATAGACATATTCGAACACGCCGTTTTCCACGTCAACGACATCCTGGTCAACGACCTGCCCAGGAAGGCTGACCAAGACGTTCACCTCCGCCGCATCTGTACTCCGTGGCACGTGCCCGCGAAGGATCAGCGGCGAAGGGGGGTGCGCCCGTGCGTCGGAGGGCAGATCAAACGCGATGGTCGGAGAAGATTCCGGCACCACGGGGACCTGAAACGTCGGGTTCGAAAGGCCCAAGCCACTTCCGTGGGGCCAGTCTTTCTCGGGAACCAGTTCGGAGATCGTGCCGGCACTTGTCTTGCCCGTGCAGACACCCTCCGCCAGCACCCGCCAGAGGCCGGGCTCGTCGACCTCGGGGCCCGCCAGGTCGAAAACGCCCATCGGGCCCGCGGGGGTACAAAATTCGATCCGCTCGCCCGATGGCTTCACGATCGCCCCTGTCACATGACCGTGCACCGGGGGCCACACCACGCCGGCCAGCGAGAGTCTGTCGCCCACCTGGAGCACGGTCCCTGGAGCAACCGCACCGAACGTGAGGAACACGTCGTACCGCTTGCCGCCCAGCTCCAGCAGCGGTCCGCACGCGGGCGAACCGGGCAGCAACCCGTCGAAGGGCGGCAGGACCCGGGCTCCCAAACGATCGCGCCCGTCGATCAGCACCAGCATCGAGGCGTAGCCTCCGTAATGGGTGCGACCTGTTGACCGGTCGCGAAACACACCGGCACCGTAGTTCATCTTCACGTCACCAGGCAGGTCACCTTGAGGACCGTTGCCGAATTGCCAGGCATAAGGGTCGTCGAAGAACCAATAGCCCACGGGCTGAGCGTCTTCCGCCACCAGCGAGCGGACGCTCACGCCTGGCCGCCAGGAGGTGATATAGAAGTAGCCCCACTGGTCGATCTGATCGGGGTCCAGGCTGGGCGGGATGCCGCTGGCGGTCATGCACACATAGGGCATCTCGCCAATTGCCTGCCGATCCTCCGGTTTCAATTCGTAGGGGTAAAGCCCCTCACGACCCGCCCCCATGCGCACTGCCGGCCAGCGTTGCTCGACCAGCCGAGAGATTGTCCCGCCCGGGTCCTCAAACGTCAGACCGGGAAAGAGTGAAAAGGCCATGCCGTGTCCCAACCAGGCCACATCCCCCGACTCGTAAGGGAAGCAGGTGTGGCCCAGGTCAACGCGGTTCAGAAGCTCTTCGGGCGGAAGATCAGGGAACGTTTCGTGGGTGGGCGGCGGTGCCACGAAACGGCCGTCGCCAGCCATGAACCACCGGGCCCGCCATCGTGCCCGCGGACTGCGGTTGCCCCGTTCGCCGTGGACGACGACCCCGGAGTTGGGCGTCATCACCACCGATGCGCCGCGACGGCAGGCCATGGAAACAGCACCGCTGGCGTCCTGGTGCCGGATCGTTACGTCACACACGTATTCTCCCGGCTCGTCAAACTGGACCGGCGGTTCCTCCAACCCCGCAACGAACACGCCCCACCGATTGGCCCGGCCGAGAATGGTACGCTCGACAGCCCGGGTGGCATCGGAATGGGGAAGGTGGCGAAAGCGGATCTCCACGTCGGCAGGCAGCGGAGGGAGTACCCGAATCTGCGGACGCAGTCCGACGCCTGTCTCCAGCGGCGTGCCTGGCTCGGGGAATATCTCCACGTCCAACGGTTTGGCCACAAACACATCGTACGTGCCCGATATCCGGTAACTCGCGCCCGTAATATCGTTGATGCTCCCCTCCAACCTGATCACGTGATGTCCATATTGCTCAAACGCATAGTCGAATGCTCCCCGGCCGGTCAGATGGTATATGTCGGCCAGGCTGGGGTTGCCGTACGTGGGTGGCACGGGCGGGATAATCCGGTCTGGTACCAGGTAGTCGGGGCGCAGCACGCTCATGTCGTTCTGCCCCGAGCTGAGCGGCGCAGGACCAAGCGTCTGCGTCGCACCCGAGGGCATTTGTATCGTGACGGTCAAGCGACTGTGTTCGAAATCGAAGGGTATCAGCGGTGCGGGGATCGCGGCACCAAAAGGGCGTACGGCCGTGCTCAGCATGGGCAGATAGGGATCGAGCGGATAGCTCCAGGGTTGCTCGCTGAAGGCGTCGTCACGTGGGATCACCAGCTTTTCGGGCACAAAGCAATTTTCATATTCAGGGCGAAGTGGTCTCGGTCTTCGCGAGCCACGGTTCCGCGCGACCCGCCCGTTCCCGCGGAACCGAGCAGCAGGCAAGCGAGCCGGGGCGGGGCGGGGTCGCCGACCGTCAGACAACACAGCAGTGCCGGGCTGTTAGCGGGCTCCAGGGCTCCAAACTCCAGGTTGCCAAGGTCCGGAAAGGAAGCGCCCAACCCATAAACGCCCAGCGGCGTGTGGGCCGGGATCTCGATGGTCGCTCGCAGACGGACGACCCGACGGCCACCCTGCACCTGCCACTCAGCAGGTTGGTCGATCTTGCACGGCAGGGGCAGGCCGGTCGCGCCCAGATTCCAGACTTTGACGCCGTCAGGCTGGGTCTCGGCCACCATTTCGCCGTGCGTCTCGATAGGGATGCCTGTCGGCGTACGCACGGCACTTACGGGTAGACGCCCGTACGGACGCTGCCGTCCATGGGCGTCGAACAGGCAATGAAGGTGTGCCCACATCATTAGTGACTTGCCTGGCAGGTCGGGCACGTCGGCACCCGGCGCGGAGCTGACCGAGAGCGTCACCTCGAGGTCCACCGCATCGCCGGGAGACACGCGGTTGGTCGACGGCTCGCCGGTCGCCACGAGCCAAAGAGCCGGGCCGATCTTCCTCACCATGCCTGGCCAGCGTCGGTGGTCTCCTGTTGATTGCACGACCGCGATGATGGTGCCCGGCGACGAGCTTGAGTGCCCGGCGATCATCTCGGCCCCCGGGCTTTCGCGCGTCAGATTCTCCAAGGCGCGTTTCCCGCTGGCCTCGAAGGCCGCGCGCAGTGCCCACGGAAGTTGGTCGGTGCGAAGCATGTTGCTGTTGATCTGCAGGTTCGAGCCGGGTGGGGCGAACATCCGCAGGCCGAAGGAGCCGTCGGCCCGGACCGGCGCGGCCGCCTCGTCGCCCGTGCACAGATTGATCACGCGCACCAGGTGCGCCCGCGGATCCGCCGCCGCGCCGGGACCGCCCAGCACCCACGCCCAGCCACCATCGACCGGCACCACCGAGATCTGCGACGAATCGGGCGGCAGCGTGATGCGAGGTAAGCGGGCCGATCGCCAGTCGGGCCACGGAAATTCAGCCGCGCAACCGCAAGCAGGAGGACTTGTCAGCGCAAGCCCGAGCAGCAGAACGCCAGCCATGAGACCCGGCAGCAGTGACTCGACTGCTGTTCGTGGTGCGGCCCTCGAGGACATAACGTGCTGCTGCAGTTGCTGGTTTTTCATGGGCGGTGCCCCTCCGAGCCGAGCCGGAAGTCAGACGCTGATCATCTTACCACGGCGCCACCTGAATGGGGACTATTTCACCGGGCCGGAGCGGCAAGCACGAAGCGATGAGATTGATATCCCTCACATTGAGTCAATCGGCTAGATTGTTAACCAGGTGGCACCGTCCCTCGGAACTACCTAGTCAGTAGTCGTGCCACTGCGTGCGGAGACGCGTGTCAATTACCGACACCGACGAGCGCCAGCCGAAAGCGTGCCAACTCAACGACGTATGGGCACGCAGTGTGAAGCGGCGGCCAGCGCTGCATCGCGGCAGTGGAAAGCGTGTCCGCGCTGCGCACTGCTCAAGTCGAGAGGTCTGATTTCAGTGGACCAAGGTTCTCGGTGTCGAGATTACGGGGTTGGGAACTCGCTGGTTTGAGCAGTGGCACCGTCCCTCGGAACTACCTAGTCAGTAGTCGTGCCACTGCGTGCCGAGACGCGTGTCAATTACCGACACCGACGAGCGCCAGCCGAAAGCGTGCCAACTCAACGACGTATGGGCACGCAGTGTGAAGCGGCGGCCAGCGCTGCATCGCGGCAGTGGAAAGCGTGTCCGCGCTGCGCACTGCTCAAGTCGAGAGGTCTGATTTCAGTGGAGAACAGCCCGGTGCCATGCCACTTCTTGTGAAAGGGTGGGCAAGATAGGCGGCGGTCACGGGGTGACAAATGGCCGGCCGGACACCGAGGTGCCGAGAGCGCGATTCTGATTGCTCGGGCAGTGTGGCTGCGCTACGGCGTTGCCACTCGTGAGCGGCAACGCGTGTCGCGTTACACTGCACGCAGGTCATTGCCCGCCTTTCCGTCGCCAGTACGGCTAACATCCTGCCAAAATTTTCCTCGCGTGCAAGATGTGAACGCAACAGGGTGACATATACGTGTCATCCTATACCTACACCGAGGGGAGCGTCACATCATCCTGTTGTTCCGACCTCTGCGCACCTGTGGGCTTGGCAAGAAATCAGGGGCACGAGAGAAGTCAGGGTGTCTGCTAACAGATCCGCCAGGGGCTCAGCAGGAAATTAGAGTGTCTGCTAACCGCTAACCGTCTGCTGACCGACCAATTGAGCGAACAATATGGCCGCCCACTGCTTGACACGGCCCCCTTCGATGAACGACGATCCGGTTAGATTCCGCTTGCGCCGGACTCCGCCCTGCGGAAGCAACTCGCGACCTCCCCCCAATCCTTGCCAGCCAAGCCTCATCAAGGAGAACCACCATGCCAGACAAGTCGCCTCTCTCGCGTCGCCGATTTCTCAAGACGGCGGCCGGGGCCAGCGCCCTGGCGGCCGTGCCGTATTTCGTCCCAGCTTCCGCGCTGGGCAAGGGCGGCGCGGTGCCGCCGAGCGAGAGGATCGTTGTCGGCGGCATTGGTATCCAGCATCGCGGCATGCACGACCTCCGGTGGATCATGGGTCAGCCCGGAAGTGCAATTCGTCGCCATCTGCGACCTGCAGAAGAAGCAGCGATTGGCGGTCAAGGACTTCGTCGACAATCACTACGGCACGAAGGACTGTGCCATGTACCCCGAGATCAACGGCTTCCTGGAAGCGCGACCGGACATCGACGCCGTGCTGATCGCCACGGGCGATCGCTGGCACGCGCTTGGCCTCGATCCTGGCCATGCGGGCCGGGAAGGACGTTTATACCGAGAAGCCCTCGTGCATGACGATTGCCGAGGGGCGAGCCGTGGTGGAGACGGCTCGTCGCTACGGCCGCGTCTATCAGACCGGCACGCAGCGACTGAGCGAGGCCAACCACGTGTTCTGCATCGAGATGGCCCGGACCGGCCGTCTCGGCGAGATCCACACGGCCTACGCCCACATCGCCCCCTGGGACGCGGCCGAGATGCGTCACGATTGGCTGCCGGCCGTCGCCGAACCGCCCAAGGACGAGGTGGACTGGAACGCCTGGCTGGGCTCATGCCCCTGGCGGCCCTACAACCCCAGCTACGTCTCCGGCGGGTGGCGGGGCCATTACGACTTCCACACCAGTTGCATCGGCGAGTGGGGGGCACATACGTTCGCCCAGGCCCAGGCCGGCTTGGGTTGCAGCGAGTCGTCGCCCGTCGAGTACGAATACGTGGCCAATGACAGCGGCGACGGGATGGTCACTCACTTCGCCAATGGCGTGCGGATGATCCTCTCGCGCGGGAACAAGTACTGGCACGGTTCCTGCGGCGAGCGGTTTGACGGCAGCGAGGGTTGGGCCGCGGCCGCCGACGGCTATGCCAAGCCCGACGTGTCCTCGCCGGCCCTGCTCGGCGAGTACAATCGCGTCATCAGCCAGTATGTCGCCCGCACCGGTCGATCGCTCGACCACATGCAGAATTTCCTCGACTGCGTCAGGAGCCGCGAACGGACGGTTGCCAACCCCGAGGTCATGCACCATTGCATGACCACGGTCCACGCCGCCAATATCTGCATGTGGCTCAAGCGGAGCCTCAAGTTCGACCCGGTCAAGGAGGAGTTCGTGGGTGACGAGGAGGCCAACCGCCTTCGCTCGCGAGCCATGCGGGAACCGTACGTTTATTAGTCGTCGAGTGGAACGAGTTCACTGGTCCCATCCCTGCTTCCTTACCGTCAACGGAGAATTCGCCACCATGTGGAAAAGCCACATACAAATATCTGGTCCTGGCCGCAGCCCTGCTGGCCACCACCGCTGCTCACGCATTCGCTCAGGAAGCCGAGCTGCTCGCTGTGCTTCGCTCGGACGCGACGCTGCAGGAAAAGTCCGCTGCCTGCCGACAGCTGGCCCGAATCGCCACCAAGGAAGCGGTTCCCACGCTGGCCGCGCTGCTGGGTGATGAAAAACTCTCGCACATGGCACGCTATGCCCTGGAAACCATCCGCGACCCCTCGGTCGACGACGCCCTGCGGGATGCCCTCGGCAAGGTCCAGGGCCAGCCGCGGCTGGGCGTGATCGGCAGTCTCGGCGTGCGACGCGATGCCAAAGCCGTGGATGCTCTGGCCGGACTGCTCAAGGGGACCGACGCCGCGCAGGCCGCCGCCCGCGCGCTGGGCAATATCGGCACACCCGCGGCCGCGAAAGCCTTGGAGGACGTGCTGCCCGACGCGTCGGGCGGCAACCAACTGGCCATCTGCGAAGGCCTTCTCCGCTGCGCCGAGGCATTGGCAGCGGACGGCCAAGAGTGCACTCTTCGCAAGCCATCTACGATCGCTTGCGCGGTCTGGCGGATGCACCGCCGCAGGTCCGCGCGGCGGCTCTTCGGGGCGCGATCCTCGTCGCGCGGCAAGGACGGCGTTCCACTCCTGGTGGAAGCCATCCGTGGTTCGGACTACGCCCTGGCCGCCGCGGCCGTGCGGTCCGCCATGGAATTGCCCGGCGCGGAGATCACCGACGCGCTGGTGGCCGAATTGCCCAAGGCGTCGGCAGAGCGGCAGGGTCTGCTGATCCTGGCACTGGCCGACCGCGGCGAGCCCCGGGTCTTGCCGGCCGTGCTCCAGGCAGCGCAGAGCAGCGACGGGCAGCTTCGCATCCTCGCGTTCCGCGCCTTGAAGCGCGTCGGCGACGCCTCGTGTGTCCCCGCGCTGCTCGATGCGGCGGCCGAGGGCAGCGCCGAAGTATCGCAAGCCGCGATGGAATCGCTCGAAAGCCTGCAAGACAAGTCCGTCGACGATCAGGTGGCGGCGCGACTGTCAGAGGCCCAGGGGAAGATGCGGATCGTGCTCATCGAGTTGGCCGGTCGGCGGCGTACTGCCGCCGCAGCTCCTGCGCTTTGGCTGGCTGCCGATGACGCGGATCCCGCGGTCCGTGCCGCAGCCTTGGCCGGCCTGGGCGCCGTGATCGAAACGGCCGACTTGCCGAAGCTGATCGCACGACTCGCTGCCACCAAGGAGGAGCGGGAGGCGGCTGCCTTGGACAAGGCATTGCGCGAGGTCTGCCTGCGTTCGGAGGATCGGGAAGCCGTCGCCGCGCAGCTTGCCGCGGCGCTGCCGACGGCAGACGGACCGGTGAAGGCCAGGATTCTGGAGACGCTCAACGTCGTTGGCGGAGCAACGTCGCTCGAAGCGGTCGCCGCAGCCGCCCGATCCAGCGACGAGGAACTTCGTGACGCGGCCTTCCGCGTGTTGGGGCAGTGGAAGTCGGTCGACGCCGCGCCCGTCCTGCTCGATCTTCACAACGCGGTGAGCGACGAGCGGCTCAAGATCCGCGCGATCCGGGCGTACATCCGCATTGCCCGGCAATTCGACATGCCCGCCGACCGCCGAGCAGCGATGTGCCGCACGGCCTTGGAAACCGCCGATCGCGACGACGGACAAGCGTCTGGTGCTGGAAGTCCTGCTTCGTTATCCCAGCGAAGAGATGCAAGCGATCGCCCTGGAGGCCGCCAAGGTTCCCGCCCTGAAAGACGAGGCACTGTTGGTGGTGATGGGCATGGCCAGCAAGGGCATCAACCGGGCCGAACTCGGCAAAGCCCTGGCACAGGCCGGTCACACGCCGGTGGAACTGGAAATCATCAAGGCCGAGTACGGCGCCGGCGCGAAAACCAAGGACGTCACGGCGATCCTCCGCCAATACGCCAAGAACTATCGCATTATCTTCCTGCCCAGTGCAAGTTACAACGAGAGTTTTGGTGGTGACCCGGCTCCAGGAATCGTGAAGCAGCTGAAGATCAAGTACCGGATCGACGGCAAGGAAGGAGAAGTCTCGCTGAACGAGAACGCCACGATCGTGCTGCCGATGCCGAAATAGAGCGAATTGTGACCCGTCGGAAAAAGAGAGTATTAGCCTCGAAATGCGCGAGTTCGTCAGCAGAAACGCGGAAAAGCGGGCGACTGGCGCCGGGCCCGCGAACGACGAGGGCGGTCAACGTGCCCGCCCTGATGTGGGCCAGAATCTGGTTCTTGCCCACGCTCAGCTGGAGAGCGACATCCGGGACCCCAAGAAATGCCTGCAGCGGGAGCGGAGAATCCAGGCACGGCTTCCCTTTGCCGCGTTTCGATTTCCTGCTATGATTCGCCATGTGTTGCCTCCCGTTAAGGCTTACCCAGACTGCCATTTGCTTGGTTAGTCTGAGTTAACAGTTGTCGCCTGGTCAACGGCCACTTTTCAGAAAGCAACACAAGTCATTACCATAAAACAACTTACTGGCCCCTAGTGTAACGGCAGCACGACTGACTCTGGATCAGTTAGTCAAGGTTCAAATCCTTGGGGGCCAGCTGACGGCAAGGTCTTGAGCGCCACGGTGTTCATAGCATCGTGGCTTTTTATTGGTGCCCGGAGTCGACCGCCTGTGGACTGAAATGTTGATTCGTGGCGGCGAGTGCGGTCCGGGGATTTCCCTCTGGCTCGGCGAGTGCTTCACGCAAGTCGCACTTCCACCGAGCCTGCCAGATCGATGGTCACGGCATCGAACTCGAAGCCATGAAGCAGACGTCGATCGCTCTGTTTCGTTTCACCGTTAACCTTTATGGGTTCGCCCTCCCGCTGTGATCTGAGGATCAGCAGTGTCGCCTCACGCAGTGGCTTGGGGGCCTGCAACGTGAATCCGTCACTGGAGTCGAAAGTGGCGGTAACGCCGCGGCGCAGCAGTTCCCATTGGTAGATCTGCTGACTGGTCCACCATTCGAGTCCCTGGGCTCGGCCGTAATCAACCAATGCGCACAACGCATCGGCCACGCCGGGTTTCTGGATGTGTGCCGGATGAAACAGGAAGTGCGCGACCCCGTGCTGCCGCACTACGGAATCGACCAGCTGTCGGCCGTACTCAGCTGGGCAGACCACGACCAGGTCCTGCGTCAGCATGTTGACTTCGAGCACATTGAGCAATCGCGGCGCGTCCGCCTCATCGTCCAAGGGAAAATAGGGGTGTGATCCACCCAGCGGAAAACCGATCGTCCCTTGCTTGCTCGCGCCACGCGTCTGGTCGGAACGGATGCCGACCTCTTCGCACCAGCGTAGAAAGTCGAGGCGACCTTCCCACCGCGTGTAGTGGTTCTTGTTGGAAGTGATCTGCTCGAGTCCCGCCACTTCCATGCAGCCAACGATGCTGGAGCAGTAAGTTCTCTTTCGACCACGACGTTTCTGCCCCACCACTCCTCGCATCGTAATGCAGGGCGATTTCGAATCCTTGTTGTTGGAGCGTCTCGTAGAATGCTTTTGGGTAACCGCCGGGGTAGAGCGTGCACCAAGTCGATTTCACGTCACAGCGGTTCATCACCTCCAATAACGCCTCGGCCTTCTGCGGATCGTGTCCGTCCGTGTCGTGAGAGATGTGTCCGACGGCTGGGAGACCGCGCGGCCAGTACCAGAGCATCGGGAGCGACACGCCCTGGTGTTGAGCGAGGTAGAGTACGCTGCGCAGAATGATTGCCCGCAGTTCGTCGCTGATCGGTTCGAGAAACACCGGCACGCCGTCGGGCTGCATCGGCGTTCTGTCCCGCTGCCAATCGAGCACCAATCCGTCTTCCGCTTTCAGTTCGCCGTCATCAATCGCCGCGGAACCGTCCGGTGACGGTTTGCCGTCCTGCAACACGCGCACGCCCTGCTGGATGTGCACGATGGAGAAAACCAGATCGGGCGCCAGCAGCATGGTGCGGCCTTTGCCAAACCGGTTCTCCAAGACGGCGCTGCCTTTCGCACCTTGACTTCCCGATTCCACCTCGGCCAGCGAAGTCGCGATCTCGGCTGTCACGGCAAAGCCGCCAAACACGTGCAAAGAGCTGCGCAGATTAGCCGTGACGGGGTGATCCGCGGCACGTCACTTTCATCCAGCCTTCCGCCAACGGCCTTTTGCCGCGGATGCCGAACACCGTGTCCAGTCCCGATGTGCCGCCGATGCCGATCAGCGAGCCGCCGTTGCGAACCCAGTCGATCAGGCTCTCGCGCTGAGAGCTGGTAAGCGGCAATTCGCCCACCAGAAGCACGACGGCAACTGATCGCTGGTGGAGCGAGGCCAAGTCGTCTGGTGACATCTGGTCGAAAAACAGCCCCGCATGCTGAAGCACTTCCCGGATGTAACACCAGGCGCTGCCGCGGGCCTGCATGTCGCTCGAGACCGGCGCGGTGACAACCGCGATCGGACAATTCGCCGCGCTGCTGCGTGCCCCGTCAGCCAATGGTTTTGGTGCCGCTGCCCAACCCAATCCTCGCCCCATCAACAAGCCGCCGCCCGCCGCTGCTTGGCAGAGGAACCGCCGTCGCGTTGTCCTATTACTCATCAAGTCCATGACCAATACACCTCCCACACTCGCAGTCCCTCTCAAGGCACGTCCCAAGTGTCACCGTGCATCAGAGTATACACATAACACGGCCGCCGGTCACAGCCAAAGAGGATCACTGGGGTGATGGAGGCAGAGATAGATCAAAGGCAGAGTGTCTGGTCGTTAAATGCTACGCTGCTCGTTGTGGCCCCGACCAGGGCGAGCCCGCTGGAAATCTGTGGTCTGGATCTGGTACCCGAGGAAGAACGAGATCTGGTTTCGCGGCGGTTTGTCGCAGAGATCGAGAAGCAGGAGGGGCCTCTGGCGACCGGGTTCCTGTGATTTCCGTTCGTGCTCTTTGCGCTGGAGAAAGCCGGAGCGAAAGACGCGCTGAAACCGAGAACAGAGCGGCATCATGCCCAGACATTCAGCGAAGCGAGTCTTGCGGCAGCCGTGGAATCGTCCGTTTGTCCGAACGGGGCACAGAGATCGGAAAAGTTGCCGCACATCACTGCTGCAACTATGCACAATGCAACAGTACCATGTGGCGCTGAAACCTTGGTCGTTCGACTATCTTGAACACACCTTACCCAATCATCACCTCCCGAGACAGAAAATGCACGACTCCTATTTTTCCCCTCAACTGCACCAGATCTGGCTATACAACCCGCCTTGCTTGGCTGGTGACTCTGGGCCTGCTGCTGGTGCGTAGGCGAGGTCACGCTAAACGCCCAACAGGTCCGCGTGGAGCTGAATCCGAGCATGTTGACCAATGAAGCCGAGGTGGGCCATGCGTCGGGTCTCGTAGATGCGCAGCAGCTTGAGATAATCGGACCGCCGGCCGGCAAACCGAGCACCGCTTGGGAACTGAATGCAAAGTATTGGAATCAGTTTCCTTTTAGTGCCTATCTGGACTTCGGCGTGGAAAGACATCTGTCGAGCATTTGGCTCTACGACACCAATGGCAAAGGGGACGTGGCTATAGGCGCCGGCACAGCAGGGCCAGTGGAAGGAGTCGGCCACCTACGACTTTGCGGCCTACCTGGCCTGGGCGGAAGTCAAGCAGAATTACGATCGGCCTGTATCCGTGTCAATTGCGGTCGCTGCGTGTTCGGTAGCGTGCATCCTGACAATTCAGAGTTACGCCCGCGGTCATTCGAGGCCTGTCATCTCGCCTACGTGTGCGTGGCCCACGATGTCAGATCAAAGGCAGAGTGTCTGGTCCTTCATCTGGTCCTTCACATGGCGTTGCCTTCTTCATTGATTGGCGCTCATCACGGTTGGCACGTGGTTCGTCGGAATCTACTCTGCGTCGGCGCGTGGGTAGTCTGGATTGCTGTCGTTGAATGCCGAACTGCCGTATCCATCTTGGAAGTCGGGAGCCGTGATGTGCGGCAGCAATGTGAAACGATCAAAGACGGCCGGGTCGGGGACTTCTTTGAGCCGCACCATTTCCTGAGTCAACTTGGTTTTGGATATCACGTCGCGGGGAGCGGGCCGGGAGTGAATTCCCTTTCCCACAGTTGTTGGCCTTCACGCATCAGCCATGTTCGCGGCTGTTGCTCAGGTTTCGGCATGAGAGCCGTTTTGTCATTGCCAGGTTTGTTACCCTCAGCGCCGGCGGAGATGTTTGGCAGCCATCGAAATGACGCGTTTTTTTCCATTCTCGAGGACTTCAATCTTGAAGATGAAACCATCGCCAATCGACCGAACGATGCGGCCTGATCGTGGCCCACCGTATTCAAATTCGACCTCATCGCCAACTTGAAAGGCTGATTTCTGCAAGGCCCACGCTGAACTTGGAACCACCAGCGAAACCATCGGCACAAGTCCGACCAAAACAACTAGCGCTGCCCTAGATTTGGGAGGAGATTCTCATATGAAATTGAGGGGTTCCACAATCTTCGGATTAGTGCCGCCTTGGCATCACCCTGCCATGGACGCAACTCGACAAGACTACGCACAGTCGGTTTCAGTTTTCCAATGGTAAATTGGCGGCTGATTACCTACAAGGGAATCTGCGCATTGTATCATTAGTCGTCAGCACGTCTGGCAGGCGACTACCCCGTAAGGCGTTTCAGGGGACGTCTTGACGACCGAAGTATGGTACGATACCGCATTCCGTTTGACGATCTACCAGGGGAACTGTCATGCAGCCAATCGACGCCAAAACGCAGGTGTGTGCCATTTTCGGCCATCCGGTGGGACATTCCCTTTCGCCGGCGATTCATAACGCGGCATTCGAAGCCTGTCATCTCCCCTACGTGTACGTGGCCCACGACGTGGAACCGGGGCATGTGCTGCGCGCCCTGGATGGCACGCGCGTGATGGGATACCGCGGCTTGAGCATCACCATCCCGCACAAAGTCACTGCGTTGGAGGGGATGGATGAGGTTGACGAAACGGCGCGGATCATCGGCTGTATCAACACAGTGGTCAACGAAGAAGGTCGCCTGCATGGATCCAACTCGGACGGATTCGGCGCGCTTTCCGCATTGCGCGAAGCGGGTGCCGATCCCGAGGGAAGTCGCACCCTGGTCCTCGGTTCGGGCGGGGCCGCGAGGGCCATTGCGGTCACGATTTCGCGCGAGGCACCGCCGGAAAGCATGGCCATCCTGGGTGTCAAGAAGGAGGAACTTGAACTGCTGGCGCGCGACGTGCAGCACAAGGGACAGTCACATGTCAGCTGGGGGCAATTGACAGCCGATTCGCTACGTGCCGAACTGGAAATGGCCGACATCCTGTTACACTGCTCGCCGATTGGCATGCATCCCAATGACGACCAGAGCCTGGTTCCTCCCGAGTTACTGGGAGAAGGGCTCGCGGTGTTTGACGCGGTCTATAACCCGCGTCGCACGAAGTTGATTCAGGACGCCGAGAATGCCGGCTGTAAGACCATCTTGGGACTGGAGATGTTCCTGGGTCAAGCGTTTGTGCAATTCGAACTCTGGACGGGCCACCAGGCGCCTCGCAAGGTCATGCGTCAGATTGTGGAAGAGAACTTATGAACATCGTGTTGGTCGGTTATCGCGGAACGGGGAAGAGCGTTGTGGCCCAAGCACTGGCCAGAACATTGGACCTGCACGTGGTTTCGCTCGACCACGAAATCGAACGGCGAGCCGGCCGAAGCATACCGGAAATCGTGGCCGAAGCAGGTTGGCCTGCCTTCCGCGATCTGGAAGAGGAAACAGTGCGCACTTTCGCGGCCCGGGACGGGCAAGTCATCGATTGCGGGGGTGGCGTGATTGAGCGCGAGGCGAATTTCGAGGTTTTGCGCGGAGCCGGGACCGTGGTGTGGCTCAAGGCAACCACCGACACGATCGTGCAACGGATCGAGGGTGACACGCAGCGTCCCTCTCTGACGGGGACGAAGAGCTTCACCGACGAAGTGGCGGAAGTGCTCGCCCGGCGAACACCGCTGTACCAGCGCATCGCGCACGTCCAGATCGATACCGACGCCCTGTCGGTGCAACAAGTTGCCGCCACGATCAATGAGCAGTTGCCGAACTGACCTGTCGTGGGGGACGACCGGCTGAGCGCCAGCGGTCATGGGAGTAGCCTGGGCATCTTCATCTGACCGTCGAGTCAAGCGTGTCGCACAGTCTCGAATGGCACAGCCCCAAAATGCCGCAACGAATTCAGCACGGAATCCGCACTTCGTGTGATGCTCTTCTACAGAAATTGGTGTAGACTGTCAGCACTCTCCGTCGACGCGCCGAGTCGCCGTCCAGCGATGGTCGGCAGAGCCGATGTTTTTTTTCAAAGTGCAAACTTCCCGCCCCTGCCAATAGATCCAACGCCGGAAAGGCCTGTGATTTCGCCACGCTGCGCTGGATGTGAGTTCCGAACCCTTCCCGTCGGGAAACGAACCACAAAAATGCGGCTTTACCGGTTACACGGGCCGCGTGATTTACCGTTTGAGTACTTTAGCTTGGGTTTACCAGACGCCCACCTCAAGAGGAGCACACAAGATGCCAACTAATCCCTCTCGCCGTTCTTTTCTCCAGGCCGCGGGTTTCGGCGCTGCCATGTGGGGTTTGTCCTCGACCACACGTGCCGACGAACAGCAGATCCAAGGATTTGAGGAAGAGAAACGGAAGGAAAACGCCGGCAAGACCTGGGAGAGCATTTCTGACAGGAAGATCCGCATGGGGATCGTCGGCTACGGTGTCTGCCGGTTCGGCTCGCAGTTCTCCCTGCAACATCACCCCAACGTCGAAGTCGTGGCGGTCAGCGATCTGTTTCCGGATCGCTGCCAGGCGTTGGCCCAGGAGTGCCAGTGCAGCAAGACCTATCCGTCGCTGGAAGAAATGGTCAAAGACGATTCGATCGAAGCGATCTTCGTGGCCACGGACGCTCCCAGTCACGCCGGCACTGCATCGAAGTCCTGAAGCACGGCAAGCACGTGGCCACGGCGGTGCCGGCCGTCTGGATGCATCTGGAAGACGCCGACCAACTGTACGAAACGGTCAAGTCGTCCGGCCTGAAGTACATGATGTTCGAAACGTCTTGTTACCACGACGACCTGGACGCGATGCGGGCGATTTACGAGGCCGACGGATTCGGCAAGCTGGTGTACAGCGAAGGCGAGTATTTCCACTACGCCTGCGCCGTGATCGATTCCTACAAGGGCTGGCGCATCGGCCTGCCGCCGCAATGGTACCCGACGCACTCCAACGCCTATTATGTTGGCGTGACAGGCGGGAGCTTCACGGAAGTCTCGTGCATGGGAATGCCGAGCATCCGCGACGAACTGCAGCCGGAAAACAACCCGTACAAAAATCCTTTCGGCACCGAAATCGCTCTGTTCCGCACCAGCGAAGGCGGCATGGCGCGGATGGGGGTCAGCTGGGATACGCCCGGTTACGGCGGCGAGATCGGCCGATGTCGCGGGCAAAAAGGATCCATGGTCGGGATGGACTATCAAGGACTCGAGAAGCAGCTTCCCGACCTGGCGCGTCCCGCCTTGCCTCCCACCGTTAATCCCGGCGGCCACGGCGGATCCCACGGTTACCTGGGACACGAGTTCGTCATGTCGATCCTCGAGGACCGCAAGCCGCTGGTCGACATCGCCTAGGCGCTGAACATGACCGTCTCGGGCATCGTTGCGCACCAGTCGGCAGGGCGTGACGGCGAACTGCTGAAGATCCCACAATACGTTTGAGTGTCGCAGCGTGATCGCGATTCGTGTCACTACCGGGCCAAGCCACTAAGACGTGCTGAAGCACTGCCACTCGGGTTGGCCCAGTTTCTTGAGTGCATAGCCGATCTCGCGCAGATAGTCACCGTACACGACCTGCACGTGAAACCCTTCCATTTCGCGTTGCAGCGCGCGCCAGTCACCATCAATGGCGATATCCATTTGTGACCGGCAGGCGGGCCGTGAAGGCGATTCAAGAATCGAGCCTCGGAACCCCTGCCACTTCGTGCAATGCAGGTTGGGAATCACCACGGTCACGACTTGCCCCTTCGGATACTCAATTTTGGATGCCGCCCCGTAATCCGATTCGTAGTGCGTCATTATCGTCGTGGGCTCGCAGCTGATGCCGTTCATCTTGCGTGGTGCGGCACAATGCGCGACGGTAAACACACCATCATGCGGGAAGTGCGAGTTGGAGACGAAGGACGGTTTGCCGGCAATCCATTTCATCAGTACGCCGGGTAGCGTGTGTGTCAAATCGGTGTGGCAATAGGCCGTATAGCCCTCATCGTTGGCCAGGGCCAGCAGGAGGCAGGGAGGCGTTTCCAGCATTCCGATCACGGGCTTCCCCATACAGTGCCCGAAACCGAAGTTGGTCGCGCCCGTCTCGTGCATCAGTTGTTTCGTGACGCGCAGGGCGAGCAGCGTGTTGTACACAAATTTTCGCTGCGTCTGGAGAGTCACGTTCGGCTGCGCGAGCAGCTCGCTGGTCTGTTTCTCAACTTCCTTCTTGACACCTTCGTTCTGTCTCGCCTCTTCGAGCCGCCGAGAAAACTCCTCGTAAGGCAATGTCTCCAGCTGGTAGCCCCACACTTCCTGAGCGTGCCGCGGGCCGGTCTCCTGGCCCGGCTGACTGTAGGCCACCAGGCCGCCGATCGCCAGCATTTTCGTCCCCTGGGCATTCTGGAGACCGTAAAGCGCGCGGAGCCTCCACAACAGTTCCCGCGGCTCGTCGACCACCACGTCGTCAACACTCATCCCCGGCCGCGAGATCTTATCGTCGTTCTGGCGTAGCAACCGCCAGTGTGCGATCTCGTACCACAGATAGTGAGGCTCCGTACGATGGCGCACGAAGACGATGACCGGCGTGTGGCCAGCCACAAGATCGTAAAGCAGCGAGCCGCCGGCAGCATAAACCACCAACACGTCGCACTGGGCGTTCATCGCTTGCTGAGCCTGCTCTTTGGTGGAAACGCACATGACCGGCAGGAACTCGACGGGAAAGTCGGAGTCGGTCGCCATTGTTTTCAGATCACCGGTGATGCGCTGAGCTTCCTGTGCCGCGCCCGCGTCGCTGACGACTCCACCGTAACCCCGCCAACTCGTCTGCTCCTGCCGCTGAGGGCAATCGTAAGTGAGCACCGGCTGCACCCGTAACCGTTTTCCCTCCGGCGGACCGAATTCTGCTGACGTTGTCGCAGCTGCCAACGCTGGCGACGCCAGCATCAGGCCGGCGCCGCCAAGCACTGCCGCGCCTCCGACATTGCCGAAAAACTCCCGGCGACTGATTGCATCAGGGGCGCCACAGGAGCGATCACCGCACTTGCTTTGACGGCTTGAGTCAGCGTTCATAACAGCTTCTCCTGTCTGAAGTCGAGAATTTGCGTACGGCGGCCGTGACCACCGGTAACCTCCCTGCCTTGTACAACCGAGTTGCAGGCGTAAGCTGCGGATCTGGGTCACGGGCAGGCATCGCGGTGGCAGGGCAAGAACGATGTTTGCCGTCTAAATCACTTTTCACGATTCGTGGAATTTTGGCCGTTGCGAAACTTCCACGAATCAGGAAACTCGATTTAGGATCGGGGGAAAAATAACTTCACCTTGTTCCCTCGCCCCTTTGGGGAGAGGGTAGGGTGAGGGACTAGCAAATCTGGAAGTTATTTTTCCCCGGTTCCTTAGTATACTTGCTTCCGGGCTGGGACAATATCACCTGCAGACCGCTGGCTTTTTTCCTGCCACTCAGATTCGCCAGCTACGGACGCCACGCGATTCGCGCGGAAAGACTTTCTCGCGCGTGAGATGCGTACGGTGCGCAGCTACCGGAGGGACGCAAGAGGGGAGTAGAGTTTCTCTTTCGCCAACGCTGACTACGCAGCACGCCATCTCTCATCAACCTCGCGGTCCGTCGATATTGTCACCCGCAGCGTCAAGCCTGAGTTCGCGGTTTTTGAAGCCGATTGTGCTTCGCCGAAGGCAAGCTTCGCCGTAGCCTGGGACAGCGGCCACGAACATCGTTAGAAATTGACCTCGAGCTGCGTATAGAAAAACGAGGCGTCGCCAGCGTAAGGTACACCGGGAGTGGTGAAATAGTAGTCGCCGGCGAAGAATTGTGAGTAGCCGAACAGAAGATTGGCGCGCGGCGTCAGCGTCACCGTCACGGTGGTATCTAGTTCCTGGCCCAGGCTAGTACTTCCTGGTTGGTTGCCCGGATTAAACGGCGTCATGGCTACGCTGTACGGCACATCGTTGATGTTCTGCAAGTGGAACACATGGTACCAGAGCAGAAACTTAAAACGCTCGTGCGGGCTGAACGTGAGCAGCAGATTGGCATCTTCGATATTTCGCCGACCAAAGAAATCTATGAACCCGAGGTATTTGTGCGCCAAGGGAAACAGGTGGTCGAATCCGTTGCCAAGGATGTCGTCACCCGAGGCCCAATCGTAGTAAGCCCACAAAGTCGGCTTCCAGGTCACACACTCGAAGTTTCGTCCCACACCGACCGTGTACATTCCGGCATTGTGATTCTGACCGTTAAAGTTGCCGCTCTGATAAGCTGCTTCCAGATCCCACAGCCAGACTTCCCAATTCCCATACAGGCTGGCACCGAACGTGTCGTAATTAAAGTTGTCCACCGTGTTGGAATTGTTGTTATAGGCCAGGTAGTAGAGATCAAGTTGCTGGTGTTGGAGCTTCTTGTAGGTCAAATATGCTCCCATGAACTCACGATTGTAATCTGGAGAGTCAAAATGCGTTTCTTTGGGAAAAAGGGGACGTGTATAGAAGAAATCCGCATCCAGCGCTTCACCGCTCCAGAGGAGTTTATAGCCGTCAAAAGTGCGGCGCGTGTTGGCCCAATCGAGTACTGATACCAGTCGCTGTCTTCCGTACACCAACTCCTGGCGCCCGACGCGTGCCCACAATGTGCCGCAATCGATATCGAGCAGGCGGAAATCACCAAATAAGTTCAACATATCCATGCGGTTGACTTCGATCGGTCGTGGGGCGAAGTCCTCATACTCACTGGTGGCGTCAAACCCTTCGGCAAAAAATCGAAAGCCATTGCCAACCTCCACGTTGCCGTAGAGACGCGTTCGGTAGAGCAGGAAATCGTCGTCGCGACCGGTCAGTCCAAGGCCGCGGCTATTGCGCTCAGATTGATGCCGCATCCGGAATTGGCCGCCCACGTCCAGCGTGATCCAGTCGCCGATGCCGCGTCTCTTAAGCGCTTCGCCCAGGTGCCAACCGTCGTAGCAGGGATCGCACAGATAGTCAAAATTGTTCTTGTAGAACACGATGTTGTAAGCACTGGTGACCTTCTTCTTCAACTCTTTCATCTTTTCACAGTCGCACTTGGCTTGTGGGCCACATTCAGAACAGGGTGCCACCGGTGGTTCATCCAGCAGCGCGGACAGACTGCCGGTCACGAATTCGCCCCGGGCAGCGAGGTCCGAGTCACTATCGGACAACGAGTATTGTGCCGGGGGACTCACGTCACCGGCCTTTCCGAAATCAAACGACGGGTGCTCCGCGGCCAGCGCCGGCGGCGATACCAGCAGAACGAGCGCTGTCACCGACCACGCAACCACCTTTGAGAAAATGAAGGCTTTCATCAGCACGTGCCTTTTCGATGTCTGTTTGTGGTTTCGCACGCCGCCCCCGGACATTTTCGCGCTTGCGCAGCACTCGCGCCCCACGACACTTCTGTTATGGTGGATACCGCGTTCATCGGTTTATCCAAGACTCCGCCGTTAAGCGAGAGGGCGCAGACGAAGGAGGCTTCCCAGTCGGCACATCTTGACACCGAGTCGATCCCACGCGTTTGACGCACGTCAGACGTGAGAAGCGGAGGAGTCAGCGAGAATTGACCTCCATCAAGAGCGAGCTTGATCTATGTCAAACCTGGGCAGAAAACCGGCGATTGTCGAGAGAATCGACTTGTGAACCGATTTCACCCGAAGTAGATTTGGGGCACGTTGGCGGTGAGCAAGTGGACCGAGGCGACAGGCCCATCATCTTCGGCTTTCAGGTGGACTGCCGATTCTGGATTACGTGGAGCAACAATTCATGAGTGGCGAAGACCCGATTTCGCAACGGAATGTCGAGCGTGCGACGACCGATCGGCGTGTTTTCCTGGCCAAAACTTCTTCGCTGGCCATGGCTGGCGGTTTGGTGGCCGGGTACGGTGCCTTCGGGGCCATGGCCATTCGATTTCTGTACCCCACACAAGACGCGGAGGTGGCATTGCGTTTTGTGGCCACCGTCAACGAGTTCAAAGTGGGCGAGTCGAGGGAATTCACAACACCCTCAGGTGCCACCGTGGTGATTGCCCGGCATGGAGCCTCCATGATGGCTCCCGACTACGCGCACTGGCACGGCATGTACGAAGTCGCGGAACGGTTCTACATGCAGCTGATTCCACAAGCTCGTGAAAAAGCTCACCAGGGCGAAGAGGCGGGTAATGTGCCAGGTGCCCAGGCCGTGTACGCACTGATCGACCAGATTCTCGCTCGGCCCGAGCACCAGTGGTTCGAGGTGGAAACCAAAAAACTCTCGGCCGAAGCCGCGGCACAACAGTAGAGTAACCGGTGCGACTGGCCGGTGGCTGATGTCACCCCGCCTCGCGGGGCAGCGAGATACAGTACTCCGCACTCCAGGGCCCGGCACGCTGGATCCGAAACAGCGGGCCGCTAACACCGGTTTCTGATTGCAGAACGGCGTTGGAAACGTCACAATCGTGGAGTGCCAGGCGACCGGCAATCAGACACCCTGCGACCCGTCCCGGGAGAGACGACGATGCCAAGGCAATTCGATCGGCGTGATTTTTTGCGACATTCGGCTACCATCGCGGCCGGCGCGGCAGCGGTTTCGCTCTGTCCGCGTCTCCTTCGTCCGGTGCGGGCCAACTTGCTGGCTCCCGCTCCCACGTCACCGGTGGCGATCGGTCGCTGTGATTCGTATCAACCCCAGGTTCTCGCAGCCCGGCTGGGCGAGGCACTCGATGCGATCGGCGGCCTCCGATCCCTGGTCTCCGGCAAGACGGTGACGATCAAGCTGAACTTGACTGGCGGGCCCCGCATGAAACTGGCCAACCTGCCGGCTTATCAGACGTATCACGTGCACCCGAACTTTGTCGCCGCCACTTGTGCTGCCTTGCATACCGCCGGTGCCGCGAAAATTATCCTTGTCGAGAGCAGCTACGATCATCGATCGCTGGAAGAAGTGATGGCCCAGGGCGGCTGGGATATTGCTGCCATCAATCGTGCCGGAGGGAGTCAAGTCAGTTGGGAAGACACGCGTCACAAAGGTCCCTGGAAAAACTACAGCCAGTTCAAGGTGCCATGGGGCGGTTTCATCTATCCGGCCGTCGAATTGAATCAACGGTATGAGAAGACAGATGTCTTCATTTCACTGGCCAAACTGAAGGACCATGCCAATGCCGGCGTCACCATGTCGGTGAAGAACTTGTTCGGCATCGCCCCCACGTCGATCTATGGTGATGCGGTGGACGGGGCAGGACAAGCGAAGGTGGACGAACAGTCGATCACGCCACGTGGCGACACGTTCCACCACGGCGTGCGTATGCCACCAACTGGCGTGCCTCAGGAAATAGACCCCGGATTCACCACGTGAATGGAGTTATCGCGTACCGCGCATCACGGCGGACTTGTACGGAGCCCGGCAACCGGACCTGGTCTTGGTCGACGGGATACAGACCAACCGCGGTGGCGAAGGGCCGTGGATCAGAGGTGTTGAGCCGGTGGAACCCCACCTGCTGTTTGCCGGCCTCAATGGCGTTTGCACCGACGCGATTTGTGCGGTCGCCATGGGCTATAATCCGCTGGCCGACCATAGGGAATTCCCCTTCATGGGTGACAACCATCTGAAGCTGCTGGCCGAACAAGGCATCGGGACGATCGATCCAGAAGAAATTGAAGTGCGCGGACTGTCGTTGAAGGAGGCCGTCTTCCCCTTCAATCCCAAACGACTCACGGTCGGCGTGCCGCTGTTTCGATGATGGGTCGTCCGGGGTCAACGCACTGTCCTGGCCGAAGAGTGCCGGGTCCCCTCCCAGTCCAGAAATTACGAGTTTCGCAGGAGATAGCAACCATGACAAACCGTTCACAATCTGGTGTTTCACGCCGCTCGTTTCTCCAACGAGCCAGTGCCGCGGGTGCCGGAACCCTGTTGATTTGCCGAGCCGCTCAGGCGCAGCAGCGCGAGTCGACGCTGCCACAACGCGTACTGGGACGAACCGGACAGCAAAGTGTCCACCCTGGCCCTCGGCACCTGGCCCTGTGGTAAGTCGAGTGAGGTCGATATCCCGGCCGTGGCACGGCTGGTCGAAACTTCGCTGAAACTGGGCATCAACTTCATCGACGCCGCGAATGTCTATGGTAAAGCGGAAGAGGCGATCGGCATCGCGCTCGAAGGACGGCGCGAGCGACGTGTTCCTGACCAGCAAGGTGTGGGCCGACACGGCCGAGCAAGCGGAGAAGTCGTTGCACGATTCGCTCCAGAAACTGCGCACCGATTAAATTGGACCTGATGTACATCCACAGCATCGGCAACCGCGACACGAAGAAGGTGATGGGCAAAGGCGGGTCACTCGAATACCTGCTGCGCAAAAAGGAAGAAGGAGTCATTCGGTTCATCGGGATCTCCGGCCATCGCCGCCCGAGAAATTCCTACCGCTGATCAAGCACCGGTCATATCGACGTGATGATGGTCGCCATGAACTTCGTCGATCGTCACACGTACGGTTTCGAAACCAAGGTGCTTACCGGCCGCCCTGGAACACAACATGGGGATCGCCTGCATGAAAGTCTACGGCGGCATGAAGGGCGGATTCGGAGTCGCCGAAGGCCCCAACACGGGCCCCATGGTCCAGAGCAAGATGAAGCAACTGGCCGTTCGCTACGCGTTGGGTCTGCCAGGTGTGGCCTCGTGCGTGATCGGTCCGCACACGGTCGAACAGCTGCGGGAAAACGTCCAACTGGTCAACGACTACCAGCCTCTCTCGCGACGAAGAATTCGCTTCGCTGCTGGCGGACGGAAAGAAGCTGGCCACGCATGGAGGCCCACTTCGGACCGGTGGTGTAGCGGAAACCGTCGCGGCTGAGCGGACAGAGCGTCGGGGCCATCTTATGAACCGTCGCCACTGCTGGCGCGTGCCGCGTGTCCGAGGGGCCAGAGAGCCATTGCGCGGTCCCCTCTGTGCTGCAGTGGGAACGTTGAACGTCTGTACTGTCGCAGATTCCTGAGGGTGACGCGAGTGCCGGGGACGGAAGCTGCCTACGCCACCAACAGATACCACATCTGCGCCACGAAGAAACAGACGATGAATCCCAGTGCCAGGGGGAGCAGCGTGGCCACGGTGGTCCACTTGGCACTTGCCCGTTTCTTTCCAGATCGTGTAGATCGTGGTGGAGCAGGGATTGTGCAGCAGGCTGAACAACATCAGGTTGATGCCGGTCAGCAAAGTCCAGCCGCCCGCGCGCAGCAGGACCCCCGTTTCGGTAGACCGAATCGAGTTCGAACATGACGCCGGCTCCTTCGCTCCCACGTCGCGTGCCCGCACGCGACAAGCACCGTCAGCATCAACACGGTCGGAATCACGATCTCGTTGGCGGGAATCGCCACGATGTAGGCAACGAGGATGACGCCGTTGAGTCCGATCAACCAGCCGACGGGATCCAGCCGAGTGATCAGCCACTGAGCCAGAGAGACGTCACCGAAGGGTACATTGGCGATGGTCCAGATCACCGCCCCGGCAGGAAGCGCGAACAGAACGGCTCGCCACAACACGAAGATCGTGCGATCGATCAGCGACGTGTAGAGCGTCTGCAACAGTCGCGGAGGCCGGTAGGGAGGCAGTTCCAGATGGAATGTGGAAGGCTCGCCGCGCAACATGGTGCGCGAGAGGCCCCAGGAAACCAGGAAGGTGATCGAGACACCCAGCAGCGCCACGCACACCACGGCCAACGTCGCCACGAGCCCCGACAAGATAGGCTGGAACCAGAGCGCCGACGAAGATCGTCGCGAATCAGAATCTGCGTCGGCCAGCGTCCGTTGCAGAGCGAAAAATTGTTGGAAATGATGGCGATCAATCGCTCGCGAGGACTATCGATCACCCGCGCCGCGACCACACCGGCCGCATTGCAGCCGAACCCCATGCACATGGTCAACGCCTGCTTGCCGTGAGCCCCGCAACGCTGGAACGTCTTGTCCAGATTGAAGGCCACACGCGGCAAGTAGCCAAAATCTTCCAGCAGCGTAAAGAGCGGAAAGAAGATCGCCATCGGCGGCAACATGACGCTGACCACCCACGCCGTGGCCAAATAACAGCCGTCGATCAGCAAGCCGTCGAGCCACCAGGGGAGACCGACTTGCAGCGGCGGCAGACTTTCAACATCGGATGGACCGTGTCGAGCAACAAGTGAAGCGATCGCCGCCGAGGGAACGTTGGCACCGATGACGGTCAGCCACAACACCACGGCCAACATGCCGACCATGATCGGCAATGCCTGTCCAGCGGTTGGTCAGCAAGCGGTCGAGGGTCTGCGTCCCAGCTGCGCGCATCGGAGGCCTCGTCGCGCTGCACCACCGCATCGGCAATGGCCGCCGCGCGCGCGATAGGTCTCTTCCGCCAATGACTGGTGGACGTGCGCCCCGATCTTCCACCGCAGGTTCTGCGTCTTGGCGAAAACTCGGTGCAGTTGTTGCTGCTGCGCGGAATCGTCCAACGCAACCGCCACCGCGCTGTCGTCACCCGCGGGGCCGTCGACAAATCGAGTCAACTGGGTCAATTCGACCTGTACGCACGGCCTCGGCAATGCCTCGATCGCCGTCCAGCAGACGCGTCGCCACCCAGGAAGCATTGGGCAGTCCGGGAATCAACTGCGCGAGTTCCGGCTGCAGCTCTTTTACTGCCGCCGAAAGACCGTCGGCCTGGGGCACTGAGCGGTTCGGCGTGGAGGCCATCTGTCCGGTCGCCACACCATCGATCACACGTAATAGCTCGCCAATCCCTTCGCCAAACCGAGCTGACGTGGCCACCACCGGTACACCCAGACGGCGCGACAACTCCGCGGTGTCGACTGACAGACCGTGCTGTCGCGCTTCGTCGATCAGATTCAAACAGACCACCACGCGGTCGGTAATTTCCATGACTTGAAGTGCCAGATTCAAGTTCCGTTCCAACCGTGTGGCATCGACAACCACCAACGTCACATCCGGCTGTCCGAACAAGACGAAATCTCGAGCGATCTCCTCGTCGGTGCTGGTCGCCAACAGCGAATACGTGCCCGGCAAATCGACAAGCTTGTAGCTGCGTCCCTGGTACAGGAATCCACCTTCCGCGCGCGCCACCGTCTTGCCGGGCCAATTGCCCGTATGTTGCCGCAGACCGGTCAATAGCATTGAAGACCGTGCTCTTTCCCGTATTCGGATTACCCGCCAACGCCACGACGAATTGCGTGAACTGTCAACGTGCACCCCCATCCGCACGAGTTGCACGGCATTATGCGCGGGACAGGCCTGGCACTTGCTACTGGTCATCGTTCGTCGTCCTGCGTCTCAAGGGGAGTATCCCACACGGTAACCACTCTCCACTCTCCACCCTCAACTCTCCACCCTCAACTCCTCTGCAATATGAATCATGTCCGCTTGCTGATTGCGCAGGGCAATCAGTGCGCCGCGCACCCGATACGCCACCGGGTCGCGCGAGGGGCTGGCGAACTCGGCCTTCACGACCGTTCCTGGTACCAGCCCCAAGTCGAGCAGCCGTCGTCGCTCCACACCTCGGCAGGCGGGCGAAATGTCGGTCACCGTGGCTTCCTCGCCCCCGACGAGTGACGACAATCGTCGCAGTGAAATGCGTTCTGCAACTTGTTGGTCAACCGGTTGGACCGTCACGTTGGCCGCCACCAGCGGTGCCAGCACGCAGCGCGTGACACCGTTGTCCACTTCGATGCCTTCCGCCCTCGACTCCACTACCGTCACGATCATGCCGGACTGCAATTGAGCGTCACGGAGGATGCGATACGTTGATTCCGGCTCGTCTTCAATGTGCACGATGCGAGCCAATTGGCCCGATTCAATGGCGTTGATCGGCCGACCCTCTGGCAGTCGTACGGCTCCCGTCGAGGAAGGAATCGGATCGCCATGCGGATCGAACACCGGGTCACCCATTCGCGCCGCGAGCGCGTCGGCCTGGTCGGGGGTCAGCTCATGTTCGACTCGATCGGCCCGCTCATGCCACTCGCTTTCGCCGATCCCCGTTTGCTCTGCCAGGTACTGCTCCCACAGCCGATGCGTGCGAATGATCTGCAGCGCGTAGCGGCGACCGCCTTCGGTCAGCTGCAATCCTTCAGAACCGGTCACCAACAGTCCGCGCCGCTCCAGACGATGCGCCAAAGCCGCGGCCACGTTGCGACTCACTTCCAGGGCACCGGCAATGCCGTCGATCGAGCCCCCGCTGCCTGCCTCACGGCGACCGTACAGGTGTTTCAAGGCATCCTCGATCTGCACGCGCTCCGGCTGCCCGCGCCGCCGATGCCAACGCCAGTACCATCCCGCTTGCGGACGCAGCACGAAATACGTCAGCGTGAGTGCCAGCACGGCCATCGTCAGGTTGATCGCAGGACTCATATACACCCCCCCCATAAGACTTAGTAAGAGATGTTTCCAAAACATATTTTTTGATTACTCAAAAAGAGTTCCCTGTTATTGTAGCACAGCGCACGACTTCGTCCAAGCGTGCGCCTCGGCACATCTGTCCGACAGGATGTTAAACGCCGCGACTCAAGCAGTTTCGGGAGGAAGCTGGGACGTCTTGCGGCGTGCGCCCGGCGGCATTGTGCGTCCGGCGTCGATCCGTTAGTCTGCTGGTGGGCCAGCATGCGATTACTTGGAGTCAGCTTCCGCCGATCAACACTTGGCCGTTTGTCACCTGCGGGCGGAAACCAAGAACGGGGGACTCCCCGAGGGGTCACGAGGTGAGACGGTTGCGATGATCATTTTGTTGTTTGACATTGACGGGACGCTGATCAAGACCGGCGGAGCCGGCGGGCAGGCACTGCTGGAAGCGTTTTCCGAGACATTCAGGGTGCGCGAACCGGGAGAAGTTCCTTTCAGCGGGCGCACGGATCGCGGCATCGCACAGAGTCTGTTTCGGTTGCACGGGATAGCGGATTCAACCAGCAACTGGGATTTATTGTGTCGCGAGTATCTCCAGCGACTCGAATTCTATTTGCCAAGGCGACAGGGCGAGGTATTACCGGGCGTGGCGCGTCTACTCGACGAGCTCGCCCAACGTGATGACGTGGCGACCGGGCTGCTGACCGGCAACGCACGCGAGGGTGCTCGCATGAAGCTGGAGCATTACGGGTTGCTGCACCATTTCCATTTTGGTGGATATGGCGACACGCACGTCAACCGCAACGACGTGGCTCACGAGGCATTCGCGGCATCGCGAGCACACATTAACGGCGATATCGCTCCGAGCCGCGTGTGGGTGATAGGCGACACGCCGCTGGATATCAGCTGTGCTCGGGCCATCGGTGCCAAGGTCGCGGCGGTCGCCACGGGCTGGCACACGCGCGAGCAATTGGAGGCTGCCGGGCCGGACGTCTTGATCGACGATCTGCAACAGACCGAATCGATCCTGCAGCAACTCAAGTAAGCGCCGCTGGTGCCTGTCGAGCGTCAAGGCATTCTGGCCGCTGTTCTTCACGGCAATCGGCCCAAGTGTCGCGTTCTCGCGACTTCGTGGCACAGAGAATTCGTGGCAGCGAGGGGGATTCCCCCTTTCGCGAATTCGCCTGGATAGTACATTGTCTGGGTGACAATTGGCGAAGGGTCGGATGCGGTTTGCCCGGGATGACGCGCGGAGGCGTGGCGAGGAAACGGGGCAAGACCTTCGGTTTGGGAAACTTGGTACTGCATACTGGTGGCACGGACTCTATTCGATCATGGAAATGGACAAACTGGTTTCATTGTGTCGGCGACGGGGGTTTCTGTTCCAGTCGAGCGAAATCTACGGTGGTCTGAACGGTTTCTGGGACTATGGCCCGCTGGGAGTGGAGCTCAAACGCAATGTGCGAGAGAGCTGGTGGCGGGACATGGTGACCGGGCACAACGAGCTGGTCCCACCTGCGGGCGCTCCTTCGTCGTATGAAATGACGGGACTCGACTGCACGATTATCATGCATCCGCAGGTCTGGAAGTGTTCCGGACACTACGATCTGTTCCACGACGAAATGGTGGACTGCCGCGAATCGAAGCGTCGCTATCGCTACGACCAGGTGCGTGGCCGCTGGGCCAAGGCAAAAGGTGAGCGCATTTTCGTCGCCACGATGGCGGAAACGTCCGACGAGCAAGATGATGTTCAGCGCCGGGCACTGAAATACTTTAAACTTCGAGCCAAGGACGCGGACCAGTTGGGCTGGGAGGGTGATTTCATTCGGTTGCCGCAAATCGACGATCTGAGCGTGGTGCTGGGGCCCGACGCCCGCAAATTGGGAACGCTGACGGAGCCTCGCGAGTTCAACTTGATGTTCAAGACGTTTGTCGGGGCCTTAGGTGGCGAAGAGAGCGTTGCCTTCCTGCGTCCCGAAACGGCCCAAGGTATCTTCGTCAATTTCAAGAACGTTGTTGACAGCACTCGCGTTCGTGTTCCGTTTGGAATCGCGCAGATCGGAAAGAGTTTTCGTAATGAGATCACGCCTCGCAACTTCACGTTTCGCTCACGTGAATTCGAACAGATGGAGATCGAGTTTTTCTGTCATCCGAGCGCCTCGAAGCAGTGGTATCAATACTGGCGCGACCGCCGGATGCAATGGTACACGGCTTTGGGATTGGCGAGTGAGCGACTGCGTTTGCGGGAACACGAATCGGAAGAACTGAGCCATTACTCCACGGGTACCGCGGACATCGAGTATGCTTTTCCGTTTCTGCCGGCCGGGGAGTTCGGTGAATTGGAAGGAATCGCGCATCGGGGAGACTTTGATTTGCGGAGCCATATGGAGGGGAAGCTGGACCCCGACACGTGTCCGTTGGAGCTGCAGAAAGGTGCGGATGGAAAGCCGCTGTGGCGCGGCAGTGGCAAAGATCTGACGTACCGCGATGAACTGACTGGCGAACGATTCGTGCCGCACGTCATTGAACCTTCCGCAGGTGCCGATCGCGCGACACTCGCGTTCCTTTGCGAGGCCTACACAGAAGACGAGGCTCCGGACGAAAACGGCCAGCTGCAGAAACGCACGGTCATGAAATTGCATCCACGGCTGGCTCCGATCAAAGCTGCCGTGTTCCCGTTGGTGAAGAAAGACGGCATGCCTGAAATTGCCCAGGATATCTATTCCACGCTAAAGCCCCATTTTCCCGTTTTCTATGACGAGAAAGGAGCCGTTGGTCGCCGCTATCGACGCCAGGACGAAGCCGGGACACCCTACTGTGTCACGATTGACGGACAGACGCTCACCGACAAGACGGTGACGATTCGCGAGCGTGACTCGCTCCAGCAGCGGCGCGTGAAGATTGACGAATGTGTTGCCGAGCTACAAAATCTGTTAAGATGATGTGTTGTGAAGTGGTCCCTTTCTAGTACGTCTATCGGTACGGGTACCTGCGGCGTCCAAGGTGACATTGACGACGACCAGCGAGGATTTCATGGGGCATTGGATGCGGACAAACGGCCCGTTCACGGCTCGCGAGATGTTGCTGCTGTTTACGCTCATTGCAACATGGCTGGCGATCACGCTGCAACTGGGCCCGTTGAGTCTCCTGTTCTGGGGTTTAGGCTTGATAATGGCCGCCATCCTGCGGCCAGCACACCAGCGTCGCCAGACGCCCGAATCGGTAACGGACGTATTATCCGTCGCCGTAAGCTGGGCCGTGGCTTGGGGAGTGGCGGGCTTGGCACTCGATCTGCGGACGGTTGGGAGTGCGTTCTCCGAGATTCCCGCCTGGGTGGTCTTAGGGGAGCTCATGGGCTTTTATCTTGGCCTGGTGTGGGTGTTGATCCTGTTGCTGTTCCGACACGTCCAGCGGGTGGTTCGTCCGATCGGCGGGACGCGTCCGATCGCTTGAAGCGAGCGGGGGACGGCCCGGGGGGAGTTGCATCACTCTGAAGGAGTCGGAGGAATGAAAAGTACCACCGTTGCCATTTTGCTGATCTGGGTGGGATTCATGTGGACGAGCACGACTCGCGCTGACCGTCCCGGTTCGTATGACAAAATACTCTCTGGCTCGCATCCACGTTCCGCGGTCAGTCCGCACCATGCCCATGGTGGTAATCGGCAAATTGGCTCTCGGCCCAACGCGGTACGGCTACCCGGTTACTACTGGCCCGGCTACCGTTCGATCGGTTTCTACGTGGGTGTTGGTCCCGCTTACGTCTACTCTCGGGTGTTGAGTTATGGCACATACAACCCAGGCTTGAGTTACGGATACTGGGGGCCAACGGGAGTCTACTTTGATTCTGCGTCCAACTACGCGGAGTATTATCTACCACCCATCTATGCTCCCGCGGAACTCGCTTACGGTCCTCGCGCCGTGGAGCGGTTCCTGGGTGTGCGAAGCGATGCAGCCGGTCCCATCCCGCCGGCTATCATCGTGCCCGAATCGAAGCCGGCCCCTGCCGAGGCCGGCGTCCTGGCCAGCAAGCTGCGCAAGAGCAACGCCGCGTCTCGCGAACGAGCGGGGAGATTCGTCACGTTTGGTGACGCGTTGTTTCTGAAGCAGCGGTTTCACGAAGCGGTGCAACGCTACAAATCGGCGATCGAGGCCGCTCCCGACTTGTCCGAGGCCTACTATCGTCAAGGCTTCGGATTGGTGGCTGTCAGCCAGTACCGATTGGCGGCGAGAGCGTTGAGAATTGCCGTGGAACTGGATCCCACGCTGGCCGGCAAGGAAATTCAACTGGATGTTCTCTACGGAGACAATCGGCTCGCTAAGTCTGCCCACCTGGAACAATTGGTCGCAGAGGCGCTCGAGCGTACGGGTGATGGCGACATGCTCTTTCTTGTCGGTATGTTCCTCTACTGCGACGGGGAACCGGAACGAGCACAGAAATTCCTACGTAAAGCCGCGGATTTGGCCGGCCCCGCCGTAACGTTTCTTGCACCCCTTCTCGCGCCCACGACTCCCGGGCGGGGAGCAACGGCGGTGGATCGTAGCGATGCGGAGTTGGACATTTAGAATCGGCGCATCGTGGTCTGCCGTTATGCAGCCTGTCGGTCCCGAACTAGACGCTTCGACAAGACATCAATCTGGTCTTTCAGATCAGCCAACAGCACTTCGGGGCTCGCCCCTTCGGCCAGATGCCGGTAGAAGGGCTGCTCGGCAGTCCGCTCGGCTTGTTGACGAAGCACCCATTGGTCGCGCAGCTGTCGCAATTGGTCGTCCATGGCATGCAGGGCGACGAACGTGGCCCGATGACTGTTCCAGACAACGTCCAACTGCCAGATGACGACGGCCAACACGGCCACCTGCCCGGCGAGGACCATGGGCAGCCCGAGCTGCCACAGTGTAGGCCGCTCACTGACGAGTGAGATCGCCATCAGCGCGGTGCCACAGACGAATACAGCGAGGCCGACGGCCAGGACCAGCCAGGGGATGGAACGGCCGGCGGGAGCGGATGAGGGAACCTGAGCGGTATTTGCCAGTGCAGCTCGAGTCGTCGCGGCAGGAGCTGTCGATGTGTGAGGCCGATCCGTCCGAAAAGGCATGGAAGCGGCAATGTCCAGTTCGGGTGGGCCTGTTGTACGACGTACCAGCCGCGCGGCCTCCTGAATCGTCTCCTCAAACTCCCAGTCTTCCAGCTCGACGAAGTCCGGAAGATCCTCAAACGGTACCTGTTCCCTCGAAGACTCGGTGGGTTCGCCGGAGCGGGGCCCGGGAACCTGGGGCGTCTGCAGCTTACCGCGTCGCCGCGCGGCACCCACGAGCGGCTTTCCGCATCGAGCACAGCAGACCGTGGAATCACTCGACGACGCGACAACACCAGGCACATCTTGCTGACAGGCACCACACCACATACGCAAACGCCAATCACTTCAAGAAGACAATGTGGCCACTCTCGGCACGAAACGTCATCTCTATGATCGGGTATGTGAGGGGTCCAGCTGTACCGTTTCCCCCGAACTTGAGGGGAGCGAGTGTCACAAACCATCGATGAGTCACATTTAGGTCGAGATTGCTGGCACAGCGCAACAACGGACCCCCCCTTCAAGACGGCACCCTATCGTTGGGCTGGTAAGGTTTGGTCGGGAACGGGAAGTTCTGGAACACCGGGTTCGGCCGCCGGCAATGGAATCACTTCCTCAGCCGTCATCGCCACCGGCGGCAGCTGCCATCCGCCGCCCAGAGCGCGATAGAGTGAGATGAGATTCAATGCGACATCGGCCTGACTTCGCGCCATCAGATCTTGAGACACTAGGAGCGATCGTTGTGAATCCAAGACGCGTTGGAAACTTACATCCCCGCCCACGTAGCGTTGACCTGACAGGTCCACTGCACGTTTGCTCGCCTCAACCGTCTTTACCAGGAAATCCAATCGTTGTTTCTCGCGCACGTAACTGACCAGGGCATCGTCGACCTCTTCGGCTGCGCGGAGCACGGCCGACTGGTACCGCAGCCCCCGTTGTTCCACGCGCGACTCTTGCACCAGCACGTTACAACGGAGCCGGCCATAGCTGAAGATCTGCCACTGCATTCGGGGCCCGATGGAAGCGCCGATGGCGTCGCGCTGGAACATGTCTCCGAACTGCCGGGCGTCCAGCCCAAATGAGCCCAGAATCGAGAATCTGGGATAGAGTTCTCCAATCGCCGTACCGACACGAGCCATTTGACCGGCATACTCGCGCTCCGCGCGGCGAATGTCTGGGCGACGACGTATCAAAGCGGCCGGAATTCCAATCGCAATTTCCGCTGGAGGCGCGGGAATGCTGGTCGCCGGCTGAAACAGCCTGTCAACCTCGCCCGGCGGCGCACCTAACAGGACGCTCAGCCGATTGAGGGCCAGTTGGAAACCCGTCTCCAGGCTCGGGATTTCCGATGCCGTGCTTTGCACGTTGACTCGAGCTTGCGCCACGTCCAATTCTCCGGTCAGCTCGGCGTCAAAACGTTTCTGGGTCAAGTCCAAGGTGCGCCGCTGGATATCCAGATTGTTGCGCGCGAATTCGAGCCGCTTTTGAAACGTGCGCGCGTTGACGTAGCTGGTGGCGACGTCGGCCAACAGAATAACCATGACGTCGTGATAGTCTTCTTCACTCGCCGCGATGTCAGCGTTGGCCGCCTCAACCAACCGCCGCAGACGCCCAAACACATCGATTTCCCAGCTGCCGTCCAGCCCCATTGCCCATTGGTCCAGATTGGAGCGAATGCTGGCGCCGGGCAGACCGCCAAACCCGGCGAAAAAGCCTCCCGAAATGGCCTGCTTGACGTGCGTGAAAGACCCGTCTGCCGTGAATTGAGGGTAGAGATCGGCACGCACCACGCAGCGCTGAGCACGCGCCTCGATGATCCGCATGCCAGCTTCCCGTAAATCGAGATTCTGCGACGTCGCGCGGGCAACCAGGTAATCCAATACGGGATCTCGAAATCCCATCCACCAGCCGCGAAGCTCCTCGCGATCGACACGAATCTCGGGTTCGAGGGGAGCGTGCCACGCATCTCCAAGCGGCGCCGGTGGCGGCCCACAGTAGTCGGGGCCCACTTTGCAGCCGCCTATCATGACGATAATCCAGACGACGCAGAGTTGGCCCAAAACGCTGAGCATGGTTGCGTAGTGCCTGGATGTTGCAAGGTTTGACGGTAACATGCCTTGCCGCTCCCCCCTGAAGTGGCAACGAGTACAGCAATCCCCCGTGTCCGTGTCGCGTTCATCACAGGGAAAATATCTGGGTAGTACGGAGCTCAGGCCCCTGACGCTTGCTGGGCGAACGTTCAAAACAGTGCTTTGGGGGCTGGCTCAGATGCGAGACGCGCTGGTCGGGTCCTTTCCGCACGGCGATTCCCAACGCCCCGGCACCGGCGCACCGGAAGGGTCGCATAGAAAGGACTTCGGGAAATGCGACCGGCATGGGTGAGTTGAATCGCACGGAATTTGCGTTTTCTGGCGATTGCACGCAAAATGCGAAGAGGGCGGTCTGTGCGGACCGCGACACGCGACCTCATGCGGCGGGTTCAATGGATAAGCTGGTACTTTGTCACACCTCAGAATTAGGGTTGAACCGAGACGATTGCACGACACCGGGGCCGAGCAGCGGAGTTCCTCTGGGTAGATCCGGCCGAGCATGGTAGTCTTGGGGAGGGTGGAAATCGCAGCACGGCGGCCGGGAGCCTGTCGCGGCAAACACACCGTTACGCGGTGATCGCGTGGAATTCGTGGCCGCCCCTCGCCACGGATTCGAATCACGACGGGACTGGCCGTAGCGGCTGGACTTGAGAAGGCAAAACCCACGAGACGCAACCATGACAGCCCACTCGAGTTTCGCGTCCCACGACGATCGCTCTTCACAGCGGCCCCGATCATGGACTGGCGTCGTCGTCCACAGTTTTATTTCGGTGGCTCTTATCACGATTAGCGTCGTCATCTTCTTTGTGGTTGGACGGGGTCGAGTTCCTCAGCAGCAGGGCCTTGCGACCGCGTCCGCGGCCGTGGTCGAGGCGATCCCGATCGAGGACCACACCGGCGGCATCGACTTTGACGTGGACGGCGTGGTGATCCCTTTTCGCGAAATCGAGATTCCGGCCGAGGTCGCCGGACGGATCGATTGGAAGAGCGAGAATTGCCGCGTAGGTCACACGGTGACAGGAGGTGAGTTACTGGTTCGCATAGCGCGAGAAGATTACGATTTGGAAGTACGGCAAATCCAAGAGAATGTCAAACAGGCGCGGGCCAATGTCCACGAATTGGATGTGGAGATCATTACCCGCCAACGGCAGATCGAACTGGCTCAAGAGGATCTGTCGATTAAGCGTCGCGAGGTCGATCGATATGAGAAGATTGACGACCCGGGGGTGTACTCCAAGTCGGAACTTGACACCGCCCGTTTAAAGGAGCTCCAGGCGCGTGACGCGTTGCAGACAGAAGAGGATCAGCTCGAACTGTCGGAGGCTCGACGTACGCGGTTGGATGCGGCCATCGACCTGGGATTGGCGCAGTTGGAGAAGGCCGAACTCGAGTTGACTCGAACTGACATTCACGCTCCCATTGATGGCGTGATCACTCGCGAAGGCCCGGAGCAAGGGGGATACGTGCAGCGCGGCGGCATGGTGGCCGTGGTGCAGGATTCATCGTCGATGGAGATTCGCTGTAGTCTGCCGATGCATCAAATGAACTGGTTATGGCAGAGCGAGCGCGGTGCGGGTGATCTGGTCCCGACGAACAACGCGTACGAGTTGCCGGAGACGCCGGCCACGGTCGAGTTCGATTTGGGAACTGCTCGATGCAAGTGGCAGGGGAGTCTGGCTTATTTTGATGGCGCTCAGGTCGATCAGCAAACGCGCATGGTGCCATGCCGTGTGGTCGTGAAGAACCCGCGGGAGATGACATTCGAGGGCGAGGTAACGGCAGCCGCCAAGTCGGCACCCATCACTTTGATGACGGGGATGTTTGTGAAGGTGCGCGTGCACGCCCGGCCGGGCGTTGCCTTGCTCGCGTTCCCGAGGCGGCGGTACAACCGGGCAATCGAGTGTGGACTGTGAAGCCCGACGGGGCGGGGGATTCGAAGCGGGGACGTCTTCACGAGGAGCGTATCCATGTAGCTCATGCGAGCGATGAGTTAGTGCTGGCGTATGCCTACGGATCCAACTTGAAGCCAGGCGATTTGGTGGTCACTTCTCCCTTGGCATCCCCCACCGAGAATGCTGCTGTCGAAGTCACGGAGTTGAAATGAAGTCGGTAATACGCTGGGCCATATCGAATTCGCCGGCCATGAACATCATTCTCATGGCAGGCATGCTGCTTGGTTTGTTCGCGGTACGATCACTGCGGCGCGATTTCTTTCCCGAGTTTGATCTGGACATGATCACGATTTCGGTGCCGTACCCAGGCGCTTCGCCGGAAGAGATCGAGGAAGGAATCTGCCAGAAGATCGAGGAGGCGGTACGGAGCGTCGAAGGCATCAAGAAGATCAATTCGACGGCATCGGAGGGGAGCGGGGCGGTGATGGTGGAGTTGCGGACGGACGTGGAAAATCCGGACCGCGTGCTCAACGACGTCCGATCGGCGGTGGACCAGATCCCCAGTTTTCCCGAATTGGCCGAGGACCCGGATATCAGATTGACGGAGATGCGTGAGACGGTGCTGCGATTGGGGGTTGTGGGGCCCGACGAGCGGGACGAAGAGGCGGCAGTGCAGTTGCGGGAGTTGGCGGAACAGGTCCGCGAGGCATTGTTGCTGTTACCGGAGGTATCGCGCGTCGATTTGACAGGGGGAAAAGACTACCAGATCGACATCGAGGTTCCCGAGGAGACCTTGCGCGCGTACGGGGTTTCGCTGCAGCAGTTGGCGCAGGTGGTGCGGCGAGAAAACTTCCAACTGCCGGGCGGCACGTTGCGCGCCGAATCTCAGGAAGTGTTGCTGCGCGGATACAACCGGCGTCTGACCGGCGAAGAAATCGCTGAATTACCGCTGATCACGCATCCCGACGGAGCCGTGCTGAAGATCGGCGACATCGGTACGGTCCGCGATGCGTTTACCGACCTGACCGCCATCAGCGAATTCAATGGCCATCCCGTCCTGGTGCTTTCCGTGTTGCGCAGCAGCACGGAAGACTTGTTGGCCATGGTGGACGCTGTGAAAGACTTTGCCGAGACCTACGAAGTCCCGGCCGGTTATGAACTCGTAACCTGGGGTGACCGTTCGGTCGAGGTACGAAGTCGCATCGAGTTGTTAACGGTCAATGGCCTGCAAGGTTTGGCGATCGTATTCGTGTTGTTGGCGATCTTCCTCGATCTGCGTCTGGCTTTCTGGATCGCGTTGGGGATTCCTTTCTCGCTGTTGATGAGCGGCGCCTTTCTCTATTTCACCGGTGAAACGCTGAACATGATCTCCATGTTCGCCTTCATCATGGCGTTGGGGATCGTGGTGGATGACGCGATTGTGGTCGGTGAGAATATTTATGCACATCGGCAGATGGGCAAGGCATACCTGCAAGCGGCCATTGATGGCGCGTATGAGGTCATCCCTTCGGTGATCGCTTCGGTATCGACGACCATGATCGCGTTTGCCCCGCTGATGTTCGTCTCGGGCATGATGGGAAAGATCATGTACGTCATGCCCCTGGTGGTTATTTCGATGCTCTTCGTATCCTTGGTCGAGAGTGTCACGATCCTGCCCTGCCATTTGGCGCATCGCGACAGCCTGGTCTTCCATCTGTTCCATGTCGTGTTCTATGTCTTGGCTTGGGTGGCGTCCTTGGCCAGGTCGGTCAATCGAGTGGCCGACAAGGGGCTGGAACGATTTATCGAGTCTGTCTATCGCCCCACCTTGAAGGTCGTACTAGCCCATCGCTCGATCTTCCTTTCGGCCTGCATCGCGGCCCTGATCTTCGTCGCTACGCTGGCGCGATCGGGGATCGTACCGTTCGCGTTCTTTCCAAAGCTCGACAGCAACACGCTCGTGGCAGCGGTCACGTTTCCCGATGGAACACCCGAAGCGATAGCGGATCGCTGGACGAAACACTTGGAGGAGACGTTCTGGCAGGTTAACCGCGAACTCGAGCAAGAAAAGGAAGCCGTCGGCTTGACGTCGTATCGCGTTGTCGGCTCGCTCATTTCGACCAGTGGTCGTCCAGGGGCTGCGCCCGAAAGTGGCGGCGCGTCAAACTCTGGCAGTGTTGAAGTGGAACTGTTGGACGCGTCGCATCGCACCGTCAGAAGCGAGGAAATCATCTCCCGCTGGCGAAAAAAGGCTGGACGAGTTCCTGGAGCGGATATGCTGTCATTCTCGGCCGCGGCCCACGGTCCCGGTGGTGCGCCGATCGAATTCAAATTGACGGCCAGTCGTCTGGGCTCCGAGCA
Organism: uncultured Planctomycetota bacterium; assembly: GCA_963700575.1. GTDB lineage: Bacteria > Planctomycetota > Planctomycetia > Pirellulales > Pirellulaceae > JAJRVM01. The sequence continues at coordinate 408,080 of CAVOYC010000002.1, read as the reverse complement.
TCTCGACGAGGCGGTAGAACGTGTCAAGCAGAGTCTGATCACTCTGCCCGGCGTCTTCGACGTTTCGGACGACTCGCTGCCGGGCAAGTGGGAGTTCCGTCTGCGGATTAAGGACCAGGCCATGGCGATGGGCGTGAGGGATGCCGATCTGGCAGAAACCGTGCGGGCCACCTATTACGGGCAGGAAGTCATGCGTCTGCAACGCGGGCGTCATGAGGTCAAGCTGATGGTCCGTTACCCTCAGGACGAACGGCGTTCCCTGGCTGCCTTCAATGAAATCCGGGTTCGGACCGGTGATGGCGCCGAGCGTCCCCTGACGGAATTGGCCGACGTACAGGTTGTGCGCGGCTATTCGAAGATCAACCGCATTGACCAGTTGCGATGTGTCACGATCACGGCCGATGTGGACGAGGCGCTCGGCAACGCGCGAAAAAACGTGGAACAACTGCGGAGCGAGGCCCTTCCCGCCATCCTGGCCGACTACCCCGGCATCCATGTCCGTTGGGAAGGCCAACAAGAGCAACAGCAAGAGTCGTTCCAGAGCATGTTTGTCGGGTTCGGGATCGCCTTGTTGGCCATGTTCGTGCTGCTCGCGTTCGAGTTCAAGTCGTACTTTCAACCGCTGCTGATTCTGGCCATCGTTCCCTTCGGATTAATTGGCGCGGTCGTGGGGCATATGGTCCTGGGCATCCCCCTGACCATGCTCAGTTTCTTCGGGCTCGTCGCGCTGACGGGGATCGTGATCAATGATTCAATCGTGTTAGTCGACTTCATTAATCACCGTCGCCAGGAGGGGCTCACCGTGAGCAAAGCCATTGAAGAAGCCGGTTGTCGCCGCCTTCGTCCGGTGATGCTGACGTCGCTCACCACCGTTGGCGGTTTGATGCCGATCATGATGGAAAAGTCCTTTCAGGCCCAGTTCCTGATCCCGATGGCCGCAACCATCGCATTTGGCGTCATCGGCTCCACAGTGCTCGTCCTCTTTCTCGTACCGGTCCTCTATTCATTCTATGGCTCGGCCACGGGGCCCGCCGAACCCGAACTCGATGAATTCGATAACCTGGACGAAATCAGCACGCAGCCATCGCGCGGCGAGCCGTCGTTCGAGTTGGACCGCGCGTCGCGGAAAGAACCTGTTCGATCGTTATGAGGCGGCGAGTCTGGGAGGGTACGTCACCGCAAGTGAGCGCGTTGCAGCAGCACCGCGTAGAAGTGGATGGCCAACACCACCACCGCCATCAGTCCGGCGTAACGGTGGATGTCGAGCAACACATGCAGTCCATCCGTACCGAAGATCGGAAGCATGCTCAGCAACATTGTCAGCATGACGGTCAGGCCGCTCAGCAGGAACAGCCAGAACATCAACTTGGGGATCCAGAAGAAGCGCGTCGCAAACGTCTCCTCCTCTTCCGCCGCCCGGCCGTGACCGAACCGGCTCGGACCGGCCCAGTTGATGGCAAGCAAGGGAAGCACGACGACCAAAGCGCCGGCACCGAACATGTGTGCGAAAAGCCACCAACCGTGCATGCCATCATACTGCAACACGGTGTAGAACGCCGTCACTGCCAACGTCGTCACACTCGCCAGGGCACCCAGGTACACCAGGCGTTCCCACAGGTTCAATCGTCGTCGAGGTCGCTTCGCCCTGCCCCCGATCAGTGCCAATACCAGGTGTAAGAGGATTAATCCCCCGACTCCCAGAAGGACCATGGCCAGGATACTCGGAAAGGCCTTCCCCGGATGATGCAGTAGATCCGAAATGTTTGTGCTCAGGTCGGCGAACATCGAACGGCTCCACGTAAATCGCGAGATAAATGCAAATCGCGAAACAAATACGGTCCTCGAAGGCAACAACGGTCAACTAAGAGCGGCGGAAGAGTCCCAAAAACCCGTTCACGCCAAGGAAGACAAATGAGAGCAGTATCACAGCCACGATGCCGGCCGAGACGAAACCCAACCACTTGAACGCCGTGCGGCCCTGAAAGGACAAGTTCCAGGCATCGATCTCATTGCGGTCGTAGCCGGCCAGTTCCCACATCGCATCTGCTGGTGGATCGGGGTCGAGCATCGGGCCCACCGCGGCAACCTGTCCATCAAAGATTGGAGCGCCCATGGAGTGGCATTCAAAGCACCCGGTGGCACCACTCGACCAGCGTGCGGGGCGGACGTCATGTGCCAGTTTCCACGCATACGGCTCGGCAGCCGGATTCGAAAACGGCTCCAATTGGCCGTCCGCTCCCAAACGATAGGCACGCCCACCTGCCACGTAGACTGGCTGAGCCCCCGCGGTTTTGATGGTCTCCTTGAGCACCAGCAGCGCGGCGGCCAGCTTGGCGTGAAATTCTTCCACCGCCTTGGTCTGTTCCAATGCATCTAACTTGGCTCGCTCGTCATCTTTCAGTTCCGCTACCGGCACCTTGGCCCGCTCCTCACCCAGCGCCACAATCTTGTCTTCGCTCGTCAATTGCACCTGGCTCAACGTCTCGGTAAACGTTGAGTTGCGTCGCACACGCAGCGTGCGGCGCACAGCCTCCTGGACCGCCTCCGGATTCAGGGGCGTAATGCTCTCGCCCTGCATCTCGCCCCAAAATGCCGGCCAGACCATGCGGTGCGGATAGAGGACTTTGTCGGTGCGCAGCATCACGGGGGCCACCATGGCCGGTTCAGTCGTGACGTCCAGCTGGTGTGTCGGCAGGCCCAGTGCGTGCGCCATGGCGGTCTGAACCTGCCAGGCCTGCTCACTGGGACTTGGTCCCGAATGGCACGCCGTGCAGGACAATAGCTCCAAGTGCACAGGTGGTAACCCACGGTGCAGCGGTTTGGGTGCCCCCAAGCGACCGCCGGGAACGTGCGCCGCGTCTGGCTGTTCGCCCATGTGGCAGCCGCGGCAGGAGAGCGTGGCCACGCTGATTCCCGACGCATGTTGCTCGCCCTCGAAACCACGAACCGTCTGATGTTCTATGCCATTGCGATGGCAATCCGAACAGGACATGCCCGCTCGCAGATGAACATCTTCGTCGTGCGTCCAATCGGGTGCCACACCCTCGCCCACCATGCGCGTCGTGTGGCAATAGTAACAGACGTCATTCGACGGTTTTCCCACCACATCGAAGAAGACTTTTTTTTCGGCATTCATCCGCACCGGCCGGTAGTTCGTTTTCGGAAGATCGGGCCCCGTTTTCGCGGGCTCATCTGCCTTCGCCTCCTCGGCTGACTCGGCGTCCTCCTCCGACTTGGCAGGCGGCTCCTCGTCTTTCAACTTAGAGACATCCCCTTCGATATCGGCAATGCCCAGCGCCGCCGAAGGAGCCCAGGCAAAATTCTGTTTGCCAATCTGTTCCCACCAAATCTCCGGACTGTAGGCCGTGTCTTTGCCATGACAAAACATGCAGTCGACCGCCAACTGGCCGGAGAGCTGCCAGCGACCGTTGTCCGGAGGGACAGTCACCGCGTCCGCGGCCGGCTCTTCCGCCTCGTCGGGGACCTCACCCGCCTGCTCCATCTCGCGCAGAAACCTCCGCTCCCTCCCCGCGCGGCAGGGCCAAACCCGGAGATCCCGGTCCACCACCGGGCAATTGGCGTCCAAATTTCAGCACGAAATCCCAGGCGCTGATGCCCAGCGCACGCGGATCGTACGTTCCTGGCCACCCACGATACGAGAGCGGAATCTGTGTGCCCGTGCGCGTATCGGTCCAGATCCATGGTTCACCCGGTCGTCCCACATCGTTAAGCTTTTCCATGGCGTTGAAATGGTACCCGTGCGCGATGGACGCGTAGTCGTGGCACCTGCCACATGTGTATACCGGGGAATAGGGCGCCGCCTTCGGATCCGTCGGATCAATGCGACTGTCATTCGCATCGTACAAATCGATCCAATGCACGTACGGACTGCGACTATGTGTCATCGCGAATCGCGACTCTTCCGCGTTTGCCATCACCGGCCAACCGCTTGCGATAGTCCAGCAACATAATCCGAGCACACACGCGCTTCTGGCGCCCACGCCAAATGCTCGCCAAGCCATGGATGCGTCTCCAGATAACAACGAGTCCGAGATCTCGGCCCCTTTTGGTCGTAGTAAGCAGAAATCAACACAACGATCTGTGTGCGTCCCACGCACATCGCAGTCTTGCAGCCGCGCGTGTAGTCGAACGAACTTCCCGATCCGTTCAGTTCCTTGAACGGATCGGGAAAATCGCCGCAGAACGTTCGAGGAGTGATGATCTTGGCAGGGTCAGGGAACACAACATCCGCAACCACCTGGCAACGTGCGACGCCTCCGTTATGGACACCCGCCCCGGTAGCCGCGGTCGCCTTGTCCACATTCTAAAAAGTCAAACGGCAAATTACCCGGTCCACGTAGCCAGTAAAGCCAGATTTTTTCGTGGCCCGTTTCTCATCGGAAAGGGTTCGAAACTCACGTCCGGTGCATATTGGCGAAATCACGGGCTTTTCCGGTGTTGGATTCGTGGGCAGGGGCGGGAAGGCTTGCATTTTGAGCGAAAGACGTGATTGTACGACGTTCCGTCGTGTTTGTCACGGACACCTGCCTGCTATTCTCGGCAAGAGCGAGTCCGCGGTAAGAAGTTCCAAGAGCAGAACCAAGCCCCTTTGCGGGCGCGAGAGAGCCCCACTCGTGGCAGCAAAAGGGTGATCGCCGACAATAAGATGAGGATCGTCAGAGACTTATCAGCTCTCCAGCAGCAGTCCGTGTTTGTGCGGGCAGAAGACGAGCGCGCGAAGAACCACCCAACGAGTTGTGTGAATAATCCGGGCTAACGCATCGCGTTGCGGACCGCGTCAAGAACTCGGAGCTGAACGGCTTCCAAGCGGCCTTCCAAAGTTGCGCCCGCAGCCGCTATGTGACCGCCTCCGTCGAATGCCCCCGCCAACTGGCTGCAATTCACCGTGCCGCGGCTCCGAAAACTGACTTTGACCGTACCAACGGGTTGTTCGGTAAGCATCACAGCCACGTCAGTCCCATCGATCGCCAATGCCATATTCACAAAATCCTCCGTCTCACTCCGTACCGCACCGGTTTCGGCAAAATCGCCAGCCCGAACGTATGTGTGAGCCAGTCGCCCCTCGACGTCAGTCACCATGCGTGACAAGACGATTCCCCGCAACTTCGCGCGACTCATCGAATCGCGTTCATAAAGCTCCCGATAGATGTCGCTCGGACACGCTCCAGACGCTACCAGTTCCGCAATCACTCGGTAGGTGCCGGAAGTGGTGGAAGGAAAACGAAACCACCCGGTATCCGTGGCAATCGCGACAAACAACGCGGTAGCCATTTCCGGGGTCACAGGCACGTCAAGGAAGCGCGCCAAATCGTATACCAATCTCCCGGTCGCCTCGGCTTGAGCATCCTTGAACACCAGTGCCGGCAGCTCGCCGTCACTGGCGTGGTGATCGACGACAATCACTTGGTAAGCAACACCACGAACGACGTCGGCCATGTCGCCCAATTGGCGCCAGGCACTGGTATCCAACACCATGATGACGCCGTATCGGGCGAGTTCGTGCGCATCCACTCCATTCCCCAACACTTCGATGCGATGGTCGGGATCAACAAACGCCAGACGTGGCGGGGTTTGGTCCGGATTGACAATCCGCACCTCCTTTCCAAGCGAGTCGCAACAGCGCCGCCATGGCCAATTCACTTCCCAACGCGTCGCAATCGGGACGTATATGGCTTGTCAGGACGAACCGTTCGTGTCGCTGCAAAACCGTCTTGAAAGCGGTCCAATCGATAGGATGGCGATCGTTCGTCATGGGTGACGTAGGGTCCTTTCATACGGCCACCGAGCGATGGTCAGTAATCGATCGGTAGTCCACTTCCGGTACGAGGCGAGCGACATGCAGACGATTCCGCTTCATCAGCCCCCTGGCATGTGAAGCCTATCACCGAACCAGCATGCCTGTCGCCGAAATGCACGACATGTTCCCGCGGCCATATCTTCATTGAAAGCGGATCACGACGATTCGACGATCTCGCGGACCGCATTCACATCCAAGGCCAATTGTTTCTGTAACGCAGGCACATTGTCGAACGAACGGATGTCGCGAATTCGATCCAGAAAATCAAGTTCCAGCATATTTCCGTACAGCTGCCGATCACAGCCATCCAGATGCACCTCAAACTTCAGTTGCACTTCGCCAAAGGTAGGATTCGGGCCTATGTTCACCGCCGCCATGTAGCAGTGCCCCGCCACGAATGCCTTTCCCGCGTAGACTCCCGCAGAAGGGAGTACCAGGCCAGTGGGGTCAATGTTGGCCGTCGGAAAGCCAATCGTGGCTCCCCGACCGTCTCCCCGTACCACAGTTCCTCGAACCCGATAAGGTCGCGTGAGCAGCTGATCGGCGCGGCGGACATCCCCAGCCTGAATCAAATCGCGTATCCAACTGCTCGACACGTAACGCCCTTCAATCATCAGCGGCGCGGCCACCTCCAGAGCCATCTCGGCCTGCTGGCACATGGTGCGCAAATCATCGATGGATCCGGATCGGTTTCGCCCGAAGAAGAAATTCGGGCCTTCCACCATGGCCTGCGCTTTGAGCCGGCCACGGATGATCTGCCCAAAAAACTCGCCCGGCGCGAGGGCCAAAACGGATCGGTCCGTGGGGTACGCCACCACGGCATCAGCTCCCAGCTCCGCCAGCAGCTCGGCCTTTCGCTCCGTCCAGGTCAGAGCCGGGGGCACGGCTTCGGGAGACAGCAACTGTGCCGGGTGCGGATCAAAGGTGAAGACGACTGCTGGCCCTCGAACAGCGCGCGCCAACGCCACAAGTCGCTCCAGAAGTACGGTGTGGCCACGGTGGACCCCATCAAAGTTCCCAATGGTCACCGCGCCACGCTCAACCGACGCGGGTATCTTATCCAGATTTCGGATCAACTTTACCGGTGCCACAGACCCGACCAGCGTATTTGACGATGCCGAGAAGGTAAACGGCACATTATGGAGGCCCGTCGCCCATGGATCAACCAGCCGCACCGGCCACGCCGCCACCAGTTCTCACTGGCCCACCTCTTCAAATGCGGACTACACTCGCCCGGATTATTCACTCGACGACTCCCGGCTCGCGCACGCACGTCCTGCAGCTCGACGCTCGGATGACGGTCCGTTGGGCACACCAGATGCGACGGCATTCTAATGTGGCAGCGTGTACTACTCGATTTCCCGCCATGCATCTGCCAGACACTCCGCGATTTCGCGTGACGTCATGGCGAGCATACCGAACTTCCGGGCGGCGTGATCTCCTGAGAGTCCGTGCACGTGGACCCCCAAGCGAGCGGCCTCCCAGGCCTCCAGCCCCTGACAGAGTAAAGCGGTGATGATCCCGGTGAGGACGTCGCCCGAACCGCCAGTGGCCATTCCCGGATTGCCCGTCTGATTGTAGGCCGAGCGCGTGCCGTCGGTGACCAGTGTCCGATGCCCTTTGAGCACGATCACCACCGAATGTCTTGCGGCCTCGGCGATAGCCTTTTCACAACGCTGCTGTCCACCTGCCGCAGAGGGGCCGAAGAGCCGGTCCATTTCGCCCGGATGAGGCGTGAGAATCCGTGGACCTCCACGTGCCGCGAGCCCGTCGGGGAGTTCCGAAAGGGCGTTCAGCGCGTCCGCATCAAAGACCAGCGGAGCCGCTACCTTGGCATAAAGCGCGCACCAATTGGCTCAGTTCGTGGCTCCGCCCCAACCCGGGCCCGCACGCCCCGGCGGTGGCCCGGCCAGTCAACTCGGCCAACGCATCCCACGCGGCAAACGCCAGACGACCATGGGTATCACACGCAAGGGGAACGGTCATGTAACTTGCATGCATCGCCGCCACGGTTTCCAGGCACGCATCAGGAATCGCCAGCGTGACCAGTCCAGCGCCGCTGTAAAGCGCTCCCAGGCCGGTCAGCACGATGGCGCCGCTCATCCCGCGCGAACCACCAATCAACAACGCTCGGCCGTAGTCGCCTTTGTGGCTATCGGCGGCCCGCGGGGGTAACCGAGGAATCTGGCCGGAATCATCAACCATTGTTATGCCGTGGTCGTGTAAGGGCGAGGAGTGCGGATTTTGTTTACGTCTGCCACACCGAATGCGGGCTTTGCCAGCAACCCACATGGCGGCGGCAGGATGCCGCAGTCACAATCATGCGCAAGGTTACACGCGATAACTTGAACCTGTTAATCTACCGGCCGTCGGCGATGCGCGATAAGCCCGGCAATATAGCCTCCTTTGAAACCCGCATCAATGTTGACGACCGTCACGTTGGCTGCGCAGCTGTTGAGCATCCCGAGCAGGGCCGCGACACCGCCAAAGCTGGCTCCGTATCCGACGCTTGTAGGCACCGCGACGACCGGACAATCCACGTACCCCCCCACCACGCTGGGCAGCGCCCTTCCAATCCGGCGACGACAACCACGGCATCCACGCGACGCAGTTTATCCACATGCATTGGCAATCGATGGGGCCCCGCCACGCCGACGTCGTGAATCATAGTCACTTCCACGCCCATCCATTCCACAGTCTCGCGTGCCTCCTCGGCCACCGGCAAATCACTGGTCCCGGCGGTGATAACGGCCACGCGTCCCACCTTCTTGACCTCGGCCGATTCGGGGACCAGCCGAAAAGTCCTTCCCACCGCGTTGTAATTGGCTTGAGGAAACTCGGCCAGCAGACGCTCCGCCTTGGTGGCGTCGATGCGGGTCACCAGGACGGTCATGCAATCATGCAGCAACTGATGGACAATTCTGACCAATGTGTCCGTGGTCTTACCTTCCCCGTATACGACCTCGGGGAACCCACAGCGACGACGCCGATCGAGATCAAGTGTCACATCGCCTAAATCGGCAGTACTCGGCTGGCTCAACGATTGGACGAAAGAATCTAGGGAGAGTTTCCCCGCCAGCAGATCTTGGGCCATCGATTCGATTTCATGTTTTTGTCTTACCATGGAGCCTATATTAGTCTCTCCGACCAGCTATCTCCACCCACAGTCGGACCGAAAGGCGCAGGTCGAGTCCGCAACCGAGCGTGCCACCCGAAAACGGCACATCACGCGGTCCAGGTAGGAGATATGTACTGGTCCTTGCCACAGCGGCGTTGTGTGACGACAATAAGAAGTCTTTCCCGTGCCTCAGACCCCTCTTTGCTTGCAGCGAGGAACGTACAGCGATGGCGAGTTGTGTGTTGGCGTATTCCGGTGGATTAGACACGTCCGTGATTCTCGCTTGGCTGATGGACGAAGGGTACGACGTTCATTGCCTGTACGTCGATCTGGGTCAACCGTGTGAGGACCGTCAGGCGATTCTTGACAAAGCCAAGAAGACCGGCGCGGCGACGGCGCGGATTGTCGACGTGCGCGACGAATTGTGCCGTGATTTCGCCTTTCCCGTGCTGGCCTGGCAGGCCAAGTACGAAGCCATTTATCTGCTCGGTACGTCTATCGCACGGCCGCTGATCACCAAGAAGTGCCTGGAAGTGGCCCGCCAGGAAGGCGCTGGGGCGATTGCCCACGGCGCGACCGGCAAAGGGAATGATCAATGTCGCTTCCAGTTGGCGGCAGACGCCCTGGCGCCCGAAGTCCAGGTCATTGCTCCGTGGCGCATCGAAGCGTTTCGAAAACTATTTCCAGGCCGGTCCGAGATGATTACGTTCTGCCAACAGAAGAACATCCCGGTCAAAGCTTCAGCCGCCAAACCATACAGTTCCGACGAAAATTGCCTGCACATCAGTTACGAAGCAGGAAAGCTGGAGGAACTGACCGTCAACGGCGTGGAGACGGTCGATTTCGGCATGACGGTTTCCCCACAGGCGGCGCCCGACAAGGTGGAGCAAGTGACGATTGGATTTGAAAGGGGTGTCCCGGTCACCGTCAATGGGAAGCAGCTCGGCCCGTTCGCGCTGGTCAACCAGTTGAACAAGATTGGTGGCCGCAACGGCATCGGACGGATCGACATGGTCGAAAATCGCTTTGTGGGAATGAAAAGCCGAGGTGTCTACGAAGCGCCGGGCATGACCATCCTGTACGATGCGTTGATGTATCTTGAACAGCTGACAATGGACCGGGACCTGATGCATTTGCGAGATCGACTGGCGCCGGAAGTGGCAGAGATGGTCTACTATGGATTCTGGTATACGGCCAAGCTGGATGCGCTGCAGGCATTGATCCTTGATGCACAGAAACAGACGACCGGTGACGTCCGTCTGAATCTGTACAAGGGGAACATCATGGTGGACAGTCGCCAGAGTCCCAACAGCCTGTACGATGAGGGCATTGCGACGATGGAAGGAGGCGGTTCTTACAACCAGACCGACGCGGAGGGATTTCTCCGAATCCAGGGTCTGCCGTGTCGGGTTCAAGGACGTGTCACGCCGCGCGATTACTAGCGCGCCGCGATTTCCGGATCGACGTTTCCCGTGTTCGCCTGAGCGTCATGTACCTGATCGAAAACCCCGTTCTGCAACGCGAGCTGCTGGTCAATTTACGGATGTCGCGCGGCTTCGTGTTGATGCTGGTGTACCAGGCATTTCTGGCGGCATTGGTCTACCTCGCGTGGCCTCAAGACCAGCGGCTTGATCTGTCGAACCCGCCCGGAAGATGCTCGGAAGCTGGTCGATATGTTCTTTTTGGGTCAGTATGTGCTGGCTTCGTTGATGGCACCCAGCTTCGCGGCCGGGACCATTACGGGGGAAAAAGAGCGACGGACTTACGAAATGCTGCTGGCCAGTCCGCTGCGTCCCAGCGCCATTGTGCTGGGAAAACTGATCGCTTCACTGGCCTACCTGGCGGTCCTGATCTTCTCGTCGCTACCGATCATCATGCTCTGCCTGCCGCTGGGAGGCGTCTCGCCTTACGAGGTCATGGCCGCCTACTTGGGATTGCTGGTGTCGGTCATCACGTTTGGTGCGATCGGGCTCACCTGCAGCAGTTACTTCCAACGAACCGCCGCATCGCTGGTTGTCTCCTACCTGCTGATACTCCCCATGGCCATGGTCGGTATTGCGTTCTGGCTCCTGGCGAAGGACTGGGGCGAGATGCGATTGTTGCTGACATTCACATTGCTGCCCGGCATGGCCGTCATTTTGTGCGTCATCCTGCTGACCAACACCAGCCTCCGCCTGCTGCATCCACCCGACGTGGGAAGCGAGGGGAAGGACGTGGTGGATCTGGAACAGGAAGCGGAGCACGTCGTGGGACTGGTCATTCAGCGCGACCGATTTCCCGACAAGCTGTTTGCTCCGGGCAAGCGTGACGCGCTGCTCGACGATGGCATCAATCCGGTGTACGACAAGGAGATTCGCAGCGAGATTTTCAGTCAGGGCACCCTCATGCTGCGCGTGGTCATCCAAGTCAGCATGCTACTGGCAATCCCGCTGATGGCCTTCTGGCTGTACGTCTGGCCGCAATTCGCGCCGCGGTACGTTTCGTATGTGGTCGTCTTCAATATGCTGGTTGGTCCCGTTTTCTCGGCCGGTAGCGTGACCAGCGAGCGGGAACGGCAAACGCTCGATTTGCTCCTGACAACAACCATCACCCCCTGGCAGATTCTCTCGGGCAAACTGCGGGCGGGATTGCGTGTCTCCAGCGTGCTGACCATGTTCCTCATGTGGCCCCTGCTGCTGGCGTGCGTGATGGTCGACAGCTATTGGAGCAACATTCCGGCAGTTGCGGCGTATTTCCTGGTGGTTGTCCTGACGTGCCTGAATACCGCTCTGATCGCTTTGTTCTGCTCTGTCCTATTCCAGAAGACCTCGATCAGCCTGATGACCACTTACCTGGCGATCGTTCTGCTGTTCTGCGTGCCAGTGGGCGCCAATTTCTTCACTCAGACATTCTATCCCAACATGCAAGTGGCCGACTATGTCGAAGCAGTCGGATTCACCAGTCCCTTTGTTACAGCATTTGCAATCCCGTTGAACGTTGACGTGCCCAGGCAAGAACTGGTTGGGCCGCAAGAGGTGGGCAATTGGTGGATGCTCGGTGGCCACACCCTGTTCACGGTCCTGCTCGGCGCCTTCCTGCTGGTGACCATGATCTGGTTTTTCGACAAACGGTGGCGCGTAACGGACTGACCGTTCGCGTCTGACCGTATCACCGTGCGCAGGTCTCATGACGGTAGCGGCGTCAAGGTACGCTCAATAACTCTCCAGATCGGGCACAGACCGCGGCGGAGAGATCACGCTGAAGCAGCGTGGGACCGGCCACAACACCAAGATACGCGTGGCTCATTCGCCAATGCCGCGCGTCACGGGACGGAAAGGCTGTAACACCGAGGACATCATCCGGTCAAAGGTGGTCGACGTGTCTTCCGTGACCTCCAGCCAGTCCCCGCGGTGCAACGCGTAGTTGTTCTGATCAGCTACCTTGCGCGTGGAGGAATTATAGGCGACCGGCAAACGTATTTTCTCGCCGGCGGGCGCGGTGCGAACCAGGACAATATCCATCCGTCGGAACCGATGGATGGCGCCCGACCCCTTTAACGCGTCGTAAACCAACATGGATTCCTTCAGCGGGGCACGCAAGTATTCTCTCTCGCCACTGCCACCCCGCAACTCCACCACGACCAGGGGATCCGTTACCTGGACCTGGTCGGTCTCGTCCGCCAACGGCATTTGCGGGTTACTCTGTAACGTGCTGCAGCCGACGGCCCATGTGAGGGTCAACAACGCGAAAATGGGGAACACTGCAGTTCTAAATTGGTTCGCTGTCACCATCCTTGGAGACCTTTCGTCACGCGTTCTGGCGGGATCTGATGCCGACATAAACGGCAAACTCGACCACAATTCCCTAACCCCTCTGACCGTCACAGTCAGCGTTATCGACACCGGCGCGTGCGAACTTGAACGGAAAGGCGAAAAATCCTACAAAGAATGCCCCCACTTCAGGACCTGGGTCGCTAGTGCCAATACCGTTTAACGAAGCGCTGCCAGATAGGTTTGCGATACGAGTTGTTATGCCAGCATGGTCGTGCTGTCGCCACATCGGGTCTGCCGTTGGATGCTATCATGGCTTATTTCAACGGTATTGTCGCTAGGCCGGATTATTCATGTAGGGTGGGTCAAGCTCGCGCAAGGTGCTGGTGGGTCTTCACCAGCCGATCAGCTCCCCAGCCACAGTCCGTGTTGGTGCGGGCGGAAAACGAGCGAGCGAAGACCCACCAGCGACACGGCTTGTTCGACCCACCCTACGAGTTTGGTGAATCCTCCGGGCTCAGTCCTCCTTCCACAGTGCGGCTGCGACCCTGGCTCTTGGCGTTCCGCAATGCGAGATCAGCGGCGGTGAGAGCTTGGAGCGGACGGATTGCAGCTGGAATCTCCACCACAACAACTCCCGCGCTTGCCGTAATCGGTGGCTCGTCCTCCGATCCTAACTCGGGTCTGTGCTCAAGTGACCGACGAATCGTCTCAGCTACGTCCCGCGCTTCACTGGCCATCACGCCCGACAACAACACTCCAAACTCGTCCCCTCCAAGTCGGGCCACGAAGTGTGGTTGGGATACGTTGGCCGCCAAACGCTGAGCGACGCGCCGCAACACCATGTCGCCCGCAACGTGCCCGAGACGATCGTTGATCGGCTTAAAATGGTCCAGATCCAACAGCACGATTGCCATTGTCGAGCCGGCACCGGCGCTGCCCGCACCCTCCAATCGAGCGGTAAGCTCGCGTTCCCACTTCCGACGGTTTGCCACGCCGGTCAGAGGATCACGATACGCCATGGTCCGCAGCGCCTTTTGCGTGCGAATTTCTTCCCCCAGGCGTCGCCGCAACCTGACCACTTCGACTAACAGACGGCAGGCAAGACGCAGCTCGCGCGGTGTGCAATCTGCGGGCAATACGACATCCGCCAATCCCGCCGCGCCAACAGCCACCACGGCGATTTCCCCACACGCCAGGGGTGTGGCCGCCAGCCCTAGGGGCGCGGTAATGGGAAGATGATCGGTAATGATCAAATCAGGCACGTCCAAAGTGGCCGAATGCAGCGTGCCGGGATCTGGCGAAATCTCGGCGGGATCAGGGAGCATCTGTCGCCACTTCTCGCGGCGCAGATTGTCGTCGGTCAAGAGGAGGATGTGGGGTGGTTTCGCCATGGCCACAAAATACCACGCGCCAGCAATGCTGTCATGTCGCTGCTTGCAGGAGTGTCGTCGAGTGATAAAATCAGCAACGGTTTGGCCGCCGCTCGACGCCTGCGAGTTGTGCGGAAGAGACCCCTGTGGGGTGTATTAGGGTAGACCGGTGGTATCGACTGTGACTGCTGTAGATGGAGAGCGCCGCTTTCACGCATATGATCATCTCAAGGCCTTATTAGCACGGGCTTTATCGCCACCGGGCTTGTCCCGGTGGTGGAGCGTTTGACAACTACCGTTGATCTCGGCCACCCCTGAGTTTCCTTCCTGCCGGCCATCGCCGCCGGTGGCGGCGATGGCCGGCAGGAAAGTTCGTTTTCGGCTGCCAAAGTAGTCAGCAAACGTAGAACCACCGGGACGAGCCCGGTGGCGAAAGTCTGTTATGTAGACAAGAGTTTCGCACGACCATCACTGCAAAATGGCGCTGTACCAGTAGCCAAGCGGGATCCTGAAAAGAAGCAGGTTGTGTGAGATCAGCCGGACTGTAGCGACAGAAATGAGCCAGCCACAAGTCGCATTTCGCCAGCAAGGAATGACGCGATGAGCATGGACACTGCAGCGTTTATTAGCCACCCCGAGTCGTGGACGCGCCGACACTTGATCGACCTGGAGAGCTTGACGGTCGAAGAACTGAAGACCCTGCTCGATACGGCGTTTGCCTTCAAACAGGCCACCAATGGCTGTCGCAGCAAGCTGCCCGTGTTGCAGGACAAGACGATTGCCAATCTATTCTTCGAGAATTCGACCCGCACGCGCACGAGCTTTGGCCTGGCGGCCAGGCGACTGGGTGCCGATGTAGTCGATTTCACGGCTTCCAGCAGCAGTCTTTCGAAGGGCGAGACGTTCATCGACACCGCGAAGAACATCGAGGCCATGAATGTAGACGTGATGGTGATGCGGCACCGGACTCCGGGCACTCCCTTATTGTTGGCCAAGCATGTGGATTGTGCGGTGGTCAATGCAGGTGATGGCACGCACGAACATCCCACGCAGGGACTGTTGGACATCATGACGATTCGCGAGTCGCGTGGCGACGTGCGCGGAATGACCGTGGCATTGGTTGGCGACATCGCTCACAGTCGCACGGCTCGATCGAACATTTGGGGCCTGCTGAAACTGGGCGCTCATGTGATCGTCTGCGGCCCTTCCACGCTGGTCTCGCGCGGGTGGGAGAATTACGGTGTCGAAGTCGCCTACAGCCTGGACGACATACTGCCGCGGTGCGATGTCTTGAATTTGCTGCGGATCCAATTTGAACGCCAGTTCACGCGTCCCTTTCCGTCGGTCCGGGAATACGCGTTGTTGTACGCCATGAATCATGATCGCATGGAGCGTGCCAAGGATGACATCCTGATCATGGCACCCGGTCCGATCAATCGCGGCGTGGAGATTACGCCTGACGTTGCCGACGGTCCTCATTCGGTCATCCTGAACCAGGTCACCAACGGGCTGGCAGTCCGTATGGCGGCGCTGTGGTTGGTGGCTGGAGCCGATCCACGGAGCTAGGAACGCATCAACACAGGGGAGGCAACCAGCTGCTCGTCGGGGCATGTTCCCGTCCGACACGGGACTGAGTCAAGGAACTTTTTCTTCTCGCGAGTTCGCAAAAGAGATACACGATGCCATCGCTACTGATCAAGAACGGACGCGTAATCGACCCCAGCCAGCAGCTCGACAAGGTCACCTCGGTGTTGATCGAGGGTGGGCGCATCGCATCGTTAGACGCGGCAGACGCGGATTACGATCAGGTGCTTGACGCGACGGGGAGGATTGTCACACCGGGCCTCGTCGACATGCACACCGAATTGCGCGAACCAGGTTGTGAAGAAGACGAGACGATAGAGACGGGGACGGCAGCCGCCCTGGCGGGCGGTTTCACCAGCGTGGCCTGCATTCCCAACACAGACCCGCCGATTGACACGCAAGCCAGCGTGGAGTTTGTGCGGCAGAAGGCCGCGCGCGCGACCACTGCCACGTGTTCGTGCTGGCCTGCGTGAGCAAGAACCGCGAGGGGCAGGAACTGGCCGAGATCGGGAGCCTGGTGGAATCGGGGGCCGTGGGATTCACCGACGCCGATCGGCCTGTTCACAATACGGAACTGATGCGTCGGGCACTGGAATATTGCCTGATGTTCGACGTCCCGATTCTGAACCACCCCGAGGTGTTGGAATTGTCGCACGACGGCATCATGCACGAGGGTCTCACGTCGATGGTGCTGGGACTGCCCGGCATGCCGGCCGATGCCGAGGACGTGATGACGGCGCGCGACTTGCGGTTGGCGGAATACACGGGCGGGCGATTGCACCTGATGAACATCTCGAGTGCCGGAAGTATTGAGTTGATTCGCCGCTACAAGGGTCGGGGTATCAGTGTTACCGCCGAAGCCTGTCCGGCCCACTTCGTGCTGACCGACGAGACCTTGCGGACCTTCGACGCGAACTGCAAAGTGAATCCGCCGCTTCGTTCTCGAAACCACGTCGACGCCTGCATTGCCGGACTCGCCGACGGAACCATCGACGTGATTGCCAGCTGCCACGCACCTCGCGCCTCGGAGAAGAAATTGCAGGAACTGGATCGGGCACCGTTTGGCATGATCAATCTGGAAACCACCTTGTCACTGGTCATCACGCACCTGATCGAGCCGGGCCATCTCGATTGGCCCGCAGCCATCGCCAAGCTGACGATCAATCCTGCTCAGGCGCTTGGCTTGAACAAGGGGACCCTCAAGGTGGGAGCCGACGCGGACATCACGATCATTGACCCGGCAGTGCAGTGGACCGTGCGTGCTGCGGATTTCAAATCGAAGAGCCGCAATACGCCGTTTGAAGGTCAGCAGCTCAAGGGCAGGGCGGTGCGCGTCCTGGTAGGAGGCGAGACCCGCTATCAGTGCGACTAGCACAATCTGGCGTGCTGGCGCTCGCCCGCCACGCGCCGGACGCCCCAGGCTCTCGCACGAATCATCGACGCCGGCTCAAATCGTAATCGATTCGCCAATCTCCCAGGCGACCGGCTGGTCGGCACCACGGATCACGTGACGGTAAAGCGTATCGCGTTCGACCGGCTCACGCCCGGTATCGAGGATCAGTCGGCGGATCTCGTCCATCGACAAGACCTCCGGAGTCGTAGCGCCCGCATCGTGATAGATCAGCTCGTGACGGACCGTGCCGTCGATATCATCCGCGCCATAGGCGAGGGCCGTTTGCGCCGTCCCGATTCCGAGCATGATCCAGTACGCCTTGATGTGCGGGATATTGTCGAGCATCAAGCGCGAAACGGCCATCACACGCAAGTCGGTCAGCGACGAGGGTTTGGCCAGATGGCTGAGTCCGGTGTTCTCGGGATGAAACGCTAACGGAACAAAGGTCTGGAATCCCCCTGTTTCGTCCTGCAATTCTCGCAATCGCACCAGATGATCGATCCGATGGTAGTCGTTCTCGATGTGACCGTAGAGCATCGTGCAATTGGTGCGCAATCCCAATTCGTGCGCCGCGCGATGGATGTCCAGCCACTTGGTAGCGTCCGCCTTGTGTTCGCAAATGCGATCGCGCACATCCGGATGAAAAATCTCCGCACCTCCGCCCGGCATGCTACCCAACCCCGCCTCGATCAACTCCTCCAGCACCTGGCGAACTGACTTTTTCGCCAGATGTTCAAACCAGTTGATTTCGACCGACGTCCAGGCTTTCAGATGCAGGTTCGGAAACGCACCGTGTAACATCCGTACGAGATTGACGTACCAGTCAAAATCCTTCTGATGGTGCAGACCTCCCACAATGTGCATCTCGGTACAACCGCAATCGACCGCTTCCTGGCCACGAGCCAGAATCTGCTGGTCATTCATCAGGTATCCCTTGGGATCTCGCAAGTCCGATCGAAAGGCGCAAAACGTGCATCGGTAGACACAGACGTTGGTGGGATTCAAGTGCGTATTGATGTTGTAGTAGGCCAGATTGCCATTAAGCCGCTCGCGGACCAGATTGGCCAGTTGCCCGATGTCGTGTAGCGGCACCTCCGGGCGAAATAAATACAGCCCATCGTCAAATGACAAACGCTCGCCAGCTTCCACTTTCTCGCGGATGTCATTCCAGGTCGGGCGGGACGAGGAGGCAATTTGCATGTTCCAAGTTCCTGATTACGACAACGGACATTCGTGCAGCCAAGTCATCGAAGCTTCCAACACGTCCAGTGCCTTGTCAACTCTAGAAATTCGCGGTGAAGCGTTCGTCTCAACGATGTCGTACACTGCAGCGACCGCCACAGCTTTTTCCCCGCGGTGGTGGCCCCCCGTCGCCGCGATGCGGCACGACACCGCCGCTTTCCGGTCTGGTGGTCTACCAGTCTTTTGACTCGGCTGGGCAGAGCCAACCTCTGGGAGGTCGGCCCATGGGTTAACCGTCGAGTGTAGGCAGCAGTTAACAGGCTGTCCATGCCCGCCGCGGCGATATCGCAGCGGGAGCCGGCTCAGGAACGGTTCCACAATAACTTCGGCGTTTCCTACAGCGAGTGCCACTGGCTGAGCGATCGCACAAATCGTAACTATCACCACGAGTCGTCAATCGCGAGCGGAGCCAGTGCTGTCTGGGACTCGCTGGCACTCGATGATGCTTCGAGCCGTCACGAGCACTGGCTTCGCTCGCGGTAAGCGTTTCTCGTTGTTGGCACAGTCTTCGGCGCTCGCTCAGGAAAGTGGCACCCATCCAATATGCGGAAGTTATTCTTGAGTCATCCCCTAAGGATCGGGGGAAAAATAACTTCACCTTGTTCCCTCGCCCCTTTGGGGAGAGGGTAGGGTGAGGGACTAGCAAATCTGGAAGTTATTTTTCCCCGGTTCCTAAGGCAACAACACGAGCTTGAGAGCCGCAGCAGCCAACTGCCGTACCTGCGGGTCCGGATCATCGAGGTGGGCTCGCAGGGCGGGTGCCGCATCGGCGGCCAGAAACCCCATTTTGCCCAATGCCACGACCGCATGGCGCCGCATGTCGAACATTTGGTGCGTCGAGCGCCTTGATGAGAATCGGCAGGGCCGGCTTGCCAATGGCCACCAGCGCATCGATCGCTTGCAGTCGCACGGCCTGATCCTGATCTGCCAACGCGTCGGCCAGGCTCTGCAACGACTGATCTCCGCCGGCGACCGTCCCCAGCCACTTGACAGCCAGGCGTCGTAAATCTGCAGGAACGTCGCTGCCAAGCTGCCCTTGGAAGAACTCCTCGGCCTGTTTCGCCGGCGCAATCTTGGCAAGAGCGAAGAAACAGGCCCGCCGCAAGTTCAGAGAATCACTGCGGCGACCCAACTCGACCAGCTGTGACGTGGCAGCTTCGCCGTTCGACTGCAGCTTGGCAATCGCCCGCACAGCACGGCACCGATAGGCATCATCTTCCGCCGGATTCTCGGCCAGCTTTGCGAGTGCCGGCACCGCCTGGAGCAACTGCGGGTCCGAAAGCCGCTCGACCGCCTGCAAGGCCGCATGCCGCAGCGAGTCATCCGTGGCCGACAATGCCTCAATCAGTGCCTGCGCCGCATCCACATCGCGCAGGACTGGCGCGCCCGATCAAGTAAGTGGCAGCTCCGCGCTGTTGAGCGACGGTGCCCTGCCGAAGGCCGAATACCACAAAAGGAATGGCCGCTTCTCCCTTTTCATCCAGCGCGTCGCTGGCAGCTCGCCGTTCGACCGTCGCGTCACTTCCCATCGCCTCCAGCCACTTCGCGACCTCCACCTTGGTCTGCGGGTCGTCTGGCAGAGTCTGCGGACCCTGGGTGTCGGACGGCGGGTTCGTCGGCGCGGGGTGCGCTTTCTGGTCTGCGCCCGCTGGCGGAGCATCGTCGCTGGTGTCCTTGGTGGCAACAGGCTTCGGCCTGGCGACCAGGTCAGAGGCAATTCCAGCTGCCTGCTCCGGCACTTCGGAAACGGTGCGCCGCTGGGACTCGGACGGCGGTTTGCTGTCAGCCGATTTTTCAGGCTCAGAGCATCCTGAAGCGGCAAGCGTCCACAAAATCGACACACAACACAAGATCCTCAACATCGTTTCGAGTCCTCTTTCTGATGTGGGTGTCACCCAAAATGCACCTTGTCCCATGACAGCCGTACCGCGCATCTGAGCAACTGTAACATCTTCCCACAGACGACGCGGGAAAGACCAGAGGAATCTGGCCTTTAGAGATACAGATCCAATGTCACCACGATGAACAAGCCAATGCTGATCAATGCGTTCATGTGAAAAAACGCGATATTGACACGTGAGAGATCGTCCGGACGCACCAGAGCGTGTTCATAGAACAACGTCAGGGCGACTACGCCGATACTGGTCCAGTAGATCCACCCCAATTGGAGAGGCGGCCCGCCCAGATCTGCGACCCAAGGAAGAACGCAGAGGACGATCAGCATGATGAAGTGGCACGCCGCCGCCAGGCGCAGTGCGCCCGCACGCCATACCGCGCGGGCACGCTGTGCAGTTGTGACGCGACGTCGAACTCCGCATCCTGACAAGCGTAGATCATGTCGAATCCCGCGACCCACAGCAAGACTGCCAAGCCCAACGTGGCGGCGGGCAAGAGATCCAACGGGCTCTGCACTACCACCGCTCCGCGCAACGCGATCCAGGCTGAAACGGGAGCCATCATCAGGGCGATGCCGAGCCAGAAATGCGCCAGGGATGTGAAGCGTTTGGCATAGCTGTAGCCAAACAGAAACGCGAGAACGGGCAGCGATAACAACACGGGAAGACGATTGGGAAAGAAGGCGCACGTCGCCGCTACGAAGCCGACGGATGCCACCGCAGCAAACACTGCCACGCTCGTGACACTCAGTACGCCAGCAGGCAGATGTCGCTGCCAGGTGCGTGGGTTCTGGCTGTCCAGGTCCTTGTCGGCCAGGCGATTGAACGCCATCGCGGCACTCCGTGCACAGACCATGCAGGCAAGGATTCCGAGCAGATCTCGCCAGCGAAATTCGATGGACACGCCGTCGGCCGTCGGCACGCGCCAGGCCATCACGGCAGCCAACAGGGCGAAAGGAAGCGCAAAAATGGTGTGGCTGAAGCGGATCATCTCCAACATCTGCTTCATGCGTATCCACATCTTGCCGCCGCCTCCATCCTCTCAAGGTCTCAGTGTCTGGTAGTCGTACACCGTGATATCCGCGCACAGTCCGCACATTGCCGTGGCTGCGGCCAAGCGGCGGAGACCCCATGCGGACAAATCCCTCCGTCTCTTCCCGGCCCTGCCGTATCATGTTTGATCAGGGTTCCCCCAGCGATGCATGAGCGAGTGGTCGACACCCAGCTGATCCAGCACCCGCGCCACCACGAAATTGACCAGATCACGCACGTCACGCACACCGTGGTACCAACCCGGCGACGCCGGTAACACCACCGCACCCGCCTCGCAAACTCGTTTCATATTGTCCAGATGGACCAGGGAGAGCGGCGTTTCGCGTGGTACCAGAATCAGTTTTCTTTTCTCTTTCAAGTGTACGTCCGCCGCGCGTTGCACCAAATTCGTGCTGGACCCGTGCGCCACGGCACTCAACGTGCCGCCAGAACAGGGACAGATCACCATCCCCGCCGAGCGGGATGACCCGCTGGCCATCGGCGAGAAGTAATCCGTGAAGTGGTAGTATCGGATCCGATCCAGCGAGGCATCCGACACCTGCAGTTGCAGGCTGGCTACGTCGAAACGGTCGAGGTCCACCTGCAATCCCAACTCCTGGCGCAGCAGCGTCTGACCGGATCGACTGATTGTCAATTGCACGTGACGCTGCCGCTCGGCCAACACCTCCAGCAGCCGTTGCGCATAGATCGCGCCACTGGCTCCCGTAATTCCCACCACGATCGGAAGGCCCTCGTCAGTTGCCATTTAACACCTCACCTCATCACCCTCTCACCTCAACCGGCCGGGTTTCACGCCAACGTACAGTGTCGCGATTCCCATGGTGAGCGGATGGAAGCGGACGTCACAGAGGCCAACTTCCTCCATGCGGGAAACCAGTGCCGGTCCTTCGGGGAACTCGCTCACGCTATCCGGCAGGTAGCTATAGGCCTCATGTTCGTTGCGGGTCAGCCATTGTCCGATGCGTGGGAGGACATTTCGAAAATACCAACCGTAAAACGCCTTCATGGGTTGACGGCGAGGCATGGAGAATTCGAGCACGGCCACACGACCCTGGGGACGACAAACGCGAGCCATTTCCCGCAGGCCCCGATTCGTGTCGGCCACGTTGCGCAGTCCAAAGGCCACGGCGACAATTTGGAACGTATTGGATGCAAAGGGAAGTTGCTGGGCATCCGCCTCGACAAACGTCACGCGCCGGGCCTGGCCGGCTCGCTCCGATTTTGCCTGGCCGATTTCCAGCATTTCGCGGCAGAAGTCGGCCGCCACAACCGTCGTTTTCCCGTTGACTCGCTTCACAAACGCGAATGCCAGGTCCCCCGTGCCGGTGCAGATGTCCAGAATCGGATCGGTCCCGTCGGGCGCACCAGCGCGCACGGTTCGCCACCGCCAATAGCGATCGACGTTCATCGACAGCAAATGGTTCATGCGATCGTACTGGGGCGCGATCGCGCCGAACATCTGCCTCACTCGACTACCCGACTTGTCCACGGCCATACACACTCATTTTTTTCGGCACGGTATCAGAGTAGGGAATGATACGTGCTCACTGAATCGGCGTCTACGATACCTGTCGGGCCGTGGCCCCACCGCTTCAGGCGGAGGCCAGCATCGATTCGATGTCGCATCGGGCGGGAGCCGAGGGCTGGGCACCGAGTTTCGTGACTGACAGCGCGGCGGCGGCCGCGGCAAAACGGACTGAATCTCTCAGTGTCCGGCCCTGCGACAAGGCCACGGCCAGTGCGCCGTTAAACACATCCCCGGCGGCGGTGGTGTCGACGGGTGTGACCGGGAAAGCGGGAACCAGTCCCGTGTAGCTGGCGGCCGAAACCAAGGCCCCGCGAGCCCCTAACGTGACGATCACCGAGCTTACACCTTTGCCGTGCAGCGATTGTGCGGCCTGGGCCGCGCTCTGCTCATCGGTCACCTGGATCCCCGTCAGCAATTCGGCTTCGCTCTCGTTCGGCGTGAGAATCGACACGTGCTGCAGCAGCGAATCGCTCAAAGGCTGAGCGGGAGCGGGGTTGAGGATCACCGTCACATTATTCTTCGACGCAATCTCGGCGGCGGTCTGGACCGTCTCGAGCGGCGTTTCCAGTTGCATGACCAGCACATCGGCCTCCACAATCAAGGGAGAGGCTTGTTGAACGTCGTGGGGCGAGAGCCGGGCATTGGCGCCGGAAGCGACACCGATGCTGTTTTCGCCGTCGGCAGCCACAAAGATCAACGCCACGCCGGAGGGGGCTTGATCGTCGGTGATGACGTGCTGGACGTCGATGCCATCCTGTCGGAATCCCTCCCTGGCCTGCTGGCCAAACATATCGTTGCCAACGCGTGCCAAAAACACCACGCTCGCCTCCGGCACGCGCCGCGGCCACGGCCTGGTTAGCCCCTTTACCACCGGCGGCCATCGAGAACTCACCACCGAGAATGGTCTCGCCCGGACGTGGAATATGATCCATTTGCAGAATCATGTCCGTGTTCGAACTGCCCACCACCACAATCTTGCCTGCCATGGAAATATCTCCTCTTCGCCTGATCTTGCTGGACCCGCCAACTGCAGTCGGTTCTTCGTGAGCGAACTCGAACACTCAGGCGTTGGCATACACGATCAGGCTGAGGCCCACGATGAATAAGACGAACATCAGCGCCAGCAAGCCGTTCGTCCCTGCCGAAGCATCCTTGAATTCGCGCCAGATGAAAACTCCCCACAGCGCCGCGACCATGGTGGCACCCTGTCCCAGCCCGTAGGAAATCGGGTAGCCGGCCGCGTCGCCGGCAATGATGGCAAACGACATGCCGACCCCCCAAATCATCCCACCCAGAATCCCGACCACGTGCAGCCGAAGATTGCCTTTGGTGAAATAGTCCACCATCGGAACCGGCTCACCCACGAACGGTCTCACCATGACAAACACGTTGAACACAAAACTCGATAAGAACAGTCCCAATGCAAAAACAACCAAAGCCGTATAGGGAGTCAGCATGCCGGCGTTGCCGGCCGCGCTGATCGCCTCAAGCTTCTCGGGCATCGCCCGCGCCACAAACTGGAAGAACTGTCCCATCAAGATGCCACACAAGACTGACAGGACAATTCCTTTGACCGTTGTCTTCTGTCCCGAAGCAGGCAGACGCCGGTAGGCAAACGCATCGACAACGATCGCAACCGCCACGCAAGCAACTCCCACGAACAGAATAACGGGGTTCCCACCCGGCTTGGCCATGTAGGTGGTCACGACGCCGATGACCAGCGCCAAACCGATGCCGATCGGAAAGGCCACCGCCATTCCCGCGATGTCGATGGCAGCCACCAGCAAGATATTCGCGATATTGAATATGACTCCGCCCAGAAACGCATAACCGATGTAGGTTGCCGATGCCTGGCTCAGATCCGCGAAGAAGCCGCGGCCCTGCGAACCCAGGCTGCCGAGGGTCAAGGCAAAGAGCAGGGTCAGCAGCAACACGCCGATACAATAATCCCAGTAGAACAGCTGGAATCGCCATTCCTTGCTGGCCAGCTTCTGTGTATTGGCCCACGATCCCCAACACAACATCGTGATAATGCACATCACGACAGCCAATGGATAGGACTGGACAAGAACCATGATCTTTACCTCCTCGCATGGATTGAAGGCGCGGCCTCTCGCAGCATCTGAGTTCGTAGCATACCAAGTCGCACGCGGCGAAGGAATCAGAGGCGTGATTTGCAGATGCCGCCCGTATCCATACAATGGGAGCCACGGCGAGCTTGGCATGTCGCCATCGTTCTTCAGGGCCGTCCGCTGCCGGGGCGTCCGCCGAAGCAGTGCCGCCCGAGAGACAGGGAGAACACCCGCACGTGGCATGCTTGTCGGACAATGCACGAACTGCCTGGTGGGCGCGTGTCAGGGTCTACGCTGCGCGAAGGAGATTTCCGGATGCATTGGATGGATTACGTGGTGCTGCTGGGATACTTCGTAATCCTCATTGCGATCGGTATCTGGAGCGCCTTGCGGACGAAAGCCCAGGAGGACTTCTTCATGGGCGGGCGGTCCTTCGGCAAGCTGCTGCAGACGTTCGCCGCCTTCGGATCCGGGACGGGCTCGAGCGATCCGGTGAACATCGGTCGGACGACGTTTACCAGCGGTATCAGCGGCATGTGGAGCATCATGTCATGGCTGTTCGTCACGCCGTTTTACTGGATCACCGGCGTCTGGTACCGCCGCATGCGACACCTCACGCTCGGCGATTGGTTCGTCGAACGCTACGAATCCCGGGCTTTGGGTGCCGCCTACTGCGTGTTCGGGCTGTTGTTCTTCATCGTTTACGGTTCGATGATGTTCTCGGCTATTGGAGTCGTGGCCGCACCACTGGTCGGAGCCAGCTCGTTCGTATTGCGAGGTCAGCAATATGGGATCGAATATCTGCTGGTTCCTGTCATTGGCCTGGTGGTGTTGATCTACGGCGTCGCCGGCGGTTTGCGCGCGGCCTATTTTACAGACTTGATCCAGGGAACATGTATCATTCTCCTGTCGTTGCTCCTGATTCCCTTCGGACTGTCGAAACTGGTACAGCAGTTTGGTCATCCGGAAACGGAGGGGCTGCTGGCCGGTTTCCGGATCATGCACGAGCAACTGCCGCCCGAATATTTTTCCATCGCCGGTTCGAGTGCGGCGAGCGAATTCCCGTTGCATCGCATCATCGCGGTTGTCGTGATCAGCCTGGTGGGAGTCGTGGTGCAGCCGCATTTCATTGCCACGGGAGGTGGTTCGGCCAAGACGGAGATGAACGCTCGAGTGGGCCTGGTGACTGGCAATCTGTTGAAACGATTCTGCACCGTGGGCTGGGCGCTGACCGCGCTGATTGCCTTGGCCCTGTTCGCCGATAATCCCGAATTGATCCAAGATCCGCAGAAGACGTGGGGAGTCGCCTCACGGGAACTACTGGGCCCCGGCCTGACCGGCCTGATGCTGGCCTGTCTGCTGGCCGCGCTGATGAGTTCCGCCGACGCCTACATGATCGTCGGCTCGGCGCTGGTGGTGCGCAACCTGTACGCACCGTACATCAACGCGCATGCTTCGGAACGCGAATACGTGTTCTTGGGTCGTGTCACGGGCAGCCTGGTCATCGTCGGGGCGGTGGCGTTTTCGCTCTCCAAGATGGATGTTTTCGAGCAACTGAAATTGACCTGGGTCTTTCCCGTACTGTTTGCCGCTCCTTTCTGGATCGGAATGTACTGGCGTCGTGCCACCACCGCTGCCGCCTGGTGCAGCGTGGCTTTTTGTACTTTGGTGTTCTTCTTGATCCCTTACCTGGCTCCACGTCTCCTGCCAGATCTGGGTGACAATCAGGCTTTTCTGACAACCAGTCCCATCGTAAAAATGATCACTTCGCGCTCAGCCGCCCCATCGGACGTGCGCCGAATCAAGGAACAGGTCGCGACGTGGCATCGCGAGAAATCACGCATCGACTCGATGACTGACCACATGGCTCAGGCCACGGCGATCCAGAAACTCGGCTCGCTCCCCACCATGATTGAGGTCGGCGACACGCTACGTACCGAGACAATCCATGGCGGCGACAGTGTCTTCTGGAGTGACGGTGTCAAGCCCGTGGACGCGGTGGGAGCGGTGCTCACCGATGTCGCCCTGCGTCCTATCGGGGGACCCCTCAAGCAGCGAAACACCCTCCTCATCCGGCTCGGCTACGCGCCCGATGTACGGCTGAAAGGCTTCGGAAACTTCCGGCTCGACTTCCTGCTGTACAAAATGATCGGTATTGACCTCGGCTCCTTGAATGACGCGACGCTCGGCACTCTGGAACTGCCACCTAAGATCATCTTACCTTTCCTCGTGATGATCGTGATCAGTCTCGTCACCAAACGGAACTCGGAATATGCCTTGAATCGTTATTACGCGAAAATGAAAACACCCGTCACACCGGATCACGATCGAGATGAACAAAACCTGATTTCCGCTTACTCGGACCCCGCAGGCATGGAAAAGAGAAAGATGTTCCCAGGCACCGACTTCGAATTCCAGAAGCCGACAGCGGTCGATATCATTGGATTCCTGATCTGCGTCGCCGCCTGTTTCGCCATCGTCGGTGCCGCTGTATTCGCCGCCCGCCTTGGCCAGTGAGGGAGGGGCGAACGACAAGTGCTGAGCCTCCCTGCTGACCTGAAGAGAACCGAACCATGACGCGATTTACGAAACGGCGAGGAAGACTATCCCGAGCAGTCACACGGACTGGGGCGGACGCGATCTTGGTGACGAATTTCACCAACGTCACCTATTTGACCGGTTTCACCGGCGACGACAGCTACCTGCTGGTGGGGGACGGCATTGAGTTGATGCTAAGTGACCCCCGCTACGCGCAGCAAATCGAGGAGGAGTGCCCCGGACTGAAAGTCGCACTGCGCGGCCCAAGCACCACTCTGGTGAGCGTGTTGAAATCGGTAGTTCGAAAGGCTCGCATCAGCCACCTGGCAGTGGAAGCGGCGTCCATGACGCTTGATCTCCACAGCCGGATGGCGGAAGCGATGCCCCAGATTCGGTGGTCTACGACGACGGGACTGGTCGAAAAGCTGCGTGAGATCAAGGACAAGGAAGAAATCGCGGAGATCCGGGAAGCTGTCCGATTAGCGGAACGCGCTTTCGGGGTGATCAAAGCGGCACTGCGTCCCGAGCAGACAGAACGGGAGATTGCCTATGAGTTGGAGAACGTGATACGCGGTTTCGGTGGCGCCGGGTGTGCGTTCCCATCTATCGTGGCGGCGGGCGCACGTGCGGCCCTGCCGCATGCGGTCCCGACGGACCAGCGTATCGGGAGCGGCAACCTGCTGTTGATTGACTGGGGTGCCACGGCGCGGCTCTACCGAAGCGACTTGACGCGGGTCCTGGTGACCGGTAGAATTTCGCCCAAACTCAAACGTATATATGGAGTTGTGTTAAAGGCCCAGGAGCTGGCCATGGCCGCCATTCGCCCCGGCGCGTTGATGAGTGACGTGGATCGGGTCGCACGCAGCGTGATCTCGGATGCCGGTTACGGCAAACGGTTTGGACATGGGTTGGGACACGGCTTTGGTCTCGAGATTCACGAATCCCCGCGGCTTTCCGCCAACCAGAATCGGCCGCTCAAGGCAGGTATGGTGGTGACCGTTGAGCCAGGCATTTACCTACCTGAATGGGGTGGCGTGCGAATCGAGGACGATATCCTCGTCACTCGCGACGGTCACGAGGTTCTCAGTAGCGTGACGAAAGATCTCAATCGCTGCGTGGTGGGGTGAGTGTAATGGGGTAAATCAGGCGATCGTGTGGATCTCATCCCCCCTAGCCTCGGCACACGACTTTCATCTATGGTGACCTTTCAAGTGAACCGTTGCAGCGACGTACCTTAGGAACCGGGGAAAAATAACTTCCAGATTTGCTAGTCCCTCACCCTACCCTCTCCCCAAAGGGGCGAGGGAACTAGGTGAAGTTATTTTTCCCCCGATCCTTAGCGTCCACTGCAGCTCCGTTTGTCACGCAACCGAACTGATGTGGTATTAGATCTCACGCGTTGATCGCTGGTGAAACACGCGCGTGACGCCGAGGCAGACTCCATGCCACTTCCCAGACATTAGCCGGAGGCCCTGCATGTCAGACTCGGATACTCGGCCAGACGATGTCTTTGACGTCGATCGTATTCGGCGCTTGGTTGAGTTAATGGAGAGCCATGACTTACGAGAGGTCGACCTGCGGCAGGCGGAGCAACGGATTCGATTGTGCCGCGGCGCCGAGACAGCCTATTTTCCGTCAATGGCCATGCCCGCCGCTCCGGTACCGTTTCCGCAGGCTGCTCCCGCGACCATTCCGGCTGCCGGTACCGCGTCCACCGCGGCTTCGGCACGCGTCGCTCAACCCGAGCCACCTGACGAGAAATTTTTGATCGTGAAGAGTCCCATGGTGGGCACCTTCTACACGCGCGCCAATCCCAATGCCGAGCCCTTTGTCAAAGTGGGCGACATGGTGGAGCCAGAAACGACCATCTGCATTATCGAGGCGATGAAGGTCTTTAACGAAATTCCGGCCGAAACACGGGGCAAGATCGTCGCCATCCTGGTCGACGACGAAGAGCCGGTTGATCACGGCCGCCCACTATTCAAGGTGGATACGAGCGTTGGTTGACGGTACGCAGCGGTGCGTAGTACATCCACTGCGTTGACAGATCCCCAGGCTGCTGGTGTGCCGGCGACGATCCGCAACCACGCTCAACCGACTGGAAACCGTTGACCGTTCTTCCCAGACGATGTTGTGTCGCGATGAATCCGGCTTCCAAGAGAAATCATGCTTTGCACACGCCTGATCGTGTGATTGGTAATCGCCAATGTACAAGAGAATTCTGATCGCCAATCGCGGCGAAATCGCGCTTCGAGTAATTCGTGCCTGTCGCGAGATGGGTATCGAAACGGTCGCCATCTTCAGTGAAGCGGATCGTGGCAGCGCTTATCTGGAACTGGCCGACGAAGCGTATTGTGTGGGGCCGCCGAAAAGTGCTCACAGTTATCTGAAAATCGACCAGGTGATCAGCGCGGCCGAGGTAGGAAACGTGGAAGCCATCCACCCCGGGTACGGGTTCCTGGCCGAAAACGCTCATTTCAACGAGATCTGCCGCAGCTGCAACATTGACTTCATTGGACCAACTCCGGCGGCGATGAACCTGCTCGGGGACAAGAACCGCGGCACGCGCGCTGGCCCGCGAAGCCAAGGTGCCGGTCGTGCCGGGGAGCGAAGGACTGATCGAAGACGAAACGTCCGCATTGAAGGTGGCGCACGAGATTGGATTCCCGGTCCTGATCAAGGCCGCGGCAGGTGGCGGCGGCAAGGGAATGCGGGTGGCCTCCAATGACCTGGCGCTGAAAGCGGCGCTGTCGCAGGCCAGTGTGGAGGCTCAGGCGGCCTTTGGCAACGGGAGTGTCTATGTCGAGAAATTTGTGGAACGCCCCCGGCACGTGGAAGTCCAGATCATCGCGGACCACCACGGCAATGTTGTCCACCTGTGGGAACGTGACTGCTCGACCCAGCGGCGGCATCAGAAACTGATTGAGGAGAGTCCGGCCCCCAACCTTTCGGACAAGATCCGCATGGAAATTTGCGAAGCGGCGGTCCGCTTGATCAAGCGAGCCAACTACACCAATGCGGGAACTGTCGAGTTCATCGTTGACCAGGACAACAATTTCTATTTCATCGAAGTCAACGCCCGCATCCAGGTCGAGCACCCGGTCACCGAAATGGTCACGGGCATCGATCTCATCAAATCCCAGATTGCCGTGGCGGCCGGTGAACCGCTCCCTTTCAAGCAGAAGTCGATCAAGGTCAACGGCGTGGCGATCGAGTGCCGCATCAACGCGGAGAATTCGGAAGCCAATTTCCAGCCCAATCCGGGCACGATCACTCGGTTCATTACGCCCGGCGGCCTCGGTGTCCGCTGGGACTCGCACGTCCACCAGGGCTACACAGTCCCACCCTACTACGATTCAATGATCGGCAAATTGATCGTGCATCAGCCGACACGCCCCGCGGCGATCACCTGCATGCAGAGGGCGCTGAACGAACTGCGGATCGAAGGCATCGCCACCACCGTGTCTTTCCATCGCAAGGTTATGGCGCACTCCGAATTTGTCGAAGGTTGTGTCGATACCAGCTTTGTCGAACGCGCCTTTTTCAGCTAAGGATCGACGAAGCCATAACTGTCGTATTGTCTCTTCTCCCCCGCCGCGAAGCGAATAGCGGGGGAGAGGAATTACCTTGGATTAAGACTGACCGGCTGCTTCCGGTGATCGTCCCGTCGGCCCACCACGAGGCGTACCTAGAGCAGGCCTTTGGTACTCGGCACGCCCTGCATGTGCGGGTCGGCGTCGACAGCCATTCGCAAGGCGCGCGCGGTCGCTTTGAAGATGGCCTCGACAACGTGATGGCTGTTGCGGCCGTGGTGTAACACCACGTGCAGATTGCAGAGTGCGTGGGACGCGAAGGCCTGCCAGAAATCCTCGACCAGCTCGCTGTCGAAATCGCCAATCTTGGAATTAGGTATCGGCGCCTCGAACACGAGGAACGAGCGACCGCTTAGATCCAAGGCGACAGTCACCAGTGTCTCGTCCATCGGCAGCGTAAAGTGCCCATAGCGACGAATTCCCTTTTTGTCGCCCAACGCCTCGCGCAACGCCTGCCCCAGGCAGATCCCGATGTCCTCCACCGTGTGGTGCTGATCCACCTGCAGATCGCCCTGCGCTCGAACCCGCAGACCGAAAGATCCATGACGCGCAAACAACTCCAGCATGTGATCCAGCAACCCGACGCCGGTGTGGATTTTCGCCGGTGCCGCGTCGTCCAGGTCTAGTTGCAGCTGGATGTCCGTTTCGGCGGTCTTACGTTGGAAGTGGGCGGTTCGAGTCATTTCAGCACATCGCTTCCAGCAGCGTCAAACAGGCATCGATCTGTTCATCCGTCCCCACACTGATCCGGAGTCCCTCACCCCATTGAGGATAGTTCATGTATCGGACCAGAACATGGCTGGTTTTGAGTTTCTCATAGAGCGGTTGTAACGGTCGTTCCGGATGCGTGCACCAGAGAAAGTTCGCCTGGGACGGTACAACAATGAATCCGATTCTAGCGAGTTCTTTTTCCATCCTGGCGCGAGATGCAATCACGCGACGACGGTTGTCCTGGAGCCATGCCTGGTCCTGAATGGCCGCCGTCGCACCGGCAATCGACAGTGCATCACAGTTGTAGGAGTCTTTCACTTTCATCAATTGGGCGATGATCTTCGGCTGGGCGACCACGAAGCCAAACCTTAGTCCCGCGAGCGCGTACGCCTTGCTCAGGGTACGCGAAACCATGATCTTGGGGTTCTGTTTGACCAGCCCCAGGCAATTCGTTTCGGCGAAGTCCGCGTACGCCTCGTCGACCAGCACAGGGCACGAGAGCCGCTCGGCTAACTCGAGGATTCTTCCAGGCGCTGAGCACTGTCCCGGAGGGACTGTTGGGATTGGGCAGAAAAGCCAACCTCAAGTCGGGCGCGGACGCGACAAAGGCTTCGCCCAAGGTCCACTCCGGCGTGAAATGTACTTCGTCACAGCGTGCGCCTTGAATCTCCGCCAACGTCCTGTAGAGCACATAACTGGGATAAGGCAACCGGAGCAACTGTCCCTGGCCGACAAAGGTGCGCGTCACGATGGTCAGAATATCATCACTGCCATTGCCGCACAGAATCCAATCCGGCGGCACTCCCAGCACATCCGAAGCACACATGCGAAACGCGTTCGCGACCGGATCAGGATAGGAGACCAGACGTCGCTCGGCCGCCTCCTGAATCGCGCGGACCACGGCCGGTGAGGGGGGATAGGGGTTTTCGTTCGTATTCAACTTGATGTACTTCCCCGGGGGCGGCTGCTCGCCGGGAACGTAACCACTCATGGCCGCAATTTCAGGGCGTGTGTATGTCATAGGTCGACTTCGCTGCGAATGCGAGATGCTTGGGGTGACCGCTTGGTGCGACCGCAACAATTCATATCAGTTGCATACCGACCGTCCAATAACGAACAGGGAAGGAAGAAACAACGTCACTATGATCCAAGACGCACATCGACACTCGCCCGGTGGGCTGTCAGACCCTCCTTGTCGGCCAATCGTTGCACGTCTTCCGCCACGTGGCGGAGTCCCGCTTGGGTGTAATGGATCACACTGCTGCTGCGCAGGAAGTCGTTTGCCGTAAGTCCCGCGGCCCAGCGTGCTGTGCCACTTGTGGGCAAGACATGTGATGGCCCGGCAACATAATCACCCACCGCCACAGGAGAGTAGTTTCCTAGAAACGTCGCGCCGGCGTTGCGGATATGACGCGCCAGTTCCGCCGCGCCCTCGGTCGCAATGTGCAGATGTTCGGGCGCAATGGCATCGGTCAACTGGCAAGCTTCGTCCTTGTCGCGGACGATAATCAGCGTGCCAAATTGCTCCAGACTCTGGACCGTCAAGTCGCTGCGAGACAAGCGTGTCACTTGTTGCCGCAGTTCGGCCAGTGTCGCCTCCAGCACTTCTGGGCACCAGGTAATCAGGATCGCGGCGCCCGGCGAGTGCTCGGCCTGTGCCAGCAAGTCGGCCGCCGTGAATCGCGGATCCGTGCTCTGGTCGGCGATCACCACCACTTCGCTCGGGCCGGCGATGGAATCGATGTCAACATGACCGTAAACATATCGCTTGGCCAGGGCGACAAAGAGGTTGCCCGGACCGACAATCTTGTCAACGGGCGCCATGCCCTCCACGCCGTAGGCGAGTGCCGCGACACCCTGTGCACCACCCACGCGATACACCTCTTCAATCCCCAATTCCTGGCAGGTCGCCAACACGTCGGGGTTGTCGGCACCAAAGGGCGTCGGGGGGGCCACCACCGCCAGTTGCTCCACCCCCGCCGCTTGGGCGGGCACGGCAGTCATCAGCACGGTGGATGGATACGCGGCCGCTCCACCCGGCACGCAGAGTCCTGCTCGTCGTAACGGTACATACCGCTGCTGCAAATAGACTCCGTCGGCGCGCGTGACGATCACATCCTGGTGCAAGATCGCTTGCTGGAACTCCAGAATGTTGTCACGGATGCGGCGGATTGTGTCCAGCAGCTTGGGATCAGCCTGCTCATGCGCGGCCGCCAACTGCTGGCCCGAGACGCGTAGGGCAGCGCCGTCCATGCGTGCTCCGTCGAGCTTATCATTGTAGTGCCAAACCGCCTCGAGGCCACGCTGGCGGACATCCTGGCAGATCGTCTCGACGACTGCCTCCGGCGTCAATTCGCGACCAAACACTTCCAACGTTTTCGCGCAGCCGCGCTGACTGACTACATTTCCCTCTGGACTCAACTTGTCACGCAGCTGCTTGATCGCAGCCGTGACGTCGTCACGTCGCGTGTCAATCCGGGTGATTTCCAAAGTCATTGCTCACGATCTTTCGCAACTGCCCGATTCGTTTGCCTCTCACCACCACACACCGCCCCACCGCACTCACCGCCGCCGCGTGGTGATCCACAGCAGCCATCGCCTCCCGGGGGGCATCGTCCCGCTCCTCAGTTTAGCGGCGCCTCCCGCGTGAGCGAAGCCCTCGGCGACCGCTCCCGCGGGCAGTGAATTCTTGCTACAACATCCATGGGCCTCCAGTGCCGCCCCCAATTGCGTTGTGCCACCGGCCGCGGATGCCGGTTCACAACGCGGTTCATCATGGAAAGTCAAGTTGGCTCACCCCCCAAACTCCCGGGATTGACCGATGATCGATCTGCGCAGCGATACCGTCACGAAGCCGACGCCCGAAATGCGCCAGGCCATGGCAAGTGCGGAGGTCGGAGACGATGTCATCGATGTCGATCCAACCGTCAACCGGTTGCAGCGCAGCACGGCCGAGATTCTGGGCCACGAAGCGGCGATCTTCATGCCCTCGGGGACAATGACCAACCAGACGGCTGTTCGCGTCCACTGCAAAGCGGGCGATGAACTTCTGTGCGAAGCGGGCTGTCATATTTTTCGCTACGAACAGGGAGCTTTCGCGCAGCTGAGCGGCATTGTGGCGCACACGCTGGAAGGCACGTGTGGCGTGCTGCGTCCCGAGCAGTTTGAAGGCCAGATTCATCCCGAAAATGAGCATTTGGTCCGCACCCGATTGGTTTGCCTGGAGAATACGCACAACCGTGGCGCCGGTCGTGTCCAGCCCTACGACCACGTGGTCGAGATCTGTCGCTGGGCACACGACAACGGCCTCCGCACGCACCTGGACGGTGCCAGGCTCTTCAATGCCGTCGTGGCCAGTGGTATTCCGGCCTCCGATTGGGCCCAGCATTTTGACACGGTCAGCGTCTGCTTCAGCAAAGGGCTCGGCGCTCCCGTCGGATCGGCACTGGTCGGCCCACGCGATCTAATCTGCGAAGCACGCCGCCACCGCAAGCTATTTGGGGGCGGTATGCGGCAGGCTGGCATCATTGCGGCCGGTGCTCTTCACGCAGTACAATATCATCGGAATCGGCTGGCAGAGGATCACGAGCATGCTCAGATAATCGCTGACTCGATTCGGGGCAGTCAAGGTCTTTCGCTGTGCCCCGAGATGGTCGACACGAATATCGTCATCTTTGAGGTCGATCGGGCTCTGGGGACTGCGGGACAATTCGCCGCGGCACTCAAATCGCACGGCGTTTGGATGCTGGCCATCGGTGCAACATTCGTTCGGGCCGTGACTCATCTTGATGTAAGCAGGAGTGACGCCGTGACCGCCGCGGAGACTATCCCACGGGTCGCCGAGGGGGTGGCGGCCGGACGGATCGAATTGCCTCGACAGGAGCCAACGTATTGAGGCATTCTTGCAGCCCGCGCGGCTCAGGCACGAAAACAGGGAATCGCCATGGGCGACCCTCGGGGAAAGTGGCGGTCACATCTTCGCCGTTTCGCCGCAGGGCACTTTTTTGGGCGACACCGCTTCCGGATCGACACCGGATTGATGGGTGAGCGGTGCCGCGACAAAACAGCCGAAGTCGCACCACCAGTGAATCGGGAGACAGATCAAGTGATCGATGATAACGCCAGCGTGCCACAGTTGGCCGAGCAAGCCAGAAACGAATTCCAGCACCGGTTTGGCTGCCAACCGCAATGGACCAGTGCGGCGCCGGGCCGGGTCAATTTGATCGGCGAACACACCGATTACAATGATGGCTTCGTGCTCCCCATGGCGATTGAGCGTTACGTTGTGTTAGCAGCTGGATCAGCGGTGAACTCAGCCCAAGACCCCGCTTACCAGCTCTACAGTATGAACTCCGACCAGGAAGAGGTCTGGCCGGTGGGAGCCGAGCCCGCTGGTGGCCGAGGGAGTTGGAGCAGCTACGTGTGGGGCGTGCTGGATCTGTGCAAAAAGAGAGGAATGGATGCCGGCCCCTTGCGAATGGTGATTCAGTCGAGCGTTCCTGTCGGAGGAGGTTTATCGAGTAGCGCTGCGCTGGAAGTGGCCACCGCGACCTTGGTAGAAGCGATCACCGGCCAGCTACTCGACCCCGTCGATAAGGCACTCCTCTGCCAGCAGGCTGAACATGAATATGCCGGCGTCCCGTGTGGCATCATGGATCAGTTCAGCTCGGTCATGGGACGCGAGAACCGACTCATCCTGCTGGACTGCCGGTCCGCAGAAGCTGAGTTAGTACTGTTGGATGGTGACGGCGTGAGCGTACTGATCACGAACACGAACGTCAAACACGAATTGACTGGCGGTGAATACGCTCAGCGACGCGGGCAATGCGAGGCGGCTGCCAGGCAGATGCAGGTGGCATCCTTGCGCGACTGTACCATGGAAAAGCTATTGGTCCATGAGGCGTCGATGGAGCCAGTTCTGGTGCAACGGGCACGCCACGTGATCGGTGAAATCGAACGGACGACCGCGGCTGCCGATGCCGTGCGAAGTGGCGATTGGGACAAGATGGGCGCATTGATGTATGCCAGTCACCAGTCCTTGAAAGACGATTATGAAGTCAGCTGTGACGAGCTGGACCTGCTGGTCGACTTGGCGCAAGGACTGGGAAGCGATGGCGGAGTGTTCGGTTCGCGCATGACGGGTGCTGGCTTCGGCGGTTGTACAGTAAGCCTCATTCGTTCGGATGCAGTTGAGTCTATTGCCAGCGCCTTGTCGTCCGCTTACAAAAAGCAGACGGGAATCAGCCCCACGATGTTCGTATCAAGACCCGCCGAGGGCTCGTTCCTCGTCTCTTAGGATCGGGGGAAAAACAACTTCGGCGAATGCTGCCACGGGTGGCACTGGCTCCGCTCGCGATTGACCGCTTGATGATGGCAAACTAGCAAGCCGCTCGCTCAGCCAGTGACACCCATGGACGGAAAATGCGAAGTTATTTTTCCCCGGTTCCTTAGTCTGCAACGGAGTCACTTTTGCTGTAATGCCGGTCACATCAGGCGATTTCTGGAAACTGCTGAAACAAAGTCGCTTACTCGCTCCGGAGCGACTGGAGCAGGTGCGAGCAGCCTTCGTGGAGGCAGGTACCGATCCCAGCCAACTGCCAGCCAAGGCGGTTGCGAAGTGGCTCGCGCGGCGGCAATTGATGACGCCCTACCAGGCCAAAGTATTGCTCAACGGTCGGGCGGGTCCCTTTGCCTATGGCGACTATCAGATTCAGGATCGCATTCGAGGCGGGCGACTGGGCAGTATGTTTCGCGCGGTCCATACGCCCTCTCGATACCAGGTTCTGTTGAAGTTCGTCAGTAGCCGCATTGCTCAAGATCCCAGGCAATGGAATATTGCACGCCAGTTTGTGCATACCGTCAGCCCTATTATTCACGCGCAGTTGCAGCGCGTGTTCGCGCTCGAGGACCAGGCAGGTTATCGCTTTCTGGTCCTGGAGAACCTGAACGGCATATCGATGGACGGGCAACTTCGCGAGGTACGACGCCTGTCGGTATCGGAGGCCTGCCGCGTGATTCGACTGGCGGCGTCTGGACTGGCTGCGTTGCACGAACGGCGTCAGGTTTTCGGTGAAGTACGGTCGGAAAACCTCTGGCTGGAGACGAGTGGGAATGTGAAATTGGTGCGGGACAACACGAACCCTCCTCTGATTCCCGAGCTGTCTCAGCCTGGATTGACACCCACGCAGATTGCACAAGCCGAGTACTTGGCGCCGGAGCTGGCCGAACGAGGCACTACACTCAGTCCACTCACGGACCTCTATGCGTTGGGATGTACGTTCTACCAATTGCTGTCTGGACGAACGCCCCATGCCGGTGGTGATGTCGCCGACAAGCTGGCCCGACACGCAACGGAGTCGGTGGAACCGCTGCTTCGGTGGAGCGTGCCGGACGAAGTAGCTCACATTGTCGATCAGTTGATGATGAAAACGCCGGCAGCACGACTGGCCGATGCGTCAACTGTCGCGACCCGGTTGGCAGCGTTTGTCGCGGCCACACAGCGATCGATATCGCAGGCCTCGCCGACCGCGACGCTGATCTCGTTCGAAAAGGCGCTGGGACAACCGTCCACCAAGATACCGCCCGCACCACCTCCGTTGGTCTCGGAGTCCGACGAGCACCCGCCGATCGTCCCGCCACCCATTCAGCCGACCGTTCCACCACACATGGCACAGGAGATGGTGTCCGACGATCATCCACCGTCGAAAACGCGAACAGACGCCTTTGCGAAACCGTCCACCGAGGCGTTGCCCGTGCCTCCACGCAGCAGGCCGACCGACCGCCTTCGACGAGCGCGCCAAACGCGGCGCAAGCAGGCTGTTACGCTCTCCGCGTTTGCCGCTGCGCTGGTGCTTATCGCCTCGGGCTACATCGTGCTGAGCCCGTCTGCACGGCAGGCTTTGTTGGGCCGGCAGGCGGCAAGGACCACGTCCGAACAGAAGGGCCCGGTTAAGGCGGAGCCATCGCGGGGCACCGACCGAAAAACGGCGCCGCCCAAGGGCGATTCACCCCAGTCGCAAGGGCGTTATGCAATACGTCGCGACGACGGCGAACTGTTGTGGATGACTCCCACTCAAGGTCCACCGATTGAACTTCATCACGTGCCGCCGGGCGCTCAGCTAGTCCTGGTCGCCCGCGCCCATGACCTGATTTCCACCGACATCGGCAAACAGGTTCTCGCATCACTTGGTCCTCGGTTCGCAGCCATGCTGCAATCCTGGGAAACGGCGGCCGGTTTCACGCTCGATCAAATCACCCGACTGGTGGTCAGCCTGCACGATGGGGATCCGTTACCTCAGGTCTCGGTGTTCGTTCAGTTACGGCAGGCACAGACCACACAGCAACTACGAGCCAACTGGGGTGACCCCAAGACAATTGATTACCAGGAAGCCCGGTACTACCAAGCGGGCGGCTGGACCTATTTCATTACTGCTGCCGAAGATGCCACACAGTTCGTCATGGCCAACGAAATGCTGATTCGTGAAGTTATCGACGGCCAAGATGCACCGGCGATCGTGCGCCGTGAGATGGGTCGGCTGCTGCAAACATCGGACCGTGACCGTCACGTTTCGTTGCTGTTCGTTCCCGAATTCCTGATCCAAGACCCTGCGAGCCGACAGCCGCTGGACTTGGCTGTTGATCCGCCCCGCGTGAGCCGAGCGATCGACTGGTTGTTGGGCGACCAGGTGAAGGCGGCCCTGGTCAGTCTGCAGTTTGCAGAGCCCTTCTACTTGGAACTTCGGGCCTACGGTCAGTCGAACGTTGATAGCCTGGCAATGGCCGATTCGCTGCGAGTTCGAATCGGCGAAGCCTCCGAACAGATTGAGGCGTTTTTCGGCCAATTCTATCCCTCCGCCTACTGGCGGCGCGTTGCGCTGCGATTTCCTCAAATGGTCCGCTTTCTCCACAAATATACGCGGTTGGACGTGGAAGATGATCAGGCCGTCGCCAATGCCGTACTCCCTGGAGCGGCAGCTCACAACCTCGCTTTTGCCATCGCCATGCTGTGGGACATGAAGGCAGAAGCAGACACAGGTCTCCCCAATCCGCCACTCGCCACGCCGGATCAACCGAACTCGATCGAAGAACTGGTCGACACGCGGATGAGTTTGAGCTTCGACCAGAAGTCACTCGAGTTCGCGATACGTGACCTGGCGGACGACATTCGCCAAGATCACCCCCACCTGCCGTTCACATTCGATATCCAGATTGCAGGAAGCGACCTTCAGCTCAGCGGCATTACCCGCAATCAACAGATCACCCATTTCACAGCGACGGACCAAACAATCGCGGAAATACTCACCTCCCTCGTGTTGCGTGCCAACCCCGTCACCACCGTCACCAACGCGTCCGAAGCCGACCAGAAGCTGATTTGGGTGATTGGCCCCGACCCCACAGGTACCGATCCCGCAGATCCAAAGAGACAGATTCTGCTGATTACGACGCGCGATGCCGCAGAGCGGAATGGATACAAGTTGCCGCGACCATTTCAACCAGAGTAAACAGGATGGTACAATTGGCTGGTGCGCCCCAAATTGGCCCTGCCTGCGAAAGAACTCCCAGTAGTTCCGTCGATCCGCCAGGGTAGATGCCCGGGCCGCCGGCAGACGGAAGGGTACAATCTCACGACATGCTATGTGCGGCTTCGTGCCGGGCTCGTCGCTCTTCTTGCCGCAGAAGCCGTTCGGGAATCGTCTCGTGGAATCATTCTCCATAATCTGCACTACCTGCCAGACGCGGCTGCGAGTGCGCGATGAATCGGCGATTGGCCAGATTCTGGCGTGTCCAAAGTGCGGCAGTATGGTGATGGTGGATGGCCCCAATGGCACCAATGGCACGGATGGCCCCGATGACGCTGCCCACGGCGCCCCTGGCACTCCTGCTGCTCCCCCGACCGATGTGGGGAAGCCTGATTCGACCACCACCGCCCCACCGGACATCCCAGAGGCAGAAATGGCAGCGGTCGAAAGACGCCCGCGGACGTTCAAATTCCGGGAAGACTTCGAAGAATCGGACGAAACACCGAGTGCGAAAACGCCCCGAATACCGGTGACGACGGCACCCCCAAAGAGCACCGCGCCTGCCACCCTGTCCGCCCAGCAGTCGGCACACCAAGACGCCCCTCGTCCACCTATGGCTCCCGTGCTTCCGGATGGCAATATCCCCACGTCATGGAACCGCTACCAGCAGTGGATGCTGATTGGCGGAGCGGCTGTGGTGGGGATTGCCCTGGCACTGGTGGTGGCTGGGATTCTCGGCGCGCGGCGCCCGGCGAATTCCGACAAGCCACATCCTGTGGCCCAGTCACCCTCTGGGACGAACAACGCGAATCGCCCCGCGGATGCGAAAACGCCCACGTCCCGCGACACGACGTCCAATTCCGATGCGACATCGCCAGAACCAGCTTCTTTAGGGGAATCGTCTTCGGATGCCGACAACCTCTTGGAAAGCGACCACACAAAACCGGTTGATTCGACCGGCAAGCAAATGAGCAATGACGCCGCGGACAAAAACGCGGCGGACAAAAACGCCACATCCGAGCCAATTAAGAAGGCGGCCTTGGCGGATTCTACGCCGGCGGAGGATGACCGGTCACCGCCGGGGCTTGTTCCGCGCGAGGATCCAAGCACATCCGGACCGGTTAGCTTGCCTCCCGTCATGCCATCGCCGGACGCCGCGGAAAGTGGTTCTGCGACTTCACGTCCGACTCCCGCTACTCTCGAGAACAGCGACTCCGGGGAGCGCGTGTCAGTCGCCACAAGTGGCGATGGCCCGGCTGATGTTTCCGCTCAACTGTCAGCCACCGTCGTGGCGGTTGAGTTTGACCAGATTGCGGTGGCGGATTTTGCCCGATTCGTGTCCGGTTTCACCACGATTCCCGTCACACTTGATATCGACGCACTGCTGGCGAAGGGCATCACTGCCGAAACAGAACTGGCGTTCCAATTGCGGGGTGTTACCGTCGAGCAGATGTTGGACGCGGCTTTGGAACCACAAGGCCTCGGGTTTTCGACTCGCCAGGGACAGTTGGTCATCTCGTTGAGAGACGCGGGAAGTCCAGGTCTTTCCACGACAACGTACGATGTCTCTGATCTGGCGGGAAAGGAAGAGGAACTGACGTCATTGGCCGAGTACCTCACTTCCTTGATCGCGCCTAATTCTTGGAGCCAGGCGGGTGGCGACGCCACACTTGTTGTGGACGACGGCTCGCTAGTGATTCAACAGACGACCGGCAACCAGTTT
Organism: uncultured Planctomycetota bacterium; assembly: GCA_963700575.1. Classification (GTDB taxonomy): domain Bacteria; phylum Planctomycetota; class Planctomycetia; order Pirellulales; family Pirellulaceae; genus JAJRVM01. The sequence continues at coordinate 366,171 of CAVOYC010000002.1, read as the reverse complement.
TTCGTCGCTCGGTTCCTTGATCAGCTGCGCAGCCCGCGGGCTATTGCCGCGCAGTGGCCTGCCAGGTGATCTGCTCGAAGTAACGCCACCGTTTGTCCAAGCGGCAGGCGAATTGAATTCTCCCGTGGCCGCTAATTTCTCCGCACCCGAGACGCTACAACGAATTCTTGACTATCTTCAGACTCAAACGGACCTGCGGTTGGTGGCCGACTGGCGATCCCTGGCCGACTTGGGGCTGAGCCCCTCGGCGGCGGCTTCATTGACACTCGAGGAACAACCACTACAGTCGTTGCTCGATGCCTGGCTCGCCCCGCTGAAACTCGACTACCGGGTCGTGGACGCGAGAACGGTCCAGATCAGCAGCCAGGTGTCGATTGCGGCGCGTTTTGAATTGCAGTTGTATCCGGTCGGAGCATTATCGCAAGCCGATAAAGAAAAACTGATCGCGGAGCTGAAGACGCAGATTGGCACTCCATTTTTCACGCCCGAAGGCGGCACGGCATCCATCTTATACGACGCGCCCAGCGGCTGTTTGCTCGTGTCACTTCCTCAACCGCAGCAGCGAGCGATCGCTGCCTGGTTACGGTTGAATCGCAAGACGAACCCGGACTAGTTGTAGAGCGCCATTTTGCAGCGATGGATGTGCGTAAACGCGTGTCTCGGTAACAGACCCTCGCCACCGGGCTCGTCCCGGGAGTTCTACGTTGGCTGACTACTCTGGCAGCCGAAAGACGAAGCTTCCCGCCGGGCATCCCTGCCTCCGGCGGCGATGCCCGACGGGAAGGAATCTCATCGGTGGCCGGGACCGACGGTAGTTGTCAAACGTTCGACCACCGGCACAAGCCCGGTGGCGATGTGGCTTGAACTCCCGAACCGGAACGTCAGGAAGACTCGAGTTCGTGATGATCTTCTAATGGCGCAGCAATTTCCTTATCGACCGCATCAGCCACACGTCGTACTTTCTGCATCATCACTTCAAACTGCTCGAAACTCAGCGACTGATAACCATCGCTCAATGCATGTTCCGGATCCGGATGCACCTCGACGATCAAACCGTCGGCCCCCGCCGCCACGGCGGCAGCCGCCATGCTCGTGACCAGGTATGTGTGGCCCGTCCCGTGACTTGGATCCACAATCACCGGAAGATGGGTCTTGTGGTGCAGGTAGGCGACACTGGCCAACGGCAGCGTGAAGCGAGTGTGGGACTCGAACGTGCGAATGCCACGTTCACACAGCATCACATTCGGGTTACCTTCATTCAATATATATTCCGCCGCCAGCAGCAGTTCGTCCATCGTCGCGCTGGGACCTCGTTTCAACAATACCGCACAGTCGGTATTGCCTACCGCTTCGAGCAACCGGTAATTTTGCATGTTGCGAGCCCCGATCTGGAGGACGTCGGCATAGTTGGCAACCATCTCGACATCTTCGGTGGCCACGACCTCCGTGACAACGGCCAGTCCCGTCTCTTCGCGAGCCAGGGCCAACAGTTGCAGGCCACGTTCTTTCAACCCCTGAAAGCTGTAGGGGCTCGTGCGAGGCTTGAAGGCACCGCCCCGCAACCCCGTGGCACCCGCAGCGCGAACCCTTCGTGCCGTCTCGACGATCTGCTCCTCATCCTCCACCGAACAGGGCCCGGCTATGATGCCTAACTTGCCGCCCCCAACCTGCAATTCGAGGGCCTGGACCATGGTCGGTTCAGGCTTTACCTCACGACTGGCCACTTTGTAGGGCGCCAGGATCGGCACGACCTCCGCTACTCCCGGACCGCTTTCGAGCGATTCACGCATGTACTCACGCTTGTCGCCGATCGCCGCAATCACCGTGCGCTCCGTGCCGTAGATAACATGCGATTTGAGCCCCATCGACTCAACTCGCTTCACCATGTGCGATATCTGACCGGCGTCTGCACCCTTTTCCATTACAACGATCATTGAGAAGAGCTCCTTCTTCAGTGTGATATTGGCGATCTTAAGCATTAGTTCAACACCCGTTCAGGTAGCTGCCGAACGTTCGGCAAATACGCTCCCCCAAAAAGAGGCGGGTCCAACTCCGATGCCGCAAAAAAAAAAGCCCACATGACCTTTTCGGGTCATCAGGGCTCGAATGCTCGTCGGCTTTGTCGCAAGCTGCTACGCACACCCTCCGGCCCTGCACGCGGAAGGGCTAAATGCGAAGAACCAGAAGTAGGCGTCTCGAATCAAGTTCATAGCTATATTATGGCCCAAGTCGTCACGATTGCAATAGCCGGCACGCCGCGAAGTGCCTTGCATGGAAACGCCGCGCAAGGTGTTCTTTGTGGATCGACTGAGGTTGCCTCAAGCTGACTTGCCTATGCTCTTCGGTGGCGGTACCGCTTGGAACACCACAACAGGCCCATCACGCCAAACAGCGACATCATGACGAACGTGGAGGGTTCGGGAGCTTCCACAAACATCTGAACGTTGTCCAGCTCGTACTGGCCTGGACCGGTCAATCCAAGCGGGACGTTCAAGTAAAAATCAAGCCGTACTGTTTGACCAGCATACTCGGATACATCGATTGGCGCGTGCGATACCCAACCGGTGTCGCCGGCATCTATACCGTCGCCGGTCGAGACGAAATGCAGTGGTTTGAGCACGGTATCGTCAATGGGATCAAGTAGCTGCACGCTGTACGTGCGAGCAGTAGCTCTCTGATCGGACCATTGCAGTCGGTCCGCCCAGCTCACTGATGTAAGCCAGCCAGAGGGTATCTCGATGTCCTGGTACAGGTGGAACTCCACTCCAAAGAAAGTACCACTAGACGCTTCGTATCCGGACCATCCATCGAATCCATTCCATGCTTCGTAGACGTTTTGCGGCGGGAGACCAGGAGGGTCAAGTGGGTCCAAACCTGGAGTGCCTCCCGCCGAGGCCACCTCCCAATTTCTCTGAATAGCTCCATTGGGGACCGGGGTGCTCCAAACCGTCCAACCAGTGAAATCCCCTGTTTCAAAGTCGCCGTTGGTAATCTCTGCTTGGACCGTGCTGGCACCCAGCAGCAATCCCATGAGCACCGCTATACATGTCGCGCGCCACATTATACAACCTCCCTCTCTTCTATTCCTCTTACGCTGAATGATTGACAATCCAGCCAACCATCACAGACACCCGTAACTACCCATATACCTCCTTTTATCTACTTTAACGTAACAATAGTATGATTCGGCGGTAGAAAAATGCACCAAAAACAATGGGAATATTGCTTTTTGGTCCAAACAAGTGGCAGGTGCACTGCTAGGAGGCCGTTCGTAGAGCTGGCGAACGATGTTGTCTTGGTGGCCCAAAAACGCTCCAGGGCCGTCGGCCGAGGAGTCTCGGAGGCGCCTAGTTGGACAGCGCCACTTTCACTTTTGAGATCATCTTAAGGCCTTATTAGCAGTGGCTTTATCGCCACCGGGCTGGTCCCGGTGGTAGAGCGTTTGACAACGACCGTCAATCTTGGCCACCCATGAGTTTCCTTCCTGCCGGCCCTCGCCGCCGGAGGCGGCGAGGGCCGGCAGGAAGGTTCGTTTTTCGGCTGCCAGAGTAGTCACCAAACGTCGAACCACCGGGACGAGCCCGGTGGCGAGGGACTGTTAGGGAGACACGAGTGACGCACATCCATCGCTGCAAAATGGCGCTGTACAACTAGTGCTTTGTCGCGCCGAAGAATGAGGGTTGGGCCAAGACGCACGCACGACACCGCGTCCTCGTCCGTCGCGCCGGTAAGGTAGCCCATTTCGCCACCGGGCTGGTCCCGGTGGTAGAGCGTTTGACAACTATGCCGTCAATCTCGGCCACCCATGAGGTTCCTTCCCGCCGGCCATCGCCGCCGGAGGCGGCGAAGGTCTGTTGCGGAGACACGCGTTTACGCACATTCATCGCTGCAGAATGGCGCTGGGCAATGGGAGCACCGTACAGAATCGCTTCCTACGCGGGCTCTCGGTAACGCCCCCTCAGTACTTGATGTTCAACATGGTGTAAACATAGAGTAGCAGACCAGCCAGCAGGCCAATCGTCAGGATAATCTTGACGTGCCTCGTTAGACGAGGGCGATAGGGAATGCGGCTCGAAGCGTACTGAAACGCCAGGACATGCAACAAGACAAACAGTTCGAACATGAACACCGTGAGCACCCCGCTCAGCGCCTCTGCCATTCTCCCGATATTCTGTAACCCATCCCATTCATCCGACATCATACACACCAACACGCCGCAATAGTGAAACACCAGCACCAGCACCAGCGCAATCCTACCGTGCCCCCAAATGCGGCCCACACTGATGGCTACCGCGTAGACCGAGTAGTACGCGTACAAGATGATGGTGGTGAGCGGCAGGTAACGAGCATACACGACCGTATCGAAACGTCCCAACTGCCAATAGGCCAAGACCGGACCGAAGAACAGATGCCCCGGACTGGTTGCACCATGTCCGGCACCGGCAAAAAGAATACAACCGTGTGAGGCGATCGAAGAGAGAACCCCTCCGACGACGGCCGCCAGGGCCAGCGACTTAAGGACGCGGTTTCTCGAATCGAGAGAATTGCACGATGCGTTTGGGTCAGTCTTCAAAGCGTCCATAGGCTCCTTTTCACCTCCCGTGCCGACATCCTTTGTCTTGTGGTTCAGAGGCACCAGCGTTCAGTGTGCACTTCATTCACCGGCTGCCATTCTGGCGACTGGCTGCTTCAGAACTTCGGCTTTCCATAGGGTGGAAACCACATGGGATTCATTTCGGCTTTATACTTTGCACCTCCATTCGTATTCCACGGTGGAGGTCCATTCGGCTGAACGGGCTGCCACTGTCCCCAGTGCTGCTGGTGGTAATAGCCCTTGCCGTACCAAACCGGTACCTTCTCGGACACCGCCCGGAACCGCTCGGTGAGCGAATTCGTCGGATACGGCTGACGATCATTGAAACGAGGCCGGGCATTGCGAAAGTCTTTGATAATGAGTTGTTCCCAGCCGACGATTCGTCTGGCAGATGGGGATACGCTTTTCGTTGCGCGCGGCTTTTGTAACATGACCCCTTGAACCTGGCTCCAGAAACCAGCAAAGCTCTTGCCCGTTAGCAGCAACCTGGCTGATGGACTGTTTGCGCCACCCACCACGCCCCGGCGGGCGAGCAACAGGTTCACCATCTGATCGTAAACCTGCTGTGACATCTGGAAGTCGCGTGCTGGATAGAAGAAGGGCACATCGGGCAATTGCGTGTAAAAATGCCCGGATGACTTGCTGAACCCCTCATGGGCAAAACTATCTTGGTAGATGTGCAGCAGGACGCCGAACATCTCCAGATCGCCTGTGCTTCCTACCGCGTCCAGGGCTGCCGATACCCGCAAATCGTCTCGCGTGACAGTCTTCAAGATCCCTGGATCGGGGAAGTGGAAGCGGCCTCGAGCCGTTGGACCCGCCTGAACGGGACGTGTACGAGCATCGTAATCGACACGTGTTGCAAAGTAGGCGATGATGTACGCCTCCGACACGGCCTGACCTCGGGAATTGATCCAGCCAGAGGGCTGATCGAATCCCAGGTAACGAGCCAGGTAGTAGTTGAAGTAGAAGTGCACATCCTCACCATACATTCCGGTCGGATCGACACGATTTGTCGGGCTGTTCTCGACATATCGTCGAAGGTTCGGATCGCCAGCCTCGAAGCCCGACGGGTCCTCACTGATGAACTGCCCGATCCGAGGATCGTAGTATCGCGCGCGATAGTAATATAATTCGGATTCCGCATCGGTTTCCCGACCCGTGAATCCAAACAGGTGGTCCACCGCCGCATCCGTCTCGCTGAGAGTACCGCCAAAGGCGTCATAGGTGATATGATTTGCGAGCGACGTGACGCCACTTTCGTCGTCATACAGTGCCAAATCACGAACCGTGCCCAAATGGTCGGCCAGCGGCCAAATCACCTCGGTCGTTCGACCGCTCGAGTCCAGTTGCTCGTCCGCCAGTACGCGGTCAACCATGGGCCCGTGCAGATATCGATTCGCCAGATTTCCGGCCGTAAAACGGAGTACGATATTCTGCCCGTCGTACACATACGTTTCGACAGCTACCGGGCCCGCCGGAGGCTGGATCGCCTTGCCAATCCTCCGACCAAATACATCATACGTGTACTCCACCGTTCGCAGCGGCACTTGTTCGTCCTCATCGCATTCAACAATTCTCACCAATCGATTCATCGTATCCCACTGGTACTCGGTCACTCTTCCCGTGGTTAAATCGACTCGCCTGGTGCGATTCCCCTCTGCGTCGTACTCGTAACGGTACTCCCCATCCGACTCGATTAAATTGCGATCCCCGACCTGATAGGCGTCGGACTCACGGTTGCCGTTCCGGTCATAAGCGAACGATTCATTTCTTTGCGAGTCGTAGGTGGCCGCCAATAGCTGCCCACGAGCGTCGTAGTCATAGTTGGATACTCCATCCGTTAAAGACTGGACCGAGACCACTCGATGTGCCGCATCGAACAGCCAGTGATATTCGGCCAGCGGATGAGTGTCCTGACGATGTGACAACATAGTCATTCGTCCCTGACTGTCAAAGTCATACTGCGACTGGGCGACCAGCGAATTTGCCTCCAGCTCGGCATACCGTCGAATTTCCGAAACTTGGCCGGTCGGTGTGTAATGAAAATCAACACGCTTTTCCACAACTCCGTTGCCGGTTTGGTTGACCCGTTCCAGACGGCCTTGCGTGTCATAGAAATATCGATTCACAAAATCCGCGGCATCGCCCACCGTGGCCCACAAGGACTCACGCAACTCATCCTGACGCGTATAGATATTCTGAAGCACCACCGGCGGCAAAGCGACTGCGTCGATCGACGTAGTCGTCAGGCGATCGAGTGCATCGAATGAATATTCGTAGCGGCTGAAATTGTCACTCACAGCCGTCAGGCGTCCAACTGCATCGTATGCTCGACCGATCGTGTTCAACCGACTCACATCCGCAAATGCGTCCGTTGCCGTCGCGTACCACATTTCGTTCTGTAAACGGCCGAGCGCATCATACTGCAATAACCTGACACGCCCCAACCGGTCGGTCACCTGCCGCAAATTCCCCGACAGATCATACTGATATTGTCTAACGAGCAAGTCACCCTCATTCTCCACCACCTCCGCCCTCACGCGATCCAATTGGTCGTATACATATGCAGTTTCGTTACCGAGCGGATCGATGATGGAAACCAGCCGTCCGACTGGATCATAGCGGAAAAACGTCGTGGCCCCCTCGGCATCGGTCGCGCTGGTGCGATTTGAGCGCTCGTCATACGTGTACCTTCGCGTGTTGCCAAACGCGTCCGACTCAGCCAGCAAATTGCCACGGGAGTCATAGCTGGCGTAACTGTTTCCGGCCACTTCCACCAGTCGTAGCGCATCGGCCACGAGTCGGCCATGCGACGAAGATCCCTCCAAAGTCACGTCCAACACCGTCCCCCCCGGCACCAAGGTCGCCAGTCGCTGCCAAACTCGGTCTCCTTCGAGAACGTCACCGGCAATCTCTCGTTGATCGACAGTCACCGAATCCTCCAACAAGGAGCCCTGCGAAGAAAAGGTGTAAGTCGCATGATCCGCGTTCCCGGAATCTGGATCCCAGGTGAGAAGCACCTCATATGCCGCGTCGGGGTAGAGTCCCTCAAAAGACCACACAGCGATCGGCGCCGATTCGTTTGGCACATCACTGAAGCGGTGTGCATTGCCAAAACCGCCGTCACCTATCTGCCAGTTACCTGACAATCGAGCCTCGGCATCGTCGATCGTTTGCTGCTGAGCATCGCGTCCGTCCGGATGTGGATGGGACGTAACGGTACGATTTCCCAGCAAGTCATAGCCGTAGCGAGTCCAGTTTCCCAACTGATTCGTCTCGCTGGCGACGCGTTCCAAGCCGTCATACGTCCGCCGCACTTCGCCCCCGTTCTCCGAGATCCAGATCGGCCTGTTCAAGTCGTCATAGTCGAACAGCAGCAGATTCCCGTCGGTATCGGCGACAGAGGTCAGATTGCCTTTCACATCACGTTCATAGTGCACCGTTGTGCGCTGCCATTGACCTGCGGCTTTCGCTCCACCATCACGCGACCCAAATTGTCATACTCATATTGCGTAAGGCGCCCCAGCGGATCGACAACCGCTGTCAGATTCCCCGCAATGTCGTACGCGAACCTGGTCACGGGCGCCGCGTGGTCGGTCGTCGCCGGTTCGATCGTCGCCACCATTCGATCAAGGCTGTCGAATTGGTGCTCGGTCCAGTTCCCCCCCGCCTCCCGCTGGTAGCGCAAGTTGCCGACAGCATCGTAGACAAAATAGCTGATCGGCCGAGCTTCATTGGGCCCAGGTGCCGGATCGGCCTGCATGATCAATCGCCCCAAGTTGTCGAACAGGCAATCGATCTGTCGATATTCGATCACTCCCGACAAGTCACGCGACTGCTGCAATCTCCCCACGGGATTTCCCACCCCGTCGAAAATGCTGACCACTTCCGTGACGATATGATCTGCCAGTGTCTGCGAGGTCATCCAGAGCCGTTCGCGATGATCGTAGGAGAATGCCTGAGTCAGGAACTCGTCCGCCGCAATCCGCTGACTCTCCGTCACTCGATTTCCCATCACGTCATAGTGATAGGTGAATTCCGGCGCGATCAACGGCCCGGTACCATCGGGATCTGACTCCAACGCATGGACCAGCCGGCCGAGTCCATCATATTGATAATCCGTCGCGACGACCGTGGTCGGGTCGGCCGAGTCGTAAAACTCCTCTCGACGCAACGTCGCGTTGACGTTGTATTGGCGACGTGTGGTGGGACTGCCAAGTGGTCCTGCGCGATCCGGGTCCGGCTGCACGATGATCGTCTGCCGATCGCGCCGGTCGTATTGATAGACGGTCAAGTATCCACCCGGCTGTTGGAGCGCTGTGAGATTGTCGCGCAAGTCATAGGAGTAGTACGTCGTTGGTCGCTGTCCGTGAGGGTCAGCGGGCTGCTGTTCCCGGCGCACTCGCCCCAGGTCGTCATACTCGTAGCTTGTCTCACGCCCGCCATGTGGGCCGCTCTCGTACACTTCAGTCAGTTGCCCTGCCGCATCATAGGTGAAGCGTGTGACGGGAACCTCATGCTGCCCTGTTCCGGGCAATGGCTGAACGATCCGAGTATTCCGTAGAAACATGTCATATTGATAGCTGGTTGTCGCGCCGTGCGGATCCGTCCTCGAGCGTAGATTGCCCCAGGTATCATACGAGTATGTCGTGACGGGCGCTCCGTGGAGCGACACGGCAAGCCCCGGGAAATCACTATCTCCGGGCGCCGGCTGCGTCATCGATGTTCGCTGGTTGCGAGCATCATACGTATAGCTCGTGGAATGTCCTTGAGCATCCCACTGCGCCACGAGATTGCCTTCTCCGTCATAGAAAAACGACTCGGTGGCAGGTGTCTGTTCGGTGGCGGGATGACCGCCTGGCACGGGAAGTGTTCGAGCCACCAGTCGATTGAATTCGTCGAACTCCTGAACGGTCGCCGCCCCACGCGGGCTGATTGTGCGGACAGCGTTTCCCGCAGCATCGTAGTAATGTCGGGTTACGGGCTGGTCGTGGTCGCCGGTCCCGGGATGTGGTTGGAGCTGCTGGTGAAGTCGATCGAGGCCATCGTATACGTAGAAGGTGGAGCGTCCCAGGGGATCGATCTGTCGCTCCAGGTTTCTGTGAGCGTCATATTGGAACCGGACCGTTGCGGCCACGCTCGGATCGGCGATACCCCACGCGTAGTGGACGGCGGCAGGCAACCCGGTTTGTGGGCCCGACTCGTAGTATTCTGTTGCCGTCGCCACGGCATCCGGCGAGCCGGCCGCCGTGACGATCATGGTCATCAGCCCCCCCGGAACTTGCTGAATATCGCCAGGTGCGGGCGAATAGGAAAAACTGGTGAGGCGATTTGGCGTATCGCTGAACCGGTGCTCCTCCTCCGTGATCCGCGTCACATTACCGCGTCCGTCGAGCGCGTAGCGTCGTGTCGCCGCCCCAACGCATCGAGATATGATCTGGTTTGCTGGAACGTCGGGTCGTACGTCCATTCTTCGAACGTGCCATCGGCGTAGCCGCGGCGCACCAGGTTGCCAAACGCATCGAACTGCTGCTGCACGGTTACCGACGGCAGCCATGTGTCTCCTCCACCACCCGCCGGCCGCATGATTCCGGTTGCCAACCCGCGGTCATCCCGCTCCCAGCGCCAGACATCCTGCTGCGGTGAATCCGCAGTGCGGGGCTTGGAAGAGGCCGTCAGCAAGCCCCACGAATCAGTCTGATATGTCCACTCTCCCTCGCGCGTATCAAGGAATCTTGCGCGTGGCTCACGGAGCCCGCCGGTTTCCCTGGCTCGCTGCCCAATTTCACCGGCGGCTGGGAGTCGCAGCGAGCCATCAATACCGTCTATCAGGTAAGCGTCGATTTCCCAAGTCGAAGCGTCTGGATTGACTACCCGGCTGACTCGATGCGTGTCGGGATCACGCATTACCTGCTGCACATTACCGCGAGGATCGATGATTTCCGATACCAGATGCGTTGCCACATCGTAATCGAAGCGATAGACGGGTATTTCCATACCGAACCCAGGATCCGTCAGGGTTACCTGTTGGATCGAGCCGTCCACATTATCCCAGGACGTGATACGGCCCGCGAAATCGGTGATACTCGAGAGATGACCCGCCTGGTACTGAAAAGTCGTGTCCAATCCACCTTGCCGCACGATCCTGACAAGCTCATCCCTCTTCGTATCGCCATCAGCGTCCAGATAGTGATACTCGGTGCGATTCCGATTACGATCGCTGCGTTCGCGTAACAGCCCGCTGGCCGGCTCGAACTGATAGACATCCTGGGACTTTGTCGTGAGTTCCAACGCTTCGCCTCCCATCGTCCACTGCAATGTCGAGAACGAGCTGGATGACGGTTCCAAATCCCAGCATTCGACTACCATGACCGCGCCCGCGGAGAGAGCACCGTCGACGTACGTGAAGTCATCGACTCGTGTTGTCAAATGGATCTCCAACGGATCGCCGTCGATTGACGTGGTGAAGTAGCCAATACTGCGCCACGCACGTTGATCCCACTGCAGTTCGCCAGGTACAAACCGTTGATCAACGACTATCCGCTTCGCAGTACCTGCAACTGGCGTACCCGATACCTGATACACGGCGTTGGAGGCCAGTCCAGGGTCAGGATCCCAGTGGACCCAGATCTGATACAAGTGCCCGGGCGTCACATCGGGAAAGGACCACGTAAGCCCGGCATCCCGACCGTGCAACCCGGCGGTCGTGCGGCGATATGCTTGCCCGCTGGGGGTCGTGCGTCCGATCCAATCCCCCGGCTCCGAGTATCGCACAGCGACCGGGACCTGGTCATTCACCTCGACAACCTGCCGCCGCATCATGCTCGCACGATCACCGCCCATCTGGCGCGAAACGGACTGACGGAATTATCACCACGGACCACCGCCATACCGGATTCCGATCTGGCCCCCAGTGGCGTCAGACGCGACAACGGTTGGCCCCGTCCACCGCTGCTGATTCCGTCATAAGGTACCAGCCGATCCAGTTCATCCAATGTCCAGTTCTGCCCGAACTCGGGCGTCCCCAGTGTGGCGTCCACCCGATTCACCACGTCCGTCGTTCCACGGATCGTGCGCGTCACCGACTTTCCTCCCACGTCCGCTGCCAGACAGATGTCGTGATCGTAATGACCGCTGGCCAGCGAAGTCGTCAAGCCGTCGGCACCGCGCAGCACCAATCTCACCTCCCGACCAGCATTCGGCTCAAGGTAGGGCCCCAATTCGGCCGTGTCAAACGTGACCGGCGTGCCGGAAAAACCAGCGACGGTATAGACGCCCGTCAGTGACGTGATGGCCTCGTGCTCTTCCGGCAACTGCAGCACGACTTCCGCGACGGGATACAGATTGTGATCCTCCCGGTACTGCGGCGACCACACGGGTAGCTCGACCTGTGCCTGGCCGCCGCGCAGATCGACCTCCAAGAAACCGTAGCCAATTTTCTCTGCCACCAGCCCCGTACTTTCCTGATCTGGCTGCTCATAGCCCCAACTGCTCGCCCGGTCGTTGTCCAAGAGCGTGGCGGTTGCCGTATGTTCGGTCGGATCACCGTTCCTGCCGGTTCTCAGCCGGTACGGTGAACGATCATCCCACCAGGGCCAGGCGTTGTACTGTCGAGGCAGTCCATCGTTGGGAGTTACCACAAGGTCTTGATCGTGCAACCCGCGATACTCGTCCCACGAAATCAACTCAATCGACACCAACTCATCCCATTCCACGACTCGATCATCGCGGGGCACCACGGTAATCAAGGCCTTCGACTGGCCACCGGCGATCAATACGCTGCCAATCCGCGTAACGGGGTCGTCCGCCAACCCCGCCGATGGCCCGCCAAACTTCACGACCTCAAAATCACCCCGTGCCGCGTCGATGACCGGATCGCCCGCATATTCGTGCTCGGCATCAAAGAGCACGCGGTAGTACACCATTAGCTCTTCGGCCAGGTCCCCGCTGTTTCGCCGCACTTCAAACGCGGCCACATCCGGCCGCGTCAGGTCATGGGATTCAGCTCCAATGGCATTCACCGCGGAAACGATGACTTCGCTTTCCGCGGTCACCGCAATCACGTCATGCATGGCAAAGCCTTGGAACAAGTCGATGTACTGCGGCACCAGATTGCCGTTGCCGTCCGCGACCAGGTCCGGGATGCCATCGGGGTCCACCTCCACAGACAGCGTGAAGTGCCCGGCCTGCACTGCCTCCAGGTAGAGCGTGAACTCTCCGACCGGGTGTCCACCCGTGAGTTGCGACACGCGATACAGCTGGTGGGTCGATAGACCGGTTGCGGTCTGCTTGTACGGCGCGACAAAATGCCCCGGGTTGACCGGATCATTGGCAGCCTGTGGCCGGCGCGGCTGCCATTCGTCGACGGTCCACAGTCGCAAAGAGCCCTCGGCCAAGTGCCGCGCGCCATGCGACTCGATCGTCGCCGCCAGGGGGTCCGAACTGTCGTACGAGAAACGCAGCAGCGCTTTGAGCGGATCGATAAGTGGTGGCAATTCGATGACCACCGGCACGAATCCCAGTTGCTCATCCACGCCGACCTGGTTGTCATCGAGTCCGGTACTCCCAGGCGAATCCTCCTGGCCGTCCAGGTCGAAGCCATCCAGGAAATCGGGGATGTTGTCACGATCAACGTCGTCGCTATTGACCAACAGGCGTTTTCCCGGCGCGCCAACTTCATCCTCCAACTGCTCTTCGTGGACGGATCGTTCGGGAGTCCCAAGTTGATCGGAGTTGTCCGAGTCAACATCCAGGTCGACAGCCACAACATGGATCGTTACGGCATCGTTGACGTGACGTTCATCCAATGCTGTGAAGGAGGCCGCAATCTCACCGGTTCCCGTTGCTACCCCTTCAATCACGACCGGAATGCCCATGCCATAGAAAGGCGCCATCATACCGGAAGATCCGAATCCCAGTCTGAAGACATCATCCTCGCACACTTCAATCCAACGCGATCCGGAGTCTCCCGGGATAACCAATCCCGAGATCGCATCGTATCCATATAGCGCCCCCGCGGGGACCCAGAGTCTGGCGTTATCAGGAACGTTGAACCTTACCGCGCCCGGCATATTTGATGTCACGATGGCCGGTCGCAATTCGTCATCCAGAACGCCGGTCCAGTCGCTGTAGCCAGAAAGCGAAATCCAATTGATCTGCCATAAGGCGGCGATCTGATGCTGGCGCCCCTCGTCCGGCAGTCGATCGGGCTCATTATCCCGGGCCAAGCGCCAGACGGTCACGGGTCGCTGTTCAGGCCCGACAAACACCGTCTCGGTGGTCATGTTCTGTTCGTCGTAGTCGTGATTGAGCGCCACCAGCGCCTCGATCCTGTTCCAGATCATCGGGAACTCGATGCGAAAGGACATCGAAATCGAACACAATTTCCGGCGGACTCGGCGGGGGACTCACCGGCGGAGTCGGAATGGGTGGCGCGGGATCCTCGGATCCGCCACCGGGGGGCGGATCGAGCGGCGGATCGGTAGGAGGTGAGGGGGGCGACGGGGAGGGTGGAGGCTCGACAGGGTCCGGATCGACCGGCGCGATACCTCCCGGATCGGGTGGCACACTCGGAGGCGGCTCTGGGGGCGGCGGAACCGGCGGCAATCCAATCACAGGAGGTGGCGGGTCGGGCGGCAATCCAATTACAGGAGGCGGCAGACTTGGAGCCGGCGTGGGGGGGGGCGGCTCGGGCGGCAGACTTGGAGCCGGCGTGGGAGCCGGCGGGTGCGGCAATCCGCTCTCAGGTGGCGGCTCAGGCGGCAGACTCGGAATTGGCGCGGGGGACGGCGGATCGGGCGGCAGTCCAATCCCAGGAGGCAACAGCTCGGGAGGCGGCGTTGGGGGGACGGGAGTCTGGGGATCTGGATCGGCGGGAACGGGGAGTGGCGGATCGAGCTGGCCCGGATCGGGCGGCACAGGAACCGGCAGTGTCGGTCCCGGATACGGCAACACGGGCGCGATCGGGTAGCTGTCCCCCGGGTTCGGATCGAAGGGCATGGGAGGCAGCAACGCGGGCGGTTGCGGCACCCAGAGGATTGGGGCCGGGAGTTCCGGCCCCATCGTACCCGGCGCGGGAATCACGCTCGGTGGTGAGAGAACGGGAGGCAACGAAGACGGCTCGAGCAGGTCGAGCGAGGGCGCACTTGCATGGCCGGTTGGACTGCCGTCGAGCAAGGCCGACGATCCAACCCAGCTGGCTGCGTCAAGCCTCTGCCTTGGCAGCTCATACGTGCTGGACGGATTCGCGGACTCACTCACGGCGCCAGAACAAGCCGGGGTACACGCGCCTTCTGTCTCGTTGCCTCCCAGCGAAGCGTACGGTGCCGTGGAGGGATTGTTCACATGCACCGTGAACCTCGGGAGCGTTCCGTCTGGCAACCGCGCTTCCGCACCATCCCGGTCCCGCGCCGTGATGGTGACCAGGGCCGATCCCTGGAAACCGGGCTGATCGGTGGGAACGTAGACCAGAAAGTCATGTTCATCCACATACGGCGCGACGGTAAAGACGGCACGGTTGTCGTCGGCCACCGAGTAATCCAGATAGACCTTGTCTTCCACGTCCCAGAAGTAGGGCTGGGCTGCCTGATCGTAGTAGTACTCGTACCACAAATCGATGGCCACCCGCGGTGTATTTTGCGCGCACCGAGACGCTGTGGTAGCGATCTGGCATCGGGGTTGCCGACGGGGTGTCATTGGCCGGCTGCACATACACGTAGAGTGTTGTGGCCACCTGTGCACCGTCGTCATCCATGGTGCGCACGGCATATTGGGCGAACCCGATCCCATGGTCGGACAGCTGCAGCGTCAACAGGCCGTTTTCGATCACGGCCGTTTGGACCGGATTGCCCGGAAAACCCACGTCAAACGGCGCGGCCGAATAGGTCAGTTGCCGGGCACCCTGCTCCGCATCGTCAAAATGCTCCGCCAGATCAATCACCGCCGCACCTCCTTCCTGCAGCGTGACGGCCGGGATGCCGGCGGTCAGCGTGGGCCAATCGTTGACCGGCAGGACCGTCAGCGCGAGCGTGTCCTCAGCCGTTTGGCCATCGACTTCTCCGCGCACACGGACGGTGATCCTGGTGTCGCCAAATTGATCCGGCAGAGAGCGCACACGCAGCGTCCACTCCTGAATCTCAGCCTCCACGATGTCCGGACGCGAATTCCCTGCCACCTCGTAACCGAGCGACTGGTCGAGCGGGGAGTGAAACACGCCACGCAGATCGACGAGCATGTCATGTCCATCTTCTCGAACCTCCCCAGACCCCATCGGTTCCAGCACGTTGACTGCCAGCATGTGCCGCGCCTCGAGCGGCTCGAGCCGACACAATCTGCGCGTCCCTGTCTGGCGTTTTCCCCACCGACGTTTTCCCCACCGACGTTTTCCCCACCGACAATGCTCACGCCACTTCCCCACACGCCGTAACACGATGACCCTCCCTGTTCCCACAGTGCCGATCGGCCCGCGCCCCCAACGAGCGACCGGCCTGCGGCTTGTCTCCTCGATTGCGAGGTCCTCGACCCCATCACCTGCCAACCGACGCGGCCGACAGGCGTGAGACACACCCGTCTCAGGTGTGACATTTTTGCGTCACTTGATGCCATGTCCTGCATGACCCGGCTTGGTGGTCGTGACACCTTGATAAAATCGCGCGAGTGCTGAAAGCGTTACGGAAAAAATGAAAAGAAGAGAGGATCGACAAGCCGCGGCAGCGTGGCGACGAATTGACGCTCAGCACGCAACGCACGAAGCCAAAGTAATTGAGTCGCCCTGGCTCACTGACCTGGAGTCAAGTCTCGGCGTGAACCGCCTCGATCCACCCTTCCCGTGACTCAGGCCCCGATCCCTTCCCGCCCCACGGTGTCAGGCCCCACCGTGTCGCAACAGAATCGATCCCAGCTTGCGCCGCGCACGATGATCGTAGACGCGTACCTGTTGGGGCGTCAGCCGCATCGTTTCCGCCACTTCTCTCACACTGCACTGTTGGATCTGCCGCCGGTAGAACACGGCAAAAGCTGTCGGGGAAACACGTTGCCGGAGTACTTCCAGCGCACGGCGCACCGCTTGCACGTCACAATGGCGATCCAGCAGCCGCGCTGGATCCTGCGACACGGGCGACGCCAAGCGCTCCAGCGGCAGTTCCGCCCGCCCGTTTTCCGCGCCAGCGTTGACGAAAATACGACACGGCCCGGTTGCGGGCAACGATGTAAAGCCAGTCGGCCAGACGACCGCGGCACGGGTCGTAACGTCCCTGGGAGAGTCCACTGAGCACCGTGAGCCACGCATCCTGCACAAAATCGTCCAAGTCATGGGCGCACAGACGATAGATCGCCCCCACGCGGCGAATCATCTCGTCACACGCCTCGACAAACGCGTCACCCGTCCACGAAAGCGACTCACCGGTACCCCGCGGCAAACGCGGCGGCGGCAAAATGTCTCGCCTGACGTTGCCAGAAACCATCATCCCCGTTAATCGGTGGTCCGAATTCACAGCGCATGGTGCGAAGGAAACGCCCCACGAGCACGCGTCCGCGTCCCGCGCACCCGTGTCGCCCCCTGGCTCCCCGTGGCAAGGTTCATCGTCTGCGACCACGACGGTCTACCATGCGACCGTCGGTGCAGCCAAACCCGGCCCTCGGCGGAGGTCCGTGAGGGCGCCGGCGACCACCGTCGCTTTTTCCAGCGACGACGCCAGCCTCACGCTGACTCGCTGCACAACAATAAATCACGAACCAGGCAGATAACCCCGCACAAAAAAATGAAAAAGTTGCGAAAACCGCGCGGCAAAGGGCTGTGTGTGGTCAATTCCCTTGATGTTGGGCGTACCTTGGCAAGAGATCCAAATTGGCCGAGTTGCGCTCTTCCATTCCACAGATTGATGATTGATGATTGATCAGTGGCGATTGTTGATGATCGAAGTAGGAGTCTCTCCTTCGCAAATCAACAATCAGCAATCGCCGTTCCTTTCGGCCAACCTGCGTTTATCGGCGCAACAGAACGACCAAGCTCAGCACGACGAAATGGGCCGGCCCAGGAACGCGGTGTGTGTGTAGCCCCCTTGGCTCACCGCTCGGCCGTTTCTGCTATCGCGTAGCCGCAGCGTGTCGTATAATCTCGCGGGTACGGGCGTTTCGCGTGTCGGCAGTACGAAGGGAAGGCATGACATGTCACGACGCAGCAACCAGCGGCTTGTCTCAGCGGCATTAACATGTGCAGCTTGCGTGTGCGTTGGCTGTGGCAGCAGCGAACCGGTAACCGGTTTTCCGTCGGCCGAGGGTTCGTCCCGTCTCATCTCGCTCGACGGCGCCGAGTACGTATTGAATGCATCGCCGTCCATGCCAACATTCGGTCCCGGCGGAGGGCTCCAGCCGCTGGAAGATATTGATAACGACCAGTACCCCGACATCGTTGTCGCGCTCAACCGCAAGCGTTCCGGCGCACCGTCGGAACACACGTGGATCGAAGCCTATTCGGGCCGCACCGGTGACCGTCTCTGGAGCTTGCAGGGAAAATACGATCGCGACGCGAACGTCAGCTACCAGTTAGGACCGGTCGCCGCATTGGCCGACATTAATGGAGACGGCGTGCGAGACGTCTACTGTCGCGAAGACTACACGGATCGATCCGCACTGCTCATATCCGGCCGAACGGGCGAGATTCTCGGCAGGTTTCCAGTCGGCCGAGATGCTTGTTTTGCCTTCCCCATGAGCTGTCGAGACGCCAACCGCGACGGTGTCGCCGACTTTCTGTTTTCCAGCAACCGGATGCCCCTGACCGTCGTGATCCTCTCAGGCCGAGATCTTTCCGAGGTGGCGCGGCTGGAAAACTTGTGGCCCGAGGCGGGTAACGCCAGGATTGACTGGGTGCTGGCCGCATATCACGATGAGAACCGGGACGGGGTTCCCGATTGCCTGGTACGCCGACTAATTCCGCACCCGACGGATGGATCGCAACACAGTTATGAATACGCAATCCTTGACGGCGCAACGTTTGCGCTGCTACGTACGTTTGTCAGCCCCCGGCCGCGCGTCACGGCCAAGACGTTCTACATCCCGATGGACGATGTAAACTCTGATCGGGTGGGCGACCTGGTCTTTTCCAGTGCGGCCGGCGGCGGCCCGAAAGGCCGTCTGAGCTTGCTCCGCGCCGTTTCCGGAGCGGACGGCGCAGTCGTCTGGGACGTGTCAGGGAGCCAAGCGGGTGAGGGGGCCGAAATCTGGACGATGGATGTGCGGACCGGCCAGAAAGAGGCGCTCGGCCTGGATGTGGGGTTTGGCAATCCGCTGCACGTCTGGCCCGACCGCGACGGCGACGGTGTGGACGATATTGCGGCACTGGTCGACTCGGCCGCAGCCGATGCGCGCATCCGGCCGTGCTGATCATCTCCGGGAAAACGGGCAAGATCGTTGCGGCAGTTGCTCCCGGTCGCAAGCAAGCCTACTTGACGCGCGGCGGCCCCATGATTCGACTGCGCAGCAACGCAACTGGTCCCTCGGTCACTACCGTTCTGGGAGCCCGATTAGCGGAAGGTGACACCGCGTTAGCCGTCTTCGAAGGCTCTGCGGCTCCGTGACGCACACGCGGTGAAGTGGTCCGGCGACTTTCAGCAGCTCAACTTTGCCGCCAGCACCCCTTCCGTCGCGGGGTTTTCGCGGCGCTGGTTCGTTTGGTTTGTTTCGTGGATTCGACCTCTGTGTGCTGGACCAGCGATTCTTGACAACCCTTCCGGGCGGAGATTTCACGGATCCTTGCCACCCAATAGATGTGCTCTGAAGCCGAATCGCACGCCGAAGCACCCGGACCAATTGCCAGGTTGCGGAAGACGACACCAGTCGGTCCCATGGCGCTGGTGATCTCTCTAGTCTCTGATTTCTGGCTTCTTCATTTGGGCAAAACAACCGTCCAACGCATCTTGAAAGAAGAACCGCTTTCACCACCGGCGCCGGCCACCAAAAACACCACTTCCCCAACCGCACACGCCATGAAAGCCGCCATCAGTTAATGCTCAACCTGGCTCGAAAGAACGTCTGCGAATACCTCCTCGAATCACTAAGCACACTCCTGCGGGAAAACAACATCCGCTTCATAAAGTGGGATCGCAACCGTGAAATCTCCGAACCCGGCTGGCCGGACGCCCCACCGGCTATCCAGCGGGAGGTGAGAATTCGCTTCGTCAACAATCTCTATCCTGGTTCGCCTGGGGGAACTTCCATAGCGCGATCGTGGTTCTTCGGAAGCAATGACGAATTCGCCTATCTGGCATGCCGGTCGGGAGATACGCGTCTCGGAACCTCTCCCCACGCCGCTGCTTCCACCACGCGTCCGCGGTGGTCACCGGCGTGCCATTCTCGAGCTTCAAGACCTCCGGCCATTCTGGATAGGGGTTCGCCTTGGCTTCCTCATTGTTCGCCGCATTCGGAGCGTCCGGATTCCCGCTGGGCCCTGGCCGCAACCGGGCGATTCCCAACTGGCGCAGCATCTGTTGGTGATCTTCCTGCGTCGTGAACGTCACCGGGGCCGTCGAGCGAATATCACCCGCCGACAGGTTCGATCGGGGCCTCTCGGCCGCACATGATTGAACGCACGTGCGGCAGACAATCAGCATGCTCCGATGTTCCCTTGGATGCCACGAGCTCAAGTAGACCACATCCCCTCTGCGTGCGGGGACGTCCGTAAACCCTGCGGTTACATCGCATCCACGCCGGTCGATGCATTCCCGCGTTTTTCCGACAGATTAATGTTGTGCACGCGACGCACCGGCCTACAAATTGTCGAGTGCGAATCCTGTCTCATCGTGGGGGGTACTGGGTCGGACGGCGTTTCGAGGTATTGGCGGGCCGAGCGATCCGACAGCCTCGAATCTCGATGTCCGGCCAGCGCTTCCTCCAAACGATTCGGGGGCCTCACCGACAGCTTCTCGCGTTGCCTGGCGAACGGCCGCGAGAGGACGCTTAGACTCCATTGGCGTTCGGGGGAGATCACCATGAGGAAGCCTATCTCGTGGCCATCTGTTGCACGTCTCGGGAGCATCCGGGCCCCTCCAGCCGGAGGCGCACAACGTAATATCGGGCAATAGGACTGTCGTTTGGAATCCAAGCCGGCTCGACGATTCGGTTGGCTCAACAAAAATCCAAAAAAAACCGTGAAAGATCTGCGTCCGCATTGGTTACCTGTCATTGAAGGTTATTGGCAAAGCGGACCAGGTTGTTCCCTTCGAATCACGGCGTGGCTGCAGATTCCGACAGCGTTGCTTTTCTGATCTTTCTTTTCGGCTGTGGACCTGGTTACGTCTTGCTCCAGATAACGGGCGAGCACGACGATTGACCGCGCTGGGTCAACCTGGCGGCGACCTAGGGGAACTTAGATGCCCCGCCAACTGCTGCCGTTTGACGAGGAGAATCCACATGATGCGAACTACTGCCGGTAAGCGCCATGCTGCGAGGCGAGCGGTCTCGCGACGGGCCATCGTGGAACGGCTCGAATCGCGCTTTATGTTGGCATCAGATTGGCACAACTCGTGTGCGCCGCTGGACGTTTCGGACGATGGGATCGTCTCACCGTTCGACGCTCTGTTGCAGGTCAACCGAATCAATTCCGTTGGATCGGGTAAGCTTCCGCCGGTAGATTCACAGGCGAGTCCGCCACCCTACTTCGACACGAACGACGATGGTCTTCTCGCACCACTGGATGTGCTCCAGATAATTAATGCACTTAATTCGGCTTTCTCAAACTCGACCTTTACTTTTGAGGCGGGGTTGACTAACGACACGGGCGCTGGCGAAGAAGGCCAGGAAGATTTCTTGACGGCCGACGCTCGGATCTCGGGTCGTATCACGTCTGTGTTAGGGCTGAGTTCCTTCCAAGCGCGCGTCGATGGCGGATCGTTGGTGGATGTTCACACCACCTGTGGCAGTTTCACGTTTGACCCGGATCTGAACTTGGATGGAGGTGATGACGGGTCACACGTGGTTGCTTTTACAGCACGCGATCCGAAAGGTCGTGAGGCTTCCTTTGACGTGCAATTCACATTGGATACGTCGCCACCGGTCCTAATCCTGGACATCGCCAACGAACACGACACGGGCATTAAGAAAGACTACATCACGTCCCAATCGAACATTTCGTTGACAGGTCATACGGAACCCGGTCTAGTTGTAGCGTTCGAACAGCCCACTCCCTCGGTGGTGGCGGATGACCAAGGATCCTTTCAGATTTCCAACCTCGCACTTAATCCACTCGCGAATACGATAACAGCACGCGCTATCGATCTGGCAGGCAACGAAGCTCACGTTGAACAATCAATAACCATGATCCCCTGTGATTTCAGCGAACTGAACGAGGGATTGATTGCCGAAGACCGTTTGCCGGCTGCTGGCGACGCCGTGCCAGAAATTGGCTGGGGCGATCTGCTCCATCGGGCCGCCGGTGACGGATTCGTTGGTGTCTCCAGTGCGCTGTTGGATCAAAACCATGTGCTGGACCTGGTCACGGTTTCGCAATCGACGAACGAGGTGCTCGTCTACTTGGGCAAGGATGGGCTGTTGCAGGAACCCGTGCGGTATGCAAGTGGAGCATCAGAGCCCGTTACGGTGAGTGTGGCAAATTTCGTGGGGAATGCAGCCGCCGATATCGCGGTCGGGCACTTGGACGGAACGGTCGTATTTCTCGAAGGACAGGGCGACGGTACTTTCACTGTGCAGCCAGACGCTCGCACCACGGGGCTGGGTGCCATTTATGATCTCAGCGCGCACGATTTGGATGGCGATGGTGATATCGATCTGGTTGTTAGCGCGTCAAGCAGTGTTTCGCTGCTGACCGCTGACGACGATTCGCTGACGTCCAATCCGATTGTTAACGGAGATTTTTCCCAGGGCACTGTCGGATGGAACGTGGATAGACTGAGGCAGGGTTCGCCGGCGGATCTCCGCGGCATTCAAACTGGTGGCGGCAGCGTTCATTTGATGGAAAGCGATTCATTATTAACTTCTATTTGGCAGACATTTGTTGTTCCCCCCGATCCGCAGCAACTGAGTTTTGAAGTTCTCGATGTCCAACTCGACCAGTCGACGGGCGGTTTACCAGACGCGCTGGATGTATCGCTGCTGGATGACCAGTCTCAATCACTCGTTCCTGTGGCAACGTCGGGCGCGACTGCCTTCTTCAATCTGAATCCGAATGACCGAGTCTCCGTTGCGCCCGGCGTCACCTGGGATGGTACGAACGTCACGCTGGATATTTCGCAGCTCACACCGGGCACTTCAGCGACATTGGTCTTTGATCTGGTTGGGAATCAACCCTTGACCAACTCCGTGGTAACGATGGACAACGTCCGTGTCACGCCGGAAGCGATTTATCAAGACACGTTTACGGCGTCGCCACTCACCGGCCCATTCAATAATGCGTCCTCCATTTACCACTGCAGCTATGATGGCAATAATTCGCACGACATCGTTGTTGAGGACGCCAGCCTGGGCGGTTACGTGCTATTCGCAAGTAACGGAGCGGGTGGATTCACGCGGGACGAAAATGTGTTCGGTGATAAGGGAGCAGGCGGTGAGGGCGAAAACGATGGCAGGCCCATACAGATTGGAGAAATCGTCGCGCACCGTATCGACGAAGTCGGCGAAATCGACGGATTTACCTTTGAGGCAACCTCGGGACAACGTCTGTTCTTGGACGACCAGGGGCTGGGATTCAATCTCTTCTGGCGGTTACTCGATCCGTTCGGAAATCAGGTGTTCCATGAATTGCTCAGCGACCACGGTGTCGTCACCTTAACGGGCAGCGGTACGTACACGCTCCAGATCGAATCGGGAATCTTCAATGCCACCGGCCCCTATCAGTTTCAGATTTATGATGTGCCCGCCACGTCAACAACTGCCGTAGCATTCTCGACTCCCGTGGTCGGTGCCATCGACGTTCCCGGCGCGGGATCAATTCACCTTCGACGCAAGTTCCGGCCAGATCCTGTACTTCGACGCCATACCGAATCAAGGTGGACTGAGATGGGAGTTGACCGATGCGAACGGGAACAGCGTTTTCAACCACACCTTTGCGGATGACGGTCCTTTGGAGATAGTTACTACCGGGTCCTACCTGTTAACGGTTTACGGAAACGGCGACGGCGTCAGCGACTATCGGTTTCAGGTCAATGACGTGACCCCGATTCTCCCCACATCTATTGAATTCAATACCTCCAATCGTGGCGAAATCACATTGGCCGGCGAGGCCGATCGCTACGTGATCGATGGTGTTGCGGGGCAAACGGTGTTCTTTGATGCTCATGTGGGCTTGGGAGTCAATCTCCGCGTGCACATCGATGATCCGTTGGGTAATCGCCTGTACGATGATTTTTACGATGACATCGGACCCATCCAATTGAACGACAACGGTGAATATACTTTCACTCTTTCCGCGAGCGACAATGTACCGCAAGCGTACACCTTCGTTCTGTGGGACGTGCCGATCGACTCACCCGTTGTCATTCCTTTCGACACGCCGATCCCGGGGGCTTTGGTGGTTCCTGGACAGTCGCATCGTTATCAGTTTGAAGGATTGACAGGCCAGGCGATCGTATTCGACGAAATCGATCCGGGTAGCGGAATCCGGTATTCTTTGTCGGCACCTTCGGGTACGGCTGTATTCCGCAACGTTAACAGTGATCGTAGCGTCGCCTCGTTGCCTGAGACCGGTACGTACACCTTGTTGATCGACGGAAACCCGAAGGAAGCGGTTGGTCCGTACAGCTTTCAAATCGCAGATGGGACGTCACCTTCTCCGCTTGGGCCAGCCGCCAATCTTGAGGTGAAGAGAGTTACTGCGCCAACTCGAGTTATCAGCCAACAGGCGATTTTCGAAATCGAGTGGGAGGTGGAAAATGTCGGCAACCTGTTGATTCCTGCTGGCACGCAAATGACCGACCGCATGTATCTGTCCGCGAATGGTGGTCTGGATGACTTCGCCACCGATCCGTGGCTCACGAGTTTCCGAACGCAGCTGGCCGTTGATTTACTGCCGGGTAAATCGGTGACACGGACCGAAACCGTACAACTGCCCGAGAACATAGAGGGAGAATTGCAGATTCTGGTTTACGTTGACGCCGACAACGAAGTGTTTGAAGGCCGCCGCAATGAACTCGATAGCAATATCGGCGGAGCCTTGGTGGCGGTCTATCCGGAACCGCGTGAACTGGGCGGTGCGCCGAGCCTTTCCATCGATATTCCGGACGGAACAAGTTTACCAGCGGGCAGTCCCGTTTCGTTGAGCGGCCGGGTGACGGTGAATCCGGGCGCATTGAATGCGATCTTTCTCGTTGACATCTCCGGCAGCACGGCGCTGGAAAGCGATCATGACGCCAACTTTGATGGCATCGTTGACGTTGCCGATGATTTGAACGGCGATGGACGCCGAGGCGATTTGTTGGACGCACAGATCGGAATGCTGTTGCAGACGGCTGAGCGTCTGGATGCTGAAGTCAACGATTTGCGCGTCGCCGTCATCGCCTGGGGCGGACAAAATTTAACATCACCGGAAGATGCAGAACCGGTCGATCTTGGTGCTGAACTGCTCAACCAGACGTTTCACGAACTCAATTCAGATGCCAACTCCAATGGTCTTCGCGACTTGGAAGAAGCGGTTCGTTCCATCGAATTTGTTTCGTTTTTTGGCCTGTCATATTCGGAAGTCTCTTTGTTTCGCCAAATTCAGCTCAATTCCGGTAACGATTTTCAGGCTGCCATGGAGGAATTGCTGGCCGTATTGAACCGAGCTCCCGACGCTGACCAAACCCAGGTCTACTTCCTGATGGATGGCTTGGAAGTACCGAGTACCGGCGCGGAAGAGTCACTATTGAGCGATGTGGCAGCCCACGGAATTGACTTTCGTGTAGGTCAGTTTTCCGGTACGGCAATCGATCCAGAGCTGCAGCGTATGGCGGACGTTATCGACTCTCATGCCGCTTCGACGGGCTCGGCCAAGTTGGCATTCGATCCTGACGAGTTTGCGATGGAGGTGTCGTCAGTCGCCAATGTGGCGGGAGTCACGGTCAACGGATTCGGCGTCGAGAGCTTTGACCAAGGAGGCAATTTCTTCACCACCATCACATTGCAGCCCGGCGACAACTTGTTTGAGATCTCGGCGATCAACGCCTTGGGCGAAGTGGCCAGCAAACAAGTGAACCTAATCGGAACCGAGCCCGGTGGTCCCACGTTCGATGACTTCACCGATGTGACGAGCAGTATCGAAGTTGGGTTTGTTGGTACGACGTTCAGCCGCGAACGCGGCACCATGCTTGCCCAGGTGCATATCATCAACCAGGGCGACCAGCCGGTTCGCGGCCCCTTGCGAGTGGTCTTTGAACAGTTTCAACCTGCTTCAGTGCAGCTATTGTCACCCACCATGCTGGATCCCCTTGGCCAGCCTGTTATCGAATTTGACGTCGAACTCGGTCCCGATGGTTTGCCGCCAGGTGCGACCAGTCAGTCGCTGCCGATCGAACTATCCATCTTGCCGCGCGAGCGATTTGATTTCCAGGTCAGTGTCCTGGCACTCGGCAACACACCACCTCGTTTCACTTCCGTTCCGCCGAGCCTGGCAAGACCCGATTCGATCTATACATACAGCGCACGGGCAACTGACGACCAAAACGACCGACTCGCGTATGAGATGGTTGTCGGCCCCGAAGGCATGCACGTCGAAATCGATAGTGGACAGGTGAGCTGGACACCAACGCCGGATCAATTAGGTGTGCATACGGTCGTCCTGCGTGCCCATGATGGCTACGGGGGTTCCGCGACACAGTCCTTTCATGTCAGTGTCGCATCGGATCTGCCGAATCAGCCACCTCGCTTTGTGTCATCACCAAAGACTCAAAGCGACTTGGGACTGGATTACGAATACGACGCCGGCGCTGTCGATGACGACGGCGATGTCTTGACGTATTCGCTGGAAGCAGGACCGATGGGCATGAAGATTGATCCAGTCACCGGAATCGTGAATTTTGCGCAGGCCCCGGCAGGCGACTACAACGTGCAGATCCGCGCCGCCGATGAACACGGTGCCGACGCAGTCCAGTCGTTTGTGTTGACCATCGGAGATGTGGCTACCAATGCATCCAGCCCGTTGATTCTCTCAAAGCCTGCTACGATCGCGGCCGTGAACGAGCCTTATCTCTATTTGCCATTGGCTCAGGATCCCGACGGTGATGTGCTTCAATTCTCGTTGCCCGTGTCACCTCAGGGCATGTCGATTGATCCTGATTCGGGGCGGGTCTCTTGGACGCCAACGGCAGGCCAACTGGGGCCACAAACGGTGCTGCTGAGAGTCGATGATGGCAGGGGCGGCTGGGCGACTCAGCTGATTACGGTGATGATCGAAGTCGAACCTCGCAATCGGCCCCCCGTTTTCTCTACCGTTCCCACGCTATTTGCCACCGAAGACCAGTTGTACGTTTACGACGCAGATGCCAGCGATGGCGATGGGGACACAGTCTTGTTCCAACTCGAACAAGGTCCGGCCGGCATGGTCGTGGATGCCTCGACCGGTTTGCTGAGCTTTTTACCTGATGCAACTCAATTGGGTCGTCAACGAATCCGCCTCAAGGCGGTGGATCCTTCGGGCCAGGCCGCTGTTCAGAACTTCGATCTGGAAGTCCGTGCACCAAATACTGCACCTGAATTTACTTCTCAACCATTGACTGAGGTAGTTGCCAGCACGGCTTATCGTTACGACGCCAACGCCATCGACGCGCTTGACGGTGTGAAATTCAGCCTGGCCAGCGGACCCGCAGGCATGATGATTAATGCAGTTTCCGGAATGCTCACATTCAAACCGGACAACCTGCAGATTGGCCGTCACTTGACAACGATTCGGGTCACCGACGATCGGGGATTATTCACAGATCAGTCATTTATCTTGCACGTTTCGGCCGATGTGACTCCGCCCAGTGTATCGATCGTGGTGTCCAAAGAAGTCATTCTGCCCGGCGAGCAAGTTACCATCGACGTGAACGGTTCAGACAACGTCAAGGTCAACACTTATCAACTGTTGATCGACGGCACCGAGCTCACTCTGGATGGCGCTCAGCATGCGGCCTACAATGCCACCGTGCCTGGGCTATTCACGCTTGCCGCCATTGCCACGGATATCAACGGCAATGTCGGGACTGTGACGCGCAAACTGCGCGTGCTAGACCCTGACGATACGACACCCCCTGAGATCACCGTTACGTCTCCGCAGCCTGGCGACACCGTAACATACCTGACGGACGTTGTCGGCTCGATCGTCGCGGACGACTTGGAGTTTTATCGCGTCGAATTCGCCCGCAGCGATTTGATCGATGAAACTGACATCACGGCGGACAATCCGGCTTGGAAGAGCATTGGTGAGTCATCGAATGCGGTAACGGACTCGGTATTGGCAGAGTTTGATCCGCTGTTACTGTTGGACGACAGCTATTGGATACGGATTTTCGCTCAAGACAAGAGTGGAAACATTGGCGCCGTGGCACTTCCGGTCAGCGTTGCGGCGCCGGCCAAGTTGGGGCAGTTCAGCCTTGAGTTCACCGATCTATCCATTCCTTTAGCCGGAATTCCGATCACGATTTCGCGCAGCTACAACACTCTCCATGCCGGCAACCAAGGCGACTTTGGTTTCGGATGGACCCTCGACATCGCGCAGGCCGATCTGCGCGAGACGGTCGCCCCGGGATTGGAGTCGCAGGTCGGGTTGCTGGGTGCCACGCCGTTTAGTCACGGAACGCGCGTCTATTTGACGGATCCCGATGGTCGTCGGGTGGGATTCACGTTTGAACCCGAAGTGACTGCCAGTCTATTCGGCACGGCCTTCACACCGAAATTCACTCCCGATGGCGGTGTTTATGATCGTTTGGAAGTCGATCCGATGACGCTCTCGCAGCGATCGGATGGCACGTTCGAAGCGTTCCTGCTGGGCTATGCCTACAACCCCGACAGTTATCGTCTCATTCGCCCTGACGGCACCGTCTATCACTACGGTCAGCATACGGGGCTGGAGAAAATCAGCGATCGCAGCGGCA
This sequence comes from uncultured Planctomycetota bacterium, assembly GCA_963700575.1. Lineage (GTDB taxonomy): Bacteria > Planctomycetota > Planctomycetia > Pirellulales > Pirellulaceae > JAJRVM01. Next base: position 337,521 of record CAVOYC010000002.1, on the reverse strand, counting down.
ATGAGCTGTACTTTACGGACGACGGCATCCAACACTCGTCCGGCCAGTCCGTCAAATTTTTGCGCAACGCGCAAGGCAGAATCACCGAGATCGTCGCCCCGGCGGGTAACTCGATTACTTACCAGTACGATGCACGTGGGAATCTGATCGAGGTGGCCAATCAGGAAGGCCTGACAACTCAATTCACTTACCTCACGGATCCCGATCATTATCTCAGCGAAGTCATCGACCCGCTCGACAGAGTGTTTGCCAGGACCGAGTACGACGACCATGGCCGCGTTGTAGCCACCATCGACGCACTAGGTAACCGGCAAGAACAATATTGGGACCCGGGCAACTTTTCCGGCACCATTATCGACGCCAACGGAAACGTTACCACGCTCCTCTACAACGAGCGAGGCAACGTATTGGAAGAGACCGACCCACTGGGTGGCAAGATCCTCTACGCCTACGACGATCCGCAGAATCCCGATTGGGAAACCAGTATTACCGATCCGTTGGGCAATGTGACGCAATTCAGTTTCGACAGTAGAGGTAACTTGCTGACGGAAACAGATCCACTGGGGCATACCACCAGTTTTACCTACGACGTTCGCGGTAACGTGACCACCATTACGGACGGACAGGGCAGACAACTGGCTGCCACTACCGATGAAGCGGGCCGTACGACCAGCGTTACTACTGATGACGGGCAAAAATGGACGTACGAGTACGATGCCCAAGGCCGGCTGACCAAGAGGATTGATCCTAGGGGCGCCGCCACGCAACTGGTGTACAGCGGTTCCGCGGCAGCGCCCACGCAAATAGTGCGGAGTGATGGATCGTCACGATCGTACGAAACCAACGTCTATGGCATGGTTACCAAAGAGACCGACGAGGATGGCAATGTAACCGAATATTTCTACGACACGATGGGACGTATCGTTCGGAGAAAGGACAGTTTGGGAGGCGAGGAGACCATTACCTACGAAGGGCACTTGCTGAAACGCGTTCAGGATGCCCGCGGTAATTCCAAGTCCTACACTTACGATGCTGCCGATCGCGTCATTGCTGAGACCGATGCACTGGGAAGCACGGTAACGTACACCTATGATGCGGATGGGAACATCACGAGTATCACCGATGCCTCGGGGAATCGAACTGCATATACGTATGACGAATTGGGTCGGCGTACCCAGCGCATCGATCCCCTCAGTCAAGTAGAGGCCTACAAATATGACGCCGCCAGCAACCTGGTCGAGGTTGTCGATCGCAATGGCCGGAAAACGGAGTTCGGCTATGACGCGCTGAGCCGTGTGGTGAGTGAGACGTGGTATCAGGGCGACACCGTTGTCAACGAAATTGCCCAGATTTACGACCAGGTAGGCAACCTTGTTCATGTTTCCGATGCGCACAGCAATTACAGTTTTGCCTATGATTCACTCAACCAGATGGTCAGCCAGGACAACACCGGGACTCCAGGAGTTCCGCCAACGTTAATACAGACGTCTTACGATACACTCAACCGAATTCGTCGCGATTTCAGCGGCGATGTCAACATCGAATCGCAGTACGATGCCCTCAACCGTCTCGTCCGTCGGACTTGGACTGGCAGTGCGGTAGATTCGCTCCGTGTCAACATAGACTATGCGGTCAACGGAGATCGCACGCTGCGCAAGTACTCCGACGGGGAGGGCGATCATCTCGTTGGCAGCAGCATCTACGAGTCGGATGCCAAGGGGCGGACCAGCCGCATCCGACATCTGGATGCCGTCAACCAAGTTTTGGCCAGCTATGAATACAGTTACGACGCAAGTGATCTACTGGTCGCGGAAACGCATCACAATCAGACCTTCGAATACGACTACGACCCATTGGGGCAATTGCTGGCCAGCCGCCGATCGGATCTGCCGGATGAAACAATCTCCTACGACGCGGACGGCAATCGCACCATGGCCGGTTACGTTACCGGGCAGAACCACCAGTTGCTGGCTGATGATACTTACGACTACGAATACGACGCCGAAGGCAACCTCATCCGCAAGACGCAGCGAGTCAGTGGGGAGGTTACTCAGTTGCAATACGATCATCGCAATCGACTGACGCACTTCGAGAAGCGTTCGGTCGGTGGTGTGATACTGGAAGAGGTCTCGTTTACCTATGACGCGCTGAATCGCAGGATCATCAAATCGAGTTCCGCCGGCACGGTGGTCACCGTGTACAACGGTCACGTACCTTGGGCTGATTACGACGAGAACGGCAATGTGCTGGCCCGCTATTTGCCGGACGACGTGACCGATCATTTGTTGGCTCGCCAACGCCCAGGTGAGGGGACCGTGTGGTATTTGCCGGATCGGTTGGGCAGCGTTCGCGACCTGGCCGGCAGCGACGGTCAGACCGTTGCGCACATAGACTATGACAGCTTCGGGTCTACCGTTGGTACTCTGGATACAAACCTGGTCGATCGATTCCTGTTTACCGGCCGCGAGTTGGATGTTGAAACCGGGCTCTACTACTACCGAGCTCGTTATTACGATCCCGCCAGCGGTCGTTTCATTAGTCAGGACCCAATCGGCTTCACCGCTGGGGACGCGAATCTTTATACGTATGTGGGAAATGGTCCCACGAATTTTGTCGATCCCGGCGGCCTTAACGCGGGCCCGGAGTACGGCAAAACGGCTTCGGGACCGTCGATTTGGAGGCAAGCTTTGTGCAGTGCCCTGGGGAATGTTGCGGGCGTGGGGATTGGGTTTGTCTACTCGGCGAGTGGACTCTACGCCGTCTTTGCCCCAGTGGCACAAGAGCTCACTCAGCTGGTCGTGGAAGGGGCATGCTTGAGCATCCCTAAAATAGAGTTGCCCAGAATCGGCCCGGGCAGGCCTCCTGGACCTCCCCGCACTCCGTCACCGACGCCCTCACGAATCCCTCCACCACAGGATCGTCCAGAACTTGAGAACCCAGAGCTTCTGTGGAATCTCGTCGAGGCCTACCAAGAGCAGCGAAACAAATATTCGCGACGGGTCAAGGAACTTGACAAAATCCTGGAAAATCGAAATCGAGAACTCGAAACGCTGAAGGACGCCTATAACCGTTTATTGGAACAAGCGAAAGACGTGATCGACATTTTCGACGACTGACATGCGCCGGTGAAGAAAAAGACGGGGCGTGATACGTGTTTACGGCCGGCGAGCGCCGGTAGAATACAGCTGCCGACAGCCGGCAGTGCGAGTGCGAGCCCAAATCCACGAAACTCGTGCAGAGTGCTCGCTTGATGATGGCGGAAGTCGATGACCCGATAATCGGGATGTTGTGGCGATGAATTCAAGAGAAGGAGTACTGGCGGCGTTGAACCTGCGGCAGCCGGATCGGGTTCCATTTTGCGACGGGAAGGGGACAGGGGGCCTTGATCATAACTTGGTCCGCGCGAGCTCATTTTGGGGGCACTTGTTCACTATTTGGCGGCGGTTTCTTAGTAAGCTGCGGTGGTCACTCGCACCAACTCGAAGGTGCCGTGGCACCTAGGTTTCCCCGTGGCATCGCACCTAGGTTTCCCTGCTAAGTCTCCCCGCCCAGATCTCCAAAGGCTGGCAGACAAGTCTAACTGTGGAGGACGCTGCCGCGACGGATGCGCTGAAAGTTTCGTGATCCACCTGTGGTACAACCCAACAATTTCGAACTCGTGACGGTGGCGACCACCGACACTGCTGAGGTATTCGGCTACCGGTGATGACGATTGTACGGGTGTCGTCTATCTTTCGGGGACTGGTCAACTGAGATTGGTCTGCCGTCTGCGTCGCTTATCGCGAAGATTGTCGTAAGCTGGAAATGAGGGTGATGATTCGCCATACGAATCACCCTCAGTAACTGCGCTCTCGGGGTAGACACTAAATCGCATAAGCCGAGGAGTCTGTCCCATGATGCGTACGATCTCCGTTCTGCTGGTGGACGGTCATCCAACCGATGCCGAACTCATCCGGGTGCTCTTAGCAAGTACCCCAGATGGTGAATTCGCCGTGGAACACGTCGGTGCCCTGCGTGAAGCCATTACCCGCGTCCACCAGCGGCAATTCGATGTCGTGGTGCTTGACCTCTCTCTGCCCGACAGCGCCGGCCCCAACGCCATCAGACAGCTGAAGGCGACTGCTCCAGAACTGCCCCTGGTGGTCCTCACCGGCCAAGAAGATGACGATTTGGCCCTCGAGGTGATCCGCCTGGGCGCTCAGGAATACTTGTCGAAGGACCACGTCATTGGCCATCTTCTTGCCCGAGTGATAAGACATTCTATTGCCCGGCAGCACCAGTTGCGAATTGCGCAGACCCAGGCGTTAACCGATGCCCTCACGGGCATTGGCAATCGCCGGGCTTTTGACTTGGAACTTACGAGACGCCTCAATGAGTATCGCCGATATGGCGCTGGTTGCTGCGTCATGCTCCTGGACCTCGATCATTTCAAGGCCGTCAACGACCGCTACGGACATGATCTTGGGGACGAGGTGTTGCAGAGTATTTCGGGAGTGCTGCGTAAGACACTGCGTGAAACGGATCTGGTCGCACGCTACGGTGGAGAGGAGTTTGGTGTGATTCTACCGCGGACGCCCGTCACCGAAGCCTATACGGTCGCCGAATGCCTGCGTCAGACGGTCGCCCAGGCCCGGTGGAGCATAGAGTGTGAAGCGTTACGTGTCACCACCAGTGCGGGGCTGGCGGAGGCACGTCCCGATGACGACGAGTCATCATTGCTGCGAAGGGCCGACGAGTCTCTATATGCTGCCAAGAGAACGGGCCGCAACCGCTGTTGCTGGAATGATAGTGCGTTTCCGCATCTCGGGTTCGATGTCTACATGCATGTAAACAAACAGCCCGGCTAACTTTGTGAATCATCCGAGCTAAGCCGAAAAGAGTCCCGGGACGGCAGGCCAAGCCGCGGCACGGTGGACAGCCCACTGCCACCTGCAAGAGGCAACAACCGCAATTTCTTCTCGTTTCTTTTCGCGTCCATCACCGCCCAGCTAGGAAACCAACCCGCACCAAGCCCATTCACCAACTAACGCGGATTACGATTAGTTCGACTGTGTGATTGCGCAAACAAGACGCCGTCCAGCCCGCCTGGACGGTAAATCTGACTGGTCAGCTACAGCGATGAGTCCCTTTCCCTCTGCCCTTTCTCACCCACCGCACAGGGCGGTGGGAGTCAAAGTCAAACAGTCGAATTAGGATCACGATTAAACCCGACGTCACGCAGATCCCCGAACGGTTGCCTCATCTTTTTGCCTCCGCAACAGGTGAAAGAGGACCCACGATCGCTTATTCTGGAGAACCGTGTGCCGGTTCCCCTGTCGGGCAGATGACCAGGAGATGCTATCCATGACGCGCTATTCCGCCGTGTTGGCTCGAACACGTTTCCTTTCGTCAGTCATGAGCGCCCTGCTGCTGGCTGCCGGATTGGCTTCCCTGGCACACGGTGCCGGGAAGCCGAATTTTGTCGTGATTTTCTGCGACGACCTGGGCTATGGAGACGTGGGTTGCTTCGGGCACCCCACGATCAGGACTCCCCATCTGGATCGCATGGCGGCGGAGGGGCAGAAATGGACGAACTTCTATGTGGGAGCCAGTGTGTGCACGCCGAGTCGTGCCGCATTGATGACCGGTCGTTTACCGATCCGCAACGGGATGATGTCGGCCAAACGCCGCGTCCTGTTTCCCGATTCCAAGGGGGGGCTGCCCGCCGGCGAGATCACGATTGCCGAAGTGCTCAAACAGGCTGGTTATGCAACCGCGGCCGTTGGCAAATGGCATCTGGGGCATCTGCCCCAGTACCTACCTACCGCACACGGCTTCGACACCTATTGGGGGATCCCGTACTCCAACGATATGGACGCTCAGGCAGGTTTCCCCAACTATCGCGCGATGGCAAAAGGTGACGCCAATTACGCGGCACCGATTCAGCAGTACAACGTTCCGATCTTTCACGATACGCTCGAAATCGAACGTCCCGCTAACCAGCATACGCTCACCGCTCGCTACACGGAGAAGGCAATTGAGTTTATCAAGCAACACAAAGACGAGCCGTTTTTCGTCTATCTGGCCCACAACCTGCCTCACATTCCGCTCTATGTTGGTCAGCAGCACCAAGGCACCAGTCGCCGAGGCCTGTTTGGCGATGTGATTGAGGAAATCGATGCGGGAGTGGGCAAGATCCTGGTGACATTGAAGCAACTTGACTTGGACGAAGACACGTTGGTCGTGTTCACCTCGGATAACGGGCCGTGGCTTCCTTTCGACACTCACGGTGGGTCGGCGGGGTTATTGCGTGAAGGGAAAGGGACAACGTTCGAAGGCGGAATGCGCGAGCCAACGTTGTTCTGGTGGCCGGGCATGGTGAAGCCCGGCGTGCAGATGGAGATGGGGGCCACGATGGATCTGTTGCCCACGTTCTGTGCTTTCGCCGGCGTTGACCCGCCAGGCGACCGAACGCTGGATGGATACGACCTGTCGGCGTTACTGCTCGGAAAGACCGACACGGGTGCTCGTGATCGTGTTTTCTACTGGCGCGAGGAGAAGCTGTGGGCGGTTCGCGTTGGGCCATGGAAGGCGCATTTCATTACACAAGGCTGCTACGGAATCGGTCCCGAACGCGTCGAGCACAAAACGCCGGAACTCTATCACTTGGAGCACGATCCGTCCGAGAAGTACAACATCGCACAACATCACCCAGAAGTGATCAAGCGACTGGTCGCGGTTGCCCAGGAGCATCAGGCGAGTGTCGAGCCAGTTGAGAACCAACTGACAAAGTAAGAGATTACTGCATCGGGAAAGTTCTACCACATCCCAAAACCAGATCTGTGGGGTGACTCTCAAGTGTGCTCGACCAATTCAATGGTCAACCCGAGTGCCTTGACGACCGCATGGAACTGCGACATCGGTACGTCGTCGCCTTGTTCGATCGCTCGGACGACCGTCGACGGCACATTGGCCAACCGACCGAGTTCGTAGCGGGTGAGTCTTCGCTGAGTACGGGCATCGTGAATGCGACGAGGGAGGCCGGCCGGGGGAGGCTTTTCTTGCACTTTTTTCGGAGGAAAGTCCTGCCTTGCCCCTTCGCGAATCGCAGCGGCCTGGTGGCGTTCCTCGTCCGTAAGCGGACGGTTGATATGGTTCAAGTCGGGTTCTTTGGCCATCGGTTCAATCCTCAAGGTTCCGGGACTTCGTACGCAGTCCACGGCAAAATGGTCTCGTTGTCAATTTCTTCGTAAACGACAATGATATACCGCCCATTGGGAGTGTAACCGAACACGCACCGGCGCACCGTCGTGTGGCTTGTGCCTGTCGATTCATAGTTGAGCAAGACGTGATCCACTTCCTCGGGTTCCAGACCGTGTTCTTCGATGTGCTCGACGTTTCCGCCAGGACTCGAATCCCAAATGACATGCGTCCAAGCCATCAAACCACTCCTTTCACTTCCGCCATTATACACGCTACAACGGAGTGGGTCTGTATCAGCGCATCCGCGCACCTGACCGACGAAAGCCTGGTGCAAAATCAACAGGACGGCGGTTGGGCGTGGGTGGGGGGCACGGGGGTAGCGTGGGTGCACCGGAATTCGTCCAGCGATTTGTCGGATCTGGTATCATACTTCAGGGCCCAGCCGGTATGAAACAAGTCGTCACCAAACTCGATCCACTTCCTGGGTTCCGGTCTGCCGAAAGGGAAAACCGATGACACCTCGTGAAAGAGTCTCCAGAGCAATCAACCATCAGGTTCCGGACCGTGTGCCGATCGACCTGGGGGGCTTGAAAGCCTCGGGAATCGCCGTCAGCGCTTACGACAAAGTAAAACGTAAGTTGGGCATTCCCGGCCCCACGAAAGTTCTCGACTCACGATTCATGATCGCGGTGGTCGAAGAGGCCGTGCTGCAACGACTGCACGTGGACGTGGTGCCGTTGGACCTGTCCGTGATCCTGAGTCTGGTCCGACCGGACAGCGAGTGGATCCCGCGGCGCATGTTTGACGGCACCCAGCCGCTGTTCCCGCCTGGGACGAACATCGCCGAAGACGACGAGGGCAACTGGATCCTGCTCGGCGATGACGGATCACCCACCGCCTTCCAGATGCCGAAGAACGGCTACTATTTTGACGACACGTCCTTCAATCGCGGCGATCGGATCGAGCCGCTTAAGTTCCGGCCGGTGTGCGATATTCCCGACGAGCACTTGACGATCCTGAGTCGCTACGGCCGGTCACTCTATGAGAACACCGACTATGCCATTCTGGGATGGGGATTCGGCGTGTGCTTTCTGGGCCTGAGCCTGATCACGGACCGCGCCAGCAACGTCACCCAAGGGCTACCGGATGAGTGGATGATGATGCTGTTGACGGAGAAGGAGACCTGCCACGAGATGATGGATCGGTCTGTGGAGGCGACGATCAAATGTCTAAGCTTGGTGAACCAGGCGGTGGGCGACTACTGTTTCGCTTGGGGCATCGCGGCCGACGACAGCGGCACGCAGCGCGGCGAGTTCATCCGCCCGGAACTGTGGGCCGAGATGATCAAGCCGCACTACAAGAAGCTGTGCGACTGGATTCACGCTCACACGTCCTGGAAGGTCTTCCTGCACTGCTGTGGATCGGTCTACAACCTGATGCCGCATTTCATCGAGGCCGGGATCGATATCCTGAACCCCGTGCAGACGTCGGCGGCCAACATGGATCCGGCGGGACTCAAGCGAGAGTTCGGCGACCGTTTGGTCTTCTGGGGCGGCGGCTGCGACACGCAGCGTGTTCTGGGTGATGCCAAGCCGGATGAAATTCGGCAGCATGTCAAGGAACGCCTGGAAATTTTCTCGCCGGGAGGCGGTTACGTCTTCAACCAGGTCCACAATATCCAGGCGAACGTGACGCCGGAGAACGTCCTGGCAATGTTCGATGCGGCGTACGAGTTTGGACGGTACGGCGACGGCGGTCTTGCCACGGCACGCCGCTGATGTTGCTTGGGTGGCGCATTTTCGATCACCCTGTGCTGGTGTTCCGGTCCACCGAGTTGTGCGCCACATCGCGATTCCCCTAACCCACTGCTCACGATCACTTCCACCCAACGGGCATATCCAGGAGCTTCCTTCTGCAAACTTGGCAACTGCACGTACTGATCCTGGCGGGTTACCCAGTGACTTCCCATGAGCCTGATACTTGCGGTTACAATGAGATCCTCGACCGGCTGTGCCGGTGCGAGGCCGCCGAATCAGTCAGATCGTTCCAGACCCTCAAACATGAGGCACATCCATGACGCCCATCAAGAATTGGCCGGCGTGAGTTCGTTAAATCTGTATCCAGTCTGCTGGCAACTGCCTCGGTGGTGCCCTACTTCCAGTCGACCCGCCGCGCTCTGGCACAAGCGCCGAGCGATCGACTGAACATCGCGGCCATCGGCGTGGGCGGGCGTGGTTCCCAGATTGGCCACTGGGCCGCTGAACTGGGGAACATGGTCGCCTCGTGCGACGTAGATCTCCAGCGGGCCGAGCAGTTCGCAGCTTCCTACGATGGTAAATGCCAGGTCTACCAGGACTACCGCAAATTGCTCGATCGCTCAGACCTTGACGTCGTCACCATCGGCACGCCCGATCACTGGCACGTCAAGATTGCGATGGAAGCGATGCGTGCGGGCCTGGACGTCTATTGCGAGAAACCAGTCACGCTCACCATCGATGAAGGAAAGATCCTGTGCAAGGTTGTGAAAGAGACGAACAAGGTGCTGCAAGTTGGCAGCGACCAGCGCAGTGACCGGCGAATCCTGCAGGGCATTGCTCTGGCCCGAAGCGGAAGGTTGGGCGGGCCCATAACGGCTCATGTTGGGCTGCCTTTCTATAGCGTCCCCGAGAGTGGTCCTTTTCCGAACACGGAACCGCCCGCTCACCTCGACTGGGACATGTGGCTTGGCCAGACGCCGCTGGTTCCTTACTGTCCGCAGCGTTGTCACGGTTCGTTTCGGCTCTGGCTGGAATACAGCGGCGGAGGACTGACCGATTGGGGAGCGCACCATATCGACGTGGCCCATTGGGGGCTGGGGCAGGAAAACACGGGTCCCATCGAAGTTGAAGGAGAAGGCATTCTGCCTGATATCCCGAACGGATTCAACGTAGCCCACAGCTACAAATGCACGCTTCGATTTGCCGACGGATCGACGATCATCGTCCGCGATCAGGAACTCGATCGTGGCGTGTTGTTTGAAGGCTCGAATGGCCGTTTCTTTGTCAACCGTAATCGCTTGTCGGGAAAGCCCGTCGAAGAGCTGACGGAAGCAGAACGAGAACAACTGGGCCATGATGCCGACATACTCTCTGGCGGCCGCAATTTGCCGGATGTGGAAGGCGACCAGTGGCAGACTCGTTATACGACGACGATCAGCCGCGACCACATGCGCAATTTCTTCGACTGCGTCAAGTCGCGTCATCTGCCCGTGTCGGACATCTTCAGCCACCACCGCGTGATGAACTCGTGCCATATGTGTACGATGGCGATCAAGCTGAAGCGGAAACTGCAGTGGGACCCCAATAAGGAAGAGTTCGTCGGTGACGACGAGGCCAATGCCATGCTGAAACGCGAGCAGCGCAAGCCGTACCAGATTGAAGTATGAGGCCATCTCGGCTCCGTCGAACGCCCAAAGAGCCCGATGATTTTCCATGGGCCCGGTACCCGGAGCAAGATTCGGATACGGAGTTGGGAGGCTATTTGACGCTTGAGCAGAGGAAATGCACCGAGTGAGAACACGTCTGGTCAAAAGACCCGGCCGCCGGGTTTCGCACCAACAAGTGATGCACATCAAAGGATGAGGCTCGATTCGGCATTCCGCTTGTCCCGACGTTTTCTCTCGACGAGGCGTTGTAAGACTTGCGAGCATCAGGGTGCAGGGGAAAGAACTGCCATTGCGCAGCTTCTGCCACAGGGATCAGACCGTAGGTTTGTCTGAAAGCGTAGTATGGAGGAGACTCAAAATGAGCGTTCCTAGCGTTTCCTTACCAGAGATCGCCTCGGTCCGTCACACGACGCGCAAGTGTCAAGGACGCCCTTTCGCAATGACGAAGTCAATTATTGCAGAGCGGCGTGGTCCGTCCCGATATGGTGTCCCATGCGCCCTCTCCCTGGCTTTTTGCAGCATCTTCACGTTGGCCGTATCTGCCCACGCAGATATCCCGTCGCGTCCTGCGGAGCGGCAGTCTCTACACGACCTGGCGGGGACCATCAGTGACGCGGACGAGCAAGAAAGTCGTACGATGCAACAGCAGGTCTTTGACCAGGTCGAGCTGCCCATTGTCGTGGTAACGGTAAACCGCATGCACGACTATTTGCCTGACGCTTCGGACATCGAGAGCTTTGCGCGCCACTGGTTCGACCAGCCGAAACGATTATTCTGGACCGAGAGGGACCTCGATAACGCTCACCGAGCGAGCAGGCAGGCGGACCTGGAATCGACTGCTGCCAATGCGGAACGCCTCGTCTTGGATCCTCGCCGGTTGCGGTGACTGGCCAGGCTCGGGGGTGTTTCTCAGGCGTCCTTCGAGCGTGTGCAAGACACCGCTCTGCCCGGGTTGCTGTGTCAGGGAAGAGACGTCGATCTGCACCGATAACGATTCGTCAAAGTGCCGGTTGATGGCGTGTACGTAGAGCGTCTTGTCGTTGCGCGTGGCCAGCACGTCGAGGAATGCGACGCTGTCGGCCGGGCTATTGCCGGCCATGCGGTACGGCTGCTCGTAACGGGGCACGCCGGTCAGACCGACCTTCAGCCGTTTGTTTCCGTGGTACCAGGAGTAGAGCATGGTGACTTGCCCGCTGGGCACCATGTAGGGTGGGGTGTGCCCGTCACGGTCACAGTAGATCGCATGAATGCCCCAGCGATCGCCGATCAGCATCGATTGCGCGGCGATCTGGATGACGTCTCCCTGTCGCATGATGGCGTGCAGGATCCCTGCCGCGCCTACCCCTTTCGTAAACAGCGAAGCAGGCTCCGTGCGATTGGCGATCGATCGGCCCCCACCAGCCGTTCCAGTTCCATTCGGTCATGGCGACGGGGTAGCCCAACTCCCGGGCTTGATTCAGCTCGTTGCGAATGAGGATAGACTGACCGGCGTCGTCGATCCGCGGGACCGTCACCCAGGCGTACCAGATATCTCGTGCCGACAGACTCTTCACGTCGACGGGCTTGCCGGCCCGCTGGATTTCGCGAATCTGCCACGGCTGGTAATGATGCACGGCATAGTAGGCGATTTGATCGCCGAATCGACGGTGCACTTTGGCTGCAAGGTCGGCCGGCTGGCCGTCGACAATAATTTTCACTGTCGGATCGACCGCCCGGATCGCCTGGATGTACGCCTCCAATGTGGCGATATAGTGGTCGTGGCTAATCTTGCGTGAGAAGGCCCAGGTTTCGTTGCCGATCTGGATGTACTTGACGTTGTAGGCAGCCGAGCGGCCGTTCTCAGCACGCAGCGCCGGCCAAACAGCCAGCTCTTCGGGAAGGTTGTTGTCCACCGGAGCATTGCAGTACGCAACCAGCTTCGCCGCGTGTGTGGCAGCCTTCTGCGGTCCGTCTTCCGCCAGCAGTCCGTCGCGGAAGTTCACTACGAGGATCGGCTCGACTTCCAACTCCTCACAGAGCTGCAGGAACTCGTCGTAACCGAAATGGTTCGTCACCCGGTCACCCTGATGGCCGATCGTGATCGGCCGTCCGCCTGCACGGCCCGGCACCTTGTCGATCATGTCGCGCCAGTCGATATAGTCCACGTCGGTCCCACCGGGAAAGCGCGCGATCGGAATCCGCATCCGGCGAAGCAATTGCCTTGGCCTCCGGCCTTAACTGATGGGTGCCGGGAATCACGGCAGCCTCCGGGCCGATCTCACCCCAACTGGGCCGTTCCATGAACTGACCGAAGAGCCGCGGATCGATTTCGTGAAGCACGGTGTCGGACACCGTGATCTCGAATTCCCGCGGCCTGCAGCTGCCGTTCAGTGGAGAGAACCGATCGGACATCGGAACTCACGATCGCCAAGACCGACGTCCACAACAACGCCCGGCCGGTAAGAATTCGCATGGAAGCTGCTCCCTTTGCCTGTTTGGAACCACGCTTACTATATTTGTGGGACTTCGTCATGTCTGCATGGTGTTCGCTCGCAATCCGCTGGTCCTGATCTCCTCCCGGAGGCCATCGTAATCACGAGCCGGGTACCAGATCATGGACCTCGAACCGTCGCTGGCGGGCGAAGGCGAGTCACTGGTTGAGGACCCAACATTGACGTTGCGGCTCGGCGGACGAAGCATAAGATGCGAAGGTCAGCGTCAACGCCAGGACTGCCATTCGCCTCTCAGTATCTGACCTCCAAGTAAGTGATGGTTGCTCGTGGTGAGTTGACATTCCCTTACCTGTCTTACCCCATCTCCCCCGCAAAATGTACCTGTCCCCTTTTTCCTGTCTGGGAGAAGTATCTGGAAAGGACACTCCCCTGTCAAACGATACCAGGGATGAAGCGATACTTTGTCCTTTGCATGTATGCTTGGTAGTCTGGGAACCGACGCAGAAATCTCTCTTCGACGAAAGCCCTGCAAATGTAGATCGCCATCCATGACAGATAACAGAGTAACCAGCCTATCGTATAAGCGGGGGCAAAACGATAAAACGCCAACGTAAACCATATGATTTTGAAGGTAATTGAGGGATGCCGAACTATACCGTAAAGGCCTCTTGTTTGAATTTTCTTGTACGAAAGATTGGAGAACGAAAACGCCAAAGCACTTCCGCTGGCCATGTATAACAGAAGGACCGTGACCATCGTGATATCAATAGCGCTGTTTACTGTTGCGTGACTGAACACCCTTTGGGAGTCGTCTGGCAAAGAAGGGAATTGCACTACGAATGCGTTCATAAAATAAATGAACGGAATATAGCACGCCAGGGTCACAACCCAATGACTCGGGTGCGGATCCACATCACGAAAACAGGTTTTTGTGAACGGAGATTCCCAGAAATAGCCAATACCGGCATTGTTGGAATCGATGAGCCACGCCAGGGTCGTAAGCATGAGCACAATGGACACCATGGAATAGGGCTGAGCGTGAGCCTGTAGCGTAAACGCCGTGGCGCCGAGATACACCTGCTCGAACATGACAGGAATAAAGTGCACTCGCAGTGCTGCGGAGATCAACATGCGCTTGGTCTGCCTCGTGGCCAATCTCCGCTTGAAAAGATGAAATTGTCTCCGCTTCAGACATCTGAGAAGCAGGGCAATCGTAATGTAATTGTCTACCATCACATTGGTCAGGCAATACCGATGTTTATCTGCGAGGAAGAAGTAGGGCCATCCGCACACGGCAAAAGCATAGAAGAAATGCTCAAAGAAACGCCGCGTATTCGTGGTCATCGCTCGATAGCCGGGATGAAAATGATACAGGGCGATGATTGCCAAGAGAATGAGGCCCCAGAGAAGGTATTTGCCTGTGGCTGTCAAAGCGGACTGCTTGAAGCTCCTTTTTTGATATGTCTGCTTGTCGGTTGCGACGGCATGAACGGTATAGAAGGCGATGAGCAGAACAATCGGCAAATAGAAGAACTTCCGTTCGTCCAGTGTGCCGGATAGGAACAGAGTGAACGACAGCGCAAAGGAGAAGGTAATGCCCAGGTAACAAAAAAGCGGGTGAATCATATCGTTTCTAATACTGGTGAGAATCACGGGTGCAGGGTGGAAACAGGGGACTTGCCGGCAAAGACGACGGCTGTCTCCTCCTACCCCCTTCGTCCTTTCCTGTCAAGTACTCACGCCGCTCACCGCTGCCGTGGACGCCCTGCTCAGCCCGGGTTGTTCACAAGACTCGTAGGGTGGGTCAAGCCAGCCGTGCTGTTGGTGGGTCTTCGCTCGCTCGTTTTCCGCCCGCGCAAACACGGACCGTTACTGGGCAGCTGATCGGCTTGCATCCCCTCATTTGTGTGCAGTTCCATAGCTGTCATGCCAAAGTCCTTTCGCTTTCGGGACAGGTAAGTGGAAGTGTGGTGATGGCGGGTGTTTGTCGTAAGGACTCGTTCAGCCGCCTGCAAGGCAGAAACGCGGGCCGGCCCCCAAAAAGGTTGCCAATCTGTCGTGGGCTCGGCCCGCGCAATGTTCGCTGCGGTCGCTTTAGGGGAAGTCGGACCGAGGCAGTGGAATTGGATCCGGATCACGCTGCTGGCGGTCAGTCTCTTCACGGTCTTTGTGGTTACGACCGTCTCCGATCATTTCTTGGAGGAGCATCTGTGGGAGCACGTGGCCAAGAAACACGCATTGCGCATCTTTGCCTGGACCTTCGTCGCGTTGCTGGTTACCCATTTTGCCACCAGCCATCTGGGCATCGAGCAGTGGATCCAACAGAATACGCTCACACTACTGTTTGTCGCGTGCGTGCTCGGGATCATTCCTGAATCGGGTCCGCATCTACTGTTCGTGACGTTCTTCGCCGATGGCAAGATCCCATTTAGTGTCTTACTGGCAAGCTCTATCGTACAGGACGGCCACGGCATGTTGCCCTTGCTGGGGGATTCGCTCACGACATTTACGGCCGTCAAGGCAATTAACGTGGCTGTCGGCCTGCTGGTAGGACTGGCGGTTCTCGCGTGCGGTTGGTGAAGACCGCGACTTGCTGTCAACTAGATGACGCTCGATTGCACGCCGTTAACTTTGCATCGCCTGTGGTGCACTTCTTCGGCCTTGGGAACACGAATTTCGAACACACTGCAATGGTAGAGGGCGTCGATCTTGCTCGTGTCCACGCCATCAGGCAGCGCGAGACTGCGGCAAAAAGAACGGCGGTGGTACCTAGAGCTGCTCCTCATCGCAGTTCGCCCCGCTTGGTGCCGGGCACTTACGATCAGTACCTTGCCATCCAATTGGATGTCGAGGTCCAGTTTTGGAACAATGACGGTTCCTTCCACGTAATGAAGACCGTGGTTTTAACATTGCTTTCGCCAAGCTGATCCAGAATTCATAACTCGGTGCGGGTAGACAGCTCGATCGAGAGGGGGGGGTCCTTTCTGGGGGGGTAATGATGGGTATGAGATGTTTTACGGTACTGGATGCACGCGAGACGCCTGCATTCTGCCACTCGCGAGGCCGTGATGAGTGATTTCGATGGTCAGACTGATGTCATTTTGGATTCGATCGCGGACGGTGTATTTACCGTCGATGAAGACTGGTTCATCACCTCGTTCAATCGCGCGGCCCAGGAGATTACGGGTGTGCCCCGTGAGCAGGCTATTGGAAGGAAGTGCTTTGACGTGTTTCAGGCCAATATCTGCCAGAGCAACTGCGCACTTCGCGACACCTTGCTAACCGGACGAAATTGGGTCGATCAACGCATCAACATCCTAAATCGTGCCGGAGACCACGTGCCAGTTAGTGTCAGCACTTCGATTCTACGGGACAAGGATGGGAACTCGGTGGGAGGCGTGGAAACGTTTCGTGATCTGTCTGCCATCGAACGACTTCGGAGAGAGATTGACCAGCAGTACACGTTTCAAGATATCATCAGCAAAAACCATCGAATTCGTCGCATTTTAGACATCCTGCCCGATATAGCGGCCAGTGATTGCACGGTATTGATCCAAGGCGCCACGGGGACCGGCAAGGAGCTCGTGGCGCGAGCGATCCATAATCTGAGCGGCCGGAAGAGGCACAAGTTTGTTGCCGTCAATTGCGGTGCACTGCCCGATACACTCCTCGAGTCTGAGTTATTCGGCTACGTGAAAGGTGCGTTTACCGGAGCTGATCGCGATAAGCCAGGACGTTTTCAACGGGCGGCCAAAGGCACGTTGTTTCTCGATGAGATCGCCGATATCTCATCCGCCTTGCAGGTCAAACTGCTGCGAGTCCTGCAAGAGCGGGAATTTGAACCGCTGGGTGCAACCAGCGCCGTCAAGGCCGACATCCGCGTAATTGTCGCTACCAACAAACCGTTGGCTGAACAAGTGGCTGTGGGACGCTTTCGCGAAGATCTCTTCTACCGGCTTAATGTTGTGAAGATCGACTTACCGCCCCTGGCAGAACGCCGTGAGGACATCCCCCTGCTGGTCCAACATCTCATCGAACAATTCAATGCCCAGCTGGGCACCAATGTGCGTGAAATATCGGAACAGGCGATTCAGCAACTGATGCAACACCCGTTGCCAGGAAATGTGCGGCAACTGCAGAACATCGTCGAGTGCGCCATGGTGCTTTGTCGATCCGACGTTATCGACCTCGATTGCTTACCCTCAGACTTGCATCTTGGCCCACCCACAGCTTCCGATTCGCCTCCAATCGATCCTTTCGCCGTGGCTGAAGCGGAGACGATCCGGTATGCCTTGCGTGAACACGCTGGTCACCGAGGTCAAACCGCTCAGGCTCTAGGTATCGACAAAAGTACACTTTGGCGGAAGATGAAGCGATTCGATATTCAGTTCCCCTGTTGCGGTTCGACCGATAAGTAACGCGCCCAGAGATTATTACTCAAAGTGCAAGCTTTCCCGCCCCTTCCAACGGATCCGACGCCGGGAAAGCCTGAGATTTTGCCAGTCCACACCGGATGTGAGCTCCGAATCTCTCCGGTGGGAAACGAGCCACAGAAATGCGGCTTTACCGGCTACATGGACCGCAAGATTTACAGTTTGCCGTTATTATCGGTTCTGACAGCCCACAACCGGAACTTGTAGTGCGATAATGCAATGGTGCAATGCACGACATTGCACCGCTTCAATCCATCGGCCCCCCAAGGTCTTCGTGGGTTTCCGGTCTCTCGCCTGAGATTTCCTGCCCGCGTCATTCTCTGTGGTAAGTTCTCGCGTTTGGCACGTATCGTGCAGTGGGTTAGCAAGCGAGGACTTAGTCATGAAAGTAGCCATACCTACATTCGGTGACCGTGTATCGCCTCGGTTCGATTGCGCCAATACGTTTCTCATAGTCACGTGGCAGCGCGATGAGACTGCCCAACGAGAGGAACTGAGCGCGGCAGGTTGGACGTCTCACGATCGCATCAATCGTCTGGTAGATCTGGGCGTGGATACTGTGATCTGCGGCGGGATTGATCGTTGGTCAGCCGACTCGTTGCTGAGTGTGGGCATAGATCTGCACAGGTGGATTTCCGGATCGATCGAGGAAAGCCTGGCTGCGCTTCGACATGGTGAATTGCAGGCTGCCGCTGGGATAGTTGGCGCAACCCGATGTGGTCGACGGCGGAGCCATCGACGCGGGCGTCGGCGCGGAGGTGGTCCTCAAGAGATGTCTGGTTAACTACGTGCGTGCGTTTCCCAAATCAGATCGCACCGCGAACACGAGAACATGTCAAACGGAGAAGTAGCATGACAGAAACGTGCGAAGACAAGACAATCATTGCCGTCCCGGTGGCTGATGGTCGGTTGTGCTCACATTTTGGCCATTGCCAGCAATTTGCCCTCTATGACGTTGATTTGCAGCGGCGCTGCATCGAGAGTTCGCGCCGACTTGATCCGCCACCTCATGAGCCTGGATTGCTCCCGCGGTGGCTCAGCGGACAGCGCGCGCAGGTCGTTATTGCCGGAGGAATGGGGCGTCGAGCACGTGACGCCTTTGACAGCCACGGGATCCAAGTGGTTGTAGGAGCGCCTCCGGAGGAACCTCATGCGATTGTGCAAGCATATTTGGACGGCAAGTTAACGATTGACGATAACCCTTGTGATCATTGAAGACTCTTTTTGAAGAGGAAGAAGACATGCCTGGTGGAAACAAAGAAGGTCCGCTTGGCCAGGGCCCGCTTTCGGGTCGTGGGGCCGGCTATTGTGGAGGTAGTGGAAGGCCCGGTTTCGCGACTGCCGGCAGCCGGGGAGTCGGTGGTCGCGGACAGGGCCGTGGCGGTGAGCGGGGCCGCCGGGGCGGGCGCCGCGGACACCGCAACCAATTTCGGTCCACGGGCCTGACCGGCTGGCAGCGCGAGGCCGTCACAGCGCAAACCACCGATCAGCTAACCACCAATCAGCCAATGGCAACGAAAGTGGATTCTCAAGGGGATGTGCCGCCTGTGCAGCAGGAAGAGTTGACCGCCCTTCGGGCACTGGTCGATCGGTTAGCCCGATCCGTGCAGAATCTGGAGAACCGTTTGCAGCCGTCTGAAGGGACGTCCAGCTAGTGCTTTGTCACGCCTGAGAATTAGGGTTGGGCCGAGCCAAATATATGACACCGCGTCCACGCGGTGTCACGATGCGTTGGTTGTCGCGCAATACGCCCTGCCTGCCGGGAGATAGGTGAGAGATTTGATGCAAGTGGCCATTGCCAGCGGCAAAGGAGGAACGGGCAAGACAACCGTAGGGATGACTCAAAAACAACTTCCGTATATTGGATGGGTGCCACTTTCCTGAGCGAGCGCCGAAGACTGTGCCAACAACGAGAAACGCTTACCGCGAGCGGAGCCAGTGCTCGTGACGACTCGAAGCATCATCGAGTGCCAGCGAGCCCCAGCGCCGAAGTTATTGTGGAACCGTTCCTTAGCATCCAATCTTGCCTGGACCGCGTCCGAATTGGGGCACGCTGATACCTACTTGGACTGTGATGTGGAAGAGCCGAATGGTCACTTATTCCTGCGGCCAGAACGGATCTTGGAACAATCCATTGACACGCGTGTACCGCACGTCGATGCCGACAACTGTTCGCTATGCGGCCAATGCGGCTCGTTCTGTCGATTTGGCGCGATGGTCTGCGTGGGCAAGGCGGTGACGGTGTTCCCCGAAATGTGCCATTCCTGCGGTGGTTGTCCCTTAGGATCGGCGAAGCAATAACTGGCAGATTTTTTCTTGCCCCTCACCTTTATCCTCTCCCCCGCGATTCGCTTGGCGGCGGGGGAGAGGAGACAATACGACAGTTATTGCTTCGTCGATCCTTAATCTGTCCCACAGGAGCTATTCAGGAGAGCCTGCATTCGATTGGAAAGACTCGGATTGGAGCCAGCGGTACGATGTGCATCGTGGATGGAACGCTACGAGCACTTCGAAACAGCCGACCTGATCATCTCCAAGGGGCAGGGGAACTATGAAACACTTCGGACGTCTTCACGTCCAATTCACTTTCTGCTCCGCGTCAAATGTGAGGTGACAGCACGAGACATCGGTGTTCCCGTCGGTCACATGGTATTGCTTGAGCAGCAGGCGGACGAATGCGTGACACCACGTTAAACCGAGCGACAGCTACGCTCTTCTTGGCCATTTCACCTATACTGTCCGATAACGCTTAGGACTCGTCCGGAAATAAGTTACCGGTTCCGCTTCCCTCTCCACCGCCCCGCGGAGGTTGGATGACCTGATTCGCAGGTTCGCTCAGCCGTTGACACGTTTTCGGCAAGCGTGTTGGAGGTGGTTAACCCACGCCGTTCGTACCTCGTCCAGTTTGCCTGTTTCGTTGCCCGCGCGAGGGCGTACTGATCGACGACTCGCAGAGTGTCGTCGAGTCGGAGTTACCCCACGTGTGGAAATGAAATCTCCTGTTACTGGCTGAGGAACACGAAGGTGCCTTTCTTGTTGCCGACGATGACGTCGGGTCTCTTATCATTGTTCAAGTCTGCGGCGGCGACTTGCGTACCGACGCCGGAATTGTCGTCGATTTGGTGCGGGACAAACGCGACCTTGCCGCCGGCGTCCCGTTGCAGCTCGAACCAGTAGACAACGGCCGGCGCGTTCGGTTCTTTGTCCCCTTCGGGTCCGTGCGCCCAGAACCGCTTGCCAGTCAGTACGTCCTTCAATCCGTCGCCGTTCATGTCGACCAGGTCGAAGGCATGCAACTGACTAATGCGTAAGTCGCTCGAATTCAAATCGGGCTCCGAGGGGAGAATCACGTGCTGCTGGAATCCGATCCGGCCGGCTTCGCCTCGCACCTGCTTGTGCCAGACCAGGCCGTAGAGATGACAATGCCAGGCGGTGACCACGTCGTTCAGCCCGTCCCCGTCGACATCGTAGACCAGCATTTGGGCAGCAGCGTCGGCAAACTTGTAGTCATGGCGAATCCAAGGATGCCCCGGCTGCGAGTTGGCGGGCTGTTCCCACCAGCAAACGCTTTCCACAACGTCCACGCGACCGTCGCCGTTGATGTCACCGATGCCCACGCCGTGAGTATATTTCTGATAACCACCCTGAGTGCTGACGGGATGGAAAGTCCACGGCTCGTCCGGTTTGGCGGGGTCCCAGGTGCCGTAACCCAGGAATCCGTCGATGTTGTAGACCAGGTCAGGACGTCCGTCGCCGTTTACGTCGCCCCACACGGGCGATTCGTTGCCCACGTTTTTCAAGGCGAAGTGGGCTACCCAATGCCCCTCCTTCGCGCCGGGTTCTCATACCAGGAAGCGTCCTGGCCCGGCCAGGGCACATACAGGATGTCCACCCAACCGTCACCGTTGAAATCGCCCGTGTACGTCAGGAAGTTGTCGGAATAACCCTTGGGATCGAACTCTTTTGGTTCGCGGACCTCGTGACGCTGCTGGAAGTCCGGTCCGGCATACCAGTAGGGACCGGAGACCACGTCCATGGCGCCGTCACGATTGAAGTCGCCGAAGTAGGCGCCTTCGCAAAAGAACTTATCCGTCAGTTGAAGCTTCTTGTAGGCGGTGACGGGTGTTTCCGCGTCGACTGCCGAACACCACAAAATGACGAGCACGAGGGACACCATCTTTCTTAACATCGTTGACACTCCTGGTTGTAGGTAGTCTTGGTCAAGAGAACCTCTTCAATCCGAATCCGAGGTCACAAAGTTCTGGTGATCGGCGGTTTCACAGCAGGCCGCAACGCGCGGATGGCTCAATTCGACTTGGGCCTCTCGTCAGTATTGTAGCGTACGCCGGCCAGGATACGCTTACCAGCCGGCAGTGCCACTCTTTGCCCGTATCAGCCAACCAGAAACATGGACGCACTTCATGCTACTGACGGCAAGACTCACCATCACGTGGCTCACGGCATGTGCAGACCGCCAGCTCGCTGCGCGCCGACCCAAATCCTGCCACCACTTGCTCACGAATACTCGGATCTCAAACGCTGAAACGTTCGGCTGAATATTTTGACCATACGCGTGTTAGCTGCAACTGCGGTCGAGCAAGTTTGGCATTGGCCGGGACGTGGAGAGCATACCTCCGGATGCGTCAGGCCACACACACACCAAACTCCCACATGAGCTTGACCGCCCTTTCGGTTGCGAGAAGCCTCGCCGCGTTGCTATAATGCTCGGCGGATCGCTGTACTCGCAGCGCACACGGAACGGCCTGATTTTAGTACAGGGCGTCTCTTGGCTACCCTGCAGGGCTTTCCTGGAAAGAGAGTCAATGCTCTATGTTGTTCCGGAGCCCTGCAGAACGTTCCCAAGCCACTTGGGGCAACGGGCGAAGCCCGGACTTTATGGCGGTCATAGCGCGGTGGAGTACTGCTTCATGAGGCTGCCAAGCGACGATACGGCACAGGCGGGGCCGCTTTGGTCCTGGGAGGCGGCTCGTCGTAGTCTGCTGGGGGTTGCCTTCCTGGCAGTGATGTGGTCGGCCATCTTGGCATGCTCGTTGCTTCTTCAAGAAATAGCCCCGTCCGGCACCGGCTCGAGTGCCCCCGCCCGCGGACTGCTCTTTGATCCGGCTACGGTCTGGACGGCGCGACTCCATCTGGAGCCTGAAGATTGGATTGCGATGGAGCCCGAAACCGGCGCCGGACCGCTGAGCGGTCCCGGCGGCCCCGGCGGCCCCAATGCTGGTCCGGGCCGGCCGCCTCCCGGTCCCGGCGACTTCGGCCCCGGCACATTTGTGGCCCCGATCTTCATGGAGCAAGGCGACGCGAACCACGACAAACGGCTTACGATTCAGGAAATCCGCGCGCTGGCTGATCGCTGGTTCACTCAATGGGATAAGGCGAGCTCGGGCAAGCTCGATAATAGCCAACTGCGCGATGGGCTTAACGTGGCGTTGATTCCCAAGGGGCCTCCGCCCGGTTTTGGTGGCGGACCGCCCGCGATCAATTTCAAGGCGGCTGATGGAAAACGCAACGGCATCGCCGGTGTGATGGGAATTGACTTTCCCTGGGTGCCAGCCGACCTTGAATTTGGAGGACAGCGTGAGTCTCGAGGACGACGTTTCCCCAACGTCTCGGTGCGATGGAAGGGGAACGGCACTTTTCTCCAGTCGCGCGGTGCACTGAAACGCTCGTTCAAGGTCAAACTGGGCAAAGGCTCCGCCGGGAAAATGCCGGGCGGCATTGGCACTCTCAACTTCCACAGCAATGTCACCGACGTGAGTTGGATGAACGAGGTCCTGTCGTATCGCTTGTTCCGCGACGCAGGTGTGCCGGCCCCTCGCACCACCTATGCGCGCGTCTATCTTACTGTGCCCGGTAAACATGCAGAGGACTACGTCGGCCTCTACTCGATCGTCGAAAACCTCGACAACGACTTCGCCATCAATCGTTTCGGCACGAAGAAAGGCGCGCTGTTCAAGCCAGTGGCACGCCGGGTGTTCGAGGATCTCGGCGACGACTGGAACGCCTATCGGCAGATCTACGACCCCAAGACGCCTCTTTCCGACGAAGAAACGCGGCGCTTCATTGCCTTTTGCAGGCTGGTCTCGCACGCCAGCGACGAGGAGTTTGCCGCGAAGCTCGAAGACTTCCTCGACCTGGACGAGTTTGCACGCTTCATGGCGGTGACAGTCTGGCTGAGCACGATGGATAGCATCCTGGCCATGGATCAAAACTTCGTCGTCTACCTCCATCCCAAGACCCGCTGTTTCCAGTTCATCCCTTGGGACCTTGATCACTCCTTCGGGCAGTTCTACCCGATGGGTACTCCCAAGCAACGGGAGACCTTGAGCATCCACAAGCCGTGGACGGGCGAGTTTCTTTTCCTGGAGCGAGTTTTCGCGGTGCCGCAATTCAAGCGTCTCTATCTTGCCCACCTGAGATACGTAAACGATACTCTCGGACAACCCGAGCGTCTTTCCCGCCAGGTCGATGAACTGGCCAAAGTGCTTCGACCCGCGGTGGCGGACGAATCGGCCGAGAAGCTCGCGCGTTTCGACCAGGTGGTGGCTGGCGAACCGGTTGGCCCGGTATTCGGGGACGGCTTCACCGGCCCATCGCCGGGTAGCACCGCTACGGCACCCTCGCAAGAAACTGCCGCAAGGCCAATGGCCGCCGCGCCGTCCTTTCATGGGCGGTCCGATGGGACCAAGGGCGAGCCCGCCCGCGGGTCCGTTTGTCGGACCACCGGCGGGACCTATGGTGGGCCCTCCAGGCACTTTCGGCGCTCCGGTCCAACCGATCAAGGGTTTTGTCACCGCTCGATACCAATCGGTCCGTGATCAACTCGACGGTGTCGAGACGGGCGCTGAAATAGGTGGAATGGGTGTGCCCGGTGGACCCGTGCCGCCCGGCGGACCCGGGCCGTCCGGGCCCGGCAAGTCAACTGTTGCATTCGGACCTGGCATATTCTGGGCGCCCTTGCTCATGGACCGGTTCGATTCCAACGAGGACGACTGTTTGGTGCGGAAGGAGTTGGTCGAAGGCTTCCAGACTTGGTTTCGGGAGTGGGATCGCGAAAAGAGCGACTCGCTGAGCGAAGACCGGGTCCGAGCCGGGCTAAACAAAACTCTCGCCCCGCCGGGCGGGTTTGCCCCTCCTGGCCCAAGCTTCGGCCCTCCCGGTCCCGGCTTCGGTCCTCCCGGTCCCGGCTTCGGTCCTCCCGGTCCCGGCTTTGGTTCTGGGCTTGGTCCTCCCGGTCCAGGGCCTCGTCCCGGCCCGTTGGGAGCCCCGGCTGTTAAATCTCAGAACGGCAACGCGACAGACGGTTCCGTTGGCCCGGCGAAACCCCGCGGAAGCGAGACCTCGGAAGAATCTACGTCGTCAAAGAAACCTGCGAATGATCGCCAGGAACCCTGACATTCTTTTCTCCCCAAGGATTCGATGGATATGACAAGTCTCGAAGAAGCGGTGCGCGAGTTGTTCTGGAATTCCGCGACGCCAAATTCCCTGCCGACGTTTGTGCTAAGTCTGTTGGCCGCGGCGATCCTCGGGGCGCTGTTGGGGCGAGCGTACATCTACTTCGGCCGGTCGCTGTCGAACCGCAGGGTCTTCGCGTCCAACTTTGTGCTGTTGGCCGTGACGACGACGTTGATTATCACGATTGTCAAGTCGTCGCTGGCCCTCTCGTTGGGGCTGGTCGGTGCGCTGTCAATCGTCCGTTTCCGTGCCGCGATCAAAGAGCCCGAGGAACTCGCCTTTCTGTTCCTGGCCATCGCCGTCGGGTTGGGATTGGGAGCTGGCCAGGCATTGATCACCGTAGTGGCGCTAGTGGTCATTCTTGGCCTGATCGCCATCCGTGGGCTCGTTCGCCGCAACCCGCCGCAGCCAAACCTATACCTGACGGTCAACTGCCCGGCTCCAGGCCGGCCGACGGCAACACAAGTGATGGGCCTCTTGAAGCAGTGCGGTGCCACGGCGCGACTGAAACGCTACGACGAGAGTCCCGGCTCGATGGAGGCTTCGTTCCTGGTCGATTTCCGCGACGTGCAGAAGATTGACATGTTCGGCGAACAACTCCGCCAGCTCCACCCCGAGGCCCATATCAGTTGCATGGACGACGGTGCGATGGGTGCGTGAGAAGCTTCTGTCACAGCAGGTGTGCCTAGGGTGGTGCTGCATGAAAACCTTCCCTCTCAATCTGAGGTACGGCGCAAGTTTCTGGCCGGGCGGATGTCACCGGCGGAGGTGTTGGGGTTTGTGCGGCGTCATCCCGCCATGTTTCGCGAACCATATCCGCCGCGAGGTGTCAACAACATCTATCTCGACTTGCCTGCACTGGGCGACTACCACGATCACGTCCAGGGCGTCGCCAATCGGGCCAAGATGCGAATCCGCTGGTACGGCCCCTGCGGCGTAACGCTTGACGAACCGGTGCTTGAGCACAAGATCAAACGTGGAATAGTCGGCGGTAAAGTCAGCCATCCGCTGCCTACGCTCCACCTGAAGGCCGATGAACCGCTTGGAGTCATCGAAGCCATTCGGAATTGCCCGGAGGCTCCGGCTAGGCTACGCGTGGTTGGTGACGGCCGAATACCGTCGCTGGTGAACCGATACCAACGGCGCTACTTCGTGTCGGCCGATGGTCATTTTCGGCTGACGGTAGACTGGGATCTCCAGTTTGCCGACTTTCGGCGTTTCGCTTCCAACGAGACACTCTTTTCAGCCGACTTCGCTGTGATTATCGAGCTGAAGTACCCACCTTCGTACGATGACTCGGCCGCGGCGGCCGTGGCCAACATGCTGCCCTTTCGCCTCACGCGGTGTTCGAAGTACGTGCTCGGGATCGAGTATCTGTCCTGCGGCAGACTGACGTAGATTGGTTTCATACAGGGGTGAGCGTCCGAGCGATTGTTCCTGGTAGGTGTGCGGGTCTGTGCCAATTCGGGAGTCTTCGTGGCACGCACCGACGCAATTGTCAAGATGCCCTCATCGAGTCTCGGCCGCCGCATCCAGCCATATCACCAATTCCGTGCTGTAGGCGTCGAGAGGCGTAGCTGATGAGAGTGACATATCCACTGGATTGCCGGACGAGCCCGGCTGTCGTTCGTTGCTGGACCCGATACCTCTCGATCGCCCGATTTCTCATGGTGCACGTCGTGGACAGGTCCGCGGCCACCGCAATGAGATCGCGGCCCCAGGCCTTGACCTCGGCCAGGGCACACCAGCCGGGCGGTTCGTCCGGGGCCAGGTCAGAGAGACGTAGTGATGAAGTCCTCCGGGCTTCGAAGGTGAACGTCTGCGGCTCGGCCTGCTTCTCCAGGTCGATCGTCTGGCGGTGTCCGTCGGAGAAGACGAGCGTGGCTTGGTGCCAATTGCTGTCGTGGGGGAAGTCGGCACGGAGCACGATCACGACCTTGTCGATCTCCACGACACGGCCGAACTCGACTTGCCACCAGGAGTTTTCGTCTTTTTCGGGGCCCCATGACTGACAAGGCCAGCCACCGTGGCCGTCGTTGCGGCTTTGATCGTCGATGGCGTTTCGGGCAGCGTACACCGGGTCGTTACGGCACTGACTGCTGGCCGTCGCGTGGGGAAAGGTCGAGACGGCTGCACCGAGGTCATACGGATTGGCCGCGATGTTGCGATAAGCGTCCAGCTCCGCTAATGTCACAGGGCGGATGGAGAGCCGGGGCTGTTTCGATTGGAAGGTCGAAGGTGGATAGGGTGTCTTTTCAGACTTTTCAAACGCGGACGCGACTTCGGTCGCCTCCGCCGGGACGATCCACTGCAGCTGGCCTTCGGGCAGGTGGATCAGGCACTCGTTCAGGTTCGGATCCAATCGCACGGCCAGATGCCGAGCACCCCGGACGGAGATCCGAGGAAATGGGGACAGGGACATTTGTTTCGGCATCGCAGGCAAGCTGGGTAAGGGACTGATTCGCGGGAGTCAAGGTGATTGGGAGCGTAATGACGCATACGTGTCACAAATGTGGAAAGGGCGAAGAAGGGAAGGAGCGCCGTGCCACTGCTCAATCCATCGATCCTCCAACCGCTCAATCCGTCGCGACGAATTAGGTCCACTGAAACCAGGACACTCGACTTGAGCAGTGCGCAGCGGCGACACGGTTTCCACTGGCACGATGGACGCTTGCTACCCGCTCCACACTGCGTGCCTAGCGCGGCGCCGAGTTGGTTGGCTGTCGTGATGCAAACGGGTGTGCGGAATTGAACACGCGCAGCCGCACGCAGTGGCACGACATCCGAAGAAGATGGAAGAAGATGCGTGCCATGCCACTATTGGAGGCAAGCTGGGGAAGTGGGGTGAAACATTTCCATGTTCCCAAGATCCCGTGTGCAAACTGACTTCGGTCGAAACGCAAATTGCTCACCAGCACAGTCGATACCATTTCCCACGATTGACTCGTTGCGCAGCATATTGCGTTACCAGTCCAAGTCATCGCCGCGCATTTGGCAAGCGGACGGCCCGCCGATGTTGATCGAGAAAGCAGCCTTCAGTCGTTCACCTGCCTTATCGCAAGTAGTGGCGTGGCCCCGTGCCGCCGTACGATCACCTTTTCAATTCGTCACCGGGACTGACGCGTGTTTTCTCAGATGGTAAAATCGCCGGATAAAGTTTTTGGCAAGGACAGGATCGTTACCAATATTGTCGAACACTAAATCCATACACCATTGGCAACCGGCGAGAGACAATACTAGAACCGGTAAACTCAGAAAGAATGGTCGCTTCATGCCCCTTTTCCTCCACGGCAAAACGCGTGCAGCGGATAGTACTGATAGCTGAACACGAGAGCAATACAGATTCAGGTTCGCGGGCACCAGCGTGGGGCGAAGATGTCGCCGTTTGTCCCATTCTTCGACCGCTATTTGGCACTTTGACACGACTCAGTCAGAGGTCAGTCAGGGGATTGAATCGGCCGTTCAGATCGGTCAGAAACGGAAAGGTTGGCCTGTGCCTTGGTGGGCAATTGTTTACGCGGTGTTCTCCCACAGGGACCGGGGATCGCAAGCGTTAGCCTGGGGCGGCGCCGTTATTCCGAAAGTCGGATGGGGCTGACGTGGTTCGCGGGCACCTGCAGCAAGTGCGGAGGGGGCGTGCGACTCAGATGTCGTGCGAGTGATTTGGATACGCCGACGGTCGCGAGAACCGCGATTATGTGCTGCGGGCGGAATCGTACCTCCCGTTCCCGCGACGCCTGCCCGCCGGTGTAGCTGACCTAGTGCAACTGCTTCGTATGACGTCGGATATCATCCCGCATAGAGCCAACTTGACTCCTTCGGCGCTCCAAAATATCCGTGAAGTACTCGATTGTCTTCTTGAGCGATTCTTCGGACCGTGGAACCGTCGAAGCCGCAATGTCCAATAGTCCTTCCATGATTGTGTCACATACACTTTCCATTTGCGCCAGCGCACGGCGCTTGGATTCCAACTCAATTTCTGCAGAAGGCTCATCCTGCGCAAGTCGGCGAAGTTCTTCGCGTAGGGTCTTGGCAGTCTCGGCTCGCTTGTGCAGCTCATGCTCCAACGACGCCAAGAGTTTCTTCTGTTCTTCAGCAGGTCGCGTACTTGCCGGCATGGTTTTAGAATGTACAAGTCGGTCGGCGATTGCGTCTGTTACTCTTTCGGCCTGGGCCAGCTCGCGCCTTTTAGACGCGAGGCTCCGCACCTGTTCAAAACCCAGACTGGGATAAAGGCCCGAGTACTGTTCAACACTCGTGAGAAGCTGTTCACGCAGCGATTGCTCGACGTCGAAGAATTGCTGAAGTTGTTTTTCAAACTCCTCTAACCGACGCTCACCGTCTGGCATGACATCAGCCAATTGCTTCATCTCAGCCAGCTTGGAGGTGACCGCTCGGCGGCTCGCTCGCAATTCCATCACTTTGGAATGAAATTGAGTCAGCAGTGCAGCTTCTTCTTCGTCAAGTTCTTTCAACTGGGCTGTCAACGAGTCGTGCCGGTCCCTGAGAAAATCATCGATATCCAGCGTCCCACCGGCTTGCTTGATCGCTTTCGCTTGGACTAGTCGCGCCTCGCTTGTCGCCAACGCCCCCATCGTATTCTGTATGTTGTCGCGGACTTGCGAAGTCTCCCCACAAGAGATCTTTCATATTGGAATGGGTCCATTTGGCCCTGTGTCGCAGTCGTCGCGACCAGTGCCATCGCCAACATGATCACCGCGAAAATCGAAATACGCATGTTCGACTCTTTGTGATCTATTCGTGAAGACCCCAATCAGGCAGTGCTCGAATGGTAGTTGTCAGCAGCCAGTGTCAAGTGTAGACACCGGGCGACTTCATCTTGGTGCGAGTCAATTCGAGAACGTGATGCGTGTAGAAGACCACGACCAGGAACTCCTCGTTCGCCGAATCCCAGCCCCAAATACCATTGCCCCGAAACGTCTCCTCGCCGACGGAACCTCGGAAATCGATAGTCAGGCACTGTTTTTCTGGCGTCTACAACTGAGCACCTACCGTTGATAGCTCCTTGTGATCCTGCGCCCTTTATAGTCCACTGACCGACGAAGTAATTCAGTTCCTCAGTCACCCGCTGCGGAAGTGCCGATTTCTCCGAGGTCAATGTGCTGGCAGCACCCGCATCGGAGTTGAAGTTAGAGCTGCCGGCAGCGGTCTTGAAACTCGGAACAAGCTTCAAGCAACATGAATGGTGTGGGGTCGTCATCACCCTTGTGAAGCTCGTCGCAGTAGCTTAAATCGAAAAACCGGAGCAAGTCAACTTCCGCAATGTGCAAGTAGTCACTTCCCAGTCGAGGATTTGCAAATCTAACACGAATTGGAAACGGTTCGAACCGCACCATGACTAGCGTCGATGGTTCAGTCTGCTGAATGCACAATTGGATTTCCTGCCCCTCGCGAACGATACCGTCAGGAGTGTGAGCCAAGGCCAGATCTTTCGAGATCACCGTCAGTCCGAAATCGGGACCAACATAAGCCGTGATCATTTCGTTTTGCCGCGAGTCAGGATCTGGATCCTTAATCGTAAGAGCGTAGCAGCTTCCCACCGAGGCGTTGGGGTGCGTGGAGAATGTGGCAGTGAAACTTGCCATTGATTCCTAATTGTAGACACTGCCACCGATAGTTAGCGGAGATATCCACGTCCTTGAAATTACACTCGTCCAAATCAAGTCGCATCCGTCGGCTGCGCCGCGTCCGGGGGAAGTGCCAGTTCATCAAGCGGCAATGGTCCTTTCGAGGAGGGCCCCATTGCACGACGCCAGGGACGGTTACTGAACGCGGACCGTCGCACCATTTCTCGAAGTTCAGCCGCGCTATCTGCCACAGCAATTATTTGACCCGTTTCCGTAGAAATCGCCAGGACCTTGTCTTTCAGTCGGGCCAATTCATCCGCACGCATTGATGTTAGTGCATCGCGATATCCTTTCAGCCCTTCCCCCGCAGCTAAACACTTTTCTGTTGCTGAACCTTGTGTTTCATGTTGGGTCATTTTCAGTCTTCCCTCCTTGAAAGAACCCACACGCCCTGGAGTTGTCCGATCGTCAAGCCGCTTGGAGTCCCAAGCATTCAGCTGAGTCTCGCTCGAGTTTTGCTGACCACCAATAATTCTCGGGTATTCAGCGACACTCACCACACCTTTAATGCCATCGGGCCTAAAGTCACTCGCGTGTTGTTCTCTCAAGGATGCAATTATCTGCCTCAATCTTGTCCTTTCCTCCAATTCGGCCTCGTACCAATCCTCACAATCAAATCCGTCGATTGCCCCGCGGGCAATATACTTGTAATAAGCCCGAAGCTTGATAACATCCATGGGGATTTTGGTTGTCTTTAGCGAATTCTCGTCCCAGCGCTCAAGAGGCCGATCCAGAGCCAACCGCCTGAGGGAATCTGGTGCGGCGGCCGCAGCCGGAAATGTGGTAATGCTAAGCTGTAGAGGTAATATTGATGTGGCCATGATTTCGCCCTCCCTGTCCCCAATCGCTCTAATTAAGGATACGCAGACCCAGTCGTCAATCACACCCCCTAAAAGAGTGTAGCATTAGGCTCGAAACTCCCTTCCACGATCCGAATGACGAGTAACTCTTGCGGCCATCAACCGGACTTCGGTCACGAAAATTCGGATCGTAAGTGGGTGCACCTTCGGATGGAGACTGCCGTCTCCAACCGTAAACCTCGTTGTGTGGCAGGACACCGCGCACGGACAACTGGGTGACGGTTCGAGAAGGAGGCACGACCCAAATAGCAAGCCAGATGATCCACACAGAGACGCCGACTACTTGACGCTGCGAATAAGTGACGGCGTTTGGAGGTTGGATGAGACCGTGCGGTCAAAATATTGAACCGAACTCCAAGTCGAGCGCTCGACATGAGTTACGGTAGGCCACTGCGGGGAAAACTGCGACGATGCCGTTGGCCGCGCGCTTCGCCCAGTCAGTACAAACGGACACATCTCGTCTGTCTTCGCCGGATTCGAGCGCCTTCGCCAGACAGTATGGCCTGCTTGCCCGCCTTCCGTGGACGACGGTCTAGTGAAGTTCCTTCACCTTCAGGTTGCGGAACTCGATCCGATAGCCTTCCCCTTCCACGCCGACACGGCCCTTCTCCTTTCCGCAATCGTGGAACTCGCAGGTGACGGCGCCATTGACCCAGAGCGTCACGATCTTGCCGCGGGCGGTCATCTCCAGGGTATTCCACTCACCGGCCGGCTTCACCCGCGGGTCCTTGACCTCGGTCGCGAAAGTGAAGAACTTCCGTTTCCCGTCGGCGAGCGTCTCGCCGAACAGGTAACCACCCGAGGCGTCGCCGATTTGAGCCTGGTGCCAGATCGCTCCGTCCCGCGAGTTGCGGACGTACACGCCGCTGTTATAGCCGGACTTCCCCTCAATACGCACGTAGCGGAATTCGACGTGGAAAATCGCGTCGCCGAACTCCTTCTCGAACAGCAGCATGTCATGGCCGCCGTCGCCGTCGCAGACGAGCAGCTTCTTGTCGGGCGCCACGTGCCACTGTTGGCGGCCCAGTTCGCCGCTGGGCGGTACCGCCACGCGATACCAACCCTTCAGATCGACCTGAGGCAGAAGGTCCACCCAACCCTGCGGATCGGCCTCCAACGCGCTGGGGCTTTCGGCCCCAAAGGCGGCCTGCCTTTGGCCGACGAAGGGCCACGCAAAGGCCAGCATCACGAGGACGGCAGTCGCAGAGACAACGCGGCGTCCCAGGTTCCAAGTCGCTGGTTTAGCGGAGGGCATGCATCGATTCAACATCGCAGTGGTTCCCTTGAAGAGATCGTGATCGTGGTTGTTCTCAGCGTCCTTGCCCAGAATACACGATCAGGGCATTGCTTGCGCCCGTTATTCTCTTCGACGCGAACAAAATCCCTGTTGTGACGTTTGCTGTCGTCTTCACATCCGCTGTACGTTTCTTATTTCGCGTGATGGAATTCATGTCCTGCTGTGGGACACAATGAGACCAAAGACAATTGGTGGCGGACAAGATAGCTGGACTGGCTGAACTAGCGGCCTGCATTGGCTCGTTATCCTCATGTGGTCGGGAGGCAAGTCGCTCTTTGGGGATCCAAAATCGCTGCGACCGCTCCAGCCTTATGGAATCGCCTGTCGTCGAGCGGTATCCTGGACCTTATGAGCGATGTCACACAGATCCTGACCGGGATTGAAACGGGGCGATCCGAACGCTGCGGATGCGGGGTTGAGTATTGAAGATCCAGTCACTGCACCGGGAATATCGACTCAGACAGTAATCCGCTTCACAAGGAAAACGGCATGAAACACTACGTCGAAGGCAAGGTCATCATCATTACGGGCGGCTCCTCTGGGTTTGGCCTTGAGGCCGCTCGAATTCTGCTGGAAATGGGAGCTAGAGTGGTCATCACGGGGCGCAATCAGGAGCGTCTCGATCAGGCTGCACGTGATCTCGCCAGCGAGAATCTTTTGCCCGTCCAGGCCGATGCCGTCTCGACTGAGGATTGGCAGAGACTTTTGAAAGTAACACTCGACCGGTTCGGTCGCCTCGACGTGCTGGTCAACAACCACGGGGCCGGGGTTAAGATCGTGGAAGTGGCCGACATGGAAGACGAGTTGATCCAGACCGTCCTCGACATCAATCTGATTTCCGTCATCAGGGGGTGTCGCGAAGCCGTCCAGGTGATGAAGCCGCAGGGCAGCGGCCAGATCGTGAACGTCTCCAGCGGTTGCGCCCATTATTCGTGGCCGGCATGGGGCACATACACGGCCGCCAAGGCCGGTATGGTCGCCTTCACCCGCTGCCTGCACAAGGAGATGACCGAGTGGGGCGGCAAGGCCAGCAGCTTCGTCCCCGGCGCGGCTCGCACCAATTTCTGCGCCGCCGCCGGGATCGCGGATGACTGGCTTGACGGATTTCCCAGTGCCGAGGATTTCGCCCGTACCCTTGTCCATTGCATCGACGTCCCTGAGAGCTGCGTCATCGATGAAGCCATCATCTGGGGCACCAAGCAAGTCAAAGACATGCTCAACCCATATTGAGTCCCCAAGACTCAATGCTCAGGAATCAGAACCCAGAACATGCGGTCATCTTTCGACGAGCAGCTTCGGCGGCCACGATTTTGATTGCCGACCCGGTCCGAATGCGGACCCAGGCAAAACGGACTGTTTGAAACTTGATGCTGTTGCATAAAACGAATGAGAGTTTTCCTGCGACGCGATCCCTAACCACTAGTTGACTGCGAGCAGATGTCGCCGTCCTCTCAACTGGAGGATATGATGGCTCATCGCGTCGCGAAAACTCCAATTCGTTATGTGCCTGCGAATCATCATTCTTTGCATTGACGACAAATTCACAATGACACCCATCGACCGCGCAAGTGGTTTGATATTGCAGAACGAGAAAAAGTTACAATGCCGCTGATAACATGTCCCGATTGCGAAAAAGAGATATCGACGCGGGCATACTTTTGCCCGAACTGTGGCCGATTGACTAAATTCGATCATCAGCGGATTTTGATGAGGATGGCATCATCGCCAGGAATGGTGATCTTCAGACCATCCCCGACCAACTGGTGAACGTTCAAGCTTGAAGCTTTGCCCGGGACCCGACTGCCGGCCCAGGCAGCAGGCGAGGCCAGCTTGGTCGCGCTTGTCGGACTGGCGAGGGGATGAGGAAGCAGTTCCGGGCGCAGCAAGCAGGTGACCTCGCGCGGGTCCGCCTCCAGGTTCGCCAAGAGCACATAGGCTTCCCCGGACCGGCTGTAGACCGCAGTCGCACAGCGAGCATCCGACAGGGTGACCGCCTGATTACGCCAGTTGACGAACCGATAGTCCCCGATCTCGCCAAGTGGTTTCAGAAGGGGAAGCAGTGCGAAAGTTTCCTCACTGGCCGGCCAAGGCGTAACGCCGTTCAGAAACGCTTCGATGGCAAAGAGTCGGTGGAGCCGGCGGGGGGCGTTGCTGTCGAGGACACCGTAACTAATGACGCCCCGGGGAACCGCGCCGGCCAGCGACGATTCCAACGGCAGGTCTTGCAGATTCGGCGCCCCATCGGTCCATTTCTGGTAACCCCATTCCGTCGCCACCACGTAATCGGCGAAATTCTCGATGGCGAACATCGGCGTCGTCGTGTTGTGGACGATGACCAAGCCGTCCATGCCTACGCGACTGCGAGTCCACTCCATCAGGTCCAGCAATTCGTCCATGTCCCAGTGTCCCGCGGCCGGCGCGGTGGGGTCGCGGTTCGCCTCGTGCAGCGGATTGCAGCAGAGTAGAGCCACGTTCCAGTCGTAGTAGACGCCGTCGAGGGGATGATTCTTGAGCACCCGGTCGATGGAGCACTTCAGAAATTCGAGCCAGCCAGATCGCAGGCACATCTGGGCACCGAACTCGAGGTCGGGACGGTAGAAGTTGTGCTGCAGCGCTCCTGCGCGATTCTTCCGGCCCCACTGCTCACCGTGTTCCTGGAACTCCTTAGTGCTCGGGTGTAACTCCTTGTTCGAGAAGTAGGTAGCGGTCCGAATTCCAACCTGGCGGCAGTCCGTGAGGACCTTGTCGTAGCGATCCATGTCCGGGTAGGGAGGGTAAGAGCCGTCGCGCCAGAACAGGCCATCATTGTAGTAGTCGCCGTCGTTGTGGCAGTGGACCGTCTGGATACCCTTCTCCGCCCAGCGGCGGATCTCCTCGGTCGACACCCAGTCGCCGCGGTTGCGATTGAACGTGGTGTGCAGCCAGGGCCCCAGTGCGCGGCCCTCGAGCAGCGGGAAAGCCAGGTAGAAGTCGAAGACGCACCCGTTCGGCAACGTCACCGCTTTGTGGGGGCTCCAAAGTGGGGAGATCGATAACGCCAAGCCGGGCGGGTCCTGACTGCGATCGAGCAAGCACTGACCCCCGCCGCGGCGTCCGGTCAATTGCAGTTCCCACGGCGCGAGATCGGATGCCACGAACCACTCCAATCCCTCGACGCCGGGATCCGCAAAGATCATGGAACGCGGTACGTAGCGCGTCTGGAGGGCCTCGTCCGTGGGATGTCCCAGACGCAGCTTCCCCCAGCGGTTGCTCCCAAACGAAAACGGAGGAGCCTTCTCCTCCTCAGTGATCCCTTCACGATAACCGTAATCGGAGAGGCTCGGGGCAAGGATGGTGGACAGTGGGCATACCTCGTGCACGCGATCGCCGGCTGGAGCCAGTAACTCCTTGCGGATCTTGATGTATCCCCATCGATAGTGGTACGTGGTTTTCACGCGAAATTGCGATGCCTGGCCGGCTTGGTCCTTCAATGCGGACTCGACGATCACGATCTCGTTCAAACCTTCCCGGCGGTGCGTGACGGTCGGCGCCGAGTCCTGTAGGTCCGTCAACACGGTGCCGTTTTCGCTGCGGACGCGGGTCTCCATCGGATGCACGATCAGGTTGGCAGCTTTCCCGTGTGTCAGTGTGATTCGTGTGATCGTGCCACCCTTCTTCAAGTCCTGCTCCACGGTGTAGTAGGGCGTGCGCAGGGTCAGGATCCCTGCAGCCTCATCTTGCAGGACCGCGTAGGGTTGCGGCCATGTACGGGGAACCTTGGGTACGGGTGGGTCGGCTGGCGAACCCAGCGTCGAAAGGAAGCACAAAATTGTGCACAGGCTGGTCCTCTGCACTACCGAGCGGCTGGTCTTGTGACGCCGGACGAATGCGACAACCCGATGTGACGTGGTGGTTTTCATTGTGGTGTCACCTGGGGAAAAACAGTTCATCGTTTGCCCCGGCGCGGGGCTGCCTGGAAGCCCGGCTCATGCCCATGCCAAGTTGAAGGCCCGCATCCCAGGGATAGCTGCTTCAGGTGCGGCCCGAAGCGGGCGAGCAACCTGAGCTGTCTAGCCCTGAATGTGAACGAGCGGCGTGGCGAAGTCAACCGCGGCTGGGACGCTGTCGCATTCAACGCCAGGCGAGGTATGCTGGAGAGATGCCTCGCCACGCATTATCCGGGGCCACGTTCCCGCGTGTTCTCACCACCCGAGCGATCCGACTACCTGATCTGTCCGATCTGCTCTTGGGAGGACGACGGTGTTGATGTGGATGAGTTGGATTTCCTCTTTGGGCCAAATCAGATGACACTTCGGCAAGGCGGAGCAGCGACTCAAAGGGCTTGGATTTTTGCCAATAGGTGGGCCACGGGAATCGGAAGCTCGGAAGGATCGGAAAGTGGCGGAGCGTACGCGTCGATGGCAAAACGTTTCCTCCCCAGGACCCATGATACACGGTAGAGCATGACTCGCTGTTCGGTGCCTTGCGGATAAGCGACGAATACGCCCGATCCACCGGCCACGCGCGAACGTCCCTGCCTCGCATCGGTAGATTCAGTCAGTGTGAGGCGGGCGAAATCATCCAGTATCTGATTCCCGTTGGGTGCTTCCCAGGCAGTGTGGTAAACAAAAAACGTATACGCTCCTTCGGTTGACTGAATGAGGTCGTATTTGCGTTCGTCGGACAACTGTGACAGGTCGGGACGCGAAAACGTCCATCCTCGGGGTAGAGCGAGCCGAAATGCTTCACTGGGATGTTTATAGATGGCCGTTGCCGCAGTCAGCGGTCGTGCGCCAATGACGATTTCCGTTTGAAGACGGTTAAACCCGCGGATAAACACTACACGTTGCCGACTTCCGAAGGCACAACGCCGCGCGGCCGCTTCCAAGTCTTCGTATACCTGTATCTCGTGACCGGCGAATTCTACGATGAGATCGTATTGTCGCAGACCGGCTCGTGCGGCTGGAGCATCCGCCGTGACGTGCATCACGACAGTGCCCAACGGTGATTCAATTCCCGCGGCCTTCGCCTCCGGATGACCGGCGGAACGCAAGCGGACACCCAGATAGATTTCTTGCTTTGCACTTCTCACGCCATCGGTCGTCGCGCCGAGCACTATCGCGATTCGTTGCGAGCTTGGTCCTCGATGGATCGTCAGTAGGTAACGGTCTCCCGATTTGCTTGCCGCGATCACTTTGTAGAGGTCTGCGCACGAGGAAATCGCATGCGTGCCACATGCGACCACCACGTCCCCAGCTCGCAGGCCGGCTTTGTCCGCGGCGTAGCCGGGGAACACTTTGACGATCACAGCGCCATTGTCGGAAACGACGCCGAATCCGTTGGCCTCGAGTGAACCGACTTCCCGGATATTCACTCCCAGTAGTACCTGCTTCTCCTCGGCCATCACCGAGGCGGTGAGCAGCAAGAAGATAACGAGATTGTTGACTGTCAATAGGGTACTGAACCTGGAGGTCATTGTTCTGGAGCCCATTTGTTTGAAGGTCGCACATTCCGTTCCGCTAACGGATGACTCAAAAGATAACTTCCGTATATTGGATGGGTGCCACTTTCCTGAGCGAGCGCCGAAGACTTTGCCAACAACGAGAAACGCTTACCGCGAGCGGAGCCAGTGCTCGTGACGGCTCGAAGCATCGTCGAGTGCCAGCGAGTCCCAGACAGCACTGGCTCCGCTCGCGATTGACGACTCGTGGTGATGGTTACGATTTGTGCGCTCGCTCAGCCAGTGGCACCCGCTGCAGGAAACGCCGAAGTTATTGCTTCGTCGATCCGAAGCAGCTTGCCTGAGACTCGCTCTGCTCCTCGTCACCGGAGATCATTCGTGGCGTGATCCACGACCACAGTGCACGTCACGGTTCTCGTTGGAGTGTCTGACGCAGAAATCTTCATACAGCCGAATGTCTGTCTCACAGACAATCAGTGCTACTCGATTTTCTCAGTCTCGGCGGGCGTCCAAATGCCTCCCAAATTCCCTTCCTGGTAGAGGATTTCCGCAAACTGGAACTTCGCCTTGGCACCGTTGGGAACCAGCAGCTGCACGTCGAGTTCCTCCGTGGCACCCGGGGCAATTCCACTGCCTGGATCGGCAGCGTATCTGACGTCGGGTGTTGCCTCTTCGGTGGCCACTAATTGGCCGTTTTCATCTTCGTAGGTCAACGCGCCACGGAACGCCTGAATCATGCGGTTTGAAACGTTAGCGACCTTGAGGACGTGTCGTTGCACCACCACGTCGCTTTCTGCTTCGGTTGCTTCAGTGTCCTCTGATTCCTCAGCGGCTTGGAGGGCCATCCCCATCACGACATCACCGACTCCTGAGGAACGAGTGAACGAGACAATCTCCAGGGGAGCGAGGTTTTGAGCCGCAAGCTCGGCCAGCGAATAGCCGGCGGATGGCGGCGATAAGGTTGTTTCGGATGTGCTCTTTGGCGCGGATGTGCCGCATCCACCGATGCTCAGCAAAAGACCGGCAAGCAAGCAACAGACCGAGAATTGTTCTAATCGATTCATAACAACGCGCTTTCCTTGGTCGGTTTTCGGGAAGCCAAGACACTGGAAGGCCCACGACAGGGCCGCTCTCTCAATGATAGGACAGTAGAAGAAGACGCACTCAACGAATCAGCGTCAAGAGTACGAAGAAACGGTGCCGTCACACTTGCCAGGTGACGCTGGGGATACGCCACTACTTGCGATCAGGCAGGCAAACGAGTGAAGGCCATTTGTTCGGTCAACATCGACTGGTGGTCCGCGTGCCAAATGTGCGGCGATGACTTGGATTGGCGACGCAGAATGTTGCGTGCAACGAGTCACACGTGGGAAACGGTATCGGCTATGGCGGTGCCCAATCTGCGTTTCGACCTTCGTCCGTTTCCGCACGGAGTCCTGGACAAATGAGAATGTGTTACCCCGTCTGGTGGTCCAGCGATTTTTTGCAGCTTTACTGCGTGACAGTATCGGCTTTGCGTTCAACCCAAATGGGTTATGCAAAATCGGTGGACTAGCAGACGAATGGCTACTTTGAATTTGCCAAAGTAGTTCTTGAGT
This sequence comes from uncultured Planctomycetota bacterium, assembly GCA_963700575.1. Taxonomy (GTDB): domain Bacteria; phylum Planctomycetota; class Planctomycetia; order Pirellulales; family Pirellulaceae; genus JAJRVM01. The sequence goes on along the minus strand of CAVOYC010000002.1, from coordinate 297,734 downwards.
CATCCCTCATTGCAGCAGTGCCTTGGCCGAGTTGGTCACGTTCTGGCTGATATTTGCGTCGATGAGACTCTTAAGTCCCGCCTTACCCCTCTCGGGATCAAGGTCCAGAACCGTCCGCCCAATCGTCAGGGCGGCGTTTGCGGCAGCCGCTTCACTTCCAGGAACATCGAGTTGATCCAGAGCCAGTTCAAACGTTCCCACGCAAGGGAAGCGGGTCATCGCATCAATTGCCGCATTTCGCTCCGTCGGCCGACTTGCCACCTTCAGGGCCTTGGATGCCATCGCCACCCTTTCGTTTTCCGGCAACTCGAACTGACGGAAAATACGAATATATCCCCCCAAGGCGCGGTTGGCGAATTTTCCGTCACCTTGTGCGACCTGCAAGAGAACGGGAGCCGCGTCGGCGGAGAGCCAAAGGCCAAGCGTCTTCGTCGCGGCGTCCTGCAAGGCTTCGTCCGATCCGGTTGCAAATTCGCGCATGAGAGCAACGGCACTTGCCCCTCCCGCAATCCGCATCTGCTCGAACAGGAACTCGCGATCGGCCCCGCTCGAAGTCGGAATCATAGCGCCAAGCGCTTCCGCACAGGCGTCCGGCTGAGTGCTCCGGAAAATTGCGGCATAAATCGCCTCTTGAACAGCCGTTTTACGAGCATCGCTCTTGGCGGTTTTCAGTAATGCGAGCAAGTCGAAAAACCGGTCTTGCGGCGCGGTCATCCCGAGAGCCAGGATCGCCTGGTGACTGATTGCCGAAGAATCGGCCGAGGAAAGCTGGAATAACAGGTCAACCGCTTCTTTCGCACGACGTTTCCCCAACGCTTGTACCGCAACGGTGGACGTGTCAGGTGGCGCTGCTGCCTTCATCAGAGCTGCGTTCACATTGGCCCCTTGCAGGGCGACCAAAGAACCAAGGGCCGCTTCGGTGGTTGCGCCGTTGGCGACCGACAGCAGGATCGGCACCGAGGAGTCGTCGCCAAGCGTGCCCATGGCATCGATCGCGGCCGATCGAACCGCCGGCGAGTCGCTCTTCAGCTTAGCCAGAACCGCGGGAAGAGCCAGATGATCGCCGCGATCTTTCATCGCGAGGATCAGAAGGTCCTGTCGATGGGGCGACGATTCCGTCTCGAGCGAATCAATCAGACCTTTGGTCGCCTGCTCGCCGGGAAGAACGCGGGAGACGGCCAGTCCGGTTTGAAAAAAATCGGGGTCGGGCGACTTCAGTTGCTCGACCAGCAAGTCGACACCCTCGGCACCGCGTACGAGAATCGCGCTCTGTGTGGCTCCGATTCGGCAAGGTTTCGGAAGTTCCGCATCTCGCAGAAGATCGAAAACGCCCATCCCAGCTTGACTGTTTCCCGTCTTCGCGAGCCGCTGTCCGGCCGAAAGCAGTGCGGCACCGAGCGACTCTTTGCGACCGGAATCCTTCTCGGCGGCAAGTGCTTCACTGAGAGCCGCGGCGGCGTCTGTCGTACCGATCCATCCCAGGGCGACGGCGGCCGAGTCAGCGACTGCCGGATCGGCATCTGTAAGGAGCTTTGCGAGCGGCGCAACGGCAATCGCGTCGCGGCGGCGGCCGATCGTGCAGATCACGCCGAGTTTGAGGTCGCCCTGCAGCGAGTCGAGCGATTCGAGAAGGGCTTTTGTGACGGCTTCCCCTTCCATCTTCTGCAGCGCAAAACGTGCATAGTGCGACCATTTCGTGTCGCCGAGGAATTGGGCCAACGGTTCCACGGCGTCTTCGCCTGCAAGGTCACCGATCTTTTCGAAGGCGTTAGCCCGATCGACGTCGGATGTTTCGGTCGCCTTGATCACCGTAAGTAGCGCCGCTGCATCGTCGGCGCCCATGGCCGCAGCACTGAGTAGGCATACGAAGAGGATTGGGAGAGCGAAATGAGGGCGCATATCTACTTTCCTTCTGGGAATACTTTGGAACACGAATGCATCTGACATACCGACAATTTCCGCAATTCGACAAAAGAGATGTAAACAACTGAAGACGTCTTTCCAGAACCTTCAAATGTGCCACGGTTCTCGCCACGCGCAGGAGCGCATCTTGTTCGCTTCGGCGTCGTTGAGGAACGAGTCGGTGTTCGGATCAAACTTAAGCGGGCGTCCGAGCGTTGCCATCACGTATGCGGCGTGCGCGGCCACGTGCGTCTGAGCGGCGGCCAATGCGTTGGCCCGAGTCAATTGCCTCGACCTGACGCAGTCGAGGAAGTTTCGCACGTGCGTCAACGGGTCGGTTCCCGCCATGGTAACCACGCTCAGTTCGCTGCGGAGAGAATCGGGAGATACACGAATCGCACCGCTATCTCCCGTTTCGACCCAACCTTCGCTGCCAACGTATTTGACGCTACAGGTCCCAAGGCCCTGCCAGCCGCCGTCACGCATCACGAGTTTTACGCCGTTGGCGTACCGGCCATAGATGACGTTGGTCTTCGGGGCGGCCATGGTCGTACTCCAGTCGGAGTAATAGATCCCGAAGTTGTAGTCGTCGGCCCAGAACTCGACCGGGGCCGAATTGTCCATTCCGGCGGCAAACTGACAGAGATCAATGGTGTGCGAGCCCCATTCGAGGATGCCGCCGCCGTGGAAGTCGGTGAAGCCGCGCCAGCCACCTTGGACATACGCGGAGTTGTATGGGCGCCAGGGGCAGGGACCCAGCCACCGATTCCAATCGCATTCTTCCATGGGAGGTTCCGGTTCAGCGGGCAGCCAAGGGTTATGCGTCAGCGGCGCCAAGATGTTGGCGTGAACCTCTTTGAGCTCGCCGAGTTTTCCGCAGTGGGCCAAGTGCGCCGCCAGTTGGAAATTCTCAATGCTGCGGCGTTGCGTTCCGGCTTGATACACCCGGCCATAGCGGACGATTCCTTCGGCGAGCATCCGACTCTCTTCGATCGTCATACTGCATGGCTTCTCGCAGTAGATGTCTTTACCCGCTCTGGCGGCCAAGATCGAGGCGAGCGTATGCCAGCGGTCGCCCGTGGTGATCAGAACGGCATCGATATCATCCCGTTCCAGGATGTCGTACATTTCGCGATAGAGTACGCAATCATTGTTTCCGTAGTGCTTGTCGACCATCTCCTTCACCCGTTCTCGACGGGTGCGTTGCAGGTCGGCGTCGGCGACCATTTGCACATCGGCGTTCAACAGAAATCGAGAGAGAACGTACGAGCCTCGATTTCCGACACCGATTCCTCCGAGTGTGATTCGTTCACTGGGCGCGACCGCTCCGTCTTTTCCAAGCACGCGCCCCGGGATGACGTGTGGCACCGCAAAGGCACCTGCGGCTGCAACTGACTTCAGAAAGCGGCGGCGTGAATACGCGTGTGACATAGTTGTTTCTTCTTTGCACATTGTTCCAACAATTCTGCGCCCGGCGGTCCGGGCAAGCGGAAAAGGGAAATCACAATAAGCATGTCAAACCGAGCGCTGGAAATCAAGAGCGCGTCGCGTTGTGTAGGACCGCAGGCGCTCCTGTGCCGCTATCCGCGATGAACAGATTCACTCGCCGCAACCGGTGCTACAGCCCGTCCGGCCACCGAATTGCAGCATTTCTCGCTTCGCCACGAATTCGTCAACGGGGCACTTATCACGAGGTCGACTGGACGCTCGTGCGTGATTTCACCGAGTAGCTGTTGACGTAAGACCATGGCAAAGAAGAAGAAAAGAACCACCGAAGTGGTGCGTCGCTCTACGGGCAGCTTGCACGGACCGGTGGGGATCGTAGAAAATGTCCTGGGACCGTTTTGTCACAGAATTTGCGGACCGAAGACTGCCGCGCTCTGCAAATGGGAGTCAACGTGTATGAAATCTCTTCATCTATCGGCCATTCTGTTCGCGGCAGTCTTGACTGCCCACCTCGCCTGCCCGGACGCCTCGAAGGCACAGTTCGGCCCTCGGGGTCCCCGTGTCATTTCGCCCGAGATCTCGGAGGGCAAAGTCAGTTTTCGGGTCCTCGCCCCAGAGGCGGAGTCGGTGAAACTGTCCGGTACCGACATGCCGGGTGTCGGCCAAGGCATGGACATGGCCAAGGGTAGCGAGGGCATCTGGGAAGTGTCGCTTGGCCTGGCGCCGGGCTACTACCGCTACAACTTCCATATCGGTGGTGTACCCGTCATCGATCCGCGCAACCCTGTCACCAGTGAGTCCAACATGAACACGTGGAGTCTGGTGAGTGTGCCCGGTGCCACGTGGATGGACACGCAGAATGTTCCTCACGGCGCCGTAGCAGAGGTTACATATCACTCATCTTCGCTCAACCGATTCCGCCGTATGCACGTCTACACGCCACCCGGGTATGAGAATGGCGAAGGTCGGTTTCCGGTCTTCTACCTGTTGCACGGCGCATCGGATTGCGACGATTCCTGGACGACGGTCGGCCGCGCGGGTTTCATCCTCGATAATCTGATCGCCGAGCAGAAAGCCAAACCGATGGTCGTCGTCATGCCGGCCGGCCACACGGGCGCATTCAATTTTGGCGGTCCACGCCGGGCGGTTGATGAATTCGGAGAGGACTTTCTGACTGACGTCATGCCTTACATCGAGAAGAACTACCGCGTTCACACCGACCGCGCCCATCGCGCCATGGCAGGGCTCTCAATGGGAGGAGGGCAAAGCCTGAGCATCGGCATTCCGCATCTCGAGAAGTTCGCTTACCTGGGTGTTTTCAGCTCGGGCATCTTCGGAATTACCGGACGAGGACGTGGTGGAAAACAGCCACCAGGTCCCAGCTTTGAGGAGCAGCATCAGGCGATCCTGGATGACGCCGAGTTGAAGGACGGGCTGAAGCTGTTCTGGTTCGCCACCGGCAAGAACGATTTCCTCGTCGAAACGTCGCGTGCAACGGTCGAGATGTTCAAGAAACATGGGTTTGACGTCATCTACAAAGAAACCGAAGGTGCTCACACTTGGATCGTCTGGCGAGAGTATCTCAAAGAGTTTTCAGCAAAATTGTTCTAGTGAATTGAGGTGAGCTTCGTGATGAAGAACTCCATTTTCGTCATCAAGCCATACAAGTGGAATGGCATGTGGGTATTCGACGATGAAGAAGTCGGCCTCGACAGGGAGCCGTTTGTCGCCGGTGCCGACACCATGATCGATACCGCCGTTGCCTTAAAGGGGATCAAGCACGCTGAGAAGGGCTTTCTGATGGTGTTTTCGGCAAGCCCGTTTCCCGACGCCGACTTCGAAGTCGAATGGGTGCGGGAGGAAATTGAAGGAAATACCTACAGAGCCCGGTTCGAAATCGACAGTGAGGTGCAGGAAATGGAGGGCTGGCTCTGCCCGGCACTGAACCTATATTTCCCTGATGCTCCCAAGAGACTCTATGTGCAGGTGCGCGAGGCGAAGTAGGCAAAACGAAACGCCACTTTCACTGTTAGAATCATCTTATGGCCGTATTAGCACGGGCTTTATCGCCTCCGGGCTTGTCCCGGTGGTCAAGCGTTTGACAACTACCGTCGATCTTGGCCGGCAGGAAGGTTCGTTTTTCGGCTGCCAGAGTAGTCAGCAAACGTAGACCCACCGGGACGAGCCCGGTGGCGAGCGGATCGTTGTAGGTCTGTTGCACAAACCGACGAGAGAGCACCAAATACTCTGGCTTGCCGGTCACGGCGTAGAGGTTCGCCAACACTTCGTTCATGCCTCCCTGCTCCGTGCGACTGAGCATTCTTTGCATCTGTTCCTCGGTAAGCTTGCTGCAGCGCGATTGGCACCAGCGAGCCATCCCCTCGACTACCTGCAGGGCTTGAGCGTTGTCGCAGTAGATATGTATGTCGAGCAGGCCGGCCATGATCTTGTGAATTGTGTAATACGGTGCCCAGACCGGCTGTAGACTCTCTACCCGATCGATGAATGATTCGGGGTAGGCACTCAAGTATCCGCTTGAGCCCAGGGCCTGCTGGCACCTGGCCAATTCCTGAGCGAGCAAATTCGCACGCTGCCGGTACTTTTCGTCTCCCGTAGCTGCAAACAGCAATGCGCAACCAGAGAGGTAGTGACCCACAAAGTGACCTCGTACTTCGCATGTCGGCTGTTCCCAGCCACCTAGTGGCTCTGTGGTTGATGGCAGGCCGGCGTTCAGACGGAATGTGTGCAGCAACCGATCAGGATCAAGGCTCAGCAGGTACTGGCCATCGCGCAACATGGCCTGCTTGAATGGGCCGTCGAGCAGGCGAATCTGTGAAAGCTCAAATGGCTGGGCCTGCAGGTCTACGACTGGTTTTGCTTTGAGCTTGGTGGCGGGCAGCAGCGAAGTGTCCGCTTCAGCACGCGAGTGATTCACCAGCATCATTACGATCGTCGCCAACGAAATGATGCCGTAACTCTTTACGGTTCGCCGGTAAACTTGCGCAATGGCCCTCATACCACGATCCTCCGGTGCAGAAAGGTCATCCCCGGTTGTTGGTTATCCATCGTCTCCCCAAAGGCCAGAGGACCGGCAATACGGCCTGCTCGTCGGCCTCCCGGAAATTGGGCCAGCGGGGAAAGGGGGTCCTACGAACCGGCTGGCCTCCAAGAGCGGCTGGCACGCCGGCGTTGCCACCTTCGGCTCGAACGTCGCCTCGAGGCCGGGCGGCGAGAGCGGCCGTGCCGGCCACGGCGGCTTGGAACAACCGTCGAACGAGATATCTCTTGATTGGGCATGCTGGCATTCCTCCATACGGGCGGACGAATCGGGTCCCACATCTCGGTAGCAGACATTCTAGCCCAGAACTCAAGTAATTGCGACTAAAAGACGCGCAGCGCGCGGTGAACACTGAGGCCTCATGACGGCCGTCTAACCAACAATTCTGGGCAGTGATTCGGAAAACGAGCAAATGGCCGAAAAATTCTGCGCGTTCTCGATATCGACATCCAGCTCCGTCGCGGACTTCACAATGACACTTCGTCGATGCCACTGTTGGTCTCAAGACTTCCCGACACGTGGCAAGAGGCCTTTCGATTGGATTGGCTGCAGATACGCTCGGTTGAATATCTTGATATCACGTCATTTACCACGACTTTCCGAAACCGGCCCCCGCCTAACGAGGTATGGCCCGTTGTTAGCAAATGGACGATGTGCTCACCTGCCAATTGCCAATTGCCCGTTTCCGCAAAGAGGAGCCCTCGCTATGTTTCGTAAATCGGTGGTCGTTAGTGTCTTGCTGCTCAGTCTTGTCCTGTCGGCTGCGGGCTCTCCCATGGCGGTCGGTGCCGAGCCACTGGCGCCGGCGATCCACTGGATTCCCAACGACGCCCTCTTGGTCGTGGAACTAACGAATCCGGAGGCCCTTCTAGAGGCGGTGCTCTGCCCGGAGGCCGTATCGGCGGTGACTTCGAATTCCGCTTATCAAGTACCTGACGTCGCAAGACGGATATCAGCAGTTTGAACAGGGGCTCCGCTTCATCGAGGCCAGCCTAGGCACCGACTGGCAGAATGGCATCAAGCAGCTTGTGGCGGGCGGGGTGACTTTCGCGGTCCGGCCGGACGAGAGTGTTTCACTCATTGTGGATTCCGCGGACGCCGAAATGCTCGGCAAACTGCAAGAGATTTTGCTCAATCTTGCTCGGGCAAGAGGCCGCCAAGCGGGGTAACCCAGGGGCCGTCAAATCGGTTGAATATGGTGGGGTAACCGGATGGACCCTTGGTGGCGACGACGCGCACTGCATCGTGGGTAATCGGCTCCTGATGTCAAACAAACCCGCCGCTCTGAAAGCCATGCTCGACCTCCGCGAGGGGGCCGGTGGCCAGACCATCGCCGATTCGCCTGCCTACCAACAGGCCAAGGCGGACTTGGGCTCCAAGCCAGTGGCCTCTGTATTCGTGAACCTCAAGTCGATCAAGGCTGAACCATCTATCGCCGCGTTGCTTAACCAGGGCCCGAACCCGGCAGCGTCCTTGTTGATTCCCGGTGTGACCGAGGCCCTTCGAGAATCGAACTGGGTGGCAGTGGGGCTCTCCGTCGATGGCAACAAGCTCGGCTCTAAGAGCCACTCTGGATGGCAAGACGGTCAGCCCTGACGGTCCCGCCTCGTACGCATGGTCGGACGAGCCCGACGGCGGAGCGTTGCCCAACATCTCCGTACCGCGGCAAATCGCCGGTATGACTTTCTTCCGCGACTTGCAGGCCTTCTACGCCGCCAAAGACCAACTCTTTCCGCAGCGGACTGCCGGGTTGATCTTCTTCGAGAACATGATGGGGATCTTCTTCACCGGACGCGACTTGACGGACGAAGTCTTGGCTGAGACGGAGCCGGAAGTGCGGTTCGTGGTCGCCGAACAGGAGTACGACACCGAGACAGGCAAACCGGCCTTGCAGATTCCCTCGTTTGCCGCGATCTTCCGCATGGATAACCCCGACTACTTCAGCGAAGTGATGGAGGAAGCCTGGCAGAAGGCCTTGGGACTGATCAATTTCACGTCGGGTCAGCAGGCCCAACCGGGATTGATTCTATATCGACCGACGCACAATGACGTGACATTCTCGGTCTCCCGCTACTCCACGGCGGACATAGACGAGAACGCGGAGGTGCATGTCCGTTACAATTTCAAGCCCTCGCTGGTCACGTTCGACGAGTGGCTGGTAATGAGTTCCACCGAATCGCTGGCTCGAGATCTGATCGATGCGCTGAAAGCAGAGACGGCCAAACAGGCCAAAGCGCTGGCCGGCGTCCACAGTTTGGTGGAAGTCAACGGCCGCCAGCTCGCTTCCATCCTCAAGGCCAACCGAACGAACCTGGTTCGCCAGAACATGATCGACGACGGTAACACCGAGGAAGAGGCCGAAGCATCTATCGACGTCCTTCTGTCGATCGCCGAATACTTCGGTGGAGCCAAAATCGAGTTGGGCAGCGACGACGGCCGCATGAGGGCGAAGTTGGAGTTGGACGTCAATTTGGGAGACTAAATCACTTTTCACGATTCGTGAAATTTTTGGCCGAAGGCCTTTTTCATCGTAGCCTGGGGCATCGCCCCAGGATTGCTTCGTCGATCCTAAGTTTGGTTCAAGCGTGCTTGGAAAGAGGTAATCAGCCATGTCTGCCGAAACTCGCAAGTTGGATGGGACAGGTGAATCGTCGGATGCCGGTTTGAAGAGACTTACCGACCCCGACTGGGCTTGGGCAGCCTATCAGCCCGATGCCGAGCGACCGTGGGACTTGCGGGCTGTGGGACATCTTTTCCGCAGGGCGGCATTTGGAGCTGATTGGAGCCAACTCCAAGAAGCGCTGGCCGACGGCCCGCAGCGTTCCGTAGACAAGCTCCTGGCTCCCGATGCGGACGTGGCCGAGTTCAATCGCAATGAAGACGCGTTCGAGGACTCCGCGTCGGCCGATTCATTGCGGGCCTGGTGGCTGCGGCGGATGATCATCACGCCACATCCGCTCTTGGAAAAGATGACGCTCTTCTGGCACGATCACTTTGCCACGAGCAACGCCAAGGTCAAGAATCCGGCTCTCATGAAGAAACACGTCCAAATGCTGCGGAGCCACGCCTTGGACAGCTTCGAGCCGCTCTTGCAGGACGTTTCCCGCGACCCGGCGATGTTGGTCTGGCTCGACGCCAACACCAACCGTAAGTCACAGCCAAATGACAAGCTCGCGCGCAACCTGATGGAACACTTCAGCATGGGATCGGGTAACTACTCCGAAGAAGACGTTCGCGAGGCGGCCAGGGCGTTTACGGGCTGGGCCGTTCTCAAGAGCAGACTCCGCTATTTTGATCGGGAGCACGATTCGGGGCCGAAGAAGGTTCTGGGACGAGAAGGCAATTTCGATGGCCAGGACGTGGTCCGAATCGTGCTCGAGCAGGCGGCCACGCCCCGTTTGATCGTAAAGAAGCTCTATCGCTGGCTGATATCCGAGACCGATTCGCCGAGTGACGAGTTGATTGACCCGCTGGCCGTCTCCTTCTCCGAGCATTACGACACAGGCAAGCTGGTCGAGACGATGCTCCGATCCAACCTGTTCTTCTCCCCGGTAGCATATCGGCAGCGGATCAAGAGTCCGGTGGACTTCGCTCTCGGAATCGCAAAGGGTTTGAGGAGGTCGTACCGACGTCGAAGTTGGGAAGCGATCTGGCCGAATTGGGACAGAATCTCTACCACCCGCCTACGGTCAAGGGCTGGGAAGGGGGGCGCCGGTGGATCAACACGGCGACGGTGATTGGCCGCAATAGACTGGCCTTCGCCTTAATACACGAGACGAAAGAATACGGCCAGAAGATCGATCCGGCGGCAGTGGCCAAGAAACACGGTCACTCTCGACCGGAGGATGCCGGCAGATTTGTCATCGACCTACTCTTGCAGGGTGACGCGGAACCCAAAGTTGCCGAAGCATTCTTAGAGGCCGGCGCGGACGGTGACGACTCTCAACGTGTTCGCGACATTGCCCATGCAGTGGCCGTTTCACCCGAGTTCCAACTGGCGTGAGAAGGCGTGACCGGCCGGTGTGAGTGAAAGCCAACGTATTTGGAGAAACAATCATGCCTCGTAACCGACGCGAATTTCTGAAGACAACGTTCGGTGCCTCCACCTTGCTGGCGCTGGGTCCCGGCGTGCCGACCTTTCTCAGCCGTACCACGGCGCAGGCGGCGAATCGACCTGTTTCCGATAACAAGATCCTGGTAATGGTCCAGCTTGGCGGTGGCAACGATGGGCTGAACACGGTGATCCCGTACGAGGATGACGAGTATGGCCGAAATCGGCCCACGATACGTTTCCAAGCCAACGAAGTTCACAAGATCGACTCACAGTTGGGCTTCCACCCACAGACTAAAGGGCTGTGGAGGCTATACCAGGAAGGCCACTTGGGGATCGTGCAAGGCGTGGGCTACCCCAATCCGAACGACGACCATGCGGCGTCGATGCAGGTTTGGCAGACCGCGTCGATGGATTATCAGGGATGCCAAACCGGTTGGCTGGGGCGTGCCATAGACCGGGCATCGGATGCGGACTCGGCCGACATACCTGGCGTGTTCGTCGGGACAATTGCCCGGCCGTTCCTTCTCAACGCGGAAGAGACCGTAGTGCCGTCGGTTCGAACCTTGCAGGACTACACACTCCAAAAGCAGCCCGCCGCGTCGGCGGTTCCCCGGTCCACGAATAACCGGTTGGTCGATTTCCTTCAGAAGACCTCGCTTCAAGCGGACGCCGCTGCGGACCGGCTCGACGCCGTGCTGAAGAAACAGAAATCGGGCAACCGGGCCGAGTATCCCAATGTTCCGGGGGCTCAAAGATTGCGGACCGTGGCAGATTTGATACGAGCCGACCTGGGTATCCGAATCTTCAGCACCGATGTGGGTGGCGGTGATACGGGAGCGTTCGACAACCATGCCAATCAACGTGGCAATCACGGAGCCCTGTTGCATCAGCTGTCCGAATCGGTGGCCGCCTTTGTTGACGACTTGGCACGCGATAACCTGCTCGATCGGGTCCTGCTGATGACTTTCTCCGAATTCGGCCGCACGGTCAGAGAAAACGGTCGACGGGGTACGGGGCACGGTTCGGCCGCGCCGGTGTTTGTGGTCGGTGGCAAAGTCAAGGGAGGCCTGACGGGAGACCATCCCAGCCTGACAGAACTCGAAAACGGTGGCCCCAAGCACCACACCGATTTCCGCCGCGTCTATGCCACGGCACTGCAAACCTGGTTGGGCATCGATAGCGGACCAGTGCTCGGTGACGAGTTCAAGCCACTCGATTTTCTGAAGGCGTAGGTCGGAGCCAGGTTAGGACTCGTCCGGAAATAAGTTACCGGTTCCCGTTCCCTCTCCACCGCCCCGCGGAGCGGGAATAGCGGGGGAGAGGGTAGGGTGAGGGGCGATAAATACGGTAACTTATTTCCGGACGAGTTCTTAGCCCCGTTGGCGAACGGCTGAAGGCGCGGATGGACCCGTGGCACATCCGGGGGCAGACGAAACCGGTGCCAGCCAGGCGGACTCTGGGAAAGGATGGGCCGCGACAAAGAAAGACTCCGCAACTTTGAAGTGACGCCGGACAAATTCAAACGCTGGGAAGACGGCCCGCGAACGGTGGCGGAGGTGAAACGTTACGCACAGGTGCTCGCCAAGCTACCAGATACCCAAGCCCGACAAAGCCGGGAAGCTGCGTGTGATTTACATCAAGTGCGCCGCGGTCAGCTGTTGCGCGCGTGGACGACATGCGAGCGATGATTGCTCGTCAGATACTGCGAGCATGTATCGCCGTTAGGAGAATACTATGGACGCGCTCGTCCACCTTCTTGCGTTTCTCGTCCAGGCTCTGAATCGGACGAACGCGTTGCCTCTGACGGGACTCGTGATCTTCTTCATGGCCTGTGACTGGGCAGATGCAGGAGGGCAAAACGGTCCGGCCTCGCCCGCGAATGACGAGGGACCTACCGTGTCGGAGGAGCCGAAATACCTCATCTTCTGGAGTCCTCCTGAGAAAGCAGGGGAGCTGGCCCAGAAGATTGGCATGAAGGGCGATGGCAAGACCAGGCTTCTGGGCTTCGGCCTGCCCACTTCGACCTATGAACTTGAGGGGCAATTGCCCAGCCGCATTCGAACCGCATTCGCGGCGGCGCGGCAGCACGACATGGCAGTGATGATGCATTTCGATTGCCATCTTGCCTGGAAGAACCGGCCGGACCTCTGGAACTGGTTCGACCCGGACAAGCCGGGCTACGACCCCAACAACCGTTACAACGTCGAGTGGCACGGCTGGGACGGACCGCCAAACAAAGCGCGCTATCTGAACTGGGGCGTGCTCGAACGATTGCCGCCAAACATGTGCTTCACCAGCAAGAAAGCGCGCGCCGAGCTCACGCGGATTGTCTCGGAAATCATCGGGCCGGTCCTCCGCGAGGAGATTGCAAAACTCAAGGCCGAAGGCAAGGAAACTCTCTTCGCGGGAGTTCTGGTCGGTTCAGAGCCCAGCATCGACGACTACTCGCAGCCGAATCCCGAGCGCACGAAGATGATGGAGGAAGATGGCGTGCCCGCGGGACCGCTCGGCTACCGGGCGCTGTTGGATCGTGGCTTTAGCGCGGACAATCCGCCGGACGATTTCCGGCAGGCCCTCGCAAAGATCGTCCAGGAAACCATTGCTTTTTGGTGCCAGCAGTTCGTCGACGCGGGCATCCCCGCAGAGAAGCTTTACCCCCACGTGGCCGCGCCGCGCCCATTGAGGTGATGAATGCTCCCATCTGGACGGCCTTCAACGAGTACTCCCGGCCCGGCTGGACCACCTACCCGGTCATGATTCTTGGGGAGAACTTCAAAGCCATCTACGACGAGCTGGAGAAGCACGGGAATCCCGGCTGGGCTGGCGTGGAGGCAAATGTAGGCATGCCTGGATCCGTCGTGGACTGGGAGACCTACCTCGGCTGGCACTACAACCACGACTGCGTTCTGGTGGGCGTGAACAACGGTGCGACAGGCGAGGATCTTCCCAAGCGCCTGCGGGACAGCGCCTTCGGTGAGGAAGCCATCGCGGCCTATCAGAAGTTCCTGACCGGACAGCCGCTGGTGGAGAAGGCCGCCTCGGTGGACAACCCGCAGTTCCGCATCCAGGCGAAAATGCAGCGGGTGCGCTCTGGGATCCAGCGCTGGCACAGCAGTGGCAAGGATCCTTCGGCGGTGGGAAAACTCATGGAAGGCATACAGCCGCTGATGATTGGTGGCAAGCTGGATGAACTCGAAAAGATCCTGGACCAAGCGCTTGAGATGCTGGGCGAGACCGAGCAGGTGCCCGACGTCTATGGTAAGAACTGACTCCCGACGCCACGTCGCTCTGGGAGCAGTTCCACGGGCGGGAATCGCTCAGCCATGCCTGGTCTTGCGGTCCCAACTACGATCTCAGCGCCCACGTCCTCGGTGTTCGGCCCGCCGCACCGGGGTTCTCGAAGGTCCTGATTGCCCCCAAGCTCTCCGGACTGCGTCGCCGAAAACGTCAACCACATGCGCCCGAAGCAGGCTACGTCTTACTCTGAAGGCCAATTTCTTTTCTTTAGCTCTTCTTTGAGTACCTTGAAGGCTTCCTTGCCTTTGGCGATCGTCTGATGGGTCTCCAGATTGCCACCCATGATGAGAAATCCGATCATCCGTTTGGATTGCTGCGAAACTATTAATTCAGTGGCGGATGGAGGGGGCGAGAAGGAAGAGGGGCCTTGCTTCTCGTCGGGCCAAGTAAGACGAGGTAAACATAGAAGGATCAAGGTTGCGGTTAGGAGTATTCCGTATTCTTTATTGTTCTTCATTCTTCCCTCTTAACTTGTGGCGAGTAGCGGCTCGTTAGTTCCCGCGTTGCTGTGCCGGCATTGCCCGTTACCGCTTGGACGAATTCCATGCGGTCACGTGGCTCGGTCCTTCACGCCTTACCACCTGAATTCATGCGATTTGTAATGGTAGCCGCTAAAAATCCCGCAATCGAGCGGTTGATTATAGGTTCCAGAAGACCAGTCGATATCCCGGTGAGTTTGTTGACCGTCAGCGTTATGACCATGGTAAGCACAACTGTGAAAACCACCAGCATGACGAATTCCTTGGGCTTCCCGTAACCCGCGAGTGTTGCAGCCAATATCGGCGGTACGGTGAGTATCAGTGGCGCGATGGTGGCGTTGTCTTCAGGGACGCGCAATCCACCACAGAGGATCAGTGATGCCTCGAATAGCAGCGACAAAGCCAAATAGATGAGCGCAAAGGCCCAGGAATTCCTTCGTATGGTCATAGATCAGATTCTGTCCGTTGGATGAGGATTGCCAGCTGTATTCGAGCCAGTCGTAATCACCGCAGGCCCAAGCAGCACAAAGTAGTCGTTCTGGTCTGGCTGCTCTGTGAAGTAAAATGCATCACTCCGTTTTCTACCTGAGCGCTGGCTTTGGGGCTTCGCTTTCATTGGCACTACGCCACATCTGGATATTCTCACCCCCATCTGCATCGTCACCGGTCAACACTCCGAGGTGGCCGGTGTTCCGCACTCGAGCCAGAATCGTGAGATAGTCGTTAACATAGACTTCCATCATGTCGCGGTTCAATACGATACGAAATCTTTGCTCACGGCCCAAGTCGACATCACGATTTGCCCGCTGCCGGACGCTCATTTTGATCGGTACCGCGTCGAACCGAATGTCTCCAAACAGAGTTTGAGACTGTTCAAAGGAGATGCACTGGGCAGTGTCATTCCCTTGATTCATGACGATTCCACGCAGGATCTGATCGTCCGGACTGCGGTTGGGGATATGCACCGTCCCTTCCATCACGCTGGTATGATTCACGTCGATCCTATTCTCGAGCCATTGGACCGGCCCTGGGGAGGAGATCATCTTGACGGGGACCGGGGCGGCTTTCAACTTCTCGTTGCCGGACCACCAAACCAAACGCATTGCCCCCTCGCGATCGATGTCGATGGCCTTCAACGGCGCGGCATAGACGGGGCCGTCCTTATAGAAATGGTTCATCAACGGCCCATCCGCCGCGGTGTGGAAGAACCTTGGGAAATAGATGTCGCCACCGAAGATATTGTGATTCTTCCTCTGTCCCCAGAATGGGCCCTGGGGACTGTCTCCTACCCCCACGCGCCCTTCACTCATCGTGATGTAGTACCGCTTGCCGATCTTCTGAATGCCCCCGAATTCACCCTTCATGTCGCCCGGAACCGGCGGCAGCGATTCCCAACGGATGCCGTCCTTGCTGCGGGCGAACCCGAAACCGCAATGTGGATAATCGACTTTGGCGGGATCTGGATCGGCAGTGAAATAACCATACAAGTAACCGTCGTCCCCTTGGACCGCGTCGATACAATCCCAGCGTCCCTTTTCCTTGTACCAACGCGTGTCCTGGACGAATCGGAAGCGGTCGCCGACTTTCGTCCAGTGCAGCAGATCGGGTGAGGTGGCGAACATGATATCCTGCTTGTCCGCCACCCATTCCGAATAGTTGAGAATCCACAGCTCGTTTTGGTCAGTAGCCGGCGATCTCCACACATGCCCAGTGCCGATCCACGTAGTTTGAGGTCGCGGCTTGACGGCGACGCCATAGTACTCCCAATGCACACCATCTGGGGAAACGGCGATTTCATGGGCATCCCATTGGCCGCCCGGCCCTGCGATGTAATACATGTAGTAAACGCCGTCGTGCCAGTAGATCCAGGTATCCCACATCTCTCCCACACGGTGAGGCGGAGTGTAGAAACCCGCCTGGACTGTGGGCGGTCGATAGTCTGTGGGCAAGCGATTGGAAACCAGCGCGAAACCTTGGCCGTCGAGCATCAGCGCGCCGTCCTTGACCTTGGCCGTACCGACCAGTTGCGTTGTCGGGTAGTGCCTCATCAAATCCTTGACCACAACCTCGTCGAACGACCAGCACGCAAGGGGCTTTGGGTCTGCCAGGATTCCTGGCCTCAGCTTCGCAATGGTCTCGCCGTCGAGGGCCACGTTGTAGATGCGAGCTTCGTCAATGGCCCCTTGCAGAAAGCCGTATCGCTTCTGCCCGAAAATGCAGCGGAGGCCAAGGTAGATGTCGCACCTAGGCGAATAAGTCTGTTGCTGCGGCGTTTCATACGAAACGTAACATTCCCCGTCGCGGAAGATCTCGATCTGCCGTCCGCGATAGACCACCGCGATTTGCCGCCACTGATTGGCCTCGGCGGTTTCCGGTACGAGCGAGCTCTGGCCTTCCTCGCTCTGCGTGCGACGGAACATGTGGCTCCCCGCCATCCAGCGGCGCGGTACCCGCTCGCCAAAAGTAATTGCGTCGAACTCGTCGCCATCCTGGATCGACAGCACCCCGGAGCCGGTCTGATCGAGATTGTCCACGCGCACCCAGGCGACCAGCGTCTTGTCGTGAATAGACGTCGGCGCGGAAGCCACTGAGTTCCGATCTTCAACGTCGGCCCCGCGCGACAGGGTTGGCGCCGCCGCCGCGACTGCCAGGTACAGCCATAAGACGGGGGACCATCCTAGCGGTAACTGCCGTGGTCCGCGGCCATTCTCGCCTCTCACGGCGTCGGCCTGCAACATACCTGTGCTCCGAGTGGTTCAAGAAGCGATGATTCTGGTTTCTGACCCGGGGCCCCACAAAATTCAGTATGCCGTGGAGCGCGTCGACGTGGGTCGATGCAAGTTGTTTCTGTGCGCTGACAATGTCCGGCTTGATCGCCACGCACTTCCTTTTTTCGTGAGCGCGGGCAGGATCTGATCCTCGATTGCCAACAACGACTTGCAGACGTTCTTGCAGCGACACTCACCGCCGATCAACGACACGACTAATTTTCGGCCGGTTGGCTTGGCGTCTCGCTGTTCTGCGCCGGTGCTCCGAGCGGTTGTTGCGCAAACAGCAGCGTACCGGACACGGACGTCCCCACGGCTGCCCCCAATGAAACTCCTCCGCGAACAGCGATGGCCCATTGCCGGGCGACCGGATTTGCAGATGTATTTTTTCACCCTTGGGACCACTTGCCAGACGGCGTCATTCTACCACTCCTCGTTCTGTGTTCGCTATGCTATCGGTCGTCTGGATTGTTCCAACCCGCCCTTCGAGGAGTCGTCTGATGTCCGCCCTTGGGGAAGTAAGAACTCGTCCGGAAATAAGTTACCGGTTCCCGTTCCCTCTCCACCGCCCCGCGGAGCGGGAATAGCGGGGGAGAGGGTAGGTACCGAGTTTTCCAGACAAGATGCACGGAGCCATTTAAAGACCGTGATCAGCGCAGTGCTACCGGACTTGCACCCGCATGCGGGCCGGTGCGATTCTCATGCCGGGCGCCGACTCCGATACTTCAATCTTGGGGCGCGGACGTGTTTTGCCCGCACGTGAGGCGCATCCTTGGAAAGACGGTTGTCAGCCTCCTGGCCACTCAGGCCCTGCCGACTGGAGCGAAGTTGGGCCAGCAGTTTCTCCGCGTCGAAACTCCAACATGGTTGGGTCTGTTCGATCATGGTCCGTGGTCCCGTCCCCGTGCTCAGGCCCGGCGTCAGGCCGGGTCCGCCATCACTCACGCGACGACCATTCCGGCACCTGAGAGGTCGACTGCAACAAGAGTCCACCCAACACAGCGTGACTATTTTTCTGGTCGGCCCAGCTCGCTTTGATATTCTCAGCCAAACGCCCTCTGAACAGTCGGGCATGCGATACCCACTTGACGCGAGATTTGCGGTTTGACACGAGCGGCCGGGATTTGAAACAATGAGCATGATCGTATGTTTGTGAGGCCGCCAAATACGGCCCTTGAGCCATGCTGCTTTCAGAGACAAAGCCATGCCAGCTGTACAGGTGATTTTGGGCGTAGTTCTGTTGTTCTTCGGCCGAAGTCTCTACTGGGCGTTTGTGGCCATCGCAGGTTTTCTCGTCGGCGTGCAACTTGCCGACGTGGTGTTGGCTGACCAAACTCAAGTGGTACGCGTCCTTGCCGCGGTCACCGCCGGAGCGTTGGGAGCGTTGTTGGCGATTTTGGTACAACGAGTCGGCTTCGCATTGGGCGGGTTGTACGCGGGCGGATATCTCGCCCTGAGCCTGGCAGAGGCTGCCGGTAACGCCGATCATCATCTGCTCTGGTTCGGCATCGGTGGGTTGATTGGCGCAGTCCTTGCCGCCGTTCTGATGGACTGGGCGATGATCGTCTTGTCGAGCCTGGTCGGTGCCGCTGCGATTGTCGCGGCGCTGAGTTTGCTGCCCGCAGTGTCCATGATTCTCTTCGTCGTTTTGGCGATCGCGGGGATCGCGGTTCAGGGCAAACGGCTACAGCCGCCCGCAGCCATTGACGGGACATCGTCGTAACACCCAGCGCCGAGCAGCGTGTCGAAACCGCATTGAATTGAGCGAGGAATTTTACCTTTACCACCAGCCGCGGTATTCACTGGGAAAACTCAGCCTGGAAGACGTGGACCATTTGACGTGATCATCTTTCGTTGGCTAACAAACAGACGACGACGCAAGCTCCGGATGAAGCCCTTTCCCATTGAATGGGAGCACATTCTGCGGAAGAACGTTCGTACCTATGCCCGTTTGACGGAACCGGAACAACGCAAAGTGCGTTCTGATGTGCAAGTCTTGGTCGCAGAAAAGAACTGGGAAGGCTGTGGGGGGCTGGTGATCACGGATGAGATCAAAGTAACCATCGCCGCGCAGGCTTGCCTGCTGGTACTGGCGCTGGAGAACGAGTATTTCGATCTTGTTCGATCCATCTTGGTCTATCCGGACGCCTACGTTGCACCAGGGCGAGCTATCACCAGGGGCGGCGTTGTGTTGGAAGAGGATTCGCATCGTGAAGGCGAAGCGTGGTATCGCGGTCCGGTGATTTTGTCGTGGGCCGATGCCTTGGCCGGCGGCAGGCAACAAAGCCGTGGGGACAATCTTGTGCTGCACGAATTCGCCCATCAATTGGACATGCAAAACGGTCGCGAGGTCAACGGTACGCCGCAGTTGTCAACGGTCGCAGAATACAAACGATGGCAACAGGTTGTTGGCGAGGAGTTCCAGCGGCTGGATCACGATTGTCAGGATGGTCGCCATACATTGCTCGATTGTTACGGTGCGACCAACCTGGGCGAATTCTTTGCCGTGGCCACCGAGTGCTTCTTCGAAAGATCGCGCGAAATGGCTCACCGGCATCCATCTTTGTACGACCTTCTGCGCGGTTTCTACCGCCAGGATCCCGCTGCGCGGGCGTGAGGAAATTGATGATCCGCTTCTATCTTGGGTACCTTGCTGTATTTGTGGTCGTGTTGATTGTCTTGAATTTCTTCTTCCACCTTCACATTTCGATCATCGGCAGTGTTGTATTAACCGTTCTGCTGACGTTGGTTTTCAACTTTGTCCAGCGGAGCCAGCGGAATTGACTGAGAGGACGGATGGTCAACGATCGACTTGTTTGTCCTTCTTGCCGGAAACAGAATATTAGCAAGTCATCGATTGTGTGCTGCAAGTTGGTGATGCAGCAGCCGTCATGGGGGAACAGGATATGACCAAGCACCGGCCGGTACAACGCAAGTGTGAGATCTGCCAAAGGGAATTCGCAGCCGCGGATCTCATGCCGGCCGCCATGATCCGTCCGGCGGTCACGGAGTTGATTCAAGGAGAGCATCCGACGTGGTCGCCGGACGCATTCATATGCTTCGCCGATCTGAACCGCTACCGCACGTTGTACGTCGAAGATGTCCTCGGAAGGGAACGAGGTGAGTTGTCCGAACTGGAGACGGAAGTCGTCCGCAGCCTCAAGGAACAGGAGTTGCTGTCGGAAAACGTGAACGAACAGTACGAAGGCGACCTGCCGCTCAGTGCGCAGGCTGTCTGACCAGCTCGCGTCGTTTGGCGGAAGCTGGAAATTTCTCATTTTCTTCGCTTCTTTTATGACGGTGTGGATTTTCATCAATACGATATTGGCTATCTTAAGGCCGTTCGATCCCTATCCGTTCATTCTACTCAACCTGAATTGGTATCGTCGATGCAAAACCAGTAACCTTGATACAGTACGGCTATCGCCACCGAACGTGTATTACCGAACGTGTATTGCTGAGTAATACCGGGGACATTGAGGTACTCTGGTGGCTCGCTGTACGGGAGACGCACTGGATATAGCAGTATCTCTTCTTTCGTGGTTTCTGGAAGCACACGGTTGTACTCGTTCCGGCTGCTCCCAGTTCTGGGGGCCGGAGGGCGCAGCCCGGAGCCAGAAAACCTGCTATCATCGGCTCTCAGAACTGGAGTTGGAGCACGGGACTACAAACGAGCAATTCAATCTGGCATTTCAAACCCGACAAACCGTTCAGCAACAGATCGCCACACTCCAGCAGAAGATCGCGACGGACCAAGAATCGCGGGACAAATTGAGGCCACCATGTTCAAGAAACGACATCCCCAGATAGGGGCTCGTCCCGGAACACTCGTGATCGCGGCAGATGCGCCCCCGCCGCGGATCCACGTCATTGCTTATTCCCAGGCGGAGGTTCGCGAGGAAGATATCACCGATCCCCACGCACTGAAGGGGGCGCTAGACGGCACGAACACGATCTGGATTGACGTGCAAGGATTTGGCGACGAGTCACTCATGCGCCAAATTGCCGAGGTGTTTTCCATCCACCCGCTGGCCATCGAAGACATTGTCAATTATCCGCACCGTCCCGCCGCGGAGATGTTTGACGACCAGTTGCTTGTCATCGCTCGCATGGTGAGCCTGGACGGGCCGCAACAGATCGAGATGCAGCAAGTGAGTGTCCTTGTCGGCGAGCAATATGTGATCACGTTTCAGGAACATCCCTGCGAACTGTTGGAGCCGATCCGCAGGCGGATTCGCTCGGGCAATAATCCCATCCGCCGTCGCGGGGCCGCTTACCTGGCGTACGCCATCCTCGATACGGTTGTCGACAGCTACTACCCCGCCGTGGAATCCATCGGTGATTATCTAGAATCTCTGGAGGACGTAGTGGTGTCCGACCCATCGCCGCAACTACTGCAAAAACTGAATCGTATGAAGAACCAGTTGGTCAATCTTCGGCGAGTCATCTGGCCACAGCGCGATGCCATCCATCGGCTCGTGCATGACGAATCACCGTTCTTTGACGAACACTTGCGCATCTATTTGCGTGACACATTCGATCATTGTGTCCAGACGTCAGAAGTGATCGAGATGTACCGCGAAATGGTCACCGGCCTGATCAATACATACCTGTCTTCCATCGCGAATCGCACGAACGAGGTCATGAAAGTACTGACGATCATGGCCAGCATCTTCATTCCCTTGACGTTCATGGCGGGCGTTTACGGCATGAACTTCGAAGCGATGCCGGAACTCAAACTTAAATGGTCCTATCCTTTGCTGTGGCTCGTCATGCTCGGCACCGCCGGCGGCATGTTGATCTACTTTCGACACCTCGGTTGGATCGGCCGGATCTCCAAGGCACACAAGGACGCTGACCAGAGCACCGTTAACAAGCGACAACTCACTTCGCACCGGAAGAATGACGATCCGGGCAGTCACCTGAATCGGCGTCCACCACCGCCCTGATCATATCGGCTGGAGTTGTTGCCGCTGAGGGGATGCAGTAGATTCACGTCGGAGTCCGACAAGCGCTGGTACCTGAAACCAGCAGGGCCCTGAGTTGCTGAAGGAGTGCCTAATGCCCAAAGCGGAACATGACCTTCCAGTGTGCGTGACGGCGCGTCCCACCCAGAGCGTTGCCGGACTGACGAGGCGGCAGGCCATCAAGGCGGCAGCCAAGACTCTGGCAGCGGCGGGCGTCGCGGCGCTCTCACCACAGGCCGGCGGCGGGTCGGCCAGTGCCGCCGAGTCACCGCCGCCGCAGACGGACCGGGCGGGCCAGCGGCCCTCTGATGCAGAACCCGCGGAAAAACTCAGGATCGCCACTTGCCAGTTCCCCGTGGGCACCCGTCCCGCGGAAAACGCGAAATACGTCCGGGATTTCATGCACCAGGCGGCGGAGCAGGGAGCGCATCTGCTTCACACGTCGGAGGCCAGCCTCTCGGGTTATGCCGGGAGCGATTTCGAGACTTTTGAGAAATACGACTGGGACGCGCTGCGCAAGGAGACAAGCGGCCTGCGCGCGTTGGCTAAGGACCTCAATATGTGGCTGGTCCTCGGCTCATCCCACTTCCTGGACGAGCACATCAAGCCGACGAATTGCCTCTACCTCATCGACCCGGAAGGCAAGATCGCGGACCGCTACGACAAGTGTTTTTGCACTGGGGGCGACCAGAAGCACTACTCCGCCGGCGACCGCTTGGTGACGCGTCACATCCGAGGCGTTAAGATCGGTCTGGCCATCTGCTACGACATCTGTTGGCCACAACTCTACATCGCTTATCGCGAGCAGGGCGTGAGCGTGATGGTCCATTCCTTCTACAATGCCAGGTCCAAAGGCAAGAACTGCCTGGACACGCTCAATGTCTACCAGGTTCCGACCCGCTGCGCCGACAATCGCCTGTGGGCCGTGGCCAACAACTCCTCGCAACCCTATTCTCATTGGGGATCGTTCATCGCCCGGCCGGACGCCACGATCGCCAAGCAGTTGGGGATCAATCAACCCGGCATGTTGGTGCACGACTTTCCAGACACGCTTTCCCAGGGTGGGTGGTACCACAATTTCAAGCCGATGATGAAACGCGACGACGAGATCATGAGCTGGGGGACGCCCAGCAAGCACCCTCGCCAGCGCGACGGCCAGGCCGAGCCGTAAAATGTAAAATGTCGTTTCGACACGGCATGCTCAGGCCGCTCAGCTCCCTGCGCACCGACCCAAGTCTCGCCTCCATGGCGTACAAAAGGGGACAGGGACATTTTTGCCGGTGGACTGTTTAAATTGCGTAAGGCTTTACCATGATCTTCCACGTCTCACTCGTTCCAGCCCATCCTTCTGCACCACAGAGGAACTGTTCTTGCCTGAGTTCAACAGCTTACGCCAATGAATGTCCCTGTCCCCGTAGATGCGCCCTCCCAGTGATCGACGCGCCCGAGCAGATTCGATGTCCAGCAGAACCGGGTCAGGATGCCGAGCGTCTTTGGCTTTCCGGATGCACTCGATGACAGCTCGCCAATCGCCGCGTTGCCGAGCGGTCTGTGCCGCTTGATAATGCAAAGTCGCTTGCGTGCGACGTGTCTCTTCCTGGGCGCGGAGTTTCTCCGCCGCCTCGATTTGCTTGTTTTGACGCTCGATCTCTGCCGTGTGCGTCGCGGACAGGTAGAAGTAACCCGCTGTCGGCCCACCCAGAGACACAGCCAAGGTCAGGATAATGGCCGCCAGGCTGACGATCGCCAAAGCGGGGCTGCGGCGTGTCCAATACCGCAGCCGTTCGATGCGACCGATGGGTCGCGCCATGACCGGCCGCAATTCCAGGAACCGTTGCAGGTCTTCGGCGACTTCACTCGACGAACCGTAGCGTCGGTCCGGTTTCTTCTGCAGGCATTTGAGGCAGATCGCCTGAAGGTCGATGGGAATGCTACCACCTTGCGCTGGGCAGATATCGCCAAATTGATCGTCTTCCTGTGCCGCTTGTTTTGGTGGGGCTCCCGTCAGCAGCGCCAACAGTGTCGCGCCCAGACCGAAGATGTCGCTCTGCACAGTGGCACTGCCGGCCCGAAACTCCTGTTCGGGGGCCATAAACCCATGCGTTCCTGCCCGATAGTCCGTGGGAATCTCCAGGTCGGTTGATTCCTGCAGCGCCTTGGCGAGCCCGAAATCGGTCACGCGGGCCGTGTCTATGGCACGATCGACGATGATATTGTCCGGTTTGACGTCGCGATGGATGAAGCCTCGATTGTGGGCATACGCCAGACCACGGCTGGCTTGGGCAACGTATCTGACGGCCCTATTCACTAACTCGCGTTGGGAAACACTCACCAATTCGGATGTGCCCGATCCGGTCCTTCTTTGACCGGCAGGAATCTTCTTCGAACTGTCGCGCGATGTATCCGATCGGTCGTCCGGAGTGTCTTCCTGGCTCGCTGTAGGTTGATAACCCCGCAGAGTCTGCAGTGGACTGCGCCCTTCGACATACTGCATGGTGTAATAGAGCTGACCGTTCTCTTCGCCAGCGTGATAGAGCGGCACGATGTTGGGATGTTCCAGTTGCGCTGCCGTTTCGATTTCCGTGCGAAAGCGGCGGATCGTGCGAGCCCGCTCTTGTGCCGACTTGTGGGCGAACAGCTGCGGCTTGATCAGCTTCAGTGCGACGATCCGGCGCGGATAGTCCTCTTCAGCCATCCACACCTGCCCCATGCCGCCCGCCCCGATTTTCCGCAGTAGGGTGTAGCTGCCAAACGGTGTGCCACCATCGGACTCTTCTCGTTGGGATTCTACACTCTGGTCGTGCTTTAACTGAACATCCCGTCGTGGTTCATTGTCTCGTCCGGCCTCATTCTGCGCGCGCTGTGTCCGAGTCTCGGGGAGTCTCTTCATCATGCATGGATCTTGACCAGCCGCTAGGAAATCTTGGTGCGTCCGGTACATTCTATCACAT
Organism: uncultured Planctomycetota bacterium; assembly: GCA_963700575.1. Classification (GTDB taxonomy): domain Bacteria; phylum Planctomycetota; class Planctomycetia; order Pirellulales; family Pirellulaceae; genus JAJRVM01. The sequence continues at coordinate 272,812 of CAVOYC010000002.1, read as the reverse complement.
CCCAAAACCACAATTGCAGAAGGTCTTTTTGTTTTCGAGGCCCAACCATGAGTTTGCAGCAACGAGCAGAGATCAAGTGTCGGTCGGCGGGGAGATCGAGCTGATCTTCCTCAGGCTCCGTGCGTATCGGGGCGATGGTATCAAGTCTCGTAACAGTTACGAGGAGTTGATACCATTAAGCACGAGGTCAGCACCTCACCGCTGCCAACCTGATCCGTCCCACCGAGCAGAGGGCGCGAAGCACGCTGACGAAGGCTTCCAGTCCCATGCGGTGCATCACCCGCATCGGCTACAAGTGAAACTCCACGGTCACCGGCCGGCGTCCGTTCGGGACGCGAGTGCTATTCAGGCATTTCGATGATTTGGCGGAAGTCCCTGTAGTGATTTCCGGTGATGTACACCTCGCCGTGGGAGCCGAGCACAATGCGTAGCTTTCCGCGACCTGTCACTTCCGGCCGTTGAACGTCATACTCCCGGTAGTAGCCGGGGGGCTTGAGGGGAAGATCGGCAAGACGGTTCTCAAAGACACTTCCACCGCTAACGCCGCTGGGCAGACGGCCAAACCGTCGGATGTCTCTGATCAGCGCGTCCAGCCCCATCAAACGCGGGTCACCGAGGGGATTGCCTTGGCCCCAGATGATTCGATCTCGAATGGGCATAGTGTTCTCCTTTCTATCTGGCCGGGAGGGCGGCCGCCGCCGTTGAAAGGGAAGTCCAGCGACGGCGACCGCGCTAACACACGCTTGCTCGTGCCGACGTTGCATTGTATCCGACGCCAAGTATTGCGAACCAGAGCCGTCAGGGCGGTGACAAGGCTCGGGTGAAAGACACGACAGGTGAGCCGCTCGCTGTCAGCATTCCCGAGAGAGCTTTTCCCTTGGACGGACAAACGGGGACAGGGACGTTTTTGCCGGCGGTAAATCGATTTGCTCATCTTCAGAGCCACCGGCCGCAAAGGGAACAAAACACTTCGAGCCGCGTACCGGTTGGTTGGGTAAGGGACTTCGACTGTTTGTAAGAATCGATAGAGTACAATAACAAGCCAATACTCAGTCGCGATTTTGGCAGAGCAATAGAATGTGTCAAATAGCGATCGTTTCCCGGGAATGAGACCAGCCGCGAGTTTTGACGTTGCGGAAATGGTTGGGAGGTAGCACTCTTTCGGGAATGGCCAATTTAAAAATCACAGGAGTAAGCCGTGAACCAAGCCACACAAACCGGGCGGCAGAGGGCGCTGCAAACCGCCAACTGCGCAGAACGGTCGAGACTGCGATCGTTCTCCAGATCGGCTCTGGGCACCATCTCGCTGGCCCTCATCTGTGTCGCTGCCACTGACGCTGCCGAGGACTGGCCGACGTGGCGATACGATGCTGCCCGGAGTGCTCAGACTCCGCAGAGGTTGCCAGAATCATTGCAGCTTTCGTGGGTGCGACAGAATCCCGAACTCAAGCCGGCCTTTCGGACAAAGCGGCTTCAATTCGATGCCGGTTACGAACCGGTCGTCTTGGATAAGACGATGTTTGTCGCTTCGTCGCGCAACGACAGCGTGACGGCACTGGACATCGAGACCGGCGAGCAAAAATGGCGGTTCTATACCGACGGTCCCGTTCGATTGGCTCCGGTCGCTTGGAAGGACCGGGTCTTCTTTGGGTCGGACGACGGACACTTGTACTGTCTGGCCGCGGAAGACGGTCGGCTCCTCTGGAAGTTCCGGGCCGTGCCGTCCGGGCGGAAAATATTGGGCAACGGACGTCTGATCTCGGTTTGGCCCATCCGAGGCGGCCCCGCCCTACACGATGGCAAGATCTACTTCGCAGCGGGCGTCTTCCCGTTCGAGGGTGTATTCCTCTACGCGCTCGATGCAGAAACCGGGCAGGTCGTCTGGCTCAATGATGGCTGCGGCTACCTTTATGGCCAGCAACCGCACGACGCCGAATCGCTCGGCGGCGTAACGCCACAAGGCTATCTTGTGGTCAGCGGCAACGAACTCATCGTGCCCTGTGGTCAGGCGGTTCCCGCTCGTTTCGACCTGCGATCCGGCAAACTCTTGTCGTTCGAGTTGCCCAAGCCCGGACGCCTGCCGGGCGGTTGGTTTGCCTCGGCGGACGTCCGACGCGGTAAAGTTGTGCTGGACGCCGACATCAATCGGGACCTCCACGAGGACAAGGTCTACCAGGGACCGGGAACGGCCGGGCGTAAGCACGACGATCCAAGTGGGCGAGCAAACGCTGAAATTTGGCGACGGTCTTCCCGATGTCGAAGGCGAAATCCACTCGATGCTCGCCGCTGCGGATAAGCTCCTCGTTGTGACTTCGGATGGAGCGTTCTATTGCTTTGGGTCGCAGAAGCCAGCCACCGTCGCTCGCTATCCACTGAAGTTCGAGGCATTGCGCACGGAATCCGTTGACGCATCTCCGTTGGGCGAGCAAGTGGTCGATGCCGTGGGCGACTGCCACGGTTATGCACTTGTGCTGGGGATCTCTGACGCCGGCCTGTTGGAGACAGCTCGTCAGCACAGACGAAGTTAAGCGTCATCGCGGTCGATCCGGATGCTGCCAAGGTCGACCGTCTCCGTCGCATATTCGATGCTGCCGGCCTCTACGGCAGCCGAGTCGCGTTGCACGTTGGCAAGGCCGGTGAGATCGAGTTTCCACCGTACCTGGCAAGTGTCGCGGTGATTAACGATGCCCAATGGTTGGTCAGACGGAGACGCCGCCGAGACCGGTACTGCCGGCTTCGACCTCTTGCGACCATACGGGGGCATTGCCTGGGTAAACCTGTCGGACGACGACCATGCCCGCCTGGTTGCAGTAAACCGAGACGACGGAGGTCAGCGATCGATCGAACGGCGAGCATGACAGTTGTTCGTCGCCAGGGATCGCTGCCTGGCGCTGCCAACTATACGGGCGGCTGGTCGAGTCTCGACGAGCGAGTCAAAGCCCCGCTGGGCGTACTTTGGTTCGACGACACGCTGGGGCATTTCAAGCGGTCGCCGCAGCCGATGTTTGTCGATGGCGTGATGCTATCGTATTCCAAGGACTGGATGGCCCGGCACCGGGAAGGGAAGTCAGACGCCCTACACGTTGCTTCCTCCCGTGCTGAGCGACGTGTACACCGGCCGAGTGCTGGCGCCGGGAGAACGACTTGGCCAGGACCTTAGTTTTCCCCAACGCGATCGGCAAGCTGTTCAGCCGAACCAGTATCGACCTCCTTATCAGTCGGACGATTGGAAACCGGGAACGCCGGCTGCGGGAAATCGAATCAATCCGCTCACTGGCGAGACGTGAGCCGCGAGCGTTTCCCAAGAGCTATGGCTGCGACGGAGGGGTCGATTACGGCTACCTATATACGATGCGATCGGGGACGGCCGCGTTCTACGACAAGCGGTTGGAGAGCGGCACGTGTTACATCAGTGGCCCTCGATCGGGATGCACCAACAGCATCATTCCGGCGTGTGGTCTACTGAATGTTCCCTACTTCTACGAAGGCTGCACTTGCAGTTATCCCTTGCCCGCGGGTTTGGCCCTGGTGCCGATGCCGCCGGAGCACGAACAATGGGCCGCATGGGGACCGGGAAAGGCAACCGACATCGGCCGGCTTGGCGTCAACTTTGGAGCGCCGGGCGACCGCATGACCGAAGCCGGAACGTTGTGGCTGGACTACCCGAGTCGCGGCGGCCCGTCGCCAGAAGTCAAGATCGAAGTCGAGCCGGCCACGGCCGAGTTCTACTACCGCCATTCGCTCTGGATCGAGGGTGGGTACGGCTGGCCTTGGGTAGCTGCATCGGGAGTGAAGGGAGCGTCGGCAATCACGATATCGGGCCTTCGCACGGCGACTTTCATCGGTGCGACTCTACTTCGCCGATCCCGATCACGACGAACCGGCAGCGCGGCGATTCGACATCGCCCTGAACGGTCGCACGGTGGCCGAGAACTTCGACGTCGCCAAAGCCGCGGGCGGTCGCATGCGGACCATCGTTCGACAGTTCGAGCAGTATCGAGGTCGGACGGCTCACTGAAGATCGAACTCAACCCGCGGCAGGGCAAACCGATTCTGAGCGGAATCGAAATCATAGCTCAGGGGCGTTGATCCTCATCGTCGCTCGTCGCAGCGAAGGGGAAAAACGGGGACAGGGGCATTTTTGCCGGCGGACTGTGTAAATTGCGTAAGGCTTTACCAGGATCTTCCACGTCTCACTCGTTCCAGCCCATCCTTCTGCGCCACTGGGGAACTGTTCTCTGCCTGAGTTCAACAGCTTACGCCAATAAATGTCCCTGTCCCCTCGCGTCCGCGAACGCCAAAGGCTAAACGACGACGAGTTTCACAAAGTCTACTACGCCAGTTGGCACATTCCTAAGAGTTTGACCGTAAAGTTGCCTGCATCACTCGAATCTATGCTCGGCCGTGAACTCGCAGCTCTTCATCCGCTTGATGACCTGTCCCACGTTGACGATGAATTTGATTGGGCCGATGTCATCTTCGGGATCACTCGCGACTTCAACGTCATATTCCCCGAGGAGATGATCACCGAGACGAATGTGACCCTTGACTCTCTGCTGCAATGTCTCAACCAAGCAGCCAAATGGCATAGCCATTGGTCGCGAACAAATGATGAGTGACGTTGCCCGGCAACTGGCGCGGTTCCGATCTGTTAACACCGCCTACAAACGAGAATCGCTTGCGGTGAACGGCGACGGGTCGGTAACACAGGTGCTTGAACAAATTGCCCAGTTGTCTGTATCCGTATTCTCCCTTTTTACCAAGACCTGGCACCTAACGCGTCGTGGAAAGTACACGTACCGCAAGACAGATCTGGGCTGGAAGATCGCAAAGGTCGAAGTATTGTCCGAGACCGTAGTATAATCTAGGGCATACAAGATCGGGTGACGAGGACCTTCCCGACAATCCACCGTTTGATACAACCGACCTCTCCATGGTGTCGGGGATTTCTATCGCCGATGGACGAGCGTATCGGCTACGTAGTTCACAATGGACACGGACCAGGCTAACCCAACTGCCAGCCGCTAATCCGATGGCTCGGGAATCGCCGTCATCCGCCTTCATTTAGGAAGCATTTTGTGGCTTCTTGTTCTCCAAAGTGGTCGTCTATTCGGCTGCTCCCGGCAAGTCGCATTGGCTCATCCTCGGGCACTATGGTATTCTTGAACTTGGGCGGTGATCAAGGTGAAGAGAGGGAGAAACATCATGAGCACCGAAGCATTTGATGACCTGCTGCAACGAGCTAAGTCGGAGCTGACGGCGGAAGAGCAGCAACGGCTTGCCGAGCAGCTTGCTCAATTCGCTGGGAAGAAGGTGGCACAGGGCATTGACAGTGCGAATGGAAAGTCGCTCTATGACGCGCTTAATGCGCGAGGTATGATTGGCTCCATCATCGATGGGCCAGGCGACCTGAGCACTAACCCACAATATATGAAGGGATTTGGCCAGGATGGAGATTGAACCGGTCCTAGTCGATACCGGTCCGCTTATCGCCTTATATGTATGAATCGAAGGACCTCCACCACGGCGCGTGCCGAGAGCAGGCTAAACTTCTTCCTGTTGGCAAGGCCTACACCTGCTGGCCGGTTCTGACCGAAGCCGCCTACCGTCTGCGACGCTACCCCAGCGAGCGTACCAAGCTCTTCCAAGCGGTACGCGACGGCATATATGTTCTCCTACCGCTCGGCGCTCAAGACATGGTTGAGATCGAAGCGGTTTTTCAGACCTATCACGACCAGGAAGTTGACCTCGCCGATGCCTGTCTCGTGCACCTTGCCAATAGGGAACAAATCAGGCGAATCTTCACTCTCGACCGCCGCCACTTTGGTGTCTACCGTATGGCTGATGGACAGCCCTTCCAATTGTTGCCCAACTAGTGCCAGGGACGGAGTTGATATGTAACCATGTTGTCGATGTCGGTCGAGGCGGCGTTGGGATTCCCGTCCCCGTCGTGGGCCACACCAGCGGGAATCGTGGCAATCACGGTGCCGTCGTGGCTCATGCCGCTGATGGAAACCACGTACTGCCGGTTGTCTCCGCTGGGATTCGTGACCGTGACGGTCGTGGCCCCCGCCGTCCCACTGAAACTAATGTCGCTGTCCGTGAAATCATGCACCGGTTCGCCGAAAGCCACGGTGAAGTGGATGGTGGGCGCGAAGGCCGGGTCTGCCTGACCGGCAGCTTGTTCCAGGATGACGGCTACCAGTTCGTAATCGGAGATGTGCGTGGACTCGGGCGCGTACGCGAACACGGGCGGGTTGTGCTGGTCCGTAATGCGGGCGTAAATGTGGTACTGCCCGGCCACCACACCTGTCGTGTCCCACGTGTAGTGGAGGGTGCCATCCGTCTCGACCAGGCCGTCGGTGATCATCACTCCGTCGAATCCCGTTGCATCGGTGTCATAGAAGACTGCGACCGAGGCCTGCGAGTCGGAGTCGTAAGCTGCCAGCTCGATTTCCACCGGCTGTCGAAAGAGACCATCTGAAGTGTCCACAACGTCAATGGTGGGCAGTGGGTCGTTGACGAGTGCCAGGAAGTCGAGCGCACCCAGATCACTGTTGCTAGAGATCGAGATTTCCCAGCTGCCGGCGGCCGGTGCCAGCAAGCGCACTGCCCGGCGGTGTTCGGTTGACAGTTCTGGCACCAGGGCCATGGTCGGATCCTGTTCGATTTCCGCCTCTGTAAGTGGCTGACCGGTTGGAGTCGTGAGAGTAAGCTGAGCCGACGAGGAAGCGGTTTCCCATTCGGTCACCCATAACACCCACTCGGTATCGTCGGCGATAGTGTACGCTTCACTGTCGGATGCCGACTGTGCTGTGAGCATACCCGATCCGGAAGGATACAGGTTGTAGCCACCAATGAGCTCGATACGATTGCCGAACAGCCAGACGCGCAACCCGAGCGGGACACCAAGAACGTATGTCCAGCCCTGTACGTAGTCGTCTAACGGATTGAGGTTGAGCGTGTAATTGAGCAGGTAGTTGCCCAGCGGAATCTGCAACCCACTGATTCCCGAAATCTCTTGCGACGTGGGTATCGTCACCGTCCCCTTTCCCTGGACAATCACGTCAAGGTTGGACCCCACAGTTACATCGGCGACGGCGGTGATGAAGCCATTCAAGACATTCAAGGCGCCAACAAGATTCAACTCGCCGCGGTCGCCGTCCAGATCCACCTGCCCGCTCAAACTGGCGACGTCCGCCAACAATGCCACTCGACCTTCCACGAAAAGATGATTCCGGTTGACCTCACCATTGAGGTCCAGGTCGGCCAAATCGAGCAGGTGGGACGCGGTAAACGATCCACCGAGCCATGACGGCAATTCGATTTCAATTTCACCACCCACATCCAGCGACAATCCTCCGTCAAACCGCAGCATGGGCGGATCTCCATCATCGACTTCCCAGTCAAATTCTGGTGCCAACGTGAATGTCGTTGCTGAAAGAACACCGAATCCGCCCTCCCAAGTCGCAACATAATTGCCTTCGCTGTTCTGCCCCACATAAACGACTGGTGCAAGTCGCATAAACTCTCCCAGCAGTTCGCGCTCGGCTTCCGCCGAACCGCGGAAGGCAAGGGCAGCGGCCGACGCGGGCGAGAACAATCCGACGGCGAACAGGAAGACGTAGTAGTCGGTTGAAGTATGGTGGTACCACGGCGAACTGAGTTCCTCGCACGAATCGAATTCCCGCCATTCAAGATCGATCGGTTGAAGGCGCGTCTCGTCACCGGACTTCAACGGCAGAATTCGTGGCACGAGCAAGGGCAACACATGCTTGTTCACGATATTCAGATCAGAATACGAGGCCATGCGCACCGGCCTCGGTTGGCCATCAGGGCCTCGTACGTACGCCTCTCCCGCCATCGTCACCAGATCGCCGTTGACGACGTGGTGCACGACTTCTCTGGCGCGGTAGGGATCAAAGGCATCTGCCTCTTCCTGACGGATACCCGGTGAGTTAAAGGTCACCAGTTGATCGATCTTTCCGCCAATGTCATCGGACGTGAATTTCGCCGCAATCCACTGGGCCAGTGCGCCACCCAAGCTGTGTCCCACGATGTCCGCCGGGGACGTGAGCCCGCTCAACCAGGCCTTGACGGCATCCCAGTTCTGGGTGAACTGTCGGTAGCCGACGCCGGTGGGATGGAAATCCTGCCATACGTCCACAAACTCCTTTTTTGGTTCCGTACCGCGGAGCAGCAGGATATCATCATTGCCATCGCCCGTGGCCTTGAGCCCCACCGCCTGAAAGCCGGTAGAAGAATCGTAGATGGTCTTGTCCACGATGAAGTCTGACGACAGGTCGTAGCCCAATCCGGCGAGCGAGACCTCCGCGCCCTCATTCCAGTCGCGGTATCCGATGTCTCGAGCCAGGATCTCAAAGATCTTCATTTGAGTCTGGTCGTGGAACTTCACGACAAACGGGTCGTACCAGCCGTTGTGGCTCGTATCGTACCCGCCGGAGACCCATCCGTGAGAATAGGTGCCACCTGCGACTAAGACAGTACCAGTCGCATCCATGGCAATTCCGGACGCCCAGTCGGTTTCACCGCCACCGATGTATGTAAGCCACACCAACGCACCCATTGGGCTCAACCGCGCCGCGAAGCCGTCGAACGACGTAGGTTTCGATGAGCCCGCGACGAATACATTACCCCGTCGGTCCAGCGCGATGCCGCGGCCCTTCTCGCCGTCACCTCCCAAATAGGTAGACCATACATGGTTGCCGTCAGAATCAAGTTTCACGACGAACGGGTCCGTTTCAGGAGTGAATGTGGTGTTGAACCCGCCGGAGACCCATCCAGCGGATCCCGTTGAGCCGACAACCAGGATGTTGTCTTCTCCGTCCACTGCGATTCCCGCCCCGTCGTCTCTCTGGCACCTCCGAGGAAGGTGGACCAGATGTGATCGCCCGCTGCACTCAGCTTCGCCACAAAAGCGTCAAAGTCGCCGCCGTTGTAACTGGTATCGTATCCCCCTGAGACCCAACCAGACGAATTTGTATAGCCCGTCACCGCGACGTTTCCGTTGGCATCTACCGCGATCGCACAGCCGCCTTCAACGACACCGTCGCCACCGCCCAGATACGTGGACCAGACGTGGTTGCCTGTTGGGCTCAGCTTTGCCACAAAAGCATCTATCGGACCATCGCGAGTTGTGTCCGCTCCGCCAGACACCCAGTCGGGAGAGAAGGTGATTCCTGTAACAAAGACGTTGCCATCGGTGTCCAAGGTGATGCCTTCTCCAATATCATCAAGCGTACCTCCCACGTAAGTTGACCAGAGATGCGCACCGTCGGCGCTCAATCTCACCACGAATGCGTCACCCGATCCACCAAGACTTGTATCGTATCCTCCCGATACCCAACCGGATGAGGTAGTCAAGCCGGTTACCACCACGTTTGAGAAGGTGTCTGCTGCAATGTCATAGCCTTGGTCCCAACTGCTTCCCCCCAAGTACGTTGACCAAAGATGAGCACCATCGGGGCTGAGCTTGGCAACATACGCATCTCTCCGGCCGCCGTAGGTTGAGTCGTAACCCCCAGACACCCAATTCGACCAAGTCTGACCCACGACAAGGATGTTGCCGTCCGGGTCCAGAGTAATGCCAGCGGCGTCATCGCGTTCTGTTCCTCCCAGATAGGTCGACCACACCAGATCCGGGTCAATGATCAGGCTGACGTCGTCCTCGTAGTCCCCAGTGATTTCGAACGCGTACGTGCGGTCATCGAGCAGCTCGAAACGTCCGGCCACTTCCACTTGCTGGCCGTCGATTGTCTGATAGATGTACGGTGCATCGTCGACCCACTGTCCCCACTCGCCGCCCAGGTCGACCACCAGTGCGCCGTCTTCGTCTACGGCCAGCCCGGCTATGCCATCGTACTGCACGGCGATTTGTGTATAGTCGGCGCCGGGGGCGACCTGGAACTCGTACTTCAAGCTGCTGCGCAGCCCCCAGGTGTGTAGATCGATTCCGTCATACAGATCCTCATAAGCCACCGCCCCATAGGAGGACACTTCACCGTGCCAATCTTCTTGGGGGCCGACGAAATAGTGGAACACGGACTCGGATCGGTCCAGGCCGACGGGCTCCACCTCATGCGCACCACGAAGGTTGCCGAGAACGTCAGCATCTCGGTGCGGTACTCGATCGGATCAGACCCACGTCGCAAACTGTAAGGCAATCCGTCGGGCAACAAGTCAGCATCCAGTCCGTGCAAGGTTTGCCCTTGTCCGTCTTGCTCTGCGATCGCCTCGCGGCGAAGGACTTGAAAGACCGGCCCGCTGTCGGTCATGGCCACACTGGCCCCGTTGCCACTGTGCAAGAACCGGACAGACTCGTCTTCCCACTGACCCTGGTTTTCGACAAACAGCGCTGGTGAGGTCTGAAACAACTCCAGCGCGTGTGCGGCAGCCGCATCCAGCATACGCCGTTGTTCCAGTAGCTCCAGTCCGAGTCGCACCTGCAATGCGTGTCTCTTGTTCGGGCTGTTACGAGTATCCCTATGGCGAAGCCGACGTTGATCATGGTGTGTCATCATGCTCGTCATCTTGTCTACATTTGATTTGCAGGAGAGGGGTGATATGCGCACCGGCACACAGCTCTCAAATCACTCAAGGTGCAGATACGCTCGACATGGCTCGGAGAAGCTGCCAGAAATGGCAATCACTGACGCGAGGGTTCCAAAGCAGGGCGCACAGCGAGCGCATGCCCATGTCTGCCACCAATCAGAAATGTCGGTTGTCGGTTTGGGTATTTCACGCACGCCAACTTTCCCTTCCCGCCAACCCGACTTCGACCGCCCCCTATCTTAATTGGCGAGATTCCAGTAACAAGCCATGGGACGCATACTTTGCCGTTTGGCAAAAAAGAAAGACATAGCCCCTCGCAATTCGATGCTCGCGATCCTCGTCCCATCGGGAAAAATAAGCTGCGTCCGTTCCCACACTGAAGAATCGATGATGAAGGCTCGCCACCAGATGCCGGTCTGTCTCGCTCTCACGCTGGTTGTCGTGATAGACTCGTGGGCAGCTGCAGAGGGCCAACGTGACACGGGCGTGCTGGATCCGGCGGCGATCCAGCCAGAAAAGGGCTGTTGTTACGTGGTCTCCGTGAAAGCACCATGCGCTCCAGATTCGCAGGCGGGAGCACAGTCGTTCCTGCGACTTCTGGAAGAGGGCAGGGAACTGGGCCCGGCCCACTCCATGCACGAGACCATCCGCGAGTCGGGCGGCGGCGCCTATTCGCACTGGGCTGGAGACCCGCGCCCGGAGACACAGAGATTGTACTTCTCCGCGTCCGACAATTCGGATCCGCGCACGAACGGGAAGAAGTACGAGTGGGCGGTGGTGTACGACGGCAAAGGAGATCCGCTGCCACTTCGCATCCGTGTTCCCCCGACAACTTCATGCTGGTTAACAACACTCCCCGACCAACCCCTGGTGCGCGACCGGCACACGTGCCTGCTGGCAAGCTTTGACGCCGTGGACGCGAACGATGCCGAATTTGCACGTGTCGAGCGGCGGGAGGTCGGTGTGGGGAGCCAGCCCGATGCGCCGGGGCGGTTTGGTGGCGGTGTGGCCGTGACGGGAAGTGAAGGTTGCGTGATGTACCCGGGTCTCGCCAACTATGATCCTCGCCGCGGAACGGTCGAGTTCTGGTTACAGTCGCGTGGCGACGTTCCGACCTTGGATAAGAAAAAGTCGCACCGCAGTGTTTCATCGTTTTTTCCAACCTGCCTGGCTTTCCCGGAGAGAAAACAACTGCGATTTGCGCAGATCTTTACTGCCGCTGACGCCCCTTCCATCCCGGTCCGCGAACGACTCGGCCAGGTGTGGCTCCGGTGTGTTTGCCGTTCCTCAGCACTGGCACGCCGTTAACGAAGACGTGAATCATGCCTGTCGCGTACTGGTGCGGCTTGTCAAACGTGGCGTGGTCTTGAATCTTCGCGGGGTCGAACACGGCCACATCGGCGAAGTAGCCCGCTTTCAGCATGCCGCGCCGGTCGAGCCGCAAGTTGGCCGCCGGCAGCGCTGTCATCTTGCGGATCGCTTCCTCGAGTGAAACCAGTTTTTCCTCTCGCACGTACTTCCCCAGAAGCCGCGCGAAGCTCCCATAGGCTCGCGGATGCACGCTTGACTTCAGAAACAATCCCTCCGCCGCCAAGGACGGCGCATCCGAACAGAGGCTGACCCACGGCAGCGCGACCTTCTTTCGCAGGTTTTCCTCGGATTGTGAGAAGTAGACTGTCGATATCCGGCTGCCGTCTTCGACGATCAGATCCATCGCCGTCTCTTCTGGCGATTTCCCGCGCATCCGAGCCACGTGGCCCAGCGTCTTGCCGGTGAACGGCTTTAACTTCTCGTTCTTGAAGCCTACCAGCAGGATGCGGTCGGGAGATCCGGCTTGGAGATACATGTTTTCCCAGTCGTCACGGCTCTCTCGCATCTCCCGTGCAATGCGCGTTCGCGAGGCTGGATCCTGCAGTCGCTTGAGCGCGGCATCGAACCCGCCGTCTTGTACCCACGGCGGCAGCGATGCAATGAGTCCCGTCGATCCGGCCGGGTAAGTGTACACATCGGCGGTAATCTCCCACCCTTCGGCGCGGGCCTTGTTCACCATCTCGATCACGCGGTCGAGTTTGCCCCAGTTCTCCTTCCCAGCCGCTTTCAAGTGGTAGATCTCAGCTCTCACGCCCGCTGCCCGCACGATGGTCAAGAGTTCCTCTACGGCCTCGATCAGCTGCGCTCCTTCGCTGCGCACATGTGAGATGTAGATGCCGTCATATTCTGCCGCCACTTCGGCCAACGCGATCAACTCGTCGGTCTTTGCGAAGAACCCCGGCGGATAGACAAGAGCGGACGCCACTCCAAGCGCCCCCTCTTCCATCGCTTGACGCACCAGATCACGCATCCGCCCCAGTTCTTCCGCCGTAGGGGCTCGATCCTCACGACCAATCACATAGATTCGAGGCGTGGCGGCTCCCATGAACGACGCCACGTTGCACGATACCCCGCGCCGCTCAAGGAACCGCAGATACCCATCCAGCGTGGTCCACTCGATATCGTACTTAATGTCCCCCTGGCCATCCGACATCTCTCTCTTCATCCGCTGGTTGAGCGGTCCCATCGACTCGCCCTCGCCCATCACCTCGAGCGTGACACCCTGTCGGATATCACTCTGCGACCGTCCATCTGCGATCAACGACTCGTTCGCCCAGCACATCATGTTGATGAACCCTGGTGCAACCGCCATTCCACGGACGTCAATCTCCGTCTTGCCCTGCGCTGCAGGCAGGTCGCCGATTGCGGCAATCTGAGCTCCTTGAATCGCCACATCGCCAGTGACTGGCGGCGAACCACCACCATCGTAGATCGTTCCATGGCGGAGGATCAGGTCGTATTGGTCAGCGGTCGTCGAGCCCACGAAGGCCAAAGCCAACGTCACAGCCGCAACCCACGGCAGCTCACGCCTGGGCGACGTGCTTCTCATAGCAAAAGCTGGTTTCATTTGACATCTCCCGTCGTCACGTCGAGCATTGGTCGAAAGACATAGTCCATGTCATCCACAGTGCGTCGCTGGGGCGCTAGTGTGTGTTTAGCATAGTTGGACTTCGTTGTCAGGCCGACTGTGGCCGGCAAAAGCGGACAAACGGGGACAGGGACATTTTTGCCGGCGGACTGCGTAAATTGCGTAAGGCTTTACCATGATCTTCCACGTCTCACTCGTTCCAGCCCATCCTTCTGCACCACTGGGAAACTGTTCTTGCCTGAGTTCAACAGCTTACGCCGAAAAAGGTCCCTGTCCCCGTAGATGCGCCCGGCTGGTATTGGCATTTCATTCAACTATGTCACGTTTCCAGCAGCGACGATCCCAAGTACAATGCGTGAAAACTTCAGTCCGACGTTTCCACAACGTCGGCGATCTGGTCTGATTGATTTTAATAAAGGACTCGCCTCGATGAATAATCCGATCTGGGTCATGACCTCGGCTTTCCCACGCTGTACGTTCGACCAAGTCATCGAACACACCAAAAAGATTGGCGCCCAGGGCATGGAACTCTGTGTGTTCCGGAGTGATGGTACCCGGACCGATCACGTGGCAACGCACCTGGATTACGACCGGTTTGGGCCCGATCAAGCCAAACAACTAGTTGACACATGTAATCGCGAGGGGCTCCGGTTCTCGGTGGGCGCCTACGAAAACCTGATTGGCGGCGACCGTGCCCAGCGGGTCAAGAACCAGGATCATTTGCTTAAACTGATCCGCATCGCCCACCTTTGCGGCGGCGACGACAACGATGTGAAGGTAGGGACCTTTGTCGGTTATAACCATGAATTGGGAGTCCAAGACGGCGGTTTCGAGAAGAACCTCGAGGAGTACGCCAAGGTGTTCGGGCCCATCATCAAATATGCGGCCGACCTGGGCGTCACGGCTGTCTACGAGAACTGTCCCATGGAAGGCTGGTGTCCGGCGACGAACCCAACTACTTACAATAATCTGCCCGGCTGTTTGGCCGCACGCAAATTGATGTACGCGATGATCCCCAGCCCGGCGCATGGCGAGACGTATGATCCGTCTCACGATGTCTGGCAGAACATTGATCCGATCGACGCCATTCGTGCTTCCGATATGAAACGCATTCATCGCGTTCACGTCAAAGGTACCCGTAATCGTCGCTCGCCTGGTCGCGTTCATTGGGGAGCTCTCTACGCGATGCAAGCCGTGAAGGCGGAACTGGCAGAAAAGGCGGGTGTACCGATCCCTGCTCACGAGTGGGACCGGCATCATTACGAACCAATGCTGCCTGGTTTCGGAGGCAACGACAGCATGGACTGGCGTGGCTTTCTGGAAACGCTGATGGAGCGTGAGTTCGAAGGGCCGTTTGTCATTGAAAACGAGGCAGACAATTCGGCCCACACAGGCAACCTGGGCGCCACGCTGCAGGGATTCCAAGCAGCCTTGCTTTGTCTGGCTCCGATCGTCTGGCCGCTGGTCCCCGACGTGGGGTATCGACTTGACAGCTCGAAGTGGCCGCCCCTGGCCACTCCTGGCGCCAAAGATATTCCCGTGAAGTCGATGCAAAATCTTACATGATCGAATTCGAGAAGTATCGAGACGAAAAGTAAGCGGCGGCTTGGATGCCCGTCCGAAACACGGGTGAAGTTTTTGGGAAGGACAGGCGTTCCCGGCCTCCATTTCCTGCCCAGCTATCTGCCACGACATTCTGGAGTGTTCTGCGCGAGATGTCGACAGCATAGCCGACCAACTCTGGCGATACGGTCACGAACGGTTGACCCAATCGCAGCCGGAACCATGATATGGTCATGGCTACCACAACCCGCACTCAGAATCGTTATGACCACCGCCTTCGGGAGCTTGTCCGGACGACACAGGACGCGAGCTAAGCTGTCCAATATGGCGTCCCTCGTTCCACCGCTCAGCTGGCTGACCGCCCCGAGTGTCCAAGTCGTGACCGTCGACGCCCTCAACATGAACGCGATTCAACTGCAGCGGGAAGTCTTGCGGCTCCGGACGCGGATTCAAAAGCTGATCGCCTTGCTCCGCGTCTTGCTCGTGGTCCTGAAGATATCGAGATTCTCGCTTAACCAGACCCGACTTCCCGACGATCACGATAAGCGTTCCCTGCTGCGGGTGAGCGATCGGGCACGCTCGGCCCTTCCGCTGCGATCCGCGTTACGCGTCATCCAGCTGTCGCCATCGCGGTATCGCCATTGGAACCGCGAGGAGCAGTGTGCACTCGGTGACAGACCATCGTGTCCACGAGTTTCCCCCCTGTCCCTCCCAATAATTCCGCCCGCGTTGACTGACAAGGCCTTACGTCCTTTGCCACCGCGCGTCCGGCGGGCGGTTAAAATGGCCCATTTCCTGATCTCACGGGTGCGGAAATGGGCATTCTCGAAGCGTGTGTGATGTTCCACCGAGTGATGCTCGTTCGCAAAGCCAGGTTGGCGATCGAGAACTTGGCACTTCGCCAGCAACTGACTGTGTACAAACAACACGTGAAACGTCCCAGGCTGCGTCCACGCGACCGGATTTTCTGGGTGTGGCTGTCGCGACTCTGGTCCCATTGGCAATCAGCGCTCCTCATCGTGCAACCGGAAACCGTCATCCGTTGGCATCGCCAGGGATTCAAGTTGTATTGGCGCTGGAAATCCCGCGGAGGAAAGCCTGGACGGCGCGCCGATAGGACGCGAAATCCGCCACCTGATTGGCAGCATGTCCCGGGAGAACGCCACCTGGGGTGCTCCGCGAATCGTATCCGAACTGGCGCTGTTGGGCCACGATGTGGCCCAGCAGACTGTGGCCAAGTACGTGGTCCGGCCAAGAAATCCACCGCGTGCAGACCTGGCGGACGTTTCTGGACAATCACGTGCCCGATATCGTGGCGTGCGACTTCTTCACCGTGCCGACCGCCACGTTCCGCGTGCTGTACGTTTTCATCGTTCTTCGGCATGACAGGCGTCAGGTTGTTCAATTTAACGCTACGACAAATCCGAGTGCCGAATGGACCGCACAGCAGATCTTCAATGCCTTCCCGTACGAAGAAGCACCTCGTTTTCTCATTCGCGATCGCGATGATATCTACGGTGACTACTTCCAGAATCGCGTCAAAAGCATGGGCATCGAAGAAGTTCCGATCGCACCACGCTCACCTTGTCAGAATCCCTGTTGTGAACGCAGCATTGGCTCCCTACGCCGAAAGTGTCTGGATCGTGTGATCGTATTGAACGAAGCTTTTTTGAAACGCATCCTCACCGAATACTTCGCCTACTATCACCACTGCAGGCCGCACCTAGCGATGGATCGCAACTCACCCACGCCACGTGAAGTAGAGCTGCCATTACAAGGTGGAGTCATTTCCATTGGGCAAGTCGGTGGCCTGCATCATCGATACACGCGTGCTGCGTAGTCGCACTACGTTGGCCTGCCTGAATGGTCCGTCGCTACCAGTCCGCGTGTGACGGCAAGTTCGAACCGCTTTGGGTAGCGCTGGTCCCCTCTTTCGGATACCGTTGTCAACTCGTCAACCGGATGACACTTCTTGTGTCGATGCCCAAATTGCGCCGCGAAGCGGTCGGATGGTGTTTTTAGGAAGGACAGCGTCCAGACGGCTCACCTAACTCGGAACGAAAAACGCGGTATCCCCGTGCGCCATACATCGTGGTACTGGTCCTGGCTGTGGCCGTATGCGGCTTCGCTCTGGGGAAATCTCCGAATCCTATGGAAGGGGCGGTGAAGATCTTCAAGGGGATGGTGGGATTGCAGCCTTCGATGATGGCTGTCGTGTTCGCCTTCGTCTTCTTCATCTCTCTGGCCATCGTAGGAAACAAACTCGTGTGCGGGTGGGCGTGCCCGTTCGGCGCACTTCAAGAACTCCTGTTCAGTCTGCCAATTCTGAAGCGTGTGAAACGCAAAAAGGTGCCATTCTTGGTATCGAACCTGATCCGAGGTGGCCTGTTTGTGTTGATGCTCCTGCTGCTGTTTGGGATTGTGGGTGGAAAGAGAGGTTCCACTGAACGCCGACATGAAGGATACGACACCATTTTCACCAGCACCGGAACCACCAGGGCCTCGAGAATATGATCATCAATCCGGGCAAAGAAGTCGGCCACCAAGAGGGCGAAGTGCAATGTAGCGAAAGCCTCGGTGGCATTCTGCGCTATTACCATCGCGCGGCTCGAGAACTGAGGCTCGGCGACCTCAGGCGGCCACTGTCGGCGCCGCTTCCGCGCGCTATTGCCGCTGGAAAGGTATGTTCCTGGGCAACGAGGACACCAGATCTAGCCGACAGGTCGCCATTCGGCTCAAATCCGCTGCCGCATTCAGATGTAATCCGGGGCAGCGTCGGCCTTTGAACGTCGTTCGAGTATTTTGACTCTACGGGTTGGGGCGTAGCGGCCCAGTGTGCTATGTCGTAATCTCAATGAGCTTAATCGATCCCGAATGGCTGCCCTGCTCAATCCGGTATTTTGCGGAAGCCAAGTTGTCCGCCTCTCCTGAGGAAACAACTCTCATCGCGAGTGTCTTAGGCGAAATGCGATCAAACCAGACAATATCGCCTCGCCTCACCGCATCAACGACCTTTATTTCGTCACCTATATTTGTCGGCGAAGAGCCAACGATCTCAAGACTCGGGCCGTCGCTGGATTCCGGTTCGATTTCATTGCAGCGTGGGAAGGGTTCTCCCTGGGCGTTAATGCCAATCGGATAGATGAGCCTCTGCCGCCACTCTTCGGTGTTCAATTCGGGGATCGGCGCGGCATTGAGGTATTGCTCGAACGCCTGGCGGGCCTGCAGCGCGAAGGAGTGCTCAAGCTCACTCAGGTTATCGCCTGTGAACAGGCTGACCAGTTCTGCGGGGATTTCGAGCAACGTGACTTGAGCTCGACCCTGGCCAACAGTGTTGTCAATGACCTTGAAAAATGTTCCGGTCTGCCAAACGCAAAGCCCCCAGGGCTGCGGCGCCACATCGTCGAGACACTTGGCGTGAGATGAGATTATCAGAAATCGATGAGGCGCGACAAATCCACCAAGTTTGTACGAGGCATCACAAAAGGTTGGTTCTCTAAGCAATAATCCGACGCGATACTTCTGCAGGAATCCTTGAGGAAGAGTTGTGTCACGAACAAAGGCACTACATTGATCGAACGATGCGTGCCACAGCTTCTCAATGTCAGTTGTCATGGAAAAGAACCTCTGGTTAGTGCCAGCGTCTCGGAGAAATCAGCGGCTTCTGCGGGGCTGCGCAATTCTCTGCTGCATGCAGATGGCAAATCCAACGCGTCCGTGTGCAGCAACGCGATACATCGGTATTGGAGAGTGTGCCAGTGTGGGAATGCAACGACTGCGACTTGCGACTTGTTCGTACGACAGCGTATGGTCGAACGCCACTCCGCTGTTTCCTGGGTGAAGTATATCTGACACGATCCGTACGGTGCTGCTGAGATGATAATGACACTACAAGAAAACTGTAATGTGTGCGGATTGATCACGATGTAACCTTTGTCACGGGTCTACTCCAACTGAAGATCAAATTCGCGTAGACCCTCTTGGAACTTGTCCATGTCCCAGATTGAGACCGATCCGGCGGAAATGCCATTAGCGTTCTACCCGTCTACAGAGTCATACTGAGCGAGACGGCTTGCCGCCGCCGACGGACAAACGGGGACAGGGACATTTTTGCCGGCGGACTGCGTAAATTACGTAAGGCCTCACCATGATCTTCCACGTCTCACTCGTTCCAGCCCATCCTTCTGCACCACAGGGGAACGGTTCTTGCCTGAGTTCAACAGCTTACGCCAATAAATGTCCCTGTCCCCGTAGATGCGCCCACGACACCATCAGGGCGTGGCTTCGGCGGGCTGCTGCGGTACTACCTCCGGACTGCGGCGTAAATGGCCGTGCAGGTTGGTGCTGCTGGTCGATGTGAATTGTGCAGGCCAGGAGCCAAGAGATCGGTTGAGGCTGGCAGGGCGGCGAGTGACATTTGGATCGGGCAGTCAGGCCCGTAGCCTCCTTGCCACCTTTGAATCACCGGTTCCTGCTCGGTACAATCAGTCCTATCGATGAGAAGTCAATTTTCCTGTTTGGACAGAGTCGCTTTGTGACCACGAATGGTTGTAGACGGCTTTCATGCAAGGTGCTGACGTCACCGGGCTTGTCCCGGTGGTTGTAGGTTTGGCAACCGCAATGGCGGCTTGTTGCCCCGCCTTCTCGCCCGGCGTGCTTCGCCGAAGGCGACTGGTAGTTCTCAAACGCATTCCCCCCGGGACAGGCCCGGTGGCGGTAACATTGGTGTACCAATGACTTGAAGTCCTCACGACGCCCAAAGTGGCGCTGCCCAACTATCCATCGCCAAAGAAAGGAACACTCCCATGTCTCGTTTTTGTCACGCCGTCTCTGCATTGTTGATGCTGACCAGCTTCCGCGGCCCTCGCCGAAGAGAGCGGCCTGTCCCTCGCGGCCAACGCGGCGAGCCAATTCACGATCGTACGCCCGGCCGACGCGTCGCCTTCTCAGGTCTACGCCGCCGAAGAACTGCAGCGATTCACCAAGGAAATGACCGGAGCCCAGTTGCCCATCACCACCGATGATCAACCCTTGCCGGCAAAGGCGATCCTGCTGGGCGTGACGCGGCACACGGAAACCGTGCTCGGCGAGGCGCCCGACCTGGGCAAGCTGGGCGACGACGGCTTTCGGATTGTGACGCGACCCCCGCATCTGTTGATCATCGGCAGTCCGGTCCGCGGAACGTTGTATGGCGTGTACGAGTTGCTGGAGAAGTATGGCGGGTGTCGATGGTACGCCAAGCATCACAGTTCAATCCCCAAGCTCGACTCGTGGACGATTCCGCAGCTTGACGAGACGCAAGTTCCTGCCTTTGCCATGCGGGAACCTTTCTGGTGGGGAATGTTCGAGGGGGACTTTGCCGCGCGGTGCAAGGTGAACGGAAATCGGCCCGCGTTGCAGGAGAAGCATGGCGGCAAGATCCGTTTCGGTGCGGGCTTGTTCGTCCACACGTTCTATCCGCTGATGCCTCCGAGCGAGTTCTTTGCCGAACACCCGGAATACTACAGCGAGCTGGACGGCAAACGGACCACGGAGCGTGCCCAGCTCTGCCTGACCAACCCGGACGTGGTTCGGATCGTGACCGAGCGCGTGCTGGCTCGCATCCGTCAAGATCCGCAGGCCAAGCTGTTCAGCGTCAGCCAAAACGATTGGGGCGGATGGTGCCAATGCCCGAATTGCCGAGAGATTGACGAGCGCGAAGGCTCGCCGTCGGGCACGATGATCCACTTCGTCAACCAGGTGGCCGAAGCGGTCGAGAAGGAATTCCCCGACGTCTGGATCGAGACGCTGGCCTACCAGTACACGCGTCATCCGCCCAAGACGCTCAAACCCAGGCACAACGTGGTGCCTCGGCTGTGTACCATCGAGTGCGACTTCTCCACGCCCTTGAACGTGAGCACGTACGAACAGAATCAGAAGTTCGTCGAAGACATCGAAGGCTGGTCGGCCATCACCGACAAACTCTACGTGTGGGATTACACGACCAACTTCGGGCACTATGTCAGCCCGCATCCCAACTTCGGCTGTCTGCAGGGGAACGTGCAGTTCTTCCGCGACAACCACGTCGTCGGCTTGTTCGAGCAGGGCGCGTATCAGGCGCCGCATGCCGAGTTCGCTGAGTTGCGGGCGTGGATTCTCGCCAAGCTGCTCTGGGATCCGGATCAGGACGTCGAGCCGCTGTATCGGGACTTCTTCCAGGGCTATTACGGCCCCGCCGCCAAACCGATACGGCAGTACTTCGACGAACTGCAGGCGCTGGTCAAGCCCGACGAGAACGTGTTGCGAATCTGGTATCCGCCGACCTCGCCGTACTACACGGACGCCTTCTTCGACCGGGCGGCCAAGCTGTGGGCGGAAGCCGAAGCGTTGGTCAAGGACGACCCCGCGCTGAGCTACAACGTGCGCATGAGCGCATTGCCGGTGATCTACGCCCGGCTCGAGCGGTGGCCCGCCACGAGTGTCGCCCTCGAAGACCGCGACGGCGTGCTGACGCCGGTTGGCATCGCCCCTGAATACGGCGCGCTGGCCCGCGAGTTCCTGGCCAGGATCGCCGAAGGCGAAATCACCCACATCTCGGAAAGCCACGCTCGGCACACGGATTATCTGGCGAAGCTACGCAAACGACTCGAAGACTGTCCCTCGACACCTCAATCTCCCACCAACGGTCCACGCCGCGCCAGTCGCCTGTTGATCGAAGACCGCATGATGAGCCTCGGACGCCCGGGAGAGTGGGGTGAGCGCGTGCCGGACGATCAGGCCGAGGACGGGTTTGCGATCAAGCTGTTCAACACGCACTACGAATGGTGCCTGCAATGGCATGTTAATCCGACGGTGTTTGCAGCCGAATGCCAAGTACAAGCTGCGCGTGCGAGTGCGTGTCGTGAAAACCGAGCGCGATGGGAGTGCTTTCTGGGCAGGCGTCTACGATACGGCTCGGAAGAAGAGTTGGGGGCAGATCCAGCCGAACACCACCGCGGTCCAGGATGGATACCAGTGGTACGATGTCGCGACCTGGACGCCGGAAGCAGACCAGTACCTGTGGATCGGCCCCGGCCCGTTCACGAAGGACGGCGGCCAATCGGCGATCGAGGCTGTATATGTGGACCGTTTTGAGTTGACTCGTGTGGAGTGACGGCCGTGTCCCAACGATCCGATTGCAGCCTCCCGTTGATGCGCTGGCGGAGCGTCAGTTGGAGTCCCCTGTCCAAATACATGATGTGTGCACCCTCGTCGCCCAGGCAGACATGGCGGACGTTTCGCAAGAACCACTCACTCGCGATGATGGACATCGATGTTGTCAAGGCGTGCAAGTCGACGCTCCATCAGTTCTACCGTTTTGCACTTCTCCCACACGTTCGCCGATGGACCTTTCACATCCGGTCCGCCATGACCGATGGGGCCGGTGAGCTGTCGCGGGGTGAAGCCTCCACCGTTGTGTTCGGCGGCTGCGATCGTGGCGCACCATGTAGCGTGCGCCAATGCAACGGGGGCCAAGAAAAGGGAGGAGCGTCCCGTCCTATCCAGCGAGCCGGGATGCCTATGGCTGAGATTCAAACCGGCCAAATTCTGTGAACGCGGACCACCAAGGCGCGATGGTCGGAATCTCACCAGCGGCCAAAGGTAGAGTGTCTGCTTTCTTCGTTCTTCCTTCGCGCGAACCACTGAGATTCGCGTCTTCTGGCTTCGCTGCCCGAGCATCTAGCCGTCGTTCCGACCGAGAAGCTCTTTCAATATCGCGTCCCAACCCGCTCTCTGTGCCGATTTGGATGTCGGCTGAGTAATTTGACCGGACGCTGGCTCCCTGCATCAGTTTCCATGGTCTCGGCCATGAGTGTAGAATCTGGGCAGATGCCCGAGCCTTGTGGTCCACCGAAGGATGCGTACCATGATCCCGCAACGTGCATGTTGTTTAATCGGCGTGATTTCGTTCATGTGGTTATCTTCAGCTGTCGCCGACTTGTCGTTGCCGGACGTGGACCTGGCCGCCAGCCGGGTCTCGCCCGACGGAGACGTGCAGTCGATTAACGCGGAGGGTGCGGGGCACTTGCAGTTCGATGTCCAATCAGAATCGCCGGGCGCGCAGATCTCCATCGTCTTCCACAGTCCGCTCTCACTGGCCGGAAAAGACCGGCTGGTGCTGGAGGGGCGGGGTGAGGAGTCAACGGGACTGGCCGTCCATGTTTCGCGAATCGCGCTGGTGGATGCTAACGGGCAGTTCGCGGCAGTCTACGAAGAAGACTTGATGTTCCCGCCCGAATGGAACCGCCGCACGCTTCTGCTCGACGACTTTGACAGCCGGCCGCCCGAAACGGTCCGAGGAGTCGTTCTCTCTCTCTGGGAGCCGGGCGAGGTCGGCAAGCGTTATACGCTGCGGCTGCGGCGATGCGAGTTTCTATCGCCGGAGCAGGTGGCGGCCGAACTGCAACCGGTCCCCGAGAAGGTCCAGCCCACTCTCACGCCGCGGGCGTCGACGGTGGAAGTCGAGGATCGCCGCTGGACGAACCTCGGCCCCGGTGGCGGTGGATGGTATCGCACGGTCGCCATCTCGCCCCATGACGACCTTTGTCTGGTCGGCGGAGACGTAGGGGGCGTCTACCGAAGCAGCGATCAGTGCCGAACCTGGACCATCGTCAATTCGGGCATTCCCAACACGTACATCAACATCTTCGCCTTCCACCCGCGGGATCCCGGCGTCGTGTATGCCGGCTCCAACGGCGGCGTGCTCAAGAGCAACGATGGCGCAGCGACATGGCAGATCCGCCGCAATGGGTTTCCGCCGCTGGCCACCTTCGGCCTCAGCGCCCCGATCTCAGCCATTGCGATCGATC
Organism: uncultured Planctomycetota bacterium; assembly: GCA_963700575.1. Taxonomy (GTDB): domain Bacteria; phylum Planctomycetota; class Planctomycetia; order Pirellulales; family Pirellulaceae; genus JAJRVM01. Next base: position 248,890 of record CAVOYC010000002.1, on the reverse strand, counting down.
CGGACCGCCCGAGTATCGTCTACGCCGGCGTTGGGCACGAGCGGGATTACGGCGCCCTGCAAGCAGGCACCCGCGGTGGTCGGATCTACAAGAGCATCGACGGAGGCGACACCTGGAAGCCGGCGGACCTGTCCGGCAGCGAGTCAGCCCAACACCTCTCCGTCTTCAGCATCTGCATCGACCCCCGCGATACGAGGCATTTGTATGCCTCCACTCAGGACGGCCCCTTCCAGAGCCGCGATTCGGGCGAATCATGGCACCGTTTGGGGCAGGAACTGAACGGCTACTTGACCACCTTCTTAACACTCAAGGCGGATCAGCCCGACACGATGCTGCTGGGCTATTGTCGCGGACCCGACCAGCGGGGCGGCGTGCTCAAGAGCACTGACGGTGGCCAATCTTGGCAACCTGCCAACAAGGGGCTTCCTGAGAAACAGGAAGCCTGGCGGATCATCGCCCATCCGCAAGACCCGAACACGTACTATCTCGGCTGGCATCGGCAATCGGGTCTGTTTGTAACCCACGACTGCGGCGTAGCATGGCAGCCAGTCAACCAGTCGGGCAACATTGATTCGGCCTGGTTCTTCGTGGGGGAAACCGTGACGGGAATCGACATCGACCCGAGAAACCCCTCGCGGCTAGTCTACTGCAACGATATGGATCTCTATCAGACGATCGACGGCGGAGCAACTTGGAGCCAGGTAGCCAGCAATCTGATCCATCCGGCCACTGCCGACCATCCGGCCGTGTGGCGAGGGCGGGGATGCGAAATTCTCTGCATGAGCGGGCCGCAAGCCTTGGCCGTCGATCCGACCAACCCGCGGACGCTCTATTTCGGCTACATGGACGCTCATTGTTGGAAGAGCGACGACGGTGGCGAGACCTGCTACCGGTTGACCAACGGAATCGACAGCGGCTACGGGCGAATGGGCTGCGTCGCGCTGGATCCAGCCAATCCGGACATCGTCTACCTCTCCAAGGGCCGCAATTACGACCAGCAACGGATCTACAAGAGTGTCGATGGGGGGCGCCAGTTTCACCTTGTTGGTCACACGGGCAGCGGACTGCCGCCTGGCGCGGTGTTCAGCATGGCGATCGTTCCGCGGAGTCCGCTGCCGAGTCGCACGATCTACGCGGCTGTCGGCGGTTACGGGGTCTACCAGAGCGTCGACGGCGGACTTACCTGGAAAGAGCGGTCACGTGGTCTTCCGCCGAACCGGCGGTTGCTGAAACACCTGGTCCTCGATCCGAACGATCCGCAGCGTCTATTCTTGGCAGCGGTGGTGCGTTCGCGTGACGCGGCGGAGGGGCACCTCCGCGGCTACATCGCCCGGACGATTGACGGCGGCGGAGAGTGGGAGTTGGTCAAGACCGGCGTCGAACCGCAGTGCCTCTTAATCGATCCGCTCGACCCGCGGAGGATCTACGCGGGAAACCGCAACTTTTCAGGTATCGACTACCCCATCGCTCTGTATCGATCGATTGATGGCGGTGATACCTGGACGAGTCTGGATCAGTCGGTGTTTCTTCGAAGTCCGGGATCCCGGGATGGCGATCGGGGCGTGCGCGTCTACCTGTCTTGTCTGGCGGCCGACCCCAGCAGGCCTGGAACGATTTTTGCGGCCCTTCAGGAGGAGGGCTACGATGTGAGCCACGGCCGAGGTCTCTTGGTCTCGCGCGACCGGGGCGACACATGGGAACCGTTTACCCTCGACGGGCTTACCTGCTACCGGGTGAGTACGTTGATCGTTGATCCCGTCAACTCATCGAGAATGTACGCCGGAACCGGCGGAAACGGCCTGTTTCGATATGGACCGCCGCCTGTCGCTCCTAATAATATCCTGAATACTTGGCCAAAGTGAAACTGATGTTTGATGTCGCCCGGCTCGCGTTCGAACCAGACTCCACTCGCTCGATCTCGCTCATGCTCGATAGCGTGAATTTGCCCGCGATCAACATCGAAGGCATGCGGATCACCGATGGTTATCACAACTTTTCGCATCACGGTCAACCAGACGAGAAGATCGCCCAATTGAAGGCGATCGACGAATGGCACATGCGTTTGCTTGCTGGCTTGCTCTCGGACCTCCAGTCCGTGCGGGCAGACGGAGAGTCCCTGCTCGATCGGACAATGATTGTCTCCAGTTCGAACCTGGGCAACGCGAACACGCATTCCACCACCAATCTCCCTGTGCTCTTCGCGGAGGGCGGCTTCAAGCACGGCCAGCACCTTGCGTTTGACCGGGAGCGCAACGACCCGCTGCCAAACTTTTCGTCTCGATGCTGCAGCGGATGGACATCGAGACGGACCGGTGTGCGTCTTCGACCGGCACCCTGCGCGGGCTCGAGATGACTTGATCGCCTCCTCTGAAAGGAACCACCCATGGCATCTCAAATATCAATCACTTCCAATTTGATCGCAGCAGTACTCTGCGTTGCAGGCACCGCGGTTGCTCAGCAGCGTCCACCACGTCCGTCCGTCGTGGGAGACCGAGAGATCACTGCCCTGCCAGGCGACACCGTCATTCCCCAGGATTTCTATATCGAGCGGCCGACGCTCAAATGTGCGGGCTTCGAATGGTATGTATCCGGCGATGACAACCACGACGCCACTGTGACGGTCCGATTCCGCGAACAGGGCGCGTCCTCTTGGCGCGAGGGGCTGCCGCTGTTGCGCATTCAGCGGGAGAAGATTTGGGGCCACGAACAGCGGGCGGTGTATGAAACGCCAAACATGTTCGCCGGCAGTATTTTCGGACTCGAACCGGCAACGACCTACGAATGCCAGTTCACCATGGCCGATCCCGACGGTCTCATCGGCGTGGCGGAAAAATCAGTAGTGGTGACCACCAGACCAGTGCCGAAACCATGCGAGAACGGCAGCGTATACCATGTCTATCCTCTGGGGTACGAGGGTCCGCGCAAAGAGCCCGCGTTCACGGGACTCAACGAGGCCTACTACGGCTACAACGGCAGCGGCGACTGGTGGTTGTATTCCGAACCGCGGGTGCGACCGGGTGATGTGATCCTGGTCCACGCAGGTATCTACAAGGGCGACCGCTACCGATACGCCGATAAATTGGGACTCGACTTCCACGGCACTTACGTATTTACGCAGGACGGTACCGCCGAGCGTCCAATCACCATCAAGGCGGCGGGCGACGGCGAGGTGATCTTTGACGGCGACGGGAACTACCGGCTGTTCGATGTCATGGCCGCGGACTACCATTATTTCGAAGGTCTCACCATCATCAACACCGAAATCGCCTTCTATGCAGGGCTCAAACGGGTTTTGGGCTGTTCCGGGCTCTCGGTTGTGAATTGCACAATGGACAAAGTCGGCCAAGGCGTGATGACCCACTGGGCCGGTTCGAACGATTACTATATCGCGGACAACACCATGATCGGCATGCATGACCGCACGCGGAACCACGGCTGGGCCGGGCTGGAAGATCCCGCGCCCATCACATCATACAACGCCATCAAGGTTTACGGCCAGGGACATGTCGTCTGCCATAACTACATTGCCTATTACCATGACGCTGTCTGCGTGGACACCCACGGGCGCCCGGAGGGCGGCCCCGGCGAGCAGTGCGCTTCCATCGACATCTACAACAACGACATCTTCCTCATCGCTGACAACTTCATCGAGGCCGACGGCGGCGTGCACAACATCCGCATCTACGAAAACCGCGGAATCAATTGCTACCACTCGGCGCTAAGCGGCCAGCCCGTTTTCGGCGGCCCTGCATACTATGTCAAAAACGTCTGCCATACGTCCGGAGACTCCCTGAAGTTCTCTGCCCGTCCCACTGGACTTGTTGTCTACAACAATACGTTCTGCACCGAAACGGGTCTATCCATGTACTCCAATGGCCATTTCCGGAACAACTTGTTCCTGGGACACCAACCGGACCGTCCGACACTCTCGTCGATGAGTTACACCTCGTATACCTCGTTCGATTACAACGGCTACCGAAAGAAACCGGCGGCCGATCCGCTGTTTGTGTGGTGTCAGCCGACTGAGACCCTGCAGGACTTCACACTTTCATTTCGAGGGGGCGAGAACAGCCAGGGTGGAAGCACACTTTGGTTCGAATCACTCGGGGCATTCAGCGCTGCAACCGGGCAGGAAAAGCACGGCGTCATGCTCGACTACGATGTGTTCGAAAGCGTGCAGCCACCGGACCCGGAAGACCGGGCGCGTGTCTATCAACTGGAAGGGCTCGATTTCCGGCTTCGCGCGGGATCGGCTGCAGTGGATGCGGGATGCGAATTACCCACGCTGACTGACGGCTTCATCGGAACCGCTCCCGATCTGGGTGCATACGAGCGCGGCAAACCGCTTCCGGTGTACGGTCCGCGTCCCCCATAAATAAGTTCTGCTGGACGTGTTGTTCGCTGAACGGCCGGGATTTCCCACACGGGGAAGAAACGGCTCCTGCTCAGCGATGATCAACGCCGACTCTTGGCCGTCAAGGGCAAGTCGCCGGGCCGAAAGGCCGTGTGGTCAGACTACTCAGCCAAACCCGAAGTGCTGCGTTCGACTTGAGTTATCGCAAGTCAGCGCGCAGAGAATTGGGGCGCGGCACTGACCACGAGCCCCATGTTGAGCGTCTTTAGCATTTTGCGTGGTACGTGCAAAGACGCTCAATTCTTTTGTCGGGTGACCGTCACTGGGTCCTGTTGTCTCCAGTTCACATAATCAAAGCTCCAACGGTAGTTCTGGCTGAACTGCTTGCCACCCCACACTTCGGGCCAGCCGAAGACCACTCCGTCCGAAAAGATCTTGTCGCCGGCATCAAGATAGTACTGCTCAGCTGTCTCGTGCCAGAGCCAGCCGTAGAGCGGGACTACAAGCAAGTTGACCGCGGGCCAGTAGGTCGTCGGGTTTCCGGTGTTTGCGCAGAACGAGTGATTTTTGTCGCTGTAAAGTTTGTCGTAGGTGAGCTTAGCGACATCCGCTGTTTTTGTCAGTATTTTATCCCTGTCAGCCTGTACTGTGTCGGATCTGTTGTAGACCGTTATTAACGCTTCACAGGTGAGCGCAAACATGAACGGCTGGTATTTTGCTCCAGGCTCCCCTGGGTATATTCCTCCGGGGTATCCCTGCAGATAGAGTTTCCAGGTATCCAGCTGGTAGTAAGCCAGGTCGAGGTAAGGGTCGCGTCCAGCGAATTCAGCGTCACCACAATCCTTCGCAACGCTCCATGCGTTGATGGCATAGGCGATCTCCCGGCTCACGTCGACAATGGATGGTGTTGTCAGCCAGCCGGGCAGGTCAGCCTCGTGCTGCGACTGAGAGAACTTCCCCCGTTTTGCGATCAAGATCGCATCATTCCTTGAAGTTGCGTCACGGTTGTCCACCCAGTCGTAGTAAAAACCCTTTGTGAAATTTCTCCAGCCGTCTACATAATGTCCCACCGTCGGACAATTGAGATATGCCCGGTAATACAATCTGCACTTCGTGGCTGCAGTCAGCCAGGAGTTGTCTTTCGTATAGCGCGCGATTTGGCGGAAGACCCTGTCACCGTCATAGTACCATGCCAGCCCCTCGTTCAAAGCATCGCATCCGGGTCTTACACATTTGCGGTGATCTATCGCGCCGAGCTGTGCCGCGATAATCGTCGCATTGTTCGTCATATGGGCTTCCCATTCCGCGAGATGGGGTATGGGTGGGGGCGTTGCAGTTAATTTGACCGGCTGAATAAGCAAGACCAGCAGACAGGAAAATGCGATTACGGTTTTCATGTAGTCTCCCAACGTTCTCACTCAGGTTCGGCGCCAAAGCGCATTTCAATCCCACTGCACTCCCGACTTTACCATCGATGTGGCTCGTGTTCCACTGACTGGCTGAGATGTCGAGATTTCAAAGCACAAAATGATCGTTGGACTTTTTCTGGCCGTCGCGATCGGCAATGTGCCTCGCGTTCGGACCTCGCTTGAAGACCCGAGCGACTCGACATTAGAATGGGTCGTCGTGCTACACGGCGCGAACAATGAGGCTGTCACGGGGACGGGACACGCTTTCGAAGAGACGGTCCCGCTCCCACCGTTCTTTCCACAAGGTCGCGGAGGAGTTGTTGATGGATAGCGAAAACAGGACAGATCGGCGGACGTTTCTCAGGAACACGGTTCGGATCGGTGCTGCGGCGGCCGCAGTCTTTCCCGTCCCGCACGTCATGGCCGCGACGGCGAAGGGGGCCAACGACAGGATCGGCGTGGGATTTATCGGAGTCGGAAGTCGAAGCGGTGCCCATCAGGAGATCATCCAGAACTTTCAGAAACAAGGGATCGCCCAGCCGGTTGCCGTCTGCGACGTCTATCGCCCTCGCCTGGAAGATGCCAGCAAGCGGTTGGGCAATGCCAAAATGTATGACGAGCACGAGAAGTTACTGGAGGACCCGAACGTCGATGTCGTGTGCATTGCCACACCCGACGCGCACCACGCCCCGCAGGCCATCGACGCATTGAACGCCAAGAAAGACGTTTACTGCGAAAAACCGCTGACCCACTGGAATCAGTTCGAACTGGCGAAGCAGATCGATGCGGCCGCCAAAAAGAACCAACGCCTGGTTCAAGTCGGGACGCAGTACATGGCCGACGACAACTATCCGGCGATTCGCAAAATGATCCAGGATGGCATGATTGGCAAGCCGGTACACGCGCAGTGCGCCTATATGCGGCGTGGCGACTGGGGTGAACGGATGCCGATTCCGGATCCAAACGCGAAGCCTGGGCCCGATCTGAACTGGGAACGCTTTCTCGGCGACTCGCCGAAAGTCCCTTTCAGTGTCTCGCGATTCTTCCAGTGGCGACTGTACTGGGATTATGCCGGCGGACCGGCGACCGACCTGCTGGTCCATGCTTATACGCCGGTCTTCGCGATCTTGGATCTCGACTTCCCCGAACGCGTATTCGGCGGCGGTGGCACCTTTCAGTACAACCGGGAGGTACCGGATCAGTGTAATATCATCGCCGATTACCCCGACGGACCCAGCGTCATTCTGGTCAACACACTCTCCAACCACGTCCCCATGGACACCGTCATCCGCGGAACCGAAGGCATTATCTCCTGGCCAATGATCGGGACGTCCAACGATGGCATCCGAGTCGTGTCGTTTGGCAGCGCCGGCAAGAAACAGACCGATGTTACGCTTCCCTGGAAAGGCATGGGTGACACGTCCAAACTCTGGCAGAACTTCCTCGACTGCGTTAAGACGCGGGAACAGCCGGCATGTTCCATCGATATCGCGCTGCGAGTACAGGCTCCGCTCTCGATGGGCGTCATTTCTCACCGCCAGAACAAAGTCGTCCAATTCGATTACCAAAACCAGTCATTTGTTTAGCTTGGTGCACACGACGTTCGCACCTCAGACGCGGGCCGACGTTGCCGGGTTTCCGCAGCTGTCCCTCGCAAAAACCGCATCCTTGTTTCAGGGCAAGGATTTGTGTCGATTGCGGCCAGGCGCCCTGAGTAGCTAGAATGCCCATTGTGTCAACTGGCAAGGAGCCGGGAATGGGTGCCTGAAAAGCGCTGGTATCGCGTCTCCAGTCGTTAGTCGTCGCCAGATGTCACTTGGTCCTGGAGAATTTGGCCCTCCGCCAGCAGCTGGCGGTACTCGAGCGTTCGGGAAAACGTCCAAAGCTACGTCAACGCGACCGCATGTTCTGGGTCCTGCTTTCGTTACTTTGGCCCGATTGGCGTTCGGCGGCTGCGATCGTGGCGCGCCATGTAGTGTGCGCCAATGCAACGGGGCCAAGAACAGGGAGGAGCGTCCCGTCCTATCCAGCGAGCCGGGATGCCTATGGCTGAGATTCGAACCGGCCAAATTCTGTGAACGCGGACCACCAAGGCGCGATGGTCGGAATCTCACCAGCACCGAGACGGGTATCCATCGCGTCACAGCCCGTGCTGCTGGATGTCGGAGAATGTCCGTCTCGCTCCGCCACCGGCTCTTAGCGATGAGGCGAAGTGCCGCATCAAATGAGCCGTTGTTTCTCCGCGTCACCGTCCCACTCCAATGTCAAACTGCGTCATTCGTGAGGCATCTTTCTTTCCTGCTCGCTCGGATGGAGTTCTTGCTAGGCACAGGTATTGCTGGCAGATCGGACTCAGTAAAGTCGCTCAATGATGACGAGATGTTCGACTCGTCCCCGACTGATGACATTGCGCCAGGTCTGTGGACCGATCTCCACGACGGGGCCATCCGCATCAACGCCTATCGCTCCAACCACGGCGTGGGTTGAGCGAAGACCTCCCAACCACCAGCGCCGGTCGGTCACGTAAATCAGGTCACCGCACTCCGCAAACAGAGCATCAGCAGCCGTTTGCGATAAGTGCACGACCGGCAATTGCGAGGCGCCAACACATGCGGGCTCCGTGGCCAGGCGCAGCGGTCGAACCGTGGCCCGACGATGAATGGATTCGTCGCCGGGTGAACCCTTGTAGTGCTTCAGCGCGTCGGCGATGGTGCCCCACACCAAACCTCGCTGTCGCTCGAAAGGTTCCGGCCTGGTCAGTAGCGTCACGACAAACGCGATCACGCCGCTGACGACGATCCCGTAAAACGCTCTCATGAACTTGTACTGTTTCATGCCGGCCAACAGGCCATCCCCCACATCGATCATCGGAACGCCATGTGCAAAGGGTGTGATCACCTGGGGAACGAGGATCGACATAAAGATGGCGACCAGACCTCCGACCAGTGTGCAGAGCGCTGCCCAGCGTGTGAAACGTCGCCAGAACACGCTCAGTAACAGCACCACGACAAGGGGCGGTGTAACAGCTGCCGTAAATGCACCGTGCGCGGCGTAGATTGAATCGAAGGTCATAAACAGCGGGACGAGTGCCACGCCGAGTAGCATGACCGATACGGAAGAGATGCGCGCGGCGCGGAGCGTCTCCCGATCGGTGGCCGCGGGACGCACGTAGGGACGATAGACATCGTTCACGACAATTGCTGCCACGGCCGTAACTAGCGTGTCGACCGTGGACATTAGCGCCGCCGTCAGCGCGGCGAGGATCAAGCCGAACAGGCCAGGTGTGCTCAAGAACTCGGTGGCAATATAGAATGCCTTCTTCGGATCGATCGTATCGGGCAGCACGCCCGCGTGCACCAGTGCTCGAGCCGACCAGCCCCCCGAAGCCACCACACATGCCCCGACGGTCATCAGTACGACCATCAGAGCGAAAATGGCCTTGCGGCTGTCGGCCAGCGACTTGGCAGCCAGAAACCGCATCGCGATCCCCTGGTTCAGGAAATAAAACATCCCTGAATTGGCCACAGCATCCTGCCAGAAGATTCCCACGCTCGGAAAATCGGGACGTTGATTAAAGTTGGCAAAAGCCAACCGGCATTCGCGCGGCAGGTTGCTCCAAAAGACACCGAATCCGCCGAGATAGTCAATGCCTAGTACCAGGATGATCAGGCCGGTGAAGAGCAGCATGACGCCCTGGAGCAAATCGGTCATGATCACACTCGTTTGTCCGCCGATCGTGACGTAGCTGGCAGAGATCACGGCCACTACCACAGCCCCCCAGAAAATATCCCAGCCGACGAGGCCGTTCAGCACCTTGCCCATCGTGAATAGATTTACTCCCACGTAGCCAACCAAGTAGATCAGGATATAGACGGTGGCCCAGAACCGCACGCCAGGGCCGAACCGCCGACTGAAATACTCGGGAATCGACGTGACCCGCGAGAAGTAGAGGATCGGCAGCCAGCCGAACGCCAGTAGCGGCAGCCAAATCCAATCATTCAAGTAGGTTTGACTGCTCGCCAGTCCGTACTGGTAGCCCATCAGGCTGTACTTGACAAAACTGTAGGAACCAACCGTCGTCGCAATCAAACTGAACGCGATCAACCACCAGGCAAACCGCTGTCCTCCGAAAAAGAAGTCCTGGGTCGTTTTCTGCCGTCGTCCGAACCAGGTACCGACTGCCAGAATAATCAGGAAATAGCCGATCATGATCACGTAGTCGATCACTTCGCCACGCACGTGTGATGCGCCACTCAAGACCTCTTCGGCACCGCCGGTGTAGGGTGTTTTCGGAGCCGTTTCCATGGGCGCGTATTGCAGATAAGCTTGCAGCGTCAGAAAGAATGCAGGCACGAAGAGGCAGGCGAGCAAGTTGCGCATACCACGCGCAGTGAAGCTGATGTAGCCCTGCTTCGCGGCATAAACCATTCCAATGCAGAACACTATGCCGCCAACGCTATATGCGTAGATCAGTGGATCCATTGCTCCGATACTCTCCTTGATCTTCAACGGCTCTTTCAAGCAGCTTACCGAATTCCTTCAAGTCGGTGACAATCAGGTCCGGTTCGGGGCGAGCCGCCTCGGCCGTCGCCCGGTCGGTTTCGCCGGTCAGCACCAGCACGCCGCAGGCACCGCTTCGGCGAGCAGGAACCCTGCCACACGTATCTCTTCACGCAGACTGGGCGTACCCAGTACGAAAATCGGACCGATTCGAGGATGGTTTCGGTGAAGATACTCGATCGTGGCGTGAGCGGAAGTGAAGATGCGATCGACTTCCACTTCCAATCCCATTCCGCGCAGCCTCGATACGTACTCCAGTGCACTGCGAGATGAGTTATTAGTGATGAACGAATGGTCGATTCCCAACTTATCCGTTAACTCCAGGAACGGCTTGGTCCACGCAAACAAGCGGTCTCCCAGGTAGATTGTCCCGTCCAGGTCGAGCACCACGTGCCGAATATTCTTGAGACGGTTGAGTACCACGCGGAGTTCTTCCATGACGGTTAAATTCGCACAGGTGTCGCAGGTTCTCGTCGAGTTCAATGCCGCCGCCATCATAGGCGGTGCGAGTAGGGTGCGTCAATGCGCGAAGAGCAGTTGAGGGTGCCACACGCATGACACAGTCTGTTGGCGGGTCTGGAGCCACGTCTCTCCACAGAAGAGTCGTATCAACGCTCGTCAAAAAGGAAGGGGAATGATGCGTGGTGAACTGGTCCAGCGACTTTCAACAGCCCTCCGGTGGAAATGCAAGTCCCTATTCAAGACGGGAGTCAGTGGCACAATCCGCAGACTTTACCCGAGGTGCCGAAGGCAAAGGCGACCGGACTTGTCGATCCTGTCGGTTCCGTCGCACCTCGCGGCCGCGCCCTGCTATGGTGGGTGATTTCCGAGCGCCCCCCATGTGTGTGGCGTACGTGAATTGCGAGCTTGACGGCACCGTCGCCGTATGCGCCGTTGACGACGACAAGGGGCTAGTGCCGGTGCAGACTGTGCGCTGCTATCCGGAAGGCTTCGAGGGGCGCGGCCACCCGGAAAATCTCGGCAAGGCTGATTTCTGGGGCGCCGAAGGCTGCTTGTCGGCCGACGCATCACACTACTACTACGTCTGCCGGGTCCACCAGAGCATTGCAGTGTACACCGTGGGACTTGACGACGGTAAGCTGACGTTTTCAAGCCGATACGCGCTAGCGGCTAACTCGAATGCTCGGAACCTCACCCTCGACCCGAGTGGCAAGTATTTGCTTGTGGCGAGCCAGGACGCTGACTGTGTTGAATGCTTCCGAATTGACCCGGGAACCGGTGCGCTCGAGCTTGCGCACACCCAGCACGCCCCTTGTGCCGCCGACGTCGCAGTCATTTGATCCAAATGCCCGATCTTCGGTTGACAAGCGCAGATGGCACAGCTTGGCTGTATCTTTGTCCTCCTAAGGAGCGTTTGGGAATGACTTCTAAGAACTTTAGCCTGTGCCATCATTGCTGACGGGAAACAGCCAAACATTCAACACTGGAGAAAGGAATCTTCATTTCCCAGCTTCTTCTGTCTCGCGTTTCAAGCACCAGTTTATGGCATTGCGCAAAAGACGCTGTACCATCGGATGCGCCAGCGACTCACGTGTATGCCCATTCGCAAGATAACACACTCGACCCTTGCCGAAGTCGTAGGCCCAACCTGCTGCGGCCTCGACGCCCTCCTCAGAGTAACTCTTCAAAAAGATGTGAACCTTGTCCAAATTCGGGACGGGGGTGTGTTGCTCATCAGCGACTTCGAAAGACTCCACACCCCGAGCGATCGGGTGGTCGGTATCGTGGACCTTGACTCGGAACCGTTCTAAAGGACCGTGTCCCTTGTACGTGCCTCCGAGGAGTTCCAGATAAGGTCCTCCCTCGGGATAAAGTCCCGGACAGTTGTGAAGACCGATAAGTGCGCCGCCATTCTTTACGAAGCCGACGATGGCTTTTTCCTGGTCAGGGGTCATCCATATAGAGTGTTTGTCAATTCCTTCCGGCCAGTGAACACCGTCACGCAAGATGCAGAAAATATGGACTTGTTTCAGGTTCTCTGAAGAAAGGGCGCGAACGTCGAAGGCGAAGCGTACCGCTACACCGGCTTCAGAAAACGCACGGGTCAAATATTCTTCGATATGTGCAGGGTCGTGAACACGGTCGCCGATAAGGGCCAGAGCACGCGGACGTCTCATCCTCTTCGTTAAACGGATCATTCCTGTAAGGGCTCGATGGGCACCGTGAGCTCGTCGTACAAATGCTCGATGTCGGTCACCTTGGGGATGTCATAAGGGAACCAATTCGAGAGGATCGGTGAGACGGGCACCCCAATATGTGTCTTGAGCCTACCAACAACGAAGTCACGAGGCTTGGACTGCGTGATGAGATAACTGACACGCCGACGCAGTTCTACCAGGAAGTCTTTCTGCCGCCGAAGAAGTTCGGGGCCCCCGATGCCGCCAAATGCGGGGACCACGGTCTCGGCTGACAATTGCTCGAGCTGTCCAAGGGCTTCGATCCAGCGCTTGTTGTGACCCCTTGGAATATCGTTTTTGGGTCCGTTTGAGCAAACCTCTCCCGCAAAGAGGATGTTTCTGTGAGGTACCAGCACAGCGAGGTTACCCGGTCCTGACGCATGTCCCAGAGGATGTAACTCGAGCAGTCCGCCGTTGTCCCGGATCTCCATCATCTCACCGACCTCCCGGATAGCCTGGGCCGCGGGGTCATTGCTCGGCAACGCCTGCTTCAAGAGCAAAGCCGTTTGGTGTTCTGCGTAGAGCCCGATACCGCGTTTCAGGAGTTCCTGTGCCGCCTCCAATTGCGACTGCCTCGAGTGCGTCAGGATGACCCGTTTCAGCGGTTTACCCGTCGTACTCTCTATCCTGGCCAAAATCTTGGGCAAATAGTCCGGATGCGGGCAATCGATCAGTATCGATTCATCCCCAAACGTTACCCAGCCTACCGTCGCCGATCCGAAACGATGCGAGGCGCAGAGGACGTGGACATCGGGAGCCAATTCCTTCGGAAGAAGTGCTTCGATAGGACTTTGTTTTTCGCCACCTCTGGCCGTTGTCGCGACAATCATGATAAATGCCGTCAAAAAACAACCTGTCCTGTTCATTCGAATATCCTCATATAGTCAAGTTAATGTATCCCGTGGTGGTCCAGCGTTTTTTGTGCCCCGCAGGCCGCGACGCAGAACCATTGCGTGCATTGACGTTTTCCCCAAGAGCTGGTTGACAACATATGAAGAGACAGTACGCTCGTCCTCATTCGTCCTACGAACCGTCCCATGACAAAACGACGTTTCATCCTATCGGTTTCTTGACGCCGGGGCGAGGACCGCCTAGAAAGGGCCGGCAGGCAGTGATTTGCCGTCGCGGAGAGCACATCCTTGGCGCTGGCGTGAGCATCCCATTGAAAGGTCGCACAAGAGGAGCCGGCCGTGGAAGATCAAATTCGGTTCTGGGGTGGGGCCTGGATGAGTACCGTCCCGCTTGCCGTGTTCATTCTCGCCACCACGAGCCTGGTGATTGCCGGGGCACCGGTGGTCGAGGGCATGATCATCGCGGCCATGGGTGGTATCTCTCTGGGGATGCTTGCGGCGCGTAGGCCAGCGATCTACACGGAGCGAGTGTTTGCTCTGATGGCGAATCGCACGGCCACTGTCGCCATCGTGGCTTGGCTGTGGGCGGGCGCGTTTCTCCGGCATTCTGTGCCGACTCGGGCCTGGTGGAGGCTATCGTCTGGGTGGGCGCTGAACTCCACCTCACAGGTGCGGCTTTCACCGTCTCGGTGTTCGTGTCGACGGCCTTGTTTGCAGTGACCGTTGGCACAGGCATGGGAACGGTGGTTGGCTTCACGGCGGTGATCTACCCGGCCGGCGTTGCGCTGGGTGCCAATCCGGCAGCCGTGATGGGGGCGATCTTCAGCGGCGCTGCGTTCGGAGACAACCTGGCGCCCATCTCGGACACCACTATCGTTTCCGCCGCCACTCAGGAAACCGACGTCGGCGGAGTGGTGTGGTCACGTCTGAAGTACGTGCTGATCGCCGCAGGGCTCTCTTGTGCGCTGTTCGGCCTGGTCGGAGGGGGAGATTCGGCGGTCGATCTACAGCAAGCGGATCGTCTGATGACGGAGATCGCCGACCCGACCGGCTTGCCCATGCTGCTTCCCGCGTTGCTCGTGTTCCTCGTCGCTGTGATCGGGCGTAACTTCCTGGCGGCCTTGACCGCGGGTCTCGGCGCCGCCCTGGTGATTGGGCCGCTGTGCCGTGTTTTCCACCTCCGAGACGTCTTCTGCGTTACCGCCGAGGGCTCCGTGGCGGGCAGCGCCGTCGAGGGAACGGTCTCGTTGATCCCCACCTGCATTCTGACGCTGCTGCTGGTGACCGCCATGGGCATCATGGCCGATTCAGGATTCCTTCCGCAGGTGTTGGCATGGCTGGACCGCAAGGTCGCACGCGGAGTCCGCTCCGCGGAAGGGATCATTGTCGCGCTCATTTCGTTGGCCAACCTGTGCGTTTCGGTCAACACGGTCGCGATGATCACGGCAGGACCCCTCGTGAACGAGCTACGAAAGCGACATCGGATCCATCCGTACCGCAGTGCGAACCTCATGGATACCGTGTCCTGCTCTTTTCCCTACATTTTGCCGTACGCCGCGACCATGGTGGCGGCCACGGCGGTCCAACGGACTCTGATCGAGCCTTACCCCTTTGTCGAAGTCCTTACCTGGGCGCAGCAGGCACCTTACATCTTCTATGGGTTGTTTCTCTTCCCGGTGATGATCGTGGCGGTCCTCACTGGCTTCGGCCAGAAGGCTGGGTAGGGTCCTGTTATCTCCAGTGTTCATTTTCCTTGCTGTTTCTCGTTTCCAGATTTCCAGAATTTACCAATCCCCACATTCGTGGACAGGAAATTATTTGCCTGGTTAAGACTCGGACCTGGGTGCGAGCTTCATTGTCGATCGGCAAGACGGTCTGTTATCTTCCGCTTGCCGGCGAGATGACGCGTTAAGCAGGATCCAACTGCGTCAGTCATCCGCAATGTGCCATTTGCACCACCACTTTGGAGTCAGTTCGGCTAGGCTGCGTACGACGCCATCAACCTGACGGTCCATGCTAGAATGTCATGCGTCTTCAGCCGGGATTAGTACTCGGCCGTGAGCGTCATGAAATATCGATTACTTCACGCGCAATTAGGGGAGTCGCAACATGAAACTTGTCGCCCTTTTCGTCGTGCCGTTGGTGGCTATGTGCTTTCTTGTCGAACGCGCTGTCGGCGCAGGATCCAGATGGGCAACGCGAACGCCCGAGCTTTGACTATGGAGGAGCCCCGGAGATCGACAGGCCGCCACTGGCCAAGAACGACCAGGAACAGCAGGCTTTGACTACTCTGGAAGAGATGACCAAGGGCACATGGCATCTGAACGTGACGACCCGAGAAGGACGCGTCTTGAGGCAACTGACCGAAGCGGTAGGGGCCAAGCGTGTCGTCGAGATCGGCACGTCGAGCGGCTATTCCACGATCTGGCTTGCGCTGGGCGCGCGGGCAAGTGGCGGAAAGGTCTTCACGCACGAGATCGATCCGGAAAAGATCAAACTGGCCCGAGCTAACTTCGAGAAGGCGGGGGTAGACGACGTGATCACGATCATCGAAGGAGACGCTCACGAGACGATCAAGCAACACGAAGAACCGATCGACGTGTTGTTCCTCGATGCCGAGAAGAAGGGATACGTCGACTATCTCGAAAAGCTGTTGCCGTTGGTTCGCCCGGGCGGGCTGATCCTGGGCCACGACATGCACCGCCCCATGCCGGATCCCCGATACATCGAAGCCATCACCACGAACCCGGCCTTGGACACGTCGTTCATCATGATGGAGAGTTTCGGTATCAGCATGACGTTGAAGAAGCGATAGCCCCAATCTACAGACTGATCATGGGCGCGTGTAGGCTGTTTGTTTCCACCAGGGCGTTGGCCTCAGCCTTTCACCTGCGTGGCGACGTGGGCGAGCTTGTCGCGCAAGAAGGCCACGCAACCGGGGACTTGCGCCTCCGTCAGTCCGTGCAGCAAGAGCGGACCACGGAACCCGTACGCGTGCAGCAACGAGAGATAGCGATCATAGTCCAGCTTGCCGTGCCCCGCCGCTTCATGACCGGCGTCGCCATCGCGGCTAAGGTCCTTGGCGTGGGCCAAGACGATGTCCTTGCCGATCAACTCGAACGCTTGATCCAAAACTTCGCTCATCCGCGCCAGATCGCCGACGTGGAAAATGTTCGCCGCATCCATCGTAACCTTCAAATGCGGCGAGCCGACTTCGTCCATCAGCCGCCGAGCCTTCATTGCCGAATCGACCACGTTGTTGACTTCGGGTTCGAAGGCCAAGATCACGCCCGCTTGTCTGGCAATGTCGGTTGCTTCGCGGACGCAAGACACCATGTCGCGCCAAGCTTCCGGCGAATTATTGTCCGCGTGGCGCCGCCACATGTTGCCCAGATCGCGTGTGCCGGTACAAAGATGGATCTTCGACGTGCCCAACGGTTGGCAGACCGCAGCCATTACGCGCAGCCGCCGCAGTCCAGCCCGACGATGGTCTGCGTCGGGGTGGCTCATGTTGAACGTCCCTTCCAGCGAAGCGATGGTGATCCCGCGGGCACCCGCTTCGCGGCGAATCCGCGTGACAAGTCCTGGCGGTATCTCATCGGGCATCGTGGGCAGCCCCGCGCAGCCCATATTCAGTTGCACGCAATCCAGCCCACAGTCCTTCACGGCATCTAATCGGGTTTCCAACGTCGGACGCGCAGAACGTCCCCATCAGAATGCCGATTTGCATGAGCGGGGTAGACGGATTTTCGGGTTCTGCCGCCGCCCGCAACGTCGGCGCACACGTGGCGCCCACCGTCAGGGCACCGGCCGCCTTAAGCCAACTCCGGCGAGTCCAAAGGGTACCGCATTCATCGACTGTATGGTACATAGAACACCGTCAGTTTACATGTTGGGAGTGGGCCGCCGTTACGTGCCATGGGTCTCTCCACGATCCTATCAATAGGTTCGTAGATTATAACGAAGTCAACGGGCAGTTGGGCACCATCCAGCGGTAAATCGGTCCAGCGACTTTCACCAGCCCAGCGGTGGAAATGCGAGTCCCTACTCAGGACGGGAGTCAGCGGCACAACTGGCAGAATTTGCAGGGGCACGCTGCGGAAGCTGCTTCGACGACGATTGAGTTCGCAGCGACGGCGATCGATGATACCACCCTTTGAGCGAGCGTTCACAGAGCCCAACTTTTCCGGTGTTCGGGACGGAGCGCCTGGTCGGCTCCGTCGTTGTTGGTGATGTGGCAGCGCACGGGATCGAACTCCAGCGGTCCGCCAGCTAACGAGGCGATGTTGCCGAGCAGCAAGAGCTCCATGGACGGGCCCGAATGATCCAAGTTGGAAAGCGGCGCCGGTCCGCCCTTGCAGGCCGCGATCCATTCCTGCTGGTGGCCCGCAACGCTTGGGAACGCCTGCGGTGGGCCACCGGCGTTCGGGAAGTCAGCCTTTGGCAAAAGGTCGCAGACCGAGTTGTGGGCGTTAGTGTGCACGATGCCCTTCGTGCCTACCAACAACGTGCCGGAGTGCGGAGTCCAACTACCATCCGTCCACTCCAGCGAGCGACCAGCGGTCTTCTCCAGCCGAGCCCAGATACCCTGCCGCTTGAGTTCCTGCTCCGAAGCGTTGTACCAGTGAATCTGCGCCGCTGGCTGCGACCCGCGCGCGGGAATGTCAAAGCGAATGACTTGCCAACGAGGGAAGTTCTCGGGACACATCTCCGAGATCTCCGTCTCGACACGGATCAGACTCTTGCCTTGGTTTTCCCACAGAGCGCCGAGATTCATGCCCTTGAAGGCCATATTGATCGAGTGCGAGCCACCGCCGCCGAGACAACCCGCGCCGTATTCTCGCCAGGCGCCCCAGCCGTTGACGTAACGCGGATGATACCGGCGAAATGGCGCGGGACCCAGGAAGCAGTCCCAATCGAGGTAGTCCGGCACCGGAGGTGTATCCTTAGGTCTTTGGATCGGGCCCGAACCGCCGAACACGTACCACACATGCGCCTCGCGAATCTCGCCAATCGCCCCTTCTAAGACTAACTCCAGCGTGCGCCGGAACGAATCGGTAGCCATCCCCTGGTTACCTTGCTGCGTGGCCACTTGCTGCTCTTTGGCAATGCGCCGTAGCGTGCGGGCTTCGCCTACGTCGTGCGCGATTGGCTTTTCAACGTAGACGTGCTTCTTGCGTTTCATGGCTCTGGCGGCAATCACAGCGTGCGTGTGGGGTGGCGTGGCGATTACAACGGCATCGATCTGGCGATCCATCTCGTCGAGCATCTTGCGAAAGTCGCGATACTTGGGCACGGTGGGATACTTGGCGAACACGTCGGCCGTGGCCTCGTGGTTCGCATCGCACAGCGCCACGAGGTTCTGGTCCAACCTGGGGACGACGCTCACGTGCCAACGGCCTCGCTTGCCGATGCCCACCACGGCAACGTTCAGCTTCTCATTCGCGTGATACGATCTGGCGGAGCGTGCCGATCCGAGGATCATCCAGCTCGCCGCTGGCATGATAGCGCTCTGAAGGAACCTGCGTCGATTTGTCTGGCAACTCATGTTCTCCCTCCCGTAGAAGCCGAGGTCTTCTGTTTACCTGACGTTGCGCCGGATTTCGCACCAGACGGCTACACCGAGCATCTTACCAAGACATCGCTCGGCAGGTCGAGATATTCGCCAGGAACGTTGGACAGATCTGCCGGCTGGCCGCCAGGAATATCCGTGTTTCACAGCTCGAACCGCTCGCCGCAGTATTTTGACCCAACGCGGAGCGAATCTTAAACTCGCATCCCGCACATCACGTCATCCTGATTACGCACTGTTACATGCGACCCGAAGGACGTGACACCGCCTGTGGGACGGCGTACGGTCTGACCGACAACTCGGGCCAGGATATCTGGGAGAAACTCGTCCGCAAGCAGCCGAACATCTTCATGGTCGTCAGCGGGCATGTCCTTGGTGTGGGAACGCAGACCAGCACGAACGACGCCGGGAAACCGGTCCGCGAAATGCTGGTGGACTACCAGGGCCTTCCCAATGGTGGGGACGGCTGGTTACGGACACTGCGTTTCGCCCCGGACGAGCACAAAATCTACGTCAGGGCCTATTCTCCCGTACTGACAAGTGCAACGCCGATTCGAAACACACCTTTACGCTTGACTACCAACTCGGGCGAGTGAGACCGTGATCGCTGTATTGTCACTTTGCGCTCTCC
This sequence comes from uncultured Planctomycetota bacterium, assembly GCA_963700575.1. Taxonomy (GTDB): domain Bacteria; phylum Planctomycetota; class Planctomycetia; order Pirellulales; family Pirellulaceae; genus JAJRVM01. The sequence continues at coordinate 229,315 of CAVOYC010000002.1, read as the reverse complement.
CAGATCTTCGCTGAGGTTATATAGTTCCAGGTGCTTATCTTCAAGAAACTCCATCAGCTTCCACGGTCCGGCTTGGACGAGTGTGACGGGCGTGGTGCGCCATGTGTTGTTGCCGAACCGAGATAGCCCGGAAAATGTTGGTAGATGGCTTCGCGACTCAATTCCGCAAGACCTTCGATGGATGACAACTCCCAAGCCGCCCACGACTGCGGATCGACACGAGCTGATCACGTTCGAATGCCAAGTCTACCTCAATAACGCACTCGCCTGTCAACGCTCGGTGGCAGAATTGGTATACTAAGGAACCGGGGAAAAATAACTTCCAGATTTGCTAGTCCCTCACCCTACCCTCTCCCCAAAGGGGCGAGGGAACTAGGTGAAGTTATTTTTCCCCCGATCCTAAGGTCGAGTCATCAAACGCGACACAGGAGCACATCGATGAAAATATCACCAAGCGCAAGACTGATGTTGGCGACCCTCTTTGCCGTTGCGGCCGCGGGCAACCGTTCAGTGGGATGGAGTGCCGAGGGCGCCGGGCAGAAGGTGACGATCCTTGACGGCAAAAGTCTCAGCGGCTGGCGCGATCCCACCGGGGATTGGCAACTTGTCCAATCGGTCAGGGTCAACACCGCTAATCCAAAAGTCTTCGCCCTCGAAGACGGGCAAGGAGTCTTGGTCAACGGGCAGAACGGACGGACTACCAATCTACTCAGCACGTACGAGCATGGAGACGTCAAGGCACACGTTGAGTTCTGCGTGCCAGAAGGTTCCAATTCGGGCGTCTACCTGATGGGACGTTATGAGATCCAGGTACTCGACAGCTGGGGCGTCGAACAGCCAAAGTACTCAGATTGCGGCGGCATCTACGAACGTTGGAAGGACGACAAAGGGTATGAGGGCCACGCGCCTCGCCGGAACGCCAGCAAGCCGCCCGGTCAGTGGCAGTCGTTTGACATCATCTTCCGTGCACCGCGGTTTGATACCGCTGGCAAGAAGACCGAACACGCACGGTTTGTGAAAGTGATCCACAACGGTGTCGTCGTTCACGAGAATGTCGATGTCACCGGGCCCACGCGCACCGCCAGCTACGAAAACGTACCCGAGTCGAAATGCGGTCCACTGATGCTGCAGGGAGATCATGGCCCTGTGGCCTATCGAAATATCTGCCTGGAACCGATCCAACTGGATTGAACGATCGTGGGGCGCGACGCTGGTCGCTCGAGCAAACGGCCCGCGTGTTCCATGGGACCGTTGGGTCGAACGATGTGATTGGAATCTGTTACAATTCAGTCCAGAACCAGGCTCCATGCGAGCGGTACCGCTTTAATCCAATTGGAGATTCGCCAATGCGTTCTTTGTCACTTGCACGTATTCTTGTTTCTTTCGCCCGTCATTGCTTTCGCGCAAACTGACGCAAGTGCGTAAGTCGCCACCGGAAATCGCTGAGATCAATTCAGCGATGCAAGCGTTCGTCGATGCCGGCGACATTGCCGGTGCGGTAACGCTCGTCGGGCATCAGGGCAAGATCGTCCATCTTGGTGCCGTTGGGTTGGCTGATATCGACAGCAACCGAGCGATGAAGAAATTCAATCTATTTTCCATCGCTTCCATGACGAAGCCGATTGTGTCGACCGCCGTGATGATCCTTCAGGATGAAGGCAAGCTTTCGTTCGACGACAAGGTCAGCAAGTACATCCCCGCATTCGCTGACGTGAAGCTGAACAGTGGCGAGGCGCCCGCCTCGAGAGATTACGATTCGCGACTGCGTCACGCATACGGCGGGGCTTAGCGGGCGAGCAAATATTCAAAGGTTCACTCGAGAACGCCGTGAACGAGCTGGCGAAGCGACCTTTGGCTTTCTCGCCCGGAGAAAAATGGCAGTACAGTCCGGGGCTCAATGTTGCCGGTCGCATTGTAGAGATCGTGGCCCAACAGCCACTCGACGAGTTTCCTCAGGCAGCGAATCTTTGAGCCGTTGAGCATGAATCAAACAACGTTCTTTCCCGACGAAAAACAAATTCGGCGCATTGCCACACTCTACGAGAAACACGAGGACCAGGCGGCATTGAAGTCAACGGAGAGTTTTCTCGGAAGCTATTCCGAAATCGAGGCTCCCAACCCGTCCGGTGGACTCTTCTCGACGGCGAGCGACATGTTTCGCTTCTACCAAATGGTATTGAACGACGGCAAGCTGCGCCGAAAGCGGATCGTTTCCAGTGCCGGCGTCGGCGAAATGACGTCGCCAAAAACCGGTGATCTGCAAACAGGCTTCACGCCAGGTAATTGCTGGGGGCTCGGATGGTGTATCGTCCGAGAACCACAAGGCACGACCGCCATGCTTTCGAAGAGGCACGTTTGGGCACGGCGGAGCCTACGGCACACAGGGGTGGGTGGATCCAGAGACCGAGACGATCTATGTACTGATGATTCAGCGTAAGGGACTGAAGAACAGCGACGCGTCGGAAATGCGAAAAACGTTTCAGCAGGTGGCAAGTGACCAGTTGAAATTGGGTGAGTAACTGAGCAACCGCTAATAACTCGTCCGGAAATAAGTTGCCGTATTTATCGCCCCTCACCCTACCCTCTCCCCTCTATTCCCGCTCCGCGGGGCGGTGGAGAGGGAAGTGGAACCGGTAACTTATTTCCGGACGAGTCCTAAGGCCGAAGTGGCCCGTTAATCGACGCCGAACAATCGACGACTCGATAGCTGTCTGGGACGTCTCCAGCCGTAAGGTGTTGTACACGCTGACAGGCCGTCGAATCCCCGATTCAGCCGGAGGGGGCATTGACTCGCTCGCCTTCCTGCCGCAGGACTCCGGCGCATCGTCTTGCCCTCGGTCAGCTCGAACGGGTCAGTGGGGCGGTGGTCCTGAGCTTTCCCTCCCCTCCGTCCGCTCGTAGGTGTGCTGTCTTTCCTTGAGTTCGAGCTGGGCCCTGGCTACTTCGCTGTCCTTCAACTTGGCGACGCCCCAGAGCAGCACGCCCAGCCCAGCAAAGAAGACGGCTATTCCAACCGGGCTACCCCAGAGAATCAGCCACGTCCTAATCTCCATCTCGCCTTCCTCCCTCGTATGGAACGTGCTGCGCCGGCCGTTGGCCACTGCCTGCCACATTGGCACAGGACAACCGGTGGCAAGGGCTCAGCGGTGTCGGTGCCGCGCCGGCTCGGTAACAGTCTGGACCTCTCGTCGCCCGGATTCCCCCACTCCTTAATACCAGCGATTGCAAAGCCTCACTATTTACCTGAAAGAACGTCGGACTCCGGTTACAGGCGAAATTCCCAATCTTTCCGGAGAGAGGCCAAGAGCAACCGCATATCGCCATCAACGTCAATCCGGTCAGCGGACAACGGCAGACAACAGCCCGTGTCTTGCAGATCGTGGAGTTTTCAGCGAAACATTATAGCCCAAATGGCTGCCCCGCCGCGAGCAAAATACGGTCGAATTTGGGTGGGTCCGAGAGTGCGAATGAGCAGATGACACGGCGAAGGCCGCAATGACGAAGTTAACCCCGCAAGGTGCAACAACTCAACCCCACGCGCTGTGCAAAGGAATTTCTGCCAAAGTCGCTGCGGCCTGGAAACTCAGCCCCATTCCTTCTGGTACAAACAGAACAGAGTGTTTCGTGGTGAAATCGAAAAGATCCCGGCCTGACGATCCGTTGTCCCGAACTTCAGACAGGAACTCCCCATGACCCGCCTCACGATGTCAATCCTCCTTCTCGCCCTGGTGGCGACCGGCGGCAACAAGGCCTTGGCAACAGAGCCCAAAGTTGCCGATAACGCGGAAACCAAATATCTGACCTTCCAACTCATGACCGGCCTTCCTGGGTATGCGGGCCCTCAGCCCATGCCCGGCCATTTTGCGCTCAGCAAAACGCAGTTAAAGGCGTTTGTTATTGACGTGGTCAAGACTATCGGAATGACGGGAGATGCCCGGCACAAATTGGGTTTCACCGTGGGGCCCCTCTGTTTCGACATGTCCGACGAGGAAACGCGCCAGTTCATCCACGATGCTTTTGCCGTGGCCCGGGAAAACGATGTGGCCGTTGCCTTTCACATTGATGATTCTCTGTGTTGGGGAACGCGCAAGGATCTGTTGTCCAATCCGGACAACATCGAAACTGCGGACTGGAAACAAGAACCCAGCACGGGCCGGCGCGCTGATTGGGGTCCCACACCAACCAGGTTTCCGCCCCAGATGTGTTTCAACAGTCCCGAAGTTCAGGCTGAAGTCAAAAAAAGAGCCTCCCTCATCGGAGCGGAAGTCAAAAAAGAAATGGACACACTCGAGACCTCAGGAAAGGAACATCTTTTTGCCGGCCTCATCACCGGATGGGAGACCAACATCGGCCGCGATTTTGAAACGGACCGGTCCCTGGGTTATCGGGCCCTCAGCCATCGGGGATTCAGCGAAAGCAATCCGCCCGAGGATCCAGACCTTGAACGGGTCCACATCGTCAAGGAGTTCATGGAACTTTGGGCCAACTCTCTTCACGCGGCAGGAATTCCCCGTGAGAAAATATTTTGCCACATCGCTTTCACGTCCCAGGGACTGCGCGCACCAGACGCCAAAGACTCCTACGCGGCAAAAGTTCACTTCGCACTGCCTGAGGTGGCCTTCAGTTCCGCCTACCGTCCTGGGTTTTCCACCTACCCCGAGGGAGCGACCTTCAAGGAACTTTATGCCGCGCTGGCCCAACACGGTTCTCCTGGCTGGATTTCCGCCGAGGGCACTAACGTGTCCCCCACCTCAATGCCCGGCGAACCGACCATGGAGACCTATCTGGGGCGGATGTTTAACCACGGGGCGGTGATGGTGAATATCTTTTCGTGGGGTATTGGCGGTGAGGCAATGCGCAACAATTTCTTTCGCCGGGCCACCGAGAATCCCGAGGCGCTGGCCGCCTATGCGAAATTCCTGCGGCGCGAGACCCTGGTCGAAACCAGCACCGGTTTTTCGGCGGCAGCCTTCCAGGACAAGATGCACCGGATTCAAAGGGAGCTCCCCGTCTGGGTTCAAAAATCGGGACAACAGGCACAGGTGATGCCCCTGACGGAAAAACTCGCCACGTTGATCAAGGAGAGAAAATGGCACGAAGCGGACAATGTGGCTGATGAACTACTTTTGCTGATGTCCGAGGAAGAGAAAAAATAGGTCGACTGCACCTCCTGCGTGTTCCCGTGCTCCCGTCATGACGCGCCAACTGAGAGTCGCGTGCGAGAATGCTCCGATTTCGATCGGACGATGCCGTTGGCAGCACGCTCTACCTGGTTAGCACAAACGTATGCACATCGAGTTGGAATGCCACCTGCGAATTCGTCAATCATTATCATGGCGAGTGACCAAAAGAGTTCGCCACCGTTCCACTTTTTTGACCTCACGGGGAAGTGCGAGTAGTTCTGCCAACGTGGTTGTCTGTAGCAATAAGAACTCGTCCGGAAATAAGTTACCGTATTTATCGCCCCTCACCCTACCCTCTCCCCCGCTATTCCCGCTCCGCAGGGCGGTGGAGAGGGAACGGGAACCGGTAACTTATTTCCGGACGAGTCCTAAGCCACTTTACCGGAAGGTTGCCCGTCACTCCGCGGTGGGAATTGCAGCAAACGCATCAATCTGAAAGGACCATCCGATGAACAAGTCAAAGAAAAGCCGTCGCGAGTTCTTGGCAACTGTTGGTGCGGCGGGTGCCGCGTCGATCGTGGGATCTGCCGGTGTTGCGGCCGGTCTCGCCGCCGATGGTAAAGAGAAGCTCGCCATCGACGGTGGGACTCCGGTGCGGAAGACCATGCTTTCCCATCATTCCTACGGGCCGCAGTTTTACAACGAGGTGGAGAAACGCGAAATCCTGGAAGTCCTCGAATCAAGGAAGCCTTTCCGCTGGTGGAAGGACGGCTCCAAGGTCCTTCAGTTCGAGGAAGCGTACGCGGCCCACATCGGCGTGAAGTATGCCCTCGGGGTAACCTCGGGAACAACGGCTCTGTCCACCGCCTTGGCAGCGTTGGAAATCGGACCCGGTGACGAGGTCATTCTCCCCGCTTGGACCTGGTACGCAGACTACGATACCGTCGTGCTCGCGGGTGCGCTGCCGGTCTTTGCCGAGGTCGATACCTCGCTCAACATCGACCCTGAAGATATCGAGGCGAGAATCACGCCGCGGACCAAGGCAATCATCGCTGTCAGCCTCCAGGGATGCCCGGCCGACATGGCCCCGATCCTCGATATCGGCCGGAAACACAACGTGCGCATCCTGGAAGATTTCTCCCAATGCGTGGGAGGACGCTACAGGGGTAAGTACCTGGGCTCGATGGGAGACATCGGCATTAACAGCTTCCAGGAGAGCAAGACCATCACGTCGGGTGAAGGCGGCGCCGTGGTCACCAACGATCCGACGCTGTTTGAGCGTGCCGCGCGTGCCCACGACGTGGGTTCGGTTCGCTCGCCTTATGATAAAGCACTTAAGGAAGCACGCGGCGGTGCAGAGTTGCCGGGATTCGCCGCATCCAATTACCGCATGAGCGAATTCACCGGCGCGATCCTCGAAGCGCAGGAGCAGGACCTGGAGACCATCTGCGGGGGGCTTCGCGGTAACGCCAGCAAGGTGCGCGAGGGCATCGCCGATCTGCCCGGACTGAAACTGCGGAAGACGCCGGACCTGGAGGGGGACGTCGGAGTGACGATCTTCTTGGATCATGGAACCCGGCAAAGACGCGATCGGTTCCTGCGGGCGTTGCGGAAAGAGGGAATCGCCGCCTCGGGCCCAGGCGGCTCGGTGATCCTGCCGATCGACGAGCGGGTCGAAAAGAAGGTGACGGTCCACCCCGATTGGCCCAGCTTCAACACGCCGCAGGGAAAGGCCATCCGCTACGGCGCGGAATGCTGCCCCAAGACGATCGATATTGTCGGGCGATTGGGCGGTGTGATTATGGACCCCAACTTCACGGACGACGACGTGAAGGACATCATTGTGGCCATCCGCAAGGTCTACTTAGCCATGCACACGTCATAGACGGCGCGGCACGATTCCAAACTTGCGGTTGCACCTGACAACCCTACGGCACATTCATGAGACCCTACGGCACATTCATGAGACGCCATGGATTCTCGCTGTCGCGCCGAAGGACCGCGGAGCTGTCTGTCACGACATTCTGGACTTTTCCGCGCGAGTTGTTGACAGCATCGCCGGCCGCCTCTGGCGGTTCGGCCACGGAAGGTTGACCTGGTCGCTGCCGGAACCATGACAGGGTCATGGTTACCACAACCCGCGCTCAGAATCGCTATGACCACCGCCTTCGGCAGTATGTCCGGACAACAACGCAGGACGTGAGTCACGCGGTCCAATGCGGCGTCCCTCGTTCAACGGTGCGCGGCTGGCTCAGCGCCCGAGCGTGGAAGTCGTGACTCTCGACTCGTTCAACATGGATGCCACCGAACTGAAGTGGTTCATCGACTTTCGGTAGCCCAATAGTGGGGGCATCGCCCGGCTCTGTCGAGCGGCCGAAGTCGCTGGACCATTACAGCGGGTCTTGTTCTTCGCAAGTACGCGCATGCCTCAACCAGCTTCGGAGCCAACCTCTCAAGCAAGCGGGCTAAGCGGCTTGACGCCCCACAACTACAGTCGTCCGCCATCTCTAGAGATCCCCCCTATCTCCCCCACCAGCTCCGCCAGCAGCTCTTCCAGATCCTCGTCGGTCCACGTGGTGTCGTCGTCCCACAGCCGTGTTTCCCGGGATTCAGTGGGAGGCAGGCCCGTAAACAAGGCTGCTAGAGTTTCTTCCGGCAGTACGGCCTGATTGCCAGACTTTCATCATGCGCAGGGAAAATGATGGAGACGTGTTCCTGTTGCCCCCCCAGCACGACTGGAACTCCCGGCGCCACGACACTTTCGCCTTCCCCGCCGCCACGACCGCGATCATTTAGGAAGTTGACAATCAGCAGCGCGTCGATGGCTGAAATGAGATTGTCGCCGTTTACATCATAGAACGGTGGAGGGACATTGGGCTGAACGGGGGACACGGGAAGCGGCCCGGCACCCTCGCTATTGAGATAGTTGATGATCAACAAGACATCCAGCGGGGCCACGAGCCCATCGTCGTCGGTGTCAAGGGGATCCTCGTCATTCTGCCACGGAGGTTCCTCAACGATTGTTGTTTCCGCGTCGGGTTTGGGCGGTATGCTCTCGACGTGACCCACGTTGTCCGTGGCGATGCTGTAGAAGCGGTAAGATCGTCCGGTTTCTGCCCGGGTATATGCCACTATTTTCAGTGGTCTGTGCAAGCCACGCCTCGTACGGACCACCGTCCACCGAAACGTAAATGTCATATGCTCGGATGCCCGATCCGTCTGTATCGTCTTCGCCGGTCCATGTCAACGAAATGACCGAGTCTCGAATTGCGGGAGGCATCGCATCCACTGCAGATACCGGTGGCATTGCATCAATGGTCACCAACGCTTCTTTGACCGGATCCGTACCCTGGGACGGGTCGTGCGGATCAATCTGGTTGGTGGCGATGGTCTCGCCAAAGTCGAAGGTGATTTCCGCGATGTTGCGGATCTCGGTTCCGGTCGGTAGATCAGCCCTTGGCTTGATGAGGTAACTGATGTGTCCCTGTCCGCGTCCGCTGCCATCTTCCGGTGCGAGAAAACCGCTCGTAACGTCGGGTGGGAGCTGTGTCGTCGGATCGATCGTCTCAAATACCGCGTAAACCTGTCCTATCGAAAGCTCGATTCCCACCTCGACGCGGATTTCGATTTCCTTGCCGTTGTGTGCGGTTGTTGCGACGGTTGTTTCGAAATACTGCAGGCCTTCGGGAATCGCAATCAGTTGGTCCCCAAAACCAACTTCGGTGAATTCTAGCGTGGTCCAGTCGAGGTCGTCACTCACGTTATCCGCGATAATCACGACTTGTGCAGGCGCAGTCGCGGTCTCGTCGTTTTCGAAGTCGATGCGATACGGCAGCAATGCGTCACCAGTGACGAACTGAGATTCCCCAAACCCGCTGGGACCGGTCTTTTCGTTTGGGTCGTGCGAAAAGTCACCGGGGACCGTCCTGCGGTCGCCCTCGTCGCCGGGAGGAGGTTTTGGCGAGTCGTGAGGGTGTTGCGGAGGAGTGGGCCTCGGCGTGAGATGTGGAATCGGAATGTCCTTAACGCGATCGAACAAGTCATCCAGATGCTGATCGATGTCATCCATGTCGTCCTGGCGTAGGTGTTCCATCCCATCCATAAAGTTCTGATGGTCGGTCTGACCCGGCCAGGAAAGGCCATCCGTTTCGTCCAACAGATTCGGGCGTCGCCGAAAGATCCAGGCGGATTGGCTGCATCTGGGTTAACTAAGTAGTCATAGAGTTCGTAGAGATGCCAGATGTCGATCGGACGGCGTATCGGTGATAACCCTAAAGGATCAATCAGCTCAACGGGATTGTTTCGGACGTATGTGTAGACGTTTACCCCACCGGAATCGATAACGGATCTTCTGAGAAAAAGCGACCATTTTGGCTGTCATAGAACCTTGCTTGCATGCAATATGTGTCGCTTCCTTCGCGAGTAACGCCAAACCGTCCGACAAACTCGAACGAGTTCCGAAGGGATTCCACACTTTCGATCGAACTTCCGTAGGGTGCATACCTGTAACTGTTGAGAACGCTGCCGGTCCCATCAGTGAGAACACTTGTGGACCCTAAAGCGTGCGAAGCCCATACCAGTACAAACTGCCATCAGGGTCCCTCTTGGAAACGAGCCCGAGTCCGTAAAAGAATCGCTCGCTACTCGGCGCCACACCCTCACCGTATTCAGCTACAACGTTTGCCAATGCAGTCGGATCAACAACATACTCCAGTCGCTCTCCACCGTGTGTAGCCGCGATTCGATTCCCTAGCGCCATCATATTCGTAATCCCAGGTGCCGTTCGGAGAAGACACGTGAACTAGCCGATTCTCGGCGTCGTACTCGTAAGTCGTGGTGTTACCGCCGTCGTTTCTTGACGCCAAATTCCCGTCTTTGTCGTATCGGAGAACCTCGCCTCCAACGTATGCATATTGGTTCATGTCATTCGTGGCGTAGTAATTCGGTGGTACCGTTGCGGACAACGGCGAGTCGATTGCCACCGAGGTCGTACTGGTACTCGATATCCTGATCTGGTATGCCGGGATCCGTCAATCGAGAATCGCATGTATGAGTTGGCCAGTTTCCGTCGTACGTCGTATGTCCATTGGCCATATAGCGTATTCATGCCGATTCGCGGACCACGTTGTCATATGCGTAGTCAGAATGTCGATTGCACTTCGCCCGTCGGCCCGTAGTTCACCATGTGTTCGATCCGACCCGCCGGCGTTATCTGCGTACGTCGTGCAGTTCCGTTCCCTTTTTCCTCGGCGATGAGACGGTCTACAGATCATAGCTGTACTGACGATCTCAGCCCCACTCTTCATCTGATCAGCGGTAAACCTCCAGGAGTCGTAGAAGTAGTTTGTCTCGCTCCCGAGGTGATCAGTCATCGACCGCCGGCGGCCGTCGCCGTAGTACGTGTATTCGGCCAGCGACTGTCGGGGTAATCGACGCGACGAAGGTACGTCGTTCTCGTCATAGATGAAACTCGTCTGGCCACGCGGATCAGTGGCAATGCTCAGCTTTCCTCGACCGTCATAACCGTACGTATACTCATTTCCGTCGGATCGTTTTGCGAGTCAGCCGCCCGACCTCGTCGTAATCGAACGCGACTATTTGACCTCTTCGTTTTCCGACTCGACAACTGCCGAACGTCTCATTCCACGCTGGTCCTCGATAGTACATGTTTGTGTCGTACGTCCAACACTCAACGGACCCGTCGTGCATAAATCGTCTGCTTGACTCCATCTTCGGGAAACCACTCCGGTTGCCCGAGGTGAACGTATTCAAACGCTGTGGTGTTCCCGTTGGGTCGCGAACGGCCGCGAGCTGAGAAAAGACGGCCACTACCTCCAGCCTTCCAATACCACCAGCCGCCAACCACCGAGCGCAGGGGCGTATTCAAGTGAGATCTGTCCGCCTAACGGGTCTGTTACGGTGAGCGTTCCGTGGTCATCGTAGGCGTATATGTACGACCGACCATCACCGTCCGTAATCCGCACGTTCACTTATTGGATACGTCGACGTTCACGTTGACCACCCCCAGAATCATTGTGGAGCCGGACCAGCCTATCACGGTGATCGAAATACAACTGAGTCAACTCGCCCATCCCGTTTCTCACCGAGATCTTGCCGGCAGTATCATAGGCAAACGTGTACGCTTCCTCGCCGTTGTTGCGATACGTTTTTGACAATCGCCCAAGCTCATCGTATTCATAGTATTGACGGGCGCCACAGCAAGACGCCGCCTCCGTCAGAGCATGTTCCTGAACCGCCACGTTACCCGACGCGTACGCATATGTGATTGTTCGGCTGTCTGAGTATTCTGCTGACATCAGGTGCTCGCCGACCGTTGTCGTAGCCGTATTGCACGTAGCGACCGTCGGCATCGGTAGCCCGAAGGATACGGCCATCGGGTCTGTAATCGAGAACGATTGTCCGATCAGAGGCATAATCTGAATCGTACAACAGCGCAGTCGCGGCCTTCCGTCAACTTGACCAGTTGGCCGTCGGCGTACTCCAGCACGATCACTCGCGTGTCTAGATACTGTACGTAGGCTAGTTGACCGGTTTCCACATCAAACGCCTGGCGGCGCCGGAAGGCTCGCCAAGCAGCAATCCGACGCGCTGGTCTGACGCTGGACCCATCAAGATCGACGTGAGCAGCGCAGCCTTCCTCCCGCTGCGAGATATAGCCAACAAGACCTCTCGCCTCCAATCTCTTGTCCAGCTTGAAAATATATCGCAGGCCATCCGGATCGTGGATATTGACAGTGCCGTCGTCCAGCTGTTCGAGCCGCCACTGCCAGTTGTGGGTCCACCCACGGCCGAACGGGCCAAGCTCGTACCGTCCGGAAATCTCTCCGCTTCGGTGGGCCCTTTCAAAGGTAAGCGGATCTCCCGGCGTCGAAACGGAAAGATCTTGGACTTCGCCTAAGTAGTCAATGGGGCCGATACCATTCGATTGTGCCAGTTCGAAGTTGAACAGTTCACTCACGTCGACCACACGTTGGCCCAGTCGCCCCAAGTAGAGCGAGTTTTCATCCAACATGCGAACGTAGTCCCCCCATGTGGGACCTACATTGGTTTGAAAGTTGCGCAGAACCACGGGCCACGCTTCGTCGTTAAAACCGTGTGGCCTCATTTCTTCTTCGATCGCTTGCCAGTCGGCCGGCAAGTCATTATCGACAGTCGTCACGCTCAGCGTGAATTCGAAGGGAGTTCCCGCATCCCACGGCTCTAGCCACCCAGCCCAATAGACAGGCACTCGACGTGATTCTCCCGGTTGAAGGATGCCGAGCGTGTCGCCACTGGCAAGTATTTGTATCGAACTACCGAAACCCTCGGGCATCCCGGACGTCCAGAAACCGGTTGTGACACGCGAGTCGTCAAGGGTCAAAATGGCTGCTTCCCGCTCGTTCTGCTCCGCCCGTAGCACCAACAACGGCGCGGGCATGGGCGCATCGCCCGTATTGGCGTACGTGATGTACAGCGTCGCGAGCTGCGCAAATCCCAAGCTATCGGGAAGTATCACTTCCGTTTCCAGGTTCGGCCTCGCGCCGGCGATGATCTCGACAACATCGTCTACCACGGCGAATGCACCGTCGTCCCGCGCAACTCGGGCCGTATAGAGACCGACAGGCAGCGAACCTGCGGCAAAGGACGCTGACAGTCGCGTATAGGAGTCCACTTCGACGTTTTCGGGCGCGTAACTTGTTCCATCGCTGGCAATCAGCTCGACGGAGACCGTTGGATCGAAGCCCGACCCAAATATCGTGAACACGATGGAAACGTCCTCCGCCTGACGAACCGGCGCAATCTCCTGGAGAAGCAATTTGGAGGTGGTTGCGGAGAGTGTGAAGTCGCTGCGTGACTGAGCGTAGTCGCTGTAGACTAGGATGTACCACTCGCCCGCCGTTGCCCGGGGAATCAGGATCCGGTGATCGGCACCGGAAGCTTCGTGCCGATAGCCATATGCAGCACGTGTGGGCGGCGAGCGGTACTTCGCGTAGAGTTCGTTTCGATTGCCGCTCGAACTATCGTCCAACTCGATTGTCATTGGTTGAGCCGAAGGTGCGATAACGCGAAATAGCTGTGTTTGGCCGCGGAAACGAATCTCGCCGTAATAGGGTGTACCCAATTCGATATCTGTGGGAACGGATTCCTGTAAGCGGAACGTGTAGGTTCCGCGAACCTGCTCGCCGGTCCCGCGGGCGATCAAGTAGTAGGTGCCGTCCGCTGGCAGCGTAACCAGAGGTGAGTCGTCAACGATACCCTCGAACGCGATCCACTCCTCCGACCCGAACATATCGAACGCGATTTGGTCATTCGACAGACCGATTAGATCGAATCGAATCTGCTGTCCTGCGAGTGCGCTGAACGACCAACGCTGCACACTATCGGAATTCTCAATCCAGCCGGTCACCTGCTCATTCAGCGAGATATGTCGCGAATCGATAACGCCCGAGTACTGATCTTCGAGCGCTTCGCCAAGAATCTCATCGCGATCTTGGTCCATCGGTTCTGCAGCTGGGTTGCGAATATCAGGACCAACGGTGAAACGATACGCACCGCTCGCAGGCTGGGGATCAAAACCCAAGATCAACGTGTCTTTCCCTTCACTCCATAACGCACTTTGCACCGGAATCTCACCGCCGGACCCGACGAGAGTGACGGGATCTGTAGCAAGACTGAACGTCGTATCATCCATGATCTGGTTAAATTGGAGAAAGACTTGATTGATTGTGGAAGGCGTCGAGCCCCGACCGGCGTGCGACACAATCTGTGGCGGGCCCGCACCAACGATCTCGAACTGGTAGCCGGCAGTGTCATCACCTTGACCGTCAACTACCAACGTGTAGATGCCAGCTTCAGTCAACAACTCCGGCCCGTGATCCGCGTTGTCGGGCGAGCCGGAGATGCCCGTCGTGCTGAAAACCACGTTTTCCGCGGGATCAAGTAGTGTGAAGTCGAGCAGCCGGCCCGACTCTGTGATGCGTTGCACGTCCAGGAACACTGAGCGATTGGCTTCCACTGCAAACTGCCACTGGTCAACTTCGCCCGGAGTCGAGATAGACGCGGTGACAGTGCCGTCGGGGCCGATTTCACGAACGTCCGTCTCTGGAACGTCCAACAGATCACAACGTAACAGGCGGTCTTCATAGGCTGGCCAGAATACTCGCACGGTGTACATCCCCGCTTGAGTCAATGTGACGGGTCCCCAATCAGCAGTGTCAACCGTCGAAGGCGTGATCGCTGCAGCATGTAACTCCGCTCCGTCGGACGCACTCAAGATTAACGTAGCGTCACCGTTATGTAGCTCCTGCACGTCCAGAAACACCGTCTGACCTTCGCCGACATTAAAGGCGCAGCCGGTCCTGAAGGGGCCACAGCCGAACCGTCCCCGGCTGTCCGTCTTGCTGCCCGTCACCACGACTACCACCCAGTGTCGTCGAATCGGCGTAACCGATAAACTCGTCTCCCGTCTCGTAATAGACGGCGATGCGACCGCCACCCCCTCCACCGGCAACGCCCCATTCAGTACCGGCACCACCGTCGGCATGAAGACGCCCGCTGCCACGTAGCGTGCCTGTTCTCACATAGATTGATCCCCCAGCACCGCCACCGCCACTGGCAGTCTGTGAGACGCCCGGGTCTCCGTCAGACGAGATTTCCCCATCAAGCGACAAGGTGTCGGTGACAATCAACTGGATGGCTCCCCCGCCATTCCCGCCTCGCCCGCCATCGCTGCCTCCACCTCCGGAGCCCGTGGTCGTGGGTACGCTGGGCGACCCATACGTCCCGCCAGTAGTGCGGCCGCCCCGCCCCCCATGGCTACCGCCACCCGAATTCCAGGCGCTCAATCCAGCACCTGGTCCCTCGCCGTCGGCGTTACTGCCGCCCGCGTAGCCGCCGCCGTCGGCTGTCAATCGCGAGCCGTTTTCAATAGTCAGAGTATCGGCGGTAATCTTGGTCACTCCGGAGGTCACCAGGGTCGCGCCACCAACGATCGTGACAGCCCCATACTCCACCACGGCATCACGCAACAACTCGTAGCGAGTGAAGACCTTAAGATGATCGCCAGCGATCGACCGATCGAAGAAACCAACCGTACCCGGCTGCCCATCTTGCTCTCCGGTGCCACGCAGTGCCGTCGATTCAACGTAACCGAGAAACTCGTTTCCTGTGTCGTAATAGACGGCGATGCGTCCGCCGCCACCACCATAGCCCCGTACAGTACCATCACCACCATCGGCATGAAAACGACCACTGCCCAGTAACTTACCCGTGGCGACAAAGATGGATCCGCCAGCACCGCCGCCCCCCGGCCCAGTACTCCAGAAGCCTGAGTCGCCATCGGACGCGATTTCCCCATTGAGCAACAAGGTGTCAGCGACAATCAATCGGATCGCGCCGCCACCATCACCTCCCCGCCCACCGCCGCCGCCTGCGCCTCCGGAGCCCAAAGTCGTGGGCGCGCTGGGCAAGCCATATGTCCCACCAGTGTCGCCGCCGCCACGTCCGCCATGGCTACCGCCACCCGCGTACCAGCCGGTCAGTCCACCACCCAGTCCTTCGCCGTCGGCGGCACTGCCGCCCGAGTAACCCCTGCCGTCCGCGGTCAACCGCGAGCCACTTTCGATCGTGAAGTTAGCGGCGGAAATCTGAGTTACTCCCGAGGTTACCAGTGTGCCGCCACCAGCGATCGTGACAGCCCCATACTCCACCACGGCATCACGCAACAACTCATAGCGCGTGAAGACCTTGAGGTGATCGCCAGCGATCGACCGATCGAAGAAGCCCACCGTACCCGGCTGCCCGTCTTGCTCTCCGGTGCCACGCAGTGCCGTCGAATCAGCGTAACCGAGGAACTCGTTTCCTGTGTCGTAATAAACGGCGATGCGTCCGCCACCACCACCATAGCCCCGTACAGTACCTTCACCACCATCGGCGTGAAAACGACCAGTGCCAAGTAACCTACCCGTGGTGACATAAATGGATCCGCCAGCACCGCCACCCCCAGCCCCAGTACTCCAGACGCCTGCCTCTCCATCGGACGCGATTTCCCCATTGAGCAACAACGTGTCAGCGACAATCAATCGGATCGCGCCGCCACCATCACCTCCCCGCCCACCGCCGCCGCCTGCGCCTCCGGAGCCCAAAGTTGTGGGCGCACTGGGCAAGCCATATGTCCCACCAGTGTCGCCGCCGCCACGTCCGCCATGGCTACCGCCACCCGCGTACCAGCCGGTCAGTCCACCACCCAGTCCTTCACCGTCGGCGGCACTGCCGCCCGAGTAGCCACGACCGTCGGCACGTATGACGGCTCCCTCGTCAATTACAAGATCATCTGCAATCATCAACTGCATTGCCGATTCATTGCCAGATTCGTGCGTGACTCTTCCACCATTGATCACCCACAAGCTGTGCAGCTCGTGCTCGCCGGTCACCGTAAGCGTTGTTCCGTCAACGACGACGTCCTGGCTTTCGTAGATTGAGTTGGTCTCGTTGATGGTCGTTGGATCAGTAAACCATGTGGCTCCTTCGATCAAAGTGAATGTGTCCGTACCCCGGTCGTCGGCAATCTCGCCGTTTGATTGATCGCCGTCCTGGTTCATCGGGTTTCCGGCAAGGTCAAGCACTTGAGGACCCACCGTCAGCGTATAGTCTCCTTCGGTCGCAATCGGTTCGAATTCAACGAGATAAACGCTGTCGCTGCCCGCAACATCGAGCAGCTGCGTCATGCCGACCCCAGCTGGACCGCTCATCGACAAGTCAATGAGCTCCAACGATGTCGCATCAATTGCCTCATTGAAACTGATTGCTCGCTGCTGGGCAGGTGCCGCAGCGACGCTGGGTCCCTTTCGCAACATCGGGCCGTGCGTATCAATCGTGACGTCGATCACGACCTGCATGGGATCGCCAGCTTTCGGGGTGAAGGTCGCCACAACCGAATAGGTCCCATCTGAGTACGGAGGCACCGTAAGGTCATACGTCTGACCCGCCGCAACCGATCGGGAGACATCGCTGTTGCCGTCACCATCGAAATCCACTTCGACTTCACCAGCTTGCCCTGACATCCATTCGAAAAGGGGTTCGGTCACATTCGTAATGTGATCTTTGGCGGAAACGCCCGAGTCGCTGCTCGGCTTGAGGTCGAAGGTCAGGCTGAGCATCAAACGCGCTTCGAGCTGCTCAACCATCGGTGTGTACACGTGCGACGATTTCTCGAGGGCTTTCTTCGATGAGGACATTTCGCGCCGCTCCTTTCAGCGTTTGACCACGAGTCCGACAAACCGGCTGGCAAGTCTCATTACGAATCGGAGGACCATGGCAGCTGCTCCGCGTTGGTGTTCGTCATGCGTTACTTTGGCCCATCGGAAGAAATACGACCAATTGCCATGCAAGTAGTCGTCAAATGTCCTGAACCTCCGGGTTGAAACGCTTACGCTGCTCCAGGCCGTCCGCCACAGGCCACCGGCGTGTCAGGGGACTCACCAGTCGTTTGCCTGCTTGTTACCTCGGAATGGACCAGTGGCTGCTATCTTAAGAGAGGGTATCGCCGCCGATTCGGCACACGTGGATCGCGAGAATATCGAGTTTTTTCGCCGAGTGACCTTGGACCATCCCCGCCAGAGGGCGTGTCCCGAAATGACTTTTGAGACCCTCCAAGTGGCAGTTCTTTTGGGATTCCAGCACGTTTCTGATCTTGGATCCACGCTGACGCTGCATTTCGGGACACGCTCAGAGGGAGGAATTGAGCGATCGGAGAGTATTCGCTGTGACGAGAGACCTCCCGAAGGCGACGCGGACGCGAGTCAGAACGCAGATTCTCGGCGTCCCAAAACCCGGCTCTGGAGACATGATGGCCGTGGCGATCTCCACTTCGACGCGTTCGCGAATTACTCGGATACCATTTGCCTAGTTTGGCTTGCTTTCAGCCTTGATCTGCTCGGCTTGCTGCAACAACAATTCGCGGGCCTCGTTCAGATAGGTGTCCAGGTTGGGTTCCCTGGATCCCATCTTCTTCGCTTTAAGGTAGTACGAAATCGCTGAACAGTAGTTTGCCTGTTTGCTCTGGACAATACCGTACATTTCGTAGGCATTAGGATCTTCGGGATGCTGTCGCTGCCACTCTTCAGTCACGTCAAGCGCCAACGCGTACTCTCGGACTTGTACGGCCATCTCCGATAAGTCATATAGGTCGATACGAGAAAGAGCGGGCTTTCTCTCACTTGCCATGAGCTCCCTCAAGTACTCGACTGCCTGGGACTGAAGTAGTGCGGCTTGATCCGCGTCTTGGTAGTTCAACTGCCACTTGACACGCGCGAGAAAGAACAGAAACAGCTGCGGATCGGTAACGAGGCTAACCCGCTTCTTGGCCTCAAGCCACGCCGCTTCCGCTTGGGTCCAATGCCCGTCAATGGCATGCAGCTGCCCCGAGAATCGGTACAGCGTGCCTTCATGGAGGGCATCCGCGAGACTTTGAAGGGAATCTAAAATGCCTTGGTCGTTCTCGTTGGAATAGTCCGTGAGCAGTTGCTTCCACCGCAACTGGCACTGCAAGTGAATTCCTGGGGGCGCCGGAAAGCACTCGCCGGCGTTGCGGATCGCATCATGCATTATAGTCGCATTCTGAAACAGGGCACGTATCTCGTTTGGAGGGAGTGGCCACTGCAACGTCTTACGAAAGGTCGAAAGCAAGTTGCCATAGGCAGTTAGTAGTTCATTGGCCTCAGGGTCCTCATGACCGCTGGCGTTCCTCTGGTGGTGCTGCTGGTCACTCGCTGCGATTTGACAGAGCGTTGTTAACAAGTGTATACTCGCGTCGCGATCTGTTGCCTCACTACAGATTTGAGCATGTTCTAACGCCTCCTGCGGGCGCCCGGAGAGAAATAAACAACCGGCTAACATGCGGCGTGCTCCGATGTGATGAGGCTTGCGGCTTACGGTGGCACTAAAGTGCTCGATGGCTGAGGTAGTATCTTCTGCCATCAGCCCGAGAAGGAACTCGCCCTCGGCCACTTCCTGGTTTGGCTCGAGCGATCCGGCTTCTGTGATCAGCTTTAGCGCGGTCTCGCTGTCACGACCCGACAGCAGACTACCTCGCCATACGAGCACATCCCTGCGAAGCGCGCTGTTTAGTCCATCGTCCTTTAAAAGCGATTCTAGCTCCTCATCCGCCTGCTCGATGGCTCCCTGCATCATCCTGCATTTGGCTCGCTCCAGACGTAGACGTGAGGGGTCTGGATGACTGCCCCGTAGAACGGCACCGATGCGATCCAGTGCTTTCTGCCAACTTCCCTGCTGCATCAGCAAAAGGGCCTCTTTCTCAATGGCAACCGCATTGACCAGTTGTGTCCGCACACGTTGGTTCCAATAAAGCACGCCGAGGCTCGTGAGGGAGAGCAAACTGACTACGGAGAAAAGTATTAGCAGCAGGGCTGCCGGACGTGGAACGAGCCTGTTTGCAGATTCGCCGTGGCCAATTGTTCAGGGGCGCACATTGCTTCTTGCCACGCAGCACGCGATCCAAATCCTCGACGACTTCCTGGGCGCTTGCGTAACGGCGTCGCGTGTCCTTTTCCAGGCACTTCAGGCAAATCGCTTCCAGCCGCTGATCGGCGTCCGGATTCACCTGGCGTGGTGGGCGGACTTCCTCGTTCTGAACCTTTAACAAGGTTTGCTGCGGAGTCAACTCGCGAAATGGAGGCCGGGCGGTGAGCATCTCGTAAAGGATCGCTCCCAGGCCGTAGACATCGGTTTGTGGTGTGGAGGATTGTCCTGCGGCCTGCTCAGGTGCCATGTAGTTGAGGGTGCCTAACACCAGGCTACGCGTCAGATCGGATTCGTCCGCCAAGTTCTTGGCCAACCCAAAATCGGCGATCTTCGGGCGCAGTCGGTCGTCAACAGCACATTGGCCGGTTTGAGATCCCGATGCAGGATTCCCGATCTGTGGGCGAAGGCAACCGTGTCCGCGATCTCGCGCATCAGCTGGGCGATTTTCCGGTCCGGAAGAGCCCGATTGCGGGCCAGCGAGGCAAGGTTGGTGCCCTCGACCAGTTCCATGGTGAAATAGGGAGTGCCCTCGACCTCTCCCACGTCGAGCACTCGCACAATCCCCTCGCGCAACAATTCCCGCATATGCCGCGGTTCATCACAAAACCGCTGACGCGCCACATCGTCTTCGAGCAAGTGAGACTGCAACTGCTTCAAGGCGACGAACCGTTGCCCGCGAATGTGCCAGGCCTTGTAGACTCGGCCCATCCCACCCTGTCCCAGCTCGTCGAGCAACAAGTAGCCACCCCATATCGGTTGGACGACTGGCAGTTTCGTAGCGGCATCACCGGACGTATCTCGCCGGTCCGTTACCAGGTCTTGCTTAGACGCCGCGTCGAACCACACGTGCATGAGCAACATGGAGTTGATTTCCGCGACCAGGCTGGCGTCCCCGGCCACGTGAGGGAACTGCTGCTCGATCTGTTCGAGGCTGGGCGGATCTTTCTCCTTTGCGGCGTCCATCACATAGCCCATGATCTCGTCGAGGAGTTGCTCACGATCGGGCACAACGTTGGAGTCCATGGTCTTTTCTTTCCGAGCTGGATTGAACTGTGCTCAGAGATTGCGCAGCGTCCGCCTTAATCGCAAAATGCCGATCCGCCGGCCGTCATTCCAGAGAGTTGTTGGCTCAAGGATCGATAAGGTCAGTACGTCCCGACAGTGTCGCTCGCAGGAGGTTGAACGCTGTTCGCATGCGATTGGCCACCGTACCGGGTGAGACGCCTAGTTTCTCACTGATGACCTTTCTGGAGAGGCTTTCGTGAAAGCACAGATAGATCACCTCAAGATTTTCGTCCGGCAACTCCTCGAGTACGCCACACACAACTCCGTTGATCTCCCGGCGCACAGCCAGGGCATCGGGCAGTTGGTCGATATCTGGCAGTTGGCCCACAGGAGCGTCACCTGGACAGCTGACCTGTTCGCGTAATTCGCGGCATGCATCGCGCTTCTCCGCCTTGTAGCGTCTGATGACCTCGTGAAGCTTGTTGCGTACAATCGTGCGAAACCATGCGGCACGTTGCTCGTCGCTGGCGCCGGCAAATTGGCTCTTGTGCTCGTGTGCAATGCGATACGCGCTCTGAATCATGTCAGACACGGATTCCTTGCCTGCCAGATATGCCGGCCGATGCCGTTGCAGCCAACCGCGCATCTCACACCATACTCGACTGGCGAACAGATCGTTCAGCCAACGTCGCATCTCATCGTGTTGAGTATCCAATGGCCTATCAGAGGTGTCGCTACTTGCCGCGGAATGTCGCTCTGGGACCATCATCTGAACGCTTGCACCTATTCGCCCAATGAAAACAGCTGCACGTCATCTTACTGCCAAGCTCATCGTACCTACATTTCCCATGTCAGCGAAGACGGTGGCGGTTTGCGGTGCCCCGGCGATTCCTGATGACCCTTCCGGGTGGAAACGTTCCGGATCATTGACACCCAATGGGGGGGCTCCGAAGCTGAATCGCGCGACGAGGCAACGTGTCACAACACAAGTGGCCAAGTTGTCCCGGCAGCTGTGATAACTGCGAAGAAGCAACCGAATCGCGCAAGCATTACGCCGCAGCCAGCGGTGCAGTCCACACCTTCATACTCTTGTTGGGTGGTGGTGCGAGCAAGCTGGCGACAACTCGCGCAGAAAAGTGCAGAAAGTCGTGGCAGAAAGCACGGCGTGTTGTAAAGAATCGCTGGACCACGACATCGTCCTACCATAAGTTTCCTACTGCTGTTCGCTCAATTCCTCGTCAAGTTGTGGCGACGGTGCCACTCTTAAATGCGATTCGAAATAGCGGACCTTCTCGGCTTCCGACGCGGTCTCGGGCGCGGTCGCCATCAACACTTGATTTGTCGTTGGTTCGTCGTTTACCAGAATGTAATCCAGATGAGGCGGGCTATACACGTGCCCGATGTCTTGCGACGTGATGTCAGTGTCCGAAATGTAGAGCGCGAGTAACGTATCGAATTCCGTCCAATGTTTTAGATCATCCAGTTGGATTGCCGTGTCGCGAATGTCCAAACACCGAATGTGTGTCTTGGCGATTGTGGGAACTGAAGTAGATGTCAGCGCGGTTCCACGGGCGATCAACACGCGCATGCTGGTTCTGTCAATAAAGTGTTTGACCGCGTCGTCCGAAATCTTGGTGCCTGAAAGATCCAAGCCGTACGACGGAAACTTGTCAATCATTTTCAGTAACCGTTCTAAATCACCGTCATCAAACTCTGGGTCGGTAACCGTGATCAGGTATCCATCGCCAAAGATGCGATAGTCGTTAAGGTGGATCCCGGTTCGGATGAGCTTGGCACCGGTGGCTTCCACTTGCTTGACATTTTCTGAATAGTCTGCCTCGGTCCAAGATTCTGCCAATTCTTCGTACAACAAGAGAAACGCCGCGCTAAAGATGCCGATCAAGGTTACCACGGCACCGACGTACATCAAGCCACGTTTGACTACCGTTTCCTTGAACGGGACCCAGCGCCATGGCCTTCCAATCGATTCCGCCAACGCCGCCGTCAAGGGTTCAAGTTGTTGTCGTTGGTAAGATTCACTCCCGTGCCGCGATCCGTTGGCGACGACAAAAATGCGCCGGCCGCCGTCCGTGATCAATTCCATTTTGCAGAGGTAGTCCGAATCGACGAGGTCGTTAGGGTGCTCTCTTTCTATCACGCGCAATTCGAGATGGTCGATGTTGTCCAGACCGGTCGTGCGAGTGAACCAATCGCGACGCCAGGAGACTGTGCGAAAACTCCAATTCAAAACGACTTCATATTCATGTTTAAAGATACGACATCCGATCATGCCCGCGATAAACGCTGTCACGATCAGCAGCGTCCCAGACGAAATGGGGTGCAAAAAATCAGAACGAAATGCGAATGCTAAGACACCGGCAATAACGGCAGCGATGGTTGCCACGATTAGAGCCGGGACAAGAGTCGTGGCGGGTCGAAGGAATCGAATCTCTTCTCCCGGTTCCCATTTGGTGATTCGCATTTCGGGGTGAGTGAAGGACCTGGGTGTGAACCGCGGAACGCGAGGTTTTGGCGCGGTGGCCGACGTCGAAACTTGATCCAATTCGTAACGCGGCGATTGGCTGGCCTCGGGCACCGGCTCGGATCCCGCGCCGCCGACGTGCGACAGAGATACAACCATCGACTCGACGTCGTTTTCGTCCACTCGGTAATGCGACAACCCGCTCACGCGCGCGATGCAAAACAACACATCCAAGGCCTCGTCACGAGTGTTGACTTCGTCGATCGCAAGGTCGATCGAAACATCGGCAAGTGTACGTCCGGAAATCGTCACGTGCATGTCAATTGCAGTCTCACCCTCGACACCAACAACTGCCTCGATGCCTTTGATTTCGTCAAACCGACGAGACACGTTGATTGTCCGCCGGAACCAACCCGCGTAGGTGCCCGAAAACTGCTCACCGGATGTATCCCATTCGGCGCGTTTCCAAAAACGGCTGTCTGAAAAACCGATCCAGATCATCGGGACAAATACCAGTAGTAATAGACCGATCGCGATCGCCACCAGCATCAAGGCCCTCCAAATCCAGTCGATTCGCAGGTACCACTCATCCGGGGCGCTGGCGACGAATCCTTGAATCACCAGCGCCATAAACATGCCGCTGAACAACAGGACCGCAATCAACATCAACCCGGACTGAAACGATACTGGTGGAAACCCTCGGTAGCGGATTTTGATGCCTGTCGAATCATTACGTATTGCGTGATGTCCCATGGGAGATTTAACCGAAAATTGTGGACGGGGGCTTGAAGAAGGCGGCGTACTTTGGGCGAAATCTGTTTGACTTCTTTCATCCAACCCAAGGAGTAGGCCACCATGCAGGAAAGTACCACATCGACCGTTGCGTTTCCATGCACTTCGGCCAAAGACAAGATGACAGAGATCCTTCGAGACGGCGCACAGCAGATGCTGGCAACGGCCATCGAAGCAGAGGTCGCGGATGGGATCGATAGGCACGGGCTGCAGCAGCTGCGAGGCCAACTTGTGGCGGGCAAGTGGAAGCTGAAGGTGGCCGACGTGGCAGGCCGAGACCTGGGCAAACTCAATCATTGGGCGTTGAAACTACTCCGCGATGCATGATACGAGACGGCGGACTCTTCGGTCCCGACGCGATATAGAGGCCGGGAAACGCGGTCGCGTCTACCGCTGTTGTTGTGCCTTCTTCTGGGAGCTTGGCTCGATAGGTAGTCCGCGGCCTCCCGGAGTCCCGCGCGGGCCTGTCGCGACCGTGCGGAACTGCACCGCCACCTGCCGTGTCCGCCGCCCCCTGGCTCGAAGTCCATGACGTCGCCTTCCACCAAGACACCGATGGCATTTGAGTTGATGTCGTTGGGTGCGGAAGTGAAATCGGGACTCAGGAGTTCAGGAGTTGTTGACTGCACCAAAACTACAGCGGGTGGGCACACCACCGTGCCATCGACCTGGCTACACCAATCGTCGAACTTCGTATCCGACGCAACTCAATTCGGTCGTCAACCCCTGCGTTAGACCGGTCAGACTCAGTTCGCACACAGGACTAACCGTCCTGAATCAGTAACTGCGTCTTGCCAGCTGACCGAGGTGATCGCGACCTGGGAGCGCCGGAACAGCCCGACGCTGGGGTGCCACTGGCTGAGCGAGCGCCGAAGACGTTGCCAATAACGAGAAACGCTTATCGCGAGCGGAGCCAGTGCTCGTGACGGCTCGAACAAACCTCAAGTGCACCCAACCACTCACCAGCGACGGCACGCGAGTGGACGACTTCGCTGCGTTGGAGCAGGACCTTTATCCACCCGAGATCCAGACCGATGACAACGGCTAACCACTGATCCGGTGCAATCCTTGTCGTCGAGAGATTAATCTGAACGTCGGGCTGCAGGACGCACGTGTAGGCGTAGTCATTGTCGTAGATCGTTTCCCCCACGTTTGTCCTCACCATTCCGCCTCCGAAGTCCGGATTCGCGCGGCCGTCGGCCAGGACGCTGACATCGAGGAAATCATACTTTCCGGCGACATCGGTGTAACCCGTGGCGAAGATTGTGCCGTTGGAATCGATGTCCATGCAACGCAGGCTAGTCCATTGAGATTCGGGATAGCTGATATATACGACGCCGCCCTGAGCCGATGCCGGGGAAGCGTAAGACGCCACCAGCAGAAGCAATGCAGCACAGAACCCTGATTTAGCGGTAACCATGTCTTGTTCGCCTTTCATTGAAACCGGCCTAATGAAACACGATGTTCAATCCTGCGAGCACTCCACGATCGCTCTCCCTTTTCTCGAAATTCGTCCGCTGTACCCTCAGAAGTCCTTAATCCCCTGAAGCGGTCCATCAACTTTCACCAGTACTCTGGCGGAAGTGCACGCCCCGCCTGAAAACGGTGCTCCTCGGCATCTTCAGCAGACCTTACCCGAGGTAACGAAGACAAAGGCAATCAGATTCGTCGATCATGTCGGGTCCTTCTCCGTCCATCAAATCGTCAAAGATCAAACCGCTTCACACGGTGTTTCAAAAGTGCCCGAAGGCACGGCTGCCCGCGAATTCCATGTATGGGTGTTCACGAACAACGTCGCTGGGCCACTACACCGGTGTGCCTACTGCTCGTCGTCCAGACGTGGCGGGCGTGGCAGTTGCATGATGCCAAGCGCGAGAACTCGCGTACAAAACTACAGAATGTCGTGATAGACATTAAGGGCCAGCGCGGGGGGGCCAACACTCGGTGGACCAGTGCAGCGGTCATGCAAGAATCCACCAGTTGGAATCCGAACGTGCCATGCTGTGAGAGGAACCAGGCAGCGTTGGCTGGCTATGCTGTCGATAACACGCGCGGAAAAGTGCAGAATGTCGCGACAGACAGCACGCCTGTTCACCCAAGCAGGGGCTTGCATATCCACCAGTGGGCCGGTGAAAGTCGCAGTACCACTACACCGTTCCTCGGAGTATTTTCAACGCTACGGTTGTCATCGTTCGACCAGCAGCGCCCAGTCGCCGGCGCGCGGCACCCGGAATTCACGTTTTCCGCCGCCTTCCACAGTGCCGCCACGGCTCAGCGTTCCCGTGCGCAGGATCGAACCAATAAGCTTCGAACGAACCTGTCGCCGCGGATAGGTCGAGTTGAAAGCAAGCAGCTTCGGTACTGTATACCAGGTAGGTGCGATTGGTATTGGCCAAGCACCACGCCTCTTTGTCGGCTTCAACCAAGTCGTCCTGCGGCGACATGCGGGGCACGTCGCTCGCCAGATGCCCACGGATGAAATCGTAAGTCGGCTGGATTGCTTTGCACAGCTCAGGCGAGATGTACTCCGCCGGATCCTTTTGCTCCGGGTAAGGCAACTGACCCACCAGCAGTGAGGCACCGCCCATCAGAGCGGCCCACGCGTGCTCGCGGGTTCCGGGCACTCCGTGGATCAGGGCTTGGGCGGAGTGCTTGAAACGATACTCCTTCACCTGGCGATGGAATTGAGCGGGAGTTGTGCGGTGGATTTCCCCGGCATACCGTCCAGCCACCTCGCTTCCACCCTTTGGCGCAAAGAGCCGACCATCCGCCTCGTACCACCACCAGCGCAGATCGATCGTGGAGATCATGCTTGAGCGTACAGGGTCTGCCATAACCGCATCGATCACATCCTTCGTCGCACTGAGTCCGACGTGGACATCACAGCCCTCATGTCGCTCCCACTCGGCAATCGTATCCAGCCAGAACTCCATGAACGACAGCGGCCCGGTGTATTCCTGGCTGCAGAAGAATACAACGTTCGTGTGCCCGCCGAATGTGTCGAGGCAGTGGCGGATATAGGCGCGGTGCAATTCACGCCGAACTGGATGTGAGACGTCATAGAAGGTGTTGGCCGCAGGAATACGGTCCGGCATCCCGGTGTCTTGAAGGCAATTGACCGGCCTCCAGGGGAAATCGGCGTAGTGGGCCTGCTGCTCGAGAAGTGCGTGCTGCATGTAGCAGCAGTGAAACAGGATCGTCCCCTTGCGGTCGCAGAGACTGGCGAATTGCTGGATCCGCGCGAAGTACCACTCGTTGTACTTCGTCAGGTCGTACTTCGTGAGGCCGTCCCACGCCGACCCTGCGCTGCTGCGCTCCCACGGCTGTTCGAGGAATGGTGGAGCAACGTCCGCGTTGCCCCGCCTGTCAGTGTCATGCTGGTCGCGCCGCCGGTCGTACCACAGCCCGAAATTGTGTTCAAACCCAGGGAAACCGAAACGCAGCATCGTGTCGGTCAGTTTGTCGAGGTCTTCGGTCCGATTCGGTCCGATGTCGCCGGGCGCATTGCGCGCAGATTCGGCCGCTGCCCCGCGCGCCACCAACCGTTGTGCTGGCCATAACCCCACACCGCCATGCCGTTGTGAACGTACCAGCCGTTTTGCACGGACAAACCGATCGATTGCTGCTCGCCGCCCACGGGTCCGGTTTTCGCCACGATGCGCAGCGCCCAGTCACCCGGACCCGGGGCGCTGAATCGCTGCTTGCCGCTGTTCACACGCACCGCAGCCTGGAACTGCCCCTCCTGGCCGTTTTCAGGGCTCCACCACGAGGCGTCGTAGGCCGTGCCGGTTGCCAGGTCCACCACGACGGTTCCTCCTTGCGGCAGGTAGAGCGCGTAGGCGACACCGGGCTGTGCCAGACAGAAGGCCTTGCCTTCGGTCACCATGGCGTTGTTCGGCTCCATTTCCCAGAATGGAAATGACTCCATGAATGCCCGCGCACCACCCAGCTCGGTCCAGGTTTGGTCCCATGTCGACAGAGGGCGATCATAGGGTGGGCGCACATGCGCCTCCCAAACGCCGCCTCCCAAATAGGCGCTCCACCACGCGCGGCGGTCTTCCTCCGGACGCCCCTCGTCGAAGCCGATCATCAGTCCCCGGTGGTTTCTCGCTTTACACTTCTCGATCCAGTCGATCGCGAGTTGGTTGTGCAACAGCGGGTCGGGCGACTTCCCTTGGGGGCTCCCCGTCTGAATTGAGGTGATGCTCACCTGGCCGGCGTCCACGTAATGATCGTCAGGGCGGTTGACGTTGTGCAGGCCGCGGGGATGGTTGTACGGGTCGATCTCGCGCAACCGTTGCGCAAGGTCGAGCGCCTCAGCAAGGCGGTAGTTTTCGTTTTGCTCCTCGCCCACGTTGAATACCAGGGCAGGCAGATAGCCAAAGCGGGCCACCAATTCGCGGTAGTAGCGCGCGTGGTCGTAGCCTTTCCAGGCACTGTCATCCTCCAGGATGAGATACGGCACTACTCCCTTCGCCTGCATGTACTCGAATAGCTCCCGCCACTCTTCCAGTCTCGCCACGTCGAAGCGGGCGTCTTGGCCAGCGTTCTTCTTTGCCTTTTCCGCCGTCTCGCCCAGCCAGGGCCAAACGTCACCGTGGTCGCCAGCAATGTTATGGACCATGATGTACATCGAGTTGATGCCGCGAGCTGCCAGATAGTCAATGGCGACCTGGCGCTTCTTCAACGTGTCGAAGTTCCTGAATTTGCCCAGGAAGTTCTCCGGATCGTCGCAACCCGCTTTCAGCCAGTAGGGCCCGTCGCGGAATTTCAAGTAGCGGATCTGGTTCTGCGGCGTGCTAATGGACTCCAGCCGGCCCCATTTCCAGAAGCCTTTCTCGTCGGCCGGCACGTCGGTCACGCGGAACCCTCCCGACTGGCCGTCGAGTTCCTTACACGGGCTGCTCGTCTGGAAGGTCCAATCCCCCACCTTGTCTGCCGAGAACCGGACTTTCCACGTGTTGCCGTCGAGCCCGCCGTTACCGTCGCCGTCGAAAAAACCTGGAACGAGAAGTTGCTCGCCGCCGGGACCGGTAAAGGTGACGTCGAACAAGATCGCGAAGGGGTTGGATTGGCCGCGTCCCTGTGGGGTTGGGCCGCGGAACTCGATCTCGATCTTGGACCATTTCGAGAAGGGACCCATGGGCGGCTCCTGCTCGAAAGCCTCCTCGGGCACGACGGCCTCCGAAAGCGTCTTGGCCTTTTCCAGACCGGTCCCTCCCCAGTCGCCGCGAGCTGCGACGACCAGCTTCCAACTCGGCACAATCAGCATCACCTCCTTTCCCCAATGCCCATTGGCTTGAAAGGCGTGGCGAGGAAGATCGGGCATGAGCAATGCGCCGTTCTTCGCCGGGAGTTCTGTGTTGAACCACCAGTTGAAGCCGTAAACGCTCGGGCCAATTTCGGCCTGGTCGCTGCCGCCAACATTCCTGGCAAACGCGTCGATCTTCGCGGGATCGAGGCCAACTTGTTCCGGTTTCCGCGCCCCCCACTCTTCTCCGGGAAAGGTGGGTTGCGCCGACGCCAGGCCGGCAGATGGGGGCGACGGTTCCGCTTCCCGCCCTCGCCCAGCGGGCGAATGCGGCGGTTCGGCCCCGGCTGGTGCGTCGCTCACCCAACAGGACAGGATGACGATGACGACACCCGCGCATATGGTTCGCGTGCATTGCATCATGACTCAATGATCTCCGCCGCACACATCTTCACGAAATCCAAGTCCCTGTGGTGGTCCAGCGTTCTTTGCGCCACGCAGGTCGCGACGCAAACCGCCGCGGCACCGCATGTTATGATAGCCTTTGCAGCCAGGCGGCGGAATCATGTCTCGGAACCCGAAAACGCCGTCCTATCCAAGAACTCATCCGGCCTTGAAATCTAACCGTTGTAGCGGTTTTACACCCCGAAATCGGCGAAATCTCGTCCGACCCTCAACGACGAATTGACATCCCTGTGGTTTCCTACGAAGCTGCTGGGATGTCATCCTTTCTCCGACCATTCCAAGTCGTTGTCGCCATACTTGCAGAGTGGGTGCGCCGCGAACAAGAGAAGGTCATTGAGTTTCTTCAAGCGGAAGCCAAGGTTCTTCGTGAGCCATTGGCACGCGGATGGATTGAACAGTGGCACACCTAGAGAAGTCGAAGCAGAATAAGAAGCAGAACGAAGACACCCTGGTTTTGGTCCATCCGGCAGCCTCTTTCACCCCATTTTTTCGCCCCATCCGCCCTCTCCGAGTCCCTCTCTGCGCTGCTAGTTGCGCAAACCGCGGTGCCGTGCTGACTCCGACAACCAATCAAATTCTGTGTGTCTTCCTTCTTGATCTTGTCTCGCTGGATCGCTGTATTCTCGGTATAATGGCATCATCTGGCAAATGACTCACGAGGCTGATGCGATGAAACTTATTGAACTACCTGACACACTGGCAGATAGGATTGCTTGTTTGATTCGGCCGGTCCTTCAGCCAAACCACATACCTGAAGATCGTAAGGATCTAGCTGGCTCGGATTTGCAGAGTCGGTGGCAGACAGTCATGACGCAGTTGGCCAACTGGAAGAGCAATCCTGACCAATTGGAAGATGAAGGCGTCCTTGCCCCAACCGCTGCGCTTGTGGCAGTCGTAGAAGATGTCGCTGAGGTCCTCTGCGGCTATGCCGTCGATCCGCCCGACACCCTCTTGACAAACGGAGACGGGGGAATCGTGTTGCGGTGGCGGCTGCCGGGCCGGACTTGGTCGATTGAGATGGACGTTAACGGATCGATTGAATCCTCGTTATTTGCCGGTAGCCAGCTTTTGTGGCGGCATAGTATGCACCAAGATGCGGCAACAGCATCATGACGGAGTTGCTGGGTGGCGAACCAGTACTGAACGATGAACTCTTGTACCGACGGATTCCGGTGTCTACGAATTGGTACGATCCCGATCGGACTCCACCTCTAGAACCGGAAGCGTTCCGACCCAATCGCAATGACGACACAGGTATTTCAGTGTCGCGCGCGAAGTACAAGACGGTCTACCAGGCCGCCATGGGGCGAGCAGGAAAGGAGTACTACGTTGCCGTAGTTCGGGCGCACGACATCCGTGCTGCCGGAATGGAAGTGGCGGCGCGACCTCTTACAGATGACCCGAGTCATGCCGAAATCGGGACAAATGGGGACAGGGACATTTGCGGCAACGGACCGGGCAAGATGGGCGAAGGCGACTGAATTGAAAGGCAGAACCGTGACGTCGTGAGTGACACATATGTGGCATATTCTGAGCAACCACTCATCTGTCGTTTCAGGGCGTTTACCCAATTCGCCTTGTTCCCCGGGA
This sequence comes from uncultured Planctomycetota bacterium, assembly GCA_963700575.1. Lineage (GTDB taxonomy): Bacteria > Planctomycetota > Planctomycetia > Pirellulales > Pirellulaceae > JAJRVM01. The sequence goes on along the minus strand of CAVOYC010000002.1, from coordinate 198,066 downwards.
TAAATGTCCCCGTCCCCTTTTGTCCGCTCGACCATCAACCTGGTGGATTTGACCACCGTCATACACCAAGACGGTCGCTACCGGGCTCGTGCCGCCTACAATATCCGCAATTTCACATTGCAGTTTTTGGAGTTGGAACTGCCGGACGACAGCCAGATATGGTCCGTGCACGTTTCGGCGCAGCCCGTGCGGCCGGCCAGCGTGCAACGCCAAGGACGAATGATCACTTTGTTGCCGCTGCAAAAGACGTCGGCCGGAGATTTTTCCTCGAAAGTGGTAATGGTGTATTCCGGCTACTTGGATGGGCCACTTGATCGCTGGACACGAGTTCGTCCGCCCGCCCCGCTGATCGTCAGTGACGTTCCTGTTTCGCGCACTTTGTGGACGGTGCTTCTGCCGCGAGAATACCGGGTCAACATGGTTTCGCGCGAAAGCAACGTGGAAGAGGTTGCCGCGGCCTACCACCAGCAGGAACGCAAGCTGTCCTTCTTAGACGAGTTGCAGCAAATGGTACAAGTGGCCAGCACAAAACAAAAATCCGGTGCGGGCACGAAGGCGCGGCAGAACCTCAAGCAGGTCGGTTCGTCGCTTCAGGACTATGCCCATGAAAGTGCTCAAGTTGATACGAGGAACGCCGCGGAATTCCAGCAGCAGGCACAGCAGATCGAGGCGGAGATAAGGCGGTTGGAGGAAACGAAGGCCGACTCTCAAGGAAGAAGCAGCGACTTGAACGTCTACTTCACGCAACCGGCAGCCCCTCCGGATAGCACACAAGCCGGCATCAATCTGGAAGAATATTTCCAGAGCCTTGCTGACGAAGGGGACAGAGCCGCTCCTGAAGACACACGGAAGGATGTGAAGGACGAACTTCTCGGCCCCCCCGTGCAGCGACGAGGTAAACTGCGAAATCAGGCTGCCGAACAGCTAGAGCGACTCCAGACAATGCAGCAACAGGAGCGCGTGCAACAGAAAGAATTTGAACTGCAACAGCCCACACCGCCGCTTGAAGAAGAGCAAGATAAGCGGGCGAAGCCAAGTGTAGAGCGGGGCCCTGCAATCGAATTTCCAAAGGACGCCCAACGGGTCGCAGACCTGCCAACGGGCGGGCTTGGAACCGGCTCCCTGCCCCTCAACGTCAACTTGGTCCCTGTAGGGACGGCGTACCATTTCAGCAAGCTCCACGGCGACCCGCGGCTTGTCCTGCGTGCCCGTCATGAGGACATCGACCGCTTGGTGACGGCCATAGTTTGGGCAGGTCTATGCCTGGCCATGGCTGCCGCGGCCATGGTGGGAGTCAAACGCGCGCACGCCACGTCCAACAGGTTTCGTGGTTGGCCCTGGCTGGGCGTGGTTGCCGGCATCGCCTGGTTTTTCCTCCTGCCCGCGGGAGTTCTGGGATGGGCAATGCTGGTGACCTGCCTCGGTGTGCTGATCATTCGTTCCCGCGGGACGTCGCGAACCGATCCGACGTAGTGGTCCCGCGACTTGCACCGGCGAAGCACTCCCCGGAAACCGATTGACTGGTATGTGAGTTTGGACCAACGAGTCGTCGTCCGCGCGTCTGCTCGTCGTGTCGAAGATCAAATGGCTTTTCGCCTGTCTCGGATGCTGTGATGCTCCCGGCTCAAGCCCATATTTCGTGTACAAGTATTCACGTCGCATGTCGCTGGACCGGTTCACTGGAACGGCTTCAACAAGTATCTGAAGCACTACCCGCTGCCGACGCCCCGTATCGTTCACAACCTGTACACCCTGTCACCCGTGACGTGAGTTTTACTGAAGAGCCGGATGTGGGAAATCTACAAGTCCGGTTCTGTGAGGGGCGTTGAAGTCGCCTTCCACGGTTGAATATTGTGACACTCTTCAATCGAAAGAGAAGAGCCAACAGGGAATACAAAGCATACCTACCGAAGGAGACCATATTATGCCTACTCGACAATCCGAAATGGTGGGGACGCTGATCGTCGGCGTGCTGCTGATCGCCTTGTTACCGAGTTGTCAAGAAAAGGCAAGTCCAAAGGAGGATGCCGCCGTAGCTGGGATTCAGAGATTGGGCGGCACGATCCTCGAAGAAGGTCGAACGGTGTTTTTCCGCGATGCCAATCTCGACGATTCCGGGCTAGAATCCGTCGCAGCGTTGACTGGCGTAGAGAAGCTACTCCTGAACGGAAACAAGATCACCGATGCCGGGATGAAGCATCTCGAAGGACTGACGAGCCTGCGAATCCTGGACCTCAGGGGAACTTTGGTGACCGACGAAGGGATGCAGCACCTGCGAGGGCTGACCAACCTGGAAGAGCTGGCGATTCAGAAGACGGCCGTCACCGGAAAAGGATTCGAATACCTGAAGGGTTTGCCCAACCTCGCCAAAGTGCATTTGGGAGACAGTAAGCTCACGGACGCCGGACTGGCGCTCGTGGTAGAATTGCCCGCTCTCAGACAGCTTTACGTGCCCGGTACACAGATCACGGACGGTGGATTGGAACACCTCAAGAACCGACCCAATCTCGAAGAACTGGACCTCAGGGGAACGCAGGTCACCGATGCCGGACTGAAGCATCTTTCCATGGTCACCGGACTCCGAGTTCTGACGCTTGACAAAACGGCGGTCACCGACTCCGGATTGAAACACTTGGCAGCACTACCTGACCTCCATAGCCTTTCTCTGAACGAAACCCAAATCAGCGACGCTGGGCTGGAGCAGTTGTATGCGTCCACGAGCCTTCGCGGTCTGTACCTGGCGAACACGCAAGTCACGGGCGCCGGCATCGAACGCCTCAAGGAGTTGACCAACGTTCAGATGGTGGGACGTGAACAAGGGGCAAAAGACTGAGCGAGCTTGCGTGATTCCAGGACAGTCACCGACCGGGTCGCCGATCACGCTCAGCAGGTGCGTACGGGCGATTGTCGGCTCGTTACTGCGGATCCGCACCTGTCGGAGCCGTTTCTTGTAAGCGCTCGCGTGTGGTCAAAATATTGAATCGAACTCGAAGTAGTTCCGTCGACACGAGTTGTGGCAGGGCGCCTTGGGCAATCGCGGACTATGGCGTTGGCCGTACGCTTTTCCCAGTCAGCCAAATCGGATGCCCATCGAGCTGGAACGACACTTCCATTGGCACGTTGGAAGAGGAGTCTCGGGCTGACATCTCGCATTAAGCAGGCTCTGCTCGACGAAGCCTTCATTGAAATGCGAGAAGGCTTGTTTGTTGGGCGGGACCCGCAGTCACTGCTCAAGGCATGGAAAAACGCCTACAAACTTCCCCGGCGCACAGTCATTCGATGTGGATCTGGCTGTTGACGGTGTGAGAGAAGCGCGGATTCATCAGTTGGAATCCGACGTTGCCATGCCGCGAGAGGAATTGCGGATCAACGGTGCTCGGCATAAAGGGCGAGCCGGGTGATCCAATATCCCTCGAGATTGATTGCCTGGAAAATCGCTTGCATCTCCCGATTATCCGCGCCCGGCGTGCGTCATGCCTACTCCCAAAACGGGTTGCGCAACGGTCGGATGGAGTTTGTGGCAAGGACAGGTGTCGAGGGCTGTACGGGGTTCTGATAGAATTGTCTTTTGTGTTGTGATATTTTTCCGCTTCCGACTCCCGTCCGGACGGGAGCCGAAGACGTCGCATCTGCCGCGGCCGGGCCAGACGCACCACTCCAAAGCGTGCCAAGTGGGGGACAGACGAGATGTCGCAGCAATACGCTTTCGTTGGGTGTTATTCCGGATTTGCGCCGGGGCAGCTTGGCTGGGTCGGCTCAAAGCAACCCGGAGAAGGAATCCTCTCCTTTTCGTTCAGCAGTGCAGATGGCTCGCTTTCCCCAACTGGCAAGGTTACGAAGCAGGATTCACCGACGTGGCTGGAAATTCACCCCAACCGGCGCTTTCTTGTTGCTACACACGAGCTTTCCCACCACACGGGGGTGCCCGCCGGTGTCGGATTTGTGACATCGTACCAGATCCAGCCCGATGGTGTGCTCGAGAAGGTATGCACCCAGTCGACTGGCGGCCGAGGCAACACGTGTGCAACATTTGACCGGACTGGGCGTTTTTTGCTCGTGACAAGGTATTGGGAGGGTGGCATCTCGGTGCTACCGTTCGACCCCGATACCGGAGCGATCGGCGAGGTTACCGCGCGGCCAGACCACAAGGGCGCGGGACCGCACCCCCTACGTCAGTCAGCGCCTCATCCCCACGGTGTCCACGGCGATCCCCGAACGAACCTGGTGTACGCGATGGATTTAGGCACAGACAAGGTTCACCAGTACATCCTTGATATAGCGACGGGGACACTGGCGCCGCAGGGTGAAGTGGAGCTAGCCCCAGGGTGCGGCCCGCGCGGCATCAACTTCCACCCGTCACTACGGGTGGCGTACGTGAATTGCGAGCTTGACGGCACCGTCGCCGTATGCGCCGTTGACGACGACAAGGGGCTAGTGCCGGTGCAGACTGTGCGCTGCTATCCGGAAGGCTTCGAGGGGCGCGGCCACCCGGAAAATCTCGGCAAGGCTGATTTCTGGGGCGCCGAAGGCTGCTTGTCGGCCGACGCATCACACTACTACTACATCTGCCGGGTCCACCAGAGCATTGCAGTGTACACCGTGGGACTTGACGACGGTAAGCTGACGTTTTCAAGCCGATACGCGCTAGCGGCTAACTCGAATGCTCGGAACCTCACCCTCGACCCGAGTGGCAAGTATTTGCTTGTGGCGAGCCAGGACGCTGACTGTGTTGAATGCTTCCGAATCGACCCGGGAACCGGTGCGCTCGAGCTTGCGCACACCCAGCACGCCCCTTGTGCCGCCGACGTCGCAGTCATTTGATCCAAATGTCCGATCTTCGGTTGACAAGCGCAGATGGCACAGCTTGGCTGTATCTTTGTCTTCCTAAGGACTAATGGGGAGAGGGACATTTGCGGCAACGGACCGGGCAAGATGGGCGAAGGCGACTGAATTGAGATGCAGAACCGTGACGTCGTGAGTGACACATATGTGGCATATTTCGAGCAACCACTCATCTGTCGTTGCAGGGCGTTTATCCAATTTGCCTTGTTCCCCGGGACAAATGTCCCCGTCCCCTTTGTGCGCTACGTCGATCACCCCGGCACAGTGAATTGGATTCGCCATTTCAACGCACGCTACGCAGATCAGAAACCGCAGCTTGCCGATGCCACGCTGATGTATTTGGCGGACATGGTCACCAGACACGAAGTACTACTGGCACGCGCGGGCCATGGACGCAAAAGACCAGGATTACTAATTCCAGCACGCCCAGCCCGCCGGGCACCTGCGAAAACAATGCGGCGACTAGCGCCAGCAGGTAAACGGCCAGAAAGTGGTGGTAGCTGACTCCCAAGGAGGCGGGCATTAGTACATACAGAACCGCAGCTGCCACTATTAGATCCAGCGTGGCGATAAGGTACTGCAAAAGCGAAAATCCGACCGAGGGGTCGTGAACTCCCACTGCCGGATCTTAAAGGGCTTGCGACGAACTGCGCATATAACGAGGTAGCCAACTGCCAGGCATGCGAGCACAAATCCCAGAGGCAGGGTCAACGCGACCGGCAGGTGCAGCCGAGCAGGAATCGGCAGAGGGAAAACCAGAAACACGAAGCCGGAGATCGCAAACAGACCGATCCAGAAGGTGACGCTGAGAATCAACACTAACTGGACGATCTCGACGGCCGACAGTCCCCACGCCGTGTAAAGACGCAGACGGATCGAAGAACCGCCCAGCAAATTACCGAAGTTATTTCCTACGGCGTAACCCAAAAACGATGCCAGTGCGATGCGGGAAAAGCTCATGGGATGCCGAATATACCGGATCCCCAGCAGGTCATAGCCGATCAGAAGCACGTAGCTTAAGATCGTCAGTCCCACAGCCAACCAGAGCTTGGATACCGGAATCTCCGCGAGGCTGTTGACGAAATCTCGCAGGTGGTAGTCGCGCAGTTCCCGATGCAGCAGCCACAGTGCGACCCGCAACATAGACAGCACAAACATCGGCCCGGCAAACGCCCGAACATACTTCATCACCCGTTCATCCTCTGCCACCGAGTTACGGCCTTTCGATGCCACCCCGGCGAATCGTCGCATAGAAGACGGCTTTTGCAGCCTCCGCGGAAACAACGTAGCCGGCCACAATCAACGCGATGGCCACAAGCACCCCTGCGGGCGGAGGCGCAAATCCCAGGATGCCGGCCAGGGGCGTCCAAGGAAGGCTCACCGTCACAACGATCGCCAGAAATGTTGCCAGCAGCAATAAACCACAGGGTCTGCTGCGCACAAGCGGGCGGCGGGTGCGTACAATCAGCACCACCAGCGTTGCCGAAACCACCGACTCGAGAAACCATGCCGTACGAAAGTGCTCTACATTGGCTTGCATCAGCCACAACACGGCAAACGTCACAAAATCAAACACGGAACTCAGCGTACCGAAAACAAGCATAAAATTGCGGATGAAGCCAATGTCCCATTTCTGTGGACGATCAACCAGTTCCTCGTCGACGGAATCCCTGGCAATCGTCATCTCAGGAAGGTCGGTCAGGAGGTTCATCAGCAGAATCTGCTTGGGAAGCAGCGGCAAGAATTTCAAGAACAGTGAGGCGCCGGCCATGCTGAACATATTGCCGAAATTCGCACTGGTGGCCATGAAGACATATTTCATGGTGTTGGCGAATGTGCTGCGTCCTTCGCGAACACCTTCGACAAGTACGGCCAGATCCTGTTTCAGCAACACGATATCGGCCGCCTCTTTGGCAACATCGACCGCCTGATCGACGGAGATGCCGACGTCGGCAGCATGTAGCGCGGTCGCATCATTGATCCCGTCACCCATGTAACCGACCACATTGCCCGCCTTCTTACAGGCCAAGACGATTCGTTCTTTCTGGTTCGGTTCGACTTCGGCAAAAACGTCGGTGGCACTGACGCGCTGGATGAGCGCTTCGTCGCTCATGCCGCGCAATTCGGTCCCGCTCAAGATTCGCTCGCCCGACAATCCAACTTGCACGGCCACGCTCGCGGCCACTCGGCGATTGTCACCCGTTATCATCTTCAGAGCGATGCCCAATTCATTCAGAGTGTGAATCGTGTCGCCGATCTGGTCTTTGGGTGGGTCCTCGAGGACCAGGAAACCGGCAAACACCATCTCCTTCTCCGCCTCTCTTCCCGCGCGAAGTGCGCCATCCATGCGCCGATAAGCGACGCCCAATGTGCGGAGGCCCGCCTCACCAAATTCCAAGTACCGAGAGTTGATTTCCTGGCGGCAGTCCGCGAGCGGAACCAGAGAGCCGTCCGCCATTTCGCCCGAGTTACAGATAGCCAGAACATTGTCCACCGCGCCTTTGGTGATCAGCAACGTCTCAGCGTGATGAGTCACCAGGACGCTCAGTCGCTTGCGCACGAAATCGTACGGCGACTCGTCCAACTTGGCATACTCGGCCAGGTCACCTTGTCCCTGATCGCGTATCGCCTGGTCGATTGGGTTGGCGAAGCCAGATTCGAAGCTGGCATTCAGATACGCGTACAGCATGACTTTGTCGCTAGGTTGACCGCGACCGTCGACCGCTTGCTGCAGGTGGACAACCCCCTGCGTGAGTGTGCCTGTCTTGTCGGAGCAGAGCACATTCATACTGCCAAAGTTCTCGATCGAAGCCAGCCGGCGGACAATCACGTCACGTTGGGCCATCCGCTTGGCGCCGTGGGAAAGATTGACGCTGATGATGGCCGGCAACAGTTGAGGGGTCAGGCCAACGGCTAATGCCAGCGAAAACATAAACGCCTCGATGACAGCTTTCTCGAAAAACACATTGATGGCGAAGATGGCAACCACCAATATCAGTGTGACCTCCATCAGGAAGAAACCGAATCGTCGTATGCCTCGCTCGAAATCCGTCTCCGGCGGTCGCAGTTGCAGACGCTGGGAAATCTTGCCAAACTCCGTTTGATCGCCCACGCTAACCACCAGAGCCTGTGCTGTTCCACTGACCACATGCGTGCCCAGAAAGAGCGTGTTGTTGCGTTTGGCAAGCGCGGTGTCGGCCGCAAGCACATCTGGCTGTTTATCGACAGGATAGGTTTCACCTGTCAACGCGGCTTCGTCGACATAGAGGTCTTGCGACTCGAGCACCAGGCAATCCGCGGGAATGCTCGCTCCCGCGGACAGTGCCACCACGTCTCCCGGGACGATCTTTTCCACCGGGACTGTCTGCTCCTGGCCATCACGTAGCACGGTAACCTTGGTGGTTACCATGGAAAGAAGTTTTTCCAGGGCGTTGGCCGCTCCGTATTCCTGCCAGAAGCCCAGTAGTGCACTCACGGCGATGATGGCTAGAATGATGATCGCATCAACTTGGTCGCGCAGGAAGAACGAGAGCAGAGCCGCGAGAACCAAGAGGATCGTGATCGGGCTCTTGAACTGGTCAAGAAGGAGCCAGATTGGGGCGCGGCCGTGTTTTGCCCGCACGTGAGGCGCGTCCTTGGAAAGACGGTTGTCAGCCTCCTGGCCACTCAGGCCCTGCCGTCTGGAGCGAAGTTCGGCCAGCAGTTTCTCCGCGTCGAAACTCCAAAATGGTTGGGGCTCTTCGATCATGGCCCTTGATCCCGTCCCTGTGGTCTGGCCGAGGCCGCCATCACTCACGCGACGGCATATTCCGGCGCCTGAGAGGTCGACTGCAACGAGAGTCCACCCAGCACAGCGTGACTATTATCGGGGATGTGGGATCTCAAAGGAAGAGGCGTTGATCGCCAACCATCACTTACGTTTATTTTTTCGGCGAGAAGGGTTGATTGTATGCCTGCAACACCTCATGTCGAGCGGCACTTCACGGCATCCGAGTCCGTTCGTGATATTGTGATCGGAATGTCGGACGGATTGACCGTCCCCTTTGCGCTGGCGGCCGGGCTGTCGGGCGCCGTTGCCGCTACCAGTATCGTGGTCACTGCCGGGTTGGCCGAGGTGGCAGCCGGCTCGATTGCCATGGGACTAGGTGGCTACCTGGCGGCCCAGACCGACGCAGAGCACTATGCGACCGAACGAGCTAACGAGGAGCGCGAAACACTCGAAATCCCCGATCGTGAAACGGAAGAGGTGGCGGATATCTTCCGCGGGTACGGGCTTGGAGACGACGTGGTGGAGACTGTGGTTCAAGCCATCACCCGCAATCGCTCGCAGTGGGTCGACTTCATGATGAAATTCGAATTGGGGCTGGAGCCGCCGGATCCAGGACGGGCGACGCGCAGCGCGCTGACCATTGCCGTCTCCTACATTGTGGGCGGAATGATCCCGCTCGCACCCTATTTCTTCGTGCCATCTATTGAGCAAGCCTTGCTCGCTTCCGTCGTCGTGACCGCAATTGCACTCGGTGTATTTGGCTACATCAAGGGCCGCTTCACGGTCAAAAAGCCGTTGCGAAGTGCGTGGCAGACGATGGCTGTCGGTGGCCTTGCCGCGGCCGCGGCTTTTGCGCTGGCGAAACTCATTGGTTGAAGCTCCGAGCGCTGGTGGTCCTTTCGTTCCACCTAAGGCGGCAGGGCCGCCATCCAAATAGGTCGTGCGCCTGTATTTGGCCCGCTCCCGTTGGTCGCTCAAACCAACTTGCGCACCGCGTACGCATATCACAAACCAAGACTCAAAAGGACACGCGCGAGTCATGTTCGTTTTGACGTTGACGGTTCTGCGTCCTGTCGCGTAGGCTCGGCGGGTGGCGTTAACCGTTGTTTTCAGGCCGTTGCGACAACCCCGTCCCGATAAGCCGACGCGCGACCAGGAGAAAGGTGCTACACGGCTGAGCGGTTCATGCAGTACCGCTGTCGGACTGGGCCTTCACGGTATCGGGCTCCGCCACGGCCTGCATGACTGCCTTGCGTGCCATCCTCGACACGAGGACCATGACGATGACACCCACAACCACGCCGCCGATGATGACAAGATCCTGCAGGCCGCCGGCTCGCGCGCTACCGCCGGCCATCCTGGCCATGTGCTTGCCGGCGTGACCGAAGTACACCTCGATGGTCAGGCTGGGAATAAGGGCAAGGCAGGCAATCAGGAAGCCGCCAAATCGAATGCCGGCGGCACCGAGCAGGTAGCTGACGGTTGCAGGATTCAACGGTGTGAGGCGAAGAAGCACCTGCAGCCGAAGTTCATCTTGGGTGACGGCTTGTTGGATGGCTGCCAGGGACGGTTTCGCCAGAAGCGCCCGCTCAATCCGCGCCCGCAGAAGTCGGCGGGAGAGCGCGAACTGCAGGGTGGCGGCGAAAAGGCTGCCTACCACGATTGCCGTCGCACCCCAAGCCATCCCGAAGAGAGCGCCCGCAATGATGCACAGCACGGTGTCGGGCACGAACAACGACGTCGCCAGAGCAAACAGGACAACGAAGGCTCAGCGCACCCCACGGGCCAAGCTGCGAGATCCATGACTCGATGGCATTGATGTGATGGTCGATGTCCCGACCGACCACGACGATCGCGGCGACCAGCAGGAGCCCCATGGCCAGGTAAGACAGCACCGTCCGCAGGTTGCCGCGCATCAGGAACCGTCGCAGGCGGTCAACGCCTTCCGCATTGCTCTGGCTGTGCACCGTGATGGTCCCCCTTTCAGGAGATCGACGAGCCGTTATCGAAACAAAACCAGTGCATCGCACGATGCACAACCGGTGCGAAGATCATGCTCACAATCACAAGGAATACAATGCCGGCGAGGAGCTTACCAGCAGTCGTTAGGAACTCCGCCTGCTTCGCAGCAGCAATTTGACCGAAGAGCCATTTCTTGTGGAGACCACATCATCCACAGCCTACGGTCATTTTCCCAGAAAGTGCCGTATAATACCACCGCGAACAGAGACGATTCGCAGGTCTATCCGTACAAGATGTCCACGCAGGACAGTTTCCTAACGGACGACGTGCTGCGTTTTCGTCGGCCGTACGGCGTGGAGAAAAACGGCAATATGTCCAATCAATTGGCAAGCATGCTGTCCGTATTCGAAAGGTTTCGATGGCGTGAGGCTGTGCTGGAAAAGAGATTACCTCGGCTTGGTTACGCGACCGCGTGCCGCTCTTTGATGATGACATTCCGGTAGGGAAACGGGATCTCAATCCCTTCCCGGTCAAACCGCTTTTTTAACTGTTCGTACAACTCACATTCGATTTTTTTGCTCACGCCAGGATGGGCGCACCAGACGCGCAAGGCAAGCTGAACGCTGGAATCGCCCAGCGACGTGACCAGGCAGGACGCCACCTCTTGGACGTCGGGATGCGCTTGGCCCAGTTCCATCAGAATCGCCCTGGCGGTGTCGATATCCGCCGAGTAGCTGATGCCGAGCGGGACGGTGACCATCGTCCGCGGATCGACGGAGCTGAGATTCAGCGTTACGGCATTTGCCATGACGGCATTGGGAACCACGACTCTTCGATTATCGCCGGTCACCAACACGGTGTAGCCGAGCGTTAACGTTTCGACAGCTCCGGTTTCCACGCCGGTCGGCGCGGCGATTTGCAGGCGGTCACCCACTTGAAACGGCCGATAAACGATCAAGGCAAAACCGCCGATCAAGTTGCCAAGAGTATTTTGCGCCGCCAACCCGATCACGATCGACGCCACGCTGACGCCCGCCAGCAGCGCCGTCCCCACGCTGCGGAGTTGCGGGACCAGATGGACGTAAATCAGCAGCAAGACGATGTAAACAGCGACGCGGGTTAATTGGGCGAGAAACGGGGCTGCCATGCGGTCCACAAGCCCTCGTTTGTCATGCTGAATCGCGCGCGTCACCGCGAACTTGAAAAGCCGGCCCAACAGGTAGGCGACAGCCAGAAACACCACAGCGTAGAAAACCGCACCGAGTGTTGATGCCGGGTTGTAGAATTCCTCTTCGACTGCCTTTTTCAGAAAAGACATGCGATTCTCCGTGCTGTGATTAGTTTGTGTGGGAGTGCAATGGTCGAAATCGCTCGGTAACCCGCTGGCGGTCGGCCTCCTCGGGAAGAGCGGATTGTGCTCCGTGTCCGCCGCGGTCGATCATCACCAAGCCAGCGCGTAACGGGTGCATCCACGCAATCTTCTTCTGTCTCTCTGTCGCGTTGTAGCACAAAAGGATAAAGCATGGCCAGGGCCAAAAGCACTGTCGAAAGAACCGACACGGCAACCGTGGCACGCGGTTGGCGTCCAGCACAACCGTAGACGGTGCTCCCTGCTCGGCAATGTAGCAAAGCCCTGCCCGCAATTGTTCAATGGCCATGATCGCCGTGACCGGGTCATTGATGGCTGGTGAGAGTGCCCGTACGGCGAGCTGCACAAGCTGGTTGTTAGGAAACTCCACATCTTGTTCGTGAGTCTGATCGGTTCCCAATATCAAGGCCGGACTGACCGACTCCGCAATGTCACGGTCTCGATTTCCTGCAGCCGGAATCAGTGCCACTTCGTCCGGGCACCCAGAAGAAGGCGGCCCCGAACAAGAGTCCCCAGATTCCGCCCCAAAATGCACCCAGTTTTCCCCAGTACTTCATCCGGTCGCCCGCGTTGTAATAACCCACAACGTGCTCCTCGCTGTGATAGTCGCGGCCAACGATGGAGAGCTGCTTCATGTCGAGGCCGGACCTTTCCAGCTTTTTAACGGCGTCCTCCGCCTGACTATGGGTTTCGTAGACTGCAACGACAGCGTCTTGTGGTAGTGTTTCGGTTGACACTCGCCCATACTCCTGGTGATTGTTGTTGAAATGCAGTCAGGTGGGGGACGCACATCCCGTGCCAAGAGGACGTGCTCGCCTCCGTATGGACCGAACTTCCACCGCGAAATGGGGACGCTCGCCATAGATCTGACCAGGCTGGCCGCGATTACGCTCGCATTGCGAATCGGTCGGCGCCACAAGCGCGCGCAACGACTGTCCGCGCAGAACAGAATCTGGTCGAGGTGGGGCACCGCCGCTGAAAAGACAAAACAGGCGTCAGCGAGATCGGGATGCGGCTGGATCCGCAGGAAATGCGACGGCGGGCGGTGGTCAACACGCGCTTTTTCCCGCAATGCTACTCACCGTCTTCCAATCCACCTGGAACTTGCTCTGTGAACCGCCTCCAAATGGCTGCCAGGATTCGTCAATCGTGAGCAGGTAGACGACCATACTTAACAGGATTAGCACCACAACGGCCCATAATCTCCAGTCTTTGTGGACCTTTCGATTTAGACGATGCTCGTTGCGACGGTGATCGTGGTGACGTTTCTTGTCGGTCATTCTTAGTGGTCCCCTGAAAAAAGGAAGAGGCGGAGCAGGGAAAGGCAGTCTGAGAGCCATCGGTAGATGACAGCAGGATGAGGAGTACCGATACACAAGCCTGGCGACCGCCGCGATGTTGGCAATTCGATCGAGTTCCCAGGACAGTCGCACCCTGTGCTCCATACGCTCGCTCGCTTCTGCCACTTGCTTGTTAACATTTTGCGTGCCGCGCACGGTCAGGTCCTGGCACTCCACGCACTTTTCAAGGCGCAGCGTCGGGTTTCTGATCGCTCAAGCAAGCTCCCGTGTTGCGTGAGAGCCATCGGATCAGCCGAGGGGCTCTAGCCGCTTGGCGCGAGATTTGCAGCTTGACGAGCGGACGGATTCCAGTACATGATCGCTCTCGTGAGGCTGCCAAATACGGCCCTCGAGTCATGCTGCTTTCCGAGACAAAGCCATGCCAGCTGTACAGGTGATTTTGGGTGTCGTTCTGTTGTTCTTCGGCCGAAGTCTCTACTGGGCGTTTGTGGCCGTCGCAGGTTTTCTCGTCGGTGTGCAACTTGCGGACGTGACGTTGGCTGACCAAACTCAAGTGGTACGCGTCCTTGCGGCAGTTAGCGCCGGTGTGGTGGGAGCGTTGTTGGCGATCTTGGTAAAACGAGCCGGCTTCGCATTGGGCGAGTTGTTCGCCGGCGGATATCTCGCTCTGAGCCTGGCCGGCGCTGCCGGTTACGTCAATCATCATCTGCTCTGGTTCGGCATCGGTGGGTTGATGGGCGCAGTCCTTACAGCCGTTCTGATGGACTGGGCGATTATCGTCTTATCGAGCCTGGTCGGTGCCGCTGCGATTGCCGCAGCGCTCGGTTTGCTGCCCGCAGTGTCCATGATTCTGTTGTTCGTTTTGGCTGCCGTGGGGATAGCGGTTCAGGGCAAACGTCAACAGCCGCCAGCAGACGTTGACGGGACATCGTCGTGACACCTAGCGTCGAGGAGCGTGTCGAAACCCCATTGAACTCAGCGAGGAATTTCACCTTACCACCAGCTGCGGTATTCACCCGCATCCATTCTTGTACGACATTCTGCGCGGATTCTACCGCCAGGATCCAGCCGCGCGGGCGTGAGGAAGTTCGCTGAAGAAACTGGCATCAGAGGCGGTCGCCTGGATGTTCGTGACGCAATCGTCGGAGGACGAACCGCAGCAAACGGGCTAGTTCCCGATGCGACGTTCCCTGGTACGCGTAAACAACCTCACCTTGCCGACTGTTTGTATTCTGGGCCCCGATGAAAACAAAATGCATGTGACGGCGTTCGAGTTCCATCAACATGTCTTCGGATGTCGCAAGTTCCAAATCCATCATTGCCTCTCCCATTCATTTGAGTCGTCGTGAGTCACCCTTCGCATTGCCATGTGCATAAGGACTCGGCCGGATAGTAACTACCCGCCAGCATCCAAGTGAGCAGCGCGAAGATCACAAACCAGGAGTAATCCAGACCAATGGGAATACCGAGAATCCTGCCTAACGGGATATTGTGTCGAAACATGAGCGTTCTCCCTTTTGAGTGGTCGCGGGATATGTCATTGTGAGTTCATTGTTGACGCGGCCTTCGCCCGTCCGGGCTAATCTTTCCGAGTTTCCCGCTCGGCCTGCCTCTAGTCCTGAGCTGCGCGACCTTCCTGGCGGCCCCGCTGCTCGTACAGTGCCTAGGCTCGTTTGGGGATCGGCGGTGTCACATCGCAGGTTTCTTGGCCAAGAGGGGCGCGGCAGTTGGATCGAACAACCGATACGCCAGCAGTTTCACGCGGTCGGTCACGAGAAACCAGACCAGAGCGTAGCCCCAGACGAACAGCGCCCAGCCCCAGCCGAGCGGTGCCATGAACAGCCCGTAAACTGCAATGAACGTCGCCACGATTTGCGTGCCGAGCACGGCCACCCAGAGAATCCGCGCGGGGCGTATGGACCAGAACGGACCGCGCGTGCGCGTGACAAAGATCGTCAGATGTCCCGCTACGGACAGCATCAGGTACATCAGCGTTTGGATGTGCGAACGGTCGAGGTGATAGACACGTTCGGCGAGGTAAAACAGGCCAAATGCAGCCACGGGCCCGAGGACGCCCAGCACCGTGGCGATGCCCAGCACCATCGGCATGTTCCAGGCCTCGGGCTTGTCTTTGTAGCGAACGTTGTCATAGGCAATCGATAGGATCGCGCCGTCGTTGAGCAACGCCAGCATCACGATCATCACGGCCGTCAACGGATAGAAGTTGAAGATCAGGATCGCCAGTGTCATGAACAACAGCACGCGGAGCGTCTCGGCGATGCGGTAGATCGCGTAGCTGTTCATCCGCTGAAAGATTTTCCGGCTCTCCTTGATCGCGTCGACGATCACCGACAGGCCGGGCGTCATCAGCACGATCGAGGCCGCCGCGCGGGCCGCGTCCGTCGCTCCCGAAACGGCGATGCCGCAGTCGGCTTTTTTCAGTGCGGGGGCGTCGTTCACCCCGTCGCCGGTCATACCGACGATGTGGCCGCGTTGCTGCAGCACGTCGACAATGTGGAATTTGTGTTCGGGGAACACCTGGGCGAAGCCGTCCGCTTCTTCGATCGACTCGGCCAATTGCCCCGTCTCGTGATGCTTGGTGTCACCAAAGCCGCTGGCGTCGACGATGTTCTGCCCCAGCCCCAGTTTCCCGGCGGTCTCCCGGGCGATGGCCAATCGCATCGCCCGTCACCATCTTGACGTTCACACCCATCTGTCGGGCCGCTGCGATCGTCGCTTTGGCCTGCTCGCGGGGCGGATCGAACAACGGCAACACGCCGAGAAACTGCCACTGGCCTTCCTGATCGGCTCGGGCCACTCCCAACGATCGGAATCCGCGGGCCGCGAATTCGTTGACCGCCTTCTCGACGGCGGACTTGACCTGCCCGGCATTGGCCGACAATTCCAAAATCACCTGCGGCGCACCCTTGGTCACCTGGAACTGCTTTCCGTCAGAGCCCTTGACGGTTGCCTCGGTGCGCTTATGCACCGGGTCGAACGGTTGGAAATGAAGGATCTGGTAGCCGTTCAAGGCCTGAGCCTCTTTCAGCCCGCCCAGCACGGCCAGGTCAATGGTGTCGTTATTGTCGGCCCGCGACGCCAGCGAGGCGTTGAGGATGACTTGATCGGCCGGAATGCCGTTTACGCTGAACGGATCACCCAGCGTCAGCTTGTTCTGGGTCAGGGTGCCGGTCTTGTCCGAGCACAGCACGTCCACGCCCGCCAATTCCTCGATGGCGGCCAATCGGGTCACAATCGCCTCTTTTGTGGCCAGCAACCGCGCGCCGACCGCCATCGTCACCGACAGCACCGTGGGCATCGCCACCGGGATCGCGGCCACGGTCAACACCAAGGCGAACTGTAGCGTTTCGAGCATCGGGTCGCCGCGAAACAGCGCGACCGTGATAATCACCGCCACCAGGGTCACCGCGAGGATGATCAGGTAGTTGCCGATCTTCAGCACCGCGCGTTGGAAATGGCTGACGGTGTGCGCCTCCTGCACCAGTTGCGCCGTCTTGCCGAAATAAGTGTTCGAGCCCGTGCCATACACCATCGCGTCGATTTCGCCCTGGCGGATGATCGAACCCGAAAACACCGCGTCGCCAGGCTTTCGCTCGGCGGGCAACGATTCGCCCGTCAGCGCCGACTGATCCACTTCTACCGGGTCGCCCTCCAGCAACCGCGCATCGGCGGGCACGATGTCGCCCAGCCGCACGCGGATGACGTCGCCCGGCACAATCTCACGCACCGCCGGGGTAATCCACTTGCCATCGCGCCGGACCCGCGCCGTGATCGCCAGCTTGGCCTTCAGCGCGGCGATGGCGTTGCCCGCCTGGTGCTCTTCCCAGAATCCGACCACGGCGTTGGCCAGCAGCAGCACCAGGATGATGAAGAAATCCGGCCAATGCCGGGCGACCGCCGACAGGATCACCGCCGCTTCGATCATCCACGGGATGGGGCCCCAGAAATACGTGAGGAATTTCAAGAACGGATTGAGCGACTTTTCTTCAAGCTCGTTCGGCCCATATTGGGCCAAACGTTGCTGCGCCTCGGCTTGACTGAGGCCGTCCGGGCGACGATCCCAATTGTTTCTCCACTTCCGCCAGGGGAAGGGATTTCAGATCGTCCTTTGCATTGGGCTTCACTCCCGGCTTCGATTCGGGAGCCTTGGTCTGGTCGGCATTGGGTATCATAATGGGTATCCTTTCACGGTTTTGAATTCTCGAAATCGGGCGCATTATACCTTTGCTTCCGGCGGGTCGGCGACTCCTACCGGCGGCAGGAAATCCGGCACGTCAAATCTCGCTACGCCGATCCGGTCGTCAGCCATCCTTCGATCACCTGGTCCAATGATCGCACAATCTTCACTCTTTCGTCATCCGTGAAATCTTCCGCATAAAGCAGTTCCCACTCGGATTCGTATTGGTAGAACTTTGTGCCACATGTCGGAAGGAGAGACAGATGCTTCAGGTGTTCGTCATGCGGCAGATTCGAGAGCAATTGCTCTTTGAATTGCTGCCAATTACCGCCGGAGATAATCGCCACCTTCACGATGCCCAAGAGAGTACTGAGCAGTGTGGCCATTTCGGCATCAAGAGCTGATTTGCTTTCGGCAAGTGTGCCATCCAGGTCGAAGACAATAAGTTTCTTCATTGGGCGATGTCCCTTCCGACTCACGGATGCGATCCTTTCTTCATTATTCCACCGGAGCCCGTCGTGCTAGTCTTTCAGCGATGCCTGGCTCGCCACGGCCTGCATCGCCTTTTGCACACGCTGGGCATCCCCGAGATAGTAGTGGCGGATCGGTTTTAAATCCTTGTCTAGGTCGTATATCAGCGGGATACCGGTGGGAATGTTCAGTTCGACGATATCGGCATCGGACACTTCGTCGAGATGCTTGACCAGTGCACGCAGGCTGTTCCCATGCGCTGCTATCAGCACGCGCTTCCCGGAACAAACCAGCGGCGCGATACGATCGTGCCAACATGGCATGAAGCGTGCTAAGGTATCCTTCAAACATTCCGTGGCGGGAATCTCTTCCGGGCTGAGTTCCCTGTAACGCGCATCGTGCCGGGGATGTCGCGGATCTTCCTCCTCGAGGGCGGGCGGACGGATGTCGTAGCTTCGCCGCCACCGCTGGACCTGCGTCTCACCGAACTTCTTGGCCGTCTCAGCTTTGTTCAGCCCTTGCAGGGCGCCGTAATGCCGCTCGTTCAATCGCCACTCCCGGTGGACGGGAATCCACATCAGATCCATCTCGTCGAGTAGGAGCCAGAGGGTCCGTATCGCACGCTTCAGTACGGAAGTGAATGCGACGTCGAACGTAAATCCGTGC
Organism: uncultured Planctomycetota bacterium; assembly: GCA_963700575.1. Lineage (GTDB taxonomy): Bacteria > Planctomycetota > Planctomycetia > Pirellulales > Pirellulaceae > JAJRVM01. The sequence goes on along the minus strand of CAVOYC010000002.1, from coordinate 179,488 downwards.
TCTTTCAGGCCACGGCCGGCCTCCTGACCCTCTTCTCTGCCACGATCGGACAAGTCAACGTCCGTCCAGCCGGTGAAGAGGTTCTCCTTGTTCCAAACGCTTTCCCCGTGTCGCAAGAGGACCAACTGTCGGACGTCGCATTTCGGTTGCTCTTTCATGGGGGTGTCTCTCCGTCTTCGAGTTCCGCCACTTTGTTCGCGACGACCGATGCCCCCACGCCACTGCCACAGATGGCCACGCCGCGCTCCACCTCTCCGCAGGCAACGGCGCGGGCCAGCGGCACGACATAATCCGGATAGTCATCGTCCAACTTCGGCTGTTCGTCGCCGAAATCGATCACCGCATTGCCGGCGTCTCGCAACATCCTGACCAGGTATTCCTTTAACTCGTAGCCTCCGTGGTCGGCAGCGATACCGATGCGTTTCGGCGTCGATGGTAGCACTGTCATTGGATCAGCCATTGTGCTGTTTCACTTGGCGCAGTTCGCGCTTGTGACGAGACGGCGGGCGTATCGTTGGGAGCTGTCGCTGCTGACCAAACACGAAGCCGCCCGGCCAGCCTAAGTGGAGCCGACCGCAGGGATGCAAATTTATCCTCGAATTCCTGCTGCTTACCTGGCAGCACGCGGTAAATTATGCCCCCGGTGATCATTGTCTGCCTCCTTGTGTCGTCTCGTGAATCCTTCCCACGCTGGCGCTCCTGCAATGAATCTGACCGGTATCTCCGCTGGATTGGCCTGAGACTACGTCGCGGGCGGGGACGCCTCTGTTTGTTCACCGGCAAGACGCCGCCGGCGTCGGATGTACCAGAATACTCAGACGACCATTGCCAATGGAATCGTGACAGCCAAGGCCACCTGGAGCCATGCCGTCGTCAGCAGGATTTTATGTAGCAGCGAAGCATGTTCTTGACGGTCATGAGGAAGCTGCCCGGCATACTCGGCCACGTGGTGGAGCAGATTAACGGCCAGCGAGCGGTCCGGAATCTCCTGGTGGCAACCGAGGCAGACGCCCTGTCGGTCGAAGTCCGCGCGCTGCTGATTGTTCAACGGTCGGGATAAGCGAAAATGGTGTCCCACCGTTTGAAGCTGCTGTCCGTCCTCCGTCACAACGCGGGACCAGTCGGCGCCCAGCCCCTCAATCGCCTCGGCTTGACCTCGGGCGTTTTTCGAGAGGACGTGCCCGTCGACACTTTCCAGACTGGGACCCAATATAGCACAAAGAGACCGGCAGTGACCAATGCCAAGGGCCCGTGAAATGGGATTGCGGCATTTTGATTTCAGGCCCGCAAATTCAGACTCAGTGGTATCGGTTTGAAACCAACATCCGCCCGGCTCGACACCGCACATGATCGTCACGGCAAACATCGTCGATCAGCTGCGCGGCGCGCTGCCACGCGCCGTTGTGGCGGTGCAGCCGACGTGCGACGAGATACCTACGTTGTGGGTCGAGCCGGAGATGGCACTCGAGGTCCTGCGGTACCTCAAGCGGCAGGTCGATCAGCCGTTTTGCCTACTGTATGATCTGACAGCGATCGATGAGCGCGTGCGGTCCCAGCGAGGGGACCAGCCGGCAAGTGATTTTACGGTGGTTTATCATCTCCTGTCGTTTGCACGCAATCAGGACATTCGCATCAAGGTCGGGCTACGCGAGAATCGTCTGGCAATCGCGTCCATCACGTCGCTCTGGCCGGCAGCCAACTGGTATGAGCGCGAAGTGTGGGACATGTTCGGGATCACTTTTGAGGGCCATCCCCATTTGAAACGGATTTTGATGCCGGTCACGTGGCAGGGTCATCCGTTGCAAAAAGGTCATCCGGCACGAGCCACCGAGATGGCGCCCTACAGCCTTCCGGATGAGAAGTATGAGCAGGAACAGCAAGCCGATCGGTTTCGTCCCGAAGAATGGGGTCTGGAATCGACCGGACAGGACAGCGACTTCATGTTCCTCAACCTGGGACCACATCATCCGGGCACGCACGGAGTACTGCGACTTGTCTTGCAGTTGGACGGTGAGGAAATTGTGAACGTCGTTCCCGACATCGGCTACCACCACCGGGGCGCCGAAAAGATGGGGGAACGGCAGTCGTGGCACACGTTCATTCCCTACACCGATCGCATCGACTACCTCGGTGGCGTGATGAACAACCTGGCGTATCTGCTGGCCGTTGAGAAACTGGCCGGCATCAAGGTCCCTTCCCGCGTGGAGGTGATACGTATCATGCTCTGCGAATTGTTTCGTATCGCCAGCCATCTGGTGTGGTATGGCACCTTTGTGCAGGACGTGGGGGCCATGTCTCCCGTGTTCTACATGTTCACCGACCGGGAACGGGTGTTCAATGTGATTGAGGCGATCTGCGGTGATCGCATGCATCCCAACTGGTTTCGCATCGGCGGTGTGGTCCAGGATCTTCCTTGCGGATGGGATCGACTGGTGCGCGAGTTCCTCGCCTACTTCCCGCGGCGGCTCACAGAATACGATCGGCTGGTCATGCAGAATCCGATCTTCAAGGCCCGCACCAAAGGAATCGGCAGCTACACGCGCGAGGAAGCGATTGAGTGGGGAGTCACCGGCCCCGGTTTGCGAGCGTGCGGCTTCGACTGGGATTTTCGCAAACGGCGACCGTACAGCGGTTACGACCAGTTCGACTTTGACATCCCCACTGCCACGCACGGTGATTGCTACGACCGCGCCGTGGTACGTGTCGAGGAAATGAGGCAGAGCCTGCGAATCATCCAGCAGTGCGTCGATAACATGCCCTCAGGACCTTACAAATCCGATCATCCGCTGACGACACCCCCGCGCAAAGAACGCACGATGCACGATATCGAAAGGGGACAAATGGGGACAGGGACATTTGCGGCAACGGACCGGGCAAGATGGGCGAAGGCGACTGAATTGAAATGCAGAACCGTGACGTCATGAGTGACACATATGTGGCATCTTCCAAGCAATCACTCATCTGTCGTTTCAGGGAATTCCCCCAATTCGCCTTGTTCCCCGGGACAAATGTCCCCGTCCCCTTTTGTCCGCATCGCTCCGTCGAGCAGCAAGATGCGGTCTCGAAGCAAGTTGGTAAGCATCGAACAGTTGGAGGTCAACATATTTCTTTTAGGCACGCAAATGCCGTTGACAAAGAGTAACGCAGGAACTACAAAACATGTATCATGCATGCATCTTTACGGACGTTGCGTTTTGAGTCAAGTGTGAATGAACAAGGAGAAGCCCAGTGAAACGCCTGCCGCTCGTCACCTGTTGTGTTATATTGATGGTCCCTTTGTTTGCGGCCATCCAGACCGCTACGGTCCCGTCATCAAGTACGTTTGCTCAGGAATCTAATGCCGTCGCGGACCCCGACGAGAAGTCGATTCAGCGATCACGAGATACCGTCGCAATGCTGGACAATATCTTCAAGCAGACGATCGTGCTGATCACCGACAAATATGTCCATGACGAGGATGATTTTGCCGCTGGTAGTGCCGCCGTACTGCTGTTCAAGAACATCTCAGGGTCGAGCGACAACAACGTGAGGCTGATCGACGCAACGGGCGATCCTTATGAGGCAGAGAACGTCGCCAAAGACGATTTCGAAAAGAAAGGCATCAAGCTATTGAAGTCTGGCGCAAAGGGGCACGAGCAAGTCATCACAAAAGACGGCAAACCATTCCTGCGAGCATTAACGCCCGTTCCCGTGGTCATGCAGAAATGCGTGATGTGCCACGCCCACTATGAGGACGTGAAGAAGGGCGAGCCAATCGGCGCCATCAGTTACACGATTCCGATCAAGTGAAGCCAGCAAGGAACCGTGGCTGATTAGCATCACGTCTTGACGCGATCCAGCTGGCGGCGCGTAGGTATGACATCGGCGAGCGTAACACTGTTCAAGTATTCGAATTGGACGCGTTCCGCCTCGGCGAACACTCCTTTGAGCTTGCAGAATGAATTAATCACGCAGGCGTCATCGCTGCCAACGCAGGCGAGCAGGTGTAAGTCAGCTTCGAGTTTCTTGATAACTTCGCCAATCAGGATTTCTTCGGGGTTCTTTGCCAATTCGATCCCACCACCGATCCCTCGGGTACTGCGTATGTATCCGAAGCGGGCGAGCAGATTGACGACTTTCGCGACATGATTGACTGAGATGTCAAAAAGAGCCGCAACATCAGCGATCTTCACTCGCGACGAGCGTGTTGCCAAGTACATTAGTGTACGCAATGCGTAGTCTGTCTGCGTGGTGAGTTTCACAGTTAGGTCACGTGCAAAAAAGATGTATAGTGGATACAGGTTTTAGCTAGCGTACCGACTGAACTCATGCACGTCAATTGTACAAATCAGGATGACTCGCGAAGGCGCGAAGCCGAACCGAAAGGCGGAACTCATCCAAGGTGTGGTGGACCGGCGAATTTTGCGCGAGGCAACTGCCTCGCAAAATCGTTGCCTATCTTGATGTTAGGACTCATCCGTTACATCGTCCAGCGACTGAAGACCTTGTGTCCGACCATGGGCAAGGTGAAGCTCGCTCAGACGTGAGCACGTGCTGGACTTCACCTCGGTGCCACGACGGTCGGCCGAATGCTTCGCGAAGACGCGACGCCGAAACCACGACCTGAAAGGCGCGCACAATCCACGGGACTTCGACGGGGGCCAACCGTTTCGGCGCAACGATCGATGCCTGTGACGGGAGGGAACCATGCGTAGCAACTTCGTTTTCGTCTTCCGATGTTCTCTGGTTGCGGCCCTGGGAGGTCTGCTGTTCGGGTTTGATACGGCAGTCATTTCCGGTACCACCGAAGCACTGCAGAATCTGTACGGGCTGAGCGAGGGCTGGTTGGGATTCACCGTGGCTAGTGCCCTGATCGGCACGATCGTCGGTTCGATCACGGTGGGCTGGCCGACGGATCGAATCGGACGACGGAACATCCTCATCTGGATAGGTGCTTTGTATTTCGTCTCGGCGGTCGGTAGCGCCCTGGCCTGGGACTGGTACTCCTTTCTCATGTTCCGGTTCATTGGGGGATTGGGCGTCGGCGGGGCGTCGGTGGCGTCGCCCATGTACATTGCCGAGATTTCACCCGCTCGCAGCCGCGGGCGCCTGGTTGCCCTGGCCCAATTCAACATCGTCCTGGGCATCCTCCTGGCCTTCGTGTCGAACTACGTCATTACGCTTCTGGATCTGGGTGACATCGAGTGGCGCTGGATGTACGGCGTCGAGGCATTGCCTGCGGCGGTTTTCTTCCTGCTGCTGTTCTTCAATCCCCGCAGCCCCCGCTGGCTTATGTCCAAAGGGCGGCAGGACGAAGCCCAGGCAGTCCTGAGCCGAGTGCAGGGCGACACCAAGGCCGTGGCCGCCGAGCTGCAGGCCATTCAAGAGTCGCTGGACCTTGAGCACCACAGCATGCGCGAACGGTTCTACTCGCTGAAGTACATCAAGCCCATCCTGCTGGCCTGCACCATTGCCGTCTTCAATCAGTTGTCGGGCATCAACGCTCTGCTCTATTACGCCCCCAAGATCTTCAAGATGACAGGCGCGGGCGGCGAGAGCGCGATGTTCCAATCGGTGCTGATCGGTCTCGTTAACCTCGTCTTTACGATGGCGGCATTGGCAACCATCGACCGCCTCGGCCGCAAGAAGCTGATGCTGGTCGGTTCTGTGGGTTACGTCCTGAGTCTCGGCGCGGCCGCACTGATCTTCTTTGCGCAGGGTGAGGACTTCTCTCCGTTGGCCGGTCTGGTGCTCCTCGGGGCGCTGATGCTCTTCATCGCGTCACACGCTTTCGGGCAGGGCGCGGTGATCTGGGTCTTCGTCAGCGAGATCTTCCCGAATCGCGTACGTGCACGCGGCCAAGCACTGGCCTCGTGCTCCCTGTGGGTCGCCAACGCCTTGATCGCACAGGTTTTCCCCATAATGCTTGGAGGTCTGGGTGGTGGAGCCTGCTTCGCCGTCTTCACGGCGTTCATGGTCCTTCAGCTCTTTTGGGTGATCACCTACATGCCGGAAACGAAGGGGATTCCGCTCGAGGAGATCCAGAAACGACTCCACATCGAATAACCGTCCGCTGAAGCCAACAAACGAACAGGAAACACCTCTCATGGCCATGACTTCCAGAGATAGAATCCTCGCCACCCTCAATCACCAACAGCCAGATCGCATTGCCATCGATTTCGGGGGCCATCGGTCGAGCGGAATCGCGGCGATCGCCTACGCGAAGCTCAAACGGGCACTGGGCCTCCGCACCGGCGACATCTATGTCTACGACATGATCCAGCAATTGGCGATCGTCGAGCCTGAGGTCTTGGATATCGTAAGCGCCGACGTGATCGAGATGGGCCGTGGATTTCTTCTGAAAGACGCCGTCATGTTCAGGAACTGGGCTCGATCTGGAATTCCAACGGCGGCTTTGTATTTCAACAAGTACACAACATCCTGGCCGACGTACCTCCCGAAAACATCCTGGCCATGTTCGAAGCGGTGAAGACCGCATGACGGCAATCACGATGGGAGTTCAAGATAAATGGTTGGAGGAACCAGTATGCACAAGAGTCTTTCGCTGACAGTGCTCGTACTCATCTTCGCGGTCTACCCGTTTTGTCCCATCGCTCGAGCCGAGGCTCCACCAACCACGAACCCTCTCAAAGCTACCGCAGACGCATCCTCGATTTTCAACTCCGGCTTTCCGGCCAAATTTGCTACGGACGGGGATCTCAATACACGCTGGTGCAGCAGTGAACCTTACGGCAAACGGGAATGGCTGCTAGTCGATTTGGGCAAGACACAACCGATTGGCCGCGTTGAAATTCTCTGGGAAGTCTATGCCCTGGGCTACCAGATCAGCGTCTCGAACGACGCAGAGGACTGGCACGCTGTCTTCAAGAGCGGCGCAGGTGACGGCGGGCGCGATGTCATCAACGGCCTGAATGCCACCGGCCGCTACCTACGACTCGACTGCCTCGACTGCGGCACGGAGCATGGATTCTCGATTTGGGAATTCGAAGTGTTTACCGAGGCAACGACTCAGCCCGACGCCCTGAAAGATGTCGTGCCGGTCGACTTCAACTACATTCCCCCGGATGAAATCGCTCGACGGGTAGAGTTATCCATCGACAAGAAGTACCTGAACCTTCCGCTTCGCAACGGGATTCCCAGGCGGAACATGACCATCAAGATCGTTGATGCCTACCTCGCGGCATTTCAGAAGACACCTCTTGTGATGCTCATCGGCGGCGGCGATATGCTCAGGTACGTGGTGGAGAACGGGGCTGGTTGGCGGGCCGACTGTCTTGGTGATATGGGCGGGTTCTCCAAAAACTGGTGCCACATGCGGATGGCCTATCCACGACTGCTGCCGGAAGCCGATGCGGTGGGTGCTTGGAGGTCTGCTCCCGTGGCATGGGAAACCTGCTGGGACATGCGCAAGTGGGGTTCGTGTTTTGGGCGCGATTGATGATGGGGGCTGGCGAGCGTTCTTGCCGCTGTGCAGCGATGTGATTCTCACGCGGGATGCGAGCGGAGAGAAGTGAAAGACATCATGGCCTCCACTATCGGCCATTGGAGTCACCCGATTGATCGATCTGCGGAACTGTTGAAGCCGCATGAGATCGCAAGTCGCACCTTGTCAAACCATCAACAGCTTACCGGCGAGGACGGACAGCCATGAAACTCCTCTTCCTCCACCGTTGGACCTCGACACCGGGCGGCTTGAAGCCAACCTACCTCAAGGACCACGGCCACACCGTCATCAATCCAGCGCTGCCCGACGACGACTTTGATGCCGCCGTTAACCTTTGATGCCGCCGTTAACCTTTGATGCCGCCGTTAACATCGTCCAAGCCGAATTCGATCAACACCAGTCTGATGTTGTAGTCTCCTGTCAAATTCGAGATTGCCAGAACATTTCGGACCATTGTCAAGCCTTTCCCACCCTCTACTCCCCGGGCGCGAATCGAATCGTGTCACAGTTATCCACTTTCGCCCGCGTAGGTTGTGGTTTGAGCCCGCCGGGTGTGCAGAACCCATCCAAACTCCTGTAGAACCATCGCCGCATCCTGTTGAAGAACTGCGGATCACCCAATCGATCCGCTTTGCAGTGTTCCCTGCCACAACTGCTTTCAATCGCCCGCCTCAGACAACTACCACAAGTGCCTCCACATTCTCCGGCGCAGTAGTAAGCTTCGAGCTCCGATTTTAGTGAGGTCTCACATATATCACCCTTGCCGTATGGGTAGCAGCTCTGAAGTGCATGCGTGAGTTCGTGAACAAGAATTCGCTCCAGTTCCTGAGGCGACTCAATACTGTCTGTACACAACATAATCGGGTGGTAAGTCTCGTAGTATATTCCACCCCACCGACAACAATCACAACAGATTAGTGGCGCCGGACAGCCCCAGCTTCCAAAGTACTGGTCCACATCTCTGATTCGATCACTAGTGTGAATAAGATCAAGCACATCTTTTTGCGCTTTGCGTTCATGCCCGACGTGAACGGTGGTAGCGGCGTCGTCTGTCTATTCGGGCTTGTTTCTATGGCCTTGGAACACGCGTCCTTTGCCTCCTCAGGAGTAGTGATCTCCGTAGTTGCCATCCACGCCAACATCCTCCCCAACTGTGCGTGATACATGCGGTGCCGGTGGTAGTACAAACCAGTCTCGCCGTCCAATCGCCTACCTATTTAAAAATACTGAACTTCGAGCCTCGAGGCACTGCGAATATGCGACAGCCACAGAAGTGCGTTCCTGCACCCAACACGGCACGTTCCGACAGGCTGAGCTTGCCGGAAATCACGAATTCTGCTAACCAGACGCCCCCGCACTGCCAAAGGGACGCTGTGTTATGCGCTGTCTGCTGGTCTTCTTGATCGCCACCCTCTGTGGCTGCTCGCTGTTGCGCTCCCGGTATGCCATGGACGACCCGGAGTATGCCAGCAAGTACGCTGATGGTGCAAAACGGTGGGACCTGGTAGGGAAAGCCAAACAGGCTCTCGACGCCCGCCACACCCAGGGATTGGGCGGACTCTACGCCAGCGGCGGGGCGCAAGTCAGGCCCGATTCCGGCAACGCCATGTTCGGTGGTGAACTCGGCGCAGAGGGGTACGCCACCAGCTGGCTGACCGGACGCGCCGCACTCTCCGGTTACTACGGCGATGACGAGGGGTTCTTGGGCTTGGAAGTGGGAGCTCGCTTGCAGACGCCCACGCGCGTCGCTCCGTTTGTGGGAGTCGGAACGTTCCAGGGGGCCTCGCGCGGCGTAGAACTGGCCGACCACGACGGACTCGACAACGACGACGATTGGTGGATCGACGAGCCCGGCGAGGATCGCAGTACGGTGGATCGTTTTCTGAGCGTTGTCTATCCGGAAGTTGGTGCCCACGTGTGGATCGACGGCAACTGGCGTGTCACAACCTATGGACGCTATTTCATCACCAGCGAAGGTCGCGATTCCGATGATTGGCTGGTTGGTCTGCAGGTCACACGTTTCGGACGGTAGTCGCGGTCGTACCGCCCCCCTCCTAACACTGGCGATGCTCGTTAGTGCTTTGTCAACTCGAAACATGGGGGTCAAGCGCTGTTCTCAACGGTGTACGACGGACGTCCTCGTCCGTCGAAATGGGCTCCCTTTCGGTGCGACACCGCGTGGACGCGGTGTCGTGCATTCGTCTGGCGCAACCCCTTCTTCTTAAGTGTGACAACGCACTTGCCCCATTGCCGCCTGCCTGGAAGAGAAGCACACTATGCCCACGGGCATGACACGCGCCACCGCATTTGCTTGTTCGCTGTTGCTTAGTTCGGTCACGAAATTACACCCGCGATGTTGCCATCGCCAGCGTACGGTTCGAGGCCAGAGTTACTGGCCAGGTCCTCTCTGTAGGGACTCTTTCAGTCGCCATTCCACGCCGGTTTTATCCCGGCGTTTTCTCGACGTTCTACTTCCGCTCATCTTCGTAACTCGAAGTGCAAGCCTTCCCGCCCCTGCCAACGGATCCGACGGTGGAAGAGCCTGACATTTTGTCGTTACACGCCGGATGTTAATTCCGAGCCCTTTCCGCATGTTGCTCTTCTTCGACTGCGCAACATGAGCCAGCCAAAGCGTATGGCGTATCGAACCGCTATGCGTGCACACCCGTCTCGTCTATCCTGTGTACGATGGGGATCACGGCACCCAGCTGCCTTGGCGTCCGCGCCATCATTACACATGCAGACGCCGTTCCGTAATCGAGACACGCAACAAGATTGCCAGTCAATCATGAAACGCATCGCACCTATTCTCTTGCTCCGTATGTCTCCAATTGGCCGCCACAACCATGGCATATGCTCAAGGCACCCCGAGCATTTCCAACGGTTCGATGACCGAAGGTGATCAGCAGGTGTCTGGATGGAGCGACGTGAAAACGGAAACGGGCCGAGCCCGCACGGTGCGTGACACGCAACACTTCGCCCAGGCGCCGGCCGCGCTGCGGCTGGAATCGGTGGAAGGCCCCGTGCGCGGTGCGGCTGTAACGCAGACCATCGCCCAGGCAGTCGCCGGACAGACGCTCACCATTTCCGGGCAAGTCAAAGTTTCAGGCCAGGTCGATTTCGCGGCCGTGGCGGTCACTACCCCCGGTGCCGAGACAACGTGGCATCAGGTCACGTCGTTTGCTACGGTTTCGGACTGGGAACCGTTTAGCGGGAACGTCACCATCCCGCAAGGATCACAACTGGCATTGGTGATGCTCTTCATGAGCGGCAACGGGAGCGTCTGGCTCGATGAACTGGTCGTCGAGCCGGCCCTTCGGGATCTTCCAGTGGCAAGCTCGCCCGAGTCTTCGCGGTTGATCACTGACTTCAATGCACCGTTTGATTTCAGCTACCTGGCGTTCGAAAAATCGATCACCGTCGACAAAGGTGTGGCTCATGTGACCGGCACGTCAGGGCAGGGGGGCGCCGGAATCGCCAAGTCGCTTGATCTGAGCGCGCTGGCCGACCACTCTCCAGCTGTTTGGGTCAAGAGAGGCCCGGCGAACCAGGCGCGACAGATCAAGATCTTTTTCGCCTGTGGTGAGGAGTCCAAGCGAACATTTTCCTACAACCTGGACGGCGTGAGCAACCAGCAATTCGAGCGACTGTTGCCGCTCGAGGGCCTGGCCGTATCGCCCGACTTGGTCAACGAAAGTGAAGACGCGTTCGATCCGGCCAAGATTACCACGGTGCAGGTCCAAGGAGACTGGACCCAACCAGCGGTCGACGTGTTTCTCGACAAAATCGAACTGGTCGCGCCAACTGCGGAGCTGCTGGCCCTGCGCAGGCTTACGCTCAGAAAATGGCGGCCCAGGCAGAACGTCAACGGCGGGATGACCAAGAACGGCGTGAAGAGCTGACGCGGCTGATCGCCGGCTCGCCGCATCCCGCGGACGGTCCCGACGTGGTGCATGTCGGCGCCGTCGCCGCCAATATTCTGGCAGTGACGATCGAGGATGGAACGATCATGCTGCGAAAACAGTATCCGTACGTGCCCCAATCGTCAGACGAAATCGGTGCCGGCAAATCGGATGGTGAGAAAGCTGTCTTGCAGTGGCGACAGGGGCGGATCGTCGATGCTCCGCGTGAACGAACGGTCGCGCGTAAACCCCAGGAACGTGGCAGATCCGTTGTCTTGGGCGCGTTGATCCAAGACGACTCGCTCGTCGCCCCGGGCCCGGAATATCAAGGCCTGCCTCTGACCATAATCACGGTCGACCAACGGCAGGCCTATCGTATTGTTTCGAAAGACGATCCCGCCTTTGCGACACCCCAGATACCGGTCGAGGTGTTTGTGAAATGCAAGCCCATCGGACAGGCCAACAACGAGATTCCAGTCCGCTGTACCGTCTACCTGCAGACCGCCACGCCACTGCAGACAGCAGCGACTTACACGATTGAGTTTCCCGGCGTCAACACTCGGCAGGAAAACATTCTGTATCAACACGATGCCCGCTCGGCGCACAGTGAAGCCATCCACGTCACGCAAATTGGCTATCGGCCTGACGATCCGATGAAACGCGCCTACCTTTCGACGTGGCTCGGCACCGGCGGCAGTTTGAAGTACGACCACACCTCTTTTGAGTTGATCGACGAGGCGACGGACCAGAGTGTCTACCGCGGCTCGATCACGTTGGGGTTTGCGGCGGGTCGAGCCGAATTGATGCGCGGCGGAAAGAACCACACGCAAACGAACGTCTACTATCTCGACTTCCCTGATTTCCGGCAGCCGGGCCGCTACCGGGTTTTCGTCCCGGGGATCGGTTGCAGTTTCCCGTTTGCGATCGACCCGCAGGTATGGCAAACGGCCTTCCAGGCATCCATGCATGGATTCCTGTCGCATCGCAGCGGTATCGCTTTGGGGCCACCGGCGACGGATTATGAACGTCCGCGCCCCATGCATCCGGCCGACGGAACCAAGGTTTTCGAACTGGACGTCACATTCTGGAACGGCGAGGCGGAAGCCGTCGACCGCGCACTGAAGCGACAATTGGGCAGTGAACTCACCGCGGACCGACTGACCGTCTATCGCGAAGCCTGGGGTGGCTACATGGACGCCGGCGACTGGGATCGCCGCAGCCAACACCTGATGTGCACGTTCAATATGCTGGAGCTATGTGACTTGTTTCCAGCATATTTTGCTCGGCTGAAGCTGCCTCTACCGGCCGAAGAAGCGACGGATGACATACCCGATCTGTTGAATGAAGCGTTATGGAACCTGGACTGTTATCGACGGCTGCAGCGACCGGACGGTGGGGTCGGCGGCGGCATCGAATCGACGGCTCATCCTAGAGCAGGGGAAGCCAGCTGGCAGGAGTCTCTGTTGCTGGGCACGTTTGCGCCCGACCCCGAGACATCACTGCGCTATGCGGCCTGCGCCGCGTTTACCGCGCGACTGCTTGCCACGTATGACACATCATTGTCAAAGTCTTACCTCAGCAGTGCGCAGCGAGCCTGGGCCTGGGCGCACGCGCATCAACAGCGCGTGATCGAAGCGGAAGTTCAGCACGGGGGAGGACGCGGCAAGAACCCACGACAATTGCACCAAGCGGTACGAAAGATGCGGGGGATGGCAGCCGTCGAGTTATTGCATGCAACTGGTGACAAGCAGTATGAAGCAGCGTTTCGACGCTCGACGTGGCTGGGTACCGGAGAGGGGGACGCAGGTGCGGAAATCGACACCATGTTCGCGTACGCGCGACTGCCAGACCAGCTGGGCGACACCCAACTGAAGAACCGCGCGCGACAATGGTTTGAGAATGCCGCGGAAGAGAGCCTGGCTTTTGCGGCCGGCAACGCGCTGAATATCACGTGCCGCGTGCCCCAACTGCCCATGATCGGCTACGTCGCCTACTACTCGGTACCCGAGACAGCCATCGGCTGTGTATTGCCACGTGCCCATTACTTGACCGGCCAGCAACGTTATCTCGCCGGGGCGCTGGCGGCCGCCCAGTTTTCCGCCGGCGCCAATCCGATGAACATGACGCTGACCACCGGCGTGGGACTCCGCTATCCGGCCCATCCGCTGCACGTCGACAGTCAGCACGCCGGGATCGCACCTCCGACTGGCATTACCGTGTATGGCAATAGCGACCCGGCGATTTCCGATGGCTCGACCGACTGGGCTCATACCTGGTTTCTGAACAAGACCATGATCCCTCCCAGCCGCTCCTGGCCGGCGGCGGAGTTCTACGTCGACCTGGGTAACTGGCCGCCGATGAACGAATACACGGTGCACCAGACATTCGGGCCGACCATGTATTACTGGGGCTACCTGGCAGCGCGGCCGGAATGACGCGGTTCGGGCGGTAGCGGTTGCGTCGACACGATTCGTCTCACTGCCTGGAATTGGTCCAGCGGGAACGTGAACCGAAGTTCATGATCCGGCTTACGCTGAATTTGCGATTCTGGTCGCCTGTCACAGCACCTTCGCCCGCAGCCCAGGTGGAGCGACGATGGCGCAGCAATCGGAAGCGACACCCTGGGTACACAGGCAGGGAGAACAACGACCCTGTATGGGTCGGACAATTCCCACCGATTGTGGCACTCCTTCAGAGGCCGTGAACGGCTACGATTATCGGGCCCTCTACGCCCGGGTGCGCCGCTGACGCGGCGACCCGGGGTTGTGGAATTGCATGACACGCCGCTGGATCCGGAATCCCTGGGCGGTTCGCAAAGTTGAAGGACTCTAGCACCTCGTAGACCGGTTGTTCCGGATCGTGGACGACAGCGGGAAGCGTTGTTTCTTGACAATCTTCTAGAAAGCCTGGTTGTTTGTGCGTTCTTTCCGCGTCCCGGGGAGTACAATTAGGGGGCCGGGGAACTCCTCCCTCACTGACCAACTTGCCGGCCACACGGTCGATTCCCTTGTCGCACGTCGTTCTCTCTTCGGCGGTGGCGTCTTTCAGAAAGGGATCAACCATGTTTGGCGCAAATCGAACTTCAGACAAAGAGCTTTCCAAAGCGGTTCACAAACGGCTCATGCGGGCGGGCGGTGGATCACAGTCACGACTTACCGCCGCAGTACAACAAGGAACGGTAACCCTCACGGGTACGTTGCGGTATGAAACAGAGCGTCGGCCCCTGCTCAAAGCTATCACCGGCATCCCCGGTGTTTCCCGCGTCATTGACCAGCTTCAGTTATTGCGGAAGATAAAATATTAACTCAAACTGCAAGTCACGCGGTCCATGTAGCCGGTAAAGACGCATTTTTGTGGCTCGTTTCCCACCGGAAAGGGTTTTGAATCCACATCCGGTGTATGCCGGCAAAAGGACAGGCTTTTCCGGCGTCAGATCTGCTGGCAGGAGCGGGAAGGCTTGCACTTTGAGTATTTATCCTGCCGCAACGAGGTGTCCATGCCGAAATCGGGCAGTCGTGCTTGGAACCACGTCCATCGGCTCCAGCGATCGCCTTGCAGTCGGGTGACATTCTGGTGCTGCCCACCGACGGAGTCGAGGAAGCGGAGAGTCCTGACGGTGAGCCATTCGGTCGCGAACGAGCCCTCGACGTAGTCGCGAGAAACCGCGAAAAGTCTGCTGCTGGGATTGTCCAGGCGTTGCATCGCGCTTTGCGCGCTTTTGCGGACGGTGCGCGGCAGCAGGACGACATTACGGTCGTCGTGGTTAAGAAGTTGAAGTGAAAGCGATTACGTACGATTTACCGGGATCAGTACCTGTCAAATCGCCTTTCGCCACCCGGTTTCAGGAAATCCAGGTATTTCGTTTGCTTTCCCTGGTCGGTCGGATAGAATAACCGGCGAAGCTGTGGAACTGCGAATGCGTTGCATTTGGTTTTGCAGTCTGCCAAGGGTTGGATGACTAGATAAAGGGCAACTCGGCCTGGCCGGGTGGTTCGTTAGCGAGTAAGCCGACGTGGTTGGATACCTCAGGGTGTTCGGCCACGTCGTTTTTTTTTGTTTTCGCGTGATCCATCGCGTATATCCAGCGGACAGGAAATGCGTGAACAAACGTGTCTCGCATCGAGTGATCCATCATGAAAACGGAGGATTTCACATGCTGATTCTATCGCGGAAGAACGGAGAGTCCGTGGTCGTTGGCGAGGATGATGGTGTCCAACGCCAACTCAAAGTGACCGTTCTCGATATTCGCGGCCGGAAGGTGCGACTGGGCTTCGAGGTCGATTCCAGCGTCCCTGTCCATCGTTTGGAGGTGTGGGAACGTATCCACACTACCGGCGAACCGGACCGCCTTACAAATGGCTCGGCGGCACCGATGGTGTGACGTTGCATGCCGACCTGGTCGAAAATCCTGCCGACTGAACAACCAACAGCCGTTCTGGAGGATGCCAGGACGCGCTGGGACGCGACGTTGGGGCTGGACCCCAGAGCGGGCCGAGAACATGTTGACTACGCGCCACGGCAGTTCGCCGTCGCGTGGTTTGCAGGTGGCCATGGAGGCTATTTCTTTTTGGCCTCGCGGCACACGGGCGAATTGTCCAAGGTGAAGAGCACAACCTCCTCGCCGGTGACGGTACTGATATCGTGGTGCAGGGTCCGCACTTTGGCGCCGGTCACTTCTTCGATCATCGCTTCCATAAGCGGCCGCGCTGTTTCGATCAGATGGGTCCGAACTTGCTTGAGTAAATCTCTTCCCTTGTCGGCTGGCAGCGACCTGACGAGATGCTGTTCGGCCGCGGTCAAAACGCCAACCAGGCGGATCACCAGCAGATCGCCGATCAAGTGCGCGTGAATGTCCTTCGGGCCGCGGCCCATATAGTCCTGTTCGAAGCGGACAATCCCGGCGCAGACGGCGGCTTCGATTTCCCCCTGTGTTTTCATGACGACCTCGACTGACACCAGCAAGATGACGGCGACGCGAAAGTGCTCGCCGCGTATCAGCCGCGTATCACAGGTCGATTATATCCGATTTCACGCCTATCTGGCTACACGCTTGCTTTCCCCAATCCTGGCCGTACAATAGACTTGATCGCGGAGCCGCAACGGCATGGCAGTCGCTTCCGCGGGTTGATTGTTGTTGGATGACTAGCTAAAGAGCAGTTCGGTCTGGCCGGGTGGCTCGTTAACGAGTAAGCCGACGTGGCTCAATACCTCAGGGTGTTGAGCCACGTCGTTTTTTTGTTCTTGTCGTTTTTGTGTTCTTGTTGCCATGTGTGTCGTTTACAGGTACCCCGGGAGTTATTCCATGAAGAAGCTCGATCCAACCATGGCACAACAGGTCGCCCAGGCAATCAGTGTCTTCCAGGAGCAGCGGACGGGATACGCGCCGAAAGCCGTGACCGTGGTGCTGAGTGATGACACGCTGGTTGTCACGCTGCACGAGGCACTGTCGCCCGCCGAGAAGGCCCTGTCCTGCACTCCCGAGGGCGCCGTTCAGGTGCAGGAGTTTCACCGGCAGCTCTTCATGAACTCCGTCGACTCGCTGCGAGAGGAGATCAAACGCATCACTGGGGTCGCGGTGGGCGAAGCCGCCGCGGACGTGGAGACAACGACCGGCGCCGTCGTGCATGCCTTCACGACGGGCACGATGGTGCAGGTGTTCCGGCTCGCCGGCAGAATCGCTGCGGGCGTCTGGAACGGGAATGGATCAAGCGACCAGTCACGCGCTGGAGCCTGAAAGGAGCATATGCTATGCGGCCCATCGTTCTGGCGAACAGATCTCAAAGAGTGCCGCAGAGCGCCGCTGCGAAACTGGCTGAGGCAGAAGCGGCCGCGACGGATTAGAAAATCACGTCCGAAGGTAGTAACAATCAGAGAGGAATCATCATGCCGCTGAGTGCCCTGGTTGCCGGCACACCATATTACGTCTTGATGGAGGCGAATCGCCGCATCGGTCCCACAGTCGTGCAGGGACATGCGGCCATGGACTGTGCGCCCATCTATGGATTTTCGGACAAGGGTCCCTATGACCAGTTCTGTAGGAATAGCTCACTGGCACTGACACCGTATCCGCTGGTCAAGGTTTACCTGCGGGAGCAGGCGGGCGCACCGGGCGATGGTCTCAAGCTCGTGGTGATTGACGCGACCGGACCTGGGGAGCCTTACCTGCATGCGGCGACGATGGAGGCGGTGCTGGAAGCCCAAGAGAATCGAACGACGCACGTAAACACAGCCTACCAGTTGGTCTTCGATCAGGAGGTCAACGCCTACAGATTGGAAGAGGCTTTCGTGTGACAGTGAAGGCGTTGTCGATCACGAGTATGCAATCTGATGTAGAAACGCTTTGTCTCTCGTAAGAACGTGTTTTGAAATTCACGATACCCTCTCCCGCAGGCGGGAGAGGGAACAGCAGCCTCGCTTCGCGAGCAGTTTTTTCAATTTCAAAACACGTTCTAAGGAATCACGAACATGAATTGGGATCAAATCAAAGGCAACTGGAAAGAAGTGAGTGACAAGATCAAGCTCACTTGGGGCAAATTGAGCGAAGACGATCTTACCGCCATCGCCGGCCAGCGCGATCGACTGGCCGGCCTGCTGCAAGAAAGATACGGTTACAAGAAAGCAGATGCCGAGAACAAGGTCGACCAGTTTGCGCTGGGACTGAATCCGCAATTTGAAGCTTCAAGTGCTGTTGGTTCGACTCACCGCAAATAGAATCCTCTTCAGGCATACGTCGATGTCGAAGGACGGCCATGAGCCATCGAAGTGAGCGAAGAATCTGCCAGTAGAGTCGGTTACCGGCCGATCAACGGGTGGCACGGGGAAACGGCACGAAGGGAATTGAAGGAGTATTTCGACGATGACCGAAGCCACCAGAACACTGCGGATTGCGATGCTCGCGCCGATTAGTTGGCCGGTGCCGCCGGAAGGGTACGGTCCCTGGGAAAAGGTCGTATGGAGTCTGACCGAGGAGTTGGTTCACAAACGGCACGAGGTGACGCTCTTTGCGGCGGCGGGGTCGCGGACTTCTGCCCAGTTGGTGGAGACGGTACCTCATCCGCTGTCCATTTGGCCGGAAAACGAACTCCGGACACCGCAACAGCTTGACCCGCAATCGGGGCTGCTGGTGGGGCCGCCGGACTTTCGGGTCCTGGAACAGCAACACATCGCCACGTGCATGGAGGCGGTCCGCGGGGGAAGCTTCGACGTCGTGCACTCACACCTGCACGTGCACGCGCTGGTCTTTTCGCGGTTGATTCCTTGCCCCCTGGTCTCTTCGCTCCACGGAGCGGCCTGGGTCAAGTCGCTCCATCCGCGTGTTCGACCGCTACCGCGACCAACCGTTCGTGTCGCTCTCCCAGGCCGAGCGGCAACTGAAACCAGATTTGAACTATGTGGCGACCGTCCACAACGGCATCTCGCTCGGTGAGTTTCCGCTGTGTACGGAAAAGGAAGACTATCTGCTGTTTGCCGGGCGTCTTTCGCCGGAAAAGGGGCCGGACCGCGCGATCGAGATTGCCCGTCTGGCGGGCAGACCGTTGCGTCTGGCCGGGATGATCGAGCCGCAGCACCAGACGTTCTTCGACGAGAAGGTGAAGCCGCACCTGGACGACGGGAACGTGACGTACCTGGGGTGCCTGCCGCAGAAAGAGCTTGCCGAGCAATACCAGCGGGCGGCTGCGGTGCTCTTCCCGATTTCCTGGTGTGAGCCATGCAGTTGGGTGGGGATCGAAGCACAGGCCAGCGGCACGCCGATCATCGGCACACGATACGGCTATCTGCCGGAATTGATCCGAGAAGGCGAGACCGGCTTCCTGGTCGACACGGTGCAGGAGGCGGCTGCGGCGGTGGATCGGCTCGGGGAGCTCGACCCGCGGGCGTGTCGTGCCAACGTGCAAGCCCGATTCAGCGTCCAGGTGATGGCGGCAGGATACGAGCGGGTTTATCCGGAAAGTGATCGGCGAGGAGGATTGACCGGCCGTTTCCACCCACGGCTATCCACGGGCAAAGCCGACAGGAGTCTGCCCCATGAACGATATCGTCACACGCTACGACAAGAATCCAATTCTCACAGCAGCAGACGTCCCCTATCCTGTCGAGACCGTGCACAACGCCGGAGCGGTGAAGCACGAGGGTCGCTACATTCTGTTGTTTCGCGCTCACCGTCGCAACGGCCGGTCGATCATCGGGCTGGCCGAGAGCGACGACGGCTGCGACTTCCGTGTCCGCCCCGAGCCGTTCATGGTGCCGGCCACCGAGGGCGTGTTTGCGGAGTACGAAGAGTACGGCGTCGAGGACTGCCGCATCTCACCGATCGAAGGCACCTACCTGTTGACCTACAGCGCCTATTCCCGTCATGGGGTGCGGATCGGGCTGGCGCGGACCGGCGATTTCGAGAGGATTGAGCGGATCGCCCTCATTTCCCAGACGGACATGCGAAACGTCGTGATTTTTCCGGAGAAGATCGGGGGACGCTACGCCCGGCTCGATCGGCCGCATTCGCACATTGCCCCCTGGTCGATCTGGATCAGCTATTCGCCCGACCTGGTCCATTGGGGTGATTCGCGCCTGGTGATCAAGCCGGCCACCTATCATTGGGACGAACAGAAGATCGGCCCTGGGGCTCCGCCGATCAAGACCGAAGCGGGTTGGCTCAGTATCTATCATGGCGTGTTTTCCACCATGTCCGGCGGCATTTATCGGCTCGGGCGTGGCGTTGCACGATCTTGCCGACCCAGCCACAGTACTCGCTGTAGCCGATGACTGGATCGTGCAGCCGACGGATCCCTGGGAAGTGACCGGCTACGTCTCCAATGTGGTTTTCACCTGCGGGGCGATCCCCGAAGACGATGGGACGGTGAAGATCTATTGGGGCGGTGCCGACAGTGTGATGTGCCTGGGCACTGCCAAGATTCAGGATCTTGTCGATCTGTGCCTGAGGAGCCCGCGCCCGCCCATGGGCCTCGGCTAAGAGGTTTGCGTTACCGAGATACCGTCGCTGTAGCTCCGTGGAATCGTTCCGATGTCGAAGCCTAACACACGTTCCAACCGCCACCCTCCGCTGGAAATCCAGCGTCTGCCGATCCGGTTCGTCGGCGACGAGCGCCGCGTGATCACCCGACCATTCTTTCCCGGCGACGAAACCAGGATTTGTCACGTCGTCGAGCGGGTCAACCAGCTGTCAGAACCGGAAGTCCAGCGCATCCTCGGCGAGGTTTCTGGAGACTTTGGAGGCCGCCATCGGGATATCGAATCGGTCTTTGAAGAGCAGTACGAAGCGGTGGTCGCCCACACCGGCAAACCCAGTAGCATCTCCCCAGAACGCCGGCTGCTGATCGGTGCGTATTTCACCATGGAGTACTCGATCCAGTCGGCCGCGCTGTTCAACCCATCCATTGTGCCGCACCCGAATCAGTCAGGCATCCCGGACGGAGCCGTTCGGGTCTTGATGAGTTTGCGGGCGACCGGCGAAGGACACATCTCCTCGGTCGTTTTTCGCTCGGGGGTGATCGAGGCCGACCACACGATCTGCTTCGACCCGCCCAGACAGTCCTTCCGCCGCGGCCGACTTTCGCCCGACAAGCTTTACGAAAAGTGGCTTTTCCAGCGAAAGCTGCACGACATCGGCCTCGACGCGCGGGCCGTCGAGGTCGTCATGGAGCGGCTGCCCGATCACTTCGCATTCGACCAGCTTGAACACGCCATCGCCGAGACACACGAAGCCGACCCCCCGGTGTTCCAGGGGGAGGACGTCATCGAAGGGATCCTCTGGCTTGCCCGATCCAACTACCAGCTGGAATTGCCCCGGGACGCCCACGCCTCGGAAATCGTCATCTTTCCCCAAAGCGACAACGAAAGCGGAGGCATCGAAGACCTGCGGATGGTCCGCTTTGTCGACGACGATGGCTCGGTGACCTATTTCGGCACCTACACGGCTTACAACGGCTATCGGATATTGCCGCAACTCATGGAAACGACCGACCTGGTCCACATCAACGTCCACACGCTCAACGGCGCCAGGGCTCAGAACAAAGGCATGGCCCTGTTCCCCAGGCGAATTGGCGGGCACTACGTCATGTGCTCCAGGATCGACGGAGAAAACCTGTACATCATGTACTCCGATATGGTCCACTTCTGGGAAACGGCGGAGTTGCTGCAAACGCCGAAGCATCCCTGGGAGTTCATGCAAATCGGCAACTGCGGCTCACCACTGGAGACCCCCGAAGGCTGGCTGCTTTTGACGCACGGCGTCGGGCCGATGCGGAGGTACTGCATTGGGGCGATGTTGCTCGATCTCGATGATCCACTCAAGGTGATCGGCTCCCTGAACGAGCCGCTGATTGCGCCCACCGCAGAGGAGCGCGACGGCTACGTCCCCAACGTTGTCTACACGTGTGGCGCGATGATCCATGGCGACTACCTGTACATTCCCTACGCGATATCGGACAAGGCCACCAGCATGGCGTGCGTGCCACTCGAACATTTGCTGCAGCGGCTCGTCAAGTAGGAGTGACCGACCCCGACAAGTCTTCAGAGAGTATTGGGCGACCCCCGTTGCCGTGTCAGCCGCGCCATAGTACACCAACAGGTGATCCTCGCGGCGAACCAGCCCCGTGGGAAACACAATGTCCGGCAGGAATCCTGACCGTTCAAACTCCTTCTCGGCTACCATCACGGGCTGGGGGGAGAACCCGATCACCCGCTCCGGCTGATCCAAATCCAGCAGCAATGCCGCCGCCGCGTACTCGCCCACTCCTCCTCCTGCATCAGGCCTGGCGTGGCCGTGAAACAAGCTCAGCCAGCCTCGATCCGTTCGGATCGGCGGCGTGCCGCCACCGATCTTCGCTGTGGCCCACACGACTTCCGCGCCCAACAGCCGCCGGTGGCTCCCCCAATGGGAGAGATCCGGCGAGCGGGCGATCCAAATCTCGGGGATGCTGAAAGAGCGCTTGCGTGGTTGGGCGGTGCAACGCCACGTACTGACCGTCGATCTTCTCCGGAAACAACACCACGTCTTTATTCTCGGGACAAAAGATGATGCCGTGCCGCTCGAACGACTTGAAGTCAGCCGTCGACGCCAGCGACGTAGCCACCCCATGTTCGGAGACGGCCACGTAGGTGAAGTAGAACCGATCGTCGATCCGCGTGAGCCGAGGGTCTTCCACACCAAAGGTCTCATAGCGGTTGGCCGGCAGGAACGCCTCGTCACCGAAGGAGTCGATGGTCAATCCATCGCGGCTGAAGGCGACAAGTAACCACGAAAGAAAGGTGAGCCGGATCTGTCCGCTCGATTTGATCCTGACCATCCGTGGGTCGATCGGCTCAACCTCGTCCTTGCGGCGCCAATCAATCGCTACGCCGCCCCGCTGCCAATTCCAATAGGGCAAGGCGACATAGCCCTCGCGAGTCTCGGTCGGCCGCTCGGCCACGCGAACCAGGAGTACGACGCCGTCGTCGAATTCGATGGCCGCCGGATTGAACGTGCCGATGACCTCGAACCGCTCGAACCGCGGCTGCACGTCGGCCGGCCGCAACAGGCAGCGGGTGAGAATCCGCCTGGGTGTCGTCTGTCATGGCTGCTCATCGCCCGGGTTCCTTATCCCTGACCTGCCGTCCGCCATTCGGCGGCGCGGCGGAACGCGGCCAACGAGCTTTCCACCAGTTTCAACTCGGCCAGCGAGAGCAGGAATGCCAGCGTTGATTCGGCCCCCTGGTTTTCGTTGATCCGATCTTCGTGCAGGCCGTCGTAGCAGCCACCGGTGCTCGCGTCGTAGAGTTCCAATCCCAGGTCGTTACGGCCCAGGAACCACTCGAAGGCCAGCCGAGCTTCGTTCAGCCAGCGGGAATCTTCGGTAGTGCGATAGGCCTCGACGCAGGCGGACACCATGGCCAAGGCTTCGATCGGTTGCTGGTCGAAGTCGGCCCGCTGCTCGCCCCGCCGATAGAATCCGTTGCTGCCGATCGGCCGGAAATGGCCCCGCGGCGCCCGCTGCAACTCGGAGAGCCAACCGAGGGTCCGCAGACCGATCTCCGTGGCCTTGGCGTTGCTGGTCCAATAGCCGCTGAGGATCAGCGCGTGCGGCAGCCGGGCGTTATCGTAACTGAGGGTGTCCTCGAACCACGGCCAATCGTCGGTAGCGGTATGCTGATAGAGATCGATCAACCGGTTGGTGAGCGTATCCCGCACCTCGTTGACGAGCCGGTCGCCGCTGAGCCGGCGGAGATACTCGTGGATACCGATCAGCGTCCCGGCCCAAGCGCGCGGCGAGGTCAATTCGCTGCTATTGATCAGGGCGGTCTGGAAAGGCTCCATGGCCCAGGATTGCAGGCTGCGCTGCTTCGAACGGCCGATGCAGGCCCCCAAGGCGCAAACCGCCCGGCCAAAGCAGTCATCCGAGCCCAACGCTTCCTCTTCCAGCCACTGGCGGTCGAAGCCGAGGAAGTTGCGAAACCGCCGTCGCTGAGGGTCGAAGGCCGCGTTGAGCAGCGCGGCGTAGCGTGTGCTGGCCCGCCGAGTCTCCGGCGTATCGAGTCCCATCTCTTCCAGGTACATCGTAAACAGCAAGGCCCGGGCATTGTCATCGGTGCAATAGCCGTCGGCGTAGTTGGGAAGGGTGAAACGAGCGTGTTGCAGCAGGCCGGTCGAATCGGTCATCCGCAGCAAGTGATCGAGCCGCCACTTGGGCAGCTCCCAGTGCCGCTCTTCCAGCGTCTGGATTGCCAGCGGCTTGACCGGCGCATCGATTCGGCTCCGCCGCGCCCGCTGAAACGAATCCATATAGAGGTGCCCCGTGTGACTCCAAATCATCTCCCGCCCCAGCTTATAGGCGCGTTTGCACATCGCCTGCCGCTCCGGCTCGTCACGAAGGAGGTTGCACAGTTCGCGGGCGATGGCCGCCGAATCGCGAAACGGCACCAGCAGGCCACGGCCCTCGGCCAGCAACTCCTCGGCGTGCCAGTAAGGGGTCGAAATCACCGCCTTGCCACAGCCAAAGGCGTAGGCCAGCGTGCCCGAGGTGATTTGCGCCGGCTCCAGGTACGGGGTCAAGTAAATGTCGGCGGCGGCGATGAACTCGATCAGCTCATCGAGTTCGACGAAGCGGTTGTAGAAAACCACGTGCTTGCCGATACCCAGATCGCTCCACCAGACGCTCCAGGCTCAGCCGATAACTCTCCCCCTGCTCGCGGACCAGGTTGGGGTGCGTCGCCCCGAGCAACATGTAGACGAGGTTAGGGAACTCGCGGATCACCTCGGGCAACGCGTGCAGAGCGTATTCGATGCCCTTGTTCGGCGAGAGCAGGCCGAACGTGAGCACCACGTGTTTGCCTTCGACCCCGAACTGGTCCTTGCGGGAGTTCGGGTCGACGAAGGGCATGTCGGGGATGCCATGGGCGATGACGTCAATCTTCTGCTCGGGCACGCCGTAGACGTCCATCAAGAAGGCCCGGCCGCGCTGGGACATCACGACCAGCCGCGACGAGAGATCGGCCAACTCGAGCATCACCCGCCGATGGTCGGCCGTGGGATCGCGGAGCACGGTATGCAGCGTGGTAACGATCGGCATCCGCAGGTCGCGTAGCAGTGCCAGGATATGCCGGCCTGCCGGGCCGCCGTAGAGGCCATACTCGTGCTGCAGGCATACCACGTCGGCGTTGCTGAAGTTGAGAAAATCGGCCGCGCGGCGATAGGAATCGAGGTCCTGTTGGGAAAACTCGAAGCGGACTTCAGGCGGATAGTCGTAGCCCTCGGCGACATCGTTCACGGCGCCCACGGTGCAGTCGACCGACGGATACTGGCCGGCCACCGCACGGCACAGGTCCGCGGTAAAGGTGGCAATGCCACATTTGCGCGGCAGGTAATCGCCGATCAAGGCGATTTTTCGAATTTCCGTGATGCGTACCATCTGGTCTTCCCTTGATCGAGGACCCCCGCCGCCATGTCATCACCGGCACATTATCGCCACTCAGGTCAGTAGCAGCAACTTGTTATCATCCTATGAGGGAAAACCGGACGCCCGCCGATAAATCGCGAAATCCGTGACCTGATTGGCCGCGTGCCGCAAGTGACGCCACAAATTTTCCTGGAAAAGTGATTGAAAACGGAGGTGAACATGTGGTAGGTTTTCCTTTTGGCGGCGCGACTCCTTTGAGTGTTGTCACAAAACTGCTATTTGCTCACTCAGGCGTGCCGCTTTTTTTGTGCGCCGTGCAAAGTCGCGATCAACTGCCGTCGTGGTCCAACGGACGGATCCAGATATTTCGGAATTGCAGCGGGCTGCCATGGCCCTGCAAGACGAGCGGCAATTTCGCGGCGTGGGGCTGGCAGGGGACAATGTCCCGATGCGCCATTTCGCCCATGATTCTCTGGTTGAGATGCACCAGTACGCCATTGTGGTACATGGTAATGAAGGGCGGCTTCGTCAGCTTGCCGTCCTCGAATACCGGGGCGGTGAACACAATGTCAAAGGACTGCCACTGGCCCGCCGGCATGCAGGCATTGACCAGCGGAGGTGTCTGCCCATAAATAGACGCCGCCTGTCCGTCCGGATAGATCTGCTGGGGATGCTCGTGCCAGGAATCGAAGATCTGAACCTCGTATTTCCCCATGATGATCACACCGCTGTTACCTCGATTCATGAAGTTGTCTGTCAACTCTTTCGGAGTGGCCCATTCCACATGCAACTGGCAGTCGCCAAACGCGTCTTGCGTCTCCAACGATTCATGGCCCGCGTCAAGCACACCGTCTTTCACGGCCCAGGCGGAAGTCTTCCAATGGGCGATATCATGGCCGTCAAAGAGCACGATGGCATCGGACGGAGCAGGCGCGCCGGCAGCGGTGTGCCCACGGGTCGGGGCAGCACGACTCGGGGATCGGTCGATCGGGATCATGCACGTGGTACTTGTTCCCGGTCCATGGCATGAGCGGCGTGTCCTGATAGCCAACCACCGTCCCTTGCGAGGTCTTACGGGCGATCAGCTCCACGCCCCGCACCTCGGGCCCATGCACCGCCACGAGGGACAGAAAAACGAGACAACTTGCAGCAACGTGTGGTTTCATCAGTGGTTCCTTTTCTGGCGGCGAAGGTGCACCTGCGGAATTTCGATCAGTTAGAATGAACCTGCGATTAATTAGAATGAATCGGCGGCGCCGTGACAACGCGGCTCCGCGCAACGCGTTCCAGAGCCCCTGGGTGCGGAGCTATTTTGACATCGGCAATCATGTCAGGTACGCGGCTCCTGAACAATGGATTCGGGCGTTGGGAACAACGATCTGCAAGATCCACGTAAAGGACTTCGTCGTCGATCGGACGGCCCCGTCTGGAGGCAAGTTCGTCGATATTCGCGATGGCGATGTGAACTGGCCATCGGTCATGCAGGAACTGGACAAGATCGGCTACGACGGCTGGATGACCATCGAAGGCTCGGGGGGCCTGTCGATGCAGGAGAAGAGCGAGCGTCTGGACTTGATTCTGGCCGCCCGGTAATGCGCTGGCTCAATCGAACAACATCCCGGCGTAGCCGACAACGCGCTGCGTTTCGCCGCTCACTTCCGCACTGGTGGCATAGTCGACGCGTTCCGCTCGCTGCAGCGCACCCAGGTGCCGCAGCGTTGATAATACAATCACGGCCGGCAACATGCCGCACATCGTGATGTGGTGGCTGTGACAGGTTGCGTAGAGTCGCTGCGGATCGAGCTCGTCGAGCGCTTCGAGCGCTCGCTGATCGAGTATCCGGTTCTCCGCATCGCTGCCAAAGTGATGCATGTCGCTCGAGATGACCAGCAGCACCCTCTCGAGCTGCGGTTGAAGCACGGCTGCCATACCGGACGCAATCGCCTGGCACTTGTCGAAATCGATCCGACCGATGGAAATACCCACTAAACGACTTTCCGGAGCCAACCGCGCCAGCAAGGGAAGCTGGACTTCGATCGCGTGCTCTTCGCGATGCGGGACAGCGTCAAGCTCCAACTCCGGTATGTCGCGCGTCAATCGCTCGCTCAACGCCACATCGGCGGTGACGCTTCCGCCAGGAATCAGCCACTCTGCAAAAGGAGCGACCGCACATTCAGCGCCCCCCGCTCGATGCTTGGGACAGAGGATCACAATCGTCTCCGGCATCACAATTCGACGGAACACCTTCGCCGCAATCCGACCCGAATAAACCCAACCGGCATGCGGCACAAGCACCCCCCGCCACACCTGCGGCGGTCGATCGTGTTGGCCAAACCACTCGTCCAGAGTCTGCTTCATACGCGCCGTATCGGCCGGGTAAAACATGCCAGCCACAGCAGGCTCACGACTCTCCTGATCCATCATGTAGCGCGTCACGGAGAGGTCCTCCTGAGATGGTCACACGTAACAGGTGGCGGAAACAAGGTGCGCGCGGCAGGCAAGGAAGCATGTTTCACCGTCGCCGGCCGGCACCACTGGCTACTCTCTTTTTGATCGCCGCCGACCGCGGCGGCGCGGCGCGTCGGCCGTTTCGCGCGCGACCCAGACGGTCGTTAACTGCCCGGGAGTGGCTCCCCAATTCTCGCTGAATGCCTCCGCAAACTCCGCGCCGGTCCCAAGTGCGGCAACCAGCCTGAGAAACCGCCGCGAATCGCTCATCAGAAACCGGGCAAATCGATACGCCAATAGATCCGCGTCCTGGGCCGTCGATCGTCCAGCCAGAAAGTCATCGGAAGCCTGCGCGCCCGCCAGAGCCTGCGCCGCCTGCTGATTCCAGCGTACCACGAATTCGCTACGCGGAACCAGTCGAGCCGCGGTCGCTCGGGCCACGCCACGAGTGAACCAGTCGGGCGATTTTCCGACACTGGCGATGTACAGCCCCGCAATCTGCTCGGCCAGCACGGCCTCCAAGTCCTCGCCTTGCGACGACGCGGCATTCAGCGCGGCATAAGCATCCACGGTCGAATATCGGAAATGAGCCTGAGCGGTCGTAGGCAGATCCCGCCTTTCCACCATCCGCCCAAATTCCCCGTAATCGTAACTGCTTCTGAGGGCGTAAAGCGTCATGGCTCCCTTGACCAGCGGCACATCGACCGGCGCACGAAAAGTCCTGGCGACCCGCGGAACCTGTGCCTCGGCCAGCTCCCCAATTTCACTCAACTGAGCGGCACTGACATTCCCCAATAGCAGAAAATGCCGCGTCTCGACCCGCTGTGGCGGGTCGTCGGGCATGGCTAAACGCCAGTTGTCCCGCGCCAGTCGCTCTCGCTCGGCACGCAACTGCTCGTGCGAAGCCAACTCGGCCCGCGCGATCGCGGCTATTTCACGAAGAGGCTGGCTCGGGTCCTGTCCGTCGAAACGAGCACCTTGGTTGATCCAGGATTCGAAACTCGCGATCGTTTCGTCCGACAACGGATCGCGTTCCAGCGGCATTCGCTGCCCGTCGGCAGTGCCCTTGAGCTTCTCGATCAAGAGGCTCCCGGCTCCGTTTCCGGCTTGGATGGGTGACCCGCGGTCCCCGCCACGAACCAACAAACGGAAGGTCGTCAGATTCAAGCCCGCGCACACCCGCCGATCGTCCCCATGGCAATTCGCGCACCGCTCATCAAGGACTCCTGCCAGGTCTCGCGAGAAACTCACCGCCGCCAACACGGTCGCCGCGGCACTATCCAGACTGCCCGCCACCAGCAAGACCAGCGGCAGGAAGCGTGCCGCCCGCCAAGGGACAAACTGATCTATTTCCGACAGCATTCGCGACTCCAAACCCCCGGCTCGCACTGGCTTTGAAAGTGCTCATTGCAGTTCTTAGGAACCGGGGAAAAATAACTTCCAGATCTGCTAGTCCCTCACCCTAACCTCTCCCCAAAGGGGCGAGGGAACTAGGTGAAGTTATTTTTCCCCCGATCCTTAGGGCGTTGCCATACCCGCGTTCAAGCTTTTGTAGTTCACCCAGCGTGTAGGGTGGGTCCCCATCCGAAATATGGCATTCTCCGTCAGGCTTGCGGAGAGGTTCCAAGCTTACAGGGTGGCTTGTGAATCATCCAGGCTGGTCCCAATACCGTTTAACGAAGCGCTGCCAGAGAGGTTTGCGATACGAGTTGTTATGCCAGCATGGTCGTGCTGTCGCCATATCGGGTATGCCGTTGGATGCTATCATGGCTTAATTCAACGGTATTGGGGCTAGTCCTTCGTGCAAGCAACAACCATTGTACGGAGTTTGTCGGCTTGTGAAGACCCACCAGCACCCAGTATCAGCTTGACCCGCCTGACACGAACATCCCGCTCAACAGGCGGCGTGGCGTCGAACGATCTTCCGCATACCTGGCTGCCGCCCGGCCTTCGTGCGATTTGCCTGATAGCCGTAACGGATGGCGAACCAGTCGGCATAGCGTTCGCGATCCCGGTAACTGCCATTGCGGTCGTCCAGGAGGTGGCCGAGCTCATGGAGCAGAATGCCATTGAGATAGAAGTCCCGTATCGTCTCCTCGGTCCAGATCAGCTTCCAGAAACCATCGCCGTGCTGTTCCCATCGACCACCGTACATGGTCGCCTCCCGTCGCTCCGCTTCCAAGGGTGGACGACTGAAGTACTCGATCAGCGAGTCCTCGATGGGATAGAGATATAGCGTCTGGCCCCATTGCATGCCATAACATGGCATAGTCCGCTTCTTGCGTGTCATGCGGCTGAGCTGGACCACGAACAAAGGTCTGAGCATGTCGGGCGGAAGCTGCGCAAGCCGATCTCGAACCTCTTGTGCCGTCACCGCATGCCGGTACCCCGCACCAGGTTCCTGCACCAAAACGTCAAAATCCAGTGATCGAGAGTCATTGGCCGGTTCGTACCAATCCTCGGGTGGCAAGAACGGAGTTGGCGATCGTTCCCAACCTCGCGCTCGTTTACCATACGCAAAACTCCGTCGTGATCGCGGCACCGCGGGCATCGCAGGTCGCCGATTTCCTCTCGACTGCCGCATTCGGGAATTGAAGCGTTTTGACATGTTGCCACGTTCAGTGTTGGGAGAGTTTGCTGTGGTTCACGCCCGGGCAGCAGTGCTGCCAAGCTATCCATGAACGTCTCGAGAGTTGCCTTTGATTTCCTTCCGCTGAGGTATCCGTCAGTCAAACGCACGGACCGCAATGGACGATCCGCCGCGTCAGACTGCTGTGCTGGTGCTGCCATCAATGTTGTTCGCATTCAGGTTGTGGGCACGCTGTAGATTCGTGGAGGATTTCGAGTGATGCGCCGTGCCCGATACGCTGTGCGGACACTCTCACGCCACATCGGATTAGCCTGAATTGGTATTCCTCCAGAACGCTCAACTGCCACTTATCACCTAGACGTCCTATCTTCCATGCTAGAAGCGGACGCAGTGAAAATTCAAGTGAACACTTTAAGTTGTTGATATGAAACAACTTACGATACACGTTCGGGCATGGGCATCTGGGGCCAACCAGATACCGGCCGGGAAAGACGCCGCATCACTGAGAAGACATATGCGACGTGGGTGAAGCTCGCGTAAGGCGCCGGCGTGTCGTCACGAGTGCGTGTTCTAGTGCCTTGTCAACTCGAAGAGTTAGGGTGTAGCGTTGTTCTCAACTTTGTACGACAGACGTCCACGCGGTGTCGAAATGGGCTACCTTACCGGAGCGACGGACGAGGACGCGGTGTCGTACATGCGCCTCGGCCCAACCCTAATTCTTAGGATCGGGGAAAAATAACTTCGCATTTTCCGTCCATGGGTGGCACCCGTTGACTTCTTAGTTGTACAGCGCCATTTTGCAGCGATGGATGTGCGTAACTCGTGTCTCCGTAACAGTCCCTCGCCACCGGGCTCGTCCCGGTAGTTCTACGTTTGGTGACTACTCTGGCAGCCGAAAAACGAACCTTCCTGCCGCGTTACAGCGAGCGGCCGAACCGCCAGAAGAAGGCGCCGCCACGGAGATGAAGCTCGCTGCCGGTCACCTTAGCGATCCACGGCATGTGTTGCACGCATTTCGGGTCGCAACGGAGGTTCACTTTCGGAATCGTGTGATGGGCGGGGAGAGGTATTGAAGAAGAAGGCATCCGCGATGATGAGGAGAATGGCGACGAGCAACACGATCCCCAGTGAATACCAGATCCAGCGAACGGTCCGGTCGCGACGCTGTTGCCGGGCGCGTCGTTGTTCGAGCAGCATTTTGGCACCCTGGCTGCTTGAGTCGCTTGTGAAGACCTCGATTCCCAACTCCAATTCGCCGCTTTCACTGTCCTGGACCGAGTCCGCGTGCACGGCAGCCGCGTGGCTATTTTGTCCCCGCACGGTTCCTGGTTCACGCGTCGTCACGGTGTCCACGTCGCTCGAATCTCGACTTGGATCTGCTGCGGCGGGGGGTTGGACTGCCACATTTTCTCGTGATGTGGCAGTGCCAGGGGTGGCCAGAGGGCCGGTGCGGGAGCTCAGCCCCAGTCGTTTTGGAAGCCGAACCTGACGATTTCGTGACGGGAACGCTCGCAACGGTCCCGGTCGTGCTCGACTGCCCCTGCCGGTCACGCCATGCCTGCAACGTCGCGGCGACGTCTCGCATGGTCTGGAAGCGGCATTTCGGGTCCTTCTGCATCATCTTCATGCAGATGTTCATCAGAGCGGCTGGACAATCGGGACGACTTCCTCGGATATCAGGAGGGGCTTTGGTCTGATGTTTGGCGATCCGCTGGGCCAAAGTTCCTTCGGGGAACGGCGGATGGCCGGTCAACAGGTAGAAGAGTGTGCAACCGAGCCCATAGATATCGGCACGCGAATCGACGTCATGACTACTGAGCGCCTGCTCGGGAGCCAGATAGTCGGCGGTCCCCAGAACATTTTCATTGTGCAAGAGCGTCAGGGACTGTTCACCGTCGCGTGAGAAGAGCGCCAGTCCCAGGTCCAGAATCTTGATCCGCTGGCAGTCATTCAGCAACAGGTTAGCCGGTTTCACGTCCCGGTGGATGAGTCCGGCATCGTGTGCGTGCTGCAAACCGTGTGCCGCCTGAATCACGTAGTCCGCTGCGGCTGGGAAATCGAGCGGCCCCTGGTCGGCCACCAGCGTCTGCAAATCGCGTCCCGGAACAAACTCCATCACCAGGTAGTGGACATCGCCTTCGTTATCGATATCGTAAGCACGCACGATATTCGGATGATCCAGCGCGGCGGTCGCCAGAGCCTCGAGTCGGAACCGATCCAAGTACGAGGCGTCTCCGACACGTTTCTTGGGGAGCACCTTGATGGCCTGTTTACGGCGCATCAGAACATGCTCAGCCAAGTAAACAGAGCTCATGCCGCCGCTTCCAATGTACCCCAGCAGCTTGTATTTTCCGAGAAAGTAACCTTTGTACTTGCCACGGAGCAGATGGTCCGCTTGCCAACGCGAGATCAGGTCCCGGTCGATCAAAAACTGGGCCACAACCTCCGGTTGCTCCGGCAAACGCCCACCATACAGCGACTCCAGGTCAGACTCTGCCTGTGCAAGCTGCTTCTCATCAATCAGCTTGCTGCGTCTGATGTAGTCGAGTAATCTTTTCGGGTCGGGCTTTTTCGCCATTTCCGCGCCACAGACTGAGCCAGTGCACACGCCGCGCTACCAACCGCCGGGCCAACACAATACGACAACGAGTCGGTTGCGATCACTCGCGAAATCACGACAACTTCCCGCCCAAGTCCGCGTCACGAACACCGCACAGCTGGTACGACCGCGATCCACACTGGCTAGTGAGAGATGAGGTCTCTGGATCATAAAGTATCACGATCCGTCCAAAATTACCACGTCCCCATGCCACCGCCGTCCCGGCACCAAGGTTTCGTCACCCACCCAATCGGAGCCCCAGACCTCGCCCGCTCGCACCATTTGCGTTGCCACAGAAGCGTTTCTCGGCTGCTCGCCAATACATCCAATGCTACAATGTCGGGCACGGGCGGCGCGGGGTGGCCGGCGGAAATCGCCGCTCGGCTGAACATGCGCGGTCCCGCCTCCAGGGGGCGGCTCCGGCAAACCGTCCTGGCGTTTCAGAAATCGCAAGGTGGCGCATTGAGTATCCAGCAACCCGACGTGGTCCTCTACTCGCGGCGTGGCTGCCACCTCTGTCGCCACGCG
Organism: uncultured Planctomycetota bacterium; assembly: GCA_963700575.1. Lineage (GTDB taxonomy): Bacteria > Planctomycetota > Planctomycetia > Pirellulales > Pirellulaceae > JAJRVM01. The sequence goes on along the minus strand of CAVOYC010000002.1, from coordinate 146,088 downwards.
CACGAGGTGCTGCGACGTTATGGTCTGAGCCCACGCCTCGTTGACATCGACTCGGATCCACGGCTTCGGGAGCAGTACGACTGCTGTGTGCCCGTCGTGACAATCGACGGGAAGGTGCGATTTCGCGGCCGCGTAGATGAAGTCCTGTTGCGGCGTCTGATTGTGCGACGCGTTGACTCGAGCGGTGAGTCCGGCAAAGGCCATGAATTACCTGGGACTGTTCGGTAAATATTGGCGCGAGGGCGCCGTCAAGACGCGGCTGGCCCGTGCCGTGGGAGGCCATCACGCGAGCCAACTGTACCGCGTGTTTTTGGCAACATTGACGCGGCGTTTCGCCCGGACGGGTGAGCGCCGTTGGCTTGTCTATACGCCAGCGATAAACGAACCCGAGTTTCTGACATTGGCACGATCGCACTGGGAACTGGTTCCCCAGAGCTCAGGCGACCTGGGTGACCGCATGCAGGCGTTCTTTCGACAATCGATCGACGCGGGGGCCCAACGTGTCGTCGTCCTGGGGTCCGACAGTCCCACTCTACCCGTGAATTACGTGCAGGAGGCATTTGCGCGATTGCAGTCGTATCCAGTCGTTCTCGTGCCCAGCACGGATGGTGGATACTGCCTGCTCGGTGTAGCAGGTTCGGTACCACCGATTTTCCGCGATATGGCGTGGAGCCAACCAACAGTACTCGAGCAGACGCTGGCTCGATTATCCCGCCTTGGCATTCGCCACTGGTGCCTGCCGACGTGGTACGACATCGACGAACTCAATGATCTTCAACAGCTCGACAAGGAATTGCACGGTTACGCGACGTTACCTGACGAGTTCCGAGCCCTCGGCGCCGCGGTGCGTCGAGCGCTGGCACCGCTCTAGAGCGGATTCCTCCTGGGAGTCCCACGCTCTTCGTGAATTCGGCGCAGAGCCGCATCAGCGGGAGATCAACGAGCATTGCAGGTGTCCCGTGTGCCTCACAACGGACAACGGCTACAATCGATCCACACGGCGTGGTACCGATTGGCCGACAAGCCGACTTGATGGTGACCGCGTGCCGTGATCGTGTTGCGGTCACCGCGGTTAAAACCGCGGTCGCTGCACGAGTTCCATCCACATCACGATTCCGCGTCTGGCGCGGCCTGGCCAGGTCGCGGCATATGCCCCGCACGATCACCAGCAGGTTCTGCTATGGCCATGGATACTCCAGCGACGATCGCCATTTTGGGAGCGGGTCCGGTCGGGTTAGAAACTGGGTTGTATGCTCGTTACCTGGGTTACGACGTGATGATCCTGGAACGCGATGACGTCGCAGCAAACGTGCGGCGTTGGGGTCATTTGCGAATGTTCAGCCCATTCCAACACATCTGTTCGCCGTTGGGACTGGCCGCATTGTGCGCTCAGAATGCCGACTATCGTCCTCCCCTCGCAGATGCGCGGTTGACCGGCAGGCAATGGCTTGACGATTATTTGTCTCCGCTTTCTCACACGGACCTGCTGGCCGATCATATCGTCTGCGGGGCGACCGTCTTAGGTGTATCGCGCCCGCATTTCGTGAAGGCGCGGCCGGGCGTGGATCGACAGCGCGACCGGGACGGTTTTCTCTTGCTTGTCGAGCATCGAAACGGTAGTCAGTCGTTGGAAACTGCGGATATCGTGATCGATGCTACTGGCGTTTACGGCCATCCAAACTGGTGTGGCCCCGGTGGACTTCCCGCGCGGGGAGAAACGCGTTGGAGATCTCGTATTGAGTATCGGGTACCCGACATCCTGGGCACTCAGCGCGGAGACTACAAATCGCGGCACGTGCTTGTGATTGGCACCGGCCTGTCGGCGGCAGCCACCATTGTCGCCCTCTCCGAATTGATCAACAGCGACTCCGATACGCGTGTCACCTGGGTTACGCAGCATGGCTGGGAAACAGAAACCGCAGGCCCGATCCCGTTGAGCGACTGTCATGGCCTTGCTGAACACAGGTGCCTGGTTGAAGCTGCAAATCAATTGGCGAATGCCGACACGCCAGGTTTGATGCATCGTCCGGGCGCGGTCGTCGAAGCCATCGACTGCGACACCGCAAACGACGAGCTGTTGGTCACGTTCTCCTCAGACGGGCAATCCGAACCGTTCGATCGGATCATTGCTAACGTTGGCTACCGAGGTGACCACTCGCTGCACGCGGAGCTTCGGGTGCTTCTGTGTGAGCAGACAGAATGCCCCTGGGGCATGCGCCAGAGCGTGAGCGCGACAGCCAACCCGACGACACGCCGCGCCGATAGATTGGTCACCACCGAACCCCACTTCTATATCCTGGGCGCCAAGAGCTACGGTCGCCTCTCGAGCTACCTGATGGCGGACGGTTTCGAGCAGATCCGCGACCTGTTCACGCTGATCGGCGGGCGAGCCGGCCTGGATCTGTATGCGACGGCGGGAGGTGAGGAGGTGAGGAGGTGAGGGGGTGTACCCCGATGGTTTTCAGACGTCGCGTCGAACGTCGAAGGAGAGCGGGGAGAACCGGGTTGCGTCAGGCGACGCGGCACCACGGTACGCAGACTGGCGCCGATTCTCCACGCGCATCTCGCGTCCCACTGGCTTTCGACCTCATCCGCCAGGCTTCTTCATTGGAAGTTCGATGTTCGACGTTCCCTCCGGCCCCGAAAGTCGCTTTCCTTGCGCGAGGATGCCGGCCCGCTCCTCACATCCCCTCACCGTTACACCCTGGGGGGGAATGCGCTGTTGGGGTCACTCTCTGCACTTGAGCTGCACGATCGTCACGTTGCCGAATCGTTTTTCCAGAGCCACGATCGTTGTGAGGTCCCGACGCTGCAGGCTCTGCCGCAACGCAGCCACCATCTTCGCTACGGACTGGGGACGATTGCGCACGACTAACCAGGCACCGGCCTGCCGGGCGATCTCCTGAGATTGCTGGGCAGTGAATGCCACACGCGTGGTCGTGGGCAGGGGTGTCAGATAGTCCGCCTGCAGGCGATAGATACCGGCAAAGGGGAAGAGGCAATACTGTTGGAGCGGTGGTTCAGCCTGCCGTTGCAGCGCCAGGTCTTCCAGCAGCCCGGCGCACAGGAAGACCGGCATCGGCTCGCGTTGCACCTGACTCTGCAGCCATGGAACCGCCGCGTCCCAGGCTTCGTTTCGATCGCCAATGACTCGGCCGTCGTAGCTCCACTGCGGGACCATCCCGCTCGCCACGACCGTCGCCACCACCAGCAGGCCGCTCAACGCGCCTCGATACCAGCCGTTGTGGTAAGCACTCTGGCAAAGCCCCGCGAAGACGATCGCGCCCACTATCGAGGCAACCAGGTAGCGCACCATACAGAGCGCCGCCAGGCCGGCGAGCGTGGTTGCGAAGGCGATCAAGGGGGGAACCAGAAACCAGCAGCCAGCCCAGATACCTTGCGGGTCCCCGATGGCAAAATGCGCCGGCTGACAGCGGCCGAAACGGCAGAGTGTCAGTGCGGAGAGGGGGATCAGCGCATAGAAGACCACGGCGATCTGCAACGACAAGGGAGGTGGCCAGGCCGACACGATGCGGGCCCAGTTGTCACGCTGCTGGGCGATCGTCAGCACGTGCGTTAACGCCGGGCTTAACAGCAGTGCGATCAGCACCGCGTCGCAACCCGCTTGGGACAGCGAGTAGGCAACACGTGGACGCTTCAACGCATGCAGGATCACCAGGCATACGGCCTCGGCGATCAAGAACAAGAACGTGGTGTAATGCAAGTGGAACAACCAGGCGGACCCGGCCACAAGCAGACCCCGTCGCAACCAACCAGGTCGCTGCAAGACGGCGGCGAAGATCGCTGCGTTGATGAGAGCCGACAACTGTACCAATGCATACGGTCGCGCCTCCTGAGCGAAGAAAATGCAATCCCTGTTCAGCGCTACCAGAAGTGCCACGAACAGACCGCAATACGCCGACATCGTCCAACGCCGTACGAGTTCGAAGGAGGCAGCGATCAACATGATCCCCGACACCAACGATGTGATTCGCAGCGTCCATTCATGGTGCCCCAACAGTCGTGTCACGCCCCAGACAATATAGAAGTAGAGCGGACTCTGATTGCCCGCTCGAGCGCGCACCGCAATCTCATCCGGTCCCTCCGCCACCACCCAGGAAGTGTGCAGCTCGTCCAACCACAGACTCTCGCTCGCCTGCCAACAGCGCAATAGAGTACCCAACAGCACGATGGCCATCAGCCACCCATGCGGGCGCAGCCACCATCGCCGCTCTGATGAGAATGAAGGCCGAGAAGCCAGGGGGGATTCGTTCACACCAGCCATTGTAATCGGGCACCCGCGCGATCCCCAGAGGCCGCCACGGCGCGCTTGAGGGCGCATTCAGAAGATAACCGCTCGCGTTTCCGGGAACCGCTGGTATTCACTCAAAGTGCAAGCGTTTCCGCCCGTTCCAACGGATCCAACACCGGAACAGCCTGTGATTTTGCCAGTCCACGCCCGATGTGAACTCCAAACCTTTCCGATGGGAAACGAGCCACAGAAATGCGGCTTTACCGACTACATGGACCGCGTGATTTCCAGTTTGAGATATTAAGATTAAGAACTGACGTCACGTAGATCCGCGAACGGTTACTCGAGAGGATGCCCGGGCGGCATCCAGGACGCGGCTCTGGAGCGGCCGCGCGCGAACGCTATTCCGGGACCACGGCAACCAGTTCCTCGGAGACGGCTTCGATTTGTTCGCGGCCGATCAAGGAACGTTCCTCGGCGAAACCGATCAACAATGCCAGGTCACACAGGCGGTTGATCCGCCTCGGCACACCAAGCGCTAGATGGTGGACCGCTTCCAGCGCCGTGGCATCGAAGATCTCCCGCTGCGCTCCGGCGGCCTGCAATCGATGCTGGATATAGCTGAAGGACTCCTCCAAACTCAGCCGTCGGATCAGGCACTTGACCGCCAGACGCTCGTCGAGTTCGGGCATGCGGTCCAGAATCGGCAGCAGCGACGGCTGACCGACCAGTAACACGGTCATGGCTGCGACCGCATGGTGTTCGAAATTCAGCAACAAACGGATCGTTTCCAACGCGTGATTGTCGTCCAGATCCTGTGCCTCGTCGATCACAATCACGGCATGGCGACCCTGATCGACGTTTGCCGACAGAGTCTGTTCGATACAGCGGATACTCTGCTGGATCGGTGGCGTGGTCGCGCACAGTCCGGCACTCAGCTGGTTCGCCCCCCTAGTGACTCGGCCAGGTAAGCCAAGAGCTGATCGGGAGGCATTTGCGGAAAGACCATGTGAACGCGGGGTGCGAAGGACTCGCCCAACTGGTGGACCAGCGTCTGCACGATCAGCGATTTGCCCAGGCCGGCACCGCCGGACAGCAAGGCCGCCGCGCGGCGATTCTCCACCGCGTAGCGCAACTTTAGCAGCGCCCCTTGGTGTGTTTCGGCGGGATAGTAGAACCGAGTGTCCGCAGTGTTTTCAAACGGCTTGACTTCCAGTTGCCAATAGGTTTCGTACATGGCTTCCATGCCCTTCGCGTGGCCGCAAGTGTCAGTTGTTCGTCCTCACTCGGTCATTCCAAGTCTTCCGACTCTTCCCGAGTCGCCCGAGTCGCCCGAGTCCCGCCGAATCGCCAAGCGTCTCCTCAGCGAGCCTGAAGCCTTGGCAGCTCCAGCTGACTTCTCGACACGCTTGGTAGGACTCTCATTCATTCACCACCGCGCTCTCACATGGCGCGAAGTTCTCGATAATCCCCACTGCCCGCACCCCTAGCTTGCGCAACGCGCTGACGGTGGCCAATGCTTCGTCCTGGGGCGTGACCTGCACATGACGCACCACAACTGCCATGTCGATGGGACAGATGGTGTCGGCTGGCCGGTCCATGCCTGACTGCGACGGGAACGGAGGCAGATCGACGACGATCAAGTCGAAGCAGCGGCTGAGTTCGCGAAGCGTGCGGGTAAGCATCCGGTCGACAACACCCGAAAAGTCATCGCTGGGACAAGTCAAGGGGAACAGTGTCACGTGGTCCTCTGCCGACATCACGGCTGCCTCCTCCAGAGACTGTTGCTGGCTCAAGACGTCGTGCCAGTCGCAGGGAGCCTCCAACCCCAGGCTGCGAGCCAGTTCCGGATTTCCGGAATCGGCGTCAACCAACGCCACGCGACTTCCCGCCAGGGCGGCCGTGCGAGCCAATGACAAGGCGAGCGTGGTGCGACCCTCGTGGCGTACCGAGCTGGTCACCACCAACACCTTGAGACCATCTCCCGTGGCAACAAACAGCTCTTCCCCGGACTGCGTAAGCTTACCACTTGTTTGCTCGTCCAGCTGCTGACAGAGTTCGGGCCAGCGAAAGGCATCCACTTCCCAGGCCGGCGACAAGGCCCTCAGCGACGCGGGTCCCGCCGTGAGATCCGCTCCCGGCGTCGCGCCGATCGCAGTCGATTCGAGCGTGGGGCCGGCCGCGTCTGCGGTCATGCCGTCACACGCGTCGTCCCCGACAGAACCATCCCCGAAGACCGCGGCCGGGCGGCCAGCAGCCGGTGACTCGCCGGCATCTTCGCCAGACGTCTGAGCCGCCGTGGGAAATTGGCCGGCGGATGGGGCGCCGGGCGGCTGATCATGCAACGCGTCGTTCCTGCCTGAAGGCAACGCACGGGCGGCTGGATCTTCCCACCACGCAGGATCCACATCCGCCAGGCGGACGTCGAGGGCCGACAGACTGGCGTCGAGTTGTGGCGCGCACGGGCGTGGCCAGCAATCCGAACTCCCGTGTTGTCAGTTCGGGGGCACACGACTCGGACGCGGCAAACAGCACGCGTGGCTGGCAATGAGCCAACCACAGGCCCTCGACGCCGACCTCATCTGCGTCCTCGGCCGGCTGGGGCGCCGCCGCTGAAACAGACGGTCTAGATCCGTCACCCTCTGAATGAGCCAACGCCGGGACCTCCATGTCCTCAAGCGCGTCCGTGCGCACGGTGACGTTGGGCTCTGTTTCACCTTGTTCATCTGCCAGATTCGACTCAGTAACCGAGACGCGGGCCGGCTTCGATGCGGCAGGATCCGCTTGTGGGTGCAAAGCCGAAGCGGCAGTTTTCAGCTCTTCGAGAGGCGTCAAGCGGTCTTCAAAAAGAACCTGCAATGCGGTTGCGCCCGCCACATCTTCGGGCTGATACGACTCGACATGCTCCACGATGGGTAAGACCATATGTGCAGTCAAAGAGACCACCTCCGAGATCGGCCGATCGATCCGCAGACGCCTGCCCTGATGATAGACTTCATGCAGCACCAGTGACGCCGATTCCACACCTTGCTCGGGCGGCTGAATCGTGACGCGGCGTGTTGACGGCGCGCGCTGGCTCGCCGATGTGGTTCGATCTTTGGCAAAGGCCTTGATAAAGGCTTGGTCCAGTGCATTCATAGTTCGGCCCATTCGGGAATCGATTCTTGGTCCCACTATCGGTGTCGGTAGAGAGGATCAGCTGACGGACGTTCAGCGTTTCGAACTGGACTTACATCCAAGGTTTCGCGCCAGCCTGCGGCACTGTCAACCGCGACCCCGGCGGGTCCCCTCGTCGTCACTGGCTCGACACCGGTCAACGGATACTGGTACGACGACGTTATCGGTTGGCGAATCACACTCGTGTCCCGAGCGGCGCCGGGAACTTCGACTTCGCGCGCCAATCGCAGGTTGGCCTCCGCGGGCAACGCCGGCAACGCCGGCAGGACTCGCTTGAACTTGGCGCTCGAACTGGCGGCCGGCATGTCGGCCGGCGACACACCGTGGAGCATCCCTTCACTTCGCGTCATGGTCGGCAGTCCCAGGTCGGGGCCCTGCGGGGGACCAACATCGTGCTCACGGGCTTCGGGAGCGGATTCGAACGCGCGGGCATCGGGCTTGAGCATCGGCCCGTCAAAATCGAAATCGGGAGCTTCCGCGTAGGGGGGATCTTGCGGGTGCTGGGGCTTCGAGCCCTGTGTATTCCAGTTCTTGACCGTGACAATGACCGCCAGCAGCACGCCGGCCAGGACGGCGGCCAACGCCAATTGGCCCAGACCTTTTAGCCATCCCGGCGCCTGGATATTGCGAACTGGGCGGCGCGGACTGCGGGCCCGCTGCTCCCCGCGCCGTCGCCGTCGCTCGCGCGACGGTGGCAGCTCCTCAGTTCTCTCGCTGACTTCCTGAACGACGTCCGTTTGCGGAACTTCCGCGCCCGCCGGGAGATCGGCCTCCGTTTCGGGCCCCGCCGCCTCGGGCTGCGAGCTGACGTTCGACGACGGCAACAAATCGGGCAACCGAATCAAGACCGGCAAGTTCTCCGCGCCGTATATTTCAGGGCTCGATGTGCCGTTGGTCCTGTTGCGGCGGACGGCCGCCGGAGCTGGACGAAACGAGTCGAATTGAGCTGCTGACGGAAGAGGTGTGCTCATCGCAGACATCCATGTAACGAACGATGCGGAAACGCCACAGCCACCCGGCCGCGCTATATGTCGTACGTCTCTTATCGGTTCCGATTATGTGGATCTTGAGTCTCAGCGAGGTTCTATCGGCTGAAACAGTTGTACCGCCTGAAAAAAACAGGTAATTCGCTTAGAGTAAGAGATTTGCGAGAAAAGAAACATATCAAGTATCGTGACCTTGAAGCCGCCACGGGGCGCTGGCGGCGCGTTCCAAGTTCCAGTCACGACAACACTTGACGATTCTCGACCCGCCCTCGAACATGTTCACATGATGACAGGTCCACAAGAAAACAAACGACAGCAGTTGGCAAACCTGTTAGACCAGCGAATCCTGGTACTTGACGGGGCTATGGGAACCACCGTTTTCGCCATGGGGATCGACGAAACCACCATGCGCAGAGCGCGGCTGGCCGGACACCACAAGGAACTCAAGAACTTTGTGGACATTCTCTGTCTGACGCGGCCCGAGGCGGTGACCCAGATCCATCGCCAGTATTTGGAGGCTGGGGCGGACATTATCGAAACCAACACGTTTGGGTCCAGCCCGATTGGGATGGAAGAATTCGCTTTGCCAGCCGGAAATGGTCCGCGAGCTGAACTTGACGGCGGCGGCTTGTGCCCGCAAGGCGGCCGACGAGTTCACGGCCCGCAACCCGCAACGGCCTCGGTTTGTGGCGGGATCGATTGGCCCAACCGCCAAAACGGCATCGATTTCGCCGCGAGTCGAGGATCCGGGCTACCGCGCCGTGACCTTTGACGAGCACGTCGAATCCTATTTCCAGCAGGTATCGGCACTGGTCGAAGGAGGGGTCGACCTGCTGTTCCCGGAAACGAGTTTCGACACGTTGAATCTGAAGGCCTGCCTGTTCGCGATTGAGAGGTACTTCGAGCAGCACAACATGCGGTTGCCGGTGATGGCTTCGGTGACCATCACCGACCAGGCGGGAAGAACACTTTCGGGGCAGACCATAGAGGCATTCTGGAACTCCATTTCGCACATGATCTGTTGGCCGTGGGGATCAACTGCGCGTTGGGTCCCGAGCAGATGCGGCCTTATCTGGAGGAGCTTTCGCGGCTCGCTCCGATCTACGTCAGCTGTCATCCCAATGCCGGCCTGCCCAACGAATTTGGCGGTTTTGACCTGACGCCACGCAGCATGGCAGCGACGCTGGGCGAGTTCGTGAACAACGGTTGGCTGAACATCGTGGGTGGCTGTTGTGGCACCACACCGCGCTACATCGAAGAAATCTCCCGGATTGTTGAAGGAGTCGCCCCACGTCGTGTTGCGCGGGTGGAGCGACTCACACGGCTCAGCGGCCAGGAGGCTTTGACATTTCGGCCCGACTCGAACTTCGTCATGATCGGTGAACGGAACAACGTGACCGGGTCGCGCAAGTTCGCGCGCCTGATCCGCGATGAGAAGTATGACGAGGCCATTGAAATCTCGCGGCAGCAAGTAGCGGCGGGCGCCAGTATCATCGATATCAACATGGACGACGCGCTGCTCGATGGTGAGGCGATGATGACCCGCTTTCTGAGCCTGATCGCGGCGGAACCGGACATCAGCCGGGTGCCGGTCATGATCGACAGTTCCCGGTGGTCGGTATTGGAGGCGGGGCTCAAATGCGTGCAGGGCAAGTCGATTGTCAACTCGATCAGCCTGAAGGACGGGGAGGAGGAGTTTTTGCGGCGGGCCCGGCTGATTCGGCGTTACGGAGCGGCAGCGGTCGTGATGGCGTTTGACGAGACGGGGCAGGCAACGGAAGTGGAGGACAAAGTCCGCATTTCCCGGCGGGCTTACGACCTGCTGACCCAACAAGTCGGGTTCCCGCCCGAGGACATAATCATTGATCCCAATGTGCTGACCGTGGCCACGGGTATCAAGGAACACGATAACTATGCCGTGAATTTCATTGAAGCCACGCGACTGATCAAGCAGGAGTTGCCTGGGGTCAAAGTATCGGGGGGCATCAGCAATGTTTCCTTTTCCTTCCGCGGCAACGACGCGGTACGAGAAGCCATGCATGCGGCGTTCTTGTACCACGCCATTCAAGCCGGGCTGGATATGGGGATCGTCAACGCCGGCCAGCTGGCCGTCTATCAAGAGGTGCCCGAAGAACTGCTCACGCGTGTGGAAGACGTGCTGTTGAATCGTCGGTCCGACGCCACGGAGCGGCTGGTCGAGTTTGCAGAATCCGTCCGGGGGCAAGGTGCTCAGAAAAACGTGGAGGATCTGGCCTGGCGACAGGAAGTCGTCGAGCGGCGTTTGGCTTACGCACTGATCAAGGGGATCGACAAATACATCGAACAAGATGTGGAGGAGGTGCGACGGACGACCGACCGTTGCCTGACGATCATCGAAGGACCGTTGATGGAGGGCATGAAACAGGTTGGTGATCTGTTTGGCGCCGGAAAGATGTTCCTGCCACAGGTGGTCAAGACGGCCCGCGTGATGAAAAAAGCGGTCGCCTATCTGCTTCCTTTTATGGAGGCGGAAAAAGGACTGGCCGGGCCAACCACCCCTCAGCGCGCGGCACGATTGTGATGGCGACCGTCAAGGGGGATGTCCATGACATTGGCAAGAACATCGTAGGGGTCGTGCTGGGCTGCAACAATTACGCCGTGATGGACCTCGGCGTGATGGTCCCTTGCGAGAAAATCCTGCAAACGGCCGCCGACGTGGGGGCCGACATCGTGGGGCTGTCGGGACTGATCACTCCCAGCCTGGATGAGATGGTGCACGTGGCCAGCGAGATGGAACGTCTGGGGATGCGGATCCCCTTATTGATTGGCGGCGCCACGACGAGCCAGCGGCACACGGCGGTACGGATCGCACCCAACTATTCCGGACCCACGTTGCATGTCCACGACGCATCACGCTGTCCCAGCGTGGTCGATCGCTTGATGAGTGACGAACTGCGTGCCGGGCTGTTGCGCGAGAACGAGGAGAAACAGCGGCAATTGGTGGCGTCCTTCGAGAGCCAACGGCGGACATTGGTCTCTTACGAGGAAGCACGACGACGACGCCTGAAGGTCGCCTGGGACGCCAACAAGATCGCGACACCTTCCTTCCTGGGCCATCGGCTGTTGGACGACTTCCCGTTGGGCGAGATCGTGCCGTACATTGACTGGTCCCCCTTCTTCATGGCCTGGGAACTGAAGGGAAAATATCCGCGCATCTTTGACGATCCTCAGATCGGTCCGGTCGCCACGGAACTGTACGACCACGCGCGTGAACTGCTGGACCAGATCGTGGCCGGGCGGCTGTTGCAGGCGCGGGCGGTTTACGGTTTCTGGCCCGCGGCCGCCGAGGACGACGATATTTTGATTTACGCCGACCCGCAACGAACCACCCCGCTGGCGAAGTTCCACACTTTGAGACAGCAGTGGGAGCGACAAGGGCAGGACGCGTTTTGTGCGTTGTCCGACTATGTCGCGCCGCGTGAATGTGAACTGCACGACTATGTCGGCGGATTTGTCCTGACCACCGGCCTCGGCGCGGCCGACCTGGCGGCTCGATATGAGGCGCAGCACGACGATTACCATGCCATCATGGTAAAGGCCCTGGCGGATCGCCTGGCCGAAGCGTTTGCGGAACTGCTGCACCAGCGCGTTCGCGAGCAGTGGGGATATGGAGCGAACGAATCGCTGTCGCCCGAAGATCTGATTGCCCAACGCTATCGCGGCATCCGCCCAGCACCTGGTTATCCCGCCCAGCCAGACCACACTGAAAAACGCACCTTGTTCCAGTTGCTCGATGCGGAACGCCAGACCGGTGTGCATCTGACGGAAACGTTAGCCATGCATCCGGCAGCCAGCATCTGTGGGTTGTATTTCGCGCACCCGCAGGCACGTTACTTCGCCATCGGGCACCTCGCCCGCGATCAAGTGGAACACTATGCGGCGCGGAAGGGGGTTCCGGTCGCCGAAGCCGAAAGGTGGCTTCGCTCACATCTGGGTTATGATGCCTGACACGACCGTCACGCCACCCAGTCAGAGAATGCTTTCTCAACCGGTCGGGGGATCGCTGGTCGATTGACAAACACCACGCGGCCGGTACCATGACTCGAGGGTTCGACTCGAGGCGGATGGGCCTCGACGCCTAAAATTCTCTGGCCCCGGTGACGCCGCCGGAGGCAACTCGGATAGATCGGAGCAAGTTGATGTCGATGACACAGATTGAGGCCGCGCGGGCAGGGACGATCACGCCGGAAATGGAGATAGTAGCCGCGGACGAGCACCTGGAACCTGAGTTCATCCGGCAGGAGGTGTCGGCTGGGCGGCTGGTGATTCCGGCCAACACGGTGCATCTGGCCGGTCGGCTGCGGCCGATGGGAATCGGGATCGCGGTTCGATGCAAGATCAACGCCAACATTGGCAACTCGGCGGTCACGGGTGACGAATCGATCGAGATGGAAAAGCTGCACACGGCCGTCCATTTTGGTGCCGATACGGTCATGGACCTGTCGACGGGCAAGGACATCGACCGGATCCGCAAGACCATCATCGACCATTCACCCGTTCCGGTAGGCACCGTGCCGATCTACCAGATGCTGGAGGAGTTGGGAGGGGACATCGAGGACATGAAGCCTCAACACTTTCTCGACATGGTCGAGCACCAGGCGCGGCAGGGCGTGGATTACATGACGATCCACTGCGGCGTGCTGCGGGAGCATCTGCATTTGAGCACGGATCGGGTGACGGGAATCGTCAGCCGCGGCGGTTCTTTGATCGCCAAGTGGATGGTGGCTCACCGCCGACAGAATCCGCTCTACACGCACTTCGAGGATCTGTGCGCGATTATGCGTCAATATGATGTGACATGGAGTCTGGGCGACGGTCTGCGTCCCGGCTCGATCGCCGACGCCAGCGATGCCGCCCAGTTCGCGGAGTTGGACGTGTTGGGGGAACTGGTTGAGCGTGGCTGGGCGGCTGGCACGCAGGTGATGGTCGAGGGTCCCGGTCATATTCCGATGGATCAGATCGAGATGAACATCAAGAAGCAGGTGGAGATCTGCCACGGCGCTCCCTTCTACGTATTGGGGCCGTTGATCACCGACATTGCTCCCGGTTACGATCACATCACCAGTGCCATTGGCGCGGCGATGGCGGGTTGGTATGGGGCGGCAATGCTCTGCTACGTGACTCCCAAGGAACATCTGGGCCTGCCCAATAACGAAGATGTTCGCCAGGGTGTCATCGCCTACAAGATCGCGGCGCACGCGCGCCGACGTGGCACGCAGGCGGCCCCACGCTCAAGATCGCGACGACGCGTTGAGCAAGGCGAGGTTCGAGTTTGACTGGGAGGAGCAATTCCGGCTGTCCCTCGATCCCGAGCGGGCCCGCACGTACCACGATGAGACACTTCCCCAGGACACATTCAAAAGTGCTCATTTCTGCAGCATGTGTGGCCCGAAATACTGCTCGATGAAGATCACCGAAGACATCCGCAAGATGGCCGACAGCAGCGAATTGACTGAGCTGAAGCCAACTTCCGCGGATTAACCGGGTCTAGTAGTTGGTCCGTCTTCGTCAGATTTCCTTTGTCTGCGCCGTGCCTCGCACTGCTCAAGTCGAGTGGTCTGGTTCCCGTGGACCCGGGTCTTAGGCGTCAAGTTCACTGGGTTGGAAAGCCGGTGGTTTGAGCAGTGGCACCGTCCCTCGCAATGGCATCGTCAGCAGTCGTGCCACTGCGTGCGGAGGCGCGTGTCAATTAACAGCACAGACAATCAACAACCGAAATCGTGCCAACTCCGCGCCGCATGGCGCACGCAGTGTGAAGCGGCAATCAGCGCTGCATCCCGACAGTGGAACGCGTGCCCCCGCTGCGCACTGCTCAAGTCGAGTGGTCTGATTCCCGTGGACCCGGGTCTTAGGCGTCAAGTTCACTGGGTTGGAAAGCCGGTGGTTTGAGCAGTGGCACCGTCCCTCGCAATGGCATCGTGGGAGTTTTGCCCGCCGGGACCTACCATAACTCATGTCGATCGCTCGATTTGCAGTTCGGCTCACTATTTTGACCGCACGGCGATGGCGGCTCCGTCTTGTCCGTGTCAGGGCCGATCGGTCATAATACGCCCATCATGAACATGGACGACTCCCCTCGCGAAACGAGTCCGGCGGTGCCGCCGCCGGCGAGTTTGCGTGTTGATTTCAGTGTGCTGCCACCGCTCTACGAAGACGCTTCCTTCTGGGGAATGACGGTCACCCAGTTTCTGGGCGCCTTTAACGACAATCTATTCAAGCAATTGATGCTGCTGCTGTCACTCAAGGTGGCGGATCAGGATCGTCAGCCGATCGTCATGTTTGTCTTCTCCGCCCCCTTTGTGCTCTTCTCGGGCTACGCGGGATACCTGGCCGATCGACACAGCAAGCAGCTGATCATCGTGCTCTCCAAGGCAGCGGAGATCGTGGCCATGCTGTTGGGAGTGGCGGCGTTCATGATGTTCGGGGTGTGGGGCTTTCCCGGCCTGCTGGTCGTATTGTTCTTGATGGGCACGCAGAGCGCCTTTTTTGGACCGGGAAAGTATGGCATTCTCCCTGAAATGCTGCGCCCAAGTGACTTGCCGCGCCAATGGCATGATTCTGATGACCACTTTTCTGGCGATCATTTTTGGCGCGGTGGCGGCGGGATTTCTCAGCGACCTTGCCATGCAGGATGGCCGACCGATTACCGAGACCGCGCATCGACTGTGGATCGGTTCGTTGGTCTGTGTAGGGATCGCGGTGGTGGGTACCGTGACATCGTTGTTCGTACGGCGCGTGCCTGCGGCCGTGCCCGATTTGAAATTTACGCCCTCGGCAGTGACCGTTCCGCCGGAAACGCGGCGCATGCTGCGGCTCGACCGACCGTTATGGGGAGCGTTACTGGCCTCGAGTGTTTTCTGGCTGGTTGCTGGCGTGGCGAATCAAGCTGTGAATTCACTCGGCGTTTTACAATTGGGGTTGAGCGACACCAGGACCAGCATTTTGCTTGGGTGCATCGCCATTGGCATTGCCGTCGGTTCCGTGCTGGCGGGGCGTCTGTCGCATGGACGAGTGGACTTCTCCGTCATGCGCGCCGGTGGCTGGGGGATGATCGGCTGCCTGCTGGTGCTCGCCATCCCGGGCCCCATCCATGGCCACTTGCTCGGTTTCTCTGGCTCGTGCGTCGGATTAATCGTACTGGGCATCTCTGCCGGCATGTATGCCATACCACTGCAGGTCTTCATGCAGTCACGGCCGCCAGAGAGCCAGAAAGGGCGGATGATTGCCGTAATGAACCAGGCCAATTTCACGGCGATCATGCTCTCCTCGGGCGTCTACTGGCTGTTCGACCGAATCATGGTCTATGTCAACGAGTTCACGCCGGGGGATTACCCCATGCGTTGTCCGATTTTTGCCATGACGGCACTGGTGATGCTGCCAGCGTTATTGCTGTATCGACCGGATCAGCGTCAGGTGGAAGAGAACCTGCCGGAAGAAGACGCGGACGAAAACACATCCTGAACGCCAATCATGTTGGATCTGCCAACACCAAGGGAGCGCATTGCATGTTGGGAATCGAGTTAACCGCGGCGGCCTATCTACGACGGCTGCAACAGGAAATCGAACGTGTCGATCAAGCCGCCCTGGTTCGTTGGGCCGACCTTGCATACCAGGCCTGGGAAAAGGGGCGCTACGTTTTCATCCTGGGCAACGGGGGGTCGGGAACCACGGCCAGTCACATGTGTGAAGACTTGGGAAAGAGCACTCTTCCGGAATCGGTCCTGAACGACGAGAGTCGCAAACGCCTGAAAGTGTTAAGTTTAACGGACAATGTTGGCTGGATCATGGCGGTCGGTAACGACCTCTCGTATGACCAGATTTTCGTGCAGCAGCTGATGAATTTTGGCGGCCAAGGCGACGTCGTAATCGCCATCAGCGGCTCGGGAAACAGCCCGAATGTACTCAACGCCGTCGATTGGGCCAATCGTCATGGACTCTTTACGTATGGTTTGACTGGTTACAGCGGCGGCCGATTGAAGGAGATGCAGCAGGACGGATTGCATGTTGCGCTGGATGACATGGGGATGGTCGAGAGCATTCATCTCTGCCTGTTCCATTGGGTACTGAACGACGTTCACGCGAGGATTAATCGCGTGGGGCGTTATGCGGCAGCCTGACGCGAGCTCTTATTCTGCTGGGGACCAGTCCATGTACTTGGGGATTGAAATTGGCGGCACGAAGCTTCAACTGGGTGTCGGCGACGGTTGCTCGGGCGAGTTGTTCGAGCTGCGCGGGCCGACATCCTCCCTCAGCACGGTGCCGCGGGGATCCTGCAGCAAATCCAAGAACTGGGTACACCCTTGATCTCGTCGCATCAGGTGCAGCGAATCGGGATCGGCTTCGGCGGCCCGGTCGATGCGAGTCAGGGTAGGGTCATCAAGAGCCACCAGATCCAGGGTTGGGACAACTTTCATCTGGTGCAATGGTGTCGCGAGACGTTTGGTCTACCCGTGGCTCTGGGCAACGACTGCGATTCAGCCACTTTGGCCGAAGCCAGATTCGGGGCAGGGCAGGGGAGGCGCAGTGTTTTCTTTGTGACGGTCGGAACAGGAGTGGGCGGCGGCTTTGTCAAAGACGGCCGCCTGCTGAGTGAAGGCCGCCCGGCAGCCTGTGAAATTGGGCACCTGCGTCCAGGATTGCACGCTGATGCGGCCGATGCGACGGTCGAATCGTTGGCCAGTGGCTGGGGAATTGCCGCGGCGGCTCAGGAAAGAGTCACGGGCCAGATCATGCGTCCCTTCCAGTCATTGCGCATGGATGACGGGGCTTTGAATGCGATTGAGCGACGGCGGAAGCTGGCCGATGCGCGTGAGGCCGACAAGGAGTATGTGGCCGATCTGCTGGAGCGTTGTGATCGTAATGTCGATGCGCTTACCGCTCGTTTGGTAGCCCAGGCTGCGGAGGAGGGCAACCTGATCGCGCAGTTCGTGCTGATGCACGCCTGTCAGGTCTTGGGTTGGGCCATCGCTCAAGCGATCACGTTACTCGCGCCGGAAATGATCGTCATCGGCGGCGGCGTATCGCTGATGGGCGAGCACCTTTTTTTTGCTCCGGTACGGCGCGAAGTGGCTCGCTATGTCTTCCCACCGCTCTCCAACAGCTATGCCATCACCCCCGCCGCTCTGGGCGAAAGCGTTGTGGTCCAAGGCGCCGTACTGCTGGCGGCATCGGCGTGAAGCGTCCGTACTGGCAAGAGGGGCGAGGAGGCGAAGGGGGACGACCAAATATGATCTGTCAAAGCGATGACGAAACCAGGAGCAACCTCATGTGGACTCGTCTGATCGTCGTGTGGGGCGTCTTGTTCCTCGCACCCGAAGCGTTATACAGCCAAGACAATTCCAATCAGAATCCGGGGGAAGTCAAGATCGCGGCGGTTCAGATGCTGGGCTACGACAAGACCGATTTGCCGCGACCCGGTTATGATCCCAGCGAAAAAGTAGTTTCTTATATCGAAAAGGCGGCCCACGACGGCGCCCAGTTGGTCGTGTTCCCGGAATACCTTCTGGGGCGCATCACCGTTGGTGGACCCGAGACTGAGAGGATTTCGAAGGCGGCGGCCGCCGGCAGGATCTACGTTATCGTCGGCTGCTGGGAAGTGCACCAGGACCAGTCCTTCGCCAATACCGCGCTGCTGTTCGATCGTTCGGGCAAAATCACTGGCAAGTATCACAAAGTCCATGCGGCGGTCGATCAATACGAAGGCGATCCCCCTTGGTGCCAACCGCCAGCAGGCCGAGATTGGGCCTGGTTCCTCACCCACGACCCGGAATGGAAGATGCAGCGAGGGGACGATTTTCCGGTCTTCGAACTCGACTTCGGCAAGCTCGGGATCCTCACCTGCTACGACGGCTGGTTTCCGGAGTCTTTTCGGGTTCTCTCGCTCAAGGGGGCCGAGTTACTGGTCTGGATCAATGGTCGTCGCGGCACGGTGGAGGACTTCATCGTCCGGACCGCCACGTTCCAAAACGAAGTGGCAGTGGTGACCACGAATCAGGCGTACGGCGCCGGTTCCATGATCGCTCAATGGCCAAGCCAGATCCTGGTCGATGCCGCCGAGGCCAAGGAAGACTACCTGACCGCCACGGTCAATCTGGCGAAAATTCGCCGTGCGCGCCAATTCAGTCGTAACGCCGCCCAACGCCGTCCGACGTTGTACCATGCGATCACCGACGGAAAATGAAGCGGTCTTGAAAGCAGCGGTCTCTGCAGACCCGGCACGAGAGTCCACGGGGGGTGAATCCTGGTTGGGTTGAGCAAACTTGGGACCGCCGCGCTACAAACCCAGCACATCGACCATCGTGTAGATTCCCGGCGGTTGCTGAACCACGTACTTGGCGGCAGCCAGGGCCCCGATCGCATAACAATCGCGATTGGTCGCCCGGACCGTCAGCTCGATGGACTCGCCAAGCATGCCAAACACAATCGTGTGCTCACCCGGGTTGTCGCCGATTCGCACTGCGTGATAGCCGATTTCGCCATGCGGTCGTTCGCCGGGTTGACCCGATCGGCCGTGCGCCTGTTCGGTTTGCCCCATGACATTCGCAATCAATTCACCGAACCGCAAGGCCGTGCCACTCGGAGCGTCTTTCTTGAAACGATGATGCCGTTCGATGATCTCCACATCGGCTCCACCCGGACAGTCTCTGAGCGATTGAGCGGCGATGGTGGCCAGCTTCATGGTCAGATTCACGGCCAGACTCATACTCGGAGCCCATACGACGGGCACCTGCTGAGCCAACGCGGCGACGAGCTCCTTTTGCGCGTCGGTCAAGCCGGTCGTCGCCAACACCAAGGGGAGCTTGTGCTGGCGACAGAGGCTGACCGCGCTGGCGGTAGCCTGGGGGACCGAGAAATCGACGACACAATCGGCCTCGACATCCAGCTCGGCGGTCAGCGGTGTCCCGATCGGCCCCACCCCGGCCAGTGTACCGGCATCGCATCCCAACTGCGGATGCCCGTCCGCCTCAAGTGGGGCGGTGACCGACAACTGTGAGTCGGCTTGGGCAAGTGCGACAAGTCGCAACCCCATCCGACCGGCCGCACCATGAATAACGAGACGAATGGGGTCCATGACTGAGAGTACTCCTTTGTTTCCGTGGCCAGTACGCCACCGCCAAGACCCGCGCTCGCAATCGACTTGACGGTGTGAAGCGACTGTTTCCCGCGCGAGCGCGAGATCGCCAGCACGTTCAACTATAGAGGCGAATCGCTTTAATAATTTCGCCCAGGTCGTTGGGAACCGCAACGGCCCGATTGGCGAAAGACGCGCGACTTACGCCGCGACTACCCAGAACCTGGTTGAATTGATCCTGGTCCGTGGTATGGTAGGCCACGGTGGCCGTAGGATCTTTCAGCTGATGCCCGGTCAGTACACAGACCACACGCTCGTCCGGACCGATAACGCCTTCCTGGCGGAGCAGTTTGGCTCCGGCAACACTGGCGGCGCTGGCCGGCTCGCATCCGATGCCACCCGCTCCGACTTGCGCTTTGGCGTCCAGAATTTCCTGATCCGTGACACGCCGTACGACCCCGTCGCAGACTTCGAGCGCGCGCAGGCATTTGCGAAAGTTCACGGGACGATTGATCTCGATGGCGCTGGCGATCGTCGAGGCCTTCTTCTGTTCGGCATCCATTTGCCGCGTGTATTCGTCGGCCACCAGCATGTCGGGAAAGCCCTGATTCCAACGCATCCCCCGACGCTCATAAAGCTGGTACAGCGTATCGGCTCCGGCAGCGTTGATCACGGCCAGGCGGGGAACACGCTGAATCAATCCCAGTTGCTTCAATTCCGCGAACGCTTTTCCGAAAGCGCTCGAATTACCCAAATTCCCCCCCGGGACGACAATCCAATCGGGGGGATCCCAGGCCAGCGCTTCGAGTACGCGAAACATAATGGACTTCTGGCCTTCAAGCCGGAAGGGGTTGATGCTGTTGACCAGGTAGATTCCCAGATCGCTGCAGACCTCCTTCACGCGGACCATGGCATCGTCAAAATCACCGGTAATCTGGACGGTGAGCGCACCGTAGTCGAGCGCCTGAGACAGCTTCCCATAGGAGATTTTCCCGGATCCGATAAAGATGACAGCCTTCATCAGACGCGTCACAGCACAGTACATTGCCAGCGAGGCGCTGGTGTTTCCTGTTGAGGCGCAGGCGGCCCGCCGGGCACCCGTCATGCGAGCGTGCGTGAAGGCAGCGGACATACCGTTGTCTTTGAAACTGCCAGAAGGGTTCATGCCTTCATACTGCAGATACAAGCGGCCTGGATTGAGGTTGACATACGGTGCTACCGCATCGGCCCGCTGAAACAACGTCTGTCCTTCCCCCACCGTTACGATCTGTTCCGGCGCACAGAAGGGAAGCAAGCTGTGGAAACGCCAGACACCGCTGTAGCAAATCGGCTCGCGGCGGCGAGACCAAGAAGATTCAAAATGACACAGCGAACGGGGCACTTCCACTCGATCCCAATCGTAAACGACATCGAGAAGATCGCCGCATCGTTGGCAGGCGACGCGTACCTCGTTGACCGAATAGGTGGCTCCGCATTGGGGAGCAATGCACTGTTGGAATACAAGGGGAGTGTCCGACACGTCATGTCACCCATTTGAATGGCGGTCTGGTCCATCGAACCACCGCCTGCTCAGGGCGCCTGTTCAGGGGCTTGCCTCACAAGGGCTTGCCGGGCACCTCAAGACAATTCAGTTTGACTGAGAGTAGCGATATTGGTTGTTTCGGCTGCCGAGGCCAGCTGGAAGCGCCGACCCCACGATCTCTATTGCCAGACGGGAACACGTATCCCACGATTCTTGAGCTGTGCCGGCGTCCGTAGCGACGCCCGATGGCCCCTCACAAAACCCCTCCACAGGAGTAAATGACGCGCGGTTGAGAAATTCGAACTGAGGGACGGGCAAATACCTCCTTCCCCAGGCTGTCTATTTTGTGAACCAAGGCGTCTGTGGGGCGTAAGTCTATTCCAGGGTACAGCGCCATACAAGGTGAGTATTTGCGCGTCGATCGACCAGTTCATGGTGCCCCTGCCCGAGGCCCGAGAGGCGATATGCATGTGGCAAGTCTAGCTTACATACGTACGGGGGGTAAGCTTTGACAGTAGGGCGTTCCTTGCCTACAATAGACAGGCTAGAGCGAGGCTGGCTGCGGAAGGTTCCGCAACCTTGCCTGGGGTTTTAGGGAAAATGAGCTACCGCTAATTGCCGATTCGCTTCTAGAAATCTGCGTGTTTGCGACACTGGAGACGCGGGTTGACAGGTTTTCGGAGCTCGCTCGACGAACGGACGTTTTGGGCAGACTACGGGGTCGCACCTCAGCGTGATGACCATGAGGAATTATGAGACGGCTGCTTGGCCGCAATGGGATGAACTGAAATGAGAAAAAAGCCAGATACGCAACCTTTCAAAGAGAAACTTCTGCAGCTTCGAGCCCGCTTACGCGGGGACGTCAGCGCGATGGCTGACGCCACGCTCAACCGGACGCGCTCTGAATCGAGCGGTGACCTGTCGAGTATGCCCATTCACATGGCGGACATCGGGAGCGACAACTTCGAGCAAGAGTTCACGTTAAGCTTGATGGAAAACGACGAAGAGACGCTCGACATGATTGAAGCTGCTCTTGAAAGGATTGAGTCGGGAACGTATGGTTCGTGCACTCAATGTGGCGGCCGGATCCCGAAGACACGTCTCAATGCAATCCCCTACACACCTCACTGCATCAAGTGTGCCTCCGAGAACCAGCGACGCTAGGCAACTCGGACAAGCCTCGGCGTGGCACCATTATTTGTGGTTTGTCTGTATAGCCGCAGGCGGTTGCGCGCTCGATCTGCTTACCAAAGCCTGGGTCTTCGGACACTTGGGGATGGCACTGGTAGAACAGGGCAATTTAAACCCCCCAATATGGCTAATTGATAACATCTTCGGCTTGGAGACCAGTCTCAACGAGGGCGCTCTTTTTGGCATGGGTCAGGGTCAAGTGGTGGCGTTTTCTGCGTTGTCGTTCGTCGCCGCCGTGGGGATCTTGGCATGGCTCATCTTCGCCCGCGCGGTTGGTGACCTTCACCTGACGATAGCGCTGGCCTGTGTCATGGCGGGAATTCTGGGGAATCTCTACGACCGGATGGGACTCCATGGGCTCACGTGGGTGGCCGGCGTGCGGGGCCACAAGGCGGGGGATCGCGTTTACGCGGTCCGCGACTGGCTGCACTTCAAGATTGACTCGATCGGCTTCGACTGGCCGATCTTCAACATTGCGGACACATTTCTCGTTTGTGGCGCTATCTTGTTGGTGTGGCACGCAATACGCCATCGCGGCTGATTGACATTCGCGACAACTCTGATAGATTAGCTTGCGTTCCAGACGGCCTGACTATTGGACCTTGAGCAGTGC
The DNA here is from genome assembly GCA_963700575.1 of uncultured Planctomycetota bacterium. Taxonomy (GTDB): domain Bacteria; phylum Planctomycetota; class Planctomycetia; order Pirellulales; family Pirellulaceae; genus JAJRVM01. Next base: position 123,237 of record CAVOYC010000002.1, on the reverse strand, counting down.
GCGTGCTGGCCTTCGGGAGTGGGCACGTGGCGGTAGGTTGGAAGATGCAGCGGTGGGAGCGCGGGGAGGGTCGCTGAGCAGGTGCGGCTATGCGAGGCGGGACTTGATCGCATATACTTACGAGAGATCAGTGAGACTGCGTTTCTGCTCAGCTGTATTCCATTCCATTTCTACTCTACTAGACTGTGGTTTTACTCGATCTGGGCGGGACTCAATTGCGGTGTTGCGGGACTTCGGCGGCAGCAGATGCAGCTCTTGGGGCGGACGTGCTATTGACCAACCGCGTGAGGGAAACGGGGCTGGTAGTTTGCCCCGGTCGGCGGGGTTCTGGTCGTAACATAGGCGGGCTACGACGATGAAGCTATCAAGGACAGTCGCTTACGCGGTGCGAGCCACACTTCAGTTGGCGAAGAGCGATTCCACAACGCCCGTCCCGTGCAGCCAACTGGCGGCAGAGGGCAAAATGCCCGAGCGTTTTTTGCTGCAAATCCTCCGCAATCTCGTGACGCACGGGATCTTGCGTTCGACGCGTGGCGTCGATGGCGGCTACTCTCTGGTGCGATCGCCTGACGAAGTCTCCCTGTTGGAGGTCATTGAGGCGATTGAAGGGCCACTCAACACAGGCGAGCCGGTCACCGAGGGCATGTCGGAAGAGTCGCAACAACGTCTTCAAGGTGCTCTTCAGCAAGTGACCGACACGTCACGCCGCCAGCTCGAAGCGATCAAGCTATCGCAACTTCTCGAACCGCCCTCGACGACCGAGACGCCATCTTAATTGCGTTAGACTTCATTGCGTTAGACCACTGCGATGCCAGAAGACAGCTCAGCACTTGATGCGCGACTGGACTTAGCCCGCCAGGCCGCCCATGACGCCGGCCAGTTGACGCTCCAGTACTTCCGCAGTGATCGCTTTACGGTGGAACGCAAAGACGATGACTCGCCGGTCACGATCGCGGATCGCGAGGCAGAAAAACTGCTGCGAGGGCAGATCGAATCGGCGTTTCCCGACGACGCGATTGTGGGCGAGGAGTTTGGGCAGCGAGAAGGGGAATCAGGCTACCGCTGGATACTTGACCCCATCGACGGCACCACGTCGTTTGTAAGTGGCGTCCCACTCTACGGGACCTTGGTCGGTGTTGAGTACAACCAGCGGAGCATTCTGGGGGTGATCTATATCCCGGTGCTCGACGAGTGCGTGTTTGCGGGGGAAGGTTGTGGGGCGTGGTATATCCAAGGCGCCGGCCGCCCGCAGGCGGCCCGTGTCTCTTCCTGCGAACGATTGGCCGACGGGCTGTTTGTGACTTCTCAGGTTGATTTGTACGAAAAACGCGACGCCTGGCAAGCCTTTCGCGAATTGCAGCGTCGCGCGTACATCACGCGAACCTGGGGGGACTGCTACGGCTATCTGCTGGTCGCGACCGGCCGAGCGGAAGCGATGGTGGACCCCACCATGCGGGTCTGGGATGCGGCAGCGCTACAGCCGATCCTGGAGGAGGCGGGGGGCACCTTCACGGACTGGCAGGGTAACCGCACGATTTATCACGGGGAGGGTATCGGCACCAATCGCCGCGTGCTGGACGAGGTGCTGGCCATCACCCGCCCGCACACGATAGCAACCTAATGCCTCCGAGATCCATGTAACCACGCAAGCTGTCGAGGCTGATGCGCCTACGGCCCGAAACGCGGCGCCGTGGGGCGTGAATGATGCGGGCCCGGGTGGGAAGTCCCTAGGAATTGCGGCATGCAGAATCGGGAATACGGGACTCCAGGTGTGTCATCTCGCAGGGTCCAAATTGGGCGGAGCCCGGGTCGCTGGCGTGCGGTTCGGGTGCCGTTGCAGCCTGTCGTTGGCACGCTATACTGGAGGGTTTGCAAAAATGGTCGAGGCTACTGCTGAATGAGAGGAACCCCATGGCTCGGGTTTGCGAAATCTGCGGAAAGGGGACCCAGGTCGGCAACAGCGTAGAGATACGCGGTAAAGCGAAGTACCTGGGCGGCGTTGGTACGAAGGTGACCGGCATCACGCGTCGGCAATTCAAGCCGAATTTACAGCGGGTGAAGATTACCACCGCCAATGGCACCAACAAGACCGCGCGTGTCTGCACGCAGTGTTTGCGGAGCGGTGCCGTGCAGCGCGTCGTCCGCCAGCGCCCGTTCAATCTGCCCAGCAGCGACAAGGCGAAGGCCAAACCGTGAGTCTCACGCGAGCGGACGTCGAGAAAGTCTCGTTGTTGGCCCGGCTTCTGCTAAGTCCGGAAGAAACCGAGTCCATGACCCGGCAGCTGGGACAGGTTGTGGAGTATGTCGAACTGCTCGATGAGTTGACCACCGACGACATCGAGCCGCTGGCTCACGCGATGGACTTGTCCAATGTCTTCGCGGACGACGCCTTGCTCCCCAGCCTCGACCGTGAGCAGGCGTTGGCAAACGCGCCGAAACGAGATCACGAATGTTATCGGGTTCCGGCTGTCTTGGGTGACGAATGAGCTGGGCCCTGTCCCGACGCATTCCGCCCCGGAGTATTCACCGTAGGTGACTCGTCCCGGCTGAGGCGGCAAGTTCACCCGTGACGAGCAAGCGAAACGTCATGTCCTTATCCGAACGATTTGCGGCTGAATTGTCACAGGAACTGGATCAGGGCCGCATCACATCGCGCGAGTTGACCCAAGACTGCCTGGATCAAATTGCGCACCATGACGGGGCGATCGGCGCGTTTTTGCTGGTGGATGACGACGGTGCGTTGCGTCAGGCGGCGGAGTCGGACCGGCGACGCGCGGCGGGAACGCGGCTGAGTTCCCTCGACGGTCTGCCGGTCGCTGTAAAAGACGTGCTCTGCACGGCTGGCCAGCCGACCACGTGCAGTTCCCGCATGCTGGCCCATTTCATCCCCCCATACGACGCCACGGTAATCGCCAAGCTCCGCCAGGCCGGGGCGATTCTGATTGGCAAGACCAACATGGACGAGTTTGCCATGGGGGGCTCGACGGAAAACGCGGCGTTGGGCAAGACCTGCAATCCGTGGGATGTCGAGCGCGTCCCGGGCGGTTCAAGTGGCGGGTCGGCGGCGGCCGTGGCAGCCGGCATGGTCCCGTTGGCGATCGGAACGGACACCGGCGGCTCGATCCGGCAACCGGCCGCTTTTTGCGGCACGGTGGGACTCAAGCCGACCTACGGTCGCGTCAGCCGTTACGGTCTGGTGGCCTTTGCCAGCAGCCTGGATCAGGTGGGCCCGCTGAGCCGCTCGGCCCAGGACGCCGCGTTGCTGCTCGAGGCGATCGCGGGCGGCGACCCGCGGGATGCCACGTGTGCTGATGTGCAGGTCCCGCCGTACGGCCAAGATTTGCTCCACCCATTCGGTCAGCCCAGGTTGGGCGTCGTGCGCGAGTCACTTCGGCCCGGGACTCGATCCGGAAATTGCGGCCGCCGTGCAAGAAGCGATTCGTGTCTTTGAGTCGCTGGGCGCCAGAGTCTGTGATGTGGAGCTGCCGCATAGCCGATACGGAATCGCCACTTACTATGTGATCGCGCCCTGCGAGGCATCCAGCAATCTGGCACGATACGATGGAGTGCACTACGGGTATCGAACTGATGAGGAAGTCATGTTGCGTGAATTGGATGAGGAGCGCACCAAGGCGACTTCCCCGGATGACATCGACACGGCACTCGTACGCATGTATCGCAAGACGCGTGCAGAAGGATTTGGAGCCGAAGTGAAGCGACGGATCATGCTCGGCACGTACGCTTTGAGTGCCGGATACTACGACGCTTATTACCTGAAGGCCCAGAAAGTGCGACGTCTGATTCGCAACGACTTCGATGCGGCGTTCCAGCAAGTCGACCTGCTGATCGGCCCGACGACTCCGTCGCCGGCATTCCGAGCCGGCGAGAAGGTGGGGGACCCGCTCGCAATGTACCTGGAAGACCTGTACACCGTCACGGCCAACCTGGCGGGAATTCCCGGGCTTTCCATGCCGTGCGGCAGTACCAGATCGGGATTGCCGATCGGCGTTCAACTGCTGGCACCTGCCTTTCACGAGTCTCGACTGCTGCACGCCGCCTTTCACTACCAGCAGCATACCGATTGGCACACGAGGAAACCCAAGCTGCCATGACTGAAGTCGAGTATATCACGGTCATCGGGCTGGAAGTCCACGTCCAGCTGAAAACCAAGTCCAAGCTGTTCTGCCGCTGCAGTACCGAGTTTGGCGCGTCCCCCAATACGCAGACCTGTCCGGTCTGCATCGGGATGCCTGGCAGTCTGCCGGTGATGAATCGACAGGCTTTTCACCTGGCGCTCCAGACAGCCCTGGCGTTGAACTGCGAGATCCCCGCTTTCACCAAATGGGATCGCAAGAACTACTACTATCCGGACTTGCCGAAAGGTTATCAAATCAGCCAATATGACTTGCCCATGTCGCAAGACGGGTTCCTCGATATCCGCGACGCGAAAGGGGAGTTCCCCGACCGCCGCGTACGCATTATTCGTGCGCACCTGGAAGATGATGCGGGCAAGAGCATGCACGACGAAATGGCTGGCAAGGCAGACAGTCGCATTGACCTGAACCGCACGGGGACACCCTTGCTGGAAATTGTCAGCCATCCCGACATGCGATCCCCCGCCGAAGCCAAAGCCTATCTCACGGAACTCAAGCTCCTGCTCGCCTATCTGGATGTGTCCGACTGCAACATGCAGGAAGGCAGCCTGCGCGTGGACGCCAATGTCAACCTGCACCTGGACACTCCGCAGGGGTGCGTCGCCACGCCGATCGTCGAAATCAAGAACATGAACAGTTTCCGAGCGGTCGAACGAGCACTGGCTTATGAGGCCCAGCGGCAGTACGACGTGTGGCGCGAAACAGGCCAGAGGAAAGGGGATGTGCCCAAACAGACGCGCGGCTGGGACGACCAGGCGCAAGTCACCCGCGCGCAACGACACAAAGAGGAATCGAGCGACTATCGCTACTTTCCCGATCCCGATCTGGTGCCCGTTCGCGTGTCACGTGAGGAAGTTGAGTGGGTGCGCGCCGAATTGGGTGAGTTACCCGCCACCTTGCGCAAACGACTGGAGCAAACTTATGACCTGGAGGCCTACGACGCGGAGGTGCTGGTAAATCAGGGCCGCGCCTGCGTGGCCTATTTCGAACAGGTTGTCCAGGCCAGCGGCGAACCGAAGCGAGCCAGCAACTGGATACAACAAGACGTGCTCCGCACGCTGAATGAACGAGCAATCGCCATCGAGGCGTTCCCCGTCTCCGCCACGTCGTTGGCCGAGTTGCTCAAGCTGGTTCAAGATGGCGATCTCGATAATTCTCGAGCCAAAGACGTGTTTCAACAGATGGTGGAATCGGAGGCGTCGGTGCAGCAGACCCTGGATTCTTTGGGGATCGAGAAGGTCGCGAAAGATGAACTGATCGTGCTTTGCCGTGACCTGTTGCGGCAAAACCCGCGCATCGTGGAAGATGTCAAGAATGGCAAGCAGCAAGCAATCGGTGCCTTGATCGGGCAGGCCCGGAAACGCAACCCGAATGCCAATCCCGCTCGCGTACGGGAGTTGTGTCTGGAACTGATCGCCCATTCGTAGCCCAGATCCTCACCAAGGGCGCCGCGGCGGGGTCGTTCGAAGCAGGAAATACCGAAGTCCAAAACAGATCGAGCACGCGAACCTAAGAACTCGTCCGGCAATAAGTTACCGTATTTATCGCCCCTCACCCTACCCTCTCCCCCGCTATTCCCGCTCCGCGGGGCGGTGGAGTGGGAAGCGGAACCGGTAACTTATTTCCGGACGAGTCCTAATGTGCATGTCCCTGGCCGATGAAAACCCGACTGATCACGTTCACCTCTGACTTTGGGGAAGGCAGTCCCTACGTGGCGCAGATGAAAGCGGTCGCGCTGTCGGTCAACCCGCAAGCAACGCTAATTGACATCACGCATGCCATTGAGCCCCAAGATATTCGCGCCGCCGCAGTAGTCCTGGACGACGTCGCGCCGCGTTTTCCAGAACCACCCTGCACGTGTGCGTGGTCGACCCCGGTGTTGGTACCGAGCGCAAGATCGTTTACGCACGACTCGGGAGCCAACAGTTCGTCGCGCCAGACAACGGACTGTTGAGTCTCGTCGCGCAACAATATCCTCCCGCGGAGATGTACGCGATCGAGTCCCACGAATTTTGGCAAGAACACGTGTCGCGAACGTTTCACGGTCGCGACATCATGACTCCTGTCGCGGCCCATGTGAGTCGGGGCGTGGCGCCCGAACGGCTGGGATCGCCGCATCCTCGCCTGATCGAGTTAGACTGGCCTGTCGTGCGGTCTGGACCGGGAACTCTCGATGGAAGCATTCTGCTGATCGATCGCTTTGGCAATTTGATCACTAATATCAGACGCTCGATGTTGCCACCTGATCCGTACGCGCGGCCCCTGCGAGTGGCCTGTCGAGGGAGCGTGTGTCAAGCTTTGGCAGAGACGTACGGCGCCGCGGCTCCAGGTACTCTAGTGGCTCTCATCGGCTCGAACGAGCGGCTGGAAATTGCCGTGTCTCGCGCAGGCGCAGCGGAGGCCCTGGCAGCCCACGTCGGCGATACGGTCCAAGTGCGGTGGGAACCGTGACGAATGGACGTAACCCATTTACAATGGACATTCCTTTTCCCGAAGTTCTCTGGGGGCGGCTGACATTGGCCTGATCCTTCATTGTGTTGATCGGCAACAGCTCTGCCGCATATTCCTTTCCGACGCGCCCCAGTACGCACAGTTACAGTATAGACGGTTAGAACAGTGCCGCAGTTACGCTTCTTATTGCTGCAGGTCCGCAACGCGGACGACCCCGTGAAAGACCAGGAGGTTGAATGTTTCGCGCGCGCGCTCCAATGTGACCAGGAGCGGATACACGTATTCAGTATCCTGCAGGGGGTACCGTCACGTCGAGAGGTCGATGCCGCCGACATGGTGCTACTGGGTGGCAGCGGCGACTACTCGGTGGCGGCAGGAGGCAGCTGGTTGCCAGCCGCGCTGGAAACCATGCGGGAACTTTACGATTGGTCGAAGCCCACCTTCGCGTCATGTTGGGGTTTTCAGGCCATGGCGCTGTGCGCTGGGGGGTGAAGTTGTCACGGACCTGAGCAGAGCCGAGTTGGGCACGGAAACACTGTTTCTGACAGAACGCGGGCAGCAAGATCTTGTGTTCGGTGCCTTGCCCCCGCAATTCGTCGCCCACATGGGACACCAGGATATTGTTGATCGTTTGCCGCCCACCGCGCAACTGCTGGCATCCTCCAAACGGGTACGGAATCAGGCCTTCTGCATCCCCGACAAACCACTTTACTGCACGCAGTTTCATCCCGAGTTGACCCGAGACACATTCCTCGAACGCGTACGCGCATATCCCGAGTACGTGGAACGAATCGCGGGTGTGCCGTACGAAGAGTTTGCTGCCCGCTGCACCGAGGCGTTTGCCGCAGGGTCCCTGATCCGACGTTGCGTGCAGCTGTTCCTGGGATAGCCGGGTGAGAGCTATCTGACCATCAATCATCTTACTTAATACCTCATCACCTCATCACCTCCCACTACTGGACGGCTGAGCGTGTGCCAGTGGGCGAACCGCTGATTGGTTGCCCGTCCGGCATGGGGCGGCTGGCGGTCAAGAAACCGAGCCGGTAGAGTACTTCCTTGAGCTCTCGAAATTGGTCAAAGCTATCGGGATAGACCCAGACCGTGACAGTGACTTCGTTGGGGTTGAAGGAACTGAGAATGGAGCGGAACTGCGATTGGGGTTGGAGCGCCACGTCAAAGGGCTCCCCCAGTTCGTCGCGCACGGGCACGAGGACGAAGTGATCCAATTCGATCCGTTCCTGGAAGGCGGAACCGGAACGCGTTTCGATATTGTACGTTTCGCGTTTGAGCGTGTATTTGAGCCGGAAGTCACGGATGGGGCCGACGGTTTCGGTGATGCTGGGCGATTGGCGCAGCTTCCAGGCCTTCTGTTTGGCTTCCGTCTTAAACTGTTCCACCAGTTCATCCAAGGGCACGAAGACGAGGCGGCCTCCTTTGAGCTGGAAATGAACTTCCCGCCCGAAGACGGTTTTGGCCAGCGGGGTCGGGCGATGTTTAACAATCTGGACGGGTGCCGTGCTTCGTTCGATCGCCTGGCGTGTGAGTTTCAGATCCTCCTGCTCGCGTTGGGCCGAGGCAATTTGCACTTGCAGTTCGTGCGCTTCACGCTCTTCGGCCGACAGCTGGCTACGTTGCTGTTCAAGAGCATTTTCGGCGGTGGTGATGAGCGTCAGAATGCGATCCCGCTCGTGGCGTCGGTAGCTGATTTCAACATCTTGCTGCTGTGACTTGTCCATCAGCCGCTGCAAATCGTAAGCGATAGCAGCGGCCGCGTTCTGTTGTTGTTGGATATCATCCTGCAGCGCTGTGTCATCCTGCTGCCGTGTATCGGACGGGGTTTCCACCTGGAGCATGGCATCTTTCGCCTGAGCGCCGACAATCATCACCAGAATGATCAGGATGCCGACCAGGTTTGCCACGATATCGAGGAACGAGTCCTGTCCTGGCTCATCCGTGCCCTGTTGCGTTCTCCGTCTCACTTGCCGCTCCTCTGCACCTCAAGACCACTGCCGTCCAGCAGCGTCTGCAATTCCTCAAACCGCTCATCGGCGCCCTGGGCCACGTGACATGTGCAGCACCGGCTTCCAATATCCTCCGGCCACGGCGATGCCCCAGTCTTCGATGCGGTCCCAGATTTTGGAGACGAATTCGTCGATTTCATCGACCATGCGTCCCTCGACCAGCACCACTATCGGGCGACTGTCGCTTCGCCACGATCGGGCAGAATGATCAACCGATCGGGCAGCAAGGCCACGCGAATCGGTCGAACAATCCCCGTGGCACGCGGTGTCGCGCCGGGCAAGCCCCAATTGCGTCCACGGGATTCGGCCAGAGGTGAGCAACCGGTTCCCAGGCTGGCACCCGGTTTCCCTTGGGCGTGACCTTTGTCCATCGATCCACCCACCGTCTGTTCGCCAACAGGTGTTGCCTCTCCGGCAACCGTGTCCCGTGGCGTGGCCGTCGATATAGCGACTGTCACCCCCTTGCCCGAATCCGCCCTGACGGTGTCCCGGCGCGCCGGACGTCGAACCGCCTTGGGGCACGAAACCACCGCTGGTAGGCGAGGCGACGAACCCGACTTCGGGCTTTCGCTCAAAGCGGCTGGGCATCGCCGCGGCCAGAATTGCCTGACGTGATCGCGCGTCGGCGATCGACTTTCTGCAGCAGTTGTCCCAGCGCGGGATCGGAGTCGGGATACTTCAGCTGCATCGACTCGTCGACCAGCTCGTAGCCGAACTCGTCGTCCCAGCTGCGCATGGCCGCGCGGGCCATGGCGTAGCTCTCGATCCCGCCGGGACGGACGATCAGCAGCGGGTAGGGTTCGCCCTGAGAACCGGTCGCGCCGAGCCGCGCATAGTATTCGCGAATCGCACGCAGGGCGGCATCCAGAGGGTTGCCCGGCCCCAGCGGACCGTGAAAGTCGCTGCACCGGCAACAGACATTCCTTCGGGCTGGATCACGACTCCTTCGCTCGGCACTCGACGTAGATCGGGTCGTCGACGCGTGCCGTTGCGGCCCATCGTAGGGAACAATGGCATACACGGGTGGTTGTTTGGCAGCCTGTTCGCGCCAACTCCAGCTCCCGCTGGACCACGGATATCGCTTCCTGCAGTTGCTCAAGCTGCGGCGCGTCGACGCATCCTGGTCTTGATCTTCTCCTTGCATCCGCAGCTGCAGGTCGGCCGCCGCCTGCCGCAGACGGCTTCCCATTGCTGCTCCAGCTCGCGAATGTGCTCCTCCAAGTGACTCAGCTCCAAGTCGCTTACCAGCTGCTTCCTCTTGCACTTTGACCCGCTGTTGTTCGCAGCAGTTCCCGACGCCACTGGTAATCTTCTTTTTCCAGCCAGCAGCGCATCGGGCTGCTCCAGGATATCGACCTTGATGCATGCTCTCCGACGCATCGACGCGGGCCATCTGAACGACAAGCACCAGCAAGACGATCAGCGCCCCCATGGTGCAGATCAGCACTGCCAGGAAGGGGAACAGCGACACGCCCACCGTGGTCTTCTGGGTGCGATACCGTTTCATGCGGCTCGACCTTGAGAACTGCTTCTGCTCCAGCTCGACGCGGCGCGTTGTCGGATCCGTACGCGCCCAGCCGCGTGTTGAGCAAATGGATGGCGGCGGCCAGGCTCATCACCGTGTCCTCGAAGTTCTTCGCGCCGGCCAGCGATTGGAGATTCCGGTTCAGCGACGTTTCCAGCTTGATAACTTCGCCGGTGGCCTCCACCACGCGCACCATGCACTTCGCCTTGCTTGACCAGTTCCTGCTGCTGCGCCTGCAGCATCCGGGCATTGTGCGAGAGCACCGTCTGCCACTGCTCCCAACGCTGCCGCGCTTGATCGGCCGCCTCTTGTTCGGTGTCGGCGATCCGCTCCGCGAAACTGGCGAGCGACTGTTCCATCGCCTCGGCTCAACGAGTCACGAATCTGCTCGGCCGAGCCGGTGGCCGTCATCGACCACTGCTGGTGCGCCGCGTCGATCGTCTGTTGCCAGATCTGCGTCTGTGCCTGTACCAACTTCTCGCTCGATCGGATCACCTCTTGAGCCATCCGCTGGATCGACGCCAGGTGCGGATCGCTGCGAACTGCCCACCGTCTCGAAGCGTCCCACCAACTCTTCGTTGACGCGCGTGTCGACCATCGACAACAACTGCGTTTCGACACGATCAACAAAGAACTGGACGAACATCAGCAAGATCGACAGAGACAGCGCCAGAGCCGTGGTGTCAAAGGCGACATACAAACCGGCCAGCAAACCTTCCATGGCGCGTCTGAATGGCCGTGGCCAACATCTTGGGATCCAGGTCGCCCAGCGCCTGCGTGATACCGACCACGGTGCCGAGGAATCCGAGCATCGGCGTGGCCCAGATGATGATCCGGACCAGGGCGTAGCTGTCGTGTTGCCGCCCCGCATCCAGATCCGCCAGATACTTTAGCTCCTCGTCCAACTCATCGGCCGAGCCCTTCCGTTCCACATGCTCCAAAGCCTCTCGTAACCGATTGCCCATGTACGATCGGCGGGCCGGCACCGTGAGGTCTTCCAAATGATCCAGCATCGGACCCGCTTGTTCCACTCTCAGGCACGTGGTGCGATCGGTGTCAAATCCGATGGTCGGCAAGGCGATAAACTGTCCCACGAGATTGAGCAGTTTGAGAAAGAGTGCCACCAAACCCACAAAGAACATTCCCGTGGCGACGTAGGAGACAGGATGTGTGGCGAAATAGCGATGTACGAAATCGGATCCCAGCAGGCCCTGGTGGACGGCCGCGTAGAACAACGTACAGGCAGATAGTCCGACAATGAGGGGCCAGCCAAGACTGCCCAACATGGCCACCATGGAATTGCGTTCGCGATCGCGGGTCACCGGAGATTCCTTTCTCTGCGATACAAAATCGCAATGGCTCGTTCTTCTGGCATTCCAATGAGCGGTAGCTCGTCCTGAGCTGGCGGCCCGGCCGCCCTGCGCAGAACCTGATTACGGTTTGCGGATCTCGCGCACTGCCCAGAAAATCGGAATAACCGCTACAGCTTAATGAGGCATATTTGGCGGAATGCGGCAGAATCCCCTGCTCAGCTGTGCCGACGGCCACCCGGATTTTGTTCCTTACGAAGTCCAGCCCGGATTATTCACGTAGGGTGGGTCAAGCTCGCGCACAATGTTGGTGAGTCGTCACAAGCCGATCAACTCCCCAGCGACAGTCCCTGTTTGTGCGGGCAGAAAATGAGCGCGCAAAGACCGACCAGCAGCACGGCTCGCTCGACTCACCCCACGAGATTCGGGAATTTTCCGGGGTGTCAGAAGTGGAAAAGGTGAAAAAGAATGCCAAAGTCCGGGGCCGCCGGTGGCCGATAATCTGTGCGTTGTCGGGAAAATGGAACAACCCGTTGCGGCGTAACTCGACAATCCCAGGGGGGAATTAATAGTCCGGTGTTCGGCCCCACGAGCGGGCCACCCGGACTATTTTGTTGCGTCCGAGACGCGACTCGCCCACGGCTCAGCCACACGGCTCTTCGTAGGTTGCAAAACAACGGGGCGTCTCCCACAGTTTCACCGATTCGATCGGGAAACCGCGCTGCATGGCGGCGTCGAAAATCAGCTTGGCGATATTCTCAGCCGTCGGATTGTGGGGCAGCAGAAACATCGGCTCGCTCAGTTCACGCAACATGGGCACCACCGGATCGTCTTCGTGCAAGACCATTCGATGGTCCAAATTGGCGTCGATCCAACCGCTCACATCGCGTTTGATGTCGGTGAAATCGAGCACCATCCCCCGATGATCTAATTTGTCGGACGCGATGGAGATCTCCGCCCGTCCATTGTGACCGTGCAAAAACCGGCACTTCCCCAAGTAGTTCAGCAAACGATGTCCATAACAGAAATCGATCTGGCAAGTTACGCGATACACGATCCGCTCCCCTGAAAAATCGTTGCCCGCCCCTCAGCACCGTTGCCGCTCGCGGTTGAGCACCTCCTCGCTCCCGCGAATAATAGCTGCCACGTCGTCCCTGTGAAGGCCCGCATGCCCCATCGCGCCACGCCGTGGAGTATTATTCGTGTGGAAATACTCGCGCGACTGTTTGACTTTGACTCCCACCGCCCTGTGCGGTGGGTGAATCTGACTGGCAAGCTACCCGAACCGCCCCACAAGGCGCCCTTTTTCACCCACTTCGCCGCCGGAAGCGGCGAAGTGGGTGAAAAAGGGAAGAGGGAGAGGGGCACATGGCTGAAGCTGATCAGTCAGATTCACCGCGTGAGGCGGGCTGGACGGGGTCTTGTTTGCGAAATCAAACAGTCGAACGAGTGCCTTGTCAACCATCGCGTGCCATCTTTGACCGGACTTCTCACCGTGGGCCCTATGTCAGTTACGAGCTGATATTGCTGCGGCATTTGGCCGTACGGTAGACTGACGGAGTCGGCTGGCGACGCCCTCGGCAACACCCAATGGGGTGGATTTCGCAGGTTTTTTGTGGCTCATGAACATCGACCAGGTGGCGTTGGAGGGGGCTCGACCGCTGTTTGTGCGGTTATATCGGATAAGAGGTATGGTTTGCAGCTAAATCTGGCAAAGGTTAGCTGTGGCCGTATCGAGATACTTGAAACGGAAATTGGGCCTTTTAGAATGGGTGTAAGGGTCCGATTTCCGCAACCCGTCACGGAAGGTAGGTAAGCTATGCGAGTTGCGGCGTATGGACTCAGTGTCGTAGCAGTCCTGGTAACAGTGTTCTTGGCCATTGCGCACGATCCGTTGGCGTTTGGGCAAACACCGAAACCACCACAGGCTCAACCTGTTCTCCCGTCTCATCTGCCGGTTGCGGCAGTAGGCGACCTGATGGCCTTTTCGTCGGAAGGGACTTTGGGACCATCGCAGGTCACGCTCATCGACGCGAAGGCACGTGTCATGTGCGTGTATCACGTTGACCGGTCGAGTGGGGAGATTGAGTTAAAGAGCGTGCGGAATTTTCACTGGGATCTGCTGATTGAAGAATTCAATGGAGTTCGTCCGTTACCGCGAGAGATTCGTGCTCTTTTGGAGCAGAAATGAATGCGCCGCAATGCAGGCGTGTTGTTTCGGCTCTCAGAGCGATCACGCGAAGGCGGAACCTACCCACGCTTGTCGTTAGCTCTCATGGAGCCCGTAAATCAATGGCCGGAAAATTCATCGAACTCAAAGAAGCGGCGGCCCAGTTGGGCGTTACTCCCGAGCAACTGCAGGATATGCGCGAAGCCGGGAAGGTACATGGCTACAAAGACGGAACCAGCTGGAAGTTCAAGCCGTCCGAGCTGGAGCGGTTGGCCGGCGAGCTGAGTGCGAAGGGCGCTGCGGATGCGGGTGACGCGAGTTTTTCGGATTCCGCATCGTTGAGCGGTGACGACTTTGCGCAACTCCTGAACCTCGACGCGTCGTCGGATGCCGATGACGAGTTGGACAATTCCTCGATCTTGATCAGCGAAGAACGGGTGAAGGATGGTGGGCATGACTCTTCGAGCACGGTGATTGGCAAAGAAGAGGCGGAGAAAGGAAAAGATAGTGACCTGAAACTGGTCGGGGATGCCGACAAGGAAGGTGCCAGTGACGTCGCACCGGTTGCTGACGACTCGAAACCGTCGGACGACGATTACGAGCTGAAACTGGCAGACTCCGAAGATCTTAGTGACGAATTGGCTTTGTCGGACGATCTCGACTTCGAGTCGGACGCTGCCTTGTTACTGGATGAAGATAGCGATCTGTCATTGTCGGACGGTGAGGACGAAGTGGTGCTGGACGATTCGGGCAGTTCCGAGGACGGCGCACTTCAGGTGGGGGGCAGCGACAGCGGGATCGGGGTTACCAAGCCGTCCGACAGCGGTTTATCACTGGAAGTCGACTCGGGATCGGCGGCTCTGGAATTGCCCGAAGACGAAGACATGATTTCGCTGGACGACGAGCTGGGCGCTTCGCCGGATGATGCCACGCAATTGCAGCAGGATGAGGAGTTTTTGCTGTCGCCGTCGGACGAGATGTTGGGCGACGAGTCGTCGGACAGTGGCTCGCAGGTCATCGCCCTGGACGACTCTGGTGCGTTCGAGAGTGACGCGGATGTGGCGGCCTTGGACAGTGCGGAGCCTATGTTGGTTCCGGATGAGGGGGACGCTTTGGACGTGCAGCTCGAGCCGATTGACGGCGCGGCTGCAGTGGCAGGAGCCATCCCCATCGCTTCGGCCGACGCGCCGGAGGCGGCCTACAGTGCCTGGAACATCATGGCCTTGCTGCTGGTGGTCCTCTTGCTCTCCGTCACCGGCATGATGATGGCCGACATCGTCCGCAACATGTGGGCCTGGAACGGCGACACTTCGGTGACGAGCGGGCTGGCCAGCAGTATTATTGATGCGTTGGGAATGAAATAAAGCAGCCTCGGGCGCAGTTCGAAGAATTCTGGGGCGGCGTGCGAGGTGGCAAATCGAGTTGAAATCGGCCCGCACGCCCCCGGCAACTGTGTCGACGTCACAGAGCCCATTCACTGCGGGACGGCCGGACCGCCCGGACCGCGTCCCTCCTTCAGGCCACACGCCGGGGGTCGGTCGTATTCTGCCCCAACTGTGGGGAAACTGTCCTGACCCGAGATCCGGCCTTGGCCCTCAGGCTGGCGGTGGACGACTGGGCATGGACGAGGCTTCCTGGACTCGGCAAATGTCACCAATGACAAAATAGCCCCAGTGCGCTATAATCTTACAGTGCGATCACTGGGTCGTACGAATCGTGGTGCACCCCGCCTTTTGGCCGCCATTCTCCGGCCGGTCTTCTAGCTACGTATCAACATGGAGTCATTATGGCACGCTCGCCTTGCAGCGGAGTCGGAGTCTGCCGTCACCTGGGCCGGCGGCCGAGATTTGGCATGACAGTCTTGGCAATCACGGCCCTGCTGATGCAACTGGGATGCGGTGCGGAGGAACCGATCCGGCACTACAAGGTCCTCAAACCGGAAGTGCTGTACGAGCTGAATCACGTCGATGCATCATCATTGACCGACACCGTCCCGACGGTGGCGGGTGAGCCAACGGATCGATTGCTGGGCGCTATTGTCCCGCACGGCAGTCAGACCTGGTATTTCAAGATGACGGGCCCCATGACCTTGGTGGCTCAGCAGGAGACGGCTTTTCGCGGACTTATTGCCTCGCTGAAATTTGACAGTGCCGACGCGGTACCGCGATGGACCTTGCCCGATTCGTGGCAGGAGAACGAAGGATCCGGCCGGCGGTTGGCGACGCTCAGCGTGGAGGTGGAGGGCAAGAAGTTGGAAACGACGATCATCCAACTCGCCACGAGTCCGGCCCCGAGTGCGATTTTGGACAATGTCAATCGCTGGCGAAGTCTGATGGGTTTGGCTCCGATCAGCGTGGGGCAAATGCAGCAGGAGACCACGAAGCTGGAATTGGGCGACGGCTCTGCGACTTTGGTCAACCTGGTCGGCAACTTCAGTAGCGGCCCCATGGCCACAGCATCGGCAACCGGTGGTCGCCCGACCTCTTCACCGCAGACATCGGCAACGCGTGTGCAATACGACAAGCCGGACGCGTGGTCGGAGGATTCACCGGCAACGTTCAGCGTGGCGACGTTCCGTGCCAGCAAAGGCGACGCTTCGGTTCGCATCACGGTGTCACCGTTGAAAGGTGACGGTGGAGGGCTGCTGGCGAACGTAAATCGTTGGCTTGGTCAGGCCGATTTACCGACAGTTAAACAACAGGATCTGGCTAAAAGGACCGAGCAGATTGATGTGAACGGAATATCGGGAACTTATGTGGAAGCGATCGCCGACGAGGGCCAAGCGCAGAAGCAAGCCATTGTGGGGTGGATCGGTTTCCAGTCGGGCCAGAGCTGGTTCGTGAAAATGCAGGGTGATCCAAAACTGGCCCGCGACCAATGCGAGGCATTCCGCAAGTTTCTGAAAACGCTCAAATTCTAATACCCCTGACGGAGTCGGTAATGGCCACGCAAACAACGTCTAACAAGCCCGCGGCGACCCAAACCAGCGGGGCAGGTCGCCAGGTGCCGTCGAAGCCAGAACCAGCGACTTTTCTGGCCACGTGTTGGCGCATCTTGAAGATTTTTTTGGCCCCTGTCGCGTCACTCAAGATCACCGTTGTGCTGTTTCTGATGTCGATTTTCATCGTCTTCGCAGGCACGCTGGCACAGACCGAAAAAGACATCTGGCAAGTGGTTCACGACTATTTCCGGATGGACTTGTCGTCACTCCAGTCGGCACTGGGTTCTGCGTTGGCCTGGATCGATTTCCGAATTTTCTTTCCGCGGTCGTTCTTTCCCCGCATGGATCCGATTCCTTGGGGCATTGGGTTCTGGTTCCCCAGTGGCTGGTTGATTGGCTTGTGCCTGTTTGTGAACCTGACTGCGGCTCACTTGATTCGATTCAAAGTGCAAGGCAATGGCAAACAACTGACGGCTGGAATCGTCACCGTGCTGGCGGGCATTGTCTTGACGGTAATCGTGATTGCCACGGGCTCGCACCAGACGGCAACGCAGTTGAAGGTGTTCACAGAGTGGCCTTCCTTACGGATCCTGTGGCTCCTGACCCAGTGCACCGTCGTGAGTCTGGTATTGCTGGCCGGATTTGTGCTGGTCTTTCGCAAGCGGGCGGGAATCGTGTTGTTGCACAGCGGCGTCGGTCTGCTCATGTTCGGAGAACTGCTCGTGGGAATCTCGGCGGTGGAAGGACAGATGCAGATCATTGAGGGCCAGACCAGCAATGTGGTCATGGACACCCGCGAGTTGGAATTGGCGATCATCGACCGCACGAACGAGACTGAGGACAGTGTGGTGGCGATCCCTCAGTCGCGTCTCCAGCCGGGTGTGGTAATCAAGGACGACGCTCTGCCGATGGAGGTCGAGTTGGTGAGGTTCATGCGGAACTCACGTTCGCGCGGCGTCACGCCGAAAGACAAGAACCCGGCCACTGCGGGAGCCGGATTGGTGGAAATGGTGGATGAGGTCGAACCGGTCGCCGGCACGGACAATTCGGGGCGTTCCAACCAGTCGGCTGCTTACGTGCGGTTTGTCGATTCGCGTTCGGGTGACACGATCGGAGTGTATTTGCTGACGTTGCAGAGGTGGTTCCGCGGCGGTGCCGAGAAGATTGAAGCGGGCGGTCAGGTTTATGACGTTTCGCTGCGGTACAAGCAGGACTACAAACCGTATTCGAT
Source organism: uncultured Planctomycetota bacterium (assembly GCA_963700575.1). Lineage (GTDB taxonomy): Bacteria > Planctomycetota > Planctomycetia > Pirellulales > Pirellulaceae > JAJRVM01. Next base: position 105,434 of record CAVOYC010000002.1, on the reverse strand, counting down.
GCATCTGGTGGACGTGGAGCAAGAGGTCTACATCGGAACAAAGACCCCCAGAAGTTATGCTTCGGAATTGAGGCTGGTGGACCCCGCTCGAAATGTGGATCGGAGGGTGAGGATCTGGATGAACAATCCGCTACGATTCGGCGGCGAAACGTTCTACCAGTCCAATTACGGCCGCGATCCGGCCACGGGTCAGGAGTACACCGGGCTTCAAGTCGTCACGAATACGGGTTGGCGAATTCCGTATGTCTCCTGCATGATGGTGGCGGTCGGTATGCTGGCCCAGTTTTGGGTCACGCTCAATCGATATCTGACCAGGCGTGCGGAAGGAAGGCTTGGGCCGCAGGCGGCAGATGCCGCGATCTTCGGTGCCAGTTCCGTGCCGACAACCGCCCCGCGTAATCGCCGTGAGCGGAGCAAGGGACCGGCACCGCCGCTGGAAAAGAAACGCAACGCGGTGAACTGGGCCGTGCCGTTGGTGGTCGTCCTGCTGTGCGCGGCGTGGTTGGCAGGCAAAGCTCGTGAGCCGGCGGTGGGTCCCAACGAGATCGACTATGCGGCCTTCGGCCGCTTGCCAGTGACTTACGAGGGACGCGTCAAGCCCTTTGACACGCTGGCCCGCAACAGTCTGCGGATTGTTTCGGACAAGCAGTCCTACGTGGATGGAGAGGGGCGGAAGCAGCCCGCGATTCGTTGGCTGTTGGACGTCATCACCGACTCGCCAGCCGCTCGAAAACACCAGGTCTTTCGCATCCACAACCTGGATCTTCTCGAGACGTTGGGTCTGAAACCGCGCAAGGGGTTCCGCTACAGCATCAACGATTTCGAGAGCCGTCTCGAAGCGTTGGACAAGCAAGTCAGAAAAGCGCAGAGCACGAAACCCGAGCAGCGGGACTTGTACAGCAAGAAGGTCTTGGAACTAGACCGCAAGCTGGACGTGTACATCTTGCTGCGCGAGGCATTCCGCATGCCGCAGATGCGGCTGGAGAGTTTTCGGGAGGACCGGTTGCGCGAGGCGAATCGGCGCGAGCAGTACTCCGATTACCCCTTGCCGCTGGCGGTACCTTCACCGCGCGACGGAGATGGACATTGGCAGCCCTATACGTTTGCCTTGTTCGATGCTCTCGCGCTAAAGTTGGCGGCCTCAGAAGGTGTGCAAGCGACCGAGGCGAATCCGGCCACGATCGCCCTGGCGGGAATCCTTACCACCTATTCCGACACGGGGGATCAGGCCGCCGCATTCAATCGTCAGGTGGCCTCTTATCGCCGATTACTGGAGGAAGATCGACCTGTTGACTGGAATGAAACGAAGACGGATTTCGAGGTATTTTTCAACCACGCGGCACCGCTGTACCACGCGATGGCGTTGTACCTCTTTGCATTCCTGTTAGGTTGTTTCGCGTGGCTGGGCTGGACTGTCCCACTCAAACGTGCTTCCATCTGGCTGTGCGTGTTTACGCTGGGCGTCCACACCTTGGCGTTGATCGGACGCATGTATATCTCGGGTCGTCCACCAATTACCACGCTCTATACGTCGGCCTTGTTTGTCGGTTGGGCATGCGTGCTTCTAGGATTGCTCATGGAATGGTATTCCAAAATCGGGGTGGCCAATGTGGTGGCAGCTTTTGCTGGATTCGGAGCGCTGTTGATTGGCTACAAACTGACCACGGCCGTGATTTCCTTCAAGGGAGACACCTTCACGGTTTTGATGGCCGTGCTCGACACCAATTTCTGGCTGGCCACACATGTCACTTGTGTCGCCACGGGTTACTCGGCAACCTTCTTTGCCGGCCTGTTGGGAATTGTCTACGTGTTGCGCGGCGCGGTTTCACCCTCTTTGACCCCGCCGGTCGCCAAGGATATCGGCCGCATGATTTACGGTACCGTTTGCTTCGCCATCTTCTTCAGCTTCTTCGGAACCGTGCTGGGCGGTCTGTGGGCTGATGATTCCTGGGGGCGCTTCTGGGGCTGGGATCCGAAAGAGAACGGCGCCCTGATCATCGTACTTTGGAACGCCGTCGTGTTGCACGCTTACTGGGGCCGGATAGTCGGCGAACGAGGCCTGGCCGTGTTAGCGATCGTCGGGAACATCGTCACCGCGTGGTCCTGGTTCGGTGTCAATGAATTGGGAGTTGGACTGCACTCATACGGCTTCACGGAAGGTGTGCTAATGATTCTGGCAGCCAACGTTGCCGTGCAGCTGCTGATCATCGGCATCGGAGTTTTCCCCAAGAGGTGGTGGTGGAGCAACCGAGTGCAAGCGCAATCGAGTTGATGCCATCGGTCGTCGTGGAGACTCGGCTCTGGAAATCCTGGCGACGTTACTTCTGCAGGCGGAGTGGCGCGTAATTGCGACGCGCGCTCTGCGACGTGGAGGGGGCAACGGTGGGCAACGGCAAGACCCGAAATAGCGCTGCCGTCTCTTTGGCGGCCGGGACCTGCAGCTCGGACAAGGGTACCAGAAACTGGATCAGTGCCAGGGACGAAACACGTACCGGTTCGTCGGAGGCAAGCATGGCGCCCTGGGAATCGGCCAACACCACTCCATCTGGCTCACCACGGCCGGCAATTGCCAGACCGTTTTCGTCCAAGGAGAACTCCAGCGACAATTCGCCGTATCGCAGCAGCATGGCATCGCCTGAGCGGGGATGCAGGCGAAGCGCCAGGTGGCGCCCGGCGGCATCCAACAGAGACTGACTCACGACACCGCCGGCAGAATGGAGTTGCCCCGCAGCCTCCGCAATCTGACCGCGATGCAACGTCACTCGCCCGAGCATCAATTCAGAAATGCCACTGAGCTTGTGCGGGAAGTGCCCCGTTATCAATCGATCCAGGTCCAGCTGGCGAAACACGCCGGAAATGTCGGCTTCCCAGCCGGTGGCCATTCGCTCCGACCAAATGGAGCCCTGAAACGTGCACTCGGTGCCCAATCGCTCCAACTCGGGCAACCAGCTGAGCGCCAATTGACAAGCAAGCCCCCTGGGACCCGTGTGCAGTTCCCAGCCTGTGGCAGGGGGATCCAGCTGCCGGTTGCGTACCAGTCGCATGCGGACCTGATCTCCTTCGTCCGAGCCCGCGGGCCGGAATTCAACAAAAGCTTCCCCCGCATCGCCATCGACTTCCAACACGAAACGCACATCCTGCAAAGACTGTGGCTGCGGATCCTGCTGCAGAATTAAGGAGGAGGAGATCAATTGAAACACGCCGCCCGAGCAGTCGCTACGCAATAGCAGGTGTTCATGCAAGACGTCCACCAGCCGCGGCAGCCTCTGGAAATTAAGCTCCGGCTGGCCGAGCGATACAACCGGTCCCTGCTCGGTCGTGCGCACAATAGCCGAACGAGCGCGGGCCAACCAGTCGTGAGATTCCGGGTCGCAGAGTTCGATTCCGCGAACCACCAGGTCACCGCGGCCGCCCCAATCGATCTCGGTCACATGCACTTCCAGTCCGAGACGAGCGGCCAGCCGCGACTGCCAGGCAGTCGTCCGCGCCGCTTGATAGGCCGGCGTATGGATCATGACGGCGGCGCCGCCGATCAGCGCGGTCGGCATCAAGCAGCAGGTACAAAACACCGCACGACACAATCGAAGTCGCATGGAAAACCGCATGACATACATCCTTGTACGCAGAGATTCCCAGCAGTGTGTGGTCATCAATCACACACTTATCGTTTCGCAGCCATGGTCTGAAACAGTTCCCAGCGGGCTCGCATTTCCAACAGACTATCGCCACCGAATTTATCCGTCAGGGCGCGGGCCACCTCAAACGCCACCACATTCTCCACAATCACACTCGCCGCCGACACGGCACAAACATCGCTTCGCTCATACTCCGCCGACTCGGCTCGCTTCGTCTTGAGATTGATCGATTCGAGCGGTTTGCGGAGCGTGCTGATCGGCTTCATCGCAGCCCGCACCATCAAGGGCTGACCGTTGGTCATGCCAGCCTCCAGGCCCCCCGCATTGTTCGTGGGACGCGTGTAGCCAAGTGTGGGCCCCGTCGATTGGTGGGCATCATATTGGATCGGGTCGTGTACCTGCGAACCGGGCCGGCGAGCGGCTTCGAAACCGAGTCCAATTTCGACGCCTTTGATGGCCTGCACCGCCATCACAGCCTGGGCGATTCGACCGTCAAGTTTCTGATCCCATTGCGCGTGCGTCCCAAGCCCAAAGGGAAGTCCTTCCACGCAGACCTCGACCACCCCACCCAATGTGTCGCCTGCCTTGCCGGTCTGATCAATCAAGTCCTTGATCTGTGCGTCACAAGTCGGATCCAATCCATATACCTCACTCTGCTCTCGCAATTGCCGTCGCTCCTCCCAACCGCAATTCGGCACCTCGATCCCGATCCCCCCCAACTCCACCACGTAGCCCAGAACTCGGATGCCAAACGCATCGAGCAGTTGCTTGACCAGGGCTCCTGCCGCCACGCGAGCCGCAGTCTCACGAGCACTTGCACGCTCGAGAATGGCGCGGACCGAGCCAAGATACTTCACCGCTCCCGCCAGATCGCCATGCCCGGGCCGCGGGCGCACGAGGTCTTCCATCCGCTCCAGTTTGTAGTCCTTGTTGATCACCTGCAGTGCAATCGGGCTACCGAGCGACACCCCTTTCCAGATCCCGGTCAGGATCTCGACCCGGTCCGTCTCGATACGTTGTCGCCCGCCGCGTCCGTAGCCTCCCTGCCGACGGCGCAGCTCCTGGTCGATTGCCGAGGCGGAGATCTCCACACCAGCCGGGAATCCATCGACCAGAGCCAGCAATGTTTTTCCGTGCGACTCACCCGCGGTCCAATAACGCAACATATTGAATCAATTGTAGTTAGAGTGTTTATGCGGCAAAATTCCGAGTGTCGCAAGCCAGGCTCCAGCGACCCGAGCCTGGCGATGGAAATGCGGGCCCTCCCACGAGCTGGCTGCGGTCTGATTGCGTTTGGGACAAGCAGGCTACCGGCCGACACTCGAATCGCGGCGGTCGCCGCCCCAGCGCAGAATGTCGCGACACAACGCGAGTTGCCGTAATTCTAAGCAGGAACGGACATTGAGCGATAGGTCGTTTCGCACTCTGGAGGCCTCTGCCATGCCTCGACTCGCGTTTCTCAACGGTCCCCCGCTCTAGAGACGCTGGCCAGTGATGCGCAACGACTGTTCGTCGTTGGCGACGCGGGTGCGCGTCAGCTGCCTGTCGAGAACGCCCCGTCTCGTGAGAAAGGCCTCCTTCTCCGGTTCCATTTCCGTTACGACTGATTCCTCTTCCTCAGCCGAAAAGGCGGTCGCGCGGCCAGCTGCTCTTTGGCACGAGCCCGACGCGTGTGCTACGATTGCGGTCCTCACACAAGGCACAGCTATGAAGGTGTTTCTCATTCGCCGCTGGTTCCTGATCGCGCTGTCGGCCGTGATGGCCACCGGCTTTCTCGGCTCGGACTATTTGCTGCCCTTGGCCAGCCAATCGGCGCTGCGCTATGGTGTCGTCGCCAGCGTCCTGTTTCTGATGGCATTGCCGTTGGAGGCGCGAGCCATGTGGCGCACCGCTTGCCACCCGACCGCCCCGCTGCTAGGTGTCGGCATGAATTCAGTCGCTTTGCCCCTGTTTGCGTGGCTGGTGGTGGCGACGATCGGAAAAGCACTGCTGGGCCGAGAGCTTTCCCTAGGTCTTCTGGTTGCCGCCGCCACGCCCTGCACGCTGGCGTCGGCCGCGGTATGGACACGCCGCGCGGGCGGCAACGACGCGGTCAGCATCATGGTGACCGTCATCACCAACGCCAGTTGCTTTCTGGTAACCCCCTTTTGGCTACTGCTGACCACGGGGCGGCAAGCCGAACTGGACCCTCTCGGGATGATCAGCAAGCTGGCGCTGGTGGTCGTCTTGCCCATGACCGTGGCCCAACTCGTACGGTTGGCTCGCCGGGTTGGACATTGGACAACGCGCAACAAGACGCCGTTGGGCGTCCTTGCTCAGTTAGGCGTGCTGACCATGATCTTCTTCGGCTCCATCCAGACCGCCCAACAATTTGCCGTCGCGGAAACGCGCCCCGGGCTCTCGCAGCTCATCACGCTGCTGATCTGTGTGATTGGCATCCACGTCTTGACCCTGTGGGCGGGCATGTTGGCAGCTTCGGCGTTGAAGGTCGCGAGGCCCGACCAGATCGCCGTGGGACTGGCGGGGAGCCAGAAGACGCTGATGGTCGGGCTGCAAGTGTCGATCGAACTGGGCTTCAATATCATCCCGATGGTGGCGTATCACATCAGTCAGCTGTTGGTCGACACGCTGATCGCGGATCGGCTGCGCCGGCAGAACGTCCGGCCGTAAGCTGCCTGGATTCGATCCCTCGCAACCCTTGTTGGCAGGCAGCGCGAATGCTATACTGCGGGTTTTGTGTGGTCGCTGGCAAAACGAACTAAGCCCTTTCGCTGCGGGAACTTGAGGACATGAAAGAAGGCATTCATCCAAAATATGTCGAGACCATTGTGACCTGCGGCTGTGGGAATCAGTTCACGACGCGCAGCACCCGCCCGGAGCTGAAGGTTGACATCTGCAACGCATGCCACCCGTTCTATACAGGGAAGCTCAAGTACGTTGACACGGCTGGACGCATCGAGAAATTCCAGACGAAATTCGCGGCCGGCACGTACGCCAGCTTAAAACGTGGCAAGAAATAGGGCGCTGCGTTGCTGGCGAACGCGGCCCCGCGTGCCGGGAGCGGCACTTGAGGGGGGTCGGACCGTAGGTCAGCGTGGCGAAGACGCCCGCCGGGAAATGGCCTGCGATGGGATCGGTCCGAAATGGTCTCAGAGCGTCCTTGGCATGCTCGTTGTGTTGACTCTCAGGAATGAGTAAGGCGGGGCTGAGACCAACGCGAGGTGTTCGTCGCTGCTCACCACAAGATCAAGCCACGCAAGCGCGATTCATGCTGCAAGATCCTTGGGCTGCGCCTACCATCAGCCGGGAAAAGAGGGGTTGCCAAAGTGGTTTACCTGCGCGACAACCGGCTTCCCAGACTCGATCACCAGGGCAGGGGGCGTTACCTCCCGGAGATCTGCCCGTGACAGGAGAGCGTAAAGATTGTCCCCACATGGCGCGTGTAACGAGTCCGGCATGGTGAGCTTTGGCGGCGTGTGGTATGAGAAGTCATGTTGAAGCTTGGCTCCTTCTACCCTCAGGCCCACGTAGCTGAAGCGGTCGAGTTTTTGGAAGGTTCCAACATCGGTCTGTCTAGCGAGGTCTGTCGGCCGAGCAGCCCGATTGTGGCGGGGACCCGCGACGGCGGGATCCACGGTGTCTCGGGTAGCCTTGGTAGATCTCACACCCGGCACTACCATGGGCGCGTCGATCGTGCGTGCCACCGGCGCGGCAGCAAGGCAGGAGTCGAGCCAGTTGAGCCAGGGCGAGGGGAGGTTTGGTGAGCACTATGCGAGAAATGCTCGAAGAAAAACTAGCTCGATTCGAAGCACTCGAGCGTCAAATGATGGATCCGGACGTGATGGCGAACGCGGGCCGGATGGCGGCGGTAGCGCGCGAGCACGGATCCTTGGCCAAGCTGGCCACGAAGTATCGTACGTTCAAGAAATTATGCGGGGAGATTGCGGAACTCAAGCGTATGGCCGGGAGCCGTGATCTCGAAGAGCAGGAAATGGCGGAGTTGGAGTTGCCGGCCCATTTGCAGCGGCGGGAGAAAATCTGGAGCGAACTTCTGGACTCAACAATCGGGGGCGAGGACGCCAATCGGACACGCTGCGTGATGGAAATCCGCGCGGGAACTGGCGGAGACGAAGCCGCCCTGTTCGCACGCAACTTGTACGAAATGTACAAGCGACACGCCGAAGTCCGCAACTGGAAGCTCGAATTGCTCGACGCCAGTCCCACGGAGCTGGGCGGATTCAAAGACGCGACGCTCGCCTTGGAAGGGGACGGAGTCTACCGGGAATTGCAGTACGAGAGTGGCGGGCACCGTGTTCAGCGCGTCCCGGAAACCGAGGCCAAGGGTCGAATTCACACGTCGGCGGCCACCGTGGCCGTGCTTCCGGAACCCGAGGACGTGGAGATCGACATCAAACCGGACGACTACCGCAAGGACATTTTCCACGCCAGCGGCCCGGGAGGCCAACACGTTAACAAGACGGCTTCGGCCGTGCGACTGACCCATTACGAATCGGGGATTGTCGTTTCGATGCAGGACGAGAAGAGCCAGCACAAGAACCTGGCTAAGGCGCTGCGCGTGCTCAAGTCTCGACTCTACGATCTGTACCAACGGCAGGAACATGAGAAACGGGCCAGTGAGCGAAAGAGCCTGGTCGGTTCGGGTGATCGAAGCCAGCGCATCCGGACGTACAATTTCCCTGAGAACCGCGTGACTGATCACCGGATCAACCTGACACTTTACAAGTTGGATCAGATTCTGGCGGGAGACTTGAGTCCGATCACGGAAGCTTTGTTGGCCCATGATCGCAATGAGCTGCGGAGTTCGATGGAGGTGGACATGAACTGATCGCGGGCTTTCGCGGCGTGCGCTCGATTTGTTTGCCTGGCGGTGATCAGCCACGCCCTGGCAATTCGCACCCTATTTCATGACGTGACACAACCGGGCGTCGGGCGGAGAACCCCATGACATCCAACGAGGCATGGACCATTGGACGGCTTCTGACCTGGACCACCGACTTTCTGCGGCAGCACGGTTCGGAGAGCCCACAACTGGATGCCCAGTTGTTGCTGGCTCATGCCCGCGGGTGCCAGCGAATTGAACTCTTTACGGCCTATCATGAAGAAGCCTCCGACTCCGTCCGAACGGAGTTTCGCGAGTTGGTGCGGCAGCGCGCCGCCGGCACTCCCGTGGCCTATCTGGTTGGGCACCGTGAATTCTACTCGCTCGACTTTCGCGTCACTCGGGACGTGCTGATCCCGCGTCCCGAAACCGAATTCCTGGTCGTGGCGGTGACGGATCTGGTCAAGCAGCACAGGAGCCTGCCTCCGCCACAGGCGGGGAATCATGCGGCGTTGAGCATCGCCGATGTCGGAACGGGGAGCGGTAATTTGGCGACCTGTTTCGCAAAACACATTTCTGACTCGCGGATTTGGGCGACTGACATCAGTCAGGCGGCGCTCGATGTGGCACGTGAAAACTGCATCCGGCACGGGGTACTTGATCGAGTCGAGTTGCTCTGTGGCGACCTGCTGACTCCCGTGCCGGGCGATGTCTGGTTTGATTTCATTGTCAGCAATCCACCGTATGTCAGCCAAGCGGAATACGCTCAGCTTGCTCGTGACGTGAAGGATCACGAACCTCCCCAGGCGCTGATCGCGGGAGAACTGGGGACGGAAGTGATCGCACGACTGATCGGGCAAGCCGCTCAGCGGCTCAAGCCGGGTGGCTGGCTTTTGCTGGAAATCAGCCCCATGATCGAACAGTCCGTTCGACAAGCTGCTGAGCAGCGATGGCCGATTCGCGGATCTCCAGACGATCCCCGACCTGGCCGGCCACGTGCGGGTCATGCAGGCGACGATTCCACTTTGAGCAAGCGGCGATTGACCGGCATCGATTCGGCTTCCGCGATCCCGCCGCTCGCGGCATCCGCCACACAAGTTTGGTTCCGCCCCGCGCGCTTGGCCGTTTCGGCTAATGCTTCCACTCGTTGGCACAGGCTGGCGGTGTCGTCGTCCGAGCGAACTTGTGTCAGTCCGGCACGAACGGTAAGCGTGAAACGCTCCCCATGGTACTCCAGCGTCGTGGCTTCCATCGTTTGACGAATCCGTTCCAAGTTGCTGAACGCGCCGCGCGTTCCTGTTTCGCCAAAAAACAGGAAGAAGCTTTGTCCACCGTAGCGAAACGCGCGATCCAACTCGCTCTCGCGGGAAGTCAACTGTTCCAGATAACGTGCTACCGTGTTGAGAATCTGGTCTCCGGCACGCGTGCCGAACCGGTTGTTCAACTCGCCGAAGCGATCAAGATCAATCAGTGCGGCACTTGAGAGTCGATTAGGATTCAGATCTTCCCGCCACCAGTTTTCCAACATCACCTCCAAGCTGATCCGGTTCTGCATACCGGTCAACGCATCTTGACGTTGCTGGCGATCCGACGAGAGAAGACGCCCTTCGTTACGGAGGATCGACAAAGAGGCTTCCTCCACCGCATCGCGCAGCTCATGCGCCATACGGACCAAGTCGCCCATGCAGCAAGTGATCGTGTCCGCCGCGGATGCGTTTGTCTTCACGTCGAGATTCTTCATCGCGTTGCAGTGATCTTCAATCAGCGATGTTTGGTCCAACAAGAGGCTTTCCAGTCGCTTTCCTTCCTCGATATACTCGCCCAGACAGTCCCGCTTTTCAGCCACGACTTTCAAGGCATCCCACTGCTTCGTCACCCACTCATCGTTCAAGGCAATCAGATTCTCCAACGCCCGGCTGGCGGCATCGGGATCGTCACCGTCAATGGTGATCCGCATCTGCTCTTCGACGTCGAGAAGATTGGCACGATAGCCAGCAACCTCCAGTTTGAGAACCTCCACCGTCGCCTCGATAATCGTACTGCACTGAAGATCCATCGTGTTTAGCAACTCCACCCATCCGCGCGGAAGGTGCTTGCGTATGTCATCCCCCACCGTCGGCAGTGCAGGGATTTCGAACAGAACATCATCGCTGCCAGGTGTCGGCTGGAATCGTGGCAACGGCACCGGGACGACGATTTGTCGTTCCAGCAATATGGCCAGGCCAAACCCCAGCACGAGGTTCAACACGCCGATAATGAACACCACAGGCATCATGACTCGACCTCCAGACGGTCCCGCATGTCCGCAAAGCGTCCGGAAACCGGACCACTTCCTGCACCCAGCTCCCGCCGGGAATATTCAGCTCCCGCCGGGAATATTCACGTCGCCCAAGCACCGTTGTCCGATGCGCCGAAGGGTCGCAATGTCCGACCTGCACGGCCTGCAACGGCACTTTCCATTGACCTGCCACGTGCACTAATAGCGTAGGTTACCGTGCGATCCGCGATGCCGTGCCATCACACCTCCGACGCTTCCCGATTTACGACTGACGGGCTGGGTCCTTACCAACGGCACAATCGTTGCCGTCCGTCGTCGAATGAAGGCCGGGAACTTTGCCAGGCCACGATTCACGGTTACGCTAACACGAACCGATTCTCAAGACGGCATCGTCTCCGACGGCGGGCGATAGAGGGGGGATTCGAGCGCCAACCGGTTGAGCATTGTTTGGAGTTCCGTTTCAATCTCCAGCATGAGCGGATCGATCTCAGCGCGGCGGTCACGTTGCGGCTGGACTTCGATTGCCTCGCCCACTTCAATCACCACTTTCAAATGGCCGTGGACGCGGACCTTGTCCGTCAAATCCTCTTCGAATCGTTCGATGGTCTCCAACAGACGATCGACGGACAAGTGAACGAGGTAATCAGGCGGATAGTTGGAAATCTGCTGTGCCAGATAGAGGTCGGCCAACTGCCGCCAACGTCGGGCCCGTTCTGTCGCGTCGATCCGCCCGTGCACCATGTCAGGCATGATTTTCATGCGCAACGCCTTGATGCGCGGTATGACCGCCGCGCGCGATACTTCGCCGAACCACTCCTGTTCGTGGGGCGAGAGCAAGCGGTCGATCAGCCGCTGCATTCGTTCCTTCAGTGGACCCTCATAGGTACGGCCAAAATACTCCAGTTCCTTCAGACTCAACAAAGCCCAACCGACCCGGGCAACGCGTTGGTCGGTGGGCAGGTTCGTTTGGGGCTGCCAGCTAAGTCGCTGTTCAATCTCCGTCAAAATCGGATCGGCAGTGGCGTCAAAATCCCCCCCGAACAGATACTTGATCGCCACCGGGTGGATCACCACTTTACCGCCGGCGACCCGCTTGGCCCGCCTCTTGGCCGCGGTCCGGGCAATGAACGCCACGCCATCCAACAACGCGTGCAACCGGTCATTGGTGCGCGACACGGCTCCTTCGGGAAAAATGATCAGTGGACGCTGGGCAGACTCCAACACCTCAATCGCCACATTGATAGCCTGTCGATCCACCCCTTCGCGATAGACGCTGAAGGCACCCATCTTGTGAATCGCCCAGGCCATGAAGCGACTCTGCTCAAACAGGTGCCAGCTGGCCATGGCATAGACCAGACACCGGGCATCGCGGGCCAGCCAGCCCATCACCAAAGGGTCGCCAATCCGGCAGTGATTGGGGGTCAATAGGATGCCGTGCCCGGCGCGAAGCGATTCTTTCAATCGCTCCGTTCCCCGCAACTCATGACCCACGAGGCCTTCCTTGCGGCGCAACCAGATTCCCTGGAGATTCAAGTCTCGAATGACTGTCGGCCACCACCTCCCACGATGAGGCGGTATGAACTTATAAGGTTTCTCGATCAGAATCTGTTGCATCGCCACCACCGTCCATGTGAAAACCTCCACAGCGGCCGCCACGTGCCGATCAGCACTCGTTATCGCCCGCTGACCCATCGCCATCGCGGACCCGCCGTGGCCACTCGATGTGAGGATCCAATTGAGATATTAACTCGAAGTCCGATGGTCCAGCAAGCCAACTGCCATGTCCGTCAGCCACCGTCAGGAGCCGGTGAAGGGATGTGCCGAAGCACCCTCACCGGAAGAGTCCAGCTGACCGCTACGACCATACCGGCCTTGCCGATCACTGGCCGAGCATCCTGGGGTTGGCCGCATTTCGATTTCAGGACAGACGCGATGGGCTCCGAACCAATGCGGTATGGTGGCTCGCAAACGCAAACTGGTAAAGGCTCGAGCAGCACCGGCCCCGAAGCCGGAAGGTCGCCTGGCCGAGGCCTTCATCGAATATTTGGCCGGCGAGTGCCGCCTGGCGGAGAACACCGTGGCGGCCTATCGGCGTGACATCAGGCGGTTCCAGAAATGGTTGAAGGGACGCGCCCTGCAACGCTTGACCATCGCTGACCTGTCGGACTTCGTCGCCTGGTTGCATGCGTTTAACCTGGCTCCGTCCAGTATCGCGCGGCACATCGTGGCTCTCCGGATGTACTTCCGCTACCTCCAGTTGGAGGGCATACTGCGTGACAATCTGGCGGAACTGTTGGGGAGTCAGAAATTATGGAAGCGGATTCCGGAAATCATGTCACCCACCATGGTCACGCGGTTTCTGGAAACGCCTAACCAGGACGATTCCTTCCGGCGGCGTGATCGCGCGCTGCTGGAGTTGCTTTATGCCACTGGCTGTCGCGCGTCCGAGTTGTCGAATCTGAAGACTCGCGATGTGCATCTCGACGCTCTCTACTGCAAATGCCACGGAAAGGGAAGCAAGCAGCGACTCGTGCCGCTTGGCCGTCAGGCAATCATCGCCATCCAAGAGTATCTGGACCACGAGCGACCGCGACTGGCAGCCCTCTCCACCACATCTCCACCCTGGCTCCTGTTGTCGCGTCGGGGTCGTCGTTTACGGCGAGAGGCGATCTGGGAACTGGTCAAAAAGTACGCGGCACGGGCATCGGCGCCGGCCACGATCAGCCCCCATACGCTGCGTCACAGTTTTGCCACGCACGTGCTGGCGGGAGGCGCCGATCTGCGTCAGGTGCAGGAAATGCTGGGACATTCCAGCATCGCTACCACACAGATCTACACGCACGTCGATCAAACACGGCTCAAGAAAGTCCATCGCCAATTTCACCCGCGCGCCTGACGCCAGACGGGACCTCCTTGCGCCGTAGGGATGAGGGAAAAATAACTTCGGTGTTTTCCGAGCATCAAATACCGAAATTATTCTTCCCATGATCCTTGGCACGACGGGCTACGGAACGGACGGTTCCACCGGAGGGGTGAACTTGATTTTCTCGATCAATCGCTCGACCTGCCCGGTGGAGTGGTCAACGTAGCCGGAGACGGCCGTGATGGCCTCGATCACATGCTCGTAGTGCAGTCCATAGTCACAGTCGAGCTCAACCTCCGCGTCGTCACGCGCTGACGGCTCGTCTCCCCCCACAACGCCAATCACATAGTTGTGCAGTTCATTGAAGTTATTGAACACCAGATCGCCGTTGACCACGATGCCTCCCGAAGCAGGCAACCGCCCGGCAGCATCGGCCCGCAATCGCACATGCATCGTCAGAATCGGACTCTCATCCGGCAATCCCGCCTGCTGACTGGCCAGCGGCATTTTGATATTGAAGTCGCCTTCTTGCGCCACGATCTTGAAAGTCATAATGAAGAAGATCAGCAGCTGAAACACGATGTCGATCATCGGCGTCATTTGCAGCTCAATCTTCTCGTCCGTCGTGCCGATATGGCGAAGTCTCATGGCGATTCTCAAACCAGGAAGGCCGGTTATCAACTCAAACTGTAAATCAGGCGGTCCACGTAGCCGGTAAAGCCGCATTTCCGTGGCTCGTTTCCCACCGGAAACGTGCGGAGTTCACATCCGGTGCGGACTGGCAAAATCACAGGCTTTTCCGGCGTCGGATCCGTGGGCAGGGGCGGGAGGGCTTGCACTTTGAGTTATCAACTGGCGTCACCGAGCGCGTGCCGGTGGCACGCCCACCGACATCTCACCATCTCCCACAGCCATTGCCGGAAACACCCTCGAAGGTGGTCCCGTAACGGCAGACGCCCCATCATGGGCCAACATCTTCTTTGGCGCAGCGCGAACTTGACGAACTGCTCTTCTTGACACACCTGGATCAATTTCTGTACCACGCCCGCTTTCGCCAGGCGGTCGGCACGAATAATGACCGTGGCGTCGGACAAGGGGCGTTCTCGACCGTCCAAAATAGAACGTTCGTTGACCAAATATGGTCGCAGGCGGTTCATATTGGCCAACTCCTGTCCTCCGTACCGGACTCTTCCCTCCCGCGTCAAGTGAATGGTGATCGGGTACTGCAACGGCTGGTCGGGTGGTTTGGCCAAGACACTGTCCGGCAACAGGATGCGTTGATCTTGCTCCGTCTGTGAGAAGTTGATCAGGACCATGAAGAAGGCGATCAACTGAAAAGTCATGTCGATCATGGGGGTCATGTCCCCTTCCAGGATCTCCCCCCGCCTCTTTCGGAAACGCATATGAAGTCCAATCCGCGCGACGAGCCGCTATTTTTTCCGTGGGCCAACATTTTCGAAACGTGCCATCAGTCCTTCGCTGACAATCCCCACTTCCAACACCAGGCGGGCAATGCGGTTCTTGAGAATGTTGAAGGCGGCGATCGCCGGAATGGCAATCCCCAGTCCCACGAGGGTCGTGAACAGAGCCGTGGAGATACCTTTGGCCAGTTCGGCGGGCGGCGGCGTACCGGTGCGAGTTGCAATCACCTGGAACGACGCGATCATGCCCTGCACGGTTCCAAACAGGCCCACCATCGGACTGATCGTGCCAATCAGCGCCATATAACTGAGGCGGTGATCGAGCTTCATGTTCTCTTCTTCGCCGACCTCCTGCATCGCCTCAATGGCCTGCGGATAACCCGAGGATAGTTTGGCCAGCCCCGCCGACAGAACCTGCCCCAAAAACGAATCGTCGCTTTTGGCCAATTCGTAGGCTTCCTGGTACTGCTTCTCATCCAAATGGCGTTCGAAACCGTCCACCAGCGTGGCGGGGCATACGTTGTCGCGACGCGCGGTCAGCAGGTTCATGACCAACAGCGCTACCAGCGTAAACGAAAGGCCCAAGAAGATCAGGCCGTATTGCCATCCAAGTGCTTCCAAGCCAATCTGCAAATAGCTCCGTTCTTTTCCGGTTTTTTCGTCCGCCTGTGCCGCGACCTCGCCGCGGTCAGCCAGCGGCGGCGCGGCTTCATCAGCAGGTGCGACGTCGTCAGCCGGGAGGTCCACCAGGTCGGCTCCGGCGTCGGCATCTGCCTCCACTCCCTTCTTTTCAGCCTCTTGAGCCAACGAAACGGCGGGGGTGCCAACACTGGACCCGATCAGCGCCGCCGCCGGCGAAGATGACACTCGCCAGCCAACCAAAGGTCACCCAGCGGGACCCGAACCAGGCTCGTTGCCGCATAACTGTCTCCCCATCGTAATCCTTCAAGCTGCCATCGATCGCATGTTTTCCAGAGCCTTACCAGCATATTCTAATCCGTCTCGTCCCCGGCCGTAAACCAGGTCCGGTCGGAAAGGGAATCTTTCGCCACGCATCTTTCTCTGGCCCGTACAATCACTATTTTCGATTCGCCCAAGGACTTCCCGAATAGCGACTCTCCAGCAGGCTGCGGGCGCGAATGGCCCGCTCCGGTTTGTTCACCGACCGCCACAAGTCGCTCAGATAAAACAGGGCCTCGGCGTGCGCATCGGGGTCCTGATTGAACAGCAGGTTGACATGCAAGAAAGCCAGCAAGGCGTCCTGAGGTTTGTTGGCTTTCAGGTAACACGTGCCCAAGGCGTTGTAGGCGCGGGCAAACAGTTGCGGCTTCTCACGTGAATCATTCTCTTCGATAATTTTCGTCACGCTGTCGATGGCACTCTGTGCCTCACCTGTCTCGGCGATACAAACCGCTTTGCCCAAGGTGGCCACCAATTTCTGTTCACGGGCCCGCGCGTCATCGACGCTTGATGCGAGCACTTCCTCATATTTGGCGAGCGCATCGGAGTAGAGCCCGCTGGCCACCATGGCGTGGGCCTGGAGCAAGGAGGCTCGCAGCTGGTAGTCGGGCCAGGGAGCCTCGCTCAGCTTGCCGTAATAGCGAATACCGTTGTCATAGCTCGACAATGCAACCGCGAGATCTCCCAGCAGCTCCATCGCGGCATAGTAGTGGTAGCTGTTCTGGTTGGCGACATTGGTTTCAAAGGTGCGCAGTGCCCGTACGGCGGCTCCCTTGTCACCCCCCCCCACTAGTGCCAGACGCCCGTCACAATAGGCCTTGTAGAACTCAATATCCTGCAGAATCTCGGGCCGCGCAATGTCTGCCGTGCTGATTTTCCCCAGATCGGCCTGCGCCGATTCTAACTGCCCCTTGATGATCGCGTCGTGCGCATTGCGCAACTCTCGCGGCTCGCCTTTGAAGGTCACCTTCTGGATCTCATTCACAGGAAACAGCTTCTTGCCGCTGTTCGTGTTGATGGAGATCTGCGTACGCGAGACTTCCTCGATCGTGCCATACGTCGGGGTGCCTCGATCTCCAAACACCGAATCGAACTGCTGCTGTCCGTAGCTGACGGATGTCAGGGCCAGGACCGCATGGGCCGCGACCACGAGCGGGCCGGCGCAGCCAATCATTCTCTTCTCGTTCATACTTTTCCCTCACCTGGTTTTCCTGTCCCGGCAGCACGCGCCAGGCAGCCTTGGTCTTCAGGGGGTCGATTCACGACGGTGATCCGCGGCCGGTGCCTGAAGCCTATCGTTTGTTGCTGGTTGAACTGTTGAATCCCACAGCTTGCTCACCCAACGACCGCTGAATCTTTTTCAGCAGCGCGTCATACTTGCCATACCACTCCTGCCCACCCATGTTGGGAAACAGGCGACGCGTGAAGACAATGTCATTCCTGGCGAGCGTCAAGTATTTCTCCCGGTCCGCCGGTTTTCTCAAACGAAGGGATAGCTTGTAGTGGCAGAGAGCTGTCGCGTACCGGGCTTCATGGAACTCCCCACGATACTGTTTGGCACGTTGCGTGACGTGCGCGATGCGACTCCAACCCCAGACGATCTCGTTGCCCGCATCCTTGTCAACTCCCACTCCACGCACCGCATCCAGGTACCGAAGTGCCTGCCGCGGCTGGTCTCCCCATAACTGATACGTCCTGGCTGCCTCCAATTGATAAGCGAGTTTCCGGTTGTCTTGCGACAGCACGTCGAGCAAGATTTTCGTCGCCTCTTGATACTGCTGGGCATCACGCAAGGCAAGCGCTTTGCGAAACTGCAGTTCCCGGACCAATTCGGGCGTCAAACGTAATTGCTGCGCATCGCTCAGGATCTGATCGTAAGTCTTCACCGCATTTTGAAAACAGGCGCGGGCCGCTTGCGACGAGTCCGCGTCATCGGCCAATCCACTCCCTAAGCTGACAAAGGACTCGGCGACCCAGTTCAAGATGCGCAGATCCTTGGCTTCGCTACGCACCTGGTCCAAAAACGTGTTGAAACCGTCCGAGAGTACGCGGCGATCTTTCGGATTGTCGAGCAACTGCAACTGCGTTTCCAATCCGCGAGCCAGGCTGTAGAAGATATCGACCAGGCGCTGCTGATCCTCCGCGGCATCTCCCACCTGTTCGCGAAGCGCCTCGACCATTTCCCCACTCCGCCGAATCAATGCCGCCCGTTGCTCGGTGCTCTGCACCTTCGTCAAAGCGGAAACAACAGCACTCAAGGCCACTCGATAGGCTTGTTCACGCAGGAGGGGCGAGCCGACCGCCGGGTCATTTCGGTCCATCAGAGGGAGGACGCCAATCTTGGGATCGTCCAACAATTCGATCGCCTTGGCAGCGTCATCGCTATCGACATAGATCTGAGCCAGAGAGAGTACCGTGCGCGGCACGGTCGCATTCACCACCCCCGTCTCTTTCATTCTGGCCACGCCCGACTCCAAAATCTCAAAGGCCGTGCTCCGCACCATCTCCAACTCCGGCTTGCGGGCTGCAATCTTCGCCTCCCAGTCGGCCCCGTCCGCGTCCGGTTCGCGAGCCGCTTTTTCCCACTGCCGCAGCTGATTCATGCCTGCCAGATAGTCGCGCCACAACGCCTCACCAATACGCAATTCTGCCGAGCCACGTTCGGCTGAATTCGGCGGGATGTTGTTGACATACTCGCGGGCCTTGTCCAACTTGCCTTGACGTATCAGAAACGGAATCAGCGTGTTGATGGCTTCCGCCGCCTCGGCCGTGCCAGCCCACGTTTCCACGATGTAATTGGCTAACGAAACAATGTGGTCCGTTTCGAAGTTCTTCCCTTCGGTCGGACTTGTCTCATACATCTTCAAATACGCCGCGAGGGCAATCTGAGCTCCCAAACGAGATCCAGCGCTACCCGAAAAACGCCTGCCAGTAAACTCACCCATCACCGCCGCATCGTAATACTCCCCCTCGACGTAATACAAATACGCCAGCAGCCGGCGAACCAGGATCAGATCCTCGATCGGTGTGTCGGCGTCGGCGAAGCTCAACGCCAATAGCAGGTTGTCCTTTGCCTCGCGGCGTTTGAGTGCCACTGTCTCCTGTGCCATCTTCAGCTTCTGCTCGAGTTCCGCCTTGACGGTCTCGTCCGTCTCCTGCTCCACGTGCGCGGGAACATTCTCCAGAAAATACACCGCACTCTGCATCTCCGACAGAGCTTCCGTCCCACGAACTCGTGCCTGCTCGAACGTCGTCGGCGGCTCCCGCGCGTCTTCGCGGGCAGCGGCTACACCACCAGGGATCTCGGCCAGTAACATCCGCGCTTCTTCCTGCCACTGGCCCGACATCCGCGAAACCGCGCGGGCAAGCTTGCGGGCCGAATCACGTGACGATTTGACCAGGTCGTCCCGCGGGTCCTTCTTGGCCAGCTGATCCGCATACAACTTGTACGCCCGAGCCAATTGCAGACGCAGTAGAATCCACTCGGAAACGTCGTTCTCCGCCGGGCGAATCGTCTCCAGCCATGACACTCCCTTGCTAATAACCTCGGCGTAATCCTGCTTCGATTCACTCATCCAACAGTCTATCGCCAGCAGCAAGGCCTCCGTCTTCAACTGGCGATCTGGCGGGCGATTGGCCGTCTGGCTCAGCAGATCCTCGGTCAGGTACCCTAAGGCCTTGTCATAGTCCCCCAATTTTTCCAGACATCGCGCTTCATAGAGTCGTGCTTGCAGACCCGCCAGGTACGTTCCATACTTCTTATACGTTTCAGCGTAACTCTCAATGGCTCGTTCCAAGAGGGCTTTGCGAGCAGGTGAATCAGCGGGCTCGGTATCTGCTTTCTCCTCCAACGACTCGGCCGCTCTCAATAACGACAACAAGTACTCCGCCCGTAATGAATCGCGATAGTCAACCGCATCCTGCTGCGTCGCGGCATCGCCGTCGTCCTTTAACTTGGACAACGCGTCACGTAGCTCTTCGACGGCCTCCAGCGAAGCCTTGTGCGCATCGTCGTAAAGGGCTGCCGCCTCCTGCAGTAAAGCAGGTTCGCTCCTGCGTTTGGCCCGCTCCACTTTCATACCGGCCCATTGCCGCAGCAACAGGCTGAATTGGCGTCGCGCAAACAACCGTTTGGGACTCTCCGGCTGCTCGCGAAGAAATGTCTCCAAACTCTCCTTGGCTTCGTTCAGCATCTGCTCGCGGGCCGCGCGGTCCCGCATCAGCGTGGCCGCCTGCACCATCGTCACGCCGCGCTGATACGCAATTTCCGACTGGAACTGCTTTGAGACCAGTCGGCTTCCATCCATGCGATCCAAGTACAGGAGCGTCGCATCATAGTAGCCCTCGGCGCGCAGCGCATTGAGAAAACCATCCGCCGGCTCCTCCCCCCTGGTGAGCCCCGAAAACAATAGCGCGATGCATATCCCCATCCCGCACCCGATCGGCGTGACAGAATTGCGCACAGATACCATCTCGGTCCTTCCTCCATGGACGAAGCCACTCGATGGAAGTGAAGTAGTGTAACTCGCGTTAACGCAGCGGCTATCCCCAGGGGGCCAGACGCAGTCGGTCCAGTTCCGACAAGGACTCACCTCGGACAACGACCCACCGCCACCGACTATCCAGCGTTCTCAGCCCACCCCCGCCGCCTGGCGCCGGCACTAAGCGGTCGGTAACAGGTCACTTCTCGGCACCGCGGAGGCCGTTCTCTGTGCCCAGCCCCATTGCCACGGGGGCCAGCCCGACGAGGATAAGATCAGTAGCGCCAAGGACTTGTATTTCTCGCGTGCGCGAACTGGCGCTGTCCAGTTAAAAACTACCACCAAATCACGGGAACTCCAACTAACCCTCTTAGGTTAACAAGACCCCCCCGCCACTGCTCCTGTCGAACGCGTCTTCCCGGCGGCGAGCAGCCTGCAACCGCCCACCCGCACTCTGTTCGAGCAGCCCGAGCCCGGTTGAGTCTCCGCAGACGGCAGCCGACGGCGCGTTCGAGGACCGCTGAACCGGCGCTGCGTGGCACCTCCACGTGGCACCTCCACGTGTCGAAATCCGCGGGTGCCAGAAGTACTCCGCGGGGCATGGATTGCGAGACCCGCGTGACGGACGTCATACTGAACAGAGGATGCACGGGAAGCTAACCGGATGCCACGCCATGATTCAATTTGGACGCGATGAGAGCGGATCGGTATTCGATCCGCGCCGCAAGCCGCCGCCCAACTATTTTTCGCGACGTGTTCAGGCCAAGATCCTGTTGTTGGTGTTTCTCTTCATGGGCGTGCTGATGCTCATGTCGGAAGCCCGGAAACCGAAGCATTGGCAGTGGATGTGGCAAATGGACCGCGGAGCCGTGCAACCCGGCGGGTCGCCGAGTAGTGCGAATGGGTCTGCTGCCGGGCCAGACAATGCGATGCCTTCAGCACCGTCGTGCGCGGAGACGATTGACACGCGTCCGCTTTCCAGGGATGTGCAAGATGAATCCGTCTCTCGGAGCGTGGCGACGGGAGTGCAGCCACCCGAGGTGTTCGGCCCCCCGTCCAATTGGTCGCCTGCGCCGTCTCTGACCACCGCACAACTGGACAGTTGGAACTTCGTGCTGCGTTCAACTGAGCAAAACAGACCGACAGCTACTGCGAGTCAGCCTGTGGCGCCAACGACAGCTCCAACCGCTGACGCCTGAAGAGCGAACCGAGTGGCCAGCGTTGATGCGACATCTGGACCAGAACTGGAACGACTATCATACCCGCGTTTCGCGCTCGCTGGCACAGGACGACGGTCAGCTGACCGACGCTCAGAAGCGGATGAGCGTCGAGATTATCGAGCGTTCCAAAACGGCCTGGCCGGAGCTCTTATCAGCGCTTCTGGCGGTCGGCGAAGCCACAACACTCACCGACGATCAGCAGCGACAATTGGCCGACCTGCAACAACTTCTCGATCAAAGGGCTTGGAGCCAAATTGAAGACAACACAGTCTTGCGATCGGCCGAAACAGAAGCCTGGTATCGCTGTTGGGAGAAGCTCCAAGCGTTTTCATCGCAGGAACTCGCTCAAGCGGATGGTCCGCTGACGTTTGTCCAACTCTTCTCGCAACCCCAAGAGCTGCGCGGCCGGCTTGTCAAAGTCACCGGGACCGCGGGTGGGGTTATCGAGTTGATGCGCGTGACGGCCAATTGGGCATCGACAGCTATATCGTGCTGGGGTTGCTCCCCACATCGGGAGGTGGTTCTCCGGTCGTCGTCTACTGCCTTGATCTTCCCACTGGTTTCCCTCATGTCCAACAAGCGGACCCGAGCGGGAAAGGACTGCCGATCGACGAGGACGTGGAGGTGACCGGCTTGTATTTCAAACTTTGGCTGCATCGTAGCGAATCGGGGATGAACCTGTCGCCACTGGTTCTCGGTCGTATCACGCAATGGACGCCACGCGTTCAGGGCAGCGGTTCCGACGGAATTCTGACCGGCTCGACTCCAACCATCACCTGGATGATTTCAGCAATCGTGCTTCTGGGAGCCGCCCTGTTGGCGGCCAGCATCGCTATCTGGGTGTACCGCAGCAGCGGCTGGTCCAGCGCCCAGGTCGCGGCATCGGTCCAGCCTCCCGGCACCCTTCCGTTTTTCGACGCCGCGCATGTGCAGGGGAACGTCACGGAGTCGTTGCGGGAACTTGCCGATGAGCAGTCCGCTCCAGGTGCGCGGGGAAATGGTGGTGCGGTGGAGTGATTTACTCAGAGTGCAAGCCTTCCCGCCTCTGCCAACGGATCCGACGCCGGAAATGCCTGTCGTTTTTCCATGACACGCGGGAGGTGAATTCCGAACGCGTTCCGATGGAGAACGATCGACAAGAGATACAGCATTAGCGGTTCCCTGGACCGCGAGACTGACAGTGTGAGTGATTTACAGTTACGGCAAACCAACGGATTCCCAGATGGCATCCCTCACGTGTTCCGGCTCGGGTAGACTCCTGGGCCGACCAGCAAGTGCGAAAATGCGGCTGACTGCTTCACGGTGCGCGATCATTCCGCTGTGCTGGATGCTGATGGCTGTCATCTTCAGCTGTCGTCCGACGGTTGGGCAAGATCCCGCGACCGGCAAGCCACCACCGGACGACGGCGTCTCGGCGCGCGCGGCGCCGGACTGGTCGGATTCGTGCGCCCGCGAGCGTCCGCGTCTGCTGGCGGATCCGTTTGCGCAACCGCGTCAATTACTTCGTTTGCTGGACATCGGAACAAGTGATTTGGATTCATTTGTTGACGGTCAGAGCATCTCCGCAAGCGACGAAGAGGCACTGCTCAAAATTCTGTTCCGCATGCCTCAGATTGGCCTGGATGAGATCGCCCGCTGGCTGCAGCAGCCGGCTGCGTGGGAAGCGTTGCGCGAGAACCCCTCCGCGCGGCGCGGCGAGTTCTTTCTGCTGGAAGGACGAGTCCGCAACATCGTGCGGCAGCCACTGGCGTCCACGTCTGGCAGGGCTGTTTGAGTTCGACCATTACTACCAAGTTAACCTCCAAGTGTCGCCGGGGGGAGTGTCGCCGAGTGTCGGGCCCGTGACGGTCTACTGCCGGACCATTCCTGATGCCTGGCACGGACTCCAGAAGCTCAATCAGCGGTGCCGTGTGACCGGCATGTTCCTCAAGTTGGGCGAGCCGAAAGACAAGGATGACGAGAGTTCCACTCCGCTGCTGTTCGCCGCGTCCCGCATCGGCTGGTTACCGGATCATCTGGATGCGCAGTTGGGTGTGGACCCGGATCAAGTGTTACTAGGCAACCTGGGTATGGACATCGGACTTTTCGATTCGGTTCGTGCCCGCAACAAAATGCCGATCGGTGCCGCCGAGCGCGAGTGTTTTTACGCATTGCTGAGTGCCGCGGAGCGGATCGCCACCCCGGCGCTCGCCAAGCGGGCAACTCCCCTCGAACTGGGCGCGCTCCTCCAGCATCCGGAGCGGAATCATGGCCGTCTGATCTCCTTCCGAGGAACCGTGCAGCGCATCACGCGAGTCATGGTCGACGAACGGGATATTCGGCAGCGATACAATATCGACCACTATTTTCAACTGGACGTTCTGGTGCCATTGAATGACGCGGCCATCGAGGTGCGAGGTGAAGACGATTCGGAGCCTGGACCCGTCTATCGTGACAGCTTTCCGTTCACCTGTTGCTCCGTCTCCCTGCCCAGCCAGTGGGAACGATACGTCGGCCGCGAGAAAGTCAGCCTGGGCGTGATCATTAACGGTTTCTTCTTCAAGCTGTGGGCCTATCCCAACCCTTTTGTGGCCAGATTTGATGAGCGTCAGCGGCAACTGAGCCCGATGATCGTTCTCCACGATCCCGTATCCGTCGCGTTGACAACCAGTCCGGACCATGCACGGGGCCTGCTGATTGGCCTCGGATTTCTCGCTTTTCTGCTGCTGGTCTGGGGAATCGTCTGGGCCCTCAACCGCACCGACCGCAAGCACGCCGAGGCCATCATGCAACATCGCTTCGCAGCGGAGCAGCCGCCGGATTTCCAACACCTGGAGGATCAAGACGTGTGAGACAGCGAGACGGCTCGTTCGCCTTTGTCTTGGGTATCTCGGAGGTCGGTTGGGAACTGGCCTGAGGCAGGACCTCGGACTCATGGCGACACTTGGCTCGGCACGCACAACCCGCTCCCCCTGGTCGGCGGTGGTTGCCACGCCAGGATCCACCACGTGCCAGGCAGCAGGCTTAGGTCCTCAAAGTGCAAGTCTTCCCGCCCCTGCCAACGGATCCGACGCCGGAAAAGTCTGTCGTTTTGCCAGTCCACACCCGATGTGAATTCCGAACCCTCTCCGATGGGAAAAGAGCCACAAGAATGCGGCTTTATCGGCTACATGGACCGCGTGACTTACCGTTTGAGTTATTTCTTACCCCTACTTGACTTGGACCGTAAGGACCTCATATTCGATAATCGGTATACGGGTCGTTTGGAGTCAATCTTACTCCGGCTAGGCGCAAAGGCAGTCGAAGAGGAAGGGGAGAATCATGGGTCGTGCTAAAATCACGATTATAGGTGCAGGAAATGTTGGTGCGACAACCGCTCATTGGTGTGCGGCCATGGAACTGGGCGACATCGTGCTGGTCGACATCCCCGCCACCGGCGACATGCCGCGCGGCAAAGCGCTCGACTTGATGCAAGCGCTGCCGATTCTGGGCTCAGACGCCCGGATCGTGGGTGCCACCGATTATGCCGCGACGCAGAACAGTGAAGTCGTGGTGATCACCGCCGGCCTGCCGCGGCGTCCCGGTATGAGTCGCGATGATCTCTTGGCGTCGAACGCCAAAATCGTGACCTCCGTCACCGAACAGGTCGTCAAGACCTGCCCCGACTGCATCATCATCGTCATCAGCAATCCGCTCGATGCCATGGTTCAGCGGGCCTTTCAGGTCAGTGCGTTCCCCTCGCATCGCGTGGTGGGACAGGCCGGCGTGCTCGACACCGCTCGTTATCGCATGTTTCTCGCTGAAGAATTGGGGGTCAGCGTGGAAGACATTCGAGCGCTGCTGATGGGAGGCCACGGCGACACGATGGTGCCCATGCCACGCTTCACGACGATTGGCGGCATTCCCGTGACCCATTTCCTGGATGAGGAACGATTGTCAGCCATCATCGTGCGCACGCGTCAGGGAGGCGCCGAAATCGTCAACTTGCTGAAAACCGGTAGCGCTTATTATGCTCCGGCCGCCGCCGCCGCTCAAATGGTCGATGCCATCGTTCACGACAAGAAACGTGTGATTCCCTGCTCAGCCTACTGCGACAAGGAATACGGCGTGGGCGGTTACTATGTCGGCGTGCCGGTGATCCTTGGCGCCAAGGGCGTCGAGAGGATTGTCGAGCTGGAACTGAACCCGCAGGAGAGTGTTGATTTTCAGAAGAGCGTGGAGGCGGTGAAAGGCCTGGTCGCCACGATGGCCGATCTTATGGGGGGAGACTGATAGCACGTGCACGTCGACGCAGCTTCGTCAGAAGGGGTATGACATTGACAGGCAAGTCACTCTGATCTAAAAACCGTCACCAGAGACGCTGCAGCCCGCGGGACGATCCACCAAAGGCAACCTGGAGGGCGACAGGGTGGGCTCCAGACCGCTTGGCGACTTGCGAGCTGTTGTCGTTGATCGTAGGGTTTCGTCCAGCGAACAGAATTTTGCGAACATGCACCTCGACCTACTGCTGACGACGTGAGGCAACTGTGGGGACTGACCATCCCGTCAACACCTTCTCACGTGTCACCGAGTGAGCGATACACGTACCATGAATCGAATTCATCTGAAGGCTTCGCGGAGTGCCGCGGTGGCCCATCAGCCGCTTCACGTTGAACAATCGATCCTCAGCACGTCCCATCGCCGGGGACTTCACTATACTCTTTTCGCCCCCCTGCACTACGAACCCAACTATGCCTATCCGTTGGTCATCTGGTTGCACGGTCCTGGTGACGACGAACGTCAGTTATTGCGTGTCATGCCGTTGGTGAGCATGCGCAATTACGTGTCGGTCGGCCCTCGTGCGCCGCACCCCCTGGGCCAGGAAGGTGGGGGGTTTCATTGGGCGCAGTGCGACTCGGACATTTTTTCCGCCGAGCAGTTGGTATTTGAGTGTATTGACGTTGTGGATCAGAAGTTTCACGTTGCCCATCATCGCGTGTTTTTGGCCGGCTATCAGTGCGGTGGCACGATGGCCTTTCGTCTGGGGCTGAAGTATCCGGATCGTTTTGCGGGAGTCCTTTCCTTGGGCGGTCCATTTCCCGTCGGAAACACGCCTCTGGTCTATCTCGATGAAGCGAGAAAGCTGCCGCTCTTCATTGCGCAAGGACGATCTTCGGAGGTTTATCCGGTCGAACAGACGTGCGATGAGCTGCGTCTATTCCACTCCGCGGGAATGCACGTCACCTTGCGTCAATACCCGTGTGGCGATGAACTCAACACACAGATGTTGCACGACATGAATGTGTGGATCATGGAGCAAGTCACCGGCATCACATCCGAGGCGGAAGATCTTTCTCCGCGTTACGGTGATGAGAACTGAGCGTGCTTGAGCCGCCTGGTCTCTCGCGTCGTCCGCCAGGCGGCCGACCGACTCTGCTGCCGCCTGTAGCGTGCTGAAGGCGAAGCGGAACGTTCGCCGGCGCGAAACGTACAACGAGGCTTCATTTCATTTCTTTTCTTGCCACGAACCGCCCCGTGGAGGCCTCGAGTACCGTTTCGGCACCCTGAATCGATGGAAAGCGCATTGACAGGCGGCGGAATTTTCGAGTACAAACTCGCCGCGATTCTCCCTCATGGATGGGAGCCCTTTGACACGGAAGTCAGTTCGCCATGTCCACCGATGGAAACAGAGCCGAAGCGCCTGGCGCGGTCGGCGAACGAAACTCGTTCGTCGCTCGACTCGCGACATTACCTGCGCGGTGGCGAGCCGCCGCGCGGCGGAATGTGGTGCTGACGGCGGTATTGGTGTGCGGCACGGGAATCATCCTGACTTCGGCCGGCTCGATCATCTACTATCTTGCCACGCGTAGTCCCGCCTCGGACGCCGGTGTGACGGTCGAAGCGGCCTTGGCGTTACTGGACGCCGGCGAGTATGAACAGGCCAAGCGCATGGCCGTCCGTCTTCGGGATAAGATTGGTGACGACTATCGCCGACTCGGGCATCCGTTGTTTGTGCATGGTGCGGCGCTGGCGCACGAGGCCAGTCAGTTAAGCCACGAAGCCGAGCGCCAGGCGCTCCATCTTGTGGCGGCCCGCTATCTGGAGGAGGCGCGAGATCGCGGGTTCCCCGACGGCCGTGAAAAACTGGGACTCTACCTGCTGGCCACTTGTCTATTCAACAGCGGCAATTACGCCGAAAGCCTGCCGGCGCTGCACGAGGCATTCGCCGCGAACCGAGGGCAGCAGTACGAGCTGCATCGCTTGTTGAGCACGGCCTATCTGCGCGACACCTCTCCCGATCTGAAGAAAGCCCTGCACCACAATCGCTTGGGGCTGGAGGATCCTTCGCTGACGGCGGCCGCCCAAGATCAGGCTCACGTGCAGCAAAGTGAGATTCTACTCGGCCTGGGCGACACGGTCGCCTGCCAGGCGATGTTGGACAAGATCGGCCAGGACTCGCCCGTTCACGATCAGGCGTTGGTGATGCTGGCGCGCCTATTGATCGAGGAGGGTGATCAGCTCCTGTCAGCCGCCGGCGACGGGAGTGAGGCAAAACGGGAGGCGCAGGAAAAATACCGGCGCGCCATCGAGGCGCTGGAGCGCGCCCCAAGCAAAGACCACGTCGGCGACACGACCCGGCAATCTCGTTATCTGCTCGGCGTATGTTACCAGAGACTTGGAGATCTGCGTGCCGCGTCCGAGGCTTTCGAGCGAGCGGCCCGCATGCACTATCGCACGGCGGAATCGCTGGCGGCGCATCTTGCTGACGCGGAGATCGCTCAGGAACAGGGACGACGCGACGTTGCCTTGAGCATGTATCTGAAGGTCATCGAAGACGTGGGAGATCCGTCCCGCTATCACAACCCTTGGGTATCACTGAGCGCGTTGCTGGGACGGCTCAGCGTTGCGCAACAGCGCTTTCAAGCGGCGGGCGACTTCCAATTGGCGATCGAGATGGCGGCGGAGTTCAAGAAGATTTTTTCGCCCGACGTTTGCGCCTTGACGCTGGCCGAGACACACGAGGCGTGGGCCGAGCACTTACTCTCAGGGGTAAAAGGACTGGTTACCGCCGATGCCGAACTGACTCGAGCCGAAGCTCGCCGCCAGTTTCGACTGGCGGCCACGCATTACCGGCAGCTGGCCCAACTCCGTTTTGCCACTCGAGAATATCCGCGCGATTTGTGGCAGAGTGGACACTGTTTCCTACGGGGACAGAACTATGAATTGGCGATTGAGTTGTTGCGGGATTACCTGAACAACGTGCCCCGGAAACAGCATCCACAAGGGCTGGTTGGCCTGGGTGAATCACACCTCGCATTGGGACACTTCCATCAAGCGGTTCAAGTGCTCGACGAGTGTATCCAATTTTACCCGAAGCATCCCGAAAGCTACCGTGCGCGGATCCTGGCCAGTGCGGCCTATGAGGCACTGGCCAGCACGACGGACCGGCAGAAGGAGGCGCAGGAGATGCTGACGCAAGCGGAGGCACTGCTGGTGGACAACCTGCATAACTCGTCGCTCACGCCGCGCAGTGTCCCCTGGCAGGATTCACTTTTCGCCTACGGCAAATTGCTGTTCAAAGAGGCGATGATGCGCGAAGCTGCCAGCCGCGAAAACGGCGTTGACAGCAGTGACCTCGCCCAACGTCAGGCGGGGCTCAAGGACCTGCAGGACGCTCACGATTTGTTCCGACGGGCGATCGACAGCTTGGATGAGGCGGTGGCACGGTACCCCGACAGCCGCGACGCTGTCGAAGCCCGTTACTGCATTGCCGAGTCTTATCGTCATGCGGCAAGAGCACCCAAGAAATTGTGGGACATCGAACCCACACAAACGCGGCGCAGTACCTTGCGGCAGCAGATGCGTGATTACCTGGTCGCCGCCGCCGCGGCGCATCGCGAACTGCAGGAACATCTGGTCAACAAACAGGAACAAATGCCGCTCACGCCGGTAGAACAGGCGATTTTGCGCAACACCTATTTCAGCTACGCCGATGCCATCTACGACCTGGGGGACTATGACGAGGCCATTAACGCCTATTCCACCGCCACCAAATACTACCAGTTTGAACCCGAAGCGCTGGAGGCACTGATCCAGATTGCCAATTGTTATCGCCATCTGAACGCGTTCGCGGAATCTCGAGGCACGTTGCTTCAAGCGCAGGCGTTCTTGACTCGGATTCGTCAAGATGCAGATTTCACCAAGACAACACGTTACGACCGGAAACAATGGGAAGGACTGATCGGCTGGCTGTCTCAACTCTGAGCATTGTGGTGACACGCTGACGTGCACTTGTGCGAGCCATGTCTCACGTCGAACTTCTTCCGCGAACAGCATGGCCGCCATCAGCCGCGCGAAGTGCGCGTCGGCGATGTCGGTTGAGCCGGAGCGGACAAGATTCTCGCGGAGCAAACCGTCAGATCTGAAGTTACGGGCAGAGTTTGAGTCACGGGACCACTTGGTCGGACACTTGTCCGCAGGCCGTGTCGTCGGCAAACCGGCTGACGGGATTATCCGACACTAATTTTTGAGGACCGATGGGCGTGGACGACCCGTTTGAAACCGATTTGCTCGTTGAATTGATCGGCAAGAAGCTCGGCATACTTGAGCAGTTGCGGGATCTTTCCCGCCGCCAGTCCGATTTGATTTCAGACGGTGACATCCAGCGACTGCTGGCCGTTCTGTCTGCCAAGCAGACCTTGCTGGCCGAACTACAAAAAATCCAGAAACGACTCGAACCGTACCGGAAACAGGATCCCGACACGCGGACGTGGCGGAGTCCTGACGATCGCGAGCGGTGCCGTCAACTGGCCGAACGCTGTGAGGCCCTTCTGGGAGAGATCATGCTGGTCGAGAAGCAGAGTGAATCGGAAATGGCTCGCCGACGCGACGATGCGATCGCGCGGCTGCAAGGAGCCCATTCGTCGGCGCAGGCCACGCGGGCCTACGTGAATTCGCCTGGTCCAAGAAACTCAACACTCGACCTGAGTTCGGAAAGCTGAGCTGGCCTATTTCAGTGAGCACGTTTTGGACCATCCTCGAACTGCTGCTTCACACAATGGAATCAACTCATGCTAGAAACGATGACGATGCCCGGGACGAAGCCGCAAGACGTTCACCCGTTCGGCGACGCCGACCTGCAGGCGGTGCTGGATGCCTGGCATGCCGCCACCGACCGACTGCAGCAGACGCACGGGATTTTGCAGCGCGAAGTGTGCCGTTTGAGCGATGAATTGGAGATCAAGAACCGCGAACTGGCGCGGAAGAACCGGCTGGCGGACCTCGGCCAGATGGCGTCCCACGTGGCTCATGAAGTCCGCAACAGCCTCGTCCCGCTCACCCTGTATCTAAGTCTACTCCGCCGACATCTGGATCGATCCGACCGAACGTTGGACATCGTTGACAAGATCGAGGCGGGTTTCACCGCATTGGAGGCCACCGTGAACGACTTGCTTCAATTCACCTCGAATCGAGCTCCTTCCTGGCAGACCTTTTATCTGGAGGCGGTGGTCCAGGAAGTGTGCGACGCGCTGAGGCCGCAGTTTGTCGCCCAAGGCATTCGCACGGACGTGGACATTCCTTCGCAACTGGCCATCATCGCCGATCGCGACATGCTCCGCCGCGCCACCTTGAATTTGATCCTCAACGCTCTCGACGCCATGCCAGAAGGGGGTGAACTGGCCGTGACTGGCACATCGGGCCCACAAGGAATCGAGCTGGAAGTTGCCGATAGCGGACCGGGAATCGGGGATTATGACGAGCCCCGGCTATTCGAACCCTTCTTCACGACCAAGAGCGGCGGTACGGGCCTGGGCCTGGCCATCGTCGAGCGTATTGCCTCGGCCCACGGCGGCGATGTCTGCGCCAGCAACTGCCCGCAAGGTGGTGCCGCCTTCACGATCCGCCTTCCCGCTCGCCACATGGAGGCAGCAGCATGATTGTCCACGGCAACGTCCCCTCCGTCACCGGACAGATCATGGTGGTGGATGACCATCCAAACGCTCGCGAATCAATGGCCGATGTCCTCAGGCATGCCGGTCACGAAGTGCGTTGTTGCAGCAGTGCGATGGAGGCGCTGAAGCAACTCACTCACTGGTCCGCTGACGTGATTGTCACCGATTTGAAGATGCCCGGCATGAACGGACTGGAGTTCATTCGAGCGCTCGGCGAACGATCACACGATGCACAGATCGTCATGGTCACGGCGCACGCTTCCGTCGCTTCCGCCGTCGATGCGATGCGGCAGGGTGCCTTCGATTACATCGAAAAGCCGTTCGGTGTGGACCAGTTGGAACAACTGGTGGCTCGCGCCTTGGGACACGGCGAAGCCGAACGAACCCGAACCGCCGTCCCTGCCGGCGAGCGGAGCAGCCAATCGAATTCGTACGCCATGATGATTGGATCGAGTTCCGCCATGCAGACCTTGCGGCGGAGAATCCAGCAAGTGGCTCCGACCGACGAGACCGTTTTGATCACCGGTGAAAGCGGAACGGGCAAAGAACTTGTCGCTCGCAATATCCACCTGGCCAGTCGGCGGGCAACCGCGGCACTGGTCGGCTTCAACTGCCCTGCGCTCTCGCCACAACTGATGGAAAGCGAGTTGTTCGGACACGAAAGAGGGGCCTTCACCGGAGCGGACGCGCCACGTGTCGGACGCTTTGAATTGGCCGATCAAGGAACCGTGCTGTTGGACGAAATCACCGAAATTGAACTGCCGCTGCAGGCCAAATTGCTGCGCGTCCTTCAGGAACAGGCTTTTGAACGTGTCGGCTCCAGCGAAACTCGCGCCGTCGACGTGCGTGTCCTGGCGACGACCAACCGCGATCTCTACCAGGAAGTCGAAGATGGTCGCTTTCGACAGGATCTTTACTTTCGACTGGCCGTGGTACCGATCCAGGTTCCTCCCCTGCGCGATCGACCCGCCGATATCCCGGAACTGGTCGCCTACTTCCTGCAACGCGCCGCCCGGCGTCTGGAACAAACGGCCCCTCCCGTCGATGCCAGCGCCATGGACTTGATGGTCGATCACTGCTGGCCCGGCAACGTACGAGAACTGGAGAACATCATCACGCGTGCCAGCGTGCTGGGCGGACAGCAGACGATTACGGCCGATCAATTGAGGTCCTGGTTGATCGAAGTGCCGGGACGGGCTCCCGCCCCAGGGCGCGCCGAGGAGCCCGGCATCGAAGTGGGCATGAGTTTGCAGGTGATGGAACGCCGATTAATCGAAGCCACCTTGGAACATTATGACGGGCATCGCGCCAAAACCGCCAAGGCCCTGGGAATCGGCATTCGTACATTGGCCAACAAGCTGCGCAGCTACGGATATGGACCGCGAGCGAAATCGTTTGCTCGCGCTGCCTGATCGAAAATGTCTCGAACTTGGATCGCAGACGTAACACGCAAACCGAACACGCGCTAACAAGGAGACGTCACGATCCGCCGAACGCTCGTCGCAGCTGAAGGAGGCACAGCTCACAAGGGATCGCCTGAAAGCAGACAACGGAATCGAGTCAATCGGCACTTCTTGCCGGTTCCGACCAGCACGGATTGCCGATCCACCGCAACACAGCAGACGCGATCGGCGCGAGGATAAGCCCGTGGGAAGCTCAGTGAAATCAGCGCTATTACAACCAGATAAACGATTTAGTTCGTCGAACCGCGAGCGGCAAGAGGTGCCACATCACAATCTGGCACGTCAATTGCACGCCGTTAACGGTAACTGCCGTTCGGGCCCCCGCGCGCGACGAGCCACGCGTGACGCCCCCACACGCTGCATGCCACAGAATCGACGGCGTCCGCCGGACGGCCTGCGAAAGACCGCACCGCGCCTACTCAAACGGTTGGAGGGATAGCTGATGCTTCCCACCCTGTTCAACAACACAAGTATTCCCATCCTGCAGGAAGCGGTCAGCTTTGCGGAGGCCCGGCATCATGTGCTGGCGGGGAACATTGCCAATGCTGACACGCCCGGCTACCGGGTTCGCGACCTCTCCGTGGAAACCTTCCAGGATCGCCTTAAAGATGCGATCGCCTCGCGGTCCCAGCGGCACGAAGTCGCGTCACCCGGCGACCTGACTCGAAGTCAGCCGGGCGACGAAATGCGCGAGGTCCGCGACGCCATGAAATCTATTCAGTTCCTGGACCGAAGTGATGTCGGGATGGAACAACAAGTCACGGAAGTTGCCAGAACCAGTTCTTGCACAATCTGTCCGTATCGATTATGAGCAGCCAATTCCGTTTGCTGCAAACTGCTATCAGTGAACGCATTTAGTCTGATGTTTACGACACACGGGTGAAATCCATTTGCGATCTCCGTCGATTGCGGAGTTGCTCAGGACGATTTGTCGCTGTGGCCTGACCCCCAGGGGAGATCAACCAGCATGTTGAAAGCTCTTGATATCAGCACCAGCGGATTGGTGGCACAGCGTATCCGGCTCAATGCCATCGCCGGGAACCTGGCCAACATGTCATCGGTGCGAAACGAAAAAGGTGAACTCAAACCGTACCAGGAACGGTTTGTGATATTCCAGCCGGACGAACAGCTGCAGACCGCCGACGGCGCGATCGGCGTCAAGGTCAGCTCGGTGCGCACCGAAACAGTGGAACCCAAATATCGTTACGATCCGAAGAATGAACTGGCCATCAAACAAGGCAAATGGAAAGGCTATGTGGCCTATCCCAACATCGACCTGATGAGCCAATTCGTCAACTCCCTGATCGCCACACGCGCGTATGAAGCGAACTTGGGAGTCATGGAAATCACGAAAAGCATGGGCGAACAATCCTTACGGATCATCGCCTGATCGCGTGCCCTAATGTTATCCCATCCAGTAGCCTGACCTTCTTCCCGCGCGACGCGTTACTGACCATGGAGAAACGATCCAGATGAATCCGATACAAACGAACTTGATCCAGGGCGTGCAGACACACGCGGTGTCAACGCCCCCTTCACCTCCACCGATCCCAGATCTGGAGGGTAAGAGCGAAGGGTCCTTCAAGAACTTGATGCTCGAAGGCATCCATCAAGTTAACTCCATGCAGCAACAGGCGGACCTGGCCGTCGAGCAACTGCTGACCGGCGAGGACGTCGATCCAGCTTCCGTTCTGACTTCGATCCAGAAAGCAGACATGTCGTTTCGCATGATGATGCAGATCCGCAACAAGCTGATGCAGGCTTACCAGGAATTGAAGGAGATACGAATCTGACGAAGCTCATGCATCAGAGTTGAACGGAACAGAGTGCCTTCTCCGATTTTCATGGACGAGACGGAGCATCCAGGATGAATTTTCTGAACAGAGCTTACGCGCAAGCAGGCGAGCTTTTTAGGGGCATGACGCCGGGAGCGCGGATCACGGCCGGCATGCTGATGGTGACGATCGTCGTCAGCCTGATCTACCTGTTTATGTTTCAGGTCCACACGGCCGACAAGTACCTATACGGTGGACAGGAATTCACGCGGGAAGAACTCAACAACATTCAGTCGGCGTTTGCG
Source organism: uncultured Planctomycetota bacterium (assembly GCA_963700575.1). GTDB lineage: Bacteria > Planctomycetota > Planctomycetia > Pirellulales > Pirellulaceae > JAJRVM01. The sequence continues at coordinate 70,282 of CAVOYC010000002.1, read as the reverse complement.
GCCGAAAACCTGGACGACTACCAACCCGACGGACACCGCATTCGAGTCCCGAACCACCGATACAGCGATTATGTCCAGGCACTGATCAAAGCCGATTTCCTGCCCGAGAACTGGGACAGCTCGATTGATCAAGCGTTGAACAGTACCAATGCCTTCTTTGAGTCCAAACATCTGACGGACATGAAAATGAACCATGCGATTCAGCAAAAGCTGGCGCAGGTCATTTCCGATCACGCCGAGATCGACCGGGCGACGGTCCAGTACCGCGAGGTGAACCAAGGAGGCTGGCCCCAGGTCGTGGAACGAAAAGCGACGGTCGTGGTCAGCGGCAAGTCCAATCGCAAAATAACGCCAGCCATGGTCAATGTCATTCGTGCCACGGCCAGCGGATGGTTTGGCATCCGTCCCGAAGATGTCATGGTGACCGATCTCAACGGTACCGCCTACCCGCCCCCCGAAATTGATGGCCTCGGAAAAGACACGAAGCTGTACGCTGAAATGAAGCAACTGTACGAAGAACAATGGAAACAGAAGATCTGCGATTGTTTGTCGGTTTACCCCGGCATCGTCGTCGGTGTGAATGTCGAAATGGATCCGGATGTCATTAACGAATCGACGAAAATCGTCGTCGATCCCCAACCCACCGCCCTGAAATCGGAGAGTTTCAGTCGCACGCAGGAGAGCCGTCCGTCGGTGGGCGGTCAACCGGGCGCCGAGCCCAATGAGGTCCCGAGCAACAGGCCGCGCGACATCCAAACCGTCGTGAACCAAGAAACTTCCTCGGACGAGAGTCGGGAAGAACAGCTGAACGTAACAGGGCATGAGCAAACGAATCGCAAGAAAGCGCCGCTGGTTCCCACCTATGCCACGGCCACGGTATCGGTACCCAAAAGCTACTTCACAAGGCTGTGGAAACAACGCAATCCGACGCCCGAAGGAGAGGAACCGAAAGACCCGCCCGGCGTTGAAGTGCAGAATATCGAGACGGAGATCATCGAGCAAATCAAGGAAAAAGTGGTTCGCACACTCCCCCGCCGCGAGGCGGGCGAGGATCCATTTCCCCAGGTGGAAGTCAGTAGCTATGCCGATTTCCCGCTTGAACCGTTTGAACCGCCTCCGCTGACCGCCACCACCTTGGCCTGGCTGTCGATGAACTGGCAGAAACTCGGCCTGCTGGGTGTCGGGCTGATCAGTCTGTTGATCCTCCGCGGCATGATTCGAGCCGGTCTTCCGACCGCGCAAACCCCGGCCCCCGCCATCGCGCCACGCATCGCTGCTGACGACGAAACGGAGGAAGAGCCAGCGGAGATGCCGGCGGTGCTCCATCGTCGCGTGACTTCCACAGGCAGCACACTCAGAGAAGAACTGACGGCCATGGTGCGGGAGGATCCCGATGCCGCGGCTAACGTGCTTCGCACTTGGATTGGAGATGCGGCATGACGAACAAGGCACTGCGCAAAGCCGCCATACTGATTGCCAGCCTGGAAACCGAGAGTGCCGACGCCCTGCTCGACGAAATGTCGGCCGAGCAGGCCGCACTGGTCCGCAACGCGGTGATGGATCTGGGCGAGATCGAACCGCACGAACAACAGGACGCCCTGGAGGAGTTTGTCAAGCGCAGCCCCAGGGCCACCTCGCATCTTGGGTCGGGCGTCGAGGTCGATCCGGAGCTGGCGCGAAAATTCGGCCAGCCGACCGAGGAATCCGTCCCACAGCCGACACTGGGGTGCGTGGAGCCGGACGCGGTCCCAGAGCGTCCCTTCGGCTTCCTGGACGAAATCGACTCGCAAGAGCTGGCGCGCATCCTGGCTGACGAGCACCCCCAGACAACTGCCATTGTGATCGCGCATCTGGTGGCCTCGCGCGCCGCGGACGTGCTGCGGCATCTGCCTCGTCCGCGGCAAACGGATGCGCTGATGCGCATCGCCCGCCTGACCACGCCTCACCCCGACGTGATTCGCGATTTGGAGCAGGAGCTGCGCTCTTTGCTGGCCCACCAAGGGCATCGCGAGCAGGTTGCTGCCGCCGGGCTGGCGACCGTCGAAGCGATTCTGCAAAACGCGTCGACCGACGAGCGACACGATCTGGTTGCGGAACTTTCGCAACAGGACCGCAGCCTCGTCCGCCGCCTTCGCATCAGCGCACCTGCGCACCCTACCGACGCGTCGGCGGCGGCGTCCGCTGAGACAAACTCGATGCGGGATGGAAACGCTCGGCGGAACGAGGAAGCGGGGCGAGAGGCGGGTGGAGATCCGTCCCGATCCCGCCACCGCGACGCCCAAAGCAGAATGAACCTGGATTTCACCGATCTGGAAGGCCTCGACAACTCGGCGCTAGCCCAGATCATCCACCGCTCGAGCCCCAATACAACCTTGGTCGCCCTGGCCGGTGCCAGCCACCAGTTTGTGAAGCGAATTCTATCGCAATTGCCCAGCCGTGAAGCCACGCAACTGGAGCGCAAAATCCAGCAGATCGGCCCCATTCGGTTGGATGATGTACAACGAGCTCAGCAACAAATGGCCGAAGTGGCTCAGTACCTGGTTGATGAAGGGACCCTGACATTACCCGCCAAAGGGCGTTTTGCGGTGGCCGCTTAAGAACCGAAACATGTCACGACGCGCTCCGGCGAAGCCGTTGACTTCCAGGAACAACCTATTTACTTGATCTGATAACCGACCATGGCATCCGTCATCAAAGCAGGCCGCGTCATTCCTAGCGGGACGAAGGTGCGCCATTGCGAGTTTAACCTCGAGGATATGTCGCAGACCGCGTCCATGTATCTCGAGACGGTGAAGCAACAGGCGGCACAGATTGTGCTGGAAGCGCAGAAGCAAGCGGCAGATGTACTGGCGCAAGCCAAACTACAAGGACGGCAAGCAGCCGAGCAGGAGGCTACCAAGGCGGCGCTGGCCGCGGCGGAAACGAAATGGCAGTCGCTCACACCAGCTCTGCAACAGGCCATCGATTCGGCCACCCAGCTGAAGGTGGCCTGGATCAGAGAATGGGAAAAAAACGTCGTCCATCTCGTGGTCGCCGTGGCGCAGCGCGTCATACGAGGCGAATTGTCGCGCCAGCCGCAAATCCCGCAACAGTGGATTCGTGAGGCGCTGGAATTGGCCACCGGCGCAAGCACCGTTACCCTGCATCTGAGTCCTGGCGACTTCGCGTCCCTGGGTGAGTTGCGGGAACAAATCATGGAAAAGTTCGGCCAAATGGCGCCGGCCAAGATCGTCTCCGATCCCGGTCTCTCGCCCGGTGGATGTCGCGTGGTCACCGATTATGGATGCATTGACCAGCAGATAGAAGCACAACTGGCCAGGATCGAGGAAGAGTTGACGTCGTGAACGCCCCCTGGTCGCGCTGACTCGGCGATGTCGCAAGCGAGCCGGTGGCGACGTGTCGATGGGCGACGGTCAGGGACCAAGTACATTCGTAGACAGGTGGCCGACTGTTGAGTTCGAGCAAGCCGACTCTGTTAACATCGATGACACAAGACCTCATCAACCTGTTGCCGCAGATCATGCCCACGCAACTGGTGGGGAGTGTTGTGCACACGGACGGTCTGGCAACCTCCGTGGCTGGCTTCCCCGCCCCGGTGGGTGCGTTGGTCGAGATCGATCGCCAGGCCGGTTCTCCGCTGCGCGGCGAGGTGATCGGCTTCCGTAATGACAAGACCGTGATCTACCCGTTTGGCAGCGTCGCAGGGGTCCGCCGCGGCAACAGGGTTCGATTGGTCAGTACAGCCCGTCACATTCGCGTGGGAGACTCGCTGCTGGGGCGTGTCATCGATGCTCAAGGCAACCCGCTCGACCACGCCCCTCAACCAGGACTTACGTCACGCACGCGATTGGATCGCAGTCCTCCATCCGCCATCGAAAGGCCTCGGATCCACGAGCCGCTGGCGACCGGTATTCGGGCCATCGACACCATGCTGACGTGCGGGCGCGGACAACGCCTGGGCATCTTTTCGGGATCAGGGGTCGGCAAGAGCGTGACCCTGGGAATGATGGCTCGCTATACCTCGGCTGACGTGAACGTGATCGGTCTGATCGGCGAACGAGGCCGCGAGGTCAATGAGTTTCTGCAGCGCGATTTGGGACCCGAAGGTTTGGCGCAGCGTCGTGGTGGTAGCCACGAGTGACGAGCCGGCACTGGTACGTGTGCAAGCCGCTCTGACGACCACGGCGGTGGCTGAGTACTTTCGGGACCGTGGCCGTCATGTGCTGCTGATGATGGACTCGCTGACACGCTTCGCGATGGCCCAGCGCGAGATTGGCCTGGCGGCAGGCGAACCTCCCACGACGCGCGGTTATCCGCCATCCGTTTTCGCCCTCCTTCCACGACTCGTGGAACGAGCGGGACTGACGTCACAAGGAAGCATCACCGGTTTTTACAGCGTTCTGGTGGAAGGGGACGACGTCAACGAGCCGATCAGCGACGCCGTGCGCGGCCTGCTGGACGGACACACCATTTTGTCGCGACGATTGGCCGGCCGAGGGCACTACCCGGCGATCGACATGCTGCACAGCATCAGTCGTCTGATGCCCGATCTTGTCACCGCCGAACATTACAGCGCCGCGCAAACCGTTCGTGAATTGATGGCCGTGTACCGCGAACACGAGGATCTCATCTCCATCGGCGCGTATCGCATGGGGAGTAATCCCGCGGTGGACACTGCCATCAACATGAAACCGGACATCGACCGGTTCTTGCGCCAAGCCATCAGTGAATCAAGTGACATGCAGGCGACCGTCAAAACGTTTCTGACTCTGGCGGATCGTTGCCGTCATCCGAGTAAACCGACCACTCTCGAGAAATCGTAGGCAATTACCCGATCATGGCCGCCTTCACTTTTCGATTACAGCCACTGCTAAAGCTCCGCGAAGCCGAGCGGGATCGATGCCGCGAGGAGCTGGCCAACGCCTACCATGCCGATCAGATCCTGCACGATCGCCAACGGGACATCCAGCAGGAGATGCACGAGGCCAAGATGCTGACCTATGTCAAATCGCTACCCGGTCCCATCGAAGTTGACGGATTGCTGAATGCCCATCGCTATGAACTGGTCATTTTCGCACAACTGCGGCAACTGGCCGCACAACGCGAGAAGGTCGGCGTCGAAATCGAGCGACGCCGCCAGGCACTGGTCGAAGCCGATCGCGAACTGCGGATTCTGGAGAAGCTGCGTGAACGGCATTCGCACGAATTCCGAAGAATGGAAGAAAAGGCGGAACTTCGCCAGCTGGACGAAATAGCCTTACAACGAAGACGTAGGGCCGGCAGAGGGGGTGGGCCATGAAGAAACTCTTCTCCTTGCTCAGCGCCGTAACTCTCTATTTCTGCCTGGCCACGGTCCTGGCGCTGGTCGTGGCAATTGGCGCGATGTGGTTCAAGGGAGCCTTGGATGAGGAACGCATGTACCGCGTGCTCGCGGCGTTACACGGCATCGATTTGCTGACCATGCAACGGCACATTGTCGCTCAAGAGAAGGCCGCCGACAGCGAACAACCGTCGCACGCCGCCAGATTGCGGCAACAGATGCTCACCAGTCTGGATCTTGATTTGAGAGAACAAGCGATCGGGCAAGGTCTGCAGTCGATGAAGGAAATCCAGAGTCATCTGGAACGGGAAACGTCCCGCTTCGATGACCTGAGGCAGGCATACGCCGTGAAACTGCAGGAGCTGGCCGACGAGGAACAGGCCACGGCGCTGAAGGAACTCCAGCGCACGTTGGAAGCGATCAAGCCGGAACAGGCCAAGGAACAAATCCTGAAAATGCTTGACGACGATTCGATGGATGCCGTCGTCACCATCATGAAGAACATGCCCATCGATAAACGCAAGAAAATTATCGCCGAATTCAAACAAGGAGCGGATGCCGACCAATTGTACGAGATTCTGAGAAACATCCGGCTGGGAGAACCGATGGTGTCGCAAATCGAGGATGCTCAGGAAAAACTCAAACAATTCGGCCCCACACAATAGAGACTCCTTCGAGCAGAGGTTCGCCGCTAACCATGGATCTTTCCCTACGTGACGACAAAGTCCCCCGTGACACGCTCGAACCAACACGGTTCGCACGCACCTGCCAAACGCGAGCTAACACCCAGGGCTGCTTCGTCCAACACATGACGTCGTCGCCATCGCCGTTGAGTTTGGCAACAAATCGGGACGACCACGCAGAACTCGAAGATCGAAGCAGTGACCGTGATCGGCTCAACATCGCTGCCGCGGACTCGCCGCAACAGCAACCGAGCCAGACCGACACTGATGCCGGGCAGTCCTCCGGCGGTATCGAAAGTCGCGATGAAGAACCTCGCTCTGCGGCGTCCGACTCGAACCCCGAATCAGATCGCGACGCCAGGGAGCAACGAACGGCGCCCGCCGATCCCGAGGATTCGTCGAGCGATGTCGAGCCGTCCGGCGCTGTCGCGAGTAAAGACGCAAGTCCGATGGGACCAGGCACGACTGAAGATGAAACTGCCGAGAAGTCACTCGATGCGGCGGCATCCGCTGACCCGGCAACCGACGAGAATGAAGCGATGAAGCTGAAGGAGAGCGGACCATCAACCAACCCACAAATGACCGCCGACCAGTCGCAACACGTTGCTGGCAACTCGCCCGCCGCCTTGAATCCCGGTGCCGCCGAGGGGAAGGCCGGTCAGGGTTCTTCCCCGACCAACGCGACCGGCACCGACGGTGAGTCTCCAGCGGAGAAAGCTGGTACCGAAGACGTGGTGGCCGAAAACGCGACGAAACGGTCGGGGAGACAACCCCATCGCTCGGAACAGGCCCAAGACAACACCGGGGGTCGTTCCCCGAGTGCTCACACAGACCGGGCGGCGCTGGGGAGCGGCAGCACGGCGGTTGTCGAGAATTTTCACGGGCCCGTTGACGAGCCTGCGGACCCGCAACTGCGCGTGGCGACGACGTCCAACGAACCGACTGGCGATAGCCCTCAGTCGCCAGCCTTATCGCAGGGCAACTCCCGTACCGCGACACCCGCCGAAAGGCTCTCGGAGCACCTCCTGGCGCGAACTGCCGCACGCAGCGAAAACTCCAACGAATTGACCCAGGTGGACCAGTCTCGATTAATCCAGCGCGTGGCACGCGCCATACACGCGGCCCCGCAGCGAGGCGGTCTGATCCGGTTGCGACTGCGACCGCCCGAACTCGGTTCGCTGCACGTGGAGGTCCATCTGCAGAAAGGTGTGATGTCGGCTCGACTCGAAGCAGAAACCCAGATGGCACGTGCCGCGCTGCTGGACAACCTGCCGCAGTTGCGTCAACGGCTCTCCGAGCAGGGGGTTCGGATCGAACATTTTGAAGTCGACGTTTCGCCGCGCGATACGGGCGGTTTTCAGCATCCAGCCCACGAGCATTACGACCGGCCAGAAAGGCACGTGCCGCACCGCGCTGGCGCGGAAAATGCTGAAACCTCGGATCAAGTCGACGGTTCACGAGTCCTTTCCCGCATCACGCACCAGGGCAATCTGAACGTGTTGATTTGACGGACATCACAAGCCCCGCGGCTGAGCGTGCGGGGACCACTACAAGACTCCACGCAAAGGATGAGACCATATGGAATCGCTATCAGCCGTGAGCACCCTCGCCCCGTCGCAAGCATCCCGGTATGACAAGGGCGGCCTGGAAGAGACGAATCTGGATGATTTTTTGAAGTTGATGATCGCGGAACTGCAGAACCAGGATCCACTCGATCCGATGGAAAACAGCGAAATGCTGCAACAGTTGAGCCAGATGCGATCGATTGGAGCCACTGACAAATTGACCAAAACGCTGGACGCCGTACTCGTAGGACAGAACCTCACCACCGCCAGCGCCATGATCGGCAAGGAAATCAATGCACTTACGGATGAGGGATCCAACGTGCAAGGAACGGTGGATCGAGTGACCGTCGCCGCTCCCGAAGAGGGTGCAGCGCCCGCCGTGCGCATTCATATCGGCGACGTCAGCATCGCGTTGAGCAACGTTCGTGAAATACTGCCGGTCGCCTCGTAGTGAACTGCTCCGCGTCGAACGAACCATGGACATACCGATAACACGAATCTGCCTGGTCGCAGAATTATATTGACCTGGAAGGAGAGGAAAATGGGACTTTCATCCGCGATGACTACCGCGTTGACAGGCCTGCACGCGGCGGAAACACAGATCGATGTGGCCGGCAATAACCTGGCGAATTCACAGACCGTCGGATTCAAGGCCTCCGACGTGATCTTCGCCAACCAGTTTCTCCGCACGCTCAGCCAAGGTTCGCCCCCGAGCGAAAGCATGGGGGGCACCAACCCGCGGCAGATTGGTATGGGAGTTGAGGTCGCCGCCATCACGCCCGACTTTACTCAAGGCACGATCGAGCTCGGCTCGAGCCCGTCGGACCTGGCCATTCAAGGCAATGGGTTCTTCATTGTCGAAGGATCACAGGGCGAACACCTTTACACACGTGACGGGATTTTTCGGACCAATTCCAGCGACGAACTCGTATCGTCCACGGGACATCGTCTGCTCGGCTACGGCGTGGACGAATACTATACGTTGCAGCAAACCTCGCTGGTGCCACTCGAAATTCCCTTGGGGAAAGAAGTCGCGGCGCAAGCCACTCAAAACGTCTACCTGACCGGCAACCTGACTCCCACCGGTGATGTCGCCGACACGGCGGCGGTGATCGACAGCGATGTGCTGTATGTCGGAGACTTGACGGGACCGACGATCGACGCGACCACCCCCTTGGTGAACGTGGTGCGGGGAAACGGCGTCGGCTACGAAAACTTGTTCGCAGCAGGAGAACTGACCTATTCCGGTCGCAAAGGAGGAAACGCGCTGACGGAAAAGACCTTGGATATCAACGGCACGACGACGGTGGCCGATTTCCTGCAGTTCCTGGACCAGGCGTCCGGCATCCAGACATCGGCGCCCGGGGACCCCGACCCGATCCCTGATTCGATCAACCGAATTCCCGGCGAGTCAGGCACGCTGACGGCAGGGAGCTCGATTACGGCGGACGGGCGGCTGCGCATCGTCTCCAATAATGGAACCGCCACGGCCATCGAGATCCCCTCTTCCGCGTTCCAGATGGCGGCCGGGACAGGCACGATCACGACACCCAACCTGGGGTTCACCAACATGCAGGAGGGGGTGGGCCAGAGCGCCACATCCGACTTCCTTGTCTACGACACGCTCGGCGTGCCGCTCAACGTGCGGCTCAATACCGTGCTGGAATCACGCGACGGTCAGACCTCGACCTACCGCTGGTTTGCCGATTCGGGGGACAACGATCCGGCAGGCGTTGACCAGGCAATCGCCGTGGGGACCGGGCTGATCTCGTTTGACGGTGAGGGAAACCTGATTCAGGCCGACAATCCGACCGTCACGATTGGACGCAACGACATTCCTTCGACGAGCCCGCTGGTGTTCGACTTTGACTTCGCACAAGTCACCGGATTTGCGGCCGCCGGGAGCGAGATTTCGGCCTCGCGACAGGATGGGTCATCGTCCGGCACGCTCAGCAGCTTCAGCGTCGGCGAAGGCGGCGAAATCATGGGGGTGTTCAGTAACGGCATCACGCGCACGCTGGGCCAGATACGCCTGGCGCAATTCGCGAATCCCTTGGGGTTGGACCAGCGCGGCGAAAACATGTTCGGCGTGGGTTTCAATTCCGGACTGCCCGTGGAAGGCAACCCGGGTGAACTGGGGCTGGGGACTATCCTTGGCCGGCGCACTGGAATTGTCGAATACCGACACCGGTGAGAACCTGATCGACCTGCTGCTGGCGTCGACCCAGTATCGAGCCAATTCGCGCGTGATCTCGACCTCTCAGCAACTGCTCGACGAACTGCTGAACATGCGGCGGTAAGAGACCCATGGCCAGGAATGTGGAGTCGCAAGGAGTCGGCGGAAGACCGCGTGACGAGCCAACTCCACCGGCCCGCTGGTCGGATATGTCCTATGTTTTTTCAGGGTCGTTTCGATTCGGAGGTCGATGACCGGGCACGGAGGGTCGTTGCCATGATCAAGCTGACTCGCCTCGACGGCGAGCTGTTTATCCTGAATGCCGATTTGATTCGGTACGTCGAGACTCGCCCCGACACGTTCATTACGCTCACCACCGGTGAGCGTGTGGTTGTAGCGGAAACAATGGATGAAGTGTTGCTGCGGGCCATAACGTATCAGCAGACGAAGCATCTGATACCGGAGCCCGCCCGGCGGGAGCGAGACACGACCAGACCGGTCCGAAACCGCCGCCGACAAAGACCATTAACCGCGTCCGTACTTTGCCTGCGAGTGTTCGCGTCGCACGGCCGCACAGCGGATTAGATCGAGGAAACAATGGATATCGCAAGTCGTCATTGGATTGCTCCTGGCCGTCGGACTGATTCTCGGTTCGATCGCCACCGGCAGTGCCCCTTTTTCGCGCCTTCTTCGACATTCCTTCCGTGCTGGTCGTGATCGGCGGATCGATCGGCGCCGCGTTTATCTGCTTTCCGCTGAAAAGCATTCTGAGCGTCCCGATGGTGGCCAAGAAAGTGTTTCTGAACAAGGCTGACAACATCCCCGACCTGATCGAGCAACTCGTCAGCCTGGCGGAAACCGCCCGACGCGACGGACTGCTGGCCCTGGAGGCACGACTCGACGAAGTCGACAACTCGTTCATCCGTCTGGGAATTCAGATGGCCGTTGACGGCACGCGTCCCGAAGTGATCGAAGACATCATGCGGACCGAAATGGACGCCGTCGCCACACGCCATCGCGACGGCAAGTCGTTGATGGACCAGATGGGACGATTCGCTCCGGCCTACGGCATGATCGGCACGCTGATGGGACTGATCATGATGCTCAGCGACATGTCCGACCCGTCGAAGATCGGCTCCGGCATGGCGGTGGCCCTCATTACCACCCTGTACGGTGCAATCGTTGCAAACGTTTTCTTCATACCCTTTGCCGAGAAGCTAGGCTTTATCAACAAGCAAGAAATGCTGAGCCTGGAAATCGTCGTGCGTGGGATCATGGCGATCCAATCGGGTGAGAACCCGCGTGTGGTGGAACAGAAGCTCAACACCTTCCTCCCACCGAAACTGCGGCCCAGTGAGGAGGCGGCGTGACCATGGCACTGGTTCAAGAAGAAGATACCGGCGGTGGAATCCCGGAATGGGTGGTCACGTTCGGCGACATGATGTCGCTGCTGCTGACGTTCTTCATCATGCTGGTCTCGCTGAGCGAGATCAAGGAAGAGCAGAAATACCAGGCGATGGTCGAATCGATGACAAAACGATTTGGATACGATACCGCCATGCAAAGCCTGGCTCCCGGCCAATCGCAACCACGCAACGCCATGATCGCCAAAATCGCCAACGAGGGTCGCGCGCGTCGCATGAACGTGATGCAAGGCGGCGACAAAGTCCAGGCTCCCACCGGCGATTATCCGCGCGTGCGGATCATTCGGCCCGGCGAAAAGACCACATCGGAACCGTGATCTTCTTTGACGAAGGCTCCGCCGAACTGACTGACCACGCCAGACAGGAACTCGACAAGGCCGTGCTGGCACTTCGGCGGTCAACCACAGAAAATCGAAATTCGCGGGCATACCTCGCAAAAACCACTCCCCGCCAATGCCGCCTTACAAAAGCCACTGGGAACTGGCCTACCACGGTGCTGGAATACGTTCCAGTACCTTACCGAACAAAAAGGCATTGACCCCCGCCGGATTCGCATCTCCGGTCGCCGGCCCCTACGAGCCGATGCACCTCGGCTCGGATCCCATCGCCCAGCGAGAAAACCCACGCGTCGAAGTCTTCATGCTCGACGAAGTCGTGAGCGATTTGATGGGCACCAAGGAGGAACAGGAAAAACGGTACACGGATGGCGAGCTTCCCTGATCTGTCGCATGAGTGGCCATACGCCGCGACTTGGATCCAGACAGGAATCGATGCCATGACAGATAGTCGAACCACAAGACCACCGAACCGACAACCAGGTGACTCGATGATCGGACGGTTCCTGATCGTCGGCTTCATTGGAGCCGTCGTGATGGCCGAATGCCTGTTTGCCTACTTCTGGCTCCCCAGCGCCGACGAAGTCGCCGCCCAGATCGAATTGGTCGCCCGACAAGCCCAGGCCAACCCTGATACCGAGGCCCCGAATCAAGCAAGCAAGGCAGATCAGGCAATTGAGGTTGACCTGGGAGCATTCACCATCACCAATCACCGCCTGCCGACCGAATCCACTTTTCGCACCGATTTTCATCTGTGGGGGACGGTTGCGGAGGCGGATCTGCGCGAGTTCGAGCGAGCTCTTTCAGCGGAATATGAACCGTTTCCGGAGTCAGGTGATCGAGGAAATCCGCGATAGCGAGATAAGTGACCTGGAAGATGCCGGGTTGGGGTTGATCAAACGGCGGTTTTTAGAGAAAAGTAACGCCCTGATTGGCAAACCCCTGTTGCGGTCGGTGGTGTTCGCCGACTACACGTTCGTCGAACTGTAGCGGCTCAGACACGCCACCCGCCCGTCCTTGCGAAGCGCAGGCCTATGACAGACGGCACGGACAATCTCGGCTCGGAAGACAAAGATATTGAGGAACTGTTGCGCCAAGCTGCGCAACTGCTGCGTCCCCCCCGCCGAAGTCTGCCGCCGACGGCCCACATCCCACCGTGGAATCCGATCTTCCACCACGGCCCGATCCATCGGAAGGCGATCCCGTTCCATCCACTACCGAGATGGACGAAGACGTTCAGTTCCTGCTGAACAAAGCGGAGGAAGCCATCCGCTCGGTCGACGAACCGATCGTTCAACGCGTTGCCGGTTTAACGCCGTTTGAACTCAAGCAGTTGACTGGCTCGCAGAGCAACACCGAACGGGCTTCGCTCGAACTGCTGCGCGACGTCGAGCTCGATATGCGAATCGAGCTGGGACGCACACATATGTATCTGGAAGACGTACTTCAGCTACGTAAAGGCTCGGTCGTGCAACTCGACAAACTGGCGGGGGATCCTGTTGACGTGTATGTCAATGGTCGCCTCGTTGCCCGCGGTGAAGTGCTTGTGCTCAACGATAACTTCTGTGTGCGTATTGCAGAGCTGATTTCCGGAGATGACGTGGATTGAAGGGCCGTGATGAACCCCACGACCACTGTGGCTCCGGGGGGACGAGTGGCAGGACCATCACCTTTGTTCAAACGCCCGTCCGAGCGGACGTCGAGTCGATGCGGTTGGAAACCGGAGTTCGAACGCGCGACGGCAAGCTGTTTATTTCAGGACGATGATTTTCTTCGACAGTGATTTGCGTTCCAGGACGAGCGTACAATGCCCCTCATCATGATCGGCACTTGAGGCAGACCAGCTTCAGCCAAAAAACACGCGAGCCGGCGACTATCGACGAGTGGTTGCCTGACCTGTCAAAGTCACCCTCGTCAATGGCCAGGTTGTCTCAAGCTGATGTAGTGTGGCGGACTTGGATACGAACAAGGAATGGCAAGGATGCCTCGAATCTCGCTCCCTCTGTTGATTGCACTGTTGCTCGGCGGTGTCGCCCGCGGCGACGATGTTGTACTGGACGGGCGGAGCGATCCAGAATACCTGTCAGAATCGCCGGCAGATGCGCCGACAGCCGTTCGTCGGCTGCCGATCCGACTGGTCAAGCGATCCGAGCACCCCAAGCCTCCTGGCGCAGGCGCGCCGCGTGGCGAGCCGATTCCGATTCCGGCCGCCGGCAACCAAAACACCTCCGACGGGCGTAAGCCGCTCGAGCGAACCACGTCAACCGCGGGCAGCGTGACGACGGTCGTGTTGAGCAGTCTGGCCATCGTGTTGGGGCTGTTCTTCTTGCTGGTTTGGCTGGCACGTCGCGCCTTTCCCAAAGCCTCAGCTTCCCTTCCCACGGATGTGTTGGAGGTCTTGGGACGCGCTCCGATGGCAAGTCGCCACAATCTGCAATTGATTCGACTCGGCCGGCGGCTGCTACTGATCTCGGTTACGGCCGAAGGCGCCAAGAGCCTGACGGAAATCACGGATCCGGATGAAGTGAATCACCTGCTGGGACTCTGTCGGCAGAATCAGCAGGGAAGTATCACCGGGACGTTTCGCCAGGTTCTGCACCAGCTTGGTACGCAACAGCCGTCGCGACCGAGATCGGCGCGAACACCGTCGGATGTGGGGGAATTCTCCACTCCGGGTACGAATCGCCAGGGGTAGGTGCCCGAGGCACAAGCGAGACATGTTATGACACGTTGCAACTCCAGTAGATCGCCAGCCGCGCCACTGGGGCGAGCCCGATTTCAGACCACTCTGCCGCGACCCCCGGTTCGCCTCGTCGTGCGGCTCTTGATCTACGTAGCGACCCTGCTGGTCCTGTCCGCCGTGACCACGACCGCGCGGGCACAGCACTCGATGGTGTCGATTCCCGAACCCGTCGTTGAGCTGCTGGGAGACGGCCCGCAAGAGTGGACCAGCCCGCAGGGGTTGAGTTCGACGCTGCAGGTGATGCTGTTGTTGACGGTGTTGAGCCTGGCCCCTGCCATTTTGCTCATGACGACCAGTTTCGTTCGCATCATCGTCGTGCTGGGACTGCTCCGGCAGGCCTTGGGGACGCAGCAGCTGCCGCCCAGCCAGGTCATCACATCGCTGGCGATTTTCATGACCCTGCTGATCATGACACCGGTCTGGAAGGACGTGTACGACAATGCGATCGGGCCGTACACCGACCCGCGAGGGGAGATGACTTTGGAGGAAGCCTGGCAAGCGGGTTCGTTGCCCATCAAGCGATTCATGAGCCGGCAGATTTCCGCAGCGGGAAACGTCGAAGACGTCTACCTTTTCTATCGCTACATGCCCCCCGACACGCCGTCGCCAGAAACGTTTGACGACGTGCCCCTACAGGTCCTGCTGCCGGCCTACATGCTGAGTGAACTGAAGATCGCTTTCTTGATTGGGTTCCAGATTTACCTCCCGTTTCTCATCTTGGACATTGTGGTGGCCAGTGTCACCATTTCGATGGGCATGCTGATGCTGCCCCCGGTCATGATCTCGCTGCCTTTCAAACTGATGCTTTTTGTCCTGGTTGACGGATGGCGGTTGGTGGTGGGCATGTTATTGGAGAGCTTTGGACCGGTTTACTGACGGCGGGCAGAGATCCCCGCCCGGCGGCACCCGTTCGAATCGCGTACGGCACCAGCAGGAACGAAAGGAACAGTCCCCATGGACTCTCAGGTTGCGGCCGATTTGGCTCGTGAAGCGTTGTCCACCGCGTTGATTGTCGGGGCACCGGTTCTGCTCGTCGGAGTCGTCGTGGGACTCGTGATTGGCCTGATTCAGGCCCTCACTCAGATCCAGGATCAGACGATCTCGTTTGTGCCCAAAATCGTCACCATGGCGTTGGTCCTGGTCATGTGTCTCCCATGGTTGATTGAGCGCATGATGACCTACTCGTCCGACCTGTTCACCAATATTCCTCAGACCCTGCTGGGAGGCTGACGGGCGGGCGAACCGTGCTGGGGGGAACGATGTTGAGCGTGAGGCTTCATGGAATTCCTGCTGCATCTCTACACACACCAGTTCTTGGTATTCCTGATGGTCCTGACGCGGGTCAGCGGCCTGGTGGTCCTGGCTCCGGTCTGGGGCTCGCGTGCCATCCCCATGCAGGTGCGCACGTTTTTGGCCATCGGCATCGCGTTGATTGTCTCGCCACTATTTTGGCACACGCCGGTGGAGGATCCCGGAAATCTGCTGCAACTGGTGGTCCTGTTGACCTGCGAATTCGCGGTTGGGCTCTCCTTGGGGCTGGCCGTGATGATCTACTTCTCCGGGATGGAACTCGCCGGTCAGATCCTGGGACAGATGACCGGTATGAGTCTGGCGGATGTAGCCAGCCCGGACTTTGACACAAGTGTCCCGGTGTTTTCGCAATTCCTGCATTTGCTGATGCTGTCGATCTTCGTGATTACGGGCGGACACGCCTACCTGCTCGATGCGTTGTTTCAGATCTTTCAGCGAATGCCGCCTGGCCAAACGTTTTTCTCGATGCCGTTGATCGAGGCACTGACCGAAATCACGACCTACAGCTTCGCGTTGGGCCTCAAGCTCGCGGCGCCCATGATCGTGGCGTTAATGCTCTCCATCCTGATCATGGGTCTGATCAGCCGGACGCTGCCTCAACTCAACATCTTGGCGATCGGGTTCAGCGTGAACTCCATCATTCTGTTGTCCGCCATGTTGTTATCGTTAGGCGTTCTGACGCGCATGTTCGAAGGGCAGAGCCTGGTGGCCATTGATCTGATTCGCTCGGCTTTCGACAGTCCGCCGCCTTGAACACTTCCTCTGAACACTCAGGAGTCGGATGCCTGATCAATTTGGTGACAAGACCCAGGAAGCTACACCGCATCGGCGGCAGAAGGCGCGCGAGGAGGGTCAAGTCGCGCGCAGTCAGGACCTGTCGTCCGCGTTGCTGCTGGTCGGAGCCACGCTGATTCTGATGTACTTTGGCGGCGCGCTGCTGCAGTTTCTCGGCCGCATGACCGAGCAGCAATTGGGCGGGGAAGCGTGGCTGGCCGCCGATGCCCAATTCGTAGTTTTTCAAGGGACCGCCATTCTGCTGAATCTGGCACACGTCCTACTCCCAATTTTCGGATTGTTGCTGCTGCTGGCGATCATCGTGCATCTGGTGCAGGTCGGACCGCTGCTGCTGCCCAACAAGCTGGCTCCCGACCCCAGTCGCATCAATCCCCTGAAAGGCGCGCAACGGCTTGTGTCACTCAGCAATGTGGTCCGGCTGGGGTTCGGACTGTTCAAGATCGGCGTGGTACTGGCCGTGGCTGCCTGGTCTGTCTGGGGATACTCGGACGTCATTCTGGGTATGGGGTCGCGCGATGTGGGCGAGATCGGCGTTTTGCTGTTCGACATCTTGTTGGCAACCTGTCTGAAGATCGGTGTCGCCTTGCTGATCCTGGCCGTTTTCGACTATGGGTTCCAGAAATGGAAATTCGAACAGGATCTGAAAATGACCACCCAAGAGGTCCGCGAAGAAATGAAAACGCTGCAGGGCGACCCCCACATGGCAGCTCGGCGACGCCAGATTCAGCGTCAGCTGGTGATGAACCGCATGCAATCGGCCGTACCGATGGCCGACGTGGTAGTCACCAACCCCACGGAACTGGCCATCGCAATTCAATATGACCCGGACACCATGGCAGCGCCGATCGTGGTCGCCAAGGGAGCCGGCGTGCTGGCTCAACGCATCCGCCAGCTGGCCTTGGAACACAGCATTCCGATCGTCGAACGCAAGCCTCTGGCACAAGTGCTGTACAAGCACGTTGACATCAACAAGCCGATTCCAGCCGCCCAGTACGCGGCCGTGGCCGAGATCCTGCGCTACGTCTATCAATTGCAGGGCCGACGGCTCCCCGGCCAAGACGCCGCGTAGAAGAAAAAATGGTGTGCCACTGGCGCGTAGGACGGGACCCTGTCCCGTCCGAGCGGAGCTATCGGTCGCAGGCGATTTTACCACGAGACCGACTCGGACGGGACAGGGTCCCGTCCTACGTCATACACCCTTCCCACTATTGATCCACGAAATCCCAGCCCGCTGCTTGCCACGCTGGACTCATCCAGCGGCGCCAGTGTGCCTGAGGTATGCCAGCGTTCTTCGGATTACGTCCAATGTATTGCACCACTCGATAAAGATGCTCTTCGTCGCGGATGATGCGATCGTAACACTCTTCCTGCCAGAGCGATCCCGTCTGACCTTCGTGCTCGTTGACAAACCAACCCGTCGTACGTTTCACGGCGCCCAGGATATTCTCCAATTGAAAGGCTTCGAACGGGCGGATTACCAAGTGGCAATGATTTGCCATGATCACGAAACACCCCATCTCATACTGTCGGCCGTGAAAGTGCAGTAACGATCGTTGCAGTTCGTCGGCGTACTTGGCTTGGCCAAACCAACACTTGCCGAAGCCGGCATCCATCCACTTTTCAACCTTTCTGAAGACCGTCTGAGCGTACTTGAAGCACTCGGCTTCCGTGCGCGGCGACGGATGTTTCGCTTCCCAATCCCGCCGCATCGATCGAAGTTCATTTTGCTTCGCGGCAGGCAAGGCATCGGCGAGATTGAACGTTGCGAAGTATGTTGCCCCAGCCTGCCGCCAGTGAGGCAAATGACGCTCGTATCGGGTCATGGGCAGATCTGGTTGAAGTCCACGAAATCCTGGTGGCGGTTCGAGGTTAAGCATCGTCGAGCCGTCGTGTGAAATGGCAATCATGCGGCGTAAATGATCCCAGGCGACAACAAAACGCGTAGGACGGGACCCCGTCCCGTCCGAGCGGAGCTATCGGTCGCAGGCGATTTTACCACGAGACCGACTCGGACGGGACAGGGTCCCGTCCTACAAAGAGGGGTCAGGACCGTTGACTCCCCCCCGGGTGTCAATCTGTGGGGATGAGCGCCCGATGGCGCTCCAATAATCGGTGCGCGGCGTCCTGAACCGGATAAACCGGCTGGGCGGAATCCAGGTTGCGCGAACGAAGGTCGTCATCGCTCAGTCGGCGGACAGAAACCGAAATAGACCGCGTCCCATGGGAATGTCAGAATCGAACGTCGATCTCTCACTGCTTTGGCATGCGATTTGCGAACTTCGAATTGGTACGTCAACCGCCTGAAACGGCACGAACATCCGAGGAAAAAAATTGGGATTGCTGGTGAAAATGATTACCTTCTAACGTTCCGCGGGATTATAATTCAGCACGCTACGAAGTGATTGCATCGTGTGGTGATCGCAGTGCGACGCGATTGCATCTGGGAATGGTTGCACCATGTCACGAGCCAGCAGGATGTGGCCAGTGGCACCGTAGTGGGTGACGCGCCAAGTTTCGCGCTGTCAATCCGAGGTGACGGTCGGGTGTGCGTCGGAATCAGGTTGCGTCTACCTGGTTCCCCATGATTAACACGCACCTGCTCAAGAGCAAGCCCGACGCGGTTCTCAGGTATTCAGCCCGGCAAGCAACCGCGGTATATCGTTGCGCGCAGTTCATGCTCGCCTTGCGTGTAACGAAACACCTGGCAACAGACAGCGCCGACGGTCTGCGGGTAATCAAGGGCGAACTTCATCCGTCCTTTTTTTCTGCGCGACACTCCTTGTCGGCGATCTGTTCTTCTTCGCAACTCATGCAATGCACCTGGCGAAAGCGCCCCCGTCCTGCCAGCAGTGCCCGGATTAAGTGTTCCCGTGGCCCAAGCCTTATCGGCAATAGGAATCACCACCCATGTCAGGCAAACACGAGAAACGTTGTCGTCGCATCGCTCGACTGAAAAGAAACCGTATCACAACGCGGCAACGGTTGTGGATCACCGAACAGCTGGAGGTCCGTGCCGCCCCCGGATCGATGCTTGTTGAAGTACTGACATTTACTGGTCATTCCATGATACGACCGGAACAAACTCAAGGCTCGGCCGCGGACCAGCACGCAGTCGCTGCCACGAAGGGCTTGTTCGCCACGATGCAACAACCGTCCAAGGGCCGGTCTTCGTCTGACGCGGGTCAAGAGGCGCAGCAAGAGAGGGAGGAGGAGAATTCACGAGTTTTTCATGCACGTCAGGGGAAGACAGTGATCGATTCGGCTCAGTCGCCCCATCGTGAACAGCAAGTCACCGTTCGGCATGCCGAACAACAGGGTGGCAAGCAACCACGACACGAATCAGCAAGCCAGGCGTCACCCCCATGGCTGAGCGAGTCCACGTTGCTGGTGACCATTGGTCTGGAAGATGTTCTGGGCGAACTGCCAGGCGGAGACCGGCCGACCTCGCGTCCAGGCGGTGGATCCGCCCCATACCTTCCCCATGGATTCGGGGCCGGTAGTGCCTCCAGCCAGTCACCTGCTCCGACCCTGAACCACGAGCTTGCGAACTCCGTTTTCAAGACACCGAGAGGTGACCCTCTAGACGATCTTTACCGCGGCGAGAGATCCGGTCTTGGTTCTTTCTTCGCCGGTCCCGGCCTTTCCCTTTCCGCACCACCGAACGCCACAACGGATGCCGAGCCAACGGCACCAACGGGCTTCGCTGCCATCCCGCCCACCGCCAGCGCGGCCACGACGGAAACCCTCTCGGTTGTCGCATCGGACGACGGCATCGTCAGCAACGGTCAGACAACCCAACTCGGCAGCCATGCGATGGCTCCCACGATCTCGCTCGGCTTCGACGAGGGGCTTACGAACTGGAACATTCACGAGGTTGGCGGCAGCCCCAATGGGCGAGGGCAGGTCACTCAAGGGAGCGCGATCCTGCATGAAGGCGATTCTTTTCTGGTGACCATCGACAGGCAGTTCAACATGGCGGCTCTGCCGCTGAGTCTCAGTTTCACGTATGAGGCAGTTTTTGACATGACCGATCCGGACTTCGTCAATGACGCCTTCGAAGCCGCTCTTCTGGATGCGGAAGGATTCTCGCTTGTCAACACGTTCCATCCGCAGCGGGACTCCTATTTCAATTTGACAGAGGGACTGCCGGCAGCCCTGGGTGACGGGGTGATCGAAGAGGAAGTACCGCTGAGCGAGGCCGTTGACGGTGTTGCCAACCGTGTGTCAGTTGACCTGACCGATGTTCCCACGAGCGGGGAAGCCACGCTTGTTTTTCGTCTCGTGAACAACGATGCGGATACGGAGACCTACGTCCGCATTTTCGACGTAGATTTGGTGCAAGAGGACACCTGCTCCATTGGCGGCTACGTCTATTTGGATGTCAACAACAACGGGATCATGGAGTCCCAGGAACTCGCCCTGCCCAATGTCCCGATCACGTTGACCGGTGACATGAACACCACCACCGTCACCAATGCCGATGGGTGGTACGAATTCACGGACTTGCCGCCAGGCACCTACGACATCATCGAGGCGCAGCCGACCGCATTTCTCGACGGCCTGGACACACCCGGTACTCCCGTGATGGGGCATACTGCCAATGATATGTTTTACGCCATGCAGATCCCGGCGCAGATGCAGGCGCGCAACTACAATTTCGGCGAACTGGGATTGATACCGGAACTGGTGTCCAAGAAGTTCTTCCTGGCGTTGACGCCGGACGGACAAGAATTGCTGTCCACGATCATGGCTCAGACGGGCGAAGGCTGGTTCACGTTCACCGCCGACGCCGCGGGCGAGCTGGTGGTGAATCTGGACGCATCGATCGACGGGCTGAAGATCGAGCTGTATTCCGACGAAATGATTCCCATTGCGTTGGCCCGTGGCGAGTCCGCGATCGCCGCACCGGTAGCGGAAGGTGAGAACTACGTCCTACATATCGCCGGCCAGACAGGCGGTGACGAACTGGTGGCCCATCTGGCCATCCGACCCCGTTTGCCATGGATGACGGCACATAAGTACGCGTTGGACGTCAACGTGGATGGCTATGTGTCGCCGCTGGACGCTCTGCTGGTAATCAATCAGCTCAATGGCGAACGATATACGCTGATTGCATCGGGATCACAGAGATTGATGCTCGACGTGAATCGGGACGACCTGCTGTCCCCTCTCGACGCGTTGTTGGTCATTAATCACCTGAACCAGGCATCGATGGCGGAAGGAGAATCCGCCGGCAGCGAGCCGACTGACGCCTCGGATACGGTCGCGGCGCGTCTCTGCGCCGGCAAGTGTGGCGGCAGTGGCCGACACTGTTTGGCGGCGACTGCAGACCGCTGACTCAACCACCGACGTGGTAACCGATCGTGCAGCAAGCGTGGCGAGCGCCGCACAAATCGACACGGCCGCAGCGACTGCCGAGAGCGGGGAAGGGGAAGGGAGCGTCGTGGCGACTGCCGGTCCACCTCCGCAATCGCCGGAGGGCGACAGCCTATTGGATGCCAGTGGCTTGGCGGTCTTCACAACGACGGACGACTTCGAGCAAGCGACCCTCTTCAATGTCAACGCCACCAACGTGGCAGACGAACTCCGTTTGAACCAGGACTTGACGACCTTCCCATACATCTGGATCGCCAACAGTGGCGAAGGAACGATTTCGCCTGGACACGCGCACGGGAGAAGAGATCGGCCGTTATCGGACGGGGCCCACTTCAGCCGCGGATCCTTCGCGGATCGTGGTCACGCCGGAGGGCGATGCCTGGGTGGCCAACCGTGGCGATGATTTAACTCATTGGGGCAATGCGGTTAAGATCCTGCGTGCGAGTTTCGTTCGACCGGAACGGCAACGGTGTGATGGACACCTGCCAGGATCTCAACGGCGACGGGTACATCACCGAGAACGAAATACTTCCTTGGGACGCTAACAGAGACGGCCAGCCGGACGACGAGCGGATTGCGATGGTGGTCCACGCGGGGCGCGACCGCAACAATCCGGGAATCTGGACCTACGGCGGAGGCGCGCGGGGCATCGCTGTCGATACGCACGGTAAGCTCTGGGTTGGTCTGAACGGACGACAACAATACGAAGTGTTTGACGAAGCAACGGGTGAATTCGAAAACATTGTTCCCGTCAACGGTTATCCGTACGGGGCTGTCATTGCTCCTAACGGCGTCCTTTACAGCACGACTTCCGGTTCCCGCTATCTCGATGCGATCGATACCGAGACGCAGACGTATCTGGGGGCCATTGATGTTCAGTCGGGTATGTATGGTATTACCGTGGATCCCGCAGGGATCATTTGGCTCTCGCCCTACGGCGGCACGAGCTTGATCCGGTACGACACGAATACCGGAGAGGTAGTGACCTATCCATCGCCCAACGGCGACAGTGGTGCTGGGATCTCTGTTGACTTGAATGGGAATGTTTGGGCTGGCAAGTTCAATGCCGACGGAATGCTCAAATGGGTTTTCGCGGAGGATCACAAGACGCTTCTCAGCAGCCAGTTCGTCAATGTGCCTGGTTCGGAAGGTTGCACCAAGGCTTCGGCCGTGGACGCGGATGGATATGTGTGGACAACGTCACTCACATCCAGCAAGACCTTCAAGATCGATCCCACCACCAACCAGGTCGCGTTGACGCGCGACACGGGCTACTACCCCTACAACTACAGTGACATGACCGGCCGGATTCGGATCGCGTTCGACCGAGCCGACCGGGTCGTGGACCGAGATTCTGGACAGCGAGCAGGCGGGGTATCGTGGGGAACGGTCGTCTTGGACACGGACGAGCCGGCCGGCACAAATGTGCGGCTGCGACTTCGCGCTTCGGACAATCGCGGCACGCTGCCGAGCCTGCCGTGGCAGGAAGTCGAGTCGGCCGTGGAACTTTCCGATCATCGAGGCCGCTACCTCGAGGTCGAAGTGACGCTGCAGTCGAGCGATCGCAACGTGACCCCCGTGGTTCGCTCGATCGTGACGGCCCCTCTGCCACCCATGGGCATTTCCATTGCCTCGCCGCCGGATGGCACCGCGCTGGCCGCGGGCACTTCCGTGGTCATCGCCGGCCAGGCCCACGCCCAGCCGCTTGAGGTGGGGTCGGAAACCGTCGCCTCCAACGCCGTCACGGCGGTGCTGATCAACGGTACCCCAGTGGAAGTGCTGGACGCCGGTGGCAATTTCTTCACTACGATCACCGTTGCTCCGGGCGAGAACGTGCTGGTCGCCACCGCTGTTGACGCGTTCGGCCAAACCGCCACCGCCAGCCTAACGCTGGAAGGGACACAGCTCGCGCCCGGCACCATCGATTTTTCTCGTCTGGTCGACGTGACGGCCAGCTTCCAGGGCGAGTACGGCCGCACGTCTTTCCAGGAGGACACAGATATGCTGTATGCGGATCTGCTGATCCGCAACCGCGGCCGGTACGAGGCCGACGCGCCGCTGCTGGTGGGGATAGCAAACTTGAGCGATCCAACCATACAGGTCCGTGGCGCCGACGGTCTGCTGCCCGATGGGACTCCCTACTTCGACTACAGCGATCGGCTACTGGGGCGGACACTCGCGGTCGGCGAGTTCACAGAGGAGCAGACACTCAGCTTCCACAATTCGCAGCGGCTTCCCTTCACGTACGAGCTACTGGTCTTGGGCAAACTGAACGAACCGCCCGAATGGACCTCGTTGCCGACCACACAAGCCATTGTCGGGCAACCTTATGAGTACGACGGCGAGGCGCGGGACGCGGACCAAGACCCATTGACCTTCTCGCTGGTCACGGGACCGTCGGCGATGGCGATTGACGCGGCGACCGGCCAGGCAAATTGGACCCCGTCCGCCAACGACGCGGGAACTCACGCCGTGACGCTCCGCGTTAGCGACGGTCGCGGAGGAGTCGCCGCACAGCATTACGTGGTGGAAGTTACCGAAGCTCCCCCCAACCGACCACCCGTCATCACGTCGGTTCCCGTCACCGAAGCGACGATCACCGAGGTAGTCGTGGGAGATCCAGAGCTGGTCGACTTGTCGTCGTGGCAGAGGGTGCAATATGAGCTCAACTTCCAGCCCGACGCAAACTGGGTTGTCTCGGAGACGGGGACTTCGGTGGTGCAGCGAGTCAATGCCGATGCCTCCTTCTTGATGAGCGATTTCGAGTCGTCCGCTGAACGGATCGAGGGTACGTGGCGCGTGGAGTCGAACTCCGACGATGATTTCATGGGGTTCGTGTTTGGCTATCAGGACCGCGGACACTTCTATCTGTTCGACTGGAAACAGGGCAACCAGAACCATCGCGGCTATGCCGAAAAGGGCATGTCGGTCAAGGTCTTCCACGCCGATCAAGATCCAATCGATTACGATTTCTGGCCGACGGCAGGATCCGACAACGTGGAGGTTCTGTACCACAACACCATCGCCTGGCAGAACAATACGGAATATCGCTTCACGCTTGATTTCCAGCCGGGGCAGTTCACCATCACGGTCAGCGAGGAAGCATCAGGCACAGTCCTCGATACTATCGAGCTGTTTGACAATACCTATACGTCCGGCAAATTTGGCTTCTACAACTATTCCCAAGACACGGTTCGGTACGAGGGATTCACGCGACAGTCGATCGCCAACTACACGTATCACTACGACGTGGAAGCGATCGATCCGGATTCTGACCCGGTCGGTTTCAAATTGACCTCATCGCCCCCAGACATGGTCATCAATCCAAACACCGGCCTGATTGCCTGGGCCCCCACAGTGGATCACATCGGGTCGCACGCGGTGACCGTGGAAGCCTCCGATCCCCATGGTGCCAAGGCCGTACAGACATTCACGATCCTCGTGCCGCCCGGAACCATCGAACCGCGCGCCCTTGATTGTCAGCGAGCCGGTGACCAAGGCACTGGTAAGTCGCGCTTACGCCTACCAGGTGAATGCACTGGATCCCGAACAGGAGGAGATCACCTATCAGCTGAGCAGCGGTCCCGCGGGCATGACCATCGATCCTGCCAGCGGACTGCTGAGTTGGGATGCGCCAAAAGCGGTCTGCAGTTCGACGGCATCAACGACTTCCTGATCACACCGAATCTGCAGGATCAGTTCGCCGACGAGAGCGTAACCCTGGAGCTGTGGTTCGAACCCGAGGCCGCCGGCGTCATCGTCGCGGAAGTAGGCCAACCGACCATCAATAGCGGTGGCTGGCATGACAGCCAACTGGAAATCCTCACCAGCGGAGAGGTCCACGCCCGTGTCTGGAACCTGACGCCGGTGAGCCTGGGCACAGTGGCCTTTGGAACATGGCACCACCTGGCACTGCGGTATGACAAATCGACCTCCACTTTCGACGCGTTGCTGGATGGGACGGCATCTAACTCAATCCATGGCGACCGCGCCGCCCCCTGGGAATCGAGCCACGGCCAGTACTATGCATTTGCCGCTGCCGACAGCACGAACATGGGTAGCGGCGCCTATTTTCAGGGCACGCTGCACGACGTGCGGGTCTGGAACCGGGCTCGTACCACACAAGAGATCCTGGCCGATATGAGCCGCATGCTCTCGGGCTCGGAACCCGGACTGGTGGCCAACTGGCGGTTGGTCGAAGGGAGCGGTGCTACCGCGGCGGATCGTACACCTCAAGGTCTTGACGCGTCCCTGGGCGGTGGGGTCGCGGTGAACCAACCGTCCTGGCCAATTCCAGAGACGGTTATCGTGCGCGCCCGGGACAGCCGCGGTGCGCCGGGCACCCAGATCTTCACAGTCACCATCGCCGATCCCGATCCCAACGATGCCCCAGCCATCACCAGTACCGCTCCGCTGCAGGCCACGGTCGGACGCCCCTATGTCTATCACGTGAGTGCCGAAGATCTTGAGAAGGATCCGCTTCGCTTTGGCCTCAGCAGCCTGCCGGCCGGAATGACCATCGACTCATTGACGGGCCGAATCGTGTGGACACCGGCAGGGGACCAATTGGGATCCCATGAAGTCACCGTGGAAGTGAACGACGGCCGCGGTGGCAACGACGCGCAGACATTCGAGATCGAAGTGGCCGCCACGCGCGATAATCACGCGCCGCAAATCGTCTCCCAACCACCCACGACGGCCGCCGTCGGCCAACTGTACCGCTACGAGGCCGTGGCCACGGATGCGGACGCCGACGCGCTGAGTTTTGACCTGCCGGTCAAGCCCTTCGGTATGAGCGTGGACTCGATGAGCGGCGTCGTCGCCTGGAAACCGGTGGCTGACGACGTCGGACAACATGATGTGGTGTTGCGTGTCAGGGATGGGCAGGGTGGTGTGGACCTGCAAGCCTTGCGCATCGACGTCGCGGCAATCAACACCCCTCCGGTCATCACATCAATCCCGCAACCCCTGGCCACTCCCGGCCAGTCCTATCGCTATCTGGTCCGCGCCCAGGACGCCGAGGGGGACGTGCTGCAATATTTGCTGACAGACGGGCCCCAGGGAATGAGTCTGGACGGGGCCACTGGCATGCTGGCCTGGGATATTCCCTTGGAAAGCGCACTACAGTTTGACGGTGATGACTACGTGCCAACCGCGCTGAGAATCGATCAGACGGCGTCCTCGCCCGGTGTGACCATGGAAGCCTGGGTCCGCCCGGACTCGACAGATGACGGCGCTCATTACTATGTGATCGGTACTGACAACGGTGGATATGACTGGTCCATCTACCGGGCCGGAGATCGTTGGCAAGTGCTCTCGGGCGAGTATTTCCGGGACACGGGCTTGTCCGTGGACTTCGATGCCTGGCAACACATTGCCGCCATATTCCAACCTGGTGTCGGCATCCGCTTCTACAAAAACGGCCAGGAAGCGATCATCCCGTACATCGACTATGATGCCGCAGACAACCCCATCGCCATTGGCACCAATCCCGGATATGGCGGACGCTTCAAAGGGGCGATCGATGAAGTCCGCGTTTGGAACGTGGCCCGCTCGGCCAACGAAATCCGGGCCGACATGACTCATCGTCTGCGCGGTGACGAAACAGGTCTGGCGGGCTACTGGCCGCTCGACGAAGGCGCAGGAGACACGGCCCAAGACTTGAGTTCGGCCGGTAACCACGCGACGTTGGGCGGCGGAAATCCCGACAACCAGCCGACTTGGATCGAGTCCTTCACTCCCTTGGAAGGCCTGTCCCAGGTATCGATCCGCGTTGAGGACGGGCGCAGGGGGATCGGATGCGCAGAGCTACACGCTCGAATTAGCCCTCGGCATTCCCAACGATCTTCCGATCATCACCTCCCAGCCGCGCAGATCGATGCGACTGGGAGACAACTATGTCTATCAGGTGCGAGCCGCCGATCCCAACGCCGACCCGCTCACCTATAGCTTCGAGAACGCGCCCCTGGGCATGACCATCGACCCCTGGGGCCTCGTCCGATGGACGCCCGCTGACACGCAACTCGGGCCGCACTTCGTCACCATCCGCGTCAACGACGGCCGCAGCGGCTTCGTGACCCAGACGTACACGCTCGACGTGCGAACCGAGGATTCGAACCAACCGCCACGGATCGTATCCGTGCCGCTCACGCGGGCCACGGTGGACACCGCTTACCGCTATGATCTACTGGCCAAGGATCTGGAAGCCGATCCGATTGTCTGGAGTCTGGTGACGGCACCCGAAGGCATGTCATTGGATCGCGGTGCCGGCACTCTCCGCTGGACGCCCCGCGTGGATCAACTGGGGGCGGAGCAAGTGACCGTGCGGGCCACGGACGCACTGGGCGCACTGGGCCACGCAGACCTTCGAGATCACTGTGCGAGGTGTCAACGTTCCGCCCGCCATCAGTTCCAATCCGCCCACGCGAGTCAACGCGAGTGACCTGTATACGTACGCCGTGAGGGCCATCGATCCGGACGGCGACGCCCTCAGCTTCATCCTGCTTGCCGGGCCCAAGGGAATGATACTCGACAAGTCAACCGGCTTGTTGCGATGGCGTCCCCAAGCCACTGACGAAGGACAACATCAGGTGCAGGTGAGCGTTGACGACGCTCAGGGAGGTGTGGCGACGCAGAGTTTTGCGATCCAGGTCGTGGTCGCCCCGCCCAATCAGCCACCAGTAATCACGTCCGAACCGACGTTCGAAGCGCACGCCGAGGCTGCCTATGCATACCCGGTGATCGCCACGGACCCTGACGGCGAACAGCCGCACTATGAGCTGTTTGACTTTCCCAGCGGCATGACCATCGACCAAGCCACCGGACTGATCCAGTGGACACCGTCGCTGTCGCAGGTTGGCCTGCACGTCGTCACCGTCGCCGCGATCGACGCGGCTGGCGCGGGCAGCTTGCAGGGCTACCGGCTACTTGTCCGCCAGGCGAACCAAGCCCCCGAGATCATCACTTCTCCCACGGTCGAAGTCACGGCTGGCACGCCGTACCGGTACGACGCGTGGGCCGAGGATCCGGACGGTGACCCAATGCACTACAGCCTGGTAGCTGCCCCGCAAGGAATGAGTATCGACCAGCAGGGACGCATCACGTGGAATCCAAACGCGGCCGACCTGGGTCCGCACCAGATCGAACTGGCTGCGGCAGACGATTTCGGGGCCACGGACGTGCAGACCTTTGAGCTGACTGTGATCGCCGACCAGGATCCGCCGCGAGTGAGTCTGCTGGTGAGTCAGAACCCGGCGGCATGGGGTACGACGGTCCACGTCGCGGTCTCGGCGACCGACAACGTGAGTGTCCAATCGACAATGTTGACGATGGCCGGCACGCCGGTAGCGTTAGACGCCAACGGCCGCGCCACAATAACCGCTGACCAGGCGGGTAGCTTCGAATTCGTGGCTACGGCTACCGACACCGCGGGCAACGAGTCGCAGGAGACGGCGACTCTGGTCGTGATCGACCCAAGTGTGGTGGGCGACCCGATCGTAACGCTGACGTCGCCCGCAGCCAATGCAGTTCTTACCGCGCCGGCCGATGTGATCGGCACGGCCGATGACCCCGACCTGCTGTACTATACGCTGTCGGTCGCCCTCTTCGGGACCAACTCGTTTCGCGAGATCGCCCGTGGCACCGGATCTGTCGTCGCCGCCGCGCTCGGCACGTTCGATCCCTCGCTGTTGACCAACGACAGCTACATCCTGCGTTTGTATGCCATCGACACGGGTGGCAACGACGCCAGCACACAGATCACGGTCAGTGTGGCCGGTGATCTGAAGCTGGGCAATTTCACGTTGGCATTCAACGATCTCACGATTCCGGTGAGCGGCATTCCAATCACGGTCACGAGGACCTACGACACGCTGCAGTCCAGCGAGTCGGGCGAGCTGGGCTACGGTTGGAGTCTGGCGTTCCGCGACACGCGACTGCGCACTAACGTCGCTCGCACGGGCTTGGAAGGAGCCGGGATCTACGGTGCCTTCCGCTCCGGCACACGGGTTTCTCTGACCGTGCCGGGCGGACGCCGCGAAGGTTTCACGTTTCGGCCCGTCTCCGAGAGCTTCTTCGGGCTCACGCTCTTTTATCCCGCATTTGTCCCCGACCCTGGCGTAACCAGCACGCTGACCGTCCCCGACGTGACGCTGCAACCCAAACCGGACGGCTTCCACGAGTTCGGCATGGGAGGGCCCGCCTATAACCCGGCCAGTTACCTGTTCGGCGGCATGTACACGCTGACCACCAAAGAAGGTCTGGTGTACCGGATCGACGCGCAGAGCGGCCAGTTGTTGACCGCGACCGACCGCAACAACAACGTACTCACTTTCACGGATGCCGGAATCGGGAGTTCCACGGGCAAGCGGATCGATTTTCAGCGCGATTCGCGCGGACGTATCACGGCGGTGATCGACCCGCTGGGCAACCGCGTCCGCTATCAGTACGACCAGCGCGGCGATCTTGTCAGCGTAATCGACCGTCAGGGCAACTCGACCCGCTTCGCGTACCGTATTGACCCACCACACTACCTGGAAAAAGTCGTGGACCCGCTGGGACGTACCGGCGTGCGGACCGAGTACGACGCAGACGGCCGGCTGGTGAAGCTGTACGATGCCCTGGGCAACCCTGTCGAGTTAATCCACGACTTGGACAACTCAGTGGAGACCGTGCTCGATGCGCTGGGCAATCCGACCAGCTACGAATACGACGGCCACGGCAACATTGTGACTGAAATCAATGCTTTGGGCGGTGTGACGAGCCGGACCTACGACGGAAACGGCAACATGTTGACGGAAACCGACCCGTTGGGACGGCAGACGACGTACACGTATGACGGCCGTGGCAACGTCTTGACCAACACGGATCCCCTGGGCAATGTTACGCGACAAACGTACGACAGCTTCGGGAACGTGTTGACCGTCACCAATATCCTTGGTCATACGATACGCAACGAGTACGACAATCGGGGCAATCTGGTTTCGACGACTGATCCGAACGGTGCTGTTACTCAATTCACTTACGATAGCGCTGGCCGTCCGCTCGTGATCACTGACCCGGGAGGCAATTTAACGTTGTTCGAGTACGACGCTCATGGCGATCTGACGCGGCAGACAGACGCGCTTGGGCATGAAGTCACATTCACCTATGACTCAAACGGCAATCGGCTGAGCGAACGGCAGGAAAAGACCACGCCCCAAGGGTCTCGCACCCTGACGACCAGCACTGAACATGACGCGGCGGGGCGCGTGCTTTCGGTTACGGATGCCGAAGGCGACACCACGCGCAGCGAATTCGACGCGATTGGCCAGCGTGTGGCGTCGATCGACGCATTGGGACGTCGCACGCAATTCGTGTACGACCAACGAGGGTTGATGATCGAGACGATCCTGCCGGATGCCACACCCACCGAGTTGACCGACAACCCTCGCCTGCGAAGTGAGTATGACGCGGCGGGAAGGGAAATCGTGCAGATCGACGAGCTGGGACGTCGCATACAATTCGTGTACGACGCGCTCGGAAGGCTGACCACAACCATCTATCCAGATGACTCGCCGGCCGACGATACCGACAACCCGCGGACCGGCAACGAGTACGACGCTGCCGGTCAACTGGTCGCCCAAATCGACGAATTGGGTCATCGTACCGAATTTAAATATGACGAGGCTGGACGTCAGACCGTGGTCCGGGATGCGTTGGGCAACGAGACAACAACGGCCTATTTGGCCGTCGGGTACGTCGCGTCACAGACCAATGCGGCGGGACATAAAACGACATTCAAATATGACGACGGCGGTCGTCAAACGGGCTGGACCTTCGCCGACGGCAGCTCCGTCTCGGTACGCTACGACGACAACGGGCGTGCCGTCTCGCGTACCGATCAAGCAGGGCGGGTCACCGCGTTCGAATACAATGCGCTGGGACACATGACAGCTGTTGTAGACGCGCTTTCGCAACGTACCGTTTATGGCCATGACGAACTGGGCAATCTTGTTGTTCAGACCGACGCGAACCAGCATGCAACCACGTTTGAATACGATGGTCGGGGGCAGCGCACTGCAACAACCTTGCCTCTGGGGCAACGGTCTGAGACCCAGTATGACGCGCTCGGAAATGCCGTCGAGACGACCGACTTCAACGGCACTACGATTCGCTACCAGTACGATGAGCGGAACCGGCTCGTTTCGAAGGAGTACCCGGACTCCTCGAGAATACAGTATTCCTACACGCTCAATGGCCTACGGGAGACAGTTACCGATAGCCGCGGCGTGACCCATTACGAGTACGACGAGCGCGACCGGCTGGTACGTCGCACGGATCCCGACGGGCGTCAGATCAGCTACACCTACGACGATGCCGGCAACCGCACATCGGTGACCGTACCGTCCGGTACCGTGACGTACCAATACGACGAACTCGATCGCCCGCAATCCGTTACCGGTCCCGACCAAGCCATCGTTCATTATCACTACGATGTGATCGGACAACTCGTGCAGACAGATCTGCCCAATGGCACTACCGAAACACGTCAATACGATGCGCTGGATCGGCTAACGTATCTGGAGCATGCCAAGAACTCCGAAATTATCGCCAGTTACCTGTACGAGTTGAACGACGTGGGCCATCGGATCTCCGTTACTGAGCACAACGGCCGTGGTGTTGAATACGCCTATGACCAGCTGTATCGATTGCTTGGTGAGTCCATCCGCGATTCGGTAAACGGGGATCGCAGCATTCAGTACACGTACGATCCGGTCGGTAACCGGCTGACTCGCGACGATTCACTGGAAGGACTGACTGAATACACTTATGACGACAACGATCGGATGCTGACCGAAACGTTGGCCACGGATGCGAAGCGCTATGAATACGATGCCAATGGCAACACGCTGCGCAAGGTCGAAGACGCCACAGACCAGGTCCTGAGCGAGTATCAGTGGGACTACGAAAACCGGCTGGTAGCTGCTGACACTGACGCTGACGGTTCATTCGACGTTCAATACCAGTACGATCCCGACGGAAACCGTGTCGCGCAAGCGGTGGACGGACAGGAAACTCGCTTCTTGGTCGATACCAATCATCCCTACGCCCAGGTGCTGGAGGAGTACACGCCAGGCGGCGTGATTAAGGTCTCGTACATCCACGGCTTGGACCTCATCTCCCAGACCCGCAGTGCGGATGGAACCGACTTCGAAAAGACCTTCTACCACGCGGACGGTCTCGGCAGCACAAGAATGCTGACGGACCTGAACGGAGAGGTGGTGAATCAGTACATTTACGATGCGTATGGGCGGACGATTGCTGAGATGGGAACGACTGGGAATGTGTATCTATTTGCGGGTGAGCGGCGGGACTTCAATGTTGGGTTGGATTATTTGAGAGCCAGGTACCTTAATCCGGCGATCGGTCGATTTGTCAGCCGCGACTCGTTTTCTGGTATTCGACGTCTTCCGATTACTCAGCACAAATATATGTATGCGCACGACAATCCCGCGAACTTTACCGATCCGACAGGACTATTTTCACTGGCCAGTTTGTCGGTTTCAGTCAGCATTGTTGGAGTCCTGGCCAGCATCGCACTTCCGCAATTCATTTTTGCGGGCTTGACCATGAGTGTTATGACAAGAGTCTGGAAACCAGCATTTGAAGGCAGGAAGGCCGCAATTCTACTGATGGCTTCAGCCGGCGACCTCCGTATCGAACGTCGAGCATATGAGCTTTATCGCAAGTCAATTAGGATGATATCGGTAGGTGCTGATCTGATAGAAATCAACAAAGCGGCATTAGATTTTGCGAACGTATTTCCAGGTGTGAGCGGAGCAATAACCGGTTTTGCCTCGGCGTCCACGTTAATTGCAAAGGGAGTGCAGCTCGCCAACTTGGGAATTGCAGCCAACGAGGTCGTTGGCAAAATGAACGACCTGATTGACAAGATTCAGCGGAAAGAAAGACCCGAGAAGGATAAGGACTTTGGTGAAGAGGCTGCGTCAAGCGCCATTTGGGAATTCACCAAGTTGGCGCTGAACATTCTCAGTAATGTGGAGTATGCTCCACAAACCAAACAACCTGATGGGAAGTAGCCTGCCACAAAGACCTACCGTGTGCGGAGCATCAGTCGCCGGAGGAAAGCGGCGAGTATGTGGGGCGCGAGGCAGTTAGGAGGCCACACACTTCTGCCGGCGAATCACGCAAGATGGATGACCGGGCATGCCGCCATGCCAGCAGCGCGCCTTATACTGACATGCTTCTGTCATGGAAGCGTCCTGCCGAATGGATCTCCAAGGAACGAAGCCTTCCCATTCCGCCCAGTTCGCCGCAATAAATGCACCAGTCCCCTTTATCACGACTCGTAGCCGTAGCGCTGGAAGTAGCCGGACCAGCGACGGCGGATCTGCTGGCGCAGGGCGGGTTCGAGATCGTGCGTGTTGGTCCGGTAGTCCTTGAGAGTTTCCACGTAGATCTCGGACTTTTCGCGCACCGTAGAGAAATCGCCCAGGCTCAGCTGCTCGTAGATCTGCTGCAGGATTCCCACCGGATCGGCCACCAGGTCCTCGTAGCGGATGTCAATAATGTTGCACGGGTCGATCGACGCGCGCTGTGTTTCCAGGCCGTCGTACATCCGTTCGAAAGACTCGAACACGTACTCGTCCAGCTGCTCGTCACGCGGCAGCTGACAACCTTGCACCGCGTCCAACGACTGCCACAGACGTCGTGTGGATGGAAACAGATCATACGGATGACGAGTGATGTGAATGAACTGGGCGCCAGGGAATATTTCCGACAGCAATTGCACTCGCCCGGTATGCGTGGGCGACTTCAAGATCACTCGCTTGGAATCGCGAAACGTCAACGTCCGCACAAAATTGGTCAGTGTTGCACTCCACCGCTCAAGGCACTGGGGCGAAAGCCCCTGCATGTTCAAGTACTCCAAATCGACCGCCTCGTTGTTCGGGAATGCCATGCGCCGGTACGGTGTTCGTTCGCCCATGGTCAACAGAGCAAACTCGTCCTCCTGGGGACGCTGCCATCCGGCCAGCATGTTGTCCATGGGCCGCCGCCGGGGCAAAAGGAACCCCATGTAGCGCACGATCAACCACTCGGTCAGCAAAAAGTGATAGGGTGCAAAACACTGGTACGTTGTGGGATAAGTGAACGAATCGTCATGGACCATCAACTCGTGCAGGAAAGTCGTACCGCTGCGCCAGTGGCCGATGATGAACAGTGGTGGAGACTCTAACTCGGTCTGCTCAATCCGCCGCCCGTAAACCCAACGCTGCACTCGCGACATGACCGTGCTGAAGGGCGTGATCGTCGAAATCAGAAACACCATGGCCCACCGAGCCGGGTGGATGCGAAACCGGTTCTCCGCCAGCAGTCCGATCCAGTCGCCAAACCGCATTCCATGCCAGAAGCGCGGAGACCAGAGCGGGTAAGGATGCAGCTTCTGCGGTTTGGCCGGCCGCTGAGAGACCGGGGCATCGGTGCCAGCTGACGATCGAGAAGGCATTACGTGTTCCACGAGTTTCAGGATTCGGACCCATCACGTTTTATCATCTGTCCGCCAAAACGACACGGGGAGCTGGGCGAGGGCGGAGCGCGGGGCAGTCGATACGGCCGCGGCCAGATGGGCTTCCCTTCCACCGCCAGGTATGCCGTTTCCGCCGCAAGGGCGGCTCAACAACCCCCCCACATGAACCCCCATAGAGCGTGGAGAACGGCCCACTTTCGCGAATGCACACCCCCCGATAATTGAGCAGAATCGCTCCCCGATTCCCGCATCGCCAGTCACGTGGCATTCATTTCATGTGAGCCGTAACAGGGTCGTCGGCGCACGTGGCACGCCCAGATCTGTTTGAAGATCGCGATACGACCACGGGGTCGGGCGAATCACGCTTCAAACAGATCTGGACAGTCCCCGCCCTTTTCGTTACTCTCCGCCCCTCTTCTGCGACCAGAAATCGTTCTCCAAACTCCATTCTCATCTCTGACGTTACCCAGCAGACGACCAACACTTACGGCGTGCAGGCAGCGATGTCACGACTCTCTCAATGGCGAGACCTGATTCTCCCGATTGGGATCATCACCAGCGTGCTGGTGATCCTGGTTCCCATGCCACCATTTCTGATGGACATGCTGCTGGCCGGCAACATTACGATTGCCGTGATTGTGTTGCTCACCACCATCTACGTCAGGACGCCGCTGGAGTTCAGCATTTTTCCGTCGCTGCTCTTGGCCACGACGTTGGGGCGACTGGTGTTGAACGTCGCCTCGACGCGATTGATCCTGACTCGCGCGCAGACGGACGAATTGGCCGCGGCGGGGGAGGTGATTCGGAATTTTGGCGAGTTTGTCGCGGGCGACAAGGTGATTGTTGGCCTGATCATATTTGTGATCATCATTGTGATTCAGTTCGTGGTCATCACGAAGGGGGCCACGCGCATCAGTGAAGTCGCCGCCCGTTTCGCCTTGGATGGCATGCCGGGACGGCAGATGGCGATTGACGCGGACCTGAATGCCGGAGTGATTGATGAAAAGGAGGCGCAGCGCCGCCGCAGCGAGATCACTCAGCAGGCCGATTTTTACGGAGCCATGGATGGTGCCAGCAAATTCGTGCGTGGGGATGCGATAGCGGGCATCATTATCACGCTGATCAACATCGTCGGCGGACTGATCATCGGCGTGTTCGAGGCCCAGATGGGCCTGGCCCAGGCGGCCTCCTTGTTTACGAAGCTGACGATTGGTGACGGCCTGGTCAGCCAGGTCCCGGCGTTTCTGATTTCGTTGGCGGCCGGCTTGCTGGTCACGCGCAGTACTCAGAAGTCGAATATGCCGAGCGAGTTCATTCAGCAGATTTTTCGCGCCCTCCGGCACTGGCGGTGGCTGGCGGGTTCCTCGGCATCCTGATGTTCACCAGCCTCCCGACGATCCCCTTACTGACGCTGGGCACCGGTTGCGGCGCCTTGGCCGTGATGCTTTCCAAGCAGAAACGTCGCGTCGCTGCCGAGTCAAGTGCGGCGGCGCGAAGCGCGAGGCGGTAGCGGCCAAGAAGTCCGACGAGCGCATCGAAGACTACCTGGCCGTCGATCCGATGGAGATCGAAATCGGAGTGAGTCTGATTCGCCTGGCCGATCCGAGTCGGGGCGGGGACTTGCTGCCGCGCATCACCGGCGTGCGACAAGCGGTGGCGAGTGACATGGGCATTGTACTGCCGAAAGTTCGCATTCGCGACAACATGCGTCTGGCGGAGGATCAGTACCGCATCAAGATCGCCAACAACCCGGTGGCCGAGGGGGTCGTCTATCCGGACAAGCTGCTGGCCATGGACTCGGGCATGACGAGCGGCGTCGTGCCGGGCGAGGAGACGCGGGATCCGGCCTTCCAACAGAAGGCGGTCTGGATCGACCCAGGGCATGCGCGATCGGGCCGAAATGCTGGGCTACACGCCGGTCGATCCTGCCGCGGTACTCGCCACACACCTGCAGGAAGTCGTCCGCAGAACGCTGACGAGCTCCTGACACGGGACGCCACCAAGCACTTGATTGACGAATTGCGGCAATCCTCTCCCGCAGTCGTTGACGAATTGATACCGGGCGTGATGAAGCTGGGCGAAGTGCAGCAGATTCTCCAATTGCTCCTACGTGAGGAAGTCTCGATCCGCCAGTTGGGGGTCATCCTGGAAACGCTTGGCGACTATGCCTCGCGGACCAAGGATCCCGTCTGGCTGACCGAATACGTTCGCCATCGCCTGGCGCGGACGCTCTGCACGCGTTACCGCGACTTGGAGAGCCGTCTATTTGTCGTCACACTCGATCCGGCACTGGAAGATCGGATTGCCGCGGGCATTGAGCACAACGAGCGAGGCCTGTTCATCCGCATGTCGCCGCAGGCGGTCGAAACCACCTGTGCCTTGATCGCGGACGCGGTGGCTAAACTGGCTCAGGAACATCATCCCCCGGTGATTCTGGTCAGTCCCCAGATTCGCCCCGGCGTGAAACAACTCACTTCGGCCAACCTGCCGAATTTGCACGTATTGAGCTACAACGAGATTACTCGCGACACGAAAATCGAGGCCGTCGGTATCGTCACGGACGCCACCGGCGACAACCGTTAATCTACTTAGGAGCGAGAACGCGATTTGCCAGGAGTCAACCTGAGGGCAACCGGCAGCAAGCTTCCGCTGCGTGACAGTGGCTTCCAGCCGCCGCGGGGCGGCAGGATGCCGCGGCCAACTCGGTAAATTGTTTACTTTGGACGGGGACACCATGACCAGCGGATTGCGACAGACACTGCCATCACGCGCGTCGGAAGGAAACGCAATGGACGTCAAAACATATCGTGCCCGATCGCTGCAAGACGCACTTCAGTTGATCCGTTCCGATCTCGGTTCGCAGGCGGCCGTCTTGCATACGCGGGAGCTGCGGGGCGGGCTGCTGCGTCGATTGATGGGCATCCGCGAGATCGAGGTGACGGCGTCGGCGACCGTCAACGTGCCGAGCCGGTTTGCGGACGCGGACGCGCCGGTGGAGTTGCCGGCATCCCATCGAACTGACGATGGATCATTGTCCGCACCCGCCGCCACGCCACGCGTTCCCGGCGCGGACGAACACGACTTTCGCTCCAAGTTTCGGGACGACCTGAAATGCCAGTTGAACAGTCTGCAGTCGATGGTCGAGGACTTGTGCCGAGAGCGGGAACGGTCCAACCGCCACGACCTGCCCGAGTCGCTGTTCCTGTTGTTCACGGACCTGATTGACGCCGAACTAGGCGAAGAATTGGCGCGCGAGCTGGTGGATCGGGTCCGCCAGGGCTCGGCCTCCGGTGATCTGGACGAGGAAGTGCTGTTGCGAGCGCGAATCGCCCGCATGATCGAAGAAGAGATCGACGTGACGGGTCCCATCCGCGTCACGCCAGGTGAGCGGCGGCTGGTGGCCCTGGTCGGACCGACAGGGGTCGGAAAGACGACGACTATTGCCAAGCTGGCGGGCAATTTCCACCTCCGCGACCGGCGACGAGTCGGCTTGATTACGGTCGACACCTACCGGATCGCCGCGGTCGAGCAGCTGCGCACCTATGCGGACATCATCGACTTGCCGATGGAGGTCGTCTCCACACCGCGTGAAATGCGACGTGCCGTGGAGCGACTCTCGGACCTCGACTTGATCCTGATGGACACGGCAGGTCGCAGTCCTCGGGATGAAGTCAAGATCCAGGAGCTGAAGAACATGTTGCAGGAAGCCGAGGCCGACGAAGTACATCTGGTGTTGAGCAGCGTCAACAGTGTCGAGAACTTGAAGAAAACGGCCCGGCAATTTGCGGATGTAGGCGTTACGTCGCTGGTGCTGTCCAAGTTGGACGAGGCGACGGGACTGGGGAATCTCATTCCTTTGTTGCGTAGTTGCCGTCTGCCACTGAGCTATGTGACGAACGGGCAGAACGTCCCGGACGACATCGAACCGGCGGATCGACGACGACTCACGCGGGCAATGCTCGGTCTGGAACAGCAGCTGTAACGAGGCGCTCGACGCGCGTCTGGTCGCACGTCTGACAGAGCCCTTTGCCACCACGGCCTGTCAAGACGAGGAACTTACGCGGCCGGGCCTGGAACCAACGACGAGCCACGAGTCGAGTACCTTTTAACCTGCCGAACACTAGCCGCTCGAAATTGGCTCAACATGATCGACTTGTTGCCCATACATCGACTTATCTGCCCGATCTCCGCCCCGCGCGATCGAGGCACCCAGCGAAATCGCCCGGTGGCGGCATCGCCTTGGGCGGAACTATGATTGGCGAACTTACCATGTTAGATCAAGCTGCCGAGCTCAGAAATCTGGTCTCTCGAGCCGTTCGAGACCGGTCGCAACCTGCCGGTCCCTGCCCTCGCATGATCGTCTTTGCGGGGGGCAAGGGGGGAGTTGGCGTCAGCACGCTGGCCATCAACATCGCGATTGCCTTGGTCGACCAGGGATTGCGTGCCGTGCTAGTCGACGCGGATCTGTATCGCGCCGACATCGCTCCCCTCTGTGGCCTGACCGAACGCGGACACGTGGGAGATATCCTGACAGCCCGGCGCGACATCCACGAAGTGTTGGAGCGAGGCCCGGGAGGCATCCTGGTCGTGCCGGGAGTCTGGGCACCCGATCACGAAATCCCTTTCAGCCAGCACGCCCAACATCGACTCGTCAAACAGGTCCAGTCACTTGGTCGCCACGCGGATATCGTGTTGGTGGATGTGGGAAGTGCCTCGGCGGACGCCGTACACCGATTCTGGTTCGCGGCGGACGAAGTCGTACTCGTCACCACTGCCGACTCGGTATCGGTGATGGACTGTTATGCCACAATCAAGACGGCGCTCAACACGGGTGTCGCCCCCGACTGTATGCGGCTGATCGTGAATAAGGCTGCCAGCGAAAAGGAAGCTGAGGGTGTTTATCGTCGAATCGCGCAGTCAACGCAGCGTTTCCTGCAGCGGCAGATCGCCTGGTTAGGTTGCGTTCCCCATGACGATCGCGTGACGCGCGCCATGACCGAAAAAACACCGATGGCACTGGCGGCGCCAGAGAGCCCGATTACCGAGGCCCTGCACAGCATGGCCGCTATCCTGATCGCGGCGACGGCCAACAGTGACCGACATGCCGCTTGAAAATATGGCCGGAGAATTCGATCGATAAGGATTGGCCCGTCAATAGCCGTCGCCATCTCACGGCAGTCATCACGCTGCGTGTGGCTAATGGCAAGAAGCAGGGGACCGTTACGGGCTGGCTGAACTGCAATGTCATTTTTTTGCGAGACGAGAGAATCTCGAGAACAAAGGAAATTCGATTGAACCTGATGCCGTGGCATGTCCGATAGTGAGGAAAGGTGAGATTACGCCAGAAGCCGTCAATTTAGACCGGTTAGCTGGAGTCTGCGGCTTGCCGGGAGTGACCAGATGGGACGTTCATACGCGGGAATTCTCGGTCCGCTTGCTTTTGGGGTCAGTTGTCGCACGTAGTCTCATCGAGGGCGGCAGTGTGGAATCCGCATTGTATGCAGCACCTTTGGCATTGTTCGCTTTTGCCGCTATCGGCTATATCATCGGCTCCATTGCGGAAAGGACGATTGTCGAGGCAATCGAAGTCAAATTCCACGCCCAGTTGCGGGCCGAAGAACAGGCCCACCAGGCGACTACGTCGGGGGATAACCCCGTGAGCAGATCGGACCGGCCGGCATGATGCTGGCACCCCGATCGCTCGCAGCTCGCTGGAAGCGAGCCTCGGAGACGGAACTCAAGCGTTAGCTGCCGTTCGCGGCATTATC
Source organism: uncultured Planctomycetota bacterium (assembly GCA_963700575.1). Lineage (GTDB taxonomy): Bacteria > Planctomycetota > Planctomycetia > Pirellulales > Pirellulaceae > JAJRVM01. Next base: position 29,258 of record CAVOYC010000002.1, on the reverse strand, counting down.
GATCACGGAGGATTGCATGGCCACGACCATTGCACCCAAGGAAGCGACCAAGGATGCAACACAGGACGAGATCCAGGATGTCTGGCGACGCTATAAAGCAGACCGCAGCCAAAAGGAACTCCGCAACCGACTGGTAGAACGATACCTGCCGCTGGTGAAGTACAACGGCGAGCGGATCTGGGCTCGCTTGCCCGAAGGCGTCGAACTCGACGACCTGATCTCGGCCGGCGTCTTCGGCCTGATGGACGCCATCGACGCGTTCGACCTGACGCGCGGTGTCAAATTCGAAACCTACTGCGTGCCGCGGATTCGTGGCGCCATGCTCGACGAACTGCGCACCATGGACTGGGTCCCGCGCCTCGTCCGTTCCAAGGCCAGCAAGCTGGGCGAAGCGAACAAGACGCTGGAAGCCAGACTCGGCCGGCAACCGACCGAACGCGAACTGGCGGAACACATGGGGCTGAGCGTCCAAGAACTCGAAAAAATGATGCTCGACGCCAATGCCGTCAACCTGATCAGCCTCAACAAGAAGTGGTACGAGACGGACAGCTACAAGGACGTCCGCGAAATCGACATCCTGGAAGACAAGAAAGGGGAAGACCCCACGCGTCGCATCCAGAAAAACGACCTGATGCGGCTGGTCACCAAAGGACTCAATCGCAACGAACGGCTGATCATCATTCTCTACTACTACGAAGAACTGACCATGAAGGAAATCGGCGCCACGCTCGACCTGAGCGAAAGCCGCGTCAGTCAGATGCACAGCAGCATCGTGCAGCGTCTGCAGGCGCAACTGGGCCGACGTCGACCCGAATTCGGGACCTGACCCGGACCCGGGCGCATCGTTCGTGGCTCGGCTCACTCGCGAGCCGAGTCCCGGCGACTGAGTCTCTCTGCCACTGGGGCCGATATCGGCCCCACCTCACGGCACAACGGGCGACCCACCCCGATGGTTTTCAGACGTCGCGGCGAACGTCGAATGAGAGCGGGAAGAACCGGGTTGCGTCAGGCGACGCGGCACCACGGTACGCAGACTGGCGCCGATGCTCCACGCGCATCTCGCGTCCCACTGGCTTTCGACTTCATCCGCCAGGCTTCTTCATTGGACGTTCGACGTTCGATGTTCCCTCCGGCCCCGAAAGACGCTTTCCGTGCGCGAGGATGCCGGCCCGCTCCTCACATCCCCTCACCATCACACCTCCACACCCTCCACACCCCCTCACCGCTCGCTCACCCTCCTCACCCCCTTACCTCCTCACCCTCTCACTCCCTCATCTCTTCCTCTTCGCCGCTGATTCGCAGCCGGGCCGATGTCTGCTATCCTGATATGCCGCACAGGGTGGCCGGGCGCCGGCCGATTACGAGCTACTGCCCGCTTCGCATCGGGGAAACGGAATCACGTCGCGCGAGAAGGGAACTGATGGGCGAAAAAAACGGCAAAACGAACGAGCACCGCTGGGTCGGGTTTGACCTGGGCGGCACCAAGATGTTGGCTACGGTGTTTGACGACGAGTTCCAAGTCCTAGGGCGCAAACGCAAACGCACGCGGGGCGAGGCGGGTGCCGAACTGGGCGTGGACCGGATTGTCGAGACGGTCAAGCAAGCGATGGAGAGTGCGGGGGTCTCGGCCGGACAGTTGCGAGGCATCGGAGTCGGCTGTCCCGGTCCGGTCGACTTGGACCATGGCATCGTTTTAGAGGCGGTCAATCTGGGCTGGCAGAATGTGCAAGCTGCAGCAGGCGCTGGAAGATGCCTTTGATTGCCGCGCCATGGTATTGAACGACGTCGACGCGGGCGTGTTTGGCGAAAACCAATTGGGAGCGGCCCGGAAAGCCCGCTGCGTCCTGGGGATCTTCCCAGGAACGGGCATTGGCGGCGGCTGCGTGTACGACGGTCAGATCATCCGCGGCCAGAACATTTCGGCCATGGAGATTGGGCACATCGAGGTCACGCACGACGGCAACCTGTGCGGTTGCGGTCGTCGCGGGTGTCTGGAAACGGAGGCCAGTCGGCTGGCCATATCCGCGGAAATCGCCAAGGCGGCCTATCGCGGCGAGACGCCGCTACTGCGTGAAAAGGTGGGCACCGACATCTCGAACATTCGCAGCGGCGTGTTGGCCGATGCGATTCGAGGCGGGAGACCGCATCGTCGAGCAGATTATGCGGACGGCAGCCTTCAAGATTGGTATTGCGGTGGCCAATGTGGTGCATCTCATCTGCCCCGACACGATTGTATTGGGTGGAGGGCTGGTCGAGGCGATGCCGGAGTTGTTCGTGGAAGAGGTGACGGCGGCCGCGACGAACCGTGTGATGCCTTCCTTTGTCGGTTCCTTCAAGGTCGTGGCGGCCGAATTGGGGGACTATGCCACGGTCAAAGGTGCGGCAGCATGGACGCGCAAGATGGTCCTGGCAACTTGATCGGTGCACTGCGGGCGAACGGCGGCGATACAAATGGCTCGCCAATCCCCGGTCGTAGCGACGAACAGATTTTCACGTTGTCCATCGGCGCAACCCGCGACTGACCAGGGCCTCAAGAGGTGCGAGTCAAGTAATGGAATCCAAATCACTCGAGACGATCGGGGCATTGCCGCGATCACTCGGTAAAACCGGTGGCCGTGGTCGACATTGGCGCCACGTCCATTCGCATGGCGATTGGCGAAATCGATCAGGATGGCGGGCGTGCGCACGTTGGAAACGCTCTCGCAAGCGGTCAGTCTCGGCAAGGACACGTTCTCGGATCGAGGGATTCGCAAGGCGACCATCGAAGCAGTGCGTACGGGTACTTAAGAGCTATCGCAAGATTCTCGAAGAGTATCCGAATCACGAATCCGGAGAACATCCGGGTGGTGGCCACCAGTGCCGTGCGTGAGGCGCGAAATCGGCTGGCCTTCATCGATCGCGTCTACATCGCCACGGGGATGGAAGTGGAACCGATCGACGAGGCGGAGGTGAACCGGGTCACGTATCTGGGAGTGCAGCCGCACCTGCAGAGACGAGTCATTTGCGGGAGTGCCGCACGATCGTCACGGAGGTGGGGGGAGGGAGCACGGAGTTGCTGCTGGTCAGCAACGGCAACGTGTTGTTCGCCGACACGTTCCGTTTGGGCTCATTGCGACTGCGCAAGTCGCTCGAAGGCTATCACGCTCCGACGGAAAAAGTGCGGCGGATCATGGAGAATCAGATTCAGCGGATGGTGGACGAAGTCCGGGAACGCGTCCCCAGCGACGGTCCGGTCAACATGATCGGTCTGGGTGGAGACATGCGTTTTGCGGCCGGTCAGCTGCTGCCGGACTGGCAGCCGGATCAACTGACACGCGATCCCGGTTGCGGCATTGGAGGATTTCACGTCCAGCCTGATCACGCTGTCCGACGACCGCATTGTGCACCGCTATCACCTGAGTTTCCCGGAAGCGGAAACGGTCGGACCGGCGCTGCTGACGTACGTCATGCTGGCCCGCGCCTTCTCACTCAAGCACATCCTGGTGACCAACACGAACCTGCGTGACGGCCTGCTGCAGGAAATGGCAGTCGCGTCAGTCGTGGACGCAGGAGTTTCGGCAACAGATCATTCGATCGGCGTTGAACCTGGGTGCCAAGTACAATTTTGATGAAGCCCACGCCGGCCACGTGGCGCAGGCTGGTCTCGCGGTCTATTCGAACAATTGCAGGACGAACACCAGCTTGATTCGCGTCACGAAGTGCTGCTGCACGTCGCGGCCCTGCTGCACGAAATCGGGGCCTATGTCAGCAATCGCGCGATGCACAAGCACTCGATGTACTTGATTCGCAACAGCGAGATATTCGGGCTGGGCAAACGCAATCTGCTGCTGGTCGCGCTGGTCGCCCGGTATCACCGCCGCGCCTCACCGCAGCCGACTGCACGAAGGCTACGCCACGCTGAATCGCGAGGAGCGGGTGGCGGTCGCCAAGATGGCGGCCCTGCTGCGCGTCGCGGTCGCGTTGGACGAATCGCGCAGCCAGCGGATTCACGATTTCTCCTGCAGCGTCGAAGACTCGCGACTCGTCATTTCGATCCCCCGGGCGGAAGACCTGTCGCTGGAACAACTGGCCTTGAAGCAAAACGGTTCGCTGTTCGAAGAGATTTTCGGTCTGCGAGTTCTGTTACGAATCTCACGCTGACGACGCCCTCGGCGTCCGATCCAGCCGTTCCCCCTTGATTGTCGAATCAGCAGACGGCATGACGACTAAAAAACCCCACTATTTGAACCGTGAACTGAGTTGGCTGGAATACAACCAGCGATTTCTGGACGAGGCCTGCGACGGCAGCATTCCCGCTGCTGGAGCGATTGCGATCACTGGCGCTGAACTGCCTGCATCTGGACGAGTTTTTCATGGTGCGCGTCGGCGCGTTGAAGGTGCTGGCGGAATATGGACTGCACGACGCCCGACCTGGCTGGTCTGTCACCCGCACAGCAACTGAAGGCCATCTGCCGGCGCACCAGCCGCATGACAGTCGATCAGTACGCCTGTTTCGACGAGCTGGAAAAGTCGCTCGCCATGGCGGGCATCCAGCGGTACGCACCGCCGAACTGTCGGATCGCCAGGTGCGCATGGTGGAACAGGTGTTTGAGGACGAAATCGCCTCGGTGCTGGCCCCTTTGGCGGTGCCGGCACCTGACAAATTCCCTCCCTTGGCCAACCAGGTGCTGGTCGTCGGCGTGCGGCTGAAAACGGCTGCCGGAAGTCGTTACGTCGTGATCCCCTTTGGTGGTTCGACGCACCGCTTCCTGACACTCTATTCCGAAGGTGGCTACGCCTACCTGCTGCTGGAAGACGCCGTTTCCATGTTTCTCGATCGGATGTTTCCGCACGAGGAAGTGCTCGAATGCGTCCCGTTTCGCCTGACGTGTCACGCGGATGCCGGCGTCCGCCAGGACCTGGCCGGCGACCTGCTGAGCCTGCTTTCGCCGGATGCAAAGCAAGATCGGCGAAAACGATTGCGTGCGACTGGAAATCGACGAGCGTGCCAGTCCGGAATTCCTGCAGTTCATCCGGCAGGCGGTGACACGTCCCGGACCAGGACTGCGTCTTCCCGCATTCCGGGCCCGCTCGACCTGGCCGCCTTCGCTCAACTCCACGATCTGCTCGGCTTTCGAAAAACTCAAGTACGATGCCTGGCCGCCGCAACCCTCGCCCGATCGTCGACCTGACCAGCAGCATGTTCGACACGCTGACGGCCCGAAGATGTGCTGCTGCACCATCCCTACGACAGTTTTGCTCCCATCATCCGCCTGATCGAAGAAGCGGCCGACGATCCGGATGTCGTGGCCATCAAACAGACGCTCTACGGCACGGATCGCGACAGCCCGATCGTAGAAGCCTTGATTCGTGCGGCCGAAAACGACAAGTATGTGACGGCCATCCTTGAACTCAAACCGCGCTTTCGTGACACGCACAAGATGGAGTGGGCCAAGCTCGCTGGAACAATCGGCGGTGCAGGTCATCTACGGGATCCAGGGACTGCGGACCCATGCCAAGCTCTGCATCATCGTGCGCCGCGAACCGACCGGCATCCAACGCTATGTCCACTTCGGGACCGGAGACTACAGCGAGACGACGGCTCGTCTGTTCAGTGACGTCAGCCTGCTGACGAGCGACGAAGAACTGGGGGCGGACGCCACGAACTTCTTCAATTCGGTGACCAGCCATGCCTACGCGCAACGTTTCCGCAAGATCGACGCTGCTCCGGCCGGTCTGCGCGACAAATTGATCGAAATGATCCAGATGGAAACGCAGCGCAAGGAGCAGGGCCAGCAGGCGATGATCACGGCCAAGCTCAATGCGCTGGGTGACAAGCAGATCATCGATGCGCTGTATGACGCCTCGCAGAAGGGTGTCAAGATCCGGCTGATCGTCTGCGGACTCTGCTGCCTGAAGCCGGGCGTCAAAGGGCTGAGTGAGAACATCCGCGTCATCAATATTGTCGATCGGTTCCGCGAACACGCGCGGATCTTCTATTTCTATCACGGTGGTGACGAGCGGGTGTTCATTTCCAGCGCGGATTGGATGCCACGCAACCTGGATCGCCGCGTCGAATTGCTGGTGCCCGTCCAGGAATCCGCCGCCAAACGACGCTTGATCCACATTCTGGAGACCTATCTGCAGGACAACACGAAGAGTGCCACGTTGCAGAGCGACGGCACGATGGTCGCGAAAAAGACCAACGGCCAACAGACGCGACTCCGCAGCCAGGAAGTCCTCTACCAGAAAGCCGTCGCCGCGGTGAGACAGGCGGAACAGTCGCGACGCACCGTCTTCGAACCTCATCGCGCTCCCGATGCCAAATCCTGAGGCGCCGCTGGCGACGACGACGACTGACGACGAAACCACTTCTCTTGAAAACCGAGGCTGCCAGCATCATGAAAACCCTGCTGATCCTGCGGCATGCCAAGTCAAGTTGGAAAGACGAGGAGGTGGCCGACCATGATCGGCCTCTGAACAAACGCGGCAAACGCGACGCGCCGCGCATGGGCAAACTGTTGCTGGAATCGCATCTCGAACCCGAATTGATCATCAGCTCGACGGCCAAACGGGCACGCAAAACCGCCTCCAAAGTGGCTCGCAAATGTGGTTACCAAGGGGTCATTGAATTGACCGGCGCTCTCTACCTGGCGCCATCCAGCGAATACATCACTGTGCTGCGCACGGTGCCTGATCATACCGATCGGGTGATGGTGGTCGGCCATAACCCCGGCGTGGAAGAACTACTGATATCGCTGACCGGCCAGGAGACCCACCTTCCCACCGCGGCCCTCGCGCAGGTGGAACTCGACATCGCCAACTGGAGCCAATTGACTGGCAACACGCGCGGCAATCTGGTCGATCTCTGGCTTCCCTGCGAATTGGACTGACGTCCCGCACGACGAGAGCCAACCGCGTCTCCCACCGGAAGCGATCCGACGATCGGCATGCTGGTCGCCGTCGAACTGGAGCGTGCGTCCGCTATGCGCGGAGGCGAATCGCAACCTCCGCGGGCCACCTGACCTTCCCGCTCCACGGGGTGTCGCGTTCGCGGCAAGAGAGTGACAGGTCGTGAGGTGGGTTTAATGGGGTCAAACAGAAAGGCACGACCCATTTCTCGCCAGAAGACCCCTCATCCATGCGGGTCAGTCTTGACTGCTGGTTCTTCTGGCGTAGGCTCTCATCGGTGCGGCGTGTTGGCAAAAAAGGCGGAACAGCAGAATTCAGTCCGGTTCGAGCAGTTTTGACGGTGAGCGGGCCCTGGCCACTCAGGCGCCCCACCGGTGGGAGCGACGCATCGACTGAGTTCTTCGAAATCTGCTTCCTCGCCACTCGCGTCGCGCGGGTCGCGGCATGTTGCTGGAAGCAGCCAACATGCCGAAAATGCCCAGCTGCTGTCCTGTTGAGTAACCTCGCGAATGACTGACGCGGCTCCAGATGCGAATCGACGGTCGATCGAACAGGGAACTCACCCTGACGTCGAAACTGCGCTATACGACGCCTTCCACGCGCCATTCCAGCTGTGGCCGGTAGACGCGTGTCTCGAGCATCGGTGGGGGACCCGACATCGCGACACCAAGGATCCACCGTGGCCCGCCGCAAACAGCGACCAGGCTCTTCCGCTCGACGCCGAGTTGCTGCAGCGCACCGCCCGAGCAGACAGTGTTCCCGAGTTAGTCGCACTGGCCGACGGCGAACATCTGCTAGTGCTTCCGATCCGCTCTTCAGACGTGACGGAGTCGATCGCGACTGCCGTGATCCGCACGTCAGAGCCAAGCATGTTGCTGAGTCTGGCGACTCAGTTCCAGCAGCAATCGAATCTGCACTGCCAGGTAAATCGGTTGCGTTGGGAGCGGGATTCGCTGATGCGTCAGATCTTGGCTGACTTCGATGAGCTGTCGTTCCTCCGACAGATGGCCGAACACTTATCGATGGCCGAGGTCTCTCTCGATACGATGGAAATGGCGGGCAAAGTACTGCCCGGATTACGCGAGCGGATCCACGCGGAGGCGGTCATATTCGTGGCGGCGGGCCGCGACAAATCGGCTTGTCTTGTGGGACGGCCCGTGTTGACCGAAGGACGCATCCAATTGGAAGATCGCCACTGTACTCGGCTTGTCGAACGATTTCGCGATGCCGCGATGCTCCAGCCTGTGGTGCGAAACAACTGCGCGCGGCATGAAGACTTCGCGGGAATGGAAGGGATCGAGAGCTTCATACTCGCGCCGCTGGTCCGCTGCAAATCGGTCCTCGGTTGGCTGCTGGCCCTCAATCGCTCGCCGGCGGTCAGACTGGATCGAACGACGCCCGACTGCCGGTTGAACCGCCATGAGTTTGGCGTCAATGAAGCGACTCTGATGCGTTCCACTGCGGCTATTCTTGCCACGCACGCCACCAACGTGGAACTCTTACGGGACAAGGATCAGTTGCTCTTCGACATGGTTCGCGCTCTGGTGAACGCCGTCGAAGCGAAAGACCGGTATACTGCCGGACACAGTGAGCGCGTGGCGCTGTACGCCAGGCAGCTCGGGTCAGCCATGGGGTTGAAGGCCAAGATTTGTCAGCGGGTCTACCTGGCTGGCCTGCTCCATGACCTGGGGAAAATTGCCGTTAGCGACGAACTGCTGTCCAATGTGAATCGGCTCAGCGACGAGGAGTTTACGGAAATCAAGACACATCCGGACGAAGGTTGGGGGATCCTTTACGGCCTGGAGGCGTTGGACGATGTGTTGGTTGGTGTACTCCACCACCACGAGAGATGGGACGGCAAGGGCTATCCCGACGGGCTAAGCGGCGAGGAGATACCTCTCGACGTGCGCATCCTGGCCATAGCCGACGCTTTCGACGCCATCACCAGCGATCGACCTTATCGCCAGGCGCGGCCGGTGGCCAAAGCGGAAGCCATTCTTCGCGCCGGCGCAGGGACCCAGTGGGACCCCGTTGCCGTGGGGATATTCCTCGGCGTTCTGCCCGAGATCGAACGGATCCGTGATATCTATGAATCTGCGTCCTCCTCCCACGCCGCGGATATCGTCTGCTCCAGCGATGCGCTCCCGAAGAACCGACGCGCGAGCAGGACACGACCGCGACCATGTAGCAGGTCAGTCTGCGCGGAACAGAAACGAAAAATAGAGGATCAGTAACAGGCCCAGGGCGATTAACCCGTAGAGCACCAGCAAGACGCGATTCGAAACGGGCCGAGCCGTACCGTGTTGCACCTCGATCCCGTCACCCGCATCATACCCGCAGGCGGGACAGTGGCGGTAGAACCGCGGCCCAAATGCTTCGTCACACTGCGGACAGAGCAGCAATACCGCACTCACATCTCCGACGGCTGTCTCGCCAGGCGCCGGTCGTTCCCGGCAGCCACCCAGCGGATCGGACGTGGTGAGATACTCGGCCAGTAGGAACTGATTTCCTGCCGCCCCGCAAGTTGGACAGGCGGTTTGCCGCGGTCTGCCACATCCTGGACATGCCGGCCAATCGGTCCAACTGCGTGGGTGGGTCATCATCTGCTCGCCAGCCGTGTGGAAAAATCCAGGTTTCTCTTGGCACTGCGTGATTCGTCGGGCGGCAGGGCCGCCTGGTCATTGCGAACCGCCGCTGGGAAGCGATCTTCCGAGTCTGGTAGTGGCAGGGGCGGCAGCGTTTCTTTATAACAATAACCAGCGATCGAGACACGCTGGTTAAGCCGCGATCCGTCTGCTCAATCCAGGTCGGGCGGCATCGAACGACCAAGAAGTCGGCATCGCGTACGATCGTCCGAACCCTTGCAGCGGGAGAGCTCACCATGACTATCTACGGCGTCATTCGCGTGGCGCGCGTGTGGGTGCTGGCGGCCCTGGTCTGTCTGTTCTTGAATTGTCTCGGATTGTATTTCCCGACGACGTACGCGGCCGGTCCCCGCGTGTTGCCGGTGGGCCAACTGCCGGCGGACATTCGCCTGGGTTCGCTCAAGGATCTGGACGGCTACTTCCCGTTTGTGGTTCCGGCCAGCATCGAGGCATGGCAGCAACGGTCCGACACGCTGCGCCGCCAGCTGCTGGTGTCGCAAGGTTTATGGCCGATGCCGACCCGGCAACCACTGCAAAGCGTCGTTCACGGCCGCATCCAGCGGGATACGTACACCGTCGAGAAAGTCTATTTTCAGAGTATGCCAGGCTTCTTTGTCACCGGCAATCTCTATCGGCCGGTCGGCACGTCGGGACGACTTCCCGCAGTACTGTGTCCCCATGGCCACTGGAAAGCTGGGCGTTTTTACGATTGCGGCCGTGACGAAGTACGAAAATTGATCGTGCAGGGCGCTGAGCGGTTCGAAGACGGAGGCCGAAGTCCACTGCAGTCGCGATGTGTGCAACTGGCCCGCATGGGATGCGTTGTTTTTCACTACGACATGATTGGCTATGCCGATAGCCAACAAATATCCCCAGAAATCATCCACGGTTTCAGCGAGCAACGCCCCGAAATGAACCGCCCTCAAGGCTGGGGCCTGTTCAGTCCACCAGCCGAATCCCGTCTCCAATCCGCGATGGGTCTGCAGACGTTCAATTCCCTCTGCGCACTCGACTTCCTGGCCAGCCTGCCCGACGTGGATCCCGCTCGCCTGGCAGTCACCGGAGCGAGCGGCGGAGGCACGCAGACGTTCCTGCTCAGCGCCATCGATCCACGCATCCAAGTCGCGTTTCCAGCCGTGATGGTTTCCACGGCGATGCAAGGAGGTTGCACCTGCGAGAACGCCTGCTGCCTGCGCGTGGACACCGGAAACATCGAAATCGCGGCCCTCTTCGCGCCGAAGCCGATGGGCTTGACGGCTGCCAATGATTGGACGGTGGAAATGCGGACGAAGGGTTTTCCCGATCTCCAGCGGATTTACCGATTGCTCGGAGCTCCCGAGAACGTGATGCTGACGGCGCTGACGCACTTCGATCATAACTACAACTATGTGAGCCGCGCTGCGATGTACAGCTGGCTCAACAAGCACCTTCATCTGGGGTTTTCCAATCCGATTGTGGAAGAAGACTACCCGCGACTGACCCAAGAGCAGATGACGGTGTGGGACGACGAGCACCCGCGTCCGCCGAGTGGAAACGAATTCGAACGACAATTACTGGCCTGGTGGCACGCGGACTGCGAGCGACAGCTGGCCGCGCTGCTGCCGACTGATGACGCCACGCTGCAACAGTATCGGACCGTGATCGGCGGAGGTGTGGATGCCATCATCGCGCGACAGCTGCCAGAACGGGCCAGCCTGCAACTAACGAAAGTCTCCGAGGACCAGCGTGATGGGTATGTTGAAATCCTCGGTCTGCTCACGCATCGACTCCCTCCACGCCAGTCCGTGGGCGCATCTTCGGCGGGCAAAACCGAAGGCATTCAGGAGCAACTTCCCCTGGTGCTGCTTACCCCTGGAACGTGGTCGCGACGCGTCTGCGTGATGGCCCTGCCGTCTGGAAAAGCCGGCTTGTTCGAGGAGACCGGCGTGCCGATGGAACCGGTGCGCCGCTTGCTGCAGGCCGGAGTCGCCGTCTGCGCGGCCGATCTCCTGTACCAGGGCGAGTTCCTCAAGGAGGGACAAACCATGGAAAAAACTCGCCGTGTCGAGAACCCTCGGGAAGCCGCCGCGTATACGTTCGGCTACAACCCAACCTTGTTCGCCCAACGCGTGCGCGATTTGTTGTCGGTCATCGCGCTGTTCGGCGAGGGTGATTTCGCAACAGATCGCATCGACCTGGTGGGCATCGGCAAAGCGGGCCCGTGGGCAGCGGTAGCCCGCGCACAAGCTGCGCCACACATAGCGAGCTTGGCCGTCGATCAGGCGAATTTCCGTTTCGCCACCGTGGACGAGATTCACGATCCCATGTTTCTGCCCGGGGCCGCCCGATATCACGACCTGCCTGGTATTCTGGCCCTCGGTGCTCCCGGCCCACTCTGGCTGGCTGAATGTGGCCCAGACCTGCCGGCCCCGATATCGGCAGCGTATGAGGCTGCGGGAAGCCCCTCGGCCGTGACGTGCTTTCGCGGAGCAGCAGCCGACAAACTGCGGTCCGCCGTTGAGTGGCTGCTGAAATAATCGCCGGCGGATCGATCCCCACGTGTATTTAGGATCGGCGAAGCAATAACTGGCAGATTTTTTCTTGCCCCTCACCTTCATCCTCTCCCCCGCTATTCGCTTCGCGGCGGGGGAGAAGTGACAATACGACAGTCATTGCTTCGTCGATCCTTACGTTAACCCGGATTATTCACGTAGGATGGGTCAAGCTCGCGCAAAGTGTTGCTGGGACCTCATAACCCGATCAGCTCCCCAGCAACAGTCCGTGTTTGTGCGGGCAGAAAACGAGCGAGCGCCGACCCACCAGCAGCACGGCTTGCTCGTCCTGCCAAACGAGTTTTGTGAATCATCGGGGTTACCGGGAGATAGTCCGCAGCGCGGCAAAGCCTGTTCGGATTTCACGCTCTCTGGGGACACCTTGCCCCCCGCAGCGGCGTGACAAACCCATCTACATGATCTCGCGGTGTGTGAGGGATGCGTTGTCGCGACGAAATAATGGCGGCCCAAACCGCAGTGTCCCGTGTCTCCAGTGCCGCAAACGGTAATGGCGAGACCGTCTAGCTCGACTGTTTGACTTTGACTCCCACCGCCTTGTGCGGTGGGTGAATCTGACTGACAGGCTACCCGAACCGCCCCACAAGGCGCCCTTTCTCACCCACTTCGCCGCCTCCGGCGGCGAAGTGGGTGAGAAAGGGCAGAGGGAGAGGGGCTCATGGCTGTAGCTGATCAGTCAGATTCACCGCGTGAGGCGGGCTGGACGGGGTCTTGTTTGCGAAATCAAACAGTCGAACTAGGCACAGATGAAATCGAACGACTCTGAGTGCACGTACGGTGGTGGATTCTGGCACGAGCCATGGAAAAGGGATGCGGCGGAGGCTATTGCGCCTGTCGCTGACGAGGAAAGCGGCGCGTTGGATCAGTGCGCACAAACTGCTTGTGTTGGGCGATCAGGTCCTGCAAACCTTCCGCCATGGAGAAGCTGAACTCGAAAAACGGTTCCAGCTCTACTGTGATACGGCCTAATCCTTCACGGTCGCACAGGACGAGTTTGACCTGAGGAGCGGATTCATTGGTCATTGCGACTGCCTCCAAAGCGGAAACGGGTCGCTGTTCCCTGCGACACTGTTGCGGTGACTTCCCGTCCACCGCGAAAAGCACTAGTGAGGACTGTTGATCAGACGGCGCCCTTAACAGACGTACCAACGATCCGAATAGTTCGCGCCAGCAAGGCGGAATTCGCCGTAACGTTCGCGGCCCATTATCGGCAGCCAGCGGATTGTAGGGCGTTCATCTAGGATTTGTAGTCCGTGAAGCGTGCTTGTCATGCGAAATTGTCGGACAAAAATTTTTGCCAGAAGCAACTTGCTTGTAGCACACATCACTATTGCTCATTCGGCCGCCGCCGCCCGATCTTGACAGCTTTGTTGCGAGCAATCGCAAACGAGCAGGGGGGGAGCGTGGTCAACATGCCCGCTCGGATTCCCGCGCGGCTGGTGAGCACGTGGGTGGCGGCAACGCCTACCGACGCCCGCAAAGCACCGCATTCCTCCCACTCCTCGCATTCCTCCAGGCCTTCGGATGGCCGCTACCGCCATTGCATCGGCCGATGCGTTAGCCGGCGAATACGACCGCAGTCGTTCCTTGGGCACGAGAGTTTGGGTTGAGTTGTCCGGATTTCCGATTTGGCAGAATTCCCGAAATTTCTCATTTTCAGCCGAGGATTTTGGGCTCAGCGGGCAACGGGCATTGCTCAGCGGGTGCGGTTTTACTGCTCTTGTGGCTGGGCGGAATTATCTCGTATACTCCTTCCCCGAAAGGATGCGTCTGTTGCGAAACCGGTATGGGGTCAGGGCGACTGAGCGAAAAAAACGTCATGGTCGAGCAAACCATCACGCGGCGGCAACCGTAGAGGAGGGTGACTGGTGGCGAAACCAAGGAGGAAGCGCGGACCAGTCGCTCATTTCCTTCGGCATTTCCCACAATTGGGAACGGAGTCCTGATCTACGCACGACGTCGGTGGCAATCATGGCGCCGATGACTCAGTTTCTCAACGCTGTGGCGGCAGAGCAACATCAGGTTGCCCAAATCCCGCACGCATGTTCGTACTGAGACGACGTGTCGCTGTCATTCGGCAAAGATTGCACAGGCGCAACGGGTGTCTGTTAACGGTACAGAAAGTTTCCAAACGATTTCGGTCGGCGCGGCGGTGTTCGAGGGCCGATAAGATGGGTGCTTTCGTGATTGCGTTCGCGATTGTCACCCGCCAGCAATGGAAGCATTTCCCTCGACACGGAATGCGACGCCGACGAGAAAGCAGTGACCTATATTTGGGGGACGGATCTCAGTGGATCCTCCCACGCTCTTGTTCCATTGATGAACACTAGCGGACGAGACTCGTCGGGTGTAACCTGATCTTATCTGCATGTGCGGGTAACACGCTCGAAGAGTTCGTTTGCCCTCGGGGGAGAGACGAACGATGCAAATTCACGGACCGACACACGTTCATGGCCCACAGTCGATCAATGCGCCGCACCGCACGCAGGCCCCGCAGCCCGCGGCGCAGAGCGGCTACGTGACGGGAGCCGATCAATTGGACATATCACGAGAAGCGGACATGGTCAGCCGAGTGCGTGACATTGCCGGATATCCGCGCGGATCGGGTGGCCGAGATCCGCGCCGCCGATCGAAGCCGGCACCTACGAGACGCCCGAGAAGCTGGACATCGCCGTCGGCCGACTGCTGGACGAAATCAGCGTCTGATCTGCCGTGCTCCTCGGCGGGCCCACCCGTGCTCGATCTTGGCCCGCATGGACGGTGAGCTCAAGCCGGGGCTACAATCGGCCATAGTGATGCTCTGCATGGACGTTGACTGGGACCGCCATGTAGCGGGCAATGCGGTCTAGTCAGTCCGCGTGCCGGGACCGCCATTCCGCACTGTCTTCGGTCCGCCGCGTCCTGGTGCAACGCCGTCCCTGCTGGGACGCCGTGCGCCTGGACGACCGATCAACGCCATGCCCAAGGACCTTTCTTTTGACCGGGTTGAAGTATCGCTCACGCCGCTCGAGCGGTTCGAGGAGTACTTGCAGAGTCGCGGCATGCGGAACACGGAACAGCGTCGCGTGCTGGTCGAATATGTGTTCAGCCAACACGACCACTTCGATGCCGATGCGCTGATCGACAAGCTGCCGCGTAAAGGTCGAGCCGGGCTACGTCAGTCGTCCCACCGTCTACCGCACGCTCAATGAATTTGTCGACGCCGGGCTGTTGCGGAAGTTCGAACTGGCTGGCCGAGCCGTCTACGAGCATGACTACGGCTATCCCCAGCACGACCATCTCTACTGCCAGAGTTGCCACAAGCTGATCGAATTTCAGAGCGACGAACTGATCGAGTTGCGCGATCGGGTGGCCCAGAAGCACCACTTCCACATCGCCGGCCATCGGCTGATCATCACGCGGAATCTGCGAACGTGCCGTGAGCGAAAGCGCAAGCGAACGCGCCGCAAACAAGATCGGCTGTGAAACGGGCCGGAACTGCCCGCCGGTCCGCCGAGACCTCATCTGCAGCGTCAGCGGTCTGCTGGCCCGGCCGTGCCTGGACGCCAGCCACGTGACGGACTGCAGTCCGTTTCATGCAGCGGACGCTCCCGACATCGCTTGGCCGTTTCTCGTCTTTAGCAAACGGACGAGTCCGTGCTACGCAGCTTGGCGCGGCAGTCGACTCAGACGCGGACATCTTCGCCGTCCGACTCGAGTTGATCTCGATATCGCTGCCGAATCGGCTCAACACTTCGGCCAGAAACTCGTCGACCTGCTGCGGAGCGCGGCCCACGAACTGGGCTGGATCGAGCGCCGTCTGCAAGTCCACGGCGCGAAACGCCTCGTCGCCGGCCAGTCTCTGCAGCAGGTCGTTTTCCCCCCCAGCTGCTTGACCGTGGCAGCGGCAGCCTGGCTGTGCTGGCGAATCCGCTCGTGCAGGTCCTGCCGATCGCCGCCGGCGGCCACGGCCGCCATGAGGATGTTCTCGGACGCCATGAAGGGCAGTTCTTCGCGCAGGTGCCTGGCGATGACCTGGGGATAGACGACCATGCCCGGCGCCACGTTGCGATAGAGAATCAGGATCGCGTCGACGGCCAGAAAGGCCTGCGGGAGCACCAGTCGGCGATTGGCGCTGTCGTCGAGCGTCCGTTCCATCCACTGCGTCGCCATCGTCTGGGCGGGACTCGACTGCAGACTGATCACGTAGCGAGCCAGCGAACAGATCCGTTCGACTGCGCATCGGATTGCGCTTGTAGGCCATCGCGGACGAGCCAATCTGGTCCTTTTCGAACGGTTCTTCCAGCTCCTTGCGACTGGCCAGCAGACGCAGATCGGTGGCCGCCTTGTGGGCGCTCTGGGCGATCCCCGACAGCGTATCGACGATCTGCGCGTCGATCTTGCGCGAATACGTCTGACCGGTCACCGCGTAGATCTGCTCAAAGCCCATCTTCTCGGCGACCCGTCGTTCCAGCTGCCGCACCTTGTCGTGATCGCCCCCGAACAGTTCCAGGAAAGCTGGCCTGCGTCCCCGTGGTCCCTTTGGTGCTGCGTGCCTTGAGCGTGGCGAGGCGATGTTCGATCTCCTCCAGATCCAGCACCAGATCGTAGGCCCACAGGCAGGCTCGTTTGCCGACCGTCGTCGGCTGGGCCGGCTGCAAATGGGTGAAGCCGAGACAGGCCGTGTCGCGTTGCGCTGCGGCGAATCGTGCCAGCGCATCGATCACCGCCACGAGCCGATCGCGGACCAGCTGCAGCGACTTCACGCAACAGGATCAGGTCGGTGTTGTCGGTCACGAAACAACTGGTGGCCCCCAAGTGGATAATCGGCCGCGCCGTCGGGACATTGATCGCCATAGGCATGGACATGGGCCATCACATCGTGTCGCAGTTTCCGCTCGTAGCGCGCGGCCACCTCAAAATCGATCTGGTCGACGCTGGCCCGCATTTCCTCCAACTGGCTGTCCTGGATATCGAGTCCCAGCTCCTGCTGCGGCCTCGGCCAAGGCGATCCAGAGCCGGCGCCAAGTGCTGTGCTTGCGCTGGTCGCTCCAGAGCTGAGCCATGGCGGAGGAAGCGTAACGGGTGATGAGAGGATTCTCGTAGCGGTCGTGTGACATGGTTCGTGTGCTCATTCCATGAAGATCGGTGATTGGGATCACTAGGAGACAGTGCCGAGACACGATGCTCGGCTACATGTTGGTTGGATCATCGACGCTGCCGCCGATCAACGTGTCGAGCCCGCGCGCCAAGCTCGAGCCGTCGTGCTCGTCGCTCCGCGCATAGACCCGGCAGATCCGCTGGCTGGTCGGCAAGCGGGAAAACAACTCGTTGGCGCTCAACGGCCGGACCTCGTCGCGTGCCGAATCGTACAGATAGTTCTGTCCGCCGCTGGGGCCTCGCGTGTGCGGTCGTTCGATATGACGGGCAATGTCGACGCGCAACGGCAGATCGCGCAGCGGTGCCGGCAAGCTGATCGCGAAGTCTTCTGCTCCACAAAGCGCGGATCGCTGAAAATGCTGCTCTGCTCCGCATCACCCTCGTCAAACACCCGCGTCCGCTGCACCACCATCTTCCACGGAATCTCGCGACGCAACAGTTGCTGCCAACGCACGCCCAGCTCGCGCGTCTCGCATGTCGGTCCGACGCGGTGCCAGCGCGAAACGTCGACCAGCAACGACCATTCCGTGAATTCCAGATACTGGTCCAGATGCTCCAGCGGATTGCCCGGAAAAATCAGATCGGCGGCTGTCGGCAAACAGATCGGCCAGCGTCAGGTCGATGGCCCGCACCGTGCGATGGAAGTAGATCGAGCGAAACAACTCGGCCCGCGCCGCCATGAATCGCATCAGCGCGTTCATGCCGCGGTCGTGAATCGTCAATCCGTGCTCGCTGAAGAAACTGTAGTGCAGCAGCCGGTCCAGATCGAAGGAACGCTGACTGTACCCCGACATGTACGCGTCGCGCAGCACGAAATCCATGTTGTCAATCGTGTAGATCCCGCTCAACAGACTGCGCAGCAACACCAGCCACCGCGGCTGATCCTGCTGATCCCCCTCGTGCGGCCGCGTAATGAGCCAGGCAATCTGCTCGCGGATCGAGCTGCTCGTCGTCCAGTAATGCCGATTGGGACAGCCACGCAGCTGCCGCAGCAGGTCTCCCAGCTCGTGCGTGATGATGTGCCCGCCAAGCGTCTCGTGGGTCAGGCCAAACGTGCGCAGGAAATGCTCGTCAAAAAAATGCCCGAAGGGACCATGCCCGACGTCGTGCAGCAGTCCGGCCATGCGCAGCAACGACTCCACGTACCCCGGCACTCGGCACGTCCGGGCAGACGTCCTGCAGACTGGGATACAGCATCTGCACGGCGCGACTGGCCAGATGCATCGCCCCCAGCACATGCTGGAATCGCGTGTGCTCCGCCGTCGGATAGACCCACCAGGCCGTCTGCAACTGGTGAATCTGGCGCAGCCGCTGCAGCCAGGGATGATCGATAATCTCCCGCTCGGTGACGCCATCGGTCGACACCCCTCTTCCGGAGGTAAACGGGATGTACCCGTGTACCGGATCGTGACTGAGATTTTCCAGATGATAGGCCCGCATGCGGACGATTATCGCGAGCTCAGTGGAACAGCGTCCAGCACGCCGCAGGGCGGTTCGCGAGTCGCATGGCAGCCGCCAACGACGCTGCTGTGGGCCGCACCATACCCCGCAGCACAACCCAAGTCACACATCTTTACTGAATCACTCCTGCTTTGGTTTATCATCCCAGATTCCGACGCGACCGCGTTGGATCAGGCAAGATGTTGGCTTTGTGACGCTAAAACATCTTGTCCCGATCCTGCGATGCCGATAAGTACTGAGCTACTGTATCCTGATTCTATGCGCGTCCGCCGCGTGGGCGGACGATTTTCAAGCCAGCCCAGGAGATTTACTCGTGGCGAAATACTGCACGTTGTTCCTCCATGGTAGCCGTCCTTGTGCTGCACCTCCTTTGCGGTCGCCACGCCGCCGAGTGAAACGTTGCTGCCGGCCACGACGAAGGGATTCTTGTCGGTTCCCGACGTGGAGGTGTTGCGTGTTCGTTGGAACGAAACGCAGATCGGCCAGATGGTGAAGATCCGGTGATGAAGCCGTTCGTGGAGACCTGCGGGACCAGATCAAGAGCAAGATGAGTTCGACGCGTGTGCGGCTGGGGCTGACGCTGGACGATCTGGAGGGCATCTACGGTGGCGAACTCTGCCTGGCGGTGATTCAGCCGGAGAACGATATCAACCAGCACGCGACGGTGCTGCTGGTCGACGTGACGGGTCACGTGGAGCAGGTCGACGGACGATGCTGGACAAAGTCAGCAAGAATCTGCTGGAGCAGGGGGCAACGAAGCGGACGGAGAAGATCGAGCGGCGTCAAGCGTCACCGTCTTCACGATGCCGAAGAAGCGTGAAGACAGCCCGCTGGTGGAAGCGTTTCTACGTCATCCACAAGGACCTGCTGATGGCCTGCGACCACCGGGCGTCTGCCAGCAGATTTGGCACGGCTCAACGGCGAGCCGGGCGACGACGCTGGCCGATGTGGAGGCCTTCAGGCGCCACCATGAGCCGCTGTGCCCGGGACAGCGGGCGACATGGTACCCCACATTCGCTGGTTTGTGGAACCGTTCGGCTATGCCCAGGCGGTGCGAGCCGCGGCCGGGGGACGCAAGCAGAAAGGGGCCGATCTGCTGAAGGTGCTGCCCAACCAGGGTTTTGACGCGGTGCAAGGGCGTCGGCGGACACGTCTTCCTGGCCACCGGCGACGAGGAGCTGCTGCATCGCACGATGGTCTATGCTCCGCCGATCCAGGCCGGCACCACGGCTGAGCGGCCAGCACGGATCGATTCAGCGCTGGCCGCCCGCATGCTGAATTTCCCCAACACGGACACGCTGCAGCCGCAGCCGTTCGTGTCCCGCGATTTGGGCTCCTACTTCACCTTCAACTGGAAGATGATCGACGCCTTCGAGTACTCCAAGACGCTGGTCAACGAACTGCTCGGCGGCGGCGAGAAGACGATGACCTGATGGAAGAGATCATCGTCGGCCTGGCCGAGGACAAGGACGGTCCGCAAGTCGACTTGCGGAACGACCTGGTCGCCCACTTTGCGGAGCGAGCTTCCATGATCACCGACTGCCGCCGCCCGATCACGCCGGAAAGCGAGCGATTGATGTTGGCCATCGAATTGACGAATCCCGGAAGCGGTGCGCGAGACGATCGACAAGGCTTTCAATGCCGATCCCGATGCGGAGAAACGCGAATTCGAAGGGCACGTCATCTGGGAGATCATCAAGGACGACGCGCCGGTCGAAGTGGACGACATGCAAGATCGGAGGCGACTCGACGTCTTCGATCCGTTCGATGAAGGCAACGTGCCCGAACCGGCCGACGTGGAAGACGACGAGGAAGAGAAGATCCTGCCCAACTCCGCCATCACCGTCGCCAACGGCCACCTGATCGTGGCCTCGCACGTCGACTTCATTGTCGAAATGCTGCAGCGTCCCGATCGGCACCGATCTGCTGACCGACGCGGCCGACTACCAGCAGGTGCAGGACGCGCTGGCCAAGATCGGTGCCGGCGAGTCGAGTTTCCGGTTCTTTGCCCGCACCGACGAAACGTACCGTCCGACCTACGAACTGATTCGGCAGGGCAAGATGCCGGAAGCCAAAACGGTGCTCGGCAAACTGCTCAACCAGCTTGCTGGGCCCGGACGAAAAGGGCATCCTGCGGGAGCAGCAGATCGACGGCTCCAAGATGCCCGAATTCGACGCGGTACGCCGCTACCTGGGCCCGGCGGGCATGTTCGTCCAGAGCGAAGAGGACGGCTGGTACATGGCCGGCTGCCTGCTGAGCAAGGAGAGCGTAGCAGGTACAGCCCGGCTACGGGAGCCGCCACTCACGACGGCCTGCGATCAGGCCGCCGAGGGACGTCGACACTGTCCCGACGACGCAGTAACCCGGCTGGTCGGCCGACTCGACGGTGGGATGTACTTGGCCCAGAACGGATGCTGTCGATCACCGCGCGTCCGCACGTCCTCCAGCAGCACTTCGTTACTGGGCGTGACGTCGATGCGATCGCGGCCGTAGGAGATCTTCGGCGGTCAAAATCGACCAGTTCGGGCGACAGCCAGACGGTCACGCTCGGTGGCAGGTGTCTTGACCCGGATCGTGTTGTTCTGCGTGATCTTGGCATCGGTTTCGGCATCCTTGGCCTTGGGCTGCGGCCAGTTGGTGGGCAGCACCACGAATCGATCGGGGAAGCCGTCCAGTTCCACCCACCAGAAGAACTGGTCCCAAGGCCGCATGGACGTGCAGTCGAACTCCTTCCGCGCAAACTCGCGCCGGTAGCGACTCATCCAGTCGAACATCCGCAGGATCTCGTCGTGGAAATGCTCGTGCCCGCGCCCCTTGTACTCGACGTACAGTCGCATCGAATCCGGCCCGTTCCAGATAGCGATCCAGATCCATGGCATTGTCGGCGATCTTGTTGCCGTCCAACTGGCCGGCCACGAAGTACATGGGAAGTCCCTTGGCGTTCTTCCAGTATCGTGACACGTACTTGTCCGCGGTCGCCACGACCGGCAGCACGCCGGCCCACAGATCGGGATGAGCCAGACCGATATCCCAGGCCGCATCACCGCCCATCGAATGCCCGCTGAGAAAGACGCGATCGGTATCGATGCTGAAACGCCGACAGGCATCGCGCAGCGCCCCCAGCACCGCCGCATGTTCGCGCAGCGAGTACTCGTACTTGGTTTGATTCCCCTTGGCCCAGGCCGGTGCGATCACGAAGTAACCGTGGCGCGTGGCCTGTCCCAGCCGCGTCGGTCGCGTCCGGATCGCTGGCTCCCGCCCACCAGTCGATCTGCTCCAGCGGCTGGCTGCCGGCCCCGTGCAACGTGACGATGCAGGGATACCGGCGCGATGGATCGTATTCGGGCGGCACCTGCACGTAGTAGCGAAATTCCGGCTCATCCCCCATGCCGGGAAACGACAACTCCAGCAGTCCCGGCACCCCTTCTGGCGGAATCTGCGTTTCGATGGGAGGCTTCATGGTGGCGATGATCTTGGCCACATTGGCCGGTGAGCTTCCTTCCAATTCCCGCAGACGCCGCAGGATCTCCTCCCGCTCCATCTCATTCTCCGACCGCAAATACGTCCCGCACCGCCGCCCGCACCTCGACCAACGACAGCGCTTCCGCCAGGTTGTCGATGCCCGCTCCACTTCCCAACAACCAGCCGCTGATCGCCAACGCCAGCTTCTGATCCGCCTTCAGCTTCGTCGTCATCCGCCAACCGCAGGTAGTCGCCAGACGATCCATGTTGTTGATGTTCAGTTCGTCCTGGATCTCCTTGGTGATCGCGGCAATCTGCTCCTTGGAGCGATGGTCGGCCAGTTCCTTGACGTGGCCCTCCAATCAGCTTCAAGCCCGCTTCTGCGCGTCTGCAAAGACTCTTCTCGTACTCACCGAGCAGATCACCGACCTTCAGCAGCAACTCACCGGCCACATCTTTCTCGGGAAAGTTCTTCAGCAGATTGTAGGCAAGCTGGTGCTGGCCGGCATCGCGCCGCAGTTCAATCTCCCGAATCACGTCGGTAGCGACCAGCTGGTACAACCGAGTGCGTTCCTTGTCCAGATCTTTCAGACCGGGAAAATCGCTGATCACCCGATCCAGTTCGACCAGCGCATCGCGATAGCGCTCCGCCTGAATGTACAGCTTGACGACCCGCAATCGCTCGTCCGGATTCGTCTGATCGATGTGCCGCAGCAAGATCTTGGTCAGGATGTCGCGCGGAATCGAGGCGGTGTTGATGCGCATATCCCAGTCATAGGCGTTCTTGACCAGCAAGCCTTCGACTTTCGTGTACAGCGGTGTGATCTCGGTGATCCCCTGCACCACGTCGATGCGACCATCTGGCCCGCGCATGCTGAAAATGCGATTCCCGAACTCGTCAAAGGGTGTCACCTCAATGATCGGCCCCACGCCGCCAATGCGCCGTGACACGCGCGCCACCCGTTTGGGAATGGTGAATCTTCGCCATACTCACATCCGCATCGGCCGCCAGGCCGTCGGTCCGCACGTTGTTGCTGGAAACAAACGTGCGCCGCAGATCGTCATCGACCAACACGATCTTCGACACGTCCACGTTGCCCGCCACCCTTGAACTCCAGCAAGTGGGTTCTGATTGAGCGATTGGACGCGCGTCAAAGTTCCCGACAGCTGCATGCCGTTCTTGAGCGTGATGACTTCCGCGCGAAGTTGCGCTAAGCATCGCGACGACACCCACGCACACCGCCAACCGGCCCATGCCGCGCCAACCACTTGAGCCGAAACGGTGCATGAAAATCCCCTTCCTGTTCGAAAATCGGAAATGCTTACCGTACATCCAGCAACACGTTTGTGCCGCCCCCACACAATGGCTACGAGAACCACGCTGCACCCCGCAGGACCGCCACCCGCAGGGCATCTATCTGGAGACGGGAAGAACTGGATGCAACCCAGCCCCGGAACCGTTCGGCCGCGAAAATCCCGCTGCAACGGCCAATCAGAACGGCCGTCCCCAACGTATCAGGCGGATGACACGTTACTTCAATTGTGACGAGCCGGTCCGATTAGTCAACGAATCATGGCGTCCACCGCAAGGGGCCGATGCAGCCAGCGAGAGCCGTGCCGGGGCCCCGTGGAGCACTGAGCGAACGTGTCGCAAACTCTTTCCACTAAGCTGTTTGTGCGCCACAAAGCCTTTGTGCGCTGCGATGACTCCCGATCCGTGCGAACCATTGACAGACGAGGCGGAATCCGCGAAATTGGCGCGACTAGGCAATATTTGAGGATTACACCATGCTGCGACGCCTTTTGCTGATACTCGTCTTTTCCCAGTTTGTATTGCTGGTGGCGTTCGCCGTGCTGGTCGCCGGCTACGCCCTGGCGACCGCCACAAGCGACTCGCTGGGAGCCACCGTCCTCTGGTGGTTGGCAATGGCCTGCCTCATGTTGATCGCGACGGACGTCCTGCTGCTGGTCGGTGTGCTCGGCATTTCTGCCCTGGTCAACACGCAAGGTGTTGACCGCAGTGAATCATGAACGTTTTGGCGCCAGGGTGTACCACGCGCTAACCTCGATGATTCACGCAGGGTGGGTCAAGCTGGCGCAACGTGTTGGTGAATCATCCGGGCTAACTGCAATACCGTTGGACGATGCCCCGGCAACTGGCTTGCCCCGTCCCAGTTTGGTAGAGTCAATTCCGGTATCTACCCGGTTCGACCTGAGACCTGCAAGTCACACCGACCCTGTCATGCCAATCCGCTTTCACTGTTCGAATTGCCAGCAGCGGCTGAGTGTCGCGCCGCACAAAGCCGGACAGGAAGTCAAATGCCCCCGGTGCCGGCGGGTCGTGCGCGTTCCCGCCAGTGGAAACGCGGACTCGGTCGGCACGACCGAATCATCGGTCCCGCAGCAAGCGGAGTCTTTTCCGGAGTTGGCAGTCCCGGAATCGGCCGCTGGCAACGCGCTTGTCTACGCCACAAATGTTGCCCTGGATGAGACCCCGAACAGGTCCGTGGCACAGAACGTGTCGATCCCGCGATACGCAATCTACACTCAGGGCTTCCTGCTGGGTGCCGTGGCCTTGGCGTTTTTTGTCTTTGGCCTGATTGTGGGCAGTCGTTCCAGCCCCCTGCCGGGAGCCGACCAGCCCGGTATCGCCTGCAGCGTGTCCGGCACTATTCTCTGCGAAGGCAGCGGAAGCTCGTCCATCCCGGACCAGGGCGCTGTCGTGATTCTGTTTCCGGTCACCAAACGGCCGGACGAGAAAGGGAGTGCCGAAGGGTTGGGACCGGAGTCCCCGGATCCGGCCGACGATCACCCGACTCTGGCAATGCTCCGCAGTCTCGGAGGCGATTACGCGCGCGTGGATCGACGAGGTCGGTATCGGGTTCGCGCCGCCGGCAGTGGGCGCTACTACTTGCTGATTGTTTCAAAACATGTCAAGCGTGCCAGCGGTGAACAACCGAAAGCAACCGATTTGGCGCAGCTGGGGCGCTACTTCGTTCCGGCCTCGCAGCTGCTGGGCCAGCAACGTTACCAGTGGACGGAAATCCAGCTGCGCACGGACCGCGTGATGGACGTGTCCTTCTGACCTCGCTCGGTCGTCTCCTCTTGGTGCCACAAACAGTTCAACGGCTCGGAGAGTCGTGCAACGGTCGGCGGGCAAAATATCATCAGCGCGCTGTCGCCTCAATCGCTGTAGTTCGCGACGCAGGGGCTCCCAGTACCGACGATCCAATTCCCGCTCACGTGTCTCTTCATCTCGCAGGGCCTGTGCGAGCGTCTCGGCGGGGCCATGCACCAACGACAGCAACGGACGAGCCGCCACGAGGCGTCTACATTCGACCTGAAAACGCTGCGCCACCTCCTGCAAGAGCATGGGTGAACGCAACTCGCAAAGCCAGAACTCTATCTGCTGAGGTGTCGGATGATCAACATTGGTGAAATAGTTGACTTCGACCAGGCGGGAGAGCATAGGCCAGTCTTTGTCACGCTGCGTCTTCTTCGCTTGAACGAGGTCCGGCAGCGCCAGCACTTCGACGGCTTGCTCCGGCAACTCAAAAGTCGAGCGTCGGGTCCAAAGGGTGTCAAAATCGGCGACGCCACGCATCCGGGACATGACGTCGATGCGCATTCCCGCCACTTCTGAGTGGTGGCAACGAAAGTGCACGGCCAGCCCCATCGTAAGATATTGGGGCTCAAAGGGCGGAATCGCGATGCACTCGGCTTCGAGATCTGCCAAAGCGGTCGAAAGTTCGACTCAGATTGGCCGGCTCGGCCAGGATCGCAAAATCGGTATCCCGGCTAAACTCCGCTGCGCCGTATAGCACGCAGGCCTGGCCGCCCATGAGCAGACATTTCACGCCATTCGTCTGCATCGAAGAAAGGACTCTGAGAATCGGGTTCCGGATCAAGGGTGCCTCCCAACGACAGATAAATATCCCATAGCCGTTCGGTTTCACCCCAACGCTCCTGGGGCGTCATCAAATACCATTCCACCCACTCCGGATCGCAGAAATCGTGTATGTCTGTCATCGCCTGATTCTACTCGAAAGCAACTCGCAGGAGAACCGATGGCGGTATTAGCCCCGACGTTCACGTCGGGGGCCCGCTCGGTACCGCCTTTTCGGAGCCAATGCCCGTTGACGGGCGTTCTCGCTATGAGGGCTTTAGCCACCGCTGGATGGCTCAAGCCCACGTGAGCGAGAAGCCCCGTGAAACGGGACTACGGGTACCAACCAACTTGCGGACCCCGTGCTGAAGCACGGGTCTAATACGCTTCGCGATAGCATCCGTCAGCGGGCATTCGAAACGACTCCATACTACACGACGAATGATTCACGCTGGCGGGCGGCAGCGTCCTTGGGATTCTCATCAATGGCGGCTGGAAGCCGCCGCCACGGGGATGAAGTGCTTGGCCGGTCGCCCTACTCCTCGCCTGACGCTGAATCCGCGTCACGTGTCCAGACATAGCGACGTGCCAGGATCACGGCATGCATTTGGTGCTGCGTGGTATCGATGCGCAGCCATGGGTTGTGGTCCGCGCCCAGAATTCCGCCAAGGCAGCTCGCGGCGAAGTCGCGTTGACTGCGCAAGTATGGGCAAGGCATCGGGCCACCCACCTGCCAGCTAGTGAGCCTGGCCAACACTTGCTGGATGACCCGACGAAACTTGTCCGCAGCGGCCTGGTCATCGGTTTCGTGGGCCATATGATAGGCAACTATGATTCCTTCCAAGGCGTAGGCTGTGTTGCGACGACGCTCGAGCATTTCGTGCACGTCGATCATCCAATGCGCCAGGGAAATCGTTCGCGGCACACACTCGGGCGAAGAGGCCCAATTCGCCCCCCACATTTCGTGCAGCGCCATGCAGCCCCACTGAAAGAATCCTTTTGTTTCGTCGTCGTCTCGGCGCTCCGTCACGCTGGACCGCACATACGCCTGATACATGGCCTCCGCCGACTCCATACACGCCTGTTTCAGATGCTCGGCATGCCCATAGCGCGCGGCCTTGACCAGGGCCAGCAGGACCTCACCGTCGAAGTAGGGTGAAGGTTGTCCCCAGCCTTCACCGCTGCTGAGCAGGTACTTGCGGAAAAAATGGTGATCAGCGCGACGCAGTGACCGCAGGAAAGCCACATACTCGCTCACCTGTTTCCGCAATGCCGGGTGCTGTTCAGGCGGCTCGGCGCGCAGGAAATCGATCAGCGCCAGAGCCACCAGCGCCACCGCTCCACTGTCACCTTCCGCGGCACCGGGATAGCGGATGTAACGTCCGCCCGAGACCGAGAGCGCCGAATGACGCTCATAGAACGCTGCTCCTCGCAACACAGCTTGCCGTGTGGCGGCCGAGGGGTGGTCGTGATGGATCAGAGCCAATCCCCAGAGCGCGCCCGCCTGGCGAACCGCGCTCTGCTCCGGAGCCGTCTGCCCCGTTTCCAGCGATACGTGGTAGCGAAAATTCCCCGCCGCCAGTTGGCTC
This sequence comes from uncultured Planctomycetota bacterium, assembly GCA_963700575.1. Classification (GTDB taxonomy): domain Bacteria; phylum Planctomycetota; class Planctomycetia; order Pirellulales; family Pirellulaceae; genus JAJRVM01. The sequence continues at coordinate 1,635 of CAVOYC010000002.1, read as the reverse complement.
TCCAGCAGAAAGGCCGTGCCGAGTTGCAGGGATTGATCCAAGACCTGGCGGCTCAGCCGGGGGGATGCATCTTCCTGAGCAATTCCGCCCGCATTATCGGGCGCGAATGCGACGCCTGGAGCGTGGCCTGGACAGCCCTGAGTCGGGTAGCTGGCGGCGCCGCCTGTTGCGGGATGGACGCCGCGATCAGGCCGGTCGCCGCGACCAACAACCAGATCACCAGGCCTGCACGCATCCGGAACGCGGGGTCGGTCGAGGCGTGCCCATGCTTGATCGGGCACACGGTCTTCTGGCAACTCCGACGAGCGGCTCGCCTCATATCCCGTGACGATTGATCAGCCGCCGGCAGATGCATCTCCGGCGTTTGCCTCTCACAGCACCCAGGTTGGTCGCCGTGATCTGGTGGCCCCATTGCGCGCCCCTCCATGCACGGTTCCGTTCGCTCGGCTACTCGTCGGTGACACAACCTTCGGACGCCGACTTGACATTCTTGATGTACTTGTAGAGTGTACCGCGAGTGGCCTTGAACGGCGGGGGAGTGAAACTGGCTCTTCCTTGTGACAATTCATCGTCACTTAGATCCACCTCAATACGGTTTTGCTCCGCGTCGATCGTGATCACATCACCGTCCTGCACCAATCCCATCGGACCACCCAATTGTGCTTCCGGAGCAATATGTCCCACGATGAAACCGTGCGAACCGCCGGAGAAACGTCCGTCGGTGAGCAACGCCACATCGGCCCCCAAGCCGGCCCCCATGATGGCGGACGTGGGGGTCAGCATCTCGGGCATTCCCGGCCCGCCGTGCGGTCCCTCGTACCGGATCACCACCACATCCCCCTTCTGGATCTTCGTTCTGCTTCCAGTGCCTGCAGCATCGCTTCTTCCGAGTCGAACACGCGGGCCGGACCACTGAACACGCGTCCCTCTTTGCCCGTGATCTTGGCCACGGCCCCTTCGGGCGCCAGATTCCCTTTGAGAATCTGGATGTGCCCGCTCGCCTTGATCGGATTATTCAGCGGTCGCAGAATCTGCTGATCGGGAGCCAGAGCGGGAGCGGCTGCGAGGTTCTCGGCAACCGTCTTTGCCGGTGACGGTCAGGCAATCGCCGTTGAGCAATCCTTCCGCGCAGCAACAGTTTCATGACCCCGGGCGTACCACCGACCTGATGCAGATCCTCCTGCACGTATTTGCCACTCGGCTTGAGATCGGCCAGCATCGGCACACGGTCCGCGACCGCCTGAAAATCGTCAATCGTGAGCGGGCACGTCGACGCACCGGGCCATGGCAATCAAGTGCAGAACGGCATTGGTCGATCCACCCAACGCCATGACCACCACCATGGCGTTCTCAAACGCCTCGCGAGTCATGATGTCGCGCGGCTTGAGATCGAGCTCCAGCAAGTTGCGCACCACCTGGCCGACCCGTCGGCACTCCTCGATTTTGCCCGGATCCTCGGCCGGTGTGGACGAGCTGTACGGGAGCGACATACCCATCGCTTCAATCGCGCTGGCCATGGTATTGGCCGTATACATGCCGCCACAGGCGCCCGCACCCGGACAGGCACGGCGGACGATCTCCTGCCGCGTATCGATCGTCGATGGTCACCCGCCAGATACTCGCCGTACGACTGAA
>CAVOYC010000001.1:0-673659 GCA_963700575.1 uncultured Planctomycetota bacterium | reverse complement strand
TGCATGCGGATATACCACAAGAAGGTATTTCAGTTTTCCATGGCAGACGTAACCCAGCTCCTCAGCAACAGTCCGTGTTTGAGCGGGCAGAAAACAAGCGAGCAAAGACCCACCAGCCGCACGGTTTGCTCGACCCGCCCTACGAGTCTTCTGCATCATCCGGGCCAGGGACATCGACCAGAGGTCTCTGCTGCTCGTTGGAGTCTGCCCGTGGCAGGGCTTGTCTTTGACAACACGCCGGCTGTCGGACTTTTCCCGTCGGCGACCTGACTGCAGGCTACCTCGGCGGGGCGTCCAATCACCTAACGTCGCTCGTCGTCCTCGAGCCAGCGAGATCAGTTGTACAGACCTCTCGTATCGCGGCCGTTGGCGACAATCTACGTAGCTTTGGGGAAACGTGTCAAAAACTTTCGGCGCGTTGGTTTTGCCGTCTACGGTGCCCGTGGATTCAGATGCCCGAGCGTCGCATGCCCAGGACGATATTCAGGTGCACAGGCAGGGAGAACAACGACCCTGAATGGGTCGGACAATTCCCACCGAATGTGGCACTCCTTCAGAGTGCGTGATTTTCGGGCCATCTACCCGGGTGCGCCGCTAACGCGGCGACCCGGGGCTGTGGAATTCCATGCCCTTGGCATGCCTAGTCGGATGAACACTACACTGCGCGTGAATGGAAGGAGCCCCCTTGGCTGTGGAATTTCATGCCTTTTGTATGCCCAGTTGGATGAACACCACACGGCGTGCGCATGGAAAGAGCTCTGTGGCAACACGGTCTTATCATGGACGGACCGAACTAGACTGCGCAATAGACGCTGACAGGAATTCCCGGGTTGCTTGGGGCCGCGCCTTCGGAGCTGGTCGGGACATGGTCCCGACCTACAACGTGCGTCAACTCCGCACACATGCTGTGAACTCACATACTCCTTCATTTCGACTACCGGCTGGTGGATGACCAAGAACGGGCTCAATGGTCGATTTCGATTGGCGGCTGATCAGTCGCATTCCGGCCGCGACCAGCCGACGGAGAACGCTGAATTGCGGGTATGAGAGAAAGTGCTCCGGAGATCTGAGCGGCAACAGAACTACTGGATGGTTCGATTCAGCTTGAGCCACTCACCCGCTGAGTCGGCGGGCAGGTCGCTGACGCAGCGGTCCGCGATCGACTTCTGCGCCTGCTGGATCCTTCGCGTCACCATCTTGCTTTCGATCGGCTCGTCCTCCTTCATGCCCAGACGCTCAAGAATCTGCTTCACCCACTCACCACAAAACAATTCCATCATCGGATCATCCAGGGCGGCATGATACACAACGCGGCAGCGCCCCGGGACGCGCTTCGCGAACTGCAGCAACAACTCGTCATGCGACGCGAGCGGGTGACGCTCGGCAGCCACGATCTGAATCCACTGTGACGCCTCCAACTCGGGGAGTTGCGTTGAGAAACTGGTGAGTTGGTCGGCCATCACCACTAGCACTTGCTTCGTGTCGAACTTGCCGGTCTGCATCAACTTCTGAAGCTGCTCGTAGTGGTCCGCGAAATGCGCGACAGCGATGATCGCGATGGGACCGTTGGGACTGCCCAAACCATGAGCGACGTCAGACGCGATCCCCTCGAACTTCGCCTGCCTGGTCAGCCAGATTCGGTCGTCCATTAACTGGGCATTGCCGTTGCCGCGTTTCAGCCAGTCGAAGAGTCCCATCAGTGGTTCCGTTCCTGCTACCAGTTGGTAAAGGAGTTGTCGTCGTGCGCCAGGCGAGGGCAGTCCCCCTCGGCAATCGGTGGATACTCGCGGGCGGCCTCCAGATCGATCTCGATACCTAAACCGGGCGCTGTGGGTGGGAACAGATAACCGGATTCGAACGGTACCTGCTCGGGGAACAATTTTGGAAGCACGCGGCCCGGCTCGTGCGCGCATTCCTGGACCCCGAAATTACTGACTGCCAGGTCCAAGTGCAAACAGGCCGCCGTCGATACTGGCCCTAACGGATTGTGGGGCGCGATGGGCACGTAATGCGTCTCACACCAGCCGGCAATCTTCAACGACTCGGTAATCCCGCCCACAATGCACAGGTCGATCCGCGCAAAATCAAGCCAGTCGTTTTCCAGTGGCAGGCGAAACTCCCACTTCGTCGCATACTGCTCGCCGATCGCGATTGGTACCCCGGTTGCCTGGCGCAGTCGAGCCAGAGAGCCCGGGTTCTCGCACCGCAGGGGATCCTCCACAAAAAAGGGCCGCAGCGACTCCAGCTCGCGACAAAACGTCACGGCATCTGACACGTCCAGCCGCGTGTGCACGTCCACAATCATCTCGATCTCGTCACCCACGGCGTCCCGCACCGCTGCGAACTGCCGCACACCTTCGCGCACCGCCCACCGCGGCTCGAACCGCTCACCGTCACTCGGAATATTGAACCGTACGAACCGCCAACCCGCCTGCACCTTTTCCAGCGCCGCGGTCACCAGTCCCTCGGTCGTGGTGGCGGCAATGGGCGGGTAGCAGACCACTCGGTCTCGCACCAGACCGCCCAGCAACTGGTACAACGGCACGCCCAGCGCCTGGGCCTTGATGTCCCACAACGCAATATCGATGGCGCTGATCGCCGCCGCTCCGATCCGCCCGGCCGGAAAGAAGCCGCAGCGATGCATCACCTGCCACAAGTGCTCCGTCCGCATCGGATCCTGGCCCACCAGCGATGGCGCAAGAGCCTCCACAAATCCGGCCATGGCTTGTTCACGCCACGTGATCCCGCCCTCGCCCACGCCTCGAATTCCCTCGTCCGTCTCGACAATCACAAAGAAGTAGTTGCGGTCGTCCGCCACAACCAGCGGTGTGATGGAGGTGATTTTCATGTTGGCTCGTTTCGTGACGGGAGGGTAGGGTAGGGTAAGGAAACGTGGCAGGTTCGGGACCGCGTCCCATCCCGCGGCGACCTCATCGTTTCTATGGCGCGCCCAGTTTAGGCCGTGATGGATTCAAGGTGCGTCGATCAACCGGCGCCAAGTGCCATCACCATTCGCCTGAACCGCCAGGCTAATGCGGCATAGCGCGGCCCGCTGGAGACCATTGAAAAAGCAGGTCCCGGCTGCCGGACGGGACCTTGAAGCGGCAAATCATCTGCCACTTCCACCCCGTCGCAATCGCCGACAACCGTTGCCAGGTCCCGCTCGGCAAGCGGGACCTACTTTCTGGCGATGCATGCTAGTATTTCAGCCCGCCCCGTTGGGCCTGGAACCTTTTAGCGTGTTCTGTGGCTCAGCATCGTGGAAAACTGTTCGGCTCGCCACCGGCCTGGGCCATTCTTTATCTTCTTCATGGACCAAAAACGAGACTTTTGGATATTTTCCAGGTCCAGGATATGGTAACTTCTCGGCGAGAGCCGTGTAACAGGCATGCTGCACCACAGTGAAGCTTGGGCAAGGCGATGCCTGGATTTCGGAACGGGACGCTTGACGCCGAGGGTCTGCCCAATCGGATGCGTTTGAGCTACCTGCCGAACGCTGTGCATCGCAAACTGATCGAAAACGATTGACATTTTGCCTATGAGCAGTTCTGACGATCCCCTGAGCAAGCCACCCCAGGTGATGAAGGCCCCCGCGCCGCGGGAGCGTGCCACTCGCATTCGCTGGCTGGTCTTTACGCTGGCCTGCGGGACCAGCTGGATGCTGTACCTGCATCGGTACACCTGGAACTTCATCCGGCCCCAACTGCAGGATGAATACGGACTGAGTAACACTCAGCTGGAAGGGGTCTACACGATCTTCAACCTCTCGTACGCGGTGGGGCAGGTACCGAGCGGTATCCTGTGCGATTTCTTCGGACTGCACATCTTCCTGTTCTTGATCATTCTGCTCTGGTCGATCGTTCTGCCCATGTTTGGAATGGCGGGTGGCCTGCGCGGCTTGGGCAGCTGCCAGCTGATGTTCGGCGCCTGCCAGGCGGGATGTTATCCCAGCCTGACCAAGGTGACTCGCAACTGGTTCCCGCGCAGCACGCGCACCATCGTCCAGGGGCTGGTCGCCAGCTTCTTTGGACGCAGCGGTGGTGCCATGAGCTCGATCATCATGGGCACCGTGCTGATGGGCTGGTTGGGACTCAGTTGGCGCTTCGCGCTGGGTGTCCTCTCCGTGGCCGGCATCGTCTACGCCGGGATCTTCTTTGCTCTGTTTCGCAACTCGCCGGAAGAGGACCCGCGAGTCAATCAGGCGGAGCGAGATCTGATCCGCAAAGGCGAAGAGGATCGAGAATCCAGAGACGCGCCGCGCGTGCTGCCGTTTCGCCGAGTGTTGCGTAACCGCACCATGTTGTTCTTCGTCTTTCAACAATTTACGAGCGCCGGCGCTGACTTTATCTATGTCGCGCTGACCGGCACCTATTTCATCAAAGAGCACCAGTCGAGCACCGCCGCCGCCGGATTGCTGGCCAGTCTGCCGTTGTGGGGCGGAGCACTGGGCGGGGTGGCCGGTGGTTTTCTGAATGACGCGCTGATCTACTGGACCGGGAGCCGCCGCTGGGCGCGCACCACGGTCGGCTTCACCGGCAAGCTGATGGCTTGCGTGCTGGTGTTCGTGGCCATCGCCCAAACCAATAGCGTTCTGGCTGCCGCATTGTTGTTCGTCGTAAAATTCTTCAGCGATTGGAGCCAGCCGACCGTGTGGGGAACCTGCTCGGACATCGGTGGACGATACACCGCGACCGTCTTCAGTATCATTAACACCGCCGGCAGCATCGGCGGAATTGTCACTCCCCTGATCGTCGGTGTGCTGCTCGACCGCTACACCACGATCAGCATCATCGAAGGTGTCGAAACCGCGGTCACGAATTACAGCCCCATGTTTGTGCTGGTCGCCGTCATGTATTCGTTGGCCGCCTTCAGTTGGTTGATGATCGATTGTACGAAGAGACTCGAGGAGTGAGGAATGGCCAGTGGATGAAAATCCGAAGCACGAAATACCCAAGTCCGAGACAGAGCAAGAGTGTGTAGGGCATTTGGGATTGTGGCCGTAAGGAAAAAGGAACATTAGCGCCGCAAGCGTTGCGCGATACAAAGCCATTGTGGAACCCCTTCAGGGTTCGGTTGGGATGGCCGTTGTTGACCCAGGGTGCGCCGCGAAGCGCGGCGACCCTGGTCTTTGGGATGCCACCACTTCGTGGTGAAGACGCACGCGATGGACGAACCAGCTCAGGTATGGGCTTTGGCGTAACGAAAAGGGGGTTTGAAATGAAGTGCGTGCGGATCGAGCGAATACGTTGCATTGCCACGGCACCCGACGGGGTGCGGCTGGTGGTTGTCAGGGTCGACACCAGCGAGCCGGGACTTCACGGACTTGGGCTGCGCCACGTTCACACAGCGTCCGTTGGCCGTTATCGAGGCCGTGAAAAAATACCTCGACCCGTTCTTGCACGGGCGCGACGTCGATGAAATCGAAGATATTTTCCAGGCCGCACAAATGAGCTCCTACTGGCGCAGCGGCCCGGTACTGAACAATGCACTATCCGGCGTCGACATGGCACTCTGGGACATCAAGGGGAAAAGGGCCGGTATGCCGGTCTACAGCCTGCTGGGCGGTAAGTGCCGCATGGCAGCTTCTCTCTACGTGCACGCTCATGGTCGCGATATCAGCGAAACCATCGAACAAGCTCAACGCCACGTCGAACAAGGCTTCCGCCACGTCCGTCTGCAAACCGCCGTTCCCGGACAATCCACCTACGGGACCGCCGACGACCTGCAAACCCACTCGGTCATCGACAGCCCCACCGATCCCCAAAACGTGTTCGAACCGGCCGCCTATGTGCGCACAGTGCCCAAGCTGTTCGAACGCGCGCGAGTCACGCTGGGCGATGAAATCGAATTGCTGCACGACATCCACGAACGTGTGCCGCCCGCTCTGGCCCTGCAACTGGCCAAAGACCTCGAACCCTTCCGGCTCTTCTTCCTCGAAGATCCTCTACCCCCCGAAGAGATCGGTCACTTCCGCTACCTGAGACAACATACCCACATCCCGATCGCCATGGGCGAACTCTTCTCGAACCAGGCCGAGTATCTGGAACTGATCCAGCAGCGCCTGATCGATTTCATCCGCATCCACCTCTCGCAAATCGGTGGACTCAGTATGGCGCGCAAAGTCGCCGCGCTGTGCGAGTTCTTCGGTGTCCGCACCGCCTGGCATGGACCGAGCGATACGTCACCGATCGGACACGCCGCCAACGTGGCACTCGACCTGGCCAGCCCCAACTTCGGGATCCAGGAACTCATGCCCCCCGGCAACGAAACACTCGACGTCTTCCCCGGCTGCCTCGAACCACGCGACGGCTGCCTGTGGGCTAACGAATCGCCCGGTTGGGGTATCGATGTGGATGAACAACTGGCCGCCAAGTTCCCGTACCCCGAGCATCCCTATAACGGAGCCTGGCCGGCGATTCGGCGCCCCGATGGCGGTGTCGTGAGGCCGTAGAGGGCGTGAGGAGGTGAGGGGGTGACGAGGTGAGGGGGTGAGCGTTCGACGTTCTTCCGGCGGTGCAGAGCGTTTTCCATCCGCGCACCTGCTTACCGCCCACGTTCCTGCGATAGTTCAGAAGTTCGATGTTTCCCGGGCAGCGCAGTGTGTTTTCCATCCCAGAATGGGCATCTCCACCTGAGCAGCCAACGTATGGGAAGTTCCACGTGACGGGTGGATTCGAGTGGGTCAGGCGTGCGGTGAGGCGATCGCCTTGTGGTACGCTTTCAGCGTACGTGCATCTGGTTGGGTCTTGCACCTAGGGTGCGCGGCGAAGCGCCGCGACCCTAGGCTTTGGAATGTAACCACTTCGTGGTAAGAAGGCTGGAGACGCAACATCACCCCCTCACCCCATCACCTGCAAGGTGACCCTGGGGCGTCAGGAGACGGTGCGCCAGTCGACCAGGTGGAGTTCGACGTTGCGGCGGCCACGGAACTCGTTGATCACTGGACGATAGGCAATGTCGAACGGTCCTTGCAGTTGAGCCAGCTCCTCGGCCCAGTCCCCCTGGCCAAACGCCACGGACCTGAGCGTTACTCCGTGCTGGCTGATCTTGGCCGAAAAATGCCGCTCTCCCCCTCCCATTCTCTTGGGCGGTTCGCCCAGTGACACGCTATTGGCAGACAACACCGGACGCGGATTGCCGGCGCCGAAGGGCGCTAACAGTTCAATCTGCTGTACCGTCTGCAACGTCAATTGGCTCAACGCCGCCTCGGCATCGATCCGCACCTCCGCCACTCGGTTGGCATCCGCAATTTCCACTTCAGCATGGTCGCAGAACTCGGCGCGGAACTGCTCCAACCTGTTTTCGTCGATCTTCAGTCCGGCGGCCGCCGCATGACCTCCAAAGCTGATCAGGTGCTGGCTGCAAGTTGACAGCGCCTTGTGCAGGTCCAGGCCGCCGGCACTGCGGGCCGAGCCGGTGCCCGGTTTCGAACCGACTTGATCCAGCGCAATCACGATCACCGGGCGATGATACTTTTCCGCCAACCGGCCGGCCACGATCCCAATCACTCCGGCATGCCAGCCAGTACCGGCCAATACGAGGGCCGGATCATTCTGCGGGTCGAACTGTTCCTTGGCCTGCTTGTTCGCCGCCAGGTAAATACTGCGTTCGAGGCTCTCACGACTACTGTTCAACTGGTGAATATAATCGGCCAACGCGCGTGCCCGTTCCGCATTCTCGGTGGTCAGCAACTCCACACCCAGCTGGGCCTGCCCCAAGCGGCCCGCGGCATTGAGTCGCGGCGCGATGGTGAATCCCAGGTCTTCGCTCGTCAAACGTGGCTTCTGATTCAGCTTCGTCACGTCCAGCAGGGCCGCCATGCCGGGCGATGGATACTGATACAAACTGGCCAGCCCATGGTGCACCAGGATCCGATTTTCATCAACTAACGGTACGACATCCGCCACGGTGCCCAGTGCCGCATATCCCATGGCGGCAAGCAGGAAGTCGCGCATGTGGGGACTGACCCGCTGCGCGTTACTGGCGCGTTGACAAATCGCCCAGGCCAACTTGAACGCCACGCCCGCTCCGCAGAGCCCGCCAAAAGGATAGAGATGACCGGGCAGACGGGGGTGCACCACAGCGGCCGCGCGCGGCAATTCGTCCCCCAGCTCGTGGTGGTCCGTGATAATCAGCTCCAGGCCCAGGTCGGCGGCCGTCTGAGCCTCGGCCAGGCTGGCAATCCCGCAATCAACCGAGATCACCATCGACGTGCCTCGCTCGGCCAACTGCCGCAGCGCGTCGTGGTTCAGCCCGTAACCTTCTTCAAACCGATTGGGAACATAATAGCCGACGTCGCCCTGCAGCAACCGCAGGCAATTGTACAGCAGTCCCGTGGCCGTCATGCCGTCCGCGTCATAGTCGCCGTAGATGACAATCCGCCGCTGGTCCCGGATCGCCGCGTGCACTCGATCCGCCGCCTCGCCAAGTCCTGGTAACAAGTCGGGTTCGCGCAACCCGGTCAGCTTGTTGTCGAGAAACGCCTGGACGTCCTCAGGGCTCGATACGCCGCGGGCCAGCAGCAGCTGGGCCACGATCGGAGAGACTTTGGCCCGCGACTCGAGATTCGCAATCCGGTCGGCGTCGTGTTGCAGAAATCGCCATCGCTTGTCCATGTCATCCCTGTTCTACTGGTCAGCGACCTCATGCTTCGCTGCGCGTTGTTCCGGGCACCACCTCGTCGGGAGTGAGGTTGTCCGACCGAGGTCTGGCGAGAGGGATCTCCTGCGCCGCGCAACCCTGCGGCAAGCTGCCGCAAAAGCAGGTCCCGGCTGCCCACGCGGCACCTTGTCGCGTCGAGACCCACTGGTACGGCGAGATCCCGCTCGGCAAGCGGGACCTACTACCGGGCCATCGACGCTTGTATTTCAGAAGTTTCTGCGGGCTTTGCGGTTAAACGGAGCGCAGCCCTCACGGCTAAACGCGCGGCCGCAGGCCGGCGTGTGGGGACTACTTCTTCTTTTCGACGTGGACCGTGTGCCGGCGGAGCCGCGGCGAATACTTCTTCAACTTCAACTTCTCGCCGCCCGGCTTGCGCCGTACGGAGTAGTTGTAATCGCCCGTTTCCTCACACACCAGAAAAACCGTCTCGGCCTTCTTTTTGCTCTTTCCGCCTTTTGCCATCAGAGTCGTCCTCTTACAGAGTCTCTCGAAAATATTTCTTACTCAAAGTGCAGACCTTCCTGCCCCTGCCAACGGATCCAACGCCGGAAAAGCCTGTCGTTTTGCCAGTCCACACCGGATGTGAATCCCGAACCCTTCTCGGTGGGAAACGTGCCACAAAATCCGGCTTTACCGGCTACATGGGCCGCGTGATTTACGGTTTGAGTTTCTTATCAGCACCCGGTCGCGGGGTGCCGTTGCTACTCGCGTTGCTCTCAACGGAGGCGTACATTCGTCTCGGCCCAAGCCTGATTCCAACGCGTGGCCAAGCATTCGTTCCGCCAGAACCTCGTCCCAGCCGGGTCAGCTCGACCACCGTTTACACTTTCCCCGATAAGCTGCCGTGGATCAACGGTTACAAACACACCACAACGTCGGCCCGTGCAGCTCTCACAGGGAAACGGATCCCGAATTGTAAACCATCGAGGGCCCGTTAGGACAGGGCTCCTGGCCCGCGAACCGCTCGCATAAGCCTCCTATCCCCGAGCACCGGCACCAATCCTTGGCAAAAGCCGCGATCTGACCGCGCCGCGCGAATGTTGCGTCAACTCCGAACTTAATGGAGAATATAAGACGATGCGATTGCCGCACCGCGGGCGTCGCGATAGGCCGGCAGGATGACGCTGCAGTGCCACTAATTCGGGTGGTTTGCCGGAGCTGCTCTCCGGTATTGGGTGTGGCCGGGAAGGATCCGGCCGATGTCAGACAAAAAGCACTTTGCCGGTGAGCAATAACGACGTCCGTGGGGCCGGCGAAGTGCGCCGATCTGGATCACGCACAACGTGGTTTTGTCTGCAGGAGTCAGAGCTTCGACGAATCCTTGCGTTGGATCGGGAATCGGCTAGTTTAGTAATGGAGTCGCAACGTGCCACCGCCCGACGTGTAACCGCCCGACGTGGGGTCGCACGACCGGGTCGCCTGGCGGCTCGCGTCTCGTCGAAAGTCCAATCTTGGAGCAGCAGGCCATGGCAAGCGATTCCCGCGTGTCGGGTTCCGAAGACGCTCGGACGCCCAATCAGAACATGGGGCCCGACAGTGCGCCGGGTGGGAAAGGAACTCCGCAGCAGTCCAAGCCCAAACGCGGCCCAAAAACCACCGACGACAACGGCACGAAACCCCGCGCCGAGCCGGTCGCCGCTGCGGAGGGCGAGACCGCGGCCCCACCCACTCAGCCGGCGCAGGACGCCAGGAGCCAGAAACCGTTGGCCAAAAAGACCGCGTCGAAGCCGCAAGAGGGCCTGTTGAAGGGGGGCGAGCCGGCAGTCGGCGCGCCCGGTGGCAAACCGCCACTGGCGGGCGATTCGCAGTCGGCCGACGAGACGCAGCCCGCACCGAAACGCTCTCTGGGTCTCGCGGCGAATCACTTTCTGTTGTTTAACGCGGTGCCTAGCTGGATGATCAGCATGCTTGTCCATGCCGCATTGCTCACGATCCTGGCACTGATCACGTTACCTGAGCGACCGCCGGAAAAAAACATTGTGGCCGTAGCGAATCCGAACGACTTGGAAGATATCGAGGACCTGGAGAGCGAGGAGATTGATTCCCTGGATGTCGAGAAGTTTGAAGGTGAAGCGCCGGCGGAGATCATGGACACGTACACAACGACGGCCGAATTGGATATACCGTCGTTGGACGACGTGAGCGCTGCGCCGGAGCAGATCAAGCTGGAAGATTTCGGCGACATGGTAGCTGCGAGTGATGCCTTGTTGGACAAGGTTGGAGGAGGTTTGGGCACGGGGCTGGGCGAGGCGCGTGGTGCGAAGGCGCGCAAAGGAGCCATCGAGAAATATGGCGGCAGCGAAGGGAGTGAAGCGGCGGTGGCCGCGGCGCTCCAGTGGCTGGCGGCGCACCAGTTACCTGACGGTGGTTGGGATTTCGATCACACGGGCGGGCAATGCCGCGGGCAGTGCACACGCCCGGGATCGGTTCCCCCCTGCGCGAAACGGCGCCACGGCGATGGCCCTGCTGCCGTTTCTGGGCGCCGGTCAAACCCACAAGGAAGGGAAGTACCAGCAGACGGTGGATCGCGGCCTGGCCTACCTGGTCCGCAATATGAAGCTGGGCAACAGCATGGGGAACCTGTCCGATGCCGGTGGTCGCATGTACTCACACGGGTTGGCCGCCATCACATTGTGCGAGGCCTATGCGATGACGAACGATCCCGGGTTGCTCCAGCCAGCTCAGCTCTCCCTGAATTTCATCGTCTACGCCCAGGATCCCGTTGGGGGTGGATGGCGTTATGAACCGCATCAGCCGGGCGACACGTCGGTTGTGGGCTGGCAGCTGATGGCCTGCAAGAGCGGTCATATGGCCTATCTGAAGGTCCCGCGGCGGACGGTTCTGGGAGTCACCAAGTTCCTGGACTTCGTGCAAGACGACAACGGCGCCATGTACGGCTATACGGTTCCGGCACGTGGACCGGCCACGACGGCGGCGGGGCTGCTGTGCCGCATGTACCTGGGGTGGAAGCACGACGAGCCGGCGCTCAAGGCCGGGGTCCAATATTTGGACAGGATGGGCCCCACCGAGAACATGTACTTCAACTACTATGCCACGCAGGTCATGCGTCACTACGACGGTGAATTCTGGGAGACGTGGAACAAAAAAATGCGTGACCCGTTAGTCACGTCTCAGGATAAGAAGGGGCACGCGAAGGGCAGTTGGTACTTTTCGAGAGATCCCTGGAGCGACAAGGGTGGCCGACTCTACTGTACCTCGATGGCCGCCATGATCCTGGAGGTCTACTATCGCCACCTGCCGATTTACGGCAAACAGGCGGCTGACGAAGAGTTCCCGCTCTAAATCGCTTTTCACGATTCGTGGAATTTTTGGCCGAAGGCCCTATTCACATTGCTGACGGAGGTCCGTTGATTTTGGCTTTCAGCCAAAACCTGTGTGGCGGCAACGATTTCCTGGGGTTGCACCCAGGCTACGATGATGATGGCCTTCGGCCATCTTTGGCGGTTACGAAACTTCCACGAATCAGGAAACTCGATGTAGTGCTTTGTCCAGACTCAGAATGAGGGTGCGACAGGCGTCGGCGTCGTTCGCGCCGCAATGGGTAGCGCATTTCGACACCGCGAGGACGTCCGTCGTACACCGTTGAGAACAACGCTTCACCCCAATTTTCGGAATTGACAAAGCACGAGTGCCCGGGGTCAGATCCGGACCCGTCGAATCCGGTGTTCGAAATCCGAATTGCGGGACATGCAGTGTTGATGCCGCTCGTGTGCGGAGCCGAGCCGGCGCGCCAATGACTTACTGTAAATGAATTCGCCGTGATGCGTCGCAATCCACCCTCCCCGGAAGCCGCCGACCCCAACAAGCTCCCCAGCGCGCGCGCGCCCAGCCGCGGCCCGAGCCACCGGCTCTGCCGGCCAGCGACCGCCACGAGCCGGGAGCGATGGATGCTGACGTTGCCAACCCCGAGATTGAAGCCCAAGGCGAACGGCTCGAACAGACGCAGCCGTGGCGCGAGCTGCTGTCCGTGCGCAGCATGACCAGTGCGCTGGTGAGCTTCGTCTTCCACGTTGTGCTCATAGTGGTTCTCTCGCTGCTTGTTGCGCTGTTGCCCGCACCGCAAAACAGGACTCTGATCGTGTCCACCGAAAGCGGCGACGCCGTGGCGCCGGAAGATCTTGATCAGCAGCGCATCATTGTTACTGACGCATCTCGGTCCGATGCCTCGTCCTCGCTGGTGCCGATCGAACCCAACTCCAGCCTGGAGTTGCCGGCCGATCAGCTCCTGCAAGGCGACTCGACGCCCACCATGCCCCAACCCGATTGGTCAGCCACTTCTCGCGCCGAATGCGCTGCTGAGAAGCCTCAGTCCGCGGGGCGGTGGATTCCAGGGGCGGCGGGGTGACCTCAAGGCGCAGCTGTTGCGGAAGGGCGGGTCGCCGGAAACGGAAAACGCGGTAGCCCTGGGGCTGGCCTGGCTGGCCGCTCACCAGTGGCAGGACGGTGGCTGGCGACTCGATCTCGCCGGTGGCCCGTGTGGCGGGCAATGCCGCAACTCGGGCAAAGTCGGCACCACTACCGGGGCCACCGGTCTGGCGCTGCTGCCGTTTCTGGGTGCTGGCCATACGCATCTGCTGGGCGAGTATCGCGATGTCGTGCACAACGGGCTCTACTACCTCAAAAACCACATCGTGATGACCCCCCACGGCGCGGACCTGCAAGAGGGGACCATGTACGCGCAAGGGATTGCCACCATCGCGCTCTGCGAAGCCTTCGCCATGACCCAGGATGAAGAACTGCGCGTCCCCGCTCAACGCGCGATCGATTTCATCTGCTACGCGCAACATTCGGCAGGCGGATGGCGTTACTACCCGCAGCAGCCGGGCGATACCACCGTGTTCGGCTGGCAAATGATGGCGCTCAAGTCCGCCTCGCTCGCCGGACTCGATGTCCCCTCGCCCGTCATCACGCTCGGCGAACGGTTTCTGGACAGCGTCCAGAGTGCCGGTGGCGCCTACTACGGCTATATGGAACGCAGCAATAAACCAGGTCCTACCGCCGTCGGGCTCTTGATCCGCATGTATACCGGTTGGCATCGCGACGACACACGGCTTCAACGCGGCGTCGAGTTCCTGGCCAAGCAGGGTGTCTCCGAACGAGATGTCTATTTTGACTACTATGCCACCCAGGTCCTGCACCACTTTGGCGGCTCGCACTGGCCCGCGTGGAACAAGACAATGAGTGAGTACTTGGTCAAAACCCAAGCCGAGACCGGACATGAGCGCGGAAGCTGGTACTTCCTGGAACAGCACAATGTGCAAGGCGGACGACTCTATACCACCGCCATGTGCACCATGATCCTGGAAGTCTACTACCGCCACATGCCGCTGTACGAAGAAATGGCCGTCCAGGAGGATTGGTGGTAGAGGGTGTGTGGGTGAGGAGGTGTGTGGGTGAGGGGGAACGTCGAACGTTGAACTCGAAGGTCGATAGAGATGGACCAGGGGACCATAATTCAGGGCGGGGAGTCGTGAGTTGCGTGCTGGGAATCGGCGCCCCGCACCGTGCAACCTGACACGGTCGAGTTCTCGCGGTTTTCATTCGACGTTGGACGTTCGATGTTCTCTTTGCCGCGCAGCATATTTCACGTCCCCGGCACTCGCGTTACCCACAAAAATCTGCGAAAGTACAGACGTCCAACTTCGAACTTCCACAGCAAGGCCCTGCAAGAACCACTCCCAAAACAATGTGAAAGATCACAGGCGGGGACCTGCTTGTGCCACGCGCGGTTGACTTTCACGCGCACGGAAGACGAGGAACGTCTTATCTTTCTTGGCTCTCTTGATTCTGCGAAGAAACAGTCATCCAGAGGAAGCTTTTCCGTTTTGCAGTTGGTCGAGCCAGTGTCGGTGGTGCCGTCCGCAGGGCAATAATCACTCGTCAAACCCGTGCAGCACGACATGCCATGTGCCATGAAGCTTCTGACCACGCTAACAAAGGTACCGTGAGCCGTGCGCGTATACGCGGTATTGGATCTCAAGGGGGGCCAGGTTGTCCATGCCGTGGCGGGGCAACGAGATTGTTATCGGCCGATCACGAGTCACATCACTCGTAGCACCGTGCCCCGGGACGTGGCTCAAGCCATCTTCGATACTTTTGGGATCCAGGAAGCGTATGTCGCCGATCTGGATGCGATCGCGGGACGCCGTCCCGACCTGGACTCGCTGGAAGCCATTGCCAAGGGCGGCCTGCGGATGATCGTTGACGCCGGAGTGGGCACTCAGCAGAAGGCTCGCGAACTGATTCAATTCGACAGGACCGGCGACACACTGACTGGTATCGTCGTGGGTCTGGAGTCGTTGCGGGACCGCGATGATTTGCCCATCTTGGTCAAAACAATCGGCGCGCGACGATTATTGCTAAGTCTCGACTTAAAGGCCGGGAAACCGTTCTCCTCGCTTCCCTCGCTCGCCAGCTGCGCGCCGCTTGAGATCGCCGAAATCGCCTGGTTCGCCGGCTTTCGGCGACTGATTGTCCTCGATTTGCAGACCGTCGGGACCGCCCACGGGCCGAGCACGCTCGAGCTCTGCCGCTCGCTGCGTCAGCAGCAACGATGGCTGGAATTGGTGTCGGGCGGTGGCGTGCGCTCAGTCGGAGACTTGCTGGCCCTGAAACGCGCCGGTTGCCATTCGGCGCTGGTCGCCACCGCGTTGCACCAGGCAGCGCTGAGTGAGGATGACCTGCAGAGTGTGGGCGGCGACATGTAGTGCACGCTACGGATTTGGTGTCCGCGGCCGGCCGAGCCAATTCGGACGGCAGGTGGGCGGAGGTCACCTCGGCCACCTTGTACCGCCCCACACCACCTGCTTTGGCGCGTGCTCTTGCGCGGACCGCACTGGCCGTGGGGGAGTTCTCGTCTTTACAAAGGTCTTTGCAAGAATGGGAAAAAGCACTTTGCAGGCCACCTATTGGGAACGGGTGAAGAGAAATTGTAAAGTGAACGCAGACAGAAGGTTAGCTGATGTCGGCGGAGGTATGTCAAGAGGGCGTTTTGCGTTTGGCACAGGAAGTGCATACTGAGCTGGATTGTCATTCACTCCAACCTCGAGTTGCATGAACGAGGTGTATGGAGACCGAGAGTTGAATGAGCAAGGAGTGCTGTAATGAAGAGAAATTGGTGCTTTCCGGTTGGTTTCTGTGGGCTGGCGATCGCCAGTCTCTGTCTTGCGGTCGGCCCGAGCAGCGTGGCGAGGGCTCAATCATCGGCCCCTCCAACCGCGTCTCCTTCCACGCTCGTCGCCGTGGTGAATCTGACCAAGGTCTTTGAATCCCACCCCACTCTGAAGACTCAATTGGAGTCGGTCCAACAGCAGTTAAAGGGGGTGGAGCGGGACTTCGACACCAAGCAGAAAGAGCTCAGTAATCGCGGAAAAGCGCTGTCGGATCTCAGTCCGACAAGCGACGAATACAAGCGATTAGAGAGCGAGCTCGTGCGCCAGGTGGCAGACCTTCAAGTCCAGGCGCGGCAGGCCAAGAAAGATTTCCTGCAGCGCGAGGCGCTACAGTATTACAGTGTCTACAACGAGATCACTGCCGCCGTGCACGAAGTTGCTCAGCGGCACAATATCGGGCTGGTTTTGAGATTCGATGACGCTACCATCGATCCGAGCAGCCCTCAATCGGTCGCTCAAGGCATGAGTCGATCCGTGGTCGTGCAGCGAAACCTGGATATCACGCACCTGGTCGTGAATCAATTGCAGCTGGCTGCCGCCCGCAACACACCCAATGGTGCTTCACGTCGCTGAGTCTGGTGGGACTTCGCCGGGGACCTCTCTGTGTGGGGGAGGTTCCCGGCGTTTGTTCTTTTCGAAAGACCTTTGCGACAAGGACCGTTTTTCCGAACCGAGCTCCTCCGAACCGTGCTCCACGTTGGTGAGTCTGGCAGGGATACACCGGGGACCTTTCGCATGTGCGGAAGGTTCCCGGTGTTCATTTTTCCGGCGGTTTGATTTCTCGCTTCTCGCACCGTTCCTAAGCACGAGGTTGCCGCGGCGGATGGTACTCAGCAGGAGTCCCGGTCGACGGGGCTTTTCATCGTGGGGCGCGAGCCACGCTGGGCACAGCGTGACACATGTTTTGCAGGTCATCACGCGAATAGGTTTTCTGTCGATTTGTCATCCACGTCGGCGTCTCGTGGAAGAGCCGCCCCCAGTCGGTGGGAAGTCATCATGCAGCGCAAGCGGACGTCGTCGAGAGGCTCAAGCCACAGCAGCGAGAAGGCTCGTCAACGAGCCTGTCTGTGTTGCGTTGGCAGGCGCTTCTGCCCCGGCATGAATCAAGGTGACCGCGTCACGGCCATTTCGGCTCGCGTTTTTCCACGAAGGCGGTGATGCCCTCTTCGGCGGCTTCCGTTGTCCGCGACGTGGCACTCACAGCCGCACCGGCGGAAAGCAGCATGCCAAGTTGCTCGCCGATCGTTTCGTTCAGCATGCGCTTGGTCAGTTGCAGGGCTTCGGAAGAGGATTCGGCACACTGCACGGCCTGTTCGATGCGCGGCAGCCCACAGCAGTTCGAAGGCGACAAGCTTGTGGTAGATACCCATTTGCAGGGCCTCGTCGGCCGCGATCAAACGGCCGGTCAGCAACAGGTTGGCGGCCCGTCCCGCTCCGATCCGAAAAGCCAGCAGCGGCGAAGAGATGCCGGCCACGATGCCGCGTCGAGGTTCCGGCAGCCCAAATCGGGACAGCGGAGAGGACAGCACGATGTCGGAGGCGAGGACCAGTCCCGCACCCGCTCCGGCCGCCGGCCCGTTGACGGCGGCGATAATTGGCTTGGGAAAGCGAAGCATGTATTCCAGAATTTCCCGGTACTGGAGCGTGTCACGATGCCACTGCTCGAGCACATCGTCGGCTGCGTACGTGGCGTGGATCTCCGCCATGTCGGCCCCCGCGCAAAAGACGTTTCCCGCTCCCGTCAAGATCACGGCCCGCACGTTGCGCTGCTGGTGCAGATCCTCGAAGGCCTGCTGCAGCTGCAGTAACATCAGCCGAGTTAACGCGTTGCCCTTGTCCGCTCGGTCCAAAATGATCGTGCCGCTGGGCGGATGGATTTTGATTCGTACCAGGTTTTCCATGACAGGCCTTCGCGGGGCAAGAGGAGAAGCGTTGGTCTCTCGGCGTCAACCGGACATCATCGTCCGCCGGACGGGAAAATCCGCTGCGAAGCCTCTGAGACAGCCAGGCTGGAAGCCGGTTCTGGCCGTCATCCAACGGGCGGCCAAACACCGGGTGCATGCTTCGAACTGGGCCTATTGTAACGCAATTGTGCGTGACCGTTTTGCCCCTGGCGGCGGCGGCAGGATCTCGATTTGAGATCTTCGTCTCATTACGAGATCGTTTGTCGTGGATGCTGAATATGGTGTCCCTCTGCGGTTTCTTGCAAGTTGTTGATGGCAATTCGCTTGCGGCAATCCGGTTGGGATGCGCCAGTTTGGCACGAGGCTTGCTCAATAAGACCCGCGGGCAGAAGGAAGCGTCCAGAGGGTCCGGTGAGGAGACGACATACGGGCTGTGGTGGTAGGCGGACAGGGAAGAGGCTGTTTCCTCCCCGCGAATCTGTGGCATTGGCCAGTTGGTATTGGCAGTTTGAGGCGGCTGTCGAACCGGTACGCCTGGCCGAGCAAGTTGCGAAGAAGTGTGATCCCGCTGATGGGGCGCGGTTGGCCGAAAGGCTGATCGCGTCCCTGCTTTTTTGGCGGGTCAACAGGGAAATGTTGGGTTCGTGGCAGGATTTTTCTTGCTCTTTGCCAAGCCCGATTAGAATGGTGTACTGAACAACAGCATTGTACGACCGTTCGGCCCGTCGTTGCCAGTACTCTCGTACGGGGCTTGCCGCAAGGGGGGGCTTCTCACGCAAGTGACCCGCGCCTGCAAGGGGCGAAACGATCCAACTGTGTGGCCGATCCCCTGGGAGTAAGGTGTTGTCAGATCGTGGGTGGTTTCGATACTGAGATCAGGCGTCATACGATGCGAATCACCGAGCACAGCGGCTTGGTGGCCACTTGAGGTCATGGGAAGAAGTAATTTCGGCATCTGATGCTCGGAAAATTGCTTCCCGCCCGCTTCCGCCGGGCTTGTCCCGGCGGAGGGACAACTGATCTGCTACCGCATGATCTCTGGTCGCCCACGCTCCTTCCCACTCGCGAAGCGAGTGGGAAGGAGCGTGGGGGAGGGGATTTTCGCCTTCCACGGTAGCTGGCCAGTTGTGATTCCGACCGGGGCAAGCCCGGCGGAAATCGGAAAGCACCGAAGTTATTTTTCCGTCAAACCTTGGCAGAACGAGCGGTCTTGGACGACGACTGCCACGATGAGATGAGGCATGCCAATGAAAACACGTCTTCGCTTTCTGCAGGACGGCGCGGTAGAAGTCATTCGACTTCTTTCTCCGGACGATCTTGAGGGTTATGCGAAAGATGATCCGCTGCTCTACGAGAAGAGCATCGTTTGGCTGGAGGACTGCGAGACGCTGCCGTTTGTGCGCGTAAAGACGGTCCGCGCGGCTCGCAGTCGTCGCGGGCCGATTCATCTCGGGGATGGTGGCCGCGTGGTCGGTTATGCCAAGCTGACTCCCAACGCCCCGCGTTGCGGGAAGTCCTACGGATATGTGCGTCGCGTGTTCTACTTGACCGCCGAAGATCTTGCCGATTGCGGCGCACGCCTTCCCTCTGCGGCCTTCGATCCCAAGACGCTATTGCCCGGCGTCATGGGTAAACAGGTCAGTCCGGCGCACGATAGCGCCTGCTAATGCCGCCGTCCGTCATTGACGGTCCATCAAAGCGCATGCTTCCCCCGGTAGTGATCGCTTCGACGTATCTTCGCCCATGGCCACGACGCTATCCCGTTGGGTCTTTGGCTGAACACCCACGTTCCCTTGCTTTGTCATGTTTCGCTCTAGTTCGACTGTTTGATTTCGCAAACAAGACCCCGTCCAGCCCGTCTGGACGGTGAATTTGACTGATCGGCTACAGCGATGAGCCCCTTTTCCTCTTCCCTTTCTCACCCACTTCGCCGCCTCCGGCGGCGAAGTGGGTGAGAAAGGGAGCCTTGTGGGGCGGTTCGGGTAGCCTGCCAGTCAGATTCACCCACCGCACAGGGCGGTGGGAGTCAAAGTCAAACAGTCGCTCTAGTGCTCTGTCATGCCTGAGAATTAGGGTTGAGCCGAGAGCGCATGTACGACACCGCGAGGACGCGGTGTCGTAGACCGTTGAGAACAACGCTTCCCCCCAATTCTTGGAGTTGACAAGGCACAGCTTATGGTTTGCCTTCGGCCCGGCGTAATCTCTCAGACTAAGACAAACGTCTCAAGATGAGACTCTTCGGCACTTGGCCATTCGACCCGCAAGTCTGATGTAACTGTTGATTCAGAAATATGTTACGGCCTTCTGTGGCGGTTCTCTTCCGACTTGGCATGCCTGCTGCATCCCTTCTTGGCCCGCAGCGGTTGCCGGCGACCGCGAGAATTTATTCCGCACTCTTTTCATTCGGCAAGGCTCGGCGATTGTTGAGCCTTGCCATTTTCAATTTGGGGAGCAAACGCAACGGACGTTGCCTTTTTGCAGCGAGCGGGCACCTGGGGGGGAGTTTTGGTTGTTTTCGTAAGTTATTGGCAGAAATAAGTTTGCAGTGATTCTTGAGCGATCGTTTGACGATCGGCACCGGGCGTGCATTTCCCTGGTACGTCAACAAACCGACGCAAACCACGACGCGGCGTCCAGGCCGCATACCGCTTGCTCAAGGAGCTGCACCTTGGCCAGAATCACTCGCAAAGCTGCTGTCAAGAAGAGTCACGCGACTATCGCTCAGCAACGAAATCCTCGGGCTGCCGCATCCAACGGCATGCCACCCTTTCCGGCTCGTCGCAAACGCACCAAGGCGACTGCACGACGATTCCAGAACGGCGAGCAGCTGGACCACTTTTCGGCACAGAATGAACTTTCCGATGCAACGCGAACAGGCAGCTCGGTGGACAACACCGACGATCCGGTACGGATGTACCTCATGCAAATGGGGCAGATTCCGTTGCTCAAGCGTATCGAAGAGATAGATGCGGCCAAGGAGATCGAGCAGACTCGCACGCGCTACCGCCACTCCATGCTGGCCAACGACTTCATTCTGCAAGGGGCTCTGCATGCACTGCAGCAGGTACGAGACGGGCAACTGCGTTTGGACCGCACGATCGAGGTGTCGGTGACCAACACCGCCGCCAAGCGGGACATCATGCGGCGTCTGGGCCCGAACGTCACGACCCTGAAGCATCTATTGATCAGCAACGAGCGCGATTTTCGCATCGCGATCAGCAAGCGATACACGATTCATCAGCGACATCTGGCCTGGAAGCGACTGATTCGTCGACGTAACAAGGCCGTGCGTCTGGTGGAGGAAATGAACTTGCGTACCAATCGCCTGCAGCCGCTGTTCGACAGTCTGCACGAGATCTCGAACCGCATGCAGGTCGTGAAGCAGCAGGTTGCGGAAGCCGAGCAGACGGGCCACATTGATGGCCGCTCGATCGACGAGCTGCGTGAAGAACTGCATTGTTACATGCGGAAGACTTTTGAGAGTCCGGCGACTTTGAAGCGTCGGATCGACAAGACCATTGAGTATCAACACGCCTACGATGCGGCCAAGCGAATTCTGTCGGCCGGGAACCTGCGACTGGTCGTCTCGATCGCCAAGAAGTACCGTAACCGGGGTCTGAGTTTCCTGGACTTGATCCAGGAAGGCAATACCGGCCTGATGCGAGCGGTCGACAAGTTCGAACATGCTCGAGGTTATAAGTTCTCGACGTACGCGACCTGGTGGATTCGCCAGGCGATCACGCGAGCGATCGCTGATCAGAGTCGCACGATTCGCGTGCCCGTGCACATGATCGACACGATGAGCAAGGTGCGGTCCGTCACGCGGGATCTGGTGCAGGAATTGGGCCGCGACCCGACTCCGGAAGAAACCGCCCAGCGAGCCGGACTGTCGCTGGAAGATACACGCTGCATCATGAAGATGGCCCGCCAGCCCCTGTCTCTGGATCAGCCGGTGGGCGACCACGATGACAGTTACTTTGGCGAGTTTCTGGAAGACTATCGCGACGACGATCCCTTGTACCAGGCCAATCAAGATGCGTTGAAGAGCCGCATCGCCGAGGCGATGGAGGGATTGAACTATCGAGAGCGGGAAATCCTGCGACTCCGCTACGGTCTGGCCGACGGCTACAGCTACACGCTGGAAGAGGTGGGCAAAATCTTCTCGGTGACCCGCGAGCGTGTGCGACAGATCGAATCCAAAGCTGTACGAAAACTGCAGCAGCCTTACCGCTGCCGCGGTCTGGCCGGCTTTCTGGACGGAATCGACATGGCACAGTTGGAAGACACCGCTGCCGGAAACGCCTGAGCCGGTAGATCGATCTACCAGAGTGTTGGTCACGGTGCGAGATGTGTGCAACTCCCCACCGGAGTTTGCTGTTGGTTTGCAGTGGTTGAGCGTCGTCGGTACAACGCGGAATGAGGTCTTGCAGCGACCGCATTCCGCGTTGGCGTTTCTTGATCAACCAGATTCACCGTCCAGACGGGCTGGACGGGGTCTGCGAGCTGGCTGGTACCGGTAGTCCCGTTCGACGGGGCTTCTCGCTGCTGTGGCTTGAGCCACGGCGTGGCGGCTCAAGCCCTCACATCGAGAAAGCCCGTAAACGGGCTTAGGAACCGGGGAAAAATAACTTCCAGATTTGCTAGTCCCTCACCCTACCCTCTCCCCAAAGGGGCGAGGGAACTAGGTGAAGTTATTTTTCCCCCGATCCTTAGGCTCCGGATAAATGGTTCTCCGCGGGCCCCCGACGTGAACGTCGGGGCTAATACCAATACCGTTGAATAAAGCCGTGATAGTATGCAACGGCCAACCAGATAGGGCGACAGCACGACCATGCCGGCACAACAAATCGTATCGCAAACCTATCTGGCAGCGCTTCGTGAAACGGTATTGCGGCTAAGCCCTTCGAGTAAGGTCTGAGGATCTCTGTGGCCTCTGTTCGCCTCTGTACAAGAACAACGATGCGATACCGGCACCTCAGAAATTGACAGGCGGAAACGGAGGAAACAGAGCTGAAAAGGCACGCAGAAAATGCGAAAGAAACGTGATTCGCCATGAGCGCGCGGCGGGCACGAACACGAGTCAGATATGACGGAGTGGTAAAGCGGGTCCTCGGGCCATCGGTGGATGAACGCGGTTCACGGAGGCACTTGACTTCGCGATAACAGGCTTCAGCAGCTCAACAAGGATTCTTGTCTGCCGGTCCGCCCCGCCATGGAGACTCAAATCTGCTGCACCGCCTGCAGCACGGCCAAGGCCGCTTGGGATTTGTTCAGCACGTAGAAGTGGATGCCGGGGACTCCTTCCTGAACCAGCTCGCGCACCTGCTGAGTGGCGAAATCAACACCCGCTTGATACTGCCAGGTGGCATCATCCTCTTCCTGGGACAGTCGCTGCACGAAAGACTCGGGGAGTGTGGCACCGCAGAGGGAGGTAATGCGTTTTACCTGCGCCAAGCTGTTCACGGGGAGGATTCCTGGCACCAGCGGCACGGTGATCCCGGCCCGGTGGTAGCGTTCGCGAAACCGCAGGAAGTCTTGATTGCTGTAAAACAGCTGTGTGACCACGACGTCGGCACCCGCATCGACTTTCCGCTTCAGATGGTCCAGATCCACCTCCGGACTCGGCGCTTCCTGGTGTTTCTCTGGATAGCCGGCCACGGCCACGCCGTAGTGAGGAAATTCGTTGCGAATGAGTGTCACCAGCTCCATGGCGTAACGAAGCCCCCCCTCAGGAGCGTCGAACGTCGCCTCGCCACGCGGCGGATCACCGCGCAGCGCGACAATATAGTCGATTCCCCCACGCTGCGCTTGGATCAGGTAGTCGCGCAGCTGATCGACCGTTGAGCCGACGCAGGTCAAGTGGGAAGCCACCGGCAGATGGAATCGCTGCTTGACCTGCGTGATGATCTCCAAGGTCTTATGGCGCGTGGAACCTCCCGCGCCGTAGGTGCACGTGATGAAGCTGGGCTTGAACGCCATCAACTGCTCGACGTGCCGATACAGCGCCGCTTCCCCCTTCGGGTTTTGTGGCGGATAGAGCTCGAACGAGAGGCCGAACTTGCCGACCCCGTAGGTGGACGCTAATGTCATAAACGCGATTTCAGTAAGGATGTGTTTGTTGCTTCCGTTCGCGGCGGAGGCCGCCCAGGCTTCTGCCGTTGACCGCCGGTGCTCGTCCGCCGAGCTATAACAGCAGCGGGTCGCCTCCCAGTTGTCGCTCGTCGCGCGTCAGCCGGTACATGTCCCGGATCAGCTGTTGGTCACAGTCCCGCTGGGTGACCTTGCGGCGAACAAACATGCGTCGCTGCGTGGCAATCATCACGTCCGGCGGAAGCTCGGTGACTTGTCCGAACAGGCGTGCGTAGTTGACAAAACTGGGGACATTCGTCGTCACGAACCCGTACAACATGCTACAGACGCCGATCGTCTTGCCCGTGAAAATGCCCGTGTTGATGGCGGTTTTCGCATAGTCGCCCATCACGCAGCCGACGAACTGCATGCCGGTGGCGATTTTCCGGCCATGATACTGCATCTTCACCTCACCATACGTATTTTTGAGATCGCTGTTGCACGTGCCTGCTCCCAGATTGATCCAGCTGCCGACGTAGCTGTGGCCCAGGAACCCGTGATGCTGCTTGTTGGTGTAGGCCTCGATTACCGAGGTCTCAACCTCACCGCCGATCTTGGCGGTATGGCCAATAGAAACGAAGTCTTTGATGGCGGCATGTTCCGTCACCCGTGTGCGGGCTCCGATATGAACCGGTCCACTCAGGTAGGCATAGGGACCGATTCGTACGCCATTTTCCAGCAGAATCGGGCCGGACCGCGTGTCACTTACCAGATACTCGCCGATCTTCGCGCCGTCGGCAGCGAACACGCCCTCCGCCACCTCACGGTACCCACCGCGCTTCAATCGATATTCCAGGTTGTCGACCAGCGTTTCCTGATTGTAGTGGATCAACTCGTGCGGGTACTCGGCCAACAATAAATCGACGTCGACCGCCTTCAGATTCTGGAGGCCGCACTGCTCGAAATAGGCACCGAGCGACGCGATATGAAGATCGTCCGGTGGCTGTGGTGCGGACGCGGGGAACATCGCCACGGCCACCGACGAATTGACGTGAACCACGCACGGTTGAGCGCGGTCACGCAACGCCCGCAAGGTGCGATACGTGCGACGCGAGGGAATCAGCCGCGCGTTGATCCACATCGTCAGGGCCGGTGCTGACCCCGGCGATTGTGATTGCGGGGCTCCCGCTCCGGCGGAAACCACAGCGCCAGATACTGGCTCCATCGCCGGATAATCGGCTGTTTGCAGGTCCAATAGGTGATCTCGGACCAGGGTACGCGGTGATCGGTCGAGCCGTTCGATCCAGTCGATCAGTCGGTAGCTGCCGCACAGCACGGCGTAAGCCGGGCGTCCCAGCGTCACAGGATACAGATTGTGGACGTGTTCGTCTTCAAACGCAATGATCTGCACATTCATGTCGGTGCCCGCTCGTGTGTGTGGAAGTACGAACTCGAGCGCCGTTGAGCTCGCGATCGTAGCCATGCGCAGGCCGCGTCTGATCCGGCGCCGCCGTCAAAAGCACATGCTCAACAATACCGCAATTTTCGGGGTGATCGGGGCGATTTGATTTGACCTTCGAGTTCAACGAGGTGCAGAGCTCCCCCCGTA
The DNA here is from genome assembly GCA_963700575.1 of uncultured Planctomycetota bacterium. Lineage (GTDB taxonomy): Bacteria > Planctomycetota > Planctomycetia > Pirellulales > Pirellulaceae > JAJRVM01. The sequence goes on along the minus strand of CAVOYC010000001.1, from coordinate 648,223 downwards.
ATGGTTGCCGCCCCCCGAGAGTATGGGGGGCGGACCGAAAGGCGTCAAGTTGTCTGTTTGGGTGCCTCGGGGCGACGGCACATGGAAGCCGTGCCAGCCGATGCAACCGCCCCATCCCATTTCCAAGGTATCAAACCGCCACGTTGCCCCAGTTTTGATCTACGTTATAGCAGCGACCTGAACCGCCTGGGCGACCTGCGGGATCTGGTGGGCGCGCCCCGATGTGGGCGGCGGTCGTGCGAATCCGCAGAATCGTTAATGGCGAAACGAACAGGACCGTGACATGATGATCTACCTGCTGGGACAGTCTGCCACATTTTTCAGTCAGGGCGCGTTTGCCGTCGTCTTGCTCTGTGCCGGGTTGTCCATTGGCCTGGTTCTTGGCAAACGGCACGCTCCGGAATCGAAGTCCCAGCGCAAAGAAGTCGAGCGACTGGTCGGTGCACTACAGCAGCTGGTTGCCTGGACACATGGGGTGGCGGATGACATGTCCGAATACCGGTCGGTGATGAGTGGCGTGTCGAATCTTTTGGGCGGCAATACGGACGCGTTGGACGATCGGCAGCGAGTCGCCACGGTGGCCCTGCTGACTCAAGTGGTGCAAGCCAACGAGCAGTTGCAGGAGCGGCTGAATCAAGCCGAACAGATGCTGAAGGAACAAGCTGGGGAGATCTCGACGTACATGTCGGAAGCGCGCGCACCGACGCTCTGACCGGGTTGCCCAACCGGCGTGCGCTCGACGAGGACTTGATTCGTCGCTTGGCCGAATGGAGACGACATGGGCGACCTCTGTCGGTGATGATGGTGGACATCGACCATTTTAAGAAATTCAACGACACTTACGGTCACCAGGTGGGTGACAACGTGCTGCAACAGGTAGCCGCGTTGTTGCGCAAAACCATGCGCGAGTCTGATTTGGTAGGCCGCTTCGGTGGCGAAGAAATGGCGGTTGTCTTGCCGGGAACGGAAGCCACCGAGGCCTGCCTGGCGTCGGAACGGGCCCGCCGCGCGATCGAACAGGCCGTATTCACTTACGGACGTCAGCAATTGCAGGTGACGGTCAGTGTCGGTGCAGCGCAGTGCCTGACCGCTGAAACCGCGACGCGTCTGATTAAACGTACCGATGAAGCGTTGTACGCCGCGAAGAAGGCAGGCAGAAATCGTGCTTATTGGCACGATGGGCACGCGTGCCGACTCGTTGGTGGTGCCCCCGAAATAGTGCCGGCCGAAACAGCGTCGCTGCGCGGCGACACGCCGCCGCCCACCGGGTTCCTGGTCAACCGGCACTCGGCGTGTGATACGGAATCTTTCGCCCAGGTTTGCCAGGACCTGCGCCGACGTCTGGAACAAGTCAGCGGCGGGCTGGAGCAGCTAGGAGGCTGAGGCCGACGGCTGGCGACGACGGCGAGTGTGTGCGGTGTGGCCGGCGGCCCCGACTCTTGTTGTTGAACAGGATGGGTGGGAGCGGAATTCGTACATCAAGCGTCGAACGACGGAGGCTGGAGATTGCGGGCCAGGGCCAAACGCGCAAACTCAGAGTAACCTTGGACACCCTGCACTTGTGCGCGCGTTAATCGCTCAAGAATCGTTGGCCCCACTCTGCCCCGCCGGTGGAGGGCTTCTGGCCAGCTACGAGAAACCGCACACCCCGCGACCTTCGCGGGGAGGTTGCTCACACACACTCGGCCACCGACGACCGGCTCAGCTGCTGTTCAGGGCTGACTCAATCGCGTCGCTCGAGCTGTTGAAACTGTTCGCCGTCTCTTGAGTCAGGGCTTGAACACCCGCCATACATGCAACGATGATTAAGGCCAGCATAACCGCGTACTCGACGGCCGTTGGTCCGTCTTCTTCGCGGAGAAGTCGAAGTAGGAATCTCATGGTGTCGTCCAGCTCTGTTCTATTGCAACGACTGCGACACGTGTCAGGCTAGTCCCGATCGCACGTGCAGGTGCCTGAATCTGGCCGATAAATATGAATAATTGGCTGCCAGATTCCACCGCGTTGTGCGGTCGGCGCGTTGAGTCAACTAGCCGCTCACGCGCTGATCGTAGCTGAGTTAATTGCATGTGCGTCGTTGAAACTCGGCGCACAAATTAGCAGTTTCCAATACAAACCTATGCCACAATCACGGCTCTGGCAAATGCTATTTGTGGCGTAGAATTTTGCGGACGTGTTGCAAATTGGCAACGGGCGAGCGACCAGCAGGGTGCCCAGCTCGCCTCCCAGAGAGTCTGCGTATCGACGCGCGTGACGGCCAGTGCTAGGCCCGCCCAAGGGGCTATCTACTACTTGCCCGAGTATTCCGAACCGAAAAACTCTTTGCTGCCATCCACGGTCGGTTTGATGGTCGCACTTCCTTCGTGCCAGTTGGCCGGGCAGACTTCACCGTGTTGTTCGAAGTACTGCAGTGCTTTGACCATCCGCAGGGCTTCATCCACACTCCGTCCCAGGGGCAGGTCGTTGACCACCTGATGACGAACGACGCCGTTCTTGTCGATCAGGAACAGGCCGCGCAGGGCGATACCACCTGGCAGCAGCACGTCGTAGGCCTCGGCGATCGACTTGTCCAGGTCCGCGATCAGCGGGTACTCGATCTGACCGATTCCACCATCAGTGCGTTTGGTGTTGCGCCAGGCCAGATGGGTGAAGTGGCTGTCAATCGACACGCCCAGCACCTGCACGTTGGCGGCGTTGAAATCCTTGACGCGATCCGAGAAAGCAATGATCTCGGTCGGGCAGACAAACGTGAAGTCGAGCGGGTAGAAGAACATCAACACATATTTGCCACGGTAATCCGAGAGTTTTACCTCTTGGAAGGAACCGTCGGGCATGACCGCTTGAGCCTGGAAATCGGGAGCTTCTTTCGTGACTAGGACACTCATCTTGAACCTACCTCGCACCAAAAAAAGAAATCGAAATGTCTACCCCATGCAACAAATTACAACCCTGGCAATTGCAGAACAGCCTACCTGCTCGACAACTGAATCGAAAGGGGGGGAGGTGTCGTCACGGACGCGAAAAAAACGGTGGGAAACTAGAAACTTAAACTGTAATTCACGCGGTCCATATCGCCGGTAAGGCGGCGTTTTTGTGGCTCGTTTCCCATCGGAAAGGGTTCGGAATTCACATCCGCTGGGGACTGGCAAAACGACAGATTTCTCCGACGTCGGATCCGTTGGCAGGGGCGGGAAGAATCGCACTTTGAGTGCGCCCTATTCTCCATTCTCGGGCTGCCCCAATTCCAGCAGTTTTTCCAGTCCCTCGGAAGTCAGGCTCTGGGCCAATTCGAAGCCGGCGCCAGTGAGCGAAAACTCGTGATAAAGGTGATGCATCACCAGACCGTTGGCGCATAGCTGGCGAAAGCCCTCCAAGAAGCGAACGTTCTGCTGGGCATCACCCGGGTCGCGAAAACGGATCTGCGATTCGTCCTCCAGTTCCACAAAGACGGTCAGTAGCCGCGAAGGAGATTCGTACGCCGTGTTACATCCCTTCACTTCCAAAATACCGCGTCGAACGGGCCGCATACAAAATGGACTTGGCCTCCGGCGACAGCGAGTCCGTTGCCGCCTGACCGGTCGCAATCACGCGGCTGCACAGCTGGGCCAGCGCGATCAGCGTCGGAGCTCCGAAACCCATATCGTTCCAGCTGGCCGCAAGCGGGCCATCGGTGCCAAGAAATCGCTCCAACATGGCTGCCAAACACCCTCATTCCAGTCGTTCATTTCTTCTGAGCGGGACGTTACCCATCATCACAATTCCCCACGGGTTTCGTGCACCTTGCCGGCCCCTTCGTGCACCTTGCCGGCCCCGCGGCTATTTTCTCACAAAATCAGGATGCTGCAAACCGCTCGCGCATGGCCCGGTGCGTCCTCCTGGTTGCAGCAGGCTCTCCCGCCTGCCGGGCGAACGGGTGTGTCGGGTGCCGCACTCGACCGATCATTCTGCAGGAGGGGGGCCGACGGCCCACTGGTGGTCTCGACGGACAACAAGTTCATAGACGGCGGGCCGGGTAACGGTAAAATTAGATGCAGTCGTTCGATGCAGTTGTTCCTGGTTCGACCCCGCGTCGCGGCCAACATGGCAGCACCCACGCGCGGGCCAAAGTCCATAACGAGGAGCCGACCCATGCAGTCTTATGTCGTCATTGAGACCGATGATGGACTCACGGTCGTGGAAGTCGATGAAATGAGCACGCCGGAACTGGAGGCGGAGCGACGCGGGGGCACGCTGGTGGATCCGACGCCTTATAGCACCTACGAAGATGCTTATGACGCGCTGATGATCTACGATGCGGAGACTCCCGGCTGCAGGCCAGAAATTTGACCAGTTGCGGAAGTCACGGCACGCTGTGGCGGGGCACTCGGCAGGACGCGTTGGTGGGTTTTGCTGTCGTCGCGTCAGAGCGTTTCTCGGCCGCTTGACGGATACCGTGGGCCAGATCGTGCATGGAGTAGGGCTTCAGGTGATGAGCGTGGACCGTGAAGCCGCTTAGATCCTCTTCGTGCCGCGTCAACACAATCACCGCGGGCAGGGTTTTGCGCTGCTCACGTAAGTAGCTCAGGATGCGGATCCCCCAGCTGCCGGCCAATTCGGGTTCCAGTACCAGCACATCTGGAGCGAAGGTCGTCAAGGCGGCCAGGCAGCTCTCGCCAGTGGTCACCACGCAAGTGTCAAAGCCCTGACGATTAAGAAACGCCTGGTACGTCTCGAGCAACGTTTCGTCGGGGTCGGCCAAGAGTACACGAATGCTGATCGAGTGCGGCTTCTCGCGCAGTGCTTCGCGGGCCCAGTGAAGTTTCGCGGGCCCTGTGAAGTGTGGTCATAAAATGGTTTGCCTGCGATTTGCGTGCCGATAAGCGGTCCACCTACTCGCCGACTCGATTTTCGACCCTTTTGCGGCTTTGGTCGCTCCTGGTGGAACGTGCAAATTCCACGAAAAACGGTCTTTCTAAGGGATACTGGCCGCCCAAAGTGCCAGAGTAACGTGCCTTTGAGAGACCACTCGGGGCAGGACCTTCTCGTGGTCGGCTGTGCGACAACGCATGCGCGGATCCGCACGCTGTGGCGTTTCGAATGCCCGGCCGGAGGGTAATTCCGAGCGTACGGAGTGTCCGGCCACGCGCCCATTGTTGCCAATGCTCGACGATGACCTAAAATACCCCAGTCGTGAGAACTGATATCAACCGCATGTAGATCACCTGGATGGAGATGAAGAATGAGCGCCCCGACACCCGAACCAGCAAGTACTCCCGCGCCGCTCAATGCGAATGTCACCCAAACCGTTTGTCACGAGCTGGCGGAGATGCAGCAGCACTGGTGGTGGTTCCTGGTTTTGGGGATCGGCTGGGCCATCCTGGGTACGATTGCCATGGCCTGTACTCCATTTATTAGTCTGGTCACCGTGGCCCTGTTTGGCATTGTTATGGTGATCGGTGGGATTGCACAGGTGGTAAGCGCCTTCTGGGCTGGCAAGTGGAGCGGATTCATGCTCCAGATTCTGGTTGGGATACTCTATGTCATTGTCGGCTATATCCTGGTGGACAAACCGTCGGAAGGTGCCGCGGGACTGACGCTGCTGATCGCCGCGTTCCTGATGGTGGGTGGTCTGGTCCGCATTGTCGTATCGATGTCAGAAAGGTTCACGGGTTGGGGGTGGGCGCTGCTGAACGGCTCCGTTTCGTTGCTCCTGGGGTTGCTCATTTACCGGCAATGGCCCTTATCCGGTCTGTTTGTCATCGGACTGTTCGTGGGCATCGAAATGGTTTTCAATGGCTGGTATTGGATCATGTTGGCGATCGGCCTGAAGAAGGCTCCGACGATCGAGTGTGAGCAAAGCTAACGAGTCGTCCGGAAATAAGTTACCGGTTCCGCTTCCCTCTCCACCGCCGCCCCGCGGAGCGGGAATAGCGGGGGAGAGGGTAGGGTGAGGGGCGGCAAATACGCTAACTTATTGTCGGACAAGTTCTCACGCGATCTGCGGACCAAATGCATCGGCGCGTGCCATTGTGGGCGGGAGAGGGTCAGTTGCCCTATTCCCACCCGATGAGATGCGTACGTTAGCGATAGGGAAAGCTCGTTCCGAGCGTGGCATCCCGCAGCGTTAGGGCTGCCCGCGATCCTTTAGAGTGTTTGGCGCAGCCGATTGCCGTCACTTGCTGGCCGTTTGCCTGGCAGGCAACGGCGCCATTAACTAGCGAGGGGCCATGGCCGGTCCGAAATTGGACCAACCGTTCATCCACTGACGGAGTGTGGCGGCTGACAAGATGCCGACCAGTCGGCCGCCGCTCGCCACGGGCAAACTGCTATAGTTGCCGATCTCCATCTGGTCGAGGCATTCTTCCAGCGACAGTTGCTGGTCGAGCGTCGGCACGTTGCCACGCATCGACTCGCGTATGCGCAAATACCCGCGACCTTGCGCGAGCAGTTGCAGCGCGTGCTGTTTCGCCAGCATGCCGACCAGGCGGCCATCTTCAATCACCGGAAAATCATCCTGTGCCTTGAACAACACGTCATGGGCGGCCTGATCGAGAGTGATGTCCGCGGGAACCATGTGAAACTGCCGCCGCATGGCATCACCGACGCGGTAGCCTCGGATCGAGGCTTTCGCCCTCGCCATCTGCGCTTCAGCACGGCCGGCCAGGAAAACAAACATCGCCACGAAAACCAGCATCCAGTGTTGACTCAGGATGCCCACCACGGCGAATAGCCCGGCCATCACCTGACCGATTGCGGCCGCAATGTTGGTCGCTCGTACATGCGGCATGAAGCTGGCCAACAGCGATCGCAAGACGCGCCCACCGTCCATCGGGAATGCCGGCAGCATGTTGAACAGGACCAGGGCGACGTTGGCCCACATCAGGCGAATCAGGAACGAATGGCTGATCGCCGTCGTGCTGAACATCGTGCCAACCGTTCCGGCGGCGAGCAGCACGACCACCAGCACAGCGGCAATGGCCACATTCACTGCCGGGCCGGCCAAAGCGACCGCCAGCTCGTGCAGCGGACGTTCCGGCATGCGATCCAAGCTGGCCACACCGCCGATCGGAAGGAGCGTGATGCTGTGTGTCCCAATGCCGAACTGCCTGGCCATCAACGCGTGTCCCAATTCATGCAGCAAGACACAGCCGAAAATGGCCAGCACAAACAACACGGCCTCAACCGCCAGGGCGATTCCCGAGCCAGAGGATAACGCCGATCCGGCGATCAGCAACGGCAAAATCAAGAAGGACCAGTGCACATAAACACCGATTCCCGCAATTTCAGTCAGTTTCCAGGATTTCATTTCTTACCCATTGCCTTCTCAAATGTTCCGACAGCATTCCCACAGCGGATTCGAACCGTGTGATCTCAGTAGTTCGGTTGCTGTGAGTGAATATCGTGCTCGCGCCCTTCCATCCGCTTGTCGGGACCCGTCTGCGGACGCTGAGTAGCGTTTCGCGAGCATGCGTTCAAGCCATTGTGGCGTGTAGTGAAAAGGACCGGTCATTTTGTCCGATCGCTCGCGCTGCCGAAGCTGCTCCGTGGAGATCTGGCGGCGTTCGGCATCCACATAATACACAGTGCACAGATCATGCCACAACAGTGAATTCTCAGGAGACCGCACCGCTTTTCTTGGCATCTGGCCAGTTGTGATTCCGACCGGGGCAAGCCCGGCGGAAATCGGAAAACACCGAAGTTATTTTTCCCGGTTCCTAAGTGCCAGCCTGTGCGAATTATCACGGGTGACCCTGCGCGCGTGCCGCAGGTCAAATGTCTCGAAATCCTGTCCATGTGGCCTGCCATCCACGTTCTCTCGGTAGTGGTCTATCCGTCACGGTTTTTCCGCTGAACGAATAAGGTTCCGCAAGTCACTACCCCTGGTTATGGTAGCAACCAGGCATTGCGAGCCAACTTGGCTTTTTTTGATTCGGTCGCGCCGTATGGAGCGGTCCCCTGCGATTTGGAGCCGCCTGGTTTAGCCGACCGATACGACCCATGGGGGGAAAGGTGAAGTCGCCTGGAAATCGACCGTTTCACTTTGACCGCGCGGCGATTAGCAGGTAATTCCCTTTGGATTGCACATGACTCGCCGATGCATCCCCACACGATTCGCCGACTTTGGTAAAGGAATCTCCCATCAACCAGGTGACAATTCGGGCAGGGACTCGACTGTGGAAGAAAGCAGAATCGGATTGATTTTGATGCTGTTGCGTGAAGGCAGTATGCGGCACGCGATTAGAGTCTATCAGGAGGAGGCTGACGTCAGTTTCTGGACCGCCAAGCAATCGGTCCATGAGTTGGCTCAGCAGCATGGAATTGAGGTGCGACGCAGTTCGCTGCTGCCTTTGGCCCTGTTGGCCCTGGCCAGTCTGTTAGGGCTGGCGCTCAGCCACTGACGCGACGGGTCCTTGAACCATCTATGAGCTGTCGCTCGGTTCGGTCAATCCGCCGAGCTCTGGTGGCCAGAAGTTGACTCACAGCGAGCAACGTCGGCCACCACTCTGCGCCGCCGTGCCGCGGCATTTATTTTGCCGGCGTAGCCACCATTCTGGCCCGCGGGGAGCCCCATCCACTCGACTTCTCTGCCATAATGGATTTGGGTGGTCCCGAGGGGCTTGTGGCCAATGAGAGTCGGAAAGCTCGAATTCTGACCACTTTCTTAAACGTCTTCGAATGTGGGCTTTGCGGATTTTGGCTTTCACGTCCCTTGCTAGTGCTTTGTCACGCTGAAGAATTAAGGTTGGGCCGAGGCACATGTGCGCCGTTGAAACCAACGCTTCCCCCCACTTTCTGGAGTTGACAAGGCACTGGGCCGCTTGCGGACATGCAACGGCGGGTGCCCAAGGACCAAGCCGTCTGTTGTTGTCCCATCTGAGATGCCCTTTACGATTGGTCGGGTGAGTTCGGATGATGTGTTTTTCAAAGATCTTCGTCTCAGTTTGCTCCTTTGCGATTGCTTTGAGCCTTGCACTGGTGAATCCTGTTGCAGGTCCGCGGGCGCCGGTGCGTGATGGGCGCATTGCTGCCGCGTCACCTGCCGTGGCGGCATGCACCTGGTGGGCAGCCCTGCTGCCGGCTTGTGTTACGGAAACACCCACGCAAGGCGAGTCGAAGCTCTACGGGGGTCTGACGCTAAAACAATGGCATGACCGGTTGGGGCAGTTGGATCCGATGGACCCGCACAGTGCCAGCGTGGTACCGGCATTGATCGAGATCATCCAGGATCAGGACCTGGCGGCCGACGTACGTTGACCGTTTGCCATGACATTGGGACGCATAGGCCCGGCGGCACAGGACGCAGTGCCGGTGTTCATTGCGCAGATCGAACAACGCGATCAGTTGGGGAAACCGACCTACGCGTGGGCCGCGCGGGCGTTAGGGCTGTTCGGAGTGCATGGCAGGCAAGCGGCTCCCGCCCTCGTGGACTTGCTGTTCGACGAAGATATTCCCCAGGCCTATCGTACCTTGCCGGTCGAGGCACTGGCCAGGATCGGCACGTCACATCCAGACGTACTACCGGCGTTGATTCGGTTGCTGCAATACGAAGGGAGCGACGCGTCCCGAATCAGCGCTGCCGACGCGTCGGTATTCCGAGAACTGGCGGCCGAAGCTTTGGGTATCATGGGGCCAGATGCCGACCTGGCAGCTCCCTTATTGATCCGGGCCATACGCAATGTAGGAGAATCGGAGTCGGTGCGGCGCAAAGCGACGGTGGCTTTGGGATCGATGGGCGCTCGAGCGGAGTTGGCCATTCCGGCACTGATCGAAACGCTGGAGTTTGGCGAGTCCGACGCGCTGCGTGGTGCTGCCGGCGAGGCACTGGGCAAAATCGGACTGCCCGCACTGCCGTTGTTGCAGCGGTATCTCCAGCACTCCGACCCTCAAGTGCGTGCCAGTGCGGCCAAAGCCATAGGGCAGATGGGGCGGCAGGCACGCCCGGCGGTCCCCACGATGATCGCCGCCCTGGTTGACCCGGACGATGAAGTTCGCGTGTCGATTTGCGAGTCGCTTGACAGCATCGGTGCAGATCCCAAACAGTTTATCGCGCTGCTGGTGCAGTTGCTGACCAGCGACTTGCGGCAGGTGCGCATGCGCAGCATGCGTTTGCTCATCAAGCTGGGCCCCCAAGTCCGACCGCAGGTGGAACAGTTGCGGCAACTTCAGCAGGACCCTCTGCGCCTGGGTGCGGGCCATCGCCACCAAGACACTGCAGACACTGCAGACACTGGAGACGCTGGAAGAGTGACACGACGCCCGGGACAAACGTCGAACGTCTGGACTTTCGCAGATTTTCCAGCGTGGCGCGAGTGCTGGGGACGTGAGCTCTGTTGTGCGGCGAAGAGAACTTTGAACTTCGAACTTCGAACGTCGAATGAAAACCAGGAGAACTCTGGAGCGTCAGGTTGCTCGGTATCGTGAGCGGGCGCCGATTCCCAAGACACAACTCACGACTCCCGGCCCTGAATTCTGGTCCACTTCTATTCGACGTTCAAAATTCAAAGTTCAACGTTCGAAGTTGCTCCAGCCGCACGGCCTTTTCTGGCTTCTCCACCCCCGAACCACGTCGCGCTGTTGGCTGGCTAAAGCGTCATGACGACGAGTCCATTGGTGTTGCCGGGCACGTCGAACGGATGGCCGGCGAGGACGATGATTCGTTCGCCCGGTTTGGCAACTCCCAGTTGCGTGCAGATGCGGGAGGCGAGAGCCACGGCACCGCTGGTATCACGGGGAGTCGGAGTCTGATGCGGCATGACGCCGTGGAAGAGGCAACAGCGGCGGAGGGTGTGCTCATCGGATGAAAGAGCGACAATGGGACAGGCTGGACGGTTCTTGGCAATCAGTTGAGCGGTGGTGCCACTCACGGTGAAAACGGCCACGGCCGCCACGCACTGCATGTGCATGATTTCTCGTACGGCTCCGGTGAGCGCCGCGGTGGTGCTCGCCTTATGCAGCGACACGTGGGCCGGCGATCCGTACTGATCTTGAAACGTATCGGCCGCCATGACGGTACGGCGCATGGCGGTCACGGCGGCGACCGGGTATTTCCCGATCGCCGATTCGGCGGAGAGCATGACCGCATCGACTCGATCGAAGACGGCGTTGGCGACGTCCGACACCTCGGCACGCGTGGGACGCGGTGCGGAAATCATGCTCTCGAGCATTTCCGTGGCGATGATGCACGGGATGCCCGCTTCCTCGCACTTGTGGGCGATGGTCTTCTGTGTGAGGGGGACGGAGGGAAAATCCATTTCGACACCCAGGTCACCGCGCGCGACCATGATCGCATCGGTGGCCTCGATGATCGCATCGATGTGGCTGATCGCCTGCGGTTTCTCGATCTTGGCGATGATCCGCGCGTCGCTGCCACGCTCCCGTAACAGACTTCGCAATTGCTGCACGTCCTCACTTCTCTGTACGAAAGAGAGCGCGACGTAATCGAAATCCCTGGCGGAGATCCAGTTGACGTCGTCCAGGTCCTTTTCGGTCAGAGCGGAAATGTTCATGTGGGTTTGAGGCAGGTTCACCCCTTTGCCACTGGAGAGAATACCGCCGACGAGCACTCGGCAAACAAGTTTTTCCGGGGGGTGGGTTTCCGTGACTTCCAGTCGGATGCGGCCGTCGGCCAGCAAGATGTTTTCGCCGGTTCGGACGGTATCGACCAACTCGGGCAAAGTGGTCGAAATGCACTGGGCGTTTCCCTCGGTCGCCGCTCGCTGAATGATCAGCTCCTGCCCCGTTTCCAACGGGACGGGTCCTTCGGGAATCGGGCCGACACGGATTTTGGGACCACACAGGTCGCCGCAGATGGCGATCGGGCGTCCGGCATTCTTTTCAGCGGTCCGGATCATCTGCAAGGACTGTTCGTGTTCCTCCTGGCTGCCGTGTGAAAAGTTGATGCGAAACACGTCGACACCAGCTTCGATCAGCTCTCGAAGACGCTCGTTCGAAGCGCTTGCCGGTCCGACGGTGGCCACGATCTTAGTACGTTTCCACATGGGTTCCTTCTTCAATCTACGTGTGACAGGATTCTCCGCCGCGACATCTCGTCGGTCACCAGCACCGGGCCGTGGACGCGATGTCCCGTGCAGTGCTCCAACCAGGTGAGCAGTTTCTGCACGCGATGCGGTACCCTCGCGCGGCTCGTCGACGGTGCATCGTGCTGGTGAGAGACCAGGAATTCCGCTAACACGGACCCCTCCGGCAGCGTACCATTCGATCGGCGGGTCTTGCCCGTCAGATGGATGAACCAGAGCCAGTCCGGAATGCCGACTCCCGATCTGCCAGCAGGACCGATGTGCTCGCGAATGCCGAACACGATTCCCTTCAATTGCTCACTCTTCCAAGACGACTTGGACCTCCAGAGTTTACCGGTTCGGACCGTCAACTGCTGTATGCCATCCCACTCGATAGAAATATGTCTGTGGATCGAGCGCGGCGCGGACGTCCTGTATTGGCGTCCTCTCATGAACTCACGCCAACTGCGCCGATAGGAATGCCGCAATGGCGTGCTGCCAATCAAATCCCAATCGACGAAGGCAAATCGCTTCATGTGTGAATTCCTCGCGCAGAATGCACTGGGCGCCGGGCGTCCTTTACGAATTGTAATCACCAGAGCGATGGCGAGTACAGCTGGCCATTGAAAATTGCCACTTCGTCTCAGGGCTCTCTGGCTTCGCGTCGCAGACCGCGCACCTCGCTTGCAATCACTCTTGCCGCACTCGATAATCGAGGGCGAGTCGTCGTTTTCTGCCGCTTGCGGGAAGGGGAGTGGGACGGCGTCGAATCTGATCCAAGGCACATCCGGCCAGGGGAAAGTGATGAATCGAATTCACGTGACGCGGCATACCCCCACCATTTTGCTGTCTGCGATGCTGCTGCTCTTCTCTGCCGAGGCGACCGTGGCTCAGATTGGCTCGACGATCAATCTGTTGTCGAATGGCGGATTCGAAGACGGCACTCGGCAGTGGACTCCGGATGGGCAGCACCAGCTGGTGAACGACGTCACGGTGGCTCACACCGGAGAGTCCTGCCTGGCAGGTGAAGTTGCGCAACCCAATCAAGCCTTGCGACTGCAGCGGGCCGTTCGCGTAGAAGCGGGAAACCGGTATGAGTTTCGCATCTGGGCGAAGGGTACCAACCGTACGAAACTCGTCCTGTGGGCGAAACTGCCTGGCAGCGATGATCGCACGATGATTGCCAGCTGGCCAGGCTTGCGGGGCAGCTGGCAGCTCTATCGTGTTCCTGTCAGTGTCGGGGTCTCGGGCGATTTGCAGCTGGAGATCATTGCCCCTTCTTCACACGCCGCTCCTGCGGGACGCATCTGGATCGACGACGTTGCTCTCTACGAAACGAAAATGCCGCCGCTTCTTAACGTCACGCGCAGTCGCGGGTTCCACGATGAACCTGCCATGGCGCTGGCGGCGGATGGGTCCCTCTACATCGCCTTCAATCGGTTTATCGAAGATGCCGATTCGTTACAGGTCGCGCGGCTTCGGTCCGTGGCCAGCGGATGGGAGGTGGTGGGGGAATGGCAGGTTGCGGGAGGCCAGGGAACCTATGTTCTGGGAGTGAACGCGGTCGCCGCGGGCGAGCGCGTTGCGGTCACGTATGCGATGGAGCGCAATCGGGACTGGAATATCCAATGCGTTTACTGCGGGCCCGACGGTCCGGGCAACCCCCTTGTAATTTCTGATGCCGTGGGTGTGGATGCAAAACCGGACGCGGCCTGGCATGGCGGTACGTTGTGGGTAGCGTGGGAGTCAAATCGCCATGGCTATCGGGAGATCTTGGTCGCGTCGGCACGTGGAACCACGGTGGCGGAGCCGGTGGCATTGAGCAGCGCCGGCGTGTCGAGTTACGATCCATCCATCACCGTCTTGTCCAATGGCCAGGTCTGTGTGGCGTGGCACGCGTTTGACGAGAATAACTACGACATTTTTCTCTGCCGATCGGGACCCGGCGGTGATTGGACAAGCGGTCTCCGCTTGACTGCGCTCGCCGTCGATCGATCGTCACGCTACGCTGCTGGCTCATGGCGAAGAACTCTGGTTGCTGTATGAAAATGCGCAGACGGAAAGATACTTCGTCACGCGCACCAATCGACGCAGACTGGTGGTGGCACGCGTGACTCCCGATGCGTTGCTCTCACCCGCTGCGGCCGGCTCATCACCGCTCGATGAACGCTGCGAGGCGGCTTCGGCCGAGTTCGACCAGCAAGGTCGCCTCTGGATTGCGATGCTCAAGCCCCGGCTGCCGCGGGCCGGTTGGGATGTCTTTCTGACCGGGCTGGTCAACGGCAAGTGGCTTGACCCCGCTCCCCTGTCGGGCGGCAAGGGAATGGATCGCATACCTGCACTCGTCCTGCAGGGGCGCGAGGCGCTGGTGGCGTTTCAGTCTGACGACATGCCTCAGTCCTGGTCCGACGTGGATCAGATGGCCAACGCCAACAGTGACATTTATTTGGCGAGTGTCGACACGACGATGCTGAGTGGCAGTGGGGTGCAGGAGCGTGGCGTCGGCCGTCTGCAGCCACTCACCGAATCCGAAGAGATATTTGAGCCGGCGACGATACGTGTCGAGCGCGGTGAAGATCTTCCAACTCAGTCCATTAAGTATCGCGGAAAGACTTTTCAACTCTATTATGGCGATCTCCACGAACATTCCGACGTCTCGGTCTGCAACCGAGTTGGAGACCAGTCGCTGGACGAAAGCTACCAGCACTTGCGAGATCTGGCGCGGCACGATTTTGTCTGCATCACCGATCACGGATACAATCTGAACGAATATTTGTGGAACTACAGCGCCAAGTCGGCGCGGTGAACGATGATCCAAAGCGATTCTTGACCTTTCTGGGCCAGGAGTGGACGTCCACGTTTGAAGAGACGAGTGATGAACATCCGCACGGTTTCTACGGTCATCGCAATCTGATTCTGGCCGATCTCTACTTTCCGACCTGGTGGAACGCCCGCAACCGCCAGACACCATCGGAAGTCTGGGCCGACCTTTACCGAATGAAGGCCAATTTCGTGCATATTCCGCACCAATTGGCGGATACCGGCAATGTTCCCACCGATTGGCACTTCCACGACGAAGTGGCACAGCCGGTGGCCGAAATCTTTCAAACCCGTGGTTCGTACGAGTATTTTGGTGCTCCGCGACAGGCCAAGAACACCATTCCCGGTCCCAGTTCGTTTCTACAAGATGCCTGGGCGCAATATCGTGATCGGGGTAATTGCCAGTCCTGATCACGGAGGTGGATACGGCAAAGCATGCGTATTTGCCGAAGAACTGACGCGTGAGTCGATCCTGGACGCCCTGCGAGCGCGCCGATGCTACGGCACCACCGCTGCCAAGATCTTCTTGGATGTGCGCGTCAGTGGCCACCTGATGGGCGAGAAACTCGCCACACCCGCCGGTGCGGAGGTGAAGGTCGACGTCGAAGTCCGATGTCCCGTGCCGATCGGCAAAATCGAATTGTGCCGCGACAACAAGTACATCGATGCTCAATCACCCGATGGAAATCAAGCACGTGTGACGTTCGTTGACGATCATCCGCCACCCGGACGCTGCTATTACTATGTACGCGTAACGCAGCAGGACGACGAAATCGCCTGGTCCAGCCCCGTATGGTTTGGGGTCGTGTCGAGTACCGCGGGAGAATGAAAAGCAGAGCGCGAAGGCGCCGTTGAACGTCGAGTCGAGGAACGCGGCTCCGCGCCTGGCGTGTTGGGAGTGGCCCCTGGCGCGGCCAAGAGAACGTCGAACGTCCAACGTCGAATGAAAACCGGGAGAACTCTGCAGTGTCAGGCTGCAGTGTAGCGCCAGCGGGCGCCGATTCCCAAGACACAACTCACGACTCCCGCCCCTGAATTCTGATCCCCTGGCCCACCTCTATTCGACGTTCGAAGTTGGACGTTCGACGTTCTCCAGACGGCGGCGTGTATCCTCCGATCGCGCCTCGGTACCACTCTTCCTCCGCAGCCAGCGCATTCGACGTTCTCTCGGCTCTACTCAGGCTTGGCCTTTTTTTGTGTCGTGTGTGGGGGGTTCTGGCAGACTATGACGTTCTGCGGATTGTCGCGGTCGTAAGAAAGGACGGGTTGTGACACGTGGACGGCCGCTATGATCGTGCTGATTGATCGCTCCTGCCGGCTGTTGGCGATTCCATACTTCAGCACGTGGCTTTTGATGTGTGGGTGCTGCACGGAAATCCGATTCTTTTGTCATGCTTGCAGCGTGGGGGCAGCGGGTCGTCGTTCGTTCGTTTCCCGCCCGTGCAGGCACAGCCTGTTGCTACCTCGACTGTTTGACTTTGACTCCCACCGTCCAGGGCTGGACGGGGTCTTAGTTGGACAGCGCCACTTTCACTTTTGAGATCATCTTAAGGGCTTATTAACAGTGGCATTATCGCCACCGGGCTGGTCCCGGTGGTAGCGCGTTTGACAACTACCGTCGCTCTTGGCCACCCATGAGTTTCCTTGCTGCCGGCCCTCGCCGCCTCCGGCAGCAAGGTTCGTTTTTCGACTACCAGAGTAGTCACCAAACGTAGAACCACCGGGACGAGCCCGGTGGCGAGGGACTGTTACGGAGACACGAGTTACGCACATCGATCGCTGCAAAATGGCGCCGTACAATTAGTTGCGAAATCAAACAGTCGAACTACTGAGTTGATTGTTTTGTACAGGCGCACCAGCACTTTGCGTGAGTTTGACCCACTCTAATTGAATGGTCCGCGTTAGGAAGTCCTGCGTCAGTACCCTTCGATAGATGGCGCTGGCTGCAACGTCACGAGCCGTACCGGCCGCGGGGGACTGCCGTTGATGAAACGACTGTTGAAGAAATTGCGATCGCCCTGGTTGTTGATGTTTCTGACGTTTCACGGAACGGGGCTTTTCCTGTGCGGTGGCGCAGATGCTGACGAATACGACCAGGCACTTGAGTTGTTGAATCGGGCTTATGGCGAGTTTCGGGTCACGACCGGGGTGGATGTTGCGCGGGCAAAAGCACTGTTGGCGGAGCAAACGAAGCTGCTCGGCGCGATTTTTGATGCATCGGACCAGTACGGTCAGGCGTGGAAATCCTATCTCTTGTGGGATCGTCTGTTGGCGCAATTGGCCCAGGATGCCGCCGCGGATGTCACCGAACTGTCGGCGATCCTGGAGCGCATGACGCGCGATTGCGACGGTCTCGAGATGCCCGCCGTGTTGCGGGTCCGCGCTGCGTTGCGCGGGTCTACTATCGATGTCTCAGCTGCGACGACCCGCACGTCCGCGAAGACTTTGATCAGCGGCTCAGCGACCTGGTGCGATTCGTGGAATCGATGGCCACGTCGAGCAGCGGTGCGACGCTGGAGAAGATCGCCGCGCATCTTGAGTGGTTCGAGCAGCACGAGCAGATCCCGGCGGTGCGAGAGGCGGTGCGACAACTGGCGCCACATCCAAACGTGCGGGTGGCGATTTCCCAGGCGTTCATCACCAAGACCACCGAAGAACCGATTGACCGTATCGATCCTCTTACCGATTACGTGCTGGGGACCACCATCCACGGCACGTCGCATCTTATTGGGACGATGGCCGCGTTTCCTGTTTCCAGCGCGGAAGCAGTGCGGCTGCAAGCCAGGTTGCGGGGCGAGGCGGTAACTTCGGGACGCGGATACAACGGGCCGGTGCGAGCGAATCTCGTTGGCGAAGCGACGGTGCAAGCCGTGGGCGAAATCTCCTTCGGAGCAAAAGGGTTTCACGTGGGCGAGACCACAGCCCAGGTGTCGGCAACCGGCCACCCGACATCCATGTGGACGACGTGCCGCAGTCGCATGGCCAGCGGGCTGATTACCTGCATGGCCAGGCGTCGCTCGGCCAGGACCCAGGAACTAGGCGACTGGATTGCCTCGCGGCATGCCGAGCAACAGTTGGAAATGCAGGTAGGCCGGGAGCTGCAGACACGCGTGGACGAACTACAGCAGGGCTATTTGACTCAGTTTCGCCATCCGCTCGTGCGGCATCGGACGTTCCCACGGTCGTTCCGCACAACCAGCAGTGCTCAGGGGGTACAACTCGACATGCTCCTGGCCGCGTCCTCTCAACTCGGTGCGCCGGCGGCACCTCCCGTGGCCATGCCCTCCGCGACGCTCGCGGTCCAATTGCATGAATCGGCGATCAGCAATCTGGCCACCAGCATGTTGGCTGAACGAACCGTGAGTGAGCAACAGGTCCGGGCTTTCCTGGAGCGGCTGTGGGGTGCCGGATCTGCAGAGCCGCCGGTTGACGAGCAAAACATGCTGTACATCAACTTCGCGGGCGAGCGGCCGATCACAATCGGTGTGGACAATCAGATCGTCACGATTCACCTCCGCGCGAATTCTTTTGTCGTGAATCGCCGCAAATATGCTCCCATGAACGTCACGGTGCGTTATCGTTTGCAGCGATCCGAGCGGGGGGTATTGGCGACGCAAGAGGAGGATCCGGAAATTTCGCCGCCGCGTTTCGAGACGGATGGTCCGGGACGTCTGGGAACACGTGAGATCACGGCTCGGAAACTGATCGCCAATATGCTGCAGCGCGAGCTGGCCAAAACGTACCGGTTGGATCCATTCATGCTCCCCAAACCGGCCGATGTCTATGGCACGATGGTGGTAACGCAACTGGAGGCCGATGACAGCTGGGTGACGGTGGGAGTGGAACGAATAGCCGCCTCAGATCCTTCGCCATGATCGAGGGCCGGCGGTCCACGCGTGTTGGTGTGCCAGAGCGAGACGCCCGTCACGTCGAATATGGCCTTCGTTCAGCCAACATCGCAGGCAAGAACGCGCGGTCTGAAGCAAGGATGCGTGCTCCTATCAGTCGATGCCGGTACGTTGCCTCCCGCCATCGAACAACACGCGATCCAACCGTGGCAGGGTTGCCACCGGCGTTTCTATTTGATGATGCCGACCTTGATCATGGCCGGCAGCAGCAAGAGGTCGCCCAGCACCGCCAGCAACAGCGTTACGACAAGGTAGGTACCGAGCATCCAGATGGTCAGAAAGGAGCCGAGCGCGAACGGCAGCAGGCCGATGCAGAGGATCAAAGTGGTTTGCAGGATGGCCTGACCCGTGAAGCTAAAGGTCCGGTTGAGTGCCTCGAGGCGGTCACTCGACTTGGCCAGTTGCAGCTTGTATCGATGCAGGAAGTGAATCGTATCGTCCACAGCGATTCCGAGAGCCACCGTGGGCAGTCCGAGCATGTCGACGTCGACAATGTTCAGGGTGACCGCCAGAAAAGCCAGGATCAACACGGCGGGCAGCATGTTCGGGAATTGAGCCAGCAGGGCGTTCTTGAACGAACGCAGTCCGATCGCCATGATCAGCGAAATACTCAAGAAGCAAGTGGCCAGCCCCAGCATCTGGCTACGCACCATGCGTCGCACAATCTTGCCGATAATCGGGTAACTGCCCGATGTCTCGACAGCCATTGTGTCGGGTAATGTTTGATGAGCGATCGCGTCAACACGGTGAGCGACATCGGTAATCGCCAGGAAACCGGTGACCTTCAACTGCACTGAGATGCGAGTTTGCGTGGCGTCCTTGGTCAGCATTGATTGCAGTCGTTGCTGGTCCATCTCACGATAGACATTGACGCACGACTCGGCCATCATCTGGGTTTCAGGCAGTCGGTCTTCCGTACCGAATCGCAGGATCTGATCGGTCAAGCGAAACAGTATCGAAATCGAGTGCACTGCGGAGACTTGTGGCAATTGCTGAACTTGCCGTTCGAAGCGGGCGATCGCCCGCAAGTTTTCGGGATCGAGCAGACTGCCGTTCGGAGTCTGGATGAACACCTCGATGTTGGTCGAGCCGGAGAGTTTGTGGCTGAAGAAATCCATACTCTCCCGCAGCGGATGATGATCTTTGAACCGATGGGCGTAGTCAATGTCAACATGCATCCGCGACATGCCGATCAATCCACCCACCATCAACGCACCACACACAAGAATGATCGTCCAGCTGTATTTCAGACTGATGTGCCGGCAAAGAGACACGATGGACTGCATGAATCCGTTCGATATCCGAAGCAGACGAGCGTCACGGTTGATCGGCAGAGGAGGGAGGAACGAAAAAGCGATGGGGACCAGGGTGATGGCCAGAAGTAGGGCACTGGCCACGCCGATCGACGCCGCTAACGCCAGGTGCCGGGTGCTTGGTGCCGGGATCGCCATCAGCGAGAGGAAGCCGACGAAGGTTGTCACACTGGTCAGGATGCAGGCTCCACCTACCTCGCGCATGACGCGGTGCAAGGCGTCGTTGCGTGACAGACCGCGGCCGAGTTCGATGCGGTAGGCCGTAGCCAGGTGCACGACATCGGATGTGCTGATCACCATGATGACCAGCGGCGCGGCCGCCACCAGGACGCTCAGCTTGCCGAACACCACCGAAGCGGCCGCAATGGCCCAGATGATGGCAATCAGTCCGATAATGGCCGTCATCACCACGACCGAGAAACGTTGAAACAAGACGTAAACCGTCAGGCATATCACGCCCAGGCCAATGGGAAACAGGACCCGCAAGGCGCGCCCCACTTCCTCGAACATCCAGCCCTGCGAGATGATCATGCCGGCCGAGTAGACGCCGTCCGTTCCCAACCCTGCTGCACGCACGCACTCGACAATTTTGTCCTTCAGTTGCATTTGATCTTGGGCCAGCAGGTCGTTGGCCGAGACCAGTTGCACCACCATGATCTGAGTGGTGGCATCGGGTGAGAGCAGCAGGCCGTTTGTGCGCTCGTCGTTTAACATCGCCTGGCGGACCTGCGAAAGGTCAACCCGCGCCTGCTGCGCGGCATCTTTCGGCCAATACGTGTCAACACCAAGTTGCTCGCTCTTGAGTTTCAGTTTGCCCGCTGCCAACTGCCGCCGTGCAATGGTGCGATTAATGACCTCACGAGCGGTCAGCTGCCCTCGACCTTTGATCCAGAACGCGTCTGCCAAACAGGTCACGCGAAGCACCTCCGGCAGTTGCTCTAACCGCCTGGCGGCCGCACGAATCGCGTTCAGTTTGCCCGGAGTAAAGAGAGAGTCGCCTTCATCGGTCGCCACATAGATCAGGTCATCCGTGTCTCCGCCAAACTGTTTCGAGCGGCTTCGGTACTGTTCATATTCCGTGGGATCCTGGAGAAATGATTCCAACAGCGATGTTTGCATCGGCATACGGGCCACTTGAATCGCCGCCACGGCCGTCAGCAAAGTCACGAAGAAGAGAATCCAATAGCGGCGTTTCAGCACCCACTGCCCAAACTCATCTGGCAATTCAATACCGCTGGGAAGGAATCGCATGGGGTGCTGCAATTGCTCGATAGACCAGTGAAACGCCGGCAGCACGACGGCTGACAACGTAGTGTTCAAGGCGCGACCGCTACATGCTACGAGTGAATCTCTAACGTGGCTGCTGCGGCAGGATGCCGCAGCCACGATCATGATCGCACCGTGCCCACATGTTATCGACTGACACGCGAACGGGGAACGGGGGGACGGCCGGCAGCGAAGGGCATGACGCACGGGGTTGGAAAGTCGAGCACCGGTTGGCCATCGGCCATGGGAAATTCGTGAAGCTGCGAAGAGATTGCGTGTTGCGTTGTGTTTGCCAGAGACGCGCAGGATTGTGCCGAGCGCCGGTCGTTAGTTGTTTGAGCAACAAACTCAAACTGCAAATCACGCGGTCCATGTGGCCGGTAAAGCCGCATTTTGTGGCTCGTTTCCCATCGCCAAGAGTTTGGAATTCGCCTCAGGTACGGATTGACGATGTCACAGGCTTTTCCAGCGTTGGATCCGTTCGCAGGGGCGTGTAGGTTTGCACTTTGAGTGAAAAACATGCTGGCAGGAAATGGCGGAGATGGATGTTAGGTTGGGCTAGTGAGGGGGAGAATGCCGGCGCAATGCGTTTCACACAGGGGCGGCGGCTCCGCACTGCCGGTTGCACCTTCATTTCCGAATCGGGGGACTGTGAAAGACTTGAGTGGTTCAGCGAATGTGCCGATTTCAAAACAATGTGCAGCCACGGATGAGCTCACCCATTTTTGTGCTTCGCGAGGCAGTATGCGCGCATGCGGTCCTTCATCATACACTTCCTGCTGATCGCCTCGCTGCCGTGCCTGCTGCCCGGTTGCAGCGTGATGCCAACCGGTGACGTGCCGGTTCCCACCGAGGCAGACCAAATGCCATCGGGGCATCGTGGTATCCAGTTGGACCCGCAGTTGATCCCGAATTATCGGGATGTCCGATCTGAGCTTGATTCGTTTCAGCTGGCCAATACGACGCGTCTCTTGAAGGCGGCCGAATGTGCCTGCCTGGCGGCCTCGCGCTGCCAGCTGGCGGCTGTGCTGGACAAAGAAGCCGCCGACCTGCGCCGGCAAGCCGCTTCGCACCGCCGTCGCGCTCCCTCGCGTCTGTTACCAGCAATCGTATCGGATCGAGCAACCGCGGAACGCAACGACGCTGCTCAACAAGCTCTATTAGCCTACTATCAGCTTGCCGAAGTCCATCTCCAGAATGCGCTGCTCGCTGAAAGCTACGCCGAATTGGATCGTGTCGAACAGACGGTGGCGGGGCTCTTGCGAAGTGGGATTCCGGTCGAGATGGATCGGACCGAACTCAATCGCCAGCGCCTGCAACTTCATTTTCGCAACGCCGAGTTGCACGTTAATGAAGCTCGTTTGACCACGCAGGTCAAGACGCTGATTGTCGAGGATCCGTTCTCGCCCGAGACGATTGAGACGGACTGCGCGATTGAACCGCGACCGGTGGGATACGAGCTGCAGGACGCCATGGAAATCGCGCAGGAACGATTCTCAGCTGAAGTCGATCCGCCGAATGCTACACCAGGGCGATACGGAAGATCTGGATGTCGCGCGAGAACTGTTGCAGGTCGCCAGCCCGCTCTTGGGCCAGGCACCCGTCAAACTCGGCTTCCTGGCAAAGATGAGCATGGCTTTTGGACATAATGACCGAGACGAGATGGAACTGCGTCTGAGGAAGCAGCAGCTGCGCGACCTTTACCAGGTTCGGCAGACGCAGTTGGACTTGGAGGTCGCCAATGCCGTAGTCAGCGTGCAGGAGCAGTTCTTGGATGTCGGCATCGCGAAGGATGTGTTCGACAGCTGGAACCAGCGTATTGTTGCGTTGGAGACGCAGCGAGAGCTACGAAAAAGCAATTACCTGGATGCCGTCCATGCTCGTTCCGAGCGTCTGAAAGCGAAATCCGAACTGATCCACAAACTGATCCAGCTCGAAATCCTGCATGCCAAGCTGCGAGGTATCATGGGCCTGTTGGGTCAGGAGTGCGCCGCGGAGGGTGTGTCGGCCGAAGACCTGCAGTGGTCGCCACTGCACGGACCCTGTCCGATGGGCGAATTGAGTCGCGATCAGCTGCGCTAGTGCCGCAGACCGTCACGGATGGTCCCGGAAGAGGAGAGCCGAAAGCAGACAGTCTGGTTTCGGACGCGACGCAGACTGGCGCCGATTCTCCACGCGCATCTCGCGTTCCACGGGCTTTCAACTTCATCCGCCAGGCTTCTTCATTGGAAGTTCGACGTTCGACGTTCCCCCCGGCCCCGAAAGACGCTTTCCTCGCGCAAGGATGCCGGCCCGCTCCTCACATCTCCTCACCCTCTCACCTCCACACCCCCCTCACCCTCTCACCGTCACCCCTCCTCACTGCCGTTCGAACATGACCTTACGGAGTTCTTCTTCGAAGGTGGGGCAATTGTCGCGCACATGGCGAAACTCTTCTTTGGAGAGGGTATAGCAGAGTGTGGCGGTTTCGGCCGTCACGGTGGCGTTGCGTGGCTGGTCTTCCAGCAGTGCCACTTCGCCGAAGAAATCACCTTCCTGCAGCGTAGCGAGCTGACGTTCGACGGCATCCGCATCTTTTTGCGTGACTTTGACACGTCCGGTGCGGATCAAGTAGAACTCATCTCCCTCAGCTCCCTGTTCGATAATGACGGCCCCTGGCGAAAAAAGGATCGCTTTCATCTGGTTGGCGATTTCCGGAAGGAGTCGTTCGGTCAGGTCGGCAAAGGTTGGGCACTCGCGCAGGTAGTCGCAGATCTTGGCCGTTTCCCGGACCAGCTGATTACTGTGAATTCGCCCGTCGACCATTTTTACGATTCGATCAGCCACATCGAGAATGCGATTGTCGTGCGTGACGATGATGATCGTGCAGCCCTGGTCGCGAGCCATTTCCTGGAACATGGTCACGACCTCGCGTCCCGTGTCCTTGTCGAGGGCCGCGGTCGGTTCATCGGCCAGTACGATCTTGGGACTGTGCACCAGCCCTCGCACGACCGCCACGCGCTGACGTTGGCCGCCGGACAAACCTTGCGGTTTGTAATGAATCCGCTCGCCCAAAGAGAGTCGGATCAGGAGTTTTTCGATCCGCTCTTTGGCCACACGTCGATCCATGCTCACCAGTTCCGCGGCCATATTGGCGTTCTGAAAGGCGGTGAGCGACCCGAACAGATTATGGGCCTGGAAGATAAAGCCGATTTGTTTCCGCAGGGCGGTGGTCGCTTCGCGCGAAATCCCGCGCAACTCCTGTCCCAATACCTGCAGGCTTCCTTCCTGCACGCCTCGCAGCGTGCCGATGAGCGTCAGCAGCGTCGTCTTTCCTGAGCCCGATGGCCCGGTCATGATAATGATCTCACCGCGCTGGATCTCCAGGCAATTGTGGTGCAGGACCTGGTTGCGGCTTTCTCCCTCGCCAAAGTAGTGGTTGAGATCGTTGACGCGGATGACACATTGGTCGTCCGTGACGCGCGCAGCAGCGAGGCCGAGGCGGCGCTTCCGTAGGTCACGCTATCGCCGCCGGCAGCGGTTGAAGTCCCGTTCGTTGCGTTGTTATCGCCTGGTGCATTCACAGGACACCTGTTTCCTAAAAGAGACTGGCCGGGTCCGCGGCCAGGAGTTTCCGTACGGCCAGCAAGCCGGAGATGACACACATGATCACCGTGAACGACAGGATCAGACCGAGTTCAGGCAAGGCAATCTCCATGGGCAATCCGGTGAAGTACATGATCGCCTGGAACAGTAGCCAGCTGATGCCCAGTCCGGGCAGGAATCCGAACAACGCCAGGTAGATAGCCTCGCGAACGACGAGCGAAATGAAGTAGCCGCGGTTGTATCCCATGGCCATGAGTGTGGCGAATTCGCTCATGTGGTCCGAAATGTCATTGAACAAGACCTGGTAGCAGATCAATACGCCGACCACAAAACCCATGATCACTCCGACATAAAAGATCACTCCGATCGGTGTACTCTTGTCCCAGAACTTGATTTCCTCTGTGATCAATTCCCCACGAGTATAGACGTGAACATTTTTGCCGAGTTCCTGGCGCAGGCAATCCCGGACCGCGATCACGTCGGCACTTTCGTCGCACATCACGAGCCCCAGGTCGGCTGTCGACAATGCGTTGGCGGGAAGGTTGCGGAAATGGAAGTAGTACGCGAAATTCTCCAGGCTCATGAGCAACGTACCGTCATTGGCAAAATCGGTGCCCAGCTCAAACGTGCCCATTAACTGGATACTTTTGTTCGCCAATTCCAGCTCCATGGGGTGCGCCGGGCTCGGAGCAGCGGGATCGATACCGTAAATCGACTCCTTGCTCTTCACATCGATGATGGCCGTCTGTGGATTGAGCAGCACGTGGCGATATTGATCCAAGGTGGGGAGGAGCTTGTCGGTAAACAGATCAGCTCGTACGTCCAGCCCAATGACGCGGATGGGACGGCTCTTCTGCTTCGGCTTGCGCAGGACCGCCATGTAGTTCTCGATGTAGATCGGGTAGGTCGCTCGGACCCCCGCGCACGTGCTGGCCAAATCCAGAGCGCTGGTCGGGAAACGGCTGCTGCTCGAAAGTGAATACCGGGATTTACAGGAAATGACGATGTCGGCGTCGAAGTTTCTTACCAGTTCGACCGGGCTGTAGAACAGCGCGTTCTGGAATCCGCGTTCCATGAACATGAGCACCACGGCAAACGTGACACCGGAGACCGCAACCAGCAGGCGCCGATAGTCGTGCGTCAGGTTCTTCCAAGCCAGCGGTGTGCGCCCAAAACCGGTCATGTTGTCGTCCAGGAGAGCAGCTAAAACAGGTCGGCAGGATCCGCGCTGCGCAGTTTTCTCACCGTGGCCAGGCCTGAAATGCAACACATGCAAGTCGTCAAGACAAAGACGAGCAGACGAATGCGCCAGCTCATCTCCATCGGCAGATTGGCCCACCAGCCTACAACGCGATACAGTACCTCGGCGATGGCCCAGGAGACAACGTACCCCAACAACGCCATCGCCAATGCCTGCTGCATGACCACGGAGCTCAGAAAACCGTCGGTGTATCCCATGGCCTTGAGCGTCGCATACTCGCGCAGATGGTTGGCCACGTCGTTGGACAACACCATATAGACGATGACCGTTCCCACGACCAGCGCCACGACGACGCCCGCAATGAAGATGGCGCCAATCGGTGTTCCCAGCAGCCATCGCCTGCTTTCCTGCTTTTCCACTTGATGGCGCGTGCGAGCCAGCACCGGAGCGGTCGGCTGCATGCTGTTCTTGTCGAGCGTCAATTGCTGGTTCAAACGCCGGCTGAAGTCCACCGGATCAATGCCAGGCTTCAGCTGGACGAGTCCGTAGTTGACGTTGTTGACCGTGTCGCCCGGGAAAAAGCGGCCATACCCCTGGCTGCTGACCACGACCGAACCGTTGGCCGCCAACCCCGCTCCCATCGCATAATGCCCGACGATCCGAAATTGCTTGTCCCAGATCTCCACGACCACTTCGTTCTGCACCTCGGAATCGCCAAAGGATTCACCGTCCATCGCTCCGTAGTCGTTGCCTTTCGTTTTGCGGTCGATCAGCAGGTTGTGGGGGTTCTCCAACAGGAATCGCTGCGTTTCAATTTCCGGCAGATCGAACACATTGGCGGTCGGATCAATGCCCAGGGCCACGATGCCTCGTAAGTTCCCCACCGTTCCCTGCTCCACCGTCTTCGCATTCTCTGGAATGCGCCACGTCGCCAGCGTCACGTGCAAAGGCTTGACCGATTCCACTTCCGGCATGGATGCCACGTAATACAGATAGGAACGAGGAAACTCTCTGGGATCACAGAAATGGTAATAGTCGGGAGAACGCAGCATCACGTCGTAAATGAGATGACCGTAGATCTGGGTTGCCGAAGCCAGCACCGCGGTCAGGAAGCCAAACTGCATGAACATCAGGATAATGGCCAGAGCGACGCCACCGGTGGAGACGACCGTCCGCCATTTTCCGTGCATCAAGTTGTGAATTGCGATCGGCGTATGCATGGCTATCGAGGCCGTCTTCGCCCGTTACTCTTCTCGCGGACCAGGCAAGCAGGGCTGTCGTCAAAAGGGACCAGACGCAGTGGGGACACGCCAGCGAGCGGTCCGACCATTGTTTTACTTCCGTTGTATTTCTTCCGGCGAAACCAGATGAATCTTGACATTGACCTGCAGGTTCACGAATCGTCGCGCTTTGGCCATCGAATCATCATCCAGACGAATCTTCACCTTGGCAGTGCGGCGATCGGTACTCGCCAGCGGATTGGGGTTGCGCAGGGCGGGAGCCCCAATCAGGCGTCCGACTTCGATCACCTCGCCCTTCAATTGCTCATCGAACGCGGCACTCGTAATCGTCACCGGATAATCTTTAACGGGGATCAGTTTCATGCTTCCTTGCTCGACATCCGATTGAATTTCGTGGAGCCGGGCTTCATGAACTTCAGCCACGCAGATCATGGTGTTCAAGTCGGCCATTTGCAGCAAAGGGGTGTTGGCCACACGCTCGCCCTGCCGCGCGTAGACTTCCAGCACCGTACCATTGCACGGCGCCAACACCTTCGTCGCCTTGGCTGCCAGGCCCGCCAGCTTGGCCGTCAGCTGCAAGGTGGCCTCGGGATTGGCATCTTCCAGCGCGCGATACGATTCGCCCGCGATTTCCACGTCCAGCCGGGCGGCTTCCAGGGCCAGTTCCTGCGTTCGCTCGGCCGCCGCGCGCTTTGCGTTGTTGTGCTTGATCTCAGCGTCCAGCTGCTGAAGCAAGAGCTCTTGTTGTTTCAGTTCGGCGCCGGTGATCGCGTCACGTGTGGCCGGATCGGCGTACAACTGACGCAGCGTCTTAAGCTGTGTGTCCGCAGCATCTCGACGGTCTTGCGCAACTTGTTGCAGCTCCTGAGGAGGAATTTCGTTTTCGCCCGCCTCCGCCCGCTGTCGGGAGATGTCGGCCGCCTTCTTGCGCAATTCGGCTAACGCCAATTGCGATTTCCGCTGCGCGACGGCCGTCTTCTCCTGCTCTAGAGCCAGCTGGAGTTCGGTCTCCCGGATCTCTTGGCTCCCGAGCACGGCCAATTCATCGCCTTGGTTGACCTGCTTCCCTCCGTACGCGTTGAGTTGGACAATTTCTTCGCCGGGGAGCGCCGCAATGAGCAGGACGCCTGAAGCCGGCTCCAATCGCCCTTGCGCTTCGATCGATTCGCCCCTCTCCAGCTTCACTATCTTGGACCCCGGAGGGTCCTCGGTCTTCGACGGGAGAACGAGCTTCCAGTAACAGACTCCAAAGCCGGCGGCGGCCATGATAACGGCAGTCAAAAGGAATCCAAAGAATCGACCGGTGGTCATAACAGCTGAGCCCAATCCTGTTTGGGGGGATTTTCGAACGGGTCACAAGATGTCACGAAAGCAGTATTGCCAACATTGCTCCTGGTTGCCACTGAGCTGGAAATGAATGCTCCCCCAGTTTTGCTAGTCTTTTCAGTTTTACTTATATCGGCCACAATCGCCTTGTGTACGCATCCGCACCCAGTGGACCGGCAGCGAAACAACGCGTGTTGGCGGAATTGCCCATACGATACCCGTTTCTTGCCCCGCAAGGCAAGCAAGGATCTGCCGAGGCGTGCTCAAGGGGCGGAGCCTGTGTGGTATCCCCGCGTCCACTTTGTCCGCCGCACGGGACCCTCGCGTCGGTAGTGCCATGGCACGATGTTCTTGCGGCGTTCCCAGCGAGTTGTCACGATCAAGAAGCCGGCCACGAGGGTTGTACGAGGGACGTCCACGTGGTGTCGGGCGGCACAGGTGCTCCTTTCAACGGATGAGTACGCGGTGTCGTACACAAGGATGTCGGTTGTACACGTGGACGAGCGATGTCGCACTGCGGCTGGAGCGGTGGCAAACATCCTGTTAGTCTACTGATCAGGATGAGCGAGAGGTCTATTGTTTTCAGACAACTTCTGGCGACCAGCGGCTGGCAATTCACGGCCACCAGAGAGTAGTCTTTTATCTGACTTAAGACTCAGCCTCGTTCACGGCTCCACATGCGAAAGGGAGAGGAAAACACCGATGACGCGTCCACGTTTCCGGTTCGATGCCTGGTGCCTGGCGGCATCCGTGATTTTTTCGATGTGCTCGGCGGTTCTGTCGGCGGAGTCTGTCCAAGCTGCTATTACCTCCGCCCAGTGGTTGCCGGCCGATGTGAAGTTCCACGTATCCATTCTGGATTATCCGGATGCCAGGCCACGGTTCGACAAGACGGGTCTGGGCGAGTTGTTGAAGGACGAGCGTATGCAGCCGTTCTTGAAAGACCTTCCCAACCAGTTGCGGAGTCGGGCAGGCGGGAGCTGGTTGGGGTTGATGTGGGTCGAGCTGGGGGTGGAATGGAATCAATTCGCGAAAGTCCCCAGCGGGGAAGTGGCATGGGCCGTGTTCGATATGGACGACTCTCCGGCAGCGGTACTGATGGCAGACGTGACGGGCAGGGACGAGGAGGTGAAACGGCTGTGCGGTGAGATCGAGGCGGCGATGTCACGGCGGGGTATTTCAGCCACACAGCAAGAGGTCGCCGGTACGACGCTGACGTTGTATCAGCTTCCGAAGCGCGGAACGTCGGAGGCGACGACGCTGGTCCATTTTCTGCGCAACGGCACGTTTGTGGCGACGCAACATGAGCAACTTGCCAAGCGCGTCGTGTCCCGGGTGGGTGTCGAGCAGCCTGACAATCTGGCTGGGCTTGGTCCTTATCAGCAGGTGATGCGCCAGTGCCGCGCGGCGGCGGCGGACGAGCCGCATGTTCTTGCCTTTGCGATTCCCTTTGACTGTCTCGCCATGATGGCCGAGGTGGCGAGGGAGAAGAAGGTCGAGGCAGAGCGGGCGCCTGAAATTTATCGAAGCCAGGGCTTCGATGCTCTGTCGGCCATTGGAGCGATAGTATTGATGGATGGCGGGGAGAGTGATTTTCGGTTCTTCGCGTCCCTCTATGCCCCGAAACCATGGTCCAAGTCGATGCAGATGATCGATCTGAGGAACGGCACACTGGCGATGGAGCAATGGATCGGTTCTCAAGTCTCGGCCTGCAGCGTGTTGAACTTGCATGCATCCTCCGTGTATGGCAACTTGGGACCTTTCTTTGACGAAGTGATCGCCAACGGAATTGAAGGGGCATGGGGCGATATCCTGGGCGCGCTGCGTGACGATCCGGATGGTCCGCGTTTGGATCTAAATCAGGAGATTCTGGCATTTCTGTCTGGCCCGGCCATTGTCGTGGAAGCGGAAGAGCTGCCTGTTGAGCCCACCTCACCCGAAGTTGTGCTGGCGATCAAATCATCCGATGAGGCTGCGTTGCGCAGGGATCAAAAAAGCGATGCAGGATGATCCGTTGATCCTCAAGAAAGACGTGGCAGGTACGACGTGCTACTACTTCGTTTCGCAGGACAACGCAGACGAGTTGTTATGGATCATGTGTGTGGCCCGAGGGTATTTGTTCATGGCGAATGATTTCGACATTCTCACCCCCATTTTGCAGCAGGCTGGAGGCAGACCGCTGGCGGCGGACACGGATTTCCAGCAAGCGCAAGCCAGTTGGGCGAAAGAGATGAATGCCGATTCAAGCACCATCGCCTTCTACCAACTCGGTCGTTGGATAGAGGTGCGTTGGGAACTGCTTCGAACCGGACGAAAGATCGCCTTCCGCAAGACGCTCAGCGGCATGGTGAACAGTTTTCTGGGCGGTGAACCGATCGAAGAGGAGAAGCCGGATCTGGACGGTGGGAAGTTGCCTCCCTTCGAGCAGGTCCGCAAGTACTGGGGCACACTCGACGCCGCTGTAGAGACGGTAGAGCACGGTTGGCTGATGGTGGGCCACATTCGCTCGCGATGAGCCGCGCCCGCCACCAGGCGTGTCTGTGTTTGGGCTTGGCGGGGGAATCTCCGGCTCACCCCCGGATTAAGCGAGCTATGGCGGCATCCATCGCGGCGAGCTCGCCGTGGCCAGCTGGAAGGCTTGCTGCATTCGTGGAGGATGTTTTTTTGCGGTGGGCTTCCGGATTCTCCTTTGGTCAATCGCTGACGCTGAACTGGTACACCGTCACCTGATGATACGTTTCACCGGGGCGCAGCAGGGTCGTGGGAAACTGGGGCTTGTTGGGTGAGTCGGGGAAGTGCTGCGTTTCGAGGCAGAAACCATGATAGGGGCCGTAGGAAAAGCCGTCGGCGCCCTGGCGTCCATTGAGTCCCTTGGCCGTGTAGAACTGCACGCCAGGAGCGGTGGTGCGGACTTCCATCACTCGGCCGCTCTGTTTGTCTTCCACACGCGCGGCCAGCGACAAAACGCCGGGCGACTGCTTGTTCAACACGTAGCAATCGTCGTAATTCGCGCTGTCGAGTTCGTCGAGCCGTGAGTAGATCGTGTGAGGAGTGCGGAAATCCAGGGGGGTCCCCTCGACCGACAGCAGTTTGCCGCTGGGGAATCGCTGCGGGTTTGCCTCCAGGTACTGATCCGCGTTGATCATCATCACGTGTTGGAGCACGTGGCCGGAGTCGATTCCTCCCAGGTTCCAGTAGGCGTGATTGGTCAGATTGACATGTGTTGGCTTGTCTGTCGTGGCCCAATACTCCAACACCAATTGATTGTCGTTGGTCAACAGATAATGCAGTTTGACATCCAGCCGCCCCGGGTATCCTTCGTGCCCATCGGGGCTGGTATGTGTGAACTCGACACCGGCACGATCCTTCTGTCGAATGGGTCTGGCGGACCACACAATCCGCTGGAAGCCCAGTTGGCCACCGTGAATGTGGTTCTGGCCGGCATTCCGGGTCAGCTTGAACTCGGTCCCGTCAATCGTAAACGCCGCGTTGGCAATACGATTGGCGTAGCGTCCGACGATCGAGCCGAACAGGGGATGGCCTTTTGCGTAATCGGCCGGGTGATCAAGGTGGAGCGTGACGTTTTCGACCTGGCCGTCGCGATCGGGCACCATAACGCCCGTAATAGTGGCACCGTACGTGATGACTGTGACCTGTGTGCCGTTGGTGTTCGACATCGTGTACTGATCGATCTTCGTGCCGTCTTCAAGTGTGGCCACGCTTTGCACTTGGACGTCAACCGAGGATTGCTGGTCAGCCACGGCAGCCGCGGCGAACACGATGCCGGAAAATACCAGGCCGGAAGATACCAGGCGCTGCAGTGCTCGTCGTGCCAGACTCATCATGGTTCTCCAGGATCGCAATAGAGTTGTGTGTCATTTCAACACCGCCAATTCATAACCGTGGAGCAAGTCAGAACTCCACGGAGTACGGCGTAATGGGCATGGGGTGCCAGTCCTATTGATACCACATACCGTGGCGCGCACAAACAACGAGCGCAGAATTATCGAGGACGGATACCGACCGGGCGGACCGTAGCGAGTAGCCGGCCAAGAAAAAGAATCTCAAAATCGCCGCCGGATTGATGTGTCGCCATAGCGTCAATCGCCAGGAGCTGATCAAGCGAATTCGAGAAGGCGAGTTGGGAGACGTGCAATTGATTCGGGCATATCGCATGGAGCCTGTTGGTCCCTTGGGTGTCAAACCGCAAGCCGAGGACGAATTGCTTTGGCAATTCCGCAATTTTACTCGCTTCTACTGGGTCTCGGGTGGTTTGTTTGCCGAGATGGATATTCATCAGATCGATGAGATCTGCTGGCTCAAAGGCGAACTGCCTGTCTCCGCACACGGCATTGGCGGGCGGGAAGCCAAGAGTATGGACTGCAGTCAAAACCTCGATTCGTTTTCGATCGAATGGACGTTCGCCGATGGCACGAAGGCGACCGACGTGGTGCGCTATCTCCGAAGCTGCCATAATGAATTTGCGACCTACGTGCATGGAACGAAGTGCGCCGTGCAATTCTCTGGTAGTATTCATGCGGGCACCGTGCAAATCTATCGTGATCAGCGCATCGAGCGGGATAACATTGCATGGAAGGCTCCCGATGAAGAATACACACCGTGGCAGGCCGAATGGATTGCGCTGTTGCAGGCGATTCGCAACGATGCTCCGCACAACGAAGCAAAACGAGCTGCCGAAACAAATCTGGTCGATATGATGGGCCGCGCCGCGGTTCACTCGGGACAGATCATCACCTGGGACGACGTCATGAATTCCGAATTCCGGTTCTGTCCCGATATTGACAAGATGGATTACGACACGCCGCCGCCGCTTCAGGCCGACGCGGAGGGTCGTTACCCCGTTCCCATCCCGGGCATCTGGTCCGAGGTGTGACCGGGACCAGCTTCAGACACCGACGGCGCTCCACAGCAGCGGGAGCAGCTTGCCGAGCGACGGTTGTTCGTACAGACGCAGCAGGTTCCAGGCGACGTGGTGGGCCTGCGTGTGGCCGGCAAACCAGGGCGGCTGCGGAACGACCGTGAGCGGGCCAGTGAGGATCGTTTTTTCGGCCTGTCTGAGCATGAAAGTGTTGTGCACGAACCCGCTGCCGCTCTGGATATCCTGGAGTGTGCTGCCGGGGTAGCCTCCCCAGGGAGGGCTCATCAAGGCGTAGGCAATGCCGGGCCATTGATTGATACCGATCGTGCCATATTTCAGGCGTCGCACGCAGTCGTCTAGCAGAACCTGGTTCGATCCTCGTCGGAACGTTTGTGGAACGGTCACGGTCGCGCTCAACGTGCCAAACAGTTGCTCGTTTGCAAAATCGACTGCATGTTGCAGGAAGGTCTGGGGAGTGGCTGGCGTCCAGCGCCACTTCCGCAAACACGCATGCGAACGACTCCTCTTGCAGCAAGTGTGGCGATTCCGCCGGCTGCACGTCCCCTAACAAGGTCCAGGGGAGTGTCTGGTCGTCTTCCGGTACAACGGTGGTACCTGTAAACCGCTCGAAGCGCTGACCAGCGCCGGGATAATACGCCACGCGCCGGGGAGTCTTTTGCAGAGTCTGCTGAAGCAAATCCAGAAACCGTTGCCGGTCCGGCCACTCCCGCCAGCTCAACAGCACCTTGGTCGCCACGCAATTGAAGGATGCGTTATTGGTGACCGAGGCAGCCACGTTGCGTGCCTGAAACGCAAGTTGTCTTTGGGAATACTTTCCGGGAACCACGATCCAGGGGCTGACGTTTCCCAACTCACTGGTAATCGACTTCTTTAGCAAAGGCTGGCCGCTGCGACGCCGCTTCTCGGTGTCCTTGCCCGGAGGTCCCCAGACGATACGCTCGTGGGAATCGACTGAGCCGGTGATGTGCACTGCGTTCACCAGGGGGTGTGCCACCGCAGTTGCTCCGACTTCCGCACCACCATACACGAGCCTCAGATATCCGTTTTGGATCAGCTGGGAAAAGGCCTGTTCAAACAATGGGCCTAGATACGCGTTGACCGGGTTCATTTTCAGTAAGACCAGCGATCCCTCCTGGAAAAGCTTCGAGAAGGCATCGGTTGGCGGGATGCTCGAGACATTACCCGCCCCCAGCACCAGGGCGATACTCGCGGGTCCACGCGTCAACGACTGGTAGTAGGTGGCGATGTGGTCCGAAAGATTCTCGAGCGTAACGTCCGGCTGCATTCGGACGGTGACGCGGAAACCGGGAAACGCCAGGCGGTCATATAGTCCGCGAGCGGGAACCACGGGGACATAGACCCGCTGGTCGGTGCCAAGGCAGGGTGCGGCCGGCAGCGCCGGTTTACCCTGCTGCTGAATGTCGCATAAGGACTGCCGTAGCAGGATGAGGTAGCGAAGTGTTGCCACGGGGCCGGCGAAGATTTCTTCGGCCTGCAGCGGGCTGCCAGCAGGGATTCCTTTCGCACGACAAGCCACGTCTACCCAGGGGCGAGCGACGTGGCTCACGCCTTCGATGCACGAATCAACCAGTTCGATGCGTGACGCCAGGGACAGTTTTGAGTAGGCTTCGCGCCGTGCGTTTAAGTCGGCTAAAGCTCTATCGAGTTGTTCTGCGGTCGTGTGTGGTTGAACTGTGGGGTGTGCCGGCATGAGCAAATTCCTCGTGGAGAAACCGGGGCTGGCAGGTGGAGTTTACGGTATACCATAACTGCTGAGCCGTAAGCAGTTGATATCGGTGAAAGATCCCCAAGCCTCGAACGACGGAACTCGGCGATGATCTTGTCAAGACGGAAGTCTTCAATCCGGGCTCGTTGACGAGCGTTTCCCAATCATTGGTATTAGCCCCGTTGCTTCAGCACGGGGTTGCCGTGGCGCGGTCGACATGATGAGCCCCGTTTGACGGGGCTTCTCGCTGCAGGGCTTGAGCCACTGATCGCCGCGTTCGCCCCGCATGAATGCTCGGGGCCAATACCGCTCGGCGGTCACGGCTCGTGAACGAGCCTTTTTACTTGCCGTGAGTTCTTAAAACTGGCAAACTCGATCGCGACGGGTGTTCCCAAAATCCTCAACAACACCCCGCCTTTGGACTTGCTGATGCACCAGGTACATGGCTCATAATCCACTCGCTCAAAGCCGTGATCGTGAGGCTTGGGTTGACACTCAGATTGACCGGCAAGATCGATCCGTCGGCGACATAAAATCGGTCATATCCAAACAGTCGTCCGTATTTGTTGACGACGCCCTCTTCAGGGCTGAAGCCCATGCAGCATCCCCCCAGGATATGCGCAGTCGTGGTGAGATTGAACAGCAGTTCGGGCAGGCTCATCGAAGCATCGCCGTCCATCTTCTCGGCCAGTCGTTTGGCCACTTCATTTGCGACGGGAAGATACTTGGGGATCTCCTGGCCGGAATGCCAGTAGGAGTCCATTTTGAGCGAGAAGGGGGGATACCAACGACGTCTGAGCTGTAGTTTCATGTGGTTGGGTGCGGACTGCATGACCAGCAGGATGCCACTTCGCTTGGACCAGCCGAACGGATTGAGCAGGCGCAGAAACGTGCGTGGGTGCCGTGCCGCATGCGTCATGAACTGGAAAGGTCGGGGCCAAGGAGGCCTGGGTTCGACCAGCAAAGTCGAGATTAGCGACAGCAGGTCTTGCCGTTCTCCGTAGCGAACCATTTCAATACTGGTTTCCGGGTCGGGCCGGAAGCCAGATGCGATGGCGATTCCTTTCGAGTAGTCCACGCCGCCGCGGCGGCTCGTGGCTCCCACCAGTGCTTCACTGTTCGTGCGAACGAGAGCCCCCAACATGTTGGAGATGCGGGGCAAGGCGCCGCTTCGTTTGCAGCGCAACAGCAGTGGTACGGTTCCCATCACGCCGCCGGCCACGACGATTCCACGACTGGTAAAGCGACGAGTCCGGCGAAAGGGCAATGCGCCCGGCCGAACGGCGTCCACACGGTAGCCACCGCCGGAGAGTTGCTGAATCTGACGCACCTCAGTATCCGGTATGATCGTCGCGCCAAGTGATTCGGCAAGATGAAGGTAATTCTTATCGAGCGTGTTCTTGGCATTGTAGCGGCAACCGACCATGCAGCCACCGCAATGAATACAGCCGGCCCTCTCCGGGCCCCGGCCGTCGAAAAACGGATCATTGACCCTCTGGCCCAGTTCTCCAAAGTAGATGCCAACTTGAGTGCGCTGATAGCTGTCGCCGCACCCCATTTCCTGGGCGATTTCTCCAAGCATCTGATCGGTATCACCGAGTACCTCGGACGTGACAGCTCCCAGCATGCGCCGAGCTGTCTGATAGTGGGGAGCCAGATCGTGCTTCCAGTCTCCCAGTCCACTCCATGGCGCCTGTTGATAGACATCGCCTGGTGGTTGGATGAGCACGCAGCCGTAGACCAGACTCCCGCCGCCGACGCCCGTGCCGTGGAGAATCATCACGTCACGGAGCATGGTAATTGCCTGGATGCCGCGACATCCCAGACGCGGAGCCCACAGGTACTTACGAACGTTCCAGTTCGTGGGTGGAAACGCCGCCGTTTCCCAGCGACGACCTCGCTCCAGCACGACCACCGAATAGCCTTTTTCAGCCAGCCTGAGCGCCGAAACGCTGCCACCGAATCCGGAGCCAATGACAATGTAGTCGAAATCTAAAGAGGGCATTCGGAATCCAAATATGCCCCCGGCGGCTGGAGGAGCATCTCAAGCCGGCGACGGTTTGCCCAGGTGCGCTGGAAACCGCAAGGGGCGCGACTGGGTTTGTTCACTTCTGGGTAACAGTCGGTTCTAGCAGTTGTGATACGGGAATCAAGCTTCACGGCGTGTTTTCATCAGGCAATTGTTGACTGTCACCGTACGGCCTGCCTCGGCTCTGGAGTGCCGATTCGCGAGCGGCGCGGCTATTTCTCGCGAATCAGGTAGATTCTGTCGATCCATACTGCCTGGACTTCACCGGGCCGTTTCGGAGGGGCGACCCAGATGTACATGCCCGATTTCAGCGCGTGCGAACCGAGTTCGAAAATCTGGTAATCGCTGCCAGCCGATTCTTCCACGGTCACGCTCTTCTGCACCACTCGGGGTGGTCGGCAAAATATTTGTCAGGGGGCAGGAACGGATAGAACGTGTGGACGAAGCCCACGAACCGATAGTGGTCGCCGTATTCGGGAGGCACGCGGTGGTGATGTCCGTTGAGCTTCAATCGTGCCGCAAACTCCCCGTCGAACGTGTCTTGATAGAACGCTTCGCGATACCGCAATGCGGGTGTGTAACAGACGTCGAGCGGCTCGATGCGACGCGGCGGGTCCGTGAGGGCTCGTGTTACCGGGCGAGATCCTCGCAGAGTGCTGCTGCTTTTGTGGCGGATTCTGGCGCGGCTTTCAATATGCCACCACGCCCGCTCGGGAAATGCCCGTAAAAAGTGCCTCTGTGCCCCCTGAAAGGACCTGCTCTGGTATGCTCTTCAGGGGGGTGTTTTTCGGCCCGTCCGCTGCATTGTCAGGTCGTGAAGGTAACGGTATAAACCGGAGAGTACGAGACATGATCTACTAGTAAATGCCTGTTAGCAAGCGAGGGACCATGACGCGAGGACCATGTCCGTGCGAAGGACACACGCTGGATCGGTTACTGCAACCCACGGTCATGGCGTTGCTGGGTGAATCACCGATGCACGGATATTCGCTGGTCAAGCGGTTGCAGGACTCGCCGATGATGCGTGGCGGGAGACCGGATCGAACCGGGATTTACCGTTTACTCGGGGCGATGGAAAAGCAGGGGTTGTTAGCACACGAAGTCTGCAGCTCGCAAGTCGGACCATCGAAACGAGTTTACGTGTTGACTGATTTGGGATGGCAGTGTTTGGGAACGTGGATCAACACTCTGGACAACTATCAGCGGGCGATTGGTGACTTGGTTGACATGTTGCGAAGTTCTTCCGCCTCAAAGGATTTCCATTCATGTTGACCGGCATTCGACGCGTGTGCGCTCGAGCGATTCCTCTCTCTTAGTTTTTCGGAGGTGTATGATGAAGAGGTCTGTTGTGTCCGCTGCTGTGGTGTTGCTGGTGGTTGGTTTGTTCGCCGGAGTTGTTGAGGCGCAGGATGAGTTGTGTGTTGACATCGTTGTCTCCCCAAGCACGCTCGAGCTGCAATCCGACAGTGTTTGGGTGACGGTACACGCTGATATCCCGTGCCGTGTGGTCGTGAACGGGAGTGTGACTCTGAATGGGATTTCTGCGGTCTACATCAAGGCCGATGCTTGCGGCAATCTGGTGGCAAAATTCTGGGCGGACGATGTCAAAGAGAATGTGTCGAATGTGGCACCAGGCCTTGCCCCGATGGTATTGACTGGAGATTCGATTTGGGGTCGTTTTTCGGGCACGGATGAGATTCGCGTGATTGACAAAGGTGGCAAGTATGGCAACACGTATGGCAAATAGCCCATGCGCGAAGCCATGTTCGCAACCCATCAGGTACATGCCATCAAGTGCATGGTAGCGTGTTCGTGATGCGAACTGGTTGCATGTAAGTGCAGCCGCTCTTCTTGGAGGTTCGCTTGCAGCTCAGACTGAGGCGGAGGCAGGGCAATCGTCGAATGCATCTTTGTATTTCCTGCCTTGACGACGATCCCTGCCTCCGCCCGGGTGGCACCGAATGCCACAACTCACCCTTGAGGGTACACGAAGAGTGTCGTGTAAACTCTAGGAATTGGTGTGAAGCGTTGTTCTCAACGGTGTCGTACCTTCGTCTCGGCCCAACCCTTATTCTGAGACGTGACAAGGCACGAGGACGGTGCACCTTGACTTCCGCCTTCCGCACTTCACACTTGCTTCCCACCCCGGGTGCGCCTCCTCCTCGCCCCAGTGCGCGGTCTTTCAGGCCCTATGTGCGTAAGCCTAATTGGACAGCACCACTTTCACCTTTTGAGATCATTTTCAGGCCTTATTGGCACGGGCTTTGTCGCCACCGGGCTGGTCCCGGTGGTAGAGCGTTTGACAACTACCGTCGATCTCGGCCACTCATGAGTTTCCTTCCTGCCGGCCATCGCCGCCTCCGGCGGCGATGGCCGGCAGGAAGGTTCGTTTTTCGGCTGCCGGGGTAGTTCGACTGTTTGATTTCGCAAAAAAGACCCCGTCCAGCCCGCCTCACGCGGTGAATTTGACTGATCAGTTACAGCGACGAGCCCCTTTTCCTCTTCCCTTTCTCACCCACTTCGCCGCCGGAGGCGGCGAAGTGGGTGAGAAGGGGAGCCTTGTGGGGCGGTTCGGGTAGCCTGCCAGTCAGATTCACCCACCGCACAGGGCGGTGGGAGTCAAAGTCAAACAGTCGAGGTAGTCAGCAAACGTAGAGCCACCGGGACGAGCCCGGTGGCGAGGGTCTGTTACGGAGACACGAGTTACGCACATCCATGGCTGCAAAATGGCGCTGTACAACGAAACAGCTTCCGTGGTTACATGGATATCGGGGGCACTTTGTGGATAATCCGGGCTAGGGACCTGCTGCGGGCCGTTGGAAGTGACGCGTTGGCTTTCTACAATCCCTGTGATTGCGTTTCCACTCGGCCGTATCTGCGTGGGCAGGTGAATTCTGTGACCAAAGTACTGATTGTGACGCCAGCTCCCCCCAGATTGCGCAAGGGAAACCGCGTGACTGCAGTGCGTTGGGCCGGCATGCTGCGCCAGCTGGGGCTGCGTGTCGAGATCACGCAGCGCTTTGCCGGGCAACGTTGTGACATGTTACTGGCGGTGCATGCCCGTAAGAGCGCACGCTCGATTCAACGATTCGCCGAGCGGCGGCACGACGCCCCGCTGATTGTCGCCTTGGCTGGTACGGACCTGTATCAGGACATTCATACGAGCGCCGCTGCGCGTGCGTCTCTGGAGCAGGCGACGCGGCTGATCCTGCTGCAGCCGCATGGTATGCGTGAGTTGCCGCATCGAGTGCGTGGCAAGGTGAGTGTGATTTTTCAGTCGGCCCGGCCGCCGGCGCGAACTCTGCAACCGCTCAAATCGCTGTTTGAAATGAGCGTGGTGGGGCACTTGCGCAGTGTCAAGGATCCGTTTCGCGCTGCCATGGCCGCTCGGCAGCTCCCGGCCGAGTCGCGCGTGGCGGTCACACATGTCGGAGCGGCACTGTCGCAAGCCATGCGGCGTCGAGCTGACATGGAAATGGCGCGGAACGGCGCTACCGATGGCTCGGTGAAGTTCCCTTGTGGAAGTCGCGCAAGTTGATCGCCCGCAGCCGCCTGCTGGTGCTGAGTTCCAAGATGGAAGGAGGTGCCAACGTGTTGAGTGAGGCGATTGTGGCCGGCGTGCCCGTGCTGGCGTCCCGCATCTCGGGGGCCATTGGTGTCATGGGCCAGCATTACCGAGGCTATTTTGAAGTGGGAAATACGGACCAGTTGGCGGGGCTGATGTACCGTTGTGAAACCGAGGCCCGATTCTACGCCGCCCTTTGCAGGCAATGTGGCGTGCGGGCCCGTTTGTTCCATCCTGACCAGGAAGTGAAAGCCTGGCGCCGATTGCTCAATACGATTGGCTTTCCCGTCCCACGGAGTTAAAAAGGAAAGGCGTCGCGCGCTCACCAGAACTCGCAGTACGCGTGGAGACTCGACCAACGTGTTCGACGGCAAACGCATGAAGAACGGCTGGAAGAACTCGGGATCGCCCTGGACTTACGAGCTGGATTCCAAACTCATGTATTTGAATCCCGATACAAAGTGAACTGGAGCGAGTCCGGCGTGTGTTCTCCCGGTGGTTCCGCCGGCACCGCGGCTGCCATGTCCGGTGCGGCCGCCTCTCGCGTTTAGAAAAGGTACAATAGGGGGGAAGTGAACGCGGCGCGGCGTCCTGGCGGGCAGACCGGGAACCGAGACAAGTCCTCTGGACAGAATGCGTTGCGTCAACCGGCGGAGGGGCCATCTCGCGGCCGAAACGCGGGGAGGTCGGCCTGCCATGCACCGTTGGCTCGTGACAAATTCGGGCGTTGTACACGCCATCGATAGCCTGATACTTCACCGGGAGGCGATAGATGTTACTTCGAACGACCGTTGCCAGCCTGGCCGTCATGTGGATGATGACCCCGCAGAGCGTGTGGGCCGATACCACGATCTCGCTGCACGATGCGGTACGCCAGGGAAAAGTCAAAGTGGATGTGAAGAGTCGCGGAGGGGCCGCGGGGCCGACCGTCCGCGTGGAAGTTCAGCGACTGGTAGACGAGAATCTGCAGATTGAGGTGGCACCGGGGACCGTGCTGCTGAATGCGGAGAACAAAGAGCAGAACGTGGCTGTGGGGCAATTGAAGGGTGAATTCACGCGCGAGAACATGTATCGGCCCGGCAAAGTCATGGTGTTGGCCGACGGTCAGAAACGTTCGTTTTTGCTGGAAGTCTATTGCCTGGACTATGCCAAGAAGCGCCTCACAAAGAAGGGAAGCTGGAACTGGCGATTCAGGACAAACGTGTCGCTCGCATACTGAATCCGCCCCCGAGCGTGCAGCCGACACTCGCTGCGGTGCAGATCGCCATCTGGATGGATCGTTCCGGAATCACTCCAGAGCAGGTGCGCAAGAGGTTTCGTGGCGAGACCACCGAGGTGGACGTCCAGGTGGCTCGGCAACTACTGGCGCATGCCGAGCAGACGGGTGTGGCGACCATTCCCGAGGATATGCCGGCGTCGGTACGAGTGCATGTGAGCAAGCTGTTTTCGTCCGATCCGAAAGTGCGTACGGCAGCTGCCGAAACGTTGGGACAACTCGGTGCGGAGGCCTTGCCGGCCGTATCCTATCTGGCGGAAAATCTGCTCGATCGTTCAACAGACAAACCGTTGCCGGCC
Organism: uncultured Planctomycetota bacterium; assembly: GCA_963700575.1. Taxonomy (GTDB): domain Bacteria; phylum Planctomycetota; class Planctomycetia; order Pirellulales; family Pirellulaceae; genus JAJRVM01. Next base: position 605,772 of record CAVOYC010000001.1, on the reverse strand, counting down.
AGTGTCGTAAGCGTCGATGTCGATGTGGCCGTCAGGGCAGCGGCAGACACTCTGGAACAGCTCGGTTTACCTGGGCTGGCTCCGCTGGTGGACTCCCTACGCAAAAACACCGGCAACGCTGCTGGGAGCCCTTCGTCTGGCCGCCAGGATGGCACCGAGGCTGACACATCATCTGCCACGCCCCGCGATCAAGGGGTTGGTGGAATCATGGGAGATGTCTTGGTGAATCGCCTGATCGCGCGGCTTGAGAACAACAACGCGCGAGTCCGCGAGCGGGCGGCATGGCTGCTGGGAACCGCTGGCAACCGGCAAGCCATTGAGCCCCTGATCAAGCTGCTCACAGACGAAAATGAGCGAGTCAGGACCTCGGCGGCCAATGCTCTGCAATCGCTCACCGACCAGGACTTTGGATCCGACGCCGGCCAATGGCAACAGTGGTGGGAGAATAGCCGATAGCGATTGCCGGCAACGATGTGCGCCGATTTCTGGAACACGCAGGCGGTAAATCGTGACTGCGGCATTGCCGCAGTACGGCGGCAGGATGCCGCCGCCACGGGGAGGTGCGGGTGCCCCCGGGGCGAAAAAAAATGTGGGTTCCATCCACCAAGATTCGCGATCCCCGAGCGAAGCACCCTCGTGCTTGGTCGCGGTCCTTTGTCGCGGTCGAGAACGAGAATGCCAGGGGCTCTACCCGTGTTGCCTCACTTGACTTCTCGGCTCGGGCGCACTGGCACGCGATCTTGAAAACGAACGTCGTAAAAGCACGCGTGGGATCAGGCAGGCGCTAACACGGCTGGGCCCATTCTTGGCCGCCTGCATACCTTCCCGCCTGAAGCGGGACGGGCCGGCTAAGGCTCAGGTCCTGCTTTCAGTGAGTGAATTCCGGACCCCTCCACTGGACAATGTTGTTGTACGCTCCCGATCCGTTTGTTGCTTAAGTTGGACAATCACGGCGCCCCGGAATGAGGCTAAATGACTATGCAATCGTACGCTCCACCGCCCAGAAGAAGTTCCGCTGGCAAGATTATCGCCCTTGTGTTGACCTTTGGCTTTCTTTTTTTCGGTATGTTGGCTGTGGCTGGGGTCGGTTTCGCTCTGCTGGCGCGGTCGGAATCGCAACACGCTCGTGTTGTGATGGAGCGAGAACGGGCGATGCAGCAAGTGCAGCGAGCGCGGGCGGCAGAACTGCAGGCGCGACGGGCGGCGGAAAACGCTCAGTCCTTTTCCGAGCTTCAGGAGACCTTGGTGCGCGAACTGCCCGTCGAGGAAGCGTTCGCTCAACCACGTCGCAACGAACCGATTCGGGTTGCCAATCGAGAGATCACGCTGCAATTGGACGCCGAAGGTAACATCCAGATGGATGACCAACCGGTAGCAGCGAAACAGCTCAAGACGCTCCTCCGCAATGCCAGCAAGGGTCGCGAATCGGCTCTGAGTGTTCTGGTCAAAGCAGATAAGAAGTGTCTGTTTGAGAACGTAGCCATGGTGCTGGAGGTGTGCCAGGAACTGGACGTTCCCAACGTTCGCATCACTCAGCTCGACTAGCAGCAGGTGCCTGGTACCTTGATAGGGCACTACTTTCCTAGATCGGCTCTGCAGGGACGAGATATCCGAGGCAGTATCGGATCAGCAAGACGTGCGTGTCAGCATGCCGATCTCGCCGGCGAATCATTGAAGTTCGGCCCACAAGCGCGTCGATCACAATGTCCAGGTCGATCCCGCCTTTCTTTTGTCGTTGATGTTTGTACATTAAGCCAAATGCACGATAATGGATCTTCGGTCAGGAGGGTTTTGCTGTGCGATCGCCCGCCGGCATGGAGTCGGCGGTTGCAGGTTTGTCAACTAAGGATTTCAGAGCTGCTGCACGAGTAGGTCCCGGCTGCCCACGCGGGACCTTGTCGCGTCGAGAACCGCTGGTACGCGAGGTCCCGTTCGGCAAGCGGGACCTACTATCTGGCCATCGACGCTAGTATTTCAGCAGCCCCATCTCATGCTTGCCGTTTGGCTGCGGCGCTGCCACTTAAAGAAAAAATCAGCGACGTTAAACGAGATTCCAATGAGGGAAGTGTTCGAGGAGCAAATCATGTTGTTCAGGCTGCTGACTGCGGGTGCGTTGTTTATTGGGTGTTGGCTAAACGGGGCGGCGGTTGGCCGGGCGGCCAATGACGCGGAGCAGGCCTTTCAGAGGGGGCAGCAGTTGGTGGCTGAGGGTGATTTGCGGGCGGCCGTCCAGACGCTGGGATCGGCTGTCAAGCTGGACCGAGACAATCAGCGATACCTACAGCAGTACCTGCTCACGCGTCAAGCGGTTCAGCTTCAGGCAATCATGGACAAGGAGAAGGATTCCCAACGTTGGGAGATGGCAGCACTGGCATTGAGTTCGTTTTATTCATCGCAGAATCTATACGCTCGTGCGCTGCCCGTCGATGAAGCGATGTTCAAGCGGCTCAAGACGGCGGACTCGGCAGTACAGTTGGCGGAAACGCTGCTATCGCTGGAGAAACCTGACCGAGCGGCTGAGGTCCTTGCCAGTCTGGGGACTGAGAAAGCGACCACGGCCAGTCGCGCATTGCGCTGTGTGGCACTGGCCCGGCAGGGGGAAGTGGACGAAGCCAAGCGGGTTGCGGCCACCTTGCGGTTGGCCTCCGACGCGGATCCTGGCACGCTCTATTTGACGGCTCGTGCCCAGGCCACCGTGGGGCAGGAAGCTCAGTCTCTAGCAACGCTTACACGTTGTTTCGAAGGCATTCCACCGAGTCGTCTGGATTTGCTCAAGTCGCACACGAAGTTGTGCGTCGACTTCCAATCTCTAGCAACGCATCCTTCGTTCACGCAGGTGTTGCAGACCGAATCCAAAGTGTCCGAATCGAAGTGCAGTGGGGGGAGCAGTTGCAGCAGCTGTCCAATGCGTGGCAGCTGTGGTCACGGCAATGGCGAGTAGACGGTGCCCATTACGGTCTACAAGGGAGGTTTGTCGTGACGCGGACGAGACGCATCGTTCAGGGTTTCTTTCTGGTCGTGGTGCTAACAGGTGTCTTTGCGTTCGAAGCCAACTGCGAACGCTGGTGTCCATTTGGCGGCGTGGAAGCGATCTACACTTATGCTGTCGAAGGCAACATGCTCTGTTCATTGGGCGTCTCCAACTTCTTCATCCTGGGGGGAGTGCTGGCCACTGCGCTGTTGATCCGCCGCGCCTTCTGTGGATATATGTGTCCGATCGGCGCGATTTCCGAATGGATCAATATTGTAGGGCGTCGCGTCCGTCTCCCGCAGTTTCTCCTAGCCAAGGCAATTGATCGGGTCCTGAGCTTTTTGAAGTACGCGATGCTGGCGGTGATTCTGATTCTGACCTATCGAGCGGGCGAGTTGATATTCCGCGGGTATGATCCGTGCTACGCGTTGATCGGTCGCCACGGCGAAGACATCACTTATTGGGCCTACGTGGTTAGCGGAGTGGTCGTTGTTGTGTCGCTATTTGTCGTGATGCCGTTTTGTCGCTGGTTTTGTCCGCTGGCCGCCGTCTTGAACTTGTTTTCCCGGTTTGGCTGGGCGCGAATCCAGAGGGACACGGAAACATGTCACGATTGCGGTCGCTGTGCGCGGCGTTGCCCGATGGCCATTGACGTGGACCAAGCGGAGCATGTGACGGAGGCTCGCTGCATCTCGTGTCTCGCCTGTGTCGAAGCTTGTCCGTCCAGCAAGTCGCAGTCCAAAGCACTGCACTGGGGACCGCGGTTTCCACGTAGCCAGCGGTGGTCACAAACCGTGTTGGTGGCCCTGCTCTTGTTGTGCACGATTGCGGCGGTAAGCGCGTCGTACCTGGTGCCGGTTCCGTCGTTTGTGAAGAGCAGGGGGGAGCTGCCGGTACAGACTGCTGTTGTGGAGCTGCAGATCGAGAACGTGACCTGCCGAGGGTGCGCGAACCTGCTGACCTACTTCCTGGAACGAGACGATCTGTTTGCGGTTGCCGGTTATTTGCGGATCGCCGCCTGGCCCGGCCCGGGCCCGGCGCGTGTGCAGATTACGTACGACCCGGTGCAGGCCGACGAGATGGCGATCAAGCAAGCCATCACGGAGCCTTGCTTTGAGCCTCAGAACAACTTCTGGCGGCAATCGCCCTTTGCTGTCTTCGGCTACGACCCCTTGTTGCTGGAACTCTAGCGGCTACAGGCCGAATGCTTCTTGCATCTGCTCGCGCACGACAGTCAGTCGTTCGACGTCGCCGCCTCCCACTTCGGCGGTGGCCCACCCGCAGAATCCGATGTCACTGAGCGCCTGACGCACTTGGGCCCAGGGGAGATCACCTTTGCCAATCTCTGTAAACTTGTTGTCCGCGCGACTGAAGCCCTTGACGTCCAGTTTCACACACCGCCGGCCGAACTCGCGGATCCACTGGCCCGGCTGGGCGTACTTCCAGTGGTTCCCGATGTCATAGTACATGCCGACCCAAGGGCTGTTAAAGCTATCGATAAACTTCACGAATTTCTCGGCGCTCTGATCAGGTGGAGCATCGTGATCGTAGAACATCTGGTTCCAGACATTTTCGACCAGGATCATCTGCCCCAACGACGCGGCCAGCGGCAGCACTTTCTTGATCTCGTTGCGACACCGCTCTTCGATCACGTCCGCCGGTCCGTCACTCCCCTTGCCAACCACAATCAGCACGCCACTTCCGCCGGCCGCATGCGAGACGCGCGCGCAGTGCTCAATATTGGCTCGTCCCTTCGCGCGAATCGCTGCATCGGAATTGGTGAGCGTGGCGTTCCAGTGATCGTGGTTGATGGCGTTGTGCACGAAGACTCCCGACTGCTGGACCGCATCGCGCGCCTCTTGCGGCGAAAAGCGTCCCGCTTCATCCAGATCGACGCCATCGAAACCAGCCTCGCCTGCGCGTCGGAGGCGGTTGGCAAGCGGTTCATTGTCTGATTCAGGCTTGATCATGCCCAATTTGCAGGAGAGCAGAATTCGCTTTCCCGCGGGCGGGGTGACCACGTCGCCCGCGCCTTCCTGTGCTTGGGCCGTCGTTGCCGAAACGGCTCGGCTGGCAGCCAGGGCGGCGGCACCAGTGGCGATGAAGTGACGACGACTGAGCGAGCGGGAATTACCCGATGTCGAAGTTGCTCTTTTATGATCAGCAGCCTCCAGGAGATTAAGCCAGTTTGGATTCATCTAGAGCTGTGATTATCGCATGTCCGCGCGTGTGACAAAAGCGGTTGCCACTCGCTTTGACAGCGGTCGTGGCGGCGGAAGCGAGACCGATGGGGGCAGAAACAGACGGGTTGCTTGCAGGGGGCGACGTGGGGGCGTATCCTACGTCACGGGAAAGAACCTGCTGTCCAAACGCATTGAAGGGGAGAGTTTCTGATGCGCATCCGTGAAGTTGTTGCGAGGTTTTTCCACACCCGCGGTTCCCGCCTGCTGCTTGCCGCGATGGCCATCTCATGCGCGGGCGTTTCACCTGTCTGTGGTGAAGAGGCCAGGGATGATGCGTCTGCGAAAGCGGCGCCGAAAAAAGTCGTCTTGATCGGGCACCAGCCAGACCATCCACCCGGTACGCATCTCTATCTGGAGGAGTGTGAGCTGCTGGCGAAATGTTTGCGGCAGACGGCGGGTGTCGAGGCTGTCGTTGCGGATGGTTGGCCCACCGATCCGAAAGTGCTGGAGGAGGTTGACGCAATCGTCCTCTACAGTAGCCCGGGTGCGGAGATTCTGCTGGGCGGCACACAAGGTGAGCAGTTTGAGAAATTGATGAAGCAAGGGGTCGGCCTGGTCGCGTTGCATTGGGCGACCGGTCTCAAAGACGCCAACAACGAAACGTTGGGTAATCGCTATTTGGATTACCTTGGTGGACTGTTCAGCTTCGCCTTTTCGGGGTTGGACATTTCACAATCGGAAGTCAAGCAAGTCGAACCAGCTCATCCCATCTGCCAGGGATGGAAAGGCTTTGCCCTCGAGGACGAGTACTACTTGAATTTGAAGTTCCTCCCACGGGCCACGCCGATCCTGCAGGTACCGGTGAAGGGACAACAGCAGACCGTGGCGTGGACGTACGAGCGTCCCGAATCCAACGGCGGTCGTTCATACGGTAACACCCTGGGGCATTTTCATGAGCTCTTCGAGAGAGAGGTCTTTCGGCGCATGCTGGTGAACGGAATTCTCTGGACGCTGCACCTGGAGATTCCCTCGGACGGAGCACCTTGCAGGCTGTAGGAACCACCTGCCCCACTACGTTTGCCGCGTGGACCGTCGTCATTCTACACCAGGAATCGAAACTATGAGCCACAAGATATTCAATCGCCGCCGTTTCCTGCAGACGAGTTGTCGTGTGGGGATTGCCGCTTGTGCCGCTCCACTGATCGTACCGTCGGCGGCATTGGGCCGGGGTCGGCTGGCGCCGAGCGAGCGCATCCGAGTCGGATTCATTGGTGTGGGCTGGAAGGGTCTGCAGGGCTGTTTCGGCTCCTTGGTGCATTCCTTTCTCGCCAATCCCGATTGCCAGGCCGTGGCCGTATGTGACGTGAATGACAAGGCGCGCGAACAAGCGAAGCGTACGATCGATCAGGCCTATGGAAATCAGGATTGCAGAAGCTACCGCGACTTTCGCGAGTTGCTCGCTTGTGATGACATCGACGCGGTGGCGATCGCCACACCCGATCACTGGCATGCGATCGTCACGATCGAAGCGTGCCGGCTGGGCAAAGACGTTTATTGCGAGAAGCCGCTGTCGCTGACGATTCGGGAAGCCCGAGCGATGGTGGATGCGGGACGTCTGTACGGACGTGTCGTGCAAACGGGAAGTCAGAGTCGGTCGTATTCCAACATCCGCTACGCCTGTGCCGCTTTGCGCGAGGGGGCGATTGGTGAGATTCGTGAAGTGCACGTAAGCTGTGGCGGGCCGAGTGTGCCGTGCAATTTACCAGGCGAACCGGTTCCCGATCACATCGACTGGGAGATGTGGCTCGGGCCCGCGCCGTGGCGGCCTTTTCATCCGTTACTGGCCGACAAGGGCTTTCGCCCCTACCGGGACTATTCGGGGGGCGGCATGACGGACTGGGGGTGCCACCATTTCGACATTGCCCAATGGGTGCTGGGCATGGACGACAGCGGCCCGGTGGAGATTGTTCCACCTAACGGCCAAGACGTGAAGTGGCTGACCTATCGCTACGCTAACGGAAGCCTGATGACGCATGAATCTCCGCTCAGTCAACAGGGGATTGCTTTCATCGGCTCTGACGGCGACGCCTGGGGCCACGGTATGTCGGCCCGTTGGCGCAAAGGAGGCGACAACCCCTGGCGGTTGCCACCTGGGCCGACCGATCCGATTCAAGGGGCGAAGGCCCATAGCGACAATTTCTTGGCGTGTGTGCGTAGCCGCAGGAAGCCGCACGCGGATGTCCAAATAGGGTGTCGCACAGTAACTGTCTGTCACCTGGGGAATATCGCGTATTGGTTGAACCGCCCAATTAGATGGGATCCCGAGAACGAAGTCATTGTCGGTGATGAAGAAGCGAGCCGCTGGCTCGATCGCGCGAAGCGTGAGCCGTGGAATCTGTCGTAGCGAGGTCTTCTCTTCGCCGCCCAGCAGCGCAGAATCAGGGGAAAAGGAACCAGTTATGAGAACCGCCTGCTGCCGGTGCCGATGTGTCGGTTTCGCTCTGGCGCTGACCGCCGTCGTCTGTTTGCCGCGAACCGATCCCGCCGAGGCTCAAGAGGATCCGCTCGATAAGGCGTTCGGGCAGTTACTGCAATACGACTGGGGGCCTGTTCGTGATGCCCTGGCGCCGATCGACGTGGCGATTGTGATGTCGCATGGCAACCCCGACGCTCGGCGGAACCTGGAGGATCGTTTTCTGGAAGTGTTGCGTGCGGACGCGCCGCGGGGGGCGAAGAGTTTCGTTTGTCGCAAGCTGCGCGAAATCGGCACTGCTCGCTCGGTTTCGGAACTGGCGAAATTGCTCGGCGATGTGGAACTTGGACACATGGCTCGAAGTGCTTTGGAGTCGATACAGGGCGCAGAGACGATGCGAGCCTTGTGCGATGCGTTGCCCACTTTGGATGGGACATTGCGAATAGGAGCGATCCACAGCCTGGGCCGTCTTGGCGACGTATCGGCGGTTGAGGTGTTGACGCCCCTGTTGAAAGCGGAAGATCGGGACACGGTCAAGGCGGCCGTCGTGGCGCTGTCGCAAATCGACTCTCCGGATGCGGTGCAGGCGGTATTGGCCGTCCGGGCCGCAATCGCACCCGATCTGCAAACGGTCGTTACCGATGCTTGCCTGCGAATTGCGCGACGCCAGCTGGCAGCCGGGCAGTCGGATGAGGCTGCACGCATTCTCAACTTGTTGGAATCGAGCGACGCCGAGCAGGTGCGCTGCGCCGTGCTGCTGGGGCTGTGGCAAGCGGAACCGTCTTCCGCGCACCCGCGACTGATGAGGGCCCTCGCGTCGGACAACGATCGCCTTGGTCGATTTGCGACGGAGCTGGTACGTGAGCAGGCCGACAGTGAGATGGTCCGGCAACTTGCCGGCGAGTTGCATGAGCTGCCACATCCTGGTCAGGTGCGTTTGTTGGATGCTCTGAGTCAGCGGAGAGAGTTGGAAGTGCGCGCGGTGGCCGTGAAATGCCTGCAGTTACCGCAACGCGATTTGCAGTGCGCGGCACTTCACGCCTTGGCCAGCTCAGGCCAGAGCGAAGATGTGGAGTTGTTAGCGAAATTCGCGACGGAAGATGATCCCACATTACGTGACGCGGCTCAGGGCAGCCTTGAACAACTCGAGGGTGAGGGCGTGGATGAAGCGATTCTCGACGCTGTCGAAGCTGCCGATCGTGAGAGACAGGTGGCGTTGATTCGAGCGATATCCGTTCGGCGGATCGCCAACGCGGCATCCGCTTTATTGTCCTTGGCGCAATTGCGCGAAGAGTCCGTGCGTGTCGCTGCGCTTACCGCGCTGCAAGCCATGGCCGACGGTGAGCTGGCTGACGAGCTCGCCAGGCTTTTGGCGGGTACGCGTCCGGGAGCTGAGCGCGAAGCGGCGGAGTGCGCGGTCTGGAGAAGCTGTTCTCGAATTGGGGATGAGTCGAAGCGTATTGAGCCGATCTTGAATCTGCTTGATAGTCAAGATGCGGCGGGACGAGCCGCGTTGCTGCCGGCCTTGGGACGGCTCGGTGGTGTTCGCGCACGAGAAGTCGTGGACAAGGCGAGTCAGGATAACGACGAAGACGTGCGAGATGCCGCCGTTCGTGCACTCAGTAATTGGCCCGATGCCAGCGTCGCGGAGCAGTTACTTGACTTGGCGCAACATGCCGACAAAGAATCGCACCGCGTCTGGGCACTGCGTGGCTATGCCCGCGTGATCGCCCGGCAGGGGAAGGAGCAACCTCAGCTGACAGCGGACGGCCTTCGCGAGGTCATGCAGTTGGCGCATCGGGTGGAGGACAAAAAGCTGATCTTGTCGCGCGTAACCGCCGCCCGCGTCCCGGATTCGCTGGCCTTAACCCTCTCTCTGATCGGCGATGCCGACTTGCGCACGGACGCGATGGAGGCAACCGTCTCTCTGGCCGAAGGGATGAAGGAGTCGCATCCCAAGGAAGCCCGTGCCGCGTTGGAACGAGTCCAAAAGATGACTCAAGATCCTGAATTGCAGTTGTACGTTGTCAAACTCTTGTGGAACATGCAGCTGAAGGGAAATTAGTTTTTGCTCTTCGATGGCAAGAGAGTGAGGTTGTGAGCTGGTCCAGGCAATCCCATGGCGGTGGGAAATTGACTTTGCCCAAGAAACTGATCTAGCAGTTCAGCTGCAACGCGGGCGCTGTGTTTTCATGGGTGTGAAGGAATTGCCTGGGTAGCAGGCCAGTTGTGGTCCCACCGGAGCAGGTCCGGTGGAAACCATTCGGGGCGCCCGTTGGGGTAGCAGGCCAGTTGTGGTCCCACCGGAGCAGGTCCGGTGGAAACCATTCGGGCGCCCGTTGGGGTAGCAGGCCAGTTGTGGTCCCACCGGAGCAGGTCCGGTGGAAACCATTCGGGGCGCACGTTGGGGTAGCAGGCCAGTTGTGGTCCCACCGGAGCAGGTCCGGTGGAAACCATTCGGGGCACACGTTGGGGTAGCAGGCCAGTTGTGGTCCCACCGGAGCAGGTCCGGTGGAAACCATTCGGGGCACACGTTGAGGTCTCTTCGGAGCTGGTCCCGCAGGAGAACGCCAAATTGTGGGTACGGACAAGCACTACTAGCAAGACCTCCCCCGTGCACGTTTCGGTTTCTATCACGGTTGTTGGCGATGAGACGGGAAGGAAGTGGCAGATGATTTGCCGCTGCGAGGTCCCGTCCGGCAGCCGGGACCTACTTTTCCCGCCATCACCGTTGGGCCGCCAGATGGATGTGAGCGCTGGGAACAAAAACGATCGATGGTCAGAGCACAGATCGGCGATAGAACGCCGTGTTTGTGACAGGCCTGGTGCGACCCTCAGTCGGTGCGATGGACTTCCAGTCCCTTGATCGTGAAGGGCAGACGCCGCCATCTCTGTCCCGATGGTTTGAAGGCATGCACTGCGAAGCCGAGTAATCTCACCATCAGGAGGACTCCGACGGGCTCGTACCGCAGAGACCGATGAGCGTCGAAGGACTGCCAATTGTTACAGTCGATAGTCGTGTAGACTTCGTTGACCCTCAATCGGCGGAGGATCCCCGGAAGCTGCTTCATCAGCGTGCCCCAGGCACCGAGCTTTGTCCCTTTGCCGTCGTAGGTCCATGCAGCATTCCGTGGTACGCCGAAGGTGCATCGCAGCTCTTCCCGGTCTTCGTCAAACTGGTTCTCTTCCAAGCACAGCCAGACGGCGCCTTCGATCTTGTTCTGGCAGAGAGCCAGCACACAGATGTCGCCTCGCGTACAACGCTGCAGGATTCGTTGACGGTCATCGTAGTACTTGGCCAATTCGTCGAAATCAGATGCGATCGCCTGCCGGACCGTAAACAGGGCGGGTGTTCTCGGCGGTTGCCCGTCCTCGGCAAATGGCAAGTGCCAGACATCCACGGCACGCAGTTGAACAGAGCGGCGCAGGAGGCCAATCGCGAGGATTCTCTGCAGGGCGGCATACAGCACGCGTGCCCAACCGCGAGTGCGTCGCAGCTGCACGGCACGACGCAGATGTCTGGCGAGCGGTCCGTTTGTACGTCGTGTAACGGTTGTCATGACCAAGATCCAGTCGCGCGACTGCCAGGCTGAGTTGGGAGCGTTTTCCGGAGGACAAATAGAGGGGTTCCCGGTCCCAGTGAAGTACGTTTTCTATGCGGCGGCCGCCAGGGGCGGCGATTGAACACCGCTTCCCAGCCACCTAGGGAACTCTAGGATTCGCCAGGCGCCGCGTCCAGCCACTGTGGTCGGATCGACTGCACTGGACATGAAAGGAAATACAGTCTGCCGGGGCGACCATGGGTCGCCACACAAGGAAAAAATATTACCAGCACGCCGTGATGGACGGAGTGGACGGCCCACGGTCGCGTTGACGAGGTGCTGCCAACAAGATGCCCCTCGATCGGCCACCGACCAATCTCGCCATGTTTCCGCTTGCCATTCAAGCCGAGAACATACAACGACCGTGACACTTCGGTTCCGCGACGCTCCGCAACGAAATCCAGATTTTTGAGGCCAACTCATGTGTGGAATTGTCGGCATACTGCATCGGGGCGGCCGGCAGGCGTGCCCTCAGCTCTTGAGTTCCATGATCGCGCTGGTTCGACACCGCGGACCCGACGCGGCGGAAGTGTTGATCGATCGGAACGTCGGACTTGCCCACGCGCGGCTGAGCATCATTGATCCTGCCAATGGTCGTCAGCCGATGCAGACCAGCGACGGCAGGTTGGCGGTAACTTTCAACGGCGAGATCTACAACTACCTTGAATTGCGCGACGAACTCATAGCTCGCGGCCATATCTTTCGGACCCGTTGCGACACCGAAGTCGTCTTGCACGCGTACGCCGAGTTTGGACAGCGATGTGTGGAGCACTTTAATGGCCAATGGGCATTTGCCATTTGGGATCGAGGCGAACAGAAGCTGTTCCTGTCCCGAGATCGATTGGGTGTCCGCCCGCTGTTCTACACACAAGTAGGATCGACGTTCCTTTTTGCGTCGGAGATCAAGTCGCTGTTCAGGTACCCGGAAGTGAGCCGCGCACTCGATCCGTGCGGCTTGGATCAACTGCTGACTTATTGGGCTCCCGTGCCTCCGACGACAATGTTTCGCGACGTGTTCGAGTTGCCCGCGGGACATCATCTCGTCGTACAGGACGACCAGCTTCACAGTTCATGCTACTGGCAACTCGATTACCGAATTGCCGACCAACCTGTTTCAGGAGATGCGCTGAGCGAGGAGCTGCGCGAACTGCTCACCGATGCAACGCGGCTCCGCTTGCGCCGATGTGCCGGTAGGAGCCTATTTGAGCGGCGGCCTGGACTCCTCCATCACTGCAGCCTTAGCGCAACGCTACTGCGGTGAGCGACTGAAGACGTTTTCGGTCACCTTCGAGGACGCTGAATTCGATGAAAGCGAATATCAGCGAGCGGTCGTCCGATCGCTGGGGGTTGAGCATCACGCCATGCGCTGCCGCTATGACGACATTGCCCGCGTTTTCCCTGATGTGGTCTGGCACGCCGAGAAGCCGTTGCTGCGAACGGCCCCCGCGCCGCTAAAACTGCTGGCCGAACTGGTGCAGGCGTCGGGATTCAAAGTAGTGCTGACGGGCGAAGGGGCCGACGAAATCCTGGGGGGCTATGACATCTTTAAGGAAGCCAAAGTCCGCCGCTTTTGTGCCCGCCAGTCGGACTCGCGCAGGCGTTCGTCGCTCGGTTCCCGGCTCTATCCTTACTTGCCCAACTTGCAGGCCCAGTCGGTCGCCATGCGACAGGCGTTCTTTCGCGACTCCCGAAGATCTGGCCAGCCCCTTCTTCTCGCATCTGCCACGCTGGAACATGACACGCCACTTGAAACGGTTCCTCTCACCCGACTTTGCTCTGCCCCTCGATGCAGGCAATCAGTACCAGCAGCTCGCGGATTGGCTGCCCGACGAATTCCCTGGTTGGAAACCGTTCTGCCAGGCCCAGTTCCTGGAGACGTCGATCCTTCTGCCGGGCTACATTCTGTCGTCTCAGGGTGATCGTGTGGCCATGGCTCATTCGGTCGAGGCGCGGTTCCCGTTTCTGGACCATCGCGTCGTCGAGTTTGCCGCCCGTGTGCCACCGCGCTGGAAGATGAAAGGGATGAGCGAGAAATATTTGCTCAAGCGGGCCCTGGGTGATCTGGTGCCGGCACAGGTCGCCAGGCGGTCCAAGCAACCATACCGATCACCCGACGCCAAGAGTTTCTTTACTCGCGACTGGCAGTTGACACGCGAACAATACGTTGACGAGCTGTTGTGCGAGGGGAACCTGCGCAGCGCTGGCGTGTTCCAGCCAACCGCCGTGCAACACTTGCTGGAAAAAGTGCGCGGTGGGAGAGCTACCGGAACGCGCGACAATATGGCGCTGGTTGCCATTCTCTCGACGCAGATTCTGGTGGACCAATTCGTGCGGAATTTTCCGAGTGGACGGGGAACGGCGACGAGCCTGCCTGTCGTGAGCCTCTCTATGGAACCGAATCAAGCGAGTTTATCAAGTTGAAAATATCATGTAGTTGGAGACAACCGACCAATGAACGAGCTTACCACGCACTTGCGAAAGTACATCGACGAAAGTTTCCTGTTTGGCGTCGATGTACCGTATTCCGATGAGGACTCATTCATGGAGAACAGCATCATCGACTCGACCGGCGTGCTGGAATTGATCGCCCATCTGGAATCCCAGTATGGCATCAAAGTGCGCGATGAAGATCTGGTGCCTGAAAACTTGGACTCCATCAACTCTCTGGTGCAGTTCATTATCCGAAAGCAGGATAGCGACACTCTCTCGCCAAGGGTGTGAGTATTCACGGCAGCCAGCACATTCGACGTGATGGCTACCTTGGACGCGGCCCTGCCGCCGAAGGAGACACGACATGACTACCACTCTGACCACATCGGTTTTCACTCTGGACGCTCTGAGGCTTGATGTGGTGGCTGAGACCGATCGTATCGTCACTGCCATCCGACACCACGTCTTGCGACACCTGCGACGCAAGGGGGTCGTGCTCGGACTCTCCGGGGGGATCGACAGCAGTGTGACGGCCGCTCTGTGCGTGAAGGCATTGGGTGAGAATCGAGTATTCGGATTGCTCATGCCTGAACGCGACTCGTCCGACGAAAGTCTGCGATTGGGACAATTGCTGGCCGAGACGTACGGTATCGCCACGCAAGTGGAGGATATCTCCGATGTACTGGCCGGAGCCGGATGTTATCGTCGGCGTGACGCGGCGCTCCGCCAGGTGTTCCCTGCCTTTGGGCCGGAGTGCCGGTGGAAGATTGTACTTCCCAGCCTGTTTGGCAGCACACCCTACCGCGTTTTCTCTGTCGTGATCCAGACTCGGGATGGTTTGGAGTATCGTCAGCGCCTGCCGCTGGAGGTCTACCAGGAAGTGCTGGCCGCCACCAATTTCAAACAGCGAGTTCGTAAAATGATGGAGTACTACCACGCTGATCGATTGCGCTACGCAGTGGCCGGTACGCCGAACCTCCTGGAATACGACCAGGGATTCTTCGTCAAGCTGGGCGATGGCGCTGCCGACCTGAAACCGATTGCGCACCTGTACAAATCACAGGTTTACCAAATGGCGGAGTACCTGGAAGTGCCGGCGGAAATTTTTCATCGTCCGCCTACCACCGACACGTACTCGCTCGAACAGACGCAGGAAGAATTCTTCTTTTCGCTCCCCTTCGACCAGATGGACGCCTGTTTGTACGGCCGCTGTCACGATGTACCGAGCACGCAGGTTGCCGATGCCCTGGGACTGTCCAGCGAGCAGGTGGAACGAGTCTACCGCGATATCGACGCCAAACGACGTGCGGCCGAGTATTTGCATGAGCGACCGCTGCTGGTATCTGATACGTAGTGGTACGATTGCGTTGGACGATCTGGAATTGCCCGAGATCGCAGATCATGAAAGCACAGTTGGTTCATCAGTTCCTGGAATACCACGCTCAACGTCAACCTGAAGCGATCCTGGTCGTGGATGGTCCAGAGCAAGCGACTTATGCCGAGATAGATCAGCGCGCCAATGCAATTGCGCACGTCCTGCTGGACCAGGAGATTCAGCCCGGTGATCGAATCGGTTTGCTGGCGCGCAATTCTTCCGAGTACATTGCTGCCTATTACGGAATTCTCAAGGCGGGCGGGATCGTGGTGTCGCTTGACGCGGCAGCTGATGGAGAGAACTGTCGCACGCTGCTCGAATTGTGTGGAGCGCACGGCCTGATCTGCGGTCGGCGCATGGCGCGTGGCGTGCTGGGCGGGGAAACGGTCCGCGGTTTGGAGTTCGTGATCGGTTGGCAGCAGGAATGGACGGAGGGGTTCCAGATCGACTTGGAGTGCCGACTGATCGATAGCCAAGTGGCACTTGGGTTTTCCGACCGGCAGCCTCCCCGCGTCGCCTTATCCGGGCATCACCGGGCAGCCATCGTCTACACTTCGGGCAGCACGGGCAAGCCGAAAGGGGTCACGCTCAAGCATGCCAATATTGTTGCCAACACCGAGTCCATTGTGCAGTATCTCGAATTGACTCCTGACGATCGGGTGATGGTCGTATTGCCGTTCCACTACGTGTATGGCAAATCCTTGCTCAATACGCACGTGGCGGCTGGCGGATCGGTCGTGGTGGAGAACGGGTTTCTGTTCCCCCAGAAAGCGCTCGATACGTTGGCTCGATTGCAGGCGACGGGGTTCTCTGGTGTCCCCTCCACCTTTGCCATCCTGCTGAATCGTTCGAACTTCGCGACGCGAGAATTTCCACATCTCCGATATGTGACGCAGGCCGGCGGAGCGATGGCACTGCAGTTGCAGCGCCGGCTGATCGAGGCGCTGCCTGGCAAGCAGATCTTCATCATGTACGGAGCGACCGAGGCGGCGGCCCGCTTGTCGTATCTCCCGCTGCACGACCTGCCAGGCAAGATGGGCACGATTGGCAAGGCGATTCCCGGCGTGACGTTGCGGGTGCTCCGCGACGATGGCAGGGAAACGGCGGTGGGTGAAGTGGGAGAACTGGTGGCACAAGGCGCCAATATCATGGAAGGGTACTGGAACGAGCCGCAGGAGACGGCAGCCGTCTTGGATGTACACGGATACCACACTGGCGATCTGGGAGTGCGCGATGAAGAGGGGTTTCTGAGCGTGGTGGGGCGCAACCGCGAGATGATCAAATCAGGTGCCCATCGTATTGCTCCCATCGAGATTGAAGAGATCCTTCTGGAGCATCCTGGCGTTCATGAAGCGGCTGTTGTTGGGGTGCCGGACGAGATTCTCGGTGAGGCAATCGCAGCATTCGTCTCGGCGCGGTCTCAAGACTCGGTGAGCGAAAGTGATATCATCGACTGGTGCAGGCGACGGCTGCCCCCGCACAAAGTGCCAGGATTGCTTCGCGTGATCGAGCAGTTCGAACGCACTTCTGCCGGGAAGATCAACAAACTGTCACTGGCTGTGTCGGGTGGTGCTGTGCCCCGGTAGCGTGACGATCGGTTTCGCGGCCAACGAAGTGGTACGGACGCCCACGCGGTGTCCATCGGAGTGCCAAATCACATTCCGCCGGCTGTTCGGAAATCTCACCCAACGTGCATTCCGCGCACAACGAGAAACGGTCCACGAAAAGCTCCCATCGACGGACACGGACGACCATCCTACTTCTTTTTGTGCACCGTTGGGGTAAACTGAGCCGTTTGCGTTTCGTCCGTCAACCCGGGTGGAGCAAACCGGTAGATTGTGCCATAGTGATGCGGCCTGTTCGATGGGCTTTCCCACGCGGCGCGGAGTGCGGCAGGGGAGTATCACAGGCGGACTTAATGAGATTTTCGGCGGCCGCGGCGACGAGAGATGACAGGATGGACACATGAGTAAATACGACGTCTACGGTGTGGGAAATGCCCTGGTCGACATTGAATACAGAGTCACTCCCGAACAGTTGCAGGAGCTGAAGATTGAGAAGGGCGTCATGACTCTGGTTGACGAACCCCTGCAGACGCAGATCGTCGAATGTTTGGGAGCCCACGAGAGTAATCGCGGCAGTGGGGGCTCGGCAGCCAATACGATCATTGCGGTGAGTCAACTGGGTGGCAAGACGTCCTATTCCTGTCGCGTGGCAAACGACGAGATGGGGCGCTTCTATCTGCAAGATCTCGCTCGTGCTGGTGTGACGACGAGTATCCAGTCACAACAGCTGGGTCCGGGAATCACTGGCAAATGCCTTGTATTAGTTACTCCCGACGCGGATCGAACCATGAACACCTTTCTCGGTGTGTCGGCCGACTTGTCGCCGGAAGATGTGGATGAGTCGGCGATCCGGGATTCCGAATATGTCTACATTGAAGGCTATCTGGTGACCGGTCCTGCCAGCAAGAAGGCCGCGCTCTACGCGGTGCAGCAGGCCCGCGCGAGTGAGGCCAAAATCGCCTTTTCTCTTTCCGATCCCAATATCGTCCATTTCTTCCGACCGGCTATCCATGAGTTGATCGGTGATGGGGTCGATCTCTTGTTTGCCAACGAAGACGAGGCGCGTCGCATCGCGGAAACGGACAACCTGGATGATGCGTTTGACTTCCTAAAGAGGATTGCGAAGCAATTTGTGGTGACTTGTGGAGCGGATGGAGCGGTTGCATTTGACGGACGAACACTCCACAGGATCGCGCCCGTGCCGACCCAGGCTGTTGACACGGTCGGCGCAGGAGACATGTTTGCTGGAGCCTTTCTTTACGGTATCACGCAGGGCATGGATTATCAGCAGGCGGGGAATCTGGCGTCACTGGCCTCATCCAGAATCGTCTCGAGCATGGGCCCGCGTCTGAAGCTCGGAGAGTTAAGGGAAGTGTTACGTCAGTTTCACGCCCAGTCGAACTAATCTTGCTCCTCACGTGGCCTGCGGCCGTACGCAAAGAAACAGCATCAACTCCCCAAAGCACGCCACCGGGCTCGCCCCGGTGGGTCTACGTTTGCTGACTACTCTGGCAGCCGAAAAGCGCCCCTTCCCGCCGGCCATCGCCGCCGGAGGCCGCGATGGCCGGCGGGAAGGAAATTCACGGGTGGCTGAGGTCGCCGGTAGTTGTCAAACGCTCTACCACCGGGACAAGCCCGGGGGCGGCAAGGCTCGCGATAATACGGCCTTAGGAACGGCTCAAAAATAACTACTGTGTATTCTTTCCCCTCACCCTACCCTCTCCCCACGGGGGCGAGGGAACTGAGGAAGTTATTTCTGAGCCGTTCCTTAGGATGATCGCAAGAAGTGAAAGTGGCGCTGTCCATTCAGTCATCATGCTCTTGTGTAGTTGTCAAACCCGGACCCACCGGCGCGAGGCCGGTGGGGTTCTTGTATATCACGTTCAGTCGTCGTCTCGCCGTCGTGGTTGTCAAACCCGGGCCCACCGGCACGAGGCGGTTGAGATGCTTGCCCAAAGCTTTATCCTGCCGCAGTCTAGCCCTCGTCGATGCGCAAATCGCGAATGCGATCCAGCCGAAAGGTTTTCTCGATCCGATCGGCGTGGCAGAACGCGATCAGGCAGCGCGTGCCACGTGAGTTGACAAGGCTGCGGGGTGTCACCCGCCGATCTGAAAGTCCTTTTGTGCCACCGTCATAGACCATGACAACGGTCCGCTGTTGTTGGATGGCGAGTGTCAGGTGCTGATGATGGACGCTTGTTTGACGGGCCCGTCTGGCGGCAGCTTGGCCGTGGAGCGGTGGGGCCAGGGAGAATAACCGTTGCAGGTTCGTCAAGCTGCGGCTGGCGGCAATGATTTTTTGAAACAGACCCATCACGAGGCGTGAGTCGGAAAGCGCGCGGTGATCTTCCGTTTGGGCCAATTCGAATCCGATGGCCAGAGTTTCCAGGCGGTAGTTGTACAGTCCTGGTATCGCTTTCCGGGCGAGTTGTACCGTGTCGATCACGGGATTGTTGATTCGGGCAGCACCATGGCTGCGGATCGCCGCGTCAAGAAAACTCAGATCGAACGCGGCGTTGTGCGCCATCAAGACCGCCGGCTCTTGTTCCAGGAAGTCGATGAAACGAGACAGTGTCTGTCGTACTGTCGGCATGTCGCGGACCATCGCGTCCGTGATTCCATGGATCTGTGTCACTCGCCATGGAATTGGACACTCCGGGTCGACTAACTGTTCGAAACAGTCGAGTATCCCTGCATCGATGTGAAATCGTATCGCGCCAAACTCGACGATCTGACAGCTGTGCGCTGAGAGCCCGGTCGTTTCCAGGTCAAAGGCCACGAATTGCACATCCGAAAGTAGTTCATTTGGATCAAGCATGCGCTGAACACTCACTAAATCGCGGAGATGCGTGGGCCGTTATCGAGTCTGGGTTAGCGGTAGCGAATATGGGTACGCAACCAGATTCGCCAACCTGTCCCACCCCACTGCCTCACCTGCCTCTGCTCGGCGCGGCGGAACCGCGTCACGTCGTCACAAGCCTGCCAACGCAGATTCGATCATACCTTTTCTGGTGAACCGACTGAGCCACAGCTCGGGATTCGCGGGTTCGTATCATTCCTGGCTGGGCTGATTGAGTCTGTCACGAGTTGCTTGCCAGGCCGCTTGTGACAAATTCTTGCGATGCTCGGCAACCCCATCCAGGAGCCAGTTCGGGTCGGGTGTATGAGCCTCTTTCATGATTGATTCGGCCCGGACAACCAGATCCCGATGTTCGGCCGCGAGGTTCTGTTGTTCACCTGGGTCAGTCTACAAATCGTAGACCTGATCACGACATGCCTCCGGTGCTGAAATACCACATGTGCGACGTTGGGCCGAATCGTTAGCCGTATCATAGACGATTGCGCGCGACCAACCAGATTTGCGCCCAGCAGTGGGACAGCGCCTGACGCGGGCTAGGCGACTACCTTGGCCAACCCCTGCGCTGCGGCCAATTCCGCATCATGCAGATCGGCGATCATACCCTGCAATTCGGTCAGCAGATTTGCCACCTGACCGTCGTCCAGCGAGAGCTTCTTTCTCTGGCTGATTTCGATGTTCCGCAGTTCATCGGCAATCTCATCCAGTTCTTTGATCGCCGACGGTCCCTGTTGCTGGTACGACGCATTGCGTCTGCAGAGCAGTTCCTTGGTCCGTTTGAAGGATTTGACCTTTTCCGACAGGGCCGTGTTGGCCAACACACTCCATTGTGCCGCGAGTTGGCGGTAAGTCTTGGCGCAGGTGGCAAGTCCTTTTTTGCCCGTCAGGTCAGCCGCTTCGTCGAGGAACTCGGCATACATCGGCCGGAACAAGCTGCCTCCCGTGCCTGCGGTTTCAATGGAGTCGTAGACGTCGCGCAGCGGCAAGTAGATGCGGCCAGCGGGATAGACGCGCGGCCAGCCTTTTTGATTCTTGGGACTAGTGATGATCTTCGACCACTCCATCAAGCCGGGAAGACCATACGTTTTGAGTTTGGGTTTCAACACCTCGCCAACACAGGTCTTGATCCCATCGAGAGCCGCTTTTTTGAGCCCTGCCGCGGTGAGTTTCTTGGGAGGGTTCATGGTGAGCAGGCGGTTCTTGTGCGAGCAGACTTTGTTGCGCAACCAGATGAGATCCTGCAACGGAATCGTCAAGGAGTGTGGTGCGCGGTCTCCAATGTAGGCTTCGCCTTTCTCTTCATCGATTCCATACACGACCATCGAGTACATGCCACATGTGCCGCTCCAACCGAGGAAGAAATTCCGCATCGGGGCACACCAGACCACAGCCGGCTGACCTGCTGCGAGGGATTCGAGCAAGTTCTTGTGCGCTGCCTTAACGCCGCCACTTTCTTTGATCGTGGTTGTCGCACCCAGGCGAGAGAAGAACCCATTGTAGTAGTCCGCGCCGGTCGTGTAGACGCGATAACGACCCACCACCGACAAACCACTGCCGCATGCATAGAGTTTCGAGTAATAGCCTTCGTTGTCGCCACACTTCAGGGGTCGCCCTGCCAGGGGATCGCCAAATTGCAGATCGTGTTTGGGAATCGAAGGACAGAATGAATAGCCCACGCCAATTCCGCCGGCGATTCCCAGGCACATGGCTTCAGACAATGGCTGGCCCGTGTGGGGTGCCGTCACGCCGGCGTGTGCCGTCACGTTCTTCATGGCCGCCGTGTCCCAATGCTGGCCGCCAAACTGCTGGTAGTCGCTCACGCCTACGAACATGCTGACCTCTCGCCTTTCGCTCACCTGCCGCTGCTACTTCGACTTGCGAGTCTTATCTTTCTTTCGCTTCTTCGGCTTTTTTCGCTTCTTCGACTTCTTCTTGTCATCCTTGCACAGTCCAGTGCACTCGCCTTTTACGCAGAGGGGGCAGGACATGATTTGGCCGTATCGGTTGGAGGAACGCGACTTGAACTGGTACTGGAATCAGCGGCATGCCGCGGGAAAAGTAGTCTTTCTCAAAGTGCCATACTCCCCCCCCGCCAACAGATCTCGCGCCGGAAAAGCCCGGAATTCTGCTTACCTGCACCGGATGGGAATTTCGGACCCTTGCCGATGGAAAACGAGCCACAAAGAGACAGCTTTGCCGGCTATCTGGGCCGCGTGATTTCCAGTTTGAGTATTTTAGGTACACTTGGTCCGGGTGGCCAAGACCAGATTGTGCCAGTCGGCGGGGCCGTCCGCCATACTGGCTCCGCTCGCGATTGACCGCTTGATAATGGCAAAATAGCGGGCCGCTCGCGCAGGAAAGTGCCACCCGTCGCAGGAATCCCGTTCGGCACGATTTTGACCAGGTTGTGCATCAGGTGCCCCTGGCTTGGCCAGTCCTGTATAGCCGGACCCTCTGGCTCTTGAGCACTGGCGGTGCGAGTGGCACACAACCCTGAAAACAAGCCTTGAGAACGAGCCAGACCGACCGCGGCGCCGGCGAGCGTCTTGCCAGGGCGTACGACTCATTCAGCCTTTTCGGATAAGAGTCGGGCCCGGACAAACGACCGCACGCAGGCGGCCAGCAGGAACCCACACAAGGCCGCCATCAGCAGCAGCGAGGCGAGCACCGTTGACTTCACCTCCGCACCTTTGGCAAGCTGCATGCCGAGGCGGCCCACCGGAAGCAGCAGTCCCAACAGTGCGCACATCGCCACCACGTGCATGGCATGCTTGCGGATCGAGTCCTTCAAGGCCACCAACCCCAGGATCAGTATCGGCAAGCCAGCGAATGCCGGGATCAAGGCCGTGACGCTGGGAGCCTGGCCCTCAACAGCTGCCAGACTCAGATAAAATCCAGCGCCGAGCAGGATGAGCAGGAAGCCGACGATGATCGTAAGTCGTGCCATGATGGTTCACCTCTCTAGTCCGTGTTGTTGGTCTCGCAAGTCTACAAGTGGCGCGCCAGTTGGCAAAGTGGCGGCATACTGTCGTCGCCGCTGGGGGGGGTAGCCCCGAGCACCTGTTTTGAAAGGCGGCACTCCGCAATTTTCCACTGTAAGACGTCCTTCGGAGACTGTCGAGAGCGGGAGAATCCAGCCAGTTGACTGGGAGGGCCACGGTTCACGTGCTATTCGTAGATCGGGAAGAACGTGTTGAAGGCTGTTTCGCAGAAGTCTCCGGGATCGTTGAATCGCCGGTGTTGATCGAGTTCGCTTATCTGCGTCATTTCCTCACGCGAGAGCTCGAAGTCAAACACGGCCAGATTCTCCCGCAAACGTGCTGGCTTGGAGGTCTTAGGGATGACAACCGTGCGCCGTTGTACGCCCCAGCGCAGCAGGATCTGTGCCGGGGTTTTTCCGTGCCTTGCCGCCGCTTGGCGAACAGCCGGCACTTCCAACAGCGAGTCGCCAGGTTTTGCCATCCCCAATTCGAAATAAGAAAGCGCACCCAACGGCGAAAAGGCTGTGTACACCATGTTCTCTTCCTGACAGAAGCGAAGCAGCTTTTCCTGCACCAGATAAGGATGTGATTCCACCTGCAGCACGGCGGGGGGAACTTCGGCATGGGAAAGCAAATCACGCAGCAAGGAACAGCCGAAATTGCTTACACCAATATTCTTCACCAGACCGGCACGTACGAGATCTTCCATGGCATGCCACGTGTCGCAAATCGGAACCTGGTCCGCATGCATGCGAGGGTTGGGGACATCCGGGTCGAAAAACCAGCCGGGTGGATAACGATGTTCGATTGGAACATACTGCAAAGCAATCGGGAAATGGATCAGGTAGAGATCAAGATAGTCAAGCTGCAGGTCGGCGAGCGACTTTTCGGCCGCCATCCGCACATGTTCCGCGCGGTGATAGGTGTTCCACAGTTTAGAGGTTATCCACAAATCCTCTCGCGTACATTGACCCGATTGAAACGCCTTTCGCAGACCGGCGCCGACTTCCGCTTCGTTGCCATAGTCACAGGCACAGTCGAAGTGTCGATATCCACAGGCGATCGCCTCTTGCACCAGAGTGGCGGTGGCGGGGTTGTCCACCTTCCAGACTCCCAGCCCCATAACGGGGATCGCGTCACCCGTACGAAGTTTCAATGCAGGTGTTGTCATGGCGTTGATTCCGATTCCATTGAATTCGAGTCTCTTGATGCGTGAGTCCGGGGACGTCAGTTGTTTGGCAGACACGCTCAGGTAGCCGGCTGTTATGTCTCTCGCGGGACACGACCGACGGTAGGCTTGTGGCTCAGGAGAAGCGGCAAGGACGGAGCACATATTACCTTGGCGCGGCCTTCGACCGCAACCGAATCTGTCGTCGGGAACAGACTCACGCAGAGGCGCCGAGTGCGTGGAGTTGCAGAAGACTGCCCTTCTCAGCGATCTCGGCGACGCTGAGTGAGATTTGAATTCGCCCACGACGCGCGGGGAATTTCGTTCGCGGGGAAAATGTCGTGAGGGGCGGTTTCCGGCATCTCTTTGGCCACGGAATTAGCGTACAATAGGGAGCAGGTCGCGAGTTGGGCTCGATCATGCCACCTTTCTTGAAGGTAACGGGAGACGAGTCCATGAAATCATCAGTAGAGTTCGTGTCGGGTTGTGCGTGCTGCGGGATCAACCGTCGGAAATTCCTGGCTGCAGGCTGTGCGGCGTGTGCGGGAGCTACTGGTTTGGACCTGTCAGCTCAGCCGATCCGCGCTGCCCAAGCGAATACAAAGCCGCGAATTCGCATCATCTATTCGTTGCACGCACCACAACAAGCCAGACCAGATTGGCCCAACGTGGGTTTTGATTTCGAGCCGGTGATGAAACGTGTCGAAACCCAGCTGAGGCGGCACTGCCCGGAATTTGAGTTTCTTTCGACGCAAGCCACGGGCCCGGAGCAGGCGGAGAAGATCGTTGAGTCAGACAAGGCCAGTCCGGTGGACGGCTATATCGTTTACCAGCTGAACTGCTGGAACCGCGTGGTGCAGACCGTGGCAACCACGCTCAAACCGGTGTTGTACGTTGACTTTCAGTATGGTGGCAGCGGTGGGTTCCTGGTTTACACGGCCGGTTTCCTGAGGGCCAACAACCCCAACGTGGGTTTTGTGGCATCGTCGGACATCGAAGATCTGGTGGCGGCTGTCAAGTGTTTCTCGGTTGTCAAGAACGGCGGATCGGTTGAGGAATTTGCGGCGGCGACGGCCCAAGTGCGTCGGGAGCGTACTTCTGCACCGAGCGATTTGGCCTGCACCCAGGACCTGCTCGACACGCTCGCGCCGGAGAAGTGCTTGCGTCAGATGAAGGCCTCCAAAATCCTTGCCGTGGGAGGTGGATGGCCTGGGATCGCACCGGCCATTACCAAGGAGATGGGCATCGAAGTGGTGAATGTTCCGTTCACCGAAGTCAATGCAGCCTGGGAGGCCGCGGACAAAGAGCGGTGTCGTGAGCTCGCCGATATGTGGCAGAAGGATGCCCAGGAGATTCGTGGTGTGTCGCGCGAGACGCTGGAGACAAGTGCGGCAATGTACCTGGCCGAAAAAGCCGTGCTGCAGAAGCATCACGCTAATGCCATCACCATCAACTGCTTGGGTGGCTTCTATGGCAACCACATTCACGCTTATCCCTGTCTGGGGTTCCATCAACTGCTGAACGAAGGCCTGATCGGCGCTTGCGAATGCGATCTTCGCTCCACCGCTACCATGGTGACGATGAATGCCCTGACGCAAGGCCGACCGGGATACATCTCCGATCCGGTGATGGATACGTCCAAGCGGCAGATCATCTATGCACACTGCGTGGCGCACAATCGAGCCTTCGGACCAGATGGCACCAGGAATCCCTTCCAGATCCTCACGCATTCCGAGGATCGGCAAGGCGCGTCGGTTCGTTCGATGCTGCCGTTGGGCTACATGACGACGACTGTCGAGTTCGCTCCAGAGCGAAAGCAGATTCTGTTTCATCGCGGTAAAGCCGTCGAGAACGTGATGGATGACCGCGCCTGTCGCACGAAGTTGGCCGCCGAGCCCGTGGGGGATTTCGAGAAGCTGTTCACCCAGTGGGATCAGTGGAGCTGGCATCGGGTAACCGTCTACGGTGATCTGAAAGAGCCCGTTTTCGCGCTAGCCGACACGCTCGGTTGGCAAGTGCTCGAAGAAGCGTAGTGTTTCGTCACGACGAGCGGCCAAAGAAGTCGCGCAATACGCCCGCGAGACGATGGAGAAAGACAAGGCCGGAAGACGCAGCCTGTACAAGAAGATGGGTCTGCCGGAGGACGCATCGGTGAAGTAGCTCGGTTTTTTCCGGCTCGAGCGCGAGAACCGCTCTTGTTGCGAGGACAGGTTGTATGGTGCCGGTCGGCTGTCATGCCGATCACGGGGTTCTCGTCGCCGGTAACCGGACGTTTCCGGCTGCAATGCTGGAGGGACGAGCCTTTTCGTTCTCGGGGGACATTATATCCGCCAGGCGGGGAGCTTCTGCTCGGGTCACGTTACACCCCTCTCGCGATCCGGAGTTGCTTCCCGGATTCTTGGTGGCAAACCGGAACCCAACTGCTAGAAAGACCGTAGTGGATTCGTCCTCTGGGAGTCCTAAAATGGTGGTCTTGCAGGGGTCTAAGTCCTTTTTTCAAGTATTTCTTTGTAGGAGAACGAGAAGTGAAACGCGCCGTAATGATGCTTGTTGTGGCTGGACTGGTAGTTCTTCAGGGGCGATTTGCGGTCGCCCATTGCGAAGTTCCATGCGGGATCTACGCTGACCAAATGCGGTTCCAGCAGATGCTGGAGGATACGGAGACAATCGCCAAAGCGATTACGAACATCAATGATTTGACCGGCAAGAGCGACGCTCAATCGGCTAATCAGCTGGTCCGTTGGATCAACACCAAAGAAACGCACGCGACGAATACGCAGCATACCATCGCCCAGTACTTCATGACCCAGCGTATCAAGTCGGACAATGACAACTATGTGAAACAGCTGACGGCGGCCCATGCGGTTATGGTAGCTGCCATGAAGTGCAAGCAGTCGGCGGATGCCGCCACGGCCGAAGCGTTAAAGAAGGCTATTCTCGATTTCTATCGGGCCTATGAGGGCAAGGAACCGCAGCTCGAGAAATAGGCTGCAGTTGCACCAGTGCCTGGTAGTGGCTGAAGTGCCACTCTGTCAACAAAATCCGGTTCAATACGACTCCCGTCCGGCTGCTGAAGGCAATACTCTGCGGCGGCTGCACGGGAGTCTGGCTTGTGAGCTGGGATTGTTTGCCTAATGCCTCTCTCGACTGTTTGATTTCGCAAACAAGAACTCGTCCGGCAACAAGTTACCGTATTTATTGCCCCTCACCCTACCCTCTCCCCCGCTATTCCCGCTCCGCGGGGCGGTGGAGAGGGAAGCGGAACCGGTAACTTATTTCCGGACGAGTCCCAAGAGCCCGTCCAGCCCGCCAGTCAGATTCACCCACCGCACAGGGCGGTGGGAGTCAAAGTCAACCAGTCGAGCTCTTCAACTCCAAGAATTGGAGTGAAGCGTTGTGCTGAGTGTTGTACGACTTCGTACGACCCGGCGTCCACGCGGTGTCGAAATGGGCTAATTCTGCGGTGCGACTCCGCGTGAACGCCGGGTCGTACATTCGCCTCGGCCCAACTCAGATTCTTAGGTGTGATAGAGCGCGAGGGTGGGTCAAGATTGGTCTTGCGGTTTCCACACCATGCCGCAGCGTGCTGGGATGCCAAGGTGAAGGTAACCGTCGGCGACGACCGACTGGCCCTCGGGTCCGAAGACCGAGGTCAGCCGCACGTTGTCGGGCACGTGCGTGCCGATCGGGAGCGAGAGCCGAGCGGCCTGATCGGCTGCGTTGAGCACGACGATCAATGTTTGTTGGGCGTGATGTCGGGCGAAAGCGTACTGCTGGTTGACCGCATACAGCTGTTGAAAATGCCCGTCGCGTAGTACGGGGTGGGTGTGCCGCAAAGCCACAGCGGCTCGAAAGTACTCGAGCATTTCTCGGTCCCAGGAATCCTCGTCGTGCCAGGGGAAGGGCCAGCGAGCATCGAGATCGCGGTGAGGCCTGTCGTACCGCCGAGTGCCGCGCAGCGCAATTTCGTCGCCGTAGTAGATGCTTGGAGCACCAGGATAGGTCATCTGCAGCAAGGTGGCCAAGCGCAGCGTGGCCTTGTCACCTCGCGCCACGCTTAGCACGCGCGGAGCATCATGGCTGTCCAGCAGATTCAGCTGGACCTGGGTCGTTTCCCAGTCGTATTGAGCCAGCAACGCCTGGAGACGCGCTCCAAACTGCGGCGCGTCGATACCCGGGAACGGGTCATACGATCGATCACGAACCAGCGCCTGGCTGACACGCTGACCGCCGGCAAAGGCGATCGCGGCGGCAGCGAAAACGTAGTTCATGGTGGCGTCGAACCGGTCGCCCCGCAGCCACTCGGGCGCGGCCCGCCAGATTTCACCCACGATGTACAGATCCGACTTGATCGCCCGCGTGCGGCACCGGAATTCCTCCCAGAAACCGTTCGTTTTGATTTCCTGGGGCACGTCCAGTCGCCAGCCGTCGATGTCGTACTCGCGGACCCAGTACTCCGCAATCCCCATCAGAAACTCTGCGCACTTGCGGGTTGTCCGTATTGAACTTCGGTAATGCTCGATTTCCCGCCCACGCGCGGTAGTTCGCCTGCCGCCGGTCGTCATACGGGCTCAATGGCCAGCTGTTGACGTGGAACCAGCCTAGCCAGGGCGAGTGGGGGCCGTTCTCGAGAATATCGTTGAACTGGAAAAAGCCGCGACTGGCGTGGTTAAAGACCCCGTCCAGTACAATCCGCATGCCACGTGCATGCGCCGCCTGGACGAGTTCGCGCAAGGCCGCATTTCCGCCGAGCAGTGGATCGACGTTGCGATAATCGTGAGTGTGATAGCGATGATTACATGTTGACTGAAAAATGGGTGTTAAATAGATGGCGTTGATGCCCAGGTCCGCCAAATAGTCCAGATGCTCGACGATTCCCAACAAATCGCCGCCATGATAGTCCTGCTGCGTCGGTGCAGCTTGCCAGGAAAGTAAATTGGCAGGCTTCGTCACGCGGTCACTGGCGCAAACCGGTCTGGAAAAATCTGATAGAAAACGGCGTCCTTGACCCATTCGGGCTTGCTGCTCAACATAGGAAGCGATTCCAAGGCGGACATGGCCATTTCGCTCTCAAATAACTCGTCAGACTTGACGCTTCAGCCCAGCCTGTTGCTGCCCACACAAGCTCGACGCTTGCCCCTCAGGGCCGCGACAGCCATTGACCGGTCAAAAAGCCAATGCTGCTGACAGCCGTGGCCAGGACGACACCCCAAATCATGTCCACGACCGTTACCATCCAGGGCCAGTTCTTCACGGTTGCCAAGTTGGTCAGATCGTACGTGGCATACGTGATCAATCCGTACAGGGCTGCGAGACACAGCAGTTTTTTCCACGAATTGGCCTGCAGCCCTGGCACGACAGCGAAGACCAGCAAGCCGGCGACAAACAGCAGATAAAATACGATGGCTGCGTACCAGTTCGGTTTCTCAGTTAACAGAAATCCGATCTGGTTCTTATAGAATGTGCGTGCCACAAATCCGAGCCAGACCATGTCGATGGCAAAAAAACCGAGCAAAGTGATGGCGTAAAGCCGGAGGTAATAGGAAACCACGGTTCAGGACTCCTGGTGAACGATTTGGTGGACGCGGCAGGACTCGGTGAACACCCTTTCAACAGCCGCAGCTGTTGACGTGCGGAAGAGGACGCTCGCGGTTGTATCCAAAGTCGGGGCGATGCTCAACTCATAGACTCTTCCTAGCCGAAGCTCCGGATCGGGTCAATCATGGGGACCTGCGCCGGGCGCTGGCAGGTCTGGTGGCGAGATACCTGCCAATCGGTTGCCCGTCCCAGCAACTGACTGTTTCGTCGTGCGTGAGGCCATCTCGTGTTCCCGTCTCTCACATGATAAGCGGCTGGCAATGCGCTACGACGCTTGAGGTCCTGACAGGCCAGCGCGTATCTGACCGCCTGATGTACAGGCAGCTGCCTTGGTGGCGGTCTCGAGATCGGAATTGTCTGAGTTATTCTCACTTTTTTTGCGCGAAAGCCAGCGTCGCGGACCAGCCCTCCGAACATGTAGTTTGGTGGCTCCGTATGGGGGGGTATATTGGGGAGTGCAATTGACGACTACGCGGGAATTCACTAGCGTTTTGCGTAGGTTGAAGTAGCGGTTCGGGCGGTGTGTTGGCAGGGTGTTGCGGTCTGAAAGCGACGTCCCGCAGGCCTGGAGCGAGCGGTGCGGCTTCTTTTTTGTAACCTGCAATCGACTTTTGCAGCCTGAAGACTATAGAAGTACAGCGGAACCGTATCTTGTTCACTGTTTCAATGGAGATGTGCGCATGTTGAAATCGATTGGCGTGTTGAGTGTACTTGCCGCGGCGCTTGCCACGGGTGCCATGTTGCCGGCTGAAGATGAAGGTTGTCCGGCAGGAAAATGTGGTTCGCAGAAGGATACCGCCTTGGCTGAGAAGCCTTGTGGCCAATGTCCGCTGACCGCGACAAGCCTGGCTGGTAAGACCTGTGCCGCCGGCGAATGCTCTGAGGGTACCTGCAGTAAGAGCAGCTGCGAGGGGTGTCCGTTGACGATCGCGACCAGCAGTGACACAGCTTCGGCTTGTGCCGCAGGCAAATGCAGCGAGGGTGAAGGTAGCACGGTTGCCACTTCGGCGAATGGAGCCGGGGAAGCAGTTTGTGCGGGCAGTGCGTGTGGTACTGCGGCATGTGGAGCCGCTTGTGGTAAGGACTGCAAAGATTGTCCCATTACCGCCGCCATGAATCGGTTGCCGCAAATGACCTTTGCGGTAGGCAGTGAAAAGACTTGTTGCCCGAATGAAGCTAGTGAGCTTGCCAAGAAATCGGATGCCAACATTCAGTTTGTCGTGGCTGAAAAGAACTACGATGAAGAAGGCCAGGCGAAGCAAGCGTTGGCCGAGATCACTGAGAAGTTTGTGGCTGCCTTTGTGGAGCCGAAAGTGTGCCCGGAGAGCGGCGACATTACCGTAGCCGGTCAGAAGGCTTGCTGCGAGGGCTCGGCGGGTCAGGTATCCAAAGTCGCGAAAGCGGCCATGGAGAAGGTGCAAATGACCTACCTCGTTGGCGAGAAGCAGTGCCACTGTCCGGTCGAGGCGGAGAAGTTGGCCAAGGATTCCGGCGATGTCACCGTCTTTGTCGTGGGCGAAGAGAAAACTGCCTGCAATGTGACGGCTCGATTGAACCTGGCTCGTGCCAAGTATAGGGCTGCCGTTGTGGCTTTGATGCAATCCGAGCCTAAAACGATCGAGACCTCCAGTACGGGCTCGTAGTGCGGTAGGACCTCAAAGCAGATTTATCCCGGGTGCGATGACTCGTTCCCGTCGTTCGCGAGAACTCGACGTAGTTGAGTTAGGGTCCTCTGCAAACGCAGAGTATTGCGATATCTTGATTTCAACGAAAAACTCTTCACACGCCCGAGCAGTTCACGCTGCTCGGGCTTTTTGTTGGGGAATTGTGGGGCCAGCCATGTGGTCTCCGAGGATCAGACGACTACAATACGTCATTGGTTTTGTGTACCTGTTTCGAGTCTTGTGAGCGAGGAGTCAATCATGAAAAGAGGTCTGCACATTCTGCTGGCCCTGGGGTTGGTCATTGTCTGGGTGGGTTGTCAGAAGCCCGCCGCACCCCCGGAGCCCAACACTCAGGCCAGTTCGAGCGAAGCTAGCTCGGGCGAGCAGTCGTCACCCGATGAGGGTGAGTTTACACTGGTGAGCCTCAAAGTACCGAACATGACGTGAGGGGGTTGTGCCGCCTCGGTCCGAGGCGATTTGGAAAAAGTCGAAGGTATTATCGACATTGAAACCGATCCCGCGAATCAGACTTGTTCGTTCAAGGTCACGAAACCAGATCTCGACTATAAGGCGAAGCTTGCAGAGTTCGCCAAGACGAACGAGCACCTGGCCGGATATGAAGTACTTTAGGCCGGTGCATTTTTTCTGAATGCGAGGAGCCCGTCCCGTGATTCGTCCGGGGCGGGCTTTTTCCATGCATTTTCGCCTGCGAAGCTTCCGCCGGGCGGGCGTCTTGTGCTTCGGCAATCTCGTCTTGTGCTTCGGCAATCTTGCGCAGTGGGAGTTGCCAAAAGCCGGGGCGGGACTACAAAAAACTGCCTGACTTGAGTCACTTCTACTGGTCGTAGTCCGTAGCCTGGAAGTCCGATCCAGCTGCTCCGCTCTTGATTTCCGAAGTGCCCAGATCCGAAGCAGATCAGAAGCGTGAACGGAAATCACGTCTTTGACCTTGCCAGGGGCTGATCCGGGCGGCGGTCACTTCGGTGGGGATCATACGCATGGCGCAACAGAGCACGTCTTTTAACGATGCGTCGGCGCGAAAGCGCATGTTCTCGATGATCTGGCCCGGTGCCCTGGCGGCTCAGGCTGTCTATTGCACGGCAAGCCTTGGCATTGCGGATTTCATTGCTGAGGGGGTGGATTGTGTCGAGGGGCTGGCCACTGCCACCAAGACGCACCCCGTTGCTCTACGGCGACTTCTGCGGGCGCTGTGCAGTCTGGAGATCCTCAGCGAATTCGAGAACGGCCGTTTCACGCTGACCGACATGGGGCGTACGTTGCGGTCAACAGATCCCAGCGGTGTGTACCCTTGGGCCAAGATGCTTGGAGCGCCCTTCGTCTGGAGACCTTGGGGACGTCTGCTCGAGACAATTCAAACCGGGGAGACTGCGTTTACGCGGATCTTTGGTCGCTCGTTTAACGATTTTGTGGCGTTAAGCCCAGAGGACGCGGAGATCTACAATTCGGCGATGAACGCTGGGGCCACGATGAATGTTCCGGCCATCGTCCAGGCCTGCGATTTCAGCCATTGTGATCTCGTGGTTGACGTGGGAGGTGGTCGCGGATCGCTCGTGCGTGGCATTCTGGAAGCATACGGTCGGCCGCGAGGTATCTTGTTTGACCTGCCGGCGGTTGTCGCAACGGCCTCTGAGTTGCGGATGAGTGCCGTGGCTGACCGCTGCGAAATTTTGGGTGGCAATTTCTTTGAATACGTACCGGGAGGTGCTGACGCCTACCTGATGAGAGGCGTTCTTCACAGTCATCGCGATGAAGACGCGTTGAAGATTCTGAGAAATGTCCGAAATGTCATTCGTCCCGATGGCAAGGTGCTGATCATGGACGTGATGCTGCAGCCCGTAAACGAGCCCAATCGGCACAAAGCCCTCATGGATCTGATGATGTTGGTGCTGGTTCCGGGCCACGAACGCACCGAAGCGGAATTTGCCGCGCTCCTCGACCGGGCCGGTTTCCATATGTCGCGCATCATCTCGACACAGACGCCCCATACGGTTGTCGAGGGGACCCCCAAGTGAGCGCGAATTCCACCGCGTCTGGATTGCGCCGCGTATCATGGCTGTACTGGTTGCGGGCACGTCTCGCCGTCTGGTAAAAAGGGAGTCTTGAGACGCACGGAATATTTCCACCACCACGGAGGGTGAGGCAGACACGCCGATGGCGAAGATGTGGACCGCGTCCGAGCTTCTCGCCTGATCTCGACCTGACTCTGTTGCTGGTTCCCGGAACGGCCTGCAGACAGGCCGCACCGCTCAGCTACGCTACGTGATCCAGATACGCCCCCCGATACGACAACTGGCGTTTTTCCTCGCGCACCACCGACCCAATGGACCCTGCAAGGAGAGAATGACATGACTCAGTCGAACCGCAACTCCCGATCGTCTCGCCGAGAATTCCTGCAGCAGAGCGGAGCGCTGGCTGCTGGTGCCACTGCTGGCGCCACGCTGCTCAGCAGCATGACGCCGATGGTGCACGCGGCCGAAAGCAATACGATTCGTTTGGCCTTGATTGGATGCGGTGGGCGAGGTACCGGTGCCGTCAAGGATGCTCTGTCCGTTCCCAATGGCGGTCCCATGGAACTGTATGCGACCGCCGACTTGTACGAGAACGCGATCGACAGCAAATTGAAGGACCTGGAAAAGAACGGATTCGGTGACAAGGTCAGCGTCACGCCCGACCGCAAATTTATCGGTTTTGACGCCTATCGCAAGGCGATCGACTCGCTGAAGCCGGGCGATATCGCGATGTGTACGACGCGAGCTTATATTCGTCCCGTGCATGTGGAATATGCGGTGCAAAAAGGCATCAACGTCTTCATGGAGAAGCCATTCGCTTCGGATCCAGGGACCTTGCACCGGTTACTGCGAGCCGGGGAGGAGGCTGAAAAAAAGAACGTCAAAATCGCCGCCGGACTGCAGTGTCGTCACTCGCCCGCGCGCCAGGCATTGATCGACAAAATTCGTAACGGCGAGATGGGGGAGATCCCGTTGATCCGCGCGAACCGTTTGGGTGGCGTCGGCTGGATGGGTCCACAAGGCCAGAAGTCCAACAACTTGCAGGATCAACTGCAGTTCGGAAGGATTCACCTTTTTTGGATCGGTTCCGGCCACATGGTCGACTACCTGATTCATCAGATCGACGAGTGCTGTTGGATCAAGGACGGCTGGCCCGTTTCCTGTATCGGAATGGGGGGCCGCGCCTATGACAGTACCGACCACGGCCAAAACATTGACGTGTATTCGATGGAGTATACTTTTGCGGATGGGACGAAAGCTTTCTGCGGGTTCCGCCGTATGAAGCAGACGCGCAATGACTTTGCCACCTATATCCACGGTACACGGTGTGCGGCGCAGTTCTCCGGTAACGTCCATGCCCCGACGGTTCACATGTTCAATGACCAGCGCATCGAAAAGGACAATATTTCCTGGACTCCCAACAAGGACGCCTACAGTCCCTGGCAGTACGAATGGAACGACTTTATCGACAGCATTCGCAACGATAAACCACATAACGAATGCAAGCGGGCAGTTTATTCTGATCTGACAACTCTCATGGGTCGAGCTGCCTGCCATACGGGGCAGGAGATTACCTGGGATGACATGATGAAATCCCGGTTCCAGTTCTGCGACTATCTTGACGAGCTCTCGTTCGATAGGCCGGTTCCCGTGGCGGCAAACGACGAGGGGCAGTTTCCCGTGCCGGTACCAGGTATCTGGCAGGAATTGTAAGCCCAAGACGTATGCCGCACCCCCTGGTGGCCAGGTGAGATGTCACGCGGCGCAATGGCTGTTCCGCCGCCTGGGCATGTGCACCTGGTGGGACGCGTCTGTGTGAGCAAAACGAATGTCTTGAGTGGCACGCCCGTGGCAGGTTGCGACCGGATTGTCGAAGGCGCCGCGTGATGCGACCGGTATGATTTTGCCGGTTTTTCCAGTTAGCCCCGAGTTTCCCTGGAACGACTTTTCGCTTTGTGTCGATAATTCCGAATATCCAGAGACGTCTGCTTGCGCAGGCTCTTCATTTTGACACAAGTCCTGGACTGGGGGGGCGGGCGATGCGTCATATCTTAGGACACCATCTGTACCTATCTTTTTTTCTGCTGCTCGCGGTGAGCACGACGATTCATGCCCAGGGGGTCATGCTATCATCGTTTGGCCCGGTGAACGCATCGATGGGAGGGGCATCCACGGCCGCGCCGATTGAAGCGCTCAGCGCACTGGCCTGGAACCCCGCCTCGATCAGTGGCATCCCGAACTCCGAGTTGAGCGTGGGATTGGGGCTGCTCTTGTCGGATATCACCCTCGATTCATCCATTCCCGGGCTGGCCGCCGACTCAACCGGGGCGGAACCGGGCGTGATGTCGATACCGAACATTGGCTGGGTGCACAAGGTCAACGACTTGACGACGATCGGTTTGGGGATGATGGTGGTCGGTGGATTCAAGGCCAGCTACCCGGCGAGCCTGACCAATCCGGTGCTGGCGCCCCCCTCCAATACACCCGGTGTGCCGGGTGGGGTGGGAAGTCTGTATTCAGAAGGCCAGTTCCCGCAGATCGCTCCGGTGGTTTCGTTCGCGGTTACCGAGCGACTCTCGATTGGTTTTGGCCCCACCATCACGATGGGGCAAGTCGTTGTGGATCCGCTTCTGTTGACGGCTCCCAATGATGCCGACAGCAGTGGGGCCGCGACATATCCCGGGGGGCGAAATACGCGGTTTGGTTGGGGGGGAGGTGCCCAGTTGGGCGTCTACTATATCACCGACAATTGCTGGCACCTCGGTGCGTCGATCAAGTCACCTCAGTGGATGGAAGAGTTTCGGATTCACACGGAGAACGAGTTGGGCATGCCGTACGTGGCCAGGTTCAGATTCGACTTGCCCATGATCGTCTCGCTGGGGGCTGCTTATTCGGGGATCGAAGACCTGTTGCTGTCGGTTGACATGCGTTATGTGGACTATCGCAACTCCCGCGGCTTTGGTGACAGTGGCTACAGTGCCCACGGCGCGCTGAACGGTCTGAGTTGGACGAACCAGTTCGTGTTGGCCACCGGTATGCAATACCATTTGACGGACCGCATGCTGGTGCGTCTTGGCTACACCTACAACACCAGTCCATTTCCGGATCAAGATACGTTCTACAACATCGGTTCGCCGCTGCACTACCAGCATCAGCTGGGGGTCGGCGGGTCGTGGAATCTATCGGACTGTGTGGCATTTCACTTGAGCTACACGCATTATTTCCAGTGGGACAGCACAGGACCGATCATTCTTCCTCTGGGAGCCATCCCCGGTTCGTCGGTCACCAATACGGCCAGCGCGCACATTGCGAGCTTGGGTATCACGGTCAAGTATTAGCGCCAGTTCGCGCGATATCCGTACACTTGATTCGTCTCGGCGTATCCCTGTTCTTGGTGCGCTGGATGAAGATCATGGATTGCCGTCTTCGCCTGGCCGTGCATGGAACGCAGAGCGTGTGACGACGGACCGGAGGGAACGCGTCGCGCCATGTTGGTGGCGTTCGGTTCCCCATACGATTCTGCCAACTGTTTGGTGGTTGCGAATTGATTTTGGAAATTGACCACCTCTGCTTGTGTGCAAGTTGCCAGGTCGTATCATGAACCAGACGGTTGCTGGCATCCAGGAGGTCCCGAGAATGGCAAAGTTGGTCGAAGCGTTCATGGAACGAGTGATCGCGAAGAATCCTACCGAGAATGTCTTTCACCAGGCAGTTCGCGAAGTTGTCGATTCGCTGGTGCCGGTCCTGGAAACGCATCCCGAGTTCATGGAGGCTCGGGTCCTGGAACGCATGGTCGAGCCTGAGCGGATCATTATTTTTCGCGTCCCTTGGGTGGATGATTCCGGTTCTGTGCAAGTGAACCGGGGCTTTCGCGTGGAAATGAACAGCGCGTTGGGACCGTACAAGGGGGGGCTCCGTTTTCACCCCACAGTGAATCTGGGCGTGTTGAAGTTTCTGGGGTTTGAACAGGTCTTCAAGAATGCGCTGACGACCCTTCCCCTGGGAGGTGGTAAAGGGGGATCGGATTTTGACCCCAAAGACAAGAGCGACCTGGAAGTGATGCGATTCTGCCAGTCATTCATGACGGAGCTGTTTCGTCACATTGGCGATCGCACCGATATTCCGGCCGGTGATATTGGTGTGGGATCGCGTGAGATCGGCTTTCTGTTCGGACAGTATAAGCGGATCGCGAACGAATTCGCCGGAGTGCTCACCGGCAAGGGGCTCGATTGGGGCGGCAGCCTGATTCGTCCTGAGGCGACCGGCTATGGGGTGGTGTATTTTGCCGACGAGATGCTCAAGACACGCAGCGAGAGCGTTCGCGGCAAGACATGCCTCGTTTCTGGTTCGGGCAATGTCGCTCAGTTCGCGGTCGAAAATGTCAACCGGTTAGGAGGAACCGCGATCACATTGTCCGATTCCAGTGGTTTCATTCTCGATCGCAACGGCATCAACGCGGACAAGCTTCGCTGGGTGAAGAAGCTGAAAAACGTGCGTCGTGGGCGAATCCGCGAGTATGCGGAACATTTCCGGTGCGACTATTTCGAGGGGAAACGTCCGTGGGACGTGCAGGGGGCCCAATGTGCTTTTCCCTGCGCGACTCAGAATGAATTAAATCTGGCCGAGGCGAAACGGATGACTGCCGCCGGTGTGTATGTCGTTTGCGAAGGGGCAAATATGCCAACCGAACCCGCAGCGGTCGAGCATTTTGTACGGGAAAAAATCCTGTTTGGGCCGGGCAAAGCGGCCAACGCCGGCGGTGTGGCGACCAGCGGTCTGGAGATGACACAGAACGCCGGCCACACGCGTTGGTCGCGTGATGAGGTGGATCAACGCCTGTTGAGCATCATGGTAAATATTCACCGCAACTGCCGCCAAACAGCCGAGACCTATGGGACAGCTGGGAACTATGTCAATGGTGCTAACATCGCGGGTTTTCTCAAAGTGGCTCGGGCGATGTTGGATCAGGGCGTCGTGTGACTGAGGGAGAAGCATATGGTTCGCAAGAGCGTAGGTTATTTCGAAGGCACGGATCCGGCCGTGCTGACGAGTCTGATTTGCGAAGGATGCGACACGATTCCCATCTCCAACGGATTCGACAATTATGGTCAACATGTGCGTCTGTTCAATGAGGAGAGCAAGGTTGATCTGTTGATCAGCTACTTGCACAAGATCATTGCTCCGCAAGGCGCCGAAACGCAAGCCGAAGATGTGTTGCACATCTGCGATGTTTATCAAATCCCGTTGCTGATTGTTGTGCCTGATGGCCTGCACGAAATGCGCGCGACAGAAACTCGAGCGTTGGCCCGATATCGTGCAGTTCGTGGATCCGGCCCGGCTTCTGGACGAGGCACGCAGGATCCTGCGCGGTGGATAATCACGGATGTCTGTCCGCTGACGCCTTGCATGGCCGTGACTCTTGCCACGCTCCACGCCGACTGAGCGAGCGTTTGCCGGCCGCTTTCCAAGCGGCTAGATCCTCGCGGCGTTCCGCCCAACGGATGATGAGGCTGATTTTGGCGGCAGTGAGGGCAACGGCTGATGGGGCGATCCGAACCTCACACCTGCGTACTGCCGGTACCAGTCGGCATACAACCGCCGCCAGGCGTCCTGGTCGTCCTCCAGGGAGTTAATTCGCCGCGCAAACTGGTGCAGTGTTTCTGACGGGCGGCGAACCAGGCCGCGACGCTTTGCGCCGATCCATGCGGAGAAGCAGTTGACGCAGTTCTCGCCGCGGTGAGTGGGCCGATTTATCGTCGTAGAATTCATGCAGCGATCGCGCCCGCCAAAGCGATCTCAGGAATACGGACAGGCCGATTGCGAAGGTCAGCAACAAGATGATCGCCCCCCCCACGCCGATCGGCAGGTTCTCTGCCAAATAGGCGAATAGACTGACATTGTTCTTGTTACGCATCTGCGCGGTGAGTCCACCTTCGCCGTTGGTCAGCTGATTGGTCGTGGCGGGCTCCAATTCAGCGGGGTCCGCATAGCCTGGCGTGGCCTCCACGATAACCCATCGCTGCTGTTCGTCATCGAACGCTTCGGCCCATGCATGTGCGTTTCGATTACGGGCGATCCAGTAATCTCCGTTCTCCTCCTCCAAATCCATCACGCGGAATCCGATAACGTAACGGGTCGGGATGCCCTGCAGTCTCAGTAAGGTAACGGCCGCCGATGCGAAGAACTCACAGTGAGCAGGCTGGCGACTCAGCAGAAAATGGGAGATGGGTTCCTTTCCTTGGGGGATGGAAACAGGATCAAGGCTATACTGAAAGTTGTCCTGGAGGAAGGCTCGGATGGCTTGGATCTGGGCCCGGATCCCTGCGGCCTCAGCACAAATCTGCTGGGCCATCGTGGCGACTCGCGCATCCAGTCCGTCCGGTAATCTTGTCAACTGCAATCGCTGCCGTTGCGTGAGCGGTTGCCGACGGGCGTTCGAATTGGCAAACACAACATATGGCGTGCTGACGGAAACACCCCCCCTGACAATGTCATGGCTGTCGACGGCCAGTGACCGGCCGAGGCCTTGAAAATAGCGGCATCCAAGCGGCGTGAAGTAGACAAGCCCACGGCGCGGGTCATTCTCGATTTTCATCGGCAGCAAAGAAGAGGTACTGGCCGACCTGTCCAAGGCGAATGTCGTCAATCTGCCGGCCAACACGGCCAGGTCGTCGGGAACGGGATTGAGTGGGTCCAGGTTGCGTATGCCGAGAAGCGCCTTCCTTTCCCTCCGCGCCTCCAGTTCGGAATAGATGTGCCACGAGCCGTCCACGTACGCGTCAAAGATCCGACCAGCCAGGTAGCCGGGGCGCTGGTCACAATATACGCGTAGAGCCGTACGGTTCGGATCCCGCATCATTTCTGATTTGATCGCTGTCAACGATCCGGAACTTGCATACCGTGCAAGTGCCCGGTGAGAATAATTCGTCTGACCAATTGTCTTGATAAACCAGTATTGAGCGTTGGGTAACCAGCGAGACCAGACATCGGCAACACACCAGGTCCCCAACATCACCATTCCGCAGATCGTGGCCAGACGAAAAAGCGAGTGCCACAGCGAAGGTCAACTTCGAAAACGAGAACCGCTCCGGGCGACCATCATCACCAGTGCTGGTAACAGGAGCGAGGCCGTTGCGAGGAGCACGAACATGGTTTGAGTTTGTGGGAAAAGAATCGTGTGCAGGGCGCAGACAGAGGTGGCTATCGCCAGGCTGGCAAATGCCGTTGGCAAAGGCTCCGTCGGTCTTCGACTCCACAACAGCAAGGCTTGACAGCAGATCAAATATTCGGCAAAGGCAACCGTCCAGGTGCGAGGGATGATGCCGAAATCCTGGCCCATCGCTTCGAGCGGAAAGACCGTTGCCTTGACTGCCAACAGC
This sequence comes from uncultured Planctomycetota bacterium, assembly GCA_963700575.1. Taxonomy (GTDB): domain Bacteria; phylum Planctomycetota; class Planctomycetia; order Pirellulales; family Pirellulaceae; genus JAJRVM01. Next base: position 565,496 of record CAVOYC010000001.1, on the reverse strand, counting down.
ACTCCCAAACCGGCGACCAAGAGCCAGTAAATGACAGGTTTGGAGAGAACAGGCAGATGGAAGAACAGTCCCGCACAACCTGCCACCGCGGCCGACACGGCAATCACACTGGGAGTATCGCTGCCCGTCCAGATCAAAATCGCCTCCAGCCCCAGCGTAAGGCAGAGCGGCAGTGCCACCGCCCGGATACCCGTTCTCGCTCCGCTCCCACTTACCCGCAACTGATTGTTGACGATCAGCTGCGTGTCAACCGGGCTCGACGCGCCAGGAGTCGTCGCAAGTACTTGGCGATGTTCCATCAGATTCCCACCGTGCCAGCTTCGATTTGGGAGACCGAAACGCGGTCCATGCTCAGGGGCGTGGCCGCGTCAGAGAGTCTGGGCTTGTCCCTTAGATGGCCGTCTTGATATACCAGTAGTGACTTTCCAATCGCGCTCTGCCTCGTTACAGCCTGAAGCAGTTTCTCTCGCTCTGCATCCCATTGGTGGCACAACAAAACTGCCAGATCCCAGACGACCCGTGTTTGCGTGAGTTGGTACGCAAACTCTGGCAGCGCGGTCGAACACGATGGTTTTGCCACGGCCAAATACGCCAGGATGGCCTGCTGATCGTCGGCCGAGAAGCGGTCGGCAAGCCGAATTACGGTGTCGCCAACAGCCATGACGGCGATGTGACAGCCACGATCAATGAATGCCTCAGTAATCGCCGCGGCCAGCGACAAGATGGCCTCGAGCTCCGGTATCAGATCGCCTTCCGCATGTTCCTCGTCGGTAAAGAACGTATCCAGAATCAGGGCCACGCACGGTTCTTGCGGTCGGGAGTACTCCCGTACCACAGGTTGTCCCAGGCGAGCCCAGGAAGGATAGTCCCACCTCCGTACAGGCATGCCGGGTTGGTATTCGCGACTGCCAACGTATTCTCCCGTCAACCCGACAGACCGCATGGCAAACTCGTTTCCGCGAGTCAGGCCATGCGCAATCTGGGCCAGGTTGCAGGAGGTCAATTCCCGATACGCGGGCAGAATCAACATCTCCTGCTGTATCGAATAAGTCGTGGTGATGCGAACAATATGTAACGGAAACAAGGTCGTCGCCCGCAAACGGGGAAGTTTGTGCAAGCCGCGCCGGAGTGGCTTGATCGTGAAGGACAGCGCGATCGACTCTCCCGGCCGTAGGATCTCAATAAACTCGATCGCGTCCAAAAACTCCCACGTGTCCGGCTGATGGACGAAATCGAGCTGCATCTCATAAACCGATCGTGCAGATCGATTCGTGACTTCCATGCGGATTTCCCTCTGCTGCCACCGCATCCAAGCCGGTGGACACGAAGCCTTGATTGTCAGCCGAGGGCGATGAAGATAATTGGTGACTCCTGTCACCAGCAATGCGGTGAAACTAGCCAAGAAGACGATGGCCAAGACTGAATCGGAAGCTGTCAGCGCCGGAAGACAATAGAGCATGACCAGGAACATTGACTTGCCGACGGAAGTCAGGTGATCGCGCCACCAATGGTAGAACTTGCGAAACGTCCGAAATTCGTGTGCGATCCACTCTCTCATACCGGCACGCGGATGTCCTGCAAAATGTCGGCGACAATTTCCTCGAGTTCGGTCGCGCCCATGTTGGCAGCACGGGAGAGCACCAGGCGATGCCGCAACACGCGAGGTGCGACGTGCTGAACGTCATCGGGAAGGACGTGATCTCGGCCATCCAGGAAGGCACAAGCCTGCGATGCCTGGAACATCATCAGCGTCGCTCGCGGGCTGCCGCCGAGAGCCAATCGATCGTCGGCTCGCGTGCGACGGGCAATCCGTACCATATAGTCCGCAACCGACCGGTCGACCTGAACCTGCCTCACAAGCTGATGGCATTCCAGTACTTCCTCCTTCGTCAACACGGGGGTCACGTCGCGGTTCGGCCAGTCGGCACCGGTCTGCGAGAAAAGCATGTCAACTTCACTGTCCGCATCCGGGTAATCCATCGAGAGTTGAAACAAAAAACGGTCCAATTGCGACTCGGGCAGTGGGAATGTACCTTGATGCTCGACAGGATTCTGCGTGGCCAGGACCAGAAACGGAGGCTCCAGTTTGTAGCGCTTTCCTTCCACGGTAACCTGACGCTCCGCCATCGCCTCCAGCAGCGCCGCTTGAGTGCGCGGTGAGGCGCGGTTAATTTCATCGACGAGCAATAAATTACAGAAGATGGGGCCAGGGCGGAAGCTAAACTGCCCATCCTGAGGGTTCAGCACCGAAAAGCCGAAAATGTCCGATGGCAGAAGGTCGGGGGTGCTCTGCACCCGTTTGAACTCCAGATCCACACTGGCCGCCAACGCCTTGGTGAGTGTGGTTTTGCCGACTCCCGGCACATCCTCGATGAGGATCGATCCGCCAGCCAGAAGAGCTATGATCACGTCATGGATCACATCGTCTTTTCCCCGAATCACGGCAGACAGGTTGTTGCGTAGAAGCTGAAGCTTCTCGGTATATTGGTCCATGCTGATAGGGAGTGAATTCATTGCCGATGCGACCCTTAAATCTCAGTTGCCACGCATTATCCTAGATTCGAAACCCGTTTTGCCAACAATTCTTGTGGAAAACTTGTGCCAGGCGACAGGAAGGCCAAAGAATGTGCGAAACCGAAAATCCGAATCACCTGAGTCCGAAACACAAGCCCGCAGCAGTAAGCAGTCTTGGCAAAAAAACGGTTGCCAAGCCCAGCAACGCGTGCCGGCACGCGCTAACCCTTCGGCCGCCAGACCCCCCTCTGGTGGAGTTCCTTCAGGGCCCAGGTGTCTTCGCTGTCTTATTCACTCGAAGTGCAAGCCTTCCCGCCCGTTGCGACCGATCCAACACCGGAAAAGCCTGTGATTTTGCCAGTCCACGCCGGATGTGAACTCCGAACCTTCCCGATGGGAAACGAGCCACGGAAATGCGGCGTCACCGGCTACATGGACCACGTGATATACAGATTGAGTTACTGACAGGTTCGCTGGGGTCCGCACCTCCGAAATGACGGCAAAAATCTTTTTTTGTTTTTGGCCAGTGCCAGGAGCCTCAAAGGACAAGGGGTCTTCCACCACACGTGGGGAAGTGGTGGAAGAGCGAATTCTGGAACTGACGGTTCGTGGATAGGAAGATTCTCCTTCGAAAACGGATCACCAGGGTAACATCTCCGGTTACTTTTCCACAGCTGGCTTCTTACCGCGGCTGTAACTTCGGCCATCGCATCTCGACTCCCCAGGCCTCAAGGCGACCCTGGAAGGCTCGCAGATGTGCGTTATCGGCCTGTACCTGATGCGGAGAGGTTCCCGTCTGTAGGCAATGGCCCGCCAAAGCTCCCGCCGCTTCGCCAACGCTCCATTCCACGGGGTGCAGACGGTAACAGCCGTTTGTGATGTGTGTCACTCCGATGTTCTTGGCCCCCGCAATCAGATTCGTCATACGTTGGGGCAGGAGAGCACCGAGCGGGATTTCAAACGGGAGCGAACTGAGGTCAACATAGTTGTCTCCACCGGTGCTGGGGTGGAGATCGATCCGATAGCTCCCCACGCCGACAGAATCCGAAAACGTGGCCGCAGTCACTTCATCTCGAGACTGACCCGTCTCTTGCATGCGTGCTTCGGTACTCACATGCTGTTCCAGGACGGTGAATCGGGCGCGGATTCGCCGGGATTCGCGCACGTAGGGTGACTTGGCCAGACCATCCGGCGTGTCGACCAGATGGGGGCAGAGTCGCAAACCGGGCCAACCCGTACCGCCGTCGGGACGTGGCGCCGCAGTCTGCATCCAGTAAAGCAGCGACAGACTGAGTTGTCTGGCACCTTCACGATGTTCCACCGCCTCGGCCATTGAGACTTCACACAGGTTGCCCAACAGATAATCGTTTTGCGGCCAATTCACGAGCGTGATGCTCCCATCATAACTGCCCGGCGCAAAATGGCTCCGATCGACGATGCGCCGATAGAGCCACCAGCCAGGTGCCTCATGGTGCGGGTCGAAAGCCAGTGTCTTGGGAGTCAACGTGACGGGGTGCGTGTAGGTCCAGTCGAATAGCTTACCCGGCCAGCAAGGCCTCAGGTCGGGGGCAAAGTCTTTCCAGAAATCGTATTGATCCGGTTTCGAGATCGTGAAGTCTCCATCCGCGACGTACTCCAATGGAAAACACCACGTCATGGCCTGCATGTTCGCCGGTTGTGCCTCGGTCGGTGCGTGCGGTTCACCTGTCTCTTGCTGGGATTCATAACCTGTCACGTACTCGGTACCGGTCAGTGGCAGCAGATCCCCCAGTTCCGTCGCGTCGATAACAAAAGGTGCCGTAAGCGCGACGCGGTCGGGACTGCGTGTCGACTGGCAAATCACCGATTTCACGCAATCGCCATCCACATCCGCGGCCACGGGGCGAAGGTTCAACAACACATCAATTCGACCGTTGCTGATGCGTGGAGCAAGCATTTCGTACAATGCCGCCAGTGCCACGCGGGGTTCGTGGCACAATCGCGAAACGCTGCCACCTCCAGGGTTCAGGAAAGCTTGAGCTCTGGCGGCGGCGGTAAGCGCGTAATTGCGACGATAATAGTCCCGAATGTTTTCTCGCAAGAGCCGATAACTGCGTGAGCTGCCGAACGATTCAATCCACGGATGCTCGTCCGGCGGGACGGCCTGAGAGGTCAGTTGTCCGCCGATCCAGTCGGTCTCTTCCGTTAGGATGACACGTGCTCCCGTGTCGGCGGCAGCTCAGCGCCGCAGCGCAACCTCCCAGTCCGCCACCGATGACCAGCACGTCGGCCTTCCGTGAGCTTCCTCCGGAATGCTCGGCGGCACGCAACAACGCATGAGTCCAGTAGTCGGCAGTCACAGCGGATAACGTCAAGCCGCATGTGCTGAGGAAATGGCGGCGGTGCATGAAACGAGCCTCCTGGTGAATCTTCAGTCACTGTTGGCGCGAGGAATAGATCAGTCGCCACATGAACATAAGGTGTCTCCGAACAAGTCGAACGAGATCGCTGTCACGAGTATAAGAGTATATCATGGGCCGCGCGAGTGGCCTAAGAAGCTGCCACCCACTCCCACGGCGCGTCGCAACCCCATCGGAGGCGAATCGAACGGATGCTGCACATCCTTCAGCATGCGCAGGGCACGATGCGCTGGGCGATTTCAGCAGGCCGGGCCACAAGGCCACAGCCGCGGCCGGGAGCGGCACAGGACTTCGGTCCGAACGGGCGGAAATGTGCGGCGGCCGACCAACATGACTCGGCACTGAAAGGCCGATCCAGGCGAGAGCCGAGCTACTTGGCACGGGTGAAGGCAACGACGACGCTTCCCTCGTTATCGTCCAGCTGCGACCAGTAATCGCGGCAACGTAAGTAGAGCAGGCCGTCGCTGGGAGCTTGGAATTCTCCTCTTGCACCAAGACTGAAGGACTCGCTCAACTGGTAATTGTGCATGACCACCCCGTCCAGGCGTCCGAAGCCATACGCATCCCCATCCGCACTGGTTGCTAAGGACTGCGCTGCCGTACTCCAAGTCCCGCGCGCCTTGAAGCGGTATTTCTGGCCGCCGGTTACGCGCAGTCCCGAGGCTTGATAACCTCGCGCCGCCGCAATCCTGGCACTGATGCTGCGCCCATGTTCCGCACAACGAAATCGCTTGTCCCATTCCCAGCAACACAGATCGACTCGATAACCGATGTCGAGGTGCCGAATCGTGAATTCGTATTCGAACGCCAATTCCTTCATCACCGGTGTAAACAACTCGCCAAACGTCTCCTCTTGCCTGGCAAGATACGCTTGACCCAGCGACTTGAAACGTGCCTGGTAGTTGGGGTTGTGATACAGCAGATGGCATGCCAGCCAGCTCCAAGCGTACGCCTCCTTCAGCTGGTCCAGTTCCCGTACGTCACTTTCGCTCCACGCGCCAATGGGAATCAGTCCGGCAAGGTCTTCGTGACGGTTCAGCTTGTCAACCAGCGAACTGGCCAAACGTTGAGCAAACGCCCCGCCGCGGACAATCTCCGGAAGCGGTTTCGGGCGTCCCGATTTGAACTGGGCCAGAAACTCTTCCGGGCAGTGAACCCCGTTGTCTTCGCCGAAACCGTAAGCAAACACCTGGGCAATGCCCTCTCGGTACCAGGCCGGCCCAGTGACGCCAAATGTCTGCCCGCAATAAGCGTGTACCACTTCGTGTTCCGCCACGCCGTAGCGCGACGTAGCCAATACGGTCACTTTCTTGCGCGACTGAATGCCCGCCCCGACGTCGCCCACCAGAGTGATGCCGCCAATCTTGTCGACGACCAGCGGCACCATGGGGTGGGGAATCGCATCCTCTGGCCAGTTTTTGAGGTCGTCAATCACGTAGCACTCGATCAGCCCGGTGGCAGGTCGGCGCCAATAGTCGCTCGATTCGTCCAGCACCTGCTCTAATCGGGCCAGCAAGGCATGAGCTTCCGTCGGCTGCAGATCGGTGTGAACCAACAGGCGGGCTGAACGCAACGTGTGTCGCGCCGTGACCACATCAACCTGTTGTTGAGCCTGCAACTCCAGGTCCATCGCGGTGCAGGCCAACAGCAAGGCCAGGGGTGATATCAGATGTCAACATCTCGACTGCTTGAACGTCATGCTGGCCCTGTTCCATTTCCTCGAGAAACAACCACACCGCGCTCCGGCCGTGGACAGCGTCACGCACGTCCACAGACAGGTCCGAGTGAGGGCCGAACGATTCTCGGCCGTGTCGCCTACAAGCGACCAAGGAAGCCGGAGACAAAGCAGGCGATCAGCTCAAACGGACTTCACTCCCCACGCCATCCAAGACCATTCGAGCTGCACATCTCCAGGGCAGTACGAACTGCCGACCAGGAAGATTCCCAAAGGCAGCGACAAGAGCGTCTCGCGACAAGAAAAGTAGTGTCGCTGCATCGTGTATCTCAATTGATCGTGGAGATACGGTTGCCAATTCCTCACTCATGACCCCGCCCCAGGTCAGGTAATGACCGTTTTATTATAACTCGCCCACCAACAGATTTGCAATCACCCCTCTTGGGGTTCGATGTGCCACGCTTCTACCGCGCCGGTTCAATGAGGACGACAAATGGCCCGCTGCGAACCTGGGTGTCCACCTTGCCATCGTTGGGCCAAAACGGTTCACGCAGAAACTTATCGCCAGAAGATGTGAACAGAATTCCGGACGTCCGGCCGCATGAAGGCCGAAGTTGGCACGCGGTCAGCGGGGACTGGCGATTTTGCGAATGCTCAAATCGTCTACCATGAACTGGCCGGTGGCGCCAAACATCCCGACAAAGACGGTGCCCAATCGCGCTCTGCCGGGCACGGGGACCTTGATGCTGTGGTAGGACCAAGGTACATCCCCCTCCCAGGGCCCCAAGGCTACTCGGCGAATTACCCCGCGGTTTTCGTCGTAAAATGCCAGCTCGATACGTGGCAACGCGTCTTTGACACCCGCGTCGGTGACCCCTTCTGTACGCACGCGGGCGGACAGCTCGACGTGGTTAACCCTCCGGCCGTCAACGCCAAACGCCTGCAATGCGTGGCAATTCTGGCCGAGAGTGCTGTTCGACAAGAGTAACGCGTACTGGCCGGCGTCCGCGGTCGGCTCACGGACGATCGTAGCCTGACGCACATAAAACCAGCCGGGCAAAGCGCCCTCCACCGCCTGCTGTTCAAAATCACCGTTGATAATCTTTGGCACACCTGAATCATCTTTACGCACGCGCAGCGCTTCGGCCTGGCCCGTCATCGGAACAAAGAAAGTCGCCTCCAGCTTTTCCTTCTGCAGTTGTCCGTCCACCTTGCGGAACAAAAACAGCGTCTGCTGGAACCGGCCGCCGAGTGGAACGACCAGTCGGCCTCCTTCCTTCAGCTGGCTGACCAGAGCCGGAGGCACTTTCTCTGGCGAACATGTCACAATGATCTTGTCGAAGGGCGCGTGCTCCGGCCAACCTTGATAGCCGTCACCAATTCTGGTGTGCACGTTATCGTAGCCCAGCTCGGATATCGTGCGTGCAGCTCGACGCCCCAGAGGTTCGACGATCTCGATTGAATAGACCTCTGACACCAGGCGACTTAACACCGATGCCTGATACCCGCTGCCGGTGCCGATCTCGAGCACCCTGTCGCTGGGCTGTGGTTCGAGTTTTTCGGTCATATACGCCACGACAAACGGGGAAGTGATTGTCTGGCCATGGCCTAGCGGCAACGCCGCGTCCTGGTAGGCATATTTGCGCTGATTGGCAGGAACGAACAGGTGGCGGGGCACTTCGCGCATCGCCTCGACAACTCGCGTATCGCGAATGCCACGTCCAGCCACCTCGTTCTGGACCATCAGCTGCCGTGCTCGCTGCGCCACATCCGGGGGCTGGCCGACCGCAGCAGAAGGCGCCATTTCGCACAGCACGACCAGCGTACAGGCCGCGGTGTGAACGGCGATATGAAACGAACCTGTCAATTGAGAACTCCTCTGAGCAGCTTGAAGCCAGACGCTCAGTCTAATTGCCACCGACCATCGGTGCAACGTTGCTGGTCACGTGCGGCCGCGACACGCCAGCCGACTTCCGCTTCTTTGGTGAGTGGTCCGCCGTTGCGCGCGGGTATAATAATGGCACACTGGATCGTTGATGCCTCCGCTCAGCTCGATGACGCCAGATCCTGCCCTGTGCGGCCGTCGCGCGATCGCCAGCATGTCGCTGATGGCCAGGCTGTCAGTCCGGAAATCCTCCGAGTTCATCTTGAAGAGCAGGGGAAAATCATTGCCCATGAATTCGCGTCAACGCGTGTTGCGAGCCATCCGCCACGAGCCGACTGATTGCATTGCGGTCGCACCTTATATGTACGATGTGGCAGCCCAACATGCCGGGCTGCCGCTACGCCAGTTTTATAGTGACGGTCAAGCCATGGCTCGAGCTCAATTGGCACTGCACTCAGTCGTAGACCAGGATGTGATCGCCGTCGGGTGTGACAATTACTATATTGCTGAGGGATTCGGGTGCGGAATTGAATATCAACCCGACGACTTGCCGACCCTCCGCGATCCCGTCGCTCGTTCGCTCCATGAGGTGTTCACGTTGCGAGTTCCCGATCCGCACCGGGACGGTCGGATGCCGGTTATGTTGGAGGCCATACGCCAGCTGCGCAGCGCCGTTGGTGACGCCGTTGCCATTCGTTCACCGGGGACCGGCCCTTTCGCACTGGCTTCGTATCTGATTGGCACCGAACAATGGCTGTACGAGGTGGCATTGGCCGAAGCGGGCATGCCTGAGGCAAATGAACCGGCCTTGCACCTAGCACTCAGCCTGGCGACCGAAGCGCTGATTGCCTTCGGTAACGCCTGCGCGGACGCAGGTGCGGATATTCTTCACTGTGGCGATTCATTGGCTTCGTGCAATGTCATCTCACCCGCAACCTATGAAAAGTTCGCGATGCCTTACCAGCAACAAGTGTTTCGCGCCTGGAAGCAGCACTCGGCAGCAGCTTGCCTGCTGCACATTTGTGGCGACAGTACGAGTGTCTTGGATCGGTACGCCAACACCGGCGCGGATGTGATTGAGATCGATCACGCGGTGGACCTGGCCCGTGCCCGCCAGATTGTCGGCCCACGAGCGGCGCTCATGGGAAACGTACATACCGTGACAGAGCTCTTGCGAGGGGATTGCCGCACAATACGTCAGGCGGCCCAACGATGTATCGATCGCGGCTCACCAGGCAGTGGTTTTGTGTTGGGGTCGGGTTGCATTGTGCCGCGGCACACGCCGCTGGAGAACTTGCAGGAGATGGTCCGCGTGGCACGCCAACAGGGGAAGGCGTCCAGCATCTGAGTTCCTTCCAGCCCTGGGGTGAAGAGACGATGCCTGCCGTGGCTGCGGTATCTTGCTGCCTGCCGTGGCTGCGGTATCTTGCCGCAGTCATCCCAGACGGTACTCAGCAATCACGGAAGTGACCCAAATCCAATGCGTAGCCCGCCTCCGACACAATGAATTGCCCCTGATCAAGCCGAGCCCGCTGCGGGTTGCTGCGAATGTAGTCTTGAATGCGCACCAGATCTTCGCCATCTCGGACAATGTGGTCGTATGATTCCTTCATCCAGATTACACCACTGCTGTTCATTTCGTCATTGATTTGCTTCGCAGTGAAACTTACCCACTCTGCTACTCTCTCACTTCACCGCGGCACGTGCCTGGAAGTGAATTTCGGTTCTCTTGTGCAATTGATGGGCGAAATCGGCGATCTGACCGAGCACCACGCAGCGACTGACCATCACCGGAAGTTGCCGTTGTTGAGCCTGTAATTCCTGCTCGAGGATTTTCAGCCGCATCCGCACCGTCTTCACCGTTTGGAGTGGTTTGTTGGCCGGTGACACGAGCCATATCTCCAGACTTCGCTGTTCACGTGCCAGAGTCGACAGCCTTTGACGCTGGTCTTTCAATCGACGATGGAGCGTGCGGGCGGTTCTTTCAATACGACTGTATGTCAGTTCGACCGTATCGCCCGGGCCAAAGACGATTTGCGGCGAGACGCGCAGCGCGAGCTGCCGGCCACGTTTGACCAGCGACAAGCGGATGCGCACGTTGGACGGTTTCTCCAGCACGATATCCACGCTGTGGCCGAGCCGCACGTCACCTTGACGCGGAGTCAGGTGATATGTCGAAGGAAGGTGTTTAACTTGCACGTCGGTCACGCGCACGTCATCGGGATCGGCGTTCACGGCAAGCAATGTGAATGATTCTCTCCTGGATAGATCGATCACGATCTTCTGCCCGTTTGGTGCGTTGCCGCGTGAGCGCGTACTCGTGTTTCTCGCACCGGGAGACTGGACAGACCCCGGGGGCGATGCTCCCAGCAGCGTCAAGGCGACCAGGGCCCAAAGCCAGTGGAGCAGGTAAGTCAGACTGAATTCATGTTCCTTCCGACGGGTCCCAAGAGTGGTCGCTCCTGGCGACTTGCCGATCCGACCTCTCGCCAGTGAGCGAGCCGCGGCATGCGGCTGGACTCTCAGCGGGGACCTGATTCGCCCGCGGGTCGCTGCGGAGCAATCTGGCCGGCGGTGAAGCGTTCGAGTACACCGGCTTGCTTGCCACAACGAGCCGCACCAGCTCACGTCTCTTCGCTGCGCTTGCGGGGTGGTGTTACGACAGGGGAAATCCCCGGTTTCCGGCCGTCGGTTACACGCCGGCTGCACCTTCATCACTCTCCTCCTGACCAACACAGGCCACTGGCTTCACCGTTTTCCAACGTCAAAGGAAAACCGCGGATTGTCGGCGCGGACCGGCGTTGCCGTGTGTCCCGACACGGTCTCGGTGAGTCTACCAACACCTGCTCCTATTGTTGAATCACGAACCAGGCCGGAGATCCCTCACGAAATCGGCAAAAAAAGAGGTTTTTCTGCCGGTGAACATCAAGTTGGTGAGGGCCCGGGCAAGAATGGCCATCATCTGGTCGTGAGCAGCGCGCGCGGCGTCAACAGTTCACGCGGCCCCACGCAGCGGATGCCAAGCAGCGACCATTTCCCATGCGCGAAATAATCTCCGCATGCGCCTTCTCGTTGGTCCACCGCTCACATCCTCTCGCTCGCCCCCGTAACATCGGTTCTCGAACCGACCCTGGCCGCCGGCAATTGCGCTCGGTAGGATGAGCCGTGCGAGCGACGGTATCAATTTGATTCGGAGCCGGATCGAGGGAGCCAGATGCCTGAACTACCCGAAGTGGAAACGATGCGACGCGGGGTCCTGGGAATTGTGGGCACGCGCGTGTGCGATGTCTATCGGCCGCCATGCAAGTTGCGAGCAATTGCCGTTTCTCCCCGGCTGCCGGCCTTTCGGCGGCGCGTGATGGATACGACCGTCCAACGTATAGATCGGCTGGGCAAACGATTGATCGTCTGGCTGAGCAGCGATCAAGCCATCGTGTTTGAGCCGCGGATGACAGGCCTGGTGCTGCTGGCCGACCCTCCCACGCTCGAGCACCTGCGTTTCGGTATCGACCTGCAAGGTGCACACTTCACGCGTCTCTGGTTCTGGGACCGGCGCGGATTGGGATCCGTTCGGTTGTTGAGCCGCCGACAAATCGAGCAGCAATTGGGGCCGCCTCGCCTGGGGCCCGACGCGCTGGCCGTTAACGCGAAGCAACTGGAGCAGCGGCTGTGTCATCGCCGGACGCCGATCAAAGTCGCGCTGCTGGATCAGTCGGCGATTGCCGGGATCGGCAATCTGTATGCGTCGGAGATTCTGCATGTGGCTGGAATTCATCCGCGGACCGTCTGCCAGCGTCTGACGCGACCGTGGTGGCAACGATTGCGGGATGGCATGCACGCTGTTTTGGAGGAGGCGATTCGTTACGAAGGTTCGACATTGGCCGACGGAACGTACCGCACGGCGCTCAATAATCCGGGCGGCTATCAGAATCGCCATCGTGTCTACAACCGTGCCGGTCAGATCTGTCCGAGCTGCGAGCAGCGCGAGATCGAACGTATCGTGCAGGCTCAACGCTCGACCTACTTCTGCCCTGCCTGCCAACGCCAGATTCGTCAAGGTGGTTCACAAGGGAAAAGTGGTCCATGAGAACGTCGAAGTGACGGGTCCCACACGCGCGGCCACCTATGAGTATGAATCGGAGCAACCGCGAGGGCCGCTCATGCTGCAGGGTGATCACGGGCCAGTCGCATATCGCAACATGACAGTGAGGACTGTCACGCTGGATTAAGGTGTGCGTAACTCGCGTCTGCGTAACAGACTTTCGCCACCGGGCTCGTCCCGGTGGTTCTACGTTTGCTGACTACCCTGCCAGCCGAAAAACAAACCTTCCTGCCGGCCATCGCCGCCGGAGGCGGCGATGGCCGGCAGGAAGCAAACTCATGGGTGGCCGAGATCGACGGTAGTTGTCAAACGCTCTACCACCGGGACTAGCCCGGTGGCGATAAAGCCCGTGCTAAGAAGGGCTTAAGATGATCTTAACAGTGAAAGTGACGCTGTCCAATTAAGACCAGCCTTTCCCGAACCCGTGAACGGTTACAAAGCCACCTTGTACCGCCACAAGGTCATGTCGCAAGTTGAGCCACTCAGGCCTTATCTTTGTCGACGGCCACGAACGCTACTTCATTTTCTCCACGCGTTTGAATTCGTATTGCGGACTGTCCGGCCGCTCTTCGCCATCCGTGACCCGCTGAGTCTCACTCCAGATCATCTTGTCGGATCCTTCGAGCTGATTGATCACCGTCAACTTCGATTCTTTACTGTCCCGCGAGACCTCGCGCACCTTGATCGTCAGTTTGTCGCCTTCCACGGTCCACGAGCCAAACGACATGCCTCCTGACGAGTTGAACGAGCCGCTGACGATCATTTGCCGCCTGACATCCCAGCCGATCATCTCAATCGTCTTGAATTCTGCTTTGCCCGTGGGATGTACCGTGACTTCCAGCACAATGGCATTCCTGTTCACGGCCCATCGATAGGCGAGCTCCGCTCGAATTTCAGTACCCTTGTCGAGGAAATCAGGTATTGTTCGCTTGACCGGACCTTCGTAGACCCAGCGACCCAAGAACGGCTCGAGGATCTTGAGGTGGTCGTAATTCGAGGTTGACTCCTGCGAACAGACCTCGGGAGACCAGGCGGTGGCAACCAGCGAGACGATCAGTGCGCCGGTGATGCTCAGGAGTTTCATTCGATACCTCCTCGTGGTGCTGACAGGCGGTCGCAGGTCGTACGGGACAACGGTAACTCCCGCAGTAACTCCCGCTGAAATAAGACCGTCCATCGCTGTAAAGGCGGCAACGTGATTTGGAAGCAGCAACGCTGCCGGAAAACTTGCTGAGAGAGATTCAGGAACCAGATGAGTAATCCATGTAAGTATTAGACAAAACTGGGTGGGTGGACGCAAGTCGTGGAGCGACAGGGGTCAGAGGGGACCCGCAGGGGACCTGCAGAAAATGACTTATTCAGGTGGCTGCGGTATCTTGCCGCAGAACGGCGACTGGACGCCGCCACTGCGAGTAGCAAGCTTTCGGCCGGTCGCCAAGAAGCGTACGCCCGCGGAAGATGGGAGCCAAACGGTGCGCCGTCTCAGTTGCCCTGTCTGCTGGCGGGCTTGCTGGTGGTGTCGATCCACCGGCCAACAGCGATCGCGCGTTTCGGCATGCGAGACTACTTGCTAAGGATCGACGAAGCCATAACTGTCGTCGTGTCTCTTCTCCCCCGCCGCGAAACGAATAGCGGGGGAGAGGAAATAGGTGAGGGACAGTACCAGCTTTCTCAAACAATTCGCACACATGACTCGATAATGTAAATGCTCGTCGAGCAGCACCAAGTGCGTGGACGATGACAGGGCCCTGCAGCGTCGGATCGTATCCCCAATGGGCTGGTTGGTGGGTGAATGGGTCTGCATCCTACAAGTCAGCTCTTTTCAAACAACACCTATCGCCAATTCATCACGCGGAAGATCCCCTCGCGGTGGGCAATCTGGTCGGGCAATTCGACCAACTTGTCGCGGAAGATACTCAGGACAATCCCCAGGGCGAAGACCAGTCCGCCGCCGACTGCCAGGTAAACCCCCACGGCGACCTGCTGTTGCCAGCCCAGCGAGATGACGATTGCCAGCAGATAAATGACCAGCGAACTTCCGCCGAAGAATGTGGTGGACTTGATCTGCCAACTGTAGCCGGTCACGAGCATCAACAGGGTCACAGCCAACAGGCACAGTTCGTCCAACGGCGAAATCCCATTTCCGAAAAAACGGTGATACACGACGGCCACGATCAAAGGCACGGCGGCCAGCAGACTGCCGAGCCACAAGCCTATGGAGACCATGTCGTCCCGCTTCTGCTCGCTCTCCCGGAACCGGCCGACGTAACTTAGCGCGACCAGCAGCGTTCCAATGGTCACACTGAAGATTTCGAGTTTCTGCCAGAGGGTCAGATTGACGAGTATATGCAGCATGAGGAATCCCTCACCCAGCAAAGCGACGGTGGCGGTCGTGTAAAGACGTCGCCAACTGCCGTCCGGAACGATGCAGACGGCAACGATGGTCGCTGCTGCGGTCCAGGTCAGGGCCCAGAGCCCCTCCCAATCCGTGACGTGCGGGAGCAATTGAGTCAGACCCTGGAAGAAAGCGGCCAGCACGGCAATGGAAAGAATTGCGTTTCCGGACTGAAATGCGGCCAGTCCTCGTCCTCGTACCACCAATGCCTTGTCGCCACTGGATCGATGCACTTCTCGGCGGTCCACCCCCAGAAATCTGCTGATCACCAGGAATCCAGTGCCGAGCGTTGCGTACAACACGGTGTAGTAAGCGGGCGATGTTCCCCAGTAGCCCAACAGTTGCCAGAGGGCACCGCAGGAAGCCGCCGTCGCCAGATAGACGTTGACACTTCGGCGCCGAAAGATGGCGGCCATCGTGTAGAAGACTGCCGCCTCGGCAAACACCAGACCCAGCAGCAGATTGGCCGTTTCTTCTTGCACGGGACGCGCGATGGCTTCCAGCACATCAACCGAAGCAAACAGGGCGTGAAACAAGATCACCCCGGTCACAGTTTGACCGACCCAGTACAGTGGTATCTCGGGACTGTGGTCGCGCCACAACCTGGAGGCGATGAGATAGGCCAACGGCATCAGCATCAAGATCGGAGCTTGCTGTGGCCAGGCTGTGATGCCCAACAGGCGAAGCAAGCCTGCAACAGCCACCACCGCGGCGGCGGCGCTGAAGAAGAAATACACCGATGACGACCGCGGAGCGGCGTGCCGATAGATGTACGCGGAAAGGCGATTGCAGACGGCTGCAACGAGCATCGCCAGTACGAACCACCAAGAGGTTGCGTAGGTCCAGTCGAACTGGGCGGCAAGGTCGCTGGTAGCACGGATATGTAACCCCACCGCGATAACGATCGGCAGAGCACTGAGGACTGTTGCCAGAAGCATGACCACGCGACTCAGAGGATGGTCCTTCCTGTTGACTCGCATGTGCACCACGTTGGCCGCCACAGCGGTCAGGGCCAGAATGGCAATCAGCCCTTCCGCGTGCAACTTCATGCCCACGAAGGTCACTTCGGCCAGCACTCCACACAACGCGGCCAGAATCGTGTAGACTCCGACTCGACGTACCACCAGGTCGGAATACGCATAGGCGTAAGCTCCAGCCAGCCACAGACTCGTGGCCAGGATCGTGGATTGCGTAAGTGAGTTGCCGAACCAGGTCACACCAAAGAAGTCGCGTGCCGGGTCGAACAGCCAACCGACGACCTGGGTTACCAGCAGGACGGCGAGTGATATTCCGACCTGCGCGTGTCCCGACCAGAACAGTGGCATGCCGAAACGTTCTCGGTTAAATTCGCCCTTGCCCGGCGAAAATGCCCGTTCGGCATGGATGGAGATCAGACCCAGGACCATGAGCGTCAGACTCAGAAAAGTCGTATCGCCGATCAGGCCCTGTTCAGCCAGTAGCAGACCAAGCGTCAGGGTGATGCCGACCTCGACGGAATACATGAAGAGCGGATCGCGCAGCACATAAACGGTAGCGATATAGAGGAGCGAGCAGGCCAGGCCGCCAATCCAAAGTCGGTTCTCCAACGTTACCAGGCCTTGCGCGTGGTAGAACCACAAGTTCAACGGGGCAACAACACAACCAAGAAATGTGAGTGCCTGACCCGCCATCTTGAATCGTGTCTTGAGCGTGACGAGCCAGCCACTGATCAGAACCGCCATGGTGCCGATCCCCAGTGCCGCGGCGAGAATCAGGGGGTCCTCGAATACCCCCAGACTCGTCATCCAAACCAGCAGGCCTAACACTCCCAGGCCGCCACCCAGGATCAGCATCCAGTGAATACTGCGCGGGTCGAGCAGGGCCTGAAACATCGGCCGCAGGATCGCCCATCTCCAGTTTCTTCGTGGTTCGTACGTGGCCGGAGGATCAAAGAACTCCCTCAGCTCTGCCACATTCTGTGCGGCCATGTCCCCACCCGGGGGTCTGTCCGAAGACACAACCTCAGCGGTAATTGGCTCTTCCTCGTGCTGCGGTTCCCCGACCATCGGAATCATGATCTCACGTCCACAGTCACGGCACTCGCCACGCTTGCCGGCGAACTTTTCCGGGGCTTTCCAATGACGCCCGCACGAACACTGAAAATGAATCGACATGACGCGATCTCCTTGTACGGCTGGCAGTACCGTCTGGTGCCACAAAGATGTCTATTCAGAACGTCAAATTCGTCTTCGCACCGACAGGGAGTTGGTGGTGCCGCAGCTCGGCTCTGCAGAGCCGCATACGGACTGGGGAGGGACAACGCAGTCACGGATTTCCTGTATTCCAGGCGTATTGGTGGGACCGCGTCACTTTATGGCTGTGAATTAACGCAACTCGCCTTGATGTCACGCGGTTTCGCCGTCGGGCTCGTCGCCGATCGGTTTCAGGGGCTGCGGAACTCGCGGAGTGCCGAGCTTCGGTTTCAACACGATAGTACGAGACTTCCCGTGGCGTGCGATCATTAGATTATTAACTTGACGCGCCGGACGGCCCCGCTGAGTGTTACAGGGGCCGTATGCTGCTGTTCAGCAATGGGCAGCAATGGTCAGCAATGGTCCGGGCAACCTTGATCCCGCCGATACGGATAATCCCGATTAGTCACCTTGATCTTCGTCGGGCGATGACAAAAATACAGTTTCGCGCTACGGTTGCGACAAGACTGGAGGAACTGATTGGGGAGCTGCATGCTTCGATGCTGGGTCACGTCACTGCCATCCTTGGAGTGTTTTTCCAGGCGAGCGATGCCGTGTCGTCGAGTGCAGGATCGGCTCCCGCCCCCACTGGAATTCGAAAAGCGATAGGAGATAGTCAGCTGTGTCGAATGCGACGGTCGAGTTCAACAAACGCGTACTGATGGTCGGTTTCGGATCGGTGGCACAGTGTACGTTGCCGATTCTGGTGAAACACCTGCGAGTTCCACTGCAGAGCATTACGGTGCTTGATTTTGAGGATCGGGCGCCCCAATTGGAGCCGTGGACAAGCCAAGGCGTGCGTTTCGTGCGCGATCAGATAACGCCGCAGAATCTTGGTGCATTGTTGGGTCAATACCTGGAGCCGGGCGACCTGCTGATCGACCTGGCGTGGAACATTGATTGTTGCGAGATCGTCGGCTGGTGCCACGAACATGGTGTGCTCTACATCAACACTTCGGTCGAGGTGTGGGACCCGTATGATCGCACACTCTACGAACATCCGACTCAGCGGACGCTCTATTGGCGTCACCAGAACGTTCGTCGGCTGCGCGAGTCGTGGTCTGAAGTGGGGCCGACGGCCGTCTTGGAACACGGGGCGAATCCCGGCCTGATCTCGCACTTTACCAAGCAGGCCCTGCTGGATATCGCCGAGCGGCTGCTTTCCGAGAAGCAAGTGACTGGCGAGGCCGCCGAGGAGATAGCCCAACAGAGGGTCGATCGAGCCTTCAACCACCTGGCCATGACGTTGGGCGTCAAGGTGATCCATTGCTCGGAACGAGACACTCAGATCTCTGATCAGCCCAAGCAGGTTGATGA
This sequence comes from uncultured Planctomycetota bacterium, assembly GCA_963700575.1. Lineage (GTDB taxonomy): Bacteria > Planctomycetota > Planctomycetia > Pirellulales > Pirellulaceae > JAJRVM01. The sequence goes on along the minus strand of CAVOYC010000001.1, from coordinate 546,978 downwards.
GTTTGTCAATACGTGGAGCGTGGAGGGATTTCGGGAAGAGGGTACGACGACCGCCGAGATGGGTTGGGGTACGCATGAAAAGGAATTGCCGCCATTGGCCTACGAACACGAGGAAGGCCCGCGGAACCAGATTTGTCTGGCCCAGATGGGGATGAATACCTGGGTTCGGTCGTGGGTTCCCGACTACTCGATCCGTGGCATGGTTGTGCGACACGGCGAAGCGTACACAATCTCCGATCGGCTGACCGTGTGCGAAAATGGCAAGGCGATATACCGGCCTACGGTTCACTATGCGTACTGCCCCTGCGACGCGGCCATCGTGTCGCTGAACGAACTGCGTGGTTACGATTACGAGCTGCAGCCCAACGTAAGAATCATGGGCGACGAGATTACCCGTGGCGCCGATATCCTTGGAGCCTTGGTTATGGGCCACGCCTTCAATTCGTGGTGGACGGGTAGTGACTTAAGTATTGAGGAATCACGTCGTCTGGTGCCGCATCAGAATGCCACCACGATGCAGGTCGCCATTTCCGTCGTGGCAGCAGTGATGTGGATGATCGAAAACCCGCAGATGGGGATTTGTGTTCCCGACGACCTGCCCCATGACTACATCCTCGACATTTCCAAGCCCTATCTGGGCAATTTCATCTCCATTCCTTCGGATTGGACCCCCCTCAAGAATTACAGCAACGTATTTGACGGGTACGTCCCCCTGTCACTCGACCTGTCCGATGTTTGGCAGTTTAAGAACTTTCTGGTGGGGAACCGTGACTGATGGCAACTCGAGAAGAGCTTCAGCACCTGGCGCGCGAGCACGGCACTCCGTTGTTTGTCGTGGACCATGAGGTGCTGCGCAGAATTATCGCCAATTCAAGCGGCATCTGCCGCGCGTGCAGGCCTATTATGCGGTGAAGGCCAATTCCGACCCGGCGATCGTCGAGACGCTCTATCACGCGGGTGCCAGTTTCGACGTGGCCTCGATCGCCGAGTTTCAGTTGGTGCACGAACACATCAAGTCGCTTCCGGATAAAGAACGGCAGGACTATATCTGGGACAAGATCGTTTACGCTAATCCCATCAAGGACAATCAGACGCTGGTCGAGCTGGATCCTTACAAGCCTCTGGTGACGTACGATAATCTGGCGGAAATCGGCAAAATCAAACGGTATGCGCCTCAAGCCGGGCTCATGTTGCGAGTCCGGGTGCCCAACGTGGGTGCGGTCGTCGAACTGTCATCCAAGTTCGGAACGCCGTGTGACGAGGCGATCAACCTGATCGAGGCAGCTTTTGATGCCGGGTTGGTCGTCGAGGGGCTCAGCTTCCATGTCGGCAGCCAGTGCAATAGCTTCGCCAGCTATACGCATGCGCTCAGTCTGGTGGCGCCGGTCTTCGAGGAGGCGCACGACCGAGGCTACTCGCAGGTCAAGATACTCGATATCGGCGGCGGCTTTCCTGCGCCTTACGACGACAACGTACAGCCCTTCCGCGCTCTGGCAAAGACAATCAAGGCGGAACTCGATCGATTGTTCCCCCCGGACATGGAAATCCTGGCAGAGCCCGGCAGGTTCCTGGTGGCGACCGCAGCGACGCTGGTGGCAAAGGTTATCGGCAAGACGGTCCGCGATGACAAGCCGTGCTACTATATCAACGACGGTGTATACCATACGTTCTCGGGCGTGATTTTCGACCATATTCAGTATCCTCTCAAGGCGTTTAAACGCGGAAGGAAACGAATTAGTGCCGTCTTTGGACCGACCTGCGACGCTCTCGACACCATCTCGCTGGCCGAGGAACTGCCCGAACTCGAACTGGAGGATCTGGTCTACAGCGAGAACATCGGCGCTTACTCCCACGCCTCCTCCACTCACTTCAATGGTTTCCCTCCCGCCAAGGTCGTGCATCTGAATCGGAATCTGGAGGCGTGAGGCGTGAGGCTACTCGCTTCACACTGCGTGCTCTGAGCGGCGTTGAGTCAAGACGTGTGTACGTTGTGATGGGTTTTCCTCTGAATCGACACGCGTCTCCGCACACCGTGGCACGACCGGTGACTGAGCACGGACATTGTGGATTCCATGGTTGGTCGACGTGCCACTGCTCAATCATGGCCTCGTTCCAACCCGAGGAATCCAACACCAACGACTCACCCGACTGAAACGAGACAACCCGACTTGAGCAGTGTGGGGCGGCGGCATGGGTTCCAATGCCGCGGTGGAAGGTCGGTACCCGCTTCACACTGCGTGCTTTGAGCGGCGTTGAGTCAAGACGTGTACGCGTTGTGATGGGTTTGCCTCTGAATCGACACGCGTCTCCGCACACCGTGGCACGACCGGTGACTGAGCACGGACAACACAGATTCCATGGTTGGTTGACGTGCCACTGCTCAAGCATGACCTCGTTCCAACCCAAGGAATCCAACACCAACGACTCACCCGACTGAAACGAGACAACCCGACTTGAGCAGTGTGGGGCGGCGGCATGGGTTCCAATGCCGCGGTGGATCGTCGGTACCCGCTTCACACTGCGTGCTTTGAGCGGCGTTGAGTCAAGACGTGTGCACGTTGTGATGGGTTTTCTTCTGAATCAACACGCGTCTCCGCACACAGTGGCACGACCGGTGACTGAGCACGGACAACACAGATTCCATGGTTGGTTGACGTGCCACTGCTCAAGCATGACCTCGTTCCAACCCGAGGAATCCAACACAAACGACTCACCCGACTGAAACAAGACGACCCGATTTGAGCAGTGTGGGGCGGCGGCATGGGTTCCAATGCCGCGGTGGATCGTCGGTACTCGCTTCACACTGCGTGCTTTGAGCGGCGTTGAGTCAAGACGTGTGTACGTTGTGATGGGTTTTCTTCTGAATCAACACGCGTCTCCGCACACAGTGGCACGACCGGTGACTGAGCACGGACAACACAGATTCGATGGTTGGTTGACGTGCCACTGCTCAATCATGGCCTCGTTCCAACCCAAGGAATCCAACACCAACGACTCACCCGACTGAAACGAGACAACCCGACTTGAGCAGTGTGGGGCGGCGGCATGGGTTCCAATGCCGCGGTGGATCGTCGGTACTCGCTTCACACTGCGTGCTCTGAGCGGTGTTGAGTCAAGACGTGTGCACGTTGTGATGAGTTTTCTTCTGAATCAACACGCGTCTCCGCACACAGTGGCACGACCGATGACTGAGCACGGACAACACAGATTCGATGTCGGTTGACGTGCCACTGCTCAAGCATGACCTCGTTCCAACCCGAGGAATCCACCACAAACGACTCACCCGACTGAAACAAGACGACCCGATTTGAGCAGTGTGGGGCGGCGACATGGGTTCCAATGCCGCGGTGGATCGTCGGTACTCGCTTCACACTGCGTGCTCTGAGCGGTGTTGAGTCAAGACGTGTGTACGTTGTGATGAGTTCTCTTCTGAATCAACACGCGTCTCCGCACACAGTGGCACGACCGGGGGTGGAACGTCGGTACTGCCGCGGTAGCAGCGCGGTGGTTACCACGACGGATGGGCGGGGGGGGCTGTTCAAACCGTGGTGGACTTGGCGAGTTCCTGCTGATGTCGTGCGCAGCCATTTCCGGATCCCCCACCGGAGGGCAGTTATTTACCCCAAAAAAGGTGGTAAATAGACTGCTCGATTCTATAAAAATCCACAGGATGCATAGCAGGGCGAATGCTCGCGAAACCCACCCAAGACGATTCGGACTAGGGGGGCCGGTTGCTGAAAGAGTTGGCGGTGGACATCCGGAAGCCTTCAGGCTGCTCTTCGAAGGCCACGGCGCCCTTCTCGAACGCGTCGTCCAGAAGTGGCTCGATCCACGACTCCTGTTCCGTGCTGACGCGTTGAAAAGATGATTTCTGTCGCGATTGCCCCCCGGCCGCGTTTTTTCCGCCGATGAAGCAGAGCCATCAACCAATGGTGAGAACAACCAATGACGAGAACGATTCCGACGCCTGCATCTGGCCTGGGCAGAAAACGTCGAAAGAACGTGCGTCAGAGGCGACAGCAAGGGCTTTCGATTCGGAAAGCCAGGAGAGGACACTGGAGCTATCGGTCGTCGCTCTTTGAAAGGCTCGAGGTGCGGGCCGCACCCGGTTCGATGCTGATCGTGCCGTTTCTCTCGCCGCTGGAATTCGATGATCTGGAGGCCTTGCGGTCCCGGCACATGGGGCTGTGGACCGAGCAGGGTGCCGTCGGCCGGTCACGCAGCACGCGGCCCTTGGAACACCTTGCGACGAAGCCGTCGGAAGTGACCCATCGATCCGACATCACCGACTCCACCCGAGTCGCCGCGGACGCCAAGCGGACGAACCGGAACGCGGCGAGTTTCACCGCTTTGCATCCGGACGACCGGGCGGACACGGGGTTGAACCAGGCATTCTTCACACTCGATTCCGATGCCCTCCAACCTCTTCGCGCGGGCATGTCGGGCGCGGGTGGCAACAACCTGCATGACGTGCCGGCGTCGGGCCTGGGCAACTTCCGGCCGGGTTCCTCGAATGTCACGGTCGAACCGGGGCCGACTGCCTTTGCGTCTGTGCACGGCGTGCCTCCACCGGTGGCCGCCCATGTCACCTCGACGTTCGACGCCTCACCGACTTTCTCGTTGGAGAGAGGCCAGGGCGAGTCCGCCCCGAATCCAGCCCCGTCACCACCGAACTGGCCCCTGGCCCACAAGTCCCCGTCACTCAAGGCGAAGAAGCCGTGCGTTCGAATGAGCCTGCGACTTCAGATGCTGGCACACCATCGCCGGTGATCGCTGAATTGCCTACCGCGACACGTGACGGAACGATTGCGAGTCTCGGCTTTGCCGGCGGGTTCTCGGGCTGGACGATTCAGAATGGGGGGGCAGTGAAGGAGCACACGGCACCGTATCGCCCGGCAGCGCCGTGCTGACTGAAGGCGATTCATTTCTCGTGAGCCTGGAACGATCCTTTGCCGTTCCCGAAAATGCAACGAGTCTCATCTTCACTTATCAGGCATCCTTTGACAGCCTGTCCGCGGGAACCATCAAGGACGCGTTTGAGGTGGCGCTGGTCGACCAGGGGGGACAGCCACTGGTGCAGGCCATCGGCCCCGGGAAGGATGCTTATTTCAACGATTCGGAAGATTTGGGCGGCGTGGGTGGCGGCAACACGAGTTTCGTACAGCAGTCCGGTTCGACGACAGTGACCGTCGATTTGTCGTCGGTGCTTTCGGGAGAGGTGGCGACGGTTGTCTTTCGGCTGATCAACAACGACGAAGATCAGCAGAGCTCGATCCACATCGAATCGGCGGAGCTGTTGGGAGACACCAACTTTTGCACCTGGCAGAACCCGGCCAACCGCTTGAACACCAATGCGGACGGGTTCATTTCTCCCATCGATGCGCTACTGACCGTGAACAAATTGAACCGCGACGGCGCCGGCGACGTGCCCGAACTAATCAGTGACGCGACCCCACCACCTTACTTCGACGTCAATTGCGACGCATTGATTTCGCCGATCGACGTCCTGCTGATCATCAATTATCTCAATGCGTTCGGGGCGGGTGACGCCGAGTCGTCGGGCGAAAGTGAGATGGGTCCCGAGACACCCGCAGGCGACGGGGCCAAGTTCTTTGTCGTCGATACCGGCGCAGGCAGCGTATCGATACGGACCGGCCGGCGAACTGTTGGGCAATACCCCCGGGGTTGATACGCTAGATCCGCGAGGCGTGACGAGCACTGCCGCCGGTGACACTTACTGGACGATCGATGGCACAACACACAAGGTCACGATGTATTTGGCGAACGGCCAGCTTGTCGGCGTCTGGCAGGCACTGGGTCTGACTCATCCCGAAGGCCTGGCGACCCATGGCCAGGATCTCTGGGTTGTGGAAGCAGGACATCGCACGGTATCAGAACGCAGCAGTTCGCACGCGCGGCGAACAGTCCATCGCCAGTGCATTTGAGCTCGTTGGTGACAACGTCGATCCGACAGGCCTGGCCACCGACGGCACCACTCTGTGGGTCACCGACGCGGCGGCCGACGCGGTGTTCGTGTACAACACGGCTGGAAATCTGCTTGGCCGCTGGCAGCTCGACCCGGCCAACAGCGATCCGTCGGGGATTACGAACGAGCCCGGGAGGTGGTAGTGACCTATGGGTGGTTGATCGCGCGGATAGTACTGTCTATCGCTATGCAGACGCGGTAACGCGGCTCTCTCTATCCGGTTCGGCTAATGCCCAGTTTTCTCTGGCGCCGACAAACGGATCACCAGAAGGAATCGCCGATCCACCAGTGGTGACGATCATCACGCCGGACGAGGCTGGTCGGTTCCGTGACGGTGAGACGGTACTCGTCACGGGGAATGTGGTATCGTCCAATCCCATCGCCGAAATCGCCGCCGTTACGGTCAATAATCGTCCCGTTCAGGTTATTGATTCGGCGGGGAAGTTTTTTGAACAGGTCACCATCGCGCCCGGAAGAAATCGGTTTGACGTCAGCGCAACGGACTCGGCGGGAGATTCTTCAACCAGCGGCGTCACCATCGCCGGCGTCCAGCCGGCTCCCGATACCATCGACTTCTCGCGGTTCTCCGATGTCTCCGGAAGTATCACCGGCCAGTACGGCCACACCTCCTTCAAATCCCACACGAACATTCTGTTTGCGGACCTGGCGATTCGCAACACCGGCACCTATCTGGCGGACACACCGCTATTAGCAGGAGTCACCAATCTCAGCGATCCATCGGTACGCGTACGCGGCTTTGATGGCACAACGCCCGATGGCATGCGGTATTTTGACTTTACTGATTTCCTTGATGACCGCACGCTAGATCCGGGCGAAATGACCGGTTCGCGGACGATTTCGTTCTTCAATCCGAACCAGATTCAGTTCAGCTACGATCTGGTGTTTCTTGGCAAATTGAACGCCGCGCCGGCGATCACGACGGTTCCGGATATCGAAGCCCTCGTGGGGTACACCTACACGTACGATGTGGACGCTGCGGATCCCGATGGCGACACTCCGCAGTTCTCACTTCCCCTCGCCCCGGCCGGTAGTGCAGATCAACGCCGACTCGGGAGTCATCCAGTGGGAGCCTGTGGCTGCCGACATCGGCACGCACTCGATCACGGTGCGCGCCGAAGACGGCCGCGGTGGATTATCCGAGCAGGCATTCACCTTGTCAGCGATCCAGCCACCGCCCAACCGACCCCCGGTGTTTACCTCGCTGCCGGTGGCGGAGGCAATCGTCGGGACTTCCTACATCTACGATGCGAATGCCGACGATGCCGATGGAGACGCTCTGACGTTCGCAACCCACGAGGTTCCTTTGATTATTGAGAACGCGGGCTTTGAAATCCCCAGATTGGGCCCATCCTTCCCCTTCACATTTGCTGCTCCCGATTGGAACGTTTCAGGATACGGCGGAATTCGCAGAATCAACAGTCGGGATCAACTGGGCGGCGCCCCCGAGGGGGACAACGTTGCCTGGAGCGTCGGCGGAAGTCTCTCTCGCAGGTTTTGGACGCCCGCTTGGAGGCAAACACGAGCCACCGCCTCGAAGTCGCGGTTGGCTATGGAACGTCTTCCGTTATCGGGGGTTACGCGGTCCAGCTCGTGGCTGGAGGCGAGATCTTGGCCGAAGAGACTTCTCTCAATCTGGCAGCGGGTACCTTTGAAACCTCGATTGCGGAGTTCCGTGTGGGGGCCGTCCATCCATTGCTGGGCGCACCGTTGGAGATTCGCCTCGTATCCGACGGAGACCAGGTCTACTTCGACGACATCCGGCTCAGTCGCAGCTTCGACAACGCCCGGTTGGACTTGTCCGCGCTAACGATCGATCCCACGTCTGGACGTGTGGAATGGATTCCGACAAGCGATCAGATAGGCCGGCAAGTATTGGCTGTCGCCGCGGATGACGGCCGCGGCGGAGTGGCGGTCCAAGAGTTCGTCGTCAATGTGCGGCGGGAAATAGGCGATCATGATCCGGTGATCGTGAGCGAGCCGCCCACACAACATGTACGAGGAGAGATTGCACCAGGATCATCCATGGGGACCGAGTTCTGGCTCACATTTCCCGCCAACATTCATGAGGGCAGGATCGGAGGAGACCCGTCGCTATCACTCTTGATCAGCAGCCCCGAGGGTGCGACAGGCACCGTGGAGATTCCCGCCCTTGGTTTCTCGGAAGGTTTCGTCATCAATTCCGGGGATACTGTCGTCGTCCACCTACCAGCCGGCGGCCACAATCGAAGCGATGGAATCTTCGACAACGGTATTCACGTGGCTGCCAGCCAGCGAGTCACGGTAAGCGGGTACAACTATTTTCTTGGTAGCGGCTCAGAAGATACATTCCTCGGCATACCAACGGACGCTATTGGTATCGACTATCTCGTAATGAGTTATGGTGGCTCCTATAGTCAATTTGCGATTGTCGCGACTGTGAATGATACGTCAGTCACAGTCACGGTACCTGGCGAGAATGAACAGGCCTATGTTCTCGATGCGGGACAGGTGCTTCATCAGTCCCGCAATCGCGGCGATGTGACCGGCACCAGCATCACATCCGACAAGCCGGTCTCCGTCTTTGGCAGCAATGACGCGACATATGTGGGATCAGGGGGCTGTTGCACGGATCATCTTGTCGAGCAACTGCCTCCGACGTCGTCATGGGGAACCGAATTCCTTTCCATCCCACTCGCGTCGCGTATTGGGGGGGACACGTTTCGCATGCTGGCTGCCACTGACGGAACGATCCTGAGTGTCAACGGAGCGACAGTCGCCACACTGAGTCGTGGGGAATTCCATGAGCAGAATATCGACCAGCCCGCCCACATTTCGTCGAACTCGCCTATCGCGGTAGCGCAGTTTTCCAATTCGTTTTCTTTTGACGGTATCACCGGCGATGCGTCAATGATTCTCACTCCGCCCGTCACTGAGTTCGACACGAGCTATGTGTTTGAAGTGCCGGATCCTCGTGATAGCGACGGGGAATCCCATAGCTATGACGAATACATCAATGTGGTTGCGCCGTGGGCGACGGTTCGACAACATTCTGCTCGATGGACGCCTGCTACCTCAGGACGCCTTCGTCCCCATTGCGGACTCCGGTTTTGCCGGCGGTCAGTTCGCGGTAGTGCCGGGACCTCATCAACTGCAAGCCCGCGATGGCATTTCCGCAATCCAGTATGGATTTACACAAAGTCAGGCTGGTTACGGGGCGCCGCTCGGTGGGTTTTCTCGAACAGAGCGCTTGTACGTATATGACGTCGTAGCCGTCAACGCCGACAACGACACGCTGACCTACTCGCTTGTCGAAAGCCCGCCTGGAATGAGCATTCATCCGGAGACGGGCCAGATTTCCTGGATCCCCGGGATTGGGCAGCCAAATGATGTTGTGGAAGTCACCGTACGTGCCGCGGACGGCCACGGAGGAGTCAACGATCAGACTTTCCTCCTTGAGATCTTCGAACGTCGTATCGGCGAAATCCGTGGTATGGCTTTCGACGATCTCGACGGTGACGGACAGCGCGACAGCGAAGAATCGGGGCTCGGGGGCAGAGTGATCTACCTCGACGAGAACAACAACGCTCGGCGTGAACTCGGCGAGCTGTACTCGACCACAGACGATAACGGTGATTACGCGTTCATTGGCCTGTCTCCGGGGACGTATATCATCCGCGAGGAGGCGCAATCAGGTTGGGAGCAGACCACACCAGACGATGGTTACTACAGGCTGACGCTGGGCGAAAACCAGAGTATCACCGACGCCGTCTTTGGCACTCAGTTCGTGGGCGACCCCAGCGTCAACGATGCACCGCACTTCACCAGCCTGCCGCCAACCGAGACCACCGTGGGCGAGCTGTTTCGCTACGGGGCCGTCGCGACGGATCCCAACCACGATCCGCTCAGCTTCGATCTGCTCGTCAAGCCCGAGGGGATGGGAATCGATAGCGTAACTGGCATCGTCGTGTGGCGGCCGGGGGTTGAAAGCATCGGCACTCATGATGTGATGATTCGTGTTCGCGACGGACGCAGCGGCTTCGAACTACAGTCGTTCCAGGTGACGGTGCGTCAACACGTCCCCGGTGATCACCTCAACACCCGTCGCGGAGGCGGTTATCCAGTTGCCGTGGCAGTACCAGACCCATGCCCAGGATGCGGAAAGAGATGCGCTGGAGTTTCGCTTGGAGCAGGGCCCTGCCGGCATGACGATTGACCTTGCAGCCGGCGTCGTCAACTGGCTGCCGGCGCTTGGTGACGTCGGTAACGCGAATGTTTTGATTGTTGTCACCGACGGTCACGGCGGTGAATCGACACAGGCGTTCGATTTGCAGGTCGTCGCCGATGCAGCCAACGTTCCACCGACAATCATTTCCGCGCCCGGCGAGATCATCAAATCGGGGCTAATCTATCGTTACCGGGTGCAGGCCAATGATCCCAACGCCGACCCGCTCACGTTCCAGCTCGATGTTGCGCCCGCGGGGATGACTATCGATGGCGAGGGATTAATCGCGTGGCGGCCAACCGTCACGGAGCTAGGACTTCATCCGGTCAGCCTGCGCGTGGAAGACGGACGAGGGGGCATTGACACACAGGACTTCACCTTGCAGGTGAACTCCCTCACCTCAATCCAGGCTCCCACAATCGTCTCCAACCCGCCGTTTACGGCTACCGTTGATGAGCAGTACCGTTACGATGTCCAGGCGACCGCTCCCAACGGCAGTACTTTGCTCTTCGATTTTTCCACGGCACCAACCGGGATGTCGATCGATCCCTGGTTGGGCACGATTGTCTGGCGGCCGACGGCGGAACAGATCGGCCCGCGCGACGTCGTCGTACAGGTTTTCGACGGACTTGGGAGCTCAACTAGCCAGCACTTCGCGGTTCAAGTCAGCTCGGTGAACTACTCGCCGAGCATTAGCTCCACGCCGCCCACCGAGGCGTACGTGGACGACGTGTACACTTATGCCGTCCACACCACCGATCCGGAAGGCGACTCACTGTCGTTTTCGATGGCCGGACCTCCCGCCATGACGATCGATCCGACCACCGGGCTGATTCAATGGACGCCGACCTCGACGGATGTCGGCGTTCATTCTCTGGTGGTTGTCGTCAGTGATGGTCGGCTCGTGGGGCGGCAGACCTTCGATCTGGAGGTGATCGCTGGCACGCCGAACGCCGCTCCGAACATCACATCTCGACCCACGTTTCTGGCCACGGTCGATCAGCCTTACGAATATCAGCTGGTCGCTTCCGATCCAGAAGGCGATGCGATCAGCTACGATCTGCCGGGTTTCCCATTCGGAATGACGGTTGACACCAACGGGCTGGTCGCCTGGACACCCGTTGCCGGGCAGGAAGGCCCGCACGTCGTCACCCTCGTGGCGAGCGATTCCAACGGCGCCTGGTCCGCGCAGCAGTTCACGCTGACAGCCGCGACCAACGACGCTCCAACGATCATCTCCTCGTCCCCGACGACGGTCGCGGCCGGAGCCATTTATCGCTACGACGTGCAAGTTCAAGATCCCGATGGTGACACCGTTCTGTTTGGACTTTCAGCCGCGCCGGCCGGCATGACCATCGACGCGTTCGGTCGCCTCGAATGGTCGCCACTTGTCGGCGATATCGGATCAAGCGAGGTCGAGATCATCGTGACCGACGGGCGTGGCGGCGAGGATCGGCAGAACTTCGCACTGGACGTTACAACGGACCAGGTCGCCCCGCGGTTGCAGATCACACTGAGCGATAATCCGATCAACCTGCTTGAGGAAGTCGATGTCGTGGTAGTCGCGGTTCAACGACGTGGGAGTCATCTCCACTTCGCTGTTTATCGGAACAACGCCGGTTGTTTTGGACGCTACGGGCCGAGCGACATTGCGCTTGGACGTGGCGGGGCGCGATGACCTGCGCGCGCCACCGCCGCGGATGCGGCCGGTAATGTCGGCGAAACGTCCGTACCGCTCGATGTGGCGGACCCGACCGACGTGGATGACCCTGTCGTGAACATCACGTCACCGGCCTACGGCGAGCAGATCACCGGGCCGGTCGACGTGATCGGGCACCGTGACCGACGACAGTCTCGTGTTGTACTCACTGTCCTACACGCCGTTGGCTGGCGGTGAGTTCGTCGAGATCGCCAGTGGATCGTCGCCCGTCACAGATGGCGTGCTCGGGCACGTTTGATCCGTCGGTGCTCGCGAACGACACCTACATCCTGCAACTGCTTGCCAGGGATGCAGGTGGCAACGAGACGACCGAACAGATGCTTGTCGAAGTCACCGGTGAACTGAAGATCGGCAACTTCACACTCTCCTTCACCGACCTAACGATCCCGGTCTCCGGGATCCCGATCACCATCGCGCGGACCTACGATTCGCTAAACGCGGCCAGCCAAATGATTTCGGCTTCGGCTGGCGTCTAGAATTCGCCGACACGGATATTCGCACCAGCGTCGCGAAAACCGGGCCGAAGAAGACCTGATCTACAATCCGTTCCACGACGGTGCTCGCGTCTATGTCACGCTGCCCGGCGGAAAGCGCGAAGGCTTTACCTTCCGCCTCACACTGCGCTCGGGGTGGCCGGCTCGTTTCTGGGAATCTTCGAAGGATCCTTTGTTCCGGACGCCGACGTCACCAGCACGCTGACTGCAGAGAGGTATCGCTGCGAGTTAACGAATACGGTGAAGCACTCGAGTACCACTCGGGGTTTCCCTGGAATCCGTTGTCACCGACCTTCGGCGGCGCCCTGACGCTCACCACCGCGAAGGGATCCGGTTCACCATCGACGGAGGCACCGGTGATCTGCAGCAAGTAGCCGACCGCAACGACAACACGCTGACATTCTCCGACGCGGGCATTTTCAGCTCAACCGGCCAGTATGTCACCTTTGAGCGAGATCCGCAGGGCCGCATCGCGGCCGTGATCGACCCCACGGGCAACCGCGTCGAATACGCTTACGATGTCAACGGCGATCTGGTCGCGGTCACCGACCGTGAAGACAACATCACGCGATTACTCTACGACGAACCGACACGACCGCATTACCTGACCGAGATCGTCGATCCGCTCGGTCGGACCGGTATCCGCAGCCAGTACGACGACCAGGGAAGACTGATCAGAATGATCGACGCCGACGGCAAGCAGATCGAACTGGTCCACGACCCGAACAATTCTGGACACATTCACCATCAGCTCGGCATTCCCACACGTACGAATACGACGACCTCGGCAACGTGATCACCGAGATCGACGCCGAAGGCGGCGTCACGCTTAGCCTACGACGACTCAGGCAACCGACTCAGGAAACTTCGATCACCGACCCGCTCGGCCACACGACGTATTACGAATACGACGCGCGAGGTAACCTGCGCACCGAAACCGATCCGCTGGGCAATGTCACGCGCACCAGCTACGACAGTTTCGGCAACCTGCTGACCAGCACCGACCCGTTGGGCAATACGACCACCAATAGATACGACTCCAGCGGCAACCTGCTCTCCATCATCGATCCGGCCGGCATGGTCACCCGCTTCACGTACGACTCGTCCGGCAATCCGTTGTCGATGGACCGCCTGGCGGCAACGTACAACCTTTCATTACGATGGTCTGGGCGAGTCACCAGCCAAACCGATGCGGTGGGCAAGGTCACGACCTTCACCTACGACGCAATCGGAAATCAGCTGACAGAAACACGCACGAAGACCACGCCGAATGGGTCGCGAACGATCGTGACCGAGAGTGAATACGACGCCGACGGACGTGTGACGGTTCAGCGTTTGTCGCAAGACGGCGTCACGCTATGAAACACAAACACGCTACGATGCGGTCGGAAATCGTATCGAAGAAATCGACGCCCTCGGCCGTCGCACGAAATTCGTCTACGACGACCGGGGCCTGATGATCGAAACGATCTACCCGATGACACGCCCGCCGACGACACCGACAACCCACGCACGAACCACCGAGTACGACGCGGCCGGTCAATCCGTGATCGTGATCGACGAACTGGGTCGCCGCACGAGTTCCGTTACGACAAGGTCGGGCGGCAAACCGACACGATCTCCCCGACGACACGCCAGATGACGTCCGATAACCCACGCACGAAACCGAATACGACGCAATCGGACGCGTGACCGCGGAGATCGACGAACGCGGCAATCGCACCGAATTCGCGTACGACGCGGCCGGGAACCAGGTGCTCGTCCGTGATGCCACGGGCCAAGAGACGACCACCAGCTACGACAATTCCGGTCGCCAGACGTCGGTCACCGATCCGCTGGGCAACATCACGCAGTTTGTGTACGACGACGGCGGCCGCCCGGTCGAGACGATTTCGGCGAACGGCAGCAGCACGCAGAGCGTGTTTGACCAGGAGGGGCGACTGATCGCACGGATCGATGCGGCGAGACGGTCCACCGATACGAATACGATACGCTTGGTCGACTCGACGGCCGTCCTGCCCCCGAAGTTGACGATCCGCTGAACGCGACCCGCACCCACCCGCGCACCGAATACGAGTACGACGAACGGGGGACCTTGTCGTACAGCGCGATGCGAACGGCAAGGAAACCCGGTTCGAGTACGACGGTCTGGGTCGTCGCACGGCCACCGTGCTGCCGCTGGGTCAACGGTCCGCACCGAATACGATGCCGTCGGAAATGTCGCTGCCACGACCGATTTCAACGGCGACACGATTTCGTACGAGTACGACAAGCGCGATCGGCTGGTCGCAAACAGTTTCCCGACCTCTCCGAGGTTAACTTCACATACACGGCCACCGGCCTGCGCGAGACCATTGTCGATGACCGCGGAACGACGACGTTCAGTACGACGCGCGCGACCGACTGCTGTCACGCACCGATCCGGACGGAGGAGCCATCTCCTACACCTATGACGTGGCGGGTAATCGAACATCGGTGACCATTCCGTCCGGGATCACACATTCACCTTCGACGAGCTCAACCGGCAGGAAACGGTCATCGACCCCGACATCGATGTGACCCGGCATGAGTACGACGCCGAAGCCGGCTGACGTTTACGGAACTGCCCAACGGCGCCGTAGAGATGCGCGAGTACGATGCCTTGAACCGTCTGCTTTCCGTCGAGCACCGTGACGCGATCGACGCAGTCTTCGCCAGCTTCGATTACGAACTTGACGCGGCCGGTAATCGCACCGCGGTGACCGAGCACGACGGTCGCCGAGTCGAGTATGCGTACGACGAGATCTACCGCCTGATCGGCGAAGACATCTTCGATCCCGGTGCGGCACAGCCTCGACGTACGCTCGACTACACCTACGACCCCGTCGGCAATCGGCTCACTCGCGACGATTCCGCCGAAGGGCTGACGACGTATACGTTACGACGACAACGACCGCCTGATGCAGGAGACGACTGGCGGCGCGGACACCGATTACGCGTACGACGACAACGGCAACACGCTTTCGCAAGATCGTCGACGCGACCGACCACGTCTTCTACGAGTCATGGGACTTCGAGAACCGCCTGATCGCCGCCGACACCGACGGTGACGGCACCAACGACGTCACCTACGAGTACGACGCCGACGGCATCCGCGTCTCGCAAACCGTCAACGGCGAAGAAACTCGCTTCCTGCTCGACACGAACCGCCCCTACGCCCAGGTGCTCGAAGAATACACCCCCGGCGGCATCCTCAAAGTCTCCTACGTCCACGGCCTCGACCTGATCTCGCAGAATCGCCACGGCGACACCGGCAAGTCGTTCTACCACGTCGATGGGCTTGGGCAGCACGCGGGCGTTGAGCGATGCGTTGGGCATCGTCACGGATCGCTACATCTACGATGCGTTTGGTCGGACGATTGGGCAGGTTGGCTCGACGGGGAACGTGTATCTGTTTGCGGGTGAGCAGAGGGATGCGGCGACGGGGTTGGATTATCTGAGGGCGAGGTATTTGGATGTGGGGACGGGGCGGTTCTTTGGGCAGGATCCGTTTGCGGGATTCAAAATTCAACCGATTTCGCTACATGACTATGTGTATGGCAACGCAAACCCAGTGACCTACGTTGATCCTAGTGGTCAAGTCTCGCTATCTTCATTAGCCGTTGGGTTGGCGATTCGTGGAATCAAGGTGGCCGCGAGGGTATCGAAAATCACAACAGGAATGACATCTCTGGATGCAGCCTATTTCGTGGGAGCCCTCGTTAGTTCCGCCTTTTACTGGCAATACTACTATAATGAAATCGTACTGAAACCATTGGGTGGCGAGTTGCTGGACCGGGCGGCACGAGCGAAAGCAGGACTCCTCGTACCGATTCCTGTTGGCAAACAAATCTATGATAGATATAAGCCACAGTTGCGAGTGTTTGCTAATGATACCGCTGCACCCTCGCTTGAGATTTCTTTTGACATAAAGGGTGGATACAAATTCCGAGGCAGCTACAACTTCGGTACGCAAAAATGGACAGTAAAGGGTGGCCTGAACCATCGAATTTGGCCCCAAGGTGATCTACTCTCATCATTGGCTAAGGTAGAGGCTGGCGTCCGCATCGGAATTGGATATGGGCCAGAAGGGATTAGTGTTCCAGGACAATTAATCCTTGAATTTACAGCTGCATCAAGAATGCGTCTTGCCTTTACTATTGAGACTGATTTAACGAAGCCGCTGTTTTGATAGAGCAACACAGTGAGACGGAAAAAGCGTGAGTTACGGGGAAGAAAAGGGGGGCAGACCGTCTGGACACTTTGTTCGTTCGCTCGCATCCGCCACTGATGCGAGCGGCGATCGGCACGGCGACGAGCAAGCCCCACCGTTCAGCAGCCGCCAAGGCGGAAGTGAAGAGAGTGGAAAGAGAGTGGTGCCATGCCACTTCTCGCGGTAAGATTGCGCAACTTGGGGTTGACAGGCTCACGGATCGCCTTTGGTGTGTGGTGATGGATTGACGGAAATGGGGTTGTGGTGCTAGGCATGAAACTGTGCACCGGTAAGGAAGTGAAAAAAGGGGGCAGGAATCTTTTCTCGCTCCACGACTCCCCCAGGCACAGCGAATCGTCGATGCGGTGGGCATTTAGTTAGTCAGAGCCGTTTAAGCATTCTCAGCGCGAGAGAATGAAAGGCGTCGTCGATAACGAACACTCGCCCGATATGACAGGCATCATTCTGCCAGTGTAGCCGTGGCTGAAAGCGGCGGCGCGGAAGGTGGCTCCTGGTGGCGCGACATCCTCAAACTCCACTACGAACCGCTCTCGATTCTCCGGGAATTGATCGAACATGAAGAATGTTTGGCGATACCGCTCAAAAAATACTCTTGGTCTCGAAGTCCGTTGTCGATGTGCGCGGAAAATGGGAAGTCGTACATTTTTCTCGACAAATCGCACAGAGTGGGCAGACTCTTCCATCGTGCGATCATGTCGTGCCACGCGTTGACTGACATATACATGTCATGCGATGTGCCAGGTAATGCATCACTTTCTGTGAAGCACGGTCATACCAATTGACAGGCCCGGATTAGCGACGGTCGCTTGGGAGCGGTAACGACTCCGGCGGCGGCTGTCGTTCAAGTGGCCGGCGTGCAGCGCAGCCCTGCGGGCATGGCGGTTAAACGGACGTTTTGAGTGCGACTCAAGCCCACCCGTTTAACCGCTGGGCCAGAGTCCGCTGTAGGCGGACGGCGGCCTGCGCGCGGGAGGAAGATGTGGTCTTCCGATTTCTCCAGGAGAAGGATTTCGCCATGCCATTTACTTCGGCAAATCGCGCAATGTGGATTGGCAGCCTCACGGATAGGGCGGAAAGAGGGAGGAGTGGGGCATTCTTCTCGACCCCTCGAATCTCTCGACAAGAACACCCTCTTTCTTCGCTTTTCTCTCCAGGATTCTTCGCAGTGTGCAAACGACGGCAACGAGTGCGGATTCCATGGTTGGTTCGACGTGCCACTGCTCAAGCATGGCCTCGTTCCAACTCGAGGAATCCACCACAAACGACTCACCCGACTGAAACGAGACGACCCGATTTGAGCAGTGTGGGGCGGCGGCATGGGTTCCAATGCCGCGGTGGCACGTCGATGCCACTTCACACTGCGTGCTTTGAGCGGCGTTGAGTCAAAACGTGTGCACGTTGTGATGGGTTTTCTTCTGAATCAACACGCGTCTCCGCACACAGTGGCACCAATCGTGATGTAGACACCGTGGGGCGAGAACCGTGTATTTGTCTCGAGGAATCGCGCCGACTGGGAAGACTATGTCTTGTGCGACCTAGCTGTTCTCGGTCCGACCTGCGACACGCTTGACACAATCTCGCTGGCCGAGAGACTATCCGGAGTCGAGCTGGAAGACCTGGTTGACAGTGAGGATATCGGAGCGTACTCCCGCGCATCCTCCACTCAACTCGCCGGCTTTCCGCCCGCCATGGTGGCGCATCGGGACGATCTCGTGTCAGCCAAACGCACTCGCCCGCTCTGACGTCCACTTCCACGACGGCAGTCTCGGTGCCCAGTGCGCAAATGTGGTCGGCTGTTTGCACCAGCCAACCCTCCCGATCACCGTGCGTGGCGCGACTTGCATCTTGATCCGATCGGGACTGCCGTCTTCGCGCGGGGCTTGAACGCGGATCCGCCAGACGGCTCCGCCATAGCCGAGTCCGCTCACCTCGTAGCCTTCGAGTGACGAGGAGACGCGGGGACACAAACGCAAACCGTTGGCTGTCGGCTCGAGTCCGAGCAGGGCGAGAGGCAGGGCGGTGGCAACCGCGCCGTTGTCGGGAAATATCTCGCGGAATCCTTCGATATCAGCGCGATCGAGCTGGGGCGGACCGAAATGCCAACGGCCGCGTCCCCCCGGATCGGCGACGAAGCGTCCTCCCGTGAGCCGGTCGGGACGCGCGTAACGATCGATAATCTGAAGGGCGCGCCGCCACGCATCGTCAATCCCCAGGACGCGAGCCCGGGCTTGCACATCCACGGCCGCGGTTGACAATCGCGTGCCGCCGGCTGCCAGTACCTCGCCAAATGGAAAGCCGCCGGCACGGCCGCCAAGCCCCTGCCAATCGCGGTTGTTCTGTGTGATGAACGGCGGCGCGATCTGCCACAGCGAGTAAACATTGCCGGTCCAGGTGCGACCGCCATCGGGACTCAACCGGCCCGTGTCCAGCCAATGCAGGATCCGCTCTCCCGCTTGCCGGTCGGCGATGCCGCGCAACCGCCTCGAGGTTGTAGTGAGTGTGACCGTAGTCGTGGAGATGGCCGTCCCAGTTGACGCAGGCGACATAGCGGAAGTGGTGCTGACCATCCTCCTCGATCTCGCGTCCAAATGTGCTGTGGAACGCTGCATCCGCGTCGCGTCGCAGCTGCTCGTAACGCCGCGCCTCTGTTTCCAGGCCCTGCCAACGAGCCAGTTCAGCCATCGCGCTGCAGGCGCTCGAATACCACAGGCTGGACCACATGTCCTTACCGCCTCCGAATTGCTCCCAATACGATACACAGACAATAGGATCGCCGATTCGGCCGGACTTGTTTGGCCCGCATCCGAGGCTGCGATCATACGCCGCCACACCGTGCAGTCGGGGGCCAAATCGATCGTAACCGTAATCGAAAAGCAACTGCATCAGCTCCCACAAGTCCCCGTGGAACGGGCCGTTGTAAGCTGCGCCACCCGAGTATTGTGTCTCTGGCTCCGTCCACCAGCACAAGCCGCCGTCCCACTTGCGCCCGCTCTGTGTGTCAGAAAGTTCGACGTGATAACGTCCCGCTGGCAGCTCGGCATCCAGCTCGACACGGATGATTTCGCTCGCCGTTCCCGCGGTCAGCGGGATGACCCGCGACGCCAATTCATCTCCGGCCGGATCATCGCGTCTGAGTGTCACGGATGCCTGAGCGGGAGCATTGCCGGTGTTGCCCAGCTTGATTCTCAACTTCCGCCAGGGCGTGTTTGCTGTGAAAGATTGACCAAGCGTGTGACGAGTGGGCAGGCTGAAGTCGAGACGCCAGTCACCTTTTACCAATATGGGATCGGCTTGCCGTGCACCACCGCCACAGAGCGGTTCTTCGTCGTTCAGCGCCAGCCAGCGAGCCCGCCGAACTCGCAACACATCTCGTTTTCCGGTCATCAACAGGTGCCGCGCGGCAGAGCAAATAAATACCCAGTTGACGTGGAGCTGCCGGGCGTCGATCGAGGGCGCGAGAAAACCGCCGTCGCCGTAGTTCGGTGAGTCGCCCCAGCAATACATCAATCCGAAGTGGCCGCAGCGGTCATAGCCGATGTTAGCAGCCTCGATCAGTGATCGGTGAATCTTCTGAACGTATGGCGACCGCTCGTCGTCGAGCTGATGAGTGGATACGGCACCGTGCAGCCAGTCGCCGCCCGTGATGACATCCGGGTAGAAATAGATCGCCTGCTCGAAAAACTCATCGAGCAGTAAATTCAACGAAACTCGCTTGCCGGTAAGTGATTGTTCCAGCTCGACATCGGGACTAACCTGCAGCGAGAGTTTCTCAAAACGCGCCAATGTGTCATGTGTGGTGCCACTCTGCCGCAAACGTACTCGCATGATGCCGTGCAGTGCGCCGGAGAAGGTGATCGAATCCTTTTCCACTTGGCACAGCAGTCGCTCCACTTGGGGCCACTCCACGTGAAGCTCGCAGCCGAGTTCACGGTCACACACCATTTTGAAAGCGCTGCTGGCGCCCAGCCATAGGGGCGCTGTAACGGTCCCATGTTGAAAAGCTGACGGGTGGCTCGAGTTGACACGTTTCAGTTCCTCGATGTACTTGGCGTGTCCCGTGCCTCCCACAAACTTGCGAAAAAGCTCCCGATAAGATTGCGACTCGAGGGAATCGGCCGAGAGATATAGTCGGTGCGCGTCGGCGTCATAGAATCCGTCACGTCGAAATGGCAAAGACCAACGCACTTGTACAGGCTCTGTGCCTTCCGTCGTGATCCGCAGTTCCGCGTCCTTCGACGTCATCGCAAGCCGGGCGTTGTCTGCACGGATTCCCTCGTCTGCTAAAAGGTTCGGACCATATGATCCACGGCCGCTGGCATCGCATCGCAATGTTTGTACGACGCCGTCCGTCGATTCAACAAGGAAATAGGCGTTCGTCGGGACATCTGCTCTCTTGACTTCATCGAGTGCCTTTTCTTCAAGCGGGGAGGTGTCCGGGTGCCTTTGCTGAGCGCATCATCGCCCCGTAGCACGGCCGGCACAACGAAGCTCACCAATATCATCAACAACGACCCGACTTTGTATCGCATAATCAGCTGACTCATTCGGCACACCCTACAAGAAAGACCGAGGCCACTTCTTGCGGCAGACTGCTCAACTTGGAACTGATGGATCGGCAGGCCTTGGTGACGATCACGGTATGATCGCCTGCTGGTGCGAGCATCCGGTTTGTTTTGCCGCAGCCACTTCAAGGTCGTTTCTTGCCAAAGCTCAGCGTCTGCGGCGTGCCCTCACTCGGAAAATTGAAGGTGATTTGCCACGTCCGCGACTCACTGTCATAGTCCGTCTGCCAGAAGTCGTTGCCACGAACGCTCTGATCCAATGCCTTTCCGTTGACTGTGCAGTTCGTAACCGCGGTAATGATTAAGCCCGGTGAAAGTGACGGGGATGTAACCAAGACCGCCCCGGATTGTCAATTCGGCCTGTTCGTTGTCCGCGGCGACAACGAGCGGATAGACTGCGCTGCAGTCTGCCCACACGCATTGTGATGTCGATCGCGTTGCCGGCCGCTTCTTTTAACACGAGGTGAGGCGTATCGGCGTCTTGGTCGAGTGAGCTGCGAAACGACTCATTTGGGCCGTAGTAGGTTTCGGAATCGGCGGGAAACGCGACGATCTCCAGATCGGCTTCGACAAAATCCCCGGACTGCAGCGACGTGACCTCCGGTGGCGGCACCAGCTCCAGTGTGGTCTTATAGTTTCGCTGGCCCCATTGGGTGGCATAGGTCGCCACGTAGGGCGTCGTATTGGCCTGACCACCCAGTACCGACCGCCACTGGCGGACGATCAGACCGCGGCTGCTGGCGGCGTCACCGTTCTGAAGGGCGGCGAGGTCGAGCCCGTGGATGCTGACCCACGGTTGCGTGCCGGAAAGAGCCACAGCGCGACGATCGTAGCGACCATCTGCCTGCACCGGTGTCCACTCCTCACGCACGCCACTCATGTCTCCCACCGCCACGCGGCGCGAGGGCGTCGCGTTATAGTAGTCCGCTCCCAGTTGCATGAAGGCGAGCCGCTGGAAAGCGACGGGAGCCAGTACTCGGTACCGCAATCGCAGGAACGTGCGCAAGTAATCGTCGCTGCGGATCAGCGATACATCAGTCCGCGAGGTGATTTCGCCGCCCGTGGTCTCCTCGCAATATTCGACGTCGGTACGGCATGGACCATGAGCTCGATAGTTATTGCGCGTGCGGCGAAAGCCACGATAAGCCCCCTGCTGGTTGACCCACATCAACAGATCGCCGCCCCCGCAGTTCTCTGCCCAAGCCCACGATTGTCCCTTGCGGCCGCGCGTCATCAAGGGTCGCACATCGGTAATGAAACACCGTCGCTGCACCCGCCCCGGCTCGAAACAAATGCTCTCGCCAAAACTGCCGATCGCCGTTTGGTCCCAGAACTGGTTGTGCCCCCACCCTACCAGGCAAAGCTGCGCGTGCGAGGCGGCGGGTACTCCTCCCCATCGCGCATAGGCAATGCTGAAAATGAACTCACGTTTCGATCGTGGTGGCACACGCACGAAGGCACAGCCATGCAGCCACTGCCCGTCCTGCTCAAGTGAGCCCTTGTCGGGACGTGAGTGCCAGTTCTTGGACAGCTGAACGGGAATGCCGGTGGGTGTACCATCGCCGTCGCAAAGTAGTGGTGTGAGTCCCGTAATGGCACGCATTGGCTCGGGCACGAACATCACCGGTGCGATCGATTCGTGATCGCTGTCGTTGGCCAGCGTGAATCGCCAACGGTCCAGTCGATCGAGTTCGTCTACGCTGTAGTACGTGCCACGGGTGTTTTGCCAGGGTTCGGTCGGAAGAGGCACCAGGAACGCGCCTAGCTTCTCGTCCCAGGTCACCTTGACCTGACCATCGACCTCGATTTCAGCTGGTTCACAAACCGGTGCGAAAAGCTCCAGCGTAACCTCTCGTCCATCGGACAGCGACTTTGACGCGGAACGATCCGCGGCCGCAAGCGTCACGTCACCATCGCGCCAGGTCACAGGAGCATCGAGACTCAGCGTCAAAACGCAACGATCGGGCCAGAATGCGAGTTGCAGATGTCCGGTCGCGTCTAATTGCTCTCCATCATCGGCGGCAAATTCCAGGCCTTCGATCACCACTCGCTGCAGATGCCTTCCGCTCTCGATGAATCGAATGGGAAAGTAGAACTGGTCACGGGGAGGCTGGCCTCGTCCCGAGCAGCGGAAAACCTTCCCTGCGTGCGTAATGCGTAGTTCCAAGGCCTGTTCCGGAAGTTCGCTCAACGTCTGGTGCCCGCGCTCCAGTGCCGATTGCATGTCCATCACTCGCGGAAATCGTCCGGCATGCAGCAATTGCAGCGTTTGCGTGTCGAGCATCACTCCCAGGCTGCCGCTCTGCATACAGAGCACCTGACGGGGAGGTGGATTCCGCATCGTGAAGTAATCGGGCGGACCATCCGCCCACCACATGAGCGCAAAGTCCTCGGCATGTGGCATCCAGGCCGCGGCATTGTCAGCTTCTTGAGCCAGTACTCGTAAAGAGTCCGGTGCGATGGCTGGAGAGAGTACCGTAGCGAGTACGAGGATTGCTCGAATGACAAGCGTTACGTGTGCGGAACGCTGCGGAGTCGAGTCGATCATGAGTATTTATCCGCGTCGATTAGTTGGGTGCTGTGACTTTGTGATCATGTTTTGGATCGTTCAATTGGCCGAAGGCCTTTTTTTACCGTAGCCTGGGGCATTGCCCTCGTTGTCTTGCACAAGTCCGATTTCCACTGGGCTCGCCCCAGTAGGGTCACAACTGGTTCGCTACGCGTCACCGACACCATTCTTCGGCTCTCCGCCGAGCTTGTCCCGGTGGGAGTAACGACTGTCGCCGGTGCTGCAGCTTGAAAGACGCCGCTTCCCGCGCTCGCAAGCCCGGAGGAGAGCAGGAAATCGTGAAGATATAGATGAAGTTCATGGTCATGGATGTAGCTTGTCAGTTGTCGCTCCCACTGAGACAAGCCCAGCGGAATCGCATGCAGCAGTGTTGTGTAGAACAACGAGGGCGTTGCCCCCAGGCCACGGTGTCGTTCGTCTTCGGCGAAGCGCAATCGGACTCTGAAACTTGCAGTTCGCGAAACGCTCAATATGGCGGTTTCCTGCTCGATCAAGTTGCTCTGCAAATCACGGCTCGATCCGGATTTCGACCCAGACAATCTGTTGTGCGGTCTCCCCTGAGGCCTGGGTGACGTCAAGTACATTGTAGCCGGCTTTGACGGTATCGAGCGGACAGGGGAACTGGACGGCGCGCCGTGCCGCCACCGTACTCTTCTAAGTTGGTCACGTCCTGCATATCTTCCAGCTTCCGCCCGTTGAGCGACGCTCCCAATTTCGATTCTGCCACGCCATTTCGCTGTGATAATCCCACAACTGCCCAGACCTTTCCTGAATTCGGGTGCGGACCGACGTGGATCCGGAATGTGCCGCCGCGACTCGCTTCGACGGGCAACTGCGCCCGTCGGGAAAGCCATTCGGCACCGTGTCGCGATAGCAGACCGGATGTCGTCGAATTTTGGTGAACACCGTTTCTCGACCAAGACCTTCATGCAGCAACTGTTCGTATTGGTCCGCGGTAACGGGTCGCGTCTGGCTGTCCATCCAGTTGAACAAGTACAGGCTATCGGCTCCGCGATCACGGGCCGAGGCGGCAAACCCGCGCAACGAAGCCAGGTCATTGGCGACCGCCGCGCCGGCGGGCCAGGGACGCGCGTTATGCTCAATTCCCGGTGCCAGGGCGACGTGCTGCTTCGCATCACCCAACCGCTGGCGCCACTGTTCGACGGGGATATCAAAGTCGGACGAGGACCAGAAAGGGCAGGGGACGATCAAATCGACCAGCCGCTCTTTAGCCCACAGAGTGGCATCCATGCCCAGGCCTGCGGCGGCATCCGGTTCTGCGGGAACGCGCACGCCGAGCAGTATCGGGTGTTCTCGTTTTTTTGCATGGACCGCAGTCAACGCCCGGACTTCGCGCATGAACTCGGTCAGAGTACCGCTTTCCTTCCGTTCGCGTCCCGGCGTCAGATGGAAGCCGAATCGCATCCAGTCAAGTTCCAGTCCATCGGGGTCATATCGTTCCAACAGTTCCCGCACAAACGCCATCTGATGCTCGCGAACCTCCTCATGGGCGTAGTTCATAGCTCGATTGACCCAGGGGCTCGCAGATCCGTGTGGCACTCGCCAATACTGCGGCTGCCCACGCCAGAAGGACGAATGCATGAAACTGTTGACATCATCCACACTGTGCACATCGTTCATGCGCATGGAGAGCCACGGCGAAATGCCTTTTTCGCGGCACCGTTGGATCCAGATCGCGTACGGATCCAAACCAGACTCGGCCAGGCGTTTTGCGTTCTGTGGCCAAAGTCCTTCGGGTTCTTTGTCATCCACAGGGTCCCAGATGGCCTCGCGAGTTCGACTGCGAAAGCTGGCGCGCATCGAGTTGGGACATAAGAACAGATGCGTGACGGCCGACCCGGCATATTGATCGACAAAAGCATGCAGACCAGCTGCGGTCATTTCGTCGGGCGGGCGGCTGCCAAAGAAGTGGCTGTTGTCCTCATTCACCACCAGTATGTTGTGCAAAGTTGACGCTGACGGGACGGTTGTCGGTTCTTTTTCGGCTGTTGGCTGCGCCGTGCACACGCTGACGAGCATCAGATACGTCACTGGCAGCAGAAGTCGTTCTGGTCGGGTCATTGAGAGGTTCTCGCTTGTGAGTACTCCAAATCTGTCAGCTGCTTCAGGATTGTGACTCGCACGTTGTCCGCACGCGAGCGGTCTTTCAATGCGTGCCACAGAATCTCGTCGCAACCGGGTGCGGTCAATACACTGTTGACTGCGGAATCGAGCAGGTCCCGAGCAGACTGTAGACGATCTGACGGCAACCCGCGCTCCGCCGCCTGTTCAATGGCCGATCGCAGCATCACCAGGTAGTCATAGTCTTCGACGCTTTCGCGAATGGCTTCCATTTGCTTGGCGGCCGTCACGGAATCATGGTCGAGTAACAAAGGTGTGAAAGCGGACCGCTTGCTGGCATATTCATTCCAGGATGACATTCCGCCATTATCGGCAAAGGCCCAGAAAAATGAGCCCGTGGCACCGATTCGCCAGCAATGCCAGGCTTGCAGACGGTACGGCTTGCCGCGAGTCACGTTCTTGCCGGTCGTCTGTTGCTCGGCCGCCACAATTGACTGAATGAGTGTAACAGTCAGGCAGATCAAGACGAACCGACAAAGCGATGGAGTTGTCATGATCGGTAACTCGTTCAGATCCAACACGTAACGATCCAACAGTTGGCTTCGCGGAGCAGGCATCCTCGCCTACCCACACAGACGATACAATGCAGGTGCGAAAGGGAATTGTCGCCTGGTATTAGTGTATCGCATAAAGCCTCAAACAGCACGCGTGTGGGGAAAAATGCATGCGCACGGCTGCGGAGGGAAAATGGTTGTGGTGCGGCAGTTCTTCGCACGATGTTCTTGATCGAGAACATATGTTCTACGGTCAGCTAATTCACAGGTAAGCAGGCAGGCTCGTTTGCGGGTCATGGTCGCCTGGCGGTATTCGCCCCGGGGCATTCATGCCGGGGTGAATGCAGCCACAAACGCCACCAAGGGAAGGCTTGTTCACAAGCCTTCTGGCTGTGGTGGCTTCAGTCCGCCGACGATTTCGGTTCGTTCCGGATGATTCGTCCATGTCGGACGGATATCGCTCCATGTGCGTGACGCTCGCGTTGGTGACGAAAGGGGTGGCGCCGTTATTCGCGCGGTGATCGATGGTTCCAGCCCTGCAGCGAGGAGCCTTGTCAAAGGGGGCTCTTCAATTGCACAGCATGCGATCGCAACCCCGCGCCGAAGCACGGGGCCAATACGACTGATCCAAAGTCAATCGCAAACGAGCTTCGAATCAAGCATCTCATATTGACGGGATGTTTGGCGACAGGCATTCGTTTGAGGCTCGCCTATTCCTTTGCAATATCAACTGGATGCAGCTACACTGTGTGCAACCTTCGAATTCCGATTGTCGCATTGTTGCACCGTTTCGTTCGTTGATTTGGCGCTATTGCAGGGGCACGTAAACATGACACTTCGCAACCGCATCTCGCGTCGTACCATGGTCAAGGGACTGCTGGCTGGTACGGCGGCGGGCATTACCTCGCGATTCGTGTTCGCCGCCCCGCGCGCCGGGGACGGTGTCTTCATCGAGAAGCAGTCTTCGGGCGCCGAGATCTGGCAGGTTACGACCGGCGACTTTGACCATTCGAATATCTACGGCGAGGTTCCCTATTGTTCGCGCGACTCGCGTTACTTCGTTTATGAGCGACGCAATCCGGAACTCAAACTGAATCGCACTGAATTGATGGTGGTGGAGTTGGAGACCTGGAAGCAGCAGCGGCTGGATGTGGCGAGTGGTATTGGAGGCTGCGCCATATCACAAGACGGACTGTTCTATTACCTTCAGCGCAGCGGCCACGGCTCCACAGTGCTCAAAAAAGCCGACCTGACAGACGGCGCCACGTCGGACGTTTACGAATTGCCGCCAGGTCTGGAGATCCGCAGTCTTGGCACCGTCAGCCCGGACGGCCGGTACTATGCCGGCGGTACGATGACCGAGCCTGGTTGGAAGATGTTCGACATTACTCTGGTCAACCTGCAGACTGGCGAACACCGGGTTCTGGATCGCGATCCGTATATCTTAAACCCCCACCCACAATTTGATCTCGCGACAGGCCACCGACTGATGATCCAGCACAACCGTGGCGGTCGCCACGCGGAGGACGGCAAGCTGGAACAACTGGTCGGTCCGGAAGGAGCCACTCTGTATTTGCTCTCGGTGCCTGACGGGCAACGGACCCTGTTGCAGGTTGGCACGCCGTACACGACCGCCTGCACCGGGCATGAGGCCTGGATCGGCAAGACGGACGAGATGTTGCTGTCGGTGGCGCCGAGCGGTGACTTCGACGCGGAGAAAGGAAACCTGCTGGCGGTGGCCGCGGGCCAGCCGGCGCGGGTCGTGGCGCGAGGGTACCGCTTCAATCATGTCGGGGTGAGCCGCTGTGGCCGCGTTTTTTCGGCCGATGACTGGCAGACACCCTACAAGATCGTGCTCGGCTCCACAAAAACGCCCAATTGTGACGTCGTGTGTGAGTCAAAAACCGTGCCCGACCATCGCCAAAGCAGTCATCCGCATCCGTATGTCACGCCGGACTTGAAGTGGCTGGTTTTCAACTCCAACCGCAGTGGTCCGGCACACATTTACGCAGCTCGGATTCCCGATCAGATCATGTCGAAGTTGTTGAGTTGAAAGACGGCGGTGTCACGGCTCAATTCCTGGCGTGTTCTGCCGAGACGGCAGTGCGCTGCGAGCGCTGCCTGTTGTCAAGCCTCAGCTTTCCCATTTCTTTCACTCCAGTTCGCTTGCCGCATCACAGAGCAGATTCCACGCGCTCTGGACGTGTTTCAATTGAGTGTTGGTCTGGCCAATCGACATGCGGATCACGAATTGGCCATTCAGACGCGTGTGCGTGAGGTAAGCACGTCCCGATTGATTCACCCGGTCAAGTATCTGTTGGTTGATCTCATCGCCACCGACATGTCGGAATGAGACGAGGTTCAGGGGGGTGGGCGCCGCGCGCTCGAAACTTGGATGTTCGTCCACCCAACCGGCAAATTGCTGGGCCAGGGCGACGTGCGCGCGCACTTTCTGCTGTAATTGTTGCACACCAAAATGTCGTATGACAAACCATAACTTCAAGGATCGGAAACGGCGCCCCAGCGGAACGTGCCAGTCACGATAGTCGATCACCGCTCCACTTTCAGTTGCCTTGTTCTTCAAGTATTCGGGCAGGATGCTAAGTGTTTGAATCAACGCTGCTCGATCCGCTACGTAGAAACAGTCGCAATCGAAATTTGTGAACATCCACTTGTGGGGGTTGAAACAATAGCTGTCTGCCAGGTCCAGTCCATCGAACAGGTATCGGAATTCTGGACAGAGCGCGGCCGTACCGTACATCGCGGCGTCAACGTGCAGCCAGAGCCCGTGCCGGCGGCAGACGTCACCGATGCCGCGCAAGGGATCGCAAGCGCCCGAGGACGTCGTGCCAACCGTCGCGATCACCATGCCGGGCGTGAGTCCGGCAGCCATATCGGCATCAATGGCCGATTCCAGCTTGTCAGGCCGGAGACTGAACTGGTCGTCCAGATCAACGTGTCGCAGGTTCTCCCGTCCCAGGCCAGCCACCATCATGGCCTTCTCGATCGACGAGTGCGCTTGGGAGGAGGTATAAACGGTCAGTTTGCGTTTCAGGCCTTGCGCGTTGCTTTGATAATTTGTGCAGCGTTCGCGGGCGGCCAGTAGAGCGCAAAGAGACGCACTGGAAGCCGTGTCCTGAATCACGCCACCTCCCTTGGACGCTGAATGGAAGCTGCGAGGTAGCCGCAGCATGTTAACCAGCCAATCCAGGACGTGTGTTTCAAGCTCCGTGCATGCGGGACTACTCGCCCAGATCATGCCCTGGACGCCGAGTCCTGAAGATATCAGGTCTCCCAGAATCGAGGGTCCCGAGTTGTTGGCGGGAAAGAACGCGAAGAAATTCGGGGACTGCCAGTGGGTAATGCCGGGCAGTAGGACCCGATCCACGTCGTGGAGCATCTGTTCAAACGGTTCGCCCTGCTGGGGTGGTTCAGCGGGAAGCTGTGCTCTGATCTTGCCCGGCGCGACCTGCGACAGAACAGGGTATTCTTCCACTTCTTCCATGTACCTGGCGATCCAGTCAATGACCTGGTAACCGTGTTTGCGAAACTCTTCAGGTGTCATGGAAAGGTCACTTGTGTATTGCCCAAAAACAACGTCCGCACTTGCAGCCCACCCTCGGGCTCGTCACGACGAGAGGGTTTGCTGGTTGTAGCCTGCTCGCTTGCCATAGTGGGTCTCCTGGAACTGACTGGTCTCGCGCAAAGTGCACGGGACTGCGCGGGAGCAAATAGGTGGGAGAAGCATGTCCAGTGGGCAGCAGATGCCTGCGGCCGTCACGCAACGAGTTCAGGATGACACGTTTCGCACCTTGTGTCAACGATGTCGGCCGTGCTTCACACCGCTGGCATCTTTGTGGCTGCGGCATCTCTCCGCAGCAGGGCGGCGCCGCGCCGCCACCACATGTGACCGAAACCAAGGGCCGCGTCAGGGCGGGAGCAATTCGCACGCGGCCGCGACCATGGCGGTGATGCCGGTTGTTAAAGTAGGACGAATCTCGGCGCAGTATTTCGACGAATGAAGACCGACGCTCTGACTTGTTCTCTGCAATTGCGTGCGAGCCACAGAACCCAACGCGAACATAAAGATAGGCACGCCGTCCTGCGCAAACATCGCGAAATCCTCGGATCCCATGCCGGGTGGCGTCTCGATGACATTCGACTGGCCGATGGTGCGTTGAAAGACGGGGACTATTCTGTTGACCAGGTCCGAATCGTTACGCAATGCATCGGTCAGTTGCGCGATTTTCACACGAGGTTTGCGAGCGCCCATCGATCTGGCGATGCCTTCCGCCTTCCGCTCGATCGCGTCATGTAACGCTTTGCGAACTTCGAGCTTGTAACTGCGAATGGTCAGCTGCAATTCACACTCGTTCGGAATGATGTTATGAGCGGTGCCGCCGTGAATTGAGCCCACGGTGACGACCGCCGACTCGACTGGAACTGGCGCGGCGGAACGCTGTCCCGCGTGTGGACGTTCGACAGCGACGATGGGACTCCGGGGAACCGTCGTTACCGCGGCCAAGGAAATCACGGGATTGGTGTCGGGGACGTGGATGGCGACGGAAACGATGAGATTATCTACGGCTCGTGCGTGATTGACCATGACGGGAGGGGCCTCTATTCGACCGGTTATGGTCACGGCGATGCGATGCACGTGACGGATCATGCCCCCGATCGACCTGGTTTGGAGGTTTTCAAAGCCAACGGTGACGGTCCCAACCGGGCCGGCATTCAGATGCGCGATGCCTGCACGGGCGAGCAGATCTGGGGTATGCCGTCAACGGGTCAGAAGGGCGTCGGCCGGGCCTGTGCCATGGACATCGATCCACGCCACCGGGGCTCGGAGGCGTGGGGCAAAGGACAGGATGTGGAGGGCCTGTTCAATGCCCGCGGCGACAAGATTTCGGACCGTTCGCCGCGCGTCTGCAATATGGGCGTGTGGTGGGACGGTGACCTGTTGCGCGAATTGTTGGATGGTGTGCGGGTCAGCAAATGGGATCACCTCAATGAACGGGAAATCCCACTTTTTGATGCGGGCCGATACGAGTGTGTCAGCAACAACGGATCGAAATCCAATCCATGTCTCTGCGCGGATATCTTGGGCGACTGGCGTGAAGAGGTCATTGCTCGTACTCGCGATGGCAAAGAGCTTCGGATCTTTATAACGACCGCGGCAACCAGTCACCGCATGCCCACCCTCATGCACGACCCCGTCTATCGACTCAGCGTAGCCTGGCAGAACGTTTCCTATAACCAGCCTGCTCACACTGGATTCTGTATGAGTGACAGGCCAGAGGTTGTACCGATTGATCCATGAGGGTGTTCAAGGCCGACGGTCACGTGAAGATCGGGAATCGATAGTTTTCCTTTGTATCAGATCCGAGCAGACGTTAAGCTAATTTGCAGATCGAGCGGTTTCTGATTTGGGCTGCGTTTTTGTGTGGTCTTGGATTAGCGTAACGCACGTTGAGGCAGCGGATTTTTGCCGCCGGGACTAGTCCGGTGCCGAGAACGCCCGTTGAATCAGCGGCTTGCAGTACTCCAAAGGCTCGAACTTGCGTTGACCAACTAAATCGAGTTTCATGATTCGTGGAAGATTCGCAACCGCCAAATGTGGCTGAAGGCCATGATCATCGTAGCCTGGGGTGCAACCCCAGGAAATCGTTGCCACCACACAGGTTTTGGCTGAAAGCCAACATCAACGGACCTCCGTCAGCAATGTGAATATGGCCTTCGGCCAAAAATTCCACGAATCGTGAAAAGTGATCTAGAGTGAGAAAACACAATGGCCTTTGACGAGAAGAAGCGGATGATTCTCTGTTGCGCGGCTTGGGTAACACTCACGGCATCCGTGTCGGCACAAGATAACGATTGGATCTGCGTGGGAGGAGACCGCGGCTGCATGCGATACTCTTCCCTGCGGCAGATTAACCGTGACAACGTGGCACGATTGGAGGTTGCCTGGACTTATCGAACCGGCGAGACCGATCGGACAATCGAATGCACACCGATCATCGTGGACGGGGTGATGTACGTTTCCTCGGCTTATTTGAAGGTTGTTGCGCTGGATGCTGCCACGGGGCGAGAGTTATGGAAATTCGATCCTCTGGTACACGGCGATTGGCCGCTGCCGATGGCTTCCGGTGGGGTTAATCGTGGAGTGGCGTACTGGTCGGACGCTCAGGCCGGTGGACAACGGCGGATCCTGCATGGCACCGCTGACGGGCGTTTGTTTTCGCTCGATGCGACCACCGGGGAGCTCGATCCTGCCTTTGGAGCGGACGGCGTCAAGGACTTGCGCGACGATCTTGAGATGGATCTGGGCAGATTGCCCTACGGGCCGACTTCGGCTCCCGCCATTTTCGACGATCTGGTGATCCTCGGATTCTCTTGCGGGGAAGGGCCCGGTCCGGCGGCGCCGGGCGACGTGCGGGCCTTCGACGTGCGCAGCGGCAAGCAGGTGTGGCGATTCCACACGGTGCCACGTCCCGGTGAGTTTGGCAATGAAACGTGGGAGAATGATTCTTGGCAGAATCGCGGTGGTGCTAACGCGTGGGGAGGCCTGAGCGTCGATACAGAGCGCGGCATGGTCTTCGTAGGACTTGGATCGGCAGCTTTCGATTTCTACGGCGGAGATCGTCAAGGGCAGAATCTTTTCGCCAACTCGACGGTCGCGCTGAATGCTCGAACCGGCCAGCGCGTCTGGCATTACCAGACCTTGCACCATGATTTGTGGGATCACGATCTCCCCATATACCCGAATCTGGTCACGGTAACGCAAGATGGAAAGCGGATTGATGCCGCAGCTCAAGTTACCAAGACGGGATTCGTGTTCCTGTTCGATCGCGTTACGGGCGCACCACTGTTCCCTATTGAGCAGCGCGAAGTTCCCGCTTCAGATGTGCCGGGCGAGAGTGCCTGGCCAACCCAGCCCATCCCTACGAAACCTCCCCCTTTCGCCCGGCAACGCTTTACGGAAGAAGATGTAACGGATATCGCACCCGAAAACCGCCAGTATGTACTGGATCGGCTGAAGCAGATTCGCGGCGGATCGGCATTCAATCCACCCAGCCTGCAGGGCACCGTGGTGATTCCCGGTTTTCACGGCGGAGCGACCTGGTCGGGGGCGTGCTTTGACCCAGAGACAGGTATCCTCTACCTGAACTCCAATAACGTGCCGAACATCATGACCTTGGTTAAGGCAGACGAGAAGTCGCCTGATGCTTATGGCCACAAAGGCTACATTCAGTTTCGCGATCAGGAGGGTTACCCAGCGATTAAGCCGCCGTGGGGAGTCCTCAACGCGATCGATCTCAACCGCGGTGAATTCGTGTGGCGCGTCCCGCTTGGGGAACATCCGGCTCTCTCTCGGCGCGGCGTTCCGCAAACAGGTACGGAAAGCTTTGGTGGCTCGATCGTCACAGCCGGCGGATTGGTATTCATCGGCGGCACGAAGGACGAGAAATTCCACGCCTTTGACAAATCGGCTGGCAAGTTGCTGTGGGAGTGTGCATTGCCTGCGGGGGGATACGCTACGCCGTCCACATATCGCGTTGCGGATCGCCAATACGTCGTGATTGCCGCGGGTGGGGCAGGGAAGCTAGGCACTCGGTCCGGAGATTCTTTCGTTGCCTTTGCCTTGCCCAAGTGAGATGCGCACCTGTTGTGTTGACCTGAGACGATCGCGTAAAATCGCGGCATGTTGATTTCCCAGCCCGCCTGGTTTGCGCCAGAAAAGGGGACGCTCCCCTTTTTTGTGGCGTTCCCGCCAATTGGAGCCCGCCATGAAAGTCTACAGTCTACTCTTCTTGCTCATGTTCTTGGGCCGCTCGGGTACGCTCTGTGCGGAAGATCCGTACTATCGTGATCTGTTTCCCGATACATGGGTGGCCACCGATGCGTTGGGGCGAACCATGCCGATTAATGGCAGAGGTCGGTCCGGTGAAGAAGGACCAGCGGCGCGTGGTGGGCATCTTCTACATTGCCTGGCACCGTGATCAGCTAGCGAACACCGAAGAGACCTTATACCGCGGATGTGACCAAGGTCCTGGCCGCCGATCCGAAGGCTCGCCTGGACGCGAAGCATCCGCTCTGGACGGAGGGTTCCTACCACTGGGGCGAACCGGAGATGGGCTACTTTCTTGAGCAAGGACGAGTATGTCATCCGCAAGGACATGTCGATGCTCGCCGACGCGGGCGTGGATGTGCTGGTCATGGACGTGACCAATGCGGTCCGGTACTGGGACGAGTGGGACGTGATCTTCCCGGTGATGCAGAAGATGAAGGCCGAAGGGAACAAGGTGCCGAAGTTCTGCTTCTGGGCGTTCAACGGGCCGGTGATCACCGTGGTGCAGGACCTGTACGAGAAGATCTACAAGACCGACAAGTACAAGGACCTCTGGTTCTACTGGGACGGCAAGCCGCTGTTGCTGTACAACGGCACGCCCAGCGTCGATGCCAACGGCCAGGGCATGCAGCATCCCAACCCGCATTACGATCGCCGCCGCCAAGACCGACCCGAACCATCCTCACTACGGCGATCCCGACTACTGCCGAAGAGTTCTACAAGGACTACACGAAGGAGGTGAAGGATTTCTTCACGCTCCGGACCATGTGGTGGGGATACTACGAATGGGCCGGGAAACGCTTTATCGGCACCGAAGACAACTGGAGTTTCGGGTACGACCTGGGCGATGCGCGAGTCAAGGCGATGGATCCGGATGACCTGGTCTCCACGCACAAGGGGCCAAGGAAGAAGCGGCCGTCACGCCCGCCCAGCATCCTTCGAGCCTGACGGGAAAGTCCTGGACCCGGGAACACGGCGAGCCGGAGCTGAACGAATATGATCTGCCGGTGCCGACCTACGTGCCGTGGCTGGGCAAGACGGTCGAGCATCCCGAAGGCTACGGCATCTACTTCCAGGAGCGATGGGACGAAGCGCTGGAGGCCGACCCGCAGTTCCTCTATATCAACGACTGGAACGAATGGACCGCCGGCAAGTATCATCCCGCGGAAGGGCAAGACCTTTCCGTTCATGCGGCGCGAGAGCACCTATTTCTTCGTCGACCAGTACAATTCCGAGTTCAACCGCTGCGTTCAGCCGATGAAGGACGGGTACACCGACAACTACTACATGCAGATGGCCCAGAACATCCGGCGCTACAAGGGTGTCCGTCCGATACCGGAGCTGACCGGATTGCACGCCATGAAGATCGATGGGGATTTTGCCGATTGGGACGAGCGTCAAGGTCGAATACCGCGACACGGTCGGCGACACGTTCCACCGCGACTACCCGGGCTACGGCGGACTGCACTACAAGAACGATTCGGGCCGCAACGACATCGTCACCAGCAAGGTCGCCGTGGACGATGAGACACGTGTACTTCTATGCGGAGACAAGCGGACCGCTCACGCCTCACACGGACGACAACTGGATGCTGCTGCTGATCGACGCCGACCAGAACCACGACACCGGCTGGTACGGCTATGACTATCTTGTCAACAAGAACGCCGTGGATGACGGAAACCACGACATTCATGCGCTACGATGCGGCGGCTGCCGGACCATCCATGGGTCGAGCAGGCGACAGTTGAAGTATCGTTACAGGGCCAATCAGCTTGAACTGGCCGTGCCGCGCAGACTCCTCGGTTTGCAGGGCGACGCTCTGACGTTTGATTTCCACTGGTGCGACAATCCGGCCGAACTGAACGACCCGATCTCGCTGTGCATCAACGGCGACAGCGCCCCGAACCGCCGCTTCAATTACCGCTGTATCTGGAAGAGGTGAAGGTAGTAACCGTAGGGATGTTGCCAATCGCGCTGCCAGATGCGCACTCGATCGGGTCACGATTCAGAATTTACGTAGCGGGGGCGGGTTAGAGGATCCGAGTTCATGACGACGGATCACCAGCACAATCGGTACAGCGCAAATGCCCACCGCGATAATCAGGCTGATGAAGCCGAGCAGAACGAAGATCCCGCTGACTTCGACGTGTCCCACCCAAAACATGCCAATCACGGAGGCCAGCCCAAGAGCGATCAGACAACACCCAAGCAGAGCAAAGGCCACTGCCAGAGGCAAGCAGATAACGGATGCCAATATCGTGCCGCGGCGCGACGGCGCAAGGTCTGGATAGTCGTTTGACATCTGATTGCTCACACACCGTTGCGTTTTGCCCAGGATCGCTATCGAACACTCGTCAACATCGGTACGCCAGCCCGAACGAATCTGGCCGGCGTCGGGCAATATGCGCATTCTACCACGAATCGAAAGGGCCAGTCACCGTACGGATCGTGTGGTACATTGAACAGATCCCTGTCGGAGACAAAGCCTTCGAGCTTCCACGAGGGCGGAGTGCTACTGATCCTCCGCGCACTCGAATTCCGCATGCAGCGGAGTGTAGTTCGGGCCTGAGCGTAGTCGATTTCGAGTGGCGGTAAGGTGCCAATCCTTCCGATGCCGGGTTTCGCTGCCAAGGAAACACCGGCCAGTGCAGGCACATCAGAATGCGGTTCACGCCAAAGCAGATACCGCCGGACACCGTCGGTATCTTTGGCGGTGGAAAAGGGTGCTGAGCCCTGCTAGTCGTCCGCCAACTAGGCCGCTCGACGTGCGTCGGCATCCGTTTGGACGATCGCCATATTTTCCGGTAACGATCGTATGTGAATGTCTTGCTGCGGAAAGGCGATTTCCAACCCGGCCTTTCGAAAGGACCGTTCGATGTCGACATTCAACTCGTGTACCACTTTCGGATAATGGTCCCGCGTCGGCAGGAAAGCGCGTAATTCAAGATCCAATGTGCTGGATCCGAACGAAGTGAAGACCGCCGACGGTGCCGGATCCCGCATTACCAGGGGATGCTTCTGCGCCAGTTCGAGCAGAATCTGCTGTGCCTTGACGGGATCGGAACCGTAGGCGATGCCGACCGGAATCACAAACCGGGTCACGGGATCCGAGAGCGTCCAGTTGACCACGTCTTCGGTGATGAACTTCTTGTTCGGCACCACCAGTTCCCGTCGGTCAAAGTCGGTGATCGTGGTGGCACGGATCTGCATCTTCGTTACCTTTCCCGTGGTCCCGCTGACGGTCACCAGATCGCCAATGCGAATCGGACGCTCGAACAGGATGATCAGGCCCGAAACCAGGTTGGCAAAGATCTCCTGCAGGCCAAATCCCAGCCCGACGGTCATCGCCGCGGCCAGCCACTGTACGCTCGACCAGGAAACACCGATCGTCCGAAGGGCAACAGCGCCGCCCAACAACACGACCACGTACCGGCAGATGATGAAGATGGCATGTCGTGCGCCATGGTCGAGTGGCAGGCGACTGATGAGCGAAACGTTCAGCAGCGCCGGAAGTGTGCGCCCGGCAAAAAACGCGGCGATGATCAGGACCACGCAGACTCCCATATCGGCGAGTGTCACCGGCACCGTTTCCGGCACGAGTTGTTTCACCGCCTCTCCGGCCATATTGGTCGTCGTGTGAGTCACTGTCGCCGTCGTGGTCCACAGTTCCACTCGATTCAGGATCTGGAGAGCCGACAGCGTGTCGGACCAGGTGAACCACATCCCACCCAGCACTGCCAGCGAAAGTGTGCCGCCGAGCATGGAGCGCCAGGAAGCGTCAAAACGGCTCAATGCTTCCCCGTCCGCTGCGCTTCGGCGGCGGACCACGCCAGGTAGCGCTTCGCGCGAACGGACACCGAGCGCGTAGAGCGTGCAGGCAACGATGATCAAACCGACCGTCTGCAGCCCTCGCATCAGCAACTGCCACGCCGTGAAGTAATATCCCAATACTGCCAGCACAGCCAGCGCGATGGGGAACCCGACACCCAGAACATACCAGGTCGGGGCCAACCGCGAGGGCCAACTGGTCGGCAGCCGTTTGAGGACTCCCGACAGAACGCCGCTGCTGGGCGCAGCAGGCGATGCAACAAATAGGCCAGACAAATCTGAATGACGATGAAGAGGGAACGTTCCAGAGCGGCACTGGAACGAGGATCATGCGTCGTGGACAACCAGGCTCAGCGGCAAGACCAGAGGAACAATCACACTCTGTACCACCGTCATCTGCCGCCGCACGACATACGCCGATTCGGCGTCAAACCGAAACAGTGACTCGGCCAGACCCTTGCGATGAAACGCGTTCCTGAGCAGCGCGGCGATGAACCAGGCGGCGGCCGTGGACAGCAAGGCCTGCGTCAGGATCGCACCGACCGAGGATTCGCTATAGTTCCGTAGCCACTGCGCGACGACACAAAGGGCCAGGGGCCCCGGCAGGGCCAGCAGGATCGGTCCCGACAACTGAAATAGGGTAACGGACCAAGAAAGCGATTCGTTTGTCCCTGCCCACTCCAACCGTCGTCCCAACCAGATTCGCACGGGTATCAAACTCAACAGCCCCAACAGCATCACCAACGACGTTCCGGGACGATTCACCACCAGACGCCACATCACGCGCGGCAACGCCAACACGCCGCGCTGCGAGTCGGTAACTTCGCGCAACTTCCCACCCATCTCTTGAACACTCGACAGTCCCATCGGCGGGGCACTGCGAATCCACAACACATGCTCGTCGATGTAATCGCGATATTCCTTGATCTGGTCGCGCAGCTTGTGCGTGACGACTTCCAGGTCACTCAAGTCGTCGTGGTACGTGTCGTAGTCGTTCAGCAGCTTGTCGATGTATTGCTGACGGGCTTCCATGATCTCCCGGACCATGGCATGTGCCCGGTCAGGACCCACGCCGGGCAGTGATGTGGCGGCCAATTCCTCGGTCGTCTTCTCGATAGTCTCCTCCAGATCGCCCAGTCCTGTTCGCTCGGCATCCAGGTCGAACATCGCCATCTGAACACGCTGCAACTCGATGCTGTTGGCTTCGCTTCGCTGCCGATACTTGCCCGAATCGGGAAGCCGCTCGCGATGATTCCGCAACATCAGTCCGACCGTGGGGGTCATTCCTACAACCTTGACGCGGCTGGTTACCGTCTTGAAATCCTTCTCCAGTTCCTCCAAGGTCTTCTTCACCGACTCAAGATAGGTGCGGTTCTTATCGAGTCGTCCGGCCAGGTCCGTCCGTTCCTCTGCTAACGCGGCGTTACGTTCGGCGAACTGCCTGAGCGCTGGATGAGCCTCGCTGACCTTGCGGCGCGCTTCGATGGCCTGCCTCTCAGTTTCGGCCGTACGAAACTGAGTAATCACTTCTTGCCAGGCCGTCACCAATTTCTTCTGCCGAGTGACCGCTCGTTGGGACAAATCGCGCTGTTTGGGAAAAACTTCGGCGTGAGCTTCCAGCCAGGATTTCTCCAGTTCGTTCAGCTCAGCCGATCGGGCCAAAGATGCTTGCTTGGCCTTTAACTCGACATTCTCGGAATCGGAAACGTCAGAACCTTCTCCCGCCTTCGCAGAGGTGAGTTTCTTCTCCAACTCGGCCAGCTGCTCTTTGGCATGGGCGGCAAGTTTGGCCAATTCGGCCTTGCGTTCCGCACGTCTTTGCGGGTCGGCCAGCTTCTCGTGTTCGGTGAGCTTCGTTTTGGAGGCTGCCAAATTGGTCTCGGCCTGACTTAATGACTGCTCGAGTTGGGGAATCGTTGCCTCCAGAGCGTATTCGGGCACGGCCGGAGCAGGAGATTGGGCCAGACTCTTTTCTAATTCAGCCAGCCTGGCCGGCACGCTGTCGATTTCCGCCTGAAGTTGCCCCAGCTTTTTGCTCGCTTCCTCAGAACTCTCCAGCCATTTAACTGCTTGTTGCAGAAACTTGAGATGCTGAGCCTTCGTTTCCGCATCATAGCTCTCCGAAGCCTCCACATCCTTCATCGCCTCCTTGACCATCTCCACCGTGAATGGCGATTCCGCCGGATGTGCATCGTGCGAAGTGCTTGCCGGCAGGTCATTCGATGGCTCCCCGTCCGTCGGAACGACGGCCACATCCGCAGGTGGCATGTCCTCGACACTGAGGGCCTGAGACGGCTGTGAGTCGGCCACAGTCCGCATCTGTGGCTGGAGCCCCGGTTGCCGCGCGACGCGGATGGAATCTGTCGCATTGACCGGAAAATCTCCCGCACGTGTCCCCCGACTTGCTGCTGGAAAATTGCTCACTGAATTCGCCCCGCGCGGCGCATACGGTTCCTGCGCTCCTATCGGGAACGGAGTCGGACGGTACGGCTGCTGAACGGTCTGGTGCGTTTGCGGATAAGCCGGCAACTGTGATGGCCGATAAGTGGGTGCCTGAGCCTGCCGAGACTGTGGTGGCATTTGGCCCGGAGGCACATATCCAGATGGGGGTGGCGAATCCGCCGCCTGCTGCCTCGGCGCGATCCACTGACCTCCGTTGGGTTGGGACGCCAGCTGCGGATTCGGCTGATAGGGTCCCACCTGTGGCATGGCCGGCGCGCGTTGCGGGACCTCGGTCGCTCTCTGCCACCCATCTGAATCACTCGGTCCAGTGGGCTGGCCTGGTTGGTAAGTCACCGACGACTGGGCAAACAGGGACGTCGAGGCAAGAAATGCTGCTAAGACGCTCGAATATGCGTAATGCGACAAGATACCGACTCCACAAACGTACAGGTGACGTAGCAACACCGACTCCGCTCAGCGGCTCTTATCTGTTTTCGGTAACACAACCAGCAAACTCGACAAAATCGTCAAAGTCGTCAGAGTCTTACAGCCAGCCTTGGGGTGGCGTGGTCAATTCCCCGGAAGCTGGGCGCGGGCGTGGCAAGATCACCAAATTGGCCTTGTTGCGCTCGTCCACTGGACAGATTGATGATTGATCAGTGGCGATTGTTGATTGTCGAAGCAGGAATCTTTCCTTCGCAAATCAACAATTCAACAATCAACAATCGCCGTTCCTTTCGGCCGACCAGCGTCTATCGGCGCAACCGAACAACAAAGCTAGCACGACGAAATTGACCAGTTCAGCCTTGGGGGGCGGGGACGGAGTGCTGAAGGTGGGTCTTGGCTCGCTCGTTTTCCGGCGCACGGACACAGACTGTTGCCAAGGAGTTGATCGACTTATGAAGCCCCACTAAGAACTCGTCCGGAAATAAATTACCGCATTTATCGCCCCACCCTCTCCCCCGCTATTCCCGCTCTGCGGGGCGGTGGAGAGGGAACGGGAACCGGTAACCTATTTTTTTCGGACGAGCACTAACGCTTGGCGCGATCTTGACCCATCCCACTTAAGAAATCCGGGCTAGAGAGAACCGAGCTGACTAATGGGTTAACTAACCAACAAGCCCGCCCGACGTTTCTCCTCGGGAAATGCCTCGCATGGCGGCAGCTACAGCCTCGGCACTCGTGGCCAACCGCAGGGCTTCGGTGCCACTGATCTGTTGGCTGTTGTACAGTTCCGCCA
Organism: uncultured Planctomycetota bacterium; assembly: GCA_963700575.1. Lineage (GTDB taxonomy): Bacteria > Planctomycetota > Planctomycetia > Pirellulales > Pirellulaceae > JAJRVM01. The sequence goes on along the minus strand of CAVOYC010000001.1, from coordinate 505,177 downwards.
GATGCTGGTCGAACAACTGCATGCCACTGTCTCGATTGGCGATCGCTTGCGGCAAATGGTCGGTGCGTCCATCACCGATCAATTTGCGAACCATCGGCGTGGCCCGCAAGATCTCGACGACCGGTCGTCGCCCGCCCGCACGTGTTTTGGCCAGTCGCTGGCTGATGACCGCCTCCAGATTCGTCTCCAATTGCAGCAACAGCAAATCACGTTCCTCGGCCGGGAACATTGCGATGAGTCTTTGCACGGTGAGTGCCGCATTGGTCGTATGCAATGTGCTGAAGACCAGGTGTCCCGTGTCAGCGGCCTGAAGTGCCGTGCGCATGGTCTCTTGATCACGAAGTTCCCCCACGAGAATGAAGTCGGGGTCTTGACGTAGCGCACGTTTGAGCGCTTCGGCGAACCCGGGTGTATCCACACCGAGCTCTCGTTGAGCGATCAGACTCTTGTTGGAGGTGTGAATGAACTCGATGGGATCTTCGATGGTCAAGATGCGTAGTCGCTTGGTGTGGTTAAGGTGATTAATGATCGATGCGAGTGTTGTTGTCTTTCCGCTGCCCGTTGTTCCGGTCACCAATACCAGTCCACGTTCGGCGGATGCGATGTCCTCGATCACTTCCGGCAGATTCAAGTCTTCGAAGTTTGGCACCGCCAACGGAATGTGACGTGCCACGAGCACCAGATTCCCTCGCTCGCGAAACACGTTGATCCGGAATCGTCCGATTTCGGGAATGGCATGCGCGAAATCGGCACTGAGCTGTTTCTCAATTTCACCAAGGACTCTCTCACTCGCTACGTCGCGAACCAGACGCTCCACATCCTCGGAGGAGACGGCGTCCATGTCTCGCGCGGTCAGTTCACCGTTAATGCGCAAGTTCGGCGGTCTATCGGTCTGCACATGCAGGTCGCTCGCCTTAAACTGCACCATAGCTCGAAGTAGTTTGTCGAGATGCATAAAAAACCCCTTTCCAAAAAGCGGTTGTCGCGATGGGAAATGTGGTCACGCGCCGGAATCCACGCAGTTTGCCCGGTGCGGGGCACATCGTCTTCTCTCGCCATCACGAATATAGCAACGTAGCCAGTTCGAACGCATATTATTACTCAAAGTGTAAACTTTCCTGCCCTTGCCAACGGATCCGACGCCGGAAAAGCCTGTGATTTTGCCAGTCCACACCGGATGTGAACTCCGAACCTTTCCGAGGGGAAACGAGCCACAGAAATGCGGCTTTACCGGCTACATGGACCGCGTAATTTACAGTTTGAGTTATTAGTTTGACTGTTTGATTTCGCAGACAAGACCCCGTCCAGCCCGCCTGGACGGTGAATCTGACTGATCAGCTACAGCCATGAGCCCCATTCCCCTCTTCCCTTTCTCACCCACTTCGCCGCCGGAGGCGGCGAAGTGGGTGAGAAAGGGAGCCTTGGGGGGGCGGTTCGGGTAGCCTGTCAGTCAGATTCACCCACCGCACAAGGCGATGGGAGTCAAAGTCAAACAGTCGAGTTAGAACCTTCTCGCGGTTGCCTGGGTACCGGCTTGTGACGAGATTCTGACGAGCGATGTACTAAGCGTGCCTGACGCCGCTAACCTCAACGGTGCATCACGAAATGCGAGGTTCCAGGAAAGTTTGTAGTCCTATTTCCTGGGAAGGTCGGTACAATAGGCGGTGCCTGACGGGAAGAGGGTTGAACGTGGCCGGGAGGCAGCTCGGATCAATCGTTTGCTCTGTCTTGCGGTGCGGCGGGAGATGGTTCCCGCATTGCAGTGACAAATCTAGGAGTCCCACGAAGTGAATCACAAGAAACAGGTCGTCCACACAGTCTGCCTGGCACTGGCACTGGCATCCATCGCCGTCGCCGCGAGTGCCCCCGATCAAGAGATGGCTAGGCAGATCCTTGACCAGACCGGCGTCAAGGGTGGACTTGTCGTGCACGTCGGTTGTGGCGACGGCAGGTTGACAGCCGCGTTGCGGGCCAATGACAGCTATCTCGTGCATGGTTTGGGGCGTGACTCAATGGAGCTGGACTCTGCACGTGTCTACATCCAATCCTTGGGTTTGTACGGCAGCAGTGTGTCCGTGGAGCCATGGTCGGGAGCGCGACTTCCGTACATCGACAATTCGGTGAACTTGATCGTATCCGAGAGTCCCGAAAACCTGGATGGCGTGAACGAAGCGGAAATCCTGCGCGTCTTAGTGCCCAACGGCGTGTCGTATATCAAGTCCGACGCGGGATGGAAAAAGACGGTGAAGCCACGTCCGGCGGAGATGGACCAATGGACGCATTACCTGCACGATCCCAGCAACAACGCGGTGGCGCATGACAGCCTGGTCGAGCCACCGAGCCGCTACCAGTGGCTCAGTGGTCCGCGCTATTCGCGACAGCACGACCACATGTCCAGTGTCAGCGCGGTCGTGTCGGCCAGCGGCCGTCTGTTTTATATCATCGACGAAGCATCTCGGGCGTCCATCCTGCTTCCTCCCAAGTGGCATCTCATCGCTCGAGATGCGTTCAATGGTACGTTGCTCTGGAAGCGGGAGATCGATACCTGGCATCCGCACTTGTGGCGGCTGAAGAGCGGTCCGCAGATCCTCGCGCACCGTTTGGTCGCCGTAGATGACCGCGTCTATGTGACACTGGGCATCGACGCGCCGTTGTCGGCACTCGACGCCGCCACCGGCGAGACTCTTCACACTTACGACGACACAAAAGTTGCCGAAGAAGTGCTCTGTAGCAACGGCCAATTGATTCTCTCGGTCGCTGCAGAGGGGCAGCCGCCGCGGAGTGATCCGACCAGACGCTATGCGACGTTGGCCGAGATGAATGATGATACGACCAACCCGCTGTGGACGACGGCCCCACGAACAATTAAGGTGCTGAATGCCGAATCGGGCAAGACAATCTGGCAGAAGGAGACAGGCCTTGTTTCCTTGTCGCTGGCGGCTGATAACCAGCGCGTTCTGTTTCACGACGGGGCCCGCATCCAGTGCCTCGACCGTCGCAACGGCGAGTCAATATGGGTGTCGGATCCGTTACCTAAAAAAGAGACGATGCGCAGCGCCGGTGGCTCAACGCTGGTCCTCTACGGGGACGTCGTGCTTTACAGTGGGCAGGTCGCGGCGGCGAGGGGAGAGCCGCGCGAAACAACCATGTTTGCGCTCTCTCTAAAGGACGGCAAGTCGCTTTGGCAGGCACCACATCATCCGTGTGGGCACATGGGTACGCCTGACGACATCCTGGTGGCGGGCGGGTTGGTCTGGAACGGAGCGGTTGCTCAAGGTACTGACTCGGGCGTCATGACCGGCCGCGACCTGTTGACAGGCGAAGTGAAGCGTGAATTCACACCCGACGTCGACACGCATTGGTTTCACCACCGCTGCTACCGCGCAAAAGCGACGGACAAGTATTTGCTCTACTCTCGCACCGGCATCGAGTTCATCGATCATGCCGCGGAGCACTGGACATGTCACCATTGGGTCCGCGGTGCTTGCCATTACGGCATCATGCCCTGCAACGGGCTGATCTACGCGCCACAGCATCCCTGTGCCTGCTATATCGAGGCCAAGTTGTTTGGCTTCACCGCCTTGGCACCCCCGAGTCCCGCGACGCAGCCCCGGCGCGACGTGCCCGACACTGAACGCCTGGTGCGTGGTCCGGCCTACGAGGCAGATCTGCAGACCGCGAGTTCTGGCTCGAGCGGTGAGGATTGGCCGACTTTTAGACACGATCCAGGTCGTAGCGGAGCGGTCACTACCACCGTGCCACCGACCGGCCTGAAACGCACATGGAGCGCACAGCTGGGAGGGAGACTCAGCACGGCGGTTGTGGCTGACGGAAAACTGTTCGTCGCCTCCATCGATACACATAGCGTTTGCGCACTCGATGCCGACACCGGTCAGCAGTTGTGGAACTACACCGCGGGCGGTCGAATCGACTCGCCACCAACCATCTGGCACGGTCGCGCACTGTTCGGCTCGGCAGACGGACACGTCTACTGTGTTAGCGCCCACGACGGGCAACTCATGTGGCGCTATCGTGTGGCGCCGGAAGATCGACGGATGATGGCTTTTGAGCAGCTTGAATCGGTATGGCCTGTGCATGGCAGCGTGTTGCTGCAGAACGACGAGCTTTATTGTGTCGCCGGCCGTTCCATGTTTCTCGACGGTGGGCTGCGACTCGTGCGTCTGAATCCGACTACGGGAGACAAGATTTCGGAGTCGATCCTCGACGAGAAAGACCCCGACACCCAAGAGAACTTGCAGACCCATATCCGAGGTCTGAACATGCCCGTCGCGCTGCCTGACATTCTGTCGAGTGACGGCAAGTACGTTTACATGCGATCGTTGCCGTTCGACCTGCAAGGTAATCGCAAATTCGTCACCTACGTGCCTGTCAAAGAACAGGAAGGAGACGATCTGCATCTGTTCTGTCCGACCGGATTCCTCGACGACTCGCTGTGGCACCGAACCTATTGGGGGTACGGACGGGCGTGGGCCTCGGGTGCCGGCGGCTATTACCAGGCCGGTCGCGTGATTCCGGCCGGTCGGCCGATCGTGTTTGATGACCAATCGGTCTACGGTTACGGCCGACTCTGGAAGTATTACCGCTGGACGACTCCGCTGGAGTTCCACCTGTTTGCCGCCGACAAGCAACCCGAGATTGTTGACGCGGCGACCGAACAGAAACCGATTCGAAAGAAAGGGAAGCGAACTGGTTCGAAAAGAGTGCCGGTCACGAAGTTCGTCTCGAATTGGTCTGACGAAGTCTCGGTGCAAGTCACTTCCATGGTGTTGACCGAGAATGCGCTTTTCGCTGCCGGCCCACCCGATGTGGAAGATGAAGAAGAGTCGGTCACGAAGCTGTTGGATCGCGCGACCCAGCAGAAGTTGGCGGAGCAGTCGGCGGCCTTCGAGGGACAACGAGGCGGTGTGCTGTTCGCCGTATCACGAGATAACGGACAAAAGCTTGCAGCCTATCGATTGGACTTCGCGCCGCGGTTCGATGGTCTGATTGCAGCCAACGGGCGACTATACGTAGCAACGCTTGGTGGCGAAGTCATTTGCCTTGGCAGCTCCGGTGACGTGTCCCTGCCACCGGCGACAGATGTCGTTGCGATTGGAGGTCAGTAGGCAGCCGGGGTACGTCGCCGCCGGAGGTATTAGCTCCGTGCCTGGGCACGGGTAACGTGCAGTGTCCGACGTTGACGTCGGGCCCGTTACCGCTTGTGCGGCGAGCCTGCGAGAGTCATTGATTTGGCAGGACAATCGATTCCACTGCTTTCCGCTCGAGTGTTACCGAATTCAATACCTTCGCCGTCCATGGTTTGCGCGATCCGTTTCGGCGCACATCCCACAAGGAGCCAGGAAATGAAAACCAGTATCGGACTGTTGAGCATCTTCATGGCATGCGCTGCGGCGACTGCCAACGATGCCGTGCCGGAACTTTCGAAGCATCTTGGAAAGACACCGGCCTTGGTCGTCGTGGTATGTGGTGGAGATGAAAGCGACGTATCGACCGTTACCGATCTTGTCGAACAGACGCCTTGGACCATCTTCTGTCGCGGCGCGACGTCTCCGCAGCTGGACAAGATCCGGGCATGGGCGCGGGACCAGGAAGTGCTGGGGCGGCGAGTCTATGTGGCGGATGACGAGGGGACCTCACTCTGGTTGGCGGGAGACATGGCCGACGCGGTATGGGTTGCCCAGGGGGCGAACTCCCCGCCGACCGAAAAGGAGATCGTGCGCGTGTTGCGCCCCGGTGGCGTCTGCGTTGCGGACGGGAGTGTGAGCGTGAAACCGGCGGATCCGCGTGTCGACCAGTGGCGCCACCCCTACCACGGGCCGGACAACAATGTGGTCTCGCAAGACAGCGTAGCGAGCCTGCCGGGCGAACTCCGTTTCCAAACGCAGCCCGTATTCGCCGCCATGCCGAACCAGACGCTGTTTGCCGGCGGGCGGGCGTTTTTCTTCACGGGACATATCGCATTTCACCAGCGGGAAGAGCCGCTGCTGAATAAGTTGACGGTGCTCAACGCTTACAACGGCCTAACGCTCTGGAGCCGTCCGCTCGATCCCAGCTGCGTGGTCCACAATTTCACGAAACTGGCGACCGACCGAGTTGTCGTGTATGCGGAGGGAGCGACTCTCTGGATGCTGGATGCGGCGACGGGGGCTGTGCGAGAAAAATTGCCGGTGCCGGCGGAAGCCACGGCTGCCGGCGACACTGATTGGAAATGGATCGTTCAGGACGGTGACATGCTGTGGGCAGCATTCGGTCCGCCGGACGGCCGCGTGGTGCCGCATCGACAGAAACGAGATGTCGGCCATTGGCCGTGGGATGTGGCGAATAACCAATACCGGCCGATCATCGACAACTTTGGCGCTGCTAACCGACTGACCGCTTTTCGCTATCCGGACATGGAGCCGGTGTGGAGTATTCAGGAATCAGAACCTTTCGATGTGCGTGCCCTCTGTATGGAGGGCGGGCGGATTTTCCAGCTTTCGCCGACGAATTATGTCACCGCCCGCGATGCCGGCAGTGGTGAACAGCTGTGGCGCAGTACGCCCGCCACATCCGAAGAACTGTTTGACGCCATCGGCGCAGCGATCAAACGACAAGGTTGGGGCTTGGGATGGGCCACTTACTGCTGCGCGCGGGCACACGATGGGGTGCTCTGCATTGCCGGGCCGCCGTTCAAGAAGACAATTGGGGTCGGCTTGGAGAAAGGTAATCTCCTTTGGGCCTCAGACACAGAATCTCCTCATCCCTTTTTCTGTAACGACGCCCTCTATATCATGCCGCGTGTCGCCGCACCTGCCGCGAGTTGCCGGAAAGTCGACCCCATCACGGGTGAGGTCCTGGGTGAGTTCAGCCTGGGGGTCATTGGCTCCTGTACGCGGCTGACCGTAACTCCGAATCAGTTCTTCTATCGTCCAGGAGGAGGCGAAGGGAGAACGGTCTATTTCGATATCTCGGCACAGCAACTGGCCAACTATGAAGGGATCGTCCGCCCCGGTTGTTTTGATGGAGCCGTGCCGGCGAATGGACGTTTGTATTGGATGCCGCTGGCTTGTGATTGCTTCCAGGTGCACGGGACCATTTCCATGGCTCCTCGCGTGGCGTTCCCGAAGCCAGGCAAGCTGGCAGACCTGGCACCGTGGGATGCACCCACATCGCCCGTGGCGGCCGCGAAGGACGACTGGCCCGCATTTCGCGCCAACTCGGCCGGTACCGCCACCGTGGCTGCTGCCGTTCCGCGGGACGTTCAAGAATTGTGGCGGCGGCGTTTACCAAACGGTGATCCGACGGCGCCCATCTGTGCCGCGGGACGAGTGTTCGTGGGGGGAGCTGACGGCACTCTCTCGGCTCTTGACGCCGCCGACGGACAAACCGTCTGGCAAGCGCCAACAGCTGCGGCCGTGGTGCACCCGCCGGCTTATTGGAAGGGACGCGTGGTTCTCGGTTCCTGCGATGGATCGCTGTACTGCCTCGATGCGACTGACGGGCGCATGCTGGGATTTGCGGAGCTCGCGCCGGAAAAACGATTTGTCAACATCATGAGCCAGTTCATGTCGGTGTGGCCGCTGGGGGGAGGCGTGGTCATCAGCGACGAGGGTGTTGCCTATACGGCCGCCGGAAGTACCTCGGCAGACGGTGCCGTGGTGGTTGCGGTAGATCTACCCACGGGTCGATTCCGCTGGCGCCAGACTTATACGCTCGATCGCCCGGAGCCGCGATTGAGTTTCGGAGTTCAGTCAAACATCCTGCTAAAGAACAAGACACTTTACGTCAATGGCAGCGCACCGATCGGGATCGTGGCGCTGGAGGCCGACAGCGGCGGCAATCCGCGTGTTGTCTCTCCTTTCGAAGCGGGAATGGAGATGTTTCTGGATCCCCAGGGGCGTCCACTGTGTATCGGTCCCGAGTTATATTCCAACGAGTGGACGAAGACACCCATCTATGAGCGCCACCCGCGTCGCGTCTATTTCCATTTGTCCGGTCGGCATGTGGCCCTGGTAAACGGTCGCCTGTTTTGTGCAGCCGATTTGAAGGCCCTCGACGGCATCGTGGACTTGATGAATAAGGACCCGAACACAGGCGGTAATCTGGTGGGTGCCAATGCGCCGCGGGACGTGATGCAGGTTCCCATCGATGATGCCATTCTCTGGGCCGGTACGAGGGCTGACATATCGGGCCTCGCCGTTGGCTCCAACGGACTCGTGGTGCTGCATGAGGATAGCGTGGAAGGGATCTCGGCCGACGGCGAATCTTTGTGGAACGTTTCCTTGCCGGCCGCTCCGGTCCGCTGGGGCGTGGCGTTGACCGCGAAGTACTGCCTGGTGACGCTGTCCGACGGCCATGTGATTTGTCTGGGGCACGGCGCGACCGATCATTGAACCATCGCCGATTGTGGCGTGAAAAGCGATTGTGTTTTGAGATCATCTTAAGGCCTGATTAGCACAGGCTTTATCGCCACCGGGCTTGTCCCGGTGGTAGAGCGTTTGACAACTACCGTCGATCTCGGCCACCCCTGCGTTTCCTTCCCGCCGGCCATCGCCGCCAGAGGCGGCGATGGCCGGCGGGAAGGTTCGTTTTTCGGCTGCCAGAGTAGTCAGCAAACGTAGAACCACCGGGACGAGCCCGGTGGCGAGGGTCTGCTACGGAGACACGAGTTACGCACATCCATCGCTGCAAAATGAAGCTGTAACAACTAAGTTATCATCAACAACGTGTTGTGGAGGTTTGCTGTGAGATATTTCAACTTGGTTTTGACCGCCAGTGTAGCATTGTGCTCTTGTCTCAACGCTGCATTGGTAGCGGCCGACGAGCCCGGCGTGATCCACGTGGGGGCGGCCGCCGTGGCTCTCGAAGCCGATGATTCGATGGTGATTGCTGGCGGCATTGGGCCGCGATGGGTGGAGGGGCAGGAAGGAGAACTTCGCGCGACGGCCATTGTCTTGAAGGATGCCGCGCAAACGCGAGTGGCTCTGGTCAGCTGCGACGTGTTGATGATGAGGCGGGACCTGTTGGACCCGGTCGCGACGCAGATTGAGAAAACAATCGGCATCCCAGCGTCACACGTCATGATTCACACTACGCATACTCATCACGCGCCCAGTACGATGCGCGTGCACGGCTACGACCGGGATGAAGTGTTTTGTCGGCAGGTGCAGAAAGCGATTATCGAAGCGGTCTCGACAGCCCACGCGCGGTTGACGCCGGCAACGTTTGCGTTCCATTTGGGAAAAGAGGAAACGGTTGGTCAGAACAGCCGCCTGTTGCTTGAAGATGGCACGATCTACTGGGTCGGTTCGCGAGATGATGCGGTGCGCCCAACGGGGCCTTTTGATCCGGATCTGCCCGTGCTGGCGTTTCGTGACCCGGGGGGCAAATACCAGGCCGTGATTTTCGGCCATTCGACACACACGATTGGCAGCGTGACCGGCAACTTTCGCTCCCCCGCTTTTTACGGCATGGCTGCGCAGCGGATGGAACAGGATCTTGGCGGGACGTTCTGTTTCCTGGAGGGAGCGTCTGGTTCCACGCATCGCCTGGATGTCGAAGCGCCGGAGGCATCGAAGCGGATTGAGTTGGCTGTGCGCGCGTCGCTGGCCGATGCCATGCCGCAAACGGACACTCGATTAGCGGCCTTGAAGCAGCCATTCACCTTCCATGTGCGTCAATTCGATGAGCAAACCGAGGATCAGGCGGTTTCTGCATATTGCACAAAGCGAATCGCCGGAGGTGCCGACGGAGTGATCGAAGTGTTTCGAAAGATGCGAAAGGAACTTGCCGGCAGGCAGGGTGAGGAGAGAAGTACGTGGATTCAGGTGCTACGCATTGGTGAAGTGGCCATTGTCGGCGTCCCCGCCGAATTTTTCACCAGCCTGGGTGTCGATCTTAAACGCCGCTCGCCCTTCAAACATACCGTGGTGGTTGAACTCTCCAACGACTGGATTGGCTACTTGCCCGATTCCGAGGCCCACGAATTGGGCGGCTATCAGGTCTGGACCGGCCTGCACAGCTATGCCGAGCCTGGCACGGGGGAACGCATGGTAGACGCCGCGGTCAAGATGCTGCGCGACGTGCAGCAGCGGTAGGGGAGTGGCATCTGTTGTGGGGTAGGCGTCCTCGGCTACCTGGAGTGCCCTCTCGCGCTCGGATGAACATCGAACGTTGAACTTCCAACGTCGAACTTCGAATAGCTTAGGAACCGGGGAAAAATAACTTCCAGATTTGCTAGTCCCTCACCCTACCCTCTCCCCAAAGGGGCGAGGGAACTAGGTGAAGTTATTTTTCCCCCGATCCTTAGCACATGAACGGCGAGAGATGAGTTGAACTCGATGGCCTTGTAACGTGGGGCATTTGGCGATGTACCGTTTCAATATTCTCCGGTTGATGCTGGCGACTGCAGTCATTGCGGTAGTACTCGGAATTCTCAAGCGGTTCGGCGTGATGGGCTTGCCACTCGTCGCGTGGATTGCTGGGCCAATCGCATTGCTCGTTCTGATTGCTCGACGCGAGCACGCCGGGCCTATCCTTCGGGCCGCGCTTGGCAGTGGCGTCGGTGTACTGGTAGCGGGACTCCTGTATCCCCTTGTCCAACCACCAAGCCAGCCGGGAGATGCCTTTCGGTACATGATTGCCGGGGCGCTGCTGGGTTGGCTGTTCGCGGGAACTCGTGTGCAGCTCGACAAGGCTCACCACGAAAGCGTACCGGAAGATCCGCGACGAGCCATCTAACGAGTTACACTGGTGTCCTGTCAACTTCTTAACGCCTCAACAGTAACGCTTTGTCAGCGGAAGAAAAGACTTCAGAGCTGCTCGCCACCGGCCTTGTGCCGGTGGAAGGCACGTTTGCCAACTAACTGCGATGAACGGAAATTCTGTCGGTCGAGCGGAATTGATGAAATCAATCAGCACGCAGCCGAGACCGGAACAGGCTGCGGTGTGATTCGGTCACCGCCACGTGCCGGCCAAGTGGGAAGCCAAGTTCTCGGCCGCACCCGGCAAGAGAATAACTGTATCCAGTTGCCAAGCCCAGAATCACCGACGCGAGAACGGTGAAGTGATTGGTGATCCGTTAACAAGAGTCCATGACACTTTTTCAGCGCTCGAAAAGATGCGTGCGTTGTGCGCACATCTTAAAGACTTAAGTTCTCAACCACTCCCAAGCAGCTTGAGGTTGCGCTCGATTAACTCGATGCGTTGCTGAACACAGGCGTAGGAACGCAGTGGATCGGTAGGTGTGTTCTGGCAGTAGTCGATCAGTTTGTCGATTGTGGTTGAGGCGACGTGGCAGCGCGTGTCGCAGGTGGCGTAATAGATGTAGAGGTCGCCCGCGTCAGTGGCGATCCAGGCATTGGAGAAGGCCACGTTAGCCAGGTCGCCGAGGCGCTCTGCTCCGCGGCAGGCGAGCAGGTGCCCCCCCGGTTCATAGATCACGCGTTTCGGGTCATCCAGTGCCGTCATGAACGAATAGAGCACATAGCGCAGTCCAGAGGCGGTACCTCGGACACCGTGGGCCAGGTGCAGCCAGCCCTCGCGAGTTCTGATCGGTGCCGGCCCCAATCCGTTCTTTACCTCGGTAATCGTATGGTACTTCCGCTCGTGGACGATCGTTTCGTGAGTGATCACCGCGTGTTCGATATTGTCCGCCAGGCCGAATCCGATTCCGCTGCCCGATCCGGCTTCGATGAAGCCATCTTGGGGACGCGTGTAGAACGCGTACTTGCCATCGACGAACTCGGGATGCAGTACGACATTGCGCTGCTGCGGCGAGTTGGTTTTCAGATCGGGCAAACGTTCCCACGATTTCAAATCCCGCGTGCGGGCAATACCGCATTGGGCCACTGCCGCGGACAGGTCGCCCGGCGCCGCAAGCGGATCTTTGCGCTCCGTGCAAAACAGGCCGTAGAGGTGGCCGTCTTCATGACGAACCAGCCGCACATCATAGACGTTGGTGTCGGGATCTTCGGTTTCCGGCATGACAACAGGGTAGTCCCAGAAGCGAAAGCCTTCGGTTGGCCTGTCCGATTCGGCCACCGCCAGAAAACTCTTGCGGTCATTCCCCTCGACGCGAGCCACAAGGTAGAATCTGCCATTAAGCTGTATCGCGCCGGGATTGAATGCAGAGTTGATGCCCAGTCGCTGCATCAGATGCGGATTCGTTTCGTAATTCAGATCATAGCGCCAGATAATGGGGGCATGTTCAGCCGTCAGCACCGGGTTCTTCCAACGCAGGTAAACGCCATTGGTATCGGCGTCGGGCTCGTTGGGACGCGCGATCAAAGCCTCGTACTGCTCCGTCATCCGTTTCAAACGCCGATCAAACTCTTCGCGAATCATGGATTTCCTTTCGTTGTGGCCGGATCGCCGTGGGGCTGCGTCGTGCGACGCAGCACTTCCAGGCACATGCGACCGTTATGGTAGGGGCCTTTCCAGATCGAGACTTTCGGCAGTGTCAGGTCGGGGTGGCCTTCGGGATCGAGCCGCCAGTGCCATTCACCCTGTTTGCGATCGACGACCTGCTGCTGAATGTATCGCCACACACGCCGCGTCGCGTCGAGGTACCGGGTGTTCCCTGTCAGTTCAAACGCGTTCAGAAAACCGACAACCCCTTCGGCTTGAACCCACCAGATTCTGCTCCGGTCCGTCGGCTCGCCGGCGCGGCCTTCATTCAGCAGGCTACCGTCAGGGCTCATCCCTTCGCGGAATGTCGCCTCGGCCAGCGCCGCGGCCACGGCGGCAACACTCTTCGTGAGTGGAGTAGCGTGTAAGATTTCCGCCGCTTCGCACAACAACCACGATGCTTCGATGTCGTGGCCGTAGGTATAGTTGTCCGAGCGGACGGTCCAATCCTCAGCAAAGAAATGGTGCAGGTGAGTCCGATCGTTGTTGAGCACGTGTCGCATGAAGATCGCCAGCAACTGGTCAAGTCGCTGACGCGGTCCGGCATCCGGCCATATTCGGCAGAGATTCGTGTACGCCTCGAGCACGTGCAGTTGCGTATTCATTGATTTGGGCGCGATCTGATCTACTTCGCTCAACTGCTGGTTCTCGGCCCGCGTCCAGTTGGCATGGCAGACTTCGAAATATCCCCCATGATGTTGATCCAGTGCGTGCTGTTCAATGCGTTCGAACAACTCAATTGCGGCGTCGCGCGCTTGCTGATCCCCGGTCGCCAGGCAATATTCGCTCAGGGCATACACACAGAATGCTTGTCCATAGACTTTCTTCACGTCGTGGCTGACCTGCCGGGCGGCACGGATCTGCCAGTAGTAGCCACCATGCGTTAGGTCGCGAAAATACGTTTGCAGGAACTCGTACGCTCGCTCAGCCAGTTGCAGATCCTGCTCGTTTCGGGACCAACGATAGACGGCGGAGAAGGTCCACAGCAAACGCGAGCTGAGAATCAGTCCGTGCGGGGCATTCGAGACCACGTTCCCGAGGGCGTCCATCTGGCCGATGAAACCGCCGGTCCTGTCCAGGGCCCGCCCACGCCAGAAAGGCAGAATGTTGTCTTTCAGTTCGGTTTCGATTTCGGCAGCCAGGCACAAATCAGTCATCCCCGTAACTTAACTCCACACGCGACAGCTGGGCATCCGAGGAAAATTCGACGCGCAGGTAGCGAGCACTCTCAGGCATGTCGCTCACGCGATACAGAATCGGAGTCCAGTAGCCATACGTCCCGGCAGCCTCCATTTCGTAAACTTCCTTCCGCATGCCGACGGATTCGAAGCTTTCGCCATCAGTGGACGCCTGGGCGGTGAGAATGTCGCCGTTCTTTTCGGCGAACACAAACAGTTTCGCTGCCGTCATCTGCCCCGGCGTCTTCCATGTCACCGCCGCTCTTTTCTGTCCGGCCAGGCGGTGGGCATCTTCCTTGAATTTCCGTGCCTGGTTCTGGCGAAACTCTGCCTGGCCCTCCAGTTTGAAAATGGTATTCCGGTTCCGCAATTCATCCACCAACGTCCGATGGGTGATTGTGTCAGGTTCCCGGGCAGTCGAGGGAGCTGACGCTCCGGTTGCATTGCGGGCGATGACCCGATAATTGTACACCCGTCCCGGCAGGGCCATTGTGTCGGCAAAAGGCGAGTGATACTGGACCGCGGCGTCTGAGACGTTCTCGCCGATGGTCGTCCAACTATTAGCCGCCGACTCGCGGCGCTGGACGTCGTATCCACTTGCTCCGGCCGAGCCGCGCCAGGTAAGTTCTCCGCCCGGCGTCACTTGGATCAAAACCGGTGCCGTGGGAACGGATGGCGGTGGTTCGTCCAGGCCGCGAATGGCAAACGCTTTTTGACGTACCAGCGACAGAAAACGTGTCTCGTCATATGCTTTGCCGCTGGGGAAACCCGGCCAGTGGTACGCCTTGAACAAGTCGCCTCCCGCCGGTTCGTGGTGCCAATAAAAGCCACCATCGCGACTGTGATAACGCAGTGACCAGATCAATCCGCCCGCGGTGCCTTCGGAAATGATGGTGTCAATCACCTCCAGCATCGACTCGGTGGGCAGGAACCCGAACTCGCCCACATGATACGGCTTCTTGCCACGTGCCATGGCGGCGCTGGCGCGGATGTGGGTGACCATCTCCCGTGAGCTTTTCTCGTAGTGATGGGTCTGTAGAAGGTTGACATACGGGTTGTCGATCGATTGTTGATCCAACACATTCCTTTGCTTGCCGTCCAACACCAGGTGATTCGCGTCCAGTTGTTTGATGTAAGCCGCGATCTTGCTTGTCCACTCGTGTGGGCTTGCCAGTTCGTTGCCGGTCTCCCAGGCGAGAATCGTCGGGTCGTCTTTATAGGCGATGCCGGTGCGGCTGTTGACGCGCGTCACCACAAAACGCACTGTCTGCTGAAAATCCTGCATCAGTCGCGGGTCAGTCCAGAACTCGTTCTCCTTTTTCCCGCGAAAAGCAACGTACTGCGGCACGCCACCCCACCAGTGCCAATTGTCGACGAAGGGTATGACGAGTCGGATTCCCTTCTCACGCGCAATTGACAACACCGTGTCGAGCGTTTTGAATCCCTCCTCATTGAATTCTCCGGGGGCGAGGACGTGGCACGGCATATTCGGGGGATCGTCGGCTTTGCGCACCGAAAGGACATAGGTGCGTACTACGGTTCCTCCCATCTGACGCACTGATTCCAGGGCATCTCGGATCTCATACTCGTCAGGCCAGCGGAAAGGTATCCTTTGAGTGAAACGCATGTCGTCTTCAACGTAGTGGAGATTAGGGATGTTCCAGGATAGAAAGCGAAACTCCTGGTCTCCTTCCAACAGCTTGTCACCCTGCCGGACAATAAACTGGTCCATTGCGGGCGGCTCGGCCCCTGACGTGAACGAAGCCGCGAGAATGATGCCCGTCAATAGCCAACAGCGGGAAAATGATGCGTTCATGGCTGCGATTGTGATTCCTAGCTGCGAGAAACTCGTCGGAGATGGTGTTTGTCAGGAACTGGTCTGGCTCGGGTGAGTCGTGTCGGGGTCGAGCTGGTCAAACCAGGTAAGTTTCAAGATCAGTGTGGTGATGACCAGCAACACGAGCGTCCCGGCAGCCCAGCCCCATTGACGAATCACGATATAAATTGGCAGCGCGGTCAAAGTCAGTTGCCAGACGATTCCCACGCCTACGTTCCAGGCGTCACGAGCGAACTTGCGATTCGGCTCAAACGTGGGGTCGTCTTTCAACACCAGATCGCGGATCGGGCGCCAGAATCCCCATGGCCGGACATTACGGTAAAACGCCTTCAAAACATCCTCGTTCTCCGGGTCAGTGACGAGTGTTCCAGCCAGGCAGCCAAGCACGGACAGCACGAAGATCGCGGGAAAGGCGTACAGAGTGTTCGACTCGGGGAACAGGCGATCCCACAATTCGGGCACCACAATCGCTCCCAAGGTTCCCGTGATCATGCCCCAAAAATAGCCGTAGCCATTGAATCGCCACCAATGCCATTTCAGGACGTTCGCCGCCACGTAACCTCCATAGAGTGCTCCCACGATCCACATCGTGATTTCCGTGATGGTCTTAGTCAGAAACCCGAAGAAAATCCCGATGATGACGATCACCAGCGAGGCCACATAGCTCATGCGCACCTGGGTTCGATCGCTGGCATGGGGATTGATGAACCGCCGATAAACATCATTCACGATATAGGCGGGACCGGCGTTGACCGTGGCGGCAAACGTCGACATGAAGGCCGCCAGGAGTCCCGCCAGCAACAAGCCGGTCAGCCCCACCGGTAGAATGTCGCGGATGACCCGAGGCAGGAGTTTTTCAAAGTCGATCTCCGTTGAGCCAGGTGATTCCGCAGGCGAAGTCGCGACCACTGCGGCTGCCGTGTCGGGTGACGCGATTGCGTCCGGGGCGTTCTGGGCAGCGGCATTCGGTGCCGGAACGGCGAGGGCGGAGGCTGTCTGGCCAGCCGCTGCGGTGTGGGGCAGCAGGTGCGGCATCAGCGGACCGAGTGCCAGGATGGTCAACCCGGCTACCAGCATGTAACGCGGAAAGTATAGAACCACGTTCACCAGACCGCTCATCAACGAAGCCTCGCGGGGACTGCGCGTGGCCAACACTCGCTGCATATCGTAGTTGGGAGCCGGTCCGGCCATGCTCGCCAACACACCTTTGAAGAGCATCAACATCAGGATGATCGTGAACATTGAAAAACCGTCCGCCTGAATATTGCGCTGCAACAAGTCGAGTGGTTCCGACCAGTTGAGATCCAGTTTCCAACCGAAGAAGATGTTGCTCCAACCGTCGGGCACCACCGCGTTGATTGTCTCGGGGGAAACCGTGCTGATGGCGACAATGCCCACTGTGATCGACGCAATCGTCATGATGGCGAATTGCAGCACCTCGGTGAGCACCACACTGTACATTCCTCCTTTGACGACATAAACGGTCGTGATCGCCAGAATCACCAGGGCGTAGGCGTTCTCTTGCGGCAGCGTCGCCGGCAACATGTCCAGCCAGTTCGGCGGAAGAAAACTCAGCCACTGGTGCAGGGGAATCGTCAGATCCCACGGCATAAAGACGGTCGCGAATTTGCCGATCCCCTGAAACGCATATGCGATGAATCCGATCACATTGATCAAAGCGAATAACACGACGCTCAGGTGAGCCAGGTTGGCTCCGGTGCCTCGGCCAAAGCGCGTCGCAATCCACTCAGCGCCGGTCAGCACGTTCGACCGGCGCAACCACGTGGCCAGGTAAACCATCAGAAAGATCTGATTGAAAGTTGGCCAGACCCATGGGATCCATACACTCTTGAGCCCGTAGACGAAACAGAGATAAACCAACCACATGGTTCCCGTAATGTCGAACATGCCGGACGCGTTTGAGATCCCGAGCAGGTACCAGGGAAGTGACTTGCCACCCAAAAAATACGAATCTAGGTTTTTTGATGTGCGCTTGGAAACCCAGAACCCGATCAGGATGGTTGACACGATGTAGGCGACGATAATCGCCACATCCACAAAGTGCAGTTTCATGGAAAGGACTTTCTCGATGTCGCATGGTTGTACAGCAAGTACCTTAGGATCGGGGGAAAAATAACTTCACCTAGTTCCCTCGCCCCTTTGGGGAGAGGGTAGGGTGAGGGACTAGCAAATCTGGAAGTTATTTTTCCCCGGTTCCTTAGGCTACGGTCATTCCATTTCTGCGTCAAACGGGGACACGCAATTATTCCGACCCCTGGATCCTCCCCGACCGGTCCCGGTTTTGGCGTCTGGCAAACGGCCGCCGCAATGCTGAGGCAGAAACAGACCGTCGCGTGGCCGTCTCTACCTCGATTTGTGAGCTATGCTTGAAATACGGACTATAGTACCTCAAACAAGCTGTGGAGAGTTCCCATGTTCGATAAGCGTGTTCGTCGTTTCTTGCACAAGGGAGTCAGTAGCATCCAGATGTCTCTCGTTCTTGTGGCTATCGCCGTGGTCGTGATTACCGGCGTGCGGGTCATCGGAACCTCCACGCGAGGTGAGTTGAATCAGACCGCTGGTGAAGTTGCCGATCCATCCTCGTTAGTAGATCGTTGGGGCTCCCAGTGCCCAGAATGCCCCTGACGTGATTTCGACAACGATAGTGGTGTGACATGTCGAGTCGCACACCAAGACCGAATCGGCTTGGCCCGTTGATGCACGTTCGCCTCGTGGCGAGATTCCACACGCCGCGTAGTCGATTCACGCCGCGTCGCAACTCGTGATGCGCCATTGGCACGCGTGGTGCATCTGCGATCTCAGCGGCGCAGCGGTGCTCCCACTCTGCCAGCTATGCCCGGACAAAGGGGCGTGGCCCCCAATCTTCTTCTTCGCTTTCAGTCACCGGTCGTGCCACTGTGTGCGGAGGCGCGTGTTGATTCAGAGGAACACTCATCACCACGTGCACACGTCTTGACTCAACGCCGCTCAAAGCACACAGTGTGAAGCGTGTACCGACGTTCCGTCGCGGCAGTGGAAAGTGTGTCGCGGTCCCACACTGCTCAAGTCGGGTGTTCTCGTTTTGGTCGGGTGAGTCGATTGTGTTTAGTTCTTCGGGTTGGAACGCGCCAATGATCGAGCTGGCACGTCGCCCCTTTCATTCGTCACCCTTTCCGACATTGTGACACAGATGCGTCATTTCGTTTCCAATCACCTCGACTCTCGCGAATCAGCCCCTTGCCGAATCTTCCTACGTTGCCGACAAAAAAAACGCCCCACTCCCCATTTCTTCGTGCATGACCCGATCAGTGGCACGGCTCGCGTCAACCCAGACCACCACACTTGCCGCCGCAAATGTCCCTGTCCCCGTTTTTCTCCATCGTCCGCCGCAGGCGGACTCCTAGGCCCGGCATTGATGCCGGACTGGCGCTTCTGCGTGACGTACAAAACCCGAATCACTGATTAGGTGCGAAGGGTGCGAGTGATACGCCGCAACTGTCCATAACTGGCGCATTGCGCACGTGTGCGCGGCGTCTTGGTTAAGATGGACGCAAATCCTTTTCACAACCATATAAGCAGTTCACTTTTGAGTATCCGTGAATAATCCAGGCTATTCGGTCACCGCCACAACGTCTCTTCACAGCACGCTCTCGGCCACGTCGATCATTCGCTCACCGGAACTGCGACGCCTGGCGGGATCTGAATGTTGACCCGCGCATGGGGGTTGACGGCGTTGGGCGGGTACTTCCACGCGCGGGGCGGTTTGCGGAGATTGAACCAGAAGGTGGACGCATCATCGAGGATGTTCTGCATCTCGAGCTGTGTGGTCCGGCCGGCTCGCCACGGCTGGAAGGTCAACGTCACAATGTTCCCGTCGTCAAAGCGGACTGCGGTGGGGTGGCTCCCGTCTGCTAACGCATAGTTCGCTGGCACCGTGGCGCTGGCCTGCTCCAGCCGTTTGGAGAAGACCAGCTCCAACTCGACCTGATCCTGCTGCGCCCGCACGTTGTTTTGAATGACCGTCGGCGCTTCTTCGTAGATGAATCGGCTGATGGCGTACTCGTAGATGCCCAACCCGCAAAAACCCTCGGCTTTCGCTCGGACGTGGGCCGCGCTGAGCCAGCCCATCGAGCGGCGCATGTTCTCATTGGACCCCGAGTCGGTTAGCACGGCCACTGGCAGCCCGGGTATTTCCTGGTGCAGCAGATCCAGAAACGGCTTGTAGCTCTGGATGTGTTCGTCGGGATTCAGATCGACCCGCGTCCAGTCCGGCCAATGGGCCTGCAAGTAGAAGAAATCCCACGGGGCCGCGCGGGCCAACAGTCTCGCGTCCTGGGCATTGCACTCGCGCACGCGGGCCGGACCGTCGTCGGCTGCCAGGGCCAGCATGGTTCCCACCAGAGCGACCTCGGGGAATCGCTTCCGGATCGGCGCGTGCAGCTTGCCAATGAAACCGGCCACCGACTCCGCCCGGAACCGGACCAGGTTCGCGTACAGCTGGCAGTTGGTGCGCCAGTGGTTGGCGCTGGTTGTGTCGGTGAACTCCGGGAAGCCCGTAGCGCCCGGGAAGCGAGCCTGAAACCGGCGCAAGCATTCGGCACAGAAGCAGCCGTACGTGGCCGCCTCCGGACCTGGCCAGTCACCCAGAAACGTCTCGATTGCCAGGATCCCATCGGGTCGGATCCTCTCGATTCGATCGCTGGCGAAATCGGCCAGCCAGCTGACATACTCATCGTGATTCGGGCAGAAGAAGACCGGGTTGGCTCGGGCGGCCTGAGGACCACCGCGAAAAACCTGGCGGGCCGATGTGGGAGGTGGCGGATGCAGGCGTCGCGGACCGTAGACGATGGTGCCCCACACCTGAAGGACCACGGCCAGCCCCTCGTCACGAAAAGCGGTGGCCATCTCGGGCGTCAAGGTGTGTCCGTAGGCCACGACCGTAGAGAAACCACGGGCCCGGATTTCCATGGCCAGTCCGCGCGCGCCCGGCCGGAGTAGTAGGGCGAAAGAGTCAAATCGACCATACAGGCCAAACCGTCAATAGCGCGTCGCGGAAGTGAGACTTGCTCACCCAGCGTGGACGTCTCGCGTCGGCCAGGATCACCACGGAGCACCTGGCACGCAAACAGGATAGATAGCGTGACAAGCCAGCGAAGACTTCGGCGATATCGCATGATCAGGGTACTCGCAGGGGATGCGTCTTGAACGTGAACCCACATGGTACAGACTCCCAACGCGCCCAGCCACGGGAGCACGCGTCACCGAAGGGAGCGGGCGCTACGCCACTCTATGGCCCGTTCGGAAAAAAAGGCAACATGGTCAAGTGAACGGTAATAGCAGCGGTCGTAGCAGTCGTAGCAGAGCAGTTCGTAGCAGACACCCTGGATTCTTGCCGAATCCCCCGTGGTGCAGGGCGGCCTGACCGTCGCGTGGGCGTGACGGCCACCCCCGCGCGGGGCACATAGTGACATGCGTATGTCACCCATGTGCGTTCCGGGCTTGCATTGGAAACTCGTTGTGGTAGGATAATACGCATCTGGCGACGGAAAGGCGGGCAATTACTTCCGCGCAGTAAGGTGCGACACGGCGTGCCGCTCACGAGCGGCCGAGCTGTGACGCAGCCACGCTGCCTACGCAAGGAGGAATTGTCCAATGGTCGCTAATGCTCGGCGTAAACTCTTGGGCCGCGCCCGCAAGGCTGTTTTCCACTGCACCGCGCGCTGCGTCCGCCACGCCTTTCTCTGTGGCCTCGATCCCACCAGCGGAGGAGATTACTCACACCGCCGCGACTGGATCATCTGCCGCGAAGAACAGCTGGCACAACTGTTCACCATCGAAGTGGAATTTCGCGCGGAACTGAGCAATCATCTGCATGCCGTGCTCCGTACCCGGCCCGAGATCGCCGCGCGGCTCAGGCCCCGCGAAGTGGCGCGCCGCTGGCTGACCATCACCAAGCTGGCCAAATGCATGTCCGACGCGATGCCCGAGCCGGATGAAAAACGGATCGACAAGCTAATCGGAAACAAAAAGCAAATCGAGAAAATGCGGCGGCGGTTGAGCGACATCTCGTGGTTCATGGGCATTCTCCTGGAGAATATCGCCCGTCGCGCGAATCTTGAGGAGGGCTGTAGTGGACGCTTTTGGGAAACGAGATTCAAGTGCCGCGAAATCACCGATGAGAGCGGGCTGCTGCTGTGCGGGGTCTATGTCGATCTGAATCCGATCCGCGCCGGGGAAGCCGACAGCCCGGAAACCGCGCGCTTCACGTCCATCTTCCAGCGTCTCGAGGCCCAATCGCAGCGCAAGAACGCCCGCGATCGGGCCGATGGCTGGATGGCAGAACTGACACTGCGCCCGGAGCGGAAAGCGGATAAGGCTCTGGCGTATTCCTCCCGCAGTGGACGTCGCGCCTCGGATCTGGGAGCGCTTCCCATCTCGCTGGCCGACTATCTGAAGTTGCTCAAGTGGACCGCCAAGTTGCTCAGGAGCGGTCAACGGAGCAAGATCCCCAAGGATCTGGAAGCGATGCTCGACAAATTGGATGTGAACCACGAGAAGTGGGTGGACACGGTGGAGAGCTACGACCGGTCTTTCTGCCATGCGGTCGGCTCCCCGGCGTCGCTGGCTAAGGTGGCTGAGCGGATGGAAGCCAGTCATCTAAAAGGTGCCACCGCCGCCCGCAGCATTTTTGCGTAGCGCCAGGATTCGTCTCGGGGGCCTATCTTCCACGCGCTGCCGAAAGCGACGGCGGTCGCCCTGCGTGCGCCTGGCTGTTCTTGGCGTGCCATCACGCTGCCTTTCACGCACTCCACACGATCAGCCATCTCCATAGATTCCGTTGGGAGCGTTTGTGCGGTCTCTCCAGTGACGTTCTCACCCATGTAGCGGTACGGATGACCCGTTCAAAGACAGAGTGTCTGCCTTTTCTTTTTCTGTTTTCTGTTGGTGTGATGGTAGCGGCCCCGTCGTTCCTCCACCGGTGCGAGGCCCGGCGAAGGGAGTTCGCGGTGTCCTCATCAGAACAGGAAACGAACACGCCAGCAGAGCGAGACGTGAAGCGGAAAAAGGCAGGGTGTCTGCTTCTTTGCTTTCAGAACAGGAAACGAACACGCCAGCAGAGCGAGACGTGAAGCGGAAAAAGGCAGGGTGTCTGCTTCTTTGCTTGCTGCTGCGAGAAAACGCTCGGAACCGGGCCGATGAGTGGATGGCAGAGCTGACGTTGCGCCCCGGACCGGAAGGCGGACGAGGCGCTCTGCTAATCGTCCCGCAGCGGGCGTCGCAATGTGTTGTTCTTCACACGCTCCGCTTGACGACTCACCGCGAATGTTACCGTTCTGAGCCCTCGTACTTCCTCCGACGTGACGTCGTCACCCGCGAAACCGCGCACACGGCAGGTCAAAAAAGCTGGGTGTCTGCTTCTTTTGTTGCTTCTTTTGGTTCAGGGGAAAAGCGCTCACGCGTGATAAGCTGTGTCGGTCGTAGGGCTTTCGCGGTGGGGCGACGGGGGCTACTTTCCCACGCCGAGGCAGTTCACGCGAGTTTGGCACGGAATCTGCCTGCTTGACAGCGGCGTCAGACGCTTGGGTTGGCAAGTCGAGCTGGTCACGCAGGGGCCAACTCTCCACAACAAAGGTGCTTACATCATGGCACACAACGGAGATAAGGTCACACGGCGAACCAAGAGCGGTTCAATTTGCGTGTAAACTTTCCAACCTGCTTGTAGCCCTTACATCAGCGCTGATTGACGCGTTTCCCACGAGCGCAGTCATCGAACCACGGACTGGTTTTCACCTTTTGTCGATTCCTCATAAGGAACGTCCCATGGATGGAACGTTATTGTTGGCCGCCAGTGCGGCCTTTCTCACGCTTCTTGGGTATCTCGAGTCTTGGGCTCACGGCCGAGCATTGAGGCAGATTCCGATTCGGATACACGTTAACGGCACGCGAGGCAAATCAAGCGTGACACGGTTGATCGCGGCTGGCTTGCGCGCCGGGGGGATCCGGACGTGCGCGAAGACGACCGGTACGCTGCCACGCATGATCTTTCCGGACGGATCGGAATACCCGGTCTTTCGAGCTGCTCGCGCCAACGTGATCGAACAGCTGCGAGTCGTCCGTTCGGCGGTGGCGCAGCAAGCAGAAGCGCTGGTGATCGAGTGCATGGCATTGCAGCCCGCGCTGCAATCTCTGTGCGAAGACAAGATCGTGCGTTCAACGCACGGCGTGATTACCAACGCGCGTGCCGATCATCTGGATGTCATGGGGCCCGCCGTCACCGACGTGGCGCGAGCACTGGCCGGGACCGTTCCCCATGGGGGCCGATTGTACACCGCGGAGCATACACACCTGCCGATTTTTTCGGCTGTGGCAAAGGATCGCCGAGCCGACCTGATCGCGATCGGTGACGACGACGTGGCGGGGATCAGTTGGGATGAGATGTCTGGTTTTTCGCACATTGAACATCCCGACAACGTCGCGTTAGCTTTGCGCGTGTGTACCGATCTTGGTGTCGATCGTGCAGCGGCTCTGCAAGGCATGTGGCAGGCACCCACGGACGCCGGGGTCATAAACCTTTACCAGGTCAACGACCCGCAACGGCAGATCATTTTCATCAACGGTTTCGCGGCGAACGACCCGGAATCAACAGGCAGCAACTGGAACATGCTGGTAGATCGTTTTCCACGGGTGGAACGGCATATCGCCTTGCTGAACTGCCGTGCTGATCGCGCGGACCGTAGCGTTCAATTGGCCGACGCCTGTCTGCGCTGGAAGCCCGCCGATCACTATGTGTTGATCGGATCGGCCACCGACGTGTTTGCTCGTCGCGCGTTGTCGCGCGGCATGGATCAGGCTCGCATGACACGCAGGAAGATATCTGTGCCGATCAGTTAGTGAAAGTCCTGCATCATCGAGCCGGCCGGTCGGCGATGGTGATGGGGATGGGAAACATCTCGGGTCCGGGAATGGATGTGGTGCACTATTTCCGGCAACACAACTCCCCCCAGTCGACCACACTTTACGGGGAGGCCGCCTGATGGATACGCAGACGATTGCAATCGCGCTTGGTTTGATAGTCAGCCTGTTGTTTACCGAAGCGTTTGGGCTGTCAGCCGGGGGCATGATCGTGCCGGGCTACTTCGCT
This sequence comes from uncultured Planctomycetota bacterium, assembly GCA_963700575.1. GTDB lineage: Bacteria > Planctomycetota > Planctomycetia > Pirellulales > Pirellulaceae > JAJRVM01. The sequence goes on along the minus strand of CAVOYC010000001.1, from coordinate 480,612 downwards.
CTCTCGCTGAATCAACCATTGGCCGTGCTCAGTGACGATTCTGGCCGCCGGACTGACGTTCGCTGTGGTTCGTGTGATTTCGAAACGAGCGATCGTCTACGGTCGGCGTCGCATCGTGCTGATGATCATTGTCGGGTTCACGATAGGCATGGTTTTACGACAGGCAGGCCTGTGGGTAACGGGCGGTTTTGGCGAGATGGACACTCTGGCGCCTCTGACCGTGATTGGCTTTATTATTCCCGGCTTGATCGCCTTGTGGTTTGACCGGCAGGGAGTGGTCGAGACCGTCTCAACGCTGCTAACGTCATCAGTGGTGGTTCGTTTGGCACTCATTCTTATTGGAACGGAGATGTTGACATGAAGGGACTCTATTGGAGGCCGACCAAGGTTTCCGCGAAACTGCTTGTTCTGGTTGCAGCCCTGTCCGTGTGCGGATTGGCCGCTGTCGAGTTATGCCGATCAATTGATGTCCAGCCACACGATCAGGAGAAACTGGCGGCGGCTCGGCATGCGAGTCGCTGTTTGCCGCGCATCAAGGAGGAAAAGGAAAAGCGCGACCACCGATTGCGAGCGGAATACGATCCCGCTGAAACAGGATTGATCGGTTTGCCCTTAAGCGAGGTGACGAGTCTCCCTGGTCATTTGAGCGCGAAGCAGACGTCGATCAACCCGAATTTCGCGGCGCTCGTGGTGGGCATGTTGAAAGAAATCGGAGTGCAAGAGGGTGACTGTGTCGCAGTGGGCTGTTCCGGTTCATTTCCCGCGATGAATATCGCAGTCTATTCGGCCATCGAGACCCTGCGGCTACGTCCCCTGATGATCTGCAGCACCGGCGCATCACAGTATGGGGCGAACACACCTGACCTGTTGTGGGTCAACATGGAACGCATCCTGTACGAATCGCGGCTCATCTCGCAGCGGGCGATCGCTGCATCTTTGGGGGGCTGCGAAGATCAGGCCGTCGGCATGTCCGACCATGCGCGTCAGCTGTTTCGAGAGGCGATCGATCGTAACGGTCTACCGAGAATTGACAGTTCCAACCTTACGGATTCGATTAACCAGCGGATGCAGCGATATGAGCTTGCTGCACGGGGAGATCCGATACGAGCCTACATTAATGTCGGTGCGGGATCGGCCTCCGTCGGTCGCGCCGTGGGGAAACGGTTGTACCAGCCTGGTCTGAATATCGCGGTCTCCCAGGAGGCTCTTCAGATCGACTCGGTCATGACTCGATTCGCGCAACGAGGAATTCCCGTGATTCATCTGGTCGAGATCACGCAGTTGGCCACCGCGCACGGGCTTCCCATTGCGCCGACCATTACGCCAGCGGCCGGCATGGGATCGATGTTCGCATCGGTATCGTACAACCGCGTTCTGGCCGCTCTCGTGTTGCTGGGAATTCTGGCGGCGATCAGAATGTTCGTGTTGACGCCGAGCGTCGCGCGCACTTTAGGCTGGATCGGATCGCGTCGTGATTGCGCGCCCGCGTTACGGTTGGCCGCCGAACCATCCGACAGAGAGCTGATGGTGTGAATGTGAGTGAGTGCCACGGGCAGGTTCTCGTCACGTGGCTGTCGGCCACAACCAAAGCTCTAGGACTGTCCGGCAATAAGTTACCGGTTCCGCTTCCTCTCCACCGCCCCGCGGACAAATACGGGAACCCGGCGAAACGGCCGTCGCAGGTACTCGGCAGCTGGCACGAGACGCCGGCCATCCCCCAACAGTGCCAACCGGATCTGTAGAACGCGCTCACGCATCCAACTGAACTCCTGCACCAGTTCGCGTGTCGCTCGTGTGTCGAAAGAAGGGTCGTAAACCTTGTATTCCCGGTGCCGAAACGAGGATGGAGCTGTGAATGGGTCGGCGAACAGGTAGCACTTGTCAGCCAAATCGGAGCCAAATTCGTGGAGCAAGCGATGCAGGTATGCCGGCCCCATGACGAAAATCGCACCCGCCTCCAAGCAAGCCACCCGCTGGATCTTCCGTGGTCGGTGGCTGGAGGCATCAATTCCCCAGTGCTGCAGCATCGCCACCGCTCGATCGTTGGTCTCGGCTCCCGGTTCAAATCCAGCGGATGTTGCTGGAGCTTGCGCACAGAGGTGCCGGTACAAGAAACAGGCGAGTACCGAGCGACAACAGTTCGCATGGCAGATGAACAACGGTGTCGTTTGTGACTCCATGCGCAGCAAGCTCCTCTGTCGGAGACGATAAATTCGCAACAAATGCGGCAACATGCCAAACGCACGGCACTCGAAATCGCTGGCGGATCGCTCATCGCCAGTGGGCTGCAGCCCCTACAACTCGACAAACCCTCAAATTCGTCAGCTGCCGCGCGGCCGCCTGGACTTCTGAGGCAGGCCGGGATGCCTACCCTACAACTTTCTACCTCACAAATCCACATGTCGGAAGGTGCAAATGCTGCTGCGAGTCGTGATTTCTCGCCACATCGTGCGGGGTTGTGAGGGGGTCGCACCGGAATTGCAGCCATCGTCCGCTCTTCTCTCCGCGTGCTCGGCGCCTCTGCGTGAGACCTGGCTGGAGTCGATCCTGCAAGAATTGGACTCTATCCTGTTATGCCGGCACTCGCTGTCACGTGGTTCGGCGAGGCCCCATGTTTGCCGGCGAGTTCGGCACCCTACAAGGACTGCGAGAACCATTTCTCCGCGAGTGTAACCACCGCAATTACGGTCCGGGTTCCGCTGCTTCTTGAGCGAGCTGGTAGACGTGCAGAGACTCGTCGGACGCCAGACAGATGTAAGGTGGCGCCAGCGCAACGGCGGTGATCGCATGTTCAACGTCGCGCGTCTCGATGGGAGCTGACGTGACCGAAAGGTCCCAAACGGAAATCACACCCATCGGTGCATTGTTCGGTGGTGCATCGCTCGGTTCGATCGAGCCAGGACTCCGCCAGGAAACGGCCAACAGACGCTGCTCATCCTGAGAGAACGCCACAGCGTGATAAGCGAAACGGCTTGAGTCATTAACCTTGAGCAGCGTGATTTTGTCCTCGTGAACCAGCATCAACCCACCGTGAACTCCATAACATCCCACAGCCAGGCGGGGCTGTCGCGTCGCCACAGCCAGACTGCACACCGGTGGCAGATCATCAAGTCTGACTCTCAACGGCAGATCCAAAGCAACATGCCACTGCTGCGTCGCGGTGTCGTATCCGGCTGCTGCCCGCTGGTCGTGGTTTATCGCGACCTGCATGTGCTGCCAGCTTCCGGAAGTTGGTAGACCGTCCAAGCTGCCAGTTGTCAGATTGCGAAACGCGACTTGGGCACTGTCGTTCGTGACGAGCCATAATTGACTGGCCTGACCGGCGAGTAACACGCCGGCGTCTTGGGTCGCCTTGACCTTCGAAGCAAGCGGCAGGAAGGGGGGTTGCGTGGAATACTCGTGAATCTGCTCATCATTCGCGACGAGCACCGCCAATCGGGTCCCATCTCGTGCAAGACACATTCCCGTGACTGGCTGACCGTGCGCGAATTGGTTCACCAATTGGCCAGTTTGCAGAGAGGATAGGCAAACATTGCCAGCGGTATCGGCCGAAGCCACCAGATCCGCGTTCGGGGCCAACGTCAATGATGTGCAGCGAGCGGTGTGGAGTTTCTGGAGCTGTTCGGTCACTTCGACGGTCCAGTTCGCGGGCTCTGGTTGGAGGTCGGCACTCCTAAGGACGCCCTGGCGACCACTATCATCTTCAGGTATGCGTGTTTCTCGCCCCGCGCCGTCGTTTGCCAATTTCTCCAGTTGTTTAGCGATTTCGGGAGTTTTTTCCTTCTTCCGTATGGAGTTGGGATCCGGCCACAGCAACACCGCCAGCACCGTGGCGACAATCGCCAGGCCACCGACCGTTCCGGCTAGCGGCAGTTTCCAGTCTTGCCACTTGTCCGTCTTGCTTGTCGATCGCGGCAAGGGAGGGGGAGCGGGTGGCAGAAGCAGATGCGATTCGACGCTGTCGGCGATCGCGTCTCGCAATTCATCGGCCATATCGAGGGCCGTGCGATAGCGTTCGGCGGGTTGTTTGCTGAGTGCCTTCAGGCAGACGCGCTCCAGGGCCACGGGAATGGCATCGTTAATTTGCCGGGGAGGTTTGGGATCACGATGCAGGATTTCGTCGAAGATCTTCTCACGTGTGCGTCCGACGAATGGTCTTCGCCCGGTAAGCAGTTCGTAAAGGATCACTCCCAGCGACCAGATGTCCGTTCGACCATCCATGCGATGAGTCATCCCTTGTACTTGCTCGGGAGACATATAGGGAGGTGTGCCCGATATTTCACCTTCGTAGTCCTGCTGCACGCTTTCATGCACCGCCAGGCCAAAATCGGACACATAAGGCACACTGCGGCTGTCCAGCAGGATGTTTCCCGGCTTCAAGTCGCGATGCACCAGTCCCTTGGTGTGGGCGTGATGGATGGCATCGGCGGTCTGAGCGATCAGCGACGCGACCTGATAAAAGCTCATGCGACTGGCCATTTCCTCCGCATCGAGTGGACCGCCATCAACGAAATCCATGACGATGTAGCAGCCCAACGCTCCATCACGTCCTACATCGTGGATCGCGACGATATTGGGATGTTTCAGTTGAGCCGCCGTCTTCGCCTCCTTCAGGAACCGGGCCACGTCCTTTTCGTGACTGAACAATCCGGTGCGCGAGATCTTGATGGCGACTAATCGACTCAGGTCCGAGTCTCTGGCGAGCAAAACGCGACCAAAACCTCCTTCCGCGATCAATCTCAGGATTTCATACCTTCCAATCCTCTGTGGCAGCGGTCCGTTATCGTACACCCGTCTGACACGTTCTCGTGCATTTCCTTCGTCACACGGTGGAGCCCTTTTCGCAGCCATGTCCTTTCTGTCGCTACTGCGAGTCTGGCCTGACATCTCGTCCCGAGCGGAGGGGCAAACATGCTGAAACACGGCTTCTATTAGATCGCTGCTTTCGGAAAAGCGCGCCTGGTAATCCGTCGGCAAAGGGAGTTCACCTTGTCGCTCACGATACTCGATGTCGAGCGCGATCAGCTCCTGCAATAGCGCACCGTGAACGGAGGGGTCAGCCTTCTCAGCCGACAGAAAGTCTTCGATTCGAGGCGCTGTATTCTGTTTCCAGGCCTGTTCGAATTTCATTGCCAGTCGGTCAATGAGCGCATGCTGATCGCGGCTGAGCACGATGTCTGAATGAGGAATTGCCCTGCCCATTTTTCCGTTCCATCCCTTTGCCTGGACTATTCTTCGCTCGCCGGTGCAAATCGACGGTTGCCGACCGCAGATTCCGGCGGCTGATACCGAGCCACGCGAAAGCCTATCGAACGATGGTGATAGAAGGGAGGTCGCATTCGTCCTTCAAAGCGGGCTGCGCAACGACACGCACTCCAGTCGTAAAAATATGATCCGCCACGCACTACTTTCTTCTCGCCCGTCAAAGGCCCTCTTGGGTCTTTCACCAGTTGGCTGTCGTCGTAGGATTCTTGATACCAGTCATGGCACCATTCGGCGACATTCCCGTGCATATCGCAAAGTCCAAATTTGTTGGCCTTTTTTTCGCCAACGGGATGAATCAGCTGATCGCCCGCGTTTTCGTAGTGCCAGGCATATTCGTCGAGCAATTTCAACGAATCCCCAAAACAAAACATACCCGTGCCCTCTGGGCCAGCCCGGCACGCGTATTCCCATTCGGTCTCAGTGGGTAACCGAAAGCTGTAACTATAAGGATTGGGTATGGCGACATCGTACATGTTCTTGTCGCTGCCCTGGGCAGGTCGCTCATTCGTGAGTCTGTAGTACGGTGGTAGTCCACTGCTGCGACTCAACTCGTTGCAGAAGAGAACTGCCTGGTACCAGGTTACCATCTGCACCGGGTCATCGTTCGGTTGCTCACGGGGCCCCGGCATATTTGTATCAGAAGGATCCTGTTTCATCGCCGCATCAAACTGAATGCGAGTGATTTCACAACGGCTGATCTGGAAAGGCGAAAGTTCCACCCTATGTTGTGGTCCATCGTTGGGCGATCGGCCTTTCTCGTCGGGTGGCGCGCCCATAAGGAACTCTCCGCCAGGAACCGAGATCATCGCCACGTTGTAAATTTCCCAGTCAGGGTGCCGAATCGGCTCAGGCAGCTTCGGCACCACACTCGAGGAAATCAGAACCCGGTCAGTAACATGGACGACCCCGTTGCTGCACTGGATGTCCGGCTGAATGATCTTGGCATCCTTGATCCAGATCCCGTATTGATCCTGGCGCACGTCAAGGTTACTAACGAGCGTCCAAATGCGACCCTTAGCCAAGAGCTTTTGGGTAGTAAAAGCACCGATGGTACCATTGTTTTGCACCACAGATAGTAGATCGACCGGATGCTCAAGCAGATGATTCAAATTTTGCTTTCCCAGACTCTCGATGGCTTCATTGGTGGGAGCGAAGATGGTGTATGCTCCGTCTGGGCGCAATTCCCGATCAACCCTGGTTCGCTCAGCCCAATCAACGAACAACTGCAGTCGCGGATCACGCCGACAAACGTTGACGATATCGTTCGCACTGGCTCTCGCGATCAGTCGCTGTAATTCAGTGCGCTGGTCGCGTGACAAGCGAGAGGACTGAGGGGGCGGCATCTCGCCACGGCTGACACGTTTCCAGAGCACGGATGCTTCCGGTTGGCCATAATTGACAAGGCCTGTCTCCTCCAGTTTCACCGGCTGCAGGACATCGAAACGTTCGACAACCCGCTTCTTTCCACCATGGCACGCGGCACAGTTCTGCTGGAGAAATGACCACAGATCTTGCTGAGGATCAATCGTGGTAGACCGCAGACGCGTCGTCTTGTGAGTCGTTGTCTCCGCCGGCATCATCTCTGCCGGAGCTGCATCGGGGGGAGCTGGCTCGGGGGCCATGGTGTTCGTTGAATCGGGCTCTGGTACAGTTGCTGGTGCGAAAGTCGTACCGATCACGCGCAGGAAGAATTCCAAGCCACGCGACAAATTAGAACGCTCCTGGCCCGAGACTTGCGCGCTCGAGAGCGTCAAGGCAACGATGAGAGCGGCTGGAGATAGACGGCGCAACATTATTGGAGTCCTCCTGTCGGACTACCGCCGCTGGTGGAGCTCTAGCTTGACCGCGGCAACATCGAACGCCCCCCCGGGCTGATCGAGGTACTTCGACGCGCCCGGGTTCGTTCCGGTAAGGCAATCTCCATGGCGAATCGTGGCTGCCCGGTCCAGCCTCTTACTCCTTTGCTCGCTCCTCTGGCGGTGGACTGACTGGCTCGGGAATCAACACTTTGTCGATCACGTGCAGCATGCCGTCACTGCAGTCGATATCGGCTTTGATGATGTGCGCGCCGCCGATCGAAACGGTGCCGTCGTCCCGTGTGATCTCCAGGTCCGGCTGTACAAACGGCATGACCCTTTGCCTGTCCACCAATTGCTGGGCTGTCAGCTTCACGTCCGCGATGGCGTGGTGCAGCAGCACCTGGCGCAACAGCCCTTTGTCCTCCTTCAGCGCTTGCAGCTTGTCAGCCGGGACCTTGGCAAAGGCTTCGTCGGTGGGAGCCAGAATGGTATACGAGCCGCCACCTCTGACTTCATCCAGCACCTCGGCCCACTGTGCCAGCTCCAACAGTGTCTTCAGGTTCCCCTCGGCGGTTGCCGTCGTGACGAGGTCCTGCTGCTCGACTGGCGTCTGCGGTGGTGCGGGAGCGGGGGGTTCCGATTTGGCGGCGGGCTCGGCCGCGCTCTTGGGCTCCGTCATGGCTTTCTCAGGGGTGAGCTCCACCACGGGCGGCGAAACAGGTGCTTCATCTTCAGTCGGTATCGCTGGCTGACCATCTTGCGTGGCGGGGGGTTCCACGACAGGAGGCGGCACCGCGGGTGGTGCGGCCTTTTGTGCCACGCGTGGCTGCTGAGCGATTTGCCTGGGGGGTGGCACGGGACCGAAGGGTCGGTACGTCTGGACCACCGCCGATGGCCCCGCGAAACTATCGCGTCCGATTCGAATGGGTTCCTGATACCAGGCACACGCCGGGCGTCCACAACCGTCGATGTAATACTGTGCCGGAGGCAGGCACGGATCGCAGCAGCCTCGCGCAAGATAACGGGGACCGGCATAGACGGGTCCGCCGCAAACGGGCGGACCACACCGCATACCTCCTCGGAAACGCTGCGCGGCGCTTCCGTAACCAGGGCAACAGACAACAAAATCGGCAACAGGATCAACATTTGCTTTCGCTTCATTTCACAAACTCCACTTCTAGGTGTCATGTAAATGCCAACATCCTGTCACTCACATGTCTCCAAACCTTCGAACTCTTCTCTCCAAATAGCGCGTATGTATGCCAGACGACGTTCCACTGTGCGTAGTGCGCAATCTAAATGACTTGCGATTTCCTTGTTGCTGCGGCCTTCCATTCTGAACACCGCAATGGTTTGCAACTGTGGATCGGGTAGCATGTTGAGCAGGCCTCGAAATTGATCGGCCACCACCAAGGCCACGTCGGCTGGCGTTTGGGCATCCTGCAGCAAATCGGCCGGTCGTCCCCCGCCCCCAAACGACGACTCCAGTCGGCCCACGTTGGCATCTCCGAAGATGGTGTTCGCCCGCCGGATCAAGTTCGACGACCTTGCGGTGAGTGATGGTGGCGAGCAGTCGCCACAGCCCTTCGCGATCATGCAAGTCGGGAAACCGACCCCGATCGGCAGCTCGGCAGAAACTATCCAGCGCACTGAGCGCCACATCTTCCTCATCTTCCATGCGGCGAGGGATATTGGCCAATTGCTGACGCGCGAGTCGGACGAGGTCGGGGAAATAGCGGTCCCAGAGCCGACGAGCTGCGTCGTCGTTTCCCTGTTTGATTTGTTCCAGCCAGATCGTGATCGAATGGCCGTTCATGCGGTGCTCCCGCAGGGTCCCATTCCACTCAGTGTAGGGGGCTCGCCCCGGGTATGTAAAGCAGAATCGATCCTGATTTCGCCAGATCTCGCTTTTTTCAAGTGACCTACAGTCATCGCCCACGGAACCGGACCGCGGCGACCTTGTTCCGGGCTAGTTATTGCTCATTCTCACAGTATTGAAGTATGTTCTCTGAGTCGGCGCCAGACCAGCGCCGAACGTCCTGCGCGTGGCGAGTCGGCTTTCGTCCCAGAAGACCGACCACATGAGGCGCGGTGTAGCCAGTCGCCGCACCAGGTTGATCAGCGACGTGTTGTTCAATCCATCGGTGAAAACAAGAATTCGGACTGATGAGCCCGCCTCCAATTCCGCAAGCTTCTGGCGAATTTCTTCCTCGTGACGTTGACTGCTCCGTTCACAACCGTCGGTCAGCAGCAGCAAATCGCAGTGATCGCTCGGCTGGCTTTCGGCCTCGCACAACAGTCGGTAGAGCGCATCCAGGATGGCAGAGCCAGGTGCCACGTGTAATCGCAAGTCTTGCAGTGTCGGAAGCAGACCACGTTCGCCTTGCCGCGCGTAACAGAGTTGTTCGCAGGGAAAGGGAATCACCTTTCGATGAAAAAGGAAACAACATGTCTGTGCCACAGTCTCTTGCTGCAATTGGGTGAAATAGTTGACAAGCTCGTTCTGCATTCGAGCAAGAAACGGTTTGGCGGACGTTAACACGTCGATTGCGGCAAGCAGCGTTCGACTGGCCCCGATACCACTGGCGGTCAGGATGCTGCCAGCCGGCAACACTGTTTGACAACTGGGACAGATGATGTCCGATCGCAAAATCGATGGGTCGATTGGCAGTGTGTATCTGCATCGAGGGCAATGTGCACACATCGGACTTCCCCACTTGGAAACCGACCCCCGGGCTCGTCCCTTCGGAAGGCATAAATGGCAGCTACCAAGCGAATTCTGTTTATCCTCGTCACTGGCCCGCCGCGCCGTAGCGGGCCAGTGACGAGGAACACGCGATGAGCCTGTTGTCGCGCAGCTGTCAATCATCGCCCTGCCGACACCGGGTCAGCCGAGGCGCGAACGTGAAATCGTCTCTGAGCGATCCCTGGAAGAAATACCGGAGTTAGGACTCGTCCGGAAATAAGTTACCGGTTCCGCTTCCCTCTCCACCGCCCCGCAAAGCGGGAATAGCGGTGGAGAGGGTAGGGTGAGGGGCGATAAATACGGTAACTTGTTTCCGGACGAGTTCTTAGCTCTGAGCTGTCCTTAGGAACCGGGGAAAAATAACTTCCAGATTTGCTAGTCCCTCACCCTACCCTCTCCCCAAAGGGGCGAGGGAACTAGGTGAAGTTATTTTTCCCCCGATCCTTAGGTGAGCCACAGGAAAACGGCCGGAAGATGGATACTGAACAGGCGTGCATTGTGTCTTGCGGTCGCCTCGACAATGGAAAACGCTACAGTAGAAATCGTTCCCGACGCGTTTTCCCCGTCAAATTTACTCGGATTCTTCCCGCGCCGCGAATGCGAGCCGCAATCGGTCGCCAAATACCTGTCTATTGCACGAGGATCCAACTTGTGCGGAATCACGTAACGCCTTGCCATGTTCGGTGTTCAGAGTGAAGCCAACCAGCGGCGCATTTCCACAGGGTCTTCCTTGAACATCAGCGACCCGGGAACAATCCAGTCAGCCCCGGCCTGGTGGATTAGTGGTACCGTGTCGCGGCGAATACCGCCGTCAGCCTGAATCTCAGTGGTCAAGCCTCGACTTCGAATGATCTGGCGTGCCTCCCGGATCCGCTGCTCGGCTTGGGGCTCCATGGACGTTCCCTTGGTGCCAATTCTGGTGCCAATCAACGTGACAAGGTCCAGCTCGGGCCAGTACGGATCGAGTAGCTCCAGGGGTTCGGAGATCTGGAGCGACACGCCCAACTGTTTGCCACGACTTCGCACATCATTTGCCAGACGCGAGAACTCGCGTACCGTGTCGTAGCAGAAAATGAATATGTCGGCACCCGCGTTGACGAACGGTTCGATCCAGAGGTCCGGCTGTGCGGTCATCAGATGCACTTCGAAGGGCAATGTTGTATGAGGCCTGAGGGCCTTGACCAGGTCGGGAAAGAACAGCATGGTTGGCGTATAGTGTCCGTCGGCGACGTCCAGATGGAATCGCTCGCTATAGGCTTCAGCCCAGCGAATGGCCGCTTCCAGGTTCGACAAATCGGCTGACCAGAGCGAAGTGGAACACTTGAGCATGGTGAATAAACTCCGATGATGAAGTTGAAGCGGACGCCACGATGAGTGTCGGGGAGGTAGATGGAACGGGAGCGAACAGAGACAACAGCGGCATCCCCCTCCGTTTCCTCTGTTTCCTCCGTTTCAAAACGATTCTCATCTATTCTCCAGAAGCGACCAGAGTACCGACGTTGTTTCTGAGCAGATCCTAAGCCTGATGTTCCACGACGAAGTGGCGCAAGAGGAAGTCCTGCAACCGCTTCTGGACATCCTTCTGATGCTGTTCGACGCTGATCGACTTGGCTGTCAGTTCGAAGAACTCCGCGCCGGCAATGGCCTCGGCAATCGTCTGGCCGTATGCAAAAGGATGGACCGGATCGTGTCGATTGGCCAGCACCAACGTGGGGACTTTGATTTCCGCCAGTTGCCTCAAGCGAGTGCAAGGTGCGTCGTTCCGCAGACGTTCGATGGCCACCGCGGTAGCGAGGACACGAGGGTTGTCGAACTGGCCCAGCATCGATTGGGCCACATCAGGGGAATCTCCCCGCAGCTGGTGAAGCGTGGCCGACCGTTCAAATCGGATCCGGCCCTCTTTCACGCCATGTTCTCGTATCAAACCGGCAATCTCGCCGAACCAGGCACCGCTGCGGCGATTGGGTTCTGCCAGCCAGGCGGGGCGCGATTGGACGAGGCCGACGACACGGTCGGGAAACCGCAGCGTGAAATTCAGAGCCACGGCAGCTCCCAGCGAGATACCGCCAATAATTGCCCGCGAAATTTGCAGCCGATCAAGCCAGACCAGCAGGTCGTCTGCGAAGGCCGAGATTCCGATTCGCTGCGGATCTCCCAACGGTTCCGTTTTCCCATGGCAGCGAAAATCGAATGCCATCAGCTGGAATCCGGCGGGCGGCGTGAACAATCCGAAGGGTTGGTTGACCGTGCCACCCAGGCCATGCTGAAACACGAACGGCAGGCCACGGCCCGTTTGACGATAGTGGAATCGGACTGCATCGTGTTGAAAGAACGGCATGTTTTCACTCGTCCATTGAGCTGCCTGGGGAAAGGGCCGCGGCGGTAGGGTGAATCGTGCCGGGCGTAACCTCGGCCATGGGACGGGCGCGCAATCGGCCAGACGCGTCTATTTTACAGGTGACTCAAGTCTAACAACGTGCTTGAAAAATCGAATTCACCCTCCCGCTCAGCGGGAGGGTCGGACGCGAGAGCGTCCGGGGAGGGTCAATCCCCCCTCTCCGGCCCTGACGGGCCGACTCTCCCCGGGGGGAGAGTAAATTTCAAAACAGGTTCTACGAGGAAAGTGGTTTGGATGCCACAGGATGTGACCGCACTGGCAGGAGCCTTTGCGACGTGGCCCATGATAACCAACTCGGATCACCCGAAGAATTAGCGATCCTGCTCCACATCGCTCAGTTTCTGTCGCAGAAATGTCAGGCAGGTTGGCACCTGGTCTTCGGTCAGTCCGTGGGCGACCAAGGGGCCACGAAAGCCGATGGCCCGCAATTGCGACAAATAATAATCATAGTCCAGCAGTCCTGTGCCGGCAGCCGTGTCGCCGGCGTTTCCGTCGCGTGTCAAGTCCTTGGCGTGAGCGAGCGCGATGTCCGGGCCGAGCAGCTCTACGGCCTCTCCCAGAATGTCGTGCATGCGCGGCAGGTCGCCGTGGTGGAAAAGGTTCGCACCGTCCAGGATCACTTGGAGCTGCGGCGAGGCCATCGTGTCCAGCAACCGTCGACCCTTGCGTGCCGTATCGACGACGTTATTCACTTCCGGCTCGAAGGCCATCGTCACACCCGTCTGTTCACCGATCCGCACCACGTCCCGCATCGATCGCACCAGGGCATCCCATGTCTGGGGCTTGTCGTTGTCCGGATGACGGCGCCACATATTTTCCGGATCACACGTGCCGCTGCAGATCGTGACCGTTGAGGTCCCGAGCTGATGGCAGGCTTCCGCCAAGGTTCGCAAACGCCGGAAATTAACCTGCCGCCGTCGCACATCGGGATCAATGATATTGAAGGTGCCGGAAATCGCGGCCATCGACAAACCACATGTCTCGAGCGCCCGCCTGATCCGTTGGCACATCTCGGCGTCGATCGAATTGGGCAGCGTGGGGAGTCCTGCGCAGCTCAGGTTATACTGCACGCACGCGAAGCCGTAATCGCGTGCGGCATTCAGGTTGTCCTCCAATGTCGCTCGCACAAACGTCTTGGCAAAGATGCCTAACTGCATTACACCGATCCTGTTACCTCGGACAAGAGCACACGCTGACCTGTTTCGACCGAGCGAGCGATAGCCACCATGGCCCGCATGGCGGCGATGCCGTCGTCAATACTGGCACCGAGCATCGGCTTTCCGTGCAGCACGGTGTCGGCAAAGCTTTCCAGCTGCAACTTGTAAGTATACGCATCCTCACCCAACGGGCGACGGTACGTTCGATCCTTCGTCGAAAAGCACTCCACGAAGCTCGATTTGTGGAACCACGGCAAGTAGACCTGCCCGCTGACGCTCCCCTGCTCGCCATAAATGCGGAATCCTTCTTCAAAATCGCCGCGAATGGCAACGTGCAAGTCGACATGACCGAGACTACCGTCCGCGAAGTCGACGCTCACAAACCAGCAGTACGCATCGCACCGCTCCAGCAATCGAGCTTGAACGGCAAGGACTTCGCCTCCCAATAGTCGTGTCGTATCGACCAGGTGGCTGGCATGGGTCAGTACGAAGTATCGCTTCCGATCGGCTTTCGGATTTCCTTCCGGTCGATGCGCCAGCGGACTCTGGGCGACTAGCGGTTGCAGGTTGTCGGTCATCGTGTAGCGATAGACCGAATCGTAGTACCAGGCCTTGAAACTGATTTGCCGTCCGAGTTCTTCCGTGATAAACCGTGCGGCGAAAGCAATGCCCGGATCGAATCGCCGGTTGTTTCCGATTTGCAGCACAAGGTTGGTGTCATCCAGTGCGGTTTTGAGCTGCTCGCATTCCTGGATCTGCGTGCCAAGCGGTTTTTCCACCAGGACGTGCTTGCCCGCCTGAAGAGCGGCCAGGGAAAGTGGCACGTGGAACTGGTCGGCAACGCCGATGACGACGGCTTCTACTTGCGGATCGGCCAGCATCTGATGGTAGTTGGCGTAAGCCACTCGCGGTTCCCACCGGGCAGCCATCCTGTTGCGCAAATCCTCCGCCATGTCGCAGATGGCGTAGAGTTCGATATTGCGGGCCTTGCGACACGCGTCGAAGTGGGCAATCTGCGCGATGGGACCGCAACCGAGCACGCCTACTCGCAGACATCGCTCGTCCTTCTTCATGGGAACTCCTCTGGATATCGCTGGCGCAACGCGTCCTGTAACGCTTGCAGCTTGTTTGATCGTGCCACTTCCATCAAGGCCTTGGTTTGAGACTCTCTCGGCGTGTCGGCCAACATTCCCGAGCGATGAACTTCTAAGGCCTGCAACATCGCTTCGGCGCCGTAAACCGGGTCCGCAACACCGGCCGGATTGCGAATGGAGTTGATGGCAGATCCAGCCAGTAACAGGATGTCCGAGGTCAGGCCGCGTCGCTCGGCATCCTGCAGATTCATGATGATGTTGCCTTGGTCCAGTCCTCCGGCTCGCGCGATCATGGTCGGCTTGATGGCTGCGGCGAGCGGTGCCGTCAGTACGCGCTCGGAAGCTTCCCAGGCGGCGCCGTAGGGGCGAATGAACGGTGGACCAGGCCGGACGGGCGCCGTTTGGCGGAAGTCGATGCCATCCAGGCGGGCCAGTAAATCGAGCACTTCGCGCCAAATACATCGTTCTCTGGTTCCGATACCGGCGTTATGGCCGTATATCGCGGGCGGCTGCACGTGATGCCTTGTCGCCTCACGCACCATCCGCACTGTTCCGGTACTGAATGTCTCGCTCAGCATGACAGCTGTGGCACCCGCCTCGACAACCGCGTCGACCGTCTCCAGGATCTCGTGTGGACTGCCCGTGATATGGGGAGCGAACAGAATTCCCTTACCCCCTCGCTGATCACGCGACCGCTCGATCGCCTTCATCGCCTGTCGCGTACGCGACCTCACGGGCGAATAAGCGAGGTTCGGATAGAGGTTCTCGTCCTCCTTAACAAACAGAAACAATGGGCAACAAGCGGCTTGTTTGACCAGCGTCCCGACCTGCTCCGGGGTAAGACCGGCGGTTGGTTTCAGAATCGTGCCGAAGACCGGTTCGTCCGCGGAAAAACCGTTGCCGCTGCGCAACAGTTGTGGACCGTATGCCGGCCCGGGAAACGATCGGATAACGTGCTGGGGAATCTGCAATGCCACCAGTCGCGCATCCTGATTCTCGAACACGTCAAACACAATCGCGCCGGCGGTCGTGTGCAGCAAGTCGCACGATGTCAAGGAGCCTTTGGCGTTGAGCAGCATTTTGAGCGGAAAAGCCATGTGCAACAGGCCTAGACGGCCCGTGTTGTCAAAGCGATCGACACCGACCGTTTTGCCCGTGCACTCCGCCAGTAACGAGCCGGCTGGCGGGTTTCTTATGCCGCTTGTGGCGTGATAGCTGAACTCACCACCGATCGTCTCCAGGTCCTTGGAGCGTAAAGCGAGGAAATACGTGGCGACGAGGCAATCGTCGATTCGAGGAGGTGGCTGTTCGGCGAGCCGTTGCGACACGACGTTGCGAACCAGCTGCTCGCGACGGTCCCAGTCAAACCAGAGTCTTGCCAAAGAGTCCACATCCATAGATCGCGTCAGTCGTTTCAGAGAAAAATCCGCGCTGACGGCCATCACGTGCAACGAAAGGGCCATTCCACGCGCGGGTTGCCGTGTTATCTACGCAGCAGTGTAGCAATTCGGCTGAATTGATTCTACAGATCGACTTCCAGGCGTTGGACTTGTGGAATCGTGCTCTCTCTCTCGCAAGACGGTTTTGTGTCAAGGCTCACCTAACGGCGAACCACTTTCCGGTGCGACGCTCGTCGTATGGTCGTTGAGTGTGTCACTCAGCTCCTTGACACTGCCGTTTGATCCAAGAAGCGTTTCGCTTCGCGTTTCCGCCTCGTTGCCCCTCATCCAAACGGCAAGCAGACAGCCCAGGCCGACTACGACGAATGCAATGATCAGCAGCGCCACAATGGAATTTTTGAATCTTGCCGATTGTCGCTTCTTGAGGTGGAAGCGGATCATGCGGTCGATCATTTCGCTGCCGGCATCGTCAAGTCCTTGGGTGGTTGTGTGGTCAGAGCCACAAGACTCGGTCGGCTTCACTTGTCGCGAGTGCTGATGAGAACTCCCGTTACGCGATGGAGCCGGGTCTCTTGCCGTGGACAAATCGGTCTCGGAAACGACTGTTGATGTTGTCGGTGACTGAATCCGGGAAGCATTGCCGCTGGGAACCGAACGCTTCATCACATCTGGTTCGGCACTCGGTGTGGTTGGTTGTGTATGCAGACCTTGTTTCCTGGAAGACGCTTGCGAAGCGGAGTCGGCGTCACGACAGGAAGTGACCACTTTTGTGGCCAGGGTGGCCTGCCGGTCGCACGGTTTCTCGGTACTTATCTCGGTACTTAGGCAAAGTGCCTCGGCAAGTTCCTGTGCGACAGAATCCAGACGTTGATCCAGATCGTGACGTGCATCCGTTGCCCCCCGAGTGTTCGTGACCGTGACGCGATCCGAGCGCAACCGACAAACTCCCGCAAGATACTCGCATCAAAGAAATGAAAAGCGAAAAAAAGCCTGGGACAAGATTGCCCCCAATCCGAGTCTACACCGGACGATAATCACCTTCTATTTAAGCACGAAAAGAACGCTCTTCGCAAGTAGTTTCGATGCAAATCGTAATTTCGCGAGCGATTCGTACTCGGAGCTTCGGCAACACGATTGGGCCTCCGCCAGCCCGCCAGTCCGATGACGAAGACGACCAGAGAATGAGAGGTGCTGAGTCGCGTCGGCAGGAGTTGACGGGCGAAATGAGCTCTGCGGGCACTTCCATGTCATGGCGGGGCGGGAGCAAGTTTACTCAACATGTCGAGCGTTAGTTGGACAGCGCCACTTTCACTCTTAAGATCATCTTAAGGCCTTATTAGCACAAGCTTTGTCGCCACCGGGCTGGCCCCGGTGGTGGAGCGTTTGACAACTACCATCGATCTTGGCCACCCATGAGTTTCCTTCCTGCCGGCAGGAAGATTCGTTTTTCGACTGCCAGAGTAGATCGACTGTTTGACTTTGACTCCCACCGCCTTGTGCGGTGGGTGAACCTGACTGACAGGCTACCCGAACCGCCCCACAAGGCTCCCTTTCTCACCCACTTCGCCGCCTCCGGCGGCGAAGTGGGTGAGAAAGGGAAGAGGAAGAGGCGCTCATGGCTGTAGCTGATCAGTCAGATTCACCGCGTGAGGCGGGCTGGACGGGGTCTTGTTTGCGAAATCAAACAGTTGACGTAGTCAGCCAACGTAAAACCACCGGGACGAGCCCGGTGGCGAGGGTCTGTTACGGAGACACGAGTTACGCACATCCATCGCTGCAAAATGGCGCTGTACAATTAGTAGACTTTATTTCTCAAAGCTACGGTCGGTATTTCCGCACGTTCGGCGAAGGAGGGCGACGATGTCTTTCCCCTGTCCAAGGTTGTTTGTGGCGCTATTCCTGGCCCTGGTGGCATGCGATGTTGCCTGTGCTGACGATTTGATACCGGCCGCGAGTCGGATCAAGCCGGATCGACCGCGGCTGTTGCTTCGACCGCAGGCGACTCCGTACGCGATTTCACTTGATCAACTGAAGTCACTGCCACGCGACGCCGATTTCAATCGTATGTTGCTGCAACTCAAAGGTCAGAATCATGCGGCCGCGCAAGCCATGGTGTGGCTGCTGTCTGGTGATGATGCAGCGGCACAACGAGCCGTGGAGAAAATGCGGGCCTATCGCTATCCGGGTAACGTGGATACGTTCCACATCTACCTGCGTCTTACGGAACTGTCGCTGGCCTATGATTGGCTCTATGACTACCCGGGCTTTACCGAGCAGATCAAGGCGGAGGTTCGTGCACACGTGGCTCCATTGGCAGAGGAGGGCATCCGTGTCAGTAACGACCACATGTTTCACAACTATATCTGGATGTCGGCTGGTGGAGTTGCCTTGTGGGGCATGGCCACGGCCGGAGAGGATCGATCCTGCGACGCGATCTGGCAGCGGATTCGCCAGCGATTCAATGCGGGGCTCTTCCCCACATGGCGCTATCTGGACGGGTTACCCAGCGAGCCGATGGGGTACTGGTCGTTGTACGTATTCACCCCCGGCGCATTAACAATACTGGCGGCACAAAGTGCTTATGAGACGGACCTGGTCAACACGATTCGCACTCAACAAGACGCCTGGTTCGATCGCCACTTTGAGAATCTGATTCAGAGCACGTTGCCCAGCATGCGTTTCATTTCGTGGGGTGACCTGCAAAGCGGCCCGAACGGCGGAGTGACACACGAGATGGCTGGTATTGTTGACGCGGTCACCTGGGCGCTGAGGTCACCGCAGGGTGTCTGGTTCAGCCGGTGGCTGCGCGAGAAACGTGCGCTGGCACGCTTTCACGGTGAGACGGCTATTTTTTCTATGCTCTATACAAACCAATTGCCATCGGAATCGACCGCTCC
Source organism: uncultured Planctomycetota bacterium (assembly GCA_963700575.1). Lineage (GTDB taxonomy): Bacteria > Planctomycetota > Planctomycetia > Pirellulales > Pirellulaceae > JAJRVM01. Next base: position 461,856 of record CAVOYC010000001.1, on the reverse strand, counting down.
GCCGCTCAGCTTTCTGGCTGGAAACGAACAGAGCGGGCACTTTATTGTGCGCAGCAGTTGGGACGATGAAGCCACCGTTGTAACCTTCCGCTCAACGGACCATTTCGGAGATCATCATCATTACGATCAAGGCAGTTTCATGATCTATCGCGAGGGTCTGTTGGCCGTAGATCCTCCCGTCTATCAGAAAACGCGCGGTCCGCAGCAGAAGACCGAGTATCACAACACGCTGCTCGTCGATGGTCAGCCGCAACGCGGGGCACGCGGTCAATGGTTCAAGACAATTGAAGAGTTTAAAAAGAATTTGCAGTCGGGCAGGAAGCTCGAGACCGGAGATATCCTGTTTTCCCACGACGCTGGGACGTGGACGACCGTGGCCGGACAGTTCGCTCAGGCTTATGACTGTGAGGCCCTGGAAAGCTGCGTCCGACAGATGCTCTTCGTACGCCCAGACAAGGTGATCATCGTCGACCGTCTGCGGGCCGCGAATAGCCAGCGCCTACCGCAGGTGCAATGGCTGCTGCAATTGCCAGACAAGCCGCGGCAAGACGGTGAAGGATTTCTCAGCTCGAACGGCAAGAGTTGGATTCGATGCCGTGAGGTACTACCGAGTTCTTCGACAGTCCGCATATCGGCAACTCCCATGAATACGTACTGCGTCGCGTTCACTTATCCAGAAAGTGCCGGCATCACGTTAGTGCACATGCTGGAGGTCGGTGACGAATCGGATATGCGCGACGCCATCCCGATCCACGCAAGACAAGTCGGCACGGATCTCGAATTTACTGTCGAAGGGCAACAATTCCGTTTCGCCGGCCACCCCACGTATCACGTCGAGTGTCGCCAGGAAAAAAAGGGCTGATGCCCGCACCGGTCGATCAGGAGTGCGTTCAGATCGGCTGGCGTGCGCACCGTTTCGAGGCTGGCTCTTCAGGGCTTGTCTCTGCTTCATCCCTCGTGTCAGCGCCTCAGACGCGGCGAGATGTGTTAGACCTACAGCGGGGAAGTTGTGCCGGCCGCTTCCGCCGGACCGAGTAACTGCTGCACGGCCGCGTCAAGCTCTTCGCCACGGGGTCCTTTGAAGCGAATGACTCCCTCGTGATCGAGGACATAGATTGTGGGCCACCCTCGCACTCCATATTGGCTCGCAATCGGACCTCCCGTAGAACCACCATCCCACCATGATCGCCACGTCATGTTCTCGCGCTTTACCGCTTCCAGCACTTTGTCTTTCGGATCACTGTTCACGCCCAGTAACGCAAACGGACGACCTTGCATGGCTGCCACGAGCGACCGCTCGTGAGGGTACATTGCCCGGCAAGGCGGTCACCAATCGCCCCAGAAGTCCAGCACGACCACTTTGCCGCGGTAATCGCTCAACCGAAACACCTGGCCGTCCAGGTCCTCGCCTTCAATCTCGGCGCCAGATCACCCACGTTGAGTCCGATCACGGGCGGCCCACCCGGTGCCGGTTCCGCCGGTGGCGATGCGGTTGTTTGCTGGGACGCGGAACCTTGCGACGACGACGTGGCCGTCTTCTGGTCCCTGCTACAACCGCTGCTCCAAATCAGCCCACCGATCGCGAGCAGTAGAAACGGCAGAGAAGCTCTGCTTCCAGGAATTCTCATCGACTGTAGCCTCCTACTCGTTCGAATCGAACGAGCTCAGAATCAGACCACTTACGAGCTATCGCTCGGCGAACACCCGCGCAGCACCGGTCGCTGGAACACGGTTTGCCGGAACACGGTTGAGAATGATCAATCTCTTGTCGGTAAGTCCCAAGAATGAAGTGTAGTGGGACCACCGCACCAATGAGCCAAGTTACACTACTTTCACGCTCACGAAGTGGGGCTGTTGCGGCGGAGTTTTCAGGTCATCATCTGTCGCAGGCCCAGTCTCTCTGCAAAGAGTAGCAGTTGCCCGGCGGCTTGGCAACGGAATTCTCGCCGTCGGCCCCCAAAGGAAACCCGATTCGGACCAGGAAAGCTGGTGCTCTACCAGGTTTCCCCTGTAAGGTTAGGACTCGTCCGGAAATAAGTTACCGGTTCCGCTTCCCTCTCCACCGCCCCGCGGAGCGGGAATAGCGGGGGAGAGGGTAGGGGGAGGGGCGATAAACACGGTAACTTATTGCCGGACGAGTTCTGACCTCAAAACAACGACCTTCCTCACTTGATTACGAGACCTATTGGGCCGGTATCCACTCGAGGCCCTTGCGGCTGGCTCGAAACCTCTTGGCGCGAATGCTCGAACCGGCGCCTTCCTCGTAGTAGACGATCAGTACTGAGCCATCCTTCAGATTGACCATTGACGGATACGCGCCGATGACGTTGTCGACCGGCACATTCTCGCTCCACGTGTTCGCTTCATCCAAACTGTAGTGCAGGCTGGTGAAGGGAAGTCGGTGAGCAAGCAGGATGATGTCGTCTGCGGTGCGGAGGAAGTAGGGGCAGTGCCCAGGGAAACCGATCGGTTTGGAGACAGTCCATGAACGGCCACGATCCGTGGAAATCGAGAAGCACATTGTCGGTCGCTGCACGGCGTAGAGCCGGCCATCCTTGAGTTCGATGACGTCGGTTTCTGCATCCAGCTTGTAGCCGCCGTTGTCGATGTCGGCCACGTCACTCCAAGTGTTCCCGCCGTCGTCGCTGCAGGCAACCGCTCCGTGGGCCGATCCATTCGTCTCGCGATACAGGCCCACGATCAGACGGCCGTCAGAGAGCTCGCGGATCGGGGCGCTGCAATAGGCGTCGGCGACAATTTGACGTGCCTCGGACCAGCTACGACCGAGGTCGTCGGACATGACCAGCCATGATCCGTGGCCGGTCCAGTTCTGGTTGGGATCGTCGCTCTTTCCAAGCGAGAAGAAGTTGCAGATCAAGCGGCCGTTCTTGAGTTGCACGATCGATGGATCACGGTCGTCGTGCGGGCCGTCGTAGAGCGTCGCGGCGGGACTCCAAGTCTGTCCCTCGTCAGGCGACGTGCAGTAAGCAATCCGTCCTCCACGGGGGAGATTGTCGGTGGGCAACGAGACGTGTCCATAGCCGGCGTAGAAGACGGCCATCAGCCGCCCATCCTGCAGTCGGCAGACGTCCGGAAACGCCTCATAACCACCGGCTCCGGCATCTTCACATACATAGGCGAAGGGTCGCGGCGGGGCGCGGAAATCCTTGCGAGCTGGACGAGCGACGCCCCGTACGACGATGTCCTTCACGTGGGCTCGACCCTGGTTGGCATAAAAACCGACGCGTCCGCCCCCGAGCTGTTGATCCTGATGTTCGTACAACAGTGTGCCGTTAAGGTACACTTTCAACGTGTCCCCAACGCACTCCAATCGACCCTCGTGCCATTGACCTGCCGGTTTGGCAAGCCCGCCGAGGCGGTGCAGCTCGTTCCACGAGACGCTCGGATCGGACCGCACGAGAATTGCCTGCGTACGGTCAAAGTGAACGTAGTAGTAGGTGGCGGTGTCCGCAGCTCGCACGATGAACCCGCAGGCCAATACGCCCTCGGACTCGGGTTCGACAAGGAAACGGCGGCGCAAGCTCACGTCGTCCCACTGGCTTGGCAGAAGGAATGCACGCGACATCTTTTCCCGCCCGTCGCAGATCAATTCTCCGTCACGAATCAATGCCGTCTTCTCCGGAAACAGCCAATCGTTTCCGGCAGTACTGGAGGTCAAATCGATCGACAGTTCGGATGGCTGCGCGTCTGATGGTCCGGCTGCCGTAACCAGGGCCGTGGCGAGAATCAGGGCAAGCATGGTTCGCTCCTTTGTGTTCGGCGCAGGATACAATATCGGTCCATCATTGTACCAGTATTGTAGTCCGTGCAAACGTGACGATCGCCGCTGCTGAGATCATGCAGGACCGCGGGGCAGAACATGCGGCAGCACCGTGATCGGCGGCTGAGCGATGGGGTCCCGCATCGGGGACGAGCAAAGACGCATCCATGTAGTTGTGACGACCTTGGGCAAATATTAGGATAAAGCCTTCGCCGAATTGGCCTTGGCAGAGGCACGTGGCCGTATTATTCGATTCACCGATCGTGCTGCGCATCGACGCACGAGTGCGCGTACGGTCGGAGATCCCACGCAATTCGAAATTCGGCGTTGAACGGCGCGTGGAAGCGCGGCGAAAGAGCAATCATGTGGAAACAACTTGGAGGAATCCGGTGATGAAACGATCAGGTCTTGCGGCGATTGTCGTGTTGGCATCAACGATGATATCTTATGCGGAGGACGTTCCAACACGAGTCGCGCCAGAGGACTTCGCGATCCTGGCGTGGAGTTGGATGCCGGGCGAGGCGGATGTATTGAGTGAAATCCGGGACTGCGGGTTTAACCTGGCCGGCTTCGTCGCTCCGGAGAGTCTGGACGCGGTGGCCGCCGCCGGGCTGAAGGCGATTGTTTCTGACGCATCTGCACACGTTGATGATCGTCAAGAGGGTCGTGACGAGTCATCGATCGCCGAGGTCGTCAATGCGCTTGTCGCACGGACAGGCAAGCATCCGGCAACCTACGGTTACTACCTGCGCGACGAGCCAAACGCGCGCATGTTCCCGGCCCTGGCTCGCTACGCGGCTGCATATCGGAAAGCCGCTCCTGATACCCGCCCCTATATCAACTTGTTTCCCAACTACGCCAGCCAAAAGCAATTGGGCAACGCGACGTACCAGGATCATCTGGAGCAATATGTTACAACCGTGCATCCTCCCTTTGTCAGCTACGATCACTACGCGCTGATGGACGATGGCTCGCTGCGCGGCGGCTACTTCACCAATCTGGAAGCGGTTCGCGCGGTAGCGCTTGCCCACGATCTTCCATTCTGGAACATTGTGCTGGCGAACGCGCATTTCAGCTATGCCGAACCGACCGCTGCGGGCCTGCGGTTCCAGGCCTACACGACGCTGGCGTACGGGGGCCGGGGTATCAGTTACTTCACGTACATGACCCCCAACTCAGGCAATTATCGGCTGGCTCCCATCGACCAGTTTGGCCACAAGACGCCTACCTGGGACATGCTGCGCAACGTGAACCTGCAGATTCACGCGCTCGCTCCGACCCTGATCACGTTGAAGAGCGTGGGAGTGTTCCACCATCCGGACGTGCCCGATGGTTGCCGGGCCTTGGCTGACAGCAAGTATGTCGCCACGTTAAGCGGGACCGGACGGTTCGTGGTCGGTGAATTTGAAGGTCCCGATGGCACGCCGTTTGTGATGGTCGTCAACAAAGACTTGCACAAGTTGACGCATTTCGGAATCAGCTTTCAGCAGTCGGCCCGTATCTTGCAGACGAATTCCTACACCGGACGGACCAGCGTCTGGCAAGGTGAGAACAATTGGCTGGCCGCGGGGCAGGGCATGCTGTTGAGTTTGCAGCGGTAGATGATCGGGTGGGCGATTGCACTTAGGAACCAGGGAAAAATGACTTCGCATTTTCCATCCACGGGTGGCACTGGCTGAGCGAGCGGTGAACACTGACCCTCATCAAGCGGTCAATCGCGAGCGGAGCCAGTGCCACCCGTTGCAGCATTTGCCGAAGTGATTGTTCCCCCGATCCATACAATTTCTGATGGTAGCTGAAGCCGATGCCGCAGTGGTGGGCGGGTGACGAGAGCGGTATGTGAATCAGGGGATTTCCCAACGGGTCGAACGAGTCATAGACCCGTTTTGCCCAAGGGGCTCAAGGTCCAGAGATGCGATGCGGTTGCGATCAGCTCCGATCCAGCCCCGGCCGGTTCCGTGAGAAACGAGGTTGCGAACATGCGATGTGACAACGGCCTTTGCAAAGCGGACTTCGGGTGGTACCGGCTGTTGGCGGTTTTCCTAGTTGTATCTCTCGCGCCTGACGCGGGCGGCGAGCAGCCTACGATGATTACCGGGCGAATGTTGAGCGTGGTGGAATCGGCACCGGACGAGGTACTGCACTTCTATCTCTCGTCAAAGCCAGTCGCAGGAGAGGACGCGCCGGGTGAGTTCATCTCCGAAACCACCAGTTTGCTGTTCCAGGATACGTTCGACGGTCTGCCAAATCCGCGCTGGCAGGACGTGACAGGTGTCACGCGAATCGAAAGCGGTAAGCTTGTGGCTTCGGCTGAACGCAATGTCATCGTGCTCGGCGACACGGTTGAGAGTGATGTGCGAATTAGTGTCGAGGCAACGCTGGCGGCAGTCGTGGGCATCGTCGTTCATTACCGCGACCGCCAGAACTACGTGCTGGCCTTTGTCACCCCGGCCTTTAATCTCACAGGATACCACGAAGTCGTTGATGGCAACTTTGGGCCGTGGATCGAGTCGGTATCGACGGCATCGCTAGTCGGGCCCACGGTCTCCATGACCGTGCGTGTGCGCGGTTTGCACGTCACGACCGTTGTCGCAGACGCGCACGGGCACAGCGTGCGCACACGCTGTCAGCTGGCGAAGCTGCGAGAACCGGGGTCAGTAGGATTGTATTATGATCGCAGCTCACAGAGTCCGCAGTGTTTCGACAACTTCCGCGTGGATCGTTTGCAGCGACGTTACCCCGCCGATGCCGTGGAAGTTGTCATACCGCGGCAAGCTGCCATCGAAGACAGGCTGTGGCGACTTGGGCCAATCGTCCGTGTCACCGGGACCGAATCGGTCACCAGTAGCGGCAGGCGAACCGTGACGGTTGCCAGTCTTAACGACATTGTCGCGGTCGAACCGCTACCAAAGACGCTTTTCCCGACACAAGTTCCGCGCGACAGTTCCTGCGATTTCCAGCCGCAGGTTATCCGCGCGCCGGCCTGCGGCGTTGTTTATCGCCAGCAAGATTTGGTGACTAATGGGATGCCATTGGGAGGAGTCAACACCGGTTGTCTAGATATGGAAACCAGTGGCATGCTGGGGTACATGACCCTTTTCAACACCCATGTTCCGCGGCGAGGGCCGTTAAACGTCCCCTACTTGGGGTTGAGCGTGGGGGGCACAACCTGGGTCCTCTGCGACCCGCAAGCGAAAGACGGTGCCGGCCAGTATCAGCCCTCGGCGACAGGTCGTTCGGGCACGCTTTGGAGGAACGGAGGATACGAGCAAGTGACGACGCCCTTGGTTCCCGTTCCACTGGACGTCACGCTCAGCGGTGTACGGACCGCGGATGAGATCCATTATTGGGGTCACTATCCGATCGCTGATTTGGAGTTCGATACAGACGCGCCGGTCCAGGTGGGACTTCGCGCGTGGCGCCCTTTCTGCCGGGCGATTTGGTGAGCTCCATGTTGCCGGGCGCGGTATTTGAAGTGCATCTTCGCAATACTTCCAGCCAGTCCCAGTCGGGAACCGTGGCCTTCTCGTTTCCCGGACCGTTGCCGCAGGAGGCGGGGGGAATGCAATTCGCTCGCTCGCGGATCGACGGCGTGTTTTGCGGTGTGGAAGTCGCAGCGCCGTTGGCATCCTATGCGCTGGGCGCCGTCGGAGAGCCGAATGCCCGGCTGGGAGGAGAACTCGGTTTGAGCGCCGCGGCTTGGAATCGAATCGCCCAGAGACTGCCAGATGCCGACGCCTCGCACACCGGCGCATCGGTGGCGGTGGACTTTGAATTGTTGCCGCAGCAAAGCCGAATCGTGCGCTTTGTCCTGGCCTGGCACGCGGCCACCTGGAACGCCGGTGGCTACAACTGGGCCGGCGCGCTGCATCAATTCACGCATATGTACACCCGGCACTATACCTCCGCACGTCAGGCGGCCGAGATGTTGGCCGGCAACCACGCCACACTGCTGGAACGAGTGCTGGCCTGGCAGTCGGAAATCTACGGCGACACTTCCGTTCCCGTCTGGCTACGCGAATCGCTGGTCAACGTGCTGCATCTCATTACCGAAACCGGCATGTGGGCCCAGGCAAAGCCGCCGCTGCCGGACTGGGTAGAGCCGCGCGATGGTTTGTTCGGCATGAATGAATGTCCGCGTGGCTGTCCGCAAATCGAATGTATCCCCTGTTCCTTCTACGGTAACCAGCCACTGGTATACTTCTTCCCCCATTTGGCTCTTTCCACGTTGCGCGGATATCGATCCTACCAGTCGCCGGACGGTGCGCCGCCCTGGATATTTGGCGGAACGACGTGTCGGACTCCACCAATCGATTTTGCCAGTCCCGCACGCGGTTATCAGTACGCCAGCAATGGTATCTCGTTGGCGACCATGATCGACCGCTACCGGCTCTGTTACGGAGAGGAGCAACCGGAATTCGTACAGGAATTCTACCCGGCGCTGCGGCAAGCGGCGATCTGGACTGTCGGACTTCGCAAATCATCCGGCTACTCGATTGGTGACCGGGTCATTTCCATGCCGCGAGCAGAAGACACCGACGAAAATGTCAAACCGCCCACGGAATGGTTCGAGGCTCCTGAGCCCGGCTGGCTGGGAATGACCGCCCACATCGGCGGTCTACACCTGGCTCAGCTCCGCATCACCGAAAGGATGGCTCGACTGGCCGGCGACGAGGCTTTTGCTCGGCAGTGTGCCGAGTGGATCGACGCGGGCGCTCGCAGCATGAACGAGAAACTCTGGACGGGAAGCTATTATCGCAACTACCTGGAGCCAGAGAGCAAACGTCGCAGCGATCTGATATTCGGCTATCAACTCGATGGCGAGTGGGTTACTGATCACCACGGTCTTCCCAGTGCGCTGCCCGATGACCGGGTGAAGACGGTGTTGGATACCATCCGCAATGGTAACGTGGCCGTGACGCGATACGGTGCCGTCAACTATGTGACTCCCGACGGCCAACCCGCGTCGGTGGGCGGTTACGGTCCCTACTCGTATTTTCCGCCCGAGGCATTGATGCTGGCGATGACCTACATGTACCACGACCAGCAGGAGTTTGGTCTGGAGTTGGCTCGCCGCGTGTGGCACAACATTGTTTGCATGCAAGGTTATACCTGGGATATGCCGAACATCGTGCGCGGTGACGTGGACACAGGAGAGCGGACGTTTGGAAACGACTACTATCAGGATATGATGCTCTGGTCTTTGCCGGCGGCCATCATGGGGAAGGATTTCTCCGCGCCGGCCAAGCCAGGCGGACTGGTAGATCGAGTGATTCGGCGGGCCAGGCGCGGGGCGATCGACGCCGGAGAGCTACCTTGACGACCCTGGACAACAAAACTCGGTTATGTCGATATGGAGGTAGCATCGTGATCGGGAGCGCCGGGGGCTAGCTTTCTCTGTCTTGTCTCACTCTCCGTCTTGCAGCAACCGGGTCGGCTTTCTGTCCCGGCACCGCACCGCTTTTAGATCTTCAAGGCAAATCGTTGCTGCTAGAAGACTCGCCGATAGACAGATTTCCCGGTCTGGTCAAAGAACTGTAGCGTGAGCGAGCGGTCGCCCTGGTAAGTCACGGTCAGAAATCCTCCCCGCGAGGCGGCGTACGGCTGCGCCACACCTTGATGGGCTCCGGTGATGGGCGGAACAGCCGCCGTGTGCTGGTCGCAGGTCGGTCCGCAGCTGTATTCGTATACGTTGCGATCGTTACGTTGGTCGACTGATTCGTACTGCCAATGCCGGTCGCCGCAAATCAGCTTCAGGTTGTCCAGCTGGTTGTCTTTGATCCAATCGAGAAATGCCTGGCCCTCCGTCCAGAACCCCTTCGGGTCGGCGTGATTGTCATTCTTGGTGACGCGATCGGGGCCGATGATCGGCGTGGGCGAAATCAGTACACGCCAGTCCGCATCGCTTTCCAGCAAGGTGCGTTTGAGCCAGGCCAGTTGTTCTTGGCCCCACAGCGTTTTGTCCGGCCCGTCGGGCATGGAGTTTGGCGAGCGGTAGTCGCGGCCTTCGACCAGCCAAATCTGGATACCTTGACCCCAGCGGAAGGTACGGTAAGTGGGATCGCTCATGGGAAAAACCTGTTTGAAGACCATAATGCCTTCCTCGTGCGTCAGCCACTTCTCCGGTGCCGACTTTTTGTTGGCCCGGCGCCGGCCGCCGTCGCCTCCTTTCCACTGCTGCCACCGGTCCGCATCGTTGAAGCGATAATCGTGATCATCTTTCTCGAAATAGCCGCCAATGTGCTCGAAATACTCCTTCATCAGCGGCAGACCGTACATCATCTGGTACGCATCATAAGCGCCTTGTACGTCATGCGCTTTGGGCGGACCATCGTAGTAGACATTGTCACCCGTAGAGACCAGAAAGTCCGGCTGCTGCGCGGCCATGTGCCGATACGTTTCTTCACCGCGGTAGTCCTGCCCCGTGGTGACTTGGAACTTGACGGTCGCTCGCACGTTGGGCGCTGGGGCGGTCTTGAAGGAAAACCGCTCGGATCGATTTACCACATCGCCGTCGGCCAGACGGTACTCGACGTGATAAAAGTGACGGCGACCCGGTGTGAGGTTCTGCAGGTGGAATTGGATTGAATAATCCTCTTCCGCCTTGGCCGTGGCCCAGTCGGTCATGGCGTCGCCAACGCCGGATTCCTGCAAACCGGCGCGCAAACGTGCTGATCCCACACAGCCCGGGATACGTCCTTCCGCGTCCTGCTGCGGCGCGGCTGTCAGCCGCACATGAACGATCGCCGACGTATCGGTTATCTCGCCTGCCTTGACACCCGATCCGAGATAGATCCCCTCCGCTGCGACGCCACGTAACGCCGCTGACACCGCCAGCCATGCCACTGCCTGCCCAAGAAGCCGCGAGTTCATTGTCGTTCTCCTGACACAAATGCCGTTTGTCAACAATCCGCAGCTTACCATTCCAGCCGTACCTGTGCGCCGGAAATCCAGACACCGAGCGGGTGGGGTAGCACGACAGCCACAAAGGGGCACTTGCTCCAGCAAGTGTTTCGCCGGCTCACGCTTATGGTAGAATGCGCGGCGAACCCGTGATGTCACGCACTTATCTGGGAGGCTGACGAAGATGTCTCAAACGGCCAAAATTCCTGAAATGCAGCGGCGCACGTTTCTGTCACAGCTCGGCTTCCTGGCCGCCGCGTCCGGCATGGCTTGGACCGGCAGGTCGGCGACTGGCGAAGAAGAAGCATCGGCCCATCCGTCGCTCTTGCCCACGATCCAGCTGGGAAGCCATTGCATAACACGTCTCGTGGCAGGCTGGAACCCGATCGGTGGATACTCTTACCTGGGCCCGCACATGGACCGGCACATGAAGGAGTATTTCACGGTTGACCAGACCGTCGCGTTCCTGCTGAGCTGTGAGAAGGCGGGCATCAACGCGCATCAGTTTTCCGTGAGGGATACGACGACGGAGGTTCTGCGACGCGTGCGCGAGCAGGGATCGAACATGAATTTCTTCGGCCTGCACGCTGGACGCGAGGGTATCGAGGGAGTGATTCGCGACACGCAGCCGTTCGCACTGGTCCACCACGGTGGTGTAACGGATCGGCTGTTTTACGAAGGCCAGAGCCAGCAAGTGCACGACTATGTCAAGGAAGTGCACGACCGGGGACTGTTGGCGGGTGTTTCGGCGCACAACCCCGACTGCATTCGAAGGATTGCCGACGAAGGCTGGGAAGTTGACTACTTCATGTGTTGTTTCTACTACTTGACACGCAAGAGTTCGACCGCCACGCACGAAGTACCGCCTCCTGAGACGCTGCAGATCGCCTACCCGTTTTATCAACACGATCCAACGGTCATGACCAGCGTGATGCGTGCGGTGGACCAGCCCTGCCTCGGTTTCAAGATTCTCGGCGCGGGGCGTCTCTGCGCCAACCAGTCGATGGTCCGCGATGCTTTTCGATTTGCGTTTGAGAACATTAAACCCAACGATGGCCTCATCGTCGGAATGTATCCCCGGTTTTTCGACGAAATCGAAGCCGACGCGGAGTACACGCGGCAGCTGGCCCACTAGTTCCTCGGAGTCCACTCGTTCCATGTCCAAAAATACATGTACTGTGACGATCGTGCTCGTTTGTTTAGTCCAAACCGCTCTTTTGGCCCAGGATCCAACAGGCTGGCCGCGTTGGCGCGGTCCCCAAGATAACGGGAGCATTGAGGGTGGACCTTATCCCCTCAAGTGGGACGCGGACCACGTTTTGTGGAAAGCACCTTTGCCGGGCAAGGGGTGTTCGACGCCCATCGTCTGGAATCAACGCATCTATGTTACGGCACCCAGCGACGGTCTGGACGCCTTGCTGGCCTTTGACTGGTCGGGAAAACTGATTTGGGAAACCCGCTTTGGCAAAGAGCAGCCGGGCAAGCATCGCAACGGGTCCGGAAGCAATCCCTCCCCGGCGACGGATGGTAGCGGTGTGTTTGTCTATTTCAAGAGCGGCACGCTCAGTGCAGTTGAGTTGGACGGTAAGATCCGCTGGCAGACCAACCTGGTCGAACGCTTTGGTCGCGACACATTGTTTTGGGATCATGGCACCTCTCCCGTGTTAACAAACGATAGTGTTGTGATGGCGCGGATGCACCATGGAGCATCCTGGCTCGCCGCCTTCGACAAGAAGACAGGTGATCTGCGTTGGAAGGTGGCACGCGACTACGAGACTCCGATGGAAGGTGATCACGGATACTCGTCGCCCCTGGTCATTGATCACCTGGGGAAGCAGTCGTTGCTGGTGTGGGGTGCGCAGCATGTGACGGTGCACGACGCGGCAGACGGCCGGATCCTCTGGTCCTGCGGAGACTTCAATCCGGATGCCAGAGCGATGTGGCCTGTGATCTCGTCGCCGATCATCGCGGGAGATGTGGCGGTCATATCGCACGGCCGGAATGATCGTGGCGACCCCCGACTGCACGCCGTCAAGCTCGGAGGTCAGGGCGACGTGACCGCCACGCATCGGGCCTGGGATCGGACGGACAGCGGCACGTTCGTGCCGACACCGGCAGAGTATCAGGGGCGGATATACCTGTTGCGTGATCACGGTCAGATCGAATGCATTGACCCGGCCACGGGCGAGACCGTGTGGAGTAACGACTTGCCCAAGAACCGAGCCGCCTATTACGCCTCGCCGTTAATCGCCGGAGGCAATCTTTACGCGATTCGTGAAGATGGCATCGTGTTCGTGGCCAAGGTGGAGGACGGGTTCGAATTGCTGGCCGAGAACGACATGCGGGAGCGGATTATTGCTTCCCCTGTACCGGTCTCGAATCGGCTCTTCATTCGTGGCGACCGCCATCTTTTCTGCGTTGCTACCGAATGAGTTCGCCATACGCTCACCGCGGGAAAGTCGCGCGGCGGTCCAGGCAAGCTGAACTGGCCGCGGATTCACTCTGACAGGACACTGTAGAAAGGTTCGCTCATGTACCGATTTGGTGTCCTGCCCGCTTACGGCCTCTATGCGCGCCATGTCGAGGGGCTCACCTCAAACAATGTCCGTCTGGACCTGGCAGGTCCCGATTACCGCCCCGCAATCACGTGTGACGATGTCGTCGATTTGGAGATTGCGGGTCTGAAGGCCGGAGGCATGCGAGATGCGGAGTCGTTGATCCGGCTGCGGGACACATGCTCGGCATTCATCCACGCCTCACGGCCGCTGGGTGACATGGGCACGTTTCTGCAGGTGGAGGGGAAAGGTAGCCGGGAAATCGCGCTTTCGGGCAATGACTTGCACCGCTGCCAGCTGGCAGTCCAGACTGCCGAAGGAGCATCCGAAGACGCGGTGTCACGCTCGGATATTCCCTGAGGCAGCCTGCGCCCAAAACCAGAGAAACTGCCTGAAGTCAGTGCTGCCCGCCACCCGTCTTGTGCCGGTGGAAGGTACGTTTGTCAAACTGCCTGCAGAAGTCGTAGCAAGAAGTCGTAGCAGACACCCTGACTTTTTACCCTTCTGCATGGTGGGGCGAATGCGGGCCAAGCGTTCCGACGACATGCCCACATCCTCGGGCTTCGCCCTGGGGAGTTCATCGCAGATGAGAACGCTTGGGACTAAGAGAGACGCGAACATTGCGAATTCTCGGCAGTGTGACATGGCTGTCCACGCTTCTGGGCACTTAAAGTCGTTTGGGACGCGGGACAGGATTTGTGGAACATAGCTCATGAGGACCAGCGTACCGCTGGAGGAGGAGTGGTTCCAGCGGGGTCCGGAAGTGAAGCAGACTGGAAACGTCAGAGCATGGCAACCAGTTCACAGGTCCTACCAGCTTAAACCACGATCGTCAGGCGGCGCATCAGCAAGAGAGCCGAGACCGTTCACGTGCGAGCACAGACATGTCGTCTTTGTCAATTTGTCAATCACTATCTACGGGTTTGACACGTCGAAAAATACTCACAATGTCGGGCTGTTCCTCATCGCCAACGGTTCGTTTCGTTGAGCGAACTTCCATCACATCATCTGACTTCCACGTGAAGACGCGTCTGCTTTTCGCGTTTTTGAAATCGCCTGCCGGGGTCTGCTCAACGGCCCTGACCGGACTCAACCATTCGTCGTCTGATTTAAATGTGAACGTCGCCGTGGATGAGTCGCCGTCGGAAGAGAACCCCTTCTCAATGGCCACCTTCTTCACACTGTCCCATCCGATGAGACCGGTTGCCGAGAATTGCTTGCCGGTAACCACGTCAGTACCGGTGAAGTGCCACTTAATGCATTCCTTCTCCGGAGCCCATTCCGCAGAGCCCTCTGAGGCAACTACGTTATCTTCTATCGTGTTCTCGACTTTCCACTTGCCGACAAGCTTGTCAAGTTGCCTCCTGACGTCATTCGGCATGCCTTGAGATATGGCTTGAGATGTACAGCAAGCCACAAACAACGCAGTCAGCACCAGCGAAACGATCTTCATGACCTTCCTCCCCACTAAGAGTAACACTTACAACGATACACTGGAGTACTTGGATCGCCCTGTTTGATCTGGGATAGGATCTGTGTCACGTCGGACATGAAGACCAGGATACCGTTACGAGAGGGACGATTCCATCACCGGCACCCGCACCGAATCACGGCTGGACCGCTGACAGAGGGGCTACGAGGTTATCCAACACTCGGAGTGCCGTGATGGTCCTATAGGCAGACGGGGATTAGCAGAACCAGTGAGCTAGTTGGTGGCTCAGTGGCGCTCCAGATTGTATTGCCCGATGCGCCACGTCGGGCGCGAAACGGGTGTCGTAAGAGGGTCCTTACTTGGCACTTCATCGCTCCTTCTCAAAGAACACTCTGGGACTTCGCCTGAAGTGAACGATTCGGCCGGAAATCTGCTTACCGATTCTTATGCTTTTTCACCGATTTGACAAAGCGTCCAAACGATTTGTCTTTCTTACGCTTTTCATGGTAGGACATCTCGTGGAATTCCGATTCCTTCTTGAGCTTCATGTAATTCTGATAATGGTCTTGGCCTAGCGATCCCTCCTCGATTGCCGCCAGAATGGCGCAGCCTGGCTCGCTTGTGTGAGTGCAGTTGCCAAACCGACAATGAACCGCCAGATCGCGAACGTCCGCAAAGCTATCAGATATCCCTTCGGAGGCCCCCAAGAGCCCCAGTTCACGCATCCCCGGCGTATCGACCAGCATTGCACCTTGTGCCAACGTGACCAGTTGACGGCGCGTGGTCGTGTGCCTACCTTCTCCCGTTCCGCTAACGGTGTTTGTTTCCAGCAAGTTTCGTCCAAGGAGATGGTTTATCAGAGAAGTCTTACCGACACCGGACGAGCCAAGAAGACAGTACGTCTTTGCAGGCTCAATGACTTCTCGGACTTGGTCAATCCCGGCACCAGTTACGTTGCTGATAGCGAAGATCCTGAGCGCGATACCGAAACGTCGGACGTTTGCAATCGTCTGCTCCAACGTCTCGCCGTCAATCAGGTCGATCTTGGTGAGAAGAAGAATTGGCTCAATCCGACCCTCGTTCACCATCACCAAGTATCGTTCAAGTCTGCGTACGTTGAAGTCGAAGTGGCACGACTGGATAATGAAGGCAGCATCAATGTTCGCGGCAATGACCTGATACTCAACCTTGTTGCCCGCGGATTTTCGACGCAGGAATGATTTGCGTGGCACGATGCCCTGGATGACCGCGTGGGAGTCCAGGTCGGGATGCCGCACGCAGACCCAATCGCCAACGCAAGGCAAGTCGAGAGTCGAATCGGCAGAGTACAGAAGTTTTCCAGTAACTTCGGCAGGCATCTCACATCGACCATTTCTGACAAGATACCTGCCTCGATCTACGGCGGTCACCCGAGCAATTTCGTGTCCCGACGGACACACATCGTCAGCCTGCTCCCGAAGCCAGTCGTCCAAACCAATCTCTCTCAAGTCCATGAAACTCCGTCTCCGGTTTGTCTTGTCAGGCCAGCCCCTCCAAGAACGGCGGACTCGCCGAACGGATGTTGGCCGGATAGTCCCCGAGACACAAAACTCCGCGGTCAGGTTCACACAATAACCGTGAACGAACTTCTCCCCGAATCTCTCGGCGAACTTTCCCTTGATGACGCCTCCAAAAAGTTCCATTCTGACGATCCGTCAACTCTGCGTCAATTTACGGTCCTTTTCTCGGACAGCGTTCAGTAGGCTCGCCAACAGTCAGAGCGACGAACCATCACGGCCTACTCCCACCCATATCCAGCACAGTGATAGACGTCCCAGGGAGTTCGAGCCCCTTGATGGTATTCGAGGAGACCGCCTGCGTCCCCGCCTTCGACCAAATGGGGCTCGTGTCCGCATCGCCCGTGCCTGCGAAGTGGTAGACGTCGGCCGACCCGAGTGACCCCGCATCCTTGACAACAACATCGACCGTTCTGTTCGCTGCATCCTTGTTGATGATGAAGACCGACAGCGCGCCCGTCTTCGGGTCGAAGGATGCAAACGTGCGCGAGCGCTTCGGACTGGACGTCTGAACCATCTCCGTCTTGAGAAATGCCCCCCAGATCGCCAAGGAGCGGCCGAGCGGAAGGATCTCGTTGCGTTCGCCGAGCGCGTACCACATTTCCTCTGCCTTGGCGTCATCCATCCAGCGCGTGGCCCATTGCATGGCGCACATCACGCCATCGTTGCACAGCAGTTGCCCGGCCAAGTCGAAGGCGACGATCGCGTGCCCCAGGTCGCCACGCCACGGCCATCCCTTGTTGAAATCGACCGCATTGAACTCTGTTACGATCAGCTTGATACGGTCGCGGTGCGGCGAATCGGCAATTGTGCGGACGATCTCAGTGACCTGGCCATCCAACACAATCTCCTCCGCCTCTCGGTAGAGATCGAATCCTTGTTTCCATCCGACGTACGTGCTCCGGCTCAGGAAGCCCAGCTCCGCGCCCGCCAGTTCCAGAATTGTCTTCGCCCAGCCGCGGCTATTGACACTACAACCAACCTGAATAGTAGGATCCACCGCCTTCATCGCCGCGGCAAACTCCTTGGCGACCTCGCCGATCTCTTTCGCCGTACCGGTCATGTTGTGCCAATTCTCGTTGCCGATCTCCCAGTAAGTGACGTCGTAGCCCCTCTTCACATTCGCGTATCGCACCCATTCCACCGCGTGCTCCAGGAACACCTCCTTCGCCACGCCAGAGCGTTCCTGCGATTCATACGGCACCACGACGAGCGGACGGGCGCCGATCTCGCGCACGTAGGCGATGTACTCGTCGAAGTCGAGGATGTCCTTGGTGAATTTTTGGTAGTGCGCCAGCACCTGCGTGTCCGCCGTCTCCCACGGCGTCTTGGCGAAGAACGTCCAGTCCGACTTCTCGCCGCCCGGATAGCGCACCCATTGGATCTTCATCTCCTTCATCACCGATTGGATAGTCGGCGTTCCTTCGGGCCGGTTGTGGTTGTCGTCGCGCAGATAGTTGAAGTTGATACCGATCGGATTGCCCGACAGCGTACGCACCACCGTCCTCGCATTGACCGTCACAACGTCCGACGCCCCAACGCTGACGGCGCAGTTCAGAAGCACAAGGAGCGCAAGCTTCGCAAGTAGTTTCCGCGATGTTGCCATTCGTCTGGTCCCCCCAATCGAGCAATGTGTCGTGGGCAATGATCACCAAACCAAAGCCGGTGACGAGCCGACACGAGACGCGACTCCCCACACGGTAGGATCGGCGACGATGTAGTGTTCCACCGATATCTTCGCTTCGCGTTTAATGCAGTGACTCGCGGACTCTTCCTATGTTATCGCGTTTTCCAGCCATCACCTACTGATGAGCCTAGAGAGTACGATGTCAGCCAGGGAGCTGCCACGAATCCCGCTTCCCATGCAATAGAAGCAGCACAACCGTATGGTTGTGGCGAACGTGAGTTCCTTGACGCAGCATGCCGCGGGCTCGGAATTCGTTACGTTGATGACAGGTCTCAACGTCTACAGGCCATAGACACCCGTTCACCGGTGCCATCAACCTCATTCAGACGTTTTTCGAGGCTGCAAAGTCCCGAGCAACAATCGGTGGATATTTGGGACGCTGACGCCGAACATCATTCTTCCGTCCCGAAGGGACAGCCCTATCACAGCCCGGGGTGGAGACAAGGCGAGTCTCACGAGCCTTGGCGCAACCCTGGGTTGCGAGGCCGATCCCCCCACTAGTCATGCTTCATCCTCAAGCCTCGCCAGTCGATCGATCAGCTGCCGGTTGAACGCATCACCATCCGCGCCATAGTGTACCCGTGCACGGCAGTTGGGACACAGGGCGCTAACCTTCTGGTGGTCATCAAGACCATCGACGGCCAAGCAACGTGTGTGATGCGGTTCAAGATACGCCGTTCCGTCGGCAGTTTCAAACGATAATCGAACACGTCGTTACTGCCGCAAGGTACGGCACGTGTGTCAGCGTTTTTTCGCTGAACACCTTGTGGATGACGCCGGACACCATAAGGGTTGCGGTGAGAAGGATTCGGCTCTGGGAGCCCGTCGGTTGCGCCCGATTTGATGCGGCCCGGGAGTGGGACAGGCGAGCCACATCAGCAGCTAACGCGCGAGGCAGAAAAATCTTGGCGGGCCTCGACCACCGCTTGCCAGTACCAGACCAGCAGCGAGAGCGATGAGGACAGCGCTCAGGTGTATTTCCGGTCCAGTCAGCAACGAGGCCCGCCACGCGTTATGTATCGCCCACCGACGCCACCTCGAGCCAGCAGGTTGCCCGATCCGTGGTCCAGTGCCAGGGGATGACCGTGCACCAAAGCGTTGATCGGACCACATGCTGCGAAACGGGTGTGAACCAGCGTGGTTCGCCTCCTTCACCACCAGGTGTCCTCGTGCTCCGGCCCCAGCTTCTCTGTTCGCAGCCGGAGCGTTTTTTCGTACAGTGAGAGGGCCTGGTCCAGCTGACCGGCATCTCTGTAGGAACCGGCCAGGCTGTTCATCGACTGCAACGTGTCACGGTGCTCGCTGCCCAGAATCTCCTTCCTGAGCTGAAGTCCCTTTTCCTTCAGCGGCAGCGCTTCATCCCATCCGCCGGTAGCGCGATAGGCATCGGCCAGATCTTGCATCGCCGTGAGCGTCTCGCGGTGCTTCGGGCCGAGTGTGTCACGAAGCAACTCGTACGATTTCTGAGTGGGTTCCACGGCTTCCTGAACCAAGCCGAGCCCCGAATATGTATTCCCAATCGCCCGCAGCAGTTTGGCCTGCAATATGTGGTTTTCCCGAAACTCCGTCTCCACCCGAGTTTTGGCCTGACCGAGCATTTCGGCCACTGTGATCTTCCGTCCATCGCGCACCGGATCGGGGCTGCGAAAGATTTGTACCAGGAAGTCGGTGACCTTTTCTGCCTGGTTGCGGGCGGTGTCCGCCTCGATGCGCAGATCGCGCTCACGTTGGGCCGACTCTTCCGCCAAACGCTTTTGCTCTTGTGCCAGAGCGGTCTGCTGTTTGGCCAGCCGTCCTTGCTGCTCGGCGATGTGCAGTTGTTGCTCCGCCAGCTTCTCCGCTTTGGTGGCGCGAATCGCCTGGCCAGTGGCGATCCCCGCACCGACGATGAGGGCCAGACTGACTGCCGCTGTCGCCACCACCATGGTCCGGTTGCGCCGCATAAACTTGCGCAGTCGATACAGCCTGGAAGGTGGACAGGCTTCTACCGGCTCGTCCAGCAAGTACGCGCTGGACATCTTCGGCCAATGCCGTGGCCGTCTGATAACGCCGCCTCCGATCTTTTTCCAGGGCCTTCATCACGATCCAGTCCAGCTCGCCACGCAGCGTGCGGCTCAATTGGGCGGGGCTGGCGCCCCGATGTGCAGAGATCGTTGTCGCAGCTTCGCCCACCGTCGTGATGCGTGTGCTCGGCTTGGGAGGTTCCTGCTCCCGGATGATGGCACAGATCTCGTCGTAATTGGCCTGACGAAATCGCTCTTTGTCGAAGGGCAACGCGCCCGTCAGCAGCTCGTACAACAGCACGCCCAGCGAGTAGATGTCGCTACGTGTATCCACGTCGTGAGCGTCGCGCCCCGCCTGTTCGGGGCTCATGTACATGGGGGTCCCCACCAGTTGGCCCAGGCCCGTAACGGTCGTCCCGTCCGACAGCCAACCGCCTATGGCCTTGGCCACCCCAAAGTCGATGACCTTGGGGATCGGCATATCCTCGTTCTCGGCCACCAGCACGTTGGAGGCCTTGATATCCCGGTGGATGATCCCCTTGTGATGGGCGTGTTGGACCGCCTGGCAGACGGTCACGAACAGCTCCAGCCGCTGCCGGATCGACATCTCGCGTTGGTCGCAGTAATCCGTGATGGGCACGCCGTGCACCAGTTCCATCACGAAGTAAGGCCGTCCCGACTCGGTGGCTCCGGCGTCGTGCACGTGGGCGATGTTCGGGTGGTCCATCAAGGCCAACGCCTGGCGTTCGGCCTCGAAGCGCGTGATCACTTCCCGCGTATCCATGCCTGGTTTGATGATTTTCAGCGCCACCTGACGATGCATGGGCTGCTGCTCGGCCAGATAGACCACGCCGAAACCGCCTTCCCCCAGTTCCTGCAGCACTCTGTAGGGGCCGATCTGCGTGGCGGGGCGCTCAACAACGAGGGCGCTGTCAACGGTGCGATCCAGGGGTTCATCCTCTACCAGGAAGCTCCCGGCGTGGCGATGCGCTTCCAGCAAGCCCTCGATGCGTTTCCTCAGTTCCGGCCTGCCCTGGCAGGCTTGTTCCAGGTACTCGACTTGGGCGGCTGAAGTAGGAAATTCCAACGCTGCCCAGAAGATAGCACGGATTTCAGGTTCACCATCTGCCATCGGATTGACTCCCCGATGTGGCCCTCTGTATTACAGTGCCCCATCTGGCCCCCAAATGTGCCACATTTCTTCCGATTTTTTTTCAGAAACTCGGACGTTGCTTCAATCTATGTCCTCCCGCAATTGCTGATACAGCCACGCGCGAGCAAACCCCCAGCAGCGGTAAGCGGTACGTCGCGACAGCCCCAGGGCCTGTGCGGCCTGCTCCATGTTCAGGCCGGCAAAATAGCGGAGTTTCAGCACGTTCGCTGCTAGCGAGTCTGCACGCGCCAACTCCTCCAATGTCTCGTCGAGCAGGAGTACTTCCTCGTGTGGATCATCGACCGCGATATCCAGCTGCCGGAAGTCGAGCTGGATTCGGTCGCCTCCGTGTTTGAGACGCCCCTTGTCACGCGCTCGATTCACCAAGATTCGCCGCATGGCCTCGGCTGCCGCCGCAAAGAAATGTCCCCGGCTGTTCCAATGCTGGACTTTTTCCACATCCACCAGCCGAATGTAGGCCTCATGCACCAGGGCGGTAGCTTGAAGCGTCTGCCCCGGTTTTTCCTGGGCCATCTTAGCAGCAGCCAAGTTCCGCAGTTCTTCATACACCAGTGGGAGCAGGCTGATCTGAAGACGCGTCATCGTGCACGTCGTCACGGACCATCACATGTCTCCCCTGACCCCAGGGATCGTGGGCCCAACAGGTAGTGCCCTGACAATTGGCAGGGGCACATTGTCCGACGCCGACCGTGCAACGTCTGAGTCTACCACATGTGCGTATTGCGATGGAAACATTTGCCGCGACAAGTCAACACGCGTGGCATAACTCTGTAGACGGGGAAGTCTGATTGTGGTGGAGCCAAATAGTTCGACTGTTTGATTTCGCAAACAAGACCCCGTCCAGCCCGCCTGGACCGCGAATCTGACGGATCAGCTACAGCCATGAGCCTTGTGGGGCGGTTCGGGTAGCCTGTCAGTCAGATTCACCCACCGCACAAGGCGGTGGGAGTCAAAGTCAAACAGTCGAGATAGAATATTCCATCGTCATGCGGCCCGGCGGAGATCCTCAGCAGTAAACCGAATCGGGGACCTTCTCACATGAACACGTAATGGGCATCTTGTGTGAGAATATCGGAAGGCGCGCAAATCGCGAAGATGGCATCCTGTTTGTGGCCAAGGTGGAGGACGGGTTTGAATTGCTGGCCGAGAATGACATGCGGGAGCGGATTATTGCTTCGCCTGTACCGATTTCGAATCGACTCCTTATTCGTGGCGAACGCCACCCTCCCGGGGATCGTCCTGGACCAATCGCGTCCCGCTTCTCGAATGACCAGACAAATGTCGCTGATGATACTCTCCTTTTTCTCTGGCATTCTCAGAACGTGGATACTCCGCATGCCCAACACGGTATCTCTCGTGCCAGTGGCGCTGTCCTCTCACTACAGTATCACCAAACAGTAGCACGACCCCTCACGCAACCAAAGACAATCTTTGTACAATGTACTGCGGGAAATGGGCGCCGAGCGATCGTTCACCAAAGAGATTCGCGAATCGGTCCATACGGGAGATATGTACCATGTACGGGACTAGCGTTGCGCGTTACGCGCTCTTGGCACTATCTGTTATCCTGACCAGTCTCACGGAGTCCGGCGGGGCGGGGCATGTAGGAGAAAACACAGAGGAGTCTCCTTCATCCGGACAAGCGTCAGCCCAGGCCCAGACGAACCCTCCGTGCACTACGTTTTACATCGACAGTGTGGCCGGAAGGAACACGAACGATGGCACGTCGCCGGAATCGCCTTGGCAGGATTTCACCAACATTTCTGGCAAGACGCTCAACGCCGGCGACAAGCTGCTCATCAAACGCGGGAGCGTCATCAACCAGGAACTGCAGATTTCCGCTCGCGGCACGTCAGATAAATGGGCCGAAATCGGCGCCTACGGCAGCGGTCCGCGTCCCGTCATCCGCCGGAACTGGGACATCGCTGACCGCTGTGTCTTGATCCGCGACCCGGACTATCTCCGCGTCCACAGTCTGGTGGTAAGCTGCGCGGCCAAAGGCCTGGTGGTCTTCTACAGCCAGCCAGGGCATGCCGGACTGCTGATCGAAGACTGCATTGCTTACCACATCGAGGGGCTCTACAGACCGAACAGTAGTGGCATCCCGCAGTGGCGCGATCGGCCCGGGCCGTCCGGAGACGGATTCAATGCCTCGGGCGGAATTGCGGTCACGGGCGGTCAGGGACGCAACATCACCATCCGGAACTGTGAGATGTTCCATACGTCGTGGGGCTACTTCGTTACGGGCGAGCAGGTCACATTGGACCGGATTTACTGTCACGATTGCTATGCCCACAATACGTCGCCGCACCCGGCGGTGGTCCGGGTCAAACAGTCCGTTATGCAGAACTGTGTCCTGGACGCGTCAGGCGGACATGCTTTTGCCGGGACGATGGGGATCATGTTGGTGGATCTCCAGGACTTCACCATCCGCAATTGCACTTTCCGCAATCTTCCGGATTCCGGTAGTCACGACGAAGGCGGGATCGACTTTGAGGCACGCGGTGATGGCTGCCTGATCGATGGGTGCACGTTTGAGAACAACGCCGGGGCCGCGATCGAAGTGCTTGGGTTGCGTTCACCACAGCCCAAGAACGTTGAGATTCGCAATTCGCGTTTCATCAAGAACAACTGGGCGAACAAGTTGGGTCCTGGTGAAATCTACATCTGGGGTAAGAGTCAACCACAAGACCCCGAGGTGTGTTGCAGCACAGGTACGATTCACAACAATGGATATGTGCTCCTGCCCGGTGTCAAGTTCTTTGTCAATGAGGCACCGTCGCTGACTCAATGGGCGCTCCAAGATAATATTCAATACGCCACGGTTGATGAGCTAGACAAGGCTATGCCACAGAATAACCCACCCGCGGTGGAGGCGGGATCGGAGTTGTATCCGGACCAGAACACCGTGCAATTGGCCGGTTCCGTCATCGACGATGGTAGGCCCGAAGGGAGCCCATTGAAGACGCGGTGGGAAGTCCTGGAAGCGATGGCGGCCGTAACGTTCGAGGATGAGACTGCACCGGTTACCAAGGCAACGTTTGCCCAACTCGGGGATTACCTGCTGCGATTGGTCGGCGATGATGGCCCATTGTGGACAAGCGACATGGTTGCCGTGCACGTGTTGCCGGCGGAAGTGACCGTGGCCAAAGCGTGGGAGTTCAATCGTCAATTGGACAAGGAGGGCTGGACTGAGTTTGACATGGGAACCCGCGAACGCACAGAGTCGGATCCGAAGTGGCCCTGTAAATCATTGCCCGTCAAGTACGTTTCCGGCGGATACTATATCGTAGCCGTGGAGGACAGTACGAATGCGAATCTGCTGTCCGCGGACGATCTCAATGTCAACATCTCTCGACACAAAACCATCAAAGTGCGGTTCCAGAACCATACTTCTGCCACGCGGATGCGTTTCGCTTTCACAACAGCCACTGACACCACTTGGGATGAAAGCAAGTCGATGAGATTCGACGTGGTCGCCAACGACAACGGACCTCGTGCGTACAGCGTCGATATGTCTTCATTGCCGCTCTGGACAGGCAACCTCAAGCAGCTGCGCTTCGATCTGGCCTCCGAGGGGACCGCGGTAACGGGAACCTGCCGTATCGATTACATCTGGATCGACAGCTCCCAGGCGACAGAACACGAATAGCGCGAATAGCCAAGTAGCTCGCCGAATAGACGCCGAATAGAAGACACCCTGATCTTGTTTGGCTCTGGCATCGCGGCGAGACAGGCGTTGCGTTTCATGGGGAGTTTGTGTCGGGAGTTTGCGTGGAATGCAGAAAACGATAGCGGCTTTGCTGCTGTGCGGACACGCCTGGGGCGCCTTAGGGGCCGAGGTGGACCACTTTACGCTGCAGACGGCGAGTTCGACTGTGGTCTTTGACCGAGCACGGAATGGTGCCGTCGTTTCGTTGGCCGACAATGCCACCGGTACGGAATTCGTGGACGGACATGTGGCACAGGACCTGTTCGCCATCGGCTGGACGCGCCCCGGCGACACCTCCGGCAAGCTCGAGCGACTGGCCGGTCACGACGCGGAGCAAGTCGAGTGGCACGTGAGCGATAGCGGCCTGATCGCGGTTTTCCAACGACTCGGCGGCCATGACATGACGGTCACTTGCACGGCATCGACGGACCCTGGTCGCCGCGACGTGCGGTGGCAACTGCGAGTAACCGGTGAATCGCCTATGGTCCTCGAAGAGGTCAGTTTTCCTATTCTTGATCTGCGTGTGCCTCTGACCGATGGTGGTGAGTCGGACGCCGTCGTGGTGGGACTCACCAAAGGCGGAGTTTACCACGAGCCGGCGAAATGGGCTCTTGGTCGCGGCCTGTCGGTGTCTCAGCCCGGACCGCTGGCCGCGCAGTTCGGCTGTTACTATTCGCGCCACGCAGGTTTGCTTTCGCATACCCGTGATGCACGCGGCTTTCCAAAAGTGCTTAGCTGCCTCCGCACTGAGGATGGGCTGAGGTGGATGTGGCAGCGCCGCTGCTACCACTGCCTCGACACGCCATTCGAACTGGGCTACGACATCAGTATGACCACGTTTACTGCCCGCACCCCTGGCGAACCGGTCGACTGGCGCGACGCGGCGGACATCTACAAACAGTGGGCGCTGCAACAGCCGTGGTGTGCGGTGCCGTACGCTCAACGCCCGGACGTCCCGGACTGGATGAAGGCAGGGCCCAGCATGATCCGGTTCAATCGCGAATGGTTGGAGAGCCCCGAGCGCATCGAAGCCTGGCTTTCCGCTTACTGGCAGCAACACTTCTCGCGCGTCCCCCTCATCGTCGCGCTCTGGGGTTGGGAGCGGATTGGCAGTTGGGTCTCGCCCAAGTACTTTCCCCCGTATCCGTCGGAAGCGAGCTTTTCGCGCACCGTGGCCGCGGCCAGGGCAGTCGGAGGCCGCCATCATCGTAAACGCGACCGAAGAGGAGCGGAGCGTGCAATTCGAGTGGCAGCAAGAAATGCGGACGCTGCAGTTGTCGCCGTGGACCATGCGGCTGGTCAGGTAACACGATCAACACAGCCCGGAGACATGTCTTTGCTGTGAGGCAAGCTGGAGCAGTGAGGTGACACATTTGCATGAAATGACACGCCTGGGTGGGGATGTAACGTTTGATCTCGGACGCGAAAAACGGGGCGAGAAGTCTATCGAACAGGTAACCGATTGCGAGATAGACGCACTCTTGCACGCCGCGGCAGGGCTCAACCGCTCGTTGCGGCTTTGCTATTCCACGTTCGTGCTAACCCCAGCGCAGCAAGTCCCATCCCTGCTCCATCAGGTCGTAGGTTTCGTCTTCGTCAAGTACTAGAAATCCAAGAATGTCACTGCATTTACAGAGCACGACTGCAACCGCCTCGTTCCTCTCATACCCGTCCTCAGTGACCGCGTCGTGTGAGATCCGGTAGAGCGGTCCCTCGGCCCCATCGTGGGTATTGATAAAATACGGGTCCTCCCAGCCCTCTAAGCAACTCCCGACGGGAATGAATCCATCTTTCATGACGGCAATACCGGGAAAGCGATCTTCCGATTCTAAGTGGATCAGGGAAAAATAACTTCGGTGCTTTCCGATTTCCGCCGGGCTTGTCCCGGTCGGGATCACAACTGGCCAGCTACCGGCGAGAACGAAAATCCCTTGCCCCACTTTCCTTTCCACTCGCGAAGCGAGTGGAAAGGAAAGTGGAAGAGCAGAGGTAATGCGGTAATGCGGTAGCAGATCAGTTATCGTTCCGCTGGGACAAGCCCAGCGGAAGCGGGGGGCGGGAAACAATTATCCGAGCGTCAAATTACCGAAATTATTCTTCCCACGTTCCTAAGTCTGTTTCAGCAAGCTGTGTACCTGCCACGTTGTCGCCGGATTGTTGAAGATACAATGGATTCAGTGGCTCGTGCCAAACCGCTTCACCCTTGAATCAAGGAGTAGGTATGTCCCGTCACATTCAACGTCGCGATTTTCTACGCAGCACCAGCATAGCTGGCATCGGATTCTGGGTTGCAGGTGGGAATGTGACATCCATGGCGAGCCAGTCTCCCAGCGAGAAGCTCAATATCGCCGCGATCGGTGTCGGCGGCCGGGGCGCCGCGGATGTAGACGGCGTCAACAGTGAGAACATTATCGCATTGTGCGACGTGGATGAGAAACGGGCCGGCCAGACATTTGGCAAATTTCCCAAGGCAAAGAAGTTCCGAGATTTTCGCAAGATGCTCGTGGAACTGGAGAACGCAATTGACGCCGTGGTGATCGGCACGCCGGATCACACGCACGCGCCGGCGGCCGCGATGGCGATGAATATGGGGAAACACTGCTATTGTGAGAAGCCGCTGGCCCACTCAGTTCACGAGTGTCGAGTTCTTACCGAACTGGCGTGCGAGAAACATCTGGCCACACAACTGGGGACACAGATTCACGCCGGTGACAATTATCGCCGAGTAGTCGAACTGGTCCAGGCCGGCGTGATCGGCGCCATCCGCCAGGTGGAAGTCTGCTTCCCAGGCGGACTGGGGGGCATGGATCGGCCGCAAGATACCCCACCGGTTCCCGCAAATCTGGATTGGGATCTGTGGCTGGGGCCCGCCCCTTTTCGCCCTTACCATCCGGCTTATGTGCCCGGTAGCTGGCGCAGCTGGTGGGACTTTGCCAACGGCACGCTGGGTGATTTCGGTTGCCACTACATGGATTTGCCATTCTGGGCGCTCCAGCTCCGTTACCCGACCTGCGTTGAGGCGGAAGGTCCGCCGCCGCACGGCGAAACAGCAGCGCCGACGCTGACAGTTCGCTACGAGTTCCCTGCCCGCGGAGCATTGCCGCCGGTCACACTCACGTGGCGCAATGGACGAGGCAATCTGCCACCGATCGTCAAGGAAGGAAAAGTGCCCGATCGGGGAGCCGCCGTGCTGTTTGTCGGTGACAAAGGAATGTTGCAGGCCAATTACACGCAGCACTGGTTGTTACCGGAATCCGAGTTTGCCGAGTTTAAGGCACCCGAGCCGACTATTGCTGCTTCCATCGGTCATCATCAGGAGTGGGTGGTCGCCTGCAAGACGGGTAGCACCACGACGTGTAACTTCGACTACTCCGGACCGCTCGCCGAGGCTGTCCTGTTGGGAAACGTGGCCTATCGCACGGGCGAGAAGTTACAGTGGGACGCCATCAATTTGCAGGCGGTCGGCTGTGCGAAGGCGGATCCGTTTATTCGCCGGGATTATCGTGCTGGCTGGGGACTGGGATAACGCGTTGCGTCTCCGTCGTGTGCTGCGTTTCTGCAGTCACATGAGTGGGTCCCAGCTTGCGAAGTCGGCCCAGGAGAAAATGTCCGATCAAGCCCATGGTCATGATGCCCAGCAGGAACGGCAACATGCCTTTGGTTGGCGGCATCAAATGCGGACGGTGCCAGAAGGCATCCGCGACCAACGCAAGGTACGCCGCCATGCACAACAGGGTGACGAACCAGACCAAGGCGACGCGAAACCGCAAGGCCGCGCCGGCCACCAGAATCAGGTACGCGAATAGAATTGTGCTGTTCGGACCGTCAGCGACCATCAGCAGACAGGTGAACAGCAGCACGTCCATACCGGCCCAGCCGTAAATGGCGGCCGCACCGCAGTGGGGTCGCCGCACCAGGTATTGAAACAGCGTGGCCGCTGCCGCCCACACGAAGGCCAGACCGGTCACGAAATAATGAAATTCTCGGGTTTCACCTGAGGCCTGCAGCACAGCGTATGCAAAGAGATGATTCGCGTAGAACAGGGAAAGCGCTATCAGTGTCGCCGCCAGGGCGGGATTGCGCCGCGCACTGCGCAGCAATCGACCGCCGATTCCCACGGGGCGCGCCACGATAGGCTCGCCTTCCAAGTATCGGTGCAGGTCCTCCGCCAGATCTTGCGCCGAATCGTATCTTCGCCGGGGATCCTTCTCCAGGCATTTCAGGCAAATCGTTTCCAAGTTGCGGTCGACGGCGCGGTTGAGCCGCCGAGGCGAAACAGGCTCGTCCTCGAGCACTTGCAGGATGGTATCCAGGTCGGTGCCCGCGCGAAACGGTGGCTCCCCGGTCAATAGCGCGTAGAGTATCGCTCCCAACGAGTAGATGTCGGCCGGAGGCCCCACATCTTTCGCGCCACTCGCCTGCTCTGGCGCCATGTAGCCCGGTGTGCCAATAATCGCGCCGGTGGCTGTCAAATTACTGTCAGTGCCAACCCGTTTCGCCAGGCCAAAGTCGGTCACGCGAGGCACGTTGTGGCTGTCTATCAAAACGTTGGCCGGCTTCAAATCTCGATGGATCACGCCTCGCTCATGGGCATATTGAACTGCGACGGCCACAGCACGCACAATGCGGGCCGCGATGTCAGGCAGAATCTGCCCCTGAGCAATGGCATCGGCCAGGCTGTGACCTTCCACAAAACTCATGGAGAAGAAATGTTGACCTCCGTGCTGCCCGACTTCATAAATCGGGACGATCCCCGGATGATCCAGATTCGCGGCCGCTTGGGCTTCCGCCTGGAACCGCAGGACGTCTTGCTCAGAAGCAAATTCACCCGCCAGGATCATCTTCAAGGCGACGACGCGATTCAGGCTGGTCTGCCGCGCTCGGTACACCACTCCCATTCCACCGCGCGCAATCTCCTCCAAGAGTTCGTAATCACCGAAGCATGGCCCCGGGGGCTCAATTTGTGCAGTTCCATCGGTCGAGCTGCTGCGCGGCAAGGTGGATGCGTCGGCACCACCATTGGATCTGCGCGACGGAGTTGTTGCCGGCGCCTGCGGCATGAGCGTTGGGGATTCGGGACCATTGTCATCGGGCGGCAGCGACGGGTCGGTCCCGTGAAGGGGTGTCGATCGTGGTGCCGATGACGTGTCGTTTTCTCCTTCCGCCGCCGCCCGGTCATGGTCGCGAAAAAACGACCGTAAGTCGTCAGCCAGTTCGGGATACCCTTCAATAATCTTTTCTCGATTCGGCCGACAACCCGAATCAACTGCTGCCAGGAACTGAGCCACGACCTGGTGCAGTTGCCCGCCACCGGCGTCTTCACTGTTCTTCGTTTTGGAGTTTTGACTCTGCCGACTCATGATACTCAATCGGCTTCCAACCTGCGAAACGTCTGATCTTGCTCGAGTCCGAACGAACTGAACGATAACGCACCCATATCCAGCGACTATCGGCCATCGAATGATGGTAGAAGATACGCCCCATCCAATCTTCCATTAACGCGGTTCAAGAGTTGTTAGTCAAGCGCGCACGGCAGGATATTCTGAGCCTGCAGAAGTGTTCATCATCGCGCTCCCCCACCAGACCCCTCTGTGGCTGACCAGAGACCAGATGGCCGACTTGCTGCGCTCAAGAAACAAGAAATCAGTGCCTACATCTTTCCCAAATTGCCGCACCAGAGAATGTCACGCAGCGGCGCGGAGACTGCGGAGAAACATAGCCACCAGCCAATTTCTCTTCGATCTCCGCGCCTCTGCGTGACGTCACTTGTTGGGGAAGGCAGAGTCTGGGCCGGGTAAGCTTGTCCGAGATGCGAAATCTGGCTATAATCTGGCCAGAATGCGTTACGGAATCATCTTGGCCCCGGAAGCGGTCGAAGACCTGCAGAATCTCAAAGCGAAGTCTCGCGCTGAGGTGCATGGCGCAATCGAACGTCATTTGCGTCACGAGCCGACTAAGACCAGCAGGAGCCGGATCAAGCAGTTGCGCGGTCTATCGCACCCTCAGTATCGGCTCCGAGTCGGCGATGACGTTCGTGTTTTCTGCGATGTCACCGAGGATACTGTCGAGGTGTTGGCCATCGTCCCGAAATCCGAGGTGAGCCAGTGGCTCGAGAGATACGGTCAAAGCGATGAAGAAAGTGGCTCTGTCTGAACTCAAAGATGATTTGTCCAAGTATCTCCGCGTGGCGGAAACGGAGCACATTATCATTACACGGCACGGCAAACCCGCCGGCGTTTTGGTGGGCTTTGCGTCGGAAGACGATTGGTTCGAATACCAGCTCGAAAATGACCCTCGTTTCCTGCAGCGTGTCGAACGGGCTCGCGAGAGTCTGCGGAAGGGAAAAGGCGTCAGGCTCGAAGACGTCGCAAAAGGAAAGCAGCGCCGAGCAAAACGATGAACGTGTGGACGGGAAATGGTCTGAAGACAAGCTCCTTGATCACGATTGCTTTTTGCCAGGATCGTGTCGAGGCGCTGGTAGCGGCCTCTGTTGTGGTCCCAGGCCCCGTTTCGCCGGACTCGCGCTGTCATCCAGATAGCCAACCTGGTTGGCGTCAAGGTAATCAAACGCCTCGGCGGGCCCGTCGAATTCCGTGGGCGATACTCGGCCATCGCCGTCACGGTCCAGCCGGCGAACGAACCCCTGACGATTTTTGCCCGGCGGAAAGCTAGGCCCCATTTCGCCCGGTCGCATCGGCCCCCGTGGGTCCGCAAAGTCAAGTCGTCCAAGTGGGCTCACTGCTCGATTGCATCCAAGCAATCCGGACGGCACAGCACAACCGCAAACAAACCACCACGCGTATCAGCCGTCCCGAAACTCGCGTTTTTCCGCGTCGTAAACCTGGCGGACGCCGGTGTCGAAGGCCCGCATCGCCATCAGCGCCGGCACGCAGTGGTTGTAGCCTGCCTCGATCGGGGCGTTGCACGCCTTGCGCGAACGCAGGCACTGGAGCCAATCGAGGAAGTGGTCGGGGGTCTCCACGGGCGGGACCGGCTGTCTCCTCCTTGGGAAGCTTGCTGGGCTTGATCGCGCCGGCGCTGGAGAAGGTCGGCGCTTGCCAGTTGGTCAGATCCATCGATGCCTTGGTCGCCGTAGATCTTCAGCACACTGCCGCTGCCGTTGCCGAAGTTGGTCGAGTAGCTGACCATGAAGCCTTCGGGGTAGATCAAGATGGCCTGGGCGTGGTCGGGGCAGGTGAAGTTGTTCTCGTCCTTCCAGGTGAACGTGCCCCCTTGGGCCACGCAGCTCACCGGCAGCGTGCTCCCGACGATGTAGTTGTACAGGTCGATGAAGTGGCAGCCCAGATTGGCGATCGGCCCGTCGGAGAACTCGCGGTAGCCGTACCAGCCGGTCAGCAGCTTGCCGTCGAAGGGGCGCATGGGCCGGTCCATCAGAAACTCCTTCCAGTCCACGTCCTCCTTCTTGATCGGTTCCGCCCGCTGCATCCAGGAGTACCAATACGGCTTGCTGCCGTTGCGGCACTGCTCGATCCGCGAGACCTTGCCGATCGCCCCGGAGCGGAACAGTTCCCGGCAGCCGGTGCTGGTGGCGTAGCTGCGGACCTGGGTGCCCATCTGCACCACGATGCCGCTGGCCTTGACGGCATCGCAGCATCGCTTGAGCGACTCCATGTCCATGGCCAGCGGTTTCTCGCAGTAGGCATCTTTCTTGGCCTTGGCCGCCGCCTCCAAGTGGGTCGCGTGCTGGTGGTCGCAGGAGGCGATCATCACGGCGTCGATGTCGTCCAGGGCCAGGATGTCGCGGTAGGAGACGAACTGCCGGGCCGGGCGGCCGTACCACTCGCTGGCAGCTGCGCCGCCGCCCGCTCGCGCCGAATCCGCCACGGGTCGCTCACCGCGGTGAACTCGACGTTCTGCTCCTTGTCGTGTGCGTGGACGCCGGGCATGTGTGCCTCGTAGCCGCGGCCGCCGCAGCCGATCAGGCCGATCGAGATCCGCTCGTTGGCGCCGACGATCCTCGCGTAGCTCGTCGCCGTAAAGCTGAGTGCTGCTCCGGCCGAAGCCGTAGCGAGGAATTGCCGGCGGTTGGATGTGTTCTGCATGGGTGTCATCCTCCGAATCAGGGTGGGAAGGATCGAGTCCGGGTGGGGCGGCGGAACATGCTGAGCCCGCCGCATGTGCGTTCGGTTCTAGGCCACCGCGAAGTTCAGGTCAAGCAAGTTTTTGGATCGAGCCCTCCGGGAGTCTCTACTTCGCGAAGACTGGCCTTCAGTTCCAATTACCGATCCAGAGCCAAAGACAGCCGTCGTCGAATTCGACTGCCAAGGCGCGATAGTGCAACTCAACCAAAGGAGGTTGGCTTATCGCAGTTAGAACTCGTCCGGAAATAAGTTACCGTATTTATCGCTCCTCACCCTACCCTCTCCTCCGCTATTCCCGCTCCGCGGGGCGGTGGAGAGGGAACGGGAACCGGTAACTTATTTCCGGACGAGTCCTTAGTTGGCAAACGCGTCCTCCAACGGCACGGGGCCTCGTTGTTCTACACATCTGCCGCTTACACTTCCGCTGGGCTGGTCCCAGTGGGAGTGACAACTGGCCAGCTACATTCGGCACCGTGAGCATCATTTCTAGGATCACTTTCTTCTGCTCTCCGCCGGGCTTGTCCCGGGGGAAGCGGCGACTCTCACGCTACAGCACCGGCGACAGTCGTTACTCCCCCCGGGACAAGCCCGGCGGAGAGTACAGGAATTGTGTGGGGGACAGGTAGCCAACCAGTTGTGATCCCACTGGGACCAGCCCAGTGGAAATCTGACTTGTGTGTAACAACGAGGCGCGGGGCCGGTGGCGTTTTCCACCGTCGCGAGGGCCAGCTTGTACCAAATGGCTCTGGTCGATGTGCCGGCGCGGCTGAGTCGTGTTGCGACTAGTGGTCGCGAAAGTGATAATCGTTGTTGCGTATCGACTTCTTGGACAACAAGTACCACTCGCGCAGGTTGGCAGACTGGTGAGTGCGATGGGTGTGTGCCGAACTTCAGCGGCCCCAAAAAAAAGGCGAGAACTGATGGGAACCCAAAGCCAGTTGAAGTTGAGTGTCTGGATCTTACTGTTCTGGAGTTTCGCAGCCACACCTGCCGCCTTGGCTGCGGAAACGCTGTTCGTAGCCGGGCCGCAAGAGTACGAGGGACGGAAATACTACTGGTTGGCCGAGTGGAAACTGGAAGTCACTCTGCCGGACGATGTGGGGCCGGACGATGCTTTCGAAGTCCTGTTCGGCAGTAAGGGACCGGAAAAGCGGACGATGTATTTCGAGTATGAAGGCCAGTCCGGCGAACTGACCGATCGTCGCACGCAGGCCTACCAGTGGGTTGAAATCCCGCTGGGCCCGCTGGCCGGTGGCAAACGGGTTGTCCTATTCGGCAAAGGTCGCCAGCAGGTCGCGTTTCTGGCGGGCTTGCGGATCAAGGGCCAGTCGGCGGCGCGGTTGAATTTCAAGCCAATCCGAGTCGCCGGAATTTCGTCCAGCGATGGTCATGCGGCAGTGTGGGTGGACCTGCCAGGCTTCGAGATGAACGATCAGGTGCGAACGCTCTGGGATCCGCGTCCGGAAGCACCGGACTGGAATCGCGCCGAACGATCGGCTCGCTACGCGGGGATCGCGCTGGACAAGGTTCAACGTTGGCTGCACGAGTGCTGCCTGCCGATCCGCGACCAACGGTCGGGATTGTTCCGGGCTACCGGCCCCGAGTGGAACTATCGGGATACGGCGGCCGACTGCTATCCGTTTTATGTGTGGGCGGCGTACTACACCGACCTGCAAGTCCTCAACTCGGTGATGATCGATGCGCTCGAGGCGGAGCAACGGCTCTGCAATCACCTGGATCGTCTGCCCGTCCCATACGACATGGACCGAGAGCAGAAGATCACGACTGACTTCGACGCCATGATCTTCGGCGCCAGCGAATACGCCAAAGACGGACTCGTTCCGATCGTCGAGATCACCGGCAGGGACTACCCGTGGTACGAGCGGATGCGCGGTATTGTCGACGACATCTTCAAGCATGCTCGATACGACACACCTTGTGGTAAGATTCCCTCGACCAATATTGAAGTCAATGGCGAACTGCTGCAGATACTGCCTCGCCTGTATTGCATGACCGGCGAGCCCAAATACCTCGATTGGGCACACCGACTGGCCGACTACTACCTGTTGCCGGGCCACTTCGTGCCGACACGACTGTCCGACCACGGTTGCGAGATCATCGGCGGCTTGGGATTGTTATTTGCCGTCGACCGCCAGGCATGTCCCGACAAATGCGAGCAATACCGGCCGCATCTGGAGTACATGTTCGACGAGATTCTCGGGCGGGGCACGAACTCCGACGGCGTGATTATCGGTTCGCTGCAGGAGAAACCCGGCCCTCACGATGATGTGACGATCCGTGACGGCTGGGGCTACGACTTCGTGGGTTTTCTGGACTACGATCTGGCTCTCGGCACCGAGCGTTACCATGCGGCAATAATGCGGCCGATGACCAACTTGTTGAAACCACGCTACAGAGAATTCAATTGGGACCACTCGTCGCGCGACAATGTGGCCGATTCGGTCGAAGGGGGACTCTATCTGCTGTATCGGTACCCGACAGCTGAAGCGTTTCTTTGGGCCGATCGCGAGATTGCCACGATGCTGGTTGACCACTCAGACCCAGACCGATTGTGGGGTGTGCACAAGCTGGAGGCCAATACGGTCCGCACCGTGCTGATCCACACGATGCTGCATACCCGCAATACCATTGCGAGGCCGTGGCGACAAGGCCTGCAGTTGGGTGCGGCGCCCTGTGGCGACGGGATCTGCGTTTTCATGAAGTCGAATGACCCGTACAAGGGAAGGCTGCAGTTCGATGTGCCGCGGCACCGCATCACGATGGGCTTCGATGCGGACTGGCCGCGGATGAACGCGGTGCCCGAATGGTTCACCGTCGAACCGGACGACGTACACCAATACACGGTGAAAGATATTGATCGCGGCTCGATCCGGACCGTTTCCGGAAAGTCACTCAGCGAAGGCCTACCTGTCCGACTTACACCGGCCCAGCCATTACGGTTACTGGTCTTGCCCTCTGGTAAGGCACCATCGCGATGAGTCACAGTTGCACTGTAAGAACGTGTTTGAAAAATCGAATTCACCCTCCCGCTCAGCGGGAGGGTCGGACGCGAGAGCGTCCGGGGAGGGTCAATCCCCCCTCTCCGGCCCTGACGGGCCGACTCTCCCCGAGGGGAGAGTAAATTTCAAAACACGTTCTAATTCACAGTTGTACGGGCGGGGAGCAGGAAACAGTGGAGATGGAATAGTGCCTGTTCGTGGGCAGGGTAGCTCGGCAGGCGGCAGTCGTCGGGGACCTCTTTTTGGAGTACGAACCGTAGTGAAGAAACATCAACGGACGAATACAACTTCCTTTGTGACTGCCGTCTTCGTATTGGCATCGCTCAGCGCGGCGTGCGCTGTCGAGACTGGTGGGATCACGGACATCGATCGGGAAACGCTCGACAAGTGGTCCGCTCCTTATCGCGACTGGCATTACCATGGCGAGCATGTCATTCCGGCCGAACCGAACATCCCGGGATACGAGAAGTTTCACAACACAGACTGCCCGTGCGTCTACCAGCTGCCTGGGCAGCCGGACAGATGGTTCATGAGCTTCATCGGCTTTGACGGGCAGGGCTACAACTCATTTGTTGCCGAGAGTACAGACCTGGTCCACTGGACCGATCCTCGGCTGGCGATGGGGTTTGGCCCGCCGAACGAGTTCGATCATGGCGGATGTGTCATCGGGGCGCTGCTCTACGATTCCTACGACATCCAGGCGCCCCGACTGTTGAAGCGTCGCGACGGCAAGTACTGGACATTGTATGGCTGTTATCCGCGTCAGGGCGGTTACGAACTGCGTCCAGGTTACGAAGGCGTGGCCTGCAGCAGTGACGGGCTGACGTGGCGACGCGCCAAGGACGCGCCGATTCTAGCTGTCCAGGATCCGGATTGCGGGACGTGGGAGAAGGACTGCATTTACCAGCCGTGGCTTGTCGAGCATCAGGGACGATTCTTCGACTTCTACAACGCGGCCCACGGCGGCATTGAGCAGACGGGCCTCGCCTTTTCTACCGATCTGCTCAGCTGGATGCGGTATCCTGCAAATCCCGTGATTCGCAATCGCCAGGGCGGCTATGACCAGAATTTCTGCTCCGATCCCAAAGTATTCCGGGACGGCGACCACTGGACGATGTTCTACTTCGGCGTCGGGCGGGGCGGTGCCCATATCATGGTGGCTTTCTCGCGTGACTTGGTGCATTGGACATCGCACCCGGAACCTTTGTATAAGGCGGGCGGTCATCCCAGCGGTCTGGACAAACAGTACGCACACAAGATTTCGCTGGTTTACCGACAACAGGACGACACGTATTACCTTTATTACTGCGCCTGTGGCAGCAGCGGCCGGGGGATTGGGCTCATCACCAGCAAGCCACTTAACCACAAGTGACGGTGTGAGCGGTTCGGGTCATACGTTGTAGGATGCGGGCGCTATGTTCGCATGTTTTTGACCGATGAACGGGGTCGTGTATACTTGTCAACGGATCACCAATTACATCACCGACCTCGCGTCGGTGGTTTCGGGTTTGACAACTACAAGGCGATGCATTAACAGACTGCGGCCGAGCGAAAACGTTTCCCGCTAGCCGGCACGCCGCCGAGGCCGTATCACGCCGCGGTGTGTTTCGGTCTCGGCTCAGTGCCGATTGAACTCACCAGCTCCGCTCGACCGATCAATGTTCCCGTGGGCACAATTAGTCTTCAAACGAGCCTTCCACCGGCACAAGGCCGGTGGCGGGCAGCCCTGAGTTCATACACGCTCTCTTTAGTTGTGGCCGCAGCCACGTTAGGAGCTTGAAGATGAAACGTCATATGTTGCTTTTCATGGCATGCGCAATCCTTCAGTCGTGGGCGGGGAATTCCAGCCGCGGGGAAGATGCCGTCACCAACTCGTTGGGGATGACGATGGTTCGGATCGAAGCCGGCTCGTTCGAGATGGGAAGCACCCAAGGCGACTGGGACGAGCGTCCCGTGCACGAAGTGACCATCAGCCAACCGTTCTTCATGAGTGCCACCGAGGTGACCAACGCCCAGTACGAGCAGTTCGATCCGCGGCACAAGCAGTTGCGGGGCAAGTTGGGATTCTCCACAGACGATGACGAAGCGGCGATCTTCGTCTCCTGGGACGACGCCATGGCCTTCTGCCGATGGCTCGGCGAGAAGGAAGGAAAACCTTTCCGGCTGCCTACCGAGGCGGAGTGGGAGTACGCCTGCCGAGCCGGTACGACGACGCCGTATCACACGGGCGAGACGCTCCCCGAGCCGTTTCACAAAAATGTCGAAGATAAGCTGGTTTCCCGGAAGACGATCCGACAGCGATGTGGTTCCTTTGCACGTCGGGAAGACTCCGCCAAACCCGTGGGGCCTCTACGACATGCACGGCAACGTCGAAGAGTGGTGCCTAGATTGGTACGGTCCGTACGTGCCCGATCCGCAAACGGATCCTGTTGGCCGCGCCGAGGGAGACTTCCGCGTAACTCGCGGTGGCAGTCATTCCACTACGTTGGAATTCCTCCGCTTCGGCCAATCGGAGCGGCACGCTGCCGGAAGACAAGAGTTGGCTGATCGGTTTTCGTGTCGTGCAAGCTGAAATGCTCGCGACACGACCCTTGCCGATTCCAGCACCACCGCTTGTCGCCCGTCACGTCTCGCAAGAAATTCCAGCCGATTTAGACGCAGGTCCCGATCCAACACAACCATATTTCGAAGGCCCGACCGAGTACGTCAAGCAGCCGCCGGCCGACGACTGCCCGGTGTTCAACCGTCACAATCACTGCCCCGCATTGGTGAATTGCCCGAACGGCGATCTGTTGGCCATCTGGTACACGTGCAATACCGAACCCGGCCGTGAACTGGGGATCGTTGCCAGCCGCTTGCCATACGGGGAAGACGAATGGCAAGTGGCGTCGGATTTCTGGGACGCGCCGGACAGGAACGATCATGCGTCGGCACTGTGGGTCGATGAAAAGGGTACGCTTTATCATTTCAACGGTCTGTCCGCCGCAGCGACCTGGGGCAGCCTGGCGACCATCATGCGGACTTCGACCGACAACGGGACGACCTGGTCCAAAGCGCGCCTGATCATGCCGGAACACGGGCTGCACCACATGCCGATCGAGTCGGTACTGCGAACGCGGGAAGGAGCGATCCTGGTTCCCTGTGACGCCGTGCCCGGCGGCGCCGGCGGGAGTGCCGTGTTGATCAGCCGTGACGACGGCAGGACGTGGGTCGATCCGGGTGAGGGACAGATCTGCACCGGATTTCTCGGCCGGCTCGACCGGCGCGTGGATGGCCGGAATTCACGCCGGTTTCGTGCAGCTTTCCGACGGAGGGCTGCTGGCGTTTGGTCGCGGCAACAACATCGACGGGCGGATGCCGATGAGTGTCTCCGAGGACTTGGGTGTGAACTGGACCTATCGCGCCAGCCCATTTCCGCCGATCGGTGGCGGACAGCGACTGGTGATCCTGCGTCTGCAGGAAGGTCCGATCCTGTTCTGCTCGTTCGGACGCGAAGTGCGGTTTAAAGATGCTGCCGGCAACCAACAAGTCGGTTCGGGTCTGTTCGCTGCCCTCTCGACCGACGAGGGCCAAATCGTGGGACATCAAACGTCTGATCACCGACGACGGGTCCACCGCGCACGATCGACGGCGGCGGTAACACCGGCCGGTTCACCATGAGTGCCACATCGGCCGAGCCGCGCGGGTACCTGTCGATCTGCCAGGCGGCCAACGGCGTGATTCACTTGATCTCGTCCAAGCAGCATTACGCTTTCAATCTCGCCTGGCTGAATACGCGGCCACACGTTTCTTCTGCGGACGAAAAGCAGTGGTTTTATGAAGCTCATTGGGGCGTCATGACGCATTACCTCGGAGCGCCGCCCAGTTCCTCGGGCGGAAAGGAGCTGACGGCCGAAATGTGGAATCGGCAGGTCGACGCGTTCGATGTCGAGGGACTGGCCAACCAGCTGGCCCAGACCGGAGCGAAGTATCTGCTCTTTACGATCGGCCAGAACTCCGGACACTACTGCGCCCCTAACGGTACCTACGACCGGTTGGTGGGGATTACGCCCAGCAAGTGTTCCCGTCGTGACCTGGTGGCCGACCTGAGCCGGGAGCTCAAACAGCGCGACATCCGTCTTCTGGTTTATTTGCCCAGTGGTGCTCCCGCGGCCGATGTCGCGGCGCGGAAAAAGCTCGAGTGGCAGTGGGGCCGTTCCGGGGGTTGGCAACTTCCGG
Organism: uncultured Planctomycetota bacterium; assembly: GCA_963700575.1. Lineage (GTDB taxonomy): Bacteria > Planctomycetota > Planctomycetia > Pirellulales > Pirellulaceae > JAJRVM01. The sequence continues at coordinate 421,713 of CAVOYC010000001.1, read as the reverse complement.
ACGAGCCGGTGGGTGGCCGGTTGGCAGAGTTTCAGCGCAAGTGGGAGGCGGTCATCCGCGAGTGGTCGTTGCGTTGGAAGAAGGACGTATCAGGCTGGTGGATCGACGGTTGTTACTTTGCGGATGAGATGTATCGCTTCGAGGACGAGCCGAACTTCGCCAGTTTCGCCGCCGCCCTGCGGGCGGGCAATCCCGAGGCCATTGTGTCGTTCAATCCCGGCGTTTGCGTTCCCGTAGTCGTTCACACGCAGTACGAGGACTACACCGCGGGCGAAGTCAATCTACAACAGCTTCCCCAGGCGGTGGAAACGCTTCCTGGCCGGTGGCTGGAGCGAGAGGGCGTGAAGGTCCAAGCCCACATCTTGACTTTCCTTGGCGAGTCGTGGTGCCGAGGAGATCGTCCAGCGTGGCCGGACGAGAAGATCATCGAACTTACTCGCCAGACCGCCGAGAAAGGAGCCGTGATAACGTACGACGTGCCCATCCAGGAAAGCGGACTGATTCCCCAGCCGTTTGTCTTGCAACTCCGCGCGATCGGTAAAGCCATCGACTGATCTGGAAATTGGGTCCCACTTGCCAGGACCTGCTTTTCAGCGGCTTCTATCTGCGACCCGCGCGACCGGGTAAGCCGGGCTGTTGATTTGGCGTGTCTTCGATTGAAGGTGACGTAGTAGTCTGACAAGGGACGACTTGCCGGCGCCAACAGATATACTTGGCCGGCCTGCGTATCGAACTCGATCAAGTCATCAAGACTGCGCATTATGACGTGATCGGCGGAACGGACGATGCAGGTCTCGTCCCATGGGTTTTGGATCCTGCATCTTCGCCCCTGGAGGCTTTGCACTTCCACCAGGCGAGCACCGCCTTCAATGAAATCCACCGCCACGAGGAAACAGCCCTCGCTGCGAAGACGAAACACTCCCCGACCAAGTCTTGGGCACGGCCGGCAGCACGCGAATCAAACCGTTGTGGCTTTGCAGCAGGACCTCATTTACTCCAAAGGCACTCAGGCCGGCGCCGTCGGTGTAGGGAACCACGGACAGTCCGTCGGGAAAGACGCTGGAGTTGCTGCTATCCCAGCCGCCGTAGCGGAAGCGGTTGTAACGGATCGCGTGCTCGGCCAGCAATTTGCCAGCTTCCTTGCCGAGTCCCAAGCGGGCCGCCCAGATCGCGTCCAGTGACCAACTGTTGGTGATCCCGAAAATCCGGCGCTCAAACGTATGCACGGCCAACCTGTGGTCCGAGGCGCCAATCCCGCTCAGTCCGAACGGAAAGACCCGATACAGTGCGGGGACCTCAAAGTTCCTGGCTGTCGGAAAGTCACCTTTGGCCGCGGCAGGAGCATAACACTCTGCCCCAGCGTCGATCGCGCCATCGCGTTCCCAATGTCCGAGAGACGGCTTTGGCAGAGCTGCCAGGATCCCCGCGCACTTCATACGCAATTCCGTATCTTGGCCGTATTGTTCCGATAAACGAATGAACTCGGGGAAGATGGCTTCGATACCGGCCAAAGTATCAGCGGGATCGCGCACCATCCACCACGTCTCCAGCGCATTCGCCGGATCGAGGTGCCAGTGATCGTCCGCACCTTTGCGCAGCAGCCCTGACATGAACCGACAGACGTCTCGGATCATCGGATATGCCTGCTCTCGAAGGAAGCGTTCATCCCCGCTGTAGCGATAGTAAGTGAGATAGTGTTGGCAGATTTCCAGACCGGCAGTGAACAGAAACCCGACATAGCCGTTGTACGTTTCGAACTTGCCGTACGGGGCCGTGTGGGGATCCCACGGCAAGAAGTATTCAGCAGGTGCCTTTCCCTCGAGGTGGAGTACAAAGTCCTCAGCGTGCCCCCAGGGCAACACGGTCTCGGGAATCCACAGGCCTTCCACGCCCCACATCCGCTCGGTTTGCTCCAACAGATAGGGCCTCATTTGGGTGTAATGGCGCGTCAGGCCACGAACCATCTCCAGCCGGTTCGCGGCATACAGTGGCAGGTACGTGAAACGAATCTCCTGGACCCATTCCGACAAGCCCCACGTCCGCTCGTCACTGCGCATCAGACCCGCGCCGCCGTCCCATTTGCATGGCACGAGGCCGCGATTGACACACGCCAGAGTGTAGAGGTGCACGTGGTAGGCCGCGCAAAGCCAGTCGGCCATTTTGTCGGGACTCTGGATGCGTAGCAGCGATTTGCCCCAGTAGTCGCGCCACCACGCCTGCTGCTGGGCCTTGAGAGTCTCCAGGGGAACAGCCAGCGCCGTGTCCATTTCACGGCGGGCAGCTGCCAGCGGGTCGCCGTCCGTGGTAACGGCGGAGGCAATTATCAAGTAATACCGCGGCGGTCGCTGCCGAGGGAGGATCATGGTAGCCTGCCCTGCGTCGGCCAGGCAGATCTGCGGCGTGACCGAGGCGGTCGCCAGCACGACGGCCGTACCTCGACCCAGCAAGGGATCGCGGCGGGCGTCAAAGTAGTCGTGCATTCCCGTGTTGGCCAGATGCGGCCGCGCCGGTCGCTGATGGACTTCGGTGGCCTGAATCGTGTTGTCCGATGCGCTCAACTTCATCGAATCTCGCCACTCGGTAAGCTGGATCGTCACCGATTCCAAGACACCGGTCGGGTCGCTGACTTCCACGACCAAGATCTTATGCTCGGGGTGTCCCCAGATTTCCACCTGTGGGCCGTCTGTATCGCGGCCGAGCCGGACCACGATACGACCGCAGTAAAGATCCAGCCGCTGTCGGAACTGTTCCGCTGCGATCGCCCGCGCTCGCTCTCCAAACTCCAACCGAATATGGCCCGGGCTGACATTATTGAAGAACCGGCTCCCGGGTGGCGCGTCCGGCGGGGCCTGAAAGCCCCAAGCATCTGACTTGGTCAAATGCAGATCCAATCCCGCGCCGTCGGAGCGCACCATCGCCGACAGGTCGCCACCTCCCACAGGCATCGCTTCCCAAGGTTCCACGGATGGTGTCACGTAGAGCACATCGTTTCGTGAAACAGTCGCCGAATTCGCGCTGACGTATCCTGGCGCCAGCAAATCGCTCTCACCCGAGCCGTCCGCCGCAGCAGCAACCAGGCAAAGGATAGCAAGACCGGTTAGGTTCATTGTGGTGCTCCTGTGAGCTTTTCGAGGTTTCGCGTCGTGAAAACTCTGACTAGCGATTCGTCAATGCTGCCCGGAGTACTCACCCACCACCTGAGCGAACATCGAGCGAAGGGTGAGCGTTGTGGGGCAGGCTTCCTCGCCCCGAATAATATGACATATTTGCGTCGATAATTCGCCGTCGGCCGCAAGCCAATTTCGTCACTGGGGACAGTCTCACGCAGAGGCGCAGAGTTCGCTAAGATACGGGAGACGGCACTTCTCAGCGGTCTCTGCGCCTCAGCGTGACACCACTAAATGACCGTGCGCGATAGTGAGACACACTCATTGTCAAATCCGCAGCATGAAATCCGAGATCCGAAACAAATTCAAATGACTTAAATTCAAACGACCTGGTGTCGGTGGTTTCGGGTTTGACAACTAATCACCCCACTTAGCCTCGCGTCCGTGATTCTGGGTCTGACAACTAAGGACGCCACGCACCCAAACAGGGGTCGCGAGATGGTCGTACACGGCAAGGCTACGACTTTGTTTCTTCGTTTGAGGCCTTCTGATTTCGGATTTCGTGGTTCGGATGTCGAATGTCCTCGTTGCTTCGTCGCAGAATCACGCGCGGTCATTTAGCCGGGCAAATGGCAGCGGCGGACCGCGGGAACCGTGTACACCTGGGGTCGCGTGTGGTACTCTATTTTTATCTGCGTCGAGGGACTCAGGCGGGGCGACAAATGAGTCCAAATCCTGGCACCGTTCTTTTCGAACAGTACTGACTATCATGAAGCAATTCACACACCTGGCGATCGTCTGCACTGTCTGGTTCCTGGGCCTATGTAGCGTGCTGGCTGATGATGCCTCGGCAGGGGCGCCGGCGGTGGACTACCAGCGCGATGTGCAGCCGATTCTGGCGGAGCGGTGCTTTCATTGTCATGGCAGGGACGCCGCCACGCGCGAGGGAGGATTGCGACTCGACCTGCGCGAGTCGGCTCTTGAAGGTGGAGACTCGGGCAGCCCTGCCATTGTGCCGGACAAGCCGGAGGAAAGTGAGCTGATCCGCCGCGTGACTTGTGATGACGAGGACGAGGCCATGCCGCCAGCAGAGGAAGACAAGCGGCTGAGCGATGCGCAGGTCGAGATCTTCAAGAAATGGATCAGCGCAGGTGCGCACTACTCGGTTCACTGGGCTTTTGTGCCGCCACAGAAAATACTACTTCCGCCGTCAGGCTCCAGTCACCCGGTCGACGCGCTGGTCGCCGCCAGGCTGTTGTCCCTGCAGTTGCAGCCTGCGCCTCCGGAGTCGCCACACAAGCTTTGCCGGCGCCTGTACCTGGATCTCATTGGCCTGCCCCCGTCGCCACAAGAGTTAGAGGCCTTCGAGCGAGAATGGCATCGCAGCCACCATCGAATCACTGCTGCAAAGCGAGCGATTTGGCGAAAAGTGGGCTCGGCACTGGCTCGATGCCGCTCGCTATTCCGACACCAACGGCTACGAAAAGGACCTGCCGCGCGAGCAGTGGGCCTGGCGCGACTGGGTGATCAACGCATTGAATCGGGACATGCCCTACGACCAGTTCATTATCGAACAGGTGGCCGGCGATCTGCTCCCCAACGCCACGCAAGATCACGATCGTCGCCACCGGCTTTCTGCGCAACAGCATGCTCAACGAAGAAGGTGCCATCATCCCGGAACAATTTCGCATGGTCGAAATGTTCGATCGCATGGATTGTCTGGGCAAAGCGGTGCTCGGCCTGACCACGCAATGTGCGCAGTGCCATTCGCACAAGTTCGATCCGCTCACGCAGGATGAATACTACGGGATGTTCGCATTTCTAAACAACACGTACGAGGCCCAATCTTGGGTCTACACCGCGGACCAGCAGCAGCAGATCCAAGAGCTCAGCAACACGATCGAGTCGATCGAAGAGCGTGTGCGAGCTCAGCGTCCCGCAGTGGCAGCAAGAAATGCAGGCGTGGGAGACTGAAATCCGGCAGCAGCTGGTGATGTGGACACCGCTTGGAGGCCACCGAACTGGGCAGCATCAGCGGACTGAACCATCCCGACGCAGGAAGCCGACAAGTCGCTGCTGATGCGCGGCCATACCAGCGCCGACATGTTCGTGATCGCCCAGCCTGAATCTGAAGGGAGTCACCGGCCTGCGTCTCGAGGCGCTGAACCACGGAGATCTGCCCTTTCGCGGACCCGGGCGCAGTGCGACCGGCACCTTTGGCGTGACGGAAATCGAAGCCTTCATTCAGAAGCCGGACAGCAAGGACTGGGAGAAACTCAAACTCGTCAATGCGACGGCAGATTTTTCTGAGCCGGAACAGAAGCAGGCCGATGGCAAGAAGGCCAAGGGCCCTGTGAGCCTGATGATCGACGGGACCGACGATACGGCGTGGAGTGCGGATCGGGGAGTCGGTCGCCGCAATCAGCCGTCGGTGGCGGTGGTGCAGTTCGAGCAGCCGCTGGATGTATCCGCCCGGCACGCAATTCAAGCTGGCTCTGCGGACGAACGACATGCTGGGCTGTTGCCGCATCAGCATGACGACTGCACCGAGCCCCGCGGCACTGCCTGTGGACTACGCCGCCATCCTGGCGATGCAGACGCCCGCCGCGCAACGCACGTCCGGAGCAGCAGGCTGCGGTGTTCGCGGCCTGGCGGACGACCGTGCCGGATTTGAAGCCGCTCAACGACGAGATTGACGCGCAGTGGAAGAACTATCCGCAGGCTGCCGACGTCGGTGTTGCATCTGGCCGAGCGGCCGGCGAGCCACGTGCGCCCGACCCATTTCCTCGACCGCGGGAATTGGGACCAGCCGCGACAGGTTGTGCAGCCGCACACGCCGGCCGCCTTGCATCCGTTGCCGCAGAGCGGCGCGAACCGGCTCGCCTGGCTTTTGCCCGCTGGCTGGCCGACGCTCGCTCGCCGCTGACCGCGCGCGTGGCCGTCAATCGCATCTGGCAGGCGATCTTTGGCGAAGGTCTGGTGGAGACACCCGAGGACTTTGGCACGCGAGCCCCCGTTCCCGAGTACCGTGAACTGCTCGATTGGTTGGCGGTCGACTTCATGGAACACGGTTGGAGCCAGAAGTACCTGATCAAGACGATTGTCACCAGCGCGACGTATCAACAGAGTTCGGTCGGTGTCGCCTGCCCTGCTGGAACGTGATCCGCGCAATCGGCTGCTTGCGCGCGGGCCCCGTTTCCGAGCCGATGCGGAAGTGGTGCGCGATATCGCGTTGAGTGTGTCCGGCCTGATCACGCACAAGCTCGGCGGTCCGAGCATCATTCCGCCGGTGCCGCAGAACGTACTGGACTACAACTACACCTATCCTGCCTATTGGAAGCCCGCACAGGGCCCCGATCGCTACCGTCGGACGCTGTATGCGTTTCGCAAACGATCGATGCCCGATCCCGTATTGTCCAGTTTCGACGCTCCCAACGGCGACCTTTCGTGCGTCCGTCGCGCGCGTTCCAACACGCCGTTGGCAGCGCTGACCGGTTTGAACGAGACCGATCTTCATGGAAGCGGCGCAGGCGATGGCCCTGCGGATTCTGCGCGAAGGTGGGACCGACGACGCGCAGCGGGCCGACTACGCATTTCATCTCTGCACGGCGCGAGAACCGCTGCCGGCCGAACGGGACGAGATCCTGGCCCTGCTGCAGTCGCGACGCCAGCGGCTGGCCGACGGCTGGCTGGACATCCGCGTCAATCGCCACGGGAGATGCCGCGAAGCTACCGGATCTTCCACCTCGCACGACACCCCAAGATGCCGCGGCCTGGACGCTGGTCGCGCGCGTGCTGTTGAACCTGGATGAAACGATCAGCAAGAATTGAGTACTGTTATGAAGTCCGTACAACCGCTGCGTCGAGCCGTTGCTCAGCACATCACTCGCCGCTGGTTCCTGCAGGAATGCGGCATCGGTCTGGCGGGCATCGCCGCCAGCTGCCTGGCCCTTCGCGAGGCGTCAGCGTCGCGCGGCCGCGAATCCGCTGGCCCCCCGCGACGCCGCATTTTCCCGGCGCAGGCCAAACGCGTCATCTACATGTTTCAGGCCGGGGCGCCGAGTCATCTCGAGTTGTTCGACAACAAGCCCGAACTCACCAAGCGGGATGGTCAGTTGCCGCCGGCCGAACTGCTGAAAGGATACCGCGCGGCATTCATCAATCCGAACTCGGCATTGCTGGGGCCGAAGTTCAAGTTCGGCCGACACGGTCAGTGCGGTATGGAATTGAGCGAACTGCTGCCGCACACGGCCGGAATCGCCGACGACATCTGCCTGATCCGCTCCATGCAGACCGACGCGGTCAATCATGCTCCGGGACAGATCCTGATGAACACCGGTTCGCAGCAGTTTGGCCGGCCCAGTTTCGGAGCCTGGACGCTGTATGGCCTGGGCAGCGAATGCGAAGATCTGCCCGGCTTCGTGGTGCTGACCAGCGCCAAAGGGACCAGCGGCGGGGCCAGCAATTACGGGTGCGGCTTCCTCCCCACGATGTATGGCGGGATTCCGTTTCGCAGTGCGGGCGATCCGGTCTTGTACGTTTCGAACCCGTCGGGGATCGACGATGAAACGCAACGCGCTTCGTTGGATACCTTGCAGCGCTTGAACGACATGGCGCTGCAGACGAGCGGGTGATCCGGAAATCGCCGCGCAGGATTCAGAGTTACGAGATGGCGTACCGGCTGCAAACGAGCGCGCCCGAACTGATGAATCTGGCAGAGCGAGCCGAAGGAAATGCTGGACATGTATGGGATCAAGGATCGCGAAGGAAGCCAGCTACGCACGCAACTGCCTGCTGGCGCGACGCCTGATCGAACGTGGTGTGCGATTCGTTCAGCTGTTCCACGAAGCGTGGGATCAGCACTCCAATCTCACCGCCGGCGTGAAGCAGAATGCGCTCGACACCGACCAGGCGAGTGCGGCCCTGGTGCGGGACCTCAAGCAGCGCGGGTTGCTGGCCGACACGCTGGTGATCTGGGGTGGCGAGTTCGGACGCACGCCGATGGTCCAGGGGGGCAATGACGGCCGTGATCATCACAATCGCTGCTTCAGCATGTGGCTGGCGGGCGGCGGCTGTAAAGCCGGTTATGTCCACGGCCTGACGGACGAACTCGGCTTCAACGTGGTCGATGATCCCGTCCACGTGCACGACCTGAATGCGACGCTGCTGCACCAGCTGGGGTTTCGACCACACCCGACTCACGTTCCGCTTCCAGGGACGCGACTATCGATTGACCGACGTGCATGGCAACGTGGTGCAGGACCTGTTGGCGTAACGCCTGTTGGCCACCCAAAGTTAATTCCGTTCAATTCGCAGAGCGATGGCAGCGGGAAACGGATACACCTGCTCGAATATTTCGATTGTCATTTGCGTTGCTCGTTGAACGTCGTCTGCGAGGAACATTTGGAACGAAATCTGACTATCAACGGGAACGCCGCCGGGAGCGATATGATGGGCCCGGCAAGACCAAGCCAATATCGATCAGATTCGGGGAAATCATGATGCGCAAGCAGCTTATCAAGATAATGACTCTTCTGGCCTGCCTATCCGTGTGTCGGGTTGGTGCCACGGATGAGCCCCAGCATCCAAATGTTCTGTTCATTGCGATTGACGATCTGAACGACTGGATCGGCTGTCTCGGGGGACATCCGCAAGCGCAGACGCCCAATATTGATCGACTCGCGGCGCGCGGCGTGCTGTTTACCAACGCGCATTGTGCCGCACCGGCCTGTAACCCGTCGCGGGCCGCAGTCTTCAGCGGCCGGATGCCTTACCACACCGGTGTCTGGTCTAACGACAGTCCTCAATTACCCGGACATCAACCAGACTTGTTACTGCTGCCCGGTGCGTTCAGCAATGCTGGCTACGTGACGCTGGGAACCGGCAAACTGCTCCATTCGAGTTCTGCCAACAAGAGGTTGTTCGACCAGCACTTCAATACCGAACAGCGGTGGAGCCCGTTTACGCGAGAACAAGTTCGATACACGTCAGAGGAGCTGCCGACGAAAGGTACAGACAACCCGCGGCACATCGTCAAACTCTCAGGTCAGGATCCGATCGTCCTGCCACTGAATCGGATGCCGTCGGACCGCAACCCGGAGAGTCGCGAGGGCGAGTCGTTTGACTGGGGGCCGCTCGATGTGCCCGAGGCGTCCATGGGCGACGCGCAGATCACAGACTGGGCAGTCAGGCAACTGGCGGGAAGTTCCGACCGACCGTTTTTTCTGGCTGTCGGTTACTACCGGCCGCACATCCCCCTATGGGCTCCGAGAAAATACTTCCAAACGCTGGACAACCTGGCGGTTGATCTGCCACCGGTGCAGAACCATGATCTGGACGATCTGAGCGACAGCGGTCGACGCTGGGCTCTCGAGCCGGTGACAGCGGGCCGGCACTCCACCGTCGTGCAATATCGTCAATGGCCGGCGGCCGTAATCGCATACCTGGCCTGCGTCAACTTCGTTGACCAGCAGATCGGTCGACTTCTGGAGACGCTCGATAGTCAAGGACTTCGCGCAAATACTCTGATTGTGCTGTGGACAGATCATGGCTGGCATCTGGGCGAAAAACAGCATTGGGGGAAGTGGACCGGTTGGGAGCGATCGACGCGTGTGCCGTTGATCATCGTGCCACCTGGCAATAACGCGGACCGGTTTGCGAAACCCGGATCGCGATGCGCCCAGCCGGTGAGTCTGATCGATCTTTATCCGACGCTTGTTGAACTCTGCCACCTTGACCCGCCAGACGCATTGGATGGTCAATCGCTCGTCCCTTTGCTGTGCGCACCGAACCAGCCGACCGGCCGAACCGTGGTGACGACGTTCGATCCGGGCAACGTCACTCTGCGTACGGATCACTGGAGGTACATCCGTTATGCTGATGGCTCGGACGAGCTCTATGATCACGAATCCGACCGGCACGAATGGAAGAACCTGGCCAGCGATCCGAAACATGCACCGCGATTGCTGGAATTTCGCCGGCGCATCCCGCAGGCAGCGACGTCAGCATCGGCACAAAAGAACCGATGACGACTGGCTCTGCTTCGTGCTGGTCCCTTTCGGTGGTGGTCGCGGGCTATCATGTCGAACGGGACGTGAGGGCGGGGCGACGGAAGAAGTTCCAGCACTTTCCGACGGAACATGCAAACGGGACAAGGTTCCCAATGCTGCAGGTCCACAGATCACACAATGTGACATTAGAATGTCATGAAATGACATCTCGGCCTGGCGTTCACAAAAGAACCTTACCCATTTTGCACTGTTTGCCGCCGAATATGTGCGGCTCCCCTTTTCCTCGGCGGGTGGGCTCAAATTCCGCTTTGATGGCAGGATACCGTTTCCGTTGGCCCGGCATTTTGGTAGTGTGAACGTAGCGAGGCACCACGGTGCGGGGAAGCGGCGGTGCAGCTTGTCCAGAGGCCGTTTGAACCGTCCCGAAGGTATGAGGGAAAGAGAACTTCGGTGTTTTCCGATTTCCGCCGGGCTTGCCCCGGTCGGAATCACAACTGGCCAGGAGAGTGGGGGAGCAGAGGTCATGCGGTAGCAGATCAGTTGTCGCTCCGCCGGGACAAGTCCAGCGGAAGCGGGCGGGCGGGCGGGAAGTAATTTTCCAAGCATCAAATACCGAAATTCTTCTTCCCGTGATCCTAAGGAAGCCCTGCTGGCCAAGTAGGTTAAGATAGCGATTCAGTGAATTGAGATCTCCACGGGCTTCGGACCAGCGAGCAAGGGGGGTGCTCTCATGAACACGAGTCAATCTCTGGACGTGCGTGAGCTGGAAAAGTCGGAGTTGCGGATTTCGTTTATACCCATCATCTGCTCGGCGCCGCTGATCTATGCCCACAGCCACGGCTTCTTCAGAAAGAACGGCCTGACCGTTAACCTGACGCGTGCGCCGGGATGGAGCGGTATCAAGGAACTGATGGTCCACGCCGTGGCGGATGCGGTCCACATGCTCTCGCCGATGCCCCTGGCATGCAGCCTTGGAATCGACGGCAAGAAGGCCCCCATCCGACTGGCGGCCATCCAAAATGTCAACGGTCAGGCTTTGACTTTGGCAACGAAGCACCTCGGACTGCGAGACGTGGGCGACATGAAGGGGTTCGTCTTCGGCGTGCCTTACCGATTCTCCATGCACTACTATCTACTGTGCCACTTCCTGGCCGAGAACGGTGTCAACCCGCTCCAGGACGTCACGATCAGGGAGGTAGCGCCGCCGAGGATGCCTTACTATCTGGAGAAGGGCTGGGTTGACGGCGTCTTTGCCCCGGATCCCTTCAATCAGATCTCGGTCCACCAAGGCGTCGGGTTCATTTACGTCCTTTCCAAGGACCTTTGGGCAGGTCACCCCTGTTGCTGTTTGGCCACCAGTCAGGATCTGATAGACGGCTGTCCCCAGACGTACCGGGCGATGTTGAGAAGTGTGCTGGAGGCCGAGTTGGCGCTGCACAAGGCGGACGTGCAGGAAAGGAAGGCCATTGCCCGAGAGATATGCCGACCTGAGTACCTGAATCAGGTCGATCCGGTCCCGGTAGAACAAGCGTTGTCGGGCGATTTCCCGGATGGCCGAGGCCAACACCACACGATTCCGGACCGGATCGATTTCATCCCCTATCCATGGGCAGAATATGGAAGCTGGATGCTCTCCCAGATGCAGAGATGGGCCCAGCTGTCCGGCCGAGTGGACTATCGACAAGTCGTGGCGAGCGTATTTCAGGAAGATACCCGAGAGTTCGCCGAGGCCATTGGTTTCGAGGAGGTCGCCCAGCCTCGCCTGGAAGGGATTGGCCCCTTTGCCGGCCAGGATGCGTTCTCCTACATGCAACAACAACCTTTCTGCGCCTTTCGAGGCGAACCAACGCTACGTACCGGCTATGGTCTTTCGGAGCCGGCACGGCAACGGCTGTCCGGCATCGTCCGCCAAATGGCCGAAGTCGCCGGCGGCGATCTTGAGACCACGATCGAGATTACGGGCGACGATGAGATGGGCCTATTAGAACAGATATTGGGCGAGACAATTCTCAACATGAAGTTCAATCGGGAAGCCTTGGCTGAGCACGCCGACCGACTTGAAATACACGTTCAACAGAGGACCGCCGAGCTCGTAACGGAGGTTGCCGAACGCCAGCGAGCCGAAGAAAGAGCCCAGCATCTGAATGCCTTGTTGCGGGCCATCCGCAACGTGAATCAGCTCATCGCCCGAGAAAAGGATCGTGATCGTTTGCTTCAGGGGGCCTGTGACAATCTGATTGAGGCGCGCGGTTATCACAGCACTTGGATCGCCCTGCTGGAGGAATCCTGTGCATTGACGACTGCCGCCGAAGCTGGTCTGGGCGGCGACTTCGATTCTCTCGTCGATCGACTGAAGCGTGGCGAGTTGATCGAGTGCGCGAAAAGGGCCCTGTTGCAGCCGCGGGTGCTGGCCATCGACGACCCACGATCGACTTGCGGCGACTGCCCCCTGGCCCAGAAATACGGTGACCGCAAGGCCATGTTTGCCCGGCTGGAATATCAAGGGAATGTCTACGGTTTGATGGTGGCCAGCGTCCATGGAGACCTGACCGTCGATGAGGAAGAACAGAGCTTGTTCGAGGAGGTCGCCGCGGACATCGGCTTCGCGCTGCACAGTATCCGACTGGAAGAAGAGCGTGAGGAGGCCGAGGCGGCACGGCTTCTGGAGCAATCCCGAACGGAAGCCCTGCTCAAGCTCGGGCAGATGGCGGACGCGCCGATGCAGGAGATTACGGACTTCGCCTTGGAAGAGGGGGTCCGGCTGACCGAAAGCGAGATCGGTTACTTGGCGTTCATGAATGAGGACGAGACGATTCTCACCATGCATTCCTGGTCGAAGACGGCCATGGGGCAATGCGCGGTTATCGACAAGCCAATTGTCTATCCCGTCGAGACGACGGGACTTTGGGGAGAGGCGGTAAGGCAACGCCAGCCCGTCGTGACCAACGACTATGCGGCTCCCAATTCACTGAAGAAGGGCTATCCGGAGGGCCATGTCGGCGTAGTCCGTCACATGAACATCCCCGTATTTGATGGGGAGCGCGTGGTAGCGGTTGCGGGCGTTGGTAACAAGAACACGCCGTACGACGACTCGGATATCCGGCAGTTGACGCTCCTGATGCAAGGCATGTGGAGGTTGATTCGAGGCAAGCAGGCGCAGCACGAGCTGCAAAAGGCTCACGATGAGCTGGAACAGCGAGTGAAGAACCGGACGGCAGAACTGGCCAGTGCCAACGAAGAGTTGAAGCGGGAAATCGCGGAGCGAGAGCGGGCAGAGAAGGTGATTCGAGATTCCCAGGCGTTGTACTTGTCCCTGGTGGAAAATCTTCCCGTCCACGTGCTGCGCAAGGATCGGGAGGGTCGGATCACTTTTGCCAATCAATCTTTCTGCAAGTTGCTCGGAAAGCGAATGCAAGACGTCACGGGTAAGACCGATTTCGATTTGTTCCCAGCCGAACTGGCCCAGAAGTACCGCCGGGACGACCAACAAGTGGTGGAGACGGGCAGGTTGCTGGAAGCGATTGAGGAGAACCGAAGCGATGGTGAGACGCGTTACGTCCAGGTGATGAAATCCGCCGTCCATAATGCCAGCGGCGAGATCGTAGGAGTGCAGGTGATTTTCTGGGACGTGACCGATCACAAGAAGGCGGAGGCGGCATTGGAGCATGAGCGATATTTACTTCACGCCTTGATGGACAACCTGCCACACAATATTTACTTCAAGGATGCGCAAAGCCGCTTCCTCAGAATCAACAAGGCGCTGACCCGCTATTTTGGGCTCGATGATGCCGCTGCGGCGCAGGGGAAAACGGACGCCGACTTCTTTCACGGGCGAGCATGCCCAGCAGGCGATGGCGGACGAACAACAGATAGTACGCTCCGGCCAGCCTTTGCTCGACAAAGAGGAAAAGGAGACCTGGCCGGATGGCCACGTGACGTGGGCCAGCACTACCAAACTCCCGCTGCGTGACGAGCAGGGCCGGATCGTCGGCACCTTTGGCATCTCCCGCGACATCACGCAACAGAAGGAAGCCTCAGAGGAACTGCGCAGGGCCAAAGAGGCCGCCGAGGACGCCAGTCGAGCTAAGAGCGACTTCCTGGCCAACATGAGCCATGAGATCCGCACTCCGATGAACGCGATCATCGGCATGACCGAGTTGGTGATCGACACGGAACTTACCGCCTCACAGCGTGACTACTTGAAGATGGTGCGCGAGTCCGGCGAGTCCCTGTTGTCGCTGATCAATGACATCCTCGATTTCTCGAAGATCGAGGCGGGCAAGCTCGATCTTGATTTTACGCCATTAGAGCTGCGCGAAGGTCTTGGCGACACGATGAAGTCGCTCGCCCTGCGGGCACACTCCAAGGGCTTGGAGTTGGCATGTCAAATTCCACCTCAGGTGCCTGAGCGTCTGATGGGCGATGTGGGCCGTCTGAGACAAATCGTTGTCAATCTTGTGGGTAACGCCATTAAGTTCACAGAAGCGGGAGAAGTCGTGCTGCACGTCGAGCTGCAGTCACAGTCGGATGACGAAGTCGTGCTGCACTTTTCTGTCAGTGACACGGGGATCGGCATCCCGGAAGAAAAACTTTCTGCCATCTTTGATGCGTTCGAGCAGGTCGACAGTTCGACCACTCGTCGGTATGGAGGCACTGGGTTGGGGCTGGCTATCTCGTCGAAGTTGGTGCAATTGATGGGTGGGCGAATCTGGGTCGAGAGCGAGATCGGGCGCGGAAGTACGTTTCACTTCACCGTGCGATTTGGGCTGGCTGGCGAAGCTGTTCAAGCCGCCATTGCACGCCCCACCATCGTTCAGGACACGCGCGTCCTGGTGGTCGACGACAATGCCACCAATCGTCTCATCCTGGATGAGATGCTTCGCAACTGGGGGATGGATCCGACGGTCGTTGAGGGAGGTCGCCAGGCACTCGGCTTGCTGCGGAAGGCACGGGAGTCGGGGGAACCTTTTCGTTTGATCTTGAGTGACGCAAACATGCCGGAAATGGATGGATTCTCGTTGGCGGAGGCGGTAGGGCAGGACCGCGAATTGAGCAACACGATCATCATGATGCTCACCTCGGGGGATCGTCCGGGCGACATCTCCCGATGCGAGCGCCTGGGCATCGCCTCCTACCTGCTGAAACCGATCAAACAGTCGGAGCTGTTCGATGCCATCGTGTTGGCCCTGGGAGTCACGACCCCCGAGGACGAGGGCATTGATCGATTGGCCACGGAGCCTTTGAGCCGGCTGCGCCCGCTCCAGGTGCTGCTGGCTGAGGACAGCTTGATCAATCAGAAACTGGCGGTCGGCCTACTGGAAAAACATGGACATACGGTCTTCGTCGCCAACCATGGTCGAGAGGCGATGGCCGCGTTGGAGTCGCGGGACTTCGACCTCGTGCTGATGGATGTGCAGATGCCCGAGTTGGACGGGTACGAGGCGACGGCGGTGATCCGCGCCAGGGAGGAACAGACCGGTACGCATATTCCGATCATCGCGATGACCGCCCATGCCATGAAAGGGGATCGCGAACGCTGCCTGGAGGCCGGCATGGACGATTACGTGGCCAAACCCGTCCGCGCGAAGCAATTGTTCGAGACGATCGAATCCGTACTCAGCAGGGACACGCTGCCCGCACGGCCGCCCGATGAACTGCCTCCCGATGTGGCTGACGTGTAGCCAAGGAGGGAATCGTGACCGTTCGACCTGGCTGTCGGCCGGGAAGCCGAGGGTCGCCACTGCATTTGTAACATGGCTAATCTGGAATTTGACCGTTAAATGTCTCCCGTGTTGGTCCGCCAACCCGGTTACGTTAGACGGCACTTGGCTAACCCGAGTGAAATGGAGCATCTTCGGCTCGTGAACTACGAACTCGGTATGCCCATGCCGCTGCTCACTACAAGAGCAATCGAGCGATCCTCGGGAAGTGTCGCCCACAGGCCGCGCGGAAAACGCCAAGTAATAAATTGTCGCAGCCGACGTATGAACTCGTCGGATCCGAAGGGCGATCGATGTGGCACAACAATAAACACTGCGACCGGGAGCGGCCACGATCGAGCCAGAAGCTAAGAGGTCGATCTGTACCGGCACCAACGACTTCTACCTGGTTGGTTCTATCTCACGGTAAAAGGTCGTCAGCTCCTCGACTTTCTCAAGCTGCTCGCGCAGCGAGCCCCAGGCGAAGATCAGGACTCCGGTGGCGGGCGGGCGCGTAGCGTGTTCCAGCACGCTGCGTACCTGGCCGGGTGGCACGGGCTGGCCCCAGTCCGAGAGTTGTACGATCGGCCAGATCTTGAGTCGATCATCAGGTCGCCCCTCGATGCCCAGATGGTCGCCGAGCCATGCCGTCTGCCGCGAGATCCACGCCGGATCGTCGTGATGTCCGAATCGCGCGTGGTAGGGCATGATGCTCAGCACGTCGAGATACTTGGCCTGTGCCTTCAGATCGATGGCTAGTTTGTTGCGCAGAGCGCCGTCGTAATCGGCGTCGGTCCAGGGGCAATGGAATGTACCGAGCAGGGCTTGCGGTCGCACCGCGTCAACAATGGTGCGAAACTCACGCACCCAATCGGTGAAGACGTCGCAGCGCCACTGTACCCATCGCGCGTGATATTCACGCAACAACAGCCCGGCCAGCTCTGGCGTGGTTGTATTCGGCAAATCAGTGTTTGTATCTCTCGCGAACTGTTCAATACAACGCTTGCAGAAACACGTGTCGGGCATCTCCGGTTGCGCTCGTTCCCAACTCGCATGGCTGTGGTGATAATCAAGCCAGATGCCGTCGAGATCATAGTTACTGAGCACCCTGCGAAACGCTTCCATGCGGAATTTCCGATATCCCGCATGCGTGGGGCAAATGCCTTGCCAGTCTTCTGGCGGTGGACACACGTTACCTTCGGTGCCGATGGGAGCGGCATCCGGGTGATCTTTCGAGAAGTCCGCCACATGCATGGTGTTGAATTCGGCGTAGACCCGGGCGCCCTGTTCTTTCAACAAAGTGGCGTTTTCTTTGGTGAGGCTACCCGAAGAGACAAAGATGGCGTTGACCCCCGAATCGCTCAGTGTTTTGCCGCCGGCCAGCAACTCGACAGGGACTCCGCCATAGATGCCGCGTGTTTCGATGTGCGGCCGTTTGTCGTCCGCCCTGGCGCCAGGCAGCAGGACGCACAGGCAGGCCAGGACGCAGAATGATGAGGAGAGGTGTTGTCGTCAACATGATATTTCTCGGGACTTGGTTGTCTGCAAACTTGAATCACGCCACGGTTGTTCCGATAATGACGCGGACCGTATTGATGCGGGCCGGTCGCCGGCTCGGTGTCCGAAAGCCTGGGCCTTTGCCAGTCTTGCATGGCGCAGGCTAACTGCATCACGCAGCCAATCACAGCCGTCAATTCCTGGGAGATCCATCGATGACAAAGCCCCGCCGGGCGGCCTCAGCCGCTATGGTATTCGTACTCGTTGCGCTCGGCAACCGCTTTGCGGCGGGCGACGTGAACGAGTCCCAGGTCGCAGTCCTATTGCAGCGTGAGATCGTGGGCCGACAACGTGCCCTGGAAGAGGTCCGAGCGTTCTGTGACGCCCGTGTATCTCGCATGCCACCCATCGTGTCAGCTGCTCAATGGGACGAAGAAGCACAGCGGTTGCGGGCAGCGGTGCTCGAGCAGATTGTATACCGCGGCCGAGCCGCCGCCGTGGCGCGACGCGACAACGCGCGTCCAATGGCTGGAAACGACCGATGAGCGAAAGGGCTATCGCATCAAGAAACTGCGTTTCGAGGCGCTTCCCGGCATGTGGATCCCCGCTCTGCTGTACGAACCGGAAAAACTGACAGGTCGTGTGCCGGCCGTGCTGAACGTCAATGGTCATTCGGCAGAGGGGAAAGCCTATCAGCCGAAACAAATGCGGTGCATCAATCAGGCGCGTCGCGGAATGTTGGCGCTGAATGTCGAGTGGGTCGGGATGGGACAGCTGCGTACGGCGGGGTTCAATCACGGCGCGATGAACCAGCTGGACCTGTGCGGAACCAGTGGCCTGGCGCCGTTTTACCTGTCCATGAAACGGGCCCTGGACGTGTTGTTGAGCCTCGAACATGCCGATCCGGAGCGCGTGGCGGTGACGGGCTTGTCGGGAGGTGGTTGGCAGACGATCGTGATCAGCGCATTGGATACACGTGTGAAGTTATCCGTGCCGGTGGCGGGATATTCCAGCTACCTCACGCGCACCGTGCACCAGAAAGACCTGGGTGATTCGGAACAGACCCCCAGCGATCTGGCGACCTTAGTCGACTACACTCATCTGACAGCCATGATGGCACCGCGGCCGACCATGTTAACCTACAATGCTGCCGACAATTGCTGTTTCGAGTCGGGATACGCGATCGGGCCGCTACTGACCGCCGCGCATCCTGTATTCTGTCTCTACGGGCAGGCGGGGTCATTGCGCTCGCACGTCAACTACGATCCTGGAACGCATAACTACGAGCAAAATAACCGCGAGGCACTCTATCGCATGCTCCACGAGTTCTTCTACGCGGGCGACCCCGATTTTCCCGATGACGAGATACCCTGTGCGGACGAAGTGAAAACAGAGGCACAACTGAAGGTCGAATTGCCGGAGCAAAACGAGGACTTCAATACCCTGGCCGCTCAGTTGGCAGCGGACCTGCCCGCCGCGCACGACCTGCCCACCTCCAAGGAAGCGGCACAAGAGTGGCAACAGAAATCTCGCTCGCATCTCAACAGGTTGATCCGAGCCAGAGAATATGAAGTGGTAGCCGACCATTTGGAAGTCGAGGAGAAGGACACCCTGACGGCGCAGTACTGGCGGCTGAAACTGGGTGACCCATGGACCGCCGGGGTGGTGGTGCTTGCGCCCGGCAAGCCGAACAGAACGGCGTTAGTGCTGGCCGACGGCGGCCGGGCCAGTGCGACCAAGACGGTGACGAAGCTGTTGGCTAAAGGTTGGCGAGTCGTCGCGGTGGATCCGTTTTGTGTGGGTGAATGTGATCCAGGTCCTGGTCCGTCACCGTCGAATATCGGATCGCTTTACGCGCTGACCGTGGCTGCCGTCGGCGAGCGGCCGCTGGGAATCCAGGCCTCGCAAGTTAATGCCATTGCCGGCTGGGTCCATCGGATGTACCCCAAGCAGCCGGTTACCGTTGTCGGCGTGGGGCCGCGGACCAGTCTGATCAGCCTGGTCGCGGCCGGATTGGAGACCACATCGATCAGCAGCGTCCAGCTACACGATTCGCTGGGTAGCCTGAAACAAGTTATCGAGAACAACTGGACGGTGCGGGAGAAGCCAGAGATGTTCTGTTTCGGCTTGCTGGAATCCTTCGATATTCAACAACTTGTCGCGCTATGCATTCCGCGCGAAGTCCAGTTTGTGGCAGCCAGCTCACGTATGCAGAGCGAACTGAAGGAGCTGCCATCCTGGTACGAGTTGTGGGGTTCCCAATGGGATCCCACAGCCGAGATTGTGTCCGATCCTGTTCCGGATCACTTCAAGCATCTTTCAAATATCGGGTATGCCCATCGCGCCGAGTGATTCCGAGGCTGTCCAGATAATCCAACAGCGGTATGGCGAATTTGCGTGAGGTGTCGAGGAGGTATTTGAATTTGACACTTTCCAGACGGCCTTCCTGCCGAATGAACTCGATCATTGCGTCTCGAGCGGCATGGACTGCTTCTTGATGAAACAAGATGCCCCCTTCGACGCGCACCAGTCGCTCATGCTCCAGCAGAATTTTGAGGAGTCTCTGGGCCTCCGAGGGGGCGATCTCAAACTTTTCGCACAGCAGGTCCACGTCGGGTGGCCGATACCTCATGTCGCGGAACAGCTGCTCGATTGCCTCGAGCCGTTCTCTGTCTCCACTCTGAAACACCGCGCTGTGACCCGGCGCGGCCCAACGTCCATTGTGTTCTTCCAGGCGGCCGTCGGTTTTCAATCGTGCCAGGAGCGGATCAAGTACTAGGCGCTCGATATGCGAGTTCTTGCGCAGTTGATCGAGCGTGATCCCCACGCTGGCCTGTGCTTCACGGTGGAATTGTTCTACGACATCCAGCACACGCTGGCAGGCTTCAGTTGCCGTGTCACGATGGATATACAGAGTGGGTGACAAGGCAATCACACAACCTTCTTCTATGAACTCCGCGAGGATTCTCTGTAATTGAGCGGGCCGTGTCTTGGTGCGCTGCGCAAGTTCGGCCTCATCGGCAGCAAACGCCGCCGCGTGTCGTAGGGCGTACTCGATGTGCCGACGCTTGTCGGCGACGGCGTCGTGGAGCTGCTGCAGGCGGTCGACCAGGCCGGAGGCTGTTCGTTTCAGCTTGTACTCGGTTCCCTCGAGAATCACACCGCCGCCGATGGTGCGGACAGGCGACAGGGATCGGATGATGAAACAGTCGCCAGGCCCGGCAACCAGCGGAGCGTTGGTGCGAAATTGAGCCAGGCACTGTTCGCCGGACTCCAGACGATTGCCCTCGAGTAAATAGACGGTCGCGGTGACCTCGGACGATCCAGTGTGGAATTTCAGCTGCATGCCATTCTTCAAGGCGAAATTCTCGTGCCCGAGAAGTCGCAGTCGAGTCACGAACCACTGCCCAGGGGTGAAGTAACCGGGCAGGGTGACGACGTGCCCACGACGGATCCGTTTGGCATCCCAATGCCGAACATTGATGGCCGCGCATTGCCCCGCCTTCACGATCTCGCTGGCTTGCCCGTAGACCTCGATTTGGCGAATCGTGCTGACCGAGCCTTCTGGCAGCAGGATCAGTTCTTCGTCAATTCCAATCGACCCGCAGACAGGTACTCCCGCCACCACGGTCCCGAAACCACGGGCCGAGAACGCGCGATCGACGGGCAGCCGAAACACGCCGTCGAGTGGTTTGGGTTGCAGCGAATCGAGCAGACTGGTTAACGTTGAATAGAACCCATCGAATCCTTCGCCCGTGATGCTGGATACCGGGCAGATGGGGGCCTCTTCCAGGAAGGTGCCTTGCAGAAAGCCCTTCGTTTCGTCGATCACCATTGCCAGCAGTTGCGGATCGACGCGGTCGATCTTGGTCAGCGCGACGAAACCGTGCCGCACGCCGAGCAAAGTGAGAATTTCCATGTGCTCACGCGTTTGCGGCATCACCCCATCGTCGGCTGCCACCACCAGCATGACGGCGTCCATTCCGCAGGCCCCGGCGACCATCGTCTTGATGAAGTTTTCGTGCCCCGGCACGTCCACGATCCCGATCTCCAGGCCGGCCACATCGCACGGAGCAAATCCCAAATCGATGGAGATTCCGCGTTCCTTCTCCGCCTTCAGTCGATCGGTATCACACCCGGTCAGAAGCTTGACCAGGGCCGTTTTCCCATGGTCGATGTGTCCGGCCGTTCCAAGCGTGATATTGATCTGAGAACCTGGCATGGCAGTCAGTTACCCTTCTGTGCCGAGCACCTCGATCAGCCCTTCGATCAGCGTCGCCTCTTCACCGTCCAGAACGGTGCGCGGATCGGCCAGCACGCGCTGCGCCTTGAGTCGCGTGAAGATGGCGGGGTGGCGGAGTCGTAGTTGGCGGCTCAGTTCGTGTGGCAGCATGTTTCTCGGCACGACGGCGATCAAACGCGTAGGGAGGTTTTGAGTGGGCAAGGAACCGCTCCCCATTTGTGAATATCCCTTGATGACCGAAATCTCCGCCGCCACGTGCCGCTCCTTCAATGTGCTCGCGATGCGATCGGCCTGTTGCGCGATCTCCTTCAAGGTGCGAGCCAGCATCCGCAGAGTGGGGACTTCTTGAATGGCCAGCGATTCGCTGAGGAACAGAGGCAGCGTCGCTTCGAGGGCGGCGAGGGTCAGCTTCCCAGTTCGCACGATGCGGGCCATGGGGTTTTTTCGCACGGCGCGCACCCATTTGCCGCGGCCCAGAATGATGCCTCCTTGAGGCCCGCCGATCAGCTTGTCCGCGCTGCAACTGATCAAGTCGGCACCCGCCTGAACCGACTCGGCCAGCGTCGGTTCCCGCTTGAAGCCGAATTGCGAGACATCAATCAGCGGGCCGGCTCCCAGGTCGTCATAGACGATAATTCCGCGGGCGTGTGCCGATTTCAACCAGTGTGTCGAGCGGTACTTCACTCGTGAATCCGGAGATCTTGTAGTTGCTCGGATGGACGCGCATGATGGCGGCCGTATTCTCGTTAATGGCCCGCTCGTAGTCCTTGGGATGAGTCTTATTGGTCGTGCCCACGTCGACCAGTTTCGCACCGCTGATCTCCATGACCTCAGGCAGACGAAAAGAACCGCCAATCTCGACCAACTGGCCGCGGGAGACAATGACTTCCTTGCCGCGGGCAATCGTATTCAACACGAGCGACGTTGCCGCTGCGTTGTTGTTGACCACAGTTGCTGCCTCAGCACCGGTGAGTTGCTGCAAAAGCCATTCGATCCGCGCATCACGAGACGCTCGCCGGCCCGTATCGACACCCATTTGCAGCAACGAATAGCCTGACAGGTCGTTGACCAGGTGTTTCATGGCGGCCGCCGGAAGGACGGCGCGCCCCAGTCCCGTGTGCAAAATCACTCCGGTGGCGTTGATGACCTTCCGATAGTGAATCTCGGTTGCCGGTCGCAACGCCTTCATGGCCCACGTCACGACCAGGCCTTGAAGTGATTCTTGATCGAGTTCACCAGACGAACCAGCAAGGAGCATTTCGCGCACGCGAGCGACGGCCGTACGCACCGCACCGCGCAGCACGGCTCGCGGCAGGCGGTCCGCCAACCGTTGGAGCTGCGGATCCGCCAGTAGCGCCTCGACCGACGGGATCTTTCGAAACAGACTCTGCTTGCCAGAAGACGTGTTGCCAGAAGACATGCTGTAATTTCCTGCGAACCATCGCCATCCCAAGGTTGCGACGGGATACGTACGCGGCTTCGTGACGTGCCAGGGCAAGGGCCAGAGGGCCGCGCCGGCCAGATTGTAACTCGCCGTCGGAAGCACCGTCAAGCAAAGTGCAGACAGAGCATAGGTGTATTGCGTTGCACGGTGCGGAGCGTGTTTGCGGCGACCACCACAGAGAGCTGGTACCTTGCGGCAGTTCGAGCCGGATCCGTCGAGGCTGCCGACGTGCCAGCAAGATGCTGGCCGGTCCAGAGATCTTCTTCAGCTGGCGAGAGGGAGCGGCCTCGGATTTGCCGACTCTGGTTCTTCCTATTTTACTTTCACTTCTTGTTTCCAGGGAGTAAAACAGTTCAGAGTTACCGAACTGTCGCAATGTGCGGCGAGAAGTCTCCATGGTAGCCCTAAATCGAGTTTCATGATTCGCGGAAGTTTCGCAACCGCCAAATATGGCCGAAGGCCATCATCATCGTAGCCTGGGTGCAACCCAGGAAATCGTTGCCACCACACAGGTTTTGGCTGAAAGCCAGAATCAACGGACCTCCGTCAGCAATGTGAGTATGGCCTTCGGCCAAATGGATCTATCGTGTTTGCAATCCTGGGGCGATTCCCCAGGCTACGATGACAATGGCCTTCGGCCAAAAATTCCACGAATCGTGAAAAGTGATTTAGTGCATTTTCAATTCTTAGTTCTTGGGATAAATATGCTTGTACGACGGACGTCCTCGTCCGTCGCTCCGGAAAGGCAGCCCATTTCGACGGACGTGGAAGTCCGTCGTATGCAGCTGAGAACAACGCTTCACACCAGTTTCTTGAGCTGACAAAGCACTAGCATCGGCAACGCCGTGACGTTGGCCTGCCGGTGGCTCCTTGTGCAAAGCGAGGTGATTCATGCGAAGGGGCAGCGGCGTTCAACTCTGTGACGTTCAAGCCGTCTACAGTGGTCCGGAATTCGATTTGTGGGAACTGTTGATGGGGCAGCAGATCCATATTGGAGGTCTACCATCGTCGCAGCAACTGGCCGACAAGGCAGATATCCGCCAAGGTACGAGCGGCGTCGACTTGTGTTGCTGCACGGGAGCTGGAATGCGGTTCCTGGTGCGTTTCCGCCACGTCCAACGGATGTACGGTGTGGATGCGACGGAGGAAGTGGTGCAGCTGGGACGGTTACGTTGCCGGCAGGAGGGACTCTCGGAGCAGATCGATTTCGCGGTTGGCGATGCGTGCCAGACCCCCCTGGCGGATAGTTCAGCGGACTTTGTGTGGGGAGAAGATGCCTGGTGTTACGTGGTTGACAAGGCAGGTCTTGTGGCGGAGGCCGCCAGGCTCGTGAAACCTGGCGGTGTGATTGCTTTCACCGACTGGATTGAAGGTCGGGCCGGCTTGGACGAGCAGGAGATGTTGCGTTTACTTCAATTCATGAAGTTCCCCGACATCCAGGATCTCGACGGATACGGGAAATTGCTTTCCGAGAACCAGTGTGAGGTGATAGTCTGTGAGGACACGCAGCAGTTTGCGCCACATCGATCTGTACCTTGCCATGTTGCACACGCAGTTACGCTCCGATGCCTTACGAATCGTCGGGTTCGACATCGATTTGCTGGAAGTCGTGATGGGAGAAATGACATTCATGCAGAAGCTGGCCCATCAAGGCAAGATTGCCCAAGGCCGATTCGTGGCACGAAGAGTACATAACTGATCCACGCGTGGCCGTGACGAGGAATAGAAATCTCGAAGGGTACCAGTATGAACAATCCGCAGTGTGGCAACGGAGATTCCCCAAAGGTCGATGCATGCGGGGGGGCGAGCCAGATTGATTGTCTCAACGCTGCCGCGCAACCGGACGTTTCACAAACGCCCTTTGCCTGGTTCGATCGGATGATCGCGAATTGCCTGGAGTTTGCCCGGACGGCCAAGCAGCAAGGACGTCCGATCGTGGGGATCATGTGCGAGTTCGCGCCGCGCGAGTTGATCATGGCTGCCGGTGGAGTGCCGGTCTGCCTGTGCGGTGGATCGAATCAGACGATTGCGGCGGCCGAAACGCAGTTGCCCGCCAATCTCTGTCCGCTGATCAAGTCGACGTTCGGTTATCACGTCGAGAAATGCAACCCGCTTCTGGAGATGGCCGATCTGATTGTGGGCGAGACGACATGCGACGGCAAAAAAAAGATGTATGAGCTGATGAGCGAAACTCGGCCGATGTATGTCCTCGAATTGCCACAGAAAGTGGATGATCGGGACGCGCTGGCACATTGGCAGGCCGAACTCCAGAAGTTCTGTGCTTTCCTGGAAGACCGCTTCCATGTGACGATCACGGATCAGAGAATTCGCGAAGCGAGTGCGGTCATGAATCGCGAAAGACGGCTGCGTCGTGAATTGGCATCGCTGATGGCCATCGAGCGGCCCCCAGTGACCGGCAGGCAGCTGCTGAAGTTCAAGAGCAGCATCTCCGGACTTGACGCGGATTTCGCGCAGTACGAGCGTGCGCTGGAGCTGCTGCGGAAGGCAGAGACGACTTGTGCAGCCGTGTCGCCTGTGCGTGTCTTGATGACGGGAGTTCCGATGGCGCATGGAGCGGAGCGGGTGCTGGAAATTGTCGAGGAGAATGGTGGTCTGGTGGTGGCCATGGAGAACTGCACCGGCGTGAAGCCCCTTCTGGAAGACGTGGACGCCGACGCGGCCGACCCGATCGCGGCGTTGGCCGAGAAGTACTTTCACCTGCCCTGTTCGGTTATGACTCGGAACGACCGGCGACTGGAGGTTCTGCGCAATCTGACGGAAATCTATCGTCCAGAGTGCGTGATCGATTTGATCTGGCAGGCCTGCCTGACGTATGACGTGGAATCGCAGCGGGTCAGACGCTTCGTGGAAGGCGAGTTGCGGCTACCGTATCTGCGTATCGAGACGGACTACTCGCCTTCGGACTCTGCGCGCATCAGCGTTCGGGTAGAGGCACTATTTGAAACGATTCGCGCCACATGATCAAGATTGCGTATTTCAGTCCGTTTGTGCCACCGGAGTGGATCGCCGCACATCGTATGCGTCCCGTCTGGCTGCCCGGGGTGCTGCCAGCGTTTCCCCAGTCAGCTTCATCCCGACGGGGTGTATGTCGCTGTGCAGAAGTGCTGGTAGACCACGCGCTGGAGTGCACTGGGGCCGCAGCCATCGTGCTGACGACGATTTGCGATCAGATGCGATACGCGGCCGCGTATCTCGGTGACAGCAGTCAGCTGCCGGTATTCCTGTTCAATGTTCCATCTACCTGGCAGAACCCCGAGGTACGGCGGCTATATCGCCAGGAACTGTTGCGGCTCGGTCGATTTCTGGAATCGCTGGGCGGGTGCCTGACGTCATTGGAAGACTTGAAGAGCATCATGCAGCGTTATGAGAACGCCAGATCGGCGGTGCGCGGCAATTGGTTTGACATGTCCGGTAGCCGCTATGTGGAGAGCCTTGCCGAGCTGCGAGACAATGGTCGGGTGATCGCGTCAAACGGCGATGGCGAGCACTCGACAAACGGCGTGCCGCTGGCGCTGGTCGGAGGTCCACTGATGAGGATTGATTATGCTTTCTTGCAGTTGGTCGCGAAGGCGGGTGGGCGCATCGTACTGGATGCCAGCGAATGTGGTGAGCGGACTTTGCCGGCCCCGTTGGATCCCGCGCACGTGAGGAGCGACCCGTTGGAAGAGCTGACGCGAGCCTATTTTGATCATATTCCCGACGTGTTTCGCCGCCCCAACACGCGTTTGTACGAGTGGCTTGACGAGCAGCTGTCGGCGCGCGGCGTGCGCGGGATTCTGTTTTGGCGCCGTTTGTTCTGTGATCTTTGGCACGCCGAGCTCGAGCATGTGCGGCAATGGAGTGCTGTTCCGCTGCTCGATATCGACGTCGCGGACGGTGATGGCAGTACCTCGGCGCGGACTTTGGGAAAAATCGAAGCGTTTCTCGAGATGCTGCAATGATTGAAACTCCTCAACGCATTACGCTCCAGCAGTGGGACCAACGTTACGGCGACCTGCGTCGCGCGGGGCTGCGCGAATCCGCCTATGGCGGCTGTCTGCGGCGGCATGTGGACCAAGGTGATCAGCTGTTGCTGAAGCTGCGGATGGACAACTCAGCGGCCGCGCTGCGGCTGTGGAATTTCCTGCTGACCGAAGAAGAGCGTCTCTACCAGGCTCGTGAAGCTGGAAAACAGTTGGTCGGTACCCTGAAGGATTTGGGTACCGTGCCCGTCATGGCCTGCGCGATGCAAGACGTTGTCGCATTCTATCCTGATGGGGCCTGGTGGATTCCCTGCCTGATGCAGCAGAAGGACGGCTTACTGGAGATTGCCGATGCTTTGGGGATCGACGATTCGTTCTGCCCGGTCCGCGCGATGCTGGGTGCTTTTGTCAATCAGTCGCACTTTCCCGTTCCAGAGTTACTGATTTGTAGTGTCGGCGCAACCTGCGACGACCTGTCGGCCATCGCGCAGCGGCTCGATCGACTCGGGCACCCGGTTTTCTGGTGGGAAGTGCCACACCGCCGACCGCCAGAACCTGGCGAAGATGCAGTCTTGCTGCCAGGCGGGTTCTCCGCACCGGCTTCTCAAGTCCGGTTTGTGCAAGGCGAGCTGACACGTGTGCGGCGGATGTTGGAGTCGCATACCGGTCGGCCATTGACAGAGCAAGCGCTTCGAATCGGTATTCAACGTGCGAATCAAGTGCGTCGGTGTCTGGCCCAGATTCGGCAAAGTGTGTTTACCGCCCGATTCTCACCGCTGCCCGCCCTGGAGATGCTGGTGGCCGAAATGCTGGCAATCCATTTCTGTTCGGACCAACATGAATGCCTGGGCGTTTTGGAGTCGCTCTCGGAAGAGGTTCAGCGGCGCGTGCAGGCCGGTGTGGGACTGTCAGATGCTGACGCGGTGCGCGTGTTCTGGCTTAATCCGGTAGCCGACCTTCGGATGATGAATCTGCTGGAGGACGTGGGCGGTCGGATCTGCGGGACAGAGTACTTGTTTTCGCATGCGTTAGATCCGATCCGCGAAGACCTGCCCCCGATGGAGGCCCTGGCCCACTCGGCGCTGGCCGATCCGATGATCGGTTCGCCGGCGGACCGGGCGGATCGCGTCTGTTGCGATATGCGGACTTTCCATGCCGAGTCGCTGGTCATCTCTCGGATTCCGGGCGCCAGCCATTGTGCCATGGAGGTGCCGACGATCGGCGAGATTGTTCGGCGTCGACTTGGCGTTCCGGTCTTGGAAATCGAAGTGCCACCCATGACCGATTCCATGGAACCCACTTTGCGGACACGTTTGGAAGCCCTGATCGAAACGGTAAGGAACGGCAGGAATTCATGATTTGTGCTGGTATTGACGCAGGATCGCGGACCATCAAAGCTGTATTGCTCGACGTCCAGAATCTGGAGGTAGTAGGGTCCGGTGTGTTGGATCAGGGTGTCGAACAGGATCTGCTGGCGCGGCAACTTCTGCAGTCCGTGTTGCAGGAGCATGGATTTCGTCGCGACGATCTGCAATTTCTGGTCGCCACGGGGTATGGCAGAAAATTGATACGGGATGCCGACGCGACGATTACGGAGATCACTTGCCAGGCGGCCGGCATTGCGCATAGCGTTCCGGGTGTACGAACCGTCATCGACATTGGGGGGCAGGACAGCAAACTGCTGCGATTGGGTTCGGATGGTGGTGTTACGGATTTTGTCATGAATGATCGATGTGCTGCCGGAACAGGTCGCTTCCTGGAAGTTGTGGCCACTCGGTTGGGCGTGCGGCTGGTCCGCCTGGGAGAGATGGCCAGTCGCAGCCAGTCGCCCGCCAATATCAGTAGCATGTGTGTGGTGTTTGCGGAAACCGAGATCGTTGGACTGCTGAGCTCAGGAAATTACTCCCGAAGATATTGTGGCGGGTGTTCAAGCATCGATCGCGGCGCGGGTGACCGCGATGGCCGGCCGGCACATCACGGCGCCCGTCGTTTTCACCGGTGGCGTGGCGATGGTCCCAGGCATGGACACGGCGCTGCATGCCGCACTGGGCGAAAGCGTCAGCGTGGCCGCCAATCCGCAATTGACCTGCGCCCTGGGCGCGGCGATTCTGGCAGCGAAGCGACTCCAATAATTGTCTAGTCGTAAGCAGTTGATGTTGGTGAACGAGCCTCCCCTGAGCCGTGTTCACCCCGGCATGAATGCCCTTGTTGTTCGACACAAGTCTGATTTCCGCTGGGCTTGTCCCAGCGGGATCACAACTGGTTGGCTACCTGTCACCTGCACGAATTTCCAACGCTCCGCCGGGCTTGTCCCGGGGGGAGTTAACGACTGTCGCGGGTACTGTAGCGTGAAAGTCGCGGCTTCCCCCGGGACAAGCCCGGCGGAGGGCAGAAGAAAGTGATGCTAGAAATGATGCTCACGGTGCCGAATGTCGCTGGCCAGTTGTCACTCCCACTGGGACGAGCCCAGCGGAAGTGTACGCGGCAGATGTGTCGAACAACGAGCATGAATGCCCGGGGCTCGTATCGCTACGCGGCCAAGGCTCGTGAACAAACTTCCTTGCTTCCCCGTGAAGTCTCTAAATGACCGAGCGCGATTGTCCGGCGCTTGCCTTGCGCAATGCTGAGCGTGTTTCTGTTTGCACGGCCGATAGCTGTCGCCGAATCGCGCTCGGTCATCGAGCTGTGGCAAAGACGTTCTGGGGCGTGACAGCGGTCGAGCGTTCGTATTTCCTCACGTTTGGGACGCAGTTTTCTTCGCCCGCGAGGTGCCGCACCGTCACTCCTTTGGCTGACTGTATTTGGCTGATTTGGCTGAATGGGCATATAGGGTATAATCCCTGTCGGGCGACCTTAGCGACATTCCGGTGATATAGTTCTTAGTTCGACCGTTTGATTTCGCCAGGGAAACCCCGTCCAGCTTGCCTGGACGGTGAATGTGACTGATCAGCTACAGCCATGCGTCCCTCTCCGTCTTTCCTTCCTCACCCACTTCGCCGCCGGAGGCGGCGAAGTGGGTGAGGAAGGGGTACTTGTGTGGCGGTTTGGGTAGCTTGCCAGTCAGATCCACCCACCGCACAAGGCGGTGGGAGTCAAAGTCAAACAGTCGAATTAGTGATATAGTTCTGAACGGGGCACTGTCCTCAATTCTCGGCGAGGATGACGTAATGACCGTGAGAGGAAACGTAAGGGGACTGGCCTGGTGCTGGATGATCGTTTTCGGGGCGGCTTCACCGGCGTGGTGTGCCACGGCCGACGAATCTGGCCTTTGCGAGCTGAAGATCGATGGACATTCGATCGTCAGCTTGACACTCATCCAGCAGCGTGACCCGTCCGCGGGCCAGTACGCTGGACTCTCTGGAAAGCAATACGATCGGCCGGGCAAAAGTCTGTGGCTGCCTGCAGGCCGATACCGCATTGAGAATGTGCAGGTCGAAGGGAGCTTCGAATCCGGCGAGCGTTTCGGGCATCAGGACCAGTGGTTTGAATTGACGCCCGGCGTCACGCATCAACTCGTTTGTGGTGCGCCACTTGCCCCACGGGTTACGGTAAAACGTCATGGGAAGTTTCTGGAGATGGACTGTGATCTGGTCAACCGCGCCGGGCGCAGCTACGTGAGCAGGCGAGAATTCGACCAGCAACTTCCTCCGCCACGCTTCAGTGTTTATAAGTACGACGAGCTGCTGGGTACTGAGTCGTTCGCGTATGGCTGAGGTGGCACCTGTGCGTACTCGTGGCGAGTACCCGCGAAGGCTGGCACCGGCCAGCTGACGATCAGAGCGACTCAGAACTTGGGAGAACTGGGCCTTGCCGAGGGCCAGGAGGTGCTGTTCCAGTGGCGATGGTATTACAACGTGCCCGGATTGGCCTTGTGGGTTGTCCTGCTATTGTTGGCAGTCGTTCCACGGCACAATCGCCACCTTCAAGCGTGGCTGATCCTGATGGTTCCCTTGCTGGCCGCAGCATTCTCGTTCACGCTCCGACTGTTGTTTCCCGATTCGTCTGGTTCGGACGGCTTTGGGCAATTCATCACGGCGTTGGCCATTGCCTGGACGTGCGTCTGGTTGATGGGCAAATGGCTGGGCGAAGGCCGTCGGTTGCGAACCGCTCTTGGCGCAGGTGCTGTGATGTTCGCGATCGGTGCTGTGGCGTACGTCGGCTACCTGGGATTCTGGGTGTCGAGTGACGTGACGTGGCCGTTGGTGGGCATCTGGGCCGTTTGCTCGGTGCCGCTCGTGGGGGCCACGGCATGCACGGGATACTGTTGTCGTGAAACCTGCGACCCATTGAAGCTGCTGTTGTGGCCGCTGCTGTGGATTCCGGTAATAGGTGCGGTTTGCATCATGTTGTTCGTTGCCGGCATCGTGGCCGTGGAGGCGGGGGACGTCTTCTCGGCTCCCGAGTTGCTCGTGATGTTTGTCGTCCAGGGGCTGGTGGCTACCCCCTTCGTTGCCGCCGCGCTGTATGTGCTGAACCTACCAATTGCATTACTGTGCACTTTTAGCCCGGATTATCGTGCGCGTTTTTCCCGCCTGTTTTGTGGCAGCGACGGCGGAAACCTGCCGAGCGGCTTTGTGGGGGACTTGGCCCGCGAGGGGTTCGGGACAAGTCCGTTTCGCTCGCCAATGCAGGAGGATCGTGGCTGAAAACTTGATGGTAGCGACGGCTGATCATGGACCTTGTTCACGATCTTAGGAGGACAGCGCCACTTCGTGCCCGCGAATTACCGTACCTTGCTTTGAAGTAACGAATTCTCGCCACCGGGCTTGTCCCGGTGGTTCCCTGTTTGACGACTACACGGCCGCTCATTATCCCGTCTTCCCTGCCCGCCCCTGCCGCCGAAGGCGGCAGGGGCGGGCAGGGAAGAAACACTCGGCTGCGCGAGGCTGTTCTTAGTTCTCAAACGCGTTTCCACCGGGGCAAGCCCGGTGGCGGTAACGCAATTTGAATCAAAGACTTGCAGTTCCCGACAGACTCAAAGTAACGCTGTCCAATTAGGGGGACTTCGTGCTTCTCTTGTTGTACCGGAAGAATGCCGGTACGATGAGCATGTTGTCACAGGAGTCGTTTCCTTCGGCGTGCGGTGGGCGCCGCGTTGCCACGACGTCTTGGTGCGGAGGATGAACACGTTTTCACCGCCAGTTGGCAGAATGGCAGGCGGCCGAAGACGCTCGGTTATCCTCGAACGCGGAGGTGAGAGGTACTTGGTGGTGCCCCTGGTCTTCAAAATCAGTGCGGGGTCCGATAACGATCCCGAGTGGGTTCGATTCCCATTCACCTCCGCCATTTTTTCCGATTTCCGCCGGGCTTGCCCCGGTTGGAATCACAACTGGCCAGCTACCGGCGAGGGCGAAAATCCCCTCTCCCACTCCCCTTCCCACTCGCGAAGCGAGTGGGAAGGGGAGTGGGGGAACAAAGGTCATGCGGTAGCAGATCAGTTGTCACTCCGCCGGGACAAGCCCAGCGGAAGCGGGCGGGCGGGAAGCAATTTTCCGCGCATCGAATACCCAAATTATTGTTCCCATGATCCTTAGGAGCGGCGGATGTGGAGCATCATTCAGCGCGTAATTCTGCCCCTCTTGTTGCTCGCTGCGGGCGTCAGCTCGCTCCTGTACGGCATGCGAAGCCATACCGAGCAGGTCTATGAGGAGCAAGAGATTGAGATCGCGCTGGCACCGCCCCCACTGCCACCGCCCGACTTCAACGCCCCACCGGGATTCGACGCGCCTCCCGGATTCGACGGTCCGCCCGGGATGGGCGGGATGCCTGACTTCGCCGGCGCCGCTGGACCCATGCCACCCTTTGGAGCACTTCCTCCGGAACTGCAAAAGGTGAAGCAGAAGATCTTCGTCAGCAACGACGAGCCGGAAACGGCCCTGGTCCGCGACGTCACGATCGGTGGTCTGCGGCTTCTGGATTCGGGTGAACTCCAACGCACCTACAGCGGCAAACCTCCTTCGCTTTGCCCTACGTGAGTGAAGTAACAGGAGGTCGTGGTGGCCATGGCCAGAAAAAAATCCGGTTCGATTTGGGCGAAACTGGCCGCGTGGCGCATGTGGCTTCAGGCGACATTCCTGCTCGCTTGGCTCGATCCATTGATGCTGCGCCTGCATTCGTTCTGCTCGCCCGTCTTTCACTGCCACTCCTGTCCGCTGGCAACCTTTGCCTGTCCGATTGGAGTCATGGCTAATTTCAGCGCGCTGCATGTCTTTCCCTATGTGGCGGTGGGGGTCTTGCTGACAACCGGTGTCTTGCTGGGTGGCTTCATTTGTGGCTGGGTCTGCCCGTTCGGCTTCGTCCAGGATCTCGTCGGTCGTTTTCCGACGCCCAAGTTCAGTTTGCCGGCCTGGACGCGACATCTGCGATTCGTGGTCCTTTTCGTTCTGGTTCTGTTCATTCCGTATCTGTACGGCGAAGAGCATTCGCTGTTCTTTTGCCGGCTATGTCCGGCCGGAGCCTTGGAGGCGGCCGTTCCGAACACGGTGCGGCTGGCAGTGACCGGAAATGAGGTTGTCTGGCCCACGATCGCCAAGTCCTCAATACTGGTGGTGGTTGTGGTGGCCATGCTCTTCACCTGGCGTCCCTGGTGCACGATGCTCTGCCCACTGGGAGCGATCTTCAGTCTGTGCAACTTGTTCAGCTTCGTCTTCATTCGCGTGCAGAAAGAGGATTGCACAGACTGCGACATGTGCCGCAAGCTGTGCCGCTATGGTGATGGACCGCGCCAGATGGGAGCTGAGATGCAGTGCATTCGTTGCCTGGACTGCACGAAGTGCAAGCGAGTGACTGTGTCGGGTGCCTGGAGTCGCCCACGGCACGAGGAACCAGTGGGGGATCTGGTGACACTCGGTGAGCAACCCTTCACAGAGTAGTCGGCCTCGACGCGTTTCGGCACTGCTGTGGACACCGCGTCGACACCCGTCCTACTTGCTGAAGTCTGCAACGGGAGGGTGAACAGGACACCACCCAGCTGATCAACTCCGGGTGAGCAGACTTGCGGCGTGTCGCGGATGAGTCTGGTCGGCACATCGGTCCGTTAATCAGCTTCGTTCCCATCGTCATCAGCGCCAAGAGAATGTAGTTGCTGCATGGGGTAAGTGCCATTTGGGCGAACGCCAGGCCCATTCCCGGGAATTTAGCCCGGTTTGCCACTTTTCACGCCGGGCGATTCACTCGGTCACCTGACGGCGTGCGGGGTCGCGAAGGGCGCTTCTCGCTCGACGCCCGACTCGGTGAGCCCTACAATGCAACGTATCGATGCTGCGTGGTCGTAGGACCGCGTGAACTAACTGTGCCGGGCAGATGGCCAGTGTATCGAGCGAGACCAGACTTGGAGCACACCGCTTGGCGAAGTGAGTGAGTTCCGAGCACGGCCATGAGTCCGGTGCGCAGTCTGACACACCTAATCTGGAGGGCCTTGCTTATGAGGAAGTGGTCACGCTATGTAGCCGGCGTGATTGCGGTCACGGGGGTGCTTGCACTCGTGACCTATGCCGGCGCGGAAACCTGCAAGCTTGAAGCCAAACGCGTCGACACGGTCGTCCGCTGTCGCATCCGGACAGATGCCGGTCGAATATTGGTTTCGATCCACGCGTTCCCAGTCTTTCTTTATGCAGATTGGTGGACCGCAAGGGATGATTCGAGGTCCCGAGCAAGCCGGGACTGCCGGAATTCTCGAAAGTCATCACGAAGGAGCCGAGCAGCTTACAATTCGGAACATCCATTTCGAGGTGTCGCGAAACTGGGCTCGCAGTATTACGGCTTTGTCTCTGACACGGCGACCAAGAAGGATGACCAAGGACGAAGGACAAAGCAGAATCCGATTCGAATGCCGAGGCAGCTGCCAAGGCATTGCGGCAGCTTGTCGGGAGCCAGGAAGGTGATGAAGACGGTCGCCTACGAACGACTCTACTTCGACATCAACCACAACGGTGACCTGACGGACGATGAGGTCATCGAAGCGAAGCCGGCAGGGAACATGTCGACCAACTATGTCAGTTGCGTCTTTCCCGACCGACCTGGCTATCGAAGTGGATGGAACGTAGAAATCGAATACGCGTTCACCATGAACGTGTATTCGAATGCGGACTTCCGACTACTCCTACGCCAACGCGTCGCTCAGCGCGGCTGCCTACCGCGATGGCGAGATGGTGATCGACGGCAAAAAACGTCACGTCGTGATTGTCGACTTCAACAGTAACGGTCGTTACGACGACCCGTCGAAGATTGACGACAGTGTCCAGCTCTCCGATGGAACCGTCTATCCGACGATCGGAGACATGCTGTACATCATCGACCCCGAGATGGCCCAGCCGCACGGCTATGCCAGTCCGTACGATCCGTCGACGAACAATAACTTGCACTACGTTGGCAAGCTAGTCAATCTTGATGGTCGTTTCATCGAAAGTCACGGTTTCCCCCAGTGGCGACGAGTTGACACTCGAGCCGTCACCGATTCCGGTCGGTCACGTGACCAACTCGAACGAGGGCTACCGGGCGATTGTCTACGGTGAAAAGGATTCTTGACGATCGTCGGCGACGAATCAGGCAAGGCTTCACTGCCTGCGGGCAAGTGGAAGCTGGCGTCCTACACGATCGACAAGACCGCCAGCAGCTGAACCTGCCAAGGAAGAAGCCCAGAAGGAGTCTTGGCTGGATAGCTCTCAAGCGTGCGATAACCGGTACTGCCGGTGTTCGGGTGACGCAGCCTCGATACACCATGGTCAGTGCCCGCGCCAAACGTGACTATCAGGCCGTTCGCGTCAAGGAGGGTAAGACCGTCGAGCTGCCGTTCGGTGGTCCGTATCGACCGATCGTCACTGTCGGGTATGTACACGCAAGGGGCTGGGAAAGTCTCGCTCAGCATGTCGCTGGTCGGCAATGCCGATGAGATCTGTACCAACCTGATAGTAAACGGCAAGCGGCCCGGCAAACCCACATTCACGATCACCACGGAAAAAGGCGAAGATGTCGATACCGGCAACTTCGAGTATGGCTGAGGTTTCACCTGTTCGTACTCGTGGCGAGTACCAAAAGACCCAGCCGAGAAGTATCACGTGAACGTGCAAAATGGAAGCTGAGCCCTTCAAGATCGACAACGATCACCGCAGCATCATCGAGACGGCCAAGCTGTCGTTAAGGTAGACTCTTGTTCGATCCACCGGGAGGTCAGGCCCACCCTGGCCTCCCGGTTTCATTTCTTGACGACCGTCAAGCCGCTTATCCGCAGGACCAGTACCGCACGGCCGCGACCGGCCGTGCCTCCAAGTTACAGGCACAAAGAGAAGTGACACTCTACGACTGCAGTTGCTCCAGCCGTTGCGCCAGTTCGGCAGGCAGCTGCCGTGTCACAGCGTCCACGATCAGGCCCACATCGATCATGTCTCGCAGGTGGACGCGGTCCTGATCACGAAAAGCAGTGAGTTTCATCTCGACAAGCTTGGCGAGCGACGGCACGCCACACCCGACTAGTTGCGGCACTGGTAAACAAACGCTGGTGGCAGGTTGCGCCACACCGTACGACTACAGCGTACCTCTCCAAAGGATTCTTGCAGCAGTCGTCGAAACCGGATGCCGGCCGGCAGGAGGGTTCCCTGGAGGTAAGCAAACGTGGCAAAATAACCACCGTCCGAGAGGCGCGACAGAACCGCCTTCATCAGCGTCTGCTGGAGCTGCGCCGAGAACCCCGCCCAGGGAAGCCCACAGATGATACAGTCGATTCTCGATACCTCTCGCTCATCACAGATGTCGGCAATCTCCTCCACCGATCGGCAGACTGTCTCCACCTCCGGAAATCTCTTCGCCATCGTGTCTGCAAAACTCTCGTTAAGTTCTACCGCGAAAAAACGCGTGCCCTCTCTCACAACCTTGAGGATGGTAGGTGTGAAGGCACCCGTGCCTGGCCCAAATTCAACACAGGTCGCAACATCACTCCAGGCGACCCAACGGACCATTTCCTGCGCCAAGTAGTAGCTGCTTGGTGCCACGGCACCCGTCGCCACCGGGTGACGTAAAAAGGAAGAAAGGAACCGCATCATCAGGCACCTGTTTCATGAGTCTCAGCATGTGACGTGCGCGCACCGTGCTCGCAGCTTTTTCAACGCACAACGGTAAAGTATACACTTGTCAAATGTTTGCGGATCCCCTCCGACCTCGCGTCGGTGGTTGCGGGTTTGACAACTACGGGCAACGCTATGACGAAGCACTGCCAGATAGGTTTGCGCTACGAGTTGTTGTGCCAGCGTGGTCGTGCTGTCGCAGCATCTCGTTTGCCATTGGATGCGATCTTGGCTTAATTCAACGGTCTTGGCCCTAACCACGGATGATTCACGTCGGGTGGGGCAAGCTCGCAAAAGGTGCTGTTGAGTCTTCACAAGTCGATCCAGTCGCGATCGGTAGCCAGTGTCTCTCAAGGAGCAAAAACGGCTCGGTCAATCCACCCTCCCAGTTTGGTGCATCATCCGGGCTCAGAAAAAAAACATGACTCACATGGGGGGTAAGCATTGGCAGGCCCCTGTGTTGCAGGAAATAATCTACCTAATAACTTTGATTTAGCAATCATGAGCCAAAGAGCTGATCAAGAGGTGGGCAGGCACATTGATCTGCTGAGAGATGGTGCCGCGAGCGCGCGGCAAATGCAGACCGGGTGGTCTGCGTCTGCTAGCGTTTGCGGCTCCTGCGGGTTTGCCCATGCACCAAGCGCCGCCCCTTGCCGCACGGTGCCTCGCAAGTATTTTGCGCGACACCTCTTCTACACGCTCGAGGTCCGCGTCACGGACTGACGGGACTCGCTTGCACAACGCGCGGTATTGGCGGGCTGTTGGCAGCTGGGCGGTGAAACAGCTCCACGATGCGGCTGGGCCCCGGCGCACCCGACTGCTGATATTCACCGCAAGACACGAGGTGAGTGTCCCACATCGACGTGTTTTGCGTTCTTTCTTCCAGCGGTTTCATGGCAATTGGCTCCCCATTGCCGTTTTCTCCGCTTCGTTTCGGCCACTGATCGTCCCCCCGCACCAGAGGACTATCCCATGTCTCGCCAGCGAAAAACGGGCCACCGTCGTCTAAAGATTCGAGATCAGCGACGTCGTGTCGACTTGCAGCAGCGCATTCACATGGCTGAAAAATTGGAGTCCCGGGTGGCCCCCGGCTCGATGATCGTGGACCTGCTCTCGCTGATTGGGCATCCCATGGCCCAGGTACAAGCTGCCAGCCTACCGGTGGTTCCACAAGCGGCGCGGGGTGGCGAAGGCGGCTTGCCGGTCCCCGCGGACGGGCGATCAAGGCATCGACGGTCCGACTTGGCCGATCAACAGGGAGCTGATCAGCAGAGCGACCTGGAGTCAGCCGGCCCACGAGGCCTTCATCCGATTGGCGATCGCGATCTTCAGAAACGTGCGTCGCAGGCCGATCATGGCGAGGTGCCGGCCGCTGGCAAAGAAGATGTCCCACACAACCACGGGGCACGCGAACAAAAGGCGACGGATGTTTCCGACAGCAATTCGTGGTTCGTGCTCTCGACAGAGCTGGTCTCCGATGGATTGGAGGATGGCTTGGGCCAGATGCTCAACGGAGATGAAGCGAACGAAAATCGGGATGCCCGATCAAATCGTGCAATGGCCCGTGGCGTGGGATCGGGAAGTGCCTCGAGCAGTTCGCCTGAACCGAGTTCCACACTTGAGGGCGCCCACTCACTGTTTTCTCAATTGCAGCTGAACGCTGCGGCCGAGCAGTTCACGCGTCCGACCTCGCCTGGAGCTGCCGATTACGGCGGTGGTCTCGCGTCGCATCCGAGCGCCTGTCGCCCGTTGACTTAAACACGAACTTGTCGGTTGCTGATAAAACAATCAACACGGCCGCACCCGATCCCGGCGCAAACCCGAATTCAGTCCCATCTTCGACGCCGTTGCTCGCACATCAACCCACGATACCAGGAAACGCATCCAGCATCATGCAGCTGGGATTTACCGGCGGCCTTGCTGACTGGAACATCGCCGAGCGAGGGGGAAGCGAAGAAGGACGGGGCACGGTCACTCAGGGAAGCGCCATCCTGCGCGAAGGTGATTCCTTCCTGGTCACGCTGGACCAGTCGTTTCGGATTCCCGAAGCGCCACTGACGGTGGAATTCACGTATGAGGCATCTTTCGACACGACCGATGCGCGCTTCGTCAACGACGCATTTGAAGCGGCGTTGGTCGATACAGACGGTTTCTCGCTGGTCGACACTTTTCAGTCGGATCGTGATGCCTACTTTAACTTGACCGAGCAGATGCCGGCAGCGATGGGACAGGGCACGACCGAACAGTCACAGACGTCGTCCAGTCATGTCTCGTTGGACATTCGTGACGTGCCGCCGGGAACCGATGCGAACCTGATATTTCGACTCGTAAACAATGACGCCGACCAAGAGACAACCGTGCGCATCCTGGACGTCCAGGTGACATCGGATCTAGATAACTCCTGTTCCATCGGTGGCTACGTCTACCTTGACGTAAACAACAACGGCGTAAAAGACGCTCCTGAGCTGCCGCTGCCTAACGTCACGATTACCCTCGCGGGTGCGGTCGACGCCATCACGACAACGAATGTCGACGGATGGTACGAATTCACCGAATTGCCGCCGGGCGAATATAGTATCCATGAAACCCAGCCGTCAGCATTCATTGACGGCAAGGAGACACCGGGCAATCCGTTGCTGGGGCAGGTTGCCGACAACCTGTTCCATGGGATGCAGGTGACGTCGCAGATGGCGGCACTGCATTACAACTTCGGTGAAATGGGTCTGATACCCCAGCTCGTCTCCAAGCAGTTCTTTCTGGCGTCAACTCCCGATGGGCAGCAGTTACTCTCGACGGTGGTCGCAGAGAACGGTGAAGGCTGGTTCAGCTTTTCTTCCGACACAGAAGGCGAGTTCATTGTCAGTCTCAATGAATCGATCGAGGGACTCACTGTCGAGCTCTACACAGACGACATGATACCCGTGGCATTGTCGGACGGTGAGTCGCAGATGGTGGCTCCGGTCGCCGAGGGAGAAAGTTATGTACTGCACATTGCCGGTGACACGGACGGCGGTGCGCTTGCCGCGGTGCTCGCCATCAGGCCCCGCGCCAGGTCATCACACAGGCGGACTACGCGCTCGACGTGAATCGGGACGGCTGGGTATCGCCGCTTGATGGGCTGTTGGTGATCAACCAGCTGAACGGCGAGCGGCACACGCTGGTCGCATCGGGTTCCCAGCGGTTCCATTTGGACGTCAACGAGGATCAGGTTCTGTCACCCATCGACGCACTGCTGATTGTCAATCACCTGAACCAGCGAGTTGCTACTGAAGGGGAAGAGACGGCCGGAACTGCGGAGGTGCAAGCCAATCCTGGCAGCGGGGAAGTACCCACCCGTGTGGCTTCAACCAGGTCGTACGTCGCCGGGCAGGACGATGGATCTGTCTCCCGTTACGCCGTTGCCACATCGTTCCCGTCAGGAGCCACCGTGGGTGCCGGTACGTACCAGTTTGCCGGCGGCGATGCGAGTCCTGAGGCCAGTGCCGACCCGCCACCACAGACACCCGCCGGCGACAGCCAGGTTGGCGAGAACGGCGCGGTCGTTTTCACCGGGGCCGAGGATTTCGCGGTGGGCGATCTGTTCAATGTCCGCGTTGATGCAGACGCTGATCTGGTGCAACTCAGTCCGCCCTCAGAAATCACTACCTTGCCATTCATCTGGATTCCGAACCTGAACGGTTCGCTTTCCAAAATCGACATTCAGACAGGTGACGAAGTCGCTCGCTATTGGACGGCGCCGGCCCATGTCGCCGGCGGTGCCAGTCCGTCACGAACCACCGTGGGTCTGGATGGCAGTTGCGCGCTGGGCAACCGGGAAATTGGCACGGTCGTGATCTTCGGGAATGAGAATTGGACCGACCGCAACGGGAACGGCATCCTCGATACGTCGACCGATGCCAATGGTGATGGAAACATTTCTCCCGACGAAATGTTGCCGTTTGGGCAAGACGAAAAACTGCTCTACGAGATTGTCGTGCTGACCGGCAAAGAGGGTGTTTATGTGCCGGGTCTCAACGGCCAGTATTACGGCGGAGGATACAGCGGCACCTCGGGTGCACGTGGTATTGCCTTCGACCAGGACGGCCGACTCTGGATTGGCGGACGCGACTCGCAGTGGTATCACGTCTTCGATCCCGAATCAGAGCAGATCATCGACTCGCGTTACGTAGGAGATCTGGCCGCATTCACGCAGTTCAACGGCACGCCGGCTGCGGGTGACCATCAGCCTTATGGCGCGGTCGTGGACAAAAACGGATACCTCTGGTCGGCCAGTTTGCAGGGCAGCCCCCCCTCGCTGCTACGCATCAACACTCGTGATCTCAATGACGTCAAGGTACTGATCCCCGGACACCAGGTGTACGGCATGGGCCTCGACACCGAGGGCAACCTGGTGGTGAACGGTTGGCAGTCACGACAGCTAATGAAAGTGAATGTAGAGACAGGCGATATCATATTCGATGTGTATCGCGACGAACTCTTTGAAGGACGAGGTGTCGCGGTCACGCCGGACGGCAACATCTGGGCGGTGAGTACGAATCGTAATCATGTGGTTCGCTACGACAGCGACGGGAATCATCAGGCGACGATCTCTGGTTTCAGCGGGCCAACTGGCGTGGCCGTGGATGCTCAGGGAAACGTGTGGGTCTGCGATGTCTCTAGTGATCGGATCTACCGCATCGATCCGGCGACGAACACGGTGGATCTGTCCAAACCGATCGTCGATAGCGGGAACCATTACACATACAGCGATATGACCGGACAGGTTCTCTACTCCCAATTCAATCCGGGAACTTGGACCGAGGTGGTGGACGGTGGCCGCCAAGGGATGCCTTGGGGGACCGTCTCATGGGAAGCAACGATTCCCGACGGCTCGGCTATCGAAGTCTGGGTCCGCTCAGCGGACGCCCGGCAGGAGCTTGACTCTCAGAAATGGAATCGCGTGCAATCGGACGAACGCCTGGTGACGATGCGCGGACAATATCTGCAGGTTCAAGCACGTTTCCGAAGCCAGGCGGAGACAGCACTTCCCCAATTGCACTCGCTGCACGTAGCCAGTGTCAGTTCGCCGGCGATATCGATATCGCATCCGCTCACCGAGACGCAGTATGAAAGCGGGCAGACGATCCTGGTTTCGGGGCAGGCCCTGGCGGCGGTCCACGCGGGTCCCAATGCGACCACTCTTCCGAACCGTGTCGTTGCCGTTTTGATCAATGGCGTGGCGGTCGATGCCGTGGACGGCAGTGGCAACTTCTATCATCAGACAACCGTCTTGCCTGGCGAGAACCTGCTACAGGTCACGGCCATCGACGCCCTGGGCCAGCGCAGCAGCAGGACGATCAGTCTGTTTGGCGCAGCCGACGGTGACGGCGGTTTCGAAAACCTGTTGTTCGATGTCTCCCCGAGTTTCCGCGAGGCGTACGCACGCACTTCGTTCGACGATCGAACGAACCTGTTGTATGCGCAGATGGCGATTAAAAACATCGGGCAATACGGGGTCGTTAACCCGTTTCTTGTCGGTGTCAGAAATATCAGCGATCCGACCGTGTCCGTGGTACACGAGGCGGGACGAACCAGGGAAGGAATGCCCTACTATGATTTCAGTGCACTTGTACCGGGCAGCTCGCTCGATGCCACGGAGATAACAGGCCTGGTTGACGCGACGTTTCACAATCCGGGCCAAGTGCGATTCACCTACGAGTTGGTCTTCCTGGCCAAGCTGAATGAGCCACCCATCTTCACATCTATTCCGGTGATGAACGCGTATCTCGGCCAACCATACGAATATGACGCGGATGCCATCGACGCGGAGAGTGACACACTGGAGTACTCATTGGTCAACGCACCGCGTGGGATGATGATCAACCACGCCACGGGCGAAATGACTTGGACCGCGACCGAGGCGGATCTGGGTGCGCATCAGATCATGATCCGTGTCGATGATGGCCGCGAAGGCGCCGCCGAACAACATTATGTGGTGCATGTGACCGAAGCCCCGCCGAATCGGCCGCCCATGATCACGTCCGTGCCGGTCATCGAAGCAACGGTTGCGGCGGTGGTCGACGAAGTACCCCAGTTGGTTGATTTGTCTTCGTGGCAAACGGTGCAGTACGAGCTGAATTTCCAGCCCGATGCGAACTGGGATGTCGCGTCGACGGGGACGTCGGTTGTGCAGCGCGTCAACTCCGACGCTTCCTTCTTCATGAGTGACTTTGAATCGGCCGGTGAGCGGATTGAAGGTACGTGGCGCGTGGAGACAACGGGCGATGATGACTTCATCGGCATCGTGTTCGGCTATCAGGACCGCGGACACTTCTACCTGTTTGACTGGAAGCAAGCGAATCAGAATCACCGCGGCTATGCCGAGCGGGGTATGTCGGTCAAGGTCTTCCACGCGGATCAGGACCCGATCGACTATGATTTCTGGCCCACGGCCGGTTCGGACAACGTGGATGTCCTATACCACAATACGATTGCCTGGCAGGATAACGTGGAATATCGTTTCGCACTCGATTTCCAGCCCGGACAATTCACGATTACCGTGAGCGACGAAGCGTCAGGAGTAGTCCTCGATACCATCGAGCTGTTTGACAACACGTACACTTCCGGCAAGTTCGGTTTCTATAACTACTCGCAGGATAGCGTTCGCTACGAAGGTTTCACGCGACAGGTGATTGCCGGGTATACGTATCACTATGACGTCGAGGCGACCGATCCGGACTTGGATGCGGTTCATTTCGATCTGACAGCGTCACCCCCAGGCATGCGCATCAACCCGAACACGGGCCTGATTGCCTGGGCTCCTACTGCCGATCTGTTGGGCTCCCACAGTGTCACGGTGGAAGCCAAGGACGCGGATGGCGCCAGGGACTCTCAAACTTTCAGCGTCGAAGTGCTGCCTGATCCATCCAACCATGCACCAGTGATTGTCAGTGAGCCGGTAACGCAGCTCGCAGCGGACGAGTATCTGCCTGGCAGCCAGAACGACCTGACGTTCACGGTCCCGGGAGTGCCTGGTGAGTCGGTGGAAGCTACCTTTACGTGGACGATCCGACGAGCAGCCTACAACAATGAGTTTGGCATCTATCGAGTGAGTGATGCCGACGGACTCGTGGGGGATTACCTCCCGGGACAGCCCGAGTACGCCCCAGCGGCCCTGTCGCCTGACAACGCTCTGGTTGTCTTTCACAGTGGTCAGGGTGCGGGTGCGGAGACTGCCGTGACGCTGACTGCGGGCGAAACGTATGGCTTCTTCATCATTCAGAACAGCACACTCGACACGTTGCGGGCGAATAATCCGAATAACAATATCACGGGCGGTCCGTTGGCATTCTTCTCTTTCCCGCAGGCGAATCCCGACAACCAATTCGATCATCTCCACTCCGTTGTCCAACCGGACGGTCGAACCGAATTCTTCTGGGAGGACTTGACGTACGGCGGTGATCAGAGCTTTATGGACGTTGTTTTCGTCATTGATATGTCCCTGCTTCCCGGCGCTCCCAAGACGTATCGTTACGAAGCGGTTGCCGTCGATCCTGATCAGGACGATTTGACATTCTCCTTGGAGAGCGCGCCACCCAACGCATCGATCGATGCTGAGACGGGCGTCGTCTCGTGGCTTGCGGCGAGTGGAACCTTTGACTTCACAGTCAGTGTCGCGGATGGCCGCGGAGGATCGGACCGGCAAAGTTTCACGGTTGTCGTTGACGAAGGTGGTACCG
The DNA here is from genome assembly GCA_963700575.1 of uncultured Planctomycetota bacterium. Taxonomy (GTDB): domain Bacteria; phylum Planctomycetota; class Planctomycetia; order Pirellulales; family Pirellulaceae; genus JAJRVM01. The sequence goes on along the minus strand of CAVOYC010000001.1, from coordinate 376,954 downwards.
CCGTAATTCGTGGCATGAAGTTCGACGATCTCGATGCCGATGGAGTTCGTGACGGCGCGAATCCGCCCGGCACCGATCCTCTCGAACCCGGCGTGCCGAACTGGATCATTTATCTGGATCAGAACCGTAACGGTCGGCTTGACACGGGTGAGCGTTGGACGCTGACCGACGACAACGGCGACTACACTTTTGCCGGACTTCCTGCCGGAAGCTACCGTGTGGCTGAAGATTTGCAGCCGGGTTGGCTCCAGACGTTTCCCGGCACACATGTCCATACACTCGAATTGGTGGACGACGAGATTGCCAGCCAGATCGACTTCGGTAATCACATCGTTGATGCGGCGGGCAATCTGCCCCCCAGTTTTGTGAGTGACCCGCCTTCAGCGGCAATGGCAAATCAACTGCTAAAATACGACTCTCTGGCGATTGATCCCAATGGCGATGCCATTACTTATCAGCTGATCGTGCGCCCCGAAGGAATGACCGTTCATCCTGATCTGGGCGTCATCGTCTGGCAACCGACAAACAATCAGACCGGTCGGCATCGGATCGTGCTGAAGGCATCTGACGGTCATGGCGGCAATGATGTTCAGTCTTTCGTGCTGGATGTCGCGGCTCCCAATGCGGCTCCGATCATCACAACAGAATCTCTCCCCGCACAGATCCAAGCTGATTTGCCACTGGCCCTCTTCATCACCGCTCAAGACGTGGAAAACGACCCCTTGAGGTTCTCGCTTTCGTCAACGGTGCCCGGGGTTCCGCAGCCGGGCATTGACGAGCAGACTGGCCGGCTCGATTGGCTCCCCGATCTCTCCCAGTTGGGAACGTGGGAAATCACTGTTACGGTGAACGACGGGCACACAGCTGCCACCTCGAAGACCTACAGTGTCGAAGTGGTCGAGATATTGCCGAACGATCCGCCCGTCATTAGGTCGATACCTCGCACAACGACACGTATTGACATGCCGCTGCATTACGTGGTCGAAGCTAGTGACCCGAACGGCGATCCCCTGACGTTCGCACTCAATGACGATGCCCCGAGTGAAATGATGGTCGATCAGCAGGGGGTTCTCAGCTGGACACCTTCCTCCTCCGCCTTGGGTTCGCACGCTATCAGCCTTATCGTTTCCGATGGACGCGGCGGTGAAGCCGTACAAGACTTCACCCTCAGAGTTGTCTCTGACGCAGTGAACACCGCCCCGCGGATTGTCTCCAATCCGGAACTGACCGCGCTGCTCGGAAGCTCGTACACGTACCGTCCGGTGGCTCGAGATGCGGAAGGAGACCACGTGATCTGGCGCCTCGACGCAGCCCCTCGTGGCATGTCGATTGCCGCTACGACCGGCCAGCTGTTCTGGACGCCCGAAACGGATCAACGAGGGATAGATAACCAGGTGGTACTCCGGGTGACCGATATGTTTGGAGCGTCCTCCACCCAGTCCTTCGGGATTGCGGTACGTGGCCAGAATCTCCCTCCCCTGGTCCTTTCGTCGCCGATCACCGAAGCCTTCGTCGACGAGATGTACGTTTACGCGGTCCAAGCCCAAGATCCGGACGGCGATAGACTCGAATTCGAACTGGTCGAAAATCTCTATCCGGAGGGAATGATAATCGACCCGGATACGGGGCTAATACAATGGACACCGAACTCCCAGCAGATGAATGCTAATGCCGTGTCCGTACTGGTCCGGGATTCGTTTGGTGGCATCGATCTCCAGGCGTTTTCAATTGAAGTCACCGATGCGAATCTGAACCTGGCCCCCACGATCACGTCGACGCCCAGGTACAGCGTGACGGCAGGGCATGAGTACGTATACAGCGTTCAAGCTGTCGATCCGGAGGTGGATTCCGTCACCTTCTCGCTGGAAGGCGATAACTTGCCGACAGAGCTGGCAATCACTCCGGACGGTACAATCACCTGGTCACCGTCCGAGGCGGATCTCGGGACGTACGTGTTGACGGTTGTCGCGACGGATACGGCCTTGAACCGAGCGACTCAAACTTACACGCTCGTCGTACGAGAGAACCAGGCCCCCACGATCGTCTCTGCGGGCCGCGCGAACGGTGTCGCCGGTCTCCAGTACAGCTACGATATCTCGGCCACGGATCCGGAGAGCGATCCGTTGAGCTACGTGCTGACGCAGGCGCCCAGTGGCATGGCTGTGGACAATCAGGGCCGGGTTCGCTGGTTGCCGGACCGGGACTTGATGAATCAGACCGTTCGATGTGGTGGTCACCGTTACCGATGCGTTTGGCGGTGAGGATTCACAGTCCTACACCATTACGCTCGAGCCCGACGGAGTCGCACCCGAAGTGGTGTTGGGAGCCGGCGAGCAATGTCGTCGATATCGGCGGCACGGTCACGTTTCAAGTGCGCGCTACCGATAACGTGGGGATCGACACCGTCGCCTTGTTCATCAATGGTACGCAAGTGGCCTTGCGCACAGAGAACGGATTACGGGTGGCCGATGTACCGTTCCCCGCGCCGGGACTGTTCGACGTCGTGGCCACGGCCAGCGACCTGGCCGGTAATTCGTCGGCCACCGATCCCTGGCAAGTCCGGGTCTTTGACCCTCAGGACAACGAGCATCCGGTGATCACGGTCGAGGCGTTGATTCCACAAGTGTATGACGCGATACAAGGACAGCTTGTCGATGGTGATCGGATCGAAGGGGACTCGCTGCGTCAATCGCCAATGCTTACCTACCTGACGGACGTGCAGGTCAGTATTGTCGATGACAACATGGATCAGTGGCGCATCGAGTATGCGCCCGTCAATGCCGTAGACTCGGGGAATCTGGGCGCCGATGATCCGGACTATGAACTGCTTGCCGAAGGGACTGGCGTGATAGATCACGAGCGGTTTCGTTTGGATCCGACAGTTTTGGCCAATGATGCCTACCTCTTGCGTGTGCTTGCCTTTGACGTCAACGGCCAGGGCTGGGCGGAACCGATCACGTTTGGTGTGTCGGGCAACGCAAAACTGGGCAGTTTTGCCTTTTCGGTGACCGACGTGTCCCTTTCGTTATCGGGGATTCCCATTGTCGTGAATCGCACTTATGACACGCTCCATGCCAACACCGAGGGTGACTTTGGCTATGGCTGGTCGATGAGCTTTGCGGAAGCGAATATCGCCGAAACGACTCCTGCTTACATGGAAATGCAGACTGGCGATCGCGTCTATCTGACCAACCCGGAAGGAAAGCGAGTTGGATTCACCTACGAACCCGAACTGGTTGTTCACGGCATCATATTCGTGGCGGGGATCGAATACCTCCCGAAGTTCACGCCCGATCCGGGCGTGACCGATCAGTTGACCGTCAAAGAGGGTTCGTACATGCGTGGCGGTGTTTTTGGATCCTTGATCGAAGCACTCAGTGATCCCTGGAATCCGTCACAGTACGTTCTGACAACGCGGGAAGGCACTGTCTACGAATACGTTCAGAAGGACGGTCTACGGAAGATTGTCGATACGAACGACAACACCATCACGTTTACGGATAGTGCCATCACTCACTCGTCGGGTGCTCGTATCGATCTGGTCCGGGACACACGAGGACGAATCAGAGAGATCATCGACCCGGCCGGGTACTTCCATCTCTTACAACTATGGTTCCTCGGGCGATCTGGTGGGATTTACCAACCAGCTGGGCGAGACGACGACGTACGAGTACCTCGCCACTCCGCCACACTTCCTGGATTCGATCTACGATTCCGATCAGGTGCGTGTGTTTCAGGCCGAATTCGACACGGCCGGCCGTCTTGCCAGTTCCACAGACGCCCTGGGAAATGCCGTTCGACAAGAGTTCGACCCAGCTGCCTTTGAAGGAACCATTACTGATGCCCGCGGCAACGTGACGACGCTCCGGTACGACGATCAAGGAAACATCGTGCAGGAAATTTCTCCCGAAGTGATCGATTCGATAGGCGGAGCTACCAGGAGCTTCACGAAGTCCTACGAATATGCCGACCCGCGTCATCCGGGCAAGGAAACGCGAGTTGTCGACTATGACGGGACGGTGATCGAGTATACCTATGATGACGCGGGCAATACTACCACGGTCACCACGACCGGCGTTGACGCGAGTCAGAGCTCGTCGGTCGAATATGCCCACGACGAGTTCGGGAACATTACCGACCTTGTCGATCCACGCGGCAACCTGACAGCCTTCGTTTACAACTCGCGGGGCATACCCGACTCGATTGTTACGGCCGCGGGCGATGTCGCCCAGTTGCTGTTCGAAGGGACCCAACAGACATCGTTTACGGACTTTAATGGCAATACAACAACGTATGAGTACCAGGTTGGCGCCCCCAACGGGAAGCCGGCGAAGACGATCCATCCGGATGGTTCTTACGAGATTCGCCAATGGAATCACTATTACGACCTGACGAGTGTCGAGGTTTACGACGTTGACGACAATCTGGTCTACGCCACGCAATCCACATACGACAGTCTGCGCCGCCGCACACGAGTCACGACTGGTGTGGGCGAGGATCAGATTGTGGTCGCCTATGAATATGACGGCAGTACGAAGAACGTGACTACCGAGACCATTGTTCATCCGACGGACGCGGCGCTCAATCGTACCACTTACTACGAATACGATCATGCGGGGAACCTCATCCGCCACGTTGATCCTGGCCTTGATGTAAGTGATCCTGCTGCTGGGGTCCATTTCAAATACGATGCCAATGGCAATCGTATCTGGCTGCGAGATCCGGTCGGCAATGTGACCACTTGGATTTACGATTCGCTCGATCGAGTGATTGAAGAGCGAGATCCGCTCTATTGGGAGGGTGCCGATTGGGATTCGATAACCGCCCAGGAGATCGTTGACTTGATCAGCACACCAACGCCGGTTCAGAACGCACCATTCGAGCCTTCACACGTGACACGATATGCTTACGATGCTGTCGGCAACCTGGTCGAGGAGATTGACCGTAACGGTCGCCGGAGGACGTACGACTATGATTACCTGGGGAATCTTACGAGCGAAATCTGGTTCAATGCGACTGACGATACAACCGTTTTGCGCGAGATCGCTTTCACTTATGACACGGCAGGCAACATGCTGAGTGCGGCCGATCCGGATGCCGAGTATGCCTTCACGTATGACACGATGAATCGCCTCGGCAGCATGGTGGTCGACTATCCGTGGACGAGCGATGTCGACACGTTTACGATGGACTACGAATATGATGCGATGGGCAACGTCACGTCGGCGACCGATTCCACGGGCGTTTCGGTCCGCAGCACATACGAAGACCGCAATCAGCTCGCGTCGCGTTGGTGGGAGGGAGTGGATGTTCAGAACATACGAGCCGACTTGCAGTACACGACAGTGGGACAGGTAGCCGAGTTGACGCGGTACAGCGATCTGGCCGGCTCAGATCTGGTGGCCCGAACTGATTACGGGTATGACACGACCGGCCGTCCGACGAGCATTCAGCACGCGAACGCCATTGATGAAGTCCTCACTCGCTATGACTATGAGTACGACTATGCGGGCCTGCCGACTCGCGAGACGCTGGATCACATCACCGCCGCTTACGATCGAAGCGCCGACTACAGCTACGACCTGCGCGGACAGCTCATTGCCGCGATGTACGACAACGATCAGGTGGACGAAACCTTCTCTTATGACGCGAACGGCAACCGCACGCTCACCGGCTACGTCACCGATGCCGCCATTCAACTGCTGTCAGACGGCACCTACGATTACACGTATGATGCCGAAGGCAACGTCACCAGCAAGACCGCCATCGCACCAGTTGCCGGCGAGGTGAACCACACCGAGTATGAATATGACTTCCGCAATCGACTGACGAAGGTCACGCAGTACAGTCAGGCACCTTCTGAAGGAGGTGTGATTCTGCACGAAGAGTCGTATCGTTATGATGCGCTCGGTCGCCGCGTCCAAGTAATCAGCGATGGAGAGGAAACAACCAGCGTCTATGACACTCGAAGTTTCATGGCCAACGAATGGGCTCGTTTCAATGGTGACGGTGAGATTACCCAACGATTCCTGTTCACGAACCAGGTCGACAAGCTCATCGCGCAGTGGACCCCAGGTCAAGGCACCGCCTGGGTTCTGGCCGATCATCTCGGTACGGTGCGCGACATGATCGATAACGCGCAACAGTTCATCCAGCACATCAACTATACCGCGTTCGGCAGGCCGACATTCGAGGTGCCCGTCGCGAATTCACATCCTTATGCCTTTACCGGTCGCGTCTGGGATAGCATGTCCGGCACGGCGTTCCATCGCGCAAGAATCTACGACGCGCATACCGGTCGTTTCGTGACGCAAGACCCACTCGGTTTTGATGCTGGAACGTTCGGACTGTACGAATATGCGAGGAATATGCCGACCTGGCACTCTGATCCGTCCGGCAGGGTCAGTATAACTGAGTATGCCCTGATCTCGACGTTCATCTCGACGCTCGCGGGAGGGGTCTTCTCGGCAGCAAGAGGAGGGTCTTTCGCCGATGGAGCTACGAACGGCTTCGTCTTTGGATTACTATCATCTCTGACGCTCGGCATCTTCATGGCGGCGTCCGCCACGACCGCCGCGGTGGTCATCAGCGGGTTGTTCTCGGCTGCCACTGGTGGATTCTTGGATGCTGCGAATCACTTCTCAGGCGGTCGCGTGCAGGAGGCGATTGACCGTGCAATCGATGAAGTGGGTGGTGATTGGATCACACCAGTGTGGAGGGAGTACATCAAGAACCTGGTGTTCTCCGCGATCTACTAGTTGGACAGCGCCACTTTCAGTATTGAGATCATCTTAAGGTTTTTTTCGCAAGGGCTTTATCGCCACCGGGCTTGTCCCGGTGGTAGAGCGTTTGACAACTACCGTCGATCTCGACCACCCATGAGTTGCCTTCCTGCCGGCCCTCGCCGCCGGAGGCGGCGAGGGCCGGCAGGAAGGTTCGTTTTTCGGCTGCCAGACTAGTCAGTAAACGTAGAACCACCGGGACCAGCCCGGTGGCGAGGGTCTGTTATGGAGAAACGAGTTACGCACACCCGTCGCTGCAAAATGGTGATGTCCAACTGATTCATCCTCGGCCGCAGTCAAAACCTGTTTGACCGCACTGCCCGCTCGGCTGTGCGGTGAGCGAATGTCTTCCGCCTGGAACTCTCCGTTTTCCAAGCCAACCCGCTTCCCGGCGGTGGTGCGCTAAATGCACACAGGAAAACAGGAAATCGCTCACTGGCAAAACACTGCGAGCCAGGATCGCCGACCGCGCCACGCATTCAGGCCACGGCTCAGCCGGTGGTCCCTATCGCGGCAGTTCGTAATCCAAAGCCGCTTCACGTGCGCGGCGGCGCACGGATCGGATCATGGCCTTCCAGTGCGGAGCCAGGAAGGCTGGTTGGCCAGCTCCCCGGTATGCATACTTTCCAGTCGCCTGGCTCAGATCCAGATTAGCCACGATCACGGTCTGCTGGCGATTATCTGCCAACTGCAGGACTTTTTCATCGGGCGCCACGATTTTCGAATCGCCTGCCGACCACTTGCCGTCTCCTTGCGGCCCGACGGAATTGGCGAACACATAGTAGATCGCGTTCTCGAATGCGCGAGCTGCTATTCCATCGCGGCCGTGACGCTTCTGGCGAGAAACGGCCAGCGAATCCATGCCGGCATTCGGATGAAAGAGTATTTTCGCGCCCGCCATGACCGCCAAACGCACCAGCTCGGGATAGCGTCGTTCGTGACAAATCACCGATGTGACAGGCACGCCATCCAGATCGAATAATGCGACCGCGTTGCCTGGGGCGAACCAGACCTCATCCGACGGCGTCAGATGATTCTTGGCATAGCAGTAAGTGACATCTCCATCGCGATTGAATACGACCAGACAGTTGTACATCTTCCGGCCTCGGAATACGGGCGAACCGACCAGCAGATGGGTGCGGAGTCTGGCGGCCAAAAGGCTGATGCTCTTGAGAGCGTCAAGGATCTGGGCCGGCTTGAGCGATGAAAAATCATAGGCATAGCCAGTCACGGCACATTCCGGAAACAAGACCGCGTCCGCGCGTTGCCGTGCGGCCTGGCGTGCAAGTTGCTCCATTTGCTCCAGGTTTCCCTCAATCGTCGAGGCAAAATGCATCTGCACTGCCGCGACGCGCAGTCTCTGGGGAACGGGCAGGCCTGATTTCTTTGTCTTGGGCATGGTCGATCTCACGTTCTCCTGCCACGATTGCTTCATCTCGTCCGCCTCAGTCTAACGTCGTCTGCGGCCACAGCCAACAAGCCAGCGTGGAAGTTAAGGATGCACGCCAACGACCGCCTACCCGAGTTGATGGCCCGAATTCCTTACCGCGAAGCGGTTACACCCCAAAGCCCAAGGGTCGCGGCGCTTCGCCGCGCACCCTGGGTACGCGTTCATGCGCGAGCCGGTGCACCCTGAAAGGGTGCGACAGGTCGCGGCATGTGTTCGGACGACGTCTAAACCACCGATCTCGTCGCGACCGGTGGGTCACCCTGGGCTTTGGGATTTCACGCCGTTGGCGTGCGGAGTCGTCGCCCCCTGAACATCCTGCTCGAAAAACGGATCGCGGCGTTGCCTGCTCGGGCGCGCTGAAGCCAGTGTCAGGGCGATCCTGCCAGTGAGATTGCGTTCTTGGCTGGACAGCTCGGTCTTTTTCGCGTCTTTCATCTGTCTCAGATTTGGGTATCTTAAGGTTTCGGACTTCAGGGGCGGAGCCCTTGCCTGGTGTCTTCAAATGACTTCAGGCGAACGATTGCCTCAATCGAACGAAGTCATCCGTCCTTCCCTATTCGGCCTCGTCGGGACCAGCATTGAGAGGTAACCACGTGACAAAGCGATCCATCCATCGTCTTGCGCAAGTATTGACCCTTATGTTGCCGGCGATCGCAGTCATTGAAGCACCGGCGCAGACGGACCGGTTCTATGGCGAACCGGTCGAGCTCAGAAGCAACTTCATTTACTTCACCAGTTGGAAGTATGTCCGTCAGGGGAGCTTTGGGTGGAAGATCGAGCACGATGCGGACGCCTCTGAGGCGGAGAAGAACGTGGGGGCGTGGCTGGCCGGCGACGGCACGCGGCCCGCTCGGTTCGAAACAAGCGACATGCCCCACGGAGTCCGACTCGTTGCGCAGAAGGCAGAGAAAGTGCCGTTCCAGCCCGGGCAGCTTGCCGCGCATGTTTTCGACCAGGGCAAGTACAAGACCTGGTACACGATCGATCCTTGTGACGAACCCGAGCCGCTGAGCACCAAGGACAAGATCCTGCCAGGCCACAACGCCCACATCTGCTACGCCGAATCGGACGATGCCGTCACATGGAAGGTCCCCCAGTTGGGACTGTACGAGTATGCAGGTACGAAAGACAACAACATCGTCTTCCGCGGTGACCTCAGCGGCTCGACCCGCGGGTTTCACGGCGGCAGCGTGTTTGTTGATCCGTCCTCCGACCAGGAACGTTACAAGATGATCTATCTCGGTATCATCACCGACGAGGAATGGGACGCCTTCGCCGCCAAGTATCCTGACGAGGTTGACACCATGGCTCGACGCTCCGACGTGGGAGGCTTTCGCTGCGTGGTCGCGGTCTTTGGCGCTGTCTCTCCGGACGGGATTCACTGGCAGTCGCTCCCCGAACCGCTGATGATTCAGCATGCCGACACACTGAACACGTGCTACTACGATATGGATCGCAAAAAGTATGTGGCGTACGTCCGTGCCTGGCAGGTGAACCCCAAAGCTCCCGGCACCGAGGGGCAGAATATCGACAGTTGGATCGGCGTCGGGCGGCGTTCGATTGGCCGAGCGGTGAGCAGCGACTTTCGGCATTTCGGTAAGGTGGAGATTGTTGTCTCGACGGGCGCCGACATGCCCCCCAGCCATCTCTTCTACACCAACGGCAAGACGACCCTGCCCAACATACCCGACCACCACGTGATGTTTCCCTGGATCTGGGAGCTGGAGTGCGACGGTGGCTCGACCTGGCTGATGTCGAGCGCCGATGGCGTGTCTTGGGCGAAAGTGCCCGGAGGACCGGTCGTGGAAACCGGGATCCCGGGCTCGAGCGACGGCGGGTACGTCGTGGCCAGCGGAAACCTGCTGGAGTACCCGGCAGATCGATGGGGTATCACCTACGGCGGCAACCCAATTCCACACAAATACCCGGGACGTGACTTCGCAAAACGCAAGGGCCTCTTTCCAGGTGTGCCGGGCGTTTCCGGGTTAGCCACCTGGCCCAAAGGCAGGTTGGTGGCCCTGGAGTGCCATGAAGAAGGCCAATTCGCCACCGTCGCCGTGGTTCCGCGAGGCGACCGAATCCGGCTCAACGCCAGCGTCAAGCCGTCCGGCTACATCCAAGTCGCGGTGCGGCGTTTCGGTGCCGGTGACGTGCCCGGTCGCTCGTTCGAGGATGCCGATCGACTGGTGGGCGACGGCCTGGCCATGCCGGTAACGTGGCACGGCCAGCACACGTTGGAACATGCAGACGCCCCAATCATCCTCCGGTTCCAGCTTCGGCACGCGAAGCTTTTTGGGATTGAGTTCTATTGAGAGAACTGGGGGAAGACTTCTCCAACGGGCCGCAGTAGGCGCGCGTCTACGATCGGACCAGACGCATTGCGATGACGAAAACCTCGCCCACATTCAGCCGTTCAAGAGCGTCTGTGATTACTTCCGGTTGCACCGTGCCACAGCGACGGAGGTGGAAATGGTTGCCAAAACACTGTTCCGCCCCTTCACACAGACTCGACTTTCGCGTCCTTACGGCAGCAACCGTTCACCGCGCGCATATCGGGCCACGGCATCGCTGTCCAGCTCCACGCCCAGGCCCGGTGTCTGGGGTATCGGCAGCATGCCGTCCTGATCCAGCTGCCAGCCGCCCACCGCAATTTCGTCCACGTAGGGACTCCCGGTCAGGTACTCCACCAGGTCCGTATTGGCGAAGGCCGAAGCCAGCTGCAAGTCGGCAGCCAGTCCGACCGCCGTGTTCCAGCCGTGGGGAATGAATCGTACGCCGTTCTCCTGGGCCATCCAGCCGATGCGGCGTTCTTCGCTGATGCCTCCCACCTTGGTGACGTCCGGCTGCACCACATCGAAGGCGCCGGACTGCAAATAGGGCTGGAACGACTGCCGGCGGGTCAGCACTTCACCCCCGGCAATCGGTACCGGTGCGGCTTGTCTCAAGCGGATATAGTCGTCCAAAGCGTCAGGTTTCACGGGCTCTTCGAACCACTCGACGTCATAGGTAGCCAGCATCTGAGACGTTCGCAGTGCCCATTTGTAGCCATGCTGCCAGAACGCGTCGCTTCCTCCCGCGTCGACCATCAGAAGTGAGTCCGTGCCAATCGCGTCGCGCGCGGCACACACCATCTGTTCGTCAAGCGTGTTGTTGACACGTCCGAACGGCCCCCAACCGATCTTAAAGGCCCGAAAACCTTGTTCCTTAAGCTCGGTCAGATAATCGGCCAAGGCGTCCGGCTCGCGCATCAGCAGTGATGCATAGGGCTTCACACGCTCACGGTAACGGCCACCCAGAAGACGGCCGACCGGTTGTCCCGTCGCTTTTCCCAGCAGATCCCACAGCGCCATGTCGATGCCGCTGATGGTGTGGGTCACCGAGCCGCCTCGTCCCATCCAGAACGTATTCTGATGCAGCTTTTCGCTCACGCGCTCGGGCTCGAGCGCATTTTCTCCACGAAAGAACGGTTCCAGCAGCGCCAATGCCCCTTGGACCAGGGCGTCGCTTGTGAATACACTGCCAAGTCCACTCAGGCCCTCATCGGTGAGTACGGCGACCAAGGTGTGGACACAGTCCTCCTGCTGTAATTCGTCACTCCAGCCACCCTCGGGTGTAGCGCCGCGGAGTCCAGTGGCGCGAATCTCACGTATTTTCATAAGTGTTACCAACGGATGTGTGATTGGACAGGTCCTGCGTGCTGATCGCTGCGCTCAGATATCGGCCAGGAGCGGAACTCATCGACCAACTCGACCAGGCCAGATAGCACGGCTTCCCAGATGATTTTGCCTTTTTCCGGTGTTGCCGCTGTTGGGTCGCCATGCACGCCGACCGTGGTCCAGCGTCCCCAGTAGTCATAGAAACGCACGTAGGGTGAAGTGCTGTCGGAACTCATGTACTTGCCCACGACATCGTTGCCCGCCTCAGCCCGATCCATCTGGACGCGCTCCGGCGCCAGGTGCAGATACAATGATGTCTCGAACTCGTCCGCGTGCGCCATCACTGGCGTCTCCTTGACCTGGTTGAACGCCTCGATACCCAGGCTGAAGTAGTTCAACGCGGCGCAAAGCGAACGCGTCTCCAAGACCGTCTTTCGAGCAACCAGGTCCATCAGGGACGTGTTGGATCCGTGGCCGTTGATGATCAGAATCTTCTCAAAGCCGTGGTAAGCCACGCTCTTGGTAATGCAGAGGCAGAAGTCGATGAATACTTCAGGCTCGATATGAATCGTCCCCGGAAAGTCAATATGGTGCCGATTCAGCCCGTAGGAAATCGGCGGCAACACCAGCACGCGCTCCGCCGCGCGACGCCCCAGCTCCAGGCAGACCGATTCCGCCAGAAAGACATCCACGTCCAGCGGAAGATGGGGACCATGCTGCTCGGTCGAGCCGGTGGGCAGGATCACCACCTTTTGCATCGCGATCGCCTCGTTCATCTCTGCCCAGGTCAACCGGTTGTAACGGTACTCACGAGCTACATCCATCAGCGGGCACCCTCTCTTGGGAAAGAACTGGCTGTCCCTACTAATACTGCTGTCGCGGATGGCCGTCAAGGATGCGAAGCTAAAGGGGACAGGTACATTTTTTCTGGCGATGCAGGTAAGCTGGGGAGTCTCCCTCGTCACAGTGATAATGTTGACCTAGTACTGTGCTGGCGCTACCTGTTTGGCCCGGAACCACCTTGCGATACCGCACCGTTCTTCACGGCCGGGATCCCATCCGTGTGTCACATCAGTGGGCCGTTGTATCTGTTTGATCCTCACGATACGATCGATAAGGTCCGAGCAGATGATCTGCCTCGCGTGGCCGAATTCTTCGAGAGACTTATCCGGTCGTTAGACGGCATCTCGGCAGCCGAATTGGAGGAAGGACTCACGCGCCGTCGCGGCGATCCCCCGCCAGGACCTCCCCATTGGTACCTGCCGCCCCGATTGGGGCGCGCTGAACTATAAGGGCGAAGCACGGTCACCGTCAAGCAACCAGCGCAGCCCTGGGTTACGCCTGCCATAGAAAACTGAAATATCTTTGCGGTTGGCCGGATGCCTCAATTCTGGCCCCCTCTCCTCCGAATTGTTCGCGCGAAGGACGATCCATTTCTATTGATAGAATCGCGAACTATTTGGGGGAGAGGGCGGGGGGTGAGGGGGCTGAAGCGGGGGCGAGCCGGCCATTTCCCGTGCGGAGCTACGGTGCCAGGCCACTTCTCGAGGTGACCTGGGCAGCATGGGCAGAGGCCACGATGCCGCCTATCGAAGACTTCCCAGGCAGTACAGGTGATGTAGCGTGCGCAAGTAAATTCGCCCTCCGCAAACCACGGGCGTCGCGAATCCGCCGTCGGCCAAATCGTTCTGGGCCACCAACTCAAACTCGCGTCCAGCCTTGAAAACGGACGTCACTCCGGCTTCATTGACCATATAGATGTGCCCACCGGCCAGCACGGGAGAGGAGCTGAAGTCGCCCTTCAATTCCGCCTGCCAGACGACGGTACCCTGGGCCGCCTCAAAACACGTGGCCTTGCCTCCATCCTCGACCATGAACAAGTGCCCGTCATTCAACAACATCGACGCCACGTAGGCAGTCTTCCCCTTTGTCGTCCAAGCGACGTGTGTTTCGGTCACGTCACCGCTGCCGTCAGCCCGAATCGAAAGCAGGCTCTTCCGGGGATAGCCGCCGGAACTATAGACTCGTTCTCGGCCCAAGTTCATCGTATTGGAGGTCAATTCGCTGGGGCCGTCACAGGTCCAAAGAAGATGGCCGGTGGCTGGATCGTAGCTATAGACTTTGTAAGGACCGTGAATCAGCAGTTGGTCGCGACCGGCGACGCGTCCGACGATGGGGCTCGCGTAGCTCCCCAACTTGTACTCAGGCCGCGCAATTTTCCACACGACGTCGCCGCTTTGGCGATGTACCGCGGCGAGAAAGGCTCCCTTCGCACTGTCGGCCAGGATAATTACCAGGGACTTGTAGGCAACTGGTGAGGCGGCAAAGCCGTGCACCGACTGAAATTCGCCGAGCTTTTTCTGCCATGCGATCTTGCCATCCAGGTTCAAAGACGTCAGCCAAATGCCGCCTTGAACCATGAAAGGCATGAAAATTTGGTGGCCGTCGCAAGCAGGTGTGGACGAGGCATGAGACCCCTTGGGGTGCGATCGCATGAATCCCCCACTGTGGACCTCCCTCTGCCAGAGCTGGTTGCCGGTGGAACGCTCATAACACATGACATACTGTGCTTCGCGTTCGTCGTCGGCTGTGGGCAGGTAAATATGATCACCCCAGAGACAAGGCGAGCCGTGCCCGCGCCCTGGCACGTCGATCTTCCAGATTACGTTTTCCGTTTCCATCCAGCTGACCGGCGGGGTCTGTCCTGCGGCGGCAACGTTGTTCATATTCGGTCCAAACCACCAGGGCCAATCATCCACTCCCGGGCGGACCGGTGCAAGATCATTCGTGGCCGACACGTTGCCGGCAGCGGGTACGCTGTCTTCGGCGTCCACTATCCTCCGATCATAGTCGGCCACGCCTCCAACTATGGTAAGCACGATAACCCAACGAACGTGCATTGAGAGTGTCTCCAGAATATTATCGAACCGCCCGGCACGATGCAGGCCACCGCGCTCGTACATGACGCGAACGGCAGGTGACGCACGGCGGCCTGGCTCCTGTGGACTTCGCCAGGTTTGCCGATCGAATGTTCTCCCCACGACGTCATGTTGGTCTGCCCTTACCGTTCCTGAGGGATGGCATCCCTGACTCGGCCACCGCACAGGACATGCTATGCTAATTGTCCTATCTTGATCAATGCCGCGGCAGGTGGTGGGCCCAAGTGGGATCGGGTCGCCGGAAAAAGCTGTAGGCCAGGTAGTGGGTGATTTCACTTCTAGTATGTATCATCAGAGTTCACTCAAACAGGAAAGTACATCGATGATCAACCTTCAACCTCTTCGCAAATCACGGTTTGCTTTATTGGCCACGCTAACATGCTTGCTTGCGGCCCATGCCATCGGCAGCGCCCAGCCTCCGCGTGAAAAGCGGCCGCCGGTCTCCTGGGTCAACCCGGACTTGCCGGCTGGAGCGGGACTAACGCATCGGGTATTGGCCAGCAAGGCCATGGGCCATGACGTGGGCTACGTCGTCTGGACGCCGGCAGATTATAACGCCGGCGGAACAACCCGGTATCCGGTCATCTATTTCTTGCACGGCATGGGCGGTAACGAAGCGAGTGACTCGGCCGGGTTTTCTGGCATGATCAGTCGAGGCATTCGCGACGGCAGCGTACCGCCAGCCATCTGCGTTTTCCCTAACGGCGGACGCAGCGGTTATCGCGGGAGTGTGGAAAAGATGATCGTAGAGGAACTGATACCGCTGATCGACAAGAGCTACCCCACGAAGGCCCAGGCCAGATCGCGCGCCGTGGCCGGATTCTCCATGGGGGCGCAGGTGCTGTCCAGTTATCGATCATGCACCCCGAGCTGTTCGGGGCTGCCGGAAGCTGGGGCGGAGGGATGTGGCGTGGTGCTGATGCACTCCTGGCGGCGGCCGAGAAGGGAACGGAAACCCTGAAGAGCAACGCTTACTCCGCCATGCTGGTCAATGGCGATCAGGATCGTCCGGACGCATTCGAAGCGCTTGCGCAGAAACTCACTGAGCTGGAGATCCCGCATGAAGTTGTTGTGCTCCCGGACACGCCACACAATCTAGGACGGTACTACCAGCTGGCTGGCGAGACGATGACGCAATTTCTAGGCAAGCACCTGCAGGACTGAGTCGATGCTCGAATGTGCCGGCGCTCGCCGTCGTCCGTCCGTCGAGCCTCAAGAGGCATGCTTGGCTCTGAAAAAGTAGGTCCCGGCTGCCGGACGGCAAACTCTACTTCGGTAATCAGCGATTCTTTTTCATCTTTGCCGCCGGCAGCGAACTGAAACTGCTCAGCCAGATCCGTCTCGGCCAACCGGCGTACAGCACCCCGATTGCCGCCAACGGCACCCTGTACGTCACCTCGCAGCGGAACCTGTGGGCCGTCGCGCAGGGCCGCGGAAAGCCAGAGGAGTGAGCCCAGTTGCACCAGCGTCTGGCATCGAGTTGCCGGCCCACACGCTTCTCCCATCTGGTGGTTTCGGGGGCTGCGGGATGCCGCTTCATTGTCCCCTTTGGCGCGTTCTCGGTGATGAGCCAGCCGGGGTTCGTCAACACCGCTCGGCATGTGTCGAGCCTGTGCGGGGATTCCTGCGAGTCGAGGATCAGGGTGCGCGGAGATTCTGAAGAAACAAAGATACGCCACCGTCGGCGATGCCCGAGGGCGTTCAGCCTGAAGACTACGGCAAGCGGACACTGGTTTACGGGGATGCGCGTTGCGGCCGGATGTGGAAATAGCCTTCCGTCCGATCCCTGATTCGTCGACATACAAGACTGGCTGGGGCCGACGTGACCGCTCGCTATGAAGATCTCTTGAGATTCTATTTCGAATCTGCGATTCGGGAGGAAACGTCGGATCGCTGCCGAACGGCCACAATTACGTCTACGGTATCGTGGTAGAGGCCGAAGCAGAAGTGCTCGAGCATCCCAATGTGAGCCTGATCGCGCGATACGACACACTCGAACACCGACACGCTCTCTTCGGCGACGACACGACAGAACGCTTCACCTATGGGTTGAATGTTGGCCTGCCCGGCGGGAGCCGGATCGCCATCAACCATGAACACTGGATGTTCGCCGACTTGTCCGACGTCAACGTCATCGGGTTTCGCTCGGTGGCGACCTTCTAAGTGGCACATAAAACCATCGCCCGAGATCTATTCGTTCCCGGGCGATGGTGCCGATTGAAGTTGTCGATACGGTGCCCTTCACGCCGAGTGCGAACGTTTGATCCGGCGGACGCCGATGCAGCCGAACAGGCGCACATTCCGAAGGCCGCCAGTAAGAAGCCGCTGGGCTCTGGCACGGCAGTGATGTTGTCGATCTCCAACGTGCCAGCCATCACGTCGCCTCTGAAGTTGGGGCTCGTCGAAGAGAGGACTCGCATCTGCTGCACGTTGCCCAGTATCTCCGTGTACGACTTAGTCCCGTTCACTTGCTGGAGGTCGGATTCGCCAATGGAGAACTCAACCGGTGTCCAGTCGCTTCCGGCGGCTACCACCACCGCGTTTGATGAGGCGAACCAAGTTCCATTCGGCAATCCACCATCACTAAAAGCGAGACGAAGATTCAGATTGGTCCCGCCCGGATTCCTGATGTCCGCCAGAACCGACGTCACGCCCGCGTCAACAAAGTTCCCGTTCCACTGGGATTCACTATTGTAGATAACCATGCGCGATCCCGGCCCACCTCCCGAAGCGGTGTAACGAAGAAACCCATTACCGTTTTCACTCACGTTGGTCGGATCGTTAGTAGCCGGAGTCCCAATCACCCATCCCTGGGTGCTACTGTCTTCAAAATCGTCCATTTGTCCGAGACTAATATCGGCTGCGGCGGAATTCGTCCAGGCAATACATGCCAACGCAACTAATGAGAAACAATGACGCGTGTTCATAAATGAGCCCCGATGAATGGAAGAAGAATTGAAAATAAAGCTGCCGAATGGGATATCGATACAACTGCGATCTCAGGATGTCCGTGAAGAAAAGTACAGGATCTGCCGTGCCGAAAAACGGACGGCGCATTGTCCCGTATTCTACGGTCGCAGCCCCTCTAGTCAAGCCATTTGGTCTAAATCGGAGAACTCGCGTGGAAAGGGAATTTCGAATTTCGGTGCCAAGCCGCTTCTTGAGGTGACTAACACAGAAACGGCCGTCTCAACCGCGATGCCGGCCGCCTGAAACGTACCCCCCTTCCAAAAGCTCGCGAGAACACAATGACCGCCAAAGCACCCGATCCCCGCTGCTTATCGGACAGTTGCGGCGAGGTCCGACGGCGCCTCACACACGACGCGGAATCCGACGTTATAGACACCTTGGTACGGCCGGTACCCAACCCGGAAGCTCGACGTACACCGACTCGGTCGATCACGCCACGAACCGCCACGAACCACTATGCAAACGTCTGCAGATGTGTCTTCCGCCAGACAGTCGAGCGGTGAGAACCGGTAAGGCGGGCACTCCGTCCGAGTCCATTCGGCGACGTTACCGTGCATGTCGCACAGCCCCCAGGCGTTGGGACGATATCGTCCGGAGGCCGTCGAGAGCACCGCCCCGTCGTCAAACCGGGGATCCTTGGGGATCCAGTCGTCATACTTGGTGGGATTTTCAAGGGGCTTGTCGAGGATGTACCAATCGCGAGCCAGACGGCTCAGCTGCGCGTCGGCCAAGTTGGCGAATTCCGAGAAGTCGTCATCCAGATCACCGTAGAACATCGGCGTCACCGTGCCGGCTCGGGCCGCGTATTCCCATTGAGCTTCCGTTGGTAAAGCGAAACTCCCCTTCTCCTTTTCAGACAACCAACGGCTGTGCGTCCGCATATCCGCTGGTGCACGTCTCGACGTTGCGGCCGCGGTCGTACGCGTAGGCGGGAATCGTGAACGAGCTGTCCGATTGGGTGGCCGGTGCTCCCCACGCTTCCCGACTGCCGTCGGGAAGCCACCATCCAAACTCGCCAAGCAGACCCAGCGTCACCGCCAACCAAACCAGTGGACGTTTTGTCATTTGACCGTCCCTCCGTCGCAGTTGCCACTTTCTCGTGGCAAGGCAGTAACCAAGGTGACCGACAATCCCGATCGGGGCTGAGCTCGGAACCGATCCAGGTTTGGAACGGCTGCAATTCTGGCGTTGCGAGTCCATCGCGTCGGTAGCGTGTCGGGGTTTCTTCCCATTCTCTCGGCTGCGGCCCTGATTTTCCGGTTCCCTCTGCCACGTCTCAGAGAATGGAGGCTGCTAACCCGGCAAAGATTGAACAGCCGAATCCGACGAGCGCTCCAAGGATGACGATGCGCAAAGCAGCACGAAACGGGGCCAAAGAGGATGCTCTCTTCCTCGCCGGTTCGTCTCGATCATCATCAGAGATGGAATGTCAACTACCAGTATTGTCAGATAGAGCGATGCACGCTTCAATAGGGCAACGCCGCCTGAAATGGGAGAGAAATGAATCGAGAAGTAGCTTTGGCTTCCATGGCCCGCTACGATTTCAACGCAGCTCAAGGGTTCCCAGGTGACGGCGGTAAGATTGAGATTTCGCTGCCATCTGCTAAACTGAGGGCTCTCACCAGACAGAGCTTCGAACCAGTTATGAGCTACCGCTCAGCTCAGTCGACCCGCCCGGTGATGATCGCTGGGACTTGACGCAAAGTGATCGCCTTTCTGCCTATGAAAAGACCCGCACGCACACGTTTGGCCCAATCGCCAGTCGAAGTACCTGGCACCAGTTGGAAAGTGGACTCAATTGTGTTCGATTTGAGTTTTGACGGTTGTAGGACGGGCTCTCTTGCCCGTTGCAGGCCTAACGGGCAAGACTGCCCGTCCTACATAAAACCGTCTGGTTACATTCGGAACACGCAACACAGCATGTTCCATTCGGTGCTAGGACCCGAGTTCAAGGCTCGTGGCCTTCCCAACTGTAATGGCTTGTGCCGCCCAGGATGATCAATGGACGCCAGACCATCGAATTGTCCGAACGAATCAGCCTGTCTTGGAGGAAGCCGATCAGCTGCCGTGGGGACAGCGGAGGGGCCATGAACACCAACAAAAGCAACGCGGCGCCAATTTATGTCGCGATGACCTTGTTGAGCATCGCGATATTCTTGGTGGATCTTCGGTTCGGGTTGGGGGTGGCAGTCGGTGTTCCGTATATTGCCGTCGTACTGCTGTCTCGATGGTTGGGAAGGCAACGCACGGTTTTTGTCACTGCTGCCGGCGTGACCGTTCTCACTGTCATTGGCTTCTTCATCCCATTCCCGTTCATCCCATTCCCGGAAGGACCGCTGATCTGGATTGGCGTAGGGAACCGATTTATCGCCCTGTTCGCCATCTGGATAACGGCCGTTTTTGCGGCAGTTCTGATCCGCAGGAATGAGGCGATCCGTGAAGAGAGGGACTTCAACAAGAGTCTCGTCGAGACTGCTGCCTCGATCATTCTACTCGTGGATGGTGACGGAAGGACCATTTACAGCAATCCCTTCACAACCGCGATTACGGGCTTCAAAATTGTTGAGACTCAAGGACAAGACTGGATTGAGACTTTTGTTCCCGAGGCCCAGCGGATGCGCGTACGGCGGATATTCAAGTCGTGCGTTACCGGCAAGATGGGACAGGACGCCGTGTTCTCGATCATGACGCCGCAACAGGAGGCAATGCAATTCTCTTGGACCTCCCATGTCATGACGGGCGCAGGCGGAGATGTAACCGGCGTCCTGCTGATCGGTCATGACATCACGCCTCTGGTCGAGGCACAACAGCGACTACTGCAGTCTGAGCGTTTGGCGGCCATAGGTCAGACGATGGCGTCGTTGAGTCATGAGGTTCGCAACGAGCTTCATTCCCTGCAGCTTGGCCTGCTCCTGCTCGAAAGCCAGGTGACTGACAGCGCCGCACTGAAAGTCATCGGGCGTGTCAAAGGAATTGAGGGACGCCTTACTCGTCTGTTCGAAGATATTCGCAGCTTTGCTGCGCCGATACAATTGGTGCGGTCCACGGTCTCGCTGGCCGAGATCTGGCGAAGGGCGTGGACGACTGCCACAAGCGGCGATGAAAGACGGGCTGAACTTGTCGAGGAAACAGGTGGCGAGGATTTCCGATTGTCGGTGGATGTGATGCGGGTCGAACAGGTCTTTCGTAATCTCTTTGACAACTCTCTGGCGATCTGCCCCGCTCCAGCACGCATTACCGTCTGCTGCTCTGTCGTCTCTCGCGACGAAAATGACTTCCTGAGTATCAGTATTCAGGACAATGGGCCAGGATTGTCCCCCGAAGCCCGCAAGAGGGTCTTCGAGCCGTTTTTCACGACCAAGTCTGTGGGCACCGGTTTGGGGATGTCGATCAGCAGACGGATCATCGAGGCGCATGGCGGCGATCTTCAAGTGGGCCAGAACAGGGACGGGGCAGAATTCGTCATCTGGTTGCCCTGGGGCGAGAATGCCGAAGGATCATCCCGTCCGATACCCGGTGACGGCGATCCACCAGCCGACGATCGGCCGAGTTGAGTAGATCCCTCCGGTGCGTGATGCCAACCTGCCGGCAATCGCCTCGCTGGCAGCGGTCCGGCTGAAAACGGGCGACGAATCTGTCGAGAGACAGATCTGCCGGCTTGGCGTGTAGTTGCCGGCTAACGGCCGCTTCACTCGATCTCGCTGCCGCTGCAGAAAGAGATATCTGGCGCCGCGTCATCACAAAACTGCGCGCCGACGACGTAACATCTCGGACCCACTCTTCGGCACCGACGCACTTCTCCCACGTAACGGTGAGATTCGTCGACCACCAGTTCCAGTCGTTCACGCGGAAACAGCTGCTCGCTGTGCAGAAACGAGAAGCCGGCCCGCGAGACGTCTTTGGCGAAGACCTTGTGCCATTGGTCAGATCTGTTGAGAGTGGACATGTTCTCGCGGAATCGCATGGCGGCGGCCGTGCGCAAGCAGAAGCGAGGGAACCGACGGCGATCGTCCGGGACAGTCGGTAACGCGCCCGCCTGGTCAAAGAAGCCTCGCCATGACTCTGGCAAATCGACTTCACACGGTAACGAAGCGATAGCTTCTCTTAGTGATGACGCATGACTGTGGCAGTCCAACATTTCACCATTTCCTTATCGAATTCTACCGCCGAACGCACGAATAGTCCGCATGCCTGTTCCACGGTATCCGGCCTGCGATAGGGTCTCTCGGAGGTCAAAGCATCAAACACGTCGGCGATGGCGCAGATTCGGGCCCACTCATGGACCTCGTCTCCGCACAGGCCGACCGGGTAACCGTTACCGTTGAGTCTTTCGTGATGCTGGTAAATCAGCATCAGCTGATCCCAGGTAAGATCGCCGCGTGTTACGAGCTCATCAAACGCATTGCGGGGATGATCTCGAACCAAGTCCCACTCCACCTCGTCCAATTTGTCCGGTTTATTCAGGATGTGAGAGGGAATCAGGCGTTTTCCCAGGTCGTGCAGAAGTGCGGCCGTGCCAATCGACGAAAGTTCCGTTTCGTCCGTGAAACCGAGACGATGGGCCAGGATGATGCTGTAAGCACAAACGTTTGTGGCATGCGTGTACGTGTAGTAGTCATGGTCCATCAGGCGGAACATGTCGTCGAGCACGAGTTCGCGGTTGCAGATAATGCCTACAAGACGTGAGGCATGTGTGTCGGCCACCTGCACCACACGGTTGAGGTTGCGCCCACGGAGTGCCGCCTCAAAGGCACACCGATTCAGCTCTTTCAACGCGCGATACCGTTCCAAGGGCGGCACGTTGTTATTGTCGACAACTCCCTCTTGAAGTTGTCGTCGATAACTCGCATGATCGTCTATCGGAAGGTACAAGGTGTCAACTTTCGCCCTCAATAGTCGATCCACGTCCGTGCGGGTGAACGGGAGACGGCGCTGCCGATACAGCACGGGATCGGACTTGTCGTTGGCCCACAGGTAGAGGTCGTAGTCGAGGACGGCGGTGGGGCAAAGCGTATTCAGCGCTACGGGAACGAGCATGGGGCTGCTGTCCGAACCGCTATCGCTATCGTCCGTTGACGTTGGCTTGAAGTCCTGGGAGTGGCTTTCCACCGTGGCCATTCTTTTTGCCCCTTTGTCCTGTCCAGGTTCGTTACTCTCGACAGCCTGAGTCAGTGGTTACAACGGTTTTTCAAGAACTACTCTTTCAACTGCTCGCCCGTCACCGAAGGTTCCTGTTCTTCGCGGGTGCTCAGGTAGTCACGCTGTGTCCGGCGGCACAGCTCGAGGAGTTCGTCCGCGGTGGCCGCCAGCTTGACCAGATCGCTGTCCTCGGTGGCTACCTGTTCCAGCTGCTCGGCCAACTGGCGCAAATCGGTTGAGTTGTGCCGCTGGGCGGTTCGCTGGAGGCGCTGCGCAACGCTCACGGCCGCTCCCGTATCATGTTTCTCCAGCGCCGACGCCAGGTCTTCGGCACCGCCGACCATGCTGACGACCATCTCGCGCGACACCATCCCCAGCGGCCGCTGCACGGTTCGCGTCGCGCGCCGTCACTTCCGCGATAAACCGT
Source organism: uncultured Planctomycetota bacterium (assembly GCA_963700575.1). GTDB lineage: Bacteria > Planctomycetota > Planctomycetia > Pirellulales > Pirellulaceae > JAJRVM01. Next base: position 353,591 of record CAVOYC010000001.1, on the reverse strand, counting down.
TCCACCAACTGCGGATCAAATTGGGTGCCGGCGCAGGCTGCGCAGTTCGTCGAAGGCTTGCTCGCGACTGCGCGGCCGCTGATAAACGGAACCGGACACCATGGTGTCGAAGGCTTCCGCGATGGCCAGGATCCGGGCACCCAAGGGGATGGACTCGCCGCACGGAAGAGACGGGTTGTTCGAATGGCCAACAAACCAGGCGTGATGCGAACCGATCAGCGCCGACAGTTGCTCGGAGCCAAACGCTTCTTGGATAATTGTCACTCCAATTTCCTCGTGCCTCTTCATGATCTCCCATTCTTGGCTGTTAAGTCGGCCCGGCTTGCTCAAGACGGAATCGGGGATGCCGATCTTGCCAATGTCGTGCAGCAGGGCGGCCATTTCCAGCACATACGACTCACTGGGAGACATCAGTTCTTTGGCCACGCACGTGCACAGATCGGCTACGCGTCGGCAATGTTCCGCCGTTTCCGGATCCCGGAACGACAAGGCCGAGGTCAAGGCGGAGACAGCGGGGAAAGGAATGTGTGCCGATGGCGCGACATGATGATCCGCTGCCGATGGCGAATGCGGTTGCGGCGAAGGCGAGCAGGACTTCTCGGACGCCTCGTCCCAGCGGACGAATTGGTTGCGGCCCCCGTGTTTCGCCGCGTAGAGTGCCTCATCCGCCTGGTCGAGAAGACGGTGGGGATCGTCTGCTCCAAACTCGCGTGAGGAGACGCCCAGGCTGGCCGTCACCGCTATTCCCTCACACGTGTTGCGCTCAATCGCCTGGCGGCACCGCTCAGCCAATCGGCAAGCTCCCTCGATATCGGTTTCAGGGAGAAGGACACAGAATTCCTCACCGCCGTAACGGCAGACGAGATCACAATCGCGTACGACGGATCGAATCATTTGGGCCACATGCTGCAGCATTGTATCACCTACGCTGTGTCCGTGTCGGTCGTTGATCGACTTGAAATGGTCCACATCGATCATCAGAACGCTGAGCGGATTGCCGTAGCGAAGGGAGATGTTCCAGAGCGTTTCGAACTCGCTGTACAAAGCTCGGCGGTTCATACACGATGTCAACGGATCCAAATTGGCGATTTCCTGCAAGACTTGGTTCTGGCGCTGAATCTCGTCCCGAGACTGTTTCAGCTTGTTCAGCATTTTTCGCAGCTCCACGCGACTCGCTTCGAGTGCCGTCACATCATCGAAGCTGACCAATGCTCCACGCGTCTGGCCCTGGTCGTCCAGAATGGACGAAGTGTTCACCAGGAATGTGCGGTTGCCCAGCCCGTTGACTGCCAGGCTCAGCCTCACGCCAGTTTCAAAAACGCCGCTTTGAATCGCCCTGGTCCACGGGTACACATCGACTTCGCTTTCCTCAGCAGCCCGCCATGGCAAGTTGGAAACCCGCTGGCCACGCAGTTCGGCGTCTGATGTGCCGACCAGCCGCGAGAAGGCCTCGTTCGTGTGCACGATGCGTTCCTCATTGTCGACGACCAACAATCCGCCTGCGATCGTGTCGAGTGTTTGTCGCACGCGCGTCGGCATGACTTTGGAGGGGTCGAGGTATTGAAGTGTTGTACGCAAGTAGAAGTAAAAGGCAATAAAGCTCATACTTCCCAGGATCGTGACAAGGTGAGCAATGGGGTGCGTTGCCAGCGCCAACACACCTCCACGGCCCAGGGGTCCGTAATCCAGCTCCAGCGCACCCCAACGACGTTTGCCTGCCACGATCGGCACCGTCACTCTGAATTCGTGCAGGGTGGGGACCTCGCGTCTCAGCCGCCGCCGGCACCTCCAGCCACACGCTGCCATCGGTGCGGCGCAAGCGGGCATGATGCAAATCGGGATCGCGGCTGACCGATTCGCCGAGACTCGTTCTGATGCTGTCGATACTGCCCACGCTGGTGAGCAACGAACAGTTTACCGCCAAGGTTTCGGCCACCGCGCGCCGTTGTGCAATCACGGCGGCCCGGGGGTCGGGCACAAGTCCCAAGGTGGCACCTGCCAGGATCAGTGATACGGAAACACAGCTCAGCCCGAAAGCGATTCGAGTTACGGGGGTCAGACGCTTCATGGCGTTGGTTTTCGTGATCGTGTGAATGTCAACGGCTTGCCGCCAACAAGGAATGTAATGACTCTTCGTCTTCCCGCTCGTCGTTTGCGGTCGCCCCGAAAGGCTGCGACCGGAAATCTTCGAGAATCGGCAGGGGGTCCATCATGCGCCAGGCCGGCACCGAAGACAGGAAACTCGCCAACAGGCAACCGCCCCGCAACGTCCAGAGCAGATAGCCGGCGGATAAGGCGGTCACCATGACCGTCGCGGAGCCGACGGCCAATGTTTCGTTGAACAACTCGTCCGCACCGAATGTCGATTCCGAGTCGATTTCATCCCAGAGTAAACGTGTGTCCAGAACGGGCTCGTCCCAGAAGACATCGCCGCTGGTGGTGCTGGCCTCCTGTGCGACCGTTTGTCTAGCGGTAGGACCCTCCGCAGATTCCCCACGCTCTTCGGGTGTCCCCAGGCGTCGCGCGACCGCATCAAAAACGAATATTCCCTCAGAGCCCTGCTCTGGATCCGTCTGCGCGGCGGCCGCCGAAGTCGATATCTGTTCGGAAACGGGAGAGGCTGTCGCGCCATCACTGGACCATTGGCGGATCTGTCGCTCGGGAACCACCAGACTGACCGGTGTCTGGCCATTCTGTAACAATTCCAGGGGCAAGGTCTGCTCGTCCTCCTCTTCATCGTCGGAAGGGTCCTTCGACGAGGGAGGTGGCTCGTCTCCGGCGTCCCCGGAATCGTCGGGAGGTTCAGGAATGGATCCGCGCGGAAGCTCGTCGACGTCGGCAATCTGAATCGTCAGATTCTCAAAGGCCGACGTGTGGACGCCGTCGGCCACCGACAGCGTCAGGACGTAGCTGGGTGTCGATGCGAAGTCGAGCAGGGTAGGATCGGCGACCGTAATTTCGCCTGTGACGCTGTCAATGGCGAATACACCGCCCGTGTTGCCCGCGATGATCGCCCAGCTTTGCAGGCCGCCGACCGTATCGGCATCGAAGGCCAGAATCATTCCCACGCTCGTCCCTGCCGTGGCGTTTTCCGCAATGCTTAAGAACTGGCCGGCTGTAATCACCGGTGACGAGTCGTTGAGATCGGTGACATCGATGGTGAAGGTTCGCGAGGCCGAGCTGCCGTCCGTGCTACTGGCGCGGACGGTCACGCTGTGGCTGGTGGCCGTTTCGTAGTCCAGCGCGGCGGCCACGCGGATCACGCCGGTGTTCGCGTCGATACTGAACAGCCCGCCCGCATCGTCGTCAAGTGTATACGTCACGTTGTCGGTCACATCGCTGTCGAAGGCACTGGCCGTGACGCCGACCACGCTGCCTACCGCCGCATCTTCGGCCACGCTGTCCGCCGAGGCATCGCTGTCGCTGAGGGCCGAGATGTCGAACTCGTCCACATCGTTGACAGAGATCGACAAGGTGGTGGTGCTGAAGCTGGTATCGCTCGATGTCGCCCGAATCGTGATGCTGTGACTGGTGGCAGCTTCGGCATCCAGGGCCCCGGCCACGGTCACAATACCGGTGTTGGCGTCGATGGTGAACAGCCCACCGGCATCATCATCCAGGGAGTACGTGACCGTATCGCCCACATCCGGATCGGTGGCGTTGGCCGTCACGCCGACTGTGGTACCCACGATGGCATCTTCACCCACCGCATCGGCTGTGGCGTCGGTGTCGCTCACCGCGCCGATTGCGCCTTCGTTGACATCGGTGACGTTGATCGTGAAGCTCTGGCTGCTAGTGCTGCCATCGTCACTGGTGGCGAGAATGGTCACGCTGTGGCTGGTATTGGCTTCGTAATCTAGCGCGCCGTTGACGGTGACCACGCCCGTGTTGGCATCGATGGCAAAGCGTCCGCCGGCATCGTCACTGAGGCTGTAGGTCACGCTGTCGGTCACGTCGGCATCGCTGGCCAGGCCAGTCACACCGACCACAGTACCCACGATCGCATCTTCGGCAACCGTGTTGGCGGTCACGTCGCTATCGGTGACCACGCCCACGTCAAACTCGTCGATATCGGTGACGGTGATCGAGAAGCTTTGCGTGGCGGTCGAGCCATCATCGCTGGTGGCGCGGACCGTAATGCTGTGGGTGGTGGCCGTTTCCGCATCCAGGGCACCGGCTACGCGGACGATCCCGGTGCCCGCCTCGATGCTGAACAAGCCGCCCGCATTGTCATCGAGCGTGTACGTCACATCGTCGGTGACGTCGCTGTCGAAGGCACTGGCCGTGACGCCGACCACGCTGCCGACCACCGCGTCCTCGGCCACGCTGTCGGCCGCGGCATCGGTGTCGCTGATGGCCGAGATGTCGAACTCATCGACGTCGGTGACGGTGATCGAGAAGCTCTGCGTGGTGGTCGAGCCGTCATCGCTGGTGGCGCGGACCGTAATGTTGTGGCTGGTCGCCGTTTCGGCATCCAGGGCCCCGGCCACGCGGACGATCCCCGTGCCCGCTTCGATGCTGAACAGCCCGCCCGCATCGTCGTCGAGCGAGTACGTCACATCGTCCGTCACGTCCGTGTCGAAGCGCTGGCCGTGATGCCGACCACGGTGCCCACCGCCGCGTCTTCGGCCACCTGGTCGGCCGCCGCATCCGCGTCGCTGATGGCCGAGATGTCGAATTCGTCCACGTCGGTGACACGTGATCGTGAAGCTCTGGGTGGTGGTCGAACCGTCGTCGCTGGTGGCGCGGACCGTGATGTTGTGGCTGGTGGCCGTTTCGGCATCCAGGGCCCCGGCCACGCGGACGATCCCCGTGCCGGCTTCGATGCTGAACAGCCCGCCCGCATCGTCATCGAGCGTGTACGTCACATCGTCGGTCACGTCCGTGTCGAAGGCGCTGGCCGTGATGCCCGACCACGGTGCCCACGACGGCATCTTCGGCCACGCTGTCCGCCGCCGCATCGGCGTCGCTGATCGCGCCGAGATGTCGAATTCGTCCACGTCGCGTGACGCTGATCGTGAACGATCTGCGTGGTGGTCGAGCCGTCGTCGCTGGTGGCCCGGACCGTGATGTTGTGGCTGGTGGCCGTCTCGGCGTCCAGGGCCCCGGCCACGCGGCACGATGCCCGTATCGGCGTCGATGCTGAACAGCCCGCCCGCATCGTCATCGAGCGTGTAGCGTCACGTCATCGGTCACGTCCGTGTCGACGGCGCTGGCCGTGATCCCGACTACGGTGCCCACCGCCGCGTCCTCGGCCACGCTGTCGGCCGCCGCGTCGCTGTCGCTGATGGCCGAGATGTCGAACTCGTCGACATCGGTGACGGTGATCGAGAAGCTCTGCGTGGTAGTCGAACCATCGTCGCTGGTGGCCCGGACCGTAATCGTGTGGCTGGTGGCCGTCTCGGCGTCGAGGCGCCCCGGCCACGCGTCACGATGCCCGTGTCGGCGTCGATCGCTGAACAGTCCACCGGCGTCGTCATCGAGCGTGTAGCGTCACGTCGTCGGTCACGTCGGTATCGATGGCCAGGCCGTGATGCCGACCACGGTGCCCACCACCGCATCTTCGGCCACCCTGTCGGCCGCGGCATCCGTGTCGCTGATGCGCCGAGATGTCGAATTCGTCCACGTCGTTGACAGAGATCGACAAGGTGGTGGTGCTGAAGCTGGTATCGCTCGATGTCGCCCGAATCGTGATGTTGTGGCTGGTGGCCGTCTCGGCATCCAGGGCCGCCGGCCACGGTCACAATACCCGTGTTGGCATCGATGGTGAACAGACCACCGGCATCATCATCCAGGCGAGTAGGTGACCGTATCGCCCGCATCCGGATCGGTGGCGTTGGCCGTCACGCCGACTGTGGTGCCCACGATGGCATCTTCATCCACCGCATCGGCTGTGGCGTCGGTGTCGCTCACCGCGCCGATTGCGCCTTCGTTGACATCGGTGACGTTGATCGTGAAGCTCTGGCTGCTGGTGCTGCCATCGTCACTGGTGGCGAGAATGGTCACGCTGTGGCTGGTGTTGGCTTCGTAATCCAGCGCCCGTTGACGGTCACCACGCCCGTGTTGGCATCGATGGCAAAGCGTCCGCCGGCATCGTCACTGAGGCTATAGGTCACGCTGTCGGTCACGTCGGCATCGGTGGCCAGGCCGGTCACGCCGACCGTGGTACCCACGATCGCATCTTCGGCGACCGTGTTGGCGGCCACATCGCTATCGGTGACCGCGCCCGACGTCGAACTCGTCCACATCGTTGACGGTGATCGAGAAGCTTTGCGTGGTGGTCGAACCGTCACTGCTGGTGGCCCGCACCGTGATGTTGTGGCTGGTGGCCGTCTCGGCGTCCAGGGCGCCGGCCACGGTGACGATCGCCCGTGTTGGCGTCGATGCTGAACAGTCCACCCGCGTCGTCGTCGAGCGTGTAGGTCACGTCGTCGGTCACGTCGCGTGTCGAAGGCACTGGCGGTGATGCCGACCACGCTGCCCACCACCGCGTCTTCGGCCACCTGGTCCGCCGCGGCATCGGTGTCGCTGATGGCCGAGATGTCGAATTCGTCCACGTCGGTGACGCTGATCGTGAAGCTCTGCGTGGTGGTCGAGCCGTCATCGCTGGTGGCCCGGACCGTAATGTTGTGGCTGGTGGCCGTCTCGCAGTCCAGGGCACCGGCCACGCGGACGATGCCCGTGTTGGCGTCGATGCTGAACAGGCCACCCGCATCGTCGTCGAGCGTGTAGGTGACGTCGTCGGTCACGTCGCTGTCGAAGGCGCTGGCCGTGATGCCGACCACGGTGCCGACCATCGCGTCTTCGGCCACGCTGTCGGCCGCCGCATCGCTGTCGCTGATGGCCGAGATGTCGAATTCGTCCACATCGGTGACCGTGATCGTGAAGGTCTGCGTGGTGGTGGAGCCGTCGTCGCTGGTGGCGCGGATCGTGATGTTGTGGCTGGTGGCCGTCTCGGCGTCGAGCGCCCCGGCCACGCGGACGATGCCCGTATTGGCGTCGATGCTGAACAGTCCGCCGGCATCGTCATCGAGCGTGTACGTCACGTCGTCGGTCACATCCGTGTCGAAGGCCTGGCCGTGACGCCGACCACGCTGCCCACCACCGCATCTTCGGCCACGCTGTCCGCCGCGGCATCGGTGTCGCTGATGGCCGAGATGTCGAACTCGTCCACATCGTTGACAGAGATCGACAAGGTGGTGGTGCTGAAGCTGGTATCGCTCGACGTGGCCCGAATCGTGATGTTGTGACTGGTGGCCGTCTTCGGCATCCAGGGCCCCGGCCACGGTCACAATGCCCGTGTTGGCGTCGATGGTGAACAGTCCACCCGCATCATCATCCAGGGAGTAGGTGACCGTATCGCCCGCATCCGGATCGGTGGCGTTGGCCGTCACGCCGACCGTGGTACCGACGATGGCATCTTCATCCACCGCATCGGCTGTGGCGTCCGTGTCGCTCACCGCGCCGATCGCGCCTTCGTTGACATCGGTGACGTTGATCGTGAAGCTCTGGCTGCTGGTGCTGCCATCGTCGCTGGTGGCGAGAATCGTCACGTTGTGGCTGGTGTTGGCTTCGTAATCGAGCGCGCCGTTGACGGTGACCACGCCCGTGTTGGCGTCGATGGTAAATCGTCCACCGGCATCGTCATCGAGGCTATAGGTGACGTGTCGGTCCCGTCGGCATCGCTGGCCAAGGCCGGTCACGCCGACCACGGTGCCGACGATCGCATCTTCGGCAACCGTGTTGGCGGCCGCGTCGGTATCGCTGACCGCGCCCGACGTCGAACTCGTTGACGTCGGTCACGGTGATCGAGAAGATTCGGTGGTGAACGAGCCGTCGTCGCTGGTGGCCCGGATCGTGATGTTGTGGCTGGTCGGCCGTCTCGTAGTCGAGGCCCCGGCCACGGTCACGACGCCCGTGTTGGCGTCGATCGCGAACAGGCCACCGGCATCGTCATCGAGCGTGTAGGTGACGTCGTCGGTCACATCGGCATCGGTGGCCAGGCCGGTCACGCCGACCGTGGTCCCGACGATCGCATCTTCGGCCACCGTGTTGGCGCCGCATCCGCAGTCGGTGACCGCCCCGGTGTCGAACTCGTCCACATCATTGACCGTGATCGACAGCGTGGTGGTGCTGAAGCTCGTGTCGCTGGAGGTGGCCCGAATCGTGATGTTGTGGCTGGTGGCCGTCTCGGCATCCAGGCCGCGGCCACGGTCACGATACCCGTATTGGCGTCGATGGCAAACAGTCCGCCCGCATCGTCGTCGAGCGATGTAGTGACCGTGTCGCTGCCGTCCGGATCGGTGGCATTGGCCGTCACGCCGACCGTCGGTGCCGACGATGGCATCTTCGTCGACCGCATCGGCCGTGGCATCGGTGTCGCTGACCGCGCCGACCGCACCTTCGTTGACGTCGGTGACATTGATCGTGAAGCTCTGGCTGCTGGTGCTGCCATCGTCGCTGGTGGCCAGAATCGTCACGCTGTGGCTGGTGTTGGCTTCGTAATCGAGGGCGCCGTTGACCGTGACCACGCCCGTGTTGGCGTCGATCGCAAACCGGCCACCCGCATCGTCGCTGAGGGTGTAGGTCACGCTGTCGGTCGCATCGGCATCGGTGGCCAGGCCGGTCACGCCGACCGTGGTCCCGACAATCGCGTCTTCGGCCACCGTGTTGGCGCCGGCATCCGAATCGGTGACCGCGCCGGTGTCGAACTCGTCCACATCGCCCACGGCGATCGTGAACGTCTGGGTCGTGCTGCTGGTGTCGCGTGCTGGTGGCTCGGACCGTAATGTCGTAGCGGCGGCCGCTTCGCGGTCGATCCCGCCGGCCACGGTGACCACGCCCGTGTTGGCGTCGATCGTGAACCGTCCACCCGCATCATCGTCGAGCGAGTAGCTGACCGTATCGGTGCCGTCCGCATCGTCGGCAAACGCCGTCACGCCGACCACCGATGCCAGGAGCCGAGTTTTCGAGCACGAAGTCGGCCGCGCGCGTCGGTGTCGCTGATGGCCGTGACGCCCGACTCGTTGACGTCGGTGACGTTGATCGAAAAGATCTCGGTGGCGAACGATCCGTCGGTGCTGGTGGCCCGGATCGTGATGTCGTGGCTGGTGGCCGTCTCGTAGTCCAGGCCGCCGGCCACGGTCACGACGCCCGTATTGGCGTCGATGGCGAACAGGCCACCCGCATCGTCGTCGAGTGTGTAGGTGACCGTGTCGGTCACATCGGCATCGGTGGCCAGGCCGGTCACGCCGACCGTGGTGCCGACAATCGCGTCCTCGGCCACCGTGTTGGCAGCGGCATCCGAGTCGGTGACCGCGCCCGTGTCGAACTCGTCCACATCGCTGACGGTGATCGTGAAGCGTTGCGTGGTGCTGCGAGCTGTCGTCGCTGGTGGCGCGGACCGTGATGTTGTGGCTGGTGGCCGTCTCGGCGTCGAGGGCGCCGGCCACGGTCACGATCCCGTATTGGCGTCGATCGTGAACAGGCCACCGGCATCGTCGTCGAGCGTGTAGGTGACCGTATCGGTGCCGTCCGTATCGGTGGCACTGGCCGTGACGCCGACCACGCGTGCCGACCGACCGCGTCTTCGGCGACGGGTCGGCCGCCGCGTCGGTGTCGCTGACGCGCCGACACGTCGAATTCGTTGACGTCGGTGACGTTGATCGTGAACGACTGCGTGGTGGTGGAGCCGTCGTTGCTGGTGGCCCGGATCGTGATGTTGTGGCTGGTGGCCGTTTCGTAGTCCAGGCCCCGGCCACGGTGACGATCGCCCGTATTGGCGTCGATGGCTGAACAGGCCACCGGCATCGTCATCGAGCGTGTAGGTGACGTCGTCGGTGACATCGGCGTCGGTGGCCGGCCGTGACGCCCACAACGCTGCCGACCATCGCATCTTCGGCGACCGTGGTCCGCTGCGGCATCGGTGTCGGTGATGGCCGAGATGTCGAACTCGTCCACATCGTTGACAGTGATCGACAAGGTGGTGGTGCTGAAGCTGGTATCGCTCGACGTGGCCCGAATCGTGATGTTGTGACTGGTGGCCGTTTCGGCATCCAGGGCCGCCGGCCACGGTCACGATGCCCGTATTGGCATCGATGGTAAACAGTCCACCGGCATCATCATCCAGGGAGTACGTGACCGTATCGCCGCCATCCGGATCGGTGGCGTTGGCCGTGACGCCGACCGTGGTACCCACGATGGCGTCTTCGTCCACCGCATCGGCTGTGGCATCGGTGTCGCTGACCGCGCCGATCGCGCCTTCGTTGACATCGGTGACGTTGATCGTGAACGCTCTGGCTGCTGGTGCTGCCATCGTCACTGGTGGCCAGAATGGTCACGCTGTGGCTGGTGTTGGCTTCGTAATCCAGCGCGCCGTTGACCGTGACCACGCCCGTGTTGGCGTCGATCGCAAAGCGGCCGCCCGCGTCGTCACTGAGGCTGTACGTCACCGTGTCGCCGCCGTCTGGATCGTCGGCAAAGGCCGTCACGCCCACGCCCGTCCCGATGGTGGCATCCTCGGCCACGCTGTCCGCTCCGCCGTCGATGTCGCTGATCGTCGAAACCGCCTCGTTGAGGTTATTGACGTTGACCGTCAGGGTCTCGTCGTAAGTCAAACCGCCCGAGTCGGTGACCCGCAGGTTGACCGTGTAACTTGACTTGGTCTCAAAATCCAAGATCCCGTCATCCAGGATCAGTTCATCGCTGCCCGCACCGCCGATACTGAACAAGGCCCCGTCTCCGCCCGGCTGGATCGAGTAGCTGAACGTCTCGCCCGTGTCCACGTCCGTGGCCGAGAGCGATCCCAGCGAGTAGCCGCCGGTGGTGTTGGTGTTTTCATCCACATCGAGCGAGTTGGGGGCGATATCGGTGGGCGCGTCGTTCACGGGCTGGACAGTGAGACTGCACGCCCCCGTGGCCGCGCTGAACGCCGAGTCGTCGCCGTTGGTGGAAACATCGACCGCCGTGTCGCCATTGCTGCCGAAGGTCTGATCCCAAGCCCTGAACGTCAAATTCCCTGCGGTGCCGTTGTAGTTCGGATTGGGCACGAAACGCACCAGCGCGCTGGTATTGAGCAGCACGGCGGCGGAGTCACTGACACTGCCGAATGCGATCCAGGTGCCGTCGGCGTTCGCGTCGTACTGCCATTGGCCGTTGGTATCGTCCACGCCGATGACCGCGATCCCTTCGACAGCTCCGTCGTCGTCATCCGTGATGCGATCGCCACCAACGCTATCGATGATCGACAACACCGAATCGCCGGCCGAATTGAAGTCATCCTCATTGATATCCGTCAGCGTGTGCTGGGTCAGCGGTAGCTCGGCCGACCCGACTGTCAGAAACGCCCCCGGATTCGTCTGGTTGTTGACCTCGGTCTGGATCCACGCTTGCGAACGCACCACGTCCGCCAGACGGATCTCGTCCATCATGCCCAGGAAGTAGCGGGTCGCCCGATCGGGATTGCCGCCCCACAGCAGGTCGCCACTGCTGGAGAGATCGGTCCACCTGGTGGGAACCCCTTCGTAGCTGAAGGTCATGGGGTTACCGTCGACATAGATCTTGACTTCTTTGGCCGCGTAGTCCATCGTCGCCGCGAGGTGGTGCCACTGCCCGTTCGTGAAGGGGTTCAGACCCAGGTTGTAATTGCCGTCGGGCGTCGTCGCATCCGGGTAAAAGAAGTGATCGCCGTCACCCTGCGATGCCCACTCGTAGCCGTCGCCGCCGCTGAAGCGGTTCGCGCTTGACATGACGATCTGGTGATCGCCGTCGGCGGCGTCGACGAAATTGATCCAGAGCGAGAAGGTGGCCGCGTCGTTCAGCCCGTCCAGGCTGGTGCTGTCCGGAATGCGGATCATGTCGTTGGCACCGTCGAAGGCGAGACCTTGCCCGATCGCGGTCGCGACCGAGTCGCTCGCGTCCATAGCGCCCTGAGTCGCGGCGTGATTGCCGTTGCCGCTGGAGTCGACGAGCTCGCCTGCCGCGCCGGTCGGGGATTCGTCCAGGTGGTAGACGCCAACGTAATTGGAGTCCCACACTCCGGCCGCATTTTCCTGGTTTGTCGCCGCGGCATTACCGTAATACATGTAGATAGCAGTATCGACCGATGCGGAAAGATCGGTCTTCACCCAGGCGCGCAGCGCGCCCGTTGCCTCGTCGAAGTACTCGATCTCATGCGCAAGTTGGGTCACGCCGTCAGCCGCCGTGAACACGATGTCGTCGCCGTTAGCGAGCGCCTGAGCAGCCAGTTCGGCGTCCACGTTTAGCGTGATCAGTACGGGGAAATCGGACACATCACCCGCCACCTGGGATGCATCGATGGTCAGAGCCTTGCGCCCCGTCCAGGCATCGTCGAACCAGGTGGTCATCAGCGGTGCGTCGTTGACCGTGTTGACGACAATGCTGCTGCTGACCGTGGCCGCGCTCACGGAGCTCACGCCGCCGATGCCCGTGCCGCTATAAGCAATATCGACATTATCGAAGTTGATGTACTGACCGGAAGCGTCAAAGCCCGCCAGGACGCGGAAGCGGATCTGCATGTCGGCGGTCAGCGTCGTGAAATTCTCGAGATCGTAGCTCTTGCTGCCTGCGACGTTGCCGATCACATCCATGCTCTCCAGCAACGTCCAGCTGCTGCCGCCGTCATGGGAGATTTCAAACGCGACGGTATCGAGCCCGCCGGCGCCGGAGGCGTCGTAATCGAAGGTGAGCGTCGCGGTCGCCGCGCTGGAGAGATCGGCCGAACGGTAGACATACTCGTACGAACCGCCATCTTGATTGTCGAGATGCAGCTGTGCCGCTCTCGACGCGGATATTCCCGCTCGCCGCCGAATCGTCGTCGTCGAATTCGACCCAGTCGGACGTCCACACTCGCAGAGCCATCGTTGGCGCTGTAGGACACCGTATCGAACTGATCGCGGAGGTTGCCCGAGGCCAACAGATCCACTTCGTCGCCGTTGACGCCGGTGGACTGATCCCAGGCGTGGAAGGTGATCCCGTCGGTCACGGTCCCGTTCCAGTTCGGCTCGGGGACGAAACGCACGCGCGTCACCGCGTTGGCCGCCAGCAGCCGCGCGGCATTCGTCGTCGGCGACCCGAGCGCGGTCCAGGTCGAACCGCCGTCGATGGAGAACTCCCAGCTGCCGTTGGTGTTGTCGCAGCCAACCACGGCGATACCCGACAGTGCGCCGGATCCGCGTCCGTGACCCAGCCCGAGATCAGGCCGGAGACAAGCGTGCCAGACGTTGCTGAATGCATCCTCGTCGATGGCGTTCAGATCGTTGGCGCCGGTGATCGCCGGAGCGGTATTGACGCTGTTGATCACGATCGTCTTGGCCACCACGCTGCTCACCCCGCCGTCGCCGTCGCTGACCGTGAACCTGACCGATCGCTGCGTGGTAGATGGATTACTCGAAGTATTTTCGAACGTCACGTTGCGCAACAGCGCCTCGACGGCCTCCACGTCGGCATTCGCGTTCAGCGACACCGTGAGCGGATCGCTGCCGTCGGTGCCGCCGGCAAAGGTGCCGATCGCGAACGCGCCGTAAGTCACTGTGGTTCCGCTGATACCGATCTGCCCGTCGCCGGTGCCTTGGTGGCGGATCGCGAGGCGGTCATCGACCGAGCCGCTCGTATCGAGGTCGACCCGTAGCAGTCCGCCGTCGAAGTTGGCCGAATCGGGATCGGTCAGGGTCGCCGCGGCGTCGATGACGGTGGCGGGATCCTGCGCCGTGTAGTTGAGCGACCCGGCCGAGAGCGTAATCACCGGATCGACATTGTCGATGACAATGATCTCCTCGATGATGGCGAGATTCCGCATCTTTTTCTGGGTGCTGTTCAGGCCGATATCGCCGCCGTCGAACAAGATCGTCGCATCCGCCACCGTCGTCCCCGATCCCATCGTGGTCGATGTGACCGTGAAATAGAAGATCTCATCTTCATTCACCTCGATGCCGTTGTTGCCAACGAACGAGTCGCCACCGGCCAACGTCGTCACGATCGATCCTGCCGGCACCATGGTACCGTCCAGGTAAAGATCTTCGCTGATCAGCATGACGCCAAGAAAGTTGTTCCAGTTGACGTCGATATCGACGCTGCTGATCAGCGTCGACACGGTACCGGTCGTCGTGCCGGCCCCGACGTCATCTGCCGAGAAGTGATAGATGCTGCTTTCCTCGTCGACGCTTTCCTGCGTGAAGAGGAAACTGCCCGCCTGGAGCGTGACATCACCGACCAGTACGTCGTTCTCGACCAGCGTGATGCCCATGGTCTTGGTCGTGCCCGGCTGATCGAGGAGATGAATGAAGGTGCCCGAGCTGTAGTCGTCGACCGCATTGGGGCGAAACACGATGACGTCGCCGGCCGTGATGGCCAGACTGTTGATGCTGGTCATGACGTCATCGGCATCGGATACGAACAGCAGATCGCCGCGTTGCAGGTCCACACTGTTGGCGCTGCCCACCGTGATGTCGTTGCTGACGAAGTGCAGCCCGTTGATGGTCATGTTGCCGCTGGCCGAGAACATCTCCAGATCCATGATAGGGCAGCACGCTGCCGTCCGATCCCGCCGGCTCGAAGGAGAGGTTCGGGTCGCCGATACCGAGCACATCACCGGCGTCCCAGGAATCCATCCCGGGAACCTTGCTGTTGTTGACGTCGGATTGGGTCGTGAAGAGGATCCGAATCTCGCGTGGGTGCACGGTAATCGTCGCCGTAGCCTGCGCGGTGCCACCGTTGCCGTCCAGGACTTCGTAGACGAAAGAATCCGTGCCATTGAAGTTGGCGTTGGGCGTGTAAGTGAAGGTCCCGTCGGAGTTCAAGACCAGCGAACCATTAGCAGGACCGGTGACGGGCGTGGTGTTGACCGATAGCGTGTCGCCTTCAATGTCCGTGTCGTTCAGCAACAGGTCGTTGACGCTCAAATTGGCCGTGAACGGAATCCCTTCGCTCGTGACAAAGCTTTCGCCGACGACAGTGGGTGCGTCGTTGATCGCATTGACCGTGATGGTCACCGTGGCCGTGTTGGAGGTCGCGAAGCCGTCCGACACCGTGTAGGTGAAGGTGTCGATGCCGTTGAAGTTGCTGGTCGGCGTGTACGTGAACGTGCCGTCCTTGTTCAGCGTGAAGGACTGAGCGTTGTCGGGGCCGTCGACCAGGGTGACGGTCAGCGGATCGCCGTCCACATCGGTGTCGTTGCTCAGCACGCCGCCGACCGCCGGCGCCGTTTGTTCGCCGCCGAACTGCACGAACTCGGCGCCGAACTGGTTCTTCGTCGCCTGGTACTGGGCGGCGATCCAGTCCGCGCTGCGATCGGTATCGGAGATCTGCACTTCGTCGATGAAGCCGTCGAAGTCGTAGCTCGAATCCGAGTGCCCGATCGCCAGCCGGCCGGTATTGCCGGCAACGGCGCCGCCCGTGTAGTTGCCGGTTGCGATCTCCGACGCCGTTCAGGTACAGCCGCGCGGTGCCGGTGCCGTCGCCATTGCTGGTGTAGCTGACCGCGGCGTGCTGCCACTCGCCGACCGTCAGCACATTGTCCGCCGTGTCGAAGACCTCTTGGCCGTTGAGATAGAACGTCAGGTCGTTCGTGCCGTTGCCGCCGCCGAAGTAGTAGGAGTTGTCGTAGCCCCACAGGCCCTTCTCGACGACGCGGTTGAAGGTGCCCGAATCGGAGGTCGGCTTGATCCAGAACGAGATCGTCATGGAGTCCCGGAGATCGAGGCTCGCGTCGTGGTCGATTTCGATCCAGTCGTTGGCTCCGAAATCCTGGCCGTCGGTGACCTGGCCGTCCTGGGCGGTCGCTGCGACGCGGTCGATGCCATGGTTGCCGTAGGAGGTCGAATCCTGGTAGACGCCCGCCGGTGCCGGTGCCACCCTGCTCTTCGCCCAGATGCCACACACCGACGAAGTTGCTGTCCCACACTGCCGCGGCATCTTGGCCCGGATCGGCGGCGGCATTGCCGTAGTACATCCAGATGCTGTCGCTGTTGGAGTTGCCCGTGATCTGCGGGACCCGGACCCAGACCGAGGAATCGCCGCCCTCGTTCCATTGGTCGATCTCGTAGGCCAGCGGCGTGCCGTCCGCGGCGAAGAAGCGCAGATCCGAGCCGTCGTCCTTGGTCTGCGCGTAGTCGATGTTGCTCGAATTGAGGATGACCAGCACGGGGAAGTCGGTCAGCGTCTCGGCTTGCGCGAGATTGTCGAACGTCAGCTGTTGCCGACGGGTCCAGTCGGTATTCCACCAGTCGACGCTCAGCGTGTTGTCTTCGTCGACAGCATAGGCGTCGTCGTTGGCCACCGGGGCGGCGTCGTTGACGGGTGTCACGGTGATCTCGAAATACTGCCCGGTGACCGAGTTGCCCTGACCGTCGTCGACCTCGAACGTGAACGAATCGCTGGTGGTCTCGGTATCGTTATGGACGTAGACCAGACGATCTGTTGTCGATGTCGTCCTGGGTGAACGACGTCACGGCCACGCCGGGGTCGGTCGTCAGTTCCAGCTGGCCGTTGGTCAGGCCGCCGGTGACGGTGTAGGTGACGGACGCCGCCGGTTGCTCGGCGTCGTCGTAACGAAGCTCCGTGCTGCTGATCGTATCCGTCCCACCCTCGGCGACCGTCGAGCCGGTGTTGTTGACCTGAGTCGGAGCGTCGTTGACCGGCGTGATCGTGATATCGCGGCTGCGGAGGCACTGTCATCCTGGCCGTCGTTGACGGTGAAGCTGACCGTCCGGGTGGCCGTGTTGGGGTTGTCGCTGCTGTTGGTGTAGGTGATCGACTGCAGGGCCGCCTGGTAGTTCGCCACCGACGACGTGCCGGTCAGGGTGAGCACGCCGGTGCCGGAATCCCAGCTTCCCGTGATGCCGTTCTGGTCGGTGAACGACAAGGTGTCCTCGCCGTTGACGTAATTGGCCGAGATGGCCACGGTGGCGGATTCCAGGTTCGTGTCGTCCACGTCGGTGATGCCCACGCTGTCGTTGACAACGACGGCCCCGTCACCTTCCGTATAGGCCAGGCTGCCGGCAGTCACGACCACCAGCGGCGCGTCGTTGACCGGTGTGACCGAAACCTGGGCCGTGACGTCGCCCGTCGATTCGGCGCCGAGGTTGTCTTGGGCCACCACGGCGAAGGCGTTCTGCGTGCCGTTGACGTCACGTGGCCGGCGTCCAGTAGGCGTGGTTGGTGGCGTCGATCGTGTCGTTGGTGCCCGCCGCCCAGGCCGTGGCCGTGCCCGCGCTGGTGCCGATCTTCAGCGTGCCGCTGGCGACGCTCTGGACCACGAAGGCGTCCACCGTGCCGTCGACGTCCGCTTCGTCGCCCTGTGCCGCCAGGTCGGCGAAGGTGATTTCCACCTCGGTGTCTTCGTTGGTCGTGTCGACCACGGCCGCGAAGCTGGTCAGCGTCGGCGCGTCGTTCACCGGGTTGACGGTGATCGCGACGGTGTCCGTCACGTCAACCGGCGTACCTGCGAGCGTGTCGATTTCTGCCGCCGACAGGGCCCGGTTGTAGATGCGGGCGTCGTCGATCAGTCCATTGAAATCGTAGTTGGTGTCACCATTGGAATGGGCTCCAATGTAGGTAGTTCGATCCCTGATCGTAGACGATCGATTCAGTGTAGTACGTGGTGGCAACATTTACACCGTCTATAAACAGTCGCTGAACATTTGCCGCATCATCAAACGTGTAGGCAACGTGATGCCAACCGGTACCGGCGATGTACTGAGACGAAGAGGTACCTTTCCAGGTAGACCCGTCACGGAAGAAAGCCTCGACCCCGGAACCGTTCCCGACCTTGTCCAGTCTTAGTGTGAGGTTGTCACCAAGGCTTATGACTTCGGCTCCATCGGTATCTGCGGCCGTAAGATTGACCCACGCCGCCAGCGTCACGTCGGTTGGGTTCGCGAACAGGCCCGAAATCTGCACGTAGTCGCCTGCGCCGTCCAGACTCAGTAACTTCTCCACGGCTCGGATCGTTCGTCACCGTGGCATTCCCCTGCAAAGTACCGGGATTCGTCCCAGTGGGACTGCTGTCTGCGTTCGGGGAGCCGCTGTTGAATTCGTAGTAACCCAGCAAATTTGGATCGCTATCCAGCGACATCGAGACCGTATCGGTACTGGTGATTGTCAGAGTGTCGCTCCCCGCATAATCGGTCGCCGGCGTGTATTGCAGTCCGTCGAGCGCCGCGTTGATATCTTCGACGGTGCCTGTCACCGTCATGGTCGCCGTGACCATTGGCCCCCGCGTCAAACGTCAGGCCGCTCGTCTGGGACAGGTCAGGGTGCCGTTGCTGACCGACGCGTTCACCGTGAGCATTTCCCCGGCATCGTCACTGATCGAGATGAGATTGCCATTCGTGGCATTGAACGTGAGCGTCAGGTCCTCGTCCACCGACTGTGGATGCCGGTACATTATTCGTCGGGGGCGTCTCCGCCGCATGTGACGTTGATGGTCTCGTTTCGGCCGTGCTCGTGCCACCGTCGCCATCGGCGAGGACAAACCGCCGGTACGGACAGCCGTGTCGGGATTCTCCGAGATGTTCTCGTAGTTGATGTTTGCGCATCGTGGCCTGGACGGCAACAGGTGTCGCACTCGCGTTGAACGTCACGACTAGCGGCGTCGAACCGTCGGTGCCGCCGCTGAAGGATCCTATGGTCACCGCGCCGGCACCGAAGTTGTACGTCACGTCCGAACCGCTGACTCCGATCTGACCAACTCCGGTGCCGTCGTTGCGGATCGCTAATCGATCATTAGCCGTGCTGCCCGCAGTGAAATCAACCGTCAACGTCCCGCCATCCAAGTCGGCCGAGTCGGCATCGGTCGCGGTTGCCGTGGCGTCGATCACCACGGGGCCGTTCCCCTCCGTGTAATTGATGGCTCCGCCGGGCAAGGTGATGGTCGGAGCCTGGTTATCAGCGGCGATCACGAAGTTAGCTGCGAATTCTGATGTATTACTGTAGGCGAAGCATCATCGACGCCGACCTGTCCGGGGTCGTCGATCTTCGTCGCCGTGGCGGTGACGTGGTCGCCGACGGAAAGAGTGACCCCGGAAAGAACTACATTCGAGAACGTCGCATCGCCGCTGCCGTCGGTGGTGACGGTTGTCGTGCCGAGGTAGACGCTACCTTCGCCGTATCCTGATGCATCCTCACTTCCGTTGGCGTTTCCGTAGAACTCGATGCGGTACTGGGTGCTGAGCCCATCGGTGTTGAGCGACCCGGCCAGCGTGAGATCCGTGCCGCTCAGTTCGGCCGAAGTGATGACGGGGAAGTTCTGCAGATTGTTCGCGCCCGTGTCGCCGTCGTCGGCATCGTTGGCCGTAACGCCGCCGGTGCCCAGGTCGATTCCCAGACCGCTGTTGGAGAAGACGAGATTTCCGATCACGGTGTTTCCGTTGCCGCTGTAGACGTATACTCCGTCATGGGCATTGAAGGCGATCACGTTTCCGGCGTCCGCCGCAGTGCCACCGATCAGCGAATCCGCGGCGTTGCTTCCGATCTCGATGCCGTCGCTCGCGTTGCCCAGGGCTACGGTTCCGGTGGCGTCGGTGCCAATGTAGTTGCCGATGACCTGGTTGCCCGAGGTGCCGCTGCCCCAGATGTCGATGCCGTCGCTGGAGTTTCCGGAGATGACGTTGCGCTGGCCGGCGCTGGTCCCGCCGACGGTGTTGTCGGAGGCCCCGTTCTCGATGTCGATGCCGTCGTCGCCGTTTGCCGATCGCCGAAGTGCCCGTGGCGTCGGTGCCGATGTAGTTGCCGGCGACGAGGTTGTCCGTCGCACCGGTACCCGACATCCGGATGCCCGACTGGGTGTTGCCGGAGATGACATTGCGGTCCAATTCCGTGGCGCCGCCGATGGTGTTGTTGGCGCCCCCCATGCGGATCCCGCACCCGGTATTGACCTCGCCGCTGCCCGCTGACGTCCCGCTGGCGGATAAGCTGCCGATGTAGTTGCCGGCGATCGTGTTGCCATCGGACTCGGGCTGGATCCAGATGCCGTCGCCGCTGAAGTCGCGGATCACGAAGCCGCGGATCGTGCTGCCGTCCGCTGTGCTGGTCAGCACGAGACCGTGAACCGGTGAAGCTGTTGTTGCCGTCGAGGATGATAGCCGGTCGGCTGCCGTTGGCGGCGAAGCTGTCGTCGGTGGTGGCGTCTATCGTGACCGCATCCGTGATTGTTGGCAACGGCGAGGTCGGCGCGATCGTATGAATGCCCGTGCCCGCGATGTTGAAGTTGATCGCGTCCGCACCGGCCGTGTTGTTGGCGGCGGTAATAGCCTCCCGCAACGAGATCTTCCCATCGGCCCCCTTGTCCGCCAGCAGTGCATCGACACTGGACACGTCGCCGTCGGACGTTTCGCTGGTCGTATCGACCGTCACCGTGTGGTCGGTGACCGCCGTGAGATTAATCGTCTCGGTCACCGCAGCGCTCGTGCCTCCGTCGCCATCGGTCAGCACAAAACGGACCGTACGGGCCGACTCGCTCGGGTTCTCGGAAACGTTTTCGTACGTGATGTTGCGCATCAGGGCTTGTGCGGCAACGGGAGTAGCACTGCTGTTGAGCGTGATGACCAACGGTGTGGAACCATCGGTACCGCCGGTGAACGTGCCGATCGTCACGGCCCCCGCGCCGAAGTTGTACGTGACGTCGGAACCGCTGACACCGATTTGCCCCGCGCCCGTACCTTCGTCGCGAATCGCCAACCGGTCGTTGGCGGTGCTGCCCGCCGTGAAGTCGACAGTCAACGTGCCAGTGTCGAAGTCAGCCGAGTCGGGATCGCTGACCGTGGCGGTCGCATCAATCACCACGGCTCCGTCACCTTCGGTGTAGTCGAGCGGGCTGCCGGGTAGGGTAATGACTGGCGGACTGTTGACGGCGGTGATATCGATGTTGATGGTGCCGAGTTCGATGGTGCCGCCGCCGCCCGTCCCGGTGTTGCCGTTGTCCGTAATTTCAATCGTGATCAGGTCAACGTTATCGCCGCTGGTGCCGGGCGTGGCATGCTCGTAGTTGATGCTGTTCACATCGTCGAGGAAGTTATTCAGATCGGTGAGGTTGCCGGTCAGTATGAGTTGCGATTGTGACCCGCCCAGTGTCAGGCCAACTCCCCCCAGCGTCTGCAGATGCCCATCGTTCGAAGTAATGGTCAACGTCAGGTCGCTCGATCCGGCATCGACATCACTCAAGTCGATGCCGCTCAAGTTGAGCTTGCCTGGCGTATCTTGCAGGAAGACGAGATCCTGCGGCAGGGTACCGGCGTTGATCGGGTCGTCGTTCGTTGCGGTGATGTTAACCGTTGTGCTGCCTGTGACGGTTAGCGCGCCGCCCGCGCCTTGGCGCCCGTGTTGCCGTCGTCGAAGGTCCAGTCGATCTGCACCGATGCCGGCGGTGCTGTGCCGTTGTTACTGTAAGCGATCGACTGCAGGGTTTCGTCCACACGGGCCTGCGTTGCGTTCGCGTTGAAAGTCAGCACGAGCTGACCGGCGGAGTTGGTGGTGACGGTACCGATCGTAACGCCGGACAGCACCAGGTTGCCGCCCTCGGTCAGCGCGGCCAAATTGCCGTTGGCGGAGAATACGTCTTCGGCATTCGCCCCGCCGTTGCGCACCAGCGTCAGCGAGGCACCGTCGAAATTGTCTGCTGCCGAGAGTTCGGCGTCGAAAATCGTGACATCGCTGTCGAGCACCACTGGCGCACCGCCCTCAATGAAGGTTGGATTGGCGCCAAGCAGCCCTGTGTCGAAGTTAGATTCGAGCGAACCGTCGCTGTTGAATCGCAGTACTTGAAAGTTTTCGGTGAACATGCCGGTGCTGGAAAGCCCAACCGCGACGATTTTTCCGTCAGCTTGCACGGTGACACTATTGGCTTCCTCGTCGCTCGACGCAATGGGAACGGTCACCTTGCCATCGCCGTCGAAAGTAGCATCCAGGCTGCCATCGGTGTCGTAGCGCACCAGGGCAAAGTCCTTGCCCGTAGGTCCGCCGGAGCTATAGCCGCTGAGCAGGATCTTGTCGTCGTCCTGCAGCGTCATGGTGTACGCCCTGTCGTCGCCCGGATGGATATCGGTGCTGACCACACCATCGCCGCCGAAGGAGGTATCAAGCGTGCCATTGGCGTTGTAGCGTACGATCGTAAACGTTTCGTTACCGCCATGGGATGAAGACCCGGCAACCAGAATCTTACCGTCGGACTGGACTGCCACGTCGTAGCCAACCTGATTGCCGCTGTCTCCCTCCGGAACACCTGAAGCGTTCAGACTGGTGGTGACTTTACCGTCGCCCCCACCGAAGCTCGTATCCAGAGACCCGTCGGTGTTGTAGCGCGTCAACCCGATGTCTTGCGTCACACCGTTATGCGCTGTCCCGGCGAGCAGGATTTTGCCGTCGGGTTGCAAGGCAACGGCGTAGGCGGTGTCGGTGTTTGCTCCGATGTCCGTGGTAACGGTACCCGCGGCATCGCCATTTAAACCGCCAAAGGACGAATCCAGCGAGCCGTCGCTGAGAAAACGGACCATTGCGAACTCGTAGAAGGTGCCGTCATTGCTCATGCCGGCCAGGACGATTTTTCCGTCAACCTGCAAGACCATGTCGTAGGCGCCATCGGTATTGGAGCCGACGGGCGCCGATGCCTTGCCATTGCCACCGCCAAAACTGGTGTCAACGCTACCGTCCGCGTTGTAGCGGGCGACGGCGAAATCAAGGTTCCCGGAAATCAAGGCATAACCGCCCAGCAGGATCTTTCCGTCGTCCTGCAGGAGCAGCTTTCGCCCCGTGTCGCCGCCGCCCGTAAAATCGGTGAGTACGGTGCCGTTGTTGCCGAAATCGGTATCGAGTCCTCCATCGGCATGGTACCGAGTCACTGCAAAATCGTAGTTGCCTCCGTTATTGGCATAACCGCCGACCAGCACCTTGCCGTCGGGCTGGATGACGGTGCTGTAGGCAATGTCCGTGTTTCCAGCCAGATCGGTGGTCACGATCCCGTCGCCGCCTCCGAAGGTCGGCGCGTCGTTGACGGCCGTGAAGTTAATGTTCTCGCTTACCGCATTGCTCGTCCCGCCGTCGCCGTCGGTGAGCACGAAGCGGACGGTGCGCGTCGCCGTAGACGGATTCTCCGAGACGTTTTCGTACGTGATGTTCCGCAGTAAGGCTTGCACGGCCGTTGCGTCCGCGGCCGAATTGAGCGTGATGACCAGCGGCGTCGAACCGTCGGTGCCGCCGGTGAATGTGCCGATCAAGATACTCGACCCGCCCGGCTGGTAGCTGATGTTATTGCCAGAGACCTGAATGTTGCCAATTCCGGTCCCTTGGTCGCGGATTGCCAAACGATCGTCGGCGGTGCCGTTGGCCGTGAAGTCTATGGTCAATGTACCCGTATCGAAGTTTGCCGAATCCGTATCGCTGGCGGTGGCAGTGGCATCGATGATCGTGGCCGGGTCATTTTCGGTGTAGTCGAGTGCCGCACCGGGCAGGCCGATGGCCGGAGGGGCGTTAAAGGTGAATTTCGCCACAAAGGCGTCCGTTCCTCCGCGTGGACCCAGGGTCGTGGGCGCCGTACTGCCCCAGGTCTCATTAGATTCTGAGAAACCAGCTACGTAGGTTGCACCATTGCTGTCCAGGGTGATCGCCTAGCCGCGGTTGTTAACGCTGCCCCCGAGGTAGGTCGAGTAGACGAGATTGGCGCCGTTGGCGTCCAGAACGGTCAGGAAGCCATCAAAGGACCCACTGCGGATGCGGTCATTTCCGTCCGCGGTGGTCGGGTGATTCAGCGAGGCGGTGGCTCCCGTGACGTAGACGTTTCCGACCGAGTCGATGTCCAGATCGTAGGCCATGTCCCAGCCGCCTCCGCCCAGATAGGTCGAGTAGATCAGCGAGGAAGCGCCCGAGAGCGTGGTGTCGAACTTGGCGACGACGCGTATCGTAACTGCCGCCGTTATGGGAAGTGTCATAGGCTCCCGCGGTGGTGGAGAATCCGGTCTCTGCTCGGCCCGCGAGATAGGCGTTTCCGGAATCGTCCACGGCCAGGCCGTCGTTGTAGTCGCTACCGGTGCCGCCCAGGTACGACGAGTACAGCAGGGCGCTGCCGGCGCTGTTGAACTTCGACAGGAAAATGTCGTAGCCGCCGTTGTGTGTCGAATCGTAGGCATTGACGGTCGTAAAGTCGGTGGAATTGCGTGGATCCGGACATGTAAAAGTTGCCGGCCGAATCGACGTCCAGGCCGTGCGGCCGAGTCGTAGCCGCTGCCACCGAAGTAAGTGGAGTAGAGCAGCGAGTTGCTGCCCGTCTGGGCCAGATCGAACTTGGCCACAAAGGCATCCTGCGTGCCGCTCAAGGAACTGTCCAAGGCGTTCTTCAAGGGCAGGTCGGTGGACTGCGTGTGGCCCGCAATGTAGACCATGCCGGACGAGTCGAGTACGACTTCGTTGGCCGCTTCGTTGGTGCCGCTGCCACCAAAGTACGAGGAATAGAGCAGAGCGTTCCCGCTGGCGTTTAGCTTCAGCAAGTACGCGTCCATCGTGCCACTGAGTGAACTCTGGAAGGCATTCACCGTAGGCAGATCGGTGGAGTACGTCAGGCCGGCCACGTACGCGTTGCCGGACCCGTCGACCGTAATACCGTTGCCGTAGTCAAGCCCATCGCCCCCGATGAACGTGGAATAGACCAGCGAACTGCCGTCGGCGACTCAGTTTTGCTACAAAGATGTCGTATAAGCTCGCCGTCGGCGGCATGCGTTTCGGCATAGGCACCTGCCGTCGTCGGGAAATCGGTCGAGACCGTGATGCCGGTGATGTAGACATTGCCGCTGTAGTCGACGGCGACTCCGTTCGCCGACGTCATAGCCGGTGCCGCCGATGAATGGTCAGGTAGTCGAGAACCGGGTCGATGACCAATTCGCGGCTGGTGTCGTAATCGCCCAACTCAAAGCCGATCGTGCCGTCGCCTTGTATCACATATTGACTGCTGACAATCTGCCTGCCACTCTCGTTTTCCTGGTACGCCACCGGCGCATAAAAGCGAAGTTCGTCGCCGTCGCTTGAGAGCTGCAGGACAAGATTGCCGTCCTGGTCAAGGTACACCGCTTCGGTGCCGGAAAACGACAGTTGAATCTGGCCCGGATCGGCCCCGGCTGCCACGATGAAGTCGTATTCCAGCTGTCGCTGTTGGGTGCCGTAATACCGCACGTCAATGCCGTCGTAGATGTCGTCGTACCGCACGGCCGCGAAATTCTCGACGTCGGTCACCCACTGACTCGAGTCGTCGCCCAACAAGTAGTTCGAACGTCCCACCAGCAACTGCTCGCCGTAAAGGACGGGGCCGGTGTGGGCGTCCAGCAAGTCCAGGCGTACGGCATAAGATGAGTCACCCCCGTCCAGTGCCAGGACGGCATCGCCCTCGGTCAGGAACACCGCGTAGCCACTGCCGCGCGCGAGGAAGTCGACGGCCCCGTCAGTTTGTCCCTGGTTGAATTCGAAGGCCAAGGGCGCGCTCAAGTAATCGGCCGCGAGAGATTCCGCAGACATGTCGCTCGCCGAGGCGTCGGTGTCACCCTCAGACGACGTGAAAACGAGGTCATCCTCCGACGAGGTGGAAATCGAAACGTCCGTTAAGGCTTGGTCCAGGCGGACGTCGCCCGTCAGTGCGACGCCGTTAGCATCAAACTGCCGCTCATAGAATACGGATGATATGCTGTTTGAGTCCTCAACCGTCCAACGGACGATGTAACCTCCCGCAGCCTCCGCGTCGACGCTCGACAGTTGCTGGCTGCCGGAGGCAAGTTCGTTCACTCGGAACTCGCTCCCCTGTGGTATCCCCTGGGCATCGTACCGCTGAGCATAGATGCCGTTACCGTCTTCGTCTTGGCTAGTCCACGCGACAAGGAAACCTCCCTGATCGTCCGTAGCCACCCGTGGACCTGTCTGGTCCCCGTCCGTGATGGAGTTGACGCGGAACTCGCCTCCCAGGGCTTCACCATTGGCCCCATATCGCTGGGCGTAGATTCCTGCGCCGTCGCCGTCCTGCCCATCGCTCTGCCAGACCAGGATCAGGTTCCCGGCGGAGTCCATGGCGGCGGTAACAGTGTGTTGATCTCCCTCGGTGTACGTGTTGACTTGCGCGGCTTCATCCAGCAGGTTTCCGAGCGCGTCGAAGCGCTGGGCAAGAACATCCCAATCGCCGTCGGCCGTTTGCTCTGACCAGACCACAGTGCCGTTGCCATCGGCGTCGGCCACCAGCACGGCCGTATCAGGAAGATCCGCGGTCGTCGACGCGTCTGGTGAGGGTGCTAACGCCGCCGCCGCGGCGGCCGGCGTGGCGCTGAGCATCACTCGCTCTTCCATACGTCCCAGGTCAAGTTGTCGCGCGGATTGACGACGGGCGCGGTTCAACTTGACTCGGAAACGAACGCCAGTAACAGCGTCGGCGATCGCGCGACGGGCGGAGTGGAACCAAGAGTGCTTGATCATGAGTGGCCTGAACTCGGTGCATCACCATCTGGGAAGGTGTCTTCGGGTTGCGAATCGACCGCAATGGTGGCAGGTTGGCCCACCACGTGCGGGATCGGGTGGTGGTGGAAACATCGGGACAACATTACAAACCTAGTTCACACTGCCCACGTAAACCCGTTGGCTGCACAGGGTTTGGCGGCCATGTCACATCCGATTCCGGAGGTGCTGCTAAGATCGACCCAAACGGTGTCATCTGAATTCGACGCGGGCTTTGCGCAGAAGAAACGTGCGGAGCTGTGCAGCCCGTGCCGTCGGCACAACCCGCACGAGATGCGACCGGTTTGAGCGGTGGTGCTGTTTTTGACACCGTGCACCGTGGCCGGTCTGAATGCAAGGGTTGTGCCAGCGCAAACGAAGCATGTGAATATGCTTTGGGGCGGGAAAGAACCTTGCCGAAGTAGACATGGACGGCGTGAACGTACGGACGCAATCGTTACGCATCAAGGTTTCGCGTTTGCCGGAAGGACACGGATGTATCGCAGGCATGTGACGGACCAAATCCGGGCAACTGGAAACGGCCATCCCCGATGTCCGTGCGCTCTGACTGTGCTGGTCGCGGTTCTTTCGAGCTGGACTGCCACCGCATTACAGGCACAAGTCTACCCCACGACGGGCTGCACGGAACCTGTTTCGCGACTCTCCGTTCGACCAGCTCCCGACCGCACCCGGCCGTTGACCGCCGTCAGGCACGGGCGGATTGTCGACAGCCAACCGCCGACCGCCCCCGGCGTTCCATTGCCTGAGCCGTCCAACAGGTTGTCGACCGAACCGATCCCATCCAGCCCACCTTCCCTACAGGGACTGTCTCTGCCGGCGGACTTTGAACCCTGGTGGGCTGGAGGGGTGGCGCGCCCGCTGAGGCCGCCCGCCTCGGCGCGGTCGGTCAGCGTCGAGAGTCTGGTGATCGACGCCCTGAGTTTTTCACCGCGGATTCAGGCGCTCAGCCGCACACCGCTGATTCAAGAAACACGGATTGTCGAAGCGGATTCGGAGTTCGACTTGCGCACGTTCATGGAATCCACGTTTGATCGTCCCAACGATCCCGTGGGAAACGAGCTGGTCACTGGTGGCCCGCCTCGATTCCGCGAAGAATATTGGAACTACTCCGCCGGAGTGCGGCGCCGCAATACACTAGGCGGCACGGTCGAGGCAGCACAAGAGTTTGGCTACAAACACAACAACTCAGAATTCTTTTCGCCACGCGAACAGGGCCTTTCGCGGCTGGTGCTCAGCTTTACACAGCCGCTGCTGCGCAGCGGGCGCCAGTACAACACAGCGCGGACGGTGCTGGCCGAGCTCGATGCGGCGGTTGCCGGCAACCAGTTTTCGGCGGACCTGCAGCAGCAACTGATTCAAATCACGAGCGCCTATTGGCAGCTCTACTTCGAGCGCGCCTCGTTGCTGCAAAAGCTGCAGCTCTACCAGGAAGCCTGTAGCATTCTCTCGGAACTCGAAGCGCGACAGGCCATTGATGCCACACGCAGCCAGATCGTGCGCGCCCGGGCCGCGGTGGCCGCCCGGTTTTCCGAGCTCGCGCGGGCCGAGCAGAATATTCACAACGCCGAATCACGTGTGGGAGCCTTGGTGGGTGATCCAGCCCTTAACGCCACGCAGCGCTTGGAACTGATCCCCCTGGATGCTCCCGCACCGAGTCAAGTAACTGTGGCTCTCGACAACGCTCGCCGAACGGCACTCGAGCGGCGCCCAGAAATGAGCGAGGCGGTGAACAACGTGCGCGCGGCTTCCGTCCGGCTGGGTGTCTCGGAAAATGAATTGCTCCCCACGCTGGATCTGGTGGCCGAGACTTACGTGAAGGGACTGGAAGGACAGGGCAACATTGGCACCGCGCTAGGCAACCAGTTCGCCGTCGGTGAACCTGGCTACTCGGTCGGATTGCAGTTCGAACTTCCTTGGCGCCGCCGCGGTGCCCGGTCGGTATGCGATCGCCGTCGCCTGGAACTGCAGCAGGTCAGCAGCCAGTTGGATGCGACGGCCGTGCAGGTGGTGTCCGAAGTCGACGTGGCCGTGGGGGAAGTGCAGACCACGTACCGGGAAATGCAGGGCAAGTACTACGCCATGATGGCCGCCGAAGAGGACGTTGCGTATCTGGAGAAGCGATGGCGGATCCTGCCCGGCGAGGATCGCTCGGCCACCCTGGTACTGGAGGATCTGTTGGACGCGCAACTGCGAGCGGCCGTGGAGCAGAACAATTTCGCTCAGGCGCAAGTGAACCACATGCTGTCCCTGGTGGAATTGAAGCGAGTAATGGGGACGCTGTTGCAGTTCGAGCAAATCACGTTGCGTCGGACGTGCACCGATTGCCTGCCAGACATGATGTTGTTGAAAACGCCACGAGATGTGGAGTAGAGTCGTTGTCTTTTGGACGCCTGCACGGTGCATACAACTTGATTATT
Organism: uncultured Planctomycetota bacterium; assembly: GCA_963700575.1. Classification (GTDB taxonomy): domain Bacteria; phylum Planctomycetota; class Planctomycetia; order Pirellulales; family Pirellulaceae; genus JAJRVM01. Next base: position 324,684 of record CAVOYC010000001.1, on the reverse strand, counting down.
ACATGTCAGTCCGATTTCCACTCGGCTTGTCGCGGTGGGATCACAACTGGTTGATCGTGACACAGAAGTCCGATTTCCACTGGGCTTGTCGCAGTGGGATCACAACTGGTTGATCGTGACACAGAAGTCCGATTTCCACTGGGCTTGTCCCAGTGGGATCACAACTGGTTGGCTACCGGTCACCAGCACAAATCTCGTGCTCTCCGCCGGGCTTGTCCCGGGGGAAGCGGCGACTTTTGCTGCCAGGGCAGCGTCCGAATCGCGGCTTCCCCCGGGACAAGCCCGGCGGAGAGCAGAAGACAGTGAAGGCAGAAATAATGTTTATGGCATTGCATGTAGCTCGTCAGTTGTCGCTCCCCCTGGGACAAGCCCAGCGGAAGCGTGCCTCGCGGATGGGTCGTACGACAAGCCCGGCGGAGAGCAGAAGACAGTGAAGGCAGAAATAATGTTTATGCATTGCATGTAGCTCGTCAGTTGTCGCTCCCCCTGGGACAAGCCCAGCGGAAGCGTGCCTCGCGGATGGGTCGTACGACAAGCCCGGCGGAGAGCAGAAGACAGTGAAGGCAGAAATAATGTTTATGGCATTGCATGTAGCTCGTCAGTTGTCGCTCCCCCTGGGACAAGCCCAGCGGAAGCGTGCCTCGCGGATGGGTCGTACGACAAGCCCGGTGGAGAGCAGAAGACAGTGAAGGCAGAAATAATGTTTATGGCATTGCATGTAGCTTGTCAGTTGTCGCTCCCCCTGGGACAAGCCCAGCGGAAGCGTGCCTCGCGGATGGGTCGTACGACAAGCCCGGCGGAGAGCAGAAGACAGTGAAGGCAGAAATAATGTTTATGGCATTGCATGTAGCTTGTCAGTTGTCGCTCCCCCTGGGACAAGCCCAGCGGAAGCGTGCCTCGCGGATGGGTCGTACGACAAGCCCGGCGGAGAGCAGAAGACAGTGAAGGCAGAGATGATGTTTATGGCATTGCATGTAGCTTGTCAGTTGTCGCTCCGCGTGGGACAAGCCCAGCGGAAGCGTGCATCGCGGATGGGTCGTACGACGAGCTCGGCGGTAACTCTTAATCCGAATCTATCCTCTTAATCTTAATCTTACCAGTGGAGTATCGCAACTTATGCTCGGCAGTGTGACGTCCATGGTTGACCTGATCTATTCGGTGCGGCCCCACGCCGCGGCGCCACCTTCCGGCGACCAGCGCGTGGTACAGGAAATTCGAGACCGCGCCGACGCGGTGCGATCGTTGACAGACGTTGGGTTGCGGAGCCAGATGACGGCACTTCGGCAGCCGTTATCCGATTCTGGGCCGCTCGATCAAACAACAATCATCTCTTGCTTTGGCCTGGTGACGGAAGCTCTGCGTCGCGAGCTCGGCCTCGACTTGTACGACGTACAACTGCTGGCCGGTTTGGCCCTGGTGCGCAAATCCATCGCCGAAATGCAAACAGGTGAGGGCAAGACACTGGCGGCCTCGCTCGGCGCCGGCGCGTTCGCCCTATCCGGCGGCGGAGTCCATGTGATGACGGTCAACGCCTATCTGGCCGAGCGAGACTACGAGCTGCTGCGTCCCGCCTGGGAATTGCTGGGCATTTCCGTGGGGGTGTTGCACCAGGACGCGTCCCCTGCGCAGAAACGCGCCGCCTATGCCTGCGACATCACCTACGGGCCGGGATACGAATTCGGGTTTGACTACCTGCGAGATCAGCTCTGTCTTCTGAATCGTCCTCGACATCGTCTGGGAGATGCCTACCGAAACCGGCTTCATGGCCGCGGCAATCCCGCCCTCGTGCCTCTGCAACGCGGCCGGGCGTTCGCGATCGTGGATGAAGCCGACAGCGTCATGCTGGACGAAGCCACAACACCGCTGATCTTGTCCGGAGCATCGGAAGGTACGGCGACCAACTCGCAGCTGTACCTCAACGCCAGGCGACTGGCCGACCAATTAGAGCTTGATCAGGACTATGTGCTCGATACGCGGCAGCAGGTGATCCAAGTGACGCCGAGCGGTGCGGACAGGATACGCCAGGCTGCGACGATACAGTCCAACGGCGGATCGCAACGTCCCTGGTCCCAGTACGTGGAACAAGCGTTGCGTGCCAAGCTGTTTTTGAAACGAGACGTCGATTACGTGATTGATCAAGATCTCTTGATGCTGGTCGACGAGAAAACGGGTCGGATTTTCGCCAACCGCTCGTGGCGCGATGGACTTCGTCAAGCCGTGGAAGCACGTGAGGGCATTCCCATCACGGCCGAGAACGAGTCGATGGCGCGCATTTCCCGCCAGCGGTACCTGCGGCTGTACGACGGACTCTGCGGTTTGACCGGCACGGCCGAGGGCGTGGAAAGGGAGTATTGGCAGGTGTATCATGTACCGGTGGTCAAGGTCCCCTTACGCACGCCATCACAGCGACGCGTACTGCCGACGCGGTTCTTTTCTCACCAGCAATCGAAATGGGCGGCGATCGTGGCGGACATCGAGCGCATTCATCGGACAGGTCAACCCATTCTCGTCGGCACGCGAACGATTCAGGACAGCGAGTTGCTGGCCGCCAGGTTAACGGCATTGGGCGTCCCGTTTCACTTGCTGAACGGTCGTCAGGATGCGGATGAAGCGGACGTTGTCGCCACGGCGGGGCAGGCCGGCGCGGTGACCGTAGCCACGAACATGGCAGGGCGGGGTACGGACATCAAATTGGGCCGCGGCGTGTCGAAGCTGGGAGGGCTGCACGTCATTGGCTGCGAGCCCCACGATTCAGCCCGCGTCGATCGACAACTTATCGGTCGTTGCGCACGTCAGGGAGATCCGGGATCGTGCCAGCTGTTTGTGTCGGCCGAAGACCGACTGATCGCCCAGAACGGTCCGGCAGTCGCCCGTCGCATGGTCCGCCAGAGCGACGAAGACGGTGAGGTTCGCGTGGACTTTTCCACGGAGCTCGCCAGGTTGCAGAAGCGGATGGAGAGACGGGCATACGCCACCCGGTGCAGGCTCTTCGCACGAGACCGCTGGCTGGAGGAGATGGTCACCAAACTCGCGGAGCGCACCGCTGAGTGATGCGTTTCGGGTCAATTCAATTGGCCAACGGCCATTCTTTCATCGTGGCCTGGGGCATCGCCCTCGTTGTTCTACACATCGGCTGCGTACACTTCCGCTGGGCTCGTCCCAGTGGGAGTGACAACTGGCCAGCTACATTCGGCACCGTGAACATCATTTCTCGCATCATTTGTTTCGGCTCTCCGCCGGGCTTGTCCCGGGGGGAGTAACGACTGTCGCCGGTGCTGTAGCGTGAGAGTCGCCGCCTCCCCCGCTCGCAAGCCCGGCGGAGAGCACAGGAATTGTGTGGGTGACAGGTAGCCAACCAGTTGTGGTCCCACTGGGACGAGCCCAGTGGAAATCAGACTCGTGTGTAACCACGAGGGGTGTTGCCCCAGGCTACGGTGAGGTAAGGCCTTCGGCCAATTCCTCCATCCAAAGAGCTCTGAAAAATCGTAACATTAAACCTGACATGTTGGGGAGGTGCGGTAAGCCGAGTCCGCACGGCTGTGAAGATTCAGGCCATGAGAGATAAATGGTCGCATTCCGGCCCGGGTCACATCAACTTGGCCGGGACTTCTTCTAGCCAGACACTGGCGAATTTTGCGCCGCTCAGATACCAATCCTGGGCTGACGGCAGGCACCAACGAATCTCCAACGAGAGCTCCTGGTGCTCGCCCTCAGCGTCGGAAATGGTCATGATGGCGCGCCCCGGTGTGATCGGTCGCCTGTGCAGCAGGCCCATACCTCCGCGAGAAATGTCGCGGCAAAAGGCCGTTTGTTCTGACGCGTGTCCGCCTCGGATGGTGATCGGGCGAAAGAACGGGTACCGCTGCTGCATGCGCCGACTGACCTCTTCCCGGATCACCTCCGACAACAATGCCAAGGAGGTGCCGACCGCCAGGTTGCGGAAGCTGACACCACCTAAGTAGCACTCTTCGCCAGCGTGCGAACACCATTTGACTTCGCCGGCCAGATGAAGATGCTCGGCCCGTGTAGGGAGAGTCACCTTGATCGTGCGCCCTGGCTCAAGGAACTGATCGTGCAGCAGGCCCATGCCTCCGCGCGATATGTCGCGGCAGAAGGCAGGCCACGATTCGTCGCCCACGGTGATGGTGATCGGGCGAAAAAACGGATATCGCCGCTGAGTTCGCCGGTCGTCCCTTGTCGCCGCGATGGCCTCATTCAGGCAACGATCAACAACTTGTTTATTGCTCACAAGCATAAGGTACTGCCCCCGCGAAACATATCTTGCACAAAGATCACGGGAAAGGAATTCTCGCGCGCGAGCAGCATTTCGCGCCACAAACCTTGCCGGAAAGGAATCACAAGTGCTTCAGACTCTGCAACCGGGAGATTTTGATGGGTTGACTGCAACCGAGCAGTGAAAAAGCCAGGAGCGTTTGCGCATGCCGGCCAGATTGCGGGTGAATTCCGTCACACTTAACCAGAAAGCACCCACGTGATTCCGCCTGCATAACCGACCCAAGTGCTTCCGCCCGAACAAGCGAACCAAGGGGACGCGAGTTGGTCCCATCTGGGTGGTTCGTGAATTCCTATATGCCAGGTTGACTTGCCGGCAAGCTACATTTGCTGAGTCAGTCTAAGTTTACAGGCGGCAGGCAACAATCTCTGGATCGTGATCCCCTTAGAAGCCCGTTTGAACATGAACTTATTCCGCTATTGCGCGCTCACCTGTCTGCTTTTCATGACGCTGCCCAGCGCCAGGGGGGCCGCTCCGCCCGTGGCGCGCGGTTTGACGGAGCCCTATCGGTTGATCGATGTGGCCGCGATCGAGACGGGGGTGATTGCCGCAATGCTGGTTAGTGAGGGAGATGTGGTTACTCAGGGGCAGGCGCTGGCGACGTTGGACTCGGAATTGCTGAGGACGGCGTTGAACATCGCCCAACAGAGCAAGGAATGCCGCGGTCGCCTGCTGGCGGCAAAGGCGGAAGTGAAATTAAAGGAAGACCGTGCCCGGAGCTTCGCAGAGGTTTTCGCCAGCGGTCACGCTCGTCCGGAAGAAGTGCGTCGAGCGGAAACGGACCTGGAAATCGCTCGAGCTCAACTGCTGGCAGCGGAAGAAGACCTGGTCCTGAAACAGTTGGAGTACGAGAAGATCCAGACGCAGATCGATCGTCGAACGGTGCGAGCACCGATCGCGGGTGTCGTGTCCCGCATCCATAAGGAACAAGGAGAATTCGTCGCGCCCAATGAACCGGCGGTGCTGACACTGGTACAGCTGGATCCGTTGCTGGCCGTCTTCTCGCTCACCACAGAATTTGCAGGCAGTTTACGCGTGGAACAAAAAGTCGACGTCCACCTGTCGGGCCAAGAGCAGCCAACAGCCGCCGCGGTAGAATTCATCGCACCCATCACGGACGCCGAAAGTGGCACGGTGTTGGTCAAGATTCGCGTCGACAACCCCGCGGGCACTTACCGCAGTGGCACGCGATGCACACTGCAGTTGCCAGGGTCAAGTGCAGTGGCCCAGGAGACGTTGTCGGGAGCCGCCGAGGCGAGTTTACCTTGATCACGAACGCGGTTGGAAGACGAATGCAGCCGCCACCCATGCAAGCCTACCGATGAACACCATCGACTACTACACCGATCCGTCTTTGTCCTGTGTTGTCGTGCAGGCTTCCAGCCTGGACGACGGCGAACAAACTTCAGGCGTTCCGCTATTTGACATGGACGTGATTCGCCAGGGCTTGCTGCAGGCGGTTGGTCAGCATCACGACAAACAGCAGATGCTGGCCGCCGTTGCGCGGTTGATCGGTGAACACCTGCGTCCCGAGGCCACGGTCTATTACGACCGAGATGCCTCGCAGGCGCTGGATGCCGGGATTTATTTGCGAGGCGACCCTTCGCTGACCGACGCGGCGGAGGATGCACTGTTGTTCGCCCTGGCCGAATCGGCGTGCGAAGAATCACGTCTGGTGGTGGAGGAGTTGAGAGGTCAGCCGCCATTGGTTGCTGCCTGCTTGCCGGTTCAGCTGCCGGGTCGTCCAGCCCACGCCATAATGGTCGTCTTTTCTGATACCTGCGTCTCTCACGATCTTCGGCTGAACGTGTTGGAGGTGATCACCGCGTACATCACCCTGTGGCACGTTCACCGCAGTGCGGTCGTGGCGGAGCACGAAGCGCAGCTGACCGCTGCGTTGCAGGAACTGTTGGAGGAAGCGGAAAACTGTGCGGATTTGCGACGGGCTTGCCACGTGTTGGCCGAGCGGTTGCAGGAGTACCTTGGGTGCGATCGCGTGGCGCTGGCCACCTGTTCCCGCTGGAACGGCCGCAGCTGCCTGCGGGCGATTTCGGGGGTCGACAAGTTTGACAAGCATACGCCGTTGGTCGGCGCCCTCGAGGCCGCCCTGGACGAGGCCATCCTCCGTGAGACACTGACGGTGTGGCCTCCCGAATCGGCAGCGGGACGGCATGCCGCGCTGGCGCACCACAAGCTGTGCAGCGTCGCGGATGTCTCGTGTGTAGTTAGCTCTCCGCTGCGAAACAGCCAGGGCGAACTGATCGGAGCCTGGCTGTTTCTCGGCGCCAAGCAGCGTCTCAGTCGACCGCACGTCACGCGCATGCTGCAGGCGTCCGAAGCACGCGTCGCCTCGTGTCTGGCTCTGCTGGGGCGGGTGCGACGAGGGCTGCTGGCCAGCTTCCTTTCGAGGCTAACCGGTAAGGACCGGTCCTGGAAGACGCGTGGCGCGTTGCTCGGTCTTTGCACGCTGCTTGTCGCACTGCTGCTCCCGGTCCAGTACCGGATTGGCTGCGACTGCCGAGTCGAGCCGGTGACGCGCCGCTATGTCGCGGCTCCGTACGACGGGATCCTGGAACGGGCCTTGGTGACGGCCGGCGCGACGGTAGCCCCGGGCGACGTGTTGGCGCTGATGGATGGCCGCGAAATCCGCTGGGAATTGGCGGGCATCATCGCGGAGCGGGATCGGGCCGTCAAACAGAGCGAGGCATCCTTTGCCCAACACGACTTTGCTGCCGCCAACGTGGCTCGATTGGAAGTGGATCGTCTGGAGCTAAAGAAGGAGCTCTTTGAAGCTCGCCAAGAGAACCTGGAAGTCAAGAGTCCCATCGCGGGCATGGTCGTCTTCGGAGATCTCGAGAGGGCACAGGGCGCTCCGGTGACTTGCGGGCAAACGTTGTTCGAAATTGCACCGTTGGCGGAGATGATCGCCGAGCTGGCCGTTCCGGAAGGCGATATCCCTTACGTGCGTGAAGGTCAGGAAGTCATTCTCCATCTGGAAGCGTGTCGCGAGTCACCGCTTCGCGCCACCATCAAGCGGATCCATCCACGGTCTCAAATTCGGGACCAACGGAACGTTTTTCTGGCGGAGGTGACCCTGCCCAACGAGGACGGACAGCTGCGCCCCGGAATGCAGGGATCCGCGCGTGTCGTGGGTCCTCGCCGCACCGTGGCCTGGACCCTCTTTCACAAGCCGTGGGAGACACTCTGTCGGTGGCTGGGATGGTGACATGACCGCGCAACAGGACTTGGGAATCCGCGAATTGGCCAGCTGCAAGCTGGCGATACGTGGCGATCTGGTCTGGACTCCCCAACTCTCTGGCGGCCAGCGTTATTACCTGGTCGAGGACCCGCTGAATGCCAGGTTCTACCGCATCGGCACCGCGGAATACGCGTTCGTTTCCCTGCTGGACGGGCAGACCACGATCGGCGAGGCCATGAATCTGACCGCCACCGCCTTGCCCAACGCGGCCTTTACCGAACATGAAGCCGTGACCATCTGCAACTGGCTGCTGGAGAACGCTCTGGTGCGGACCAGCGAGCGCGTCGCGCCGTCCCGTCGAACGATAGCGACTAGCGAGCAACAGGGACCAGGGCTGCAACGATGGAATCCACTGGTCCTGCGTCTGCCACTGCTGCATCCGGACCGGTTTTTCAATGCCTTGTCGCCGTGGGTGAGTTGGTGGTTTTCCCCGTGGGCGTTGGTCGCCTGGCTGACACTCGGCTTGATCGCCGTGTTGCAGATCACCAGCGATTGGACCGTGGCGCTGAACTCCTTTGTCGGCGTCTTTGCACCGCTGAACTGGATCTGGCTGCCGTTGTGCTGGTTTGGATTGAAACTGGTGCACGAGTTTGCCCACGGTGCGGCTTGTAAGAAGTTTGGTGGTTCCGTGCGCGAGGCCGGCATCATTCTCATTCTATTCCTGCCGGTCACATACGTGGACGTCTCATCAAGCTGGAAGTTCCGATCCAGGTGGCATCGGGTAATCACGGCTGCGGCGGGAATGTATGCTCGAGCTGTTTGTCGCGAGTCTCGCCACGTTGTTGTGGAGCCACACGGCGCCCGGCTTGTTCCACAGCTTGTGTTTTAACGTCATCGTCATGGCCAGTTTGACCACGCTGGTGTTTAACGCCAACTTTCTGATGCGCTTTGATGGCTACTACATGCTGTCCGACGCCCTGGAGATTCCCAATCTCGCCACGGTTTCCCAGCAGCAGCTGACCCGCGTGGCGCTCATGCCGTTTTTCTGCGCGGGACCCGCGCCGCCCGGCCTGCCGCCTGCGCACGTCAAGCGGCTGCTGGTTGCCGGTTACGGACTGGCATCGTTCTTCTGGAAAATCATGGTCTGTGCGTGCATGATCATCGCCGCCACCGCGCTGTTCGAGGGTGCGGGGAAGATCCTCGCACTGCTGGCAGCCGTGTTGTGGTTGGGAATGCCTCTGGTCCGGTTGCTGAAGCGCATCATGCGGATGAGGTACCAGGACAACAGTACGCGCAGCCTGTCGTTTTCGACTGTTGGACTGGCCATGGTGATTGCGGCGTTGCTGGCCATCCAGGTTCCCTGGCCGCTGCCCCCGCAGGCGCCGGCCGTGGTAGACTACGCGCCGTTGGCAGTTGTCCGTGCGGACAGCCCGGGCTTTGTGGCAAAGATTCACGTGCAGGGCGGCCAGCTGGTCACGGAAGGCCAGGTGCTGGCGGTGCTGCGGAACGACGAGCTTGCCCTGGAACTTGCCGATCTCGAGCGAGCCATCGAGCAAGCGGAGACCAAGTGCCGGGTGCATGAACACGGACGGAAATTGGCTGCGTGGCAAGCCGAGGCTAAACAACTGGAGGCCTTACAGAAAAAGCACCAGGAAAAGTCCGAACAGATTTCGCATCTGACGCTGCGTGCGCCAACCAGTGGTAGGGTAATCGGTGTGGATCTGCAGAACCTGTTGGGTGTCTATCTCAAGCCGGGTGACGAGATCCTGTCGATCGGCAGCGAACATCACAAGGAACTGCGGCTGGCCATCGCGCAGGACAAACTGCCTGCCTTCAAGACCAACGTGGGACGGCCGGTCCACGTTCGATTGCCCGGGGGCCAGGTCTTTCTTTCCGAGCTGTCGAGCATCGAGCCGCGTGCCAGGCTCGATTGCCCGCACCCGGCACTTTCCGGAGCCAATGGCGGCCCGTTGGCGGTGAAAGCCAAGGGACAGGAACCTGATGACTTGGGTCACGACGCGGAACAAACGGAGCTGCTGGTTCCCCATTTCGTCGGCCGCCTCTGCTTGACCGGCGAGCGGAGCGTCCAGCTGCGGGCGGGGCAAGTCGCACGAGCCGCGCTTACGTCGCACCGAGAAGCCGTGGGAAGCTACCTGTTCCGCGAGCTGACCCGCTGGACTCGGCAAAAGTTTCGTCAGGCCGCGGGGCAGCACGCGAGTTGATGTCGTGGCCGAGCTCCGAAGCCGGACCCGCTCGAGTTTGCCGCACGGTGATAATTGCTGACCTGCCTCAAATCTGAACCAGCGGTGCAGACGCAACACGTCCGTCCGGCTCGTTGACGTTTGCCACGGCAGGACCGGCTGCGGGAACAGCGATCTCAGGGCGGTTTCACGGCAAAGACTTTGACGCTGGCCGCGTAGTCGTTGACATCATACTGTGTGAGCAGATCGGCCAGTCGTCTGTGAAGTGTCTCGGCACTGTCCGGTGGCCTTGAAGAGCAACAACCGGCGTCAATCACCCGCAAGCTATCAGCCGGGCTGGCCGGTGGCGAGCAACAACCAGATTGGTTCGCGACTTTGGCATAGACGTTCAGGTCCGCTTGCGAGTCAATAATTTCAACGGCCAAGAATCCTGCCTCCACCAGGTGCCGACGATAGTCGTTGACAGAGAGTGCCCCGGCGATGCAGCCGACGTATGCGGCAATGTCATTGGCGAGCGCATCTGGCAAGGGTTTCTTTAACGCGATGTCACTCACCGCCAATCGGCCACCCGGTTTGAGGATGCGTGCGACCTCACGAAACACGGCCGGCTTGTCAGGCGCGAGATTGATGACGCAATTGCTGATTACGCAATCTACGGACAGATCAGGAAGCGGGATGTCATCGATCGATGCCAGGTGAAACTCGGCATTTGCGTGCGAGTGAGCCTTGGTGGCGTTGTTGCGGGCCAGCTCAATCATCTGCGGGGTCATGTCGATCCCGATTGCCTTGCCTGTAGAGCCGACGCGATGCGCCGCCAGCAACACGTCCAGCCCACCACCACAGCCAAGATCGACGACGACTTCCCCCGGTTTCAGGCTGGCCGTGGCGATCGGATTGCCACATGATAACCCCATATTCGCTTCTGCCGGAATCGAGGCGAGTTCTTCGGTGGAATACCCGAATGCCTCGGCAACCGCCTTGACGCCGTCGTTGCTGGTGGACAGCCCGCTTACGGCGACTGAGCCATACTTCGACTTGACCTGTTCTTTGAGATTTTGATCCATGAGTCCCCATTCACCTCTGCCTGCGGAAGCCACGCGTTCTACAGCTTCTTCAGGCAGTCCATCACCGCGTCATAATTCGGTTCTTCGACAATCTCCGGAACGAGCTGTGAATACGCCACCTTGCCCGTCGTGTCAATGACGATCACGGTGCGCACGAACAATCCGGCCAGAGGACCGTCGATCATCCGAACGCCGTATGTTTCGCCGAATGTCCCGTCGCGCATTTCCGATAGCATGGTGACGCTCTCGATTCCTTCCGCCCCACAAAATCGCTGCTGTGCAAACGGCAGGTCCCGGGAAATGCAAAGGATCTTTGTGTTGTCGAGCGATGCGGCTGTGGCATTGAATTTTCTGACCGAGGCGGCACAGACACCCGTATCCACGCTGGGGAAGATATTCAGCACCACCTTGGATCCAGTGAAACTGCTGATTTTTGCATCCGACAGATCGGCCGCGGTGAGGACCGCTTCCGGCGCTGGACTGCCTGCCACGGGCAGTTCGCCGCAAGTGTGAACCGTGCTGCCTTTGAATTTCGTCGTTGCCATCGCTGGGCTCCTTGGTAATGGCCTTGTAGAAACTGAGAGTTGCGGACTGTGTTTTTGCGACAATGTGTGGTCGCGCTTCCGAGGCCGTTCGCGACGCGGATTTAACGTCTTTCACGCTCCGCCATCGGGAGCGGCTTGCACTGGGGGGCGAGCAGCCACACTGCGAAGTGTACTCGGTCCCGCTTCCCCTGCGAAGTCCGCGTGCATACTGAGGGTGTGGTATGAGCGGTCAACAATAGCGCGTTCCATCACCCCGCCTCCTTACCGCGAAGCGGTTCCACCCCCGAAGCCTGGGGTAAGCCGGGGGCGGCGCACGCGACCGGCGCGTGACCCCTGGGTATCAGCCGTCAGACAATTCGATATCCCAAGGAGGTATCACACGACTTTGCAGCGATGTCGGTGCTCCGAACGTCGTCCGAACACATGCCGTGACGTGTGGCACCCCTTGAGGGTGCACCATCTCTCACGTCGAAACGTACCCTGGTTCCCGTGCCACCCAGGGACGGAAAATGCGAAGCTATTTTTCCCCGGTTCCCTGGACGCCCGCCCCGCCGCTTTGCGGCCAGGCTGACGCTAGCCCGGATGATTTACAAAACTCGTAGGCTGGCTCGAGCAAGCCGTGCTGCTGGTGGCTCTTCGCTCGCTCGTTTTCTGCCCGCACCAACACGGACTGTTGCTGGCGAGCTGATCGGCTTGTGACGACTCACCAACACTCTGCGCGAGCTTGACCACCCTACGTGAATCATCCGGGCTTGGCTGTGGAATGTACCGCGCAGAGCCGTCTGCATCACGCGGTTGGCTGCGAGCGTTGGGCAAGCCATTGGCAGGCTTCGGGCCAGATTTCCCGTTGCGCTCGGGAGCCCACTGCCAGGCCAATATGACCGGCGGCCAGCTTCATGGTCTTGCGATCGGACGAACCGACCAGATCGTTGAACGGTTCGCTTTGCGAACACGGCACCAGATCATCTCGAGTGGCCATCAAGTTGAGTATCGGGCAGGTGATGCGCTTGAGATCCACAACATGCCGTCCGACTGGCAGCTGGTTCTTAACCAGCAGATTCTTCTGGTACAGGTCTCGTACGAACTGGCGATAGACCTCTCCCGGCACGGAAATGTTGTCGTTGAGCCACATTTCCATCGTCAGGTACTCATCGACGAACTTGTCGTCCTCCAGGCGTTCATACAGATTGAGCGGTTTTTCGATGAGATTCGCGATGGGTTTGAGCATCAGGAACATGCCCTGCAAAAACTCTGCCGGGCAGTTTCCGTACGCGTTGACAACGGCGTCCGCATCGAAGTATTTGGCATCGGTCCACAAGTTGATCAGTCCTTCCCGCGTGCTGAAGTCGATTCCGGCGGCCATCAGTATCAAGTTCTGCACGAACTGGGGATGCAGCGACGTGAACATCGCACTCATCGTGCCCCCCATACAATACCCGAGCAAGCTCACACGCTGCGACGCGGTTCGTTCTCGAATGAACTCGACAATGTTCAGCATGTAACCGTTGATGTGAGAGTCCAAAGTTCTGCTGCGATCTGCGTGAGTCGGTACTCCCCAGTCGATCAGATACGTGTCGAAACCAGCATCCACAAAATGCCGCACCACGCTCTTGTTGGGAAGCAGATCGAGAATGTACGGCCGGTTCACCAAGGCGAAGACAAACAGCAAGGGAGTCTCATACTTGGGCGGCGTATCGCTGACGTAATGCAGGAGCTTGACGCGGTCTTCCTGATAGACTACTTCGGACGGCGTGGCACCCTTCTTGACGCGTTGAGCCTTCTGCCACAGAAACGGCAGCCGCGACATCCGCTTGGCATGATTGGTGGCTTCATCGAACATCGATTTCTGCCAATCCAACCAGACGTTCTCTTTCTTGGGGTCCGCGGTCATGAGATTACCTCGTGTCAAACAGCTACATTCAATCGTCATCTTCCGAGTGCGACTTCTTCTTGCCGGACTTTTTACTCGTCATCTTTTCGATGGCTTGCATGCGCTGCTGCAACTGCGCGAATTCCGCGGACATGTCATCCAACCGATCGACGATGCGCTGTTCCAGGTGCTGCAGCGTGGACATCATCTGATCCACATCCTGGCGGCTGGCCCCCTGGAATTCATGCTGCACGCGGCCCAGGAAGTCATTCAACTGTTTGCGGGCCTCCAGCGATGCGCCCAATGATTGCTTCATCATCTCGAGAAACTCGGGCGAACGCATGTACTGGTCGCAGTAGTCACTCCAGGCCCGGAACATGGCCGTGCGCATGTCGCGAGATACTTCTGGCGCAGCATTTCCTGGGGAGAACGCCATGCCGCTGCTCATCATTTTTCCGGCGAATTCCGACCAGAGTCGAGTGAACAGATCGGCCGCGGGAAAACCGCTTTGCGGAAGGTCATTCATGGTGATATCTCCGGGTTGCGAAACACTTAGCTGTGCGGGAAAAATAACTTCCAGATTTGCTGACCCCTCACCCCACCCTCTCCCCAAAGGGGCGAGGAAACAAGGTGAAGTTATTCTTCCCTGATTCCTTAGCACTTCTCGACAGCGATGGCCACGGCCTCGCCGCCGCCGATGCAAAGAGATGCGATCCCCCGCGCGGCGTTGCGATGTCGCAGGGCGTTGAGCAGCGTGACCAGGACACGTGTCCCGCTGGCGCCGATCGGGTGCCCCAACGCCACGGCACCTCCGTGCACGTTCATTCTGTCATGCGGGATATGCAGCTCCTTCATCACCGCCATGGGCACCACCGAAAACGCCTCGTTCACTTCAAACAGGTCCACCTCGTCGGCACTCCAGCCGAGGCTTTGCAGCAACCTCTCGACGGCTCCAACCGGTGCCAGCGTGAACCATTCGGGTTCGCGGGAATAGGCCGCATAACCGACGATTCTCGCCTCCGGCTTCACTCCCAATGTTTCGCATTTGTCGGCGGAAGCCACGACCACCGCCGCGGCGCCGTCGTTGATACTCGAGGCATTGCCCGCCGTGACGCTGCCGTCTTTGCCAAAGGCTGGCCGCAGACCGCGCAGTTTCTCTTCGTTGAATCGCGTCGGCTCTTCGTCCTGCTGCACGCGCAGCGTGGCTTTTCGATCAGCGACTTCCACCGCGATAATCTCCGCGGCAAAAGTCCCGTCCTGCTGGGCCTGAAGGGCCCGCTGATAACTGGCCACCGCAAACTCGTCCTGCTGCTGCCGCGAAAACTCGCAACGCTCGGCGCAGCGGTCGCCGCACATCCCCATGTGCATGTTGTTGTATACGTCCCACAGCCCGTCCTGGACCATCGAGTCGATCAACTCGCCATGCCCCATCCGATAACCGGTCCTCGCCTTGGGAAGGAGATAAGGGGCCTGCGACATGTTTTCCGTGCCGCCGGCAACGATTAATTCCGCGTCGCCGCACTGGATCGCCTGGGCGGCCAGCATCACCGACTTCAGGCCCGAACCGCAGACTTTGTTCACGGTCATGGCTTGCACGGAGGGAGCCAACCCCGCGCCTAGTGCCACCTGGCGGGCAACATTCTGGCCCAGTCCCGCCCCCAGCACGTTGCCGAAGATGACTTCGTCGACCTCGGCCGGGTCCACACCCGCGCGTGCCAACGCGGCCTGGAGTGCGGTGCTGCCCAACACGGGGGCGGGCACCGTGGATAAGGAACCTGAGAAACCACCAATGGGGGTGCGGACGCTGCCCGCGAGAAACACCTGCTCGAGCATTGCCTCGTGACCTTTCGTGTTCATTGACGCGCCTGCGTTGCCGACCGCGTCTGGTACAGAATCCACGAAACGACCGCTGAAGTCGCTATTCTGACGCCTCATCGGATGCCGGCGGCATCTGGGACTTCAGAACGTCGGCCATCTGTCGCCACGATTCTAACATACGGTTATTGGCTTGCAGCATGATTTCGGCGTTGCGCAGGTACGAACCGACGGCCGTCTCCCACAACTCGCGCGTCTGCGTCTGCCCGTCACCTTTGGCAAATGCGGCCTGCGCTTCGAAGGCCTTCTCCAGCAATTCCAAACTTGTCTTGGTGTTCTCCGTCATCAGCTGCACGGCATCGGACATGCTCTTCTCGGCCGTCGCCGTCAATTGCTCCCAGGTGGTTTGTGCTTGCTCCTGCCACCGCTGTGGCGAAGTGAAACCACCCACAATTTGCCCCATCGCCTTGGCCGACTGTTCCTGCAGTCGGATACCCGCCGCGACCGATTCCTGGAAAAACCGGGCGGCTTGATCGAACATCTCGTTGACAGTTGTCTGAGCAGATTTCTCGGCAGTCATGGATACACCCCCCTCACTAAATAGTCAGTACAGACCTGGAATCGTTTCACGGATCGCTCCGCAACCCACAGCGGATCGTCAACCCGCGTGGGAATATTTCTCCCCACATTCTTACCTTTCAGCGGTCCTCTATTTTCTCCTGCAGTTGGCGCAGCTGCGACTGCAATTGCTCCACGCTGCGGCGCAAGTCGTCCTCCTCCCCAGGTCCTTCTTCCGCAGACCCGGCCTCCCGCGGTGGAGTTGCGCGGTCGGCAAACAGTGACTGCGCAAAAGGCCCCCACGCGCCCACTGGCCAGGATGCCGCCGGCGGCACCGACAACCCCAGCGCCTCTCGCATGTACTGCCCAAATCGCTTCTGCGAATCCAGAAACGCGGCGAAGGCCTGACTGAAATACTTCTCGACAAACTCGTGGACCAGCGGTTCGTTGGCGCGAATCAGCTGATGCAACAACTCGGCGGGGAACACATCCAATTTCGGCGCGTCATGCTCCAGGATGATCTGCGTCAGCACTTTGGTCGTAATGTCCTCTCCCGACGTGGAGTCTGTTACCTCGATGTCATTGCCGGTGCGAACCAGTTCGAAGATCTCCTCCAGCGTGACGTGCTGCCGCCGACTCGCATCGTAGTAGCGACGGTTGGAATATCGTCGCAACGTGATTTTCTGGCCATTTGCAGTCGTCAACTTGTTATGGGCCATCGCTGTCTCGCAGATGCACAATTTTTGTGACGCATTAGCAAAATTCTAGGTCGGGACGTGACGACTTTCAAGTGGATAGTTCGCGATTTTTGGCATTTTATCGCCTTATTGGTCCAGGTTTGCTTGACGGCCCTTATTTTGCGATTGCAAAATAGAGAGTTGCCTATTGGTTTTTTGCGGGCTATAATCGGCCGCGTTACGGGGCACCCATGTGTGGTGGGGCTCACAGCGAGGGGATTTCATGTGGGGGGGTCAGCGGTGGAAGTCAAACAGCATGTAGCCGTGATAACCGGGGCGGCGAGCGGGATTGGCCGCGAGGTGGCCGGGGAATTGGTGCGCCGTGAAGTCAGTGCGATCGCCATGGTGGACCGGAGCGACGACGTCCAGGACGTCGCCGCCGAGTTACAGAGTAACCAAGGGGGGCAGTTTGCCGCCGTGCCGTTTGTGGGGGACGTGACCGACGACGCTTTTCGACGACAGGTGTACGATCAAATTGCCCAACAGCACGGAATCCCGCGGATCTGTGTTCCGGCAGCCGGGATCACCTGTGACGCCCTGGCGGCCAAAGTCAGTAAGGAGACGGGCAAAGCCGAGTTGTACCCCATCGACGAATTCCGGAGAACCATGGAGATCAACCTGATCGCACCCGTCTACTGGGCGTTGGAAATGGTGGGCCGCGTGGCCGAGGATCGCCACGCGCGAAGCCGGGCACGTTGGGATCCCTCGGAAGGAGTTCAGGGAACGATCGTGTTCATTGGTTCTGTCTCGTCGCAAGGTAACAAAGGTCAAATCGCCTATGCGGCGACGAAGGCGGGATTGGAGGGCGCTGCCGCCACGCTGACCAAAGAAGCGATTTTTCACGGCGTGCGTTGCGCTGTCATTCACCCCGGTTTCACCGATACGCCGATGGTTCGGGCACTGGGGGAAGATTACATCAACAAGTACATTCTTCCCTTCACGCAGTTGCGACGTTTGATTGCACCGCGCGAAATTGCCGATGCCATCTGTTTCCTGATTTCCAACTCGGCGGTCAGTGGTGAACTGTGGGCCGATGCGGGCTGGCACCCCTCGGCGTGACAGGGCGACCGTGCCGGATCGGGATCGGTTGGCTGTGGCATCATCGGAGCTGCCCTGCCCATCGAGCACGCCGATGGTACAAGCTGCTGGCGCGACGGATCTGCCGACGTTGCGAGATGTCCTTTGCCACTACGTCGTGCCCCAACATGCGTCCCCCCATATCCGTCGGTCCGCGTTGCCATCCGCGGGGCTTCCTTCAGGCCGAGGCCGAAATTGCCGAAAGCAGACGGTCCGCTGTCGGATGCGTCCAATTCAACCTCGGCCATTGAGATACCTGAGCCGCATGTGACGCCTGGCACGAAGGATTCGTGACGCGTCCTCCATTGTGAAATGTGGCACTAGCCGGATTATTCACCAAACTCGTCGGGTGGGTCGCAATCAGCCGTGTCGCTCGTTGCGTCGTTGCTGGCCCGTTTTCTGCCCGCAGAGCCGCAGGCTGTCGATGCCGCGTGGATCGGTTTGTGAAGACCCACCAACACCTTGCGCGAGCTTGACCCATTCTGTCGCGACATCATCCGGGCTAGTTAGTGGCAGGTGGTCATACGCCACTTCTGCAGCGGGGTTGAGGCGGAGAATTCTTGCAGAACTCACTTGCTTATCGAGCTGCGAAGAGCATAATTGCGGCAGCGCGCGGTGCATCCGTCGGTGCATAAGATTTCGTGACGCCGCGCCTCTTTCGTGCTGGGTCTCGTCCGTCTGTCGTTACTGATTGCGCGACGGTTTTCCATGGTCTCAATGGCAATGGATCGGTCAATGCGCACAGGTTTGTTACTGGGGAGTGAGTGTGCATGGCTACCGTTACCAACGAATCACAGGGATTGCTGCGACTGCCGCGCATGGAAGTGTTCGGTTTCGAGTTGTTGAAAGAGAAGACGGCCTTGGTGACCGGTGCCTCACGGGGCATTGGTCGGGCAGTGGCCACGGCGCTGGCCGACGCCGGGGCGGACGTGGCGGTCAATTTCCGAAGTTCCAGCGACTCGGCCAACGAGGTTTGTGCCGCCGCTCGTCGGATGGGCGTGCGAGCGCGGTGTTACCAGGCCGACGTGGCGCGGAGTGAGGACGTGACGCGTCTGGTCGACGAGGTTCAAGGCGATTTCGGATCGATCGATATCCTGGTCAACAACGCCGGCATCACGCGCGACAAGTCGTTTCTGAAAATGACCACCGAAATGTGGGACGAGGTGTTGGAAACCAACCTCCGCGGACCAGCCTTGTTGACGCGCACCGTGTTGCCCGGCATGGTGGAGCGGAAATGGGGTCGCGTCATCAATGTCACCTCGATCGTCGGGCAGGTGGGGAACTTCGGGCAAGCCAACTACGCGGCCGCCAAAGGGGGCTTGATCGCGTTGACCAAAACCCTGCGCGCGAAACGGCGCGGAAGGGGATCACTGTCAATGCCGTGGCACCCGGTTTTATCGAAACCGACATGACGGCCGATATGCCGCACGAGTCGCTGCAGAGCGTGAAGGTCGCCACACCGCTCGGACGATTGGGCAAACCGGAGGAAGTCGCGGCGGCAATCGTGTTCTTGGCGATCCCCGCCGCTTCCTTCATCACCGGTCAAGTGATTGCCGTCAACGGCGGGATGTACATGTAATCGCGACGTGCCATGACTCACTCGATCGGCAACACAGCAGCGTCACTCATGGTGACATTGGGTTGCGAGTGAAGCCATCTGTTGCCGCTGCCTGGCCACGCGGGAAAACACCCCCGCCAAGTGTCCTACCCGGCCGTACCCTTTGGTAGCGGTCCCAGGCCTTCGCCGGCTCGTTCTTTTGACGCGAAATCTCCGGCGATCTTTCCAGCTCTCACCAGATTGCGTATCTTATCAGTATCGCTTGTGGTGTTCTTACTGGGTCCCACGGAATGTGTTCGCCCCACAGCTCGGAAGCCAAACGATTTCGAGAAGGTCGGCCACCGTGATCCGTTTCGGGAGGTTTTCGCCGCGTCTTCGTCGCTTGGTGCTCGAGCATCTGGAAGATCGGCATCTTCTGGCGAGCCTGTGGGGTTCCGATTCATTTGAGTACCCCGAAACCAGCCGCACGGGTCATTTCCCGTATGGTCATTACGCCGCCACGCTGCTGGCCCACGCAGGGAATCGCGTAGAGAAGATTGCCGAACACGCCCCTGAAGGCGAAAGTGGCGATCTTCACATTGCGAATCTGATCAGTCCACCACGCACGCCGTTCTGGAGACAACCACCACAACGCTCGCTTGGACTTCCGATTCAGACGCTCGCGGAGAGTATTTTGTACGAGTTGCGGACTTGGACTGGGATGGCCAACAAGCGGCCGGATTCGATCATGACTGTTTGGTCCATTACTTCTGCATCGTCTCAGCAGCTTCGGGCGTCACACTGCCGGTCAAGGCAGGAGCCCACTACACGTGGTGGGTACACGGCTCTGATCAACGTGCAGGGGAATCGGATTTTTCGGTCGCCCAAGACGCTACCACTCCTGCTCAACCGGCCGATGCTCATGTTCCGGTTCTGGTGCATCCGCCCCACGGTGAAGTTGTCAACGCTCAGACCGTCACGCTGCAGTTCGACCCGATCCCCGGCTACAGTGGCCGCTACTTTGTCCGGTTGGATGCCGCGCAATGGGATGGAAATCAGGCAGCTGGATTCCAGCATGACTGCCAAGTGCACTATTTGTGCGTCGCCACATCTTCGACCAGCTTCACGGTCCCGGTCCGACCTGGCGCCGATTACCGGTGGTGGGTTCACGCGCACGGATTCCGAGGTGGCCACTGCCGAGTTCTCGGTAGCGGGCGACATCATGGCGCCCCCGCCGCCACCTGATCCAAATATCCCGCTGCTGCGCAACCCGCCCGACGATGCCACCGTGGACACGGCCAATGTCACGCTGCAGTTCGATCCGATCCCCGGCTACAGTGGCCGGTACTTTGTCCGGCTGGACGATACACAGTGGGATGGAACTCAAGCGGCCGGATTCCAGCATGACTGCCAAGTGCACTATCTGTGCGTCGCCACATCTTCGACCGGCGTCACGGTCCCGGTCCGACCGGGGGCCGATTACCGGTGGTGGGTTCACTCGCCGGATTCCGAGGTGGCCGCTGCCGAGTTTTCGGTAGCGGGCGACATCGTGATGCCCCCGCCGCCGCCTGATCCAAATATCCCGCTGCTGCTCAACCCGCCCGCCGATGCCACCGTGGACACGGCCGAGGTAACGCTGCAGTTCGATCCGATCCCCGGCTACAGTGGCCGGTACTTTGTCCGGCTGGACGATACACAGTGGGATGGAACTCAAGCGGCCGGATTCCAGCATGACTGCCAAGTGCACTATCTGTGCGTCGCCACATCTTCGACCAGCGTCACGGTCCCGGTCCGACCGGGGGCCGATTACCGGTGGTGGGTTCACTTGCCGGATTCCGAGGTGGCCACTGCCGAGTTTTCGGTAGCGGGCGACATCGTGGTGCCCCCGCCGCCGCCTGATCCAAATATCCCGCTGCTGCTCAGCCCGCGGGACGAATGCCACTGTCGAGACGGCCGAGGTAACGCTGCAATTTGATCCGATCCTCGGATATGGCGGCAAGTACTATGTCCGCCTGGACTACGACGGTCGGAGGGGCGGTCAAGCAGTCGGGTTTAAGCATGACTGTGACGTGCACTACCTCTGCGTCGCAACCACTTCCACGAGCATTACGGTACCGCTGGTTGCCAACGCCAACTATCGGTGGTGGGTTCATCTTCCCAGCCACGATGCCGCGTCTCGCCACTTCATGGCGACGGAGCTGATTGCCGACCCGCAAATGACCAACCATCGATACCGCTGTACTTCCCTAGCGCAATGGTCCGACACGAACGTGGATGTTTCCGAGGCTCTCCAACGCTGCATCGACGGGACGCCTGTCAACGCCACCTTGGAGTTGCCTGCCGGCAGGTACATTGTCAACCACCAGATACATGTGGATCACCGTATCGGCATATCCTCGGTCGGCAAGAATCTGGACGACCCAATCTGCGTGGCGGGACAGGGAGACTGCGCTGAACTGGTGGCCTCGCCGGCATTGAATGAACCGTGGGGCATCCTGAATGTCAGTGCCTTGAAGTCGCTCGACCACATCGTTTTGGACGGGAACAAGCAGGGCCGAGCAGGCACGCCGTCCTACGACAATTGCGTGAGCGATCAAAACAATCGATACGGCGTGAACGCAGGTTTAGACTGCGACGACTGTCAGGTGACCGGCAACGTGTTTACGAACGCACTCTGCGGTACGGGACTGGAAGTCCATCAGGGGCACGCTGGAATTGTCATCACCAACAATCTGTTTTCCGACAATGGCGTACATACTCATCATTCCCTGTGGGCAGACGGCTTGACCATCCACGATAGCGCGGATTCGGAAATCTCCGGCAATGTCTTTATCGACAACACGGACATCGACATGATTCTGGGGGGATGCCAGAACTACGCCATCCAGGATAATCGTGTCACGCACACCAGTTCACCCACGGGGGGTGCCTTTGTCGCCATGATGTTGTACAAGTGGCCCAGTACATCGGGTGACTATTCGGGTACGGACGTCTCCGGCAACATCATCGACTGCGGTCCCACCCGAAACTGCGGAACCGGCCTCTACATCGCCACGGAAGGCTGGTATCCAGGAGCTCCTTTCGGACAGACGCTGGCGAACCCGGTCCAAGCGACGATTCACCACAACGAAGTCAGGAATGTCAAGAGCGGCATGTATGTGGCAGCCCGAGACTTCACGATCTATGCCAACCAATACACAAACGCTCACGGAACCCCGTTTCAGGCCAATTGTGGAACACTTGTCAGTCACGGACCGATCGTGGTGTCGTCAACGTCAACAGGAATTGAATTCCGAGGGGAAGACGAAGACGAAGCGACCCGGGACCTGTTCGACTATCTGGACTGGAAGAACTGCATTCCGAATTGACCTTTCCCGCAGCTCATGCCGCGACCCGTTTCTCCTCCCGCCCGTCATGGCATATCATGGGTATCAGCTCTCTCGTCAGCTTTCTCGGGCGAACGACGCTGCGGCGAGATTCGCATGGAAACCGTGGGTTTCGCTGCGAGGTTGTATTTCGCGTTGACACGGCCAGGCATGAACCACGAACGTCGCGGAAAAAGATGGACCTGGCGGGGGCTTTTGGCTCGCCTCGGACTGCTGGCCATGGGCCTGTTGCTGGGGCTGGCCGCCGCCGAAATCGGTTTGCGGCTGTTCGGCGTCAGCTACCCGCTCCCCTACGTGCCCGACCCCTATTGCGGATCCCGGCTGCGACCAGGAATGGTGGCCGAGTTTACAGCGGAAGGGCACGCTTGGGTGCGCATCAACCAGGATGGATATCGGGATTGCCCGCATGCCCGCCGCAAACCCGCCAACACCTCCCGCATTGCCGTCCTGGGCGACTCGTTCGCCGAGGCGTTTCAGGTTTCGCGGGAAGAGACGTTTTGGGCCGTATTGGAGCGAGAGCTACAAGCTGCCAACGTGCTGGGCGGCCAGAGCGTGGAGGTGCTGAACTTCGGCGTCTCGGGCTTTGGCACGGCCCAGTCCCTGGAAATGCTTCGTCACTATGTTTGGCAATACGAACCGAACCTGGTGCTGTTGGCATTTCTGACGGGCAACGACATCAGTGACAACTCGAAGAGACTTTCACCGGATGGGGTGCGGCCCTATTATATTCCTGGCCCGTCGGGACTGGTGTTGGACCAGTCGTTCCGCCAACACCCGTTCTACGTGGATGCCCAGTCCGATTTTTCGAAAATGAAGGTGGCCTGGATCAACCGGCTACGTATCCTCCAGGTCCTGCGGCAATGGCGTGCTCAAAGCCGGCAGCGTGCGCCACAGTCGAACGCGACCGCGGAGCCAGGTCTCGACCCGATTTTTGCACCACCACGGGACGACGCCTGGAGAGAGGCCTGGGAGATTACCGAGCAGCTATTAGTGCTGATGCATGAAGAAGTGCGATCTCATGGCGCGGAGTTCCTGGTGGTGGTTCTCAGCGGTGGCGAGCAGGTGGACCCGGACAGGCAACGGCGTGAGGACTTGCAGAAGCAGCTGGGCGTAGCCGATTTGTTTTACGCCGACCGTCGTATCGAAGGCTTCTGCCGTCAGAGAAGGCATTCCGGTCGTTCTGCTCGCTCCGCGGCTGCAACGCTACGCCGAGCAACGCCAGATTTACTTGCACGGCTTTCCCAACACAGAATTGGGGAGCGGACACTGGAATGCTGACGGCCATGCTGTGGCGGGAAAGATCATTGCCGAGGAGATTCGTAGTAGGGCGTCACTGTGGGACTAGTTCTCAATCTTCAGCAAGCGCACGGTGCAGGCATGTTTGTGGCTTCGGCACGCGGCCGCAGAACGGCGGCAAGATGCCGCCGCCACTTGAGTTGCGGGCAACGCCCGCACAAGGCAGAGGGCGGGCACTTCTCTATGGCACGTCAGGGATGACAGGTGTGGCGACTTGGGGCAACTGAGCCCGCGCAGCTCTTCGTAACTCAGAAGATACCGAAACATCAGGTAGTCCACCAGGTCGTGGTAGGCGCTGCCGACATTTGTTGTGCACTGTCGCGCATAGTCGGTGAGGAATGGCTCCGCGCCTGGCGGACCCTGTTTCTCGAAGACGCGGACCGCCGCTCTTGTCGACGTCCGCTTGCATGCCGAGAAACCTTTCTTCCGCGGGCTTCACGACGCGACGGATGTCTTGGATCGCGTACTGATACCGCAGGTTGTTCGTCAGATTGTGAACCAAGCGGAAGTTCCACTGCGGCTGCTGCCGGTCGATACGAGTGAAATTGGCCGGATGATCCCACGCATCGGGCAGGTCCGTCACGCCGGCGTAGACGGCACAAAACAGCTCGTGTTGGCCGGCCCGTAGGCAAACCAGAGGCAATTGCCGATGGGGTCCGGCAACCATTCTCGCAATTGCGCAACGAACACGTACCCGCTCGTGGGCGTGCAGAGGGCGCGCTCCGGCTGGACCTCGAGCAAAGTCGAACAGTTCGGCGGGTCCCCACGGTCGCGCGAGCGGACTCTTCTTGTCCGTTGACCTGAAAGGCGGCGTGCTCGGTCAGATCGAACGCCGTGCCCTGATAGCCGTCGCGCATGATGTCCATGAGTGTCTCGACCGCGACGGGCTTGTCCGGCTTCACCGAAAACGGATACCGGTCCACCGCGGGATCGCCCGTTGCCTTGAGTCCCAGCGAGGGAGCCGCCAGGCTCAAGACTCTCCATTCGCGGAGCGAATTGTATCGGCTCCCGGGCCCACCGTAGACCTCGTACCACACGAACGGTGTCTCCGGCTTCCAGAGCCCGAGATCTCGTCCCAGCGAGAAGATGTTGGCCGATGCCATGAAGTGGTCCGGGTCTTCCAGGTTCACCGCTGCCGATGCGGCTGCGATTCGCACTGCATCCGACTTCGCCGTCGGGTATCCGTTGGGCACACCAGACGCCCCCCGGTTTCCCGCTGTCGGCCGTCCAGTCTTTTCCCGGGCCGAAGATCTCCATCAGCCAGGTTTCACGTTCGTCTGCAATGGGCAGGGCGACTCCCGCGTCGGGAGCCCGATAATACAGGAACCCGTATTCGTCGATCATCGAGCCGATGACCCGGATCGCCTCACGGGCCGTCTTGGCCCGGAGCAGCCCGTTGGCAATGAGCGAAGTGGTCCAGTGGTTGCTGTTGGGCCCGACCACGCCTTTGTCGCACGCCAGGCCGGCTCGCATCGGCAGAGAACTCGATGGCGATGCTCACGCCATGCTCGTTCAGTCCGCCGGTTGTCATGCTCTCCACGTTGCCTGCCAGGATGATGCTGCGATAGGTCTTCGTCGTCGGCAAATAACCGACCAGGTCGTACCCTTTCCTGACGTTTTGCCTGGTACTCTTCGTAGTTCTTGGGTCGGGGCAGGTTCCAGTACATCGGCAGCTTCGTGTCCGGCGGATAGGTCTGTGCAGGCATGACGTATATCAGCCCCATCACGTCCCCGTCACAGGAACTGGCCATCAGCACGGACCCGTTTTGCGTAGCCCGTCGGCCAACCATCATCGTAGTACAGGCGTCAAGATGCCGAACCACCCCCCAGGCAAAGCAGGCGATCAGGACCAGAGTCATGGCGTAACCGGTTGGCGTACTATTGTTGCCGTTCATATTTCTATCTCCTGTTTCGCGCGGACGCGCGGGCCCAAAACTCACTCTGTCGTCGCTGTCGCATTTTACCCTGTCGCGCGGCCGAGATGGATACGAGGAGTCGGATGAAGCGATAATGACGTAACTTGATCTCTTGGGGCACTGCGTACTATGCTCATCTATTCCCGGCCGAGTTCGGATGCCCCCGCGGTTCGAGTCCCTTATCCGAGCGCCGATACTGTCTCCAAGGTCCCTTGAAAGAGGAGAGAGGCCAGCGGACAATGTGTCTGTATCGAGATACCGAGATACGTTCGAAACTCAAACTGTAAATCAGGCCGGTCCATGTGGCCGGCAAAGCCGCGTTTTTAGGTTCGTTTCCGGCGTTGGATCCGTTGGCAGGGGTGGAAAGGTTTGCACTTTAAGTTAGAAAGCCACGGACTGGCTTCGGCATCTCGGTGCACGGTACGTGGCCGGGTGCGGACCTTATCTGTGGTTGGCACTCGGTGTCGCGTGACAATCGGAGTTGGGAGTATTGCCGCAGCGCGTGGGCAATGCGACGGTGCGTTGAACGGTCGTAGCGCAGTGAGGCTGACATGGGCCAGGCAGCTTGCATCATTTCGGTCGCTGGCGCGACAGAATGGGCGGTGCGCGCATGCCGCACGGCAATCCAGTAGCAGTAATCAAAATTACCTTCGAGCCATTCAGGCTGGTTTCGCACGACACAGGTTGTTGATAGCAGCCCGCGTTTCGACGTTTCTGCTTGCCAGGGCAATCCCGACGTTTCGAGACTCAGGCTGTTGACGAACAAACGTGTGGCGAGGGACCAGCCCCACACGATGGGTGCAATTATGAAGAGGATCGTTATTCTTGGAGCGGGTACGGGCGGCACGATCATGGCCAACAAGCTCTATCGTGCGCTGGCGTCAGATGAATGGTCGATCACCGTCGTTGATGAATTCAAGACGCACTTTTATCAGCCGGGGTTTCTATTCATTCCCTTTGGCATTTACACGCAGAAGGATGTGGAGAAACCGAAAAGTCATTTTCTTCCTTCGCGTGTGGAGGTGATTTTCTCGACGGTGGAGGTCATCGAACCGGATCAGAACCGGGTCCGCTTGAAGGACGGAAAAATGCTCCCGTACGACTACCTGATCATTGCGACGGGCGTGAAGATTCATCCCGAGGAGACGGAGGGTCTGCAGGGAGAGAACTGGCATAAGAACATTTTCGATTTCTACACTGTCGAAGGCTCGGTGGCGCTTGGCCGCTTCTTGAGACACTGGGAAGGGGGTCGTTTAGTGGTGCAGATTGCCGAGATGCCGATCAAGTGTCCCGTGGCGCCCCTCGAATTTACATTCCTGGCGGACTGGTGGCTGACCGACCAGGGCATTCGCAATAAAGTTGAGATTGAGTACGTTACGCCGCTTCCGGGCGCCTTCACCAAACCCAAGGCGTCACAGTTACTGGGCAGTTTCCTCGAGAACAAGAACATCAAGCTCACTACGGAGTTTGACATTGCCGAGGTCAACCCACAGCGCAACGTGATCGCGGACTATGAAGGACGAGAGATCAGTTATGATCTGCTGGTCACCATACCGGTCAATAAGGGAGATGACCTGATTGCCCGGTCCGGAATGGGGGATGAGTTCAATCTGGTGCCCACTGATCCCCAGACGCTGATCGCAAAATCGCACGACAACATCTTCGTGATTGGAGATGCGACTGACGTCCCCGCCTCGAAAGCCGGTTCCGTGGCCCATTTTGAAGCCGACGTGATGATCGAGAACTTCCTGAGCGTCATCGACAGCCGTCCGCCGAAGCATCACTTTGACGGCCACGCCAACTGCTACATCGAGTCAGGGTTTGGAAAGGGGATTCTGATCGACTTCAATTACGATACGGAACCTCTCCCAGGCAAGTTTCCCTTGCCGGGGATCGGTCCTTTCTCGCTGCTGGAAGAAACGCGCATGAATCACTATGGGAAAATGATGTTCCGCTGGATCTACTGGAACCTGCTCCTGAAAGGGGTCGAGTTGCCAATTTCCTCGAAAATGTTGATGGAAGGAAAGCGGTATTGACATGACGACAGAAACCATCGAAGGACAACTTGAGCTGATCAAGACCCAGTTGGGCGAAATCCAGGAAGATCTGGCGATTCGCAACCGTCGCATGGCGGAGCTGGAGGAACTGAAAGATGATCTGTCGGTCATCATGAGGGATGTGATGGATGCGGCCATCCTGGAACTGAATGACGTTTCGCCGTTCCTCCAATCGGGTGATCTGATGGCGCTGATCAAGAAGCTGCTTCGTAGTACCAATCACATTTCGCTGTTACTGGAGAAGCTGGAGGGCGCCACTGATTTTGTAGCCGACGCGGAGCCGATCGGGCACGACTTGTTTAACCGTTTCATATTGAAACTGGATGAACTGGAACAAAAAGGGTATTTTCAGGCCGCGACCGATCTTCAATCAGCCCTTGACGCGGCAGTGAAGGTACTTGCGGAGAAACGCCTGTTAACGGCCGTGCAACGATCGTTGGAAACAGTTGCGGCGACAGACTACGACAAGCTGGACAACTACTCATTATGGAAGATGTACCGCGCGACTCGTACGCCTGCCGTCCGGCGACTCCTGGGACTCGGTATGGAATTCATAACAGCTTTGGCGAACGAACTGTCTGAGGCGGAGCAGGCGAAAGGTCGAGAACCACGATTGTCATAGTGTCTTGTCAAGGTCAAGAATCAGAGTTGGGACTCGTCCGGCAATAAGTTACCGGTTCCGCTTCCCTCTCCACCGGGATCGCGGAGCGGGAATAGCGGGGGAGAGGGTAGGGTGAGGGGTTAGTAACTCTGGAAGTTATTTTTCCCTGATTCCTAAGGATTCGAATTTGACAAAGTCCCAATGGGTGACTGAACACACCGCTACAAGGAGCCAAATATGCCACAACAAGAGGTCGCTGGAACGATGGTCGATTTCAATGACGAAGGATTCATGACCGACCCGTCGCAGTGGAACGAAGAGATTGCCCATGCTTTGGGCAAGGAAATGGGCTTGGAGTTGAACGATCGCCATTTTATGGTGATCAGCTTCATGCGGAAGGAATTCGAGGCGAATGGCAAAGTCCCCTCGTTGCGAAAAGTAAAGAACGAGAGCGGTGTTGGAACCAAGGAACTGTACGGGCTGTTCCCCAAAGGTCCCGCCAAAAAAGCAGCACGCATTGCCGGACTCGGCAAACCCGAAGGTTGCATCTAACCGCTTCGCAGGAGACATCCAATGAGTGAGAATCGTCAACCGGTCGAGAGAGTATCAATTATCATCTCCAAAGGATCGCTCGAAGGCGTCTACCCCGCGTTGATTATGGGCAACGGGGCGCTGATGGACGGCATTGAGGCGAGCTTGTTCTTCACCTTCTTCGGCTTGGAGGCAATCCTTCCCAGCAAGATGAACAAGATGAAGGTCGCCACCGTGGGCAATCCCGCCATGCACATACCGACGCTGTTAGGTGCCATTCCAGGTATGTCGGCGTTCGCCACCATGATGATGAAACGGGAAATGGAGAAGCTGGAGATTCCGCCCGTAGAGGAGTTCCTCGAAATGATCCATGACGCCGGCGGCGAACTCTATGCCTGCCGCGCAGCCATGGACATGTTCCACTATACCGAAAAAGACCTCTACGAACACGTTGACGGCATTCTGACCGTGGCGGACTTCTACGAAAAGTCTGCTGGCGCACAGATTATTTTTACCTGACACTTCGCTGTGCCACCTGTGGACGGCGGTCCAAGAGTGCGGGGCAACCGCACGTCACTCGGCCGTCCCTTGGTCAGGTTTACGCATCGATCCCCAGCAGTCGATTGAGCGAGTCGGCGGTTTGGTGGATGAGCGCCTCGGGATAGTGCAGATAGGGGTGAAAATACTCGAAAGTCAGATAGCCGGAGTAGCCAGCCCGGTCGAGTGATTCGATCACGGCAGGCCAATCGGTGGTGCCGTCGAGCAGCGGGCGAAAACATTCCAGCGAGTGGTCGGTTCCCTTTTTCGTGAACTCCTTGAGATGCACGTTCTTGATGCGACTGCCAAGAATGTCGATCCAGTGTTCGGGGAACTGAAAGAGCATGATGTTGCCTGTGTCGAAGTGGACGCGGACAAATTCGCTCTTGAAACTGTCGACGAAGTCGATCATCTCGGCAGGAGACAACAGATAGCCGTTAAAGAAGATGTTCTCGATGTTGAGATACACCTTGAGTGACGCGGCTTGCTCGACCAGCTTTCCGACCGCCGCGCGCAGCTCGCTTGTCGCATACGTCGTTGCGTGTGGGGGCGTGATCAGGGCGCCAGGGAATATGGACAGCGCCGGGAACGACCAGCAGGTTTTCGGTTCCCAAGTCGTGGGCCGCCTGGGTCATCAGACCGGCCAGTTCCAGACCGCGCTCGCGCTCGGCGGGATCGTTGCTCGTCAGGCAATAGGGCCAGAAGAGGAACGAACAGAGTCCACTGATGGCGACGCCGATCTCGTCTGCCATGCGGCGGATGGCATGGTACTGGCCGGTGTCGGACTTGGGGGAGAGGTCGTTCTCCAGATCGTAGTTCAACTCGACGGCGTCAAAGCCGGCGTCTTTGGCCAGCTGCAGGCATTCCCGAAGGTTCATGCGATCCGGATAGGGGAAGGCCCACAAGTTGATCGATTTTTTCATGTCGTATCGTTTCACGGCGGTACGGCGTGCATCCGGTTCTGGCCGCGGCGCCGCAGTCAGGGTACTGTTTGGAAACGCCATCGCGCCTCCGGCCGCAGCCAGCGCTGAACTGATAACGGTTCGGCGAGTGATTCCGGGTGGTGACGGTGATTCTGGTGTCGGCTTCGGCATCGGGATGTCCTTTGTGTGGTGGTGAAAGTGTCTGCGTACCGCGCGCTCCTGGTCGTATCTCACGGCACTAATCTTCCGTGGCCCTGCCGTTTTCAATCCGGATGGAGTCTACGCGAACTGTGCCGGTGGCGGCTTCGCCTGCCGTTAGATCCAGTCGCAGTTGCTTTAGCGTGCCGGTCCAACCCGGAACCTGTGACAAGTCCACCATGTAATTCTGGGTGTCATTGTCGTTCGGCGTCACGACGAATGCCTTGGACTTGACGTCGTCCCAACGGTCATCGGCGATGGTCGTGAATCGGACGGCCATGCGTGCACTGGTTGTGTGATTCTGGCAACGCAGCCGGACGGATTGATGAGGGTTGAGGGCCACATTCAAATTGTCGGCTGAGATCAGTCGGGCGTCCGGGGCGGCGTCGATGGCGATGATGTAGTATCCGCCAGCCACATATTTGACAGGCAACGATGTGCCGTTCTGGCCTTTGACGGGTGGTTCGACCTGCTCTCGTGTGCCCAAGTCAGCTTCGCTCCAGCCTTCCTTGTCGAGCGGCGTGTCGAACTCCCAGGCCCTGGCCACCGAGATGCCGCGCGGCAGAATGTGCGCGGTGACCACGTCGCTCGTCCACAACTGGCCGTCGTCGCCTACCAAACGCAACAGATAATCGCCGGGACGAGAAAAATCAGCGCCGCAATTCGCCGAGCCTGAGTCCTTGAAGGACACATAGCCGGGGCCTTCCAGCAATTCCCACCGCGTCACGAGTTGCGACCCGGCCGAATTTCCATCGTCGGAGACAGATCCAGCCAACTGCACGGTGAGCCGGTCCGAAGTGAGATCCGGACCCGCCTCCACCACCGGCGGTTTGTTGTAGGGCATGGCTTTCTCCAGCTCTGCCACGGAGACAAACGTCGTGTTGTTTTCCAGCGTCCATTGCGTGGTGGTCGGGGCCTGGTTGACAAAAAACTCCACGCCAGGGACCAGGACACAACCATTGCTCTCGATCGTGCCCGTGCTGCAGCAGACCCGCGGATTGGGCTTTCCGCTTCCCCAAATGAAAATCTCCGACGGTCCGAGCTTCTTGGCCCAGTTGTTCTCGATGAACCGCGAGCGGCGGATTTCGACGTTTTTGGGCTGTGGCGATTGCAGACCCAGTACCTCGATGGCGGCACCCGCGTTGTTTTCAAAGGTGCAGTTGTCAATCAGGCAGCCATCGCCGCCATTTTCAAAATCAATGCCTCCCTCGTCGTGGCTGCCAGAGTCGGGCTGGTTGCGGAAAGTGCAGTTGCGAATGGTGAGGTTCCGCGGGCGGCCCAACATGATGCCCATGGTGCCGGCGAAAGCATGGTAACCAGAGGCGTCGAAAATGCAGTTCTGCATGACCGAATCCTTGGGGCCCAGCAGGGCAGGGTGGGGTGAGCTGTTGAAGGTGTAGCAGTGGTGGACGTACAGGCGATCGAGCGTGACCTGCTCGCCCGCGACCCAGAAGCCCCAGGAGGTTTGAAAAATGTCGCAGTCCCGGATGGTAATGTCGCGCCCGCGGCCGGTGACGGCGATGCCCGCCGAGGCACGAAATCCGTCATCTGTGGGTGCAGCGTAGCCTCGCCATTCAGGGATGCCGCTGCAGATCGTCCATTCCCGGTAAATGCCCTCGATATGATGAGCTATGCAATCCTCGATGACCAGACCCGCGTGTCCCGGCTTCGCGTAATGGACCACCAATCCCTTGCCCGCGTGGCTGAAGGCCAGGCTGCCGATGCGCAGGTAATCCGGATCCTGGATCAGTGCGCAGCGATCGCCAATGTGCCAGTTCCGGCGAAGAACGGGGCGCGCACCGTCGCCATAAGCGCCAATCTCCACCCAGCGATCTGCGCTGCCTTGGGCGCCGATACGCAGTTCCTGGTTGATGACACTGCCGCGTTTGATGAGCAATCGCTCGCCGGCCTTCAGCGTCTTGCCGTTGATGTGGTAGAAATCCTGCCAGGGCGAATCCGGCGACGAACCCGTATTCGTGTTTCGGCCGGTGACGCTATCCACGTAGTACGTGGTTGCAGCTTGCTTCTCGCCTGGTCCCGAGAACGTGGCGCCCGCAGTAAAAGTGGCGGTCAGGTGCGCGACGATAACGGCAGCTGTAATCTGACGCGTGATCTTCGTGACAATGTGCTGAAGGTGAAAGAAATTCCCACAGTTTGTCATGATGCGGTTCACTCCCCATTTGCTTTCTCAAAACAAGTCGAGTACCGACAGGCATATCATAGCACATTCGATGGCCGCCAGCTCAATTGGGGCTCGAGTGCCGAACGGGTCGTGGATCGGTTTGTGAAGACCCACCAGCACCTTGGGCAAGCATGACTCGGCCGACTCGAATAGTCCGGGCTCAGGATCGACGAAGCAATAACTGTCGTATTGTCTCTTCTCCCCCGCCGCGAAGCGCATTGCGGGAGAGAGGATAAAGGTGAGGGGCAAGAAGAAATCTGCCAGTTATTGTTTCGCCGATCCTACCGCGGCGGGCAGATGTCAGCGCCGCCCACGCGAGTCAGGTCGATGAAACGTCGCTGCAGGAACCGAGCGACGTTTTCGAGAGCCGCGTGAGCCATGGCGTGATTGGCCCCGATGGTGTTTGAACCGATGTGTGGCGTCAGGACAACGTTGGAGAGTGTACGCAAGTCACGGTCGGGTGACTGGGGCTGGTACGGCTCTTGCTTGTAGACGTCCAAGGCCGCGCCCGCCAGGCGTTGGGCAGACAAAGCATCGTACAATGCATCCTCGTCGAGTACCGCCCCGCGTGCCGTGTTCACGAGGCGACTGCCTCGCTTCATGATCGCCAGACGATCCGCGTTCATAAAGTTCTCGGTCGCTTCCAGGGCCGGCAGGTGAATGCTCAATACATCGGCTTGCTGAAGCAGGGAGGGGACGTCGGTTGTGTACTGGTCCAGCCCCAACTTTCGCTGCACCGCATCAACACTCTCGCCCTCACGTTCTGCTAGTTCCTGCAACTCAGTTCGTCCCGCGGCGATCACGCGCATGCCGAATCCAAGCCGCGCGATCGCGGCCACGCGGCGGCCGATAGCTCCCAAGCCCAGAATGCCCAGCGTTTGGCCGCGCAGTTCCACGCCAGTTCGCGGTTGCCAGTCACGCGACATCATTGCCCCGTGGCTGGCCGCAAGATGCCGTGCGAGGCTGCCGATCAGCCATAGCGTGTGCTCGGCCACGCTGGCGTCCAGCACGCCGGGGGTATTCGTCACGACGATCCTATGCTGGTGGGCCAAACGCTTGTCGATACTGTCATGTCCCACGCCAAAACGTGAAATGATCGCACCGTCCATGCCGCCACTTTCGCCCAGCGCTTGGTACAACGGACCGCTGTACCGCTGCACTCCCACGATGACTGCCCGGCACCTCTCGGTCTGCACTTTTTGGGCAAGCGAATCCTCGTCGTCCGGCACAGCGACGGTGCGCAGACCGGAGTTCGCACAAAAAACACTTTCGGCTTTCGCGAACTCGGGCTGAGTAACAATGACGGTATGACTCAAGTGAGCTTGATCTCCTGAAGCATGTGGCGGGCGGCGAATAACAGGAAACCGGTGTCGACACCGCAAGCGATAAATCGGAATCCTTCGTCGATGCGTCGGCTCACTTCGCTGCCATCCGTCGCGACGACGTGAATTCCCGCCGGTATCGCGTGTCGGTTGCACGCCGCCACCAGCGTCTGCTGCGTGCTCAATACGTCTGGATGGCCGGTTTGTCCCGGCAGTCCCATGGATGCGGAAAGGTCGTACGGACCGATCAAGGTGGCATCAATACCGGGCACCGCCAGAATGGACTCGACGTTCTGGACCGCGTCAACGTGCTCCAGCATACAGACCACCAACACGCTCTGATTGTGCTGGCGATAGTAGGTATCAAAATTCCGTCCGAAATCCGACGCGCGGCTTAAGGATGCCCCACGGTTACCCTCAGGTGGAAACCTGGCCATCGCCACGGCTCGGCGGGCTTGTTCCGCCGTGTTCACCGAAGGCACGATGATACCGTCGGCACCACTGTCGAGCACCAGTTTGGCTGTCTGCGGATCATGCCCAGGCAGACGCGCCAACAGGTCCACGCCAGTGCCTTTGACAGCCAGGCTCAGCTCATGGAACATACGGACCGAGATCGACGTGTGTTCCATGTTGACCGCCAGCCAGTCAAAACCCTCACCCGCCAGCACCTCGGCGACCGACGGATGACCGATCATGATCCATCCGCCGAGGGCCGGCTTACCGGCACGCAGTTTCTCTTTGGTTCTTCCCATCGGCGTCTCCTGGCGAGCGGGTTTCCTGGCGATTGGGGCCGCTGGCACAACGAGCGGCCACGCGAGTGCCGTCACAGCGGTTTCCCAACGGGAGCGACCGCGGCGATCCGCGCGATGCGTCGCGGCGTTGAATCCTCCGCTTAGGGATGACTCAAAAATAACTTCCGTATATTGGATGGGTGCCACTTTCCTGAGCGAGCGCCGAAGACTTCGCCAACAACGAGAAACGCTTACCGCGAGCGGAGCCAGTGCTCGTGACGGCTCGAAGCATCATCGAGTGCCAGCGAGTCCCAGACAGCACTGGCTCCGCTCGCGATTGACGACTCGTGGTGATCGTTACGATTTGTGCGCTCGCTCAGCCAGTGGCACCCGCTGTGGGAAACGCCGAAGCTATTGTTCCTTTGCGAAGCAATACTGTCGTTTTCCTTGATCCTCTCCCCCGCTATTCGCTTCGCGGCGGGAGAAGAGACAAACACGAACCGATCCTTAGCAGCGGATTCTATGGTGGCTTGTTTGACATGTCAATTAGTCCCGGGCTGACCAGAACCACGATCGAATTCAAACATTCTTAGCAGAATTTCATGGCCCTCGGGTGATTATTTGACATGTCAAAGTGGAGCTGCTAGGTTCAACGCGATTCGATCCCAGAAACAAAACGCCCCCGAGTTGCGCCGCTGCCGTGGCAAACTATCGATTCTCAGGCGGCGCGGCTCTGTGCAGAGCGTGCCCCGGATGCGGATCTGAAGAGGCTTGGGGCGGCCGCGAAACGGCTCGATCGTCTGATGAGCAGCGGTGATTCCGATTCCGAGATTGGCATGCAGTTGCATCTCGAGTTTCACGTAAGCGTGGCGCAGCTGAGTGGCTTTGATCGATTGGCAGAGGAACTGCGGCGCGTGTGGTCCCGCTTGCTGATGCGGCTGAACTGGATCAAGGCCACACGCTACAAACGCGTGCCCCGGGACTGGCACCAGCAGCTCGTTCGAGTGCTCTGCTCGCGCGACCCGGAAACGGCCGAGGTCAAGATGCGCGAGCACGTACAGTTCGGCCGCGAAGACGACTATGCGGCGTTGGAAGAATATTTGCGACCTAGAGATGCCGCGGGAACGACTGATTCGGGGGGGACCATGAGTAGACCTGGCGAGGCTGCCAAGAAACGGCTGCCGGTACCCGACGTGATCTTAGTCAGTTTGTTCAGCCTGATCCTGGTGATCATTCTGGTGGCCGTCTTTTTCCGTTATGTCATCAACCATTCGTTGTTTTGGAGCGACGAGGTGGTCCGCTATTTGTTCGTATGGTTCACGTTGCTGGGCGCGGCGCTGGTGTTGCGAGAGAGGCGACACATTCGTGTGGAGTACTTTGTCGAACAGATGCCACGCGGTTTGCGCCAAATGGTGGAGTTTGCCGGGCTGGTATTGATCCTGGCTTTCCATGTCTTTCTGGTAGTTGCTGGAATGCTGTGGGTCCGGGAGACGGCTGGTGCGTTCGACGCCGGCGTTGGGACTGCCGTTGAACTGGGTTTACTATGCAGCCTTGCCGGTCACGTCGGCGTTGAGTTGTTGGTTTGCCGTGCGACGGCTGGCGGCCGGCAGATACGCCGAGTTGGATGTCGGCCAAGAAGGAGACTCGCCCGATTAGTTCACGCGCGCCGATTCTGGAGATGGCCGGTGATTGTACTGGTGCTGAGTATGCTGGTTTTGCTGGTGCTGGGAGTGCCCATCGGGTACGCCATTGGGATCAGCGCGCTGATCTACGTCGTGCTGATGAGCGACATGTCGCCGTTGGTCGTCGTTCAGCAGATCAGTTCCGGTGCTGACACGATGGTCCTGTTGGCCCTGCCGTTCTTCCTGTTGGCAGGTGAGATCATGAACGCGGCGGGGATTACCAAGCGGCTGACCCGACTGGCTCTGGCCTTGATCGGGCCCCTTCCCGGCGGCCTGTCGTACGTGGTCGTCATCGCCAACATGCTGGTGGCGATGGTCTCGGGCGCGGCGATCGCCAGCGCGGCGGCGGTCGGCTCGACCATGGTCCCGATGATGGAGGAAAAGGGATATCCCAAGGGCTTTGCGGCGGCCGTCAACGCGTCGTCGGCCACGATCGGCCCGGTCATTCCGCCGAGTGTCGGATTCATCATCTACGCGTCCGTGTCCGGCACGTCGGTGGGCAAGCTCTTTCTGGCCGGCACGCTACCGGGCATCCTGATCGCGGTGAGCATCATGGCCATGTGCGGTGTGATCGCCTGGCGCGCAGGTCACCCCAGGGGCGAGCGTCACAGCCTGCGAGAACTCGGCGAGAGCTTTTGGGCCGCGCTGCCGGGCTTGCTCATGCCGGTGATCATTCTGGGCGGCATCTTCGGCGGACTGGTAACGCCCACCGAGGCGGGCGTGCTGGCCGTCGCTTACGGGCTGGTCGTCGGGTTGTGCGTCTATCGCTCGTTGCGATTGCGCGAGCTGCCGCGCATCCTGCTGATCACGGCCCGACGCAGCTCCTCGATCCTGTTCATCATCGCCTGTGCCTCCTGCTTCGGCTTTCTGATTTCCCGCGAAGTCGATGCCGAGGTGTTTGTCGGTTTCTTCCAGACGGTCGCCAGTCAGCGTTGGATCATGCTGCTGCTGCTGATCGGCCTGATTCTTCTGTTGGGTACGGTGATGGAAGGGGGCAGCATCATGATCATCCTCACGCCGCTGCTGCTGCCGATCCTGGCGTCCTACAAGGTCGATCCAGTGCACTTTGGGGTCGTGTTTCAGCTGGCCATCATGATCGGGCTCTTGACGCCGCCGGTCGGCATCCTGCTGTTCGTGATGGCGGGTGTCAGCCAGGTTTCCGTCAAGAACATCCTGGCCAATCTGTGGCCGTTTTACCTCGTTCTGTTCGTCGTGGTGCTGATCGTGGCGTTTGTGCCGGATCTTTCCCTACTGCTGGTAAACATGTGGGGAGGTCAGATCAAATGAAAACGCTCGCGCGATGCAGGAAGACAGGAACCATGGCCAGGTTGGCGATGATTGTCACATTTGTGATTGCCCTGGCAGGCTGTGCAGCAGAGCCCGACGAGAAGATCATCCGCATGGCCTATGTTTCGGGCCCGACCGAACTGCTGCACGAAGCGGCCGAGCATTTCGCGTGCTCGCGTGGCGCAGCAGTCCGATGGGCGACTGCGTGTCAAGCTGTATCCCGGCGGCCAGCTGGGCGACGACCGCGAGACCGTCGAGGGAATGAAGCTTCGCAGCATCGACATGACCGTCATGGGCTGTGCGCTCATCGGTTGGTACGCGCCCGAGTACGGACTGGTCGAAGCCCCTTTCGTGTGGCGAGACTACGAGCACATCGATCGCGTCTGGCGCGGCGAGATCGGAGAGGATCTTCGCAGAACGATGCGAGAACGGGCGGGCGTGGAAATGCTGCACCTCTGGTATCGCGGCCCGCGTTATCTGACGACCACCGACAAGGAAATCCACACGCCGGACGATCTGCGCGGCTTGAAGCTGCGCGTTCCCGAGCTGGAGGTCTACATCAAGTCCTGGCAGACCTTCGGCGCCAACACCACGCCGCTGCCCTTTACCGACATGTTCATGGCCCTGAAACTGGGCGTGGTCGAAGGCCAGGAGAATCCGCTGGCCACGATCTACGGAAACAACCTTCACGAAGTTCAGAAGTACATCATGGAGACGAAGCACTTGATCGGCTTCTACGTCTTCTGCACCGGTCCGCACCTCGACGAACGCTTCACACCCGAAGAGAAAGCGATCATTCTCGAGGCAGCCCGTGAGGCAACGGACTGGCACAATCGGGAAGTGGAACGGGCGGAAGCCGAGTACCGAGACAAGCTGATCGAGGCCGGCGTCGAGTTTGTGCCGGTCGATCGCGAAGCCTTTCTCTCGCTGGCCAAGGAGAAGATACCGGCTCAGTTTGAAGGTCGCTGGAAGCCTGGCCTGTACCGACGTATTCTGGAGACTCCTTGATCAAGATGATGTTGGATGTACAGACCTTTTTGACTCCCCTCGAATAATAACTCAAACTGCAAATCACGCGGTCCTTGTAGCCGGTAAAGCCGGATTTTTGTGGCTTGTTTCGTCTGGGAAAAGGTTGGGAATTCACATCCGGTACAGATTGGTGAAATCACAGGCTTTTCCGGCGTTGGATCCCCTGGCAGGGGCGGGAAGGCTTGTACTTTGAGTAACAAGAACTCGTCCGGCAATAAGTTACCGTATTTATCGCCCCTCACCCTACCCTCTCCCCCGCTATTCCCGCTCCGCGGGGCGGTGAAGAGGGAAGCGGAACCGGTAACTTATTACCGGACGAGGTCTAAGCCGGCACGACGACTGGTTGAGCAATGAAAGAGAATCGCGAGCAACACACCGTGACCGAGAACGCACACTCCCCAAGACCATCGCACTACGTTTCGGTGTCCCACAGAAAGCGGGTGCTCATCGACTATCTTACTTCCGCAGAAGCCGATCGGCGGCTGCGGAAGTATCTCGACGTATCGAGCGAGTTGGAACTGCTCGATCGGCTCGGCTGTGACTTCTATCACCTCTCGGGACGTGATATCAGTCAGCAGGAGGGTTTCCTGCCGTGCTGGAGAGGTCCGACACTGGATGCCACCGAGGCCGTTCGCACCTGTCCGCTGGGCATCAAGTGGCAGCGCCGCAAGGGGCTCGGTAAGTTCGACGTAGAGGAGGCGATCGAGGGACCTTTCACGCTGTCGTCCACAGCGAAAGAGATCCTGGATCACCGCTGGCCGTCGGCCCGGGATTTTGATTTTGAGCCGTTGATCGCGGAGGCGGAAGCGAACTGCGAACGGATCGTGATCAGCGGGCTCTGGTCAGGCATATTCGGCGACAGCTACCGCATGATCGGATTCGACCAGTTCTTGCTGGGCATGGCGATGTGCCCCGACCTGCTCCACACGTTGGTTGACCGGATGACCGACATGTACCTGGAGCTGAACGATCGGCTTTTCGGCCAGTTGCATGACAAGATTGATGTCTGGTTCTTCGGTAACGATTTTGGCAGCCAGCAGGCCTTGTTATTCAGCACGTCGATGTGGGAAGATTTTTTCGGCGCCAATATCCGAAAGCTCTGCGATCTGGCCCATTCGCACAGCCTGAAGGTGATGATGCACTCGTGTGGATGCGTCGCCCCGCTGCTGGATCAATTAGTCGAAGCGGGTGTCGACATGCTCGATCCGGTGCAAACCTCGGCTGCCGGGATGGATCCGGAATTGCTGACCAGTGGCTACGGTGATCGACTCATCTTTCATGGTGGAATCGATACTCAGCATGTCCTGCCGACCGCAACGCCGCAAGAAGCTGCTGCGCACGCGCGAGAGATGA
Source organism: uncultured Planctomycetota bacterium (assembly GCA_963700575.1). Taxonomy (GTDB): domain Bacteria; phylum Planctomycetota; class Planctomycetia; order Pirellulales; family Pirellulaceae; genus JAJRVM01. Next base: position 284,756 of record CAVOYC010000001.1, on the reverse strand, counting down.
TCGCGGCATTCGGAGACGCTCGAGGCTACATCTTCGCGCCGAGTCAGGTTTTTCAGTCAGATATCCCTGTCGAGAATATCGTGGCAGTCTATGACGTGGCTAACGAATTCAACGCCGCCGACGGAGCAGATTAGATGGACAGCACCACGTTCACTCTTGATATCATCTTCAGCCCTTATTAGCACGGGCTTTATCGCCACCGGGCTTGTCCCGGTGGTAAAGCGTTTGATAACTATACCGTCGATCTCGGCCACCCATGAGTTTCCTTCCCGCCGGCCTTCGCCGCCGGAGGCGTCGATGGCCGGCGGGAAGGTTCGTTTTTCGGTTGCTAGAGTAGTCAGCCAACGTCCGACCACCGGGACGAGCTCGGTGGCGATGGTCTGTTGCGGAGACTTGACTTACGCGCATCCATCGCTGCAAAATGGCGCTGTACAAAGAGATGAGGCTGGCAATGGACCCGTGGAAGAAATCGATCGAGCAGCGAGTGGGCCTGTTTAAGGAATTCTACGCGCGGCAGAACGAGCGCCCCCTGCTGGGCTTCTTTCATGGCAGCGAATATCCGATCCACCGCTACCAGGCGGCACGACGCATTCCCGTCGGCCGTGAACTCCATCCCGCGGACTTCCCGGTAGATCCCTATCTTGATGACTGTGATCGTCTGTTTGACGTTCACGAGCAGTGCGGTGGCGATTTCATTTGGAGCGCGAGCATCTTCTGGGGAATCCCTTGGATCGAAGCCGCGCTAGGATGCCGTATCGTATTGAGCAGCTATGAATCGGGCTCGATCCATGCCGAGATACCCGTCGGGTACCAAGGGCCTTCGAGTCTTCCGGATTTCACACTCGATAATCCCTGGGTCCAAAAAGCCATTGAGTTCCTCGAGAAAATTACTGAACGAAGTGCTGGAAGATACCCGCTCGCAACCACGCGCATGCGGGGTGTTTCCGATCTGTTGGCCGTTCTCTACGGAGGCCAGGAACTAATCTTCAAGATGATGGCGGAGCCGGATGAAGTCCAGAAAGCGTGCAGGAAGCTCTGCGACTTCTGGATCGCATTCGGCAGACTGCAAATCGAACGGCTTCCCGACTATCACGGGGGAACCGGTTCTTTCTACTACAACGCCTGGGCGCCCCGGGGAACCATCTGGCATCAGGAGGATGCGGCGGCACTGCTTTCCCCCACTCTGTTTCAACAGTTCGTTGCTCCTTATGACGCGGAGATTGTGAACGCCTTTGACGGATGTATTATGCATCAGCACTCGACTGGATACGTGCCGGTCGACCAATACCTGGGGATGAACTTCACGGCCCTCGAGCTGCACATTGACAGCGGAGGCCCGTCTGCCGAAGAATTGTTCGACACACACCGATTGATTCTGCAGTCAAAGCCTCTGATGATCTGGGGTGACATTCCCGAGAAAGACATGGATTGGATCTTTTCGCGGCTGCCGCCGCGCGGCCTGGCAGTGATTACCGTCGTGGAATCACCGCAACAGGCGCAACAGATCTGGAACAGACGAATCGGAATGTAATCACGACGAAATACAACTTAGGGCTCGTCCGGCAATAAGTTACCGGTTCCGCTTCCCTCTCCACCGCCCCGCGGAGCGGGAATAGCGGGGGAGAGGGCAGGGTGAGGGGCGATAAATACGGTAACCTATTGCCGGACGAGTTCTTAGAAACTCCAACCGTAAACCACGCAGTCCATGGAGGCCGAAAATCCGTATGTTCGTGGCTCGTATCCCGTCCGAGAGGGTTCGGAATTCACATCCGGTGGGTACTGGCAAAATGACAGGCTTTTCTGGCCTCCGATGCGTTGGAAAGGGCGGGAAGGCTTGCACTAAAGTTTTAGTGTGTAGGGTAGGATGCGCTCACGGTGCGCATCTTTTCGAGCAATGAACGGGGCAGTGTACTCTGGCTAACTGATCACGAATCACCCCACCGACCTCGCGTCGGTGGTTCTGGGTTTGACAACTACAAGGCACTTCGTTTAGAAACTGCGGCCGAGAAGAAACGTTTCCAACTCGACGGTGCGCCACCGAGGCCGAATCACACCGCGGCCTATTTCGATCTCGGCTGCGTGCCGATTGAATTCACCATCTCTGCTCGATCGACCATTGTGACAGCGGGTCCCGGTAGTTTTCAAACGGGCCTTCCACCGGCACAAGGCCGGTGGCGGGCAGTTTCAGGTTTGACAGCTACAAGGCACCCCATCGACCTCGCGTCGGTGGTTCTGGGTTTGACAACTACAAGGCACTTCGTTTAGAAACTGCGGCCGAGAAGAAACGTTTCCAACTCGACGGCGCGCCACCGAGGCCGAATCACACCGCGGCCTGTTTCGATCTCGGCTGCGTGCCGATTGAATCCACCATTTCTGCTCGATCGACCATTGTGACAGCGGGTCCCGGTAGTTTTCAAACGTGCCTTCCACCGGCACAAGGCCGGTGGCGGGCAACCCTGAGTTCATGCATGCCCTCCTTGATTGTGGCCGCAGGCCACGTTAAGAGTATGACGGAAGGAGTAAATCAACATGGCGCGATTCGCCCCGATACTTGCATCAGTATTGCCGATCGAGGTTGCCTGCTGCGCCCTGTTCGCGGCAGCGCCTGTGGAAGATCAAGCCTGGAGCGAGCCGCGTTACTTCGCGTCCGGCACGCCGATATTCGCCAGCGGCTACTGCGATCAACCGTATGTCGTTGTCCTGCCGGACAGCACTTGGCTGTGTGCCTTTACCACGGGAGCCGGGCAGGAAGGATCCGGCGGTCAGCATATCGTGGCTACTCGATCGCAAGATGAAGGCAAGACGTGGACTGAGCCGGTGAAAATTGAACCTGAGACGGGTCCGCCGGCGTCATGGGCCATGCCGTTCGTGACCACATACGGGCGGGTGTATGTCTTCTACGATTACAACGGAGATGGAATCGACCAGCTGCCAACCGACCCGACGAGCGCCGAAGAAAAAGATTCGAGACGACATGCTCGGTTGGTACTGCTACAAGTACTCCGACGACGGCGGGCAGACATGGTCTGAGCGGTATCGTCTTCCGGTGCGCACCACGGCCTGCGACCGCGGCAACCAGTGGAAAGGCGAGGTACAGGTTCTGTGGGGGATTGGCAAGCCGCAACAAATCCGCGACGGCGGCATGATCTTCGGCTTCACGAAACTCGGCAGGTACATGCTGGACGACGGCGAAGGTTGGTTCTTCCGGTGCGACAACATCAACACGCAAAGAGACCCGCGCGAACTGGTCTGGAGGAATTTTCCCGAGGGAGAGCATGGACTGCGTCACCCCGATTTCGGCTCCGTTCAGGAGGAACATAACCTGGTCGAACTGAGTGATGGGACCCTGTACTGTGTCTACCGTACCACCCAAGGTTTCTGCGCGTTCAGCATCAGCAAAGACGGAGGCGCGTCCTGGAGCCTTCCTCAGAAACTGCGGTACGCCACCGGCGAAGTGATTCCCAACCCGCGCGCTTGCCCGCGACTGTTCAAGTGCAGTAATGGCCGCTTTCTCTTCTGGTTCGAGAACAACCACAGCCAGAGCTTCGACCACCGCAATCCGGCCTGGCTGGCCGGCGGAGTGGAGCGATCCGATGGCACGCTAGCCTGGTCGCAACCTGAGATCCTTATCTACAGCGATGACACCTCGTACCATAGCGGCCGGTTCAGCTATCCCGACCTGATCGAAAGGGAGGGGAAATACTGGATCACCAGCACCAATAAGGTCGAGGCGAGAATCTTCTCGATTGATCCCCAGTTACTCCGTGGTCTCTGGGCACAAGTCGAGCCGACTCTTGGGCCACGCAAGAAGCTTCTCACACCGGACGCTCGATGGGATGCCAGGGAACTTGTCCGCGGCGAAATCTCCCTGGCCACTTGGAGTGGCAACAGCCCCGCTGCAGGGTTCTGGATCGACCCCCGGAAACGAGACAAGAGCCTGAGTCTGCAATTCACAGCCAGGTTGGAGTCACTCGCCGCCGATCAGATCCTGTTCGATGCGCGAACCGCCAGCAATGAAGGCCTCGCTATTTCGACCTCGCAGGACGAACGGATTCAAGTGACCTTCAAGTCGGGCGCGAACGAAGCTGTGTGGCGCACGGACAAGGAATTCATACAACCAGGAACAGAGCACCGGATCACGGTCATCCTGGACAACGGTCCCGGTATCATCCTGGGCCTGGTCGACGGCAAGTTGTGTGATGGCGACGAGGAAGATTGGTTTGGCTGGCATCGCTACCGGGATCTCGATGCCGTTAAAAACCATCGGATTCAAAAGAATCGCCCAGCACCGCGTTCTCTCGAACCCATTCCGCTCAGTGAATCGCGCACCGCCAAGGTTGACGGCGAGCATCTACTGAACTTTGCTATTTACGGACGGGCATTGACGGTTTCTCAGGCGATCCATCCATGACGGACAAGCTTGCGACTCGCACATCGCAATGACGAGCATGGTGTATTTCCCCGTGTGCCGAGTCGCCGATCACTCTCGGCCATACAGCTTTCCTTTTTGGAAAGCGTCGGCATCGAACTCCAGGTCCGGATTGTCCTTGAATTCCATCTTCAACGGAATCGAGTCTTCCACGGCGTAGATCGTCTTCATGCCGGGGAAGGGCTGGCGCACGATCTCGCCGTCGGTGCCGACGGTGAAATGGAACTCTCTGGAGATTTCGCCGTCCTGAGTCAGCGCGCAGCGATAAGCTCCGGGGTGGCTCTTCAGGTATTCCGCCGCCATCGCGCCCTCGATGCGCGGCACGGACCAGTACCAGAGCCCCCACGTAACCTGCTCGTGGTCGCGCTGCGAGGTGTAGTGCTCATACGACACCTCTGTGCGTCCGGTGGGCATGTCGCCGAACTCGAGCATCTTGTCGCCGGTGAAACAGCGGAGCTTGCCGTCGCGGACTTTGACTTCGCTTTCGCGGTTGTACTTGAACCAGGTCCACAACTCGATCCGGTTGTCCGTGAGACGATACAGCCAGGCCTCTCCCATCCGGAAGTCATGATCGACGTAGAAGCCCTTAACCGGTCCCTGCGGCGTCCATCCCCTGTTGCAGTTCTTGACCGTGTAATGGAAGGTCGCCAGGTTCTCGTGCAACTTTCCCAGGCCCGTCTGTTTGTAGCTGACCTTGACGGAGAACTGGCCCACGTCACTGATGGCATCGGCCTCATCCATCGTGCCCGTGACAGTCACGAGCGAGTAGCCCCTTCCTCTGCGCGGAGTGATGTTCTGGGCCGGCATCTTGATCGGTTCGCCCCACGCCTCGTCTCCCCGGTAGTGCTGAATGATCACAACGTCGTCCCGCTTCGGTTCGGCCAGTTGCACCACCAGATCGACTTTCGGCACCCAAACGAACTTCTGGTAGTCGGTAGAGCCGTCGGGCTTCTTTCCCGGCCTTTCGTATGTCGTGATGTTGGTGTGGTAGCGTGCCCATTTGTCCAACACGACCGGGTTGTTTGGCCCGGCTGCCAGGGCTGCACTTGTGGCAGGTGGGAAGACCAGAACCGCGATCAGCAGGGTGCGTGACGTGAGCATTGTGGGACCCTCCAGTAAAGCGTCATCGAGCGAAAACACAGCACGAAACCATCACCCAAGCATCCCGCTCGGTGTGTAAGTCTTAACCAGCTCTTTGACCCCCGGGGACATCGGGCAGGATATCAGCTCTGCCAGCGCCAATCAAGGAACCGGCATGCCCCGGTTCTGTTATTCCCGCGGTGGATCGTCCAAGAAACTGCGCTGCGTGCAGGGTACCAGCGGCAATGAAGCACCCGCGGTGGCCCCTCCAAAGCGTTGCTTGAGGCGAACGACCGGTGAAATCGCGTTTTCTCTTTTCGGCGCGATGTATCGACGGGCACGCTTCAGTACAATCACGTCCAGAAGCGGAAGTCTGATCTGGATCCTGCAGACGGCGCTTGTCTGAGCACCGCGTGCGGGACCCAGGCCTCAAGTCACGAAAGGGCATCATGAGATCTGCGATCGTGAAGAGCTTGCTGCTATTTGTCATCCTGACGCCGGCAGTCCATCGAAGCGCATTTTCCCAGGAAGTGCAGGGAGACTTGAGGCAATGGCATCGGGTCGTGATTGATTTTCAAGGACCTTCGGTGTCCGAAACCGCCGATCCCAATCCGTTCACCGATTACCGGTTGAACGTGACCTTTGTGAGTCCCGAGGGCAAAGTGGTTGTCGTGCCGGGATTTTTTGCCGCCGATGGAAAGGCGGCCGAAACGTCAGCAAAATCGGGCAACGTCTGGCGTGTTTGTTTCACACCCGATTGCGTGGGTAAGTGGAACTATCAGGCCTCTTTTCGGACGGGTCGCGATATTGCCGTGAGCCTCGACAGCGCGGCCGGTTCAGCCACCGCATTTGACGGCGCTCGCGGTTCGTTCGAGATCGCCGAATCGAACAAGGGTGGTTCTGATTTCCGTGCCCAGGGCATGCTCCGCTATGTGGGCGAGCACTATCTGCGGTTCGCCGGCAGCGGCGAGTATTTCCTGAAGGGGGGCGCGGATAGCCCGGAAAACTTTCTGGCGTACGCCGGTTTTGACGACACCTATGATGCAGACGCCGGGTCGGGCAGTTACGAAGAAGTGGGCACCTTCATTCATCACTACGCGCCTCACGTCGGCGATTGGCGACCGGGTGATCCCACATGGAAGGACGGCCAAGGAAAAGGGATCATCGGCATGCTCAACTACCTGGCGAGTAAGGGCATGAATAGTGTCTACTTCCTGACCTATAATCTCGACGGCGGTGACGGCCGAGATACATGGATGTGGACCGCACCGGATGTTCGGGACCGATTCGATTGCAGCAAACTCGATCAGTGGGAGATCGTATTTCAGCATATGGACCGGCTGGGCATCATGCTGCATGTCGTCACTCAGGAGACGGAAAACGACAACAAACTTGGGGGCGGCAGGGGCTTGAATCTCGCACGCAAGCTCTACTACCGTGAACTCGTCGCACGTTTTGCCCATCACGGAGCCGTCATCTGGAATTTGGGGGAAGAGAACAACACGTCCGATGCCGACCGGAAAGAGATCGCTCGTTACATTCGTGCGCTGGATGCCTACCAGCATCCCATCACCGTGCACACGCACGCGAACAAAGCTCTGACCTTTTACGACGGCTTGTTGGGGGATCCGTTCTTTGAAGCCACGTCGATCCAGAGCTCCATGGATCGATACAACGGCGATGCCATCGAGCTGCGTCGGCGATCGGCCGCGACCGGGCGCAAATGGGCTATCTTTGGTGACGAGCAGAACCCGGCGCACGCCGGCGTGCTTCCCGACCAGGATGATCCACGCCACGACCAGCCGCGCAAGCAGGCCCTGTGGGGAAACTTGATGGCTGGTGGATCGGGCGTGGAGTGGTATTTCGGCCACAAGTACGCACACATGGATATCAATTGTGAAGACTGGCGCTTGCGCGAGCGGATGTGGGACCAGACACGCTTCGCACTCGATTTCTTTCACGAGTATCTGCCGTTTTCGGACATGCAACCTGACAATGGCCTGATTTCCCACAAGTCGGGTTTTTGCCTGGCCAAACCGGGTGAAGTCTATGCCGCTTACTTGCCCGACGGTGGCAGCACCGAACTCAAGTTGGAGGCGGGTACGTACGAGGTCTATTGGTACGATCCGCGCAACGGAGGGGATCTCCAGCGCGGCAGCATCAAGCAGATCACCGGCCCCGGATCACCGTCTGTGGGCCACGCTCCTAAGGATCGCGACCAGGACTGGGCCGTCCTGGTCTGCCGCCCCGTGTACCTGAAGAAGTAGGGTGCGCCGAGCTCGCGCGGCACCCGCGTTTCTACCGGGCTTGTCCCGGTAGGACGACAACTGGTCCGCTACCGGAGATGGCGCGGCACACGCGTTTCTACCGGGCTTGTCCCGGTAGGACGACAACTGGTCTGCTACCGGGGATGGCGCGGCATACGCGTTTCTACCGGGCTTGTCCCGGTAGGACGACAACTGGTCCGCTACCGGGGATGGCGCGGGCACATGCGTTTCTACCGGGCTTGTCCCGGTAGGACGACAACTGGTCTGCTACCGGGGATGGCGCGGGCACATGCGTTTCTACCGGGCTTGTCCCGGTAGGACGACAACTGGTCCGCTACCGGGGATGGCGCGGCACACGCGTTTCTACCGGGCTTGCCCCGGTAGGACGACAACTGGTCCGCTACCGGAGATGGCGCGGGCACATGCGTTTCTACCGGGCTTGTCCCGGTAGGACGACAACTGGTCCGCTACGGGGATGGCGCGGCATACGCGTTTCTACCGGGCTTGCTCCGGTAGGACGACAACTGGTCCGCTACAGAGATGGCGCGGAATCCGACCACCGCGCGATAGCAGGTAGCGCGGCCCTTCAGGCCTTCCCCGGTTAATGCGGTCGCCTCCGTCCACCTGGCGGCGGACTCCGGCCTGGGCTGGAAAAGCGCGGCCCGGTCGCGCCTCTCAAACGCTCAGCATGACATCGACGCCCCTCCATAGAGGCAATTTTCGCATTTCTCTGGGCCAGCATGTCATCGGATACGATTTTCTGCGAGACATATAGGGGCGGAGACCAGGAGCGCTGTGCGATGCTGCCTGCAGAGCCGGACACCGGAGAACTGATCGAGCGAGCGAAACAGGGCGACGGTCCGGCCTTCGAGCAACTGTTGGCTCGCCATCGTGACCGCTTGCGACACATGGTGTCCGTGCGGATCGACGAACGTCTGTCTTCCCGAGTCGACCCATCGGATGTGGTGCAGGAGGCAATGGTGGTGGCGGCCAAGAAATTTGAGTCGTATTTGTCTGAGCCCGCAGTTCCCTTTTATCCCTGGTTGCGGCGGATCGCCTGGGAACGGCTGGTAGATCTTCATCGACGTCACATCGTCGCTGGAAAACGCAGCGTCAATCGAGAGAAGTCACTTGGGTTGTCCGGCGAATCGACGATGCGGTTTGCTGAGCAATTGCAGGCAAGCGACGCCGGTCCGTTGAAGCGGATGTTGCGACGCGAGCTTCACGCGCGTGTTCGCGCGGCGCTGGCACAACTGAACGACCGCGACCGCGAAATCCTCGTGCTGCGGCACCTGGAGCAGCTCAACAGCCGAGAGTCTGCCGCGGTGCTCGGCATTCGCGAAGATGCGGCCGTGCAAAGACACGTTCGCGCACTGCGCCGATTCCAACGTCTCCTCGCCGAGGAATCACAGGAATCCAATTGATGTCCATCTTGCCTTCCGAGCATCGATCATCCGACTTGCAGCTGGGCAGATTGATCGAGCAAGCGATGGAGAAGCTCCGCGCTGGCGACGCGCTCGACATCGAGTCCCTGGTGGCGGAGGACACCGAACATACGCAACAACTGGCCGAATTGCTGCCCGTCCTCGAGTTGCTGGCGGACCTGTCGGAAGTCGCTGGACGCGCTGAACACTCTGGCGAAGAAGAGCTGCACCGCGCCCACCCAAACAGTCGCGCGCATTCGCTCGGCGGTGTGTTGGGCGACTACCAGATTATTCGTGAACTCGGCCGGGGCGGGATGGGCGTGGTCTATGAAGCACTGCAGCTATCCCTCAATCGGCGCGTGGCGCTCAAGATCCTGCCGTTTACGGGAATGCTGGACCAGCGCCAATTGCAGCGATTCAAGAACGAAGCCCAAGCCGCCGCCGGACTGCATCACCCCCACATCGTGCCCGTGTACTCGATTGGCTGTGAAAAGGCGGTACACTTCTACGCCATGCAGTACATCGAAGGCCAGACGCTGGCCCGCGTGATCGACGAGCTGAAAGAACTTCAGACAAGCGACTATGGTCAGCGCGACAGCCGGTCGGTGAGCCAGCTCACGCAGACTCTTGTATCCGGAGGAGGCGGCACCGGCCACAAGAGATCCCATGCCGGCGATCAGGATGCGGACTCGCAACGTGCCGATGATCTCAAATCGGGAGCCTCCGACACGACCGACCAGGCGCAAGCATACGTGTCCACACACGAGGCCATTTGCAGCCGAGGTTTCTTCCGCTCCGTCGCCCGGCTGGGAATTCAAGCCGCTCAGGCCCTGGAATACGCCCATCGATCGGGTGTCGTCCACCGGGACATCAAACCGTCGAACCTGTTGATTGACCTGGATGGAAATCTGTGGATCAGCGACTTCGGACTTGCCCAGACACGGGTCGGTCCCGACATCACCATGACCGGAGACATCCTGGGCACGCTGCGTTACATGAGCCCGGAACAAGCCGAAGGAAATCGCCGCATCCTGGATCACCACACCGACATCTACTCGCTGGGCGTGACGCTCTACGAAACGCTCAGCCTGCACCCGCCGTTCGATTCGAACGATCGCCACCAACTCATCCACCAGATCATCGACGGGGACCCTCGGCCGCTGCGCCGCGTGAATCCCGCGATCCCGCACGACCTGGAGACCATCGTCTTGAAAGCCATGGCCATCGAGCCGGAAACGCGGTACGCCACGGCTCAGGAGCTGGCCGACGATCTGCAGCGATTCCTGGACGACGTGCCGATCCGGGCTCGCCGCCCCAAGCTGTGGGACCGGGCAGCGAAGTGGCGCCGCCGGCATCGATGGGTGGTCGCCGCCGTGGCAGCGATGTTGGTGATCACCACGATCACCCTCGCGGTCAGCACGCTGCTGGTCGCCCGAGCGGCCCACCGCGAGTCCCAACAGGCTCGGTTGGCGTCCGATCAGCGCGATCGCGCCCGGGCCAACGTGCGACTGGGCCTTCAGGCCCTTGACGAGATCTACATTGACGTCGCCGCACAGCGGCTGCCGCAGCAAGCTCACCTTTCAGCAGCGGACCGATCGCTGTTGCAGAAAGCGCTGCAATTCTACGAAGCGTTTGCCGAGGGAAATGCAGCAGAGCCCACGGCACGCGTGGAAATGGCCAAGGCCTATCGGCGAGTCGGCGATATCCAACTCAAGCTGGGAGACTTGAAGAAGCCGAACGTGCCTATCGCCGCTCCATCGAAGGTTTCCAGCAGGCGGCCGAGCAATTTCCGAACAGTGCAGAGCCAATGTATGGCCTGGCGGCAGCCTTCAATAATTTGGGCACCGCTCTGTTTCATAAATGCGTAGAAACTCATTCTCTTAACGAGCCTCCAGCGACCGACGGGAGCGGGTTGATACGTGGGGGCGGTAGCACCCGGTCGGCCGGCGGCCCTGCCGTCCTGCGGACAGACGGCAAGGCCGAGGAGGCTGAGCAGGCGTACCACCGCGCGCTCGATTATTCGCAGGCCTTGTGCGATCAGTCTTCCGATGTGTTGGCCTACCGGGAGGAACTGGCGCGCAGCCACAACAACCTGGCCGTCCTGCTGGTGGCAACCGACCGCTTTGGTGAGGCGCAGGCGGCTTTCATCAAGTCCCGCGATTTGTGGCAGGAACTGACGCAAGAGTCGCCGGACGTCGTGGCGTACCGGCACCGGTTGGGAACGTGTCTGGCCAACCTGGCGAACGTCTGGATGCAGGAGAATCGCTACGACGAGGCGGAAGAGACGTTGATGCAGGTACTGGACATCGCCCAGAAACTCCTGGCGGCCGCGTCCCAGCAACCTGAGTATCAAGAGCTGTTGGCCGACGCTCAAAACAATCTGGCAGTGCTGTTGCTTCGGACCGAGCGGGTTGAAGATGCCGAATCGTACTTCGAGCAAGCGTTTGTTCAGTGGCGGGTCCTGAGCGCCCGATTCCCGCGTGCTGCTGAGTACCAGGAGAAACTCAAAAGAACGTATCAGAACCTCACTGCATTGCTGGACAAGCGTCCCGCGGACGAACAGTCACTCCGGCACGCTTTGGCGGTCAGAAAAGAAATGGTCCAGGCGCTGCCGGAATTCGATCAGTACCGGCACGAACTGGCTCAGAACCACGTGCGCCTGGCCGCGTTGCTCTCGCGGCAGCAGCGACTTCCGGAAGCCGAAAGTGGCTATCGCAGTGCGATCGCGCTGTGGCAGACCCTGCTCGAGTCCTCTACCGACGCGCGTCCGTACCAGATGAGCCTGGCTCAGGCCTATAACAATCTGGGCATCCTCTGTCGAGCCACCGGGCAGACGGCCGCGGCGGCGGACGCCTACCGGGGCGGCCTGGACGTGATGGAGCAGCTCGCCGCCGAAATACGGTGCGGTCCCGGCATTTCGTGAATCGGTGGCCAAGACCCGGTACAACCTGGGCCTGTCGCTCGGAACGAGCGAGCCACAGGCAGCGCGAGAGGCGTTGCGCCGCGCAAGAGAAACTTTCAACGAATTGTCGAGCGGTGATCCCGACGAACCGAAATACCAGGTTAACCTGGCAGCCACTGATACCGCATTGGGCAACCTGCTGGTGGTAGCGGACCAGCGCCAAGACGCCGAGCCATTGTTGCGCGAGGCCCTGCAGCTGCGGCAGCGGCTGGCCGAGCGTTTTCCGGACGACGCGGCACATCAAAACAGTCTGGCCTGGCTGTTGGCCAATTGTGCCGACCTCACACTGCGAGATCCCGATCGCGCGGTCGAGCTGGCTCGGCGAGCCGTCGCGTTGGACCCCGATCGTGCGCCCTCTTGGAACACGCTCGGCGCCGCGCCGTTCGCGCCGGGCAATACGCAGCTGCGATCGACGCGCTGCAGAAGTCCATCGCGTTGAGCGCCGGCGGCGAGGGCAACGATTGGTTCTTCCTGGCCATGGCCCACTGGCAGCTCGATGACAAGGACGAGGCTCAACGGTCTTACGACCGAGCCACACAGTGGATGGAAGCACATCGGCCGCACGACGCCGAAATCAATTTGCTGCAAGACGAAGTGAGAAGTGTGTTGGAGCAGGATGCGCCGCAAGTGGGACGACGTTTGAATCCATCGACCTCAACGGGGTCCAGGCAACGCCTGTGGTGTACCAGCGCCGGCCGTCGTGGCATTCCTTCAGATCGCCTCATGTGTGACGGCGGCACGTTGCCAGGGTGCGCTGCGGGCGCGCCGACGCCGGGCTTTGGAATTGCACCGTGTTACGATGAGCGTGGCGGATGGTGGGCCGCGGTCCTCGTTAACATGCCCAAGTCGGATTACCACCGGACTGGTCCCAGTGGGATCACAACTGGTTGGTCGTTTACACAGAAGTCCGATTTCCACTGGGCTCGTCCCAGTGGGATCACAACTGGTTGGCTACATGTCGCCTGCAAAAAGCTCCTATTCTCCACCGGGCCTGTCCCGGTGGGAGTAACGACTTTTGCCGCTGCTGTAGCGTGAAACTCGTCGCTTCCCCCGGGGCGAGCCCGGCGGAGAGCAGAAAATCGTGAAGGCAGGAATGAAGTCCATGATATCGGGTGTAGCTTGTCAGTTGTCGCTCCCACTGGGACAAGCCCAGCGGAAGCGTGCGCCGCAGTTGCGTAAAACAACTAGGGCCGCGGTTGCAGAATGCGCCACGTTCGCGACGCACGGGGGTTGTGGCATGCCACCGCGTCGGCGGTGGGAGCGGCAGCACGCCAAGGGCGTGCTTGGCAACCGCGTTGCGGTTGAAAAACTCTTGGATACATCGTACTGGGGCAGCCCGTTTCAGGACGGGACCGTAGCGGCTGGTGGTTTTCCGCGTCATGCGCGGTTGCTCACCGGCCCGGCAGCTCCCTCGGCGCTCATTGTGAGTGCTCCTTGTGAGCTGCCCATTCACCGTCGAACTATCAGACAAGACAAACTCGAAGCTTAGGGAGCCCCAGCCATGTCACGCACCACACACAGCCGACGCTCGGCATTAGCCCGTTCCGTTCGCAGGCAGTGCGCCTTCCGTAACCGCTCGGGAGAGAATTCACTCTTCCGCCGCTTGTCGCACGAACAGTTGGAGGATCGGCGGATGCTGAGTTTTGCGTATGCAGATTTCAGTGATCCGTCAGGGCTGAATCTTGTCGGCGATGCCACTAGCGTGGGCAGTGCCCTCCGAGTGACTCCGGCGGAGGTGAGGAATACCGGGGCTGCTTGGTACGAAATCCCTCAGTTCGTATCGGTTGGCTTCGAGTTGACTTTTGCGTTTCAACTCACGAATCCGTTCGATCCCAGTCACAACGGCGGCGGTGGGTTTGCCTTTGTTATTCAGAACAGCCAACCGGATGCGCTCGGAGGTGTTGGGGCAGGAATGGGGTATGCGTTTCTGCCCAATACCCTGGCCGTCGAGTTCGATACGGGGCAAAACGAGAACCTCAGTGACCCAAGCCACAGTCATGTTAGTGTCCAGATCAGTGAGGCAGACTTCTATGGTGTCGATCATGAGCACTCCCTGGGGGCATTCACCACATCGGGGTTCAAGCTCGACGACGGCAATGTTCACACCGCAAGGATTCAGTATGTTCCAGGAACCATGACCATTTACTTGGACGATCTTGTCAATCCCGCATTGACGGTGGCGGTTGAATTGGACGACGTGCTTGAGTTAGACGTGGGACGAGCTTGGGTTGGATTCAGCGCGGCGACTTGGGACGCTCCTGGTGGCGTCCAAAACCATGACGTGCTCAACTGGCAGTACACCACGTTGGCGGATACAACAATGGTCATCGGAATTGATAATGTCGAGCAGGTCGAGGGAACTAGTGGTAGTCCAACCCAGTACATTTTCACGGTCGCACGTTTAGGCGACACTTCCCAAGATGTTTCGGTTTCTTGGATCAGTTCGGACGGAACGGCAGAGGCCGGTGCTGATTACGGTCAGGTATCAGGCCAGTTCACATTCACCAATGATGTTACCACGTATGCAATTCCGGTCGCTGTGGTGGCCGACGGTCTAGAGGAAGATGCTGAGAACTTCTTCCTTGATCTTGCACTCGTGGAGGGATCGGCGACGATTGCAGATCGGCAAGGGAGCGGGACTATTCTGAACGATGACACCGTTGTCACGATTGATGATGTGACAGCATACGAAGGTGTTGATTCCGGTGTGTTTGCGGGAGCTTTCGTGAGCGGGGTGGATTGGAACCAACAAAGCGGATTGACTTGTGGCCCAGATGTGAATGGCGATGGTAGGGCCGACCTGATCGTCCTTTCTGATTGGGGTAACAGTGCGGTCGCCTATGACGGCATTTCGGGTACTTTTATCAACACTTTCGCGACTGGCCAGAGCGGAGTGGGCATGCCACAGTCATTGGCTTACGGCCCTGACGGTAATCTGTATATCAGCACTGGTTACTACAACGGGGTTCAGCAGTATGACGGCGTGACCGGAACTCTGATTGGCGATTTCGTATCAGCTGGCAGCGGGGGGCTTGTCCGCCCGTTCGGAATGGCGTTCGGGCCTGGTGGCGATCTGTACGTCACGTCAGAGGTCACTGCAACCTCAAGCGCGATTCTCCAATTCAATGGTTCAACTGGGGCGTTTATTAAGACCTTCGTGGCTGCGGGAAGCGGTGGGCTGGACGACCCTCACGGCCTCGTTTTTGGGCCCGACGGAAACATTTACGTGAGTGAACCTGCGACCGACAGTATCCTTCGCTTTGATGGGGCGGATGGGGCTTTCCTCGGCGACTTTGTCGCGCCTCAAAGTGGAGGGCTTGCGAACCCTCACGAGTTGGCGTTTGGGCCTGATGGAAACCTTTACGTGAGCGAGTGGTCAACCGATAGCGTACTTCGCTTCGACGGCTCGACGGGTGTATACATTGATAAGTTTGCGCCGAGTGAAAGCAGCGGTCTGGACCAACCTAGGGGGCTTGCATTCGACGCGGACGGTACGCTTTATGTTGCAAGTGGTGCGCGCTGGGAGATTCTACGATTCGCACCGAAGTCAAGCGCGGTGTACACGATAAGCCTGACTGCACCAAGCGCCCTTCCGGTCACGGTTGATTTCAACACGCTGGAGGGAACAGCTGAGGCTGGTGTTGACTACGAGGACACGTATGAAGGTGAAACTCGCAGACAGACTTTGGTCTTCTTGCCCGGAGAAGTCTCTAAAACAATCATCGTACCAACAATCTATGACTCTGACTCTGGCGAGGATGACGAGACGTTCACGGTCATTTTATCCAATCCGACCGGTGGTGCTACAATTCCAACGGGGCAGGAGCAAGGCACGGCAACGATCACTGAACCTAAATATACGGTCTACGAGAACAATGTACCGCTGACGCTAAAGGATGCGAAAAACGCAGTACAACCAGGAGTCACGACTTCGACAATGTTCGTTGCTGATACCGGGAATATTACTGATTTGAACGTTAAGCTCGACATCAGACACACCTATGATGGGCAGTTGACCGCCACGCTCTATGCTCCGAACGGTACGTCCGTCGAACTATTCAGCAACGTAGGTGGTTCCGGCGACAATTTCACTGCCACAACGCTCGATGGTGACACAGCCACGTCAATTACATCGGGTTCCCCTCCGTTCACCGGCATCTTCCGACCAAAAGGAAATCTCGCTCTGTTCAATGACATAGACAAAGCCGGAACCTGGACACTGGAGATTATAGACAACGCCAAAGGCGACACGGGTACGCTCAATAGCTGGTTGCTGGATATCGCCATGGTCGTGCCCACCCCGGAGCCGGGCATCACGGTCGAGCCGACAACGGGCCTGGTGACGGCCGAAGACGGGAGCTCCGACTACGTTTGTCGTCGTGCTCGATGCGCCGCCCACTGACGAGGTGACGATTACCTCTGTGGTCGAACAATACGGGCGAAGGAACCGTGTCGCCGGCGACCCTGACATTCACGCCCCAAACAGATATGGCCGGCGGCTGGAATGTGCCGCAAACGGTCACGGTGACGGGCGTTGATGACCTTGAGGAAGACGGCGACGTGGCCTACGTCATCTTCCTGGATCCGGCATCGAGCCTGGACTTGAACTACGACGGGCTGGATCCGGCTGACGTCATTGTCACTAACCTCGATAACGATGCCCAGCAGCCGTTTTACCAGAGTCAAGACGTTCCCAAAACGATCGCGGATCCGCATCCGCGAAAGGGCCCTCGGCCCACCGCGTCTCAGCTGCCCATTTCCGGGACTAGTGCCACCGTAGGCATGCTGGATGTGGATGTCACGATCGTGCATCCCGCGATGAGCGACCTGACCGTGACCTTAACCAGCCCTGCAGGGTTGGAAAGATCGCTCGTCTATGACGGTGCCCAGTGGAACCTGGTCGCCACGACGGAGTTCTGGGGGCAGTCGTTGGATGGTACCTGGGTCCTGACAGTCAGCGATACCGTTTATGATGGTGTGACGGGTACGCTGCAAAGCTGGTCCATCACGGTTTCTACACTCAGCGGTCCCGGCGTGACGGTGACTCCGACCTCCGGGTTGTCCACGTCCGAAGCGGGCGGGGCAACCAGTTTCATCGTGATTCTCAATTCGCAGCCCACTGACATTGTGAAGATCAATCTCATCCCCGACGACACCTCGGAGGGACGGCTTGAGCAAGCCAACAGCGATGATGTGACGCTGATCTTTGATCCGGTTAACTGGTTCATTCCGCGAGAGATTGTTGTCATCGGCGTGGATGACACGCTGGCCGATGGCGACGTGTTTTATAGCATCATCACGATCGTCTCGGAGACAGCCGACCCGTTCTACGTGGCAATCGATCCGGATGACGTGTTGATCATCAACCAGGATGATGGAGACTTACCTTCCCCACTGCTGGCCAGTTTCAACGCCATGGGCAGTAGCTTCCGCACGGCCGCGGAAGTGACGCTCGACCAGATCCAACAAATCACTTCGCAGGCCATCGCCCTGTGGTCGGCTCAATTGAGCGTGCCCGTGCCGGATGACATCCGTGTGACTCTGGCCGATCTGCCTCCGGGACAGCTTGGCCAGGCCGCTCGGCATTCGGTCATCTTGGATGTGAACGCCAGCGGTGCCGGCTGGTTTGTGGATGCGACTCCCTGGGACCACTCAGAGTTCTTGAATGCACGTTCATCAGCGTCCGGTCGAGTTGACCTGTTGAGTGTCGTGACGCATGAGCTGGGCCATGCGTTTGGCTTCGAGCACAGTCTGGACGAGCACGATGTGATGGCGGCCACGTTGCCGCCCGGCACACGGCGACTGCCCGGCGGTGTGCCCTTGATCGCTCCCGACCTGTACGGATTCGTCCTGGATTTGCCGCTGCTGCTCCCCGACTCGCGGCGCGATGTGATGCAGTCTGACTTGACTGATCACACGCTTGCGACGAGCTTCGCGATGGACCGGACGGGCGCTGCCCTCGACCTGCTGCTGTTGCCATTGATTCCGGGGAATTACCTGGAACATCCGCGCACCAGAGCGGACGCCTCTCCATTGCGGCTCATCAGCGATGCGGCAGATGAAGAAACAGAACTGCTCGATGACGACCTGCTGGATCTGATTGCCCGCAGCCAAGCGTAGATTTAGAAGAAGTAGGGTGTGCCGGCGCTCGCTGTTAAACGCATTGCGTTGCTGGCCGACGTGGCGGCGAGCGCCGGCATACGCGTTTCTACCGGGCTTGTCCCGGTAGGACGACAACTGGTCCGCTACCGGAGATGCCGCGGCACCTGCGTTTCTACCGGGCTTGTCCCGGTAGGACGACAACTGGTCCGCTACCGGGATGGCGCGGCACCTGCGTTTCTACCGGGCTTGTCCCGGTAGGACGACAACTGGTCCGCTACCGAAGCTGCGCGGCACCCGCGTTTCTACCGGGCCTGTCCCGGTAGTACGACAACTGGTCCGCTACCGAAGCTCTCGCGGCACCCGCGTTTCTACCGGGCTTGCCCTCCGGTTTGCGCTTGCGCGGGATTTGCTGGATGTCTCTACGTGGTAATCTAGGGAAGTTTACTTGGTGGCCGCATGGGTGGTTAGGGGTGGCAGATCATCCAGGAAATCGGGTTTCCGGAGGATTCTTTTGGGGAGCCGGATGTGAGTCGCGCCGCAATCGACTTTTTGCTCCTTAATCAGCCGCTTCGTTTTTTCTGCGTGCTGGGAGAGCGCTTTGGGTAGCGCTTCGAGAGTGCCGATGGTCAGTTGGAGATAGATGGGATTGGTGAGATTGGCAATCAGCGGCAACTCCGGCGGCAGATGAAGCAAGTCACGACGAAGGTTCCCGCGTCCGTGAACGCGACGGCGCAGCCGTTTCAATAATCGAAAGAAGTGTTCGATAGCATTGGTCGTGCGAGGAATTCCTATCGCTTCGTTGTGTTCGTCGAGCGACACGAGTTGCAGTTGCTCTCCATATTTCTCTATGTGCTGCAAAATGATCTGGATGCATCGCTTTTGAGATGGCAAGGCGTCGGAGAGCTCCTCACGTAGTTTTCCAGCCAATGCATCGATCCGATCAACGATAACTTCCGCTTGGCCCCCAGGCAGATCATAAGGCTCAGACCGTGGCGTCGAACTCTCCTCGTCCGGCGGAAGACGCAAGGCTTGGCGAAGACGTTGCAAATAGCCATGAGCTTCTTCAAACTCACGAGCTGCCTGTTGGACCTTGGAGTCGTTCAAATAGTGTTCTAATCGCTGGTGCAAGTTTCGCAGGGCTAGGAAGTCGTTGGATTTCACGTCGGCCTGACTGAGGATTTCCTCCAGCACGTGATGGCCCTCTTGCAAGCGGCGATGGAAGTAGAGGAAGAAGGGATCGAACGGATAGCCTTCCCGATGGCCGTCACTGGCGTAGTCCGCAATCCACTCGTGAATATTCAGAAGCATTTGCTGCTGCAGGACGCGAGGATTCAGATCTGTGGGGACATGACCTTGTAAACACTCGTAGAGTCTGGGACTTTCTTGCCGCTGGCGGCAGCCTTTCAGAAGTTGCCGCCGCAGATCTACCCGTAACGTCTTCAAGCGGTTTTGGAGTTTATGGGCCCGCATCGCTTTGCACAGTTTCTTCTGCGGCGGACCGCACAAGTCTTCCCCCACGTCGCTGAGAAAGTGGAAGTGACATTTTTTTTGCTGCACGTTGGGAAAAACCTTGTAGGCGGCTTCGCCAAGGGCTTGGCTCAGATCGCTCAGAACGTAGGTGGGATCGCCCAGTTGCTGTTGGATTCCCTGCAAAACGTCGGCGGTTTCTTCCTTGTTTTCGGACGAAAGTTTCCAAGCACCCAAAACGATACCAGAGGTCGGTTCCAACGCCACCAACAAGACCGGCGGCCCGTCCTCACAGGTGCTGTCGATCACAAGCACATAGCCGCCATGCGCCTGGAAATACTCGGATAGCGCGGGTAGGGAGGCCTGATGAAACACCCCCAAATAGCTCAAGAACTTCTGTTGCAAACGCCACAGCGCCTGTTCGGACAAAGACAACGCATCGCACCGAGTCGCCAAGTCTTGGGCCACCTCGCTGAGTCGTCGACACGAAAGCAACGACTCCAAGCCTACATACACCATCAAGCCAAAGGCATACCGGTCGCGCGGTGCCACCAGTTCCGCCAATCGTGTGGACCGATAGACGATCGTGGGTTTTGCTGAATCATAAGGGACATGTTCCACGACTCTTTCCCGCGCTACAAAGACGCCGTAAGTCAGGCAATAGATCGTACGACATTTCGTGTAGCGTTGTCGCACCGTTCCGGCGGGCAGTTGCGAGGGCACTTCGGCCGGAAAGTCGAAGGTGGGAATACCGCGCAACGAGCTGGCTTCTCGAAGTTCTTGGCCCAGCTGATCCAGCAGATGCCGGACTTGCTCGTGAAAAATCAGAAGCCCTTTTTTTCGCTCAAGTCATAAAAGTCAAAGATGGTGCGCACTTGTTCGGCCGTGATCTGGGTTGCCTCCCGCCTCAGACGCGTCGCCAATTGTCGAGGGGACGCTTTCGGTTGATCGATGGCGACCACCAAGGTACGAATCACCGTGCGCGCAGCCAATCCCGGCGGCAACAGCGGTGAAGCCGCGGCAGGAGGAGATACCGTCGCCACGGCGCGAGCTTGTTTCTGACGCGATTGGGCTGCAGGTTGCTTGCCGTAGTAGAGATACAAGCGTCCCTGTTTTTCCCGCACGATCCGCTGCTCGTCAGCCAATCGCTGCAAGAAGTGTCGGCACTCCACCCCAAGCAACTCGTCAAGTTCGCCCGCCGTGTATCCGGCTAGTGAGTTTTCGACAAGTTGCACGAGTGTTTCGTTGAGCGTCCGAAATCGCGAGAACCGTTTGTCGTCATATTCCCACAGACCGTGCTGATCAAAGCGGGGAATATCGACCAACGTATAGAAACCGGCGTTGTAGTTGTAGGAGGAATAATAGCCGCACTTTTTGAGAGCCCCAAAGACAGTCATTCGGCTGCACTGACATCGGCGCAGCAACTGCTCCATCGAGAGGACTCGATGTTGACGCAGCTGGTGGAGAACGCACTCTTGTTTGGGTGAAGACTTGGGCATGACATCCCTGACACTGTATAGTATTCCATCTAGACAAACAGCCTGCCATATATGGAATACTATACATTATCATCGCTTGCCACACCAGTCACAAATACCCCACATTCCCTCCCGGAAAGAAAAAACTTCGCGCAACACGAGACAGGCGATAGCGTACGGTATACCTATTCGCACGTTTCCTGTTGCCGTAAGCTCTTGCTAGATAAGGCGCAGAAGCGAAATCAAACGGCAAGCCAAGCGCAAACCGGAGTGATAGGGCTTGCCCCGGTAGGACGACAACTGGTCCGCTACCGAAGCTCGCGCGGCACCCGCGTTTCTACCGGGCCTGTCCCGGTAGGACGACAACTGGTCCGCTACCGAAGCTCGCGCGGCACCCGCGTTTCTACCGGGCTTGCCCCGGTAGGACGACAACTGGTCTGCTACAGCTGTCGCCAAACCGCATTTCGGTCGTAGGGTCCAAATGTCCCTACGTAGTAGCTGAACCGAAGTACTGGCTTCATCCCCTGAACATACGCCAGGTTGTTCATGAGCGACAGAGCCACACTCGCTGGCGATTCCGTCACGTTCGCACCCAACAGCACATGAAAATGGTTGCTCAGGATTCCGATTCGCGACAGTCGCCATTGCTTCTTTGCGGCGGTGCGAACAATCGTAGCACGCGCATGCGACAACACGCTCTCGCTTATGTCGTGCAGGCTTTCTGTATTCTCGACGACCACTTGCAGGTTGTAGATGAATCGGCCGTGGTTGCCAGTTCGGGCCCGATCGAGATCTATTGCGGCATCATGCAACTGCAGCGATTCCAGACGCTTCTGCACTTGCGGATCGGTCATAGAATGCTTGTCTGTTTGCCCGGCAACGTATTCCGCGAGGACTTGGCAGTTCGCATTTCCAACGCTTCCGATGTAGTAGTTGCGGCGAAAGGCGCGCAGCACACTGTGCGCGGATCAGGTACTGCCAGCGACCTTTGACGGATCTCACGATCTCTGAGGGTGCTAGTTCCGGCCGCGTACTAACGAAAAACTGGCCGACGTTCGGTTGTAAGAAGCGAAACTCCAAAATGCGAACGCCGTCCCGTGCGGTGTCTGCTTTGAGCTGGTCCAGCCAATCCAAGGGCGGTGGGAAACTGACTTTGCCAAAGAGACTGACTGACCAGTTCAGCTGGAACGCGGGTGTTGTGTTTTCATGGGTGTAAAGGGGTTGCATGGGTAGCGGACCAGTTGTGGTCCCCTCGGGGCAAGCCCGACGGAAACCGGTGTCGAGGGTCGTTGTGGTAGCGGACCAGTTGTGGTCCCCTCGGGGCAAGCCCGACGGAAACCGGTTCGAGGGTACGTTGTGGTAGCGGACCAGTTGTGGTCCCCTCGGGGCAAGCCCGACGGAAACCGGTTCGAGGGTCGTTGTGGTAGCGGACCAGTTGTGGTCCCCTCGGGGCAAGCCCGACGGAAACCGGTTCGAGGGTCGTTGTGGTAGCGGACCAGTTGTGGTCCCCTCGGGGCAAGCCCGACGGAAACCGGTTCGAGGGTCGTTGTGGTAGCGGACCAGTTGTGGTCCCCTCGGGGCCAGCCCGACGGAAACCGGTTCGAGGGTTCGTTGTGGTAGCGGACCAGTTGTGGTCCCCTCGGGGCCAGCCCGACGGAAACCGGTTCGAGGGTCGTTGTGGTAGCGGACCAGTTGTGGTCCCCTCGGGGCCAGCCCGACGGAAACCGGTTCGAGGGTCGTTGTGGTAGCGGACCAGTTGTGGTCCCCTCGGGGCCAGCCCGACGGAAACCGGTTCGAGGGTCGTTGTGGTAGCGGACCAGTTGTGGTCCCCTCGAGGCCAGCCCGACGGAAACCGGTGTGAGGGTTCATCCTCTGGAAAAGACGCAGATCCGTTTGCCAGCGGGTCGGCGATATCCGCGCCTCTATGAAGAGAATCACCAACGGCGCGCAAAACCCCTCACGACATCTGATTATTCTGGCGATTGTTTTGTTGGTGTGCCATTCTTGGACGCGTTACGATTGCCTACGGACTTCCGGTAGCTCGCCAAGCGACCCATTTGCGGAACGTCAAAACGAATCCTGACAACTACCGCGTTGGTGTGTGGATTTCTGGCGGAAATCGATCGCAGGCAATAAGAGGTCCGTAAGTACCTCGGCTTGCATCCGACCGAACTTGCGAAGAGCGATGCGTAATATGTCGACGCAGCTTCTGTCCCACTTAACAACCCTCTATGGGACCTCAAGACCTGCCAGACACGGACAGGACACGGTTCTTTGCTGGGAAGCTGACAGGGTTGGAGTAGTGATAGACCTGGCAGACTTCCTGTTCGTCGCGGAACACGGGAGTGGGCTGTTCGATCACAAAGTCGCAGAAATGCGCGGCGTTGAAGACGGCGAAGGCCAGACGGACGCTATCGACCGGCGGATCGAAATGCCTGGTCAGATCGGGCAAGGCGATCGGGCCGGTATCAACCTGCCAGATGCGATTGTCGATGCTGATGTTCATCGTCTTAATGGGGTATTCCAACACACACCGCAGCCCGGTCTCCTCGTTGGACATCTCGGTCTGGGCCACCAGCGGTATGTCGGTCGCTGTGGCATCGCGGATCTGCTCGAACGTCTTGAGCTCCGTGACCGTCGTGCCGAAGTGCAGCCGCATGTTCGGCTCGCCCCACACGTCTTTCACTTTGCGCAGTTGTCGATAGTCGTCGCGGACGTCGGCGTGTCGTCGAAGAATCAGCAGGTCCTCGCCGCCGTAGATCGGCATGAAGTCATAGTTATCCTCCTGCAGCAGGTTTTCCTGGGCGAACGTGCGCTCACTCTTGCACGACCCGCACTGGTAGATGACCAACTTCGTTCCCGCCTTGTCGTCATAGAGTAGCGTCCGGCTCTCGACCCAGAACCTTACGGCGTTGGCAGTGGAAGTGTTGCAGATAAACGATCGGCCGTAGTCCAGGCACTCGATAGTACCTGTCTCCTCGGCCTTCGTGGAATTCAGCAGGGCTGTCGTTCCGACGGCCGCCAGTCCGGTGGCCAGGAAATTCGCGTCGGGTAGGGTTCATCGCAGTTCTCTCCTGATTGAGTTGGGTACAGACACCCGGTGCCAACGTTATCGTCTGTCCACATCGAGAATCGGCCGTCGGTCGCATCACAAAACAGCACTCTACCGTTACCGCTACTTCAGTGCGGCAGCATGCCGCTTTGCGTTCGGATCGCCCGCCGCGTGGATGAGGCCGCTACTTGGGTCAATGTGGATCATCACGGGATGGGCGATGGCGCGCTCGGTGGTGTCGACCTTGTGGCCACGCCGAGTCAGTTCGTGGCGAACGGCTTCTGGTATGGCGTCATTGAGTTGTACTTTGCCGGCTCCCACAAACGCCGCCGTGCGGTCCGGATTGGGGTCAAATGAATTCTGATGGTGGAATGTACTGAAGCGAGGAGCCGTGACGGCTTCTGCGGGCAACATGCCGAATTCGATGTGATTCAGCAGCACGTTAAGCGTCGTTTGATCCTGCAGATCCCCACCCGCCACGCTGATTGCCAGAACCGGCTTGCCGCCTTTCAGGACGATCGTGGGGGTCAGTGTAACGCGAGGTCGCTTGCCGGGCTCAGCGCGGTTGGGATGGCCCGGCATCGTGTTCAGGCTGCGGACGCGATTGCCCTGCGTGATGCCGGAGGGTCCTGGCTTGTTACCCACCAGGTTACAGCTGGGCGTAGCGGCCACCACGTTGCCCCAGCGATCCGCCACGACGCACGTTGTCGTGTCTTGCACGGGGATCTTCGCTGTCGAGTCCTCCGCGGTGGCCTGCGCTGCCAGAGGTCGCGGACCGTATGGGTCTCCGGGTCGCCGATCGTGTGACGCGTGACGCATGTCGATCAGCGGCCGGCGCAGTAGCGTGTAGTCGTCCGACAAGAGTCTCTGCAGTGGGACGTCCGCGAAACGCGGATCACCGTAGTATTCGTCGCGATCGGCCAGCGCCAGTTTTAACGACTCCACCACGACATGGATGTAGTCCGGCGAGAGGTGCTTCATGGCGTGTAAGTCGAATCCCTCGAGCAATCTCAGGGTCTGGCACAGATAGGGACCCTGTGTCCATGGCCCACATTTGTAGATCGTGTAGCCTCGATAGTTCGACCGAGACGGGGTCTTCGACCCGAGTCACATGGGCCGCCAAATCGCGTTTGCGCAAGCTCGCACCGACCTCGATATACCAAGTCTCCAACTCGTCCGCGATATCGCCTCTGTAAAACCGATCCCGGACTGCTGTCAGTTTTTCTTCTCGCCGTCCACGAGTTTCCTTTTCTCGCTCGACCAGCCTCTGCATGGTCACCGCCAGGTTGCCATGCCACGGCTCGCGTCCCGCGTCGAGAAGTGTCAGCGTTGGCTGGACCACTTGTTCAAACGACATCGTTCCGTACAGCTTGAGGGCCGTAACACAGAGATCGACCGCGCCCGGTACCGGCGCCGCTTTCATGCTGCCTTTGGCCGGAATGCCATGCTCGTAGAACCAATCGATTGCCGCGGGATCAAGCGGAGCGGCACCGACACCGCTGAGCACCTTGACTTCTTGCTTCTTCGCGTCGTACATGATCAAGGGCACCTCGCCGCCCATGGCGAAGAGTCCGTAATCGGTGACGGCCAGTGCCAGTATCGTCGCTGCCGCTGCATCGGCGGCATTGCCCCCTTCTTCCAGGATCTGCAGGCCCGCGGCGACCGAGTTTATGTCACCGGCTGCCACGGCGCCTCCTTTTCCCGCAGCTTTCCACGTAATCACCTCCGCCGTTGATTCGACAGCGGCGCCACCAGGCTGAACAACAACCATCCCCAGACCACGCGATGTCGCATTCCCCGATCCTTTTGTTGATGATTTACACCTATATTGCGAAAGCCACGGTGAATGCATCTTACCACTCGGCGACAAGAATTACTCTGCGAGATGCAGCCACCGGCGGGCCGTTAACTTCGCCGACGATTGCCAATCCGAGGCCACTGGCTGGCGTGGCGGCTTCCAACCGCCAAAGCAACCGGCGTCGCTGACTGACTCCACGGCGGCTGGAAGCCGCCGCCACGTCCACGCTGCCGCGTTGCGGCCTCTGGAGCACAAACATCGGTGAACCTGGATACCCATCATTCATTTGACGCCACACAAGTGCAAAAACAATGCCCCCAGTAGACCACCAAGTCCCATGCAGGCGGATTGAACGGAATACGTTCGGTACAGGAGTTGCGGCGGAACCTCATGCAGCCTGCTGAGCAACCAGAAGAAGCTTGAGTTGGCATGAATCACGCACAGACTTCCCGCCCCGATGAGAGCCACGGCCAGCTCGGCGGACATGCCGAGTGACGAGAGCATGGAGGCGACAACCGACGAGCTGGTTACCATGGACACGGTCAACGAGCCGGTCGCCGTCGTCAGGGCCATCGCAAGCAGAAACGGGAACAGGATTGCGGGCAGCTGTGCTTGCGTGAACGCCAGGGCAATCGCATCTCCCACACCGCTCGCTTTGATGACGCCACCGAAACCACCTCCTGCACCGGTAACCATGATGACGACGGCGGACCGCTCGATCGATCTCTCCAGCAGCGAGTGCAAATCACTCAGGCGTCTGCTGCGGCGCAAGAGCATCGTGCCGGCCAGTGCACCCAGCAGTAGCGCCACGACTGGCGTGCCCAGAAATCGGACCGTCGTCGTGAGCCAGGAAGTGCTGTCCGCATTCACGAACGCGCTGGCGGCAATCAGCGTCAGGGGCACCATGATAGGTGCGAACGCGCCAACGATCGACGGGCTGGCGACATCACCATGTTGCTGCGCGGAAGAGTCTTGCCCGATCTCGCGACGCAGTTTTTCGTCGTAGGGTAAGGTAAAACGGCTGCAGTAGAGAGTTGCCCACAAGAGTCCGCCGATCATGGCGCAGCCCGCAACCACGATGTTGATCAGGAGCACGCGACCGAGGTCCGCTTTCAGGATTCCCGCGGCTGCCAACGGGCCTGGCGTGGGGGGCAACAGCGCGTGACTTGCTGTCAGACCCGCGGTCAGGGACAGCCCCACTACGAGAACATTCCGCCTGCCTTTCACGGCCAGCACTTCCAAGACCGGTTTGAGCATGATGTAGGCGACATCGACGAAAGCCGGAATCGAGACAACATATCCGGTGATCCCCATGGCCAACGGTAATCGCTTCTGACCGATGCCTGCCAAAATGGTCCGCGCAATCTTCAAGCTCCCTCCCGAGTCGTTAAGCAGTTCGCCGATAAGTGCTCCGAGCACGATCACGACGCCGATCCACTTCATGGTGTCTCCGAATCCAGCCAAGAAAGTGGTCGTCACGTCTTGAAGTGGAAGGCCCGCGGTCAGACCGAAAAGCAAGCCACAGACCACCAACGCCAGAAATGGGTGGATCCTGAACCGCACGATGGCCAGCAGCAACAGGATCAGAGCAGTCACAAGTGAGAAGATCAACAGCATGACTGAAAGCCTGTCCTAAAGCAGTAGTCGTTACCAGTTTGTATCTGGAGGATGTGCTCTGGTCCACCAATCCACAACCTTCGCCGGCCACGATGCAACCCACCGCGGCATCGGGCGTGATGATAACCTATAAAATCCGGGGCAAGGATCACGTCCACGAACCTGGAAACGCCCAAGATCGTGCGTCTTGCTCAGATCTGCTCCGGGACCACAAACGGTTTGCGGTAGCTGCCTCGCAAGAGCTCGTTGGCTCGCCGCGCTATGTCCGAGTCGCCTGCGAATTGTTCCCGTTGCGGATCCATTTCCAGCCACGGTCCCAGCACCATCTTGGACTTGGAGAATTCGACGCCGTTGACCGCCAGATGCTCTTGAAGGCCTCCGAACGTTTCCACGGCTTCGCTCCCTCTGTCTTGGACGGCGTCCCGCACTTCGTCGACCGAATGCGGCGTGCCCAGCCGGTAGGATATGTTGGCCATGTGCACCATGGCTGTCGACAGATGACCTTCAAGGATATCGGCCCGCAGGTCGCTGACCTTGCGGCTGCGGACCGCGGAGATGAAGTTGTAAAGATGGCCTTTGTGCGCGGTGAACCCGCCCGTGTCGCCGGACTCACCAGGCGGCTTCGGCAAGCGAGCCTCGCCTTGTTCACACTTCATCTTCGAACCGATTGATTTTGGACCTGTTTCGGATGGTAGATTGCGTAACTCAAAGATGATCAGCGGGCCGGGATCGTATTGGAAAAGTGCTAACTGCGTGTTGGGCGTCTGGCCGTCGTCGTCGAACGTGAACCGTCCACCCAGACTCAAGACACGCCGCGGCAGCACGTTCTGGCCGAGAGCCAGTCGTACCTCATTCAACTGATAGACCCCGTTGTTGCCGAGCTCGCCGGTTCCGGTGGGCCAAACCCAGTGCCAATCGTAATGCAGCCGTTCTCGCATCAAGGGCTCGAGCGGCGCCGGACCTGTCCACAGGTCATAGTCAACCGATTGGGGCACCGGTTGCGGCCCGGCGACTTTGCCGATACTCTCTCGCATCCGGTTGAGTGACGACCAGACGACATGGATCTTGCCGAGTTTCTCCGAGTCAAGCCGCAGCGGGCCGGTGTGATGGCCATGGTTATGATTGCCGTATTGCACAATGCGGTCGTACTTGCGCGCCGCCTCGACCATCTTTCGGCCTTCCCAGAGGTTGTGGGAGATCGGCTTTTCCACGTACACATCCTTGCCCGCCTGACAGGCCCAGATTGTGATCAGCGCATGCCAGTGGTCGGGTGTGGCCGTGGTGATGGCGTCGATGTTTTTGTTTTCCAGCAGCTTGCGTACGTCGGTGTACCCGGCAATGCTCTCACCGCGGTCCGACGCCCGCTTGAGCTCGCGATTGAGCACATCCTGGTCGACATCACAGACGGCCACCACGCGCACACCGGGGAGTTCACGCAGCAACCGCAGGTGCAGGGCCCCCTGGCCATGGAACCCGACCACCGCGACACGAATGTCGTCGTTGGCTCCGAGCGCGCGAGCGTGAGGTGCGACGGAAAGAGCCGCGGCCGAAGCCGCGGACGTAGCCACTATCGACTGTTTCAAGAACTGACGCCGTGTAATCATAGTGATTTTCCTTTCAACGTCTGCTGTGGTCTGTCTTGTTAGTTGTACAGCGCCATTTTGCCGCGATGGATGTGCGTAACTCGTGTCTTTGTAACAGTCCCTCGCCACCGGGCTCGTCCCGGTGGTTCTACGTTTGGTGACTACTCTGGCAGCCGAAAAACGAACCTTCCTGCCGGCCCTCGCCGCCGGAGGCGGCGAGGGCCGGCAGGAAGGAAACTCATGGGTGGCCAAGATCGACGGTAGTTGTCAAACGCTCTACCACCGGGACCAGCCCGGTGGCGATAAAGCCACTGCTAATAAGGCCTTAAGATGATCTCAAAAGTGAAAGTGGCGCTGTCCAATTAGTGCTGCTTCGGTTCTGGTTACTGCTGCAGTTCCGCGATGCGCGACTTTGCCTCTTCGCGTGCCTTGGCCAGCACGCTCTGCAGCGTGACCGCCTTGCCTCCCTGACGTTTGCTTTCGTCGGCGGCTTCCATGAACGCGAAGATTTCGATTGTCTCGTCGAGACTTACCGGTGGCTTCCCGGTCTGGAAAAAATTCGCAATCTCGGAACAAAGCACATCGTAGGCCGATGATCTGCCAGCGGTCACGATCCCTTTTGCGCCGAAGGCCGTCGCGCCAAAGTCCGCCTTGTTGCGCCGGATGCCACGATACGATCCGATTCGCCCGCCCGTCCAGGTTCCCGTGACCATGTCCGTATCGGTGGTGTGAGTTCGCTGGACTGACACACACCCGGGCCCCATCAGTGTAAACAACCCCTCGACGCCGTGAATTCCATAGAAGAAGAGATCGGGGATGCTTTCCTGAATCGAACACGGTCCCCAAGTGATCGCTCCGGCAATTTCGCCAACTTCTTCGTTGTCGAGCAGGCTTCGGATCGTCGGGCTGTACCGAATCGACGAACACGAGAAGCACGGCACGTTGTATTGTTTCGCGAGGTCGGTAATCGCGACCGCATCGGCAAGAGAGCCGGCGAGCGGCTTATCGATGAAAACTGGCTTGCCCGCCTTGAAGACGGGGATCGCTTGTTCGAGGTGAATGCGTCCGTCAACACTTTCGAGCAGGACGACATCCACAATCTTCAACAGCGCAGGGATGCTGTCCACGATCTCAATGCCTTGCTCTCGCAATTGCTGAGTGAAGTTGCCGACGCGATCACGGCTGGCCGGGATGTCCGTACCCGCCGGAAAGCCCGCCACAATCTCGACGTCGGGCAGTGCGTCCTGGCCGTTCTTACGGTTGAAGATGCCCGTAAACGCAATCACGTGAGAAGTATCAAGTCCGATCATACCCGCTTTCAGAGGTTGGGCCGCTTTCGGCTCATCCTCCGCCAGCGCGAAGCGACCGGCAGCACATAGCGCAACAACGGTTACGAGGAGCGTTGTGAAGTACGACATGGAAATACCTCGGCTGCTAATTTAGACTGGGTTCACCATCAAACTGATTCGGGTATGAGTCTTCAGCAGACTCTTGTCCTGTTCCAGCAATTCATGTAACTCAACCTGAACCACTGATACCACTTGCATCACATGATGTTACCAGTCTCGTGCGGCGACAAGAAGCAGAAGAGCTAAAGTGACCGTGGCGCAGCCCCGATTGTGACGGCAGACAAGCTGGCTAACCGCAGGGAGCGAAGCTTCTTGAGAACGCATTGTGGCGACCTTGAGACCCGGTGGGCCGAAATCGCTGGTGGAGATTCTGCGCCGCATCGTCACGGCCATGGCGCCACATGACGGCTGATCCACCGCCGGCGACGCCGGTATGTTGACGAAATGTAGCGGAGGCGAGACAATTCTTCGGTATATTTTGCCTCCTGTGATATTTGGAGTCAGCGTGGGAGTGGTTCAGACTGAACCATCATGACCATTCTGCTGTCCGTTGCACTTAACGAGCCCTAAGGACTTACGGAATGCGAACTGTTACTCGGCGTGACTTTCACAAATGTCTGTTGAGCGCGGGTCCGTTGGCAGGCACTCTGGCATGCGGTACGTCCGTGACGACACGAGCAGAGCTGGAAGCGTCTGCGTCGGCGGCGCTTCGGAACCATATCGAGGGCATGCTTGTCGGTTCGTTGATCGGTGATGCTGCCGGAGGACCCGTGGAGTTTCGTGATCCGAGCGAGGTCGAAGCGTGGATGCTGGCCACTCGCACGTGGCCCGACGATCGGAGATTGAACGACCACGAGATCGGCGAGCTGGCCACGTCATTTTCGTTGCTGCCTTACGACCAGCTCCGCCCCGGCGCGGATGCTTACGGGCAGTGGCAGCCGAGTGCGCCTGCCGGCACGGTGACCGACGACTCGCGCCAGAAGATGATCCTGTTGAACGCACTCAGTAAGGCGCGCGATGCGGATGCATTTCCGATTTCCGAAAAGCAGTTCGCCGCCGAGTATCTTGCCTACAAGGATTCCGCCCCGATTCGACGCCGGCCCCAGTACGCCGCCTTGTGCGAGGAGTCGCTGCGGGAGTACTGCAAAGCAGCCCGCTGGGTGATGGGAGGCCGCGACACCGAAACTGCCTTGCCGCCGTCGAGGCTCTGGGGAGGTGTGCCGACCAATGCCGGCCAGATGGCTTTATTGCCGTTGGCCGCCGTCTATGCCGGCGAGCCAGCCGACGCCTATCGTGCGGCGTATGCTTTGGCATTCATCGACAACGGCACGGCCAAGGATATGAATGCGGCCATGGTCGCGGGCCTGTCGGCCGCGCTGACGGTGCCAACTGATCTCCGGGATCCGCAGCGTGCGTGGCGCAGCGTGATCTCGGTCATGAAGACGACCGACCCTTTTCGCTACGGCGAGATTCCCTGGGTGGGGCGACCGCTCATTCAATGGTTCGACTTTGCCAAGAGTGCAGCCGAGCGTGCCGACGGCCAGCCGAAACGCTTGTTCGAAATCCTCGAACGTGACGCGAAACCGCACTATTGGTGGGACGCGCATTTCGTTATCGTCTCGGTGTTCTCGCTGTTGGAGCTGTGCCGATTTGACGGTCTGGCCGCACTGCACCTGACACTTGATTTCGGCCACGATACGGACTCAGCAGCGCAGCTTCTGGGAGCCTTCGTCGGCGCGATCCACGGGCCAGACGTTTTTCCGGAAGCCATGCGGCGCCAGGTCATATTGCGGCTCAAGGAAGACTACGATCAGTCGCTCACTCAGTGGGTTGACCTGCTGTCGGCACTGAGCAATCGCGGGTCGTATCCCGAGATCGTCAGGCTGCCGTAGCATTACGCTCAGCATGACAGCAGTGGTGGAAATACATATGTTCACATTCGACCCAGTGCGGCGATGATCATGGTGGATGAATTTGTGCTGTCGGATGGTAAGATCTGCGCTCGGCCCTGTCGAGAATCCGACGCTCAGGCTATCTACTCCGCCGTCCGCGAGTCGATCGTGGCGCTTTCGCGCTGGGCGCCCTGGTGTCCTCCGGATTACTCCATGTCACATTGCAGATCCTGGCTCGAGTCGCGAGCAAGTGCGTGGGCGCAAGGTCTCGAATTCGACTTCGCGGTTTGCGACGCGCGAGACGAGGCTCTCCTTGGCGGCTGCGCATTGTATGACATCAACCGCACACACAACTTCGCCAACCTCGGTTACTGGGTCAGGACCAGCCGGACTGGGAAGGGCGTCGCCACCGCTGCAACGCGGCTGGTGGCCCAGTTTGGATTCGCGGAGCTCGGTTTCACGCGTCTGGAAATCGTGGCTGCCGCGGGTAATGTCGCCAGCCAGCGAGTGGCAGAAAAAGCCGGGGCGACGAGAGAGGGAGTTGAACGAAACCGCCACGTTGTTCACGGCACCATCCACGATGCCGTCATGTACTCCTTGATCCCTGACGATCTGAAGACGTAGGCGCATTGAGCGCATTCGGGACCACGCCACAACTCGCGACAAACTGCGAAGAATACGTGATCTTCCCGGCGCCGCCAGATTCTTGTCACAATTCGTGACACATTGACCACCCATGCTTGTTGCCTGCCACGACTCGCTCCACCCTCTTACCGCCGACAAATGGTTGCTTTGCCTTGCTGTCTTGCCAGCGATTGTGGTGTGGCCACAATCTTCCTCGGCGGTTGACCGACTTGGAATTCGGAGGGATAGTGCCACTGCTCAAGCCACCAGGCCTCCAATTAGTTAATTCCGACGCCGAGAACCAAGTTGACCGAACCGAGAGTACCCGACTTGAGCAGTGCGCAGCGGGGACACGCTTTCCAGTGCCGTGGAGGAACGTCGGTACCGGCTTCACACTGCCCGCCTTACGTGGCGTCGAGTTGGCGGACTTTCGCCTGGCGATCGTTAGTGTATGTCGTTGCCATGCGTCTCCGCACGCAGTGGGACGGCATACTTCTGCGTGACCAACAGCCGATGGGAGGTCAAAACCCTCCATAGCGCGGAACAAACATCGTGGCATCAACCAATTGCAGAATGGTCCCAAATGGCCGACTTTCTAACAGCCCAGCGTAGCCCTGGGCTTCACCCAGGCCGGCATTTAGAACTGCAGTTCATCCAAGGAGCCGGCGGTCAGGGCCTGCTGATGCAGTAACCGCAGTGCCGTCACTTCCTGGCACTGCTCGATCTTCTGGCACCATGATTCAGGCACCTCACCAAAGCGCACTTCGAGTGTCTGTCGCAGCAACTCCTTGGTTCCTCGCAGAATCCCCTCCCGTTGACCCTCCTGTCGTCCCTCTTGTCGTCCCTCCCGTTGACCCTCCTGTCGTCCTTCCTGTCGTCCTTCCTGTCGTCCCTGTTCCATCCCTCGTTGAAGAGCATGACGCTCGATGCTCGTTATGTAAGGCATATTCAGTTCCTCCTCCATCGTCTCCACGTTCCTGTCGAATCGAACGGACAACGCTTCGGGCAATGTCAGCACGTAGTCCATGAAGCGAAACAGCTTGAGCACGTCCTCCCGGTCGTATCCCCGCTCATACAACTGCCGAGCCAACGCCAGCTTGAACCCATAGCGGCGATGCATGTCGCCGCCCGCCTGCAACTTGCTCAGCTGGACCAGCGAGGCCACGGCAAACGGGCTCGGGTCGGCTGCGAGCTGCTGGGGGCTCCGGTAGTCGAGCAGCTTCACGATCGGGAACGTAAACTCCAGCCGGCACCCCGCCTTTTCGCGGGCGAACCGGTTCGGCCGGAAGCGGGGATCTGCGTCCACCAGCAGAGCCAGGCTCACGACCGGCCTGCGATACCGCTCCCAGATACGACTATTATAGACACACATCCGCTCTGCGAAATCCGCCGCATTCTGCGCCTGCACCTCGACATGGATCAACACCAGGTCGTCTCCTCCTGCGCGCCACTGGACTTCGATCAGCTTGTCCACCTCCCGGTCCCCGACCTCGGCACCCACCACGATCTTGGCCAATTCCTTGTCCAGAGTCTGGCAATCCCGGCTGAAGTCAATCGCTTCGTGCACCTGGGGAAAGAAGAAGCGGAAGAACTCTTCCAGATAATGGACAAGTTATGCGTTTCCTGACTATCGACTTTGCGGTGAAAAGAGCCGCATGAAACGCTAGAATACGCTCAGCACGGCTAGGATAGCTCCCGAAAGCCGCCATCTCGGAACGGTCCGCCGTGCTGCTCTTCAATTTCCGAGCGTTGCCGTACCGAGAAGGAGGCAACGATGGACAAAGGCAATTTATGGCGAACTGTAACCAGCGCAAGGACTGCTCGACGACTCACCAGTCATGACGGATGGGGACGCGTCTACGGCCCCAGGAGTCGCTGTTACGGGGTGCACGAGCGAGTGGCCTTCACGTGCAGGTTTCCACCTGTTGCAGCACCCGCTCCACTTCTTCCCGATTGCCCCCCGGCAGTGTTATTTTGATTGCTTTCGCACCGAGGCAGCAGTAGTCTGTTACTGGCTAGGCTGGTGGCAAAGGTGCAGGCCACTAGCTGAAGGGGACGAGCCATGAGACGCTCCATCATGACCGTGACTTCTTTCCTAACCCTGATGGCACGAGGACGGGAGGCACGCAGCCATGAGCTGTTTGGCGTCAACTTTCGCAGTCTTGTTTTCGGCACTCTGCTCCTTGTAACAGCTGCGTGCCAAGCTGCCATTGTCAGCGTCAGTCAAGACGCCCAGCAACTAGAAGTATCTGCCGGAGATTCTCTGGCTGTGGGAGCATTGACAAGTTCGAACACGATTCTTGCGATTAACGAACTGCAAAGTCTTGTTCTGCCGACCGACCTGCGTCTTGACGGCCCGTTAAAGGATTACGTTGGCACGGACAATCTCTACGACGATCAGTTTTCGGACTTGGTCCTGTCAGCTGGCACGACTATCAGCAGTCATGTCTTGCATTTCAATCCTCCGGAGGACACGACTGCGGGTGTTGCCCCCGTGGCCACAATTGAGTTTGCAGATCCAATACTGGGATTCATCTTCTCAAACAATGTCTTCGACAACTCAGTAAGTGCCGTGGGAAAACTTCTCGTTGCCAGCGACGCGGTCGTTGGGATCCCGGGCGTTACCTATGAAACGAATAGTGTGAGAAGGGCAATACGCGGCGAGCGGGGCGATTGGATACAAGTGTTGGACTCTTACACAATCAGAGCGAGGCTCTTTGTCAGCCCAGGTAAATTGGATGAGGTCCGCGTAATCACGTCTTCCAGCGTCATCCCCGAACCTGCCTCTGTCGCGGTCTGGTCACTGCTGGTAATGATTGGACTTCTTTGGTTTCGACAACGAAAAGCATAAACAGACCGCGTAGCAATGCCCCGCTAGGTCACGGCTTGGCGGGGTTTTTTTGTGCCTGCCTACCGTCGGCGGCGTATTCCGCCATCTGCCGCCCTCCAACACACTTCCGAAGTTAAGGGGTATGTTAAATCCGCGAACCATGGGGTGTCGCATCCGCCGAGCCAACATGCGACAATCCGGGTCCCGTCTGGTTTCAATCTTCACTTCGCTCTCTGGGAGACGCATGATGAGACGCTTGTTGATGGTTGTCGCTGCTGCCATTGTCACGGCTGGGTTTGCGTTTGGGGAAGAGCCAACGCAACCGAATGAACAACTGAAGGGTTTCGGCTCCGTTCATCGGAACGTGGAGATACGAGGGACCGTCGCATTGGAGGAAAGCCCTTTGGCCAACAAGGACAACAAAGTGGTCTGTCCAAATCTCCTGGAGATGGATTCTCGACAAGCAAGTCGTGATGGCTGATTGGCTGTTCGAGTTCGAGGGAAGTACAAAGATCTCGGGTAAATTGCTGATCGGCTGGAACGCGGCAGAAGAGAAAATCGTATCGGCGGTATGGATTCTCCCGGTGGCATGGGCATGGCACCATGTGTTGGATAGTGAGGCAAAGACGATTACTGAGACTGGGCGGGGAGTTAACGGTGAGGGCGAAGAGTGCGTCGAACAGGAATTGTGATTACGAAGCTGACAAGGACACAATAACGTGCAAGAGTCTCGAACGCGCCGGTTCTGGGGTGAAGGCCCCAGCCCCGTCTACACGCTAAAACGAGTCCAACGCACGAAGGTCAAGAAGTAACGAACCATTTTCAACGTAGGGAGATTACCATGACGAGATTCGCGATTCTTACTGTTGTTGCCGCCGTTCTCACTGGATCAGTTTTCGGTCAGGAGCCCAATGAACATCTAAAAGGCTACGCCCCGTTCATTGGAAACTGGCGATACGAGGGGCCGGTATTGGAGGATATACCGAATGTGGCGGCGAAAGGCAGCAAGTGCGTTCGTTCGATCTTTCGTGGAGTTGGATTCTCGACAAGCAAGTTGTCATGCACGATTGGCGAATCGAGCTTGAAGGAGGTGCAAAGTTCTCTGGCAAAGCCATGATCGGTTGGAACGCTGCAGACAAGAAGATCGTGGCGGGAATCATGGATTCTGGGGGTGGCATGGCTATAGGCACTATCCTGCTGGATGCTCAGGCCAAGACAGCTACCGTGACTTGGCAAGGTGTGGATGGCGAAGGTGAAAAGACTTCAATGAAGAACGTGGTAACGAAAACAGGCGAGGGTACGCTTTCTTGGCAGGCACTGGAACGTACCGGCGGCCTTGTCGAGGGTCGAAGCCCCGTCGTCCCGCTGCAACGAGTCAAATGATCCAAAGGCAACAAAGTGCCCAAGTGACCGCCCCATCATCAAGGAGACAAATCATGAAACGCATCGCGATAATCACAGTCATGGCGGCTGTCATCAACAGTGGTCTGGCGTACAGTGACGAACCGAGCCAAATACCAGAACCATTGCGGCCCTTCCGTCCGATGATCGGCACATGGAGGTACGAGGGGCCGATATTAGAAGATGTGCCGGGCGTTGCGGAGAAAGGCACCAATTTCGTGATCCAGTTTTCTTGGAGATGGATTCTCGACCGGCAAGCAGTAATGGAGGATGTGAGGTTTGAATTGGAGGGGGCTGAACCTTTTTCCGCCAAAAGCCTCGTAGGCTGGAATGCTGCTGAGAAGAGGATTGTTAATGGGGCGGTAGATTCGGCGGGCGGCGTAGGGCTTGGGAATGTTGTATTAAACCCTGAAGCCAAAACGTCCACTTTGACACTGGAGGGCGTCAACCGCGAGGGAGAAAAGACCCTGCTCAAAGCGGTCGTGAAAGTAACGGGCAAAGACACAATGACATGGCAACACCTTCAGCGAAGTGGATTTCGTGTGGAAGGCAAAGGCCCTGTCTATACGCTCAAACGAGTTGCACCAGCCAAAGGTAAGAAAGCGGCCAAGTGACAGCCACTTCATCAAGGAGACAAATTATGAAGCGAATCATGATGTTTGCCGTCGCTGCGATGTTTGTTTGCGGGTTCGCGTTTGGGCAGGAAAATGTTGAAGAGAATTCAATTCTCCCGTCAGATGTAGTGGACGAGCTTCAATACTTCGTCGGTGAATGGACCGCCGAAGGCGAAGCTGCACGAGGAGCCATAGAAGGGAATTGGATAGCGAAATGGGCACCTGGAGGTCAATGCCTCGTTCTCGATTACCGTGGATCACTGGGTGGGGAGGCGTTTCGCAGTGACGCTTTGTGGGGTTGGGACTCGGCAAACAAGGAATTACTACTGGTTTCGTTCTTTACGCTCGATGCCCTTGAAGTCATTCGCACGAAGGTTGATTCACCGGGCGTTTATCGAGGAAGTTACACAGGACAAGTCAAGGGCGAACCCTTTAAGGCGAAAGCGGAGTACAAAAAGGAAGGAGAGAATGCGTGGACCTTCAAATCAACAGATGCAACTGTTGGAGGAAAGAAAGTTAAAGGTGTCTCCGTGAAATTCACGCGAAGGAAGTAGCAACCTGTTGGAGTTGCTACCATGGTGCCTTAAAGTCTCGGCGGAACGCCGTGAGTCCTGTGTCACTGGGGAAAGGACCCGAAGATGAAAAACGTAGAACACGTACTGTCACGACGAAGGTTTCTCACAAAGACAGGTTTTGGGACCGTCGCCGCTTACGGACTCACTTCAGGTCGCGTCCCCGCCGCACAAACCGCAACGTCTGCCCATGCGGAGTTGACAACGCAGCAGACAGATCACGTCATTTACCATCCATCACTTGGCAACGGGATTATGGACGGCTTCCCGCCGCCCAAAGAGAAACTCGTCACTCGCGATAATTGGAGCGAAGACCCTGTCAAGCGAACGATGGGCCCTACGCCATATGCGAGAGCTGTATCCAACTCAACCGATTCCGCGTGGGAGCGGTCCTGTTCGCGTGCTTCCAGCCAAACCGACTGATATATCAAAATGGTTGGTGCCGGATGGAAACAACGGACAGCAGACAGTAAGAGATTGGCTGAAACGCACGCACACTGACGCATTCCTTGTGCTTCATCACGGCAACATTGTGCATGAAGAGTACTTTGACGGAATGCGGGACCATACGCAGCACCATCTCTTCTCAGCCACAAAGTCCATCGCCGTTGGCGTTGTCGCGATTTTGCTCGACGAGAATGAGATCGAGGAGGACCGCAAGGTCGGCGATTACGTGCCTGAGTTGAAAGGGACGGCATACGGGGATGCAACGATCGGGCATTGCCTTGACATGATGTCAGGCGTTTCTTGGACGTGGGAGGTTGACGAAGGAGAAAGTGTGTGGACAGAAGTATGAACGGGCCATGGGAATGGCCCGAAAGCTCCCAGGGGAACCGCTTGATGAGGGTGAATATCATGCATTAATGAAACTCGATAACTTCAAACGCAAAGCTTCCGAACCAGGGACGGTTTTTCAGTACAAAGAATCCGACACTCGCGTCTTGAGTTGGGTGTGCGAGAAAGTAACGGGAACTCGGATAGCTGACCTCATCAGCGAGCTCATTTGGTCGAAACTTGGGACGGAATTTGAGACCTATACTACATGCGACGGATTGGGGAGTATGCCCACGGCGGATGGAATCTCAGTTACCTTACGAGACTTTGGCCGGTGGGGGCAAATGCACCTGAACAATGGGTTAGTTGGCGATGATTCAAGTGATTCCCTCGAGCTTCATCGACGACATCACCACAAACGCTGATGCGTCCAAGCTGCAAACCGCTCCCAGCGGTGACCTGGTATCGGGTTACACGACACGGACAGCCTATCACAATCAGTTCTGGGTCGATCTTGTAGAAGATGTGCCGAGTTTTGTTGCTTCCGGCTACTTGGACCAGCTTTGCTGGATATTCCCAAAGCACGGTGTGGTCATCGTCAAGTTGTCAAACTGCCCCACTGAATCAGGAATTACCATGGCAGAGCATGGCTACCGACAGGCTGACGCATTTCTGGCCATTGCACGCCAGTTGACTTGACTGGTATGGAAGCAGCCATCAGGGCGGGAAACCTCCGGGAGACTACCTTTGCTTCCGAAGATGGACCGCCAGCTTCTTCAGGATGAATAGGCCCGATTGGCAACGTCAGTGTGCACGCCCAAGTCTCAGCTTATCCCTGTTCCCAATCTTCATGGCTCCAACATCCTGTGCTGGATTTCAGCCAGCTGCCCGGCAATCACTTCCAGCTGCTCCTCAAACGGCTGGGGCTGATCCCCCTCCTTCTCCAGCCGGGAATCCGCTTGCCCCAGCGCCTCCGCCGCGAATTTGCTATTACTCAACCTGGACTCAGCCAGCGATCTCCTGGAAGTGATCCTGGCAAAAAGTTTCCGCTGTGCATCCTCCGTTCGCCTGATCAACGGCGCTGTTGCTCGGTGACAAAGCGGGGCGCTCAAACGTTGCCCGGGCGTGATCGAGACCACGAGCACGCTGCCGCTGCTGCCACGTCTGCCGCAGCTCATGTGAATCACGCCGCAGCACGGCTGCCATGACGGCGGCGCACGCCTGTTGAGCCTTCGGGTCGGTTACGTCGATGGCGTGTTGTTTGGTGTCCATACCAGTGAATCACCGAACAGGCCTGGAACCCCTCACGGAAAACGGGAAAATCTCGAATTCTATTGCATCGCCCACGACAGTGCGACGGAAAGGCTGCCTACCTGCCACAGAGGGCTCGCCATACATGTAGAACAGATCACTGCTGTGTGCCCGCACTTTGAGGGTCACGTCCAAGCTGGCGCAGCCAAATGGCTCATAGCGGCCACTTCGTTCGCTGGTTCATTCTCGGCGTACAAGTCGCCTCGATCGTGCTGTTTACTGAAACGCCATCCCCAAAGCTGCTTCCCGGCGCCAGAATCGATATGAGCAGGCTGCCATCGGTCGGCGGGGGATCAGTATGAAAACTGCCGCCATTCTCAGTTGCGCCGTCGGCTATCGTTGAAGAAGTCAGTGCTACGCTAACAAGACCTTAAACGTCGCAATCAAGGCCCAATCGACCTACGCTAAGTTCTCTCGGGGGGTACGCGTATGCAGGGCACTAACCTCTCGGTATCCAACGCATATCGGTTCGTTGACGACCCGAGCAGGTCGAATGTAGACAGGAACCCGGTACAGATAGGAGTTCTTCAGCATGAATTCTACGATGCAGGGCATGACCGTACTTATCACGGGTGGAAGTTCCGGAATCGGCAGGGCATCTGCTATGGCCTTTGCCAACCTGGAAGCGAGGGTGGCGGTGGCGGATGTCGATGCGGATGGCGGTCTTGAAACTGTGGGTATGATCAATGACCGTGGTGGCGAGGCAACTTTTTTTCTGACGAACGTGTCACGCGCTACAGATGTCGAGTTGCTCGTTAATCAGGTAGTCGCCAAGTACGGCAGCCTAAACTCCGCGGTGAACAACGCGGGCACTGAAGGGGACCTTGAGCCAATTGTGGATGCATCCGAAGAGAACTGGGACCGAGTCATCGACATCAATCTCAAGGGCGTCTGGCTATGCATGAAATACGAACTCGCTCAGATGCGGAAACAAGGTGGCGGGGCTATCGTAAACACATCATCGGCTGCGGGATTGTGCGGAGTTCCGACCTGTGGAGCCTACGTAGCAAGTAAGCATGGAGTGGTGGGCTTGACTAAGACAGCAGCGATTGAACATGGCACGGACGGAATCCGCGTTAACGCGGTCTGTCCCGGTCCCATACAAACTCCCATGCTGGATCGCTTGAACACGAACTCTCCAGGCATGATTGACGCCTATGTAGAACTGTACCCACTCGGTCGTGTAGGAACGGCGGATGAGGTTGCCGCCGCCGTGGTTTGGCTTTGTTCGGACGAGGCTTCTTTCATTACGGGTCACGTCATGCCCATTGACGGTGGCTATTTCGCTACATGATGATTCTACTTGGCAGGCCCAGATGTTAAGTGGTCCTTCAACGCTCATCCAATTCGAGCGCCGTTGTTGATTCGCTGCTTGCAGGGTGGGAGTGCTGGGCATTTTGGAGCCGTCTGCAGGCCAGACCGAACTGGTCGGTCGAGAGCGGCATGGCCTCGAGCATGCTGCGGATGGTGGCGAGATCATCGTGAGCCGCATCGTCCAGGCGGCGCTTCTGCAACAATCGCCCCAGACACTGGGTCACACTCTGGGTAATCTGCTGGACGGTCGTCGGAGTGGCGGAAATGTCGTAGCGCATGACGGACCTCCTCAAGATTGGGACCAGGACAAACACATGAGAGCCGAGCTACTTTGGCTTCTGCTCTCGCCTGGTCTGTTACCTAGCAATCTGAGGTCGAGGCCCGCCAAGATTTTCTGGACATCGTGTGGCTGATGCGTTCAACTGGCAGCTGATTGATCGACCGGCACGCTTCGAGGATAATGCACGACCTCCTGGGGGGGGCGTTCCCGGCATCAACTTGCATGTGGCCTCGGCTGACCGTTGCATGCTTATGTCACCGATTGAATTTCCCACGGCTTTGTGGTGTTTTGAATTCCCGTACGGCAAAATGGGACTGGGCGGCTGAAGTCGTTATGAAACTTAGGGATATGGGGGAAGTGTTGCGGGAAAGGAAGGTTTGGTGGAACGCGGTCATTCGCACCAAGACCGCCGAACCGGACCACAGTGTCGTCCTTTGTGTAGCGGCCGTTGCACGAGGGGGGGACACCTGCCCAAAGCTGTCGGACGCGATCACGAGAGAAGATGTCGTGGAGTTTTTGCGGAATTGTCGCGGGGCAAACTCGCGGATGGTTGACGTTGTGCCAGCAGATGTTTATGGTGAGCGCAAGCTCCAGAAACACGACTTGGTCAATCTTGTATTCCCTGCCGTCCCAGCGTGCCCAATACTCGAAGTGATGGTGTTTCATCGCAGTTCGTGTAGCGGCCGGTGAGAGACTCACGCTACCCGGCGCTGTTTGGCTCTCTATCGCTCCGTCGTGCGTCGCTTTGGTTCTCCCCAGTGCGCACGAATTCACGCGAATTCAGTACAAATGTCTATTAAGGAATGAAGCCATGCCGACTTGTTCCTCTCAACGTCGGAGCCCCGTTTCCAGCTCGCGTTCCCATTGGAGCCAACCGAAACGACGTGTCAGAAACGCACGACGAGCGACGCGCCCTCGGCGACTCCGTTATGAAACACTTGAGGGTTGACTTCTGCTCACCACGGTCGTAGACTTCGCCGATGACAATCTCGAACAAGCAATCCGCGACGAACTTGGAATGCCGACCGAGCCGCTCACGGAGTCCGCTCTGTCTGGTCTTACGCAGCTAGTCGCACGTGACCGAGGTATTGAGGTACTAGGTGGCTTAGAGCACTGCGTGAACTTGGAGAGTCTGAACCTGGCATACAACAACATCGCTGAGATCGGGCCTCTCGCAGCTCTGGGTAAGCTCTCGGAACTGTGGCTGCACTATAATGCTGTTGAAGACGTCTCCGCTCTGCAAAACCTCACTCAACTGCGTAACCTCCAGCTAGGTTACAACAACCACATTTCCGACATCAGTCCGTTGGCCCACCTAACCGCCCTTCAAAGCCTTGTACTCGGTCAGAACCAAATCACTGACATCTCACCTCTGGCGAATCTGACTCAGCTGGAATTGCTTCGCTTGCACCAAAACAACGTCAGCGATCTAAGCCATCTGTCTCAACTTACAGGCCTGACGCATTTGCACGTCGGTTTCAACCAGATCACCGACTTGTCGCCCGTAGCTGCTTTGAAGAATCTTGAGATACTCGCGTTTCCCGCGAACCAGGTCAACGACATCTCCGTCGTCGCGAGCTTGTCAAACCTCACACACCTCAACATGCACCACAATCAGGTGAGCGACATCTCCGCAGTCGCGGGACTGGACAATCTCGAAGAGGTGCTTT
The DNA here is from genome assembly GCA_963700575.1 of uncultured Planctomycetota bacterium. Taxonomy (GTDB): domain Bacteria; phylum Planctomycetota; class Planctomycetia; order Pirellulales; family Pirellulaceae; genus JAJRVM01. The sequence goes on along the minus strand of CAVOYC010000001.1, from coordinate 240,866 downwards.
TCCGCTTCAACGCGATTGGCAACATCTCGGCCTTGAATTCGTTGACAGACTTGGAGAGCGTGGACCTCCGCCACAATCAGGTGGCTAACGTAGACGCTCTTGTTGGGAATCCCGGCATTGGGGATGGGGATACCGTGGATGTTCGTGAGAACCCGCTTTCGTGCGAAGCCGCTAACGTACAGCTTCCGGCACTGGAAAGCAGAGGCGTGACTGTTCTCTATGACGCTGTTGATGGATGCGTGGCGTGGAACCTACTTGCAGAATGGGGAATGAACGAAGGTGAGGGCCTGACAGTCAGCGACCTGACGGGTAATGGTTACGATGGGGATGTAATCCGGGACGGTGGATCTCCAGCGTGGGGGGAGGGTTTTCTCCGCTTCGAGGGGGCTGATTATCCTCAAGGGCAGGTCGAGATTGACGCAATACCATCGTTGGGGGAGTTCGACGATTTCGCGATAGAGGCCCGCTTTCGCTTGACCGGAGACACAGGTTGGCACCAAGACCTTGCCTCGGTTTGGGGGCCGAGCCTGATTCCAGATGACGATGCGTGGGTACTTGGATTCGGTGCCTGGAATGGCAAGTTACATCCGCGATTCTGGGTCGAGAATCACGGGCCGTTGGAAGACGACCAGAGTGATGACCTAACCGTTCAGGCGATAGGGCCCGGCATGGCACTGGATGACTTGAACGAATGGCACACACTGAGGGGAGTCTTCCTGGGCGGGGAGAGCGTCAACTTGTATCTGGACGGCGTGCTGATTGCCAGTGAATCTGTCACCTGGGATCGCGTTGCTCAGACTGCTGGGCCCATGACGATCGGCAACATGCACTGGTTTGGCGACGACTGGCATTCGCTACATGGGGACATCGATTACGTACGAGTCGAAACGGGAACCGTTGGAGGCGACATCCGGGGCACGGTCTGGCACGATCTTAACGCCGACGGCATGCGAGACCCCGGTGAGCCGGCTTTGACCGGCTGGACGGTGTTCTGGACGAGAACGGCAACCAGACGCTGGATGACGGTGAGGTATCGCGAGCCAGCGGCGCTGACGGGACGTACGCGTTCACAGTTCTCTGCTCCAGGCAGCTACACCGTGGCCGTGGTCGTCCCGCCCGGCTGGAGGCAGACCTTCCCCAGCGGCTCGGGCGATTGGACCGTTTCGCTGGGGCCAGGAGAGACCCTGGGCAACATCAGCTTTGCATGCAAGGCGGTCGCGCCTGTGCCGGCCACGTCCTTAGATACGTTGGTGGAGGGTGTGACCAAGATCGCCAGCGAAAGCGGGGTGCCCGGCCCCCTCGTACTCGAGGATTCGGGCGGTTGGATACCGATCGCGTTTGGCGACGAGGACTCGTACTACGATTTCCAAGGTGAACATCGTCAGCCTCCCATCCTGGCAGCTGCGGCGAGTTCGGCGCGGGACGTGTGCTGGCCATGGGTTTCTCATTCCTGAACGCGGTGGACCTACCGCGGCACGATAACGAACGGTTCCATCGCAACATAATTGCCTGGCTAGACAAGGACGCCAGTCAGCAGATTTGTGTGCGGAGAACCACTTGGTCCGGGTCGGGCGAAGACCTCGTGAACATGCTGCGTTCGGAAGGGTACCAAAAGAGGGTTGTAGACCGGGAGCAAGTGCTTACGGCCTCCGATCTGGAGGGATGCGGGGTCCTCGTCTATTTGACGCGTTGGGACGCGATCAGCCCGGAAGAGATCGACGTGATCGAGGAGTTCGTGCGCAATGGCGGCGGCGTGTGGATGGACGGACTCGGCTGGTCCTACGTGGGCTATGTCGATCCCAACCTGGACAACTTCCCGATGAACCAGATCGGGGAGCGCTTCGGCGTCCGCTTCGAGAACGGATACTTGATCGACCCCACCAACCACGAGGCCGGCGGGAGTTATCATCCGATCTTCCACAGGTTCTATCCGTCAGTTCCGTTAGAGGGGTGGATATCTGGGGTGATTTCCTTTCGGGATCAGAGCAACGCCCCTCTACCGAGAGCTGACATTCCAACACAGGTGCTGGTTACCGTCCGCGCGACCGGAGATGACTATCAATGGCCAGCGCCGGCCGGTCCAGTGATTGCGAGCGAGCTCGTCCGCAATACCGAACGTTACCAGGATTTTTCCTACGGAATTTCTACTGGCTTCCTGGACCACGAGAAGACGTACATCGTCGAGTTCTCGGTCTACGGGAACAATCGAGACCGAAAGATCCTCACTTTCAGCGGTGAATCTCCGGGGGACATTGATGTTAGGTTAACGTATGAGAACGTCGAGACTGACCCGTGGTCCCATGAAGGAATCTTCAGAAGGCCCTTCTTGGGGGGGGAAACCGTCACGTACACGTTTTCTGCCAACGAGTTTGATGACGCAGAGAAGCATGCTGTCCGAAACGCTATGCTCACATGGGCGAGTACCGAGATTGTGGATTTCGCTTACACCACGGCCGGCTCGGCTGACATCCATTTTCGGAAGGACCAAACCCGTCAACAGATGAACGGCAACCTTGGGCAGGCTACGCCTCCAAAGCCGATCCCATACACGGCGCCGCGAGGATGGACAGTTCAATTCGCAATAGACGGAAATTGGGCAAGAGACCCTGACGGCCAAATGTCCAACCATCTTGTAGCTGTGAACCAGCGGTGGCAAGGCAGCAACTTCCCTCAGAATACGCTGGAGACCGTGGCCCTGCACGAAATTGGCCATGTACTGGGACTGCACTACCCCACGATGACGGATCAGCAGGAGGGCTTCTTTCCTGACAGATCGCAAGGACACCAGTGGTCGATCATGACGTACGAGTCTCTGGTCGGAGTTCTCTGGCCCGGCTGGTCCGACGTCGAAGCGCTTGGTCGAATCAACAACGTGTCACTCATCGCCACCACCAACTGCCCCGTGGACATCGTGGTCACCGATGCGGCGGGCAACGTTGTCTCAAAAACGCTTAATCAGATTGTGGGTGCCACGTACATCGAGGACGACCTCGATGCCGACGGCGGTCTGGAGGACCAAGTTACGATTCCCGAGCCCTCCACGGGTCAGTACTTCATTACGGTCGTTCCTGAGCCCGGGGCCAATCCCAACGAGCCGGTGACGCTGACCATCGAAGATCACGGCGAAAGGAGGATCCTGATTGACGAGGTACCAGTGCAGTATCTGCCCACCGGGGCGATCCCGATCATTGTGGACCGCACGGCACCCGTGCTGGCGATCGATCCAAGCCCGGTTGTATTGGTGCCCGCGGAAAGCTGGGTTCCGGCCCATGTGAGCATTCAAGTTCAGGACGAGACCGACCCGGACCCACACGTAGAGCTGGTCGCCATCGAACCAAGCTGGGAGGTTGATCCGGCCACGATCATTCAAAACGCGGACTACGGCCAGGATGATCGCGACTTTGAACTCTTGGCATCGCGGGGCACAGAGGAGCGTTACTACACCGTCATGTATGCGGCCACGGATGCTGCCGGCAACGTCAGCTACGCTTCGGCGGAGGTGTACGTGGGTAACAACCAGCCCGTTGCCGTTGCAGGAGCTGAGCTGCCGACGGAAGAAGGGATGGTCGTCCAATTTGACGGAACGACATCGTCGGATGCCGATGGTGACGCGCTCACCTACCTCTGGGAATTCGGCGACGGCACCACCGCCGCTGGGCCGACGCCGACGCACACTTATGCGGACAATGGAGTCTACACGGTCACTCTCACCGTGGACGACGGTTACTACGACGGCTCGCGCAGCGACGCGCTTGAAGTCACCGTGGAAAATGTGCCGCCGACTGTCACTGCCAGCGGAAATGACGCGGTCATGCTGGGGGAACCGTACCTTCTGACGCTCGCCGCGAGCGATTTGTCGCCTGTGGACCAATCCGGCATGTTCAGCTACCGCATCGATTGGAACGGAGATAACGTGGTTCGACGAGCAAATTTCCGGGCCTAACACCTACGCGATTAATCACACCTTCTCCGAGGCTGGAACGTTTGATGTTCAAGTCTGGGCCGTGGACAAAGACGGTGATCAAAGCATCGCCGCGGCCACGCAATCGGTGCTCGTGAAGATCCCTGTGCAGATTGAGATTAAGCCGGGCGACAGCGACCCGTCGCTCAATCTGGCCAGCAACGGTCGGATCGCCGTGGCCCTGTTCACCACGAGCGAGTTCGACGCCCACTCGGTCAACGTGAGCACAGTGGTATTCGCCGGGGCGACGGCCGTCCACTGGAGCTACGAGGACGTCGACCGCGACGGGGACCTGGACCTGCTGATGCACTTCGAAACGCAGGAGACCAACCTTCGGGCGATCTACACCGATTTGCTCATGGACGACGCTAATCTCGACGGAATCCTCGACTCCACTCGGCAGCGTGCCGACGTCTCTCTCACGGGCAAGTCGACCGACGACCTGACCCTGGAAGGGAGCGACCAGTTGAACCTGTTTCTCTCCGGCAAGAAGTTGAGGGAGCTGTTGGATCAACTTCACGACGAGGGCTTACTGTAGCGTCGACAGAGTAAACAGACCACGAGTGAGACCAACTGAGTCGGCAACGCCGATCAATCTCGCCGTTGTCCTGTCAATTCGCAGATGTCATGACGGTCCAGCAAATAGATACATTTGCGCAATTTCGACCCGAGTGAAGTGGTCCAGCGACTTTCACCAGCCCTTCGGTGGAAGTGCGAATCCCCATTCGAGACGGGAGCCCGTGGCACAACCGGCAGACTTTACCCGAGGCACCGAAGGCAATCGTATTCCCATCACATGGACCTTGCCGACATTCGGTTGGGAGGCGGGAAGTCACGCTGCTGGCCCGCTATGATGCTCGCAGCCAAGCTCGCGTGGAGAAAGGAAGAGGAGCCTACTTCGGCCTGATCCTTTTTTTGGGATTTATGGCCATTGCTCGCCCGCGTTGGCCAGCGAAGTGGCGAAACTCACCGCAACCCGACCCGGTCTCGAACGACGCCAGGTCACAAGAGGTACAATCCACACTAGCCGAACCCGCTGACCCCTTCACGCCGCTCGAACTTCTGATGTCCGTCGAGGTGGATTTTCTCAGCATCAAGACGCTGGCTTTTGCGTCTGACAGCCAAACGTTTGTTACCGGAGGTGGTACCCCGAAGATTTGGAAGCTGGGTTCGGAGGAACCGATACACGAATTTGGCGGACTGTACCCAATCGGCGGAACCGTCGTTGAATGCGATGCCGTGGCCTTTTCACCGGACGGTAAATTACTGGCTACCGCCGGCATGGACTCCGAAGCGCACATCTGGCGCATCGCAGATGGCAAGCGCGTACAGACTATCGAGGAAACCGAACTGAATTCGATTGACGACGTGGTATGGACGCCTGACGGCAAGCTGCTGGCGTTTGTCTGCGAAGGCACGATTCGATTCTGGGGACCGGCGGGCGCAATCGAGTGATCGAATGCGGCCTCGGGAACATCCCCGGCAGCCGTTGCTCGGGATAATGTGGAGTCGTTTGAGAACGTCGCGAGCGACGAGGACCTCAGGAGCCAAGAAACGACCGAAAGCCGAACGGTGCGCTGAGCAGAGCTCGCCGGAAACGAGACGTACCGACGTTCGACCGGTGCTTTCGGCCGCCCAGCCGGGCGCTTAGGCCGTGGCAAACTGGGTCCGCGAAATGACTTGCAGCACAGCCATGCGGACGTGCTGGGTCCAGGAACTCGGTAGCAGGACGTGGGGATCGGATGCCGACATTCTGTTCTCCAAGGGGCTATATGGATCTTGCTTGGAAGACACGGCAACGTTAAGTGAGGCATCTGGTTTCGGTGGTAAATGCAGTGCCGCAAGAAAGCGCTGGACCATCACGCCACGTAGTGATTTCATCTAAACGAATGATCATTCAGTCTTACCAGGGTATCACGCAAAACTTACGTGTCCGGGGCTCAACAGCCCCCTTAAGAATACACGCAACTTTCCCGGTGCTCGCACGAGAACAGTCAATGATCGTACAATTGTCAACTCTTCACAGTCACCTAGAGGTCTGGCAGGTTCCTGCCGTCCGATGGAGATATGATCGATGATCCAGCTAAAACAGCCTGCTCTCGCCCTGCATGCGCACGATGTTCCCGGTTACAAGTACCAGATGTTGACCACGTGGCAAATGCCGTCCGGTGCGTTGGCTCACGATCTCGTCTTTTGGATCAAGTATTGCGTGGACCGGTCGCCGGAACTGATGCTTAAGAACGTGGTCATCAACTGCCACGGCCTGCAGGGTCGTCTTTTCATCGGCGGAGGGAACAATACGCCGTTGTTGACGGGGCACATGGGCATTCTCAAGAAGCTCAGGTTGACGGATTTCGGGACTGTTTGGCTGATCGGCTGCAAGGTCGCTATGGGCGGCAACGGCGAACGCTTCTGCTCGCAAATGGCGGTTACCATCGGATCCGCAGTGGTTGCCGCGAACGACAATCAGTTCGTCGAGAGACGTTTCACGCGTGGCTGCCCCTATGGCGCCATCGACGATTTCGAAGGAACTGCGTACGTCTTCGGGCCGGACGGGGCGAAGACACTCTACTCGGTCCACGACCCGCTCGCGGAAGAGGAACTTTATCGCTGACCTGCTGGCACTCGACGACGCGCTGAAAAAACTGGAGGCCAAAGACGCGCGGAAATCAAAACTGGTGGAGTTGCGTTTTTTCTCCGGGCTGACGACTGAGCAGGCGGCCGAGGCGCTGGGCGTTTCGGTCGCAACCGCCGAACGAGATTGGACTTTCCCCCGCGCGTGGCCGCGTCGTGAGATGAGCGGAGATGGTGCCCCTGCATGGGGGCGTCAACCTGGCCCCACGACTTCAATTTGGAGTTCGAGACTCCGATATATTTTTTCGGCGGGTACTCTGATTCCATCTGCTAATCAGGAGTATTGTCGCATGGGAAGATCGTGTAACCATAGATTCCTCGGTTGTTGTAACTCAGCGGAATAGACACTCCGCCCAGGATATCGATGCCCACATCAAACAGACCAAAGTCCACATTAAGATCCTGGCCCCAATCTGGAGTGTAATGGGCGAACGCGAGACCGACCCGGGCAGCCCAGATGCCCGCATCGATTGGCTCAGTCAGCGAAAAGCCCAGACCGAAGCCCGCGGTCAGAAACGTTGCCCCAATCCCGACCCCGACAATGGCAGACCCACTCAAGTACGTGGCGAACCCCGCAAACGGTAACTCGGTAACATCGACTCCCGACGGCGTTCTCAGGTCATCAAATATGGCGGTGGGGAAACTAATCGGCAGCGGTCCAAACGAGACGCCCGTCATCACCAGCAGGTATGGGTCACGCCGGACGCGTACCCGTTGGTCGTTGACTTTGTGGCACTCGTTGGTTCTCACGACGAGGTTATTAAAGGAAACGCCAATACTCACTCCTGGAGCGACCGGCAGTCCCGCTTGCGCCCGAAAGAACAGCCCGCTCCAACTAACCGTCCCGCCACCGCCACTCAAGATTGCGTTGGCGCCCCACCCTACCGCATGCTGGAAGCTCGACAGCGCAAACGTTGCCAAGACCCCTAGGATCGTCAAGTCGAAGGCCACTTCCAACGCAGTCACCTGTCCCGTGGGATCTGCGAAGGAAACGGGATTGTCGTTGGCGAATAGATAACGATGCAGCGAGACTGGGTTTTGCAGGATTCCTCTGAATGGATCGGTACTGGTAAACCGCCCGACGTTCTGGTCGTAATAGCGGGCCCGCAAATAGTACTGTCCGACATGCGGATCGAACTGTTCTCCATTAAACAGATAGACGTTTTCAGTCTCGCCTGCCGATGCCAGGCTCAACCCCGCCGCATCGTAGATGTAGGTGTCGGTAATCGCCCCTGACTCGTCGGCAAGAGCCCGCACGTCATTTTGACCGTCCAACACATAGAACGACTTGTCACCCCCTCGGCTCTGGGAAATCAGCCGACTGCCGTAGACGTATGAGGCCGTAACGGTCCCGTCGGTCGAGTATTCCTCAAGCACCTGTGGCAGTTCCCGGCTGTCGTTGACCAGCAAGCGCGTCTCTCGCCCATCGGCCACCATCGCGACCCGGTTGCCTAGCACGTCGTAGGTATAATCGATCCGGCTCGTCCCCTCGAAGTCGGTCACCGTTACTCCCGTCAAGCGATTTTGCGCGTCCCATTCGTAAACGACCTGGTTGTCGTTGGCAGTGAACCGGCTCAAACGGTTCCCGTTCTGGTCGTAAGCGTAAGTCGTGACGACTCCGTCGCGGGTTTCGGTGAGCAACCGATCATTAACGTCATAGGTGTACACCGTTGTCTCATCCACCGTCTGGTCGTTTCCCACGTCGATGGTCTTGGTCAGTCGGTTGCCCACCGCGTCATAGGTGTACTCGATGGTCAAATCCCCGTTGTTCGCATCGGTGACTACTTCCCGAACAAGTCGGTTGAGCTGGTCGTATGCGTACTCAACGCGACGTCCGGTATCTTCGTCAACCGCCGAGATGTTCCCGAGCTGATCGTACGTGTAGTCCCAGTTGGCGATGACCGCCGCGTTGGCGTCTCGGTGCTGGACATTTCCGACGCGACCCATTTCGTCGTATGTCCGGAGCTCGACAGTCCCATTGGGTTGTTCTGTTCGCACGAATCGATCCGCTGCGTCGTACGTATACTGCGTCACACTGCTGTCCGCGTCCGCGACGGTGTGAATGCGATTCAGCAAGTCGTACGAGTAGCCCACGGTACCGGCAGGCGTCGTAATCGTTTCCAAGTTCCCGGACCGGTTGTAGGCATAGCTGATTGTGGTCCCATCCGGCTCCCTGCGCGACGCCAGCCGCCCCAGCTCGTCGTATTGATATGTCGTAACGCCCCGGTTATCAGTGGCAGTTTCAGGTTTCCCATTTGTATGGTACGTCGCCTCCTCGGTCGTCCCGTCCGGGAGCAGCTTCCGCATCAACTGGTTGTGCTCGTTATACTCAAAGAGTATCGTGTTTCCGTTAAAGTCGGTGGCGCTGACGATGTTACCGATCGCGTCATACATCGTTTCCGACCGCTGACCCAGCGGTCGAACAATAGCGGTCTGCCTGCCGAGCCCGTCGTATTCGAACCGCGTCGCGTGCCCGTTGGCGTCGACGTACTCGATCAGGTTGCTCATTTCGTCATACCGGTATTCGGTTCGGCCGCCGGCGGGATCGACCACTACCGTCAGACGATTCAGCGCATCGTACTCATAGTTGGTGGTATGGCCAGCCTGGTTCGTGCTGGCGATCAGGTTCCCGCGCGCGTTATATTTCTCCGTAACTCTCGTTCCATCGGGGAAAGCGGTTTGGACTCTCTGCCCCAGCGCGTCGTAAGCGAAAGAGAGGGTCTGTCCCAACGCGTCGGTCCGCGTGACTTCGTGACCCGCCGCGTCGAACGTGCTGGTCACCTCGTTGCCCACGGCGTTTCGCGCCGCGGTCGGCCGCCCAGCGGCATCATACACGTACTCCGCCCGCCCTCCGTTCGGATCCGTCATGGCGACCAACTGACCGCCGAGGTTGTACTCAAAAGACAACCTTGGATTGTCGTTGAGATCATCCGGCGTCTGGTCTCGAGAGATGATCTCCGTCGGCAGCCCAACCGCGTCGTAGCGGTACTGAATAGCTGTCTTTCCTTCTCGGTCGATCTGGGCGATGCGCCGGTTATTCAGATCGAATTCAAAACTGTTCGTCAGGCCATCGGCATACGAAACCTCCTCCAGATTGCCCGCCTCGCGATAGACAAACTCGCTTCGCCTGCCGAGCGCATCGGTGATCGCCGACTGGTTCCCGATCGCGTCGTACTCGAAGTGTGTCTTGTTGCCTTCCGGATCGGTGAGCACTACTTCATTACCGTTGGCGTCGTATTGATGCGTCGTGACCAGGGTCCGAGCGCCCGTCGGCGTCGTCTGGATGGCCGACTCGATCAGCCGATTGCCGTTGTCATCGTAGGTGAAACTGGTCACTTGATCCAACGCATCAATCTGGCGTCCCAAATTACCCGACTGATCGTACTCGAACCTCCGGCTATTTCCGTCCGGATCCGTGACGCGGGCGACGTTCCCGGCCGCGTCGTACGCGTAGGAGGTAGTGTTTCCCATCGCGTCTGTCCTACTCACGACGTTTCCACTGGCGTCGTGCCGGAACATGGTGGTGTTGCCGACTGCGTCCGTGCTTGAAACCAGGACGCCGAACGGTCCATAGGCGAATCGCTCGGTGTGGCCGAGCGCGTCCGTCCGGCTCGTCATGTTCCCCCGATCGTCGTAGGTGAAAGTCGTGGTATCGTCCAGTGGGCCGGTCTCTGAGATGACACGATCGTGGTCGTCGAAACTTCTGCGAGTAACGCCACCGCGGCCATCGGTGCGGGTCACAACGTTGCCGCGTTCGTCATAATCCACTGTCATCGCGTTGCCGTACGAATCTCGCACGGTTGTTGCGAACCTCTCCAGGTCGCTGTCGATCAAACGTGTCGTCTCGCTGAAGTTACTGAGCCGCACGAGCCGACCCTGACCGTCGTACTCTGAGCGAGCGCCGGTGCGGCCGAGCGGATCGATGATTTCGTCGAGGAAGTGGGGGTGGTCGCCATTGTACACAAACCGCGTCATATTTCCCTCTCGGTCCGTGACGGCCACCAGATCGCCGTTGCCGTCGTACTGGTAGTCGATCGACTTGCCCATGGGATCGACAACAGCCGTGATTCGCCCCGTCGCATCGCGGTCAAACTCGACGTGCTTGCCGGTCGAGCTGGTGATCCCGTGGGCGCTGACCTGCAGCCGATTTCCGTTGCGATCCGTAATGAAGTCCAGCTCACGGCTCACAGGATCAATCTGATACACGATGCCCTCGTTGGTGGTCAGCGTGAACTTGACGGGCTGGAACAGAGAAGAGGCAGGATTGAAGGGGAGGCCATCCGGGTTGATGAGTTCTCCCCTGTCGGTTAGCTGGAGTGTGAAGTTCCGGCTGAGCTCAAGTCAACTTGTGACGCCCGGGTCAGGAACAAAATCGACGGTGATATAATTGGCAACTGTATACAGCAGTCCGGCGGCGATGCTGTTGTTGATCAGCTTGGGTCGGACAGTGAAGGCTTCTCGCGAACCGTCGGGAAGCCGGAGATAGATCCGCGTGCCGTTGCGATATGGATTGAAGATCCCGACATCCTCCAAACCCGAAGCGGGCACGTTGTTGCGCAAGTTGAACATCAAACAGCTCCAGTCGCCAGCCATAACCGAAGTCGCCTGAAGTGTTGGCGTGCAGTGTGTCGTAGGTGCGGCCAATGACGATCGGTATGCCCTGGACGGGGATGTTAAGATCGACAAATGACAACGTGAAATTGCCGACCTTCATGGCGCCTGAAACATTGAACAGGGTCTCTGTCGATACCGCATTTCCGCCGGCATCCTGGGCCGTCAATCGCAGCACGTAGCTATCGTTCTCCAACAAAGTCGGGTCGAGCTGGCCAAGCACGCCGTCGATAACCGGCTCAGTACCTCGGAACACTTCCGCAAATTCGCCGTTGACGACAGGGGCAATTTCGACCGTGTAGAACAGTAGATTGTCGTCCGCGACTGTGCCGACCACGTCGATCGGCGCGGTAATGATTTGGTCGTACTCGGGCGAGGTGATTTCCACGACTGGAGCATCCACGTCGCTGGTGTCAATTACGCTCAGCTGAAGTGTAGCCTGGGCCGTGTTGCTGCTTGTGTCGGTTGCGGTGGCTACGACGTCGAGGACACTTGGTTGTTCGAAGGACATGGTTACCGCGCCGCGCCGTCCAATGGGACCGTATTTCCGTCGACCTCAAGGCCGATCGATTCGACCGCGATATTGTCGGTGGCCCCGACCCAGATGGTGACGACTTCGCCAATGCCGACGGGATTCGCGGTGGCGTTGATGACGATCTGCGGCGGCTTGGTATCAACGACCACGGTCAGATCGTAGCCGACCGTGAAACCCGCTCCCCGTTCATCTTGGATCGCAAGATCCACCCGGTGAACTCCCACATCTTCCAGTGTGGGCGTCCACCGCAGGCGCCCCAACTCGTCGAGCGTCATGCCCTCCGGACCGCTGATGAGAGTGTAGATGATGGGATCATCATCGGGGTCGCTGACGTCCATATCGAATGCGTACAATCGCCGCGCGGCAGTTGTGGTCACCGGGGTGTTGTTCAGGATGGGCTGCCGGTTGTCATCGCGGACCGTGACGGTGAAGGTTTGCGAGGCGCCCAGCCCCAGGGGATCAAAGGCGGCAAGTTGCACGGAGTTGGGGCCCAGATGATCGGCTGTTGGTGTCCAGGTCACCAGGCCGCTGGCGGCATCAACGTGCATACCCGCTGGCCCGGCAATCAGCTGGTAAGACAACGAGAGTCCCTCCGGGTCGCTGCCGACCATCTGATATTCGAACGACTTCTCTACAGTAGCCAGGAACTCGGGCCTCGAGGTGATAACCGGTGGCAGGTTGGGATCGTCGCCCGTGACCGTGAGCGTGAATGACTGCTCCGCCATTCCTCCGCGTCCGTCGTCTACCTGGATCACTACTTCGTGGCTCCCGATCTGATTCGCGGCTGGCATCCACTGGATCAGGCCCGTTGTCGTGTCCATCGTCATGCCGTCGGGGAACGTCTCCAAGGCGAATCGGATCGAGTCATTGTCGGCGTCAAAGACGCGCACGTGATACGCATAAGTATCGTTGACCATCGCGTGGGTTGAAGGCGCGGAGACAACAACTGGTGGCGAATTGCCCACGCCGACGTTGATTCCGAAGCCCTGGATTCCCGAAGCGCCCTGCATATCCGTTGCTTGGATGACGACTTCTTGGAAGCCAGTCTGCTCGCTACTTGGCACCCAGCGCACGGTGCCCCTAAGGGCGTCGATGGACATGCCCTTTGGGGCTGAAGCCAGCGACCAGACGATGGGATCGTTTTGCGGATCAACGGCCACAGCGTTGTAGGCGTACAGCTGGTCAACCCGCGCGGTGAAAGGTGGTACGGAGGTAATCGAGGGCGCGGTGTTGGCTGTCTTTTGTTGGACACTGATCGTAAAGCCCTGGGTTGCCCATCCACCACGACCGTCCTCCACGCGAACGGTCACCGAGTGCTCGCCGAGCTGATCGGTGGCAGGGGTCCATGTCACCAAACCAGACGCGTCAACCTCCATTCCTGGCGGTGAATCGTCGAAAGCAAAAGTGAGGGCGTCACCGTTGGGATCATTCGCCTCAACCAGATATGTGTAAAGCTTTTCGAGGCCGATGGTGGTCCGCGCGAGGAAGTGATTTCGGGAGGCCCGTTGGTCTGGGACGCTACCACCGGTAGCGTGAACGACTGCGTGTTGACTCCGCCCGAACCATCTGATACTTCGATGTGGACGACGTGATCTCCCACGTCACCGGTCGAGGGTGTCCAGGCTATCGTGCCCGTGTCTTGGTCTATCATCATCGTCACAGGACCGTCCAGGAGCGCGTAATCCAATGGATCGCCGTCGGCGTCCTGGGCCGTCACACGATAGCTGAATGGCACCTCGGACACAGCTCCGCCCGTCGGCAAGGAGGTAATTACGGGCGGCGAGTTGGTGGTAACGGTGATCTGAAACGCTTGCAGATCAACACCACCGCGCCCGTCGTGCATGCGCAGGATGACGTCGTGGAGTCCGAGTTGGTCCAGCCTGGGACGCCAGACTAAGACGCCGTCCGTCGGGCTGACAGCCATACCCTGCGGCTTGACAACGACGTCGAAGACCAGCGCGTCATGGTCCACATCGGTAGCGGTTGCATCATAGCGCAGCTGGTTGCCCGCGGCAGCGATTGACGGCGGCGTACTGGTGAAAACTGGTGACTCGTTGCCACTGCCGGTCGGATAGTTGCCAAAATCGATGCCGGAGACAATCTGTCCGTGCGCCAGCTCAATCTGGTAACTGTCGCCGTTTCCCGGCAGTGACTGATTCCACTGCGGATGCAGTTCTTCACGAATCACGTAGCTTCCCGGTGGCAATCTGTCGAGTGCATAATTTCCCTGTTGGTCCGTTACTGCGAATTGTTCGCCAGCATCGCGACGCTGATTGTCATTCTGGTCGGAGTAGATTACCCATCCTGCGAGGCCGGACTCAGGTGCACTGCGCATGCCATCGCCATCCAGGTCGTTGAACTTCGTTCCTTGAATCTCGCCGGTTCCCTCCTGGAATACCCGCACCACGAATTGCTGCTCATCAACGCCACCGCGGTCATCTGCGACTTGGACCGTAACTGGATGTTCGGCTGGTTGTGGCGTGATTCGAAGCACACGGTTGTTGCCCTTCTCTGATACGTACAGGGCACCATCCGGGCCAAACGCAAAGGTGGGCGGAATCACAAACCCTGTCCCAATGGTAGTGATATATCCGGAAGGATCGATGCGTTTCAATTCACCTGTTTCACCATTGAGAGCATAAAGGTCCGTGCCCCATCCGCCGCCCAGGCCAAACGCCAAGTTGACTGGTCCGAGACCAGTGGCAAACGCGGCGTTTAACAAGCCGCCGTCGCGGCCATAGATGCGGATAGTACCGTCGCGACCGGCCGCATAGACGTTATCTTGGGCGTCAATGGCGAAGCCGGAGAATGGGACATTCATTTCAAATAGAATGTGAGGAAGCTCGCCATCGCTAACAAACAGCTGTCCGCTATTCACCTGTGTCGCGTACAGCCGCCCAGTGCTGTCGAATGTCATCCCGGAAGGATTCCAGAGAGATGCAGGACCGAACGGTGAACTCAGGATTTCTCTCACTGTTTGGTCTGGAAGAATGGCGGAGATAAGCCCCGTATCAGCCCCACCGCCAACGAGAACACTCCCCGGGACTCCGGAAATCGTCCCATCGCGGTCAAACGCCACACTGTCGGGATCCCATCGAGGCACGTTGCCATACTCTTCCACCGGAGCGCCTCCTGGGCCGACCCGGTGGATTCGAACGAAGTCGGCTGTTTCATCCGGTAACGGCGATTCCTCACGCCCCGTGTACAACGTCCCGTCAGGCGCGAATGCGAGTTCGATCGGGTGGGGGACTTCGGCGTACACTTCCGCGACATAACCCGAAAGCAGCGGCAGCGTCGGATCGTCGTTCGTGACAACCAATTGCTCCCTCGTGGGTGTCCATTGAATCACACCCGCGGTGTCGTCGATTACCATCCCATCGGGGCCTTCCAGTATCTCGTAAGTCAGCGTATCGTTATCGGGATCGATGGCCTCAACATCGTATAGGTATTCGGGAATTGGAGGAGACACTTCGAAAATCAGCTCGTCCAACTCGGTCTGTCCCGTGTTGTTTGCGAAGACGACCGACCCGATTCGATTGTTATCCGTAACGCGGGCGCCCACAAACCGGTCAACGTTAAAGTTTTTGGGAAGTCCCTGCTGATCTCTCGTCGTGAACAAGAGATCTCCGGTTGGTGAATAATATTCGATCAGATCCTGGTCTGGGGACGTATTGATGAGTCCGACGGCGATCACAGGCTCGGAAAAAGTGAAGGTCTGCAGGTGCCCGGGTTGGAACGGTGAGGTAGTTGCGTTGGGCGGGGATGCCGGGCCACCGTAGACGGACGACGAAATCTGGATTCCATTCATCGTCACGCCGAGACTCTCGTACTGGCTGGTCAAGACCGTTCCCGACGAGAGGAGACTTCCATCCGGTGCCGTATCGAAATTCACTTTGCGGACGTCATCACCGGTGAAACCGAACAGCGCGGGATTCGCAGTCGGCAAGGTCGAGAACACGGAGGAGGACGTCGAGCCAACGTCACTGGGCGTGAGCTCGATAGGCGTGAACTGCGTCTGTTCGGTTGCGATCACAAAGTCTGTTAGCGGCTGGCTGACGATCACCGGCGGATGGTTCGCCGGATCTGGTTGGACGTGGATAACATAGGTCTGTGTGGCCACTCCGCCCAGGCCGTCAGCTGTCGTCGCCACTACCCGGTGTTCATTGGGGGCCAAGTCCGGCGTGTCCCGCATCAAGTCATCTGCAGTCGGCGTCCACTCGATCTCGCCCGTAGTGGGATTCATCGTCATCCCTTCAGGGCTCTCCACAAGCGAGTAGCTCAGCACATCCTTGTCGAGGTCTGCGGCGTCCGCATTGTACTGATAGCGTGTGTTGACCGCCGCCTCAACAACAGGCGGCGATGTGAAGAAAGGCGGTCGATTCGCTGGTGGTTCGATGACGGACAGGACAAAGTGCTGCTCGGCGGAACCCCCGCGACCGTTGACAACGCGAATCAGCACGTCGTGGTTTCCAGTGTCGGCGCCTGTCGGCTGCCAGTCAACGTTGCCCGTGACCTCGTCGATCGTCATCATTTCGGGGCCCGCGACAAGAAAGTAAGTCAGCGGATCGTTATCCCGGTCGGTTGCGCGAACATCGTAGTCGTAAGGCTGCCCAACAATCGCTTCCAGTTGCGGGACGGTAAGAATGGTTGGCGGCTCGTTCAGCTTGGCCAGGTACACCAGTTCGAAAGTGAATGGAGTTCTGTTGGGATTGCGGAACGTCGCGTGAATAAAGCCCGTGATTTCGGAAGCGTCAAACGAAGAGCCGGGCACCAGCTCGCTGAAGTTGTAATAGGGCATCCCGTCGCTGGTGCGTCCCGTCTCGTTGACCACGCGGACAGTTGGCTCGCTGACGTTTCGCACACCCACGTAAAACGGGTTGTCGACTGAGTATTGCCCGACGTTTTCGATCGCCATTTGCGCATAAAGAAGACCGGTTCGTTCGTCGAAGGACGTTCGCGCGTAGGCCTCCTGGAAACTCGGCGTGACGTCAAACAGCAATTCCTCCGAGGTTCCCTCTGCCGGTGCGCCGCCAAAGATCGTCACTGTCTCGGTCGCCTGCTGGCCGAGGGCATCGATGGCGGTGACCTCGAAGATGTTGTTACCGGGGACGATGGTCGTTCGCAGGAAGAAGTTGCCGGCCGAATCGAGCGCATCGACTGCTCGGTCATTGACCGCAACCGCAATGATTCGCTGCGGTGCGGTACGCAGGCCCGTACCGCCGATTTGCGAGCCGATCGCATTCCCGGTGACCAGCAAGCTCGTGCCCGCGTCCAATCGCTCTCCCTGCCTGGGAGCTGTAATCGTAATCGTCGGCGTCACTGCGATGGGGACAGCGTGATGAATGTTGTTGAATTCATCTGGTTCATTGACCTGCTGGTTCCCAAAACCGTCATCGTCTGCACGCACCCAAATCTCGCCTGGCAACAGCGATCGATCAAGTGTAAGGACTACATCCTCGAACTCACCGGGCTCCAACTTCTGTGTGGTCCCGACAACTCCGAGCAAACTGCCGCCTTGCTGTGGATCGCCATCGTAGAATGCCACGTTCACATTCGCGTGGACAAACACCTCGCCACCGTTGCCAATGCGCGCTGTGAGGTTTGTCTGCCCCGCGCCGTAAAGTGCTTGAAGATAAGACGCTGTCACATCCGGCGCCGCTTGCGGACTTACTCCCGGTTGCGCGTTCAGTCGATACGTGTTGTGAACCTGCCAGCTATTCTCTTCCTGTGCCGGTATGGTACCATCGTCGTTGACATTGGTGATGTGATACGAGTATTGATTCCAGACTGGGCGTGTAGGGACCCAGGTGTCGTTGGCGTCGCCGATAACGTAGATTCCGGTCCTCGGTCCATAAACGATGTTGTTTGCAGCAACAACAATTTCAGCGTTTCCATCGGCGTCGACGTCGGCGATCACGGGATATTCATACGTAGTTGCCGAGCCAGAAGGCAATTGATAGAGGACCTGACCATCGTCGCCACGATAGATGCGAAGGTATAATTCGTCTGCATATACCACTTCCGCCTTCCCGTCGCCTTCGAAGTCGAAAACTGATGAACCCGTCACACTGGAACTGGTATCCTGGGTTGGCTGTTGCCATTTGACGGAACCATCTGTCTCGAAGACCACATATTGTGAACCACCTGCGACGCCGATTTCCGGCTGGTTATCTCCGTCGAAATCCGCCACGGTGGGCGGGCCACCATAGCCGCCGGGGTTTGCAATTCCGCCCCAGGCCAGTGTGCCATCGTGTTCCAGTAGATACACTCCAGCTCCAGAGACGACGACAATTTCTGGATTCGGATCGGTGTCAAAGTTGGCGACAGCTGGATAGCCGGATCCGGGCAAAGGCGCATCCCAGTACAGCGTGCCATCTGCCCGGTAGGCCTGCTTCCCGGTCACTATTTCGGGGCTTCCGTCCAGGTCCAAGTCGGCGACAACCGAAAGAGAGTCCGACCAACCGGCCGGCTGCTCCCAGAGCAGCGAGCCGTCACCGCTGAGCACGGATGCTCCGGCGACGATCTCCGGCAGGCCATCCGCATCTAAATCGGCCAGCGATGCGCTCCCCCACCACGTGATTCCCCAGGAGGCGATGGGCGTGTGCCATTTGAACGTTCCGTCATGCTCAAAAGCGATCAGCCCCCCCAGTGAATGATGGGTGGCAATGACCTCTGGCAACCCATCCCCATCGATGTCGCCCACGGCCAACCCGCCGTATGCATTGACGTCGTATGCATAGGGATCGCTTGCCGTGCCCGCTGCCGTCCATAGCTCACTGCCATCGGCGCCGCTGATGGCTCGAACTGGCCCCGGGCTCCAGCTACCACCATACCCGCTGGTGCCGCGATCACCAAACGTCGAGAAGACCACGTCGGGGACGTCATCACCATTCATGTCCACGACCGCCGGCGTCATCATGGCATGGAAGGAACCGGGGCGGACACTGAAGGAACTCTTGCTCCATTCGACCACGGGATTGAACTCACCCGGCTGTGAAGCGAAGGCACTCTCGGGCGCGCGAGGTTGTTATCCTCTCGTGTTTCCACAACAGTGCTTCCGCTATCGACGAAACCCCAGATGACATTGCCCACGAATGCCATGTGCCCGGAGAGCTGGGCAGATACCGGTACGCTTTGGCCGGTGGAAAGACCTCCCACCACGGCGCCGCCCAGCGCATTATCGACAGCGGCAGTGTAGTTCCGGTCGCCGTCAAGGTCTTCGAAGAACAGCACGTCGAACGGGTTAATCACGTCGGCACTGCCTTCGTTCGTGATTCTGGCCGAGATCGTTCCAGCGACGGACAGTTGCTGGCCATCGTACACCACGCCATTTGTCTGGATTTCGCTGATCGTCAGGTCGGCCTGATCCGTCGGCGGATCCGCGATTCCTTCGGGGCTGGTGTTGTCAGCAGCCAACGTGAATGTGTCAGCAGCAATCGCTTCACCGGTCACCGAGAGTGTCCCAAGTGGGTAGCGATAAACCACCAGATCACGGCGATCAACGACCCATATATCGGTTCCGCCGGATGGGTCGATGGTCAGCCCCGAAGGCTCCGTGTTCTGTTCATCAAGTTGCCAATGACCCAGGTGCGTGCCATTCAGGTCATATGCAAACACCGCGTCAGCCATGTCGTCCGAGATCCAAATCACGCTGCCGTCAGTAGCCAACCCGGTCGGTGACGTATTCTCCGCATGTAATTCGAACGCGTTTTCAGCTGTCAATTGACCTGAACGCTGTGACGCACCTCCTGCATACCGCAGCACAGAGCGCGTCGCTGCATCAACCAGCCATATATCGATGCCGTCGGTGCCAATCCCTTCCGGTTCGTGGATGCCGGATGCGTGCCATTGGCCGAGGCCAACACCGTTTGCAGCACTTACGACTACGTTTCCGGTGGAAGCATCGACAAGCCAGATGTTGTCGCCGTTGGCATCGCTCGTTACGCCTCGCGAGTCAGGCGCAAATTCGCTGGGAACGAACGAGCCATTGCCTTGTCCATCGTCCAAGTAGCGGAAAGTTGAATTCGATTGATTATCAACCACATAGAACTTCGTAGCGAGAGACGCTGCTACCTCGGACGGCTCTTCAATGATGGAGGCCGACTCACCTTCCGGCTCCTCTGTTGCGTGATGGCGAGTGTTCAAATAGTTGATGACTAGCAGCGCATCGAGTGGCGATAGGTAGCCATCTCCACTGACGTCAAACTGGTAGTAGTCCGCACCTGACGCGAGGACCGTAAGCCTGTCGCCGTTAAGCTGATTGATAACCAGCAACACGTCGAGCGGAGATACCCAGCCGTCGTCGTTCACGTCAAGAGCCAGATCGTCAAACGACACGACCTGCATACGAGGCGTCATGCCAAGATCAGCAGCCAGATCACTCCCTCCAGAGTCTCCCGCAATGTGCAAGAGGTACCCTTCACCTTCGATGACCGGAGCTGATATCATATGCTGGCCACTGGACAACGTCACGGGCATCATCTGGTCATCGTACAACTCAATCGTGGGTGCTCCAACGGACTGATCCAGGCTGACCGTTAATTCACCTTCCGTGTCAGCCGCAAACGCAAACCAGCCGTTGCCTTGCTGCGCCAAGACGCTCGTCAACGTCTCTTGACCACCGGGCGTCGATGCCAAGAAAAGCTGCTTCGAAATCAGGTCCGCGATGAGCCCCATCTCGCCAAAATTGTAGTCCGTCGCAGCCATTTGTGACGTGAGCTGCAAGGCATGGAAAGTGTCGTCACCAACAGAGCCACTCGAGGGAGTGCCAAGCGTGTCCTGGCCGTCCTGAAATGCTAAAGGCTGTGTCTCGTGTACGTTGTACTCGCCCGGTGCGAGGTCCGTGAATTCGTACCGGCCATTAGCGTCCGTCACGACGCTATCTGTCGTGTTGCCGCTAAGTGATATGGGGACGTTGGGTAGAACCAACTCGGGAGGATCTTTGATCCCGTTGTTGTTCACATCCAAGTAGACATAGCCACTAATGGAACCAGAATCATCACCGGAATGCTCGGACGTCATGGTCACATCCAGAATCCGGACCGTGGTTTCCTGGTCCGAGTCGTTGTTGACCAAACGAAAGATCACGGTAGCTTGGCTGCCCGGTGGCACATTGCTGATATCCAATACCACGCGAGTGCCATCCGATACGACGGATTCTTCTGTGCCCTCTCCCGCTGCGGTCGGCAGACCTTCGGTCAAGTTAAGATAAGAGTCGCGGTCGATCTGATAGGTATCGACTAACGAGAAACCGTCGTCATCAACCAGCGCCGCCTCAAAGGCGTCGTTGACAAAGTCCGGGTCAGTCGTGTCAAAAAAGGCGTCGTAAGTGAATTCCAACGTCTGAGGGAATTCAGGGATCGTAAACTGCCGGTCGATGGTCACCAAGAAGGAATCCCCCTCGTGCAGAATCGCGCTCCCTTCAGTGACCTGGCCGCGTCCTATGGGACTGCCGCCGACCTCTTGAATGTTCCAGTTGGTGAGCCCTTCGCCAAAACCAAGCGAAATGGTACGCGGCTTCGAATTTTGTGTCTCGCCAGGTGACTGGTGGATCACAGAATCGGTCGCGATCGCTGGGGCCTGAACTTGCGCTGCAACCGGTGGTACGGCATTCCCATCCAGTGTTGCTGTTGGCGCTGACAGAAGAAGGAACCGCTGACGCGCCCGACGCGCTTTGGTTATGAAAGCTGACACTGCCGAAGGGGGAAGGCGTGGCATTCGGGCCGCCACCGATCTGCCCGGCTTCGGACATGCTGCCCCGCGAGGCTAGCCGAATTTCCAGAG
Organism: uncultured Planctomycetota bacterium; assembly: GCA_963700575.1. Classification (GTDB taxonomy): domain Bacteria; phylum Planctomycetota; class Planctomycetia; order Pirellulales; family Pirellulaceae; genus JAJRVM01. The sequence continues at coordinate 219,342 of CAVOYC010000001.1, read as the reverse complement.
ATGGGGTGTGCGGCGCTGAGTTCGAAGATGCGCTCAAACCGCTGTTCAAGGCCGGTCCTGGTCCCAGAGCACGTTGGTGACTCCGGCCGCCATGTCTCTCCTGCCTGTCGTTATCCAGCAGGTCATCGAGACCATCATCGAGGCCGTCCGCGACCAATCCCGTCGACTCCCTGAACCAGAGATCTCTTTCTCTTGGTGCCGGACGATCGCGAGGGGTGGGACGGATCTCCGTCGATGTTGGCGGATCTGAGTCGGCAACTCGAGCGCGTTCGGCTAGATGCTCGCGACGCTGTGCTACGACAGCTGATTCCAACTTCCGCCGCATCGCCGCTTCTTGATGGATATCTTGTGATAGATTCCTATCGACGTGACCGACCGATGTACCCTGTGACTGATTCGAGGCTGGAGTCACGTTCGCCTGAACCGTGGCAACTTCGGCGTGCTGAGCTAGTACCATCGCGGGTGCGATCAATTTCAGCACATCCACAAACATTGAACCAGGCGCCACGCGAGGCTCCAATTGCTCTGCCATAAGCGTCCGTCGCCTCGTGTCGGACCGGACCTTTTCCCGGCGAATGGCTTGACGACGTCGAAGTCTCTGTCGCCTGCTAAGCATGGAATGTCCTCCCGTGCTGAGGAACGGTTATCGAAGCCGGTTCGCGAAACTGCCACAAGTGTGGCAAATCGAATCGGGAGCCACCGGCCACGGATGAATCAAACAAGTGAAGTGACTACATGGAACCGACGCGGCCGTGGTGGAAACCGCGAGCCGCTGCTGCAAGCTGCGCAAAAAAGGTTGTCTGACGCCGCGGGACGTGAGAGGCTGGATGCAGTTCAGCCAGTACGCGGAGGTCACATGCAAGAGCCGACCGACATTCTGGTCCCAGACAACAGGCGGACGAAGTACGACCGTTTGCACTGCCTTGGACATGAAAATGCGCGTGATCACAACCCAGTTCCAGCATCTACCTCACCGTGTTCACGAAGTCGGAGCACGAAGAACGGCACACCGAGAAGCAGAGTGAAAGGCGGACGAGAACCAATCGACAAGCCGACTTCAGATCAACCACCAGCCCAGAAGAGAAAATGCACCAGTAACGTGCCGATTATACGTTCCCCCGAATCCGAGGGCAAATTGTTGAACTTCTGATTCCACCTGCCGGCCGTTCATCAACGCCCATCGATCTTTCAAGAGTGGCGACGGATGTGTGGGAATAGCTCTCGGTACGATAAGGCATGGCACACGGTTAGCGAGGTGCTTCGGGGGGGGTATTCGAGCCACCTGATGTGTGCTTACGGTGAGCATCTGGGAAGTCGGCTCCCCGCTCCGGTGGTCTTGTATACCGTTTCGCTCGAATCCCAAGATGGAGCGAGTATTGGTCCTTCGTTGTTGGGTTCGCCGACAGAGGGTATCCGTTGCGCCACACCCCGCAGGTCCAAACGAAGTCTTGGGAGCCGTCCATTCCTTTTCTCTTTCTGCGGCTAATCGGGGCTAGGTCAGCCGGCGATTCTTCATCCAGTCGAGCGACCCGTTCACCACCGCATCCCCACACGGAATCTCGCCTGTTTCTGCGGACTCTTCCGGGGCTTCCCGAACGAAAATGGGCCCTGCAAATCGCCGCGTCTCCCATTACGAATGTCTTGTCAACACCACGTTCAGGGCGTCAATACGGCCTGGAATACGGCCCGTATTTCGATACGGTTACTTTCCAGCGCCATTTCCAGTGAAGACGTTTCGCGCTGTTTGTCCTCTCTCCCCCGTGGTGGAGAGGGCACGGCGTTTGTCACGTCAAACGCGAAACTCGTTCCATGGAGGCAACGCTGGATGTCTTGGATTAGCCAATTTCATCGACAGCAACAACTATACAGTGGCTTGATCGAGAAAAAGTCCGATCGGAATTGCTTGCGGGCACCTTCCTGAACTTGGGTTCTGAGGCGACAGAGGAGATTGCAGCCGACCTGGGATTCGGCTCAGCTGTTGCTCGATCTGGAACATGGCGCTGGTTCTCCAGCGGACCTGCGAGGCATGCTGACGGCTTGTCGCGTCCTTTGTTAGTAGAGCAACATAAGAGAATCAGTTTCCGGTTCCTTGCTTTGCGTTCGGATGCGGGCTCGGTGGTTGCCCGATTACACCAGAGCCTTGATGCGTTGCGTTAGCTCCAGACAATGCCGTTCATCTTGGCCAATCAGACTCGAATCTTTTATCGATGGTCCGGCATCGCACCGGGGCCGGCGCTTACAACTGCAGTTCATCCAAGGAGCCGGCGGTCAGGGCCTGCTGGTGAAGTGACCGCAGTGCCGCCACTTCCTGGCACTGATCGATCTTCTGGCACCATGATTCAGGCACCTCACCAAAGCGCACTTCGAGTGTCTGTCGCAGCAACTCTTTGACTCCTCGCAGAATCCCTTCCCGTTGACCCTCCTGCCGTCCCTCCTGCCGTCCCTCGTGTCGCCCCTCCTGTCGTCCCTGTTCTATCCCGCGTTGAAGAGCATGACGCTCGATGCTCGTGATGTAAGGCATATTCAGTTCCTCCTCCATCGTCTCCACGTCCCTGTCGAATCGAACGGATAACTCCTCGGGCAATGTCAGCACGTAGTCCATGAAGCGAAACAGCTTGAGCACGTCCTCCCGGTCGTATCCCCGCTCGTACAAATGTCGAGCCAACGCCAGCTTGAATCCATAGCGGCGATGCATGTCGCCGCCCGCCTGCAACTTGCTCAGCTGGACCAGCGAGGCCACGGCAAACGGGCTCGGGTCGGCTGCGAGCTGCTGGGGGCTCCGGTAGTCGAGCAGCTTGACGATCGGGAACGTAAACTCCAGCCGGCAACCCGCCTTTTCGCGGGCGAACCGGTTCGGCCGGAAGCGAGGATCGGCGTCGACCAGCAGAGCCAGGCTCACGACCGGCCGGCGATACCGCTCCCAGATACGACTATTATAGACACACATCCGCTCGGCGAAATCCGCTGCGTTCTGCGCCTGCACCTCGACATGGATCAACACCAGGTCGTCTCCTCCTTCGCGCCACGGGACCTCGATCAGCTTGTCCACCTCCCGGTCCCCGACCTCGGCACCCACCACGATCTTGGCCAATTCCTTGTCCAGAGTCTGGCAATCCCGGCTGAAGTCGATCGCATCGTGTACCTGGGGAAAGAAGAAGCGGAAGAATTCCTCAAGGTAGTCCTCGATGATCTGTTTCCAGCCACCGTCCATGTCTGCTGTTGTCTGCTCAGCCACCAGCCCAGTCCTCCCTGGACGTGCCGGTGACCGCGCGGGAGGGTGAAATCACCTGCCGCTCCACGTTACCGTGCGCGGTGTCGGGCGACTCAGCGCCGGTTCCCAACACGCCTCATAAAGAGAATCGCATTGCAGCGGAGCAACCCCTCATAATTCTTGTGCGATCGATGAGAAATTGGTCAAAAGCAGAGTGACTGGTTTCAGGCTCCAAAGGCTGCCACTTACCATATCGCCTTCGCCGCTGGGGCACCACGTCGCGGCACGACGTATGGGAAAGGGCTGGTCCCACCGCGAAGGAGTCATGAACAACACTGTGACCCGGTTGTGCTGGGTTAATGCCCCTTGCGTGCAGGTTGCAGGCGCCGAGCGCGGAATCTGTAAGCCAAATCGGTTTCTTCTCCCTCGCGAACGTTTTGGACCGAGCGCGCGGGCGGTCCACGTCGTTAGTGAAGGAGACAGCACTTAAGAGGACCGTCGCCTTACCGAGGGCGCGAAGTGATTTTCGCGAGCGTTGGCCATCAAACCCTCCGTTTGTGCGATGACAATGCCAATCTGGTGTCGCGAGACCAAAGCAATTATGAGAATCACGCAGCATGAGGATTGACATCAGGGCTCTGACGAAACTCTACGGTGGCACCACGTGCGCTCTGAATGGCATCGACCTCAGCCTTGAGAGCCCATCGATGGTGCGACTGGTGGGGCCAAACGGAGCTGGTAAGACGACCCTCATGAACCTGTTGGTCGCCCAACTGCTGCCTTCTTCCGGCGACATCCACGTGGACGGGACGGAACTGTTGAAGCAAGAAAGGGCGTTCAAACGCCGGTTGGGATCTCTGCCCCAGGAGTTTGGGCTGTACGACGAACTGACGGTCTATCAGTTCCTTGACTACCTGGCCTGTCTCAAGGGAATCAATTACGGAAGGAAACACGCCATAAGTGCCTCCCTGGCGAAGGCCAGTCTCGAAGAGAAGACGCATGCGAGAATCGGCACGCTTTCCGGTGGACAGAAGCAGCGCGTCGGTATCGCTCAGGCGCTGCTCAACCAGCCCGAGTTGCTCATTGTGGACGAGCCAACCGTCGGACTGGACCCGGAAGAACGGATCCGGTTCCGAAACCTCGTTTCCCAGAAGGCGAGGCGCCAGTTGGTGATCCTGTCGACACACATCATCGACGACGTGGAATCCATCTGCGACCGTTTGATCGTGCTCGACCGCGGAGTCGTCCTGTTCGACGGCCCTCCCAGCGGATTAGTTCGCCGAGCCGAAGGTCGTACGCGAAGGATCACGACGTGTTTGGCACGGACTTCGTGCGTTAGCAGTCATGTGGCTCTTCGCTCCGCGAAAACGCGTACGTTCGCGGAGCGGACGACCACATGAAAACCCGTAACCTAAAGTGTCCGGAGGTGTCACGATGCATCAGATACGTGTGCTTTTGCTATTGGTTCTGATAGGCAGTTTTACGACGATGCTCTGGGCGGACGATCCGGTTTCCTCCGTCGAGGAGGATCGCAAGGCGATCGCAGAGCTAATCGATCGGTATGTCCAAGGTGTCAACGAGAAAGACATCAACCGAACCATGAGCGCTTTCGCTGCTACCTATTCGGACGACAACTACGACAACTGGGCTCCCTGGCCGTTGTACGAACCGTTCAGATCAAAGGCCGCGTTGAGGAACGGCTTCGAGAGGATCATGCGTTGGGAAGTCTTCTTCGAAGTCAGCGCACCGAAACTGGAATTCTCAGGTGACCGAGCCGTTGGCCACGTCTGGGTGCGAGAGTGTCATCTTCGGAACCGCAGTTTCGTCGGTCGCAAGCGAATCGAGTTAGTCAAGGAAGACGACGCCTGGAAGATCAGTCGCTGGGAGTGGGACCGCCTTGACGATCCTGAGCAACGCGCCAATGCCCGCGCCAAACCGCTGAAGGTCGAGCCTTGTTGGGAAGCGACGATGGGCGGGGGCTCGACACGCTACGCAACGTCGTTGATGAGTTTCCGCACTACTCGGCGAATGCCCAGCTGGCCATTGCCGACCACTTCTTTTTTCAACTTGATTTCGAAGCAGCGCTTCGAGAATATCAGGGCGTGCTCAAGATCTGGGGGACCGGGACCTTCATGGGCGAGACTCCAGCCCAATTGGCGAAAACACAGATCGCCTGTATCGAACACTTCCTGCCGAACCGATTGCCCCTGGAGACACTCGCTCGAGCCAAAACCTTGGAGTCCGAGGGAAAAAAGGCGAAAGCCGCAGAGACGTACCGGGCATTGGCCAGTGCGCACCCGGATGCTCCCCACGCGCCGGCCTGGTTGCTCAAGGTGAACGAGCTCAACGGTCGGGACCTGGACCTACTCGCCGAACTGATCGACCGATATCCCAACAGCTGGGAGGCTATTCAGTCCCTACCGAATTTCAAGGCGAGACCTCAAGTGGCGGTCAGGCTGGCGAGCAAATACCCCCAGGCTCCCTGGGCGACGTTCGTCAAGGAAGGGGCCAGGCAACTTGCGTCCTCGAAAATGGTCAAGGCTGAACTCCCCGCGTTGAGAAAGGCGACGAACCGTTACCTCGGGTCACTTGGTGCGCTGGACGACGTCGCTGCCTTGGACGCCGTGTCCGAGCAGTATCTTGGCATGCCGCGGGGAGTGAACGGTTCGCCTGAAACGTACCTGGATCTCAAGGTACGTGGCCAACTCGGTCCAGGCCTCGGTAATACGAGGACCTCGATCGTGAAGGCGCGTGAGAAGTATACGGTCCATCCAGACGGCAAGCACGCAATGACGTCCATCCTCGGAAAAAGGGTCCCGGAAATTTTCAAAAACGGATATGGCTCTCTCGCAGACCGTCATGACTACCTCTCGATCGCTCTGTCACTGACAAAACAAGCCGGTGGCTGGAAGGTCTCCTCGGCCATCCTACAAGCGGTGGACTTCCCCAAAGAGCTGAAGAAAATGGCCGATCAAGAGGAGCTGACACTCCTTCGCCAATGGGAGCAAGATGCCGACCACTTGGACAAGCGGGAACGGAAGGCGAGCATACTGCTTGGGATCGCTGACAGATTCCGGGCGCTGGACATCACGGAAGATGCCGATCGCATTCGGCAAAGGGTGAAAGAAGAGTACGCAGATACGGAAGCGGCGACGAGGATACTCCAGCACAAAGACGGCGAACACTTCGTCATCCACTACAACGTACCCGAAGATCATGCTGCCGCCATCCTGGGCCTGTGCGAGGCGGCCTATGACGGTTACAGGGAGATCTATGGAATCGACCTCCTGGAAGGTTATCCCGACCCGAGGATTCGCGTGACGGCGATTTTCGGAGACAAGCTGGCGCTTTGGGTAGCTCCCGACTCAAATCCGGACATCAACCTGGTCACGCCCGACGTCGAGCGGCTCGGCCCACCGCGCGCAGCCGGAGGACATGGTGCGGCATTACGTGTATGGCTTTGCCCACGAAATGGGACACATCGCCATTGGGTTCGAGGAGAAGACGGCATGGACGCAGGGCATCGCCCACTATGTTGGAACGCAGGTCCTTCCGCATATCGAGAAGGTTTTGGGCACCCGTGCGTGGGCGGTCCCCTATGACTACGTGCAGATCGAAGGCCCGGCACGAATGATGAAGGGAATCGAGCATGCTCAGCCCGGAACGGAGGATGCCGTCTGTAAAGTGCTCTACGAGGTCGAAAGACGTCATGGCCCCAAGACCATCGGACAAGCAGTGCGCAAAACCAAAGAATTGGGGCATGCGTCCGTCCGCGGGGGCTTGAAGTACTACGCCGTCGGCAATTTCAAGACGGCACTCATGGACGTGACCGGCGATCCGACCATCGAAAAGCTGTTTCACGAATGTGGACTCTGAGAGAGCGTCGCTAAGAGGGTCCCTCAGTTTCATGGAGGCCAGGGCATGCGGCAAACGACCGCCATTTTCCGTGAAAATCCCATCGGCCGTGAGGTGTGCCGCAAAAAAGACCGAAAAATGGGACTAGTTGGATTGACGAGGTTTTCGGTCGTACGTGAGGGCCGCACCTGAAGCCCCGATTGCCAGACCCAGATGGCTGCGTCTGCAGACCTCATCACCCAAGAGCAGTTTCGAGTTGGCCAATCCCGACCGCTGGCGTGTCAAAATGATGACGCGCCACGCAGTTTTTCGCCCCACCCGCAGCGCATCTGAATATACCGCGGGCGACGCCGCCAGGTGCAGAAACTGCATCCTGCTTGCGCACTCGGACAAAACGTCCTGACTCACCAACGCAGATCGCTTAGGTGGCCAAGGAGGGCGTGACCGAGGGGAGTTAGCCGAGAATCCTTGCGAGGAAAGGACGACAACTCCTGAGGTAAACAAGGCAACTTCAGTGTAGGCGTCGGTCTAACGGCCCAAGGTTGTCAGCTGTTCCAAGTTGACCGAGGTGATCCAGTCCGATGCGAGTTTCGCGGTTTGCCTCCTTCAGGCGGTTGCATCGACCGCCTGCTCGAAGGGAATTTGCCAAGGCGCAGCGGAGTCTTTTTTCGATAGACACCTCTGTAGATATAAAATCGACGCAGCTGCAGGAGGGTTTTCCAGCCTCCAGCACGAAGACAAACCGCGAACTGCGGGAGGTCGAACTTCACCGACCGCGATTCCGGCTGTTGATTGACAAATGACACGGCCTCCTATGCGGTCCGCTTAGGGTTGAGTTGAACGGTCGTGCGAAATCACTTCTAATTCCAGGTACTCGCTACTCGCAGGCTTGGGGGCAGAGCCAGGGTGACGCGTGGGGGCCGAATCGAGTCGTTGGGGCTATTTCCAACAAGACCGACGCCTCGTCTGCACGGCTCTTTGTATGTGCTCCCACCGTTATGTGGTTCGGTCTGGATTCTTATTGCACGGGTGAAATATGCTGACTGAATCTACTCTCCCCGCGGCCCTGATATTCGGTTTAGCCCTTTCCTGCAGTGCGCAGGAAAAACCAAAGTCGGAGCCGATTGAACTGGAGGTATTGAAAGCGTACATCGGAGTTTGGGACGCTGAAATTGAGGTTTGGCCGGCGGGACCGGATTCGCCCTCGACCACATTCAAGGGCGTGGAAACAAATCGCCCTTACGGCGAGTATTGGATCGCACCGGTCGGGCGCACCAGCACGTGTGATCGTTGAAGAACCAAGACCTTCAACCGTAAGCGAACCAAGTTCAACAGCCAAAAACGCAGCCCGCGCAGGTGCATAGCCTTGTTGGTTAGAGGGCGGCTTGGGTCAGCTATCAATCACATCGAGCCTGTCGCGGTGTCGGTGTTTGCGGTGTTCGCGAAGCACATGCCGTAGGAATTCACTCTGTTGTGTTGCGTAGGCAGTATCAAGCAGACGGTATGCAGATTCTTCGATGAACGAGTTGCCGTCATGATGCCAATGCCACAGCAGGCAACCGATCTTCAGAGTTTCCCTTAGCCCAATAACAACTTCGGGAAGCGATTTCCGTAAACTCATCTCGCAATTCAAAACGCCGAGAACTCGTGGGAATTGAGGTATTTGACACAGGCCCATGTGGGCGTTCCCCTCGGGAAGCGACCACTCTGCACAACAGTTGAACGGTCAGCGGGGCAGTGCCGTGGTGCGCGTCGGTCGTCCCAGCGAGTCCGTTCCGCGAACGAGAATCAACGGCCCTTCTTACCGCAACAGAACTTGTACTTTTGGCCGCTATTACAGGGACACGGTGCGTAGCGATCGGTCCCAGGGTACGCTTCGGCGCGCGCCGCCATTCTCGGGCGCGCCCGAAGCGAGGGGCCACTTGGCGAAGGGCCGCTTTGCGAAAAGTCAGTCGAACCCCGCCTGTGCATCTGCGGGAACATCTCCTGGTGTCGCCGGATCATGGGAACGACGATGGAACGCCGAAAGTCGTCGAATTCCTCGTCATCCATCTCGAGGCTTAGCCTCATTTCGCTAAGCGCCTGATCCCGACTGTCTTCCGGCATCAGCGCGAGGTTATAGCAGAGTTGGCTGATCGCGAATGCCTTGTTCAATTGTCCCTCAGAACCATCGGTCTGATCGAGCAGCGGCTGCGCGTAGGCCACAAATGCTTCTGCAATGGCACCCATGTCCAGGTCCCTCCGTGTGGTTGCACCGAACGATTGTCGATCTGCCGCAAAGCGAAGGCCCGTCCGCGGCGCAGCAGGGCCTTCAGCGGCCCACGCTACGCGGCATGATTCTACCGCGGCGATGATGTAAAGTGAACCGGTACCGGCTCGATCGCTCAAGTGCCGTCGTGGTCCGTCTACTCGAAAACAAGGAAACGGGGGCCATCCATCATTTGACGCGGCCGAAACCCCACACCGTAATTACGGATCCAGATCCTCTGGCGGTGGCAGGGACGAATGGCATTAGCTCAAGCACTAGCTCAAGCATCACGGGCACGGTGCTAGCTGCCGATTTCTCGAGAGAAACGCAGCGAGCACCCGGCGGCTGAATTCGTTCGGCCTCTTAAGCTAGAAGTGCCATTCGTGGCAGGGACCAGCAGCTTGATGCCCGCTTTCGTGTCCTGTTCGATTACTGTCCAAAAGGCCGATTCTGATGCCGGCGGCAACCATCCTCATGGCTCCGGCCAGTTCAGATGCTGGTGGAGGAAACGGAACGTTTCATTCCCCTTCATCGTATGCCCGCCCTGGAAGAACTCGATTGCTCTCTTGTCGGGCAGCCCAAATTGATCATACAGCCAGCGGACCTTGGCGAATTCATAGGCCACCCAGTGATCGGGTGCCACCGTGTCATGGTGTCCCCGCTCTGCCATGAAGGGGCGAGGGACCATCAGGTAGACCATCTCCGCGTAACTGAAGGTGCTGCCCATGTTGAAGTAAGGCATCTCCCATTCGATCGTATTCATGAAGCTGTGCCCGTCGTGTGTATCGGCCACTTTTCGCGTCCAGTCGTTGAAATCCGACGCGCAGATGGAAAGCGCATATCGTTCCAGGACGGGTGGGATGCGCACGGCCGTCTCTCCACCGTAGCTGTTCCCATAGAACGCGATATGGGTACTATCCACAAAGGGCAGTGAAGCCAACCAGCGGGTGATCTGATCGTGCTGGGCGATAATGAAAGAAAACAGGGAGGCTTTGACGCTATTGGCCTTGCGATCCAGCCAGCGGTACCGGTCCTCGCCACGGTACAGATTGTGCGGCGCGAAGACGATAAATCCTCTCTCGAGCAGACGAGGCGCGGCATTGTTATAGGCTCCCTCGAGAATATTGGATGGCAGGCCATTCCTGCCATGCTGCAACACCACCACCGGCCGCCTGTCGCCCGATCGCAGGTCTTTGGGCAGCATCAGGATTCCCCAGGCGATCAGATCCGGAAAGACATCCAGCACGACGTCGTAAGCCACGTACTGCGGCAGATCGACCAACCGTCGCGACCGCGGGTGAGGGGGCAGCAATGGATCCTCCAGCTTGCCGAGGATCTCCTCCCAGAGATACTGCCGGTACCATCGAGACTTTTCAATGAACTCCGCCGGCGGTGTCGTTGGGTATTCGTGATGCGTGGTCCACTGGGGATGCTGGAATTCCGGCAACAGCTTGAACAAGTAGAAATCATCCCGGACATGGTCCGAGTCTCGCACCAACCACTGGGTGAAATCGTCCAGTTCCCATACCTGTCGCAGTTGGCGACTCGAATAATCGTAGGGCGCTTCGGCTGATACCGGCGAGTCACCGGCAGGCTTCAGGTTCTGGTCGATTCCCAGCATGTCCGCAAATGCCTGCAGAGCAGACTCGGACCAGGGTCCGACGGTGCCGCCGTCCGGTCCGCTAACGAGTTGACGTGGCTGAAAACCAATGCGCGTCAATTGGTCGATCCGGTCTGCCTCACGGCGAACTTCCAACCAGGACGGAGTCCGAAGTTCCCCTTTCTGGTCAGTCACGTCCGGCAGGGGGCTGTATTCGATAACCAGCGCGCGCGGTGCAATCAGCGACGCGATCTCCGCATCCCCAAACTCCCGCAACAACGACCAGACATTTCGGTAGATCGGCTCAGTCCAGACGGCTTCGCGCGGCCCGAAATAGCCGCTAATCAGCGCCGCGTCAATTCGCGTATCCACGGCCGCCGCATAGAAGGCGATCAAACCGCCCTCTCCGTACCCCGCCACTGCCAGGGGCGCCTCCGGAGTCATTTTCGATTTCGATTCCAGCCAATCGACCGCCGCCTGGACTTTCTGCACCTCATACCCGATGATATGCCGCCCCATGTGAAACGCCTGGCGATAAATCCATTCCCGGTGGGTTTGCCGATTGCGCTGCGTCAACATGGCATCCCGGTCGATCAGCAGCGGCACGACGACTCGAACGCCGTTTTCCGCCAGTCTTCGAGCGACCTGCCGCGCGGGAGAAAGGCCGGTCACCAGACCGGCCAGCTGCTCCGGCAGCTGATCGGCATCTGGCAATACCACGACCTGAGCCTTGACGTCTCCCAGCGGCTCGAGCAGCAGTCCTTCGCCATGCACACCCTTAAGGACGGGCCAGCGGACGCGCCAGATCCGGTAGGCTGTGGTTTCCGCGACGAGCGCGGGATGATCATCGTCACCAACGCGCTGCATGCGAACCGGCGTCTGCAGCGTCGGCAGACCGATGTTGTGGTTCTGTTCCTTGCGCCGGTCCACCACACCGATAATCGTGCGCAGTCGCGCCCGGTTGGGGGATACGCCGCGCTCGTAAGCATCCCGGGAGGAAAGATCGCGGTCCCAGTACTGATCGCGTCCGTCAGCCGATTCCCCGATTTTGCGCTCGATGTACCGGTGAGCACCGTCCATCAATCGCACGTCCAATGGATCGTCCCACTCCAGACGCTCCGTTCCCGGTAAGACTTCCGGCGGGTTCTCCCAAGTTTGCGCCCGTAGCAGCACGGGCGTTACGAGATAGCCAACACATAAAGATACAAATAGACATCGATGCCAAGAACACATATGCGTTGCTCCTCTGCCATACATGCGTGAATGGACGTATCCCGGCCGGCAGCAAACTTTTGCGGGCGCAGTACGAGTTTCCCCTGTAACCTTCGGCCCTGTCAACTGCCGGTGATGTATGAAGGTGCTGTAGACACCCCAGCATGAGAGCTCATCACGTGGAATCTGTAATCATGGAAAATACTCACAAGGAAGGATTTCGAGTCCATTTAGGATCGCGGGAAAAATAACTTCGGCATTTGCCTCCTCTCCCTCGCCGCGCAGCGAATAGCGGGGGAGAGGATCGAGGTAAGGGGCAAATAGAAACAGCGAAGATATTTTTCCCGCGATCCTTAAAGACTTACTGTCGACTTTCCACAGTGGCCGAGCGAACACCTAACATCGAACAATGAACATCTGGACTTTCACAGATTTTGACGCGCCAATGGGCGTTAGGAAGACGTGAGAGGTTTTATTACCCAGTGGGTTGAGCGTTGTTAAATTCGTGGTATTAGCCTCGTGCTTTAGCGCGAGTTTGCCGTGGCAGGGAGTACTGGTGAAGAGTCCCGTTTTACGGGGCTTCTCGCTGTGGGACTTGAGCCACGCTCCGCACAGCGCGACTCATGTTTTGCATGTTATCACTCGAGCAGGTTTCCTGTGGATTTGCCATCCACGTCAGCATCTGGCGGGAGAATGGCACCGAGTTGGTGGGAGGTCATTATTCAGCGCGAACAGCCCTCGTCGAGAGGCTCAAGCCAGAGCAGCGAGAAGGCTCGTCAACGAGCCTCACTATATTAAGACGGTTGCCGCTTCTGCCCCGGCATGAATGCCCGGGGCTAATACTGCTGTGCGTCGAAGGCTCGTCAACGAGCCCGCTGTTGTCTGGCCTTGATGGCGGCGTGCAAACACGTTCCTTGCTTAGCCGCATCAATATGCGCCATGCAACTAACTTCATATCGCTGCGAAAAGGCGCCATGCAGCTATGGACCGAGCAACTGGAAAACCACCAATTCTCTTTCGATAGTGGTGAGTTTCAAACCGGTCGTTGGCCTTTCGTTTCCGACGGCGCTGCTACTCAAACCGGTGCGTACCAGGTCAACATTGCCTGCCGCGAACACTTGGTATCTGCCAAGAGTTGTTAACGGCGTAACGTCCCACCCCATCTGTCGCGGTATGTACGATCAACTCTCCAGACGCATTCTTGTGAATTTCTCCCAGGTTCACGCCCCCAAAAACGTTCCGCTGCCTAAAAATACATGAGTGTCGTATCACCTTGGTGGTACGACCGCACCTGTCAGCCGTGGTGTCATAAGTGGCTGACGGGAAGATGCGCTTCCAGGCACCGATGGCGCACACGTGAGTCGCGACGGCTCAGCATCGGTCACGCCGGCCGAATTGACGGGGCAACTATTTTTCTCAGCCCCAGCGCGAGAGGTCGATTTGTGGGATTCGTGCTGAGCGCGTGCAAGATCCAGTGCGTCGCGGGACGGAGTGACGTGTAATGGCACCCTGCAAAGGAGTCTACGATGAAGACTCGATACGTCCCTCACCGCCGTCGTTGTCCGTCGGCTTCTCAGTCGTGCTTGAACCGTCGAAGGGGTTATTGCAGTTCGCGACGATTAGTGTTGGAGCCTCTGGAACAGAGACTGCTCCTCGCTGCTTCGCTTCTGCCAAGCCAACAGTTGCCGGTCGGCGACTCGCCGCATTCCGCCTACAGCGCCGATTTCAACGTCAACGGACACGCCGACCTGGTGGTGAGCAACGGTTACGGCCAAAGTCTGACCATGTTTCTCGGCACGGGTGACGGCGGCTTTGATGCGCCCCAGGAACTGCCGGTGCTGAATTACCCGGGCGAAGTCGTGGCGGCCGATTTCAACGAAGACGGCCACTTGGATTTCGCCACCCGCTGCTCGGGTGCGGTGGCCGTGGTGCTGAGCGACGGTGACGGGTCATTTCTGCCATACGACACACACCTGGCCTGGGGCGGCGGATCATCGCTGCTTGCTGACGACTTTGACGGCGACGGGCACGCCGACCTCGCCACGGCTTCGAGTGAGCGTAACTATGTCTCAGTTCTGCTGGGAAACGGAGACGGGACGTTCCAAGCCCGCCAGGACTACACGGGCGGAGTTGCTTCGGACTCGCTGGAGTACGGGGATTTTGATGAAGACGGCCACGTCGACTTGGCGATGGCATATTGGTCCGGCTTGGACGGCTACGTCCGTCTCTTCTGGAACGACGGCGCGGGTGGATTCGTCAGCAGCACGTCTCTGGAAGTGGGCTCGCGAGTGGATAGCGTCACAGTCGCCGACTTCGATGAGGACGGGCATCTCGACCTGGTTGCCTCTCACTCCACGGTGGATGCAGTCGCTCTGCTGCTGGGAACTGGCGACGGCACGTTCCAGGCTCCCGCCGCCATCGACGTGCATCAGGGGCACCGCAAGATCGCCAGTGGTGATGTGAACGCCGACGGCCACGCGGACCTGCTCTCATACCATGACATTGATGGCATCGTCTCGATCCGACTCGGTAACGGGAACGGCACCTTTCACCCGTCGATTCTCAGCGCAGCGGGCAACTCGCCGATGCTGCCGGTGATTGCTGACTTCGACGAGGATGGCTTACCCGACCTGGCGGTGCCCGACGAGGCCAACGACGCCGTTTCCGTCATCCTGGGTCTCGGCGACGGCACGTTCTGGCCGCGGCAAACAGATGTTGGTCGCCACCCCGATTCTGTCTTCTCCGCCGATTTCAACGGTGATGGGGCCATGGATCTGGCAGCGGCGAACACCTATGACGATTCGGTTTCGGTACTGTTAAGTAACGGTGACGGCACGTTTCAAACGCAGGTCACGCACACGCTTCCTGCCACGGCTGAGGGTTTGCTGGGAGGCGACCTCAACGGCGATGGGCAGGTCGATTTGGTGACCGGCGATTTCTACATCGTCGTTCTGCTCGGACAACCTGACGGGTCGTTCGAGGTACAGAACCGCTTCTATCCCGGCGTCTTGGGAACTGGCCAGGTGGTCGGTGTCGGCCATTTCGACGACGGGCCCTACCTGGATCTGGTTACCGCCGACCGCTACTCCGGCACGATTGCCGTGCTGACTGGGAACGGTGACGGGACGTTTCAGGAAGCGGAGGACAATTACCCGGTAGGTTCTTACCCTCGGTCGGCCTTTGTGGGCGATTTCAATGAAGACGGCAAGATGGATCTGGCAGTGGCCAACAAAGGCGACGGCACGATTGCGGTGTTGCTGGGCAAGGGGGACGGGACGCTTGAGAACGCAGTCATGTATGATGTGGCGACGAACCTGCCGCTTTACGATGTGATCACCGGCAGCGACTTTGACGGGGATGGGCACGTCGACCTGGCGGTTGCCAAGTCGGATGCAGTCACTGTGTTAACGGGGGCCGGCGACGGGACATTTAGTGACGCGGGAATGGATGCGCCGATTCCGCCCGGTTCTACCCATTCGATTGTCCATGGCGATCTAGACCGCGACGGGCACGTCGACTTGGCTGTCACCAACGCGGATGTCAACACGGTGACCGTGCTGCTTGGCGATGACGCGGGTACGTTTCATCCGGGACTCAACTTTGTTGCCGACCGCTACCCCCGTGGGCTGTGTGCCACAGACGTCGACGGCGACGGCGCTTTGGACTTGGCAACGGCGGCCTATCAAGCAGATGCGGTGAGTGTGTTGATCAGCCGTCCGCGCTGGATCAGCCGCATCACAGCCCCCATTCGGCCGGGAGAGATTCTGGTTGGCGATACGTTGCGTTTTGGGGGTGACGGCCAGGTCGCGGTGCCACCCGTGGCGTTCCAATGGGAATTCGGAGACGGAAGATCTTCGTTGCTCGAGGATCCCGGTCTGGTTTCCTTCGCGACGGCAGGGGAGAAGCAGATCAGTTTTGCGGCAGTGGATGGCGAGGGTAGCGTCGACCCCAACCCCGATTCGAGGACGGTTGACGTCGTTGATAGTCCGGGACCAGTGCCGGACTTGGCTGTTCTCGAGCTTTCCGTTCCGGCGGATCTGACCGTCGGGCAAGTCTCGACAGTCCGCTATGCGGTGGTCAATCAAGGGGACGCACCGGTGTCTGGCACCTCCTGGGTTGATGCCGCATACCTCTCGACCGATGCGTACCTCGACACCAGCGATTTGCTGCTAGTTACCAGCGACCCGATTTCGACCCATCTCAACCCAGGGGAGCGACGGGATGCTACGCTGGAGGTCGTTGTTCCAATAGGAATTGCAGAGGGTGTCTACTATCTCATGCTCTCTGTTGACGACCGGTGGGAGGTGCTGGAGCGCCACCAGCTGAACAACGAGGCACAGGTGGTCGTGGATGTTCCGATTCCGTGGCTGATCGATGGAGTGCCGGTGTCGGCACGACTGAAGCAAGATACCCGGGCCCACTACTACCGCATCGACGTGCCGGCGGGAACACACTTGTTGGTCGGTTTGGACGACATCGACGATCAAGGCATGAACGACGTCTATCTTCGTCACGGCCAGCTCCCTACTCGGGGCCAATATGACTACCGGCATGCTTTCCCGGGGGAAGCAGACCAACACGTACTTATCCCCAACCCTGCTCCGGGCACGTGGTACGCAATGGTCTATGGTGCACACGTTGCGGGTGGAAGTGATTACACCATTGTGGCAGACATGTCCGAGCTGGGATTGGCGTCGGTGACTCCGAACCGGCACGACGACGTTTCGCCCATCCACCTGACCCTGAGCGGAGTCGGCTTTGACGAATCGACGAGCGTCGAACTCGAGGCCGCGGCCGGGGTGAGCTATGAGCCAAATGAGCTGAGTATTCGGTCTACCACTCAGCTGACCGCCGTCTTCGATGTCGGCACGGTGCCGTTGGGCATGTACACGGTTCGGGTAACGAAGCCGGAAGTGGGCACTCCGGCAGAGCTTCCGCACGCATTCGAAATTTACTACGGTGGTCCGGCCGTTCTGCAAACCAACCTCATCCTTCCGGCTTCCGTCGGGTACCATGCTCTGGCCACGATCTACGTCGAATACACCAACGCCGGCAACCGGGCCATGCCGGCGCCCCTGCTGCACTTGACGGCCAGGCAAAATGACCGCGAGGGGGCACTGCTGACGTTGGACCAATCACGCGTGGTGTCGGGTTTCTGGACGAGTGCCGTGCCCGCAGGATTCAACAACTCGGTACAGATTCTTGCCAGCGGGCAGGAGCCCGGGATCCTGCAACCAGGTGAGACAATGCGCGTACCGGTCTATTACGCCGGCTGGCAACAGCCTTGGGATTTTGACTACCCGCCGATCGACTGGACGCTCTCTCCGACCTATGCCGACAACACGGCTCTGGTCGATTGGGATTTGCTCAAAGGCTCGATGCGGCCCGATTGGATCGACACGGACAACGCTTGGGAGGCGATCTGGTCGAACTTCACGGCCCAAGTTCGCGCGACTTGGGGCGACTACGTGACCATGCTGAGCGACAACGCCTCACACCTCGCACAGTTGAGTGCGGGGACCGTCGATGTTCAGACACTGCTGGGTTTTGAGCTGCAACAGGCCGATGGACTCAGCCCCATCGAATCACTGGGGGCTGCCATGGACGCCATCGTGCAAGCCCCCGGGCTGCCGCTGAGCTTCACCCGTTCCTATCAGGCGTCGATCTCGGACCGCTATCGGTCCGGCCCGCTGGGCCGCGGGTGGTCGCACAACTGGCAGACGACTTTGGAAGTGGCCCACGACGGCACCGTCTCGATCCAAGAGCCCGAGAGCTCTCCGCAAGTGTTCCAGCCGGATAGCCGCGGCGGCTACTTGGCTGCGCCCGGTGACTACTCAACGCTTACCGCGATGAGCGGCGGCGCGTTTGAGCTCACCGACGTTCGGGGCACCATTCTCGTCTTCGATTCAGAGGGGCGCCTGAACTACATCGAAGACACCAACGGCAATCGAATCACCGCCAGTTATACGGATGGCCTGCTCAGCCGACTGGACCATTCCGCTGGCCCATGGATTCAGCTCGCCTATGACGCTGCGGGCCACATCCAGCAAGTTACGACCTCCGAGGGCCGTGAGACCACGTACGCTTACGATACGGGCGACGAACATCTCACCGCTGTCGCTCACGACGACGGCAGAGCTGTGAGCTACACATACAACACAGGTCCCGGCTTGGCAGCAGAGCATGCTCTGACCGGCATCCTTTACGCGTGTGGATGCGGCAACCGCTACTACACATATGACACACACGGCAGACTGGCCAGCATGCACTACGAAGGCGGCGCGGAGCTGATGACCTACGATTACGATTCGGCCGGCAGCGTCACGGTCACCGACGCCGCCGGCGCCACGACGCAACACCTGTTCGATCACCGCGGCCTGCTGGTCAAGACGATTGACGCCGCCGGCAATCCGACCTGCAACACCTACGGGGTGCACGGCCGCACGACGGTGGCCACCGATTCGCTGGGCCGCGCGTATCAGTACGAGTACGACGAAAGGGGACGACTGATTCGCGTTACCGATCCCTTGGGCGGCACCACGGAGTATACCTACGCCGGCCCGCCCGACCGCGTCGCCTCGGTCACCGACGCGAACGGAAACACCACTGAGTACTCCTACGATGCCCGCGGCAATTTGCTTTCCATCCGCTACGCTGACGACACCGTGGAAAGCTTTACCTACGACACCGTGGGCAGCGTGGAAACGTGGACAAATCGTCGCGCCCAGACTGTCGAGTTCGATTACGATGCCGCCGGGCGGCTCACTTCGAAGACCGACTCTGACGACTCCCACGTCGAGTACACGTACGACAGTCACGGCAACTTGACGTCGGCCACCGACGCGGCCGGTACCACCGTGTTGGAGTACGACGCTGGCCACCGTTTATCCCGCATCACGTACGCTGATGGCCAGTGGCTCGAGTTTACACACGATCTTGCCGGACGGCGCACTTCGATTGCCGACGGTTTCGGCAACGCAGTTCATTATCACTACGATGTGTTAGGACGTTTGGAACAGGTCACTGATGCGGAAGACGATCTGCTGGCTCATTACACTTACAGCGCGGCAGGCCGCGTCGAACGAAAAGAGTTGGGCAGTGGTGTTTACACAACCTTCACGTACGATCCAACCGGAGAGCTGCTCCACTTGGCACATCACTCTCCGGACGACTCGGTGCTTTCACGTTTCGATTACGCCTACAATGTGCTGGGGCAACGCACCTCCATGATCACACGTGACGGGCAGTGGACCTATCAGTACGACTACCTGGGACAGCTCGTACGTGCTCAGTTTGACTCCACCAATCCCGGCATTTTGGATCAAGATCTCGCTTACGAGTACGATCCGCTGGGCAACCGTATCCGAAGCGTTGCGGGCGGGCAGTCCATCGCCTTCACCACCAACGACATGAACCAGTACACTACCGTCGGAGATACCGTATACCAGTATGACGCTGACGGCAACCTGCTCCGCAAAGTCTCGCTGGGGGAGACGATCACTTACTCCTACGATGTTGAAAACCGGCTCGTGCGCGTGGAGACACCCGCGGATACCTGGGAATATGTCTACAACGCCCTGGGAAGCCGCGTGGCCAGCATTCACAATGGCGCAGAGACGAACTATCTGGTCGACCCTCTGGGCCTGGAGACTGTTGTCGCCGAGTACGATGCGGCTGGCGACCTCGTCACCGCCTACCAGTATGCGAGCGGCAATCTCGTCGGGCGAACCGACGACGCGGGGAGTTTTCAATACTACACGTTCGATGCCATCGGTAATATTTCTCAGCTGACCGATGCTGCCGGCAATGTGCTCAACAACTACGTTCACGATCCCTTCGGCCTCTCACTTGACACTTCGGAGACGGTCCCCAATGACTTCGAATTCCTCGGCCAGTGGGGCATCATGTCCACTGGGCACGGCGATACCTTCATGCGGGCTCGCTATTACGATCCCTCTGCGGGCCGTTTCGACGCCCAGGACCCGCTGGGATTGGCTGCCGGTGACGTGAACCTCTACCGTTACGTGGGCAACAACCCGGTCAGCCGCATCGATCCGTCTGGGACCGGCCCCGGTGAGACATGTCACGAAGTTTGTGAGACCTACCCGGTTGACTGTGGCGTGTGCTACACACTGGTGCGGGAAGAATTCCACGTCGTCACTCGTCGAGGAAGCCACATCCAATGCAACGTATTCCCTAACTACGCGGAGGGCACTGACGACTTCGTGGAATATCGCTGCACCATAACAATGTGCTATGAGCGCTGCCAGCCACCCCCACCGCCACCGCCTCCACCACCACCACCACCTCCACCACCACCCGGTCCCGGTCCTGGGGGTGGTGGTGGCGGGGGGGGAGCTGGCGGTTCGAGCGACTCGACCGGCAGTACCGATCCCAACCAGAAGCTGGGCCCGGGCGGCAATGGCGCGTCACATTACGTGGCCGAAGGCCGGCTGCTGGGCTATCGAGTTGATTTCGAAAACGACCCTTTGGCCACTGCGCCCGCCCAGTACGTCACAGTGACCGACCAGCTCGACACGCGTCTGGATTCGAGCACTTTTGAGCTGACGCAGGTCGGTTTCGGCGACTATTTCTTGGCTGTACCGCCGGGCGGCCAATACTTCGAGTCCGTCGTGCCGATGCAGTACAACGACCGGGATTTTGAGGTCCACGTGCAGATCGGCTTCGATATCGAGACGGGCCGTCTCGATGCGCGCTTCATGTCGCTTACTCCTGAAACCGGTCTGCCGCCCGACGTGATGACCGGCTTCCTGCCGCCCGAGGACGGAACCGGGCCGCGGCCAGGGGCATTTCAGTTATGTGATCGAGGCACAACCTGATCTGCCCAGCGGTACCGAGATCCGCAACGTGGCTGTGATCCAGTTCGACTTTGGCGAAATCATCGCCACCAACCAGGTCGATCCCCACGATCCGTCCCAGGGCACCGATCCGGCCAAAGAGGCCCTGGTGACGATCGATGCAGTTGGGCCAGCGAGCGCGGTGCTGCCGTTGCCCGCCAGCACTCCCACGGAGGCATTTCTGGTCACCTGGGCTGGCCAGGACGACCCGGGCGGCACGGGATCGCGAGCTACGACATTTACGTGTCGAGTGACGGCGGAGATGACGAACTGTGGCTCGACGACACGGTGGACAACCAGGCCATGTTCACCGGCCAGTACGGCCGTACGTACTCGTTCTACAGCGTTGCGCGGGACCACGTGGGGCACGAGGAAACAGTTCCCGCCACTCCCGACACGACCACCACGGTCGCCTATGAGGCTCCCGAAGCCCACGACGATGAGTACTTCGCAGTCGAAAACGCTACCCTGTTCGTTTCACCCGCCGAAGGCGTGCTGGCCAATGATGTGGGGCAGTCGATGCAGGCAGAACTGGTGCAGTCGACCCAACACGGCGTGCTCGACCTGCGCGACGATGGCAGTTTCGACTACACGCCTGATGCAAACTTCAATCGCGAAGATTCCTTCCAGTATCTGGCCACCGACGGCACGTCCAACAGCAACACGGCTACCGTCATGATCATTGTTGAAACGGAGTATTCCTGGCACAACGGCGCGCGGCCGGTCAACGTAAATGGTGACGAGTACGTGTCACCACTTGACGCCTTGTTCGTGGTCAATACGCTCAACAGCGAAGGAGGACGCATCTTGCCCACGGACAGACCGCGTCCTCTTTCTCCACCATTCTACGATGTGAACCGCGATGGGATGGTATCTCCGATAGACGCGTTATGGGTTGTCAACTATCTGAATGCGGTGGGTGCAGGTGAAGCCGAAGGCGCGAGTGTATCCAAACCGCGGACGCCGGCCATCTTCGCGCCAACCCCAGAACTCACAGCCGCTGATATCGCGAGCACGTCGATGGACGCGGGGGACGTTCCGCGCGGCTTGGCGGCCAACGACGCATCTCCCGCCGCTACTCCCTGGATCGGATTTCCAGCCACCGAGTCCCTGCACGAAGCATCGCTGTGGGCGGCGGACGGCGCAAAGTGGGCCGACGAAGACCTGGAAGAGTTGCTGGCCCTTCTGGCAGGTGATATCGAAAGCAGGTGGGAAGAGTGCAGCCGAGTGTAGTTTTCGATTACGGTCGACGCCGCCTTGCAGAGGAACCGTACTTTCGCCCACACTCTAGCTGATGACAGTGGTTTTCCTTGGTGATAGCCGTCGCAGCGATCCAGTTTGCAGAGTATCTGCGGCGACCAATGCTGCCAAAAAGAGGCTCGTTCAAGGGCCATGACTGCGCATCGGTATTAGCCCCGTGCATTCATGTCGGGGCAGACGTTGCGATCAGCGTGGCCAACGAAAGGCTCGTTTACGCGCCTTTTCGCGGCTGCGGCTTGAGCCACTAAGCGATGACGGTTCGTGCTCAAGGTTTCCGCTCAACCGCAGGCTCAGCACTCCATTCTACACGCTTCGATCCGTGGCTCAAACGCGACAGCGAGAGGCGCAAAACGAACGAGCGAAGCCCCACCACGGACACGGCTTGCTCGATTGAGCGGAGTTTGGCTGATCGCGCTTAAACGACAAGCGTGCCGACCAGTGGCGAACTTCCAGTGGCGTGCACTCCCCGCTTGATGATGGTTCTGTGGCTGTAGCCGCAGGTCACCTGGACATTATGTTGCAATGCCACGCCAAGGCGGTATTGCGGGTACGATGGAAGCGACAATGCACACGGTGGACCGAGCGGTTCGCGCCCGTAAAATATGCGTAACAACGAGCAACTTGAAAGGAAGGGTTACGATGAGTGGTTTGGTGACGCGAAAACTGCAACTAACGTCCTCGGCCGGTGACGAATCCGCGGAGCCCCTACGGCCGGTGCAGCCCGGACCGTCCGACACGGAGGTGCTCGACGCCTACTCGCAAGCCGTCGTCCGAGTGGTCGAGGCTGTCTCGCCGGCCGTTGTCACCGTGATGGGGCACCGCGAAGACGTGGCTCGAGGTTCCGGTTCCGGCTTTCTCATCACGCCGGATGGCTACGCAGTCACCAACAGTCATGTCGTGGCCGGGAGATTGCATTTGATTGCGGAAACGAGCGAGGGCGATCGCGTTGACGCCGATGTGGTCGGTGACGATCCGGCGACGGACATCGCACTGCTGCGTCTTGTGTCGAGTGAACTACCGTACGCGCAGATGGGTGATTCGGGGGCACTGCGAGTCGGCCAACTGGTGATCGCGATGGGCAGCCCGCTTGGCTTGCACTCGACCGTCTCCACGGGTGTCGTCAGCGCGCTGGGTCGCACAATGCGCGCGCAAAGCGGCCGGTTGATCGAGAATATCATCCAGCACGCCGCCCCCATCAACCCGGGAAACAGCGGGGGACCGCTGGTCGATTCGCGCGGTCGCGTTGTGGGGGTCAACACGGCCATCGTCCAGTTCGCTCAAGGGCTGAGCTTTGCGATCCCCAGTGGCACTGCGCGCTGGGTGGTGGGCGAGCTGTTGGAGCATGGCACGGTTGATCGCCGGCAACTGGGTGTCGTTGCGACCGCGCGACGCTTGCCCAGGGGGATGGTCAGAGACTTTGACTTATTGTCCAATCAAGTTGTGGAGGTCATCGAAGTGGTACCTGGCAGTGTGGCGGAACGCTCTGGAATCGAAACGGGCGATTTGATTGTTGCGATTAACGACCGACTCACATCCAGCATCGATGACTTGCACCGTCTCCTGTCCCTGATTCCACACGACGTGGCTGTTCAGGCAACCATGATTCGCGATGGCAACAAGCTCGATGTGCGTTTGTCTTGGACCGACCAAGGTGCATGAACGACGAGCGAGCCACGCGGTTGCCTGGCGTAGAAACAGTCGGTATGAACGTGAAGCCTGTGAACATGTCTCTGGATGGAACGCAAAATGAAAAGTCTCTGGCTCTGGCTCCCTCACTGGGTGCGGGTGGCACTACTGGCGATTTCCTCACTGCTTGCGGTGCTGTTGATCCTCGCGTGTGCCCTCTGGTGGTACCTGCATCCTGTTGTGCAACGATCGGACGGTGTCGTGTATGGATATCGCAGCGGCAAACCGTTGACACTTGACGTGATTCGACCTGCACAACGAAACGGGCTGGGCGTGATTTTCGTCGTGAGCGGAGGTTGGAAGTCGGCCAGTTCCGGATCCGCGCCGGCGTGGATGATGGCGCCCCTACTGCGACGCGGTTACACGATCGCGGCGTTGTACCACATCTCCCAACCTGAAGCGACGGTCATGGAAATCATCGAAGATGTGCATCGCGGCGTGCGATTTGTCCGGCATCACGCGGAGGAGTATGGGATTGACGCGAAGCGAATCGGTATCGCAGGAGGCAGCGCGGGAGGGCATCTGAGCTTGATGATGGCCACCCGCGGCGGCCCGGGGCCCGTTGACGCTGCCGATCCGATAGATCGCGAAAGCAGTGCCGTTCAAGCCGTAGCTATTTTTTATCCGGTGACCGATTTGTTGAATCTTGGCAAGTTGACAGAGAACCCGGGAGATGGCGGGCCACCCAAAAGTTTTGTACAGGCCTTTGGACCCGACGCCACAGACATGCCGGTCTGGAAACGGATCGGTCGCGAGTGTTCTCCGATCTACCACATTCCGAAGGATCTTCCACCCATTCTGATTTACCACGGCGACGCAGATACGTTGGTTCCGCTGGAACAGTCGCAGTGGTTTCGCGATCGGGCGGGGGAACAGGGACGCGAGGTGAAATTAGTCATTCATCCCGGTGGCAAACACGGTTGGCCGACCATGATCTGGGACCTCAGAAAGTTCGCCGATTGGTTCGACGGGCATCTGCCAGCGGAAGTCGATATCGAATGACCTTGCGCCGGTCCGGTGAAGCCGATCGTGCAACGGCCAACCTGGTGCGGGATCCAGAAGCAGCTGCCCACCTATTCTCGAACGTCGAATCGCCGGCCCATCTCGACGATGTGGTAGCGGCTCTTCAGGCCCTTCGACAGCCGTTGCTGAACGTCGTACGTATAGGCGTACGTCCAGAAACGGTTTTCTTGCGTGACTGGGTAGGTGTCGCGATGCTGCGGAAAAATGTATTCCGGCTCGAGTTCATTGATGAGCGTGATGGAGTCATCAATCTGCATGTTGTGTTCGGTCGGCGACACGAACAACACGTCAACGTGCTTGGCGAAAAGGTGATCTTCCAGCAACACCGAGTCACCTGGCTGCATCACCGACTTGCTTCCTAAATGAAACACGTAGCCGCAATCATCGAGATTCGCTTCCCAGTACACGGCACCCTGGCGATTGCCGTGGATCGCTCGCAGCGGGTCGACCTTGAGGCCCTGGACCTCGAACGGTTGACGCGGCCGCGCGATAACGATGCGATCTTGCGGAATGCCGAACTCGCGTCCCCTTTCCAGACAACTCTGCGGCAACACGAATACGCACTTCGACCTCCGGGCCAGCACCCGCGACGTGGGCCCACTAAAATGATCGCCGTGTCCATGCGTGATGAAACAGATGTCCAGTTCGTCGGCGACTTCGGTAGCGGAGATGGGAGACGCTTGTGCGCGGCCTGGATCGTCCAGCACCAGATCGGTTCCCAGCAGCAGGTTATCGGATTTAATCAGCCAGCCGTTGTGCCCGGTCCACCAGATGGCGAGCCCACTGCGATGCTGGCGAATCTCGTCCAACATGCTGTTGCCCTGTATCGCATCCGGTGCCGCGGCAACGCCCCATACCGCGAGTAGATTTATTAGTGTCCATATGGAATATGTTGTTATCACCCTTCCCGGCCTGCTCATGTTCGCCTCCCGATTCAGACTGTGATTCGCAAGTTAGGTACAAGACACGACCTACCCCGCACGCACCGGTTTGACCATTCCCGCAGACTACCAGACGCAGGCGGCAGTTGCCAGATTGAAGCCTCTCTATCGCGTCGGGGAGTTCAAGAACGCGTCGAATTCACCCAATCATGTGTGAATCGCATGGCAATTGCCTCGGCGACTGCTGGCTCAACATTCGCTGGATCAAAACCACCACTTGCCCTTCCGCACGCGACCGCCGCCGAGCAGGGTCCGCAAGTCGGCAGGCAAGAGTGTGAGTACTTTCACGATCATTTTCGGCTATGTATCACTTGCCTCCACGGTAGGTCTGGTGTCTAAAATTGAATAATCGGTCTTGAGATCTGCGATTCAAGTCTTCATTCGGACGTGAACGTCTGACTCCTTCCGTTCCGATCAAGAAAGGGGAGCACAATGGACGGCCCACGCTTGGCGAAAGAGATTATGGTCAGCAAGCTGGTGACGCTCTCGTCACATGCTGACGTTTTTGAGGGCATTCGCATGCTTCTCAAGCACCGGATTACGGGCGCACCGGTGGTTGGAGAGGATCAGCGGTATCTGGGCGTGTTCTCGGAGAAATGCTGCATGGGTGTGTTGACACTCATCGCACGGCAAAGTGCCGAAAGCGGCGTCGTCGCCGTGAGCACTCCCTTGGCTCGCGATTTTATGGTCCGGGACCTGGTCACATTGGCGCCTGACACAGACGTGTTTGAAGCGATTGGCCATCTCCTCAAGAACTCGATTTCTGGTGCGCCAGTAGTGGACGGAGAGCGAAAGTATCTCGGTGTCTTTTCCGAGAAAACAAGCATGAAGGTGTTGATTGACGCGGCCTACGAGCAAGTCCCTTCCACGAAGGTGGCCGCGTTTGCGAATACGGATTTCAGGCGAGTAATTTCTGAAGAAACGGACCTGCTCAGTTGTGCGCAGATGTT
Organism: uncultured Planctomycetota bacterium; assembly: GCA_963700575.1. Lineage (GTDB taxonomy): Bacteria > Planctomycetota > Planctomycetia > Pirellulales > Pirellulaceae > JAJRVM01. The sequence continues at coordinate 192,498 of CAVOYC010000001.1, read as the reverse complement.
TCTCGACACTCCTTACCGGCGCCTTCCCGTTCTGCGCGACGGGAAGCTCGTGGGGCAGGTCAGTCGCCGCGACGTTCTGATCCATGCGCACCTCGTGTCATCCGAAGTCCAAGACAGGGACAGAATTCTGCTGCAGAATAGCGATGCGCTCGATCGTAGCGATGGCGTCGCCGAAGAGGCTCATGGGCATCTGGCTTCTACCGAAGTCCATAATTTCATGGATGTCCATGCGCGAACGATTGATGAAGACGTGGATTTGCTGTCGATCGCCGAGATTTTTCTCAACACGCCTTACCGCCGTCTGCCTGTGCTGCGTAACGGGCAACTCGCAGGGCAAGTCAGCCGTCGGGACCTGTTGCAGGCGATTCATCGTTCGCTTGAAGTCGTCCCGCGCCGCGAGAAAACACTGCTCTACCTGAGCTCCCTGCTGGAACGGAGCGACGCGCCCATTGAGTAGATGTGAGAGACTAGCTCGACTGTTTGACTTTGACTCCCACCGCCTTGTGCGGTGGGTGAATCTGACTGACAGGCTACCCGAACCGCCCCACAAGGCTCCCTTTCTCACCCACTTCGCCGTCTGCTCAGTCGCGATAAGCGCCGAAGCGAGACCAGTTCTTAGCGGGATAATAGATGTATTGCACGTAGCCGACAATGTCGCCGATATGAACGGAACCAAAGTGGCGGCTGTCGCGGGATCGGTCGCGGTTGTCGCCCAACACAAAGACGCTGCGATCGGGCACGGTGCACTCGAAATGTCCACGCGCGGGTTGCTCGCCTTCGGAGTCTCCATAGCCAACTCGATAACGCCTGCCGGCGTTCAGTTCGTAATAGACTTCGTTGGCTGATTGGCTCTGTACCTCGGGCAACGCTTCAGATGGCACGCGGTCTCGCTGTAACGGTTTGCCGTTGACCTCAACTTGTTCGCCGTCGATGACGACGGTGTCGCCCGAGAGTGCGATCACGCGCTTGATAAAAGCACTGCCGGGTCCCGATCCCGGATTCTTGAACACGACCAGGTCACCGCGTTCGGGAAAACGTTGGCGTGCGGCGAGTTTGTTGACCAGGATGCGATCACCTTGCAGGATGCTCGGGCTCATGCTCCGCGTCGGAATGACGAACGCCTCCATCACAAACGCGCGCGTCCCGACCATCAGCGCCAAGGGGCAGGTAAGCTGCACGAGAATCATCAGCACATAGAGGCCGGCACGGTGATACTCATGCAACTGGTAATCCGGGCCACTTCGTTTTGCCAGGCGATACGCATCCAACGCGGCATAGAAATAGGCGACCACGATACAGATCGCGGGCATCAAAATGCACGCCAACAACGTCAGGGAAGAAACGGGCAGCACCGCCGCCAGCAAGCAAAGGACAGGCACCATGAACCAGGCGAGATATAGGAGCAGGCCTTTGGCAATCCGTCCACAGTAGACATGGCCCACGCCCATCGACAAGAATGACAGGGCCAGCGCGGCCCACGGAAGCCGGCGTCGATCGTGTGACTCAGTCATCTGCGTACCGCTTTTCAAAAAATAAATGCTTGTGCCATGTAGGCGACGTAAAGGAATGGCATACTGCCCACCAGCAGCGCTCCCGTGCATGCCGCAAGACGCCGGGGGCGAGAGCGGTCAATCCACGTTAGCGCAATCGCGAGCCGCGATGTTGACTGGCCGACGTCGGCTTGCGTGACGGCAGCCATCACCCGGTCGGTCAGGTCGCCGCGGGGCTGTTCGCCGCGGCGCTGATCAAGCCAGCGTTGATACAGTTCGTCGTTGGATATCATGCACCCCTCACGAATGCCTGCAGAGCCGCTTGCAGACGTTGTCTGGCTCGATGCACTCTCGATTTCACGGTCCCGACTGAAATATGTTCGATGGCAGCAATTTCGCCATGCGAAAGCTCTTCGATTTCGGCCAACACGAAAGCCGTCTTCTGGTCCACGGGCAGAGCATCGAGCGCAAGGTTCAGTTGTTCCAGCAACTCGCGCTCCTCGACCGTGTCGTGTGGCAGGTGCGAGTCCGTCGGCTCCGGTCCTGATCCAACTAGGGTCTCGTTCCGACGGGACTTCAGTTGATTGATCGCACGATTCCGGGCAATGGTAAACAACCAGGTCGAAAACGTGGCCCGTTGGGAATCGAAAGATGCCAGGTTCTTGTACGCGGAAACAAACACGTCCTGCGTGACGTCCTCGGCTTCCTGTCGATGGCCAATGATGTTCCTGACAAACCGGTAGATAGAGTCCTGGTGTCGCTGCACCAGCACGCGATAGTCGTTCACCTGTCCTGCGAGCACGCGCCGGACGCATTCCGCATCGTCGTTCGCCAAGAATCGCTCCTGCGTTGTGGGTTACTAAGAAGTTATACATCGAAGCAGTGAAAAGGTTCCCGCATTTCTTCGCTAATTGGGCCAACCTACTGGAATTGCGTAATGAAAGTACATGATTCCAGGAATTCTGCGGTTGAGCTTGGGCCGAGCGGACGCATGACTCGACAGCCGATCCGAAAGCCCCGCGATGCGGAAGATAGTATATCGATGCCCGTAGCTAAACAGTCGGAATTCCACCGGGCTGGTTCCTCGTTGTTACACACAACTCCGATCCGCGCTGGGCGCGTCCCGAGGGAAGCAGCGACTCTCACGTCACATCAGCAGCGAACGCCGTTGCTGCGTCCGCGACGAATTAGTGATGCACAAGCACCCCACCGACCTCGCGTCGGTGGTTTCGGGTTTGACAACTAGACAGGGACTTCGTTTACAGACTGCGGCCGAGAAGAAACGTTTCCAACTCGACGGCACGCCACCGAGGCCGAATCACACCGCGGGTTGTTTCGGTCTCGGCTGCGTGCCGATTGGAGTCACCACAATCGCTCGACCGACGGGAATTCCGCTGATCCCGGTTAGTTGCCAAACGTGCGTTTCACCGGCACAGGGCCGGTGGCGTGTGAGCGTCAGCTCAACGTTTGTTCTTTGGTAGCGGCCCACGAACGTGAATAGCCGTGAGCGAAGCGCGGCTCACGCGATCACTTCCACCTGCATGCCAAGCAGTTCTCCGAGCCGCTGCAGGTCATCTACGTAATGGCCGTAGGTCCAAATCAAGTGGTTGCCGTAATCGATTTGCTTGCGAGCAAATTCCTCCGCGCTGCCTTCCAGCGGCTCGATGCGTGCCTCGACCGAACAGCCTAACTGGTCGCCTTCCCATCCGGCGGCCCCGACCAGCTTGCCCTTCAACAGCAGCATGCGGGTGGCGGTGGGGTCGATCCGGGCGACGGTGACGCGTTTTTCTTGGTTGTTCATGAAATTCACGACCGCTTTGGCACCCCACCCCGATTCCACAAACCGGCCCAGCTTGTAGGGCAGCGGCGGCTGGTCGTAGCCATTCATGCGCAAGCCCGTGGCGCTGTGATTGACAGCCAGCACGCCGCCCGGTCGCAGGAACATATTGCCCAGGTGCGACGACTTCTGAGACACGGACATCAACAGCCGCATGGCCAGCAGAGCTCCGAGATCAGCTTCACACGATGAGGCGTGACCCTGATCCTTCAGTAACGTGTGAATCAGGCAGGGAGTGATCTTCCATTGCTCCGGCAGGCGGCTGGAGCAGAGCTCAAAACACTCGATCGTGAAGGCGTTGCATTTGTGCCGGACCATGAGTTGCGTAATGGCTTGGTAGAACTGCAGGGCGCGCGTGACGAAGGCCGCGTCGATCAACGTCTCCTGCGCGCCTCGAATCAGCACGTCGGCAGCGGCCCGAGCTTTCTCCTCGTCGGCCTTGTTGGACAAGGTCTGCTGCATGGCCTCGGTCAGATCGGCGTACGAAATCTGCTTGACCCTCACGCCGTGACGCTGTGCCAGGTCGTCGAGATCATTGATGCTGGTCACCGATGCCACCGCCGGCAAGCCTCGGTCAGTGGGAAACAGGACCGCCGTCTCCCGGAATACCTTGCGAGCTCGCAGCAGCCGCAGCAACTGCAGTAGTTCCGCGTTCGTGTTAGGAACGTACGCCTCCTGGCCCATGCTTTTCGTGTACGCAGCCACGTCCACCGTGCGGCAGCTCAAGCCCGACACGATGATCGGCTTGCCGACATACTTGCCGACCTGGAAGGCGGCCAGAGAGTCCCCGCCGGGCGATACGAATAGTGCGTCCGCCTGCCTGCCGTCGCGCGTGAGCTTTTGGAGTTGGTCGTCCGTCAGCACGAAATCTTCCGCGAACGTCACATGGACCGGAGGCAGGAGTTCGATCCCAGTCTGAGTGCCCAGTTCCTGGGCAACCTGTTTCGACCACGCTGCGAATCGCGACTCGGCCGATGCTTTTTCGTCGGCCACCGCCACGGCTTGCCACCGGCAAGGTCCTTCCCACACTCCGGTGTGGATGATGTCGGTCATTACAGGTCGGACCGCCAGCTTGGTATCCCGCGGACTGATCAAAGGAGGTGCGCTCGATGCGACTCCTGCCTCCAGTTGTCGTACGGCGGTGGCCAATAGTGCTGCTACACTGCTTCCCATGAAAGTGCGCCGGTCCATTGTTCCTATCCCCTTTGACGGTGGTGCGATTGACTCGTCCCGTCAGCGGGCGACACCCGCCAGCATACCATTGCCCGCATGCCTTTGCCACGACAACGGCCCCGGCAGACGTCTCGACAGCAGATTGCAGAGAGCCAGTAGGGTCCAGGAGAAAGGGATGTAACCAAGATAGCCCAACAGCGGCATTTCAAAGACGTGGAGAACGTCCACAAACGGGACGTGATAAACCCACTTCGGGTACGAATAGTAATTCCACATCTCCCAGAAGAACGCGCACACCAGACAGCCAAGCGGCAATGCCAGGACAAGTCGCCAATCGCCCCGGCCGGTCGACTCCAACAGGGAACCTCTCCCTATCCAGACGTTGATCGGTTCGAGGATCAGAAACACGGATGACCACATGAACGGGAAGAAGTAGCGCGGCCACAGCAGCAGTAGTGCGAGCATCAGTCCGCCGGTGAGTAAACACGTCCACAATACGCGGCTGGTGGGAGCCAGCACGGGGCCTTCCTTCGCCCGCTGCAGCCAGCTGAATGTGCTCACCAGCTCGGCCGTCCCAAATACGGCCGGCATGACGGTCGAAAAACTCAACGAACAGAGAAGGAAATACTGAAGTCGGTGAAGTACTCGGCGCCCAGATATTCCCAGTTCTGACTGCGCAGGTTGAGCAGTTCGAACAGCCACCAGCCCGGCACTGACAGAAAGAACAGCAACGCGTAGCCCAAAGGATCGCGCGTGGCCAGCGAGTTGCCCTTTCGTACGAAGACGAGCGCATCGACGGTCAGGCAGTATCCAAGCCAGAGCGGAAAGAAGGCCCAATGGGTCCGCAGCCCCTCGAGCGACCAATTCAAGATCCAGAAGACCAGCACCAGCACGATGCCCACCACGCCGTGAATCGGCCAGCGTCGGGTTTTGAATGCCGGCGTTTGACCGTCACGTGCCTGTTCGTTCCCGGCTCCCGTCACTCCCATGTCGCGTCCCCTCATTGACCCCTTGTCGGCTCGTTGCCGCAGAGTTGATTATATGCGATATGGAATGCCCTGGGACGGTGAAAACGTGATACGGCTGCCGGCCACAGGCAGATCCGGAAGCGGGAACAGGCTCACGCAGAGACCGCAGGGCAGTGTGTTCTCTTCTCCGTGTGCCACTGTTCAATCCATCCGCGTCCCAATCCGAGCACACTGGCGCGAGCGAATCGGTCCGCGGGAACGAGACCACACGACTTGAACAGTGCGCGGCGGCAACCAAGTCTCCATTGCCCTGGTGAAACACGGCAACCCGCTCCGCACGACGTGCTTGAGCGGTGGTTGTTGGTGTGCGGTCCGCTGATCGGCCACCACCTGGCGAGGGAGCCGGTTCTTTAACGGTTGTTTGCTGACTTGTCTCGTGCGCGACGAGTAGTTGGGACAATCAGTCGTCTGTCGGCGGTCCAACGCCGTCTAACACCTGTCGGTGTGTCGCTATAGACGCAAGCTACGCCGGGGGCGTTGACGGAACTGAGGCAGTCCTGCAAACCGCTCAACCTTCGCAAATGCTGTGGCAGAGTCAACCGATGTTGCCTCGGCCTTCAAGGCCGCCTCGATCCATCGCCGCTTCGCTCTCATTCCCGGTTCCCTGGAATACCCATTATCGCTTGCGGGTTACCCGTTTCTCTGCGTTGAAGTCGGGTATGTCCCAATGCAGAGGCTGGATCAGAATACCATCAAGGTCGTGGGCTGCGGGCGACGCGCTCGGCTCTGTAGACACCATCGAGCAAGCCATGTAGTCCTTTCCCTTGTCGGAAACGATCTCCGGCGCATGACCGGACTGCTCCTCGATTCGGTTCGCGGCGGGATCGCCGAAATTGAATGGATCCTCCGAGATGTAGAGCGAGACTCGGCTGTAATCGATACCGCTGACCCACAGGTAGTAGTAACCGTCACGATAGAGGACAAAAGGCGATTCGGCACATTGGTATCCGCCCGGGGGCGGCCCCATGACAGTAGTCGGGTCGGACCAGTGCAGGAGGTCCTTTGATGTGTGCGCTCGGACGATCGTGTTGAGTCCCGGCAATTCAGCATAGCTTCCCGCGCACGCGTAATACATGAGGTAGGCGCCCAATCGGTCGTCCCAGAAAACGCAGAAGTCGCGGTCGTCTCGCTCGCGAAACACCATGTTCTGTTCTCGCAATTCCGTTCCGTCATACGGACTCCAAGCCGAGAGGTCGGGTGCCTCGGATGTCAACAGGCGAACGCAGTTCTCTTTGAATTCCGACGATCCCAGGTAATGGAAATAGTACAAAAACGCCGTGCTGCGATCTCGGGTCCAGATGGCGGCAGGAGCCCACATGTATGCTTGCGGAGACGCGATCTGGTATGGGATTTTATCTTGGAGCGTCATGGGGGCTTCCAGTGAGTCTCCCGCGGCGTGGAACAAAGCATATCCATCGCTCAGCGCATACCCATTGCCAACGCCATCACCGCCCTTGCCAAAGGTGCCTATGCAATGCCATCGTCCCGGCTTATCCTTGATCAGTGTAAAATCGCTGTACAACGTCTTGCCGTCTCCCACTAGCCGTAGCGCTTCGTTCCACGGCTTGGAGACCCGGGGAACCCTCAACTGCTCTCTTGCAGCCTCCGCAGGTTCTTGTGCAGCGGCCGTATCACGCCCCATGACGGACATTGACGTTGGCGATGGCGCCCAGATATTCCAGTCCACCGTGGCGTTGGAGAATGCCTCGTAACCCTTCGGTGCGTGTTCCCCGAGTGCCGGATTGAGATTAGCGGCCAGCCATGACTTCGGGTCGTGCTGAAACTCCGCGAGCTTTTGTGCGACCGCCGCCCTCCCGGCCTGGTTCTCACTGTCCTTCTTCAGCAGCAATTCGAGGCGTTTGGTTACCAAACCGAACTGTTTCTCATCTGGTTGGACCGTGCGCGCATCCTGCGCCGCCAATGTTTCAAGCACATGCAGGGATTTTCCCCGCACTGCGCGAGCTGTCTTCCAAACAACGTCCCGTTGCATGCGAATGTCTTCTATCCTGCTCCCCCCCACCTGAATGGCCTGGTCATAGAGGGCAACGGCTTTGAAACCGAGTGCAGCAGAGTCCTCCAACCGTAAGCCGGCATCTTCAAACAGCCACGGGTGCGCCTGATTGTCCTGCGTGAGCATGAAGTTCGCCAGACGGTTGGCTTTCCAGATCGGCGTGTTCCAGGTGGCGTTCAGAATCGACGCCGGCTCCCAGCCATGCGAACCGTCGTGATGGCGATCCAGGCCCATCGGGCCGATCAAATAGGTGGTGTCCCAGGGAAAAGCCTCCACGGACTGCGCAACGTACTCCCAAGCTTGAATCAGCAACGGCGCCGCTTCGGGTCCATAGGGCGCGGCGATTTCCTTGAGAAGCGTATCGAGCGGTACGTGGGGTGATTTCATCCACGCCTGCAACATGGCCGCGTTTACGGAAAAAGTGGACGGCGCAAAGCCGTAATACTCCTTCACGCCGACCACGCCTTCCATTTCCTTCCAACCCATCATCTGCCCGTAAATCAGTCGCGGGAAGAAATCTTCCATCAGATAGAGCGGCTTGTACAACGTGTGATCAAACTCGCCGAGCACCGGGATGTTGCGCTCCAACGCCATCCGCACGAGGCGTTTGACACCAAGGTCGGACTTGAAAGAGCGATCGTCGAACGGATACACCTCATTGCTGGTCGATGGATTCAACACCAGCCCAAGACCGGCTGGCTTGACCTTGTCGAGAATGGCGATGACCTGACCTTTGGAAAGTTCCCACGGCTTCCACCAAAGACGGGCGTTTGGACGGCATTCTTGCATTGTGTCGTTGAGTAGATTGAGAAAACCTGGAAGCCGCTCGTCCAACGGCAGGCCGCTGCACCGCGGACACGGCCCGAACTCGCTGCAAAGCCACGCCCGCTGATCAAACGTGTAAACCAAGACGTCGTCCACCTCCGGAAAGGACTCCATGAAATCCGTCAACAGGTCCCGGTACTTCCTCTGCACCGCCGGGTCCATGATGCAGGCCGGCTGCACCGGGTTGTCATTGATCATCCTCGGGATGCCGAAATGGGCCATCGTCTTCAGCCCGTGCTTCTTGGCTTGCTTGATGCGGAAGGCGAATTTCGCGCGCTGCTCCGCATTCAGGTCCTCTAGGTTCAGGACCTCGTCGGCCGGCTTGTTTCCCCACGCGATACTGAGTTGGACGACGTTTACGCCCAGGGCCTTTATCTCCTCCAGTTCTTCGTCGCTCCAACTGATGTCGGAAACGGACGGATTGCCCACGATTCCCACGAAGTACTTGAACCCGCCCGGCTGTGCCGCCACCGCCGCATTCGCCGCCGGCGCCGCAGCGAAGACCTCTGCTGTGGCGAGCTGAAGCGGCCACGCAGCCGCCAGGGCCAAGGCGAGACCAAGAAACAACGTCCCCATGATTTCCCGACGAGATCTCACTTTCATGGTCCGATTCTCTCCCCCTTGTCTGACGGGCGATCATTTTTCCTTGTAGCCGTCCAGGGCCCAATCCACGCTGGACGGTTGGCCTAACGGCACGAGCATACTACGTAGCCTAAAGAAGGCAAGCCAGCAGGCGGCCACCCCAAAAGAATCGTTCATTTCCGGACACACTTCTTCTATATCCCTAAGGATCGGCGAAACAATAACTGGCAGATTTCTTCTTGCCCCTCACCTTTATCCTCTCCCCCGCTATTCGCTACGCGGCGGGGGAGAAGAGACAATACGACAGTTATTGCTTCGTCGATCCTAAGTCCCATAACGACTTCGGCGGCCCAATCCCATTTTGCCATCTCGTTATTCAAAACACCATAAAGCCGCGGGAAACACCGTTTATGGGAGACGAGATTCAAGTGCCGGGAAATCACCGATGCCAGCGGGCTGTTGCTGTGCCGGATCTATGTGGACCAGAACCCGATTCGCGCCGGAGAAGCCGACAGTCCGGAGAACTGCGCGTTACACGTCCCTCTTCCAGCGTCTTGAGGCTCAGTCACGGCGCAAGAACGGTCGGGACGGGCGAATGGTAGGATGGCCGAACTAACGTTGCGCCCGGAGAAAGGAGCAGACGAGGCACTGGCGTATTCTGCTCGGAGCGGACGTCGCGCCGCGGATCTGGGAGTGCTTCCGGTATCGTTGGCGGACTATCTGAAGTTGCTCAGGTCGACGGTGCGGCTGCTCGAGGTTCGATGCTCACACACCGAGACCGCTTTCTTGACCTGGTTCGCAATCCTCCTTCCACGAAGGAGGCCACGAATCTCGCTGCGCGGTTTGCGATCGTGGAGTATATCGACGAGGAATCTTCGGAGACGGGCCAGTATGATCTGTCGCAGGACTACTTTCGCTTCATGTTCGCCGAAGGCGTGGAGCCGACCAACAATCACAGCGAACAGCAAATCCGCCATTGCGTGATCGACCGCCGCATTACGCAAGGCACCCGAGGCGAAGCAGGGCAACGCTACCACGAACGGATGTGGTCGGCGATTGCTACCTGCAAGAAACAGAAACGCAACTTCTTCTCCTTCCTTCTCGCCTCCATCACAGCCCAACTCCACAACCAACCCGCCCCGAGTTTGCTTCACGCCTAACGAGGCCAGAACATACTGCGGTTTGATTCGGTCTCGGCGAACCGCCGCTTGCGTGGCTGGTCACCTCCTCGACCGCCAAAACAAGATGGCACACATCCCAGGGCTAATGGTTCGCTCGCAAGACTCGCGAACCAATCGCCCTGGGCTGTGATAGGGTCGCCGCGTTGCGGCTGAAGTAGCTATACTTATGAACGGTTGCCCAAAATTAAGTGAGAACTAAATCGCCGTTCACGGCCATGGGCAGTGAACGGTTACGTTCGAAGACACCGAGACGAGTCCTTCAAGAGTGAGTGGATTGGAGGCGGGATCGAGTTTGCTGTTTGGAGACTCAACGTATGTCTGGTTTCTCACGAGAACAATTCAAGACTGTGGTAACAACCTATCTGATGGGGACTAGCCATTTCGAGGAACAGCGATCCCAACCAGATGTTCTCGGCCAACTGTTCTGCTTTGCAGTCCGTGACGTGCTTGAGCAAGAAATGCAGGGCAGCGGACGAAGTAGAACGGAGATTGTGCAGGACCTGGCCGAACGGACGCGAGACCAGGTGTTGCCAGACACTTACCGGGCGTTGGCGGGCCTGCGAGAGGAGCAATTCAACAGGCTCTATGACGCCGTACTCGCCGTTGCCAAAGATTCGGGCCTGGCCTGGCATGAGTTGGTGGAGGGGCTCTCGGCGGTCAACGAAATCATAGACTACTTTTCGAAGCAGCAAGCGGATGAGTCATGAGTCGCGCAAAGGTGAAGGATCAACCAGGGTCATTCACCGGGTGCCGTGTCAGGCTGAGGAAATGAAGTTGGGCCAGGTGAATGTTCGATTCCGTGTCCATGCGGTGTCGTACCGCAAAGATAGCCCATGTTGACACCGCGTGGACGCGGTGTCGTGCACCGTCTAGAACAACGCTTCCCTCAATTCGTTAGAGCCGACAAAGCACTAGTGACATGAAAATGTAATTGTGTTGCGGGACGTGGGCGAGCGGTCGGGGCGTCGGTCCCATAGCTCGGAGATGCATGGGCCGAATCAACGAGGACTTGTCATGAGACGCATAGCACTTTATTCGCCGTGACGATGCTCCCGTGTGTTCTTCCCGGAACGGTGGCCTGTGAAGATGCGATTCCACCGCAACTCGCTTCACTCTGCACACCGCCCGCCGCGCTGGCAAATGATTTGGGGGAGTTTGCATCGCCGCTGGTTTTCTACAACGGCCGCCAAGTGAAGACTGCTGGCGACTGGCAGCTTCGCCGCCAGGAAATCCTCGACCGCTGGCACGAGATTCATGGGACCTTGGCCACCGCTGATCGGGAAGCCAAAGATGGAATACCTGGAAGAGAAACGTCGCGAGAATTTCACACAGCATCGCGTGCGCGTGGAGATTGCCCCGCAACGGCGAACGGTTGACGGTTATCTACTTGTACCTGACGGCGATGGGCCGTTTCCGGCCGTCGTCGTCGTTTACTACGATGCCGAGACAGGCGTGGGATTAGGCAAGGAGCTGCGCGATTTTGGACTCCAATTGACCAAACGAGGCTTTGTTGCCTTGTCGATCGGAACGCCGAGCTGTGCGTACTACCCCAGCGAGGCGAAGGCCCAATTACAGCCTCTTTCGGTCCTCGCCTACGTCGCGGCCAACGGCTACAACGCCTTGGCCGCGTTGCCGCAAGTCGATCGGAAGCGAATCGGCATCGTCGGCCATTCGTACGGCGGCAAATGGGCCATGTTCGCGTCATGTTTGTACGATAAATTTGCCTGCGCGGCGTGGTCCGACGGAGGCATTGTATTTGATGAGGCTCGGCCCAATGTCAATTACTGGGAACCGTGGTACCTGGGTTACGAATCAGGCAAGCAGCGTCGTCCGGGCGTCCCGACTGATGAGAACCCGCGCACGGGGGCCTACAAACGGCTTGTAGAACGGGGCCTCGACCTGCATGAACTGCACGCCTTGATGGCACCGCGACCGTTTCTGGTCTCCGGTGGTTCGGAGGACCAACCGGAGCGTTGGAGGGCGCTGAATCACACCATCGCCGTCAACAAGCTGCTGGGATTCACCGATCGCGTGGCCATGTCCAACCGGCAGGGGCACACACCAACGCTCGAATCGAATGAGCAGCTGTACCTCTTTTTCGAGTACTTTCTCAAACCTGAATAGTCTGCAGGCAGCTCAGGGGAGAATCTGGTCATCGTGCGTATTCGCCAGCAAGAGCTGCAAGATTTGCAGGCGTGCCGGCATGAACAAATAGCCGATCATGGCCATCCATTCACGGGAATCTGGCTGGTGCTGCGTGCGTGTCGCTTCCGTGACAGGGCGGGTACGCAAACTGCACATTGCGTGACGAAAAACCAACTCTTCGGGATCCATTGGCAGCAGAGTGCCAAAATCCGCCCCCAGACGATAGACAATAGGGAGAAAGCGGTGATAAGATTGGGATTGTGGCCTATTGGATTTGCGTTTGCTTGACACGAAAAGGTAATCCAAGAGGCCATTGTTCGAGTGGTGGTGGATGTGAAGCAGGCCTAGGCGAGTGTCCGTCTTGATGCGACGCATGTTGGAGGGCTATCAAATGAGTTGGCACCGAATCGTAGCAGGCGTGATTGGCATGTGGGTTTTGTCGGTTGGTACCTCATTGCGGGCAGAGCTAATCATCGAGGAAACGTTCACGGGCTATCTGGACAACGCATTGATCTCGGCCAGTCCGGCGGGACCGGCTCGGGGGCTGATGGGTGACTGGACGCTTGGCGGCGATGATAGCGACTTTTTTGTGAACAGGACGCGGGACGACAACAATGCTGGGACAGGTAAAGCCGTCTATGAGCGGCCTCCCGGGGACAACGGTACGCGCGAGGCAACGCGGAGCACCTCGGAGTCCCATGCGCTGTTCGAGAACGATGGCGATGTGTTCTATGCCAGCTTCTTGATTGACCCGGCGCGAACTGGCGGACGCATGACATTCGAGCTCGCGCTCACCCAATTCGACGGCGGTGGTGCGCCGAACTTCTCGTTTGGGATCAAAGATGGCAAGTACACGGTGGGTAACGGCGGCGTCGATGTCGACGTTAGCGGGGGCACGGTAACAGCCAACGAGCAGCTCGTCCTAGTGCGGATCGAGTACGGCGATTCGAATAGCGGCCCAGACGACGACGAGGTAGTCACGCTGTGGGTTGACCCGGTTGACGAGTCGAGCACGCCGGAGATCGACGGCTTTGCGGTTGACTTTCTGAATCGCGGCGGTGCGAGAGTAACGTCTGTCTCCATGCGGGGCGAGCAGATGTACGGCCATCCCGCATTCTTCGACAACCTCCGTGTTGGAACTTCCTTCTCAGAAGTCGTGCCGGAGCCTTCGACACTGTCTCTTATGGCACTGGGCCTCGTCATCTTAATACCCGTGCTCTGGCGGCGTCGATAGGCTCTGCAGTCGTACAGAATGGCAGGGTGACCAGCCTGTCTCTCTCTTGGGGGCGAGTTGGGGGACGTTGGCCCTTCCACGGCTTCTCCTGCTCGACCGTATGCCAATACGGCAGAAGATTTCACGTGACTTGGGAGGGGCGGTCCGTGCAGGCCCGCTGCGGCCACATCTTCGCGTCTTGGCACCGGATCAATCCAGGTCGAAAGTCACAAGCCCGGCAAGTGTTTTTCAGCGGAAAACCCTGAAAGTAAACCTCCACGTTACGCGAAGCCCCGCGCCGAATGGTCCGTGAAGCAAGTGAATCGGTTACAACGGCCTACACGTCCCCACTGGGTGTTCTGTCGTCATCCGCCGCCTCGTCGTGTCGCCCATCGCTAAGCGCACATCGGAGTCGGGCCATATTCTGTGCCAGCGTTTCGCCCACGATGCGCAGGTCGCTGGAGTGAATGATCAGGTTCATGCCCGACTTGGCCCAGGCCGCAAGTTTGTCCATGCCGTCAGATTCAGAATAGTGAATGCCCACACCGATTCCGGCGTTTCGGCCCTTCGCAATCACCGTCTGCACCGCCTCCTCGAAACGTGGGTGGCTGTACTGTTCTGGAATGCCCAAGTTGATGGACAAATCATGCGGACCGATCAGCAACGCATCGATGTCGGGGACGGCGAGGATGTCATCCAGTGCGTTTAGCGCCGGGAGACTTTCGATGTTGATGACGCAGAGATTCCCTCGGTTGTAGTCGGCTAAGTACTCGTGCACGGTCGATGCCAGCTCTTCTTTTCCCGCCAGCACGCGTGACAGCCGCTCTCCTTTCAACGGACGCAGTTTAACCGCACCACGCAATTGGCGGACCTGCGCGACCGATTCCACGTAGGGAGCGATTACTCCCGCCGCGCCGCCGTCGATCACGTGGCTGGCCAGATGTGGATCCGGAGTGGGAATCCGGACGATCGGTGCCAGCCCCAGCCCCGCATACGTTTGACACATCCAAGCCAAGTCGGTGCGATCAAGCACGATATGCTCGGTATCGAGAAAGACGAAATCGAGACCGGTCCTGCCGATCATTCGGGGCCATTGCGGAGCCGGTGAAATCACACAGGTGCCGTACACGCGTTGACCGGCACGCAGCGCTTGGGCCATTTCTATTCCGTTCATGTTCTCCCTTCGAGAGGCCCATTGTCTGGCCAACGGCTAACGCATGAGCCATCGCATGCCACACCGGCAATGTCTATTCGTGCTGGTATTTCAGAATGGCAGCTTCCTGGAATTCAGCCAACATGATCGTCGAACGGCTGTTTGTGGTATAGAGCACCAGGATCTTGCCGTCGTGTGTTTGAATCATGTAGGGATAGGCAAAAGTGTTGTCTCCGCCACCTATGTCGCGTCGGAACGGAAATGACTTACCTTGATCCGTGGAAATGGCGATCGACAATGGCGTTCGAAGGTACATGTGATCGTTGTAAACGAGCACGATATGGCCATTCTTCAGTTTCTCGACGTCCACAGCCGAATTGGGATTCTTGAATTCCGAATCGGTGGCGTCACTCCAATGATATCCGCCGTCGTGAGATTCGGCGCGCAAGATATAGCCACTAGTCGCCGGACCAAATCCACCGCCGCGACGCATGAAGCAGATCAGATCTTCCTCGGTAACTTGCACGACTTGCGGCTGGAGGTTTCCATGAGGCGAACGGATGCGATTGGTCTCGGTCCAAGTATTTGTCTGGGGATGGCAACGCAGAAAATAACTGCAAGTATCCGACGCAGTATGCTCACGGTCATCGCCGGTCTCGTGGTACATGGGAAGCAAATAATCTCCATTGATCAACACGATCGGCTTACCCCGCACCATGCTCCCTCTTTCTTCACTCAGCATGAATGAATCGGACCAGGTCCGTGCGCCATCCTGTGAGATCTTTGCCTTGACCCGCGCATCGGACCACGTATCGCCGGAAAGATTCACATAAAACAACCAGACCACGCCCGTAGGAGCCTGCCAAACCACTGGATTGCCATCGCTGCGAAACGGAGTGTCTGCGATCACAAGCGGCGGCGACCAGTGTCTTTCATCCCGCTTTCGACGCGAACCATACACCGCGGTGTCGGAACTGTACTCGCCCGCTCCACCATAGTAGGCCACATATAAGTCGCCGTTGCTCAGCTCCGTTATCGACGCCGGGTGCTTGTACTGCCCGGGGTGCTCAGTTCCAAAAATGCGAAGTGTCTCAATGTTAAGGCTTGAGTCAATCACGATATCGTCAGCATGCAGCGTACCGGCCAACAGCAAGCTGGCACTCAATACAACAGGCAATATGCGCGATGGATTCATTTCAGCGGGTCCCCGGTGAATGGGATCTTGTGCCGTCGCGAGTCTGGTTCCACTGGCGATCGGCGCTCAGCATCGTGCCAGGGAGAAACCGTCATCCGACGGAAACGCCAGGAACTCGAGCGGATTGGACCGCACTTTAGACGAGTCCGGTCAGGGGACCATCACCACAGTAATCCGGATTTCCGAAGTGTTCGGTCGGGTGCCCCATCGCTTCGCAGAAGCTCATCAGCAGGCGATTATGTGGCACATTTTTATAGTCTATGGCGCGTCCCGTTCGCCAATCCAACCCACCGCCGACAAGAACGAACGGAATGTTGTTGCGCGTGTGGGAGTTGCCTTTGCCCAGTTCGTTCGTCCAGACGATTGTGGTGTTGTCCAGCAGCGATCCGTCTCCGCCGGGCTCGGGTGTGTCGGCCAGTCGCTCGGCCAGATAAGCCACTTGCTGGCAATACCACGTGTTGATTTTAATCAGCTTCTCGTAAGCTTCTTCATTGCTGTCAGGTTCGTGAGACAGGGAGTGATGGCTCTCTTCGATGCCAAGCCACTTCATCCGCGGTTGGCCGACACTGTTGGTGATCTGGAAACTTGCCACTCGAGCGAAGTCCGCGGCCAAGCTGCTGACCAGCAGATCAATCTGCATGCGGGAGATCTGCGGCATGTTGTCGTTTTCTTCTTCGACGTTTGGTGGCAGTGTCGGTACGGCGTGCCCGACGTTCGATTGCTTTTCCTTCGCTGACATTTCGGCTTGTAGGTCCTTTTCGATCTCCCGCACCATCGCCACATGCTCCTGCAGGATCTGGCGATCTTCGGCGCTGATCATCGTTTCGAGGCGACGGAAATCGTCGGTTAGACCGTCCAGGACACTAGCCAGCATTTCCCGGTTCTTAGCCTGGCCGTACAGCTTGTCGAACATCTGATACGGGTCGTCAATGGGAGCCACCGGCTGGTTCGGTCCGGCATAGGACATGCGTGTCCACGTGTCGGCTCGCTCAGGAACCATCACACCGAATTCCAGCGACCCGAATCGGGTCTGGGTTTCAGGATGCGCCTGCAGGCAATTCTTGATGTGCTGGTCCACGGAGATTCCCTGCGACCAGCCGGCTGGCGTATCGGAACCGCCTTGAACGTCGCCCGGATAGAGCTCGATACCGGTCAGCAGGCAGCCAATACCGCGCATGTGGCCATCGCCATCTCCTTTGATCTTATTACAGACGCCGTGCAGCGTCATGGTTTGATTCTTGAATTCGGCCAGCGGCTCCAGTATGCGTTTCAGTTCGAACGCTTCGCCAAGCGTGTCCGGCCAGAAGTGCTTTGGGATGACGCCGTTGGGACTGAAGACGAAAATCAACCGCTGTTTGCGGACGGATTCGGACGGGCTGGCAGCCGCCGCCAGACTGGGGAGTCCCAAAGCCAGCTTGACTCCCAGGGCGCTGAAGGCCGGTCTGGCACAAAAATTCGCGTCGCGTGCGGTAGTGTGTCATGTCTCAGGATTCCTCGTCGGAGGTAGGACTCGGTTGAGTAGCCGCAATCACCGCAATTTCCACCAGCAGTTTACGGATGTGAAAGTTGCTGTCGCGGAATTGTTCGTTGAGTTGATCCAGCAGATCGGGACCGTAGGCCGCGATCGGCTGTTTGACAAGGTGCTGAAAAGCCCGGTTTACGAAGGCACGATACGCATCATCACTGCTGGCGAGAAAGTGTGCCAGTTCGGTCGCTCCGTGGAAGGTGACCGTCCTGTCATCAAGTGTCGTGTATTGCCCGGCTGAGTCAACGGGCTGATCGCCCTCGGTTTCTCGAAATCGACCCACGGCATCGAAGTTCTCCAAAGCGAATCCAAGACCGTTGATTTTTTGGTGGCATACCTGACAGGTTTGCGGGCTGGTCTGAAGCTCAACTCGCTGTCGCGTTGTCATGTCGGGATGCAAATCCGGACTCAACGGCGTAAACGCTTCCTTCGGCGGTTTCAAAGTGCGACCCAGAATATGTCGCATCAGGAAGACTCCCCGGTGAATCGGAGAGGTGGAGTCCTGGTAGGCCAGGCCGCTCATTAGATAAGGTTGAGACAGCAGACCGACTCGCCGACCGTCCGCGAAGACTATTCTGGCCAGGTCCTCTCCGGTCTCCTGCTCACTCGCCCATGTGGCTCCGTAGAACTCTGCCAGACGCGGAGTCGCGTAGGCCCAGTCAGCCAGGAATAGCTGGCGGAAGTCGCTCGAATCGCTCCAGACGACTTCGTTTAGGAAGGCATCCAGCGATGCCTTCATATCCGCCACAAGTTCCGCACCGAATTTGGGAAAGTCTTTGCTGTCTTTGGTGATTTCAGCAATACGGCTCAGATTCAGCCATTCGTGCATCAATTCGCCGGTCTTTCCGCGAGCCCGATAGTCGGCGACCATCCGCTGAGCGGCCGCTCGTACCTGGTCTGCGGTCTGCAGCTGGTCTTCGTGGGCCAGCTCGATCAGCCACGGGTCCGTTGGCAGCGAGTCGAACAGTGTCAGTGCCAGTCGGTTAGCGGCACGCTGCGACGCGGATCGATCCCGGTCGAGCCCCGGGTAGAGAAAACGGGGCGACTTCAACGTAACCAGCATACAACGTTTGATCGCTTCGGCATCGTCTTCGGTCTGATTGACCTGCTCGTCGATGTAGAAGCGCTGAACCGATTCGCTTACGGGGCCGCGGAATGCGGTTTCTACTATCTCCGCCAGGAAGTTCCGCAACTTCGCTCGATCCTGGTCGGGCTCTTGCTTGTGTTTGCGGCGGTAATCGGGCCAGAGTTCGTCAATGGCCGCCTGAGCAAACTCGACAGCCGCAACCGTGGTCGATGTGTCCCACTGGCGATCCACGGCCAGACCTCGATCGTAGCCATAACTGCGATCATCGGGAGGCAGTTTGGCCTGCAGCGAGAATGTGGCCGGCGGCGAAGCCGGCAGAAGATGACGTTCGGGAATGATTTCCTCGGTGCCCTTGGGCGGGATCCACGACAACGAAATCCGGGCCGGAGGCTGCTCGGTCTTTCGTTTTCTCTGGTATAGCTCGATCTGGATCGGGTAGACGCGACCGGCCGTCAACACAATGGACTTGCGAAATTCGGTCTGGTCGCCCGACTGCACGCGGTTGTTGATGAACTCCCGATCGAAACGGCCCAGGTTGCAGACGAAGGCGCAGCTGGAACGGATCACGATTTCGTAGCGACCGGTTTCGTCAACTTTCAGACCACCGCGCCAGTGGATAAAGAAGTCTTCAGGCTTGATACCCTCACCGGGACCATCATGGTTCCAGTCGAAATCGATCCTCGGGTCGACACGTTCGATCTTCTTGTTTTCGTTCTTCCAGCGAGCTCCGTCGAAGTAGTTGCCATTGATTCCGCGTCGCGTTTCCTGCGGCATCGATCCGCTAAAATGAGCATACAGATCGGCCAGGCTCTGGCGGAGCTGGTTGCCTGTCAGATGAGTCAGGGTAATGCGGGGCGGCCGATTCCGAATACGAGCCGCTTCGCTGTAGAAAGCGTAGTGAACATAAGCCGCCACCGCGTCCGCGTCTTCGCCAACGCATTCTTCCGGTTCGTCTTCCGGCATGGTCTCAGTGATCAGTTTCGATAGCTGACCAATCGAATCATCACCGATCAGCGGCTTGCCGTAAGCGCCGTCCACTCCCTCCCCCTGGTCGCCGTGGCAGGAGGCACAGGTCTCCGCGTAAATCGTCTGGCCGCGGGGAGGAAAATCGTCCGTTGCTGATCCCTTCGCTACGGGCGCACCAGCCGGCGTCGACTCCGTGCCAGCCGTCAGCAGCCAGGGGTGTGACAAAACCAACACGCCGACAACAGTCACGAAGGTGACACCACGGAAATGTCTCAGAAGTATGCGCACCACAGGAAGATTCTAAGCAGACGCTGGACGATTCGGAAATCGCCGCCAGCAAGGTTGGCTGAGGCTGGAAAATCAGGCGGGAGACAACACGGCAGCGACACTGCAACCGACTCGCCGCCGCATGTCACGCGACCTGGCCCGACGCTCCATATTGTATGTCTGAAGAGCACCACTCGACAAGCGGCTCACATGATATACAGCCACCCCCGGGAGAGTGGTTTGCGGAGTGGAGATGCCCTTTTTTCATCTGGCGAAAGCTGGAAGAGCAGCTGGCAGCGCGAGGGGGTCGAATCCAGGAACGAAGGCGATCGGTTGCCCGTGTAGTAGTCCCAAGAGTTCTGCCGGTCGCCTTAACAAGTCGTTTTGCATCCTTGCTCTGGTCAATGTGGGGCGGTTCGGGTAGCCTGCCAGTCAGATTCACCCACCGCACAGGGCGGTGGGAGTCAAAGTCAAACAGTCGAGTTAGTCACAAGTCGCTCGACTTCGCAGCAATCGTCCGTGACTGTACGAGACAGAGACAACGAGCGAGTAAAGACCCACCAGCAGAGCGGCTTGCTTGTTTCACGCAACGAGTTTCGTGAATCATCCCGGCTAAGTACCGGCAGAAGGAGGAGAAGGCGCATGAGGTTCAGCTGTTCGTGTGTCGTTCTGATCGTCTCACTGGTCGCCAGATGTGGCGGCACGGAGCCTTCTGCTAACAAGACGCCTCTTGAGCAGTCGGCCCGGCCTTCGATGTCCCTTCGCGCACGAGTGGTTCCGCTGCCCGACCTTCCGGTTGCGGAGCAGGTCGAGATGTTCGGCAACTTCGAGACCTTGGGTGTGATCGCCGATGTTCCGGAAGGGATGAAACCTGAGGACGTGAGCGCCATGCGCTGTGCTCTCTGGCACGACGGCGACTGGGCACCGGCACATGCGCTCGTGCAGGTCGGCGCGAATCCGTGGTTTGCCACATCCCTGTTCTGGCTCCAGTCCGACACGGAGTACCTGGTCCGAGTCGAGGTCCTGGACCAGGCTGGAACAGTCGTTGCCACCTGGTATCGGAAGGGCCGCACGCGGGCCGAGGTGAGTGTGCCGGCCACGGCCAACACGATTCACGTGGCAGTCAACGGCAATGACGCCAGCCCGGGCACGCCAGACCAACCCGTGGCCACGATCAGGCATGCGCTGGCCATGGTCGCACCTGATACCACGATCAAGATCCACGGCGGCACATACCACGAAGGTGACATGCAGTTACCCATTGGCGGAACGGTTGAAGGGGCGGTCGTGATCCGGGCCGCGAAGGGAGACAAGGTCGTGATCAGTGGCGCCGATCCCGACCTCACAGACCCAGCCAGTTGGGAGGCCGCGGGGCCGGGTTTGTATACGCATGCGTTCCCAGGCACATGTGCCTACGCATCCGCCACGGTTCGCGCGTCCGGCGAGGATATCCGATTGTTGCCCGTCAAGTCGCTTGATGATCTCCAGAATCGCGTCTACTCGGGCCAGGGCCCGTTCCATGAAGCGGGAATCCGTGGGGCCTACTTTTGCGACGGGAAGATGATCTATATTGTGCCTCCGTCGGATATGGCTGGACTTGAGCTGCACGTTGCCCGCTGTACGCGCGCCTTGAACATGGAGCACTGCAACCACGTCTACGTGGAGGGCATTGAATTCCGGCACTACGGCAGGC
This sequence comes from uncultured Planctomycetota bacterium, assembly GCA_963700575.1. GTDB lineage: Bacteria > Planctomycetota > Planctomycetia > Pirellulales > Pirellulaceae > JAJRVM01. Next base: position 171,127 of record CAVOYC010000001.1, on the reverse strand, counting down.
GGCAATATAACTGTGCGGTGTTCGTCAATACCTGTTCAGATCTCCTGTTCCAAAACTGCGCGGTCCATTTCTGCAACACTGGCTTCTGGTTCAAAGAGAAGTGCGACCGCGTTACCGTACAGGACTGCCGATTCACGGATGCGACCCAAGGCTGGAAATTCGACATGCTCAAGCAGAGCGGCGGGTATCACGGTGAGATCGAAAGCGGCTGTGTGAGCACGGACGCCAGTTTTAGTGGCCGCGGCCTGGTGATACGGCGTAACCATATCGAAGGGCTATTCGACGGAGTCCATCTCTGCCCCTGTGCAAAAACACGGCACGGACGAACGAGATCGATTTCCATGACAACCGCGTGATCGACGTGGGCGACGATTTCATCGAGACCGACGGCTTTTCCCGTAATGTCCGCATCTTTGACAACTACATGCGCAAATCGCTTTCCGGGATCTCGGTTGCCCAGGCGTTGGATGGACCGACGTTTATCCTATACAACTTCATTGCGGACTGCGGCATGGCGCGCGCAGGCATGACCGACGGGTATGAAGGGTATCCTTTCAAGACCAATGGTGGCAGCGGCGCGGATGTCGGGTCGGGCCCCATGTTCTTCTACCATAATACCTCGTACACGCGGGACAATCGCTCGTCGGCCATCTTGATCAAGAGGGCCAAGTGGCGCAAGATCACGTTCCGCAACAATATCTGGTGCGGTAGCCAGGCGGGCTTTGAGTCGTGGCGCCAGGATTTTTCGCCCCTTGACTTCGACTACGACAACCTGTACGTGTCGTCGAATACAGGTGCGCTATTCAAGCTGCAGTACAGACAACTCACGGCGACACTCGACGAGGTGCGGAGAAAGTTCGGCTACTTGAAGCACGGCATCAGCGCCGACCCGCGTTTTGAGGACGCCACCCAAGGCGAGTTCCAACTGCAGGCAGGCAGTCCATGCATTGATGCGGGGATCGCTCTGCCGGGGATCAATGAGAATCGCACGAAAGGCGACAGACCTGACATGGGAGCGTGGGAAAGTGCAGGTGACGCGCAACCGGGGAAAGATACCGTTCAAGCAGGTGACCGGTAATGTGCCGCCGTCGCCTCTGGAGCCGATCGTACCTTCCCGTCTTACCCATCACCGGCTTCCGTGAAGTGGCGATCGCAAAACTCCGCCGGCGTGAGGATTTCCACGCACTCCAGGTGGCGACCGCTTAGAAGGTCCGAATCATTTGTTAGGAGAATTGCCCCCGCGATATGAGCGAGGGCTGCGTACTTGCGGTCATCCGGGTCGGAGATGTGAGTGAATCTCCCCACGTCGACTTCCTCCGGGCAGCGGTCCTCTTCGCGGAACAGCCTTTCCACATCAGGCCACGACAGGGGCGGTATTTTGCTCAAGATGTGCCGCGTTTCACTTCGCGTCTGTTCATGCCAGACCATCCGCAGCCGCCCCGAGCGTATTTGGCCGACAACGCGTGCCGAAGCACTGCGCGGTCGAAAACCAGCGGCGACGAACACGTTCGTATCCACCACCACGATCGAGCTTGCTGAATCATCCATTTTTGAACCTGCTGTCTCCGCGAGAAGAACCCTTTTCGTAACAAAGTCGTCAACTCTTTACCATCCCGTTCATCGTGCGGAAAGCGGTATGAAAGTGGAGAAGAGAGTGGGTAAAAGGCCAAAGCAGCCGACCTGATCTTTGGCCCGGTGGATAGCTACGACCGCACCATTCGCCACACGGTCGGTTCACCGGCGTCGCCGGCTAAAGTGGCCGCGCGGATGGAAGCAAGCCTTGTGGGGCGGTCCGGGTAGCCTGCCAGTCAGATTCACCCACCGCACAGGGCGGTGGGAGTCAAAGTCAAACAGTCGAGTTAGGAACCGGTCCCATAACTTCGCATTTTCCGTCCATGGGTGGCACTTTCCTGAGCGAACGGCGAAATAGCAGGCCGCTCGCTCTGCCAATGCCACCTGTCGCAGCAATCGCCGAAGTTATCTTTCCCCCGATCCTTAGCACGATTACCCGTCGCCAGGAAAGTCCTTCGAGCTTTGCGGGCCGTCTCCGAGGCGACGTTCCTGCCGGCGAATCCGCTCGCACGACAATTCAAAAAGCTGGGTGTCTGCTTCTCAGTGATGGTCCTGATTCTCTTCGTGGAAAGCCGACTTCCGCAAGGAATCAAACATAATCCTTGATTACAGAGTCCGATAGGCTATAAACTTCGCAGCATCCCAGGTTGGCAGCGTCCGAACATTCACGAATTCCGTAAGGATTAACGCACGTGCCGTATATTAATTGGATCGAAGATGACGACGCGTCGGGCGAACTGGCGGAAATCTATCGAGCGGACAGAAACGACAGAAGCCAGAAGTACTCTGATCTTTTGCCGAGTCGCAGGTGGTGCCGGTCCATGGGAAAGACGCCCTAGCGTAAAGATCAACCACCTCCCCAATCATGTTTGCCGAACAAGTTCACAGTTCCAGAGCAATCGAACTTGCCGGTCACTCCGCACGTGCCTTGTACGGTCAGATTGACCTTTTCCGACTGCACCAGGTTGAGACGCAGCCCCACTCGCGAATATTGGGAATCGGGAATGACCAGGTCAACCCATTGAGGGGCTCCCAACTTGTCCTTCCAAATCAATTCCACTAGCAGGTGCCGCAAGAAATCGGGGGTGACCATGACATCATCGCTGAGTCCTTTCACTCCATCCATGACGAATCCCGTTTCGTCGATATGAATGCTGCAGTAGTTTCCATGCACCGCGCAGTGCAGGGAGGAGATATCCAGTCGTGTCGCGCGGGGGCCAAAATTGTCGCTCAAAGGTTTGTTCAGTTTGGGAGCGTTCAGCCGGGGCCGGTTGGTCGCCATTTCCGTACGCAAGCCAAGCGTGGATAGCTGCGGTCGCCAGATCTCACGAAATCCGATGCCAATCGTCGCGGCCATCGATGCATCGAGAGCCCAGTGTCTGGCATCTTCGACCGCACCTTGCCGAAAGGCCTTCTCCCCACCCGGTTTCGCAGCGATTTTCAGTGCGGATGTGATGTCAAACGAAAGGAGAGGATCGGTAAGCTTCTTGGCCACGAACTGAATGCCGTCGAGAGTGCTCTCGTAGACCTTAAGGCCACTCTCGATATGGCTTTCGACGTTAACCCGGCAGTCTTTCAGCCGTTTGGCAATGGTTTGGTAGGTGGGGTGCAACTTTGGATTTCTCGTCCTCACTAGATCCGAATACATGAACGTTTTCCTTGTCACATTTATTGAGAAACCACTTGGATCAGTCAGCCAAAGGTCCATTTCCACCCTCTTGTATGGCGGGTGGGACCGGTGCTGCGAGGCCTTTGGCAGTTGCGCAGCCGGTAAATCCGAACGATCGTCGTCGGGCCGTCAGTGGCGTACACGCGGCCGAAGAAACGGATGCGGGAGTCAAAATTGTGATATTGACACAACGTGTCAACTGCGGCTCCATCGACGAGCGTGGTCGATTCTTCGTCGTCCTCCCCGTCCAGCAAGCCATCACCAACCTGAAGGCAGTCTGTCCAGAGTGAGTGAGGATATTTCACCGCCCGTGGGTGGCCGCGATCCATCGTGACGCGCACCAGACTTATCACGTGTCCGGCAAATTGAATACATCGATCCCACGACAGGCAAGGGGACACCTGTTCAGCGATGCCTGCGAAAGCAGACACCTGATCTTGCGATTGGGCCTTGGGCGGCCGCCCCGTTTTTGAAGCCAAGGCTGTGGCCTCGACTCAAAACTCACGTCGAATTCCTTGAAATCGCGGATGCCGCCTTACCGTCGTAACGGCATGGGGCACAAGACGCGTTGACCTGCAGCAGACGGCGTGTCGGCTGCTCAACTGTTCCAAAAGCCGTTGTACGTGATGCGACCCAACACAAGACTGCAGTTTGACGCAGCTGGCCGGTGTGCCGACAACTATACGAATAGCCGTGGTGGCCAATTATATCGCCGCTACGCCCCGCAACTTCGTTTCATCGTCGACCCACGAAAGCTCGCCCCTATGTCGTCGGTTTAACTTGGACACAGTCGCGATTCCTTACACACATGTGGGACCAGCAAGGAGCCGTCGGCTATTTGGGTTTATCGGACCGTTCGCTGCTCATGCCCGTCGAGCTTACGACATCTACGCTGTTGGTGATCAGCTTAACTCGCTCGATGCCGCGCAAAAGTTCCTGGAGCGATTGCTTCAGATAAAAGTTTGGCACACGGCCGCGGAGCGTCAGGTGCCCGTCGTGGCAGTGCCACGTGACATTGCCGAAAATGAATTTGTACGAACAGCCGTCAATGCGCCGGCGGACGGTTTCGTGAATGTGCTCATCATCAGCGGTTTCGTTTGTAGACGGTTCCATTGCCATAATCGCAGTCCTTGCCGTTCCTCTCGTGAATTTGTGTTGCTTACTCCGTTAGACGCCTGACGATTCGCGCGGGAAGGTGATCGCGAACGCTGCGCCACCACTGCCACAGGCTGCAATGTGCCCGCCGTGTGCTTCCACGATGCGACGCGTTCGCACAGCGACGCACGTGTTCGCGTAGCGACTAACACCAAGCACAGCTAGAAGTGAGATGCGCCGATGCTCCCGATAAACGCAATCATCATTGCGAACAGGATCAGGGGAACAGCCTGGTCAAACTCTTCGGTTTGAGAAGGAGTGGCTGTCTACCGGCAACTGTCGGACAAGAAGAATCCGACCAACACGAGAACGCTCGGCTAAGTTAGCCTAGCCCTTTGCTTCTTTGAGACGCAGCTTGAAAGCAGAAAGTCGCTACTCACCCATTAGCACACCCGCAGTTTAGTTGGGCCCACGGCGTAAGTCAACAACCAGATGCAACGCTGACGACGTTTCCCGCACGCGCTAGCATTTCCCAAGCTCATGACGGCGGTACCGCCGGGCGTGGTGGAGTGCCGCAGGCGGCGAACCAGTCGTTATGCCCAGTGCCATGCCACTTCCTGTCGCAGAATCGACCCTACAGCTGTAGACTGCAAGGATTCGGACGGACGTCTCCACGCAGTGTCCATAATAGTGCCAGATCACGTTCCGCTCGCCATTCGCGCACCTCACGTAACGTGCGTTCCGCGTACAACCAGAAACGGGCCGCGGAAAGCGTCCATCGACGGACAAAGATGTCCGTCGTACTTCTTTCGTATGCAACGTTGGGGTTGATGACCGAGAAAAGTCCTCTCCGGTTGTCGGGTCACGTACTCCTCTCGTGTCGCGGTTCAGTTTGTTGACCCTACGCCACGCGACCAAGCCAGGAAGACACGCACAGCCTACCGTTGGAGGCCAGCGGTTGGAAGACTCGGGGCCGCCAAAACTTCGATTTCGTCGACAACGAGCCAGCCTCGCCGCTGGAAGTCGAGCTTGACGAATCGACATGCTCGGGCATCGAAGTGCGCCGTTAAGTAAGCTTGCGCGGATCGGTCGCTATTTGGCGCTCGACTGGCGACGGTTGCGACGTGTTGCCAGTTGTCTGCGTCGAGCGAAAGCGCGACGCGCACGTTCTCGGGGAATTGAATCCCACGGGCGCCTCCGCCAAGGACATGGGCCGACACGGCGACGATCTCTTCGGGTGCCTGCAGGTCGATGACGACCGAGGGATTGCCTTCCTGCCACGCGACGCTGCGCCGCTGAGAAGATGCCCTCGTTGCATAAACGCCGTCCGTCAGCTTGTCGCTTGTGTCAGCATACCGCTCGGTGGACGTCGGCGGCGGACGCAGACTGTAGCGTTTGCCGAGCGCCAGGTTCTGGTTACCGGCCAGGATTTCGATTTCGCTGATCATGGTCCAGCCTCGAGGCGCGAAGTCGAACCGCACAAAGCGCGCTTCGATCGGTTCGATTGGCTGGCCCATCCAGCCCAGCTGTGATCTTCCCTCGCCGGCGGCTCTATCAGCAGTCAGTTCCTGCGGCGGCCCGGAGATCGTCTTCACACGGGTCCAAGCGTCACCCGTTGCGGAAGTCCATACCGCTACATCGCGGGGAAAATTTACTGCGGCGTAACCGCCCCCTTGAACATGAGCGCGAACCTGATCCACGAGCGTTTGGGCACCGAGATCCACGCTGACCGCGACTCGCGTGTTGTACCAGCCGACCGTACGACCATCTGGGAATCCTCCCACAGTTAACTTCCCGTCGGTCAATTCCTGGTCGTTCTCGTCGTCATAGGTCGCCGGGAACTTTGGAGTGACGCGATACGGTTTACCCAAGGCCAGGTTGGTCGCCGCGAAGACTTCCAGTTCGTCCAAAGCAATCGCGCGGCCGGGTTCAGGCACGGCGACCAACTGAAGCTGCTCGACTGGCTGCCTGCGTGCATCCAGAGTGAAGTCAATCTGCGACTGCGCCCGCACAGGCTGCACAGTCCCGGCGGGACTCCACTGAGCGACGTCGTCGGCGCGGGTCATCAAACGCACTTCGCGCAGCGCAAGGCCTTGGCCTTCAGACAAGTCCGCTGCATGAACCCGCACGAGCCCTAATATCCGCGCATCGGGCAACTCGAGCACGACGCTCGCCTCCTGGTCGGCGGCCCAGGTTGCCGATGCGGCCTGCAGGGCATCAGCAGCAGCGTACTGGCCGTCGGCAAGCAGGGACGCGGCGGCGAGAGGCTCCCGAGGGGAGGGGCCGAAAACGAACCTCCCTTGCGGTGCGATGGAAGGAGCGGGCTCGATGATCACTTCGTCGAGAAAGGTCGTCCGCCCCTGCATCTGCTTGAGCGAAACACGCACGTGGCGCGCATCGTGGGGCCGAAAGGCGTAGACGAGCAAGACGGCTGTCCCGGCGTGATTGGGGTTTTCCCACATCGGGTTGGTAGAATATACCTCGCTCCACCGATCGCCATCCAACGAGGATTCGATGCGGACGGCATTGGGCAGCGCTGCCGAGGCTTCGTGCGGGGTGGCGACGTGCAAGCGGAGCCCCGCGATCCGCCGCAATCCACCCAGATCCACGCGCACCGTCGCTTCCGCACTCGTCACTCCAATCGCCCGAGTCAGTTCCTCCTCGACGGTCACCCAGTGGCCGTCGGTAAGCTTCTTGCCATCATCTGGGTACGCGGCTGCCACTTGGGCGTCGATTTGGTAAAGACGATCAGGTAGCGGTCGCCAGCGATGTCCTTGGAAACGTCCCTTGGCAAACTCGTACAGCGCGTCGTACAAAGCTCGTTCGGCGCCCAGATCACTGTAGCACAGTCGGGCGATGGCATCGGTGCCCTGGTAATACCCGTGCACGGCGTCGCGCATGTAGCCCTGCATATCGTCGCGGCCATAGGCCAGGTAGGCGAGCAGATTGCGGCGGTCGTCGACGCTGGACAGGCGACTTTGCATCTCGATCTCGATGCCGAAATGCAATTGTCGAGCTCGTTGGGCGGCGTCGCTCAGACGCTGTTCGTCCGGACGCAGCCCGTGCTGTTCCATGAAAGCATAATTGGGTTGATAGATGATAAAGTCGAAGCCCAGATCGTACGCGTCATCAACTCCGCCGGCGCTGAAGTAGGGGATCCAGTGCAGGCCGTAGTGGCGCTGGTGCGCGTAGTCCGCGGTGAAACGAATGATCGGCGCGTCCCGCGGGCCGGTTGATTCGTTCATCCAATAGAAGCCCCACAACTCCAGCTTGCCCAGACCCGCTTCCTGCCAGCGGCGCAGCATTTCTTCGATGCACCAGGCCACCGCTTTCTGGCGGTCTGCCAGATTCGCCAGATCTTCGCTGGCGCCATCGCCGTCCACATCGCCGAAATCGTGCTGTTCAGGCGACGGGTAAGGAATCATCAGAATGATGGGAGTCTGTTGTGGGCACGTTCCGAGCGTTTGCTCCACGTTGCGGGTGCAGGACTGCAGATTACGCAGTGCGGGAAACAGCAGGTTGAAGTAGTACTCCCAGTCATTCTTGTTCGTCGGACCATTGTAGTACGTCGTACCGCTTGGAGCGCCACCGTAAGCCAGGAACAGATAGCTGTCGTAAAACCAGTCGCGCGGCTGTTTGCCGGCGTCTTTGCTCAAGTAGGCCACATAGGGCAAGAATTCGTCGGTCTTCCACTTGCCCTGGCTCAAATAGATCAGCATCAAATCGCGGATGCCTCCCGCGCGAGAGTCGCCCGGCGGGAAGTAACCTTCGGCGGCCGTTGCCAGCCTCGTGGAGCTGGTGATCATCGTCATCGTCATCGAGAGCACGACCACCAGAGGTACAATTCGACTAATCATAGCTGCGGACGCCTTTGTTCATGATGTAGTACCTCAGCGAGGAAAACGGGAGCCGTACATTTTCGGTGGCAAAAGGTGGTACATGCGTGAGGTTCTTTCATGCAGGAATCAGCCGACGAAAGTCCGAGATCATTGCTGAAGATGATTGATACTGTCACGTGCTGCGAGCTTTGCAGTCCGCGTCCAGAGCGACTTGCCTTCCCTGCGTAGTCCGCCGAAGAAATGTGGACGACCGCTCACGTAACCACGGTAACGCTTCTCGGCCACCAATGCGACCATTGGCTTACCCGAACGAAAAAAAGGCTCCTCCACCTCTTCCGTGCGCGCTGCATGATCGTACAGACTTGCGATTGCCTGAATGGTGTTTTGTCAGCAATCAGCGTGACGGTACAATCGGCCGCCTTGGGCGAAAATCGTGCTCTTTCGGTCCCGCTGTTCAACTCGTCAACCGGACTGTCGTGTGTCAATAAGGTTGGGAAAATGATTGGATGGAGTTTTTGGACAGGGCAGGGGTGCAACTTTGGACTTCGTGCCCTGGCTAGATTCGAATACATGAGCGTTTCCTGTAGCTCAGCGCCGACCGCCATCCCACCATTTCCGATGGCCAGGCAAGCCGTGCCTCCGAAAGGACGCAGCTTGGGAAAGAGGCCGCCGGTGACCGCTCCGATTGCGATAGGGGTCAGGCCCGCTGCATGCTCCGAAACGAACAGGTTGCTCGATTCGATAGCAGACGATTCGATAGCGATCGATAGCAGAATCGATAGCATCGATAGCAGACACCCTGATCTTTGGCCCCCTGATCTTTGGCCGAGTTGCCGGTGGTGCAGCGAAGGGGGGAGGCCATGGAGGTGTGTGTGGGTACCCCCGTGCGGGGTATAAGGTGACATGCGTATGTCACCAGCCTGTACGCTGGGTTTGCATTGGAGACGCAAGATGGTAGGATAGCGGACGTCTGGCGACGGAAAGGCGGGCAATGACTTCCGTGCAGCAAGGTGCGACGCGGCCTGCCGCTCACGAGCGGCCGAGCCGTGGCGCATCCACACTGCCCACGCAAGGAGGAATTGTCCGATGGCCGCCAATGCTCGCCGTAAACTCTTGGGCCGTGCCCGCAAGGCTGTCTTCCACTGCACCGCACGCTGCGTCCGCCGTGCCTTTCTCTGTGGCCTCGATCCCACCAGCGGAGAAGATTATTCACACCGCCGCGACTGGATTGTCAACCGGGAACAGCAGCTGGCACAGCTGTTCACCATTGAAGTGGAATTCCGCGCGGAATTATCTAACCATCTGCATGTCGTGCTCCGTACCCGGCCTGAGATCGCCGCGCGGTTGCGTCCCCGCGAAGTGGCTCGCCGCTGGCTGACCATCACCAAGCTGGCCAAGTGCATGTCGGATGAGATGCCAGAGCCAGATGAAAAACGGATCGACAAGCTGGTCGGCAACAAAAAGCAAATCGAGAAGTTGCGGCGGCGGTTGAGCGACATCTCGTGGTTCATGGGAATTCTCCTGGAGAATATCGCCCGACGCGCCAATTTTGAGGATGACCGTACCGGTAGGTTTTGGGAAACGAGATTCAAGTGCCGGGAGATCACCGATGAAAGTGGGCTGCTGTTGTGCGGGATCTATGTGGACCTGAATCCGATTCGGGCCGGAGAAGCCGACAGTCCGGAGACCGCGCGTTACACGTCCCTCTTCCAGCGTCTCGAAGCTCAATCGCAGCGCAAGAACGCCCGCGACCGGGCTGATGGTTGGATGGCGGAACTGACATTGCGCCCGAGCGGAAAGCGGATGAGGCACTGGCGTATTCCTCTCGGAGCGGACGTCGCGCCTCGGATCTGGGAGTGCTTCCGATATCACTCGAAGACTACACGATGCTGCTCAAGTGGACAGCCCGGCTGCTCAAGAGTGGTGAGCGCAGCAAGATCCCCAAGGATCTGGAAGCGGTGCTGGACAAATTGGATGTGAACCACGAGAAGTGGGTCGACACGGTGGATAGTTACGAACGGTCCTTCTGCCACGCTGTCGGCTCACCAGCGTCGCTGGCCAAAGTGGCCGCGCGGATGGAAGCGAGCCATCTGAAAGGCGCCACCGCCGCCCGCAGTATCTTTACGTAGCGCGATTGTTGCTCCCCGGGGCAAGTCTTTCACGCTCCGTTGACAGCCCTGGCGCTCGCCGTGCGCACTGCCGGCCGCCTAGGGCGTGCAAGCGCGCTATCTTTCACACATTCCACGCGATTATTCATCGCCAACAAACGTGTTCGAGCTACGCGGGCCGTCTTCGACGTGACGATCTCGCCAACGAACCCGCTCGCACGACAGGTCAAAAAGCTGGGTGTCTGCTTCTTTGGCTTCTTTGGCTTCTTTCCCGGAGTCCGCCGCAGGCGGACGTAGGCTTGCGTTTATCGCGTCCCCTTCGGGGCGGCCGAACGCACACGAAGTGCGCGGCGGGCCCGCGACGTCCCTGCGAAACAACAGCAACCAACACAGAGCGGCTCGGAACAAAAACCGGGTCAGCGCCAGTTACCGTTCCCCGATTCTCCCCTGGCAAGCGTTCCACTCATGGATTTACTCGGATCTCATCCGCGAACAACCAGGCTTTACCGCCTGCGGCTTGATGGCCTGCGGGAATCGTCTTCACGTTTCGGGCGCGTATTCGGACGTAACGGGCACGGACATCCTCTAGCTTCGCGCTGAATTGATGCACGAGAGGTCCTTGCGATTCGAGCGGCACTGTGTGCGTAATTTCTGCTACCGACCGGAATTCGCTTCCGTCGTCCGATACGAGATACTCGACGACCGGTGGCAGGAAGATCCCGGGCGCCAGCTCCTGCAGGAAACTCGAATCGACCGTCTTCACCAAAGTCGGTTCGCCCAAGTCGATCGTCACCACCAGATCGTCCCCATAGTACCCTTGCCAACTCGGATCACGGTAGTGCGGTGCCGCCTGCAACCCGTTGACCAGCGCCTGATCGCCGCTGCCCGAGTAGATCCAGGCGAAGCGATGCGCCATTTCGACGGGCTTGTCCAGGGCGGCGTGGGTCACATCACGGTTCAAAGCACCCTCTTCCAGGTAACGCTGATAGTCTTGGTACAATTTTACCGTGGGCGGTCCACCCGGCCGGCGCGAAGCCCACGGCGCGTTCATCGAGCCCGGGGTACTGATAGCAGAGCGTTTTCTCGAAACCCTGGAAGCGGCGCAGATCGCTGATCGGTCCCACGATCTGCCGGGGATACAAGGCCATCCCCGGATGGAAGACGAACGTTTCCAGATCCATCCACAGATGACAACCCGCTTCGTCGCAGAGGCCTTGCAGCAGCTGGGCCGCCTGTTCTCCCGGAATGTCGCCGCTCGGCATGCGGTGGAAGCCGAACGGGCAGAGGATGTCCAGGTGCGGCAGCAGCTGGCGATAGGCGTCGATCGCCCGCGGCACGAAATGCGAGTTGGACGCCAGCATGACCGGTTTGTCGGGCGCCAATGCTCGACAATGGGCGCGGAACTCACGACAGAAATCGGCAATCTGCCGCCAACGAGTGGGATCGTTGCCCAGGTCGCCGCCAATCTCGTCGGATACGTACCAGCCGTAGAAGGAGGGATGGTGGCCGTAGCGTTGCCAGACCTCCTCGGCTACTTCCTTGTGCCAGGCCAGCGATCCGGGTGTGTAGTCGAAGAAGGCATAGGTCCCAATCCCCGGAAAGACGTGCATCTCATGCTTGTCGGCCTCCGACAGGATCACCTCCAAAGCGTCGTCGCAGGCGATCGGCATGCGGCGAGGAAAGCGCCGCGAAGGATAGAACGCCTTGCCTTGATAGCCTTCCTGCTCAATGCGGTGCTGGCCGTAATGCGTATAGTTCTGAAACAGCATCGTGTTGACGAGCACGTTCATTTTGATGTCGCGCATGGCCCGCACCAATTCACGCCAGTCGTTGGCGGCCATCTTGCTCAGTTCGGCGTTGAAGTACTTGCCTTCCTCTTCGCTGAAGTGGTAGATATCGACCCAGGCCCCGTCGATCCGTCGGGTCGAACGAACATCGGAAGCCATGATCACCACCGACCGCTCGAACCTTCGTTTCCCGCGCGACGAGCTGACCGTGACGATAATCCGGTGTGATCCGGCGTGGCCTCGCGTCGGCCACCGAAAACAAACCCCCTCGGCAGAACCTGCCGCGACCTGAACCTGCTGGCGGTGCAGCAGCCGGTCCGGTGCGGCTTGATCGAGAAACAACGACGTGTCGAACGTCTCCGCTACCTCGCTGTGGTTCCACACGGCGGCGCGAATTTCCAGCGTGATCTGATCGGTCACCGGCGACGGCGGGATCAGCGTGAGGCTGATCAAGGGCTTTGCCGTGTCGATACACCAGGCCTCCCTACCAACCGTGGCAAGGGCGATCGTCAGCAGTGCCCAGAGAGTTGCCATCGCTTTGCCTCGACCACGACGCGGCATCGGCGGACCTGGTGATTCCCTGGCGGACCTGGCGGTTCGCCGCCAGCGACCGTTGGGAATCCGTTCCAGCAAGAAATGAAGGCCCAGGCACTCGAGAGTCTGTGGCATGGTTTTGCTCCGGCGACCCCCGTGATGACAGCCGCGACGCCGCGCGCACGGCATATCAACAAGCTGAGTGGCTGATTCTTTGGTGATTCTTTAGGCTTCTTTAGTTGAAGGGCGTCACATCTGAAAAATTGACTTCGTCATGTCAACCCACTTTCTGAGTCGTTTCCGATCTCCGTTGATCGTGTACACGTCCCGATAGAGGATTTCCAGGTTACAGTCCCTGGCAGCCGCGTAGGTATCCTTCATGTCCTTCTCCAAACGGTCCCAGTTGGGAGTCGCGCCGCTCATATGGGCGGGGATCGGTTTGCGCGAATAGACATACTCTTTTTTCAGAATATCGGCGGTCTTGGCAAAATCGGACCAACCGGAAACGGAAACGGATCGGAGGTTGGGTATGGCGTCGATGATCATCTCTATTTTATCGTCGATTCGCTCGCAACATCCGTAGTAGATGAGGCCGAATCTCTCGCTCAACTTCGCCAGATAAGGCAGGACAAACTCCCTGTACATCGCTGGCGAAATACACTCGAATTCCTGCGACTCGGCCCAGCCCCAAAGACCTTTCAAGGTTACTCGTTCCTGGGAGTCCGGCTCCGGTAAGTCGGACACGTAACCATAACTCCGAGGACCTGCCATTTGGCTATCGGCATTCGACGCTAGAAGTCCTTCCTTTTCGAAGAACTCAAACAGTGCGATCCTGTCTTCGAGCATGTGGGACATCAACTGGTGAACCGCGTCCGGCGCGTCATACACCCAATAAAGAAGGCCCTGGTTCCCAATAAACCGGTAGACTTGCCATGTGAGACCAAAGAAGAAGTTCCCATTGAACCCTAGATCTCCGAATTCGCCCACGTCGAACTCGTACACAAAGGGATCATAATTGCCGAGTCGAACGGGAAGGATGTCACCCATCACGTCACAGAGTATTTCTGTCAACCGCAAGGTTTTTTCCCGGTTCACGGCGAAGGTACGTTTCTTGAGTTTGTGGACATCACTCGGCGTCGCGATCGGGAAACTGAAACTGTAGGCAATCGACTCTTCCTTACCGATCGCAGAACGGATCTCAACAGGAACACCATAATCCGAGAACACCATCTGCCATCCAAATCGATAATGGGGCTCGATCACCAGATCATCGCCCAACTCCGCGGCTTGTCGGAGAGTAATCCTCATGCTCTGCTCGACGCTCCGAAGGAACGGGTCTTCGCAGAGTATCTCATTCTCAGAAACGTACTCATCGATCCACGCCGTTTCAAAAAGAACGACGGGCCGTTCCGCCTTGAGGTCGTGAACTGCTTTCCACAATCTCTTCCGCTCGGCCATCACTGGAAGAGATGCGAATTCCATCCACTCATTGGCCAGTTCTCGAACGACGGTGCGGTCTTTTTGTGAAATCACCAGAATTACTTTCGTTGGGTGGCAGGTTCGCCGCCACATTGCCAGCTTTCACTCAAGCTCCTCGGTCGTTTTTGCGACTTCGCGCCCACGCTCAAGAGGTTGCCGCCCCAGGTATTCTTAGTCGATCCTTCTGTGTATCCGCGACTGAGCAACTGCCGCCCGGTTCACTCGGAGCGAGCGGGGCTTCCCTGTCTCATCCCAGCAACGCTTCTACACGTTGTCTTACATGTCAAAAAGGCCCCATGCATGACCAAGCTTCGAGCCTCAACTTTGAGTTATTATGGCATAGAACACGGCATGATTCCAAAGATGTTTGTCGTCTGCCACGGTGCGGGTCCAACCGCCCACGCGTGCTCACCTTGGGTGGCGATCTTCATTTGACCCATCAGGGGGCGAGGTCGTTCCAAATGCCGTCCGGATGGCGATTTTGGGATGCCCCGCCAGTCGAACCGTTTGGCGACGATTGATACGGCGTTGACCCTCAGCACTCGGTCCGGCCACCATTGGCACGCAGACAGGGCGTGCGGCACGAAGATCTGCTAACGTTTCAGGTCGAAAATGCTCACGATTGGTTTCCGGACTCATCCATCAGTCTCGCTCGGGATGAAATTGGGAAAGTTTCCACATTCGACCGCGTCTCGTCCAATCGCATTATACCGCCGCGATTCACCGCTGCCTCCACCGGGTCTTGGCTTTGGACTTCTGGGTCGCCGTCACAGCCAGTGGTTAGCGCGCAGAGCATGTCTCGGTACTTCTGAGGCGTAATCGTTTCGGATTGTCGATGGATGGGCTAAAATGCGCCAAGCTGCCACGCGATTCCGCAATCTTGACAATCAGAGAAAAGACGAAAATGTAATTCCACAACGAGACATCTGCTGCATAGTGACCGAACACTCTCAAGGAGCCGACCTCATGAAGCGAATCGTTCCTTTAATCGCCCTGCTTTTCGTCGCGCAGCAGAGCCAGGCCGATGAACCCAAGCAACTCATCGACGTGGCGTACGGCAGCCATCCGCGACAGGTTCTTGATTTCTACCAGGCGAAGTCGGACAAGCCGACGCCGGTCGTGTTCTACATCCACGGCGGCGGCTGGCAGGGCGGCGACAAGAAAACCAATCCGAAAGCCTTTCTCGACAAGGGCATCTCGGTCGTTGCCATCAACTACCGCTACGTCCGGAACGGCGTCGAAGACAAGGTTGAGCCGCCGGTGAAAGCGCCGCTGGAAGACGCCGCCCGCGCCCTGCAATTCGTTCGCTCCAAGGCGGCCGAATGGAACCTCGACAAGACGCGCATCGGCGCCACCGGAGGCTCGGCCGGCGCTTGCTCTTCGCTCTGGCTCGCCTTTCACGACGACATGGCCGACCCCAAGAGCGACGACCCCGTCGCCCGCGAATCGACCCGTCTTTACTGTGCCGCCGTCAACGGAGCACAGGTGTCGCTCGATCCGAAGGAATTGCGCGAGTGGATGCCGAACTACGGCTACGGTGCCCACGCCTTCGGTCTGCCGAACTTTCAGAGCCTGATCGACAATCGTGAAAAAGTCCTGAAATGGATCAAGGAGTATTCGCCGATCGAGCACGTTTCCAAAGACGATCCGCCGATCGCGATGTTCTACTGCGGCGAAAAGCCGGTCGTCGGCTCTTCGCCGAAGGATCCGACGCACTCCGGCATCATGGGCGTCAAGCTTGAAGAGCGGCTCAAAGCCGTGGACGTCGACGTGGTGCTCGTCCATCCGGATCGGCCTCATCCGATGTACAAGAACTCCACGGAGTATCTGATCGACCGCCTGATCAAGTGAATCTGGGTGCACAGAAACATCGCTGGGCACGGAGGCGACCCACGGCGAATCTTCGTCATGGGACATTCCGCCGGTGCACAGCTGGCGGCCCTGCTCTGTATCGATGATCACTACTTGCAAGCGGAAGGGGTCCCGTTTGACGTGTTCAAGGGATGTGTGCCCGGGGACGGAGACACCTACGACCTGCCGGCTATCATCATGACGGCGGAGCTCCGTCAGACGGTCCACGGCCTGCCACTTTGTGCAAAGTTGCTGGTCGAAGGTGGCTTCAACGTTCTTCTGTCTGACTACCAGAGCCACGGCGGCCACGGTTGAGAGCTTGCTGGATTGCCCGGCGGGTAGAGACTTCGGGATAACTCTCTGCCAGTTGCTGAAGCGTTGGGAGGCTTGCCGGGTCGGCAATTCGTCCCAATGCCGTGGCGGCGGCATGTCGCGTGTCAGTAGCGTTGTCCATATTCTGGACAACTTCCAGCAGTGTCGGGACAGCTTGCCGGTCACCGATTTGCCCCAATGCCCAGGCAGCCGCTGCGCCAACAGGGGGTGTACTCCAATTGCAGGAAGTGGATGTTCGGTTCGGACGGATCGGGCCTGCCGTGACGGGCCTCGTTCAAGTCAGGTCTCAGCGAAGTGACCAGCGTATCGATCGAGCCCGGATCGCCACATTGTCCCAGGGCTCGGCCGAGATAGAACAGCACCCAGTGCCGCTGGGGAATCCACGTGGGATTGCCTAAGGGGCGGTCGATCGGATCCTCCGGTTTGGCCCGATAGCGTTCGTAGGCCGCACGGATTCGCGGTTCGTGCCGCGCATCGTGACTCAGGCACGAAAGAATTTGGGCCGCGCGATTGTCCGGGGCAGGCGTTCCCGCCCAGGCAGCAAAGGTGCCGGTAATCGCCTGTTGCAGGTCGTCCGCCGCATTGGCCTGTGGATCGCCGAGCAAGGCCAGGCACGTCTCGATCGTCTCTTCGGCACGGCCGCTGCGGAGAATGACGCGACCAACGAGCGTTTCGTATGCGTCGTTCTGCAGGAAGAGTGCGCGGTCCGGATCCGTGGGAACGGAGCGTATTAGATGGGGCACGATCGGTGCGGTACTGGTGGATCCCAAGGCGTCGAGTGCCGTGATCATGCGCGCGTGCAAGGGGGAGGCATGACAGGCGTAGAGTGCGGGATGATCGCTGTACCAGCCAACATAGTGAATGTAGTCCTGCAATCCTCCAAACATCTCGATCAGGATCGTCTCGGCCTCGGGCGTTGCGATTCGTCCCAGTGCTTCAACGGCTGATTCGGCCAGGAACAGATTGCCGGTCTCCGGAGCGATGTGATCGGCGAGGATTTCGCGTAACAGGTCGATGGCTTCGGTATCGTGCAGGTAGCCGAGCGCCCGCACCGCCTCCTGCAGCATGCGTGGATTCAACGGCGAATCGGCCGAAAACGTAAATCGGTCCGTGCGGTTGTCATTCTCGAACACGGGGTACGGATTGTTGTCTTTCTCCTGAGCCACGAACTGCCGCAGTGCCGCCCGTGCCACATCGCCACCAACATGACCCAGGGCAACAATCGCCCGCCGGCGATCGGCCCGGTCTTCGCCGACCAGACGACCGACAAGATCCTGTTCCATCAGCTCCCAGGGGTGTGTCTCGAACCAACCGCGCCAGGCGTCTGCCTGCTGTTTGCGTTGCCTGGCGGTGGTGAAGGGTTGAAACGGTTCGGCATGCGCGGTCAGGTTCTCTAACGCCACGGCCGCAGCCTGAGCAACGAGCGGATATCGGTTCCTCAATGCTGCCAGCAGGGCCGGTACGCTGTCGCGCGTGCCGCAGGCGGCCAACGCCATCGCCGCCGCCACGCGAACTTCGCGGTCACGATCCATCAATCGTTTGGCCAGGGCCGGTGCGGCGGCGCGGTCGCGGAACAGGCCCAGGCGCTGAGCGGCGGAGAGTTTCATCCCGCTGTCGCGGCCATGCAGTTGTGCGATCAACTGCTCAATCTCTCCATGACTCGCTCCCGTCATAGGGACAGGTTTGGAGTACAGGTTGAGCGAAGCCGTCTCGCGAAATCGCTCGAACTGCAGGTCCATCATGCCGGTCACGCCGGAGTTGTTTCCTCGAAAGCGATGTGGCTCACCCTGCCCCAGTAACTTCAACGGTTCAGCCAGTAGCGCCTGGGGCAGAGACGATTCTTTGGGTGGGCTTGCATTGCGAGGATGATGGCACCCGAGGCAAGCGCGCCGTTCGCCCGGCCGCACGTAGATCCACGACATCTCGTTCAACTCGGAACGCCCCTCCGCATCGACCGCCTGCAAGGCGATGGGGACGTCGGCGGGCACTTCGATTGAAAACGATCCGTCCGGAGCCAGCGGCACCGTTCCCAGCTCGACCGTTTCGTGTCCGGCATGGACGATGTGCGAATGGGAGGAACGCGTCGTCAAGGCGCGGGCCCGGACCACGCGGACCGCTCGAATCTGCTCCCAATCGGCCTTCGTCTTGCGCGTGAACCTCACATTCTGGCAAAACAGAAAACCGGTGGTGCCAGGTTTCGCCGTTCGCTCAAGTTCGGCGGTTTGGGACAGAATCGGAGGGCGTGGACGCCCTCCCAGAAACACCGGAGAATGGACCGAACCGGTCGGGGATTCATAGATCGTAATGATCTCGTTGTCATTCGGGTCGATCACTCCAATCACATCCGATCTCACCTGTAATGCGTCCGATCTCAACACCGTGGCCAGCAGTCGTCCATCAGGCAGCGGTGCCAGATCTCCCAAACCGTCGGGCAAGCGGTGGAAGTCAGACTCGCGACTGCCGGGCGTGCAGATGAAATTACCGCGGCTGGAAATACAGGCCAGTTTCCCATTCGGCATGGGTGCCGGGCTGCCGTAGCCGAGCGCTCGCAGGCGCACGCCGTAATCGGCAGCGACGTCCGCTCCGATCTCCGTCAAACCACCCGACCCATCCGGGCGGATAGCATGGATGTGTGTCTCAACTTTGGCTCGATCGAAAAAGTTGTCGGTACGAATGAACGCGATACGGCCGTCGGCCATCACCTTGGGTTCATTGTCGAAAGTCGGTGTGAACGTGAGTGGTTCGATACCGCTGCCGTCCGATTTCATCACGAATAGCGCTCGTGACGGAGGATTATGGTACTCCTCAAAGCTGCCGATGCGCGTCGACGCGAACACAATGTCCCCGTTGGGCAGCTCAGCCGGATCAATGTCGTGAAACGGACCGTCGGTCAATCGCACGGGCGTCCCGCCATCGGCCGGCACGCGATAGATGTGAAAGAAACTCTCGCCGTCTCTGGCCATCGCCACATAAATCGACTGGCCGTCGTAGCTGACACTCGGCGATCCGATGGCCCCGCGGCCGGCGTCGACCAACAAGCGCGGCGTCGCGTTTGGCCCGACAGGTTGGAGTGCATAGAGCTTGCGGCCGATCTTCGACGGGCAGGGAATGTCGAATTCGGTATAGGCTCGCGACCAATCGCCGACACGGAAGCAGACGCCCCAGGCATCGGCGCGCAAGGGAACGTAAACGCTGCAGTCGTCTCCCAGGAACGCCAGGCCAGAGGGCCATCGAAAATCGGCGCCAGGTTGCTTCAGCGCGACCACTGCCGGCAGCGATCCCGATCGTCGTCCGCCGACCGAACCGTTATACGTCAGATCGCCCCACGGTGCCATTCCCATGCGTCCCAATGCCGCCGCGCTGTTCCATTCGGGGCCCTCAACATACTCGGGATGCGAGTAATCCGCCGGGTTGCCCTCGCTGGCCACGCGCCAGGAGGCATCCGTGGCCATCTCGATTGGCTCGTCCCGCTGCGGTTTGATCCAAACCGACGCCACCAAACCCCGCTGTCCCCCCAGGCAGATACCACGGATCCCGATGACGTTACGACCCCGTGCCAATCTGGACGAGATGTCATATCGTTCGACCGAACTCCAGATCTCGCCGTCCGCTCCGATATCGAAGCCCACCAAGGCTCCGTTAATGTACAACTCGTATCCATTGTCCGCGGTGATCAGGATGCTGGCCTGTGCTGGGACCTGGTCCAACGTGAAATGCGTGCGAAATTCGCAGACACTGTTACTCAGATCGCCCCAAATCCAACAAGAGTTGGGGAGCGACGTCGGTGGTTCGGACGCGGCCAACGCCGTTACTGTCATGCCTGCCAGGATGGTGAAAGTGGTGCGCAGTATGTGTGCCGGTCGCCGATCGTCGATGTGGTGTTTCATTATCTATGTCCATGTTCCATTGTATTGCCATCGGTAACCGTCTTCGCGCCGAGCATCACATTTCACACCATTCATTTCCGCACCGTCGATCTACGCATTTTTCCGAGCGGCGGAGAGGACTTTGGCCGAGGCTGGGTCGCGCCTGCGATGGAAACTGTTGTCTGAGCCAGCATACGGAGTCGCAGGATGGCCTCCGGTCTGGCGCCATGTGGTTTAGCGCGGCCCGGTTGGTGAGGTTAGCGCTGGGTAATCTTGTGCCGCTACTATGGTAACCGAAATCGAACCGTCAATGTTGCAGCCGGACAGGTGAATACAGGCAAACATGCTCCCGCCCCAGTCGTAGTTATTCCGTCTTAGCTGGGTGTTGCCAAATCGAGCTCATTTCCCAGATATCGACGGAGCGTATGCGGGCTGTGCCACCTTCGCTGAAAAGCCGTATGGCTTTGTCTTGCATATCATGAAAAGGCTGGAGCGTGGCGCATTCACGTCGATTGACAAAAACCTCTAACACACTACGGTCGACAAAGGTATGGAGCCGCAGAACCTCCTCATCTTCCAATAACTCAAAATCGGCATGATGCCCATCGACGTGCAGCTTGGCGTTCTCCACGTCGTAATAGATGCGGTTCTTTGAAGAAAAGTCCTCAGAAGCACGCAGATCCAGCCCGATGATATTTGCCTTGCCGACCTCAATTTCAGCGATTATTTCAAAGGTGTTGCTCTTTACGTCGAGCAGGTATTCGCCCGTCGAGCGCCTTGTTTCTTTCTCCCCAATGCGTGCGCCGCAGTCTCCGCAATTCGACCGGAGGTTCTTGCCCCAGCAAGCCGTCAGGACGCAACGTCAGGACGCGCGGCAGCGACAGATTCGTAGACCAATGGTGCCCCGGCGCACCGCCGCCCATGTTCATTGCCCAAAGCAACCAACGTCCGTCGGGGGCTTGCATGCATTGGCTCGCGTAAAAGTTGTTGGGCCCACCGATGTCGATGCGTTTCCATTTGCCCGGTGTGAATTCGCCGCCATCGCGATAGGGAGCAATGGAGTAGGACACGTAACCGCGAGGCGCATGATTGGTGTCTTGCAGGTTGTCGAACAGGGGCGAGACGATGAGGACGCCGTTGTCGCCGAAACGCAGGAAATTGGGGACTTCCCATGCGTGACAGTGTTCACCCATGCCGGTAGCGAAAGGCCCGACGTATTTCCAGTCGGTCAGGTTCTCCGAATGGAAGTGCACGGCCATGCCGCCCACACCGTGAATGGCGCCGCAAACGATCATCTGCCAGGTCGAGCCTTCGCGCCAGATGAAGGGATCGCGAAAACCGCCTTTGACATAGTCTTCCACGTCCGGTTCCAGGAGTATCGGGTTCTTCGGATCTTTGAGCCACCACCGCAAGTTTGGGTCCTGGCTGCGAGCAATACATTGCGTTTGTGGTTCGGCCGCCGTATAGAAGATCGTCGGAGTTCCGTCGTCCGCGATCACCGTGCAACCCGAAGCGCAAACATTCGGGTCATAGGAACCGCGTTCGGGCATCAATGCGATCGGTTCGTGTTCCCAATGTGCCAAATCCTTGCTGGAGGCATGTCCCCAGCCTGTATTGCTGTATCCGGGTTGCCCCTCTTCCCATTCCTCCGCTGGTTTTCCCCACTCGAACTCAGGGGCATGCTGAAAGAAGACATGGTACTTACCCTTGGCGTAGATCAAACCATTGGGATCACCCGCACTACCAGCTGCGGGCATGATGTGAAAGATCGGCTTGAAGGGGTCGCTGTCGACAGAGGCCTTCTTGGCTGCCACTCGTGCGTTGGCCCGAGTTAGTCTGTCCAGGTGATTCAGATCCATTTCGATGCGCATGTTCGTCCTTTGTGCGAACCCCACTTGGGCCATCGCCAGGAACATAGTTGTTAGGACCACCAGTTTCATAAATTCTCCAATCAGAGTTATTTCTGTGTTCCTTGGCGTTGATATTTTGGCGCCCACAGACCGGGGCTTCATCGCAGTTCTCATTCATTATTCTTCTGCGTCCAGCGCAACACCCAGCCGATGCAATTGCTCAACCGACTCGGGGGCCATGGTCCCATCTTGATAAATGCCGACGTTAAACTTCATCGGGGCCTTTCCGCGGTGTTACTGCGCTTTCGGTGAGTTTACAATGTTGGCGCCTCGCTGGAAATGCACGACGGGAGCCATGAACCGAATTGTCTGCGTGCAGGCATTTCAACGTCAACGAGAAGAACTCGGGTGCCGTGCAACTAATACAGGCGAACGTTCAATGCGACCGGAGCGCGGTTTCCGCCAATGTTCCTCTGCCGGGGCAACGGCACACTTTCGAGGAGACATCGCATGAAGAAGCGTCGGTCATTACGAGCGGACGGGGCACTTGTTTTGGGGATGATCTTGACGCTTGCCGTCACGCTTCTTCGCGCCGGGCAAGTCAGCGAGATTCCTGGGCAACTGGGTGCCTGGCAGCGGCTTACGCTGGCGGATCATTCACCCGTCACGAGTTCAATACATTGCCCCGTTGCACTTTCAAGTTATCGCCTGCCGTGCCGCTCGTCGAGTTTCGCCACAGCAAATCGGTGATCGACATTGCTCATCGGAAATGCGAAACTCCATGATGTTCCATAATGCCGAGAGATTGGATTCATCCTGAGGAACCTCGCCATGCACAGACAACTAGCAATTCTGGTCATCATCATGTCCTGGTGTCACGCGGCCCTAGGAGAGGAATCGGCACCCGCGCGACGCCCCACCACACACCTGATCAGTTGTTTGGACGTCCAGGATTTTGGAGCTGAGACGTTGCGCGTCGGGGACCTGAACGCGGACGGTGCGCCGGACTTGTTGTTTGTTCAAAGTCATTTTGGATCGCGGGCGATTACGTGCCTCACGGCGACCACCATCACAGGAATGGTGCTATGGCAGACCGGGACGCCTTCTGCCGACAACGGCCGCATCTACAGCGATCTGCCCGTTCAGATCTACGACTGGGACGACGATGGTCACAATGAAGTCCTCTATGTGCGTCAAGCCGTCTATGCCGAGCCCGCGTACGATGGGCAGAGTGTACGAGAGCGGGCGACGCGTTATGAAGGCGAGGCCACACTGGTTATCCTCGAAGGGACCACGGGAAAGGAAAAAGGGCGCATGGTGCTGCCGGCACCGGCAGACGATTGCTTCCTGTTCGCTAACTTTGTCGGTGGGCAACGCCGCGCGGACCTCCTTGTCAAAGACCGGTATTGGAACATGTGGGGTGTGGCGCACGACGGGCGAGTGCTCTGGCACTGGAACGGTTCAACGGGCCACTTTCCAGCTATTGCTGACGCGGATAACGATGGCCATGACGAAGTGTTTGTCGGCTTTGCGCTGATCGACCACGATGGCAAGGTCATCTTCTCGCGAGATCCTCAGGGAGCCCATCAGGATGCCTGCTACGTGGTTCGCCCGAGCGACCACAAGTGGCGGCTGCTATTCGGCAATGGAGGATTCCATTGCCTGGGAGTTGAACGGCACCGAGTTGTGGCAGCGACCGATGGGCGAGTGTCAGCATGTGGTCGCGGGCCGTTTTCGAAAAGACTCGCAGTTACAACTGGTGGCGATTGACCGCACGCCGGTGGCGACACATCGGCGTGACGAAAATGCGTGGGCCATCCTCTATCTGTACGATCTGGACGGGAAAGAGATCTGGCGGAAGCAGCAGGAGAAAGGGGCTTGGGCGATAGCCCCGTTAGCGGTGCGGTGGTCGGGAGTTGACGCACTGCAAGACATCCTCGTTTATGGACACGGACAAGGCCGACCCGCAGTGATCTACCGAGGCGACGGCGAGGTTCTCGACCGGCTACCGATGTGTTACACGCCCTCTCGCACGGCGGCCGATCGGCTGACCGAATTCTACGCGCTGGTGGCCGACCTCTGGGGTGACAGTCGCGAAGAGGTCATCCTCTTTGGCTCGCGTGGTGCCTGCATCTACGCCAACGCCCGCCCGCAACTGGTGCCCACACTCTATAACGAATCCTTGTACCCGGGGATGTAGGTGAGAGG
Source organism: uncultured Planctomycetota bacterium (assembly GCA_963700575.1). Taxonomy (GTDB): domain Bacteria; phylum Planctomycetota; class Planctomycetia; order Pirellulales; family Pirellulaceae; genus JAJRVM01. The sequence continues at coordinate 146,936 of CAVOYC010000001.1, read as the reverse complement.
GTGAGGGGGTGATACGATGTGGTCCTCGTTGTGCCCCGAAACACACGCAAAGCTGCTGGGCGGCCGTTGTCCATGGTGTGGTCGCTCCATATTCGGTCGTCACGCCGTTACCTGGGCGACCTTCCTGATTGACTCTCTTGGCAACAGCGGCCACATTACGGGGGAGTCTCTGGAGGGACTCCTTGCTGTTCTGCACGATGACGACATCGATGTTACGTTCCTGATTGACCGTCTCGACGACTCACATCGAAACGTTCGCGAGGCATGTGTACGTCTTCTTGGGCGACTCGGTGACAAGAGGGAACGAGTAATCAGTGCGCTGCGCAAAGTCGCCTCGGGGGATATCGATCCTCAGGTGCAGGACGCGGCTAGGAAGGTCAGGGATCACCTGCTGGGGGACTGAGCAGGACGCCGCAGCCCAGTGCCATGGCACTCGATGAGACAACTTGGGCAAGACCCGTAAGGAGGCGGCAGCGACAGGATCCCTTCGCCTACTGTCGCCGGCAGTGTGGCCAATGGTTGCCCTCACGCCGCAGGGCGGAGTCTCGCTCGTTTGCGCCTCTTGCCGCAAGTTGGGGCGTGGCTGGTTGGTGGCAATCGGCGAACGGCACCACGACCGCAGTGCCTGCGGGTCAAGCCGCTCTTCATCGTGCAGAACCACCACAACACTAACGACCGCAAACGCAGTGATCAGCGAGTACTTCGTCAGGACGGATTCCAGAGCTTCCAAGAGTTCCGTCACGCGTCGTCGCAACTCGCGGGCCAGCAGGTAGAATCGTCGGCGGTGGCGGGCGTGGCGTTTCGAAACCAGGGTTGCAACGGGAGTACACCTCATGGGCGATCGGGCGCACGGTTCAGGGGGCGACTTGAAGCAATGGCAGCGGAGGATTTTTTGGTCGATCTGGGTGACGTACTTCGCCTACTACTTGTGCCGCTACAACATGCCCGTGGCAAAGACGACGTTGTGCCAGACCTATTCGTGGGACGCCGAGCAGTTTGGAATCATCCTCTCGGCGCTGACTTTGATGTATGCCTTGGGGCAGTTCGTCAACGGCCAGCTTGCCGACCGGTTCGGCAGCCGCCTGATCGCCAGCCTGGGAGTCCTCGGCTCGGTGGTGATGAACCTGGCGGTGTTCGTGCTCCTGCTCGTGGCTACTCCCGACGGGGCCGATCCACGGCGGGAACTCTTGGAAGAAACCGGCTACGAAGCCGTGCGGCTCGAGTTGCTGGACGAAGGCCCAACTTCCGCCGGCCTGACCAACGAAGTGTTGACCTTCTTTCTGGCACGCAGCTGCCGCAGGGTCGCGGACGGCGGCGGGGATGAGACGGAGGACATCGAGGTCCACGTCGTCCCGCTCGACCAAGCCGACGCGTGGCTGGAGGGAAAACGTGCCGGCGGCGTGCTGCTCGATCCGCAGATCTATGCGGCCATGTATCTCGCCCAGCGGCACGTCGCGTCGGCCGAATAATAATCTGACAGGATCCAGCCCACTGACCTGGTCCAGTGATTCGTTGCAACACTCCTGAGGGGATCGATTCGCCAATTACACCACCCATATTAGCTATAACGAATCGCTGGGCCAACACAGGGGCTGTCGTTGTAGCCAGGGACGGCCGGGGATTAAATTGCCTATCCCGGATTATTCACGTGAGGTGAGTCAAGCTCGCGCAAAGTGTTGGTGGGTCTTCACAAGCCGATCAGCTCCCCAGTAACAGTCCGTGTTTGAGCGGGCGTGGGCTCGGGAGTCAGCGTGGCTCGCGCAAGGCATCGCGGCGTGGGGCATCATGCCCTTGCTGGTGGCCTCGCTGACCGGCGCACGTCCCGCGGCGGCCCTGGCGGCGGCTCCTTGGCCTGCGGTCGGTTTGGCGTTCGGGTTCAGATTTCGTGTACAACCATTCACGCATAAAGTCCCTGGACCGCTACAGCAAGAGGCGGTGTCAGTCTGACGCTGTCCCCCACTGTCAGCCAGTGACTCGATTGATTCCGGCACTCAGTCTTTCGGATAAAGCACCGTAAACCGGCGCCGCTGAGCTTCCGTGGGCGCTTCGTCGTGGTGCGGACCGCCGCCGGGGAACACCTCACGGAGCGCATCGACATAGCCGAAGCCGGCAAGTGTTGACGGCATGATGAAATGTCCTTCGCCAAACTCATTCCAGTTCGGCAACAAGACCATGTTGCGTCCCAGTGAATCCGCTGGCAAGCTCGGCATGTATCTTTTTCGGGTCCACTCCGCCAAGGCCTTGTAGTCTTCGACCGAGGCCCAACCATCGCCCTCGTTGCCCCATGGTGTCGGTTCCCAGCCAACGGAAAAACTGGGCACGACAGCGAGGCCCACGTTAGCGGCCGCTTCACGCTGCGCCTCCATCTTTTGCCTTTGTATCTCCGCATTGCCTGTGCCCCAGGTGTAGGCGTAACAGCAGTCGATTCCCGCGACTTTCATCTGCTGCATGGCAGCCGGACTAGCGTTACGTTCTTCACAAAGGACGATGATTCCCGGAAATCCGGCGTCTCGGCATGCCTGGCGCAACGACGACACGGCACGCGCCACTCCTTCCGCTCCGCCAAGATCGGCGAGCAAGTTGTCGAAGGTGATAGATGGCCAATACCGGTTTGCCGTCGACTTTCAGGTAGCGGGGGTCCTTGAAGAAATACTCGATCCAGTAGGGGATGATATGGCGATTGCCAATCGTCCGGGTTGGTCCGGCCCGCACCTTGATTCGTGTACATGATGGTGAACTTCTTCAGCCCGCTGTACCGGGCATTGAACAACCCCTCGCGGATGCCGTGCTCCAGCACGCCGTTCTTGATCGGATGGTTGACGGCGTCATTGGGCCGATACCAGCAATACTGCTCGAAGTCGATTCCGTGTTCCACCTGCCACTTGATCTCCCAGTCCGCCACTTCAGGCTTCCCTTCGTCGTACCATCCCAGATACGGCTTGCGATTGTCGGCATAGGGGTAGACGTATTCCCAACCGGCATACGCGTCTCCTTCTTTCCAAAGAGAGCAACTCTGCGTCCCGACAAGATAGTCGTCCTTCTGGTTGACGGGGTTCGGTTTGGGAACGTAATCATCCGGATAATCGCGCCAGGGATAGACCTTGATATCATCGAGCCACATCAGGCCTTTCGCGTCCTTGACCGAAAAGCGAACGCCGTCCAGCTTCTCCGCTTGCATGCGGCATGGCGTGTCTTTGGAAATTCGTTTTCCGTTCACGTAGACTTCCGCATTTCCTTCGCCGGGATCCAAGATCAATTTGATTGCGTACCAGAGGTTGGGAACATAGTTCTGAACTAATGGGTTGAGTTTGTATTCGTCCTCCAATAAACACAAATCACTGCCGTTAGTAGCAATTGTGACGATGGGTGTGCTGCCGCTAACTACCTTTGCAAATGTGTCCGTTCGAATGGGCGTCATAAAGCGATACTCAACAACGGCTTTCTGTTCGAGTGGGGCAAATTGCCTGTGAACCGCGCCGCCATCGAGTTTCAAACTGTAGATGTCCGGTTTGCTGGAAAAGGGAACGCCCTCAATGACGGCGGTTCCCTTCTCGCCTGCCGTCCACGACTCCGGTAGGAGGCCGTTGCCGGCGGTTACAAAAGTCTCACACAGGTTGAACCCTTTGAGCACGTTGATTGGATTCAGGTACAGGCTGCCCGTGGCCTCATCGCCGGTTGTCACCAGAACATAATCAATCGTCTCGATCGGGTGGAGGAATGAAAGCTCTTCGGCACAGAGCCTGCCATCAACATGAATGTTTGCGCACCGCGTATCAAGATTGGCTACGGCCTTGACGCCATATTCGCGGTTTGGCTCGTAACGGCCAAGGACCTTCAACTTGCCGTCGTCGGTCTGGCAGCAGAGGTTCTCGCCGCTGGTCACGATGCTGATCCCCGGCTTGTTGAGGTCGCGCAGTTGCCAGGCGACTCCATCCATCCTCTGTGGCAGCTTGAAGCGAAACTCCAGGGTAGTCTCACCGCAGGCCTGCCGCGCAATCTGGTGTTTGATCGTTACGGCGTGATCCGCGGAGGTGTCGCGTAGTCGGAACCAATCGACATGGAATCCAAACTGATCCGGGAGGAACCCGACTGGATTGGCTTCCCAAATGCCGCCTCGGTCGTCGGTCTCCCATCCGGTCAAGGGCACCTTCTTCTTCCACGGGTAGGCTCGAATCGCCCTGAAACTGCAGTTCAAGAGGTACCCCGTGTCGCAGTCACGCATCAGAGGCTTTGCGGGATCCTGCGTTTCAGGTTGGTGTGGCGAGTCCGTTGGCGGCCATGTTATCGGCAGATAGCGCTGACGAATCTTCTCGGCGCGAGGGTCCAACAGATGCTGCCGCTTTGGATCGTACTGTGGGTTGGGAGCGGCTTGCTTGGCGCCCAACGTGTCCCGCCAGGCATACAGGGCCGTCTTCAATTCCGCGGCCTTGTCCCGCATGGCGGCAGCCAGGTTGTGCTTCTCCCCGACATCCTCGGCCAGGTTGTAGAGCTCGAGATGGCCGTCCTCGGAAGACTCGATCAGCTTGTAATCGCCGTCGCGAACCGCCATGCCGGGGAAATCGTGGTGATAGTCGGGGAAATAGAAGAAGAGCCGGTCACGATTCAGGCCGGCTTGCCCCTTGAGCAATGGCACCAGGCTGACACCATCCACAACCTGCTCCTCCGGAAGATGGATTCCGGCCGCCTCAACGAACGTGGGCAGAAAGTCTGTTGAAATGACGGGCATCTCACACACCGAGCCGGGTTTGACGGTTCCCGGCCAGCGGACGATCAGCGGCACGCGAATACCACCCTCGTAGATGCCACCCTTCTCTCCTCGTAGCGGACTGAGATCCGTAATCTGGGAGCCTTTGCCGTCAAAGAAACACCGATTCACGCCGCCGTTGTCGGAGAAGAAGACAACGATGGTATGGTCGCTGATTTTCAGCCGGTCAAGGGCCTCGAGTATCAGTCCGACGGAGTCATCCATCGCCTCGCACATGGCCGCATAGTGCGGGTGAACAGCCGAGGGCTGAGTTTTCCATTTGGCCTCGTACTTCCTTGTCAACTCCTCGCGTGCAACGAGCGGGATGTGAGGGACGTGGTGACCGACATAGCAGAAGAACGGTCGGTCCCGGTTGGATGCAATGAACTCGATCGCTTGCCGGGTAATCGGCCCCACCTGCTTTCCAGGATTGCGTTCTGAAAAAGTCTGCAGCGTATGGTGAAACTCTTGTCCAAGAGCGGCCATGGCTTGTGCGGGATCGGTCGCGCCGTCCAACCCCACCGTGAAGGTCTTTGGGACGTGAACTTTTCCCACCAGCCTCGACGTGTAACCGGCCTGCGAGAGGATCGCCCCGAGCGGTTTGGCGTCGATCGGACCATTTCCCCATAGCTCAGGAGGCTTCACTTTCGCCCAAGGTCGATCATTGCCTTGGAAAGGCACCTTGTAGAGGCCTGTTCGAGCCGAGGATTGGCCCGACAGGATCATGCCCCGCGACGGCGTGCAGACCGGGGCCGTATAGGCCGACGTAAACCGCATGCCGTTGGCCGCTAACGTGTCGATACACGGTGTTTCAATGAACTGGTTCCCGTAACAACCTAAGTCCGACCATCCGAGGTCATCAACCAGGATCAACAGGATATTGGGCGGTTGATCCTGGTTGGTTTCTCCCTGAGCAGCGACGTCGGACGTCAGCATTACCGATATCGCCAGGACGCCCGACGTGATCCGCATGAATAGTCTCATTGTTGGGGTCTTCCTTTGTTTCACAGTGACTCGACCGGCATATGGACAATCGTCAGTGAGTGGGGCGGCAAATCGACAACACCATCTTCGTAGGTGAGCCCCACCTTTTGCGGCGCAACGCGGTCGGGATACTCGATGTCGTTGAACGCATCGGGCAATTCGCCGCTCCGTTCCACGCAACGGTGTACGCCCGGCAGGGGCGCGAACTTGTCGGGTGAAAGTCCCGTGTACGAGACGGGGAATCCCAAGGAGGTCAGTATACCAAATGATCGCTCCGATTGACGAAGTACGAGGTGAAGGCAACTGCGGAAGGGTGACGGACCGTGGGGAGGAAGCCTGCGAATGCGTGCGTAATTTCCGGCCCGAAATCGCCGTCGGTCGCATTCTCACCAGCGCTGCGAGGCTACGTACAGAAACGTCATATAAGGCCGGTGCGGCCAGGCGAGTGAGCACAACATCACAAAGCCTTTCCCAGACAACCGCGCAGGTAAATGACGAGCTTGTGCAGCGAGAGATCACGTTCTTATCCGGGGAGACCTGCACAGCCTGTAGTGGTCCAGCTTGCGTCAAGAAGGTCAGGAAAGGGGGAAGTTGTGTACTACCCGAGTAACAGAAACCTTTCGTTGGGAACCTTGCGGGCTAAGATCCCGCCTGAGAGAGTTGGCCGACACTCAGAAGCGAGTCTTGCGTGGGGCCGGGTAATCGGCACTGCGAAGCGTAGACAGCGAGTCTTAAAGCCATGCTATTGAGCTCCGAAATACTGCTAATTGCGGGTGCCTTCGACGTGCTGGAAGCGGGGGCCGTGCGAGTGGTACAATATTGGCAAGTGTCATCTCGACCCGCCGGAGTCCGGGAACATGTGCAAAGAGACGATGGAGGTCCTCTGGCAACTTGAGAGATCTTGTCGTTTCGATGTCAGAGAAGATCGAATTGGGGGAAAGCGATATCCGAAACTCCCGGCCCGACGTTCGGCACGCGATGACGTCGGGAGAAACGAAAACAGCCGCGTGCTCCCTTGGTACCACCGAGCGAAGGCAACGAAGTGACTATCTTCGTGTTCACCGGGAAGTGCACCGTTTTGTTGGAGTGGAGCCCATGTCTGTTCAGCAGTTAAAGAACTACACCGGCGGTCGCTGGGTCGTCGCGGAAAGCCACGGCTGGCTTGACGTCGAAAACCCCAGCACTGGTGAGGTGATCGCTCAGGTGCCGATCTCGACGGCCGCGGAAACGCATCGAGCCGTCGCCGCGGCCGGCACGGCGTATCCAGAATGGAGTGGCACGCCGGTAAGTCGCCGCTGCAGTCTGTTGTTCCGGCTGGTCGAACTCATCCGCCGCAATGAGCAGGACTTTACGAGATTGATTGCCCGCGAAAACGGCAAGTCGCTGTTCGACGCCCGAGCCGAAGTGAAGCGGGCGACGGAGAATGCCGAGGTGGCCTGCGGTACGACCATCTTGCAGCAGGGCGACAAACTGGTGGGCGGAGCCCAGGACATCGACGGCGAAGTGCTGCGTCTGCCGCTGGGTGTCTTCGGCATGATCGCCCCGTTCAACTTTCCCCTGATGGTGCCGTTCTGGTTTTTTCCTTACGCCCTGGCGTGTGGCAACACGTATGTGGTCAAACCGTCGGAACAAACTCCGTTGAGCATGACGCGCGTGGCTGAGTTGATCGATGAAGCGGGGTTTCCGCCAGGCGTGTTCAATCTCGTTCATGGCGACCGCCGAGCCGCCGAACCACTGGTGACTCATCCGGACGTGCAGGGCGTTTCCTTTGTCGGCACCTCGCGGGTGTGCCGGATGATTGCCGCTGGGAGTAGTGAGACGAATAAGCGATTTCAGGCTCTCGGGAGTGCAAAAAACCACCTCGTCGCCATGCCCGACGCCAAGATGGACGACATGATCCGCAATATGGTCACGTCATGCTACGGCTGCGCGGGACAGCGTTGCATGGCTTCTTCGGCGATCGTTGCCGTGGGAGATGCGATGTATCAGGAGGTGACGGATCGGTTCCTCGAGGCATCGCAACAGATTCTGGTCGCCGATCCACTTGACCCAGCCGTGGCGGATGAGCCGATGGTGATGGGACCGGTCATCTCGGCCAAGGCCAGGCAGTTCATTGTCGATATGATCGAGACGGGTATCAAGGAAGGTGCGACCCTGGCACTGGATGGTCGCGAGATGACGGTCCAAGGCTGCGAGAACGGCCACTTCATCGGCCCGACGGTGTTCCGGGACGTCCAACCGGGCATGCAGATCCATCAGACCGAGATATTCGGTCCCGTGGTGGTCATCCTGAGGGCCGCTTCGTTGGACGAGGCCATTCACATCATCAATCAGCACCCCTACGGCAATGGAGCGTCGATCTATACGCAGAACGGGTATTTCGCCCGCCGGTTCAAATTGGAGGCGCAAGCGGGCATGGTCGGCATCAACGTCGGCATCCCGGCACCGGTGGCCTCGCTACCCTTCGGCGGCATGCGAGAGTCATTCTTTGCCGACATCAAGGGGCAAGGTAAGGCGGTCATCGACTTCTTCACCCATCAGAAAGTCATCACGGAACGATATTGGCCGGAAACATAGCCGTCGCGGCGACGATTTGAGACGCTGGGCCCGGCATGGGTGTGCCAAGCGCGGGAGTAAGCACATGGAACACGAATACGCCTTCGAAATGGCCACGGCGAACATCCGATTCGGCCCCGGCGTGACGAGAGAAGTCGGCATGGATCTTGTTGATCTGGATCGGCGGCGGGTCATGGTAGTGACCGACCCGCAGCTGGCCCAGCTGCCGCCGGTGGCGGCCGTGCTGGAGTCGCTGAAACGTGAGAGGATCGATTTCGCTTTATATGACCGTGCCCGCGTCGAGCCGACCGACGGCTCGTTCAAGGCGGCGATCGAATTTGCGCAGAGCGGTTCTTTTGACGCGTTTGTGGCTGTGGGTGGCGGATCGAGCATGGACACGGCCAAGGCTGCCAATCTTTACGCCACGTATCCAGCAGACTTCCTCGATTACGTGAATCCGCCGATTGGCAAAGGTCGTCCCGTTCCGGGGCCACTCAAGCCCCTGATCGCCGTGCCGACCACGGCCGGAACCGGTAGTGAGACAACGGGCGTGACGATTTTCGACCTGGTCGAAATGCACGCCAAGACGGGTATCGCCCATCGCCGCCTCAAACCGACGCTGGGCCTGGTCGATCCGGAGAATACCCGCTCGATGCCGCCACTGGTGGCCGCCTCGACCGGGCTGGACGTCTTCTGCCATGCGCTCGAGTCGTTCACGGCACTCCCCTTCCATCAACGCCCAGGTGCGGACCGCCCGTTACTTCGACCTGCCTATCAGGGTTCCAACCCGATCAGCGACATCTGGTCGGCCGAGGCCGTGCGATTGGCCTCCAAGCACCTGTTACGTGCTGTCGAGCATCCGGACGACGACGAAGCTCGGTCCGCCATGTGCCTGGCCGCCTGCTATGCGGGGATCGGTTTTGGCAACGCCGGGGTGCACCTGCCGCACGGCATGTCCTATCCGGTGTCAGGCATGGTCCGCGACTACCGCCCCGCAGGCTACGTCGTTGACAAGCCACTCGTGCCCCACGGCATCTCGGTCGTGCTCAACGCGCCGGCGGTGTTCCGCTTCACGGGGCCAGCATGCCCGCACCGGCACCTCGCGGCAGCCGAACTGATGGGCGTTGACGTTTCTGGCGTCGCCCTGGAGCATGCGGGTCACGTCCTGGCGGATGCCATCATTCACCTGATGCAGCAGCTCCAAATACCCAATGGGCTTTCCGCCGTCGGGTATACACGCGACGACATTCCACGACTGGTCGAAGGCACGCTGCCACAGCACCGTGTTACGAAACTGTCACCACGACCGGTCAATCGGGATGATCTCGTGTTTCTCTTTGATGACGCGAAATGGTCGCTTGGTGAGCACTCGCGGTCCCAAGAGCTGCCGTGCTGGCCGACGGCTCCGTGTCGAGGCGGCTGGATGCCCTTGCGTTCGACCCGGCGACGAAAGGCATCGCAATGGAAGACGCTGTGGCGGTCGCGAACATCGCTCGGAGCGGCCGAACACAACGTCGTCGTGGTCCTGGGAGTTTCTTGACGAAGCACGCTCGAACACATTAGTATGCATTGCATCATCTGCGGACTTGACCGGCCGACGACAGACGTTGGATGGAGACTAGCTTCCCTTCGTTTTTTTACCACGGGATCACGTGGCTCACGACGACGCCAGTCCGTATACATTCGCGTGGAGTGGGCCGGGTGGCACGTCGATTGTGCGGCGGTGTGTGGGGCATGTTGACCAGGCTGATGACGTCTTTGCCGTTGTCGATCCCGTCCCGCAGGAAGTCCCACGGAAGCCCATCGATGCGACCGTCGTCGAGATGGCACGAGGCACAACTGTGCCAGTGTTGGAAGCAGCGTGTGGCGTCGTGGAAATAGATTTCCCCGCGGCGAGCGGCGTCGGGCTCGGGTTGGCTCCCCACGGTGATCGTTCCCAGAAGTTTTCCTTCCGCCGTGTCGAACACGCCCACCGTGCCCGCATAGTAGTTGGCCACGTAGAGCTTGTCTCCGTCGGGTGAAAGCGCCAAGCCCGTCGGGCCTTTGCCACCTGAACGTACCCGGCGGATCGCGCGGGAAATGTAGAGCGCCGTCAGGTCGTTGGTCAACGCGGCGATCTGGCTCTTGTCGTTTCTGATGCGGACCCAAATGTTGTCCCGTGTGCCGTCTTTCAGTTCGGCCATCTCGGACGGGATCTTCCCTGCAAGCAGTTCGTGGATGCGACCGATGTCGAGCGTCGAGACCTCATGGACGCCGCGGTGGCTAATCCAGAGAGTCTTGCCGTCGGCCGAGCCGACCACGGCCCAAGGATCGGCCGCGCCCTTGGTCAGATCATCCAACAGCACGGTCCCCAATCGTGTACCTGTGGCCACGTGAATGATGCTCAAGGCGTAGGTATGGACCCAGCCCAGTTCCAGTTGCGTGATCGGATGGCTGAAGCGGCCCAGGATGTGAACCACGTAGGCCCACTTCCCCTCGGGACTGATCCAGACACCGCTGGCCATCGTCGAGCCGGTCGGCAACTTGACCCGCGCAACCTGTTGCATGGCGGCCGTATCGAGGATGCTGACCTCGGCTGCCAGTTCGGCATCCGTGCCCGCACCGCACGGCATGAAATTCGCCACCACCACCCGCGACTCATCGGCGGTGATCGCCGCAAAGGCCGGGTCGCGGACCACGGCGATCTGCCTGATCTCTCTACCTCCGGCCAGATCCACGACCGAGACGGTATGGTTGCCGCGATTGCAGCAGTAGAGCCGTCCTGAGTTTTCGGCCACGACCAACGCGACCGGCCAAGTGCCGACCGGTATCTGGCCGGTCACGGCCCCTGTGGCGGTATCGACCAAGGCGATTGAGTTTGCCTGTCGCTGGGCAACGTACAGCGTCTTTCCGTCGGCCGAGAGGGCCACTCCGTTAAGCTCGCCGGCAATCGTTACTTCACGGACCTTCTTGCCGGCCGCCGCATCAAGCACAACGACGCATCCGGCCGTTTTGTCCGAAACGTACAGCGTCTTGCCGTTGGGAGAGACGGCCACCGCCAACGGCGAGCGGTAGACTGCTGCTGAGGCTGCCGAACTCAGACAAGCAACGACGGCGATCAAACTCGTCACTCTCAGAAGCGTCATCCCGCTGCGCCGGTTCATCGAGGGTAGCTATTCGAGCTCCGGCACACGCCGAAGAATCGCTCCCAACAGCACCTCCATGAGTATAGCGAGGCAGGTTCGAGCAAGCGAGCGAACCGCAAGCCTTCCGCAGAAACCTCTCATGAAGTTTCCGCCGATCGCCAGCCTACTGCTACAGGGTGGTCGTAGGCAGGTCGCCTGCGCGGGACAATTCCGTAGATGAATTCTGGCCAACATTGATCTGGACTCATACGCAGCGGTTGCTGAACGTTCCTGGTTCTCGTCAATGCGTCATGGTGCGAGGCGCGGGGAGCGTCGACCAGGTATGGCTGTGAGCACACACGGGTACTCTCCACCTATTTCGCACAGCATGCGTTCCGCGGTTTGCCTCCCACAAGTGGTACGCGAGTTCACCAATTTTGGCGATTATGTCGGCCAGCAGCCATCCGTTGACTGATCTCATGTTATCGTGATCTTGGCGAGTTCGCCACACGAGACTCGGAGATCACGATGTCAGCCCAGAAGCTCGCGCCAGTCCCGCTTCCCGAGACCTGGAACAGACAGGCCGGCGGGAGCGTTTTGCAGAGCATCTCGATCGCTCCATTTGCCACGGCCTGCACCCGTGGCGAGGCGGCCAACAGCGTCAACACTCGTATCCGACTCCAAGCGGAACGCGACCGCGCGGATCCCGGAATCACCTTCCCCACAACCCATCGATGTCAGGAGAAGATATGAGACCTTTCAAGCGGCGCCATTTCCTGAAGGCCTCGCTGGCAGCGACCGGTTCGGCCGGGGCACTGGCAGCCATTGGGGCCATGCAGGGCAACAGAAGCCACGCGGCGAGCCAGCCAGCCGGGGATATCGACAAGCTGCCGATGCGCGTCGGGTTGGGCCAGTTTAACGCGCTGACCGACGAGCGGATGTCGTTCATCAAGCAATGCGGCGTCGACGATATTGTGCTCAACACGCCGAAGTTGCCCGGCCAAGAACGGTGGGAGTACGAGGACCTGCTCGCGTTGCGCAGGCGGGCGGAAGCGGCTGACTTACGGTTGATCTCGATCGAGAACGTCCCCATCCGGTTTTACGATAAGATCATGCTGGGCCTTGCGGGTCGTGAAGAGCAAGTGGAAAACATGGGCCGTACGGTGCGCAACCTGGGCCGGGCGGGAATCCCGATCCTCGGCTACCACTTCATGCCCAACAGCGTCTGGCGAACGTCGCCGCGAAAAATTCGGGGCGGGGCGATGGCCACCGCATTCGAACTCAAACAGGCTCAAAGTCGACCGCTGAGTTTCGGGAGACGCTACACCGAGCAACAGATGTGGGACCACTACGACTGGTACCTCGAGCGGATTCTGCCGGTCTGCGAGGAAGCTGGCGTGCGTCTGGCTTTGCACCCCGACGATCCACCCGTGCCCGAGCTAGGCGGTGTCGCCCGTTTGTTCCGCAACTTCGAAAACTTCCAGCGGGCGATGCAGGTCCACGACAGCCCGATGCACGGGCTCGATTTCTGCCACGGCTGCTGGTCGGAAATGCGGGGCGGGGCGGGCGTGCTCGATGCCATCCGCTTCTTCGGCCAGCGCGGCAAACTCTTCTACGTGCATCTGCGCGACGTGCAAGGAACGGCCGACAACTTTACCGAGTGTTGGCTGGGCGAGGGCAACTGCAATATCCTGGCAACGATGCAGACGCTCAAAGAAGTCGGCTTTCGCGGCATCATGCTTACCGACCACGTTCCCCTGATGGCCGGCGATACGGCTTGGGGCCACCGCGGTCGGGCCTATACCGTCGGCTACATGAAGGCCCTCTTACAGGTCCTCGAGTCGCCGCCGGCGAAAGCGTGAGACTTGTGCTGGTCCAAAAATTCTGCATCACGCACCGAGTGCCAAACCACCTCTTGAGAGAACCTGGGCAAGATCCGTAAGGAGACGGCAGCGACAAGAACCCTTCGCATATGCCGCCAGCAGTGTGACAGATGGTTGCCCTCACGCCGCAGGGCGGAGTCTCGCTCGTTTGCGCCTCTTGCCGCAAGTTGTGGCATGGCACCTTTCTTGGCCCGCCTTTCTTGGCCACTTGCTGGCAGATACCGCCGTGCGACACAGGTCTCGCGCCTTCTTTGCAGCCGACGCGGCGACGCGCGGCTTACGGCCAATGCGCGGCAATCTTCCGCTTCAGAAATGCCACGCTGCGGGCGAGCTGGTCCATGCCGTCAACGCCGTCTTCGATGCTGATCCATCCGTCGAATCCTCTACTTTTGAGTTCGCGAAAAATGGCGTCGTCATCATTGAGGCCCTGGCCAATTTCGCCATGTCGCAGGCGTTTGGCGTAGCCCAAGGCACCGCCTTCCTCGCGGCGCAAGTCTTCGAGCGTGCCTTCGGCGAGGTAGCGATCGCTGGCGTGCATGGTGACAACGCGATGTGATGCGCGTATTTTTCACGACTGCGTTGTATGCCACACAGCAAGGTTCCGTCAGGCATGCATGCTCAAACGAGAGCGACTCAGGGATCGAGTGCAGAATCCGTGAAGGGACACAAACATACCTGGTCATTGCACCGTTGACACCATAACCGAAGCCTTTGCGAGTGGGATCAAGGTTGTAAAGTCCGCGCCGCGACATTGGATTGCACTGGTCAATGATCGCAGCGGTTTCACTGACGACACGGTCACCTTCTTTCCAGCTATTGACCGACGCACCGAGTTGAGCAATGTTTCCGCTGAATTCGTGACCGAGTACGACCGGATAGTTTACCGGCCATGAATGATCCGCAGTCCACTGATGCAAATCACTGCCGCAAACACCGACGTTGGCAACTTCCACGAGCACATCGTCTGGACCGATCGAGGGTTGTTCGAATTCCCGGATCTCTACCGAGTACTTTTCGGGAGCAAAGTTCACGATAGCGGCAGATTTCATGAGTTCGTCTTACTGGGTAGAAAAACCGGATGCGTGAAGACTAGTATACGCGATGCAGGCTGATGGTTTGCCCAGTGCAGTTCACGACGATCGGTACATTGCGCCGCAACTCGGTCAAGTCCCATTACCCGTTCAGCTTCCTGTCATCCTTCGCGTCGCATGGGAACTGCTGATGGAAGGTGGCCTTCCGCCCGACAGATATGATAGACTAAGGATCGACGAAGCAATAACTATCGTCTTGTCTCTTCTCCCCCGCCGCGAAGCGAATAGCGGGGGAGAGGATAAAGGTGAGGGGCAAGAAAAAATCTGCCAGTTATTGCTTCACCGATCCTAAGCGACACTCTCACGGTACGGCTCCGATCTGTCTTTTGGACGCTGACCTGCTGGAATTACAACTCACACCGAGGGACACGACACCATGAACCTGAAAACACTTGCCGGGCTGTTGGCCCTGATGATGTTTGGTCTGGCGGATATCAGCATACGCCGAGGACCACAACTCGCTGAGCGATGTAGAGACAGAATGCCGGCTGGCGACTGCTCTTTGACGGCAAGTCCACCGCTGGCTGGCGCGGGTACAAGTCCGAAACAGTACCCGACAGCTGGAAGGTGGAGAACGGATCGCTGTTGTCTCGTCGCGAGCAGGGTGCATCCACGGGCGATCTCATCACGGTCGATGAATTCGATGATTTTGAACTGCTGCTGGAATGGAAAATGACGAAAGGCGGCAACAGCGGCGTGATCTATCGCGCGACCGAGCAGCACGATCAAGTCTGGCAGTCTGGTCCCGAGTATCAGATTCTGGACAATGCGGGACACCTGGACGGCCTGAATGAGTTGGCGTCTGCGGGTGCGTGCTATGCCGTGTTCGCACCGGCCAAGGATGTGACCCGACCTCTGGGCCAATGGAATCAGACGCGAATTCTGGCGCAGGGCAAGCACGTTGAACATTGGCTCAACGGAGAAAAACTGCTGGAATACGACATCGACAGCGACCGCTGGCAGGCTCACGTGAAGACCAGCAAGTTCTTTCTCACCGCGTACGGACAAGGCAACTGGGGCCAGGCCGAAAAAGGTCACATCGGCCTGCAGGATTACGGTGGAGCCATCGAGTATCGCAACATCAAGATCCGCCCGACGCCAGCGACTGGCAGATGACATCGCCCGCCACGGAATTCGGAGCGATTAGCTCTTCGGTGAGCTCAACCTGCAGCTCCGGGATGAATCGTCAGCTGTTGCCTCGAGCTGTGCCGGCAGCTTGACCAGAATGGCCGTTTCGCGGTCATTCAGAGCCACTGCGGTGCGAGCGCCCGCGGAATCGATCGTGGTGGGGAAATCGTGTGCGATGCGGCGGCCACGGCGATCGTAACGATAGACCCAATGCAGGCATCGCTCGCCTGTTGGTTCGTCGTTGGGCAATCCAAGCTGCTCGTCGGGCGCTTCTTGATCTACGGGAAGGCGCAGCAGAACGCGACGACGGCGACGATCGCTGCGGCACCCAGTGCCATCGCGAGTCTTGAGTTTTCCACCTGCATGTCGCTGCGGACTGGCAGTTGTTTTGGCTCTTTCAATGGCCGAGCCCATGTAATCACCATCATGATCGCACAAACGATGACAAAGGTCAGCAGCACCTGGATCAGGAAATGAACGTCGCTGAAGTACTGAAAGATACCGTAGATGATTGGACCGCCGAGCAAGGCGGCGACACCGGCGGCGCCCGGTGCGCGGGGTACGACAAAGGCGACAACGAACGCCGCTACCACGCCCGGCCAGACGTAGCCCTGGAACTGCTGAATGAACTGGAACACGCCACCAAACTCGGGGTTTGCCAAGGCGGGAGCCAACAGACAGCCAGCGACCACGAACAACATGGTCATCACGCGCCCCAGAACGACCAACCGCTGTTGCGACGCTTGCCGGGCAAACAGTCGGTGGTACACGTCCATGGTGAAAATGGTGGATGCGGAGTTGAGCATGGAGGCCAGCGAACTGATTACCGCCCCGGCAATGGCAGCCAACATCAGGCCACGCAGTCCCGGCGGAATCAGACGTTTGATCAACACCGGGAACGCCGCATCGTACTGCCGGCCGATCAGAATCTCCTCGGCGGCCGGCGTTCCGCTGCGTTGGGCCAACTCCGTCGCGCGACGGTTATGTTGCTCGATGTCCGGCAGCTGAGTCGCATGGCGTCGCTTCCATTCGTCGTCGGGAGCAAACAGGACCAGTCCGTTCGGTGCCATGTCTCCCTCGCCCAATGCATAGCGCTCCATCAGTCCGGCGTTCCGCTTGTCCGCCTCCTGGGCCAGATCCTCCGGGTAGATCTGGAGAGCCATCATACCCGGCATGACAATCGCGAACGGAACGAGCAGCCAAAGCCAGGCTGCGAAGACCATGCCGAGTTGCCCGTCACGAAGAGTCTTCGCGGCCAGGTTGCGCTGCACAATGAACTGGTTCAGCCCGCAGTAGTAAAGGATGACGATCCACATGCCCGCGACAATGCCGGTCCAGGGCAGTTGAGGGTGATCCGCCGGCAGGATCATGTGCAGCCGATCCGCGTTGGCGTGCGTGAACGCCGCCCAGCCGCCGCACGCCTGCAAGCCAAGCGAGAACGCCAGAAGACCTCCGGCCAGCAGTGCCAGTCCCTGGATCAGGTCGGCCCAGGCGACCGCCTTCAGCCCGCCCCAGGTCGTATACAAGGCCGCCACAACGCCGATGCTCCAGACCCCCAATGTCAGATCGACACCGAAGATAGTGTGCAACGTCAGTCCGCCGGAATAGAGCACGGCCGTGAGCAGCACCGCCACGTAGATGACCACGGTGATGACGGCCATGATGACCCGCGCGGCCGAGTTGTACCGGTATTCCAGGAACTCGGGCATGGTGTAGATGCCTGCCTGCAAGAAGCGTGGCAGGAAGGTGAAGGCAATGATGACGATGCCGATGGCGCCGGCGAGTTGCCATCCGCTGACAGCCAGACCGACGCTCCCCGCGCCCTGCCCGGCCATGCCCACCATCTGCTCGGTCGAGATGTTGGCCGCCACGATCGACAAGCCGATCAGCGGCCAAGTCAGTCCCCGACCGGCCAGGAAATAATCTTCGCTGTTGCGCTCACGCCGGCTCTTGTACATCGCAAACGCGACGACAAAGCCGATAAACGCCAGAAAGAAGCCGATATCGAAGGGTCTTAGCTGCATGGCATCCCACCGTGGTGATGCGCCCAATTATGCGGGCCTTGCCCGATCCGTACAAGCAGGCCGAATCGCGTTGGGCACATTCACGAAGCAGAAGCAGTGGAGTGTCGGCGGCGTCTGGATCGCACTGTGGTGTGCGTCATTCTGTAGCGTCCTGTTTCTTTGGCCGCCCGTCAGCTGCGCAGCACGCTCGGCCAGTCTTCGCAGAGGAGGTTGCAGACGCCGACCAGGCGTGATGCCTCGGCATGCCCGACATAGGTGGCGTAGCGGCGAGCGTGGCGCTGCGCCTGACGGGGACGCCCCGCGGCCAGCTCGCGCAGGCAGCGCCGGCGTTCCGCTTCGGCCATCTGCCAGATTTGTCGCAATAGCGACAGATCCGTCTTGCAGCGGCGGCATTCGTCCGACCAGGTCTGCCGCGCATCGCAGGTCGGGCAGACCATTTCCTGCGGGCTCGCGTGTTGGTTGGTGGCCTCCATCAAGTCGCGTCCTGTAGATAGAAGACCAAATCATCCAGCTTGGTCGAGATGTCGCTCATGTCGCCGAGCGAATGTTGCTCCATGGCAGCTTGCAGCTGTGCGAGTAATCCACGAATCTCTTCCGCATCCAATTCATCCGCATCGGCCAGCAGGCCTTTGGCTCGGTCGATCAATTCGTTTGCCTTGCCGATGGCGAGCTGCAATTCCGCCGACAATTCCTCAACCGGCTCGGCGTTCGAGTCCGGCGATTGGTCGGCGGAAGCCGCCTCATCTCCGGCGAACGCCAGTTTCAATCGGGCCTGGGCCTGGGCTCGGTTGACGCTGCGGAAGCGGGACATGGCGTTGTCGATAGTCAGCTTCTTTTCCAGGCCCGTTGCCTTTTCCGTGGCAGTCACCGTGAGAATACCATCCAGATCCAGGTCGAATCGCACCAGGACGGCATTACCTTGCTTGACATCGGCCAGCCCCTCCAGCATGAATTCGCCCACCGGATCGTTGTGCCGCACATCGCGATCCTCGCCCTGAAAGACTTCGATTGACACCTCCGTCTGGCCGTCATGGTAGGTGCTGAAGAGGTCTGAGCGGGACGCGGGAAGCGGAGTGTTGCGCTCGATGATCGCAGCACAACAAAAAGGAGACTCGTAGCCGTTCAGTTCCCCGATGCAATTGATGCCGAGCGTGTGTGGAGTGATATCCACGAGCACCGGGCCCAGGTCGATCCCCGCGATCAGTCCTCCTTGGATGGCCGCACCCATCGACACGCACAGGTCCGGGTCGATTTCCGTGTGGATCGGTTGGCCAAGTTGCTCTTGCAGCAAGCGATGGACCAGCGGCGTGCGGCTGGCCCCGCCGACGAGGATCACGCGGTCGATTTCATGGGCCGCCAATTTGGCGTCCGATAGCGCTTCATCGACGCAGACCAGTGTCTTGTCCAGCAGGGGCTGGATCAACTGTTCGTAATCCAGGCGCAGGATTTCCATGTTCAAGTGCAACGGCACGCCGGCCTTCTCTGTGATAAATTCCTCCTCGATTCTTGTGTAAGGCTCGAATGACAATCGCTTCTTGGCTTCTTCTACAGCCTTCAACACACGCGACTTGGAGACCAGAGTCTCCCGTAGATCGACGTCCTGCTCATCTTGAAACTTCTGGCAAACGAAATCCATCAGCAATTCGTCGAAATCATCGCCACCCAGCTGCGTATTGCCGTGGCTGGCAAGCACTTCGACCACACCCTGCTCAACTTGGACAATGGATACATCGAATGTTCCACCGCCCAGATCGAAGACCAACAGCCGTTCAAGCTTGTCCGGGTCGGGACTGTAGGTCAACGCCGCCGCCGTCGGTTCGTTGATGATTCGGACCACTTCGAGTCCCGCCAATTCCCCGGCTTCGCGTGTGGCCTCGCGCTGTTGTTCGTTAAAGAAGGCCGGGACAGTAATGACGGCTTTCTGCACCTCGTGCCCGATTTGTTGCTGAGCCCGCTCCTTGAGAGTGCGGAGTATGATCGCCGAGATTTCCTGGGGGCTGCATGTCTGATTGCCCAGCCGAACAGTTTCCGACGAGCCCATTTTTCGTTTGATTGAGCGCACGGTGCGATCCGGCGCCAGCGTCCACTGGTTGCGAGCCGGAAAGCCGACCAGCAATCGATCCTCGGGATCCAATCCGACGACCGACGGCAGGATTTTCTGGCCGTCCTGCTCAAGCACGGTGATCTTCCCGTCGCGGATAATGGAAACGGCGCTGTTGGTTGTGCCCAAGTCGATGCCGAGAATCGTCTCCATGCCAGCAGTACTCCTGTTTCAAATGTTGGCCTGTGCAAGTCGGGCGTCGGTCCCACCACCGACAACCACTCTCTTTTTTCATCTCTGTATTCTACCTCTGTAGGATTTGCCCCCACCCCAAGTGGCGGTGGCATCTTGCCGCCGTGCCGCGGCCACCAAACAGGCGCGCGCGCGCATCCCACATCTTGAGTCCGCCCCAAGAAAAAGGACTCGCCCCATTCGGTCAGCGTTCGCTGACCGCCTTGACTTCCGCAAAACGAAATACCTTACCGTCCCAGTAATACCCAGGCCGGATCTCTTCCAGCACCGTACCCGGCCTGCGGCCGGGATCGCTGACGACTTCCACAATGGTCATGCAGTGCGGATCGGCCAGTTTGCCGATACACTCCATACGCACAATCGACTGTTCCTGCATCGACCTTCGCAAGCGGCCCTGAATCAGGTCGTAGCCCTCCAGCAACGAATCGAAGATGCTGCGACCGGTTTCCAGCGAGCGGCCCGAGTAGACATCGCGCGTGGCCTGATGCCAGGGCCGGACCAGCGTTTTGCGCCACCAGGGCTGCGTGTGATAAAGCTGATCCAGGTGATCGCGGACCTCTTTCAATTCCGCGCTCCATTCCTCCAGGATGCGCTGGCGCGCCTGTTCGATCACGCGGCGACCGCGGACCAGCGACTCGTCCAACTGCACGATCGCTTCCACCAGTGGCCGGGCGGTCTGCTGCACTGCGGCGTCCTCGTGGGGCGCGACCGCGCGGAACTGTTCGATGGCCGCGTTCATCGACAGCAGTGTCGCCTCGTTCCGCTCTTCCGCGCCACGAGACGCCTTGGTCAGCAGTTTCACCTCGTGACGCAGGGCCGACAGTTGCTCGGCCAACTGGTACAAACCGACCGGTTCGCCCGGCAACGGTTCGTCCGCCGCCGGTTCATCCAACAAGGCGTACTCAGCTTGCGTTTGGTCGAGCCATTCGCGAAACCGCGAGAGGATCTTTTCGTGATCGGGCCAATCGTTCATGGATTCCTCTACTGCTCGGCTATGGAAAGCAGAGTCTCGGTGGGGATGGCGCAGACCGCACTTGCGCTCGTACGTCGGCAATGATGTCTTCGATCGATTCCTCGGTACGAGTCTCAAACAATCGATTATGCAGGCGGGCCACCGGATCGCGCAGTTGCTCGTAAGCCTCGCGGATCGCCGAGAATTGCTGGGGGCACTTCTCAGGCGGATGTTGCCGCACCAGCTCCAAATACCGCCGCCGTAACGTTGCCTCATCGGCTTCCGGCGAGACGCCCAGAATTTCGTAGGGATCCGTCATAATCCAGTCCTCTCTCTGGCTGCCGTCGGTCCTGGCCACCCGGCGGGACGCTATTTCCCACCGCGCGAACCGCGTTTCCTGGCGGATTGGCGGCGCTCGATATCTCTCAACACTTCTTCCGGATCGAGACCCATTCGTCTGCATGGTTTTTCGAGAATCTCAAGGATCACGTTGCGAGGAATACCCTCCAAATCGTCCAGCATACCGTCGAACTGACTACCTTCATGGAAATCATCTTCGTCATCGTAGTCGTCATCGTAGTTGTCGTGGTCTGGCGAGGAATTCTCAAGCAAGATTTGCGCGTGTTTGGCCAGGTCTACGATTTGCTTATCGCGAGGATCGTTGGATGACGCCCCGCATCGAACAACCGTTTGCAGGTGATCAAGAGCCAGTAAGCGATTGCAGCGCCAGGGCCCTTTGGACATTTCGGCTTTTGCAGTCAGCCAATGCAGATACGCGGCGTCTGGAAATCTTTTCAGTCCCCTGGTGACCAATTTTTCCACCATGCCGTACTCTTCCGCCGTGTCCAGGAATTCACAAACCTGGCGGAGATCTTCCGCTTGCCACGTCACGCGCGAGCAGCGACGGACATACTTGAGCACGGCTTGCACATGCTGATCGCAACTCTGGTACGGCTGCGGAGTCTGCAGGTGAGCGTCCAGCATCTGGCACAACAGACCGGCCGTTTCACTTCGGCAGCGACGTTTGAGCGCGGCCTGCAAGCGTTTCTCGTACAGCCAAGTCTCTTTGTTGGGTAACTCGAAGCGGATCGCTTCGATCGTCATCACCAACCACAAGGCGGTCGGCTCAGCAATCACCTCGTGCGCCTGCTCGATGAAATGTCGCGCCGACTTTGGGCTGCCCGCCTTGATCTCGAGGATGGCCTTGCGAGCGAGCATGTCATAACTATCGCTCCGCTCCGGTTGAAGACGATCTGCAGCGGCCAGTTCTTCACGGGCCTGATCGAACTGGCCCTGGCACGCGAAGTGGCGTGCCGCTTTCACATAAGTACTCCACAGCAGATTGCTGACGGACTTGTCCAGCGGTTTCAGTTGACGAACCCGTTCGGCAAAGCCACGAGCCTTTAGCGGCTCGTCGCAGGCGACGTAATGCTGGCTCAAATACAGCAACGCCTCCACGTCGTTCGGCGTCCGCTCGAGCCATCGCTGATAGACCTCGACCGCCTCGTTCCGTCGGCCGGCGTCGCCATGAAACTCTGCCAAACCTGCGTAGCCCGGTCGATAGGTCGGGGCGAGCTTCAAACATTGGTTAAATTGTTCCAACGCCTCGGCTTCGGCATCTTTGATCCGGGACGAGTGATCCGCCCCGCAGCGGCACTCGCGCAGGCCCACGGCGCGGTCAGCGTAGTCCCTGGCCAGATGCAGATAGACCATGGCTCGAGCGAGGTGCCGTTGGGTCGGCGAAAGTGCTGCGATGCTTTCCAGGTCTCTCAAGTATTTCCGCCAGTACTGCTCGGCGCTACGATGACCGGAACTCTCGCGGACCACCGCCCGGGCCCGATTCCAGCGGGGATCGAGCGGAGGCGGTTCCGCAAATCGCGCCAAGCGGTCCAGCTCCTCGACTTGTTCGCCGTGGATGAACACGCCACACAGCCAGGAGGCGATCCGCCGATAGACCTCGGAGTCGAGCTTCTGCAACTCTCCGCCTGCCGTCTTCAACGTCCGGAGGACCTGCGGCCAGTCTTGATCGGCGGCGCATTTCCGGAGCTTCAACAGCGTGCCGAGCACCCGATGGCTGGTCGCCTGCTGCTCCAGCCGGCTGACCTTCGACGTCAGCTGACTGTCTTGCCGGGGCGAGGCGACTCCGGCCATAAACTTCAGCGGAGCCGCGATCTTGACCGCAGCGCGGTTCTCATCCAGGCGATTCCAGTTGGCCAGCATGTTGGATTCGTCACGCCGATAGTAGGCGATCAGCCCGCGCACAAAGAACTTCCAATCGGCCAGCGGCGACTGCCGCGGGAGGCCTTTCAGTTGGGCCAGCGCAGCGAGTTCATTTCCCCGTTCCACGGCCTCTAACGCGGAGCGTATTCTTTGCGCATCTTCTCTTATTTCCTGCATCCCCTGCGGCGCATCCTGTGGCCGGAGAACCGCCAAATCGGCGATCTTGACCTGCAAGCGATCTCGGTGGTCATCTGTCAACGCATCGCGACCCGCAGGCAGGCGGTCCAACATGCCGGTCGAGAGGAGCAATTCCGGCAGTCCTGACTGGACACTGGGCTGCGTGATTCCCAAATCAAGCAGTTCCTGGGCGATTCGGCGGGCATCCTCGCGCAAACCCTGCCGCGAGAGTTGTTGGGCCCGGGCCATGTAGACATGCTCGAGCAGACTCCGCAGCTCGGGCGTCGCCTTCTGGCGGTAGCCGACGCGGGCGTCTTTTAAGGCTTGTTTGAAGTCACCGCGTTCAAAGTTGCGTTGGATCAGATCGAGCGAGCCGACCGCCACACGACGTCCAGAGCGCTTTTTGCTTTTCAAGGCCATCGGATACATCCATGCAGGGCAAGGAAATCGTCAATTCCACCAATTCTACCGATAATTCTCAGCCTCGCAAATCCAATTGCCGTTCAGTGCCACGACCTCGTGGAGCAGTCCATTGTCTCCTGGACATGGTCTGCGTTCGGAAACCGGTCGGACGGAGCCGATCACTCTCCCGTCACGAGTTCGATGCCTGTGCCTGTTCCGAGATTCCGCGAATACTCCTTGAGCTCGGGACAATTCCAGTGCTCGTGCACGCCGAGGCTGTTCAGAGGCGTGCCATCCCCGTCCGGGGCGTAACGGGTCCGGGACGGAGGCTGATGGGCCAGCGCGGCTTCGTGCAGGTAGTTATCCACTGCCCCGACCATTTTCACGGCAGTCTCTTCGGCCGCAAAGAAATCTACGGCGACCGATTCGATTGCCACGGGGTCCTGCGAGGCAAACAGACTACCGGTCCAGTGGCCGTCAAAGGGCGAAGATTTCCATCTCTCAGGCCTCTCGTTCTGGTGTGGGGCTGCGTAAAGCGCGTCGATCAGATAGAGGATCGTCTTGCCGCCCAGATCTTTGTGTCCCGTCAGATCCACCAGGGGGTTACTCGTGGCCATGGGCCGAGTGCGGACCAAGATCGAGTCGTGCAGGTGGCTGGGGTTCCACCCCTCGTGCGGATCCTGCGGGCCGGTATTCTCGCGATAGACCGAACCGAAGTGGTTCTTCGCGCACAAGGTCACGCCTGCCAGGACATGGCCCTTCATGAGCGCCGCGTTGATCATGTATGTCGCGGCAGTCACGCACGTGGGCAGGTAGGTCTTTCCGTTGTCGGGCGTGTCAGGATCGCCGAAGTGCAGTGCGACGGTTTTGTCCGGTTGGATCTTAAAGCGTCCGTCACCACCCGTGCGATCCTCGAAGCGGATCCCCGGAAACTCGGCGTGCGCCGGGAGGAAGATCGAGTCGTTGACCCACCGCGACGCATCGTAGACGACGATGTCGGTCTCGGGGACGCCCGCCTGGTGGACCAGCTGCCGCAACAGTGCGAGCGTCAACTGCGGCGTGTTGTACAGACCGTGAGTCGGGTCGGCCTGACGCTTGGAGCAGTTCAGGTTGAGCTTGACCGCCACCTTTTCCCCTCTCTGATAAGCGACGTCGCCTCGTCCGCGTCTACGGTTCGAGTGCCGAAACAACGCCGACCACACGTCCGTATCGGTCTTCCCACCGGCCAACGACCGCAAGGCCCTGCCGAGCATCTGATCGGCCAACACCGGATCGGTGAACTTGTCCTCGAACCACCCGCCATGGTCGGTGTTGCCATCCCAACGCGCGACTTGGGCGTCGTGGATCCAGACCACGCGGCCGGGAAAGATACCTTGGGCCTGGCCGATAGGCTGATTAGGCCCCTCGCCGGGAGCCCAGCGAGCAGAGGCCTCGGCATCGGCTCCCAGCAACTTGCCGGAGCCCATCGCGCCGCCGCGCGTCAGCGCCGCAGCCATCCCACTGGCCGCGGCCCGGCGAAGAAACGTCCGTCGTGATTGGTTTGACATGGGGTCAGTCCTTCAGAGCAAGGCTTCGGAAAAAGGCCGTCGTCGCATATCCAGGCTATCTGGTCAACCAGTTCTTCACTTGGCTTGTTACGAACTCAGCCGCGTCGTGTTGCACAAAATGGCCGGCGTCGGGACACGTGATCAACGTCAGATCACTTTCCAACCACTGCCAGGTATCGTTGAGTCCGCCGGGCAATAGCGCCGTGTCTTTGAGTCCGTGGAGCATGAGCACAGGGCATTTGACCTTGCGCGTGTTGACGGGTTGCTCGTATGGCTCGCGGGGGTAGTTGGCCTTGTAGTAGTTCAGCATGGCCTCAAACGATGATCGCTTAAACGCCTCGACGTACTTCTTGCGGGCATCCGGATCCTTTACCCAGAACGTCAATTGCTCGGCGGTCAGTTGCGATGCGGCGTCGGGTTGCTGAAACCGGCGAGCATATGCTGAGGCTTTTTGTTGTTCCGGGTTGTTGGCCAACTCGCGGCGTAACGCATTCGGATGCGGCAGGTTCAGAATCACCAGTCGTTCGGTCATCTCGGGATGCTCCATGGCGAACGACCACGCAATCGCTCCTCCCCAATCATGGCCAACGATCACCGCTTGCTTCTTTCCAAAATGCTCGACGATCGCTTTCACGTCACCGACCAGTTTGGACATGGCATAGTTCTGCACGCCTTCCGGCTTGTCGCTTTGATTGTAACCCCGAAGGTCCATCGCGACGACTTGAAAGTGCTCTGCCAGCGCCGGCATTTGATTTCGCCACGTATACCAATAGTCCGGGAAACCATGAATCATCACCAGCAGCGTCCCCGCGCCCTTGGTGACATAGTGAATCTTCACGCCACTGGAGTCAGCGAAGCCGTGTTCCCCCCAATCGTCGGCCGTGGCACGAGGACCCGTCGCGGCAAACAGCACGGCGAGGATCGTCAAAACGAATCTGTTCCGAATCACGGCTTGTCTCCTTCGGCCAGAGCGTCCTTCTGCTGTCTCGCGCGGCACGCGTGCGACGTGTGTTTCTTGCATGTCCAAGATCTGCGTGTGATTGTATCCCAGTGGAGGCCAGATTGCGAACCATTCGGAGTTACTTGAGCCGACCCGGCATCCATTGCCGACGACCATGCGTGGCCTTGGAGGGTGATCTTTAGAAAAGGGCGGACTCAAACAGTGCTGAATCGGCGAGAGCCATCGAGTAGCCAGCACGGATAGCTATTGACCCACGTCCGCCTGCCAGGAAAGTGGTACGTATCGATGGCGAAAGAGCAGGTCCCTCAGAAGTGCCGTTGCTCAGGCCATCGGTTTTCGAGAGTCTCGTGGTTGGGGGCCGTAATCGCAGCAGATGGTGGGCAACGATCCTCGGCCTCAGTACTGGACGCGGGGGATTCGGCCGAGTTATGCTAGCGATCGCTTCCTACATGGACCGGTTCCCGATCTGACACAGTTGATCGATGGCGGAATCCTTTCTGAGTGGCCGCGCGGGTTGGTTCGTCTGGCTGTGAGGTTCCGATATTTCGCTTGCCAATTTGTTTGGCGACGCTGCCTGTCAGGCGGCGAGGGGGCCGCGACGAGCCGCGGGCCTGCCTTTGACACTGTGTCCCGCACCTTCACTAACGCAGGAGGACTTCATCATGGCCGCACTCACGCGTCGTGCGTTTCTGGGCACGGCCAGCGGCGCCCTGGTGCTTGCATGCTGAGCAATAACTCCTCGTGGGCGGTGCCTCCAAGCACCCCGCGCGACGATCTCACGCGCGTCTACATGGTTATCCTGCCGACGGCGCCATCACGAGATGACACGGACGTCGAGCCGATCTCGAATCCAGCCATCGTGCAGCGACTGAAGGAACTGTGCGAAGGTGTCAATTTCGACGTCCGAGACCTCACCGCCGGCGTTACGATGCAGTCCGTGCTCAATGAGGCCAAAGAACTCAAGCGTTCCGGCTATGACGGTGTCGTGGTTTGCGGGTGGCCGAGGGACTACGAACTGCTGAGGACTGGTGTGCCGACCATCAACGTGGCCGTTGTGAATGACTTTATGAACATCCCGTATCCACGGCTGAAAGAGCACAAAGTCATTAGCGCATCTTTAGATCCGTGGAGATTCTGCGCGGATCCCAACGTCTCGGAGCGAATGCTACAGGATCTGGCGGACAAGATCAAGTTGTTCAAAGCGCTCAAGCAAATGAAGCGAGATCACATTCTTACGGTGACCGACTCACCCTGGGTCAACGTCACGTACGGGGATATGCTGAAGAATATTCCCGCCGACTACAACGAGAAAATACTGGGCGCCATCGAAGAGACTTTCGGTGTCACAGTGACGAAGATCGGAACGAAAGAAGTCGCTGGCGATTCCGAGGTCCAGCATCTGTGGCGCAACGCAGTTCCGCAAGCCAATGCGATCGCCAAACGCTGGATCGACAAGGCCAAGAAGATGAGCAATACGACGGAGTCCGAAGTCGTGCGATCTGCCAAAGTCTACCTGGCGATGGAGATCCTGATGCGGAAATACAACGCCACGGCGATGGCATTCCATATACGCTCGTTGATCGAAAATCCGCGTCGCGAGGATTATGTCACGCCGGCACTGGCGACGTCTGAATTCCAATTGCACAACATCGTCGCCAAGTGCCAGTCTCATCTGAACATCATTCTCTCGGAGATGCTGCTGCAACACGCGTATGGACGCCCCAGCATGCTGGGGGACTATTCAGTCGATGTGTACAACAATACGTCGGTCGTGCAGCACTGTGAGGGACCATGGAACCCGTGGGGCGACGATCGGCGAGTTCCGTATATACTGGTCGATCACCGAGAGCGACCGGTGCGGGGTCGGGCGGTAACCGGTGGCTCGGCGGCGTCGTGGATTCTGTATCCTGGCGACGAACCGGTAACCATGTGGCAGATCGATGTCCAGAGTAAGGAAGTGCTTGTGCACACTGGTACCACTGTGCCGATGCTGTCGCAGTACGCAGTTTACCGAGACCACTTTTACGAGATGATGTGACGGACCAAGATCGTGGCGTCAGTTGACGCCCAGAAAGTGCTGCGGTATGTCTACCCCGATCGGTATGGCGTACACCGTTGTGCGACATTCGGGGATTTCCGCGAGCGGATCAGGGATCTTGGCACGCTGCTTGGCTTTGCGGTGATCGAGGAGGACGTCTGAGTTTTGTGATGCGGCAACAGTGGACTCCCTCGTGCCACTGACTGCCAGGGATGGTCCGTGACAGCGAAATCGTACCTCTCGGATCGGCTGTGCGAGTCCCCCCAAAAGTATTGACCACGCAAGGCGAGATGCCGGAAAACGTCCTTCAGTTTGCCTCCCACTCGGCAGCTCCTGCCAGTCCGCCGTTGCGTGGTTCTGTTGCTCCCGGCGTTTCATACCGGATCCATTTCTGAAACATCGAAGGTCATGGCTGGTGGTGGCGTGGTCAATTTCCCGAAAGTTGGACGTGCCTTGGCAAGATATCCAAATTGGCCTTATTGCGCTCATCCGCTGGACAGATTGATGATTGATCAGTGGCGATTGTCAAATGTTGAAGTAGGAGTCTTTCCTTCGCAAATCAACAATCAACATTCAACAATCGCCGTTCCCTTCAGCCAACCTGCGTTTATCGGCGGAACAGAACAACAAAGCTGAGCACGACGAAATTGACCAGTCGTGCCTGGCGGTATGGCAGGCACAAACTAGATGCAGAAACTGGGCGATGTGGTTGCCGCTGTTTCCGCGTGCCGCGTTAGTCAAGCTCACAGCGGCATTATGCGATCAATTTGTGTGACGCGCTGGTCGTGAGTTGCTACAATTCCGCGAAAGTACACACTTCTGACTACGATTCTGTTTGGCCCATGCCGGACCAGGCGACCCTTGGCGGTAGGTTCTGCGTGGCCCAAGGTGATGTTCGCGAAGTCGTTTCTGATCGACGAATCAAGCAAGAACCAGGTCTCACAAGCTCGGAGGCAGATATGATGTCACGTCGCGTTGTTTTTTTTGCGGTCGCACTTGGCGTTTTCTTTTGCGTCTCGACTGGGTGGTCGCAGGTAGTTCGGTTCCGTCACCAGGCGACGGACTTGAATGGCACTCCGGTCAACTCCGTGAGGGTCGGAGATGAGTTCCTGTTACAGACTTTCACACAACACGTAGGTGGTTTTCAGTCGGCCGCTAATTCAGGTGTTTTCGCTGCGTACTTAGATATCTCGTACGATCCTTTGCTGGCTTCGGTCGCTGGAGAGATTGAGCACGGAGCCCTTTACTCCAATGTCAAGCGAGGCGATCTGTCCCTTCCCGGTTTCTTCGACAACATTGGAGGCGTCTCGTCGTCTGGCGAGCAAGGTTGGGGGGACGTTCCAATCGGTCCGGACGAGCAATTCGTGTTCAGCGTGCCAATGCGGGCCGAAGATGTCGGATACCTGCTGTTTGTGGGGTCCGAATCGCTCACGTATCCGATGTATGACGTTCTTGTTTATGGTGAAGATGTTCCTGTACCGGCGAGAGACATCGACTTTGGCGAAGCAGATGTGCGGGTCGATTTTGGTGCATATGCACTCAACGTGCAGCCTGTTCCGGAGCCGAGCAGTTTTCTGTTGTTTGCATTAGGAGTCGTCTTGATGACACGACTTCGACGAATGCGTTGTCGCTGACGGGATGGCTCAGGCCGAACCACAACGTTTCCAATCCGCCGGCACGCCGCCGAGGCCGAACCGCACCGCGGCTTGTTTCGGTCTCGGCTGCGTGCCGAATGAACTGACCACCTCCGCTCGACCGACCGGTGATCCGGCGGGCCACGGTAGTTTTCAAACGGGTCTTCCACCGGCACGCGCCGCGTGGCGTCTTCACGCTTGTCAACTACTCTGCAGTCTGATGATTTGCTCAGCCGCGCGTCGTCCAGAGGCCATTGCGCCCTGTATGGACGCCGTATCGAGATAGTCGCCACAGACGAAAGTCCCGTCGCTTTGCAAGGCCGGCTTGATCACCGGCGAGAGGGCAGGGGGTGTCTGATTGGGCAGGGCATAGGGGATGCAGTACGTTCGCAAGCAGCGCCACTGATCCGCGTCGGCACCGAACCAATCACGAAGTTGATCCCGCACCGCATCTTCGACGGTTTGATTATCGCCCGGACCTGCGAGTACCGTGACGGAAATGAGCGACTGGTTGGGCGGCGCGCAGGTCGGCGTCAGCTGGCTGGGAACGCACAGGTTGTTGACAGGTCCCTGATTTTCGCCATTGAGAACAAGGATCGGTTCCGTGATCGGTGCTCGATCCGCGGCGAAGTAGAGACACGTTACGCTCTGGCCGGCGGCTGGCATTTCGGTGCCCAGCAATTTTGCCGCGGCCGGCGCATCGCAAGCGACGACAATTGCTTGACCACGAAATGACTCGCCACCACTCAGTCGAATCGAATTGCCGTGAATCGATTCCACGTGTGCGCCGGTCCGCACCGTTTCCTTGGGAAGCCGTGCAGCGATTTGAGCTGCCATGGCTCCCATGCCCCGAGCCGGCAGAGCCGCGTCACCTGCGGCGAACATGCGCATGACGAACTCAAACATGCGACTCGATGTCCGTAGCTCGCGATCAAGAAACACGCCGCCCAGAAACGGTCGAAAGAAATGCTCGATAATGCGTTCGGAAAATCCTTCCTTACGCAGCGCGTCGATCGTCGTTGTTTCTGGTCGCGCGTACAGTTCTTCCAGCGAGGCACGACAGACGCGCCGCCGCAATCGGGCAACACGCAGCTTGTCAACAAGACTTGCGACCGGCGCAGTGGCCGTGGAGAGCAGGTGTCGCGGTCGCCGCCAGGGATCCACGAGGCGATGAAACTTCCCTTGATAGCGAATCAAGGCACCAGGTTCGAAGTGAACGAGCTCCAGGGAGCGATAATCGAGAACCTGCCGCGCTTCGGGATACGCGGTCAACAGTACTTGGAAGCCACGGTCCAGAAGGAACCCGTCGACAGTGTCGGTGCGGGCCCGCCCCCCCACACCGTCGGAGGCTTCGAAAATCCGACTGGAGATACCTGCTACATGCAGTCGGAGAGCGCAGCAAAGTCCTGCCAGGCCTCCACCAACAATCAGCACTTCGGGATCGGACAAGCCACCATCTCCATTTGTGCGAATGTGACCGAAAGACTAATTGGACAGCGCCACTTTCACATTTCCGATCATCTTAAGGCCTTACTAACAAGAGCTTTATCGCCACCGGGCTCGTCCCGGTGGTTGAGCGTTTGACAACTACCGTCGATCTAAGCCACCCATGGATTTCCTTCCCGGCGGCCATGGCCGGCGGGAAGGGGGCTTTTCGGCCGCCTGAGTAGTCAGCAAACGTAGACCCGCCGGGACGAGCCCGGTGGCGAGAGTCTGTTACGGAGACACGAGTTACGCACATCCACTGCTGCAAACTGGCACTGTACAACTACGGTTGCCAGGTTTTTCTGCATTGTACCGAGGTTTCCGAGCGCGGTACATAATCGACAGCCGTCTCTCCGCAAAGGCTTGCGGTAGCCGACATACGGCACGAGTGAGCGACTGAAACCGTGGGACAAATCGCCGGAGGAGTTTTCCGAGCCGAGCACGTAGAATGTCGCCCCTAACCATGGTCGAATCTTGTCCTACTATACCTCCGGGAGCGAAGATACGCCATGAGAGAACGCCACCCGTATACGCCGGTGGTCAACCATTTGGTGTTCGGCAGCGAGGCGACTCTCTGCCGCGAAGCTGCGTGGTAGAGATGCACGATGTAGAAAGCAACTGCGACGTGATACGGGTGCTGTTCGCCCGGCAGTACGGCGGCAAATTCCATGTTCAATTGCGCCATATTGGCAACCAGGAAGTCGCGCCATTGCAGACCGAGTGACTTGGCTACTTCCCGGTCAATGCAATCACGAAACGATTCATCAGCCCGTCGTTCTCCCGATACGAAGTCATCACAAGCACGCTGGTCGCACCATTGACAGAGCCAGAGTGAATGTTGCTCATTGACTCGTGCTATTAATGCGAGTGATCGGACATACTTTTGCATATTGCAGTCTCCTGTGGCCCAGACTTGCCCCATCGCTAACGTATCGAAGGGTCGTCACCGGATGCGTCGACCGCGCGAGAGATGAGAACACGCCGGCCGATCGAGCCAGCCGAGTAGCGTCCCCTGGCGATTTGCACATTTGCACCATAGTGATGTTGGCCTGCGAGAAAAGCTAGGATGAGACGAATCTCCCGGTTGATTGGCAATCGAGTTACTGAGAGGGATGTTCGCGAGTACCTGAATTGTCGCGGCTACCGTGGTAATCAGGCGCGTTTCGCCTATCTCAAGCTGGTTGCGATTGAACGACCGGGTTGGCTTCAGATCTTCACGTTTTGCGTGGAGGTGTGTGACCAGGCGGGAAATGAACACCGTCTGTTTGGAGTTGTTCGCGATGACGAACGAAACAGCACGCGGATCCAAGTGGCAAGTTCGGAGGACGAGCAGACACGCATGGCCAACGCGTGGTCGAAAGATCTGCTCACGTTGAAGAGAGTTCCTATGCACCCGGCGCAGTACGTACTGCTTGTGTTTTTCGCTGCCGCCATGATTTTCGCCCTGCTGGGGGCACTACTCTCAGCAGCTTAGCCCGGATGACTCACGTAGGCTGGGTCAAACTCGCGCAAAGTGTTGGCGGGTCTTCACAAGCCGATCAGCTCCCCAGCAACAGTCCGTGTTTGTGCGGGCAGAAAACGAGCGAGCGAAAACCCACCAGCAGCACTTTCCCACGCCTTGGAGCGTACCGCCGCTGCCCACGCCCGCCACAAAGCACCCGACATCACCGGCGAGCGAGCTGGAAGTTGCCCGATCTGCAAGCGAGTGAACTACAGCCCGATTCGCCGCACATGGCAATATGGTACCCTGATGTGCGGCGGCAGGCTCGACGCGGGCGCCAGCGTCATGCTCTTGCTTCGAGCAGGCCTTACTTAACGCGGAGGTTGACTGCCATGCTCAACAGGAATTCACGACTCTGGATTGCGTGTCCCGTCCGAAGAACCTCGAGAACCGGTCCCGCCTGGTTGAGTATTGTGATCCTGTTGCTCTCCGCCCTGGTTGCCAGGGCCCAGCAAGGTAGTCTGTCGCCCGATTTCGAATGGCTGCGGCATGCCAGGATTTTCATTCTGGACGCCTACACGTATCCACTCGCTCCACGCATTGAGTTCGATGCAGAGCGGTTAGCTGACACCATGGCGGACATGCACGCAAACACATTGCGCGTGGCGACGTCGGGCAACTATTGGCTGATCCCCGACACTCCCTTCACGCCACAACCGGATCTTGGAGATCGCGACATTCTGGCCGAGTGCGTCAGCGCCTGCAAGCCAAGAGGAATTCGGGTGGTGGCCTATGTGCGGACGGGCGGAGAGGTGGCTGCGGAAATCGTCCGCCCGGAGTGGGCCTATCGCAGCAACCCGCAGGGAGAGATTCCCGTCTGGTGGGATCTTGGCGGTCGGCGGTCGGCTTTCTGTTGGAATACCGGATATCGTCAGGCCTTCTATGATCTGATTGAACAGCTGGTTACCCAGTACGATATCGACGGGATTTACTTCGACGCCTGGAAAATCTTCTATCGCTTCCTTCCCCCCCAAGTCTGCTACTGCCGAGGCTGCTCCGACGGATTCCGTAAGGCGAGCGGTCTGGAATTGCCATACCAGGCTACCCCGAGCGCATACACCGCAGCCCAAAGGAAGATCATCGACCGATATCACGATTGGTACCTGGAGGAACTGTTGGAGATTTTTCGCGAAACCAAACGACTGATTCGATTACACAAACCGATTCCGCTGATCTTCAATTTGAATCACGCTCGGCATATCAGAAATCGGTCGTTCACGCATCCCAGAATTGTGGAAGAGAGTGACGCGTTCCTCTACGAGATGTCAACCAACATGTTGGAGCGCGTGGAGGGCACCAGCCTGGCAGTTTCGCATGGACTTGCCGTATGGCCCTATTCGGATGCCTACCATGGTTATGGCAGAGTACCCGTCTATCAATACGGACAGCAACAGCATCTGTATGCCACGATGGCTTTCGGAGGATCGCCGACGCTCTATCACAGTTACGTATTCGTGACGCATCCTGACGCGCACGGCCCCGTGCGCGAGGCGTTTGAAACGTTTGATCGCAACGCACAATTTGTCGCAGGATTTCGGCCGCTGCCCTTCTGTGCGGTCGTCTGGAACGAAGAAGACCCACCGGGGCACGCCCACAATTCCTGGCTCTGGAAGACCAACGCTCGGCTAAACACAACCGGCGCTCTGGCGGCTTGCCTGGATAGACACCTTCAAGTTACATCGCTATTGAAAGAGGATCTCGCCCGACCAGAATTGCTGGGAAAATACCAAGTGCTGTTCCTGGCCGACATCTGCAGTCTTTCTGCGAAGCAACTCGACGGCATCAAGCAATTCGTTTCCTCCGGTGGTGGGCTCGTCATGACGTATGCGACGTCACTCTACAACGAAGAGGGTCAGCGGCGTCCTGCATTCGCACTGGCCGAACTGGCCCAGGCCCGCCCCGTTGAGCCGGACGCCGCCCGCCACGACAAGATGCAGGCGACCCTCGCCATGGGGAGCGGCTGGGACCTGTATTTGAAAGCTTGCCCTGGCCAGGAGATCCTCACCGGCGACTATCGCCAAGGACCTGATTCCCTGCCATGTCTATGAGCCCGTCGAGGCGCTGCCTGGCGGCACGGTGGCGGCGGAAATCGTCATGGGAACGGACCAGGAGACCCTCTTTCCGGGATTGATTGTATCGCGATATGGGAAGGGCAAAGTGGCCTACATCCCCGCGGCACTCGAGGCGATGTATCGCCAAACTCGATTCCGGCAGTTGGCCGATTTTCTCCACGATGTGATTCGATACGTAAGTCCCAGCGAAGTGCCCTACGAGGTGGACGGTCCCGCGACCTTGATCACCAATATGATGGCACGCGACAACACACGCGTCTTACACATGATTAATTGGACAGGCTGCAAATACGAAGACGTGCAACAGAGTGTCAACTACGTTCCACCCGTTGAAGACGTCGTCGTCCGATACCCGATTGCGTCCGGGAAGAAGGCAACCACGGTCAAGCTTTTTGTGCCCGCAGAATTCTCGTATCGCGTCGAACACCAGGAGCAAGACAGTGTACTTGTGGTCGAGCTACCGCGAGTAGACAACTACCAGGGAGTGGTTGTCGAGCTGGAATGATCTCGTATTTGCCCGCTGCCGACCAGAAATGGGGACGGGCACATTTTTTGCGGGATGGAAATGTACATGTCCCTTCTTCCCCACCGTTCTCCCTTTCCTGCGTCGTGCCACTGTGTGCGGAGACGCGTGTTGATTCAGAGGGCAACTCATCACCACGTGCAGACGTCTTGACTCACCGCCGCTCAAGGCACGCAGTGTGAAGCGGGTACCGACGGTTCACCGCGGCAGTGCAGCGCATATTGCCGCCCCACACTGCTCAAATCGAGTCGTCTCGTTTCAGTCGGGTGAGTCGTGTGTGTTGGATTTCTCGAGTTAGAACGCTGCTATGCTTGAGCAGTGGCACATCGACCAACCATGGAATCTTTAATGTCCGTGTCTCAGCAGCGGTCGTGCCACTGTGTGCGGAGGCGTGTTGCTTCAGAGGACAACTCATCATCATGTGTACACGTCTTGACTCACCGCCGCTCAAAGCACGCAGTGTGAAGCGGGTGCCGACGTTCCACCGCGGCAGTGGAGCATTGCCGCCCCACACTGCTCAAATCGAGTCGTCTCGTTTCAGTCGGGTGAGTCGTTTGTGTTGGACTGCTCGAGTTGGAACGCTGCTATGCTTGAGCAGTGGCACATCGACCAACCATGGAATCTTTAATGTCCGTGTCTCAGTCAGCGGTCGTGCCACTGTGTGCGGAGGCGCGTGTTGATTCAGAGGCAACTCATCATCATGTGTACACGTCTTGACTCACCGCCGCTCAAAGCACGCAGTGTGAAGCGGGTGCCGACGTTCCACCGCGGCAGTGGAGCGCATGCCGCCGCCCCACACTGCTCAAATCGAGTCGTCTCGTTTCAGTCGGGTGAGTCGTGTGTGTTGGATTTCTCGAGTTAGAACGAGGCTCAGGCTTGAGCAGTGGCACATCGACCGACATGGAAACTGTATTGTCCGTGCTCAGTCAGCGGTCGTGCCACTGTGTGCGGAGACGCGTGTTGATTCAGAGGGCCATTCATCACCATGTGCAGACGTCTTGACTCCCTGTTTGGAACTACTTGTCGCCAGTCGTGACGCGGCACGATGAGGACGTACAACACACTGAACGCCACGGTCGCCACTGTGACGAAAGCGCCGGCCGCGATCTGTTTGTGGCGGTTGGTTTTCTCCCTCCGCATCTTGACTCTCCATCGCGGCCGCGTAGCATCCTTAGCAGTCGATTTGGAGGGGTAAACCACTTTTCTGCTTGGCTGGGAATCAGCGTCGCTTGCCCACCGGCAACGCGACATCCGCAATCGCACCACTCGGGCTCCCCCCAAATCGATTTGCTCATCAAGGGTCGGGCTGATTTCTAACGGGGGGTGCGCGGTGGCGTTGCGTCTCAATCGCAAGCTGGTCTAACACGTGTCGATTCCCACACGTGATGTCTGAAGTCTCTGGGTCAACTTGCACCGCTGCCTGCTGGTCTCGTCGGGGACCTCCTGACCCATGCGTGTTGATAGCCATTCGTGCTGATACCTCCATGCGTGCGGTTTGCTCGTACCTCGCCGTCTTGGGAGTGGCGGCGTGTCATCGACTCTCGTGCGGTCGATCTTGGCCGATTGTTTCAGTCGTCAAGTGTCCATCCAATCCCAAGGTATTTCCACAGGTGCCAGGCCGTCAACGGGCGTATGACAGGCTTCAGTCATTTGACAGCTTCGGTTTTCTGACTATGACCCATAGGCGCGGTCCCTCTTCCGTTTCGAGACGATAACTCTTGAGAGACGACAACATGATACAACGTAGCACACGACGTCGGCGATCACGCTCTCGTCGCAACTTTAGCGAGCGATCCAGGTTGCGGCAATTAACAGCCCGCAGAGCATTGCTCGAGCAGCTGGAGATTCGTTCGGCGCCCGGTTCCATGTTGGTCTTCGCTGCGCCGTTTTTGTCCGCGTCCGTCTTGGCGGCCGCCGCCCAGGCGGAGGAACAGGAAAATGGGGATGGGAGAGCGAAGGCGCGCATTGCCGCCAGGACGGCCGGCGCCGCGGGAGATCCGCGAGCCAGTCGCCAAACGAGTGCCGACTCCCACGTGCGCTCCCGGCTGCGGTCTGCCGTCGGCTCGGTCACCACGGGATTCCAACCTCAGAATCGAGTCTCGGCAGCGGCTACGAGCGTCTGGAACACGAGCGACCCGCTGGCAGGAGCGGATGAAGAGCTCACCCAACTGTTGCCTGACGATCTGCTGCCCGACGATTTGTCTTCTGGTTCTGGAAGCGTTGACTCACCCCAACGTCGAGCCCATCCGGCCCCGCCCCCTACGTCGTCGAGCGGCGGATCTGATTTTCCGCCGCAGGTACTTCGTGACGCAAAAGACAATGTCAGTGCGACCCGCGATCAGGAAGTTGCCGGATCGTCAGCTTCCTCCTTCGGGCCCCCTGCCTGGCAACCGCCGGGCGAGGGTGCGGAAGGTGAGTCGAGCAACGAGCCACCTCCTGCCACAACCGGCGGAGGCGGCGATACTCCCACACCCGGAGGTGTCTCCTCGACCAACGGCGGTCCGGCCACCATGGCCTGCGGTTTTCCACTGGGTCTGGAGGACTGGACGGTCGAGCAGCGTGGCGGATCTGAGAGTGGACAGGGCAGCGTCGAGATGGATGGTGATGCGGCGGTGATGCGCGAAGGGGACTCCTTTGTGGTCACGCTTGAGCACTCGTTTCTGGTGCCCGACGACCCGACGGTGATGAGTTTCACGTATGCCGACTTGTCGTTCGACGGCGCGGATGAAGATTTTGTGAACGACGCGTTCGAGGCCGCCCTGGTCGATTCCAGCGGATTGCCCCTGGTCGGCACGATTGGCGCCGGCCGCGACGCGTTCTTCAATGTGAGCGAAGATCAAGAAGTGGCTCTCGGCGCTGGAGCCAGTCTTACCGACTCGACGGTCAACCTCGATGTTTCCGGCTTGTTTCCGCAGACTTCCGCCACGCTGGTGCTGCGTCTGGTGAACAATGATACGGACGTGGGCAGCAGCGTCCGGATTCTCGACGTCCAGTGTCCCTTTTCCGGAGGTCTCCCACCGAAGATCACCGTCAGGCTGGACCACGATACGGCGCCTCCGGGACCCGGTACGGATCAGTACCAGAGCGATTTGCTGACGAACGATCCGACGATTGCGGGCACGGTCACCGCTGAGGTCGGTGTCAATAAGTTGGAACTGCAGATCGATGACGGCACGTTTCAGGATATCACATCGTCTCTGGCGGGTAACAGCTACCAGTTCCAACCGACCGGACTGTTGCCCGGGGATCATCGCCTTACGGTGCGGGCTACCGACACGGATGGTCAGTCGAGTGAGCAGTCACTCGACTTTCGGCTCAATGCTCCGCCGGTACCCGACGCCGGAGGTGACCGAACGGTGGCGGAAGGAACGACGGTCGAGTGGAGTGCGCTTGGTTCGTTTGATGTGGAGGACGACATCTACCGTTACGAGTGGACTCTCGAGGATGGTTCCCTGGTGACGGATCCGGTCACGCAACGTCCGTATGCCGACGACGGGTCCTTTCCGATTCGACTGACCGTGACCGACACAGCCGGCAGTGTGGTGCGCGCGATATCACCCTGACGGTTGCCAACCTGCCGGCAGCCTTAGCGACCGTGCCCGACTACGTTGTCAAGCCGAACGAGCCGGTGCTGTTGATCCCGCACTTCGTCGATCCCGGCACGCTCGACACGCACAGCGGAACGATCGATTGGGGCGACGGGACATCGACCCCGATCAACGTCCTGGAATCTGGTGGACGCGGCGCGGCGATCGGCAGTCATGTTTATCCGTCCAGTGGTCGCTATCAGGCAGTGTTAACACTGACCGATAACGGCGCTGTGGAATCCCAGTTGGCGTTTGAGGTTCAGGTCGAGAACGCGCCGCCGGTGGTCAACGCCGGTGGCGATCGCGAGGTGAACGAGGGCACGCAGCTGACCTTGAATGGTTCGTTCACCGATGGCAATCCGGGTGACACGCATACATTCTCCTGGGAGGTCATCGCCAGCAACGGCCAGGTAGTGCCCGACGGTGATGCGCAGGATTTCACGTTTCTTCCGCACGACGACGGTTCGTACGAGGCCACTTTCACGGTCACCGACTCGGCTGGCGATGCGGGCTCGGACACGGCGATCGTGACGGTCATAAACGTGGTGCCCACGGTGACGGGGCCGGAGGACCAGATGGCGGACGCCAATGCGCCGGCCACGATCCAATTAGGGTCGTTCAGCGATCCGGGGGACGATGATCCCTGGGCGGTGACCGTGGACTGGGGCGATGGCCAAAATGAAACGTTCAACACAGACGCGGCGGGTGATCTGGGTACCCGCATGCATACCTACCTGGACATTGGCATCCATCAAGTCACGGTAACGGTTGCCGAAGAGGGGGGTACGGGACCAAGTGGCCAGGCAGTTTTCGCAGTGGAAGTCCTGAGCGTGGCGCCGGACGTGACACCTCCGGACAACCAGACGGCGCGGGAGGCCACCGAAACAAATTTCGCTCTGGGTTCGTTTGTCGATGTTTTGGCGGACGGTCCCTGGGTGGTCACGGTCAACTGGGGAGATGGATCGAACTCGGATGCTTTCTCGGTCGACACCCCGGGTAACCTGCCCAGCTTGGGGCACACCTATGCGGACGACAATACTTACACCGTGAGGGTCCAGGTGCAGGACCATGACGGCACGGCGCTCGCCGATTCGGCAACGTTTGAGATCATGGTCGATAACGAAGTGCCCGTCGTCACGGCGCCGGCCAACCAGAATTCCCTGGAGGGCGATACCAGCACGTTCTTGCTCGGTTCATTCACGGACGTGGGGGATGACACGCCGTGGCAGGTGACGGTCGACTGGGATGACGGTTCCCTGTCGGAGAGTTTTTCTGCCGCCGCGCCCGGCACACTGCCCAACCGGCCGCACACGTACGCCGATGACGGCACCTACGTCGTAAAGGTCACGGTCACCGAAGATAATGGTTCCGGCGTGGCCTCGTTCGCGACGTTCGACGTCGCGGTGGGCAACGTGGCCCCTGACGTTTCTCCGGCGTCCAACCAGGCGTCGGTGGAAGGCTCGCCCCAGTCTTTTGAACTGGGTACGTTCACGGATCCCGGCGATGACGGTCCGTGGCAGGTGACGGTCAACTGGGGAGATGGAACGAGTGATATCTTTGACGCAGCGACAACCGGCAGCCTGGAGAGCCGCGAGCATTCGTACGGCGATGACGGCACTTACACCGTCGCGCTGGCGATCGCCGAGGAGCATGGGACCGGGTGCCATTGGCGAGGCGTTCTTCGAAGTGGCCGTCGGCAACGTGGACCCTCAAGTGACAGCCGCCGCCGACCAACAAGCGACCCGAGACGACGCGACGCTGTTCGAACTCGGCTCGTTCCTGGATCCGGGAGACGATGCCGAGTGGCTGGTCGGGGTCAACTGGGGAGACGGTTCCGACGTGGCTCAGTTCTCCGTGGCGAGCGCTGGAAGCCTCGGACTCTTGGAGCACATCTATGTCGAAGGTGGGAACTTCACGGTTTCGGTGACGGTGACCGAGGACGGGGGAGCGGGCCAGTCGGGCAGCGCCACGTTTGGAGTGGATGTGGTCGATCCCGCGCCTTTGCACAGCATCGCGGGGTATGTCTACGCCGACGTCAACAACGATGGCGTCAAAGATCCTCACGAACTCGTCCTGCCGAATGTCCCGATTACGCTCTCGGGCCCCGTCAATATGACCGTGATGACCGGTAGCGATGGTGGTTATGCTTTCACGAATCTTGCCCGACGGCACGTATCACGTCGAGCAACTGCAGCCGCTGGTGTTTCTGGATGGGATCGAAACGCAGGGTACGCCGCAGATGGGAGACGTGGAAGACAACCGATTCATCGACCTCCAGATGCAGGGGTCCCCGGACCGAAGCGATCAATTACAACTTCGGCGAGCGGGGACTGTGCGCGGAGTTCGTCTCCAAGCAGTTCTTTTTGGCTTCGACGCCGTCCATGGGCGAATTAATGGAGACGCTGGATATTCAAGGCGGCGGCTGGAGATCGTTTACCAGTGCCTACACCGGCACGCTGATCACCACGGTCCGTGACGAGACGGGAGTGAGTGACGAGATGGTGGAGATCTACGACGGCAGTTTGCTGCCCGTCTCGCTGGGTCAAAGCGTTTTGGAGGCCCAGCTCGTGGAAGGCGAATCGTACGTGCTTCACGTGGTGGACACGGCATCGTCGATCCAGGTCTCGCTCCAAATGCAACTCGACCTGTCGGGGGTCTACACCAACCCGGTCGATCGGTTGGACGTTTCGGGCGATGGACTCATCTCGCCGGTCAACGCCCTGCTGGTAGTCAATCGGCTCAACCAATCCGGAGCGAAACGTGTCTACGGTCCACAATCCGAGGCTCCGTTTCACGACACCAATGCCGACGGGCTCGTCTCGCCCTTGGATGCCTTGTTGGTGATCAACCGGTTGAACGCACCGCTCAGCGTCGAGGCCGAGGCAGCGGGACCGGCTGAGAGTGCACCGGTGATCGTGGCTGCCTTGGTCAACGATACGGCGTCGGAGGAAGCGTTCAACAGCGACCGGATCACGTCGGATCCCACGATCGCGATCGGCGTCGGTGGCGTCTTTCCTATTGCCAGTGTGATGGCGGGATTTGGCCAGCCGGACACGGATCTCAGCAGTGCACTGCGTCCCGACGGGACCTATTTGCTCGATCCAACCGTCATTGACGCGTTGTTCGGCCCCTTGGCCGATGGGGACTACGTACTACAAGTGCAGGCCACGGATGATCAGGGCAATCGTTCGTCGATCATGGACTTCGCGCTGACGCTCGACACTTCCGCGCCGGAGATTCTGGGATTTGATCTTGCCGCCTCGTCCGATTCGGATCCCCTTGGTGATCAGCAAACAACGTTCCAACGGGTCACATTGGAGGGTCAGACCGATCCCGGCGCGACGATCTTCCTGCAAGAGCTCGGATTGACAACGGCGTCGAATGACCAAGGGCAGTTTTCGTTTGTCGGATGTGGCGCTGTTGCTGGGCCAGAACACGTTCACTCTGCAGGCCACCGACACGGCGGGCAACCGCGCGGACAGCTTCGCGGGGCAGTTTACGCGGATTGCCGGCGTCGATGATCAGCCTCCGGTGGTCACCGCGGTGCTGGTGAACGACACGGGAAGCAGCAGCACGGATACCTTGACCCGCGATGCCACGATTCGCGGGACGGTCACCGATTCCAATGGCGTCGCGTCGCTGCGCACTGCGCTGGACGGTCGGTCAGATTTCCGGAACGTGGCCTTCGATCCCCGGTCGGGCACTTACACCCTGACCTTGCCGCAATTGAGAGCCATCGCCGGCGGTACGTTGAAGGACGGTCCGCACCGCTTGACGATCGAGGCCCGTGACGCCCAAGGTAACGTCGCCGTGGCCAGGGTGGACTTCGTGCTCGACACGACTCGGCCCATCGCCGCGCTGGAGGGTCTCGGATTCTTCGAGACGACCACTTCTTCCGTGCAAGTGGTCTACAGCGAGCCGGTCACCGAGGCCGCTTTCGAGCTGGCCAGTTATCAATTGACGATCACCGTCGGCCCGGACACGGGTCAGGTGGTACCGCTGGAGTCTCTCGAGCGACTGGGCGACCGGTCGTTGCGGATCGACCTGGCCGATCCGCTGAGCCAGTTTCAATTATCAACTGGCGGTCTCCACCGCCATCGCCGACACAGCGGGCAACGCGTTGGGCGCTCCCACCCGGCTACCGTTGTCGGTTGTCGAGCCGATTGGCATCACCAGGTTCTCGCCGTATGACGGTGAGCACATGGTGAACGTGGCCCGCGAGGTGACAGTTCATTTCGATGGTGAGATTGATCCCGCGACCGTCAACGACGAGACGTTTTACGTGGTGGCCAACGGCGAGCGACTCGAGGGGAACATCCGCGTTTCCAGCACCCGCATGTTTATGACTTTCTTTCCCCACAGTCCCTGGCCGGCTTCGACGGGAATCCGCGTCATGGTCGACGGGAATCAGATTCTCAATCCCGCCGGGAATCCCCCTCGATGCCGATGGCGACGGCGTGGCGGGTGGCGTAGGGGTCGCCGACTTCGCCACGTCGCCGCTCACCAGCATTGAAGGCACTTCGATCAGCGGCTATGTGCTCGATGCGCACCGGAGTGTCGATCCCGAACCGCTGCCGATTGCCGTGCCCAGCGGCGATCCCTACTTTGATCCCACCGGCAGTGGTGCCGTGACGATTCCCTTCACGCGCCAAGTTCGTTGGCTCCACGGGCTCGGATGCAGTCCAACCCGCGGCAACACGTCAATTTGATCACCAGCTTCCTGGATGCCAGCAACGTCTACGGTTCGGATGAGGCCCGAGCCAACGCAGTTGCGACTGTTGGACGGTTCGGGCCGGCTGAAGGTTGGCAGCGGCGACCTGCTGCCATTGAATGACGCCGCCAACTTCCCGAACGGCCCGCTGGAGGTCAACAACCAGGGTCCGTTCGACGACAGCACCATCTTCGCCGCCGGCGATATTCGCGCGACCGAGAACCCCGGACTCTCGACCCTGCACACACTGCTGGTCCGCGAGCACAATCGTTATGTGACCGAGGCCAAAGTCGCTGGACCCAAGTTTGTCGGGCGAGGAACTCTACCAACGTGGGCGTCGCTGGGTGGGCGCGATCCTGCAGCAGATCACCTACACGAGTTTCTCCCGCGCTGCTGGGCGACAACCCGCTGCCCGCCTACACGGCGTACGATCCTCACGTGGACCCGTCGATCTCGGCCGCCTTTTCGGGCGCTGCCTTCCGCGTCGGCCATACGATGCAGACCTCCGAGTTTCTGCGACTCAGCGACGACGGCACCAGCTTGCCTGGCGGCCCCTTGCCGCTGCAGAACTCGTTTTTCAACTCCCAGCCGTTGCTCAGCGAAGGCATCGAACCGTACCTGCTGGGGATGATCCAGCAGCAGGCTAACGAGGTCGATACCGAAGAGATCGACGCGCTGCGCAATTTCCTGTTTGGACCGCCCGGCGCCGGGGGCATGGACCTGGCCTCGATCAATATCCAGCGTGGTCGCGACCTGGGCCTGCCCGACTACAATCAGGCCCGCGTCGACTTTGGGCTCGCCCCGGTCACCAGCTTCGACCAGATCACGTCCGATCCCACGCTCTCGGCCGCCCTGGCGGCCGTGTACGGGACGGTGGACAAGGTTGATCTCTGGGTGGGCGGCCTGGCCGAAGAACATGTGCCGGGTGGCACGGTGGGAGAACTTTTCGCCACGATCATCGCCGATCAGTTCCGCCGCGCACGCGACGGCGACCGCTTCTGGTTCGAAAAC
Organism: uncultured Planctomycetota bacterium; assembly: GCA_963700575.1. Lineage (GTDB taxonomy): Bacteria > Planctomycetota > Planctomycetia > Pirellulales > Pirellulaceae > JAJRVM01. The sequence goes on along the minus strand of CAVOYC010000001.1, from coordinate 102,308 downwards.
AACCAGTTCCCGCCAAGCGAACTGGATCAGATTCGGGCCACCACCCTATCCGATTTGGTGCTGCGCAACACCTCCATCGCGGCCTTGCCCGACAACGTATTTTCCACGGGCACCTTGCCGGTGGGTCCCTCACCGGGTGGGTCGGCGGCCAGTGAGACTCCCAGCGAGATCCGCCGCATCGATGGGGTGGGCAACAACCAGACTGATCCTGGGCTGGGCCGTGCCGGGGCGCCGTTGCTGCAGAATTTTTCGGTCAGCTATGACGACGGGATTTCCGCGCCGGCCGAGGCGGGCCGGCCCGGTGCGCGGGAGCTCTCCAACGACCTGTTCCAGCAGACCAGCAGCGCGACGAACGCCGCCGGCTTGACGTCCTTGTTCGTGGCCTGGGGCCAATTCATTGATCACGATATGTCGAAGACGCCGTCACAGTCGACCTCGCCCACGGTCGTTCCCGTAGCCGGCGCGACGCTGACCGTGGAAGGCGCCCCGCACCTGACGGCCACCACGGACGCCACCGGGTTCTTTTTCCTGGACAAGCTTCCCGCCCCCGAAGCATTCGTGCGGATCGACGGGTCGAAGGCCACCAACTCGCCGCCCGGCGGGCGTTACACGTATGTCGCCAAACCTTTCCCGACCGTGCCCGGTCAGGCGGTGCCGCTGTCGAAGAATGGAGCAGGGTTCAACATCTATCTGCCCGTGGTGCCGGCCGACGCGGCGCAGGACTTGTCGACAACCCAGCCCACTTCGCTCCAGTTCCAGCCGCAGTCGTTGGCGATGGCGGCCGAGGTCTTTCCCGACCTCGATCCCGCCATGCTGGCCTTGTTTTCACTGGATCTAGGACCCGCTTCGGCCCTCGATCGCCGCGGCGATCCCGTGCCACAGGCGTTTGTCGTGCCGGTGCCTCCGGATCGCCTCCCCGAACCGCTGCCCTCGGGCTTTGACGCCTCCTTTGTGGTTTCCATCCAGGCCCCGGGGGCGGAGAACTTCGATACGCCCGCCCCGGTCACGTTTCCCAATACCGAAGGGCTGGCAGTTGGCGAAAAGACGTTGCTGTTCTCGTACGACCATGACGCGGGAGACTGGGTGCCGGTGGGAACCGGTACGGTGCGCGAGGATGGCATGGCGATCGTATCGGACCCGGGAGTCGGTATTCTGGCGCCCGGCTGGCACGTGATTCAAACCGGCGTGATCGTGCGAGGCAATTTTGTCGTCGGCCAGCGGGGCGGTTTGTTCGGCCGCTCGGCAACCGATGAGCTGTCCGTACAAACGGGGCGTCATTTCTACGCGCTCGAAAACCTGGACAACGGGTTCATCATTCGCGGCGTGACTGACGTCTTGGATCGGATTGTTCGATCGCCTGGTGATCTCCGCCAACTCGCGGTATCGCCTGTCGGCCTACGGACTGGTGAGCGGTCAGAACGGGAGTGTCGAATTCCGCACGCCGGGCAACGGAGCTCAGATAACTGCTCCGATCCTGCAGCTTCGTCAGCATTCCACTCCGGATAATGACGGCGACGGTTTGAATAATGAGGTCGAGAAGATTATCGGAACGGCCTTCGACAACCCCGACACGGATGGGGATCGTATTCGCGATCTGGCCGAGTTACAGCAGGGCTTGAACCCGTTCGATGCGCGCCCCTTCCCGACCGGGATCATCTCGACCTTGCCGCTCTTTGGCACCGCCAACGAAGTGGTCATCGAAGGATCCTTGATCAGCAGCGAGGCGCAGACCGCTTATGTGGCCACGGGAACCGGTCTGGCGATTGTGGACGTCACGCAGTTCGACAATCCGATTGTGCTGGGTCAGCTGGACCTGTCCAACGCCTCGGATGTGGCCATTGATTCCGTGCGGAACATCGCGGCGGTCGCGGGAAGCGACGGGCTGCACCTGGTCGATGTTTCCGACCCCATGTTGCCCACGTTGATACAGACGATTGATGTACCGGCCAATCAAGTGGAGGTGATCGAAGGCGTGGCCTACGTCACCGTCAATGGCCCAGCAGGCTCCCAGATCGTCGCGTACGATGTGCTGACCGGCGACAAACTGGACGCGACCGTATCGATTGCCACTAAGTACGTGAGTCTAGCGCGTGAGGGCTTGATGCTCTACACGATGGACAGCGCTCGGACATTGCGGGTGATCGATGCCAGTGGGTTCTTCATGCAATCGCGAGGTTCGCTCGAGCTGCCACGGCAACCCAACAAGATCTGGGCTGGCGGCGGAGTCGTCTATGCTCCATCGATCCCGGGCGTTGGGGGCGGCCGCGGCGGCTACCTGACGATTGACGTGGGCGACCCGGACGCTCCCTTGTTGATGGCCAATGGACTGTCGGACGAAGCGGCCGTCACTGGTCCCGGCGGGGATTTTGTAGCCAACGGTGCCGGAATCGGACTGTTGATTGGGGGTGTCGGACCCATACCGGCTGTTCTCGATGTCTACGACACGACCGCTTCACCGGTGACCGATTCGCAGGGAAATCCTCATTTGGATTCCGGCGCGTTCTTGACTCGTTTCGTCTTGCCCAGCGCCTCAAGCCGTCGAGATCGCGTCTGGTGTGGCCTATGTTGCCGCCGGCAACGCGCGGGCTGATCGTGGCCAACTACAAGCAATTCGACAGCGGTGGTGTGGCACCTGAAGTGACGATCGACACAAAGCTCGACGCCGATCCCGCGGTGGATGGAATTCAAGTCGAGGAGGGTAAATCGCTACCGATCATCGTGACGGCCAGCGACATTGGCGACGGAACGATCGATCCGGATGATGCTGCCCGGCGACTGGCCCGGCAGGGTCAGATACGCAATGTGGAACTGATCGTGGACGGCCAGGTGGTGCGCAACGACGTCTCGTTCCCCTTCGAGGACTTCTTTGCGCGCGCCCCGAAGCTGTCCGAAGATCCCGTCACGGTGCAAGTGCGTGCCACCGATACGGGCGGCAATATCACGCTCTCCGAACCATTCTTGCTGACGCCCGTCTCGGATGCGTCGGGTGAGGGACCTTCCGCCACGAATGGAACGGGCGGCACCGATATCGACGTGGTGCCCGACACGTTTGCTCCGTCAGTCGTGCAGACCAATCCACCCAACGGCGACGTTCGTGGCAAAAACTTCCGCACGCTCCGAGTGGGCTTTAGCGAGTCGATGGACGAATCAACGTTGACGGCGGACCACTTCCAGTTGATCGGCCCCGATGCCTTACCGGTCGACATCGTGCAGACGCCTGAAGGTAATCTGTTCCAGCCGATCGACATTCGAATCCGCCGGCAGGGTGCTGAAGTGCAGTTCGCCTACGCGCGACTGGTGCCGGGTGATTATGAATTGCATGTCGACACGACCGCAGTGACGGATCGGGCCGGCAATCCATTGGGCGATTCCACCGACGAAGTTGTTCTGCAATTCACGGTCATCGACGCCGACATCGTGTGGATTAACGATGGTGTCGCCTTCTGGGACGACGTCAATAACTGGGACACCGGCCAGTTGCCCAAGCCAGGTGATGAGGTCTTCCTCTCCGGACCCGATACCGCGAAGGCCATCTATCGCACGGGCACGAACAGCATCAAGAGCCTGAAAGGGGACATGGAGTTTGAATTGCAGGGCGGAACGCTGGAGGCCGAGCAGATCAAGCTGGACAACACTATTACGCTCAATGGCGGCGGTATCCGCAACGCGCACATTCTTCCCGGTGAGGCGGGACAGGGGATCACAGCCCTCAATCACGGCAGCAATCATCTGGACAGCGTTCGGCTGGATGCCCATCTCAACCTGACAGCCAACAATGCCGTGGTGACGATCTACAACCAGCTGACACTCAACGGCACGGCCACGATCGGCTATCGAGCTCGCATCGACTTCCCCGGTTCGCAGACGCTGACCGGCACGGGAACCGTCGTGTATGCGACGGACGAATTCTACAATCGTCAGGGACTGCGATCTACGACCAACTACTCGACCTTCATCATCGATGCGGGAATCACCATCCGCGGCGGTGGCGGCTACATCGGTTATTCCGAAGGCTGGCAGGGTGGATCCAGCACTTCGACGATCATCAATCGAGGCACCATTCAGGCGGATGTCTCGGGACGCACAATTCGGATCAACCCGGTCAGTGGTAGCTTCCTCAACGAGGGAATGATCGCGGCCACCAACGGTGCAATACTGGACGTCGAACGCGCTGCAAGGTCAGATCGGCGAGTCCGCGGTAACTGGTGGTGGGCACCTCGACCTCGACGGCACCTACACCAACGAACTCGATCGCGCGATCAGTGGTATCTTGTCGTTGGGCGGCAATTGGACCAACACCGCCGTGCTGACTATTAACGGCGGCGCGACGCTGAACCTCGGTGGTTCCTTCGATGCCACAGATATTGGCACACTCGATCGTCAAGGCGGGACGGTCAATCTTACGGGCACCTTGAACAACCAAGGCACGACGTTGGCTTTGAATGCAACGACTGGTGGTATTCATTTACGCGGCGGCCGCATCAACGGCGGCGTCGTCTCGGGGCAATCTTTGATTGGGACTGACAGCAACGGCACGCTCGACGGTGTCACGCTGGACACGGATCTCGACTTGACGCCCAACAACTCCGTGGTCACGGTTCAAAATAATCTGACGCTCAACGGCACGGCCACCATCGGCTATCGGGCGCGGATCGATTGGCCCGGCTCACAGACCCTGACCGGGACGGGAACCGTCGTGTATGCGACCAGCGAGTTCTACAATCGACAAGGTCTGCGACCTACCAGTAACTACACGACCTTCACTATCGATTCCGACATCACGATCCGCGGCGGCGGCGGCTACATCGGTTATTCGGAAGGCTGGCAAGGTGGGGCCACGACCGCGACGATTATCAATCGCGGCACGATTCAGGCCGATGTTTCCGGCCGCACGATTCGGATTAACGCCGTGAACGGCAGCTTCCTCAATGAAGGAACACTCGCGGCCACGGGCGGCGGCACATTGGATGTTGACGCGCTCAAGGACTCGATCGGTACCGCCTCGGCCACTGCCGGCGGTCACCTGGACATCTATGGCACGTTCACCAATTTCCTGGATCGGACGCTGGACGGTTCCACACTGTCTTTGAGCGGCACATGGACGAATGCGGCGACACTCAACTTGACCAACTCCACGCTGAACATCGAGGGAACTTGGGACAACGACGGCACGATTGACGCTACGGACTCGACGGTCAATCTCGCTGGGACATTTGAAGTGGACGACCTGGGAACTTTTCAGCGCAGTGGAGGCACCGTCAATCTGCTCGGGACGCTCAGCAACGCGGGCACAACCCTTGATCTGGACGCCCTTAACGGGCCCTGGCGATTAAGTGGCGGTCGCATCAACGGCGGCGTCGTCTCGGGGCAATCTTTGATTGGGACTGACAGCAACGGCACGCTCGACGGTGTCACGCTGGACACGGATCTCGACTTGACGCCCAACAACTCCGTGGTCACGGTTCAAAATAATCTGACGCTCAACGGCACGGCCACCATCGGCTATCGGGCGCAGATCGATTGGCCCGGCTCACAGACCCTGACCGGGACGGGAACCGTCGTGTATGCGACCAGCGAGTTCCACAATCGACAAGGGCTGCGACTGACCACCAACTACACGACGTTTATTATCGATTCTGACATCACGATTCGCGGTGGTGGCGGCTACATCGGCTATTCCGAAGGCTGGCAGGGCGGATCTTCCACCTCGACCATTATTAATCGTGGCACCATTCAGGCCGATGTTTCCGGACGCACGATTCGGATTAATCCATTGAACGGAAGCTTCTTGAATGAAGGCACGCTCGCGGCAAGTGATGGCGGTACATTGGATGTCGATGCGATCAAGGACGCTGTCGGCATCGCCTCAGCCACTGCGGGTAGTCATCTGGATATCGAGGGAACGTTTACCAACGCACTGGACCGCACGCTCGACGGCGCCACACTGTCGTTGCGGGGTACATGGGCCAATACGGCGACGCTCAGTCTGACAAACTCCACCTTGAACGTCGAGGGAACCTGGGACAACAACGGCACCATTGACGTCACCGACTCGACCGTCAATCTCGCTGGGACATTCGACGTGGACGACCTGGGCACCTTCCAGCGCAGCGGAGGCACAGTCAATCTACTCGGGACGCTCAACAACGCGGGCACGACCCTTGATCTGGACGCCCTTAACGGGCCCTGGCGATTAAGTGGCGGCCGCATCAATGGTGGTGTTGTCTCGGGTCAATCTCTGATTGCGACTACCACCAACAGCACGCTCGACGGTGTCACGCTGGACACCGATCTCAACTTGACGCCCAACAACTCCGTGGTCACGGTTCAAAATGATCTGACGCTCAACGGCACGGCCACCATCGGCTATCGGGCGCGGATCGACTGGCCCGGTTCACAGACCCTGTCCGGGACGGGCACCGTCGTATATGCGACCAGCGAGTTTTACAATCGACAAGGTCTGCGAACGACCAGCGACTATTCGACGTTCATCATTGATTCCGACATCACAATCCGCGGCGGTGGCGGCTACATCGGTTATTCAGAAGGCTGGCAAGGTGGATCGTCCACTTCGATCATCATCAATCGCGGCACGATTCAGTCCGATGTTGCGGGCCGCACGATTCGGATTAATCCACTCAACGGAAACTTTTTGAACGAAGGGACCGTGGCGGCGACGGCCGGCACGTTGCTGATCACAAGGCCTCAAGCCAACCAGGGTACGATCCACGTGGCGGCGGGCAGGTCCCTGGAGATCACCGGCGACCTGGATCTGGGAGCAGCGGGGACCGTCAAGCTTGAAATCGGGGGAACGTCAAATGGTGAGTTTGGAAGCATCAGCGTTTCGGGGGGGGTGCATCTGGGCGGTACTTTCGATATCGACCTGGTCAATGGATACGATCCGCAGCTCGGTGACGAAATTGAGTTCTTGAGTTTCGGGTCGTCGCCCGTAACTGGGGCCATCGATCAGAGCGTGGATTTCGCGATCGATGCCGCCCGCGCTTTCGATCTCGACGTCAACGGTGGTAATACCCTCAGATTGTCTGTGGTGGCACCTGGAACCGATAACCAGGCGCCTCGAACTGACGGCACAAACGCCCAGTAACGTGGCGACGGTTGGGCGTTCGCAAAGCGTCACGCTGACATTCGACGAGCGCGTGGACGCCGGCACCGTCAACGCCAACACGGTTCAACTCTCCGGACCCAGTGGAACCGTGACGCCGACCACGATCACGGCGGTCAACTTGGGCCAAGATTTCACTTTGACGTACGAGCTTCTCGAAATTGGTGCTCATAACTTGACACTCAAGGCCGCGGGCATTAAAGACCTGGCCGGCAATTCGCTGGGCACAGGTGACCAAATATCGTCCTTCGACGTCGTGGCGACGACGGCGACTTGGATCAACGCGGGCGGAGGTTTTTCGGGATGATCCGAACAACTGGCAGGATGGCAAGCTACCGTCCCCCAGCGACGATGTGGTGATCGACGTTGCGGGGAACAACGAGATTGTACATCGCAGCGGCAACTCGAAGATCGTCAGCCTGGTCAGCAGTAGCCCCATCCGTATCAGCGGCGGTACTTTGGCGATCGCGACGACGGCGGAAATCAACCACGACCTGTTTATCGATGGCGGCAGGCTGAACAACGCCACCGTGCTGCCAAGCTCGGGTGGCCAGGTTGTCACCTTCACCGAGAATGACGGCGTGCTGGACGGCGTGACGCTCGACCGAGACGCGACGTTACAAGAAGGCGCTCAAGTGACCGTGGTCAACGACCTGATCGTCAACGGCACGGTGACGTTGATTCGCACCAGCGGAAGTGGCGGCGCAACGTTCGACACCGCGCTGAATTTCTCCGGCGGCCAGCAGACACTGGGCGGAACCGGGGAAATCGCTGCTTCACAATACGGGCCGCACTGATGTGGCGGAACAATGGGTCCGCCTGCAGCCGACCAGCGGCGGTCAATTGACGATCGGTCCCGATATGACCATTCGTAACACGGGACGCTACGCGACGGTGGGCAGCGGCAGCTACGCTTTGGATGTGCAAGGGACCATCATCTCCGAGCGATCGGATGGTGTCTTGCGGGTCATCGGCAGCGAAGTCGCTAACCACGGCTCGTTGATCGGCGATCGAGGCACGCTGGAAGTCATCCGCCTGAGGGGCGAGGCCGCCAGTATCCAAGCTGCCAATGGAGGTCACGTTGACCTTTCCGGTACCTACACCGTCGATCAAGACATTACGATCGATGCATCAACGCTCACCCTGCAAGGCACCTGGCAGAACGGCGCCAGCATCATGCTCACCGGCGGATCGATATTCAATATTCACGGTACACGAGTCAATCAAGGGACGATCAGCGCAACTGACTCGACCGTCAATCTGCACGACAACATCGTCCTGGCCGAACTGGGAACCTTCACGCGAGAGGGCAACTCGACGGTCAACCTCCGTGGCACACTGCAAAACCAGGACCTGACGCTCACGCAGGACGCCAACACCAACTGGCGGCTCGACGGAGGGCGGATCAACGGTGGAACGATCGACAGTGCCGATGCAACACCATTCATTGTTCTCGACACCGATGGCGTGTTGGACGGAGTCGTTTTGAACGCGGATGCGACGCTCAGTGAAGGCGCACAAGTGACCGTGGTCAACGACCTGATCGTCAACGGCACGGTGACACTGAATCGCACCAGCGGAAGCGGCAGCGAAACGTTCGACACGGGCCTGAATTTCTCCGGCGGCCAGCAGAATCTGGGCGGAACCGGTGAAGTCGTGCTCCACAACACCGGCCGAAGCGATGTAGGGGAACAATGGGTCCGCGTGCAGCCGACCAGCGGCGGTCAACTGACGATTGGTCCCGACATGACCATTCGCAATACGGGACGCTATGCGACCGTGGGCAGCGGCAGCTACGCATTGGATGTGCAAGGGACCATTATCTCGGACCGGTCCGATGGTATCTTGCGAGTCACCGGCAACGCGGTTTCCAACAACGGTTCGCTGCACGTCGAGAAAGGCACTATGGACGTCAACGGCCTGCGCGGCGATGTTGGCCATGTGTCGCTCACCGCCGGCGGTCATCTGGACCTCTCGGGTATCTACACGGTCGATCAGTCGATTCCCGTGGACGCGGCCAAGCTCACCCTGCAGGGCACCTGGCAGAACGACGCCACCATCACACTCGCCGGTGGATCCACTTTCAATGTCTACGGCACACGAGACAATCAAGGCACGATAAGCGCGACCGACTCGACGGTGAATCTGCATAACAACATTGTCTTGTCCGACCTGGGCACGTTCACGCGAGCCGGCACGTCAACGGTCAACATCCGCGGCACACTGCAGAACCAGGGCTTGACGCTCACGCAGGACGCCAACACCAATTGGCGACTGGATGGGGGGCGGATCAATGGCGGCACAATCGACAGCGCCGATGGAACACCGTTTGTGATTCTCGACACCGATGGTGTCCTGGACGGAGTGGTGTTGAATGCGAATACGACGCTTAATGAGGGCGCGCAAGTAACCGTGGTGAATGACCTGATCGTCCACGGCACGATGACACTGATTCGCACCAGCGGCAGTGGCAGCGCCACTTTCGACACGGGACTGAATTTCTCCGGTGGCCAGCAGACGCTGGGCGGAACCGGGGAAGTCGTACTGAACAACACCGGCCGTAGCGATGCTCAGGAACAATGGATGCGTGTGCAACCCACCAGCGGCGGTCAATTGACGATTGGCCCCGACATGACCATTCGTAACACGGGACGCTACGCGACGGTGGGCAGCGGCAGCTACGCTTTGGATGTGCAAGGGACCGTTATCTCGGACCGCTCGGATGGTATCTTGCGCGTCACCGGCAGCGAAGTCACCAACAACGGTTCGCTGCACGTCGAGCAGGGCACTCTGGATGTCAACGGCTTGCGCGGCGATGTTGGCACGGTGTCGCTCACAACCGGCAGTCATCTGGACCTCGCCGGTATTTACACCGTCAACCAGTCGATTCCCGTCAACGCCACCACGCTGACCCTGCAGGGCACCTGGCAGAACGACGCGTTTATTACAGCCGCCAACAACGCCACACTCAACCTTTATGGCAACAGAGAACAACCAAAGTACGATCGATGTTATCGACTCGACGGTCAATCTGTATGACACGCTGACCATGGCCGATCTGGGCACGTTCAATCGAGCAGGCAACTCGACCATCAACTTGCGCGGAACGCTCAATCAGCCGGGCCTGGAACTAGATCTGGACACGGCCAGCAACTGGCGGTTGCTCGGCGGCCGGATCAACGGCGGCACAATCACCACTTCCGACGACACACCCCTGGTCATCGCTGACACTGGGACCAACAGCGATGGCGTGCTCGACGGTGTGACCGTAAACACCGACGTGACAGTCAGCCAAGGTGTTCGTCTGACGGTCGTTAACGGTCTGACACTCAATGGCACGGCTACCCTGTATCGGTCCTCGGGAAGCGGCGGCGAAAGCTTCGATGTGGCGATCTTCTTCTCCGGCGGTCGGCAGACCCTGGATGGTGCGGGTGAAGTCGTCTTTAACAATACTGGTCGAACCGATTTCCAGGAACAGTACGTCCGGATTCTGCCAACCAGCGGTGCCGAACTGATTATTGGCCCCGACATGACCATTCGCGACACGGGATTTGGCGGCACGGTCGGTAGCGGCAGCTACTCCTTGATCAATCGAGGTACCATCTCGGCTCGGCAATCCGGCCGTACGCTGCGCGTGACTGGTAGCACCGTGACCAACGAAGGCACACTGGAATCCCAAGGCGGAACGCTGGACGTCAATGGCCTGATCGGCGTCACCGGAGATATTCGTCCCGCCAACGGCGGTACCGTGGATCTCGGCGGCTTTTTCACCGTCAACCAGGACATCGCCGTTGGCGACAATGGCTCACACCTGGTCCTGCGTGGTACCTGGCTCAACGACGCAACGCTCCAGCCAACAGGGGCCCAGCTGACGTTGACTGGCACCCAGGGTACGAATCGCGGAACGATTATCGCTCGCGATGGTTCCACTGTGACGATCAATCCCAGCGAGTTCATTAGCTCAGGCGTGATCGAATCTCGTGAGCTGTCCCAGGTGAGCGTCAGCAATCTCCGTGTGCTGGAGGGCACCATCAACGTCGCCAGCGGTGGTGATGTGATCTTCGAAGACGGGCTGAAGCAAGAACGTGACGCAGTAGTCAATGTTCAGATCGACGGACCAGGCTACGGGGAATTCGGCCATGTCATCGTGAAGGGCGGAGCGAGTCTCAACGGGGCCATCATCGCGACTTTTGATCCGAATTACGAATTGGCTGAAGTCAACAGCTTCCCGTTGGTGCAGTACGACTCGCTGGTCAGTCGTTTTCGTGAGGTCGACGTCATCAATTTGCCGCCTGGTTTGTTGGCCGATCCACAATATTACCTGAATCACTTCAACATCGGCCAGCAAGCGTCACGTTTCGTAGCCGCTGGAGGCGGGGCGTGGACCAACGCCGAGAACTGGATGTCGCGGCAATTGCCCGGTATCGATTCGGATGTGCTGATCGATATTCCTGGATCATACAGTGTGACGGTCGATAGTCCGGTCAGCATCGCTTCGCTCTATCTTGGTTCCGATGTCAGCGGTAGACAGTCGCTGTTGGTCTCGAGCCAACTTGCCCTCACCGAAGATGATATTGAAGTTCTAAGTGGCGGTGACATTATTCTGACCAACGGAACTCTCAATGCCGATGTTGCCAGCTCGGGCAGACTGTTCGCCCGCGGCACAAGTGAAATCGACGGCGACTTGACGGTGGCGGACAGCGGATCGGTCTTCGTTCAGGGAGTCAGTGGCCTCAGTGGCGCGGTATTCACGGTAGCTGACGGGATCTCCAATCACGGCCATCTCGAATTGACGGGCACGAGCAGTTTCACACACACGGGCGACGATGCCACCTTGATCGTGACCGGTGGCAGGCTGATCAACGAAGCGGACGGCGTGATTCGTTCCATCATTCCGGGCGGGGCCAGTCCTTTTCGCTTGCTGACGGCCGAAGTGGATAACCGAGGCACGATCCAGATCGACAGCACACTGACCATCGATGGGCCGGAAGCCGACCACTTGAATAGCGGTACGATCAACGTGGCCGGAGGTAACCTGACGATCAATCAGTCCGGCAACGACCCCGGGCTGACAAACACTGGGAATTGACGCCATTGTCGCAATGTTTCGGACGGTCGGACTCTGACGATTACCAACGGTCGATGGAACGCTGGTACCCAAGCCACCGGGGACATCGCTCTGCAGACGTCGGTGGAAGTCGGGCTCGGGAACGGTAGCTGATGGCGCAGTATGGACGCTTACGAACGGCACGTTGGCATCAGATGCATTGCTTGTTAACGAAGGCATACTACAAACGCGCGGAGACGGCACGTTTGATGGTACTTTTTCCAACACCAACGATGGAACGCTTCGTGTACAGGGACACGCTGCGGTTGCCGGTGCAGTGTTGACCGTGGCCAATGGTTTCTCTAACCACGGCCAGATCGAACTGACGGGAACGTCCAGTTTCACGCACACGGGCGATGATGCCAGCTTGATCGTGACCAATGGCCCGCTGGTCAACGAAGCGGACGGTGTGATTCGTTCCATCATTCCCGGCGGGGCCAGTCCCTTCCGCTTGCTGACGGCCGAAGTGGATAACCGGGGCACGATCCAGATCGACAGCACACTGACCATCGATGGGCCGGAAGCCGACCACTTGAACAGCGGTACCATCAATGTGGCCAGCGGTAACCTGACGATCAATCAATCGGGCAACGACCCCGGGCTGACAAACACTGGGAATATTGTTGTTTCGGACGGTCGGACTCTGACGATCAACAACGGTCGATGGAACGCTGGTACCCAAGCCACGGGGGACATCGCTCTGAACTCGGTGGAAGTCGGCTCGGGAACGGTAGCTGATGGCGACAATATGGACGCTTGCGAACGGCACGTTGGCATCAGATGCATTGCTTGTTAACGAAGGCATACTACAAACGCGCGGAGACGGCACGTTTGATGGTTCTTTTTCCAACACCAAGGACGGAACGCTTCGTGTACAGGGACACGCTGCGGTTGCCGATGCAGTGTTGACCGTGGCCAATGGTTTCTCCAACCACGGCCAGATCGAACTGACGGGAACGTCGAATTTCACCCACACGGGCGATGATGCCACCTTGATCGTGACCAATGGCACGCTGGTCAACGAAGCGGACGGCGTGATTCGTTCCATCATTCCCGGCGGGGCCAGTCCCTTCCGCTTGCTGACGGCCGAGGTGGACAACCGGGGCACGATCCAGATCGACAGCACACTGACCATCGATGGGCCGGAAGCCGACCACTTGAACAGCGGTACCATCAACGTGGCCGGTGGTAACCTGACGATCAACCAGTCCGGCAATGATCCCAGCTTCATCCACACCGGGACCATCGACGCCAGTGCCAGTCGCAACTTGACCATCTCGGGCGGCGACTTCATCCAGGACGGTGGCGCTTTCCAGGGTGACGGCAGTGTTTCCTTGTCGGGCACCGGCACCGTCAGTCTGCAGACCGACCTGGTCAACGAAGCCGGTACACTTGCGATCAGCAACGCCACGATCGATGGCAGCGGAAACCTCACCAACCCGGCTGGACACACCCTGGTCATCCTGCACGGCGACGTCGATGTACCGATCAGCAACGCAGGCAACCTGCATCTCCGCGGAACGACCTCGTTGGATGGCCAGCTGACCACCGCGGCCAACAGCGCCCTGTTCATTCAGGGGGTCAACGCCGTTGCCGCCGCCGAAGTTACCATTTCCAATGGATTCTCCAACCACGGAACGCTGGAGTTGACGGGCACGAGCACTTTCACGCACACGGGGGACGATGCCACCTTGATCGTGACCAATGGCACACTGGTCAACGAAGCGGACGGCGTGATTCGTTCGATCATTCCCGGCGGGGCCAGTCCTTTCCGCTCGCTGACGGCGGAGGTGGATAACCGGGGCACGATCCAGATCGACAGCACACTGACCATCGATGGGCCGGAAGCCGACCATCTGAACAGTGGCACCATCAACGTGGCCGGAGGTAACTTGACGATCAACCAGTCGGGCAATGACCCCACTCTCTCCAATTCCGGGAATCTTGACATTCGTGCGGGACGGAGCCTGACGATCAATAACGGCGCGTTTGTACAGGATGCCGGTGGCATGCTGAATGTCCAGATCGCCAGCACAAGTTCATTTGGCAGGTTGACAGGCAGCGCAGACGCGACGCTCGACGGAAACATCGATTTTGACTTGGGCAGTTTTGAACCCAGCCAAGGCAATAGCTTCAACGTCGCATCGTTCGGCGCTCGCAGTGGCGAGTTCACGCTGACCGATCCGACGCTGCCCAACGGACTGGTGTTCAATCAGGTCTACGATGCGACGGGCCTCACCCTTGTGGCGGCACAGGCGCTGCAACTGGCAGGGCACGGTGGAACCGTGGATGTCGTCGATCAACGCCGATGACTTGACGCCTCTGGTTGCCGCAGCGGTCAGTCGTTGGACTGCGGCGGGCGCGAGGAGCGACTTGCTGACGGGCGTCAACTTCGTTGTAGATGATCTGGCACCCGGGTTCCTGGGCTTTGCCGCAGGCGACACGATCTGGATTGATGATGATGCCGGTGGACGTGGCTGGTTTGTGGATCCGACTCCGGAGCGACGACAGCGAGTTTGGCGTCGTCAGAAAATCTTCCTGGCGTCGATCTACTGACGGTGATCACACACGAACTGGGTCACTTACTGGGCTGGGACGATCTCGATCCGGTCGCCGACGCCGACCACGTTATGGCGGCCACGCTCGAAGCGGGTGTGCGGCGATCGCCGGTTCTGGCAGCGACGGCGTTGCAGCAAGCGGTAGTCGGTCCCCAAGGCGGCAGTCCCATCTCGGACAGCCGCGGAACCGAGTTCTGGCTGGCATTTCCCGGCAGTATCGGCTTGACCGGGGAGGGAGCGGAGCTGAGCCTGCGGATCAGCGGTCAGGTGCCCGCAACGGGAACCGTGGAGATCCCCGGACTCTCCTTTTCGCAGGATTTCGCGGTGGTGCCGGGCCAAGTGACGAAAGTCGTGCTGCCTTTGGAAGCCGATCTGAGCTTCTCGTCCGACACGGTGACCGACAAGGGCATCCACGTCACGGCCGACCACGAAGTGTCGGTGCGCGGCGTCAGCCGAGCGGTGGAGAGTACCGATGCCTTCCTCGGTCTGCCAACCGACATCCTGGGCTCGAACTACATCATTCTGGGCTACAAGAACCTCGATGTGACACCCGACGTGTTTGACACGTTTCCCGGGAACCCAACTGGTCATCGCGGCGCCGTCGGACAATACCACCGTTACCATTACGCCTTCGGTGACGACGGGTGCGCGAACCGCCGGCGTGCCCTATGTGATCACGCTCAACCAAGGTCAGACCTATGCGCTGCAGAATACGGGCAGCGAGCCGAGCGATCTGTCGGGAACGCTGATCACCAGTGACAAGCCGATTGCCGTCTTCGGCAGCCACTCGGCGGCCAACATTCCGGCGCCGGCGGTGGGTTTTGCGGACTACCTGGTCGAACAACTGATCTCGACCGATACCTGGGGCACCGAGTTTGTGACGGTGCCGCTGGCCACACGTCCCCGCGGCGACACGTTCCGGATTCTGGCCGCGGCGAACGGGACGAATGTCAGCGTCGACGGCGCAAATGTCGCCACGTTGGACCGTGGCCAACTGCACGAATTCACGCTGACGGCGGCGGCACACATCACGTCCGACCAACCGATCCTCGTGGCTCAGTATGCCAACAGCGCGTTGTTCGATGACTCGGCGTCCGATCCGTTCATGATGCTGGTGCCGGCAATCAGCCAGTACTTGGGCCAGTACACGATCACGACCGAGGTGGACGACTTGCCCAGCAACTTTGTGAATCTTACTGTGCCCGATAGCTGCTCTGGACTCGATCGCGCTCGACGGCCAGTTGCTTAGCCAGGACGTATTCACACCGATCGGCGCCAGCGGATTCTCGGCCGCCCAGATCCCGCTCGAGCCCGGTTCTCACACCTTGCAGGGGCCACTGGCCTTTGGGGCGTTAGTATACGGCTTCGGTGCCGACGAATCGTACGGCTATCCGGCTGGCATCGCCCTCGAACTCGACCCGCCGCTGGTGATTGGCGGCCTGGAGCTGACTCCCGAAACGGCCAGCCGAGGTATTGGCCAACAGCACTTTGTGACCGCGCAGGTGGTGGACCAGAATAATGACCCATTGCCGGGTATTTCCGTCGAGTTTGTGATCGCTGGTGCGAACGAGGCATCGGGATTCGCCGTCACCGATGCCGCGGGCAACGCGGCGTTTACGTACGAGGGGATCAACCTCGGCACCGACACGATTTCCGCCACGGTCAGTATTTTCAGCGACGTGGTCCAAGCCACTTGGATCGCCGACCCGGTCACGATCGTCGTGGAACAGCCGGAGAGCGGCACCGAGTTTGACGCCGGAAGCCTGGCACTGGTGACGGGCCAGGTGACGCGTGGACCAGGGCGCGACGATCGCCAGCGTCCTGATCAACGGTTCACCGGTTGCCACGCTCGACGCCCTGGGCAACTTCTTTACCCAGGTTAACGTTGCGGCGGGCGACAATACGTATGATTTCCTGGCCATCGACAGCTTGGGGCAGACCGCCAGCACGCGGCTGACCCTGATTGGTCTTCAGCCTGAAGAGGGACCGGATGCTCCAGAGCTGTTCCGCGATGTCGTCACGGCCAGTTTCCAGGCCGAATACCAGCGCACATCGTTCCATGAAGAAAGCAAGACACTGTTTGCCGACCTGAACGTGCGCAACGTCGGATCGTTTGCCATCGACGCTCCGCTGTTGGTGGCGGTCGATCACCTCAGCAACCCGGCAGTCGGCGTCCGAGCGTTCGACGGTTTTACCGACGAGGGCCTGCCTTACTTCAACCTCACAGCCCTGGTCGACGATGGCACGCTCGACCCCGGCGAGACAACCGGCAGCTTTACCCTCTCGTTCTTCAATCCCAACCAGATCCAGTTTACTTATGACCTGGTCTACTTCAGCCAATTGAACGATGCCCCGCAGATCACGTCGGTGCCGGATCAAGAGGCGGTGGTGGATCGCCCGTATTCTTACAGCGTTCAGGCCGTGGATGCGGACGGTGATCCACTGACGTTTATGCTTCGCGGCGGTCCCAGTGACGCCTCGATGGATCCGAGTACCGGGCTGTTGACCTGGACGCCCACCAGTGCCGACCTCGGCTCGCACAGCTTCATCATCGACGCCAAGGATGATCGGGGAAGTTCCACGCGACAGCAGTTCGACGTGGTCGTACTCGCCCTGCCCCCCAATCGACCTCCGGTGTTCACTTCCGCACCGGTAGTCGAAGCAAATGTAGCCGGCCAGTACCACTACGCGGCGGTGGCCAACGACGCCGACGGCGACCTGTTGCAGTTCTCCCTGCTCGAGAGCCCGGCCGGCATGACCGTCGATCCGGCGACGGGAGAAGTGCTCTGGACACCGACGGCCCAGCAGCGCGGCTCGCACGACGTCAGTCTGCGCGTGGAAGATGAACAAGGTGCAGCGGCGACGCAGTCGTTTGTCGTGCGCAGTCGGCGCACAGCTGGGCGACCAACCGCCCGTGATCGTTACCAAGCCGATCACGTTCGGCCTGGTGAAAGGCCCTTACCAGTACGACGTGGATGCGATCGATCCCGACAAGGATCCGCTGACCTACTCGCTCGACAAGGCACCAGTGGGCATGACCATCGATCCGGTGACCGGCTGATCGACTGGACCGTTTCCCACGCCACGATCCTGGACTTTGAGGACCTGTCGCACAACACCAGCGCCTTTACGGGCATCGACAAATTGGGAAGCGACAACGTCGCCACGTATGAGTTTGGCGATTACGTCCTCGAGGCGCTCAGTCCCAACCTGCTTGGCTTGGGGACGTATGGCACGGCGAGCGGCGAATTCTCCGGCTCCACAGCGATGGCGAATCGGACGGTTGGCGGCGTCACCCGGTTGCGAGATTTTCAGGACGCGTTGTTCGATCTGGACTCGATTGACTTGGCTCCCGCGGGGTTCAGTGGCAACCAGGCCATCAGCGTGACGTTTACCGGCCGGAAACTCGACGGCACGACCGTCACGCAAGTCCACTCCACGACCGGTGGAAGCTTTGCCCCCGAGACGTTCCCGTTTGTCGGCTTCACCGACCTGCTGGAAGTCACCTGGACCCAACAGACGCCCTTCCATCAATTCGACAACATCGTGGTCAACAGCATTTCCCGCACCGTCAGCGGTGAAGAGTATCCGGTGACGGTACTGGTCGACGACGGCCGCGGTGGCATCGCCACGCAGTCGTTTGTCATCCAATCGCGCGACGTACCCCCCAACGACGACCCGCAAATCAATTCGACGCCGCCCGCGGTCGGCACGGTCGGACAGCCCTACGGCTATTTTGTCGATGCCAGTGATGTGAACCGTGACCCGCTGCAGTTCAGCTTGCAGGAATCACCGATTGGCATGACCATTGATTCGACATCGGGCCTGATCCTCTGGACGCCCGAGGCCGCTCAAACGGGCGCCCATTCAGTGACCGTGCTGGTGCGTGACGGTCGTGGCGGCGAAGCCACGCAATCGTTCTCGATCCAAATCAATGAGCCTGCTGCCAACGAGAATCCGCAGATCACGTCGGTACCCAACACGGACGGCGTGGCCGACATCCTGTACCAGTACCAGGTGATTGCCACCGACCCGAACGGCGATTTTCTGAACTTCGAGCTGGTGGAGGCTCCGGCCGGCATGACGATCGACCCGCTGCGCGGGTTGATCACCTGGACCCCCGACGCGAATCAGCCGCTGGAGGATGATCCGGATGCAACGATCGACGACCCGAACGTGCAGATTTTGGGAGTTGCCGACGTCACGGTCCGGGCCAGCGATGGGCGCGGCGGCGCGGTGGAACAGGATTATCGCATCCTGGTCCGGCTGGTCGATAACCTGCCGCCACGAATCGACTCGCTGCCGCCCGAGAATGCCTTCTTCGGATCGCCTTACATCTACGACGCGGACGCTTCCGACCTGGACGGCGATGATCTGACGTTCAGCCTGTTGGCCGTGGAAGCCGACCACCTGAACGAGTCTTTCACCAGCGAGAACCTGGCCGGCTTGACGCTCAACGAATTGCTGGCCGCCCGCGGATCGCTCAACACGGCTTCGTTCAGCATTCCGGCCTCGATGACGATCGATTCCCAAACGGGCGTCTTGGTTTGGACGCCGGCGCTGGCCGACTTCGACGAAGGGCTCAGCGCGGGCGACGACTTCGGGGTCAAGGAAATCCTCATTCGCGTGGACGACGGGAATGGCGGCTTCGACCTGCAGCAGTTCCCCATCACGGTTTACCTGCCGAACAATAAACCGGTGATCACTTCCGATCCTCCCACGCAAGCCGTCGTGAATCTGCCCTATCAATATGGCGTGACCGCCCAGGATGGCGATGGCGATGTGCTGAGCTATCGGCTGGATGTCCATCCAACCGGCATGACCGATCAACCCCTTCACGGGTCAGATCAACTGGACACCTGCCAGTGACGACGTGGGCGACCACGACGTGACGCTGATCGCCAGCGACGGTAAGGATGACACGCTGCAAACGTTCACGATCAACGTTCTGCCGGCGGGGGCCAATGCCTTTCCGCTGGTCTTCTCGACGCCGCCGAACCGAGTGCGACTGGGCAGCGAGTATATCTACGTGGTGGAGGCCGTCGATCCGAACGGAGATCCGCTGGAAATCCGGCTCGACACGGCGCCGGCGGGCATGGCAATCGATCAAAGCGGCATCACGGTCGTGCGATGGATACCGACATCGGATCAGGTCGGTTCGCATCCGTTGGCGATAACGGTCGACGACGGTCGAGGTGGCGTGGTGACTCAGAACGCGACGATCGAGGTGATCACGTTTGCCGACAACGCTCCGCCACGGATCATTTCCAACCCCGTGCCGTTTGCGGTGGTGGATGCCGAATATCGCTACGACGTGCGGGCGGTCGATCCCAATGGCGACACGGTGATCTATACGCTCGAGCAAGGCTCGCTCGGCATGTCGATCAACAATTTTACCGGCGCTCTGCGGTGGGAGCCGACCCAATCGCAGCTCGGCGAGCATGAAGTGATCGTCGAGGCCCGCGATGCTCAAGGCGGTGTCGGGCGTCAAAAGTTCACCGTCACCGTGCGGCCGGTCAACTCGCCACCGCAGTTCATCACCACGCCCCCCACGGTGGCCGTGGCGGGCAAGCTGTACGCCTACGGCATCGGCGCGACCGATCCGGACGGGGACCCGGTTCGCATGGCCCTGGTCGCGGGGCCGTCGGGTATGTCGCTCGACAGCGAGACCGGGGTGATTCTCTGGCGGCCGCTGGGCAGTCAGCTGGGAACGCACAACGTCGAACTGCAAATCCAGGATCCGCAAGGAGCTTCGGCCAGCCAGTCCTACTCGATTGAAGTGTTGGCCACCGCGGAGAACCTGCCGCCGCGGATCACCACCACACCGCCGCTGGAAGGACGAGTCAATGCGCCGTACGTGTACGCGGTGGGGGCGGTCGATCCGGAAGCCGGGCCGGTCACGTTTCGAGCTGACCGACGGCCCTACCGGCATGTCGCTCGATACGAACACGGGCCTGGTGCAATGGACGCCGGACGCCGGCGATCTGGGCGACCAGCAAGTCACGATTTCCGCGATCGACGCCGAGGGCGCTCGGGCCAGGCAGTCGTTCACCGTGAACGTCCGCGGCGCGAATCAGCTGCCGCAGCTGACCGGTGCACCGATCACCACGGCCCTGCCGGGTGTCGCAGTACGTGATGAATTTCCCCGTGGTCGATCCCGACGGCGATCCTCTGACGTACGTGTTGGAGGAAGGTCCCGCGGGGATGGCCATCGACCGTCACGGCCGCGTCACCATCCTGCCCACCCGGGACGACATCGGTGTGCACCGCGTTTCGATGACCGCCAGCGACGCCTTTGGTTTTGTCCGTTTGCTCTACAACCTGACGGTTCAGGACGACACCCAGGCCCCGCAGGTGCAGGTCACGCTCAGCCGCAACCCGGTGCCGGTCGACAATTCGGTCACCATCGCCATCACGGCCGTGGACGACGTTCGCGTTGATACGGTGGAACTGTTTGTCGACGGCCGCCCGGTCACGCTGGACGCCCGCGGGCAGGCCACGGATCACACCGGACGAGCCCGGCTCGATCCAGGTGGTCGGCCGGGCCACTGACCTGGTCGGCAACGTGGGCCAAGGCACCGCCACGCTGCGCGTGATCGACCCCAACGACCAGCAGGCGCCGGTCATCAGATCACATCGCCCGAAGACGGTGCCGTGGTGACCACCTTCACCGACATCGTCGGCTCGGTCACCGACGACAACCTGCTCGAGTATCGCGTGTTGGTCGCTCCGCTGGATGGTCCCTTCACGGAAATCGCAAGCGGCACCACGCCGGTCGTGAACGACGTGCTCGGTACGTTTGACCCGACGGTGCTTTCCAACGACACCTACATTCTGCAAGTGACGGCCCTCGACGCTGGCGGAAATCGGTCTGTTGTGCAGCAGGAGATCAGTGCGGAAGGAACGTTGAAGCTTGGTGATTTCAAGTTGATGTTCACCGATCTGGAAATCCCCGTGGCCGGTGTCCCACTGCGGGTGACTCGAACCTACGATTCGTTGAGCGCCGACCGTCAAGACGACTTCGGCTATGGTTGGAAGATGGATATGTTTGATGTGGACCTTCGTACAAGTGTCGCCCCGACGCACCTGGAAGACGACCTGATCTTCAATACATTCTACGACGGCGCACGAGTCTACGTTACGCGTCCCAACGAACGTCGGGAGGGATTTACGTTTCGACCGCAGCGTTACGGTGGGCTCAAGGGTTCGTTCTTGGGACTCTTCGAGCCGTATTTTGAACCAGATCCAGGTGTCACCAGTGAGCTGACTGTAAAGCCGTTCGATCTGGTCTTCGATGCTAACGGTAACTTGTCTGTCTTTCTGTCGAGCCTTCCCTACAATCCCACCAACCCAGCCCTGGGAGGCGGGTTTACGCTCACAACGGACGAAGGGCTCGCGTTCGACATCGATGGTCGCACCGGTGATTTGGATTTCGTGACAGATGCGAACGATAACACCCTGACTTTCACTCACGATGGGATATTCAGCTCGACCGGAACCAAGATTGATTTCGAACGTGATCCTCAGGGACGTATCACGTCAGTAGTCGATCCGATGGGCAACGAGATCTCGTACGAATACGATCGAAACGGTGATCTGGTGGCCGTTATAGACCGGGAGGGCAACACGACTCGCTACGTATACAATTCGTCTCGCCCGCACTTCCTCACCGAGGTCATCGATCCGTTGGGCCGCACAGGTGTCCGCAACGAGTACGACGAATTGGGCCGCCTGGTCACGACGATTGATGCTGCTGGCGGTGAATTCCAGTTCATACACGCGCCGGAAAGCTCGATCCAGACCGTGGTCGATCCGTTAGGCAACCCAACGATCTACGAATACGACGATCGCGGCAATATCCTTCGAGAAGTCGACGCACTAGGCAGTACGATTCTGAGAACGTTCGATGATGCGAACAATATGCTCACTGAGACGGATCCGCTCGGAAATACAACTACGCGCACGTATGACCATCTTCGCAATGAACTGTCGCAAACCGATGCCCTCGGTAACACGATGTTTATCACCTATCAGCGGTTTTCGTATGGGACCACTGTCCGAGCGAGAGTAACCGGGCGGGCGGCCGCACCATTCAGTGCTCCCACAACCGTGACTGATCCACTGGGCAACGTCCAGGCGACAACTTACGATTTCAACGGTAATGTTACATCGACCACCGACGCGACAGGTCGGACCGTAACCTTTACGCAGGGCGGAACGGGTCGGCCAACAGAGATCGCTGGGGCATTTGTCCATTCCACGTTGGAATACGATGGTGCCGGTCGGCTGTTGAGTGAACGCGACGCCCAAGGATCCTTGACAAGCTTCGTGTACGACGCAAATGGCAACAAGGTTTCTGAAACACGGACTGTCAGTGGTCAGCAACGAGTGACACTGACGAGCTACGGCGCGGAAGGTCGTGTTTCCTCGATCACGGATCCCGAAGGCCACACGACAGAATTTGAGTACGATCCGTTTGGAAACATGACTGCCCGAATCGATGCATTGGGACGGCGGACGGAGTTTGTGTACGACGGCAAGAGCCAACTTCTCGAGACAATCTATCCAGATGACACACCGGGCGACAACTCTGATAATCCGCGGACTAGCGTGGAATACGACGCAGCGGGTAATCGGACCGCGACGATCGATGAGCTGGGTCGAAGGACTGAATTCCGTTACGACACCTTGGGGCGTTTGACGGAGACCGTTTTCCCGGATGCGACTCCTGGTGACGATTCAGACAACCCGCGGACCGGTGTCGAATACAATTCTCGCGGAGATGTGATTGCCGAAATCGATGAGAACGGCAATCGCACGGAGTACGGATACGACAAGAACCGTAACCAAACCGTGATGCGAGACGCAATCGGCAATGAAACCGTCTACCGTTATGACGCGAGGAACCGCAATACTGGATTGACCAACGCGCTCAGTCGCATGACCACTTTTAAGTTCAATGCAATCGGCGTGCAAACAGGCACGACGTTCGCCGATGGGACATCGATTAGAAATGTCACCTCGGACGACGCTGCGGTTACCACACAGACCGATCAAGCCGGTCGCGATACGCGGTTCGAGCGGAATGAACTTGGTCAACTCTCCGCCGTAGTCGATGCACTTGGACAGAGGACGGAATACGCATACGACGAGGCGGGTAATCAAATTGCCCAGACAGATGCTAACGGACATCTCACCTCGTTCGAATACGATACGCTCGATCGCCGCACGGCCGTTGTCCGGCCCTTAGGTCAGCGCTCGACGACGACGTACGATCAGGTCGGGAATGTTGCCAATGTCACCGATTTTAACGCTGACACGATCAGCTTTGAATATGACGAGCGGAACCGGCTTGTTGCCAAGAACTATCCCGACGGCAGCTCTGTCATCTGGACCTATACGCTCACAGGTCAGCCCGAGACGGTTACCGACACTCGTGGGACGACAAGCTTCGTCTACGACGAGCGTAACCGCTTGATTTCTAGATCCGAGCCGGACGGGAGGACTCTCAGTTATACCTATGACGCGGTCGGAAATCGACTCTCCGTCACGGTTCCATCGGGAACCACGAGCTACACCTACGATGCACTGAATCGTATCGCGACCGTGACCGACCCGGATTCGAATCTCACGGAGTACTCTTACGACGAGGTGGGGAACCTGGTGCGGACGGCATTCCCGAACGGCGTATCTGAGATCCGTCAATACGACGCACTCGACCGTCTTGTACTTGTCGAAACCGCGGACTCCAGCGACGTGCTTGCCAGTTTCGAATACGAACTCGACGCCACCGGTCGGCGGACCGCGGTCGATGAACATGACGGGCGGCGGGTTGAGTTTGTCTATGACGACATCTACCGGTTGGTGGAAGAGAAGATCTTCGACGCCGGAGCCACCGACGTAACACGCAGCATCGAATACACCTACGACGCGGTCGGAAACCGGCTGGCCCGAAATGATTCGGCGGACGGCCTTACGACTTACGAGTACGATGCTAATGATCGTTTACTGCTGGAAACGCTGGCGAGCGATGAGACACGATACATCTATGACGACAACGGTAATCAGCTGTCCAAGTCGACGGCGACGGAGCAGGCCTTCTACAATTGGGACTTCGACAACCGACTGGTCAGCGCCGATACCGACGGCGACGGGACCAATGATGTTCAGTATCAGTATGACGCCGACGGAATTCGAGTTGCCGAGACCGTGGGAGGCGAAGAAACCCGACTGCTGGTAGACAAGAATCGACTGTTCCCGCAAGTGGTCGAGGAGTACACGCCGGGAGGTGTTATCAAGGCTTCGTTGATCCACGGCCACGACTTGATATCGCAAACACGTGGCGGCGAGCAAATCTTCTACCACGTCGATGGACTTGGCAGCGTTCGAGCGCTGACCGATGCCGTCGGAGCCGTGCTCAGCAGGTATGGCTACGATGCGTTTGGACGAATGATCTCCCAATCAGGAACGACGCCAAACGTCCATCTGTTCACCGGCGAACGATTCGACTCGGAGCTCGGAATGAACTATCTACGGGCCAGATACTACGATCTGAGCACCGGTCGCTTCGCCAGTGTCGATCCGTTCGAGGGTTTGCCGTTAGCACCGATGACACTCCACGACTATCTTTATGTGAATGCTGATCCAGCGAATTTTGTCGATCCCACGGGGATGTACACGCTGGGGGATTTGGCAATTGCCGGGTCCATTACGTTTGTGCTGGTTACCCTCGCTGGTGTCTCCTTTGGCATGCCCCTCGACCAAGCCGCGATCCTCGGCGGTGTTGCCGCACTGGTTGTCGTAGGAGGGGGCATCTGGATTGGAGGGGGATTGAGTATTGTCGCAACTGCAGGTGGCATTCCATTGATAGGTACTTCGGGAGCTATCTCGGTGGCCGCGGCACAGGGTACTTGGGTTGCACCCATCCTGTCGGTGTCAGCGACAGCGGCGAACAACGCTATGAAAGCAATGAAGTTTGGAAGGCATTTCATGTTCCTTCTGCCATTCCTGACAGATGAAGATACCAGCGCTTTCGACGCCAAAAAGGCCGAAATAGCGAACGGTCCCAATGGCGCTGGCGAAATCGCACTGATGCAATCCATAACTCTTTGGGCAATCGACCACAATGAGCAGCCGCGGGTTGAACGACATCTACTCACACTCTCGACCCGGTTGGCGTAAGGTCGATTGAAGAAAGGGGAAGTACAGTCCAGAAACAAGATCGGGGCCACGCCACTTCTTGTGACAAAGTGGCACATCGACCAACCATGGAATCTTTAATGTCCGTTTCTCAGTCAGCGGTCGTGCCACTGTGTGCGGAGACGCGTGTTGATTCAGAGGGCAACTCATCACAACGTGTACACGTCTTGACTCACCGCCGCTCAAAGCACGCAGTGTGAAGCGGGTGCCGACGTTTCACCGCGGCAATGGAGCGCATGCCGCCGCTCCACACTGCTCAAATCGAGTCGTCTCGTTTCATTCGGGTGAGTCGTTAGTGTTGGACTGCTCGAGTTGGAACGCTGCCATGCTTGAGCAGTGGCACATCGACCAACCATGGAATCTTGAATATCCGTTTGTCAGTCAGCGGTCGTGCCACTGTGTGCGGAGACGCGTGTTGATTCCGAGGACAACTCATCACAACGTGTACACGTCTTGACTCACCGCCGCTCAAAGCACGCAGTGTGCAGCGGGTACCGACGTTCCACCGCGGCAGTGGAGCGCATGCCGCCGCCCCACACTGCTCAAATCGGGTCGTCTCGTTTCAGTCGGGTGAGTCGTTTGTGTTGGACTGCTCGAGTTAGAACGAGGCCATGCTTGAGCAGTGGCACATCGACCGACCGTGGAATCCGTAATGTCCGTGTCTCAGTCACTGGTCGTGCCACTGTGTGCGGAGACGCGTGTTGATTCCGAGGACAACTCATCACAACGTGTACACGTCTTGACTCACCGCCGCTCAAAGCACGCAGTGTGCAGCGGGTACCGACGTTCCACCGTGGCAGTGGAGCGCATGCCGCCGCCCCACACTGCTCAAATCGGGTCGTCTCGTTTCAGTCGAGTGAGTCGATTGTGTTGGACTGCTCGAGTTAGAACGAGGCCCTGCTTGAGCAGTGGCACGTCGACCGACCATGGAATCTTTAATGTCCGTGTCTCAGTCAACGGTCGTGCCACTGTGTGCGGAGACGCGTGTTGATTCAGAGGACAACTCATCACCACGTGCACACGTCTTGACTCACCGCCGCTCAAAGCACGCAGTGTGCAGCGGGTACCGACGTTCCACCGCGGCAGTGGAGCGCATGCCGCCGCCCCACACTGCTCAAATCGGGTCGTCTCGTTTCAGTCGGGTGAGTCGTTTGTGTTGGACTGCTCGAGTTAGAACGAGGCCCTGCTTGAGCAGTGGCACGTCGACCGACCATGGAATCTGTAATGTCCGTGCTCTCAGTCACCGGTCGTGCCACTGTGTGCGGAGACGCGTGTTGATTCAGAGGGCAACTCATCACCACGTGCACACGTGTTGACTCACCGCCGCTCAAAGCACGCAGTGTGAAGCGGGTGCCGACGTTCCACCGCGGCAGCAACTCATCACCACGAGCACACGTGTTGACTCACCGCCGCTCAAAGCACGCAGTGTGAAGCGGGTGCCGACGTTCCATCGCGGCAGTGGAGCGCATGCCGCCGCCCCACACTGCTCAAATCGGGTCGTCTCGTTTCAGTCGGGTGAGTCGTTTGTGTTGGACTGCTCGAGTTGGAACGCTGCCATGCTTGAGCAGTGGCACATCGACCAACCATGGGATCTTTAATGTCCGTTTCTCAGTCAGCGGTCGTGCCACTGTGTGCGGAGACGCGTGTTGATTCAGAGGGCAACTCATCACCACGAGCACACGTGTTGACTCACCGCCGCTCAAAGCACGCAGTGTGAAGCGGGTGCCGACGTTCCACCGCGGCAGTGGAGCGCATGCCGCCGCTCCACACTGCTCAAATCGGGTTGTCTTGTTTCCGTCGGGTGAGTCGTTTGTGTTGGACTGCTCGAGTTGGAACGCTGCTATGCTTGAGCAGTGGCACATCGACCAACCATGGAATCCTTAATGTCCGTGTCTCAGTCAGCGGTCGTGCCACATACGCCTCCCCATTGTCGGTCAAGCTATGAAGAACGTTTTGCCGTAAAGGGGAAACTGCCGGTTTCGCCGCCCATCTTGTATTCGGCATTGCCTTTGACTTCATCTCCGTCGACATTTCCGCGAAATGTCAGATCGACTTTTGTGCCGTCGCGAGTTTCGGCAGACATCTTCATGGTGACCTGGTCATCATTGACCTTGACCTCTTGAGCCGGTAGTTCATGATTCTTGCCGCTGTACCAGGCGTAGTAATCGTCGCCCTTCGACACCACCGAGACGGTCGCGGCATGCTCTTCATAGTCAGGTGTCACAAAACTGAGTTTCCAGGTGGAAACGTCATCAAATGAGGAGAGAGAAAGCCGCTTACCGGCAAACTTCCAACTACCGGAATCGCCGTCGGGGCTTTGGTACTTGCCCACGCCTTCGCAGGCATCTTCCCCCTTCAGGCGGGCTTCCAGCGTGACGGTCACGTCAGGGTGTTCCTTCGGTTTGATCGTCCCGACCAACAGATCGTTCTTGAGTTGAACGTTCTTCATGGCTTCGAGCCCATCGTTTCCGACGTACCACGCCACGTATTCATCGTACTGGCGGCCAACCAATACGATGGGCTCACGATTCTCACCCTCCGGCGTCGTCATGCTGAGTTGCCAGACACCGATGATTTGCTTGTCGATGTCGCTTGTGTCTGCTTGCAGTGCAACAGCGGGCAAGGTAATACAGGCCAGCACAGTCAAGGTTGCGATTCGTTTCATCCGACACGTCTCCCTTTCAAATTGAGGAACACAAGAGTGCCGGACGTGATGCAGGCATCACGTAGCCGGCGGGATATGGCGCACGATTGGCTCACCAACACAATGCGCCGAGTAGTCATACCACTGGCGAGGAACCGGTTCGCCGGACGTCAGCTCAAGGAAGATGGCGTTGCCCGGTCCCCAATCAAGTTCAGCACGACGAATGATGCGGGAATGGATGTCAGCCCACAAACGAATGTTCATCGGAAGCCCCGATGCTGCACTGCGTCGTTCGCCGACCAACAGGTCCACCGCTTCGCCGTCGAGCCTCACACGGCTGAGATGCACTTCATAATCGTATTGCATCAGCTCAGCCACAGAGGCCAGCTGCATCAGGGGAACATGAAGCGATCTGAGCGATAATTCCTGCATGATGCCAAGGCCGAGTTGATCGCGAGATGAATCGGCATCGATCCAGTCAAAACTATCGGCTACGGTCACATGTTGTTGTGAAGCGACGAGCCAGAACTGGTCGCCATGACGTCCCAATACTGCGTCGCCCCAGGTCAGCACAAATCCCTCTCGGCCCCGCAGATAGAGCGTGCCGCGAGGCAAGTCGTTCTCACCAGAGGACGAAAGGACGCGGCGGACGGCATAGACGCGGTCAGTTGATGTCGAAGATGCCTTGTTCACCGCCGACAAGACTTCGTTGGCGAGCGTGTTTCGCGCCGACTGAATCGAAAACAACGTAATCGCCATCAGAAACGAAACGGCGACAGCGGCCAACGTGAACCATCGCGCCAGGTGACTCTTGGGCTGCCGAGCCAGCGATGGTGCGCGAACAGCTTCCATGACGATTTGAATTCGATGTTCACGTTCTTGGGCTGCATGTTCCGACATACTGGCCAGCAACGCGTCAACCAGCAATAGATCAGCCACCTCTTTCTGGGTCGCTTCGTCCTCCGGACAACGCTCCTGCGGCTCGCGACTGAAGTCCACATTATCGTCCTCACCGTCGGCCCGTTCGTTGTGACGCTGATCAGCGTCATCTTTCCAGGAAGAGTGACTCATGATCACAGCTCACCGGTTGCGAGTTTACTTTTCATACAATTCAGTACCATGGTTCGAGCCCGCTGAAGGCGTTTTTTTGCCGCCGCCATACTAATCGACAGCGCTTCGGAAACTTGCTTGAATCGCCTGTTGCTGAAAATAACGCAACGTTACCACGTCGCGGTAATGCTCGGGTAGCGCCAGAACACACTCTTTCAATACACGTAGCTTCTCTTGCCAGGTGTCACCTTCCTGACGGCCGAGTTGGACCAGTCGGATCTCCAATTGATCCAAGACCGCCGACGTATGCAGGCGTTGCCGCTCCTTCCGAAAGTGCGCTAATAACAGTTTTCTCGCAATCCCACGCAGCCATCCCCCAAATGGGCGATTCGGATCGAAGTCGTCCAGGCGACGCCAAGCCACGATCATCGTTTCTTGAAACAAGTCGTCCACTTCCGCGACATCGCCCAGCGCCGCGGTCAGGTAGACCGTCAACATGTCCGCATGTTCACGGACAAGCGTTTCAAACAGCTTTTCAGCATCTGGCATCCAGAACCCCTCCAACATCACATATTGTCGGTTTGCGCCGTAAGGTGACAATTTTCTTTGCGCAAAAAGTGAATGGTACATTTTCGCCGGAAGATGGCGTAAGACAAGTAAGGATCGACGAAGCCATAACTGTCGTATTGTCTCTTCTCCCCCGCCGCGAAGCGAATAGCGGGGGGAGAGGATAAAGGTGAGGGGCAGGAAAAAGTCTGCCAGTTATTGTTTCGCCGATCCTCAGCGGGGCTTGGCCGGTGCGATGGAAATCACGTATGATGCGGCTTGGCAGTCTTCGTCGATGGCGGGAACGAAAAGACCCTTGTCTATTTATCGCTGTTTACCACCGAAAATGTCCGCGTCCCCATTTGTCTTCTTGTGGATGGCAGCGTCGGTCCTGGCCGACGAACCGCTGGACTCGGCGTCGGACTACGTATCACGCGGCATGCAGCGATTTAGAGAAAACAAGATCGCTGAGTCGATTGGTGACTTTCAACGCGCGGTGGAACTCGACCCTTCAGCCGCGCCGCACTTGTGGCAGCGTGGAATCAGTGATTATTACGCGGGTGATTTCAAGCAGGGTCGGCAGCAGTTTGAATCGCACCAGAGCGTGAACCGTCACGACGTAGAAAACGCCACCTGGCATTTCATTTGTGTGGCGCAGATTGAGGGCGTCAAGGCAGCGAGAAAATCGCTTATCAAGATCGACACCACGCGTGATACTCGCGTCCCGATGTCCGAAGTCTACCAGTTCTACGCCGGTCGCGGCTCGGAAGATGCCGTGATCAAGGCGGCGGAAGACGCCGACACCGAGCTCGCTCGCATGTACGCTCATCTCTATCTGGGCCTTTACTACGAGGTCGCCAGCGAAGTGGATAAGGCTCGAGGCCACATGCGCAAGGCGGCTGCCGCGAAGCTTCAGAACCACTACATGCACGATGTCGCCAAGGTGCACCTGTTGCGGCGCAAATGGTAACGCTGACCCGCACCACCGATGGCACCGTCATCGCGGCTGTTTGCTGGGGACCTGCGTGGTCAGGGTACTGAGCACAACCGTAACTGGTGCGAGAAAGATGGGGAGTAGTACGGTTCATGAGAGACGTACCAGGCCCATCCGTCACATCGAAATGAACGCTCGAAAGTGATGACACGAGGCCCCGTGACAGCGGTCGAAGTCGGCTGATGAAGCCTGGACCGACACCGAGTTGACTTGGGGGGCAAAGGTCTTTCTTTCGGCGTCCGGCGCGTTGACTTTCGTGACCGACACCGTACCATTGGACGCGGCTTTGTGGCGAGAAGTGGGGGTATTGAGATCCAGAAGGAGTTGTCTGTGAGCGGCCAGTCGTGGGTTGTCGGGGCCACGAGTGAGTGCGATATCGTGGTCAGTGAGCCGATCGTTTCGGGTCGCCACTGCCAGATCACCCGCACGGCGGACGGTGTTGTGTTGCGGGATCTCGGATCGACCAACGGCACGTACGTTAACGGAGAGCGGATCAGTAGTCCTCGGCGTGTCAGGCCGTCGGATCGAATTACACTCGGTACGACCGTTCAACTTCCCTGGCCGAGTCACCTGTTGTCGCCTGGAAGCCGCACGGTTCGCATTGGACGTTCTGCGAACAATCAGGTTGTCATACATGGCGAGGGCGTGGCGGATCATCATGCCCAACTCACTCTCCACGACGGAATCCTCACCCTTGAGGACCTCGGCTCCCCGACAGGCACGGCTTTGGGTTCGCCGGACCAGCAGATCACACGCACCGCGGTCAAAGCTGGCGACACGATCTTTCTCGGATCGACGGCCGTGCCGGTGGCGTCGCTTGTTCGCGTTTTGCAGTCAGGAGCGATGGCTGTAGTGAAGAGCGAACCGGGGAGTAAGGCGGACTCTCCACCGCGTGACAAGAAGCGGATGTCGGAAACTGGCACATTGATCGCCGTGGCGGCGGGAGGAGCTGTTCTCATGGCTTTGCTAGTGGCGTTGATTGTGTTGGCAACTGGTGGCGGCCAGAACGCTCAGGACGGTGACCGCGGTGACGTGGTGGCCCAAGGTGATCCAGTGACGTCCGGCGAGGGCGGTTTTAACGCGTCGGCAGGCCAACGGCCCGAGGCCGACGAGGGGGAGAATGCGAGGTTGGCGGAAGGTACTTCCGCGCAGCCTCGTTCGAAAACGGTCTCGTCTCAGCAACTCGGCGCGACCCCCGCCGCGCGACCGTCTGACTCCCTGCTACTAGTGCTGGTTGGTGAACCGGCAGGAAAATTCTACCGGGTTGGCACGGCCTGGGCTGTCGAGCCAACGAGGTTGGTGTCGAGCGCTTCGGTGGTGATGCGAATCGAAGCGCTTCGAGAACGGTTTCCGCAGGTTGTCGTGTTTTCGCCCTTGAAAAGTCTGAAGATCCCTGTGCTCGACACAACGGTCCACCCGCAATACAAGCAAGCCGCCGCGGACTGCGATGCGGCTGAAAAGGAGCTGGAACGATTACTTGCCCAGCAGGATACAACGCCGCCGGCGGATATTGACCGGGCAGAGCTGAGAGAAGCCTGGTTGGAGGCTCGCATGAGAGCGTTCAAAGCTGCTGAGAGACAGGTCTATTATGATGCGGCGACGATGAACATTGGTGTGCCAGTCGAGCCGGTTCTGACACTGGCCCCCCTGTCGAACTCGGACGCGTTGCGTCCCAATTTGGCCGTGCGGGTCATGGGCCTGGCATTCGATTTCAAGGACCCCTTTTTTGATCCAGCGACAGCAACGATGCCGTGGACTCTCGACGCACGAATAGGAAAGCTTGTCAGCTTTGAAGTGCACGAGCCTGCGCGTGGAGCGATTACTCATGCATCTGGAGCCGCCGCTGCCCAACCAGAGTATTCGAGGGCAGCTAGAGTATACCTATGTCGGCAGCCCGATTCTGAACGGGCAAGGGGAGGTAATTGCTGTTTACTCGCGGCCGACTCCGCCGCCCGAGATGGACGCGACCCCGGACGGGCGTTCGTTTGATGCCACCTTGGCCACGCGTGTACAAGAAGTCTTGACGCTGAAAGAGTGATTATTCTCTGTCAACTGGATCGGAGTTCCGTCATGTTTCACGTTGCCCGTTACTGTCTGGTGCGTCTGGCGTCGCTGTGCGGACGCCGTGGGAAGCAATGGGTGCCCTGCTTCTTCATAGTCGTCTTTCTTTTGCAGAGTCCCTTCCCGGCATGGGGTCAGCCGTATGGGCCGGTTCGTTATCGGCGAGACCGTTTGTATTGGTACAATCCGCGTACTGCATTGTCCTCTTACATACACGCTCAAGCGGATCTGATGCGTGCGCAGGGCGAAGCGGCTGTCGATTTTGCAGAAGCGCGCATCCTGGTGGCTGAGGCGGTGGATCAGGAATTGGACAATTGGCTGGAGCATATGCAGAGATATTGGCAGCGGAAAATCGAGTACGAGAAGAACCGGATCAAGTTGAACCAGGTCAAACAGGTCGCGAAGGAACAACGACTCAACGACAGAAGGTACATGAAGAGCAGGATATGGGAACGGATCAGAAACAATCCGGAGCTGAATCGGAATGCCGTTGAGCAGGGTAATGCGCTCAATTTTCTGCTCGATCGGCTATCGAACACCGTGGGCACTTACGATATTGCCCGTCTGGAAGGCCGGTTCAGTTCGGAGGATTTCGTCGATTTGCAGCTGACCCCCGAACAACTTCACGCACTGCAGCTCTGTCAGACAGGCATGGGGGGCGGCAGGCTGCTGTTTCGCGCCGACGGTAGCTCAAACAGCGAGTTACACTGGTGGCCGTACCAATTGCGTGACGACGTTTTCGGGATGGAGCGTGACGCGTACATGTCGTCGCGGCGTGAGGTGATCCGACAAGCGGAAGCGGGCGGTCAGCTTGACAACGAGAGGTTGCAGCAGCTGAGAGAAGCATATGGGGATTTATCCCGGAAGTTCTATCAACGCTACGTCGCTCAAGAGCAGGCGGAGGCGGGCTGTGATACTTTCCGGCAATTCTACGCAGCGCGTGCCTTTATTTCTGCTCTCGGCAGCGAAATCCGACGTCTTGAAAACACAGGTGACGCTCGCGTGCTGCAGGTTCTCAAAGGGTTTCATCCGGACAAGGAGGGACGCGATGTGATGGGGCTGCTGGCGTATATGAACCGAAACGGAATTCAATTCGCCGCTGCACAACCGGGAGATGAGCTGGCTTATCACGCCGTCTTCAAGATGATGCGCGACGTGTACGTCACGGTGGCGGAAGACGACGAAGCGATCCAGCCCAGGAATTTGACCGAACAGCTGGAGTGATGCTGTAGATAATCCCGTGTGGATTTACCTGATTTGCATTCGTTGTGGAGACGCCATCGCCGCCGGAGGCGGCGATGGCCGGCAGAAAGGTTCGTTTTCGGCAGCCAGAGTAGTCAGCAAACGTAGAACCACCGGGACGAGCCCGGTGGCGAAAGTCTGTTATGCAGACAATAGTTACGCACAACGATCGCTGCAAAATGGCGCTGTACAACTAAGGGATCAGGAATTGAAAGCGTTGCTCGCCGAGTTGGAATCTGGTGCCATTGCTCAGTTGGACTTGTTCGATCCGCGCCCAGACACCGTTCTTCGAAGGTAGGGCCGTGACGCACCACCTTCCCTTTGCGTGCTGGATTCTCGCGTGTTGTTCTTCTAAAAGGATATCGTCGGCAAGCGCGGCTATGCAATGATCCCGGTCGCGACCGATCAAGAAATCCTGTTGTTCGAAAGCGACTTGACGAGGATGCCGACTTGCCAGTTCCAGCAGCCGCGGGGATGTTTGGCGCGACTGCTCGAAGACATACGTGGCGGTACCTAACATCAGCTCGTCTCCCGCTCGCAATCGCATGAAGTCGACTTTTACGAACGAGCCGTTTCGGCTCTGCAAGTCGTGCAGATGCCACACATATTTCTCGTCCTCGAAGAGCCGTAGTAGCTCCGCATGACGGCCTGACATGAGCTTGTCGTGGGCAATTACCACGTCACCCTTGTCTCGGCCAATGATTACGCGGTTGTCTCGCATGCGGAACATCTCGCCTGTCTTCTGGTTGTCATCGAGAATCTTGAGCACGGCCATGGGGGGTCGATATCGCGGACGGAATAGGGGAGTGCCGCCGTCCTCCAGCTCGACTTCCATTCCCAGCAGCGGCTCTTCAAATCCTGACGTACTGCGCAAATCACCTCTACTCTCACCGACGTCCAGCGTCTGCCGGATGTCAACTTGCACCGGCTCGATAACTGTCACGCGCAGGTCGTCCGCGCGAGGATTTGCTACTGGCGGCGGCGCGACCGCGCCCTTCTTCGATTTGCGTCTGAAAAACATGTCGTTGCACCCACCTGCTGAAAATCGCAACTCATCTGCCAAGGGTCATGAAACACGGCCCCGCTCACTCTGAGGGCCTCGCGGCGCGTACCTATTTGTAGCAGACCAGGGCGTCTGTCCAAACGGATTTATCAGGATCCAGAGCCGTTCTTGCTCGTAGCACAAGAATCCAAAATGGTCCGGAGTCACACAGAGTGGGTAAAGGGATGCAGAAGTAGGGATGCAGACACACAGCATTCCGGGAACACATTGTGCTGAGCGTCTCACTGGCCGAAGGCCGTATTCAGATGGTCCCGCAGAATATTGTGAATTTGGCCTTCGGCCAAACCGTCGTCGGTTTCGTTCTCGTTTCCTGGGACGATGCCTCAGGCTACGGTGAAAAATGGCCTTCAGCCATACCAGCGGCGGAGAGTAGGAGATTGGTTTGGGTGACACTTAGAGAACCAGTTGTGATCCCACTGGGACATGCCCCGTGGAAATCGAACTTGTGTTGAACAACGAGGGGCGATGCTCCGGGCTGGGGTGAGAACAGGCCTTCGGCCCAACTTTGGTTTGATGCGCTCCTGCAGCGATAGGCGATGGGCGCATCTTCGCTGCTGGGGGGCAGGGTGATCACGCGGGGACGTCGCGCCAACGTTGCTCGGATACGTCGGCCATCGAGCTCATTCTGGGCTTCCCTTGTCCCAGAGGGTAGAATGCGAATCGACAATGTCGCATAATCTGGCCGGACGGACAGAATCGAAATCAGGGGGTACGTCGTTGATGCCATTGGGTTTCGATGACCTTTATCTTGCACTTTGGCGGTCTGGCAACCCGCCGCCGGACGTGTTCGCCTTTCTGGCCCAATGCGGGGACTTGAAACCGACAGAGCAACTGGCGGTGCTGCTGGCCGATCAACTTCGACGTTGGCAAACCGATCAGACATTACGGGTCGAAGAATACACGGCCAGACTTCCCGATCTGGCGGGCGATCCTGACATCAAGCTGCGGTTGGCGGTCGGGGAATTCCTGGCAAGGCAGAGTGCCGGTACGTTACCCAGCATCGACGAGTTTATGTCCCGCTTTGCCGACATCAGCGACGCGCTGCGCCGCAAACTCCTGGAACTCGTGTCGCCTGACGACGTTGAGGAGCAGACCGAGTTTACGGCAACCCAGTCCTGCCTCAGCGACTCCACCATCGGCGAGCGGCTGATCGGAAGATATCGATTGATTCGACTTTTGGGCGAAGGAGCGTTCGGTCGAGTCTATCTTGGATTCGATGAAGAACTCAGGCGCCAAGTTGCGATCAAAGTGCCCACTGCCGAGCGGTTTCAGAAGCCCGAAGATGCCGAAGCCTACCTTGCCGAAGCCCGTACCGTCGCCGGTCTGGACCATACCCACATCGTACCGGTGTACGATGTGGGTCGCACGGAAGACGGCTCAATCTACGTTGTTTCCAAATTTATCGAAGGTCAGACGCTAAGAGATTGGATCAAGACCGATCGCCCCAATCACGACGAAATCGCAGGGTTGCTGGCTGCCGTCGCACGGGCACTGCATCACGCTCATGAGAAACGACTAATTCACCGGGATGTCAAACCTGCCAACATCTTGATTGAAGAGCGCACGGGAACGCCCTACGTGGCCGACTTCGGGCTGGCAATCCGTGAAGAGGATCACCTGCGAGATATCAACGTGTCGGGGACACCGGCTTACATGAGCCCCGAGCAGGCTCGTGGTGAAGGCCACCGGTTGGATCGACGCAGCGACATTTTTTCGCTGGGAGTCGTGTTCTATGAACTGCTCACCGGTAAGAGACCATTTCTAGGCAGTACGTGCACCGAGGTGTTCCATCAGATCCTCTCCAACGATCCGATGCGTCCCCGAGATATGGACGACAGCATCCCTGCCGAACTGGAACGGATTTGCCTCAGAGCATTATCCAAGCGAGCCTCCGACCGATACGCGACAGCTGCGGAACTGGCCGACGATTTGCTGCACTGGAACGACGAGCCAGATAAGGAACCCACCAAACTCACGATCGTTCCCAAGGGTCTGCGCTCTTTTGACGCCGATGATGCCGACTTCTTCCTGGGGCTGTTGCCCGGTCCTCGCAATCGTGATGGATTGCCGGAGAGTATCCAGTTCTGGAAGACGCGGATCGAGGAGACCGATCCTGACAAGACGTTCAATGTGGGGCTGATGTACGGTCCCAGTGGATGTGGCAAATCATCCCTGGTGAAGGCTGGCCTGCTGCCTCGACTGTCAGGCGATGTCGTGGCTGTTTTTGTCGAGGCAACTCCGGGTGAGACAGAGACGCGCATTCTGCGTGGACTGAAGAAGCAGTTACCTGACTTGCCCGACGATCTCGATCTGGCGGAGACGCTTGCGGTTCTGCGGCGAGGCGGATGGCAGAAAGTCGTCGTCGTCCTCGATCAATTTGAGCAGTGGCTCCACGCCCATCGGAATCGCGAGAATGCCGGTCTGGTCAAGGCGCTGCGGCAATGTGATGGCGGCAAGGTCCAGTGTATCGTCATGGTTCGAGATGATTTTGCGATGGCGGTATCCAGGTTCATGCAGGACTTGGAGACGCGCATCATTGAAGGACACAACTTTGCCACGGTCGATCTCTTCGACGTGGATCACGCCCGAACGGTCTTGGCGAATTTTGGACGGGCATTCGGAAGGCTGCCCGCGGAATCCGGAGGATTGTCCGAGGCCGAAGCCGAGTTCCTTTCGGCGGCCGCGACGGGCCTGGCGCAGGACGGAAAGGTCGTCTCGGTGCGGCTGGCGCTGTTTGCCGAGATGGTCAAAGGCAAACCGTGGACACTCGCGACGCTGGAGGCAGTTGGTGGCACGAAGGGGATCGGTATCAACTTCCTGGAAGAGACATTCAGCAGTCGTCATGCGAACCCGCAACACCGTATCCATCAAGAGGCGGCCCGTAAAGTCCTCAAGGCCTTGCTTCCAGGAGTCGGTACGGACATCAAGGGACACATGCGACCTCATGAGGAGCTCTTGGAAGCCTCGGGGTACGGCAATCGTTCGCGAGACTTTGGTGATCTGCTGCAAATCCTTGACGGCGAACTCCGGCTGATTACCCCTACCGATCCCGAAGGCTCCGAAACGGAATCGAGAACAAATCCTGGCTCGAAATACTATCAACTGACGCACGACTATCTCGTGCCACCGGTGCGGGAATGGTTAACGCGCAAACAAAAAGAGACTCGTAAGGGGCGGGCGATGTTGCGGCTGGAGGAACGCTCCAGCATGTGGCACGCGCATCCAGAGAAACGCTACCTCCCCAATCTGTGGGAGTTTTGCTCGTTTTGCACACTCACCAAACCGCATCAAAGGACTCACGCTCAGAACCAGATGATGCGGGCGGCCGGCCGTCATTTCGCACGTCTTGCGATGACGTGGATCTGTGGGTTGCTCTTGTTGCTCCTTAGCGGGAGTGTCGTCGCCCACAGGATGCAGACGTCTTTCAAGTCCCGGCAGGCGGACGAACTGGTGGTCCAACTTTGGCATGTTGAGTGGGAACATGTGCCGGCTTTGGTCGAGAAGATGCGGCCTCTTCGCCAGTATTGGGTGCAGGATGTCACCACGGTGTTCAACTCGAAGACTGTGCCCCCAGAGCAGCGACTGCGCGCTTCGTTGGCATTGGCAGACACGTCGCTTCCAGATCTACCGTTCGTGAGCCGCCAACTACTCGAACTAGAGCGGCCGGTTCTTCCGATCATCGCAGAAGAGCTGACGCCCTTTGGCGATGATCTCGCCAAGTTCCTCTGGGAAGAGATTGATGTCGAGCACCTGTCGCATCGGCACCAGTTGGCCTATGGCGCCGTGGCTGCCCATTATGATGCATCGAACCCCCGTTGGTCCGTGTTGGGGCCTTTGGTGGTCCAGAGTTTGTTGCGGACGGACCCGATCGAACTAGTGCAGTGGATGCCGCTGCTGGATCCCGCACGGCGACACATGGTCAAGCCATTGATACAGCATTTTATTCACTCGGATGCTGATCGCCGTTATTTGGCAGCGAGCATCCTGGCCCACCTCGCTTCACGGGACGCACGCCTGTTGTCTGGGGCAGAAGTCGCGGAATTGATTCTGAATTCAGATAGCAGGCAGTTTGCGGTGGTTATCTCCAGTGGCACCCAGGTGGATTCGGCCGTACTGGGGCAGGCTTTCCGCGAGGTGCTCTCACGTACTCCGTCACTTACAGAAGGACCTCAGGTGGAAGAGCTTCTGCGTCGCCAGGCGAACGCTGTGGCAGCGATGTTCCGGCTCGGCTATTCGGAAGATCTATGGACAAGTATGGATGTTTCGCCAGATCCGCGACTCCGAACACGGTTGATTGAATCCCTCGCTGACTTTGGCGTCCCCTGGTCTGTCGTCCTTGAACAGGCCGAGAACGCATCCTTGAGTGGAGTGCGACAGGCCGCCGTTCTCTCACTGATGTCGTACGAGGCAAAGTTGACCGATGCCGACAGACAGCGGCTGATCGAACAACTCAGACACATCTTTGTGAGGGATGACCATTTTGGAGTCCATGCCGCCGCCGGCTGGCTGTTGGGAAGGCTATCCCCCGAATTCTCTCACTGGGCGGACAACGAGGCACCCGCGCAAGAACTCAGCGATCGACACAACTGGTATGTGACGGGTCAAAATCAGCGAATGGTTCGTTTTCCCGCGCCGGAATCTTCCAGATCGGCTCACCGGAATCCGAGGTGGGACGTGATTATCACGAGTATCGATACAAAATACGGATCGACGATGACTTTGCGATCTCGTCCCACGAAATCTCGGTCCGGCAATTCCGGGAGTTGCGCCGGATTTCGAGTATGCCGCCGCCGTCACTTCTTCGCCGGATTGTCCTGTGACAAACATCACGTTCTATGATGCCATGCGGTATTGCCGCTGGCTCAGTGAGCGAGAAAAGATCGCGGAAGAAGAGATGTGCTATCCGCCGGTCCATCAGATTGGAAACGGGATGGTCTTGAAGAAAGATTTCCATCGCAAGACCGGCTACCGTTTGCCCCGCGAAACCGAGTGGGAATATGCCGTCCGGGCAGGAACCGTCACGAGCCGTTTTTTTGGCAATTCCGAGGAGTTACTTGATCGATTCGCCCGGTACGCGCTGAACTCCAATGAGCGAACCTGGCCGGTTGGTGGGCTGGAGCCTAATCCGCTCGGATTGTTTGACGTCTACGGAAATGTTGCGGAATGGTGCCATGTTGAACCGCAAAGACTCGCCGCCGGCGACGAAATCATCCGGGGCGGGTCGTATCGCACCACTCCACGTTTTCTGCGATCGTCAATGCCGTTTTTCAGTTCACCAGAGCATAGGATCAGTGTCAATGGGTTTCGAATTGCCCGAACCCTGAAATGATACGTCACCTGTATTCGTCGAAGCGGACATGTTCCGGTAAGTCATCTCAAAGAAGAAGAAGGAGATCGAAAATGGAAACCACAATCGCCTTGGTGCAGACGATCAGCCTCGCGGCGGCAGCGGCGGGATTGGTAATCATCGGGATCAGTCTGCGAGATTTGACATCCCACTTCAGGCGGAACGGACTCCAAGTGATTGTGTCTCAACTGATGACGACATCAAGGGGAGGTACTGGGCGGCTCACATCCTCGAAGGCGGGATACGCGGTCTACATGTGGACGAACGGAAAATGGGTCCTGGAGACCGACTTTAGTCAGCCCGGGCATGAAGCGACCGGCCCGAGCATGCCGGGTTCTTATGAAGGCCAGTTGGTCAAGAGGGAAGCCGTTGCGATATGAACGCCGGCATTCCGCTGCGACCTTCTTCGTCCGTCACGCTGGAACCTTGTCCGTTTCGGCGTGTGGTGCCTGATTTCCAGTCGCATCAGACAGCGATGTCGTGCGGTTTTGTGCAACAGTTCTTGCGACTGGAAGACCCATTGCTGTGTCAGGTCGACGCCAGCACCTGTCAGGCTTGTAGTCAGTGTCTGAACTTTTCCCACGACGTCAACCCAGTCAAGGCCTCGCTGATTTACCGCATTGCGGACGAGATCGCTCGAACTGGCGGGGTTCCTGGGTGTTCAGCGGAACGGGCAGGTCTTGTTCGTTCACGGATCGTGAATCATTTGGGGACGGTCGTCGCCGGACGACCGGAAATTATTTTTCCTCCCATGAAAAGCCCCGGCGTGGAGGTGGAGGAGTCGGCGACGCGGGACGGTCCGAATCGGCGGTCGCCGGAGAGAATCTGGATGGTGGGCATGTTGACCGCCGCGCGAGGGAAGTCCTACCTGAGTGCGTCGCTCGACTCGCTCTCGGAGGCCGGTTTTCAGGACATCCACCTGTTTGCAGAACCGGGGTCGTCCCTTGCGGGTCATCCAGCTCTAGGCACTGTCAACGTCCACCAGCGACGCCTTGGTAACATGGCCAATTTTCTGACCTCGTTGGCGGACCTCTACGAGCGCGGTGATTCGGCGGAGTGTTTCGCTCTTTTCCAGGATGACATCATTGCCTCCACGAACCTGCGCGCTTGGTGCGATCGCGAACTCTGGCCGCACGAGACCGGCCTGGTGTCTTTGTTTACGCCGAGGATACACACTGCGGATCGACAGGGATGGCACGTGTTGTTCCCGGGATTCTACCGAGTGCATGGAGGTCAAGCCCTGCTGTTTCGCAGAGATGTGCTGGAGCAATTCCTTGGCGATCCGCAGATTGCACTTCAATTGCAGCTCAAACACTACGGAGACGACGCGCTGGTGAGCGGTTGGGCGACGAGAAAGCGGATTGGCATTGCCTATCACA
Organism: uncultured Planctomycetota bacterium; assembly: GCA_963700575.1. Lineage (GTDB taxonomy): Bacteria > Planctomycetota > Planctomycetia > Pirellulales > Pirellulaceae > JAJRVM01. The sequence goes on along the minus strand of CAVOYC010000001.1, from coordinate 59,995 downwards.
CTCCGTCTCCGGTCCAGCATGTCGGCAGGCTGTCATCGATTTTTCCCGCTGGTCCGGACCCGCTCAACGTTGCCGACTTTGTGCCGCACACGGATCAGTTTGTCGGGTGGAAACCGCCCCGGCCGCGTGTCGCGAAGATCGGGTTGATTGGCTGGAACACGAACACGGGCCTCGGTCGTTTGAACCGCGACTTGTATCGTCACTTGGCCTTCGACCGGTGGATTATCCCCATCAGTCCTTATGCTCAGACGCTCCGCCCACCGAAATCATCGCGTCAAGTCAACATTGTGCCTACGGATCTGCCTCGAGCGGCTCAGATCCGTCTGCTCGATGGCCTCGATTGGCTCTTGTTCGCGGAGCGGCCATTCGTGAGGGGAATCCTGCATACGGCCCGCGAGCTTGGCCTGCGGTTGGCGTGTATCCCGATGTGGGAGTGGCTGAACCCTCGGGGGGAATGGCTGCATCTTATTGATCGAATGATCTGCCCCACGCGTTACACGTATCGTCTTCTTCTGGATTGGCACCGCCGTTACGCGTACACCTACGAAGTCACGCGGATCGCCTGTCCGATCGACCTCGAGAGGTTTCCTTTTCGGCTGCGTCGGCGCTGTCGTCGCTTTCTGTTCGTCAACGGTTTCGGAGGTGGAGAGGGGTGGCGCCTCGACGGAAACAAGACTCCGTACCGTCGCAAGGGGCTGGATACGATTCTCGAAACGGCACGCCTGGCACCGCATCTGAGGTTCGAGATTTTTTCTCTGACATCGATTTCAGGACAACTGCCACGCAACGTACGTTTAAATCCACCACCCAGAACAGATGCCGGACTCTACGCGCGGGGGACATCTGTGTGCAACCTAGCAGATGGGAAGGCATCGGTTTGCAGCTCTTGGAATGTCAGGCGGCCGGATTGCCGCTGGTCACCACCGATGCGCCGCCGATGAACGAGCACGAACCGCTCGCGCTGATCCCGGTCGAGGAGAAGGAAATCATCACCCTGGAGGACCAACCGATCCTCTCGCATCGTCCTTCGCCGCAACGATTGGCTGAGATTCTCGACCGTTTCGCCGGCGAGGATCTCGTGCACGCCAGCCGTCGAGCACGAACGTTCATTGAGCAGCAACACAATTGGGCCCGGATCGGTCCCGAGCTGCAGCGGATTCTTCAGAGAAGTTGAACCTTGGAGGAAGAGATCCGCGGGGGATCCAATCATTTCTGCAGACGATGGTCTTGGAAGATACACCATGCCAGGTAGAACACCAGAAACCTGTCCGTTTCGTTCTCGGCAATTGACGGGTGCCGGTCAAACTGCGGTCTGCGCTCTGTTGCAGTCGTTGGTTAATCTTCCCGGCGAAAAGCTCGGTCAGGTTCATCGTGATGCCTGTCACGCGTGTTGCCACTCATTTCCTCCAACGGAAACGCAATTGAATCCAGTCGTTGCCTCCTTGTTGGTCGCCACAACATCCAAACTCCTCTCGTCGGGACAGGTCCAGGACGCGGAGCGAGAACGACTGAAAGTCATTCGTCAGTTCGGCTGGGACCATGTCCCCGAGGACACGGATGTTCGATTGTATGAAAGCGCCATCCAACGTCCCCAGAGGGAAGTGGTGGACGTCGTGATCGAGAAGATCTTGCCTCCGCCGGGAAAACGATGCCGACCACAAGTGAACTCGTGGGGAGTGGGAATGACGACGGCACCGCGCCGAGAGTCTACGTTGGAGTGCAGTTTGCAGTCGCTGTCCGGGGCGGGATGGGACCACTTCTGTTTGTTTGTCGATGGTGATGTCGAGGTCCCTGCCGGTTTGTCGGGTCAGATCACGACCCGGAGGAATCCGTCCGTCGGAGCTTGGCCGAACTTTTATCTGTCACTTCTCGAACTGTTAATGCGATTTCCATTTGCCGAGGCGTTTCTGATGGTGCAGGATGACGTTCTCTTCCCTGCACACCCTGGTCTTCGAAGCTATCTGGAACGAGTGTTCTGGCCGGGGGACAAACCGGGACTCGTCTCGTTGTTCTGTCCCAGTGAATACACGCATGTCGCCAACGGCTGGCACCGATACGAAGGGGCGTGGTTCTGGGGCGCCCAGGCATTTGTCTTCTCCCGCGACGCTGCACAGAAGTTTGCAGCGAGTGATTTCATTGTCGGGCATCGTTGGAGTACGCGCACGCAGGGGTTGGCTAACATTGACTGGTTGATCGGTGAATGGGCCGACAGAAATGATGTTCCGGTCTATTATCCTACGCCGAGCCTGGTTCAACACATTGGCCGTACCAGCTCGATTTGGAACACCTCTCACCTGACCGGGAACCGATTGGCATGTCATTTCATCGGGGATGCAATGGCGAAACAAGTCTACTTCCACAGAACGGCGTGAACTGAAACCTGGTTCATGATGGACCGATCCGTCGCGAAGGAATCCTCTGTTATGGACCACACGGCATGGCCGGAATCCATTCACCGACTTCATCTCGGTGCCATGGACGTGGACGTCGTGCTGAGCTCCTTATCGGCGAGCCTGTTCAACGAACGCTGGCTGCATTTCGGGGACTATAGCGAGCGACTTGAGCAAATCGCATCTACCTGTCGGGTGCCAGCGGGGCCATTTCGAATTGTGCAGCGTGACAGCATGGGACCGGCCGAAACAGCAGGCAACCTACTTCCTGCCATTCTGGTACCAAAAAGGAGCACGGCTTCCGTTTGCAGAGAGCCGTCTCACCTTCATTTTCTCCGAACATTTCTTCGAACACCTGTTCCTCGATGAGGCTTGTGAATTATTTAGGGAGTGCTTCCGAGTCCTGGGAGCCGGAGGCTCCATGCGAGTGGTTGTTCCCGATGCGGACCTGCGAACATACCAGGCCGCGGAACCCGCCGGGTTTTCGACGGGCGGCGAGCGATGGACTGATCCCGGGAAACACAAGAGCCGCTGGTCAGTGTACAGCCTCGCTTATGTGTTGGAGTGGATTGGCTTCCGGACACGCGGGGTCGTGTACTGTGACCGCCATGGAAGGCATCACGTCAACGTCCCCAATTCTCAGCAGCCGTTTTATCGCCACTGTTCGGATCAGGAGATCATTAGATCGACCCACTACATTGCGCGCTTCCGAAACTCGCTGGTCGTTGATGCAATGAAACCTGCCTGACGAGCCCGGACTACTCACCGAGTGCCTTGACAAAGCACCAGGGTCAAGTTCGCAGAAGGTGCTGGTCGGTCTTCACAAGCCGAACAGCTCCGCACTAACAGTCTGTGTCCGCGCGGACGGAAAACGCGCCAGCGAAGACCCACCAGCAGTACCTTGCTCGACCCAACTGCCACGGTTGTGAATCATCCCGGTTAGTCACAAAGGAACGTGCGGAAGTGCGCATAGCGAGCGGTATAGCACACTTGTGCGGTGCTCAGCGTGCTGTTCAGAGACCAGTATTAAGAGGGGGAGGGTCCGAAGTCTCGCAACTGGCGCGCCGTTTGCGTTATCTTACCCTTGCGCTGACACGGATCAAAGTGGCCGACCTCCTGTGGGCTCGGGGCCGCGCGTTTCGCCCGCTGATTTTCCGGAGGAAGATGGAAGGAACCTCGACGTACCAAGTTCTTGCGGAGATACCCATGATATCTTCCAAGAGTGGCTCTCGAGGATGTCGGAAACGTCGGACCATCATCTTGGAACCACTCGAGGCACGGCGGATGCTCGCCGGTGGCCCGCGGATCGTCGAGCTATTGCCGGCCGGCGAACCGGACGCTCCTTTTGACCGCATCGAAATACAGTTTGATGCTCCGATTCAGGAGAGCTCGTTTACGCTTTCCGATGTGGTGATGCTCGGGCCCAGTGGCGAAATCACACCTTCCGCGGTAAGCCAACTGTCTCCCGATCGTTTTGAGCTCGTCGCAAACGGTGCCACAGGGCTTGAGCACTATCTTTTGTCGATCGGCCCAGACGTTGTGGACACCGTCGGACGGCTGATGGATCAGGATGATGACGACGTAGCGGGCGAAACGGTCGAGGATATTTATCAAGCGAATCTGTACGCTTCGGAAGGCGAGATCACAGAAAGCGACCACGACAGCGATGGTCGAGCGCTGATTGTCCATGCAACCACGCTGACGATCGACGGCAGTCATAGAGTTTGCTGCGATCGAGATCCTCGGGGGCGGGACGCTAACACATTCGGAAACAACTTCAGCGCAGGCCTACGAGATGGACCTGGTGGTCAGCGGTCAACTGTGGATCGACGACAAAAGCGAAGTCAACGTGACGGGTAGGGGATACACGGCAGGGTATACCGTAGGCAACGTGACATTGGGGGCGGCCAGCGTGGCCTCTGGGGCAAGTTACGGGGGTCTGGGGTTTGGCAACCAGCCGAACGACGTGTACGGCGATTTCACAGCCCCGGTTCTGCCTGGTGCCGGTGGGAGCGGGCCAGGCTACGGTGGCGATGGCGGTGGCGTGGTACACATTGTTGCCGCGACGATTCGCAATGACGGTCTTATGTCCGCAGATGGTAACGCTGGTCGGTCTCACTGGTCGGGGGTCGGCGGAGGCGGAAGTGGTGGATCAATCTTTTTGGAAGTTGAACAGTTGGCGGGCGGGGGACGCATTTCGGTCACTGGCGGCGCCGGCCCGGATCCAGCGGGAGGTGGTGCGGCGGGTGGCGGCGGAGGCGGCGGTCGCCTGGCCATTATTTACGACGACATGAGTCAGTTCGACGCAACCCGCCTCGAAGCACACGCCGGCGGAGGCGGCTCGGGAGCAGGTGCGGTGGGAACTGTCTACTTGAGTTCAGCGACCGGTGCGGATCAGTTGATTATGGATAGCCATGCAACGCCAACCGAGTCGGCCACACCGTTAGGAACGGCGGACGTTGATGAACTGTTGTTGAACCAACTGGTAATTGCCGGTGCAGGTGTCGTCGTGGTGCCTGGACATCCCGAGCTTATGTTGTCGGCGGACGCAGTTCGTATCGAGAACGGCGCAAGTCTCTCGCATAAGGCGGCGACGGAGACGGAGGTATATGCGTTACAGCTGCAAGTTGCCGGCCAGTTGTTTATCGATGCGAGTTCGTCGATCGATGCCACGGGCAAAGGGTATCTTCCGGGACGAACGACCGGCAACTCTGCGGATGGCGGCGCCGTCGGGAACTCCGGCGCTAGCCATGGAGGATATGGATTTGGAGTATCGACCAATGAAGTTTACGGCGAGTACGCCGTGCCGACCGAACCTGGCAGCGGAGGCGGAAATTCAGACAAGGGAGGGCGAGGAGGTGGGTCGATCCAGATCACCGCGGGCAGTGTCACTCTCGAGGGGAGTATCCGGGCGGATGGCAGTTACGGCGTGCATCATTGGACTGGAAGTGGCGGGGGCGGCAGTGGTGGCTCAATCCATATCGACGTGGGGATCATGAGTGGAGCCGGTACCGTTTCCGCGTTGGGCGCGAATGCGGTACCCGAAGCGGGGAGCGGCGGGGGCGGACGCATTGCGGTCCATTACGACGAGCTGGATTTGGAGTCTCACCAGTTACAGGCTCATGCCGGTAGCGGTGGATTTGGTTGTGGTTCGGCCGGAACGGTTTACCTGGCAGAACACGGCCAGTACGGCACTCTCCGCGTCGACAGTCATGGTGGATGCAACCAGGGAGTCACACCTGTCGGTTCCCAATCAGACCATCGCATCCAGCTCGATGCGTTAGAGATTGACGGAGAGGGGGTTTGGGTCGTACCCCATCACGCTTCACTGCCTATTGAGGCTCGCACCGTTGACATCGGCAACGCAAGTACACTGTCTCACCGTCCGGCCACGCAATCGAGTGAACCTTCGTTAGATCTCGTGTTGTCGGGCGAGTTGTATATTGACGCAACGTCACAAATCGATGTCAGTACCGTTGGATACTTGCCCGGACGGACTATCGGCAATGAAACTGCCACCGCTTCGAGCGGTCGAAGCGGCGGGAGTTATGGGGGGCGAGGAGCATCGTACTATGGCCTCTCGAACGCGACTTACGGTGATGCGCTGGATCCGCGTGAATGGGGAAGTGGGGGGAGCAACGAGATAACCGGTGGGGCAGGAGGTGGACTGGTGCGCATCGAGGCGGCGACAGCGATCGTCGATGGTCGCATCGCCGCCGATGGTGGACACGCACCGATTGCCGAAGGGGGTGGAGGCAGTGGCGGAGGCATCTTCCTTGACGTCCGAGACCTTTCTGGCAGCGGTTCGATTTCCGCCAACGGCGGTGCATCGAACAGCATCCATGGCGGCGGCGGCGGCGGCGGACGGATTGCCGTCTACTATCACGGCCAGATGACGCTTCCACGAGAAAACATTGTTGCCGGAGGTGGAGATGCTTGGGTGGCTGGTGAAGCGGGGACGGTCGTGATCAGCAATGAACCTCTAGTTGTCTGGCGGCTTCCGGCGAATGATTTTCTGCACGGCACCGAAACCATGGGATGGGATGCCTATGCCATGGACTCATCGGCATCGAGCGAATTGACGCTATGGTCAACCAATGACTCGATCCCACTGGCATCCAACGTTCCCCTTCCAGGTTCGTTCGAGTGGGAAAGCACTTCGGTGCATGACGGACGATACGTGCTGGAAGTGTCCGTCGCAGCAGATTTCCAGCATGCCGTGGCAGCACGCTCCATTACGGTTCTCAATGATGTCGCGTGGCACGCAGGACAGCTGAGCGCGAATGAGACGTGGACGGCTGACGCGATCCACGTCCTGGAAGGTGAGCTAATTGTCTCCGAGGGGATCAGCGTATCGGTCGAGCCGGGAGCCATCATCAAGGCATTGCCGGGGTCCGTGATGACCGTACTCAATGGAGGCCAGGTCGAAGCACTTGGCACACCCGAAGCACCGATTGTCTTTTCGACCATTCAGGACGATGATTCGGGTGGTGATACGAACCTGGATGGGGGCAACTCGTTGCCGCAGCCAGGTAGCTGGCGCGGTATCCTGGCGAATCCTCTGGGACAAGTCCAACTGAACGACCATGTTGAATTCCGGTTCCTGCGACGGGAGCACGGCGGTCTCTTAGCGGACTCCGAGTCATGGTCGGACGGGTACGAGCATGTGATCCGCGAGAATTTGACGGTGCCTTCTGGTGTGACGCTGACCATCGAGCCGGGTGCTGTGGTCAAGTTGGCTGACCATGCTGGAATTACGGTCGAAGCCGGCGGCGCGCTCGTCGCAGAAGCCGACTTCGCCCGGCCCATTTACGTCACATCGATCCATGACGACTCGGTGGGAGGAGACGTCCATCGAGATGGCAATCATCGCCCGGCGGCAGCCGGAGACTGGCGATGGATATTCGCCGACGGGGGTGAAATCAGCTTGGAGCATGTCCGCATCAGCTATGGAGGAGCAAGCGGGACATCGAGTTGGGATGAAACGGGTACGATTCGAGCCAGTGGCGACGCGCAGGTGCAAATTCTCAGCAGCGTTATCCGTGACTCGTTCTACGAGGGAGTGCTGGCTTGGGGCGACGGCGATGTAACACTTGTCAATACGATTGTTCGTGATGCCGACCGCGGCGTCACATCGGACAGGGATGCCACAGTCACCCTGGTCAACTGCACCGTGGAGGGGAACCGGATCGGCATTTGGGGCCACGGCGGCGCCTTGGAGCTGATCAACACGAACGTCAGCAATAGTCTCGAAGCGGGTATCGACAACGTGCTGTCGTCACCCATGATACTCAGACACAACAATGTCTGGTCTTCTTCCGGAACCAACTACGTCCGCTTGGCCGACTCCACAGGAACCGAAGGAAATATCTCGCAGGATCCGCTGTACGTGGATCGTGAGCGGGGAAACTGCCGCCTGAGCTTTCTGTCTCCTTCGATTGATGCCGGGTCGGAGATCGCCGCGCTGCTGAGCGATTTCGCTGGTGCTCCACGATACGATGACCCGCGCACCGACAATACCGGCAGCGGGTCCGGGTTCACCGACATCGGTGCCTTTGAGTTCATCGAGACGGCGGCGTCAGACATTGATCTGATTGTGGACGAAGTGCGGGGACCGACGGAAATAACTGCTGGAGAGTCGGTATCCGTCTCCTGGCGCGTGACCAATGTTGGTTCCGCGACCACGCTCGGACCGTGGCACGATGCGATTGTCCTGCTTGCCGACGCGCCGGCTCGTGGTGTTCTGCAACTACCAGTTGCCGTGCACATGTCGGATGCGGTATTGGGGCCTGGCGATTCGATAGACTGCCATGCTGTGGTCACGGTTCCAGGAGGCACGGAAGGAGCGTGGCGGTGGCTGGTGCGGACGAATGCGAACGGTGATGTTTTCGAAGGGATTAATAGCCTCAACAACAATTCGCCACTGACGCCGATCGCGATGTTGACAGTCCCGGAGATGGCGGTCGGCATCGATTACGAACAGGTCTTTCTTGCCGACAGCGGCGCTCACTGGTACAGGCTCGAGCAGGCCGTGGGCCAATCGTTGGTAGTTTCGATAGATGCCCGAAGTTTGACAAGCTCGAATCGGATCTACGTCGGCTTTGGCTCGATGCCCTCGCTGCAGGATTACGATCTGCGCAGTTGGCAGTTCAATGAACCTGATGCGACACTTGTCTTGCCCTCGCCCAGCGTCGAGCGAACGGTTTATCTGAGGGCGGTACCGGAGCGTCATGGGGCAGATGATCCGTCGTATATCATCTCGGCCAATGTCCTCCAATTTTCGCTCGATGATATCGATTGCGACTCGGGTGGGAATACCGGCGCCGTGACAACTCTGCTGACCGGCGGCGGCTTCCAGGAGTCGATGACGGTCCGGCTGGAATCGACAGATACAACGGACGTGGTCCACGCACAGGCCGTGCAGTTGATCGATGCGACCGCTGCCCGCGTCACGTTCGAATTGACGGGAGCCGGCACTGGTGCCTATGACGTGGTGGCGGAGGTAGGTGGCCAGCAACGGATACTAGCCGGCGCGTTTACCGTCGTCGCGGGTTTGGGAGCGGAGCTTGATGTTCGCCTGGTGATGCCAACGGTAGTGCGGATTGGACGCCCCTTTGAAGGCAACTTGGAACTGGCCAATGTTGGTGACGCCGATGTGCCCACATTTCTGCTGGTCATCGAGAACTCGGCCGGAAACCCGGTTTGGATCCACGACCAGTCGGACGACTCGGCCGCCATGGTCATCTCGGCTGCTCCGCACGGCCCCGATGACGCGGTGTTGTCGCCAGGTGAACACCACAGCCTGGTATTTCAAAGCATTACTTACAGCGACCTGGCATCCTATTCGATTCGCTACATCCTGCCGGACCCAGATGGGCTTTTCGATTGGGGTGCACTCAAGGCGGAGATGCGTCCAACCTATGCTCCGGCCGAATGGGATGCGGCGTGGGATCAGATGATTGATGGAATCGGAGTTACGCATGCCGACTATCTGCAGGCACTCGGCAAGGCGGTGGAAGAAGCCCGACAGCACGGGCTCGAATTGTTGACTCCCCGTGAGACGCTCTCTTATTTGCACGAACAAGCATTAGCGCATCTGGCAAACGCGTCGGTGAGCGGAACGTTGGCCGTGCTGAACGCGACATCGCTTCCTCAACGAAAAAGGGTCGAGCTTGTTGATTGGCGAAGTGAAGATGTCTATTCCACTTCCAGTTGGTATGACGGAGCGTTTGCTTTTCCGAGCGTGCCCGCGGGAGACTATGAAATCGTGGTCCAGGATCACACGTCCTCACCCGCCGGAGCGTTTACTCTCTCGGATGGTGACACTCTCCACGATCTACTCGTCGGCCTGATCGAGGAAGGTTCGATCAGCGGTCGTGTGACGGCAGCGACCAGCGGACAACCGCTGGAGGGAGTCGAAGTGCGTGTCCGTGACGCGCTACAGGATACATTGCTCGTTACCGACACCGATGCGGAAGGGCGTTATCACATTGCGGGGCTGGCCTACGGCGTCGTGTCGGTCGAGGCCTCCCTGGACCAGTACGCCCTGTTTGGCCCCCATGACGTGTTCGTGCGGAACGACATGCCTACGGCATTGAGCATGCAGCTCGAACCGGGCGGCGTGATCTCCGGGCGCGTGGTCGATGTACAAGGGATACCGGTTGCGGGAGCCCGAGTTTTGACCGAGCGATTGGAAGGTCTGGGGGTCGTGTCGGCACTTACATCCGGCGACGGTCGCTACGCGCTGGAAGGACTCAGACCGGGCGAATACGAGTTGCTGGCGTTCCAGCAGGGCGTGGGACTCGCACGATTGGTGGCGGTACTGCCAGCAGGTCAGGACCTTGTGAACGCTGATATGGCATTTTCGCCGGCGGGTCAAATCTCCGGGACGGTCATCGGCGCCGTGACGGGCTTGCCTATCGAAGGTGCTCGCATCTGGATGGCCGACGCGAGCCCGCTGGCAGACCCGGTGACCACAGATGCCGATGGTCGCTACGTAATGGTCGGCGTCCCCGCCGGCCAATACGGTGTTCACATTGATGCCACAGGCTATTTAGAAGTCTCGCAGGAGGTTGAGGTTCTCGAAGATGCAACGGTGATTATCGACATTAACTTGCGTAGCGCGGGCGTCGTTGCCGGACAGCTATTGACGCCCGCTGCGGATCCAATTCGGGCCATGCATATCACGCTGGTTAAAGACGGCGGTGCGGCGGGTACTGTCATGTCCGACGACCAGGGACGCTTCGAGTTCTCCGACTTGTCGGACGGCGAGTATCTCTTGGCGATCGATGAACGCGCCGGCTTGTCAATGTGGCGGCAGGAGCTGACATTGGATGGCACCCGAAATGACTATGACCTGCCACTCGTTCTGCATTTGGGAATCATATCTGGAACACTCTACGACACTGGTGGAACTGTACCTCAGCCTGACGTGCCGGTGCGTCTGATGCGGCAGGGTGAGATCTACGAAGAGACCCACACCGACGAGGCAGGGGAGTTTGTGTTCTTCGCTTTGGATGAAGATCAGTATGACATTGTGGCCTACACTCGCGAGAGCGGTTTTGCACGCGTGCAAGGTCTGACGGTATCGCCCGGCGAGGTGCTCATTCAGCAGGACTTGAGATTGGGATCGGCCCTGTTGGAAGTGGAGGTGCTGGCCGCGTTTCAGGGAAACGCGCCGGTCGGAACTGCCACACTGTTGCTCTCTCCGGCGGACCGTTCTGCTGGTGAGTCCACGATCGGTGCCATGACAGATGCAGCGGGAATCGCGTCCTTTGAGGGGTTAGCCACGGGAGAGTACGTGCTCACGGTTCTGCCCGAGGAGTGTGCAATTCATAGGCAGCTGGTGAGCGTTGACGAGACCGGTTTAACGCTGCAGGTTCTGCTGCACGAGCCGGCGTTGCTCGAGGGCATCGTACGCGACCCGTCGGGAACTGTGATCGCAGGAGCGGAAGTGGCCGCGGTCGGGCAAGGGACTGGTATCGAAGTTAACCTGGTGACGGATCGGGATGGTCGCTATGAAGCGACGACGTTGCCTGATGGTACTTATGATCTGTGGGCCGTTGATGCCGAACTCCATGCCGTTGTCATCCGCGGGGTCGAGTTGATCGCCGGGGCCACGACCACTGTGGATGTGGATCTGTCCGATCAGGGATCACGTGTTGACGGGCTCGTGAAAGACTTGTCCGACAACCGGCTGATCGGCATCCAGGTAACGCTTCGCACGGTGGATGGTGTCCAACTGCAGCAAGTGCTGGCCGACGGCGAGGGACACTTCCAACTGTTGGCAGTCCCCGACGGTCAGTACCAGCTGGAATTCTCCGGAGCGCGCTTGCCCCGATTTGCGCGAGTGATCACTGTTGACCGCAACGGTACTTTGCCGACGTTTCACCTGGACATTCCGGTCGCACCGGGCGGAGGGGGAGCCGGTGGTGAACCGGAGCCTCAACAAGTGGCTGGCTCCCCGATAGACTATGGTCGTAATAAGGCTAATCGGTCCGTCTTCTATGATAAGGACTATCTGACGGGCCTCTGGCGTCCAGGACGCGAGCACTACGACACGCAAGAGTGGAGAGAATATTACCAGACGTTACACACCGCCTATTACGCGCTGCCAGATGCGACGTATTGTGAACCGTTGAATCAGGCTGGCAAGTTGGCCATCGAAACAGAAGCGGCGGTTGGGGAGAAATTCGATAAGCTCTCTGCGGCGTTTCGCTACATGCACAAGGTTGACAATGCAATTGTCGGCAAGCTGGCCAGCAAAGGTGCCGCCATCGGACTGAAAGCCACGTTGACTTTGTCGTCGATGCTGCAAACGATGGTGCCAAAGTCAGCGCTCCAGATCGGCAACTGGAAGACGCAGATTTCTTCTGGTGGGCTGCTGCACATCAGCCAGGATATGGCCCAGAAAATGGGCATGTCTATCGAAGCAGCGGAGCAGATCGTCTACAGTCTCTACTCGACGTTCTTTGGTCCCATCCAAGATGCTCTTCATTCGGTGATCAGGCATGTCTCGCAGGGGGATTTCCAGGGAGCCGGAGATGCCATCAAGAAAATCTACGATGACATTAACATCAAAGGGGCCGGGATAAACGCGCCGTTGGCTTTTATCGATGCTCACCTGCGTAACATTGGGATGACGGTTCCAACAAGCAAGCTGGGTCAGCTGGCGATCCTGTCGGATCTGAAGTCGCTGTGGGGCAATTTCAAGGAGTTCAAGGAGTACTACGAGGAGATGACCGACGACATTGACGACTCAGCCCAGCAGGCGTTGCTGCAGTACAGTCGGGCGCAGATGGCCTACAAGTCGGCACTCAAGGACCACCGGCTGCAGACGGCCAAAGTCCTGACGGCCATCAAGTCGTGCAAGAGTGACTTCAAGCCGCCGAAAGCACCGGGAGATATGAAATACGGTGGATTTGGAACCGGCGCGAAACTCAAGGGCGTGGGTGGACTCGATCCCAACGACAAACTCACCGTCGGAATTGGCGAGAATGGTTATATTACGCCGGGGTTGACAATCCTCTACACCATTCGATTCGAGAATCTCTCGTCCGCCACGGCACCGGCTCAAGAAGTGAGGGTGTCCGATCAGCTCGATCCCCAGCTCGACTGGTCCACGTTTGAACTGGTTTCGTTTGGCTTTAACGACGTCAGGATCAAAGTGCCGCCGGGTCTCGACCAGTATGCGGGAACTTACGACGTCGCGGCGGATTCGTATCCAGTGGACGTCCAAGCTCAATTGTCTCCCGACTCCGGCGTCGTAAACTGGCATTTTCTGTCGCGCGACCCAGTCACGGCGCAGTTGCCCGCGGACCCATTCGCCGGATTCCTGCCCCCCAATGATGACAGCGGTCGAGGAGAAGGATTCGTCTCATTTCGCATTTCACTTCCGGCCGGTTGTGCTGCCGGGCAACAAATCGAGAACCAGGCGTCGATCGTGTTTGATGTGAACGACCCGATCGATACGAACACCGTCGTCAATACGATCGACTGTTTTCCGCCCGAGAGTCAGGTATTTGATCTACCCGCGACAACCGGGGGCCCGAGTGTCGAGGTCTCTTGGGGCGGCACCGATGATGCTTCAGGTATCAACCGCTACGACATTTACATGTCCGATGACGGGGGTCCCTATGTGCTGTGGCTGGAAGACACGGTTGACAACCAGGGCAACTTCGTGGGAGAGTACGAGCACACGTACCACTTCTACAGCGTGGCCAGCGACTCGGTGGGACGAACCGAAGCGGCACCGGTTGTTGCAGATACCTCGACCACGCTCATCGCAATCCATCCATGGCAGAACGCCGCCGATCCTCTCGACACGAACGAGGATCGACTCGTCGCGCCGCTGGATGTCTTGTTGATTATTAATTACCTGAATCAACAAGGTGCCGGAGCGTTGAGCGTGCCGCCCGTCCCGCCCGATGTGCCGCCCCCCTATTACGATGTGAACGGCGACGACTTTTGTTCCCCTATCGATGCTCTGCTGATCGTGAACTTCCTGAATCGTCGCGCAGGTGGTGGAGGGGAAGGGGAAGGCGAAGTCATGTCAGATGTTGTATCGGGCATACTCATGCCAGTCTTTGCGCAGACAACAGATCGGCCCCGCGTCGTGGGCCGCGGTCTGTGCGATCCCGATATCCGTCTTCGCGTTGAAGCGCAAACGGCATGGCGGGAGGACATTTGGCCCACGTTTCTGCCACCCGAATCTGTGCTGCAGCGGAAACCGGATCGCGACGTGAACTGGCCGCTGCGTCAGCAGTTGGACGAACTACCGGACGTTGCCGACCTGGAACTAAATTCCGGCCTGGAGACGCTGCTGGCAGTGTTGGCGGATGATCTGGTGCGACGAGTGCGCCGGGGCTCGGATGGCTCAGAATGAACCATGTTCGTGGTGGCGCGAAGAAAAAGCTTTGCGCAGCGCACCCAACTTTGTACCTTGAGACGTGATCACAGGCACCTGGGCTCATTCGTGTGCCCAAGGACTCAGGCCTGACGCGATTCGGTGAGTTTCCCGTCTTCTCGACGGCGGCCGGTAGCACTGTTAGATATGATGCACGGATCTTAAGATCGATTCCGGCCAACTCTTGCCAGACACTTCATCGGACCAGAAAATCAACTTCCGATTCGTTGAGGTTCGAGAACTGTGGGATGTGTGCGCGGTGCGTGCATGTTTGTGAGTGCGGCATCCTGCCGCAGCCACGTTTGGATGTGGCCGCAGCCCCCATTAAGAAAAGGAAAGCATGTCGTGCACGCCACCTGGTGCATTTTCGTTCGCGTAGCGTTGGCTGCAGTCATTCCGGCGGCCTGTGTGGGCGGAGATCTTCGCGCTGTGGCGGGCGCGGACAGCGCAGGCTCGCACGCGCGGCCGAATTTCCTGGTCGTCGTCACCGACGATCAGCGGCCCGATACGATCCACGCCCTGGGCAATCCACTGATCAGCACGCCCAACCTTGACCGGTTGGTACGGCAAGGGATGACGTTTACTCGGGCGATAGCCCCGCAGCCGCTGTGCGTTCCCAGCCGGGCGGAGATCATGACCGGCTGCCGCGCGTTCACTAACGGAGTGAGCAGTCTGGGCGGCAGGATGGACCCCGACCTGGTCCTCTGGGCCCAGGCGATGCGCGGTGGGGGATATTCGACTTGGTATGTCGGCAAGTGGATGAACGACGGCCAGCCTACCACGCGGGGTTACGACGAGACCCTGGGCCTCTACGTTTCAGGAGGCGGACGCTGGCCGCTCTCGTACGCCATCGATTGGCACGGGGTGCCCGTCACCGGTTACCGCGGTTGGGTTTTTCAGCACGACGACGGCACACAGTTGCCTGAGAAAGGTGTGGGGCTGGTGCCCGACATCAGTCGCGAGTTTGCCGATGCCGCGATTGAGTTCATCAACCGAGAGAATGACAAGCCGTTCTTCCTGCACGTTAACTTCACCGCCCCGCACGATCCGCTGCTGATGCCACCTGGTTACGAGAGGATGTACGACCCGCAAAAGATGCCGCTTCCCCCCAACTTTTTGCCGCAGCATCCGTTCGATCACGGTAATTTCGATGGCCGCGACGAGCAATTGCTCCCCTGGCCGCGCACGCCGGAGATGGTTCGCGCGGATCTGGCAGTTTATTATGCCGTGATTTCGCACATGGACGAGCACCTTGGTCGTATCTTCGACGCTCTGGAAACAACGGGCCAGGCCACGAACACGTACGTGCTGTTCACAAGCGACCACGGGCTGGCCATCGGAAGCCACGGGCTGCGCGGCAAGCAGAACATGTACGAACACACCGTCGGCGTGCCGCTGATCATCGCCGGTCCTCAAGTGCCCGTGGGGAAGAAATCGGCAGCCCAGTGTTACCTTCGCGATATGTATCCGACTGTGTGCGAACTGGCCGGAATCGAGATTCCCAAGAGCGTTCAGGGGCGGAGCCTCGTGCCGGTGCTCCACGGTCAGACCGACTCGATCT
Source organism: uncultured Planctomycetota bacterium (assembly GCA_963700575.1). Taxonomy (GTDB): domain Bacteria; phylum Planctomycetota; class Planctomycetia; order Pirellulales; family Pirellulaceae; genus JAJRVM01. Next base: position 44,139 of record CAVOYC010000001.1, on the reverse strand, counting down.
ATCCGGAAGTTTTCGGCCATTTTCGCGACGTGCAGCGAATGATTCGCACCGATCGGTGGAAGCTGATCTGGTATCCGAAGCTCGACAAGTACCAGCTATTCGACCTGGTCAAAGATTCGGCGGAGATAGAGGACCTGGCCGGGCAACCGCGCCAGGCGGCGCGCTGTGCGGAGCTTCGCGCGAAACTGGAAGCCTGGCAGAATACGGTTGGCGATCCCTTGGGACTCGTCCGGAAATAAGTTACCGGTTCCGCTTCCCTCTCTACCGCCCCGCGGAGCGGGAATAGCGGGGGAGAGGGTAGGGTGAGGGGCGATAAATACGGTAACTTATTTCCGGACGAGTTCTTAGTTTCCGAATGAGCATCGTGTCGGCGATGTGGCAGAAGATCCCATCAACGAAAGTAACAGCCATGCAGTGGATGAACCGAGAAAAAGTCCGATCGGAGGTTCTTGCCGGTACCTTCCTGAACTTGGGCTGCGCAGCGACCGTGGAAATTGCTGCCGACCTGGGATTTGACTGGCTGTTGCTCGATCTGGAGCACGGCATGGGCTCGCTGGCAGACTTGCCAGGCATGCTGACGGCTTGCCGCGGCTCGTTGGCCGCCCCGATCGTTCGAATTCGGAGTGTGGATGCGGATACCGTGAAATTTGTGATGGACAGCGGTGCGGCCGGCATCATGTTCCCTTTCGTCAACTCGGCGTCGGAGGCCCGCCGCGCGGTCCAGTACATGAAATACCCGCCGCAGGGAACACGTGGGGTGGCGGGCACGATTCGCGCAACCGCCTACGGCCGCGAGTGGAATCAGTACTTTCGGGAAGCGAACGATAACAGTCTCGTCGTGGTGCAGATTGAAACAACGCAAGCCGTTGAGGCCGCTGAGCAGATCGCATCGGTTGAGGATGTTGACGTGCTTTTTGTCGGTCCGCTTGACCTGTCAGTCAGCCTCGGTTGTCCCGGTGACTTTACGACCCCCGTTTTCATTGACGCAGCAGAACGTGTTATCGCGGCTTGCGAAAAGCATGGTAAATCGGCAGGTATCTTGTCGCGTCCTCCGTTAGATAGCGCAACACAAGAAACTCGGTTTCCGTTTCCTTGCCTTGGGTACCGATGCCGGCTCGGTGGTTGCCGGTCTACAGCAGAGTCTCAGCGCGATACGTTAACGACAGATAACCATGCCGTTCACCTTGGCTGATCATCCCCGGCTCTTCTATCGCTGGTCCGGCACGGCCTCCAGGCCGGTGCTGGTTCTCTCGCATTCTTTAGGTGCGTCGCAGAGAATGTGGAAACCGCAGGAGCAGCAGCTCGGGGAGCATTTTCGGTTGCTGCTCTACGATCATCGTGGGCATGGACAGTCCCAGGTTCCGGCAGGTCCCTACACGATCGAACAGTTTGGACGGGATCTCATCGAGCTGCTGGACCATTTGCGCTTAGCTCAGGTCCATTTCTGCGGACTTTCCTTAGGTGCGATGGTTGGCCTGTGGCTGGCACAAAACGCACCCCAACGGCTTGGCAAACTGGTGGTCAGCAATACGGCGGCCAACATTGAAAGCACCACTCTGCTCGCAGAAAGGGTTCAGAAAATCCAAATCGATGGGCTCAAATCCGTGGCGGACAATGTCCTCGCACGCTGGTTCAGCGACGGCTTTCGAGCCGACCATCCCGATGTGGTTCGGAGGTCGTACAGAATGCTGCTCAAGACTTCTTCAGAAGCGTACGTGGCCACCAGTCAAGCCGTGTGTCAATGTGACTTGCGGATGCGGTTGCAGGAGATACGGACACCGACGCTGGTCATCACCGGCCATTACGATCTGGCCACGCCAGAAACCTGGGGAAAGGCCCTTGTCGCATCCATTTCGGATGCTCGCCACGTGTCACTCGATGCGGCCCATCTTTCAAATGTGGAGGCACCCGCGCAGTACAACCGGGCCGTGCTTGAGTTCCTGATGTCGTAAGCATGGCATCATTGGCGTGTGACTTTCGATCCGTCGTATTAGCCCCGTGCTTCAGAGGCTGTCTGGCTGCTCAGCGTTTATCAGCTAACAGGGACAACGACGCGGCACCAGGTACTTGAAAAACCGTGGCGGAGCGGAACGGCTCGCCACCGGCCTTGTGCCGGTGGAAGGCCCGTTTGATAGCTACCCTGACCGGCGTGGACCGTGGTCGGTCGAGCGGAGGTGGTCCGTTCAATCGGCACTCAGCCGAGACCGAAACAACCCGCGGTATGATTCGGCCTCGGCCTCGGCCTCGGCCGCGTGCCGGCCAGTTGGAAACGTTTTTGCCCGGCCGCAGTTTGTCAACGTAGTGCCTGGTAGTTGTCAAACCCAGAACCACCGACCAAGAATCCGGGCTCAATTGATGGACCGCTGGCGGCTTTGGCACCAGGCTTGACAACGGCAGCCTGAAACCAGCAAGAGCTGCCGCATTCATACTTGATAGCGTGTGACACGTTGCGGATCTGGATCGAGCCCGAGGCCAGGACCTTCGGGAATGGGGATCAAGCCTCGCTGTGGCAAGGGCATATCTTCGTACAGCCAGGAATCTGGCTGAACATACAGGTACTCAAACTGCTCGCACCGCGAATCGATCGCTGCCATCTGCAACGTCGCCATGTAGCCAGGGCCAAAATATGGTGAGTGTGGCATCAGTGGCAGCTGGTACTTGGTGTTCAATTCAATGATTTTCAGGAACTCGGTAACGCCGCCAACTTTAGTGATGCTGGGCTGCAGAAAGTCGGTAGCGCCCAAACGACAGATTTCTTCGAATTGAACGGCGGTGCACGCATTCTCGCCGGTGGCGATGCGCATTCCCGTGCGGCGCAAATCCGCCAACGTGCGGAAGTCCTCGGGCGGGAAGATCGGTTCTTCGAGCCAACGGACGTCTAATGCGATCAGTTCGGGAATCGCGTCACGCGTGGACTCCAATGACCAATTGCAGTTCACATCGACCGTCATGCGAAGGCCGGGTCCAATCGCTTCGCGGCCGCGGCGGATTTCGGGCATCGTGATTTCGTGGAACTTGAGCTCTGGATAGCCCGCTGCTACCGCTTGTTGAGCGTACTTCGCAACCAGCTCCGAATCACCGTAGCGCACAAGACTCGCATACGCGGGAATCGAGTCTCTGTGGCGCCCACCCAGCAGTTCGGCAAGCGCAACACCTTCCGCCTTGGCGTAGAGGTCCCAGAGTGCCAGATCGACACCCGACACCGCGAACGTCGTAATGCCATAGCGTCCTTGAAGGACCAGCTTGCGCTGAATTTCCTCGCTGAATTCGCGTGGGTCGGGAAGCGTACGGCCGATCAACAGCGGGGCAATCGACCGCTCGATGATCGCCGCCACAGACTGACTGCAAAAGTACCCGAATCCTTCGCCCCACCCAATCAGGCCATTGTCCGTCTCGACGCGCACCAGGCAGAAATCCAGTGCATTCCATGCGGTGGGCATGATTCCCTGACCCGATCCTCCAGCATCAAAAGGAACCGACAAGACAAGCGGTGTCAGGGAGGTAATTATGGTCATGATGGAATGTTCTCGGTCTATTCGACGAAATGACCACCCACATAGAGACCAGACCGCGACGACGTGTCGGGACGCGCCTGCAGTAGCGCCTGGTCGGCCACGAAATCTTCCGCTCGATCCTGTGGTCGGTAGCCCAGTCGGAAGGCGTTCCTGTTATCGAAGAACGGATCGGGGTTATCCGAAACGCCGTAGACAATCTGGCAGCCGAGATCAGGTGTGCCGAGCCCGATCTCAATCAGTTGCACCAGATCGCGCCGCTGGTCCACGTGTGGAGTCTGCGCTCGTCGGGCACCTGCTGGCCGACAAAGCCAATGCGAATCACCAGAACGTTGACGCCGTACTTCTCGGCGAAGTACCAGGCCGTCAACTCGCCGAAAGCCTTGCTCAGGCCGTACGGAGAATCAGGGCGGGGGGCCGTTGCCTCGTCAATTTTTTCATCCCGTCGCAGAAAACCAACGGCGTGATGACTGCTGGCAAAAACAACTTGACGAACGCCAGCCGTACGAGCCGCTTCAAAGACATTGTAGGTGCCGACCAGGTTGGGTTGCAGCACCTCGGCAAACGTGTAATCCTTTCCGACTAATCCAGCCAGGTGCACAATTCCGTTGACTTGCCCGACGAGTCGATTTACAAACGCTGCTTCAGAAATGTCGCCCTGTTGGAACGTCTCGTTGGAGGCCAGATCGGCTATTTCGACCAGATCGGTCAGCAAGACGCGGTCGTAGCGAGCGGCCAACAACGGCCTGACTGCCGAGCCCACGATCCCGGCCGCCCCGGTCAGCAAACAAGACTTGGAGACAATTTCCGCCATCAACTCATCCAGTTACTCGATTTCGATATTCACTTCTGAGCGATATTTTTGTCCTGGTCCAGAAACCGATCACATCATGTCTGGTGAGGTCATCCGATCCGAACTTGGACGCGTTCCAGCCACCGAAGCCAAAAGGGATCGTGCGGGATCGGCATCCCGACGCTGATGCCAATCATCACCGACTCGGCCCGCATCAGCAACGCGCACCATCCCCAAAGCAGAACCGTCAACAGGCGATGAAAGCGGCGCGAGTGCCCGACCCGTGCTGTCGACGATGGGTCGGCCATGAATGTAGTGAGCTGCAAGACGATCGTTCATGATCAAAAAGCGGGGGAGCCGTACATTTTCGGCAGCAAACGACGAAGAACAGGGTGAAGGTATATTCCGAAGGTCGGTCGAGCAATGTCAGCGAATGCCATAAAGCGTCGCAGCGTGAACGTCTCTGAACGAGGCAGCGAGACAAATTACCCACGTTGCGCACTCCGCCGGGAAAAAGGTGCTACTCACCATTTCTCGCTCTTGCTGGGTGTGTTTTCGCTACGCCATTGTACGCCTGGTAGCAGAACTGTCCAGCGTCTGTGTCCATGCGTGTCTCTGCAGGAATTTGTTGAATTCCAGATCGTATCATGGTAACGCAAAACCTACGCGGCACCGGCTGGTGGAGAGGGCGAAGAGCTCCGTGGACGATGTGCCTATCCGTCCCGACCGGCTGGAAATCGCACATCTCGGCGCAGATTACACCTCGGCGACCTTTACGCAATGGATGGGCGGCAGTGAGTCGAAAAGGCAATTCCACTCTTCGCCGCCGTCTCGCCCGATCCAGAGTTTTCCGGTTGTTGTCCCAAAGTAGACCGCTGGCGACTTGAGCTGGTCCATGTCCATCGCGTCGCGCAGAACAGTGAAGAAGCACACCTTCTTGGTCCCGATGCACAGAATTACGCGTTTTGGCATGTTCAACCTCCCGAAACTGCGGGCATGATGGTAAGTACGTCACCCGGCGAAAGCACTGTATCGAGTCCCTCGATTGCCAGCTGACAGGTGGTATGTTATCTATGCTGGTGGATGCAACGCGGGTCGAATGGAGGAATTATGATGCGAACGAATCAGACACGACGACAGTTCGTACAATCGTCCGCCGTGGCAGTATCGACAGCCGTAGCCAGTCTGTCACTTGGCCGCTCGTGCCATGCAGCGGGTAGTGATCTGTTGCGTGTCGGTTTGATTGGGTGCGGTGGGCGGGGAAGTGGCGCGGCCGTCAATGCCTTGAATGCGGACAAGAAACGCTCGGCTTGTGGCCATGGCGGATGCGTTTGACTGGCGGTTGGCCGAGAGCCTGGAGCAGCTCACAGCCATCCACCCCCGGCAGGTTCAAGTGGATGCAGACCACCGATTTGTCGGTTTGCAGTCGTATCGTTCCTTATTGGATTGCGATGTCGATGTGGTCCTCATTACCGTACCATCGCATTTTGCTGCGATCTATCTTAGAGCTGCGGTGGAGGCCGGAAAGCACGTCTTTTGTGAAAAGACGCATGCCGTGAACGCGCAGGCGTGCGGATGGTTCTGGCCGCTGCGGAGACCGCGCGAAAGCGAGACCTGTGCATCGTGTCTGGCCTGGCCTGGCGCTACGATACCGGCGTGCGCGAGACGATGAAGCGCGTGCACGATGGCGCGATCGGCCGGATCACGACCGTACAGGAGATTTGCAATACAGGTTCGCTACGCAGTCTCCCTCGGCGTTCCGGCATGACGGAAATGCAGTACCAGGTATACAACTGGTACGACTTCAGCTGGCTTTCTGCCGATCTGCCCGGCTTGAATATGGTGCACAATGTGGACAAAGGCGCCTGGGCCTTGCATGACCAGCCCCCCTTGAAAGCTTGGGGAATGGGTGGACGCGAGGTGCGCAAAGGTCCAACGTTTGGAGACGTTTACGATCATCACGCCACCGTCTATGAATATGCAGACGGCGTCCGCATGTACGCTTATTGTCGCCAGATTAACGGTACCTGGACCGATGTGTCCGATGTGTTTCTCGGTACCAAGGGACGCTGCAATCTTCTGAAGAATACGATTGAAGGCGAGACAAATTGGCGCTATGAAGGCCCGCCATGCAACCGCTTCGACTTGGAACATGTGGCACTGTTTTCCGCGATTCGTTCGGGCACGCCCATCAACAACGGTCTGTATATGGCCCGCAGCAGCTTGCTGGCGCTGATGTCCACGTGGTGTTCCTATACGGGACGCGAGATCACGTGGGAAGAAGCCTTCAACTCGAACATGCAGGCCAACCCCGAGGGCTACAGCTGGGATGCCAATCCGCCCGTCCAACCTGGTCCCGAGGGTGGCTACCCGGTCCCCGTTCCGGGTGTGACGACGTTTTCCTAATCCCATGGGACCACGGTTGACATGGCCGCTCAGCTGCAAGTGCGCAATTGTCAGCGGGAAACGCAGCAATTTGCCTGCGCTGCGCACTCCGCCCGGAAAAAAGTGCGACTCCCCGTTTCTCGTCAGTCCACTTTTTCAAGCGCACCGGCATCGCGTCTTCCGATCGGGTTTGTTCCCGGCAAAATCGTACAGGAACGGGCCGTCGAACTGCCATGCATAAAGCTCATCAATGTCGGTCTTCGCATCCTTGAGCGTTCCCAGCGAGATCCTGAGGAATTCGAACGTGCCGTGAAAACAGCCACCCTCAGGAGTTCCTCCGACATACAGGTCGGACGAGTTGGCCAGGGACACGGAACTGCCGATACCCGGCGCCTGACGGTTCTTTTTGCCGTCAATATACAGCACGAGCATCTGCGAACCCCTGTCGCATTCGGCAATGACGTGATGCCATTGACCGTCATTGACCGCGACCGTGCTTCGCGCTTTGGCCGCGACTCCCTCGCCGCTGACCGCAAACGTGATGCCTCCGGAAGGATTGACGCTCAGCGAGTATCCCGCACCGCTGATCTTCTGGCACAGGACGCCTTTCGTATGGCCCGGCTCTGTCTTGAAATACGCTTCGATCAGGAAATTCGAATCATAGACCTGCGGGCTCCTGAAATCCTTGCCGGTAACGTTCCTGTTCTCTTCCTGACCGTTCTTGTCCCATCGGAACTTGATCGGTATGGTCAGAGACTTGTTCAGCTTCGCGTTCGAACAGACCGCATACTGGTCCTTCCCGTTGAACGTGCATGCTCCCTTGGTCCAGTCCTCGAGCGGTCCGTCCACGTAATTGTCTCTTGGTGAAATTGACGCCGGTCAGTGGGAACCGCGGATTCAGATAATAGGTGTCGCGGACATAGTAATAGGGCGTCATGTACCAGTGCTCGTCGATCAGACGGGCAGGATCGTTCCCTGCAGGATAGAAGTTCCATTCCCCGACATTCGCATAGGTCGACCAGGGGACAAAAGCCTTCACACCCTGGTCTACGGCAGCCGATCCGTCAGCCAGACTGAAGTCCCTGTTCGCGGGGTCCTTCATGGGAGGCTGCGGGGATTCCACGCCGAGGTCATACGCGATCGACTTGACCTCTTCGAGCACCTGTCTTGCCTCTTCGAATGTTCGTGTGCCATTTTCCTGAAGACTTGAACGAGCCGTACTTCCCGGTGATGTCGTGGAACACATTGCCCGTGAACGCGTTGGTCTCAAGAGCGTAATTCCTGTCGATCTTTCCCGCGTCCCGCTCATTTCCGTCTTCAGGGGTCTTGGCCGGTTGTGGTGTGCCAGAATACCCAGTCGCCGATACCGTCCCAGATATTCCCCAGGAACTTGTTGCGCCCCGCCTGAGGCGCCTGGCGTCTGGTACCCTTGACGAAGTTGTAGGCGGTATTGTTGAAGAACATGTTCTGGTAGCTGATGATCTCCTGGAACATGGTCGTCGCGCCGGTTCTGTCTCTGATATCTTTGCTCAGTCCCCAGCCGATATTGTTGAAGAAGTAGTTCTTGTAGCTGCCGTCCAGATAGTACGCCATGCCGAACCGGGCCCCTCCCGGGTCTTTCTTCCCCTGGTCAAACGTATATGAGCTGTACCTGTATCCTCCCGGATTGCCGGAGACATTGTTGAACACATACGCGGGTCCTCCCTGCCATGTCTCGATATTCCCGCAGTCATCCCCGGTCCGGATGGAGTCGGTCACCTTGTTCTGATAGATGAGGATGCGGCGAGAGGGACAGTCCCTGACATTGCCGCTGATCTTGGCACCGCGCACGTTGATGCCCGCGTGCCAGGCCCGTTCGACCACATTGCCCGCGACTTCCAGTGTCTCGGCATTGTCGACGTTGATCGCATTTCCGGCACCGACACGCGGTGAACGCAGTCCTGTCCGGTAGGAGTAGTTCCTGAGGATCTTGACATCGAACAGATGACCTGCACGGCTCGGGAGCGTATCCCCCCAGAGCAGTCCCTCTTCGATGGTGATTCCGTTATGGTCGGTCTCTCGGAATTCACAGTCCCGCACGACAATACGGTCCAGCCGGTCGCCGGGATTGACCGCTTTCATCAGCACGCCATTGTTGACATGTGTGAAGCTGCAATTGGCGACCGTTATCTGTTCACCGTTTCCCCAGACCCTGACACATGCCGGATAGAGATGCTGCTTGAGTCTGAATTGATTTGAATACTGCCACGGAATCTCGGTCAGATCCCAGGCCACATTGGTGAACATGAACGACAGGCCGCTGACCGTGATGTGCTCGCTGCCCGTAAGGTCGACCAGCGTGGTGTCCTTGGCGGCTTCGATGACGGCCGTCGTTCGGGTCCTGTCCGCCGGGCAGGATGATATGAAGACGTCCGCCATTGCCCCTTTTCTCGAACCAGAACTCACCGTTCGGATCATCCAGGTAATGGGGTTTGTCCTCGAGGTAGTACCTGTGATATCGGCAGATCACCCGCGATTTCGGACTCCCCAAATACCCTTCAAACCCGAGGGCGTTCTTCGAGGCGTCAAAGCCCTGCACGTAGGAGGGATAGGGTGTGCCGTCGACCCAGCCGAATTCGGCCCAGATGATCGCTCCCATGTAGAGATCCTTGGGCCCGGTGATGTGCTTGGTGTCCCTCCCCATGGCCAGCTCGCTGCGACCGTCGTTCGCTTTTCATGGTGAGGTGAAAATAGGGATGTCCCGGGTTGTCCCAGAACCACCACTCTTTCTTCACGTCTTCAGGATCGGATACCGTCCAGTTCGGCATGCGTGCGAGCGGGATACGGGTGATCTCCTCACCGCTGACCATCCATACATTCCGGGGCGCGAAGTCAAGGTCCGTGTACCAGACTTTGCTCTTGTTCGGGATATCACGATGCTCGGCCCCTTTTTCCAGCCGCCTGTGATCTTTACAGAACCGCAGATGACCGCCTCGCCCTCGCCCCATGAAGGATCGGAGGTCAACCTGATCGGATTGCCGGGCTGACCGGACTCCTGGGCGCTCAACGTACCTCGGTAGTGAGGCTCCTCTCTTGAATACGTAAGTGTGAACTCCGCTGCATGAAGCGGCCTGGCCCGCGGCTGTGCTGTCCCACGGATGGTGTTTCCATGCCGTGTCTTGTTGTCTTACCGTCATTGCTGTCGCGGCCTTCTGCAAAATCGATATAGCGAACCGAATCCCCGGCTTCGAATACAAAAGGCGTCGGCGTCCACACAAGGCCGCCCTTGGCATCCGTTTTTGCGTGCTGCTGTTCCCAGAGTGTATTCTTGAGCGCTGCACGCTCTGTTCTTCGGGGCGGGCTGAAGGTGCTCAACCGGTTCATCATCCCATTGCGATGTGACAGCGAACTCAGCGACGACCGGCTCAACTGCCGCTTCCGTCGACTCACCAGGAGTCCCGACCGCGGCACCCAGAATCACGAACCCTACCACGATGGCTCGCAATCCGCATTTTTTCTGACGCGTGTTCCGACACTTCATCTCGTTCTCCTCAAAGCGATATTTCCGTGCAACTACCAAGTGATGGTCGCAATCCGGACCCATTGTCAGCGAATCATCCTCCTCCTCCGCCGCCATCGAATTGGCCGTCACTTACGGCGAGCGAGCGCACCGGGTCTGGCAGACACTGGGTCTGGCAGACACAGCGCCCTGGTTGGGCGCTGCGCAAACAAGCCAGCACGAGTTTGAGTCACATTCGACACGATGGCATTCGAATTCCGAAACTCGAAATCATGTCGAATGTCACCGATCCAGATGTCCTAAACGGATTGGATCTGTGCTTGAATTCCCCCGAAATCTCGACTGCTCGAGAAGCAAGGGGTCTGCATATTCGTGTTTCGAGATGTGATCCTGTCTCGTATGCGTTGCTTACTGCTTCCAGCGTGACGACATAACGCCACTCAGAATCGTGCACAGCCGTTCAGCTGCTGGCATTGTAACACGTTGCGGCGCGTGCACCAGCATCTTTCGCTTGCTCACGGCCAGCCAGGTGCGCGGCGAGCGCTCCCACTTGAATCACGTAACGGTGTCCGTTAGATTTTTGCCTGTTCTGACTCGGCCTGAAAGTGACCAGCCAACGGAGGCCGCCCGTGATCAACCTGCCCAAGGGATACGAACCTACCCTGGACGTCCGTCGGCGCGAGACCGCCATCAAGGACATCAAGGACTTCTTTGAACGACAACTGGCCGCGGCCCTGGGGCTCGTCCCGAGTGACGGCGCCGTTGTTCGTCCGCAGCGGTACGGGGATCAACGACGACCTGAACGGCGTCGAGCAACCGGTCCGATTTCGTGTGAAGGAGGATGGGAACGCCCAGGTGGAGATCGTCCAGTCGCTGGCCAAGTGGAAGCGGCTGGCGCTCACGGAATACGGCTTTCAAGTTGGGCGAGGGGCTCTACACCGACATGAACGCCGTCCGGCCCGACGAGACGATCGACGAATTGCACTCGATCTACGTCGACCAGTGGGATTGGGAGAAGATCATCTCGCCCGAACAGCGGAACCTGGCAACGCTCTGCAACGCTGTCGAAGCGATCTACGACTGCATCTGTCGGACCGAATTCCACCTCGCCTCGCAGTACTCGAACATCCGGCCGATCTTGCCCGAGAAGATCTTCTTCGTCACTTCCGAGGAATTGTACGAACGGTGGCCCAATGTCGATCCGCAGGGAGCGTGAGAACCTCATCTGTGCCGAGCATCGCGCCGTCTTCATCGTCGGCATCGGTGGGAATCTTCCCGACGGCAAGCCTCACGACGGCCGCGCCCCCGACTACGACGACTGGATCACGCCCAACTACTGCCGGTGGCCGGGGGCTGAACGGCGACATCCTCATCTGGAACCCCGTGCTGGAGCGGGCGTTCGAGATCTCTTCCATGGGCATCCGCGTCGACCCGACAACGCTCCGGGAGCAGCTCGAAATTCGCCAACTTGAGGAACGACTCGCGCTGGACTTCCATCGCAAGTTGCTTGCCGGCGAGCTGCCCCAAACCATGGGCGGCGGGATCGGACAGTCGCGACTGTGCATGTTCTTTCTGCGTTCCGCACATGTCGGTGAAGTCGCTTGCGGGGTCTGGCCGGATGCGATGCGCGAAACGTGTCGCCGCGCCAACATCACGCTGCTGTGAACCCTGGCCTCCACGGGGGTCGCCCTTGAATCTGGCAGGGATGGAGTGTCTTCTCCGCATGAGCAACAGCAACCGTGGTCGGTCACAGTCCATGACCCGCAGTGCGATACGTCACTACGGTTGGATCGGCGTCTTACTGCTGATCATCCATGGAGCTATTTGGTGGTGGCTGCAGACCAAGGACCGTCGCGCGGATCCGGCGGGAAGCCCGGCCCAGAAGGCAGCTTATTACGCAGAGCATTGTAACCAATTCGATCTGCTGTGGGTGGGTGACAGTCGCGCATACTGCGGCTTGCACCCGCGGCAGCTCGATCCGCTGCTCGGTACGTGTTCGCTGAACATGGCGAGTTTTGCCCACTGGTTACCGACGCAATATCCGGCCTTCCAGGAGTTGGTTCCCACCATCCGTCCGGGCACCAAGGTCGTGTGGTCGGTCGGCGTGGGGAGCTTTCATCCCGCCGGTAACGGAAGCATCCAAAACTCCTATCCGGTTGGATTGAGCAATGTGCCACGTTACCTGAACTGGGGCTACTCGTGGGAAGAGATCGAGCCGAACGTCCGCTACTTCGCGACAAACGATTGGCCCGGTCGTATGTTGGCAAAGCTCAACACGATCCAGCAGCGGCCTTGTTGGCAAGCTGGTGGCCGCGCTCTGGAAGCCACCGCGCCTGACGGGACTACATCCCGCGATAAGATCGAACTGCTGCAGCGACTGCTGGCCAAATCCGCTACGGAAGCGTGGGTAGCGACGGTCGAGGTCATTCGCGCTCCCGATTCGAAGGCCGTAACCTCAATCGCCATCATCACCGACCGGGGTGCGTATTGCCGTTACGAGATCGATCCAGCGTTTTTTCGTCGCCAGCAACAAGACGCCGCACGCGAGTTGCGCAATCAGCCGAGAACCGACAACGCACGGGTGGTCCCCAACCAGGCGTATTGGAGCACCTTCGTCGCGATGCTCGAGTTGTTTCGTCGTCACCAGGTCGATCTGATCGTTAACGAAATACCGGAAGCTCCGTTCGTGTACGAGAACTCGCGCTGGGCGGTTGCCTATCGCGAGTTCCTGCGGCAAGAAGTCCGATCGGTGGTCGAGGAGTTTGGTTTCACCTGGATATCAGCCGATGTACGGCAGCTGAGTGATGACGATTTCTTTGACCAGAACCACCTGAATAGCCAAGGGATCGAGAAGTACGCTCAGAGTCTGGCCTCCGTGTTGAAGCCGGAAATTGGAGGTAAGCCGTTAGCTCTCAGCAGCCATGACCGCATGACAATAACCAATGTTCCCAGGAATACTCAGCCAGACAAAATACCCAGTCGTTCGTTTCCATCGGCTGATCACTGATCTCCGCGACACATGCTCTTTAACTCTACCGAGTATCTGCTGTTCTTTCTGATCATTTGCCACGTCGGTTGGCTGCTGGTCAAGCGACCGACGTGGCGGATTTGGGTGTTGCTGGCCGCCAGTTACTACTTCTACGCCAGCAACAACGGCTGGTTGCTGCTATTGATTCTCGCCTCCACGCAAATTGACTACATCTGTGGATTGAGGATCGCCGCGAGCACCTCGCCACGTCGCCGAAAACTGTACCTGCTGTTGTCGATGACCGCGAATCTCGCCATCCTGGGTTATTTCAAGTACAGCAACTTCTTCCTCGATTCGTTTGTCGCGGTGGGGCAGAATCTGGGACTGCCGCTGGAGTTTCAGCCGTGGCACATTGTGTTGCCGGTCGGGATCTCTTTTTACACGTTCCAGAGCATGAGCTATACGATTGACGTATATCGCGGCGATGTTCCGGCCGAGCGGTCGTGGTCGCGATTCGCCTTTTACGTGGCCTACTTTCCGCAGCTCGTCGCCGGCCCGATCATGCGTGCTGCCGATTTCATGCCGCAGCTCAGGCGGCGGCCTGAGCTGGATCTGTCGGCACTGGAACGCTCTATCGCCGTCATCTTTCGCGGCCTGATCAAGAAGATCGTCTTGGCCGACGGTATTCTTGCATTGCACGCCGAGGCGGCCTTTGATGCCGCTTCCGGAGTGGATTCGTTCGTGGCCTGGCTCGGTTTGCTGGCCTTTTCCTTCCAGATCTACTTCGACTTCAGCGGCTATTCGGATATTGCTATCGGCTGTTCACGGCTGATGGGTTACCACATTCCCGACAACTTTCGACTACCGTACGCGGCGGTGAGTTTTTCGGATTTCTGGCGACGCTGGCACATCTCGCTGTCTTCGTGGCTGCGCGATTACCTCTACATCCCACTGGGGGGAAACCGCATGACCAGCCCGGCCGGCGTGTATCGCAATATCATGATCGTCATGTTGCTCGGCGGGTTATGGCACGGTGCCGCCTGGAACTTCGTGATCTGGGGCGGTCTGCACGGGTTGTTCCTGGTATTGGAGCGGATGTTTCACGCGGACAGACCACCGGCCGATGGACCACTTTTGACCGCCCGGATGATGCTGCGGCGTGGAACCGTGTTTGGTGGCGTGCTGGTCACCTGGGTCGTGTTCCGAGGGACGAGCCTGGCCGGCATTCAGCAATTCTGCGAATCCTTGACTAGCGGGGGACTGCCCGCCGCCGTGACCGTCGGCCAAGTCAGTGCCCTGGTGGTCATCGTGGTCAGTTATGCCATGCAGCTAGTTTGTCTGCGGCATGAACCGTTGGACGTGCTGCTTCGCTGGCCGCTTCCCCTGCGGTGCCTCGTGTACGCCGTCACGGCTGTGGCGATCGTGGTCTTTAACAGTGAGGGTCCGCAAGCCTTTATCTATTTCCAATTTTGAGCGGGATGATGCGATAACTCGCGGTTCGACATCCTCTAGCGGCTTTTCGCTGCGGTAGTAGATTAAGGGCACGCAATGCATGTTACCTGCCAGGTGCAGATACTCCGCGCGGTCGACGGTCATGGTAATGTAGTTGTGTGAGTCCCATTCGACCTTGCTTGACAGCCTGGTGAATGTCCACGTGGTGTCACCAAGGTTACGTTGGGCGACGGTCATGTGACGGTCGCTGTCGTAGTAGGCAACGAATTGCTGAGGCGGATGAGTCAGCAAGCAGAAACCGACGGGGTGGCCCGACCAGACCAGTGCGACATCGATCACGCTGGTTTCCACGGCAGCAACGGTTGCGGAGGAGACCAGGCAGCATAACAAGTGGGCGTTGAGTGATAAGGCAAGGAACGTGAATCGCTTCGCATTCACTCCCGGATATCTCATCTTTGGTCTCTCCATGAGCAGCAGGCAAAGCAGCCGGTGGTTGAATCAGAACGAGGTTGAGTGGAACGAGGTTGAGTCACACAGGCAGACGAGGTTCGGGACCGGCCTGTCGCAGTTGGTCCAGGCAGCGGTTGCAGAACCGATCCGACTTCAGGTCGATGCCTTCCACGTACGTGGAACTCATCATGACGCAGGGATGCTGATGGCAATGTAGCAGGTTATAGGTATGGCCAAGCTCGTGGATGGCTTCCTTGCGGAGTCGCTGCAAAAGAAGTTTTCGGTTGGCGGGCAGGCCGTACAGCTGGCAATCCAGACGATGGGTGGACACCACTGCCGCGCGACCGGCGAGTTGCGCTTCGCCGAACACATACGTCAGCACCGGAATGAACAGGTCAACCCCTGCCACTCCCAGGATCCGCGTGGTCTCGGGCCGCGCCTCGCGCAGGAGCTGGGCGAGCAGGATTCGTGAGTTGTACTGCCCACGCGAGCTGTCAAACGCCAGTTCCGGATCGAAAGAAGGCAACTGCAATTCAACGCGCAGGCCAAAGACCGTGCGGAGCGTTTCGACCAGCGAGTCAACCAGATCGCGCTCGGCGCCACAAAAAATGGGTACTAGACGCAACACACCCACGGTGCCCACCTTCAGGATCTTGCGGGCCGCACCGAGACGACGGCGACTGGCGGTCCGCGTTGTCTGCGCACGACCGCCCAGCTAATGACGCAGGCCGTACTTCTTGATCTTGTTGTACACGGTAACTCGATCGACTTCGAGAAGTTCGGCCGCCCGGGTCACGTTCCCATCGGTGGCTTCGAGCACCGCGGCAATATGGCGCTTCTCCGCATCGGCCAGCGACTCTCCGCCGGTCGAGTGGTGTTTGATCCGTCCGAGCAACGGCAGATCCTGCGACCGAATGGCCGGCGGCTGGCCAACGACCATGGCGCGTTCGATGGCATTAGAGAGTTCGCGCACGTTGCCGGGCCAATCATATGTCATCAGCACGTCCATCACGTCGGGGCGGATCTCGGTGATCCGCTTGTCCATCTGCCGGGCAAAGCGATTCAGGAAGTGTTGTGCCAGTTGGGGAATATCGGACCGCCGCATGCGCAGCGGCGGCAACTCGATCGTAAAGACATTGATGCGATAGAAAAAGTCCTCTCGAAATCGCCCGTCTGCCACAGCCTTCTCGAGGTTCTCATTGGTGGCGCCAATCACACGGAAGTCCACGTCGATGGTGCGCGTGCCGCCGACGCGCATCAAGTGCTTGGATTCCAGCACCCGCAACAGCGCGACCTGCATCTTCGGGGCAATGGCTCCCACTTCATCGAGGAATAGGGTTCCGCCGTCCGCCATCTCGACCTTTCCCTTGCGGCGATGGGCTGCACCCGTGAAGGCCCCTTTCTCGTGACCGAAAAGCTCGCTTTCCAATAGATCCTGTGGGACGGCCCCGCAATTGACGGGCACGATGGGGAAATACCGCCGCTTGCTGTTCGCATGCACCGCGCGGGCAATCAGTTCCTTACCGGTGCCGCTTTCCCCCAGAATGAGGACCGTGGCATCGGTCTTGCGCCACGTGCATGACAAGCTCCATGACTTTCCGCATGGAAGGGCTATCGCCGACGATCTCGTCCACGGCAATCAGATCATCAATGGTCTCGCGCAACTGCGCATTTTCCTCCCGGAGGCGTCTTTGTTCCAGCGCTCGAAGAACCAGGTGACTTAGCTCGTCCGGATCGATCGGCTTGGTGACGTAGTCGAAGGCTCCCTGCTTGAGTGCTCGCACCGCCGTGTCGACGGAAGCGAAGGCCGTGATCATGATGACCGCAATTTGCGGGTCGATTCGATGGATGTGTTCCTGGAGTTCCATGCCATCCATGCCGGGCATCTTGATGTCCAGCAGGGCGACGTCAAAGGCATGATCTTGCAGGGCCTTAAGCGCCTCGTGGGCATTTTCGGCCGCCATGACCTCGTGGCCGTCCTTGCGGAACCAGTTGTAGAGGGAGTCGCGAACGGAAAACTCATCGTCCACGACCAGGATGCGTGCGATTTGGCCGTTCATATGGCACGTAATCTCCGCTTCATTGACGCCCAACATTGCCTCATGCCGTGGGCTTGCCGCGAGCCCATTCGACGCGTGTCTCATCGTCCGCTGCCACGGCGTGGCGTGGCAGCCACAGGCGGAACACGGTCCGCTGTCCCACCTGCGACTCGACCTCGATCCGTCCTCCGTGTCGATCGACAATGCCGTAGACGACCGCAAGTCCTAACCCGACACCGCTCTCCTTTTCCTTTGTCGAGAAAAACGGTTCAAAGATCTGCGGCAGAACCTCCGGCGGGATTCCGACTCCCGTGTCTTGGATATCGATCCGGACGTCGTCCGGTGTGCCGTGCAAAGTGACCGTTAGCTCGCCTCCTTCCTGCCCGCTCATCGCTTCCACCGCGTTGACAAACAGCGCCACCAAGGCTTGCTGCAACTGGCCACCGTCCGCGACGATCTGGCTGTCCCCTTCGAGTAACACGCTGTGCAATGAAATCCCGCTGATTGACAGGTGGTGCCTGACCAGCATCAGCGCCGCTCCACCACTTCGTTCAGATCGATTGGCGCAATGGCCACTCCCGTGTGCCGCGCAAAGAGAAGTAAGTTCTGCACAATAGCACCGCAGCGGCTGCATTCCTTCTCCATCAAACTCAGGTACCGAGTCAGCTCTGTACGGACGTCGTCGGCGATCGGTTGTTCCACCAACTCGCGGCGCACGAGCCGCGCATACGTCAGCATACCGCTGATCGGATTGTTCAACTCGTGAGCTACCGTGGCGGAGAGTTTTCCCAGCGACGACATTTTCTCCATGTGCAATACTTGCCGCTGTGCTCGGCGGAGCTCTTCCGTCTTCTCGATCACCTTGTCTTCGAGCTTCTGAGACCAATCGGTCACCTCCTGCCGAGCCACACTCAGGTCGGCCGCCATCTGGTTGAAGGCTTCAGCAAGAAGCGCCAGTTCGTGGCGACCGTGTGACTCGACACGCGTGGTCAGATCGCCGTCGGCAATCCGCAGCGTTCCTTGGTAGAGCTGCATCACCGGGCGGTGCACCAGTCGGCGGATAAACTCAGCGGCCACCACGCCCACGACGAGAACCAGGATCAACGTCGTCCAGATGAACTGCCGCTGCGACGTCTGCAGCGCCAACTCGACTGGTTTCATCGACATGTCCACTTCCAGAATGCCCAATACCTTCTGATCGGCGGGATGGGCATGACAAACGGCCGTGGAACACGAAGGCTCGTTCTCGATGACCGCCAAGTGGCGCAGGACTTCCTGCCCGTTGGCAACGCGGGCCAGGCTGCGCCGCTCCAGTGCTGTGCTGTCCCCCGCGCCCCCGGCACAATGGCAGCTGGAACACGTGTCCGAGGCAAGACCGATCTGCTTGCCGATCTCGTCTTCCGTAGCCGACATCATCGTGATCCCCCGGAGATCATAGACGCGGATTGCGGATAGCTCAGGCCCCTCGCCCAGCCGCTGAATGGTCGATTGCACGTCTTCCTTCAGGTTCAACAGCATTCCGTCGTGGGTGGCGCGCTTGATCAGCTGGCCATAATGGTCGATGTCCGCCTCGACGAACTTCTGAAAGTGCTCCTTCGTCGAACGAAAACTGAGCATCGCGTGAATCGTCAGCACGATGCCGACTGTCAGGATTAACGGAATGAGGAGCCGAATTCCCAGCGAATGTACGATCGAACTCCAGGGGTGCTCGATAAGGGTTTTCATGGCGCACTCGAATCAACTTCGGCGTTGGCAAAGCGATTTCTTCTACCCTACTCGACCGGTACTCTACAAGACCGCGCTATTGGTTGGAATGTTCGACTTCGGTTCCCGCGTTCCCTCTGCCCTGGGCTCGGGTACAGCGGGCTTCGGATTTCAGGGGCGGAGCCCTTGTCCAGAACCGTCACCTGTGACCTGCACACACGGGCGCGAGTCGTCCGAAAAACCTCTAGCTCCGTCTGAACGTACGCGGACTTTCCGCAGGCTTATTCGGTTGTGGCTAAAGGACGCCTTAGGATACCAGCGGAGCGATGTAAATTTCAACGCCATGTAGAAAATTTCTGCGCTTTTTCGGGTCGCCGTTCCCTTCCACTCTCGGCCGCCAGTGAAAAAACGCAAAGCTCTGATGAGAAACAGGTTACAGGAGCACCGATGAGCCAAAGTTGGTTCCCGTTGACCAAAATTCGTGCTGTTTGGCCCGAAATTCCCACTACGTAACAGCGACCCCATGAACGGAAAAAGAGGACGGACACTGCATTCGCCTCCAGAGGGAAGCCGAGACATGTTACCTGCCAACGCCAATACGGGCGCTCAACCCTGCATTTGGATGAGCGCCGGTTTGCTGAGCTACAAGCTGTGTGATCGTGATTTCGACTGCGAGAACTGCCCTTTAGATGCGGGGCTCCGCGGACGCGCGGCGCCGCCGCCCGGCCACGACGCACTCTCTTGGCCCTGCGAGCCTACGACGTTTCTTCCCGAGGATCGGCTGTACTCGCCCGGCCACTCCTGGCTGCAATCCACGGGCGCACGTGACGGCCGGAATTTCCGGTTTGGTCTCGACGCCTTCGCCGCCACGATTATCGGGCGCTGCCGCCGAGTATCTTGCCGCAGCACAAACGACAAACGCGCCCCGGGCCAGATCCTCTTCGAGATCGACCTCGGTTTGGGCGTCTTGTTCGTCGCGGCACCCGTCGCGGCGGCGATGGTGACCAAGAACGAGATGCTTGAACGCGACCCAAGTCAACTGATCACCGCACCCTATGAAGAGGGTTGGATTGCCGATCTGCGGGCCCACGACATCTCGCAAATGCCCGGCTTGTTGACCGCGCACGCAGCGCGCGACCGAACGCGACTGGACTTGCGCCGCTTCCGGCGGCAGGTGGCATTACAGCTGTTTGCCGACACGCAAGACGTCGGCACTTGTTTGGCCGACGGTGGAGAATTGACCGATCTGCGTCAAATGTTGGCCGGTCCAGCCTACATGGAGATCATTCGCGAGCTGATCCACTGAGGCGTCAAGAGTGATGAAAATCTCAACAGCGGCGTTGAAAAAACTTACATTCTGTCCGAGCACAGCGTTCCCAAAATGTTTCCTTTATGACACAAGGCTCTTTGTGGAAAGCACTTGCAAAAATCCGGCGGGGCCGGGTACGGGTTTTGCACTACATCCTTAGAGGACGCTCGGAACAATCGACTGAAAGTGAGGTGTCCTATGGTCAAAGTTACACGGTGGCTGAAAACAGGGTTTGCTTTTGCAGGCGGTCTGGCGCTGGCCCTTGTGGGGTTGGTCTTGATGGCGATCCTAGCGCGGCCCCTGTTTGTCGTCGTCGCAGTGGCGGTCGTACTGGGAGCTGCAGGGTATGTAATCTTGCCCCGTTTCCGTCACTGGGTGGACGCGAAGATTGACGCTCGCGTTCGCTACAAAGGCCTTCGTTTGGCATCGGGGGTGGCCTTGCACTCCAGCCACAGCTGGGCTCGGATCTTTCCTCGGCACGT
This sequence comes from uncultured Planctomycetota bacterium, assembly GCA_963700575.1. Lineage (GTDB taxonomy): Bacteria > Planctomycetota > Planctomycetia > Pirellulales > Pirellulaceae > JAJRVM01. Next base: position 23,546 of record CAVOYC010000001.1, on the reverse strand, counting down.
GTTTGTGGGTGCGGACGATCTGGTTCAAGCCGCGCTTGGCCCAGTGCAAGCGGTGGATTTACCCCAGGTCGGACAGCGCGTCGAGGAAGGTGATCGGCTCTTCCAACTGCGGCGCGGGAACCGGAGCGTGGAGGTACGCGCACCCATGACCGGGACGGTAGTGGCCAGGAACGAATCGCTGCTCAGGCACCCGGGTTTGGTCAACGAAGAGCCTTTCAATCGGGGGTGGGTCGTGCGGTTGCGAGCGGAGAACATTGTGGCGGGCCGAAGGCGGCTGCGCGATGGCACTGCGGCCCGCACCTGGTTCGAGCACGAGATCGATCGACTCATGGCGAGCCTGCATGGCGAGGAGACGGTCGCGACTAGCCTTGCTGACGGCGGTGATTTGGTGGACGACCTTTACCGCCACATCGACGACGATGCCTGGCAGCGGTTGACGGAGCACTATTTCGTGCCGAAAGCATAAGACGGTTGTGCAGCAAGCCGGTTTGCGCGTGCCGGGATTTGCCGCTCAACTGTACGGCGACCGCTGGCCGGAGATAACCGCGTGGTTTCTGTTGACCGAGCAAATGTCGCGGGCTAAGGACACCGGACGCTGTTGCGTTGAATTCCAAAGGCCAGAACGCTCGGTGGAATATCTTGACCATGCGACCCTGCGGGGAGGCGATCGTTTCTCTTGTCGTTCTACGTAGGCAGCTCGAAACCATTGCGCTTCGGTCGCTCGAGCAATCGATTTGCCTCTTCGTCGGCGAGGAAACATTCCTTTTTTGGGTCCCAACGCAATTTGCGGTGCAGCTGGCGGGCTATGTTCGCCAGGTGGCAGATGGTTACCGTGCGGTGGGCTACCTCGACCGGAGCGTTAGTTGGCTGGCGAGTCCGCACACAGTCCAGCCAATTCTCGAGGTGCGGCCGTGCCACGATACCGGGCCCCTTCCACTTTTGCTGAGCCTCCGGACCAGGAGCGTCCGCCACAAGATCGGGTGGATCAACCTGGAAGTAATTCCGCCGCATGTTCATCGTTCCGCGTTCGCCGTGAATCACCAGCGAGTCGGGCCCCCGCACGAAATGCAGTTCCACGCCGTCCGCGTACCGCATCCAGACCGGCCAGAACCGTCGCTGGTCGATCGGGGGCGCCGAAGAGGTCGCGGCTCTTCGCTCTCTGGCACGGCGCACTAAACCGTCGACTTCACCGGGTGGCGGACTTTTGTGGTTCCATTGGGCTACGATGCCAGCCAGAGACGAAGTTTGCTCCGTCCAGATTTCGACAGGGCCGCTGTCATCGCGCCCCAGTGCGTATTGAGCCATGTCTACATTATGGGCGCCCCAATTGGTCATCATGTGTCCGGAGTAGCTCCGCCAGAGGTCCCAACCGCGCCACAGGAGTTTTCCTACTCGGAATTCGTCCTTGATGTACAGCCTGCGGTCATACGGACGTTCCCGTGTCGGACCACAAAACAGATCCCAATTCAGACCATCCGGTTTTGGCTCTTCCGGCAGCGCATAACCCACATCACAAGAAGTCGGCGTCGAACTGTCGCCGAATGCGTCCGCCAGCACCAGCGGTCCGGGATAGTTGGACAACTCAATCTTCGAAACGCGACCTAGTCCGCCATCACGCACAAACTCGCAGGCGAACCGGTTGATCTCCATGGTCCGCTGCTGGCTGCCGACCTGCACCACGCGTCCTGTGCGCTGCACGGTCTCAGCCAAACGCCGGCCTTCCGCAATCGTCAACGACAGTGGCTTCTCGACGTACACATCCAGCCCGGCTTCGCAGGCCAGCACGGCCGCCAACACGTGATGGTGGTCTGGTGCGGCAATGATGACCGCGTCCAACTTCTGCCGGTCGAGCATTTGCCTGTAGTCCTGATAGGCCGTGCAGAGCGAGGCGTCACGTTCATGAAACGGAGCGAGGATTTGTGCCAGGCGAGGTTTCGGTGCCAATGTCTCGGCCATGCGCCACTTGGCGCAATCACAAATCGCGGTAATGCGGCCTGTCTCGGGAAGATCTCCGATCAGGGACTTGCCGCGTGCCCCCAGACCGATCACGCCGATATGGATGCGTTCATTTGCACTCGGGCGCCCCGCTCGCCCCAGCACGTGCGAAGGCACAATGCAGGGCGCGACTACCGACGTTCCCGCGACGAGGCCAGCTCGCAGGAACTTGCGCCGATTCAAGCGGAGTTGGCCGTTCTGCATCGCCATAATTGCCCCCTTTCTCATGTTTTAGAAAGCGATACGATTCTGGGCGCCGTGCAGCGTCTTGCTCCCGAGACATGCCGCGCATGTTGCAGCGAAGGCACCAACGGCAGACTCCGCTCAGCCAGGGGGGCCTGGCAACGTTGTTCTACACATTTGCCGCGTACACTTCCGCTGGTCTCGTCCCAGTGGGAGTGACAACTGGCCAGCTACATTCGGCGCCGTGAGCATCATTTCCAGCATCACTTTCTTCTGCTCTCCGCCGGGGCACGCCCGGCGGAGAGCTGGAAATTGGTGCAGGTGACAGGTAGCCAATCAGTTGTGATCCCACTGGGACATGCCCAGTGGAAATCGAACTTGTGTAGAACAACGAGGGGTCCCGGCAACGTCAGCCGAAAATGAGCTCGGATTACGCGGCAGGCGCTGCGAGAACCAGAACGAACGCTACCATGCTACGCCAGTCACTGATCCGAGTAAATGTAGTTTGGTTGGCGACCGGCGGGCGGCTGAATTGCCGCTTGCCAACGTCGGCCGTATCCCTGCCGGAAGTGCCTTTTCGACTCATTCCCCTATTCTGGACGATATGTCCGGCAAGGGATAAATGAAGGAGATTCTTCACGAAGGGTCGTATGCTGCCCAGGCTCCCCTTTGTTGCGTCAGCCATCATCGTGTTCTGGTAGTTGTCAGACCCGGAACTGCTCGTCACCGGCCTTGTGCCGGTGGAAGGCCCGTTTGAAAACTACTCGGGCCCACGGGAACACTGGTCGGTCGAGCGGAGCTGTTGAGTTCAATCGGTACTGAGCCGAGACCGAATTATGCCGCGGCGTGATTCGGCCTCGGCAGCGTGCCGGCCAGATGGAAACGTTCTCACTCGGCCGCAGTTTGTAAATGCATCGCCTTGTAGTTGTCAAACCCCCAAACCACCGACGCGAGGTCGGCGGGGTGCCTAGTTTTTGTCAGACCCCCAAACCACCGACGCGAGATCGGTTGGGTGCTTGCGTGTCACTGGAGATGCGTTTATGAAATGGAAGCGCCGGCGCCCCCTTTTTGTTTCCAGGAGTTTCGCGCACGGTGCACGCGTGTCGCACGCTAGAACTCTTACACTTAAGCCCGCATGAGGAGCTGCAATGGGGATTGAAACGCTGGCGGGGCTTTCGCTCCTGCCGATCGCCGTCGTGGGACTGTTCCTGGTGATCTTGCGGTGGCCGGCCAGCCGAGCCATGCCGATCTCGTACGTGGTCGCTGTGGCACTCGCGTATTTCGTCTGGAAAGTCTCCGCGGTTCAAGTCGCGGCCGCGAGCATACTGGGGCTGATCATCGCGGCGGAACTACTGTACATCATCTTTGGAGCGATCTTACTGCTCAATACTCTGGAGGAAAGTGGCGCGATACGTCGCATACGCCGAACCTTCAGCGATATCACTCCCGATCGCCGCATTCAAGTGATCATCATCGCCTGGCTGTTTGGCTCATTCATCGAAGGGTCCGCCGGCTTCGGCACGCCGGCAGCCGTCGCCGTCCCGTTGCTTGTCGGACTCGGGTTTCCAGCGTTGGTGGCCGTGATCGCCGGAATGATCATCCAGAGCACTCCCGTGTCGTTCGGCGCTTGTGGAACGCCGATCCTCGTCGGCGTGAATACCGGACTCTCCGCCGACCCGACAATCCAACAGTACGCCTTGGGTACCGGGTATGCGGAGTGGACGGACTTTCTGGCCATGATCGGCTTGAAGGTTGCCCTGCTGCACGCGGTGGCCGGCACGTTGATACCGCTGTTTGTCGTCGCCGTGATGACTCGTTTTTTTGGAAAGAACCGTTCTCTGTGGGAAGGGATCGCCGTCTGGCGGTTTGCCCTGTTTGCCGCCTTGGCCATGACGCTCCCCTACCTGGCCGTGGCCTATTTCTTAGGACCTGAGTTCCCCTCACTGATTGGCGGCCTGGTCGGTCTGGCAATTGTGGTGCCGGCGGCCAAAGCGGGCTGGTTCGTGCCGAGCAAGGATCAAACCTGGGACTTCGAAGCACCCGAGAATTGGGATCCCGACTGGGCCGGAATGCCGCTGGAGTTGAGCCTGAAACACGGCCGCGATTTGAGCATTCTCGGCGCCTGGCTGCCTTATATGCTCGTCGCACTGTTGCTCGTGGCAACACGCTTGGAAGCCTTGCCGCTGGCAGGTCTCATCAAGTCGGTCACGATTCCCGTCAACGGTATCTTGGACACGGAGATATCACGAAAGGTCGTGCCGCTCTACCTGCCGGGTACCGTGTTCATTGTCGTGTCGCTGATGACTTTCTTGCTGCATCGCATGAATCCGGTCGCTTACGGTAGGGCTTGGGCAAAGTCCGCGCGGACGATGATTCCCGCCTCGGTTGCTCTGGTGTTTACCGTGCCGATGGTGCAGGTATTCATCAACAGCAGCGGTGGTGCCGCCGGGTATGAAAAGATGCCTATCGCGCTAGCTGCGGGCGTGGAGCAACTCGTGGGTGAGGCGTGGCCGCTGTGTGCCACGTTTATTGGTGGCATCGGCGCCTCCGTGGCGGGCAGCAACACCGTCAGCAACATGATGTTTTCGCTGTTTCAGTTTGACGTCGGGTTGCGGATCGGTGTTGACCCCACTTGGATTGTCGCGCTGCAGGCCGTGGGTGGCGCCGCCGGCAACACGATTTGCGTGCACAATGTCGTGGCGGCCTCAGCTGTGGTCGGATTGGTGGGTAAGGAGGGAATCGTGATTCGTAAGACGTTGGTTGTTTTCACTTATTACGCGTTGCTTACCGGTGCCCTGGGCTACGCGATTGTGTGGTCTTCCGTCAAAGGACCGGTTAACCTCGGCTCCGTACTGGTGGCCGCCATCAGCGTAGCGGCCGTCGGCGTTATCGTGTCCGGGGCCGCGCGGGCGCGGCGATCGATCGAGGCATGATCGCGCTAAATGTAGCCGAATTCGCCAAAAAGATGGGGATCCACGACCATTTCCCCTTCGTAGGTCTACCCGCCGGCTCGAGGCCAACGAGCGACGTACGAGTTTTGGCGGCCCCGCATAGGGTGCCAGCCGTCACTTCTTCCATCGGGACGCGCCCGGACGGGGGACTTGTGGCTAAGGACAAGTCAAGAGAACAGACGCAGGCGTCGGCAAGGAATACAATAAAGGCGTTAGTCATTTGTTCATGATCTCCCGCAGTGCGGCCAGGAGCATGTTGACGTGGTTGGCAGTGGAACTCTGCCCCATCAGACCGATCCGCCAGACTTTGCCGGCAAACTCACCCAATCCCGCGCCGATCTCGATGTTGTACTTGTGCAGCAAGGCGTCACGAATCGCGGCATCGTCGAATCCGGCCGGGATCTTGACGGCGTTCAGTTGTGGCAAACGATACTCCGGCTGCACGAGGAACTCAAAACCGAGGCTCTCTAGCCCGCGCTTGAGCAATTCGTGATTCCGGCGGTGGCGCTGGTAGCGATTTTCAAGTCCCTCTTCGAGCACCAGCCGCAGTGCTTCATAGAGGGCATATATCGAGCTGACCGGTGCCGTGTGGTGATAAGCTCTCTTCGCCGAACCGCTCACATAATTGCGGATCAAGTTCAGGTCAAGGAACCAACTTTGCACCTTGGTCTTGCGTGAGGTGATTGCTTCCATGGCTCGAGCGCTAAACGATACTGGGCTCAGGCCGGGTGGCGCACTGAGGCACTTCTGAGTGCCGGAATAGACGGCGTCAATTCGCCACTGGTCCACCTTGACTTCCACACCGCCCAGACTCGTCACCGTATCGACCAGCAGCATCGCTCCGGCATCATGCACCAATCGGCTGATCTCGCCGAGCGGCTGCAGCACGCCGGTAGACGTCTCGGCGTGCACGATGGCGACGACCTTCGGCTTGGATGTCTTCAACGCGTCGGCGACCTGCTGCGGATCGATCGGTTTTCCCCAGGGCGCGTCGACGCGACTCAACCTGGCCCCCAGGCGTTCGACATTCTCGCACATCCGGTTCCCAAACACGCCGTTCACGCACACCAGCGCTTCATCGCCCGGCTCCAGCAGATTGACGAAGCAGCACTCCATACCAGCGCTACCCGGCGCCGAGACGGCAAACGTCATTTCGTTCGCCGTGCCGAACACTTCCTGTAACATCGATTTGACTCGATCCATGATGGCAATAAAGTCGGGATCTAGATGGCCGATCAGCGGTGTGGCCATGGCCTTAAGAACACGGGGATGGACATCACTGGGGCCGGGGCCCATGAGTGTCCGGCAGGAGGGGGATAATTCTTGCATTCTGTGAACCTAAAGGAGGAGAAAAAGTAGATGGAAAGCGGCAGCTTCCGCACGACGCTTTGGTTTCCCTCACTGGCCTGTGGCAGTGACATCTCGTCCAGCGTAGGCCGCCGCCAGTACCTGCATCGTGTGAACAACCTCGATACGCTTCTTATGCAGGATCTCCAGCTGCGCGGAGATCTGCACCATGCAGCCTATATTGCCTGCGACCACCGCGTCGGCGCCGGTGGCGACAATCGCTTCGGCCTTCCGCCGACCGAGTTCGGCAGCGATCGCGGGCTGATCGAGATTATACGTTCCGGCCGACCCGCAACAGACTTCTCCGTCATTCAATTCGACCAGTTCCACGTTCCCCACCGATTCGAGCAGTCGCCGGGGCGCCCCGCGCACCGACTGCCCGTGAGCCAGATGGCAGGCATCGTGATACGCTAACTTGAGGGGCCGGATCAATGCAGGCGGTGGGTCGGTCACCCCAACCGAATCGAGGAACTCAGCCGCGTCCAACACCTTCTTTGCCAGGGCTCGACCGCCAGTCTCTTGTGCGTGGCCCTTGAGAATTACGCCATACTCGCGCATGGTCGATCCACAGCCCGCGGCATTGGTGACGATCGCGTCCAGGTCGGTATCAAATGCTTGGACGTTTCGCCGTGCGCATTGCCGTGCGTCAGCGGCAGCGCCGACATGCCAGGCCAATGCCCCGCAGCACGTTTGACCGGGCGGAACCATCACCTCGATCCCGTTCCGGGTGAGTACTTCAATGGTTGCCAGGTTGATCTGGGGCGCGATCACTTGTTGCACGCACCCGCGCAGCAGCGCCACGCGCACTCGCCGCCGTCCGACAGCCTCCGTCACGCTCGGTAACTTGACGGGCTTCGGCAGCTTTGGCGGGAGGAGATCGAGCATCGGGCGCAGTCGGCCCGGCAGCAGAGCCCGCATCGGTCGGGCGAGTCGGGCAACGTTGACGGCACATCGAAAACGCCACGGCGACGGCAGCGTCATCAACAGCGCCTGACGCCGCAGTCGGTCCAGCCACCCGCGACGGTGCTGCTTCTCGGCGTGTTCGCGGAACGGGCTAATCAGCTCACGGTATCGCACGCCTGAAGGGCAAGCGGTCTCGCATGCCAGGCAACCCAGGCATCGGTCGATGTGCTCCAATACGTCGGCCAACTGCAAATCACCCTGCATCATCTCCTTCATCAAGTAGATCCGCCCGCGGGGCGAATCCATTTCCTGCTCCAGAACTTGATAGGTCGGACAGCTGGGCAGGCAGAAGCCGCAATGCACGCACGCCTGCACTGCGTCGGCCATCAAATCGCCACACGGGCCAAGTTGCTCAGTAGGAAGATGATGCTGCATTCAAAGGGCTCCAAATCTTCCGTCCGGATCCAGCGCGAGCTTGATCCGCTCGACGAACGGCCGCGCCGGATCAATGCCCAGCCGCAGCCGCTCCGTCTGGCCACGGATCGCGAGTCCCGAGAGTCCTGCCTGGTGCAGCGTCTGGTCCAGCACGTCGAGAGATTGGCCAGCGGGCCAGGCGATCCAGGCCACGTTCCCCGCCACGCTGTAACGTCGCTGGGCATCGGCGGCTGACAGGGACCGATCGAATGCCTCGATGCGTTTGGGGGTGATCGGTGTCTTCACCAACAGGCTGTCCGCCGCCCAGCCAAAGCGGTCAACCTGGCTCCAGTACGCCGCCGGTTCCGCGATGATCTGGCCGCGCCGATCGGCCGACTGCATGATCCGCTGTGCCCGGTCGGTAATCGCGTCGGGCTCGCCGGCCAACCTCAAGATCAGGCCGACCGGCGGTTCCAGATCGATGGCTTCGAATTCCCACGGCCCACCGGCCAGCTGGCACATCACGCGGATCGAATCGGCCAGGTCCCGGCACTCCAACCGCAACGTTACACGGTCGCTCGGCTGGGGAAAGACTTTGAAGGTCAGTTCGGCCAGCACGCCGAGCCGTCCCAGGCTGCCGACCATCAGTTTTGGCAGGTCGAAGCCGGCAGCATTCTTCACCACTTTTCCTCCGCCGCGTATCAACGTCCCCTGTCCATCGATCAGCGACACGCCGATCAGGAAATCACGAATGCCGCCGTAACGTAAACGCCCTGGTCCGTTCAGTCCGGCGGCCACGGTCCCGCCGATCGTGGCTTCGGCCTCGAGCAGCGGCGGATCGAAGGGGAGGTACTGCCGTTGGTCGGCCAGCACGTCGCGCAGTTGGCGCAGCGACGTTCCGGCACGCGCCGTAAATACAAACTCGCCCGGTTCGTACTCCACGATACCGCTGTAGCCGGTCATGTCGAGCACGGCGGTGGCGTCGCGCAGCATCAGAGCCGCTTTGGTGCCCTGACCACGCACGGCCACCGGCGAGTGCTGACAAACACCTTCCCGGAGCTCTTCCTCGGTCGTGGGTCGCAGCAACGTCATTCCCGGCTGATTCTCCCTTCCTTCTCCAACGGATGAAGTCCGTGCAGTTGCAGCGCAGGCGCTTCCGCGGCGGGGAACATCTTGTCGGGATTGGCGACTCGCCGTGGGTCGATGGCGTCACGAATGCGTTTCATCGCCGCCACGTCTTGCGCGTTGAACATTTTGGGAAGAAAATCCCGCTTCTCCATGCCGATACCGTGTTCGCCGGTGATCGATCCTCCTAGCTGGATACAGAGCGTAAGAATCTCCGCCGCCAGCGCCTCGGCCCGCTGTAACGCTCCCTGTTCACGCCCGTCGTAGAGGATCAGCGGATGCAAGTTGCCGTCGCCGGCGTGAAACACATTGGCGACTCGCAGCCCATGCCTGGTGGCCAACTTCTGGATCCGCAGCAGCACGCCGCCCAGCTTGCCGCGGGGCACGACGCCGTCTTGCACGATAAAGTCTGGACTCAGTCGGCCCACGGCAGAAAAGGCGCTCTTGCGGCCGCGCCAGATCGCCGCCCGCTGCGCCGCGTCCGCGGCCACGCGCGCCTCCGTGGCGCCGGACGCCTCGATCAGTTCGTCGAGTTGCTGTCGTTCCCTTTCGATCTGATCGGCCGGGCCATCCAATTCGACAATCAGTACGGCCTCGGCGTCCAGCGGGTATCCCGCATCGACGGCCGCTTCAGCCGCCTCGATCGCCAACCGGTCCATGATTTCCATGGCGCCTGGCAGCAGACCGGCGGCGACAATCCGAGCCACGGCCTCGCCCGCTTCTTCCAACGTCCTGTAGCCGGCCAGTACGGTGTGGTACACCTGCGGCTTGGGAAGCAGCCGCAGCGTGATTTCCAGTGCCACGCCGAAAAGCCCCTCTGACCCGACAAACATCCCCACCGCGTCGGGCCCAACGCTTTCCAGACTCTCTGAACCCAATGTCACGACCTCGCCGTCGGCCAGCACGGCCCTGATCGCCAACACGTGGTTGGCCGTCATGCCATACTTCAGACAATGCGCTCCGCCCGAGTTGAACGCCACGTTCCCGCCGATGGTGCAGACCTGCTGGCTGGACGGATCGGGCGCGTAGTAGAGGCCATACCGTTCCACTGCGCGGCTGACCGACAAATTGATCACGCCCGGCTCCACCACGGCGATGCGCTGGTCCGGATCGACCCGCAGGATGCGATTCAGCCGGTTCAGCGCAATCACGATTCCTTCGGCAATCGGCAATGATCCGCCCGAGAGGCTCGTGCCGCTTCCGCGGGCAACAAACGGGACTTCGGTGGCGTGGCACAGCCGCACCGTCTTGATGACCTCGTCGGCCGTATGGGGAATCACCACGGCTCGCGGCCGCACGCTAAAGGCCGTTAATGCATCCGACTCGTAGGCCGCCAGCCGTCCCGGCTCCAATAACAGCCGTTCGACTGGGTACATCGCACGCAATTCACGAATGATCCGTGACGCACTCATTGCCCGCTCCGCAACCGGCGTTTCCGCCATGCCTTCCGACGCAACCGACCTGATGTAAGAAGAGCCCCGCCATGCCAGAGAGGATTTTATGGCTGTCGCTTGAGCCATGCAACCGGGTCGTGGCATCCGAGTTTTGCCTATCAACGTGAAAACGGGTGAGTGGTGGTCCCCGTTTTCGCCCGTTTCATTCTTCCCAAGGCATCACAAATGGGGGGCGTTCGATTTGCTGCGGCAGCGTTTTCCATTCGTCAGGTCCGGTGAGGCCGGCGGTACTAATGTCGATGGGCTGGAAACCAACTTCCAGTGCGGGTGAATCCTCATGCAGGCGGAAATCGTAACGGTCGGGTGCGACGAATTTCGGATCTGCGACGATGGAATGCGAGTCGTGACCCTTCAACTGCCATTCGTTGAATGTCAAGTTCCCCGGGAACTTGGGAGGCTTGCCCGTTCCGTTCAGGCAAAGTCCCCGACCATTGATCGTTTCCGCGCGGCGCGACGAACAGTTGCGTGTCCGCGTGAAGAAGGGCCACGTTGGCCAGAGTCCAGAGAACAGCGAACGTACAGATGAGGACTCTTCTCATGAGACATTTCCCCAAAAAGACATCGCGTGATTCGCAGGTGGTTCCAACGTCACTCAGGACAGCATACACCAATGATCACGCGGAATCCACGTTATGATGCCTCTCTTCGAGGCGGCGTCAGGATTTACAGGCTCGCCTCCGTCCAGTCGTTCCCGTAGATTTGGCGGAGGTGCTGCGTTGCAAACAAGGGCTTATCTTGTTGGGGGAACCGAAGCGATGGCAGGGTCTTGCTTGGGTCAGACTGGTGCGTCTTCGTCCGGCATTTGGCGGCATCGTTGACATAGTGCCCAACGAGACGGATGCTGAGGCAGTCCCCGAAACGTAGACACTGTATTGAGCCGCGGCAAGGTCGGCTAGTTGCCGTATGGCATGGCAGAGGCGCTGAACTGAATGAATATGGCGAGGCGAGCGGTGGCCTTGTTGCCCCCACTGCTGTTGTCTCAGATCGTGACACCAGGCGTCCTGAATTGCCTTCTCAGAATCAAGATCGCATCTACACATTTACATGAGACGTTTGTAATGCCGCATGCGGCATTCGTTGGACGGAGTTTGGCTGGAGGACCAGACCGTCGTGTCAACGTCTCACCTATCTCTTGCCTTCTGGTGCCGTGAGTGCAATCATCATACGGGACGCAAGCCCCGCAACCGCGAAGAAGCAGAAACCGGGAGTACTCCATGACTAGTACATTCCAAGATTACCAAGTCAGTTCGCAGTACTGCCTTGGGGCAGATGGAGTGTCTTACCGAGACCGTGAGCCAGCTTGATCAGGCGGAAGTCGAGGTCTACGTGCTTAGTGGCAGGCACTGCGAATAGCAGGCGCCGCCGCGATTTGGAAAAACGCATCCGGCTCAGCCAACTGGTTGATCACCCCGGAGTGAGAAAAATACTTGCCGCTGATTTGGAGGAATTTCCGCCCTGGGTTGCCATGGAGAAAGGTACCGCACTGAGTCTCTGGGACTACAGCCACGATCAGGAATCCATGAACGTGGGCTCAGAGTTCAGTATCGCGGAGTCAGATAACGTTCGCTTTGGAAGCAGCTCATCGCGTAGGCCTGGCCCACGGCAACCTGTGCCCGTGGGAGATTCGGACTGGATGACGGAAAGTCGGTGAAACTCGATTTTACGGACACGGATATTAAGCCAAACGGACCTGACCAATCCGCATTCGCTGCCAGCCGATTGTCGAGTTTCCCGATGGTTATCACCCGCCCGAGGCAATTGCCGGCAGCGAGCCGGACTTGGCCGGTGACGTCTTCAGTCTGGCCACCTTGCTGCTCTGGTTGGTGACGCGCGGCGCGGAGACGGGGAACAGGAGATCGGTCGATTTCGAGAAGCATTTTAAACGAGTGCCTTGCCGGACACTTCGTACGGTCAACAAATCGTCGCAGCACTTGGCGGACTTATCCGCCAGAGTCTGTCGGACAGAACCGTCGAATCGTCCATCAGTCCAGCAACTGTCCCGGCAACTTCGTAGCATCGCTCTGGAGGCGTCGGTTCAGAATTCGGATCATGCGAGCCAACGACATCCGCACCACCGGGCACGGACTCCAACACGGAAGATTCGTCCTGGCGCTTTCATCGCGATGACCCAATCGGCAAACCGCCGTGGCGTCGAAAGCATTAGTCGAAGGGCCTACCAACCGCCAACGGTCGTGGCGCAACGGAGTTGCGAGGGCGTGATTGGCCGGTACCGAATTCTCGGCAAACTCGGCCAGGGCGGCATGGGGGCGGTGTTTAAGGCCGAAGACCAATCCAACGGTCAGCTGGTAGCACTCAAGGTGATCGGCAACGCTCTTGCGGATAGCCCGGAGACATTGCGGCGGTTTCGCAAGGAAGGGAGGCTCCTTGCACAAGTTCAACATCCCAACATCGCCAATCTGTTGGAGATAAACGAAGAGGACGGAATTCACTACCTCGTGATGGAGTACATATCCGGAGGCGATTTGGCTCAGTCTGTTGCGGGCCCAAGGTCAACCCTCGGAGAAGCGTGTGTTGACGATTGCCGCGGGAGTCCTGCGCGGCTTGAAGCAGAGCGCATGATCGTGGCATTGTCCACCGAGACATCAAACCGGCGAACATCCTGATCGTCGAAGGGCTACTTGAGTCGCCCGTAGGACCTGGCGAGTTGCCTGGGCAGCCGCTGGTGAAAGTCACTGATTTTGGGCTGGCAAGGCAGATCGATCAGACCGAGTCCCTGAAAATGACGCAGTCCGGCGACGTTTCTTGGTACGCCCGCGTACATGGCCCCGGAGCAAATCGCAAGGCAGTACCGAAATCGGACCGCCTGCCGATATTTATGCACTCGGAGTTATGCTCTTCGAGATGCTTGCGGGCCAATTGCCGTTCCAAGCTGACGATCCGTTCAAACTCGCCAAAATGCACTGTTACGACCCCTCCCGTCGCTGCAGAAACTGAATCCTGACGTCAGCGATGGAATGGTTCACATAGTCGAAAAGTCGCTCGTCAAAGATCCACAGTCTCGCTATCGCGATGCGGCGGACATGTTGCAGGATGTCGAGCGATTGTTGAATGGCGAGCCGACGAGAATCCAGTTACATCCTCTGGTGCCGGATTGCGATCCGAAGTCACTATTTCGTGCGGACTTTGAATGGGATCTGCAGTCGCCGCCCGAGGCGCTCTGGCCGTATGTGTCAAATACCGAGCGGCTCAATCGGGCTGTCGGTGTGCCGGCAGTGCAATACACAAGCCGCCGAGACAAAGAGGGCTTTCTGCATAAATTTGGCGACTTTCGCATGGCCGGTCTACACATCGCCTGGGAAGAGCTTCCTTTCGAATGGATTGAGGGGCAACGTCTAGGCGTCCTGCGAAAATTCTCCAAGGGGCCCTTCAAATGGTTCCTGAGCGTGGTCGAGACAACCCGGGGGGCAGACGGCGGCACGCACCTGAAACACTCGGTCCGAATTGCACCGCGGGGCCTTGTGGGTCGACTCGTGGCGATCATTGAGGTGAAGTAAAGGGCCGACCGGCCTGGATCGTGTCTATCGACGCATCGATGCCATTGTCGCCAGGTGCAACGGGGCGAGACCAACTTGCGGATCCCTTTGAACCTCCCCCAAGGTTAACCAAGGCGAAGAAGAGACGCCTTGAACAGCGGCTCGCTGCGCTCAAGAAACTTGGCTATGATGCGCAGTCTCGTTGATGGGCTCGGTGAGTATCTGGCCGAAGCTGTACCACAAGATATTGCCCGAACTCGGCCCCTGGCGTTGGCCCAGCGACTGAATGTCGACCCGGAGCAGTTGACGGACTGCTGCCTGCACGCAGTGCATGAGGGATTACTTCTTCTCCATTGGGACATTATCTGCCCCACGTGCCGGATTTCTGCCGGTATACGAGATACGCTGCGAGAAATTGAGGACCACGCATACTGCGAAGTTTGCGACTTGGATTTCGAATTGGATTTTGGCCAATCGTTGGAGCTCATCTTTCGCCCTCACTCCGAAATCCGAGAAGCTGACCTGAAGACCTATTGCATCGGTGGTCCAGAGCACTCGCCCCACGTGGTTGCACAAATGCGGCTGGCGCCCGGTGAGCGGTTTGAAATGGATCTCGCTCTGCCGGCCGGAGAGTATCTTCTGCGAGGTTCGCAACTGCCATACTCGGTGCCACTTGAGGTACAGGCAGTTCACGGCGTTGTGCGTGCTGAACTCCATCTCATGCCCGAGTTTGACTCACTCCGGGTACCTACGTTCCTCGCTGGCCGACAGGTTATCGGGATTTCCAATGGCCACGACCGGCAGTTGTTGGTCCGCGTTGAACGCACGATCAACAGACGGAATATCCTGACGGCAGCCCAAGTGGCGTCGCGCCCGGTTTTCCGCGAGCTTTTTCCAGAGGAATCGCTCAGCCCTGGCAGATTACTCAATGTTGCGACCGTGACACTTCTTGTACTTGACGTGGCGAATGCTGACTTGATTTATGGAAGCCTCGGTGACGTGGGAGCATTTGCGGCGTTTCAGCAGTTCCATCAAACTGTGGACAGTAACACCAAACGTCACGGAGGTACGTTGGTCAACGCGTCAATCGGTCTCCAAATACGCGTGGCATTCCAAAAAGCTGTGTCCGCCATCATGGCAGCCCGCGACATCGCCAAATCGATGGCCGACTCGCCGATCAACACACGGATGGAATTCCGGGCTGGGATACACCGTGGATCAGCCCTGGTTTCGACCTTCAGCGACCGACTTGATTATTTCGGACAGACTGTCAGTCGGGCTATGCATTTAACGCAGTTAGCCGAGAGTGGCGAAGTCGTCCTTTCGGAAGATCTAAGCACGGACGCCGAGGTTAGCGTTTTTTTGCAGACGAATCAGATTGAGACAGTACCGCTATACTCGACGAGTTTCGCGCGACGAATCAGGTTCGGCTCACAGGGGAATTGAGTTAGTTCGCCAAGGAATCGGCCGAATTGCTGGCAGCGAGCCCGGGCTGCGATGGCTCGACATGCTTACCGACGGTGACGCACCCCTTCTTCCTGCCCGTCCGCCATGGTTGCCACCAGCCGTGCACTCGCCGAGGCGGAATCGCCCAATTTCTATCTACCTTGCCAGTCTTAGCCATTCGCAAACGTGCTGAGAGGCTGCAGGAGGACGCTTCCGGTTGCCTGCAGGCGACATGTGGAGACGCCGCCATCTTTCCGCGTTTAATGGTGTTTTGCATCTAAGCGTTTGTAAAAGTACGGCCGATAAAGAGGATGGACGTCTACTATACTCCGATCTCCTGGCATCACTGAGCACGGTGAGGTGTCAAGGTCCGCGTGGCGCAGGTTTTTGGCCAAACGATGAAGAAAAACCGAGAAACTGGCAGTCGAGCATTTGCACGTCCCCAAGAGCGTTCGTAGTTGCCCATTTATGCAGATGGATTTCGTCCACCACGTCACACGTTACGTACGGGCCTGAATGTGCATGCGACGGGTTTAACTTGTTACATGATCGACTCCGGTCGATTCCGGCTATTCGGAGGATTTGTGTGAAATGGCATCCTCATTTTCAGGACGTGTTTTTGCGGCACTCGTCATCTGTTTAATGCTGCCAGCGCATGGCGAGGTTCTGGCAACGGATCAATGGCTGTGTGACGGCGGGGATGTTGATTCGGCAAACGTCGGCCCGTGCTTCGCGACAGCTGATGGTCCCACCCGCTGCTCATGCCGGGAATGCGACGACAGTTGTGGGTTGTGGGACAACGTGTCGATATTCCTTGGACTGGAGGGGTCCAAACAGCCACAAGATTTTGGCACCAATGCGAACTTCGGCGGAAGATTTGCCCTCAATTGGGGCTTTCCGCTCATACCGTCCTACGGCCTGGGGGCCCAACTCGGCACGTCGATCAATGCTACCGGAAACGCCGTGCAGGTTTTCGAACGCATCGAAGGCACTACCGGGCGCACTCAGAATTTCACAACCGTAGGACTCTTTCAGCGGACCG
Organism: uncultured Planctomycetota bacterium; assembly: GCA_963700575.1. Classification (GTDB taxonomy): domain Bacteria; phylum Planctomycetota; class Planctomycetia; order Pirellulales; family Pirellulaceae; genus JAJRVM01. The sequence goes on along the minus strand of CAVOYC010000001.1, from coordinate 7,192 downwards.
ATTGCGGGCTGCACTGGGGAGGAGGATATGATTTTCTGTGGCAGGACAGTTACGACAAATTCGATTTAGGCCAATGGCGACTGCACGTCAGCTACATGCTCGGTTCCGCGGATGAGATTGGCGTCAGGGCATCACTGGCGAGCACGGACGATCAAGGCCAATTCGGTGCCATCCCCGTCATTCTTGAACCAATCACTCAAGGACACGTATTTCTGCGTCACACATGGCGGAGCCGGGCACAGACCACCGTCTGGTTTGGCGTCGCGGATGGACATAGTGAGGCCAATGTAGCACTCGGTGATCTCCCTCCCAAGGACGATCCGTTTCTGTTCGGCGCCGATCTTTATGTTCCCTTGAACAGCAAATTCGCGATTTTTGGCGAAGCGAATTTCATCATGCCGTCCGATACGGGAACGGTCAACGCCTATCTGGGGATTGAGTACGTGCCATTCGGTGACGCATGGACCGCACGGAAAACACGATTCGGGCCGTTGTTGCCGGTGGCCAGCAACACATCTTTTGCCGTCAACTTGGATCGTTGATCGACCGGTTTCCACTCCGGGCAATTCGGTTGTCGCTAACGTAAAATCCTCAAACGGTAAACCACGCGGCCCATGTAGCCGGTGAAGCCTCGTTTGCCATCGGAAAGGGTCTGGAACTCGTTCCGGTGCACATCGGCGAAATCACAGGTTCTTCCGGCGTTGGATCCGTTGGCAAGGGCGGGAAGGTTTGCACTGTGAGTAAAATCCGTCCGTCTCGGCGGTCAATAAGTTGCGACAATCGAAATGTTACTCGGCTCAGGATGACGTCGTTTAGAGTTGCTCGTGGAGCCGATGGAGGGAGCAGCGCATAACATGCCGGCGACGGCCAATCGGCAGTCGAATGGATTTCCTGCCACTAACAGCCCCATCTAGTCGTCGTCTGGCGGGTAGCCGTGAATCCACTCCAGGTTGGCCCGCGTGAGGGCGATCCGTTCCATCTCATCCTCGGTCAGAATCACATCTTCATTTTCGATCCATTCGAGATTAGCCCGGTAGTCCGCGACCTTCTGCATCTGCTGATCGGTCACTTTCACAGGGCAGTTGGCCAGCCACTCGAGATTGTCCCGATACGCTCGCACTGCGTCGAAGTCATTCGAACTGACTCCGATCTGCTGGGATAACTCAGTGATCTCCACGAGCAGATCACGCAATTGCTTTGCCTCTTCCAGCGTCCTTGCCGCTCTGATAAAGCTCCAGTCTACACTCTCTTCCGAGTAGCCGCGCGTTGCGCAGCAGGTAGTGGTGCGGGAATTGGGATTGTGGGACAGGGGCGCGGATGGGTAGGTGTCGGTGCTTTATTGACGCCGGGTGGTTAGCGCGTCGTTCCAGTCGTGCTGAGGCGGCCGCAGGCGTTGGATCGAGGGATGGCGGGTGATCATCTGGCGACTGGCCGTCTCGCCAGGCTCGTCGGCGTCGAAGCCACAGTAGATGTCGTAGCCGCGTGCCAAGAGCGGACGAAGCCAAGGCGCGTCCGGGCGAACTCCCGCCGTCGAGATGCAGATGCACTCCCCTCGAAGTTGTGCCACCATCGAGTTGCGTGTGTAGTTGGAAGCAACTGATGGCGTCAATCGCGGATTCGCAGAGCACGATCTGCTTCGAGCCTGGTATTGCCGACCCAGAAGTAGCCTGCGTTCTTGCGGGTGCCGGGCGCAAGGCCACGCCAGACGCGGTGGCCCGTGCCACGCAGTTCGGCGCCAATCGGACGATTGGGTTTCCCGGCCACCATGAGGAAGACCGCGTTGCCGCGGGCATCGGCATACAACTTGCCCTCGTCGATCAACGAAGCCAGGATCGTCGCTGACAGACCACGCTGCTCGGATAAGGTAGCGACGCACTCGCGGGAGATTCGCGAGGCTCGCCGTGGGCAAGTGGAGTTGTTGGTGACGGGTCACGTCGAGTGGGATCACCAACGTTCTCGCCGTCCCGGAGGCGCGCTGCGACTGGAAGAGGATGCGGAGCCAGACGTCGAGTCGGATGCTGGAGGCGGGATCAGCATCCGCTCTCGTGGCGGCAGTCGGGTTCGCGCCGAGCGACATGGTAGCCAAGATGACGCCAGAGCCACTCGATGGCCTGCCTGGCGTCCCAACCGCCCAGGTGCATCACCAGGTCGATCGCTCCGCCGCCACCATGGCGAGTCGTGCCAGTTGAAGAATTTGGTGCCGGTGACCGAAAGAGGGCCACGCGGGGTACGCCACTGGGACTTGTCTCGCCGGTCACGCACCGCGCCCCAAGAAGTCAAGACGACTTCCAACGGGATCGCGCGAACGCAAGTCGGCTTGCCGCCGGAAGTCGTCTCGGGTCACGGCACGTTCCTCACGCTACGGACGCCGCGGTGACGGGCATGGTCCATGGCGTGGACGGTTATTCGTCGATCCGGCCTCGCAGACTTTCGCAGTCTTTCATGTTGATGACGTGACTGTTCGAGGTCAGCCGATCGTTCAAGGCGGCCGTCAACTGAGGATTCTTCAGAAACGAACCCCACTCGCTGAAGCCCAGGTTGGACGTGATGATCGTCGTCTTCCGTCGGTGCCGCTTGTGCATCAGCGTGAAGAACTGGCCGACCTGCGCCGGTTCGACTTCCACGTACCCGACTTCGTCGATCACCAGGCAGTCGTACGACAGGTAGCGTCGGAACACCTTGCGGTCGCTGCGATCGGCCAACGACTGAAACAGTTCCTGGATCAACTCGGGGAAGGTGATGAAGTAGCCGCGATAACCGCGATCGATGGCTTGCAGCAGGAAGGAGGTGGCCAAGCCCGTCTTGCCGCAACCGGTGGGGCCCAGCCAGATCACGCCGCGCTGCTTGGTCATATAGTCGAAGCTGTCGTAGAGCGACATGACTCGCTTGCGATCGAGCTTGGGCTGTTTGTCAAAGGGGAAGGTTTCCATCTCCAGCATTTCGGGGATGTTGGCTCGCTGCCGGCGAAGGAGCCGCGCGTTTTCGCGTTTGGCTCGGTATTCTTCCTCCACGATGTACTTCAACAACCGCTCGGACGAGTAACGGCCTTTCCTGGCTTTCTCCAGGGTTTCATCCCAGTGCGCCAGCAACCGGCCCAAGCGGAGATACTTCAGCATGCCCATGAGTTCGTCGTCGATGTTCTGGCGGGGCGGATCAGAAGGGTTCGTCATCTTCGTCCTCCTCTTGCTTTTCTTCGCTCAACTGGTCGTACACGGAGAGATCGGGTTGGTCGGTCAGATAGCCTTCCTGGTAAGCGGGCCGCTGCTGGAAGTCTTCATCCACCTCCGGCTCGGGGAGCACGTCTTCTTCCTGGCTCAGGCAGAGCCAGGCGATCCGCCGGAGCGTGGCCAAGTCGACGATGCGATAACGGTGGGCCCGACGGGCCGTCTTGCGGAACACGTCGTCGGTCAGCTTGCGGCTGAGCGCGAACAGCTCGCGTGTGAACCGGTGCCGCTGCACGCCGGGAGCCGAGAGCGCGAAGTCGAGATAAGCCGACACTTCGTCTCCCAAGGCGCGCAGACGCTGCTCTTCCAGCTTGGCGTGACGGCGCCGATTCTTGGGCTGATATCGAGGTTTCGGCTGGCCCGGAGGACTGTAATGCTGGTGCCGAGTCCCGTCGGGCGGCAAGGGCATACTCGGCCAGGCACTCGTAGTGCCGAAAGATCTTCAAGCGGTCCGCGTACTGGAGCACCTTCACGTCATCGCGGCGCGTTCCGGGAACCCAGTAGTAGTTGGCGCCGAAGGCGACATAGCCGTACTGATCGGTGACGCGCTGGTGCGTTTGGTACGGCGCCGGAAGATGCTCCGGCAGCGGGTTCAGATAGAGCCGCTCATGCTCGAACAACTGGGCCGGAATCACCCGCGCCTTGGTCTGCACGCGATGCTCCATCCGCTCGGTCGCCCACTGACGCGCTTGCTCGTTGAGATCCTCCAGGCTGGCGAACGTGCGGCCGGGAAAGAAGTTTGTTTCCACAGTCCAGAAGCTTCGTTCGTTCCCGGCTTTTCGATCACTATGCCCGATCTCGTGGCAGGCGAATTGAAAGCCGTACTGTCGCGAAAACGCAGCCATTTCGGGTACGATGACCGCCCGTTTTCCCGCGCCGCGCAATCGCGCCAGATTGGTGTTGTCAATGATGCACCACGGGGCCGCATAGCCCCAGAACATCAACGTTTCGTGGAGAAAACACTTCATCAGAAAACGATTGAACACGCGGTAGAATTTCAGGTAGCGGCGTTTCGAGTAACGCAGGTAAAGCAGGCTGGCAATGACCGCTGTCCATTGCCCGGCAAGTTTCAGCCGATAGGGCGAGGTGTCGTGCTGCATCTCGACTCCCGGCTCGTCGGGGACCCGGTCGCAACGCGTCGGCTGACGATGACTCAATCCCAGCTCGCGCAACATCCGCGTCAGCGTCGAGTAGCCGACTTGGACGCCCTCCTCCTCGACAAGCTTCTCGTGGATCCGCTGTACCCGGCCATCACACTCGCGGTACAGACGTTCCAGCAGTTCAACGTCGATCTGCTTCTTGTCGCTTCGTTCTTGGCGAGCGAACTTCCCCTGCTGCTTGACAATCCTCCGCACGGCACTGCGGCTGACATGCAGTCGGCGGCTGATCTCCCGCCGCGACATCCCGGCTTGATGTAACTGATAAATGGCATTGCGTACGTCCGGTCCGATCATAAAACTCCTCCATCTTCTTGAAGAACGATTCCCGCCGGCCCAGCAGGCTGGCGAGTAACAAATTGGCTTGGGCGTAAAAGCCCCGCGATTGCAGACGCGGACTGTCACACCCGGTCATCACGTTTTGCATCGCCCTCAGCAGTCGCTCGAGATCACGAAGCAGACGGCGTTCGAAATCGCTCAGGCCCTCCGGATCCTCTCCCACCGCCTGCATCTGCTCGAGCGTCCATTTCCAGTTGCCCTCGTCGATGGCCTGCCGCAGCGATGCGGGACCGCGGAAGTAGCCATGGGCCAAGAGTTCAATCTCACGGACGCTGAGCTTCGACCCGGCGACCGCCCGCACGAAGCATTCGATTTCCTTTGAGCCAACGCCGTTCATGCGCATAAACGGTCGTAGCGTGGTCATGTACGAGTAGACGGGAAACGCGCCGCGAAACAGAACCTTTTGGATCGCTGGCGTCATCTGGCCGAGCAGATTGCGACGCGTACTGACCCACGCCTTGCTGCGCGAGAGCATCTCGGCCACGTCGGCAAGCGTCATCTCATGGGTGCTCAACAGTTCGTCCACGAATCGAGCCTGCTCGAGAATATTGAGCGTTCTCTGCCGGCGGGCACTCAGCAAGCTGGCAATGCCCTGCATGGCGTCTTCTCCCCACGAGACATACGGGACACATTCGATGCCCAGCTTTCGCGGCACACCGATTTCGCCGGAAGCCGTCCAGCAGCAAGCGCCCTTGCGGCGTATCGACACCGCCAAGCGGCTCTTCGATCCCGCGCTCGGCGATCGAAGCCAGCAAGCGCGCTTCGGCGGCGCCATTGCGTACTCGGTAACCCTCGTAACGCAGATCCAGGCTGCTTCGTTCCACGGTTTCGGCCATCGGTCACATCCATCAGGGCGGGTGTTGGTTGAGAAAACCGAGAACATACTCGCGCCGCGGAAGTCTGTCGAAGCTGCGTTGTCTCATACTTCGCCGCAGCACGTGAAGCAGTTCTTCGCGACCGATCACCCGCTCTTCAATGACGGTCGCGACCATCGCCAGATACGGCAACATGGACGAGTTCACCAAAGTGACTTTCGTCCAGCGCGAAACCGTCCAGTTCCACCTTCACGTCGTCACGGGCTGCTTGATCGTCGATATCAATCTGCCTTGATAGAGGCGTGGGAACCAAAGCCGGGTCGGCTATTGATTCCGACGCGGATGTCCCGTCTATCGATAGGGTGTCCGCGTCTTGCTCGGCCACGCCGTGTCCCCGCGACATGAGATGGTCCCCCGCCTTGAGCGGCGCGGGCCGACATGCTCCGCTTGCTATTGAGCAGCTTCTTGTTCCGGCGTCCCGTGTTGCTTCGGTAGTGCCTTCTGCTCCGCGCGTTCGCCTGCTGGCGATGGTGGTGCTCACGGCAACCAAACGGACAGCGGAGATCTCGCCGATTGGCGTTGCGAGGATGCGTCAGAAAGCGGATTCCGCAATGGCAGCAGTGAACCGCACAGCTTGCCAGACCAGGATGATCGCGCAGGACAGCATCCACGTCATCTGATACTGACGAAGAAGCGGGTCAACGCGGTCGTCTTGGTGCCAATCCGGACGAAATGAAAAGAATTCCCCGACCGCTACCGCAAAAACGCCAGATTCTCGGTTAAGATATGGAACGTATTTTTCACACCCTCGTCCTACTCACTCGATGCCAACGCATCGAGAGGTAGGCCGAGGTTTTTTGTGCATTCACGTCAAAACGAAATCCACACGCTGGTGCAAGCGTTCGACGTGATACAAACTACCAACTGGCTTCAGTCGCCTCGCGCCGCAAAGCAAGGCATCAGGCCAGGCTGGCGCCAGAGAGAATCAGATGCACATGTGAATCTCTGTTTTGTGAAAGTGCAGAAAATGGTTAGTTCAAACGGGCGTTGGCGAGTTCCGGACGATTCGGATGAACCCAAAGATCCAGACAACGATTTTCCCTTTCAACAGACCTTTACGGACTGTTCTGGCCAGCAAAGGGACTTCGTCTTCTCGTGCTTTCGCACCAGTCTTGGATTTGGCGTTCAGGCGGAGGAAGAGGGGAAGGATGGGGAAGGATTCTTCTTTCGCGAGTTCGATGCGACCAGCCCGTATCTAGTGCTGTACCGGCTTCAGCGGCGAATACGCGAAGCGCTTGCCACACGACACATCGAAGAACGTGAACCCGGAGATTTCCAGGCTACGCACCAAACCGTGCGAGGCAGAATCTCCTATGCCGAAGGTGCAGTTGCATTCGTCATTGACGGACAGCTACTCACCCTTGAACAGTTTGGAAAGACTGGTCGAGACCTTCGAGGGATTCGAATTCCACCTGGACATCCAAGACTAATCCCACCCCACGATCCCAGCCACCTTTGCCGACAACCAAGAAGAACCCCACCACCACATACGACTACTTGGAAAAGAAAACTCTGTGGGCACTCATCCAACCTCTCCTTCCAAGTAGTGGTCCCCTTTACCCGAGCACACCCGGGGGAAATAGCTGAGCGGCATAGC